>JAFLCG010000009.1 GCA_017303635.1 Anaerolineae bacterium | reverse complement strand
GCGTCAACAAACTGAAGCATTTTCGTCGTGTCTTCTCTCGTTTTGACAAACTCGCCCGTCGTTACGCAGGTTTCGTCCAGTTCGCCAGTGCGCTCATCTGGTTACGTTGAAATGTCAACACAACCTAATTGTGGGGGACGATGGTAACAAAATTGATTGAGTGTATACCGAATTTTTCCGACGGTCGCCGACCAGAGGTTTTATCGCAGATTCTTGACTCAATTACTTCAGGTGGCCAAATCGGCCTGCTGAATTGGAGTAGTGATGTTGACCATAATCGATCGGTGGTGACCTTTGTAGGAAAAGCCGAATCCGTAGCTGATGCGGCCTTCAGGGCCATAGCAACTGCTGCTCGTAACATTGATCTGTCATCACATCACGGAGTCCATCCCCGCGTTGGGGCAACTGATGTTGTGCCATTTGTTCCCTTGGAGGGAACTTCAATGGAGGAGTGTGTCCAATTGGCACGTCAGGTCGGGCAACGGGTTGGTGCTGAGTTGTCTCTGCCAGTCTATCTCTATGAATATGCCGCGATACGTCCCGAACGTACACGGTTGGAGGATGTCCGGCGTGGCGGCTATGAGGCGCTTCGGACTCGCATCAAGTCTGACCCTCTGTGGCAACCGGATTATGGGCCATCTGAGCTGGGTCCAGCAGGTGCGGTCATCATCGGGGCACGTCATCTTTTGATCGCATTCAACGTTTATCTGTCAACTTCTGACAGCGCTATTGCTAAACAAATTGCTGTGCAGATCCGTGAGTCTTCCGGCGGCTTACCCAGTGTCAAAGCGATAGGGGTACTGGTGAATGGCTTGGCTCAGGTTTCGCTTAATCTGACTGATTTTCGGCGAACATCTCTCTTCGTTGTGTTAGAGCGGATTCATGAAGCGGCTCGCTTACACGGAACAGCTATTCAGCGGACAGAACTCATTGGGCTTATTCCGCAAGCCGCCCTTCAACCTCCTTCCCCCTATATGACTCCGATTGCCGAGCAGCAGATATTGGAAGTACAACTGGCATCAGTTTCTTGCTAAGTGGCCTTAACACACGTTTGACTAACCTCGCTATACTACCCGGTCACGATCACCTATCTCGGAGAGTATGCTGTGCAATCCAACGGGTCTATTCGTCTCCGTTATCAGGTATTGTTTTTTGCACTAGTACGTACTGTTGTGAATACGGCCTTCCGTATGATTTATCCCTTCTTGCCCGCTTTGTCGCGCGGACTGGGAGTAGATATTAATGCGATTACGCAAGCGGTAACGCTACGTGCCTCTCTTGGTGCATTAAGTCCCATTCTTGGCTCAATTGGTGATGCACGGGGCCGTAAGTTTGCCATGCTGGTCGGTATCGGCCTGTTTATTGGGGCCATGGTACTGGTGATTATTTCGCCGACATTTCCGGCATTGGTTATTTCGGTGTTGTTGGTCACGCTTACGAAGATCATGTTTGATCCCGCCATGTATGCTTATATCGGTGATGTGGTCAGCTATGATCGGCGTGGGTTAGCAATGGGTATTGCCGAGTTTGGTTGGTCAGGGGCTTTTCTTGTGGGCGTGCCGGTTGTGGGGTGGTTGATAGCTCGTGGAGGTTGGATAGGCAATGCGAATGCTTTTGCTGACCCCTTTGGATTAATCGGTATTTCAGGTTTGCTCCCGCGGGAGCAATGGACAGCGCCCTTTCCCTACTTATTGTGCGCCGGTATTGTTGTCTTTATTCTGCTTTGGTTGCTCATTCCGTCTACGCATGTGCAGGGTGTGCCCCGTACCTCCTTGTTGCGCGGATTACGAGCCATCATGATTAATCCAGCAGCGGTGTCAGCCTTGATTGCCGGATTTTTACTGAGCGCTTCGAATGAAGTCGTCAATATTGTTTTTGGTCGCTGGATGGAAGGCACATTTGGATTACGCATTATCGCCTTAGGGATCACCGCAGCCATTATTGGCATTGCCGAACTGGGCGGCGAAGGCTTGACCGCCTTGCTCGTGGATCGTCTGGGCAAGCGTCGGTCAGTGGCGATCGGTTTTGCAACGTATGGGGTTAGCTGTATTCTCTTGCCAATCCTGAGTACAACTTATAATGGAGCCTTAATTGGGTTATTTCTATTCTTTATAACTTTTGAATTTACGCTTGTATGTTCTATTCCGCTCATGAGCGAACTGGTGCCAACGGCTCGCGCAAACCTACTGGCCGCTATGTCCTCTGCATCATCTTTGGGTAGAGCTGCCGGTAGTTTGATTGGTCCAGCTATATTCACTTATGGGATTAGTGCTAATGCGATCACGTCCGCAGTGATGAGTGTGCTGGCTTTGGGACTTATTCTGTGGATGGTGCGGGAGACTCATCAAAAGCGCGCCTGAAAAATTCCAGCATCGCGGGATAGAGTTGACGTAAATTTGTTGGTCTATAAATTCCATGACCTTCGTCGCTGAAGGTGACTAATTCATAGGGGATGCCTGCTTTGTTCAGCGCCTCCGTCACAACTTGCATGTTGATGGGCGATACGACCGAATCATTCATACCCTGTACGATCATCAATTTTCCTTTGATTTGGTGGATAAAATTGATAGGGGATGCATCAAAATACTTTTGTGGAACCTCCGAAGGACTTCCTCCCATCATTTCGATTGTATAAGGTAAGAAATCGGATCGTGTGTTCTCAAAATCTACGACAAGATCGGTCATGCCGCAGACAGGAATTGCTGCTGCTACTACTTCTGGTGGGTTACGTGTGATTTGGCACCAGGCTGAGTAGCCACCGTAGCATAAACCGGTTATGCCGACTCTACCTTTTTCGGAAATTCCTGACTGAATGAGCGCTTCAATTCCCCGTTGAATATCATCTTGTTCGTCATGGCCCCATCCCTTGACTTTGATTGCTTCAACAAAGGCTCGGTTGAAACCTGTACTTCCACGGTAATTCGGCTGGAATACAGTATATCCTTGCGAAACGAAGTATTGAACTTGTTCATCCAGTACATCCTCATCATGTAGGGCTGGACCACCATGAATGCATACAATCGTACCCCTAGGCAATGTTCTTGGATGGAACAACCAACCTTGAAGCATGCGCTTGTCTTTGGCTTCCCAGTGAAAAGTTTCGGCAGGGGCTAGGTCGCCGGGTCTAATTTGGATGTGCTGGGGCAGTCTGGTAATACTCTTAAACGTTTCTGGTAATACCGATTCGTGCAATGAAAAATGGATCAGATCAGTCGGATACTGTGCACTACTGAACATACCGATCCATTGTGTTTGGTTGACTGGTGCAAGCGGGGCTAATGCACCAAAGGGTACTTCAAGATGAATTTCCTCACTAGTGACACTGTTGAGCAGGGACGCATAGGTTCGGGCTTCTCTGGTCTCAAATATGACTACAAATTCACTTCGCGGTACGGCGTAAGCCCATTCAATATTGCGTTGGGGATCATCTATAAGCCATCGCAGGTGCTTGTTTCGAAGATCGTAAATGCCTACCTTACAGTGGGTTTCGACCTCGGCGATAGCCAAAACCCGTTGGCTATCGGGTAGCCAATAACCATCCACCTTGAAGGTATCACCAGTATTGACTATCTCGAGATCTTCTTTTCCATTAATACTAACCATCCATAGCTGCGCCCCTGAAGGATGTCGTTCCTGCCGATTGTATATAACATGAGTCCCGGCTAGATTAAGTTCTGGTTTACACCATCCGCCATTTTTGGGCTTTACCAATGTGAAAAATTCTTTGGTGATTAAGTCATAACGATAGATATAAAACGGATCGATTTCTTCATCAGCTTCAGCATCATAATTGGCCCCGTAGATTAACCAGCGACCATTGCGATGAATCTGCGGATACCGTACGTAAAACTGCACCTGGGGGTCAAGCAGCAGATGCATTTCACCCGGTCGATCAATCAGTACTCTGTAAACCCGAAATCGTTCATCGCCTTCGTTATCTTGTATGACCAATACAGATTGACTATCCGGCGACCAAGCCGCAAGTTGTGTGTTTATAGAGCTCTTTGTGAGTTGAAGGGGTGGGGTAGAAGCATCAGCTGGCGCGATATAGACATCACAGGTGTCATCTAAACCTGACCATGTCCATGCTGCCCAACGTGCGTCAGGCGAGATCTGTGCCCCATATATCCGAGGGAGTCTCAGCAACGCATCCAGCATCTGATCTGCGTCTAAGTGAGTCATCAAATCCCTACCATTATCACAGATTAAGAAACGATGATAGAAGTTTTGTATGAGGTTAGCAAGTGATGGGACACACTTTGTATCCTCAAGAAGTTACTGATGGTATTAGGTGTTTTTTTGGGCTGAGTGTATGGAATGTATTCGGTCTTAGCTGTTGGTGTTCTTTCAAGCTTCAAAATCAGGTCATTTGGTCTGTTTGTACACCTGATTTGCGCTAAGTTGATAGGACTGGCCCATACCACGTTTTGCATAGGGGGCTTGTGAGTACAGCCTGTAATTATGTTTATAACGGTTCTCAATAGGTTATTTTGGTTACCTTTCTTCGATCTGCTTGGCATAACTAGGGATGGGAATTTGCCTAATTTACTGTGGGCCATTGCCAAACTGAGCTTGATGCCGTCCCATTTACTGCGAACCATATCAAGCGTTGTCGGGCAAATCCGGCAAGTCTAATCAGTCCATTCTGTCTACTTTGTTCAGAATAGCGGGATGTTGCGCCGACGATAACCTCATCCCAAAATCCGAATGCAATTTGATTCAGGTAATCAATTGGCAGGAATACCGCGACTGTATATACTAATCCGCAACTTGCTGGGAATGCCCCTTTTCAGCAGTGGAATGCTTCTTTTCAGGAGGAAATTCAATGGTTCGCAGATTGTTGGTTGTATTTGTTTTGCTGCTCATCGCTGCGTTGGGCGTAACTGCCTATGCTCAGGATGCAGCACCTTCGGTGACTGTTACCGCTGATGGACAGGTTGTGATTGGTTTGGCTGCTGCTCTGAGTGGTGAGGGTCTGGCTCCATTCGGTGAAGATATTCAGCGTGGTGCGGAACTGGCTCTTGAAGATCGCCCAACCGTGACCGTCGGCGGGATAGAGTTCCCGGTCAGCCTGGATCCTCAGGACGATCAATGCTCCGCTGAAGGTGGCCAGGCAATTGCTAATCGTTTCGTTTCGGATGCCAGCGTGGTCGCTATCGTCGGCCCGATGTGCTCTAGCGCTTGCCGTGCTGCTGCCCCTATTCTGGACGAAGCTGGTTATTCTTCGGTTAGCCCGAGCTGCACCGCTCCTGACCTGAGCACCAGCGAGTTCTCCAGCTTCAACCGTGCGGTAGTCTCAGATGCGTTCCAGGGCCGCGTCGCTGCCCAATTCATCTTCGATGTGTTGGGTTTGACCAGCATTGCAACCATCCACGATGGCAGTGCTTACGGTGAAGGTCTGGTCAATGTCGTGACCGCCAGCTTTGAAGCCCTTGGTGGTAGTGTCGTTGCGGCTGATGCCGTCAATGTGGGTGATACTGACTTCCGTGGCCTGTTGGAAGATATTGTAGCCGCTGAGCCAGAACTGATTTACTTTGGTGGCTTCGCTGCTGAAGGTGCCCGCCTTGTGCAGCAGTTGAAGAATGATGTTGATGGTGGCGAGATCGTGTTCATGGGTGCTGATGGCATTAAGGGTGGTGAATTCCCTGGTCTGGCCGGGGCGGACGCAGAAGGTGTTTATACATCTTCTTCTATTCCCTCTGACGCCAACAAGGAAGCCGTCGATGCCCTGCTCGCTCGCTATACTGAAAAGTATGGCATCGAACCGACTGGCCCCTTCCAGGTAAATTCCTACGATGCGACCAATATGATCCTGGATGCGATTGAAGCTGTTGGTGTTGTGACCGATGGTACTTTGACGGTTGATCGCGCCGCACTATCTGAATACCTGCGCTCGATTGAAGGTTTCGAAGGCTTGACCGGGACGCTGAACTGCGATGGTACAGGCGAATGCTCGGCTGCTGATATCGGTATCGATATCTATGCCGCCGATGGTTCTTTGTCGACAGTTGCCGTCGGTAGCCCTGGCGACGATAACTCAATCGTTGTCACTGCTTCTGAAGGCTAGTCTTCTGCCAGTCAATTGGATTGATACAGAGGTGGGCATCGCCCACCTCTGTAATTATCAGGTATCTATTTCTGCATCTCTAACCAGTACCGGCACTGAGGCCGGGGAGCACGTATGGCCTCTACAGCATCCCAACCAGCCACCACTTCAGGTGGAGATGGGGTTTCTTTAGCTCAACGCATTATCAAATTGTTGCGAAATCCTTTACAGGTAGCTGGTTTAGTGATCGTCATTTTTTTGGTTTGGACGATCATCCAGAATCTGACCGGATTGGCAGCTGCGGGACGTCCTCTAAGTGTCGAGCGCATTATTCGGGTTATCATTTTTGGGCTGGCACAAGGAAGCATCTATGCGTTGATTGCTCTGGGCTATACGCTGGTTTATGGCATTCTCTCGATGATTAACTTTGCCCATAGCGAAGTGTTTATGTCTGGCGCCTATATCGGCTTCTTTGCTATTCATTGGGCAGAGCAGTCAGGTCTGCTGTATAGCAATACCGCTTTGGCATTGCTGATTACGGTCACAGTTGGTATGGCTGCTGCAGTCACAATTGCTGTCTTGTTAGAACGTATTGCTTATCGACCTCTGCGGGGTGCACCCCGTCTCGTGCCCCTTATTACGGCCATCGGTGCTTCAATTGCATTGCAGCAAATCTTCCTCCGGTTATTTGGATCTGCAACACGGGTGTACCCGGAAGTAAATTTCTATGTACTTCCCCAGCTATTTCGCCTCGAATGCGAGACCATCGATGGAGCCGAAATCTGTAAGGGAATGGACCTAATTAACGGGCGTTACGATGTTCAGTTGCTTGGTATGGAACTGCAACTTCGACCTATTTTCTTTGTGGTGTTCTTCCTTGCCGTATTGATGATGGCTATTCTTTGGTATATCGTTCGGCGAACTAAGATCGGAAAGGCGATGCGGGCAGTCGCCGAAGATCGCAAAACAGCGTCTTTGATGGGAATCAATGTGGATCGTGTGATTGTCAGCACCTTCATCTTGGGCGCAGCACTGGCGGGCGCCGCCGGAGTGCTATTTGCCTTGTATAACACCCAGGTGTCTCCGTTTATGGGCTTTACACCAGGTATTAAGGCTTTTACAGCCGCCGTAATCGGGGGTATTGGCAACATTCCTGGCGCGATGTTTGGCGGATTATTCCTCGGTGTAACCGAGTCTCTTGCGCCTACGCTTCTGGGTATGTCATCTCAATTAGAAGATGTAATTGTATTTGGTTTACTCATTCTGGTACTAATTTTCCGACCGACTGGTATCTTCGGCGAAGTCCTTTCGGAAAAGAAGGCTTGATCTATGATTGCCTCATCCACATTCCGACAGGGTTCCTACGCAGCAGCAGTGGCGATCTTACTGGCTTTGACCGGTGTTTTTGGTAAGTTGGATGAACGCCAGGTTGTGACCGGTGCGATCACTCTCAGCATGGTACTTCTGGCCATCATGCTTTGCGGGGCAGGCTTGATGACAGCCTCGCGGGTCAAAGAGCGCGGTATTGTAGCCATGCTTTTTAATGGCATCCTTGGAAGCCTTATTGTCGGTGCAGGATTAGCGCTGGTGATGCTGGTTGAGAATGCGATTGATTTAACTTTCGTGTTCGCCGAACTCAAGACTGATCCCATTACGCCTGTCCTCACCTTTGGTCAAACACTATCCAGTGGGATTATTTTACTACTTGTTCTAAGTGCGCTCGCTGGGGCCATTAGTGGGGCATTGCTATCCATTCCATCAGAAGCCCGGCAAATCATTCTTTTGAGTTTGGCTCTGACAGCTTCAGTTGGTTTACTTGAAGCACAGATTAAGTCAATAAACACACTGCCGGATGCACTGGCAGTTGTGGGCGTCTTGGGTACTGGATATTTGGTTGCCATCAATCAGATGCAACGTTCGTCATTAGTTCGATTGGGTTTAGGCCTGGGAATTGGCGCAATTGTTGGGATTGTTTTAGGCCTGATCGCAAATGGTGGCGGTTTTGGTACAGGTTCTCGTTTGCTGTCAGCACCGGGCATTCTGTCGCAGGTGATTGTTTTTGCACTCATTGGCGGAATGGGATCTGCTGTAGCTGCAACTCAACGCAATATTCATAACGGAACCTTGTTTGTCGTGGGTTTCTTGCTGAGTATTGGGGTGCTCAATTGGCAGAATTCCATGAATTGGATAGCAACACTTCTGATTCTTATTGTATTTGCTACTCTGTTTTGGTTGATGCCTCGTTTGACAGCAGAAGCAAGTTCTCGATTTGAAACCCAGCCACGTCCTGAACGCCAGGTCAATCAACGTTTTTCCTTGTTGATTGTGCTGCTGGTTATGCTAGTCGCGCCGCTGTTTCTTGGTCAGTACATTACCAGTATCTTTGATCTGGTCGGTTTGTACATCATCATGGGAATTGGCTTGAACATCGCCGTCGGTTACACCGGCTTGTTGGTGTTGGGTTTTGTAGCGTTCTTTGCGCTGGGTGCATATACGGTTGGTACATTGACGACACCAAGCCTCCTGACCTGTGGCGGGATTTTGCCAGCTGATATTGCACGTGCTGACATCCCAACAATTTGTACGGGGGTGATGACTTTTTGGCAGGCATGGCCGATTGCTGTGATTGTCTCAATGCTGGCAGGGGTGGTTCTGGGTATTCCAGTTTTGCGCCTGCGCGGCGACTATCTGGCGATTGTAACGCTGGGCTTCGGCGAAATTATCCGCTTGATAACCTTGTCCGGTGATTTTAAGCCAATCTTTGGCGGTGCCCAGGGGATTGGCAATATCCCGGTGCCGGTCGTAGACCTTACTTTCTTGAATCCGGCATGGCGCTTTGAACTTGGCAGTGCCTTTAACATCTACTATCTGATTTTGTTCGGCATTGTCATCACGGCTTTTGTCGCTTATCGACTAGGGAGTACGCGCTTGGGGCGAGCCTGGCGTGCTATTCGTGCTGATGAAGATGTTGCCCGTGCTATGGGGATCAATCTAACCCGTGCGAAGTTACTATCGTTTGCTGTTGGGGCGGGCTTCGCCGGACTTGGCGGTGCAATCTTTGGCTCTTGGTTGCAGGGTATTTTCCCCAATAGTTTCACGGTGCTGGTATCGATCAATGTTTTGGCACTCATCATCATCGGCGGCTTGGGTTCGATACCCGGTGTGATGTTGGGAGCAGTTATTCTAGTGGGTTTGCCGGAAATCCTGCGTGAGCTACAGGACTATCGCCTGTTAGCATTTGGAGTATTGCTGGTGGTCGTGATGTTAGCCAGACCTGAAGGCTTAATTCCACCTCCGGTGCGGCGCCTTTCGGAACAAGTAGATTCTGCAACCCCACAGCAGGGGAAGGCCTAGCCATGAGTGATCCTATATTATCGGCCCAACGTGTTATTAAGCGCTTCGGTGGCCTGACTGCAGTTCGGTCAGTTGATCTCAGTATTCCGCGCGGTTCGATTGCCAGTTTGATTGGTCCTAATGGCGCAGGTAAGACTACGTTTTTCAACTGCGTGACCGGCTTTTATGTTGCTACTGAGGGCAGCATTAAGTTTGGGAACCGGGAATTAGTTGGCTTAAGACCAGATCAAATCACGAACGCGGGAATTGCCCGTACCTATCAGAATATTCGTCTTTTTCAGGGTATGACCGCTCTGGAGAACATTCTGGTCGGGATGCATCCACGACTAAAGTCTGGACCGTTGGGGTCCATTCTGGGATTGCCGGGTCAACGTAGCGAAGAAAGAGCTGCTTTGCGTAAAGCGATGGACTTGCTTGAATATGTTGGTCTGGCGGGCAATGGCGATTGGTTGGCAGAAAACCTGTCGTATGGTCTTCAACGACGCCTTGAAATTGCCCGTGCGCTGGCATCCGAACCTCAACTCTTGTTGTTGGATGAGCCAACAGCAGGCATGAACCCCAATGAGACTGATGACATGATGCATTTCATTCGTCGATTGCGGGATGAGCGTAATCTGACCATTTTCTTGATTGAACATGACATGAAATTGGTGATGACCGTCTCTGATCAGGTCAGCGTGATGGACTATGGTGAAAAAATTGCAGAAGGGACACCTTCGGAAGTCCAACGTAATCCACGAGTGATTGAAGCCTACCTCGGTGCACAAAATGTGGATAAGACACGAGGCAAGCGGAAGGAACAGGTAGCCTCATGAGCTTGCTGGAAGTACACGACATTCATACCTTTTATGGCAAGATTCATGCCTTAAAGGGGATTTCCATCAAGGTGGAACAGGGTCAGATTGTTACGCTCATTGGTTCTAATGGTGCTGGTAAATCCACTACTCTAAATACGATCTGTGGGATTACGCCGGCAGCAGAAGGCAAAATCCTCCTGGATGGGCAGGACATAACCCGGGTTCCAGCCCATCAGATTGTGACGCGAGGTGTTATCCAGTCGCCAGAAGGCCGGAAAATTTTTATGCGGCTGACGGTAAGAGAAAATTTGGAAATGGGTGCGTTTACGCGCAACGACAAAGCAGAAATTGCACGGGATATGGACTTTGTCTTTACCAGGTTGCCGCGGCTTAAGGAACGTATCTGGCAGCTTGGCGGGACTCTTTCGGGCGGTGAGCAGCAGATGTTAGCGATAGGACGAGCACTGATGGCGCGTCCACGGATTCTGCTGCTCGATGAGCCATCGATGGGACTGGCTCCGCTGTTGGTAGAAGAAATCTTCAATATCATTAAAGGTATCAATGAACAGGGCGTGACGATCCTCCTGGTGGAACAAAATGCACTGATGGCACTGGAAATTGCCAATCAGGGATATGTTCTGCAAAGTGGGGAGGTTAAGCTGGCAGATGATGCTGACAAACTACTCGACAATGACGAAGTGCGAAAGCTCTATCTAGGCGAAGTCTAATTGTGAAACCTATGTCGTTTGACTTCCGTTCACGACGTTCTATGGTCGCTGGACGGCGTGGGATGGTGGCCTCCAGTAATCCACTGGCATCACAGGCGGGTTTACAAATCCTGCGACAGGGCGGTAATGCCGCTGATGCGGCCATAGCCACCGCAGCAATGCTCAACGTGACTGAGCCGGCATCGACTGGTATTGGGGGCGATTGTTTTGCGCTCTATTTTGATGCCAGGACGAAGCAAATCACGGCTTTGAATGGCAGTGGTCGGAGCCCATCTGCATTGACGGCTGACCATCTGCACAGGCTAGGTTATACGGTCATTCCAGAACGGAGTCCGCATAGCATTACGGTACCGGGTGCTTGTATGGGCTGGCATGACCTGTTGCAGCGGCATGGGACTATGACGTTGAGACAGGTCCTGGTCGAACCGATTGCCTATGCTCGAAATGGTTATCCAGTACAACCCGTGTTTGGTGCAGCCTGGCAAATGAGCGAGCCCGTGCTGGTAGCCGGGGTAAATACAGAGGATTACCTGCCTGGGGGACGAGCGCCGGGAGTGGGTCAGGTCGTCCGTTTACCAGGATTAGCTAAAACGTTTGAACAGGTGTCAGAAGGTGGGCCAGAGGCCTTCTACAATGGTCCGGTTGCTGAGGCGATTATCAAGACTTTGGAACCACTGGGTAACCTGATGACTCGGGACGATTTGCGAGCGCATCGTTCAACCTGGGGTGATCCGATTTCGACGGATTATCGTGGGGTGACGGTCTACGAACATCCACCGAACGGACAAGGTTTGGCGGCGCTGATTAGCCTCAATATTGCTGAAGGGTGGTCATTGAGCAACTGGGCCTGGGATTCACCAGAGCGGATTCATCTGACGGTGGAAGCCATGCGACTGGCTTTTGCGGATGCGCGTCGGTATATCAGTGATCCGGAACGGGCGCGAGTACCGGTCAAAGGCTTGCTGGATAAGCAGTATGCTGCGGATCGGCGGGCACTGGTTTCGGCAGGCATGGCGATGCAGCCACCGTCCTACGGTGCACCATTACCGGGGTCGGATACCGTGTACCTTTCGGTGGTGGATGGAGACGGAAATGCCTGTTCATTCATCAATAGTCTGTACTATGGCTGGGGCAGCGGTGTTGTAGCAGAGGGCACCGGGGTATTCCTGCAAAACCGGGGAGCTAATTTCAGCCTGGAAGCTGGACATCCAAATGTGCTGGAGGGCGGCAAGCGACCGTACCATACTATCATTCCAGCGATGGCAACCAAGAATGGTGAATTGTGGGCATCTTTTGGGGTGATGGGTGGTTTTATGCAGCCACAGGGGCATTTCCAAATGGTGAGTGCCATGGTGGATGATGACCTGAATCCGCAAGAAGCTTTGAACCTGCCACGATGGTGCCTGGAAGAAGGTACTGGTGACAGTGTGTTGGCATTGGAAGAAGGCTTGCCAACGGCGACGATGGCACGATTGGCCGAGTTGGGGCATCGGGTGAGGCCGGTGAGTGGGCGGGGCAGGGGCATCTTTGGGGATGGTCAGATTATCCGGCGGGATGCCGAAAGTGGTGTGTTGTTCGGCGGTAGTGATCCAAGGAAGGATGGACAGGTAGCGGCGTTTTGAGCATCTGTTGAACAAATGTGAAAAAACACCTGTTATGCAGGAAAAGAACAGGTAATGCATTACTTAATGTTACAATGACTTGAGGTTGAATCTCGATAAATTGACGTGTAATGAAAGCTGTTCCATTTGAGCGAGTCGACATCTCGTAAGGTGCGGGTCGTGGTATGCCGGGGGCAATACTGCAACATGAGCCGCCGGGCGGATGCTATCCTAAAGATACTGGAGCCGCAGATTGACGCGCTCAACGGCGATGCGTATCCTCGTCCAATCAAGCTGGAGATCGCCAACTGCCTGAGTATGTGTGGTGCCGGGCCGAATGTGGTGATCTATCCCACCCCTGTTGTTCTCAACGAAGTCACGCCGGAACAGATCGAAACTATCGTTCGCGAGCATGTTCAGCCGCTGATGCCACAAGTTGAGTCGGATTAGGTCTCCTAAACATGCGAAGAAAGCTCCTCTTGCTTGTTCTTCCTGCCCTTTTGATCATGGCAGTCGTAATTTGTGTGCTAGCTTTCTCTAACCCTTGGGCTGCTCAAACCAGAGGAGAGATATTTATCCGCCATTTGTTAGAGGGGCGCGAGTTAGAAGTACAAGGCATGGCCGCATCAAGTCTTATTTCTCTGGCAATGACAAATTGCCCCGATGGGCAACTTCATGAATGTGCTTTCACCAATCTCTTGCCTGAGTGGGGGGGATTGAGCGAGATTAAGTTTGCTATAGGCTCCGGGCAACATAATTCTGAACTGTTTCATCTATTCTTTACCAGTATTGATACGCCAATCTCAGTTGTGTTGATTTACTCGGAAGGTGGAGCTAATTCCGCTGTTGTAGGATGGCGGGGATTCGTCCCTTCAGAAGGTGAAGACACCGATCGTGACCTTCTTGATGGACGATTAGACGTAAATCACTTTGGTAAGGCGTAATCAATCCTAAACGATATACGGCATGCTCGCGTTGGTTTTGAGCATTCCCTTGGGGTCGATTGGGACGTTGATGCAGGCGGGCAGCCCACTGGCGAAAGCGCGTTCCAGTGCCGGGCCAATATCATCGGGGTGTTCGACGAACTCGCCATAGCCGCCGAGGGCTTCCACGACTTTTTCATAGTGGGTGAGTGCCAAGGAGGTGGCGGTGGGACGTTCGATGCCTAGCATCTTCATGGCAGGGCTGCGGATTTGCCCCCAACCGGCGTCATTGCCAACGATGCAGACAATCGGCAGGTTAAAGCGCCGGGCGGTATCGAACTCAAAGCCGTTCAGTCCAAATGATCCATCTCCACTGATGACCAGCACGCGCTTTTCTGGATAGAGATGTTTGGCAGCGAGGGCGAAGGGCATCCCCACGCCGAGGCAACCCAGTGGGCCGGGATCGAGCCACTGACCGGGGGAGGTGATGTCAATCACTTTGGCGCAGGCGCTGACTATATCGCCACCGTCGCCAATGACGATGGTGTTCTCGTCGATGACATCATTGAGGACGGCCCCGAAGCGGAAGTGATTCAGCGGTACATCTGGCAACTGTTTCCACTGTTCCAACTCGGCATTCTTGCGGTCTTCCTGCTGGCGGATTTCACTCAACCAGTCATCGTAGCGAATTCCCTGTAATCCTTCGGACAATGCCTCCAGAACCATGCGTGCATCGGCAACCATAGCGATATCAGCCTGCCGGTTATGGTTCAGTTCAGATGGGTCGTTCTCGATCTGGATGAGTTTGGCTTCCGGGTTCCAATCCTCTTGCCCGTATTTGAGGCGAAAGTCCAGAGACGTGCCGATCAGCATGACCAGATCGGATTTGCGAAGGGCGGCGCTGCGGGCAGATTTGAAGCAATGCGGATGGGTCATTGGCAGTGTGCCGCGTCCGCCGCCATTGGTGAAGACCGGGATGGCGGTTTGGTCTGTGAGTTCACGCAGGGGAAGGCTCGCATCGTCCCAATAGACTTGAGTCCCGGCGATGAGAATTGGCTTTTTGGCGGCGCGGAGGAGTTCAAACAGGCGGGTGATTGAACCCGGATCCGGCTCGATGGGCGCAATCCGAACTCGATCCGGGATGGGCGGTGGTTCGACGGCGTTGAACAGTACATCAAACGGTAGTTCGACGAAGACCGGGCCTGGGCGACCAGTGAGGGCCGCTTTGTATGCTTCCTCCAGTTGTTCCGGAATGCGTTCGGTTTCAGTGATAGTGAAGCTGGCTTTGGTGATGTCCTTGAATAACCCGGTTTGGGGCATTTCCTGGAGCGCCCCCATGCCTTTGGTGCGCAAAGGGGCGGCTCCACCGATCAGCAGCACTGGACTGCGAGCTTCGTAGGCGTTGGCGATTCCGGTGACGGCATCGGTCACGCCGGGGCCTGCTGTAACGACGGCTACACCAATGTTGCGGGTCAGCCGTGCGTGGGCATCGGCTGCATGGGCGGCAGCCTGCTCATGGCGGGTGTCGATGACGGCGATACCGTTATTGACGCAGCCCTCGTAGATGGGCATGATATGACCGCCGCAGAGCGTGTAGATGGTACTGATACCCTGCGCTTTCAGGCTGCGCGCCACCAATTCTCCGCCAAGTATATACATCCGAACCCCTATCCTATGGCCCCTTTCCCCACTGTCAGCGACGGGGAAGGGGGAATCCAGACTGCTACTACCAGCGAACTCGTATGTTTAGGCCTTCTGTTTGAGGAGTCGGATTGCAGATTCTGCCAGTACGGCTGCTCCAATATGGAATGAATCCTCATCCAGGGCAAAGTTCGGCGCATGGTGCGGGCGATGTTCGTCATCGTATTTGCCGCCCAACATGAACATCGCCCCGGGGGCCAGACGGGTCATGTAGGCAAAGTCTTCGGCACCCATGCCTGCTTCAGGTTCGCTAAGTGCATCTTCGCCAGCAAATTCCCGCGTGACTTGCTTGATCGTTTCGACTACGGCTGTGTCGTTATATTGAGCAGGATAGCCAGGGGTGATCTGTAGTTTAAAATCGCCACCCAAGGCCCGCGCTACACCAAAAGCCTGTTCCAAATCGGTCCAAAGCTGCTGACGAGTTTCTTCGTCATAGCTGCGGATCGTGCCAATCATCTCGACTTCCTGCGGGATCACGTTATTTACCGTGCCGGTGTGAACGGCTCCGATTGAGATGACGGAAGGACGCACCGGATTAATACGGCGGGCGCGGATGCCATGAATGGCGTTGATGACTTGCGCGAGGATGAAAATCGGGTCGATAGTTTGGTGAGGATACGCTCCATGACCGCCTTTGCCGAGGATGGTGGCTTTGAAACTGTCCACGGCGGCGGTGTTCGGCCCATCATTGAGCATGATCTTGCCAGTTTCAAGCGTGCTGGCGGTGTGCAGAGCGATGACTGTATCCACGCCTTCCAACGCTCCGTCCTCAATCATGCGGACGGCCCCACTTTTGCCTTCGTTGTCTTCGGCTTCTTCGGCAGGTTGGAAGAGTAGGCGAATTTCACCAGCGGGGCGTTCTGGCAGCAGTGTGAGAATGCGAGCGATGCCGAGCAGGATAGCGGTGTGTGCATCATGACCACAGGCGTGCATCACACCCGGATTTTGAGACCTAAAGTCCACGCCGCTGGCTTCTTCGATAGGCAGAGCGTCCATGTCAGCCCGGATCCCAATGACAGGCTTACCACTACCGATTTTGGCAACCACGCCGGTTTTGCCGACCTGGGTTTGTGGTTCAAGGCCCATTTCCCGCAACGTATCCGCTACCAGCTTGGCAGTACGGACTTCCTGAAAGTTGAGTTCAGGATGGGCGTGGATATCCCGCCGCCAGGCGATGATGGCCGGGCTTAGTTCCTGTGCCATTTCCAGAATGGTCGTCATGATGATTCCTCTAGAACAGTGTTGATTTGCGGTGACAGTATATCCACTCGGCATGGCACCATGCCAAATGCCCCCAAAGATGGGGGGAGCAAATACGATTGTCTGTGATATGTTCGAGTCTTATCCGCGATGAGAATTCTCATCCCATTGGCTATTGGTGTTGCGTATAATCGATGGCTGATGTTACAAAATTGTATGGTGCGGGTTTCAATCCGGTAGTCAAGTCAGCCGAGGATACAAGAACACGCCATGATGAATCTCGAAGTGCAGTCCAGCAGTCGAATGAGTATCACCCGGTCACTACATGTGCATGGGTGGTCGCATCTGGATGCAGTACTGCTGGCCGCCCTGGCAACCGAGTCGCCGCTGCTGTTGGTGGGCCCACACGGTACGGCAAAATCCCTCCTGATTGAGCGATTGGCTGGTGCGCTGGGCTTATCGATGCGCCACTACAACGCTTCGCTGCTCAACTATGATGACCTGGTGGGGATTCCTCTACCGGCGGATGATAACAAGAGCCTGGAGTTCATCGCCACACCCGGTTCAATCTGGGATGCGGAATTCGTCTTTTTTGACGAGGTTTCCCGCTGCCGCCCTGATCTACAGAATAAGATGTTCCCGATTATTCATGAACGGCGAGTCGCCGGGGTTCGCCTGGAGAAATTACGTCATCGCTGGTCAGCGATGAATCCTCCAGCGGCAGAGGATGCCATACCCACACAGGGCGTGACGCAGTACCTCGGCTCTGAACCGCTCGACCCGGCGCTGGCAGATCGCTTCCCCTTCGTGGTGCCGGTACCGGACTGGAAACAGCTTTCCAAAGCGGAACGCCGCCGCCTCGTGTCATGGAAAGATCAGGTGGATGTGATGGATGCTGATCCGGACTGGCATCCTGAAGTACTGCGTGAGTTGGTGGCGGAGACGGCATCACTCATTCCGCTGGTCGAAGCAGAAGTCAACGAATGGCTGACAGACTACATCGTCCTCGTAGTTGATCTGCTGGAAAAAGCACAACTTCCACAAAGTCCACGCCGGGCGCGGATGCTGGCGCGGTCGGTGGCGGCTATCCATGCGGCACGGCGGGTGCTGGAAGGGGATGATGCGGAACTGGTGGATAGCACCGAACTGGCGTTGGTTTATGGCTTGCCACAGACTGCCTCAGAAGTGCCGCCCTCGGAAGCGACGATCGTGGCTGTTCACAAACAGGCGTGGGAAATTGCCAGCCTGATGGATGATGATCGCTGGCGGGTGGTTCTGGAGGAGAAAGATCCTCTGCAGCGCGTATTGAAGGCCGATGAACTAGGATTCAACGATCTGGATATGTCTCGGCTGATTACGCAGGCACTCGGCGCGGAGACTTCGGAAGCCCGGCGCGCCGGACTGGGAACGGCGATGTTCCTGACCTATCGTCTGCGGCGTAACCTGGCGGCGACAGCATGGGAACCGCTGGCGGGTTATGCCACCAAGCTGATGGAACCGCGCCATATGCAGCAACCACTCCGACCGGGCGCTGACCTGAATATCTGGAATGACATCAAGGACTGGTTGACCAGTTTTGAACAGGGGAATGGCCCGCAGGCGATCCTCGAACGTAACTTCGTGCTGGCAGGTTTCCCTGAGTGGTGGCGGAAAGAGAACTGGCGGGAAGCGTTGGATCGTTTTCGCGCAGATTTGATGACCTTTGAAGTGCAGTTTGAGGAGATGTCCAAATGACGGACGATAGCCAAAGCGGCGGGCCAGCCAATCCATTTGCCAGCCTGACAGGTAATGGTCCATCTCAACCGGCGGCATCACGTTTGCCTGGCGCGGCACCGGCTCAACCGCCGCCCACCCCACCCAAGCCATCACTGCTGAAGGGACCCGCGCCACTAAAGTGGCGCATCATGCCAGTGATGCCAAAGCTGGTGCGCTTTGAACTGCACGGATTGGGTGATCCTTTTTACCGATTGCTCAACCGCCCCTTGCATACGGAGTTTCCTCAAGCCGAGGCGCTTTATAAGGCGTTTCAGGAACGTCCTCAGGATACAGCAGCACTGGCCGAGCAATTGGATCAAGCTTGGTCAGGGTACGAAATACAGGGGGCAATTCTGCTGTATCGCTGGAACCCCAACCTGCGTTTTGTCCTGAACGGACGGATACCGGGTGGCAATAGCGCTAACGGCGATGATAAACCCGAAAGCTATGATGATGATAATCGCCAACCGGCACATGTTTTGCGGGCGCTGGATATGGCACTGGTGCTGAATGTGCTGGCGCGGTCTCGAGTGAATGTCCTGCTGCATAATGCGCCGCTGGCCTTTGAGCCCCAATATCTGCGTCAGGTCGTTTTCACGGATGATCCCCGTTTGGTAAGGCTGGCGCAATCGACCGGATGGTTAGAAGAAACGGTCTTACTGTGAACCGTCATATCCTGACAGGTTACTCGGCAATTGCGTCGAATCTGGCGTCCCGACTGGTGGGGTGTTTGCCAGCGGCAACGATTGAGATGGAGGCGCTCTGCCGGTTGGCGGGCATTAAGATCAGTCGTGAGATTCCGACGGCAGCGGTGGAAGTCCTCCGCCGTCCACGGTTGCTCATCAACCCGGATTTCGCTGATAAATACTGCCAGCGTGATGAACATCTCTTCCTGCTGGTGATGCATGAACTGTGGCACATCATACTGGCGCATACGCGGCTCTACCCGCGAGTTACCCCGGCACATAACGTGGCCTTTGACGCCATCATCAACGCCGGTTTGGCACGGGCACATTATTCCAAGCCGGAATATCGGGGATTTTTTGAGGCACTCAATCCTGCTGATAAGTTCCCGAGTATGCTCTTGCGTCCGCCAGTGGGGTGGCCTCAGAACCCGGAGTATCCAACGGGTGGGCCGTCAGGGACACGGCAGATCATCGAGCGCCTCTATCCTCCACCTGGCAGCAAACAAGTCTCGATGCCGTTCTATGAAGAGATATTGCAACTGCTCCGCCAGTATGCGGAGGAGAATGGTTACGTTTGGATTGAAGGCGATCCGTTCCTGCTGGGTGATCATGACAATCCAGATGCAGAGGCGTCAGTCTTTGATGACCCGGTGCTGAACGAAACCATGCGGAAATTAGCGAAAGAACTGCCCGGTAACATGCTCAGCAAGCGACCGGGAAAGGGCGGCAGCGAAGATGACAAGGAAATGCAGGTGGATACGTCGGCTGAGCAGGCACGTCGCGCGTTCTCCCATATCCTGAAGCGCTGCCTCGGACCACGCCGCGGTGGGCACAAGCGTAGAGCTAAAACGCCGATTGTCGGAATATCTGGCACGAGCGTGCTGCCCAATGCGCGCGATCGACTGGCTCCAGCGCGGCGGAAGCTAGGGGTGCCGGGGACGATCTGGCAAGTGCCAGCGACGGTACGAGTTCGCCTGCCGGAAGAACCCAGTAAAGCCCATGTCTATCTGGATGTATCTGGTTCAATGAATGAGGTGCTGCCACATCTACTGGGCATGCTGGTGCCCTATGTGCGTTCTGGTCAGGCTGAGGTTTTTCAGTTTTCTACCATTGTTTCGGCTCTACCGCTGGAGAAACTGGAAAAGGGTCGTTTGAATACCAGTGGTGGCACCAATATCAACTGTGTTATCAATCACCTGATGGCAGCCAAGCCGAATGTTCGCCGAGCATTGATCTTGACCGATGGCATGACCGGGACACCCTCTCTGCAAAATCTGGAACGGGTGCGTGAGCGCAACGCGCGGCTGCACGTGGTGCTGCCCGCAGAAAATGCCCATGAGGACGATCTGCGGCAAATTGCCACTACGATGATCACGTTGCCGCCGTTGTGGAGCGCTGGCGCGGACTATCGCCCCAACTGGAAGCCGTGAGGCTGAGGTAGGAACAGCATGGCGGGCGGACTTGGCGCCACAAACGGCATTCGTCCGCCCTAAACAATCGGCACTATAAACAGTAGCGGTCAAACCATTCGATGATGTGGGTGAGATTACTGACGCGATGCTCTGGTTCACCAGAGCGGGTCATCTCATGGCCTTCACGCTGATAGCGTACCATTTTGACGGTGCCACCATTACGCCGCACGATAGCAAATAGCTGTTCTCCTTCAGAGATCGGCACGCGGTAATCATTCTCTGCATGGATGATGAGGAGCGGCGTTCTGATTTTATGGGCGTGGGCAACTGGTGAGTTTTCCCACAGGAAGTTCGGATTTTCCCAGACTTCATAGCCCATTTCGGTTTGTACAAAGCTGGCGATGTCCGTTACCCCGGGGAAGGCCAACAAGTTATACACACCACGCTGCGCTGCCGCGGCCTTAAAACGGTCAGTGTGACTGACGATCCAGGACGTCATGTATCCACCGTAGGAGCCTCCACCGACGGCCAACCGGTCTGGATCAACAATACCCGTTTCGATTATGGCATCTACTCCGGCCATTAGATCCCCATAGGCCAGTTCACCCCATCGACCATGCAATGCCATCATGAAGTCTTCGCCATAGCCATCGGCACCACGCGGATTGGCATAAAGAACGACGTAGCCCCGGGCAGCCTGGAACTGCCAGTCATGCCACTGGGATTTGAAGCTCGGCCCCCACATGATATGGGGCCCACCGTGTATGTTCAGCGCCAGCGGATACTGTTTGCCGGTTTCATAGCCGACAGGCAGCATATACCAACCCTGAATTTCTGTACCATCGGGTGCTTGCCAGCGAATTTCATGCGTTTCCTGCACCATCACGCTATCGAGGAATTTCTGATTGACATGGGTTTTTGGGATGGATTCGGCATCAGCCGGTTTCCAGAATAGTTCGTTGGGACTGAAGGGAGTGCTAAGAGTATAGGCAATCCCAGTGGGATGTACATCAATAGACTCAATCTGGAATGTACCGCTTAACTGTTTGGTGATTTGGTTGTCAGCCAGCGCCAGATGATAGAGTTCGACATTCCCATAGTCATTGGCGCCAAAGACTAGTCCGCTGCTATCAGGCAACCAGCGTACATCGGTCACGGAACGATCCAAGTCCAAATTCAGGTCACGGATTTCACCCCCAGCCGCAGGCATAATGGCCAGGCGAGTCAAACGTTCGCTGATGCGCTCCCGTGGGAAGCGAATGAACGCGAGCCACTTGCCATCTGGTGATGGCAGGGGGGAATGACTAGCGAACTGTTCATCGGTGAACTGTTCATGGTTGCCATCAGCCACACGGATACGATACAGGTTATTCCAGCGCCAGGGTTCATCACCGCTAGGATCGCCCATACGCCCCGTATAAAGCCACTCACCATCGCGTGACCACTGCGGTGCACCGTGATTGGTTTCAGCACTGGTCAGGCGGCGAGGTTTGGCCTCGGCCTTATCCAAGCCTTCAGCCGTACGAATGACATAGACCTGCTGGAAATGATCGTTCAGAAAGGCGGTGCCGGTGCGATAGGGGATGCGCTCGACCACACGCGGGTCAAAACGTTTGGATTCGTCTTGTTCACGGCGCTCTTTGCGCTGTTTGGCGTCTAGTTTATCGGTTGGTGGCGTATCTTCTTCGCCTCGATCTTCTTTTTCGCGGAGTGCTGCATTCATTCCGGCCAGAAACGCGATCTGACTGCCATCGGGTGACCATTCCGGGCTGGAGGCTCCATTCGGCATACTGGTCAAGGCACGTGCTTCGCCACCGGGTTCGCCGATACGCAGCAGATAGATTTGAGGCTTATCATCCCGACCAGAGACAAAGGCGAGCCAGCGACTATCTGGACTCCAACGCGGGGTACTGTCTTTGCCAGTACGGGTGATCTGGATGGGTGTACCATCAAGTGTTGGGACGAGCCACAGGTTACGTTTGTAACCATTATCCATTTTGTCTACAGTGACCTGTACATAGGCGATCCAGCGACCATCCGGGCTGATGCGCGGATCTTCGACATAGGTCATACGATACAGATCTTCAGCCGTTATCGGTTTGCGGCTTTCCGTCACGATAGGCATCCTTTGATAGAAGTGGGCATATGCTGCCGGATTATACCGGAGGCGGGCGCATGGCTAGATAGCCATTCCAGGAATTGAACCGCACTCCCCCGCCATTCGTATAGGTTTTGGTATCGGCACCTAGGATGGGAAAGTCCTTTATGGCATATTGTGAGCCGCTGTTACGCATTCTGATACTGGTTGGGTATGATATCCCCTGATAAAGTGAATGCCCTCAGCTACCTGGAGTTGTTCGATGACTACTTCGTCCGCCATTGAAGTTCAGCAATTACGTCGGGTCTATAAGCTGCGGGGCCCCAAACGCAAAGATGCTCCGCGCGAATTAGTTGCACTGGAAAGTGTGGATCTGGAGGTCAAGCGGGGCGAACTCTTTGGCCTGCTGGGTCCGAATGGAGCAGGAAAAACCACGATCATCAAAATTCTGGCGACTTTGCTGCTGCCAACAAGCGGTATAGCTCGTGTGGAAGGGTTGGACGTCACTCAGCACGTACAGGCTGTGCGCGAACGTATCAGTATGGTCAGTGGTGGAGAAACCAGCGGGTTTGGACTGCTCACTATTGAAGAAAATTTGTGGATGTTTGCCCGATTCTACGGGTTGGATAACGCCACGGCGCGGCAGCGAATTGATGCTCTACTCAAGATTGTTGGCATTTATGAGCGCCGGACTGCGAAAATCTCTGATCTTTCGACGGGCTTACGCCAGAAGATGAATTTCATACGTGGCTTTATAAGCGATCCCCGCGTCGTCTTTCTGGATGAACCGACCCTGGGGTTGGATGTGACTGCGGCGCGAGAAGTACGGGGGTTTGTCAAACAATGGATGAGCGATCATCCGGAGCGTGCGCTGCTGCTGACCAGTCACTACATGTCTGAGATTGATGAATTGTGTGACCGGGTGGCCATTGTCGATACGGGTAAGGTGCTGGCCTGCGATACGCCCGCGGCATTGAAAAAGCGCCTCCAGCGTGAGGCCGTGTTCCAACTGAAGGTTTCACCGATTGGCCCACGTCCGAATCGTGAGGCTATGATTGAAGCGGTTCCCGGAGTGCGGCAGGTCACGGTTACGGAGCAGGATGGTTACTCTGAACTCAACCTGATCTTGGAAGCGGAAGATGCACTTGGCGGCGTGCTTAGCCATTTGAACGGGCGGGGCAGCGGTCTCATTGCATTGGAGAAGCGTGAACCGACGTTGGAAGATGTGTTCATCAGCATCGTGGGTCGCCGCCTTGATCAAGATACGACACAGCGCGAGGAGAACGGCGCATGATGCAGCTGCAACCTGTTGAGCGTCAAACCGGTTGGCGATTGTTCTGGAATACGATCTGGGCACGAGCATATCCGCGTTTGATCGGCACGTTCCGCGAGCGAAGCTGGTTTTTCTTTGAAGCCTTACTGCCGGTGCTATCGACGGTTAGCTACATTTACGTCTATCAGGCGATTAATGCCCCAGAAGATTACATCGGTTTTGTCGTCATTGGCGGCTCGATGGCTGCGTTCTGGCTGAACGTGCTGTGGTCCATGGGCAGCCAGTTGTACTGGGATAAAGACGACGGCAATCTTCAATTATTCGTCTTATCCCCTGCGCCCTTGATGGCTATATTGCTGGGGATGGCGATCGGTGGTGTGATCATGACACTGAGCCGCGCCCTGGTGATTTTTGTGGTCTGTTCGCTGCTTTTTCAGGTGGAATATCAGACTGGCAGCTTATGGCTACTAGTCATCGTTTTTGTCGTGACCATGGCGGCGCTTTATGGCATGGGTATGATGTTCTCGTCTGTGTTTCTGGCAGCGGGGCGTGAGGTCTGGCACTTCGCTAACCTGCTGCAAGAGCCGATCTATCTGGTTTCTGGATTTATGTTCCCGGTGAAAGCGCTGGGCTTCTGGGTAGCTAGCGCCGCTTCGCTCATCCCCTTGACGTTAGGATTGGATGCCATGCGTCAGCTTTTGTTCACCAGCGATCCGACTATTGGTTTTCTACCTGTTGGGGTTGAAATCCTGATCCTATGTGTGTTGGCGGTGTTCTTTATCGCTGGTGCGGCATGGATGCTGGCTAAGCTCGAAGAAATTGGTCGGCGGGATGGGCGTTTGATCGAGCGGCGGCGCTAGGGGGAAGCATGTATCAAACGATGATGAACCTGCCGCTGGTGCGGCGTGCCAACTGGTTACGAACCTTCCTCAATGCGGCCTGGCTTGGCTGGCAGATTGAGTCCAATTGGGCAGACCCGTTTCTTTTCGCTGTTTACTCGATTGCGCGGCCAATTGCCAGCGTCCTGATTCTGGTGGTGATGTATAGTGTCATCACGAATGGGGCCACTGATCAACCCATCTTTGCTTACATCTACCTGGGTAATGCACTTTACATCCTGGTTGGTCAGGTAGTCAGCGGGGTTAGTTGGACGGTGATTAGCGACCGTGAGCAGTACCGTACCGTACGCCAACTGTATACGACCCCGTTGGATGGCTATTTCTATCTGATGGGTCGTGGAGTGGCGCGGTTACTGGTTGGGATTATTTCACTGGTTATCACAGTTGGTTTTGGGGTACTGGCATTCCAACTGCCGATCAGTCTGCAAACGGTGGATTGGCTGCTCTTCACGGTGACGATGGTACTGGGAATTATCTCCTTGGCGGCGCTAGGTCATGTCATGGGGTCGATCACCATGATGACGGCACGGCAGATCGGTTCAGTGGGTGACGCAGTAGCAGGTGCGCTTTATCTGTTCAGTGGGGCTATTTTCCCGCTTGATCTGCTGCCGTCAGTCTTGCGTCCGATTGGTCTGATTTTCCCTGCGACTTATTGGCTGGAACTGGCTCGGCGGGCGCTACTGGGACCGGGGTATGTCGGCTTTGAGACCTTTGCTGGCTTTTCCAATAGTCATCTACTCCTGATTCTACTGGTGGCGACTTTGCTCCTGTTAGTGGCTTCGATCTACACTTATCGTTGGGCATTTAACCGCGCTCGGGAGACGGGCTTCTTCGACATGGAAACCAACTTCTGATACGATTACCATCCTGAAATCACACTATCGATTTTCAGGATGGAATTCATGACTTCACTCGTTCGTGTTGGGATTGTCGGCTGTGGCGGTATGGCGCGGGCACACCTCAAAGCCATGTTGCAGATGACCGACTCAACCAGCATCTGTGCTATCTGTGAACCCCTCACTTCAAATTATGAGATGGCCGGCAAGATGTTCAGTGATGCCGGCTTGCCGGTGCCTCCCAATGAACCTGATTGGGAGCGTTTTCTGCAACGTTTTAGTGGGGAATTGGATGCGTTATTCATCATCACCCCGCATGCCTATCACCATGACCAGACCAAGTCTGCACTTGAAGCTGGGTTGGATGTGCTGCTAGAAAAGCCGATGGTCATCAATGCTGCAGAGGCTCGCAGCCTGATTGAGACGCGTGACCGGACCGGCAAGTTACTGGTGGTGGCTTTCCCGGGCAGCCTATCGCCTCAGGTTCGGCAGGCTGTTAGTCTCTTGCGGTCAGATAACCTCGGTTCGATCCTGAATATTTCCGCTACTGTCTGGCAAAACTGGCAACCTATGACCATCAATACCTGGCGGCAGCAGCCTGAACTGGCAGGGGGTGGCTTTCTGTTCGATACCGGCGCCCATGTGCTCAATACCGTATCGGATCTTGTGGGTGAAGGGTTCGCTGAAGTCGCGGCCTGGATGGATAATCATGGGGCACCAGTCGATATTCTGGCAGCGGTAATGGGGCGGACTCGGTCTGGGGCATTTGTCACCATCAATGCCTGTGGTTCGACCATTCCATCCTGTGCGTCTGATATTCGTGTCTTTTGCGAGCGCGGCATTCTGCGGACGGGGATGTGGGGCGAACGGTTGGAGTTACAGCGGGTGGGTGAAACGGACCTTAGCCCATTCCCTGTACCGGATTCGATGGGGGTGTGGGAACAGTTCCTGGCTGTTCGCACAGGGCAGATCGCTAACCCCAGCCCGCCAGAAGTCGGGTTGCGGATGTCTTTGTTGTGGGATGCTATTCGAGAATCTGCCGCGCAACATGGTGCGGTGGTCAAAATCAACTGAGGAGTACAGGTATCATGTCGCAATTGCGAGTGACCGTCTGGAATGAAGGCGTTCACGAAAAAACGCACGAGGAAGTTCGCAAAGTTTACCCCGATGGGATGCATACGGTTATTGCCGAGGCACTCCGTAAACATGGTCACAGTGTTCTGACCGCTACGTTGGATGAACCTGATCATGGTCTGAGTGATACCGTGCTAGCGGAAACGGATGTCCTCACCTGGTGGGGGCACATGGCCCATGACAAAGTGGAAGATCGGATTGTTGACCGTGTCCATAAGCGTGTGCTGGAAGGCATGGGCCTGCTGGTGCTGCATTCCGGCCACTTCTCCAAAATATTCAAGCGCCTGATGGGGACATCCTGTGACTTGAAATGGCGGGAAGCCAACGAGCGTGAGCGCATCTGGATTATTGACCCCTCACACCCGATTGCGGATGGTCTAGGTGATTCATTCGTCATCCCGCATGAAGAGATGTACGGGGAGCATTTTGATATTCCGGCACCGGATACACTGGTGATGGTGAGCTGGTTCCAGGGTGGAGAGGTCTTCCGCAGTGGTGCCTGCTATCAACGTGGACAGGGACGGATTTTCTATTTCCGTCCGGGACACGAGACATTCCCGACTTATTATCAGCCGGAAGTGCAACAGGTGATTGCCAACGCAGTCAAATGGTTGGCTCCGGTCGGCCGTACGCCGATGCAGTACGGACATCGCCCTAATCCCCTGGAGCCCTTGGGATAGGAACCTCACTCCTAAGTCCCCTCTGCCTGTGGCAGCACGTAACACGTTAGCCATATTATGTGTCGCCGGGCGAGGGGATTTTCAGAGGTCACTATGTTGAGTACATATGGTTGAGCTGAGGTGTTAAGATGCGACGTTTGAACCTGTTGATTGTATTCGCGTTATTGCTTGGGTTTTCGGTCGTTCCTGCTGCCGGGCGGAACTATGCAGGAACAGATGGCCTTCCATGGTGGAATGACCGGGTTTTCTATGAGATTTTTGTCCGCGCTTATGTTGATAGCGATGGTAATGCTATTGGTGATTTCGCTGGTCTGACCAGTCAATTGGATTATTTGAACGATGGCGATCCAACGACTACGACTGACCTCGGCATTACTGGAATCTGGTTGATGCCGATCATGGAATCTACGAGTTATCATGGCTATGACGTCATGGACTACCGCAATATCGAAAGTGACTTTGGCTCGAATGAGGATTTCCGCGCCTTTATGGAAGCGGCCCACGAGCGTGGCATTGCGGTCATTGTTGATATGGTGATTAATCATACCGCGCGCCGTCACCCTTGGTTTGTTGAAGCGGCTAAAGGGGACAACGAGTACAACACCTGGTATCGCTGGCTACCAGTCGATCCGGGATATTTGGGCCCATGGGGGCAGCCGGTCTGGCATCGGGAAGGTAACCGTTTCTTCTATGGAATTTTCTGGGATGGCATGCCAGATCTCAATCTGCGTAACCCGGATGTGGTGGCCGAAATTTACTCGATTGCCGAGTACTGGCTGACTGATATGCAGGTAGACGGTTTCCGTTTGGATGCGATTAAACACCTGATAGAAGAGGGTCAGCAGCAGGAAAATACGGCGGAAACACTCACCTGGTTGGGTGACTATACGGCGCATGTGAAGTCCGTCAACCCCAGTGCCTTCACAGTTGGTGAGATCTTTGGCGGTTCCGGGCCAATTCTCAAGCTTTATGCGCCAGAGAATGTTGATACAACTTTTGAGTTTGGTCTGGCGGATGCGATGATAAACGCAGCTCGTTCTGGTACTGCGACCAGTATGCGGAATGTCCAGCGGCAGGTGCTGGGTCAATTCCCACCGGGACAGTATGCGGCATTCCTGACGAACCATGATGAAAACCGAGTCATGAATGGATTGGCAGAAGATGAAGCCAAGATGCGAGTGGCTGCCAGTTTGCTGCTGACACAACCCGGTGTTCCCTTCCTTTACTACGGGGAGGAAATCGGCATGATTGGTCTGAAGCCGGATGAATGCATCCGTACGCCGATGCAATGGACGGATAGCATTACTACCCCTTCCTATATGGCAGGGAAGAACTGCGAAACCAACGAAGCCACCCACAATGTCGCTGCCCAGACCAATGACCCGAACTCGCTGCTCAGTCACTATCGTTCGCTCATTCAATTGCGAAATGGACATCCGGCTCTGCGAGTTGGCGACCTGACATTTGTCGAGAGCACGTCGCAAAGCGTCTACAGTATGATCCGCCAGTCGGCAGATGAAACGGTATTGGTGATTGTTAACCTATCGGATGAGCCGGTTGCCGACTACACACTCTCTTTGGAGAGTGGTAACCTGGCCGCTGATGTGAATGCTGCACTGCTGTATGGGGTGGGTGAAGTGACTGCGCCGACTATCAGCGAGGCTGGTGGATTTGGCGATTATCTGCCATTAGGTGAATTGCCGCCGCACAGTACTTTCATTATTCAGTTGAGTAGTTAACAGGGTGTAGGGGCGGCCTGACCGGTCGCCCCTATTAGATTCAACCATCCAGTTCCTTCGCCAAATCCATCAGCCCCAAATCAAGTGACTTGTGTTTGCCGGTCACTTCCGTATAGGGAGTGGTAGTAATCTGGCCTTTGTTCAGGCCAACAATGACTCCGTATTCGCCCCGGTCAAGAGACTTGACGGCTGCTGCCCCCAGGCGAGTCGCCAATAAGCGGTCGAATGCTCCAGGGGTGCCACCACGTTGGACATGACCGAGCTGGATCGCACGGATCTCAAAGCCAAGCTCCGCTTCCCGTTCTTTGAAATATTTGATGAGTTCGTCGGCATTGTTGGTGCAGCCTTCGGCAACCACAATAATGGCGTGGGCTTTGCCTTTGGCATAGGCAGACTTCAGGATTTCGGCCACTTCGGCAGGGGTTTTCTCCATCTCAGGAATGAGAATGGCTTCGGCACCACCGGCTATACCAGACATAAGGGCCAGATAACCACAATCACGTCCCATTACCTCGACGAGAAAGGCGCGATTGTGGGATGAAGCGGTTACTTTCAGACGATCGATGGCTTCCAGCGCAATGTTGAGGGCTGTATCAACGCCAATGGTTATCTCTGAACCTACCAGATCGTTATCGATGGTGGACGCGACGCCGACGACTGGGAATCCCATCTTAAACAGGGCTTCTCCGCCGGTCTGGGAGCCGTTGCCCCCAATGACGACTAACCCCTCGATTCCGAGTTGATTCAAATGGCGTAAGGCTTTTTTGCGACCCTCCTCTGATTTGAATTCGGGGGCGCGAGCGCTGCCCAGCACCGTTCCACCCTGCTGGATGATCCCCCCGACATCGCGCGGCCCCATCTTTTTCAGATCGCCGGACATCAGCCCGGCAAAGCCGTGTTGAACACCGTAGACATCCCATCCTCTCGTCAGGGCGGTTCGTGTCACGGCACGAATGGCCGCGTTCATGCCGGGTGCATCGCCACCACTGGTGAGGACTGCAATGCTTTTCATGATTGGCTCCTCAAACTGCGTGAATACTAATCGCCAATAATAGTACTCCCGGGGCAGGTATTTGTCATGAAGGTAGGCATTAAGTTCTGCGTGAAGATGTTAAGGAACCAGATTCTCAATGTGGATGTATTCTGAAGGCAGGGAGTCATCGCGTTATACGGTTAAAATGCCGACTAATACGGAAGATCATAGCTGATGAATCTGACCCTACAAACCGCCCTGGAACATAAAGTGTTGGCGATGGCCGATGACCAACTCATACTGGGACATCGTAATGCTGAATGGTGTGGTCATGCTCCAATTCTGGAAGAAGATGTTACCTTTGCGAACATCGCACTGGATGAGATTGCCCATGCGATTTCGTGGTATGGTTTGCTGGCTGAGTTACGCGGAGAAACGAACGACCATTTTGCTAACCGGATGATTTACCAGCGTCCGGCAGCAGATTTCCGATCCAGTGCTTTTGTCGAATTAGCGCGGGGCGATTGGTCATTCAGTATGCTGCGTCAGTACTTGTTTGACGTGATGGAAACCCTCCTCCTTGATCACCTCGAGAAAACGGATCATAAGGGTTTAGCGCATCTGGCGACTAAGATGAAAGTGGATGAGTACTATCATCATCCGCATACTGCAGCATGGGTAACGCACCTGGGCAAGAGTGCCCCTGAAAACAAGGAACGTCTGCAATCCGCGCTTGATCTGCTCTGGCCGCATCTAGATAGCTTGTTTGATCCACTGCCGGATGAGGCAGTCATCGTCAAGGCCGGTTGGATGCCGCCAGCGGATCAACTGCGGCGCGACTGGTTGGCGCGGGTTATTCCTCATTTGAAAGAGTCTGGTCTCCATATTCCGACCTCTGACAGTATATCGACTAAACCTTCCCGGCAGTCGCGCTCGGTTGATTTTGACGCGCTGCTGACATCGCTACAAGCCATGGCGCGCCTGTTCCCGGCGGTCTGGTAGCCATCCCCTTGATCCCCCGTTAGAATGTACGTCTAAAACCGATTCATAGACGGGGGACTGCTTATTTCATGTCTGACATCAATCTCCAGCAGGTGCTGGATTTCGCGCAGGAGGCTGCCTGGCAGGCTGGTCGCATTACGCTTGGCTACTTTCAGACCGGGGTTACACCGGAACAAAAGACGGATCATTCTCCAGTGACGATCGCTGACCGTCAGGCCGAGCAGAAACTGCGTGAAATGATTACACAGGCGTGGCCGCAGCACGGCATCATTGGTGAGGAATACGGTACTCAGGTCGGCAGCACTCCCTATACGTGGGTGCTTGATCCGATTGACGGTACCAAGTCCTTTATGCGGGGCGTGCCGCTGTATGGGGTACTGGTCGCATTAGTGCAGGGCGATGAGGCGTTGGCAGGGGTAGCTCATTTTCCCGGGTTGGGGGAGACCGTATATGCAGCACGAGGATTGGGCTGCCGATGGGATGGTCGTCCAGCGGCGGTGTCCAGCGTAACAGACATGAGCGATGCTGTCTTGCTCGCGACGGAATTTGAGAAGCATATTCCTGCCGGGCATGGCGAGGCCTTCACCCGCTTGTGTGCCTCAACCTATTTCCAGCGAACTTGGGGCGATGCTTACGGGTATGCGCTGGTGGCAACTGGGCGCGCTGAGATCATGCTCGATTCGGTCATGAAAATCTGGGACTGTGCGGCGGTGCAGGTCATTGTTGAAGAGGCTGGCGGCACCTTCACAGATTGGCATGGTAAGCGAACCATCACCGGCGGCGAGAGTATTGCCACTAATGGTGCACTATTTGATGCTGTGATGCGTTTAGCCGCCGATTAACGGCGGCTCAGGCGCGGGTCGAGGGCGTCACGCAGACCGTCACCTAGTAGGTTGAAGCCCAGCACCGTAATCATGATGGCGATGCCGGGGAAGAACACCAAATGAGGTGCGCTGAACACATAGCTGCGCGCCTCACTGAGCATCTGCCCCCATTCTGGTTGCGGTGGTTGGGCACCCAGCCCGATGAAGGAGAGGGCGGCGGCTTCTAACACGGCTCCACCGATCCCCAGCGTTCCCTGCACAATTAACGGGGTGAGTGTGTTTGGCAGAATCTGCTGGAACAGAATGCGGCCCGGCGCTGCGCCCAGTGATCTTTCGGCAGTGACAAACTCTAATTCTTTAACTGATAGCACACTGGCGCGAGTCAAGCGTGCATATACGGGTATCGACACGATAGCGATTGCCAGCAGGGCATTATCCAGTCCCGGACCCTGAATAGTTACAATCGCAATCGCCAGCAACAGCGATGGAAAGGCCAGCAACACATCCATAAACATCATCAGCAGATTATCAACCCAGCCACCTGCATAACCTGATACCAGCCCAATCATGGTGCCGATAGCGATGGCGAAGCTGACGCTGGCAATGCCTACTGTCAAGGAGGTGCGTGCTCCATACACAATTCGGCTAAACAAGTCACGCACGTTCAGGTCAATGCCAAGAATATTGAGTGCATATTCGCAGCCGAAGGCGGGTATACAGGGCGGCGCTGACTGTGGGCGGGGTGGAAGTCCTTCAGTACCGAATAATGGCTGGATGGGATTGTGGGTGGCGATGACGGGTGCGAAGTCCCCGACAATGAGGATAAAGAAAATTAGAACAGTCCCGATGATCGCTGACCGATTCCTGAGCATGTGGGTGAAGGTCTCAAAGAGGACGTTCATTTGCTCGCCGCGTGTCAGTCGATAATGCAGGTAGATTGCCAGGCCGACCGCGATGACATAGTTGCCAACGAAAAATTGATCGTTTACACCGTCAATAAAAGTGCGAATACTGCCGGAGCGATCAAACACACTCAGGAGTGAAGCAAGTCCGATAATGGCGATTCGGATAAGCATCGTAGCAAATACGACAAAAGCGATGCTTTGAAACGTGGTAGCTCGCTTGATCGGCGCTAATGTTTCGGCGGGACGCAAGCTGATGGGTGGGGCGGTCTCAACACGCTGCATCGAATGTTTTCCTTCTAGCTCAGGCGAATGCGTGGGTCGAGATACCCATATAGAACATCAACAGTTAGATTAATGATTACAAAGGCGACTGCGGTGATGACGGTCACGCCTTGTACGAGCGAGTAATCGCGGGCTGAAATGCCTTCAAATAAGGTACGGCCAATGCCCGTGAAGCCAAAAATGGTTTCAGTCAGAACTGCACCAGACACCAGCCCGCCGAAGCTCAAACCGATGATGGTCACGACTGGTAGCAACGCATTGCGAACTGCGTGGATATTCACCACTTTCATCTCGGAAAGTCCCTTGGCGCGTGCAGTGCGAATATAGTCCTGATTGAGAACTTCCAGCACGCTTGATCGGGTCATTCGGGCGATGATAGCCAATGGAATAGTGCCAACAGCGACGGCAGGCAGGATTAAATGGCGGATGGCATCCAGGAGTAGTTGTCCGTTTAGGGTCAGAATAGCATTGACAACATTCAAGCGTGAAATAAAGAACATAAGTCCATTCGCCGAGTCTTCGGTTGCTATTCCCCAGGCTTCGAAGAATGGTATAGGGTTAGCTCCTGCACTCAGCCGGCCCGTTGGCGGCAGGGCCAAAGGGGTATCTTTCAGTAGTACACCGAACAGGAAAGAAAGCATTAAACCCAACCAGAATACTGGCATTGAGACGCCGACGTTTGCGAAGACCATTCCGCCAATGTCCATTATTGAGTTGTGACGGTAGGCTGAAAGAATTCCTAGCGGTACTCCAACCAATGTGGCGAAGACCAATGCCGCCGCTGCCAATTCCAGCGTTACGGGCAGCCGTTCAACCAGCAATTCGCTAACAGTACGACCAAATCGTATTGAGACGCCAAAATCACCCTGAATCACTTTTAGCATGTAGATGCCAAGTTGTGTTGGAATAGGTTGATCGAGACCATATCTTACAGCAAAAGCATCACATAATTCGTCTGTTGCTTTTTCGCCGTAAAGCGCCCGGCAAGGATCGCCGGGGATGAGCCGGTTCAGCGAAAACGTGAAAATCAGAATGCCAACCAGTACCGGGATGGATAGTACGAGGCGGCGCAAAATGAAAGTGGTCATGAAGTTTCTCGATAATGAAGGGGGCGGATCGATTGTGACCCGCCCCGCATCAAAAGGGACTCTAGCGTAGCTTACGCGGGCGCATTCAGGAACGCACCGAGGAAGCTGCTGAAGTAGCTGAAGTCACCAGCACGGCCCACATGCAACGGGCTGCTGGCATCCCACATGGCGATGTAGCTGGCCATTACGTCGGTGGCATCAAAGGCGCTGCCATCGCTGAAGCTGACACCCTGACGGAGGGTGAAGGTCCATTCGGTGGCGTCTTCATTGGCGCTCCACGCTTCGGCCAGTGCCGGAACCACTGCGCCACCACCCAGCTCGAAGCCGAGGAGGGAGTCGGTGATCTGTTCGCAAGCACGGAAAGTCTCGCCATCGCTCTCGTCATTGCAGTACAGGCTGATCGGTTCGCCGTTCTGCATGAAGATGATGTTGTCATCATCCGGGTCGGTCATGACGCGGAACTGCTCGGCGGCGAACAGACCCGAGTAGGCACCTTCAATACGAGCTGCCCAGGCAGTCGCACTGGCGCCGTGAGCAATCGGTACCATCGGGACGAAGGTAGCAATTTCATCATTGGCTTGTTTGTAGATTTCCAGACGCGCAGCCGGATCACTGATGGCTGCGGCCTGGGCCAGCAGGCCGGTGATGACGTCGCTCTTGGTACCGAACTGATCGCTGGCACCGGCGCCGAAGTGGAAGTCCAGGAAGTTGGTGGCATCCGGGAAGTCCGCGCCCCAGCCCAGCAGGTGCAGCGACAGATTGCCAGCATTGGCATTGTCAATGAAAGTACCAGATTCCTGTTGTTCGATGGTGACATTGATACCGATTTCGGCCAACTGAGCCTGGAGATCCTGAGCAACCACACCCGGCTGCGGCAGGTAACCACGTACCACATCGCGGTAGGCAATCGTGGTCTCAATCGGCAGGGTCACACCGGACTCGGCCAGCAGTTGCTTGGCGAGTTCGACATCATAGCTGTTGTCTTTGGCGTCTGGCGTGTAACCAAAGATCGAGGGGGGCATGAATTGCGTGGCAACCACTGAACCCGGCGGATAGACCAGATCAAGGATACGCTGCTTGTCAATCGCGTGGGCGATGGCCTGGCGAACCAGCTGATTGTCAAATGGGACAACCGTGTTGTTGATACCCAGATAGAAGACGTTCTGAACCTGGCGCGGGACCAGCGCAAATTCAGGATTGGCTTCAATCGCGGGAATGTCTGGTGTGCCTACGTTGTCAAAACCATCAATGGTACCAGACTGGAGTTCATTCCAGCGGGCAATGGCTTCAGAGTTCCAGCGTAGAATGACAGTTGGTTCGATCGGAGCTTCACCCCAGTAATTGGGATTGGCCGTAAAGACCATCTCGCTGCCGCGATCCCAACGTTCCAGCATGTAGGGGCCAGTACCGATTGGGCTGGCGAGCAATTCGCCCTTAGCGGCTTCGTCACCGGCTGCAGCAGCCAGGGCTTCCAGCCACTCGCTCGGTTGAATGGCGAATGATGACTGGGCAATGAACTGGGGGAAGGCCGGGCTGGCGCTGCACAGGCTCATCTTGACGGTGTATTGATCAACCATCTCAATGGAGCGCAGCAAACCGCCGTAATCACAGTTCGGTGCTTCTAATTTGCTGTAGTCCATATCCTGCGCGGCGACTGGCAGGGCGAGGATGCCCAACAGCGCGGCCAGCAGCAGAACTGGCAACATACGACCTATGGATTTCATAGTTCCTCCGAAGTAAAAAATACAGTGGTTCATTAATCGGGTACACGAGGCTGCGTCGATCAAGACACAACCATCCTGCAGTTGTGTACTTGTAACCTGTGCCCCCGGTTCATGGAGGCTTAATTTTATACGCGCCATTGCCCTTTTGCCAAATGAGGAATTTTCTGTAAAGTGGTGTGGTCTCTAGATAGAATACAAGTTCTTGTGATGGGTTGGTGAAAGTATCTATGGCTGTTATTCAAGTAGACAATCTGCGTAAAGTCTATCAAGTGCATCAACGAGAGGCTGGTCTAGGGGCGGCACTCAAGAGTTTGCTAGTGCGGAAGATGGACGAAGTTCGGGCAGTGGACTCACTCTCATTTCAGGTCGAAGTGGGGGAAGTTGTGGGGTTCCTTGGGCCGAATGGTGCCGGCAAGACTACTTCGCTTAAGATGTTGGCTGGGCTTCTGCATCCTTCCGGCGGGGAGGCAAAGGTATTGGGCTACACGCCGGAGCGCCGCGAACGGGGCTTTCTCAGTCAGATTACGCTGGTCATGGGGCAGCGCAATCAACTGGTGTGGGATATTCCGGCCATCGACTCGTTTGAACTCAACCGGGCTGTCTACCGGATTCCCCTGTCTGACTACAAGCGAACGTTGGATGAACTGACCCACTTACTGGGACTGGAACCTATTTTGAATAAGCCCGTGCGTAATCTTTCGCTGGGCGAACGCATGAAATGTGAAATTGCTGGAGCGCTCTTGCATCGACCACGGGTTTTGTTTCTGGACGAGCCGACTATTGGACTTGATGTCACTGCTCAGAAGCGCATTCGTGAGTTCATCGCAGAATACAACCGTCGGCATGAGGCGGCCGTGCTCTTGACCAGTCACTATATGGCTGATGTTGAAGCCTTATGTAAACGGGTCATAGTCATCCATCATGGGAAGCTGTTATTCGACGGAGACTTGAGCGATCTCGTCGCCAAGTTCGCACCAACCAAGACCATCAGTATCCATCTGGAGGATGACCGGGCAGATCTTTCTGCTTATGGGGAAGTCATCAGCCGTGAAGAAGGGCAGATCACGCTGCGAGTCCCGCGGGCAGAAACGACTCGGGTCACGACGCGGTTACTGGCCGATATGCCTGTGACGGATTTTACTGTTCAAGATCCTCCAATTGAGGATGTGATCGAGACAGTCTTTGCCGAGCCTGATGCAACAGCTCTAAAGGTGAACTAAATGCTGGCTTTGATCGCTTACTATCAGCAGCGCATCAAAACATCGTTTATTGTGCAAAGTCAGTACCGTGTGGCGCTGGCGATCTGGATGATTGGTCTAGTGCTAGAACCGGTCATTTATCTGGTTGTCTGGCGCACGGTGGCCGAATCCAGTGGGGGGCAGGTCGGCGGTTTCACGCCGGGTGGGTTCGCCGCGTACTATATTGTGCTGATGGTGGTGATGCACCTGACCCAGATCTGGCATATGTGGGAGATGGAATATCTCATTCGCGATGGCACTATGTCCGGACGGCTCCTGCGTCCTATCCACCCCATTCATCAGGATGTGTCTGAGAACATTGCCTACAAAGTGCTCATGCTCATCGTTGTAGTACCCGCTACGCTGTTCTTGGTGGTTGTTTTCCAGCCGGAAATACAAACCAGCCTGTGGGCCGTCCTGCTGTTCTTGCCAGCCATTCTGCTAGCGGCTATGCTGGCGTTCCTGGTGGGTTGGTTGGTTGCGCTCGCCGCTTTTTGGACAACCCGGACGTTGGCGATTAACGAGTTCTATTTCATCAGCATGTTCTTTTTTGCTGGACAAGTGGCACCGCTGGAACTACTGCCAGATTTTATTCGGCGTATTGCTGATTTGCTGCCATTTCGTTGGATGCTCTCATTTCCAGTTGAATTGTTCCTGGGTCGCCTCAATCCACAGGCTGCGCTGGAAGGCTTCAGCGCACAGGTCATCTGGATTGGTTTAGCATGGTTGGCGCTGCGTTGGGTCTGGACTCAAGGCGTGCGCCGATATGGTGCGGTGGGGGGCTAGGACGATGCGGTATTTGCGCTTATTTGGTCTGTTCTTCCGCGTTGGGATGCTCAACGAACTGGAATATCGAGCGAATTTCTTTATTCAGGTTTTTCAGACTGTATTAGGCCTGCTAGTTTCGTTAGGTGGCCTGTCGATCATCTTTAGCCATGCTGATAATTTGGGCGGTTGGAAACCAGATGAGCTACTGGCAGTGGTGGGGATTTACTTCCTTGTCGGCGGACTCATCAACCTGGTCATCCAGCCGAGTATGCAAAAGCTGATGGAGGATGTTCGTCAAGGAACACTCGACTTTCTGCTCACTAAACCAGAAGATGCCCAGGTTTTAGTTAGCGTGCGGCAGGTACAAATCTGGAAGTTAGTGGATATTGTGTTGGGGCTAGTGGTACTGATCGTAGCAGGCGTTCGTATGGGGACGGTTATAACACCCTGGACAGCTGTCTCGTTCGTATTGATGTTGCTGGCTGGGGCGATCATCATCTACAGCTTCTGGTTGATGCTTGCTACCTTTACCTTTTGGTTTGTCAAAATTGACAACATTCTGGTCATTTTTCAGAGCATGTATGAAGCCGGACGTTGGCCGGTGAGCATCTACCCGGCTTGGTTACGTGTAATATTAACCTTCATCGTCCCGGTCGCTTTTGCGGTGACCATTCCTGCCGAAGCTGCTGTAGGTCGCTTGACACCGGCGATGCTGCTGGGGGGATTAGCTTTAGCTGCTGCTATGTTGATCTTCTCGCGTTGGTTTTGGCGTTTTGGGATCAAGCACTATTCGGGCGCTTCTGCCTGACCAATTGCTAATTGCGAGAAGCTTTCTGGAAGCGCTGCCAGTATATCCATCGCTGAACTGCCGCGTTTGCCTGGGAGCTTCGCAGCGATAGTTTCCCCGGTCAACCCGTGCAGATAACCGGCAGCAGCGGCAGATTCAAAGGGACTCATGCCCTGTCCTAGCAGGCTGACCATGATCCCGGCAAGAACGTCGCCACTACCCGCTGTCGCAAGTACCGGATTCTTGAAGGGTAGCACGGCCAGTTGCCCATCTGAGGCAGTGATAACAGTATGTGCGCCTTTCAGCAGAATGACGCAACCCCATTCAGCAGCTTTCTCTTGCGCAAGCGCCCAACGGTTAGATTGGATATCGCTAATTGAGCGACCTGTCAGCCGGGCCATTTCACCAGGATGTGGGGTAAGAATACAATGCGGTGGTAGCAGTTGCGGCCAGTTGACACTCTGAGCCAGCAAATTGAGGGCATCCGCATCGAGTATGACCGGCAACGCAGGCTGACTTTCTCTGACATAGCTCAGCGTTTCAATAAGTAATGTTCTGGTTGCAGTAGACTGCCCCCAGCCAGGTCCGAGCAACAGCGCATCCCGTCCCTTAAGTTCCTGGGAGAACATGTGGGACTCATCCAAAGGAATCCATGTGATTTCCAGTAAATTGCCGGCTAAGGCCTGAATGACGAACTTTTGGCTGGCGACTGTGACCAAACCTGATCCTGAAACTGCTGCTGCTTTTCCGGCTAATCCCGCTGCGCCGATATAGTGTTCGGAACCAGCGGCAATTAGTACTTTACCGAAGCTACCTTTGTTAGCATCCAGACGACGGGAGGGTAGTCGCATGCGTATCCAATCAGCATCAATCAGGGTTGGTGTGGTGGCTGTTTGCGTGGGTAGGTTGGGCGGGAGACCGATGTCCGCTATATGTAAGCGACCCACGTTGTCCGCACCGGGGAACTGCAGCAGGCCGGGCTTGGCCCCGATGAAGGTCACGGTTTCATCGGCGGCCAGTGTGTTAGGGTCAATCTCACCGGTGTCACAATTCAGCCCGGAAGGACAATCGACGGCTATGACATAGGGCTGTGTAACTTGGGAGCGTTGAGGTAGGGCAGGGTTGGTTAAGCCGAGCGGATTGAACTCCCGATGAGAGTCTTGATTTAACGCCTGATTGGTCAGGCGCAACAGGCGGGCTGCATCTGGTTCTAGTGGCAACCGAACTCCAATGCCGAATAGCGCATCAACGATGACATCTGCGCTGGCTACCATATTGCGTAAGACCCGCCCATCTCGGTCGTGCTCTGCCAGTGCAATTGTAATGTTGGCGGTACGGGCAGCTATGATCAGCGGATCTGCATCGGAGCGAGCTTTAAGTAGGTAACAGCGGACGGTCGCACCGGTGTTCGCTACCAATCGTGCGGCCACCAATCCATCTCCACCGTTGTTTCCACCACCGATCAGGAAGGTGACACGTCCATCGGTCTTGTGACTCAGGGTTGCCTGAATTCGCTGTGCCAATAGCTTGCCAGCATTCTCCATCATAGTGGCATAGCTCATGCCAGTGGCATTTGCCTCGGATTCTAGTTGACGGATTTGGTTGACCTTATAGATGGGAACCATAGCAAGGATCTCTTGTTACTATTTGATGTTTGAATTATGACGCGTGAAACAAAAACCGGCACATGAGCGCCGGTTCAAGGAAATTGATTGTTGAAACTGGAAGCTTTAGTAGCTGCGGTTCACAACCATATAGGCCAGGTCAGCCAGTTCATCTCTAGCCGCAGATTGAGGCAGCACGTCTAAACAGGCAATGGCCATGTCGACCAATTCATGAGCGCGGCGGCGACCTTCAGCAATTGCATCGCCATTCATGATCTTGGCCTTGATCTTCTTCATCGGGTCGTCTTGATCGACTTCTGTAACAGCTTCTGCCACTGCGACGGCACCATTGCTATTCCCGTTAGTGTGGATAGCGGCATAACCACGCCCCTGATCCAGATCAATACCGGAGGTTTTGCCGAGCGTTAAATCATCAGCGGTCAAGTCGAGGATGTCATCAATGATTTGGAAGGCCATGCCGACGTTGAAGCCGAACAGCTTGAGCGCATTGATGATGGTGTCATCCGCGTGCGCCAACCGCGCCCCAAAATGTGCGCCCGCTTCAAACAGCGAGGCCGTTTTGCGGGCGATAATGTCATAGTAGACCTGCCGGGTGTAATTGTTATTCTTCACGGCGGCGGCCTGTAGGGTTTCCCCTTCAACCAATCGAACAGCTGCTTCTGCCATGATCGGATTGAGTTCGTTGTGGGGCGCCATCAGTTCATAGACTTTGGTGAACAGATAGTCACCCGTCAGTAAGGCAAATGTCCGTCCCCAGATGGCGTTGACCGAAGGCCGCCCACGACGTAGTACCCCATGATCATTAATATCATCATGGACGACGCTGGCAGTATGTACCAGTTCGACTGCTGCAGCTACTGGCGCAATAGCATCGAGTGATTGACCACCCGCAGCCAGATAGGTCAGAAGAGTCAGGCGCGGGCGAACGCGCTTGCCGCCTGCGCTCAGGATGTGTTCACTGGCTTCGCGCAGCACTGGCACGTCAGTCTCAATTACCTGATGCATGACTTTCTCGACCAGTTGCATTGCTTCATTGATGCCCATACATCATCCTGTCTACCTTATTTGGTGTTTCTGAATATTTACTTTGTTTGTGATATTCAGAACAATCTAAATTTACTATATCTCAGTTTGCATCTACCTGTCAATCAATAGACGGAACATTCATCCAGTCCTTACCCGTATCTCTTCTGGAGAGAGTAACCAACTCCCGCGCGGAGAGACCTGGGTATGGCGACCAACGGCTGCGATCCCGGCGGATTCATAGGTATGCTGCATGGTTTTTGCGACCCGCTCAGCCGTCATCGCATCGCCGCAAACGCTGCACAGTGTTGGCCCGGCTCCACTGATGACCAAACCTAATGCGCCTTCTCGCCGAGCAACCATCCGCATTTCACTGAGCATGGGCATCAGGTGGGCGCGGGCAGGTTCAACAACCGTATCTGTCTCCATGGCAGCGGCCAGTGCCTCCAGATCATCACGATAAAGCGCGTCCATCAGGCGGGCGACACCGCCCGTTTGTTTAACCATCGTTTTTAGAGGGATCGAGGTGGGCAGGGCAGCTCGCGCCATGGCAGTAGGGACAGCTACATCGGGTGTGACAAGCGCCAGATGCAAGTTAGAAGGAATGGGTAGATGGTAGAGCGTTTCCGCTGTGATCCCGGCGACCAGGCAAATACCCCCGACCAGGCAGGGGCCGACGTTATCCGCGTGATAGCCGCTGACTGAAGCCTCACCATCCAGGGCTGCCGGGAGGAGTTCGAGCGTGTTCAACGGTTCTCCGAGCAGCGCATTGACCGCTACTACCGCAGCAACTGCACTGGCTGCACTACTGCCCAGCCCACTCGCTAATGGTAAATCCTTATAGATCGTCAGGTTGACGCCAACGGTGGATCCCAACTGCCTGAGCAGGCTGTTTGCAGCGACTGAGGCGGTATTTTTGTCTGCTGCCTTGGAGAGTTTACCGCCGTCACCCTCGATATGAATGACCACGGCACCCGGTTCATCGCGCAGTTCAGCCCGCACAACGTCACCGGGTTCGCACAGGGCCAGCCCCAGAATATCAAAACCAACGCCCAGATTTGCTACTGTAGCCGGGGCAAACGCCTCTGCTCTGGTCACGGTCATGTGAACCTGTTATCCTTGCTTGATCAATTCTCGCGCACTGAGACATGAAAATGCACAGCATACTACAATGCATGGATTGTGGTCAACACTACCCGGTTGACCGCATGATGTATACGTGTGAGCACTGCGGCGGTTTGCTCGATGTCCAGCATGATATGGACTGGTTGCGGAAGACCGTTAGCCGGGAGTTTTTTGACAAACGCCTCGGTTCACTTGATGCTCCCTACAACAGCGGAGTCTGGCGTTATAAGGAAATGGTTTATCCGGATGTGCCGGATGAATTGATCGTCAGCCGACCGGAAGGCAATACACCGCTTTACAGTCAACCATCCTTGACTGCCTGGGCAGGCGTTGGCAAGCTCTACCTCAAGCATGAAGGCGAAAACCCAACAGGTTCCTTCAAAGATCGCGGCATGACCGGCGGGGTTACTCATGCCCGCGCCCTAGGAATCAAACGGGTGGCCTGTGCTTCGACTGGCAATACTTCTGCTTCGCTCGCAGCTTACGCAGCCTTCGGTGGGCTGAATGGGATTGTCTTTTTCCAAAACAAACAGATCGCACTTGGTAAACTGGCGCAGGCCATCGCTTACGGTGCCATCGGTATCCAGATCAATGCCGATTTTGACCGCAACATTCAACTGGTGCGTGAAGTAGGCGAGAAGTTTGGCATCTACATCCTGAATTCGATCAACCCCTTCCGGTTGGAAGGGCAGAAGTCCATTATGTTTGAGGCTATGCAACAACTGCGTTGGAAGGCCCCCGACTGGATTGTTTGCCCGGGCGGGAATTTGGGCAATAGTTCTGCCTTTGGTAAGGCGCTCTATGAAATGCATGCACTTGGTTTGATTGATAAGCTGCCGAGCATTGCCATCATTCAGGCGGAAGGGGCCAACCCGCTATATCGCAGTTATGAATCGCACTTTGAGCACTTCGAGCCTGTCCATGCGGAGACGGTTGCAACGGCGATCAAGATAGGTAACCCGGTTAACTTTAAGAAAGCCGTTCGTGCCTTACGCTGGACTGAAGGTACGGTTGAACAGGTCGACGACCAAGAAATTATGGATGCCAAGGCGCTCATTGACCGGACAGGGATCGGTTGTGAACCCGCGTCCGCTTGTTCACTGGCGGGGGTGCAGAAACTCGTCAAGCAGGGTGTCATCAAGCCCCATGAGACGGTGGTTGGTATCCTGACGGGTCACGTTCTCAAGGACCCAGAAGCCACTATCGATTATCACAACGGCAAGTTGGAAGGGATTGTTGCTAACTATCCCAATCGGCTCTATCAATCTGAGCCGACGATTGAATCGCTCAGTCGTATTCTGGAACAGGCGCAGTCTCCTGTGCAGTAAGTCCAACTCGATGTTCAGTGTCGTCAGAGACGACACTGAACTCTCGTTAGCCGCCTAGCACAACGCCTGATCGAGGTCATCCAGAATATCAGTGGTGTCCTCAATGCCAATGGCAAAGCGAACCAGGTTGTCCTTCATGCCAAGTGCCAGTCGTTCTTCGGTCGTCTTCTCATAGTAGCTCATCAACGCGGGCTGCTCGATCAGGCTCTCGACCCCACCCAGGCTAGGCGCGATATAGGGGATCTTCAGCCGGTCGATGAATTCGCTGGTGGATTTAAGATCGCCCCGCACCTCAAAGGTGACGACGCCTCCGAATCCCCCCATTTGCTGACAGGCGATTTCATGATCCGGGTGCGACTCAAGCCCCGGATACCAGACACGCTCAATCGCCGGATGAGACTCCAGGAAACGAGCGACTTCCAGTGCTGTGCGGTTCTGCTGCTCGACCCGCACACCCAGCGTTTTGATGCCCCGGTCGAGGAGGTACGCATTCTGCGGATCAACAATAGCTCCCAGGACCCCACGTGCATCACGCAAAGCCTTGATACGATCCGCTTTGCCGACGACGACTCCTGCCAGTAGATCATTATGACCGGAGAGATACTTGGTCGCGCTGTGGATGACAAAATCAATGCCCCATTCCAGCGGACGCTGATTGACCGGCGTGGCAAAGGTGCTGTCGATCATGGTCAATACTTTGTGACGCTTGCCGAGGTCAGCGATAGCCTGGAGATCCGCGATCCGCAGGTAGGGATTAGTCGGACTTTCCGATATGAGGAAGCGGGTCTTCTTAGGAATGATGGCAGCTTCCATCGCTGCATAATCGCCCATCGGTACTACGCTGGTTTCGATTCCCAGGCGTTTGAGGAAAGTCAGGGCGAATTGGCGGGTACGGCGATAACAATCATCGGTCATGATGATATGGGCGCCAGTTGGCAGCACGGAGAGCAAGAGCGACGTGACCGCAGCCATACCGGAAGCGTACAACACGGCATCTTCACCCGAGTCTAGCGCGGCCAGCTTACGTTCGACAGCGCTGACGGTTGGGTTGCCATAGCGACCGTATTCTTCGCGGTCCTCACCATCGCCCCACGTTTTGCGCTCCATGTAATCAATGAGTTCTTGGGTGTCGCCAAAAGTATAGGTTGCGGTTTGGACGATGGGCGTATTTAGGGCATTGAAGGCTTTGCGGCGTTTGGCTCCACCATGAACGGCCCGTGTGCTGTTGCCGCGCGCTGCTTCTGCTAACTTTACATCGGTTTTTACTTCAGTGGCTTGCGTGGGGACTTCATTCAGCTTCACCCGAATCACTCCTTGAAATAAAGATCACGATCAACCAAAAGCGGTGGTGCGATCCGGGTGAGCCAGACAAACAAAAAAGACTTCGGCAGGGGAAGTCTTTTGAGTTGATTCAGCAGGGAAACAGAGTCCGCTGCTGCTCACTCTCATCTGCCGACCTGATGCCGACGGAATTGGCACCTTCCCGTTGCCGGGGGTTGCCGCGGTTTCGCAGGGCCGTTCCCTCAACCGCTCTCTATAAGAGTTACACCGCTATTTGGTTTTTAAGTGGCTCGACTGTATGTTGCCGAGCGTGGATACAGACTACCAGAAATTTGCGAGGCTGGCAAGCAATTTTCCGCGAACTGCTGAGCAGCAAGCCATAAGCCGAGTATAATGGGATGTAATGTGGATACAGTGGGAGTATCAGGCACGGTGAGCTTGCGGCTGGATGTAACCATTATGAGCGGTGTGGATGATGGCCTCCGCCTGACCTATAGCGCTGAAAATGGAGATGGCGCGCAGGAGGACGGATGCTGGAAAGTCAGCATTGGTCGCCGTGAAGATAGCGACATGTGCCTTCGGAATGACACTTTTGTCTCCCGACAGCACGCCTATCTGATCTGGGAGGATGGTCGCTGGTGGTTGCAGGACTGTGATAGCACCAATGGCAGTTTTCTCGAGACTGATGATGTGGATGCCAAGGTGAAAGGTACTATACCGATTGACTTTGGTGCTTTGTTCCGAATTGGTCATACATGGATGCGGATTGACGTAACCGGGTAAATTATGTCGGCTATTCTTCTGCGGGATATTCAAATTTATGCTCGGCAAAGCGCTATCCAACTGCGTCATTACTATGTGGGCGTTGAGCATCTCTTTCTTGCACTCCTGCAGATCCAGGGTGGAATTGCAGCTACGACTTTTGAAGCTCAGGGTATCAAGACTCAGCAACTAGTGGAGGCTGTCCGCAAGCGAATGGGCAAACCGGCAGCTCAACGGTTGTGGGTAGGGGTGCCGGATACACCCCGCACTGAGATTGTGTTGGATATTGCGCGTGATGTAGCCTTGGATGGTGACCTGAAGGAAGTCACTGAGCGGGAGTTGCTCTACGCAATATTGACCGAGCGAGATAATCTTCCGGCTCGTGTGATGAGCAAAATGGGTGTTGACCTTGATAAGTTGGCACAGATAGTCCTCAATCATGAAACTATGAATGAGGCGCTTCCACCTGATATTGCCATCATTCAAAGTGCCGAATTTAACAGCGGACAGCCCCTCCATCGCGAGCAGCAGTTCATGCTGCGGCGAATGTTTCCTGATCACAGCGCTATCCGCGTTGAGCGTCGTCTCACTGGCTTTAGCAGCGCCCTGGTACTGGTGGTTACCCCTATTCGACCTGAAGGGGGTGAGGATGCCCCGATCGTGGTCAAAATCGACCACACCGATAGTATTCTCGATGAATACAATCGCTATCAGACCTATGTCAAGGCGGCTTTGCCATTACAAACTGCTCGTTTGGAAGATCCTCCAACTACGCCTGATGGAACGCCGCTTGCCGGTATCAAGTACACCTTGGTTTCGCAGGGGGTGGATGGAATTCCACAAGACTTGCGTAATCGGGTGAGTGAACTTGGTGCTGCCGGGTTGAGCCGGTTGATCCGTGAGCAACTTTATTCAGAATTTAACCGAACCTGGTGGCAGCAAAAACGCGCATTCACCTTTCCGGTCTGGAAGGAATATGACTGGTTGCTGCCGCCTATGTTGACTCTGGATTATATTCCGCCCGACCAGCCTACACCGAATGTTCATCTGATTCGCAATCCGGTCAACCGGGCTAAACTCAAGCTCAAGCTGCGGGAATTACGACCTGGCGACTACGTCGCTCTGGAGAATTTCGTGGTGCAGCGGGTGAATATGGAAGCAGATGTGGTGCGTCTGGCTGCTGGCACTGGCAGCGAAGCTGAAAAACGGGCCTATAAGCTTGACCTGCGCGGCGTCGATCATTCAGGGATGAATTTCAGCCGAGGATATGCGATCGAACGGGTTATCGGGCAGGTGGTCAAAACCCGTGACGATTTATTGACGGAATCCCTGGAACAACTGGAACCAGACTTCAGTCCCCGCGCCCGTTGGATTCCGTTGGATATGCTCCAGATTCCAAATCCGTTGGTTCATTATGGTGAGTTACTTGACCGCACCGTCAATGGTTCGTTCAGCCGCATTCATGGTGATCTACATCTGGGGAATATTGTTATTGGGCCCAAAGAGCAGCCCTGGCTGATCGACTTCTCCGCTACTCGAGATGGGCATACCTTATTCGATTGGGCAACGCTCGAGGTGAGCCTTCTGGGGGATGTCATCATGCCCCAGGTGGGCAATACGTGGCAGAATGCCCGACAGGTGCTGGTCTATCTGGCGGCCATGACCGCGCAGATGCCGGTCACTGGGATGAAAACCGATGTATTTATTGGTATGTCAGCTATCTCCAGCCTGCGGGAAATTGTCAATGAATGCCTGACTGACCCTGGTGATCTGATGGAATATCAGATTGCGTTGGGCATGTGTGCGCTGCGCGCGATCACCTTTCCGGGAATGTCCCTCGGTGGTCGTCGTCTGATGTTCTTGCTTTCCGGCCTAATGTTGATGGAACTCAATCAGCGGGCAAGTATTCAGGAAACACTGCCCGCTGACATGACTGAAGTTTTTCAAATACCGGTGTCAATTCCGGCGGAAGGGGCTGAAGCAGAGCCGTTACCAGCCAGTCCGCCGCCGGTTGATGATGGGGTGATCTATTTGCCACCACCCCGACTACCGCTATCAGGAGACGCCGATAGCGGTACTGGAGAGATCCCACCGGGAGGGCGGTAAGGTTATTCGATTGCCGAAAGCACCTGATCAGCATATTCATTCGTGCTGATAAAGCTGCCGCCACGTGGCGCAATATCGGCTGTCCGTGCACCTGCAGCCAGCGTCTTTTCGACCGCGGCTTCGACTACCTTGGCTTCGGCTTCTAGTCCCAGGCTGTAGCGCAGCAGCATAGCGGCACTGAGAATTGTGCCGGTTGGGTTAGCTTTTCCTTGACCTGCAATATCCGGCGCTGAACCGTGTATTGGTTCATATAAGCCCATGGTCCCTGAACCCAATGATGCTGATGGCAGCATTCCCAACGATCCTGCCAGTACCGAAGCTTCATCGCTCAGAATATCACCAAAAATATTGCTGGCGACGATAACATCAAAGCTGGCAGGGCGTGTCATTAGATACATGGTACACGCATCGACCAGCACATGATCGAGCTCGACATCACTGTAATCTTCATGTACTTTGACCACTGTCCTCCGCCATAGACGATAGGCTGCCATGACATTGGCTTTATCAACCGAGGTCACTTTATTGCGACGGGATTGGGCTGCGCGGAATGCCACATGTGCTACGCGTTCAACTTCTGGAACAGTATAGAGTTCTGTGTCATAGGCGCTATCTCCATCTCCCTGTTCTTGACGGGGGCCGAAGTAAATTCCGCCAGTCAGCTCACGGACGAACAGCATGTCGACATTGTCCAGCAGATCAGGGCGCAGCGGGGTGTGTTGTGCCAGCGCCGGGTAGGCCTTGACTGGACGCAGATTGGCAAAAAGGTCAAAGTGTTTACGGATTTGCAATAAACCCTGTTCTGGACGGACACTGGCAGTGGGGTCTGACCACTTGGGTCCACCGACTGCCCCGAGCAAAATTGCATCGGATTGCTCTGCTGTCTTGAGACTTTCCGCAGGCAGGGAGGTGCCGGTCTTGTCAATGGCGATGCCGCCCATCAGGGCTTCATTAAACGTGAAATCATGGCCGAACTTACTGGCTACTTTGGAAAGTACCGCTACCGCTTTGGATGTGACTTCTGGCCCAATCCCATCACCAGGTAGGACACAAATAGTTGCTTTCATCTCAGTTCTTCCTCACAAAAAACGGGCCGCTCAGTTGCCAGCCCGTAACGAATATCAGTAAGGGTGACCAAGTAAGTCACACCTACATTCCGCTAAGCTCTAATCTGCCGAAGCGCTGATTGCGGGTTCTTCTACCGAGCGCCCTGCCAGCGAAAGGCCATATTCTACGCTATCTACCAGTGCGAACCAACTCGCTTGAATGATGTTGGTTCCAGCGCCGACTGTACTCCAGCGTTCACTGTTACTGGTTGTATCAATCAGGACGCGGGTGCGGGCAGCCGTGCCATTATTGCTATCTGGGATACGGACCTTGTAGTCTGCCAGTTGGAAATCCGCCACCTGCGGGTAACGGGGCAGCAGTGCTTTCCGCAGCGCCAGATCGAGCGCATTGACCGGGCCATTACCATCGGCAGCGGTATGGATGATGTCGCCATCAATATCCACTTTGACCATCGCCTGCGCCTGTGAGTGCTCATAGTCATCATGTGCGGAAACCATTACCGTGAAATCGATCAGCGTGAAGATGGGGCGGTAGCCAGGTTTAGCCCGATGCAAACGGACGGCAACCGATGCTTCTGCACCTTCAAAGACGTAGCCCTCATTTTCTAGTCGCTTGATCTGTTCGAGTACTTCTAGGGCTTCTTTCTTGCTCACATCCAGACCGAGTTCTTCCGCTTTACTAAGCAGATTGCCTTGACCAGAGAGATCAGACACCAGGACGCGCATTTCATTGCCGACTCGTGCAGGGTCGATATGCTGGTAGCTATCCACGTTGCGGCGGATGGCCGCCACATGGATGCCACCTTTATGGGCAAAGGCACTCTTACCCACATAAGCAAGGTGATTATCAGGCGCGAGATTAGCAATTTCGGCGACTGTCCGCGAAAGGCTCGTCAGGTGCCGAAGCTGATCGCGCTCTGGCAGACATTCAATCCCCATCTTTAGTTCAAGATCAGGGATGATGCTGACCAGATTGGCATTTCCGCAGCGTTCGCCATAGCCATTGATGGTCCCCTGAATGTGGATAGCTCCCGCTCGTACAGCAGCCAGCGAATTGGCGACTGCCAGTTCACCATCATTGTGCGTGTGGATACCAATCTTCACGTTTGGGAATGTTTCACGAATGGAGGTGACATATTGCTCTACTTCCCACGGCAGCGAGCCACCGTTCGTATCGCACAGGACAACGGTATCGGCTCCACCTTCGACCGCTGCTGCGATCGTATCCAGCGCATACTCGTAATCGAGCTTGGTGCCATCAAAGAAATGCTCGGCGTCGTAGATCACTTCTTTGCCCAGACTCTTGAGATACGCCAGGCTCTCACGAATCATCCGTAGATTTTCTTCTGGCGTGGTTTGCAGCACATCGGTTACATGCAGCATCGAAGTCTTGCCGACAACGGTCACTACCGGGGTATTGGCTTCGACCAACGCAATGATGTTAGGGTCCGTTGTCGGGTCGCTGTTCTTGCGGCAGGTGGAACCGAATGCGGCGATTCGGGCGTGCTTCAGTTCCAGGCCCTGGGCTTCCTCGAAGAAAGCTGCATCTTTGGGGTTGGAACCGGGCCAACCCCCTTCGATATAGGCTACGCCAAATTGATCCAGTAACCGAGTGATTTTGAGTTTATCGGCCACCGAGAGCGAGATGCCCTCTCGCTGGGTGCCATCGCGCAACGTCGTATCATAGATGGCGATTGTCATGCGCGTCCGCCTCCTGCAACGTTAACTGAATACAGTTTGTACGCGAGCCGGATTACCTGCTTCGTACTTTTCGATTTGTTCATCCAGGCCCATCAGGAAGCCGAGCTGATCGACTCCGTTTAGCAGGCAGTAGCGCGAAAAAGCATCCACCGGGAAGTTGACTGCACGGCCATCGGGTAGTGTTACAGTTTGGCTTTCCAGATCGACAACGACCTCAGTCGTCGGGTCTTCTTCCGCCAGACTAATGAGCTGGCGGTGCGTTTCTTCATCGACAACGACCGGCAGTAACCCATTCTTGAGCGAGTTGTTGCGGAAAATGTCTGCAAAGTAAGTGCTGATGACCGCTTTGAAACCAGCACCCATTAATGCCCAGGGAGCATGTTCGCGTGAGCTGCCGCAGCCGAAGTTGTGCCCACCGATTAATACTGAAGTGCCCTGATATTCCGGCTTGTTGAGGATGAAATCTGCCTTGGGCGAGCCATCCGCGTTGTAGCGCCAGTCCGAAAAGCAGGCTTGGCCGAGGCCATTCTTATCCGTCACCTTCAGGTAACGAGCTGGGATAATCTGATCAGTATCGATGTCATTGATGGGCAGCGGAGCCAAACGCCCGCTGAATTTGCGTACGGGTTCCATTAGTTTGTCATCTCCCTGGGATCTGTCACCACGCCGTTGATTGCCGAAGCGACCGCAGTCAGGGGGCTGGCGAGGAAGGTGCGTCCACCTTTGCCCTGACGCCCTTCAAAATTGCGGTTGCTGGTGCTGACGGCATATTGACCAGGTTGGAGTTGATCGCCGTTCATAGCGATGCACATGGAGCAGCCCGCCTCGCGCCATTCGGCCCCGGCTTCCTTGAAGACTTTATCCAGTCCTTCGGCTTCAGCTTGCCGCTTGACCTGCTGCGAACCTGGCACCACCATCATGCGCACGTTTGAGGCGACTTTCCGGCCCTCAATGAAGCGAGCAGCTTCGCGCAGATCGGTGATTCGGGAGTTGGTACAGCTACCGACGAACACGACATCGACCGGTTGCCCAACCAGTTTTTGACCTGGTTGCAGGCCCATGTACGTCAGGGCTTTATCCAGTGCAACTTTTTGGCTGACATCACTCAGCTTGTCCGGATCGGGGACATAGCTGTTGATGGGCATCCCCATACCGGGGTTTGTGCCATAGGTAATCATCGGTGTCAGTTTATCTGCATCCAGCACGATTTCATGGTCGAAGGTTGCTCCATCATCTGTCGGCAGCTTGCGCCATCCAGCGACGGCCCGATCCCACTCCGCACCCTTAGGGGCATAGGGTTTGCCCGCCACATACTGGAAAGTAGTCTCATCGGGTGCAACCATACCAGCGCGCGCCCCACCTTCGATAGACATATTACAGATGGTCATGCGGCCCTCCATGCTCAGAGCGCGGATGGCCTCTCCCATATACTCAAAGACGTAGCCGGTACCACCACCAACCCCGATCTGGGCGATGATCGCCAGAATGATATCCTTCGCAGTAACGGCCTGATTGAGCCGACCGTCGACGCGAACAGCCATGGTTTTCGGGCGGCTTTGCAGCAAGCACTGGGTTGCCAACACATGGGCTACTTCACTGGTACCGATGCCAAAGGCCAAAGCACCAAAGGCCCCATGCGTGCTGGTATGACTATCACCACAGACGATGGTCATACCCGGTTGCGTCAGCCCTTGTTCGGGCCCAATGACGTGGACGATACCTTGGTTCTCAGTGCCTAGGTCGTAGAGGGGTATACCGAAGTCCGCGCAATTCTTCCGCATCACATCCAGTTGTGCTGCCGCCATTGAATCCGTCACCGGGATGATGCCTAGCGAATTCTTAGGGGTGGTCGGCGTACTATGATCCATGGTAGCCATGGTGCGGTCCGGGCGGCGTACTTTCAGATTCTGCTCTCGCAACTGGGTGAAGGCTTGCGGTGAAGTCACTTCATGGACCAGATGCAGATCAATATAGAGTACTGCCGGGGTATCTGGTGTCTGCGGCTTGACCAGATGATTTTCCCAGACTTTTTCAAACAGGGTTCGTGGGTGTCCGTTCTCGTTAGAAGTCATACAATCCATTCCGTTAGAGTTAATACAGCCGAAATGCCAGCCACTTTAGGCAGTGGGGGAGGCTGTCGGCGCGATACCTACACTAGCTGCATCACCTTCAGGCTGATGTCCGGCAAGTCCCATGGCGGCTACCATTCGGTTGAGTGCTGCCAGATAAGCCTTGACGCTGGCAACGATAATGTCATCATCCGCGCCATAACCGCCGTAAGTACGTCGCTCGCCTTCGACAGTTGCTATGCGGACGGTTACTTCGCCCATCGCGTCAATACCTTCGGTAATGCTGTGAACACTGTACTCGACGAGGTTATTGGGTGCCTGTACGACCCGGTCGAGGGCGCGGAAGCTGGCATCCACCGGACCGCTGCCTACTGCTGCCTCGATCACTTCTTCGCCTGCTGCGTTCTTCATTTTGATGGTGGCCGTTGGCAGTCCCATCGTACCACACGTCACTTGAATATCCACGAGGCTGAAGATTTCTTCCGGCCCTTCAAATTCATCCGTTAGCAGGGCTTCCAGATCAGCATCGGTGACGGTTTTCTTCGCATCGGCCAGGTCCTTGAAGCGAGCGAAGACCTGATTGAGAGCATCACCTTCCAGCATGTGCCCCATTTCTTTCAGGCGTTCACGCAGGGCATGGCGACCGCTATGCTTGCCGAGCACGAGTTTGCTCTGAGTCCAGCCGACCGTGTCCGGGGTCATGATCTCGAAAGTGCTGGCGTGTTTGAGCATCCCGTCCTGATGAATACCGGCTTCGTGTGAGAAGGCATTGGCGCCTACAATCGCCTTGTTCGGTTGGACGGACATGCCGGTGTAATTGCTGACCATACGGCTGGTTTTGACGATCTCTCGGGTGTTGATACCGGTCGTCAATCCGTAGATTTTGCCGCGTGTGTGGATCGCCATGACCACTTCTTCCAGGCTGGTATTACCGGCGCGCTCACCAATACCGTTGATGGTGACTTCGGCCTGTCGTGCCCCGGCCAAGACTCCGGCGAGCGTGTTGGCAGTCGCTAGCCCCAAGTCATTATGGCAGTGTACTGACCAGATTACACCACTGCCGACTCCACCACCGGGTGTCTCTGCGATCAATTGACCGATGAAGTCCCCCCATTCTTCGGGGGTCACATAACCAACCGTATCCGGGATGTTGAGAGTCCGCGCTCCAGCTTCGATAGCGGTAGCACAGGCTTCAATCACGTAACGGATGTCCGCACGCCCGGCATCCATCGGGCTGAACTCCACATCGGGGGAGAGACTGCTCGCCAGTTTAACGGCGTCCCGGACGATCTTGAGGCCTTCTTCCCGTGTGATGTTGTTGATGTACTTCATATGAATATCTGACATGCCGAGGAAGGTATGGATGCGCGGTTTGGCAGCATCCTTCACGCCTTCCCAGCAAGTCAGGATATCCTTTTCGCGAGCGCGGGAAAGACCGCAGATGGTCGGGCCATCTGCGGTGCCGATTTCGCGGGCGATACGCTGTACCGCAGCCAGATCGTCGGGTGAGGCTGCTGGAAAGCCCGCCTCGATGATGTCTACACCCAGGCGAGCCAGTTGCCGCGCCACTTCCAGTTTTTCGGCGCTGGTCATGGTGCAACCGGGGCTCTGTTCACCATCGCGCAGGGTCGTGTCAAAGATAAAGACGCGATTTGGGTCAATCATGGTCGGAGTCGTCATGGCAGGGTGATCCTTTCAACAGATCGAGTGTCAAATCAGGCAAAGGCTTAAGGTCAGCAAGGCCATCTTCGGACATGCGATCACCCCCTTTCCGCTACGACGCCATCGTCGTCATTCATCTCAGACTACCTTTCATTACGTGGGCTTAGACACCGTACACCTGATAGCTGCCACTGTCTTCCTTGATCGCTTCAACGGCAGGACGGTAGTCGTCGGCCTCCATAATGCGGACGCCGCGGCCCATGGCGACAACGCCAGTCCGAACCATCTCAACAATGCCAATCGGTTCCAGTTCCTTAATCATGGCCTCGACGATATCTTCCTGTGCAGTGATCTCCACAATCGCGACTGCTGGGCCAATATCAATGATGCGGGCCGGGAAGCGTTCGCAGATCAGGGTCAGGGCGTTGCGGGATTCAGCATCATCGCTCCGCACTTTGATGAGGGCCAGGTCACGGCTGACATGCAGTTCATCAGAGATGACTTTCACATCAATCACATTGACTAACTTGAACAGGTTGGAAGCAATGCGTTTGCCGCTGCCCCGCGTTTGGTCAACCACGATGGTCATGCGTGATACAAACGGGTTGGCAGTACGCCCAACCGTCAGGCTATCGACATTGAAATTGCGCCGCCGGAGCATACTGACCACGCGGTTCAGGACACCTGGTTTGTTTTCGACCAGCGCGGAGAGCGTTTGTTTGCCGTTTTGTGTCATGCTTGCACCTCACCGGGTTTGGGACGGCGGATCATATTGTGCAGGTCAGCACCCGCTGGAACCATAGGATAGACGATTTCTTCTTTTTCGATGGCATATTCGATCAACACCGGGCCATCATGCTGCCGGGCAAATTCCACCGACTCTTCGATCTGCTCACGGCTAGTTACACGCATGGCCGGGATGCCGTAGGCTTCCGCCAGCTTGACGAAATCCGGGTTGAACATGGGGGTGGCCTGATAGCGTTCCTCATAGAAGAACTCTTGCCACTGCCGTACCATTCCCAGGAATGCGTTGTTCAGAATGGCGATGTTAACTTTGATGTTCTCCTGTTTGGCCGTTGCCAATTCACACAGGGTCATCTGGAAACCGCCATCACCGACGATGGCCCAGACTTCTTCATCTGGCATCCCGACTTTTGCCCCCAATGCTGCCGGGAAGCCAAAGCCCATTGTGCCAAGACCGCCACTGGTTAACATGCTCTTGGGGCGCTTATGCGGATAGTACTGCGCTTCCAACATTTGATGCTGACCGACATCGCTGACGGTGATAGCATCGCCGCCCGTGAACTTCCACAGATCGTTGATGACCTGCGCGCCCAGAAGCTTGCCTTGTGAGTCGGCGTGTAGAATATCACGCTCGTCGCCATCTTCCTGCCAGTCCCGGATTTTCCCTATCCATTCCCCGTGAGTCTTGGAAGGTACCGAGGGCAACAGTTGCCGCAGCACCGTACGGACATCTCCGGCGATACCCACATCGACTTTCACATTCTTATTGATTTCAGAGGGATCAATGTCAACGTGGATCTTCTTCGAGTTTGGTGAATAGGTCTTGAGATTCCCGGTCACCCGGTCATCGAAGCGCATACCGAGCGCGATCAACAGGTCCGCTTCCTGAATGGCGAAGTTACAGGCTGCTGCACCATGCATTCCCATCATACCGACAGTCAGCGGATGGCCTTCTGGCATCGCACCCTTGCCCAGTAGGGTCAGGGTAACCGGGATACCGGCGCGCTCCGCCAGTTCTTGCAGTTCTTGGCTGGCACCAGACACGGTGATGCCGTGTCCAGCCAGTATGACGGGCTTCTTGGCTTGCTTGATGAGTTCGAGCGCATCAGCGATTTGTTCTTCAGAAGCGTGCTTCGGCGGATTATAGCCTGGCAACGTGATCTCACCCTCTGGGTAGACAAACTCGATCTTTTCCGTCTGAATGTCCTTCGGAATATCGATGAGCACCGGGCCGGGCCTACCTGTGCGGGCGATGTGGAACGCTTCTTTGATAATGTACGGCAGTTCGCGCACATCGCTCACTAGATAATTATGCTTAGTCACCGGGATGGTGATGCCGGTGATGTCGCATTCCTGGAAAGCGTCAGAGCCAATTGCACCGCGCGGCACCTGACCGGTGATGCAAACGATGGGCGAGGAATCCATCATGGCGGTAGCGATTCCGGTGACGAGGTTAGTCGCACCGGGGCCGCTGGTCGCAATGGCGACACCGACCTTGCCGGTAGCACGGGCATAGCCGTCGGCCATGTGAGAAGCACCCTGTTCGTGCCGAACCAGAATGTGGCGTAGCTGCGGATATTTGGTCATGGCATCGTAAGTGGGCAGGATCGCGCCACCGGGATACCCGAACATGACTTCAACGCCTTCTCGGATGAGGCATTCCATCACAATTTCTGAACCACTGAGTATCATTCACTGTCCTCCTGAACATGCTGCTTTGTCGGTTGCTGCTGGGTTGATGGCACCCTAGGGTTTCCGAACCGGAGTCAGCCAACCATGCCGGTCGGGCGTTTCTCCTGCGGTAATGGCGAAAAAGTCGTCCTGTATTATTTTGGTGATGGGGCCGCGCTTACCTGTGCCAACGGGGATCCGGTCCACCGAACGTACAGGAGTCACTTCGGCTGCGGTGCCCGTCATGAAGATTTCGTCAGCCACATAGAGTAAGTCTCGGGAGAGTGTCTCAAAGCGCACTTCAATGCCGTGATCCTTGGCCAGTGTGAGGACGGTATCACGGGTGATACCCATCAAAATGGAGGAACCAATGCCCGGTGTGTAGATGACACCATCCAGCACGACAAACACGTTTTCGCCCGCACCTTCACTCACATTGCCGCTGATATCCAGCGCCAGGCCTTCGTTGAAACCATTGTCATGAGCTTCCATGGTGATGAACTGGCTGTTGACATATTGACCACCTATTTTCGCCAGGGATGCCAGCGTATCGGGGGCCATGCGCCGCCATGAGCTGACCTGCACATCAACTCCATTTTCAATGGCTTCCGGCCCCAGATAGCGGCCCCACTCCATGGTGATGATGACCAGTTCAGTGGGATTCTGGCGGCCTTCTACACCGAGTTTGAGTGCGCCGCGATAGATCAGCGGACGGATGTAGCAGGATTCATGCCCATTCTTCGCAACAGTATCGATGATGGCCTGATTAATCTGGTCAGCCGACCAGGGTACTTCAATCCGGGCAATCTTGGCGGAATTCAGCAGCCGTTTAGTATGGGGCTGTAACCGGAACAGCGCGGGGCCAGCCGGGGTTGCATATGCTCGGACCCCTTCAAATACGCTTGAACCATAGTGCATCGCGTGGGCAGTAACGTGTACGGTGGCATCTGCCCATTTGACAAATTCACCATTTTTCCAAATCCATTCAGCCGTCATGATTGCTCCTCATTGGCCCAAAATAAAACGCGCTTTCCATTGCCTTACAATTGGAAAGCGCATCCATCCTTCATCAAAAGCCCTGGCTGGTAGGGCATGGCCGCAGTACAAGACATTGTCATACGTTCACCACTAAAATGGTGTGCCGCAGGCATCATTTGAGTTCTGGAACTGCTGCCGAAAGTCATCATCATTTCCCTAAACAAAAAGCCCCCTGTTTGGGGGCTTTCAACATCCTACGCTGATCGTCAACCACCCAAACCGTTATACCCCGCCACTAATGACGAGTACCAGAAGGCTAATAAGGCTGAGAAGGACGACGATTGACTTGCTGCGGTCCATGATGCTTTGTACACCTGTGAACGATTACACAAAAGAGTATCCAGCTTTGTGAAAACTGTCAAGCGATTCGCTTGAGGCGCTTCTAAGCTCGGTTACTCTGCCTGATCATGTTTGTGCAGTTTGTCTAGCATGAGCTTGCATCCAGGCTTTTGCCTGCTCAATCTGGGTGGTGACTGCCTCTGGTGCAGGGCCACCGATTACTCGCCGACGTGCTACCGACGCGGCAAAGTCAAACACCTCTACGACATCGGGTTCAAAGAGGGGAGAGAGTTCTCGCAGCGATTCCAGTGGCAGCGCCGAGAGCTTGATTCCCTGGTTGCTAGCCATTCGCACGGCCTGACCGACGACATGATGGCCTTGCCTGAATGGGAGGCCTTTCCGTACCAGGTACTCGGCCAGATCCGTTGCTAGAAGTTCATCGCCGAGGGCCGCGCGCATCTTGCCTGGATTGATCTGCAGTGTGCGGATGATGGCGATGGTCACGGGTAGCAATTTGCCTACCGTGTCAAAGGCATCAAAAATCGCTTCCTTGTCTTCCTGCAAGTCCTTGTTGTAGGTGCTGGGCAATCCCTTGAGTGTTGTCATTAGCCCGGTCAAGTGACCAATCAGGCGACCAGCTTTGCCCCGGGCGAGTTCCATGGGGTCTGCATTACGCTTTTGTGGCATGATGCTGGAACCGGTGCTGTAGCGGTCATTCAACGTGATGTAACCAAACAACGGATTGCTATAGATGATGATGTCCTCAGCCAATCGGCTTAGGTGGGTTCCCATTAATGCCAGTGCGAAGAGCGACTCGGCAACAAAATCGCGGTCGCTGACCCCATCCAGACTGTTTTGGGACACATCCGCGAAGCCCAAATCGGCTGCTAATGTCGCACGATCGACATTAAAAGGATTACCCGCTAAGGCGCCAGATCCCAGTGGGGAAACCGAGGTGCGCCGCTGTGCATCTGCCAGCCGATCTCGATCTCGCGCCAGCATCCAGAAGAAGCTCATCAGCCAATGTGCAGCAGTGATAGGCTGAGCCGGTTGCAGATGAGTGTATCCCGGCATAAGCGTATGCAGATGGTGTTCTGCTTTCTCGATAATCACAGTTTGTAAAGCTTCTAGGAGTGCGTCAACTTTCGTCTGATGGGCCAGTACCCATAAGCGAAAATCAGTCGCGACCTGATCGTTACGGCTGCGACCAGTATGCAGCTTGCCTCCAACCGGTCCCACGATTTCTGTCAAGCGGCGCTCGACTGCCGTATGGATGTCTTCATCGCCAGGTTGAAGTTGGAAGTTGCCGCTTTCAAACTCAGCCAGCACCTGCTGTAGACCGGCAACAATTTGATCAGCTTCTTCTATGCTGATGACCTTTGCGCGGGCAATCGCTTTGGCATACGCAATGCTACCGGTGATGTCTTCAGCGTACATGCGCTGATCGAAGCTGATGCTATCGTTCAGTGCTTTCAAATCGTTATCGGTTGGTTCAGCGAACGCTCCGCCCCACAACGGCATACTAGCTGTCCTTCCAGAATCGACTGCTGCCCAGCCGTTGAATGTTCTCTAGCGCTTCGATCTTCATCGGTAACCCGAACAGCCGAATGAAGCCTTCGGCATCTTTCTGGTTATAGACGTTCTCTTCACCGAAGGACGCGTAGTCCTGACGATACAGGCTGTACTCGCTCTTCCGCCCGGCGACGATGAGATTGCCCTTATACAGCTTGAGGCGCACTGTGCCCGTAACATTCTGTTGAGTTACATTCACGAATGCATCCAGAGCTTCGCGCAGGCGGCTGTACCACTGTCCGTTATAGACGAGTTCAGCATACTTCAGGGCCAGTTGATCTTTGTATTGCAGGGTGTGCTTATCCAGGCAGATGCTTTCTAGCAGGACATGTGCCTTACGCAGCACCGTTCCTGCCGGAGTCTCGTAAACGCCATGGCTCTTCATGCCGACGAGGCGATTCTCGACAATGTCGGCTCGGCCGATACCGTGTTTGCCAGCTATTTTGTTCAGGCGGATGAAGAGTTCTACGGGCGGCAGAGCTTCGCCGTTAAGGGTGACCGGCACGCCCCGCTCGAAACCGATTTCCACATACTCGCCTTCGTTCGGTGCGTTCTCTGGGCTGGCACTGATTTGGTACATCACTTCTTCAGGTTCGTTCCAGGGGTCTTCCAGTAAGCCGCCTTCATGGCTCAGGTGGAACAGATTGCGATCCCGGCTGTAGATGGACTTGCGTGTGGCAGTCACCGGTACGTTAAATTCTTCAGCATAGGCCAAGGCATCTTCCCGGCTGCGAATATCCCATTCGCGCCACGGAGCCACAATCTTCAAGCGCGGGTTAAGAGCCATCACAGTCAGTTCAAATCGCACTTGATCATTACCTTTACCCGTTGCTCCGTGGGCAATGGCATCCGCGCCTTCAAGTTCTGCGACTTCAACCATGTGTTTGGCGATAAGGGGCCGGGCAAACGATGTTCCCAGTAAGTATTCACGCTCGTAGACCGCCCCAGCACGGAGAGTGGGGAAGACAAAGTCGGTCAAGAACTCTTCACGCAAGTCTCGGATGTAGAGCTTGCTGGCGCCGGATTTCAGCGCCTTGGCTTCCAGTCCATCCAGTTCTTCTTCCTGTCCCAGATCAGCCGTGAAGCACACGACCTCGCAGCCGTAATTGTTCCGTAGCCACGGTACGATCACGGACGTATCCAGCCCACCACTGTAAGCCAGTACGACTTTCTTTAGGCTCTTGTCCGCCATTGCATATCTCCTGCAACCCTATCGTCTTGGGATAAGGTCATGAATGAACGCTCGTGATTGTGGATGATAACGTGCTTTAAAGGGCTGTCAACAAGCCACTCAATTGCACCTGCATTCCCACTCATCACTGATGAGGTTAAGTTTGCATTGGATGATGGAACCATCTGGTCTCTGATGTGACCATTCGGTGCCAGTGTCATCCAATCGAAAGGCGAGTCGAGTGGTATCAACACTTTCACGGCATTGGTTCTCAACCGCAAGTTGAATGCGACGTGACTCGGCCTGAAAACTGGATTCGAAAGCTATGGCAAACATGAGGGTTGTACCGCAGCAGTACAACCCGGTTGCAAGGGCTATCAGCATGAACACGCCAGTAATCAGTTTTCTTCCAGTTACATTGATTTGGTGCTCTTTTGCGAATTCTCGGTTCAAGCTTCATGTCTCGATGATTGAGGTTAGGCTGCCGCCCGCGCCGCCGCATCTTCTTCCTGAGCCCGGCGTTTGCCTTCCTCGACGTTCACACGGGTGAGCAGCCAACCGCCGACGATGAAGAACAGCACCAGACTGAGGATGGCGATCCGGCTGCTGCCGAACAGCGTTCCCGCTAGCGCAAACAGTAGCGGCCCCAATATGGCGGAGAATTTCTCCATCACGCCGAACAACCCAAAGAATTCACCGCTTTTGGTAGCTGGAGACATAGCAGCATAGAGGCTCCGGCTGAGGGCTTGACTCCCGCCTTGCACAATCGCCACCATCCAGGCCAGCAGCCAGTATTCGATGGTGCTATCCAGGAAGAACCCCCAGGCGGCAATCACGGCATAGATCACCAATGCCAGTAATATACTGCGTTTGGTATTGAGGCTGTTCGCTAAACCTGTGAATAGGGTTCGGCCAAACAGGAAGGCGAAAAGCGCGCCGACTGCCTGAACCGCCAGTAAAATACCGATGATGGCGGGCAAACTGCTCACACGAATCGGTGGCAGCACGTGTACCTCCCCAATTGACATTACCGTGCCGCTGCTTTCAGTATTGCGCTCACCTGTATTCACCAGAGTTACGAGATGTTCTCCTGGTACTTCTGCCCGTAGGATTTGTGTTTCGCCAAAACGGTGAGTTTCGTTGTAGGCATCAATCTGTACTGGCTCGCCATCATCAAGTAATGGTTGCCCATCCATCAAGACAGACCATGTGCCATGATCAGGCCCGACGGCGTAAATGAGTTCCACCTGCTGACCGTTGAAGCGCAGGCTGAACTCGGCGCCTGGCTCGCCAGTCATAGCATAGGTCGCGTCCTGGGAAGCATCCAATTGAGCTGCAGGAATGATTTCTTGCGACCAGGTACCATTCAACGCGAAAGCCGCATCGCCAGCTAGATAGCGCCCCTCACCAACGGCGTTTTCAGTACTGATATAGGGTGCGGAAGCCGTACCAGCCAGGGTTCCCGGTAAGAGGCGTGCCCCGAAAATGCCAACCAGTGGCAGTGCCACCAGGTTGAAAAGAATGTAGGCCAGATACAGGGGACGTCGGGGAGCCTCCTGACTAGGCAGTCGCCCAAAGATTAGACTGTACGGGATGCCAACAAATTGAACCAGCAGTAGCGCCAGAATTAATTCAATGGTGCCAAAACCAAGTTCAGCGCCATAAATTGTTGCCAGGCTGATGATGGTTCCAATAGCATCGTTGTAGATGAGAAAGGCGATCAGAAATTTGAATAGTTCACCATAGTGGCGAATATCTTTAATGGTTTTCCAAAGTTGTTTGAAGCTGGCAGCGACAACGCTTTGTTCTTTCGATTTAGCAGCGGCAGCAGGCGGTTCAGGTACCTGCCGGAAAAGAGGAATTGAAAATACGAGCCACCATAACGCGACGCTCAGGAAGGATAGCCGTGCGCCCAGCGTGCCTGGTAGCAGTTGAATCATTGCCACATTGATTGCTAGGAGAATGCCGCCACCAAGGTAGCCCATGGCGTAGCCGCGGGCTGAAACGCTGTCCTGATCGGCTGGACGGGCGACATGCGGAAGCAGCGAGTCATAGAAGGAGATGGCTCCGTTCAGGCCGACTCGACCAAAAATAGCAAGGAGCGATGCCAGTACCCAATCGCCTCGCTCGACCAGTACCAGCAGGGCAGTTGCCACAATCCCCACCCCGGTGAAGATCGCCAAAAAGCGCTTCTTGCCACGGGCAATGTCGGAGATGGTGCCGAGGATTGGGGACATGATGGCGGCAATGAAGAGCGAAACCGCTAGGCCGAGGCTCCAGTACGATGTTGCAACGGCTCGGCTGGGGAGGGTCGCACCAGCTACGCTGCTGTAGTACACCGGCAGTACTGCCGCCATGACCGTAGTGACAAAGGCTGAATTGGCCCAGTCATAAAGCGTCCAGGCACGGATGCGCCGTCGATAAGTCTGCTCATCCAATTGGTCAAGCGGTACATGTGTGGCAGCAGCCATTGTGGTATTCCTTTGCCGAAGATGGCGGTGTGTTGGGCGGGGATGATACCGCCCTGGCGGTTAGTCGTCCATAACCGCGTCTGTGAAGATTACAGAATGCTGTGAGCTGGGTAGCCGTCCCATATGGCTGGCGCTATAGTTAGGGAGTGAGGTCAACCCGCCCTTCAGGAGCTAATGATTATGGAAATTCTCGGCATCGATATTGGAGGCACTGGTATCAAGTGTGCACCGGTCGATACAGAGCGCGGTGTGCTGCTTACCGAACGCCAGCGTATTGATACACCTAAACCAGCGCGCCCGCAGGATGTGGCTGAAGTGGTCAGTGAATTAGTCCGTTTGTTTGACTGGAAAGGGCCATTTGGTTGCACCATGCCCAGTGTAGTTCGGCATGGAGTCGTCTATACGGCGGCGAATATTGATAAATCCTGGATTGGTACCAACGCCACTCACTTGTTTCATCAGCAGACGGGTCTGCCTGTGGATGTTGTCAATGATGCGGATGCCGCCGGGATTGCGGAAATGCAGTTCGGCGCAGGTCGTGAGCAGCAAGGTGTCGTTATCATTCTGACCTTCGGGACAGGGATTGGCAGCGCCTTATTCGTCAACGGGATTCTGGTGCCGAATACCGAGTTGGGACATCTTGAGATTCGGGGTAAGGATGCTGAATTGCGTGCCTCGGAGCGTGCTCGGATTGAACGAGATCTGAGTTGGGAAAAGTGGGCGGAAAAAGTCAGCGAATATCTGCAGCGCATGGAAGCACTTTTCTGGCCGGATTTATTCATTGTCGGTGGTGGAGCCAGTAAGAAGGCTGATAAATTCCTGCCGTTGTTGGAACTGAACACGCCAATTGTCCCCGCGCAGTTACTGAATGATGCGGGTATTGTAGGCGCGGCCATGGCCGCCCGCGAATTGGTGTAACCGATGACGGATTTGAACGAACTCAAACGACAAGCTGGGATTTATGCCGCTGATCAAGTCCACTCAGGTATGGTGGTGGGTTTGGGTCATGGCAGTACCGCCATCCATGCCGTCCGCCGCATTGCTGAACGCATTCAATCTGGCGATCTGCGCGATATTCTGGGCATTCCCTGTTCGGCTCAGGTGGAAGCAGATGCGCGAGCACTGGGAATCCCGCTGACGACGCTTGAGCAGCATTCGGTCATTGACTTGACTATCGATGGTGCTGATGAAGTTGATCCCAACCTTGAGCTCATCAAAGGCGGTGGGGGAGCGCTGACGCGGGAAAAGATCGTTGCGCAAGCCAGCCAGCAAGAGATCATCATTGTGGACCATAGCAAACTGGTTCCAGCTCTGGGGACGGGGTGGGCCATCCCAATCGAAGTCATCCCCTTTGGTTATGGTTCGCAGCAAGCATTCCTGGAGGATTTGGGCGCGTCGGTGAAGGTGCGACAGAAGGCTGATGGTTCCACCTTCATCACCGACCAGGGCAATATCATTCTCGATGCCCGCTTTGGTCCATTACCAGATCCGGCGGCCTTAGCCACTTTGCTCAAAGCGCGCACCGGCATTGTCGAACATGGTTTGTTCATCGGCCTGGCGACTCAAGTCATTGTGGCGGAGACCGTGGGCATCCGGATGATGAAACGATCATAGGGCTAGAACAGACTATTCCACCAGACCGAACGCAGCAGAAAAGGATATGAGCCATGAAGCTCAGTATGATCGGCCTCGGTAAGATGGGCGGCAATATGACGCGCCGCCTTTTGCGCGGCGGGCATGATGTGGTGGTATATGATCGCGGTGCAGATGCGGTCGCTGGGTTAGCTTCTGAAGGGGCAATAGCAGCAACCTCACTGATGGATGTGGTTAGTAAGTTGACTGCACCGCGGGCTGTCTGGATGATGTTGCCTGCCGGTGATGTGACTGAGGACACCATTCACCAGTTAGCGGATTTGCTCTCCCCCGGGGACATCATCATTGATGGCGGCAATAGCAATTATAAAGACTCCATTCGTCGTGCCGGAATGCTCCAGCCAAAGGGTATCCATTTTGTCGATGTCGGCACCAGTGGTGGAATTTGGGGTCTGGCCGAAGGCTACAGCATGATGATTGGTGGAGAATCGGCGGCAGTAGAAGTGCTGCGTTCTGTCTTTGAGACTCTGGCTCCAGCGGCTGATCGCGGTTGGGGACACGTTGGTCCGTCCGGGGCTGGACATTTCACCAAGATGATCCACAACGGCATCGAATATGGCATGATGCAAGCCTATGCCGAAGGTTTTGAAATCATGCGAGCCAAGCAGGATTTTGGCCTTGATCTGCATCAGATTGCCGAAATCTGGCGGCACGGCAGCGTTGTGCGCTCGTGGTTGCTGGATTTGACGGCCAATGCGCTTAAGGCAGATCAGAATCTCTCTGATTTGAAGGGCTGGGTGGCGGACTCTGGCGAGGGCCGCTGGACAGTTGCCGAGGCCATTGATCAGGATGTGCCGGCACCCGTCATCACCCTTTCGTTGCTCATGCGCTTTGTCAGCCGTCAGGATGACAGCTATTCAGCCAAATTGCTGGCTGCCATGCGGAATCAATTTGGCGGTCACGCGGTCAAGAAAGAGTAACGCCATGACGACCAGCATCATCATATTTGGTGCCTCCGGCGATCTGACCGGGCGCAAGCTCATCCCTGCACTTTACAATCTATTCCGCAAGGGACGCCTGAATGGTGATTTTCAAGTGGTGGGTGTCGCCCGTAGCGTCTTCAGTCACGAGCAATTCCGGTCCAATATGCAGGACGCCGTCAAGCAATTTTCGGCGGAGAATTATGCCCGTGAGTTATGGGATCGCTTTGCCGAGCATGTCTTTTATGTACCGGGCGATGCCAGCCAGCCTGATGAACTCAGCCGGGTATTGGAGTTCGTCGGTGGGCAGGAACACGAAGCGCATAATCGCTTGTATTACCTCTCGGTTGCGCCGAACCTCTACCCGACGATCATCCAGAATCTCGGTAGTTGTAACGCCAGCGGGGAAGGGTCAGGTTGGTGCCGTGTCATCATCGAAAAGCCATTTGGTACTGACCTTCAATCTGCCCATGCTCTAAATGATGTAGTGCATCAGACGTTCGATGAGAGTCAGGTCTATCGGATTGACCATTACCTCGGTAAAGAGACGGCCCAGAACATCCTCTTTACCCGCTTTGCCAATACAATCTTTGAACCCATCTGGAACCGTAACTATGTCGACAATGTACAGATTACGGTAGCAGAGTCGGTAGATGTCGGGCATCGTGCTGGCTATTATGATCAGGCCGGCGTACTACGGGATATGTTCCAGAATCACCTGCTGCAGTTATTGGCCTTAGTGACGATGGAGCCTCCTGCGGCTTTCAATGCGACCGCTCTCCGCAACGAAAAGGTGAAAGTGTTGAGTGCCGTCCGCCCGGTGGATCTGAATGATACTGTTCGTGCTCAATATGCGGACTATCTACAGGCTGAGGGTGTGGCGCCAAATTCACATACACCGACTTATGCTGCCTTGAAGCTTTACATTGATAACTGGCGCTGGCAGGGGGTACCCTTTTACATCCGTTCTGGCAAAGCACTCGCGACCAAGACCAGTCAAATTCGGGTGCGGTTCCGCCGTCCACCAACGACCATGTTTGGCTCCAATATGGACGATGCCGCCTTTGGTCCCAACAACTTGACTTTCTGCATTCAGCCGGATGAAGGTATTCACCTCAGTTTTGAGGCTAAAGTCCCGGATTCGACTCAAGAAACACGCTCTGTCAGCCTCGACTTCAGCTATGCTGAATCGTTTGGTGAATGTCAGATTCCTGAAGCCTATGAACGCCTCTTGCTGGATGCGCTACAGGGCGACGCGGCGCTCTTTACCCGCAGCGATGAAATCGAAACGCTGTGGGGCATCATCGACCCCATCCTGAAAGGCTGGGAGACATCGGCAGCGCCGCCGGTTGCCCAGTATGAACGGGGTTCCTGGGGGCCAGTCGAGGCCGAAGCATTGCTGGCGCGCGATAATCACTACTGGCGGTTGGGGTGTAATCCGGGGAACGGATCGTGAATTGGTCCCCTTACTCCATAGACGTGGATGCTGACTCTCTGGGGGAACATGCGGCAATTCGTATCCTCGACGCAGCAGAAGCGGCTATTCGTCAGCGGGGTCAGTTTACAATCGCCCTTTCCGGTGGTGGTACACCGCGTATGGTCTTTGAAAATCTTCAAGGCCATGTCCGTATTGATGGCCCCAAATGGCAAATCTTCTGGAGCGACGAACGCTGTGTGCCACCGGACGATCCTGAGAGCAACTACCACATGGCGCGGGAGTCGTTCCTCGATCATGTTGACATTCCGCCAGAAAACATTCACCGCCTGCGTGGTGAATCCGATCCCGTTCCAGAGGCCGCCCGCTATGAAGCAGACATCCGTCAAACGGTGCCGGGCGATCCCGTGCCGCGATTTGACCTCATCTTACTGGGCATGGGCGATGATGGTCACACCGCCTCGCTGTTCCCCGGCACCGCCGCGCTCAAGGAAACGGAACGGTTGGTGGTCGCCAACTATGTCCCGCAAAAGTCGAGTTGGCGGTTGACCTTCACCTATCCCCTCATCAATGCTGCTGAGAATGTTATGGTGTTGGTCAGCGGAGCAGGCAAAGCGGAACGATTACAAGCCGTCTTGGAGCCCCCACCTGGCGACCTCACATATCCCATCAACGGCATCACTCACAATGCTTGCTGGATGCTTGACGAAGCCGCTGCCCGCTTGACCTTCCGATCTTGAATCAAACGCCCGGTTCATCTGAACCGGGCGCTGTGCAACTCTGCCTCTTTGCTTCTCTGCTTACTTCGACCCGGTGTTGGCAATACCTTCCACGAAGTACCGCTGCGCCAGCACGAACAGGATCAACGGCGGCAGGATGGCGACCGCTGCGCCGGTGAGCATCAGGTTTGGCTCACTCTGGGCGGCATTCCGAAGCTGATTCAACGTCAATGTCACTACATGGTTGGGCGTATTGCCTTCGCTGATGATGACAAGCGGCCAGATGAAGCTGTTCCACGCATACAGGAACGTGATAATGGCCTGTGTAGCGATGGCGGCACCGCTCAACGGCACGAACACTCGGAACAGCGTTCCGAACCGGCTGAGTCCATCTAACTGGGCAGCTTCTTCCAGTTCCTTCGGGATGGTGATGAAGAACTGGCGCATCAGGAACGTGCCGTAAGCCGTGAAAATCCAGGGCAAGACCAGTGCCACCAGATGATCCTGCCAGCCAAGGACCTGCATCAACTGATACAGCGGGATAATCAACACCACGAACGGGATCATGATGGTGCCGAGGTACACCAGGAAGACGGCATCCCGTCCCCGGAATTGCATTCTCGAGAAAGCATAACCGCCCAAGAGAGAGGTCAATACCTGACCGGCTGTGACCAATACAGTCACAAGCGCAGTATTGATGAGCGAGCGATCCAGGTTCCGCAGTTGCAGCACGGATTGGTAATTGGCCCACTGGAATTCGACCCGCTCCACAGGCGAAGTGGTACGGGCATTGGCGAAGGTCTCAACCGTAGGATCATCCGGGGCGACAAATCGGCTCAAGCCACCTCGGAAGGCCAACAGCAATTCTTGTGATTGCCCGTTTACCTCGACGCTGTAGACTGGGAAATCGGTTCCACCCACGTTGACAACACGTCCTGTATCGGTTGCGAGGTCAATCGGTACTTGCGTGATGAGGCCACTCTGCCGCGGTTCTGCGACGTTGATGAGGTCTTCAGTGGTGAAGAAGCCAAAGCGCACGCTTTCGCCAGTATCGACCATATTCCGCTGCTGACCGTTGACCTCCATCGAATAGAGTGTCACCTGTTCGCCGTTGTACTCGGTTGTCAAGGGAACGTAAGGGAGCAGCCGAGGAGGGAAGTGGAAAACATCAGTCGTGGTTTTCAGCGAAGTGAATAGCAGATACAAGAACGGGAATAGCAGCAGATAGGCCACTGCCGTCAGAATGATATAGACGAAAATGTTCAGGATGCGCTGCGTCATGAGCGCCCGACGTTCTTTTTCCAGTGCGCGGCGGGAAGCCTCGGTCTCATAAGCCAGTGTAGTCATGATTTACCTCAATCCTGATAGGCCGAGCTGCGATTGCTCAGTCGGAACTGGACGAGCGTCACGATGAAAATGACGATGAAAAGCAGCCATGCAGTCGCACTGGCATTGCCGAACTGAAAGCGTTCAAACCCTTCTTCATACAGGTAGTAAACAGTCGTCAAGCGCGCATTGTCGGAAGTCGCCCACAAGAGTACGTACATTTCACTGAACGCCTGTAACCCGGAGATGAGCGTGGTCACGACCACGAAAAAGGTTGTCGGCGCGATCAGCGGCATCATAATGCGGAAGAAGCGTGTGATCGGCCCGGCCCCATCGACGGTCGAGGCTTCCATGACTTCTTTGGGGATATTCTGTAAACCCGCCAGGAAGATGACTGCATTGAATCCGACCACTTGCCAGGCAGCCATGATGACGACCGCCACTAGCATCACATTCGGGTCGCTCAACCAGTTGATATTGGACTCTGGGAAGAAGAATCGAATAGCATAGTTGATGAAACCGATGATCGGGTCATACAGCCATTGCCAGATGAGGGCCACGCCGACGACGGCCGCAATGGACGGAAGGAAGAAAATTGCCCGATAGAACTTCATGCCGGGTATTTTGGTGTTCAGGAGCAGCGCCAGCAGTAGCGCAGGCATAACGCCCAGCAGCAGCAGCATGAAACAGTAGCGGAATGTATTGCCCAGGCTGACCCAGAACATGGTGTCCCGGGCGCCGATGACCAATCGGTTAGCACCCAGGCCAATACTGGCGATTTCGCCATAACCTTGTGTCAGCACTGTGCCGCTGGCTTGTTCGGCAGGGATGGTGTGGAATTCTAATTGCAGCAGACCGATGTAGTTGTCCAAGCCAACCCACTCTGGGCGGCTGATCGCATTGTAGTCTGTAAAACTGAGATAGAGCGAGAGCAAGAGAGGGATCGCAAAGAACAACGAGAAGTTCACGAAGTTTGGCAGAAGGAACAGCCAACCTTGCCAGCTTTCACGTTGGGCAATGGTCTCTCCAAATCGGGCACCGTCTCGCGAAAGGTAGGTGCCGACGACAAAAAAGCCAATGAGCAAACCCAATACCAGCAGCGGGACCGGTTGGACCAATGCGCGGAACAAATCAGCAATTGAATTCGGCAATCCCGAAAGCAGCAGCAAAATGACCAGCGTCACCATCATGACGCCCAAGCCAGCTTTGACCAACCATTCTCGAACAGATTCACCTTCGCGGAAGCGCCAGCCGACCCACACCAGCGCATAGCCAATCGGAAAACCAAGCAACCAGGGGGCATTCCGCCACAACCCCTCCGAGAGCTGATCCAGACCCTGGTATAAGCCTAATACCTGACCCAGTAGGAGGATGGAAAGGGCGAAGAACGAGAAGTTCATAATGATCGCAATGAAGCGGCCATTATTGCTCAGTTGCCAGACCATGAAGGCGCTGGCAAAGGCAGCAATCGCAGTCAGAAGGATGACTACCGCCAGAAAGCGTTGGACCACATCCCCCAGGTTGAAGAATTCGGGCATGTTCCAGACCTGGATTGCCCCCCACACCAACCCCACACCGAGCAACGCCTGCCACAGCGCCACCAGCATGACCTGGGGAGTCATGCCCTGATCAGAGGGTTGGATACCTGACCTCTGCCCTGCCTGCATAGTTGTTGTCATAGTTGGTCTCCGAAGTGGTTTATTTCAAGAAACGGCATTCGTTATGTGGTTCCAAACTATACCGCAGCACTGAAAGAAACAATGAACTGATGCTTTATTATTGTCAGGGCTATGAACTCTCTCATCCGACAAGGATCGATTGAGTTTGGATAGGATGTTGGCTACTGATAGAAGAAAGGGCGGGCCAGTCGGCCCACCCTCGTTGCTAGACTGTAAGTGGTTAACTTACATGCCCAGAGCAGGGACCATGCCGCAGATGTTGGCCTGGAAGTCTGCCGGGCTGAGTTCGCCGTTGATGACCTTGGTCACTTCGGCACCGACAACGGCGTCATATTCACCGAAATTGCCGGTCCACAGCGGGGCTTCCGCCACGGCGTAGTTCGCCAGCGCATTGGTGAAGGCGGCGTTATTCTTGCCTTCGGAAACCGGGGAAGCAAAGAAGGCAGCGATGGCATCTTCACCAGCACGGCTGGGGATGTTCGCACCCAACGCGGTCACCAGACCCTGGGACTCGACGCTGGTCAGTTCCTTCAGGACATTCCACACGGCAGCGGCGCGGGCCGGGTCTTCCAGCGAGCTGGCGTTGACCACATAAGCACCCCAGAACAGCCAGTTGCTCTGACCATTCGGGCCAGCCGGGACTTCAGCATAATCCCAGTTGAAGGTGGCCTGAGCGGCGGTGTTGGGGGTCGCCCAGCGGCCATTCAGGAACATACCGACGTTACCGGCGATGAACGGCGGCTCGCTGTCGGTACCGAACGGAACGGTTTCGCCCGAGCCGTACAGTTCAACCAGGAATTCCAGCGCGGCGCGGGTGCCATCGCTGTTCAGCGCGCATTCGGTCTTATCTGCATTGAAGTAACCACCACCAGCGGCGTTCATCCACAGCCACCAGTTTGCCCACCAGGCATTCAGGCCGAAACCGACCACGTCATCGCCCAGGGCGCCAATGTCTTTCACGGTCTGAGTGAAGGTTTCCCAGTTCCAGTTGCCCGCTTCGAGCTGTTCGGTGGGGGTGGGGATACCGGCTTCTTCAAACAGGTCGAGGTTGACGTACAGTGCGAAGCTGGAAGCATCACGCGGCAGACCCCACAGAGCCTGCTCGACATTGCTTTCGCCAGTTTCCGGGTTGTAGGTCAGCTCGTTGATCTGCTGCGGATAGAAGACGCTGGCATCGAAGTCAGCATCAGCGGTGGCGACGGCGGAGAGGTTGGCAATCACGCCTTCACCGGCGAAGGTGGCGATGTCCGTACCAGGGATCCAGAAGATGTCCGGGGCGGTGCCAGCAGCCAGTTCGGTCAACAGTGTGGCCTGATAGCCAGCGGTTTCGGTACCACCAGCCTGGTAGGCCAGGGTCACGCCATCCAGCTTGGCATCAATGCTGTCGCTGAGGCTGGTATAAACATCAATTTCGGCCTGGTTGTCCGGGCGGGTACGCCAGGTAACAGTGACATCATCTTGAGCGTTGGCGACCAGCGCGAACGACAGCGAAGCGGTCAGGACCGCCAGAAGGGCGACAATAACGAGCTTACGGTTCATTGACTTGAATCTCCCTAATCACAAACTCAGACAAACGATACAAAACCTTCAAACGACTGCGCGGCACCACCCCCTTCCCATGGGCTTAGTAGTTGTTGACAAGAACATGCGACGAAGACTGACGGACGATTAAGGTCGTAGGGAGCGTCGCCGTTGCCGGTTGCTTCCCATCGAAAACCTCAAAGAGCATGGTCGCCGCGATGCGGCCCAACTCAGGAGCTTGTTGATCAATCGTGGTCAGGGCCGGGGATGACGCCATCGACAGCGGGATGTTGTCATAGCCAATGACGCTCAGGTCATCTGGTACCTGCCGACCCATTGCTTGTGCTGTCTGGATTGCACCCATGGCCATACGGTCATTGAGGCAGAGGAGCGCAGTTAAGTCTGGATGCTCAGTCAGCAGTTGTCGGGCTGCTTTGGCTCCACTGTCAATCGAGAAGTCTCCATTAGCGCGTGGCATCTGCTGATAGCTCAGCCCGTGCTGTTCAGCCATGTGCTGCAGCCCTCTCAGGCGATGCTCAATGGAGAAATGGAGCGACTCGTCGCTGGCGATGATGCCGATTTTGTGGTGCCCTAGCCTAATGATGTGTTCCATCTGGAGTTGGCCGCCTTGATGGTCATCACTGCGGATGGAATACGTATTTGGGTGATATCCAATCGCTACCGCGGGCATTTTTCGCTGCCGTACAATTTCGAGTACGGAAGCCATCGGGACGCTATCGAGCGCGATGACCCCTTCGATGTAGCCGCTTCGAATCAGACGAGTGTAGTGAGTATCTGGCCCGGACTCGCGCAGGCGAGGGGTGCTGAGCAGGATGTTATAGCCGCGCTTGGTTAACTCGGCTTCAATGCCTTCCAGAATACGCAGCACCAGTGGATCAGTGAACAATGCGTCATAGACGTAGGGAAAAACCACCGCGATGATATGGGTTTTGCCAGAGGAAAGCGCACGCGCTGCCAGGTTGGGGACATAGCCCAACTCGTCCACTGCCTGCATCACCTTGGCACGGGTCGCTTCGGTGAAGTAGGGGGTATTGGAAAGGACCTTTGAAACAGTGGCTGTAGAGACGCCCGCTGCCCGGGCTACATCCAGCAAAGTTGGCATAAACAACAATTCAAGTATGAGCGAATAATCTAAGTCAGAGCCGATAGTTAAAGGCTTAACTAAAGATAGCTACATGCACTTTATATGTCAAGATAGCTTAGAGAGGATGTTGCACTTTGCACAAGTACTGGGGTGGATTAAAGATGTAATATTAAGTAATTGTTACCTGATAATCTCCTGCATATCAGGTAACAATTAACCTGTCAGCCGTAAGGTCAGCCTCTAAACGCCTCTGCCTAGGCCATGGCCAAATCAGGTAACGTAACGGTCTCTGGCCGTACCCGGTGTCTTTTGACCAGTAGTTCTGCGCACCGTTTTGCCTCTTGAACGGCTTGTTCACTTGACCAACCAAGCTCTGCACCCATAATCTGTGCTAGCTCGATCAGCAATCCCCCGCTGCTTTGACCCAACATCCCGATCAAGGATCGCCTTAAAATCAGGTCGTCCAGGTGGATGATTTTCTCGTTCTTTGTCAGGAAGCTGATTTCCCGACGGGTATATCCCGCATGGTTTTCCAGATATGCATCTGATCCTGCTGCACAATACTCGGCTATGGCCGCTGCATAAGTACCATACCGGTCAAAAAGGACGCTGATCCGTTCCCCACTGATTCCGGTTTTCTGGCTTACGCTGTTAATCCATGTAACTTTTTCGTCATCGGTTTTTGGATAGCCTCTACCGCCCCCAAACTGCAACTTTTCCGTGCTGACTTTTCGATCTCGCCGTAGTCTGTATAGGGCTTTGTCAGTCACTTGTTCAGCAAACGCTCGGTACGTTGTCCACTTTCCGCTGACCAGTGAATAGATCGGATACGGTGTTGTCTCAGTTGGTTCAGTCACCTTGATTAAATGATCCCGGCTGATCTGCCCCGTGGTTGAAGTGCTGCTCGATGGTAGTGGCCGAATCCCTGTAAATGCGAAGACAATCTGCTCCCGTTCGACTTTGATATCTGGGAATACGTGGCTGACCAGATCGAGCATGTAGTCAATTTCTGCATCGGTACATTCGACGGAATCTGGATTGTCTGCCCGGATGTCAGTCGTGCCAATCAGAACTTTGTCATAGAGGTTGAAGAACAGGGTAATGCGCCCATCCTTGTTTTCGAAGAACATCTCACTTCCGCCGGTCATCTTGTGTAGTTCTGGATGATCGACGAGGATATGTGAGCCTTTGGTACCCCCGATGAAGCTGGTTTTCGTACCTAGTGTCCCGTTTGTCAGGTCAATCCATGGCCCGGCTGCATTGATGACCAGTTTTGGCCTTACAGTCAGGCTTTTGCCTGTTACTTCATCATGAAGAACAATACCGTCATCCTTCGTTCCCACTACTCCTACGTAATTCAAGGCATGTGCATTCGGATTGCTCTCTTCGCCTTGCATCAACAGTTCAAGACATATGCGCTCTGGATACGGCATCCACGCATCATAATACTGGGCTGTACAAACGATTTTTGAGTTCAATTGCGGACGTAACTGGTGCGATTCTTCTCGTCCGACAATGCGATGTGTTGGTAACCCCTGCTGACCTCGTGTAAAGAAGTCGTACATCATCAAACCAAGCTTGATGACAATCGCGCCACGTTCCGCAGGCCGATCTCTCCAATTGAGGAATTTAAGTGGCGCATTGAAGATGCCCGAAAACCACTTGAAGATCGGAATGACAGTTGGTAGTGGTTTGGAGTAATGTGGCGCATTGTGCAGCATCCGGTTACGCTCGGTCAGTGCTTCCCGCACCAGCCGGAACTCGCCGTTTTCCAGGTAACGAATGCCCCCATGCAGCATATGACTGGACGCTGCACTTGCACCAGAGGCAAAGTCGGCTTTATCAACCAGGAGTACATCCACTCCCTGTAGGGCTAAATCGCGGAAAGTACCAATTCCATTCACTCCCGCGCCGACGACTAGTACTGAAACTTCGGGGTTTTTCTGGTAGCGCTCCAGAATCTGCTGACGCGACATCATCGTGATTTCCTCAATCTTGCTTATTGTTCCCACGCCCGTGATCGCTCGACGGCACGTTTCCATCCTGCGTAGAGTGCATCCCGTCGATAAGGTGACATCGATGGGACAAAGGTTTGTTCAATGTGCCATTGCTGTGCAATATGTTCTGCGGATGACCAATAACCCACCGCTAATCCAGCCAGATAGGCTGCGCCTAATGCCGTTGTCTCGGTGACTGATGGCCTTTGAACCGGGACACCCAACAAATCGGCCTGGAACTGCATCAGGAAGTTATTGCGGACTGCTCCGCCGTCCACCCGCAGTGCAGGCAACGTTAATCCAGAGTCCGCGTGCATAGCTTCGAGAACATCTCGAGTTTGATAGGCGATACTTTCCAGAGTTGCGCGCACAATTTGTGCCCGACCGCTGCCCCGCGTCAAACCCACTATTGTCCCTCGAGCGTATTGGTCCCAATAGGGCGCACCTAACCCCACGAAAGCTGGCACGACATAGACGCCACCGGTATCAGGTATCGAGGTTGAAATCGCTTCGGTTTCACCAGCATGCTGGATGATCTGAAGTTCGTCCCGCAGCCATTGAATTGCGGCCCCAGCGATAAACACACTGCCTTCCAGTGCATACTGCACAGGTTGACCGGAGACTTGCCAGGCAATGGTTGTCAGTAGGCTGTTTTTTGACTCTACTGCTTGCGCTCCGGTGTTCATCAGCATGAAGCAACCGGTACCGTACGTATTCTTCGCCATGCCGTTGGTGTAACAGGCTTGACCAAAGGTGGCAGCCTGTTGATCACCAGCCATACCTGCTATAGGGATGGGATGACCAAATAAGCCACCCTCGCATTCGCCATAATGTTGACTGCTTGGCACGACTGTTGGAAGGATGCCACGAGGAATATTCAGCCGCTGGAGGATTTGGTCTGACCACTGACCAGTGTGAATATTGTAGAGTAGGGTCCGGCTGGCATTACTCACATCCGTAATGTGCAGCTTGCCCCCACTCAATCGCCACGTCAAGAATGTGTCTACGGTGCCGAAAGCGAGTTCACCTGCCTCTGCTTTGACACGAGCTCCAGGTACATTGTCTAGTATCCACGCGACTTTGGTGCCAGAGAAATACGCATCGGTCACCAGTCCGGTTTGCGCCCGGATGGTTTTATCAAAACCTTCTAACTTGAGTTGATCGCATAACGGCGCTGTTCGTCGATCTTGCCATACAATCGCGTTGTAAACAGGTTGACCCGTTTTGCGATCCCATATCAGCGTTGTTTCTCGCTGGTTGGTAATGCCGATGGCAGCGATGTCAGTGGCGTCTATACGATGTGAATCCAGTGCATTGACGGCAACCTGAAGCTGGCTTGCCCAGATCTCTTCGGGATCATGCTCCACCCAACCAGGCTGCGGATAAATCTGCCTGAACTCACGCTGACTGACAGCGAAGGGTTTACCTGCCTGGTCGAAAACAATCGCCCGTGAAGAAGTGGTACCCTGGTCGAGGGCCAAAATGTATTTTGTCATCCTTTACATCCTTGGCGTGATGTTCACGGTTGTACTGGCGGTTGCCAATCGGTTGACACGGGCCGTGATGGTTACTTTCCCTGGTGTTTTTCGCGCCTTCAAATAGACGGCAGCTTGTCCTCCAACCAAGGGGAACGGATTGTCACCAATTAAATCTGCCGGACCATCTACCTCAAGATAGACAACGGAAACCGAGTAGGGCAGAACATGCTGGAACTTGTCTAGAATTTTGAAGACAACGCGAGTCATATCTGCGCCGTCAGCTACCAACTCATCATCATCCGCTTGCAAGATCAAGGTGTGTGGCAACTTGTTAGCAGCCAGTCGATCTTCAATTACGGCCTGACCGTTGCGGTACCCAATCAAATGCGCATCCTGTACTCGCAGATTAGATGTGAACCAAAGCTGGCCGGTACCAATCCGAAACGGCGGATGGGCAAGACCCGGGAAATTTTCTCGGTCAGGTTTATAGTGTCCCATTTTTTCGTCACCAACAAAGGCTTCAATTTCGTCACAGTTACTGAAGACGTAGAAATCCTGAAGCGATTCGGCACCATAATTATTGCGGTCGCCGAAGCCATAAGCCGTTGCTGGACGCATGACAATCCGCTGATTTGGATCAATCTGGCTTTCATAGAGGAATGCTGCAAATTTGGGCAAGCGGAAAATATCTAGTACCCCGTGATAGCAGATACGATCACCACCGCCGAATTCCGGATGAGTATTGTAGTCTGCCATGCACCAACCAATGGCACCACTCACGCGGGGATTTTGCCGGGCCAAATCTTGAACACGGGCATGGCGGATCGCATGTTCAACCAACCGATCTTCAGAGTCCCAGGTCTTGGTTGGGAACATATGCCCCATAAATTCGGTGATGAGGTGCGGTGTGTATTTAGGTTCCTGGACTCCATTGGAGAAGTCGTTGAATGTGAATACATCTTCCAAAAATTCACTGTCCATAAAGTAACGTACCCCTCCAGTCTGTCTGGTTGGGTCGAGTTTGTGTGCTAACTCATTTGTGGCTTTGTATAGTGCTGTATGGTCCTGCGACTCATTGATTCTCACCCCCCATAGTATGATGGAAGGATGATTGCGGTCACGCAGGATCATCGTTTCTACATCTCGCAGTGCAATTCCTTGCCAGTCTCGATCGCCGATATGTTGCCAACCTGGAATTTCCTCGAAAACCAATAATCCGATCTCATCGCAGCGCCGCAAGAAATGCTTTGACTGCGGATAATGTGATGTTCGGACTATATTGCAGCCCAACTCATACTTGACGATCTCGGCATCTTTTCGCTGTAGACGAGCTGGTGCAGCAGCCCCAATGTACGGATAGGTTTGATGACGATTCAAGCCGCGTAGCTTGAGTGGCTGTCCATTGAGGTAAAAATTTCCATCTTTATCAAAGTGAGCTTCGCGGAAGCCAAACCTCTCGGTCTGTTCGTCAATCAGTCTTCCGTTCTGCCATAACTGAAGGTTGAGCTGATACAGATGCGGCTCATTTAATGTCCAGAGGTGGATGGAAGGCAAATCCTGCAATTGCATGTCGTCTAGCAGTAATGAGTCTGCTGGTGCTGAAGTTATACTATGCTCTTGTTCGACCAACACCGCACCACTTGAATCGATCAAGCGTGTCTGGAGGGTTAATTGAGTACCCGGTAAGTTGACGAGTTTTACGTCATATTGGACTTTTGGGTGTTGTCCAAGAACATGCGTGGTGCGGACAAATACGTTATCAATATGGCATGGTTCGATATAGCGCAGGTAGACATCTCGGTAAATTCCACCGAAAGTCAGGTAGTCGACTACATTCCCATAAGGCGGAATATCCGATCGTTCCGTTGAATCCAGTCGTACCGTGAGAAGATTATCTCCATCGAGGTGGAGATAGTCGGTCAAATCAAAGGAGAAGGGTGTAAAACCACCATCGTATTCACCTAACTTGCGCCCGTTCAAGAAAACTTCACTGGCGATCATTGCGCCTTCAAAGTCAATGAATAGACGCCGTCCACGAATCGGTTCTGGAAGCCGAAAATGCTTCCGATACGTAGAGATAAACTGGTATTCATCGTTACCAAAGTTATGATAGGGGAATATCCGGTTGGTATGGGGCAGCACTACAGACTCAAAAGTTGAATCACTCGTGTTGGAGTCTACATCCTGTGGCAGGAATAACCAATCATCGTTGAATTGAACTATGTGCCTCAAGAATATGATCCTCTCTATAATTAGGAGCCGAACTTGATCCTTTCAATTATAGAACGTGGATGGGTGGCTGGCGACCCAATGGCAATAATCCCCTTAACTCTATTTAAGCCTTTATGGACATTTATCTGTGAGTGCAGGTAGAGTCTGTCATGAATCAGCCATGATGAACGCTGTCAGTTTAAGTTTGTGTAGAATGAACCGCATTGAGTGAGCCTGATCCACTATGACACGTATACTGGTCATCGAAGACGAAACGCAGATCTTGAATGATATGGTGTACTTATTGCAGGAAGAAAATTATGAAGTTGAAGGTGTTGTGAATGGGGCAGATGGCTTACAACTCGCAAAGAAGTATGTGCCTGACTTGATTATCTGTGACATCATGCTGCCGGATATGAATGGTTATAAGATACTCGAGGAACTCCGCCAGCACCCAGAGACAGCCAGCATACCTCTTCTTTTCGTTACTGCACTTGGCTCGCGTGAAGATGTTCGTCGCGGAATGAATCTGGGTGCTGATGACTACCTCGTCAAGCCGTTTCAACCGGCAGAATTGTTGAATGCTATTCGGTCGCGCATCGCTCGGCAGGAAAGCATTACAGGGGACTTCAAACGCCTACTTGAAGATATGCGCGGTAACTTGCGCCTAGCCTTGCCGCACGAATTTCGCACTCCCTTGATGTCTATTCTTGGTTATTCTGAACTCTTGCTAGATGATGAACATCCCACCGAACCGCATCAAATCCGACCGATGCTGGAGACGATCTATCGTTCAGGTGCGCGGCTAAACCATCTCGTTGAGAATTACTTGTTATTAACCCAACTTGAATTAGGCAGGGGACAGTTTAATCCTGAACTGTTATCCCAGAAGCTTAGTCTGAATTCCAGCGTACGAATTCTAAATTTAGAATTCCAGCAAGCGGCAAAACGGCATCATCGGGAATCGGATGCACATATTGAGGCGGTCGGTGCGGCTATTGCTATTTCGGATATTCATTTGCATAAGGTGTTGGCTGAACTCGTCGATAATGCTTTTAAGTTTTCTGAATCTGGTACAGCAGTCACTGTGACTACCACTACTCGAAGCGGTAACTGGACTATCGTTATTGCAGATCGGGGTCGTGGGATGACAGCCTTGCAGATAAAACAACTGGGAGAGTATGTCCAGTTCGAGCGGGAACTCTACGAACAACAAGGAATTGGCCTGGGATTTACTGTTGCGCGGCGCCTGCTTGAACTCTATAACGCCCGGATTGATATCCGTAGCGAGCCGAAAGTCGGCACTACACTTTATGTGCAGATTCCACTGGTCAATCCAACTCCATAAGTAGTGCCGACTGTTTATCCAGTTTAGAATAAGCCGACCACTTGTCCTTCGTCATTGAGGTCAACGGCTTCGGCTGCTGGGGTTTTCGGTAAGCCCGGCATAGTACGCATCTCACCGCATAATGGATAAATGAAACCTGCTCCTACCGAGGCTCGGACTTCACGAATTGGTAACCGGAAACCAGATGGGGCACCTTTGAGCGTAGGATCGGCTGTAAAACTCAGGTGGGTTTTGGCCATGCAGATTGGTAACTGACCGAAACCATTTGATTCAAAACCAGCAATTTGTTTTTCGGCCTCTGGAGTGAAGTCTACTCCTTCGGCACGATATATTTTGCGGGCAATCGTTTCGATCTTCTGTTTGATTGACCATTCCAACGGATAGAGGAACTGGAAATCATTGGGTTGCTCACAGGCACTGACGACTATTTCGGCTAATTCGGTGGCACCCTTGCCACCTTCAGCCCAGTGGCGGGCGACTGCTGCCCCGCTTGCGCCGGCTTCTATTGCAATTTTACGAATTAGTTCGACTTCACGCTCGGAATCAGTGGCGAAGTGGTTAATTGCGACTACCGGATTGACGCCAAAGGCTCGCATATTTTCCAGATGACGGATCATATTGACGGCTCCGGCTTCAACATCCGCGAGGTTTTCGCTAACCAGGGCCGGGTCGAGGGGCTTGCCAGCGGTAATACGATATTTCCCGGTGTGAGCCTTAATTGCTCGCACGGTTACTACGAGTACGGCTGCATTAGGCCGTAAGCCTGAAGCGCGACACTTGATATTGAAGAATTTCTCAGCACCGATGTCAGCACCAAATCCTGATTCTGTTATGACATAATCCGCGCAGCGTACCGCTAACATATCAGCCAATACAGATGAATTTCCGTGGGCAATATTGGCGAAGGGGCCGCAATGAACTAAGGCTGGGGTATTTTCCAGCGTCTGCATTAGGGTTGGCTTAATTGCATCTTGTAGTAGGACTGTCGCAGCACCTGCGGCCTTGAGATCTTCAGCTGTAACGGGTTTCTTGTTCGAGTCGTAAGCTATGACCATACGCCCGATTCGGGCACGCAGGTCTTCGAGCGAGGTTGTCAGCGCAAGGATTGCCATTAACTCGGACGCAACGGTGATGTCAAAACCAGTTTGGCGGGGGATTCCATCCTCTTTTTCACCTAATCCCACGATCACATTTCGCAGCGCTCGGTCGTTTAAGTCCAACACGCGTCGCCAGACAATGTTATGCGGTGAGATGTTCAGTGCATTGCTATGATAGAGATGGTTGTCAATCATGGCTGCAATCAAGTTGTGGGCAGCCGTGATGGCATGAATATCGCCTGTGAGATGTAAATTGAACTTCTCCATCGGGACGACCTGACTGTAACCGCCCCCGGCAGCTCCTCCTTTGATGCCAAAGGTTGGCCCCTGTGATGGTTGCCGAATGGTAATAACAGCTCTCTTGCCAATATGATTCAGAGCTTGGCCCAGGCCAACAGCGGCAGTGGTTTTTCCTTCGCCTAACGGTGTAGGAGTTATGGCGGTGACATCGATATATTTGGCCTGGGGGCGGTCTTTAAGTTTTTCCAACGCACTTAATTCCACCTTGGCCATGTATTTGCCATAATGCTCGAGGTCAGTCTCTGGGTCTAACCCGAGTTGTTCAGCAATACGATTGATATGGACGAGTTTGGCAGATTGTGCGATAGCGAGATCAGAGGGAATCATATTTCACCTGAAATAATAAAACAGACATGGAAGGAATCTCTTCCATGTCTATCTTCCCTCATTTCGATCTAGCCCACAAGCGACCTAAGCAGATCATCCACAAAACCGATCTCGTCTTCATTGATGGTATGCCCCATGTTGGGATAGATACGCTCTGTGACCGTAGCGCCCATCTGCCGGAATACAGAGGCACTCTCGATTACTCGATCGACCGGAATATGGAAGTCCACATCACTGCAACCGAGGAACACCGGGGTCCTGTTCAATGTGCCTGGATATGTGCGTGGTGTGTCTGATGGCCCAATCAAGGCTCCACTCAGGCCAATTACTCCTCCATAACGCATTGCTTTTCGAGCACTGTACTCCAGTGCCAGGCAGGCCCCCTGCGAAAACCCCAACAGGACAATCTGTTCCTGCGGAATGCCCGCTGCCTGTACATGATTGATTAGATCACCAATGACCGTTAAGGCCGATGAAAGATAGGGTTCATTCGACTCGATCGGGGCGATGAAGCGGTTGGGATACCATTGATAGCCCGCTGCCTGTGGGGCAAGGTACGCGACTTGATTATGCTTGAACTCAGAGGAGAGCGAGAGAATATCCTCGGCGCTGGCACCCCGCCCATGCAGCATGAGAACAACAGCTTTGGCCTGATCGAGGGCAGCCCCAACGTGCAATACTGGTTGGCCCTGATGGAATTGGTGCGACATAATTAGGCTTTCTCCTGCAATGGTCAGGCTGAGACATGGAGCGGTGAAAGCAAGCTTTCAATCGCCTGGCGGTCTTTTTCCAGCCAGGGAGGGAGCATCAAATGTGTACCCAATTCAGCCGAGGATTCATCCAGAACGAACCCGGGGCCGACAGTCGCCAACTCGATGATATGGCCATCTGGGTCATTAGTGTAAATGCTCTTGAAGTACACTCGATCCATTATGGGTGATACTCGATAACCGGCCTTGCTCAGTCGGATGCGCCACTCGACCTGTTCCGCTTCATCAGCAACCGCGAATGCGACGTGGTGGGTTTGGCCAGCGCCATAACGGGTTCCACGAGTTTCAGCCGCTTTGCGCTCGAAATAGGTCATTAGTGTGCCCGGTTTGCCATCATCTACACCCCAGTACCAATGAGCCGATGTCGGGTCATCGAAATTCGATGTCATCTTTACCCGCCGCATCCCTAGCACTTCTGTATAGAACGTATTTGTCCGTTGGATGTCCGAACCAATGGCTGTGATGTGATGCATCCCTTTCATGAGGGCCATATCCAGGGTGATAGAGTCGATTGGATCCAGCCAAGTTTCTGTTTTGATGCGGGCTTCATCACGGTTGCTGGCCAGCATTTCAGTTGGTGGATGACGGTGTTCAGTGCCGATCAATTCTGGCGCTTCATCGATTGTCCAACCAGGACCATGCGTGGCAATTTCGACAATGGTTCCATCCGGATCACGGAAGTAGATGGATTTAAAGTAGTGCCGGTCAAAGGGTCCATCGACCTGGATTTGATGGTCGGTCAACCAACGTTTCCACTTCAGCAAGCTATTGTAGTCCGCTGTGGTAAGTGCAAAGTGATGTGTGCCGCCAATGCCCGCATAGCCTCGAGCCGCGCCTTTCCACTCGAAGAAGGTAATCGCTGTACCGGGGCGACCTAAATCATCACCAAAGTACAAATGATAGCTCGTGGGATCATCAAAGTTGACCGTCTGTTTGACCAGGCGTAGACCAAGCATTCGGGTGTAGAAGTCTACTGTACGCTGGGCATCCGACGATATCAGTGTGATGTGATGCAGACCGAGGATTTTCATGGTCAAGCTCCGATATTTACAATACAGCTCAGGTTCTGGGATATAGACAATGCAGTGTCAGGTTCTCTTACGGACTATAGTCCGTTTGTGGATTTGTTGATAAAACTCTGATGGGAATAGGATTTTATGGAGCTGATGAAACCATGATCTAGGACCGTTATCGCAATCCCAGTTCCTGACGACGGTGACGCGCCGCCACTTGACCACGTTCCCGGCTAATTGTTACCGGGTCAACTTGTGTCATCGCTGGACCAGGGATGGATGCAGGTGTTTGTTTGGTTTTTGATGACAGCGGAAGGGAGGCCGAAGGTGCCGAGATGGGAAGTTCTGCTGTCTGCCGGTTCGGCCAGAGCACGGCCATGACTGCCCCAATTACTAATCCGAGCACAAACCCGCTGATTAGAGTTCCGCTATTCATACTGAAGCGAGATTCAGGCATCGGTATCCTCCTGAGACGCGATGGGATTGGGGGGGCGCTGGATAGCACGACGGATTCCTCCCAGATCACGTATTAGCAGCCAAAATCCGCTGCTCCAGGCTGTAAAACGTATGATGGGTTCAGAGACGTGTTTGCCGACGAATTCGACACTCCCCTTGGCTCCGATCAATGTCTCGCGGGTTGTGTCCAGTATCGGTTTAGTTTCATGACGAATAGTGCTGACTAACCGAATGATTTGCAGGATCAACAGTGTGAGTGCCGCTATAACAACGATAGAGAGTAAGAGCAAGATAGTTGTCAATATTTCACGGATCACCTGTATGCGCGGGGCATTCACTGGAGCGTTACTAAACGCCAAATACAGACCGATTAGAAATATACCTAGCGTTACAAGTGCAATGCTAAGGCTCACACGGCGAATTAGTAACGGCCAGTTCAGGCTTTCATCAGTGGATTCCGGTGGTTGGGGAGGGGGGGCAGAAGTCTCAAGCATAATTTTAACGAAGAGAGCGTCCGGTTCGACGGTTACCTGTGAAGAACGCAGCCGCAAGTAACGCAATCACAGCGCCAGCGATACCAGCCACAATCCGCAAAGTACCGATATTGAATAAGTTGATATCCATAATTACGCCGAGGGTATGGCCTAGGCCAAAGCCAATCCAACCTGCCAACAGGAATAGGGCTAAGCGGCGTACATCTCCACCTACGACCAAGTGAAATACTGCACCGAGTAAGGTGGCAATAATAAAGGCAAATGTGGCATTGGGTCCCGGCACAAGCGCTTCTCCGGCATATACCCTGTGACTTATGGTACAATCCAACTAGATCAGTTTAGCACAGGACAATGACCTCGCCTACGCGCTGGATAGCTTATGACGATTGTTGACCATCGCATTCTGATTCCGCGTCCGCCGGGACTCGTTTGGGAATTCATCAGTGATCTTAATCGCAATCCGGAGTGGATTGTGGATTGCACGCGAATAGCCTTTGTAACTCCCCGCCATAGTGGTGTTGGAGTTCGTTGGCGTCATACCACCGAACGTGGAAAAGATGTAGTGCTGGAGACGACCGCGTGGTATGACGGATTGGGATATGAATATACGTTCGTGGATGGCGCACCCTACAAAGAGAGTAAAGGTCGTGTGCGTTTGCAGGAGACCCCTGAAGGGACTGTAGTCCAGTGGACTTTTACATATGAGACTGGCGGATTACTTGCGAACGTGAAGAATGCAGTCAGTGACCGCCGTCGTATTGATAGTCAGATTGTTGATAGCCTCAAAAACTTATGGCGGGCGACCGGTAAGTTAGGTGGGGAGGCGGGCTATGCTGCGCGGTCACTGATGCGCGATGCGCCAGATTATGAAGCACGGTCACAATATAAACCTCGTCACGGTCATTCCCGTATGGAAACTCAGGAAACGCTGCCCGTGTCGCCGTTAGTCATTGAGGAGCCACCAGTCAAACAGGAAGATACTCGCCCGCGCCCAGCTATTCAGATTTCGGCTGACCAGGGCGAACCTCCTTTCCTGAGTGATTTGAAGGTTGCTAATCCGGGCAGTGCGATGGCGGACTCGGAAGTGTCGGCTCCACCAATCATTGAAAAGTTACCAGTAACCGCTTCGCTTGCTTCCACTGCACCCTTACCAGAAGTGCCGATGGGAAGTTCTCAACCAGTAGAAATTGATCCAGCGCTTTCAGTCAAGGATACGGCTGAAGTCAGTGTCTTTGATCTATTTGGCATCCCACGACCTAGCCAGACACAGCAGATGGCTGCTATCACGGCTGAAGTTGAGGAAGCTATTATGGCTGCCGAGTCGGCTTCAAAAGTCGAAGACAACTTGGCGGCCCCGGCTGCATCGACATTATTCACACCTACTGATGTATTGACCGTGCCGATTAAGCCAGTGGTCGTCACCGGCAGCCGGGCAGGTTATCGGAAGTCTAAGCGTCGCCAACGCATTAGGCTGCGGCTTCCTTCATAAATCAAAAACACCCTCATGTGAGGGTGTTTTTTTAGGGTGACTAATGGGGCTTGAACCCATGACCTTCTGGGCCACAACCAGACGCTCTGCCAGCTGAGCTATAGTCACCATGACATACTTTGTCAGTATAACAAGATCAGCCGTGCAGGTCTAGACCCTTTTCCGTGCTACGATCACCTGAGCCTCACTGCGGGGGCAAGGCTTGGTGACGATCTGTGCGTCGAAGTTCTGCTCGGCAAAAAAAGTAGCTACATCCCACTCCTGACCTTTGCCCTCGCGTTGTCCAGTGATTTTGTACAACCATTCGATCAACCCTGCTAGCGCATCGCCTCCGGTCAGAGTCCCGTTCGGCACGATCAAAAATTGACCGTTCGCCACCAGCACCCGATGTACTTCCCGTAATGTCTCTGGTGCCAGGATGAAGTCGGTTGGAAAAGTGCTGATAACTGCGCTGAAACTCGTATCGGCAAAGGGCAACTGCTGTGCCTGCGCCCGTACCAGATGAGACTTAACACCATGCTGCGCCAGCTTGCGAGATGCAATCCGACCCATCGCCGGGGAGAGGTCAAGTCCGATACTGTTGTAGCCGGCTTCCCTCAGATCGAGTTGCAGGTTACCGGTACCGTGCGCCAATTCGAGTACGCAACCTACGTCTGGCGGGGTAAGGTGCTTGAGCGCCGACCGCTGCCAGCAGCGCCACGATCCAAGTGAGACAAACCAACTTACCCAATCATAGGTGAAAGCCAGTTCATTGTAGAGCAGGCGAAAGCCAAATCGAACAAACCTCCACCACAATTGGTTCATGCCAGCGCCTGCCGGATGACGTCAGGCTTGTCGGTGATGATTCCCTGCACCCCCATAGCCCGAAGGCTGACGGCTTGGGCAGGATCGTTGACCGTCCATGTATTGATGACCTGTTCTGCTTGACGCGCTTTTTCCACCAGTGCCAGATCAATTGACTCGTGGTAGGGATGGAGTGCCTCGTGAGGGAGTGTATCCATGACTTCAGGATAGAAGGTGTAATCCGGGGCATAGAGATACCCAATGGCGACTTGTGGCAGGATGGAGCGGAAGCGCTGAAGCGCCAGTGGATTGAATGACGAGACAATGACAGTGCTCATCAATCCATGCCGTCGGATACAGTCAGCGGTGACTTGCTCGACGCCATCGGTATCTTCGGTGATGGACTTGATCTCCACATTAATGAGCAGCTTGCCACCAACCGCTTCAAAGACTTCATCCAGCGTGGGAATGCGGGTTCCCTGAAATTGTGCACCGAATTTGTAGCCTGCATCTAACTGCTTTAGTTCGGCCAGGGTCATTGTGTTTGCCATCCCTGTGCCATTGGTGGTGTGATCTACTGTGAAGTCATGCAAGACAATTAGTTGACCATCTTTGGAGAGGTGCACATCTAGTTCGATACCATCCGCGCCTTGTTGATAGGCAAGTTCAAAGGCAGGGATTGTATTCATTGGGGCATAGGCACTTGCGCCACGATGGCCGAAGATCAATGTCCCTTTTGTATAGTGGTCACGCCAGCGCATGGAATTCCTCTTCAAAAGTATCTTGCTGGATATGATTTGGTCTTGGGCGATCAGTGTCTACTTGCGTAAGTTGATTGCAGCTACTAGCCTAGTTGCCAACCAACGTGCGTGCTGCTGCAAAGTACCGGATGGGCTGGTATGTACCAACAAGGGAATACTTCTAGTGCAATGCTGCTGCATCGATTAATGCGACTGTACCTGAAGATCTGCACCCTGTACACGCACATGGTAGGTTGACGCATCGACCACTGCCGGGGCAGAGAGCACTTTTCCGGTGCTTACATCGAAGCAAGCCCCATGACGAGGGCATTCGATAGTGGTTCCGGTGAGTTCGCCTTCTGCCAAGGGGCCATCATCATGGGTGCAAACATCTTCGATAGCATAGTAGACACCGTTGATGTTGAAGACCGCGACCCACTTGCGTCCGATTTCGACGACCAAGCGTTCACCCGGTGGGACTTCATCCACCGTGGCGATCGTTATCCATTGTTGTGCTTCAGTTGTCATCCTGATCTTCTACCTTTTGCCAGTGATCGAGCCCATAAAGACCAACCATAAGGGTTTTCAAGGAGAGCAGCGCGCACTTGACCCGGTTCATGGTCAACGGAAAGCCGACCAAGTCTAACACCACGTCGCGTTGCAACGCTTTCACTTCCTCTACAGTTTTGCCGAGAATTTCATCCGCCAGCATGGAGGCGGTGGCCTGACTAATGGCACAACCTTCACCATCCCAGGCGATGTTTACGATGCGGCGCTGGTCATCGAGTTGCAGGGTCAGATGGAGGCGGTCGCCGCAGAGGGGATTATGCTCTTCGTGGTCAACATCTGCCGGGTTCAGAATGCCGGGGTGACGCGGGTTCCGGGCGTGATCCAGGATATTTTCCCGATACATATCGTACATAGGTGAGGCTCCTTAGGCAGTAAAAGCCTGCTTCACCTTATACAGCGCCTCGATCAGCGCGTCAATCTCCGCTGTGGTGTTATAGATGTAGAAGCTGGCACGTGCAGTTGCCCCACATCCCAATTGGTCATGCAGGGGCATAGCGCAGTGATGTCCAGCCCGCACTGCAATGCCGTCCGCATCCAGCATTTGGGCGATATCATGTGGGTGAATCGTGCCGTAGGAGAAGGCTGCCACTGCGCCTTTTTGACTGGCATCCGGGCCATAGACTGTTAGTCCAGGGACTTCGGCGAGGCGGTCCAAGGCATAAGCAGTCAACTGCTGCTCATAGGCGTGGACTGCTTCCATGCCGAGACTGCTGAGATAATCGACGGCAAAACCCAAGCCGATGGCCCCAGCGATGATGGGGGTACCTGCTTCAAACTTATAGGGCAGGTCATTCCAGGTGCTGCCATCGAGGCGCACGCGAGAAATCATGTCACCGCCACCCATCCAGGGCGGCATAGCCTCCAGCAAATGTCGTTTGCCGTAAAGGATGCCAATGCCCGTTGGGCCGACCATCTTGTGTCCGCTAAAGGCGAAGAAATCGACATCGAGCGACTGGACATCAATGGGCATATGGGGAATGCTTTGGGCACCATCCACCAGGATGAGCGCGCCGGCTTCATGTGCCAGCTTCGCCATCTCAGCCACTGGATTGACGGTTCCAAGGACATTGGAGACGTGCATGACTGTGACCAGCCGCACATTGCCCTCGGCCAGCCATCCACGCAGCACATCGAGATCAAGTACACCAGCGCCTGTGACTGGCAGGTACTTGATTGTGAATCCCTTTTCCTGCGCCAGTATTTGCCAGGGGACTATATTGGAATGGTGCTCCATTGCCGAGGAGATAACGACATCACCAGGCTTGAGGTTGGCGCGACCCCAGGTCTGGGCAACCAGATTGATCGACTCGGTAGTGCCGCGGGTGAAGATGACCTCACGCTTGCTGCCTGCATTGATGAATTTCTTGATCTTGACCCGTGCGCCTTCGTAAGCTTCAGTGGCGGCTTCGCTGAGTTTATGCACCCCGCGGTGCACATTGGCGTTGTAGCGACGGTAGTAGTCATCGAGCGCGTCAATCACCAAGCGCGGCTTCTGGCTGGAGGCCGCGTTATCCAGATAGATCAGCGGCACCTGATCATGGTGCATCTGGTGGAGAATGGGAAATTCTGCCCGGATCGTGTTGACATCCCATGGTGAACTTAAGTTTATGGACATGGTGCCTCCGGTTGTGGCGGCTGCGGCGGCGGCGGCGATGTGGCTGCGCCGCCAATAACTCTGTTGTCGTCATCGACGCTGACCCGGTTCGGCCAAAATATCGGTGGATGCGGCCAGGCGCGACGCACTGTAGGGGTTCCAGTGGGCGGATTAGGGCGTCTGCGCCCGTATATCTGCCCCTACAATCACGATGGGTGAGATAATCAGGACTTACTCAATCAGGTACGATTTCAGGCGGACGAGGCACGCCTGGTCCCTACAAAATTGATGTTTTGCGTCCGTCCAGATCATAACACAGGTCTAGTCAAAAACCGGAACGTATGTTCCGGTTTTTGACTAATCAACCATTACTGTTAGTAGCTACGCTCGCTGCCGACGATCTTGGCTTCCATTGCATCCTTGAGGCGTTCGCGAACGCGCTCGAAGGGAATGCGCTGGAGGAGTTCGTCAAAGAAGCCGTCGATGACCATCAATTCAGCTGTTGGACGTTCGATTCCCCGGCTCATTAAGTAGAAGATGGGTTCATCTTCCAGTGTGCCGAAGGTTGCGGCATGTGAGCATTTCACATCGTCGGCTTCAATCTCCAGCCCGGGGATGCCATCCATGCGGGCATCATCACTTAAGACCAGGTTGCGACTCGCCTGGTAGCCGTCAATCTTTTGCATGTTGGGGAGGGACTTAATCATCCCTTGCCAGACGGTCCGCGTTTGATCGCGGGCTGCACCTTTGAATAGCAGATCCGAGGTAGTCAAGGGAGCATTGTGGTTCTGTTGGGTGTCGTGGTCGAATAGCTGTTCGCCATCGGCAAAGAAGAAGCCCGACATGCGCCCGTTGGCACCTTTGCCATCGAGTTCGAGTTCCATATAGGCTTTAACCAGCTTACCGCCCATGGTGCCCTGAATCCAGTCAAGTTGGCTATCGCGGCCAATGCGGGCGCGCTGATAGCTGAACTCGAAGGTTTCGCGGTTCCAGTCTTGCAAGCCGACATAGCGCAAATTGGCAGCATCGCCCACCAGTAATTCGGTTGCGCCGATGTAGGCTGACTGCTGCTCCATCGCCGGGGAGGCATATTCTACCTGCATGGTGGCCTGTGCATTTTCAGCCAGGACAACCAATACATGTCCCAGGCTGGCCCCGCTGTGAGAGTTATACATGACCACATGGAGCGGGAGGTCAGCAACTTTCCCTGGCGGTACGTACAAGAACACGCCGTGTGTCCAGAGAGCAGCATGCAGGGCGGCGAACTTGCCTTCCCCCGGTTTGACAGCCTTGGTCATCAGATTCGGGCGTACCAGATCGGGATAGTCCCGGCAAGCAGTGAGGAGGTCTGTGAAGACGATCCCCTGCTGGCGGAGTTCCTCGGCGAGTTCAAAGTGAACAATTTTGCCATCGACGAAAATGAGTTGACCACCTTCGTGTTCACCCTCGACCGGCGCGCGATTGGCCGCTGGGACCATATCCACCGTTGCACCATTCGGCGGTATCAGTTGATCGGCTTCTTCCCAACGAATGTGGCGATAGTCGGTACGACGCCATTCCTCATCAGTGAGGCCAGGCATCGGCATATCCTGATAGAGTTCCCAGGCAACCAGACGACTTTCGAGGAGCCATTCCGGTTCATTACGAGAGGCGCTCTGCGCGCGCACATCTGCTTCGGTATAGCGCGGCGCGGCAGGCGCTGAGGCACGACGGCGTGCTTGTACAGCCACAGCAAATCTCCTATGGATGGCGGCCTATAGCCCCATCCCGAATGACATCATCAATAATCGGGTTAACCGCCCCTGCATGACAGGGGCGGGGCAGGGGTGGGAGATTACCCAATCGACCCTTCAAGCTGGATTTGGATCAGTCGATTCATCTCCAGCGCGTATTCCATCGGTAGTTCTTTGACGAGTGGCTCGATGAAGCCATTAACGATCATGGCATTGGCTTCGTCTTCGGTCATGCCGCGGCTCATCAGGTAGAAGAGTTGATCCTCACCGACCTTGCTCACAGACGCTTCATGACCCATGGTCACGTCTTTGGCATCGACTTCAATATAGGGGTAGGTATCGGAACGACTCTGGTCATCCAGCAGCAAGGCGTCGCAGACTACATTGCTTTTGACGTTTTCCGCGCCTTCAACGATCTTCAGCAGGCCGCGATAGCTGGCACGACCACCATCCTTGCTGATGGATTTACTGATGATCTGGCTGGTGGTATTGGAAGCCAGATGGGTGATCTTGGCACCGGCATCCTGATGTTGGCCCTTGCCTGCGAAAGCAATAGAGAGGACTTCGCCGTGAGCGCCTTCACCGGCCAGAATGACGGCTGGGTACTTCATGGTCAGCTTGCTACCGAGGTTGCCGTCCACCCATTCCATCGTCGCGTTCTTGTAGGCGATGGCGCGCTTGGTCACCAGATTGTAGACATTGGTTGACCAGTTCTGGATGGTGGTGTAGCGGCAACGACCACCGTCTTTGACTATGATTTCGACGACTGCGCTGTGGAGACTGTTTGAACTATAGATAGGAGCGGTGCAGCCTTCAACGTAGTGGACGTAAGCGCCTTCATCGACGATGATGAGTGTGCGCTCGAACTGACCCATGTTCTGGGTGTTGATACGGAAGTAGGCTTGCAGGGGCATCTCTACATGAACGCCCGGCGGCACATAGATGAACGATCCACCCGACCAGACAGCGCTGTTCAGTGCGGCGAATTTGTTGTCAGCCGCCGGGATAATGGTGCCGAAGTATTCACGGACTATATCCGGGTGCTGGGCGAGGGCCGAGTCCATATCCAGGAAGATTACGCCCTTATCTTCGAGGTCTTTCCGCAAATTGTGGTAGACCGACTCGGAGTCGTACTGAGCGCTGACGCCTTGCAGGAATTTCTGCTCGGCTTCGGGTATACCCAGCTTATCAAAAGTTTCTTTGATTTCCGGCGGTACTTCGTCCCAGTTTTGGCTGTTTTCATCAGTGGCCCGGACATAGTAGTAAATGTCGTCGTAGTCAATCTCATTGAGCGTGCCACCGCCACCCCATTGTGGGGTGGGTTTGCTCAGGAAGATTTCATAGGACTTGAGCCGGAAATCGGTCATCCATTCCGGTTCGTTCTTCATCCGACTGATCTGCTGGACGATCTCCCGAGTCAACCCCTTCTGGCTTTTGAATGAGTACTCGATGTCGTCATGAAACCCATACTTCTCTGCGTAGCTGGTGCCGAGGTCTTTGAGAGCCGCTTCTTCAGCGGAAAGCTCTTTCTCACTGTTCACCAGTTCAATTTCAGTCATGGCCTATTCTCCTCAAACCTTATGATAGTCGATGCGGGGACTAGGCATGCCGTGCCCGAATCCAGTCGTAGCCGTGTTCTTCCAGCTTAAGCGCGAGGTCCGGGCCCCCATTTTCGACAATCTGGCCCTCAAACATGATGTGAACCTGCTGCGGCTTAATGTAGTTCAGGATGCGCTGGTAGTGGGTAATGACCAGTACTCCAAGATTCGGTCCCTTGAGCTTTTCGACCCCTTCGGACACGATGCGGAGGGCATCAATATCGAGACCGGAGTCTGTTTCATCCAGAATGGCAATCTTGGGTTCGAGGGTGGCCATCTGTAGAACCTCGGCGCGTTTCTTTTCACCACCGCTAAAGCCTTCGTTCAGGTAACGACCGGCGAAGCTGTGATCCATATGGAGGTAATCCATCTTGGCCTTGAGCAGTCGGCGGAACTCTGGGATGGAGATGCCTTTGCTTTCCGGGTCAACCGCTTTCATGCGCGAATTGATGGCCTGGCGGAGGAAGTTTGCCAACGTAACACCTGGGATAGCGACCGGGTATTGGAAGGCGAGGAACAGACCGAGGCGGCTCCGTTCATCCGGTTCTAGTTCGAGCAGATCTATTCCGTCGAAGATCAACTGTCCGCCAGTAACCTGGTAAGCGGGGTGACCCAGCAGCACATTGGCGAGCGTACTTTTGCCGGAACCATTTGGTCCCATGAGTGCATGACTTTCGCCCTGCTTGACGATGAGGTTGACGCCCTTGAGAATGGGCTTATCTTCTACATTCACATGTAGATTGCGGATTTCCAATACAGCGCCCATTGTGTGGACGACCTCCCGTATGTTGAATCGTGGTTAACTTTGTTTCATACCCACAGGTTTACTCTATCGGCAGTATATCAATCGCTGATGAGCAAGTCAATAAAGGGCACTCAGATTATCAATATTCTCATGGTTTAATCATCAAGGGTTGACGAAAATTTGTTTTGCTGTGCAAGGTAGAGATGTGTGAGAATATAGTCGGTATAATCTGGCGACTACTCAATGTGGAAGCAAGTGGGGAGGAGATACCCAATGAGCGAACAAATACAGATCAGCGAAGAAGGTCTGCGCGAGGCGCTGCGCGAAGTTGTCGACCCGGAAATCGGGATGAATATCATCGAACTGGGATTGATCCGAAATATGGAACTTTCCGACGAGAAGGTTCATATCACTATGATTATGACCACTCCATTTTGCCCGTATGCTCCGCAGTTGCTGGAGCAGACACGCCGGACCGCACAAAATTATGCTCGCCGACCTGCCACTATCGAGATGGGGCTGGAAATGTGGGACCCGAGCATGATGGAAGAGGGCGCTGCTGACGATTGGGGACTGTTTTAGTCCGTCGCTCACCCCCTCTCCTCAAGGAGAGGGGGCGTAAACCTGACTCAACTAACGTGGGCGGTTAGCGAGGATAAACTGTTTGGGATCCACGTAATTCGCCAACAGGTTCTGTAAATTGCGAGCCGGCCAATGCTCCGGTCGACTTTCCAGGATGGTCGTTGGACTGAGGTCGAAGTGGAGGTGATAGGCAAAACGGCCGAAAGCATTGCCAACCTTGGCGATTTGCTGTCCACGTTTCAACCGGTCGCCCACCTTGACGGTCATGGCTTCCACATGCCCATAACGGCTGTACAGCACCATTCCCTTATCGGTTCTCAAGGGATCATGTTTGATGATGATGACATTTCCCCAGGTTGGAAGGGCAGCCGCGAACACGACTACGCCGCTGGCACAGGCGTAGACTGGAGCGCGTGCATCGGCATCCCGCGGCAGGTTGAGATCGGCACCAGTGTGGTAGGCTTCCTGCGGTGTACCCCTGAAGTAGAGTTGGGCAAAGGGGCTGGCATCCAGCCAACCGCCGGGCCAGACCTGCGTACTACGGCGTTCGGCATCGGTTCCAACCGGCGAATCATAGCCATCCGAGATTCCAACTGCGGGACCAGGGCCGGGGTCCACAGGTGTGCTTACAATCTGTTTCCACCGTAAAGCATCAAAAGCAATGGATTTGCCCGTCTCCCCCGTCAGGTCATTGAGGAAGACCGTACCGGCCCCCTGTGTATTGCGATCCAAGTCAAAGACGCCAAGTGTGACCCACTGGTTACTGTACCGGGACTGGTCAAGATTGACAACAATCTCGCCATTAGAACCTTTGACGTTATTGATCTTGAAACGGGCGTTGCGGGTGTCCTTGTGGCGACCGGGAACAAACGTTTCCAGTTCGTATTTGCCGGATACTGGAATAGTGGGTGTCCAACGTACCCAGACCTTGCTGGTAGCCGCTTCTGTTGGTTTGTGATAGGTTGTCCAGCCCCAGGTGTTGACATACTGCTGAAGTTCATTCTGCCCGGTATAACTGCCGAAGGCGAAACCCGCATCCCCGGGTTTGATCATGAACTCAACACCGGGCCGTTCACCGGGGTCAACCGGGGCCTGACCGATGGGCTGGCTGATAACACGCCAACCATTGGCATTGATGACGCCCAATCGCCACCAACTGACGCTGCGCGACTGGTGACGGCCGGTCGAAAGTGTAATGGCCTGCTGCATATCGAGCGGTATGGCATCACCCTGGAGGATGGGGAAGACCGGACGACCGTAGCTGCCCCACATCTCATAGGTTTCCTGGAGCGTTTCTTCCGGTGTGCGGCGGAAGGTTGCCCAGTACGACTGAGTGTGGATGCTATTGATAAAGGGGAACCATTCCTGGGGGAAGATGGTAGCGAAGTGCGCCCGACGCGGATCCACGGTCATGCCAATGTGGAAGGCGCCCGGTATGCGCCGTCGGATACGAGTCATATAAGGCCGAATGCCATCACGTCCTCCTTGCCAGAAACCCTCATAGGGTTCGACGTCGAGGATCATGGATTTCACGCCGGGGCGATTACAAATCTGGACGATGATATCCGTTTCAGCCTCGACATGGGTCCCTTTGGGCACACACCAGGCGTGGAACTCCATACCATACCGAGCCAAGACCTGCACCCAGCGGTCAATACTGGCGGGGCCGTCAATTGCCAGGGCTCTTTTGGTATCCCAAAAACCTTGCCACTGTGCACCATCACGGTTGGTGCAGTCATTGGTCTTCACATAAAGTGCATTGACGTGTGGCGCGATGGCTTTTAGATTTCGCACGACGTCTTCAATGGTGTTTTCGGGCAGTACATCGCCTTTCCAGTGCCATACACCGACTTTATTGTCGTAAGGGGTTGGTTGAGTAGGGGCAGGGGGGGCGGCAATGTTTTCAAAGTTGATGACAGTGGTGGATACCCAACCGCCCGCACCTGACTGTTCTATCCAGATCCAGCCATCGGTACGACGAGTAGGCTGGAAGTACACCAGAACGGTATTATTCCGAATATCGCCAATATCCCGATAGTTGGTGCCTGGGCCATTCCGAAGGTTGACAAATGCGCCGGTGGTACGTGCAAGCGCTGCCTGACCCGGGCCTGCGTTGGCGGGTTTGGGAACTGGCGCTGGAAATGTGCTCATACTGCCTCCCATGCAGGGATGATGGGTGATTCAAACGATCTTCTAACTACCCTAGCGTAATCTGAATCGTTCGGATGTGCAAAGGGTATCAGCCACCGTTTGGTATGCGGTTGTTGGTCAAATGCCTTTATGGAGATACGTGGAGGTACCCATTACCGGGAATGACTTCACCAATGACTGCAACCATTTCGCCGGCAGCATGCAAATCATCGGCCAGCATAGCGGCTCGATCAGGAGGCAGGCTCATCAGTAATCCGCCAGAGGTTTGTGGATCGTAGAGTAAGCCTTGTACTACTTCATCAACACCAGAGTCAAACTTTACCCATTGCCCAAAATAACTTTGATTGCGATGCATTCCGCCGGGGAAGATGTCTTTCTGCGCATAGTTGATGCCTCCGGGGAGCCAGTTGAGTGCTCCAACATGGATCATAAAATCCGCATTGGCGAGATGAGCCATTTCATGAGCATGGCCGAGTAAACTATAGCCGGTAATATCGGTCATACCATTGACGCTATAGAAATTGGCTGCTTGCGCTGAGATTTTATTCAGGCGGCTCATGCTGTTGATGGCTGCTGCGACGTGATCGCTTTGCGCCAAGCCATTTTTGAGTGCAGTGGTGATCGTGCCGGTTCCCAACGCTTTTGTCAGAACGAGTACATCACCGGGTTTGGCTCCACCTTTGGGTTTGATTCGATCTGGATGGATTGTGCCGGTAACGGCTAAGCCATACTTGGGTTCCCGATCTGTAACCGTGTGACCACCGGCGATAACGGCTCCAGCTTCGCGGACTTTCTCTGCGCCACCTCTGAATATTTCTGTCATCACGGCTCGATCAAAACCATCCGGGAATGCGGCAAGGTTGATCGCCATGAGCGGTTCACCGCCCATCGCATAAATATCACTAAGCGCATTGGCGGCTGCGATGGCACCAAAGGAATAGGGATCATCCACAACTGGTGGAAAGAAATCCACTGTTGAGATGATGGCCTGCTCATCACTGACCCGATAGACAGCCGAATCATCTGGTTCGGCCAAGCCGACCAGTAGGGCAGGATAGTCTTCAATTGGGAACATCCCACTTAGCGGTCGCAGCACCTGCGCCAGGTCACTTGGACCAAGCTTAGCTGCTCAACCCGCGCAGGAGGCGTAGGAAGTCAACTTGATTTCCATGTCCCTGTCTTTCTTCAGAAATTTGCGATTGATGTCTAACAGTATAGGGGCCAGCGGCTTAGTGAGCAATGGCAGGAAAATAGGGGACATTTATCCCACCTCGATTGCGGCGATTTGTGCTAGGATGCTGCCACGTCGTATTCCTGAGATTGATTGAAAGATCGATGCAGCCTACAACTTTGTTGAACAGTCGCGGACAATCACAGCCTTGTCAGGTTTGGGATGGCTCCGCTATACTCATTCAATCTCATTACGGGGCATGGCGCAGCCTGGTAGCGCGCTTGCATGGGGTGCAAGAGGTCGTGGGTTCGAGTCCCGCTGCCCCGACAAAATGTAGATATTACTCCTCAGTTGGGCAATAGGTTCAATTTGAGGAGTTTTTATTTATATTACCTTGAAATTTGATTAAGGGACGATAAACTCAGGTTCATGGCGTCCTTGTAGACTTACCTCGTTGCACGGTGCCAGAGTATTCACAGCTGTGGATGCTGTTTATGTACTTCAGTTAGTGGTTTTTCAAAGGGAGCTCGTGATATGAATCGACTGTTTCGGTATGGGGTCTTTGCGACTGCCCTGGCGCTGATCGTGGCGCTGGTGGTACCGCTGGCGGCCCAGGAAGTAACCCCCGGTGAGGGTGGCATCATCATCGAAGGTAACTTTGGTGGAGATCCAGCGACCTTCAATCCTTTGCTGGCAAGCGATACTTCTTCAGCACGTGTTGCCGGTTTCATGTTCCCCGCATGGATCGGTGTGAACCCCGAGACGGCTGTCCATGAACCGGGCCGCCCAGACGCCCTGGTGACAGACTGGACGATCTCTGAAGATGGTCTGACCTATACCTTCACCCTGCGTGATGACTGGACCTGGAATGATGGCACGCCGATGACCTCGGCTGACATTCTGTATTCCTGGGAAGCAATTGCCAGTGGTGTGGTTGAGACTTCGCTGTCCTACCAGGTTGATCTGATTGATTCAGTGACGGCCCCCGATGCGAACACCATCGTGGTGACCTTCAAGGCTGCGGCCTGCACCAATCTGACTGAGGCTTCGTACTGGTCGCCAGTGCCGTCACACGTGTTGCCGGCCTTTGATGAACTCAACGATGCAGACTTCAACCTCAACCCGACTGTCACCGGCGGTGTCTTCAACTTCGGTGAATTCCGTGCGGGCGAGCAGGTGAGCCTGATCGCTAACCAGACCTATGGTGGCGCTCCTGAAGGTGTGCTGCCGACCGGGTATATCTACAAGGTTGTGCCTGATCAGACCGTCTTGATCGAACAGTTCATTGCTGGTGAAACCAATGTGGTTGACGGCCCGGCAGTTGCCCGCCGTGCTGACCTGTTGGCTGATACCAATGTTCAGGCGTATCAGTTCCCTGGTAATTCCTGGGACTATCTGGCGCTGAACTATGCTGACCCCGCCAACCCGCAGAATGCAACCGACGATGCTGGTAACCCGATTGACCAGGGCCATCACCCGATTTTCGGTGATGTCCGTGTCCGCCGGGCGATTGCTCTGGGCATTGACGTCGAATCCATGATTGAAGGTGCGGTCTTTGGTTTTGGCACCCGTATGCCTTCTACGACCATCCCCGCATCCTGGGCCTTTGACGAAGATCTGGCCCCGATTCCGTTTGATACCGAAGCTGCTGCAGCGCTGCTCGATGAAGCTGGCTGGATTGACGACGACAATGACCCGTCAACTCCTCGTGTAGCCCAGGGCGCGATGTACGCTGCTGACGGCACTCCGTTCCAGTTCACGCTGTATACCAACGAAGGCAACAGCCGCCGTGGTGCCATTGGTACCATCGTTCAGGATCAGCTCCGTCAGTTGGGTATCGTGGTTGACTTCCAGGCCATCGATTTTAACACCCTGCTGGACATCATGGATGCTCAGACCTTTGATGCCTTCATCCTCGGTTGGCGTAATGGTTACCCGGATGATCCGGATCAGACCAGCCTCTTTACGCCTTCGGGTGACATTGTGGGTGGTGGCAATAACAACACCTCCTATAACAACCCGCGTGTGACTGAACTGATGGAACAGGCTCGTACCCTCCCCGGCTGCGATCCCGCTGCTCGCGCTGAACTGTATCATGAAATTCAGGCGCTCATGCAGGAAGACCTGCCGTACGTCCCGCTGTTCGATACTGAAGGTATGTACGCGGCCCGGACCTCGGTCGGCGGCTTCTCGCCCTTCCCCAGCCAGTTGTTCTGGAACGTTGATCGCTGGACGGTCGCCAGCTCGTAGCCGGTGACTTTACACTGATCGTTCGTTAGCTTTTGCCTCCTCCGGGCAATTCTGCCCGGAGGAGCATGTTTGCAGGAAGCAATAATCCCATGGTCAAGTACACGCTGCGTCGGTTGATCCAGGCCATCCCCACATTTTTTGGGATCACAATTCTTTCCTACTTATTGATGACGGCTGCGCCAGGCGGCCCAGTTGGTGCTCTGGCTTTTGGACCTAAGGTGACTCCTCAGCAGCGAGAACGTGTGGCGGCTCAACTCGGTGTCAATGACCCCTGGCCCTTGCAGTACGCCCGTTGGTTGATTGGTGACGACTGGATGCGTTTTGATAAAGATGGTGACGGCGTTGCCAACGAGCCGGGTGATCGACTCGGCATTCTTCGAGGTGATTTTGGACGGTCGTTTCTCCAACGGCGTCCCGTTTGGGATCTGATCGTTGAGCGTATTCCGGCTACTCTGGAACTCGGCTTGGCCTCGTTGATTATCGGTCTGGTTTTGGGTATTCCGGTGGGTGTTCTGGCTGCAGTTCGGAAGGGCGGTTGGTTTGATACATCGACCCGTATCCTGGCGGTCGTATTCAACGCAGTTCCTGTGTTTTGGCTGGGTCTTATTCTAATCCTCCTTTTTGGCAGTATCCTGCCTAATTGGCTGAATCAGCTAAATCCGACAGTATTCCCATCTACTAGTCCAATTCTGCCAATGGGTGGTCGCTGCCCGACGGACTTGCTCTCAGGTTGTCCTCCGCTGCATGAACGACTTAACTACATGATTTTGCCAACGTTTGTGCTGGCAACGGGCTTTATTGCTGTCTACTCCCGGTTTATGCGTGCTTCGATGCTGGATGTATTCAGCCAGGACTATATGCGAACTGCCCGTTCAAAGGGTTTATCTACGGGTCAAGTATGGTTCAAGCACGGTGCACGTAATGCGCTCATTCCGATCGCTACATTCCTTGGCCCGACGATTACTGGCTTATTGAGTGGCGCGGCGATTACGGAGACGATTTTCTCCTGGCCGGGTTTAGGGCGGATGGCTGTTGGTTCGGTCGTCGGCCTTGACTATCCGGTGGTGATGGCGGTTGTTATTCTGTCCGCAGTTGCAACCATCTTCGGATTTATCCTCTCTGATATTCTGTATGCGTTGATTGATCCGCGAATTCGCTTCGGCTAGAAAGAAGACGATGATGGCATCTCAAACAACGGCGGTTACGCCAATAGTCGAACTGAAGCAGGATAAGCGGGCGGGCGAATCGTTAACTGCCCGGGCGATGAAGCGTTTACGACGCGATTGGCTGACGCTACTGGCGTTAGCTGTGATCGTCATAATGGCATTGCTTTCGATTGGCGCTGAGTGGATCAGCAGTAACATCCTTCAAGTGGATTATTCTCGTACCAATATCTCTGAGGCTTTCCTGCCGCCGTTTGCGCCAGGCCATGTGCTGGGAACGGATGACTTGGGGCGAGATCATATGGCGCGCTTGCTATATGCTGGCCGTATTTCTTTGGGAATTGCATTTGCTTCCGCATTTCTCTCACTCGTGATTGGTGTATCACTGGGTGTGATCACGGGGTACTACGGCGGTTTTGTGGATGATCTGGTTAACTGGCTCATTACGACGCTGAATTCAATCCCTAGTCTGATCCTTTTGCTGATAGTCTCGGCGGTCATTTTACAGAATCCAGCGCTTTCAACTGGGGTTTTGGGTGGGCCGATGGCCCTGGTGCTTATACTCGGTCTATTAGGTTGGACTGGAACGACACGGCTGGTGCGTGGGGAAACGCTAGCGCTGCGTGAGCGAGAATATGTGGTTGGAGCGCGTGCTATTGGCAGCTCGCCACTCAGGATCATGTTCGTTCATATAGTTCCGAATCTCCTTTCTGTGGTGGTCATCAATCTTGCGATTGACATCGGTGGCCTGATCTTAGTCGAGTCGGCTTTGAGTTTTCTTGGGTTGGGCGTCAAAGCTCCCGCAGCGAGTTGGGGCAATATGTTGACCAACGCTCAGACCTTCTTCAACAAAGGCGTTCATCTGGTCATTGCACCAGGAATGCTGATTGTGATCACGGTGCTCTGCCTGTATATCATTGGTGATGGCATCCGGGATGCATTTGACCCGACCGCGACTGACAAATAATCGCCTGATCTGAAACAAGGAATATAAAAGAGCGAGGCACATGTGCCTCGCTCTTTTTTGTTTGCAACTCGTCTAACGATTGGCAAATTGGGCGATAAGTTGTTCCAGAAGTTGATTTTGTTGGGTTTTAACAACTTCCAGAAGATCATTCACTTCAGTGATGACTGGACTGAGATCGACATTTTCACCGTTTGAGTACGCCTGGAAGGGGGGAATGGCGCGATTAAAGGTATCCAGCATGATGATCTGTGCTGCTGCTGTACAATCCGGTGTTGGAATGGCTGCCGCTGCATCTCTAATGGCCGCCATGTTGATCGTGATATCGTAGACCAGTGTGGCTGGCAAGCCTGTGGCCGAGGTTAAGGCGGTTTGAAAATCACTTACCAGGCGTGTCGAAATCTGCAACCAATTTTCGAGCGGGCGTGTATCTGCACATAGCCCCGTGTATTGAACTGCCGGGACTGCTGGCAAGGTCAGAGGTACCTGTGGCGTCGGTGGCTCGGTTGGCAGTTGCAGCACTGTTGATTCAGCTGAATTGGTAGATACCGGCTGGTTTTGGCCTGGATCCCCAATTGCACAGGCATTTGTTAACAGCACGATCAGGGCTAAAAGACGGCGCATAGCTTTCCTTCAGTTGAATGTGAATAGTAGCCTTAGCCACCCTCGGCTTCGACATCAATCACTGCCAAGGAGGTGCAGGAATCGTAGTCCTCACCGAGAACAACCCGATAATCGACTGTACGATTGGCATCGGGTTCTGAGATAATCCGATCTGCTGACACCCGCAGCGTTTCTGCAATGCCTTCAATGATACTTCCTTTAGTCGCGCCAGTGTAATCATAGATTATGGTATTCGTCTGATTATTGAGCTCGGCTTGGCCGGCAGGAACTGCTGGGTAGCCTGACCAGCCAAGTTGTTCGGCGGCTACACGGTCCCAACTGGCATGTGAAGTTCCGTTAAGGATCTCAATGGTGCCCAGTTGGACTTCTGCCTGATTAATAGTAGGTGGGGTATAGAAGTCCTCAAGCAATTGGCGCATCGTGTCATAGACCGGTAACTGCACGTTTGCTCCATCTGGGGGTGTCCATGGCGTGGTGTGGTAAAGGCGATTGAAATAGAAGGTTTCAATCCGGTCAGGATCCAGATTGAGGCCATAGGGGAGTAAACCAATTACATCTTCCAGTGCCAGGTTGGTTTTGGCAACATCGGTGATTTGTGACCACAGTTCTGGCAGGCGGATGAGTTGTCCACCATCGCGGGCTTTGCGAAGAATAGCGCGTAGAATTTGCTGCTGGCGACGACCCCGGTCGAACTCAATGCTGCTGTGCCTCGAACGCGCGTACCAAAGTGCGCTTCCCCCATCGAAGGTGTAGTAACCAACTGGAAGGGTGTAGTAGCCTTCATCATTGGGAATTGATTCCGGCGGTGGTGGGGCATCGACCAGCGGCAGATCCTGAATGGCACAATCTACAGCGATGTTGACCCCGCCAAGTGTATCAATCACATCTTTGAATCCGCTGAGATTGATCATGGCATAGTAGTGCACATTTATGCCGAAGTTATAGAAGATGGTCTGGCGCAGCAGTCCCCAACCGCCGTCAGGGTCCCACCCGATATTTTCCCCGCGTGCATAGGCCAGATTGAGGCGCTGCATCGTCCAGCCTGGAATATAGACAAACAAGTCCCGTGGCAGGCTCAGCATCGCTACAGTGCCGGTTGTACGATTGATTGAGACAACAATCATCGTATCGGTGCGTTCAAAGCCATCATTTGTGATTTCGCCATCGGTTCCCAACAAGACAATGTTGACCAGATCATTACCCTGACGATCAAGGGCCGGTACTTGTGTTGGAATAGCGGTTGGCGCCGCTGCATTGAGATTTGGTTCTGGCGGGAGGATTAACTGCGGTAGGGGGCGCGGTGTGTTCGACGCTGCTGGAACCTCCGTTGGCGGAGGTGGGAGGGTCAGTGTTGGTGTGTCAGTTGCAGAAGGAGCCGGTGACAGGACTTGTGTATTGGTCGCCGGGAAGCTGAATGACTGACTGCGCGGGGTATTGGTGGCAAAGGCTTGGGCCACGACCATGGGACTAGCAGTTGCACTGGCTGTATAGGTCGGTGACGACGTAATGGTTAGTGTTGGACTGCTGGTGCTGGATGCAGTGGCTGTAAAGGTACCCGTAGCCGATGCGGTAATCGTTGGCGTAGCGCTTGGAATAGGACTGGGGGTAATGGTTGGAGTCGTGGTAACTAAGGTGGGTGCGATCGCAACGGCGGTTTCTGCATAGCGCGAGCGCTGGGCTTCAAAATTGCTCTGTTCAGAGGCGCGGTTGACAAAGGCCTGTACGATGCCTGTACTCAACCAAACGGTCATACCAAGTGATATCAGGGGTAGAAACCTGAAGAACACAAAACTGATGAATCGCCTTACGCGGGATGGCCGTCTGGTTGTCATGGAGAATTCTCATGTCTAAAGACACACATCCCGGTAGTCTACTGAATGACTAGCCGGGATGCGATACTGATTCTAACCATCGATTACCCTACGACCATTTAGGATGGTAAGGTTGGCAACGGACTGGTTGCAGTTGGGAAGATCCCAAAAGGTTCGGTAGGACGCGGTGTCCAAGTGGCAGTTGCCGTCGCTGTAGGGGTACGGGTAGGTGTTCGTGTTGCGGTCGAGGTCGGTGTACGGCTAGGTGTTAGTGTAGGAGTCTGCGTTGGGGTGTGGGTGGCAGTATATGTTCTGCTGGGCGTGTGACTGGGCGTTATGGTTGCAGTGGGTGGTATAGCTGTTGCAGTCGGACGGGCGGTATTGCTCGCTACAGGGGTGGCTGAGGCCCGGATTGGCATGGGCGTTGGAGATGTCGTACTTGTCGAGGTGCTAGTAGCACTAGGACGCGGTGTATTAGATGGCACCAAAGTCAAGGTTTGTGTGGGTCGCGGTGTGAGTGTCACTGGTTGAGGCGTGGCGCTGGGGATAGTTGTGGCGGGAACAAGAGTGTAGGTTGGCAGGATCGGCGTTGCTGACAACTCGAAAGTGGTTGGTTGCACCTGAGAATTGGCAGAGTTGGCTGCAGTCGCACTAACAGCGGGGCTTGCTTCTATGGTTTCCGGTGCGGGAGTTACTTCTGGCATTGAGGTGTTTGTTGCGTTGCTGCCATTTCCAACTGTGGTCGTATTGGTTGCCTGAGAACCCAGTGTCGGCAAATTGGTACTATTTGAAACTGACGCAGTTGCCGTGGGCGCAACCGCAGTTCCACCAGAAAGGGCCAGAATTACCGCAAAGGTAATGGCAAAGGCCAATATGCCGACAGCCCCAATGGCTACAATGAACTCGTTACCGAAATCGCGCTTCATGATTGCTGTGCTGCCTCTAACTTGAGTGAGTAGCTATTCTTCGATGAAATCGGCAGCGCAAAGTAGAAGATACTGCCTTTACTTGACTGGCTTTCGACCCAGAGGCCGCCGCCGTGGGCTTCTGCAAGCGTACGCGCAATTGAAAGCCCGACTCCATTGTCACCCAGACCTTTGACCTCAGGATTATCCGCCCGGTATTTGCGTTTGAAGATCCGGCTCAATTCTTCAGCCGGGATACCCGCTCCACGATCTTCAACCGACACTAGCAAGCAGTCGGTAGGTACGGATAAATTGGCGTTTTGCGAGAGCTTCACTTCCTGTCGGTGGGCCGCAATATAGATTTGTGTGCCGGGGGGAGAGGCCATATAAGCATTGCCAAGCAGTTGGTTCACGATCTGACTGATGGCATCTCGGTCTGCCTGGATTGCTGGAACATTGTCATCCAGATTCAGGTGAACGGAGAGACCTTTTTCGCGGAACTGATATGTCGCACTGGTAATGGCATCTTCGATCAACGCAACCACATCAACGGGCTGAATGACCAGGTTATATTGATCTGTTTCGAGTGCGGTGATCCGCGTCAAATCCTCCAACATGACTTCCATTCGGCTGACATTGGAGGCCACACGCTGCAGGAATTTGCGCTGCATTTCACCGAGTATGCCAGCCGACTCGTCGAGCAGTAAGTCGACGTAACCCATGATGGACGTGGCTGGAGTTCGTAGATCTTGGATCATTCGCAGGAAATTGTCGGTGTTGACAGTAGTGCGCGCGGTTGTTGGTTCGGGCAAGCTGGTATTGGCTTCCAAGCGAACGGCCATGGCATCAATCTGATTTTGGGTGAGGGCCAACGCTGAGCGGGCATCCTGAAGTTCTTGTTCGAGGGTGGCTCTGGATTGGGTGAGGTCATCTATGATCTTGGTCAATGATTGTACGCCTTCCTCGCTGATTTCCTGCAGACGTTCCCGGTTACCCTGGTAGTTGGCTTCCAGTTGGTTGCGCTGGGTTTCAAGAGCTTGTTTTTCGGCGAGGAGCAGATCACGCTGACTGGCTAATGCGCCACGTTCGGTTTCGAGTTCTTGTAGACGATTGTGCAGGCGGGCTTGTTCCTGATGACTTTCGGCCAGTTCAATTTGATAGCCGGAGGCTTCAGCTAACAGACGGGCACGCTGCTGCTTCATTGTTTCCTTGAGCGTAAGCAATTCATTGCGTTCGTTACGGAATTGGTCACGCTCAACCGCCATTGCCTCACGGTCGGCCATCAAATTCTTGACCTCATTTTGTAGGCTGATGACCCGTGAATCGCGTTCTTTTTCCCGACGGATGCTATCTTCAACATTGGCTCGTTCGCGCAGCAATGCACTGCGCTCAAGTTCGAGGGTCTCTACTTTTGTCTGCAAGATAGCGCGTTGTTCTGTGAGGCTGGAAATCAAGCGTGAAAGACCTGAAGCCGTAGCCTCAACCCCGGCAGCTTTGAGCTGCTTTTCAATGTCGTTCAGACGAGCCTGGAATTGGTCACGCTCGGCAAGCAGGCGAGCCTTATCGTCGTTGAGGCGCTCAAGGTACTGTTGTGCCATTTGTGGAGTGTGGATTATCGACTCCTCATGGCGCAGATCTTGAATCTGACTCTGCAACGATTCTCTCTGGTAGAGCAATTCATCCCGCTCGCGTTTCAGCGATTCAATGAGGGTTTTCAGAGCACCTTCATTATCCCGGACAGTTGCCCCTGCAAGTGCAGTTTCAGCTTCCTGTAAACGCATAAGCAAGCGGTCACGCTCGTCGCGGAGATCTGTTTGCTCTTCGTTCATGGCAATCATGCGTTGAGAGATTGACATGCCTTCATCGGTTTCGCCAAGCTCTTGCACAACACGATTCCGTTCGCGATCCAACTCAACCTGCATTTGGGCGATTTGTCGTGTTAGCTCGGTATTCTGTTCGCGTAGGAGTTGCAGTGTTGCCTGCATTTCCTGTCGGGCTGCTATGAGCGTATTGTCGCTGACCTGATCAACAGGAACTCCCTGGACCATTGCCTGAATGGCACGTTCCTCGGCCCGATGACGAGCATCTTTCGCTGCGATACTCAGCGAGAGCAGATTACCCGCAATGACGCCGATGCCCTTCAGTAGTTCGCGTTCCTGATCGTGCAGTTCGCGTTTACTGTAAGGTAGGCTGACCATCAGCACGCCGATGAGATCTTTTCCATTAACGAGCGGTTGAAGATAGGCAGGCCCAATCTGTTCAATATCGAGCCGATTGTAGATGTCCCGGAGTTCATCCATATTGCGATCCGGGAACAGGGGACGCTGTAGACGGCGTTCAATAGAATTCACCAGGGTTGGTTGACTATCGAGATTGATAGCTAATCCTGAGAGCGTCTTTTCAGCGACCCGGTCATAACCAGCTAGAATATCAGCATAGTTCGCGTCCTGAAGCATAAAGAGCGCGCCAGCTTCGGCTTTCAGGCTCTCCAATGCGGATTTGACGATCCGTTCCGGGATACTGCCCGGTGTTGCTTCCTCCATAATCAATCCCAGTGCGCGAAGCAACTGGATTGAGTCTCTTTGCATGGGCGATAGGGATGGGACGGGTGGCGGGGGAGGTAGCAGTCGTTGTTCTGTTTGTACTGGATTCTGATGTGTGGAAGCAGATTGTTGGCGAGGTGTTTGCTCAATTTCATGCTGCATCCGGCTCAGAATCATACGATAGATCAGCGCGGGCAATATGGGTAAAGCACAGAGGAAGGCTAGTCTTGCAGGCCCGGCATCATGCCCCGCTACGAACCCTTGTGAGAGACGATACAGGGTTACACCAAAGCCAATCGCCAAAAGACTGAAAAACATGAGTTTTAGTGGAGCATCGATGATGCGCCGGAAGTACGCAATCAGGACGACAATACTCAGGAGGGAAAGCACAAGCGGGATCGCTGCCCAGGTAATAGCATAAGTTGTACTGTTGAATTCAATGCGCCGAGCGACGCCACCCCAATCAAATCCCGTCAGAAGATAACCAGCTGCAATGGCTACCATCAGAAGCAGGGTCATTGTATTGAAGACCCGTGACCGTTGTAATTGCTCGGGAGCCAAAAATGCCCACGCCAGTACCAGAATGCTAAGGCTGGTCGCGGCGCGTTCCAATGGTGGCAGAATTGTCACCGCACTTTGCTCAGTGATGATGGCGATTAAGGCCCCGACCATTAATACAAACCAGATGCTGACTAAAGCGATAGTCGCCAGAGCGTAACGCGCTGCCAGCGAATTGGCTGGCTGTCGCCAGCGTTCACCGAGCGCCATGAACAGACTTGCCTGGCTAATGACCATAATGAGCACAAAATAGATGAGATTGCCGGGGGGGCGTACCAGCAAATCCAGGAAGGCATATGGTTCAGGCAACACAGTCGTTCATCCCCGATGGCTATTACAAAATCGTTTGATTATGAGTATAGCATACACCTCTAATTCAGCTTGCACTGCGAAGCGATGCTAAGCGGAATGCGGATTGACGAGGTTCTTTGACATTCGCTACACTGCCGTCTATGCAGGTTCAAAAGGTGCTGACTTGATGCAATCGCTCGCCCGACTTTTGCGACGTTATCCCTGGATAGTGGCTGGGCTACGGTTCTTCTTTCGCTTGCTGCAGGCGCGTTTCACTGCAGGTGTGGTTGGCATCGTGGTTGACGATCAACAACGGATCTTGCTGGTTGAACATGTATTTCATCCCTACTGTCCATGGGGTTTACCCGGTGGTTGGGTCGATCACCAAGAGCACCCTGCTCACGCTATTCAACGCGAACTAAAAGAAGAACTTGGTTTGACCGTTGATGTGGGGCGATTAATCCATATGAATATGAATGAACCAGGGCATTTAGATTTTGCCTATGCCTGTTCCGCACAAGGCCAGGTACAGTCCCTTAGTTATGAACTGCTTGGTTACCAGTGGTATCGTCTTGACGAGCTTCCTCAATTGCAGAAGTTTCATTATCAAGCCATCATGCAACTCTTTGACCAATCTGCGGGACAAAAGATCTCATGACTACATCGGTAATGCGTGCGCGGCGCCGTCGCGGGCCTTCACTGTTTCTGCCGGTATTTTCTGCCTTGCTGGTCATTAGTGGGGTAGGGTTGTTTCTGTTCAATCTTGTGACGTTTAGTGATCGCCAGGGTATTCTGCCCTCCGATGTCCAGGCTGGCGGTGTACAGATAGGTAATCTATCTTCCCGTGATGCTGCTAGTAGTATCGAAGCAGTCTATAGCCAGCCAATCACGCTCTACTATGAGGATAATCCCATACTCCTTGATCCTGTTCAGGTCGGTTTTCGAGTCAATGTGGAGACGATGGTCGCTGCAATCCGCGCTCAGGATGACGTTGAAGGCAATGAATGGGCGCAGTTTCTGGACTACTTAATGGGGCGTCAAACCGTTCGTTCGGTTCAGGTGCCCTTAGCAGCTACCTACCAAGAGTCAGTAGTCAGTCAGGTTCTACAAGATATTGCTGCACGCTATGATCGAAGATCTGGCCAAGCCGACTATAATCTGGAAACACTGACTCTTCGCCCAGGATCGGAAGGATATCAACTGGATGTTAACGCTGCACTTCCCCTGATTGATGCGGCTCTCAATGATCCTGTGAATCGCTCGGTGATACTACCGGTGGTGAGGTCGGACATTAACCGAGGGAATATCGATACGCTTCGTGAAATGATCATAGCTTATCTGGATTCGCGGGGCTTTATCTATGATGGGCAAACGACGATTGCTTCAGTCTATATTCAGGACCTTCAAACGGGTGAAGAAGTCAATATTCTGAGTGATGTAGCCTTCTCCGCGGCTAGTACGATCAAAGTGCCGATCTTGCTGGACTACTTTCGATATGTTTGGACGGCAGTTCCGCAGGACGAGGCCTGGTTAATGGCGAATTCTCTGCTTTGTAGTAACAATTCTTCTTCGAATCTGATGATGCAGATTATTGGTCAACGTATTCCGCTGGAATCACGTCCAGGCGGTATTGACGATGATCTGTTTCGGGGTATTTGGGGTGTGAGCCAAAATGCTAACTTTCTGGGTGCGCGGAATACCTATATTACCGCTCCACTTGTACTAGGGGTGGCCGGACAAGAATTTGGCTCCATTTCTCCTCCACAGACGTCCCCAAATTCAACTTATCGGGCTAATGCTGATCCTTTTAATCAGACGACTGCTGAAGACATGGGGACTCTATTTAGCATGATTTACGATTGTGCTAATTATGGCTCAGGGTTGATGGCGGCCTATCCCGATGGTGAATATACCCAGAATGAATGTAAGCAAATGATCGAGTTGATGAGCGCCAACGATTTGCTACGCTTACTACAGGGAGGAATTCCTGAGGGTGTACGCATCGCGCATAAGAATGGCTGGGTGGAAGATATGAGCGGCGATGCGGGTATCGTCTTTTCTCCTAATGGCCGTCACTACGTTATTGCCGTTTATCTTTGGGAGCAGACCGAGTTTCAGGATTATCAGAAGTTCTGGCCTATCATTGAAGATATTTCACGAGCAGCGTGGAACTACTTCAATCCAGAACAACCGCTGGTTGCGCCGCGTACTGATCTGCCAGTCACAGCCCAGGACTGTATTGGTAACTATCTGCCCCCGGAAGGGCAGGTGGATCTGAATAATATCAACGGGTGGCGGGCAGACCGGCTTAACTGATTTGTCGAGATTTAGTGCAGTGCTCTATGTTTGAGCATCGTGAGTTGGTTTTGACCGTCCCGACGGGCATATTGAACTTTATCCATAAGGGTGCGGATAAAATGAATGCCCCAGCCCCCTTCGGTTCGTTCTGCCAGTGGAGTGAGGTAGTTCGGAATAGGGTTGCTCAAGGGGTTGAAGGCTTCGCCGCTATCGATGATGATGATCGTTAATCCCTCATCGCTGGTGATACATGTGATCTCGATCGATTGATCTGAACCTGGCGAGCGATAGCCATGTTCGATGATATTGGACATGGCTTCATCGACTGCCAACTCACAGTGCTGAATAGCCGCGGCATCTAATCCAGCTAGTGTGCCCATTTGTGCAACAAACTCACGGGCAGCTGCCAGTTCGGCTCGTTCTGCAGCAAAAACACGAGACTCTCTCATGGAGATCGTTATAGCCGCTAGTAACTTTCAACAGCAGCGGCAATGCTGGGGAAAATCTTAAAGATTGTATCCAGTCCAGCGATCTCCATCACCTCCAGCACGCGCTCTGAGGGTTGTGCTAGCCGCAAATCCCCATTACCCTGCAACCGCTTTAGTGCGCCGACCAACTCCCTCAGTCCGGCGCTGCTCATGTAGTCGACTTTAGCCAGATCCAGCACCAAATGGGTACGTCCACGCCCAATGACACTACTCAGGGCTTGCCCTAACTCGGATGCGTTAGAGCTATCAATTCGCCCGGCTGCTTCCAAAATAGTTAATTGTTGGCGATCACTAATCTCAACCTGAATCATGGAGGCCTGCTTCATGTTATGCTGTAGCTACTTTACTTAGTATAGCCTGATTCAATCCTTCTGCGAACGGCTGTATAATTTCTGGCGAGAATTTGGCAATTGTAATCGCTGATCGAGGTGGAAGCATGAATTGGTGGATTACTTTTCTGCTGATGGTCAGTTTTACCGTCATTTTTGTTTTGATTCAGCGCTCTGAGCAATCCCAGCGCCGTATCGTTTGGATATCTATGCTGGTGGTTCTGGGTTTGATTGGCTACTGGTCGATTACCGCTCAGGTTGTTGGCGAAGCAGTCCTTGGTTTACTGTTCGGTTTGTTGCTGACAGGGCTATTCTGGTTACTGATCGGGCGTTACAACCCGGTTGGCAGCAGCGATAACATCAAGGTTTTGGGTTTGGACGATTGACCACAATCGAGGCAGATCGTTTAGATACTGCCTCGGTTGTGGTCATAGTACTGAAGAGGGGACGCGCTAGCGTTATCCAATAACTGTCAGCGGGATCACGTCAGCAGTCTGCAACATCAAGACGCTGGCTCGTGCGGCTACGGTCTGGGCAAATTTGTGGAATGCCATACCCGCTGGGCTATCTGATTCGTGAATCACCACCGGGCGACCATAGTCTCCACCAATTCGAACACCGGACTGCATGGGGATGCGACCGAGGAATGGAACGCCGCGCTGTTGCGCCAGTTTTTCACCGCCACCCTCGCCGAAGAATTCCCCAGCCATATTTTCGACAACACCCAAGATCGGCACATTCAGGGTTTCGAACATGGCGATACTGCGGAGGGCATCAGAAACGGCCACATCTTGGGGTTGTGTAACGATGATGGCACCCGTCAAAGGGAAGGATTGTGCCAGCGAGAGGGGGGCATCGCCGGTCCCCGGAGGCAGGTCAACAATCATATAGTCCAGATTGCCCCAGTTCACATCAGTGAATAGTTGGCGGATGGCACTGTGGAGCATTGGTCCCCGCAAGATCATCGGTTTATCTGGTTCGGTCAGGAAACCTGTGCTCATGAGCTTGAAGCCATAGGCTTCCATAGGCAGCATTTTGCCGTTGACTACACGCGGACGACCCACTCCCAGTCCGGTCATTTGCGGGATGTTGGGATTCAGGATGTCACCATCAATCAGGCCAACTCGTGCTCCTGCTTCGGCCAAGGCACAGGCGAGATTAGTGGAGACGGTGCTCTTGCCGACGCCGCCCTTGCCACTGCCGACAGCGATTAAACTACGCATAGGGACATCGAGTCTCCCATGGATCTTGCGATCCGTTGGAACCTGGGCATCCCACTTGATGTCCAGCTTATTGATCCCTTGCACTTGCCCAATGACGGCGGCATGGCAACGATCAACAAATACATTCTTGAGTGGACAGGCGGGCGTAGTGAGCACAATCGTAAAGTGGGCTGTGTCCCCGCTTACGGATAGGTCCCGGACCATGTTTAAAGAAACAATGTCACGATTAAGCTCTGGTTCGATGACCGTGCTGAGCTGGTTCATGATCTGTTGTTCGATAGGACTCATGGAAACTCCTTTTGAATTTTGGACATGGCAGTCCAAATTGATTGATTAGTCGGTCGCTGCCTGGAACGCATAAGTTTCGACAGTTCTCCAGTAGTGCGAAAACCGCTTTAACTCCAATGGCCCCTTATACTGAATGAATGGCTTGGGATCAAGCGCCTCTATCGGCCGATTTTGGGACAATTCCTGTTGGATTTGACGAAAACGAGGTGCGTTAGAATAACAGGTTACAATGCCATCTGCATCCTGCTCGTTGGCAAACTCATTGACAACTACTGAAACCGGACCTCGACGGATTGAAACCGGTAGCTCTAGCAAACACTCATACATAAAGACGATTCGTTTCAGGCTGATCTTCCGTGTACGCAGCAGATCATCATCCCATACCCAGACAGCTTGAGCCGACGGATATTTCTTCAGTGAAGGTTGATAAGGGCTCAGATTGTTGCCATGGATCCAGATGATGGGATGATGGAGCTGGTGTTGTGAGGAGTTCGGTTCCTTACTAGTCCATCTCTTGGGGACAGGTATTGCCTCAGCCCCTTGATTTCTTTGAGGGAAGAGCCTGGCTTCTAATGTTGTGTAGCTTCCTTCAAAGTCGCATTTACCTTTTAGCGGGCATACCTGGCAGTAGACTCCAGCAGTGTATTTTTCGAGGTTCTCTCGATTAAAGAAGTAGGGCTTGCTGCTAAAGGTTCCAGCAACCCACTGCCACGAGAGGTTATTACTTGCTGGGTCACCATCGAGCAGATGGGTCAGGAACCAACGCGCTCCAGCTTGCCACTGCACATGCCTCCAATGGATGATATAGGCTGCTAACCACAGCCGAGCATGATTATGCAGGTAACCACTTTCGCGTAGTTGCTTGCTGAATGCGTCAATACAGGCCATTCTCGTGCTTGCATTATGTATGTCTGGTGGCAGGGTAGATGAATAGGCTGAAGGCGGGTACCCAGTCTTGGAGTCCTCTTGATCCTGCCAGATTTCCTCACCAATTGCTTGATAGACTCGCTGGAAATAATCTCTAAAGCCTAGTTCGCGTATGAGCGACTCGGCTTCTTTCGGTGCCTCCACCCGTTGTAGAGCGTAATCCCGTACCTCAGCCAGGTTGAGCACACCATGTCTAATATAGGGCGACAGCCGGGTGACAGCTCCATCCAGAGTATTTCGTGTGCGACTGTATAACCTTGGGTCGGTCTGGCTTAAGGCAAATTCAGCCGCTTTGCGCCCGCCACGAATGTCACCAATATGGTTGTCTATTGCGGCAGCGCTTGGAAACTCTTTGCGCAAGTAACTTATTAACTCGTCGCGGGAGGAAAAATCCCTGCGCATGTTGTTGGTCATTGCGCCGAGGCACCTTTCTTGCGTCGGCAGGCATCACTACAGTATTTGACCTGGTCCCAGTCTTTTGCCCATTTCTTACGCCATGTAAAGCTTCTTCCGCAGACAGGACATTGCTTTTCGGGTAAGTGCTGCTTTTTGATTCCACGCATGAGTTTTAGACCATCCTCCTCATAGATAAGCCTATTGTTGTCCGATGAGCAGGTTGTGAATGTAAGAAATAAAAAAGGGTAGCATACGCTACCCTCGAGAGAATCTGACAGGAATTACTTCGCCTTCTTCTCACGGATCTTAGCCAGCATTGCTTGCTTATCAAATTTGGCTTTACCACCTTCGGCACTTGGAGCAGGAGCCGCCGCGGCAGGTGCTGCCGGGGGTACTGGTTTCGCCTCAGCTGGGGATGCCGGTGCAGTCGGTGCCGGTAGAGCTTGGTTGGCCGGTGCAGAGAGGACATTCCACATATTGTCTTTTGTGGGCTTGTCGGCTGTTTTGCCAGCCTTTTTCATAGCCTTCAGAACATCCGGATGTTCCCAACCGCCACGGGCATTGGCTTCTTCCAGCGCGGTGGTTGGAGCAATGCTCTTCCAGTAGCTGAGGGGTTTGGAGAGCCGATCCTTATCATGGATATGGTGCATGGTGCGATCATAGCTGGCCATTTCGTAGTTATGGTCCATCTTGATGGCATCAAAGGGGCAGAACTCGGCACAGAAGCCACAATTCATGCAGATGTCGATGTCAATAAAGAAGGCTTCCGGTTGTGGCACCGGTCGACCGGTGTTCGGATCAGTACCACGCACAATCCAGATACATTGAGGTGGGCACACCTTGGCGCAAATACCGCAGCTGGTACACCAGTCTTCCCCAACTCGGGCAGGATCTGTATCTTCCGTGACCAGGAACGGAGTGAATCGGAACCGCTCTGGCACTGCCAGTTTCTCGTCCGGGTATTGCACTGTGAAGGCACCCTGAGAACGAAGTCCTTGACGGACTTCAAAGTTCTCCTGACGCAGGTACTTGCGCCCCGCGTACTTGATGTCATCTGCGTAGGTGTTGAAGAAATGCTTGAAGGTCACCCACAGACCTTTAACGATACCCTGTCCAAACATCGCGTTCCTCACAATTCAGGGTTAACGATCTGTCTCACCCAGTACGATGTCAATGCTGCCCAGAATGGCGACTACGTCAGCGACTTTATGTCCTACACACATCGGGCCGAGTGCTGTCAAATTAATGAAGCTAGGGGCGCGGACATGGTATCGCCAGGGGTTTTGCGGTCCCTTTTCATCACCTGCCGATACGACATAGTAACCGAGCTCGCCCTTCGGGTTTTCGACGCGACCATAGCTTTCGCCCATGGGTACGCGGGGCATGTATTGGGAAATACCTGCGACTGGCTCACCCTTGGTCTTTTCCAGACGGGGCAGGATTTGTTTGAGAATACGAACGCTTTCCCGCATTTCATCCAAGCGAATCAGGTAGCGGTCGTAGATGTCGCCGTTATAACGGACTGCAACATCAAATTCCAGTTCAGGATAGATGCTGTACGGATCAGCCCGGCGTACATCGTAAGGCACACCACTAGCCCGGAGTAGTGGCCCAGCGGCACTGTAGGCGATGGCCATTTCTGGCGGCAGGTAACCGACACCTACTGTACGGCTCTTGATAATTTCACTGGCAGTCAGGAACTCATCGAGCTCATCAATCGAGCGGGGAATACGCTCGTTGATGAGTTCCGATAGATACTCCATCGTATTGAAATCGCGGACCTTATCGTTGATGAGGTTAGCAACGCTGTGCATCCGTTCTGGCAGGTCTTTGTAGAGGCCGCCGAAACGCATATAGTTGCACATCATGCGTGCGCCAGCTGTTGCCTCGAAGAAGTCGAGGATCTTCTCACGTTCAGCGATGGCATACAGTGCAGGCGTAAAGAATGCACCGAGGTCGTTTAGCAAAAAGCCGATAGCCCAGTAGTGGTTGACGATACGCGTCAATTCCACCATCAACACCCGGATACATTCAGCGCGATAGCTGGGCGGGTTCCATTTGTTGCCGGTTGCAAACAATTGCTCGACCGCGAGGGCGTAGCCGTGGTTATTACCCATGCTGCTGAGGTAATCGAGCCGATCCGTGAACGGCATGTTGTGGTTCCACGAATTGCGTTCGCCGATCTTCTCATGATTACGGTGCAGGTAACCCATGACAGGTTCCAGTGATTCAATTGTTTCGCCATCCAGCGTAACAATCATGCGGAATACACCGTGGGTGCTGGGGTGATGCGGCCCCATGTTGACGACCAGTTTGTCGGTTTTTAAGTGACCGTTTTCGGTACTTAGATCCTGAACGTTGACGCCCAGGCCTAGATCGCTATACAGGCTCTCTTCCGACTTGTCGGTCAACTTGGCAAGATCAAAATCTGCCGGATAATGGACATTCTTGCCATAGACATTTAGTTCTTCTGCCCGCCGTACCCAGCCAGCCGGCCAGCGGCTTTCAAAGGGCTTGTGTTCTTCCTCGTAGTAGGCTTCGCGCCAGTCTTTCCGCATAGGGTAGCCATTAAAGCCTTCCCAGAGCAGAATGCGCTTTAGATTTGGGTGACCGGCGAATTGAATGCCGTAGAGATCGTAGGCTTCACGTTCTTGAAAGTCTGCACCCGGCCAGACGTCAATCAGCGAAGGAAGTTCAGCTTTGGCGCGGTCAGTTTGCGCTTTGAAAACCAAAGCAGGACCGCCGGCTGTACGATAGGCGTGATAGACCATCTCCATCGAATCGGCGATGCCGTGATAGTCAACGGCAGTCGCACTCGATAAATAATCGTAACCCAGGGTGTCACGCATATAGGTCGCTACTTCGACCAACTTGCTTTTGTCTACAACGACACCGGAGTAGCCATGTCGGCTATCGTCTTGTACCGCGCCGGGGAAGCGTTCCTTCAGGCGGCTGATCGCTGTTTCCGAGGTGGTTGCCTCGACCAGCGGGATTTCAGTCACAGTCATGACAGGTAGTCCTTACTTCGCTTTCTTGGCGCGAATCTTTTCCAGCATGGCAGCTTTGTCAAAGGCTTTCTTATCACCACCGGTTGCGGGTGCAGGGGCATCAGCCACTACAGAAGCCGCAGCCGTCTCACCGCTTTCTGCCTTCTTGCGAGCTAACGCTGCCTCACGCTTGGCGAGACGCGCCGCTTTTTCTGGATCGTCCGCTTCAACCGTGCCAGATGCTGCAGCGATTTGCGGCTTGGTTTTGGGAGCAATCTGGGCAGTCTGGCGCTTTAACGCTGATTCAGGGATTTCTCGTAACCCGTAGGGCTTACCTTGCGCAGCTAGTTCAGCCTGCCGACGGATCAGATCCATCTGACGTGGGTCAATGATGTCTGGGCCAAGTATTGGCACTGGGGTTGGTTCTGCCGGGCCAACACCATACCAGGGTACATCATCCATGTTGGCAAGGGACTGACCATCTATTTTCTTCTGCAGAGCGATCAGGCCGTAAAGCAGTGCCTGCGGGGTAGGAGGGCATCCCGGGACATAGACATCGACCGGCAGATACTGGTCGATACCAGAGACCACATTATAGCCTTCCTTGAAGGGGCCACCACCACTGGCGCAGGCACCCATCGCCAGTACATATTTGGGTTCGGGCATCTGGTTGTAGAGACGCACGATTGGTACGACCATCTTTTTAGTGACCGTGCCCGAGACAATCATCAGGTCAGACTGTCGCGGGCTGGCACGCATGACTTCCATACCGAAGCGGGATAAGTCGTAACGCGAAGCCGCAGTCGCAATCATTTCAATCGCGCAGCAAGCCAAACCAAAAAGCATCGGCCACATGGAACTGCGGCGGCTCCAGTTATAGAGCTTGCTGAGGCTAGTGATGGCTACATTACCCTGCATTTCATCTGGTACAGGAAATTCAGTGCTGTGTAGCTCACGCAGGTCAAGTTGTGCCATTACGTTTCTCTCTCCTCAAACCATTCCCGCAGTATATCCCGCAACAACCCATCATTGGCAAGCAGGGGATCATCCGCGAACGTCGGCAGTGCTACGATGTAGTGGTAGAGTTCTTCCAATCCTAGCGCATTCAGATCCATGTGCGGGTAGTGATTTTCCAACTCCAGCACAATTTCATAGCCTGCATCCCAGTATAAGGCAGGGGGCAAGTCATTTATTCCTGACTATGGTAACTGATTTACTGCCAGTTTACGACAGATTTTACCAGCAGCGATCTAATGATTAGCTATCTCTCAGGATTGCTTCAGTATCAATCTGGGCGCGCTGTAAGCGACCACTGTAATCAATATAAACAGACTTCCATTCCGTGAACGAGTCTAACGCTGCTTGACCTGCTTCCCGCATGCCGTTACCTGTACCGCGTGTACCACCAAAGGGGAACTGAATCTCGGCACCGGTTGTGCCGTGATTGATGTAGACAATACCCGTTGTCAGGTCGCGAATAGCGCGGAAAGCTGCATTGACGTTTTCTGTGAATATGCTGCTGGAAAGGCCGTAAGCTACTTCGTTGTTAGCTTCGATCGCTTCATCTAGATCTGCAACTTCTATAATGGATAGCACCGGCCCGAAGATTTCTTCGCGGGCAATCCGCATGTCACGTCGTACTTGGTCAAAAAGGGTGGGCATAAAGAAGTACCCTTGCCCCATGTCTGCACGAGTCCCGCCGACGATGACGCGCGCGCCTTCCTGCCGTCCGATTTCGACATACTTTTCTACTTTGGTTAACGCTTTCTCGTTGACCAGAGGCCCCATATTTACCGTTTCATCGAGGCCATAGCCCACCTTTATTGTCCGCGCTTTGGCTTCGAGGGCCTCTACCAGTTTGGCTTTGATACCTTTTTGGACGATTAAGCGGCTGGTTGCTGTACAGCGTTGTCCGGTTGTGCCGAACGCACTCCATGTAACGGCCTCGACTGCCAAATCGAGGTTGGCATCATCTAGAACGAGGATTGCGTTCTTGCCACCCATCTCGAGGCAGACCTTTTTTCCGAGGCTGGCAGCTTGCGTATACACACGCAGACCGGTTTCAGTTGAACCCGTGAAAGAAATCACACGCACGTCGCGGTTGGCGACGAGTGCTGCGCCAGTATCCCCGGCACCTGTGATGAGGTTGAGAACCCCGGCGGGAAGACCAGCTTCCTCAAAGACTTTGACGAAGGCAGCGGCAGTAGCAGGCGTATCTTCGCTTGGTTTATAGACGACGGTATTGCCCGCAATTAAGGCGGGGAGCATCTTCCAACTGGGAACGGCTACAGGGAAGTTCCATGGGGTGATCAAACCGACAACGCCGACAGAGTCGCGCATGGCCATGCCAAACTTGTTCGGCATCTCTACAGGTGCGGTATATCCGTGCATGCGGCGGCCTTCGCCACCCATGTAATAAGCCATATCGATGGCTTCTTGAACATCACCGCGAGTCTCAGCCAGAATCTTTCCCATTTCCTGGGTCATGAGTCTGGCTAATTCTTCTTTGCGCTCGCTCAATAGATGGGCGGCACGGAATAGGATTTCACCCCGACGCGGAGCAGGGGTCAACCTCCAGGCTTTGTATGCAGACCGAGCTGCCTGTACGGCATTATCCACGTCGTCAGCGGTACTGCGGGGCGCGAGGGCGATGATTTCTTCAGTGGCTGGGTTCGTGGTGGGAAAAGTTTCTTGTGAACTGGCTTCAGTCCATTTGCCACCGATATAGTTCATCAATCCATCGTGCATCATCGCGCACACGCTTTCCAGTCATTGCAAGGAGGTTAAAAAGACTCTTTAGAGGTGATTAATGTGGGGTTCAGTATAGAGATGGCCCAACCGTTTGTCAAGAAAATCACAATCGGTCAAGAGCCTGATCTTAAGGGTCTGCGAGGGCTAGTGTGAACTCAAAGCAACTGCCTTTTCCTAGAGTGGACTTTACAGCCATCTCGACATGGTGCCGTTCCATGATGAACTGAACAATTGCTAAACCTGCACCGATGCCACCATAGTTGCGTGTGGAAGAGCTATCAACCTGATAGAACCAATCGAAGATTAGGTCATGTTGGCTGGGATCAATGCCAATGCCTTCATCACAGATCTGGAAATGAACTCCATTCTGGATGGACGTGACAGATAGGATAATCGGGCGCATCTCTCCAAATTTCAGTGCATTATCCAACAACTGCTGTAACGCAATGGTGATCAGGTGACGGTCACCTATGACCGAAGGGAGGTTTGGTTCGATCTTGATAAATAAGTATTGGATCCCTTCGCGATGCTGCCACAACCGACGGATATGACGAACTGCACTTTCGGCGGCTTCGCCTGGGTGGAAAGGGGCAAATTCTGGTTGATCAAGGCTGTCATTGATGAGTTTATTCAGTAAGGTGATATTGTGGACCGAGAGTTCCAGTCGGGACGTTGCAACCTGTGCCAAATCAATCAGCCGCTCGAATTGATCATGTCGATCATCTCGTAGTAGCGTGATTGCTCCTTTCACCTGCAAAAGCGGGGTTCGTAGCTCATGGGCTACATTGCGAACGATGGCATTCTTGAGTTGTTCAATACCCTTTTCGGTTTCAATTTGTACCTGCAAGCGATTTCGTAGGCTCCGATTTTCTGTGCGGATGCTAAGCATCGTATTGAATACTTGCGTTTCAATATGGTTTGGCCGTGATGAAATCACCAAATCTGCAGGTGAATTCTTATAGTCATTGCGGGAGTTTCCTGTTACATATACCAGCAGGGGTCTTTCAGCGAGGGGTTTTTGGTCACTTAGTCGGGCGAATAGCGCGGCCATATGTGGATCATGAGTCAGATCAAGCAGCATGTCCAGCTTGGCTGAACTGAGTTCATCAGGCAAATTGGCTGGATCCGCTGTACATGTATATTGCCATCCCGCTTTATCTAGTAAGTGGGATAACGGTTCTGGCAGTATAGCGGCATCTTTTGCCCACCAAAGTGCCTGACAGGGTAGTTCTGTAGTATTGGCCGTTGGATAGCGCATAACCAACCGCTCATAGGCACAAAATAAATGATAACTACAACCTAATTATTCGCAGCGCCCGAGAGTTTGGCAAATCTGGTTAATATGCAGGCGATCGTGTTGGGCAGTAAAGTGAGCCATCTCCAGTAATGTTGTGAGTCCAAAAGTGCTGTGTCTTGCGCGCCGTGACCACTCATTGGATTTAAGTTGGGCCAGCCATTGCAGAGTCCGTTGGCGTGCCTCAACAAATTGTGCCACGACATTCCAGCCATCTTCATCACATGGTGTGAAATGTTCCGGATCTGGCGGAGTAGGGGCGTTCTGAAGAAATGGGTTGTCTTCATTCCTTATTCGTAAGAGGCGTGGGAATTGCACTTCGTGCTCACTCGCGAGCAAATGGCAGACGATCTGGATGAGAGACCATTCATTTGGAATGGAGTGTTGTAACCAGAAATGTGGCTTGACCCCTTCCAGGATACCGTAGAGTGCACCCAAGTTGCCGCGCATCTCCGGTTCGATCATTTCTGGTTTCAGATGCGGTGGCACCGATAGCTCGAACCAACCTGGCTCATCAAGGCAACGGCGTACTTCATACAGCGGGTCATCTACCTTTGGTTCTACGGCGATGACCTGCATTCCTACAGTTTGAGCCGGTTGAATATCGTTGGTGAAGCTATCACCAATCATGAGCGCTTCATCGGGTTCTACACCAACCCTTGCCGCAATTTCTGCATAGTAGGCAGGGTCGGGTTTAGCAAAGTGCATATTGCCAGAATGTGTAATGAGAGCATAGCCATCACTAGGTAGTCCTCCCCATCGCAAGCGTTGTTCGACCGCTTCCAACGGATGTAGAGGATTAGTAGCAATCACCACCGCAACTTTTTTCTGGAAAAGGCTTTCAATCAGGTCTGCTGCGCCACGTACCGGTTGAATCAAGCTCTCAAAAGCATTAAATCTTTCTTGATAGAATTGGTAAATGGCGGTAGCGACTTCGCCTGGTTGCCGTCCCGTGTGTTCACTGATTGCCTGGATAAGCGCCTGTGCATTGGTCGACCGGATATCGCGATTAATCGCCAGGCTGCGCAGTCCTTGAACAAATGCGGGCACAATATCCTGATTAGGCTTTGATTGGAAGTATTCTGTCAATAATGCAAGGAAAGAGTGGGCAAAGCTTGTATCCGGATTAAGAATAAGCGTGTTATCCAGATCGAGTAAGACAGCCTTAATCATCGTCTTCGCTTTGCCCTAGTGCTTGCCAGAAAACATCTAATCCGGGACGTTCTGCATTGCATTTCTCGCAGCCTACAAAAGCATCAGCAATTTCAATCCGGTGTTTTAGACACGAGGCCTTGACCTCTAGTTGACGCCCTAAACCTAGCAGACGCGGTTTTATGCTTAGACTTAACTCGAGATCTGGGCTGGCATTTGCGTTCAGGATATCCGGTACGGGACATGAACTACAGTCCTGTGGTCGCCAGTGCATGGAGGCAGCATTTAGCTGAACCAGACGGCATTCCTGCAAGGCACGTCCCCGATGAAAGTCCTGATAGTAATGGCGGCATTCTTTACCGGCAGGTGTCCGCATAGGTGTGCTCCTATCATCAGCGCCGGTAGCGTAACATAAGTGGCTTAGGCAGGCATTAGTACCTTTCAATATACCTACCTTTGTAACCAGGCTACCGCTGCTGCAGGCAGGTTCTCTATCCGACCCTTTTGTACGGTGCAATCTGGTAAGGAGGCCAGGAATTGCCTGCCATAGGCCTTGCTCAGGACTCGATTGTCAAAGATCGCCACAATTCCTCGATCCGTTCGAGTGCGGATGAGCCTGCCGAAACCCTGGCGGAATCGCAGAATGGCATCCGGCACGGAATATTCTTTAAAGGGATCACCATACTGCTCTGAGCGAGCGGCGAAGATTGGCTCATTGGGCACTGCGAAAGGTAGCCGAGTAATCACTAAGGCGCTCAAAGACTCGCCGGGAATGTCGACGCCTTCCCAGAAACTGCGTGTACCCAGTAGGACTGCACGTTCATCTTTCTTAAAGCCATTCATCAAGCCATCGCGATTGCTGTTATCTAGTTGATCATAGACTGCAATGTTTCCCAAGGCTAGGCGTGGAGTGATGGCCTGAGAGGTCTGCTGAAGCTGGGCATAACTTGTGAACAGAACCATCACTCTTCCATTGAGCGCTGCTGCTAGTTCGATAATGCCTTTTTCCAATGCTTGCTGATATGCCTGCCGTTCATTGGGTTCTGGGAACTTTTCAGGGATATAGATCAATGTCGATTGCTTATAGTCAAAAGGTGACCCCAATTCTGTTGTTTCAAACGAGTCAGCATGAAGACGTTGCTGCAAGAATTCAAAACTGCGTTCGACTGTTAATGTCGCACTGGTCAGAATGACTGATCGCATTGAATTCCATAATTTCTCGTTGAGTCTTTGGCCTGGTTCCAGTGGAGCAACATGAACAGCCATATTGGAGTTGTTTTGTCCAGCGCTCAACCAATAGATGGTATCTGGTGCAGGAGCGAGCATAGCTTTTGACAGATGCGATTCGGTTTCTCTAAGGAAACGGCTAATTGCCCGCGTCCCGTTCAACAAGTGGTCAAAGTTTGGGATATTTCTGGCTTCATGTTTGTGGAGATAGGTCGCCAATTGATCGAGTTTGCTTCCGACAACCTCAAAAAACTCACCTAGCGTTTGGTAGGACTCCCGCAATGGAGCGAAGCTTACCTTCTCCCGCAATGCTGGGGTTAATCGAATAGTCGGCAAATAATCACCATTCGATTCGCGTTCCAGAGCCAGGTAAAACTCGCGCAGGACGCCGAAGAAATGCTTTGTATGGGATTCCATAGGCCCGGTAGCGGCCCGAATAGTAGTGACAAAACTATTGAGTCGCTCAAGCTCTCGTTCTGGAAGATGACTTGAGAGTATATGCAGTAGCCCACTCAATAAGGAATTGCTTGGTCGGGAAAGCTCTTGAATGCGTCGCTGCAATCCGATTTCTTCAATCCGCACAGTCAATCCACTCGTTATAGCACTGTCCAGTTGATGCGCTTCATCTACGATCAGGTTACTGAATGCTGGTAGTACGCCCTCATCGTCGGCAGTATCAGTGGCCAGCAGGGCATGATTGACGATGAGTAAGCGAGCCGCTTCTGCGCGCTGTCTCGCCTGATGAAAAGGACATTGACCTGCCATCATGGCTTCGCAGCGGGTTGTCGTACAGTTTTCATCAGCCGCGCTCAACCGTGACCATGCGGCGAATTCTCCCGGCCCACGTAGCGTGAGGTCGCTTCTATCTCCGCTACTGCCTTCATGGGTCCATACCAGCACTTTTGCCAGCACCCGGAGTTCATCAATATGTTGGGGTTGTTGTTCTCGGAGGATGCTCAATCGTCGTGGGCACAGGTAATTACTTCGGCCTTTAAGTACAGAGGCGCGTACATCCAGACCTAGTGCTGCCTGTACGATAGGAATGTCATTATTGATGAGCTGATCCTGCAAATGAATCGAGTGGGTTGAGATGACTACTCGTTCATGATTGGCTGTTGACCAAAGCGCAGCTGGGACAAGATAAGCGAGTGACTTTCCCGATCCTGTTCCAGCCTCCACTAAGCGGCGACCACCTGTTTGAAAAGTCTCATTAACTAACGTAGCCATTTCGATTTGTTGCGAACGGGCTTCATAGTGTTCAAATTGGGCCGCCAGTGGTCCATTTTCAGCAAAGATTTCCGAGATTGGGCCAGAGTTCACTGCTGTGGATGAAAGGGGCAGATGTTTCGGAGCTACTTCGTGAGGCAGGGTGTTCGATTGTTGTGGAGGCAAAGTAGCTTCAGATACAGCTGCTTGCAGGACAGGCATGGCCAACCAGTCTAAGCCACTCGCTTGTCGGATAAGTTCTTCAATTAGGGATCGGGGTAATCTGAGGAGTTGTTCCCATAACCGCCAGTAGAGCAGGGCGGTAGCGCGCGCATCATCCAACGCCCGGTGTGCGTGTGCCAGCGGTAAATCGAAGAAGGTTGCTAAATTACCTAATGCGTAACGCGGCGTGCGGGGCAGCAAAAAAGCAGCTAACTCGTAAGTGTCCATTCTCAGATTGGTCTGTGCCAGCCCTTGTTGGTTCAGGAAGGCCAGATCAAAACCGACGTTATGCCCAATGATGGGACGATCACCTATAAATTCCCGAAGTTGTGGGCTGATCTTGTCGAAAGTTGGTTTGCCAACCACATCTTCATTTCGGATGCTAGTTAGCTGTATGACGGGTGCTGGTATTGGTCGATTTGGATTGACCAGTATTCCCAGTTCTTCAATGATTTCTCCTTCACGCATCCGCACCAACCCGACTTCGATGATCGCATCCGTACGCGCATCAAATCCGGTAGTTTCAAGGTCAAGTGCAATGAGTTCACCATGCATGAAGGTCTGTCCCGTAAAATAAAGCAGGCAATCGTACCATGTTAACCCGCTTCAAAAGTAAAAGAAACACCCCCTGTAGATCACATTTACAGGGGGTGTTTGCTTATGGACACAAAAGATAAGTGTTTGGCTTAACTACCTGGTGTTGCCTCAGCAGTTGCTTCTGGGGTGGTTTCGGCAGCGATTGCAGCTGCTTCTTCAGCGGTGCGGAAGGCGTTTTGTAGCCGCTCCCGCAGTGATGGGAGGCTACCGAATGTCACTCCCTGGAAGCCCGCGCTGGCCAAGGCGGGATAGTTCTCATCTAGTGCCAGATACCAGACGAATGATTGAACCGTAGCGTTGCTTAATGCACTCTCGCGAATGAGCAGCTTGCCGGACTGTACGAGCGAATAGCTGCCATCATTGATGGTTTGCTCGCTGGGTGCAACGCAGCCATTACCGCTATCGACGGCTACCAATTGGATACGATCCTGATTATTAGCGATTACACGTTGGTAATCAGCCCAACTCATAAAAGTCAAACCACCACCTTCCGCGACATTGGCGGTAGCGGCTGCCCGATACAAGGCATCGCGATTGCTGAATCCGTCATCGCGCATGGGCGTGCTGCTACCTGAAGCCCGGATCATGAGCAGATCGGCATAAGTGTCTCCCGCCAGTGGGGTGAACAAAGTGATGGTTTGTGATGGGAAGCTGGCATCAATCTGGTTCCAGGTTGTGAGGTTATTAGCTGTTTTTGCAGACTCGGCACTCCAGATCGTCGTCAATTGGTCGGATGTCAGGCAGGTTAGGTAACTGCTTTCTGCACTTGCGACCAGGACGACCGCTTGCTTTCCTAAATCCACGGGCAGTAATGTTACGTTATTTGCTTCGCATGCTGCCTGCTGATCTGCGCTGAGGTCGCTGGTTGCCAGCGCAATATCTATTTCGCCATTGCAGAGGCGGCGAATGCCTTCGACTTCACCCCGGGTCTGAAGATTAATCGTTGCGCCAGGATAAGCCTGTTGGAAAGCGGTCAGCAGACTATTGACATAATCGCGAGGTACAGCCGAACCAGCAATGGTCGCACTGGCGCTAAACTGTGTCGGAATCTGGAAGTCAGTTACGGTAGCGCTGTATGGACGCTTCTCACCGGTTCCATCGAGGGCAATCGTATTTCGTTCGGCAGAGGCTGGCGTGACTGGAACAAGACCCAGTGTGTTCAGTACCGGGTTATCCATGCTGCCGGTGACCGCGTTCAATAACTCGGTCAAGCCGGTTTTTGTCAGATTGGCGCGATTGACATACACATAATATGACTGTTGCAGGGGATATAATCCTGCTTCAACCGATTCGTTGGAGGGGGAGGTGCAACCAACGGCTTCGTTGCCATTGATCTGGAGGATTCGCAATTCCGAACCTGCGGCTACTGCACTTGGCAAACTGATTACGCCGACGGTAGCGGCATTCTGTTGGACAGCTTCGATGACTGCATTATCACTATCTGCAACCTGAACATCGGGTCGCAGGCCATCCCCTTGTACCAGGGTGTCCAGCACAACGTATAGGGAATTGGATGCTGGGGGAACCACCAGTGAAAGGGCACTGTCGCCAGCACCACCACTGAGTTGATTCCAGTTTGTGATTTGTCCTTCGGCGCTGGGCGCCAGCAGCAGATTCAGATCAGCTGCGGTCAGGCATACCGGCGCAGTCGAATCGGTACGGCTGACCAGCGCTACGACATTGTGTGCTACACGCATTTCACTGTAATCAATGCTGTTTGTAGCACATTTGGAACCCTCTTCAGCATTAATTGTACGGGTAGCCGTTGCGACATCCGCACTTCCCTGGCATAGCAAATCAATGCCGTTGACGGTCCCAGTGGTTTCAAATGTGGCGGTACCCTGGATGCTATTTTCCTGCATTGTCAGTTCCAGGATGGGATTGACCAGTCCTGAACCAACTACCCGGATTCCTGTGTTATCTTGTGCAAATGCCGGGTTGAGCGTAACGAGCGCAATTAGCACAAGAGCTAAAGCTGCGCTCAGAGGGCGTTTCATAATGATGAATGCTCCTGAAGCAAGGTTGTATTTGGTGGCAGAATTGTACTGCCCCCCCCTTGATTGTCCAGCCAGACTTTCAGGGTCGTGCGCTCAGGGTTATCATTGTAAGCAGGATACACAAAGGTAATTTGGCTATGACAGAAGTGGAAAGTTCAGTCTATCAACGGGTCGGAGGCGATCCGGTATTCGAGCGTATTGTGGAAGAGTTCTATGCACGGGTTGCCGCCGATCCTGTCTTGCGACCCATGTTTCCCGAAGATTTGACGGAGGGCAAACGCTGGCAGTTTCTATTCCTGACTCAGTTTTTTGGTGGCCCAGCGCGCTACGCTGTTGAACGAGGGCATCCACGATTGCGAATGCGTCATTCGCCTTTTCCGATTGATCAGCAAGCTCGCGATCACTGGTTGTCTCATATGTTGGCAGCAATTGACGCTGTCGGGGTGGAAGAGTCTGCTAGGAATGAGATGCGTGACTATTTTGAGCGTGCAGCGACCTTTATGATTAACCGTGAGACGGAATCTGATAACCTCATGCATTATAGGCAGGGGAGATCCAGTGAGTAAACAGGTGCCCCGCAAGAAGGTTCTTCCCAATTCCAAGAACCTGTCTTTCTGGGATCAGTGGGTACAGCGTATCCTCGGCTTACCCCGTCTCTGGCGTTTGGCCTTTGTAGTTTTATCGTCTCTGGCATTGGTCGCGGTCATTTTCCCGGCAGTGGATTACATTTATCTGGAACGCTTCTTTTCCGTTGATACGCGTCTTTTGCCCTCACTGGTTTCGGCATCGGCGATGTTATTGATGTATGGGACAGGCTATATCGTGCTGGTTGGCTGGCGCGGGGAAGTGCCGCCCGCTCGGCGAATCATTGTGCTGTATGTCTTACTGGGTTTTCTGATGATAGGTATTGCGGTTGGTTTAATTGTGTATGGCTTATCGCTTTCGGCGGGTGCGCCGGAGACTTTTTGATTGGAATAGCTCCTGATGAACGCCAATTATGCTAGATTCCTGCGTTTCCGAGCGTGGATGACTTTATTGTTGTTTTGGATTCTGGTACTTCTAATGACTGCGTGTAATGGGGCGGCGACTCCAGCGCCTCTGCCGACAGTGGCTCTTCCAGTTACATTAACTGCCACGGTTCTTCCTGATACCGTTCAAGTTACCCCGCTTCCCCAAATACGCGCCACCTTGCCCCCGACCTGGACTCCAGTTGGTGGAGCAACTGCTACATCGGTATCGGCGCTGCAGATTCAAATGGTGCGAGCTACGCCAGTAGTCTGCAATGCGTTTGTGATTGATCGATCACGTTCTGTGGAGAACTTTAGAATAGGAGAACCTGTTACGGTCTACTGGACACCCATTGAAACCACGGCTCGATTCCGAGTGCGCTTGTTCGATGCCGAACTCAATGACCTGTTCGTAGATTATACGCAGGGTGGACAGTATACGTTTAATGCATCTTTGTTTGAACTTGGTAAACGCTATGGTTGGGAGGTCATTCCAGAGAATGCAGCCTCCCAGCAGATGTGCTTCGCTATAGGCGGCGAACTGACCCCATCTCCTTAACGGAGATGGGCGTTTTTAGTCTTTCGTTTTCAGAATGTATTCTTCAAACGCTTCGGCTGTCCAGGGTAGGGCAGGTTTGAAAAAGTGGTCGTAGATTGCCTGTGCGTAGACCCGAATTTCGTATTGAGCGTCGTTTGCCATTCGCAAGCGCAGAAAATGCATCAAGTTATGAGCATCTACCTTTGTGACCCAGGTGTAATACACGCTGAAGCCTGGCAGGTAAAGCCGAGCCATTTCTTTTGAAACCCCGGCGGCCAGTGCGGCTTCGTAGAGCTTGAAACCTTGCTCATAGTGGGCAATCAAATCAGCCGTAAGGCGGGTATTGGTTTCTGCGTCAACTTCGCCTTCACTGGCTTGCTTGTTATTGGCGGATTGCTTGCGCCAGACATCTGGAACATAGTAATCCGTTTCTTCAAAAGCCGTGTAGCGTCCGGATTGTGCATTGAAATTCCAAGTGCGGTGCCGTACCCATTGCCACCATGTGACAACCGGAGCGCGCACACGAAACTTGAACTCTACCATCTCAAATGGGCTCGTATGTTGGTTTCGTAACAGGTAGAACAGGAGTTTCCGGTCTTTTTCCTCGCCTTTGCTCTCACCCATAAAACTGACCCGCGCTGCGTTGACAATCGCCAGGTCGCCAGAGACATCTGTAGCTGGATGGGGCATCAGGTCGAGCAGTTCGATAAAGCCCTTATCCAGGATGTCGACTCTTTTTCCAATCAGTGAGTCTGTCAAGGTGCGGTCCTCGCTATGCAAAGTACTGGAGCGCTAGGCGCACCCGATCTTCAGCAGTGTGGGGTGCATCTGCAGGTAGGGCTTGAATGGCTCGTTGAGCTTCAACGATACTGTAGCCCAATGCCACCAGCGCATCAATAACATCACTATCCAAATCATCAAAGGCAGCGATCGGCCCGGTATCCTGACCGAACTTGAGTTTGTCTTTCAATTCCAACAGGATTTTCTGGGCGCTCTTTTTGCCAATACCGGGTACGCGAGTCAGGACATCGGCTCTTTCACTGACGACCGCATTACGCAGTGCATCCAGGCTCAGCGTGCTGAGGACCGCTAGCGCTGTACGTGGCCCAACCCCACTAATGCTCAGCAGAATATCGAACGTTTCTTGCTCAGGAACCGTAGCAAAGCCGAAGAGAGTCATTGAGTCTTCGCGTACGACCAAGGTTGTATGCAAGAAAGCAGGATGGTCTACATCCAAACTGTCCAGTGTTGGAAAGGGAGCATAGACTTTGTATCCCACTCCACCCGTCATCAGGATGACAAAATCCTTACCACGGGAAAGGATTCGACCTTCAAGGCAGGCAATCATGAATCATATCCATCGTCGGTTAGGTCACCCAGGCGGGCGCTATGAATATCGGTGATGGCGATGGCTAGGCCATCAGCGGCATCATCTGGACGCGGGATCTTCTCTAGGTTAAGCAGCATCCGCACCATTTCTTGAATCTGAGGTTTACCCGCAGCTCCATAGCCAGAAATCGATTGTTTGATCTGATGTGGCTTGTATTCGTGGATGACAAGTCCAGCCTGGGCCAATGTCAAAAGAATGACACCCCGTCCCTGTGCAACGGTAATGCCGGTGGTCACATTCTTGGCGAAGAATAATTCTTCTACTCCGGCTCGGTCAGGTTTGGTTTGATCAATGACTTGCCGGAGTTCGTTGTGAATGATTGATAACCGCTGGTGCATGGGCATTTTAGCCGGTGTAGTGATGACCCCATACTTGACGGCAATCAGATCGCCATCTTCGGTTTCATCCACTACGCCATACCCGACCGTGGCTGTACCGGGATCCACGCCCAAGACACGCATCAGGCAGTCTCAAGAGCAGCGATGGCAGCGTCATTAATGAGCAGATTATGCGACACGCCCTGCACATCATCCAGTTCTTCCAGGTTTTCCTGTAGCTTTAGGTTCTGGACGGCTCTTTCTGTAGAGACTTCACTTTCGTTCTTGGGTATCCAACGCAGTTCAGCATCTCCGACCTGATACCCAGCGCCAATCAGAGCTTGCTCGACCGCGCTGAACATCTCTCGTGGGGTATAGACGACGAAGGTGCCATCTTCCTCAACGATGTCATCGGCACCGGCTTCGGCGGCGGTCATAAAGAGTGTGTCAAAATCAACCTTCGCCCCTTCAACCGTGATATAGCCTTTTTTCTCAAATTGCCAGCCTACTGACCCTGCGGAGGCGAGGCTTCCCCCGGCTTTATTGAAAACGCGCTTGACTTCGGCCAGCGCCCGGTTCTTGTTATCAGTCAGGACATCGACCATGAAGGCAATCCCCTCGAGCCCATAGCCTTCGTAGGTGATTTCCTCCATGTCTACGCCATCGCCACCCCCAGAGCCACGCTGGATTGCCCGTTCGATATTTTCTTTGGGCATATTTCCAGCTTTGGCTTTATCAATGGCAATTTTTAGCCGGGCATTCCCTGCTGGGTCGCCGCCACCTTCGCGGGCTGCCACCATAATATCCCGCGCCAAACGGGTAAAAATCTTGCCGCGTTGGGCATCTGCGCCGGCTTTCTTTCGCTTGATCGTCGCCCATTTACTGTGACCAGACATAGCTCTACTCGCTCAATACAAATGTTCTTCCAGATAGGCAACTCATTATACTGGAGCCTTAATGCCTCGTCGAGATACTCACACCTTGGCAAAATGAATAGATGGATGAAAGCTACAGTACAAGCATAAACAGATCTTCAGTCTCCAGTCGGATTGAGGCCAGAATCTGCCCATATGAAAGCTGGCAGGATCGTGGCAATGAGGGGGCAGTTTTTGAACTCAGGGAATCTAATTGAATATGCTTCTGTCAGGCTCGGAGATGGCGAGAAGCGCATTTCAGGATATTATAGTAGCGGTGCGGCTCGAACCAGCCCGCAAATCGAACTTCCCGACAACAACCACGCAGGAGATGACCTGAGATGTCATTCATAGAAAACATTCACGCTCGTGAAATTCTGGACTCACGCGGCAACCCAACTATTGAGGTTGAAGTTTCATTGACCGATGGAGCGTTTGGCCGGGCGATGGTGCCCAGCGGTGCCTCTACCGGCGAACATGAGGCGCTCGAACTGCGCGATGGCGACAAGAAACGCTACGGCGGCAAGGGTGTATTAAAGGCTGTTGAGTCCGTTCTAGGGCCACTATCGGATGCACTGGTCGGACAATATGCGCTCAACCAGAAAGCTATTGACGACATCATGTTGGAAGTAGATGGCACCCCCACAAAGAAAAAGATGGGCGCAAATGCCATTCTGGGTGTTTCCCTTGCAACAGCACGCGCTGCCGCTGACAGTGTAGATTTGCCGCTGTACGCTTATCTTGGCGGTGTGCACGCACATGTTTTGCCGGTCCCCATGATGAATATTATGAATGGTGGCAAACACGCGGCAGGCAGCACGGACTTCCAGGAATTTATGGTAATGCCTGTCGGTGCAGAGTCCTTCCGCGAAGCGCTGCGTTGGTGTGCGGAAATCTATCACACCTTGAAGAAGATTCTACACGATAAGAATTACAGCACTACGGTCGGCGACGAGGGCGGCTACGCTCCCAGCTTGGGTTCTAATCAGGCGGCGCTTGATGTCATCATGCAAGCAATTGAAAAGGCAGGCTACAAACCTGGCGATCAAATTCGTATTGCCCTTGATCCTGCCACTTCCGAACTCTATAAAGAGGATGGCAACTACCACCTCGATATTGAAGGAAAAGTCCTTAGTGGCGAGGAAATGGTTGAGTTTTGGGTCAACTGGTCAAAGAAATATCCGATTATCTCGCTGGAAGATGGTCTCTCGCAAGATGACTGGGCCAACTGGTCGAAACTTGTCTCCAAGGTCGGTGACAAGCTCCAGGTAGTTGGAGATGATCTGCTGGTCACAAATGTTGACCGTGTGCAGCGGGCTATCAAGGAAAAAGCTGCTAACTCCTTGCTGTGCAAAGTGAACCAGATCGGTACCTTGACCGAGGCAATCGCCGCCAGCCAGATGAGCCAGCGTGCTGGCTGGACAGTCGTCGCCAGTCATCGGAGCGGTGAGACCGAAGATACTACTATTGCGGATCTCGCAGTGGCGTTAAACGCGGGTCAGATCAAGACGGGTGCGCCATCCCGTTCTGATCGTGTTGCCAAGTTTAACCAGTTGCTCCGCATTGAGGAAGAATTGGGCAGTGCGGCCGTCTATCCTGGCCTAAGTGCCTTTAGTAATCTGAGCTTGTAGCGCATATTTCACCGGGGCGGGCCAGTAGCCTGCCCCTTTTGTTGGAAAGGAATCCCGACTTGGCAACCAGTTCTATTCAGGGCAAACGCACCAAAATTGTTGCGACGATTGGCCCGGCTTCACGCGATGAAAACATGCTGCGACAGCTCATCCGCAGCGGTGTAAATGTCGCTCGTATTAACTTCTCTCATGGCGATCACGCTACCCATGGTGAAACAATTGACCGGGTACGCAAGGTAGCTGCCGAAGAAGGGGCTGTCATCGCTATTCTGTGCGATATGCAAGGGCCTAAAATCCGAATCGGTAAGGTGGCAAATGAGCCACTGGAACTGGTTGCCGGGCAGCAAATCACTTTTACGCTGGATACCGTTCCCGGCGAAAATGGTGTCATCTCGCTGCCGCATCCCGAATTTATACATGATATAAAGCCGGAAATGCCGCTATTGCTGGATGATGGCAATATTGAAATGGTGGTTCGGCAAACTATACCGAATGGTTTGATTGCCGAAGTGGTTGCTCCAGGGCCATTAAGTTCCCGAAAGGGTATCAGTGCGCCAACAGCCGAACTGACACTCTCGGCTATCACCGATAAGGATCGGGAAGATATCGAGTTCGCACTGACCAAGAAGACGGATTATCTAGCGATGTCCTTCGTGCGCTCGCAGGAAGACATTCGTGAGTTGCGTTGGCTGATCCGGCATCTGGGTGGCGAGGTCGCTATCATCGCCAAAATCGAAAAACAGCAGGCGCTGGAGAATTTTGAGGAGATTCTAGCGGCATCTGACGGCATCATGGTGGCGCGTGGTGATTTGGGTGTAGAAACGCCCGCTGAAGAAGTCCCTTTTCATCAAAAACGCATCATCAAGTTATGTAACCAGGCTGCCAAACCGGTGATTACCGCTACACAGATGCTGAATTCGATGGTCGACAATCCCCGTCCGACCCGCGCCGAGGCCAGCGATGTCTATAATGCGATAATTGATGGTACTGATGCTGTCATGCTTAGTAATGAAACCGCCGCTGGCAAATATCCTATCCATGCCGTGCGGACGATGGCACGCATTGCCGTTATTGCCGAGCAAACCTTGGCGACAAGTGGTCCAGAGGATGTGCGTCAAGTGTACAAGCCGGATGCTGAAGGGCGCGAAGCCGTCTCCGACGCAATCAGTCAAGCAACTTGTCAAATCGCTGAAGTGTTAAATTGTAAGGCGATTGTGACATCAACACTGACAGGTTATACCGCCCGCCGGGTGGCAAAAGAACGTCCGTCTACCCCCATCTTGTGCGTAACACCCAGCGAAACCACTTATCAACGAATGGCCCTGGTGTGGGGTGTCTACCCAATGCTGATCCCAATGTTTAACACCATTGACGAAATGATTGGGCGGGTTGTCCAGACAGCACAGGAATCCAGATTAGTACAGTACGGAGATCAACTGGCAATCTTGGCTGGAGTGCCATTTGGGGTTGGTGGACAAACCAACTTCCTGAAGGTACACACAGTTGGGGAAGTGGCAGAGTTCTAAACAAAACAAGGTCGGCATTTAATTGGATGTCGACCTTCTTTCTGAACCCTCACCGGCGATATTCATCTCCATCAACAAATTCAAGTGAACTCGAAGTTGCCACCGATTGTCGCGGCGAGACCATACTCGAGTCGGAGACAGCATTCGGCCTGGCCTGACCACGAGTGACGACAGCAACCTGCTCAGCACTGTAACCCGGCTGTGGAGAGGTGCAATACGGACAGACTTGCCACGAAAGCTCAAGTAAGTTGCGGCAATGGACACAGGGTTTCTTCAGACGGGTATGACAATGCGGGCACGCTTGCCAAGCCTCTTTAACGTGCTGGCCACAACCCGGGCAAGTTGCTTTCTCTTCGATTTCCTGAAGGAGCGCCTCTTCTTCCAGCGAACGTTCGTAGGCATCGCTCAAAGTTTCTCGTGGTCGGATCAACAAATAGATGATGAGTCCTGGAATGGTCAATAGCGCAGTCATCACTACCGCACCTAATTGACCAAAGGTATCCCGAGAGCGCGACCGAATGTCCCGGTAAACCCAGATGAGCATGGCTATCCACAGGGCAGCAATAATGACTACCCCGTATATCGTCAACCCTACAGCCAAATCATTGGATAAACCGAGTCCTGTGAGCAGTTCGCCCATATTGCGCTCCACTAATAAGCTGCTAGTGAGGTATATTTTCAGTATAGCAGCGGCCTTCAAGCCTGCCTACTGAAACGCGACGTGAATAGATTGACCCGTTGGGTTGCCAGCCGAGTCCAGCACATCCACATTGCCAAAAGTGACACCGTCATAGGTATACATGCCTATTTCTGTACTAACAATTGAACTTATATCTGTATTCGCTGGTACACAATACTGACTCTGTACCGTATCACCTAGTAACCAGAATTGTCCTGGCCAGGCAGGGCCATCAGCGATCGCGACTCGATTACCGTCGCTACCTATCAAATGCAGCTTGAAGAAATAATCCTGCGAAGTTGGTTGGGAGATAGCCCAATCAATTTCGATACAACCACTTACAGAATCCCAAGTTGCGTTTAGGATTTGTACGCCATTACTCAGAGACTGAGCATCAGACGGTACCGGTACAATCTGCCAATCGTAGCCGCTTAACTGATAGCAACCCTCAGTTGGTTCTCGTAAGGGGTAGGTTAATCCCGCCGAGCCATTGGGACACGAATCGGTCAGCAGCAATCCGGTTCCAGTCGAAGCAAGTAGTTTGGTTCGTTCGTCGACAAAGCGAACGCGATCTACATCCGCCAACAAGAAGTTCCAGACACTGGGGCCATCGTCAACTCCAATCGCCATTCCATTGACATTGGCGATGACCTGATCTGGAGCTTGATTGAGAACTTCCTGTCGAATATCCATTAACCGGCCCAATGGAACCCCAAAACCATCAGGTGTATAACGCGAATTCAGTGTTTCGATCAACCGTCCCCAGTAGAGTACTTGTCCAACGAGGATAATTCCCACCAACAATGTCCCACTGATTAGATAGACCCGTTGCAAAAGATTCCATTTGGTCATCCATCGGAAGAGATCTACCAAAAATATGGCTACTATAGTGAAGGCGGCGGGCATGATCAGGATGAAGTAATGCGGATAAGGCACAGTCCAATTGACAGAAAAGACGATTACAGGGACTAATACAAGTGACAGCAAAACCATATCCATTGACCGGCGTTGATCGATGGATCGCCAAGACCGGATGAACAGTCTAATTACACCAGCGACCAAAATCAAATTTATCAGATTGAATAAAGGATACAAATTAGGCAGTCCGGCAAGATAGTCCCTGAATACCTGTGGGCCAGTCAGTGAATGAATATCTGTTCCGGAAACTGTTAACCCAGCATACTCAATGGCAGATGTATTGATGATAGATTCAGTAGTTTCCGCTGTAGGTGTTGAACGCTTGGCAAGCACTTCTTGAATCCGGATCGGATCAAACAGATTAGCTTGAGCCAGTCCAACTACAAAAGGTAGAAAGCATAGGCTTGCTGGGAGGATGCCTAACCAGAATGAACGGGGAATTGCACGCCAGTACAGCGCCATCAGGCATATGACCGGCGCGACTACCAATATGGCACTGTAATGAATTTGAATGGTGAGGGCTAGTAGTGGCAGGCAAAACAAGCCAGCCCAGCGTTTTTGTTCAACCAATGCCAGCACTGCCAACCAGACAGTTGCAATGATAAAGGGCGGCAGCATATCTTGCGCCCATATTTTGCGGGAATAAATAACTGCCCAGGGGCTAACCGCATAGATTAGAACTGCAATCAAAGAAACTGCATCACCATAATATCGTCGGGCCATCAGGGCCATCAGCAGCAATGCAAGGAGGTTTAGCACGCCGATGAATGCGGTGGCAATGACTGGGCTGGAACTAAATGCGTAAGGAATTGCCAGCACATATGCCGATACTGGCGAATTGGGTATGCCCACAGATGAGATAATTCCCAAGAGGGGAATTGACTCTCCTCGTACCAGGTTTAAGGCTAATTGAGATAGGTTGGCCTCATCGCGCTTAAATTCGACTACATTCAGGTTGTTCAGTCGTAGCCACGCACCTATTCCCAGGATAATGACCAGAACAAACCAATAGGAGCGCGAGGGAAACATCATGACGCCAGTAAGGAGACTTCGCCGACATAAACATCATACTGATGTCCTGACGCATAGAATGTTACTGATTGAATGGCGACTGGGCGCTGGGGAAGTCGCTCAGGAAATAAGGCTAACCAATTGCCACTGTCATAGGTGTACCAGGTCTTTTCATTAACTCGTACATGTTCTAAGGGACACCCAAGGCAACGTAACGGATCGTTTCGATTGGGTTCAAGGCGAAAATAGAAACCTAGGTACCATTGTTGCATTTCGCCACCTGCGTCCAGATAATCAACACGTAACATCAGGGGACATTCACTACCCTCGGTTCCGCATGCATTCAAGGATTGATACTGAAGATTAAAGGCCACACGAAAACTCAGGTTAGTAAATGAAGTTATATCGACTCCGTTACCAAAAAATTGTGAACAGGCTGTCTGACCATTAGTGGTGGCATCTTCAGCACGTGCCAAATGCATGACCGAACGGCCATCCTGAATTTCTGCTGCATAGCTGCCTCGTGGCAAATTATCAGTGCTATTGGTGCAAGCCCAATCCGTGGCAAGTCCCTGAAAGACACTTTCAAACGTACTATTGCGGAGCATATTGGTTGATGCTGATTCCAACGCCACCAGATCTGGACGTGAACTATCAATCACGGCACGATCGTCAATTGGGATACTGCGCCCCTCGATGGCATTAAACGGCGTCAAGGTGATCTGATTGCCGCCCCGATTGACAACTTCAAGTCGAGAGTCCGTTAAACGCAGGGCATACAGGCCGGACGAACTTATCTCGACCAAGTCCCCTTGCCGGGAAGTGACAATCATGCGGATGGCGCGTGGCAGATTCTGCGGTACGAATATGTCGGCATCTCCGCGCAGACCACGCAGCTCTACATAATAACCACCATTCGACCAGCCAAAACGTGGAACGGTTGCTGTCCAGAATTGCACACTGGTATCGTTATTTAAGGTGATCGAGGCGACTAATCGATTGCCATCTTGCGAGTCTCGGAAAAAAAGGCTGGCTTGGGAACCAGAAACCATTTCGACTTGATCGCCACTAGTCAACTCTTTACCAGCGGAGACGGCCCCAGTCGCCACACTGATAGCACCTCGTGCCACAATGACCCGTGATAGAAGCGGAACACTTGATTCAAAAAAGAAGAATTGAGCCCCAATCCATAGCCCGATACACAGAGCACAAAATATGGCAAAAGCCATGATGAGAACTACCCAGGCAATGCGCTGGGCATGGGTTGAAGACCGTGGAATAGCAATCACTGATTCAGACATTGTAAAACATTGATCGTGCATCTTCTGATGAGTTGACGAGTATAACACAGGCGGCTAAAGTGATGAACTTAGGGCCTATATACCAAACACACTGACCAAATCTCAATATGTCTTGTGCTTAACTACTCTCCCTGATTTCGTGCCGAACTTCCTGCTAAAATCACTTTGGATGTGAGTTGTAACGGAATAAAATTTCTATGGCTCTGGCACGTAGTATTTATCTCGATCATTCTGCGACTACACCGACTGATCCTCGTGTGGTCGAGGTCATGCTTCCCTACTTCACCCAGCATTTTGGAAATCCAGTATCTGTCCATCAATTTGGTCGACAGGCGGAGTCGGCGATCGAAACTGCTCGTGAGCGTATCGGGCAGGTACTCAACTGTTTGCCATCTGAGGTCATCTTTACCAGTGGCGCATCCGAAAGTAACAATCTCGCCTTGCGGGGCTCAATGCGTGCTGGAGATCAGCGACCTGTACTGACAACCCGAGTTGAGCATCATGCAGTATCGCGAACTGCAGCGGAGATCGGTGAGGTTGAGTGGCTGCCTGTGGATTCATGGGGCAGGGCTTCTGTCGAAGATGTAGAGCGAACACCTTCTGCTCGTTTAGTTAGTCTGATGTATGCCAATAATGAAGTGGGGACTATCCACGATTTGGCTGGTTTTGCAGAAGCTGCTCATGAAATTGGTGCTTACTTTCATACCGATGCTGTACAAGCGGGTGGACAACTCCCGTTGGATGTCAATGCACTTGGCGTGGATATGTTGAGTCTTTCTGCTCACAAGTTTTATGGTCCTAAGGGTGTTGGTTTACTCTATGCTCGTAAAGGTGTTGAACTTCATGCGATCCAGACAGGGGGCAGTCATGAACGAGGTTTGCGCGCAGGAACTCACAATACTCCTCTAATTGTTGGAATGGCATTGGCGTTAGAACTGGCAACCACTGAATATGAGTTCCGGGTAAAGCAACTTGCTGCCCGCCGTGATGAACTGATTGACGGTGTTTTGAGTCGCATTCCCGATGTTCGTCTGACTGGTCATCCTACCGAACGTCTGCCTTCTCATGCCAGCTTTGTGATTGATGGTGCGGAGAGTAATACCCTGTTGATGCATCTCGATTTGCTTGGAGTTGCGGCCAGCAGCGGCTCTGCCTGTAAGACCGGTAATCCGGAGCCATCTGATGTGCTGCTGGCAATGGGCTATACGCCTACCGAGGCGCTTACCGGCTTGCGGCTGACGGTTGGCTTATCAACGACTCAGGCAGATATTGAGTATGCAGTTGATGCGTTGGTTCGCACAGTAGAAAAGGTTCGTAAAGTTAGGGATAGAATGGTGATTGCATGAGCGAATCAAAGCCTCGGGTTGTGGTTGCCATGAGCGGTGGTGTGGATAGTTCGGTCGCAGCGGCCTTGCTGGTGGAGCAGGGTTACGAAGTCATTGGCATGATGATGCGCTTGTGGTCAGAGGAGACTGCGATAGGTAATACCCACAACCGCTGTTGTACGCCGGACCAGATGAACGATGCGCGCCGTATTGCGGATAAACTGGGCATTCCGTTTTATGTGCTGGATACAAAAGAGGTATTCCGGTCAACCATTGTCCAGTTCTTTATTGAGCAGCATCGGCAGGGCGTTACTCCGAATCCCTGCATAGAATGTAATCGTCAGATCCGGTTTAGCTTTCTTCAGCAAAATGCTCTGGCGCTCGATGCAGATTATTTGGCAACTGGGCATTATGCTCGCGTATCCCGCGATGAAGGTGGGTATTACGTGCTTCGGAAAGGTCTGGACGAGCATAAGGACCAAAGCTATGTGCTGAGCGTGTTGGGTCAGGAACAACTAGCTCACGCTTTATTCCCGGTTGGCGAATATGCCAAGCCTGAGGTGCGGAGGATCGCCGAGCGCTTCGGGTTGCCAACGGCCAGCAAGAAAGACAGCCAGGATCTGTGTTTTATCGGGGATAACAACTACCGTCGCTTTTTAGCAGATCATGCTCCTGATGTGATGCGGCCTGGCCCCATGATTCGCACTGATGGTACGGAAATTGGTCAGCACAATGGCCTGGTGAATTTCACCGTTGGACAACGCAAAGGGTTGGGGCTTCATAGTATTGAGCCCCTGTATGTCATTGGTATCAACGCAGAACAAAATGCCGTTATTGTTGGAACTGCTGAGGAACTGGGGCGTTCTTCGCTGACGGCTAAGCGGGTGAATTGGGTTGCTGGTACACCTCCCGGAACACGGTTTCGCGGCGAGGTGAAGATCCGCTATAAGGCAGGGGCGGTACCCGCTTCGATTGAAATCTTGTCAGATAGCCGTATACATATCAAGTTTGATGCCCCTTTGCGGGATATTACGCCTGGTCAGGGTGCAGTCGTATATGATGGCGATAAGGTATTGGGTGGCGGGATTATTGAGCGGGAATGATTGGTTACCATCCGTAAAGCGCTATTCGAACCTGTTCGCTGAAGAAGAGCAGTAGATAGGTGCCTGCCACAATATAAGGCCCATAGGGTAAAGCGGCGAACTTGCTGGCGGATTGGCCCATGAGACGTCTTGAACCGAGCCAGATTACCGCTCCTAATGCGCCTAGAAACACTGTGATAAACATGGCAACGACGAGGGATTGCCAACCGAGAATCAATCCACTCAGGGCAGCCAGCATCACATCCCCATACCCAAAGGCTACTTCCTGTATATTCCGCCCCTGTAACGTATTGACTACATACAGGTAGAGTATGCCGCCGAGATACAATATGAAAAACACACCGAATCCGAGCGCACCCCCATAGAGCGCACTTTCCAGGTTTGGGTTAGATCCTGGGCTGGCCGTGGTAATGATGCTGTCCACAATTGCGATCAGACATGAAGGAATTATCACTGCGAACAGAATGAGCCGATGTTCAATGTCGATAACGGTGATGAGTACTAAAATCGCGACGTACACCATCCAGAAAAAGATTTGCAGTGGTTCAATTGTGGTCAAGTCGCCTTTAGCTGCCAGACCAATCCACATGAACAGGATTGTGCTCAATTCGGTTAACGGGTAGCGCCAGCTTAGTTGTGCACCGCTGGGTGAAATGCGCTTTCCTAGCAGAAATGCACTTACACCGAGCCATGCGCTGATCGGGCGCGCAGCACCATCGGGATAGCGCGGGGTGGTGGGGTAGCGGTAATGTGGCAAGTCATCTGCGAGCACATTGATGACGCCTCCAATTATCAAACCAACTAGCCCGGTAAGGACATAAAGCAGCACCATCAGAATAACCTATCGGGTTGGGATCGGCGGCGCTGGTGGCAATAAGGAAAGCGCCAACACAATCAGAAAGATAAAGCTAAAGACTAGCGCAATAATATTTGCTCGAACCTGGGCACGGCTCATTGGTGGTAGAGCGGGTAGAGGTTCCGTTTCACTGATAATGATGTCGATAGGCTCAGCAAGTCCGTTGCGGATTTGCCAGGCGCTTAACCTGGGTTGGCGCTGTTTTAGTCCCACCACCACATAAGCCGTATCCGGATATTGGGCTTCTTGTACATCGGTCCGTGATGGCAGATGGTCACCATGTGGGTGAGTATGGTAAATGCCAATCAACACTTCACCGCGTTTACTGAACTCGAACATGGTTTTGGTGAACTCGGCACCATCCATTAAAAAAGCATGTTCCGGTTTGTCACTGATATTCTTAATCCGTGAAACCGAGAGAGCTTGTTCGTTCACCCCTCCAATTAAACCACAGGCTTCGTGTGGATAATCCTCAAGACCATGTTGGGCGATGAGTTGGGCAAGTTCATGGGTCAACCACAGGCGGCGCATGATCATTAAACCATTTCAGGGATTTCAAATGTTTCGATGAGTTGAGCGTGGGGTGGGTTACGACTCTCGAAGAATAAATCGGCAGTTAATGTATAAAGCCCTGCCGGGTCACTCACGTTACGAATGTGTAAGGTAAATTCCATGTCATGATGCATGGTTTCGATGATGTTTAACTCACTTACGATGACATCATCTTGATTGTGAGCGACCAGGAGCAAGTTAGGTCGTTCCAGAAATGGTGTAACTCGAATATGTACGCGTACGCGAAAGCGGTCTGGATAGGGTTGAATCTGTAGTTCCTCAATGCGGACGTTTTCACGCGGTTGAGGAATACGGTCAGAGGGGAAAATTGGAATTTCCATAAGACGACCTCATCTACGATGTTTGGAGGGATGTTTGCAGGCGCTGCAGCGTTGCCAATGCGGATTGGATCTGGTCACTCTTGACCAATAGATGATCACGGGTAAATGCGGCCAGAGGTAAAATCGAAATACCGGCTTCGGCTAAAGCAGTGCTGACGAGTGCCATGAAACCAACTAAACTCATATCGAGTTCGAGATCAAAAGTGATCAGCCTGTACACATCTGATGCAACTCTATGCCCCGGCAGCCGTTCAGCAAAATCCGGCCATGCCTCCGCTAGTAAAACCAACGTGACTTCATCTTTGTCGGCGATCACTGTCGAAAAGGCCTCTCCATATTCCGCAATAACGCCGGCAGCAGCCATGATCGCTCGGGCCGGAAGTGAAATGATGGCATAGTCGCGGGGGTCGCTGTAAAGCTGGCATTGAGCGAATAACTGCTGGGCGGTTACAGGCATGAAAAAAGCTCCTGATGTTTGATAGGGTAGAGTATCATGGAGACATAAACGGGGCAATGATTGAACGGGATGAGGATTAATCATGGGTGCAAGTGAGCAGGGATCTGGTCAGGTTAAGGGACGTTGGTTGGTGGTTCCAAGAACCCTGTGTTTCATATTGAATGGCGAGGATGTCTTGCTTATGAAGCGGTCACCTCACAAGCGCATATTTCCTAATCGTTACAACGGTGTCGGTGGTCATGTCGAGCGCGATGAAGATATGCTCAGGAGTGCCCGCCGTGAAATCCGCGAAGAAACGGGTCTGGAAGTGCGCGATTTACGCCTGCGTGCTGTTTATAATGTAGATGCAGGTGATGAGATGGGTATCGGCGTATTTGTTTTCACGGCCATCAGTGACCAGCGCACTACGATTGAAAGCGATGAAGGAACTCTTCATTGGATTCCACGGGATGAGATCTTGAATTACGATCTGGTCGAAGATATACCGCTGATTTTGCCGCGCATCCTGGCGATGGGGCCACATGATCCCCCGTTGTTCGTGCATCTGAGTTATGACGCTTCGGATCAAATTCAATTGCGTTTTGCTGGGGAATAGATATGATGCCGCGCCTGCATCGTCGCCCTTTGCCCTGGCGCATCTACTACCACTTGAACGGGATTCGCGATGATGAGATTCTCAACGATCAGGGAGAAGCTAGTTTAGCCTCGGAGCCATTGGATCGTGCTTTGCGGCGCTGTATGAATACGCTGCGAAATGAAGTGATTGATACTGCTGGTTTACGTGTTGACTATATTCAATTGGAGATGAGCACAACCTTTGCAACATATCGTTCACTCATCGCGGGCTTGCGATCGTTTGATCTGCGTAATTTGTCCAACCATGCCGAGCAGATGGCCTTCTGGCTAAATCTCTATAATGCGCTCATCATTCATGCCATCATTGCTCGTCATATGCCGCACTCTGTGAACAAGGAAGGTGGCATATTTGACTGGTCCGCTTACTGCGTAAATGGCTATCGTTTTAGCGCAAACGATATTGAACATGGAATTTTACGCTGCAATCGCGGTCATCCTTTGGTTCCCGGACCGGTATTTGCCGCTAATGATCCTCGCCGTGAGTTTGTCTTGGAACTGCTTGACCCTCGGTTACACGCAGCCCTCAATTGCGCGGCACAGTCCTGCCCACCAATCAATTTTTATGATTCTGATCAGCTAGAGAGTCAGCTTGACATCGCAATGCGGAATTTTATCAATAGCGGCGCTGTTGAACTTGATCGATCAAGATGCCAGGTGTCGCTCTCGCGTATATTTTCATGGTATGCTTCCGACTTTGGTGGTCAGTGGTTTGGTCTTCGTCATTCTGAGCGGTTGATCCAGTACGTATTGCCCTGTCTGCAATCCAAAAGCGATCAAGCATGGCTTGAAGCCAACTTGGATAAACTGAAAGTCCGATTCTTGCCCTATAACTGGAGTTTGAATGTCTGAACCTATACCCATTTATGTGGCTGTTCCGGCCAAAAAGATGCGACGCTCACGGCGGTGGATACTCGGTTGCGGGGTGGCGTTATGGTTTGCTTTTCTCATGCTGCCTTGTTTCTTTTTGATCATGTTGATTCAGGGCCAGATTACGATTATGACTGGAAATTTACCCGATCAAGTTATTCGAGTCTGGTTGGTGAATGAAGCTCGTCAGCGCGGATTTGGAATTGCAGTACCATCGACTCATGCGACTGATTCTGGGCAAGTATGTTTGCAGACAGATGTGCGATTTCTTTCTTGGGTTGGGTCAGGTGAACCGGCTGTCTACTGTGAGTGTTATGAACGAGCGTCTGATGCTAAGGAGTGGTCACTGGTATCGACTGCTCAGGTAGCTTGTGAATAGCATATTTGTATAGTGCATGGATTGTCGAGAGGTAGGGTTATGCAAATCGCAGGTCTTGATCTCGGGAGTATCATCCTTATTGTTCTGGGGCTGGGCGCGCTGTGTTTGGTAGGTGTGGTGCTGTTCTTTGGATTTCAGATCATTGGTAGTGTTCTTGGTTCGATCATGGGTCTGTTTCAATTGGTCGAAGGGGTCATCACGGGTGGCCCGGTTGCCTGGTGTGGTTGTTTGGTTGTGATCTTTGCCTGTATAGCTTGTGTAGGAGGCGTTTGGGCCTACACGGCTTGTCAGGCTAATCCTGCAGCAATGAATTTCTGTATGCTGTTTCCACGATAATGGGATGTGATCGTTGATGTCCAGTGTGCAACAACTGAATGAGCGTATTCGGCGCGAAGCTGAATTTGTGCCGCATATTCTCACATCGCTTTCACAGGTTATTGTTGGGCAGGACCGCCTCATCAATCGTCTTCTGGTGGCTTTGTTAGCCAATGGGCATATTCTGATCGAAGGATTGCCCGGCCTTGCCAAAACCCTTAGCGTAAAGACTCTGGCTTCATGCCTGAATGCCCGTTTTCAACGCATCCAATTCACGCCGGATCTACTTCCAGCAGACTTGATTGGTACACAGATTTACAATCCGCGTACTGGAGAGTTTTCGTCGCGCCCTGGCCCCATTTTTAACCACATTATTCTGGCGGATGAAATAAACCGCGCGCCAGCCAAAGTTCAATCAGCCTTACTCGAAGCCATGGAAGAGCGCCAGGTTACGCTGGGTGACCGTACCTATCCGCTGGAAGATCCTTTCCTTGTATTGGCGACCCAGAATCCCATTGAGCAAGACGGTACGTATCCACTACCCGAGGCGCAGCTTGACCGCTTTATGCTTAAGGTCGTGGTAGAGTATCCGAATCGTGCGGAAGAACGGCTGATTCTTGAACGAATGACTGCGCCGAGCGTGCCGTCTGTACCCGTGTCGCTCAGTACCGAAGTGATAACCCGGGCGCGTGATGTTGTTACCAGCATTTATGTAGATGAGAAAATTAAGGATTATGTGCTGAACATCATCATGACAACCCGTGATCCAATTGCCAGTGGCTTGAAAGATCTACGGCCGCTCATTGCCTATGGATGTTCACCTCGTGCCACGATCTTTTTACTGAAGGCCGCACGCGCTCATGCTTTCCTTCGAGGACGGGGTTATGTCACCCCCGATGATGTTAAACAGATTGCCCCGGATGTTCTGCGTCATCGCTTGTTATTAAGCTTTGAAGCCGAAGCCGAGAATGTCTCGACCGTGCAGGTGATCAATCGTATTCTGTCGAGTGTGGAAGTGCCATGAAGCTCGATGCCGAGCGCTTACAGCGAATCCGCCGCCTCGAAATCCAGACCCGTCGGTTGGTGGATAGCTACTTTGGCGGGGCCTACCACGCTATCTTTAAGGGTAAGGGTATCGAGTTCGAGAGTGTTCGGCCTTACCTGCCTGGTGATGATATACGGGCTATTGACTGGAATGTTACTGCACGCACTGATGAAGCTTTTGTGAAGCAATTTACCGAAGAACGTGAACTCAATCTGCTGCTGATATTGGATGCCAGTCCCTCTACTTCTTTCGGTACCCGCGAACGTCATAAACGCGATTTGGCCGTCGATGTCGGTGCTGTGCTGTCTTATAGTGCAATTCGAAATCAGGATCGAGTTGGTTTACTGGTATTCAGTCATCAAGTGGATTTGCTGATCCCTCCCATGCGCGGACGTAATCACGGGTTACGATTACTGCGTGAGCTGCTTTATCTGGAAGGGGCCGTCGCTGCGGGATACACGGACTTGGTAGGTGCGTTACAGCGGGCGGGCCGTCTCTTGAAACGACGTTCAATTGTTGTTCTGCTCTCCGATTTCTGGGTGCCTCTCGAGTCTCTCGAGCCAGATCTGACCCGTTTGGCCCGCCGTCATGATGTAATTGCTATTGTTCTGCGCGATGCTCTTGAACGCGCTTGGCCGGATGTTGGGTTGATACGCCTGAAGGACAGCGAGACGGGCGTTACTCATGTGGTCGATACGGCTTCTGCACTTTGGCGTGATCAGGTTGAACAAGATGCTCGCCAGTTTGATTTACATCTACAGGCACTATTTGGTCGATTACAAATTGATAGCCTGTTCTTGACGACTCAAAGTGATGCAGTTGTTGAATTGACTCGTCTGTTCCGTTCACGCCTTACCCGTATAAGATGACTCGCTGCTGCTATTGTTTGGTTCTCGTGTATCTGCTGTGGACTGGGCCCGTCACGGCCCAGTCTGGTGTACCTCCCTCTGGTCAATGGACTGTGCCGATACAACCGGTGTTGATTGGCGAGCCATTTCCGATGTACTTGGAAATCATATTGCCACCAGGTACTGAACTTATCGATCCTGGCCTGCCTGTAATTTGGGGTGAGTATTGGTTGACTTCCTTAGCCCCAATCGAAATAACTGACCTGCCGGATGGGATGCACTTATACCGCCAGTCGTTTACTGTCACGCTCTGGAACATCGGCGCAATTTCCACTCCACCTCTACTCGTGAGTTATCGCGGAATAGGGGAAACCCAGGTGCAGACTTTTCAACTGCCGCCGGGCGTGGTGCAGGTGAATTCGGTGCTTAACCCGGATGACCTGAACCTGCGCCCGCTGCGGCCTATGTTGGAAATGCCTTATGTCTCTCCGCTGATGTTGCTAGGTGTTCTGGTGCTGGTTGCAGGTGTAGTCTACGGATTGTGGTATGTCCTCATACGGCCTTACGGACGGCTCGCCAAGCGCGTTCAAGCCACGCCTGCTCGCCGTGCGCTTGCTGAACTTAATCAAGTAGCACGGCTTGATGATCCGGTACGTGTCCACATGCGGGTTGCTGAGGTGTTGCGGAGATTTATAGGCGCTCACACAGGCTTAATTGTTGCTGATTTGACAACGGATGAACTTTTGCAGGCTCTGCCGCGAACTTCGATCATCGAGTCTCGTCGTCTTGAGTTACAGCAGTTGCTCGAATATGCGGATCTGGTCAAGTTCGCGCAGCTAAAGCCTTCAACGAATCAACGGATCATTGGTGCTGCTCGACGTTGGGTGAACGATGTCGAAGGTATCGATCATGCCTGAGCTAAATCTCTTTCGATTTGCCCATCCCCTGGCTTTTATCTTTCTTTTGCTACCACTGGTAGTCTATTGGTTGTATCAAGGTCGGAAATGGCGTTTGACCGTCAGTTCATTCTCTTACAGTCATCTGCAACTGGTTGAAACAGCTCCCCAAACATGGCGTGCCCGCTTCGCATTCTTGCCGGATGCCTTGCGTCTGATTGGTTGGCTCATGTTAGTTGTGGCTCTGGCACGTCCTCAACAAGGAAGTACTCAAGAGATCATTCAGGGTCAGGGTATTGATATCGTGTTAGCTCTGGATGTTTCCGGCAGCATGGCCGCCCTGGATTTTGCTCCTCAGAATCGCCTTGAGGCAGCACAATCGGTGATCACCGATTTTATCCGACGGCGGGAATTTGATCGACTTGGTCTGGTTGTTTTTGCCCGCGATGCCTACCATGTGATCCCCCCGACCGCGGATTATGAGGCTCTGTTGCGGGCTTTGCAGGTAGTGCAACTGGCTCCTCAGATGGGCTTGGATGATGGCACTGCCGTAGGAATGGGATTGGCTGCTTCAGCCGATATGCTGTCGCAGAGCACTGCGGCGAGCCAAGTGATTGTTCTGCTGACGGACGGTGCCAATAACGCAGGGGTAATTGGCCCAGAGACCGCGGCAGCGGCTGCCAGTGCGCTAGGGGTACGAGTCTACACAATTGGCATGGGTGATATGGGGCTGGTGCCTATCCCGGTAGATCAAGTGGGCAACACCCGCTTGATTGAAAGTGATCTTGATGAGGATACGCTTCAGGCTATTGCGAGGCTTACTGGCGGGCAGTATTTTCGTTCAACCGACGGTGCCAATCTGGAACGTGCCTACGAGCAGATCGACCGTTTGGAACGATCCCCCGTTGAACGTGCTACCCGCACGGAATGGCGTGATGTCGCTGGTTGGTTGATTGGGGCGGCCTTTGCACTGTTGTTGATGGACTACCTACTGCGGCATCTCGTATTTACGATCTTACCGTGAGGGTCTGAACCGTGCGTTTTTTGCTGCCTCAACTGTTGCTGCTGATTATCCCATGTCTGATTGTAGCCGGGATAGCTCTACAGATGCCACGTATTCGGCAGCGCCAACTGATGAAGCTGGGCGATATCCCTCTGACTACAACTTTACTGAATAGGGCGGGAACGTCTCGTCGTGGCATTGTGCGTCATTTGCTCTGGTTGATTGCGGCTGTGGCGCTTGTATTGGCCATGGCTCGCCCCGTTTGGGGGCAAGAAATTGAGTTAGTTCCACGGGGGGAAGTGGCGGTCATGCTCATGCTCGATGTGAGCCGTAGTATGAATGCCCAGGATGTTTCCCCATCACGTTTGGAACGAACGCGCTTGTTCGCAGTCGATGTAGTCCGCCGCTTGACCGGAACCGAGATTGGCTTAATGCTCTTTGCAGGTCGGGCGATTCTGCAATCACCTCTGACGACGGATCTCAATACGATTGACTTGTTCATCCGAAACGCCTCATCAAGTGCGATACAACGTCAGGGAACTAACTTTCAGGCTGCCTTTGAACTTGCCAATAAGAGTCTGAATTCTCTCTATGCGACGACCCGTTTTGTGTTGCTGCTGACCGATGGTGAAGACCATGAGGGAGGTTTGGAACCGGTATTGCAAGGGCTGAGCGACCAACAGGTCAGGGTGATTGTGGTTGGAGTTGGTACAGAATCCGGTGCAACAGTCCCCCTTGAAGGCGGATCAACACTTCGTGATGGCGATGGTGTAGAAGTCATTTCCCGGCTTAACGAGCAATCGTTGCGTGACATAGCGGAACGAACGGGCGGCGTGTATTGGTCCTTGGTGGATGCCGAAACAAATACGGAGTTATTTGCTCAGCTATTTCGATCAACAAACCAAGTCGAAGGTGGCACAGGTTCTAACGTGATTGAGGTTGAACGGTTCGGGATTTTTGTGTTACTGGCTGTGGTAGCGTTGGCACTGGAATTTGCACTTCGTTTGCAACCTTCTGTGCAGATAGGGGAGGCCAAATAGTGAGGCACTCCCTTGCTTACCATCTGTTGATAGTGATCCTCGTTGGTTGTACGCAATCATCTGCGGAACGAAATAATGCTGGGAATAGTGACCTTGCGGCCGGCAATGCAGAAGCCGCTTTGCTTGATTATCAGGCGGCTCAGGCCCTTGCACCTGACCAACCGGAACCATACTTGAATGCCGCCAGTGCATACGCTGCATTAGATGATATTCATCGGGCACAGCAATCGATGGATCTTGTCACTACATCGGTTGACCCCCGCAAGATCGCTCAGGCCTACTATAATCTGGGCAATATCTACTTTATGCGTGAACGATATGATCTGGCAGTGGATTCGTATCAGGAAGCGTTGCTGAGAATGCCGGATGATGCCGATGCGCGGTATAACCTGGAACTGGCGTTGCAACGCATGATGCCAACACCCCCTCCAGTTAACAGCGCAACTCCTACACCACAACAACTAGCGGGTGATCTGGTTGCAACCGCAACCGCGACCTCATTGCCAGAACCTGATGGCGGAGCTGAATTGCAGGCGGATCAACCTATGACTGAATCTGAAGCCCAGGCTTTACTCGATTCGCTTGGGTCAAGTTTCCAACCCTTGAGTCTCACGATGACTCCTGCCCCTGGCGAGTCGGTCGAGCAGGATTGGTAGTTTATGAAGTGGCTATTTGCATTCATCCTGCTGATGGCGAAACCCTATATGCCGAGCGAGCAAACAGTTTCTCCAGATCTGTTTGTTGAGGCTTATGTCTCCCTTGCTGAGCCGTACGCCGGACAGCAGGTTGAGTATCAGGTTCGTTTTTTTGACTCGGTTGGAGCCACTAATCCCTTGTATGAAGCACCTTCATTTGAAGGTTTTTGGCGGGTTGAACCAGACCGAATTTCAAGAACGGTTGAGGTTCGTGACAATCGGCAGTATAGCGTGACAGATATTCGCACGACTCTGTATCCGAATGTGCCGGGTGACATCGTGATCGAACCCGCACGTGTGGTCGTGCCGGAAACGGTATTTGCAGCAGAACAGCGCTTTGAAACACCGTCATTGTTAGTGCGCGCGCGCGCGCTTCCTGAAGGCGCACCAGTGGGTTTTTCCGGTGCTGTTGGTGAGGTCACACTGCAAGCCGCTTTGGATCGTCAACAAGTGAGGATAGGGGAACCTATAACGCTGCGCCTGTCATTTACTGGAAACGCCAATGTCTTGGTATTGCCACCACCCGATTTGGCTGCCTTGCAGAGTTGGCGGGCTTATGTACAGTCCCGTACTGCAACTTTTGAAACTAGTGTGCCTGGGTTGATTGGACAACAGGAAATTTCAATTGTACTTCTTCCTTCACAGGCAGGAAATTATGTTTTGCCTGTGCTTTCGTTTTCTTATTTCGATCCTGTTGCGGCCATTTATCGGCAGCTTGGCACTGGTGAAATTCCTCTGGAAGTATTGCCCTCACTAGGCACTGTTAGCGACCCCGATCCAGTGGTATTGACTGGGCCACCACTCCGTGAAGTAGATCTCAGTGTGGGTGTTGCTTCGAGTAACTTGTCACAGTACTGGATCATGTGGCTGATTGGCCCATTGATCCTATTATTGGCAGGGTTATGGCGGTGGCGGAGTGTAATTACGGAGCGTTGGTTTGGAAACAAAATGCGCTCCAGCAATCATCTGAGCCAATCCCGCTTGGCTATTCGGGCGGCGTTGCGTTCACCTAATTCCGCTTCAGATTTACAGACGACTCTGCATACATATTTGGCCAGTCAGTATCCCCTGGCTCAATCAGACACGCTCACAGACCTCACCGATTTCTTGAGTCAAGGCAACCTGGATACATTGATGACGAGTCGCTTACTCTCCATTGTCGAGTCGTTAGGTTATGTTCAATATGCTCCCTTTGGGTCAGCAGATAAAGCTGAAATCCGTCAGCTGGCGCAGCAACTGGATGCGTTCTTGGTCGATCTGGATGCTGCTCTCGAATGATGAAGTCTGCCTTCTTGCTGCTGATTCTGATGGTCATTTGGTTTGGCTCACCTTTGCATGCCCAGGATGAGATTGCCCGTCTCTTGCAGATTGCCGAGTCGGATTATAAGGCTGGGGACTGGTCGGCTGCTTCAAGTGGGTTTGAAGCTGTAATTGATCGTGGTGTGAGCGATTCTGCCATTTATGTGAATCTGGGACATGCCTATGCCCAACAGGGTAGGGTGGGGTTGGCTCTACTGAATTATCGGCGGGCACAACGCTTGGTTCCGCGCGATCCAGAGATATTGGGTTATATGGCTTCAATCATTGCAGATCGCCGTGATCAATCTCTTCCCGACAATTCGTGGCTCGATCAACTTTACCGTTTGACGGCTGATTTGGTGACGGAGGATGAACTCGGCGGGATGACGTTGTTGATGTGGAATGTGACTTTTGCAGTCGTCGTGGTCTGGCAATCAGGCCAGGTAAACATTCGTCTGAAGTCATCTCTTCGATTAATTGTGTTGGGTCTTGCTGCGTTGGTCATCCCTTTATTGCTGCTGTTGGGGGTGCGCATTTATGTCGACTCGGCAATGCCGGATGCCATTGTCACAGTTGAACAAACTACAGTTCGCAGTGGCCCTGCATCGATCTACATGGATTTCTTTGATGTTTACGAGGCTGCTGAACTGCGTGTGCTTGAGGTAAAAGATGACTGGGCTTTGGTCGAACTGAGCGAAGGTCGCCTAGGGTGGTTGCCCACTCGGGACATTCAGTTGGTGCGGACGTCACGTTAACTTAGTGGTATCATGGAAGTGCCATTAGGAAATGTTCAGCTATTGAACTCCCCGGGAGAGTACGCACATGGCCCCCACTCGTGTGGTTTGTGTCGAAGACGAAGTGGAGATGATCGACCTTATTCGCCTGATCCTGACCCGTGAAGGCTATGAAGTTGTTGTGGCGAAGGGTGGGTTACAGGCCCTACAGGTCATCGAAGATGTCCATCCTGATCTGGTGCTGCTCGACCTAATGATGCCTGACCTCGATGGATGGGAAGTCTATCAGCGGATAAAGGCCAATCCGGTCACGAAAGATATTCCCGTTATTGTGGTGACTGCCCGGGCCCAAAGTATTGATAAAGTCCTCGGTTTGCATATTGCGCGTGTGGATGATTACATCACTAAACCCTTTGGCCCTTCTGATTTGCTCAACAGTATTAAGACTGTACTTGCGAAATATGCGTAATAGGGGCTAGTGCCGCCGGGTTGGCTTCAAACGGGTTTGCAGTTGTCTTTCGTTCAAAACGTTGTTAAAGTTCAAAATATCACGAATGGCACATCGAATGGCCTGAGACCGTGTTCTTAACGGTAGTTGAGATCCATATCGCATATTAGGTATAACCGCTCAGGGGGCCGAGGTTCATGGCTGATCTATTTGACAAAATTCACAATGATGAAGTGATCCGCCGTGCTAAAGAGGCGACCGAATTTGGCATGTACCCGTATTTCCGTGCTCTCAGTGACTCGGAAGGTACAACTGCAACTTTCGAGGGCAAAAAAGTCATCATGTTGGGGTCCAACAACTACCTTGGCTTGACGACTGATCCTCGGGTGCGACAGGCGGCGGTGGAAGCTGTACAGCGTTACGGCACCAGTGTGACCGGTTCCCGTTTTTTGAATGGGACACTCGAGCTCCATCATGAATTGGAGCGCCGTCTGGCAAAATTTGCAGGTAAGGAAGCCGCAGTTGTCTTTTCAACCGGGTATCAGAGTAATCTTGGCGCGATTTCGGCTGTCTGTGGCAAAGACGACTTTATCATCCTGGATAAAGATGACCATGCCAGCATTGTGGATGGTTGTGTGATGTCCGGCGCAGAGATGAAACGTTTCCGTCATAACAGTTTGGATAATCTGGATCATGTCTTAAGCAAATTGCCGTTGGATGCCGGCAAGCTGGTTATCGTTGACGGTGTCTATAGCATGGGCGGTGATATTGCTCCGGTGCCGGAAATTGCCGAAATCTGCCGCAAATACAATGCCCGTCTAATGGTCGATGACGCACATGGTTTTGGGGTTACGGGTGAAGGACACGGTACATCCTGGCACTTTGGGGTCACGGATAAAGTGGACTTGATGATGGGCACGTTCAGCAAAAGCTTTGCTTCGATTGGCGGTTTCATCGCAGGCGATGCAGATGTCATTTACTACATCAAACATAAAGCGCGTTCGCTGATTTTCTCGGCAGCGCTTCCGGCCCCCAGTTCGGCAGCTGTTCTGGCTGCATTAGATATCATCGAAACGGAACCGCAGCATGTCCAGCGTCTCTGGGATAATGCTGATTTCATGCGCAACGGTCTTAAGGAACTTGGCTACAATACCGGCGCAAGTTGTACCCCCATCATCCCTGTGATTACGGGAACGGATTTCCAGACGGCTCTCGCTTGGAATGCGTTGGTGGAGGAGGGCGTCTATACCAACCCGGTTGTTCCACCTGCCACCCCGCCCAATGGCGGTCTGCTCCGTACCAGCTATACAGCGACGCATACCCGTGAACATCTGGAAACGGCTTTGCAGGCTTTCAAAGTGGTTGGTGAGCGCCTCGATATCATCAATAAACCTGTCTTGGAAGCCGTCCACTAACTCGTCCGCTTGTATAAACTGTACGAGATCAAAACAGGCGAGTCTCAGACTCGCCTGTTACATTTATATTGAATGTCTCATATAATCTGATAGCAGTGATGTAGACATTGTGTAGTATTTGTGTACAGCTTTTGCTACACTATGATGAGGATTGTATGAGTGCCTTTAGTTTCTAAGTGTTAGGAGATATATATGCGAAAAGTAGTGCTAGCGATCATTGTTCTGATGTTACTGCTGCCATTGAGCGCAGTCATTGTGAACGCACAGGATCGCCCTGATTTGCTGATTTGGGCGGACGCAACTCGCGCTCCAGTCTTGACCGCTTTGGCGGAACAATTCACTGCCGACTTTGGCTTTACTGCTGAAGTGCAGGAAATTGCGATGGGTGATATCCGTGCTAACATTGCTGTCGCTGGTCCCGCTGGCGAGGGTCCGGACATCATCGTTGCTGTCCACGACTGGATCGGCGAACTGGTACTGAACGGCTCTGTGCGTCCGATCAGCCTGGGTGATGTCGCCGAAGACTTCACTGAGGCGTCACTTAATCTCTTCACCTATCAGGGTAACCTCTACGGGATGCCCTATGCGGTAGAGAATGTGGCTTTCTTCCGTAACCCTAATTTGGTGCCGGATGCCCCTGCTACTTGGGACGACGTGCGTACCATCAGCCAGGACTTGGTTGCTTCCGGGGCCTCAAAATATGGCTACATGATCCAGACCAGTGATCCTTATCACTTTCAGCCGCTGATGAGTGCTTTCGGTGGCTACGTCTTTGGTCTTGGTGAAGATGGCAATTACAACCCCGCTGATGTCGGTATCGACAGCGCCGGTGCGATTGCAGCGGGTGAGTGGCTGGCAGGGATGGCAGCTGATGGACTGATCGTTCCATCGGTCGATTACGATGTCATGCACACCATGTTTGAAACTGGTGAAGCAGCGATGATCGTGACTGGCCCCTGGGCCTTGCCGCGTCTGCGGGCATCGGGTGCCACCTACGCGATCAGTGATATTCCGGCTGGCCCGGCTGGCCCCGGTAAACCGTTCATCGGCGGACAGGGCTTCATGGTTAGTAACTTCATTGATGAAGATCGAGTATTGGTTGCCGAAACCTTCTTGATCGACTTCATGGCCGCTGCCGACCCCATGCAACAGCTTTATGATGCCGATCCGCGTCCACCGGCCTTCCGCGAAGTCCGCGATAGCCTTGATGATCCTGATCTGACGGCCTTTGCTGCTGCTGGTATCCCCGGCATTCCCCAGCCGTCTATTCCTGAAATGGCCTCGGTTTGGGGTGCTTGGGGCAACGCAGCCTCGTTCAGCATTACCCAGGAACTAACTCCGCAGCAGGCATTCAGTGATGCTGCGACGCAGATCCGCTCCTTGATTGAAGCTGGCCCCTCGGCTGCGCCTGTGGCTGCTGCGGGCGATGTGCCGCCGGAAGACGGCCCCCAATTCGTGGGTGTACCGGGTACCATCCAGAGTGCCATCGGTTGTGCCGGTGACTGGGCCCCGGAATGCCCTGAATCGGCGCTGCTCTACAGTGCTGCCAGTGATGTCTGGATGGCGACGTTCACACTCCCGGCTGGAGAATATGAATACAAAGCAGCCGTGAACGGTACCTGGGACGAGAACTATGGTGCTGGCGGTGCTCGCGATGGTGCCAATATCGCTTTGTCTCTGGCTGAAGAGACGGCTGTCACCTTCGTCTACGACAACAAGACCAACTTGATCGTGGATAGTGTCAATAGCGTTCTGGCATCGGTTCCTGGTAGCTACCAGGCGGCGATTGGTTGCCCTGGTGATTGGGCACCCGAATGCCTGCGCTCTTGGTTGCAGGATGCTGACGGGGATGGGATCTATTCCTTTACCACCACCGCGATTCCGGCAGGTGACTATGAAGCCAAGGTCGCCATCAACATGACCTGGGATGTCAATTACGGTGTCGATGGTGCTCGCGACGGTGCTAATATCGCCTTCAATGTTCCGGCAGATGGTGCCGAAGTGAGTTTCTCCTTTGACTCGTCGACCAACGTCTTGACGATCACTGCGGGTAGCTAGATTTCGGCTCACATCTCGGTAGTGAACAGGGGCGACCATCGTGGTCGCCCCTGTTCACATAGGCATCTGTATAGTTGTTATTCGGCATAATGAATAGGAACAGGAGGTCATCATGAGCGCTGCGGCAGCGCCGATGGAATCCACCAGACGGACATCATCATCAACATCACCACTGGAATTGGGGTTTCGGCTCCTGATTATTGGTCTGGTGTGTGCGATTGCCTTCTGGTTGGCCTTCAACATATTTCGTGACGGCAATGTCTTTTTGGCAGTTTCTCTCGTGGTGATTGCTTTAGGGGTAACGGTCATTAACCTGCGACCAGAACTATGGCCGCTCCGATGGATGACCCCTGGCTTGGCAGCCATAGCCCTATTGGCTGTCTATCCTATTCTGTATACGGTTTATGTCGCCTTTACCAATTATGGTACTGGCCATCGCCATACGAAAGAACAGGCGATTGCCCTCATGGGTAACGAGAAGTTTCTTTCCGAAGGTGGCACGAGCTATCAATGGAATGCGATGGCGAATGCGGCAGGTGAATTTGCGCTGTGGCTTCGTGATGGGCAGGGGGGGACTTTCTTTGCTCAACCCGGACAACCTCTGCGTGCAGTACCTGTCGATCAGGCCGGAACACTCAATGAAGATGGGATTCCGACCAGTTTTGAAGGGTACAACCTGCTCGAACGGCGGGAGTTCGCCCAGGCCCTCCGCGAGCTTCAAACTATTACCTTTGGTGATGCAGCCAATCCGGTCGGTATCCGGTCCCGTAGCGAAGCGGGAGCCTTCGAGCAGCGCTGGATTTTTGACTCTGCTCAGAATGCGATGGTGAATCAGGAAACAGGTGTTGTGTACCCCGCCGACGAAAGCCGGGGCTCCTTTGTTGCTGCGGATGGTACCGAAGCCCCACTTGGTTATTGGGTGCCCATCGGTCTTAGCAATTTTACCCGTATCTTTAACGATATAGGTATCAGTGGCCCTCTGGTGCGTGTCTTCCTGTGGACTATCGCTTTCGCTTTCTTCTCGGTCATTACTTCCTTCGCCTTGGGGCTCGGGATGGCGCTGTTGCTGGATAAAGCCTTCCCCGGCGTGAGGATTCTCAAATCGCTCCTGATTATCCCCTATGCCATTCCAGGCATGATTAGCATCCTGATTTGGCGTGGGATGCTCAATGAAAACGTAGGCATCATTTCGACTTCGATGCAAAACTGGTTTGGTTGGTCGCCGCCGTTTTCGACCGATCCTTTCTGGGCTAAGTTTGCTATCCTGCTGGTTAACTTGTGGCTGTCCTATCCGTATTTTATGCTCATTTGTAGTGGTGCTCTGCAATCAATCCCTGGTTCCATCTATGAAGCGGCGGATGTGGATGGCGCCAATAGCTGGACTAAGTTCTGGAAGTTGACGCTTCCCTTGCTGTTGGTCGCAGTTGGCCCGTTGCTGATTGCCTCCTTCACCTATAACTTCAATAACTTCCTGTTGATCGAGGCGCTCTTTAAGGGTGGCCCGGCGATGGTTGGAACGGCTGCACCTCCGGTAGGGCATACGGATAACCTCATCAGTTATACCTACCGCTTTGCTTTTGGCACGGGCGGGCGGCAAGATTACGGCTTTGCCTCTGCCATTGCGATTGTCATTTTCTTCATCGTCGGTGGTCTGACGCTCTTCCAGTTCCGCTTTACCAAACGACTTGAGGAGATGGGTGAAGGTGGCTAACACACTCAAATCACAGGGTTCTGCCCTGGGGGCTATTCGTCCGGCTCAATCGGGTCCAGGTGCGATGAGTATTGCCGTCGGAGCATTGCGCCTGCTATTTATTGTGGTCATTATCGTATTCACGCTCTTCCCTGTCTTGTGGATTATTTCAGCAGCCATCAACCCTGCCGGGTCAATGAGCAGTCAGACTTTCATTCCTCAGGGCGTGGATAGTGTAGATGATATGCTCGTCAACGTCAGGGCGCTGCTCGAAGATCCACAAGTGCCTTTCTGGACATGGGTGCTCAATTCCCTGGTAGTTTCTTCCATTACGACGCTGTTGACCTTGGCGATCAGTGCCCTCAGTGCTTACTCGTTTTCGCGCTTTCGCTTCACTGGGCGTCGTCAATTGTTGGTGACGATTCTACTGATCCAGGTGTTTCCCAACCTCTTGGCAATGGTCGCTTTGTATCTGCTGCTCTTGCAGATTGGCCCCTATATTCCTTTTCTCGGTCTGAATCAGCATGGCGGCCTGATCCTGCTTTATCTGGGCGGCGCTATGGGTGTGAATACCTGGTTGATGAAGGGCTTCTTTGACACTATCCCACGGGATATTGATGAATCAGCCATGGTTGATGGCGCGACGCACTGGCAGACGTTTGTCCAGTTGATCTTTCCGCTAGTGCGGCCGGTGATGGCAGTGGTTGCCATCCTTGCCTTTGTTGGCACCCTGAACGAATTTGTACTGGCCCGGATCATCCTCCAGGACCGTGAAAAGTGGACTTTGATGGTCGGTTTGTTCAACTTCGTCGAAGCCGAATTCTCCAACGATTGGGGCAAGTTTGCAGCGGGGGCACTTATGGCTGCGACTCCGGTGGTCATTCTCTATATTTCGCTGCAGAAGTATATCGTGGGTGGTTTAACGCAGGGTGCAGTCAAGGGTTAACTGGCTATATACGCGATCGGAGGGCGCACATTGTGCGCCCTCCGTGTTTCCAAAGGTGCCGTTATGGAAGAATTTATTTTTGGTACTTTTGCCACCGATCAACTAAAGTTGATGCACCATCGCGCCAGCCTGTCTGGCGTTCAACATCAACATATGCTCGTGCCTGCGGATCCATTGCCCGGGCAGTCAATAACGGTTAGGGTTCGCACGGGCAGTACACTCACCGTCGATCAGGTGGTGTGTTACTACACCACCGATGGCACGCTTCCATCCGGTTCTCATGGCGTTGCCTTGAACGGCTCAACCCTACATCTTCATCAGATCAATGCCGAGTGGGATACCCTGGTTTGGGGCTATAGCCTGTTCTGGGAAGTCGAAATTCCCCCGCAACCTGAAGGAACCTTGCTGCGCTACCAGATCGGTGCCTGGGCAGGGCAGGGGCCCGAGCATTTTGCCGATTGGCCGCAGGTGAAGGCTGCTTCGGAAAAGGCTGCTGCAGCCTACTTTCGGGGTGAATCGGTGCCGGATGTGCTAATCGGAGACCCCCAGATACCTTTCACGTTCTCGGCATCGGTGGATCGCTTTGTCCCTCCGCAATGGGCGCGGGAGGCAATCATCTATCACATCTTTGTCGATCGTTTCTTTCCTGGGCAGGGGCGCTCCTGGTTGCAAACTGACGATCTGAATGGCATTGTTGGAGGTACGCTCTGGGGTGTCACCGAAAAACTGGACTACCTTCAATCGTTAGGTGTGACCTGCCTGTGGCTGAGTCCTGTGTTTGTTAGTCCAACCCATCACGGGTATGACGTGGTTGACTATGCCCATGTGGATCCTCGCTATGGGGGCGATGACGCCTTGCGCGAACTCGTCATGACTGCACACCAGCGGGGTTTGCGAGTCATCCTCGATGTGGCCTTTAATCATCTCTCCAATGAACATCCGTTTTTTGTCGATGCTCACTCCAATCCAGATAGCCCGTATCGGGGTTGGTTTACGTTTGATGATAGTGAACTGGGCTATCGTAGTTTCTTCGGCGTCAAATCGATGCCACAGTTAAACGTGGCTAATCCTGCTTGTCGCCAGTGGTTGATTGATACAGCCTGTTACTGGTTGACCGAGTTTGATGTCGATGGCTTCCGCCTGGACGTGGCCGATGGACCCGGGCCGTCATTTTGGGCAGAATTTCGGGCTGCCTGCCGGCGTGTGAAGCCGGAGAGCCTCCACTTTGGTGAAGTGGTAGATGCTCCGGATGTCCAGCAGCATTACATCGGTAAACTGGACGGGTTGCTCGATTTTCATCTGTGCGAAGCGCTTCGAAAAACCTACGCGCTTGGACGTTGGTCAGAGGCCGATTTCAACCGGTTTTATGAACGTCATGCCGCCGCTTTCCCGGATGACTTTGTCATGCTGAGTTTTGTTGATAATCACGATATGGATCGTTTCCTGCTCATGGCAGGGGAGGACAAAGTAGCCCTTCAGAGAGCTGTTGAACGCCAGTTTGACCTGAATCGGATTCCTGTGATCTTCTATGGTACCGAGGTTGGTCTGCATCAGCCGCAGAGTGTTCGTGGGGAAGGGATGGGTCTACATCTATCACGGGTTCCGATGGTTTGGGGGGCTGAACAAGATGCCGACCTGCTGGAGTTTTATCGACGGTTAATCGCCGCGCGTCGTGGGTAAAAATCGGCACAAAATCGGAGCATTTGTTCCGTTTTTGTGCCGTAAGTTGTGTTATCCTCGCTGTGGACTGGATGAGCGAACCTCTCTATCCACAGTGCATCTTAACATCAATAGGACTTACGCAAAACACTGCATTGTGTAGGGGGTGGCGTCTGCGCCCGTATCTGCATAAGTCCTGATCAAGAACGGATATTCAACCGCCAATAAGGCGCCATTTCTGCCACCGGGTTGTCCGTTTTCGCCAGTGAATCACCATCAGCGCGACAAGCTATGGCGGTACTTACGGGAACAGTCGCCAAACTGGCCGCTTCTGACAACGACGACAACGACATCAAGCTCCAAATACCGCCGCCGCCGTTGCCGCCGCAATGACTTGGTCTAGCTCATCCAACTTCGCTCAGCTTGACCGGACGCCCTTCCAGGTACGATTTCTTGGCTGCGATTCCCATCACCACCGGCACACGACCATCCCGACCGGTCACCGGCGTGGGTTTATCGTGGATCACCGCATCAATGAAGGCATTCATCTCATTGACGAAACTGCGGGTATATCGCTCCATGAAGAAGTTGAGCGGCAAATCCCGCCGGATATGTTGGCCAGTGCTGATCGTCGCTGTATTAGGGTACTCATTCTCAGTCTGGATAGCTCCACCGCTGCCGAATACCTCCACGCGCTGATCATATCCGTAAACTGCTTTGCGGCTGTTATCAATGGTTCCAGTGACCCCGTTGCGGAATTTCAGTACGGTGAACGCTGTGTCAATATCTCCCGCTTCCCCAATAGCAGGATCAACTTTTACCCCGGCGACGGTATAGATTTCCTCAACCTCATCCCCAATCAGGAATCGAGCCATATCGAAATCATGTATCGCCATGTCCAGGAACAAACCACCCGAGACTTTCACGTAGCTGATCGGCGGTGGAGCCGGATCGCGGCTGATGATATGCATCAGGTGTGGAGTGCCGATTTCCCCGTTCACGACTGCCTCCCGCACCCTGGCAAAGTTGGGGTCAAATCGGCGGTTAAAGCCAATCTGTAATTTGACCTTGGCTTCTTCTACGGCGGCGAGTGCGGCATCAATGCGGCTCAGATCGAAATCGATAGGTTTTTCACAGAAGATGTGTTTACCGGCTTGAGCCGCTTCAGTGATAATCTGTGAATGGGTATTGGTGGCAGAGCAAATGACAACGGCCTGCACATCCGGGTTAGAAAGGATAAGTTGGTAATCTTGCATAGCCGCTGGGATTTGCAGCTTAGCGCCCAGCTCCTGCGCGGCGGGTAAGTTTACATCTGCGACTGCAATGACATTGGCTCCGGGTACCCGCATGACCAGGTTCTCGGCATGAACTTTGCCGATGCGCCCTGCGCCAATGATGCCGATATTGATTGTATTCATTTCGAAATGTGTCCTTAAAGCGCGAAATGTTGCTTTTGCTTAGCCTGTTCAAATCGGTTGCGAGCCTCTTTGACAGCTTCCGACTCGGAAATTTCAGCTACCGCTACATCCCACCACGATTCGTAGCCCGAGACTCGCTGACGGCGATCTGTCTCGACCACGATACAGGTAGTCACGCTGGCTTGTTGCGCCTTTAGCAGCGCATCGGCCAATTCGTCACGGTTGTTCGCCCGGATGACTTCTGCACCAAGGCTGGCTGCATTCGCGGCAAAGTCTATGGGTAGCGTTTCACCGTCCAAATGACCTGATTCGGTACGGTAGCGATACTTTGTGCCAAATCCATCACTGCCCACGGACTTGGAAAGGCCACCGATACTGGCGTAACCATGATTATCAATGATGACAATAATGAGTTTGATGCCTTCTTGTACTGCTGTGACGATTTCAGTGTGCATCATCAGGTACGAAGCATCACCGACCATAACGTAGACATCCCGATCAGGAGTTGCCAGCTTAATGCCCAGGCCACCGGCAATTTCGTAACCCATAGTCGAGTATCCATACTCAAGGTGATACCCCTTCGGATTACGGGTTCGCCATAGTTTGTGCAGATCTCCAGGCAAACTTCCGGCGGCACATACCATGGTGTCTTCAGCTCTCGAAATCGTGTTGACCGCACCGATGACCTCGCCCTGACTGAGCAAAGGCTCATGTTCGAGGTTATAGATCCGGCTCACTTCCGCATCCCACTCTCGATTGTACTGCTCTGCTCGGGCTGTATAGGCAGAACTAGTGCGGAAGTCGGAGAGCAATATTGCCAATTCTTCTAGGGTCGCTTTGGCATCTCCAATCAGAGGGAGTGCATTCATCTTGTGGGCATCAAACTCGGTCACATTGATATTGATGAAGCGAACATCAGGGTCTTGGAATGCGGTCTTGGATGCAGTTGTGAAATCACTATAACGGGTGCCAATGCCAATAATCAGGTCGGCTTCTCGAGCCATGATATTGGCTCCTGCGGTTCCTGTCACGCCAATGGCACCCAGGTTGAGGGGGTGGTTATAGGGTAATGAGCCTTTCCCCGCCATGGTTTCACCGACCGGAATACCCGTCTGTTCAATAAACTTGGCTAATGCAGCAGTTGCACTGCTGTAGATGACTCCACCCCCTGCGACGATCAGTGGACGCTTGCTGGCTTTGATCCATTCAGCGGCCTGGGTAAGCCGAGATTGATCTGGTCGATTGCGGGGGATCTGCCAGACTCTTTCTTCAAGAAATGTGACTGGATAATCAAAACCTTCAGTTTGCACATCCTGCGGTAATGCCAGTGTGACTGCGCCTGTTTCTGCCGGAGAGGTCAGTACGCGCATGGCTTCTAGTAGAGAAGGAATGATCTGCTCTGGCCGATTGATACGATCCCAGTAGCGCGAGACGGGCTTGAAACAATCATTTACTGAAATGTCTTGCGATCCTGTGAATTCTAGCTGCTGCAGTACGGGAGCCTGAACACGCTCGGCAAAAATATCCCCCGGCAGCAAGAGGACAGGAACTCGATTGATAGTCGCTGCTGCTGCGCCGGTAATCATGTTCGTTGCACCCGGTCCAATCGAACTCGTACAGGCGAAGGTACTCAGTCGATTCTTGGCGCGTGCATAGGCCGCGGCTGTATGAACCATGGCCTGTTCATTACGTGCCTGATGATATTTAAACGTAGTGGCGTACTGCTGGAGAGCTTGACCTATACCTGCTACGTTGCCATGCCCGAAGATACCCCAGCAGCCGGCAAAAAAAGGATTGCGCTCCCCGTCTCGTTCAACCAGTTGTGCTTGTAGGAAGCGGATGAGTGCCTGTGCCATTGTCAAACGAACTGTCTTCATCACCATATCCTCACGAACGTCTATTGGGAATGGGTTAATACCATCACCCGTGTTGAAGTGGGCAAAGTAGCTACCGTCAAATCCACTTCATAATTGCAGACAAAATCGACTTGCTTGTCATCAAAAAAACTCAGAAAGGTTTCGATCCAGAACGTATTACGGGGTTTGTAGCGCAGGGTTCGGAAGTGCATGGGCACCACAATTTTGGGCTCGATCGTATCAATCAGCGTCTTGAGGTCATCGAGTTCAAGCGTTGGATGCCCACCAGCTAGTGCCAACAACACATCCATGCCTTGAAAGAACTCCATTTGTTCTGCAGTGAGCGGATTTCCAACATCGCCAAGATGGCCGATATGGAGGCCATCGATTTCAAATCGATACATGCCATTCTGGTCTGGATCATGGAATTGATGATTGAGGGCTTCCATAGCTTCAATCGCCTGGATTTGGATGCCACGGACATTCCGTTGCTTATCAGTTTGCGCTAGTTTCAGCGCATTGATCACGATTGGCTGTCCTGGGATGAGATCCGCTCGACAATGGAAGGAGTCGTTGTCTGAAGAAATGATGACAATATCTGCCTCATCCGTGATCGGTTGATACCCGGCTGTCTCCGGCGTGTAGGGATCAGTGATCAGTCGGGTTCCTGCTTCAGATGTAATGAGAAATGCCGCGTGTCCCAGCCATTTGAGCTTCACGAATCAGCCTTTCACAATAGGTAAGCGCGGATCAATGGGGGGCCAATCCTGTTTTATCCAGGCGAAAGCCGGGTCGTCACTGTTCGCGAGAGATTGAGCTGACCCTGCCAGAAAATTCAGATAGTAACTGGTGTAACCATGTGCTGTGACGACTGGATGATAACCAGCCGGTACTAATACCACATCGTTTTCTTGGGCGCGTACTAGTCCATCAATCGAGCCATCATCTGTATACACCCGCTGGTAGGCATAGCCACCGGGTTTATCGAAACGATAAAAGTATGTTTCCTCTAGATTAGCCTCGAGTAGGTTGCCTGCTGCATCTAGACGGTGTACATCGTGTTTATGGGGCGGATAGCTTGACCAGTTGCCCCCTGGTGCATAGACCTCCACCGCAACAATCCGTTGACAATCAAAACCTGGGGGCAGAATGCTGACGATTTGTCGGGAGGCATTTCCACCTCCACGCAGTTCCTCTCCACATTGGTCAGGTGTGATAAGGCGGGCAGGATGGTCTTCCGTAGCAGCGACACGGCAAGTAGCGATGTCTAGCTCATCAGTCAAAGCGTTGATTTCAAAAGAACTGTTCCGTGAGAGATAAAGTGCATATGGTTTTCCATCAAATACTGATTTGCGTTGTCCGATATTTTCGTAATGAAAGTTATTTGTAAAGATCGAACAACGTCCCTGAAGTACAACATGTACCAATTCTTCATCAGCTGTAGAGCTAGCCCAACGCTCCCCTGACCTTAACCGCCGTACACTCATTGACAAGTGTTCCCACCCGGCGCTGATTGGTGATACTTCCGTGATGATGCCACTGTCTTCCAATGACTGAGGTCGTACAAGTAGATTTTCCGAAGTATAGGGCATGAACTTTGCACCTTTACCAATTTAGTAACGGATTATGGGCAGTATATCGCTTCAAAAGAGCTATACGCAACGCACCTGGACACAACTACCATTGCCAGCAAAGTTTGTTGCACATAGTGCAATGAGTTGCGTGAACACACTTTCTAAATTGGACTCAATCGGCCTATTACAAGATCTGTATAATGAAAAGCCCGTCAAGTAAATCTGCAAGGCTTCTGAAGTAGATTCTGGAGTGCATTCTCATGGCTGATCGTAAACTTCGCGCTGGCATCGTTGGGCTTGGAATTGGGAAGTCCCATGCGAAAGGTTATCTGACCAGCGCGGATGCTGAACTGGTTGCTATTTGTGATATGAACGTAACTCGCCTTAATGAGGCAGGCGAGGCCTGGCGGGTGGAAAATCGCTATAGCGATTATGTTCAGATGTTTGCCGAAGCTGATCTGGATGTAGTGAGTATATGTTTGCCGAATGCACTTCATGCAACCGTGTCGATTGCGGCGCTCGAGGCGGGAATTCATGTTGTCTGCGAGAAACCAATGGCTCAAACAGTTGCGGAAGCCCAACAGATGATTGCTGCCGCTGAGCGTAATCAAGTTCGGTTGATGGTGGCCTATAACTATCGTTATCGTTCGGATAGTCAGTGGATGCGCCGAGTGGTTCAAAGTGGCTTGTTAGGTGATATCTATCACGCTAATCTGACATGGAGACGAGAAACTGGCATTCCCGGTTGGGGTGTTTTTGGCAGTAAAGCGGCATCAGGTGGTGGATCGCTAATTGATCTGGGTGTACATGTTCTTGATTTAGGTCTGTGGATGATGAACTTTCCGCGTCCGCTGACCGTCAGTGGCAGTACTCGCGCCGTTTTTGGACCTCAAAGCCGGAAGACCTGGGGGCGTCAGCCAGGCGATACGATAGCAGGTGGTTTTGATGTCGAAGACGGTGGTATGGGTTTTATCCGTTTGGAGACTGGGGCAACCATGTTTCTCCAGGCAACGTGGGCTGAACATACACACCCTGCTGAAGATGATTTCAGCGTGGAACTCCAAGGATCTAAAGGTACGGCTGTCTTGCATGTCGATCACTACGGGAACATAGATACATTGCGGCTCTATACTGAGATCGAGGATGAACCAGTGACCGTTACGCCTGGTGTGCGCTTTAATGGCCCACAAGGGCATGAAGGACTCATTGTTGATTTGATGCGGAGTCTGCGAAACGGCGAAGCGACTGGTACGACGGGAGAACATGGCCTGGCTGCTGTGAGTATTCTGGAAGCACTTTATACGTCCGCACAAGAAGGCCGCGAAATCCCTCTGGTCTAAATAACGAATGGCCTGGCTGGACTGAATAATGAATACTCCAACTGAATCGGATCTGGCTACACATCCAGTGGCGGATATGCGCTGGTTGCAAGGATATGTTCTGCGTTATCGCTGGGCTGCGCTGTGGGCATTACTATGCGGAGCTATAGGTGGCTTAGCCGCTGCCATCGAGCCATATCTGGTTGCACTCATAGTAGATCGTTTGGAGCAGGGGGTGGTACTCGAGGATTTAGTTAACTATGGTATTTTGATGATTGGGGCAGCCATCGTAGCTGTGATTGCTTTTTTTGGTCAACGGTACTATAGCGGTCAGGTCGCTTACTTTGCCAGCTATGATATTCGTCGTGACCTGTTTGAGAATCTGCTGCTCCTTGATCAGGCGTTTTTTCGAGCTAATCCAACTGGTGATTTAATTTCCCGGATGTATATCGACCTCGATATGATCTGGCGATTATTGACGATCGGTTTCACACGTTTCAGCAGTGCGTTTGTCACGCTCATCGTCGCCCTAGTGTTATTAGGCACTGTGAGTCCCTCCCTGACCCTTGTTGTGTTTATTGTTCTTTTTGTATCCACCGCTTTTCAAGTCTGGGCCGGGCTTGCGCTTTCCCCTGTGTTTGAGCGGGTACAAGATCAGGCTGGCAATCTTTCAACCCTTGTACAAGATGCCTTTAGCGGTATTCAGACCATAAAGACCTATGCACAAGAGTCTGGTGTTGCCCGCGCATTTGCCCGTGAAAATGCTGAATACCGGAGACGCTGGTTGTATTTCAAGCGGCGTAATGAACCTGTTGGGATGTTGCCCAACATGATTAGCGAACTTACGGCTGGAGTTGTAGTGGTGGTTGGAGGTGTGTTCACTTTACAAGGGACGCTCACACTGGGTGACTTTGTGCAGTTTCTTATTTACTTGGCAATGATTTCTACAGTTCTCCTTCAATTAGGGACTATTTACCAACGGTATCAACAGACACGAGGGGCATTAACGAGACTGACATTGCTTTTGCAACGCCCTCAGATCAAGGACTCTGATCAGCGTGAACCCACTGTTACACCATGTGGAGAAATTCGCTTTGAAAAGGTCGGTGTTCGGGAAGGCGATAAATGGTTACTTCAAGATATCAATCTTACTATCGCTGCTGGACAAACGATTGCTTTGGTTGGACCGACAGGTTGCGGTAAAAGCCTGTTAGTAAATCTGCTGGCTCGTGTTAGTGACCCCGATGAAGGGCGTATTTTGATCGATGGGAGAGATATACGGACAATTCCGCTGAATGAACTGCGGGCGATGTTAGCCTTTGTGCCGCAGTCAACCTTTCTTTTCAGTCAACCAGTCCATGCCAATATTCGTATGGGAAGTGCTACTATAACTGATGATGACTTAACCGAGGCGATTCATATTTCGCGCCTGAGTAATGATTTACCACAACTGCCACAGGGTCTCGATACCCTGGTTGGCGAGAAAGGTGTCATGCTTTCCGGTGGACAAAAACAGCGAGTAGCAATTGCCCGGGCATTAGTGCGCGAACCGGTTATTCTGGTACTCGATGATGCACTGTCGAGTGTAGATACTCGAACATCTGCCGATATCCTGGCTGATTTACGACAGGTGCTACGGTCGCGTACCAGCATTATCATTGCACATCGAATGGCAACGGTCAAAGATGCCGATTTTATCGTCGTAATGGAGTCGGGGCATGTTGTAGAAAGTGGCAGTCATGCCCAATTAGTGGAACGAGGTGGACTATATTCGGCTATGGTAAGCCGCGAATTGTCTCAGGAAACGGCAGTTTCATATGACCTTACTTAATACCACTCGGACCTCATCTTCCTCACTTGGTTTTTCTGATCGCTATTTGTTGCGCATGATGGGGAAATTCCTTCGGCCGTTCTTGCGTGATTTGCTCCTGGTTCTTTCCATTTTGCTAGGTGTGTCGTTGCTTTCACTACTACCGCCTTTTCTTATTCAACAGGCGGTGGACGGGCCAATTGCAACCGGTGATCTCAATGCTCTGTGGTCGTATGCTACTGTTTATATTGTTTCACTTGTGATCGTGTTTATTCTGCGTTTTTTGCAGACTTACTTATTGCAAACCGTTGGGCAAAATGCCCTTGTCAATCTGCGTCAAACCTTGTTCGAGCACATTCTCAAACAGGATATACGCTTCTTTACTGTGACTCCTGTTGGGCAGTTAGTTGCCAGGCTCTCTAACGATATTGAATCTCTGACTGAATTGCTTTCTACCAGTATCGTCGTAGTCATCACTAATCTCATTACTCTTTTGGGTATTGTCGTGGTGATGTTTGCTTTAAACTGGCGTTTAGCAGTGATTGCGCTGGTGGTGCTGCCACTAATCGTGGTTGTGACAGTTTATTTTCGGCGTCTTATCCGTGCATCTTCCAGCCGCTACCATGGTGTTGTGGGGGATTATCTCGCCTATCTAAATGAACAGTTCAACGGGATGCTAGTTGTGCAGTTGTTTGGACGTCAAGATGTTTCGCGCGCTGATTTCGATGCCATTAACCGGCGCTATCGTGATGTCCATATGGAAATGCGCGACCAATATACAATTTATGCTTCTATTCTTCAGGTGCTCACTAGTATTGGTCTGGCAATCTTGTTATATGGGGGCGGAATAGGGGTTTTGGCGCAGTGGGCCAGTCTTGGAATGCTCATTGCATTTATACAATACAGCCGCCGTACTTTTGAACCTATCCAGCAACTTGCTGAACAGTTTTCACAAATACAGACAGCGCTTTCTGCCGGTGAACGTATTGCCAAAATGCTACATATAGAGCCATCAATTTGTGAGCCTGCGACTCCAGTTCGCCCTAAAAAATTCCAGGGCGAGATCAGCTTTGATCATGTTACATTTAGCTACGAGCCCGGTACGGTTGTTCTCAATAACTTAAATATTGAAGTTCGTGCTGGAGAACGGATTGCTATTGTCGGAGCGACTGGGGCGGGTAAAACTTCCTTAGCCGGGTTGCTGGGACGTTTTTACGATGTCGACTCTGGTGGCATTTATATAGATGGCGTGGATATACGACAGATGAGTCTTGCTGACTTGCGTCGTTACGTGACGGTAGTTCCTCAAACCCCCTTTTGTTTTAATGGAACGGTTGCAGATAACCTGCGTCTATTTGATCCTGCTATTCCCACTGATACGATGAGAGTCGCTGCTCAGACTGCTTGTGCAGCCCCCTTTATTGAGAAGCTACCTAATACCTATGATTATCAGCTCTTGCCAGGCGGCGCTAACCTCTCGCATGGTCAACGCCAGTTGATTGCCCTGGCTCGAGCATTGCTTCATAACCCGCAAAGTATTCTGATACTTGATGAAGCCACCAGCAATATTGACACTGAAACAGAAATTCTTATCCAGCGGGGCCTCGATCAAGTATTAAAGGGTCGTACCAGCATTGTGATTGCTCATCGGCTGAGTACCATTCGATATTCTGATCGGATTTTGGTTATGCAGCAGGGGCAGGTGGTCGAGCAGGGTACCCATGATGAATTGCTACAACTGAATGGATTGTACCGACAGCTCTATGATCGTCAATTCGCAGAGGAATAATCTTGAAGTTAAAACGAGTGCTTGACACAGAAAGACAATAATCATAAGATACTCTTTTACACATGGCAAGAATGACGCTCAACACCCAAATCGCAGCGTTGGTCAAAAACCACACGCTGCTTTCTGTTGGTTGAGCGTTTCGGCTCTTTCAAGAAATGCTTGATATTCGAGTCTGTACCCCAGTTATGCCCGCCCGATTGGTTTAGCGCAGAGGAGACGTACTTTGGAAGCAAAGGACTTTAGCGCACTGCGTATCAGCCTCGCTTCACCAGAGCAGATTCGCTCGTGGTCGTATGGTGAAGTGACCAAACCGGAGACGATCAACTATCGTCGTCTTCGTCCAGAAAAAGATGGTCTGTTTTGTGAGGCGATCTTTGGCCCTACTCGTGATTGGCAATGCTATTGCGGCAAGTACAAAAATGTCCGCTATCGGGGCATTGTCTGCGACAAGTGTGGCGTCGAAGTAACGCGTGCATCAGTCCGTCGTGAACGCATGGCACATATTGAATTGGCTGCTCCCGTAGCCCACGTATGGTATACCCGCCGTGTGCCGAGCTATCTCGGCTTACTGTTGGATATCAGCCGCCGCAATCTTGACCGTGTGTTGTACTTTGCCCAGTACGTCATTACGAATGTAGATGAAGAAGCTCGCAATAAGTCACTGGGTCGCATTGAGAAAGAACTGACTCAGAAGGAAGCTTTACTCGGTGGCGATATTACCGAGCAGATTAGCTCACTCAAGGCTGAACGCGATACCGCTTTGTCAAGTTTCGAAGGTCGCGTTGCCGAGATTCATGAACACTTCAACAACGAAGTCAATCGCCGTAGCGATGAAGCTGTTCAACAGGCTCAGCAAATTCAGGCAAGAATTGAATCAATGCTGGGCCAAAAAGCGAAGGCCGACATTGATTTCCCTGCGGCGAACCTCATCATCATTGCCAAAGGTGAAAAGGTCGAGACTGAGAGCATTTCTCGCATTCAAAATGCGATGAATTCTTATCTGAATGACCTTCAGGGCCAGGTAGAAAATGAGCGCCAGGCCTCCTTGGACGAACTCGACCGCGAAGCGGATGCAATTACGAGCAGCACCTCTGCTGCTTTGGATGAGCACCGTACTGAGCTCGATAACCGGATGACCCAGTATCGTCAGGCCGCGGAGAAAGCCCGCCAGGAACTTCAAGACCTGCGTGTGCTGCAATTCTTGCCTGAAACTCGCTACCGCGAACTGAAGCTGAAATATGGCAATGTATTCCAGGCCAATATGGGTGCAGAAGCCTTCTATGACATCCTCAAGACGATGGACATGGAAAAGTTGGCGGTCGAGCTTTGGCACGAGGTCAGAAATACGCGCTCAAAGCAGCGCAAAAAGAAGGCGACCAAGCGCTTGCGGGTAGTGGAAAGCCTTCGCAAGAGTAGTAATCGTCCTGAATGGATGATTTTGACGGTGTTGCCAGTTATTCCGCCCGATTTACGTCCGATGGTTCAGTTAGATGGTGGTCGTTTTGCCACCAGTGACTTGAATGATCTGTATCGGCGTGTCATTAACCGCAATAATCGCCTAAAGCATCTGCTGGAACTTGGTGCGCCCGATGTGATCGTCCGCAACGAGAAACGTATGTTGCAGGAAGCTGTTGACAGCCTGATCGATAACAGCCAGCGTGGTAAGGCGCTTAGTCGCCGTGGCCGACGTGAACTGAAGTCTCTCAGCGATATGCTCAAGGGCAAGAAGGGTCGCTTCCGTCGTAACCTGCTCGGTAAGCGTGTGGATTACTCGGGTCGTTCGGTTATCGTGATCGGGCCAAAGCTCAAGCTTTATCAGTGTGGTCTGCCGAAGACGATGGCGCTCGAGCTTTACCGACCGTTCGTCATTAGCCGCCTGGTACGTTACAACTATGCCAGTAATGTCAAAGGTGCCAAGCGCATCATTGAGCGCGAGAAACCTGAAGTTTGGGAGGTCCTTGAGGAGGTTATTAAGGAACGTCCAGTACTCCTGAACCGTGCTCCTACGCTTCATCGCCTCGGTATTCAAGCGTTTGAACCACAGTTGGTAGAAGGCAAGGCTATTCAGATTCATCCTCTGGTCTGCGCGGCCTTTAATGCAGACTTTGATGGCGATCAGATGGCGGTTCACGTTCCGTTGAGCGATAAAGCGGTGACGGAAGCGCGTGAACTCATGCTGAGTACTCGCAACCTGTTGAAGCCAGCAGATGGTGCACCTATCGTCGGCCCGTCGAAGGATATGGTGCTGGGTTGCTACTATCTGACTATGGATCCGACCGTCGAAATTGTCTCAACCCCCAAGAAGGCCGATAAGTACCGTAGTATCGATGCCTTGAAGACGGATGCAAAGGCAAAGGTCGGTGTGCCTTTCCGTGGCAATGGCTACTATTACGCTCTTAATCATGAACTGCCTGGTACGGTCGTCTTTAAAGACGTGACCGAGACCGATGCAAATGGGCGTACCAAAGTAGTCGAGAAAGCGGCAGACCACACCATCCGTGCGCTTCTCGAGGGACAGGTCGACTGCATCCTTGTCAACGCGGTCGAGATGAAGAAACTCATCGCCAAAAAGAATCTGGGCGATAAGGTTGTCTTTACCAACCTGCATGAGCGCCGTAAAGTTGCCGATATGGATGAGGTCGAGTACCTCTACAATCTGGGTATTGTTGGCCTGCATACGCCAATCTTGCTCGGTAACTACAATGATGCCTCCGCACCTCAGGATGAACCTGAAGCATGTACTGTGGGGCGCGCAATCTTTAACCGAATCCTTCCTGACCAGCTGCGCTTTGAGCAGAAGACGATGGGCAAGAAGGAATTGCAGGATTTGGTGGCCCGTAGCTATCAGCAGGTTGGTGGGGACATCACCACTGATGTAGTCGATGCCATCAAGAATACAGGTTTCCACTACGCCACCATCTCTGGCACTACCATCGCGGTCAATGACCTAACAGTGCCGGATGAGCGCCGTGATATCCTCTCTGAAGCGGAAACCATCGTGGATGGTGCCGAACGTGACTTCCGTCGTGGTTTGTTGACCGAAGACGAACGTTATCAGATCACCATTGATGAATGGACCCGTGCTAAGGATCGCCTGCAAGATCTCATCAAGGGTGCGCTTGATCCGTTTGGTCCGATTGCCATCATGGCGATTTCAGGATCGACCAAAGGTGGTTTTGGTCCGATTACTCAGCTAGCGGGTATGCGCGGTTTGATGGCCGATCCATCTGGTCGCATTATCGATCTACCTATCCGCAGTCATTTCCGTGAAGGCTTGACCGCGCTGGAGTATTTCATCTCCACACACGGTGCTCGTAAAGGTTTGGCGGATACCGCACTTCGTACTGCTGATGCCGGTTATCTTACCCGACGTCTCGTGGATGTAGCGCAGGACGTGATTGTCAACCGAACGGACTGTGGTACTGATGCCGGGGTTTGGGTCAATCGGAAGGACGATGTCGCTGGTCAGACGCTTTATGAGCGCATTATTGGGCGCTGCGCTGCGAGTGATACCTATGATCCTGAAACCGGAGAATTGTTGGTCGCTCGCAATGAGATGATTGACGAAGATAAGGCTGCACGCATTCAGGAAAGTAAACTCGATCTGGCTCATGTTCGTAGCCCGATGACCTGCTCGCTGATTCACGGCATTTGTGCTCTGTGTTATGGGCGCGATCTGGGTCGCGGCGATATGGTTGAAATTGGCGCTGCAGTCGGAATTGTTGCTGCCCAATCAATCGGTGAACCAGGTACGCAGTTGACCCTTCGGACATTCCACAGCGGTGGTACGGCCCAGGCATCTGGTGACATCACCAGCGGTCTGCCGCGTGTCGAAGAACTCTTCGAAGCCCGCAAGAAGCCTAAAGGCGAGGCGGTTATCACCGATATTGGTGGTACCCTGCGACTGAGCCGTCGTGATGGTGTCCGTATCGCAACGGTCATCAATAGCGAGGCATTTAGCGAGCAATATGAGATCCCGGTTGGTTGGGATGTGATGGTTGAGGATGAATCTGTCGTTAAGGAAGGTGATGTTGTTGCCCAGGAAGTCGGTGGTGAGAATAAAATCATCGCCAAGATGAAGGGTATCATCCACCTGGAAGGGCATCAACTTTACATCCGTTATGAACGACGCGAGGAAATGGAATACGAAATTCCATCTAATGCCCGTCTCGTTCCTGAAGCGGCAGAAGGCTCACAGGTTTACCCGGGTATGCAATTGACAGAAGGTGCGAAGAACCCGCACCGCATTCTGCGAATTCTGGGTCAAGATGCTACACAGATGTACTTGTTGACCGAAATCCAGAAGGTCTATCGTAACCAGGGCGTGAATATCGCGGATAAGCACTTTGAGATCGTCATCCGCAAGATGTTGGGCCGGGTGCAGATTACGCGTAGCGGTGATACCGGGTTGCTCCCTGGCGAAATGATCGATAAGCTGCGCTTGTTGGACCTCAACAGCCGCATTATGGCAGATGGTGGCGAACCTGCATCGGCAGCACCGATGCTGCTGGGCATTACGAAATGTGCTCTTAGCACAGATAGCTTCCTGTCTGCTTCTAGCTTCCAGCATACGATCAAGGTGTTGGCAGGTGCCGCCATCGAGGGCAAGATGGACAAACTCTATGGTCTCAAGGAGAATGTCATCATCGGTAAGCTCATCCCGGCAGGCACCGGGTTCCATACGTACCAGGATCGCGAATTAGTTGCTCCCAATGTCACTCTCGAGGCACAAGGGGCGCTCGACGTGGACTCTGGCGACTATGATGACTCCGATATGGAGGAGATGGGCTCAAACGCCTAGGTGTTTACTGTAAATAAAAAGGGATTGCGGTCACAACCGCAATCCCTTTTTATTTTCTATAAGAGTGAGTGGCACTTGACTTTTCTAGCCGCTAACATTCGCCCCTCTACAACGAGCATAATCTGCCAATTGTTCATCGGGACGGATAGCATCATATAGCATCCAGTAAGCAGCCCGTTCGCGGATTGGCAGCGGTACAATCAGACTGTAGGCAGCTCGTTCATCCCGGTTTTCAACCATTCCTGTGAGCATTGCCCAGTTAAGGTTCCACAGGATCATGGGTCCCATATAGGGAAGTGATTGCACATATTGGAAGGCTTCTACCGTGTAATTGCCCTGCTGGCATTCACCAATGTACGTCATCCACTGTTGCGGAGCATCTCCTGCCAAATGTTCCCAGGTCGCATACCCAACCTCAGTGATCCACATCTGCATTGATCCAGCACCTGATGCTTCCATGACCTGGCGAAAATCGCGGATGTTGTCCGCGAAGAAAAAATGTGGGTCGTTGTTCCAGCCACGGGGATCATCCGAACAGCAAGTGGCTGTTGGCGGGTGCCACCAACCATAGGGATGGATGCCGATGGCTGCATCAGTGTACTGTCCTAACCCAGCAGCAAACATCTCTTGCAGATAGGTTCGGTCATTGCGGGAACCTGCCGCCGGATTCTCCCCTGTGGGAGCTAAACCAGCTGTGATAATCTGAATGCTGTGTCGGAGCGGCTCGTTCGGATCTTGTGCCTTTGCTGCCGACCAGGTCTTAATTGCATTGTAGGCAGGCACAAAGTATTGCATGTAGGATTGACCAGTTAGCGGCTGACCAACCCACTCTCGTACTAGATTGGGTTCATTCCAGATCTCCACCGCATAAGTCGCGATTCCAACCCGATCTAGCACCATGGTGATGAAATTCGCCAGTGCATTGGGATCATCTGGTGGCCCAGATTGATCGTCATTGCTTCTCGCCCACAATGGGGCTTTGGCAAAACTCAACATGATGCTAAAGCCTGATCCATTGTTATGAGCGCTTTTCAAGTATATTTCCAGCCGCTTCAAGTCTTCGCTGATTTCATCGGGGCCATTCGGTTGCATTTGATCCCACGAAATTTGTACCTTTAACCACCGCACACCTAATCTCTGAAGATCAGAAATGGCTTGATTCCAATCTTGCTGATTGAGAGTTGGGTCAAGTTGCACCCCCATCATATCTGGGTTTAAGTTAGGCATCGGTAACTGGGTCGGAACTGGTCCAGCGGGGAGCGGAGTTGGGGACAGCGCAGGTATGGTTGGTTCACTAGTTGGTGTTGCTGTAATGGGTACTTCGATAGTTAGAGTAGGGGTGTTGGTTGGGCGCAACGTAGAAGTTGGTGGAAGTGTGTAGCTTTCACCAACTACTGGCCCAATAAAAGTCGTTGTTGGTGTACTGTTAATCTCGCCAAGATCTAGGCTAGCCGGCGTAGCGGTCACTTCAACAACTGCTGTCTGTTCTTCAGTTGCGGTTGGTAGTGAAATTGTGGGAATAGCGGTGCTTGTAGCCCCAGAGGTTTGAGGCGTGGGAGTTACATATACCCGAATAGGTTCCTGTGGTTCACAGGCCGCGATCAGGAATACGCAGCAGGCATAAATGACAGTAATCAGAGGGTGATGGTAGTTTTTCATGAGGGGTCATACTACCATAAGCTCGTTGATGCGACTACGATGTTAAGACAAGAGTCGGGGAAGCGCAGGTTTCCCGTCTGTGTTATAATAGAACAGGTGTTTTATCTTTGACACACCTTTCATTCAACCCTAGAATACCGATCACGCTGAGTGAGCTAACAACATGCCTTCATCTACTGATACCGAGGATCGTATGAGCGACGGTGCTGTTCGTCAAGTTAACATTGGTCAGGAAATGCGTGCGGCCTACCTCGATTACGCTATGAGTGTGATCGTGGCGCGCGCGTTGCCTGATGCACGCGATGGGCTTAAGCCTGTGCATCGTCGTATTCTCTATGCGATGCATGATATGGGCATCAGAGCAGATTCGCCCTACAAGAAAAGCGCTCGTATCGTTGGTGAAGTGCTGGGTAAATATCACCCACATGGTGATGCCGCGGTTTACGAATCAATGGTGCGGTTGGCACAGGATTTCTCGCTGCGCTATATGCTGGTTGATGGGCAGGGTAACTTTGGCAGCATTGATGGCGACGGTGCTGCAGCTATGCGTTATACCGAAGCCCGTATGGCCGATATTGGCGAGGAACTTCTTGTCGATATTGATAAAGAGACAGTTGACTTTGTTGATAATTTCGACGGCAGTTTGCGCGAACCTGCAGTGTTGCCTTGCAGCATTCCCAATCTGCTAGTGAACGGTTCTTCGGGTATTGCAGTCGGGATGTCTACGAATATTCCTCCACATAACCTCGGGGAAGTTTGTGATGCATTGGTCTATATGCTCAATAATTGGGATAAGTTCGAGGATATAACCGTCTCTGATTTGATGAATTTTGTCAAAGGGCCAGACTTCCCAACTGGTGGTTTGGTATTCAGACATATGGATGGTCTCGAGGATGGGGAGGATACACTTGTCAGTGCCTATGCGACTGGTCGCGGCAAGATCACCATTCGTGCCAAGGTCCATTTTGAAGATATGGGACGCGGCAAATCTCGCATTATTGTCAGCGAATTGCCTTACCAGACGAATAAATCTGCCTTGATTGAGCGTGTGGCATCCTTGGTTCGGGATGGCAAACTAGAGGGACTCGCCGACATGCGGGATGAGTCCGACCGACAAGGGTTGCGATTGGTTATTGAGTTGCAGCGTGGGGCAGAACCTGACAAAGTGCTCAATGCACTATTCAAACTCACTCCTTTACAAGAAACCTTTGGCATTATTGTATTGGCTCTAGTGGATGGTGAGCCTCGTCTACTGAGTCTAAAGCAAGTACTCAAAGTCTATCTCGATCATCGGTTAGAAGTTGTCCGTCGGCGCAGTGAATTTGATCTGAATCGTGCTCGTGAGCGTGCCCATATCCTCGAAGGTTTACTTAAGGCACTTGATGCGCTTGACAAGGTCATAGCTACCATTCGGAAGTCCCAGAACGCAGAAACCGCGCGAACTAACTTGATGTCGCTCCTAAAGATTGATGAAGTGCAGGCACAAGCCATTCTTGATATGCAGTTGCGGCGCTTGGCAGCTTTGGAGCGCAAGAAAATTGAAGACGAGCATAAGGAAAAGGTCAAGCTGATCAAATATCTGGAAAGCTTACTTGCCAGTCCGAAACAGCAGCGCAATGTGATTGCTGAAGAACTTACTACGGTCAAACAAGCCTATAACGATCCTCGCCGGACGTTAATTGCTGATAGTACTGCTACGGCGGTCACAGCCGATTCACTGCTAATGCCCACTGAAGATGCATGGGTAACATTGACGGTGGGTGGCAAATTGGGGCGTGGCTATGACTATGTTCAACCAAAAGTGACCGCAGATGTGTCGGAACCACCTCGATTCATCATGGACAGTAGCACGACTCAATTGATCTACCTGTTTACATCTGATGGTCAGTGCGTGACGATCCCGGTCCATCAAATCCCTCAGGTCAATGACCCGGTCGAGGGTACGATTTTTAGTAGTCTATCGGCGTTGCCTGGTACCGCGGAAATTACTGCTGCCATTAGTTTGCCAGGTAACCTGGAAGCCGGATACCTGCTCTTTGCTAGTGAAGGCGGTGAAGTTAAGCGGTTGAAAATCGAGGATTTGCCTGGCTCAAAGTCGAATGTCTTCAAAGTGATGGATGTCGAACAAGGCGACCGACTTGGTTGGGTACTACCAACCATCGGCGACAATGAAGTCATTTTGACGACATATCAAGGGCAAGCGATACGTTTTAGTGAGCAAGAAGTACGTCCTACTGGATTAGGTGCTGGCGGAATGCGCGGTATCAAGTTAGCCGGTCAGCGCGATAAGGTGATTAGTGCGTTGATCGTTGTACCGAACCAATATGTGTGGTGTATAACCAATGATGGTGTGGGAAAAGTATCACCTGTGAGTGATTACCCGGTGCAGGGACGTGCTGGTAGCGGTGTTATAGCTATGCGCTTGCCTCCCGGTAGCGCAGGGCTGGCGGCAGCTGCAATTGGTCGTATGGATGATAATTTAATCGCACTCACAGATCGAAACAAACCTTACTACATGCGCCTGGGACGTGCTCCTCAGGTAGCGCGTGGCCGTAACGGCGGTGATATCATGATGTCGTTGCGATCCAAAGAGTCAATTGTTGGTGTGGTAATCTATCAACCGCGTATTGCGGAACCCGACCTGGAGATGACTTAACCGCAGACCTACATTGATATAGTCCGTGCCATTTGTATTCTCCACTTTAGCTTTCCGTCATGGAAGAATACGTGCCTTTTGGACGGTTATCGTGGGGATACGATGGAGATTGTGCGCATATTGCTCAAGCAACAGATTCAACGCGAATACCTAGAGTGTTGTCCAATGGCATTTTCTCGATGATGATTGCGAGTATCTAGGTTTGCTAGAATCTCTGCATGGGTTCTGCGTAGTTCATCTCTGCGTATTTGTACCCACTCTCCCTCTAGTCCGGTAAGGAAATCGCCCCGATACATAGCCGCACAGCGCTTGAGAAGTGATATGTTCTTGTGTGATTGTGAAACTGCACTTTCTTGTAAAGTGGTGATATAGGTAGCTACATCATAATGCAAATCAATTGCATGTGAGAGGCGATAGTAGCCTCCCCCAAAAACCATCAAGTCAAACTTCAGCGCATCGTTGAGTTTGCGTTTGGTAACATGGAATAGATTTGTTGCCTCTCTAACCGGCAAATTAGGCCAGATCGTCTCGAATATCTGCTGACGTGTTTGTAGTTCACGATCAATCAGATAGAAGAACAGTTTCTTAGGGATTTCTCCTCCCCAATCCGTGACCATGTTGCCATTGACTACAGCGCGTCCTGACCCTAAGGCGTAAACTTCAACTAGTTGACGATGGTGGTCACGCTGGAGATAGTCGATTAGCATCCACTCGTTACTTGTGGGCCAGAGCTTTGTGACGGCCTTGATTTCCGGGAAGCGTTCAATCAAATCTAGGTAGTTCCTACTGCAAAAGAGCAATATTCCTTCTGCTGTTTGCTGTAGATATTTCTGAAAAAACTCAATCAAGATTTGCGGCTCAATAGGAGCTGTAGCATCCAGAATCAATGAACATGTTCTATATTGGGATTGGGGGATACTGTGAGTCTCATAGGCGATCTGAAGTTGTATATCCAGATCTTTAACATTGTGGACTAGAGTATCAACTTTTAAATAGACTGCTGGTTGAGTGTCCAAGAAAGAGCTTATAAGTGTTTGATGACTTTTGTGTTGGGGATGGGCAAGAAGAATGCGTATTGACGAATCGATCTCTAGTAACTGATCGCTTGCGCCCCTCTGTATCCAATGATACATAGTATTTCTATGCTGAAACAATCCTATGCTTAGGCCATGTGGCGGCGTCGCGCTTCGACCACATTTTTGATTCTTTCGATCTTGCTGAGTATTCGGGTCAATTGCTGAAAACTAGTGATCTCCATCGTCATTTGTACTTTTGCCATATGTTGCTTGGTAGACACCGCAACCCGTGAAATATTCACTTTCTCATCAGCAATCACTGTGCTGATATCTCGTAGTAAGCCTTCACGATCATAGGCCATAATTTCCAATGGGACGGCATAACGTCCCTCGACTGTTGCATTTCCCCATGAGACATCAATAAATCGTTCAGTTTCATTCTGTGCTTGGATATTATGGCAATCTCGGCGGTGTACAGTGACCCCTCGTCCACGAGTAACATAGCCGATAATTTCGTCACCAGGCATTGGACTACAACACTGAGCAAAATGGACTAACATACCACCTGCACCCATGATCTGAATTCCAGAAGCAGGTGTGTCAAGTTTTGGGGTAGCGGTAATGCCTTGTTCCGCCAATGTCTCGAGCGTCGATTTTTGATGTGCTTCGCGTTCTTGTGTTTCACGCTCTAGTAATTTATTGGCAATGTTCGCACCGGTGATATCACCCGCACCGACTAGTGCGAGAAAGTCATCAACCTTGTAATTGCCCATAGCTGTAGCAATATCATCAAAAGCCAAATACTCTAAAGACAGGCGCTTGAGTTCATATTCGACTACCTCACGACCTGTGCTGATGTTTTTTTCACGGTCTAACTTGCGGAACCAGTTCTTGATTTTTTCGCGAGCGCGAGCAGTATGGACATAACCTAGATCGGGGTTCAACCAATCGAGGCTAGGACCACCTCGTTTAGCGGTCAGGATCTCAATTTGATCACCTGTTTTTAGAGTATGCGTCAGGTTAACTATTCGTCCACCGATTTTTGCCCCGCGGCAGCGATGTCCAATGTCTGTATGAACATGATATGCAAAGTCAATAGGTGTTGAACCAATAGGGAGGTCAAAAATATCACCTTTTGGACTGAACACATAGACGCGGTCTTGGAATACCTCTGACCGCATTGTATCAACGAAAGTAGCTGCATCTTCGATGTTTGGCCCAAATTCCATTAATCGACGCAAGTAGCTCAATCGCTGCTCAAAAGCTTCATCCCGCTGTTTGGTATTGCCTTCCTTATAGCGCCAATGTGCCGCAATACCATATTCAGCATCTTCATGCATTTGCCACGTTCGAATTTGAACTTCGATATGTTTGCCTTCATCATCAATGACCGCTGTATGCAGGCTACGATAGAAGTTGTCTTTGGGTACTGCAACGTAGTCATCAAATTCGCCTGGAATCGGTTTCCACAAATTGTGGACGACACCTAGTGCCTGATAGCATTGTGGAACATCATCGACGATGACGCGCACTGCCCGTACGTCGTAGATTTGTGCTAAAGGTACTTTTTTGCGTTCCATCTTTTTGAAGATGCTGTAGATATGCTTAGGTCTCCCTGTGATGGTTGCTTTGGCGATACCACCAGTATCCAAAGCCTCACGCAATTTTGTGATGACCTTTTGCATATAGGCTTCACGTACTGATCGGCGCTCGTCTAATCCCCGTAAGATCGAGAAATAGGGTTCAGAATTGAGATATCGAAAACTTAGGTCTTCCAACTCCCATTTTATTTGCCAGATACCGAGTCGATTCGCTAAAGGGGCAAAAATGTCTAAAGTTTCTTGTGCTTTTTTTCGTTGTTTTGCGACTGGCATGAAATCCAGAGTTCGCATATTGTGTAGTCGGTCTGCTAACTTAACAATAATCACTCGTACATCATCACCCATGGCAAGGAGCATTTTTCGGAAATATTCAAGCTCATTGTCACTTGCTCCAGTTTTTGCTTTGTTATCAACTAGATTTTTGAGTTTACTTACGCCATCCACAATCGTGGCGACCCCTTTGCCAAATTCTTGACGGAGTTCACTGACTGTGATGTCACAATCCTCAACGACATCATGCAATAAACCGGCAGCTACTGATTCAGCGTCCAGCTTCATTTCTGCCAGAATCTGTGCCACTGCGATGGGATGAATGAAGTAGGGTTCACCTGATTTGCGTTTTTGGCCGGCATGGGCTGCTTCAGCACGTTGAAAGGCTTTCTCAATCAGCAGTTGATCATTTGGAGAAAGATCACCTAGTGCTTCGTAAAGTTTGGTCAATGCGGAAGGTGTCATCTAGTGGTTAGCTTCTTATTTGTTAAGCTTATGGGTAGAACCGCTATCGTGATGAGTCGAATTATAATACATTTTTCCAACTCTAGGCTGAGTTTAGCTGCATCCGACTAGTCATAACTGTTGTGGAGGGGTTGAGTGAGTAATTTGCTTTCAGTTGATACGGCTCTTGAAAGAATGTTGAAGGATTTCCAACCGCTGTCGCCGGAGGAAATTACTCTAGATGAAGCGCTAGGTCGCGTGTTGTCGTCTGATATTGTCTCTCCTGTCAATATTCCAGCTTTTGCAAATGCCAGCATGGATGGTTTTGCGGTACGGGCCGAAGAGACGACTAGCGCACAAACTGAGTTTCCACTAAGTTTACCGATAAGTATGGATATTCCTGCTGGAACTTTTCCGGAGAAATCACTTTCTCCAGGAACCGTTGCGCGCATTATGACAGGTGCCCCCATACCGGATGGTGCAAATGCTGTCATACCAGTTGAGTTGACAGATGCTTTTTGGACGATAAATGCTCAAGAGACCCTGCCAGAATCGGTAGCTTTGAAACAAGCTGCGCGACGGGGTGACAATATTCGGCTCATTGGTGAGGATATTCAGATTGGTCAAGTCGTGATCAGTGCCGATACAGTCCTTCGCGCTGAAGAAATAGGCGTTCTCGCTTCAATCGGAAGAGGACGCTTGTTAGTGTACCGTCGCCCCAGAGTGGCTATCGTGTCGACAGGCGATGAACTGGTCGATATTCATGACCAACTGCAACGCGGTCAAATATACGATAGCAACAGTTATGCTTTAGCGGCTTTAGTAGAATCATATGGCGGAACCTGTGTTCGATTACCGATTGCAAGGGATACAGTGTCTGATGTTCGAGCAGCTTTTTTGTCCGCACTCGAGCATGACCCTGACATAATCATTAGCTCAGCGGGCGTTTCTGTAGGGGCTTTTGATGTGGTTCGAACGGTGATAAATGGACTGGGTCGAGTTGATTTCTGGAAGATCAATGTTCGCCCAGGAAAACCTCTGGCTTATGGTAGAGTAGGGGAAGTTCCATATTTCGGATTGCCTGGTAATCCCGTTTCTGCGATGGTCACTTTTGATTTATTTGTTCGTCCGGCAATTTGCAGACTTGCTGGTCGATCTCTGGATGTTCCAACTATAATGGCGACTACTGGCGAAGATATTTATTCTGATGGACGTCGTAGTTATCTACGTGTCCGCCTGATACATACAGATGGGGAATATATCGCCCATTTGACGGGTACGCAGAGTTCTGGTGCATTAACTTCTATGGTAAAGGCTGATGGATTGCTCGTTGTTCCTGAAGATGTCAAGTTTGTGCCTGCCGGAACACAACTATCTGTACGTAAACTTCGCACATTCTGACGACCAATTGTGAGTGTAGCTAGACCCCTGTAGTGACATGATTTACACTGGTCTGGATAAGTTGTTCACCTCAAGAAAGGTTGGAATACTCAATGGCAACCCTGCAAACAGCACCGGAATCATCTTCTGCTGGTGCCCCTCAGACACGTATTTCGCTGCGACTTGTTGGCCTCATTTTGATTGCATTAGGTCTCGTCGTCACAGTGTACCTGAGTTACGTCAAACTGACTGATGTGCCGATGGCTTGTGTGGCGGGCGGGGCATTCGATTGCGAAACTGTGCAGAATAGCGCTTATTCGCGCCTGTTCGGAATCCCCATTGCTTGGCTGGGGTTGGCAACCTACCTATTGTTGGGTTTGTTGTTGGTGCTTGAGGATCGCCTTCCGTTCCTGCAGGAATACAGCGTCATCCTCGTATTTGGTGTTGCACTGTTTGCCTTCTTGTATTCGGTGTTTTTGGTCTATGTCCAGGTTGCAATTCTCCAGGCTTTGTGCCCATGGTGCCTCGCTCATGAGACCATCATGACACTCTTCTTCATCGTCGCAAGTATTCGGTTGTGGAAGGCTCAATTTCAGTCAGTCTAGCTAGGTGAGTAGGATCTGGCAAAACAAAAGGGAGCATTTGCTCCCTTTTGTTTTGCTTACTAGCTCGAGTGACTACGTAGAGTTCGCTCGATGATGTCATCTTGTTCGCGTCTGCGGCGGTCACGGTCGTTGCGCTTACGTTGTTTATCGCGTCGACTGCCACCTTCTTCATCAGACATCACGCGGAAAGCCATTTCGAAGGCTGTCGGTGCTGGTCCTTCATCGATAGTTTCAGGCTCGTAAACGATGTCTTCGACCGGAGTTTTTAGGCTCATGTCAATCTTCCGCGCTTTACGGTCGATCTTAATGATGTGCCCAGTAACTTCTTGTCCCACTTGGACGATATCAGCCGCAGACTTAACATAATTGTCCGACAACTCAGAAACATGCACCATCGCTGGTCGTTCTGCGCCTATATCGACGAATGCACCATAGCTCTCAACGCGGACTACTTTCCCGGTGACCTGTGCACCTTCACGTATAGCATCCCAGCTATGTTCTGGAGGCAAAACCATCGAAAGGGCGACTCGCCCTGCGGTAGCATCCACCTTGAGTACATATGCTGCAATGGTGTCATCTACTTTGAGGACATCGCTCACGTTCTTAACGTTTGGCTTGCCTAATTGGGATATGTGGAGCAGAGCATCAGTCCCGACGCCAATGTCCACGAACGCACCATACAGTTCAATACGCTTAACTTTGCCCTGAAGTTCCATACGGGGCGCAAGTTCAGTGATTGAAACCGGCGCGCTTTGCTTTACTTCATCGGTCATAGGACTGACTTGGCTCCTCTTGAAAACTCATACTCACTAAAGATGATACTAGCCTAGCCACAATTATGCGGGTGGTGGTGCGGTTAAGGTGATACTAGGCGTCACGATGAAATCGGCTTCGGTGGCCTCTGGTGCATAGATGTTGAACGGCCCGTAGCCTTTCCATCCATACAAATTGCTTGTATTGACAATTAAGTCCATTCGATCAGGCGTTAGTAGATAAGCCACCACGATCTCGCTGCTGGCGCTTAATGAACCCGCTTGTTCGCCAGCCACGAAAACACCTACGATTAATCCACTATCTGGATAGAGAATATTTATGAGTGCCTGATCTTCGACACCTGGCGATCCGATAACATATGCTGGTTCGCCCCTCGCTTCGATAAGCTCTCCCAAAGTATGGTTAGGGGACAACTGGAGTACAATAAAACTCACAGTTTCGCCATCTTCGCTGACCATTTGACAACAGTCTTCACCATCGATCATTTTCCACAGTGCGCCAACTGCAGGTTGACCGTCTTCCAGATTTTGTACTTGAGGGTCATTGAGTGTCGAATCATCTTCCAGGATGGTGATGGCTTCAGCCCACTCAGTCACGCCCGGGGTAATTCCTCGCCAGCATGGTGCATCGCAGTTTTCTGGTGGTGAAACCAGGAAATCGTCGTTCAACAGCTTTTCATTGCGGAGATTGGGTGTTGGCACACATGCTGCTATAACCAGGATGAGAGCGAGTAATCCGGTAATGCCTAGGCGGTTCTTCATCAAGCTGTTCCTAATTAGTGGTGGGTGTTAGTGGATGAGAGAAGCCGATTTGACCTGTCGGCTTCTCTTTGTACTTTCAACTAGCTCGGTCTGAGGCCAAGGGTGTAATCCCCGGCTGTTACCCCAAATTGCCCACCAAAGTGTGTGGCTATGATAATGTATCGGCCTGTCTCTGGCAAGGCAAATTGATTAATCAGTGCGTCACGTGTATCGCCAGTGGCATCATCATTTTGAGTAACTTGGATGCCATTGGGGCTAATCAGGAATAGGACGGGGTCAAGTGTGCCGCTGACACGCTGCATCTGAACGCTAACTACTTGGCCAGCTTCCCCATCAAAACCGTAGAATTCCGCCCGCCGATCAAGTCGAATACTTCCGTTGATCGTTTGATTGAAGCTAATGGTTGGTATGCTGTCTGAGGTTGCGTTGACTTGTGGTAGGAAACCAGAGGCATCCGGACGTACCACAGTGCCAAACAATCCACCGTCACCCGCAGTAATGACTCCCGCTGTATCTACGAAGAAGCTACTAACATAGCGTTCTTGAAACAGCATGTCCTGTGTGGTTGTGCTGATGACGTTAGTACCGCCAGCAATCACATTCAAAGTGACCCGTACCGGTCTATTGTCATTGCACTGGTTGCGATACTGAACTTCAATTTCATATGCCCCAGCCTGCAAGCGTCCTTCTGGCCAGTATGCATAAAGTAGGGGGCTACCTTGCGCGACAGTACAATTTAGATTCCCGTTAGAGATCAACTGTCCACCACTGGCAACAGAGGTGCGATCATTGAACAAGGTGTTTCCCTGTGGATCACGCACCAGCAATTGAATATCAGCGTTAGTGCTCCATTGGAGGCTAACTGCGACTGAACCGCGCGGCAGATTGCTCAGGGTTGCCAGGACTTCATTGCTGGCAGTCTGTGTCACCGTCTGGGATTCTAGTAATAGTGCGTATGTTCCTTCAGTACCCCCTAATGACTGTCCATACCGAGTGGCAATGACGGTATATTCTCCAGGAACAATCAGCGTAAGGTTTTGGATTTGTGCATTGGTGATTCCGTTGGCGCGGTCATCATTTGTTCCAACGATATTGCCATTTGGATCCAAAATCATGAGAAGGGTATCGAGGTTACCACCAGTGGCGTCCATACTAAGGGTGATAACGTCATTTGCCTGACCTGTGAAACGGTAGATTTCTGCGGTCTGGCTCCGCGTGATACTTCCATTGACCGCCGTGCCCAGTGCTAATGGATTGGCGGTTGATATATCAATGCCAGTCGCTGTTGGCGGGTCAACCTTAATACCACTAGCGCCTGTGGTGATAGTGCCATCTTCGCCAATAGTGACACTTGCCAGGAAGACTTGGCCGGGGGCAATACTACCTTCAATAGTCTCAATGGCTTGCCCATCAACAGTTGCAGAAAGTGTCAAATTTGCAGGATCACTGGTGGGGCAGTCCTGTAGTGGTTGGTAATAGACGAGCAATTCATAGCTACCTGTTGGAACTGCACCTGCTGGCCAGGTCGCTTGTTCGACTGGATTGGTCGTTTGATTTGCACAGACACTGTTTTGATTGATACCGAATGCACCACCACTGGCAACTGATGGGGTTGCAAACCGCAGACTACCTCCAACCGAATCACGAATTTCGAGATCAAGATTGGCAATTGAGTCCCATGCCAGGCTCATTTGGATCCCTGTCTGGGTGATGAGCTGTGCAGGCTCCTGGAATGTGGCGACAGATCCCGATTCCAGAGTGATGAGAATACTGAAATCAATTTCACTTTCTGGAATGCCTGCTGCGCTAAAGATGGTTAGGTAGTAGGTCCCGGCAATCGGTAACTGGACATCGAAAGCATCCACGATGTTGGTTTGTGACACAATCGTGTTAGCAGCGCCGTCTGTAACTAGTGCCACCAGATTCGTATCAGATGTAACCTCAATCTGGATTTGCTCAGCGGTTTGCGCAGTGTAAGTATATACTCTGGCCGCATTTGCCTCATCCAGTGTGTCGCTCACACTTAAGCCAGACTGCAAGTTTCGCGTTGTATCTGACGATGGCGCTGTATCTTGTGCACTGATTGGCGCTAGAGTCGCTAGCATAATCAAGATCAGTATCGACATGCCACGGAGTGCAGGTTGCTTTTTCCAGAAGGCCATAATCGCCCTTTCTGTTAGCCTATATAACGTTAATCAGTGTAGATCATCATCACGCAAATGGAAGCTTCTGAAACCATCGATTTCCTGATGGCTAGGGTACTGTTGTTGCTTCTGGTTGCGCTGTTGCGGCTTCGAGCGGCGTCAACTCCACAAAACTGGTTACGCCTTCAATCACATCTACAATACGGGAAACCCGTAGACCGTCAATGGTTGTAATGACTTCGTAGCGTCCAACTGGAATATCCCCGCTGGCAAAGTTTTCCTGCCACAAGGGATCTGAATTCACATCTGACGCATTATCCAGATAGATATAGCTGGTTGTGGAACGTACTACCAGACCATTTCGTCGATCACGAATGGTAATCGTCTGATCTTGTAATGGCGTACCTCTTGCATTGGTCACTAAGCCTGCGATTGTGCCATGACCCACATAGGGCACCATCCATAATACTGGATTGTACGTGTCGCCATATCGGTCACCACCCACGCGAACCTCAAAGTGAACATGTGGGCCACTTACACGCCCTGTATTGCCAATCAAACCGATTGGATCATCGATATTGACAATTGATCCTTGCGTGACGAGTACGGCTGAGAGATGGGCATAAAGGGTGTAGATCGGTTGACCTCGATAACCGAAATCATGTTGGATAAATACTACATTGCCATAACTGAAGGTATTCTGGAAATCCGGCCCAGCCCACAGTACTACGCCTGAGCCTGCTGACCGTACCGTCTGGCCGATTGGATTTGGCATATCAATGCCGTGATGGATACGCCAGGGTGTCTGCTGCGGTGGCCCATCAGAACCGTACGGATAATCATATATCTCGAAGTTGCGCGCACTTGAATCAACTGGGCGAGCCAGCCAGTAATGGTCACGGCCCAGGGGATCACGCGATACTGGAGGGACTAATGCCGGTGGCTGCCATTCGGATGGTGGACGCGTTACAAATTGTTCAGTAACTACTGGTATGGCATTGCTCGCAATTAGGGTACTTGGATTGGCCAGAGTAGGTGTTGAGGCCGGATTGAGTGTTGGTCGTTGGTCATTACCCGTTTGAGCAGGCCCAATCGGGACCTGATTGCTGTCAGACGGAACTAAGGTGGGCGGGGCAAACGTTTCTTGTGGAAGGGCAATGGTGGGGAGTGGCGTGCTATTACTTCCGAATCCTTCACGCAATATTCTTTGCCAGGCCTGTGGATCATCAGTTGGGATAACTTCAGTTGGAATGATCGTGGAAATGCTCGGTGCGGACTGAGCATTCAACCATACTGCTGCGCCAAATAATCCGACTACGGCCGTGAGAATCATGAAAACAGGAACGCTCGAAAAAATACGCATCATACTTTAGTACTCATCCGGGTTGCGGAGTTGGAGTAGCCACAAATCCGCCTAACTGGTCACGTGTGTAGAGTTCAAGCATGGCTTGTTCCCATGTTAGGTCGGTGGCTGCACGGAAGAGCCAATAATTGATGCTGAACTGATTAGCGCGCCAGTCAGTTCCGGTTGGAATACTTTCCCAACCATAATCGAGTGCCAGTCGAGTGAAATCGATGTAATAGCCAGTTGGCACCTGATTGCGTAGACGCCCTCCTGCGTTGTAAGCGTCCAAATCGCCGGACTCTCTGCTCAGGAAGTCCCATGGCATACGTCTCAATGGCTCTCCGAATTGGCCATCTTGTGAGTCTTCATTGACTCTTACATAAATGCGCCACCGAGTATCAAGTTCTCCATCTTCTTTCACGACTTCAACCTGTGGTGGAAATCCTCGGATGAGTTGTCGATCGATCGCAAATGCTCTACCGGTCATTAACCAGTTACGTCGCTCTTCTCCTGGCTGTACTGGTCGATCAATTCGCCAGAATGCGTCTTCTAACCGACCGAGAAAGTCCCAGGCGGCAACTTGGTTGGTTCGGCGGCGTAAGGCATTGAACGAATCGTTGACACGGTCACTTAAATTCGGGATGGGTGCTTCTACACTTTCAAGCGCTCCCAAGCGATAGAGGCCATCAGATTGTCGAGCCTCTTGCTCAATAAAGAGAGCCTGTGGTACACCTGAAGCCAGTCCACCGCTAGTGACTAACGCAGCCGGAAGGGGTTGCCCTGACCAAACCGGATTGCTTGCGGCAAAGTTTGTGCCAATAACCAGAGTCGATATGCCAGTCTGTTGATAGGGCGTAGCTACAAGTTGGGTACCCCCCACTGAATCGACTGCATAGATCAGACTGGTGCCATCAGGTGACCAGGATGGTGCGCGTCCCCGTGCGATAACCTGTGGACTTGCTCCTGGCTCATTGGCTGCGAGCACAAATACTTTTTCTATACCTTGATCTACCGCGCTATAGGCAAGTAATCGACCATCCGGTGACCATGCTGGATAGTTTTCATCTAGTCCCGGTGTTTGAGTCAGGTTGACTGAGGCGCTGTCCCGGGGATCATCTAGTGAGAATAGGAAAATGTCTTGATTTCCATCTCTCCATGATACGAAGGCTATACTTCTTCCACCGGGCGACCAGGAAGGGGAGAAATCTGGCGCGGGATGATCGGTGACTCGTAATGGAGCCTGGGATCCATCAGCTGGGACCAGATAAATATCAAGGTTTTCCCCTTGATAGCTTTCATATACCAAATATGGGGATGCGGTGTCAGGGCTCCAGCGTGGTGCACCTTGAAATGACAGCTCATAGGTCAGTCGAACCGTCTGCCCACTTGGTAAATCATAAACATAAAGTTCCCAGTTACCATCTTGGCGGGAAGCATAAGCTAAACGCCGCCCATCTGGGGACCAGGATGGATCGCGCTCGTCTGAAGGACTATTGGTTATTCGTATTGGATTTGGCGAACCAATATTGATGGCCCACAAGTCATCCTGACCGCGCTCACGTACTACGTAAGCGATACTCCCGCGTGCCTGCAACACATTGGGTAGCGGCGTAGCTGTGGGGACTTGTGTACTTAGTGCTACGGTGTCCGGGATAGTCGAATCATCTGTGCTGGCGAGTAATGGTGAAGTGCCTGGATTAACTTGCGGAGATGTGGTTTGCGGGCGGGTTGCCCACAATACGACTCCGCCTAAGATCATGAGTAAGACCACAAAACCTGCACTCAAAATGCGGTTCTGTACACGCAAGGGATCTTCTGTGACAGATGCTTGAATCTCTGCGCGCGCGGCTCTGCGTGCCATTCCGCTTCGGATGGTCTGAGTAGCGGTTTTGCTGGATTGTTGTGCTGCAGTACGGGCGGTTCGATTGACAGATTTCCATAGCTGTTGGAAAAGCCACCAAACAGGGCGGCCTACCACATATAGCACAATTGTGACTATTCGTCCGATAGTGCTTACAAAAACGTGCAGTCCTTGGGCCAGTAAGCTGGTCTCTGCTAATACGAGCTTGAGAACAGCATTTCCGGTTTTATCTACTAGACGGATCACACGTACCAGCATGAATATCCTGCCATGCCTTTGTCCAGTAGTCTGGACATCTTGGGATAAGTTCACATGGGTTCATTGTACTGTCAAAGGAAGTCACCAGCAATTGGGAGCAACAACAGTAAGTTTGTGCTGTGGGTTGCAGACTGATTTGCATTGGCTTTACTGAGCACTTCCAGCTAGCCGCAGGCGTTCGAATTGACCACAAATGCTTGTCATGCTAAGTTAGATGCACAGCCGGAATCGATCACAACTTATTCAAGGAATGTACGATAAGATGTATAAAACTAAATGGGTGTCAATTTGCTTCTTGATGGCGATGTTGCTTGTTCCGGTTGCGACCTTTGCTCAGGAAAGCTATACAGTGCAGCGCGGCGATAATCTCTTTCGTATAGCGCTGCGTTTTGGTATTACTACGGCTGCTCTGGCTGAAGCCAATAACATTACTGATCCTGCCCGGATATTTGCCGGTCAAGTATTGGTCATACCTGGTTTTGTGACGGAGGGCGCTACGGTCGAGAATCCGCTAGTAGCGGGTAATCCAATCAAGGTAACGGTTGCATCAGGGGACACTCTGCGGCTCATTGCCGAACGTCATGGAATGACTCTGGAACAGATTATGCAGATCAACCAGATCACGAACCCGGACTTGATTTACCGGGGACAAGAATTAACGGTTTGGGAAACGGGGTCTTCAGGTGATCCGGTTGAAGTGCCAGAAGTTACAGTCAATGTCGATGCACCAATTGAGGCAGAATCAACTTCGCAAGAAGTGCCAACACAGGCGGAAACAACGACTTATGTAGTTCAACGCGGTGATCATCTTTCACGGATTGCACAGCGCTTTGGTGTTCCGTGGTCTAGTATTGCCGGCATGAACGGTATTTCTAATCCAAATCAGATTTATGCTGGGCAATCGCTGACTATTCCAGTAAGCAATGCTACTGCAGGAGGCTCTACTACGGATGTCCCAGGAGAAATTCCTGCACCAACCATTACCACAGGAAAGCAAATTGTTGTGGACCTTAGCGATCAGATGACCTATGCTTTTGATAACGGTCAGTTGGTTCGCTCCGTTCTTTCATCGACTGGGTTGCCTGCCACACCAACCGTTTTGGGAGACTATCGTATTTATGTGAAGTACGCTGCCCAGACGATGAGTGGTCCTGGCTATTACCTGACTGATGTGCCTTATGTCATGTACTTCTACCAGGGATATGCCCTTCACGGGACCTACTGGCACAATAACTTTGGCAATCCTATGAGCCATGGATGCGTAAATCTGCCGACCCCTGAAGCGGAATGGTTCTACAGCTTTGCTGAGGTCGGCACGCCAGTTCACGTGAAGTGGTAATAAGGAAGCGAGATAGGCACACATCAACTCAGTTGATGTGTGCCTATCCAGCAAGGCTTCCGTCTAATCCCAAAATGGCAGCCTGATCCTGCATCGCTCTGAGCACCAAGGGAATATGAAACTCCCATAGATCGACACCTAACGCCGCTGCGCCGTTTTCCACATCTTCTCTATTCACCCCCCGAGCAAATGCCTTATCCTTCCATTTTTTGCGAATGGACTGAACTTCAACATCACGTACATTTTTTGAGGGACGCACGAGCGCTGCTGCCGTGATGAGTCCGGTCAGCTCATCTACTGCGAATAAGGCTTTGTCTCTCATAGTTGTACGGTCGTTAGCAGCCAGCGGCCCATGGCTGAGGATTGTACGAATATCTTCTTCGCTCAGTCCTCGCTCGCGGAGTATGGGAGCGCCATGCATAGGGTGTTGTTCCAGTGTGGGATGGATTTCCCAGTCAAAGTCATGGAGCAATCCAACTAAACCCCAACTGTCTTCATCTTCACCGTAGTGCCGTGCATAGGCTCTCATGGCGATTTCAACAGCTAACATATGCTTTCGTAAACTGTCGGATTGGACATATTCACAAATAATATCCCACGCAGTTTTGCGTTCCATGCTGACCTCAGTTCGTGTGGTGGCTGATGCTATCTGAATATACTGTTAGTGAATCGGATGCAAAAGCGGAACATATGTTCCGCTTTTGCATCCGATCTTGGTTATACTTTATATGGACTACCATATGTTACGATTACTCGCTTAGGATGATTTTTGCTGTCCGGTCCGAAGGGTACATGCACTTCAGATCCAACCACCGCCGCCGTCGCCGCCGCAAAATCCATTATGGCGGTGTTAACATCAAAGTCGTTTATTGTCATGGACGCTGGAGACGCCGTAACTGACAGCTACTCCCTCAATGCTCATGTAGACTTGGCTTATACCTTTGTTCGGAGATACGCATCCATAAACTCATTCAATCGTCCATCTAGCACGGCACCCGTATTTCCGGTTTCATGTTCGGTACGGTGATCCTTTACGAGTTGATAGGGGTGTAGGACGTAAGAACGAATCTGATTACCCCAACCTGCATCTACATTTTCACCTTTGAGTTCTGCTAGTTGTTCTTGTTGTTTGCGTCGCTCAAACTCAAATAAACGCGCTTTCAGAATCTGCATAGCGCGTTCACGGTTCTGCTTCTGACTGCGTTCATTCTGGCACTGAACCACTAGATTTAAGGGAAGATAAGTGATACGAATGGCATTGTCGTTCTTTTGAACGTTCTGACCCCCGGCACCGCTAGCCCGATAGGTATCAATCCGCAGATCCTTTTCATTGATCTCGACATCGATCTGGCCCTGAATATCTGGCCAGATTTCTACTTTTGTAAAGGAGGTGTGTCGACGGTGGGCAGCATCGAAAGGGCTAAGCCGGACAAGTCGATGTACTCCTGCTTCACTTTGCAGATAACCGTAAGCGTATTCACCTCGAATGCTATACATTGCACTTTTGATGCCCGCTTCTTCTCCTTCACTCCGTTCGACCAACTCTACTTTGTAGCCGTTTTGGTCAGCCCAACGGAGGTACATGCGTTCCAGCATGAGCGCCCAATCTTGCGAATCAGTCCCTCCAGCACCGGCATGGACTGCAAAAATAGCATCTTCTCGGTCATAGGGTCCGGAAAGGAGCGCTTGTAGAGCAAAGCGATCTACGTGGTTACTCAGATCATTGATCTCTAATGCCAGTTCATCTTGCAAGCTGGTATCGTCGAGCGAAGCCAATTCCAGCGCATCATTAATGCGATCAGCTAGAGTCTGCCACCGATTCACTTCGTCTTTTAAGCGCGCCATCTCTTGATTGATTTGTCGTGCCTGATCTGGGTTGTTCCAGAAATCAGGGGTACTTGCCTCGGTTTCAAGGAATTCAACGCGATGGAGTTTGCCATTAATGTCAAGTTGCGACATCAAACCGTCAATGCGGTCTTTCATTGGCTTTAAGAGGCTGACAAACTGTTCCATTCCCTGATCTACCCTCGGTTTTTAGCAGTTGAATGAATCGGTAATCCGTATCAATCAGTGTTGAAATTGTGCCTAAGCTTCTGTGTCTTCAAACAAGCTGGCAACATACAGATCAGGATCGAAGGGCACCATATTTCGAAGCCCTTCACCTAAACCGACGAATTGGATAGGCAGCTTTAAGTCGTTGATGATGGAGAAGATCATGCCGCCCTTGGCCGATCCATCAAGTTTGGTGACGATTACCCCAGTAACATCAACCATCTCTCGAAATTTTTCGGCCTGTTGAAGGGCGTTTTGACCTGTAGTGCCATCCAGAACCAGCCAGACTTCGTGTGGTGCGTCTGGAATACTCTTTCGGATGACATTCCGGACTTTTGCAAGTTCTTCCATCAGGTTGTAGTTGGTGTGCAAACGACCTGCGGTATCAATGATGAGTAGGTCGCAGTTGCGTGCTTTGGCTGCGTTGATCGCATCAAATGTAACTGCTGCAGGATCGGCTCCCGGCTGATTTGCAATGACAGGGACCTCTACGCGCTCTCCCCACATTTTTAGCTGATCAATGGCGGCGGCGCGGAAAGTATCCCCGGCTGCCAGCATGACATTATGTCCTACACCGCTATAGCGGAAGGCCAGCTTGGCAATCGATGTAGTCTTGCCTGAGCCATTTACACCGACAATCAGGATAACAGACAGTGGGCGGCCTGTAATGTTGGGCTGTGGCGGAGAGTCTAGGAAAGAACGTAGGCTTTCTTTCAGGATACGCAGGACTTCAGAAGCCTGCGTGATGCCTTCACGGCGGATACGGGCGCGCATATCCTCAATGATTTTTCGTGTTGTGTTGACGCCCACATCAGCTTGTACCAGAACTGACTCGATGTCATCCCATGTATCGTTCTCAATCTCGGTGTTGCCTACAAGTTGGGCGATGCGACCAAAGATTGATTGGCGTGTCCGAGCCAGTCCATTTCCAAAGAGTCCCAAAGTGAAAGCTGCTCCTGAAAAGTTCAATTTGACCCCGGTCAGTATAGCCGAAGCCGAGGTACAATTAAACCCTTGAGCGAGGTGCCTATGAGCGAACAATTGACCCATATAGCGGATGATGGTAGTGCCCGTATGGTGGATGTAGGTGCAAAGCCTGAGAGTGAACGTCTGGCCGTAGCCGATGGATGGATTGTCATGCAAGCACAGACACTGCAATTGATTCGGGAAGGGAGCATCAAGAAAGGCGATGTACTGACCATTGCCCGTATTGCCGGGATTATGGGAGCAAAACATACATCCGATTTGATTCCTCTTTGCCATCCGATAGCTTTAAGTCACATCGACGTGGCATTGTCATTGGATGAATCGCGCAGTGCTGTGCACATCAAGGCGAGCACGCGAACGATAGGCAAGACAGGCGTGGAAATGGAAGCCTTGACGGCTGTGACGATTGCAGCACTCACAATTTATGATATGGCTAAGGCTGTAGATCGTTCTATGCGGATTGAAGGCGTCCGGTTGCTCGAAAAACATGGCGGAATCCATGGCGATTACGTTCTAGAGGAATGACTATGCAGGTTACCGTACTATTCTTCGCTACATTGAAGGACTTGGCTGGATTTGCTTCAGTCATTCTGGAATTCAGACGTGATGAGATCTCAGTTGCTGACTTGCGCGAGGAATTGTCAAGCCGCTTTCCGCAAATCACACCTAATTTAAGGGTGGCTATTGCAGCGGTGAATGAAGAATTCGCTTTTCCGGAAGATGCAGTTAAAGATAAGGATATTGTGGCTTTTTTTCCGCCGGTCAGTGGTGGTGATGGGCTGTATCCTGAAATATATCGCTTGGCAGACTCTCCTGTGGACATGGATAAGTTAATCGCTGCCATAACGGTTCCCGAAACTGGTGCAGTTTGTCTGTTTAGTGGCATGGTTCGCGGCCAAACAACTCGTGGAGGACAGGCTTCTCAAACGAAGTTTCTGGAATATGAAGCTTATGAACCAATGGCTATTGCTCGGATGAAACAAGTCGCGAGTGAAATCCGGAATCAATGGCCGTTAGTGCAGGGAATTGCTATTGTCCAGCGCGTAGGCAGACTGGAAGTTGGACAAAATACAATACTCATTGCCTGTTCCGCAGGCCATAGGGATGAAGGTTGTTTTGAAGCTGCTCGCTTCGGCATTGATCGCCTCAAAGAGATAGTCCCTGTATGGAAGAAAGATATTCGACCAGATCGTGAGGTTTGGGTTGAGGGTCATTACATCCCAGGTCCACAGGATCGATCTTCCAAGTGATTTGGATACAACTAGGTTGGCAGTAGTCTGGTTTTTGACCATACGCTATGGTAAAAACACGCTTCCGGGATGTTTTGTGGAATAGTTGCCTTATTTCCGCGCCCCGGTCGGGTATAAGAGAAGTTTCCCGGCTACAGGAGCTGTTCTGATGACAAAACGAGTTGTTATTACGGGTATGGGGGCGATCAGTCCGCTTGGTCATACCGTCGAACAAACATGGACAGCAATCAAAGAAGGGCGGAGTGGGGCTGGTCCGATTACCCATTTCAATGCATCGGATTTGTTGGTTCAGATTGCCGCCGAAGTCAAAGATTGGGATCCGGCAACGGTCATGCCTGCAAAGGAAGTTCGTCGGCGAGACCGGTTTCAGCAGTTTATTCTGGCCGCGGCTAAAGAAGCGGCGGAGCAGGCAGGTTTTACTGTTACGGATGCTAATCGGCACCGGAGCGGCGCTATACTTGGCTCTGCAGTCGGTGGCGTGGAAAGCTATTACGAACAGGCTCAAGTTCTTTTTGAAACTAAAGATCCACGTCGTATTACTCCATTCGGCATTCCTATGCTCATGGTCAATGGTGGCAGCGATCATGTGAGTATCGAGTTTGGTACCATGGGGCCATCATACGTCCCCGTTTCTGCTTGTGCCACTGGCGCAGATTGTATTGGTCATGCGTTTGATCTAATTCGTATGGGACGCCTTGACCAGGTCATCGCCGGCGGTGGAGAAGCCCCGATTATTCCAATCGGAATTGCGGCTTTCGACCGTGTGGGGGCTTGTTCGCGTGAGAATGCTTCGCCGCATACAGCGTCGCGGCCCTTCGATAAATACCGTACTGGGTTGATATTTAGTGAAGGGGCAGCTGCACTTGTGCTGGAGACACTTGAGCACGCACAACAGCGTAATGCAACAATCTATGGCGAGATTGTTGGCTACGGGTCTACCTCTGATGCTTTTCACATCACAGCGCCTGATCCGGAAGCTAAAGGGGCGATTCTAGCTGTGCGTCAAGCTTTGTCTGATGCGGGCTTGCAGCCTGCCGACATTGATTACATTAATGCACACGGTACGGCAACTGCCCTTAATGATGTGATGGAAACCAAAGCGATTAAAGCAGTCTTTGGTGAACATGCTTACAGGGTTCCGATGAGTTCTACCAAGAGCATGACCGGACATGGTATGGGAGCGACAGCTGCGCTGGAGGCTGTATTTAGCTTGCTGGCGATTCGAGATTGTATCGCGCCACCAACAATCAACCTCTCTGAACCTGATCCGGAATGCGATCTTGACTACGTGCCCAATACAGCCCGGAAGCTGCAAATTGATTGTGTGATGAGTAATTCCTTTGGTTTTGGCGGGCATAACGTATCGTTGATATTCAAGCGCTTTGTACAGTAGGACTATGAATATCCATCAAATCCAAACAAGTATTGAATATCATTTTGCCGATCCTGCCTTACTTGAGCAGGCCTTAACGCATCGTTCCTATCTAAATGAATATAGTGGTGTGGGTGGAGGTGCTGATAACGAACGTCTGGAGTTTTTGGGCGATGCTGTCTTGGATTTCCTGGTAGGGGACATGCTATTTCGTCGTTATCCACAGATGCCAGAGGGTGATATGACTCGCCTTAGAGCGGCATTGGTACGAACCGAATCTCTAGCGGAACTGGGCGCAGATATTCAATTGGGTCAGGCTTTACGGATGGGGCGCGGGGAAGAGGCAAGCGGGGGACGTACTCGTATCACGAATGTCTGCGCTGCATTTGAGGCATTAGTCGGAGCGATGTATCTCGATGGTGGGATCAATGTTGTTCGCGATTTCATCTCGGATCGTGTTGATGTCATGCTGGAACAAGTGATGGCCGAGTCTCGAGATAAAGATGCACGTAGTCTTTTGCAGGAATGGAGCCAGGCCGAACATAACCTAACTCCTGCTTATCGCACCATCTCCGAAAGTGGACCAGATCATCGCAAAGAATTTGTGGTTGCTGTCCTTATCGGGGATAAGGCAGTTGCACACGGTACTGGTAAGAGTAAACAAGCTGCCGCGCAATCTGCTGCACGGGAAGCTCTTCAGTTGTTGGAAGCCGGACAACTTACGATTTAGGTCTGTGCTTTAAGGACGCTGGATTTCTATCCCAACCACCGTCATGAAGTGGTCAGAGGCCCGGCTACTATTGATAACACCTTGCTCAATAGCCAGTAAATTTCGTAACCAAATGTAATCCAAGCGTGTTGGCGGATAATTCAACCGACTGAAAGTTGCAGCTAGTTCTACAGGCAAACCGGCAAACGGATCGTTAAAGCCTAGTCTGCGTATTTGATCGTAGAGTGGGGAATCCGGTGTATTGTTGAATGTGCCCCCAAGAATCACGCGACCGATGTTTCCATCAGGAAAATGACTCCCCATGATGCTGATGATCTCACTAAATTGCCGCTGCTGATCTTGTTCCTGTTCCCCGATGCTGCGCCCATCGAGATCAGCCGTGAGAAACCCCAGCCAGGTATTGTAAAGATTTATGACTCCGCTATCTACTTGTATACGGGCTCGCTGTAGACCGGTTTGTTGACCGATACTGGTTAGCAAGTTTCCATCGGCGAGAATGATTGGTACGCGGGAGAGGATAGCTAGTCCTTGCAGGCCCTCGTTGGTGGCATAGAATCGCGAGTCCATGCCAAGTTGACGCCCTAACCACAACGGTTGATCAACGCCAAAGCTGGTCAATCGACCGGACTCGACTTGTTGGAGCATCACAACTTGTGCACCACTCTGGGCAATGGTGCGGGCAACATCTTGTAGATTGAGCGTATAAAGTTCGCTAAACCCTCCATGAATGTTATAACTGCCAATGCGGATGTTGGGAACAGCGCTGGTAGCAATAATGATCGGTGGGCGGCTTACATAGGCAATTAATAGACTGAATGCTGTGATGAACACAAGCCCCAGGAGTGAAGTACGGCTAGTGCCAGTAGTCCATGGAATGCGGCGACGTGTCTGTACCACTGGGAGTGCAGATAGGAATGCCGCTAATAGCAGGATGGCCAGACCCATTCCCCGAAAACCACGTAGAAACGGCGGAACGACTGGATTGAGGAATTCCAGATCGGCATTCAGATTACGTATATAGGCGTATTCATAGGTGAAATTGTCCGCGGCGACCAGGACAAAGAGAACGGCGATGCCTACAACGACCCATACACCAGTCGCGTTACGTTCTTTTTCAGCCTGAGGACGGGCGAACCACCACCATGAGGAACTGGCTGTGAAAGCGGCAAATAATAGAGCAATAGCACCAACGATTCCACTAATCCTTAGTCCAAGGATGAGCATTAAGGAAAGTATGGCTATCCACATCCATCCCCTTAAGGAGGCATCAAAGAGACCAATCAAACCCCGCAATATCCTTCGGGTATAGGGTAAGATCGGTAACAAAGTGACCAATGTAACGAATGGCACAAATGTAGTGTAATCTACCCCTGTGCGGCTTGTGATGGCGTTGGGCAGACCTAAGAGTGCAAGCTGGAGAAAAAGTACCCCCCCCATTCCTAATCCGCCCCATAGCGTCATCAGGCCGCGCTCAGCAGTAGCGGGGTTATCTCCTTGCCGGGACTGTCTGCGTTGTACCCAAAGACTGATTATGGTCAGAAGACAGAGCGCGATTGATAGGCCAATCTGTATTCCCCAGTATTCAAGTAAGATCGATGTCTCGCCAATGCGTATAGGGATAATGGTTTCTTTGAACCAGGTTGGATCGAGTGTGTTACCAGTTGCGCGTACCAATTGGTCAAGCGCAATGCCAAGTGTAAAGAAATAGGGCAGGGCGGTTACTCGATGTCGGATGAGCATTGTGAGATAGAAGAGGCCACCTCCCACAGTCATCGCTGCACCAATGACTGGGGATATGGATGTTACTCCCAACATCAGGATACGCCCAGTTGCTGATAGTAGGGTGCCTAGCAGGATTAGTGAGCGAAAACGACCTACGGCAAGTGTCAACAGCGAGAGCAAGAGCATGTAAATAATGAAACTAAATTCATTTGTAACGGCGTTGATATCGAGAATGCCTGCGGTGCCCGGAGCAATAGTATCTGCCGGGATGCCGAGCAAAATAGCCGTGGCACCAGTGCGGCTGTAAACCATGCCTATTAAATAGCGCAGCGCGCTGATGAAGAACCAGCCAACTACAGCTGCTTCAAGACCATAAAACAATGCGGGGCGCAAGCGTAACAAATTACGCATACGTTCTCCAATAATGAGCTGTCGATCGAGACAGCAATGCGCGAACCATTTCGAGTGAACCTGCTGATAGTTTACAACAGCGTTATAATCCAGCCCACTTTCAAATCACGAGGATTTTCCAATGCAGTCTATCGATACCCTATTGGTGGGTGGCACAGTTGTAACGATGAACGCTCAGTTCGATGTGTATCGAGATGGCGCAGTAGCCGTACACAGCGGAGTTATTCTTGCCGTGGGCGATAGAGAATCTGTATTGCAAAATTTTGAAGCTAAAGAGGTTATTGACTGCACCAATCAATACGTGTTACCGGGTCTGGTTAATGCTCATACTCATGTACCGATGACCCTTTTGCGGGGTTTGGCAGATGATTTGCGGTTGGACGTATGGTTAATGGGCTATTGTATGCCAACTGAGCGTGAGTTTGTTACGCCAGAATTCTGTCAGTTGGGTACGCAAATCGCGTGTGCTGAAATGATACGAAGTGGTGTGACCGCCTTTGCCGATATGTACTATTATGAATCCGACGTGGCAGCTGCGACGGCAGCCGCAGGCCTTCGTGGTGTCTTGGGACAAACGGTTCTCAAGTTTCCGTCCCCAGATGCCGCTACATACGAAGATAGCATGGCCTATGTAGAGAAATTTATCAAGGAATGGAAAGATCATCCCTTGATTACCCCGGCGGTTGCGCCACATGCTCCCTATTCCACTACTTCTGATATTCTGTTGGAGTGTGCACAACTAGCTGCTGCAAACGATGTACCACTGCTGATTCATATAGCCGAAACCCGCCTTGAAGTGGATGATAACCTCAAGAATTATGGCGATACTGTGGTTCCATATGTGAAGAAATCAGGCCTTTTTAATGCAAAGGTGCTGGCGGCACATTGTGTTCATATTAATGCTGGAGAGATGAACTTACTGCGTGACAATCATGCCACTGTTGCTCATTGCCCGACCAGTAATCTTAAGCTGGCAGCGGGAATTGCCCAGGTACAGCAAATGCTGGATTTACGGCTAACCGTTGGCATTGGGACTGATGGCCCCGCCAGCAACAATGACCTGGACATGTTTGAAGAGATGCGTTTAGCCGCAATTCTCGCCAAGACAGCTGCGAATGATCCTACGGCGCTCCCTGCTCGCCAGGCCTTGCTGATGGCAACCCGGCAAGGGGCAGAGGCGCTGTTCCTGGGGGATAAAACAGGCAGTCTTGAAGTTGGCAAGCAGGCTGATCTGATTACGCTGGACGCCCGTCCGGTTCACAACATGCCTCAGTTCCACCGTGACTCTGACCTAGTTTACTCACGGATTGTCTACGCAGGAAAAAGCTCTGATGTGCGGGATGTCATGTGCCGCGGTCAGTGGTTGATGCGTGACCGTTTGTTATTGACCATTGATGAAGCTCATATCTTGCAGCAAGCAGAGATTTATGCAAGTAAAGTTGATGCGTTTTTGGCGGTTCGTGAGCAGAATATCTTGAGTAAATTGCTGGCAATCGGCGGATTGGAGCAGAGCGAAAGCTTTGAAGTCCAAGCAAAGGCCGTACTAGTCAATGAAATGGCTCTGGAAAAGCTACTGCATCATCCAGAGGTGCAGATCATCAAAGAGATTCACTATCGACAATACGACACTTACTTCTTGTTTGACGATCCCGAAAAAGGCCGAGTTCGTTATCGCGAAGATGATTCCATTAGCGAAAAAGGTGAAGTGCAATCTGTCCGCAGCCGTCTGACTTATACGATGCCTACTCGCGAGCGTGAATTTAGTTCATCTGTATTGCTGTCGCACTCAAGGTTTATTTCGCGTGCGGACCGTCCATTACGCTTTTACCGGGAATACTTCCAACCTACTCAGGAGCGCGAAGTCCATAAAGATCGTCGCCGTTGGCATATCTTGTACCAGGATGTCTTGTTCTACATCAATGTTGATCAAATCCTGAAGCCTTCACGCACAGGTAGTTTTATTGAAATCAAAAGTCGCACTTGGTCATCCATAGATGCTCAGAATAAGGCGAACCGAATTGAAGAGATGTTACACATTCTGGGCATTAGCAGCGCTGATTTACTACATGAAGAATACCTGGAATTTGATGTCATAGAAGCCTAAAAGGCGTCTCATCGTCGTTTCACGCGCTTTTTTCGGGCAATGTAGCGTGATGCTTCATCATGATCTCTGCTACCACGTTGATGAAAGCAGTTATTGCAGATGTTATATCGGAAGCGCAGTGGGAGCGGTACTCCACACTTGGCACAGGTACGGGTAATGTCAAGTTTATGTGCCAAGGCTACATCAATCCGCATTGACCACTGTTGACGACGGGTTCGGACTTCCGGTTCATCTGGTCCAAAACCTTCAAATTCCCGGCGGTTAGCTAGCCAGAGGTACACATCTGCTGCAGAAACACACATTTCGATACTGTCGAGATCACTGCTGCTAACAATTTTCTGAGGGGCATCCGGTGGCATAGGCATTGATTTGCCCGCGAGAATAGCGTGAGCGCAGCGTAACCAATAAGTACGGGTACTTTGCCTTGTTGGTGCATTGACGATGCGTAACGCGGCTGCTAACCCCAATTGGGCTACCTGTTCATCAGTCAACATGCGAGCTAGCTCGACGCGCTCGGTCATGTCAGCAGTTTGAATGACTCCGCGGAGGTTATCTGGTATAGATTGCAGCGATGCCCAATGGTCGAGTTTGGTTGCTAGGTTCCCTGGCAACAGTTCTAAATCCTCAACGGTTGGTGCTACGCGCGCATGAGTCAATAAAGCTGCCGGACTGAAGAACTGTTGTCGAATGATCTCCAGGTCTGTACGGGTTGTAGCTCCAATTTCCCCAACTTTTGAGAGGCCGAAGCGACCAGCCCGACCGCCGATTTGTTGAACCTCAGTTGGACTCAGGGTGCGGACTGTACGTCCATCGTACTTTTCGACCTCATAGAAACACACGTAATCGGCTGGGAGATTTAGACCCATGCCGACTGCATCAGTCGCAATACAAATCTCTGTCTCTCCACTAGCGAATCGATCGGCTTGCTTGCGGCGCACTTCTGGAGGCAGATTACCATAGACCACTGAAACCTTCCGCTTGGATCGTTCCAGTTCTGTTTTGAGATGTAATACCGTTTGCCGGCTAAAAGCGACGAGAATGGTTCTTTCAGGTATTTCCTGTAGGGACCACGGCTTCTCAGCAATTTGGATAGGCGCTAATCGTTGATGTTCGATTACACTCACTGGAATGGCGGCTGCACTCGCAAGTTTTTCGATTAGGTCTCCGGCGGTTTGTGGGCCAATCACATGGTTTATTGGAGCTTGAGATTCCATCAGTGCCCGTGTCCATGCCCAACCACGGTCTGGGTCAGCTAACATCTGTGCTTCGTCAATCACTACACAATCACCACTGCGTTCTGGATTGAACATCTCAACGGTTGCAGCGGTGATTGTTGCGCCAGGAATTGTGATGTGTTCTTCACCAGTTAGAAGGTTACAGAAGATCCCGCGTTGATTTAGGCGATCAAAGATTTCAAATGCTAACAAGCGGAGTGGCGCCAGATACCATCCAGCAGAGGCTTGGGCGAGTGCGTTCAGGGCATCGTGGGTTTTGCCGCTATTGGGAGGACCGACATGTAGGTAAATGCGTTGATCTGCACGTCCACTATGTTTCCAAGCAGGGAAGGCTGCCACTAATCGTGCTCGTAGTTCCTCTCTCTGCCTGCGTTCAAGTCGTTCGGCTTCGGCAAGACGTTCTTCTTCGAAAGCTCGTTCGGCTTCTTCCTGTAACTCGATTTCTCGCAGCTTATCATCGCGACGGTTATAGAAACCGTTGAGTGTCTCGGGTAACTTCCACTTCCCGCGTACTTCCATCCATATTGGGTTAGAACGAGAGATTCCCAATCGCTGTAAGCGACGGCGTACAGTTGGTAGGGGAGCATCCAGAACCAAAGCTATATCTCGGGCTGCAACCGGTTCATATCCGGCAATGGCTTCATAGAGTTCAGGTTGTTCCTGGACTTGTTCGATAGCTTCTGCCGGAATGCGCTTGGCCCCATCAGGGTCAGTAAACGAACGTAGTATGTTCGTGCTAATGGCTCGTTCGATAACTTGATTTCGTAGACCGAGTTGGGCGGCAGCTTCAGTTATTCGGTAGCTGCGTGCAATGACTTGGGCTTTGTATCCTTTTCCTTCGCGCGCTTCAGGTCGTAAACGATCTCCGGTTAAACGGAGACTATCTGCCCACAATAATTCAATCTGTGACTTTGCTTGAGCTATTTGGTCTTTCACTGCGGTCGCGGCAGCATTTCGAGCTTGATCTGCATCTGAATCATCGGGTCGGACCCATGTGGTGCTGATGCTCGTCCCCTTGATGCGGACGCGGAAAATTGAAAAGGCTCCTGATGCAATTAGACGCCTAGCTCGCTCTTCACCAAAGTGTTCGCGGATCGAATCTTGAGAAGCGGTTTGACCAGGTTGTGCTTTGAGGAAATCAAGGAGTGTTTGATGGTCATGCACTTGTTGTTGGTATTGAAGGATAGCCTCCGCAGTGTGGGTACTCATGCGTAATGGGTCAAAAACTGTGTCTTTAATCTGTAGGAGTACGTCACTGTCCAGTAGTCCATGAAGCGCAGTACGCTCACTTTCAGATTGGGTGAGTCTGTCATACGGAATTAGCCCCCCAGCTGCAGTCAGGCGTTGCAGGAGCTGTGTTACCACGAGATTCTCATGGAATTGATGGGAGCGTTTTTCTTGCAAGTCGACAATTGGGCGGTCAATAAAATAGCCATTTGCCGTCATTTGCGGCAAGCTGGGTTTCCATACTTGCGCTCGTTGCTGCACTTCCTCTTCGGACACGCGAGTAGCATCATACCACCAGTTCTTATAACGAAAAATCGGTGGATGAGTTACCTCAATCACATCTGATTGAGTGAAGTTGATCCGCTCTGCCAGCATCTGGTGGTGTAAGAATGCTTCTGGTGTACGCGCGAGTATCTTGGCGATCAAATCCACTGTTGCTTGGAGTTTCTGCATAGGTTTAAGCTTCAAAGGTTGTCAGGTTTGAGGGAGCAGGTTGAGGGTAGAGTCGATTTGGATCAAACTGCAATGTGGCAAAGTGATCTTCTAACGTTTCTGCCCGGCGAATTAGTTCAACGGTACCGTTTGCCCGGAGGAGCAATTCTTGTGGGCGCAAGCGCCCATTGTAATTGAAGCCCATGGCATGCCCATGTGCCCCCGTATCATGAATAATAATGAGGTCTCCCACATCGATATGAGGCAATGGGCGTTGAATAGCAAACTTATCATTATTTTCACATAGCGAGCCAGTCACGTCAACGATAGCTGAACTTTCTTGATTGATCTTGCCCACAACAGTCACATGATGGTAGCTGCCATACATCCCCGGTCGCATTAACGCAGACATACTGGCGTCGACGCCTATGTAGGTCCGGTAAGTGTCTTTACGATTGATTGCTCGTGTGACTAGCGCCCCATGTGGCCCAGTCACATAGCGACCGCTTTCCATATGCAGCGCTGGCATATAACCATTGTTTTTGCCAAATTCTTCGATCAGCGCCGTTGCCTGTTTTCCCAGCTCTCTCAGGTTGATGGGGTGATCATCGGGATGATAAGGAATGCCTAGCCCACCACCAATATTGATGAACGCTAATTGAATGCATGTTGCTTGTTCTACATCTGAGGCCAGTTTGAGAAGCATTTTGATCGTATCGACCATGTATCGGTAGTCGCGCTCATTTGAAATGAGCATAGTATGTAACCCAAAGCGACTACAGCCTTCAGCTTGTGCGTCGCGAAACGCGGTCAGCAGTTGATCGTGTCTCAGTCCGTATTTTGCTTCTTCTGGCTTTCCGATAATTACATTTCCAGTTCGGTGAACACCAGGGTTGTAGCGAAAACAGATGTATTCTGGAAGGGGACGTGCTTTGGAAATCAGATTGATATCATCAAGGTTAATGATACAACCGCCCTCGGCCTTCGCTGCTGCGAATTCTGCTTCTGAAGTGTTATTCGAGGTGAACATGATGTCTTCACCACGAGCGCCAGTAGTCCGGCTGAGGAAAAGTTCAGGAATGGAACTACAATCAAAACCACACCCAGCCTCATAGATGATCTTCAAAATGTGTGGATTGGGGAGCGCTTTGACTGCATAGTATTCGCGAAACCCCGTTATCTGGGCGAAAGTTGCTTGAAGCTCGTGTACTGTCTGGCGAATTCCTATTTCATCATAGATATGAAAGGGGGTGCCGAAATGATCTGCGATAGATTCTAAAGTACCCTCAAGACGGGATTGAAAGTCAGCCGACATTGGCATGATGAAATTAGCTTGTTATTTATGTAGGGATGGATGTGCTATTCCGTTTTGATAGGCGGATTATCAAGCCGGAAGCCATGTCCGCGGACTGTGACAATAAAATTGAAGTTGTTATCGAGTTCACCCAAGCGATCACGGAGGCGGCGTACGAGGGCATCAATAGCTTGTTCACTTACACCTTCACCGTTTGCCTCTGGCCAAACGGTCTCAATGACCGAATCGCGAGTGCAAATGCGTCCAGAATTGACATATAGCATTTCCAAGAGCCGATACTGGGGGAGACTCAAGGGTGGGTCTAGTTCCTTGTCCATCACAAAAACACGCCGTGCTTCTGGTTCTAAACGTAGACGCCCCGACATAAATGGCGGTGGATTACTCAGCATAGGGCTGGTTGCATCGGAACCAATAAAACGCACTTTAACTGAAAGCGCGACATGGATTTCGTCGCCATCTCGTAGCGGGCGACTTCCTTTCAATTGAACGCCGTTGACCCACGTACCGTTTTTGCTGCTTAAATCTTCAATGTGATATTGGGAATCCTGCCTATAAATCCGAATGTGTTGTCGAGATACTTGACGATCATTCAGGGTAATGTCACATTCATCGCCACGTCCCATGACAACGTTATCGGTATTTAATGTCCAGTGCCGTGCCGGTTGATTTTCGTCCTGAATGACCAGAATAGGATTTTCAAACTCTGGTGTGGACATAATCTGCTCTGCTCCCGCTGCTTTCTAGAATAGGTTTCACTACAATCAACTTTGATACATCATAGCATAGTTCTATGAGGTCCCTGCAAGTGGAATAGGCACTGCAACTGATTCGACAAGCCCTGTCCATAGTCCTTGTGTGGTGAATATTTGGGAGGTGTTGGCAGTTACAACCTGAGCGACTCCAGGGTTTGTATTGCGATAGTATGCTTTGACGGTGGCGCTGCCTGTTCCAATGGTCGGATCTGGATATTGGTTAGGTGCCAGTTCAATACGGTGTATACAACTCTGCCGGGGACCTAATAGACGTATTTCACTTTCGGGGACAGGCGCATTTTGGTTTCCGCCGGCAGGTAACCGTGCAGTTGAATTAAACACTACTCCCATGCCACTGGTCAATCCGTCGTCCCCAAACCGTACACCAGTTGGGCTATAAGCGATTGCCACTGTCCCCAGCGAGTCATTCGTCAATACAATCGTGATCAGTAATCGGCCGTCGGCGGTGCTAGGCAGGGACGTGCTGCGTACCCTGATTTCGAGTTGATCGGCACGTGCGCCGCGACCAATCAATGACTGATGTTCTGCGCGTTCTATACCACTTCGCAACCAAGCACAGGGTATGCTTTCGCCACCATTAGGGAAGATTGTTGCCACTAGATTGGGCAAAAGATTCGGTCCCGCGAAAATCGCGAGTGTAACGAGTAAGAAGATAGCGACTACCGCGTTGGTATTGGATGGGCGACGAAAGAATGACATAAAGCGCTAGTCCTGTTGGAGCCACTGGGCTATGCTTTTGATTAATCTGCCGGTGTCAATATCTCTTCTATTGTGCCATAGAATGCCATTGTCATGCCCTCTAAACCACGTAAATTGTCTACGGATGAAATCATGTGTCGCATGTTTGGTATCTGTAATCGCGTCTGCCAGCGAAATCACTTTGTTTAGATGGGCTGCGATCTGACGATATCCAAGTCCACTCATAGAGGGCAATTGTGGATCATAACCTTTCTCGAGTAAGGCCTCTACCTCGTCTACAAAGCCGTCTAGTATCATTTGGTCAACACGTTGGTCTGCTTGCGCATAGAGCGCATCACGATCCAGAGTCAACCCAAGTTGATAGGTACGGTAATGAGTTGGGCGTTTTTGTTGTAGAACACTTATGGGTATGCCCGTAGTCATATGGACTTCTAGTGCCCGGATGACCCGCCGCACATTACGATAGTCAATCCCTTTAGCTGCTGACGGGTCGACGTCCTCTAATCGCTGATAAAGTGCGACTGCACCATGTTCACGAGCGAAGCTTTCTAGTTCTTCTCGTAAAGCCTCATTAGGGGGAACTGCGGGTATTGACCAACCTTCGGTCACAGCCGTGATGTACTGTCCTGTTCCGCCCACGAGCATAGGCAGGTGGTTGCGCTCCAGGATTGCTTCAATGGCTGTGTAAGCTTGTGTCTGATATTCTGCAAGTGAAAGATTTTGATCAGGATTAATCAGATTAATGAGGTGATGAGGGATCTGTTGGCATTGCGATGGCGTTGGTTTTGCGGTTCCAATATCCATCTGGCGATATACTTGGCGGCTATCTGCGCCGATGATTTCGCCGCCCAATGCCTCTGCTAACTCTATCGCGAGACTGGTTTTTCCAACAGCGGTTGGGCCAAGAAGAACCAGGAGCGGCTTACCACTCCAGCGCATTTTCAGCATGGTCAATGAGGTACTCACCCGAACCTGGGACTGCGATCGCAATCACATCGATCCGCCAGTCTGCGTCGCTTAAATCATGGGCTTCTAAATAGTGATAGGCGAGCTTGATTAGCTTGCTCTGTTTACGCGGAATGATTGATTCAAATGCTGCTTCCGTAGAGTTTGTGTGACGGGACCGAACTTCAATAAATACAATCTGGTCACCGTCCTTGGCGATGATGTCCAGTTCTCCGATTTTACAGCGCCAATTCATCCCTAGAATTTGATATCCCTTGTTTTGGAGATAGTGCGCCGCAAGTTGTTCACTGTCAGAGCCAAAGCTGCGTTTTGTCGTCATAGAATGAAGTAGGGCAGGAAAACCTGCCCGGTCTTTTAGATACGTTGTGGCGGGAACTCATCCCGATACATTTGAAGCCCTTTCATGATGGCCTTTTTGGCTTCGGCAGCGCCTACCCAGCCCTGACTTTCTACCATGGTTCCCTGGAGATGTTTATAGGTGATAAAGAAATGCTCAAGCGACTTCGGGAAGTGCTTCGGCAAATCATCTAGATCATGGTAATCCGCATAGTGTGGATCGTTGGCAGGGACAGCCAATACTTTATCGTCGTTTTCACCTTTGTCTAACAGACGTAGCATCCCCATTGGACGACATTCGATGACACAGCCAGGGAATGTGGGTTCTTCCATCATGACCAGTACATCGAGTGGATCGCCATCGCCATAGTAGGTCTGCGGGATGAAGCCATAGTCGCCAGGATAGTAGAGTGGGCTATACAGCACACGATCTAGCTTGATCACGCCGGCTGACTTGCTGTATTCATATTTGTTGTGCCCGCCTTTAGGCACTTCTACAACAACGTAGATGATATCGGGTGGGTTTGGGCCTGATGATAGATTGTGCCATAGATGAATCATGTGATTTCCATTTCCAGATGACAGACTACTCATTACCTGTTATCAGTATAAATCAGGTTTATGTGTCAGGTATAGAGAAACGCCCCAGGTTTTAGAACCTGAGGCGTTTCTCTAATTCATGATGGTCAGCTGGACCGTGTTATGCTTTCGTTTTGCTGATGTTTTCGATCAAATCATCCGCTTCGCTGTCACCCTTTTTGCTACGCAGGATGGCCCAAATAATCACAGCGAGTAGGATCGCCATGGAAATGAGGACAACAAGATTGGGCTGACCGTTACTGGTTGCCTCTACGGTTACAACCAGCGGAGCTGCCAGAAGCGCGACAAGATTGACGACTTTAATCATCGGGTTGAGTGCTGGCCCAGCCGTATCTTTGAAGGGGTCACCGACTGTATCGCCCACGACCGCTGCTTTGTGCGGATCAGATTTTTTGCCGCCGTAGTGACCTTCCTCGATGTATTTCTTGGCATTATCCCAGGCACCACCCGCATTCGACATGAATACGGCCATTAGCTGTCCTGCCAGGATGATACCCGCAAGGAAACCGCCAAGTGCGGGTGCACCGAGCAAGAAACCAACTACAATCGGGGTCAGGATGGCGACCACGGCGACAGGTAGCAATTCACGCTGTGCTGCACGTGTCGATACATCAATGCATTCAGCATAGTCCGGCGTCTTTGTACCTTCCATGATGCCGGGAATACGGAGTTGCTTGCGGACAACTCCAATCATCTTGAACGCCGCTCGGTTAACCGAGCGTATCAGGAGGGCACTGAACAGGAAGATCAGGCCGCCTCCGATGAGGAAGCCGATGAATACCAGCGGGTCAGCAATGTTAATGCCACGTGCTGCTATTGTTTGCTCTTGGGGCACGCCTAACCCCAACTGGATGACACGGGTATCAGTCAGGAATGCGCCGAATAACGAAACTGCAGCAATGACGGCTGAACCAATCGCGATGCCTTTTGTGATGGCTTTAGTGGTGTTGCCGACCGCATCCAGCGAATTCAGGGTCTCGCCCGCTTTGCCTTCACTTTCGCCAGCCAGTTCTGCGATGCCTTGTGCGTTATCACTGATTGGCCCAAAGGTATCCATCGAAACGTTGTTGCCGGTAAGGGTCAACATGCCGATGCCTGTCATTGCAACCCCATACAAGACAGCCGTAAACGTGTCAACAATCTGAACACCATTGCCATCCGTGATTGGGAACAGGGCGAAGATGATGACGCTAGCGAGAATACTGCCTGCAATCACCAAAATAGCCCAGACACTGCTTTCCATACCGGTCGAAAGACCACTGAGGATGGTTGTCGCCGGGCCAGTTTGGGTATTACGGGCGATCTCTTTGACTGGATTGTATTCGGTATCTGTGAAGAATGCCGTGACTTTGTCCAGAACGATCGCTAAGGCAATCCCGATGATGACCGCACCTAAGGGTTGCCAGATGATACCGCCACTATTGATCCCTGGTTCGCGCATGTAAATCACGGTAAAAATCGTGAACAATACAATGCTGATTGCCGCTGCGCTATAAAAGCCGCGCGTAATCGCGCTGAGAGCATCTTTACCGTTGGTTGATTTCACCAGATAGGTGCTGATGATTGAGCTGAGTACGCCGATGCCACGCACGACCAACGGGAATACAATCCAGACTGGGCTGGCAGTAATGGTCGCCAGCGCAAGTCCAAGTATTAGGCCCGAAACGATAGTGACTTCGTAGCTCTCAAAGATGTCTGCTGCCATACCCGCGCAGTCACCAACGTTATCACCCACGAGGTCGGCAATGACCGCTGCATTGCGAGGATCGTCTTCTGGTAGATCGGCTTCGACTTTACCCACCAGGTCAGCACCGACATCGGCTGCTTTGGTGTAGATGCCGCCACCGACACGCATGAACAGCGCGAGTAGGGTGCCCCCAAAGCCGAAGCCTAAGAGTGCATCTGGTGAAGCGATGCCAAATACGATGAAGATTAATGTTCCACCAAGCAGGCCAAGTCCGTCAGTCAACATGCCTGTGATTGTGCCGGAACGATAGGCAATGCGGAGAGCATCAGCATACCCGCGTTTCAGATCAACAGCAGCTGCTGCGACCCGAACATTACCTTGGACAGCCATGTTCATTCCAACAAAACCAACAGCAGCCGAGAAGACGGCACCCATCAGGAATGCGCCTGCACGTCCCAGTGCAATGTTAATGCGGGCAGCATCACAAGCGGGGATGCCTGCGATATTACCGACACCGGCTTGGACGATTGCTCCTTCTTTCGCGTAGACTACAGCATTACTTTGTAGCAGAGTTAATTCATTGATTTTGGCTACCTCACCAGCAGCCGCTGCGGCTGCTAGTGAGGGGTTTGCTGAAGCGACCTGGGCAGCAACTGCAGCAACATCAATCGTTTCTGCAGCTTGCTCTGCAATTGCCGGGCAAAAGTGTTCAATGGCGAATGGGGTAGGATTAACGACAAATACACTGAAGAATAATACGACGACCAGTACAACAATCAGAACGGCAATGATGCGAAGTTGTGATCGGAGATAGGCATTGGCACCCTCACGGATGTATCCCCAGACTTGTTGCATTTTTGCAGAGCCTTTGCTCTCACCAAGAATCTGGCGGGCTAGCAGCACTGCATAAATCAGACCAGCGATCGCAATTCCAAGCACTATAAAGATGAGAACATTCTCAGTTGAATTTAGATCTCGCATAGTTGCGATGACTCCAGAAGATGTTGAAATATACCAAGTGATAGGGAAGTTTTATTGGTAAAAGTGCTGGATATGACCTTTCTCCTTAAAGGATGATGAGTTGGATGTGAATTTTATCTCAAAATAGACATAATCCCAGTGGCTTTATTCGGCTGGCATAGAAGTGCGCTTGCCGAGTATGCTTAGCTCTTTGTATTCGGATCTGAATCTATGGTGTTAGGAGTATTTCTATGGAGTTTCTTCGGGATAATGCAAGCTGGATCGCATTGATTTCTGCGATCATTGGTATTGGCTTTGCATTGTATACACGAAGCTGGATTTTGAGTCAGGATGCTGGTAACGACAAAATGGCCAAGATTGCTTCAGCTATCCAGCGTGGAGCAGCCGCATTCTTATCAACTGAGTACCGTTACATCCTTATCTTGGATGGAATTGTAGTTGTTGTTCTGCTCATCCTGAGTGCTATTCCTGGTGCGGGTATGAGTCCTTGGACTGCGATTGCATTTGTTGCTGGTGCAGGTGCTTCAATCCTTGCTGGCTATGTGGGTATGAATGTGGCGGTTCGGGCAAATGTCCGCACGACTGCTGCCGCCGCACGAAGCCTTAATCAAGGACTGCGTGTTGCTTTTGCTAGTGGCACGGTCATGGGTACGATGGTAGTAGCCCTCGCTCTACTGGGTATCAGCATTCTGTATATGCTGTTGAGTCGTGTGATTTATCCGCTTGGGGATGACCCCGTGGTCAACGAGGCGAATATTCGCACGATTGCCAGTGCCTTGGCTGGTTTTGGTTTTGGTGGTACATCAATTGCTATTTTTGCTCGCGTGGGTGGGGGTATTTTCACCAAGGCCGCAGATGTTGGTGCTGACTTAGTGGGTAAGACTGAGGCTGGTATACCGGAAGACGATCCGCGTAATCCTGCGGTTATCGCCGATAATGTGGGCGACAATGTAGGTGATGTGGCTGGTATGGGGTCTGATCTGTTTGAGAGTTATGCGAGTTCCATCATCTCTGCCATTGCTATAGCCTCACTAACCGTGGCTGGGGCTGGGGTGTTGGATGTTCAACTGGCGCTGCAGCAGCAGGCTTTTCCTATTTTGGTAGCCGCGCTTGGGTTGTTAATCGGAATGGGATGCACTTTCCTTGTCCGCACCAAAGAAGGTGCCTCGCAGGAAAGCTTGCTTGGCAGCTTGCGAATGGGTGTCTATAGCGCCAGCGGTTTAGTTGCCTTGGCTATTGTTGTGTTAGGGTTGGCCCTCGGCTTGGGCTGGGGTGTGATTATCGCGACAATAGCAGGTTTGGTTGCAGGGGTCGCCGTCGGATACAGCACAGAATATTTTACATCTGATGTATACCGTCCCACACGTGAACTGGCCGAGAGTGCATCCGCTGGTCCTGCAATCATTATCATTCGCGGTCTGGCAGTTGGTATGGAAAGTACCGTCTTTCCTGTCCTCATTGTAGTGCTTGCTACCATGGTCGCCTTTAGTGCCGCAGGCTTATATGGTGTGGCAATGGCTGCCGTGGGGATGCTGGCTACTCTTGGCATTACGCTTGCAACCGATGCTTATGGCCCTGTTGCTGATAATGCGGGTGGTATTGCTGAGATGGCGGGACTTGAAAGTACTGTTCGTGAACGAACCGATGCGCTGGACAGTTTAGGGAATACCACTGCTGCTACTGGTAAAGGCTTTGCGATTGCCAGTGCTGTGATGACTGCTCTAGCACTCATCTCTGCATTTGTTTCAGCCACGGGTATTTCACCTGAAGTGAGTTTGCTCGATCCACATCTCCCAACCGGATTGATGTTGGGGGCTATGTTGCCGTTTATCTTTAGCTCGCTGACGATGTTGGCGGTTGGTAAAGCTGCTGGTGAAATCGTTGTGGAAGTCCGCCGTCAGTTCAAGGAAATTCCGGGTCTGATGGAGGGTAAGGCTGATCCGGACTATGAACGTTGTGTTGCGATCAGCACGCAGAGTGCGATCCAGCAGATGATTTTGCCAGGTGTAATTGCCGTAGGTGTCCCAGTTCTCATTGCCATAGTAGTGGTTCTAGGTCGTGGTAATGCCTTGGAGAATGTCATCAATGTCTACACATTGGTGGGTCTCCTATTAGGTTCACTCATTTCGGCCTTTACACTCGCCCTAATGATGTCGAATGCAGGTGGCGCCTGGGACAATGCCAAGAAGTACATCGAGCGCGGACATCTTGGGGGCAAACGATCGGATGCTCATAAGGCGACTGTCGTAGGTGATACAGTCGGGGATCCGTTTAAGGATACCTCTGGCCCGTCACTGAATATCCTTCTGAAGTTGCTGGCGATTGTCGCTCTGGTCATTGCGCCGTTGCTGTCTGTAATCTAGATCGCAGTATAAATCCAAAATAAAAATCGTCACTCACTTGTGAGTGACGATTTTTATTTGTTGATGTAGCCGACACGTCAATTTGATCGAGTGAGTACCTTGCGGAACTTGTATCCGTAGATGATCATTCCGCGTGTGCCTTCTGTCGCTAGCTTCCGGGTGACCATTTCAACACGGTCGCCGATTGCCACCGCTTCACCTTCACCGAGATCAGTAATTTGGGCAGTAACCATTGCTCCCTCGTCCAACTTGACTAATGCAAGCACATACGGGGCTTGCTCGTCAAATCCGTCGGGAGTTTCGGTTAGAGTGGTGAAGGTATAAATTTCACCCATTCCCGTGAATGTGTATTGCTCGCGCTGAACTTCAATCAGCTTGCGTGCTTCCATGGTTAGCTGGCAACCTTCAGGGAAACTTTCTGCGAAACGACCACAACCTCAGCGGGTTCTTGGCGCTCTTCTTCGCGCTCCGCAATCGGCTGAGGGCGATTTTGAAGACTGACGGTGCCATTGTCATAACGCACGCCTTGCAGGCGGTAACGCTGGGAATTTAGTCGCCAGTGACGTGAGATCTGCATTGCTGGTTACTCCTCTAACAATATGAATATTGTGCATTCCTGCACAATTGATGCTGACATCATAGGTGAGGCTGGCTTCCAAAACCTATCAGTGAGCTTTGTGAGACTATCAGTGCACCGTCAGACTCTGTCTTTTGATAGCTGTTGTCTAGTTATTGTCCATTATTGAACTTGTAAGACATGAGCAATTGCCGTACTGCCCAAGCCCCCCAGGTTTTGGATCAGAGCGATGCGTGCACCGTCGACCTGATTAGCACCTGCGGCGCCGCGAAGTTGGAGTGTTGCCTCTACAGCCTGATAGACCCCGGTCGCACCTGCGGGGTTTCCTCGGGCCTTCAGTCCGCCAAATGTGCTGATCGGGAGTTTGCCATTCAGACCAATCAATCCCGCCTGAGCCATTTTCCAGCCCTCGCCACGTTCGGCAAAGCCAGTTGCTTCTAACGTCAAGGCCGAGATGACGGTAAAGCTGTCATGCAGTTCGAATAGATGCACATCGCTGCTTCGAATCCCAGCGCGTGCATAAGCTTTGTGTGCAGAGAGATGGGCAGCTCGCAAAAAAAGCATATCGGCTCGGTCGTGTAGTGCCAGTGTATCTGTTGCGACAGCACTGCCAGCGATTCGGATGGGGTGGGGTACCATGTCTTCCGCACGCTCAGCACTGGTTAAGATTACCGCTGCTGCACCATCGGCATCCGGAGCCATATCGAATAGATTAACCGGTTCGGCGACCATGGGCGCGGTCACAAAGCGACCTGGCTTAATGCTGTTTCGGTACATCGCGAATTCATTGCGGCCGCCGTTTGCGTGAGCATTGATACTGAAACCCTCAAACACATCCAGTTTGAGATTGTATTCGTGCAGGTAACGCCGCATGAGCATGGCTGCCAACGCTGTCAGTGTTGCCCCTTGTGCGGACTCAAAATCGGCATCAAGGCTTACATTACGGGCGGTGATGCGGGCACTGCCAACTGTATCGGTTGACTTTTCCACCCCGACAACCAGTGCAGTTTCGACGTCTCCCGATGCCACCGCCAGATAGCCTGCCCGCAATGCGGCTGCGCCAGAGGCATCGCCAGCTTCTACTGTGAAGGCTTCGACCCCACTCAATCCTACATAGTCGGCTAGGAGACTGCCTAGTTGTTGCTGACTGCTGTAGCTGGCGCCATAGGCATTGCCTACATACAAAGCATCGACATTTTCCAAACCCGCATTGTCTTGAGCGGCGAGTATGGCTTCTGAAGCGAGCATCCGTAGGCTCTTATCCCAATGCTCGCCTACGGGGGTTCGTCCAACCCCAATGATAGCTACGTCGCGCATGAGATTAGTCCTTCAGCTTGCCACGATACCGGCAGTAAGTTGCATAGTCGATTTCCGTCCGCCGTGCCAGATAGTCTCGTGTTCGTGGTGCACGATCACGTACCAGGTTGATTTGCTCAGTGACCACCAGATCAAATGCATCAGATCCAGCACCACTACCGTAACTGACCATTAGAATGCGATCACCAGGCTCAGCAATATCGAGAATAGCCGTTAAGCCCAGCATGCACGAACCAGAATAGACATTTCCGATTTCATTAGCCAGTAGACCTGTCTTGTATTGAGCATCAACGAAGCCAACGGTTTCCGCCGCCCGGCTTGGGAATTTGACGTTTGGTTGATGGAATACGCAGTGTGTGTAGTCTTTTGCTGTTGTGCCCATCATATCCATGAGGGTTTCTGCAGCTGTGACAACGTGGTTGAAGTAGGCGGGCTCCCCAGTAAAGCGGTCCGCGTGGGTAGGGTAATTCTCTCCTGGTCGTCTCCAGAAGTCAGGTGTATCAGTCACAAAACTGTAGCTACCCTGATATACCGCACAGGCTTCATTGGCTGGCCCCAACAGGAAAGCAGCGCCACCGGAGGCTGCTGTGTATTCCAAGGCGTCGCCCGGTCGGCCTTGGGCAGTATCCATGCCGATACTCAATGCGTAAGAACCCATTCCGCTACCGATGATCCCAATCGATGCCTGTACGGCTTCAGTACCTGCTTTACAGGCGAATTCCCAATCCGCTGCCTGAATGTTAGGTGATGCACCGATGCTTTCTGCCACAATGGTACTGGTTGGTTTTACTGCATAGGGATGACTTTCACTTCCGACCCAGACAGCCCGAATATCTTTGGGATCAATCCCTGACCGGCGCAAGGCGTTCCGCGCAGCTTCCACCGACATGGTGGTGACATCTTCATCCAGTCCGGCAACCGCCTTTTCTTTGATCGGGCTCCCTCCTAGATTCTTGGTCCAGATACGGGCAATTTCTTTGCCTGGAAGACGATACCGGGGGATATATGCACCATAACCGACAATCCCGACCTGCCGATCTGGGCGCATCAGGTTAGAACGTTCAATCTGCATTCCATTTAGGGTCATCGCATGTGTCCTTACACTTCCTTATTCAGTTCCTCGACCAATAGGCGAGCGCGTTCTAGCCGGATTACGCCATCGCCAATCAAGCGCGCAACAACTTGTTCAACTTGCTGATCTTTTGCGCCAGCCGCGATAGCCATCTGCCGAGCGTGCATTCGCATGTGTCCATGCTGGATTCCGACAGTTGCTAATGCTCGAATAGCCGCTAGGTTTTGAGCCAGCCCAACAGCGGCTATAACCTCGGCCAGTTCACGGGCGGAGGTCACGCCAAGGATTTTTAAGGCGACGCCAGCGGTTGGGTGGACACGAGTGGCACCCCCAACTGTGCCAACAGCAAGTGGTAATTCAATTGATCCGCGAAGGTTGCCGGAGTCATCTTTCCACCATTTGCTCAAACTGCTATATCGGCCATTTCGAGCTGCATAAGCATGAGCACCTGCTTCGATCGCACGCCAGTCATTGCCTGTTGCAATGACGACGGCATCAATTCCATTCATGATGCCCTTGTTATGAGTTGCGGCCCGGTACGGATCTACCTCGGCAAAGATACCTGCCTCAATAATCTGATTGACAGCCTGTTCCCCGGTTAGCTCGTCTGTCTTTAGTAAGTCTGCAGGGATCATCACTTCTGCCCGCGCTTTACGCTGATCAGTGAGATTACTCAGGATCCGCAGATTGACTCGTCCTCCAGTGATCGTCTCAATTTCAGGGGCTAGGTGCTCAACCGCTGTATTGATAGCGTTTGCCCCCATTGCGTCACGAGTGTCATAGAGCAGATGAACGATCAACATGGGGCCAACGCTAGTCTGAGGGTACTTGTGTACTTGTAGATCTCGCGCTCCACCCCCATGCTTTACGATACTTCCGCTAATCTCGTTGACCAAATTGAGTAGATTGGCTTTGTGTAGCCAGATCTGTTCTTCAGCAAACTGTAAATCGTTCAGGTCGAGAATTTGAATCTGGCCAATCATGACCGGGTCGTCGCTGGAGGTGGTAAAGCCACCGCCGGCACGGATAAGCCGCGCTGCATTACTTACAGCCGCTAGGACCGAAGGCTCTTCAATGACCATCGGTATCAGATAGTCTTTACCGTTGACCTGGAAATTTGTCGCGATACCTAACGGTAGTCCATAGATACCTATGCCATTCTCGATCATGTGGATAGCAGTCGAGAGATCCAGTCCTTTCGTACCGGTAAGTGTAGCAATCTGATCTGGATTCAGATCCGCCCATGCGGCAATGAGGTCATGTCGCTCGTCAAGTGACTGCTTGTAAAACCCGGATAACCGGGAGCTTTTGGAGGTGTTTGAAGTACTCATGTAAATAAAATTATCAGCCTTAGACTACCAAATGCTATCAGCTTGGTGAAAAATGCCACAATGAATCGTGAATACCCGATAAGTCTGATAGTATCCGATAGTTTGATAGGGTTTCAAATCAAAACAGGTTGGCTTATGGGAGCCAACCTGTTTGAAAGACGTAAATGGATGATGAATTTAGTCGGGCAGAATCTTGGTGCCCATGAATTTGTCTAGCCATACGACGAAGACCAGCGCCAAGGGAACCATCGTTACCAGGAAGTAGATGGTGCCGTAACGCTCGATGGTCATGCCGCGGGCATTGATGTTAATAGCAGGTAAGCCAACTACCACCAGTATGTAGGCAACCGCAAAACCAAGTGCGAAAGAAACTCCCCAGACGATCAGGCGGCGAATAAAGAGGGGTGACATAGTGACTCATGCTCCAAGTCATTCAGAATTTGTCGCATTATTGTAACGGCCTTTTGCCCTGCTGTGCAACCCGATTTTGGTTTGTCTCGTGCTGTGCGTGGTTTGTTTATCTTAAACTGTATATACTGGAGACATTGTGTTGCCTTCAGAACCAAGTTCCTCATTAGGAGTCGGTATGAAACAGTTCAAGCTCTACAGGTGGCTGCCAAAACTTGTATCATGCGCTTTTCTGCTTGTCATGCTGGCTTTTGGGCTATCAGCCGGGGCGCAGGGTGCTAACCTTTTGACCAACCCTGGCTTTGAACAACCTTTTGCGACAGTAGATGGTGTGCCAGCGCGAATCGTCGCTCAGGGATGGTCTCCGTGGCATATCGGTGGTGGTCAATCAGCGTCTGAGAACGTTCAACCTGAATACTATCCGGCTTCTGATGCAACGAACGGTCTCGGAATTCCACGTGTTCGGAATGGTTCAGATGCTCAGCAGTATTTGGCCTTTTTTGCGACTCTGGATGGTGGCGTTTATCAACGTGTGACCGGGATCGCATCTGGCGCCTCGCTGCGCTTTAGTGCGTTTGTTTATGTCTGGTCGAGTACCTTTGACGATGTCGATCTCAGCGAAGGTAATGGCGGAGTGGTTGTGCAGGTTGGCATTGATCCAACAGGCGGCACTAATGGTGAGAGTTCATCCATTATCTGGTCCGCTCCGACTGTACAGTATGATTCCTATAACGAATACAGTGTGACTGCGACTGCATCGGCTACTTCTGTAACTGTATTTGTTCGTTCGACCATCACGACAGCAGTCAAAAATACAAACATCTATGTTGATGACGCTTCATTGACTTCGGGAACGACTACTCCTGCTACAGCAACTACGAGTGCTTCTACTCCGACTCGGCCAGTAGCGGCGACCAATACCAATACGGTAGCGCCTACGAGTGTGGTGGTTACTCAGACTGCAACACGTGTTGCTTCAACAGCGACTACTGTTTCTACAAACGCCCCTGCTACGGCAACACGAGAATCGGGCGTGACTGCAACAACGGTTCGTCCAACCAATACATTGCAACCGAGCGCAACCACTATTAGACCGACCAATACCGTGCCACCAACTGCAACTGCGGTGGTGCCAACTGCTACCCAGCCACTTCCTACACCAACACAGGCCGTTCAACCCAGTAGTACGCCGGTTCTTAGCCCAACACCGATTACGAATGTGTATCCAGGTACTATTCTGCACACGGTTCAATCGGGCGATATTGTGGTCAATTTGGCAGCTCTTTATGGTAGTTCTATTGATGCAATCATTGCAGCTAATGATCTCGGCCCCAGCGCCTTCCTCAGAATAGGGCAGGTGTTGGTGATTCCAGTTCGGTTGACTGCCCCTGCAACTTCAACACCTACTGCAACGCCCTTGACGCCACCGACGGTTGCACCAGTTCTATCGCCGACGCCTGCGCCTGGAACAACCACGACCTATGTCATCCAGCCTGGTGATACCCTGAGCCGAATTGCTGCTCGTTTCAATACAACGGCTCGTGCTATTGCCCAGTTAAATGGCATTACCAACCTAAACGTTATTCGCTGGGGACAGCGTTTGATAATACCGGTTGGGGCTTCTGGCGCTGGTCAATCGCCCGTTCCAACGGCGACGACCCCGGTACAACCGACGACCTATACGGTACGTCCTGGCGATACTTTATTCCGTATTGCCTTGCGTTTTGGTGTGCCGATGAGCCGCTTGATGGAAACTAACCGGATTGCCAATGCATCACGGATCTATATTGGGCAGGTGTTGGTCATTCCATGAGTACAACCAAGTGGCGCATGCTCCGACATGCAGGTACAGGCAAGGTGTTATTGAAGCGAGTCCGTTTGTGTGATACGTTCTGGACTCGCTTCCGAGGACTTCAGTTTGTCAGCCATTTGCCTGCTGATGAGGGGCTTTTGTTCGTGACAAATTCGGAAAGCCGTAGCAATACATCAATTCACATGTTTTTTATGGCTTTTCCTATTGCAGTTGTTTGGCTCGATAAATCTGGCAAGGTAGTTGATAAATGCCTGGCTAAGCCTTGGCGTCCTGCATATGCTCCAGCTCAGCCAGCTCAGTATTTCATCGAAGCCAATGTGGATCTACTAAATCGTGTGCGTGTAGGTGATTCCTTGCGCTTTGATGAGGAAGTTCGTGTGTGATTCGTAAGATCCTCGTTGTCATTACGGTGGCATTGTGGTGTGCAATTGGAAGCCCATTGGCGGGTCAGGAAACTGAGACTGATGTAACTATTCATGTAGTGCAGCGCGGAGAAACCCTGTTCCGTATTGCGCTGCGCTATGGACTAACGATTGATGACCTGTCCCGAGCAAATGGATTAAGCAATCCGAACAATATCCAAGTCGGACAACGATTACTGATTCCAAATCTTGAGGAGGCACCGCAAGAAGGCATAATCCATACGGTCGAGTCTGGAGAGACACTGCAAAGCATTGCTGCGCAGTATGGTGTAGCTATTGAGCAATTGGTGAGTGCAAACAATCTTCCTTCGATGGATCGCATTAATGTAGGGCAACTTCTTAGTATTCCTCAGCCTGAAAGTGTGCCACTTTCGACACAAACTCCCACAGCTGTTCCAACTCAAGTATCCTCTGAGAATGTTTCAACGATCATTCATGCCGTCCAGCCAGGTGAGACACTGTTTCGTATTGCGACCCGTTATGGCGTGACTGTAAATGAAATGGTTGCGGCAAATGATCTTAGTGATCCCACCTTAATCTATGCAGGTCAGCAGCTAATAATCCCTGGATTCACACCCCCTCAGTTGACAGTCGACTTGCCCTCGCAGATTACATCTCTCAATATAATCCCACAGGTGCTGGTGGAAGGGCAGACAGGAATTATTCGAATCACAACTGCGCTTCCTATGACGCTAGATGGGACTTTTCTTGAGCGTCCCATCCGTAGCGGTGTTTCGCAGGATGGTTTGCAACATCAGATTCTTGTAGGTATTCCCATATTTACTGAACCTGGCCTTTATCCACTCAGGCTACGTGTCCAGGATACCGTAGGGCAATCAACTAATCTTGATCTGAATATACAAATTGTAGGTGGTGGTTATGGACGAGAGGCGATCACACTTTCGGCTGATCGCCTCGCACTCCTCGATACAACCGTGGAAGAATCCGAACTCACTTCGATGCGGAACATAATGTCCGCCTTTAGTCCGCAGAGGTATTGGGCTGAACCAATGGGTTTACCGGCTGCTGCACCTGTTATTTCCCCATTTGGTCGGCGGCGCTCTTTTAATGGAAGTCCCTTTGATCGATTTCATTCAGGTACTGATTTTGCTGGGGGGCCTGGTACATCGATCATTGCTCCAACTCCCGGCGTGGTTGTATTTGTCGGGATGCTTGATGTGCGTGGCCGCGTCACCATAATTGACCATGGATGGGGCGTGTTTACCGTTTATTGTCATCAAACCGACCAGTTTGTAGCCATCGGCGATACGGTCACCACGGGACAAGTGATCGGAACAGTTGGCTCGACAGGCCGCGCCTCAGGTCCGCATTTGCATTGGGAACTGTGGTTAAATGGCGTGCAGGTAGATCCAATGCAATGGGTGCGACAATCATTTGCTCCATAGGCAGCTTATGTTGCTATAGACGCTGAAACTGGATAATAAAACAGGCTCCTCGGTTAAGGAGCCTGTTTTATGCTTGCGACTGTTCGTGATTACTTCGATTTGTAGGCGGCGTCCAGTACTTCAAAGTTAGTGAACAAAAAGTGATCGTGGTAGTAATGGATCCACAGGAATGACAGAATTGCAGTGTAGTAGGCTACATCAAACCGCCACAGACTGACGAGCTGTTCGTAGTTGGCTGCTGCTGGATCAATCAGGGGCGGCGTAATGTATCCGGTGATGAAACGAACGACAATAAAGACCACGATGGATCCTACCAGCATGACCGTGCTGAGTAGGAACAGCCCACGCGAGTCCTTACCTTTGCTAAATCGGGCTACGACCGGTGAGCTCTGATCCAGGTTGCCGTATTGTTGCTTGATCCGGATGATGTAGAAGGTAATTGCCAGGTACTGGAACGAGTGCCACATGTTTGCACCCTGGAACGCAGTATCCAGATTTTCAAATGCAGCCAGCGGGAAGAAAACCGCCACCGTTAAAGTGATGAAAATCGTTTTGGGCCAGTTGATAATCCCAGTGCGATATTCATAGATGCTTTTACCGATGTAGGCAACGGCAGCGACTGCAAACACCACGGCGGCAGCCATAAATAACCAGGGTTGCTGGAACATTTGAGGAATGACACGGGTTAGGTCATTTGTGCCTACTGCAAAGGATCCTTGGCTAATCTTGAAAGCCGCCATCGGGAACAGGCATGTTAGGACAACTGCGTAATCGATCAAGCGGGCAGGCAGGCTAACCGCGCTGCTGCGCTTCAGAATAGCTGTTTCTTTGTGATTGTAGAGTTCAACGATGTATGTCACCTGATGTAACACGTGAAGCATTGCCCAGAAGAAGAAGATTGTCAGCATCAGGTTCAGATTCAGAAATGCCAGCGAAATGACAATCAACGGAATGAGCAATGATGACCGTAAGATCATCGGATAGCTCTTGCGGAAGTCTGCATCCGCAGCGGTTCGGAGCAGGGTGGACATCATGTGAGGTCCGCCGACGGCAATAGCTACAAATCCATTGATAATGTTTCGAACTAGGTCGGCATCACCTTTAAGGACATTGGTACCAAAAAGGTAAAAGAAATAGGGAAGCGGTACGGTCAGCACACTCAGGATGATGAAAATCATGTCCCAGTTGCGGGTGCGGAGCCACTTGCTTTCCCGTTCAACCTGTAAAGTTGGACTGGTATGAGAAAGGCTGGCGCTCGAAACGGCCATGAATCCTGCTCCTTCAGCTAGTTGATACACATATTTGCTACGATGTTTAGTGACGCAAAGTAATTGTAGCTGAAAACTTGGCCTTCAGCCACAACCTCTAATCTCGTGGCACCAGGTGATGTTTGCGACAACGTGCTTCGTAGGATTCTTGTGCGCCGACCATGATAATGGGGTCGTTATAGTGGGCTGGTTCCCCATTGACCAATCGTTGTGTCCTACAGGCCTCTTCTCCACAAACCAGACAAATTGCATGGAGTTTGGTGACATCCTCCGCAATAGTCATTAAGCGCGGCATAGAGCCAAAGGGCTCACCACGAAAGTCCATATCTAATCCGGCCATGATGACCCTCAGGCCGCGATTTGCCAGTGTTTCGGCGACTGCCAGGATGCCTTCGTCAAAGAATTGCACTTCGTCTACAGCAATAACGGTCGTTTCTGGTCGGAGATATTCAAGAATTTGCGAGGAACTGGAAATTGGGGTTGCATCCAGGTTGGCTCCCCCGTGGCTTGTTACCGCCGCTGCATGATATCGATTGTCAATCGCTGGCTTAAACACTTGAACTGGTTGCCGCGCGATGATGGCCCGCCTGGTCCGGCGGATAAGTTCTTCAGTTTTTCCACAGAACATGCTACCGCAGATCACTTCAATGCGCCCACTGTGATGACGCATGATTCCCCCTCACCTAAACACAAAAGGCAGACATGCAATGAACATGCCTGCCTTTTACCCATTACCAACTCAGATAGGAGCTAAACGGCGTCGTTTGTTTCGGCATCGCTGCTAGGCAGCTGATAACCACGCGCACGCATGAGCTTCTTCAAATCGGAGAGCTGTTTGCGACCAAACCCTGATATAGCGATCATGGCGTCATCGCCACCTTCTTGAAGTTTGGTGAGCACATCGCCAGCTGTCTTGATACCATTTTCAACCAGGACGTTGAGGTAGCGTTTACCGATATCAAACTCCTGGATCGCCGCTTCTGGCGAGGTGAGAGATGCCTGCTTGGCTTCGACTTCAGCACGCTTAGAGTCGCGCACCTGCAAACGCTTCAGGAAGCGATCAACCTGTCCTTCAGTATCGACGATGCGTTGTTCACCCGTGTAGAACGGATGGCAAGCTGAGCAAATGTCGGTACGAATTTCTGCGATGGTTGCGCCGGTTTTCCACGTATTGCCACAGGCACAGACCACGGTGGCTTCAGAAAACCACTTTGGATGAATATCGGGCTTCATACACTTTCCCTTTTGATGTCACGGCCTGCATTGGGCAGGTAGCGTAACATTACACTATGGTTTGATTGATAAGTCACTAAATAGGTAGGGTAGCTACCTACCTCGTCTTGATGAGCTAACTCTTGCGGCCAGCGGTCAACTGATCTTGCAGGGACTTCAGACCGTCCCAATCTCCACGAGCTGCAAACCCGGCTTGCTGTGCCCATGTGGTCAGGCTTGGCGCGAATCGTAGGCCTGCTGCCTCAATCGCGGCTTTGATTTGATCTTCGCTGGCGTCGGCAAGTTTCGAGAAGGTGTCAATTCCCGCGGCGACCAGTGCACCACTCATTTTAGGGCCGATGCCTTCAATAACAGTCAGGTCATCGCCGTCCGATTTGGATTTCTTGGTGGCGCGTACTTCTGTCGCTGGTGGTGCAACTGGGGCGGCGACTTCCGCCACTGTGGTGACTGGCGCTGCTGCACGTACAGCAGTTGGCTGTGCTTTGCTGGTCTTAACTGCGGTGACCTGGGGCGGTTCTTGTTTCAGGACAATCCCATTTGGATAGACGCTGATGCGCTTCTGACCTTCACGCCCGCGCATCCGCTCAAATACCACGACACCCTCGATTTTTGCAAAAATCGTGTGGTCTTTGCCGATACCCACATTTTCGCCTGGGTGAAAGTGGGTTCCTCGTTGGCGCACGATGATATGACCGGGAATAACTGCTTCACCCCCGTATACCTTCACACCGAGGCGTTGTGCATTACTATCGCGCCCATTGCGGCTGGAGCCGCCACCTTTTTTGTGAGCCATGTTTGTAAGTCTCCTGACGGTTCCAAACTAGACGTTGATAGCATCAATGCGAATACGGGTATAGTACTGACGGTGCCCCTGGGTCTTACGATAGTTGGTACGTTGGCGGTAGTGATAAACCTTGATCTTCTCACCCCGGAACTGTTCCACTACCGTCACCTTAACAGAAGCACCTTCCACCAGCGGTTGACCAATGATTGTCTTATTATCATCACCGATTAGCAAGACATCGCTGATAGTGAAGCTTTGATCAACTTCGTGAGGGAGTTTATCTACATCAAGGTGGGAGCCGACTTCGGCGCGGTACTGACGACCGCCTTGCTTAATGATGGCGTACATCTGCTGGTCTCCAATCTTCACTTGCCACCGACTCGGCACCTGTACCATCACGAATGGTACCGATTACGGGGAAAATTGGCCGTGAATGAAACTGGTAATTACAAAAGTCTCCCTGAAGGGAGGCAACCAGACTATTGTAAGGGTGCGGTCAATCGTCGTCAACGCTCAACCTCGTTTATATATCGCCAATGAACATAGCGTCCCCAAAAGAAAAGAACCTATAGCCCTCTACTTTAGCTGTCTCATAAGCGTGCAAGACCTGTTCTCGCCCGGCAAAGGAGCTAATCATCATCAACAGAGTTGACTTGGGAAGATGAAAATTAGTAATGAGACAATCGACTGCGCGCCACTGAAAACCAGGATAGATATACAGTTCTGTCGGGCGGTCAAACGCGATGACGGGTCGCCATGCACACGCTTGGAGATTTTGGGGATGTGTTGGATCACCTCCCGCGCTCAATATGGCCGCTGTTTCCAGTGTCCGGGCAGTCGTCGTGCCAACTGCGATGATACGCCCGCCTGCGAGCTTTGCCTCATTAATGAGTTTTGCATTTTCTGCCGTTAATTGTGCCCGTTCCTTGTGAATATGATGTTTCTCGATTTCTTCAACCCGGACAGGTAGAAACGTATCTAGCCCTACATGCAATGTGCAGTAGGCCATCTTCACGCCTTGATTACGGAGTTTGAGCAGTAGCTCAGGTGTGAAATGTAAACCTGCTGTTGGTGCTGCTGCAGATCCCTTTTCTCGACTATACACAGTCTGATACCGTTCGGGATTGTTCAGCCGTGTGTGAATATAAGGCGGGAGGGGAGCTTCACCTAATGCTTCCAGCAGATCATTGACTGGTTGACTAAACTCCACAATTCGTTCAGATCCTTCCAGGACTTCTAGGACCCTTGCGGTGACTGTGGTTCCTGCAAACTGGAGTTCAAGGCCGGTCTTGATGCCTCTTCCGCCAACCATGACTTGCCACTGAAGATCAGTCAGTTGCTGCAGCAGCAACAGTTCAATTTTGCCCCCCGTCTCAGCTTTGGTAGCATGTAGGCGTGCTGGAATAACCCGCGTGTCATTGACGACTAGGACATCGCCTGGGCGGATATACTCTGTAATATCTCTGAATATGCGATGTTGAATCGTACCACTGGTACGATTCAACACCAGTAATCGGGATGAATCACGAGGCTCAACCGGAGTCTGAGCAATGAAGGCTTCCGGTAAATCGTAGTCAAAGTCGCTTAAGTTCATGGTCGATTAATGAGTCGGATGATGATGTTGGCGAGAAGGGTTACAACAATACTGGCAACGATCATGAAACCAATCGGAGTGATGCAGGTGAACCCACTGCCTCCAATTCGGAGTGTGGTGGCCTCGAAAAAGCGGTTGATCCCGCTATGGCTACCAATAAACATGAGCAGGCCACCTAGTAAGGCTATGCCAATTCCCAGGACAAGTAAAATACGACCCAGGGTCGAAGTATCCACAATAGCCTCTAAAATAAGAACTGTTGTCCACCCCGTTCAGGTGGTGTCATACCTAGATGCTCATAGGCTGATGGAGTTGCCACGCGACCTCGTGGCGTCCGGGCCAGAAAGCCAAGTTGCAGGAGATAGGGTTCGCAGACATCCATAATGGTCGCGGTATCCTCGCTGATAGCTGCTGCAATCGTATCCAGACCAACGGGGCCACCGCCATATTTGTCGATGATAATATGGAGGATACGCCTGTCAATGTCATCTAATCCTAGATAATCGATATTGAGCAGCGCCAGTGCCTCGCCTGCGACTACTCCTGTGATAATCCCGTCAGCCTTCACTTGGGCAAAGTCTCTTACGCGCCGCAGCAATCGAAGTGCGATACGGGGTGTGCCTCGTGCTCGTCTGGCAATTTCTGAAGTGCCTTCTGGACGAATATCTACTTTCAGCATCTCGGCTGCTCGCCGCAGGATAAATTCCAGGGCTTCCTGATTGTAGAAGTCAAGTCGGAACTGTGCCCCGAATCGGTCCCGTAGTGGGGCTGCCAGCAGTGCCAGTCGAGTAGTCGCGCCGATGACGGTAAAGCGGGGCAGGTTGAGCCGTACATTTTTAGCTGCTGGCCCTTTGCCAATTACAATATCCAGTACGAAGTCTTCCATCGCTGGATACAACACTTCTTCGACCGCCCGTCCCAGCCGGTGGACTTCATCTATGAACAGAATATCATTCTGCTTCAGGTGCGTCAGGATGGCAGCCAGATCACCTGCGCGTTCAATCGATGGGCCGGCAGTGACACGGATATTCACACCCATCTCATTGGCAATCACATGTGCGAATGAGGTCTTGCCGAGGCCTGGTGGCCCATAGAACAACACATGGTCGACCGGTTCAGACCGGTTTCTCGCCGCCTGAATGAGGATATGCAAGTTATCTCGAACCGAGTCCTGCCCCACGATGTCCTTGAGTAAACGAGGGCGTAGGGCAATGTTGTCGCGGTCGTCGCGGCGGCGCTGCCCGCTGATTAACCGTTCGTCGGTCATGTGGAACTCCGGTCGTGTGAATAACTGTTCTATTGTAGCGATCGTAAAACGCGCCGCGCAACGGTTGCTTTGAAAGCCCTCTGGCGACTGGTACAATCAGCCATATGTCTAATCGTACACCACTGAGAGGCTTATCATGCCGTTGCCAGCTCAGGTCCATGTCTCGCCGCATCCGTTGGTAAAGCATAAACTGAGTGTCTTGCGAGATAAATCGACCGAACACCGCGCATTTCGTGAACTTGTTCGTGAGCTTGCCTTATTGCTCTGCTATGAGGCTACACAGGATTTACCTCTGACTGCCCGCACGGTGGAAACACCTATGGGACTGGCTAACGGTCACAAGACAGAAGAGGCCATCGGTTTGGTGCCAATTCTGCGAGCAGGTCTTGGTTTGGTCGATGGCGTGATGGAACTGCTTCCTCAAGTACAGGTTTGGCATATCGGCCTTTACCGCGATGAAAAGACCCTGCGTCCAGTGCAGTACTACAACAAGCTTCCTACGGAACCGACGGTGTCGGTCTGCCTGGTTCTGGATCCCATGTTGGCGACCGGTGGCTCAGCCGTCGCTACAGTCGATATTCTAAAGAAGTGGGGCGTTAAACGGATTAAGTATTTGGGACTTATTGCGGCGCCAGAAGGAATTGAAGCCTTTACCTCAGCACATCCTGATGTCCCTGTGCATGTTGCTGCTGTTGACGAGAGACTCAATGAAATTGGCTTCATCATGCCCGGTTTAGGCGATGCCGGTGACCGCCAGTTTGGGACTTGATCGCGGAATGAATTACCCTGACCGACTGCCGGAAATTCTCCAATGGCAGCCTTATGTGTTGACCTTTAATATCGCACTGGTGATTGCATTACTAGTGGTACCGATTGCAGATCGGCTAGGTAAGAAATACGGGATCACATCAAAGCCTGGCGGTCGTCGCGTGAACGAAGGCGATGTGCGAGGGGTATCTCGCCTGGGTGGTCTGAGTTTGTTTATCTCCTTCACTTGTGCGGTGCTCGTCGCCCAGGCTATGCCGGTACCCCGCTTTGATCCCTACGAAGTGGTACGCATATCAGGACTTCTCATTGGTGGAGCCATTATTTTCATAGTTGGCCTATTGGATGATATCTACCACTTCGGTGCCTTGCCACAGTTTTTGGGCCAGTTTGTTGCGGCGGCAGTTGCCATCAGCTTTCAGATTTTTATCGAATTCTTCAACAACCCCTTTACTGGTCAGCAGACTGAACCCTGGCCATATATCGTCACCGTTGCTCTCAGCTTCTTCTGGCTCGTCGGCATGATGAATACCGTCAATTGGATGGATGGCCTTGACGGACTTGCGGGTGGGGTTGCCTTTATTACAGGTGCTGTGCTGTTTGTAAACAGTGCTTTCCGTCTGGATCCGCCGCAGACTAGCGTCAGTTTACTCATGGTTGCTCTAATGGGAAGCTCGCTCGGATTTGTACTCTACAATTTCTACCCCGCCCGAATTTTTATGGGTGGGGGTGCGATGTATCTGGGGTTCCTCATGGGGAGCCTGAGTATAATTGGCGGGGCCAAAATGGCGACGATTTTGCTGGTGATGGGGTTGCCATTGATGGACGCGGCTTGGCAAATCGTTCACCGCCTTCGTCGTGGTCGCAGTCCCTTTGAGGGTGATCGAGGACATATCCACTTTCGCTTGTTGGATATTGGGTTTTCGCACCGGCAGATTGTATTGGCCTATTACGGCTTCTGCGCTTTTTTTGGAATATTAACGCTGGTCATCGAAAGCCAGTTTTTCAAATTTGTGGCACTAGGTGTGATGCTGGGGCTGGTTGCCATTGGGCTGATGGTGGTCACCCGCTTAACGCCAAAAAATCAGGGTGAGTCTTCTAAATCCACGTAGCGCACTTCATTTTCATCTGGCTCGTCATTATCACCTGTCAAAGGCTTAGCTGGTATAGTCGTCGGTCGATTGGTCCCAGTTGGAAGCGCCGGGAAGCTAGGTCGTGGTTGCGATCTGTTTTCTCCTACGGGGCTTTCATGACCAATAGGTCGGGCTGGTGTGGTTGGAGAATTATTCGCTGGGGATGAAGGAGAAGTTGGCGAGCTAGTAGGTGCAGGTTTTGCTGGGCTGGCTCCACTGCTAAAGGATGGCGCGGGTGAGCCCCCTGCAGGTCTTGCCGCGGCAGGAGGATTGCTTGAAGTTGGCATCGGACTTTCAATAGCAGTTCCAGGAATAACTTTGGGCTCTTCTCTTGCAGGAAGTACCGCTTGGGGTGTTGGTGCACTCGGCAAGATGACACTGGCCTCTTGCCTTACGGGTTCTTTGCCTGGAGCGCCAGGAATAGGGAAGGGGAAGCTGTAGATCGTTTGATGAGTTGGTGCAGGTAATGCTGCTTTGCGGTTGGTGGTCGCGCTCAGCTTGTTGCGCTCAGCTTGGAACGCCAGTTCCCGTTGCTGGAGTATCTCTGCCCGTGTCGCCACGATCATCCTATTATCTTTGAAGGTAGCGCTGTTTCCTGTCAATCGTTCGACCAGCGCCTCAATACTGCCCAGGATAGCGACGCCCATTACATCCAGTACGATAATCGCCCCAAGTACGCTGGCGAGTGCATTAAGCGAGTCTGCCACAGCACCATTCATCACATTGTTGATGAATTCGTTTCCAGCCCCCGCGATGACCAGCACGAGCGCCACCACGCCGGCAATTGGAATCACAACGCGCCAGCCCTTCAAGCGTTGCACATCGGGCAACATAGTATTGCCGATAGTAAAGGCCAGGTAAAACCATAGCCAGAAGTCAGGTGCAGTGGTCAAGCGGGTGAATGCCGGGCCAACATCAGCCAGGATACCGCTGCTCAGTGTAGTGATAAAAGTGGGTAGTGCGAGGTTATTATTTGCAATCCAACTGACCAACAGCAGTCCCACAATGACGGGCACCGTATTGATGAGTGCGACTGCAAAGGTAGGCGCCTTAGGCTGGATACGGATGAAGTTAAGTTTGAGTTCCCCAATATCCTGCTGCTGCGGCCATTCGAAGGTGCGTTCCGCCCGGATGTCCAGCAGACCGGCTACCATCCACCTTACCAACTCGTTTAGGAAGATTCCTGGCAGGAAGAAGGCGTAATACAAAGTGGTGGTGGTCTGGAAGCTTTTTGTGAACAACCACCCCACTTTGAAGATGTGCTGATGTAGCCACCTTTCCAACTGCCTGAGCAGATAGAGCAGGGTGGCCACAACCAGCCAAGGGACGAGGAAACTAAGGTCAGTCAGCCTTATAGCCCTTTTGCCTGTGCCGCCAGTTCAATTAGCCGGGTGAAGTCAGCCACCTTCAGTGAAGCTCCCCCGACTAGTGCCCCATCGATTTCGGGTTGGGACATATACTCCACCATGTTGTCCGGTTTAACGCTTCCCCCATATTGAATACGCACCGTCTCAGCAGCGGGTTTCCCATAGAGTTCTGCCAGCGTATTCCGAACAAGCCCAACGACTCGATTGGCAATTTCGGAGCTGGCATTCTTCCCCGTGCCAATCGCCCAGATCGGTTCATAGGCCATCACGATATTGTTCAGATTGGCGGCATCGACCCCTGCCAGTGCTGCTCGTACTTGGCCTGTGACGACTGTATCTGTTTGCCCAGCTTCAAATTGGGTCAGGCTTTCCCCGACAGCAATGATGGGCTTTAGTCCATAGGCTAAGGCAGCCTTGACTTTCTTGTTGACAGTCTCATCGGTTTCATTAAGGTATTGCCTGCATTCTGAGTGCCCGATGATAACGTAACCGACTAACCCTTGAAGCATTGTTGGAGCAATCTGAGAGGTGAAAGCTCCCTGAGCCTCCCAGTGCATGCTCTGTGCACCAACTTCAATACCCGTCCCGGCGAGCGCCTCACTGACTCCTGCCAGTGCAATGAATGGCGGACAAACCACCCGTTCAACCGCGCTAAAGGGCGCTAGTGCAGGTGCCAGTTCCTTGACAAACGCTACCGCTTCGGTATGCGTCTTATACATCTTCCAGTTACCTGCAATGATTGGTTGTCTCATACAGCCTCAAGCTTTGCTTATAGTCATTCAGACCTGAAAATGAGAGATAATCGGAACATATGTTCCGATTATTATCCTTGCTCCATGCTATGATCTAATCAAGCCGGAAGATAGGGACGGACTATATCCGTCCAACCGAAAACGTTTGTGTCACTCCGAATTCCAATTGACATCGATGGCATTGACGGAACACGAGAGGGGAGGTGTCCAATTCGTCAAGAATGTCAAATTTGTCCAATCCACAGCGACCTTTACCCTAATTCTTGTCCTTTAGGGCCACCACGCCCGGCAGCGCCTGCCCCTCTAACATTTCAAGGCTAGCACCACCACCGGTCGAAATATGAGTGATCTGATTTGCCAAGCCGGATTGTTCGACTGCTGCGGCTGAGTCCCCACCCCCGATGATTGATATGGCACCCTTGCTGGTTTCATCTGCGACGATTTTCGCAATCGCATTGGTTCCAACCGCGAAGGAGGACATTTCAAAAACACCCATCGGACCGTTCCAGACCACGGTCTTTGCGCCGTTTAGTTTCTCGCCGAACAGCTTGACGGTTTCCGGCCCAATGTCATAAATTGCCCAACCATCAGGGACGCCTGCGGACACATCTAGTATCTGCGTCTTGGCGTTATTATCGAAGTTATCACCAATGATTGCATCGATAGGTAGAACGAGCTTTGAACCGCCCTTTTCAAGCAGGGCTTTAGCGGTATCAACTGCTGTTTCTTCAACAAGCGACCGTCCCATACTGTAGCCTTTAGCCTTCAGGAACGTATTCGCCATGCCACCACCGATCAGCAGCATATCAACTTTGCCGAGCAAGGCCTCAATCACCGCGATTTTGTCCGAAACTTTCGCCCCGCCCAGAATCGCTGCAAAAGGACGCTTGGGGGTTTCTAACGCAGTCGCCAGATAATCGATTTCCTTTTCCATCAGCAGGCCGGCGACGGCGGGAAGGTAACGAGCTACACCTTCGGTTGAAGAATGTGCACGATGTGCCGAACCAAAGGCATCGTTGACGTATATATCCCCCAATGCAGCCATCTGTTCTGCAAGGGCCAGATCATTCTTTTCCTCGGTTGGATGAAAACGGGTATTCTCCAGAAGCAGTACACCACCCGTTGGTAATGCCGCCGCCGCCGCCGCCGCAACATCCCCTACGCAATCGGCCGCGAACTTGACCTCAACTCCCAGTTGTTTGGAAAGTTCGGCTGTCACCGGGGCGAGTGAATACTTGGGATCGGGACCACCTTTGGGACGTCCCAAGTGCGACATCAGTATGAGTGATTTGGGATTCTGTTCGAGTACATACTTCAGAGTAGGAATAGCGGCCCGGATACGAGTATCATCCGTGATGGTATTGCCTTCGAGTGGAACATTGAAGTCCACTCGCATCAAGACACGTTTGCCCTTCAGGTCAATATCCCGAACGGTCATTTTGTTCATGGGTTCCTCCGGAGGAGTGTATAACAAAAAGGCGAGGCACTATGAGATACCTCGCCTCTTGAATCGCTTACGGGGATAGGTTTACAGTTTGCTGCCCATCATCTTGGTTAGATCGGCCACACGGCACGAGTAACCCCACTCATTGTCATACCAGGTAACGACCTTAATCATGGTGCCACCCATGACCTGGCACATCTCTACATCAACTATGCTGGAGCGGCTGTCACCCTTGAAGTCCATCGAAACCAAAGGCTCATGGGATACACCCAGAACACCCTTCATGCGTCCGTTAGCAGCTTCTTCGAATGCCGCAATCATTTCATCCTTCGTAGCCGGTTTCTCAATCTCGGCAACAAAGTCGACCAGTGAAACGGTCGGGGTCGGGACGCGCATAGCCATCCCATCGAACTTGCCCTTCAGTTCCGGGATAACCAGTGAAACCGCTTTAGCTGCGCCAGTGGTTGTAGGAATGATATTGAGCGCTGCTGCCCGTGCACGGCGAAGATCTTTGTGGGGCAGGTCGAGGATTTGTTGGTCATTCGTGTAACTATGGACAGTGGTCATTAAGCCACGCTTGATGCCATATTTGTCGTTGATGACCTTAGCTGCTGGTGCAAGACAATTGGTTGTGCAGGATGCATTAGAGACCACATGATGAGTGGCTGGATCGTATTTCTCATCATTGACGCCCAGACAAATGGTAATGTCTTCGTCTTTTGCTGGGGCGCTAATGATGACCTTCTTTGCCCCTGCAGTGATGTGTTTGCCAGCACTGGCCTTGTCGGTAAAGCGTCCAGTGCTTTCGATAACAATATCGACACCCAGATCACCCCACTTAAGCAGTGCTGGATCTTTTTCTGCCAGTGCTTGGATCTTGTCACCATCAACAATGAGTGCATTGTCTGCAACTTCCACTGTGCCCGCATAATGACCATAGTTGGAGTCATGGCGAAACAGATGTGCCATCGTGGGCAGATCGCCTAGGTCATTGAAAGCGACTATGTCGATGTCGTTAGGATAGTACTCTCGTATGGCGCGCAACACCTGCCGACCAATACGACCAAAACCATTGATGCCGACGCGAATCTTTTTTGCCACAATGATCCTCCTTGAGGGATATGTCGAGTGGAAACGTCTGTATCTATTGTAACCGCTTCGTAAGAAAAACTCGACTCTCTAGATGGCCGTTGAGTCCACTGATTACGGAATAGTTGCGCCAGATCGTTCTTCATTGCGGATTTTGATAATTGAACGCGCTAGCTTCGCTGGATCATGTCGCCATGGACGTTCTGAGTCGGTGAGATCTGTATATCGGATATGATACCGCTGGAATATGTCATGATTTTCAGGAGCAGGGGTGACATAGCGCGTATTACTTCCTGCATTCTCAGCCGGATAGACGTTGTTTGCGAGGACGACCTGGAAAATACCTCGACCAACATGTTTCTCTAATGCCATAACATGATCTGCTACCGAAAAATCATCCGTCTCACCGGGTTGTGTAGCGACATTGCATACGTAGATACTGTAGGCGTTGGTTGCTCGTAGCGCTTCTTGGATTCCTTTGACAAGCAAGTTTGGAAGGATGCTAGTGAATAAACTTCCCGGCCCAATGACAACTACATCGGCTTCCAGAATTGCCTTTACGCTCCCACTGTATGCTGCAACGCTTGCAGGGTCCAGCATAATTTCTTCGATAGTTCCATTCGCATCAGTTATGCTAGATTCTCCATGCACCATTATTGATCTGTTTTGATTGGGTAGTTGAACCAGAGCTGCCAGATTTACGTCGTCCAAAGTTGCCGGCAGAACCTGTCCTTGGATATTGAGAACACGACCCGTTTCGACGAGCGCACTTTCGATACTACCTGTTACGCCTGCCAATGCACTGATGAATAGATTTCCAAATGCATGTCCCCCTAAATCTCCGGCATTGAATCGGTACTGAAAAAGACGAGTCATAAGATTTTCATCATCTGCTAGGGCTGCGATATTATTCCGAAGATCCCCAGGCGGTAGCACACCGAGCTCTCGTCTCAATCGGCCGGAGCTCCCACCGTCATCAGCGACAGTGACAACTGCAGTAATGTTACTTGTAACTCCTTTTAACCCGCGCAGGACTGAAGGTAATCCTGTACCGCCACCGATTGCAACTACTTTCATGCCACGCTGTCGTCGGCTATGAGCATATAAATTGTCAATGACTTTTCCTTGTTGCGAGCCTCTAAATGGTTCTAATAGGCGCCTCGTGATTTTGAGGCTGGAGGTCGCAATCCCTAGACAACCAAGAATGATGAAAGAGAAACTGATTATGAGTTCATCTAGAGTAGATAAACCGGCTATATGAATGTTGATGCTCAGGAGGAAGATAGAAGAAATTCCGATAGCTACAATCATTGCACTTAGAGTCAATAGTACCAACCATCGCTTGATCCCAATTCCCAATGTCAACCATTTTATGAGTCGATTCATGTGACTCGTTTCACTTCCTATAGTGATTGATAAAGCTTTAGGGTATAGAGTATCAGGCAGTTTGTTTAGGTTCAATCGAGCTTATTGTGGTTTGCTAGACCAGTAGGGGAGGCGAAGGATTATCCATAACGTGAATAATGCCAAGAGCACTGCAATGCCACCTACTAGAATTGCTGCATCAAACCAGAACTGCTCAGGGAATAAACGAATCAAGCTGTCTGAATACTCGAATATCCACGTGTTTTCTGTAAAGAATAGTTGATGAAAGCCACTAAAAAAAGCTTCCCAACTAACTATTGCGCCTGTAACAATGAGTAAAATCAACCCTAGTGTAATGTAACAACCCAATTCAATACTTTTGCGAATGAAACTTCGCATAGTCAAATAGAATTTCGAGAAGATAATGGAAATAATCAGAAGAATAAAGACGAACAAAACAATTCCAAAAAACATTTTGCTAAGAACATTTACATCAATCATATGCACTATTTCACGATCATTAAAAAGAGAGCCATTAGAGTCAAGAGAAAGACTTGTTAAATAGCCATCAGACCTATTTTCTAAGAGATAAGTCAAAACTTGAGACGAATAAAACAAACGATCCGAAACCGAGAAACCATAGAAATCTAAAGGGAAACCAATTCGATAATACTCAACAAAAAGAAATAAAGGCGTCATTACTAAACGCACACCAACTGAAATAACAAGTAAAACATATGCAAGGGAAAATAGGAGACTAAGAAAAAAAAGAACAAGTCGAGAAACAATATTCATGAGGCAGACACCAAATCAGACACACCACCCGATAGAAGAAATTGAATAACAAGTGAATCAACTAAAGTCTCAAGAGGAGCACGATCATCAGTAAAGACAACATCAGATACACCTAAAGAAACAATAGAAGAAATACCAACCGAAAGAGCATCTCGTAGTATTGGCCTAATGGAAGAAGGCATAAGAGCTAGATTAGCCTCCAAGTTTGTAGCTTCAGACGGTAGAGCAGTCGCAACAAGAATAGTATTAAACGAGTTCGGTACATCCATTGCATGAACTGATGGAAACACTTCCAATAACGTACTAGCCATTGCGTCAACTAAACGACGATCAGATGGGGTACGACCAACATTTATTGCAAGTACCCCATCACTTTGTAAACTAGATTTCACCTCATAAAAGAACTCAACAGTCGTCAAGTGCCACGGTATATATGGAGGTCGATATGCATCAACAACGATCACGCTATAATCACGTCCCAAGCGGTTTAAAGCATAGCGGCCATCCTCAATAAGTACATTCAAGTTCGGCATCTTCACAGGATTCATATCAAAAAAACGACTACCGGCTTCCACAATACCGGGATCAATCTCAATACCATCAATAGGAATATCACCATAAACATAACTATATTGGCGAGCAATAGTTCCAGCAGCAAGTCCAATAATGGCAAGAGAATCAACATCAGATGTCATAAATGGAGGGGTATTAAAATAGGGCGCAGTTAGAAAGAAGCTCCAAGTACGATTCCCATCTCCATAGTTCGTTGAATTCCATTGGCTATGGATCCCCTGTCCTTCATTTAGAAACAGATATCGAGTGCCACTAACATCTTCCTGAACCTGAATGTAGTTATACGGGCTTTCAGATTCATACAGCAATATCAAGCCTGGAAACGGTGCTCGTAATGGGCCAGATCTTACGATGAAGTAAATAGTCAATATGACAATAGGCATCCACAGCCAAATTAAAGACTTCGCCCCTGTTGTTCTTAAAAGCCCCAATATTCCAACCACAAACAGTAGAGCAGCAAAAAGAAGGAACGTTAAAGTTGTGCCCAATTCAGGAATAAGGAATAGTACAGGAACAAACGTACCAACCAAACTACCAAGAGTGCTTATGCCATAAATGGCGCCCGAAACACGACCAGAAGAGCCTAGGTCCGTGACAGCTAATCGTATTGCAAATGGTGATAAACATCCAAGTAGAATAACCGGTATGGAAAAAAGAATAAGTACCGAAATAAATGATCCCCCTGCAACACCAGCATTCGCCGTTGCCATTGCTGTAGCTGCAGTCCTCAACACAGGCCTTGAAACTAATGGGATTAAGGCGCTGAGAAAAGCGCTCCAGATAATTATCCTATAGAATGTTTGTGGGTAGGGTGAGTGGTCTGACCAGCGACCGCCAACAAAATACCCAACGGTTAAGTAGAGTAGAATTAAACCAATAACATTTGCCCAAACGATATTACTTGTGCCAAAGACATTCCCCAGCAAGCGTGAGGCAGATAATTCAATGGCTAATGTACACATTCCGCCAATGAACACACAAAGATAGAGATATCTGTTGGTCGGCTGTGATCTCATTTCTTGATCTATCATGAAGCTAGAGAAATCTTTGTACACTAAACATATCGATATTATGTTCGGTGTACCTGTCGATTACTAGTTCACTAAGGATTTTTCCTATAAGTGTACTAAATTTAAACGCATGACCTGAGCACCCACCTGCCATCACAATGTGAGGGTATTGAGGATGTTTATCAATAATGAAGTGCTCATCGGGCGTCATGGTGTAGAGGCAAATTCGTGCAGATTTTAGACCTGAGACGCTGGGCAAGGTTTTGGATGCAAATAAGAGTACTTTCTCAATAGTATTTTGATCAACCGTGTAGTCAATTTCTGACGGATGGTTAACTATAGTTCCGCCGTGAAGACCAATCTTGAGGCCGCTGTCACGTATGCTCGCCATTCCATACGGTAAAAATCCAAACTCATCTCTTACATGAGCAATAAATGTAGGAAACTGCTCGCTCCCAAATTTCTGGATATCATCTGTCTCATAGTAACTTTCTTGACACCGCATTGGCTTAAGAGGGAGATTAAGTCCTATCTCTTGAAGTATGCTTTGCATCCAGCCTCCGGCAGCGATAACAATGTTGCCAGCAGAGAAAGTGCCTTTATCTGTAGTAATAATTACATGATCGTTTTGTGGATGAATATGCTTGATAATCGTGTTAGGGCGAAATTCAACCCCTAAGCTTTTTGCAAGATCGATATGCGCTATTACACAAGCAGATGCTTCCAAGATCCCTGCGTCTTCCTGAAAGATAACCTCCCAATCATCTCGAAAACGAAACTGTGGAAACATTTGTCTAGCAACTTCTGGTGATAGTTTTTCGTAGGCAATACCAGCCGTCTCCAGAGTTGAGCGAATGCTTTGGATAAGCACTTCACTGGGTTTCCCGAAATCAATACCTCCAGTCTTGGTAAAGAGCCTGGTGTTAGATTCGGACTCGATTTCTGCCCATAGCGTATATGCCGATTTCATCAGCTCAACATAATTTATCTGGTCATAGGCATATCGGATAATTCGAGACATGCCATAAGAACTCCCTTTTTGATGATTGAGTTCAAATTGCTCAATTACCAGAACGGTTTGCCCCCGTTTGGCTAAATAGTAAGCCGCTGCACTTCCTAATGCGCCAGCGCCTAATACGATCGTGTCAAACGTGGGATACATATAAACCTTCTAAATGACCTGTCCTTGTAAGACAGAAGCTAGATTATCATCTTGACGAATGATGATAGTAGGTATACGTGCAATTCGCAATAATCCCGACACTCTTTCCATCGAAGATCCCGCAACAAAACTTGAAGGGTCGACTAGAACACACATTGAACGTATGCCTCTTCGCAATAACAGTTGAAGTTCCGTTATCCACGCTTCATCAATAGATGCAGTAATGATGACAAGCGTGGTTCCCCTACTGAAGTAATGCGCTTCAAGGCTAAGCATTTGGGATAGCGAATAGTTAGATGTATTATGAGCCATAGCGAGCGATTGAAGGATGCGGGAAAGCTGGCGGCTCCCCCGCTCTGGTTGCATAAATTCGCGATGAGGAGAGTACGCAGAATAACCCAGAGACCGTTCCGAATCTATGAAACACTTCGCCATTGAGGCTGCTATGGCTACAATATATTCTTCAGTTGATGGCGGAATTTCTTTATTGGTCGGTATAATGTTGCCTGTTACTTCATCGCGATTTAATTCGACCGACTCTGCGAGTGAAGTTAAAGAAAAATCTGGAAATAGCCAAATATCAACTAATGGATCGAGTTCAAATTCCTTAACGAGTAGTTGGTCTTTTCGTGCACTACTAGGCCAGTGTATACGATTAAAGCTATCCCCCGGCGCATAATCCCGTATGCCTACCGCATTTGTTGTTACATGAAATGTCCGTTGGCGACGAGCGTCTCCGCCTGAAAGTATTCCAATAGGCAAATCAATGCGAGTGATTGGAACGGTTTGCGGATAAACCAGAATATGTGATACTGCTTCTAATTTCCGTGACACTACAAATAACCCAAATGGATCACCGCTAATTATGGTCAATGGTCCTAATTTATATTCCCCTCGAAGTAGACACATAGTCTCCGTATTCCATTGATACCGGCGTTTTGCTGTTAGATACGGAACAACATGACTTGCCTTATGTCCAGGCAAAGTTGAATGATCGCGTATTTCAAGCCACAGTTTTGGGATTAGAGTGCGGTTGTGGATAGCAAAATGTTCAAGAACAGTTCGCCCCACTTGTGCGCGTCGAGCGCGTGTTTTGCGTTCGATCCTAATCCAGCGCACCGAATACCATGACCACCAAAACGTAACAAATAAGAGACCAGAAAATATCGCCGCTAGATTAAAGAAAAAGGATCGACCGGTAATCAATCCGATCACCAAGCTGGTTATCAGAAGTAGATAGACCGCATTGCGACGGTTACTCATGTTTAGCGAGCGGATGCGCCGGGAACTGGAACTGAATTAAGCAAATCTTGGACAATTGTCCTTGACGTAATATCCTTTATACGGGCAGCGGGGCCTACAATGATTCGATGTGCTAGTGTGACTTCCGCTAAAGCTTTTACATCATCAGGAATAACGTATTCTCGACCAGCCATTGCTGCCCGAGCCTGTGCAGTACGAAATAGGGCAAGTGAACCACGTGGGCTGCTACCTAAGTAAACATCTGCGTGTTGACGAGAAGCGTTACCTAAGTCAACAATATAACGTTTTATTTCTTCTGCGACATATATTTCTCGAATAGCCATTTGTGCTGCTTGTAATTCTTGCAGGCTAACTACCTGATTAAGATTAGCTAATGGATGTTCGTACTGCTGTGCGGAAAGTACCGTCAATTCTTCCGAGGGAGTGGGGTAACCCAGTTGAATCCTGATAAGGAAGCGATCAAGTTGTGCTTCGGGAAGGGGAAAGGTGCCTTCATACTCAATAGGGTTTTGTGTCGCCAAGATCATGAACGGGTCGCCTATTGGGTAGGTAACTCCGTCGACTGTGATCTGCTTTTCTTCCATAGCTTCGAGTAGAGCAGCCTGTGTTTTGGGTGTGGCACGATTAATTTCGTCGGCCAACACTATTTGGGCCATGATAGGTCCAGCCCGAAACTCAAATTCGCGAGTTTTCTGATTGAATAATGATACACCGGTTATATCCGATGGGAGCATGTCAGGCGTAAATTGAATTCGACTGAATGTGCAACCGACGGTCTTTGCCAATGCCTTAGCCAGCATGGTTTTCCCAACACCTGGGATGTCTTCGATGAGAATATGCCCCCTGCTGAGTAGTCCAAGTACCGCAAGGCGCACTTCATTTCGCTTACCTATAATAACTTGGCTAACGCTTTGAGATATACGTTCAGCAACATTTTGAGCTAGGGCAATATGCTGTTGAACAACAGAAGACGAACGAGAAGGCTGGCGCATGTCAGGTAGATAATTCATCAGATAATCCATATAGCTTGGCGCACAGTAATCATTAAACTGTAATTCTGAAGTGGTTGAAGTCTACCATATGTTAGGCAAAGTCATGCACGCATTGATCTTGCTGATTATCCGACCTCAAGTATAATGTAGTCTAACAATTATATCCTCCAATACACGGTATTGTTGGCAGAATGTTGCCTTTCGCCATTTTTCATGACAGCTCAGCCAAACAATGTAGACGTGAGGAAACGCAGGAGAAACATTAATGGCAAAGTCACGTACTGAACTCATGTATGATCGTCTCCGTGATCTTCAGTCTACCACTCCTGAAATTGAAGCTTCGGCTGTTGTGAGCGTTGATGGTCTCATAATGGCATCATCACTTCCTGCAGGAGTCGAAGAGGATAGAGTTTCGGCAATGTCTGCCGCCATGCTTTCTCTTGGCGAGCGGATTTCGACAGAACTTGGGCGGGGGGGCTTGGATCAAGTATATGTTAAAGGTAACAGTGGCTATGTTATCTTGATGTCAGTAGGTGAGGAAGCGGTACTGACCACCCTTGTTCGCGAAGGTGCAAAGCTAGGGTTGATTTTCCTCGATATGCGGCGAACTGCCGATGACCTTGATAATCTAGTTTAGCGTCGACATCTAATTTTTCTACTGCACTAATTGACTAATGAAGTACACAAGCTTGCAGAATGAATTCTGAAGCTTGTGTTTGAATGCTGATATGGACCATATCTCTATGCCAAAACCAAAGTATATCTTCTGTACGGGTGGTGTCGTTAGTTCAGTCGGCAAAGGTGTGACGGCTGCTGCGCTAGGTCGTATTTTAAAGGCTCGGGGCTTGAAAGTTGCTATCCAAAAGCTTGATCCTTACCTAAATGTTGACCCAGGTACAATGAGTCCATATCAGCATGGTGAAGTGTTCGTTACTACAGATGGAGCGGAAACGGATCTTGATTTAGGACATTATGAGCGATTTATTGATGAGAATCTTAATCGTGCTTGTAATGTGACTGCTGGGCAAGTTTATAGTTACGTAATTGAGCGGGAGCGGCGCGGTGATTATCTTGGTGGCACAATACAAGTAATCCCGCATATCACGAATGAAATTAAGCGACGTATTACACTTGTAGGGAAAGAAAGTAATGCAGACGTTGTACTAGTCGAGGTCGGGGGGACAGTAGGGGATATAGAAAGTCTTCCCTTTCTTGAAGCAATTCGCCAACTGCGCCAAAGCATGGCTCGAAACGATTCCCTATATGTACATGTCACTTTCTTACCATATATTGGGGCTACGGAAGAATTAAAGACAAAACCGACGCAACATAGCGTTCGAGAACTGCGTGGGATTGGTATACAACCTCAAGTGATTATTGCACGTACAGATTATCCTGTTAGTAAAGATGTATGTGACAAAATCGCGTCATTTTGCGATGTTGAACCTGAAGCAGTTATTCCTTTAGTGACGACAGATCTTCTATATGATGTCCCCCTTGCGTTAGAAGATGCCGGGCTGGGGGAATATGTTATTGAGCAACTGGGATTGCCACGTGTGTCACCTGCCCTTCAAGAATGGCGTGATATGACACGGAATATGCGTGTACACAAGAATAAGGTGCGTATTGGAATTGTTGGAAAGTACGTTGAATTGCACGATGCTTACATGAGCGTGAAAGAAGCATTGTTCCATGCGGCATCCATTCAGGAATCCAATATAGATATCGAATGGATTTACTCCGGCGAATTAGAAAAAGATAAAGGCTGGGATCGGCTTAGCAGGGTTGACGGCATAGTCGTACCTGGTGGATTTGGCGATCGGGGTATCGAAGGTAAGGTGCTAGCTGCCCGGTATGCTCGAGAGCGGAAGATTCCTTATCTCGGATTATGTCTTGGTATGCAAGTCATGTGCATTGAATTCGCGCGCCACGTTTTGGATCTTGAAACAGCGAATAGCACTGAGTTTGATAAAACTGATGATCCCGTTATCGATCTTATGGTAGAACAACGTGGTGTAACCGATATGGGCGGTACTATGAGACTCGGAGTATATCCGTGTCAACTACTTGACGGCAGCATTGCTGCAAATGCCTATAAAACCTCCTTAATTGAAGAGCGTCATCGTCATCGATTTGAATTCAATAATATCTATCGATCCCAGTATGAAAAGGCTGGTATGGTATTTAGTGGCACGAGTCCCGACGGTCAGCTTGTAGAGATCGCCGAATTAAAAGAACACCCATTTATGGTTGGATGCCAATTCCATCCTGAATTTTTGAGTCGACCAAATCGACCACACCCATTATTTGTCGCATTCATAACATCTGTCCTTAAGTATACTTCTGGAAGTCAATCTGAATCATCAGTACCACAAGAATCTTGAATAGGATAAGTGTATGTCGCTAGAAACTTTTATCAGGAATATGCCCAAAGTCGAGCTTGATTTGCTGCTCGAAGGATCTATTCGTTCCGATACTTTGCAAATAATCGCAGAACAAAATGATATTCCTTTTACATTTAGACAATTTAAGCAATGGATGGATGTTTTCAACCATCCAGATTTCCAAAAAATGGATCCACTATTACAGACTGTGGCAAACTGGTTGCAGCAACCTGAAGATCTTAGCCGCATTGTCTATGAGCTGGGGGTAAGTCTCGCAAAGCAAAACATACATTATGCTGAAATCGGCTTTATCCCAACGCTGTATACCAATATGACTTTTGAGCAAATATTGGCAGCCATTAATGATGGACGAAGTCGGGTTGAACGCGGGTGGAATGTTCGTCTCGCATGGATACTGCAATTGCCTCGCAATCAAATTCGGCGTGTTGACGAAGTTGTTCGTTGGGCAACTTCTACGTCTGCTCGGATGAATGGAATAGTTGGAATTGGATTGATCGGACGAGATGATCTTCCTCCAGTTGAAGACTTTGAACGTCCATTCCAAAATGCGCGCAAGAAAGGTGTTGGATGCGCGATCTCAGCAGGGGATAGCCGTGGAAGCAACGGAATAATTGCTGCTATACATCATTTACAACCGACGCGGATAGTTGGTGGGTGGGGAGCAGATAAATCGGACGATGCTTCAAGTCTACTGTCAGAAAACTCTATTGGATTAGTAACGCACTTGTCTTATGCACTTGCTATGAAGCAAGTGCATAAAGCAGTAGATTATCCTATTATGGATCTCCTAAAAAGGAATGTCCCTGTCATTATTGGTTCGGCGATGCCAGCTTATCTAAATACATCGCTTACCCAAGAATACCTTGCATTTGCTAACACTTTTTCTCTTGATCGCGAAATTATAGAAACAATCACCATAAACGCAATACGCTGCAGTTTTCTTGATGCAGATGAAAAAAATAAGCTGATCAATAAATTTCAGCAGGATTTTCAATCACTCTCGACTTGATTTAGGCGTCTGATGGCGGAAGTCAATGAACCGATACCCAACTCCACGTTCAGTTAAGATGTATTTCGGATTTGCGGGATCCTCCTCGATTTTATCGCGCAAATAATTGACATATAAACGCACATAATGTGCTTCGTCTCTGTATTCATATCCCCATACTTTTGCTAAGATCTGGTCGTGTGGTATTGTCCAACCTGCATTTTCAATAAAATGATAGAGTAAGCGATATTCCGTTGGTCGCAATTTCTGAACTTTTCCGTTGATGAGAACTTCTCTGCGATTAAAATCAATACTCAGGCGGTCATCAATTTGTAGAAGTGATTCTTGTGGAGACGCCGTTGGGCTACTAAAACGGCGCAATACTGCCTTAATCCGACTCGATAACTCACGTGGGCCGAATGGCTTAGTTATATAATCATCTGCTCCTAATTCTAACCCATATACGCGGTCATTTTCTTCACCCTTTGCTGTTAACATGATTACAGGAATATTCGAAACCTCGCGTAACATCCGCAAGGTTTCGAATCCGTCTAGTTCCGGCATCATCACATCAAGAAGGACGATGTCAGGAAGCTTAGTTCGTACTGCTTCCATAGCTTCTAGGCCATTGTGCGCTTCAATAACTTGATGACCCTCCAATTCCAGATTCATGCGAATGAATCCGATTATTCGTGGTTCGTCATCTACTACGAGTATTAACTTTCGATCCCTTTGTACAGATTGACCAGCCTTATTAATCATACTGCCTCTCGATATCAGTCATTACGCCAAAGTTGAGGGAATGTAGCTTGCTCATCTGGATTAGGAAGGACCTGAATCAGATTTATTCGTGACCATGGAAGCATTACTGTAGTGACGCCTTCATCAAGCCATTCAACTTCGCGATCTTTACGATCGCGAGGATTTCGACCAACTATCATGATATCAGAAGAACGCGGCATTTCCTCGACATCGAGTTTTACCGGTTCTGAGTTCGATATATGGACAAGAAGCGTAATCATGTACCTCAGCCCTTCAATCATTTGAAATAGATATGTGCAACTAACTTGCCAAGGCGTAGCTCATCGCCATCACGCAAAATACGAGGTTGATCTGGGGTCAACCTTTGTCCATTAAGATGAGTGCCATTTGAACTTCCAAGATCCACAACTGTCAACGTGTCTTCTGTTCGGTGTATGGCTGCATGTAGTCTGGATACTCCCTTGTCTAGTGCTCCATAAGGAGTTAAATCTAGATCTGGCTTTTGTGTGCTATTTATATCAGATCTTCCTAATGTCAATTGTTCAGAGGGGCGCAGCACAATCGGATCCGTTACATCTCGAATATGCAGTATTATCGAGGCATCTTGTCCGAAACGGGCTGTTCCCCAAGTTGCTTTAGCAGAAAGGCTTTCGGTAATTGAAGGGTCAATCTGGCGAGTAGGTAGGACGCTCTGGGTATGGAGACCTAGTACTTGACCACATTCTTCACAGAAGACTATGCCTTCACGGTTTCGTCCACCACAATAAGGACACTGTATCATTCATTTCCGTCCATATTGCTTTGAGCCAACAAGAGTCTTGTTTGATACTTCAGGTTCTTTTTCCCTTTGTCTGATAAGTTGTTTGTGTGTGCAGCATGCCTCGCTTCCGCTCTAGCTTGGTTCGCTAGTTCACCCTGGCCGAGCGCCAATAATCGCGTTGCAAGATGTTCCAGTCGCTGAGTCGCTTCCTTGACATCTCCGCTAGCTAGCGCCGCTTGTGCACGTTCTTGCATTCTGTACAAAGTTAACTTACCAAGCGCATCAAGTATGGATGATGGTGGATCTTCCTGGATTGGCCGCTCAGTTATTTCTAGAGAAATATCACTTAATGCCTGAAAATACTGTGGCTGGTTCGCGAAGATATCACCTGAAACTACTAGTCTTGCAATTGACCGAAAACCGAGGCTCATCTTTACAGGCATCTGAAACTGCATTAATACGGATATTAGACGATTCGTTTGTAAACTTCCTAACTGGATGTTCCCCTCATTTGTCGAAAGCGGTTGAGGATTAGGTGATAATCGAAATACTGATTCCAGCTTCACATCAGGATCAGGCGCAATCGAAAGACGCATTCTTTCAGAGAACGCATTTGATAGATTTCTAACATGATCATTGAGAAATTTAACCACTGCGTTTGCTGAATTAATATATGCAGAAGATCCTCCAGTAATAGACGCAAGTTCATCTAGGAACTCATCATTCCATTCCTGGCCAAGTCCTAGTGCGCTAATACTAATGCCTTGTTTGGCTGCCTCGCGGGCAAGGTCAGTGCATTGAACTTGGTCACCAAATGTGTGCCCATCTGTTAGTAATATGACATGGTTAACTAATTTGGGTCCTAGATAACGACGCACTTGCTCAATTCCTGCCGACAGCCCCTTATAGATTTCTGTTCCTCCAGATGCAGTCATCATGCTAATCTTCGCTTTGAGAGCTGGTTTATTATCAACTGGCCCTGCATTGATAATAACTTCTGCACGATCATTGAAGGTAATGACCGAGAAAATGTCACCCTCAGATAATTGATCAATAATTTGGTGCGTGGCAACTTTAACGCGGTCAAGTCTTGTGCCATTCATAGAATTGCTTTTATCTAGCACAAGAGCGAGATTAATTTTAGATTGACGTACTTGTTGTCCTTGACGAAAAAGCGGATCCGGCAAAATCTCCGCGAGTAAATAAACAACTTGCTGTTCTTGTAAGGCGGTTATAGCTCTCTTACTGGGAGTTACGCGCAAAGAAAATTTGAAGAGTTTATTAGAATTCTTCGCGTTGGCATTTACGTCGTAAGCACGTTTTTGCTCCGCATTCATTAGTATTTCGTATGATCTGGTAATTTCCTGAAACTGAGCAGCAGCGCCAGGGTTGTTTGGATTTACATCAGGGTGTAGCCTCCTTGCAATTCGTCGGTAAGCTATTTTAACTTCTTCAACTGAGGCATCTTTAGACAAGCCTAGTATGCTATAGGGATCGTTTTGGTATTGCATAATATGTTCTCGTCCCTATGCACCTGGCATATAGATAACTATCGCTGTGATATTATCTGAGCCACCCATAATGTTTGCTAGACTTACTAGTTTTTCACAGGTAGATTGGGGACTATGACCTTGAACCATACTTTCAAGGATAGTCTTCTCAGGAACACTATTCCATAGTCCATCGCTACAGATCAATATTCTCGAGCTTGAGGTTAGCCGTCTGGTAATTGCGTCTACCTCCAAATGAGGATTTTGCCCTAAAGCCCTATAAAGTACGTTGCGCTGAGGATGGGATATTGCCTCTTCTGGAGTCAGTTGTCCTAATTCTATTAATCGTTGAACTAGTGAATGATCTCTTGTCAGTTGTTCAATTTCGTTATTTGACACTAGATATACTCTAGTGTCACCAACATGGACAATGTAAGCAAGATCATTCACTATAGCAACAACAGTTGCTGTCGTTCCCCCGTCTGGAACCTTATCAATAATGCTGGCATTTGCTCGTTGAAGCGCTGTTACAAGCGATTCTGTGATGGGTATATGTTCTTCTTCGGAGTCGTCATCTAATATGGAGAGATATAATTGTTGAACAAGTTGAGTGGCAATAGTATTGACAGTTAATGAAGATGCCTTTTCCCCATCGTGATGCCCTCCCATACCATCTGCTACTATAAATAATCCAAAGTCAGGCTTGTTTAAAGCCCCACGCATATTTGATGCGAAGGCATATAATGTATCCTGATTATTTGTTCTGACCATGCCGACATCTGTTGTTAAGCCATAGCTTATATGGTTATTTGTTGAAGATAAAACTGCTTCGGGTGCTAGTGGCTTTGTAGCACCTTGGACCGATAGATGGGGTAGTTCGGCTGTAGCGGTAACATTAACTACTCCCTCTGATTCGGGTTGTATTGAGTTGTGCGGAGAATTCAAATTCGGACTATTGGGAAGATTATCTGTACTAGAACTTGACTTATCTGAAAGTTTCAATGGCATGAAAATTCGGCGGAGGAAATCCATCTCAAGATGCTCCAAACTGCGTGAAATGACACATTATGTCACTAAAGGAAGTGCGTAGAGAGATTTATCAAGTGAACCAAATACGATGAGGTCATTCAGAATGTGTGGGCTGCCGGTGATAGGTCCACCCGCCTTAAAGCGCCACTTCTCTTTACCTGTAATTGCATCTAGGCAATAAAAGTATTCATCTGTACTGCCAATGAATATCTCGCCTTGATGTAATACAGGTGACGATACAATAGGTTTGTCACTGACGAATTTCCACTTCTCTTTAGCAGTTCTGGTTTGTATAGCGTAAACGCAACCATCCGTTGATGCACAATAAAGCAAATCATTTTGCCCTGTGGGAGATGATATTACTGGTCCATTGGTTCGAAATCGCCATGAGCTATAGCCGCTATTCGCATCTAGTGCATATATAAAGTGATCAGAGGAACCAATGTAGCAAATTCCATCGGCATCGACAAACGGTGATGAAGTTACGGAACGTCGACTCCGATAGCTCCACTTTCGTTTTCCATCAAGCGTGATTCCGAAAATTTCTCCCGATTCAGATCCTACAATTACGACTTCATTACTTACATATGGACGTGTTCGAATTGATTCTCCAATTTGATACTTCCAAAGGAATCTACCACTCGCAGTTCCAAGGGCATACAAGTGACCATCATCGCTACCAAAAAATACGGCGTCCAATTGCGTGGCAACTGATGCAGTGCTTCGGATTTTATCTTGTGTCGCATAAGACCAATTCAATTTACCCGTGCGATAATCAAGCGCGTAAAAGGAATTATCTTCCGAGCCGATGAGTAACAGACGATTGGCTTCATCAATAGCCGGAGAGGCTGCAATACCTCCATGTGTTGCGTACTTCCAGACAAAAGCTCCACTCGAAACATTGAGTGCCCATAAATTGGTATCGTAGGATCCGACAAAGATGAAATCCCTATAACTCATTGGTGTGCCACGAATTTCATCTTCAGTAGTAAATTTCCAACGTGGCTCCACGCTTCCTTTTGATGTAATGCCTGCGAAAAAATCTGTAGCTCCATTGCTGAGGCTAGGGATGGCAACAGTACCCTGCTTTAGAAGTATCTGCGGAGTTTGGCGTAGCTTTTCCAATTCGGCCTTCATGTCGGAGCAGCTTTGCCAGCGATTCATAGGGTCAAACTCTAAAGCTCTTTCTACAACGCTGACAAAAATATCGGGAACTTGAGGGTTATAATCTGCTATGGGTCTTTCAGCAAAGCTGAAAGGGGGTTCTAGGCGTGGATCCTTGCGCGTAAGTATGTGATGGAGTGTCGCACCTAATGCATAGATATCACTCAAAATAGTGACATCTCCCTTATACTGTTCTGGTGCGCAGTACCCTTCGGTTCCAATCATGGTGTGTTTCTTGACACCACCATCGAATATCTTGGCTATTCCAAAATCGATAAGCCGAACTTTGCCAAAATTATCAACCATGATGTTTGACGGCTTAAGATCACGGAAGACAATAGGATTTGGCTGCGTATGTAGATATCCAACTACATCACACAGATCTATTGACCATTCAATGAGTTTATCGATCGGCAATTCACGAGTTTTGGAGAGCAGAGTTTCAATATCGCTCCCATTGATATATTCCATTACTAAGTACATGCGATCATTCTGATCGAAGAAATCAAATATCTTTGGTATCGCAGGATGATTGAGGGTCGCGAGAATATTAGCTTCACGCTGAAAGGTCTTCAGGGTAGAAGCATGAAGTGCTGAATCTGTACTTGGATTGAGCATCTCCTTGACTGCAACAAGGCGACGAACATCAGGAAAGTTCAAATCCCGGGCTTGGTAAACGGTACCCATTCCGCCACCGCCGAGTACACCAAGAATTTTGTATCGTCTCTGCAATACAGTGTTGGCTTGTAATGTGTTATCGCCATAGCCATCACTTCGACCAGCAAACTGCGTTGTTTCAGGCATAGTGTGTCAATTCCCGATGGAAAGTGTTTCAACCATAGGGCAAAACCTCATCTTGTTGCATTATATTTAACTTGCAACAATAGAGCAATTGCCCGACATATTAATACTACATTGATGGATTCTAGATGCCAGTACTCACAGCTTCGAATTCGCTTTATCTGCATATTCCATTTTGTACAGTTAGATGTACGTACTGTGCCTTCAATACCTATATTAACCTCGAATCGTTGATAGAACCCTTTACAAATGCACTCATCCGTGAAATTGAATGTGTTGCTAGATCAAGTTCAGGATTGAAACTTCACACCATATATTTTGGAGGAGGAACGCCTAGTTTACTCAGCCATATACAGATAGGGCGCATTCTGAGTACGGTTCGTAGAGAATTTGATTTAGCTGCTGATGCAGAGATTTCTATGGAAGCTAATCCAGATGATATACATCTTGATTATGTGCACGCATTGATGGAGCAAGGGATAAATCGCTTAAGTCTCGGAATGCAATCAGCAAATAATCGCGAGCTCCAATTGTTTGGTCGGCGACATGATGCAGACACGATCCATAGAGCTGTTGCTGCATCAAGACGGGCTGGCCTAAAAAATCTCAACCTGGACTTAATATTTGGTATTCCACATCAAACTTTGAATGATTGGGAAGTGAGCCTAGACCAATTACTATGGTTACATCCTGAGCATATTTCAGTCTATGCTTTGGGATTAGAAGACGGAACTGCTATGAATAGTTGGGTTCAAAAAGGAAAGCTTCCATTACCTGATGATGATCTAACTGCTGATATGTATGAGTTTGCAGACGAATATTTCAACACACAAGGATATCAGCAGTATGAAATAAGCAATTGGTCACTTCCAAGCAGAGAATGCAAGCACAATAAACAGTACTGGTTAAATCTGCCTTATTTAGGACTTGGGCCAGGTGCTCATGGTTATATGGATAGGCTTAGATATGAAACAATTTTATCACCTCACCGATACATTAATCTGCTTATTAATTCTGATACGAGCCGCGCATTTCCACTAACACCTGCGGTAAATGATTGGCATGAGATTGACACAGATACTGAGATAGCAGAAACATTGCTAATGGGTTTGCGATTGACCCAAACTGGAATCAGTAGATTTGATTTTGTTCAGCGATTTGGTAAGGATGTAATGGAATGCCATGGATCGACGATCGAGAAATTTGTGGAATCAGGTTTACTGATCCTAGACGACAAAAAGCTGATATTAAGTCCAAAAGGACGATTTCTATCCAATATGATTTTTCGCGAGTTCGTATAGTATGAGTTGTTATTTACTCATCCGAACGGATTAGGTTTGTATGTCTCAGTTTTTCAATGTTTTGAGCCGCTGAGCATAACATAGCGATTCTTAGTTGAGTTTTTAGCTCAACAATTAACTGGGATACTTCTGTCACAGATTGGCTTGCGGCCTTAAGAAATGGGCCCGCAATTCCACCAAGACTCGCACCCAAGGCGATACATTTTGCAATATCGATGCCATTTCTTAATCCACCACTAGCTATAACTATCGCATGTGGTGCAGCCTTAACAGCATATTGAATGGCTTCAGCGGTTGGAATACCCCAATCGGCAAAGCTTGCTGCAATCCGAGCATGAAATTCTGTTGGTGCTCGATGATATTCGACTTCACTCCATGAAGTGCCGCCAGCACCTGCGACATCGATCGCTGTGACTCCCACTTCAGAAAGCGCACGCACATTTTGTTCCGAGAATCCCCATCCAACTTCTTTAGCGATCACTGGAACATTAATCGACTTAATAACTTTTTCAATCTGCTTTAACAGACCGGCAAAATTGGTATCGCCCTCTGGTTGGACTGCCTCTTGAAGTACATTAAAATGCAAAATGAGGGCATCTGCATTGACCATGTCAACCGCTCGTTGACATTCGGAAACTCCGTATCGGTAATTCAACTGCACTGCTCCAAGATTAGCAAACAAGAGAATGGAAGGAGCAACTTTCCGAACTTGGTAGCTGTAAGCCAGGTCATCACGCTCGATAGCTGCTCGCTGAGAACCTAAGCCCATTGCAATACCATGTTCTTGAGCAGCTTCAGCAAGATTGTAGTTTAACCGACTGGCCAGTTCAGCCCCACCGGTCATAGATGAGATCAAAATGGGCGCAGTTAAGGTTTTTCCAAATAAGTTAATTTGAGTATCTACTGCATCCAGATCAATTTCAGGAATGGCTTGATGAATAAAGCGATACTTTTCCAGTCCTGTTTTGAGGCGTGGAAACTGGACATTCTCTTCTAGATTGATGCGTATGTGATCAACTTTGCGAGTTTCAGTTGTTGACATGTTCGTGACTTTGACTTTGATAGGGTGTTACCATTTTTTGATACGGCGTATCCTACACAAGGCAATAGAGCCGTGTCAATCGCCACTGGAAAGAGTGCTCAATGGCGGTATAATGTTCTGCTTAGCCCTGTGATCAATTTCCACCTAAATTGTGGAGGGAAACATGTCTTCAGTTGAGGATCGTATCAAGAATATTGTCGTTGATTTGCTTGGAGTCGACGCTGAACGAGTTGTTCCGGTTGCCCGTTTTCGTGAGGACCTTGAAGCAGATTCACTTGACCTGGTTGAGTTGATTATGGCTTTTGAAGAGGAATTTGGTGGCGAAATCACCGACGAAGATGCTCAAAAGATCACCACGGTAGGTGAGGCCATCAACTACATCAACACAAATATGAATAAAGGCTAGTAGCCTTTCGTGGTAGTGTATATCTAGTGGTAAGGGTAGGGGAACTGATCTTCTACCCTATTCATTAATGATAAGCAAGTGATGCTGATTACCACGACATACAAGCCCACTCCGGTTTCAGTTTGTACTTGGCTTTCGAGAAACAACTGTCGGCTAGTGGCGAATCCAATTATATAACTTACTGCTGTCACTACTAGAATAACACTGAACGTCCACTCTTTTTTTCCTCTACTGAAAAAGTAACATATACATAATCCAACCCAGGTTGCTAGAGTTGCTGAAATTTGTTGTCTATAATTAATATCGAGTGAAAACTGACTTAGAACTTCAAGGGGAGGTAACATAGCTATTCCGGCAAATACAGCACTTAACCAATAAAGTTGCTTAGATACGCCCAGACTAAGAATAGTAAGGTGCAAAAGTAAAATCAATCCAATTACCCCAATGCGAAGGGCTAAGGATGGTATTAAGGGAGTTGGTGTTATTTGTACGGAAGGATGTAATGTTGTCCATTCAGCCAAGTCGAAAGTGTTGAAATGTAATCCTGCAACTGCTACATCCCAGACCGGTAGACAAACACCAATCATCCCAATAATAAGTGTGAATAACTGAGCACACTTCCACCTGATCTTTGTCGGTCTATTGTACAGTATTGATCGCATCAAAATATGCTTGAATCTCATTATTTTCACCCTTCTGGTTGTCAAAGAACGTGGTCATAAAAGGGCTACGACGGAGTCTTAATGCCATTGGTGCTACAGCTCGAATGTCGTTTACTGTAGCTGTAGTGCGACCATCAGAGGCTGCATAAGCGCGGGCGGCCTCAAACATTGTAAATTCTGCCCGGTGGGAATCAATCTGTAATACTTCTATTAGCCCCAATCCTATTTTTATTGCATCTATCGACAGAACAGTCTCTCTCAACAGCTCACGTGCGAAGAGTATATCTTCGCGTACTTCTGTGGTTGATGCGGCCCATTGATTTATGAATGTTAGTGGATTTTGCCGATAGAGTCGTACACGTTCATATATATTTAGCCGGTCGCCTTGGCCCATTAAGCCCCTTACGTTAATACGTAACCCGAATCGATCCATTATTTGAGGCCGAAGTCGTCCCTCTTCAGGATTCATTGATCCTATTAACACAAAGCGAGATCGATAGGTGCCAGATATTGCACCTCGGCGAACTGTATATTTCCCTGCGGCTGATGCATCAAGGATTGCATCAACTATGTCATCAGCAAGCAAATTTACTTCATCAATATAGAGAATATTGTTATCTGCACGGGAGAGAATTCCTCGTTCAACTCTAACTCGTTGCTGTTGAACAGCAATTCGTTCGTTGATACCGCCAACGACATCCTCTAAGCGGGCGTTCAAGGGTAATTCAACCAATTTGACTGGTTCATAATGTGAAATGGAGCTACCAGAATGATATTTTTCATAGCAATCGGGATAGATTAAGCGAGAGTCTGGTGCATGTAATTCATGTGGCAATGCACCTTCTTCACAATCACTTACTTCAACTTCAGGCAAAATATCAACAAGGCTACGAACAGCTGTTGTTTTTCCAGTTCCGCGTGGCCCAATCAACAACACACCACCTATTGCTGGGTTTATGATTGCGAGGAGAAGGGCGATCCGCATTTCCAACTGGCCCACGATTGCCACAAAAGGGTAGGGGCGATTATCCGCTATACCACTATCGGGTTGTTCAGCTTCTAATATTGCTCGTGCTCCGGCTTGATTTAACATCCGGAGTAATGTCGAATTTTCTAAACCTTTGTAATCAGTTGTTTGGTTTGTCATATTGCCCCATTGATTCGACACTTACAGTTTTGCTGATCGCATCTAACCTGCAAGAGTAGTCGGGAAAAGAGAACTGAAGGTACTACGCCAACGACAAAATCATGTTTGGATTCTAGGTATAGGGTAGAATCAGTATCACACTAGATCGCGGTGATAGATGTTGATAGCAAAATGACTCAAAGATGCACCTATATGGCATTTCCTGAGCCGTTAAAGTCTATATAATCCGAGTAAAGTCGTGCGATTTTGGTCCCAAAACAGGATTCCACGATTTAATGTAGTGAGGTAGATTTGAGATTACACTTCCCTTATTGGAGCTAACTGATGTTTGCCTGAGTCTGAGCCGCCAGTCAACTCGACGGTTGACTAGTCTTTAGACAAGAATTTTAGTCTCACTTTCTACATACGCTACTATACTGACTGGTTTCAAACAACGGCTACGGCTCTTGGCGCCTCTTCACATCATTATATGTCCAATATCGATTGGCAAAGAAATTCCAGAACATGACTACGACAACTCCAATGAGCTGGGCGATCATCGTGCCAAGTTTATCGTCACCGCTGACGGTAGGTACGTAACCAGGTCGGAAAACATGAATGAGCGGCAAGGCAAGTGGCATCATGGCAATGCCAATCGGGTGATACGCTGCATTAATCCACAAGGTACGACCCAGCCAACCAATCAAACTTATAAAGGTAAATAGAGCAAGCTGGCGTCTCGCAGACCGTCCTCTCGCATCGGGATATGTCCAAAAACGGTTCCAAATGTAATTGTTTGCAACTGCCGCAGCAAATGCAATACTTGTTGCGATTGTGACATTAAGAACAAGTCGGTTACCTTCTGGGTCAGTAGGTGGGAATAATGTTGCTTGCAAAAGATAGACTGTTCCAAAATCGACCAGCGCCCCAAATACGCCAACGACTACAAATTTCAGAAATCGTTCCACTTCCTTTGACTTTTCGCCAAAGCGTGATGCTACAGGCAGAATAATGAAATCGAATGGATTTCGTAACATCCACTTGCTATTGGTGGTCATTGTGTTATTTGATGGATTGTCGAGCAAGAGCTTACCTCTACCTTATCCAGTGTCTGGTCGTAGATTACTACGAGAATGCCAATTAATGTCCCTAAATGTAGGAACAGATTGTTTACATAAATATTGTCAAAAAGGCTGTGAACTGAAAAATATGTCCAGCTCCCCAAGAGGCCAATAGCTACTGCTCTTGAAATTGGATTGGGATGTGTGCGAGCTTGCCAAGCCATGGTGAAAAGTATTAACCATACCTTGCCATAAACTAACAAGCCCAACAGCCCTAATTCTCCCAATAAATTCAGATAATAATTATGGGCATGACCAAGGGGTTCTCTCCAGTTCAATAGACGAAAGTCATCATAAACAATTTCATAGTTACCAAATCCCAGACCTAACCAAGGAGAAGAAAGGGCCATATTTAATGCGCTTTGCCAGTGTGCTAAACGCTCAATTACAGCATAATTCGAAGGGTCAATATCTACCCCGCGGACATCGCGAACGGATATGAATTCATCCACTGAACTTTGAAGACGATTTGTAATTGATGTAGGAAGGGTATTGCTAATCCATAGGCTAATGAAGAGTAACAATGCTGCACTTCCGAACCAGAATCCTTTCCACAAATTTCGGGGAATAGCTGAAGCCATGATCGCCAATGCAATAACGAGCCCGATCCATGCGCCCCGACTCCATGACGTAATGATGCCGCATAACATAATAATAGAACAAAGCACACACACAAATGTAACAATTCTTTCAAGAATAGTTGACCTATGACGATAGAGCCTAACAAATAGGGCTGCGCTGATCGCTATCGCAATAGGGGTGATTATTCCAAGAAAGCCACCAAAGGGATTGGGTTGCCCAAATGTCCCGAAAGCTCTAAAGTAGCGGTCATTAATTAGGAGATGTATTGCGCCACTCCCCCCTAAAAATTGATATACTCCTATAAGTGCATTCGATGTTCCGGCAACAATAACGGCACCTACTAGCCAAATCCAGTGTGCATGTTTAGATAGCAAGATGGTCATTATCAACAATAAAGCAATCTGTATCCATTTAAGAAACTCATTTATCCATACGGCTGCTGACCTTGCGACAAATCCGTTGATAATGACGATTGCTAAGAATAGAAAGATCATAAATAAGTACCGGATATAATAAAGCCAAGTCTTTAGTTGAAAGACTCTATATGTTCTGTTAATAGTAATTGTCAAAATCACAAGACTCAGACAGAGTTGCCCGATGTCTAATGGAAGCTGAAAATCTGCCTCTGTTGCAATTAAAACTCGAAGCGGAGCTAATACGAGCATAGTGCTAACTGCTGCAACGGGGGATATGAACGCGACAATCAGTATTACACAAGCAGAAATAATCAATAATGCAATTTCTGTTGGAAACAGGGAGATTGTTACAGCCGTTGCAAAGGCTAATACAATCCACAGCATCAGGAATCTCTTGGATGCTGTGGATTGTATTGATGAAAAGTTCACAACACCTCTCGGAAGTAATTAATTGTCTCTTTTAGCCCTTCACGTAGTGTAACCTTTGGTTCCCAATGGAGAACTGATCTCGCCCGCGTTATATCGGGTTGCCGAATTTGCGGATCCCCCTTAATGCGTTCATTTCGAAATACGATCCCAGCAGTGTTTCCTGTAGCCTCGTTTACAGCATGAGCAAAATCCAAAATGCTCATCTCTGCTGGATTACCAATATTGATTGGTTGATTGTAGTCCGCTTGAAGCAATCGATAGACTCCTTCTACCAAATCACTAACATACTGAAAACTGCGTGTTTGAGACCCATCACCATAGACAGTCAAAGGTTGACCCTGTAACGCTTGCGCGATGAAGTTAGGGACGACACGACCGTCGGCAAGACGCATACGAGGCCCGTACGTGTTAAATATTCGGACAATCCTTGTATCAACACGGTGTGCATTGTGATAGGCCATTGTCAATGCCTCGGCATATCGTTTGGCTTCGTCATAAACACCGCGTGGGCCTATAGGGTCTACATTCCCTGAGTAGGATTCCTGTTGCGGATGTTCTAGTGGATCGCCATAGATTTCCGATGTTGATGCAATCAGAAATTTTGCCCCTTTGGCTAAGGCCAATCCCAATGCGTTGTGCGTGCCCAGCGCACCAACTTTTAGAGTTTGGATAGGCAACTTGAGATAGTCAATAGGGCTTGCTGGAGAAGCAAAGTGAATAATTGCATCGAGAGCTTCTTTAACGTAGATATAGTTGGTGATGTCATGTTGGATAAACTTGAAACTCGGATTTCCAATGAGATGGGCAATATTGCGGGTATTTCCCGTAATAAGATTATCCATCGCAATGACCGTATGACCTTCCGCAAGAAATCGATCACATAAGTGTGAACCCAAAAACCCTGAACCACCTGTGATTAGAACACGCACAATCTCTACTCCTGGATTCAACTGGCTCGATTTAGTTACAACTACTCAATAAACCTAAGATGTTTGGACTATATTTCACCTAAATGATGAGCCATTTTATTTGTTGGCATCATTGATTAGTTGAAGTGAATTCTCGTTCGCGGCAATTGCTATCAGAAACATAAAGACATAAACGAGATCATTCACATAAACACTATTGTCAATAAGCCCATGTGTGATGAGGTTTGTCATACTACCTATTGCGCCGATGATTAGGACTGTCTGAAATCTGTTAGTTGAATTCTGGTGAATTCTGTAAGGCTGCCAGATGCTCTTCCAAAATCCGTATTGTATGAATACCAGTACAAACAGACCACCAATTCCTAGTTGAAGCCAGAAATCCAACACTATGTTGTGGGGATGTGAAAGATTTGGTTCTTGCCACGCATCAGGGCGAATATACTCACCACGGAATTTGTTGAGAAATTGATCCAGTCCAATTCCCGTTATTGGATAGTCTTGGATCATATCGATTGCGCTTTCCCAAACGCGCAACCGATAGAAATTGGTTCCACTGGAGAAATCTAGGAGACGTGAAAAACGCGGCGACTGCATCGCAACTGTAATACCTAATATGCAAATTGCACTAAGCGCAATTATTATAAACGGGCCTCGCTTTCTTAAAGACAATAGACCTACGATTGCGGCGGATGCCGGAAGACCAATAAATAGTGCGCCAGCACTTTGACTCAGTATTACGGTAGCTACCATTATTGACATGATAACTAGAAGAACAATTCTGAGTCGTATTTGAGATGCGATTAAGAGGCCAGCGAACACAAAGGGCAGACAGCGTCCAAGAAATAATGCCAGATTATTAGGCGACCCATAAACGCTTGCCATCCTCAATGCGCCTGCTTCGGCTGTAATAATTCCCTGTCCCTGAACAAACTGAAATATCCCGATTAGTGAGACAATTGTTCCAGCAGAGATGAGTGAATATAGACAATATCGAATGCTACTGAGACTTTTGACACTAACAACTCTGAGTATTAAATAGAAGAAGGCAGGCTCGATAAATTTAACGCGAAGCTCTGTAATGGCAAGAGACCTATACTCGGACCAGATTATGGATAGGAAACCCAATATCACCCATATCAACACTAAGATGTCAATTAGATGTAGATGCTTTACTGAGTTTAAATCGACAAATTTTGATTTGGTAAGCTTTTCTATGAGCAAGCGGCTTAACCACGCCGAAATAGTGATTAAGATAATGACTTCGGAAAGTGGAAATGAAAACTGATATAACTCAACAGGGAACAGGAAAAATGGAGCCCAGAACATAGTCAAGGCTAAGCCAACTTCAATGCGATAAAAGATGAGCCACCATAGTATTGCAATAGCGACAAGTGTGATCGCAAAGCTTATCTGGACATAGATGAGACCAGCCGTAATAATTGAGATAATAATGTGTACCGGTTCACGCCGCAAAAACGACGGGAATCCTTCCCCCCAGGTTCCAAGCAACCCAAACAGCAGTGCAATCGATGCTGTAGCACCCAATAACCACTTTTTTCTACCTTCGAAATGGTAACTAAGCTGAGTGTTCCACAACAATAGTCTCTGCCAATGTCGAACGGTTACGAGGCCACCTGCAAGAATTCCAGACAAGGTGAAAACTAATAGGGATACAGAGTAAATGGCTTTGTATGGTTCGCGTAAATTGCTATCGCTCACAGCATAGCTAACTAATGGCCATTGATCCCATCCTCGATCTGCTATCAGCTTTAGTGTGTAGTTCCCATAAGGCAAATTATCAGCAATCGTCGTTAATGTCGTTTCAGTTTCACCAGAACCGCTTGTTAGTACAATATACGGATTTCCTGCATTATCATAAGGCAATTTATTGATGCGTTGACCATCTATTTGGGGATAGATATATCCTACATAGTTTCCTTCCCTTAAGAGCAACGCAACATTTGTCCCTTCGAAGGTCAGCGCTGCTTGGCTTCCATCGACCCACCCGGAATCTGCACCTAACGGCCCAAAAGTCCATACGCCAGTATAAGTTGCATATTTTGTTGATGGCTCGAATAGGCCATTAGAAGCACTAGATGGAGTAGGGTGGTTTTGAATGGCCTCCAACAAGTTTGTAGGGTTACCATCAGGCTTCAACAAAGAGAATCCCCATATAGGGTTATCTAAATCGGCATCTGGTTGCCAATGTTGAATAACCATCCCTGCGAGCCAAGGCCATTCACGTTCAACCCTGTCAATTGACTGCAGTGTGTACTGAATTTGTTGAGCGAGTGAGACTTCTCCCCAGATGGACGCTCTTCCGGTCCAGTCTTCTGGCAAATGATTCCAACCCCAATTCATTGCCCACACAGCTTTATGGCTATCACCTTGTTCGACCATCATTTCTCGAATAGCCACAATTCGTGAGAAATTAAGAGAGGAATCGTCTACAGTTCGATCCAGAGGGGATGAGTTAAATCCATAAGGTTTCCCCGCGACTGCATCAAAATATGGTCCGGCGCCGGCTGCATAAAGATCATGTAAATATTGCAGTTCATTGATATTATGTGGCCCGAATTCGGTTGTAGGAGCCAATGCAGCTGCTATAACCGTCGCGTTTGAATCCATGCTATGAATCGAACCGTAAGTTGCTGCAAGTAGCGAGGCGTAGTCACTTGGATTTGGATTTAGCCCCCCCCATGTCTCACGCAGGTTGGGCTCATCCCATATTTGATAGTGGTCTATTATATTCCCGTATCGTTTTGCAAACTCTCCAGCAAAACGAGCAAACAGCGCATTATCTGTGGGTGGGGAAGTGTGAATTGCTTCAGAATCGTAGCGCGCCCACGAAGGGGTGTTCATGAGAACAGCAATTAATCTCAGTTGATTATGTCTCGCAAACGCTGCAGCAAGGCGATCCCATGTATCCCAGTTGAATGTTCCAGATAGCGGTTCTATCTCATTCCAATAGGCAAACTGCCTTACCCATACGATCCCATTTGCTTCCATAAATGCCAGTTGAGATTCGAGCGTGTCTGCCGAATATTGCTCCAGATCGGCGTTTACACCCAAACGAGGAACGCGGAACGGTAAATTAGGGTCACTTGTTGGATCAACATAGCCACGAAGTGCGAATGTCTCATAGCTGCGTGTCAGTTCCAGTGATACTAGACTGCTGGCAAACGCAATCAGAGTAACTAGAATAAGAATTGTGGATCTACTCATCTTGCCCAAACTACATTTGTTACTCCACCGTCGAGTGTAAGTTGATGTGATGCTTTTGTTTCGATGTTTACGATCCACAGATTGCCTTCATAGATCAAGGCGATATGCCGACCATCGGGGCTCCATGTAAACTCTGAATTAAGATAGATAGAGCGTCCGGCGATGATTCCTGATTGACCATCGGGTGGGAAGATAATACGCTGATTGCTCCCATCCCGATCTGCCAGTACCAGATCGTACTCACCATTGATGCTATTGTATGGGTCACGAGCTTGCAACCATGCAACATATCCAACTGGATTACTGCTGTCATTTACCTGTTCTACTAACGGTGAAAATGTTGGTGAAGCCCAAATACCACTAGCATTAACGAGTTCGGTCGTTGTTCCAGAATTGATTTCTGTCATGGCCAGATCAAAGTCGGGACTATTTTCAGCAGCTTCCAGGCCAACTGGTTCGCCGTGTATTGTTGTCACCAAAAAGTTTGACTCTGGCGACCACCCCAAAGTTGCTCTCCAGGACCAGTCAACAACGGTGCGAAATAACGGGTACGATATTAATGGAAGACCAAGTTCGCCTTTTTCCTGGTCGACTAAGCCTATTTGTGTTGATTGTACCCAGGCAATGTATTGTCCATCTGGAGAAGGCTTATAACGAGTTCCCCACCATCCATATAGACCTCCGTTTGATGCCTCGATAATCGAGTCAATTCCAAGAGATTGTCCGGTTAATGGATCAATTCGCATTTTCCATAGATCGTTGTTCGCTTGAACTTGTGGGGCGATGTTACGAACCTCAGCGGTGGAATATAGAATTGTATTCTCTGTACCGGGGAACCAAGAGGCAGAGATGACATTCCCAGGAATCAAAGGAAAAGGTTCTGTTGAGATTGTGGTATCAGGTATCAACCATAAGGTGTTTAGATTCCCTGCTTCCGGGGTAGATCGACCAAACAATAATTGTTGACCATCTGGTGACAGACTGAATACATCATATCGATCATCTATGTCACCAGTTGTTGTCAAGTTGCGTTTGTTGGTACTGCTACCCCGCATTACCCATACGTTCCGATTGTTGATATACGCTATTGTGCCAGTTAATGATACTGGCTCAATTTCACCACTTGGGCCAACCCATATAATCTCATCTTCTGGTGATCGAATTTCAGTGACATTGGTCTGAATACGTTCTGACTCTATTCCGTCTGAATAGATTATCCTGAAACAGGTTTCGAGAAGACCGTTCTTGCCTGCCTGACTAACTTGTTGCTCGCCTGATGCTAATGCTTCATTTGGTATGGTTCTTTGGCGATAGGGTACCTCGCTTTGAACACAATCGGTTTCTTCGCGAACTCGCACAACAGTTACACGTAGACCATCAGTTATCTGGGTAAATGGAGAAGGCTCTACCCGATCAAGTTCATTAAGTTCCACACCTACAATTGGATCCCTCAAAAATTCATCGACAGTAACGGGTTGATTGTAAGCAAAAGTCCTTTCTCGGCCATCAGCAACAAGAAATACACGAATGGATAGGGTTGTTTGTTCCTGTTGGCAACTCGCCAGCAGAGAGCAAATCAATAAAATCGCAAACCGACGCAACATATGTATATCTCTGGATTTAGTGAATGTCCCTCATCAAAATGAGGGACATTATGTGCGATATGACGACTATCGTGAATTGATTGCAATCCTAGTGGGAATGATGGACTCTGTAGTGAGCGTCAATATATCAGTTCCATTAGCTTGCATGAGATAAAGCTGCCACGTACCACTGCGGTCGCTGACGAAGGCAATTTGTGAACCATCGGGCGACCAGGCAGGGGCAGAATCGTTGCTGCCCGAGTTGGTCAGGTTAACAAGACCGCTGCCATCGGCATTCATCAGGTAGATTTCGGCATTGCCATCACGGTCGCTGACGAAGGCAATTTGTGAACCATCAGGCGACCAAATGCCCTCACGGTTATTGCCGACTGCTTCAGAGATTCTTACCAAGGTTCCATCAGCTTGGCGAACGGTTAGCAATTGTTGCCCACCAACATCTACTGTGAACAGTATGATGTATTCAGTTAAGTTCGGAGGTGGTAGTGCTTCCAGTACACTAACTACCATCGAGAACACACTGCTACCGCCGGGCCCAGAGGTAGTGAGATTGACAGCGAACTGGCCTGGAGTTGTGTAGGTGTAGGCTGGATTGGGATCAGTGCTGAAGCCACTGCCATCGCCAAAGTCCCAGGCGTAGCTGTCAATAATCCCCTGTGAACCACTGGAGTCAAACTGAACGGTTAGAGGAACTGTACCTTCGGTAGGTGTGACCACAAAGCTCGCTACCGGCGCGCTGATCGCTTCCGTTACTTGCACCAGCATCGTGAAGGGATCACTGATCCCGCCTGGACCTTCAACGATGAGGCTAACGAGATATTCTCCCGGTTGACTAAAGATGTGTATGGGATTTGTTGTAGAGTCCGTTGTTCCGTCGCCAAAGTCCCAAAAATAAGAAGTGATTGATTCTTGGGACACGGACGGCGCAAATGCCACAGTTAGGGGAGCAGTGCCTTCTACTGGAGTAGCGCTGAAGTTAGCAACCGGCTTTGCTGGGGCAGGGGAGACGATGACGGTGTTAGTGAAAGGTACGCTTTGACCACCCGGTCCAGATACGACAAGACTGACTGTATATTCGCCTTCAGATGGATATACATACATGGGATTTGGATCTTCACTCCTGCCAATCCCATCCCCAAAGTCCCATGAATATGCACCTATCTCACCAGAAGAAGACGTGGAGTCAAAAGATACCGTCAAGGGTGCAATACCACTTGAAGGATTAGTGCTGAAACTTGCGATGGGAACTTCGACAGGCACCGCGCTAATGATTGTCTGTGCCGTTGAGCTACCACCTGTTCCAGTAACGGTCAGTACTACGTTATAGTTTCCCGCAACTGAAAATGTATGTTGCGGTGATGTCTCCGAACTTGTAGTGCCATCACCGAAGTCCCACTGAACCTGGTCAAATTGACCAGTGGAGGTGTTTTGAAACGTGACGTCAAGTGGAATATTACCCGTATTACTACTCGGAATAAAGGCGGCCGTAGGTGGTTGTTGTACAGTTTCCGAAACTTGAATCTGAACTTGATTTGACGACTCGCCTCCAGTGCCTCGCACGGTCAGCTTTGCAGTAAAAGCTCCGGCTGTTTGGTAGGTGTATGTTGGGTTAGTATCTGAACTCGTGCCTCCATCGCCAAAACTCCACTCATATGAAGTTATTGCGCCAGTAGATTCATTCAGGAATTGAACTGTTAATGGAGTTTCGCCAGTTAACCGATCTGCAGAGAAGCGAGCAACTGGAGGTTGGGGAGTTGGTTCGTTCACTCGAATCTGTCGTGTTGCTGTAGATGATCCTCCAGTGCCGACAGCAGTCAATATGACGTTGTAGGTACCTGGAGTTATATAGGTGTGCGTAGGGTTTGTATCTGAGTTTGTAGTGCCGTCCCCAAAATCCCATTGATAGCTGGACACGCTTCCTGTGCTGGTATTTTGAAAACTGATTGTTAAGGGAGCAATTCCAGATTCAGGTGATGCATTAAATCCCGCAGTTGGCGCAGTGATTGCTTGTACATTAATCTGCTGGCTAACATTGCTTGAACCGCCGGGACCAGATACGGTAAGGGTAACATTGTACAGACCTGGATTTTGGAAAGTATGAGATGGGTTAGCCTCTGTACTGCTTAAACCATCCCCAAAAGTCCAGCTGAAAGATGTGATATTTCCGCTACTGAGGTTTACGAAGCGGATCATAAGTGGGCTTTGTCCGGTAGTGCGATCCTGTGTGAACGCTGCAAGTGGACGTGGCAGAGTAGGTGTATTGGTCGGTACTGGGGTTGGTACTTGGTTCTGCACACGGATATTGTTAACTATGGTGGCTAAATTTGTGCCATCGCGTAATGTTAGACGTAAGCGTAATTGATAAGTACCATCTGGTGTTCCTGTCGTACCCCAGATGCCTAGTAGTCCGTTGAGCACAGGCGATTGGACATTCCCAGATGCCGGATACCAGAGATTGCTCGGGTTAGGGTCTGGGCCATACTCTAGTTGATATTGCAGGAATTGCGGGTGGATGACTGCTCCCAAGACTTGAACATTTCCAGCCACTACATTACCAGGTATGGGGGACAAAATAACTATACTTATAGGGACATTAGTTTGTGTTGAACTGGTGTTATTTGGGAATTGCGATGTAGGAGGCAACACAAGCGGTGACAAAGTTGGCGCAGCCAATGAGCTGACAATTTGTGTAGGCAGAAAAGCACTGATAGTAGTACGGGTCGGTAGTGGTGAGGCTGTTACAAGTTGCTGTTGTGATGTGGCTACAGGCTGCTCACTGATACCTGTAAGGTTACATCCGGCTACGATCATTAGCATTACAAAACATAACACACCAGCGATTAGCTTAATGTGACTATATGTTTTCATTGAGATCCCCTTGGGAAAACATTTCTACGGTTTGCATTATATCAGGCACATTCAATAACTGCATGACGATTGATATACGGGGAGTGGTGAAGAAGATGGATACGGGTTAAAGTATGGGAAATGAACACATGCCCTTACTGCCAAGCAGAAATCCATCAGATGAAAGCAGGCCGAACCAAGGCCGGTAGCCAACGCTATCGGTGCGGACAATGTCAGCGCCGCTATACGCCCAACCCAAAGGAACATGGCTATCCGACCAGCCTGCGCCAGCAAGCGGTGAAGATGTATGTTGAGGGCATGAACTATCGACGGATTGGACGGTTGTTGGGCGTCGATCATGTGACCGTGATGCTGTGGGTGAAAGCCCATGCCGACGGCTTGCCAAACGACATAACAGAACCCAGCCAGGCAGGGATTATTGAACTGGATGAACTCTATACCTTTTGTCGGCACGTGCCGACACGAAAAACGAAGTCTATGTCATGACCCTGGTCGACCGTCACACCATTTGTATCGTTGGCTGGGCGGTTGACCGGGAACGCAGTCAGACGACTTTGCAATCCTTGGTGGACGCTGTATGATTCTTTTGGTTCATCTCCTCGAGGAGCGTAGCGACATCGTGACCTGTGGGTGAGCAGTCCGAACATGGCGGTATGGGGATGTCGCCAGTCTGGCAATGCAAGAACTGAGTGGATTTACTCGACAGGCAGCGTGCGTGCCTCCGCCAGCATCAGGCGCAGATAGTCCTCAAACGCCATCTTGTGACCAACTACACCCTGAATATCGACGCGGCGCACGACCGTCTGTTGGTGGACGATGGCAAATTGCCGACCGCGAGCATCCAGCAGTACACCGACTTTTTCGCCGCGCAGCA
>JAFLCG010000008.1 GCA_017303635.1 Anaerolineae bacterium | reverse complement strand
TTCCGTTTCGTTCCCGACATAGGCTCGCGGTTCTTGCCTCAGAAAAGCGTGGATTTTTGTCCACTGGTCATTGGTCAGCGTCACAGGTTTCATCCGACCAATATACCTCAAATGTCAACACAACCTAATAGATGTTCAACGGGCCTTGCCCAAAACCCGGCACCCCCGGTCTGGGTGGACTGTAACGGTGAAAGATGGCCCTGGCAGTGTTATGGCGCGTTTTGTGATGACGATGGTCAGTAAAGTCCTCAATTTGCACTTCCGTCATTTTGATACTCTGGATGAGGCCTTGGAATTTCTGCGGCACATTGATCCCAACCTGGATTGGGATCAGGCTCGGCAGAGTGTATTAAAACTGGACTCGTCTACAACTGGTTAATGCCTGACAACTCCTCAAGGTTGAAACAGCCTAAATCCTTTTATCATCAGGATGAAAGATAGGGATACTGTAAGCGTTCGACATGAGGATTCAACCATGCCGTACAAAGTGGACTGGTATATCGATAAGCAGGTCGTACACGTCAAGATGTGGGGACGGGTGCCGGTTGAGGAGTATGCTGCCTACTTCCGGGACTGTTTCGATGCCTATGACCAGAGTGACTACCCGACTGTACACACAATTGTGGATGCACGCTGTGTCCTCCATAACCCGAATTTGCTGGAGATCAAACGCGCCCTGCCCAAGGAGAACCATCCCCGAGTCGGTTGGGTGCTGAGTGTCGTCGATAGCCCGGCGAACACCCTGATTCGGATGGTCGTCAATACGGTCAGTAAGCTCTCCAATCAACGCTTACGTCACTTCAATGAAGTGGATGCCGCCGTTGAATTTCTGCGGCATATGGACCCCGAAATTGATTGGTCGCTGGCACGCGCGGAAGTCCTCCAGTTCAGCCCGGCAGAGCCAACGCGCTCGACAGCCGATGGCATCTTCCCCTTGGCCCCGGCCTGAGCTGGAGATCTTAAGCTCACCAACCAAGCCTATGGCTAATCGGCTTGAGGTGCCTCATCATCCATGCGTTCCCATTCAGCGATACGCTGACGGCTGAGGGTACGCCATTCACGAGCGACCGGCGTGGCGTTCAGGTCACGGGCGATCTGCCGGGCCGCCACGCCGATGATCGCGGCGAAGGTCGGATAGGCGAATTCCATCTCCGCCAACTGCTCGATGTGCCCACGGGATTTCATGGTCGCAGCGGCGATTTGGATGACTTCAACCGCCTGCTCCCCAACGACGTGCGCCCCTACCAATTCATGCGTCTCCCGGTCGACGATCAGCTTGCAGAAACCGGCGGTGTGGTCATCAATCACCGCCCGATCCATATCCGCATAAGGGACAGTGGCGACGGCGATCTCGCCTTTTTCCCGCGCCTGCGTTTCGGTCAAACCAACGCCGCCATACTCCGGGTCGGTGAATCCGCCGCTGGGGACGACGCGCTGGGTCAGCGCACGTTCTCGACCCAGGACGGCATTTTCAGCCGCGATCCGGCCCTGCTGCATAGCGGTCTGCACCAGCATGATGCGCCCGGTGATGTCCCCGGCGGCAAAGATGTGCGGCTGATTGGTTTGCATCCGGTCGTTGACGGTCACATAGCCGCCCCGCAGCGCAACCCCGGCAGCAGTTAAATTCAGTTGGTCGCCGTTACCCGGCCAACCCACCGAGAACATGATCAGTTCAGCAATACGACTGGCTTCCTGGATGGAGGCTGCATCTTCCAGGTCATGACCGCTGGCCGTTTGATAGACCATCCGCAGGTCAGGGCCGTCGCGTTCGATGCGCTGGATGGGGCCGATGCCAGTCAGCACCTCGACTCCGCGGCTCTGGAACGCGCTGGTGATCGACTCGCTCACGGACTCGTCCGCGCTCATCAGAATACGCGGGGCTAAATCCAGCAGATGAACCTGCACATGGAAGGCTTCAAAGATGGAGGCGAGTTGGCAGCCCGTTGCCCCGGCTCCCACGATGATGATCGAGCGGGGTAGCCGGTTCATTTGCCAGACATCGGACGGCAGCAGCGTGTGTTCGATCCCGGGCAGATCGAGGCGGCGCGGGCGTCCCCCGGCAGCGATGATGAACTGATCGGCCTGGAGCGTATGACCGTCAGCGGTGGTGAGGGTGTGCGGATCGGTGAACTGCGCCGTACCGACCCCCATCAACGGTGTAATTTGCAGATCGCTCAGATGGTCGATGACCTGCTTCTTCTCCTGGAGTTGATAGACCACCTGCTGCGACCGTTGGATGAGCGCGGCAAAATCGACTTCCGGCAGCGGCCCCATCAAACCGTACTCGGCAAACTGGTGGGATTCGCGCATCAGGCGGGCGGCTTTAGCCAGCACGCGGGTCGGTACACAGCCATCATTGGTACAGGTACCACCTGGCAAACCGCGTTCGACCAGCGCGACCCGCCTGGCGCCGAGTTCGCGTGCGCGCAGGGCTGCTGTGACCCCGGCCGGGCCAGCACCAATGACGACCAGATCGTAGTGTTCCATGAAATACCTCCATACCGAGCGCCGTCTATGGAAATCATGCTAACACCAGGTCTGGATTGAAGCCATCGGGCAAAATGTGGAGGTGGCTGCAGCAACAGAAGACGGGGGGAGTGTTGCAGCAATCGCAGCACGCCCCCGGTGCAGACTAGCCTTCGATGGGGATGTACACGTACATCTGGTCGTCCGCACCGCCCTCGAAGGCGGCTTCGTAGAGTTCAAATTCGGGTGCCATCTTCCGTCGATAGGACGAAGTCGCAAGCCAGGCTTGGGCATCGGCAAAGGCTTGCTGGATGGTCGGCAGCGTACAGGGGAAGACCGCGTAGCGATTGGGCGGCACCGTCTTGCTCACCATCCCTGCCGGAATCTGGCTGGTATCGTTAACTGCCACACAGGCCGTATAGTCGAACTCACCAGTGGCGGGATTATAGTTGTCGATTACGCCGAAGCTTTCGTGTGAGCTGGCCTGGTTCGGCACCTCCGCCATACGTGGGAAAAAGACGTCCCAGAGTTGGGGAATCTCTGGACTGGGTCCTTTGCCGCGCCAGGACAGACCGATCGCTGTAAAGCCGGGTTTGTGCTGAATAGTCGGTTCCATGGGATGTTTCCTCATGCGGTAGACATAAAATGCCACACCACTCAATTTTAGAACAAACGATCTATCAAGTCAATTATGGACCATGGGATAGCACGCGATCATCACAACCTGTTGCCGATCAACACCTTCCACCCCGTATCACCCTCTATGCGCCGCCGCCTGAAGTGCGGCATAATCGCCTGTATGTGACTGTCTTACAGGATGTATGGATCGCGCATGAATATTCCGCAAACCGGGCGACACCCCGTACCACTGCCGGATGACTCCATCGACCGGCTGCTGCGCCGGAAGAATCCCAAGGATCAACTGGATATCTTCGCCACCGATGCCAACGTGGAAATCCGCACGCTGGGCAAGCTGGCGCTGCGCCGCAGTGATGTCAATGACCTGTTTGCGCTGGGCGACCTCTGCGCCCGGCGCTGCTTCACCGAGGACAAAGGCCTGCTGATCTTCTACGTCGGCAAGACGCTGCAAGCCTATCACCGCGCCTGGCGGGATTCCAAACAGGAAGAAGACAAGGCGCTGGCGGAGCAAGCCGTCCAGGATTTTGTGGTCTGGGTGTGCGAAACTGCCCAGTTGAACCCCACCCGGCGGAATCTGGCGGTGGCGCTGTGGGCGATTGCCGAGAACGAAGTCCGCGCCATGCCCGACCCTGCCGAGGAAATGCAGATCCGCGACCTGCTGAATGCCTATGGGTTGGACAGCCTGACGATGCCCATGCGCGTGCCCGATGATGATCTGGAAGCGACGCAGGAGATGCAGGCCTATCAGGCCAGCCTGGATGAAGCCTTTGATTCCCAGGACTCCGATGACAGCGATGAAGATCTGGTGCTCAAGGCCGAGGCGGTGCCAGACCTGACGCAGCCGGAGGCGCTGCTGGATGCGGTGGTCGATGACACCGCCGACGAGTTAGCGGTGACCGATGCCAGCTTCGAGTACTCCCGCGATACAATTGCCGAAGAAACCATGCTGCAATCCATCGCCGAGCAGCAGGCCACCAGCGTCCCAAGACCGACCTTTTCCCAGACTCCGTCGCCCGATGTGCATGAAGAAGGCGACTTCCGTACCGGCGACCGCATCGGCAGCCGCTACGAAGTAGTCGATATCAAACGCGGTGGCATGGGCGTGGTCTATCTGTGCTTCGATACCCAACTGCGGGAGCCGCTGGCGATCAAGACCTTCCGTGGTAAGTTCCTGAACAATGAACGGGCGATTGCGCGCTTTAACCAGGAAGCCACCACCTGGATCAAGCTGGAAAAGCATCGTCATATCGTCCACGCCCAGTTGGTGGATCGCTTCGGCGGGCGACCGCACATCCTGCTCGAACACGTCAGCGGCCCGGAAGGCCTCGGCCCCGACCTGCGGAGTTGGATCGAGTCCCGCCGCATTGATCTGCCGCAGGCGCTGGATTTTGGCCTGCATATCGCCCTGGGGATGCAGCACGCCTGCAACCAGGTGCCGGGCCTGGTGCACCGCGACCTCAAACCAGCCAACATCCTAGTCACCCATGAGAGCATCGCCAAGATCACCGATTTTGGGCTGGTGCGCTCGCTGGAATTTGTCGATCTGCCACCCAGTGCCGATAGCAAGGATCAGCCGGATAAACGCCTGACGCGCTTCGGTGCAGTCGTCGGCACCGCCCCCTATATGTCGCCGGAGCAGGTTAAAGGTATTGATGTCGATCTGCGAGCCGATATTTACGCCTTCGGCTGCATCCTCTGGGAGATGCTCACGGGTAAGTACATCTTCCCGGTCAAGCGTCTGCCGGAGTGGAAACAGGCTCACCTCAACACAACCCCGGTCTACCCGACCGAGACGATCACGCGCACCCCGCCCGCGCTGGTAAACCTGATGATGCGCTGCCTGGAGAAAGACCCGGCCTACCGCCCGCAAACCTGGGGCGAACTGGTCGATGAACTGGCGCACATCTACCGGGTCGAAACCGGCATGGATGCCACGCTGGAAATCACCGGCCCGGCGCTGGAAGTGGGCGAGCTGATCGACAAAGGATACTCGCTGACCGAACTCAACCGGATGGAGGAAGCGCTGGCAGCTTATGACGAAGCCATTGCCCGCCAGCCGGATAACGCCCTGGCGCTGGCCCGCAAAGCGCGCTGCCTGCGCCTGATGAACGATTACGAGAACGCGCTGCGCTACTACGTCCAGTCGCTGGAGATCAACCCGCGCTATGCCTTCGCCTGGAAAGGCAAAGGCATTGTGCTGGAACGGCTGGGGATGCCGGTCGAGGCGCTGGTCTGCTACCGCAAAGCCACCGAGATCAATCCGCTGGACGTGTGGAACTGGTACAACCAGGCGGATGCGCTGCAAAACCTCGGTCGGCTGGATGAAGCCCTACCCCTGCTCCAGCACGCGCTGGAAGTCGATCCCACCCATCCCAACAGCCACGCCAAGCTCGGCCAGGTCTATCGGCTGATGGAGGAGCATGAACTGGCGGTCGAGTCCTACCAGATGGCGATTGATCTGGAAGAAGACTATGCCTGGGCGCACAACGGCAAGGGCCTGGCGCTCAAGGCGCTGGGGCGCTACCACGAGGCGCTGGCGAGCTTCCGCGCCGCCACCCGGCATCAACCGGACGAGGTCTGGCACTGGTACAACCTGACCGAACTGCTGGTCGATATGCTGCGCTACAGCGATGCCCTCCACCCGGCGCAGCAGGCCGTCCGCTGTGACCCGAACCACGCTTTCAGCCAGGCCAAGCTCGGTCAGGTGCTGCGGCATCTCGACCGGGAGCAGGAGGCGCTGGCCGCCTACGAGAAAGCCATCGCCATCCAGCCGGATTATCACTGGGCGCTGAACGGCAAAGGCATTGTGCTGGAACGCCTCGGTCGCTATGACGAGGCGCTGGCCGCCTATCAGGAAGCTGCCAAACATGCCGATAGCTACATCTGGCACTGTTGGTATAACCAGGGCAATGTACTGGTGCTGATGGGCCGTCACCGGGAAGCCGTGCCGCTGCTCCAACAGGTGATCGACACCGTGCCGACCCACGCGCAAAGCTGGGCGCGCATGGGCACCGCCTACCGCAACCTCAAACGCTATGATGATGCGCTGCGGGTTTTGCGCCACGCCACCGAACTCGACCCCAATTACGCCTGGGCCTGGAATGAGCAGGGGCTGACGCTGGAAGCCATGGGCAAGCTGGATGAAGCCCTGCGCGCCTTCCGCAAAGCCGTCGCCGCTGCCCCGCACGATGTCAACTTCCTCTATCAGCAGGCGGATGTGCATATTCAGCTAGGGGATTACCTGCCCGCGCTCGATCTGCTGGAACAGGCCATGTCCCGCGAAACCGGCAGCGCCCGCTTGTGGGCCAAACATGGGCAGGCGCTCCGGCGGCTCAACCGCTTTGAAGAGGCACTCAAGAGTTACACCCGCGCCGTCGAACTCGATCCTGACTACGGTTGGGCCTGGAACGGGCGCGGGCTGGCGCTGGCGGAACTCAACCGCAGCGAGGCGGCACTCGAGAGCTTCCGCAAGGCAAGCGCCTGCGACTCCGGGGATGCCTGGTACTGGTACAACCAGGGCAATGAACTGGTGCGGCTGGAGCGATTCGACGAGTCGCTGGAACCGCTTGACCAAGCCATCAAACTCAACCCGCGCCACACCGAAAGCCACGCCAAACGTGGTCAGGCGCTCCGGCGGCTTGGTCAATTTGAGGAAGCCCTGGCCTCCTATGATCGGGCGCTGGCGATCAACCCGCGCTATGCCTGGGCCTGGCAGGGGCGCGGCATCGCCCTGGAAGCGCTCAGTCGGCGAGAAGAAGCGCTCGCCAGCTACGAACGCGCCACCGAAGAAGACCCGCGTATCGTCTGGTACTACGCCAACCAGATCGAACTGCTGCTGGATATGAACCAGCTCGATGAGGCGATGGATGTGGCCAACCGGGCCATGCTCATGCTGCCGAAGAACCCGGTGTCCTGGGCACGGCGCGGGCAGGTCTTGCGCCGCCGGGGGGAGCATCAAGCCTCAGTAGAGAGTTATCAGCGGGCGCTGGAGCTGGATGAAACCTACGCCTGGGCCTGGAACGGTAAGGGGCTGGCTCATGCGGCACTCGACCAGTGGGAGGAAGCCATCGCCGCCGGGGAGATGGCGGTGCGCTACAACCCCAATGACATCTGGTTCTGGCACAACCTGGGCAATGCTTTCATGGGGGCCGGGCAGTATGACCGGGCCGTGACCACCTTCGAGAAAGCCCTCAGCTTCGACCCGTCCAACGAGTCCCTGCAATCGCGTTTGCGCGAGGCGTTGGACAAGCGGGATGGGTCGTAGGGACGGGTGATGGGTGGCTGGCTGCCAGATTATTACCTGTTTTGCAGGTGAAGAACAGGTAATCATTACGTAATATTACATAGACTGATTGAGCGGAGTCCGGCATGAGGGCTTCATCCCTGGCCTTTCCGCATCTATGGCCCTCACCCCCCAGCCCCTTCCCCCTGAGGGGGAAGGGGAGCCAGAAGAGTCCTCCGGTTCCCTTCTCCCTGACGCGAATGCGGAAGGGTTAGGGATGAGGGCTACAGACGTTAGGGCCCTAGATGCAGAGGTACTAGGAGTGAGTGCGAACGTGAAATCACTCAAAGTCGCATCCGACCCCGTGCGGCGACCGATGGCAGATCCCGTCATGGTGGATATTGCGCGTGACCTGCGCCAGCGGCAGACCGCAGCCGAGCAAGTCCTTTGGGAAGCCTTACGCGGGCGGCGTCTGGATGGCATCAAGTTCCGCCGCCAGCACCCGATTGAAAACACCGCTTACGTGGTTGATTTCCTGTGTTATGAGTCCCGGTTGGTTGTGGAGATTGACGGCGGCATCCACGATACACAGGTCGAGGATGATGCCATCCGGCAGGCCAACATCGAGGCGCAAGGCTACCGGGTTATCCGTTTTCGGAATGAGGCGGTGCAGGCGGATTTACCGGGTGTACTGGCGGCTATTCGAGGGGCTGTACGGGGAGAATAGGCGCTATCAGAGGCCCTCATCCCTGGCCCTCACCCCTGGCCCCTCTCCCTGAGGGAGAGGGGAACTGGAAGACCCCTCTGGCTCCCCTTCCCCCTGAGGGGGAAGGGGTTGGGGGATGAGGGCGGAAAGGCCAGGGGTGAGGGCTTCGCCATTCAGGTCAAGACCGATAAACGCAGCGGCATCACCAGCGACCCGAACCAGTACAGCGAAGATGAGCAATACATCGTCAAGCTGGTCGGGCAGGTGACGCGGGTCAGCTTGGAAACGGTCGCCATCCTCCGCGCCCTGCCGGAACTCCACTTCGGCGGCTGAAAAAACTGGAACAGAATCGGAACATATGTTCCAATTCTGCCCTCAACCTGTGCTAACGTAAAGAGGAAACCAGACACCGTTGCCCGCTTGGCAGCTTGCACCGTCCCGCCAAGGACAACAACGCCACCAAGCTCGGCACGCATTGGCGGCGCAGCCCGTCCGCCACAGCCGCCATAGCCGCCATTTGAACACCCGCTGCCCTGGCTAACCGTGTCACCCATCCCCATCCTCTGCTAGGATCATCGCCATTAATCGCCTCATGGATTGGATGATCGTCCCCATGCCCCAATTCCGCATTGATCCGGCTCTGTTCGACACCTTCCCCGATGTGCTGATCGGGGTCATCATCGCCCGTAACATCCAGAATCAGGGCGAACAGGTGGAAGCCCTCACCGCCCTCCGCGCCCAGGTCGAGTCGCTGCCGGGGCGCATCACCGGCGATCTGATCGAGCACCCGCACATTGCCGTCTGGCGGTCAGCCTATCAGCAGTTCGGCGTCAAACCGAAGAAGTACCCCTCCTCGATCGAAAACCTCGTCCGGCGCGTCCTGAATGGCTATACCATCGGCCACATCAATACCCTGGTAGACCTCTACAATCAGGTGTCGCTCAAGTATCTCCTGCCGGTCGGCGGGGAAGACCTCGACCAGACTCAAGGGGATATTGTCCTGCGCTTCGCCGGGGACTCTGAACCCGCCGTCAAACTGCTGGGCGAAGCCGATGCCCGTCCACCCTATGCCGGTGAAGTCATCTACACCGACGACCTCGGCGCGATCTGCCGCCGGTGGAACTGGAAAGAAGCTGACCGAACCAAGCTCACGCCGGAGACGACCCGCGCCATTCTGGTGCTGGAAGCCCTGCCCCCCGTCAACCACAGCCTGCTCCAGACCGCGCTGGCTGACCTGGACGCGCTGGTACAGCGTTATTGTGGCGCACACACCACCAGTCACATCCTCAACCGCGACCACCTGAGTGTCGGATTGGAGTAGCCTGCCCTGTGACTCTCGATGTCGGCTCTGAAATTGTAGATCAGGTATCAGATGAGTTAGTGGATTGGGTCTGCAACATCTGGATGATGGCCTCAATACCGGCTTTTAATAGCGGCACATCTTCCTCAATAAACTGCCAGACCAGATCGAGCCGGATGCGATGGTAGCGGTGAATCAATACATCGCGGAAACCAGCAAAATCACTCCACATAATAGTAGGTTGGAGTGCCATCACTTCGGGTGTAAGTTGCTTGACGGCTTCGCCGATAATTTCAAAACTGCGGATCACCCCATCCTGAATGAGGCTGGACTCCATAAACGCTATCCGGCCATCGACCGTATAGCTTTCAATACGCTGAATCCGTTCCAGGATGTCCCGGCAATAAACGAGTTGATCTCTCACAATGTAACCACATCACGCAAAATTGAGGGGCGGAGTTCTTCCCGAAGATCGTCTTCGGCCACGATTTCCACCTTGCGACCAAGCAGGGCGCTCAGGGCCTGAGTCAAGCGGATATGGTCGCGCAAGGCATAGCCCGGCTCAAAATCAACCAGCAAATCCACGTCGCTCTGCGGTGTGGCTTCCCCGCGCGCCACCGAGCCGAAAACGCGCAGGTTCCCGGCGCGGTACTGCCGCGCAATCTCCAGAATACGTTCCCGGCGAGCACGCAAATCGTTTAAGGTTGCGGGTGTCGAGTCCATACTATCGAAACCTTTCACTTCTATCGCAAATTGTAGCATGATTGCAGAGGCAAAGGCAGTCGATGGGCTTAGTTATACGCTGTGCAAGGAAGTCGTATCTGGCTGTAAGAGATGGTGCAAGGCGGCTTTGTCCCTTTTTATAGGGACGGGCTACAATCAGGGGCAAGCGCCGACTCTTCATCCAACAGGGGATTTGGTTATGCTCCGTCTATTCCTGCTCTATCTCTCGCGTGCAGGCTGGGCGCGGGGACTCATCACCCGCTGGGGGGTGGCCCGGCGCATGGCCCGCCGCTTCGTCGCCGGGGAAACGCTCGACGATGCCATCAGCGCCTCGCAGGCGCTCAACCAGCGCGGGCTGCTCGTCACGTTGGATTATCTGGGGGAAAGTGTCGCCCGGGCGGAAGACACCGTAGCCGTCGTCGACATGTACCGCGCCCTGCTCGACCGCATCCAGCAGCAGGGGCTTAAGGCCAGTGTCTCGCTCAAGCTGACGCACCTGGGCCTGGATATCAGTGAGGAACTTTGCCAGACCAATCTGCGCCATATTCTGACCACTGCCAAAGCCCATGGCATCCCGGTCACCATCGATATGGAGAATACCCCCTATACCGATGTGACTCTCCGCATCTACCGGACGATGCGCGATGAGTATGACTTCAGCAATGTCGGCACGGTCATCCAGTCGTACCTGCGCCGCAGCGAAGCCGATATGCAGGCGCTGGCAGCGGAAGGCGCGCACATCCGGCTGGTCAAAGGCGCATATCTCGAACCGGCGGAACTGGCTTTCCCGGATAAAGCCGAAGTCGATGCCAGCTTCATCCGGCTGCTGCGGGATTATCTGCCGTCGAGCGGGTATCTGTGCATCGCCAGCCATGATGAGCAGATGATCGCTGCCGGGCAGAGCGCGGCCAAGGCCGCCGCCCTGCCGCCAGAACGGTTTGAATTTCAGATGCTGTATGGCATCCGCACCACCCGGCAGGAAGAATTAGCCAAAGCCGGTTATCAGATGCGGGTCTATGTACCGTTCGGGGAAGCCTGGTACCCATACTTTATGCGTCGTCTGGCGGAACGCCCGGCGAATCTGTGGTTCTTCACCAAAAGCTTCTTTAGTCGCTAGAAAGTATGATGGAGCAAAGTCCATGTCAGAAAGCCAGCGCCTGCGGGCGGTTGATCAGTTGTATGCCAACAGTGATCTGCGGAGTGAATTGACGGATGATGAAGCGGCTCCGCTCCTGCAATGGGGTGAAGCGCAGATCGCCACTCTGGCAGGTCGTGAACTGACCGATCCCGCATTTGACGAAGCCATCACCCACTTGCACGGGGTGATGACGCGCGTCAACCGCTACGTGGGCGGTCAGAGCTACCTGCCGCCGACCGAATTGCAGACTCTGCTGGCTGAAATGGCAGCTGAAGCGCAGCTTTTAGGCGCGGATGTGCTGCCTGGGGGAATCGTCATCGCACAGAGCGCAGGTGATACCGGCAATGTTGGCGCGATCCGCGCCCTGACCGGCCTCCTGACCCCGCGCGAGTCACTCCCCCCCATGCCACCTGATCTGCCCGAATGGCCGGATTCACATGACTGATAGACTTACCAAAATCTCTACGGAGTTTGAGAAAAAAGCAAGCATACAATAATTAGAGCTATGTAATATGCGTCAATGCAGGATATTTCTATGTTAAACCGGGTACGGCGCTGGGTGCAGGGAGCGCCGTCTACAGTCGACTCCAATCTTCCCGTGCCCGTCCGGTATGACAAGCCTTTGCTTTCCACCGAAGAACAACGCCAACAAGATGTCGCGCATCGCCTGCGGCTGGCGCAGCTCAGTGAACGCCTCAAAACGCTCAATCTGGTCCAGTCCGAACTCATCCGGGCCAGCAGCAGTGACGACCTCTGCCGCCTGGCAGTGGAATATGGCCGGTCTCGGCTGGGCCTGAACCGGCTGAGCATCTGGCTGCTGAACGCTAGTGATCCACCCCAACTGCAAGGCACCTATGGGGTCGATGAACACGGGAACATCCGTGACGAGCGCCACAAGCGGTCGCCCATGCGGGAGCCATTCGACCCTTCGCCAACCAACCCGATTGATCTTTCGACCAAAGATCAATTGGAGTTCAATTTCCAGGTTGAGCAAGATGTCATGCTGGTCAACGACAATCTGGAACCGATTGGGAAGGGTTGGCTGGCTGGCAGCCGCATGATGAGTGCGGATGGGGTCATCGGCTGGATGTTCGTAGATAACTTTCTCAGTCAGGCTCCCTACAGCGAAGATGATGGGGACATCATCAAACTCTACGCCAATTCTGTCGGCAACTTATATCGCAACAAGTGTATTGAAGAAGACCTACGCAAACAGCAGGCGGCAGAACGGGACTTTCAGAACCGTTTGCGTGCCCTCAGCGAAGTGAGCATTGAACTCTCGCGCCTGAGCCGCTTTGATGAACTGACGCGGCGGGCGGTCGAACTGGGGCGGGAACGCCTGGGCTTTGATCGTTTGTCGCTGTGGTTTATCGACAAAACAGAACCCATTGCCACCGGTTCATACGGCACCGATGAAAATGGCTACACGCGGGACGAACGTCAGGAGAAAATCGCCTTCACGCCGGAGCATCTGGCCTGGCAAGCCCGGAAACAGGGTGAGCTGCTCCGCGTAAACCTCCACAGTGATCTATACGATCATCAACTTCATCAGGTTGGTGCCGGGTGGAATGCCGCCTCGTTGCTCTGGGATGGCGATCAAGCCGTGGGTTGGATTGCGGCTGACAACTTCCTCAAGCGACAACCATTTACCTCCAGCGACCAGGAAGTACTGACTTCGTACAGCGTCATGGTCGGCTATCTGTGTACGCGCATTCAGGCCGAAGAACGTCTAGTGAAGCAGCGCGCCGAAGAACGCCAGTTTCAGGAACGGCTGCGCGCACTGGCCGAGGTCAATCTGGAACTGACCAAAATCGAAAAGTTCGATGAGCTGACACGATCAGCAGTCGAACTGGGGCGGGATCGCCTGGGCTTTGACCGCCTGGCACTGTTCTTTATCCAACCTGACCAAATTCATGCCATGGGATCTTATGGAACCGATGAGCAAGGAGAAACGCGCGACGAACGCCACATAAAAATCAACGTGCGGGAAAATCACCTGGCTTTCCGGGCTGCGCCGGGCGAAGAATTAGTCGAAGTGTTCCACCGCGAACTCATTAATCATCGTGGGGAAACGGTTGGCGATGGCTGGAACGCAGCGGCGGTCCTGTGGGATGGCAAAAAGGCCATTGGCTGGATTGCGGTGGATAACCTGCTCAAGCAGCGCCCCTATACCCAGATGGACGGGGACATCCTGGCGCTGTATGGCACTACGGTCGGGCACTTGATCAGCCGCAAATGGGCCGAGCAAGAGACAATGAATATGGCGATCGAGAAAGAACGGGCCGAATTGATGACCGAGATGGTCAGCAATTTATCCCATGATCTGCGGACACCCCTCAGCATCATCAATACCAGCTTGTACCTGCTCGAAAAATTTGAAGAACCGGGTCAGCAGCACGAAAAAGTACAGACCATCAAAAGCCAGACTGCCCGGCTGGAAAAACTCATTCAAGATATTCTGACGATGTCCCGCTTGGAAGCGCAACCGTCCTATACCTTGCGACCAGTCCAACTCAATGATCTGCTCAGCAAACTGGTAGAGGAGTATCGACCGGTTTTGGCGCAGAAGAACCAGAGCCTGCACCTGGAACTCACCAATATTGCATCGGTCATGGGGCTAAATGATGAGATGCTGCGAATCTTCAGCAACCTGATGGATAATGCCATCAACTATACGCCTGCCGGTGGGGGCATCACCCTGCGAACCCATCAGCAAGACCAGTGGGTTTATGCCGAGGTAAGTGATACCGGGATTGGCATTGACGAAGAGGATTTGCCCCGCATCTTCGACCGTTTCTACCGGGCGGACTCGGCCCGCTCCAGCAGCAGCGGCGGTACGGGCCTGGGACTTTCGATTGTCAAGCGACTGACGGAAATCCTGAGCGCGGACATTGAGGTAGAGAGCCTACCGCGTCACGGCACGACCTTCCGTTTGAAGTTCTTCGCCGCGATGAGCCATACCACGCAACCGAAGTCCATTAACCCGGAAAGCACCACCTGATAACCGCTTATACCCCTGCCGGGACCAGGTAGCGGGCACGCAGGCTTTCGTCATTCATGTGATAGGGTTCGCCTTCGGTGCCAATGCACAGCCAGCGTCCCCGCGGCACGACCACCGGTTCCGGGCTTTCCAGCGACTGCACATAAATGCTGATCGGCAAGCGCAGCGCCCACACCCCCTGCCACTTGAAGTAGGGTCGGCAGCGGTGCAGCATCAGGAATTCCTGAGCCGGGTTGGGCCGCCAGTCAGGTTCGTCCCAGGGGCGATAGGTCTTGCGGAAAAGCTCGCTCTGCACCGGCCAGTGATCGTAATCATCAATTTCATCCAGCCGGGTGCCATCACCGGGGTCGTAACAGATGATGTCCCCCTGTTCGGCCAGCAGGGTTTCGATACTGGCATCAATGTTGGTGGGGACTTTCACCAACTGCGCCATGATGAGCCTTTTACGCGGCGCAAACCAGTGAAAACCCGCCTTTTGGAGTTCATCTTCGGTCCAGTGGCGCTGGCGCAGCACGCGGGCGGTTTGGCTCATGAGTTTACCTGCTGGCGGTGTAGAGGTTGATGCCATCCATTATAGCAATATTTCTGAATTGCCAGTGATGGAGGTCAGTTCAGGTGCTAAGACGGCTGGCAGCCGCTTGTCGAATACCAGGTAACGCCAGGGTCAAACAGATGACGACCAGCACGGACATCAGCCCACCAATCAGATACGGCGAGCCAGGGCTGATCTGCACATAAGCCGCGCTGCCCAGCACCGGGCCGATCACCCGGGCTAACGCCTGGATGGATTGGCTGCCACCTTGTGCTCGGCCTTGATCACGGGGGCCAACTGCCTGCGAGATCAAACCGGTGAGAGTCGGCGTGAGCAAACCATTGCCGAGGGCGAAGACCGCAGATCCCAGGAAAATATCCCAGGTCTGGCGCACCGTCGGCACGGTCGAGATGATGTACAGGCCGATGCCGCTGATGATGGCCCCTGCGACCGCCAGCCTAAATTCCCCGAACTGCTTCATGAGTGGGCGGATGAACCCGCCCTGTACCAATATGCCGACTAGACCAAAGACGGTGAAGACCAGGCCAATATCCGCAGCAGTCGCATTCAGGTGATCTTTGCCCAGCACGGTCAGATTGGCGGAAAGCAGGGCGAAGGGCAGCGTAAAAATGAAACTGGCAACTACCAACCAGCGTAATTGCGGGAGCTTGAATACATCAACTAACTGGGTGAACGGATTCAGGCGCGACATTGCGATCTGGTCAATGCGCTTTTCCGGCGTGAGGCTCTCCGGCATGGCGAAGTATCCCCAGACCATATTCAGCAGTGTGACAAATGCGGCGAAGAATACCGGCGCAGTGGGTCCACCAGCCTGCGAGAGCGCTGCGCCCACCGCCGGCCCCACCACGAACCCAAAACCTGATACTGCCCCGATCAGGCCATAGTAGCGAGAACGTTCATGGGGTTCGGTCAGGTCAGCAATGTAGGCAAAAATGGCCGCGATATTGCCGCCCGTGATGCCATCAATAATGCGCCCGGCAAACAGCATCCATAATGCGCCGCCGATACCAAAGAGCAGGTAGCCCACCGCCGAACCCAGCAAACAGAACAGCAGCACAGGCCGCCGACCATAGCGATCGCTGAGGACTCCGAGCGCGGGTACTGCCAGAAATTGAAAAAAGGAATAGCTGGTGAAGAGCAGCCCGCTCATGACGGCTACATCCTCAGCAGTGGGCACGTAACGCTGTACCAGGAAGGCGGAAACCGGGCCGATCAAACCAATGCCCGCCAGATTGAGGAAGGCTGTGACCAGGATAAAAATCAGCGCATTGCGAGGGATACGGGTCGGAGTGGGAACCGATGATGTCTGCATGATCACTTCCGTGGGTTTGATGCGATAGGCTTGAGTGTAGCGCACATGACCCGCAGCCGGGTAGCCTCAGGGGGTGACCGCCTGGACGCTCAATACCCCGGCCAATGCTCCCAGGGTGAGCAGTATCCCCCAGACCAGACCCCCCAGGGCCAGCCAAAAAGTCAGGCGGCGAGGTGACACATTCAGAGCCAGCCCGATCAAGGCACCGGCCTGTGCACCTACCGTCATAGGAGCGGCTAACCCTAACCCGGCAGCACCATAACGTGACCAGATCGTATGAAGCAGACTACCTTCCTTTAAAAGCGCTTTCTCACCCCATCGTCTGGTCACCCAGGCCCGGACTCGCCCTCCGACCAGCGCCACCAGCGCAGCACCCGAGGCATAGCTCAAAGCCGTGGTCGTGATAACCAGTGCAGGTGGTAATCCCAGGGCCAGCCCCGCCAGGATAGCGGGCCAAAATGACACCCAAGCCAGTGCGAAGATACCGATCAATTGAGACAAAACTGTAAGCCACTCTGTCATAGATGAGGTTCCGTTTCCAATACAGAATTTTGAGCGTGCGAAATACAGATTATCAAGTATGATAACTATAGATCGTCATACAAGATTTCAATGAAGTTTATAGAAAGGTTTTGCAGATGAATCATAACAGACGCTGGTGGTCACTCCTGGTGATTGCCACATTATTCAGTGTTTTCACCCTGCCCGCTCTGGCACAAGATGAACGCACCAGCCTGACCGGGGATTACTCGGTTTTGTTGCCCGCTGGTTGGGAAGCCAGCCGGGATCGCAACGATGGTAACACTTTTGAGAAGGATGACGCGACCCTGGTCATCTTTGACCCGCGTGAGATCGAGCTCCAACTGAGGCCCAACGCACCCGATGCAGTGATGGATGCGGCCATCCGTTTCTTCAGCGTGAACTATGGCTTCACCATTGAAGAAGACTGGCTCGAGACAGAACGTGTCGCCGGGAAGGAAGCCGTCCGCTGGAACTATGTGTTCAACGACAATGATGGGGTCGAAGGGGTCTATATCTTCGCCCGCTGGGATGACGAGTCCTACGTAGCGGTTGATATGTGGGGGCCGACGGCAGACATAGAAGCCAACCTGGCCGATGTCCGATCTGTCTTCCGCACCATCCAGGATGACACCAACCCGCCGAGCGGCGAAGCCTGTACGGTCAGTACAGACCAGGCGAGGACAGTCTCCCTACGGGTAGGGCCAGGGTTCAACCGCACCTCAGTGGCCTTCCTGCCGGATGGCGAGGACTTCGATGTGCTGGGGCAATCCAGCGATGATGATGGGAATGTCTGGTACCAACTGGATAAAGCCCAGGCCGCCCCCACTACCTCCGCCAACGAAATCTGGGTCTTGAGCGACGAAGTGGCCACGCAGGGTGACTGCATCTCAGTCGCGGATGCCGATGCACCGCCGATTGTGCCGATCACCCAGGGCGGTGGCAGTTCAGGGGGCGGCAGCCAGGGCGGTGGGGACCCCGGGGCACAACCCGCGGCAGGCGGTTGGACCATCACCTTCTCCCGCACCAGCAATGCCTCCTGTGCCGGAACCGGCAACTTCATCCTACCCACCATTGATCTGTGGGACGGTTGGACAGAGGCGGACTTCACTTCCAATGCCTCCCTGACCTTCACTGGCAATGGTTTCATTTTCGATGGTACCCGCTTCACGCTGCGCGAGGGCGCGACCTATATCGGTACCTGGTCGTTTGCGGATGGGCGCAATACCCAGATGTATGCGACAGTGATTTCCAGCACGCAGATTGTCGGGCAAATGGTGGGTAACGCGACCGCCAGTGATGGCACCGCTTGCAGCGCCAGCACCGACTTCAATCTAACCAAGAATTAGCTGAGCTTCTAAGTCAAAGCGGCGCTCCGATAGCGCCGCTTTTGGCTTCACAAGTACTCGACGTGATTGAGCATGTCCTGGGGAGTATAAACCGAGCAGATGAGTTCTAGCCCGTTAACCCAATCACCGATACGATGTTTTTCCTGGATCCCATAAACTATACCTGTGTGTTCGACACCAGAGGACGATAAAATCAGATAGTCCGCGTCATGTGTACACAATACACGCCCCAGATTAGTAGCCCGTTGTAGATGATTTTCATCCGTATCACCAAGCGCATCTACGTCATGAGCAGTGATGACATCGATCCCCCGCCGCTGAAGCTGATGGGCTATTTTGGGTGAGAGATTTTCATCCAAATAGAGGCGTATGACGGCTCCCGACACGCTTCGCCCTCATTTCATCAGCCAACTGTCGTCGGTCCTGAATACTCTGATCAATGTCCGCTTTATGGGCGTAGTAATATGCCAGCGCGGCGTGAACCTGATCGAGCGAAATTTCGTAATGATCGGCAATTTCGTCCGGCGTCAGCATCTGATAATTCTTCAGAATGGCAATGTCGGCAACGGTGAGGGTCGTCCCCATTATATAAGGACGCCCATCACGCACTGCCGGATTGGTTGCAATGATTTCAATACTCAGGATCGTATCCATTTGGGATGCTCCTGTTCAGGTTTCGCTTGAATTCGATTGTAGCACAGCCCCTTACTCAGTTAGGCTTTGACCAGCATCTCCTTCAGCACCTGACCGAGCCGCGTGATGCCTTCGACAATGCGTTCTTCACGGGCGTTGGAGAAGTTCAGGCGGAAGGTGTTGTGACCGGTATCCCCGATGAAGAAGCTGTCAGTCGGCACAAAAGCGACGTTGTGCTTGACGGACTCCTCGAGCACGGCTACGGCGTTCATCCCCTCCGGCAGAGTCACCATCGTGAACAGGCCGCCCGTCGGGTGCGTCCAGGTGACACCTTCGGGGAACTGCTCCGCCATGGTCTGGAGCATCAAATCACGCCGCCCCTTGTAGACCTGGCGTAACTTGGCGATGTGATTCTCGACAAAGCCGGCATCACGAATGACTTCGTAGATAATGTACTGGGAGAGGGTGCTGGCGTGCATATCGCTGGCCTGTTTGGCCTGCACCAGCTTATCGATGACCGGGAAGGCCGCAGCGATCCAGCCGACGCGCAGGCCGGGGGTCATGATCTTGGAGAAGGAACCGGCATAGATGACATTACAGTCGTCGATGCTGGTGGTACCCCGTGCCGCGGCTTCACATTCCAGGACGGTGGGCATCTTCTCACCGTCGTAGACCAGTTCGCCATACGGATCGTCCTCGTAGAACGGCAGATCATGTTCGACGATCAACTCGGCCAGACGACGACGGCGCGGCGCGGTGAGAGTCGTGCCCTGCGGATTCTGGAATGACGGAATGGAATACATGAGCTTGTAGGCTTGCTGGCGCAGCATCGGCTCCAGAGCATCTACGATCAGGCCGTCGTCATCGGTGGGGACGGCGTGGAAATCGAGTTCATAGGGCTTCCAGGCCGAGAGCATCCCCACATAAGTCGGATTCTCCACCAGAACCGGGTCACGCTCATCCAGCAGCACCCGCCCGACCAGATCCAACCCCTGCTGCGAACCGCTGACGATCAGGATATTGCGCGGATCAATCTGGAAGCTGCCACGCGACATACGAGCGGCCACCCATTCACGCAGTTCGGGCATGCCTTCGGTGGTGGAATACTGGAGCGCTTCCCGCCCACGCTCGGCCAGCACGGTTTCGGCTGCCTGTTCGATGCGTTCGACCGGGAACAATTCCGGCGCGGGCAAGCCTCCCCCAAAGGAGATCACGTCCGGGCGAACCGCCAGCTTGAGAATTTCACGGACGGTCGAGCGTTTCATCTGCTGCGTGCGGTGAGCGAAGCGGGTATCCCAGTTCATGCGGTGTCCTTCTCTGGTTGCTGGTGCTGCGATAATTAATCAGCCCTCACCCCCGGCCCCTCTCCCATTGCCGAAGACGGCAGGGCGAGGGGAGCCAGAGAAGGGCGTAGTTAGCATTGCTCACAGGATACGAGGGAGCAAAGGCGGTGGATAGGGTCAACTAAGACCAAGAAAACCGAACCTCACCCCTAACCCTGTTTCAAGGACAGTTTTTGCAGCCGAGGACGAATCGGATGGATTGGCGCACAGCGGCCTCACCCCCAAACCCCCTCTCCGTTCTCGCCCCTTGATGTTCGTTGGAATGAGTTTGTGAGAAATATGGGGCGAGGGAGAGAGGACTTTCGGAGCATACATTTCCGCAAGCCAATTGTCATCCGCTCAAGCCCTTGGGTGCCAGGTCGCCAATGGAAGCTTCTAGCTCGGTTGCCGGGCCGGGGGCTTCCCCACCTGGGACCGGAGTCGGCTGGGCCGTCGGTGGCAGCGGTGTATCGAAGGCATAGCCGGGTTCAGTTTTCTGCCGCTGCCAGATCATCCGCATTTCGCGCCAGGCACCGACCAATGTGCGCGGCTGTGGCATGTCATGGGCGATAGTCTGATACAGGGCCTTCAGGTTGTAGCAGGGGACACCGGCGTACATATGATGCTCGGTGTGCCAGTTCATCCGCCAGTAGAGGAACTCCGCGATGGGCGGCAGCGTCATCGAGCGCACGCTCTTGCGGAAATCCGGCACGTTCTCCATCAGGCCGCAGTGTTGGGGCAAACCGACGAAATAGGCCAACCAATTGGCGATGAAGGGCGCGACCGGGATCAGCAGGATGAAGACCCAGTAGCCGGTCAGCAGTGAGACCAGCGTGACCGTCCCGTGAAAGGCCAAGTGCAGGCGCGACCACCAGATCGACTTGCGATATTCGTCCGGCTGATCTTCATGCAGGGTGTTGATCCACTCGTTGATAGGTATATCAGGATCGCCGACTCGCCCAAAAGCGCCGAGGATCGTCACCCAGATGGTGGAGAGCAACCCACCTTTGCCGAAGGTGCGCCCGCGCTGGGTCAACAGATTGACTGTGAACAACTGGAGCATGAAGGTCGATTTGAGGCTGGGTTCAAGCGGCAGCAGATTTTCCCGGTCGCCTTCCGGGTGGAGGGTATAGCGGTGATGATAGGTATGGCTGCTGGCATAGTCGAATGGGTCCCACCAACTGAGCAGGCTGTAGAGATAGAGAAAGAACTGGTTCAGCCATTTGGTCGCAAAGACCGAGCCATGACCGAGTTCATGCGGCGCGACGCCGACAAAGAAGCTGACGACCGTCCCATGCAGGAAGAGCGCGATCAGGAAGCCGAGCCAGGCTCCCTGCGACCAGCACCAGAAGGCCAGTGAGCCGGTCAGCAGAAACAGCGCCAGATGTCCACCGGCCTGAAACCAGGCCTGGGCATCGCTGCGGGCGGAGAGGCGCTTGAGGGTGGCTCCGTCGATTTTGCTACGGTACCACTTGACCTTGAGAGTCTCGCGGACGGTGGAAAGGGGTTGATATTCGGTCATTATGAAAGCTTATCCTTTGGTGGTGCATATAAGTAAGGGTTTCAGGTTACTGGTTTCAGGTTTCAGGTTACTGGTTTCAGGTTTCAAGTTTCAGGTTGGCTGTGGCGGTGATGACAGAGGCCTCACCCTTAAATCCCCTCTCCGTTCGGCGGCGCGTACCGTGTTGGTCAGACAAAAGCGATGCTGCGCCGTCCTACGGAGAGAGGGGACTTTCGGAGGGAAAAGGCGAGCTTGGCGGCGTTGGCGGCGTTGTTGGTACTGACCAAGATGGCGGGTGCGAGCGTAGGTGCCGCCAAAAGCTTGGCAGTCTTGGCGGTGTTAAGCTGCGCTGGCACCCGCAACAGGTCAAGTTCGAGCGGGTGTGTACGCTGAGAATAACACAGGTCGGCGGGCGAAAGCGAAACATTTGTTCCGAGTTTGTTCCGAATTTTCGGAGAACCTCACAGATGGAGTGATGCACAACGGCCTCACCCCCAGCCCCTCTCCGTTCTCGCCCCTTGATGGATCGTATGGGCAGGTTGTGGGAAAGGCGGGGCGAGGGAGAGGGGAGCAGAAACTCGTGGGGAAGTGGTGGGTGTGCAAATGCAGCGGGATCGCTGTGCGACATACGGCGCAAAGCCGGAACCTCACCCCCCAGCCCCCTCTCCTTTCGTGCCCCTCACCCGTTGATGGGAGTGAGTTGACGCGGGAGTCGGGTCACTGGAGAGGGGGAGTCTGCATTCTCATTGCCAAGGATGGTCGGCAAACTTTATCAGGATGACTCTGTAGGAACGCCAACCACAGCCCATGCAACGATCTCACGAATACACCTGATCGCAAAATAAAAGACGCCCGGTTGGGCGTCCCGACAGGGTGGCAGATGCGTTAGACGCGGGTATCGGCCTCGACCGGCTGGCGCTCGCCGAGCGGCACCACCTTGCACTGGCGCTCGGTCATCAGCCGTTCGATGAACGGGTTGCCGATGACGGGCATCACCATGCTGCTTCCATCCCGTTCGAGCGAGACATGATAGACGGCTACCCGCCGCGTGCCGGCATACCAGTATTCCGCCATCTCGACGGTTTCCGGCAGAGTCCAGCCCAGATAGAGGGCCGTCGCTAGACTATCCCCACCGGCATAATGCTCTGAATGGGCATCCCAATGGCGATAGGTGATAATGTCTTCAATGCCGATAGCGTCCGAGGCGTAATGGGGCATAACTGACTCCTCCAATGATGAGTGCTGGCTTTCTCCCGTAGACAATAGGTTCTCCGGCTGACTGACACCGGCCCTACTGAACAGAGCGGATGGCGTGCTTACGGACTACCATCCTGAAAAGGTGTACACAGAAGCTGGATTGAAGCGTGAGAGATAAACGCTACATGCTTACTCTATCTGACATTGTATGTAAAAAGCGTTAAAGTCGTTTGGGTAGACCATACAAAGTTCGTAGGATTCGGTTGGAAAAAGGATATAGACTTCCGGCACCATGCAAGCTTTCTACGCTGATCCCTTCGTGCTGCCACTGCCGCCAGAGCATCGCTTCCCCATGCCCAAGTACAGCCGCCTGCGCGACCGTATTCTGGAAGATGGCATCCTGAGCGCGGATGACCTGATCGTGCCGGAACGCGCCAGCGATGCCGACCTGCTGCGGGCGCACGACGCGGATTACATCGAACGGGTGCGGACAGGCACCCTGAGCGCCAAAGAAATCCGCCGTATCGGGCTGCCCTGGTCGCCGATGCTGTGGGAACGAGCGCGGCGAGTCAACGGCGCGACCATCCAGGCCTGCCGGGCAGCGCTGGTTGATGGTCTGGCGGTCAACCTGGCGGGCGGCACACATCACGCCTTCCGCGATCATGGTGAAGGCTACTGCGTCTTCAACGACAGCGTGGTGGCAGCGCGGGCGATGCAGGCGGAAGGCCGCGCCCGGCGCATCGTGGTGCTGGATTGTGATGTGCACCAGGGCAATGGCACCGCCGCCATCACCCAGGGCGACCCGACCATCTTCACCTTTTCCATTCACGGGGCGAAGAACTTCCCCTACCACAAAGTCCCCGGCGATCTGGACATTGAACTGGATGACGGCACCGGGGATGACGAGTATCTGCTGATGCTGGAAGGGGGCCTGGAACGGGCGCTGTCTCTCTCGCACGCGGATCTGGCGATCTACCTGGCAGGGGCTGATCCCTACGTACATGACCGGTTGGGACGACTGGCGCTGACCATGGAGGGCCTGGCTGCGCGGGATCGGCTGGTGCTGGAACGCTGCCGGGCGGCGGGTCTGCCGGTCGCCATCACCATGGCCGGGGGCTATGCCCGCAATGTCGAGGATATTGCCAGCATCCATGCCCGCACCGTGCAGGTCGCCACGGAGATGCTATCGTAGTATAGTAGAGGTCTGGCTGCATCGAGCCATTTTTTTGAAGTACGATTGCAAACGTTTGCAAAACTCATCGAAGAAAGGACTGGCTGCATGAAACGACCTACTTTTACGCTCCTGTTTTTGCTTGTACTAGCCTGTCACACGAGTCTGCTGATGGCCCAGGAACAACCTGCCCCAACCCCACCGACCGAAGGCGCATTTCAGAGCGGAGTCTACCGGAATATGCTGGCGGAATGGGGGCTTTCTGATACGGACATCCAAGAGCGGATCGACTCGACCTTCCAGCAGTTGTTCTATGGCGATGACACCAACGAGCGCGTCTATTACCCGGTCGGCGAGGATATGGCCTACATCGAGGACATCAATAATGCCGATATCCGCACCGAGGGCATGTCCTACGGCATGATGCTCACCGTCCAGATGGATAAACAGGCGGAGTTCAACCGGCTGTGGACCTGGGCCAAGACCTACATGCAGCACGCGGACGGTCCCTGGCAGGGTTACTTCTGCTGGCACGCCTTCACCGATGGCGACTGCATTGATGACAACCCGGCCTCGGATGGCGAAATCTGGTACGTGACCGCGCTGTTCTTCGCTTCGGCCCGCTGGGGGGATGGCGAAGGCATCTACAACTACCGCGCCGAAGCACAGGCGATCCTCGATACGATGCTGCATACGGAGGAGCGCAACAGCCGCTTTGCCTCCAACATGTTTGATGCGGAAACCAAGTTGGTCGTTTTTGTGCCAGATGTCGGTCAGAACCGCACCTTCACCGACCCTTCCTACCAGGCCCCCCACTACTACGAGTTATGGGCGCGCTGGGCGGCACAGGACAATGCCTTCTGGACGGAAGCGGCCGCCGCAGCCCGCCAGCACTGGCAGCAGGCGGCGCATCCCGTGACTGGCCTGATGCCCAACTACGCTGAGTTCGATGGACGCCCGCGCCGATCCGGGGATTACGGCAGCGTCTTCTATGCGGATTCGTGGCGCAGCGCCATGATGGTCGCCATGGATTACAGTTGGTTCGCGGCAGATCCCTGGCAGGTGGAACAGACCAACCGCTACCTGCGCTTCTTCCATGACTTGGGGATTGGTCGTTATACCAGTCAGTTTGAGGTGGATGGAACGCCGGTCGGCAATCAGCATCGCTCGACCGGGTTGATCGCCATGAACGCGGTGGCGACGCTGGCCGCCAGCGATGCCATCGCCTGGGACTTCATTGAGGAATTCTGGAACACGCCCATTCCAACCGGGCGCTATCGCTATTACGACGGTCTGCTGTATCTGATGGCGCTGCTACAACTGAGCGGGCAGTTCCAGGTGCATACCCCGGCGTGAGGGATGGGTTGAAAACCAGTAGGGGCGACCCGGCGGGTCGCCCGTACAATTTATTGGCTGGAGAGTTGTTCTTCCGCAACCTTCTGGCGCATGTGCGGGCAACCTGCCTCCACCGCCTGCTGGATCGTCTTGACATCGGTCAGCGCGCTCAACGGCTTACGCTTGTAGCGGACGCGCACCTCGGACGGGTGGTTCGCGCCATTCCCACTGACGACATGGATCTCTTTGCTCAGGAGCTCCAGGTCAAATTGCTGGAAGAGGAGCGCGGTGATGACCGCCATCTCGTTTTTGGCGAAGTTCATGCCGGTGCATTTGTGGATGCCGCCGCCGAAGCCGACGATGGCAAACGGGTCTTTGCCTTCGCCGCGTTCCGGGGAGAAGCGCAGCGGGTCAAAGCGTTCTGGGTTGGTGAAGACGCCGGGCAGGTTGTGTGAAGTCGCCGCGCTGACCATCATGCGCCAGCCCGCGGGGACTTCGTAATTGCCCACCTTCATGGGTGTATCGACCGTCCGCACCTGAATATCCGCCGACGGCTGCATCCGGGTCGTTTCATCAATCGCCATGTAAATGTGGTCGAGCTTGCTGAGCAGCGCCGCATCAATCGGCTGCCCGTAGGTCACACGCTCACTGATTTCCTGCCGCACTCGTGCCAGATAGTCCGGGTGGCGCAGCAGCAGGGCGATCAACCAGGCAGCCTGACCAGCGGTGGTTTCATGCCCGGCGAAGAGCAAGCCCATGAAGATGGTCACGATGTCTTCGTTATCGAGCCGCGAGCCATCTTTTAAGGGTGTCGACAACAGGGTGGTGATCAGATCATCATACTGATCGGGGTTCTCGCGGCGCTTCTGAATGAGGCCGTTCAGGGTTTTGGTGATGTGCGCTCTGGCCCGGTCACGGCGACGGAACTTCGGCAGGGGCAGATTGGGCGGCAGCACAAAGTCCAGCCCGGCTGCAATACCTTCATACTGTTCCCAGAAGCCCGGCCCCAATTCCTTGTTGTAATCCGGGCCGATCATCGCCCGACCGACGACAAACTGGGTGAGCTGGCGCATAGCAGCAGTAATATCCACTTCGCCCGCCTGCCCCAGCGAATCCAGCCACTCCTGAACTTCGGCATTCATGGCCTGAATGTAACCGACCATACGCTCCCGTTTGAAAAGTTCCTGCAAGACAGGGCGCTGGTTGTAGTAGGTATCCTTGCTGGCGACGAAGAACACTTCGCCAAAAGACGCTTTCAGGAAAGCATAGCCGTCCTGCATGTTGAGCGACTTATCCGTTTCCATGTAGAGGTGGCGGTTATGCTCGCCACCCGTCACCACGGCAATCGGCTGTGGCCCCAACTGCATGGCGAAGACATCGCCATGTTCCTGATAGCCACGCTTGAAAAGGGACTCGCGGTCACGGAGCATCTCCAGCGCGTGACCCACAATCGGCAGTTTGCCGGAAACCATCGGAGGAAGTGCAGCGGTCATATGCAGGCTAATCCTTGTGCAAAAGCGCAATGATTGATTCAGATTCATTCTGAAACGATCATTTCAGAATATGATGTGATGGTAGCACAACTCCCAGAATCAAGTCAATCAGCAGAGCCTTAAGGAATAATGGGGTTGCCCTCACGTCCAACCCCTCTCCCGAACGCAGGGAGAGTGGAGCCAGAGAAGAGATAATGTGAGACTGCCTGAATGGCTACCACACAAGGCGAGTCTGCAATGACCCAAGCTTAAGGATGAGCGGGATTCAGGATAGTGAGGATGATGCGGGCAATTGTACGGGTTTCAGCAAAGTCCGGCTTGATGCCCTTCAGGGTCACGACGCCGTATAGGGTTGTCAACAGGGTATAAGCTAAGGTATGCGGATCTTCCGGGCTGGCGACATTGGCCGACTGCTGTCCGCGAGCAATCACGCGGGCGATGATCTCGGCGATGGCGAAGTAGTGCCCCAGCAGCATCTGGGTAATATCTGGATCACGCGGACCAAACTCGACCATCGCGTGCAGCGCCATCGACCCGGCCTGATTGGTGCCTGCCTGGATCGCCTGATCGCTCATCTCAAACAACTGCTGGACGAAAGCCTGCGGTGTTTCCGCATCGTCCGCCATGCGTTCCATGCGCTCGCGTTCCAGCTCACAGGAACGTGCCAGCGCCGCCAGATAGACGCCGCGCTTATCCCCAAACACCTCATACATGCTGCTGCTGCTGATGCCCATCTGGTCTTTCAGGTCGCGGATGGAGGTGGCTTCATAGCCCTTCTGCCAGAACACCAGCATGGCCTGGTCGATAACAGCTTGCTTATCAAATTCGCGGGGTCGGGCCATGTGCAAAAAACGCCTGTATACAAAAAAGGGTAGGCTGTATCGCCTACCCCATTATCTTAACGCATGTTCATCCCGCGAGCGGCAGTCCGCCTACAATGGATTTTCCATATCCGGGATCGGGCGATTGTACACGCCGGGTTCGACCTTCTGCGGGCTGGCCGGAACGCCTTCGGCGGGCGCTTCGATCAGCATGTCCTTGGTATAAATGGCATCGCGGCGGTCGGTGAAGCTCAGGCGATGCTCGCTGCCGAGGATGATGGCTTCGGTCGGGCAGGCATCTTCGCAATAGCCACAGAAGATGCAGCGCAGCATGTTAATTTCATAGGTCTTGGCGTAGCGTTCGCCAGGGCTGAAGCGTTGTTCGTCGGTGTTCTCCGCTGCTTCCACCCAAATGGCATCCGCCGGGCAAGCCGCAGCGCAGAGGGCGCAGCCGATACACTTCTCCAGACCGTTATCATAACGCTTGAGGACGTGCCGCCCTTTGTAGCGTTCGGCAAACGGGATCATCTGTTCCGGGTACTGGATCGTCACTTTTTCTTCCAGCACATGCCGGAAGGTGGTGGCAAAACCCTTAATCACATTCATCGAGCGTTACTCTCCTGTACATCGCGTTCCGTGTTTAGCGTTCAGCTTGCAGCGATCAGCCATCAGCTTTTGGGATGCCAGCTATCAACTTCCGGCTTTTTCTGGCTGGAAGCTGATCGCTGGCGGCTGGCAGCTACTTCGCCTTTTTCTCGCGGATCTTGGCGAGCATGGCTTCCTTATCAAACTTGGCCTTACCACCTGCCGCTGCCGGCTTGGCTTCAGCAGCAGCCGGTTTCGGGGCGGGAGCAGGCTTCTCTGCACGAGCGACCGGGGCTGCTTCCGCCGGAGCGGCTGCGACTGGCGCAGGAGCCGTCACCGGCTTGACCAGCGTCAGGGCCGTCGACTGCACCGGAGCCGCATCGCTATCGTCGCCGATTTCACGCAGTTTCTCGATCTGCTTGATGCCGAACTCGACCAGCGCGAACGGCACCGCAATCAACACGCCGATCACATTCAGGATGCCGTAGCCAATACCACGCTGTTCACCCGTGATGACCGGATCATCAGCCGGGTCTTTGGGCTGGTCAATCGAGGGATACAGGTTGGAAACGGTCTCCCCTTCGCGGCGCAGCATCAGATAGCCAAAGATGGCGATGATGGCGAACAAGATAGCCGAAACGATGCCGTAAGCCACCGGGCTTTCGAACAGATCACCCACGACCAGCGCAATCGCCGTCCAGGTCACTGCGATCAGCGACAGCGGAATGAGCACCTTCCAACCGAAGGCCATCAGGCGGTCGTAACGGATACGCGGCAGGGTCGCCCGGATCCAGACCATGAAGATCAGCAGCAATACAACTTTGCCGATCATGACCAGCGGGCCGAGGATCGGCACGCTATCCACCAGACCGAAGCCATCCTGATAACCGCCCAGGTAGAGGCTGGCGAAGATCAGGCTGATGGCGATCATGCCCAGGTATTCCGCCATCATAAAGAGGGCGAACTTCATACCGCTGTATTCAGTGAAGAAACCGCCGGTCAGTTCCTGCTCGGCTTCCGGCAGGTCGAAGGGCGAGCGGCTCACTTCCGCCAGCAGAGCGATGAACAGAACTCCCGCCGCAATCGGATTCTGGAAGATGAACCAGTTCCAGAACATCGGCTGCGCCTGGGCGATGTCCCCGAGGCTCATGCTGCCGACGATCATGACCGGCACGGCCATGGTCAGGCCGAGGCTGAGTTCGTAGCTAATCATCTGCGCCGAAGAACGCAGACCGCCAAGCATGGCGTACTTGTTATTGGAAGCCCAGCCTGCCAGCGCGATCCCGTAGGTTCCCAGGCTGGTGATGCCCAAAATCCACAGCACACCCACGCTAGGGTCGGCAAAGCTGAGCGGCACCTGATACCAGCGCCCATCAAACCAGGGAACCACCAGGTCGGGACCCAGCGGGATGACCGCGAGAACGATCAGCACGGGCACCGCTTTAATCATCGGAGCCAGCCACCAGACCCAGTAGGAGGCACCCGACGGGACAATATCTTCTTTCGTGATGAGCTTGACCGCATCCGCCGCCGGTTGCATCAAACCCAGCGGGCCGACGCGATTGGGTCCAACACGGCTCTGGAACCAGGCGATGAACTTACGTTCCAGCAGCGTGGTATAGGCAAAGCCGGTGATGACCGTTAGCAGCAGGATCGCCCCGTAAATGAGCGAGTACCAACCGGAGCAGGTCGAGTCATTCCGGCAGACGACAATCTGCGAGGGATCAACGCGGGCAGCCGGGTTGAACAGGAAGTTCAGGACGGCGTTGCCACCCTGCCAGAGGAAGTTATTCTGGTCGCCTTCCAGTGTGCGGACAACGGTATAACCGACGAAGGCCACTAGCGCCAGGACGATGACACCGACGACGGCAGCGATAATCATCCAGCGTTTGATCTGGAAGCCGCCGCCGCTGGATGGGGACGGGAGTGCTGTTTGAGCCATACGTTCAACCTCAGACTACACAAGTGGGCGCACAGCCGTGCGCCCCTACATTACCGCATTTTTGGCAGGCGGACGAGGTGCGCCTCACCCCTGCCATACCGGATTTTCGTAAAATCGGACGCCATCAATGGCGTCCCTACATCTTCCACCCCTCTCAAGCACCGTCTTCGGGGCGATACGGAGAGGGGCCGGGGGTGAGGTTCCTAGACCTTGCTGACACTGCCCGCCGTGATGTACAGCGGAGCCGGATCATCGCTCAGGTGGCGGGGCAGGACGACCGAGCCACGCGGCGCGCCCCCATTGACGTGGGCGCGGGCGGTCACGGCACCGCTGCCGAATTCGACGCGGACGGTATCCCCATTGGCAATCCCCATGCCTTTGGCATCGGCGCTGTTGATCTCGACGAAGGCATCCGGCACGCGGGGGTGAACGAGTTCACTGCTGCGGAAAGTCCGTTCACGGTTGTACAGGCGGGTGGTCGGCACGACCAGCAGCTTGCCATCCGCGCTCACGCTGCCCTTACCACCGCCGTTCACGGCAACCTTCTCACCCTTATCGGCAGCGCTGGGAATTTGGACACCCAGCCCGCCCTTGTTCTGGTAAGCGGTACCGCCGTAGTACAGGTCAACACCGCCAACATCGGGGAACTGACGCTCAACCTTGCTCAGTTCAGCGTACGTGCAGCCCGCGAAGGCCGGAACGTTCTTGGTGATGTCCAGCATGACCGAGGCGGCAGAAAGCTTCTGCTTGCCCAGTCCGGCGCGTTCGCCAATCCGCGATGCCAGTTGCCAGGCCGGGAGGGCATCGCCCAGCGGCCCCTGCCCGACGTAGAAACGCTGGACGCGGCGTTCGCCATTGACGAAGGATCCATCGCGTTCCGCAAAGCTCTGGATCGGCAGGGCGGTCGCCTTGGCCGGAATGCCATCCTTGAACAAGGTCAGGTAGATGACCGTCTCAACCTTATCCAGCCAAGCAGCGGCGTTCGGGTCATCCAGCAGCAGATCAGCCTGAGCGACGATGAGCGCCTTCGGCGGATGCGCGATGATGTCTTGCGTGGCCTGCGGGGTGAAGCCCAGATAGTGCTGGCCCATGCCATTCGCACCCGGCAGGGTCGCCAGCAGACCGTTGTTCGGCTTGCCGACATGACCCGTTTCGATCAGCAGGTTGGCCGCAGCCTGTGAAAGCGCCGCGCTGCCTTCCAACGTCAGCCCTTCGGCACCCATGACCACCACCAGATTGGCGGCACCGGTTAGCTTCTGGAAATATTCAGCGTACTGGCTCTTGAGCAACTCAATCGCACCAGCCGCTTCCGGATAGTCGTAACGGATAGTCTCGCTGGCGAAGTCATCGAGGCGGGTGCTGCGGGCGTTCATGACCACCAGGTAAGCACCCCGGTCGTGAGCCTGCTTGACGCGCAGCCGCCAGATCGGGACTTCTTCTTCCAGATCGCTGGCGATCACCAGAATAGCATCGCCCTTGCCCAGCTTGCTGAGGTTGGAGCCGACGCCGATACCGGCAGCCGCTACCGCTTCAGCACCCGCGTGAGTGGGCGGCCAGGCACCCAATTTCTTACCACCGAGGCCGGTCACCAACTGGCGCAGCGTCCAGAGATCTTCATTGCTCATGGAAGCCCCGGCAATCGCAGCGACATCGCCGCCGGCCGCCTTGAGCTTCTCGGCCACCAGCGGCAGCGCCGTGTTCCAATCACTGGCGGCACCCTTGACGATGGGCTGGAGCAGGCGGGATTCGGTATCACGGGTGAAGTGATGACCAAAGCGGGTCTTGTCGCTGATCCAAATTTCGTTGACGTATTCGTTCTGGCGCGGCATCACGCGCTTGATCATGGCACGACCGCCAAAGTCACGATCCAGGCGGGTGCTGAGGCTGATGTTGGAGCCAGCCGCGTCATGCGGGCAAATGCTCGGTGTTTCGGTCAATTCCCAGGGGCGGGCACCAAAACGGAAATCGGCGGTCGTCAGCGCGCCTACCGGGCAAATATCGGTGGTATTGCCGCTGAAATAGCTGTCAAAACCGGGATCACTCTTGGTGATAATTTGCAGACGGCGGCCCCGTTCGTGGAAGGCCAGCACATCATCGCCGACGACTTCATCCTGATAGCGGACGCAGCGGGCGCACTGAATGCAGCGTTCCTCGTCGAGGAAGATCAAGTCGCCCAACGGGACGTGCTTATCCAGGTGCTGCTTATCGCTGAAGTCCATGCGGCTGGCACCGGGGCCATGTTCCATGGTCAGGTTCTGCAGCGGGCATTCGCCACCCTTATCGCAGATCGGGCAGTCCAGCGGATGGCTGGTCAGCAGGAACTCGACCACGTTCTGGCGGGCATCATCCACCACCTGCGTGGTGGTGCGGATCGCCATGCCGTCGGCCACCTTCTGGGTGCAGGCCGTGTTCAGCTTGGGCTGCCACTTGATGACCGGGTTGCCCTGCTCATCGCGGACAATCTTCTTTTCTTTCGGGTCGAAGGCGGAACCCATCTCGACCAGGCACATGCGGCACATGCCGACCGGTTCCATCTTCGGATGGTAACAGAACACCGGGATGTCGTTACCGATCCACTTGGCTACATCGACCAGATTCGCCCCGGCGGCGACCTGGTACTCCTTCCCATCAATGAAGATGGTGACCGTGTTCGTGGTGATGTTCGCTACCATCGCTCTCTCATTCGCTCACAGGATTGTTGATATGGTCACTAGTTTAGACGATAACTGACCTGTTGACGACAGTTTGTAACGCCTAGACAAAAAATCGCTTGACCGGCACTGCAAATCCCGGCAGCACATCGCCGCCGGTCAGGGTATCTTCCAGTTTCAGGATGGCCTGCTCGGTCGCTGTCCATACTTCGATTAACTGCTTGGACGGATAGACCAACCAGACCAGGCGTGAGCCATTTGCCAGATAGAAATCCGCCTTTTCGCGCATCAGCTTCAGGCTATCATCCGGCGACTGAATTTCGACGCACAGATCCGGCATGTACTCTGCTGCACCACGTTCTTCCAATGGGCGATTGACGTCGCTCACGAAAGACACATCTGGCAACCGATCATTACGAGAGTCACCGACAGGCCGGTGTCGGGCCTCGACCGCTACTCGCCCTATCGGATTCTCGAACAGGTAGATATTGATGAACGTGACAAATAGACCAGCGTAAACACCATGCTGTCGCGTAGGCATCTTTTCAACGATCTCTCCGTCGATCAGTTCCAGCAGGCGATCCTGATTTTCAGGCAGCGCGAGCATACGCTCAAAGTCTTCGACCGTGTACTCGGCTTCCTGCATGGGAATGTGGAGGTTCATGAACACGCCTCCCTTAACTCAACTGCCGTTCGGCCTGGTGCAAACCCCGCAGCGCCCGATCCTGGGTCACCTGCGCCACAACGCCCCAGTCAGCGTCCTGGAATTCTTCGTTCGCCAGCAGATACCCCTGCTGGAAATCCGCCAGGGCGGCTTCCGGCAAACCCGCCTGGAGCAGCAGTTCGCCGCGAGTCACATAATTGATAGCGGCTTCCGGATTACCGGCGATGGCACCATCCACTTCCCGCAAACGCTCGGTCAGCGCCGCTTCGGATAGGCGTCCAGTCAATATCCCGCGCATCCAATCCAGCCACCCGGGCTGTGCTGGAACCGCGCCATTCTCCGGCAAATCAACCGGCAATTCCTGGACTGGCTCAGCGGATGCGCTCTGAACCGTTCCAACTTCCGAAGCCGGAGCAGATTCATCCAGTGTGCTGATCGGTGCGGTGGGTTCAGTCATCATGCAAACAGCAGGGGCAAGGCAAGCCTTACCCCTGTCCGGTTCCTCTAGTCACCTGCCGGTGCAGGAGCAGCCTGCTTCGGGGCGGCTTTGGCAGGGGCGGCGGCAGCACCCTTCACATGCTGCTTGAAGTCTTCCGGGAAGTTCTTCACGGTATGAATGATCGGATTCGCAGCGAAGTCACCCAGCGCGCACAGGGTCACGCCCTGCATGTTCTTGGCTACGTTGCTGATGAGGTCGATGTCCTTCATCTGGGCTTCATTCGCCATGATGCGATCGACGACCTTATCCAACCAGTAGGTGCCTTCACGGCAGGGTGTGCATTTGCCGCAGCTTTCGTGCTTGAAGAACTTGATAACCTTGGAGGCCACCCAGGTCATGTCGACCGTCTCATCCATGACGATGATCGAGGCCGACCCCAGGATCGAACCCGTCTTGGCCATGTCTTCGTAGGTCAGCTTGGTATCCAGAATTTCATCGGTCACGCGCATGATCGGGCCAGAGCCACCCGACGGCAGAATGCCCTTGATGGCCTTGCCACCGGGAATGCCACCAGCGTGTTCCATAATCAGTTCGCGCAGGGTGATGCCGAAGGGGAATTCGTAGTTGCCGGGCTTATTCACATGACCGCTGACGCAGAAGATTTTCGTACCGGGCGACTGCTCGCTGCCCATCTTCTTGTATTCGTCGGCCCCGTTATTGATGATCCACGGGACGTTGGTCAGGGTTTCCACATTGTTGACCACCGTCGGCTCACCATACAGACCGCCGCCCTTATTGGCGGGGAACGGCGGGCGTACCCGCGGTTGGCCGAGCTTGCCTTCCAGGCTGTTGAGCAGCGCGGTTTCTTCACCGCAGATGTATGCGCCAGCGCCCAGGTGGGTATAGACTTCGCAGGAATAGTTGCTGCCGCACAGGTTCGGCCCGACCAACCCGGCCTTACGAGCGTCCGCGATGGCCTGATCCAGCATGGCGGCCTGATCCCAGAATTCGCCACGCAGGTAGATATAAACGGCCTTCGCCTGGATGGCGTAGGCACCGATCACCGCACCTTCGATCAACTGGTGCGGATTGGTTTCGATGATCTCACGATCTTTGAACGTACCGGTTTCGCTCTCGTCACAATTGACGACCATATACTTGACCGGCTCATTCTGTGGGATAAAGCTCCACTTCATGCCCGTCGGGAAGCCGGCGCCACCACGACCCCGCAGGTTAGAGGCTTTAACAACATTGATGATGTCGGCGGTGGGCATGGCGACTGCTTTTTTCAGTGCGTCGTAGCCCCCGTTTTTGACATACACATCGAGCTTGTGCAGATCAGGGATTTCTCGACCGCGTAGGAGTACATACGTCTGCTGCATCGGGTTACTTCCTTTACACCATCAATCCAGAGAAGTGCTGAGTACTGAGTGCGTCGTGCTGGGTTCGGAGCCGATGTCATCCTTGAACATCACGCTCCTGCCTCTGGCTCCGCACCTGGTACTCAGGACTAAGTACTTGTCTTCGCCGCTTCCGCCCGCCACTCCGCCAGCAGTGCCTTCATCTTGTCCATATCCAGCTTCTCGTAGAAGTGGAAGTTGCACTGGAGCATAGGGGCTTTATCACAGGCGGCCAGGCACATCACATGCTCGACTGTGAACATGCCGTCCTCGGTGGTGCCGCCCTCTTCCACACCCAGTTCCGCTTTCAGATCTTCATGGAACTTATCCGCACCGCGCAGCGCGCAGGCCAGGTCGGTGCAGACCTGGAGCCAGTACTTGCCCTTGGGCTGTTCCGAGTACATGGTGTAGAAACCGGCAATGGACTTGACCTGAGTCGGATCCATATCGAGGATCGCCGCCACTTCGTCAATGCCGTCGGGTGTCACCCACCCGTATTCATCCTGCACCACATACAGGAGCGGCATCACCGCCGACCGTTTATCCGGGTACTTGCTAACGTGATGCTGGATGCGGTCGCCGTATTTTTCGAGGATTCCCATGTTTTTGTCCTGAGTTCACAGTTCACAATTTTGGATTTGCAGTCGCGCACCATAGTGGGCGGGCGCACAGCCGTGCGCCCCTACAACATCCTCGGTGAATTGCGTATGCTGTAATTCACTCTGTACTTCTTCACTCTGCACTGCTTCTTATCGGTCGCAATCACCCAACACAATGTCAATGCTGCCGATGATCGCCACCAGATCCGCGATGAAATGGCCCTTGCTCATGACCGGCATGGCCGCGATGTGCATGAACGACGGCGTCTTGAAGTGGACGCGGCGCGGCTTGGTGCCGCCGGTGCCGTGCAGGTAGACGCTCAATTCACCACGCGGGCTTTCTACCGCCACATACACTTCATCATCCGGCGCCGAGAACCCTTCCGTCCACAGCTTGAAGTGGTGGATGACCGCTTCCATGCTGCGGCCCAGTTCGGCGCGGGGCGGCGGCACGAACTTGCGGTTCTCCGACCGGAACGGCCCCTTGCGCGGCAGCTTCTTCAGCGCCTGCTGGATGATCTTCACGCTTTCGTACATCTCCAGAATACGGATGTAGAAGCGGTCATACACATCACCGTGTTCGCCCAGCGGCACGGTGAATTCATACTGTTCGTAGCCGCTGTAGGGCATGGCCTTACGCAGATCCCAGTTGACGCCGCTGCCGCGCAGGCTCGGCCCGCTCACGCCCCAGGCCAACGCGGTCTCCGGCTCGATGATGCCGATGCCCTGCGTACGGTCAATCCACAGGGGATTGTTGGTCAGCAGGCGCTGGAATTCATCGACCTTGGACGGGAATACGCTCAGGAAAGAGTCGAGCGCGGTGTAGAACTCATCCGTGAAATCCCGCCAGACACCGCCCGGACGCATGTAGCTGGTCATCAGGCGCTGACCGGAAATCATCTCGAACATGCGCAGGATCTTTTCGCGCTGGATGAACGCATAAAGGAACACACTCATCGCGCCCATGTCCAGCGCGTGCGTCCCCAACCACACCAGGTGGCTGTTGATGCGGGTCAATTCCAGGCAGATGACGCGCATGATCTGCGCGCGTTCCGGCACATCCAGATCCACCAGCTTTTCAATCGCCAGGCAGAACGAGAAGTTGTTGTTCATCGGGGCCAGATAGTCCATCCGGTCCGTCAGGGTCACGCCCTTCTCATACTGCTTGTGTTCGATGTTCTTTTCGATACCCGTATGCAGGAAGCCCACATCCGGCAGCAGATTGATGATCTCCTCGCCGTCGAGTTCCAGCAACACGCGCAGCACGCCGTGCGTGCTGGGGTGATGCGGCCCCATGTTCAGCAGCATGGTTTCGCCGGTGAAAGCCCGTTCAGAAACCAGCCCCTTGAGTTCTTCCAGGCTGCCTTCCCACTGGGTCGGCTGCTGGTTTTCCTGCGATTTATCCGGGGTCATGAGGGTCATTGTGCTACATCCTCAAATCATTACGGCGAACCGTCTGCGTCAAATCATGTACATCGTCTATACGGGTGACCCGACAGGTCGCCCCAAAGCGGAAGCGCCATCCCACGGGGAGGCTTCGCACTTGCGCGTCCCTACTCAGTCGCCTTCGGCTTATGTTTCATGATCTCCTCAACATTGAAGGAGAACATGATCGTTTCATAACCTAATGGATAGTCGCGGCGGTGCGGGTGACCGTTCCAGTCGGCAGGCATCAGCACGCGGCGCTTATCCGGGTTACCGTTGAAATCGATCCCCATCATGTCGATGATCTCACGCTCCAGCCAGTTGGCTGCCGGCCACACGCTGACCACCGAGTCCAGTACAGGTTCTTCTTCCTGCACATAGGTCTTGAGGGTGATACGGCGCTTGTACAGCATGGAGAGCAGGTGGTAGACCACACCAAAGCGCCCCGGACGATTGTATTCCGGGTAGTAGTCCACCGCGCTGATGTCCGACAGGAAGTTATAGACCAGGCCGGGTGTATCGCGCAGATACTTGCACACCGCCACGATCTGCTCCGGCGCGACGACCAGCGTCGTATCCCCCCGGAAAGCCGTCACATCCAGGACAGCAGTCGGCAGGGCCGCCTTGACCGATTCAACCGGGTCTTTAGGCTGGGGAAGGCTCATGCACAATCACCTTTGCTCAAAATACATGGGGACGCCCCTCTGGACGTCCGCCTTTCATCTTTCATGTTTGTAGAGGTCACCCGGCGGGTCACCCCTATGAGGGCCTATGACGCCCAGTTACGGATGCTTTCGCCACGCACTTTTTCATGCAGCGTCATAATTCCGTGAATGAGCTGCTCCGGGCGCGGCGGGCACCCCGCCACATACACATCCACCGGGACGATCTCATCCACACCCTGCACCAGCGCATAGTTGTTATAGACACCGCTGCACGAAGCGCAGTCCCCCATCGAAACCACATACTTGGGGTACGGCATTTGATCGTACAACTGGCGCACGACCGGGGCCATCTTGCGGGTCACACGGCCAGCCACGATCATCAGATCGCTCTGGCGCGGGCTGGCGCGGTTGAGTTCCATACCGAAGCGGGACATATCATAATCAGAAGCCTGGGTCGCCATCATTTCAATGGCGCAGCAGGCCAGGCCGAACAGCAGCGGCCACATCGCACCATTCCGACCCCAGTTAAACACTTGATCCAGCGTGGTGGTGACCACGCCCAGATTACCGAGTTTTGAGCTGACTACTCCCATTCCAACGCGCCTTTCTTCCACTCATACACAAAGCCGACCGTCAAAATGAATAGAAACACACCCATGGTAATCAGCCCATACACGCCCAACTCACGCAGTTTGACCGCCCAGGGCAGGAAGAAGATGACTTCCACATCGAATATAATGAAGAGCACTGCGACCAGATAGAACTTGACCGGCATCCGGCGGGTGCCGGGGCCAATCGGTTTCATACCCGATTCATACGGCGCGGATTTACGCTCGGTGGGCTTGAACGGACCGAGCAACCAGGAAAGGCTATTGACCAGCAAGGCGACAATAATAGCCAGGAGGATGAGAACGCCTATCGGGGCAAATTCTTGTAAAGCCATGTACGATTGTCTCCGGCAACTGGAGTTTGTTCTTTTTTGAACAAATAGGCCAACACAGGTTAACATACTCCGCTATCGGAGTCAAAGGGATTTTATCCACGACTCAGGCTGTAAAGCAAACCGATTTTATGAATACGCTCACTTGAGAAACAGCCCATGAAACTGGTCTTTTTTGGCGACAGCCTCACCCAGGGGACGCACGGCGTCAGTTATCTCGATAAGCTGGCGACGCTCCTGCGGGGGCATACCTTCATCAATCAGGGGGTCAACGGGGATACCAGCCTCAACCTCTACCGCCGTATCGAGCAGGATGTGATCGCCGAAAAGTCGGATGGCTGCCTGGTCATGGTTGGTATCAATGACGCCACTTCCCACGCCGAACCCGGCAGCCGCCCTTACTACCGGCTGGCGAAGCGCATTCCGCAAGGGCACATCAGCCCCATCGCCTTCCGCGAAAATCTGCGGGCTATTCTCATGAAGCTCCAACATGCCGGGATCCGCACCTGGGTCGCGCTGCCGCCCGTCGAATATCGACCGGCGCTGGTCAACGCCCTGCAGGAGATGAACACCCTTCAGCGCGAGTTGTGTACGGAACTGAACATTCCCAGTCTGGATCTGATGGCGGCGCTCACCCCGGCCAGCGTGCCAGAGCGCCCACCGCTAGGGCTGGACCACTACCGGATCGGCCTGGAGGTGACGCTGGGTCGCAAACGCTATGCCGCCCTCCAGCAGGCGGGCGGGTATAGCTACAGTTTCGACGGCATCCACCTGACTGACGCGGCTGCCACCCGCATCGCCACCCTCCTGGCGGACTTTCTGCGAGATTGAGTCAGGGAATAACTTCGACAGCGGGCAAACCCATATACAGATTCCCTTCCATGCCGACCAGCGGCAATCGTTCGTTATCTCGGCTGCGATACCATGCCAGATACAGACGGTAACTGCCAGGTGTTGCATCTTCCGGAATGAGCAACTCGCGGCTATCGGTGAAGCGCAAGCCCGGTAGCCATGCAGGCGAAGGCAAACCTGCCGGATAACCATCTGACTGAATCAAAATCTGATCAGCCGCATTCAGTAAACCGAAGGCCAGTCGCAAATCATCCGGTTGGGTGCTCAGGCTTTGCCAGAACAGTGTGATCGGCAGGGTCTCGCCCGGTTTCAGCATTAGCGAGTCCGGTAGCGTATAGCCCGTCAATTGGATCGCATCACCAAAGCGGATATCAGCAGGAGCCGCCGCATCTGGTAGTACGTAAGCCGTATCCTGAAGCAGCGGCCCCGGCAGCAACGCGGAGTAGCCGCCATCATTCCAGGTGAGCAACCGTCCTTGCCGGGTATCGGTCGGGTCAATCACTCGCCACTGAAACAGAAGTTCCAATTTACGGGGGGAGTAGGGAGTTGCATTCAATTGCAGTACGGCTCTCACACGATACAGTTGAGCCGGGTCCAGGGTGCTGACTGCCGCTATCCCAGGATAGAATTCGGCCTGACCCAAGGGTGCAAAACTAATCGGGTCGAGTGCCGCTATAGTGAGGGAGGGGTCGTCCGGATGCTGGCCCTGAAAGTAAACATCGACTTCGACCAGACCATCCGGTGACACCACCGGAGTTTGCAACCGGTAGCCTACTAATCGCAAGCCTTCGGCTTCACGGTCAACCGATATGGCCCCATCCGGCAGGCTAGCAACGACTTCTAATGGACGATAAGCCCGCAGTAGATCGGCAGGCGTCAATAAGGTCACCAGCACCAGAGGCAGCAGGATAAGCATACTGCGTTGTCTCAGCAAACTATATAAGCCAGTAGCGACCAACGGGGCAAATGCAACCAGACTCGGAAAGAGAAACCGCCCCTGTGAGGTATTGATCTGCCCGGTGCTGAAATACAGTGTCACCCACAAGAGTACGATCACTGTAGGCAGCAGCAACGCCGCAAACCAGCGCCGCCTACGGACGTAGACCATGATCCCAGCGATCAGGCCAGCACCGCTGACCAGTGTCACCCAAGGATATAACCAGGCTGGCCCGGGGATATTCAGATAGCCGAGCATGTACCACATCGAGCGCCACACCCCGGCGAACTCGATCAACCGTGCGCCCAGGTCGGTCGTGACCGGGCCGCGCCCCCAGATCGAGCGCGTGGTCTGGATCGCCATCAGGTCGCCATACAATTGTAGATTACGAACATACCACCACCCTGCCAGTAGCAATACACCTAATGCCAAACCGGACAATCCAACCCCAGCATCCCGCCACGTCCAGCGGCCTACCAGCGCACCGATCAGCAGCACCCCGCCCGCTAACCCAATAAATGGCAGTCCCTGATATTTGCTGAGCGCTACGCCCCCGGCGATAAGTCCTAACACCACCGCCTGCCGGATGCTGATCCGCCGCATGTACCAGCGCTCTACGAGCCAGTACACACCGGCACTATACAGAAATGTGACCAGGTTATCGTTATTGATGCTGGCTCCAATAAACACAAACGTGGGCATCACAGCAACCAGCAGCATCGCCAAACATCCGACCAGCGGCTGACCGGAAACCAGCCGCCCTGTCCGGTAGATAAACCACAGGGTCGAAGCCGCCAGCATTAGGCAGAGCAGGCGCATGACTCGGACTGCCGTCAGCGTACCGCCTGTTGGAACCGCATAAGTATGTAATTGAGTATTCAGGTTGTTGAGGCTGACATCCCCCTGCACCGCCAGCGGATTCACACGCAGGTATTCCTGAACATCGCTGCGATCAATCCAACGGATGAATAGTGCGCTGGTCATGTAGAGCAGCGGCGGTTGGTGCCGCTGCCAGGATAAGCTGGCGAGAACCTCCGCCCGGTTCGTCATCAACGGAAGCGCATTTTCTTCAATAATGTTATGGGCATAAAGGAAGTGGGCAGCCTCATCCGGCGCTTCAAAGATTGGCGTTGAGGCGGAATAGGTCAGCCCCAAAAAGATAAAGCCGACGAGGATAAGGAGCGCCAGACGGTCAGCATTCATAAGCACGTATAATCTGTTATCGAATAGATGAAACCCTATTTTATCAAGCAATTACACACATCCAATTAGGGATTTGCGAAAAACTGGAACAAAATCGGAACAAATGTTCCGAATCAATCGCTCAGAATGTGGTAGGGTTGAATTTACGCAAAGCGCTGATGGTGTCGGGATAAAGCGTTCCTCGCAGCGATTGCGGCAACGCCCCCCCGTCCGGTTCGCCGCCGCCGCCGCCGCAATGACAGGTCTTTGGCCTTGACCGCCTTTCCACAAGTCAAAACCAGCAGTTGAATGCGGACACATCCTGACCGGGTTACCGCCTAACCTGAGGGCTATAGCCTTTCCCACCTGGAGTAACCCGTATGACATCCCCGAATGATTTCGACTTCTTGCATGGTGCCTGGCAAGTGCAGAACCATCGGCTGGTGAAGCGTCTGCAAGGTTCCACCGAGTGGGAAGACTTCCCGGCCACCAGCCTCTGCCGCCCGCTGCTGGATGGCGTGGGCAATCAGGATGAGTTCCGCACCCCGCACTGGCCGGGCTATATCGGTATGTCGCTGCGCTTCTTCAACCTGGCGACGCAGCAGTGGAGTATCTACTGGGCCAGCAACCGCACTGGCGTACTCGAACCACCCGTCGTCGGCAGCTTTAGCAATGGCGTCGGGCAATTTGAAGGGGATGATACTTTTGAAGGTCGTCCCATCCGGGTGGTCTTCACCTGGTCAGGCATCGATACGCCGACTCCACGCTGGGAGCAGGCGTTTTCTGCCGATGGCGGACTCACCTGGGAGATGAATTGGCGTATGGATTTTAGCCGGGCGTAAAGCGCTGCATCACCTCGACCAGCGTATCCAAAGGCAGTGCGTGAGCCGTCCGCCCTTTGTAACCTGTCATGGTTTCCGCCGCCGTCAGCGCGTTCAGGATCGCTTCCTCGGTCGACTCGACGGCAGCATCGAACAACGGATTCATCTGCTGCTGGGGCAGCGTCTTTACTGAAAACGCTTCAGTGGCCCCGGCTGGCACATCGTTCCCGGTCGAGAACGCCAGGAACAGGTCGCCGCTGCCGTTATGCCCTATCCCGCCCGTCCGCGCCAACCCGATGGTCGCCCGCTGCGCCAGACGGCGGCACTGGCTCGCCAGCAGCGGCGCATCCGTCGCCAGAATGATGATGATCGAGCGCCCGGTCACGTTCGGCTCCGTCCAGGCATCCGGCACTCGCTGGTGATTGATCTCCCGGCCCACCGGCACGCCATCCACGCGCAGATTCGCCCGGTCACCAAAGTTGGCCTGTACCAGTACACCAACTGTGAAGCGCCCGGACGCGGTCTCGACCACGCGGGAGGATGTGCCAATGCCGCCCTTGAAGTCGTAGCAAATCATGCCGGTGCCGCCACCCACATTGCCCTCAGCCACTGGCCCGCTGGATGCCGATTGCAGCGCCGCCCGGACGTGTTCTTCCCGCAGGCTGAAGGCGTTCATATCGTTCAGCCAGCTATCGCAGGTTTCCGCTGCCAGCGGCAGAGTCCACAGTTCGCTGCCCGTATGCTCGATCTCCCAGGCCGCCAGCGTATCCCGCACCAACCCCACCTGATTGGTATTGGTCAGCCCAATCGGCGTGGTCAGATGACCAGACTCTTCCAGCCAGTGCGTGCCGGTGAAATCCCCATTCCCATTGAGGACATGGAACCCGGCAAAACAGTGGTTGTCCCAAACATGCCCTTTACCCGATGGGCGCGGAAGGATGACCGTTACGCCGGTGCGGGCGATGCGGGGGGTGTCGTGGATCAGCGTGAAATGCCCGACCTGCACCCCTTCCACATCGGTGATGGCATTGAGCGGGCCGGTCGGCAGTACACCAATCGAAATGCCCAGGTCGCGCAGGCGGGAACGTTGGGATGGCATGGACAGTCTCTCCAAAGGGGTGAATCAGGATGCAGTTGATTGAGTCAGGTTACGCTCACGCCGCAGACCAAAAATCGCAGGTAGCAGGCCGAGCGCACAGAGGACGGCACCGATCAGCGCCACTTCCCCCAGCACCTGTACTGTAATACCGGCATAGGCCGCGATGAAGGCCTCCGCGCCACCCGCCGTACTGATGTCTACAGAAATGGTCGAAACCGAGAGGGCGTTGATCCGACTGAGGGCCAGCGTCGTCAATGAGGAGGTGGCAATCGTCATGCCGATCAGCCGCAGGATGATGACCAGCGCCGACGCCACCCCATGCTGGTCTTCTGGCGCGGTGTTGATGACCGCCGCGCTGATCGGGGAAAAAGTCAGGCCGATGCCCACACCGATCAGGATCATCTGCAAGGCGATGACCGTATCGGAAAGCTCCAACGTCCAGGTCTCAAAGACCAGGAAGAAACCCACCAACGCCAGGCCCAACCCGATGATCGTGGCAATCCGATAGCCAAAGCGGTCGCTCAACCAACCGCCGGGGATGGCCGCCAGCGCCATCGGCACCGTCAGCGCCGAGAGCAGGATACCGACCCGCAGGGCAGCATTCGCCAGGGTTTGATCATCATCAGCTTCCTGCATCGCCGCCAGTTCAGCCGGATCACTGACGGCTGGCACCACCTCAACGGTAGAGGTTTCCCGCACGTTGACCAGAATCGGGACGATGACCAACCCGATCATCAGGCAGAATCCCACGAACAGATTCACCAGCGCGCCGGATGCCAGATTGCGGTGCCGGAACAATGACAGATCCATCAGCGGATCTTTGACCCGGCGCTCGACGACGATGAAGGCGATAAAGCTGACCAGCGCGATCAACAGGACGGGCGCAGCGTAGCTCGGCAGCGGGGATACGTCCTGAAAACTGGCAGTGGTCGGGTCGAGTTCGGTATTGGCCCCCAGGCCGACAATCAGCGCGATGAACGCCCCGGCAATCAGCAGCGTGCCGAGCAGGTCAAAGCGCCCGGTCGCCCGCTCCTCCTTCACGTTCCGCATGGCTACCAGCACAAAGACCAGCGCCAAGAGGGTCAGCGGGACATTAATCCAAAACAAGGTATGCCAGTTGGGGGGCGGCCAGTTCAAACCGAGCGAGGTCAACAGCGCGCTGAAGCCCGCTTCATTGGTGGCAAACCAGTTGACCAGGATGCCACCGTACAGATGACCCAGTACCCAGCCCAGGGTATCCACCGCACCGATGAAACCCAGCGGCTGGGCGCGTCGATTGCGGGGGAACAAATCACTGACCAGCGCCAGACTGACCGGCACCAGCGCCCCGGCCCCCAGCGCCTGCACTACTCGTCCAAGGATGATCGCCAGCAGGGTCACTTCTTCGCGGGCCGGTCGTTGGCCCAGGCGGCGGAAGATCGAATAGAGGAAGTCGGTCGGCCACAGATGCGAAGTCGCCACCAGTACCGAGCCGATCATGAACACGATCAGACAGGCGACATAGACTTTCCGTCGACCGATCAGATCGCTCAGGCGGCCCATGAACATCATACTGACAGCATAGGCCAGCAAATAACCGGTGACGATCCAGGCAGCGTCATCCAGGGTGGTTTGCAGCGGCAGACCCAGATCAAGGATGACTTCCGGCAAGAACGCGCTGACGATGGTCAGATCCAGTGAACCAATAAACACGGGTAGACAAATCATCGCCAGGATGAGCCAGGGACGGGCAACAGATGCAGGGGTGGATTTCATGATGTCCTTTGCCGGTTGCGGCGCTTACCGGATAACAGTTTATCATACGGCGGGAAGCGTGTTTTCGGTGCGGATTTGCCTTCATATTCCATCCACCCAGGCGTAGCAAGTCCAGCAGCTGAGTTTTTCGGTTATCATGGTGGTGAAGTCATCTCTGGTGGTGATGTGCTACCGGGGTTGGAACTCAGCGTAACCGAGGTATTTGCTTGATGCTCCGCACTCATCTCACCTTCCTCCGGGCCATCAACGTCGGCGGGCATACCGTCAAGATGGACGTGCTGCGCAGCTTGTTTGAGGAACTGGGTTACGCCCACGTCAGCACCTTTATCGCCAGCGGGAACGTCATCTTTGAATCAGAGGCTCCCCCCAGCGACCTCGAAGCCCAAATTGAAGCCCACCTCGAACAGGAATTGGGATATGAAGTCGCCACGTTCATCCGTTCCCCGGCGGAACTGGCTGCAACGGTACGCTATGCGGCTGGCATCCCCGGCTACGATCCTGAAGCAGATTCGCTGCACGTCGCGTTCCTGAAACAGGTTCCGGCGGACTCGGCCTGGAGCAAGTTGCTGGAAAAACAAACCTCAATGGATACCTTCTACCTTAAAGGACGTGAATACTACTGGCACTGCCGGGGAAAGTCAGCGACTCGAAGTTTTCCAATGCAGTGCTGGAGCGCCTGCTCAAACAGCCCGCTACCATGCGGAATATCTCCACGGTACAAAAACTCTCGGCTAAATATCCTGCTTAAATGACTGAATTGAGGAATCATGCCCGCTGTACTCGCCCCGATTGACCTGCCTGAATTTGGCCTGCCCACCGTCCAACCCAGCATCCCTGCAGCCACTTATGAAACCCGTATCACAGCAGCGCGAAAGCGAGCTACTGAAGCGGGCTATGATGCGCTGTTGGTCTACGGCGACCGGGAACATAGCGCCAATGTGGCCTATTTGACCGGCTACGATCCCCGCTTTGAAGAAACGCTGTTGATCCTGCTGCCGGAAGGGACACCCCGTATTCTGGTCGGTGTGGAGGGCATCGGTTACATCAAGAGCGCCGGTGCACAGGTCGAACCGGTTCTTTACCCGACCTTCAGCCTTATCAGTATGCCGCGCACCGCTGCACGCCCATTGGCAACCCTCCTGCGCGAAGCCGGTCTGCGCGAAGGGATGCGGATCGGGCTGGCAGGCTGGAAGTACTACGATCAGCGCGAAGCCGATCAGCCGGAAACGTGGCTGGAGTCCCCAGCCTTCATCGTGGATACACTGCGGCAGATCGTCGGCGGAGCGGGCAGCGTAACCAACGCGACCGCCCTGTTCATGAACCCGCGTGATGGCCTGCGGATCATCAACGAGGTCGATCAACTGGCAGCCTTCGAGTTTGCCTCCTGCTACAGTTCGCAGGGGGTACGGCAGGTCATCTTTCATATCGAGCCAGGCAAGACCGAGATCGACCATGCCCGCCAGATCAGTTTGCCAGGTATCCCGCACGCTGTTCATCAGATGCTTTCGGCAGGCGAACGGGCCTATCAAGGCTTACCCAGCCCTTCCACACGGGTCATCAACGAAGGAGATCCTTTCACAACTGCGATTGGGCTGTGGGGATCGCTGAACGCCCGTGCCGGGTTTGTGGTACGGGATGCGGCCGGTCTGCCTGCTGGGGCCAGCGATTATGTGGATAAGTTGGTCAAGCCATACTTTGAAGCAGCGGTCGCCTGGTATGAAACGATTGGCCTGGGTGTGACCGGCGGCGAACTGTATCAGGCGGTACATTCCCGCATTGGTGACCCGTTCTTCAATGTCGGGCTAAACCCCGGTCACTTCATCCACCTGGATGAGTGGGTGAGTTCGCCGGTTGATGCCGGGTCGGATATTCCTTTATGCTCCGGCATGGCGCTGCAAATCGACATCATCCCGGCCACCGGCACCATCTACTTCACCACCAACATTGAAGATGGAATCGCGCTGGCGGATGCCGATCTGCGGGCGGCTTTTGCGGCGCAGTATCCGGAAGCATGGTCGCGTATTCAGGCACGGCGGGCCTTCATGACCGATGTGCTGGGCATCCGTCTGCGACCCGAAGTACTGCCCTTCAGCAACATCCCGGCCTATCTACCGCCCTACCTGTTGAATCCGGGCTGGGCGCTGCGGATGGCATAGGCCGTTATCCTTATTCCTCCGTATACAGGGGCGCTCCTTTGGGTGCCCCAACCACTCGTTCGCTACCCCCACATCTCTATCCACTGTAGACTAGAGACACCCACAGACTCGATTCAAGGAGCCTGCCATGGCCCGCATCGAAACCCATGCACCTACCACACTAGCGGGACTCGACCTGCGCCCACGCGGGCCAGTCCATCCCAGCCCGGTCGACTGGCGGGACCAGTCGCTCTATTTCCTGCTCCCGGATCGCTTCAGCGATGGACGCGAAGCCACCCGACCGTTGTTCAATCCCGCCCAACCGATGGAGCATCGCGCAGCCGACCGCAAAGCCTGGATGGAGGCGGGCAAACGCTTCACTGGTGGCACCATCAACGGCATCACCAGCAAACTGGATTATCTGCATGATCTGGGCGTCACGGCTTTATGGGTGGGGCCGGTATGGAAGCAGCGGGCGGATCTGCAAACCTATCACGGGTACGGCATCCAGAACTTTCTGGAAGTTGATCCACGTTTTGGTACCCGCCGTGACCTGCGGCGGTTGGTCGATGAAGCTCATCGCAGAGGCATCTACATCATTCTGGACATCATCATCAACCACACCGGCAATAACTGGTTCTACGACAACAATGGTCACGCCTGGAATAGTATGCCCTACCGCTACGAGCCCCCCTACCCGGTTCACGGCTGGCGCTCCGCCGAAGGCAAACCGGTTCAACAGATCGAGTCGCTGGAAGATGGCGTCTGGCCGCGTGAGTTTCAGAATCTGGAGTGGTATACCCGCGCCGGGGCCATCGAAAGTTGGGACCCGGCTGAGTGGGAAGATCCGCTCGACCCGCGCAATCAGTTCCGCCGGGGCGACTTCTTCGATCTCAAGGACCTGAACCTCGAACGTGAGGATACACTGGCAGCCATTGTGCAGGTGTATCAGTACTGGATTGCCGTCACCGATTGTGATGGCTTCCGTATTGATACCGTCAAGCACATCCCGGTGGATGCCTGCCGTCATTTCTGCGGCATGATCCGCGAATATGCCGAGTCGATTGGCAAGGACAACTTCTGGCTGATCGGTGAAGTCACTGGCGGGGAATATATGGCGAAGAGTTATGTCGAACTCTTCGGACGCGATCTGGATGCCGTACTGGATATTGGTGAGGCGCGCTCCCTGCTGACCGGCATGACCAAAGGCTTCGCCGCGCCTGCCGCCTTCTTTGATCAGTTCACCCCGCACGACATCCTCGGCAGCCATCGGGAAACCGGGCGCTACCATGTGTCCATCCTTGATGACCATGACATGGTGGGTGGGACGAAGGCGCGTTTTGCCGCTGGGGCAGGCATCCCGGATGCAGCGGAACAGGCGGCTCATGCGGTTGGGGTGATGCTGACGACGCTAGGGGTGCCCTGTATTTATTATGGAACCGAGCAGTTATTCGATGGCTCCGCAGCCGATCACAGCTTCAGCATTGAGCCGAACCTGAGCTTTGAAGACCGCTACATCCGGGAAGGGATGTTCGGCGGCGCCTTTGGGGCCTATCGGACGACTGGCTGCCATTTCTTCAACCCGGATCATCCCAGTTATCAGCGGATCGCCGCTATTGCCCGCGTCCGCAACCGGGCGGATACGATTGGGTTAGCTCTGCGGCGGGGACGGCAGTACCTCTACCCTACCTCGGTGCTGGATCAACCATTCCGCTACCCCGGCGCGGGCGAAGTACTGGCTTGGTCACGGATTTTATTCGATACGGCAGTGCTGGTAGCCATGAATACGCACGGGGCGCAGGCTCGCGGTGCCTGGGTGCTGGTCGATGGTAATCTGCACCCGCCCGGCACGCGCCTGAGCGTGTTGTATCGCGGCGATTGGTCACCGGAACAGTTGAAGTCTCCGCCGCGTGGCGAGGTCTTGACGGTGGAAGTGGTGCAAGGCCATCCAGCGGTGCGGCTGGATTTACCTCCGGCGGGCATGGTGATTTTGGCCTAAACAAAACGGCGGAGATCATAGATTATGATCTCCGCCGTTCAAATTATTTCTGCTTTCCTCAACGCCGAAACTTGATCGGCGAGCGTTGAATGGAGGTGCTATAAGCTGGGCTACCCTGGGTCCCTTGCCCGATGCCCGGAGCCGGCGGCTGGATGATGACCTGCTGGGTCACCTGCTGCTCCAGTGGAGCTGTCGGCAGAATGAAAGGCTTGTACCGACGCGTGTTGCTGACGGGTGTGACCGGGCCTTGATGAACCGGTGGGATCACTTGATCGCTATCCACCGTGCCCGTGTAGGTCAGCGCCCGGACCTGTTCCGAGTCTGATGGGATAAGATCACCAGGAAGAATCCTCGGTGCGGCTGCCAGCGTGCGATTGGTTGCCTTCATCCGCTGACGAAAAATACGATTACCATAATAGATCGGCAGCGCCAGCGGCACGACAATAAGCGCCAGCACGACGCCGTACAGGGTGAAATTGGCAACCCCGGTCAGACCGTAACCAATGCCCGCCGGATTAAGATTGGTGATCTGCGCCATGATGGCGAGCATTACAATCAGGATGATAATGAACGGAAGAATAAGTACCCGTTGTAGATTGTCCATGATTTTTTCCCCGAAATCCCTAAGTTAGCCAGACTATAGTCGGAAAAAAGTTCGAGCAGCACCCCCGGAAATGGGGGTTCTCTACCCGCCGATCACCCGCCGACCGCTGGATGCCGCTTTTCCAATCTCAGCCCACAGGCTACAATCCTGCTTCAGGAGTCGTAGGAGTACCCACACGATGGCGTATGGTCGCCTGGATGTCTTTTGGCCGGATGGCAACTTCAAGTCGTATCCTTTGATCGAAAATACGGTTTCGGTCGGGCGCTCGACGGGCAATACCATCGCGCTGGATACCAATACCATCTCCCGCTATCACTTCAGCATCCGTACCGATGGCGAACAGGTCATCCTGACTGACCTGGATTCGATCAACGGCACCTTCGTCGATGGCGAACGGGTAGAAACCCATCGCCCACGCATTCTGGACGGCGGCGAAGAAATCCAGGCCGGGCACCTCCGTATCATCTACCATCACCTGGATGAAATGCCCACCCAGCCGATGACCACCATACTGGAAACGACGCAGCGACTGGAACTGGCGTCACCCGCTTTCCGCATTGATGTCATCCCACCAGAAGGATCTTTTCCACCCGGCGCGCACAAATCTGCCGAACTCTCTATCACCAATACCGGGGAGCAGCGTGCCAACTACCGGATCGAAGCCAGCGGAATGCCTTCGGACTGGATTCGCATCAGCCGACCGGAACTGGAGATTGAACCAGGCGAAACTGAACTGGTGCTGGTGAACTTCAAACCGCTGCGCCGACCGGAAAGCCGGCCCGGCGATTATGCAGTCGTACTGCGCGTCATCCATGAGGAAACCAGCGGTCTTTTGGAAGCAAATCTGCTCATCCGGGTACTGTCGTACTCCGGCTTTGGCATGGCGCTGGAACCCAAGCGCATCAACAGCGGGGAACGCTTCAAGCTGCATCTCCACAATCAAGGTAGCGCTATCCTGCCACTGACGCTCAGCGGGCAAGATCGGGCTGGCAGACTGAGCTTTACCATTCAACCGCCACAGGTTTCACTCGGGCCAGGCCAGCGCATGACCGTTTCCGGCGAAGTCCGCGCAAAGAGCCCGGCCTGGTTCGGGAAGCCGATTGCCCGCGACTTTGACCTGCGGGTACGGTCCAATGATGCGGCCCGCTTCACTGTGGCAGCGCGAGGCCACTTCATCGAACGACCGCTGCTCCCCGGTTGGGCGCCCCTGGCAGCCCTGGCTGGGATCATCATGATTGGGTTATGCGGCTTACTGCTGGCAGGCGTGATCTTCGCGCCGCGACCGGAGCCAAACATCAGCGCGTTCAGTGTGAACAGTCCACAGGTCGCACAAGGGCAGGCCATTGCGCTGAACTGGGCGGCGACCAATGCCCAGCAGTTCGATGTCCAGGTCAACGGCACACCAGTTCTGAGTGACCTCAGTCCAGACACCACCAGCGTAAGCCTGGATACACGAGATCTGGCCGGTCCGGTGCAGATTAGCCTGGTGGCGAGCAACGGTGGACAAAGTGTGAGCGCTGCCCAATCGGTCGTGGTGTATGTGCCGTTGGGTGAAGGCAGCTTCACGGCAGATCCACCACAGTTGGTGCGCTATGTAGTCCAGTCGTTGAGCGTCGCGTGGGATGTCCCCGGCGCCGTTCGGACAAGGATCACCGGACTCGAACGCTTCAGCACCACCCAGATCGACTCTACCTACGGAGCTAGTGGCAGCATTCGTGGGCTGGTAGGGATTGCCAACGAAGCCCTCAGCCTGATCCTGCTGGCGGAAGACCAAGTGGGTAATATCGTGCAGACAGCACTGCAAATTCCGGTGGTGAACCCACAGTGCCGCCCCGGTGGCAACGGGATTACCCTGTATGCCGGGCCAGATACACGCCAGCAAGTGGTTGGTACGATTGCCCGAAATACAGCAGTGGTGGTCGATGCCCAGGACAGCAGCGGGCTGTGGATCCGGGCGCAGCTTCCCGGTGGATTACGTGGCTGGGGGCCAGTGGATGCATTCGCCTGCGATCCGATCTTCCAGGTGAGTGACCTGTACAAGGAACTGGTGGTGCCCACGCTGCCGCCACCTACGCCAACCCTGAATTTCATCACGCTGACACCGCGAGTCGTGAGCACTCCCGCAGCGCCGGTCACACCGACGACCACGCCAACGACCAGCGGTTAGACTCAATTGGCAGCGGCTTTCAAAATGCACCATGAGGGAATGATCCGTCCGCCTCACATTTTGAGCCGCAATCAGGTATAGTCGCTCTATCAGTATCCGACCCACCCGGTACCCCATTTTATGCTGCCTATTCGCCTTGAACTTAAGAACTTTCTCGCCTACCGCTCGCCTGACCCGGTGCGCTTTGATGGTATTCACCTCGCCTGCCTGACCGGCCCTAACGGCGCGGGCAAATCTACTCTGCTGGATGCCATCACCTGGGCGCTGTGGGGTAAGGCGCGGGCCAAGCGCGATGACGATATGGTGCACCTCGGCCAGCAGGATATGCACGTCCAACTGGATTTTGAGCAGGAAGGTACGCTCTTCCGGGTGATCCGCAAGCGGGCACGGCGCAAGTCGAGCGTCAGCACATTGGATCTATTCGCCCAGGTCGAGGGCGATTGGGTCACGCAGACCGAACCTTCTATGAAAGAAACCCAAGCTAAAATCGACCGGTTGCTGCGGCTCGATTATGAAACCTTCACCCATTCGGCGTTCCTACAGCAGGGCCGGGCCGATGCCTTCACCACCAAAGCCCCAGCGCAGCGTAAGCAAATCCTGACCGATATACTCGGGCTGGCGCAGTGGGAAGTCTACGAAGCAACCGTTAAAGAGCATCTCAAGGCGATCGAGAGCGATCTGCGTGTCGCCGAGATGCGAATCCACGATATTGAGCAAGAACTTAAGCAGGAACCACAGCTGAAGGCGGCTGTAGCCGAAGCACAGGCCGCTCAGGGTGAAGCACTCGCCCTGCTGGAAGCTGCCGAAGAACGGCTGAAAGTGGTCGCCGGAGCACCTGCCCAGATGCAGACCGCCCGTGCCAATCAAGCCGAAGTCGAACGCCGGCTGCGCGAGCATGAGCGCGACCTCGCCACACTGCATCAGGAGATTGAACGGCAGCGCGGGCGCATCGCCGGGTTCCAGGCGGTCATCGAGTCACAGGCAGAAATTGAGCAAGGATATGCCACCCTGCAATCTGCCCGTCAGGCCGATTCTGATCTGGCGGATAAGCTGCTGCAACTGAGTGATTTTGACCGGCAGCAACATGAGTTGGAGATGCAATTACAGGCCGCCCGCGCCGACCTCGAACGCGAGGCCGGGGAATATCAGGCGCGGATTGAGGAACTCGGCCACGCACTCGATCTGGCAGACCCAGACGAACTAAGCGCGGTACAGTCCCACGTGTATACACTCGAGCAGACGAGTCAACAACGCGAAGAACTACAGATCCAAGCACAAACCTTGGCCGAGGAGAGCGCTGCCCGCGCCGCCACGCTCAAGAGCAAAGAGGCCGAGGGTAAGAAACAGGTCGAACGGCTGGCGAGCCTGCAAAATACAACCGAGGCACTCTGCCCCACCTGTGGTCAACCACTGGATGACGATCACCGTGCGGCGCTGATGACTGAGATCGAGGCTGATTTAGAAGCCCGTCGGTCAGATTACCGGGCCGACCGTGACCGGATCAGCGCCATCAAAAGTGAGGTCGCCGAGATCCAAAAGCGCATTACCGCGCTGGATAGTGATCTCAAGCAGCTTTCCCCACTCATGGAACGCGCCGGAGTCTTGCAGGCACAGATCGATGCGGCAGAGAATGCACGGGGACGCATCAGCACCGAGCAATCTCGCCTGGAAACCATCCAGCAAATGCTGACCGAGGAAAGCTACGCGGCTGAACTTCGGTCACAGCTTCAGGCATTAGAAGCCCAGCGTGGCGAGATCGGTTATGACCGGGACTCGCATGATGCCGCCCGACAGCAGTTAACCACCTTCCGCGAGTACGAAACCCGACAGAAACAGCTTGAACTGGCACAGTCCGCCCTGCCGGATGTGGAAGCTGCGCTGGAAGGGGCACTGCTCCGCCAGAGCAGACTCGAAGCTGCATTGACGGAAGGCCGCGAGCAGATTGCTGTGCTGGAAGCCGAAATCGCCGGGTTAAGTGTGCTCGTGCAGGAAGAGAAGGCGCGGCGCGAGGAGGTCAACCGGTTACGGATGGTCGAGCGCACCCAGAACAACCGCCTCGTCAGCGCCCAACAATCACTGATGGCACTGGAGTCCTCCCGCGCCCGCAAGGCCGATCTCGAAGTTCGGTTGATCCAGCAGCGGGAACAACAGTTGCTTTACGAAGACCTGCGGCTGGCCTTCAGCAAGAACGGCGTACCCGCCATGATTATCGAAGCCGCCATCCCCGAGTTGGAGGAGACAGCCAATCGACTGCTCAGCCGCATGAGCGATGGCCGTATGAGCCTGACAATTACGACGCAGCGCGAAAAAGCCTCTGGCGAGGGTCTGACGGAAACGCTAGAGATTCAAATCGCCGACGAACTCGGCACCCGCAGCTACGAGCTCTACAGCGGTGGCGAGGCCTTCCGCATCAATTTCGCCATCCGTGTAGCACTCTCACAATTGCTGGCGCGGCGAGCCGGGGCGCATCTGCGGACGCTATTCATTGATGAGGGCTTCGGCACTCAGGACGAGGATGGACGTAATAAACTAGTCGAAGCAATAACCGCCATTCAGGAGGACTTCGACCTGATTCTTGTCATCACCCACATGGACGACCTGCGCGACTCCTTCCCGGTGCATGTGGTGGTGGAGAAAACATCCAACGGCAGCCGTGTGACAGTGCGATAATGCACCTTAAGAACCCTTATTGACCCCTTACAGCATGTACAGTACCATCACCACGTGGTTACAAACTAAAAGGGTCTTTCTTTCATGAACGCGCATTTAGCCTCTATTATGCAATTTACGCAAGCACATTCTGATCGCTGTACGCATGTCGTCGATTTACCCTATCGCCTGTGTTCGCCAGCTGCACAGAATCCTGACAATGCCCGCATCTGGTATGATTCTCAAGGCCACATAATCGGATTTGGACTGCTGCAATGGCAATTCTCCGTACTTGATTGGGCAACTGCCGAACCAAACGAGTCATTAAAACGGGATATCTTCGATTGGGCATTAACACGCTTGCACGAAGAACGTCACCAACGCGGAGCGGAATTCGGGTTTCTGATTGGCAGCAGTGACGCAGATGATGCAGAGGCTCATTCCGTAGGATTTAAACGGGGCAATTGGTCGATGTGTCATTTATCAATGCCCTTCCATACATCGGTTCCCTCTCCCGCACTGCCACCTGATTTGAGTATTCGCCCATTACATGGAAAAGCAGAGGTTGAAGCCTATGTTGCTGTCCATCGTGCAGCCTTTGATAGCCGCAATATGTCAGTGGACTGGCGTGCGCGCACCTTGAAACATCCTGCGTACTTACCGGAGATTGATTTTGTGGCCCAGGATAGCCAAGGGAAGTTAATCGCTTTCTGCATTGGCTGGACTGGATCAGTGAATGGAGTCAAGTCCGGGCAGATCGAACCTATTGGGGTATTGCCGGAAGCACAGCGACAAGGTATCGGACGCGCCATGTTATTGACCGCCCTGAATCAAATGCGCGCAATGGGCTGTGAAGTGATCTACATTGACGCCGAAAGCGACAATGAAGCCTCCACTCAGCTGTACACATCGGTCGGCTTTAGAGAGTTTAGACGCAGCTATCAATACTCCCACTGGTTCGAGTGAAAAACATGAACGCCCACGTCATTCGCGACTTTTGGTCGGCTTTCGACCGCTTCGAGTTCGAGGCGGCGCTTCCCCTGCTGCATGATGATTTCATCGCGGAACTGCCCCAATCCGGCGAACGTTTCCGAGGGCGTGACAACTTCATCGCATTCAATAAGGGCTACCCCGGCAAATGGCGCTGTACCATCCTGCAACTGGTCGCCGAGGGGGATAAGGTTGTTACCGAGACGCAGGTCAGCGATGGTAATGAAACCTTCATCGCTGTATCTTTTTTCACGCTCAAGGATGGGCAAATCCTCCACCTAAGGGAGTTTTGGCCGGACGCGATGGAAGCACCGGCATGGCGGGCACATTGGTCTGAGCGTAGGTGAATCAGTGGTTTCAAACTTGTGCAATCTGTACAAATGTTCTAATTCTAACCGTATTCTGACGTTTTTGAGGGAAGAAACCGGTTGCCCCATCTGCCAAACTGTGCGATGATGAGCTTAAGCGCGTTCGAATTTTGTGTCCGATTCTTAACAATCAGCACAGATCGACCGCTCCATATACTCGCCATTCATGAAGGAGATATACTCACATGGCCGTCGAATTTTACGACGTGAAGACCCGCACCAAGGTTCAGGTGGACGACAGCAAAGTCGTCAAGGTCAAGTTCGAAAACGCCAACGGTGTACGCTTCGGCTTCCGTGGCCTGACCGCTGATGGTCGTAACCTGACCAAGTTCGTCAGCAAGGCTGACTGGGAAAAATCGAAGTTCCCGGAAGCCAAGTAGCTCCAGGCAGTCAGTAATCAGGGGGCGTGCCGTAAGGTACGCCTCTTTGTTTTTCGGCACATGACGAGCTGTAATATCCACTTAAGGATAACGGTCTACACTCAACAACATCCAATCACCCATTAACGAATGGCTTTTGTTATGACCCCGCAACCCCTCCGCGATCAATTCAAGCGCCCGCTACGCGATCTGCGAATCTCGGTCACGGATCGCTGCAACTTCCGCTGCACCTACTGTATGCCAGCGGAAATTTTCGGCGAGAAGTACCAGTTCTTACCAAAAGCGCAGGTACTGACCTTTGAGGAAATCGCCCGATTGACGCGCATCATCGTCCGGTTGGGGGCAGTCAAAGTGCGGCTTACGGGTGGTGAACCGCTGGTACGCGATCAACTGGAAACGCTGGTCGCCCAGCTCCGCCAGATTGATGGTGTGGATGATCTGACCATGACTACCAACGGAGTCCGCCTGCCGGAAAAAGCTGCTGCACTTAAGCAGGCCGGATTGCAGCGAGTCACTGTCAGCCTGGATTCGCTGGATGAAACCGTCTTTCGCCAGATGAATGGCAATCGCGGCAGCGTCCAGCAGGTACTGGATGGCATTGCGGCTGCCGAGCGGGCTGGCTTATCCCCCATCAAGATCAATGCCGTAGTGCAGCGCGGCGTCAATGACCACACGATTGTCGATCTGGCCCGGTGGGCCAAGGATAGCGGCTACATCCTGCGCTTCATCGAGTACATGGACGTAGGCAATCGCAATGGCTGGCGCATGGATGATGTCGTCTCTGCGAGAGAAATTGCTGAACGCATTGATGCTGTCATACCACTCGAGCCAACTTCACGTGGTTATGCCAGTGAAGTCGCCATGCGCTACCAGTACCGGGATGGGGGTGGGGAAATGGGGATCATCGCCAGTGTCACCATGCCATTCTGCGGCGCGTGCAGCCGGATGCGGCTATCCCCGGAAGGGCAGATCTACACCTGTCTATTCGCTACCGAGGGTACTGATCTGCGTGATCCACTGCGAGCAGGTGCCAGTGATGATGAACTGGAAGCGATTATCCGGCGCACCTGGGGTGAACGCATTGATCGCTACAGTGAACTGCGTGCCGAAGCGACCGAGCAACCCCGCGAACGCAAAGTCGAGATGTATCATATCGGCGGCTGAGAAATCCCGCCGTTATTGTCTCCAGCGATCTTCATGCGAAGCTTACGAGGCTCCATGCTATACTGCCATTAATAGGTAGCCGGGCATTGAAAGCATAGCAGGTATGAGCAGCGCAGTGAGACAATCTATCCGAGGGGCGCAGACCACTCTTAAGCGCCTGGTCGCCCCGTCCAAACGCCTATGGCAGCTAGAAGATCAACGGGGTGCCAGTCTGCTTTCAGCCTTGCTGCTGACTATGCTGCTGTTTGGCACCCTCATGTTCATCGCCACCACCTTCCTCAGTGGCCAGGCATTCAGCCTTCCGCTGATGCTTGGGCAGCTCATCCCATATCTGCTACTCCTGCCAGCCTACATCCTCAGTCGCAGTAACCGTTATAAACTGGGTGCGCTCCTAACGATTGCAGCAACCTGGATTGGCACTTATCTAAACACCCTCCTCAACTACGCCCAGCTAAGTGCACCAGAAGATTCGCTCGGTTCTTTGGCCTTGGTCGTCCTGCTTGCCGGGATGTTATTTTCAGTAAGGTCGACCATCATCGTTGCGATGGTCTGTATCGTTAGCATCGTCATGGCCCCTGTCTTTGCACCTGGCATAAGTATGATCAGTGCCATCGAGACTGCTGCTTCGGTCGCGCTCATCTCCGGATTGGTCATCATCTTCATCCGGCATCGTGATCTGGTAGAACAAGATCGACAGGCGCGGCTAACCGAACGTGAACAACAGTATCGTGATCTCATTGAGCAAAACAGTGATGTGTTTTACACCACCAATGCTAAAGGACATTTCACTTATCTCAGTCCAGCGATCGAACGGCTGACGGGATACACCCAAGTCGAACTAATCGGTCAATCCTTTGACAATCTGTTAACCGAGCAATGGAAAGAAATCACCAAAGGTTTCTACCAGCGACAGGTGGATACGCATACATCAGAAACCACGTTTGACTTCCCCATCAGGACTCGTGATGGTCGAGAGCGCTGGGTAGAACAAACCGCTACTGCACAGGTTGTGAAAGGCGTTTTCACAGGCTTTCGCAGCACCATCCGCGATATCACAGAGCGCAAACAGACTGAAGACCAGTTATTGTTCTATCAGTTCTCTTTGGAAAGTGCCCGCGACGCGGCATTGTGGTTCCGACCAGATGGGAGTTTCATTTATGCCAACCGCGCAGCCAGTGAGTTACTAGGCTACTCACGGCACGAATTACTGCAACTACGCGCGTCGGATATTGACGTCAACGTCACCGACGAACGCTGGGGAGCAGTCTGGGAACGCGTGAAATCTGAGGGATCACTCCAGGTAGAAACCCAGCATCGGCGTAAGGATGGGACCATCTTCCAGACCGAAACGACCGCCACTTATTTGAAATACAATAGTAACGATTACGGATTCTCCTTCATCAGGGATATTTCGGCACGTTCCCAGGCTGAGAGTGAACGTAAAGATTACATCCGCCAACTGGAAATTCTCCAGCGGATCAACACCGACCTTAATCAGACGCCCCGGTTGGATCATGTCAAAGTCATGGCGCTGGAGGCAGCCGTTCGCCTGAGCAATGCGAGTGCCGGAGCGCTCTTCCTACCCGAAGATGAAGGCTTGCGCCTGGTACAGCTGATTGGCAACTTCCCGCCAGAGTCTTTAGGGATGGTTTTGTCACCGGGTCAGGGTTTAGTAGGCCGGGTAGCCCAGACCATGCGGGCGGAGTTCACTTCAGATGTCCACCAAAGCCCACAATATGTAGCATCGGTACCTGAAACAGTCGCCCAGATTACCATCCCTCTCATCGCCCGCGAACGACTGATTGGCATCCTGAACGTCCAAAGTAACAAGCCTGGCGTTTTCACCGAGCGTATCTTCCAGTCTGTCCAATTGCTTTCTGGTCGATTAGGAGCCGCGATCGACAACGCACTCCTCTACCAAATGCAGCAAAAACAATATGCCGAATTACAAACCCAACGAGATTTCGCCCTGCAGGTTATGAATACGATGGGCCAGGGCTTGACCATCACCAATGCTCAGGGATTCTTTGAATACGTGAACCCCGCATTTGCTCAGATGTTGGGGTGTAATCAGGATGAACTGATTGGTAAATCCCCGGTCGACGTCACAGATGCGGATGCGCTGCTCGAACTTATCAAGGCAGGTGAAGCAAGGGAGCAAGGAACAGCGACGATTTACGAGACGCGCCTCAGACGTACTGACGGTGGCATCGTCTACGCCCTGGTGAGTGGTGTTCCAAGGACCCGCGAAGGGAAGTTCGCCGGGTCAATCACAGTTATCACTGACCTGACGGAACGCAAACAAATGGAAGATGCGATGCAGCGCGCCCGTGACCAGGCGATGGAAGCCTCCCGCCTCAAGTCCGAGTTTCTGGCCACAATGAGCCATGAAATCCGCACACCGATGAACGGCATCATCGGTATGAGCGAACTACTGCTCAATACACCCCTCAATCCCGAACAGAGAGATTTCACCGGGATCATTCTGGGCGAAGCTAACGGTTTATTGACCATCATCAATGACATCCTCGACTTCTCCAAGATCGAGGCTGGCAAAATGACACTCGAATCCGTCAGCTTTGACATTCGGGCCATTATTGACAGCATCTTCAAGGTCATCGAACCCAAGGCCGCCGAAAAACGACTCCAGTTAACACGCCTGGTAGCACCCGATGTACCCTTGGCTGTGCGCGGTGATCCAACCCGTACCCGCCAGATCATTCTCAATCTGGTCAGCAACGCGGTGAAGTTCACCCGGCAGGGTGAGGTGGTGATTGCCGCCCAGATCGATACCCAGACCGAGAACCATGTGGTGCTCCGCATCCGGGTCAGCGATACGGGTATCGGCCTGTCCGAAGCTGCACGCAAGCGCCTCTTCCAATCCTTCACCCAGGCCGACGGCAGCACAACCCGGCGTTATGGAGGTACCGGGTTGGGGCTAGCGATCAGTAAACGCCTGGTCACGATGATGGATGGTGAGATTGATGTTGAAAGCGAAGAAGGCCACGGTTCAACCTTCTGGTTCACGGCCCGCTTTGAACGCATTGTCAAAACCGGCACCCTCACCCCCCCCAACCAGGCGAACCTCAGCAATTTGCGCGTCCTGCATGTCGATGATAACCGTTCCCAACGGGAAATCATCCGGCACTTCCTACTGGCGGAAGACTGCCGGGGGCGTGGCGTGGGTTCCGGTCAGGAAGCGCTGTATGAACTGAGCAAAGCAGTCGCAGAAGGCAAGCCTTATGATGTCGTCCTGATGGATGTTGCCATGCCCACCATGAATGGCTTTGAACTGGCTACATCCATTCTCAGCGATCCCTTGATCCAGCATACACCCCTCATCATGTTGACCGCCTTTGACAGCGGCACCCAACAGGAAGAAGCCATGGCAATGGGGGTTCATGCCTACCTAACACTCCCACTGGATACAGCGGTTTTGCGGGAGACCCTGCTCGAAATCACCAAAACAATCAAGCTATCAGCACCTGAAAACGATGATGATGAAGCGGTGCCACCACCAGAAGCCTTTAAGCAGGATGTCTTTATCCTGGTAGCCGAAGACAATCCAATCCACCAATCGCTCCTCATGAAGCAAATCCGGCGCTTGGGCTATGGTGTCCGCCTGGTCAGCAATGGTATTGAAGTGGTGGATGAAATCCTCACCTATCCTGGTCAGCACGCGCTCATCCTGATGGATATTGAAATGCCCATTCTGGATGGTCTGCGCGCAACCGAACGCATCCGCGAACACGAGCATGGTACGGATCAGCACATACCCATTCTGGCAGTAACCGCCAACGCACTGGAAAACACCCAGGAACGCTGTCTGAAAGCCGGGATGGATGCCGTCCTAACCAAACCCATCACCCTGAAAATGCTACGGGCAGCCTTAGATCAATGGTTGCCACAACCAGCCTGATATACAATTTCAATTAGCAGGACAGGGCGCAGAGCATCGGATAACACAGTAAATTAGGGATGTCGACTAACCCGATGGAGCCGCAACTCAAGTTATCTCTGCACTCAGCAGTCAAAAGGAACCGCCTTGAGCGATAAGCCAACCGCCACCATCCTCTACATTGAAGACGATCCAGCCAGTCGGTCGCTGGTCGAGCGTACACTGAAATTTGCGGGCTACCGCGTATTGGTGGCGGAGCGTGGCCTGGAGGGGATTGATCTTGCCCGGCGGGAGCGACCCGATCTGATCCTGACGGACATCAACCTGCCAGACATCAGTGGCCGGGATGTGACAGCTACCTTGCGGGCGGATGATCGCTTTGATAACACGCCGATTGTGGCGCTAACTGCCCAAACGATGGATGAATTCCGGACGCTGGCACTGGGCGCGGGTGTCAACGGCTATCTGACGAAGCCGATTGATATTGAAGCCTTGGCTGATAATGTCAAACGCTACCTGGAGGGAGCGCGAGATACAGTCGACGAATCCGCGCTGGCTGCTGCCAAAGAGCAATATGTCGGTGATGTGGTCACTCGATTGGAGCAGCAGGTGCGCGACCTGCAAACGATGAATGAAAACCTGCTGCGCTTAGACAAGATGAAGGACACTTTCATCCAGGTAACTGCTCACGAACTCCGCACCCCCTTGACGCTGGTCTTCGGCTACAGCCGCCTGATCGAAGAAGCACCGGACATCAAGTCGCTCATCTCTGCGGATGATAACCTGGCAACCCTGATGAAAGGGCTGCAGGACTCGATCAAGCGAATGCAGAACATCATCAATGAAATTTTGACCGTCAGCCGGATCATTACCAATCAGATTGATCTCTCAATTACCACGATCAGCCCCGGTCACCTGATGGAAACCGCGATTAGCAACTTTGCCGACGGCCTGAAGCAACGTCGCCTCACCATGAATATGGATCCCATTGGTTGGCCGGAACGCATCCGGGCAGATGGTGAGCTGCTGGCGATGGTCTTCAGCAACTTACTGAGCAATGCCATCAAATATACGCCAGATGGGGGCCAAATCACGATTACGGCCAACCAGCAGGACCCCAATTGCATTATCCGGATTCAGGATACAGGTATTGGCATCGCCCCTAGCGATCTGGTCAAAATCTTTGAGAGTTTCCATACAACCGGAGATTATATGCTGCATTCCACCAGCAAAACTGCGTTTCGCGGCGGCGGAATTGGGTTGGGGCTGGCGGTGGTGCGCGGCGTGGCTGAAGCTCATGGCGGCAGCATTCGTGCAGAAAGCAGTGGTCACAACCTGGATAATCCCCCCGGCAGCACCTTCATTCTGACACTCCCATTGATCGCCCAACCCCGCCGTGCCCGTAAACTTGTCTGACAACCTATGGAACCAAGCAAAGGCATCACATCACAAGGGGTCATTGCAGCCCTTTCCACGCCGGTTTTTCTAGGCATCGCGCCGATCTTCGGCAAGTTAGCCATCAATGCCGGCGCTGATTCATTCACGGTAGCTGCCTGGCGAACAGTGGTCGCAGTCGCTTTCCTATGGCTGTTCTATGCGCTCTTCTTTCGCAAATATATCTTCATTTATCCGGCAGGTTTACTGGGCTGTATCGTCGTTGGCACTGTGAATGGAATTGGTTCGCTGTTCTATTACAGTGGGCTAGGCATTCTGGATGCATCGACCGCCCAGTTGCTCAATGGCATGTACCTGATCTTTGTCATGCTGCTGGCCCATGCCGGTGGGGAACGCCCCGATTCGCGGTTAATCCTGCGCGCTGGATTAGCCCTGACCGCGCTGGCCATTATCACCGGTTTTGGTGGTCAACAGCCGAACTGGTTAGGGGTGGGCTTCATGCTGGCAAATGCGTTGATGTTTGGCGGCACGGTCATCCTCAGCCAGTATGTGCTCTATGAAATCCCGGCACCAAGCGTTACGCTCTATGTGCTAACCACCATGGCGACCCTGGTGGCGGCCGTCTGGCTGGGATTAGGTGGGCAAGTTCCTGCAGCAACCCTGGATGCTGTATTGCCCCCGATTTTGGCGCTGGGCGTCTCGACGGCGCTCTCCCGCCTGGCTCTCTTTGCCGGGGTCAAGTTTCTGGGCAGTATGCAAACCGCGGTCTTAGCTCTGACTGAAATAGGGGTAGCGCTCGGTTTGGCCTTCTTCATCCTGGGGGATCGCTTGACTCCGGCTCAGGTGATTGGGGTAGTGATCCTGGCAATCAGTATTTTGCTCATTCGACCTTCGGATATGATGCCACGGGGTCTAAAACCGAATCAGCTCGTCTCCAACCTGAGCGATCTGCAATATCACTGGATCGCTTTCGAGCAAGCCTTTGGTAAACCGAAAGTCGGTCAACCCTATCTGGCAAATGAAGTCAAGCTGACCACGCAGGAAGTCCTGGCGATCCGCCGCATGATGGGCGTGGAACAAGGCACCGTCTCACCGATCTCCGCCAATAAAGATGATTACGCCGTTATTCCCAAAGCTCAGGATCAAGACTCGTCATAGGCCATCCGGATCAGTTTGCAATGCAGCGGTTGCTGCCTGCACAAACCACCAATGACGCTGCCGGAATCGCTCCTCAGTAGACGCATCCAATCCCCAACTATCTAGCTTTCCGGTTGGGCGCAAAGCCGCTACCAGATCCCAGATCGGCAGAGACCGATAATTCATCTGTGGATTTAGATTCTGATAGGTGGTGGTAAAGGCGTGTATGGCTTCGAGGCCCCAGGCCCACAAGATTTCCAGACGGGTATTTGCCATATCCGCCAGTGGATCACCCAAGACAGCATCTTCCCAGTCGATGACGGCCGCTATGGCATCTTGGTTCCACAGCACATTGCCTGGCCAGAAATCGCCATGCAGCAGAACACTGGGGTTCATGGACGGAGGCCAGGTTCGTTCCAATACCGTCCGGATTCTGGATTCCTCCAGCGATTCATCGCTGAATGGCCCTGGCAACGCGAGCCCTGCATGTGACTTAAGGCCACCAAGTTGGCTTATATCCAGTTGGTGAATCTGTGTGAGTTGGGTTGCCATCATCCGGGCTGCCCTACAGAAGTCCACCTCAGCATCCAAGGGCTCCGACTCAATAAACGTCGTAACCAAATAGGAGCCGTCTTCATCGACTACGAGTGGTTCGGGGACAGCTAGTCCGGCTTTGGACAAGACTTCCAGCAAATGGAACTCATCCAGCACGCGCTGTGATTGGATCTGACGATTTATAGCGCCAGGCTGACGAACAACACAGCGCCGCAACCGACTATCTGAACAGGCGATTTCCAGCGCCATCACCTGGGCGGAAACGCCACCGGTTAGAGGCCAGATTCTGTGAACGCTCCCGCCCGATTCCAATCTTTGGGCAATCCAGTCAAAAAGTGTAATGTCCATGATAAGCAAAAAGCCGGGTCGTTTACCCGGCTTCTTTCGTTATTCGGCTTCATCCACAGAGTCACGAGGCAACGGCGACACGACGAAAGGAAGGCTTCACCTTCTTTTCATACTGTTTGTGATAATCGTTGTTGCTGGTCCATAACAAGAAGCTATAAACGGCGTGCAAGGACTTGATGGTATTGAATAGTTCATTGACGATATTCGCTTCGTCCAGTTCTGCGGCATCTGGCGCATACCACTTGCCAATCCGCAGCCAATCAGCGCTATCGCTGAAGGTCTTCATCCATTCATCCAGCGCCCGCCCCCGCGCCAGTTCGCCGGTGGTCAGGTGCATGTCATCCAGATGGATGCCATCCCAGAAGCCCAGAAGATACTCTGGCCCCAAATTCTGAACCAGCTTACGGAAAGCTGTGCGATGTTCAGCAATTTCCAGTTTACCGATTAGATTCTTCTGATCCCAGGCGGCATAGGGCGAAAGCACGAGTTCAACCGCTACATGATCCGGGGTGATGCGGAGTTCAATCACCGGATGACGAAAGGCTTCAACCGTGGTCTGCGGCGAGCGATATTCCTTGCCGGCCCGCCGTTCGACCACTTCAGCCTGTTCGCGAGAACGGAAGTAGGTCAGGGCGATGGAGGTCGTGGGGGTCAGGGTCGCAGCCGTCTCCGGCGAAACCACGGATTGCTTTTGCCAGCGCGGGTGCAGATCCAGACCATGATTACGAATACGCGGATAAAGGGCAGTATGCAGGCTAAAAAATTTGCTATACACCTGCTGTAATTCCGGACCGGCATTCACAAGTTGACCCGGTGTGGTGATAAGGGCTTGATGATCCCCACTGAAAAAGTATGTCATGATGAACTCCCGCCCCCTGCATAACCCTTAACGAAAAATGAAGAACATGCATGTACGATAGGACATTTCACGTCTTGAAGCAAGCATCTGAAAGAGAAATTCACAAACTTTTCGGGAGTCTCACCAAAGTACTATGTTTTTTGCTATTACATTTTGACTTCACTCGATCTGGTTTCATAAACTTTTATTCATATTTCTCAGAATTTAACCGGGGTTATGCTAGCGAATTTCATCCCTTAAGTCTCTCACCCAACCTCATTCATAAATGGTGACATCAAACAATAGAGCCAGAATTAAACCACCAACGTAGATTTAGCTGCTGAACTTCCGCACAATGAAGCCACTATGCGCTTACATGGAGGAACCATGCGAAAGATTCAAATGCTACTACTCGTCACTGCATTACTGATGCTGTTGGCGGTTGCCAGTGCGCCGGCTCTGGCGCAAAATGCCGGTGTGGTGAACGTATACTCGGCCCGGCACTATGGTGCGATGGAAGCGACTTTTGCCAAGTTCACTGAAGAAACCGGCATCGAGGTGCGGCTATCTCAGGGGACGGTGCAGGCGCTGCTCCAACGGTTGGAAGCTGAAGGCACACAAACTCCGGCAGACGTGTTCTTCTCGATTGATGCGGGTGGCCTGGACTTAGCAGCCGAAAAGGGATTACTCCAGTCGGTCGAGTCCGCTGTATTGACTGAGGCAATCCCGGAAGATCTGCGTGACCCTGATGGTTACTGGTTTGCTCTCAGCCAGCGCTTCCGCACACTGATGGTCAGCACGGAGCGGGTAGAAGTAGGTGCAGTGACCAATTATGCAGGACTGGCTGACCCACAATGGAAAGGCCGGTTGTGCCTGCGTCCAGCAACTCATATTTATACGATTTCGCTGACTGCCAGCCTGATCGCTGAATATGGTGAAACGGATGCCGAAGCAATCGTCGCCGGATGGGTCGCCAACGAGCCAGAGTATATTGACAGCGACAGCCGCATTCTGGAAACCATCGCAGCAGGCGGTTGCGATGTCGCGCTCACCAATTCTTACTATCTGGGGCGCATCCTCAGCGAGCAACCGGATTTCCCGGTGGCGCTGGTCTGGGCCAACCAGGGTGAGGCTGAGAGTGGTGTGCACCGCAATATCAGTGGGATGGGCGTGACGGCAGCCGCACTCAACCGGGATAACGCTATCCAACTGATTGAGTGGATGGCAACAACCGGGCAAGCTGCCGACGAAACGGGCATCCCCGGTGGCAACTTTGAGTTCCCGGTCAACCCGACTGCCGAGGTCAATCCTGTCATCGCAGCCTGGGGTGAATTCACGATTGATCCCTTGCCCTTGACTGAATACGGTGATCAGCAGGAGGCGGCGGTCGCCCTGCTGGAGCGTGTGGGCTACGGGTTTTAAAGGGTTCACAGTAAGGGCGGCCCGGCGGCCGAAGGAAGTCCTTTAGGGCGGGTCGCCCCGGCTAAAGGATGGCCCACCACGCCGTCCACAACAGATGAAACTATTGAGGGGGACGCGGTTCAATAACGAGCCGCGCCCTATTTGCGTTATATCAAGGTAAGGCCCATAGCATGGCTCCATTGACCTGGCGCGGGACATGGTCGGTACTTTCCCGACCACGCTCGAACCGACGTTACACTGCACTAATACTCCCGGTCGTCATCGCGGCACTGGTCGCAGTGCCGCTGCTGCTCCTGCTTGGGGAACTGCTCACCCCATCAGTCGAAGTCTGGGAGCAGTTATGGGCTACCACACTGCCCCGCATGATTGGCAATACACTCTTTCTGCTGGTCGCCGTTGGCTTGGGAACCAGCACCATCGGGGTTTCACTGGCATGGCTGGTGACCGCCTATGACTTCCCACTGCGCCGGATTTTTGACCGCGCGCTACTGCTTCCCCTGGCGGTGCCGTCCTTCGTCATGGGTTTTGTCTTTATGGCAACCTTCGACTACGCCGGGCCGGTACAAACCGCATGGCGGGAATGGTTTGGGCGGGGCGCACCCTTCCCGGATATTCGTTCCGGCCCCGGTGCAGCGCTGGTGCTGACTCTGGTGCTTTACCCGTATGTTTATCTATTAGCACGAGCCGCTTTCCGTGAACAAGGCGCGACTACCTTTGAGGCAGCACGAATGATGGGCTGTTCACGCCGCGAAGCGTTCTTCCGGTTGGTATTGCCGATGGCGCGACCTTCGATTGTGGCCGGGGCGACACTGGCGATGATGGAAGCTATGACCGACTTCGCAACAGTCCGTTTCTTCAGCTTCCCCACACTCAGCGAAGGGGTAGTCCGCGTGTGGGAAGGGCGCATGGATCGGGCGGCAGCGACGGAGTTAGCGAGCCTGCTGCTGTTCTTTGCGCTGGCCTTGATCCTGCTGGAACGATTAGGACGGCGAGGCGCCCGTTATGATCAACAGGGTGGGCGAGGGCGCCGCCCCCTGCGGGTCACACTGACTGGCGTATATCGATGGGGAGCCGTACTGGCTTGCGGCATTGTTCTGGGGTTGGCATTTGTACTCCCAGTCGGGCAACTGATCGCCTGGACGCTGGCCGAGATCGACGGGCATATCCCTGGCACATGGGAACTGGTCTACGGCCAGTATATCCTGACGACCGTTGGGCTGGCAGCAGGTGCGGCGATCATCACCGTCATCCTGTCCTTAGTGCTGGCGCAGGGGGCACGGATGGCGCAGGGACGTGCTTCTCGTGTCGTCGTCAAACTGGCCACGCTGGGTTATGCCATGCCTGGCGCAGTCGTCGCTGCCGGAGTCCTGCTCTCGCTGTCCGCTATTGACCGCATATTGGGTCTGGGTCTGATCCTGACTGGATCGCTGGTAGGGCTGCTCTATGCCTATGTGGTACGCTTCATGGCGGTATCATATAACAGCGTTGAATCCAGCCTGGTGAAGGTCAAACCGAGTATGGAGCAGGCCGCCCGCATCATGGGAGCCGGGCCGTTAAAAATCCTGCGCCGCGTCCATGCACCGCTGGTCACACAAGGTCTGGCAGCGGGCGCCATTCTGGTATTTGTTGATGTAATGAAAGAACTCCCGGCGACCATGCTCTTAAGGCCGTTCGGGATGGATACATTAGGAATTTGGAGTTACATGCTGGCCTCGGAAGCATTCTATCAGGCAGCAGCACTGCCTGCCCTCACTATTCTGGCAGCTGGCTTGATCCCGGTATTGATCCTCATGCGTGTGGGAGGGGAACGATGACCCCTGCCATCAGCCTACACCATATCCACAAAACCTTCGGATCAGTACAGGCTGTCAACGATGTCAGTTTTAGTATCGAGCCAGGGACGCTGCTGGTGTTGTTAGGTGCCAGCGGTTGTGGAAAAACCACCACCCTGCGCTTGATCGCCGGGTTGGAGACGCCTGATAGTGGGGAAATCAGCATCAATGGGGTCACGGTCTCCAGTCGGGAGCGTTTCGTCCAGCCGGAAGACCGTCGGCTGGGGATGGTATTTCAGGATTATGCGCTCTTCCCTCATTTGACAGCAGCCGCCAACATCGAGTTTGCCCTGAACGGTGCGCCCGTTCGTGAGCGCCAGGCGCGCAGCCAAGAGATGCTGGCGCTGGTTGGGTTGGAGAGTATGGGCAACCGCTACCCGCATCAGCTCTCCGGTGGGGAACAGCAGCGCATTGCCCTGGCGCGGGCATTAGCTGCCTCCCCCGGGGTGGTCCTGCTGGATGAACCCTTTTCGAACCTGGATGCAGCCCTGCGGAAAGAAATGCGTGAGGAAGTGCGGCGGATTCTGCGGCAGACCGGTATGACCGCCGTCTTTGTCACGCACGATCAGGAAGAAGCGCTCAGCCTTGGGGATCAGATCGCGGTCATGCGAGGTGGAAAACTTCAGCAGATCGGCGCCCCACAAGATGTCTATCTGCGTCCGGTTAACCGGGAAGTCGCGGCCTTCCTGGGTGAAGCCAACTTTGTTCAGGGTATCGCCTCTGGCGGGCAGGTCGAATGTGCGCTAGGTCGGCTGCCGCTGTGGGTACCGCGTAATGGCCCAGTAGAAGTCCTGGTACGACCAGAACAGATCAAGCTGGAAGCCAGTACGAGCCAGCCTGCTAACGCCCCCTGCATCGAGCACATCCGCTACTTCGGGCATGACCAAATCGTGACACTGGCCCTACCCGGTGGCGAGTCGCTGGATTGCCGCACCTGGGCACGGCTCGATCTAAAGGTCGGCACCCCGGTGAAGCTGGATGTTCATGGGCCGGTCATCGCCTATGGAAAATGAGCTAACCATCAGCGGGTTCTAGGGAGCCAAGTCCCCGATGATGATGAGGGCGTAGCCCCCGCGTGTGCGGTCTTCACGGGCGCGGAGTTCGAGCGGCAGCCACACGGGTTCACCCGGTTGGAGAATCACCCCGGCGTCCGACCGATCTGCTACCAGGATGCGTTGACTGCCATCGACGCCCCGCTGCACAACTCCAGCACCTGTCGCTGCTGGTACGCTCTCGCAGGCACGTATACCGGCATCATCACAGGTAAAAGCTTCATTTTCGGTGGCGATGAACGGGTCAAGGCGGCTATCGGCAGCGCCAACCATATAGGCTGTGACTGAACCTTGCCGTGCGACCAGAGGCCCCAAGGCCACTTCGATCACATCGCGGTCACGCTGCGGCTCGATCTGGAGGCCCTGCAAAACCAGCATGTAACGCCCCGCTGCACCATCCCGGCTGGCAATGGTGAGGTTGACAATCTGGCTCACACCGCCAATATCCGTCTCAGCCGCCGTCAGCGGGTCGGTATCCGGCACAGTCTGCTCATCCTCACCGGGCAGGGTAAAGCGATCCCCCACCAGCGGCTCATTGCTGAAATTGCAGTAGGAAATCGGGGTATCGACCTCGGGAAGATCAACCCGAATGACCGGGATAAAACCATCCACTCCATATACCGTGACGCGATAGTTGAGATCAGGGTAAAAGTCTTCCCTCAAGCGTAAGCTGAGCACCGTCGTCGCTTCGACTTCGGCCGTATTCGGGCAGCGGAACGTGACGTCCTGCAGATCATCGGGGGTGGGAACGGCCGCATTGAGCAGCAGCAGGCGCAGGCTGTAGGCACCGCTGCTCTGACCATTGGCATTGCCGACCCGAGTTGCCACAATCGTGTAAAGGCCATCGGCAGCGGCTTCATAGGTGATGAAGACGCTGCTATCCGGTAAACCGTCCTCACCACGAACCACCAAATCCTGATTTTCATTCAGCAGGCCAAGCAGGGGTTCCAGGCCACCAGAGGCTTGCATATCCACCCGGATGGCATCTCCCCGGCGCAGCGTGATCTGCCACCAATCGAAAAAAGCCCCTGGGGTCAGGGTATCCTCAACGGTCTGACCAAAACCGATTGGCCCGATAAAAGGTACACCAGTCGGATCTTGCGCGGCAGTCACAAAGACGCAGACCAGCATAAACAGGAAGCTAATGAAGGTGCGGCGCATGGCAGTCCTTTGGATGAGCCGATAGGCGTAAGTGTCCAAATTGGAGCGCCGGGTGGCAAGTGGCAGTTTCCGGCTTAGTCCGGCAGGATGCTGCCCACATCCCACAACCGCACCGTCCCATCATCAGCGCCGGAGGCCAGCGTACGACCATCCGGGCTGAAGGTGAGGGCGTTCACCCAACCCAGATGGCCCTGCATCACAGCCAGCGGTCGCCCGGTGGCAACATCCCACAGCCGCACGGTCTTATCCACGCCGGCAGAAGCCAGCAGCGAGCCATCAGCATTAAAAGCGACAATCAGGATACTATCCGTGTGCCCCAGCAGCGAAACGCGCTCGGTGACAGTCGCCACATCAAAAAGGCGGATAGATTTGTCCCAGATCGCGGAAGCCATGGTGGTACGGTCCGGCGTGAGTGCCATGCTGGAAACCCCGCTGCCCGGGGAACAGACCAGGCTGGCGGCCAGTTCGCTCTGCAAGTCCGGCAGCCTGACCAGATCCTCAAAGCCGGTGGAGGCAACGACCATCCCCTCGGCTACGGTGAAGGACTGCTCGGCTTTCACCCCTTCACCGATGGCTTCCCCGGTAGCTGCATCCCACAGATGGACTTTGGCATCCGCCCCACCCGAAACGACCTGCGTCCCATCCGGGCTAAAAGCCACACTCAGGACATCGTTAATATGGGCGGGAATGCGCTGACGCGCGCGGTCGCTGGTCAAATCCCAAACCTGCACCACACCGAACTCGGTGCCAGCTACCAACTCAGTGCCAGCGGGATTAAAAGCCACACTGTTAATGTTGCCATCCTGACTGATCAATGTCTCTGCCACCGTACCAGACGCCACATCCCAGACGCGGATGGTGCTATCCGGGGAGATGACATTGCCATTGCCCGCCGCTAGTGCTGTTCCGTCAGCGTTAAAGGCCAGTCCGTTGACGGCTCCACTATGACCTGACATCGTGCCCAGCAATTCCCCGCTGGAGGACCACATATCGACAGTACCCGTCAGGCGGGCCAGCGCTAACCGTCCATCAGTGCGCCCCAGCGTTATCGAGCGAATGGAACTGAGATTATCATCGCCATAGCGTTGCTCGACTGCTCCGGTAGCTGCATCCCAGACCTGGGCGGTGCCGTCCAGACTGGCGGTCAGCACCCGTGTCTCATCCAACCAAAGCGCGCCGGTAATCCCATTGGCATGACCAAGAAACTCAGATGCTTTTTCGCCGGTTTCCACATCCCAGACAAAAGCGGGGTTATCGGCGCTGCCCGTCACCACTTGAGCGCCATCGGGCCTAAAAGCGACCGCCATCACCCAGTAGCTATGCCCGGTCAGGGTGCGCGACTCGGCACCCGTTTCCACATCCCAGAGCTTGGCCGTGTAATCCCGGCTGCCACTGACCAGCGTTTTTCCATCCGGGCTGAAGGCCAAACTCTCGATCGCATCCAGATGCCCTTCCAGGGTGGTCTGTTCGGCACCGGTGTTCACATCCCACAGGCGGATGGTGTTATCGACACCACCGGAAGCCAACAGGGCTCCATCCGGGCTGAAAGCAATGGCATTAACATCACTGGTGTGACCCGTCAGCGTCCGGACTAAGGCAGCATTTTCGATATCCCAAAGTGCGACTGTATTATCCCAACTGCCGGTTGCCAGCAGCGCCCCATCCGGGCTAAAGGCCAGACTGCTGACCGGTTCGGTATGGTCGGGCAGAAAGCGCGGTTCAGCTTTGAGATCGGCGGCATCGTAGAGCCAGGTGCCGATGGAACTGCCCACCGCCAGCACAGTCTGATCAGGCGCATAAGCCACACTGGTGATCCAACCACGTCCGAGGGTTTGTTGTGGTGCGAGGATCGGCACTTCAGCAGAATTAGTCGATTGAGGAGCCGCCGGCGCGCAAGCCGCAACCAGCGTGAGCAAGAGGAAGGCAATACCATAAAAACGCCATGTGGCGCGTCTGTCCGTGTTAACCATTAAAGCGCGTCCCATCGTTTAGCCTCAACCCGACTCTACGATAGACGATGGTCTGCCCCTGACCTATAGGATTCCCGGCCTATTGGCCCATCTCCTTACGCAGCTTTTCAACGGCATCCTGCGCCGTGTACTGATCGACCCCGGCGAAGCGGCGGTAGAGGTCGGTGGCTTCGTCCAGCTTGCCTTCTTCGATCAGATCACGGACCCCATCGGCAGAGAGGTCATTTACCGGACGTTTCTTCTTTTCTACAACACTATCCGGGTTACGCTGGTAGGCTTCAACCAGATCTTTGGCTTCTTTCAGACCCAGGCCGGTCAACTGGCGGACCCGCTTGATAGCCTCAATCTTGTTACCCCGATCCAACGCGGCCTGCACCACCGAGTCCGCCAGCGCTGAAGCGGCATCTTCGGTTAACTGAACAGGAGCCATTGTTGCCTTGGTCGTCCCACCCCTTGATCGGAGAAACCAGACCAAGGCAATCAGCACCATCACAATGATGATGATTTCCGTCATAACCATGCGGATTCATCCTTTCGCTAACGCCTGCTTTTCTGCTCCACTGCTGCGGCAACTTCCAGCCAGGCAGCCGTATCCCGCGCGGCGGTTTGTGGATCGTACCAGAAGTCGAGATAGATGCGCTGCCGAACAGTCAATCCATTCGGTTCAAGCTCGTCGCCGCGCTCGCTTTGTTCCGCCCAGGCTTCAGGGTGATCGGCATACCAGGCGGCGGCGAGTTCCGCCACAATCACTTGACTGACGGCACTTGCCAGAAAGCGCAGGCGGTTTTCCAGCGGGGTCTGCTTTTCTACGCCGCGTGCCAGATCAATCAATGCCTGCTGGAAATTCGCTGCACCGGGGCTGCTATGGGGCATCCCGGCCTCCTGAGGTAAATTGGCCGGAGCGACCCCATAGGAGACGATCCACACCAGCAACCCTTTCGCCCAGGTCGCCTCCGGGTGATGGGACTCCCAGGTTGGGATAAAGGCGTGTGCGCGGGTCAGGGCGATCTCCAACGCAGCATAAAAATCCAGACTCAGGAAAGCGTTCGTGAGTGCTTCGGTCAGGGCGGCCCAATCACGAGCCGGAGCGTGGGTAGCGATAGCGTTCACAGTAGGTCGTTCTCAGTCACTCCAAAGTCAGTACGTGTGCCGTCGGATTTTGGAGCGCGTTGGTTGCCGTTGGCAGCCCCAAAAACTCCCATATGCTGGACATATTGGACACAATGGACATATTTGACTCGGTCAGGCTGTCCACTAGAGCAGCATCAGATGGGCGACAGGCGGGGTGAGATTAAGCTCACTTTATCACAAGCCGCACTGCAGAAACGGAACATTTGTTCCGATTTTCTATCTCAACGGGATCTTCCCAAGCTGAACGCTCAAAAGACATCAGTCGCCTCGCCATTGACGGTGCGGGGGAGACTAGTCTGGGCGGCCTGCCGCACGCTGGTATTCACCTCGGTCATGCGGGAATCCAGTTTGTTCAGATGAGAAGCCAGCAGATCTTCCAACCGATCTACTTTATCGTGCAGTTCCTTAATTTCGAGTTCGGCTTTGACATTAATCTCATATTCAATGTCGTTGCGAACTTTATCACGTTCGGCCTGGCGGTTGGCGCTAACCAGGACAAAGGTCGATAGGAAAATCGCTTCCAGCGAGACAATCGTCGTCAGCAGACCAAACGGGAAAGGATCAAAGGCAGCCAGCCCCGGAATCAGATTGGTATTCCACACAATCCAGACTGCGAAAAAGACACCACTGGCATAGACGAAGCGCATATCCCCAGCGATCATGGAAAAGAAGTCCGCCAAGCGCTGGTTGATGCTCCGTTCGGTAACCATCTCGTCGTTGACATTCCGGGCAACCACCCGCTCACTCAAGAGCACATCCGCTTCCCTAATGCGCCGGCTGAGCATTGCCATGATGTCAAATGCCGCTGCCGGATAAGCCTGGAACAACTGCCGCAAGTCGTTCTGGTCGATCACCAACAAGGTGGTATCCGCCGTGGCTTTGGCATTGGCAGAACGTGGCTGCTGATCGAGCAAAGCCAGTTCACCAAACATATCGCCCGGTTCTGCACAATTCAGATTGACGACATCGCCGTTTTTGTCTTTGATATAGAGTTCAACCCGCCCTGAATGGACGAGAAACATGGTATCACCGGGCGAGCCCTGCCAGAACACCATCTGGCCTTTCCAGTACTTCCGCACTTCAAGCTGGTCGGTGAGCGCTGCTAATTCGTTATCATCCAGCAACTGGAATAACGGAATCTGGCGCAAATCCTGCGGGTCAATCACTCGCGGCATGATGTCCCCCTGTGAAGCTGATCATCATTAAAATGAGAAACTTGTTATGAGTATCCACCCATTGTATCCCCGAACCGAGTTTTCGCCGCAAGGGATTTACTGACCAACGTGTATAATCACGGCTGTACATGATTGGGGAGGCTTAGTCCCATGTGGAATTCGCTGCGAACCGTCCTGCTGCTGGTGGCCCTGGTGGTCATTGGCCTGATGGCAATCAACTTTCTCACAAATATTGTGCCGATTCTGATCACGGCAGCAGCAGCCTTTGTGCTGGGGCGGCTTTCGGTCAATTATGATTTGATGGGCGTGGTACGGGGCTTACTCAACCGGCGGCAGCCGGCCCCGAAAGCCACCACCGTGGTCGAAGGTACCGCGCTGGTCAAACCTGCAGTGGCCCCTACCGCGACGGTCACACCAGTCGATGCATCCCTCAAAGAACGTCAGGAACGTCTGAAAGAAGCCGAGGCTCCCAAACAGGACGCCCTGCTCGATACGGACTTCCAGATCAAGACTCCTGAACAGATCGAGGCCGAAGCCCGCGCCCGTGAACAGGAACTGACGAAGAAGGCAGAGGCTCCCTCACCGGATGCGGTGGCAGCGGCACTGGAAGCACGCAAGAAGCGGTTGCTGGGAGGGCAGTAAGATGTTCGCCTCTCAACAACGGCACAATCGGATGAGTGTTGACGCCTATATGCTCAACGAAGCGCAAAGTGAATTTCGCCATGAGTATATCGATGGCGAGGTTTACATGAGGTCTGGCTCGCAACCAAATCATGTATCGATTGTCAGCAATATCGGTGCGCTCTTGCATAGTCAGATTGCCCGGCGCGGCTGTCATACCGCTACGTCCGATCAATTGGTCAAGACGAAAGACGGCAGCTTCTTCTATCCAGATGCGGTGGCTATGTGCGGTGAGCGCGCAAAAACCCGTGATCCAGTACCGGCTCTGACCAATTTCGCGCTGGTCATCGAAGTGATGTCACGGACGACCGGCAGTTATGACCGGGCGGACAAATTTGAGCGTTACCGTACAACGCCGACCTTGATTGACTATCTGTTGATCGACCAGAACCGCATCTATGCTGAGTTGCATCATAGGGGTGAGGACAGCGTGTGGACTCTGCGCGAGTATCGCTCGTTGGAAGATGCGATTCCACTGCAAAGCATCAGCGCGGAATTACCCCTCAGTGAGGTCTACCTAAATGTCTTCCCGGCAGCCTTATCGCCCCATCCCTATCCCTACGAATAGCCTATGAAACTGATTGTTGTCGCGGCTTCACTCGACCTGACTCAACCCTTCAGCGCCACCCCGGCCTGGTGGCAACTGCTCAAAGCCTTTTACGAAATCGGTGTAGATGTCATCGCCACCCCGTATCAAGGCCCTGCCATCGAGTCGCTCTGGTGGCGGGCAGCACCCAATCCTGCGCAGTGGCAGGGGGATGCATTTAAAGCGGTACGGGATGGACTACGGAAGGCGACTTCCGGATTCCAGCGACCAGCTTCCAGCCAGCAGGCCGTTCACAGTTCCCCGTTCCCCGTTCAGGGTGAAAAGTCAGCGGCAGCGGGCGGGATAAATCCCGTCCCTACAAGCTCAACAACAGCCGACTCCACCTCCGACCGCGCTATCCGGCAGATGGTCAAAACCTTCATCACCCCGCTCTGGTACCAGCATCTCGATCACCTGCTCACCAAGAACCCAGATGCGGCTGGCGTCCTCATCCTGACTGCACCGTTGAATCATCTGGTGGGGGTGGCTGCCGAACTCCAACGCAAACATGGCAAACCCTTCTTTTACTATGATGGGGATGTCCCTGCCAGCCTACCCAATATGAGTGGATTTGCCAGCGGCTTCCGCATCTATCAGGGTGCCGATCCTGGTGAGTACGCGGCGGTGATCAGCAATAGCAAAGGTGGCGAGAGCTACCTCAAGGCGCTGGGCGCAAAGCAGGTGCATACGGTTTATTGGGGTGTGGATACCGAGGTATTCAGCCCGATCAGTGTCCCTGCACAAGACCTGGATGTGATGTTCTACGGGCATGGCAAAGAATATCGCGCCCAATGGGTTGAAGATATGTTAGCCGGGCCATCACGCGCCCTACCGGAGGCCAAATTTGCGGTGCGCGGGACTCAACTGGGCGACCTGGGGCGAACCCAACTGCTGCCCTACCTGAGCTTCAGCAAATTGCGCGAATACGCCTGCCGCAGCAAGATCAATCTGTGTATCACACGGCTGGCCCACGCTTCGGTATATGCGTCGTCGTCCTGCCGTCCCTTTGAACTGGCGGCGATGGGCTGCTGCATGGTTGCCAATCCCTATCTGGGAATCGAGGAATGGTTCGAACCGGGTAAAGAACTCTTCATTGTTCAGTCACAGGAAGAAGCTATCGACCGCTACCGATACCTGCTTTCCCACGAGGCGGAACGGATAGCCGTCAGCAACCGGGCGCGGGAACGGGTGTTCAAACAGCATACAGCGCAGCACCGCGCCCGCGAACTGGTGACGATTATGAAAGGCTATCTGTGATGAACGATCCTCATACTCAAGCTGAGTTAATTGAGCAATTAGAAGCCCTCCAGCACGATCTGGCAGGCAAGCTACGCGGTTATTCGGAAGCACAGTTCTTCAATACATCGACCGATACCTGGTCTGCTGCCGACTATCTCAAACACCTCCTGCTGAGCATCAAGCCAGTTGCAAAAGGGCTGGGTCTGCCCCAAGACCGTATCCGGAGTATGTTCGGCCCGGCAGAGCATCCTTCGCTGAGCTACAGCGCATTGGCAGCACGTTATGGGGAACGGCTGGCAACCGGCATCCGCGCCGAAGATTATGAAAAGGTCGTCCCGGCTTCGTATCGGGTGCCGGAAGGCGTGACTGATTTGCACACGTATCTGGTCGATCAGTGGGATGAGGCCAACCAGAAATTCATCAGTGCGATTCGGCAATGGAGTGAGGCTAGCCTCGACAGTCACCAGCTCCCCCACCCTGCGCTGGGCAATGTGACCGTACGCGAGTTGATCCTGTTCACGCTGCATCACAATCGGCTGCACGCTGCGGATATTGAGCGGGTGGCGAGTAGTGCTCATCCGGTTCAAAATTAATCAGTCATCTATCGCACCTTAGATACACCAAGCAATCCTTATGACACCGCCCATTTCCCTCGACCACTGTGTCATCCATGTGAGTGACTGGGAACGCTCGAACCGCTTCTATGCGCAGGTCATGGGCGCAGAGGTGATCCCTCGAGGGAAGGGCTTTGCCTACCGTTTTGGTTCGACGCAACTCAATTGTCACGGGCCGGGGGTGGAGGCGGTGCCGCTGGCGCGGATTCCGGTGCAGCCAGGCAACAGCGATCTTTGTTTCCAGTGGGCAGGGCCGATTAACGAAGCGCTTGCACACCTCAACGTGCATGGCGTACCAGTCGAACTCGGCCCAGTGGAGCGTAACGGCGCACGCGGGCGCGGCACCAGCATCTACTTCCGCGATCCCGATGGCTCCCTGTTGGAATTCATCAGCTATGAGTCGCGTGTGTGAAGGCGCAGTCGCGCCCAGACCGGACGATGTGCTGACGGGAAGACGTGCCGAAATAAGAATAGCCGCAAGCGATTACTCACCGCTTCAGGGAACCGGTCGCAGGCAAGTTCGGCGCAACCTGCAACCAGACAGTCACGGTTGTACCTACCCCCACCTCACTCTCGATGCTGATCTCCCCACCATGCATTTCGATGATCTCTTTGGCGATGTTGAGTCCCAGTCCGGTGCCGGCAATCGTCATTTGGGAGACATTCTGCGCCCGGTAGAAGCGGTCGAAGATATGGGGCAGGTCCTCTGCTGGGATACCGATGCCCGTATCCTCGACGCGCAACCAGGCTCGCTCACCAGTTGGTTCCAAACCCGTGCTGACCAGTACACGACCAACCCGGGTGTACTTGAGCGCGTTGGATACCAGATTGGTGATAACCTGCCCCAGACGTTCACTATGACCAATGACGCGGGGCAAATCGTTTGCTGGCTGGCAATCCAATTCCAGACCTAATTCCAATGCCCGCGGCTGGAGGCTATCGACCACCTGAGCCACCAAGGGATTGAGCGCGACTTTTTCCAAAGTCATCTGGTTACGCTCGCCTTCGATACGGGATAGATCCAGCACATCGTTGACGAACTTACTCAGGCGCTCGATCTGTTCCCGCAAGCCCTGCATGTATTCGGCTCGCTTCTCCTCGGGCGTCCGCTCGAGTAGATAGACCCGCGTGTTGAGGACACTCAAGGGTGTGCGCAGCTCATGAGAGACATCGGCAATGAAGCGCGATTTCATGCGGTCCAGTTCAGTCAGGCGGTTATTGGCAGCTTCCAGTTCAAGAGTGCGTTCATAGACTCTCTCTTCCAGCGTTGTATTGATCTGACGCAATGCATCTTCCGCCGCTTTGCGCTCCCGAATATCCTCGATCAAACTCAGCCCGCGTAAGGTTCCCGTTTCATAATCCGGCAAGAGCGTCAGTGTCATGCGCGCCCAAATGGGATAACCGGCTTTGTGCAGATAGCGTTTCTCAATCTGATAACTGGAGATTTCACCATCGCGCAGTCGTTTGGCAAGCGCTGCATCCGCCTCTATATCATCAGGATGGGTGTAATCCCGCCAGTGCATCTGCTCAAGTTCTTCAGACGTATAACCAAGCAGTTCACAGTAGGCCGGGTTCACAAAAAGATTGCCACCCTGACCATTGCCAAAGCTAATGCCGATCGAGGCATTCTCAAAAATGGCGCGGAAACGAGCCTCGCTCTGGCGCAGCGTTTCTTCGGCTTGCTTCCGCTCCTGAATATCTTCAATGAGCGCCAGACGCATCGGTTTGCTGTCATCGGCATTGACGACCCGTGTCACGGTCAGTCGGCCCCAGACCACTTCGCCGGTCTTGCGGATAAAGCGCTTTTCGAGCTGGTAACCTGGAATTTCATTGGCTTCAAAGCGGGTGAGCAAGTCCTGATCGGCCTTCACATCATCCGGATGAGTGGTTTGCGACCAGTGGAGCTGCCGGAGTTCACTTTGTTCATAGCCCAGGAAAGTACAGATAGCCTGATTGACATAAATGGTCTTATCACCGGGATGGCTAAAGCTGATGCCAATCGGGGCATTTTCAAAGATCGCACGGAAACGCGCTTCACTTTCGCGCAGTGTTTCTTCAGCCAGTTTGCGCTGCGTAATATCCTCCACCATGACCAGTTCACGGGGAGATCCATCATCCGCATCCGGCACCAACAGCATCGTCAGTCGTGCCCAGATCACCTCCCCAGATTTCCGGATATACCGCTTTTCCAGGGCATAATGATCGATTTTGCCGGCCATCATCTGCGTATGAAGATCATGATCCGCCTGCACATCGTCCGGATGGGTATACTGCATCCAGGGCTTAACGCGCAGCTCCTCAAGCGAATAACCCAGGATGCGGGAATAAGCCGGGTTTGCCAGCATGGGCCGTTTATCTTTATCGGCGAAAGACATACCCACTGCCGCATTTTCAAAGATGGCACGGAAACGGGCTTCGCTTTGGCGCAACGTCTCTTCCGCCTGTTTGCGCTCCGTGATGTCTTCCAACAGGGATAAGGTGCGTGGTGCCCCCTCTGAAGAATCGTGCAAACGCAGCAGGGTAATCCTCGCCCAAATCATCTCCCCAGACGGACGAAGATAACGTTTTTCCATCTGATAACCGGGGATTTCACCGGCAGCTAAACGCGCATACTGGGCCTGATCCGCAACAATATCATCAGGATGAGTATATTGAGTCCAATGGGTATTCTGAAGAACCTCTGGATCAAAACCGAGGATTCGGCTGTAGGCAGCATTGGTCAATAGCGGCACACCTTCGTGATCCCCAAACGAGATACCAATGGGTGTGTTCTCAAAAATAGTTCTAAAGCGAGCTTCGCTTTGCCGCAGGCGTTCCTCCGCCTCTTTGCGCTCTGTAATATCTTCAATCAATCCGACCAGAAGCCGTTCCCCATCGACCAGACCGGGGAACAACGAAATGCTAACCCGCACCCACAACGTCTGGCCAGATCGATGGAGATAGCGTTTTTCCATCTCATAGCCGTTGATTTCACCAGCATTCAGTTGGTTCAGGAGTTCGACATTCGGTTCAATGTCTTCAGGGTGGGTAAATTCACGGAAATGGCTTCCACGCAGTTCATCTGCTGTCCAACCAAGCAATCTGCATAGGGCCGGGTTACTCTGAATGATGGTGCCATCATTCTTCGTCACCACAATCCCAACGGTAGCCGCCTCGAAAACGGCCCGGAAACGGGCATCACTGGTGCGTGCATCCGCCTCAATCCGTTTGCGTTCCGTTTCATCCCGTACCATACCCAGCAGATAGCGATTGCCATCCATCTGCACTTCGTCCAGCGAAATCATTACATCGCGGACCTGGCCGGATTTCGTTCGAAAACCAGTCTCAAAGTCTCGTACACGCCCCTCAGCCTGTAATTGACTGAGCATCATGCGGCGATCCTCACTCGATTGCCAGATGGGAAGTTCGTTCAGGCTGCTGCGCCCTAATAATTCCTCTCGGGAATAGCCCACAATCCGTAAGAAACTCTCGTTGACATCGACATAGCGACCATCATCCAATGTCGTGATCGTGATCGCTGACGGATTGCGCTCAAAGATTCGGGCAAAGTGACTGCGAGCGCGTTCTGCCTGCTCCGCCTCATGCCGACGCTCGGTCAAGGCCGCAGACAACAGCAGAGCAGTAATGGATAGTGTAGTTAAGTAATAACCTATCCCATTCGATAGGGTCTGGGCATAGGACTCCGAGCGACTGGCTACGATGTTGATAGCCAGGACGCTCAACAGTGAGACGACAAAGCTGGTCGCGATCACTTCGCGTCGGTCAAAACGCAGTGAAATCCAGACCAGACCGGGAAACGCCAGGTACCCCAGCGGTTGAGTCAGGCTAATCTCACTGCTATTCAGGATGACTACCAGCGTCAGGCAAAGGATGATGGTGGCGACGACGACCATTTCCAGCAGCTTTTGGCGCGTGATCGGGCTGGAAGGGGTCTTGGCCCAGGTCAGTATCACGGGGGCGACCACCAGCGCGCCCAAAGCATCCCCTAACCACCAGTTGAACCAAATCGTCGGCAGCAGTCCGGCTTCGGCTTGATCGGTAAGTGCCAGCGCAAAAACACCCACTGTGCTGCTCACCAGCGAACTGATTGCAGCACCCGCTACCATAAAAATGAAGGCGTCGGCTAATCGCTCAAAGGTGGGCCGAAAGCGAAAGCGTTCCAGCAAAACAACTGCCGTCAACGTTTCGAGGGTATTGCCAATTCCAATCGAGACTCCGGCGACAATCCCCAATCCGTTTATGAGATTGATGGTCAACGCGCCAAAGAAAATGGCCGGTAACACACGGCGGCCCAATAGAAGTGTCGCGGCAATAGCGATACCGGTCGGTGGCCAGATAATCGTCACTGCCTGATTGACGGTCGCGAACTGAAGGCCGAGCAACGCCGTCACAATATAGACCAGCGCCAACCCCAAATTGATTACCGCCAGACGCACCGGGGTATTCAGACCAAAGCCCAATCGATTATCCAATGATGGCTCTTTATACATGGCCGTTGCCTGATATACCGATGTCACAACAGGTGATGAGAAGTACCTGAACGTATATATTACCCAGTCTAAGGGTAATTGGCTTGCCGGGACATAAGGATTTTAGAGCAGTAGCAAATCACCTAAGGCAATTTCAAGATATGGTGTCACTCCCCAAAAGCTCTTGAGTGCCAGGTACTCCTCTACCGCTTTAGAATCTTTCCCCTCGCGGCGTTTGATCGCCCGGATCATCAGATTGCGATCCGTGTGTTCCGCCGCAATAAATTCGATCACATCGGTTTTGTATCCGGCTATTCGCAGCAGCAGAGCGCGGAAGGTGTCCGTCAGAATATCGGCCATCCGCTTCTTGAGGATGCCTTGCCTGAGTACCGGGCCAAAAGGAGCAGGGCTATTTTTCAACTGCCGGTGCAGATGATGATGACAGCAAGGGGCTGCCACAATCAGTCCAGCGCCCTGCCGGATACCCAATGCCAGCGCATCATCCGTAGCCGTATCACAGGCGTGGAGTGCGACGACTACATCGGGAGCCTGCGCCGGGACATATTCCGCAATCGGCACCGCCGTAAAGCAACTCGCCCCCATCTGAAGTTCTGCCGCCAAAGCATTGGATTTATGCATCAGATCCGCGTTGGTATCAATACCCTCAATAGTCGCCGGGATGCCCCGCAAATCATTGAGGTAGTGATGCAGCCCAAAGGTCAAATGCGCTGAACCGCAGCCACAATCCAGAATATGTAGCGGCTGCCCATCTGCCGGGGAGGCCAACTCGCCTGTATGTTCGACCAACTTGATGAACTCGTTGATCTGAGCGAACTTGCCCTGCATATCGGCTTTCACCCGGCCATCCGGCGTCATCAGGCCAATCTGTTGCAGAAATCGGTCAGCAGGGTCAGCGGGAATAGGCAGCAGCTTGGGCGTATCATGCGCTAGAGCCGGGTCAGCAGCGGCGGATGTCCGCTCGCGGTGGAGAATGGCTTTGCCCTTTTTGGTAATCTGCACGGTGATGGCTTCATCCTGATTCCGGACCTGTAACGTGTTAAACGGTAAGGCCAACAACTCGTGCAAGTGGGCTTCGATTTCTGCCCGATCATAATTCTTGGTGATGTCCTGCTTCTGGGTGAAGTGGGACACCTGCCACAGCCTTCGCCCCCGAATCTCAACCAGGCGACCGGTCACCTGGCGATAGGGTAATCGCTCGCTAATCACGCCCTTGAAGGTCAGGTTGAGAAAAGTATTGTCGTCCAGCACGCGCTGGAGCAGCTGTTCGCGGTAGTCATCCATAATTCAGTTTATATCTACGGTGAGTGTGTAACGCATAGGTTCGGTCGTAACCGGGGCAAAAGGTAAAATGACCAACGTGGCTGATTCCACCCCGGGAACGATGCTGGCCGTCCATACTGCGCTGCCCTGCGCCCGCCACTGGTCGATTTGGGTAGAATCCCCGCTGCGCTGGACCAGTGTGACCCAGGCCTGCTGAGGCAGCACATTATCCATCCGTATCCATCCCTCGGCTTCCCAACCCCCATCATCAAGTTCAAAATCGCTGACATAGCCAATCTCGGGGATACGCACATCGTCAATCGCGATGCCAGGTTGATTGATCGCATCATCAGTAATCATCTGAAAGCGAACGAGGATCGATTTCCCTGCGTATGCGTCCAGCGAAACCGCTTCGGACAACCAACCCTGGCTCTCTCCTGAGTAACCGGGGCCATAGGCAGCCCCATGCGGATTCTCAGGCGTCGTATACGCAGTGGGCAGAATAGTCCATGTCAGGCCGCCATCCGTACTGATTTGCAAATAGGCGTAATCCCAATCATCTTCGAGATCATACCAGACGTTATATTCAAGCGTGGCGCTGCTCACCGTGGACAAGTCAAAGGCCCGGGTAAGCGTCGTCGAACTGGAATCGCCCCGCTGACTGTACCACAGCCATTGACCGCTGCTGGGTGCTGTATCAATCAACGGAATCGTCGGCAAAGCATCCAGGGAAACAAGGACTTGAGAATATGTCTCAAGATTTTGCAGCGGGTAATAATCCACACCGTATTGGTGGGCATCAGCACGTACGATGGCAGGATATTCACGTAAGGCCCGTACCGGCTCTGGTTCAGGTAAGTCGGGCAAGGTTGGATAGAAGTACCGACCATCGCCTACCGTCGGATCATTGATCAGATTCGCCAAAGCCCAATCAAGCACAAATTCATCCACACTGGCTTGATCCAGACTTTGCAAGGTGCCGTCGACCGCATCCAGACCCAGGCCGGGATGGTCGCTGAGCGCACATAGTCCCTCCAGCCCAAAACGGTCAAAGAAGTAGGTAATGAAGAGTTGAGATGCGCCATAATTGGCGGCCCGGTTTTGTCCCTCCGCCCAGGCGTTGAGCTGCGTATCGGGCTGCTGCAGGTACCAGATGACCGCATCGGCATCGTCGTATAAATAGACCTGCGTGAATGTGGAATAGCCTTCATTCAGGTAAGTGGCTTCGTTATCCTGAATATTGCTGCGGATCATATGCTGAAATTCATGTGCCAACGTGCTTTTCAGAACTATTGAGTTCAGGTTTTGGGTTCCAAACGCATCGAGGTTGACGAAAAACATCTCATGTTGGTTGCTATTCGGGTAAATGAGCGCCGGATAAGTGTGACGAGAAGCGAAATAAGCTGCGACGCCCTGCCCCATGCCATAAGCAAAGAGCGCATAAATGCGCCGATCACCATCCACACCCGGGCTGGGTTCACTACCCCATAAAGCCCGCACATCAGGATAAATGCGGCTATCGAACTCGGCCACCAAGGCCTGCAGTTCGGTCAGATTCACATCCACACCGCGCTCGACCCACAGGTAGAGATGTTCACCCACCACCCGCAGATCCGCTTCGACCTGAAAGCTGCGATCCTCCGAATCATTCACAATCCAAAACGACTGTACTTCTCCTAGCTCGCGGGTCACAGCGCGCGTTGGCAAGATCGGCTCAACTGTCAGGCCGTTGAGTTCTTGTGCCAACCGCAGGGGGTCGGAGGCCGGAATCAGGGTATCGTTCAGGGCGATCCATGTGGGGTAGTCCGCCGGAACCGGCGGCGTGAACTCCTGTGCAAGAGACAGCCGAATGGAAAGCAATAACGTGATGAGCAAAATAATGGGGCGCACAGCCGTGCGCCCTAGTTCACGATGGCGTAGTTGGGGATACAGGCGCTTCTTCAAACAGGTGATCAGTATTGACATGCGTCAGCCCGTGATTGGTTTTTTCCCAGTAGAACGGTTTGGTGATGAGCTGCCACAGACCCATGTAGGACGCGATGCTGTGCATCGTCCAATAGATTGGATTCGTGAGCGCATATGGAAGTAGATCATACTTGCGGCGGCGCACCACCGCCAGCATGTTTAGAAAGATCGCTAACAGGTTACCCACAATCAGGCTGAAGAAAGCCAGTTGCCAGACCCATCCGTAGAACAGCAGTCCCATCCAGGCCGGTTGAAAGACTAACCAGATGATGAAGAAAAACCACATCAACGGATTGATGAGGAAGATGGCGAAGGTACCACCGATAAAGAAGTTATAGCTCAACCATTGTTTGAGGCCGATGACCCGCAGCAGCTTCAAGGGATTCCGATTGTGGACCAGCCAGGTTTGCATATAGCCTTTGATCCACCGACTGCGCTGACGAATCCAGTTTTTGAATGCCTTATTCGCCTCTTCGTAAGTCGTTGATCGAATGATACCGACCGTATACCCCTGTGACGAAGCCCGGATGCCCAGGTCGGCATCTTCGGTCACGTTAAATGGGTCCCAGGCCAGCAACTTCCAAAGCGCATCCAGGCGAAAGTGGTTACTGGTTCCGCCCAGCGGAATCGGCAGCCCCAGGCGGTCAAGGCCGGGCAGGAGGGTATCAAACCAATAGCTGTACTCCAGCGTGAACATCCGGGTCAGGTAATTCTCTTTGGCGTTGAAATAATTCAGCGCGGCCTGCACGCAGATGAGCTTCTCGCCGCCATGTTCAAATGCGGCCACTGCTTTCTTGAGCTGATCCGGTTCCGGGACATCTTCTGCATCATAGATGGTGACGTATTTTCCCCGGCAGAAGTTCAGGCCATAGTTACAAGCCTTGGGTTTGGTTCGCGGCAGGCTGTCCGGCACGATGATGAAACGGAAAAAGCTCGGTGGACGGGCAGCCTTGGCGCTTTCAATCGTCTCGGCATCATCGGCTTCCATCAGCACCAGCACATCCAGTTTTTCTTTGGGATAGTCCATGCGTGCCAGCGCCTTGAGCAAACGCGGCACGACTTCCGGTTCTTTGTAGACCGGCACCAGAATGCTGTAGATCGGCAGTTCCGCATCACTCAGTTCAGCAATATGTTCTTTGGTGACACCATGCCCATCATTGACAAACGAAGCCAGGCTGATGACCAGTTTGTAGAAAACACCAACGACATAGACCAGGCTGAACAAGACGACAATGACTTGCAGAGTGGTGATGGTATCCAAGATCAAAGCAAGCACCAGCAGCAGGCCCAAACCCCAGAAAACCACCTTTTGCCAGTAGGTGAATACAGTCGAAGCCGACTGTGCCGGGTTCTGCTCCCGAATGAGATTAATGGCCTTATGGATCAGGGGCTTTTCAAAAACCGAGTTGACCATACGGGTGATGTCGATCTCGGTGCCGACCAAAATCACGACTTCTGCACCAGGGATCACCTGTTGCACTGCTTGCGTGATATAGGTTTCAGCATCCTCATCCGTCTCGGCGGCCAGTGCAATCACCGTTTGCTCATCCAGTTGGCGTAATGGGCAGAACAAAAAACGGATGAGGGTAGGCGGATCAAAACGGCGAATAAACTCCGGATCGTAATCAAAATACTCCGACCCGATCAGCTCGCTCACAAAGCCAGTTTCTGCCGACTCGGCCAACCAGGATGCATAGGATTCCTGGTTCACACCCATCGAACCCAATATATCCCGAAGCGAAGATCGATACGCACGATGCCGTTGCACAGCTTCTTCAAGCTGCGTTTCAGTAATGGTCCCCTCCATCCATAAGTTCAGGAGGGTGTCCCGCTCATTATCGCTGAGGGTATTGGTCAGTAATGTATGCGAATCGTTCGAGGCAGACATCTTGCCTCCTCCTAATTCTGGCTATACATAAGTGTATTCCTGTATATGAGATTAAGTACCTTAACAAATGGTCTTATACACCCCTTGAATCCTGACAAGGGCTGCCTCAGTATAGAAAACATTCAAGTTACACTTCACCCGGCTATCGGCTCAGGTATCCGGGCTACTCAGGCGGAGCAATAGATGAAGATCGGTATTCTGGCGCTGCAAGGCGCGTTCATTGAACATGCAAAGACGATTCGGCAACTGGGCCATGAGGCCGTTGAAGTTCGCTTACCCGCTGACCTGGCTGATTTGGCCGGTCTCATCATCCCCGGTGGCGAAAGTACAACCATTGGCAAGCTGGCGACCGAATTTAACCTGATTGAGCCGCTGCGCGACTTCGCCCGCGCCAAGCCAACTTGGGGAACCTGTGCGGGGATGATCTTCCTGGCGAAAGACATTGGCATTGATCGTCAGCCTATACTGGGGGTGATGGACATCACCGTCAACCGCAACGCTTTTGGTCGGCAAGTTGATAGTTTTGAGATTGATTTGCCCGTCTCTGTGCTGGGGGATGACCCCTTCCACGCCATTTTCATCCGCGCGCCCTTAGTCACTGGGGTTGGGCCAGGAGTCCAGGTACTGGCGCGCTTGCCGGATGAGCGTATTGTAGCGGTGGAACAGGATCATTTACTGGCGACCGCTTTCCACCCGGAGTTAACGCTGGATGACCGACTCCATCGCCATTTCCTGAGCCTGGTCGAAAAACGCCTTTAAGGCTGGATCTCCCCAATTTCGTAAATGAACCTGGCAACCGGCCTGTTAAGGCTCATTATAGGACGGGCTTGCCACCTTGACTTAGCCGCCTGAATGGGCTATAGAAGGGAAAACAGGGGTCATGGAATTCCCGTTGTGAATGCCGGATTCCCTGCTAAAATACCCGCGCTTTTGACCTGCCGCTGTAATGGGGGGTGTGACATGCCGTTTGCAGAGAATGACTTGCTGGTGCTGGATGCCGTCGACGATGAAGATGAAGCCGACTTCGAGGAAGAAGAAGATATCGACCTCGCGGATGAGGAAGAATTCGAAGATGTAGAAATCGAAGAAGATGATCTGGAAGAGATCGCCCTCGATGATGATGAATTCGTCGATGATGACGGTTACGACATCTCCGAACTGGATGATGACGATTACGATCTCTACGACGACGATGGCTATGATGACGACGAGGATGACGAAGACGAAGAAGGCTACTACGACAACGACGACTACTAAGCCAAGTCAGGAATCTGCCGGGGCGCACCCCTAGTGCGCCCTTCCCCGATCACGAATCCGGGCGCTCAGCCGCCGGGTATCAGCCTGCGGCCTGTATGTCATCGCGGGGCTGTGACCTTTGACAGGCGACACCCGATCCCATTATCCTGTACACTCCTGCTATAAGCTGGTGCGCCTGCGGCGTTCCAGATAATTGCTGTTCAACGGTCGGGATCAGCTTTTGACCTTCGACTATAGACGGTTGACAATCCACCATGACAAACACTTTCGATCTGCAGCTGGATGATATTGCTCACGGCGGCAGTGCCATCGGTCGGCATGAAAAACGCACCATTTTTGTTCCCTATGCGATCCCCGGCGAACGCATCACAGCCCGTCTGGTCAGCGAACGGGGACGGGTGGCCTTTGCCGAAGGCATAACCGTGCTCGAACCCTCAACCGATCGGGTTTTCCCGCGCTGCCCGCATTTTGGGCCGGGACGTTGTGGACGCTGCCAATGGCAGCATATCGACTACCGCGCCCAACTGCTGCTCAAGCAGGATGTCCTGGCGGATCAACTGGAACGAGTCGGCGGCCTGAGCAATGTGGATGTCCGTCCGGTCATCAGCGCACCGCAAGCCTGGGGTTATAACCACCATATGACCCTCTGGCTGAATGCCGAGGGACGTGCCGGATTTCATCAGGCCATCGCTCAGGCTGATGATGGTCATCAGCCCGTATTCCCAATCGAAGAGTGCCACCTGCTGCATCCTGACCTGCTCGACCTGTACGAACGCCTGGAAGTTGAACAGATTACCGGGCTTCGCAGCCTGCGTTTGCAGATCGGCAGCGATGGCGCGATGATGTTCATCCTGACCACCCACGACGATCAACCGCCAGAACTGGAACTTGACCTACCAGCCAGTGTAAATCTGCGCCTGAGTGATGGGCAGGCCGTCAACCTGATTGGCGACATTTACACGCACATCAATGTGCGCGGACGGGCATTCCGGGTTCATGCGGGTTGCGATTTCCCGGCGAATGTGGCAGCACTGCCGCTCCTGGTTGATACGGTACTGCGGGCGCTCGATCCGCGTGCGGGTCAAAATGTGCTTGATCTCTATGCCGGGGTGGGGTTGTTCAGCGCCTTCATCGCGCCGCAGGTTGAACTGCTCACACTGGTGGAGGATGATCCGCTGGCCGCGGCTGACGCCGACCACAATCTGGCAGAATTCGAGCATGTTGATGTCCTGGAAGGCCGGGCTGAAGATGTGCTGCCCGAACTCCAGGACGAATACGATTCGGCCTTCATTGCTCCGCCAGCCGATGGTCTGAGTGTGACCGTCATTGATGAACTCTCACGCTGGGCCATCCCCCGCCTGGTCTATCTGAGTAGCGATCCTGCCGTGCTGGCCCGTGATGCCAAGCGGTTGGCCGCCCAGGGTTATACCCTCAGTTACGCCCAACCGATTGACCTCAGTCCCCAAACCTACTATATCGACACAGTCGCTCGTTTCGACCGGCAGGCCTAAGCCGGTTCTACAAAACTTGTCCAAAAGCAATGTCATGCCCATCGAGGTCTTGGATGCCAAATTCCTTGACCCCGTAGGGCTTTATGGATAGTCCCCAGTCGATGGTCGCACCCCGTTCGATGAACTCTTTGTGGAGCGCTTCGGCGTCATCCACCCAGAAATAAGCGCTCCATAGCTTCCCCACAACCGTCCAGTGTGGACGAATCGCCACGCCCGGCCCCACCTGCGCCAGCATCACCGTCAGTTGATCCCGCCGCACCATACAGAAATCGGGTGGATGGTTGAAGAGTTCCTGGTCAGAAAAGCCCAGCTTTTCCCCCCAATGGGCCGCTGCCTGGATAACATCCTTGACGAGCAAAACAGGGGCGCTGCGGGTGAGTTTGGCAGTCGACATAAGAAGCATCCTCTTTCCTGGCAATAAATCCGAGACCCATGTCAATCAGAATATGTGTTCTAAATCAGAAAGTCAATCGAAATATGAAAAATATACGAAGGATTAATTACTTAATCTTTCTAAACGAAAAATCCATGTAATGTGTAGAAATATTGGTTCTACCCGATTGGATTTAGCCATGAAACAACGCGCGCTTATCCTCTTGCTTGCTTTGATCGCCCTGACTGTTGCTATGGTATTCCCGGCATCGGCTGATGAGGCGAGCTGCACCACCGACTCCGATGACGGCAGCGGCCTGCCTGAATGTGGCACCTCGGCAGATAACGCCTGCTATGAAGGTGGTGTGATGGAAGGTAAATGTGTCGGCGACTGGGAATGGAAAGCCGGTTGGCACCTGGCGCGTTTCCTGTCCGGCATGCTGACTCGCGAACAGGTCCCCCAGGATTTCCAAATCGTGCTGCCACCCCCGGCGGAACCGGGTAGCGAACCCTTACGACTGTGTATCAACGAGAGCGATGATGACATTACCGTCCGTGCTTGCATCAGCAGCGATCAGACGGGGTGGTTAACCGCTACCGACGGTAAAAAGACCATCAACATATCGATCTTGTTTGTAACGGGCGATTCCTTCGACGCCTGCCCCACCACTTATAATCAACTACCGGTTGTTGATGCATTACCTACCGGCATGGTGGTCATGAGCCTGGTTAGGGCCCAATTCTTTACCCAGGAAGAACTGGATGCACTGCGGCTTCAGTCAGCGATGTGCTTCTATGCGGATCCTGCTGACATTAGAAGCCGTCTCAATACGGATGCGGCGGTTCAGTTCGCCAACAGCCTCTAACATCACCCTACAAATTAAACGAGCCGGATCTTTTGATCCGGCTCGTTTTGTATATACCTATCGTCATACGCCGGACTGAAATCACGGCATGGGTGGGCTATTCAACAAGGCCAGGACTTCATCCCGCCGGGGGAGATCACGAGCGCCACCCGGGCGACCAAGTTTGAGCGCCGCGACCGCATTGGCCCACCGCAGCGATTCAGCGACACTCAGCCCAGCCACTTGAGCGGCGATATAACCCGCGCTGAACGCATCCCCGGCACCAATCGCATTGACCACCTTCACAGGAAAGGCCGGACTGTGCTGCACGCTGTCGGGCGTAACCGCCGTCACCCCGGCAGCTCCGTTCCGCACCACGATCAAGCGTTCATTGCTGCACAGCTTACGCGCCTCCGCGACACCTACCCCTGCACCCGTCTCCATTGACGTGGCCGCCTCTTGCGGTTGAAGCACATCAGGATAATTTTTTGCCACCGGGATGATCTCATCCGCGCCGCCACCAAAAACGACGGTTGCCAGCGAAATGGCTTCCTCAATGGTTCGACGGATGTCCTCGTCGTAGCCCCACAGTTCAATGCGGAGATTGAGATCAATCGAAACCGGCACCCCGGCAGCCCGCGCCAGCCGCATCCCGTGGAGCAGTGCATCCCGAGAGAGCGCCCCACGCAGGCAGATACCCGTTGTATGCAGCCAGGCCGCCCGTTCGATGACGGCAGCATTCAACTGAGGTGGTTCCAGCAAATTGGGCGCACCGCCATCTGTTGGGAATACCACCAGGTCGCGCTCGCCGTTGACCTGCACCAATGCGATCACCGTTGGGGTGAAGGCATCTGGCAGCCAGACCAAACCACTGGTATCCACGCCCTCGTGCTGAAAGTCATCACGAATCCAGCGACCGTAGCCGTCTTCACCCACCGCCCCGGCAAAGAGCGCTGGCACCCCTAAACGTGCCAGCGCCACGGCCACGTTCGCGCAGGTGCCACCACCAAAAAGCTGCGGTTCGGATTTGGAGAGGTCACGACTGCCACCGGCATAATCCGGCAGTTGGATGACCAGATCGACATTGGCATCCCCCAAAACCACAACCGGGGCGGTAGCAGGTTTTGGCTGGAGGCTCATGCCCGGTGCAGTATCTTCGGCTTCCCAGCCATACTCGGTCGGAGAAGGGGTCATGGTGTGTTATCGTTTCTCAATGGATGACCTTTGATGGCTATCAAGAGTACGAGGTCGGCACGGCTCTGGCAAGTTGATGGTTGGAACGAACGGGGCGAACGTGGGATAATCGACCTCAACAGATTGTTCTGAAGGAGATAACGCATGGCAACCCCCACCTTCGACCCGCAAATGCTGGATATTCTGCGCTGCCCGGAAGCAGTGCACTATAAGGACAAAGGGGCCGACCCCGGCAAACTGGAACTGGTCAAAGGCTGCTGGCTGGTCAGTGCCGATAGCGGTTACAAGTACCCGATCCGCGAAGGACTGCCGGTCATGCTGATCGAAGAAGGCAAGAAGTGGAAAGATACACCCGTTGATGCGCTGCCCGTACCGCCGCCCGCAGCGGAGAGTTAGGCAACCAGGGTGTCACTGACATGAGCTTTCCCACCCGTGCTGATTGCGCCGCGCGTGATGCGGCTGACCCACTGTTTCCCTTCCGTCAGCGGTTTCACCTGCCGCCGGGCGTCATCTACTTGGACGGGAATTCGCTAGGGGCCATGCCCGTCAGCACACCGGCTCGCCTGCAGGCCGCCATCGAGCAGGAGTGGGGGCATGAACTCATCCGGGGCTGGAATAGTGCCGGTTGGTACACCATGCCCCGCCGGATTGGGGACAAGATCGCTCGCCTCATCGGGGCCAATCCGGGCGAAATCGTCGTGGCCGACTCAACCTCGATCAACCTGTTCAAGGTATTGAGCGCGGCCTTGCGACTGCGACCGGGGCGGCGCATCCTCCGCTCGGAACCGGAGAACTTTCCGACTGACCTGTACATGGCGCAGGGCCTGATCGCCCTATTGGGTGACCAGCATGTGTTGGAACTCCACCCCGGGGACTCGATCATCGACGCCATCGATGAAGAAACTGCCGTCGTCATGCTGACACAGGTCAACTATCGCACGGGCTACCGCTATGACATGGCGAGCATCACCCGTTGTGCCCATGCAACCGGGGCGCTGGTCATCTGGGACTTGGCCCATTCCGCTGGAGCGATGCCGGTTGACCTGAACGGCTGTGAGGTCGATTTCGCAGTCGGTTGCGGCTATAAATACCTCAATGGTGGTCCTGGCGCGCCGGCTTTTGTCTTTGTGGCCGAGCGGCATCAGGCGCAATTTATCCAACCGCTTTCCGGCTGGATGGGCCATGCCCAGCCCTTTGCATTTGATACCCAGTACACACCGGCAGAAGGGATCGCGCGTTACCTGTGCGGGACTCAGCCCGTCCTCAGTATGACCGCGCTGGAATGTGGCATTGACCTGCTGCTGGAGGCGGATCTGGAGCAGGTGCGGGCCAAATCGCTTGCCCTCAGCGACCTGTTCATCGAGCTGGTCGAAGCCCGGTGTGCAGGGCATGGGCTGGAACTCGCGACTCCCCGTGAGCACGACCACCGAGGGAGCCAAGTTTGCTGGCGGCACCCCGCAGGCTATGCCATGATACAGGCCTTGATTGCACGGGGGGTAATTGGGGACTTCCGCGCACCCGATATTCTCCGCTTTGGCTTTACGCCCCTGTATGTGGGCTTTGCCGATGTCTGGGATGCAGTGGATACGCTGGTAACCGTGTTGGAGACCGGTGAGTGGCGGGATCCGGCCTATCAGCAGTGGGCAGCCGTCACCTAATCTACCAGGTGCAGCACCATATGGACTTCGGTATAGCCATATTCCGGAACGGCGACGCGGTGAGTTTCGCGAAAACCTAGTCCCTGATACAACCGTAAAGCACTGGTCCAATCGGCGTTCGTTTCCACCAACACCTGTTGAAATTGTCGAACGCGCGCCGCTTCGAGCAGTGCCTGACTGATCCGCTTGCCCAGGCCGCGCCCCTGCATAAAGTCCGCGACGGACACCCGCACAATCCGCCCGACAGTATCGCTGCCGTTTTCCCGGTGCAGTACGCCTGAGCCTACCAGTTTGCCTTCATACTCGGCAACCAGGACCGTTTCTCCAACACGCACATAATATCCCTGAAGATCATCCACATCCGGATTCAGCGACTCGTCGACAGTGCCAAAGCGTGAGCCTAATCCGGCCAGAATCAGTGCCCGTATAGCATCTTGATCGGCAGGCAGAAAGGGCCGCAGGTACACTGCATTTATCGGAGACTCAAAGGTCATCGCATATACCTCTCTTCATCATCTGAACCTACATGACCCCTTGTAACCCCATAAACATATGATACGATCTGCGCTCATCGGTAGACGTGCATGGCACTTGCCTCAGGAGCAGTTCTTGATGACCACCCTCACTTTGCCACCGGGCTATACCCAGCGTCCAGCACGCATGGAGGATGCCGAAGCCGTGTTGGCGATCCAGCACGCGACCTCGATGGCCGCCGCCGGGGAGATCAGCGATACGCTCGAAGACATCCTGGAGACTTGGGGTGCGCCGGGTTTCGACCTGGGCCGCAATGTCTGCCTGATCCTCAACCCGGATGGCCGCATTGATGGCTATGTCCTGCTCGAAGACGATGTGCGTCCCTTCGCCCCAGCCATCGATGTCTACAGTCACCCGGATCACTGGAGCGACGATTTTATCACGCCCCTGCTGCTCAACTGGTGTGAGTCGCGCACGCTGGAAAATGTCCGCATCATCCCGGCGGATTCACGGCTGGTGATGCACGCCTTCTGCTATTCCACCGAAGAACGCTACCAGGATCAGCTCCGGGCAGCAGGCTTCAACCTGGCGCGGCATTTCTACCGCATGAAGATCGACCTGAACGCACCGCCTGCCGCACCTGTCTGGCCGGAAGGTGTGCGCCTGCATACCGTCGCTGAAGGTGAAGATTGGCGGCGCATCTTCGATGTCCGCCGGGATGCCTGGCGCGATCACTGGGGTCATGTCGAACGTGACTATGAGGAAGAATTTGCCGAATGGTCGCACCACTGGCAGAGCAACTTCGCGCCAGGGCTATGGTTAGCCGCTATGGAAGGCGAGGACGTTGTCGGCATTTGCCTCTGCCGCCCCAAACGGGCTGATGACGAGTCCATGGGCTGGGTCTCCACCCTGGCTGTGCGCCGTACGGCTCGCGGTCGCGGGATTGCCATGGCGCTGCTGCAGGAAGCGTTCCGGGTCTTTCATGGACAGGGCAAAGAGTCCGTCGGGCTCGGCGTCGATGCCAGCAGTATCACCGGGGCCACCCGGCTCTATGAGCGTGCCGGGATGAGCGTACAGGTGCGTTTTGACCTGTTCGAGAAAGAACTACGCCCTGGTAAGGATTACTATCAGACCGGGGAATGAGGTGGCTCAGTCCGCCTCGAAGCGGTAGCCAACCCCCCACACCGTTTGCACGAAGGTCGGGTTCGCCGCATCTGGTTCGATCTTCTCCCGCAGACGGCGGACATGAACGGTCACGGTGCTGGGGTCGCCATAAAAGGCGTAACCCCAGACCTGATCCAGCAGTTGATCCCGCGTGAAAACCTGGCGGGGATGACTGGCGAGGAACCAGAGCAGATCGAACTCCTTGGCGGTCAAATCCACCAGCTTATTGTCCAACCGTACCTCCCGCGTTTTGGGATCCAGTGCCAGCCGCGCAAAATGCAGCGGGCGTTCCGCCAGCGCCACCGCGCCGGATTTCAACCGGCGCAGCACCGCCTTCACCCGCAGGACCAGTTCCTGTGGGCTGAAGGGCTTGGTGATGTAATCATCCGCCCCCAGTTCAAACCCCAGCAGACGGTCATATTCCTCCACTTTAGCCGTCAGCATGATGATCGGCACATCCCCCTCTGTCACCACCAATGGATTATCCGCATCCCGCAGTTGGCGGGTGATCGTCAACCCATCGATGCCCGGCAGCATCAGATCAAGAATGAGCAGATCCGGCGGCGACTCGCGCAGCAGGCGCAGCGCAGTAGGGCCATCGGCAGCCTCTTTCACGGCAAAGCCTTCCCGTTCCAGGTAACGCTGCACCACCTCGCGGATAGTTGGATCATCTTCGACGATCAGTATGGTCGGCTTCATTGCGTAACCCGTCTGTAAGAATTTCAGTGCAAGGTGAAGGCGATTGTAACGAATGGTTTACCTGTGGACGAGATGAGTGTGTCCTGACTGTTGCCCAGGCAACAGTCTTCCCAGCGCGAACCCGTCAAACTCGATCTGTTCACTTTAGTAAGCTTGATGCAGAAAGGCTTTGTCTCTATGAAATGGCTCCTATCCCTGATCCTGGTGGTGCTGGCAGCTTGCGCCCCGGCAGCCCAGAACGCAGTTCCCACCACTGCGCCAACCAGCGCCCCAGTCGAACCGACGACTGTACCCACCACCGCCCCTGTCGAAGCGACCGCTGTACCGGTTGATCCCACCAGCATCCCCGCCGAGCCGACTACCGTTCCCGCGACGGCTGACAATACGCCGGCTGCGGCTGCTCAGGCCGAAACAGTCGCCTATAACGGCCCAGCTTGGGCCAGCCTGCCGCTAGTCAACGCGGAAACCGGTCAGACGTTCACGCTGGCAGATTTCGCTGGCAAGACCGTCTTCGTTGAACCTTTCGCCACCTGGTGCACCAACTGCCGCCGTCAACTCCCCAATGTGGATGCTGCTCGGCAGCAGGTTGACCCAACCCAGGTCGTCTTCGTGGCGCTGAGCGTGGCTGAAAATGTGGATAACGCCACCTTAACCCAGTACGCCACGGATAACGGTTGGGACTTCATCTACGCAGCCGCCAGCATGGAAATCACGCAGGGCCTGGTGGACAGCTTTGGCCGCAGCGCCATCACCCCGCCTTCCACCCCGCACTTCATCATCCGCCCGGATGGCAGTCTGACCGCGCTCGGTACCGGCAGCCATGATGCGGCGGCGCTGGTGGCGGAATTGACCGCCGCCGCAGGAGCCTAAAGGCGATGAATGAGTTGGTGAATGGCTTCCTGCTGGGTAACGCAGCCATCCTGACCAATGCCTGCCTACTGCCGCTTTACCCCGGCCTGATTGCCTTCCTGGCGGGCAACGCCACCAGTGGCCGCGCCGGTCGATCCAGTGGCTGGCTGGGGGTGCTGGTGCTGGCGGGTGTGCTGACCATGATGACGCTCATCGGCTTGCTGCTATTCCTCCTCAACCGGGGCTTTGGCGATGTGCTGCCGCTGGTGCTGCCAATCGTCTACGGCCTGGTGATCATCTTTGGCGGGATGCTCTTGCTGGGGCGCAACCCCTTCGCCCGCTTGCAGACGGCCCAGGCGCCGCTGTTGAAGAACCCGTATGCCAGCGCCTTCGTCTATGGGCTGCTGTTCGGCCCGATGACGCTGCCCTGCACCGGCCCCATCATCCTCAGCGCGTTTGCGCTGGGGGCAGGCAACACCAGTGAACTCGTCAATGGACTGCTCTATTTCCTGGCCTTCGGCATCGGTTTTGGCTGGCCGCTGGCGCTGCTGCCGTTGGTCGCTTTGCCACTTCAGCGGCGGCTGATCGGTTGGCTGAACCGGCACCATCATCTGCTCAACCGCGCCTCCGGTCTGCTGCTGATCGCCGTTGGCATCTTCGGTATACTGACGGAGCTGCTGCCCAAGCTGGTGAATGTGGATGCGGTCGTGCTGGATCCCAACTTCTGGGCGATCTACTGGCTGGTGGTGATCGTCCTCATTGGCGCAGTGAGCTTCATTACGCTCCGGTCAGCGGTGCAGCAGTCACCTGGAACCTGATCAAACCCTCCCCTAAATCGGAGCAAGGGTTGGCTCTTGCTCCGATTTACTGGACTGATTGACGGCGCTACTGCCGCTGGGTAGCATCAGCCCATATCCATACATGGAGCTGCTGCCCATGAGTATTTCCACTGAACAACTACACACCATTCGCCGTGCTGCCCGGGGCATCCGCCGCCGGGTGCTGGAACACTGCCTGACAGGCGACGGAGGCTATCTCAGTCAGGCCTGTTCCAGTGCGGAAATCCTGGCGACCCTCTATCTGCATACCATGCGGCTCGGCCCCAGCGCCGGGCCGCTCATCCCGGTACCCTTCAGCGGTGCGCCCGGCCCCCATAACCCCAGGCACGTCAACGGCGGTGTTTATAACGGGCTGCCCGCGCCGGATCTCGACCGCTTCATCCTCTCGCCCACGCACTATGCTCTGGCACTCTACGCTGCGCTGATCGAAGCCGGGCGGCTGGCGCCGGAAGGGCTGGCACACTTCAACCGCGACGGCAGTTCGGTCGAGATGATCGGCGGCGAACACTCACCCGGACTGGAAGTGACCGGTGGCTCCTTCGGGCAAGCCATCAGTCAGGCTGCCGGGGTCGCGATGGCCCGCCAGCGCCGAGGGGACACCGGACGCGTCTGGGTCTTCATGTCCGATGGCGAATTTCAGGAAGGCCAGGTGTGGGAAGCCTTCATGAGCATGGCCTTCCACCGGGTCAACAACCTGACGGTCTTTGTTGATGTGAACGGTCAGCAGGTCGATGGCCGCATGGAAAAGGTCATGAACCTCGAACCGATTCAGCAAAAACTGGAGGCCTTTGGAGCGCGAGTCTATCAGGTCGATGGGCACGATATTCAGGCGCTGGCGGGGGCGGCTGAACAACGTTCGGAAACCGGGCCGGTCGTCGTGCTGGGCTGCACCATTCCCTATCAGGGGATGCCCATTCTGGAAGAACGTTATCCCAACCTGCATTATGTCCGCTTCAAGAGCCAGGCTGAACGCGAGCGTTACCGGGCCGCGCTGGAAGCCATGCCGCCGGAGGTGGAAGCCTGATGGAGATGCACACCCGCGTTCACGCCCGTAATCTGGTCGCCTGGGCCAAAGATCGCCCGGAAGTCATCGTCCTCTCCGGTGATCTGACCACCTCCTGCGAGGTCGATACCTTCCGGGATGCCTATCCGGACCGTTTCTATTCGATGGGGTTGGCTGAACAGAATATGCTGAGCGTCGCCGGTGGGCTGGCGCGGGAAGGCTATACCCCGTTCGTTCACACCTTTGCCGTGTTTATGTACCGCCGCGCCCTCGACCAGCTTGAGATGTCCATCGCCTACCCTAATCTGCGCGTACGTCTTTTCGGATTCCTGCCCGGTGTGACCACCCCCGGCGGCGCGACTCATCAGGCCATTGACGATCTGGGCGTGCTGCGGGCGCTGCCGAACATGACGATCCTCGAAACTGGGGATGCCACCGATGTCGAATCCGTGCTGGATCTGACCGCCACCATTGATGGGCCAGTCTATATCCGCATGGTGCGTGGGGAAATTCCGCGGCTCTTTCATCCGGCCGACCGGATGCGGCTCAATCATGCCCGCATGCTCTCCACCGGCACCGATGTGACCCTGCTCTCGACTGGCATCTGCACCGAAGAGGCCATGCGGGCGACCCAGGCTCTGGCGGCGCGGGGGGTCAGCATCCAGCACCTGCACATCACCACCCTCAAGCCCTTCAGCGATCCGCAAGTCATCGAGTCCCTCAGCCGCGCCAAACGCGGTATCATCACCCTGGAGAATCACAGCATAATGGGTGGCTTAGGGACGGCTGTCGCCGAATTGATGGCCGAGCACGGCATCGGCACGCGCCTGACCCGCCTCGGCATTCCCGATACCTATATTCACGGGGCCAGCCGCGCCTACCTCATGCGAGAGTATGGGCTGGATGCCCCTGCGCTGGTGCGGGCGGTCGAGCGCATTGTCGATCAACCGCTGAACATCACAACCGATGACCTAGCTGCTGCGCGCTTCTCCACCTTTGCCGCCGAGAATCAGCAAGAGGCACTTTAATACCATGAAAACCCTGTTCGTTGTCAGCGGAGGAGATGCCCCCGGCATCAATGCGCTCCTGGGGCAATATACCCGTCTGGCTGCTGCCGGGGGCGATACCGTCATCGGTGCGGTTGGCGGTTTCCCGGGTCTGCTGGCAGGTGACCTGATCCCGCTAAGCCTGGATGCGCTCATCCCCTGGATGGGGCGCGGTGGCTCGATCCTCCCTTCCAGCCGCGACCCGGTGCTGAGCAAAGACGATGCCGGTCCGCGTATCCAGGCGGTCATCCAACAGCATCAGGTCGATAACCTCGTCTTGTTCGGGGGCAATGGCACCCTGCGCCACATCCCTCCGCTGCTGACGGAATGGGGACTGCGTTGGATAGGCATCCCCACCACCATTGATAATGATGTCCCCGGCACCGAGCGCACCTTGGGTTTTGATTCGGCCTGTAACTATGCCTATCAGGCCATCGATGGCGCCATGACCACGGCCCATGCCTTGCGGGGTCGCATGTTCATGGTGGAAACCCTGGGCGGATTTTGTGGCAATCTGGCGCTGGCGATTGCCCAGGGGGCCGGTGCCCACGCCGTCCTGCTGCCCGAATTCGACTACGACGATGCCTGGTTGGCGGCCCGCATGAAAGCGGCGGTCGAGCAGCACGGCTACGGTCTGCTGGTGCTGAACGAAGAAGCCCGCAATGCCAAAACGCTGGTGCAGACCTTGCCGGAGGCCACCGGCATCCGCATGCGCGATGTGCGCCTCGGCCATGCCCAACGCGGCGGAGTCACCAGCCACATCGACCGGGTGCTGGCGGCTGACCTCGCTGCCGAAGCCTATACCGCCCTCAAAGAGTCCAGCGCATCGGGCACGCTGATCGTCCGGGGTGGGCGGGTGGCGCTTCAGACGGGTGTGCTGCCCACCGTCAAAATCGTCCCTGACCAGACCCTGTACAACCGCATCAACGGATTATCATCATGACCATCCTCGCCATTGACCTGGGCGGCACCCGGCTGCGCGCCGCCCTCTACACGGATGATTTTCAACAGATCGCCCGCGCCGAGACGCGCACACACCCGGAAGAAGGTCAGGATGCCGTCCTCAAGCGACTATTTGAAACCGCCCGGCAGGCCATCCCGGCAGGTCATACCCCCAGTCTGATCGGCCTCTCCACACCGGGGCCGATGGATGCCGAGCGCGGTGTAATTTTGCACTCGTTCGCCCTGCCCGGCTGGAAGGATGTGCCGCTGGCGGCCATCGTCAGTGAAGCGTTTGGCAACGTCCCGGCCTTCGCCCAGAATGATGGCAACGTCGGCCCGATTGCCGAGTATCGCCTGGGGGCCGGTCGCGGCACCAACCCGATGATCTACCTGACCGTCAGTACCTGGATCGGCGGCGGCGTGGTGATCGACGGCAAACTCTTCACTGGTTGGAGTGGTCATGCGGCGGAACCTGGTCACATGCAGTTGACCGATGACGAGGGCAACGTCCGCCGCCTGGAAGAACTGGCCTCCGGCACCGCCATCGGCTGGCACGCACAGAAGCGCCTGAAAACCTGGGATAAGCCCACACTGCTGCGCGAGTCTGCAACGGTCGATGGAGCCGCTGTCGGAGCCGCCGCCGTCCAGGGCGACCCGCTGGCGCTGGAAGTCGTCGCCACTGCCGGTCGCTACCTGGGGCTGGGCATGGTCAACCTGCTGCACCTCTTCAGCCCGGAGGCCATCGTCATTGGCGGCAGCGTGACCAAACTCGGTGACCTGCTGTTCGATACCGTCCGCGCCACCATTGACGAGCGCGTGCTGGCCCCGGCCTTCCTCCCGCCCAACCTTATCCGGCTGGCGGCCTGTGGTGATGATGTCTGCTTGCTGGGCGCAGCGGTGAACGCGGTCGATCGACTGGGAAGCTAAATCAACCAAGCCGCCACTGAGGAGGAAGCTCCACTATGCTACCCGACTACCTCGACTATCAGGCCGACCTGAACGCGCTGGCGACCGTCACCGCCTTTGATGAAACCTCGCTTTGGTCGATGGCCTTCGGGCGCTTGCTCTTGCGCGAACTCGACCTACTGCCGAATATCACCGCGCTCGACCTCGGCTGCGGCACCGGCTTCCCCCTGTTTGAACTGGCCCAGATGCACGGCCCGTCATCGCGCTTCATCGGCGTCGATCTGTGGCAGGGGGCCTTAGCCCGCGCCCGCGAAAAACAGGCCGTCTACGGGCTGCCGCAGGTGGAATTGATTGCGCTCATGGGCGATCAACTGCCCCTGCCGGATGCTCACGTTGACCTGATTACCGCCAATCTGGTGCTGAATAACCTCGAAAACCCCGCCGTCACCCTGTCCGAGTGCGCCCGTGTGCTGAAACCCGGCGGACGCTTCGCCGCGACCGCCAACCTGACCGGACACATGAGAGAGTTCTACGCCGTCTTCCGCAGCGTGTTGGAGGAGCTTCACTTGGAGGATGCACTGGCGAATCTTGCCGAACATGAAGCCCATCGCGGAACGCTCGACTCCCACCGCCAGTTATTGGAATCCCATGGCTTTCAGATCACCAAAGTCGTCGAGGACACCCTGACCCTGCGCTATCTGGATGGCTCCGCATTGCTGCGGCACTGGTTCATCCGGGTGGGATTTTTGCCCGCCTGGAAAGCGGTGGTCGCCCCCGACCAGCTTCAGACCGTCTTTCAGATGCTCGAAACCCGTCTCAACACGGTCAGCCAAAGCAGTGGTGGCTTGCGCTTGACGGTACCGATGCTGTATCTGGAAGGCAGAACCTCATGAGCAATAGCACGATCTTTTTAATCCAGATGTTCATCATCAGTCTCTTGCTCTTGCCCGTATTGACAGGGATTGTACTTTTGGCCACTGTAAAGCGGCCTGTCGGACGGCTGGCAGGTTGGCTAATCGCGTTCCCGATCCTCAATCCACTAGTGGGCATGAACGTGGGATCAAGCGTGATTGACCAGATTGCTCCTAAACTCGGTCGTCTATCACCAATTTACTGGATTGCTGTGTCCATCCCGGGGGTGATCTTCCTGTGCTATCTGGCAGTACGTTTTTACGCTGACTGGAAAGCAGGCAATTGGCCGCGTTGGCTGGGGTTGAGTCTGCTGGTCATCCTCGCGCACTGGGCATTGATCCCTTTGCTAGGGTCGAGCCTTGCTTATTTGGTGGAATTTCATTCCGACCTGACGGGTGAAGAAATGACCTTTGCGGCACAATATGGCGTGCCAATCGTCGTGCTATGTTTTGGCTTGCCGATGCTCAACACCCTCTTCACCCTCTGGATGATCCGCCGCGACGCCCGTCGCCCTTCATCCACCTGAGCCTCCACCACTCCGTCTCGTCTTCTCCCTTCTGTGAACTGTCCACTGTGTACTGTGTACTCCCCTCCCTCACCCTGACCGATGTACCACCCCCATTGCCACGAAACATGACCAATGGCTGATGGGCGGCTCTCCAGCCTGTTTCCACAATAGGTAACGACGGTGTAATACATCGTAAACCTGAGTGTAGGGAGTCGTCCGTCTATGCGCCGAATAACCGCCATTAGCCTGCTTTTATCGCTTTGCTTTCTATTGTTAAGCTCCAGCGTCGGCGCACAAAGTGCCGTGCCGACCGCGCCCAACCCGGCGCTCTATCGCCTGGTCGAAGTGACGCGCGGCCTTTCCCAGCCGCTGCTGGTCACGCACGCCGGGGATGCGCGTCTCTTCATCCTCGAAAAGGTCGGGCGCATCCGCATCTTCCAGAACGGAGCGCTGCTGCCGACCCCCTTCCTGGATATCGGCAGCCTCATCAGCCTGGGCAATGAACAGGGCTTGCTGGGCTTGGCCTTCCACCCGCAGTACGCCACCAATGGCTGGTTCTTCATCAACTACACGCGCGGCGATGGTGATACGGTCATCGCCCGTTACACCCGCTCCGCCAACAACCCGAATGTGGCCGATCCCAACAGCGGGCAACAGGTCATGCTCATCGACCAACCCTACAGCAACCACAACGGTGGGCACATGGCCTTCGGGCGGGATGGCTTCCTCTACATCGGCATGGGCGATGGTGGCTCTGGCGGCGATCCGCAGAACCGCGCCCAGAATCCCAATGAACTCCTCGGTAAGATGCTCCGCATCAACGTCAACCAATTGCCCTACACCATCCCGGCCAATAACCCGTTCGTCGGGCGCTCCGGCTATCGGGCAGAGATCTGGTCGCTGGGGTTACGGAACCCCTGGCGCTGGAGCTTCGACCGTCAGAACGGGGACATCTACATCGGCGATGTTGGGCAGGGGAATTGGGAAGAAATCAGCCTTTCACCCGGCACCAGCCCCGGCGGTGAAAACTACGAATGGAACTTCTACGAAGGCACCAACCGCTACCGCACCGGCGAGCCGACCATTGGCACCCGCGTCGGGCCGTTCACCCAGTACGATCACAGCCAGGGCTGCTCGGTCACCGGCGGGTATGTGTATCGCGGTTCGCGCCTGCCAGCCCTCCAAGGGGTCTATTTCTTCGCCGACTACTGCAACGGCAATATTCGGACGGCCTTCCGCGATGCCAGCAACCGCTGGGTGATCGCGCCGTTCCTGAACAGCGGCGTCGCCCTCAGTTCCTTCGGTGAAGATGCCGCCGGTGAACTCTACATCAACGACCTGAGCGGCGGACGTATCTTCCGGCTGGACTCGGTTGCCACACCGACTCCGCTGCCAGCCACTGCCACCCGCACCCCGTTCCCGCCCACGCCCACCATCACCCGCACGGCAACGCGCACCAATACGCCACTGCCCACGGTCACGGCGACTCGCACCTCGTCCGCGACACCACTGCCCACTGCGACAGTCATTCCGCCCAGCAGCACACCGCTGCCGAGTGCGACCCTGGTGCCGCCGACCAACACGGCCTTGCCGACCAATACGCTCGTCCCGCCCAGCAGCACGCCGCTCCCCAGTGCAACGGTCGTCCCGCCAACGCTGACTCCGCTGCCCAGCGCGACAGTTCCCCCACCCACCGCCACCTTACCAGCCAGTCAACCCACCTTGCGGATTGACCTGAATCCGGCTGCGGGTGGATTGGGCACGCCAGTGCTGGCCTCGCTCAACCTGTTGAACGTCAGCGATGTCTATGGCTTGCAGGTGGTCTGTTCCGTCAATCCTGCGGTGCTGGCCGGCATCTCGCGGACGGATGGCGACGGCTTCAGTGCGGGCAGTAGCTACATCGTCGACCAGGGCTTTAAGCCAGATGGCTCCTGGGTGATCGCTGCCAGCCGTCTGCAACCGGCAGCGCCTATCAACGGGAATGCCATCGCCTTCACGCTCAACTACCTGGTGATCGGCCCGAACGACAGCGCTGTGACCTGCCAGGCGCTCGCCGTTGATCGTAACGGTGTCGAACGGTCACTGACGGTCATCAATGCCAGCTTCGACGGTGTCGATGGCCCGGCAGGAACCGCCACACCGACCAGCCTCCCGCCCACGCCGACCATCGTGGTACCCACGGCCACCCCGACGCCGCTGCCAACCCTGACGCTGACTCCCATTCCGGGCAGCATCAGCGGGCGGGCCGTCTATCAGAACCGTCCGGATAATGCCGGGATCACCGCCGCGGTCCTCGACCTGAACGGGAATGTGCTGGTGCAGGTCGTCACCGGGGCGGATGGAGTCTTCGGGTTCACCGATGCGCCGGTGGGTAACTACCGCCTCCGCCTGAGCGCCGCCGGTCACCTGAGCCAGACGCAGGATGTGGCTGTGACCACGCCCGGTCAGACCATTGACCTGGGGACGCTGACCCTACGCGCCGGGGATACCAACGGCGACAACACGATTGATCTGGTGGATGCCGCCTTCGTGGGTGCGAACTTCAATGTCACCGCGCCGCCCGCCCCCGCCGAAGCCGACCTGAATAAGGACGGCGTGGTCAACATCAGCGATCTGGTGCTGGTGGGCAGCAACTTCGGCGTGACCGGGAGTTAGCCACACCCTTCAACAGCCAGATCAGTCTGCAAAAAAACACCGGGGCCGGTCACTGGATCGGCCCCGGTATTTTTTCGGAACGGAACCCCCGCGATGACCCAATTCATCAAAATCCAAAATCGGAACATATGTTCCGATTTTGTATCCAACCTGTGTTATCTTGAAGCCATGTGGACTTACGCAAAACGCTGCATTGTGTAGGGGCGGATTAGGCGTCTTCGCCGTATATCCGCCCGTGATTGCATAAGTCTTGTATTTGTGGGAACGGTGAAATGTCCCGACCTTCAAATGTCGGCGACGACGACCTTTGAACCAGTGGCGGCGCAGCCAGTCCGCCACAGCCGCCACAGCCGCCACATATTGAAGTCCTCTCTCCAACGAGCGAAGTGATGGAGGGAGAGGGGATTTACGACCGAAGGAAGTCCCTTTAGGGAGGGTGAGGTTCCGCTACCACCCGGAATGGGATCGCCTCACTGACCTGCTCAGTCCCATCACCCAACCGGGCGCGGGCGACCAGTTCGTAATCGCCCACCGCCAAAGGCCACCACACCGCCCAGGGCGATTCCCCTGCCGTGCCGATCAACGCGCCGTTGAGGTAATACCCCACCGATTGCGTCCCCGGCACGGCACCGACCGTCAGGCGCAGGCGCTGCGCCTCAATCGGCAACTGCGGGCTGACCTGGAACACCGTGTACGGGTCGGGTTCCAGCAACCGCAGGGACTCGGTTGCATCCGGCACATTCACAGCAGCATCACGCGGCGGCGGCTCGAACCCATTGCGGGCGGCCCAGTCACGGGCTTCCTGCGGCAGTATCGCGTAATTGCGCTCCTGCCTGAACTCCGGCGGTGTCGACTCATCTGCCAGAAAGCCGGTGCGCGTATCGACCGCGAAAGTCTGCCAGAACGTATCCGTTTGCGTGGGCGCGCTGCCAGGGATGAACCACTCCAGCACGCGGTGCGGGCAGGCAGGCGTGGGCAGCAGACCACTCAGCGCACACACTTCCACCTGCTCCAGACCGGGCAGCTGGGCGAAAGTCAACTCCGGCTGACCGAGCAGCGCCTCCCGCATGAAGGCATTCCAGATCGGCGCGGCCCCGCTCACACCGGTGACATCCACCATCGGGCGGTTATCCGCATTCCCGACCCATACTCCCGTGACCAGATTGGGTGTATAGCCGATCACCCAGTTATCCCGGTAATCAGTCGTGGTGCCGGTCTTGGCCGCCGCCGGTCGACCGATGTTCAGGGCGCTGTTCGGCCCAAACGAGGGGATGCGGGCGTGGTTATCGCTCAGGATATCGGTGATGAGCCAGGCCACTCGTTCATCCAGCACGCGCTGGTCCAGCGGCGGTGGGCTCCACTCATACAGCACACGCCCGTCATGGTCGGTCACATGTAGGAGCAGGCTCGGCTCCACCCGATAACCCCCGTTGGCGAAGATGCTGTAAGCCTGCGTCAAATCCGCCAACCGGACTTCACCGCCGCCCAGCGTCACCGCCAGATCAATCTGCGTGTTGCGGGCCAATGTCTCTACCCCGGCATCGCCCAATAACTGGACGAGAGTCGGCAGGCCAACATGTTCCAACGCCGTCACCGCCGGGATGTTGAACGAAGACGCCAGCGCCTCGCGGATCAGCACCGGGCCGTGTTCGACCAGCGCGAAGTTGGCCGGGGTATAACTCTCCAGCTTACGGGTGACGAACGGCGTCTCGACATCCAGCAGCATCGTCGCCGCCGTCCAGGGTTCAGCCCGGGTTGGATCAAAAGCGGCGGCATAGGTGAAGGGTTTGAGCGTACTCCCCGGCTGCCGCAGGGCATAAGCCGCGTTCAGGTTGCCATCAATCGACTCGTCGAAGTAATCCGGGCTGCCGAGCATCACCAGCACCTGCCCGGTGAATGGATCGAGCGCCACCAGGGCGGCATTGTGGGCATCTGCCGGAGGCTGGCTGGTGGTAGGCGGGTGATTGAGCCGATCGAGCTGCTGCTGGACGATGCGCTGAGCTGCATTCGTCCAATCGAGGTCGATAGTCGTGGTGACTTCCAGCCCGCCGCTGTAAAGGGCCTCCGGAAACTGCGCCGCCAACTGCTCCCAGACCGCCATGACCGCGTGCGGGGCCTTGATCGGAAAACTGACCGCCGCAAATTGCAGCGGATCGTTCTGGGCGGCATCGGCTTCGGCCTGCGTCAGATAGCCATTCTGCACCATCAGCCGCAGCACCGTCTGCTGGCGTTCGAGGGCAGCTTCCCGATTGACCAGTGGATTATAGGCCGCCGGATTCTGCAGCAGGCCCGCCAACAGCGCACACTCGGCGCGGGAGAGCGCCGCGGCTGCTTTGCCAAAAAACGCACGGGCAGCACCTTCGATGCCGTAAGCCAGATTACCGAAGTAGACCTGGTTGAGATACAGCGCCAGCACCTCATCCTTGCTGTAGCGCCCGCCCAACTGCACCGCCAGAATCATCTCCCGCAGTTTGCGGTGCAGGGTGCGCTCAGCGCGTTGTTCCGGGTCAAGCAGCAGATTGCGGGCGACCTGCTGGGTGATAGTGCTGCCCCCAGCGATGACCTCCCCGCCGCGCAGGTTGATCCACAGGGCGCGCAGCACTCCGACCGGGTCAACGCCGGGATTAGTGTAGAAGCTGGCGTCCTCGGTGGCGATGACCGCCTGTACACAATCGCGGGGGATAGCATCCAGCGGGAGCACCGTATTGCGCCCACCTTCAGTCGGCAGGATTTCGTAGAGCAGTTGCCCGTTCCGGTCATAGATACGCGTGGCGGGCAGCGCCAGACCGGCGTTGAGGTTTTCCAGGGAGGGGAGATCGGCAAACAACCATGCATACAGCACCCCACCACTGATGAGCAGCAGGGTGACAATAACGGTCAGGATTTTGCGGCGGCGGGTGCGGGTGGCAAAGCGGAATAGTCGGCGCATGGTGTCTCACTCCTCTGCTGAGGATCATACACCGAGGGTGGATCAATTTGCTGGACGGTTAGGCGGCGATTGGTGTACTGCTGAACGCCTTATTCTGAATGATGTTCTGCTTCTGGAGGCGAATGTGGCGTCAGGATAGTTTCAGCGACTTGGACCAACATCACGACTGCCATGACTCCGACAAAGCCCGTTGCATCCAGGCCGGTCGCAAAAAGCCCGATCAGCAATACCACTACGCTGCTCACAAGCCGCAGCCCAATTCGCCGCCATTGAGCATTTCGGATGCCATACTCGATGAACATCATGGCTATCAGATACAGGACAAGCGCAGCAGTGTACAAGAGGCGATATTCCAGTTTGAGCGGCTCTCCCGGGTGTTCGGCAGCGGCAGCAAATACTTTCTTCGCTGCAACGCCAAATGTCACCAGGGAGATCACCAGCGGCAAATGGCTGTACAGCCAGAAGATAATTTTGCGGGGACTGGTGGTATCGATTCCCTGGTCAATCGTATCCGAGTAGTACAACCACCATAGTGAATAGGTCACCAATAGCCCTACCGTGCTAAAGCCCAGTACAGCAACTGTGATCGTGGCACCCTGGGCATCATCAAGAATCTTGACAAACGCTTCTCCCAAAACGATCAGTGTGAAGATTCCAAACCGCTCCGCGATATGGTGCGGGTCAAAAGGGTGCTGCACTTGCAGGCGTCGCATGTGGGGGACTAACGGCACACTCAGTTCGATGACGATTCCAACCAACCACCCCGCCCAATGGAGACCGGATGGCAGGAAAAGTGATCCAATCCAGACCAGTACGCCCAGGCTAAACCCAACGGCATAACCCTGAGAAAGTGCTCTGCTTTCTGGATGAACCCGCATGGCACGCAGATACATCACAATGAGCCCTAAGCGTATCAGCACGTAGGCGATGGTGAACTGAACATACAAAGGCCCAAAAGCCTGGCTGACGCTTAAACCAAAGGAGGCAATCGCGAAGATCTGAAGAAACACGATGCCGCGATGCAGTAAATCATCGGACACATACCGATTTTGATAGAACGTTTCGCCAGTCCAGGCCCACCAGATCACCATCATTAAGACAATGAACTGACCAAAACCAACGATCGAGACATTGTCGCTCAGAAAGTTCCCAATCTGGATGAGTGTGGCAACATAGACCAGATCATAAAAGAGTTCTAACCACTGGATTGAACGGGATGTGTGACGACTAAAGGTGACATCGCGGAAAAAACGTGGCCGAGTGAATAGAGGACTATGAGGCATGGTCGGTCACTCCTGGGTGGATTAGGACAGCCCAGAAATCTACCATATACGCATGACCGCTACACTGAACTTTTGGGTGGGTAGCAGGTACACAGATAGGGGAATTGTGGGATGTCTTCTCCGCGCCGACAGGGGCACTTCCGCTAGTGTGACGCGCTAGGTCAGGCGATGTTTCGGCAATGAGGCATAGGACCGGTGGAAGCGAGCGATCACCAATCTTCGAAAGCCCGCTCCGGGCGGCGCAGCTTAATGCGATCAACACACGATACGCCGCCGTAAGGAGAAGCATTTAGGTGAGGCTATCCTCCCGCAAGATGATTTTGCCAGGAGCGCAAGAAGCAGAACACTATCAAGTGAAGTTGACTATTTCGCCCATAACAGGTTAAGTGTCCGCTATCTTGATCGCCAACTCAACCTGCCATTCTTTCTTCTTTGGCTCAATCCGATAATCGGTTAAGTAGGCCTCATATCGACAACGAAAGGCATCACCACCTGGAGCATTCCATCGATCCCAACCAATCTCATTCTCCTTAGCCCAGGTAATTAATGTCTTGTTTGCCCGCATGGCGTAACGGCTGTAGATGAGGCTAGCATAATTGCCCCCTGGCAGTACGCCAGGTGTAACCCGGTTATCCCCCGGCAAGTGTTTGGTGACAATATATCCAACTTCGATATCCATTTGGCCGTTCATATCAATGACATGATACCGAAGGAAATAAGGCCCCTCTTCCGCGATGTCATGCTTTCGCACCCAAACACGGAGTTCTTTAAGCAGTTCGTCTCTTACTGCAAACATGCCTTTGAAGGGTGCAATCGTTCGTATCCCCATCGAGAGCTTTTCCGAATGAAGCGTGATTTTGGGATCCCCGATCATGATGTATTTGTCCTCGTATTGAGAAGATACCATTATCCCCCCGCCATCGCGCCGATGATGCGGTAGAGTTCCGCGCCGTTCACCACCTCAATTGGCACCGTCGCATCCGGCGGCTCGTGGGAAAGATCTTCCCCGCAGGCGAAGAACCGGATGAAGGCGCGGCGCTGCTGCGTGCTGATGTCGCGGATGGTGCCACGCAGCATGGGATAAGCGGCTTCCAGCGCATCGAGGATAGCGCGTTGAGTCACAGGTTCGGCTACCTCCAGTTCGACCGGCCCGCTGACGCGGGCCAGATCACGCAGGTGAGCCGGTAAAGTCACACGGATCATCAGATGATTTGCACCTCGACCGATAGCACCGGCGGCAGATCCTGGACAATCGGTTGCCAGTGATCGCCCGAATCGGCAGAAACATACAACTGCCCGCCAGTCGTGCCAAAGTACACGCCGCACGAGTCCAGTTGATCGACGGTCATGGCATTCCGCAGCACATTGACGTAACAGTTACTCTGCGGCAGTCCATGTGTCAGCGCTTCCCACTCTTGCCCACCCGACCGGCTGCGGTACACGCGCAGCTTGCCTTCCGGCGGGAAGTGATGGTGATCGCTGGTGATGGGCACCACGTAGATGGTTTCCGGTTCATGGGCATGGACGGCGATAGGGAAGCCGAAATCGCTGGGCAGGTTGCCGCTGACTTCATACCAGGACTCGCCGCCGTTGTCGGAGCGCATCACATCCCAGTGTTTTTGCATAAACAGGGTATTGGGTCGGGTCGGATGCAGGTTGATGCTGTGGACGCAGTGACCCACTTCAGCAGCCGAATCCGGCAATTCCCACTCAGACCGCAGTCCCTGGTTGATCGGTCGCCAGGTGACCCCACCATCATCGGTGCGGAAGGCCCCAGCAGCAGAAATCGCCACGAAAATGCGCTGTGGCTCGTCCGGGCTGAGGACGATCGTATGCAGGCACATGCCGCCCGCTCCAGGTTGCCAGAGATTACTTTTCACGCTGCGTAAGCCGGAAAGCTCTCGCCAGCTTTTACCGCCATCCGCCGAGTGAAACAGGGCCGCATCTTCCACACCAGCATAGAGCGAGTCGGGGTCACCGGGTACGGTTTCCATGTGCCAGACGCGCTTGAATTCCCAGGGGTGCTGGGTGCCGTCATACCACTGATGGGTTCCCGGCGTACCGTCATAGGTGAAGCCGTTACTGACGATTTCCCAGTTCTTCCCGCCATCGTCCGACCGTTGGATGACTTGTCCATGCCACCCGGTCGAAGGGGCAGCGTACAGCCGGTTGGGGTCCGCCGGAGTCCCGGTGATGTGATAGACCTCCCAGCCAGGGAAATGCGGCCCTTCCACCGACCAGTCGGCGCGACGCTCATCGGAACGCAGGATAAAGGCCCCTTTACGGGTGCCAACCAGAACACGGACTTCACTCATGACAATCCCCCTCCGCTGTGAATATCCACCGCGTTCAAGGATAGAACTTTTGTTCAATTGAGTCAAGCAACGCCGACCGTGTCCTTATCCCTCCGGGGCCAAAATGGTGCGTGACACAGTCACTGCGGACTCACCCTCAGCGCCGATCACCAACGGCAGGCGCAAGACCGATTGGTCAATAAAGCATAGGGTCTCATTAACCGCCTCGCAGTAATACAAAGTGACTTCGGCAGTAATGCTGGCCTCCCCGGTAGTAAACGTCACCGGCAATGGAGTCAGATCGGTCAGCGAGCGGAAAGTTTGCAGCGGTTCCAGCGAGCCAGTCGCCACGCCGATCAGCAGTGGATCGACCTGCCACAACACCCCGGAGTCGATATTGGGGTTCAGCTTATAGCCTTCTGGCAGGCTCAGGTTCAGCACCAGTGTCCCGGCCCCGGCGCTGACCGTCTGCAGTGGCAGATCAATCTGCTCACCCCGGCTGCCACCCACCACCGTCACACGCTCACCAATCTGGAGCGCTTCCGGATTGGGGAAGCTGACGGTGCTGACCGCCCCCGCTGCCAGATCAATCACGCGGATAGCATGGTTATTGGTATCCGCCACGTACAGCAGGCCATTGGCAAACGAGAGGCCACCGGGTTCATCAAAGAGCGCGGTCGTCGAATCCCCATCTCGGAAGCCGCCGGGCGAGCCACCACCGTAGACGGTCTGCACTTCCTGCGTGGTCGGGTCGAGGGACTTGATCTTGCTGTTATAGGTATCCGCCAGGTAGAGCAAGCCGTCATCTGCGCCGATGATCGCCAGCGGGTGCTGCAAGCGAACTGTTCCCAGGCCACCATCGACATCCCCAAAATCGAACAGGCTGCCGGTCAGCGGCCCAGCGACCAGACGTGTCTCACGTGCAGTCAGGTCAGCAGCGCGGATGCTGCTGGATTCGCTGTCTGCCCAGTACAGCACGTTATCCTGCAAATAGAGTCCGCTGGGCTGGGCCAGTGTGGCAATCTCAAATGGGCCTTCGCGCAGCCCCTCACCACCGCTGCCCACCAACGGCCCCACGATGCCATCGGAGGAGAGTGTCCAAATCTGGTGTGTACCGGCCATCGCAATGTACAGCGTGCCATCAGCCGCCGCCCACAGATCCCAGGGGCTGGCCAGTGCCATCTCCAACGCCGGGCCGGATTGTGAACGCTCATAACCCTGGATACCCGTTCCGGCGATAGTCGTCACCTGCCGGGCAATCAGGTCAACTGCGCGGATAGCATGGTTCTGGGTATCAGCCACCAGCAGCGTATCACCCCGCAGCGTCAGACCCTGCGGTTTATCGAAGGTCGCTGCGCTGAAATCACCATCTGTAAAGCCCGCGGTACCGGAACCAATCACATCGAGTACTTCATAAGTCAGCAGATCGGTGATGACCAGGCGATTGTGCGAACTGTCCGCAATGAACAGCCGGTTACCAACCGGATCAGCCAGCACCTTGCCGGGGAAGGCGAGGGCGCTGGACGGTACGGCATCGCGTTCCAGTTGGGTGGCCAGCGGCTCCCGATTGATTTCTCCCAGACCATCAAAATGTTCGATCATCGCGCCGATCAGCCGGTCAAATGCATCGAACGGAATTTCACCAGCCTGCACCGCAAACAGATTGCCACGCGGGTCGATGACCACAAAAGTCGGCCAGGCATTCACCCCGTATGGCGCGTATGTGTCCCACACAGCGAAGTCTCGGTCATTCACGACCGGATGCTCCAGCCCATACCGCTGGACGATCTGGCGCAGATTGTCGGTCTGGCCTTCATTCAGGAACTTGGCCGAATGCACGCCGATAACGGCCAGTGCCGAACCATATTTCTCTTCCAGACGGTGCAGCGTCGGGATCATATGAATACAATTGATACAGCCATACGTCCAGAAATCGAGCAGCACCACCTTACCGCGAAGCGCCTGCATCGTGACCGGTGCGGGGACGTTTAACCAGTCCAATCCGGTCGGGAATTCTGGCGCTGGGAATTCTGGTTGGCCTTCAAGATCGCTGCCATCCTGAGCTTGCACCAGGCCAAACAGACTCAGCACCAACAACGTTATCCAGATGAGTCGTAAGTTACGCATAAGTTGCCTCACTCGCTTCAAAACATGCTAATCATAGCGGCAAGTTATGAAGAAAGGATTACAGGGTTCGGAATTAATAAATCAAGTTGCAAAATTAATTTGCATCTGGTGGAAAAAGCGCGTATGATGAGACTATGCAGTCTGGCGGAATAGGTGTTGGGCGACACCCCGCCATCAATCCAGGGGTTGGGTCAGCTTCGGTGCATGGGCTGATCGACCCAGTAAAGACACAGGCGCGGCGAAGGCTCCCCCGCTTCCAACTACAGGGGGATGACCTTCGCCGCTGCCGTTCTACTCAGGCCAACAAACGCCGGTAGACCGTTAACAAGTCCTGCGCCGAGCGCGACCAGGTAAAGCGGCTGGCCTGGGCATAGCCTTGTTGGATGAGGTCTGTTCGTAAACCGTCATCCGTTAGCAGGCGTGCCAGCGCCCCGGTCAACTCATCCACACTCAACGGATCAATCAGCAGCGCCGCCATCCCTGCCGCTTCCGGCATCGAGGACACGTTCGACGTGACAACTGGCGTACCGCAGGCCATCGACTCGATGATCGGCAGGCCGAAACCTTCATACAAAGAAGGGAAGGCCGTCACTTGGGCCGCGCTGTACAGGGTAGGCAGATCGGCATCGTCCGCAAAACCGATGAGGTGGACATGTTCGCGCAGTTGAAGCGCATCCAGCGACTGGTATATAGGGTCATCCAGCCACCCTTTCCCCCCGGCAATCACCAGCATTACATCCAGACCGTCACGCCGCAGCTTATCGAGGGCTTGCATCAGCCGGATGTAGTTCTTGCGCGGCTGGACCGTTCCTACAGCGAAGATATAAGGCCGCGTGCCAAGCTGATACTTTTCGCGCACTGCGGCCCGCGTTGCCTCATCCGGGATGGGCCGAAAATGGGCGTCCACCCCGCTCAGGATCACCGTAATCTTCTCGGGCGGAATCCCGTAGAGCGCAGTCAGGTCATCTTTGGTCGCCTGCGAATCCGCCAGCACCTGATCGGCGCGGCGGGCCGAACGCGGCACCACCGCATCGAGATAGGTGCGTAGACTGGGATTAGCCGATTCCGGCACCCGCACGTAGGAAAGATCATGGACGGTCAGCAGCGTGCGCGTGCCCAGTAACGTCGGCGGCAGCAGGAAGTCGGTCGCATGGTAGAGATCCACCCGTCCGGTAATGGCCTCAACCGGCAGCGGCAGATCGCCTCGCCCCCAGACTCGCGCCCACCACTTGGGTGTGATGCGCGTCCCGCGCCACGCAAAGCGCTCCGCCGGCAGGGCAGGCAGCGGCTTACGGCCCGCACCCATGACGAACAGGCGGTAGGCGTGATCGTCCTCCAGGCGGGCTAATGCGGCGATCAGCTCCCGGGTGAGGCGACCGATCCCGCCCCCCTGTTCGTAGGCCGGTGTATAGTCGATAGCGATGGTAGACTTCATGTGGGACGATTATACCCTGCTCTTGAGGGGGTCAAAGTTGGGAAAAACCGTTACAATAAATTTCACGGATTGGAGGCCTTTCCCATGACTGAGATTGATAAAGCGAGCCTGCAAGAAACTCTTTTCAGCAATCGCCCAACCGATTCTCAAGCGGCTCAAGCTTGGGATGACCGCTTAGCCGAGCAGTACAAACTCTACGTCGAGATGATGGATAAAGTCAGCGAACGGCGTATCGCTGCCAATACGCTTTTTCTAAGTACCAATACCGGACTGGTGACGCTCTATGTAGCTGCTATCGCCCTCCTGGCCGACCTGAACATTATCAACAGCACGTCCATTCTCAACTTGCTGACAGTTGTTATAGGAATTTGCGGTATCGCCCTCTGTGCATTCTGGAATGCGTTGATTAATTCGTATCGCGACCTAAACACTGGCAAATTTGCAGTGATCCATGAATTGGAAGAACACTTGCCTTCCCGCCCCTATAGGGCAGAGTGGATCGGCATGGGGGAAGGGGTAAAGCGTACCGGTTACATCCCTTTCACGCATATCGAAAGATGGATACCCATTGTCTTTATGGCAATCTACGCTCTGGTGATGATCACCCTGGTTGGCGCATTTTCCAACCGCACCCCACCAGTGGCGACACCCTTGCCGGTCATGATCATCACTGCGACACCCATACCTCCCATGCCGCTTTCCGTTATTGAGCCTTTGCCAACGAACCGACCTTAACTATTTCGGAATGTAGGTCAGCGCTCCACCTTCGACTTATCATCATCCTACGAGTGGAATATGAAAACGTTGAACAATTGGCAGCTACATAAATTGAGACAAATATTGTTCAACCAACCGTATAAAGTAGAGATGTCACTTACTGAATGGCGCGGCACCCTCTTTGAGCAATACAAGCTCTACGTGGAAATGGCTGATAAAATCAGTGAGCGTCGAAATACCGCTAATTCTTTCTTCCTAACAGCTAACACATTGCTCATTACCATCTTCGGTGGCTTAGTTGCATTTCGCAGCGAGTCTGAAGGCAATCGCCCATTTCCTATCGTTCAACTTCGGGAAGATCCTATCCTCGGTTTCGTTGCTATCGGTGCTGCATTAGCTGGAGTCGCGCTTTGTGTGACCTGGTATAGCCTCATAATACGATATCGAAACTTGAATCAGCAGAAGTTTGCGGTCATTCAAGAACTGGAACAGCATTTACCTGCAAAACCCTATCTAGCTGAGGAGAATGTGCCAGTCGAGGGAAACACAGGCTTAACAAAAGCCGAGAGATATATACCTATTGTTTTTGGTTTTCTATACGGAGCTATTATTATTTCTTTGTTGACTATCTATATATCTGGCTTGATTCCTATCAAGCGATGACCCGCATCCTCCTCATCGCACGCTGCCCGGCCTGGCCCCTGCACCTGGGCGACCGCCTCATCCTCTATCACCTGCTGGAGGAACTGAGCTACGACGACTCGCTTCAGATCGACCTTCTGGCCTTCGCCGAACACCCGACCGATGCAGCTGAAGTCACTCACTATGACCACTACGCCCACTCAGTCGAACTCATCCCGGCGCCCACCCGGAGCAAGCCCTCCCTTTTGTGGCGAGCACTCTATCCTCCGGCACGTTTCCCTCGCCGGGCTGATCAAAGTTGGTCACCCGCCATGTGGCAGGCCATCGAGCGCAAACGAGCCAGCCAAACTTATGATGCGGTGCATCTCTTTGGCGGCGTGCAGGTGTACGAGTTCTATCATGCGCTGCGCGGCCTGCCGACGCTCATCACCCCCTATGAGAGTTACAGCCTGTATTTGAGCCGGGAAGCTGCCCACTATCAGCCATTAGCCATTAGCCATCAGCTATCCGCTATCCGCCAACTGGCCCTCGCCCGTCGTTACGAGTCCTTCATGTTCACGCCCTATCAACGGGTGACAGTGGTGGCGGAACCCGATGCCGAGGTGCTGCGGAACCTAAACCCCCGCCTACAGGTCGAGGTCATCCCCAACGGAGTCGATACCTACCAGTTTCGCCCTCGACCGGTCAATCGCATCCCGGCTCTCTTGTTCGTCGGCAATTACGAGTACGCCCCCAATGTAGATGCTGCGCTGCGACTGGCTGGGGATATATATCCCCAACTCAAAGCACAATATCCCAACCTGCGGTTATGGCTGGTGGGTAACGCACCGCCGCCCGAACTTCAGGCGCTGGCCTCCGACTCAATCAGAGTGACGGGTCGGGTGCCCGATGTGCGCCCATATCTGGCGCGGGCGGCCGCCTTTGTCTGCCCGTTGCACTTAGGGGCCGGCATCAAAAACAAAGTGCTGGAAGCCCTGGCGATGGGCTGCCCGGTGATTGCAACGCCGTTGAGCGTGGATGGCATTGCCGTAACGCCAGGCGTTCATGCCCTGGTGGCAGAAGGTGAACACCTGATTTCAGCCACTCGTCGCCTATTGAGCGATCCCGCCTTAGCGGAAAGCTTAGGCACACAGGGCCGGGCACTGGTTGAGGAGCAGTATAGCTGGGCCGGGGTCGCAGCCTGCTACCGGGCGCTCTACGCGGAAGTGATCGCGGCTGATTAGCGAATGAAATCTTCGGTGGGTTCTGCCGCCAGCATCAGGCGGGCTTCTTCCAGAGTATCGGCAAAACCATATTTCTTGCCAATCGCGGGGTAAGCAGCAGCGCCCGTCTGGGCGACCGTCCGGTAGACCATGCCCGCATTGACGATGATTGTCTTACCGGCGGTGGCGGGGGCATTGCGGAAGATGTTCACCACGCGGACGAGGGCACCAGCAGGCAGATGGTTACGGGCGACTTCATCCTTCAGGTGAACAATAAAATGCACCGTCCAGTTGGATTCGCGCAAAAGAATGCTGGCGCGTTCAAAAACCGGGGCGTATTCCTCCCAGGTCCAGCGCCCACAGTAGTCGTAGCGCAGGATGGTTTGTTCGGCGTTGTCCCACTGGAGTGATACGGGCATAAAATAACTGCCATACAGTGCTAATCATCACTACTTCGAGTATAGAAGCAGACTCCTGCCATCAACCCATAAGGTTTATCAAAGGCAAAACCGCCCCTTAGCCTTGTGGCTAAGGGGCGGCAGGGAAACAAGTCAAATGGGTTGCTTTACGGCAGGCTGACGGCGGTTGGCACGCGGTAGGTGGATTGCACGCGGCCTTCCGAGTCGCGCAGCGTCAGGGTATCGCCCGGCGCATACCGCGCCTGACTCTGGTTCTGGAAGAGGACGACCGGAGTATCCGTACCCGTGCGGGTGAATAACGTCACCGACGCGTTGGAGAAGACCAGGCGCTGGCTGAAAGTGTAGGTGTTCCCTTCCGAGTCGGTCAGGGTCCAGCCGTTCAAATCAATCGAGTTGCCCTGATTGCGGATGACCACGCCTTCCGCCGTCACATCCCCGCCGCTGACCACTTCGACAATCTCCACCTGAGCGCTAGCCGCTGTCGGCGGCAGGGTGATCGTCGCAGTCGGGGTCGGCGTGGGCGTATTGCTCGGCGTCGGCGAGATGCTGGGTGTCGCGGTCACGGTCAGATTCGTGGTCGGGCTGGCGGCGCTGGTCGGCGTTTCGGTTGGGCCTTCAGGCGTCGCCGTCGCCGGAGCCGCCAGTGTACAACCTTCCAGCGGGACAATCAGCACATCGCCAATCTGCAGCAGAGAAGCGGTCTCATCGCTCAGGCCGTTGACTTCCATCAAGCGGAAGAAATCAGCTCCATATTGCAGGGCTACGCCGTAAGGGGTATCCCCTTCAGCGATAACATGCAGCAGACAGTTAGCCGGTAGTGAGGTGACGGTCGCCTGTAGCGGCGCATTCCCCTGAATGGCGGCTTCGACCACCTGCAGGGCGGTGGCATCCAGCGTGATGACCGGGGTGGCAGCAGTCGAAGGTGTCTCGATCAAACCAGTCGGAAGCGCACCGACACCGATTGAGCCGGGGAGGGGTGTAGCGGTGATGATGCGAACTTCCGGCGTCAGATTCGGGTCCCGGGTAGCGGTGATGCGAACCTCAACCGTGATGACCTGCACCGGGGAAGCGGGCTGGGACTGATTGTTCATGTACCAGAAGACGCCAATAGCGACCAGGGCCGCCACAATCAGGTTCAGCAGAAAAAAGACAAAAGGTGCCGGTCGCCGCATAATGTCCTCGAAACGTTATAGCTCCAGAGAAGCCCTTACCGAAGTATAGCATCGGGCTGATAGGGGGGCAATCGGCGGCGCAGTCATGCCCCTGCCGATGAACCCGCTTCCGGACCCAACCAAACGATCCGCGCAACTCCCATCCCGCTGCCGGGTTATCATGATTGCTATGCTAAACCTATTCAAACGCAAACCCAAAGAGCCCGATCTCTCCACCCTGTCCGATCCCGAACTGGTCGAACTGGCTAAAGAGAATAAAGTGGCGTTCGGCGTCCTCTACGAGCGGTACGTCGAAAAAATCTACAAGTACATTTACTACCGCACCGGCAATCACCAGGATGCAGAAGATCTGTGCGAAGCGGTCTTCTTCCGGGCGATGGGTCACATCGAAACCTATACCGACCGGGGCCTGCCCTTCCAGGCATGGTTGTACCGTATCGCGCACAATCTGGTCGCCAACTGGCACCGGGACAAAGGACGACGCAAGGTCATTCCGCTGGAGGACTTTGTCAACTCCGGGCTGGATTTTGACGCTCCGGATTCCGGGGCGGAAGACCGCGAGGAAAAGCGGATGCTGCTCAAGGCGCTGGAACGCCTGCCGGAAGAACGTCAGCAGTTGCTAATGCTCAAGTTCATCTCCGGGATGTCCAACGCCGACATTGGTCAGGTATTGGAACGCACCGAGGGTGCCATCAAGTCGTTATATCACCGTACCCTGCTCGCTCTGCGGGAGGATATGGAACAGCAGCAAGCCAACCCAGCCGTCGAGGTCAAGGAGAAGAAGCGGAATCATGGATAACGATCTGGAACTGGAAAATCTGCTCACTGCCCTGACCGACTCGGCCCTGACTGATGCCAGTCCCCGCCGACTGGAAGCAGTAGCCCGGCAGTACGCGGTCCCCCGCACCGAGGCCGATGGCTTCATCCGGCTGATTGCCCGCTTGACGCTCACCATGCAGGGGGCGCGGCCGTCGCCGCGTTTTGTGCAGCGGCTCAAAACTGATCTGGCCGGGGATGACCGCCCGCGCGATCTGATTTATCGGGCCCGGCACTTACCAGCCCATGTCCAATTAGCAGCCGGGATAGCGGTTGTGGTAGGATTTGTCCTGCTGCGCCGTCGGCAGGACGATCATCGCCGTAGCCAAACCGAGACGGTCCCCGTCCAGTAGGGACACCATCTATAGCGTCCAATTTATCCCTGTAACGCTATCCTGGGGCGGTCTGCCTGATCGCCCCGAATGAAAGATGAATAGATTTTTACCTACCAGTCATCCCGTTGACTGGTTTCGCGTTTTTAAGGAGTTTTTGTCATGAGCAAGCGACGAGCACATATCGTAGGTTGGGGTAAATATGTTCCCGCCCGCGTGCTGAGTAATGCCGATCTGGAGCGCATGGTCGAGACTGAAGACGAGTGGATCGTCACCCGAACCGGCATCCGCGAGCGCCGCTTGCGTACTGAAACCGATACCACCACCAGCATGGCCGTGAATGCCAGCCGGGACGCGCTTAAAGTGGCCGGGCTGGAAGGCAAAGACATTGACCTCATTATCGTCGCCAATTCATCACCGGACTATTTGCTGCCCGGCCCGGCCAACTTCGTCCAGCATGAGTTAGGCGCGTCCTGCCCGGCTTTCACCCTGGCCGGTGGTTGCTCCGGTTGGGTCTATAGTCTGGTCACGGCCAACCAGTTCATCGAAACCGGGGCCTACCGGAACGTGCTGGTCGTCGGTGTGGAGATCATCTCCTTTGCCATCGACTATACCGACCGCTCGACCTGTATCCTCTTTGGCGATGCCGCTGCTGCGGTCGTCCTGCAGCCCTCCACTGATGGCGCAGGCGTCTTGAGCTTTGAACTGGGTTCAGATGGTGGTCTGGCGAAGAACTTGTGGGTGCCGGGCGGCGGTACCGTCAACCCGGTTTCACAGCAGGTCGTCGATAACCGCGAGCATTACATCCGCATGAACGGGCAGGAAGTCTTCAAGTTCGCGGTGCGGCAGCTTTCCAGTTCGCTGCACAACGTCAGCACCCAGGCGGGTCTATCCCCGTCTGATCTGGATCTGATTATCCCGCATCAGGCCAACCTGCGGATCATCGAAGCGGCTGCCGAACGGCTGCGACTGCCGCTGGACAAGTTCTATGTGAATCTGCATAAATATGGGAACACCTCCGCGGCATCGATTCCGCTGGCGCTGGTCGAAGCGATTCAGGATGGGCGCGTCAAGCCGCATGACCGCATCGGGATGGTCGCCTTTGGCAGCGGCCTCTCCTGGGCCGGAGCCGTAGTGAAGATGGGCGTGAACGTGCCCGTTGCCAATCCGGAAGCGCTGGCTGTGGGTGCTGCCGATTAAGCCAGTAGCCGAAAGTAATCCACGACCGTTTCCCGGTCGTGGATCATGGACATGTTTCGGCGAATGGCATAAATGTGCGAATAACTCCCGGTATTCGGGGCTTTATTCATTCAGGGGTAGGCAGGGGCGATTCGCAAGAGTCGCCCTTGCTGTTTCGAGGGATGAGCATGAATCTGTCAACCACCATCCGCAAACTCTGGCTGACCCTGTGGCTGCGCTGTCCACACTGCGAGCGTGGGGCCATAACCAGCGGCCTGTTCAGATTTCATGAGACCTGCCCGGTCTGCAACGCCCGTTTTGAACGGCGCGAAGGCGAATCCATCGGCGGGACGATGATTAACCTGGTCACGGCAGAGCTGCTGACCATGGGCGGTCTCATCATCACCCAGGCCTTCTATGCGCCGCCGGTCTGGTTCCAACTGACCTTCTGGATTGCCTTCAACATCCTCTTCATCATCTTTTTTTACCGCCACGCCCGCGCCCTCTGGATCGGTGTGGCCTATCTGGCTGGCTATGTCTACCCGGATGAGCCGCCTCAAAGTTGAAACAAAATCGGAACATTTGTTCCATTCCAATATCCAAAACCTGCTACTGTTTTACCAAGCGTGGGAGAGGGGCAGATCCATCCGCGAAGTTATCACTTCGACTCCGGACTCCCCCTCTCCCACGCCCTTCTCAAGGGTAGGTTTATTACTGTGAGCCTCAATGGAGAGAGTACAACGTTGCTATTTCGTGTTCTGGCTCCCCTGCCTTCGGCATCCAGCGCCGCGAACTTCACCAAAACCCGCCTTTCCCAGCGTCCAGCGGCGCGGAAGGAGAAGGGGTTGGGGGTTGAGGTTCCCTTTTTGCGCTCGCTCCCGGAAAAAACTACCCTTGAAAGCTCCCACGCCCTGACTATCGCGTCATCTCAGCCTACATGGGGGCAAGGGGCGCGAAAGGAGACGCCGAAGGCGGCAGGGGTGCGCCCGCAAGAAGTCCCTTTAGGGAAGGTTCAGGACTTTATGCAAAACACCCATGTGTAGGGGCGGCGCGTAGCGTGGCGTCTGCGCCCCTATATCCGCCCGTGCTTGCGTAAGTTCCAGGACTTACGCAAGACACCACATTTTGTAGGGGCGCACGGCTGTGCGCCCGTCTTCAAGACACGCCACCTGCGTAAGTCCTAAAGGCTCCTGAAAATTCGGAACAAATGTTCCACATTCACCCACCGACCTGTGTTATCCTCAGCTTACACACTCGCTCGCACGCGATCCAGTGCGGTAGTAACGACAACATTGCCAAGCTTTACGCGGCAATCACGTTCGCACCCGCTATCCTTGTCAGTACCGCCAACGCCATCAACGCAACCAAGCTCGCCCTAGGGCGGCGCAGGGACCAAATCCGGGTACAATCGGGGACCGCCGCCGTCGCCGCCGCCGCAAAAAGGAGCAAACTGGGGATGAAGCCTGTCGCATTGGTCACCGGGGCCAACCGGGGAATTGGTCAGGAAGCCTGTAAACACCTGGCGAAGCATGGCTTCACTGCCATCCTCACCAGCCGGGATCTGGCTAAAGGGGAACGGGTTGCCGCCGAGCTGCAATCTGCTGGTCTGGACATCATCTACATGCCGCTGGATGTCACCAGCGCTGCCAGCATCGAGCAGTTAGCAGCGGATGTCAAAGCCGCCTTTGGCCGCCTGGATGTATTGGTGAACAACGCCGCCGTCTATCTGGATGAAGGTGTTAGCGTTTTTGATGTCCCGATCGATGCTTTTCGCGTCACTTTCGAGACCAATTTCTACGGCCCGCTGCTGCTCTGCCGCGCCTTCATGCCCCTCATGATCGAACGGCACTACGGGCGCATCATCAATGTCTCGTCAGAATATGGCTCACTGGCGCACATGGGTGGCTATACCGCCGCATATAAACTCTCCAAGACAGCGCTCAATGGCCTGACTCGCACGCTGGCGGCGGAAGCCCGGCGCTTTGGCGATATCAAGGTCAACGCCCTCTGCCCCGGTTGGGTGCGGACGGAGATGGGCGGCCAGCACGCCCCGCGCAGCGTCCAGGACCCTATGGCCGATGTGCTCTGGCTGGCGACCCTGCCCGCTGATGGGCCGACTGGCGGCTTCTTCCGGGATAAGCAGCCGATCCCCTGGTAGGATGGATGAGGCCTATCTCAGAACGGATACAGATTGATCCCTAACGCACCTGCGATAGCGACGATCAGTGGGGCGATCACCAGGGCAGGCAGGAAGTTCGCCATACGCGGCTGCTTCAACCCCAACAGGATGGTCGCCAGCCCGACCAGCAGCAGACCGCCCGTCGCCGTCATCTCATTAATCATCGGGGTATAAAAAGGGGAGGCTTGCAGCGCCGCGCCCACCCCCATCCCCAGCAGCGCCAGACCGCCCTGCACCAGCAGGATCGTCCCGGCGCTGAACATCACGCCCACCCCGAAGCTGGTGGCAAAGGCCATGCTGGCAAAGAAGTCCAGCGCGCTCTTGATGGCAATCTGTTGAAATCCGACCGGCAGACCCATCCCGTCCTGAATCGAACCGAGGAAGGTCAGCGGCCCCACACAAAAGACCAGGCTGGCGGTCACAAAGCCGGTGATGAAGCGCGTCCGGCTGTCCATCTCGCTTGATGTGGCAGCAGCGTTCGCAGTGTTACCCGTAAAACGCCTTTGGAGCCACCCGCCCAAACGCTCTAACCCCGCCTGGATGTTCACTAATTCACCAATGATCACGCCGGAAGCCACACTCAACAGCGGAATAATGACATTGCCGGTTAGCCGGGCGTTATCCAGCCCCACGAATAACGTCACCAGACCCAGCCCAAAGACCACAGACTCTTGCACACGCGCCGGTAAACGGCTGCCGATCAACAACCCTAATCCGCTGCCAGCCAGTACCGCGATGATGTTGAGGATGGCTCCACCCACGTTTCCACAATCCTTGTGTTAATGGACATCAATACTTTGTCAATAGGTTCACAAAAGCTTTACTTTACTTATTTCATTACAAACTGTAACCTAAATATTCAAATCCTAACATGATTGTTGACTGACAATGTATCTTTCTGACCACGTTTCGGGTTTGTCGCGCAGCCTCTCTCAACGAAACCGGATCGTTCTGGTCGTGTTGTTGACGGTCGCAGCCACCTTTTTATTTTTGATTTTCTATCCTCGATTGGGCCGCTCATCTGAAGTACTCCCTGCTATTCCAGTGGTGACAGCCGCCGGATTATTGGGTCTGCGTGCCGGACTGTGGGCCTTGGTTGCCAACTTCGGTTTGATTACGCTATTAGCCCCGTTAATCGGGGAAGATTTTGTTGGACAACTGACTACGCCAACCGGATTGTTATTCACCAGCTTGATGGTCGCCACCACCTATTTCTTCGGTCGGATGCACGACCTCAGCGCCCGCCTGCAATCCGAACTCCAGCGCCGCTATGAAATTGAAAGATCCCTGATCGAAGCACAGCGTGTCAACAAACGCATCACGGAAACTATCCCGGATACGATCTGGATCTGGGAACTCGATACCCTGCGGCTGAACTACATCAACCAACTGCCGTCCTATTTGCCCGCCTTAAACTTGGAACAATTAAAACGGGAGGGACTGCTCCCGCTAGAAGAACTGGTTCACCCGGAAGACCTGCTCCAATATAAAACTGGTTCCATCGTGCGGACTATGTCCGATGATGCTGTCCATCAATTTGAGTATCGGGTACGACAGCCTAACGGCACCTATCGCCGGATTCAAGCCCGCGAAGTGGTCTTTTCCCGGCAGGCGGATGGCACCCCACGCTATATCATGAATGTCGAGCAGGATGTGACTGAAGAACGCCAGGCCATAGAAACCCACATTCAGAACGAGAAGCTCCAATTTGCGCTGGATAAAGAACGGGAGATGAGCCGCCTTCGCACCCGCCTCATGGAGATCATTTCCCACGAATTCCGCACACCGCTTTCGATCATCCTGGCATCAAGCGAACTGATTGAGATGTATTTGGATCGCATGTCCCCGGAACGGCGGGCAGAATGCCTGAAAGCCATCAAAACGCAGACCGTCCATTTGCGCGAAATGCTCAACGACCTGAACCTCGTGCTCGATCAGGAGGCCAATCCGCCCCGCTTCCGACCGCAAAAGACTAACATCCGCCACCTGTGTGAAACGCTGATCGACACAGTCCGTCTGACGGCAGGCGCCCACCACAACCTCAACTTAAATATGCAGGGTAACCTGAGCGACATCGACGCAGACCGGGAAATCCTGCTGCCCATCCTGCAAAATCTGCTCTCCAATGCCTTCAAATATTCCCCGGCAGGCAGCACCGTCTATATCACGGTCGAACGGCAGGACTCTGAAATCGTCTATCGCATCCGGGATGAAGGCATGGGCATCCCGATGGAAGATAAAGCCCGCATCTACGATACCTTCTATCGGTCCCACAACACCGTTTCCACCAGTGGCCTGGGGCTGGGCTTAAAGGTCGTGCGGGATTATGTCCGGTTGCATCAGGGCCGCATCGAAGTGGAAAGCGTCGAAGGCAAAGGCACCACCTTCACCGTCTACCTACCCCTGACCTATCCACCTAAAACCACCTGATCGGGAATTCCGGCGGCTGATACGCATCCAGATACTCATAGGCCGCAGGTATATCCGCCGCCAGGTGATACAAGCCTCTATGATGCTCCGCGCTGGCAAAACGCTGGGCGTAGAGATGTTCAAAAAGGGCGCTCAGTGGTTGGTAAAACCCGTTGTGATCCAGCAGCACAATTGGTTTTTTGTGGAACTGCACCTGCTTGAGCATGATGACTTCAATCACCTCGTCCAGCGTGCCGAAGCCCCCCGGCAGCGCGATGAAGGCATCAGCGCGCTGCTCCATCGCAGCTTTGCGGTCGCGCAGGGTGGGTGTTGCGATTAGTTCATCGGCCTGGTCGAAGGCATAGGGTGTTCCCTGAATTTGGACCGGGATGACGCCGATCACCCGCCCCCCGCCGGATTTCACTGCCGTGGCGAGGGTGCTCATCAGGCCGACGTTGGTGCCCCCGAATACCAGTGTTTCCCCCCGAGCAGCAATTTGCTCACCCAGGCGGATCGCTAATTCGGTATAGGTGGAATCAATAGCGGTGCTGGCGGAGCAATATACACAAATCGCACGGGACATAGCAAACCTCAATCACATAAATAAAAAGTCGACAAAGGACTCAACGTGGATGGAGTGGATGGCCCTGTTCTGGCGGGATCGGATCAAGCGGCACCGGCGCGCTTTGAGTCGTGTTAATGGCAGGCGGATGTGAGGGTGGATCGCCTGATGGCACACCTGGCAGCGTGATATCCGGTTCGATAGCGATTCCCTCGCGACGCCGTTCAGCTTCGACTGCCGCCTCAAAATCACCCGCTTCGGCGATGAAAGTGCTGCGGTCATGCTGGGGAACGGCCAGTGGCTTGACCGGATTCTCCAGATCATCTTTGGGGGCAGTGGCTACCCGCAGAATGTTCTGGGCGATCCGAAAAACGCTCGCCCGCATAATCTGCATGAGCAGCAGTGCTGCCAGTAGGATCACCAGAAGCACACCGATAACCAGCAATGCAATTTCAAGTGTGATTTGATTCACAGCGATTTGCCTGAATGATCTTAGAGCGACCTCACCGAGACTATTGTACTGTGCCCGGCAACCTTGAGAAAATTACGGCTTTTGCTACTATACCGCCCTTCGCCACCGTGCGCGCTGTTGGAGGTCGCGCATCCAATGAAATCCTTATTTCTATGTCTTATCCTGTTGTTTACCCTCGCTGCCTGTGAATCGACCCCGCCCGGAAAACCTGTCACCTGGGATACTTTATGCGTACCCGAAAACAATGACCAACAGGTGGCTATCGAAGGCTATCCGTATTTGCCAGTGACCGCACTGGTTTCGGACACGATGCTGATTGACCTGCACGAAGAACCCGATCGGGAAGGTCGCCTCATCTCGACCAGCATGACCCTGGGCAGCGGCAATAACCAGATGGTCGAGCCGCCTGATGACTATACCGACGATGACCTGCTCATCCGCGCCGGGGATGGCACCGAGATCCGTACAGGTCAGCCCATGAAGGTCGAAGGTAAAGTGCTGTATAGTGAAACCGGTTGTGTGCTGTTTGCAGCGACTGCCATCGTGGCAGTGGGCGGTTCGTAAGCAAGTTGGACTGGGGAGAGGCTACACTCTCCCCATCTCCTTTATACGCAACCGCTCAATCGGAAGCCCATTGAATAAGCCTCACCCACATCCTCCCCGTAGAAGAACAACCGATTTTCCGGCTCAACCAGATAGTACTGCTGCGGGGGGTAGAGCTGCCCGGTAGTGATGTCACCACAGAAGCGGTCAGGCCCTTGGCGGTTGCCGTTGATGGTGTCCACAATCCAGCGAAATTCATAGGCCAGCAGGGTCTGCTCATAGGCCCAAAATCCCAGTCTACCCAACCGCGCTGCCTGTATCCCGGTCTGGACCAGCTTCAGGTCTTTATCGGCTGGGACATTGGGGTAGATGAGCAAACTGGTCGCATGACCCTCTTGCATCATTTGCAAGTTGAAAGTCGGCCGCTTGATCGCTGGAATACTTTCCCGTTCCTTAGCCGTGTAGTTGGCATTGATGTATGCCAGCATACGCCCATTCTTATCAAAAACTTCTTCAGCGACCATGATGAAGAGCTTGCGCGGGGTCAACGGCTTGCCCTTTTTGTCAAAGCGTTCCAGACGGGTCTTACTCATGGTTTCAAAATGCAGATGAGCCGCCCCGCCCGCCAGAATGTGCCGTGTTGATGCCTTATTCTGCAAACGCGGTTCCAGATACGCCTTCAAGCCAGCATCCAGTGCACTCCCAGCCTCGTCCAGAAACGTACTCATGGCTTCATCAAATTTGCCAGGATTATTTTCCTGTGCGCCACTATAGTGCAATTCTGGCGCATCGATCCCCAGCATTCGCACCGGCAGTTGAATAGTCGGTGTATCCCCATCTGTCGAGGATACCCACCCCGCTTTATCCCCTAACTTCAGGTGTTCCGGTTCATAATTCAGCTTGAGAGCAGGCATGATCGCTCCTCTACCAGTTATCAATTTGGTTTCAATATCTATAAATGCAGTTTGTAATGGCCTTGTCATCAAACTTGAGGCACAGCATCCACCCATCTCAGGCTCATCCCGTTGCGGTAGACTGAATAACATCATCGTCAGCAAGTACCGAGGTGTGCTGCTCATGCATCGAATCATTCGTATGACCCTGGCTATTGCAGGGCTTATACTCCTCAGTCTCAACACGAGCCGGATAAACGCCCAGACTGCCGATCTCATCGCCGACGACATTAAAATCATCGACACGGTTGATCTGTTTGGCTCCCCCATCCAGCAGGCGGTCGGCGTACTCCGCAACACCAGCGATCAGGCCTATACGGAAATCGAGGTCGAAGCCACTGCTTATGATGCCTTCGACCAGATCATCGGTGGCGGTTTTGGTTTTATCGTCCGTGCCTGTGGCGAGGCTGTGCTTCCTGACTTCACGCTTCAGCCTGGTATGGAGCAGACCTTCGCGGTCACACTGGAGTTGGATAACCCGGCTGCAGCCATCGTCGAGGTAGAAATCAACCCTTTGGCGACACCGATTGAGGCAACCCCGGTTGAAGCAGTCGAAACCCGCGGCATCACGCAGTTGACCCGGCAGGAAACGGTGCGTCTGGAATGGACTGCTGATGGAACCTTACTGCACGGGGCAGGCTGCTGGCGTGACCTCTTCACCGACTTGCGCTGGTCAGAATACAACCCGGCCAACGGAGAAGATACGCCGACCACACACCCGAAAATCGAGGCTGTGACCGAAGCGCTCCGGCGACAGACTGGACTGTTGGATGAGGTCTACTTCCAGCACTCCTTCCTCACCTACGCGCCCAATAATCGCCGTATGCTCTATCAGACTGAAATCAACACCGTTGTCACGGCGGAGCCGGATGGGTCTTTCAAGCGGACGCTGTTCGATAAACTGGCGACGCGTACCTTGCAAACCATCACCTGGCTGCGGGACGGCAACTTTTTAGCGGCCTATTACGGAGCCTATGGTGATCCGGTGACCTACTTCACTGCCTCTGTGGATGGCCGCCCACTCAGTGAACACCCCGAGAATATAACCCCGTCGCTCATCACGCCCGGGGCCAGTCCCTCCGGCGATCAGATCATCCTGGCGAATACCATCGACGGCATCACGGGCTATTACACGCGCCGCGCCGCTTTTGAAGGGCTAACGCGCTTATTCGAGGCCGAACCACCAGGGAATAACTGGCCGGGGCCGATCTGGGCACAACCAGAAGCCGGGACCAACATTTTCTATATTGCCCTGCCAGGTGAGGACGGCCCTCGCTTAACCTGTTACAACCTGGCCGTAGGCGAACTGGTCGACCTTGCGCCACTGCCTTTCCGTCTGGAGACCGACGAGCGTGCCTGGTGGACGCTTTCACCGGATAATCAGACGATTGCACTGGGTGCCAGCGGCGTACACGGTGGCTTGTGGATCATTGACATCGGTCTGATTGGGCGGAGTTGCAACACATAGGTATCGTCTGTGGTTGGAGGTCTGCCCGACTGCCAACCACAATTCCTCAAGGTTTGACGATTTGCTCTGCCATTACAATCAAGTCGTCAGGTAATGCAAGGGGCGGAGTCAATACTCGTGGAAAATCTGCAAACCGATTGGATACGCCATTTTTTACCAGCGATCTTGCGCCTCCTCAGTGGGGGCGACATTTACAGCGATCCACTGGTTCTGAACCCACCCTGGACATACCTGATGCTGGCTCCGGTGGGAATTTTGCCACGCTCGCTGGCCATCTGGATGGGCACGCTGATGGCAATAGCTGCTATCGCCTATGCAGCTTGGAAAGTCCGCAAACCCTATCTGATAGCCCTAGTCGGGATTAGTTTCCCCTTTATGAGCCTTTGCCTGTACGGCAATCTGGACTGGATCGTCTTATTCGGGGTGCTGTTCACCAATGCTGCTTCTCCGTTTCTGCTAACAGTGAAACCACAGGCAGGAGCACTGGCGATTGTTGGAGTCCTGGGGAAGATGCGCCAGCAATCTAAGCCACTCAAGGACTATGTACGGTTGCTCCTGCCATTCATCGTCATCGCGCCGATTTTATTGATCCTTTTCCCTGGATTTATTCAGAATTTCCTCGGATTGGATGAGCGATTACCTCAGGTGACAAGCGCTAATTTCTCGCTGTTCCCATATACACTTCCCCTCGTGCCTATTCTGCTATGGTTTGCCTATAAACGGGGTGATCCTCTGCTGGGAGTACTGGCCTCACTCGCGATTTCACCTTACTTTTATTTTCACAGCATCATCCCGGCGATGTTCATGATTGCTGACCGCAACTGGAAGTGGGGATTGGTCGTCAATCTCTTAACCTGGCTGGTGGTCTTCCTGATTCTGATCAAAGTAATTCCAATCGAGTTCTAGGAAATTTCCATAGATCGCTTGCTTCAAGTGATCGCCAGGGGTTTGATGCGCGGCACCAGATGGATGACAAAACATAACCCGGCGCTCAGAATACAACACCAACCAATGAACGTGGCGACAGGCGTCCCCGACCAGTCGCCCCAGGCGTTGAGCAATACGCCGCTGTTGAGCAGGATAAAGGCCGCCCATACCAACCACGCCCGCCCGTAACGCGGTCGGTCAGAAAAACGTGGCGCAATCCAGAAGGCCACACCCATAGCCAGTTGTAACAGCCAGCCAATCAGCAGCAGATCGATATGCACTGGCAGCAACCGCCACAGGCTTGGTTCGAACGGTACACCCTTGTTGGCAAGCATCAGACCGCCAAACAGGAATCCGATGCCCAGATGGGTTAGCGCTGCCCGTATCATCCATACGCTCAGGCGGGGCACGGCTTCAGCGCTCCTTGACTCGCGGCCAGATGGTAATAATGAACAACCAACCAGCGGTGACTTGCAATAATGCCGAGATAACCAGCGATGGGCCACCGATAGAGCCTGGTTGCAGCACGATCAACGGTTCGCCAATAGCCCGCAATATCAGTCCGAGATTCAGCAAAAGATAAACTGTCCAGCCAAGCTGGGGATTACCACGTGGCTGCTCTTTGCTGTATTTCGGGAACATCCAGGTCGCAACGCCGAAGATGAGTTGAGTCAGCCAACCCACAATCAAAAGATGCAGGAAAACCGGTCGCAGCGTAGCGATGAAGGCAGGCAGTTGGAAAACGGACTGGGCGGCTAAGGCCAGCCCAATGACCAGCGCTAATGCCAGGTGAACCAGCGCAGTTTTGATGGTGTATCGTGCCAGGACTGGCATCTTAGAACTTTTCTCCGCGATAGTCAGCGCCGCAAGTCGAACACCCCTTCATGATACGCCTGTCAGGACATCCGATGAAGCGGAATCTGCCGTCACGATTGGGAGGCCAGTGGTTCCTGTTCAATATACCAGGCAATCGCTTCGGCAATCTGCGCCGGTTCGATGTCATAAGTGAAGGTAGCACGCAGGCGGCCTTGTGGGTCGATCAGGTAACTACGAGTTGAATGGTCGATCACATAAACGGCCTGTGAGCCCCCCGGCAGGCGGCGACGATAGTAGAAGTCATAATCCGGTTGGATCTGCGCCAGAGTGTCATCATCCCCGGAAAGGCCGATAAAAGTTGGATCAAAATTCGCCAGGTAACGCCGCAGCGCCTCCGGGGTATCCCGCACCCCATCCACGCTGACATACAGGAACTTGACCTGTTCACCCGTTTCTCCAAGCAGCGCTTTGACCCGCTTGTATTCGGTCAGCGTCATAGGGCAGAAGTCCGGGCAGTGCAGATAGCCGAAGAACATGACCCGCCACGAACCATTCAGGTCGCTTAGGTGCATCGATGCGCCCGTACTGGCAGGCATGGTGAAATCCTGCAGCAGAATCGGCGGTTGAACTACTTCACCGACATAATGCTCATCGGGAACCACCATCGTGGTACTAGCCAGAGTGGGGGCGCGCTGAACAGGTGAACAGCCTGTAAGCAGCAAGATTCCGAAGGCAATCATTTGCTTATCAAGGGAAGAATTTCCCATCAGGAACCTCCATGAGGGGCGAGCCACAACGCTCGCCCCTACATCATTCGGTTTAGTGACCAGAGCTTTCCGGTAGAGTCTGACCACTGAAAATCTCAGGATGCGCTTCGCCTTCGACCACCAGGAAACCGGCTAATCCGCGTTCCAGGCGGCTGAGCGAATGATCGACCAGAATGTAACGTCCAGGTACGTCCACCTGGAATTCGACGATAGCCGAGCCACCAGTAGGGACAAATGTCGTTTGCACATTGGTCAGGGGGTTACTGGTCAGTGCCCCTTCCGGGTAGACACGGTCGAAGATTTCGCCAATGACATGGAAAGACGAGGTGTAATTCGGGCCACCGACCCCAAAGAAGATCCGCACAGTTTCACCCACATTAGCTCTCAGGACATTGTCTTCAGTAGTCAGTCCACCAACTGCGCCATTGAACACCAGATAATCGGCGTCTTCGTGACGCATATGATCCATGCTAAAAGGTTGGTGTCCGGCAGTCCCGAATTCAAATTCGGTATAGATGTCGCCCTGCATGACATAGAACTCACGGTCAACCGGAGGCAGTCCACCGGGTGGCTCGACCAGTATTAGACCGTACATACCCGAACTGATGTGATGCGGAATGCTGGCAGTCGCGCAGTGGTAGACGTACAAACCGGGGTTGAGCGCCTGGAAAGTGAACACACTTTCCCCACCGGGCAGCGTACTGGTATAGACCGCACCACCGCCGGGACCAGTGACGCTGTGCAGGTCAATCGAATGCGGGAAAAGGCTGGTGGTGTCATTGTGCAGATGGAACTCCACAATGTCATCCTGACGGACGCGCAGCATCGGTCCCGGCACTTTGCCATCAAAGGTGAAGTATTCAAAGGTGGTACCGTCAGCCAGCACGCCGGTGACTTCTACCGTATCCATATCGACGCGCAAAGTGATCGGACCGCGATCTTCAATCGGTGGGGGGATATCCGCTGGGTTCCGAACGACCGAGACAGCATCAGCAACCGCGGGTTCCGGCGTGGCGACCACTGTATGCGCCATCTCCCCGCTGCCCTGGGACTCAGCCAATTCCGTCCGTTCACCGACTTCGACCGTACCGCTTACCCGCAGCTTGCCAAACATACCGATCTCACGATGTCCAGGGACGCTGCAGTAGTAGTCAAATTCCCCCGGCAGGTTAGCCACAAACTCAATCGTGACCGTTTGTTCATCTTCGAGTAGTTGTCCGGTAGTCACGTTGAATTCATTGATGGTCAGGTCATGCATGACTGGATCGCCGTTGACAACTGTAATCCGCACAGTATCGCCCACATTAGCTTCCAGCATCGGATTGATTTGTCCATCAATGCTGCCACCGACCCCATGGAAGGCCATCGGCGGAGTCTGGCCCAGCACCGTCCGCAAGGTATATTCACGAACTTGCGGCACGGGAGCTTCTTCACTCACAGTCGCATCAGTAGCAGTGCTGGGGGCCGGGGTTTCCTGGGCGGCGGTTTCCGGTACCCCAAATTCAATCCGAATCGGGACGATTACCAAAAACAGCGCGATAAATCCGACCAAAGCGATACTGACAATATTGGCATTGAGCGATTGACCTTTCATCGTTCCTCATTCCTCCTGTTTGTGGCTGGCTGTGCTTACAACCAGATAAGGCAATTCAATAGCATTGACCGGGCAGGTCGATTCGCAGGCGCTGCAATAGGTGCATAAGTCCGGGTAGACCAAATTGGCTTTTCCCTCGACCTTGACAAGAGCGTGTGTTGGGCAGATAGCAATACACTCACCACAACCCGTACAAACGTCCTGGGCAATATAGGGCAACCAACCTGCTTGCTGCACCATCGATCCGCCTCATCGAACGCAATTCATTAGTGGCAGATTAAGCGGGATCCGCGATGAAGCACTTCATCTAAATGAAGTCGGAGATCAATCGGGGCTTTCGGAGGATAGAGATCACCCGGAAAGGGTGTTATTTGTCACAGGAGGGCAATCGTCCGCAGCAGATCATCCCGCACGATGCGGATATGATGACGATCAAACTCAATAGCGCCCATGCTTTCCAGTTCGCGCAGCACCGTACTGATAGTCTGCGGGGTGGTGGACAGATGCGCCGCCATTGCCATACGGGTTACACCGGGGCCACTAAGGGACGGATTCTCAATCTGCTGAAGCAGGAAACGCGCCACCCGCACAACTACTGAATAGAGCGTCAGGTTTTCAATCTGGTGGGTGAACAAGCGTAAGCGGCTCGACAGCACTTCGATCACCCGCTGGGCGAAGGCTGGCTCACGCTGGATCAGATTGCAGAGAAAGTCAGTTGGCAGGGTAAATAGCCGAGAGTCGTGCAGGGCTGTCGCGTTAGCCGGATTCGGACCACGGTCAAAGGCACCGATGTCGTTAAATGTATCTCCATCACCGCACAAACGCAGGATTTGTTCCTGACCATCCGGGTTGATCTTGTAGAACTTGACTCGTCCGTGTTGAATCAACCACAGGCCTGCCGAAGGTTCGCCTTCGACAAACAATAGTTCACCCGCAACAGCTCGTCGGGGAATAAGCCGGGCTGCAATATATTCGATAGTCGCCGGATTGAGATGTTCAAAATACACTACCCGGCACAGATAGTCACACAGGGAAGAAACTGATTGATCCGACATAGATCGTGGCAAGTAATACCCAACACTGGGTGAGAGTATACTGCGACGGCGCCAAATCCTCTATGATTTCGTGGCCACAGTACCACTACTCACCAAGACAGTTGTTACCCAATCTGCGGTGCCCATCAGCAGTTAGCTTCTGTCAGTGACGACTTCAGCCGATAGCAAAGCACGCCCTGCCCGTGTGTAGTAGACACGATACAGGCGCCCCACTTCAAAAGCGTGGGTCATATGCTGGCTTGCGGTGAAGCGCCGCCCACCAATCATCAGAATGAAACCAGAGGGCACCGCCGGGATAATCTGCTCAACAGAACCTGTGAGCATTGCAACACCGCCCCGCATATCATCCAGGTTACGGAGCCGGAGTGCCAACAATAGCGTTGCACCAGTTACGAGGGTAAAAGCAGGGATCATAAATTCCCGTAGAAACAACACTTCCATTACCAACAGGATGGCAAGACTAGCAATGCCCACACGCATATGCCGCTGCGTACGCTGGTAAATGGTCTGCTGCTGGGAGTGGCTTAATTCGCCTAGCCGGTTCGCTGCCAGATCAGCAGCGGTAAATCCCAATCGACTCATCAAGAGCAGGTGGGGGTTGGGGTGCATCATCATGTTCAAAGGTCCTCCATCTGGTGGATTGCGCCGAGCCGAAGCGCAGCAAATCCACACGCATATTGCATTGTATGAGTCTACCTGTTTGGAAATACCCCCATAGATTGGGGGTTTGGAATATTTACCGTTTCGTGAAATTTAGCTTGTTATGGTTGTATTCCATATGTAAGATTAATTTTTCGCTAATATCCTATAAAAGTGCTAGGATAATAATCACACGTTATTAATATATACAGATTGTTCAGGATAGTTCAGTGCACTGTTTATCAATCGAGTCACAACACACAAAGTTACCACGCTGGCTTACCCTGCTGATTATCCTGATTGCATTGCGGCTTGTACTCAATGGTGTAGCCTGGATCGCCAGCCAAACCAGCGACCTCGGCGAAGGGGTATTTGACAGCCAGGCACCACAACATTTCCCCATGGCCTGGGTACGCTGGGACGCCAATTATTACCTCCAAATCGCTACTCATGGGTATGACTTTCAAGACCCCAAGTTGGCGTTCTTCCCGCTATATGCACTTGGAATACGCTACTTGAGTTTGGGCAACCCAGACGTTTTTGTATGGGTAGGATTGTTGATTTCCAATGGGTGCTTCCTGGCAGCCTGCTTGCTGCTGTACAAGCAGGTGAAAACCGACTACAACGAGCGAATTGGCTGGTGGAGTGCTGTTGCAATGGCATGCTACCCTACCGCATTTTACTTCAATGCGCTCTACCCGGAAGCACTATTCATCCTCCTATCGATTGCAGTCTACTGGTTTGCCTGCAGAAGTCAGTATGGTTGGTCAGCGGTTTGTGTGGCACTCGCTTCCATCACTCGGCCGGTTGGGTTATTGCTCCTCATCATTCCACTGGTTGAACTACTGGCAAAGCGGCCAAAGCACCTGGTACTACACCTGTTTGGAATCCTGACTATTGGCAGTCTGGGTGTAGGACTTTATGCTCTCTATCTGTGGGGAGTACACGGTTCACCGATTGCCTTTGCCCAGGCACAGAGCGAATGGGGTGGATCCTGGGTCATACCTGGGACGGGTTTTATCACCAGTATGCAAGTGACCCTGGGATTAGCAGGTGAGCCCGCAGACTGGTTCATGCGTGTGGTGAGCCTACATGACTGGGTGAGCAGTCTGCTCTTCCTGATACTCACGGTCGTGGCTTACCGATGGGTACGACACAGTCTGTTCCTGTATATGTTCGCAGGGATGCTGCTGTTATTGGTCTTACACGGCCCCTTTAGCTTTGGGCTCTGGTCGATGCCGCGCTATGTAGTAGCCCTGTATCCTGGCTTCATTCTGCTGGGGATTTTCTTGGCTTACTGGCCGCGTCTGCGCTGGGTCATCCTGACTGGATCAGTTGGGTTACTGGTCTTTTTCACCGCCTGGTTCGCAACAGGCCGGTGGGTTGCCTGAGCAGCCAAGCCGATTTCTATTCCACCCTCCCGCGTCCGCTACGAATTACCACATCGTCCATAGCACCAAATCTCCTGCGCTAATCCACAAACGTTTGATTTCCTCAAAATCAGCCAGGATAAGCTCGCGGTTTCCAAATAGCCTGAAACCATCTTTTCCACACCTTCAGACCAGATTCTGAAATTGGTAACTTGACAATAATTTTCATCCGATGCATGATGATGAAAATAAATTTCATGTTTGAGTGATTTGAGAATATGAAAAATCCCAACAACCATGAACGCGGTACGTTGGCAGCAATTTCCGACGCACTGCCAAAGTTGAGAGGGACAACCCAAAAGGTTGCCGAGTTCATCCTCAGCTTTCCCAGAGAAACTATCGATTTAACTGTGACCGAGTTGGCGGTACGGGCTGGCGTGAGCGAGGCCAGCATTGTCCGCTTCGCCCAGTTGCTCGGTTATTCCGGTTTCCATGCGCTCAAGATCCGCCTGGCAGAAGATATCGTTTCACCGATGCTGCTCGTCCATGAGGATCTGAAACCGGACGACACACCTGCGACTGCCGTCCAAAAAGCCATGACTGTGGGATTACGGTCACTAGAAGAGACACTACGCATCCTGGATCTAGCCGTGATCGAAGAGGCGATACAGGCTTTATGCAATGCTCACCAGATTGTCCTGTTTGCCTCCGGTAACTCAATCCCGATTGCGATGGATTTCAACTTCCGTCTGACTAAGATCGGGCTAACGAGCCGCTTTTCAATTGACCCGACCATGCAGGAAATGTATGCGTCGCTGACAACTCCCCAGGATGTCGCCATTGGCATCTCCCATACGGGAAGTTCAAAAGACACCGTCTACGCGCTGGAATTGGCGAAGCAGCACGGTGCACGCACGATTTGTATAACGAACCATTCAGATGCTCCCCTGACCCGGCATGGCGACCTGTGCCTCATCACGGCTTCGCGTGTCAGTCATTTTCGGGAGGAGCGGATGGATTCCAACCTGGCGATGGTAGCCCTGACAGAAGCTGTTTATGTCGGCATCTGTATAGCCCGTTCCGATGAAATGGTGCAGGCCGTCTCAAAGACAGTCCGGGCAACCGAGCACCGCAAGTACTGATATAAGCCACATAAGGAGGGTGTATTTGAGACCAAACCTAAAGCCGACCGATTCGCAAATATTGACCTGTTCAGATGGAGAATAGACATGAACAAGAAACTCGTTGGTATACTGCTCCTGGTCGTCGCCCTACTGGTGTCAGGTGGCAATTTGATGGCCCAGGACGACATCGTTCTAGAATTCTCGCAGTGGTGGGAACCTGAACTGCCTGCCGGGGAATTCCGGGCCTTGATGGACGAATTTGAAGCCCAGAATCCGGGCATTAAAGTTGAATTGATCAGCGGCCCTTATTCGGCTACCCGTGACCTGATTGTGGCCGGTGCCGCAACCGGAACCATGTCGGACGTCGTCGGCCTCGATGGCGCATGGGTGAATGACTTTGTGAAGCAGGGTTCGCTCGCCAGCCTGACCCAATTGATGAGCGACGCAGCCTTCGATGACAGCGAACTGGCAGCGCAGATCCAACTGGGTGGCGCCACCTACATGATCCCCGTTGTGAACTTCGTCTATCCGGTATTCGTGAACCTCGACCTGCTGAATGCCGCGGGGATCGAAACCGCCCCCAGCACCCGCAGTGAATTCGCCGCTGCAGCTGCAGCCTTGACCAATGCCGAGAACAATGTTTCCGGTTGGGTTCTGCCCCTGTCGATGGAACAGCCGAACGGCATTCAGAACGATGTCATGTCCTGGGTGTGGGCTAGCGGTGGCAGCATGTTGGCCAATGGTCAGCCCAACTTGGTTGGTAATGCCGATGTCATCAGCGCCGTAGAATTCATCAAGGGTATGTATGATGCTGGTGTCATCGCCCCGGGAGCTTTCTCGCTGCGCGAACAGGACAAGGTGGAAGAATTCACCAATGGCCGCGTCGGTATGATGATCAGCAGCCTGGCTCACATCAACCTGATCCGTGAACGCAATCCGGAACTGAACTTCGCTATCAGCGCGCTGCCCGCAGCCGATGGTTACGAAGGCCCACGCGGTTTGCCCTATGCTTCATGGGGTATCGGCGTTGCTCAGAACAGCGAGCATCAGGCCGAAGCCTGGAAGCTGGTCGCATTCCTGATGAGCGCGGAAACCAACTCCCGCCTGTCCTCGATTGCCAATGCCTTCCCCGGCAACGTCAAATCGACCCCGGATTTCGTGCAGACTGACGAACTGTTTGCCGCAGCCTTCGATGTGTTCCTGAATGGCTATCTGGCGAATGAATTCACCGGGCTGCCGGTCGCGGAACAACTCATGCGTGAATTCAACGAACCCTTCCAACTGTACCTGGATGGCGAGATGGAATTGGAAGAATTCCTCACCATCGCTCAGGAAGCCTGGCTAGGGAACTTCGAATAGACCGCTCACGACTAAATAGTCAGTCCCCGTAAGAGACCAGAGGTTGGTCGGTGCAAACACCGACCAACCTCCACCGAGATGTAATGAGGATTTCACAAAATGGAGCATTCCCATACAGCCAGAGTCTCCATTGGGGCGAAGCCGAGGTCTCGGTGGAGCCTGACCAGAAAACTAGTTCCTTATGCTTATTTGTCACCGACTATCCTTTTATTGATCGTCCTGTCACTCATTCCGATAGCCACTGTCTTTGTCTACTCGCTACTCGATAACGTCATCATCACCCGCAATCCACCCTCTTTCATCGGGCTGGGCAACTACGTAGAGATTTTCTTCGACAATCATTTTCGGCAGGCGCTGACCAATACGCTGGTCTTTTCAGGGGTGAGCGTCCTGGCTCATTTGTTGCTAGGGTTATCGTTTGCGCTGCTACTCAACAGCAAGCTGATTGGAGCCGTCCCAAAAGCTCTATTCCGGGTCATCTACATCCTGCCCTGGGTCTTTACCGCGTCGATCATCGCCATTTTGTGGCGTCTACTGCTCAACCCCAATGGAGTGGTCAACTTTCTATTGATCACGCTGGGACTGGCGAATGACCAGATCGAATGGCTCAGTTCTCGACAGTTAGCGCTTCCAGCCGTCACCTTCATCAATATCTGGTCGGGCTATCCCTTCTATATGGTTAGTTTCCTGGCTGGATTACAAGGAATCTCGGACGATCTGTATGAAGCGGGCAAGATTGATGGTGCGAATTCCGGCCAACTGTTCCGCTACATCACGCTGCCACAGCTCAAACCGATTATCATCAGTCTGGCGATGCTCGACTTTATCTGGACGACGCATCAGTTCACGCTGATCTGGATGACCACAGGTGGCGGTCCCACACGAACGACCGAGATGCTGAGTACCTTTACCTATAAATTGGCCTTTAGCTCGAATGAGTTTGCCCAGGCCTCCGCAACGGCCATGATTATCCTGGCGATCTCCATGTTTGTGGCGGTGTTCTATGTGCGAAACCAGAGGTTAGCCAATGACTAAAGCGACGACCCACTCGGCAGGCAAGGGCATAGCGACCTCGCTAACGGTCGTTGGGCTGGTCCTGGGGGCGCTATTTGCCGGACTGCCAGTACTCTGGCTGTTTGCAGCCTCGTTCAAATCCAATACCCGGATTTTCGCCTATCCACCCCAACTGATTGATGATTCATTTTCGTTAGCGGCCTACAGCACAGTCCTCACGAATCCAGAACAACTACGGTACTTCTTCAACAGTTACCTGGTGTCGATCCTTGTCACCTTGTTCACGCTACTCGTGGGCATTCTGGCCGGATACAGCTTTAGCCGCTACGATTTCCGATTCAAGAATCTGCTCAATTTGATTATCATTGGGGTGCAATCCGTACCACCGATCACGCTGATGATCCCGTATTTCGGGCTGATCGTGACACTGGGCCTCTACAATTCATACTGGGCGCTGATCCTGACCTATATGGTCTTCACGTTGCCTTACGCCATCATTATGATGACAGGCTACTTCAACACGCTGCCCCGTGAACTGGATGAAGCGGTCATGATTGATGGGGGGAGCAGCTTCACGATTCTCTGGCGGGTGCTGGTGCCGATTTCGCTGCCCGGTATTGTTTCGGTGGGCGTTTATACTTTTATGCTGGCATGGAATGAATTCCTCTTTGCGCTGACTTTAACCAAGACTAACGATATGCGAACCGTCCCCATTGGTATCCAGTTGCTCATGGGACAGCATTCGTTTGAATGGAATCAAATGATGGCGATGAGCGTACTTGGTTCGCTGCCGGTCTTACTACTATTCTTGCTGTTTCAGCGTTACTTTATTGCCGGGATGTCCGCAGGGTCTATCAAAGGTTAGCGGATTTCCGGGCGGCTGAATGTTTTGCTTGAGTGCCTTAGAAAGCACCACACTATCCATCCAAGAACGGAGAAGTCACAATGTTGATGAATATGCGGGATTTGCTGGCTGTGGCCCATGCAAATCATTTTGCCGTGCCGGCTTTCAACATGAGCAACAATATGTTGCTCCGAGGCGTGATTGAAGCTTCGGAAGAAGCGAACTCGCCGGTCATTTTTGCTATTCACCCCGATGAACTGGCCTTCGTGCGGCACGCTTTTATCAAGACCGCCATCGAAGAAGCGCAGAAGATGAGCGTTCCGGTCTGCATTCACCTGGATCACGGTTCATCCATCAAGCAGATCATGGAAGCCATTCAATGCGGTTTCACCTCGGTCATGATTGACGCTTCCACACAACCACTGGAACAGAACATTGCGATCAGCAAACAAGCGGTCGAACTGGCCCATGCAGTGAACGTATCGGTAGAAGGTGAATTAGGCACCATTGGCACCACCAGCCCGCAGGCCGAAGCCGGTACGGAAGACATCATCTATGTGAACCCGGCAGATGTTGTAACCTATGTGAATGCCACCGGGGTTGACACGCTGGCCGTTGCCGTTGGCACCGCCCATGGCCTGTATCCCAAGGATCGCAAACCCGAACTACGCCTCGACCTGTTGAAGGAAATCACCGCGCGGGTGGATATTCCTCTGGTGCTGCATGGCGGTTCCGGTAACCCAGATGATGAAATCGCGCGGGCGGTGAAACTGGGCATCAATAAAATCAACATCTCCAGTGACATCAAGAACGCCTTCTACCAGACCTGCCGTGAAGTGCTGGCGGACCAGGGGCTGTACGAGCCTTTGATGATCTACCCCGCCTGTATTGATGCGATGAAGAAGGTTGCCCACCACAAAATCAACCTGTTCAACGCCCAGGGTAAGGCTGCCCTGTATTAGACAGGACTTACGCGAGCAGCGATTCTTTGAGCAGCAATCATGCAGGGGGGAGTGTTGCAGCAATCGCTGCAATATCAACGAGTACTTCTCCTGATGCGTGCATCGTACCACAGCCCTGAACAGAAAACGGAACATTTGTTTCGATTTTCTCTCATCCTGGCTAAGAAGGGTCGGCTGCATCCAAAATCAGGGCGAGGCGACTGTAAGAGTCCGATTAGGTTCACACATCACCCACAGTATCCGCAATAAAGAGCCTTCTTTGGGATAGGCTGTAACTAATTCCATAGCCTATCCCAAAGGCGGTTAACAGGGATCGACGCACGGTATGAAAGAAAAAATCATTCTCGGCTTTGGCAATAATGTCGATTATGAAATTGTATGGGACTCGGCAGTTATTGAAGATCTCATTCATCAGTACGCTATCCGTAGTGACGAACTGACCATCCAGCAAGTGATCGAGTCCGAACGGGACCTGGTCATCTCCATCCTGGGATTCTTGCAGATTGCCAGCGGGGGCGAACGCTTCGTCGCCTCGACTGAGGTCGTCGAACAGTTTTCGCAGCGGTTCGCCCGAAAAATTACGGTAGGCGGCACCAGCATCCGGGCAGCCATCGCCATGCGGAAGCTAGGCTATACTTCTGCACTGCATCTGGTCACTCTCAATGACCATGTCCGTCGACTGATCCCTCCGGATAGCCCGTTCATTTGCAGCAGTTCGCAGGATAGTTCGTATCCACACTTGATCGTGCAATTTGGGAAAGATACACGCATCCAGGCCGGTGACATCGTAATCCGTACGCAGCAGGCCAATCGGCTCATTTACCACAGCGATACAGACAATATCGTGATGGAACTGAATGAGGATTTTGCTGATATGATGACGGAGGCGAAGGTTCTGCTGGTTTCCGGCTTTAACGCCATGCATGACCAAAAGCTCCTGACTAATCAGCTGGAATCAGTCCTGAGAATGATGGAAAAGCTGCCAAAGGATGCGCTGGTGTTCTGTGAGGATGCCGGTTTTTATGAGCCAAGGTTTAGTCATATCGTCTACGGCACGCTGGCTCACAGGATGCATATCCTCAGCCTGAATGAAGACGAACTGCAAGGCTATCTGCAAAAGCAAATCAACCTGCTGGATGTGAATGAGGTTGCGGCGGCTTTAGCTGAACTTCACACGCTGTTCCCGGTGCCGATTATCGTGGTTCACACCAAACACTGGGCACTGGCTTACGGGGACACGGCTGCCAGTTACGCCAAGGCGCTTAAATCCGCTGTGACCATGGCTACTACACGCTTCTGTTATGGCGACGATTTCACTATCGAGCAGTACCGAACTGTCGAAGCACTGCCCCCTAGCCCGGATAATGCTGCCTTTGTCGAACAACTCAATAGCTTACCCGGTAAGCAGTTGTGGGCGGTTCCCGTCGCCCAGGTTGAGCCGGCCAAAGCCACAACGGTCGGGCTGGGGGATGCGTTTGTCGGTGGCTTCCTGCCCGCACTCCTGTAATGTGAGGTCTGGTGTCACGCTCAACTCCCTTTCAGGTTGCGCCTGACGGTCGCCAGGCCGGTTTCAGTTCAGTATTCTGGACATAGTGGACAGATTGGACACTTTGGACAGCGGTGTTTGTCCAAAATGGGTTGGCCCGCGCTGACCACTGGAAATATTACAAAAGCCCCCGCCAGACGTTCAAAACGTCTGGCTCCGGGGAAGAAAGCCCACTGAAGGGGCTAACAGAGAAGGCAAATAAACCAGGTTGCAACAGCCCACCGTTCACGTCTGATAGCAAGGTAGTATCTCACCAAGCGTCATTATGGGGGTTCGAGCGGGAGGATATACGGGCGCAGACACCCTAATCCTCCCCTACTTTCACACTTGGCAAGATAGTAGCACAGGTGAGACCGGTAAATCGGAACATATGTTCCGATTTTGTGTCAATTATTATGAGTCTGGACTTATGTACATAAGGCTGTCTTCAGAAAGACGCACAGCCTTGCGCCCCTACGGTGGACGGTGTTTTACATAGGCCCTGATCCAAACAAAAGAGCGCACCCCATTGGATGCGCCCTCATGTTTCTTGTCACCTGAAAGCAGCAACCCTAGAGCAGCAGACGCATCGGGTTTTCGATCATGCCCTTGAAGGCCTGCATGAACTGTGCGCCTTCAGCACCGTCGCTGACGCGGTGATCGACGCTGATGGTGCACTTCATGCGGTTGCCCACACCGAGCGTGCCATCGGCCTTGACCACCGGCACCTTGAGCGCCGTCGCCACGGCCATAATCGCCGCTTCCGGCGGGTTGATGATCGCCAGGAAGTGCTCGACATCATAGGGGCCGAGGTTGCTGACCGTGAAGGTCGCCCCGCCGATGTCTTCCGGCTTGACCTTGCCTTCACGGGCGCGGGCAATCATCTCTTTGTTGGTCTTCGCCAGCGTACCCAGCGACACTTTATCGGCGTCGCGGGCGACTACGTTCAGCAGCCCGGTCGGGATGGCGACGGCAATGCCGATGTGGATGCGCTTGTGCCGCACAATCCGGTCACCGTAGTAGTGCGAGTTGAGGTTGGGGAACTGGCGCAGCGTCAGGGCGGATGCTTTGACGATCAGGTCATTGACGCTGACCTTGGAGTCATCGGGCAGCCCTTCGTTGATTTGCTTGCGCAAATTGAGCAGTGCTTCCACATCAATATCGGTGGTGACATAGAAGTGAGGCACCTGCTGTTTGCTCTCGACCGTGACCGCCACAATGCGCTTCCGCATGGTGGTCAGGTCGATGTATTCCACATCTGCGCCTTCCGGCAGCTTGCGGCCCGGAACAGGCTGGAATCCTGCACTTGGTGCTGCGGTAGGTGCCGCAACGGGGGCCGGTGCCGCTGGAGCGGCTTTCGCCGGGTTGAAGGCTTCCACGTCTTCCTTGACGATACGCCCACCCGGGCCAGTCCCGGTCACCTGACGCAGATCAATGCCGCGTTCTTCGGCCATCTTACGGGCAATCGGGGAGGCCTTGACGCCATCCGGCAGATTGCCGTTGACTTCCGGCGCGCTGACTGCCGCGATGACGGCAGCACCAGCGGCGCGGGCCTCGGCAACGGCCTGGGCAGGGGCGACTGGAGCCGCAGCGGTGGGTGCTTCGCCATTGGCGCCAATCAGGCCGATGGTTTGCCCATTGGCGATGTTATCCCCCACTTTGACGGATTGTTCCAGCAGGACGCCGTCGGCTTCCGCAGCGACCTCAATGGTGGCCTTATCCGCTTCCACTTCGGCGATGATGTCGCCGGTCTTGACGCTGTCCCCAACTGATTTAATCCAGTTGAGCAGCATTCCTTCCATCGCAATCGTGATCGGGGTGGTCATCCCAGAACCTCTTTCACTGCTGCAATGACTTTGTGTTCGTCAGGCAGCGCGGCCAGTTCGATGTCTTTGGCGAAAGGCAGCGGTACATCCATGGCGCTCACCCGCTTGATGGGCGCATCCATGTAGTCGAAACAGTTTTCCTGAATTTGCGCGGCGATTTCGCTGCCCAGGCTGTAGTGAGGCAGGCATTCTTCAACGATCACGCAGCGGTTGGTCTTGCGGAAGCTCTCGAACACGGTGGCGGTATCCAACGGGCGCAGCCAGCGCAGGTCAACCACTTCGCACTCAATGCCTTCTTTGGCCAGTGCATCTGCCGCTTTGAGCGACCATTCCACGCCACGGGCAAAGCTGACGATGGTCACGTCCTTGCCGGGGCGCTTGATATCCGCCTTGCCGATGGGGACGATGTAATCCGGGTCGTCCGGCACCGGGCCGGGTTTTGGATAGAGCGCAATGGTTTCGGTAAAGAGCACCGGATTGTCATCGCGGATAGCGGCCTTCAGCATCCCGTAGGCATCACCGGCGTTCGAGGGGCAGCCGACGTACAGACCGGGGAAATGCGCGAAGATCGGCTCTGGCATGTGTGAGTGGGTGGCAGTCGCCTGCATACCCCAACCCGTCGCAGCACGAATGACCAGCGGCACCGTGAACTGTCCGTTGAACATATAGTGAACTTTAGCAGCGTGGTTGATGATGGCATCAATCGCCAGAAACGCGAAATTGATCGTCATCATCTCCGCCACCGGGCGCAGACCGTACATGGCTGCACCGACGGCAGCACCGCCAATCGCCATCTCGCTAATGGGGGTATCTTTCACCCGCCGGGGGCCGAAGTGGTCGAGCATGTCACGGGTCACTTTATGGGTGCCGTTCCATTTGCCGACTTCTTCACCCATGACGAAGACGCGCTCATCGCGCTCCATCTCCTCCCACAATGCGCGGTGGAGGGCATCGCGCATGGAAATATTCTTAGATGACATCGTAGTCCCTTCCGACGTAGACGTTGGCAACCAGATCGTTCAGATCCGGGTCCGGGCTATTGCTGGCGAACTCGACGGAGGCATCGACGACCTTCAGCGTTTCGGCCTTGATCGCTTCCAGTTCGGCGTCCATGTTCTTGTACTTGGTGGTGATGTGATGCGCGAGAATATTGATGGGATCACGCGCTTCCCAGGCCTTGAGTTCATCACCGAAGCGCTTGTCGAAGGTTTTATCGGAAACGCCGTGACCTTCATACCGATAGGTCAGCGCTTCGATCAGCACCGGGCCGGACTTGCGAGCATACTCTACTGCTTCTGATGCAGCTTCATACATTTTGAAGACATCCTGACCGTCCACGCGGCCCAGATCCTTCATACCGAAGGCGATGGCGCGTTTGTGCAGTTCGGTCTGGCCACTGGAGTCTTCGATACGGGTGCCCATGCCGACCAGGTTGTTCTCGATAATCCAGACGTTGGGCAAGTCCCAAAGCTGGCTCATGTTGAGGGCTTCGTGGAAGTAACCGTTGTTGGTCGCGCCGTCACCGATCATGGAGACGACCACTTCATCAGTGTTGTTATAACGGGCACCCAGGGCCAACCCGGTCGCCAGCGGTAAATGCCCACCGACGATGGCGTAACCACCCCAAAAGTTGTGCTGGCGGGAGGCGATGTGCATGGAGCCACCTTTACCGCCGCTGGTACCGGTGCGCTTCCCCATCATCTCTGCCATGATGGCATCCGCGGAAACGCCACGGATGAGCGCCAGACCGTGATCGCGGTAGGCAGTAATGACGTGGTCAGTCTCTTTCAGCGCGCCGAGTGCACCAACGCCAACAGCCTCGTGACCGCTGTAGAGGTGCATGTAAACGCCGGTGATCTTCTTGGAATTGAAATACAAATCCGCGCATCGGTCTTCAAACTGCCGGATCAGCACCATCTGGCGGTACCACTCCAGCAGCGTCTCTTTCTTCAAGGCTGCCATGTCCACTCCTCAATTGCACAGCATCATAGACGCCATCGGATAGGGGCTGACGCGGCTGTGCGGGGCTTATTTCGGCGGAAACGTCGTTAGTTTACCGGACGATGGGTTACGAATCAAACCAGATACCGACCATCTCATCTGCGTATAACCTGGTCAAGAAATCCGCCAGCCAACTGCACTCCGCGACTACAAGACTGTTGTGCGATGATTCTACAGTCAAATCGCCGGTGCGAACCATGAACGTGTTCGAACGGGCCGCTTATCCGTTGTGCCGGATGTGCACAATATCGCCATCCTGCACCACATATTCCTTGCCTTCCAGCCGGAATTTACCGGTGGCTTTGAGCGCAGCTTCACTACCACCGGCGATCAGGTCGTCGTATTTCATCACTTCGGCGCGGATGAAGCCCTTTTGCAGGTCGCTGTGGATGGCACCGGCGGCTTCCGGAGCAGTCGCACCGATGGGGATGCTCCAGGCGCGGACTTCGTCTTCACCTACGGTGAAGAAAGCCTGCGTATTCAGCAGTTCATACGAAAGGCGGATGACCTTGGCAGCGCTGAGTTCGGTGATGCCGTATTCTTCCATGAACATGGCGGCATCTTCCGGGGTGAGCTGGGCCAGTTCGGATTCGATCTTGCCCTGCAGGCCGACGATCTGCGACTTGACCCGATTGTACTGGAGCAGGGTGTTCACATCCTTGGCTTCATCGCCGAGGTTGGCGACCACCAGGACGGGTTTGAGAGTCAGGAAGCCGTAACCACGAATGGTCTTGTGCTGCTCGGCAGTGAGGTCGTCGAATTCGATCAGGGGCTTTTCAGCATCGAGCTGCGCCTTGAAGCGTTCCATCAGTTCGAGTTCTTTGGGCACCAGCGGGTCAACTGTCTTGCCTTTGACACGCATTTCGCCTTGGAGCTTTTCAAGGCGTTTTTCGACCGTGACCAGGTCGGAGAGCAGGAACTCGGAGTCCAGGGTTTCCAGGTCGCGTTGGGGGTTGACGGTTTCGTAGGGATGCGGGACGTTATCATTAGCGAAGGCGCGAACGACGTGAACAAAGGCATCCGCCTGACCGAGTTCCGTACGGAACTGGCCTTTCAAGCCACCTTCGTTGATGCCTTTATCCAGACCACCAATGTCCGCGTAGGTGACGGTGGCGTAGATGGTCTTCTTCGGGTTGTACATAGCCTTGAGGTGGTCGATGCGGGCATCTGGTACCGGGACGATGGCGGTATGGACTTCAAATTGACCGCTGGTGGCGGCACCTGTGGGCAGGTTTTGCCCGGTGAGGGCGTTAAAAATGGTGGTTTTGCCGCTGTTGGGCAGGCCAATGATGCCAAGACGCATAGGGATGGTTTCTCTATTCTGGAACGGGTTGATACGCAGCGAAGTATAGCCGAGGCGGTTACAATGGCATAGAGTGGGGCGTGGCTGGTGGCTAGTGGTTAGTGAAGAAGTGAATAGAAGCGGATAGCCAGACGGGTCACTGGTAGTCATAAGCTGGTAGCTGGCGGCTGAATGCTGGGAGCAAAACATGGCAAAGCTGAAACTCGATTTGCATGACATCTACAACAAGGGCGGGATGATCGAGAGCGAACTGAACCGCATCGTGCAGGAGGCGGTTGAGAAGCGCATCGAACTGGTGGAGATCATTCCGGGCAAGGGCAGCGGTGCCTTAAAGAAGAAGGTGCTGCGGTTTTTGGATCAGAAGCACATCCGGGCACTATACCATCGGGTGGAGAAGGACGATAAGAACTTTGGGCGGATCTTCGTGCATTTTCGGCATTAGACCAATGCAGATTTTACGGCCGATGAAGAGAAGAGAATTAATGCAAAGCGGCAAAGGGGCAAAGCCGCAACGTGTTGTTACTGCAGAGGAGCAGAGGAGCAGAGAAACAGAGCAGCAGAGGCTGATGTGTAATGCGAAGGGGCAAAGCCGCAAAGCGTTTTTACTGCAGAGGAGCAGAGAAACAGAGGAAGATTTTTAATGCAAAGGGGCAAAGATGCAAAGTAGAGATGATACATGACGATGACATGGGGAAGATTACCTGTTATGCAGGTAAAGAACAGGTAATACATTACGTTATATTAAAACGATTGCACATTCTTTTCAGGAAAGTATTGCACGATGTCATCTATACCTATTGGGAACTTATTTGGTCTGAAAATCACTGCTCACCCGACGGCGTTGATCGGGCATGGGGTTTTGTGGGTGGTCCTGAGCGCTGTGGCTCTGCTGGCGCTGCACTTCTCCCCGGCTGAGGCGATCTTCGGGGCGCTGCTGGCAACTGCCCTGAATCCCACGTCCGAAGTGGTGCATAATCTGGGTCATGCCGCTGCGGCGCGGTCGGTCGGCCATCCGATGATCGGAATGCGCTTCTGGTGGGTGCTGGCGGCTTCGATCTATCCCAAAAATGAACCGCCGCTGCCGGGTCGGATGCACATCATACGGGCGCTGGGCGGCCCTGCTGCCAGCCTGCTCTACGCCCTGTTCTGGGGTGCTTTGCTGCTGATCCTGCGCCCGCTGGGGGAAGGCGGATTGATCTGGTGGGTGGTGGTATATATGTTCCTGAATAATCTGGTGGTGCTGTGCCTTGGGGCGTTTCTACCGCTGGGATTCACCGACGGCAGCACAATCCTGCGCTACTGGCGGGGGTAGGCCGGTAGAAGACCTTCCATCAATACAATGGGCTTCGCTACATGTGCGAAGCCCGTTTTGAGGATTGCGACTGACTACCCGCTTTTACGGGACATCAATGCTGAAGGTGTCCACTGCGCTCCAGCCCGAGAAGGTACCATTAGCAAAGTTGGCCCGCACACGCCAGTAGTAGATGCCATTCGCCAAGTTGCTTGCTACCGGGTGAGACAAACCCACAAGGCCATTAGTCGCGTAGACGAGGGGCGAGAAGGCACTATTCGTAGCAATCTGAATCTCATAGCTGACCGCATTGCTGACGGCGTTCCAACTCAGGGTAGGCGTGGCAACGGTAAGGTTGTTGCGAAGGGGAGCAGATGAGGGCGAGGAGATCAACTCAAAGGTAGATCGCGCCGAGTCTTCTCCCGCAAAGTAGCGCTGCGTCTGTACAAACCATTCGTAGGTACCAGGGGGTAAAGCTGAGGGTATCGTGTAACTGGTACCCGTAACGTCCAGCACATAGTTCCAGGAGGTGCCCGGAAGGCGACGATAGTAGATGTCATAATTGACAGCGTTCGGTACTGCCGACCAGGTAAAGGTGGGGGTGCTGTCGTCGATTGTGGCTCCAGCGGCAGGCACGATCAACGTAGTTGGACCCGGATTCAGATAATCCCATGCCACAAACTGAAATTGACCATAATCTGCCGGAGATTTGCTGGCGGTCACGATATAGTAAGTGGTATTGCGGGTCAGATCGACTTCAAACCCATCGTTGGCGTTGTTTTCGATACAGGCTACAGGGGTCAGATTGGTGGGGGTACCCTGGTAAACACCGATCATTCCATCCCGAGAAACACCGCCCAAAACCAAGCGAAGGGGCATATCAAGCGGGGCCGTATAGCGATACCAGAGGGTGTAATAGCCAGTGCGGCCGTTACAGATGGGGGCATCCGAGGGAGACTGTGTGGCCAGAATATCGGTCGCGATGTTCGTATAGTAGCCATTTTGCAGGACGATGGGCCGGGCAGCCGTCACCGCATCATAGGTTGGATACGTCTCATTACTACCCACATTGACGCGAATAGCGTCACCTTCGCGTGAAATAACATTGATGACGATCCGCCGGGCCGGATCGATAAAGGACTCGCCGGGCAACCACTGCCCCGGCGGGCCGTTGAGATCCTGGCTGCCGCCAGCTGTGACTACCAGCGGTTGACCTCTAAGCAAGCTGCGGGTTTTATCCACCAAATGGATAATAACTGCGCCGCCTGCCGGGACATTCGGCATGTTCCACTGGTCATACCCCGTGTCATCCCGCACTTCGATGGTGTAAAAACGGTTCAAATCATTCCAAACGCTAGCAGTTACCCTATTCATCTGTCCTGCAACCGACCCGCCACGTAACGGGCGGATCAACAGGGACGATGCGCTGTTGAGCACGCCAGTAGATGACAGAGGTACCCAACCTGGATATTGTAGCTGTGCCGCAGTGATGCCCTGCGGGTAACAGCCGTAGCGCGGATGAAAACCGGGGCAAAAGCCATCCCAGTGATTGATGCCGCCCCTATCGCTCATGACATCCCAGGCCGAGTTGAATACGAGACCAGGCGGTGGTGCGCTGGCCGGGCCCGTTGAATAGGACAAGCCCATCATCCATCCCATGGTCTGGGAAAAGAATTCATAGCGCTGGGCCCAGGGTGGTGCCCAGACCCCACGAATGACCTGGAAATTGCCTTCGGCCCTGACCTGGATATTACCAAACCAGTAAGAGTCTCCCAGGTCGGCATTCATCATAAAGTGAATGCCCCAATTCCCCATCCCATAAGTGGGATCAGCCAGATCGACACAAGCCTGAGCAATTTTGGGGATGTTGGGGGTGCTGCCAGTGAAGTAGGCCGCGCGTGGCTGCGGGAGGGTAAACCATTCGGTTGTGAAGGGCAGAATGGTGACGGCCCCGTAGGACATCGTATTCCAGTAGTGACCCAGATTGGGAGATGTATTGCCAAACATAGCCTGAATCTGCTCAGGCGTACTTTGCCAGACTTCATCGACTACATCCGGGAAGCGGCACATCAGATTCATAAAAGTGAGGGTGCCAGTGATCGCACTGGGCGTGACCGCATTAATGACTTCAAGCGCCTGATAATCGATTTGTGCCGGTGCTTCCTGCGTTGCCAGGGCCATAACCTGCCCCGTCAACCGTACCACCTGAGGCTCCAAACTGAAGTTATCCCCCGGCAGATTGGCAATATGGGCAAGGACCTCCCCCTGCGGAGCGTACAAGGTCACAATCTGATCCACAGTCGCGCCGGTTGTGCGCGATCCAGCGGTGATTACTGTCAGATTACCTTCAAGAATTACTTCATCACCAACCTGAGCGCGAGTGTTCAAGGCTTCTGCGCTAGTGATCGGAACCGTTCCGGGGCGAACCGGATCGTCCTGCCCCATCAATCTCATCGTTCCAGACGATAAATTGATTGATAGGAGCAGGGAAACAAGTACAAATTTGATTTTCATAGTGATTCCGATGAAACCGCTTAAACTATGATTGTGAGCCTGATGTTCTATAGAGATCTATTTTATTATTCAACTTGCAATCCTGATAGGCTGATCTGATAAAGCTATCAGCCGAAACATTGCCAGGATGCACGGCTTGCAGCTGTGCCTAAACCAACCGCAATAAAAATGGCGCTGGCGGAAGTATTTCCGCCAGCGCCACCCGATTCAATAGGTCAAAACTGCCAGGGCTTAGGGGACATCAATGCTGAAGGTACCTACTGTGCTCCAGCCAGAGAAGGTGCCATTGCCGAACCGCGCCCGCACACGCCAATAGTAGGTGCCATCGAACAACGCTGTTCCCACGGTATGACTTAGGCCAGCAATCGAGTTAGCTGCATAGGCCAGGGGTGAGAAGCTGGCTTCAGCAGAAACCTGCAGTTCATAGGTGACACCGATGCCGCTCACCGCATTCCAGGTCAAGGTTGGGCTAGTGGTGGTGAAGCGTGTGCTTACCGGTGAAGCAGGGGTCGAAGCAATATTCAGAGATGCAGGCCCAAATACGCTGCTGGTGGGGCTGGCAAGCACAAAATAGTAGGTTACGCCGCTTTGGGCATAGAACTCAAGCCGGGCTTGCGGCGTGGTGTCATTATCATTACAAGCGATCTCGGTCAGGTTGCCTGGAGAACCGCTAAAAACTCCCAGAGCCGTGTCATAGAGGCTAGCTTCGGTATTGAGGATGATCGTTTGATTGGACGTAGAGGTGTGGCGATACCAGACGGTATAGTAACCCTTCTGATTGCCGAGGCAAGTGAGGGTCGGATCAGCCGTTTCCTGGGTAGCCAGCAGGGTATCCGGGGTCGCATTAAAGGGAAAGAGGGAGACGACCGTCGCGGATGAAAGTGCATCGTTAGTTGGGCGGGCGGTATTGTTGCCGATGTTAACACGGACGGCATTGCCTTCCCGCGCAATGATATTGATGGTGACGTTACGGGTGGTATCCCGGAAGGATTCACCCGCCTGCCACATGGCGGCCGGGCCATTGATGGCGGTGCTGTTGCCTGCGGTGACGATCAGCGGTTGCCCGTTCTGGAAATTCCGTGACCTATCGACAAAGTGGATGAGGGTCGTCCAGGTACCGCCGGTGAGCTGTACCATGTTGTTTTGGTCATAGCCCACATTTTCGCGGACTTCGACCGTGTAGAAATCATCGTCAAGCGAGGAATTGGAAAGGGTCGGGATGAGGGCGATCAAGTCATCCGATCCGACCGGTTGATTCCGCAGCCGTTCCAGCAGGACGGACTGCGAAAATCCCCGATTCACAAAAGCCTTATCAGTAGCGGGCATCCAATCGGGGTAGAGCAGTTGGGCGGCGATCATGCCCTGCGCTGTACAGCCATAGAGGTTGCTGAATTCGGCGCATGGGCGGTACGAGCGATTACCACCGGCATCACTCATGACATCCCACGCGGAGACATAAACACCCAGACCGCTGGGCGGGCTGCCGGAGGGGCCGGTGGAATGCGGCATCCCAAAGGCATGACCCATCTCGTGCCCGATGACATCATATTCCTGCGCCCAGGGTGGGTCCCAGGTGGTACGGATGGTGCGGTTTGCCCCATCGAGGTTCGTATAAGAGAAGGAACCCCCGTAAGCGCAGCAGCCCAGGTTATCATTAAGCAAGATATTGATGCCAACGACGGTCGCATAATTGATCGCGGCATCCGCCGCTTCAGCACAATCCTGAGCAATCAAACCGAGATCCGGATTGTCATAAATACCGGGATCAAAGAAGTAATTGTCTATAGGGCCTATGTTGAAATAGCCTACTGTAAAGCTGCCCGTCAGATTGATGGCATTGTAGGACATATCCCGGAAGTAATGATCCAGGTTCGGGTAGGTATTGCCGAACATGGTCTGATACTGAGCTATTGTTTTCGGGCGGGCCGGGACATCGCTAAAGGCACATGCGATATTGGCGAAAGGCTGCGGGCCAGTGGAGGAAATACTCGTTCCGGGGGCCACTTCGCGCATCGAGGTCACGCTCAGGGTGGTCGGTACGCGGGAGGTCGCCAGCGCGCTAACCTGGCCGGTCACCTGCACACGATCCAGATAGTAGGTATAGGCTGACCCATCAATTTCGGTCAGCCGGGCGATGGGCTGGCCCTGGTCATCCCAGACGGTCGCGGTAAAGCGCATGGGTTCGAGCACGGACTGCGGGTCACCGATAATCCAGGTCAGGGTACCTTCGATGACAGCGGTCTGACCGACTTGTGCGCGGCTGCTGAAAGTAGCCGCACTGGTGAAAGTTTCCCGGGTCGGTTCTGAGGGCGGCGTATCCTGACCCATCAACACCATAGCCCCGGCAAGCAAGTTCATCAACACGATAGCAAACACGATCCCGAGTTTGCGACTCATAGCCTAGATTCCCTTAATCGACATGTACGTAAAGCAGATTGTAATGGAAGCCAAAAAAACAGGGTGCATCTATGCGATGCACCCTGTCACTATCCAGACTAGCTATCGACCGAGAAGACGCCTACCCCACCTGTGCTCCAGGGGCCGCAGCGGTTGGCATCGCAGGCGCGGACGCGCCAGTAGTAGACACCATTCAGCAGCGCGGGCAGAGTCACCTGTAAGGTCGGCGCATTGATGGCCGAATTCAGGTAGACCCGGTTGGTGAAAGTCGAGTTCCGATGGACTTCGACCTCGTAGCGGACTGCCCAGGTGATGCGCGTCCAAGTCAGCGTGGGTGTGTTGGTGGTGAAGCGGTTGAGGATCGGCACATCCGTAGCGGGTGATGTGACGATGAAGCTGAACACCGGACTCCAGGCTGAAGGATTACCGGCGGCATCTACAGCACGCACCTTCCAGTAGTAGGTATCCAGCAGGAGCGGCGCAGGCGGCGTGTAGCTGGTCGCATTACCACTGAAGAGGGGTACTGCATCGAACGGCGGATTGGTGGTATCCAGCGCCAGTTCATAGCGTACTGCGGTAGAGACAGCACCCCACCGGATGATCGGACGGCGGTTGACCTGAGTCGAACCATTGGGCGGTGCGGTCTGCGCGGGAACTGCCGGGGCGATGGTATCAATCGTTACCTTACGAACCGCCGACCAGGCACTACCGGCGCCGAGCGCATTGAGGCCACGGACGCGCCAGTAGTAAATGCCATCTGGCAGGTTCGAGAGCGGGGTGAAGGTGGTATCCCCACCACTGAGTTCACTGGTGGCAATATCCGTGCAGGTGGTATTACGGCACACCTGGATGTCATAGGACGCGGGGTTCCCCGTGGTCGAGGCATTCCAGGTAAAAGTCGGGGTCGGATCATTGGTGATGGCGTTGGCAAGTGGTGAGACCAGCACCGGCACCGACGGCGGGGTTTGCGTGACGATCAAGCGCCAGGCGAGCGGTGAATTGATCGGGCCGCCGGAACTCAGGTTGACGTTCACGCGCCAGTAGTAAACGCCGTAGGGCAGGGCGTTGGCTGTCGGGATGGTATAGGTGGATATGGTGGGACCCAGCGGGGCTGGCGGTAGCGGGAGCGGGCTGCTGAAGTCCTGATCATTATCGATCTGGAGAACGTAACCCGTCACCGTCACACCAACAGGCGGCACATACCGGTTCCAGACGAAAGCCGGGGTGGTATCGGTCGTGAAGGCCCCATTCAGCGGCGTCCGCATGAGGACATAGTCGAAGCTGAAGGTATTGCTCCAACCACCGGGGTTACCGGCCGCGTCAAAGGCGCGTACACGCCAGTAGTGACGACCGAAGGGCAGGGCGTTGGCATTGGGCAGCGTGAAGCTGACCGTGCGGATATTGGTCTGGATAAAGGGTGAACTGAAGGTGTCGTTGTCGTCCAGGTTCAGTTCATAGCTGTAGGGCGTTCCGGTCGGGGCACGCCAGACAAAGGCCGGGGTGCTATCGAAGAGGCCCGCGCCGTTCAGCGGCGTGCTCAGGGTGGTGATGCCCGGGGCAACTGTATCCAGCGTGAAGCGGAAAGCCGTGCTCCAGGGGCCGGGGACGTTGCCGCTCCAGCCACGCACACGCCAGTATAGTAGACCATCGGCATTTGCCGGGCTGATATCCAGCGAAATCGCCGGTGTATCGTTACCCGTGGTGGTATCCACCGCGATGGTAGCAAACGTGCTGGAACGAGAAATCTGAATCTGATAATCAGTCACCACAACCGGCGGGGTCGAGGTCGGCTGAGACCAGGTGAAGTCAACCGTTGGCTCGCTGTTGTCAAAGCCCGCATTAACCGGGGTCAACAGGCGCGGCGCCGGTACACGACCAGTCGAGCCGCAGGTGCCATTGGCGAGGGTGTTCAGGTTCGTGACGATCTGGTTGATGTCAGCGACCTGGATGACATACGGGCTGGCCGGACCGGAAGCGATCCCTTGCAGCGTGGGCAAATCAATCGTACCAACGCCTACACTGTAGATGACCACACCCTGATTACGAATGACGGCGGCAGCATCAATGGCGGCATTGGGCGGCGGCACCGGGTTGGCCTGGATACCATCGCTGATGAGCACGATCACTTTGGGGATCGGTGCCGGGCGGGCGCTGGCGAGTGCGCTGTTGGCCGAGTTCAGACCCAACTGGATAGCGGTGGCACCGCTGCTCTGACGCTGGCTGTTCAGCAGCGACAGCAGCGTGGTCCGGCTGGTGCTGAGCGGGCTGACCAGCGTGGCGGTCGAGGTGAAGCGCACCAGACCGATCCGGGTGCCGGTCGCCGTGGTATTCAGGTTGAACGAGTTAATCAACCCACGGGTGAAGCTGCGGATATTTTCCCATTCGGAGGCGCTGAGGCTGGTTGAGGCATCCAGCACGATCATCATATCCAGCGGGGTGGAACAGGCGGTCGGTACGGCGACCAGACCGGCATCCCAGTTGACGGTTTCTCCAGCAAGATTGATGAACTGGCGCGTGGCAGTACGGCCACCCGTGGAGATATAGGCTTCAATATCGCTGTCGGTCGCGTCAGCGCCGATATTGGGTGAGGTGAACTCAAACCCGGTCGGGAGCGTGACTTCCACCAGATACTGTTGAGTTGCCAGATTGGTGGCGACAGCGGTGAAGCTATAGCTCCCATCGGCGGCTGTCGTCGTGGTGCGCGGATAGCTGACCGCCCCGCTTGAAGTGGTGAACAGGCCGAGGCGGACGGTCACGCCAGCCCGGACTGATTCGCCGCCATCGCGCTGACCATCCAGATCGGTATCTTCCCAGACAATACCGGAAATGGTGTTGTTATTCGCCATGATGACGGTATCGCCGGAATTCCGCCCTTCAGCGGGCAGGAACAGGGCAAAATCGTCAACCAGCGTGGCGGTGATGCCTTCGGCTTCGGTAGCAAAGAGCGCCCGCAGTCCGGGGACGGCCAGGGTAATGGTACCTTCTGGCAGCGGAGCAGCATCGATCACCTCAAGGACGGGGACACCATCGACGATGACCGTCAATTGCCCACCAACTGCTCCGAAGTACAGGTTGCGCCAGGCGCTGGTCGCTGCCGGAGCCGTGCCGGTCGCCAGCACCTCCGCTCCGCGCAGCAGGCTAAGGCTGCCATCCGGGTTGAGGATGACGGTGTAGGCACCCGCCACGCTCGTCCGCAGGCTCAGGCTCAGCGGAGCCATCGACTGGAGGCGGAACTGAACGCCGACGTCGCCATAGCTGACGGTGCCGTATTGGATAGCGGCATCGGTATTGATGGCCCCCAGCGCAAAAGCGCCTTCGCTTTCGATGGCGCTCCAACCGGGCTGCAGCAGCCAGTTGTTGATGACGCCGAAGTTGAAGTTATCGGTTTCTGCAAGGCGCATGGCAACCGGCGGCGGCGTGGGAGTGGCTTCCAGCGTCGGGCTGGGTTCCGGAGTGGGGGTTGTTAGCGCGCTGTTGATGGTGACCTGAAGTGTCTGGATCGTCTGATTGCCAACCGAGTCGATGGCGATCAGGCTGAAGCTATCCAGGCCGCTGAAGCCTTCCGGCACGGTCGCCGGGGCCAGATAGGTGATAGTAAGCGGTGTGCGGATGGGATCCACCAGAGGATCGGCTGCACCCTGCTCGACGGTGACCATACCGAGTGTACCGGTCAAGTCCGGCAGCACACGGATGGTGGCTTCATCATCTATCACACCCAGGCTGAACACCAACTGCGTGCCGAGATCCACCACCAGCGGTTGAGCCAGGGGTTCAAAGGCCGGTGCGGTGCCAGGGAGTGGTGTAGCGGTTGGCACATCCGTCGGAAGTTCAGTAGCCGCTTCCGTTGGAGTCTCTGGAGAAACTTCGGTCGGAACGTCCGTCGGAACTTCAGTTGGAATATCTGTCGGAATTGCGGTTGGAGCTTCGGTCGGCACATCCGTCGGAACTTCCGTTGGAAGCTCTGTCGGGGTGGCTGTGGGCGATTCCGGGGTATTGGTCACATCCTGGGCGGCCCCCAGCATCAGGCTGGAAGAAGCCAGAATCACAACCAATAACAACATGAATGCCCGCAAAAAAAGCCTGAAGGGTGATTTAGTCATGGATCATCTCGCATCACTTATTCGATAGCGGTGATAGCCCCAACCGCCAGCCTTTTGAGAATCAGACCAGCAATAGGCACGAACATGGACCGTAAGCGGCTTACTCACCAGCCTAACTGTATAATGAATTAGCCTAACAGTCTACTAAAATAGTATTCAAGTATGATTCTGTTTTGTCAGGATTGGGTGGTTTTCAGGTTGAGGCATCCAACTGGGTGAGCAGCAGCGGGCGGCCTTTGGTGATGACCACCGTATGCTCGTACTGAGCGGCCAGGCTGCCATCTTTCGTGCGGAGAGTCCAGCCATCTGGCATAGTCATAATATGCTGAGCCCGGGTGGAGACAAACGGCTCGATGGTGAAGACCATCCCCTCCTGCATGATGGTCCGCATGGCATCGCGCCGGGGGAAATTGGGGACTTGCGGGGGTTCGTGCAGTTTGTGACCGACGCCGTGACCGGGTAAGTCTCTAATAATGTAGAGGCCGTTCTTTTTGACGAAGGCTTCCACTGCTTTGCCGATCTCCCCGACCGGGCGACCCGCAGTTGCCGCGTTAATGCCGACTTCCAGGGCAGCGCGGGCAACCTCCACTAGCTTTTGTTTTTGGGGGTTGATCGGGTACATGGGGAAAGTGGCACCTGTATCCCCGATGTAGCCATCGACAACGGCGCTGACATCAATGTTGACCAGATCACCTTCCTGGATCACCCGATCACCTGGAATGCCATGAGCAGCTTCCTCATTGATGCTGATGCAGGTGAAGGCCGGGAACTTGTAACTGACCATTGGTGCCGAGAGCGCCCCTTCTTTCTTCATCAGGTTCGCGCCGAGGGCATCCAGTTCGGCGGTGCTCACACCGGGGCGGGCTGCTTCCCCCATTTGCTTGAGAATGCGAGCCACAACCTGCCCCGCTTGCAGCATCCCCTTCATATCGGCCTGTGATTGAATGATCAAAATGCACCCCCGTCCCAGCGCATGGCGGTTTTCACGGCACCATCGCCCATGACCCAGGCAATGGGCATGGCGCGGGTGGTGTGATAGGCGCCCAGGTTGCCCTGCCAGTCGATGCCGATGATGCCCATATCCGAGTTCGGAATATATCCCGCCATAAAAGCACCGGCAGCGGTCAGGGCTTCCGGCGCGGTCAGGTCCTGCATCCGGTCAGCCGCTTCCTTGCAGAGGAACACGCGCATGATATGCTCGCCCTGTCCGGTGGCGCTACAGGCACCAGCACGGTTGCGGGCATAGCCGCCTGCGCCGTAGATGGGCGAATCCCCAATACGGCCCTTGGGCTTATCGGGCGTGCCACCAGTCGAGGTCGCGCTGGCGAGGTTGCCTGCCGCATCAATCGCTACGGCGCCGACTGTACCGGTACCGAGGCCGAGGCGTGGCGGCGCGTCCTTATGCCGGGACCGATAATGCGCGAATTCCTTTTCGGTGATGAGTTCGATGTTGCTGATGATCGGCAAGCCTAGCCGCGCCGCCAGTTGATCAGCGCCGTCACCGGCGAAGATGTGATGTGGCGTGCGGGTCATGACCAAGCGAGCCAGGATGATCGGATTCTTCACCCGGCGGACTGCCGCTACGGAACCGAAAGTCAGGGTCGCGCCATCACACAGGAGCGCGTCCATTTCCACTTCGCCTTCCTGATTGATGAAGCTACCGTAGCCTGCATCAAACAGGGGATGATCTTCCAGCTTGATCGTCGCGGCTTCAACGGCTTCGAGGGCCGTCCCCCCCGCTGCCAGGACGCTCCACCCGGCGGCAGCCGCTGCGCGGACTCCATCCTGGACCACAGTTTCATCAAAATTGAGCCATTCGCCTGCGCCGCCGTGTACGATCAATCGAGGGGTTGTCATTATGCGTCAATATCCGGGGTGAGAAAGAGGTTAGTGGTTTCAGGTTACTGGTGGCAAATTTCAAGTTGCAAGTGCCGCGCCAGTTTGTATGCCAGGGTATCACTTTGAATAGGGAACATTCTAGCAAATGGCAGTGGGGAGCGTAAGGCCGGGGCAAGGCCAGCCCGACATGATAAAAAGGTAACGCCTCAGCCTTATTCTCCCTGACTAACTGGTGCATGATCCCATGATGGATGTCGCAATCATCATTGTGAATTGGAACGGTAAAGACTTGCTTCGTCGCTGCCTGAACGCGGTCCGCGAGACCGTCCAGGAGGTGAGCTACGAGACCTATGTGGTGGATAACCACTCCAGCGATGGCAGCCAGGAGGTCGTACGGAATGAATACCCCTGGGTCAAGCTGATCGCCAATACAGAGAACCTGGGTTTTGCCAAAGCCAATAACCAGGCCATGCGCCTCTCGCTGGAACAGTCGCGCTATGTGCTGCTGCTCAACTCCGATGCCTTTGTGAAACCTCGTTGCATTGACCAGATGGTCGCGTTTATGGATCGGCACCCGGAGGCCGGGCTGGGCGCGCCGAAATTGCTCTATGAGGATGGGCGCTTGCAGCGTTCCTGCTACACGTTCCCGACCCTGTGGACAGAGTTATGGATTGCGCTGGGAATCGACAAGTTCATGTCCCGCAGCCGCCTGTTTGGAGATTACAACCTGACGCACTGGAACTATGACACGGTGCGCGAAGTCGATGTCATCATGGGAGCCTTCATGCTGGCTCGGCGGGAAGCCGTGCAGCAGGTTGGCCTGATGGACGAGGCCTTCTTCATGTATTCGGAAGAAGTCGATTGGTGTTACCGCTTTGCCGCTGCCGGATGGAAAACCCTGTTTAGCCCTGCTGTGGAGTGTATTCACCTGTGGGGCGGCAGTAGCCAACAGGTCAAAGTCGAGTCGCTGATTCGCCTGTATAAAGCGCGAGTCCAGTTTGCCCGTAAGCACTACAGCGGCTTGACCACCCTGGCGTATAAAGGGGTGATCGCCCTCAATGCGCTGGTACGGATCATCCCCGGTGCCCCCTTCTATCTGCGGAGCGCTCATGGCCGGCAAAAGCATTATGCTTTCCGGCGGCTGCTGGCTGCCGTGCCGGGATTCTAGGGGCACCCCCAGTTTTTGGGGGATGTCAGAAACCCTGTAACCTTTTGCGAGGTGACTGCGTATAGAGCAGTATGACACACCATCGCCGTTGGAAGGCGAGAGAGACATCAAGGGGTTAGAGATCATGTACGAGTCGGAAAACACCACCACCCACGAATTAGCAGACATCGGGACGCGCTTCTTTGCTTATATCGTGGATGCCATCCTCATCGGTATCGTCGGCGGCTTCTTCGGGGCCAACGGGGAATGGTTCGGCGCAGGCCTCATCAGCTTCCTGATTGGCGTGGTCTACTGCTGGTACTTCTGGACGCGCCACGACGGTCAGACACCCGGCAAGATGCTCACCAAAATCCGCGTCGTCAAGGCGAACGGAATGCCGATGACCGATGCAGATGCCATCGTTCGGTCGGTCGGTTACTGGGTGAACGGCCTCGTCTTCGGCCTGGGCTTTTTCTGGGCGCTGTTCGATGATCGCCGTCAGGGCTGGCACGACAAGCTGGCTAGCACCTACGTCGTCCGCGCCAGCGAGAAGGTCAAAGTAGACCGCTACGTGGATGTGCCGGAAAAGCCAAAGCGCGTCGATTTCTAAGCTGGATCAGACGTTGAATGAATGCCCTGAGGTATCCACCTCAGGGCATTTTTGTTGTCCCAATCAGGTATTGAAGCACACCAGATAGACACGCCAGAGATCGGTCTGGCTCTGATCGACATAGACGCGGCAGAAGGTGTTCTGCGCGGGGATGGAATAACCGCCACCGGCTCCCTGGGATGCCGTTTCCGGTTCCCACCAGGGTTCTTCGCTGGGGGTGAGTTGTTCGGGACCTGATGCGGCGCTGAGGGGGGCCTCCAGGCTCAGGCTGTCAACATAGGTGGACACATCGGCGGCGGGCGCATCAAAGCGTAGCCACATGATGGTGTCCTGAAAACCACCTTCGGCGCTGAGAATATCACTTGCGGTGGCGGGCAGCGGATGCCCTGTAAAGGACTCCAGACGGCTCTGCGAGGGCGTCGGCATGGGAGCCAGCGGATTTTGGGCGGGGTCTGGATTAAAGAAAAACCCACAACCAGTCGTGAACAGGAACAGCAGTACTGCGACTCGGCCAGAACGCATAGCGCACTCCTCTCCATGCCGAACCATCAGTAGTCCATTATAGCTGCATGTCCATTTCGATCCGGCGGAAAGACTCGATATACCCCAATTCCTGGAAGACAGGCCAGGTGGGATCATCTGCCGGGAGGTTTTCCAACTTGGTGTCCTGTGCCGGATTCTGACTGTGGAGCGCATGGAGCAAATAGGGCGCTAGTGCGGCGGCGGTGCCGTTGACCGGCACCAGCACCAGATGCTCCATCTGAAGCATGCTGTGCTGCCAGATAATCAGCCCAACCCCTTTTGAGCAGGTGACCTGCATACCGCGCAATCCGGGCAAATGCCGGAGTGAAGCCGGTTCATCCAGCCATGAGCGCTGACTGCCATCCAGCGCGCTGAGTCTGGCTTGAATAGTATCCGGAGTCAGGCTCTCGGTGGTGTATTCGGGAATGACGCTGGTTTTACGACCGGGCGGGCGACGGATGACCAGGAGTTCGCGGAGATCCACAAAGCCCAGGCGCAGGAACAGGTTATGCGCCGGGTGATTATCCCGAATGACTTCCAACTGCACGCGGTTGCAAGCTGCATCCCGCGCTCGTACCAGTAGTTCTTCCATCATGAACAGGCCCAGACCCTTGCCCCGCCGTTCCGGCAGGACACCCAGGCGCGTGATCCAGGCGCGTTTACCCCGCACGGCCAGCATCCCCAGGCCCGCCATGGCTTTGGTCGAGTCAAAGATGACCATCGAACGATCCAGATCGACATCGTACCAGGCTGCGTACTGCTCCATGCGTTTGGCGTTCATGGGCATCGGCACAATGTAATCCGTCCGCGTGGCGTTATAGATTTCGGCCAGTTCGGTAAAGTTGTAGCGACTACACGGTACCACCGTGTAGTCTGGCTCGCTCACCCTCGGCATCATGGTGTGGGCTTTCTCCGGTGAGGCGTTTCAGGATGTGGTCTGGTCGAATTGTGGCTTCAGAAAGGCTACCACCTGGGCAGCGAACTGCCGGGTATCAATCGGTTTGGTAATGACACCGTCGCAGCCATAGGCCAGCGCCATCTCCTGCGCAGTCGCTTCAGGCCAGGCGGTGAAGGCAATGATCCGGGTCTGTTTCAGCGATTCCTGCTGGCGCATCATGCCGACCACGGTCTGCCCATCCACATCCGGCAAGCCCAGGTCAACCAGCACGATATCAGGGGTGAGTTCAAGCACCTTTTCCAACCCAGTCTCGCCATCTTCCGCCGTGACCACCTCGTGGCCGGCCCGGTTCAGTAACTTCTGGGCAATGCGGGCATTGTTGACATTATCTTCGATGAGAACTATTCGGCTCATGGCCCGCTTCCGATCTATAGAGACTCTACACCTCTGGACGATGCCGTATTTTAACCCAGAATGACTTTCACCCGCGCCAGAAATTCGTCACGATTAAACTGTGCTTTTGGTACCATTAGTACCGCATGCTGCTCGAGCCGCCTGGCTTCAGCCGCTGTGAGTTCCTTAGCGGAGAGAATCACCACTGGAATATCGCGCAGGCGATGATCGTGTTCCAGTGCATCCAACACCGCAAAACCGTCCATATCCGGCAGCATCAGATCCAGCACCACCAGGTCGGGCTTATGTTCGTAGATAGCTTTGAGGCCATCGCGCCCATTGGTGGCGCTGAAGACCTTATAAGGTCCGGAGGCTTCCAGCACCTTCCGGATCAGGCGCAGATCGTCCGGGCTATCCTCGACGGCAACGATGGAGATCATCTGTCCGGATGTGAGCGGGCCGGTATCCGGTCGGCGTAGCGGACGGACCGCCCGCACTTCGCCGCTTTCCTCAATGTCCAGCGAGTGACCCAGCATCGTGACGACATGATCGACCAGGACCCGGGTGTCAAAACCGCCTTTGGTCCAGACGGACTCCGAGTACTGATCCAATACGCGGGCATCATCGGCACTGATGGTTTTGGCTGAGATGACCACCACCGGAATCGAGGCCGTGACCGGGTCCATTTTCAACATTTCGAGGAAGGCGAAGCCGTCCATCTCCGGCATGGTCAGGTCGCTGATGATGCAGTCGGGTTGACGATCACGGATGGCATGGAGGGCTTCCGCCCCGTTGCCCGCTTCATCTATCCGGTAGCGTTTGTAACGTTGGAGCAGGCGCTTGATGAGCCGCCGGTCGGTGGGGTTATCATCCACAATCAGGATGCTGGTCACCTGCTCATCCAGCTTGCGGATGGCGGCATCCAAGCCTTCATGAATGGCGGGGGTCTGCTGGGTCGTCCGCTTTTCCCCGTTCTGAATTTGCAGATCAAGGACGTATTGATCGCCCAGAATGTGGCTTTCAGCGGTGAAGGTATGCCCGGAACAGTTGACGATGACGGTTTCTGTAGGCGCGATGATGCCATCAGTCAACATGGATTCCAGACCGGCGAAGGCCACCGCGGTGGCCGGTTCGACCGAGAAACCCGCTTTGCTCGCCAACCGGCGCATGGCCTCAAAAGCCGCGCCATCTTCAATCGCCAGCATGGTGCCGCCGGAAGTCAAGCAGGCGTCCCGCAGCAGACCATAGGCCGGGCCGGGGTCGCCGGTCGCCAGGACAGTGATGAGCGTTTTGGGGATGACTGGCGTGGCAGTTTCCGCCCCCGCGTGGAAGGCCTGCACCATCGGCGCGCAGCCTGCCGCCTGAATGATACCCAGCTTCGGCAGATGGTCGATGAGACCCATCTGGTACAGTTCCTGAAAGCCTTTCCAGACACCCAGCGGGCCGATGCCGCCGCTGACCGCCTGAATGTACCAGTCCGGCGCACGCCATTTGCCGGTCGAATCTGGCCCTAACTTGGCGGTCATCTGCTCCGCCATCTCATAGGCCAGCGATTTCATGCTCTCTTTGCCGGGGATGGCTTTGGCCCCGCGGTCAAGGTGAATGCCTTTGCGCTTGGCGAATTCCGCCGCGACGTGTTTGGTTTCGTCATAGGTGCCGCTGACCTTGACGACTTCCGCCCCGTAAAGCGCGGCTTCCCGCATCTTCTCCGAAGGGACGAGGCTGGTCAGAAACAACCACAGCTTGATGCCCGCCCGCGCGCAATAGGCGGCGTAGGCTGCCCCGGCGTTACCCGTCGAGGCCAGCACACATTCGGTGATACCCGCGCGCCGCATAGCCATGACTGAAAGCGCCGCCTGACGATCCTTAAAGGAACTAGTCGGCCCCTGGCGCTCATCTTTGGCATACAGATGCTCGTGCTGGTAAATCTGCTCGTAGCTGTAAAGGCGGGTGAGGGAGGTATAGCCTTCCCCCATGGTGATTTCAACATCGGGTTCGCCCAGCGGCAGCAGTTCTACGTAACGCCAGAGCGAGCGATCCCGTCCTTTGATGCTGCTCGGCCAGAGCTTGCTGACCGCCTCATAATCATAACGGGCATCCAGCCATTGAGAACCGCAGGCCGTACAGGTGCTCAGATGGATATCCGGTGGCATCTGATGACCACATTCCAGGCAAACGGTATGGGTAAACCAGGGATTCATGAGGGGGTACCGATCATACTTATTTGAGGAAAGGGCGACCCGGTGGGGGCCGCCCTCCGTATACAACGACGGTCTTAGGCCATTTCTGGCTGCGGAACGGTGAAGACGGGCAGGGTGAAGCTGAAGACCGAACCAACGCCCTTCTCACTGGTGACGACGATGCTGCCTTCGTGCATTTCGACCAGATGTTTGGTGATAACCAAGCCAAGGCCGGTGCCACCAGCGCGGCGGGTCGGCGAACCATCGACCTGGTGGAACTGCTGGAAGAGGCCCGCAATATCCTGATCGCTCATGCCGATGCCGGTATCGACAATACGGATTTCAACCCTGTTGGCATTCTTGAGCGAGGCAAACACGCTTACACTGCCCTGCTCGGTGAACTTGATGGCGTTGTTGACCAGGTTATAGGCAATCTGCTTCAGGCGGATCGGATCACCGTAGACGGCCGGCAGACCGGGTTCGATCTCCAGGTTCAGGCTAATGCCACGCTTTTCCGCAAGAACCGTGAGGTTATTCATGACCTCGTTCAAGACGGGTTCCAGCTTGGCCTCACCCCGGCTCATGTACATCTGACCGGCTTCAATCTTCGCCAGATCGAGGATGTCATTGATGATGGTCAGCAGATGCTTGCCGCCGCTGTGGATGGCCTGGACATCTTCAACCGCTTCTTCGGTCAGATCACCGTCGATGCCATCCATCAGGACTTCGGCGTAACCAATGATCGAGTTGAGCGGCGTCCGCAGCTCGTGGGACATATTCGCCAGGAATTGGGACTTGAGCTTATCGACTTCGCGCAAGCGTTCAGCAATCTGCTGCTGTTCGGCGAAGGCCAGCGAGTTCTGGATGGCCACCGCGACCTGATCGGCGAGGGCGTTCTTCAGGCGCACATCCTGATCGGTAAAGCGGCCCGCTTCAGTCGACTGCATATCCAGCACGCCCAGCAGGCGTTCACCGACAATCAGCGGCAGCGATAGTTCTGCACGGGTTTCCGGCAGCAGCGGATTGGGCAGGAAGTCGGGTTCCTGCGTGATATCGTTAGCGATAATACCCTGACGTTCTCGAGCAGCGCGGGCCACCAGCGAGTGTTCACGGTCGAACGGAATACGGTGACCATGGTCCAGCATCAGGCGGCCTGGTTCACCGGCACCCGCCGCCAGGTTCAGGTAATCACCCGTTTCATCCAGCAGATAGATGTGAGCGTGGTACAGGTCAAACCGTTCTTTCGTGAGTTCGACGACCGCGTGTAGCAGTTCTTGTAGTTCGAGCAGGGTGGTTGTGGCGGCGCTCACCTGGGCGACCGTTTCCAGTTCAGCGGCTCGGCGAGCCGTTTCCAGCGCCTGGCGATTGGCTTCCAGCACCGCTGAAGCCGTCGGCATAATCGCCGACATCAGATCCAGCATGTTGGGGAAGAAGTTCTGCGCGGTAGACCAGCTAAAGGTCAGTGTACCGACCCAGCCCTGCGCCGAACGCAGGGGCATGATGACGGCCGCGAGTGCGCCGACTTGTTCCAGATAGGCACGGGTTTGTTCATCTATCAATGGGCTGGATTGAATGTCGTCAATCACGATCAATTGATTCGGCTGCTGATCGATCAGGCGCAGCAGCGGGACTTCATCCGGGGTACTGGTCGTATACCCAGTGAGGGGCACATTCGTACCATCACCAGTACGGACCGCAACCGCGGTAGAACGAAGGATGTGGCCGTCTTCACTTTGATCAATGAAGGAGATTGACGAGTAACCGACATTGTATTCTTCGGCCAGTGACGCGACTGCCGTCAGAATATCTTCTACGTTGGCGGCCTGGGAGAGCGCCGCATTGATGTTCGAGACCTGCTCCGCACGCAAGCGGGATTGCTCGATCGCGGCCATTTGCATCTTCTGCTCGGTGATTTCCGTCCGCAGGGCGACGTATTGTTTCGGTTTGCCGTCTTCACCCAGCGTCGGCACGATGGTCGAGTCCACCCAGTAGAGGCTACCATCCTTGGCACGATTGAGGAATTCACCATGCCACACCTTACCGTTGGCAATCGTCCGCCACATATCGCGGATATATTCCTTGTCGTGATAGCCGGAATTGACAATGCCGTGATCCTGCCCGATCAATTCTTCCCGGCTGTACTTGGAAACTTCGCAGAACCGGTCATTCACATAGTTGATGATGCCGCGCACATCCGTGATCGCCACAATCGAGTGCTGGTCGAGCGCGAAGCGTACGTCCTGCACCTGCTTGAGCGCTTCGCGGATGGTGGCTTCTGCCCGTCGGACTTCGTCGAAGGCGCGGAACTGTTCGAGCGATTGGGCGACACGACCAGAGATATCGGCAATGAGCGCCTGTTCCTGTTCGCCAAAGGTCGTCCGTCCATCCGGGTCCTTGACTACGATACGTCCAATTTCCTGCCCACCGACGACAATCGGGACAGCGGCATTGGCATCCTGAATGGCGTCCATCTTGCCGGTATCCAGCCATTCGGGTGATTCGAGATCGTATTCGTAACCCACCCGCCCGCGTTGATTGAGCGTGCCCAGGTATTCGCCCCAGTTGTTCTCGGTCAGGCGGCGGTTGACTTCTTCCGACCGATACACGGCGATCTGGGCTTCATCGAAGGCCTGAGCCGTTTGCAGCGTAGAAGCGATCTGATTAGCCATCGCCTGGAACACCGAGGCGTTCTCATCATTGAAGGTGTTCGGGTCAACGGCCTGCATGTCCAGCACACCCAGGATGTCCTGACCGACGATCAGCGGCACGGCCACTTCAGAACGGGTCAGCGGCAGCAGGGGATTAGGTTTGTGATTGGGGTTCCGGGCGGTATCCGGCACCACCACTGCCTGACCAGTACGGACGGCTGTGGATACCAGTGAGGTTTCCAGCATATCCAACCGATGGAGGCGGGCTAACAACTGCCGACCAACATCGCCGGAACCGGCGCGCAGGTTGGCGAAGCGTTTGGCATCATCCAGCAGATAGATCTGGGCATAGTAGATATTGAATTTGGAACGGATGAATTCAACCAACTGAGGCAGCATTTCATCCTGGTTGTAGATGCTGGTGACCAGACGACCGACTTCAACCGTCGTCGCCAGGTCACGAGTACGCGCCTGGACGCGCGCATCCAGCGTGGCGATGAATTCCTGAAGCTGATTCGCCATCTGGTTGAAGGCACCCGCCAGCGTACCAATTTCATTGTTGACGTTGACTTTGGCGCGCTGTTGCAAGTCGCCACTGGCCAGACGGGTGGCTACGTCAGTCAAGCGGATGATTGGTTGGCTGAAGCGATTGGCGTAAGCAAAAGCAACAACGATGGCTGCGACTGCCGCTAAGGCCGTAGTACCCGCAATGACCAGGGCAATCTGTTGAAACAGGATATTGGCTTCGGCTTCGTCAATTTCGGTCAGGAAGGCGGCCTGCAATTCAGGGATATAGCTGTAGACCCCGAGCACAGGTAGTCCACGATAGTCTGGGTAAATCCCTTGACCAGATTCCCCGCGAAGGCCTGCCTCAATCCCCGAACTGCTGTAGCTGCGATTGCTGCTGATGCCACCAAAGCGGCTGGGGGTGAGGAAGTAGTTGTTATTGCTGCTGATGAGGTAAGTTTCACCGGTATCACCCAGCGCAGCGCGCTCGGTCATGATCTCGTAGAGTTCATCCAAGCTGAGCCGTCCTGCCAGCACCATTAGGATCTGACCATTGGCCTCAATCGGGCGGGTGGTGAACATGGTCAAGCTACCCGTTGCCAGATCGGTAAAAGGTGGATGAACCAGATGTCCCTCTTCACCTGGGGTCAGGCTTGCCGTGAAGTAGGGCTGTCGCGAAACGACTTTACCAATCTGATTGGGGTCGGAGGCAGCGATGACATCGCCTGCCGGGGTGTAGACGATAAATTCGGTGAGTGCCGTACGCGTTTCTTCATCACTTGCATCGACATTGACTTCATCGGAGTGGATTTCCGAGATTTCGATGTACGAAGCCAGGGACTCGTTCAGTTCCGCCTGCTGGGCAAGGTCGATTTGTCCCGTCTGGGCTGCCTGACCAAAGCTGTTGAGCAGGTCAGCCGTCGTACCACCATAGGCGATGATATCCATCGCGTATTCGGTGCTTTCCAGCCACTCACGGACTGCATCACCTTTGAGCGATGCGATAGTTTCCAGTTCCCTAAAGTACAGCTGGATAGTGCTGTTCCGCACCTGAAAAATAGTAAACAGGCCGATGAACGCTGCTGGGATCAATACCAGCAGGATCGAGTACAGGATCAGGTTATCGCGCAAACGTCCACGTCGGGATGTGCGGGAGGCCGGTTGGTCAGTCATCATCTACTCCGTGAACGTTAGGAACCAGCATAAGCCTGGTTAAGAAAGCTTAGTGTGAAAGCGCTGTTGACATCCTGATTGTCCCCAATCAGATTCTGGTTGACCAGCACATCCAGCGCATGTGCCCAAATATCCGCACTCATCATGCCAGGGCGGCTGTTAGGCGGGTTAATCAGCGGGATTGAAGTCAAAATGCCGTCGATCTGTACCTGGCGGACTTGCTCATCTGCACCGTTGGCAATGTGATTTTCCAGAGCATAGGCTGCGGCAGCATCAGGATCTGCGACGGTACTATTCAGCCCATCGACCATGGCCTGCACCATGCCTTGAACCACGGCTGGCTGTTCCTGAATCATTTGCTCGGTGGTGAACAAAACGTTGCTGTAAAAATCGATCCCGTAGTCGCTCATCAGCATGATCTTGACTTCAGGATCACGCAACCGTGCTTGTACTGCCTGGTTAGTCAAAAACCCCTGCATGACATCGACTTCACCGCTAAACAACGGATCAGGTGAATTGAAGTCGATGCTGGTATTGGCAACGATCTGATCCATCGTCAGGTTCTTGGAGGCCAGCAGTGCCCGGAACATGATGCCAATGGCGCTACCATCAGGCTGCGTGCCGACTCGTTTTCCAACCAGGTCTTCCGGTCGATTGATGTTCGATCCCGGTAGCGAGAACAGCACTACGGGGGTGCGCTGATAAATCGCGGCGATTGCTACCAGCGGCTTGCCTTCCGCTCGTGAGCTTAAAATGACGTGTGCGCCCGTGATACCAAAATCGGCATTTCCGTTCATCACCTGGTCGACCGGGTTGATGTATACCCCGGCATCATCAAACCCACCGGGCTTTAATTCCACTGTCAGTCCCTGAGCAGTGAAAAAGCCGTTACGTTCAGCTTCATACAAACCGGCATATTCGATATTCGGGAACCAGGAGAGCTGGACGGAAGTCGCGCGGGCTTCCGTTTGGGCTGAAGCGGCTCCGCTGACTACTAGCAGCAGTAAGGCCAGCAGAGCCACCCACAGGATAGATTTACGAGTCATTTTAGTTCTCCTTGGCGGCGTCGGCGTGTTCGCCGTTACTCTTAGGCAGTTTGAGTTCGATAGCGGTATAGGGGACGCGCAGCGCCTTACCCAACTCCCGCACCGTGGTTTGCAGAATTTCATCGACGCCCAGGGCACCCTGCAGGCGGCGGTCAATTTCGGTGATGGCGCGGTCGTGGCGGCTGGTACGGTCGGCTTGATCGTACAGCCGAGCATTGCTGATGGCCGTGGCGATCTGCAGCGCCAGAAGTTCAAAGACTTCCAGCACGTCCTGGGTGAAGTAACCAGGCTGATCGCTCTGCACGTCCAGCACGCCCAGCAGTTGACCACGGGAAATGAGCGGCACGGCCATTTCAGAGCGGGTATTGGGCAGCAGCGGATGCGGCAGGAAGGTAGCAGATGCGCGGGTGTCGTTGATAATCACGCCTTTGCGCTCGCGACCGGAGGTCGCCACAATCGACTGCACATTCTCAAGGGCGATCTGGCGCTTCTGCCCCACCATTTCTCGACCGACATGACCAGCACCGGCGGTCAGTTGCAGCGTATCGCCTTCTTCATTCAACAGGTAAATATGGGAGTGATACAAGGCAAACCGTTCTTTGGTCAGGTCGACGACGTCCTGCAGCAAACGGCGGGGTTCCAGAATGGTGGCGATCTGCACATTCACGTCGGACACTGTTTGCAGGTCGCGGGAACGAGCCGTGGTTTCTTGCAGCGTTTGTTTTAAGCGTTCTTCTGATTCCGACAGGGCGGCGATGGTTTGGCTGATCGTGCGGGTGAGCGGACGGAACAAGAAATAACCGACGCCCGCCACAACCAGCAGCGCGGCGATGAAGAACCCGAATTGCTGCAACCGGGCGGAAGCGACGCGCCCTTCGGCTTCAGCAGCATACTGGAAGGTAATGGCATCCATACCTTTCAGGAATTCTGCCTCATTATCAATGATGGTTTGCACGTAAACGGTACGGCCCAGCGTACAGCCTTCCGGCACACTCACGCTCGACGGGACCAGGCAGCGACCAGCGGCATACATCGCCTCAAAGTGCGGGGAAATTTGCCCAAATAATTCGGCCACTGCGGCACTGTTGCCACCCGGGAGGTTCAAGCCAGCATCACCGTACTGGAGGCCACGATGTGCCCGTTCCCATTGAACAATCACATCCTGCACTTCGGTGAGCGCTACATCCCGTTCTTCCTGTGTGCCTGCCACCAGGGATTCCAGCGAAGCCTTGCTCAACTTCTGGCTCAACATACGCTGGCGACCCGAGTAGTTCACGATAGAACCATCGGTGGATTGCTGTTGGGCGCTCAACTGAATGATGACTTGTCCTGCGATCAGGAGGGCGGCGATCAAACCCAGCCCCACCAGATAACGAAAAGTCAACGAGCGCGAATTGTCGTGTGGGGAAGCTTGTCCTGAAGGCTGCATATCAGTCACTCCGCTGAGTTTAATCCGGGCGTCGAGGTATCAAGAGAGGGTCAACGTGAAGAAAATACAGTCGATTCAATGCATACCTGACGTTGCTTCCATTGTACGGGCATTACAGCTTTGCAACCCTTTAGATAGTTTTGTATTTTCGAATGGTTCGCGTAAATAATGCATGAAAAGAGCACAGGCAAATCACCTGTGCTCCACTGCACACCTAGAACATGGATTGGATGACTGAATACCAGATTTGGGAAATCTGGTCATAACCGGCGGCATTCGGGTGATTGCCGTCATCAGAGAGGGTTTCAACCCCGGTGAAGATCCCGGTATTGAAGAAATCGACAAGTAAGGCCCCATAAGCCGTTGATTTTTCGACAATGACCGCGTTGTAGCGCCGCACCTGCCCGGACATCTGCGCGGCTTCTTCCGGGCTGATGCCAGGGAAGGCTTCCCCACGCAGCACCACCGGCCTCAAGGCCTGATCATCCAGCAGCGCGATCATCACCTGCGCGCCGGTTTTGCTGAGCGCGCCCAGAATCACATCCAGATTAGCCGCGTAGTGATCGAGGTCGGCTTGTTCACCGGCAGCATCCGGGTTGCCGAACTCGTAGAGATAGAACAGATCATTGCTGCCAATCCAGACCAGTGCCAATGCTGGCTGCCCCTGCTGGGTCGCCTGGGAGAGCGCGGCAACCGCCTGTTCGAGCTGACCGGGCAAACCCTGATCCCCGCTGATGAGCGCGTCGGAGTTCCATCCGGAACGGCCCAAATTGAGCAGGCTTGAGCCAGGGCGCACGGCATTCAGCATCGGCAGCAACCGCCCCGGATATCCACCGCGTTCCAGTTCATCCTGCGCGCCTTCCGTCAGGCTGTCGCCCAGGGTGACCACTGTCAGCGGACCCGCAGGCAATACGGGAACGACTCCGGCAGGGATGACCATCGCAGGCGCAGTCGGTGCAACCGCTACCACCGTCGGTTCAATCGCGGGCGTAGGCTCGGCAGCGACCACGCTCTCAACTGCAGCTTGCTTCACTAATGCGCTGATGTCCGCCTCGGTCAAAGGAGTGCCGAACGCACTGCCGACGACGCTCGCCGGAACAGGCGGCTCCCAGGTGAACACTGGCAGCGACGCATTCAATGGCGCAAAAGCCCCCGCCACATTGATCTGGTTGGCGCTCAGAATCTGGTTCATCGAACAGGTCGGGTGCCCTTCCTGGCAGCCCGCCGGGAAATCCGGGCTGGCCTCGATGCCCAGCGGCATCCCCGCTTCGCCGTTCCAGATCAGGTTACCCGCCATCACCAGATCGTCATCGGCCTGGATCGGGCCGGGCAGGTTGCCGTTCGAGTCCGCGTAGGCCGGGAAGACCGTCAGGTGCTGATAGGCGCTGCGGTAGCCGGTCGGATTGAAGATCACATTGTTGAGGATATAGACATGCCGGTTCGGGATGCGGGCGAAGTTAGTACCATCCGGCACCAGTGTATTGCCCCAACCGCCGCTTGCCAGATACTCTGCGCAGCGTTCGCGCCCCGGTTCACCTTCCTGGCCATCACAACTACGCTGCCCGTAGCCGACTTCCAGCAGGTGGCTGCGCTCCCCCACCCGGTACATCTGGTTCCAGGCCATCAGGATGCCATAGCCACCCTGCACGCCCAGCCCTGCTCCCGCCGAGTCATGAATGAGGTTATTGACCACCGCGATATCGTAGGCTTCATATTGAATCCAGGGCGGCTGCATATATTGCAGGCCCGTCCCCTGCCCGGCGGTGAAACCACCTGCCCCGCAGTCATAGAACTCATTCTGCGCGACCAGGAAATAGGCCGAGCCGCCCTTGAGATACATGCACCAATCCCCGGCGTTGTGGATGCGGTTGTTCAGGAAGTGCCCGTATTGCACCGCCACCAGATCAACCGCATTATCCCAGGCTCCGGCGATCTCGGTGTTTTCCACATAGACGTACTGGGACTGATTGATTTTGACTGTTTCCTGCGTGTTGTAGCTTTCCGGCTCCGACCCGGTGAAACGGCTGCCCCTGATCAGCAAGTGATCGCAGCGTTCACAATGGAATGCGTCCCCGCCGGTTTGAATGGTGATGTTCAGTAGATACAGGTAGCGAGTATCAAAGATATTTACGCTGGGCAGGAAGACCGTTTCAGGCCCATTGACCGCTTCCAGAATAATCGGTGCATTGAAAGTGCCATACCGCGATTCCCAGTAGTTGGGGGTTTCTGCCTCGGTATAGCTACCGGGGAGGATGGCGATGCGATAGCCCGTCTGGAGTTCCTGCGCCCGTGGGATGCGCTCCCAGGCGGCGCTGATCGTCCGCAGCGCTTGTTCGGGAGTAGCACCATCGCGGCTGTCATCCCCCTGGGTCGAAACATAGATTGTTGTGAGGGTCGGATTACCCATGTCGTAGTTGGTGGGCAGGTTGGCTTGTGCGCCTGCCGCGCCGCTCACGGCGACCAGCAGCAGGCACACCAGAATCCAAAAACGTGGCATTATCTCTACTCCACTGGCAGATCAGGCACACGTTTTCATCATAAGAGGGGAACTGCCGCCGTCGGGCTTAAGGAAGCGCTCGGCGGACCAGCATGAGCAACCGAAGTGGCTAGGTATATTGACCCGTACTCAGGTTGTTAAAGTAAAATACGATCCCCGAAATCAGGTGCAGACTGAGCGCACCGCTCGCCAACCAGAAGCGCCATCCGGGTCGTTTTTGTCCATCCAGCACAGCCCTTTCCTGCCGGATGACTAGCAGAGCGGACATGACAAATAACAGGAACAGGCCAATCTCTGCACTCCAGCCGAAATTGCCATCATTCACATAGCCTGTTTCTGCGAGGAGATAGGTGTAGAGCGCCCCGGTGGCGAAAGTCAACCATGCCAGAATAACCCCACGATCCTGCCGCAGCGCGGGCCAGTACAGGATCAGCACAGCCAGCGGAAACCCAATCGAGAGTCCAAAGCGCAGCAGCAGCATGACCGGGTTTGAACTGCCTGTCCAGTAGGCCATCATCTCCAGCGGAGCCAGGACAAAACCGCTGTCATATTCACCCTGATAGAAGAACAATTGCCAGGCCAAAATCAGACCCGATGGCACCGCGATAGCCAATAACAGCAGCCAATCCAGGGGGCGACGCTGCACCAGGTTGACCAACGTGACCAGCCCCAGTGCCGGGATCACTGCGATGATGAAATTGGGCTTTGCCAGCACCCCGCCGATGGCAACCAGAATCGCCAACAGGATTATCCGCCAGGATGACCTGCGTGCAGGTTCGATCCGCAATACCAGCAGGTACAATCCCAGCGCAAAAGGTTTCATCAGCCAGATGGTTGGATTGTGATAGGAGTTCGGGCTGATATAAGACAGGTAATATACGCCTGAATGCCATGATGGAAAGCTGGCTGGTGCCGCGAGGAGGAGCACCACCGTCAGGGCGAGCGCTCCAATCGCACTTTGACTGCGAGGTAAGGCAGCATACAGCAGCCCAAACACCAGCAGCCCGGTTGAAATCAGGGCGACGGCATTAATGGCAACCGCGATTGTCGGCAGGTTGGCAACCGGGAGCAGCGCCTGAACGCCCAGGAGTAGCGCTTGATACAAAAAATGAGGACCGGGCAGCGTACCTTCACTGGCCCAGACGAGGGCAAAGAGTTGATGCTGAACGTAATCATAACTTTCTGGCGCCAGCCGGATCGACACAGGCAGGGCCAGTAAGAGCATCAATAGGCAAACGGTCAGCACATGCAGTGAAGATAGTTTATTCATTGGCATTGAGAGTGTATGGATGCGTTCAAATCATCCGTATGAGATTGTATTATACGATATGATCAGCTCTTGCGATTGCCAGTGATCGGTTTCATGGAAACTGTATAAGAGACCAGCACACGGGTACCGCAATGAGGACAGACTTTTTCATTTTGAATGTACTGCCACGACTCGGGTTGCCGACGGCAATACTGGCACTTTTCACGGTTGGCTTCAACATACTGCTTGGGTTCATAACGATCGTACAACATGGAAAAGCCCTTTCAAATCATATTTCAGTGACTCTGCTTTTTCACCATAGAGCCGCTGAGCTTGCACACACCTTAATGCTACGCGCATCCTGCGACGAATCCGGTTGTAAGGTGTTTAAGGCTCCAATAAGACTTCGCTTATCCTGGAACCTGGATCATGCAACCCCGTTATGATGTCCGGGGCGCACTGCTGGAAGCCAAACGCCGACTGACTCCAGTCGATCCCGAAAGCGCCTCCCTGAACGCCCATATCCTGCTCAGTGCTGCCCTGGGTGTTGACCGTGCCTGGCTGCTGGCAAACGCCACCGATATGCTGCCCCCGGCAGAGGAACATGAATTCTTTAATCTGGTCGCCCGTGCCGAAAAGGGGGAACCCATCCCCTATATCCTCGGACAGTGGGGCTTTTATGATCGGGACTTCATCGTCACCCCGGCGGTGCTAATCCCGCGACCGGAAACTGAGCTCCTGTTGGAAGCTGCGTTGGCCTTCACCCAACCGCGTGACCACGCCGTCGTGGTGGATGTCGGCACAGGCAGCGGCGCATTGGCGGTGACCTTGGCCGCACTTTGCCCGCGGGCGGTCGTCTATGCGGTCGATGCCAGCCACCCTGCGCTGGAAGTTGCCCGGCGCAACGCGGCAGCTCATCAGGCGGATGTTGTCTTTTTTGAGGGTGATCTGCTGCTGCCGATCCAGGAACGGCAGATGCAGGTGGACATGATCATGGCGAACCTGCCCTATATCCCCAGTCAACTTGTGCCGCAGTTGGCGGTCAGCCGGTATGAGCCCCATCAGGCGCTGGATGGAGGGGCGGATGGCCTGATGCTGGTGCGCCGCCTGCTGGAGCAAGCCCCGGCCCTCTGCCGACCCGGTGCGCGGCTGCTGCTGGAAATCGCCTACGATCAGGGCGCCGCTGCCGTTGAATTGGCGCGGAACGCCTTCCCGTTAGCGCAGGTGCAGTTGCTTAAGGACTTTGCCGGGCATGACCGCGTGGTGGAGATTGATCTGCCGCAGAAATGATGACACCGGCTTTGCGGGCCGGTGCCATACCGTTGGGGGAGTCGGGGATTTTGCTTGTCGTCAGCACAAGCATCATCACACAATCTCAATGTACATTGAAATAACTGGGCGAAGAATTAAGATTTAACACTTATCATTTTTGTAATCAATTTTACCTGACATCCATCTCCGGTTAGATCTCCTCCCTGCATTCGTTACATTGATCACATGCTCTCTATGACCAACCTGACTTGATCTTTAAGATAAATACAGGTTAAAATAGAGCTATCATGTGGTAAAAGTAGGCACAAACCGGAGGTAGCCGTGACCAGTGCTGTCCTCATCTCCCCTAACTCACAATCCGATCCCCAGCCCAAATCGCGCTGGTTGGATCAGAAGTGGCTGGAACCGCGCTTCGTCGTTTTGACACTGGCCTTTTTACTCACCAGCATCGTTGGCGAATCGCTCGGTTGGTCTCGTGAACTGGTGCTGGTGCTGGATATAGCCTCCTATGTTTTTGGCGGCATTTTTGGTGCCAAAGGAGCGCTGGAGGCGCTGCGCGAGCGCCGCATCGATGTCGATATGCTGATGATCCTGGCGGCGCTGGGTGCTGCCGCCGTCGATCAATGGCATGAAGGGGCCACGCTGCTGTTCCTCTTCTCGCTCAGCAACGTCTTGCAGGATTACGCCATCGGGCGCAGTCGGCAGGCCATCCGGGCACTGCTCAAGCTCTACCCCGCCGAGGCTAAAGTTAAGCGCGACGGCCAAACCCTCACGCTGAAGATCGAACAGATTCAACTGGGCGATACCGTCCTGATCGAACCCGGCGAACGGATTCCGGTGGATGGCTTGGTGCGCTCTGGCCGTTCGAGTGTCGATCAGGCGCCCATCACCGGCGAGTCCATGCCCGTGGAAAAAGTGGTGGGTGATAAAGTCTTTGCGGGCACGCTCAATGGGCAGGGTGCGCTGGATGTCGAAGCCACCCAGTCCGCCCGTGATACCACCCTGGCCCGCATCATCCGCATGGTCGAAGAGGCGCAGGATAGCAAAGCGCCGACCGAGCGCTTCCTCGAACGCTTTGAGCAAATCTACGCGCTGGTCATCATTGGTGGTGTGGGGCTGTTCATCATTATCCCGCCCGCCCTCGGTCTGACCGATTTCGCCAGCAATTTCTATCGGGCCATGGTCTTGATGACCGTCGCCTCTCCGTGTGCGCTGGTCATTAGCACCCCGGCCTCCTTCCTCTCGGCAATCGCTTCAGCGGCGCGGGGGGGCGTCCTCTTCAAAGGTGGCGCCTATCTGGAAGGTATGGCAGGCATCAAAGCCATCGCCTTCGATAAGACCGGTACCCTGACGCAGGGGAAGCCTGCCGTCACCGATCTGGTCTCATGCTGCGCACTGCATGAAGATGAACTGCTGGCCGTCGCCGCCGCCGTCGAATCCCGCTCCGAGCATCCTCTGGCGAAAGCCGTGGTCGCCGCCGCCCAGGCCCGTCATCTGAGTCTGGATGCCGTTCAGGATTTTCAGGCCGTCACCGGCAAAGGCATTATCTCCACAGTAGATGGGCGCGAAGTACGCCTGGGCAGCATCACATACCTGATCGAGAAAAATCCGCTGCCGGAGCGCTTGCAGGAGCCGGTTGAACGGTTGGAGAAACAGGGCAAGACCGTCATCGGAGTCGTGCGGGAGGGCGAGTGCCAGGGCTGCGGAGCCTGCGAAGCCAGCGGACAGCGTGCCGATTGGATGGGAATCATCGCCATCGCCGATCAGATCCGCCCGGAAGCCGGGCAGATTGTCCATTACTTGAAGTCGCTCGGTATCCAGCGGGTAGCGATGCTCACCGGGGATAATCCCCGCGTTGCCCAGCACATCGGGGGCTTGCTGGGTGTGGATGCGGTCTACGCCGGGTTGATGCCTGAAGATAAAGTGCGCGTGGTCAAAGAGATTGAGGCTGAAGTTGGCCCGACCGCCATGATCGGGGATGGGGTGAACGATGCTCCGGCCTTAGCGACGGCCTCGATTGGGATTGCCATGGGCGCTGCCGGAACGGATGTCGCGCTGGAGACGGCGGATCTGGTGCTGATGGGCGACCGGCTCCAACTCATCCCCTACGCGCTCAAGCTCAGCCGTAAGGCGCGGCGCGTGGTCTGGCAGAACCTGAGCTTCTCGATTGGCGTCATCCTGATGCTGATTGCCGGAACCTTCCTCGTCGCCCTGCCGCTGCCCCTGGGTGTGCTGGGCCATGAAGGCAGCACCGTCATTGTCGTCCTGAACGGTCTGATCCAGTTGCTGCTGCTGCCGGAGATTGCCCGCCGCCGAATGACGACCTAGATCACTTAAGCCAGCAGGGCCGCCACCCGCGCCACGATGCGCTCGGCGATCAGGGTCTTGCTGGCTAACGCCACCGCCTCCGGTTCCGCCTGCTGGCTGAGGATGACAACCCGGTTGGTATCCACCTCGAACCCGGCATCCGGTGCGCTGATGTCGTTGGCGACCAGCAGATCCAGCCCTTTACGCTCCAGCTTGGCGCGGGCATTCGTCAGCAGATGTTCGCTTTCCGCAGCAAACCCGACCGCCACTTTCGGGAATCCGGTCTGCGCCCGCTGCACTTTCACTTCCATCAGAATATCAGCCGTGCGCGTCAACTGAATGGTCGGCACCTCGCTCGGATCATCCGTCTTCTTGATCTTCTGCGCTGCTGTGACTGCAGGTCGGAAGTCCGCCACTGCCGCCGCCATAATCAGCGCATCGGCCTGGGCGCTCTCTTTCAACACTGCCTTCAGCATGGACTCGGCGTTGCTCACCAGCACGACCTCGGCCCCGATGGGCGCCGGGACATCTTTGGTGGTGGTGATGAGGGTCACGGTTGCCCCGGCATCCAGCGCCGCCTGCGCCAGTGCGAACCCCTGTCGTCCGCTGGAGCGATTGGTGATGAAGCGCACCGGGTCGATCGCCTCACGCGTCCCGCCTGCCGTAATGACCAGTCGCTGACCGGCCAATGCACCCGTTTTTCCCAGTGCCCGCCGGATATGCCCCATCAGGGCTGGCGTCTCCGGCAGTCGGCCTTTACCGACCAAACCCGACGCGAAGCGCCCTTCTTCCGGCTCGACCAGATAGGCACCGCGTGCCGCCAGCAGTTGCACGTTGTAATAGGTCGCCGGATGTTGATACATGCCGCCGTCCATGGCCGGGGCGATCAGCAGCGGGCAGCGCGCCGCCAGCGCCGTCACACTCAGTAGATCATCCGCCAGCCCGTGGGTGAGCTTCGCCAGCGTGTTGGCCGTCGCCGGGATGACCGCCAGCAGATCCGCGCCTTCGCCCAGTCCCACATGGGCAATATGCGTCGGCAGGCCGCCGCTGGAGTCGGTTGCCCACAGATCGGTGTAAACCGGTCGACCGGTCACCGCCTGGAAAGTCAGCGCCGTGACAAAGCGTTCCGCCGATTCCGTCAGGATGACATCGACCAACGCCCCGGCCTGCGTCAGTTTGCTGGCCAGATCAACTGCTTTATAAGCGGCGATACTCCCGGTCACACCGAGCAGAATGCGCTTGTTCGTCAATAGGGTGATGGGTTCCATGAATTATCTCTAGGGGTGCAGGTTCGGATTATCGGTCGGCAGGCCTTCCGCAGCGGCAGCCGACAGCAGGCGAGTATCTGCGCTTATGAATTCAACTGATGAGGCGAAGGCTCGCTTTGATCGCAATGCACAGGCTAATTGAAGCGCATCAAGCGATCGTAAAGGTTGGCGGATAAGTAGGTTTCGCGTATCAGTCAGGGTCGAATCATTGATATCAATGACGATGTACTCTTGTTGAACATGTAATAGAAAATCACTCAGATAATCTCTTCGCTCTGTAACACGAATGAGCCCCTCGCGCTCACGCCGCATGACTACCGACGTAAACTCGACAACCGTGATAGAAGCGATAATGATGTTGTTACTCGTGCCTGGTGAAATCCAACTTCGCACCCAACTTGAGCCGGTTTCAGGGATGTAGCGTTTCACCAGCGCACTTGTATCGACGAACAGATCGCTCACAAGCGTTCCTCGCGCTCTTCATTGACCAGATCAAGCGAAGTCTTCCCATCGGCGGTCATCTTGCGACCAATCGCATCCCGCTCTTCATCGCTTAAGTGAATGGCATCATCCGGGGCGTATCTTACCCCTAGCGTCGCCAAACCCTCAGTCGCCAACCGCGCCATAATCTGATCACGGCGGCTGACGAAACGGGTCGAGGATTGTGTTGTGGCAACAGCTTCAATCGTGACCTTGACTTCCCCAACCGGCACATCAGCAGGCAGATCAATCAATACCCGGCGTTTTTCGTCAACATAGACGGTGGTTGTATAGGTTTGCATGGCAATTTCTCCTCAACCGTACCCTGATCGCAGTATATCATGATCGTTTGAGGCCCCGCGCCAGGAAATCCGCGATGTGTTCGACGCGCCGCCCACTCTCGGTGCGCGCCAGTCCGCCGTTCATCTGGGTCAGGCAGCTCGCGTCCCCGGTGAGGATGACATCCGCCTCCACCGCGTTGATGGCTTTGACCTTCTCCTGCAGCATGGCGTTGCTGATCTCCGGCATCTTGACCGAGAACAACCCCCCAAAGCCGCAGCACTGGTCGCAACCGGGCAGTTCGGTCACGCTCACCCCCTCGACCTGCTCGACCAACTGCCGCGCCTGAGTCTTCAGTTGCATCAGGCGCAGGCCGTGGCAGGCATCGTGGAAGCTGACGCGGGTCGGCGGCAGCGCCGCGCCCAGGTCGGTGATCCCCAGCCCATCCACCAGATACTCGGTGAATTCCCAGGTGATCGAAGCTGCCCAGGTCGCTCGCTCGAACCAGACCGGATCATCTTTGAACAATTCCGGGTAGTAATGCTGCACCATCGAGGCGCAGCTCCCGGATGGCGCGACGATCACTTCGGCATCCGCAAACGCCGTCAGAAACTGGCGAGCGACGGCCCGCGCTTCATCCTGGAAGCCGGAGTTGAAGGCAGGCTGCGCGCAGCAGGTCTGCGCCTGCGGGAATCGCACCTCCACCCCCAGATGTTCCAGAATCTCCACCACCGAAATCCCGGTCTGTGGATAGATCATATCGACGATACAGGTGATGAACAGGGAAACGGGCTTGAAGCGCGGGGACGGGCGCAGCAGTTCGGTCATGGTACAAATCCTTCAGGCAGGCAGTGGTCATCTGGCGGGGCTGCCTAACCGGGAGTAGGATGGAACCATGGATACCCAGTACACCCTGCGCCCCGCGACCGTAGACGATGTGGAAACGATTGTATCCCACCGCCGCCGGATGTTCGAGGAGATGGGCGGAGCCTATGGCGAACGTCCTGAGATCGCCAGCCAGGCTTTTCGTCCCTGGTTGATCGAGCGGTTGCAGAATGAGCGCTACCTGGCCTGGTTGATGTTGGACGCCGAGTCGAAACCCGTTGCCAGCATCGGCCTATGGTTGCTGGATTGGCCGCCCGGCCCGCTGGATTTATCGGCGTATCGCGGTTACATCTACAGTGTGTACACGCAGCCCGAACATCGCCGCCAGGGGTTAGCCCGCCGTCTGCTGCAAGCGTGCCTGGATGAGTGTCGAACGCGGGGCATTCCTATCGTGCTGCTCCATGCCAGCGATGCCGGTCGTCCGCTGTATCTGGAAATGGGCTTCCAGCAGACCAATGAGATGCGCCTGATCCTGAAACAACGGTAATATGCAGTTGGTTGTAACCACCCTCTACTCATTCAAAGGTCTACCATGCCACCTGTCACCTTTGCCGATGTTCAATCTGCCGCAGAACGCCTCGCTGGGCAGGCTCACCGCACCCCGGTCGTCACCTCGCGCACACTGGATGAGCGCGTCGGGGCGCAGGTGTTTCTGAAATGCGAAAACCTCCAACGGATGGGAGCTTTCAAGTTTCGCGGGGCTTATAACGCCCTCTCCCGCCTGAGCGACTCGGAACGGGCGCGGGGTGTCATCACCTATTCATCCGGCAATCATGCCCAGGCCATCGCCCTCTCTGGACGGATGCTCGGCGTCAAAACCCTGGTCGTCATGCCAGAAAACGCCCCCGCCAGCAAACGCGCTGCCACCGCAGGTTACGGTGCCGAGGTCATCACCTATAACCCTGCCGAGTCTGACCGCAAGGCCCTGGCGGAAAGCCTGGCAGCCGAACACGGCTACACCATCATCCCGCCCTACGACCATCCGCATGTCATCGCTGGGCAGGGTACAGCGGCGCTGGAACTCATTCAGGAAGTCGGGGCGCTGGATTACCTGCTGGTCTGCTGCGGGGGTGGTGGCTTGCTGAGTGGCTGTGCCATCGCCGCCAGCGGAGCCGCCCCTACATGTAAAGTCATCGGTGTGGAGCCGGAAGTCGCCAACGACGCCTACCTCTCCTTCAAGACCAAAACCCTGCACACCATCCACAACCCGCCGACCATTGCCGATGGCACCCGCACCCCGTCGCTGGGCGAACTCACTTTCCCGCTGGTGCTGGAATACGTCGCCGATTTTGCGACCGTCAGCGAAGACCAGATCAAAGCCGCGGTGCGCTTTGCCTTCGAACGCCTCAAGCTGGTCATCGAACCGAGCGGCGCACTGGGCTTGAGCGCAGCCCTCAGCCATGCGTTACCCTTCACTGGGCGGGTCGGTGTCATCGTCTCCGGCGGCAACATCGACGCCGCAACCATGGCGCAGATCTTGACTGAAACCTAATCCAAAATCGAAACAAATGTTCCATTTTGGGATAGCAACTCGTGTTACACTTTTCGCATGATCACCATTTCACCACACCCTTCGACTTATGTCCCGTTGTCATGCGGTGCATCCCATGCTGGCGGCAGCCGAGCGGGTTCTCGCCAAAACCATGTCACTTGTCATCAAGCGGCGGCATCCTCCCTGCGTTCCACCAAATCCGTCATCTTTCGGTGGATGCAGCCACGCTTCCCGTGGACGACTTTGTCGCGTAGGCCGTCGTTTGGCGTTAACCTCCCTGCGTCCCGCTATCCCCGCTGGCGGCTGTTTCGCCAACACCGCCAAACATGGCCTACAATCCACGGATGTTTGGCGTCCTGTGTCTCTTGGCGATTAGGTTGATTCTAAAGCAATGACATCCACATCCTATCCCGTCGTCATCATCGGGGCCGGTCTCGCCGGGCTGACGGCGGGCGCCCATTTGGCCGCTCGCGGTCTGCCCCCCTTGCTGCTCGACCCCGATAAACTCTGGCCAGGTGGGCGCCTGGCCGGGGGCGATCCGGACGTGCTCACGCATCAGGGCCGCGAGTGGGCCTTTGACTCCGAACATGGTGTTCACGCCCTCTGGGGCGGCTATGTCAACATGCGGGCGACTCTCGATCGCTTCCTCGACCTGCGCTTGCAGGCGTCCTCCGGCGAGGAATGGATCAACCGCTGGGGGCGGGAAGTCCGGCGCATCGAAGCCGGCAGCGTCGTTCGCTGGAGCCTGCTGCCCGCTCCCTTCCATTACCTGAATCTGCTCTTTGCCCCGCGCTTCTGGTCGACCATCACCCCGCTCGATTTTCTCTCGCTGCCGGGATTCCTGTTCAGCCTGTTATGGACGGTCGGGCAAGACCCGATTCAGGAAGGTGTTGCGCTCGACGGCCTCACGCTGAATGATTACTTCCGGGGATGGACGCCCAATCTCCGCGCCACCATCACCGGGGTCGGCGTCAATATGCTGGCTGCGCCCAAAGAGGACATTTCGCTGACCGGGCTGGTCGCGGCGCTGCGTTTCTACACCTTGCTCCGCCGGGCGGATTGGCACCCGCATTACCTGCCGGATAACCCCCACCGCTGCCTCATCACCCCCCTCATTGACTCCATCGAAGGGCGGGGTGGCAAGCTTCTGCGCGGGGCGGAAGCCCTCCAACTCCACCGAGTAGACTCGGGCTGGCGCATCCGCTACCACGACTCGCTGGGGCGCATGGATCGCACCCTCTACGCCGATCAGATCATCCTGGCGACCAATGCGCCAGGGGCGGCCCGCCTGCTGCTCAACAGCGAGTCCACCCGTGCCGAAGCCGCCCGGCTGAAGTTCCCCGGCACCGTCCGCAATGCGACTGTCCGCCTCTGGTTCGATGTCGCGCCTCAACCCGGCGCACCGGCGGGCATGTTCACCGGGGACTTCCTGCCGGATAACTTCTTCTGGTTACACCGCCTGTATGATGATTTCCGCGAATGGCACGCAGCCACCGGCGGCGGAGCCATCGAACTCCACCTCTACGCCGGGGATGCCCTGCTCGAACGCCAGCCGGATAACGTCCTCATCATCCGCTGTGTCGATGAAGTGCAGCGCGCCTTTCCCGAACTGCGCGGGCATTTCCTGCATGGGGTCATCCGGCGGAACAGCCGCGTCCAGACCAATTTCCGCGTCCCGACCCGTGACAGCCTCCATCTGCAAACCCCCTGGGAAGGCATCACCGCCTGCGGGGACTGGATCGGCTATCCAACCCCCTCGCTCTGGATGGAACGTGCCAGCACCACTGGCATCGCCGCTGCCAACCGCGTGCTGGAGTCGCACGGCCTCGAACCCTACCCGGTGCTGCAACCAGACCCGCCCGAACGGTTGGCGCGGGGACTGGGTGCGGTCTCCCGCCTCATCCGTCACACCGTCGGGCGTGGCTTGATCAGTCTGGCGCGGCGGTTCCAGCGCCGCCCTACGCCTGCCGGTTGAAGTTAGCGGCTAGCAGCGCGAAGTCCGCCAGCGTCACCGTCCGATCCGCGTTCAGGTCGCCGCGCCCGTCATACCCGGCTTCGCCTTCCCGGCGATTGAAGGTGACCGCCAGCAGGCCAAAATCCACCAGCGTGACCTGGTTATCGTTGTTCACATCGCCCGCCGGTAATTCCGGGAAAGTCACCAGATTCACCCCGCTGCCGAGCGTGATCGACTGGGTGACTGCCAGATATTGAGCGTGCTTGATCCGTACACTGTAGACGCCCGGTTGCAGATTGCTGATCGTAAACCCGCCATCCGCAGCCAGGGTCACGCTCTGCGTTAGGGGTGCCCCTCCCGCCGGAGTCAGTTGCACCGTCACCACCTGCTGCGCCGCGCTGGCCCGCCCCTGAAGCCGTACCACTCCTTGCAGGCTGGCGCTGACCACCGGGGTCGCCGTGGGCGGTTGCACAGTTGCGGTTGCAGTTGGCGGACGGGGAGTCGCGGTTGGTGGACGAGGCGTTGCAGTTGGTGGACGAGGCGTTGGGGTTGCTGTTGAGGGGATCAGTGTCCGGGTGGCGGTCGGAGCGGCTGTGCAGGAAGTTGTCCCCCGTCGGCGGGCCAGCACCATCGTATAGTAGTAGCGCCCGTTGCTCGACCGGGCATGAGCCAGGCCGATGTCACAGTAGGTGGCGTTGAGCATATTGGTCCGGTGCCCGCTGCTGTTCCACCACTGGTCAAACGCGCCCTGGGCGCTCAGGTCGAAGCGGTAAAGCACGTTCTCCCCAACCGCCTGCCAGGTATAGCCCGCCCGCGTCACACGATCACCCAACGTAGAGCCATCCCCTCCGACATGCGATAGCACATTGCGGGCAGCCATATCATTGCTGTGAGCCTGCGCGGCCTGCGTCAGTTGGCTGTCCAGCCGCAGCGCCGGGGCACCGGCAGCGATCCGCGCCTGATTCGTCAGGTTGAGCAGGGTGGTTTCGTCGTTGGCCTGTAGCGGGAGCGTTATCAGCCCGCCAAGCACGAGCAGGCACAAGGCCAGCGCACAGAATCGGATAGATCTTAGCTGCATGTTTAGCTCCTCGTCCGGTTGAAGTTCGCTGCCAGCAGTGCGAAGTCCGCCAGCGTCACCACCTGGTCAGCATTTAGGTCCGCGCGGGCATCGTAGCCCGTATCCGTTGGGCGCTTGTTGAAGCTGGCTGCCAGCAGCGCAAAATCGACCAGCGTCACTGCCCCATCCCCATTAATATCCCCGATCAGGCCGGGAGTAGGGGTTGTGGTCGGTAAGGGTGTTGAAGTGGGTAGTGGTGTCGGCGTAGCAGGTGCTGCCGCAGCATACACCAACAGTGTGATCGACTGCGCCGGGAAAGTGATGTTGCCAGTGCCAGCGGGCAGGTCAGCCTCGCGGACGATGCGGCTCCAGTCCGCGTTGCTGTATCGGTAGACCTGCGCGGCCCCGGCGCTGAAGTTGGTGATGCTGACCGGGCTGGTCAGGGGTTGCCCGGTCTTGTTAATGACCATCACCGTCAGCGCGCCATCCCCCCGCAGCGCGGCAAAAGTTGCCAGTTGGGAAGGATCAGTGCTGACTGCCCGCACGCTGGTCTCTCCAAAAGCCCCGCCCGCGCCGTCATAATTGCGGTACATGCGGAAGGCATAGGCTACCGGCTGCTGAGACTCCGGCGCAACCCAGATCGCCGCTGCATCCAGCCCTTCCCGACCAAAGATGCCCAGCACATCTGCCTGGGCCAGCGCACCGTTGATATGCTCAAAAGCACCCCAGTTGTATTCCATGATCGCCAGTTGCGTGCCGGGATAATACTGGTCAACCCATTCGCGCATCCGGGGGATCAGGCGCACCGGCTCACCAATCCAGCTTTCATCGGTGTAGGTCGGGTCCCAGAGTGATCGGGTCGAGCGCAGCCGCAGGGCTTGTGTCGCCGCATCCCCCGCGCCACCCAGCGCCACGCCTGCCCCCTGCGGGTAGTAATGCAGATCGAGGAAGTCCAGCAGGCGGGAACCGCTGGTCTGTTCATAACGCCGTAGCTGGTCGAGGTACCACGGGATGAGGGGTAGCCCACCGCGCAGGCTGGCCTCCGGCGGATTGCTCCACTGCTGCGAGGCTTGATCCACGCCACTCATGAAGTAGCCCGTCCAGCCCCATTCCGCTGGGCCGAATAACTGTGCTGCCGGATCAACTGCTTTGACCGCCGCGCCATACCGGATTGTCAGGTCACGTAGTTCAATCGATCCCAACGGCTGCGGGCGCACATCCCGGTGGGTGTGATGCCACAGTGAAGGTTCGTTATCCATGAAATAGTAGCGCACGCCGCCGGCACTCGCCGTCCCAAACTGACTGCTGAGGTGCCGCACCCAGTCCTGCACCCAGCGCTCATCAATCGGCAGGCTGGTATCCCGCGGATTATTGCCCGTGATGAGTGATCCATTCGGGCGCACGCCGTTGCCGCAATCTGCTTTGTACGGATCGGTGCTCTGCTGAGCGCCGTACAGCGCCACACTGAAGCCGCAAGTCGCATAGACTCGGTCTTTAGGCGTCCAACCGATCAGCGGCAGGGTGATGGCACTCTCGGTGTTGGCGGCCTCGTTATCCCGCACAAAGACATCGGCTGACGAACCCAACGGTAAGCGGCTCACATCCGCCACATCATTGGGGATATTCTCGAAGAACCAATCCGCAGCGCGGTTGGAGACATCAATCTGCCAGTTATAGCGTGTCGTCGAGTTCCCGCCCCAGCGGTTGAGCGGCAGCCTCAGTTCAGCAGCCATCTCGGCAGAAGCGAAGTTCATCCCGTAGATATACGGGTTGATCGCCCGCCGGTCAGCACCGGCATCAATCCGCAGGGCCGGGCCGCTGCCGGGTGGAGCGGGTGTCGGTGCCACGCCCGGTAGCAGTTGAATCGCATCCAGATAAAAAGTCGGTTGGCTGCCGCCGGTCGTATCCTGCCAGACAATCCCCCACAGGCGCTCGCTGGGGCCGAAGCTGCCCAAGGGCACATCCACCTGCTGCCAGCGACCGGCCTCAACTGTGATGGTCGCGGCAGTCGTCCCCTGACTGGCCTCGTTATAGAAATCGACTCGCAGCCGCTGCCCACCGCTTGTGCCACCATGAATCTGGAAGCGCAGCGTGGTGTAACCCGGCGGCAGGGCGGCGCTACTCCGCAGGTAGACTCCCGCCCACGCACTGGTGTAGGTTGCTGCCAGCGACCGACTACCGGCGTAGACCGGGTTACTGGCAGTAGGATCGAGCGTGGTACTCCAGGACCAGTTTTGCCAGCCGTTCGCGAACTCATCACCGAACACCATCAGGTTGCTCTGGGCAGCGGCGCCGGTCGCCAGGAGCATCAGCAGCAGGAAAAGGCATATCATTCGCTTCATGAGTGGATCGCCTTGCGTTTGTGCGATTTTGCCCTTCGATCATACGCAGGACGGCAGACCACTTACGATAGTACGCTGCTCACAACCCTCTCAAACCAATCCGGCACCGTTCCGGCTCCCTGTGTTACACTCTACGCATTGATCCGCGCTCACCTCACCTAGATCTATGACTCTTCCAACTACCGCTGATGTGATTCTGATTGGAGGCGGGCCAGCCGGTGCCGCCGCTGCCTGGGCGCTGGAACAAGCCGCGCCGGGATTGCGCCTCGTCCTGCTGGAACGCGGACCGCAGTTAGCCTCCGGGGCGTCACTCGCCTCGTTGGAGAACTACCGCACCTGCTGGGCTGCCCCGGCCCTGCACCGCCTGATGTCCCGCAGCCGGGAAATTTTCCTGAATGGCGATCAGTACTTCGGGGAAAATGGCCGCGCCGCCCTGGGACTGAAGCAGCAGGGCTATCTCTGGTTGGCCTTTACGGATCGTGGGGCTAACCGCCTGAAGGCCGAAGTCGAGCACCATCACCAGACAGGGCTCAGCCACGTCGAATATCTCGAAACCGACGAAATCGGAGCGCGTCACCCCTGGCTAAAAGACCGCGTCCGCGCGGCCAAGTATGATCCGCAGGCCGGTTGGTTGGATTCCAATGCGCTGGTTTATCAACTGGCGCGGGCCACCCGCTCCACCACCTTCGTCTACGGGGTCGAAGAGGTACGCCTGATACGCGAAGGTGACCGCATCACTGGGGTACAAACCAGCCAGGGGAGCATTCACGCCCCGGCGGTCGTCATCGCTGCAGGAGCCGGTTCTATGGCTGTTGCCCGGACTGCGGGTGTCGAGCTGCCGCTGGTTGCCCACCCCCGCCAGAGCTTCACCACCGCCTGGCGACACCCTGGCTTTACCGAGGACTCACCCTGCGTCATCAGTGCGCCGCCGTTCCCGCACGTCCGCCCCGAAGCCCAGTCTGGTGCCGTCTTCGGTTGGGAATATCGGATGAAGACAGTCAATACAGAGGATGTAGGGACGTCAGTCTTGGCGTCCGCCGACACCTTCAAAGACCCACGTTTCCCCTCGGTGACGTTAGCCCTCATGGCGCGGCAGTTCGGGTATCAACCGGGCGAAGGATTTGCCGACCCTCGCTACCTGCGCGGACTCTGGCACCGGGCAGGTTACTACGTCTACCGCACCAATGCTTACCGCACCCTGCCCGATGGCACCCGCCAGCCTTACGAAAGCCAGCGCGCCATCATTGATAAACACCCGGATATCGCCGGTTTATTTCTCTCGATTGCTCATGTTGGTCATGGGATCATGTCGGCACCGGCAGGCGGGGAGATTCTGGCGTCCCGGGTGTTGGGTCAGCCGCTGCCGGATGAATCCTTCACGGCCTTCGATTACCACGCGCCCTATGTCGAATATGATGCGGGCGGTCTCAGCGGGGAATGAGGATTCAATGTTCGTAGGGTAGATCCGGCGAATCTACCCTAACATGCTTCGTCAAAACTCGATCTCGTCGAAATCCTGGCACATCGTCACCGGGCCGCTGTAGGTCGCCTCAGCTTGACTAACCAGGGGGGACGTATCCGTTTTCCACACCCAGTAGTGAATCAGGTACAACGACTTGGCAGCGACCTGGCTGGCCGTTTCCCCGGCCTGCTCGGCGCTGCTGTGCCCAAAGCTCTTGCCCGCCGCCTCATGCAGCAGAATATCAGCCCCTGCCGCCAGTTCATTCACCGCCGGGCAAGGCTGGGTATCGCAGGTGAAAGCGAATACCTTCCCGTTGGCCTTGTTCACAATCCGCAGCCCAATCGTGGGGATGAAGTGCTGCACCGGCCAGGCCGTGATGATGAAGTCCTCGTTTTCCATGACGGGAGCACGGTGCCGCTCACTCACCCGGTGAAACGTCACTGGGAAGAAATTCGGCCATTCCTGCCAGGAAAAGCCCACCATCATGTCCTCGATGCGGTTCATGCAGTGATGCAGGCCGTAAAAGCGCAGCGGAGCCTGCCGCCCTAGCAGCCACATCTGCATCAGCATGTTCGGTACACCGCTGACATGGTCGGGGTGGAAGTGGGTGAGGATGACATCCCGCAGATCGGCACCGTCAATGCCAAAGCGGGGGAACTTGCCCAGTGGATTGCTGCCGCAGTCGATCAGGATCGGCCCGTGTGGGCCTTCCAGTACCAGATGCGTGTAATCGTGAGTGGCATCGGAAACTGCTGCCGAAGACCCCAGAATGATGATGCGCGCCATGCGCCTGCCCTGTGTATGACCGGATAACCGCAGGCGGTCTGAGATAAGTGAGGAGCACCGCCTGTTCCCTCCAGTATACACGAGTGCCACCCTCGGCGTGTCATGAGAAACTGCCCGGTACTATACACCCCCGGTGTAGTCGGGCTACACTGTGCGGACGAGGCGTACCTCGTCCCTACAGTATCACGATTGCAAGTATAGGATTGACCACACCCATGACCGACGCCGCTCCACGCCGGGATACCTTCGCCGCGCTCCGTTTTCGAGACTTTCGTTTGCTCATCGTCGGGCGGTTTATCGCCCAATTGGGCGAGATGATGGTCACGGTCGCCATCGGTTGGGAACTCTATCAGCGTACCCGTGACCCGTTCCTGCTGGGCGTGGTCGGGTTGGTTCAGGTCGTCCCGGTCATCCTGCTGGCGCTGCCCGGTGGTTATGTGGCGGATCGTTATAACCGCCGTTGGGTAACGGGCATTTCACAGGCGGTTCTGGTCGCCTGTTCGGTCGGGTTAGCGCTCGTCTCCAGCGCTTCCGGCCCCCTGTGGATGATCTTCGCCTTGCTAGCCGTCATCGGCACCGCCCGCGCCTTCAATAATCCGGCGGAAGGGGCCTTGACCCCGCAGACTGTCGAACCGGCTTACTATGGCAATGCTGCCACCTGGAGCAGCATCGTCTGGCAGGTGTCGGCCATCAGCGGCCCCGCGGTCGGCGGTTTGATTATCGCAGCTACCAACGCCACCATGGTCTATGTGGTCAATGCTCTGGCCGGTATGGTGCTGATCGTCACGCTGATGCTGCTCAAAACCCGGCAGGTCGACTACGGTGAAACCGCCGAACCGCCCTTGAAGTCCCTGGAAACTGGCTTGCGTTTCCTGCGTGGTAAACAGATCCTGCTGGGTGCCATCACGCTGGATATGTTCGCGGTCTTGTTCGGCAGCGCCGTCGCCCTGCTGCCCATCTATGCCACCGACATTTTGAAGGTTGACGCCACCGGCCTCGGCCTGATGCGAACCGCTCCTTCGATTGGGGCACTTGTCATGGCGCTCACCCTCGCCCGGTTGGGACCAATCCCCCGTTCAGGCTGGGTTCTGTTACTGGCGGTCGCGGGCTTTGGCGTCGCGACCATCATCTTTGGAATCTCCACCAATTTCTGGCTGTCGCTCCTGATGCTGGCCTTAACCGGCGCGCTGGATAATATCAGCGTCGTAGTGCGCTCCACGCTCTTCATGACCACCGTCCCGGATGAGATGCGCGGTCGCGTTGGGGCCGTCAACTGGATTTTCATCGGCATCTCCAACGAGATGGGCAGCTTTCAATCCGGCGTGGCCGCCGCCCTCCTGGGACCTGTCTGGGCAGTGGTGAGCGGCGGTATTGCCTCGATCATCGTCGTCGGTCTGGTCGCGCGTTTCGCCCCCGACTTGCGGAAGATGGGTCAGTTAGTGCGCTAAACTGACCCATATCAGACTTGCCACAAATCAATACTCGACGTTGAGCGTGGGCAAACCGGCGATGCCGCAGTTACCAACCAAGGTCACGTTGCCGTCAATTGGCACCCAGCGCAGGCCGTAGATCCCCACCTGATTAGCCGGGGGTGGATTCATTTCCACGGCATACCAGCCGTTTGCTGCTCCACCGACGCCTGCTGCGGTCTGTCCGATAGCGATCAATTCCGCACCACTGTTCAGGTTACCCACCGGGCCAATGTCGAACGTCGGCGAACCGTAAACCGGAATGCTGCTGACGTTCTGGGGCGTGACGCTGCACGCTGCCGGTGCCGGATAACTCAAATCGAGGGTTTTCAGGGTGCCACAAGCCGCGCCGACCAGGGTGATCCGTGCGGATGTCTGCACGTAATCCAGCCGGAAGATGCCCGAAAGTGGCGCCCGGCCCCCGTAGTAATCAAAAGCGTACCAACCGTCGGCTGTGCGGCCGACCACGTCCACCCAGCTACCCAGCATCAGCGTCAGGCCCGGGTTACTACTCACGCTGGGCTGGTCATAAGTGCCGACAATATCATTCATAGTCAACACAGACATCGAACAGGCATAGGGGGGTTGAGCCGTCACCGGCGGCGGAATCGGCGTGAGCGGCGGTGGTTGACTGACCGTACAACTGTTGGCGCTGCACTGGCAAGGCTGATTGAGCGTGGTCACGCTGGCGGCCACCCAACCACCGTTCACCGGGGTGTTCAAAGCGCTGATCTGATACCAGCCACTGTTCAGGCGGCTTGCCAGCGACCAGTTCGCCAGCGGCAAAATGCCGATGACTGGGAAGTTGGTGCCAGGGCCGCTGCGGATATTCACCGGGCCATCCACCGGCTGAACCCCACACGAAGGTGCCGGGATCGGCTGGCGGAGGTTATACAGCGGGATGCTGGTCGCCGGGCGTTGGGTCGGCGGTAATGGAGTTACGGTAGCCGTCGGGGTTGCGGTTGCTGGCCCCGGCGTGGCCGTGACGATCTGAACAGGTGGTGCGGTTGGTGTCGCACTCACGGGAGCCGTTGTGGTCAAAGTACAGGCCATCAATGGCAGGATGAATAACACACCCAGTAGGAATGGGCGAAACAGGCGACTCATGAGATTGGGAACTCCCCCTGAAGCAAAACATTACATCTTGCATTATAGGAGAAAGATACCCTACGGGTCGCCTACGGCTTGCAGATGTTAGGTCTGCGGTGCCAACCGATTCATCATGCCGACAAAATCGACCACGCTGAACGGCTTCAGGAAAGTCGCATCAGCCTTCTCCTGAATCATTGGGGCGATCAGGTTATCAGCCGTGACTGCCAGGACCCGCGTGCGCTTGAGCCGGTCATCCGTGCGGATATGATCCAGGATCGTGATCCCTGAAACGAATGGCAGGTGCATATCCAGTACGACCGCGTCCGGCACTTCTTCCGCCAACCAGGTCATCGCCGCTTGACCATCACGCACCCAGGCCGTGTTATAGCCAATTGTGGTGAGGATTTCATCCACCACCGGCCCCAGGTTTTCATCATCTTCGACAATCAGGACTTTCATCAGTTTTAAGCTCTCTGGATATCACACCGCAGCAGGGGATTGTAATGGATGATCGGCTGAGACTGCAACCGAGGTTGGCAATATAGCTGGTAGCAGAACCCGGAAGGTTGACCCTTTGCCCACTTCGCTTTCCAACTGGATCTTCCCGCCCATCCGGTCGACCAACTGATGCACGATGGATAACCCCAGTCCAACACCGCGATTGGATTCCCGGGTAACGCTGCCATCCACCTGCCAGAAGGCTTCAAAAATTCGATTGAGTGCATCCGCGGGAATGCCGGGGCCGGTATCCCGTACTTCAATCATCCACATGGCTGCTTCCTGCAGGCTGACCGCTACCACCACCTCACCTTTGCTGGTGAACTTGACAGCATTATCGACTAAGTTGGTGACGATCTGCTTCAAACGGGTAGTATCCCCTAACAAATTCGAGGGAAGGCCCGCCTGGCGCTCAAGGCGCAATTCGATCCCCTTCCGTTTTGCCAGTGGTTCCATGGACTTAGTCAGCCCCTCGACCAGTGCTGCCGGGTCGAAGGCTTCCGACGTGAACTTGACCGATCCCCGGCTCAACTGTGCTTCGGTCAGCATATTCGTCATGAAGTTGATGAGCTGCTTGGCCCCATCCATGATCTCATCAAAAGCCGTCCGCGCCTTCGTGCTGATCTCACCGTACATGCCAATCTGGGCCATCTCACAGCGCAGCATAATCAGGGTCAGTGGGGTTCGGGCATCGTGGCTGATATTCGCCAAAATCTGATTTTTGGCGTGCAGGGACTCCAGCGCCTGGTCCCGTGCCACTGCCAACTCACGCTGAACCTGTTCCCGTTCCTGAATTTCATCCTGGAGCATGCTATTCGCTGTACGGAGTTCAGCGGTGCGTTCTTCCACCCGCTGTTCCAGCAGGTTGTTGGCATCCTGTAGCGAGTGGCGGGATTTATCCAGCTCATGCCACATGGTTTGAAGACCACGCGCCAGATTGCTCAGTTCATCGCTGCCGCGCGTATCCACAACTGCCTTCAGGTCGCCCGTTGTACGAACATGGTTGACGACACCGCTCAAACGCTGAACACGCCGCAGGAATAGGCGATCTACCGCGCTCAAGACCAGGGCGCTTAGGATGATGCCAATCACCACGATAGCCCCTAACAGCAGGTTAAAAGTAGCAATACCCTGCTGCAGAATAGGGCGTGGCATTTCCAGGCGCAGGATCATCACAGGTTCACCCACAATATCCCGGATCAGCGCGTACCCTTCAACCATATCTTGCGTGTGGGTATGAACCCAGGTTCCAGCCTGAAGGTTAGGATCAGTTTTAAACTCTATAAATTCTTCGCCCAGGTTGGGATCATCATAGCGAGGCATGGTCAGGTTCAGCCGGGTATCCTGGGCCAATTCAGCTATATCTGTATCTGTAAACCAATGCCCCCAGATCATCGTCCCATAGATGTCCGGTCCTTGCCCAATGTTGTCTAACACGGGCAGAGAGACCACCATCAGCGGCCCTTCTGGCAGCAGGATGAAGCCATTAATCTCACTGTTCCAGCTTGGATGATTGAGGAGCGTACTACCTGCTTCCAAATAACGTGCCAGGCTTTCCGGCACAGGAACAGCTTCACCCAGTTCAGGATCAACCATCTTTTGATAAATGACTTCTCCAGCAGTGTTCAGAAAAACAGCCACATCAAAGCCGGTATCTACAAAAGTGCTGTCTTGGAGATTGGCCTCAATATAGCGTTCGTGCCATTCCGGTGATGTTTGCAGGACAAAATCACGGGTATCATCCCACTTTGACCATCCGAGCGCGACCAGCTCTAAACTCTCTACCCGATTCTCGATTGCGCTGAAAACACGCTCGACGTTTAACCGGGTATCCTGCGCCTCCAGTGCGGTGAAACTGTCCAATAGGATGAAGCTTGCACTCAGATATAACAGGCCGACCATCACAATCAGTGCGGCACCTATCAGGATGAGTGTTTTCCGGTATATGGACATCTAAACCAATCCTCTGGGAGGCATCACGAGCCAAGTACAACCGCAACAAACGTAAAATATAATAATGACATCCTACAATCATAAGCGATCTGAACGTCGTAAAGAGTGAATATATTGTGAAATCCGTAGAGGGCTACTCCAGCACAGCCTTACTTTGTATCCAGACTGGACGCGCTCACGCGCTGCTGACCGGGCGTGGAGCCACCGGTATTGAAGCGGCGCTGCGCGCCAAAGGCTTGGTTGATGCGCGGGTTGGCATCCCTGCCAATACCTGCTATATCGTGCTCTGGGCCATCCTCCGCAGTGGCAATCAGCCGGTGCTGCTGGATGTGCATCCAAATACGGGTATGCTGACCATCGAGTCGATCAACCAACCACTCGATGCGCTGATTCCCTGCCACCTCTATGGCTTACCAGCCCCCATGCGGGCGATCTCGGAGTGGGCCCACGCCAATGGAGTATTTCTGATCGAGGACGCAGCTTTAGCCATCGGCGCGACCGTTGACGGGCGAGCCGCCGGTTCATGGGGCGATGTCTCAATTTTCAGCTTCGGTCAAGGCAAGATCATCGATCAGCAACTGGGAGGGGCAGTGCTGACCGATGATGCAGCGCTGGCCGAAGGTATGACGCGCTGGCTGGCGGGACTTCCGGAGTGGGATGACCGCCATGTGGACTTGACCAATCAGTGGCTGGCCCTCTACTGGGCGCTGCATCAATACGATGACCGTGACGCGCGCCTGAGCGGCTTCTATCCTGCGCTTTTTGACCTCTATGGCGACCTGGTGAGTTTCCGCCTGCCACCGGATGACAGCCCTGGTTTGCCAGAGAAACTCAAGGCGATCGAGGCGGATCGCCGTCGCCGCCTGGCGCTGGCGGCTCACTATGACGAAGCATTAGCCCTCGAAACCTTCCCACGGCCACCCGGGGCGACTCTCTGGGCCTATCCGCTGCTGGTTAACCCGGACATACGGGATGATCTGCTCCATCACTTATGGGACGCAGGCGTGCATGAGGCTGCGCGCTGGTATCCGTCGCTCCAGCCCATGCAGGTCGCCCTCTGCCCGGGCTTTCCCATCAACCCAACCCCGGTGGCCGATTTACTGGCGAGTCAGGTGATCACCCTGCCACTCCAGCCTGGAGTGGCGGCTGAACAGGTGAACCGGATTGCTGTTGCTATCCGGAACTTCTTTTCGTAGCGCCTCTGCCTCCATACCGATATAATAGCTACCATCATGGTCCAGCCCACTTTTACCATAAGGCAGAGAATCACCATGCAGGATAATCAGAACATCATCCGCTTTTTGCATACGGTGCCGCTGTTTCAGGGGCTGGGGGAACGACAGCTCCAACGCCTGGCCAAACGCTTCAAGGAGCGTACCTATGCCAAGGGCGAGGCCATCGTGAACCAGGGAACGATGGGCATTGGCTTGTTTATTTTGGAATCGGGTCGTGCGGATGTCATCTACGATGCCGCCGATGGAGATCGTACCGTCGTCAATCAGCTTGGCTCAACCGATTTCTTCGGTGAACTCTCCCTGTTGGACGATGCGCCGCGCACGGCTTCCGTCGTCGCCACGGAAGATGCCAAATGCCTCGTGCTGGCCCAGCTCGACTTTATGGACGCCCTCCGCGAAGATGCGGATATTCCGATTGTGATGCTCCGGGAGATGGCGCGCCGCTTACGCCGAATCATGCAAACGCTCTAAGTTAACGAACATTACTTGACATTCATATATTCGCTGGTTAAACTCCTGCTGTTCGTAAGATGTTGTAGTGGCAACACCATGCAGGAGTTTTTGATTCATGAGCGACCGCATCACCGGAACCGTAAAATGGTTTAATTCAGAGAAGGGCTACGGGTTCATTACACCAGATAATGGTACCCCAGATGTTTTTGTCCATTTTAGCGCCATCACCATGCAGGGCTATAAATCCCTTGATGAAGGCACAAAAGTCGAATTTGAGGTGGTCGAAGGACCCAAAGGGAAGCAGGCCAGCAGCGTCACCCGGGCCTGATTTCCGAAATCTAAATATTCATAGAGAGCGCGCCTTCGGGGGCGCTCTTTTGATTCATGGGCCGGTTAAATAGCTTAAGGCTCTTTTTTGAATGTGTTCCGTTATATTGAAAGCAATAATTCGCACACACCAAGAGGCACTATGGAACTTGAGTTGATTGAGCACCAGCTATCCGTGCATGAAGTTCGGTTGTATGGGCGCATCGATTCCATGACGACTCCGGCGCTCAAGCAGTCCTTCAAGGCCATGACGCGCAACCAGCAGTGTAACGTCATTCTCGATTTGCGCGATGTCACCTTTCTCGATAGTGCCGGGCTGGGTCTGCTGGTCAGTGTCCTCCACGCGGTCCGCGCCTGCGGGGGGAGTATGTGTTGTCTCATCCTGCCGGGTTCGCCCGTCGAGTCCATCTTTGCGATGGTACGGTTTAAGGATGTCTTCACCATCTACAACACGCCGGAAGAGGCTTTCCAGCATTTCCATTTCTAAAGGCTTGGCTCCTTGTCCCTGACGGGATGGGGTCGTCAAGACCATCACTTTCCTCGATAATGGGGCCTCCTGATGGATCAATTCACCGAGGCCCTCCGCGTTATGCACATCGCTTACAACGGCTGGTTCTGGGATCAACCAAATACCGGCAGCGGCCAATATCTTCGCCGGTTGGTCACGCATCTCCACAAAATCGCGCCAGAGCATCAGCTTACGCTCGTCCTGCCGCCGCACATTACCCAACCGACCGAGGTTCCTGCCGGGGTTAATCTTATCCACACCCAGGGACCGGGGGGTGACCTGGGCAAAGTGTGGTTCGAGCAGCGCCTTTATCCCGCCGCCGTCCAGCGCGCAGGTGCCGATATCGCCCATGTCCCCTACTGGGGGCCACCCCTCACCTCATCAGCCCGTCTGGTGACCACTGTGCTGGATGTGATCCCGCTGGCCCTGCCGGAGTATGCCGCCGGTTGGAAAGCCCGCCTCTACACCTCACTTGTGACCGCTGCTGCTCGTGGTTCTGCCCATACACTCACGCTCAGCGAAGCCGCCAAAGCCGATATTGTGAAGCTGGTTGGGCTGCCGCCTGACTTGATCACCGTCACGTACCTGGCGGCTGATGAGCAGTTCCATCCTCGGCTCGGCGCCGAACGAGATGCCGAAGTCCGCCGCAAATACGATCTACCCGCTGATTTTGTGTTGTACCTGGGTGGTTTTGACGTTCGCAAACAGGTCAATGAATTGCTGCTGGCCTATACCTATGTCGGTCAGGCTGAAGGCGAGAATATCCCGTTGGTGCTGGCGGGCAAAGAACCCCGCTGGGGGGAAGGGGTTTTCCCGGATCTGAAAGCCTATGCTGCCGAATTAGGCATTACCGACTACGTCCGCTGGATCGGTTACGTGGATGAAGCCGATAAACCCGCCCTGTACCGCTTGGCTTCGGTGTTTGTCTACCCCAGTGTCTACGAGGGTTTTGGTCTGCCCGTATTGGAAGCCATGCAAAGTGGCACGCCGGTGGTCGCCTTTGATACCTCCTCGATTCCCGAAGTCGCCGGGGATGGCGCCTTCCTGGTACGCGAAGGCGACGCTCGCCAACTGGCCGGGGCCATCATCGCGCTGCTGCTGCAAAAGCCGCTGCGGGAGAGCCTGGTGAATGCCGGGCTGGGGCGTGCTACCGCCTTTAACTGGCGCAAAACCGCTAAAGAAACCCTGGCGGTCTATGAACAGGTGATGGCTCTACCGAAGCCCTAGAGCCGATCTTGAGCGCGCTCCCAAATAGGCTCTATTCCGGTTCAGCCGCTGCTCCGGATGTATCTTTGTTGCTTTTGCGCCGGGGCGTGATCGGGCCGTGATTGGCGGGGTTAGCCCCCACCTTGTCCGCATAAAAAGCCCGGATGAATTCAAAGTCTTTATCCAGGTCACCGCTGGGGTAGAGCACTGGCCCCAGTCCACATATCTTGCGCGGGTAATCGACAAAGCCAAGCACAATCGGCACGTTCGCCCCCAGCGCGATGTGGTAAAAGCCCAGCTTCCAGTGGGTGGTATAACTGCGGGTGCCTTCCGGCGCGACCAGCAGAATGAAGCGCTCATGGGCATTGAAGGCGTCGACCGCCTGCCCGGTCATGTTGCGATTCTCATGCCGGTAGACCGGCACCCCACCGATGAAACGCATAAAACCGCCGAACGGGAATTTGAACAGGGTGTGCTTGCCCAACCACTGCATCTTGAAGCCCAGGATGATGGTGATGCCGACCATCAGCAGCCCATCCCAGTTTGAGGTATGTGGCGCGCCGATCAGCACGAACTTGGGCAGATCCGGCACCTCGCCGACAGCCTTCCAACCGAATAATCCGAACAACCAGCGAGCGAACGCCCGCCACCATGCCGGATGATCTGGCTTACGATGCGAGACAAACGTCATAACAATCCCTTTTCCATGAGTGAATCCAGTTCCCTGCTGATGAGTTTTTCCAGTCCCTTGATACTGGCATAACTCTGCGTAGCGATGCCCATCCGGGCGGTTAGATCATCCTGCTGGATGAGGATGACCGGGCGACCACTGCCCATGGCATAGCCCACCTGCAAATACACCAGAGGATCGGCTTTGGTCAGGTCAGCGACCACCAGGCGGGCGCTGCTGATGCGTGTTTTAGCCTGCTCAATCAACTCATCCGTGAGGGTGTCCTCAATCCGTTCACACAGCAGGCCGCGCGCGTGGATAGGCGACTGAATCCCGTAGAAGAACTGATCTTCCAGGTTAACCGACTGCGGCAGCACCACAAAGGCATGCGGCTTCACCTGAACCGGGGTCGGGTCTGCCGGAGCGCTGCCTTGAGGGAGCAAGAGCCGGTAATGCCCCGGTTCGCCGAAGGCTTTCCAGCGTGGGCTGAACTCGGCTTGCTGCAGCGCCTGTTCACTGATGTATGCGCGGATGCGGTTCAGGCGGCCTTCATCCCGTTCGACCAGGGTGATGCGTTCCAGCGTGGGCGGAAAGTGCCCTACGTCCAGCGCATCCAGATAGCCCCGTACCTGGTAGAGCGTGGCCTCATTTTCGTCCAGGCTGGTGCCGGGACCGTTCAGGGTCATCGCCAACTGACGGGTTTCCGGTGCGTGCATTGCCAATCCGCGCAGGGTGTTATACCCCAACTCCCGGACGGCCTCATAACCAAAATCACGCAGGCGGGCCGATCCCACATACAGGGCAGCAGGAGCGCCCAGCGAACCCAGGCTGGGCACCAGCGCGAATTCACCCCGCGCCGGACTGATCTGGTCGAGGGTGATACCCGTTTGCGTTGTGAGGCGATGCGCCACCGCCATCGCCGCCCCGTTGTGACTGGCGGAGAACTTGAGCGCGATCACGTCTGCCGGATACTCGGTGATGTCTCCATGCCGGAGTTCCAGCGTGATCCCGGCAGCCGCTCCACCCAGGCCCGCCTTACGCTGGAGTCCCTCCACGAAATGGGCGGAGGGTTTGGCGTGCAGTCCTTCGCGCATATCTTCAAACTGGATGTTCGCTAGCCGCGACCAGGCTTCGCCCGCCAGCAAGACCGGGAATAACGGTCGCTTGAGCTTTTCCGCCAGCAGGATTTCGCGCTCGACCCAGTCGGACTCGGCGGCTTCCGGGGACATGATGACCACAAAGGCGGTGCAGGCGCTGATGCTCTCTTCAATTTCCTTCCACCAGCGGGCGCTCGGTTGCAGGCGGACTTCATCCATCCAGACCGGGCAACCCTCGGCTTCCAACACGGCGCGCAGGTACCGGGCGAAGTCGATATTCTGTTTGCTGTAAGAGATGAATACATGGCTCATGGGTGCCTATTATGACGAGGATGCCGGGAAGTGGCGAGTCAGAATGCGGTCGCGTTCGTATGTCTCATAGATGGCAATCGAGCATAAGTAGATCGCAGCCGACTTTGAACTGATCGCAACCGTTTCGTAATTTGGCACCAAATTGATAATTATGCTACGCTACCTGAACCTTTATGACCCTTAAGCGAGTGTGACTGGACGGTGTTCTATGAACGTGACAATCGAACCGGCAACCCAAACCCAGCACGGCACTTTGATTCGTAATCTCAACCAGCTCTACATCTACGAATTTGCTCGCTTTGACCCGCACTTTGAACTTGGCCCGGATGGGCGCTTTGATGATAGCGATCTGGATGAGGCCTGGGCGGATACGGAATACGCTCGTTTCTACCTGATTCGGGTGGATGGCGTGGTAGCGGGTTATTCCATTCTGATTCTCAACATCGAAGATGACGAACTGGGATTCGTCCATGAATTGGCAGAGTTCTTTGTCTTGGCCCCCTATCAACAGCAAGGCATCGGGGAACAGGCTGCCCGGCAGCTATTCGATCTACATCCGGGACATTGGGAACTCTGCGTGCTGGAGACCAATCTCCACGCCTTAGCCTTCTGGCGCAAGATACTTTCACGATACAGTCAGGGTATCTACAACGAGGAACACCGCCCGGAAGAACACGATTACCGCTTCGCCTTCAGCAATCTGAAATAATCGTATCTGAGGTAGCCGAGTTGTGTTGTACGCCGGGCAGGCGCTTCCCCTACGCTCGCCTCCCCGGCATCGCTTCTTGATGGTACAATCCGCCAACATGAGGCGTCATTCATCGCTCCCTGCCACGCTGGTTATATTATGGATGTCCGTCATGCTGCTGGCCTGCACCCTGACGACCTCTAACGCACCCCCGACTCTGGTCATCGGCAATGCCCTACCCACCGATACCGCCCAGGCTCCGATTGCGCTGGCAACCCTGCCACCGGAAGATCTACCGGGTGGTCAAGCTGCGGGTGGCCCTGCGCCCCAAGGCCCGACCGGGCAAGCCCTGATTGGCAGCCTGCTCAATCAGGTCACGGTTGACCGCATGATTATTGATATTGATGCGCTGCAGCGGATGGTCACGCGGCACGTCAATTCGATCGATGGTGGCAACCGGGGCGTCCGTGCTGCCTACCGCTACATTCGCCAGCAAATGGACAGTATCATCCCGCTGTCAGCCGGTCGCTTCCAGGTCTTTGACCACACCTTCACCCTCGAATGGCAGGGCGTCCGCACCACCCAGACCAACATTATCGGCCTGCTCAATGGCACCGATGCCGGAGCGGGTGTCATCATCATCGGCGCGCACTACGATAGCATCCTGCGCGGTCAGGGCGACCCGGAATACCCCTCGCCGGGGGCCAATGACAACGGTTCTGGTGTAGCTGGAATGCTGGAGATTGCCCGTATCCTCAGCCAGCGCCCCACCCGCGCCACCATCATGTTTGTGGCCTTCGCGGCGGAAGAAGTCGGGCGGCAGGGCAGTATTGAGTTTATCCGCTATCTGCAAAACCAGGCTGGCGGCGCACGCTACGATATACGCGGCATGTTCAGCCTGGATATCATCGGCAGCCATACCGGGCCGAATGGCGAAATCAACGACACCACCATCCGCCTCTTTTCTGACGGCCCCAACGATGGCCCCGGTTCGCCCTCGCGCCAACTGGCCCGCATGAGCCAGTTCATTCACCAGCGTTATATCCCTGATTTTTTCATCAATGTGGAAGACCTGGCGGATCGTGTTGGACGTTATAGCGATCACCTCTCCTTTAGCGAGGTTGGCTATCCGGCAGGGCGCTTCATCGAGCCACTGGAAGATCTGGCGCGGCAGCATACGCCGGATGACAATCTGGAAGATATTCAGGCCAGCTATATGCGGCGCGCCACCCAGGCGGTTCTGACCGTCGTCACGGCCATGTCCAGCGGGCCACAGCCCCCCAATAACCTTAGCCTGCGCCCCAACAACAATGGCACCCGCCGTCTGGTGTGGGAACCTAACCCTGACGCAGCTCGCTATATCATCGCCCTGCGCCGACCCAACGCCTTGACCTTTAACCCCAGTGAGAGCTTTGAATGGACGGGCAACTTTGTCGATTGGGATGGCTGGGGGCAGTTTGGTTCCCTGGTCATCTTCAGCGTCGATGCCAGCGGCTTGATCGGCCCGGCTTCAGCCGAGTTCCCCATCCCGGCGGGTTGACGCTTCAGGCGCTCATCTCACTTCTGTAATGCAGAATTAAGATGCGGTTGCTTGCCCATCAGGTACTCCACGACTAGAATGTGTATATACGCATTTATTGCATCCGCTTTCGGATTCCGAGAATATGACGATGACCATTGACCCCGTACAGCAGGATGTCAGTGTACGGCTGGATGACCGTGCCCGCTTTATGTATGCGGTGCTGGCCGTCACCGACTGGCCGCAAAAATCCCAGGCGAAGAAGCCGCATGGCACCCATCTGCACGCCCGCGCCACCCGCAAATTCCTGGAGCCGCACCAGGATCATCCTGCCGTCCAGACCATGCAGCGCCTGCTCGATCAGGGCGTGACGCTCGCGCAGTTCCAGACTCTGGCCGCGCACATGACCTGGCCGGAGATGACGGTCACCACTGCCCCGGCCTGGATGCCTGCCGAGTGGCCCGCGCAGTTGAAGGCCTTCTTCGAGCAGTCCCGCCTGACCGCCTTCTGGAATGCCGAGCAATCTGTCTGGCTGGCAGCCCGTGCCGAGTCTGAACGGGTCTTCCATGGGGTACACTTCAAGCCCTTCCTCAAGCCCTTCCTGGGGGAAGTGGCGGAAAAACTGGTCTTCATCCCCAGCATTCTCTTTCCGGCTAACGAAGAATCAACCGTCCGGCAGGATGGTGAACTGATCTGCATCGCGCCGCCGCGCCTCGCCTGGGGGGATAGCCCGCCCTGGCCCTTTGACGAAGACCCGGCTTATATCCGCCGCGTCGCCCTGATGCAGTACGGTCACGAACTGATGGCCGACTATCTGGCACACCATCCCGATGCGCTCGGCCCGCTGGCGGAGCAGGGTCTGCCGGTCGATGCCAAATTTAAGCAGCGCTATCCCACCTGGCAGGAGCAGTTCACGGCGCTGTTCACCAGCGCCCTGGCCGCGCTCTACCTGGAACAGCATGTCAATAAAAAAGAAGCCGACTCCTATGTGCTGATGGAACGCAAGATGCACGGCGTTACCAATCTACCGGGGACCGTCAGTGTGCTGCGCCGCTACCGGAGCGATTTCCTGTCGGGCAAGTACAAGTCGCTGGCGGACTTTTTGCCCGTCTTCCCCAAGCAGCTCCGCGTGGCCAACCGGATCGTCTCGCTGTAAGTCGATTAAGGCTTGCCGCCTGCGCCGCAAACTCCTATAATGTGAAGGAGATGGCGACGTGGCCAAGTGGTAAGGCAAAGCTCTGCAAAAGCTTCATTCGCCGGTTCGAATCCGGCCGTCGCCTCTGAAAACCGGGTGTCTCACATCCGGTTTTGCTTTCTATAGCCATCGTTTTTTGGGGGCTTTACAGCTTCTTAAAACGGGGTATAGTGGAGATATCAGACGGGTGCCAACCCCGTCTGAATTGTGTAATGGTAGTAGAGCAAGGATCACATGATAGAGGGTAGTAGTAAGCTCACGGAGCAGCCGCCGCCAGCTAGCGGCGATAGCCACGACCTCATCCTCCGTTAGGCCTCCAACCGGCCAGTGCAGGGGATGGCGTACTCGTTATCGCCGCTCCCCCGTTCCGCTTACGCGGGGCATTCACTGGCAGCCGGATTGACTCCACGCAGCGCACAACTGCATCTGTCGCATCCCGTATCAGCGGCGCTTTGGTGTGCCGTGGGTACAAGCTGTGTACACGGAGGTCATCATGTACAACGATTTGCTGTTGAACCGTATTGTCGCCGCGCCGGTGGAGGACGCCGACAGCCGTATTCAGGAGTTGCTTGACGAAATCGAGGAACTCAAGAGCCTGACCAGCCCGGAAGCCCAGGAGCTGATCGAAGACCTGCGTCCGCGCATCGTTACGGATGACGTGTACGAAGAGATCGAAGAGCATGCCTCCTTCGGTGACCGCATGGCGGATCGCATCTCGTCGCTGGCCGGTAGCTGGGGCTTTATTATCAGCTTCCTGTTTTTGATGGCACTCTGGATGGGGCTGAACTTCTATCTGGGGGCCAATGCCTTTGACCCGTTCCCCTTCATTCTGCTCAACCTCACGCTCAGCACCTTAGCTGCTTTACAAGCGCCGGTCATTCTCATGTCGCAGAATCGGCAGGCTGCCAAAGATCGAGCGGTTGCCTACAATGATTATCAGGTCAATCTGAAATCCGAAGTCGAAATCGCGGATCTGCACCGGAAGATCGACACCCTCAGCGAGGCACTGACCATGCAGACCCGTCTGGTGAATGCCCTCATCGCTGCCCGCCAGAAGGAACTCAGCGCCACCGTCCGCGCCATGGAGTACAACCGCGTCAACAGCGCGTAACTGGATAAACTGCGCTGGCGCTGAGCTGCATCAGTAGGAGCGGATATACGGGTCGTATATCCGCCCACTGGAATCCATGCAATGACGAGTGGCTACGGCTCCAACAAACATTCTGCGAAAAAAGGGCAGTGGTCAGACGTAGGGCAAACGTCCACTCAGGGACTACGGGATGCGATATATCATCAAGATAGTCCATCTTATATCGTATAGAATCCTGCCCATGCGCCCGTTCACGCTCATCACCTTCACGCTGCTGTTCGTTATGCTGTCACCCGCCGCTGCCCAGGAACCCGACCCGGCTCCCTGGCCCCCGGCTGATCCCCAATCGTTGTTCGGCCCGGACGTGGAGATCATCAGCACCGAGATGGGTAGCTCGCTTTTCAATCAGGGCAGCTTCTACTCGGATGATGAAAATCGTATCTTATACATTGACAGATGGGGCGCATATCCATTTCCCAATAGCCTTGTGAAACTGTCCGGTTTACGTCAACTACCGAACAACCGCTATTTCATTGGAGATAAGATCACCAACGACGGAGAAATGAGATGGTGGTTGCTCGATCTGGAAAGTGCCTCTTGGCTCCAATTACAGGATGAAACTCTACAGGTTCAAACATCCTGCGGTAGCATCCCTTTTCGTGAAGATCAACCGAGCTACGTAACGGGTTGGGTGACGATCAGCGGCAGCAACCGGCAGGCACACCTCTGCAATCTGGAGACTGGCTACCGCACGCCACCCCTCCCTGATGGCTATGTCGAATGGTCATGGAAAGTCATCCGGCGGGACGCATCCGATGAGTTCTTGTTCTATACCGCCCGAAGGATCGATACTGACCCTAAAGCGTCGGTATTGTTCGTGCAAAACCTGCGTACACAAGAAGCGCGGGAACTGATGGCATTTCGCCGCGACTCATCACCGTATGCCAAGGAGCCGGTCATCAGCAGGCTGGGTGAGACGGATTACTTCGTGTTCGACTACCCTGTACCAACCTCGCGGGATGATCCCAACCGCAAACAGACGGCGTTGATTAACCTCAATCAAATGACAGTCATCCCGATTGCTAGTAACCCCGTTTTTGAGGATAACCCTGTGCGTTTGATATATAGAGAAAAAACGACTACCGAGGACGCTACCCAATGTGAGGTGCGCTGGTTGGATCTACAAGCCGTGCAATGGAGGACATACACGGTCTCCAGTAACTGCTGGTTTGAGTGGTACGGTGACGATGAATCCTACTATCGAGCCATTAGCGCAGATCGAACCACTGCCCGTTTGATGGCTGTAAATGAACTCACCGGGGCCAGTAGAGTGGTCTATGAAGGGGAAATTGAGCATATATTGGGCCTATACACAAATGAACGCTACCTCGCTCTGGTGATGGACTCCAGCGGGCGCATCGACAATGTTCCGAAAGTGTACCCTGATATTGAATGGTCGCTCGGTTACGAAATGTGGCTCATTGACCTGACAACCATGCGCGTACTGCTGAAAACACCGGCGGAAAATTGTGGTTCTGCTGGCCCGCTCTGGTGTCCAGGCATCAATCAGTTTACAGATGATTTGATAACCCTCCGATCATATGATGATTCCACCACGACGGATCTCTTCTCCTTTAGTCAACAGAGACAGATCATAAGCAGCATTCGTGGGATTCTGGGTGATTTGGTCACAGGAGATTGGGCTTATGTGTCTGGCAACCGTCAGAGCAAATCGGGCAATAGGGACCTCTACAATATCACGACTATGCAACAGGTGGATTTAGTGGCGCTGCCCTCAGCCGACTATTGGCTGGGTGAAGTAACGTATGTGGGCGAAAGCCGCTTTGACATCACTATCGGGTATGATGTGGAATGGATGGGTAGAGGAGAAAACCCGCTATACAACATCATCACCTATCGTGTTCGGGTGAACGCCCCCGGTCTCGAGTAAAGTTCTGCCCGATCCGCATTCGCCCGAAAAATCGGAACATTTGTTCCACATTGACCTTGCCCATCGTGGTAAGATCTTACCTAGTGGGAATTGCCGGGGATATCATTGTTGTCGGAACAACCTACTGAAATTGCAGCAACCGCTGCAACAGTCCCCCCCGTCTGATTGCTACCATGGCTGCCTGCATCCGTTACCCTGCCGAGGCCCAACCTGACCCATGACGATGACGCTGTTTTCTCAAAACTGCCCTGCCGCCTTTGCGCCTGCTTCAAAAGTCTTCTCTGGGCGTAGTTGGCGTCTTGGCGGTTCAACCGTTCCTTTTTCCGTGCAGGGGCAAATCATAATCATGATGCGGTTCATCCCATACCGCTATCTGGCAGCTAACTCTTCTGTTTCCGCCAACTGGCAGGGCAAACTTGGCGGGCGGTGGCCTGCTCCCGCCTTCCCGCCAACAGGGCCGATAATTGGCGGCATGAACCGGGCTTCCCGCCAATCCAGATGTCATCAAAACGACACTACAGCGCTGCGCTCCCGGCTTGCCGCCGTCAAACTCGGCGGCAAGCTTGTCAGGATGACGCCATGAATGACATCCGACGCCTCATGGCCCGCTTCCAGCACCGCCTGAACACCGACTGGCGCAGCCGCTGGCTGACCGCGAACCTCGTAGGGTGGATCGGCGGTTTATTCGGTGGGGTGCTGCTGCTCCGTTTGCTGCCGGGGTGGATCGGGTTGGTGTTGGCGCTGTTGGTAGTCGGCGTTGGAATCGGGTCGGCCCAGGCCTGGGCGCTGCGGGGCTATTCCAGCCTCTCACCACGCCGTTGGGTGCTTCAGACTGCGCTGGGGCTTGCGCTGGCATCCCCTTTCGTCCTGCTCATCCTGGTGCCGGTGGGCGCCTTCGCCCTGACAGCGCGGGCGCTGCTCCCCGCCCTGGTCGCCGGGTTGTTGGCAGGCGGGATCACCGGGCTGCTGCTCGGTCTGTTGCAATCAAGGTTGATGAATCAAGGGAATGAAGTTTACTGGCGCTGGGTACTGGCCTGCGCCGGGGGTGGCGCACTCTGCGGGTTGCTCACTTTACTGCCGATCATCCCCGGCTTGCCAGTGGGTATGGCCGCCGGGGCTTTGATCTACGGTTGGGTGACGGCAGCGTTAGCGGAACAACTGCCTCTATCCTGAGGACTCGTGGTCTGCTTATCGGCCTGGCGTGATGGCATAAGTCGGTGGTGGGGGTGGCGCAAAGCGGCTTTCCTCACACAGTCCGGTGCAGCGCGTGCCGCCACCGGCGCTCACACTCTGCGTAGCCAACATAGCCGACAAAATCACAATTACCAGTAGAATCAGGTGCTTCTGCATACGGCGGTTCATGGTTCCAAGCCTTTTTAACCCGGTCACACCCATCCTGAAAAGGATGGACTGATGGACTTTTGGACGCGATCTATAGATACGCTAAATCCACCTTAGCGTGGAACTGGCGGTTTTAACCTTGAGGTTTCACGAAAAGCGTGCAGATTTATCAACAAGTTGTAGACAATCAGATGTTTAAGATTGCTCCATCATGCCACAGGCGGTAAATCGAAACTGAAGATACTCCCCTGACCGGCGACACCTTCGCTTTCCACCCCGACCTGACCGCCCAGCTTTTCGATGATGGTTTTGACAATCGTCAGACCAATGCCGGAACCTTCAATTTTCTGCTGACCCAGCCGTTCAAAGCGCGTGAAAAGCCTATTCATTTCCTCGCCGGAAAGACCCGCGCCGTTATCCATCACCCGGTAACGGATCATCCCATCAGGTTGCGGTACTGCATCAATCCGAATGTGGGGTGGTTCACCACCGTACTTCAGCGCATTACTGATGTAATTCACCCAGGCTTCTTCCAACCAGGATGGATCTGCCAATGCCGGAGGTAGCGGCCCGTCGATCTGAACCGTCGCCCCTTTACCCAGAATATCCAGTTCCAGTCGGTTGAGCGCGTTCTCGACGACTTCCTGTATCACCACCGGCTGTGGCATCACCTCCGCCCGATGGGCCTGCGCCAGGCTCAACAGCGATTCGACAATCGCCTGCATCTTCTCGGTCGTTGCGATGAGCAGCCGCAGAGAATCCCGTTGCTTCTCATCCATGATGGAATCGAGTTCCATCTCCAGCAGCGTGGAAAAACCCAGGATCACCCCAATCGGATTCTTGAGGTCGTGGGCCACGTTCGCGGCATACGAGTCCAGCTCAGTGACCAGGCTTTCATAGTGCTCAAGCTGCCGTTGGAGTGCTTCATTCCGGTGCCGCTGGTTTTCTGCTTCCAGCCGCGCTCGATCCAGCTCGAACATGGCGTGGAGTGCTTTTTCGCGGTTATCAGCCTGCTCGTTAAAAACCCGTTCCTTGATCTGCTGGTAGCGTTTGAGATGCCGGAACGCTTTGCGGAAATCACCAGTCTGCTCATAGACCTGGGCCAGCGCCTCATGCAAGGGGAAGATGGCCGGCAGCGTTTGGAGCGGTTCCACCAGAGCCAGCGCCCGATCCAGCAGTTCAATCCCCTCCGGCAGTCGCCCATGCCGGATGGCTTCAGCCGCCATGTGCTTCAGCACCAGCGACTCGTTATAAGGCGAATCCGCCGCACGGATTTGATCCAGTGCATCTTCAAAAGCGTTAGCGGCTTCTTCAGCCCGCCCCATCCCGGCCAGCGCAATCGCACACTGCAAACGCGCCTTGCCCATCCCCACCCGATAACCTTTTTCTGCCGCGAGTTGAAAGGCTTCTTGCGCGACCGGCAGCGCCTGTTGGAACAATCCCAGCGCGTTACAGCTTTCCGCCACGTTCGCCCCGGTGATACTTTGCAGAATCAGGATGGCGTTACCGGCTTTGTAGGTCGCCAGCGCCTTCTGGTAGTACTCCAGCGCCTTATGAAAGTCCTTCATGCCTTCATAAACCAACCCGATGTTGTTCTCGACCGTCGCCACCTTATTCGGGTTATTCAGCGTGTCCGCCGCCCGCAAGGCCTCCATGAAGGCAGTCAGGGCTTCTGGTCGATTACCCACCTGGTTGTGATTGTTGCCGAGGATGTTGTAGGCGTCGTAGAGTTGTTCCGGCAAATGATTCTGCCGGGCAATCTTGACCACCTCAGCCGCTTCACGGATCGAGAGTGCATACTCGCCCAGTTCATGCCGAATCCAGGCGCGGTGTAGGCGGGCCGTCAGGTAGTGGCTAGAGTCCTCTAATGGCTCCCCAAGGGCTATCGCTTCCTGTGCATAAACCAGAGCTTGTTGGAGATCCGTCCGGCTGGCCGTTTCGGCGAGCAGATTAAATGCCGCAGCGCGCTCTGATGCCGGCGCATCAGAGTAGGCAATTGTTTCAAATTCCTGAGGGGATCTATGCATAATTCAAGGCAAGGTATCAACTCTGTTATACCTCACTATACCCTGAACAATCCCGATTGTCCGTTAACGATTAGCCGGGTGCCGGGAGCCAGCGCCGCAGTCGTCCAGGGATGATCGGGGAGAGGATCGCCCACTCGTCCGTATCAAACGGGCGCAGCGCCAATAGCACGCCACCATAGGTTAGAGTCGCCAGGACTAGCGCCACGAACGGCTGAATGGGCCAGCCAATCAACAGCACCACGATCATCGACAGGGTGGCCGCAACCGATTTCCACAGGATGCGAACCCAGGCCACCTGACCAATCGCCCCGGTCAGCATCCAACCCCACAGCACGAGCATCAGCAGTTCGGATGCAATCGTGGTCAGGGCGGCTGCCCGGTAACCGTAGGCCGGGATGAAGATGAGGTTGGTGATGATGTTAAAGCTGACTGCAATCGCAAATGTCCGCGTGATGCGCCGCTGAAGATCCAGTGCGATCAGTACATATTGCGTCAGGCTGTTGATCCAACCGATAGGAATACTCCAGATCATCAACTGGGTGGCAATGGCGCCGTCGGGCAAAAACTCTGCCCCACCCAGCACTTGTGTGAGCGTGAACGCCATGAAGGTGAACGCGACCGCCGCCGGGAGCGCCACGCTCACCAGCAGCTTGACCGCCAGGCCGTAATTCCGTTTCAGTCCGGGACGATCTTCGTGTGCCTGCCGGGACATCACCGGGAGCAGCGCCATCGTGAAGAATGCTGGGATGACGTTCAGTGCCGCTACCCACTTATAGGCCACGCTGTACTGCCCGACCATCCGGTCGCCATGAACGGCCTGAATGATGACCACATCAATCTGAAAGAAGATCGTTGCCAGGAAGTGATTGAGCATGAGCGGGAAGCCTTCGGTGACCATCCCGCGCATCGTCTGCCAATTCGGTCGCAGGCTTCCCTTCTCCCTTTGGAGAGAGGGCTGGGAGGTGAGGTTCCTGGCATTGCCCGCCAGTACCATCAGGGTCACGATGTTGGTCAGGATACTGACCCCCGCCAGACCGATCACGCCCCAGCCGAGCGCCAGTGCCGCCACCCCAAAGACCGCCTTACAGATCGTGCTGACGGTCTGGATGACTGCTGGGATTTCCGCTTTCTCAAAAGCATAGTACAACGCCGAAAGGCCAGTGCTGAGGCTGTTGGGCACCAGCCCGATATAGAGCAGCACAATCGCCAGCACTGCTTCAGTCGTCAATGGAGGGCTAACTGCGGTCTGTCGCACGCCGAGGAAGGCCGCCAGCAGCCCCACACCAACCAGCATCAGGAGGATGCGGAGTGTACTGGTGTTCAACAGTAACCGGAATGCTTTGGCCCTGTCGCGGCTGGCTTCCCGCATCAGGTACACATTCAGGCCAAAGTTGGTGAAGATGTCAAACCAACCAAAGATGAACGCCGCATAGGTGTAGATGCCCGCGCCTTCCGGCCCCAGAATGCGGAGCATGATGAAGGCAAAGCCGAAGTCGATCCCCCGGTTGAACAGGTTGAGGATGATCGGGGCAGCACTGTTCCGGGCCACCGTCTGCACACCAGTGCTCTCTGCATCATCGCGTGCGATGAACAACCGCCACAGGTAGATGCCTACCATGAAGATCATCACCAGAACGCTGATGAACGAAGCGAACAATCCCAGTTGAAAGCTGACCGGGCTGTAGACGACGCGCAGCGTCAGTTGGCCGTTCGCCAGTGCCTCGGCTTGTGCCGGTTCGAGGGTTGCATCGGCATACAATGGGCGAACCACGTCCGGGCTGACGTTCACACCCAGGAAGTTGCCCAGCACCAGTTGAGTCGGCAGCGGTTGCTCGGTCTCCTCCCCACCGCCTCGTGGTCGGACGAACGCCCGCCATCCCGGCAGATACGTCTGGTTGACCGTCAGCCATGACGTTGCGACAACTGCGTTGTTATAACCGCTGACATTAGTGTGGAGGATCAGTTCGCGTCCGCTGTCACTTTCGATCACCACCGGGAAACCCTGCCCAATCCCGGCATCGAGGTTCGGCTCAACCGGGTTGCCCGCTGAACCATCCAGCACATCGATCAGATAAGCACGAGGGAAAGATTGGCAGGGACAACCCCAAATGCGGACGGCTTCATCCTCATAGACCGGAGCCGGTTCAGCCAATTCCTGACCGCTGCGAGAATCACGTGGCAGGGGCAAGTTATCGTATAAATTGAAGCTACTCGGCGTGATGATGTACTTCACACCCAGCAAGCCCAGCCGACCCCAATCGACCTCTGTAAGCCGGTCCGGGTAGAGAGGAGAAACGCGGTTGAAATCCAACTGTACCTGCGGAGCGGCCACGCCCATGAAATCCACATACTGCTTGGGGATGATGCTCTCGTACCCGCGCACATCGTAGAGGCCATAGCGCCAGGTCATGTTGGCGTTGAACAGCTTGCCCCGTTCGCCCGCCGCCGGATCATCCACGGTGATAAAACGGAATGGCCCCTCGGCTGCCTGCTGCTGTTGGAGCCATTCAATCGAAGGTGGGGTGAAATCCAATAATGCCGGATCGCTCGCCGGGTTGAATCCCCATGAGGCGATCATCAGGTCGAGCGCAGTAAGGACGAGGAGAAGCGAAGTGATGAGTGGCGGGTGGCGGGTGGCAGGTGATTGGTGATGAGTGGGTGCCTCGACCGGTGTGCTTGTGGTCGCATTCCCCTCTGTTTCTCTGTTTCTCTGCATCTCTGTAGTAAAAATCTTCGCTTGCCAGAATACCAGCCCGGAACCGATGAGCATCAAGGCGAGGATGAGCAGGTTGGTGAACTGGTAGCTGAAAAAAGCTTGTGCATTCGGGTAGGCAAGCGGTGCCAACGCCAGCCCCCGGAAGACGGTATCCACCAGCGGCTCGATCTGCGACCAAAAGACCCGCCCACCGATCAAGCCGACCAAGACTAACCCACCCATTGCCATCACACCGATACCGAACCACCTCGCCCTCACCCCTGCCCCTCTCCAGATGGGAGAGGGGATTAGGGGTGAGGGCCTCAGCAGCGCCTCAGCCCCAAAGCCTGCCAGCACCGCGACGCCTATCGTCACCGCCAACACCCAGCGGAAGGGCGAGTGCAGTTGGTTGATCCCCGGCAGAAAGTTATACAGCAGGGCATAGGTCGGCAGCCCGAACATAAACGTCAGCGCCAACACGGTCAGCACCAGGAATATCCATTTGTAGGGTGGCGTCCGCCCTTGATCTGCCGGTAGCCGGTAGCTGCTAGCTGCTAGCCTGCCATCTGAAGCTGTTGCTGTTAGCCCGTATACCGCCAGCAGCAGTGGCAGAATCCCCACGTACAGCGCCCCCTCGACGTAGTTCTTGATGCCCCAGTCGATGGCGCGGATCGGTTCGCCCGCCACGTTGACCGTCACCGGGACGGTCTGCATCGTGAACCAGTCGAAAGTGCTGGTATGGGTCGGATTACCGTAGAAGTTGGGCATCAGATACTGAATCAGCCCGCGCAGGGGATGTGCCCACCCGACGACCTGATCGTAAGTCGTGCGACCATCACGGTAATTCAGCCCGGCGAACTCAAACAGGGGGATGAACTGCACCGCACCCAGTCCTAACCCCAGGGCGATCATCACCAGTAGCCACACACCTCGCCCCACCGTCCACCGAAGTCGTGTTCCCACTCGCCCTCTGGGCGAGTGGGCAGGGGGTGAGGGCTTGGCGGAGTCAGCGGACGCCCGTACAACATCACCCTCTGCCCCTTTGCTTCTCTGCGCCTCTGCAGTAACTTTCCCACTGTAGGTCCTCTGTGCCTCTGTGGTGAACAATCCCCACCCCAAGCGACACGCCGCGTAGAAGCCGCTAATGAGCAGGGCATAGTACGTAATCTCAACATGCCCGGCCAGGATGTTGCAGCCCAGCGCCACCGCCCCGATCAGCACCCAGGGTAGGCTGCTCGGTCGCCCCCGCAGGAACGGTTGCTGCCGGATGACCAACTCCACCATCAGCACCAGTAACGGAATCCAGGCCGCCGCCGCGATCATCATGGGGAAGACGGCGCTGGCGAGGAAGAATCCGCTCAGTTGAAACGTGATTCCACTCACCAGTGCTGCTGGTCGGCGGGTGACTCCCAGCCCGCGTACCAGCAGATACATACACGCGCCCGCCAACCACAGTTGACTGACCGTGAACCAGCCATAAGCGGCGGGCAGCGGAAGCACATAGTAGAGGATACTGAATGGATACAGCGTCGATTGCTGACCAGCCGCAAAAAATGGAATCCCGCTGAATTGGTACGGGTTCCACAGCGGGATGTCCCCCCGGTTGATACTCTCCCGAATGAAGCTCTTCCACTGGAAGTTTTGCAGCACGAGGTCAGAAAGCAGCGGGTTATGCGGGGCGGGTGCGCGCACAACCTCGGCATAGGTCGCATACGGTTCATACTGGTAGAGGTTCTCAGTCGGGAGGAGTGTCCGTCCGCCCACCGTCTGCTGCCAGAACATGACCAGCGGCAGGATGAATAGCAGGGCTATGGCGGCAAAATCTGGGGCAAAACGGCGCATGAAGGCGTCCTTGATGGGTGTGTCCTTAACTGCTCAGTCTACCTGTGGGTGAATGGGACGGACAAGGTGGAGTGACTGTATAATGTGGATTTGTGTGAGAAGTAGAAGTCTGCTCATGTCTATATCAAACAGCCGCCTCGGTGATGTTCTTCGCTCGCCATTTGCCTTGATTCTCCTTTTCTTCGTGTTAAGTTGCAGCATCATTTATTTCATCGTTTTTTGGAATAGTGAAGCCGGGCGCATGGAACGTGCAGAAGGGAACGCACGTCTGGCACTACCGCAGATAAACTCTGCGCTGGATCGATTGGACTCTGCCATGCCACCTTCTGCCCGGCTAACGAATGCTTCCGGGCCAGATTTCGGTTCCTATGCGATGGGACTATCTGATGGCGCGGATCGTTATGGCGTTGCCCTGGCTACCAGACGCTACCTCTCCGAAGAAAGCCCGGAACGAGTCTATGCGGCGTTTGAGCTGGCAATAAAGGGTTGGGGCTGGGTTTCTCTACCCATTGACCCACCCGCTGAACATCTGGCTCACCTGTTCCAGAATCCATCCGATCAGCGCATAGTCGTTGGGTTGTGCAAGGCTTACGGAGACGCCCCCACCACACTGACGCGGGAGTACACCGTCTTTGTCAACTTTGCCGAAGAACGCCTGTCGGAGTTCTGTCAATCAGTTGCCTGCTGGGTGGATCGCTACTGCGCTCGCTGAATTGGCATGCAGGTACTACTTGAGTTCGGGCTGATGATGCACAAAAATACCTCCGTTGCGGTTGGCAGACGGAGGTATCGTTGAAGTGCGACTGATGGTCGACTGAGCGCTTATGCCTCGGTGGGGGGTAAGTGACCGCGCCGCCATTCATAGATGAACAGGACGAAGAACAGCACACCCATCACTAGAACAAATGCACCCGCCGCTGTGACCCCTGTCGCCACATTGTCCCAGCCGAACGCCGAGAGCAGGTTTCCACGGAGGTTACTGCCCGTCAACATCGTATTGCGGAGATTGGTGACGGCGGTCAAATTGGCTTCGGCTTCGGCAATTACAGTTTCATCGCCGCCTTCTTTGGCGGTCGCCAGAGCCGCTCTCAATTCGCGCTGGATACCACCCAGAGTCGCGTAGGACGCATCGGTATAACCAGCTTCCTCAGCGGATTCCCGCATGTGCAGCCCAATCAACTCCGAGTAAATGCGCGCCTGGTTGCCGGTGGTGAGGGGTTGACCGGCGTTTTCAACCATGCCAGGTATCGCCCGTTCCGGGTCACGAAGCCGGTCGGCTGGCGCAAATGAGATCTGCTGGGCTTCCAGTTCAGCGCGAACATTCCCCTGAACAAAATTACCCAATCCTAAGGCAATGGCACCCAGGACGATGGCTCCCAGGCCGAGTGCCAGCCACAGTAGCAGCACTCTTGCCCACATGGCGGCGGAGAGGCGATGGCTCAAATATTTCATGATACGATCCTTTGCATGCAGTTGAAGTTATCTCTCTCTCTGATGTATCGTATCCTATGGGTATTGTTCTTTATCTCCTACGCCATACATCACGCTTTAGCCATGGCAAACGTCAAACATTTTATAATTTATCCGCAAAGCTATTCAGAAAATGGAGCCTACTGCCTTTAGCATTTCTCCGTTAAGTCCCTGTTAAGCGGACTCACCGTCGCTGGCGTACCGTTCCCCGCTTCGTTAAGATAACGAACCTGTTTCAAGCCTACTGGGACGGAACCCACCATGACCGTCATTGACCTGCCTGATCTCCACCTGCCGGAGCTAACGCCGGACACGTACATCAACCGGGAACTCGCCTGGATCGAGTTCAATCGGCGCGTACTGGCGCTGGCGCAGGATGAGGCCCTGCCGCTGCTGGAACGTATCAAATTCCTGGCGATTTTCAGCAACAACCTCGATGAGTTCTACATGGTGCGGGTCGCCTCCCTGCACGAGAAGATGCAGGCCCGCATGCCCGGTATCCGGCCCGACGGTCTGCTGCCCAATGTCTTGCTCCATGAGATTCGCAATCAGGTGCTGCCGCTGGTGCGCGAGCAGCGCAATATCATGCGGGATGTCTTTGCGAAACTGGAAGAAAAGGGCGTCCGTATCGTCGATGTCCCCGGTTTGCCGCTCGATCAAAAAGAAGCGGTGCGTCAATACTTCCAGGATGATATTTTCCCGGTGCTGACCCCGCTGGCCGTCGATCACGCACGGCCTTTCCCCTTTATCTCCAACCTCAGCCTGAACCTGGGTGTCTGGCTGCGGCGGCACGATGACGGCGATTACGACCATGAGTTTGTGCGGATCAAAGTGCCGGATGTATTCCCGCGCATGGTCAGCCTGGGGGAGATTGTCAAACGCTACACCGGCTATTCCAATGTCAGGGATACCTTCCTCTGGCTGGAGGATGTGATCGAAGACAACCTCGATCTGCTTTTCCCCGGCATGGATGTACTGGAACATTACCCCTTCCGCCTGACGCGCAATGCCGATATTGATTACGAACAGGAAGAAGACAAATTCAGCAGCATGCGCGATATGATCGAGGAAAGCGTCCGCGAACGCGACTTCGGTTCGGTCGTGCGCCTGAGCGTGCCGGAAAACATCAGCACACGCACCCTGAACACCCTGATTGACCAGTTGAAAGTCGACCCGGAACGAGATGTCTACCTGATTGATGGGGCGCTAGGGGCGGCATCGCTGTTTGAACTGAGCAGCATCGATAAGCCTGACCTGAAATACACGCCCTATGTGCCGCGCATCCCGGATGCGCTGGTCGAACGCAACATTTTTGATGTCATCCGTCAGGGGGACATCCTGCTGCATCACCCCTACGATTCTTTTCAACCAGTCATTGATTTCTTCCGCACCGCTGCCGAAGACCCCAACGTGCTGGCGATCAAGGCTACCCTCTACCGTGCTGGGAAGAATTCCCCGATTGTCGAGGCGCTGCTCGATGCCCGCGATAACGATAAACAGGTCGCGGTGCTGGTTGAACTGAAAGCCCGCTTTGATGAGGAAAACAACCTGACCTGGGCGCGTGCGCTGGAGCGCAAGGGTGTACACGTCACCTACGGCGTCGAGGAACTCCCGGTCAAGACTCATGCCAAAGTCGCGCTGGTGGTCCGCCGCGAGAGTGATGGCGTGCGGCGCTACGTCCACCTGGGAACAGGCAACTACAATGCCAGCACCGCCCGACTCTATACTGATCTGGGATTGATGACAGCCAACCCGGAAATCGCCGAGGATGCCAGTCGCCTCTTCAACCGCCTGACCGGATTCGCACCGGGGACGCTTTACAACCGACTGCTGGTCGCGCCGGAATATCTGTTGCCGCGTCTGCTGATGCTGATGGACAACGAAATCGAAGCTGCCAAAGCGGGAAAACCTGCTCGGATGATCTTCAAAATGAACCAGCTTGAAGAAGATCTGGTGATCCAGAAGTTGTATCAGGCCTCTCAGGCTGGGGTGCAGGTCGACCTGATTGTACGCGGCTTGTCGTGCTTACGACCGGGTGTACCGGGCGTGAGCGAGAACATCCGCGTACAAAGCATCGTCGGGCGCTATTTGGAACACAGCCGCATCTTCTACTTCCAGAATGCCCCACCAGACCAGCAAATCTACCTGGGCAGTGCCGACCTGATGCGCCGCAACCTCTACAACCGGGTGGAAGTGGTCTTCCCGTTGATGGATCCGCGCTTGCGGGTGAAAGCCATGCGTGTGCTGGCAACCTGCCTGCGGGATACGGTCAATACCTGGATGATGCAGCCCGATGGTCAATTCCTGCACTTGGAACCAGGAGATCGGCCCATCGACTCGCACCATACCTTTATGCTGGACAGCTTCGGGCTGGATGAGGTGCCCGTCTAGGGCACCCCATTGATTCCGCTCGTAGGATCAAGGTTGCCAGCGAAGTTCGCCCACAGTTGCCGGGAAGGGCGCGGCCACCTCTGCGCCCGTGAGCAGATCGCGCAGCGTAAGGTTGCCAAAGATCGAGCCGTAGTCACTCCAGCGCGCATCTGCATAGACCGGGGCAAGCGCGCCATCCGGTGAGAGATCACCGCCCAGGCTGCTGCCAATCGTGCTTGTCGGCATCGGCAGATAGCGCACATCGCTGGCGACGTTATTCATGAGGTCGTAGTCGAAGCTGAACCAGTGATCCGCATCCGGCATCTGATACAGGCTTGGCCCAAACAACCGCACCACACCGGGATGAATCTCCGTGGCCGTTTGTGCGAAGAGAGTCTCCGTGGTCAGTTCGCTGAAGGTGACGACCAGTTGATACTGGTTGATGTCATCGAGACTATCCGCCAGATGCAGCGCCATCTCCCCCGCAACGCCACCATTTCCATAGAGCAGGACTTTATCGCCGTAGAGTGGCAGCAGGCGTGTGTGCACCTGACCCTCCAATTCCTGATAGGCGCCCGTAGCCAGATTGTAAACACCGGGTGTCTCCCATTCCCAAACGCCCACTCGTAGGATCAGGTGACTGGCTTTCCCATCGACTCCCATCACAAAACGATCCGGGCGATAGACCCGATAAGCAGCCATATTGGAGCCATCCGCTGCCAGCGGCACATCAGCCAAAATCTGACGGCTTTCCCGCGCACCCAGGTCATAGAGCCAGATGCCCTGTGAGGCATAGGCGATGTACTGACCATCCGGGCTAAAGACCGGTGTGAAGAAGAGGGTGTTATTGACGGGCGTTAGGGCTTCTGCCATATCGGTATGGAGCGGTTGAAGCCAAAGCTGACCGTTGCTCAAGTAGGTAATCGCCAGGCCATCATGACTGACGCCAAAGGTGACCACATCACGGTCAGCCTGCGTGATTTGCCGAGGTTGGCTTTGACCATCGAGCAGCAGTTGATAGACCTGCTGGATACCGTTGACATCGGCAGCCTGAAAATAGCTCAGACGCCGCACAGGTCCCATATCCCGTGCGCCAACCGGCAGCAAGCCGAGCATTATGATTGCGAGCAATGGGATGAGAGGATTGAATTTGAAACGCATGATCGCCCTCGTATAGGTGAGTATCCATTTCGGATGAAACTCACACTACACGAGGGTTGGGCTGGGTGACCAGCGGCCTTAGGCGGGTGTGGCGTTCAGTCGTTGGACGGAGGCAACAGCTTTGGTCACGCTTTCGCCGGGACCAACGCCGATCTGCTGATCGACCAGAATGCCGTTTTCATCAATAACCCAGTAGGAACGGGTGGCCGCAATCGGCAGGCGAATCAGGCTGCCGAGCGCAATCCCCCAGGCCCCCCAGGCTTCCAGCATGGCATGACTGCTGTCAGACAGCAGATCATAGTTCAGCTTCTTGGACTGTTTCCACTTCTTGAGGGTCTCCGGCGAATCCGCGCTGACACCAAAGACGACCGCATTGGTGGCGCTGATCTGCGGAAGTTCATCACGGAAAGTACAGGCCTGGGCATCGCAACCGGCGGTGAAGGCTTTGGGAAAGGCGAACAGGACAACGCGTTTGCCGCGCAGGGAACTGAGTGTGACGGCCTCGCCGTTTTGGTTTGTCAGAGTGAAATCTGGCGCGGGCTGACCAATTTGCAGCATGATCGATCCTCATGAAATGGCTTCAACATAAGGCGTAGTATACGTCTGAACCGATCAGCAGGGTGTGAGCGTGGGATGAGGCCTTGGTAATGAGGTTGTTGTGGGGGCGTCCCGATGGAACGCCCGCCCATTACCGATCTTTTCTGACAAATCGCATCAGGTCAGTGACCGATGGTTAGAAGGGAATTTCGTTCATATTGTCCGGCGGTGGGGCGAAGTCATACTGCTGGTTGCCGCCGCCCATACCACCCTGGCCGCCATCCTGACGACCGCCCAGGAAGCGAACATCCCGCGCCCGCAGATCGAGCGAGGAGGCCGGCTGGTTGTTCTTATCCAGGTAGGCGCGCGCTTCGACCGTGCCCACGACCATCACCTGACGGCCTTTCTGTACATACTGGTTACAGACTTCGGCCAGCTTGCCCCAGGCGCTTACCTTGAACCAGGTCGTCTTTTCCTTTTTCTGACCACTTTGCTGGTCAGTCCAGCTTTCACTGACGGCCACGCTGAAATCACAAACGGCAGTGCCACTTTGCAGGTATCGCAATTCAGGGTCACGACCGACATTGCCGACGATGATGGTTTGTTGCCAGGACATGGCGCGCTCCTCTTGTGTGCCAGGGTTGAGAACCAGTGTAACACACTATTTTCCCTACCCGATTTAGCACAGATATTCTATCATAGAGGGGGGTGAGTGTATACCCCCGGAAAAAGGGGGTTCTGGCGTAAGCCAACCTGTTAGAATTGTCTCAAAACTGTGATTATCAATGCTTGTGCTCAGAATTTTCCTTTATGATGGAAGTACAGTGCCGAATGAATGTCGACATCTACCATGCCTAGTATCCTTGTCCTTGATGACCGCCCGGAAACCGTGACCATGCTCCGCATGTTTCTGAAGCCCACTGGCTATCAGATCGTCGGCGGAGGCAGCGGTGAAGAGGGGGTGAAATACCTCCAGACCGCTAGCGAGCTTCCTGTACTCATTCTGTGCGATTTGCTCATGCCGCAGATGGATGGGTTGGCTTTCCTGCGCGAAGTCCGCAACCATCCCTACTGGCAGAACATCCCGTTTGTCATCATGACCGCCGCCAGCGAGCGCCTGTACCGGCAGGAAATTATCGACAGCGGCGTGGATGCCTTTATCCCCAAACCCTTCCGCCTGATGGATATTCAACGGGTGATGCAGAACCTCGGCATTGCCAGTGCCGCCACCTGACCCCTTCTTGATCCATTAACAATGTGAGTGACACTCGGCAGGGTGCAGCGGTGAGGAATCACCTGTCAGGTGGCTTGACGATAGACGTAGCATAGGAGAGATTTCCCCAATAAGGACGCTCTTCCATGCCGCAAGACCCCATTCCAGACGATCTTTCGACCCCTGACGCGCTGTTGGCTGCCCTGCTCGATCTGCGTCAGGCCGTGTATGAAGAAGGCCAACAGACCTTCGCCACCTGGCGGAACCGCATTCAGCGGCAGCGCTTTTTACCCGGTGCCCTCAACCTGGCCTACTATCTGGCGTTGCGCCGCCGTGACCTGCGTCCATTGCAGGCGGCGCTGGTGCCGTGGGGACTGTCCTCCCTGGGGCGCCTGGAGAACCGGGTGATGCCAAACCTGGATGCGGTGCTGGCGACCTTGGGGAACTTGTGCCAGTCCCCGCCTGCCAACCTGCCGCCCCGCCCCCGCCTGAGCCTCTTTGCCCGTGGTGAACGCCTACTAAGTGATAGTTCCCGCGCCATCTTCGGGCCAGAGCCGAGTGAACGGCGCGTTCGCATCATGGTGACCATGCCCTCGGAAGCGGCGGATGATTACGATCTCGTGCGAGATCTGCTGGTGCGCGGGATGGATTGCATCCGCATTAACTGCGCGCATGACACCCCGGACGAATGGGCACATATGATCGCGCATTTGCGGCGTGCCGAAGCTGAAACCGGCCGCACCTGCAAAGTGGCCATGGATCTGGGCGGGCCCAAAGTCCGCACCGAGACCATCTTCACCCCGCTCGATGGGCGGCTGCGCGTGGGGGATAAGCTGCTGATCGTGCCGGGGGAACCTCGTTATAGTACCGAGTATCCCTTCCAGGCCAGTTGTACTTTGCAGGAAGTCTTCCAGCAGGTCAAGCCGGGGCAGCGCGTCTTCATTGATGATGGCAAGCTTGGCGCGGTCATCGAGTCCGTCGAAGAAGCCGGGCTGGCCCTGCGCATCACCGCCGCCCGCACTCAGGGCGAACGGCTCAAGCCCTATAAGGGGCTGAACTTCCCGGATACCGATCTGCAAATCCCGGCACTGACCGCCAAGGACATCGCTGACCTGGATTTCATCGCCGCCAACGCCGATATAGTCAATTACTCATTCGTGCAGGAAGCCGCTGATGTGGTGGAGTTGCAGGATGCGCTGGCGGCCCGCGCCCCAGCCGGTAAACAGGTGGCGATTGTGCTCAAGGTGGAAACCCAGCGCGCCATCCACAACCTACCCGAATTGATCGTCACCGCGGGTGGACGCAACCCCATGGCGGTGATGATCGCCCGTGGCGACCTGGCTGTCGAGATCGGCTATCAGCGCATGGCGGAGATGCAGGAGCAAATCCTGTGGCTCTGCGAAGCCGCCCATGTGCCGGTCATCTGGGCGACCCAGGTGCTGGAGCAGTTGGTCAAAAAAGGGCGACCTTCCCGCGCGGAGATGTCCGATGCCGCCCTCGCCGAACGCGCCGAATGCGTCATGCTCAATAAAGGAACCTATATCCGCGATGCCGTCACCATTCTGGATGACGTGCTCCGCCGCATGGCCGACCATCAGTTGAAGAAGACCGCCCGCCTGCGCGCCCTCCGCTCGTGGGCCTCCGACGAGTAGGGATGACCCGCCGGATCGCCTTGTTGAGCGTTTCAGAAATAATCCGACCATGTGTAGAGACGAGGCGTGCCTCGTCCGGCAGGCTATTGTAAGGGGCCCGCCCCACCGCCGCCTTCGTAGGGACGCCATGAATGGCGTCCGCAGCCCCGCCACCCGTAGGGGAGGATGAACCCGTCAGGGCGTATATCCTCCCGTCAAGATCCATCACCCCACCATCCCACTCGTAGGGACGCCATTCATGCCGTCCGCCGCCCATGCGACGAACTCCGAATCCCCCTCTCCAGCGACCCGACTCACACACGATCTACCTTTCCCATAACCTAAGGGTCGCGCGGGAGAGGGGTTAGGGGTGAGGCCTCCGTCTTTGCGGTTGCCTTACGAATAAACCCACCTTTGAACAGATGCCAGGGATACGACCAAAGGAAGCTCGCGTGCGACCAACTCCGAACGCCCCTATCAGTGCGCCGAAGGCCATCCCTTTAGGGAAGGTGCCCTCTTTGCAACCTCCCCTGCAAAAACCGACACAAAATCAGAACAAATGTTCCGATTCTTTACCGCAAAATAGAGTATGATCTCGTCAGATAGGAATGCTGGTTCAGAACCATCGGGCCGGAATTGCAGCGATTGCTGCAACAGTCCCCCGGTCGATTTGCCGCAGGGGACGTTCGCCCATCCGCCTGCTTGGCACCCCGAACCATGACAGTTGACGAGCCGCGATATGAATGCGGTCAGATCGCCTGGAGTTTGTCGGCACCCCCGCCGCCGTCGCCGCCGCCGCAAAAGACCGACCCAGACTACTCTGCAAAGGCCGCGTCAAAAGCGACCGTCGAGGATTTGAAGTCGTTCTTCTTGACCCAGGCGCAGGCTTCTGCCGCCCCGAACTCCCGATCCATGCCGCTGTCTTCCCATTCGACCGAGAGCGGCCCGTTGTAACCCGCCCGATTGAGCGCCCGGATCATCGCATCCATATCCAGGTCGCCATGCCCCGGCGAGACAAAATCCCACCCCCGCCGCGCATCACCAAAGTTGAGATGCGAACCGAGGATACTGCGCTGCCCATCCAGGCGCACTTTGCTGTCCTTGACGTGGACGTGGAAGATGCGGTCGCTGAAGCGCTCGATGAACTTGGTCGGATCAAACAACTGATGGATGAAGTGGCTGGGGTCAAAGTTGAAGCCGAAGGCCGCCCGCTGGTTGAGCGCCGCCAGCGTTTTTTCCGCCGTGTACAGGTCGTAGGCGATCTCCGCCGGGTGTGCTTCCAGCGCCCACTTCACGCCCACCTCGTCGAACACATCCAGGATGGGGTTCCAACGGTCGGCAAACTCCCGGTAACCCGCCTCAATCATGGCATCGCTGGTCGGCGGAAAACGATACAGCAGGTGCCAGACCGGGCTGCCGGTGAACCCGTTGACCACCTTGACGCCGAACAAAGCCGCGGCGCGGGCCGTGTTCTTGATCTCTTCGGCGCAGCGCTGGCGCACGCCTTCCGGGTCCCCATCCCCCCACAGTCTCGGTGGCAGGATGCTCTTGTGGCGTTCATCAATGTGGGCGTCCGCCACACACTGACCGACCAGGTGGGCGCTGATGGCGAAGCATTTCAGGCCATGTTTCGCCAGGATGTCATGCCGGGTCTGAACATACCCATCGCTGGAAAGCGCCTGTTCGACATCGAAGTGATCCCCCCAGCAGGCCAGTTCCAGGCCGTCGTAGCCGAAGCCGGCGGCTTTGCCCGCCAGCGTATCCAACGGGAGATCGGCCCATTGACCGGTAAACAAAGTGACTGGCCTCGCCATCTTAGCATCCTTTCGAGATGAACAGGTTCTAAATAATCGGTCACTGTGGACAGTGGGATTGTAAAACGTCTCCCGCCGCTTGCAACACATAGTAAACGGAAGTCGCGCCGGGATCTTGTGTGCCGAGGCTGCGTTCTTTCAGCACAGCAGAACGGCCCCGTTTGCTGATCATGTCACGGGTGGATTCCATACCCGCGCGGGCCGCTCCCAGGGCGCTCAACCAGGCAGCAGTAAGAGACGCCCCGGCAGAGGCAGCTTCACCGTAGGCCGTGGTGAAAGGCACCAGCGTATCGAGGAGCGTCTTATCCCCCGCCTGCGATTTGCCCAGCTTCATGACGGCTTCCTGTGCTTTGAGCAGCGCCGTATGCAGTTGTGCAGCCCTCGTGATCTCACCGGATAAGTTCATGCCCAGAGTCATGAGATACATGCCGACTAGCGCCCCGGAAGAGCCACCCGCCGCATTGGAGAAAGCCATCCCGGCCTTTGCCAGCACTTCCCCGGCGGTGCTGGAACCTGCCCCGGAGGCCACCACGGCACGGAACCCCCGCGCCATCCCCGCCCCATGATCACCATCACCAGCCACAGAATCGAGGTACGCCAGTTCAGTTTCTTTTTCCAGAATAACACTCAGGGCAGCATCCAGGCAGCGAGCAGTCAGGTCGGCCTGATTCATAAGTGTCTCCTAAGCCAGTAGCCGAAAGTAATCCACGGCCGTTTCCCGGTCATGGACTGGTTTTACGCACAAATAACGGTCGTGGATCATGGACGTGTTTCGGCGAATGGCTTAGTAGTTAGTCCAGGCGGGGGTTTCCGCCGGGGCATCGACTAAGGCTTGCAGCTCTTTATCTAGCCACATCAGGGTCAGGCTGCACCCTTCCATATTGAGCGAGGTCGCCAGTTCCCCCACAATTGGCTTATATGTCTCAATCCCGGCAGCGGACAACCGGCGGTGCATATCACTGTAGAGGACGAACAGCTCCTCATACTTGGTTGCGCCCAGCCCATTGACCAGTACAGCAGCTCGTGTACCCGCCCCACGCGGAATATCGGACAGCAATTTATCGACCAGCAGACCAGAAACTTCCTGCGCCGTCAACAGCTTGGAGGTTTCCACACCCGGCTCACCATGTAGGCCCAGCCCGAGTTCCATCTGATCCGGCGCGACCGTGAATAAGGGCTGCCCCTGACCGGGAACAGTGCATCCACCAAAAGCCACCCCAAAGGAACGGGTCATGGCATTGGCGCGGCGTCCCAGCGCTTCGACCGTATCCAGTGAATCACCGCGCCAGGCAGAAGCCCCCAGCACTTTGAAGACAAAGAAGTCCCCGGCTACCCCACGCCGAGAGTCCACATCCGTCGAAGATGCGACATCATCGGTGACCAGCACCTGGCGAACATCAAGTCCCTCCAGTTTCAGGCGCATGGTTGCCATACTGAAGTTCATGACATCGCCGCTGTAGTTACCATAGGCAAAAACAATGCCTGCGCCGCCATCGACAGCTTTGGCGCAGCGGTAACATTGTTCGGCGGAAGGGCTGGTGAAGATTTCGCCCATGACCGCGCCGGTGGCAAAGCCTTTTCCCACCAATCCACCGAAAAGGGGATAATGCCCACCACCCCCACCGATCAGCACAGCCACTTTACCCGCAGTCGGTCCTCCTCTGACCATCACGCCAGACGCATCCCGAATACGCTCGATAGTGCGGCTGTAGGCAGCGGTAAAGCCGTCTAACATCTGTTCCCTGAAATCAAGTGGGTTATTAAAGACCTTCGTCATGGGAAATCCTCCCAGTCAGCGCTGAGACCGGCTAACCGATAGTGTGGGCACCCTTAAGAATACATTTTACTGGATCATAACTGTGTGGGCCGTGAGAAGCAACGCTTGTGATGCCGTAAGTCCATCAGTCTTTCTCATCTATTTTGAGTGTTGCAGCCCAACGCTTCGCGTTAAAATCTACCTACTCTGAAATGCCCTTTTGCATGGCTCAATGCATATCTGATAGAGGCAAAACACTCATGAAAAAGATCCTGAACGATCCCAAGCATTATGTCCCGGAACTCTTGCAGGGCCTGCTGGCCGCCCATCCCGGTCGGTTGAAGGCTGCGGATGGTGAACTCCACGCTATCGTGCGGGCGGATGCACCCGTGCGGGGCAAGGTAGGTATCATCACGGGCGGTGGCTCCGGGCATTTGCCGGTATTCCTCGGTTATGTGGGCAAAGGGATGCTGGATGGCTGCGCGGTGGGGGATGTCTTCGCGTCGCCAAGCATCGACCAGATGTACAAGACTACCAAAGCAGTCAGTGGCGGGGCGGGTGTACTGCATCTGTTCGGGAATTACGGCGGGGATGTGATGAACTTCGCCGGTGCGGCTGATCTGGCCACCATGGAAGATGATATTGAAATCGCCACGGTGCTGGTAGCGGATGATGTCGCCAGTGCACCGCCGGAACGGGCCAAGAACCGTCGCGGTGTGGCCGGGATGATTTTCGCCTTCAAGATTGCCGGGGCACGGGCGGATGAGATGGCGAGCCTGGCCGAAGTCAAAGCGGCCGCCGAACACGCGCTCGCCAATACCCGCAGTATGGGTGTTGCGCTGGGGCCGTGTATTGTCCCCCAGGTGGGTAAACCGACCTTCACGCTGGGCGAAGATGAGATGGAAATCGGCATGGGCATCCATGGTGAGCAGGGTGTCCGCCGGGGCAAGCTGCAAACTGCGGATGAGATCGCCCAGCAGTTGATTGATCCGATTCTGGCGGATATGCCGCTGGCAGGCAGCGAGATCGCCCTGATGGTCAACAGCCTGGGCGCGACCCCGCTGGAAGAACTCTATATTATGTACAACTACCTGGTGGGCTATCTGAAGTCGAAGGATGTGCGCATCTACCGCCCGTATATTGGTCGTTTTGCCACCTCGATGGAAATGGCCGGGGCTTCCTTGACGGTCATGAAACTGGATGACGAACTGAAGCGGTTGCTGGACGCGCCGGCTTCCACCCCATTCTTCGATCAAGGGCAGTTTGTATAACCATGCCAACGACACTCACCCGCGATCAATTGGTGGCGCTCCTGGACGCGGTCGCTGCCGATATGATCCGCGATAAAGACGAACTCACTACACTGGATGCCGAACTGGGTGACGGCGACCTGGGCCGCACGACCGAGTGGGGCTTCACCGCCATCCGGGAGGCGCTGGCCGGGGAAGCTGGCGCAGAGCCGGATATGGGAAAGCTGCTCTTCAAGTGTGGCAAAGCCTTTGCTGATAAAGCGCCGTCTAGCTTTGGAGCGTTGATGGGGGCGGCTTTCATGAAAGGCGGTATGGCGCTCAAGGGTAAGACAACGGCAGAACTAGCCGATATCGCCGGAGCCGTCCAGACCGCGCTGGATGCACTGATGGAGCGCGGCGGAGCCAAGCTGGGCGACAAAACCATGCTCGATGCCATGCACCCGGCCATCCAGGCCATGCGGGGGCAAAGCGCGGATGCCGCTCTGGGCGCTTTCTTCGAGGCCGCAGCGCAGGCTGCCCAGCGCGGAGCTGAGGAAACCCAGCATATGCAGTCGCAAATCGGGCGCGCCAGTTGGCAGGGCGAACGCTCTGCCGGGAAGATGGACCCCGGGGCGCGAGCTATCGCCATGATGCTGGCCGCAGCGGCGCGTCACGCCGTTTAGGAAGCGATCACAAGTGACCAGATCGAGAGGAAGGTTATTCGCCTTCCTCTTTTCCCTTATAGGTAGTCACTGATTTGGACTGAGGATGGCTTGACCGTGTAGGGACGCTCCGACTGAGTATAGGAGTCGATCAGGGAAAAACGCTCCTGCAGCAGCGCCTGCCGAGCAGCCAGGCGTTCTGCAAAACCCGCCGTGTGATAGTAGGCCCGCATATCGTAGGCATCTTCATCGTTATTGCGGTAGTAGCGGGGCTTGACTTCCTTGACCTGGAATTCGTATTTGCGATATAGATTTTGCGCCCGGATATTGCTGACCCGCACCTCCAGCGCATTGTAGGAAGCGCCGAGCGTTAGGCCTCGCCCGACCATCCCCGCCAGCAAAATTTCCCCGTATCCCTGCCCGCGATAAGCCGGATGTACCGCGATGGTACTGATATGCGCTTCATCCTGAACTTTCCACAGCCCACCGAAACCGATCAGGCGCTGCGGTAGGGTATCACGCCCCCACCAGGCCGGTCGATTCCACCAGCGCCGCCAGAATGGAACTGCCAGCGGGGTATCCGTTTCCAGTACGACCATGTAACTCTGGTCAGACTCGGCAATCTCGAATTCGTAGGTGCGGGGCGACCATGATAGATCGAACGAAAGCCGGTCAATCATGGCGACTTCCGGCACGTCACGCAGCAGCATATAACGCAAATGCAGACTCATGCGGGTTCGGCTTTTGTTTCCAGCTTCAAAATGAGGGGTTGCAGATCTGCTGCAGGAAAGGTTTCCTTGCGGGCTTTCAAACGGGACCAGGCGAGTTCAGCCAGGTACCCTGCTCGCCGCAGGCGGTGCGCGGCTGGGGCGACGGTTAGGTTGAGTTTGCTGACTTCAACAGACTGCAGCAGGTCGGCGCCTTCGGCATCAAGTTCACCCGTGAGCACTGCCGGGCCATCCAGACTGTTGAGCAGGCTTTCCCAGGTCATCAGGGCTGGTTCACCGCGCACGACCCACTGACCTTTACGCCACTGGTAGCGCCCCACCGCCACACGGCTCCGTCCAACCGGGATGGCAGCGACCAGTGCCCCCTGATGATAGGGGGCAGCATAGGCCAGTATATCCAACGTGGTCACGCCAATAATCGGCAGATCGGAACCCACAGCCAGCCCCTTGGCGAAAGCAACGCCCGCCCGCAAGTCGGTATAAATTCCCGGCCCGACGCAGACCCCCACCGCCTCCAGCGCGGATGGAGCGACTCCGGCACGTTCCAGCAAATCCTGAACCGCCGGGGCCAGTTCAGCCGTCGCGCTGCTGGTCATTTGCCAGGTATTTTCGGCCAGCAGGCGATTGCCATTGTGCAGCGCCAGGCTGATCATTTCAGTTGCGGTATCGAGTGCCAGGAGCATGGTTCAGACGCCGAAGGTCGATTCACGGAAACGGTTCAGCAGTTCTTCATAGCGTGGCCCAACAGCTTCAAAGGAGAAGCCACGCCGAGTAGGTTCAGTCACACGCAGTTCAATCCACAGGCGGTTCTTGGGCAGGATGCCGGGTACACGCTCCGGCCATTCCATCACCACACAGCCTTTTTTCTTGAGCAGGCGGTCCAGGTTGATCGAGTCGATTTCATCTTCTTCGTCAATGCGGTAGCAATCAATATGGTAGAGGTGCTGTTTATCCGCCACCCGGCTGTGCGCATGGATCAGGTTAACAGTCGGGCTGGTCAGCGGCAGAGCCGAACCCCACCCCTGACCGATACCAATGGCAAAGACCGTTTTGCCCGCGCCCATATCCCCGGAGAGGCAGATGAAATCGCCCGCTTGCAGGAGCGCGCCAAGCCTCGCCCCCAACCGTTTGGTTTGGTCGGCGCTGTGGCTGATGATATCCAGTTGTCCAGCTTTGAGGATAGCCACGCCTGCGAACCCTGTTGAGTACACCTGGGAGCATTATACCGTTTTACTATACCACTCCTGCAACGTGAATGACTATTCGGACTAAGCCAGTAGCCAAAAGTACTCCACGACCGTTTCCCGGTCATGGAATGGTTTTGCGCACAAATATCGGTCGTGGATCATGGACATGTTTCGGCTACTGGCTTAGTCGGGTTGAACTCTCAGGGTCCAATCAGGATTCGCCAACTGGACAAACTCTTGCCATCTACTGCAATCAGGGTTAGTCTATCGGACTGTCAGGGTGCGTTGCTGCCCGGATGCAGAACGCACAATGGGGGAAGCCCGGTGAAAGTCCGGCACTGTCCCGCAACGGTAATGGTCGCTTGACCAAAGTCCGATTACCCGCCCTGATGTTTACTCGTTCTGCCTTCGCGAGAAGGGCAGCCGGGCGTCAGGGTTCCCCTGTTCCACCACAACAGGTCTCCCCTTCGCAGCGGCGCTTTCCTCGTGAGGGGCCGTAAAAGGGGTTCCTCATGAAAGTGCGTGTTTCGCTCCTCGTTTGTTGTGTTCTGCTGTTCCTGCTCTCACCCATTGCCGCCCAGGACTCGTCTCCATCCGCCGTCTGCGTGACGGATTATGATCCGTCCGTGGATTATTTCCCGGATAAGAGTAGCGTGGAGACCGCCACGGGCTTCAGCATCGAGTATTTCAATCACTACAAGGTGCTGTCGGTCAATACGCCCTGGCCGGGTTCAACCGAAGCCGATGCCTTCCGCTATTTGCTGGTGCAGTGCGGCACCCCGACGCCAGAAGGTTTTGATGGCGTGCCAGTCATCACCATCCCCACACAACGCATGATCGCCATGTCAACTTCCTATCTGCCGCATCTGGCGCAGTTAGGTCTGGTTGATCGGCTCATCGGGGTCGACAGCGCCTTCTATATCAATACGCCGGAGGTTATTGCCAAAGCCGAGGCAGGTGAACTCCTTGAAGTGGGCTTTGGCTCAGGCGTAAACGTCGAGCAGGTGCTGGATAGCGAAAGTGATCTGGTGATGACCTATGGTAGCGGCACCCCGGAGTTTGATGCCCACCCCGTCCTGATCGCAGCGGGCGTGCCGGTGGTCGTCAACGGCGAATGGATGGAGACGACGCCAGTGGGACGCACCGAGTGGATCAAGTTCACGGCAGCCTTCTTCAATGCCGAGGCCGCTGCCAATCAGGTCTTTGCGGACGAGGCAGCCCGCTATGCCGAGCTTTCTGGCTTGGCAGCGGGCATTCCCGCGAATGAGCAGCCCACAGTGTTATGGGGGTTGTACTACGGGGATTCGTGGGCCATCCCCGGCGGACAGAGCTTTGTGGCCGCAATCATGCAGGATGCCGGTGCACGCCTGATCCTGAGCGATTCGGCAGAAGCGGCTGAAGTCAGCGGCAGCGTGTTGTTTGACTTTGAAGCCGTGTTAGATGCCGGCCAGGCGGCAGATTTCTGGCTACCCGGTGCCTTCGGTGTGACCGATCTCGCCAGCTTCATCGCCCAGGATGAACGCTATGCCGAATTCGCAGCGACCGAATCCGGTGGCGTCTGGAACAACGACGCCCGCGTGAATCCAAACGGCGGCAATGACATCTATGAGAACGGCGTCACCAATCCTTCCGGCGTCCTGTCCGATTTAATCCACCTGTTTCACCCGGATTTACTGCCCGATCATGAGATGATCTACCTGCGCCAGTTGCAGTAGTCTCATGAGGGAGAGCCTGGATGCCAGGCTCTCCCTTTGTCAACAATCCTGTCACAATCTCTCAGATGATGTGTCTAATGAACATCAACAGGTGAACGGACAGGAGGCCATCGTTGAGAACCGACATTCATGAACTGGTCACAGCCGCTCAAGCAGGCAATCGGGATGCCCTCGAGCAGGTGGCCAGCGATGCTCAAGGCTACATCTACAATCTAGCCTTGCGGATGCTGCAAAATCCAGCCGATGCTGAAGATGCCACCCAGGAAATTCTGATCAAATTGATCACCCATCTGGGTCAGTTTCGGGGGGAGAGCAGCTTTTCCACCTGGATGTATCGGCTTGCCAGCAACACCTTGCTCAACCTGGCACAGCGCAATCCAGCACACAGACAAACGTCCTTCGAGGAACTATCCAGCCTCCTGGAAACAAGTCTCTCACTCCACGCCCAAAGTCCTGAGAGTGTATACGAGCAGACTGAACTGGCAGAAGAAGTCCGGCGGAATTGTACGCTGGGGATGCTCATGTGCCTGAGTCAGGAAGACCGCATTGCACTCGTTCTGGGCGAATTGTTAGGGGTGAACAGTGACGAAGGCGCTGATATCCTGGGGATCAGTCCGGCAGCATACCGTAAACGGCTCTCCCGCGCCCGGCAAGCATTGGTCAGCTTCGTTTCCGCCCAATGCGGGATCGTCAATCCGGCCAATCCCTGTCGCTGCCACAAACATGTCCAGAATAAACTCCGCCTGGGCTTGCTCGACCCTGCCAACCTCTCGTATGCCACGGTTCGAGATCCCGCTACAGATAGGCAGTCACTCCGGGCGGCTCAGCCTGATCTGACGGTCGAAGAACGGACTCTGGCCCTGATCCGGGCGCATCCAGCCTATAGTGCGCGTACCGATTGCCACGCCATGATCGAGCGCATTCTGAATGCTGGGAATCCGGATCGCTAACGAACCTGTCTCAAACCTGTTGAACAAACCTATCCGTTTTGGTTCTATTGGAGGCTCATCTCATGTCTACCCCTGCTCAATCTCCGGCTCGTGCATTCTGGCGCGCACCTGGAATCTGGATGGTCGGCATCCTGATCGTGTATATCCTGTTTAATGCAGTGCGGGCAACCCTCGGCCCGGTGGAGTTTGCCGCCTACTATGGTCTGCCCTTGGTCGATCCCGGGAATACGGCCTTTGTTTTCGTGTATGCCATTCGCGCCCTATTCCTGGGCGTGTTCGGCTTGGGATTACTCATCCGCAGGGATTTCAACGCCCTGGCTTTGTATGCGCTGGTTGCCAGCCTCATGCCCATCGGAGATGCGATACTGGTGGGTGTGGAAGGCGGCCCCACTGGGACAGTTGTACGGCACGTCCTGACAGCCGTGTTCCTGGTAGCAACCTGGTATATGCTGCGGCGACAAGCCATCTGACTGGCGTTTCTTCCTGCCTATGCAGTACCATCACTCCGTTGCAATGCGGGTAGCGGAGTGATGGCTCATGATTGTGCAGTTCTATACCATGCAAACCCCTGAAGAAGCCCTGGCCGTCATCGAGGCCGGGGCTGACCATATTGGCCTGACCCCCTCGGCGCGTGGCCTTCCCGGTGAGATTGATATTCCAACCACCCAGGCGATCATGCAGGCAACAGCGGGCAAAGCCATACGGGTTGCCCTGACGGTCGAAACGACCCTGCCGCCTATTGTGGAGATGGTGGAAGCGGTCAGGCCCGATGTGCTCCACCTGTGCCCCCTGACAGGAACCTTCGGCCCTGAAGATGTGGCCGAACTGCGGCTGCACTTTCCAGGTCTGCCCATCATGCAAGCCATTTCGGTCGCAGGACGGGATGCCATCATGGAAGCCAGGGCTTACGAGTCACTTTGTGAATATCTCATCCTCGATACACAAGCACCCGATATTGCCGGGATCGGCGCATCTGGCAAAACCCATGACTGGTCCATCAGCCGGGCGATTGTCGAGGCGGTGCGGGTGCCCGTAATTTTGGCGGGAGGGCTTTCCCCGGACAACGTCGTAGATTCCATCCGGATGGTGCGTCCCTGGGGCGTCGATTCGTTGACCCATACCAACCAACCGCTGGCTGCAGGTGGCTTCCGCAAGGACATCGCCAAAGTGCGGGCCTTCGCCCAGGCAGCCAAATCCGCTGGGATCGATTGAGGGCGACGTGTCCAATATCCATGCGTCGAAATCACGCCCTCGCGTTTTGCTGTTGTCAAAAGCCTTAGTGGTTGGCATCTACCAGCGCAAGCTGGAGGAAATGGCTCGGCTGGGAATTGACCTGCTGGCGCTCACACCACCGTCATGGAAAGATGAGCGCGGGGAAACCAACCTGGAGCGAGTCTATACCACCGGCTATCGGTTGGAGACAGTGCCCATTGCGTTGAACGGCAACTTTCATCTGCACTGGTATCCGGGTCTGGCAAAGCGAATCGAGGACTTTCAGCCGCAGATCATCCACATTGATGAAGAACCCTACAACCTCGCTACCTGGCAGGCCCTGCGGATTGCCCGGAAAATTGGCGCGAAGACGCTGATCTTTAGCTGGCAGAATATTCGCCGGGTGTATCCATCGCCTTTTTCATGGGGCGAAGGCTGGACGCTGAGTCAGGTTGATCATGTGCTGGCGGGGACTCAAAGTGCCGCTCATGTCTGGCGAGCCAAAGGCTATGCGGGGCCAATGACTGTCATCCCTCAGTTTGGCGTTGACCCTGACTTGTTTGCTCCTGTTCTGAATCCCCTCTCTCCAGCGGATTTGGAAGAGAGGGCGAGGGTATTCACGATTGGCTATGTAGGCCGTCTGGTCGAGGAAAAGGGCATCCATTTGCTGCTAAGGGCAGCAGCTCGACTGGACGGCGAATGGCGCTTGCGATTGGTCGGCAGCGGCCCCTACTGGAATGCCCTGGAGGCGCTGGCGCAGCAGTTAGGGATTGGGGATCGTCTGGATCGGATCGAATGGGTGGAATCCGCCGGGATGCCCATGCAGTATCAAAAAATGGATGTGCTGGCGATTCCTTCGCTGACCCGCTTGAACTGGAAAGAGCAGTTCGGGCGCGTCATCACCGAGGCGATGGCCAGCGGGCTGCCGGTGATCGGCTCGGATAGTGGTGCCATCCCGGATGTCATGGGCAGCGCGGGCATGATCGTCCCCGAAGGCGACATAGACTCGCTGACAGCCGCCCTGCGCCGCTTACGGGATGACCCGGCGGAACGAGCGCGCTTGGGTCAGGCGGGTCGGGCGCGGGTGCTGGCACATTTCACACACGCTCAAGTGGCTGCCGCAACTGTGCGTGTGTACGAACAACTCCTGGGAACCCCCATTTTCGGGTAGGCACGTTGACCGCGGTTGGATGGTACAATCATTTTGGAATCCGTTTATATGTATCAGGAGTAGCCCGCCGATGAACTGGTGGGGAACACGTAACAACGTCTCGCCACGCCTGCGTTTAGAGGTGGAAGCCATGCGCGCCACCTTTGGCAATACATTCAAGCTGGTCGTGCCGCCCAGTGGGGGCGTCTTGTACTGGGATGGCGATGTCGAAATCAATCTGGCGACGCTGGAAGATCCGGTCCACCGGCTGAAGATTGTTTATCCCAACGAGTATCCCAACCGCCCGGCAGAAGCCTACTGCCTGAAGCCGCGTATCTACAGCGAAAAACATCAATATGAAGATGGGCAGTTGTGCCTGTTTAATCCCAAAGATGGGGAACAGTACGGTTGGAACCCCGGTAAATCCACCGCCGTGACCGTCACCGCCTGGGCCGTACAGTGGATTTACGCCTACTATACCTGGCGGGCGACCAATGACTGGCCCGGCATCGAAGAGCGCGTTGACCCCAATACGCCGCTGCCGCCGCGTCGACGGGTATGAGCTATAGAAACGTGGGCAGATAGAAACTAAGGGCGTGCAGCGGTTGATCGCCTGCGGTAATCTCGGTTGGCTCCATATCCGGTCGAGCAAGTGCGACATCATACTGTCCGAGCGACATCTGCCGTCCCTGATGGAGGGCATTTCCACTGCCGTCGGTCACATACCAGAACAGGCTTTCACCAGGGTGCGGAGCCTCCAGCCTCGTCGTACCATTCGGATCAACCGTCATCGCACTCAGTCGACCTTTCATATGTTGCTCCAGCGGTGAACCATCCCCAATCAGGTTCCACACGGTTGCATCGCCCACCCGCCGCGCCGGGAGTTCATCCGAACCCGCCTGCTGATAGTGGGCAGGTAAACCCTGATGATGTCGATCCGCGATGAACCAGATTTGAATAACGCGAGCGGGTTCATCCCAGGGATTGAGTTCCTGATGTTCGATCCAGTCACCGGAAAACATACGCTGAATTTCCCCGGTTTTGATCACACCTTTCCCGCCCGTTGTATCTTCATGATACAGTTGCCCCTCAATCACCCAGGTATAAATCTCGAGTCCACGATGCGGGTGCCAGGTGAAGCCGTTCTGCGGGGCAATGCGCGTCATATGTGCAGTCAGCATCCCGCTTAAGCGTTGTAGAGGGCTCCACCCGCCGACAGCAAAATGGGAAGTCAACCAATGGATCGGGCGAATGGTAGGAAATGTATCCGCCGTTATATGCTGGAAAGGCAAATCACGCACAAAACCAGGTGTGATAGCAGTTTCTTGCAGGGGGAATGCAGCGGTCATGGGTTACGCCTCAGCGCATATCAATTTAGGTGTAACCTGGAAGACGCCAGCGACCAGCCAAGTCTTACCGGCAAAGCATCAGTGAGCGCAAATGCGTAAGGAAAGGGGCAGTCTTGTGGACTGCCCCTGGAGATACCAAAACTACATACCGGGGATACGGACAATCTGGCCGCTATCCGGGCCAGCGAAGGCCGAGTTGACCGTCACCCAGAAGTTGCCCTCGCCATCGATGACCATGCCATAGGGGATATTCAGGCCTTCAGCGACCGGGGTCACACCATCGGCGCTCACCATGACAATGCGTCCGCTGTTGGGGTTAAAGCCAGTATCACCAAAGCCACTCGCCATTTCAACGGCGTAGAGCGTACCGTCAGCGCTGATAGCAATATCCGTGACCAGGGTCAGACCGGTATAAGCTTCCTTCAGTTCACCATCGGCGCTGTAGCGTTCAATGCGGGTGGTCTGTGCCTCGAAAGGGAACCCGCCCAGGAAACCGATGTAAACATCACCATCTGCACCAATCGCGACCGAGGTGGGAACGGCTTGCGCCTCACCATCAGCCCCCGGCCATGAAGCGAAAAGGGTTGAGCCACCATCAGGGGTCCAACGGATCACCGAGTTGCCGCTGGCATCCACAATGATGAGCGACCCATCAGCCGCCACTGCCATATCCGATGGGTTCGAAACAACTTCTTCGGCGCCATCCGGATTGTTCTCGGCTTCAAACGCGCGCAGGTCGATAACCGTGCCCGCTGCCATCGAGTCGCGGCTGATCTGGACAACCGATTCCACGAAAGTGCCTTCTGGCGGGTCTTGCGGCCCCATGCCCAGTACGACCCAGTAATCGGTATCGGTGACCGTCACGGTCATCGCGCCTTCAATCTGCCCAAAGCCTGCGTCCATGCTGACGAGGCCAGGGATGACTGCTGATTTCTCCCCATTGGCGATAGCCGTGATCTGCGCGGTGGTGCCGTAGACGATTTCACCGAACGGCCCCTGACCGGTCTCCGTGCCACCGCTGCCCGCTTCTGCCACATACAGGGTGCCATCTGCACCCAGGGTCAGGTGGCGAGGATTGTTCAGTCCCTCAACCATAACTTCACCTGGGGCGGTTGCGCCGGCTTCCGGTGTGGTAGCGGGTTCTTGCGCGGCCACAGCTCCAGCCAGCAGTCCCAGCGCCATCAGGAGTACAACAGCTTTCTTCAACACAGATTTTCTCCCTCTCGAAGTAGATAGGAATCGGTCGAAAACCGATCACCCCCAGTATAGGAGTTTGAATCTCTTTACGGCATGAGAAGCTGATGAGTAAGCGGACGAAAGTCCACTTGAAGATTTTACCGGGCTTGTATATCGAACTTCCTTGCCTGCGACATCAATGATCGGTTCCTCTGTTCACTCCTATACTGAATATGTCATGCATTGCAGTCCAATTTTCCTGGGGGCAGACTTATGGAAATTGTATGCAGAGGGGTTGAACGAAACTGGCTTCAAGACCGACGAGCAGCCGTTTATACAGTCAAATCCCTTGGACCAGCAAACCTGATCGAATGGAGCAAAGCCGTCGCCGATTCCTTGGAACAGTGGCCAGAAGGTGCCGACTACATCGCCATCCATGATATGTCGAACAGTGGCATGAGTATGCAGTTGCTGCTGCTGACCAGCAACAATATTCTGGATCCTTGGTTGACCCCCAATAGCCAACTCCGCTTCCGTGAATGGATGAAGGCGCATCCAGCGCAGCGCGTTCGTTTGGCGGTGGTTGTCTCTACTGCACTCTCCGGTCAGATGACGATGAAACGCGGTCGGAGTTCGAACGCGGATCACGAGCAGGTCGAAAGCCGAATATTTGATAACGTCGACGCAGCCCTTGAATGGGTAAACAGGTTTCTCAAAGACACTCGGGAGTAGGGGTATGAATGCTGTCGGGAAGATTGGGTATCGTTATCGCCTGGGTGAGCAGCTTGGTGAGGGTGGGATGGGTGCTGTCTACCGCGCCTATGACCGCCTCAATGGGACCGAGGTGGCGCTCAAGCAGGTCAACATCCCGCTGGAGTTCCTCGAATTCATGTCACGGGCGAGTCTGGGCGCGACCACTGGACTGTGGATGGCCCTGGCTGAAGAGTTCAAGACGCTGGCTTCATTGCGCCATCCCCATATCATCAGTGTGCTGGATTACGGTTTTGACACCCATCGCCAACCGTATTACACCATGGAACTGTTGAGCCAACCCACTAATCTGTTGGACTATGGCTCAAACCTGACCGTCTCTGAGAAGATCAACCTCATCATTCAGGTCTTACAGGCGCTGGCATATCTGCACCGACGTGGTGTGATCCACCGGGATCTGAAACCGGACAATGTGCTGGTAGTGGGCGGCCAAGCCAAAGTCCTTGACTTCGGCTTAGCCGTAAGCAGAAGTCAACAGACAGAGGACACACCAGCGGGCACACTGCACTACATGGCCCCGGAAGTGCTGAATGGACAATCTGCCAGCTTCAGCAGCGACCTGTATGCGGTGGGCGTGATGGCTTATCAACTGTTCGCACTTACTCTCCCCTTCGACAGCGATGATGGATTGGAGAACTTGATCGAGGCCGTTACCACTCAGCTTGCAGATGTGAACCCTCTCCCGATTGATGCGGCGCTGAAGGATGTGATCGGCCGGTTATTGGCGAAGACACCCGCTGACCGATATACCAACGCAACCGAGGCCATGATCGCCTTATCACAGGCCGTCGGTCAGCTACCGCCTTCAGAAACCGTCGCCTTACGAGAGAGTTTCATTCAGTCCGCGGAGTTTGTGGGGCGGCAGCAGGAACTTCACCAGCTCAAAGATGCGCTCCAGGAAGCAATGAACAGCAAAGGCAGTGCCTGGTTGGTGGGTGGTGAGAGCGGGGTCGGCAAGTCCCGTCTGCTGGATGAGCTGCGGACACAGGCCCTGGTTGATGGTGCACTGGTCGTACGAGGCCAGGCGGTCGAAGGCGGCGGTCTGCCCTACCAACTCTGGCGCGAACCCCTGCGTCGGTTGGTGCTCTCGGTCGAACTGAGTGACCTGGAAGCGAGCGTGCTGAAACCGATTGTAGCGGACATCGGCAGTCTGCTCGAACGCGACATCCCGGATGCCCCGGAACTCCCCGGTGAGGCCGGCCAGCAGCGCCTGGTACAGACCATATTAGATGTCATCAGACGTCAGCCACATCCCATGGTTTTGTTGCTGGAAGATTTGCAGTGGTGCGAAGAAAGCCTGGAACCCCTCAAGCGCTTGACGCCACTACTGGCTGATCTGCCACTGTTGATGGTCGCCAACTACCGCAGCGATGAACGCCCTGATCTGCCAGACAAGTTACCGGGGATGATACCGCTGTCACTGATGCGCCTGAGCACCGCCGAAGTGGCAGAGTTAAGCGCAGGGATGCTGGGCGAAGGCGGGCGCGACCCGGTCATTATCGAGCGCTTGCAGCAGGAGACCGAGGGCAACACCTTCTTCATGGTGGAAGTCGTTCGTGCGCTGGCGGAGGCCGCAGGGCGACTGGACGACATCAGTCAGATGACGCTCCCCCGCACCATTTTCGCCGGTGGCATCGAAAAGCTCATTCGGCGGCGATTGGATCGCGTACCAGAATGGGGGGGTAAACTCCTCCGCTTTGCAACCTTGCTTGGGCGACAACTCGAATTGCCCGTCCTCAAAGCATTAGTTGAGCAGGGTCACGCCGGGCTGAGTGAGCAAACCTTAGAAACATGGCTGACTCAGTGCAGTGATGTCGGCATTTTGGACATTCAGGATGAAAATTGGCGTTTCAGCCATGATAAATTGCGCGAGCATCTCCAAAGCATAATTGCTGCGGAACCCCATTCAATGCTCTACCGCACTTTAGCTGAAGCCATCGAACAAGCATATCCGGCAGATGCTAACCAGGCACCGCGCCTGTCGCATTATTGGTTCGCAGCGGGCGAGATTGAAAAAGCCGGGCAATATGCCGAAGTGGCAGGCATACACGCTGCCAATTCCAGCGCCTATGCCAGCGCCGTCCAGTTCTTTGAACGCGCCTTGCAGCCGTTGCCCAAAGACATACCTCATATACGCCGTGGGCAATTGTTGGTGAAACTGGCAAATGCGCTGCGCGAAGCCGGTGATGTTGACCGTTCTTCGCAACTATTAGAGGAAGCACTGGCTATGGCTGCGTTGCTAAATGATCGCAGCATTCGTTTATACGTGCTTAATGAAACAGGCAACAATGATCGTTGGCAGGGGAAAATTGACCTGGCCGAACAGCATTATAAGGAGGCTGCCCAACTGGCCGAGGAACTCCAGGATCGACTAATGATGGTGATGACCTTGCGTAATTGTGCGCGGGTTCAGGGATTACAAGGCAACTATGCGGATAGCAAAGTGACTTTGCTGCGCGTCCTCGAGCTGGCACAGGCTTTACAGGATGAAATAATGATCGGCAACAGCCGCTACGAAATTGCCTTAATGGATATGCATATGGGTCAATTTGAAGCTGCCATAGATGGATTTACCCATGCTTTAAGCACCTTTGACCGCTTAGGCAGCTTTGAACAAGCCATCTTTACCCTGAGCAATCTCGGCATGACTTACTTCAACCTGCAACAGTTAGATCTGGCAACCACACAGTTTGACCGCGAACTGAGTTTGGCCCGTGCTTTGGGTTCGCCGAATGTTTTGGCGAATGCTTTAGGTGATTGTTCGATGATTCCGCTCATTCAAAATCGTCTTGATGAAGCCGAGCCATTGATTGCCGAAGCGCTGGACATCTCGCGCAAAATCAAGTGGTCAAACGGGATCATTCGCAACTTGATGAACTTAAGCGAAATCAAACGGATGCGTCAGGATTATCGGTCGGGCAAGTTGTTGATTTCTGAAGCCCTTGATATGGTAATCGCGGGCAACATCCGCTGGGCCATCAATGCGATCCTGATCATGGTATCGGCGGGAATTGCCGAAGAAGGCAATTTGCATGAAGGTTACGCAATCTATGATTTCTTAAAGCATGACCCGCAAACCTCACAAAGCGACTTTGCCCAAGTTGAACAAATCTTCGCGGACAATCAACAACAACTGAGTGAAGAAATTCGCGCTGAAATTCATCAACGTAACCGCCACCGCACGATAGACGATATTATCTCCATTGTCCGAGTACAGTTGGCGGATCAGAGTGGATGAGGCAGCGCTGAGCGATTTTCCTGATCCTCACTGTTTTTTCGAGGCATGGCGACATTGACCATGCCTCCATATATTCATCAGCATATCGAGGCTGCTGTCTTAGGCACTGCTCCCGTGGGGGCTGGAGGTTTGCCCAGCCGCCGTCGGTTGTGCTAAGTCATCATGAGATGGGTCGACCGGTACACCTTGACGGTAAGCGGCGGCCGCAATCACATGCGAGGCTACCGGCGAAGTGATGATGACAAACAAGGCCAGTGCGACGGCTTTTAAGGCGGTTTCGGGCATCAGCAAGGCAGAAGTCGCCAACAAGCCGACCAGGCCCAGCGTTGCCACCTTACCGGAGGCATGAATCCGGCAGTAGACATCCGGGAATCGGATCAGACCGATGATCCCCACCAGTGAAAAAAACAGCCCGATGATCAGGGCGACCAGACTCAGTATGTCTTCTATCGTCATGCTAGACTTCTCCTAGAAAACCTTACCATCAGAGATATAGCGGGCCACGGCCAGCGTACCGACAAAACTCAAGGCTGCCAGCGCAATACCCACATCAATCACCAGGCTGCTACCTTGAACCAGGCCTAACAACACGATGATGCCGATCAGCAAGGTGGTAATCGTATCAATGGCCTGAAGGCGGTCGCTGGGGGTCGGGCCGATGACGACCCGGTACGTGGCCGGGATGAGCAGTCCGATCATAAACATCAGTGCGATCTGGATGATTACCTGAATCAGCGGGGCCATGCTGTATCTCCCAGTAAGTTTCGCAATTGCCGGACTCGGCGCTGTTCGGCGGCTTCAGCCGTAGCTGCGGATTGTTCGACATCCAGGCAATGGACGTAAATCGTGCGGTTATCGGCATCAAAATCGACCACCAGTTCACCGGGTGTGATCGTAATGTGATGAGCAGCCATCGCGGCGATGATTTCCCGCCCGTCAGGATCTTGAGTTGAGACGGCGATGATGCCGGGCTTCAGACGCATATCCGGGGAAAGCGCCCGCCGCGCGACATCTACGCTGGAAAGCGTAATGTCGCGAAACAGGGTCAGCACATAGATGATTGCCGCCCACAATTGTTGTGGGAGACGAGTCAGCCGGACGGGCCGAATACTCGGGCGCAATATCAGAATGACCACCAGGCTGATCCCGTAACCGATGCCAAAACCACCCAGGTTGACCTGGGCGGTCATAATCATCCAGATGACAGCGAAGAGAAATGCCAGCAGCAGATAAAAGATCATCGTGTTAACCTCCCAGTACGGCGCGGATGTAAATCTGTGGCTCACCAAGTTGGGTGACAACCCGGCTCGCCAGGTCGATCAGTGGCGTGGCAAACAGCCCCAAACCAATACACAGAGCAATCAGCAGTGAAGGAGCCAGTTGGCTATCACCGGTGGGTTTGGTCTTGGTGTATTCGTCTGGTTCCTGTTGGAAGATGAGCTGCCAGGTTCGCATCATGTAGAGCAGAGTGATCATGCCCGCGCCAACAGCCAACCCCAGTACGAGCCAGCCTTCAGCGCCAATGCCGCCCTGGATGAGTGCAACCTTGCTGATGAAACCGTTCATCGGCGGTACTCCTGCCAGCGCCATTCCGCCCAAGAAGTATAAGCCGCTGGTGTAAACCAGTTTCTGCCCGATGCCCCCAATCTCGCTGAGGCGCGACGTTTTACCAATGGTGCGGCTGGAAATCGCGCCGGTAATCATCAGAAGGGCGGACTTGATGAACGAATGATTGACGGCATAGACCAATGCCCCCGCCAGAGCGAGCGGAGTCCCCCAGCCGATCCCGACCAGGATGAAACCAATCTGACCAAAGGTAGAGTAGGCCAACAGACGCTTGGCATCATAGGTTCGCAGCGCCCCCAGGCTGCCAAAGAAAATGCCAATCACGCCCAGGATGACCAGTAGGTTCTGGATGAGGGGGGCTTCAGCCGTGAACATGAGCGTAATCAGGCGGATCAGTCCGTAGATTCCCACTTTGACCACGACCGAGGAGAGCACCGAATGGACAGGCGTAGGGGCCGTTGTATGGAAATCGGGTTGCCAGAAGTGGAAAGGGAAAACTGCACTTTTGAGCAGAAAGGCGCACATCAGCATGACGGCAGCCGCTTGTGCCAGCAGTGGACGTTCACCGCTGGCGAGCAGGCGACCAATATCTGCCATGTTCAGGGTGCCAAAGGTCGCGTAAAGCGCACCAATGCCAACCAGGAGGAAGAGCGTTCCCATGCTGCTGATGAGCAGGTATTTGATGGCCGCTTCCAACCCCAACCGATTATCGCTGATCGCAACCAGAATGACCGAGGCAATCACCATGAGTTCGATGAAGACGAACATCGTGAAGATATCGCCGGTATACAGTGCGCCGTTCAAACCCGCACCCATACACAGGAACAAAGGCATGAAGGTCGGTACGCTGACCACCTTGTCCTTGCAACCCAGCGCGTACAGAATCCCGGCTGCAACCACCGTGGTCGACATAACGGCGAAAACGGCGGAGAGCAAATCAGCCACCAGCACAATCCCAAACGGTGTTGGCCAGCCTCCCAGCCGATAGACTTGCGGGCCGCTTTCCAGATTGGCGATCAGGACGCCAATGCTGCATAACCAGGCTCCGGTGCCTGTTGCCAGACCAAGTCCGTGTTGAAGTTTGAGGTTACGCGCCATCAGCAGACCCAGGGCGGCCCCCAGCAGGGGCAGGAATACCGTTCCTAAAACCAGGATATTCATAGCTGTTTACCTCTGGAGCCGGTCGATGCCGTCCGTATTCACGGTTCGGAAGCGCCGTGATGCAACGACAATTAAGGCAGTGAGCAATGCGTAAGAGCCAAAGCTGATGACGATAGCGGTCAGGATGAGCGCCTGCACCAGAGGATCGCTCGGTTGCCCACCTTCGACCTGGTTGGCAGCATTGACGTAAGCCGCATGTTCACCCTCAAAAGCGCCGACGGCCAGCAGCAGGAAGTTGATAGCCGTGAACAGAATATAGAAGCCCATTGCGACCTTGATGAGATCTCGCCGGAGTAACTGGAATACCCCCATGGCGAACATGGCTCCCGTTGCCAGTGCAAAGAGTACATTCATAAGGTTTCCACCTCTTTGGGATGAGTCAGCGCTTCCATAATGGCGCTGATGCCACCAAATACGCTCGCGAAGATTGCAAATTCAAAGATCGTCGTCGATGCCAGTTTGATGCCTGCGGGCAGATCGGCTGGGAACAACGTGAAGGCGAAGAAGGCCCGTTCTGCCAGCAGCGGCAACGCAGCATTGATCAGTGCGAGTACCAGCCCAATGCCGATCATGGTGGCCGGATGCAGCCAATAAAGACGTGCTCGCACGCCTTCATAGCCAAAGACGATGTACCACAGCGCAATCCCTAACCCGGCAATCACACCGGCGGTGAAACCATCACCCGGCGCCGCCCCCGCATAGAGGATATGGGCCACAGCGATCAGCAGTGCCACCGGCAGAACGACTCGTGCCGCCAGCCGATTGAGCGCATCGGAAAATTCAAAACGGTATGGTGGGGGGAAGGCTTTTTCCGGGTGTTCACCCTCTTTTTTCTCATTGGCCCGGGTGCCCGCCAGCAGGGCCAATACGCCGAGCGCGGCCATACCGAAAACGTTGATTTCGATCAGCGTATCCATGCCCCGGAAATCAGTCACAATACTGGCGACCACATCGCTAACGGCAGTTTGCGGCAGCGCATTTTCCAGATGCCACGTGGCTATCGTTGGCGTCGATCCGCGGTTAGCCACGGCTGCCAGCGCGAACAGGGTCACGCCGATCCCAACCGCCCCGGAGATCGCAATATCCCGCCACAGACCCAGATGGGAACCACTCCATAACTGTGCCATGGCCTCGGCCCGTTCCGTATCGCTGGTGCGGACGAGGATCATGATGATCAGCACTGTGGCCAGTGTCTCGACCAGGAATTGAACCAGGGCGACATCTGGGGCAGGTTCCAGCAGGAACAAACCGCCGATGCTGTAACCCGCGACGCCCAGCGCCAGTGCAGCCAGCAGATGCTTTCTGAACAGGATGCTGGTCAGGGTGGCCCCCAGGGAGAGCACAATCAATACGATCTTCAACACATCTGCCGCATCCCGAATTTCCAGCGTCAGCCGAGAGAAGTCCACCGCATTCTGTAAACTGGTAACCGACATCAGGGCGATCACAGCCAGCAAAATCACAATCAGATAGTGCCGAATGCGCCCATTCTGGGATTTCAACAGTTGGTCGGCACACCACTCGACTCCCCTGACCAACCCTTGATAGATGGCCGCCCCGGTTGGCGCCGTCGGCAGTCTCCATCCCCGCCAGATCGAACGGGTAGCGAAAATTGCGCCGCCACCCGCCAGGGCGATCATACTGAGGATGAACGCCTGATTGATTCCGCCGGGTGGAAACAGGTACAGACTGATCGGTTTACCAACTGCTGCTTCCACCAGCGGGGTGACAAGTGGGCTAATCCCCAGACCCAACCCGACCGAGAGCGCTGCCATGCCCAGCGGCCCAGCGGCCATCCAGCGTTGGGGAGGATGGAAATGGGACTCCGCATGTGAGTCGGCCTGTTCCGGGGCCTTTCGCATAAAGACATCCCAAAACAGGATGAATGCCATAGCGACCGTCAGCGCCGCGCTGACCGTGACGACCGCCAGAGTAACCAGCAGCGGCAATGTCTTGAGAGAAGCCTCAATGAACAGTTCTTTGCCCACAAATCCGAACAGCGGAGGCACGCCTGCCATGGATAAGCCTGAGATCAAAGCGACCAGAGCAAAGGCAGGCATCGCGGACCGTAATCCACCGAGCTTGGAGAGATCACGAGTACCGGTCGCATGATCGACCGCACCGACAGTCAGGAACAGCGCCCCTTTATAGAGCGCGTGGGCCAGAATGCCGACCAGGGCCGCCTTCAGTCCTTCACCACCAGGCAGACCGATCAGCGCGACCAGGACACCCAATTGGCTGACGGTCGAATAAGCCAGGGCACCTTTCAGATCATCTTGCCGCAGGGCCAGAGCCGCACCCACCAGCAGCGTGATGAGGCCAAATCCAATCAAGGCACCCTGCCAGAGCGCAGTTTCCCCCAGAGCCGGTTGTAACCGCGCCAGCAGGTAAATACCGGCTTTGACCATTGTCGCGGAGTGCAGGAAAGCGCTCGCCGGGGTTGGCGCAGTCATGGCACCGGGCAACCAGAAGTGCAGCGGCCACTGGGCGCTTTTGCTGAAGCAACCGATGAAGATCAGGATAGCAATAGCACCATACCAGGGATGTGCGCGTAAAGTTTCGCCGCTGCTCAGGATGACAGCCAGTTCGGAAGACCCCGCAGCTCCTGCCAGCAGCAGCAGTCCGACCAGCAGGGCCAGCCCGCCACCTCCCGTTACCAGCAAGGCCTGCAGCGAACCCCGTCGAGCTTTTTCATCCCCGTAGAATCCGATCAATAGGAACGAGATGATGCTGGTCAGTTCCCAGGCGATGAACAGGGTGAGTACGTTCCCGGCAGTAACCAACCCCAACATGGCTCCGGTGAAGGCCATCAAAAGCGCCAGAAATCGCCCCGATTTCCGTCCATCCTCAAAATAGGTTCCGCTGTAGAAGGTGATCACCGCCCCGACTGCCGTAATCAAAACGACGAACAGCAGCGCGAGACCATCGAGGTAGAACGAAAGCGCCAGGCCAATCTGGGGAACCCATTCCAGAATGTAGATCCCCGGTTGCGCTGTAACCGTCGGCAGTTGCAGCAGGCCGAAAAGGCTCAAGCCTGCCAATGCCAACGTCAACAGCCCGCCCTGTAGTCCCGGCTTGGATCGTTCCCGCAAACCAGCCATGAGCAGCGCCAGCAAAAATGGAATAGCCGCAAAGAGCGCAATTTCCATGCGTAGTGCTCCAATGTATAGAAGATGAATAACAAACGGATCCGATCTGTCAGATCGGCTTGATGAAAGATCCTGAACGCATCACGCGGATGTCAGGCAAAACTGGAATCAAAACAGCGGGGTTAGGTCAACCTGGGGAGGCGATTATCATCCACAATCGCCCAGCCGGAATGGGCATCCAGCAGGCGTTCATGGAAATGCTGAGAGCAGGAATCTCGCATAGGACGGGCACACTACATTACGTAAACTTTCGGACACGCTCAAATCGCATTATAACAGGCGGAAGGCACCCCTCAAAAGGGGAATTGGATGAGGAAATATGAAGTTTGGGCAGCCGCTTCTGATCCATCTCTCGTCGCTCATCTTCGATTTCGGTACAATCAACTGGATGTGTTTACCGAGTTCCGGGAGCGCCCGGTATGGCTGATCGCTTCGTTTTATCTCAATTGAGACGCCAGCCGCTTTTTACCCGCCTGACTCCAGAACAACTGGAGTTGGTGGCAAGCGTGGTGCAGGTGCTGCGGGTCAACCCTGGCGAAATGATCTTCGCCCAGGGGCAGGCCGCCTATGGCCTGGCGATGTTTGTTTCCGGCGAAGGGCAGCTCACGCAGTTCAATCCCCAGACCGGGGGTGAAGTAGTCATCGGGCATGTGCGATCCGGGGAATATGTCAACCAGGATGCGCTGTTCGCCAACATCATTTCCCCGGCGACACTGCGGATTACCGATGAAGCGGTGATTCTGTCACTCAGCCGGGCGCATATGGCGAATCTACTTTCGTATTACCCGGATTTGCAGGCGGCCTTCCAACCGGCCATCCCCCAGGCGAACGCCCTCTCCAACGATCCACCGCGGGCATTCAAGGCGCAGCGGGCTAACGAAGACGCCCTGCTGGAAACGCATTTGCACTGGTGGTCCTTTGTCACCCGGGCCTGGTTGGCCCTGCTCGGCGCAGCCCTGGCGCTGGCCGGTCTGTTTGTCGCGCCGATTTTTGCCCCCACAGTCCCTTGGCCATTCCTAGCCTTCCCCCTGCTGGCGTTGACGGGCGTGGGCATGATCTACTTCTATCTGGAGTGGCGTAATGACAAGCTGACCATCACTGGGCAGCGGGTCATGTTCGAGCACCGCAACCTGCTCACCTTCCGCACCATTCGCAATGAGATTCCCATCGATGGCATCCACGTCATCAATGTGGATGTGCCCATGACAGACTTCATGGCGCGCATTCTCAATTACGGCACACTGATTATCAAAACCACAGGCGATACCGATAATCTGGTTCTGAAGCACACGCCGAACCCCAAGCAGGTACAGGGGTTTATCTTCGATGCCCGAAAAACGGCCCAGGAACATAAGAATTCGGCGGAACGTGATGCCCGTTTGCAGGCCATCCGGGGCGATATTGACCGGGCGCTCGGCGTTGATCCACAAATGGCGGAATCCAAACCGTTGGCTTCCAAACCGGGTCAATCCGATGAGGGTTGGCTGTCCACCCGCTTCACCAATGCCCAGGGGGATACCGTCTACCGCAAACATCGGGTGGTATGGTTTAGCCATCTGATGTTCCCCTTTGGTTTATTCATCGGCGCCGGGCTGTTGTTTGCTGCAGCCACCTTTGGCATCATGGGGCAACCCGCCATCGGCTTGGCAGGGGAAGCGTTAGCGGTTGTGCTGGCAGTGATCAGCGTGATCTGGATGTACTGGTCAGACTGGGACTGGCGCAATGATATGTACATTGTGGGGGATGAAAAAATCACCATCATCCACAAACGCCCGCTCTGGTTGCAGGACCGTACCGAGCAGGTCTTGCTGGCTCAGGTCGATAACGTAGTCTCGGAGACTGCTGGTGTCATCAATACCCTCATCCAGATGGGCGATGTGAAAATCCTGCTGAGCGGGACGGATGAGAAAAGTGCCAAACACTTCCGTAACGTCTACCGTCCGGATGACATTCAGGAAGAAATCTCCCGGCGACAGGCGCGTACCGGCGAAGCAGCCCGTGAGGCCGATGCCGCCCGCCAGCGGCAGGCCATTGTCGACTATCTGGCGGTGTATCATCAGGCTTCCGGAATCCAATCGGGCGGATCAGTCGCCTATTCACAGGGCTTTGCCGAACCTGCCCAAGCCCCCGAAACACCGATTATTCCGCACAGCCGTGATCGTGTGCGTCCGCCAGGGATCCCGCTGGTGCGGCGTGATCCGCCGGGGGGATAGGGGCAAGCGCACTGTAGGCCATACTTTATGGCAGCATAACTGATCGTCAATCAACCTGATAAAACCGGGCAGCCATCGCTGCCCATTAGCATTCATACCTCAATAGGACACAGGCATGACCATTCGTTCAATCATTCAACCGGATAATGGGATCCTGCGAAAGAAGGCTATCCGCGTTCAGTCATTTGACCACAAATTTCAGACCCTCGTCGATGATATGGTGGAGACGTTGCTGGATGCGCCCGGCGTCGGTCTGGCTGCGCCCCAGATAGCCGTTAGCCAACGCTTGATCGTCGTGCGTTTGCAGGACGATGAAGAAAGCGTCAAGGAGTTTGGTGATCTGGCGGGTAAGCTGTTTGTGGTGGCGAATCCGGAGATTATCAAGAAGAGCAAAGAGCTGGTCGAAGGCGTGGAAGGCTGCCTGAGCATTCCCGGTTATATTGGTCTGGTTGACCGGCACGAGTCCATCGTCATCACTGGGCAGGATCGCAAAGGCAAAGCCCTCCGCATCAAGGCCAATGGTTGGCTGGCGCGGGTCTTCCAACATGAAATCGACCATCTGGATGGGCGCTTGTACATCGACATTGCCAAGAAGGTCTGGCAGCCGCGTGACGAAGAAGAGGATGAGGTGGAGATGGAATAGCGCGTCAGCGCCAGCCCGGGAACCACACCGGGAGGGTCTCTCGCGCCGGGCTGTTCGTCAGGTTGATGACGGGTGGCTCGGTTTCTTCTCCAGCCAACCGTCCCCGCAAATCCATCAGGTAGATGTCATTGCTGCTATCGCGGAATGACCAGAACACCAGTTGTGTTCCATCACTGGACCACGACGGCGTTTGATCGACTCCCCGGTCGCCGGTCGGGAGATAGTGTAAATCGCCGCTGTCCACATCCAGCAGATACAGCCGCCCGATATTATCCCCCCGGTTGGATCGAAAGACGATGTGGCGGCCATCGGGAGACCAGGCTGGGTCGAGGTCGCTGGCCGGGCTGGGGGAGAGTGCTCGAACCTGTGGGCGGTCTGGCCAGACAGGGTCCGGTCGCGGAGGCATATCCATGATATACAGATCGGTATCCAGCGCCCGGTGGGAGGCAAACACCATCTGCCGCCCATCCGGTGACCAGGACGGACGGGCATCTGGGCCAGGGCTGCGGCTCAGGTTGACCGTTGCGCCGTTGACAAGGTTCACGGCGTAGATCTCCGGGTCGCCATCCCGGTCGCTGACGAAAGCGATCACCTCCCCGTCAGGGGACCAGGCCGGGAACATATCCGCAGCCGGATGATGCGTCAGGTTGCGCGTGGCGAAGGTCTGCAAATCAAGGACATAGATTTCGCGGTTGCCATCCCGCGTGGATTGAAAAGCAATCGCCTGACCATCCGGCGCAGGCGAAGCGGCACTGTCGATTCCCGGACTGCGAGTCAGATTAAGCCGGAGTTGGTGACGTATGTCCAGCAGATACAGGTCGCCAGAGTCTTGTTCATTACTGTTGTAGATGACCATGGGCGGTGGCGCGCTGATCTGCGCCACCGCCCGAGTCAGCATCACCGCACAGCAGACCAGTGCGATCACGAACATACCCGGGCATAGTATGCCGACCTGCATTAGCCGCCGCCGTCTCCATCCGCTCCATCATCTATCAGTGATTGATCCGTGTTGCCATCAAGCCCTTGTAGGAATTCATCCTCAGCGTTGTTTTCACCCTCGATCGTTTCTTCATCCTGGGTGTAGATCAAAGATGACTCAGTAACTTCCTCATAGGTGGGGACTTCGACCTCGTATTCCAACACCTCATCGGGGATTTCTTCCAGCCAATCAAAGGCTTCCAGTTCTTCTTCTGTAACGCGCTCCATCCCACCAAATTCTCCGGCTTCGCCCTCTTCATTCAGCACTGCGCCTGCTTCATACCCTTCTGGAATGAGCAGATCATTGACGATGGCTTCACCTTCAACGGTGGTGATCTTCATCTGGTTATCCAGCGTTTGCAGCAAGAGGGTTGAACCAAAGGTGATGGCGGCCCCATTGGCTTCAATCGTCACTTTCAGATCTTGTGGCCCTTGCACCATCAGCGCCGAAGGAGCCTGGTCGCAGCTAATGCGCCCCAGGCCGGTGCGGAACTGGAAGGCTTGCATGGGAGCGCGGCTGCTTTCCGTAACGACTGGCAGCGTGCTCAGGTCGCCATTGGTCGTGATCACCTCACGCGCCAGCCAACCCCACCCCAGGGCTTTATCGTGGGCATAAGCCCAGTTACCATCCTCGCTAATGCCTTCCGCAAATAACGTGGTACCGGCCAGAATGCCGCCGAGGGCATTCGTCCGAGTCGAAGGGCCGCTGCGGAAGTTCGCCCCGATGGTTACGGTGATTTCAACCGGGGTGACCGGCTGCCGCGCCTCTGCTGGGCTAACTTCATTGGTCAGCGAGACATCCCCAAACAGGATAAAACGCACCCCTTGACCCGGCAGGGAATTAGGGATGTTGGCCTGCACATTGAGCACCGCAACGCCCCAGTGTCCTAAAGCATCATCCAGCGCGGCGGTGGTGATGTTCTGGAGCATAGTCAGGTCAGTCGTATCCGCCGGGCGGGTGAAGAAATCATCCGCCACATCGGTACTGAACTGGGCGCTCACCTGGTTGAAACCGTAGCAGGCGGCGTTACGGGGGAGGTTGGCACATTGATTGCCAGCTTCAGCCAGGGCGCGCTGCACCAGCGGCGGGCAGACCCCATCTTGCAGAAGGGCTCTTGCCGGTAGGATCAGGATAAGAATGAGAGAAAGCCAGGGAGTCAGGCGGCGGAACATAAAACGTCTTACCTCCATGTGTGATCTATCAAAATACTAGCACACCTGAGGCAACGATGCCTGTAATACAACCAGGCCACATCCGCTTGCGTATAGAAAGATAGCGGTATCGGAAGCATGCAAGCCGGTATCCCTCAATGAACCGATACCGGCTCCTATCGACAGGAGGCCTATGATGACAACCCGGCAACTGGGTTGGTCTCGCCTGATAGTGGGTTTGGTACTGGTGCTGATCGCTGCCTTGATGTTCCTGCTGCCAGATGCCACCTATTCGACTGCGGGTGCGGTCGCCATTGGCGTACTGGGACTCATCAGCATTGCCATCTCCCGGCGCTAAAATTCGACCGGGCTAAATCACCTCGAAGATACGGTTGGCAGTAGCTCGCTGATTGATTCGGATAACGCCGTTTTCGACCTGCACCAGGGCGTTTGGCTGCCCCAGTCGCACGGTCACTGGATGCAGTTCACCCCGTTGACCCGTTTGCGGATACCACTCGCGCTCATGGTGAACCACGATGAACAATCCGTGTTCATCGCCCACCGCGCTGAAGCTGCTGCTGCCCCCGCCGTCATATGTGCGCACACCCAGTTCGGCCATCAGATGCCCGACCATACTGCGGACATCTCGCGTCCCCAGTCCGATCTCGGTGATCGCCAGCAGATCGCGCTCGCTGAAGGGATGGGTCGTCGCATTGGCCTGATGATGACGGGCGATGAGTTCCAGAATGTTCCCGGCAGCATCCCGGAAGTAGCTCATATCCGCGTTCCACCCGTCCGAGTGAAAGCGGCTTTGCCCGTTGAGTTCGATCAGGTTAGTGCGTTCTGTCAGCCAGCCGCTGGCCGCCTCGAGCTGGTTTTCCGGCACATCAAACGCGAAGTGATAAGCCCCTCGCCAGCCGGTTTTATGGCTAAAGACCAACCGACTGCGCCCAACCGTGACCTGCAAACGGTCCGCCGCCAATTCAACAGGCAGGCGCAGAATATCCCGGTAGAAAGTCGCCTGCGCGTCCAGATTATCGGTTTGCAGGATTAATTCCTGAATGTACATGGTTGCGAATCCTCCCTAAGCTTTGGTAAGCATACCGGAGAGGCACACAGCCACACATCCTGCCTTGGATGGGTGCGGACTTGTCCATTGGTACAGGATACAGGATGAGGAAGAGGTGATGACCCGCTTGTGCAGGTCATCACCGCGGTAGCCGGAATTACGGTTCAATCACGGCTGGGAAAAACAGGAAGCTGCTATCAATGACAGTCAGGAGATCGACATCCGCCTGTTCAGGAGCGGCGGATTCCAGCCGGAGCACCGTGGATGAGTTCGAGAGTTCATTGAACACGCTGGCAACAATCACGCGGTAGGCCGTCCCATCTTCGGTCTCATAGGTATAGGTGGCATTGTAACCGGGCAGGCCACCCAGGGTGCCTTCGCCAATCTCGCTCGGCTCGCCGACAGCGAATTGCAGTTCGGCTTCGATAGCCGCTAGCGCATCGGTCTCCGGGTAGCTGGTGATGTAGAGTGTCTGCACGCCGTCATCATCACCGACGGCGTAGGTCTCGCTGCCATCCTCGTTGGTATAGGTGAAGGAGTCACCCCACGTGCGCGGATACTGGAAGTAAATGCCCTCATTCGTATCCGTATAACCGCGCAGGCTGCCATCCACACCGTCGTTATTGACCTGAATGCCAACACTGGTGAAGACTCGGTTATTCGCCAGATCAGTCATGTTGAGGTTGAGTTCATAATTGCCGCTGATCGCCGGTTGATACTGGAAGGTGAACGGCTCCACCCCAAAGGTCAGCGGCGCGGCGGCCTGCGGTGTAACGTTGACAGAACCATCCGCTGCAATGGTGATCAGATCTACGATGAACTGGTCACCAGGGGCGGGCCGCACTTCATATGGGGATGAGTCGGCAATAGCCAGCATCCCGCTATAGGTATACGTGGAGTTATCAAAGATCAGGTAGGCAGGTTGGCTGCCCTGCGCGTTGACGTAAGTCCCTTGGATGGACATCTCATTGGAGCTTCCGCTCGAGTTAGGCAGGCTCAGAACCGTATTGATCCCATCGCTTAGATACGGGAATTCAACGCTCCAGGTGAAAGTGCTGGGCGTGAGTTCAGTTGGATATTCCACCACCGATTCGCCAGTCGGCAGGATCGTGGTATAAGCCAGCGGTGATGCATCCACGATGACGCGGGTTCCGTCGTCCTGGACGTAGACGATGGTGTAACCCAGATCGATCACGCCCTTGCCCGCCGCATTGAAGAACACCACTGGTGTATCCAGCGTGCTAGCGCTGCCGCTGACCGTGAACAGATTGGTGATTTCAAGTTGCAAGGCGCTGCCATCCAGCTCGGTGGCAATGGTCGCGTAGAACTGGTTGAGATAGTCTTGCCAGAAGGTCACCCCACCAGGAGCGAGGGCGGGGTAGTCGGTTCCAAAGGCATCGTAGACATTCTGCGTTGCCGGGAGATACACTGCCAGACCATTGGAACCGGGCAATTTGCTATCTGCCGTTGCGTAGACAACCGCTTGATCGAAAGCCCCGATGACCGCCTGTGACGCCAGATAGGCCTCTTCCGTGACGCTGGTCTGCACGCTGAACCAGGTCATGAAGTCCCGCAGGTCAATGTAGGAGTAATATTCCGCCCGGTCGCCCAGCGAAGCACCGAAGTTCTGGCTGTTATTGCGTGCAGTCCCCAGCGCCGAGAGCAGTTGAGCAGGTTCAGCCGCAACCGCCTGGGCAAAGTCGTTCAGGGATTGCAGCAGCGTGGGCAAGCCCGCCGTCTCAACCAGTCCCAGATCGACTTTCGTCCGCGCACCCGGGCCAGCATAGTAAGCGATGTAGTTGTCGACAAAGTTCGCGCCCACCTGGTAGGCACTCCAGTCCGGGTTGGCCTGCATGGCGGCGATGCTATTGGTGTACTCCCAGCCATTACTGGGGATGACTTCCTGTGAAAACAGAACGTAATCAGCATGCGGTTCTAGCATGACGGCCACATCCAGGACGCCCATCAGGCAGGCATCAAAGCCGACAATATCAAACTTGTCGATGCCCAGTTGTTCCCGCGCCGCACCCAGCGCCGCATCAATTTCCGGCAGTTGCAGCATCGAATGATCGCTGCCGTCATCCGGCCCGATGCCGCGCCAACCACCGCCATGACTGCCAATGACGATCAGATAATGTTCTGCGGGGTAGTTTTGCGCGCCCCACACGATGAAATCGGTCAGCGCCTCCGGATCGCCCATATCGACTTCGCCCAGTTCCTGAACGGGAGCTTGATCGAAAGAGACCCCGACGTTGTTATTCTCAAAAATGCTGTTGATGGTGGCTTCATCCAGCGCGGCAGCCTGGGCGCGAATGTCCTCAGCCGTGCCTGCCCCGATCTGGACGAAGTAATCCACCAGCGCGTTCCGTTTGCCTTCGAGATCCAGCACGGGCAACGCGGGGACTTGCTCGATGAAGAAGCGGCGGGTATCCGTCCAGTCCCCAAACCGAGACTCAAACCCTTCGGCCCGGTCGAGCTGGGTGACGATGTTGACTCCGTTGCCGCTGCCCACAACCTGCATCTCATAATAATCGTTAAAGGCAGCGCCCTCGAGGTTGTTATCGACGGCCGTATAGTGCAGGATCGTCCAGTTCGCTGGTTCAGACTGTGCTTGCGCCAGCCCCATGACGCTGATGATCAGCAGGGTCAGCAGAAAGACTTTTCTCATTGGGTTATCCTGAAGGGGTATAAAAATAGATACTCAAATCAGAGTAGCACTATTTCAGGTAACCCGCGCAATCATTTCCTTAATGCATAAGCCAGACAGAGACTTTCACCCAACCCCGTGAACTACTCCTCAATCACCAGATTGGCAAAGCTGGCGATCAGGGTCTTGATGCCAACCTTCTTATCGCTGAAGCTGACCGTGACCTGCTCATCGCCGGAGATGGCTTTGCTTTCGATCACGATGCCGGAACCGAACTTGCCGTGTTTGACCTTCTGCCCACTCTTATAGGTAGTCTTGCTCACCACCGCCGGGGGCAGTGCCTTCGGAGTCCCCGACCGAGTCGGTAAGGCCGGGGTGGGTCGCGACATGGGGAATGCGCGCGGCGTTTCCGGCTCCCAGGTGATGTCCTCATCATACCGCTGCTTATCCCGCCGCTGGATCAGGCGGGCGTTGAAGCCATCCGTCAGGTCAGCCGGAATATCAGTCAGGAAGCGCGAGGGCACGCCGGGGTTGGTTTCACCAAAGATCATCCGGCGGAAAGCATAGCTCAGGAACAGGCGCTGCTCGGCACGCGTCATGCCCACGTACATCAGGCGGCGTTCTTCCGCCATGCCGTCGGGGTCATCCAGTGACCGGAAGTGCGGCAGCATCCCTTCTTCCATCCCCGTCAGAAACACCACCGGATATTCCAGCCCCTTCGCCGCATGCAGCGTCAGCAGGGTAACCGCATCGGCATCTTCCTTGAGCGAGTCCACGTCAGAAACCAGCGCGATCTCCTCCAGGAATTCCGGCAGCGTTTTCTCTTTATTGGCTTCGACCAGCGCCCGGAATTCGCGCAGGTTGTCCTCGCGTTCCAGTGCCTCGTCGGTGGTGTCGCTGCTCTCATGCAGCCAGAGGGTGTAGCCAATCCGCACGATGATCTCATCCAGCAGCGCGGTCAGGTCACCGCCTGCGGCCAGCGTCCGCCATTCATTCAGCAGCGTCCCGAATTCGATGAATTTCTTGACCGCCGCATTTGCCAGTGGGGAGGCTTCCCCATTCATCAGGGACTCCATAGCCGCGCCAATGCTCATCCGCCGTTTGCCCGCCCACGACTGGAAATCTTCCAGGGACTTTTTCCCAATCCCGCGCTTAGGCACATTGATGATGCGGCTGAAGCTGACGGTGTCATCCGGATTGTGGATAACCCGTAGATAGGCGATCAGGTCGCGGATTTCCCGGCGTTTGTAAAACCCCACGCCGCCGACCAGTTTGTAAGGCACCCGCTGTTTGATGAACGCATCTTCCAATGCGCGGGATTGGGCGTTAGTACGGTACATGACCGCGAAATCCCCATACGCCATGTCCTGCCGTTTGACCAACTCCTGCACCGTTTTGATGACGAACTCGGCTTCTTCAGTCTCGCTGTAGGCTTCAAAGATGCTCACCGGCAGGCCGCCGCGTCGGTCGGTGAAAAGTTCCTTGCGGGTGCGGTTCGGGTTCCGGTCAATGACGGCCCGCGCCGCGTCCAGCACAATCTGGGTCGAGCGGTAATTCTGTTCCAGCAGCACCACTTTGGCCTTAGGGAAGTCCTTGCGGAATTGCAGCACGTTGCGGTAATCCGCCCCGCGAAAACCATAAATCGCCTGGTCTTCATCCCCGACGATAAACACATTGTTTTGCGGCGCAGCCAGCAGCCGCACCAGCGCATACTGTGCGGCGTTCGTATCCTGAAATTCATCCACCAGCAGGTACTCGATGAAGCGCTGATAGCGTTCCCGCACCTCGGCGTCATCCCGCATCAGCACCGCGGTATCCAGCAGCAGATCGTCGAAGTCGCGGGCGTTGGCCGCCACCAGAATTTCCTGATAGCGTTCGTAAACCCGGCGGGTGATCTCGCCGTTATAGCCGTCAGCCCGGTACATTGACGCCGTGATGAGTTCATTCTTGGCGGCAGAAATCTGGTTGAGCAGCGTTCGCGGCTTCCAGCGTTTGCTGTCAATGTTCAGCTCATTCATGGCCTGGTCGATGACCGTCAGCTGATCATCGGTGTCATAGATGACATAATCCGATTTGCGGTCGGTGTGGGTCGCTTCCTTGCGCAGCAGGCGGGCGCAGATGGCGTGGAAGGTGCCGATCTGCAAGCCTTGCAACCGTCCGCCGAGGATCGCCTCGACACGGCCTTTCATCTCTCCAGCGGCTTTGTTGGTGAAGGTCACACTCATGATGGCAGAGGGATGCACACCCATCTCCCGGATCAGCCAGGCGATGCGGTGGGTCAGCACGCGGGTTTTACCGCTGCCCGGCCCGGCCAGCACCAACACCGGGCCTTCACCGGCGGAGACCGCCTCACCCTGAGCCGTGTTCAATCCCTTGAGTAAATCTGCCGCCATCGTCCACGCTCCTGATCGCCCTGCTGAGCGCCTGATTGTAACAAACGTTCGAGGCAGCTGATACAGCAATTAGAAGGGGATTACCATCAATCACGTACAATCTGAAGGCTTTTCCCCGACCAGTTGCCTGTATAGTTAAATCTAGGCTGCGCCCTCATCGAGTGCGAACAAGCCAGTTATCCTCGTTAATCTGGAGCTTTTGTTAATGCGTACATCTCGGTTCATACTCATCTTTGCTGTCCTGGCCCTGTTGTTGGCACTCTTCGGGACGGCTGCCGCCCAGGAAGAAGAGCAACTCACGATACCCATCCTCGAAGATGGCGAAGAAGTCGAGGGCACCTTCAGCGACAATGTGACGGCTGTCCTGTATTCCTTCATCGGCAGCGAAGGTGATGAAGTGACCATCAGCGCCGAGGCGCTAACCGATGACCTGGATATGTACATGGTTTTGCTGGGAGAACGCGGTGAAATCTACACCACTGACGATGATACCAACGGCCTTGACCCGGAGATTGAACTGGAATTGCCGCAGGACGGCGGGTACTTCATCTTCCTGACCCGCTTTGGCCCCTGGGAAGAGGTCGAAAACGGTGATGAGGACTATCGCCTCGAACTGAACGGTAACAACGTCCCGGACGGTGCTGAACCCGATTCGATCACCTACTATCACGGCAATGTGGAAGATGTCGGCACACTGGAAGCCGAGATTACCCTGCAGGAGCCGGTCTACTACTATACATTCACTGGCAACGAAGGTGATGTGGTGAACATTGATGTATCCAGCAATGACTTTGACACCGCACTCCACTTGTTCGCTACCAATGGTGAACGCATCACGGCGAATGACGACTCCAACGGTTCGACCGATTCGTCCATCGTGCGTTTTGAGCTACCGGACGATGGCAAGTACATCTTCTTCGTGACCTCAGTCTTCATCCTCGACCTGGAAGGCGCGGGTGAGAACAAAGTCGGCACCTTCGAGTTGAATTTCTCCTCCAAGTAAGTTCACGTCTGTGGGGAGGCAGTGCCTCCCCACAACTGCTTTCCACCCCGCATAATCCAAAGCGCAAAAGCGTTCAATCTCGCTCACATAGGAGCGTTTATTGCTCGTTAAGGCTCCCATCCAGCCTATTTGCTGGATTCCCGTAAGGGATGTACGATTGTCGCTCACACACGCCCATGCCGTGCGTTTTTGAGAAAGTTCATGAAGGAGCCGACCCGATGTATAGAAAACTATCCGTTTTGTTGTTTATGCTTTCCCTGACCCTGTGGTTGGCAGTCGTTGCGCTGCCCATCGCCGGCGCCCAGGAGAATGTCGATGTCTACGGGCGTGCCCTGCCCGCGGATGCCGCCCCCTATGAAATGCAGACCTGGCGCACCATCTGCGATTCCAGCCGTACCGAAATCTCGCTCTCCTCTGTCGTGACGGTCTATCAGCGCATCTGCGGTGATACCAACCTGTTCGACCTGTTCAGCGATCCGCTGGTCAACCTCGATGAGAATCTGAACCTCATCCCCGGTGCCGCCGAAAGTTGGGAAGCCTCGGAAGATGGTCTGTCCTGGACGTTCAAGCTGCGTCCCGGCCAGGTCTGGAGCGACGGCACCCCGCTGACCGCTGAAGACTATGCCGCCAGCTACCGCTTCATGGTGGATCCCGCCAACGCCTATGACTTCGTTTGGATGTGGCAGGGCACCATCAAGAACTGGTCGGAAGCGGTTGCCGGTGAAGTCGGTATCGATGAAGTCGGTATCCGCGCCGTCGATGACCTGACCCTGGTCATCGAAACCAACGGCCCCCGTCCGTACCTGCCCGGCACCGTCTACTTCTGGCCGCCCCTGCAGGCCAAAGCCCTGGCTGAACACGGCCCCGGCTATGTGATTGATCCGGCGCTCAGCGTCAGCTCTGGCCCCTTCATGCTCAGTGAACTGGAAGCGGGCAGCCGCCTCCTCCTGACCGCCAACCCGACCTACACCGGTTTCCGTCAGCCCTTCCTGCGGCAGATGGAAGGCATCTACGGCGATCAGCTCAATGGCAGCTTCCTGGCTTTCCAGAATGGCGAAATCGACCGCGTGAACTATGTTCACATCAGCCCGGCAGACTTCGAAGTGATCGCGGCGGATGAGACCCTCAGCGCCAACTACCGCCCGAACTTCGGTGACTTCCGTACTGACTACCTGTTCTTCGATACCTACACCGCACCGTTCGATAGCCTCCAGGTGCGCCAGGCCTTTGCCAAAGCGCTGGATCGTGAAGCCATCGTCGCCAACGTCATCGGTTCCCAGTTCGGTATCCCGGCTTACTCCTTCCTGGCTCCGGGCTTCCCCGCCTCGGATACAGCCGGCGACCTGAAGCAGTTCCAGGGCTACGACTGCGAAGCCGCCAAGGCGCTGCTCGCCGAAGCCGGTTACCCGGATGGCGCAGGTTTCCCGGCGCAGGAACTCAAGCTGCGTGGTGAGACCGAAGCCCGTGCGGCCTGGTGGGTTGCCTCGGCAGCTTCCATCAGCGAATGCCTGAACGTGGAAATCACCGTCAACAACATGGAATTCAGCGCCTTCATGGAAGGTCTGCTGGCCCGCCCGACCACCGTCCAGTTCGGTGCCGTTTCCTACGGTATGGACTACCTCGATCCCTCCAACATGCTCGGCGTGTGGGTCTCGACCGGTCGTCACTCCTGGCGTAACGAGACCTTCGATCAACTGGTCAACGATGCCAATGTGATGGTGGGCGATCCGGCTGTTCGTACCCAGATGTACATGGATGCCGAGAAAATCTTGGTTGAAGACGTGGGGGGTATCTTCCTCGTCCATCGTATCCAGGGTGATCTCTTCCAACCCTATGTCGCCGGGGATTGCTTCCGCCCGGATGCTCAGGGCGTCGGTGCGCTGCACTGGGGCAATGACTGGTGCTGGGGGACGTTCTACATCACCAGCGCCGTGAGCGAAGCCCAAACCTATCGCTCGTCGTAAGGCTCTCACTTCAACCCCTCTCCCACCAGGAGAGGGGGAAGCAGACAGAACCTATGGGATTGAGCGAAAGTCGCATATAGGTAGACTTTCTCTACCAAGCAATTTGAGGTGATCGCAGGCTCTGCGATCACCTCCGAAAGTCCCCTCTCCAGGCGGCGCAGGATAACCTTAATTCGACCAGCAGGTTACGCGCCGCCGATAAGGAGAGGGGATTTAGGGGTGAGGTTCCTTCTTTGCGCCTGCCCTGAAAAAAGTCTAGGGGTGGGGATACGTCGCTTGCTTGAGAAACTTAAATGACCGGTTATATCATCCGCCGCCTGATCGCTCTGGTTTTTGTCATGCTGGCGGTTTCTGTCATCGTCTTTGTCTTGATGAATGCCGTTCCCGGTGGTCCGTTCACGCTGGGCGAACGCGGCTATTCGGCGGATGCGCTCGCCAATCTGGAACGCAAATACGGGTTGGATAAACCCCCGATCGAACGCTACTTCAATTTCTTGGGCAGCGCCCTGCGCCTCGATTTTGGCAACTCGTTCGCCGTCGCCGGGAATCCGCCGGTCACGGATGTCATCGTCCGCACCTGGCCGGTGACTCTGCACGTCGGCCTCTATACCATCATTGTCTCTTTTGGGTTGGGGATTTTGATGGGGATTGTGGCGGCCTATCGCCGCAATAGCTGGATCGATAACGTCATCACCTTTACGGCGACCCTCGGCATCACCCTGCCGAACTTCATCATCGCTACCTTCCTCTTGATCATTTTCGGCTTCCAGGCTGGCTGGGGGCAGCCCAACCGCTGGATCATCGGGCCGATCACGCCCGATGGAGCCGCTATCCTCTCGTGGGATTACTTCCTGCCGGTGATAACCTACGCGCTGGCCCCGCTGGCGCTGGTAGCCCGCTATACCCGCGCCAGTGTTTCCGATGCACTCGGGGCGGATTATGTGCGGACGGCCCGTTCCAAAGGGCTTTCCGAACGGACCATTATGTTTCGGCATGTGCTCCGGAACGCGCTCATTCCCATGATTACGGTGCTGCTGCCACAAATCCCGAACCTGCTGACGGGCTCATTGTTCATTGAAGTGGTCTACGGCATCCCCGGCCTCGGCAAATTCTTCATCACCAGCATCTTCAATCGGGATTACCCCATGGTGATGGGGCTGGTGCTGCTGGTCGCCTTCTTCTGGGGCCTGACCTATCTCATTACCGATATTCTCTACACGGTGATCGACCCGCGTGTCCGCATCACCGGGAGCGCCTGAGCTGTGACTGCACCTGCCGCTGTGACGCCCTCCCTTTCTACCCCGGTAGCCAGCATAGAGCAGCGCTCGCTCTGGCGGGATGCTGCCCGTCGTTTTAGCCGCAATCGGCTGGCGATGCTCGGGCTGTTCATTCTGGTCGTCTTTTTGCTGCTGGCGCTGCTGGCGGATGTCATCGCGCCCTATGACTATGACCGGGTGTTCTTCACCCTGCGGGCCAATACGCTGCCGTTCGTCAATGCCGAGCATCCCCTGGGGTTGGATAGCTCCAGCCGCGATTACCTCACCCGCCTGATTTACGGGGCGCGGACGTCGCTCACCGTCGGCCTGCTGGTGCCCTTGATCGCCTTCGCCATCGGTGTGCCCTTGGGGATGCTCTCCGGGTATCGTGGTGGCTGGATTGACTTCGCCATTCAGCGCGTGGTGGATATCGCCACGGCCATCCCGCCGCTGCTCTTCGCGCTCTTTCTGCTGACCGTCCTCGGAACCGGCGTCGGGAATGTCATCTTCGTGTTGGCCGTCACCAGTTGGATCGAACCATTACGCCTGACTCGCGCCCAGTTCCTGACCTACCGCGAAAAAGAATTTGTGACCTCGGCGCGGGCGCTGGGAGCCAATGACCTCCGCATCATCCTGACGCATATCCTCCCCAACGCGCTCTCCCCGCTGTTGATCTCCTTCACCTTCGCCGTCCCGTTGGCGATCTTTGCGGAAGCCGGATTGAGCTTCCTCGGCATCGGCATCACCGAGCCGACCGCCAGTTGGGGCAAGATGGTCGGCTCCGGCATCGGCAATACCATCCGCGTCTACTACCATCTGGCGCTCTTCCCGACTCTGCTGGTCGCCCTCACCATGCTCAGTTTCTCGTTCGTGGGCGATGGTCTGCAAGAGGCGCTCGACCCGAATCGTTCGCGGTGAGTCCGCCGCTGTGTAGGGGAGGATTAGGCGTCCGCGCCGTATATCCTCCCGCCGCCCTGACCATACCTCGATATATACTTGAAGCAATTATCGAGTTTGAAGGCGACCCGCCGTGTTACCCTACCTGCTTCGACTTACCCTTTGGTTGGCGCTGCCGATCACCCTCCTGTCGCTGCTGATGCCCGCTCTGGGGCAGATGAACCCGCGCCGCGACTGGATTGTCTACGTATTGGGTCAGCAAGAAATCGTCACCCTGCATGACCTGGAACGACACTTTAGCGCACCCATCCCCGGCTTCCCTAATACCTTTACGCTGGATTTAAACGCCCATGGTGAATTGGCTTATGCGGGATCAGCCGATGATCAAAACGATGTGCGAATCTTCAATGTGCACTCCTCGGTGAACAACCCACAAGTGATTTATACAGCCCCGGCTAGCACCCGATTTTACCAATTCTATTGGAGTCCGGATGGGCACTACCTGGCATTTGTCGGATCAGAGGATAATCAAGGCGCTCGTGTGTTTGTCTGGAATGGTGAGATGGTTGTGAGCGTCAATCCGCCGGGGCTTGTCGACGATGTGAATTTTGTAAGGTGGAGTCCAGATAATCGTCTGGCATTTCGGATGCGGCCGTTAGGGCAAGTTGAAGGCCGCTCTTTTCCGAGCGAAGTCTATATTTGGGATGGTCAGCAAACACTTAACCTCAGCCAGACTCCAGACCAAGATGATTACCCTTTTGGTTGGAGCCGGGATGGTCGCCTAGCATATGTCTCATATGGACTTCGCTATGGCGATACAAGCAGCGTATTGATTTGGAATGGCGAGAACTCCACACTGGTATTCTCCGATGTCAGTGGTTTTTTTACATTGTATTGGAATGCTGAAAACGAATTGACCTTGAGCGTTGCACAACCAGATGCCTCCTCGCTGTTTCAGATTTACCGGCGGCATGGAGAGCAAATTATCAATATCAGCCCGGATGCAAATCGAGGTTATGCTTTCCAAAGATGGAGCCAGGATGGGCGCTGGGCGGTCAGTGTGATGAATCAAGCTGGATATGAAGCCGATAGCATTCAGGTAAGGAACGACGATCAGCAGCTTCTGTTGGATGTTCCCGGAATCCTCTATCCCATATGGACAGAGGCTGGCAGCTTGCTCTTCTGCCAGCGGCAGCCGCAAAGCGTAGTGCTGCAAAGATGGGATGGTGAGCGGATAAGGCCGGTCGTACAAGGCACCTTCATTAACATGCGTATGCCAAATGGCAGATCACTCGTCTGCCAATAGCACTGCATTCGTCTATTTCCTCGATTTGGTCTATCATCGTGCTGACGCAACTGCCAACTGATACCTGATACCCATACTATTTGACGCATGGATAAACCGGCTATGCACACACGTCTGTACCTGTCACTGCTGACCTTCATCTTGCTCCTGCTCACGCTTGCGGCCTGCGGTGGCGCGGCTGCACCGGCGGAAACAGCAACCCCGGCACCCACCAACACAGCCATCATCCCCACCTTCAGCTTCACCCAGCCGACCGCCCCGCCGTCTGTGGCAACCGCGGCCGCCACTGTGACCGTCGGCGCTGCCGCGGTCGATACCCAGGCCATCGAGCGGGGGCGTGGGCGTTATGAAGCCCTCGATTGCGCCTCCTGTCATGGCGATGTCGGGGAAGGCATTGACGGGGAAAAGTCTCTGCTGGCCTACGCCGCCACCGAAGCCGAGTTCATCAGCTTCATGCGCTCCGGCGGCGAGCTAGGGGTCGATCATCAGTATTCCACCAACCGCCTCAGTGAGAGCGGTGGTCGCAACCTGTATCTTTATCTCATGTCGCTGCAAGGCGGGTCATGAAGTCATCTGGGAACACGCCGGCGGATCAGCGCCGGTTTTTCATCAGTCTGGCCTTTTTCCTGTTCACCGTCGGCGTGATCGGCTTTGCTGCCATCAGCCGTGCACCGAGTGGGACCGTCACGCCCACCCCGGCGCAATCGCTACCGATGAACCCGACGGTCGTCGCCAATGTGCAAAACGCGGCGAATCTGGCCCTGCCCGAGTCCCAGCGGATAGCCGTACAGGACATCAAAACCGGGGTGGATGCCTGCCCGGACTACGGCCCGGAGCGCCGCAGTCAGATGCTCCAGCACATCGCCTGGCTGCTCGATCCAACCACCATCCCATCCGATATTCTAATGGCGATTGGGGAAGACCCCATGGGGCGGCTGGTGCTGGGCATGTCCACCTTCACCCGTGTGCAGTGGCAGCTGCTCAACTCACCGGCCGGGTCCTGCCTGTTGGATGTAGATGCACAGGTCAATACGCTGTTGGCTGCTGCCGGTCAGCCGACCGCTGAGCCTTTAGGCTAGGCATTCCCCAAGCGGACGTGGGACGCGCACCCGAACCAGCGTCCCCCCGCCCGGTTGGGACTCGATCTCCAGCGTGCCGCCAAGCCGGGACGTCCGTTCCCGCATGTTGCCCAGCCCCATATGCCCTTTGAAATCGGCGTTGGGGTCGAATCCCAGCCCGTTGTCGCGGATCTCCAGCCACAACGAGTGCGCGTTACAATCCAGCGACAGATCAATCTGCGTCGCTTTAGCATGTTTGACGATGTTATGCAGAGCCTCTCGGGCGACCCAGTAAATACCTTCCTTGGTCGCCAGCGGCAGCAGGGGTTCATCACAGAAGTCTTTGTGGATGGTGATTCCGTACCGCGCCCCCATCGAGTCTGTCTGCCGGGTGAGCGCAGCCAGCAACCCTTCCTCTTGCAGCGAGTCCTTCCGTAGGTCGAAGATCAACGCCCGCATTTCCATCAAACCGGCATCCGCCAGTTGCAGGATGTAATCCAAAGGCTCCTTCAGCTTGGAAGGATCGCGGTCGAGCAGGGCGCGGGCGGTCTTGGTGCCTAGCGCGATGCCATACAGCGCCTGCGAAACCGAGTCGTGGAGTTCGCGGGCCAGTCGGTTGCGCTCCTCGTAGGCCGCCCCTTCCTGAGCCTGGGCATACAGGTCCGCATTCTGGATCGCGACCGAGAGCAAATCTGCCAGCGTGGACATGACCCAGCTATCAGTTTCGCTAAACCGCCCGGCCTCGGTCGATTGCACCACCAGCACACCGATCAAGCGCTCGCCCAGTGTCATCGGGACAGCCAGTTCAGCCCGCGCATTGGGGATCAGCGGAGCCAGTGACCAGCCGTTTATTGCCGTGATGTCATCGGCGCGCATCGGCTGCCGTTCACGGGCGGCGCGGGCGATCAACGAGCGTTCTTCATAGAGGTCGATTTCTAGCCGCGGCAGGCCCTGGGCCACGTGGGTCGCTTGCACCAGGCACTGCAGTTCATCCAGCAGGAAGATCTCCATATGGAAGTTCTCAAAGCTGACTTCGGTCATCTCTGTCAGGGTTTGCAGCAGCGCATCCCGGTTTAGCCGTCCCGTGACCGCTGCGCTGACCTTCGCCACTGTTTCCAGTTGACGGGCGCGCTGCTGTTCAGCCAGGAAAGCACGGCGGGTGGCAATGACCGTCGGCAGAGTCCGGGTCAGTTGGGAAAAGATATGTTGCTCATCCAGTGTGAATTGATGCGCCTGTTGCCAGAAGACGCTCAGCAGCGCTTGCATGCCGCCTCCCCCGTAGAGCAGCAGGGAAGCCATCGAGGTGATGTCTTCTTGCATCAGGTGCTGCCGGTATTCGGCACTGATCCGCGCATCCGTCTCCACGTCCTCGCTGACGAAGAGTCCACCCACCACTTTGCCCCACCAGTCCTGCATCGGGAAGTTGGATTGGCGTTCGCCTCGGCTGATGGGGCGGGTGCGCCCATCTTTCCATTCCGCCACCAGCCACGACCGGAGAATCACGCCATCCTCGTCGCAGTCCACATAACGCAAGCTCATGCTGTGTGCGCCAATCGCGCTGGTAAACGTCTCCAACGCCCTCAGGATGGAGGCTTCGTCATGGCTGCCGGAAACCGCCGCATGAATGTGGGAAAGTGTCTCAGCGCGGCGCCGGGCTGCTTCGGCTTCTTTTCGCAGGCGGATGCGCTCCACCCCGTTGGAGACCAATCCACCCAGGCCGACAGTGATCCGTTTATCCCGGTCGGTATATCGTTTGGGCTGGTAATCATTAAAGCCCACCCCACCGATGATTCGATCACCGATCTTGAGGGTGATCGTCAGCAGCGCGCGGACACCCCCACTCAGGTAGATCCGTCGGGAAGTCTCCGGCACATCCGGTTCGGTCAGCGTATCCTCGATCACGATCATGTCCCGGTTGCGGAAGGAAAATCCGGCGGGATGTTCTTCACGGGTGAGGTGCCGGACCGTGATGGGCGCGCCTTGCTTGAGCTGCCGAATATATACATCCTGCCAGGTCGCCCCTTCCATATCCCCGTTCTCAAAGACACCCAGCGCCACCAGCGACGTCTTCAGGGGCAGCGTCGCCACCGCTTCGACAATTTCCTCAATGCTGTTGGCCCCGTTGATCTGTTCACCGGCGCGGTACAGCACATCGCTTTCCTTGCGGGCTGCCTCTTCCGCCATATAGGCGCGCCGCGCTTCCGCATGAGCCGCCAGCGTCCGCTTGAGCCGTTCATACAGATAGTGTTCTTCTTCGCTAAAGTGATGTGCTTCTCGCCAGCCGACCGCCACATACCCCTGCAGGCGGTTGCCGTGGAAGAGCGGCATATAGACCCCTGCACGGAAGCCAAAAGTGGCTACAAAATCCGTACGATAGGCTGCGGTCAGGCGCTGATCGTTGAGCATATCTTCCACATACACGATCTGTTGCAGATCGCGTCGCAGCAAGGTATCCAGATCCCCCCCGAACATCGGTGCGCCCGCCGGTTTATGTTCTTGTGGCAGCGGCGAACCGTCTTCCGGTGCAGGCCACAGCGCATAAATGGTCGTGCTGTAGCGTTGATGCACATTGTCGATATGCTGGCTCGGCTCCGTCAACTCTTCCGGGTCGATATAGCTGATCGACATCATGGCTGCGCCAGTTTCCTGCAGGAAGGCGCTGAAAGCCTCACCCAGGCTGGCCTGATTAGCGGCCCGCGCCAGAGCCGCGCTGATCTGGGCCACTTTTTCTGCTCGTCGCTGCCCGGCTTCAGCCTGCTCCTGCAACCGGATGCGTTCAATCGCCGTGCTGATCATGTCAGCAATACTCGTGAGCAGGCGCTTTTCCTGTTCCGAGTAGCGTCGGGCCACACACTCATGAAAACCGATGCCGCCAATCACCCGTTCACCGACTCGGAGCGTAACCCCAAACAACGATTGAAGGCCCAGACCCAGATACAACTCGCGCGATTTGTCAGGCATCACGGGATCAGTGGCGATGTCTGCAATTTCGAGCGCGTCATGAACCGCAAATTCCTTCATATGGGAATATTGGTCAAAGCGCTCATGCTGCTGATATACCCTGTGGGGTTCATCCTGCACGCGCAGAATATAGGCTTGGTAGCCCTCCGCCCGCGCCAGGTCAAAGTGGTCATACAGCGCCATTCCGATCACATCGGTCTTCAAGCCTAATCTGGCAACTGCGCGCACGACTTCCTCAAACGATTGTGCGCCGTTGATGGCTTCCCCCGCCCGGTAAAGTGTGTCGCTTTCCTGGCGTGCTTCCTGCTCTGCAAGATAGGATCGCCGGGAAGCGACGACATCGGATAGAGTCTGGCGCAAGGCGATGAAGATCGCCCGTTCTTCTGTGCTGAAGGGATGTGGATTTCGCCAGGCAATGCTGAGATTTCCCTGGAAGCGTCCACCGCTGAACAGCGCCATGTACACCAGCGCCCGTGATTTGACTTCCTGACCCAGGCGTTCACGTGCTTCAGCCGTCAGGCGGGGATCTTCCAGCAGATTTTCAAGAAATAGCGGTTCCTGTGGATGCTGCAAAGCAATCTTATCAATGCCGTAATCACTGGCGGGACGCAGTGGGGAGTTCCCGAATGTCACCTGACTGACTTCCCCGTCCAGCCAGATAGCCACCGGGGCCGGGGCGAATTCCACGCCATGTGCGCCTGCAGTCACCTGCATCGCCTCGGCCACATCCATATATTCCAGACCCATCTGGGTAGCGCCGCAGGTTTGGGCCAGCGGTACCAGCGCCCGCAACACGCCCATTTCATCCGTTGCCTGCGCCAGTGACGCGCTGACCTGCGCCAGCTTTTCCGCCTGCAAACTAGCCTTGAGTGTCTGCTCCTGCAAACGGATACGCTCGACGGCCGTGGCCACCAGATTGGCAATACCAGTGATCTGTCGGATGTCGCGTTCAGTGAACTGCTGCGGGGCCAGGACTGCGGTGAGCGATAAGGTGCCGATGAATTCCCCACCGACCAGCAGGGCCAGACCAAGAACCGACTGAATACCATACTGCTGGTAAAAGCGGGCGCTGACCGGGTCGAGCCGGGGGTCATTCGCCGGGTCGTTGATGAGGACGATCCGCCCCTCGGTGAGCATTCGCCTGACCGCCGGAAAGTCTTCCAGCGAAATCTCCAGGTTCAGGTAGTCAGGCGAGTTAATCGCCCGGGTGAAAACAATCAGGCGGCTGGCCCCTTCGATCGAAGGGGTATCGAAGATGCTGATGCCCACCCCATCCCCGGCCAGATTAAACGATACCAGCACATCCAGAAGTTCTTCAAAAGTACGTGCGCGGTTGATCGCTTCCCCGGCCCGGTAGAGCGTTTCGCTTTCCCGGCGTGCTTCCTGTTCGGCCAGGTACGCCCGCCGCGAAGCGACCACATCCGCCAGGGTCTGCCGTAGACGGGTATAAATGGCACGTTCATCTTCGCTGAAAGGGTGGGCTTCCGACCAGGCAATTGCCAGGTTCCCCTGCAAACGCCCGCCGCTGTAAAGCTGCATGTAAATCAATGCGCGGGACTGAAGTTCACTGCGGATGCGTGCCCGGGCCTCGGCGCTCAGGCGGGGTTCATCGGGCAGATACTCGACAAATAATGGGCTGTCCGGTGTTTCCATGGCCAAAGCATCAATGCCATAGTCCCAGGCTGAATGCGGGGGCATCTGCTGATAGGATGTGGTGCGGACGGCCCCTTCCCCTTCCTGCCAGCGGGCGACGGTCGCCGGAAGAAAACAGCGGTTGTGTTCGGCAGTGGTAGTGGTCGCCCGGTAACGGACTTCTTCCACATCCTGATATTCCAGTTCGATGTAGCTCCCGCCGTACTGTTCGACCAATGGAGTCAGCGCCCCGACAATGCCCACTTCATCCACAGCCTGCGTCAAGGCGGTGCTGATGCGGTTGAGCGTTTCCAATCGGGCTGCTTGCTGCTGGCTGTATTGCATCAGGCGCAGGGCATCAATCACCGGAGCGATCTGATAGATGACGGAACTAAATACCCGGTGATCGTCCGGGGTGAATGTGTATGAGTCGCGCCAGAAAAACCCCAGCAGCCCCACCCACCGATCCTGATTCTTGAGCGGGATAAGCACCATGCTCTGTCGTTGGAGATCACGGCACTGCTGGCGGACGACTGGATGCAAATCCGGGTGTTGAGGTGCGTCTTCGAGGAAATAAGGCTGGTTAGGATGCGCGAAGAAATGCGCGGAAGCGGAGTCTGTATGTTCCAGCGAGGGTTCTCCTAGCCCCCGCAGCGGCACGCCTTCTGCTGCCCATTCAGCCACGATCCGCCAGTGGGGTTGATCGTCTACACTTTCGACTTCCGCATAGACCAGTGACCCGGCGGTTGCCCCCTGACCCCGCGCATAGACACTGGCTGCTTCCAGCAGGGCTTCAGGTGTGCGGGCAGTCAGCAGTTGACTGGCCGTCTGTTGCAGAAAATCGGCCGCAAAGTCTTGCAGGTTGAGCATCGTATATTCCTTGCCACCCTCGCAGTCTAGCAATCGGCTTGTATGTGGATCTGGAACTAGCCGAACGGATTACCCACCCCGCTGACCAGCCCGATACGAGCCGCGTGCAGCGCGGCTTGCGTGCGGCTGCTCACCCCCAGCTTGCTCAGGATGTTGCTGACGTGCGTCTTGACCGTCTTTTCCCCGATGACCAACTGCGCGGCGATCTGCTTATTGGAAAGGCCGGAAGCCAGCAGCCGCAGCACATCAGTTTCGCGCTCGGTGAGTGTTTCCGGGCTTTCCGGGGCGCGGATTTCGCGGAACAGGCGCTCCGCCACCTTGGGCGACAACTGCACCTGACCTTCAGCCGCTGCTTTGATCGCCCGGATGAGTTCCTCGGCAGCCGTATCCTTGAGCAGGTAGCCGATAGCCCCGGCGCGCATAGCCCCCATGACGGCGTTATCTTCTAGTACGCTGGTGAGCGCGATGATCTCGGTATCAGGCAGTTCTTTCCGCAGAATCCCGATAGCCGTCACACCATCCATCACCGGCATGAGCAAATCCATCAGGATGACATCCGGCTTGAGTTGACGGGCCATCTCAACGCCTGACTTGCCATCACTGGTCTCGCCAATGATTTCCAGATCAGGATCGAGCGTCAGGAACATCCGTACACCCTGCCGCACGACCTGATGATCGTCCACGAGCATGATGCGAATCGGCATAGTAGTTATCTCCGTAAAACCAGTGACTGGTTGCAAGTTTCGTGAAGCAAGCTCTTGTGGAAAAGACTGTATGCTTCGCGCTCAGCCCTCTCTACTTCCTTCCTCAGACTATAACACCGGCGTGCGTAAGGGAAAGGAAAATCCGTCGAAAGGCGGAGGTCGTGCTCCGCGTGGCTGACTGGGCCAGGATGTGCTATCGTCACGCGCGTGCAATGGAAGCTGTGACGAAACCCTATGTTCCCTATTGTCCTGCGTCTGTTGATCCTGTCGCTACTGCTGATCGCCGGGGCCTTGAGCCTGGCGGGTGGCGGCCCTGCCCGGGCGTTAGCCTATCTTGAAGATGTGCCACAGGCCGGTCGAAGGGTGGCCCATCGCCCCTATATGCTCGATCTGTCTCGTGGAATGGCCCATCGCCTGGCTGCAGAACCCATTGCCATGCCTTACTTCGGCTTTCATTACACCACCTGGTCACCGGATCAGGGGCGGGTGGCCTATGGCTACGAGGTATTTGGGCTTTATCTGGCTGATACCACTGGCAACACCCTGCAGCACTTCCCCGGCACAGAACTGATCGCCCAGCAGCCAATGTGGTCGCCGGATGGCAGCGCCATTGCCTATGGTGCTCGTCGACCCATTGGTGGCGAAGCGGTTTACCTGATGGTGGTAGATCTGGAGACGGGTCGCATACGACGTATAGCCGAAGGGCTTAAACTGTTCCAGCCGATCCTCTGGTCGAGCGATAGCCAGTACCTCTACTACGTGGATACTCAACAAGCCCTCTGGTCTGTGCGAGCCGATGGCGCGGCCTCACCCCGACGATTAGCAGAATCCGTCTATTCCCCGGCACTTGCCCCGGATGGCTCGCAGATTGTCTTTGCTTCCCCGGAAGGTGGCGACTTTGATCTCTATCGAATGGATGCTGATGGTGGTCAACTCCGCTCGTTAACCACCACCCCCACTTTTGACAGTCTGCCGCTGTGGTCAGCCGATGGGCGTTGGATCGCTTTCATCAGCGACCGGGACGACGTGCGCCGTCTGTATGTCATGCACCCGGACGGCAGCGAAGCCCACCCGATCTATCCTGCCGGGGGAACGCAAGGGATGCCCATGTGGTCGCCTGAGGGGGCGCTGCTGCTCTTCGGTGCCTACGAGAACGATCACTGGATCAGCTACATCGCCGAAATTGAAAAAGGCATCGTCCGTCCAGCGGGCTTCAACTACCTGACAGGCTTCGCCCCTGTCTGGATGAACGGGTAGCATGGGTAAAGGGACGTCCGTGACAGTGCAGGTTGGTAAATTTTATAGTATTCCCTAGTTCTTTCCCTCAAATGCGACGATTTGAATCCTCAGATTCGTCGCATTTCACTCATTTGAAGGGATGTTGATTTATATACAGCGTAGCACTAGTTGAGTAACTCATCGAAGCATAAGTAGGTATGTGGAAAAGGGTAGAAAGTAAAATAGAATAGAGGGATGAACAAACGATATCCCAACTACACGCTGCCGGAAGTGGAAGTAAAGCAACTGGAAGCTGCCATACGGTCGGATGAGC
>JAFLCG010000007.1 GCA_017303635.1 Anaerolineae bacterium | reverse complement strand
CATGATGCTGCGTCTTGCCCATGAATTCCGTACTCCTCTGGCGATTATTCTGTCTTCTTTGGAAACGTTGGAATATTACTTCGACCGCTTGACCCCGGAGCAACGAGCGGCCAAACGACAAACGATGAATCAACAAATTCAAAAGCTAACCCGGATGTTGGATGACATCGGTCTGGCGGTGCGGGGTGATTTCGCCGCCATTGATTCCATCCGAAGCACCATCGATTTGAATGATCTATTGAAGGCGGTGATCGTCACGGTTGAGGCTGAACTGGGACAGCATAATCGCTTTGTCCTGAGCGTACCCACGGGTATACAGGTGACCGGTGATGCCGTCAGCCTCAAGCGAGCTTTCCATGAGATGTTGTCGAACGCGGCACGCTTTTCAAATGAAGGGACTTCCATTCAAGTTCAGGTGGAACTTGAGGATAGCACTGTAAAGGTGCAGATCACCGATCTGGGAATCGGTATCCCACTGGATGAGCAGGCGCGCATCATGACGCCCTTCTTCCGGGGGAGTAATATCAATGAACGGGGTGGGCTGGGGCTGGGCCTGACCCTGGCTCATGACGTGGTTAAGGCCCATGAGGGTCGCTTAAGCGTGAGCAGTCAGGAGCATGTTGGCACCACCGTGACTGTCAGCTTGCCATCATAGGCGGCATCCTCGATCCCAATCGTTATAATCATCCCATTTCTTCTGCCTTATTGGGGATGAACCGGGATGCACGTTGGCGTTGATATTGGCGGCACTTTCACGGATCTGGTCCGCTTTCAGGATGGGCAGCTCCATATTCATAAACTCCTCAGTACGCCGGATGATCCCGCCCGGGCCATGCTGGCGGGTCTGGAGGCAGTCACCCCGGGTGGACTCGCTGCGCTCCAGCAGGTGTCTCACGGCTCGACTGTGGCGACCAACGCCATTCTGGAACGGAAGGGCGCTCGTACCGCCCTCCTGACGACGGAGGGATTCCGTGACCTGCTGTTCATTGGACGGCAGAATCGACCGGATCTCTACGCGCTGCAGCCGACGTTACCGCCGCCGCTCATCCCCCGTGGGTGGTGCTATGAAGTTCCCGAACGGCTCGATCCAACAGGGGTGGTCTTGACTCCGTTGGACATGACTGTGCTAGACCGCGTGCTGGATGCGATGCAGGCCGAACAGATCGAGTCGGTGGCGGTGTGTTTCCTCTACAGCTATCGCAACCCGGCCCATGAGCAAGCCGTCAAAGCGCGGATGATCGAGCGTGGTCTGTTCACTGAAGCGCAGATCGCGCTCTCCAGCGAGGTGCTGCCGGAGTTCCGCGAGTACGAACGCGCCAGCACAGTGGCGCTGGATGCTTATGTGCGTCCGGTCATGAGCCGCTACCTCAGCCGACTCGAAACCAGCCTGCAAACTTCCCCGGTGCATCCCCACAGCGGGCAGGGGGCCGCGGTTGCGGGTCTCCGCATCATGAAATCGGATGGTGGGGTGATCAGCGCGGCACGGGCGCGGGAGCAAGCTGTCCAGACGGCACTCAGCGGCCCGGCTGCCGGGGTAATTGGTGCCTGGCACCTGGCGCGGTTGGCGGGTTTTGATCGCCTCCTGACGATGGATATTGGGGGTACATCGACCGATGTCGCCCTGTGCCCTGGTGCGCCGCTGCACCGCCCGGAGTCCGAGATTGACGGTCTGCCTCTACGGATTCGGCTGCTGGATATTGAGACGATTGGGGCGGGCGGCGGCTCGATTGCCCGGTTGGATGCCGGCGGGGCGCTGCGGGTTGGGCCGGAGAGCGCCGGAGCGATGCCCGGCCCGATCTGCTACGGGCGGGGCGGGACTCAGGTGACGGTCAGTGATGCGAACGCGGTGCTGGGCCGCCTGGATGCCGGTCATTTCCTCGGTGGGGCGATGCGGTTGGACGCGGAGTCGGCGCGGGCGGCCGTCACCAGGCTGGCTGACCAGTTGGGTCTGCCGGTGGAACGCGCCGCGCAGGGGGTGATCGACATCGCTAATGCCAACATTGATCGGGCGCTGCGGCGTGTCTCGGTAGCGCGGGGGCATGATCCACGCGGTTTTACCCTGATGGCTTTCGGTGGTGCGGGGCCGTTGCACGCCTGCGAGGTCGCGGAGCGCCTGAGCATCCCGCGGGTGCTGATCCCACGATATCCCGGCGTGCTGTGTGCGCTCGGTCTGCTGGTGGCGGATGTGCGCCTGGATTACAGCGCGGCCATTCTCCAACGAGTCGATGACGCGTTGGCAGGTCGCTTGGGCACCGCACTACACGACTTGACGCGGCGGGCTGAAGCCGACCTGAAGCGGGAAGGTATACCGGACTCGGCGCGCACGCTGACCGCCTCGCTGGAGATGCGCTATCAGGGGCAGGCCTATGAACTCAGTGTCCCCCTATCGGACACGTTGGCTGCGTCCGACACCCATGCTCTGGTTGATCGTTTTCATGAGGCCCACGAACGCGCTTATGGTCATGCGCTGCATGGTCGGGCGGTGGAAGTGGTCACGCTGCGCCTGGTCGCCGTCGGTCTGACCGAGAAACCGACGTTCGAAGCTGCGCCTGTAGCTCAGTTAAGACCGGCCATCCCCCTTCAACAGCGTGCCGATGGGACGGCCCTATACGACCGGGCGGCGCTCCAACCCGGCGATACCCTCAACGGCCCGGCGCTGATCTTCCAACTGGACAGCACTACCTGGCTCCCGGCAGGGTGGTCGGCACGGGTGGATGGGTATGGGAATCTGGTTGGGGAAAGTAACCCTGAGTGACTGGATGTATGTCGAATGAATATCATGCAAACTCGTCCCACCTTCCTTGACCGTATCTTGTTAGGACGTGTCTTCACTTTCCGGTCGGAGATGAGGCCAGCGGATTGTGCAGCGCGAATCCGGCAACTGACCATGCAACCGGAAGATGACGGATTCTGGAAAGGGCAGGCTCTTAAAACCCGTCCTGGTGAGGAATACTACGAGTTTGAACTCTACCTTTGGCGGCAGTATTTCCATACCGGCAAATCGTTGGCCTCTGAAGAAGATGATTACTATACGGTGGATTCGCAAGCTCGCATTCAAGGCAGCATCGAACTCAGCGATGCCCTCGGGAGCAGCATCGTTTCCGGGGTGGTCTACTCTAACCCTAAACTGTATCTGTATGCTGGCAGTAGCCTTTTCTTGCTGCTCGTGATTGCGGTCGCCCTGTGGCAAGGCATAGCACTTCAGACGTTCCTGTGGGTGTTGATTGTATTCCTGCTGTTGTTGAGTGCTGGGTGGCTGTGGACATGCCTATCCGATCGGGGCCGTACCGTCCAGCAACTCGAACATTTGCTGCAGGCCCGTTTCCGTCAAAAGAAATAGAATTATCATCCACTGACGACTCCTCTACGAGCCACGTTATAATCGCCCCCATCAATCAGACCATCCCACAAAAAGGACTCCCTCCACCATGCGGAAAAGTAAAATCCTGGCCAAACTGCGGACGGGCAAACCCGCCCGGCTGACTATGATGGGTCATTTCCTGCCGGCTTTTATCGCCATGTCCGCCGATCAGGGCTTTGACGGCATCTGGCTTGATCTCGAACACAATCCGATGGATGCTCGTGAAGTTCAGGCGCTGCTGGCCTTCTTCCATCTGTATGACATTGACGCCATGATCCGCCCGGCGACACGGGAAAAAGCCCAGTTGTATCGCTACCTGGAAGATGGCGCGACCGGTTTCATGATCCCGCATGTGAATGATGCCCAGGCCGCCCGTGATCTGGTGCAAGCGGTGAAGTTCCCGCCCGTTGGGGATCGCGGGATTGCCGGGAACGGTCTGGAAGCTAATTTTATGGTGGATCTGCCGGTCAACCGCGATCCGCTGGCCGAACACGCTTTACAGGAAACGTTTCTGTTCGTGCAGCTAGAGACCCTGACGGCGTTATCCGAAATGGAAGCGATGGCGAAGGTGCCGGGGCTGGATGGCCTCTACGTTGGCCCGGCGGATTTGCGCTGGCGCATCAATCAACTGCCGGAAGGGGAGCGTCGTTCGATCCCGGCTGTGCTGAAGGATGTGGCGGAGGTGTGCCACCAGCATGGCAAACCGTGGGGCTGCCTGCCCGCGACGCTCGATGAACTTCGCCTGCATATTGAACTGGGTTCGCAACTGCTGGTGTGGGGTGTTGATCTGCGGATGCTCAAGTCTGGGATTCAGGCGGCGGCGAATGAGATGAACCAGGCCATCGGGCGGGATGCGTCAGAGTAGGGGTGCCGTATAATAACGGTAGTGAATTGAGGAGCAATCACTATGACTCTTTATACGTTTACCATCTCTGGACGTATTCGGAACGGCAAACTCGAAGTTGAACTCCCACCTGATGCCGTTGAAGGTCAGGTCGAAGTGCAGATTTCTCTGCTGGAGGATGCCCCCCCGCCATCTGTTACCAGCGAGACCTGGGAATTGCTTAAGCCCGAACCCAAATCAGGTTCTGAATCTATTGCCTTGGGACATATGGGTGGTTGGGAAGATGAAGGCATAGTCGACAGTCTTCAGTGGAAAGCTGAACAACGCAAGAAACGCGAGGACAAAAATCGATGGTAGCGGCCCTGGTCGATTCGTCCATCGTTGTCGATTTGCTGCGCCGCTTTCCACTTGCTGAAGCATGGTACGCTCGGCAACAAAACCTGGGACTGACCTACGCGGTCTGGCTTGAAGTGTTAGAAGGCGCACAGAACAAGCCTAAGCAAACTTCTGCGCTCCGATATTTGCGCGCCTTTGAAATTGTCGAGGTTACGCAGGCTGATTTGAAGCTGGCGGCGGCCTTTAGCATTGATTATCACCTCAGTCATGGCCCTGATGCGTTTGATTGCCTGATTGCAGCAACCAGTTTTCGACTTCAATTTCCGCTATATACATGCAATATCAAGCACTTCCGGCCCATGATTGGTACGCTGGCTATCGAACCTTATAAAGACAATCCATGACCGTAGACCCCATCTCGCTCGAAGTGTTTCGTAATCTGTTCGCGTCTGTTGCGGAGGAGATGGGGGTGACTCTGCAACGAGCTGCCTTCAGCCCCAATATCCGCGAACGGCTTGATTTCTCCTGTGCCGTCTTTGACGCCCAGGCGCGGATGATCGCCCAGGCGGCGCATATCCCGGTGCATCTGGGGAGTATGCCGGCTTCGGTGGAGGCGGCGATTGCGGCCTTCGAGTCCTTCGCGTCCGGTGATGTGATTCTTTTGAATGATCCGTATCGCGGTGGGACGCATTTGCCGGACATCACGATGGTGTCGCCGGTGTTCAGTGGGGCGGGGTTGATCGGTTTTGTCGCCAGCCGTGCCCATCATGCCGATGTGGGCGGGATGTCCCCGGGATCGCTGCCGTTGAGTACCGAACTTTATCAGGAAGGCATCATCATCCCGCCGGTCAAACTGATGACCGCAGGTGTGATGAACGACGCTGTGCTGGCCCTTATCACCGCCAACAGCCGTGGGCCAGATGAACGGATCGGTGATCTGCAGGCGCAGTTGGCCGCCCAGCGGATTGGCGAACGGCGGCTGCTGGCGCTGACGGAGTCGCACGGTGCAGCACTGGTCCTGGAACACGCGGCTGCACTGCTCGCTTATTCCCGCCGGATGACTGAAGCCGTCATCGCTACAATTCCGTCAGGGGTTTACCGATTCGAGGACGCGCTGGAAGGCGATGGTCAGACGGAGTCGCCCATCCCCATCCGCTGCACGATAACTGTCCATCCGGCAGAGGATACGTCCGAAGGCGAGATGCTGACGGTCGATTTCACGGGGACGGCTCCCCAGGTTCTGGGTAACGTGAACGCGGTCGAGGCAATTGTCCGTTCAGCGACGTGGTACTGTATCCGCTTGCTGGCGACCGAAGATGTGCCGGTGAACCAGGGCTGCTTTGCTCCGGTGCGTGTGATTGTTCCACCGGGCAGCCTGCTCAATCCAGCCTTTCCGGCGGCGGTGGCGGTTGGCAATACCGAGACCGGTCAGCGCGTGGTCGATGTGGTGTTGGGCGCATTAAGCCTGGCTCTGCCGGGTCGTATACCGGCGGCCTCCCAGGGGACGATGAATAATGTCACGATCGGTGGGATGTACCAGGGACGCGCTTTTGTCTACTATGAAACGATCGGTGGCGGGCATGGTGCTGGACCAGGCGGGGATGGTCTGAGCGCCCGTCATAGTCATATGACCAACACCCGCAATACGCCGGTTGAAGCGCTAGAGTCTGGTTTGCCGCTGCGGGTTCTGGAATACGGCCTGCGCGAAGAGTCTGGTGGCGTCGGTTTACATCAGGGTGGTGAGGGCATCCGGCGGGTCTATGAATTTCTGAGCGCGGCGACGGTCACGGTCAACAGCGAACGGCGCATGCTCTCCCCCTATGGCACGGCGGGCGGGACTCCTGGTCAGGTGGGGCGCAATACGCTGGTGGTCGATGGTTTACATCAGTCGATGTCTGCAAAATTCACCGCTTCCGTGAAGCCAGGTGACCGACTTATCGTTGAGACACCCGGCGGCGGCGGTTGGGGTCGGTGATCGATTGCTTCCTGATGCAGCAGTCTCAAGTCTTATGCTGAACGAATCAGTTGTAGGATGAAAAGGAATATTAGTCACGCAGTAAGTTTGACCTGGTTTGAAGCTGTGCGTATAATCGACATCATGCGCTTCCAGGTTGAGCTTTACCCGTGACGTGCACGCATCTTATCGTTTTACAGCGGCCTTGTTTAACAGGGGGCCTGAATGCCGATCAAAGGCGAACTGCGGGATTTCAGCACAACGCAAATCCTGAACCTCATCAATCTGGCTAAGAAAAGTGGCACGCTGACAATCTTCAATGCGCAGAAATCAGGCGTGAAGGAGAAGGTCAACGGGAAAGACCGCGAGCGCATCGACCCTGGCGCGGAACGAGCGAAAGTCTCGTTTAAGGCGGGCAAGCTCATTTATGCCACCATGCAGGGGCAGGAAGGTAACCTGGTCTCTGTCCTCAACAAGGCCGGCAAACTGACTGATGAGCAGGCGCGCATCATCCGTGAGCGCGCTAAAAATACGTCGGACAAAGCGCTCGCGCTGCTGCTGATTAACGCCAACTACGTGAGCCAGAACGATGTGCTGAACAGTGTTCAACAGCACATTCTGAATGTGATCTACGCGCTGATGAGCCTCAATGAGGAACCTTTCCGCTTTGAGGATGATCTGGCGCCAGATCCCAACCGTATTCATGTGCCGATCGACCTAGAGAACGTCATCATCGAAGGTTCGCGGCGCATCAAGGAAATTGAGGAACTGAACCAGCACCTGCCTAATCTGGACATGGCGCTGCGCTTCCCCGAAAATCCAAAAGAGAAGTTTAAGGGTATTCACCTGAGCGTCGAAGAATGGCGCGTGGTATCCTTTGTGAACCCCAAGAACACTATCCGGCAGATTGCTAAAGCCAATAATATGTCGGAGATCGAAATCCGCCGGATTGTCTACGGTCTGGAACAGGCCGGTCTGGTCGAACTGGTCAAGCCTGCCGGGATGGAAGGCGCGGGTAAACCCGGCTCTCCCCAGCAGGGCAACCAGCAGCGCCGCCCGGTGCAAAAGCCCCAGGTGCAGAAAGTCGTCGTCAATCGGCTCATCGACAAGATTCGGTCTATCTAGCGCAACCCGTGAACAGGAAGAGCGAGAACCACTATGCAAACTGTCAAAATGGTCATCACTGGCCCGTTCAGCGCGGGTAAGACACAGTTTATCAGCTCGATCAGCGAAATCGATGTGGTTTCGACCGAGAGTAAGCTGAGCAGCGATGCGGAAAAGAAAGAGAAGGAAAACACCACTGTCGCGATGGACTTCGGTCGTATCACGGTGGATGAAGACCTGGTGCTCTATCTGTTCGGTACACCCGGTCAACGCCGCTTCGACTTCATGTGGGAAATTCTGGCGGAAGGGATGCTCGGTTTTGTGGTGATGGTCGACAGCACCAAGCCGGAAACGTTCCGTGAAGCCAAGAGCATTCTGGAAACCTTCCGCGCTTACGCCCCCACACCGTATGTCGTTGCTGCCAATAAGCAGGATCACCCGGATGCCTGGTCAACTGATGACCTGCGGATTGCCCTTCGTATCGAAGAAGGGGTGAAGCTGCTGCCCTGTGTGGCGAAAGACAAGGAAAGCGTCAAGAGCGTGCTGCTGGAACTGCTGTACTCCATCCTCGAGACGATGGATGACAAGGCTTAATTACTCCGGCGCAGATTATTCGGTTTTTCTACAGGCCAGAAATGCTGTCGCCCTTGCGCGGCAGCGTTTTTGATTAAGGCGGGGTCAATCTGTGGCAACGCTCGTCACCGAACAGGGCATAGTCCATTACGAAACTTACGGGCGCGGGCGACCTGTCCTGCTGCTGCACGGTTGGCTTGGCTCATGGGAACTCTGGCGCAAGACGGTTGAGGAACTGGGTAAAGAGTTCCGCACCTATGCCGTGGACTTCTGGGGGTTCGGCGATTCCGATACCAACACTGGCGATCACTCGGTCAATAACTATGTGGCGCTGGTCGAACAGTTCATGGATCGGCTGGGCATCGTCAAAGCGCCCTTAGTCGGTCATTCGATGGGGGGGACGGTTTCGCTGAGTATGGCGCTCCGCCACCCGGAGAAGATCGTCAAGGTGATCGTCATCGGGTCGCCGATTCAAGGTTCATCGCTCAGTCCGTTACTCAAAATTGCCGGCTATAAGGGTTGGATGGAGCTCAGCGAAAGTGCGCCGTTCCTGTTTGATGCCTTTCTCAGTGGTTTGAAAGTCTCGCTGCGCGGCTATTCCTACCTGCTATCAAGGGACGGCAAGCGACTAGGGGATATGTTTGCCAGCGACCTCTCCAAGCTGACCTATGCGCCATTCTTTGAAAGCATTGGCACCCTGCGCGAAACAGATTTGCGCTCCGAGGTTGGCGCGCTCAAGATGCCAGTCATGGGCATTTACGGTAAGCGGGATCTGATCGTCAGCCCGAATCAGGCCCAGGTCTTGAAGCAAGTGCTGCCTGCCAGCACGGTCGAGTTCTACCCGGACGCCGGTCACTTCCCGATGATTGATGCCCCTGACCGCTTCCACGCGCATGTCCGGCACTTTTTGAATTACGGGTAGTTTTCATTCCTGACTTTGACCCAGGGTTACCCAGTCTCCTAAGGGGATCATTTCCCCGGCGCGGATCGCTACCGACAGTCGATTTTCTGCCGGGGTGATGGGGCAACTCCAACCATCGCCATAGGCGCAGTATGGGTTATAGGCCTGGTTGAAGTCGATATGAAAGCGGTTATCCCCTAAGTATTCCGGTTCCAGATAACGCCCGGCAGGGTAGGTTTCCTGACCCGCATTGGCATCCACAAATGGCAGGAAGAACCCATAGTCGGCTTCGTACAGCGTGAGGGTGGTTTCCTGGCCTTCTACGGGGAAGGTGAAATGCCCGTAGCGTTTCATCATGCGGATGTCGCCGGTCGTCGTTTGTATCTGGACGAACTTGCCATCGGCAATCGGTTCGATCCGCAGGGTGAATTCCAGCGCGGGATTAGGATCGTAGTAGCGCAGGGCATTAAAGACCTTTTGTTGTTCAGGCGTGAGTGGGGATTGGGCGTGTGATCTGAAAAATTGGTCCTTTTCCTGACGACTGGCGAGCAGTTTTGCCGCATCCATGGTCTATAGCTCCTGATGAGTATTCGTAGCAAACAAAAAGGACGTTCAGTGATGAACGCCCCTTACTTGCCTGATGCGGAAGAGGAGGGATTCGAACCCTCGATAGCGGTTCCCCGCTATACCTGTTTTCGAGACAGGCCCGATCAACCACTCCGGCACCCTTCCAGTGGTTCAAAATAGTGTAGCAAAATTGACCCGCATCGGGAACCCCACATTTTGCGTAATAGACCGTAACCGCATTCGCCAGATATTGGGCAGCGCGGCATAATATGGTGAACATCACACACATTCTGGAGGGTCACACATGGACATCATCGCATCGATCATTGCTGCACCGTTTAATTGCGTCATCTGGGTCGTGATGGGCGTACTGGCTGGGGCCTTTGCTCGCCGGATTATGAATCGTCCCGATCAGCCTTTCATCAATGATCTGATTCTCGGCGTGATTGGATCGTTTGTCGGCGGTATTCTGGTGACCTTTGTCGGCTACAATCGCCCAGAAGGCGGGTTGGCGGCATTCTGCGTCAACTTCGTCGTCGCGATTGTCGGTGCCTGTGCGCTGATCGCTGTGGGCAGCCTCATCAACGGTGGGGATCGCAACAAGAAGATGGGCTAGGTAGACCAAAATGTGACAGGGCGCAGCATCACCCTGTGCCCTGGTTGTCCAACAAGCGTTGTTACCCTGTATCCCTTTAGACCCCATGAGGACTGACATATGCAACCGGGTGAGTTTCTCGCTGCGATTCTGAGTTCGCCATTGTTATGCCTCAGTTGGGCTATTGCCGGATTCGTGGGTGGGGCCGGGGCACGCCGTCTGCTGGGTGAGAAAGATGTCAGTTTTATCTGGGATATTCTGCTGGGCGTGATGGGCGGTTTGCTTGGCGGATTGGTGGCAGCACTACTGGGATTTAGTCAACCTAATCGCCCATTTGAACTCACTTTGGTCAATATTGGACTGGCGCTCTCGGGATCTGTCATCCTGATTTCGGCCTATCGCATGATCGTTCCCCGGCGACGTAAACCACGGAAGTAGCTCCTGTTGGCAGGTGACGCATTCTATCTGCCCATAAACTTTAACCCACTCATGGTTCGGATTTCAGCTATCATAAAGCGGTAGGTATGCTGATTCTTCGCTATACTACCTATTGGTACCAGCCTGCCGATGGAGTGTCCCGCATTGATCCGCTTTGCTCGCCTTGCCGTACTTTTAGGATTGGTTGCGCTGGTATTGACCCTGCCTTTGGCGCAGGCGCAGGATCTTCGTGTCCAACCGGGTGATCCTCCAGTCGTTTCGCTGATCGTGATCTCCGAACCGGATGCTGATGGTCTGGTGACGATTACCGGTGCTGCGGGCGCAGTCTTCCCGGCGGCACAGGTTGCGGTGCGAAACCTCTATACGGGCGACACGGTCTACTCCCAGGCGACGACGACCGGCAGTTTTACCCTGCGTATTTACGGCCCTGGCAACACACCTTTCTGGATCAGCCCCGCACCGAATATTCCGGATAGCCTTCGCAACCGACCGGGTTCTCTGCCTGGTGGCCCGGGTACGATCATTTATGGCTCAATTCCGCGTAACGGGGGCGATTCAGGGGTTCTCGTCACCCAGTTGGCGATTGATGGTCTGCTGGCTGATTGGTCCATCTACAATGGCAGCGCCCTCAATGCAGAGGGTGGAAGTGTAAGGGCGATTCTCAATCAGGAATCGCTGTATGTCGCACTTGAGCGGCAGGATTTGCCTGCCGACTATGCCCGGATGCAAGTTCGGTTCACGCTGGATGGTCAGACCTATGTCACTCGGCTGAACCCGACCCTGCCGGCTCCGGCTGAACTGGAACGTACCAATCCGAATCCGACTGTGCTGACGCCCTTGCCGGTTGCGGTAGCGGCTGAAGAGTCGGTCATCGAACTGCGGATTCCCTACCTGGGTATCAATATCAATAATCCTTCCATTGAAGAGGTGTCGCTCGAAGACATCAGCTTCCTGGATGACGAAGGTCTGGAACTGCTGTTGGTTGCTGTGGCCCAACCTGTACCGATCCTTGCAGAAGCGGATGGTATTGTTCGGCAGTCGGCCATCAGCGGGACTGATTTCCAACGATTCAGCGTTGGGGGCGTTGTTGCACAAGAGGCTGCGCGCTGGACGGCTACCGGACGTATCAACAGTCTGGCACTCCAACCGGGGGATACCCTCCACCTTGAACTGGATGTGACGTTGGGTGCGCCGGAATTAGCTGGTGCGCTCACTGGATTGACTCTGGGTGGTCGCCTGTTTCTGCAACCGCTGGCCTACGGGGAAGGTGCCATTGCCCCTGGCGGCATCGACAGCAATAACGGGTGGTCAACGATGCAGACCCCGGGTGGATTAGCCATCATTAACCAGCGTAGTGATGTGCCTCTGGGTGAGGCGACTGTGCGCTGGCAGCAGGTGATCCGTCAAGAAGAAAGTCTGATCTTCCCGCTGGATTTTGAATTGGTAGTTCCTGCTGATCTGCCTGCTGGTTATTACGTTCCCGCTTTTGAAGGATTTGGTCGGGTTGGTGATGGCGAAACCTTCCGCTGGGATACGAATAATCTGCTGGCGACTGGCCGAACGGTTGCCCGTGAAACGATCACTCGCCTGCCGCTGGTTTTGAATGTGGGCGCGGTGGAAGATGGCCATCTGTTGATGTCGCTTTTTCAGGATACTTCCAGCGCGGGTAGTCGTGGGATTCTGGCGCAGGAAGATCAAGAAAACGCTGCCTTGAGTGGCCGGGTGCGTTTTGAAGCGCCAACATTTATTCTGCCACCTTTTGACCGTGCCGGCGATCCGATTTCCTATCCTCTGGAACCCTATCTCGTTCATTTGACATCAAATAGTTACGACCACTTTAGCGCGCCGCTGGTCTCTTTCTTGTTTCCCGGCGGACGCATGACGGCCCGCATCATCCGACCCGATGGCGAGGTGGATGATCTGGGTACGGCTGTGATCCTGCAAAATCGCTTGTCAACGGATGAGCTGGATGAACGTATTCGTTTTGGGGCGGGCTCCCCGTTGGATTTCTATCGGTTGACGACCCTGAATGATGCTTTCACCGATTACATATTCTCGCAGTACGGTGAATACACGGTCGAGATGAGCGCTAGTCTCGAAGATACCTGGGGCCACGCATACAGCGGGGGTGGCACGTATCAGGTGACCATCGCCGAGCCGGTGACGCTGCTGCCTGCGGTACTTTCCGGTACGCCTTTGCAGGTAGGGGATGTTTTTACACCGGGTTTGCATCTGTTACCGGCAATTCCTGCTGAGGTAACGGTGATCTTCCGAACGATCCCACTGGATGGTTCGGCGGGCGTGAACCAACAAATACGGGGGCAGGCCAATCGTGATGGTGTTTTTGTCGGTGAAGGTGTTTTGATCGAGTCCCCCGGCGAATATGTGGCCGATTATGAGGTTCGCTATACGGATGAGCAGGGCCGTTTATGGGCGGGGAGCTTGCGCAGTGCTGGTGTCATTGCTGCAGGTGACAGCCCGTTGGTGGCGCATGGCGCGCGCGGTATCTCGGAACCTGTGACGGAGGAAGACCCTGCCTGGTTCAGCACCCGTAACCTGCTGGCTGATGATGCGGTTCCGGTGCTCCAATATCCCTATTTCAGCGGGGATGTGCTGTGGTTGCCGACGGATGCGGTTGGGCGGATCAATCCGATTATCACATTGCAGGATCGAGGCGGCGACTATACTCAATGGTTACTCGCCAACAATCCTCAGTTAACCCAGCTAGAGCGGCTGGCTTTAGAGGATCAATTACCCGTCTTTGATGAAAACGGTAACCGTGCTTATAGCTATCACAGTGTTACTGGGCCGACAGTGACTGCCCGACAATATGTTCAGGGTGGTACCGATGGTCGTCTCGATACCTCGTTTACCCTGGATGAAGCGTTTAATCGACAAGCCGGGGTGGGTATTGGCGGTGCGCTGCCGGGGGACTATTTCTTCCTTTTTGGCGGGGCAGTCATTCGGGATGCGACCAGTGAGTTGGCTGATGCTGCCATCTATGCGGCGTTGGCGGTTATCGAGCCCGGATCAGATTCACGCGGGGCACGGGTTTTCCCGCCGTATCAGGGTCAGGCCGGTGGGGCGTATGGCGGCCCGTTGATGACCATACGGGGTGAGCCGATTGATATTTTCTTCCTGCCGACCGCGACCCGTCCTGGCGATGTCCTGGCGGTAGGGGAAACCTTGTCGATTGCCGGACAGGTAGGGCCCACACTGGCTTCGGATGTTGATGTGCGTATTACATCCCCCTCTGGCGTGATACGGCAGTTTAGCGGGCAGGCAAATCCCATCGGTTACTTCTATGACCCTGCTCACGACTTCACGGTAGATGAAGCTGGTCTATGGACGGTCACTATCCGTGTGCAGCACACGGGCGCGACCTCGGCCGGGCCGATTGAGCCGCCCCCTCCGGTTGGTAGCGTGCCGGGGGCGATCAACCAGCAATATGCCGTATATGTCATTCCAGCAGATCGTGAGCCATTGTCGTGGAATGACGACCGGAATGAGGTCAATATTCCGCCTGGGCAGCCCTTCAATTTCAACTTCACCATGCCGGCTGACTGGACGAATAATTCAGTCAGTTATACGGTGATGACTCCCGGCGTGATTATGGAGTCCGGGCAGTTACGGGTTACCGGTCGCAGCGCGACGTATCAATATAATCCAGGCCGCCTCAACGAGAATTTCCCCAACCTGGAGCGGGGCAACGTCGGTGCTGGCCCCTATGCGGCTGATCTGGTCCGGTTGAGCGTTCTAGCCCAGGGGATTGATGCGAATGGTCAGCCTGCCCAATTGAGTCGAACCTTTCTCATCACCTATGACCGACTGTATACCTTCCGTTAGGCGGTAAGCAGATGACGCGATTTACTCGGGTGCCTCGGTTGGCATCTTTACTGGCGGTTTTGGGGCTGATGCTGATCGGTATCGCCTTGCCGGTTTTGGCTCAAGAAGCGACTCCATCCCCCCTGTATGCGCTACCGGATGCGCGGCGAGCCTGGCTCTCCAGCAGCAATATGGTTGCGTTGGGTGAGGATAACCGCACACTGGTGACGGCCAATATGCTCAGCAACAGCATTTCGGTGCTGAACGTGAGCAATGATGCCCTACGGGAGATCCCGGTTGGGCAAGATCCGCGCAGTGTCGCCCTGACGAATGGGGATGGTCTGGCGGTGGTTGCTAACCGAGGTGATGGCACGGCCTCTATTGTAGATCTGGAAACGGATGTGGTGAGGACGGTGCCGCTGGGCGGGCTGTGGCCTTACGGCGTGGTTACGAATGAGACGGATATGGCGTATGTGTCGCTCTTTGGGAGTGACGCTGTAGCCGCGATCAACCTGACGACCGGGACACTGGTTGAAACATATGCGACCCCCGATGCGCCTGCCGGGTTGGCGCTCTGGGGAGATTTTCTATACGTCACCCATTTCTGGAGCGGGCAGGTCAGCCTGATCTACCTGCCGGGTAAACGGGTGGTGGCAACCATCCATACCGGGCAGGATACAGGTCTTTCACAGGCGATTGAGATTGACACGACCCGTGGCCTGGCCTACCTGCCACAGACGCGCAGCAATGTCACGAACCCGGCTCTGACTTTTGACTCGACTGTATTCCCGGTGGTCAATGTCATTGACCTGCGGAGCTTCACGCTTATTCGGGAAGCACGCCTTGGTCTGGATACTGCGGATCGCCCGGTCAACATGCCGTTTGCGCTGGCGCTGGATCGTTTTGCCGAACGGGTCTACGTGGTTAATGCCGGGAGCAACGATCTGTCGGTCATCAGTTTGCAAACCGGTCAGGCGCTGGGACACCTGGAACTGAAATCCAATCCGCGGGGCGTTGTGCTCAACCGGGATAGCTCCCTGGTTTATATTTACAACGCTTTTGATGGGGTGGTGCAGATTCTGGCTACCCGCGATTTGCGCCTCACTGATGATTTGCCGGTGACCAGCATCGTTACCCCGGTTGATGAACTGCTGGCGATGCAGATGTTTTATGGGGCCGATCAAGCTGCGCTGAGCGCGGATAGCTGGTTAAGTTGTGCCAATTGCCATTTTGATGGCCTTTCTGATGGGCGTGTCTGGCAGGGTTTCCCCGGCGGCCCACGCAATACCCCAGTCCTCTTTGGATTGAATGCTTCTGCCCCTTACAACTGGTCTGCCACCTGGTCGGATCTTTCGCAGGTGGATGATAAAGTCCATTGGCTGCAGGCTGGAACCGGATTGGCTGACGAACAAAGCACTGGCAGCCTGCTGGATATTCGCCTGTTGGTTGATTACCTGACCGATGTTCCGGCACCTGTAGCCAGCCCAAATTCCTATGATAGCGCTGTACTTGAGGCCGGGCGGGCACTGTTTGAAGCCCAGGGCTGCGCGGATTGCCATACGGGTGATGCCGGGATTGATGGCCTGATGCATGATGTGGGAACGGGCGGCAGCTTCGATACTCCTACCCTGCGCTGGCTGTGGTCTAGCGCCCCTTATCTGCATGATGGTTCTGCCAGGAGCCTGACGGAGCTGTTTTCCATGCCGGGCGCTCATGAACTGGCAGGTGTACTCAAACCCGATGAGATTCAGGCACTGGTGACTTATCTGCTGACACGCTAATGGAATGTGGCGGTCAGGTGGGCCGACTCAGGTAAATTCTGAGTTAAAAACCAACCTTAAAACCAAATTTAACGCTTGCAAACTTTTTCTGGCTCGGTATATTTAACCTCAGCTTGTGTTCGATTTTGATCTATGAAAGACGGGATGAGGCAAGTTTGATAATGCGCCACATCGACGATGACGGCCCCAGTGCCGCTATGCAAGAATATCTGGCGGAAGCCTACCGGATTGCGTACAGCAACCCGGAGCATCCGTACATCTCTACCTCGGCGCTGGCAAAGGTGTTGGGTGTTTCTGATCCCGCGGTGACGCGCATGGTCACCCGTATGAAGAAGGCAGGCTACCTTTCCCATGAACCATACCGGGGTATTCAACTGACGCCCCTGGGTGAACGGGAAGCGCTACTGGCTATCCGTCGGCACCGCCTGGTAGAACGGTTTCTGGTGGACGTGCTGCGGTTTGGCTGGGATGAAGTGCATGACGACGCGGATGAACTGGGAGCCGTAGTCAGCGACAGCCTGGTTGCCCGGATGGAGGTCATGGCGGGGTTTCCGCGACGCTGCCCGCATGGGGAGCCGATCCCCAACGCCGAAGGGGTGATGCCGCGCGTCAGTGATCAACCCTTGAGCGAAGCGACTGCTCAGGCTGACCACGTCATCAGCCGCGTGAACAGCCACGACTCGGAGCGGCTGCGCTATCTGGGGCAGTTGGGGCTTAAACCGGGGACACGGTTCCGCCTGGTTGAACGGGCACCATTTAATGGTCCTCTGACCCTGGAATTTAACGGGCAGCGGGTGGTGATTGGTCATGAGCTGGCTCAGGTGGTCCGCGTTTGTGAAGAAGGCGAGTTTGAACTCGCCTGAGTTTGCCAGTCCATCGGTTTGCCCATCTGCATCACCTGTTGGATAATCACCCGGAATTTCCACTATATCCGGGTGTTTTTATGCTCACACACATTCCTGTACAGACTCCGCGCGGCGAAGCCCTGATTGATGTGACGCCTCAGGTCAAAGAAGCGGTAGCGGCCTCTGGCGTGACTGAGGGTATCGCGGTGTTGTTTGTGCCCCATACGACCGCAGCCATCACCATCAATTCATCGCTTGATCCGACGACGCCGCTGGACATCACGGCTGAACTCAAACGGATTGTGCCGACCCGTGTCGATTTCCAGCACCAGTACGATACACCGGCGGATGCCGCTGGTCACATCAAGGCGACGCTGGTGGGTCATAGCGCGACTCTCATCATCAGCGGTGGTAAGCTCCTGCTCGGTGGTTCCCAGAGTATTCTGTTCTGCGAGTTTGATGGCCCACGGGAACGGAAGGTGCAGGTGAAGGTGATGAGTGGGTAGTAATTGGTGAAGTAGTGCTAAGCCATTCGCCGAAACATGTCCATGATCCACGACCGATATTTGTGCGTAAAACCAGTCCATGACCGAGAAACGGTCGTGGATTACTTTCGGCTACTGGCTTAGTGCAGCGTACAATCGGGTGTATTCGGATTTCTGGGCAAGTAAGTTGTTCCAAGTGGCGGCTATGGCGGCTGTGGCAGACCCTCTCTGCCGCCACAAGCTCATCGGTGTTGAAGTCGTTGTCGACGTGATACGCTCAGGGTGTCTAACAGGATCAGGATAGCACAGTTTAGAGCGAAAAACGGAACATATGTTCCGTTTTTGAACCTTGACCGGATTTACCTTCAGTTCCGAATGCACCCGTACCATCTGATTGTTGCGGCTATGTAAAATACCTGGCGACCGGAGGCTGAATGACTGCACACGACGAGCGCATACGCGATATGGAGATGGCGCTGCGGGTGGCCTTGGCTAACGTGCGCCCGGACGCATCGTTCTATCAAAAGAAGATGTTCGGCGGGGCCGGGTTCTGGGTGGATGGCCTCATCTTCGCGGCGTGGTTCGGGGAGTCGCTGGCACTCAAGCTGCCACCGGATGCACGTGAGGCACTGCTGGCGATCCCCGGGACGGTCGCCCGCACCGAGATGGGCGCTTATGTCGAGGTGCCGCCGGAGTGGATCGACGACCCGGCAGCGCTTGAGCCGTGGGTTGCTCAGAGTGTGGATTTTGTGAAAGCTAAAAAGACAATGAAAAGACGCTAATCTCTGATTTCAGAGTGGAGTCTCGATGTATATCTCTCCAAGACATACTAACGAACAATTTCCAAATCCGCCTAATCTGGAAGAAAAAGTTGACTTGTTTTACGCCAGAATTGATGGTTGGCATTTAGAAATTGCTGATCGTTGTATCAACGGATGGGACGAAAACGGAACCCCCTGTGTTACAGCGCAACACAAAAACGAAATTGTGCATTACATTCCTGATTCTGGATGGGCTGTAATGCAGATTGCACTTAATTATTTTGAGATAGTGACAGTGTTTAAGCAGGGACTCACCAGAACCAAACGGGAAGAGATGGGAGCAAGAAAAAGATTCGTTGAAGGTGTTAAGGACGTATTTCCAAATGAATGTGAATACTATCCTATTATACCGGACTTGTTGTGGAAACAATTTCGAACCAGTATGTACCACACTTGGACGAAGAATAGTCGTATAGGCTTAGGTCATGTGGATAATGTCACATGTCTAGCATATGATCCGAAAATGAGGTATTTGGTTGTCGATCCACATAACTTTGTCAAAGCGTTGCGACAACATCTACTAGCCTACGTATCTTTACTGCATAACCACTCGCAGACGGAGTTGAGGAGTAAATTCCTCATTGCCTACAATGCTACTTACAATATATAGGAAACGACTACCATGAAAGCCTTAACTTTAACTGCCGAGTTTGCCCCCAAGCCCGATTACAAACTGACTGAGCGTGAACGCGCCACCCACCGCATATTTACGGGTTCCCAGGTGTGGAAGAATCCGCAGATCACTATCGGTCAGACCGCAGACCCTACGCCGAAAGATGACGAGGTCATTTTGCAGGTCGGGGCGGTCGGGATTTGCGGCTCGGATATGCACATGTATGAGGCCGGGCCGGATGGCTATATTCTGTATCCGGGTTTGACCCGTTTCCCGAACATCCTCGGTCATGAGTTCTCTGGTAAGGTGGCCGCGGTCGGCAAAAATGTGCGCGACCTGAAGGTGGGTGATCTGGTCACCGCGGAGGAAATCCAGTGGTGTGGTGAATGCGTGTCCTGCCGACGGGGGTTCGTCAACCACTGCGATAATCTGGAAGAACTCGGCTTTACGACTCCCGGTGCCATGGCCCAGTACATCCCGGTACGAGCGCGCTACTGCTGGAAGCTGGATGAACTGGCTGACCGCATCGGCGATGAGCATGAAGCGTTGGTGATGGGTGCGATGGTGGAACCGACGGGCGTCAGCTATCATGCGATGTTCAATCGGATTCATACCTGGCAACCGGGCGTGTATGTGGTGGTGTTCGGCGGTGGGCCGATTGGTCTGGCTGCAGAAGCGCTGGCCGTGGCTGCGGGTGCGGCCCAGGTGATCGTGTTTGATACCTCCCCGGCACGACGCGAGATTGCGAAAAAGCTGGGTGCGACTCATGTGCTGGATCCGGTGGGACTGGATTTGAACAGCACCTTGCTCGATCTGACCTATGGGCGGGGTGTGGATTTTGTGGTGGAGGCAGCCGGTGCACCGATGCACACGCTGGCTCCGCTGACGACATCGCTAGCGGTCAATGCGACCATTTGCCATATTGGTCGTTCGGAGAAGCCGACCCCGCTTTCGCTGGAGCATTATCAGGTGCGGGGTGTGCAGTTTGCCGGGTCACTCGGTCATGCCGGGCATGGTACTTTCCAGAATGTCATCCGTATGATGGCTTCGGGTAAACTGGACTTGCGCCCGATGGTGAGCGCCCGGATGGCGCTGGACGATGCGCTGAGCGCGTTCAAGCGCCTGGAAAGCCGGCAGGATGCCAAGATCATCCTGCTGCCGAATTGAAGAACCTCACCCCCAACCCCCTCTCCAATTCGGCGGCGCGCGGTGTCTCGGCCAGGGCCAGATTATGCTGCGCCGCCTGGAGAGGGGGCTTTCGGGGGCGTACTGATCTTCTTTTTGCCACTTGTAACCGGGAACTTGAAATCTGAAACCTGAAACCCTGCCCCCTGCTGATATTTGCATGTTCGTTCACAACAGTGTGCGTAAAGATGCACGGGTGCAAAAAGAAGCTGCCAGCCTGGTTCGTGCCGGGTGGCGCGTGATTGTGGTCGGCCTGGCGCTGACGGAAACCGATATCCCTTCCGTTGAATCTATGGACGGCTATACCATCTGGCGGGTGATACCCCCGCTGCCTGTGGGGACTACCCGCAGCTCGTGGGGCAAGCTCCTGCGCCTGATCGTGGCTATTCCGCTGATTATCGGGCGTATTCGGGCGACCGGGGCAAGAGTCTTTCACGGTAATGACTTCATTGGTTTACTAATCATGGCGCTGGCGGGAATCTGGCGTAGGCCTGTGATCTACGATGCACATGAGCTATTCTTCGACCGCTGGCCTGCTGATTCAACGTATCCTTTACGGCGGCCGCTGCTGATGCTGCGGCCTCTGGAAGGGTGGTTGGCCCGGCGGGCTGCGGCTGTGATGACCGTGGGTGATAAACTGGCTGACCGGCTGGTTGAGACGCTCAAGATCGCCCGTCCGGTCGTGGTGCGGAACGCGGTTGATCTGACCAAGCTGGGTACCGCCGTGCCCATTGAACGGCGACCGGGTGAGCGACTGGTCGCTCATAGCGGCGCGCTGGTGCAAGGACGCAATCTAAAGGAACTGATTGACTGCCTTCCTCATCTGCCGGACGATATCACGCTCACGTTGATCGGGGACGGGGTGCTGCGTCCTGCCCTGGCCCCACAGGCAGAAGCCCTGGGTGGGCGCGATCGACTACGGATGGTGTATCCGGTGACCCCGACGACGATCCCGCCGACGCTGGCGCAGGCTGATGCAGCGGTTGTATTGATTAGCTCGTTCGCACTGAACTACCATTTTTCACTGCCCAATAAACTGTTTGAAGCGGTGGCCGCGGGTGTGCCGCTGGTCGTGAGCGATATTCCAGAAGTAGCCGGCCTGGTTCGGCAATACGATATGGGGATCGTCGTCGATTCCATGGAACCGAAGGCGATTGCGGCTGCGATTGAACAGGTTCTGGAACCCACGGTCAACGCTCGGTACCGGGCGAATGTACTCAAGGCGCGTGAGGTACTCAATTGGGCGGCTGAAGAACAAAAACTGGTTGCCTTATACCGGCAAATATTTGATGGACTCCTGTAAATCTATGATGCTCCCGATGGATGTTGATGTTTGCGTGATTGTGGATAACGCCGTGCGCGAGGATGGGCGGGTACGGAAAGAAGCAGCCAGTCTGGCGCGGGCGGGGTGGCGTGTGCTGACCCTGGGTATTGATGCTAATAATGATAATGAGTATCCAGCGGATGCGGTCTTGGACGGCGTCCCGGTACAACTGATTAAGCCAGATATTTTATCTGGGTTACAGGGGAAAATTGGAAAGGCTGCGCGGGTTTTCCAGGGGTACTGGTTGTTGGCGAGGCGGCTGCAGCAAATCAAGGCGCGGGTGTACCACGTGAATGATTTTACCGGCCTGCTGATGATGGCTCTGGCCGGATTGTGGGATCGGACATTCATCTACGATGCCCATGAACTGTATTTTGAACGCAGTGTGAAGGGCGGGCGCACGCCGACCCGCTTTATGCTGAGTCTGCTGCGTCCGCTGGAAGGCTGGATGGCACGGCGGGCTGCTGGGACGATCACTGTGGGCGACCAACTGGCGAACTGGTTGGCTGACCATCTGCGGATCAAGCGCCCCGTCGTGGTGCGGAACGTGGTTGATGTACGCAGTGATGGGGAACCGGTGCCGATGCCGCGCCAAGCCGGGGAGCGCATTATCGGGCACAGCGGACGCATCACGCATGGGCGGCATTTGCCGGAACTGGTGGAGGCGCTGCGTTACTTGCCAGAACATGTGTCGCTGGCACTGGTGGGGGATGGTACCTTGTGGCCGGTACTCGAGCGGCAGGCGGAGAAGCTGGGCGTGGGACACCGGCTGCGCCGCGTGCATCCGATGACTCCCCAGACGATGGCTCCCACAATGGCGCAGGCCGACGCGGCGGTGGTCATCATCACATCGGACGCGACTAGCTATCATTTTGCGCTGCCGAACAAATTATTTGAGTCGATTGCGGCGGGTCTACCGCTGGTGGTGACGGATATTCCAGAGGTAGCGGGGTTGGTGCGGCAGTACGATCTGGGGGTGATCCTGTCTTCGGTCGAACCCGAAGCGCTAGCCCGGGCGATTGAGGCAGTGCTGGAGCCGGAAGCAAATGCTCGTTACCGGGCGAATGCACTGCGGGCGCGAGAATCGCTGACCTGGGAAGCGGAGGAGGCCAAGCTGGTGGGGTTGTACAGGCAGGTGCTTGGTGCAGGGTGAAGAAGTACAGAGTGCAGAGTAAAGAGTGAAAAGTTTTGGGCTGATGGCTCGGACCCTGATGAGCGGCTGAATGGCGGAATTACCACTGACTTTGTCAGTGGGTAGACGAGAGGTTGCCGCCGAGATGTTCAAGGTGGTTGGCGGGCGGCGAGGGAGCAGCCACCAGAAGTTGACATCTCTGGCGGGGAGACGGGTGTTTGCCACCGCCTGACAACGAGTGACATCCTTTGGCGGGCAGCAGGGTGTGCGCCGCCATGAGCACACTTTCGACCCAAAGTGATGAACATCACCAGCGCAACAGTGTACAGGACGCAAAGGGTTTTCTGAAGCAAATATCAAAGGCATTTGCATAGGGGATCGCTTTCGGTCAGTGTGTGGCGAATTCGGGAATTGAAGCCGTGCTGTGGTGCAGGTGTTCATACGATCAGGATAGCACAGGGTAAGGCCAGGAACGGAACAAATGTTCCGATTTTGTCCCAGTTTTTGCAAAGCGTTTTGCACCGATCACAAACCACTAACTTTGCCCACGCTCATCTTTTGAGGGTAGACTTTTTTTGTAGATTATTTATGCCACGCAGGAGAATCCCCCATGTCTGTCGATTTTGGCCTCGCACTGGTGGAAAGCCATCCCAAAACGGAACGCCTCAACCAATGGCTGGAAGACCTGGACGCCACGCTGCCCGGTTTGGCCGGTCATTTCAAGAGTTTGTGGATGACCGATCATCTTTTTTGGAACGACTTATATGCTTACGAAGCCTGGACGGTTTTGAGCTTCCTGGCCGGGCGCTTCAAACAATTTGATGTAGGGCCGATGGTGCTGGGGCAGAATTACCGGAATCCGGCGCTGCTGGCGAAGATGGCGGCCACCTTGCAGGTATTCAGCGAGGGGCGGTACATCATGGGCATTGGCGCGGGTTGGAAAGAGGATGAGTACCGCGCGTATGACTGGAAACTGGAACCGGCGAAAGTCCGGCTGGAACAACTGGAAGACACCTGTGAGATCTTCCTGCGGATGTGGAACGAACCCGGCAAAGTAACCTATCACGGCAAACATTATCAGATTGTGGATGCAATCCTCGAACCCAAGCCGCAACCGCGCCCGATCCTGTGTATTGGCGTGATGGGCGAACGGGCGCATCGGATTGCTGCGAAATACGGGGATTGGTACAACACACCAGATGCGCCGATTGCGGCGTATCAGCAGCGGCTGGGGTGGCTGAACCAAGCTTGCGAGGACATTGGACGCGATCCCGGGAGTATCCGCAAGACGTGGTTCGGGCGGGTGGCGGTTGGGCGGACGGAAGCGGAAGCGCTGCAGGTGGGTCTCTCCCGGGCGCATCAACGCTGGACACCTGAGAATGCGTTTGTCGGTACTCCGGCGCAGATCGTCGAGCAGATGGGGGCGCATGTGGCGGCGGGCTGCAGCTACTTCATGATCGACGTGGTGGGCTTCCCGGATGCCGAGCGGCTGGCGATGGTGACGGAGGAGATCATTCCGCAGGTGAGGGGATAAGTTCACAGTACTCAGTTCACAGTTCACAGTGAAGAAGTGCGGAGTGAAGCGTGCAGGGTGAAGACATGCGGTGGGGTTGGGATGGCGATGGGCTGGTAGATGGTGATGACTGTGGGTAAGGTTTGCGATTGATTGCTGAATTGATCGGTCGGGTGACCGCTGTGCTGTTGATGCTGTGCGTGGTGGGGGTTGGCGGGATTACGCTGACGGGTCAACTGCGCCCGGTAGAGGCCGCCGGGGAGATCATCTTCAGCAGTGCTCGGGCCGGGGGGCGCAACCTGTATGCGCTGGATGTGCAGCGTCAGATGGTCACTGAGGTTACCCGGCGTTCGGACTATGATGGCGAACCGGCGCGCTCAGCCGACGGGAGCCGGATCGCGTTTGCCTCTCGCCGTCACGAGAATATGGATATTTATGTGATGGGGCGGGATGGACGCGGGCTACGGCGGGTGACGACGGCGACTTCCCGCGAGAATGAACCCAGTTGGTCGCCGGATGGTCGGCAACTGGCGTTTGCTTCGGACCGCACTGGTCGGTGGAATTTGTACAGCGTTGATCTGGCGTGCCTGGATGAAGTACAACCCGATGCCTGCGACGCGGCCACTCGGCCCCTGATCGCTCAGAATTATGACATGCGCTCCCCGGTCTGGTCGCCGGATGGCCGGTGGATCATCTTCACGGCTTACGTCCGCAACTGGGGAGTGTGGGTGCTGGATACGACCACAGGCGAGCAGCGAGGCATTACCAATAACAACGGCAACCGGAACGTCGACCCGCAGTGGTCGCCGGACGGGAATTGGCTGGTATTTAGTTCGGATCGGTTCCAGCGCAACTTTGAGATTTACCTGATGTCGATGGCCTGTTTGCAGGCGGATGGACCGTGTGACAGCGGGATCATCCGCCTGACGCATGATCCCGCCTGGGACGCGGCCCCTATCTGGAGTGCGGACGGGCAGCACATTATTTTCTCTTCGTACCGGGATGGCGGCAGTCCGCATCTGTTCATGATCAAGATGGATGGGACGGGGCTGCGCCAGTTGACGGCAGGGACGGCGCGGGATGGAGAGCCTTCGTGAAGAGGCTACCAGCTACGAGCTACCGGCTGGTAGCTACCGCCAGACGTTAAAACATTCGGCTCCGATGAAGGACAAGCCCACTAAAGGGGCTCATATATCTCACCAATCGTAATTGTATGGGGGCCAGCGGGCGGATTAGGGCGTCTGCGCCCGTATATCCGCTCCTACGCATGTGGTGTTTTGCGTAAGTCCTATCAGTCCTATAATTGTGGAACTATCTTGATTGCCAGCGATTTCAGTATGTCGCACTTGACTCAGAAGTTGATCTTCATTGTATTGCTTGTCCTCTCTGGAGGACTCTTCGTAGCGGCTGCTCAAACCGCTCCGGTCCCTATGAACGGCCAGTTGAGCTTCATAGCACAGGTGGACAACGTATCTCAACTCTTCGTTGTTGATACCGAAGAAAAAGTGATTCGCCAAGTGACAACTGGTGTTAACTCAATTGAGTCCGTCAGTTGGTCCGCGGACGGGGAGCAAGTTGCTATTGGCAATGCGATTGAAGATGTAACACTCCTAGACATTGCAGACAACACGGAAATTCCGGTTCCCAATAGCCGCTTTCTGGTGAATTTGGATTGGTCAAGTGACGGGCAATTCTTGATTGGGGTGGACAATTCCATTATCACCTATGTTGATATTGCATCAGATGTTCGCACATCAGTTCCGCTCAGTCAATTTCCTCCAGGCTATTTTGCCGAACAACCCACATGGTCGACTGACGGTAGCCAAATTCTCTTCTCCAGCAGCGGCGTTAATCCGGTACCTTTCGCTTTGGATGGTCTTCCTAATACCGACCTTTATGTAGTCAACCGGGATGGAACTGAACTTGCCATGTTAAGTGGATTAAATGGCGGGCAATTCGGTGGTCTTGGCTGGCTGTCGGATCGTGAAGTGATTTTCTCAGCTACGCTTGTCAGGGATGCTCGACTAATTCGCGGTGTATTCAAATACGATTTGCAAACCGAATCTCTGACGCTTCTGACAGACCCGGAAGTTGCTTCGAGATCACCCGTTATCGCTCCTGACCGTACCAAAATTGCCTACATTGAGGGTGCAACCCGCATTATGGTGATGCAACTGGATAGTCTGGAGACTGAGTTCATCGTTGATTTTGGTCGTGCCATACGCGGTCTGAAATGGCAACCCCGACTCATTAGTGATGTCACTCCCACGCCAACGGCCTGTGCTGATTGTTGATTGACTACCATCGACTGGCTAAAAGCTGAAAGACCAAGACTATGCACAAAGACTCTAGTCGCCTGCAAATCGGTATTCTGGGCTGTGGGCCGATTGCCCAAGCGGGACACTTTGATGCGGTGCGGAAAGCCCGCAATGCTGACCTGTATGCCATTTGTGACCGCGCGGATGATCTACGGGAGGCGATGCAGGCGGTGCATCAGCCGCAAGCCGCTTATGCCGATTACGACGCCATGCTGGCCGATCCAAAAGTAGATGCGGTGATTGTGGCGGTAGCGGATCAATTCCATGTGCCGCTGGCGCTCAAGGCGTTGGCGGCGGGCAAACATGTGCTGGTGGAGAAACCGCTGGGCGTAACGATTGAGGAATGCGATTCGCTAGGGGCGCAGGTGGAAGCCAGCGGGTTGGTCTTGCAGGTGGGGAATAACAAACGCTTCGACCCTGGCATCGCCTATGCGCGGGATTTCATTCAGGCGGAGATGGGCGAACGGATGGCACTCAAGGCGTGGTACTGCGACTCGACCTATCGTTATGCCATGACCGATAACGTCCAGCCGATCATGCGGACGAGCGCCGCCGCCCTGCGTCCGGCAGGTGATCCCAAGGCCGACCGCCGCCGTTACTATCCGCTGACGCACGGGAGCCATCTGGTGGATATGGCGCGTTACCTGATGGGCGAGATGGTCTCCGTCCAGGCACGGTTGGTGGAGAAATTCGGGGCGTACTGTTGGTTCACCGCTGTCGATTTTGCCGATGGCAGCGTCGGGCATCTGGACCTGACGGTGGCGGTGCGCGGGGATTGGGAAGAAGGTTTCACGGTCTACGGCGAACACGGGAGCGTCAAGGCGCGGGTGCATAATCCCTGGTTCCACAAGACCAGCGAGGTGGAGTGCTTCTCGAGCAAAGACGGCGTGTATCGACGCCCACTGGGTGAAGATGCCCATACCTACAAGCGGCAGGTGGAAGGCTTTGCTGAGGTCATTCTGCAGGGTGTGGCGCAGCGCGGGGCAACGGCTGTGGACGGGGCAGCGGCACTCCGGGCGCTGGTGGCGATCAGCCGGTCGGTGGAGACTGGCGAGCGGGTCCGGTTGGCTGACGTGACGGGAGGCGTCTAACAGGTGACATCTTCTGATATTCCCAATTATCGACAGTAAGGGATGGTAAGGAGGCAAGCATGGTATTCAAGCGATTTGTGATGAGCCTGCTTCTAGTCATTCCGATACTGATCGGAAGCCAGAAGGAGATGTGGGCGCAATCAAACCAATCACCGTTTGTCTATGCTGTTGAATGGAGTGAGAGCGGGGACGTGGTGGTGGTTGTCCGCAGAGACGGCATCACCGTCTATGATCGAGCCTATCAGCCTGTTTCTTTTCGCCCTTTCCCACCTGACATCACCTTCAGGGTACCGGACGTTGTCCTTAGTCCTGATGGCTCATACATCCTCGTCAATACGGATGTCTGGAGCACAGATACCCTTGAATTGGTCACGGCTCTCCAGGAACCGGATGTTTTGCCCTATAGCGCACAGTGGAATCCCAATAGCACCCAAATCGCACTCCGTAGTGGCGCTGGAAGGGAAACTCGAATCTACAATGTGGCGGATGGATCCATCCTGAGGCGTTTTGATCAGGGGGTTTGGGGCAATGGATTCACGCCCGCATGGAGTTCCAATGAACTCTATTTTGCGACTCTCAATAGTATGACTACAGTAAGTATACTGGATGCGTTGTCTGGCATGACGATCACAGAATTCTCCTTGAACGTCGACCGTATCATGGGGATGTGGTGGAGTCCTGATATCACACATCTTGCTGTCTATACACTTCTAGAAGTGCCAGTTGGTACGCCAGGTAGCTTTCCCATCGTAGGAAGGGTAGATGACTCCAAGGCGCATTTAACTTCTATCTACATTGTGGAGGCTTTGACTGGCTCCATATCTACTTTCATAGAAACTGTCCCCGGTGTTGTTAAATCACTAGCTTGGAACCGTAGTGGTTCGCAGATTGCTGCGGAAACAAGCTTCAATGGTATCCTCATATGGAACACCAAGGCGGGTATGCTCGAAGATAGTTTCCCCTCACCTCCCTCCAGTCCCCTATCTCTGGGCTTTAGTTCTCTCGGAGGACGCTTGTTTCTTGGGCGCAACCCCGCACTGCCACTGCCGTCAGGAACTCTTGGGTCGTTCCAACCCATGTCGAATTATCAACAGGATTATCTGAATGATGTGGTCGTCATGGTGATGCCTGCACCGTCGCCAGGGAAGCTGAGTGACATCATCAGTCAGTGCGATCTGCCGAGTGAGGTCAATCAAAGTCTGGAATCCAGTATCGACTCCAATGATCTGGCAGGCTTTCTACAGCAAATCGGTTCACTTTCCGACAATCAGATTTCACCTGATTGTCGGGACGAATTGACGGCAGTGGCAGATGCTCTCGTTTATCGTGAGCAGTCCTCGATCTAGATGGCCTCGCTCAATCTGCTTGTCAAGGGCTGAATCGGAACAAATGTTTCACTTTTTCCCTCAAATTGTGCTACACTGTGGATATGAACACGCATCCCCTCATCCCCTCGTATCTCATCATCTATCTTCACTGTGACTATGAACTGTCCACTGTGAACTTATCTTCCACTGACCACCAGCCACTAGCCACTGACCGCTGGATAGCGGAAAGCTCCCGTCCGACCGCCCGCCAATGGCACAACCGACACAGTGGTGGCATCGTCCCCTGTTCCCGCCATCACCGACAACCTTTGGTGACTGTTCCCGGCATTCCCGCCGTCAAGCTTGTCGCAAATGTCGCCAATCGGCGCTGCTCTCCCGTCTTCCCGCTGTCGGTGTGGCGGCAGTTTCGCCACTGTCGCCAATCACTGCCACAAATCATCCCCGTAGCGGAGAACAGTAAGATAATATAGGTCAAATGCCCTTAATCGTCTGTGTTTCTCTGTGCCACCTTTGTGTCTCTGTGTTGAAAATCTTACTCGCATAAGGCATTCCATGTACCTCGGTATCTTCGCCAAAACCTTCACCCGCCCCACACTCGACTCCCGCCTTGATGCCATCCAATCCAGCGGCATCGACGTAGTGCAGTTCAACCTGAGCGTTGCCAATCTGCCGACGCTGCCTGATACGATGGATGAGGCCGTTCTGCAACGGATTCAGTCCGGCATGACGGTGCGGGGATTGAGCATGGCGGCCATCAGCGGCACCTTCAATATGATTCATCCTGACCGGGCTTACCGGCAGGAGAATCTGCGGCGGCTGCGGTTGCTGGCAGGTGTCTGTCAGCGATTGGGCGCGCCCTTGATCACGCTGTGTACGGGGACACGCGACCCTGCAGATATGTGGCGCTGGCACCCGGACAACGATGCGCCGGCGGCGTGGGACGATCTTCTGGAGACGATGGCTGAAGCGCTACAGATCGCGGCTGCGTTCAACGTCAAGCTGGGTGTGGAACCGGAGACTGGCAACGTGGTCAACTCGGCGCGGCGGGCGCGGGCGCTGCTGGATGCCATGCAGTCGCCCTATCTCAAGATTGTGATGGATGGCTCCAATCTGCTGCGTCCGGGAGAGGTATCTCGGCAGCGGTCGATTCTGGACGAGGCTTTTGACCTGCTGGGCAAGGACATCACGCTGGCCCACGCCAAGGATGTGACCGACGACGGTGTGCGGATTGGTCACTGCGCGGCGGGCAAGGGGCAACTCGACTGGGCGTACTATGTGCAGAGGCTGCGGTCAGTGGGTTACGCCGGGGCGCTGGTCATGCACGGGTTGGAGGAGAGCGAAGTCGCGGGGAGTAGGACGTTTCTTGGGTCGATAGTCAATGGTCGATAGCTGATAGTCTATAGTCGAAAAAAGATACAGAGGGATGATGCCTACTTTTCATCATGACCAGATTGCTTTCAACTATGTGGATGAGGGCGAGGGACTGCCTGTTATCCTGCAACATGGTTTGACGGCGGACTTGCGTCAACCGTTGGAGATTTTGCCAGAGCCGGACGGCTTGCGCGTGATTCGGATGGATATGCGGGGGCATGGCGGCACCTATCCGTTGGGGCCAGAAGATGGGTTCAGCTTCGCCCAGATGGCGACGGATGTGCTGGCACTGGCGGATCACCTGGGGCTGGAGCAGTTCGTCATTGGCGGGATCTCGATGGGGGCGGGCATCAGCCTGAGCGTGGCAACACTACAACCTCAGCGTGTGCGTGGGCTGATCCTGGTGCGTCCGGCATGGTTGGACGCGCCGTCGCCCCCCAGCCTGGAGGTGATGGCTGAGATTGGTCGCTGCATCCAGCAGTATGGGGTGACCGTGGGTAAAGCGCAGTTTGAACAAACGGCAGTGTATCAAGCCCTCGCGGCTGAGGTGCCGTATACGGCGCGGGGCTTGCTGACCCAGTTCGATCATCCCCGGGCGGCGGAGGCCGTGGTTCGTTTGCTGCGGATGCCTGCCAGCCAGCCGGTGGGGGATCGGACGGCGTGGACGCAGTTGACGATGCCCACGCTGGTGATCGGCAACGGGCAAGATCCGGCTCATCCGCTGGCGATGGCGCAGGCATTGGCGGGGTGGCTACCCCATGCGCGGTTGGTTGAGGTGCCGTCGAAGGCGGTCAGTGTCGAGGGGCATACGCTGGCGGTGAAAGCGGCGATAAGTGACTGGCTTACGTTCTAGAGCGGTGAGCATTCTATGATGTTGTTATGACCCAATCGTACGTATAGTGTAAGCTATATTGAGCTATACTATATTTTAAAGAGTGTTGGGTGTAAGGACACAATATGCTAGCTCCGATTCAAGGTAGCTATCGTTTGGCTTTTATGGTGACCCTTCTCCTCATTGTATCGGGGGCACCACGTTGGGTAGCCTCGCAAGACTATGTGCCGAACGGGAATGAGGTCATTCGTTATAGTGCTCAATATGGGTTTGGCGGTCAGAATTCAGCACACACGATTGCGCTAGATAGTCAGGGAAATATCTACATTGCCGGGTCAATTTATGGTTTTGAAATTGATCGGTTTCCGTTGGTTAACGCTTATCAGTCTCAACACGGAGGATTGTACTGCGGTACTAACGCAGTTCCTTGCACTGATGCATTTATCATGAAGTTCGACCCTACGGGACGGACAATCCTGTATTCAACCCTGCTGGGTGGGGCTGGTTTTGATTATATCGAGGATATTGCTGTTGATTTGCAGGGAAATATCTATGTAGTTGGAGGCACCACCTCGGTTAATTTTCCCCTTCAGAATCCGCTCTATACCAATCCCAATAATCCAGTATGTGTTAGAGGACAAGAAGATGTCCCCACACAGCTTTGCGATGCTGATGGTTTTATACTTAAGCTGAACGCAGCGGGGGATACCTTAGCTTTTTCGACTTTTCTGGGTGGGATCGAACAAGATAGCACGATGGCGGTAGGCCTGGATGGCAACGGCAACATTTATGTCACCGGTTCAACCTTCTCCCCGGATTTTCCTGTGCTGGATGCGTTGGACAGTGACCTTTCTGGGAGCACTGATTTTTATGTCGCCGGATTTACCAACGATGGCACCGCCCTCTTGTTCTCAACGTTCATCGGTGGAAGCGATTACGAAATTGATCCTGACATGGTGGTCGGCACCGATGGTGTATTGTATTTGACCGGCTCTACAAGTTCGCCTGATTTCCCAACGACGAGCAGCGCTTTTCAAACAGTCTATGGCGGGGAAGCGTTCAACGTCAATGCCGTTGTAATGAAGCTAAGCCCGCTCGTAACCACTATCGAATATAGCTCGTACCTGGGCGCAGTCGGTAGCTTCAGAGGAACAGCTATTGGGATTGATCGTAGCGGGACCAGTAACCGCATTTACATTGGGGGTTATGCTTCGGCAAACCTGCCTACGACGCCGGGCGCATATCGTCAAACTCCGACTTGCTGCGGCCCGCATTCATTTGTTGCTGCCTTTGATCCGAATGAATCCGGGGAAGGTTCGTTAGTCTATTCTACTTATGTCGGTACGGGGGGTGGTGAACAGGTATGGGATATAGTTGTCGGGGTAGGACAACAGGTGACTGTCGTAGGTGATACACGCTCAATTGTGTTCCCGTTAGTTAATCCAGTACAGACTGATCCACCAGGGTATGACACCTACCCGGATGGATTTATCGCCACCCTCAACGCGGATGGCTCTGATCTCCTGTTTTCGACTTATCTGGGTGGGCTTTATGACCCCGGGATTATTTTTTCAGATGCTTATGATCTGGTTCGGGGAGTGGCGCTCCGCCCGGATGGAACGTATGTTGTCACAGGTGGGAGCGCATCCATTCAATTCCCAATCTCAGCTGATGCTTATCAGCCAGGGAGCGCTGGCATCTTCCTGACGATTATCGGCACACTGACAGCTCCGACGACTCCCCAGGGGACGCCGGATGAGTACGGTCAAGTGACCCTTACTTGGTCAGATAGCAATGCAGATAAATCCCTATATGCTATTGAGCGCTCGCCTGATGGAATGAGTGGATGGGTAGAGCTTGGGCGTGTTTCAGCGACCAATGCCCGTTTTGTCGATCTGCTACCAGAGTGCGAAGTGCCGAACTACTACCGCGTTCGCACGATTGCGATCTATTCGACTTTGCGCTATTCACCCTATTCGCCCAGTGGGGTCGTTGCTGCCCGCTGCTCAGGGCAGTCGCAAGCGCCGGTGCGTAACCGCTACTTCTCCAGCCAGCCCGTACTGAGTTGGTCGAGTGATTTGAACCGCGCTCATCGGATTCAGATCAGCCCCAAGCCCTCATTCAGTGGGGCAGGTGTCATAAGTGTAGATGTGGGCGCAGGGGTACAGTCCGTACTAGTACCGCAGCCACTTACCAACGGGCGCTACTACTGGCGGGTACGAATCATCAACCCGGATACCACACTTGGTCCTTGGAGCGCGGCTGATTCATTTGTGATTGCCGTACCGTAAACGAATAGGTGGTTCTCAGACGGCGCGTTCCCAGGCAGTCTCGAACCAGTCATCAATAAGATAGTCGGGGTAGCCGATCAATCGCAGGCGGCGAATGCACTCGTCTTTGTCGGCTCCGCTTTGTACCCAGGTCGGGACGCGCTTGACCATGGTTTCGACACGCTCGCGGGGCATGATGATCCAGGTATCCTTCGGACAATTGCCGAAGATGATGAATTCCTGTCCCTCTAACCAGGCGGGGCTGCTCTTGCGGTAGGGGGCGATGATGAGGGTACTGCGTGCGCCGCAATAGGGGGAGCAGAGGCAGTCATGGACGAAGCGCGTGGTTTCACCCAGGTCGATCAGGTCTTCGACGATGCCTACGGTCTGCCCGCGCACATCAATTGACAGGGGCTGGACGACTTCGGGATGTTCCAGCGGTTGGCCGGGGCCGAGGTAACAGCGCACACCGAAGGTGCCGAACTCGACTTTAGGCAGGTCGGGCGGGGCGCAGTGGGTGATGTAATCCTGCAGGAGGACACCGGGCAGCAGGGCACCCATGGTTATCATGACCATTTTGGAAATTTCGCGCTCGGTACCGAGATGCCGCTGCTGGTATTCAAAGAAGCGCGCTGCCAACCAGGACACCATGCGGTGTTCGGCATCATCGGTGACATACAGAAATTTGAGGGGGTCGTTCGGGATGACCACACCGGTTGGGTTGCGCCAGAAGTCGAGACTGTTCATATCTACCATCATCCAGGCCCTCGTGCATCATAAATAACGCCCTGCGGAGATCGGCAGGGCGCTCTGTAGCTTCGCAGCTGGTCGTCAACTGTGATGCGGAAGTTCTCCCTCAATTCCTCTATTTTAGCGCTGATCGAGGGTGTCAACAACCATCTGTTAAAGGCTGCCAGACTGGATAATTCCCAGAAAAACGGGAACAAGTCCCATGACAGCGGGACGCATGATCTCCTAGAGTGAGGATATCGAACTTACTTCAGGAGGACTCACTCATGAAACAGATTGCAAGAATGATTTTTGTAGGCTTAATGCTGGTGATGATTGGCGCAGGGAGCGTAGCCGCGCAGGAAGACAATGCCCAGCGCAATAAACAAATCTTTCTGGATATGGTCGCGCAGTACAACGCGGGCAATCGGGAAGCCTTTTATAGTTTGTTGACCGACCCCTTCATGATGAATCAGGGCGACCCCGTGCTGGCACCGATGTCGCCGGATGGTGTGCGGGGATACGATGGGGCGTTGGCCGCTGCTATGCCTGACATCCAGATGAATCCGGCGGTGGTGATCGCGCAGAGGGATTGGCTAGCTGGGCATATAACGTGGACGGGGACATTCACCGAGCCATTCAGCTTTGCTCCGTTCGGGCCTGATCCGCTCCCTCCCAACAATCAGGCGATCACCTGGACAGAAATGTGGTTCCTGCGTCTCAACGCCGATGGTTTGGTGGATGAAGCTTGGGTCATCAGCGACCCTGCCATCCTATTCGGCCAGGTTGGTGCATTCCCGCCTCGGGAAGGCGCGCGCACCGGAACGCCGATTGAGGGGGCAGCCGGCTATCAAACCCTCAGCGCCGACGAACTGGCCGCCTCGTTCACCAGCGGCATGGAAGCGCGCAATCTCGCTTCATTTGCCGAGCTCATCGGGCTTGAGCCGGGTAGCGACACCACCGGTTTCCATGCCGACCCGTATGTGGCCTGGGGCTTTGGGGGCGCTTATTCGGTTACGGCGGCGCAGGCGGCAGAAGAAGCCGCTTTCCCGGCGATGCTGGCAATGGCGATGCCAGATATGACCACGACCCAGACCGTAACTGTGGCCGAGGGCGATTGGGCTGCAACGCTGCTCACGCTCAGTGGCACTTTTAGCGAGGACATCGAATTCTTCGGGATGCCCCTGACGGCGACGGGCGAGACGATCACCTGGCAGTTCGGCGCGATTGATCGTTTCGATGCCGATGGCAAGATCGTCGAAGAATGGATTGAAGGCGATGCCACGCCACTGCTCATGGGGCTGGGTATAATCCCGGCAATGGGTAGCTGAAGCCGCGATCATCTCAAACTAGGTGAAAGTTGAGGACGACCCCGGTCGTCCTCATGCCTCGTTTATCGTCAGGATAGAACCTATGGCAAGCACAATCGCCCTCGATAGCCAGGATAATCGACCCGCCAGCAAATGGTTGATCCGGGTACGTGCAGTATGGTTGGTGCTGGTTGCGATTCTGTTTGGCACCTTTCTGTTGAGCATCCCGGCCACATACACGATGCTCAGCACGCTTTGCGATCCAGATAGGCCGGAATCATGTAACTGGGTGCAGCAAACCATGGTGGAGACAGTGTCAAAGCACAATGTCTCGATATCAGGGTTGGCAGCATTTAACCTGATTGTCTTTGTGTCGTTTTCGGTCTTCTGCTGGTTCGCTGGCTTGTTAGTCCTACGCTACCGTTCGCGGGATTGGCATGGGTTGCTGGTTTCCTATCTGTTGATTACGCTGGCGGCGGGTGGGCCTTCCTTCGTCTTCATGACTGCGTGGGACTATACGGATTTGCCACCTATCATCGCGATGGTGCCGGGTCTCACCATCATGCCCATGTATCTGGCATTGTCGCTGTTCTTCCAGACATTCCCGGATGGAAAATTCTATCCGCGATGGGCGCACCTCGGCACCCTGCTCATTCTGGCGAATTACGCGGTGTGGATACTGCCACCCCCTATCAACCTGATCAGTTGGCAACCCGTTTTCGTATACTTATGGCTGCTGCTTGTTTATGGTTTTCACATCGTCATCCAGGCGTATCGCTACCGTTCCCATTACACGATGGTGCAGCGGCAGCAGACCAAGTGGTTACTCCTGAGTGCGGCTGTTGCCCTGGCAAGCAACACTGTTTTTTCGCTATTTGTGGGTAATGAGTATGGCGCAATTTTGGAAGGGGTCGTCACCACGATTGGTTTTTATCTGCCGATTGCTGCCGGTGTCAGTATAGCCATCTTGCGCTACCGCCTATGGGATATTGATGTCATTCTCAACCGCACGCTGGTATTCGGCGCACTGACAGGCATTCTGATTGCGGTTTATGCGCTGGTCGTCACCAGCCTCAGTCGGCTCGTGCATGACGAGGGCAATTTCGTCATCTCGCTACTGGGTGCGGGCGTCATCGCGGTGTTGTTCCAACCCCTGCGACAGTGGCTTCAGCAGGTCATCAGTCGGCTGATGTTTGGCAGGCGGGATGAGCCGCTGGCCGTGATGGTGGAATTGAGCAAGAGCCTCGAAGTGATTTTCTCTCCACAAGCGGCACTGCAACATCTGGTCGAAGTCACTGCACAGACCCTGAAACTGCCCTATGTGGCGGTTGAGCAAGTAGATGAAGAAACGGGTAAGGCCGATTCCGTTTCGACAGGCCGGGCTTATGGGAGGGTGGTTTCATTCCCACTGATCTATCAAGCGCGTACGATTGGGGTGTTAAATGTATCCACTCGATCCCCCAACGAAGATCTCAACTCGGCGGATCGGATGGTGCTAGAACAGGTTGCGCGGCAGGCGAGCAGCGTGGTTCATGCGCGGCGGCTGACGAATGACTTGCAGAAATCACGGCAGCAAATTCTCTCTACCCGTGAAGAGGAACGCCGCCGATTGCGACGGGACTTACATGACGGTCTGGGCCCTGCGCTGGCAACCCTGACTCTGCAAGCCGAAGCTGCCCGTGAATGGACAAAGACAAACCCGGAAAAAAGCGAAGCTCTGCTAGATACCATTATCACCGGCGCGCAAAGTGCACTCAGCGAAATTCGACGAATTGCCTATGCGCTCCGTCCGCCAGCCCTGGATGATCTGGGTTTGTTATCGGCGATCCGCGAACAGGCCGATCAGTTTGCCAATAGCAGTGTACAGATCACTGTAGAAGCGCCAGAAAGTCTGCCGGCACTCCCAGCAGCCGTTGAGGTGGCAGCGTACCGAATTGTGCAGGAGGCACTAACGAATGTGACTCGGCACGCTCAGGCCCGGACCTGTCGCGTGGCTATGGCTGTAAATAGACATATTGAACTGTCCATAGCGGACGACGGCATTGGTATTCCGACGGCACGCCGAGCCGGGATTGGATTAAACTCGATTTATGAACGCGTTGATGAACTCGGCGGCCTGTGTGAGGTTCGGTCAGCACCCGGAGAAGGCACTCAGATCAAAGTTTCGCTCCCGCGAGAATAGAACAATACGATGGACAAAATCACGATCCTGATTGTGGATGACAATGTCGGTTTTCGGAGTGGACTACGGGCACTGCTCGATTCAGCACCGGAGGCAATGGTTGTTGGGGAAGCCGGATCAGGTGCAGAAGCGATCACTCTCGCGGCGAGCCTTCAGCCCGATGTCATCCTCATGGATATTCAGATGGCAACGATGAACGGAATTGAGGCTACCCGGCGTATCCTGCATACCAGTCCTCATATTGCCATCCTGGTGCTGACGATGTTTGAGGATGATGATTTTGTGTTCTCGGCAATGCGCGCAGGGGCGCGAGGTTATTTACTGAAGGGGACCATGAAAGCCGATTTACTGCGGGCGGTTCAGTCGGTTTCCAGCGGGGAGGCTATTTTCGGGGCATCAATTGCGCGGCGTTTGATGAACTACTTTGCCGAAAGGCAGCACCTGCCTGCATCCACTCAGGTTTCTTTCCCTGAACTAACCGAGCGTGAACGGGAGATTTTGCACCTGATGGCCAGTCATCAGTCCAATGGGGAAATTGCGGAGCAGCTGCATATCAGCTTGAAGACGGTCCGTAATCATGTGTCGAATATCTTTAGCAAGCTACAGGTAGTTGACCGCACGCAGGCCATTCTCCGCGCTAAAGGAGCCGGATTAGGGGATGAGTCGCATTATTAGTGCGTAACGGCCCGATTAAAGAGTGTCTTGATGTGAAGCAAGAAGGTGTGACATGAAGCTAACCTTGATTGCCATCGGATCGCGCGGGGATGTGCAGCCTATTGTCGCGCTGGGGCGCGGTCTGCTGGAGGCAGGCTATGCAGTGCGCATGGTCACGCTGGAGAGCTTCGAGGCGATGGTGCGCGGGCAGGGGCTGGAGTTCTTTGCTGTGGAAGGCGATGCTCAGGCGCTAACCAACGAGATGATGCTGGCCGGGATGAAAGGGAACGGGCTCAATCTGTTCTCGATGTATCGCGGGATTATGCGGACGTTCGGCGCGATCACTCAGAGCTATCAAAAGTCATTTGCTGCCGATGCCTTGCGGGACTCGGATGCGATCCTCAGTCAACTGCCTGGTGGGTTCTACGGGTACGATCTGGCGGAGGCACTCGGGGTGCCGTACGTCGCGCTGTCCGTCATTCCGCAGGAAGTCACTGGCGCATATCCATTGTCGTTGCTGCCGGTACAGTTTTCTCTGGGACCCTGGTACAACCGCCTGACCTACTCCATTGGTCAACAACTCGCCTGGCATCCGTTCCGCAACTCGATCAATGCCTTTCGACAGCAGTTGGGTTTGACACCTGCCTCGTTTTGGTGGGGCAATATGCGCAGGATGAAGCATGAGCGGGTGCCCGTCATTCAGGGCTTTAGTGCGCATGTCATTCCTGTGCAGCCGGACTGGGGCGACCATGTCCATACAACCGGCTACTGGACGCTGGATGAGTCTGGTTGGGAGCCATCCGAGGCGCTGCTGAACTTTCTGGAAGCGGGTGAACCGCCTGTATTCATCGGTTTTGGCAGTATGCCGGTTCCTGATCCGGGCGCAACGACCCGCCTGATTCTTGAGGCACTTCAGCGGAGCGGCAGGCGCGGTATTTTGCACGCGGGTTGGGCACAACTGGGTAAAACTGACCTGCCTGAGAACGTATTCTTGCTCGATTATGCGCCGTACGGGTGGCTGTTTCCGCGCATGGCAGCCATCATCCATCACGGCGGGTCAGGTACAACCGGCTTCGCGCTGCGTTCCGGGGTGCCGTCGATGGTCGTTCCCTTCACGGCGGATCAGCCGTTCTGGGGAAGGCGAACCTTTGAATTGGGTGTTGGACACTCAGCGATTCCGTTTGCGAAGCTGACTCCTGAAAACCTTGTTGCTGCGATGAAGTTGATGACCACCAACATGGAAATGCGGCGGCAGGCGCTCGAATTACGAGATGCCATGGCCGATGAAAAGGGCATACCGCGAGCAGTTGGAATAGTACAACAGGTTGTGGGGTAATCTTCTACGTCCAGGTATATGCTGAGTGGCACTCTAGATAGGCGGCTAGCGACCTACTCTACAAGATGCCTCAAGGCATCTAAAATGTATGCGATGCCTTAGTGATTGCCAGGGCGCTGGTGCCAGATGAACAACGGTTTCTGGACAAACAGCGCCTGTTTGACTGCCCCTTCCGCAATGCCCCTGAGAATGTTCCGCTGCATGAAAATATAGAACACAATCACTGGCGCGATCGACAAGATCAAGCCGGCCATCGCCACCCCGTAATCGCTGGTGTACTGCCCATATAACGGGAACGTTGAAAGTGGCAGCCTTCGGTCATTGATGAACAAGACCAACGAGGGCAGTAGATAGTCATTCCATATCCAAAGCGCATTCAGGATAATGATTGTCGCGGTAGTGGGACGAAGAATCGGGAAGATGATGCGCTAGAGGATCTGGAATGTGGTTGCCCCTGCAATATTCCACGCTCAACTTTAGCTCGGTCATGACTGATCCGGTTGACGAACATCGCTGTAAAAGAAACTGGCGCTACCGCCAGCCTCACGGATTGATGACACAGTGCGTTCGCCCTGTTCCCGCAACATATCGGCGATTACAACTATCGCTCCGCGCACAGCCTTCGCCGATACCTTGTGATCAAAATCACACATCCTGACAACAAAAGACGGTGTATTTTGCCCGTCATGACTTCAGCTCCATTTACACTTGTTTTCCGAACAGAATCATCCCCGCTGATAATGGGGGTCGTACATGCCCCAGAACTGTACTATACGAATACCTTACCGCTCCAAGATGGTGTTCCCTTGCCGGCACGTTTCCACAGCCTGGCAGAAAAGGCTGACAGCAATGGACAACGTTTCGTTTGCCTTGAACGAATTCATGTCCTGCCTGTTGTCTATTCCACCCCTCGATCTGAAGGGGATGGAGCTACTCGCGCAGCAGCCCCACCTGCTCGGCGGCTTCGCTCAGGTACCACGTCCACAGCTCGTCGAGGCGGTGACGGAGATCGTCACCTATACCGGACGCTGCGCGACGGCAGCGCGCAGCCTGGCGAACCTCACTCCCATTCCCCTTCTGTCGGTGAGCATTAGGGAGTTCGGGATTTAGCACTCAACTGCACTGCATGATTGTCCAACAGGCATCGAAATCCCGCATGGCAAGGCTCACCTTTGGAATGCATACGTACAACGTGCCCACATCGCCCCATATCACATTCAGACTATCATCGCTGTCAATCTGAAACAGGAACTGCCATTGCGCCATTTCTGGCCGAATTCGGCCAGAAATTTGTTCAGGGGAAAACATACTGTTTCCCCAAGCATCAGTCCCTTCAGGCATAATGCGTTGGCTCAACACCACTGCATTCCATTCGATGAAATACTGAATTCGGTCTGGATGACCCAACCAGAAGTGGCGTGGTCCTGGTCTCGATTGCGCGTATAACTCCCAATAAAGGTCGTGTTCAGACCGCGTTGGGTTATCCGATTCGTTCTTCGTAGTCGGTGCGACTTGAGGAAGGGTTTCGAATGAAATTCCATAGTCGGCTGTCTCATCACCGTAGATTGGTGGTAGTGATACTTCACTTGAGAATGTAAGCACGTGGGCTGGAAGTGCTTTTATTGTGTGTGTGAAATCGGGAACAATAGAATCCGCAAAGCGCAAGGTCGGATGGGGCATCCGGATCAAAGGACTTGTTTCATCCTCGAAGAACAACACCCTCCATCTGTCTCGCTCGTCGGACTTCCCGTAGGGAAGCTCTGCGGCTTCAAAAAAGAAATACAGCCTCCCTGACTTGGGTAGAAGGTTCGACACATCATGCAGCGCAACCTCGGCAAGGTTGAATTGTCCAATAAATGTCAGCGGTTTGCCCCCCCAATGGGGCCATTCAAATCCTTTTGGCACGTCAGGATGACCCCCAAACCTGGAAGCACCCATAGGGACTGTATCATCATCTATCCGAACAGGCACCATGCGGATGCACGGTTTGGCTAAACTGACCAGTTGATCTTCTAGACGGTGCAGCTTGTAGGCCCGAATCTGGGACCGCAACGCTCCAACATCACTAAACATTTTGCGCTCCCAACTGTACTTTGCAAGCTCTTTCCTCATTATAAGGAGGGCATGGCTTGGAAACATTAGAAACCATGTACGGCCTGCTCGCTGTGGCGATCACGGGCGATCCGCTGCTCTTGATGGCATCTGCTGTTGCTGCCTTCGACCCGTTCTGGAACACCTTTGATACGGAAGACATCGACTACGATTGCGATCCGCTCCAGATTGCGTTGCAAGTGACACGCGGCGCATTCCCGGACATCTAGGCTCAAGCGATAGAGCGGCTACGGGCGACGGGGAAAATCTCGGAAGACCTGTGGAATTCGCTGTGGGCAGAGTGGCAGGACCGTCGTATGAAACTACGCGCGACGCTGGAAGGTATGACACAACAGCAGCAGTATCATATCGAGAATTTGGAGTTGGCACTCGGAATCATCGCGCAAATCGACTTGATAGCAGCGCATAGAAAGAGCTGCTGCATCACATGGTCAAGCGGGTGGTTGTAAACGTTGATGGAAAGATTGTGTTGGAACTGCGAGCGCCGTTTGCCTATCTGAAAGACCTCTCAGATAGAGCACGACGCGAACGTGAGGGAACCCCTGAAATGCAAACATCCAGCGCATTGGCTGGATGTTCGAACTGGCTCCAAACTAGCTCCACCCGATGGATCAGGGAAGAACAATTGAGCGAGGACCAGGTGGCTGCGTTCTTCCTGAGCATTACATTTCCTCAGCGTGACCAACTCACGCGCTTCATGACAACTTTATCGTGATTGGCTTCGGCAGGCAATGGAGGAGGTTGTGTCTCCCCCACTGCCCAGAAGCCCGCTGACTCGTGAAGCAAGACTTCCGGTAGAGACTGTACCACAGCTCTGCCAAGTCCTTGCCAGCGGCAGCAAAATCGGTCGATTTTGTGTCAGAAAGGGAAATGGCAATGACTCGTGTGTTCGTATTCACCAATCACAAAGGGGGCGTAGGCAAGTCCACGTCCGCCACCAATATCGCGCTGGGCATCAGTCAACTGCTGCGGCGCGCCAACGCCTCGAACTGCCGTGTGCTGCTCATTGATACCGACTCGCAGGGTCATGCGTCGTTGGTCACAACCGGGCGCAAGGACTACGGCGCAGATGATAGCCTCTACCGAGTGCTGATGGCAGATCGTCAGAATGCGCCGCAAACGCTGCTCAACTGCATCGTCCAGAGCCAGTGGGATGAGAACCTGCATGTGCTACCTGCCTCCCCCATGCTGGAAGGCGCAGAGCGTGAACTGATGGGCGTGGCAGGTGCGCCGTATCGCCTGGCTGATCCACTCAACAAGATCGCCAGGCAGTATGCGGCGGTGGTCATCGACACACGCCCGTCCTTTTCCCTCATGACCGAGATGGGATTGCTGGCCGCGACCGATGCGATTGTGCCGGTCGAGCCGCGCTACCTAGAGACGGTCGGCTTGACGAGCGTCATTCAAAAGATCAACGACATCCGCGACGGCTGGCGGCACCCAAACCTGCGCGTCAGCGGTATGCTCGTCACCAAGATGGACACCCGTGTGCGCGGACACAATCATCTGCTGGCGGAGATTCAGGCGCATCCGGTGCTGGGCAAGCTGGTACTGGGCGTGATCCCGGTTAACGAAGCCGTGTCCTACGCCCATCACAATCACCAAAGCCTGTTTCACTACGATCCACGTTCGTCGGCGAGCAGGGCGTACATTCAGGTGGTGGCGGCGCTGGTGCGTTACCTGAAGGCGGGTGCGTAAATGGCGAAATCCACGACGAACCGCGTCGATGACCTGCTGGCATCAGTCACGGCGGATTTACTCGGTGATGCGCCTCAGGCTTTTCAGGACAACAGCCTGCGCGTCGAGCGGCTGCTGCTGGAGATGGTGCACCCCGATCCAGTGCAACCGCGCAGGGTGCTGCCGGAGAGCATCCATATGCGCTTTCACTCCAATCAGGCCACACCGACACAGGCGCTGCGCGAACTGGTGCAAATCGTCCAGATTGCAGCGCGGCAGCGCGGGCGACCGTTCAACAATGTGCTGGAGTTGCTCCCCAGTCCTGATGAAGAACGCGACGAAGAAACCAGCACAACCCTCTCACCAGAAGAGCAGCTTTTGCACGATCTGGTCAATCTGGCGGTGACGATCCGCGATGATGGGCAGGTCAATCCGCTGACGGTGGTGGATATCTCGCAAGGCGTGACTAGATTGTTCCGCATCGAGACGGGTGAGCGACGCTACTGGGCGACATGGTTGCTGCGCGACTTTATCCCCAATTACACCGGCGATGGGACGATACCCTGCATCATCATCCCTGAACGGAAATCGTCCGTGTTCCGGCAGGCCAAGGAGAACACGGCACGTTCCGGGCTGACCGCGGTGGCGCTGGCCCGGCAAGCGGCGCTGCTCTTGCTCACCGTACACGGGTATGAGATTCCGGCCTATGCCGTGACGAATGAGTTTTACCGTCAGGCGCTTGAATTGGATTTGCGAGGGAAGCGCGAATATACCGACGCTGTACTCAGTGCAATGGGTGGGATCAAGAAGACACAGTTCAGCTTGATCAAGTCCCTGCTTTCACTTTCCGATGAAGCACTTGAACTTGCTGATCGGCACGGAATTGAGGAATTTCGCCTTCGCCATGTTGTTGCTGTTTCTGCTGAGTATCACGCTGAAATTGTTCGGCAGATCATCGATTTCAATCTCACTGCCAAGCAGGTCAAAGAACTTTGTGAGGGTGAAGACTCCAACGAAAGCGATGATGATCCTTTAGATAAGTTGTCACCTACAGCGCTCAAGATGGCAAAGGTAACGCAGAACATCGGCACTACCACACCACAGGAACTTGCACGCGCTCTAATTCGCCAAGAAGGTGACGCAAGCATTGCCCGCGCACGGTTGCAAGCTATGAGGAAATTGATCGGGGAAGCGGAACGATATCTGACGAGCAATGAATAAAAGGTTTGCGCGCGCAAACCTTTTGGAGGATCAGGATGAATAGCCGTACACGATCACCGCCCTAGAAAAGAAAATGCCCACTGCGGTGAGGCACGTGGGCGGCAGGCTGTGATACATCTGTGACCTTGACACTCACAATGTATCACAGCCTATCCCCTCATGCAACTGAAGATCAAGTTTCAAACCGTGCTGTCACAGCACACGTTCTCTTCAACTTTGCATGGAGACAGGATGATGAGCATTGATTTGGAGCAGATACGCTCCGCGAGCCCGATTGAGCAGATCGTCGGTGAAAAGTTCACCCTCAAGCGCCAGGGGGCGCGCTTCGTCGGCGTTGAGCATGACAGCCTGGTGGTGACACCCCAGACCGGGCTGTATTTCTGGAATTCACGTGGCGAACACGGGGATGTGTTCGACTTCGCCGGGCGGCATCTGCTCGGCTACGACAACCGCTGGAACAACCGCGATGCCACCATGTTCTGGGAAGTCGTGCGATACCTGGCGCAGCGGGCTGGGATCGATATTGATGCTGCGAATGACTTCCACAAGTCACCAGTCTGGGCGGAACGGCAACTGGTGCAGCGGCTGCACGAGGCACTACTGAATACGCCCACTGCCTTGAACTATGTGACCAAGACGCGTGGATGGCAGCTCGCGACTGTTCGCAATGCACGGCTTGGCTTCATGCCGCAGGACAAGCGGAAGCTGCTGGCTGATCTCAACCTGCCCGACAAGTGGCGAGGTGTAATCGCCAAGTTCCCCGCGGGCATGATCGTGTACGTCCATCTGGAGAAGGGGCGTTTGGTCTATCTGAGCGGGCGCTCGGTTGAAGGCAAGCAGCATTACAACCCACCGCGTGACCTGTTGGGGGAGCGCCGTCCGTATGCCAACCATCTGTATGCGGCGGATGCCGATCAAGTGGTCCTGGTTGAAGGACAGGCAGACGCCATCAGCTTCGGCGAGTGGGGTTTCCCGACGCTGGCAATTGCCGGGATGTATGTATCCGACGATCTGCTGACCGAACTGCGGAAGCATCGCCGGGTGTTCGTCGCGCTCGACAACACCCCTGAGGCGATGGAAAAGAACCGCGAGATTGCCCGTTCGCTCGGTCCCAATGCCCTCATCCCGCGTCTGCCCGACGGCGTGAAAGATGCGAATGACTGGTTGGTGCAGGGTGCAGCGGTCGAGGATGTACAGGCGGCGCTCAACAAAGCGAAGACGTGGCTTCAAACCGAGATCGAGCGCACTGCGTTTCTCGATGGATTGGACAAGAAAGACGCGATCCGGGCGCTGTTCACCCATGCGGTCGATCTCGACGAGATGGAGTTGAGCGAGTTCCGTGCGGCACTGGCGAAGCAGGGTGTCAAGGGACGTGCTTTCAACGACCTGCTGCGGGCGGCGAAGAAGAAACACGATAAGGAAGCTGACGTTGATATGCCGCAGATTCTAGGGGACGATATCCCGCTGCTCTCCCCGGCACTAGGTTTCCAGCGGGATGTGGCGATTGTCACCGTGTCGGTTGTGGAGCGCACCAAGGACAAGAAGTTGAATACCCAACCGTACCTGGTCACGTCATCGCGCGAGTTAGTGCGGCTCAGCGAGGAACAAATCATCCGACTTGACGGGCGTGAGGTGGCGCTTCGCGTGCTACCGGAAGGCTCCGAGTTTCTGATGCGTTGGCGTTTTGCTGACATTCAGCGGTTCCTGCGCGGTGAAACGGTTGAACCGGCTCAGGTCTTCAACGCGGTGCATGATCTGTTCACTGGCTATGTCGATTTCCGCTCGCCGGTGGAGAGCGCCATCCTGACGCTGTGGACGATTGGCACCTACTTCTACACCATGTTCCCAGCCTATCCCTACCTGGCATTGAACGGGCCGAAGAACAGCGGCAAGAGTACGGTCATGCGCGTGATGCAACCGCTGGCCTTCAATATGGTCACGACTTCTGATCCGACCGGGCCGTCCATGTTCCGGCTGATCCACTACACGAGCTGCACGGTGGGCATCGACGAGGCCGAACGCTATCACAATCCCAAAGACCCTGGAATGCAGCAGATTCGCCAGCTCCTCAACAGCGGGTACAAGCAGGGGATGCCTGCTATCCGGCTGATCGGGGAGGACATGAAACCGCAAGCGTTCGATGTGTATTCACCGAAGATTCTGGCGGCCATCATGGGGATGGAGGACATTCTCGCCTCGCGCTGCATTGCCATCCCGATGCGTCGCACGGACAAGAAGATGCCATCGTTCCCACCGGACTTTGACGGCGCAGCGATTCGCCATCTGCTCTACACCCTGGCGCTGACCCACTTTCATACTGTGCAAGTCAACTATTCCGACCGTCCGGCACTGCATACCCTGCACAATCGCTCCGGTGAGTTGTGGTCGCCGTTGGTCGCGCTGGCGGCTTTCTTCGAGGAACAGGGCAGCATCAAAGGGTTGCTCGAAGCGATTGCGACGGCTGCTGAAACCGACGAGCAGATCAGCGAAGGCAAGGCATTGAGCGAGCGCGAAGAGGCGGTCTTGCAGGCGCTCGAACTGATGACTCGCGGGCAGGACGGCACGATCTGGATCAAGGCGGCGGCGCTGCGCGAACGGGTCGCCCGTCTGATCGGGCAGCCCGTCGAGAAGATGGGTGACGCGCAGTGGATCGGTCACATTCTCAAGCGACTGCATCTGATCGACGAGGCCGGGCGCAAGCGCGGCATGGATGGCATCGCCTACGCTGTTCGCTCCTTCGATGTGATCGACATGATGCGCCGCTACGACGTCGCAACAGTGAATGAGACTCGCTGAAAAACCGTTCATACCCTACATACCGTTCATGCTCATGCGAGATCCATGTGCGGTATGTAGGCACGACACACTCAGACTTAACACTGACCTGAATGGGGCGATTCAATGAATACAACTGTGTTGAGCAGACGAAAGCAAGCCCTCCTCTACAGATACAGCTAATGCCATGGCTTCTATCCGACCGTTCATGAGATTTGTGAGGGCACGCAGACCCGTGAAATATCAAAATAGTGGATTCTGTTCCGGAATGCTGCAAGAGGCATGCGAACTTAGCAGAAATAAACTCAACTTGAGGGTCCATATGCTGTATCTTGGCCAGCGCCGCGTCGAAATTACTGAGCTGAGGATTCGTGCCCGGGTAGGTTTAATTCATAAAGAGGAATATCGAATAGGAGCGGCATGAGACCTCTAATCATAAGGTTCTGCGAACAATTCCGCCTTGTGTAGGAGACGAATCCACGACATAGCAACTTGATATGTTGCTGCGACACAATTGGAACCACGTGTTTAGAACTCAGTACGGAGATCCGTCTTTCTTGAAAACGCGCCTGGCGGACATAGCGAGTCCTCTCAAAATTCGTAAACTCAAAGCGGCAATCACGACGAAGGAGTTTGATAAAACACTTGCGCCTCTTACCCCGGCGCATTTACGTAAACATTGAAATTCTGAAGTTCAGCGTGTATAGACATTACCCCGTAGATATTCAGCTTCGTCCGAGGTCATAAAGGCAATGATGCGTGCAACGCCCATGGGCAACCCGTAATTCTGGTGCGCGTTCTTGATTGCAGCTTCAACTGATTCCCCTTGGCGCTTCGCGGCTGCAATATCCACACTCAACTTCAGCTCGGTCACGATGTTGCCTGGGCAAATCACGTTCACCCGAACCCCACGATCACCTAGGCGCGCCGCTAAGGTCATCGCAAAACCATTCGCCCCGCCTTTGCTCGAACTATATGCCAATGAGGAACTCGGTCCCGCTACGCCCGCACCTGATGCCACGATCACAACGACGCCCCGACCAGTTTCTACCAACAGCGGAGTCGCATATTTCGCACATAAAAACAGCCCTTTGACATTCACATCCATCGTTAGCGAGAATTCCTCAAGAGTAAGTTCTTCAGGCTGCTGCCACGCGCCACGCAGTACACCTGCCGCACAGATCATCGTGTCGAGTCGGCCGTGCGCATCGCGAATATGATCCATCAGCCTGCTCACCTGATCCGGTTGACGAACATCGGTGTAAAAGAAACTGGCGCTGCCGCTAGCCTCACGGATTGATGACACAGTGCGTTCGCCCTGTTCCCGCAACACATCGGCTATTACAACTATCGCTCCGCGCTCCGCGCACAGACGGGCGGTTGCTTCACCGATACCCTGTGCCCCGCCTGTGATCAAAATGACCCGTCCTGATAACGCAAGTGGATTTGTGCCGTTCATGGTGATCACCTTCTTTTGCAATAGATTTAGCTAGTGGATAGAAATACCAAGCTGTCTGAGTTTCATCCTCACGAACGCCGCCGCCTGTGGAATCTGGCTTTCAGGGAGATGCTCGATGAAGCCGTAGCCATCGGGTAGCAGCGCCTCAAACCCGGTGAAGAAGGCGTCGAAATCAAGCAGTCCATCACCGGGAATGATCTCACTGATGTGGACGACATGACGGTTCTCGACATAAACATCTTTGATGTGTGCCGAGGCGATATATGGTGCCAGTTCTTCAAATAACTCAGTGAGCAGCGCTGCCGTCTGGTAGGTGGTCGTTATGCTGTCCACGAAAATCACCGGGTCGAGATTGACTTTCACCCACGGAGAGTCCACCGCTTCAAGCACCCTTCTGACCGTTTTGGGACTGTCCAGCTTGGTGGTGACATGACATTCAAGTGCGATCGGCACGCCGTGCGCCTCACAAGCTGATGCGATCTCCCGCAGACTGCGAATCAGCCTTGTTTCGGTGGCAGGCAGATAATTATCGGGATACGGCCACCATGTGAATTCCGGGTTCAGGCTGGTCGGTCGAATGCCAACCATCGCCGCGCCGAGCTGTGACGCAAGACGGATGATTTCCTGTGCGCGGTGTACCCCCGCACGCCGAACCATCTCATCCGTACTGATGATGGGGTCATACATGCCCCAGAACTGCACGACACGAATCCCCTGTTGCTCTAGGATCGCGCTCGTGCGCCTGCATGTTTCCGCCAATACATTATCAGGATCACCCGCCAGATGCGCGCCAACGCCCGTGAAGCACAGTTCCGCGATCTTGCGCGCCAAGCGTTCATTGATCACAGATAGATCGACCGGGATCAATACTGTTACCCCTAAACTCATCCACTACTCCTCTAATTCAGCCGAGCATTGCTCCAGCATCAGCTACAAGGATACTGCCGGTCACGGCACTGGCGGCGTCGCTCACAAGATAGAGCGCGACACTGGCAATCTGGGCGGGGGTAGTCAAATAACCACTTGTCTGAAAGCGATCCAGGGAATCTGCTGGCTGAGACCGGGCTTCCACATCTGTATGCAGCGCCGGCGTATCGACCATTCCCGGACACAGGCAGTTGACGCGAATACCGAAGGCGTGCAGTTCCTGCGCCATGCTTTTCGTCATCGTGATTAGTCCCGCTTTGGCCACAACGTAGGGTAAGTTCGGCGAAAAGACGCGCAGCCCCGCTGTCGAGCCGATATTGAGCACACTGCCCCGCACTGAAAGCAGTGCGGGCAGCGCGGCTTGCACGAGCAAGAATGGAGCACGCAGATTAACCGCCATCAGATGATCCCATTCACCAACTGCGATTTGATCGATTGGCTTGGGCAAAAAGACGGCGGCATTATTCACAAGAATATCTAGGTGTCCGAGCTTTTCGATAACTGAATCAACCAGCCGCTTGATTTCATCGGGCTGAGCGAGGTCAGTGTACAGGAACAGGGCATTCGCGCCTTGTTGGCGAAGCTGTTTCGCCGCCGCCTCGCCCATTGCCTGATTGCGGTCCACAAGGATGACCATCGCTCCGGCCTTAGCAAACGCCTCCGCGATTCCAAGTCCGAGCCCCTGTGCCGCGCCTGTAATAAGCGCCGTTTTGCCATTCAGAGAGTGGCTCATCTATGCGTATTTCCTCTCGCCGAGTCCCTAATGATGATTAGGGCAAGTTGGAAGTATTCTGTCGCAAGGCTATTTATAGTTGCTCATTGACCATTATGCATCCGTCAGGTGCAGTATATGAGACCGTTAATGTGCCATTGTCTGCGCGCCTCCAACTGACAAACATCGGCCCTGTAGGAGTTGCGACCGAGCCACGTGCCCAACTCAGCTCACCTGTATACTGCTGAACGGTGAATTTGCGGAAGCCTGATTCCAGAGGGCGAATGCCCAATATCTCGCGGGGCAGGTACACCGCTGGTGCAGCTGACCAGGCATGAGCGACGCTGCGTGTCCATGTGGTCTCATTCCACTCGAATGTCTCCCAACAGGTCTGGGTGCCGCGTTCAGCCATTTTGCCTCAGTCACGACGCATGATCCCCAGCGAGATGTCTCCCTTAGATACGAGAAAGACTATTTCGTGATGACGACGATGTTGCCAACTACAGGGATCGCATGAATTGAAAAATCCTATCATTCATTCCAGGTAGCCCCTCGTGCCCAAAATCTGGATACACGGCGAACGACTTGCGCGCGGTGATCTTGTTGTAAGCAGCAAATTGGGTGGAGGGTGGACAGGTGGTGTCCATCAATCCGATGCCCGCAAGAACCTCGGCACAAATTCGCGGTGCTAGGTGCTGCACGTCGATGTATCCCAGTTGGGTAAAGATCGCAGCTTCGCGCTGATGCAGCGGATCGTAATTGCGGAAGTAGGTACGAAGCTCTGCATAGGCATCATGAGCCATATCCATCTGCCACACCCGTTGGTAATCGCACAGGAAGGGAAAGATTGGGGCGGCTCGGCTGATACGCGGTTCGAGCGCTGCACACGCCAGACAAAGACCGCCGCCCTGGCTGATGCCGGTTACGCCAACGCGACTTGCGTCGACTTCCGGCATCTCCATAACAATCCGCGCAAGCTGTGCTGTATCCAAGAAAATATGCCGAAACAACAGGTTTTCAGGCGCGCCATCCAAGCCTCGAATGATATGACCGGTTTGTGTAGTTCCTTTGTGCCCACCGACATCTTCGGACAGCCCAGCCTGCCCACGACAGTCCATCGCTGCCACCACAAACCCCTGTGCTGCGTAGGGCAGTAATTCAACCCACTGGGGTGAAGCGCCCCCATACCCGTGAAACATCAAGACAGCGGGTTTAGTACCAGAACCATGCAAGGGGCGCACAAACCGGGCATGAATGCGCGCGCCACGCACCCCATTAAAATACAGATGAAAACACTCGGCGAATGTGCATTCGAAGTCGGCGGTGACCAACTCAACCCGAGAGTCCGTTTGCTGCATTTCAGCCAGCGCCGAATCCCAGAAGGCATCGAAATCAGCAGGACGAGGATTCGTACCCGGATAGGTTCTTAATTCATCAAGAGGCATATCGAATAGGAGCGGCATGAAACCTCCAATCATAGACTTCTATGAACAAGCTTCACTTTGGGTTCTCGGAAACCAGTTCATTCAGGGAGTTCGACATCGCATACCACGTCTTTCCGGCGTTCTTTTGGCGTCACGATCAGGCGCGTGATCTTGCCCTTCTGGTATACGCATTCGACTGTCGTGCCGCGCGGTGCGTGCAGCTTGAACGACACATCCCACGCCTTTGGAAATGCTGGGAGCAATCGGATCTCATCACCCTCTGCCTGAAAAGCCATGAGTTGCAGTGTAGTCAGGATGTTGGCAGCATGATCAATGTCCGGAACAGCATCATAGATCGGCCCCCACATTGCTGGGAAACGATGTCCCGGATTATGCAGAACGCAGTTGTTCTGAAGAATGGTCTGAGCGTCGTTCGTCAATCCGAGCAAGGCCGCGACCATACCGTGATACTGCCAACCTGAATAGCTCGGATAGGTCGGAGGATTTCCAACAATGAACGGTTGGAAATTCCCCGCCACTTGTGCGCCATGATGGAAGCTCTCCCGCGCCATAGGCAGATCGGGCTTGCCTACGCTATAGAGTCGGAACGGAAACATTGCGTAAAACTGGGGTGATTCGCTATTGTGCCGTTCAGGATCGTAGAACTGCGCGGGTGCGATCAGCGGCTTACCTTCCACTATTTCTAGTGGCAAGTCCGGCATAATCTGCTGCATCTGCAGATAGTAGTCGCGTCCCGGCACTTGATCGGGATCAAGCGCAAGAATGCGCCCTACAACAGCATGCAGCCCGGCAACGACTGGCAGGCTATTCGTCGTATCCCAGTAGGTTTCGACCGATTGAATCGGGCGAATAACGATCTTGCCGTTTTTACGTTCGTGGAAGCGCGTTTCGATGAACAGCAGCAAATCGTGAGCGTAGGGAAGCAACTCATCTTTTAGAAACGTGTTGTCACGTCTGTAATCGTAATAGTCGAGCATCAACTGAAGCAGTTCCAGACCGGGCGAAAGATCGACCGCGCCGCCCCAACGATTCGCTGCATAGCCGTCTGCCAATCCCGACCGATCAAGTCCATACACTGCCGACGGCATCAACCCGTGACTATGGACAATTTCGGTGTTGTACTGCCCTTGTGCCCCGTAATACACATGCGCACGTCCCCGGTCAAGTTCCCAGAACCGTCGGTAAAAACGAAACAGCGCCCGCACTGGTTCATGTTCGCCGCGAGCCAGCATCGACGCGTAAGGCAGACGTGTGTTTTGCCACAGGTAGAAATGTCCCCACCCGCGCTCATCCGGGTTAAACTCCGGCGTCGGCTCACTGAACGGACGGGCGCTGAATGAGCGGTTGAACGTGAAGATATTGCCCAGATGCTCCCCCATCCCCGGCATCACGTTGAACAAGCCACCGCTGTAGAGGATGGGAAACGTGCCTCGTTCCATGCAGGCGAACATCCAGCGGGTCAAAATATACGCTTGGGTCACTGCGGACAGACAGGGTTCGCGTACAGGCTGAACTTCTAACGGGAGCGATAGGAGGTCGGACGTGACTCCCGCTGTGACAGGCGTATCACCTTCGACAAACATCCAGCTTTGCTGCCAGTAACCATGCCACCATGCGGCTGTGCGGTGGCGTGCTTCGCTGGGCATCCGTAATGCGGCACGTAGGGTAGTTACTGCTTTTGTCCAATCGTTGAGGTCGGTCACCTGATCGCTGTGCGTGATCACTTGGAGCGCAAATGTCTGAACAGGCGTAGACGAGATCAAGCCTGTATTCCCGTTGAGCGCGGCACCCTCCATCAACATCAGACCGCCGAAGACGCGGTTGGTCAGACAATCAGGGATGGAGTCAGCAAGTGACGTAACCGCCTCAAGTTGCGTGATGAACGGAATCTGGGTTGCACCATTGCGGTGGTAAAACAGGATGCCCTCGTCATGCGGCTGTACAACGTCCGTCGTTTCCACCACCCCGCTGAACTGCGTATCACCGTCGTATGGTTCCGTCCGCCAGTTTACATAGTCGACCTGCACGGTTACCGGGGTCGAAAACTGTCCGGTCACATAGATCACAGGCTGTTCAGAATCTACGAACACTTCAAGATGGGCGCGCCGCACTGTGTCCGTACCAAAATCAAGGTCGATCCGCCCGTCGCGCAGCACCAGCGTTTGCCGAAACGGTTGGTCGAAGATGCCCGCACTTTCAGTAAACTTCAGCCGCACCTTGCCGAGTTTCACGCTACGATCGGTCTCGGTACGGGCATCAGTGCGCGCAAAATAGAAGTGAATCTCTCCGCCGCGCTGCACCCATAGATTGACACCGACTTCACCATTACCAATCGGCATCGAACTACGGTCCGTCTGGGCGAAGTCGGTCCAGGTGACATTGTATTGATCGAGCATATCAAGCGGTGTAGCATTCATTCTTTAATTGCTCCGGCAGTTGCGCCGCGAATGACAAGCCGCTGCGCCAGAAGATAAATAATTAATACGGGCAGGGTCGAGATCACGCCGAGCAGAGCTATCTCAGCGCGAGCGATATTCGTTCCGTCCGGGGGCATAATGCAGCGCGTCGCCGATGGAAGAACCGCACCACAACTTCCAACGATAATCGAGATCCCAGCGGGTAGCGTCTTAAGCTGGGTGGAGTCCACCAGTAGGGTTGCGGCGAAGAAATTGCTCCATAAAGCAGCGAAGTTCGTAAATGCCAGCACGCCAACGATGTTCTTCGACAGCGGTAGCCCGATGTAACGAAAAAGCTGGAAGTTGGAGCAGCCATCAACCCGGGCAGCCGCGATAATGTCGGGCGGGAGGCTGGCTTTGAAATACTGAAAGCTCAGATACACGCCCATCGGAAACGAGGCAGCCGGCAGCACCAACGCCCATGGTGTATTGATGATACGCAGATAGAACATCTCCATATACAGCGGCAGTACCAGTGCATCACCGGGGACAAGCATCATGATTAGTGTGATCCATAAGATGACTCTACGCCCGCGAAACTTAATCACAGCAAGTACGAAGCCCGCCGGGATTGCAGTTAGCAGACTGAGGATCAGTCCGAGCGTTGTGTACTGAACGGAGTTCAAAATCCAGCGCACAATCACGCCATTCAAGAACAGGAGCAAGTTATTCCACGCATGACCAACCCAGTCCAGTGAGCCAATCGCAAACGGCGGCAGATCGACAAGCTGCGCGTTAGTCTTCGTCATGGCTGTGACCAACCAGAGCATAGGTGTCAGAAAAGTGACGATGAGCAGGCTGATAATGATGATGCGGACGACGTAAGTTCCAGGTCCGATACCGGTGCGATATAACCAGCGCTGTAACCATTGATTAGAAATGTGGCGAAGTTCTGTAGGGCGATTTGGGTATGAAAAGTCTTTTGCCATTAGGCGCTCTTTCGCAAATACGCTTAATCTGTCGAGGTGACAAAAGCACCGGTTCTGGTGACTACGAAGATTGACGCCGAAATACTGATCACAGTCTGCGATAACGAAACGACCGCTGACATGCCAAGATCACCACGTTGTAAGGTATAGAACGAGCCAAGCATGTTGGGCGACCAGTAGGGATCAATGAAACTCGCCCCGCCCAAAGCTGTCGAAATCACATAGGGTTCAGCAAAGATTTGCAGGTTGTAGGCAACCAATTGGATGATCATGAACCATACGAAACCCATAATCATCGGGCGGCGCACCAACCATGCAAGTTGCCAAGGTGAGCAACCATCGATTTTCGCGGAGTCGATCAACTCTTGAGAGACGCCCTCCAGCGCGGAATAGAAAATGGCGATCCACGCGCCGGAAGACATGAAGAAGCGCAGAGCCGTCATTATGACGACTGAATTGGATGCACTGACAAAGTCGGTCGTTGCGTTCCACCCCACCGCCCGAAAGAGAAAACCAAACGGACTGACTACGGGATCGAGCATAAAGATGAAGATCAAGCCGACGACAGTCGGATTAATCGCGCCGGGAAGAAATAACAGCGACCGTGCTACGCTTCCAAACTGGTCACGGGTGAGGGCAAGCAACAGCGCTATACCAAGTGAGCCGACAAACCCGACCGTGGTTGCAAGGATCGAAAATTGGATAACGTTGCCATAGGAACGAAAGAACACTGGATCGGAAAAGACCTTTACAAAGTTGTCGAGCCCAGCCGCAAAAAACTCCGGGCGACCGAAGGTGAATTTGGAAAAACTGAAAATGACCGCGACCAATGCCGGCCCGAGATGGAACATGGCGACGGCAATCAGGTACGGAACGATCAGCAGCAGACTCCAATCTCCGATGGTTCCGCGCTTCTTATGCGCATTGTGTCGGTAGGAATCGTTGGCTGTAAGGCGATTGAGAGCGGACATAGCGACTCCTCAGGCGGAAAAAGAGGGTGAAACCAGAAATGGGCTAGCGACCGGCTTCGCCCGCTGCCCCTTTCTGGTTTGCTGCAATACGGACAGGCCTTGTTTTATGGTCCGTCTGTCACCGATTCAAATCCTGCCGTGGTGACCGCTTCGACCAGCCCAGCTTGCAGTTCTTCGCTTATGCTGACAACCGTCCGATTACCAGCAGCAATATCCGTAAAGAAGGGGGAGAAGACTGGTGAGGAGCGCGGCGGACCTTCCACGGCACCATCCGCCAGCACACCAGATGCCGCTTCACTAATGACCGTCCAGGGATCGGGGTCGCTGGCGAGCAGCGGCACACGGGTGAGCAGGTTTGCACCCCACAGGGCAGCACTGGGCATGTAAGCGGGCGTTGCCGCCTGAGCCGCGCCGACATCCGGGTTTGTGCTGACAAACACGATGAGTTCTGCTGCCAGTTCAGCATTGAGCGTGTGACGGCTCATCGCGTAGGAACCGCCGCCGACATTGCTCGTGGTGCGTTCGGTCTGATCCGCCCAGTTGGGCAGCAGCGCCACACCAACCGTCCCCTGATTCTCGGGATCATCCGCATTCAGGTACAAGCCTTTGATAACGAAGTCCGGCAGCCACGAGGGGCCGAAGTGGATTAGCCAGTTGCCCTGTTCCCAGATTTGACCATAGCCTGCGCTGAAAGTCCCTTGATGATCGAGGACACCGAGCGCATTGACCGTATCCAGCATCTCGCTCATGCGCTGGCAGTTCGGATGCAGGAAGTTCACCCGGAAACTGGAGGCGGACAGCGGTTGCATGATCGGGCAGTCCGAATGATAGTACCAGAGGAGCTGCGGCTCCCACCCGTCCAACTGCCCCATCGTGTAGCCGGGATGGTCTTCCGCGACCTGCTGCGCCAATGCGACATATTCTTCCCAGGTGGTGGGTAGTTCATACCCGAATTCCGCCATTGCCGGAACATTGTAGAACATCACTTCTGGCGCGATGTCATTGCGAACACAGATCAGGCTGCCATCGGGCGCAATGCACGGGTCATTCGCCGTCGGGTAGAATTGATCCAGAACATCCTGCGGAATATACGGACGCAGGTCGGCGGGGAAGAAGTCGAACGCCGGAGTATTGAGCGTGCGCCAAGTTGACGGGTCTTCAAAAATGACATCGGGCCAGTTGCCACCGATGTTGTTATATAGCAGCATGCGCTGCTGCACATTCGCGCCGAGTGGCTCATTGATGATTTCGATCAGCGAAGCCTTATCGGGGTTGGCATCAATGAACGCTTGCACCTGACGGGCGCGTTCAGCATCAACCCACACACGTATCGGTGCGCTTGGATCAGATTGGGGAACATCTTGAGCAGTGATCGGCAACGCCGCCCCTAACGAGAGAACCACTAACACAGCAAGCATGACAAAACGGGATAAGGTGTTTTTTGACACTTTGTTTTCCTTTTTTACGGACAGGACAGTGCAAATTCTTGGAGTGACGCCGTCTTTCAGAGTGAATGTATTAGCAAATCTCCTTTTGGGGTGCGCTGCTATAATCAAACTTCCATTTCATACACTTAACTCCGATTCAGGATCGTGGCACGCCAAGACCACGACATAAAGGCGACATCGAGGAGCTTTATGCAGGACTCCGCGATCAATTTCCAGAGCGATACGCGCATATCAGCGCAACCAATCATCCTTGTGTTTTATATCTGTGCGTTCGCTGTCTTCACTGCAGGGACCATTGCGAACGACATGACCACAAAAGTCACTCTCAGTCTGTTCGCGGTATACATTGTTGCATCATCCTTGGCAATCGGACACCTGAGTTCCAAATCGTCAGCAGCAGCTAAATGGGCAGTACTGCTCCTGCTGGAGTCGATGCTTCTGTTGGCAACGATTTGGTTGGGATCAGTTCCGGTCTATGCAGGGGCATTTCTGATTCCCGCGCTCGCCGCTGTTTTCATCAATTTGAGCGCTTCGGCTGTCATGGCGGCTGTCCAGTCGGGCTTACTTATTGCCTTCTACTTGCTCAACGGAGCGGCTGAGTCCGTCTGGTTGGTGGAGTCATTACTAAGCTGCTGGGCGATTTACGCTATTTTAAGCGCTGCTTACAAACCCATCGGTGATGTGGTGGAATGGGCAGAACAGGTCTACGCCACCGCCAACGAAACGCTGGAGCAACTGCGCGACAAACGGGCGGACTACGAACAAACCGTTGCAGAGCTTAAAGGGGCAAACGTGCAGCTCAACAGCTTGAACAAACTCGCACAGAATCTTCGGCAGATTGCCGAAACCGAGCGTTCAGCGAAAGCGCAGTTTGTGGCGAATGTCAGTCATGAATTGCGGACACCCTTGAATATGATCATGGGTTACACCGAGATGATCACCCAGTCACCCCACATGTACGACGTGCCTCTGCCCGGTGCACTGTTGGCAGATCTCGCTGTCGTGCAGCGCAATGCGGATCAACTCTCGCGTCTCGTCAATGATGTCCTCGATATGAGCCAGATCGAATCTGATCAAATGGCGCTCACGCGCGAATCAGTGGATTTCCGTGAAGTTGTCGAATTCGTGATCGCGGCAGTCACCCCGCTGTTCAAACGGAAAAACCTATATTTGCGTCATGAGATCCACGATGACATCCACTATGTTTTCTGTGATCGAACGCGCATTCAGGAAGTTTTGCTCAATATCCTCAGCAATGCGGGACGTTTCACTGAGCAGGGAGGGGTGGTCATTCGCGCTATCATCGAGGGCGAAAACCTGATCGTCTCGGTGACGGATACAGGTCCCGGGATCGCCAAACCCGATATTGACCGCCTGTTCAAACCGTTTGAGCAGCTTGATGCGCGGATTAGGCGTGAATATGGTGGCAGCGGACTCGGGTTGGCAATCAGTAAAAAATTCGTCGAAATGCACGATGGGCGTATTTGGGTCGAAAGCCAGATCACACTTGGAACCACCTTCTTCATCTCGCTCCCTTTGTTGCAACATCATCCAGCAGGAGCGGATCATATGCGATTGTTCAGCCCCTATTTGCACTACGAACGGCGCTCAGGGCTAGGCAAAAACGCTGAACAACCGGCAAAGCAGAAAGCTGTCGTCATGGAATCGGGTAATGTGCTAGGACGCCTGATCACGCGCTATATGAGTGATGTTGAGGTTATACCCACCATCGATACATCAGATTTCGATCAGCGCCGCGCTGAATTATCAACCGAGCTTCTCTTCGTGAATCAGAAGCTTGAGATGCTTGATCCGGCCGCACTCCGTCAGCTATCGCGGGATACCGGCATGCTGGTGATTGCCTGTTCGATCCCGGATACGGATGAGCGTGCGCAGTCCCTTGGTGTCGATGACATCCTCGTCAAACCAGTTTCCCGTGATCGGCTTCTAAAAATACTCGATAGCCGAGGAATTACGGACGGTGGTGTGCTTATCGTCGATGATGAGCCAGACGCTTGTCAGCTATTCGCGCGCATGTTGAGCGCAGACGATCAGAATTACAGCGTGATGACGGCAAACGATGGTGCAGAAGCACTACACCTCTTGGAATCGTTCCAACCGCGTGTCATCCTGCTTGACCTCGTCATGCCTACAATGAGTGGGGTTGAGTTCCTCGCTGTGCGCGCATCTCGACCAGATCTCCAAAACATCCCGGTCATTGTGATGTCCGCAAACGATGCTGATTTTCATCCGTTGACTAGTCGGTATATCAGCATAACCTCTAAAGAGGATATTTCAGTGAACTCGCTCATGAAATGCATTCGTGCGGTTATGCAGATTCTTTCTGCGACAGCTGGCTCCAACGACTCAAGGCAGCGAGGAGCGCTGCCTGCGGGATAGGCTTGCGCATGAATTCAACCGCGCCGAGCGCGAGCGCCAGTTCGGATTGCGGTAAAATGGACGTGACAATGATTGGGATCGGTGCGGTGATCGGATCGTGCCGAAGAATTTCCAGTGCACGCCAGCCATCAAGCTCCGGCATTAATACATCAAGGACGATGCAGCGAACCTCTTTGTCCTTCGCCAGTTGTAGGCTTTGCAGCGGCGTACTGCAACCGACAAACTGATAACGAGTGTGCGCCAGATAATGTTGGTAAAGTCTGAGCGTATCAACATTATCATCGACAAACAGAATAGGAGTCTCCGCGGCCTCCAATAACCGGATCGTAACACGCTGCAAGTAGGCGTTGTTGATTGCCTCTGAGCCTGCAATCAATTCAGCATTAAGTGCCTGAAGCAATGCCCGTATCGAAGCAAAACGCTCACTGGAGAGTAACTCTAGTTGGGTCGATGAACTGCGCTGGATATGAAGCAGCACCTCGCCAGTTGATCGCTCCGCATCGAGTACGATGGTTCCGCCTTCGCCCTGTCCGCATAGTTGAAACAAGACATTTAGGACAGCCTGACGCAGCAGTTCGCCATAGGTGAGTATAGATGTTCCGACGTCGATATAGTTCTCAACCCGCATCCGAGAACGTTCTAATGCAGGTTTCAAAGTCGCCAAAACCCCATCTAGCACGATGGCGATGTCTGCCTTGGCAAGGCTGGCAGTCGCTTTCAGTTCTTGCGCTTCTACATCACTAAGATCGTGAGACTGCTGATCCAAGTCGTGAATGTTAACCGACGGCGGACTATCCGTTTGCCATGCTTGATCGACCTGATAGGTTGTCCATAAAGAGACCATCAGTGCCTTGATCGCGCTCTTCTCTTCACGTTGAAGTTGGCGTTCGCTCAAAGCAAGATTTAGCGCAACCTTTCGCTGTGACCACTGCCCGACAAAGCGCTGATGTAGTACATTGTAGGTTCGCCAACTCTTCGAGCTTCTTGGATCGCTTTCGAGAGGTTTGAGCGCATTAATGGCATCTGTCAGACTCTGGCGCAACGCAAGCGGTATAGTGTTCCGATCAAGGTGCAGCCATTCGTTGAGTGGGCTGTTTGCTATAACTAGCGGATCATAAAGTGCGTAGAGCGCCTCGCGGAGTCGCTTATAGAAATTAATCTTATGTAGCGTATCGCTGTTTGTAGACATCCATCACCGCCACTATTTTCCAAGAAGATACTTTTTCCGCCGGACGGCTACTGTGTTTATGTCGATCATAACAGACAACTGGGTTATGTATGCCGAGATCGCTATAGTTGGGTGATAGACTTGAACTCCAAACCTATCGGACACACAACCTCAATTTCACAGTCTCGTGGGGCTGTGTACTCCAAATAAAGGTGACGCTCCACAACTCGCCATTCAACGTCCAACTTACCGAATGGAGTGGGAACTGTTCCCCGCGCCCACGTAAGATCACACGGTTGCGGTGCGATGCGAATTCGCTTATAGCCGACATCAACCGGGCTTACTCCAAGAATATGCGTTGATAAGAAGTAAGCCGGGGTTGCTGACCAAGCATGACACCATGAACGTGGATTGGAGAACGTTTCCCATGTCGCCGTTGCGCCGCGATCGAGCATAACGCCCCAGCGTGCACGGATTACCTGCAGAAGCTCGTCAAAACGTCCCTCACGCACGAGTATTTCCATGCTGAACGACATCATGAATGGGCTGCCAATGCTGATCCAGTGCGGTGGTGGCATAATGACGTAGGGCAGCAGTTGTGCCGCACGTTCACTCGTCGGGACGCCGGAGAATACCGCGGCAACATTGACCGCCTGAGAGACTTTTGTGCTCAGTTGTCCATGTTCGTCAATGCTGTCAACGTAGGCTCCCAGACTATCTGACCAAAGTGACTTATTGATGGCAACGCTTAGATGCACAGCAAATTGGTTCCAACGCTGAGCATCCGTTGTTTTGCCCAGCACAAGCGCCATTTTCGCAGTCGCGCGCAGTGCCGCCACCAGCAAACAGTTTTCATGTGTCAACGTCAGCTTACGCTGGTCATTGAAATCAATCCCATCAATGTCTGACCAATCGAAGAAATGCCAGCAGCCTTCTAGATTAAATAGGCCGAGGGGATGTGCTTTGCAACGTTGCAGCGCAAATTCTGCCTGTTGTGCCATCTCGGGATAGATCTCATGCGCGAACTTGTCATCAGCGTTGAAAAAGTAGTGCAAATAGCAGCCAATAGCCCACAGCCAACTCCAATTCGGCATCAGGCGATTTTCCCAGGCGCTTGGTACTTGCGAATTTACTATGGGGGTGCGGCGGAGCGAATCCGCCACGACTCGCAGTGTGTTTTCAGGTAGCGATGGATCATTGTAGATGACCTGATGGATAAGCTGCTGAATGTATGCATCACCTACCCATAACGCTTGCTCATAAGCCCCGTCGGCGCTGAACACGTCATCTGTGCATAGGCGTTCCGTATAGGCACACATATCCCAAATCTGATTCAATCGTGGATCCGAACACTGGAAACGCCCGATCACGGGTTGGTCATATGTTGCTTGTTGCAGCGCTACACGATGAACTGTCACAGGCTGAGTATAGCTATGTACTAATAGTACGAGATAACGAAAGCCACGTCGGAAAACCGACCTATACACTTGCCTCCCTGCTCGGCAGATGTAACGAAACGAATTATCTACTCCGAGACTATATCCTGGAATGCCAGACTGCATTGTCTCAAATCCCACAAAATCGAGAATCGCGCCCGCTCGAGCATCTACATCGAATTCGATCCAACCCAACACTTCCTGACCGAAGTCGAAGATGAACTGATGACCGTCCTGCAGTGCAGTTACAGACACATTAAGTGGAAGGCTCGTCAGATCGCTTTTGCTTTCCAGAGATTGGCTCGACATTACGAATCGCTGGACATCGATCTCCGGAATATCAAGCGGTTTCATCGTAGTCCAGTTTAGGCTGGCTGGAAGCAAATCGATGTGCGTGGCAGAAAGGGCAGCCTGCCGCTCATCATCGGTCGGCTGAACGCTTAACTTCCATCCACGATCTCCGCTGAGCAGCCCCGCACACAGCTGAATATCGGAGTCGGTCTCGAAGCTAATGGCGAAGTCGGTCTCGAAGAGCATGCCTTTCCAGTCGAGCAATATGAGATGTTCACCTGCTGTTATGGTGATTAAGGCTTGGGGTTCGATCAGTCCGGACTGCCAGGTAACTTTTTGCCCGTCCATATACAGATCAGGCAGACCACCGTAATTGGCTCGTTTTTTCAAAATGACGGAACCGCCAATAGGGGTACTTATGCGCGTCACCACCAGTGCATCAACCAGTCCCATGCCGATTGTGAAATTGTCTGCACCAAGGATGTAGGGGTGTAAATGCCCTGCCAGTACCAGTGCGGGAAGCCGCACAATACCAGTATCAATGATGCGCACGGGTTGAATTGGCGCATTACCAAGCAATGGAACACGCCGCGCAGTCAGCCCTGACCATGGCACGGCTGACGGAGGGATCTCTACAGCATAGTCCCATTCAGAATCGTCAAAATCGATGCCAATCCAGCCTTCGTCGAGGCGCGCATCGAACTGCTCTTCCCATGGAAGCTGGATCGAAATCCGTGGCGTGTTCTGACGATAAGCGAGGTTCCGTTTGACGCGCCAATGCATATCGGAGACGATCGCTTCGTCCATATCAATTTGGATTAACAGACCGCCGCGCACTACTAATTGGTGAAATGTCCCTTCTCCCCAATGTGTTACCATGACAGCGATGACGTTTTTACCGATTTGCAAGTGCGGCGCTATGTCATAACTATCATAGTGGTAGTGGTAGGGGTAGCCGCGTGCGGGACCATAGCCTAAGCGGACGCCATTGACATATAGATAATAGCGCGCATCAGCTGTGATATGCACTGGTAGGCATGCAGGGATTGTGCTCAACTCGAACACACGTCGGAAGTTCAAAAAGGTATTCCGTGGTGTGGAATCGCCTGCATCCCAGATCCATCGGGGATTTGAACCTAATACCATGTTTTGCCTGCTGCCTGGGCTTGTAGAAATAAGAATCAACTCATTACTTCGACTTTACGCCACTGTATCACTTGATTAAAGGAAATTTCCGCAGTGATACTTGGATATTTGCGTTATCCTCCCTCATTCCTTCTCAGGACAAACTTCCTACACAAAGAACCATTGTCGATAAACGTGGTATACATCATTCAAATTGCCATCTGGTATCCGATGGATCAACCCATCAGGATTCATAGGTTAATTGCAGCGGCAGGTTTTGGAAACTTACTCTGAAGTGCGACTACGGTGGAGCTGGATGTCAAGGAGAGGCTGCACATAATTTCGACTGGAGTGGCGAGCGATTGGCCACCCATGTCATTCTACTCCTATCAGCGTCTAAAGGGATGATGTCAGTGACCTGGTCTTGGATTGTGGTGGCCGCAACGAGCGTTGCAACAACCGGTAGTCACGGGGTGAGGATCCAGCGATTTTCTGGAACACACGGCTGAAGTAAGCCGGGTCTTCAAAACCGACTTCACTTGCAATGCGCGTGATGTTCATGTTTGACTGCACGAGCAGATGTTTGGCTTGCAGAATGCGGTAGCGATTCAGATATTCCCACGGTGGGATACCCATTTCTCTGCCAAAAATGCGACTCAGGTAATCCTCACTCACGCCTACTGCGCTGGCGATTTCCGCACGAGACAGGGTATACGCAAAATTCTGCTGAATATATGCTAACGCCTGCTTGACCAATTGACTGGAGTGTTGGGGTACAGAAGTCTCGCCATCGAATACCTGTTGAATACTCAACACCAGTTCCTCATCGGAATGGATGTTTTTGAACTGGAGTACCACATTACCATAATCCAGGCGTTTGATATCTTCAAAAGACAGCAGCCTTCCAGTTAACACCACAATAGGTGTGGAGGCCATACGCGGGCTGCTGCGGACCTCTTCAAGGACCCTGAATCCATCTACTTTCGGCATGGATAAATCGAGGAGGATCAGGCTAGGAGTCACTGTTTTCAACAATTCCAGGGCGACTTCGCCGTTTTCCGCCATGACCACCGGATAGCCGGCAAACCTTTCCGACAACAAACGTAGATAAATCTCACGCGCTTGGGCATCATCATCAACGACCAAAATTGGCTCACCCGCAGGCAAGGGGGCCAATGATTGAATCAAATCGGCCAGGTTCTGCATACTTAGCGGCTTGAGCAGTACATTTGTCAACTCGGCGCTCCCCACATCACCTTCTATCCGTCGATCACGGTACAGTATGAAGGGAATCTGGCATAATCGGGCATGATTGCGTGCATGTTGAATGATAAGCCAGTCTCCCGGACGTGCATGATCCATATCCCATGCCAGAACAATCGGTTGTGCATCGATGATTGCACGGTTCAGGGCTTCAATGGATGAGACAATGACTGTTTCTGCGTTCGATTTGCGCGCGAGATTGACAAAGTCGAGCGGCGGCGAGCCCAACGCGGAAATGAGCAGAACCGAGCGTTGTTTCTGATTGCCTTGCGGTGTAGCAACTTCATTGACGCGCCCACTCAAGTTGGGCAATGGAAGATATATATGAAAAATGCTTCCATTGCCCGGTTGGCTTTCCAGCAGCAATGACCCGCCATGTAATGCGATCAGGCGGCGGGTAATTGTCAAACCAAGCCCGATTCCCTCGGGACGATGGTTGACTTGACTTTCTGAGAAGAATGGCTCAAAGATGCGCTCCTGTTGGTCAATTGGAATGCCGTAGCCGGTGTCTCTAACCCAGATATGAAAGTGCGGTGGTACAACCTCTGCACCGAGCACAATTTCACCTTCATCGGTGAACTTACTAGCATTACTCAATAAATTGAAAATGATCTGCCGCAGCCGCGTTGGATCTGCTTGAATAACTGGTAAGCGCGGTGGCAGTTCCAACTTCCATGTAACTCCAGGGGCGGAAGCACTGCTGTCCAACATGGTTCTAAAGGTTTGTTCAAGGAACTGACGCGGAGCAATTGTTTCTGGGTACAAGTCAAGCTCACCAATATCGGCCCGCGACAGATCAAGCAAATCGTTGATCAACCGGATCAGGTGCTGACCGGAGTCATGAATATGCTCAATGTCTGCGCGCAACTCCGGGGTAACTTCACTATCGTGTCGCTGATCCAGTGCAAACCGACTGTAGCTGAGGATCACGTTAATGGGTGTTCGCAGTTCATGGCTAACGTTGGCAAGAAGCTGCGTTTTGAGCCGGTTGGCTTGCTCCGCAGAGGTTTTGGCAAGCAGCGCTTCGTTGTACAGATCTTTCATCTGTTCAACGAGCAGCGCTCCTTTGACCGCACTGCTCAGATGGAGACTCAACGTTTCATAAATGAATCCATTCAGCGGTCCAATCTTGAATACGACATAACCGAAATGCTCATCACGAAACTGGAGCGGCAGCACTGCCAAGGTCGAGCGGACACATCGGGTCGGGAAATATTCCGGTGGCAGAATATCACCTGTAGTAAATACACATCCCTCTGGGGGAAGAGCGATCATTCCATTTTCGTTATAGGCGAGGATCAAGCGTGTGTGCTCGGGAATACCGTTGGGCACGGCGGGACTTTGAGCATAGACCGCTACATAACAAGCCGTAATTCCCAATTTTGTAAAGTCGCGCGCTATAGTTTCACCCAAACCCTTGAGATCAAAGGTTGTAATGAGATTTTCACCGACGGAACGCAGTACTGCGTCAAGTTGAACTTGTCGAAATTCCCACTGCGCCTCAATATTAAGAGCCGACTCTGCAAGAAATACCCGCGCATATTGCCAGAGGTTTTCCGCCCGTTGTAACTCATTCGGATCGGTCACCAATGGAAGAACATGTCGGCGATGTACGGAAATAATTGACTGCCAAATTGTGTGGCTGATGCGTGAAGTCCGTGGGAGGGCGGCGAATTCAGTCAAGAAACTCTTGAATTGACCTGTATTGCCCTGCAAATCGTTGACGAAGACATCATGCCACTTGCCGAGCATGGAATTCTCTGCCGGTGACAGCGTATCGTTGCACGATCTGACAAGGTGAGCTGTAATCGACGTACTACTTTCTTCAAGTGTCGATTGGCTCGAAGTGGCAACGCTTCGACTAGGCGTTTCAAAAGCAGCGAGGGCAGCGGACTTGCATCCACACGATTGGCGAATGATCAATTGGGAAGGAATATGCACGCGGTGCTGAACGGGTTCGCCATCCAGTATGGCCAACAGTACTTCCGCCGCGCTGCGTGTTTCATCACCCGCCGATAGATGTACCGTAGTCAAAGGGGGAACCATCGAGCGGGCAATCACGAGATCATCAAAGCCAGCAACTGCAATATCATCAGGCACCCGGAAGCCGTGCGATTGAAGCGCCTGCATTGCATCAATCGCCATATCATCGTTAGCGGCGACCAACGCATCAAATTGAACACGACGCTCATTAACCAGCAAACGGATAGCATTCTCACCTGATGGGGCAAAGAAGTCACCGGGAGCCACAAGAAGTTGGTCAAATGGCAAGCCGGCTTCCGACAGACTGTCGGTATAAGCACGGTACCGATCTTCACCAGGTGCCGAATTTAGTGATCCGCAGATAAAGGCGATCCGACGATACCCGTGATCGTGGATGAGATGCTGCATCAGCTTTCGCATTCCGCCGTAGAAATCTGTTGTCACGCCGGGATACTTGTCCAAGAGCGTATCTGTGCAGACTACGGGGAGCGGCGCAAACGGCTCGCAAAAATCCTGGAAACTTTGCACACCTACATAATGCCCCAAGCCACCGGATATAATCACCCCATCGGTCGAATTCGGAGACACAAGCTGATAAAGTGTGTTAGGAGACGGTGCAACATTGGCTGATTGCAACATTCGCCCGACAATAAGCAGTAGGTTGACATCGCGTTCTTGCGCGAAATCCACCATCTCGCCCCAGGCTGTAATCGGAGTGCCTTCCGCCAGTGACCGTGTTAAAAAGGCGATTGTACGACGTTCCGTTGCCGCAAATTGGCGCATTTTGCTCTTCTAGTTCACAAAACAACTTTTACCGTGCTTTTTCAACGTTGGATTGTATGCAGTCAAGTCGGTTTTGTCCAAGTTGTTCGGAATCTAATACATACCTGGTCAGTTTTGCTCATCCAAATTGAGCACAGCCGATATACACTTTCATGAGGTTTATTCAAATGGGTTTTGGGGATACGCGCTTCAGTAGGTCATGGCTGACGGGTGTCTAGCGAACATATATCGACAAACGCTTACGAAGCATTCGCTGATTTCGCGCCATAGTAGCGCGTAATACTGGGCGACATGGTACCAATGTGATAGTCGCGGGGGCACTCGTTAGCCACCCATTATGCGGTGTTAGGTTGGAACCATGTCAGCACTGATAGCGATCCCTACATAACCGACGAATCAGTTCAATGTTGTGGCTGATCACTAGATCAGCCTGCCCAATAGACTTTTGGCATGAGATCAACCCACTAAAAACGTTCGAGGTGCATTACTCCAGATTAATTCGGCTGTAGAACCTTATATGCACATCGCCGAGTAAACCACTTTCAGGGGAGCCACGAAAACGTGTCGGGATGGTCTGATAATGATTCGCAAGTGTGTTATACACGCACACTTCCACCCGATTGATTCCTGCGCGCAGCACACCGGAGACATCAAATGTCCACGGCGGGGCAATGCGCGTACCAATCGTTATACCGTTAATCCGCACCTGCGCCGATGAGATCACGTCACCCAGATCGAGAACTGCATCACACGCCGCCTGAACTTCAGTTAATGCGATGTCCTGCCGATACCACGCCCCACCGGAATAGGTGTGCAGTCCTTCCACTTGTGACCAGTCTCCACATGCCAGCAGTCCCTCCTCACACTCCAATTCAATCGGATCGGGGATCGCAGCGCCATCATAGCGCCCGCCCAGATGTTCCAGGCAAATCGTTACGTTTGCCGGGTGTTGAATTGCAGCGGGAAGCGTTGCACGGTAACCCATTAGGTCCCCGTCGATCAGGTTAGTTTCCAGCGTGTATTCCTGCCCAGCAATCCACACGCGCGCCTTGCCGTAAGCACGAAATGCCAGAGAACGCAAGCCGGGGGAACTTGTAAAGCGATACCAGCCAAGCGGAGCAGCATGGTCAGGTTGGGCATCGAACGGCAAAATACCGGGGGCATTGTGCCACCGCAGAGTAGCTTTGTGCGGGTCGAGCGGCGGGCGCTGGAACGACTGGTCCGCCAGGAAGCAATACCCGCGCCCTACCTCGTCGTAACGAAGCAGAAACGAATGCTTTCCGCTGGACAATGCGACGTTTTCGGCATCAAGCGCCAGCGGCCCACCATCGATCCACAGCCGACTTGGCAGTAACCCGCCGCACAACACTTTCGCTGTGCAAGGTTGCTTGACGTCGACCGTTGTCCAGAGGAAGTAACGTGTGCCGCCTGCTTCCGGCACCCGAACAATCGCGGTATGAGTTTGTTCGCCGCGCCCTAAAGCAATCGTGTCATCGTGAACTTCCCCCTTCAAGCCATGATAGCCTTGATGACCGGGGTCATCTTCGATCCCGTCGCGCCAGGAAAACTCGTAGGGCTGCCAGCTATAGCGCTGCTCCTTCCATTCAATGGGCTTATGGGGATCAATGGACCTAAGTTCGCGTAGTGCGGTTTCGAGAACCGTCATATCGTCGTCGGGCAGAGGACCCAGCTTCCAGAATTGCCGCCCAAAGCCCATCGTAGTTTCTGCCCATGCAGCATCATCGAAATCAGCCTGTGACCAATCTGATGCTTTACCAATATGCAGTGGATCGAACTGGTAGCGGGAGCGCCGAATCTCCGCACCCATCAGCCGATCAGTTGCAGGCAGGTGAAAGTCGCCCCAGTGATTGTTGAGCGTTGGCACCAATTCAAAGCGCCATGTTCGGTCGAATACCACCTCATCTGGAGGTTGATCAACTGTCCCGGCGACCATTCGTGAAATTCCATTTTGTTCGATTGTCCCTTGATGGGTGCCGCCTAGTGCGACCAACCCGCTCACGTTTCCCTGCTCGCTGACCTCGATTTGCTCGACTCCCGGGACATCGATCAGCAGCGGGCTGTCGTCTGGCGCGAACACAATTAATTGCAGCTCGTGTTCTGTCAACGGCATACGCACGTATGTCCCCTGTTGATCCGTTTTCACAGCGTACAGTGGGCGAGTTCTGCCCGTCCACATGTCCCACAGTTCGATCCGTCCTTGTGTACGGAAATAACAAGTTGTTCCTTGTGTCACGCCATAGACTGCGTAGAGGTCGCGTTCCCCAATGCGGCGGTGCATGACGGCAAGCGGCTCACTTGACAATTCCGTTGCTGTTTCGACTGCGAAATCTGGTGGGAAGGCGGCGCGAAGGCGCGTGATTACGTCGGCTGAACTAACAGCGGCGGGTTGATGGTGGGTTACTTCCTGAACCAGTTGATCCAGCTCAGGATCATTCGCGCCGATGCGGTCACTGGCTTCGGGCAGCATCCCCATAAACAGCACGATTCCACCGGATCTTTGAAACGCGGCGGCTTTCTCAAGAGTCGAGTAACGAACAGCGCGCATTGAAGGCAGAATCAAGGCTCGGAATCGTTCGCCTGCAACTGCTAGTTCGTTTCCGTAGATTACAGCACGATCGAGCGACTCAAAGTCAATGAAGTCGAAGTCGATCCCCTGGGTGTATAAGGCGCGTCCTAAATCAAAGCTCGCTTCAACCGCTGTCTGCCCATCCAAACCCGCTTCAACCGCCGCGACTGGGTACACAATTGCCACATCGCAGCGGTGAACGCCCTGACTCATTAGATAGCTCAGGCGCTCCATTGCCGTCAGATACGTGTCGAAATGCGCCCAGTAGGGCATCCTGAAATGATTGCACGGCGGTGCCCATTCCCACCAACTACCACGCGTTGAGTAATAGAGCCCATGCAAACTGAGCAGGTTTTGCCCATGCACATAGTTGATAAGGGTGGCACGGGTGAGTTGTGCTGTCGAGGTTCCCCATCCACTGGAGTGAAAACCTTCCAACCACACACGCTGACGCTCATACAGATGGGAAATTGATGCGGCGACCTTATTCTTGATCAGATCAGTTTGCAAGAACGGTTGATCGCAGCCCGGCGCTTGATTCCATCGCTGCGTACGGAAGTAATCGCCGAACTCATCAACAGCCAAGCCTCGTCCGCCATGATCGCAGCCAAACATCATGCCGCGTCGCTGATGCCATTCGTACAGCGGCTTGAAGTAGCCTTCTTCCGAGAGTGTGACTACTACATCGTTGTAATCGAGGCGTACTTTAGCGGTTCTCGCACCGAGATCGAGCCACAGCGCAGGTATTTCCGGGATCAGGTCATACCCTTTTCGCCGCTGAAATTCCTCGGCAAAGCGTGCGGTCCACAACTTACCCGATACACCGAAATTGAGTTCATCAGAAAAGAAGAAATTTAGTCCACGTCCCGGTTGATCCGGATGATGATCGGTGAATCGCTCAAAGAAGCGGTTGATCGTTTCTCTACCGCTGGAAGGATGCATTGGGTCAAGCGAACGTGCCGCCGTTTCCGCCGATACGACTGCCACTTGCCAGCCGGCATACGGCGGCGTCCAGCGCACGTGCTTCTCGTTGACCAACGGACGCAGATCGACGCAGTTTTCGCTCTGTATGCCTTCGGACGGGTACGCCATCACGCTGATCCAGCCCTCCGGTAAGGCGATGTCGGCAGCTTCTCCGGACTTGATCGTATGGAGCGTCAATCGCAGCGTCTTGCCACGCATGTCCGGATAGATCGCGCCAATCTCGTCGAGATACCAACCCTGGCCCACCCCAAGCGTATAATCACTCACACTGACCGCAATGCCACGTTGATTCGCTTCCTTTACGAACCAATCAAACAGTGCCCACCATTCACGACTGAATAAGGGTGGTTCGCTTGGGTAACTGAGACCCCACGTCAAGCCGCCGAGATCACTATGAGCATAGTTGACTTGTAATCCACTGATGCCCCGTCCGGCAAGCTGATCGAGTTGCCATGCCAAGCGCTCACGGGTCAGAGGTTCACCCATCCACCAGTAAAACGCTACTTCGCCATAACCCGCTGGCGGATTCTGAAAACCGGGTAATACATCAAAATCGGCATCCCGTCGTGGATAACCAATCGGTAAATTGTTCATGAGGTGAGGTCAACCTGTGGTGTGAAATAACCCATTTGATTCGTACCCTGTAAGTAAGCGATACGATGTATTCTTTACTCACGTAATTGGACAGTATCAGATATCTAAAATTCGATGTTGACGTAGGGCAGGTTGCTTGTAATGTTCAGACGGCGGGTTTGCCCCTCCATATGATCGCATTCGATGACGGTGTTCCCGGGTGCATGCAGGCGAAACGACACATCTACCCCTTTGTCCCAACATGGCAGAATGTAGAATGTGTCGCCATTGCTTTGCAGCAGCATCTCTTGCAGTTGGATCATGCCCGATCCACCCCAATTATGATCGGGGGTCCAATCATGCCCGGGCCCCCAGTAAACTGGCACGCGTTGATCCGCATTGCCCATTTTCCGAATCAGAAAGCCGATGGCTTCGGGCAACATCCCTAGTTTTGCGTACTGTATCCCTTGTTGATGCCAGCTAATGTGGGATAGCTGCGCAGCGTCTTCAGCTGCTAAACGTGCCGTATCGGCAGCAAGCGGTAAATCAGGTTTGCCGATGCCGTACTGACCAAATGGAAAGACTGTATACAGTTCGGGGATTTCGACGTTATGACGCTCCGATGTGCTTTCGGCATACGCAATGATCGCTTTGCCGTCTTTCGTACGTGTGGTGATCGGTGGTACACGTTCAAGGATGCGCCGCCAGTTCGCTCGCTGATTCGGCACACCATAGCGATCCGGCAGCGCCAACATTCGTTCTAATAAGGATTGCAGACCTGCCACCGCATCAATTGGATTACGTACTGGATGATATGTTTCCAGAGCATTGCCCGGTTCGATGATCATCTTGCCATGCGGATCATTCAGGGGATAGAAACCATCATAGAATTTAACAATTCCATCCAAGAAGCCGATGTATTCCGCAATATCCTTATCCGTGTAAGCTGCATACTCGGTCAGCATCAGACCGACTTCCAACGCAGTCGAGAAATGGTATTTTATTTGTGGAACTGGCAGGCCGGTTGTATTGCCCCATCCGTGATCACAGGTGGGACACAAGCCATAAATGCCAATCTGTTCCGGGTAGACTGCACCGTCAACGTTAAAGTAGAACTTTGCACGGACACTCGCGGTTTCTAGAAGGCGATTGAAGAAATTGAAGATCTGCGGCAGCATGTCAAAGTCACCGGCCTTAAGCATGGGCCAATACACCAGTCGCTGATTCTGGCTGGTGTGCGATCCCCCGCCCCATAAGCGATAGTCCGGTGTATAGTGCAGCTTCTGATCAGACCAGGGGCTTTTGCCGGCAAATATTGGATCAAAGGTGAACAGCCCACCGTTGAATTTAGTCGGGTATTCACCGTAATAATTGCAACCGAGCAGATAGCGAAAAAGTTGGTAATTGCGCCCGATCTGCCACATGGCATCGTGTTCATCAGGCATAGTGCCATTGATCACGATATAACTTCGCGCCCAGTAGTCATGCCACCAAGCTACTGTGGATTCAATATCTGGAGTTTCACCGTCGACTTTTGCATTGCCAATAGTGAGTACCGCATTTATCCACTCTTCAAGCGTGTTAGTCTGTGCGGTATGCAGGGTAACTTGAAGGTTTTGTGCGTATGTTGGCTGGATCGATTGGAATTGATAACCGAGGTAATCCGTATCAACATAACGCCCCTGATGTATCCCCGTAAAGTGCATCCCTAGAGCGGTGAATAATCCGCCCATTGTGCGGTTATACTGGGGGTTATGTAGTCCTGATTTGACCGACTGCATCCCTTGCGTATCCATTTCGCGATCGAACGAGAGATCCTCGTTCAGATTGCGGTGATAGAACAAGAGTTTATTAGTGCCTATGACCTCAATTTGATCTTTATGAAAAGTGATTGGTTTATTGGGATCCCCCCACACTTCTTTGCACTGAAACAATTCGTACGATTGGTTGTCGACCTCACGGTCCTCTGTGCGCCAGTTCTCGTAAATCGCCGAAAATGAAACTGTGAAGCTTGCCGTGCATTCCACATGAATAATCGGATTCTTCACCTCCACCCACACGCGAATATGCACGTTCCCATGCTCGGATGTTCCGTCAATATGGATGCATCCGTCATAGAGTTCAAGCGTCTGGCGAAACATCAGTGCAAAGGGATTCGGTGTGATTCGTACTCGCAATCGCCCACCTTTGAGCATTGAGCCGTTTTCGTCAAACGCGCCAGATTGTGCGAAGTACAGCAACAGTTCATCATTTTCGACCCAAACATTACAACCAATGTTGTGCCCACCAACAGGCATCGATTCTCCGGAATGTGCACTCTGACGCTCCCAGATGAGGTTGTATGTACGCATAGCCTCAATTAGTGAAAACGTCATATGGGATGGCTCACATCATTCAGGAGAAAACAGGCAGCTTTGTGTCCCGCTTGTACTTCTACGAGCGCGGGCTGTTCTTGTTTGCAGCGCGGCATAACATGGGGGCAACGCGTCGAAAAATAGCAACCCGAAGGTGGATTGAGTGGGCTGGGCACTTCACCTTTGATCTCGGCAATTTGTCTACCGTCCACCCAACGTGGTTTCGGAACAGAGTTTAGCAGGGCTTGCGTATAGGGATGTGCAGGTTGCTTGAAGAGCAGATCGGTCGGCGCACATTCGACAATCTTGCCGAGGTACATCACTGCGACTTCATCACTAAGATAGCGAACAGCGCGTAAATCGTGGGATATGAACAGCATTGTGAGATTCAAACGAGCGCGAAGATCACGCAGCAGATTGATTATTTGTGCCTGAATGGATACATCTAAGGCGGAAATCGGCTCGTCACCGATAATGAATTTGGGATTTGTCGCCAGTGCCCGCGCAATTCCCACCCGCTGGCGCTGTCCACCGCTGAACTCATGCGGGTAGCGATTCTCGAAAGCGGGATTCAATCCGACCATCAGCATGAGGTCTGCAACCCGCTGACGCAGATCGCGTTCATTGACCAGCTTGTGGATCAATAGCCCTTCACCAATTGTAAAACCGATGGTGGCGCGTGGATCCAGTGAGGCATATGGATCCTGGAAGATGATTTGCATCTGCTTGCGCAAAGGAGCAAGAGCTTTAGGTTTCAATTTGCAGAGATCAATGCCCTCGAACAGCACCTGACCACTTGTCGGTCGCACTAATTGCAGAATAGATCGCGCGACGGTTGATTTGCCGCAACCCGATTCACCCACCAGCCCCATCGTGTGTCCATGTGAGATCGAGAAGCTGACATCATCCACAGCACGAACCGTGGTGCGCCCTTGCCACGGCAAACCGAGTGCCGGTCCTGGAAAATGCGTGCGCAAATTATGCACGCTGAGCACTTCGGGTTGAGTCGTCATGCGTTTAGCGATCTCCAATTCCAGCATGCGGCTTCGTGCACATTCGCTACTGGTTCCAGTGGGGGGGAGGCTGTCTTGCACTGATCTGATCGGTATTTGCAGCGTGGGTAGAAGACACAGCCTGGCGGCAAGTCGATCAATTCCGGTGGGAGCCCAGGTATGGCTTCGAGCGGTCGTTCGCGATCACCATCCAGCATCAGCGTCGATTCAAGTAACCCGCGAGAATAGGGGTGACGCGCCGCCGTAAAGATGTCGCGAGTACCGCCGATTTCGACCTCACGCCCCGCGTACATAACGACTACACGATCACACACCTTCGAGACGACCCCCACGTCATGCGTAATCAGCACAATTGCCGCGCCAGTTTCATCTTTGAGCTTGACTAGCAGGTTAAGAATCTGATTTTGTGTGGTCACATCAAGCGCGGTCGTTGGCTCATCTGCGATGAGCAGCGACGGACCACATGACAGCGCTAGAGCAATCATGACGCGCTGACGCATGCCACCGGAAAACTCGTGCGGGTATTGGTTGAGACGGGTAGCAGGTGAGGGAATTCCCACCTGAGCAAGAAGGTCGGCAGCGCGTTCACGGGCTGCCTTGGGTGAGAGTTTCAAATGAATCCGCAGTGGTTCCATGATTTGTCGCCCTACGGTCATGCGTGGATCGAGCGCTGTGAGCGCGTCCTGAAAGACCATCGCCACTTCATGCCCGCGGAGCGAGCGCATCTCGGATTCGCTCAGTTCCAATATATCCCGATCGTTGAGCAATACGCTTCCACCAACTATTCGTCCCGGTTTGGGGACGAGGCGCATTAAAGCCAGGGCTGCAGTCGATTTGCCACAACCGGATTCGCCGACCAATCCAACGATCTCACCAGGCGCGACATGAAATGACAAATCCTGCACCGCGTAAACGATACCATCGCGCGTTTTAAACTGTACTTGTAACCGCTTAACCTGCAATACATCTCTCTGCTGTTGTTCCAAACTCATTCCAACTATTCCTGTCAATTACACTTGTCTTGGGTAATCTAGCGTGAATGTGAACGAGGATTCAGTGCATCGTTAAGTGCATCACCAACAAATTGAAGTGACAGCACTACCAGCGACAGAGTCAACCCTGGCATGATGATGAGGTAGGGTTGAGCGCGCAAGCGCCCTAATGCCTCAAAGATCATGCGGCCCCAGCTTGCTCCGGGTGGTTGGATGCCGATCCCCAAAAAGCTTAAACTGGATTCGTAGAGCATGGCATTTCCGAAACTTAATGTGAAAGTCACGATGACCGAACCCAATACGTTCGGAATCAAGTGGCGTATCGTGACCCAGCGAGTCCCCGCGCCGAGCGCACGGGCTGCTTCGATGAATTCCTTTTCGCGCAGCGATAGCACCTGACTGCGTACCAATCGGCCCATATAGGGCCACGCTACGAACCCGATTGCAAAGATAACTACTAAATAGCTGAAGATTACGCGATCTTGAAACATCGCCCAACCGGTACTCGCGTACAAGCCGCTGGTCAAGGAATCAATTGTTGGACGTGTAACGACGCTCACAAACGCCGCGAGCCAGATCGAGGGAAAACTGAGCAGTGCGTCCATAATCCATACCACGACTCGATCCACCCAACCGCCTAGTAATGCGCTCAATGCGCCTGCGAACAAACCAATAGTGGTCGATATCGTCGAGATACACAGCGCGACTAGAAATGCAGTGCGCGCACCCATTAGCACGCGGCTAAATACATCGCGCCCGAGTTCATCCGTCCCCATCAGATGATTGGCATTCGGCGGCTTGAGCAGATTGTTCCAGTCCTGTGCCAAATAGTCATAGGGTGCAATTTGGTTGGCAAAAATGGCTGCTAAGAGTAGAAGGACGAAGATCAGTAAACCTAGCATTCCGGTATAGTTGCGCGAGAAGCTGTGGGCAGCGTCGCTCCAAAAGGTGCGGGGCTTGCTCGTCCGCCACAGAGGTGCGGAATCGGTAGGCTGATTATCAATCTCGGCACTCATCGGCTTACCTTCAGGAAAGTTTGACACGGGGATCGACCATCACATAGATCACATCGACCACAAGGCTGGACAGTAGCACAATTACAGTTGCAACCAGAGCGCCCGCTGTCGCAGTTTGAATATCACCGAGCGTCAGTGCCCGTGCGACAACCTGCCCAAAACCCTGCAGGTTGAAAATCGCTTCGACAAACAAGGTACTGCCGACCAACTGCCCCGCCGTAAGCCCTAACACCGTGATTACTGGGGTAAGGCTGTTGCGAACCACATGATGGATGATCACCTGAGTACTTGAGAGACCACGCGCGTAAGCCGCGCGTATATAGTCCTGAGATAGTACTTCCAACACAGATGCGCGGGTGAATCGTACAAGATTCAGGAATGGGCCTGCTGCCAAACACGCCGCTGGCAGAATAGTTTCCTGGCTGAACAAGCCGCGCCATCCCAACCCGACTGAAGGGAGCAAATGCAATTGATTAACGATCACAATCATACTTAGTGGTGCGAGGACGAAGGCGGGAACTGTCGATAAAACGGATGCCATTGCGACCAGCAATCGATCAAGCAATGAGTTGCGATAAAGCGCGGTAATAAAACCGATAGGAACTGCGGTACAGGTAACTATGAATAGTGCAGCTGATGCCAATTGCAGCGTGATCGGAAGTGACCGTACGAGCAATCCGGCGATCTCTGGTTCACCTATCGCCACATATGAACGTCCGAGATCGCCCCTAAGGGCATTTGCCAGCCACGTCGTATAACGAACCACTACCGGATCATCAAGACCAAGTTCATCGCGGTATCGGTCGTACAATTCCTGGTCGAAACGTCCACCGCTGCGTTGAAACGTCAGGTAGGCTGCAATGTCACCTGCGCCATATTGTCCCAAAACGAACACAAACGCGCTCACGACCAACAGCAAGGGGATTAAACCGGCGAGGCGGCTTACCACAAATCTAAACATGATGATTCAGCATGATGAACACATTTCAGATCATTCTCCACTGCCACGGGGGAGATGCAGATCACAAGGCTCAGAGCGATTGAAATGACCGCTCTGAGCCTGACGGAGTACCGTAGTTACAACCGCTCGGCTAACGGCTGTAACTAAGTTCTTCGAGGGTTTCGCGGAAACTCAGGGAACCACCAAAATTATTGATCACTTCACCCTCTACATAAGGGGCGATCAACATCGAACTATCGAATGTGAACAGATCAATCGTATAAACCTGATCAACCCACGCCTGCTGGGCTTGCGCTAGAATCTCGCAGCGGTTGGTAATGTCAGTTGCGGTGGCCGCCTGCGCCATCAAATCAAGGAGTTCGGGGACACGTGGCATCGTCACCATCCCCATCTGCGCTTCATCGGGCAGCGGATCGGCGGAATTCAGGGCAGCAAGGTTGTTCATGTATGCCATTTGATCGATGAAATGGTTACCCTGTTCGTTAGGCCACATGTGTGTTGGGTAAGGTGGTGCGTTGAAATCGGCGATGGGCGACGATTGAATATTCACTGTAATACCGAGGTTCTGCTGAAGCATCGCTTGGACAACCTGCGCGATGATCAAGTCCTGTGACAGCGGCATTCCGAACATGCCTAGCTGCATGTTAAGCGGCATGGTGGCGATGTCCGCGGCATAAGGTGACAGCGCTAGTTCGGCCTGAGCCGCTGCTGGATCATATGGCATACCGACAACACTGGCGAATTGATCAGCACAGTTCACGTTAGCGGGCGCAAAGTGGCCGGAAATGACCTGATAAGTCGTCTGACCTTCTCCCCCACCCAACACATTGGTCAGTGCTTGTCGGTCAATTGCCATCGAGATCGCACGGCGAACATGCACATCGTCCATAGGGCGGAAGGGCGTGACAAACAACTGTACGACACTCAAACTAGGATAGCTCACGAGGCTGGACTGCAAATATTCTGACGATGCCAGGTTCGCTACATCAATCGGGGTCATCGAGAAGTCGACAACTTCGGCTTCCCCATTCTCGAAAGCGGCAATCCCCGAAGAGAGGTCTTGTACAAAGATGGACTCTACCCGGCTGACACCCGGCTCACCGCCAAACCAGTACGGATTGGGAACGAGAGTCATGCCACTGCCCGATCGGAATGACTCCAGCATAAATGGACCGGAAAATACTGCGCCGGGTTCGGTGGTCCAATAGGCATCTTCGGCATAGTTTTTGCCTGCACCTGCCATTACTGATTCAGCTTTGGCAATACGGGCAAACTGGAGATTGTTGAGCATGAAAAGTGTTGGTTGGGCGAATTCAATCCGAAGGGTGTAATCATCCACAACAATGATGCCTGCAACATCCGCCGCACTGAATTCATCTGCTGGAATTCCGCCGTCGAAGACTTCCTGTGCGCCGACAATCGTCGCGTATTCGCGGCGAGCGGGGAAGAAATCATGCTGACCGTATATGTCAGGGTGGCCGCTCATAATCTGATAGTTGATGCTCCACGCGGCATCAACTGCCGTGATTGAAGAACCATCTGAGAACTTGGCATCCTGACGAAGCGTGAATACAACCGACATGTTGTCCGCAGCAACTTCCCATGACTCGGCTAAACCAGTCGGAACGGGTTGAGCGTCTGGGTCGCTTCCTACCAGCGGCAGCCAGAGCAGATCAGCCACATGCCCAGCGCGTTCACTGGGTGTGGCAAGCATTGCGGCTGCCCGATATGCACCCGGCTCAATAACCCGAAAGACTGTATCGTCTTGTGCACTCGCACCACCGAACGAAATGGAGCCGATGATCAAGATCAGCACAAAAAATACAAGAAACTTTCTAATCCCTGACATAATATGCTCCAATACAACTATCCTTGAAACAATATCAAATGTGACCAAGGTCGCATTTTGTTTGGAGTATAGGTTGATGTGGAATCGTAGAATAGGATTCCGGCGTTTAGATACTTGGACAAAAGCGAACTCAGTTGTGGCCTTTCATGAGCAGCCTTCAGACGTTGGAACCGAGGTTTCGAAGTCACCCTCTTCAAGAAAATCCGCGACGGCTGGCAGCATCCGAATCTGCGCGTCGATAGGCCGGTAAAGCCTCCATTCACCTGGTCGCAATACTAATGGGCATCCGTCAACGAGGTCTGGGTGATAGATGCGGAATAAAATCAACTGAATAAACTGGAACGTTTATGAATGATCTGGCAGCACAAGCTACCAGATCGGGAACACTGTTGGCTCACAGTGGATGCAGGTGCAGCAGATTGTGAAACGAGGAGTATAGATCAGAGCCTTTGCCCATTAGTTCATGTCAAATACTGTGTGTGGGTCTGTCGACTATCTGCGGACGCTCGTCGGTGATTTTCAAAGCATCGGCGTTCGACTGGAGAAGGGCAAGAAGCGCGGACGCAAGCCAACAAAAAACGCCGAAGATGTCTCTTACGGCGTTTCCCCCGAACAATGTTCGGACTGGCTCCAAACTAGCTCCAGCACCTGGATTCGAACCAGGAACCCATCGGTTAACAGCCGATTGCTCTGCCGTTGAGCTATGCTGGAAGGCGAGATGCATACTAACAAAGCCGACCCACACTGTCAAGACAGAATCAGCCCAGTCGATGCAGTCCATACGTGGCAATTTATTGCAGGGCGGGTATGCTTTCTGCAGCAGGCATAGTCTGTCCAGAGAGGATACACACATGGCGGATATACGCATTTTGCTGGCCGGGGAATCGTGGGTTTCCAACAGCACGCACTACAAAGGCTGGGACTTTTTTTCCAGCACAGTTTATGACACAGGGACCGAGTACCTGGAAAAAGAACTGCGGCAGCCTGGCTTCCACTTTGAGCATTTGCCCGGGCATCTGGCTGCGACCCACTTTCCTCAATCGCTGGCAGCGCTCCAACAGTACGATGTTGTCATCTTGAGCGACCTGGGCGCGAATACTTTGCTGCTGCACCCGGATACCTGGTTGCGTGGGCAATCGACACCCAATCGGCTCAAACTGCTGCAAGAGTGGGTGGAACGGGGAGGCGGCCTGGCGATGTGCGGCGGTTATATGTCCTTCGCAGGCATCAGCGCAGCAGCCAAATATTACCGGACACCGATTGAAGCCATTCTCCCGGTGAATATTCACCCGTTTGATGACCGGGTAGAGATGCCTGAAGGGGCCGTTGCTCAGGTGAGTGCACCGAATCATCCGGTATTGCGCGGGATTGAAGGCGCGTGGCCTGCCCTGCTCGGCTACAATGAGTTGATGCTCAAGTCTGGTGCAGAACTGATTGCCCAGGTGGGTGAGCATCCGCTGCTGGCTGTACAGTCTGTTGGCAAGGGACGCACATTAGCATGGGCATCGGACATTGGTCCACACTGGTGTCCACTGCCGTTCCTGCAGTGGGCAGGTTATGGGCAGCTTTGGCGCAATGTGGTGACCTGGCTAGCGGGGCGCAGCTAAAGGCGGTTTGCGTCGAACTTAAAAGACGTTAGTATGACGTGGAGAAGTGCACTGGTCGAGAGATCAGGAAAGTGAATTGCTATGGCCGTAGATGTTCGCAAAGTAGAATCCGCCCAGGATCGCCAGGTATTCTTTGAGTTTCCGTGGAAGTTGTACCGGAACGATCCGAACTGGGTACCGCCTCTGCTTTCGATGCGCCATGACTTACTTAACCGCCAGAAGAATCCCTCGTGGGAATATATGGAAGGCGATCACTTCATCGCCTGGCGCGGTGCGGAAGCCGTCGGCACGATCACTGCCTTTATCAACCATCGCCATAACGAATTCCATGATGAACACATCGGTTGGTTTGGTACTTTTGAGACGATTGATGATCAGGAAGTGGCCAGCGCCTTGTTGAGTACGGCGGCAGCCTGGGTTAAGGCGCAGGGATACGAGGCCATTCGGGGCCCGCAGAGCTTCACTACCCATGAGGAATGTGGCTTGCTGGTGGATGGCTTCCTGCGTCCGGTGATACTGATGCCTTATAACCCGCCGTACTATCAGAAGTTGGTGGAAGGAGCGGGCTTTACCAAAGCGATGGATGTCTACAGCTTTCACCTCAGTCGGCAGCGCGCCATGGAAGTTGGCACCGGTGACCGCCTCGAACGCCTGACCAAGGCCGTCATGAAACGTAACAAGGTGACTATTCGTCCGTTTGATCGCCATCGGCGCAAAGAGGAATTCAAACTCTTTAAGGAAATCTATAACGCGGCCTGGGAGAAGAACTGGGGCTTTGTGCCCATGACCCCCCGCGAACTCGATGCATTGGTCAATAGTCTGGGGACGTTTTTTAATCCAGACTTTGCCTTTTTTGCCGATGTTGATGGACAGCCTGCCGGATTTGTGCTGGCAATTCCGGACTTCAACCAGGTGTTGCAAGCAGCGGGTCCGCGCCCTGGCACGCCGGAGGTCGTCACACTGCTCAAGGCGGCCTGGCACTGGAAGATCCGACCGATCATGGATTGGGCACGAATCCCGTTAATGGGGGTAAAAACCGAATTTCGGAATAAAGGCGTGGATGCGGCGCTGTATCACCACGTTCTCCAGGCGCTGCTCAACGACCCGATGGTGCAGCACTCTGATTCCGGTTGGATTCTGGAAGTCAACAAGGATATGGTCAGCATTGCGCTCAGCTTTGGCTCAACCATTTACAAGACCCACCGTTTTTATGAGCAAAAGTGTTAAGCCTGTCGCTGAACCATGTCCATGATTCACGACCGTCACAGGGGAGCAAGACACGTCCCTAAACGGACACTCGTCGTAGATTACTTTCGGTTACAAGCTTAAGCTTTATGACGGTGTAATGTCGGTATACTGAGAATGGCTATCGGGCGAAGCTTGCCCGATAGTGATTCATAGGGATGCCGCATGGCCAAGATTCTGATCCTCGATGATGAACCCATCACAGTAGATATGCTCAGTATCTTTGTTCGCATGACCGGGCATGAAGCCATTGGCGCAATGAGCGTTCCGCAGTTTTGGAGCATCCTTGAAAGCGAGCCGATTGATGTCTTTCTGCTCGACCTGATGCTGCCGGACGGAAATGGTCTGCAAATCTGTCGACATTTACGCGAGCAACCACAGTGGTGTAATACCCCAATCATGATCGTTTCTGCCCAATTTCCGCCAATGGTGCGGGAGGCAGAAACAGCGGGTGCCAGCTACTACCTAAGCAAACCCCTGCGCCTGGATGCCCTGAAGGAAGCCTTAGGCAGTGTGGGCATTCCCCTCGGCTCACCGTACCGGGGTGCGTTCACGTAGCCATTTCTCCCGGTTGGCATTACGGGCGATTTTGCCACTGGATGTCTTGATGAGCCAGCCGGCTTCGACCAGATGTACGTAGCCCAGGCTCACCCCGGCAGCTTTGCTGACAGCTTCTCGAACGCTCCGCCCAACCTGCTGCCGCGCTGCCCCATCCATCGAATCGACTTCAGCGATAACGGCCACCAGTTCAGTCCCTTCGCGCTCATCCCACACACCAAAGACCACTGCCCGCCCGGCATGGATTCCCGGCACGGTATTCACAATCGCTTCAAGATCCTGCGGGAAAATATTCTTCCCGGCATTGATAATCAGGTCTTTGCTGCGACCGATGACATAGACCTCACCTTCTGCCAGATAACCAATGTCGCCGGTGTGATACCAACCTTCGGTGAATGGCTGCAGATCGGGCCGTCGGTAGTATTCCGTCAGCATACAATCACTACGGACAACCAACTCGCCGACGGCGCGCTCTGGCAGCGGTTGACCGGCACTATCGATCACCTGGATTTTGGTGCCGTAAATGGTTGGACCACAGCCGACTTTGACCACTGAGTCCGGTGTGCCGGCTGGAACGGGGACTGCGTGTCCTGTCTGCTCCAGTGCGGCGCGGTCGATCACATCCAGCGTCGGCTCAGTTCCGGGGCGGGTCTGGGTCACCGCGAAGGTGTTTTCGGCCATGGCATAGCTGACCGCCAGCATCTCCGGTCTGACTCCGAGTGGAGCGAAACGCTCCAGAAACTGCTGGTGACTTTCCGGGTGAACGGGTTCCGAGCAGTTGATAAACAGGCGCATCGATGCAGTGGATAACCCTGCTAAATCGCGCTCGCGGATGCGCCTTGCACAATGGTTGTAGGCGAAGTTTGGTAGCCAGCAGAGCGTCCCCTGCCAGTCATGGATGGCACGGAAGAGCAAGGCCGGGTGCTGTACCCAGTCAAAGGGAGACATCAGCACCAGGGGTATCCCCTGCACCAGCGGCAGCAGAAATCCGGCGATCAGCCCCATATCGTGATACAACGGCAGCCAACTGACAATGACATCCTGTTCGTTCAGCTTGAGGGCAGCACTGTAGCTGGCCAGTTGATTAAGGACGGCCTGGTGCGAGAGCGCGACTCCTTTTTGCAGGCCGGTGGTGCCGCTGGAGTGTTGGAGTAAGGCAACCTCATCCTCAGACCTGGATGCCATAAATGGCGTCTCTAACGTTGGAACCTCATCCCTGAGCGTTATCAATTCTGATGATCCCAACACCCGGCAACCGACATCAGCCAGTAGAGGGGCGAATTCGTCGGTGGTCAGCACGAGCTTGACTCCGGAAAGCCGGACTAAATCAGCCAGACCCTGCATGTAAATAGCTCGATCTAGTTTCTCGGTCAAGGTGGGAAACATCGAGGGAATAGCTCCCACCAACAGTGCCGCCCAGAACAGATAGATGCTTTCGAGATTTTGGGTATGGGCAACGATCACCAGATCGCCGGGTAGGATTCCTTGGGCGTCGAGGGCGGCTGCATATTGATGGATGGCCTTCCGGAAATCCGCCCGCGTGATGGTGCTCGGCGCAGTATCGGTCTGTACATAGATGATGGCAGGCGCAGCGGCATCCGGTGCGGTCAGGACAGTAGCATCGAGCAGGGTGTGGTAGTGGGTGCGGGTGGAGGGTGTGAGCATCAAGTCGTAAGGTGGATGAAACGATCGGTCGCATTGATAATCGCCTCGGGCATGCCTGGGTCGCCGGTGGAATGACCGGCACCCTGGACAATGACGAGGTCACTGCCCGGCCAGACTTGCGCGAGTTCCCATGCAGTGACTAAGGGTGCGCTCAGGTCGAGCCGACCCTGAATGAGGATACCGGGGATTTCACGCAGAACCCCGGCATTGCGCAGGAGTTGTTGATCTTCCAGCCAGGCATTGTGCTGGAAGTAATGGGTGATGATCCGCGCCCGTGCCATCCGATAATCGGGCTGTAACCAGCTAGCGCTCGGTTTTGCAGCTGGGTCAATGGAAATGGAGGCGGCTTCCCAGTCATGCCAGTTTTGAGCAGCCTGAGCGCGCACCTCCGGGTCAGGATTGTTCAGAAGACGGTAGTAAGCCTCGACAAGATCATTATCACGCTCAGATTCCGGTACGCCTGCGCGGAAGCGCAACCACTGTTCCGGGAATAAGGGGGACATACCCCGATAGAGCCAGTCAATCTCGGAGCGTCGAGTGGTGGTCACGCCCGCCAGAATGATCTCGGTAACCTGATCTGGATGAGACTGGGCATAAGCCAACGCCAGTGTCGAACCCCATGACTGACCGTAAACCAACCATCGGTCAATGCCCAGGTGGCGGCGCAAGGCTTCGATGTCCGTGACCAAGTGATGGGTGGTGTTCGTGGACAGGTCAACGGATGGGTCGCTGGCGTGTGGGAGGCTGCGTCCGCAGTTGCGTTGATCGAACAGGATGATGTGGTAGCTTGCTGGATTAAAGAAGCGGCGCATCCCCGGAGTACAACCAGAACCCGGCCCGCCGTGCAAAACGATGGCCGGCTTGCCCGCCGGGTTGCCACAGGCTTCCCAGTAGAGTACGTGTCCATCGCCCACGGGCAGCATCCCATGCTGGTACGGCTCAATTTCCGGGTAGAGGCTGGTCATGAGGTTTTATCCCCGCAACACGCGGGCGACCATCTGATTGAGCGTATCCATTTTGGCGACGGTCAGGTCGGGGTCGGGGATATAGACGTTGAACTGTTTTTCGACATAGACGGCAAGTTCCGCCAGCGCGAAGGAGTCCATCAGACCGCCGGTGATGATGCCTTCATCATCGGTCAGCGGGTAGGACTCATCGCGGATGAATTCACGGGTGATGTAGGTGCGGAGGGATTGGCGGACGATGGTGTCATTCATGAGGCGCTTGATAGTCCATAGTCTAGGGTTGATAGCCGGAGAAAGAATCTTAACGCAAAGCGGCGAGGGGGCAAAGATCGGATCAAAACAGAGGTTTGTACGGGGGGGGGAGACGGCCGCCGACAAGGTTGGTGGGAAGCCGGAAGGGTGGCGCTTTCGGGCGAGAGGAGCGCCATCATTGATGGTGGGTAACCGGGAATCAGCCACTAAATGACGACATTGTTGGTGGGAATACGGGAGGATGCCGCCGCCCGCCATAAACGACAATGAATTGGCGGAAAGCCGGGTGCGAGCCGCGAGGCAGAGTGAAGAAGTACAGATTGAAAGCGTGAAGGCTGTAGAGGGCGGGACATAGCACTTCGAGTACCTTGAGATTGGGATATGAGGTTAGCTTAGCACAAATGGTGTTAGAAGATGGAACATTTGTTCCGGTTTCTGGCGCTGATTATTGCTCGGTGAAAGATTGCAGCCAGGTGGCGATGCGGGCGGCAGTGCGGGCGGTTGCGTCCGGGGTCATATGTACAGGGCTATCGGTGAATTGAGCGCCCTCGACGGTATCCCACAGATCGAGGTAATCCCAGCCCTCGGACTCGGCTGTGGTCGCCAGCAAGGCACGATAGGCATCATAGGCCCAGCGGGGATACCAGGCATTGTACCGAATGTCGCTGTTGGTTCCATCACTGATGTAGATCGGTTCGTTGACCAGCAGCACTGGAATATTCCCAACCCGCGTGATGCCCGCTCGCAAGACATCAAATGCTAGGTCGGCTTCCGTCAGGGATTGTGGCGACTCAAACGCCTGCCAGGTCACGTCGGCTTCGAGATCGGTCGAGCGGGGGGTGAACTCCATCGGGATGAACTGGTCAATGCCAGTCGCCGCCCAGGATGCGCCATAGAACTGTAACCGCAGCCAGTTGGCCAGCTCGCGCCGCTGTCCGACGAGCGTCCGCCCGAAGAAATCCAAGTTTACGAGACGCGTGTCAGATGGATCGAGCAGCAGGCTATGGTCTGCGATCAGCCGTTGAACACGTTCCGTATTGTTCTGTACCAGTGGATGGAACAGCTGGCGTTCCCGCGCAAAGGATTCGAGTGTGAGAGGCCAGAGGATGGCATCCGGTTGGTAGGCCATGACGGCATCGAGCAGGAGCAGGTCTTTCATCAGCGCCATGACCGGATAGCCCAGGTTATGGATCACAGCGCGGCGGCCATCCGGCATGATCAGCCCGGCGGCACTGAGGCGCGCCGCAAGCGTCTGATCGTTGGTCAGCCGCCATCCCCAAACGGATGAGTCCCCAATGAGCAGGATACGGTATTCATCGGCAGCTTTGGGCTGATGGAGGATATGAGAGGCGATCATCGCTGGAAGGTTGTTGGTGCTGAGGTTGTAGGATTGGGCAGGATTTTCGCCATAGGGGAGGCGGGGCCGCCCCGGGATGAGGCCATTGTAGATGGAGAGGCTGCCGATGGCCTCCAGCGGTTGTACTACCGCGAAGATCACATTGATCAGGATGAACAGCCCCCCTGCTTTCAGCAGAATCCGTCCGGCTGATGGCTTTTCACTCATGATTTATTGCCCCACCAGCTTGCCGAAAAATACGACGGCCTGATCGAAGCCGGGTAGGGCGAACCAGACCCAACTCAGTACAATGTAATGAAAGGTGATGAACCAGGCAACGATCGTCCATGCTCGTTTTTGAGCGGGTCGCTCCTTCAGGCCACGATACCACTTGCGGGTGCGGTCGCTCCACTGCTTGTGTATCCACAACCCCAACGCCTGCCAGAGTCCCCAGATGAAGAAGTTGAGGGTGACGCCGTGCCAGAGTCCGATGACGGTCATGGTCACGACCTGGGCCAGCAAGACGGTAACGATGGTCGATGACCAGTCTTTCCGCAACAGCCAGCGGGAGAGGGGGGTAAATACATAAAAGCGCGCCCAATTGGAGAGCGTCATGTGCCAGCTTTGCCAGAAAGCGGTAATGTCCGGCTTCAGATAAGGGCGGTTGAAGTTCTCTGGCAGACGAATACCAAAGAGCATCCCCAGCCCAATGGCAATATCGGTGTAGCCGCTGAAGTCGAAGAACAGGCGCAGCGCATAGCCGTAGAGCAGCACCCAGGCCCAACCTGCGCTGGTGATCTGTTCCGCGTTGACCCCATTCAGCGCCAGTCCGCTGGCGAGGCTATCGGCAAGGACGAACTTTTTGAAGAGGCCGAGGGCGATGCGATAGAGGGCGGATTGGAAGTGGCTAGTGGCTGGTGGTTGGTGGTCAGTGGAAGACGGTGAGGATAGTTCTCTGTTCTGTCCAGATTGTTGGATGTTGACCGCATTTTCACTAGCCACTGACCACTGACCACTAGCCACTTTTCGCAGGTCTTCGACAAACCGCTCGGCGCGGTCGATGGGGCCAGCGATATACGCCGGGAAGAACAGGACATAAGTGACATGCTCGCGCAGGGTGAGGGAGGGCAGCAGCCCGGTCAGGCGGTCGCGCAGGGTGTGGATCAGGCGGAATGCCACGTAGGAAAAGCCCAGCCAATTGAGGTCGATCGGCGAAGCGAGGGTCACGTCCTGCCCGGTTGCACTGCGCCAGAGTCCACTGAGGGCGATTGCGACGGGTTCGGTCTTGAGGGTGATGAAGAGGGCGACGATTACGACGATCAAGAGCGATAGATGGATCGTAGGGACGCGATTGATCGCGTCCGCTCGCAGGCCATCAAGTCGTTTGATTATCTGGATGATGACCACTACGCCGCCGATGATTATCAATAACCCGATTAGTAAGGCCAGTGGATCAGGTGGGCGTGAAGGTGTGAGGCGGTATTCGGCATCGACAAAGCGAAACAGCGAGAGGCCGAGGATGATGGCGATCATCAGCCCGAGCGCGAGGGCATCTTCACGAGAGGCGCGTTGATCGGGGGCGCGGCTCCACCACCAGAGGGCAGCGGTGAGCATGAGTGCGGCGGTCGGCAGCAGGAAATCGCTGAAACGGATGGGCAGAGCGGGTTGCAGCAGGTAGATGGCGATAATGCTGCTGATGAACAGTAACCAGGGTCGGATACGCCCCGGCAGGAGGTGGTAGGGCAGGGCCAGAAGGGCGATGATGCCGATAGTGGCGAGTGAGAGGCTCATGGTGCTAGCCTCGAATACAACAGATTGAACCGCAAAGGCGCAAAGGACGTTGATGGGGAAGGTTGTTGCAGAGGAGCAGAAGGAAAACGCATCAGAACGCCTGGTAAATCCACTGGGGGGCGCTATCGGTGGTGACGATGAGCAGCAGGATGATGAGGAGGCACAGGGCGAGTGCGGTCAGGTTTTCACGCCAGCGAGTCATTGAATTCAGCTTTCAGCGGTCAGCTTTAGGCGTCAGGTTACTGGTTTTAGGTTGCAGGTACAGATCAGGCGGACGAGGCACGCCTCGTCCCTACATACCAAGCATTATCTCAGCAACTACAATCTTCACTAGCCACTAGCCACTAGCCACTAGCCACTAGCCACTAGCCACTAGCCACTAGCCACTAGCCACTCAATACGCATTCTTGCTCTGACGGGTGACAGTCTGCCAGACGGTGCGAATGATGATCTTAATATCCAGCCAGAGTGACCAATTTTCTACATACCACAGATCATAGCGGGTCCGTTCGGGTATCGAAGTATCCCCGCGCAGGCCATTGACCTGTGCCCAGCCAGTCATGCCGGATTTTTCGCGGTGACGTTCCATGTAGCGTGGGATTTCCTTGCGGAACTCCAGCACATAGACCGGGCGTTCCGGGCGCGGCCCAACCAGACTCATTTCTCCTAAAAAGACATTGATGAGCTGCGGCAATTCATCCCAGTTGGTCTTGCGCATCCAGCGGCCAAGTTTGGTCACGCGAGGGTCGTCCTTGACCGTCCAGCCGGGGCCGGCCGCTTCGGCATCCGGGCGCATGGTGCGGAACTTAATCATGTGGAAGGGACGACCATCCAGTCCCATGCGTTCCTGTGTATAGAAGATGGGGCCTTTGCCTTCCAGCCGCATGATGAGCGCGGTCATCAGCAGCCAGGGAGAGAGCAACACCAGTCCAATGCCTGATCCCAGCACATCCAGCCCGCGTTTCAGGCTGAGCTTCCATCCGCGCAGGGCAATATCACGCACGGTGAGTAGGGGGGTGCCTGCCAGATCATCGACGTTCAGATCGCCCGCCATGTAGGCGAACAGATCAGGATAGATTTTGATGTCGACACGCCCACGCTGGCAGCGGGTGACTATATCCATCATTTCCGCGCGGCGGACTTCCGGCAGGGCGATGATAACCTGGGCGACCTGACAGGCATCGATGATGGAGGGGATTTCCTGATAGGTGCCGATGACCGGGATGCCGTAGACGTTGTTGCGTGTCTTTTCGGTCCCGTTGACGACCACGCCGACGATGTTATAGCCCAGGCGCTTATCCGACATGATTTTGCGGGCGATGTCTTTGGCGATTCGTCCGTTGCCGACCAACAGCAGGTTATCGCGCACCAGATGGGCGGCTCGTAGGCGGTTCCGCAGAACACTGTGCAACTCGCGGGTGATGAGGATGAACAGGCAGCTAAAGATCCAGTTATAGAAGAAGAGGCCGCGGGTGTACTCGAACTCGAAGATCGAATACTTGAACAGGAATTCCTGGGCGGGCCAACCGATGAGCGCGCCGACCGTCACCACCCCGATCAGGCGGCGTCCCTGGTCGATGCGGCTGACAATGCGGGGCAGGTGATACTGCCGGGCGAAGTAGAGCATGACGACGATGATGGCGACATTAATGGCAATCGTCGGGGCATAGCGAAAGAACTCCGGCAGGCTATCCGGCGGTTGGATGACGCCCGGCACCGGCAGGTTGAGCCGTCCCCAATAGCCGACGGTGAAACCAGCGACCAGCGCGGCAATATCCAGCACCAGCAGCAGCCCGTTCAGGATGGCATGGGCACGGGCCGCGTTGCGCGCTCCCTGCGCTATCCGGTCGAGGGGGAGGCGTGCAAAAGCTCCGGAACCAGTGCCCGGCCCCCCTTCAGCAGTAACCCCGCCAGCACCATCAGGTGTAAAGGGAGCGGTGTGGTTGACCGGTAGTGCTTCCGGTAAAAGATGAGGCTGGCGCGGTGAAACTCGAACTGCGCCTTCCGGCTGCGTCGGCTGGCGGCCCGTTTGACGTGCCGCACGGTGACGGCGGGGTGATAGAACACCTTCCACCCGGCCTTTTTGATGCGAAACGCCCAATCCAGATCCTCTCCATACATGAAGAAGGTTTCATCGAGCAGGCCCGCGTCAATGATCGCTGTTTTGCGAACCTGCATATATGCACCCACGACCGAGTCGACTTCGATCTCTACGTCGGGGTCAACGTGCGTCATATTATAGCGCCCAAAAACGGGACTGCGGGGGAACAATTTTGAAAGCCCGGAATAACGGTAAAAAGAGACCATCGGCGTGGGGAAGCTGCGGCGGCAAGCCAGGTCGAGGCTGCCATCTTCCAGGACCAGCTTGGGTCCGGCTATACCGACCTCTGGCTGCGAATCCATAAACTGCACCATGCCATAAAGGGATTCTGGCGGGACTTCAGTATCCGGGTTGAGCAGTAAGGCATAGCGGGGGGCATCCGCATCCACATCACCAGCGCCACGATAGCCAAGCAGTCGCAGACCCAGGTTGTTGGCATAGGAGAAACCGCCGTTGGTCGTGCTGGCGATGACCTCAACCTGCGGGAATTCCGACCGCGTCATGGCGACGCTGTCATCTGGCGAGGCGTTATCAACCACTACAACGCGGTAGGTGAAGTCTCCCTGGCTGGCGAAGACCGTCTGCAGGCAGCGGCGCAGATAATCCCGCGTGTTGTAGTTGACAATGACAATGCCGAGGTCGTACATAGTTTCAGGTTACTGGTCACACGTTTCAGGTAGCAAGCCACAAGTCGTTACAGTCGGATTGTAGCAGAGGGGGAGATGAGAAGGGGAGGGAGCGAATCATTCAGGGCGGCCTCAATGACCGCCCTGACAGGTTAATCAGTGTGCCCAGAAGGTAAGTTTAGTGGCCGCGCAAATTGACATTGGCGACAGCCGCAGCATAGATGGTGGTGCCGGCCAATGGATTGTTCAGGTCAGTCAGGGTGGTGCCGTCGATCAGCAGGCATTGAATGGTGCCTTTGGCGCCTGCTCCGGCACTGGTGCGGATGAGGAAAGTGCCATGGTAGGTGCGGTTGGCTCGCAGGGTCAGGAAGTTGCCTTCCTTGAAGCGGTTGAGCTGTGACAAGGCGCTGTAGCCGGGCAGAGAGATGGCCTGACGGGTAGTAGGTTCAATACCTACACCAGGGACGACCGGGCGGAAGCCCTGTGCATTGCCATACAGGTACTGAAAGCTGCTACCCGCCGAAACTGTGCACAGGATAGCGGCATTGGGCAGGTTGGTGGCGGTACCACCGAAGCTGAAGTTCACGACACCCGTTCGTGACCAGAGATTGAGGTCCCGACCGCCGTTGATGCTGAAGCGGGCCGGAGACTGAATGTTGGCGGAGGTCAGGCTGACGGCTGACAGCAGCAGTGCAAGGACGACGACGATCAGCAACAAACGACTCTTCATAGTGATAAAACTCCCATACTCCCAAACGATACGATCTCATTGGATGGCTTATCCGGCCTACAGATTGTGGCCACTGGATGAGCAAAAGCCGATGTGTAGATGAGTAAATGCCGACCATATTCTGAATGAATGATGAATTGAATTGACAGAGACCAGACCTTAACCCCTGCCTGGATTAGTTGTGAGAAGTATATGAAGGCGACATGGTTTCTTTGGCACTGGGGAAGCCCTGTGTTAGAATGTGGTTTGCCCGGTTCGGGGCATCATTTTGGATGTAACCACGCACCCTTTTTACGCTTTCACTCCATTGCGAGATCAAGCGGGTGTGTGTTACTATCGTGCAGTTTGTCACAAATGGCTGTCTACCTGCAAGCACAACACTGAGGTAAACGGCAGCAGCAGCGGAATTCACAACAGATTTGTTACGGGAGTGACCCTCGCATGGCACTGGTCAACGAGTGGGCTTATATCGGGCTATTTTTTGCGGTCGCGTGGATTTTTCCCCTGTTGCCGATCATCGGCGCACGCTTCCTGGCCCCGGCCAAGCCGAACGTTATCAAACAATCCACCTATGAATGTGGTGTGGAGACCGTTGGGGATACGTGGGTGCAGTTCAAGGTGCAGTACTACATCTACGGCCTGATCTTCCTGGTCTTCGATGTGGAAATCATCTTCCTGTTCCCGTGGGCGCTGGCTTATAACCAACTGGACTTCTTCGGTTTTGCCGCTGGTTTGCTCTTTATCTTCTTCCTGTTCGACGCGCTGGTCTATGCCTGGCGTAAAGATGCGCTGGAATGGCTGTAATCGCCTGTTACGGATGCTGAGGTTTTAGCTTTATGGATACTGTGTGCAGCATCAATAATCTGGCCCGGTGCCTGGTTGAAGGTGGTTTCAGCCCGGATCTGGCAAATCTGCTGACCCTGCTGGGGGGCGTAGTGCTGGTGGCGACGATCCCGCTCGTCACCGTTATTTTCCTCATCTGGATTGAGCGTAAAGTAGCTGCCCGTGTGCAGGATCGCCTGGGGCCGAACCGGGTTGGCCCGGTTGGTTTACTCCAGACGGTTGCTGATGCGCTCAAGATGTTGACGAAAGAAGACATCACCCCGACGGGCGCAGACAAGTTCATTTACAACCTGGCTCCGGTGATCGCCTTCGCAACCGTCATTCTGATGTGGGCCGTGGTGCCGTTCACCCCGCTGCACATTGGCGCGGATGTGGGCATCGGTGTGCTCTACTTCATGGCGGTGGCCTCTATCGGCACTGTCAAGATTATGGTGGCCGGGTGGTCGAGCAATAACAAGTACGCGCTGCTGGGTGCCTTCCGCACCATCGCTCAGCTTTTGAGCTATGAAGTGCCGCTGGTGCTCTCCCTGCTGATCCCGGTGATGCTGGCCGGGACGATGAGCCTGCAAGGCATCACCGAAGCACAGGGCGGCATGTGGTACCTGTTCATCGCGCCGGTGGCGGCCTTCCTCTTCTACGTCGCCAATCTGGCAGAAACGGGTCGCGCTCCCTTCGACCTGCTCGAAGCCGAATCGGAAATCATCGCCGGGTACAACATAGAGTACTCCGGTTTCAAGTGGGGCATGTTCATGGCGAGCGAATTCCTGCACGCCTTCACCGCTGCCTTGTTCTTCGCCATCATCTTCATGGGTGGTTGGTGGGGGCCGTTTGTGCAGGAAGTGCCGCTCTTGGGCGCGCTCTACCTGGTTGGCAAGACGGCGATTGTCTATGTGTTTGGTCTGGTGCTGCGGGCGACGGTGCCGCGCGTCCGCATTGACCAACTGATGGCGCTCAACTGGAAGTTCCTGGTGCCGCTGGCGATTGCCAACGTCCTGGTGATTGCCTTCCTGATCCAGGTGCTGAAAGCGCTTGGCCTGATGCCGGTGCCGGGTGCGGACATCATTGCTCATCTGCCGATGACAGTGGTCATGCTCCTCGGTAATCTGGTGATTATCGCGGTGGCGATGCAAGTGCTCCGCAACCAGGGCCGGGAAGAGAAGATGGCGCAAGAAGCCCGGATGGCTGCACGGCAGCAGCGGGTGGTTAAAGAAGTGCGGACTCCGGCAGGCGCGCCGGTCGGTGATTAGTGGACATGGTGATGCAGTAGGGGCGACCCGCCGGGTCGCCCCTACATTGTGACAAGGTATCTTCTTTATGTTGGAATTCAATGCATCAACAGTGGCCTTCGTCGTGATGACGTTGTTCATCCTGGGCGGGGCGCTGGGCGTGGTGACGACCCGCAACCTCATCCACGCCACCCTTTACCTGATCCTGAGCCTGTTCGGCGTGGCGGGGTATTTTGTCCTGCTGTCAGCTCCGTTCCTGGCGGCGGTTCAGGTGCTGGTGTACATCGGCGCGATTGCCATTTTGATCGTCTTCGCCGTGATGCTCACCCGCAGCATGACCCGTATGAGCGAAATCCTCAACGGACAATGGCTCCTGAGCGCCATCGTGGGGGCCGGGCTGTTCCTGCTGCTGGTCATCGGCGTGATCTTGCCGACCTGGGGCAACGGCGGCCTGCTGGATGCGACTGTGTCCGCACCGTCACAGGTGGTCATTGATACGGTTGACCTGGGTAAGGCGCTGGTGGACCGCAATGGCTTCGTTCTGCCTTTTGAAGTAGCTTCGCTGCTGCTAACAGCCGCGATGATCGGCGCGATTGTCATCGCCCGCGATGATACCGAGTAGGAGTGCGTGATGATCCCCCTGTGGATGTATCTGGTGGTTGCCGCCGGGCTGTTCTGTATCGGTACCTATGGGGTGCTGGCACGGCGTAACGCGGTCGCGGTGTTGATGGGTGTCGAACTGATGCTCAACGCGGTCAATATCAATCTGGTGGGCTTCTGGCGGTATATGAATCCGCTGGAAACCAACGGGCAGGTCTTTGCTGCGTTCATCTTTGTGGTGGCCGCGGCTGAAGCGGCAATTGGTCTGGCGATTATCATCTCCATCTACCGGAATCGGCGTTCGGTGGTGGTCGATGATGTTGATCTGTTGAAGTGGTAAAGCACTATCCGCTCCGACCCAACGGATAGGGAATAAAACGTATGAATCTTGCAGAGTTTCTCTCTAGTCCCAATACTCTCCCCTGGCTGATCCCGGCGGGGCCGCTGCTGGCGTTTGCCATCATCGTCCTCATCACCAACCGGGGGCGGCTGGTCCCGGCGGCCAGCCACGCCTATGAGGATCACAATCATCCCGGTTACAAGGGATTGTTTGTGCCGGTCGTGACTGACTGGGGCCGCGTGGCGAGCATCATCGTAGGCATGTCCGGCATCATTGCAGCCTGGCTCATCAGCCTTTCGATTGTTGGTCAGGCCTTTGCCAAGCAGGACTTTGGCAAGAAGGTCTTTGAGAGCGGCTTCGAGTGGATGTCGCTCGGCGCGCCTGGCAGTGGTTTCCACATGGGTGTGCTGGTAGACCCGCTTACGACCATCATGCTCGTGATGGTACCGCTGGCCTGTACCATGATTTTCATCTACGCCATTGGCTACATGGCGCACGACCCGCGTCAGGCGCGTTTCTTCGCGCTGATTTCGCTGTTCGCGGGCGCGATGCTGACACTGGTAGTGGCGGATAACCTGCTGCTGCTGTTCGTCGGTTGGGAAGTGATGGGTTTGTGCTCGTACCTGCTGATCGGCTTCTGGTACGAGAAGCCCAGTGCCTACAAAGCGGCGATGAAAGCGTTCACGACGACCCGCGTTGCCGATGTCATCATGATGCTGGGTATCGTCTACCTGTACGCCCAGACTGGCACTCTCAGCTTCCGCGAGATTATGTATAACGAGGAAGTGCTGGCCGGGTTGGCCGGGACTCCGGCGATCCTGTTCGGTTCATTCGGCCTGAGTGCCGCTGGCCTGATCGGCATCTTCCTGATTATTGGTACGGTGGGTAAATCTGCGCAGTTCCCTCTGCACGTCTGGCTTCCGGACGCGATGGAAGGCCCGACCCCGGTCAGCGCCATGATCCATGCGGCAGCGATGGTTTCTGCCGGTGTCTATGCCACCATTCGTATGTTCCCGGTGTTTGAAGCCGGTGGGCATCCGCACGAAGGCATTTTGACCGCGCCGCTGATCTTCATGGCAGTAGTGGGTGCCTTTACGGCGATCTTCGCCGCGACTATCGCGGTCGCCCAGAACGATGTCAAGAAGGTGCTTGCATACTCGACCATCTCGCAGTTGGGCTTCATGCTGGCGGCCCTGGGCATGGGCGCGTATGTCGCTGCGACCTTCCACCTGATTACTCACGCCTTCTTCAAGGCACTGTTGTTCATGGCTTCCGGTTCGGTCATCCACGGTATGGAACATGGACAGCACCACGTTCATGAACATGCCGGTCACGGTCATGACGATCATGCCCACGATGATGCGCACGCTCCGGCAGTGGCCCACGCCGCACACGGACATGACGCACATCATGACGATCATGGTCACGATGACCATGCCCATGAGGCTCATGCCGGTCATCACTTCGATCCGCAGGATATGATGAATATGGGCGGTCTGCGGAAGACCATGCCGGTCACATTCGTTACCTTCCTGATCGGCGGTCTTTCGCTGGCAGGCTTCCCGCTCATCACTGCCGGGTTCTGGTCGAAGGACGAAATTCTGGCGGATGCTTGGTACGGGATCACCAACGGCTGGGGCGTTCATGCGCTGGTCTTCATCCTGCTGGCAGCTGCGGCCTTCCTGACCGCTTTCTACACCATGCGTCAGCTTGGGCTGACCTTCTGGGGAGAACCGCGAACGGAAGAAGCCAAGCACGCTAATCTGGGACAGGGCGTGGTCAGCGCGACCATGACACTGCCGCTCATTATCCTGGCCTTTTTCGCTGTTTTCGCCGGTTTTGTCGGCGTCCATCCGGACTTCCCAATCCTGGGCGGCATCTTCTCGGCTAACGGCATACCCTTCAAGAACTTCCTGGGGCCGACCCTGCTGGTCAAGCCTGAATTGATCCCGTTCAGCATCGTCCCGGTTCTGACCTCGTTCGTTGTGGGTCTGGGTGGGTTGTACGTGGGTTGGTTGCTGTACTGGCGCAAACCGCTGGTTGCCGGGGAAGCTGACCCGCTCACGCGTATTATCCCGGCGAACGTCTACAACTTGCTGAAGAACAAGTATTACGTTGATGAGCTGTATGACCGAGTGTTCATCCGTCCGTCACAGGCGTTCGCCAATGCCTTCGCCTATGTGTTCCTGGATAAGCGCCTGATCGACGGCTTCCTGCATCTGATTGCGCGGGTGGCGGTCTGGATTGGCGATCTGTTCAAGGTGCTCAATCTGTGGCTTATCGACGGGGTGGGTGATGGTATCCCGGAATTCATCGCTATGTTTGGGCGTTGGTTCCGCCGTATTCAGACCGGTCGTATCCAGCAGTATCTGCTGCTGGTGGCGATTGCAGCAATCTTGATCGCGCTGGTGCTGGTGGCCTCATCCGGCGTATTGGTGCAGGCGGCAGGTGGCTAACGCCACCCCCGTGATGAAGGATTAGTCTTTTTATGAGTATTCTCGGCATCGACATCCTCACCTTTTTGGTGATCTACCCCGCGCTGGCGGCGCTGGTCGTCCTGCTGATCCCGTCGAGCGCGGGTAAGCAGATCGCCCGGTACGCGGCCCTGGCCCTGGGGTTAGTCTTCACCGCGCTGACGGTGAGCGTCTTCTCCCAGTATCAACTGCTGCAGATCAATGATCCGCAGGCGCAACAGTTGGTCAGCAATACGCCCTGGTTCACGGTGCTGGGCGCAAGCTGGCACGTTGGGCTGGACGGGATCAGCGCGGCGATGGTGCTCCTGACTGGCATCCTGACCCCGTTGGCGATCATCATCAGCTTCGAGATCGAAGAGCGCGTGAACATGCATCTGGCGCTGGTGTTGTTCTTCGCCACCGGCTGTATCGGCGTGTTCGTCGCCCAGGACTTGATGATCTTCTTCCTGTTTTACGAACTCTCGCTGGTGCCGATGTACTTCCTCATCAATCAGTGGGGTGGGCCGAACCGCAAGTATGCTTCGACCAAGTTCTTCATCTACTCGATGGGTGGCTCGCTGGGTATGTTGCTGGCGACCCAGTTGATCGGTTGGTCGATCTCGCAGGTTCCGGCGGACATCGTCAGCGCGGCACAGGCGACCAATCCAGCACTGGCGAGTTATATCGCCGGGCGGCCTTCGTTTGATATGGGTGTCATCAGCGCGCTCTGGCCGCTGTTGCAAGGCGTACAGGGCGTTTTCCTGGGCATCAGCGTCGAGACGGTCAAGGCGCTGGCTTTCCTGGGTTTCTTCATCGCTTTCTGCATCAAGGTGCCGATCTGGCCGTTCCATACATGGCTGCCGGACGCCCATGGTGAAGCGCCTACGGCGGGTTCGATGCTGCTGGCGGGCGTGATGCTTAAGCTCGGTGCTTACGGGTTCCTGCGCCTAGTCATTCCCTTCTTCCCGGATGTGTGGGTTGCGCCGATCAACCTGCTCGGTGTCATTCAGACCAACTGGGCAGGCATTCTGGCATTCCTCTCGGTGCTGGGGGTGGTACTCGGCGCATTCTCGGCGCTGGCCCAGAACGACATCAAGCGATTGGTGGCGTATAGCTCGGTCAACCACATGGGATGGGTCGGTTTGGGTATCGCGGTGGCGGCACTGGCCTATGGGCAGAGCTTCCTGACCGGCGCAGCCAGTGACGTTCAAAGCGCGATCATCGCGGCGAATGGCGCGGTGATGCAGATGTTCAACCACGGCCTCAGCTCAGCCGGTATGTTCTTGCTCGCTGGGGCGATTTACCACAAGACTCATACCCGCGACCTGCGCGAATATGGCGGTTTCTGGGTCAAGGCACCGATTTACGGCACGATTTTCATCTTCACCAGTATGGCGAGCCTTGGTCTGCCAGGTCTGAATGGCTTCATCGGGGAGTTCCTGGTGGTGCGCGGCGCGTACCCGGTCTTCACGGTGTTGACCGTGCTGGCGATGATCGGTCTGTTGTTCACCGGTAGTTACATTCTGAAGGGTATTCGTGCTGTCTTGCACGGGCCGTTCAACATGCACTGGAAAGATTACAACCTGGAGATTGAGGTGCGCGAGGTGATCGCCATCGCGCCGTTGATGGCGCTGATGCTCATCACTGGCCTCTTCCCCAACTGGATACTTGAGGTCATCAACGCGACTGTGACCCGGATGATGGGGGGCTAATCCACACATGGGCGAGTTTCAGTTTCCAATCCTGAGCCTCATCATCTTCATCCCGATTATCGCGGCGGTGGTGATGTTGTTCATGGATAATGTCACCCAGCGGGATATGATCCGCGGTGTGGCGATTACTGCTGCGGCTGCCGTCCTGGCACTCTCGGCAGCGGTGTTCATCGGTTATAACGGGCAGGTGGCGGCGCTCAACGCGGCTCACGATGCCGATATGGCTGTCGGTGGCGAACTCCACGCCAGCAAGATGTTCGAGGACGGGCTGGCCTTCGTCGAAGATATTCCCTGGGTGGAAGCGCTGGGCATTCGTTACCGCCTCGGCGTCGACGGCCTCAATGCGCCGATGGTGCTGCTGACCGGCATGGTCACGGTAGCTGGTGTGTTGATCTCCTGGCGCATCGAAGACCGTGTCAAAGAGTTCATGGCCTTCTTCATGCTGCTGGTGGCGGGTGTGTACGGCGTCTTTGTGGCGCTGGATATGTTCGTCTTGTTCTTCTTCTACGAACTCGCTATCTTCCCGATGTACTTGCTGATCGCAACCTGGGGGTGGGTGAAGCTGCGCGAATACGCGGCGATGAAGCTCACACTCTATATTCTGATCGGCTCGGTGGTCGCGCTGGTCGGCGTGATTGCGATGGTGTTGACCGCTAGCAACTTCTTTGCCACTGATCCGGCAGGTATAGCCGCCTTCCAGGCTGCCAAGGATGCGGGTATCCTGCCTGCTTCCAGTTCGACTTTCAGTTTTGACATGACCCAACTCATGGTGGCGGCAGAGGCCGGCGCTTTTAATGTAGCGGGTTATGCCGGAATCGAAACGCTAACCTTTGCAAAACTCTGGTTCCCGTTTGTCTTCATCGGCTTCGCGATCCTGGCTGGTGTCTTCCCGTTCCACAACTGGTCGCCGGATGGTCACGTTGCGGCTCCTACCGCCGTCTCCATGATCCACGCCGGTGTGCTGATGAAACTGGGCGCGTATGCTGCGCTGCGGGCCGGGGTTCAACTCTTGCCCGAAGGCGCGCAGGTGCATTTGCCCTGGATTGTGTTCCTGACGCTCATCAACGTGGTCTACGGTGCGTTTATCGCCTTCCGTCAGCGTGACTTCAAGTACGTGATCGGGTTCTCTTCGGTCAGCCACATGGGCTTGGTGAGCATGGGCTTCGCCACCATGAACCTGATCGGGATGACCGGCGCGGGCTTGCAGATGTTCAGCCATGGGGCGATGACAGCACTCTTCTTCGGTTGCGTCGGTATGGTTTACGACCGCGCCCACACCCGTGATATTCCCAGTCTCGGCGGCTTCGTCAAGCGGATGCCGTGGGTGGCGATTGCGTTCGTCATCGGCGGTTTAACCAGTATGGGTATGCCGGGATTGAGTGGGTTCGTCTCCGAGTTCCCGATCTTCGCCGGGTTGTTCGCAGCCACGGATGTCTCTTTCCAGATCGGTTCGTTCACGCTGACGAATTACTACCCGATCATCGCTATTCTCTCCGCCCTCGCCATCGTCATCACGGCAGGTTACGTGCTCCGGGTGACGGCGCAGGTCTTCTTCGGGGATTTCAACGAAGCCAGGTATAGTGATGTCGGCGACATCACCATCACCGATCGCATTATTCTGTTCCTGCTGGGCGCTCCGCTCATCATCATGGGGGTGTACCCCATCCTGATCGAGTCAATGGTGCAATCCGGCCTTAAACCGATCCTTGCCATGATGGGGGGGGGGTAGTTCGTGAATACGCTTGAACTGCCACTGATTAATCATTTGTTGACGGTTACGCCAGAGTTCCTGCTGGCGGCCCTCACGGTCGTCGTGCTGGTGCTGGATCTGCGCTGGACGGATGACGACCGCCCCAAGATTGCGATTGTCTCCGGCGTTGGGCTGGGTCTGATCGCGCTGGTGGCGGCCCTCATCGCCCCTGGCACGGCGACGCCGGCTGGCCCTTACTGGGGCGAGATGATCCGCTTCGACTTCCTGACCCACATCTTTAAGGTGATGGTCATCATGGCGGCAGGGTTGACCTGCCTGATGTCGATCAACGTCAGCGGGATCGGCAAGAAGGGCGAGTTCTACCTCATCCTGATCGTCGCAACGCTGGGCATGACGCTGATGGCCGGTTCCAGTGACCTTATCATGGCCTTCCTGGCGTTGGAAACAACTTCCATTCCACTGTACATTCTGGCCGCTTTCCGCCGGGGCGACAATCGCTCGGTCGAAAGCGGTATGAAGTACTTCCTGTTCGGGTCGTTCGCTTCCGCCATCATGCTCTACGGCCTGAGCCTGCTCTATGGCTTCACGGGCCACACCAATCTCTACAAGATTGCCGAAGTGCTGGGTAGCGGTGCCTTCATCAATAATCCGGTGCCCGTGATCGCTTCGATGGTCCTAATTGTGGTCGGCTTCGGCTTCAAGGTGAGCGCGGTGCCGTTCCACTTCTGGACGCCGGATGTCTACGAAGGCGCGCCGACTCCGGTCACGGCTTTCCTGAGCGTCGCCAGCAAGGCGGCCAGCTTCGCGCTGATGATCCGCTTCTTCCTGGCGGTGTTCCCGGCCTCACTGATCATGGGCGGTCAGGAAATCCAGAGCTTCTGGGTGAACTTCATGGCGGCTTCCGCGGTCATTTCCATGATCGTCGGTAATGTGGTCGCGCTGGCGCAGAAGAACATCAAGCGCCTCCTCGCTTATTCCTCGATTGCGCAGGCCGGTTATACGCTGGTCGGTGTCGCTGCGCTTCAAGCAGTCACGCCGGAAGGGCAGACCGCCGCTGTCGCCTCGATTGCCTTCTACATGTTCATGTATGTATTCACGAACCTGCTGGCCTTCGCGGTCGTGATTGTCTTCAGCGAAGCGACTGGCAGTGAGACGATTGCGGACCTGGGCGGCCTCAACCGACGCAACCCATGGCTGGCCCTGGCGATGACCATTGCCCTGCTCTCGCTGGCGGGCGTACCCCCGGCGGCGGGTTTCTTCGGCAAGTTCTTCCTGTTCAATGCAGCGGTTCAGGCCGGGCTGACCTGGTTGGCGATTGTGGGCGTGCTGGCGGCTATCGTCAGCCTCTACTACTACCTGGTCGTCATCAAGACCATGTACGTCGATCACGGGCAGTATGAAGAACAGACTATCCCAGTTTCCGGGCCCTATGCCTGGGTCCTGGGCATTACGGTGATTGCGGTCATCCTGATCGGTACTGTTGCTGCTCAACCCATTTACGAATGGGCAGCCCGCGGCGCAGCCGGTCTCTTTTCCTAAGTTTTCCTGATGGGCGCACCAAATGAGTGCGCCCTTTTTGCGCCTTTTCGCATTTTCCCTGCATATGGGTTGTGGAAAATGTCTGAAAAGATGAGCATCCCGTAAAAAAAGGGATGCAAAAGGGTAGGGTTCTGGTTGGCAACCGCAGTCGCTTGTGATAAACTTCCCGAACTTTTGAGGCCACAACATGGCCGGGCGTAAATCGCAGCGTACCCAGAACCTTTCCTACGCCGGGTTAGCCGGTTTGGCAGGATGTGCAACCATCGCCTTTGTGATGGTCGCCCTCGTGGTTGGCCTGTGGTTAGATTCGCAGTTTGGGCGTCGTGGGCCGTTCACCATCGGCTTGCTCTGCCTAAGCGTGCCAATCAGCCTGGGCATGATGGTGTGGATTGCGCTGACGATGACTAAACGGATATTGCCGCCCGCCACGCCTGCGCGCACGGGTGAGCCGCACAGTCAGGAGGATTAAGCTTTGGCACGAACAGACTTTTATCGGAGTAGAGGAGCGCCCCAATGAACGCGACCACACGCGGCCTTCTCATTTTCGCGGGCGTTGTTGCTTTTCTAGCTGCTTGCGCCTTCATCACATTTGTTTTCCTGCCCAGCCAGGGTTCTGGTGCGACGCTGCCGGTCATCGTCGTTCCGGGTGAACCTTATGATGATAAGGTGAACTTCCTGGGCATCCCCGGCATGGCGACTACCAACACCTGGGTGGCGACTCTGCTGGCGACTGCCATTGTTTACATTGTTGCCTTCTTGGCCTGGCGCACCTCCAAGGGTTGGACGAATGAAGTTCCAGGTCGCTTCCAGGCGATCATCGAATTGCTAGGCGAGTTCGTCTACGGTCAGGTGAAGAATTTCGCCGGGACGGTAGCGCTGGCTCGTAATTGGTTGTTCCCGTTGGCTGCCAGCATTTTCTTCTTCCTGTTGGTTGCTAACTGGATGAAGTTACTGCCAGGCGTGGAAACGATCGGTCTGATGCACTGCGCTGGTGGTAGCTACCCGGAATATGGCTTCAGCATCACTGCTGGACACCCTGCCAAGAGTTCACTGTTCGGCAATCAACTGAACATCACTGAACCACTGAGTTCTGCACGACCTGCGACCGCTGAAGACTATCACACCTGCGAGGAATACAAAGAAGGTCACATCGCCAAGCCCAGCACTGATGCCAAGCACGCTGCGGCTGAGGAACTGCGCGAACGTGAAGCAGCGCTGCTCGAGGAACTCGATGCGCAGGTGGCGGCTGGTACTTTGAGTGCAGAGGCTCGTACTGCTCAGGTCCAGGCACTGCAATTGGAAGTGACCCGGAGCGTCTGGCCGAATGCCAGCACCTATTTGACAGCCGACCAACTTGATGCGGGTGTGGTGCCATACCTGCAAGTTCTGACGCCCTTCATTCGTGGTGCTACCACCGACCTGAACCTGACACTTGGCCTGGCTCTCATCGCCTTCGTTGCCATTCAGGTCTTCGGTGTGGCTGCGCAGGGACCGAACTACTTCCAGAAGTTTATTAACCTGCGTGCGCTGGGTAACCTAGGTAAGAAGCCGTTGGGTGCGATTGATTTCATCGTCGGGTTGCTGGAAATCATCTCCGAACTCGGTAAGATCGTCAGTCTCTCCTTCCGTCTTTTCGGTAACATGTTCGCCGGTGGTATTTTGCTGGCGGTTATGTCCTTCCTAGTGGCGATCCTCCTGCCCGGTATCTTTATCGGTCTGGAAGTCATCATCACCACTATTCAAGCGTTTGTATTCGCGGTTCTGACGATCGTGTTCTCTGCCCAGGCGATGGAAAGCCATCATGGGGACGAAGAACATCACGAAGAAGCACACTAATTAACTGGCTATCTATCTCAAGGAGAGAAACGATAATGGGTCCTGGTGAAATTGAAATTGGTCTGAAGGCTATCGGTGCAGGTCTGGCCATGGTGGGCGCGTTTGGCCCTGGTATCGGTATCGGTATGCTGGTGAACGGCGCGATGAACGCCATCGGTCGTAATCCGGATGCTGCTGGCACCATTCAGACGAACATGATCCTTGGTATCGTGTTCACCGAAGCTATCGCGATTTACGCGCTGGTCGTCTCGCTCATCATCCTGTTCGTGCTGTAATCACGTGGCACGACAAGGAGTGAACCGCATGATGAATCGTAATCGCGTCGCCCGTTTGGCGCTGCTGCTGGCCCTGGTCATAGGCCTGCTGACCGCCGTCGCGGCGGTTGGCGCGCAGGAAGCGACTGCTGTCCCGGCTGAAGGTGAAACTCACTCAGAAGCCACCCCCGCTGCTGAAGGCGAAAGCCACTCAGAAGCGGCTGCTCCAGAAGGTGAAGCGGCTGCCAGCACCAGCCCGTTGACCCCCCTGGGTATCAACGCTGGTTTCCTGATCGCCCAGATCATCAACTTCACCGTCATCTTCCTGGTGCTGCGTCAGGTCTTGTGGAAGCGGATGGTCGATATGTTGGACAGCCGTGGTCAAAAGATCCAGAAGGGTCTGGAAGATGCTGCCGTGGCTGCCAATGCCCGCAAGAATGCGGAAGCGGAAGCCGAGCGCATCGTAGCGGCTGCCAAGGCTGATATCAGCAAGCAGATTGAAGAAGGCCGTGCACGTGGTGAGGACGTCCGCAAGCAGGTGGAAGCCGAAGCCCGCACCGAAGCTGAACGTATCCGTAACGAAGCCCGTACGGCTGCTGCCGCCGAGCGCGATCAGCAACTGGCCGCCCTGCGTGGTCAGGTAGCTGCCATCAGCATCGCTGCTGCCCAGCGCTTGATCGGTGCTAACCTGGATGAGAAGCGCCAGCAGGCTCTGCTGAATGACTTCTTCGCCAAGGTGCCTGCGGATGCCAAGGGTCTTTCTGGTCAGGTCGAAGTCGTCAGCGCCATGCCGCTGAGCGCCGAAGAACAGGCCAAGGTGAAGAGCGAAATCGGTGCCGAAGCCAGCTTCAGCGTCGATCCGTCGATCCTCGGTGGTCTGATCGTTCGCTCGGGTGACCGGGTGGTTGATGGCAGCGTTCGCAGCAATCTGAACGATCTCGCCACCCGCATGGGTAGCTAATCAACACTGTGTAGGGACGCTGTTTGTGGCGTCCGCTGCATCTGAAAGGGACGCACACAGGTGCGTCCTTTTCGATTCATTGTGGGTATAATCACGGGCATGGCTGAAGTTGGCTTAACGACATGCGTCCCGTGCGATGATGTAACGATTGATGTCGAATCCTGCCAACACCTTCTTGTCACCGGTAATCTGAAATCAGCACCTTGAAACCAATATCACTCCATCAACTCATCGCCAGTTTACCGGATGTCATTCGGATCACTGGTGATACCACCATCACAGCACCCGTTGTCGAGGCAGATGCTGACCTGCAACCCGGCGGCGTCTTCATCGCCCGTAAGGGCATGTCGGTGGATGGGCACGACTTCATTCCCCGTGCCATCGAGAAGGGTGCGGCGGCGGTAGTGGTCGAACGCGACATGGGCGACTTACCTGTACCGGCGGTTATCGTCCGTAACGCGCAGGAGGCCACTGGTTATCTGGCAGCAGCGGCGCACGGCTACCCCTCGCGCCAGTTGACCGTCATCGGCGTGACGGGGACGGATGGCAAAACGACGACCAGCACGCTGCTGCACAGCATCTTGCAGGTCGCTACTCGCGGTAAAGCCGGTTTGATAAGTACGGTCGCCGCCGTGATTGGTGACGAACAGTACGATACGGGTTTTCATGTCACCACCCCTGGCGCGCCGCAAATTCAGGCTTTCCTCGCGCAGATGGTCGAGCGTGGCCTGACGCATGTCGTGCTGGAGATGACCAGTCATGGGTTGGCGCAGGGCCGCCTCAACGGGATCGACCTGGATGTGGCGGTGCTCACCAACCTGACTCACGAACACCTGGATTATCACGGCAGTTTTGAGCATTATCGCGCCGCCAAAGGCCGCATGTTCGCCATGTTGGGTCAATCGTTCCGCAAGCCGCGCCGCCCGAAGGTCGCGGTCATCAATGCGGATGATCCTAATGCTCCTTTCTTTGCCGCGTTCCCGGCGGATCATGTACTGACCTACGGCCTCCAGCAAGGGGGCTATCGTGGACGCGAGATAGTCTACCGACCTGACGGCATTCGCTTTATGGTGCAGGGAACTCATCTGGGTTTGGGGCAGGCCGCCGCCCACTACGCCACGACACTGGTCGGCGGCTTTAATGTCTATAATGCGCTGGCCGCCACATTGACTGCGGGCGCCTTGAACGTCACAAGCGGTCACATCCGCGAAGGCTTGGCACGAATGCATGGTATCCCAGGGCGAATGGAGCGTATTGACGAAGGGCAGCCGTTCACCGCTATCGTGGATTTTGCTCACACGCCCAATGCGCTCCGCAATGCGCTGACGGCGGCCCGTACCATGTTGGCCCCCGGTCAGCGGCTGATCGCCGTGTTTGGGAGCGCTGGCCTGCGTGACCGTGAGAAGCGTCGCCTGATGGCGGAAGCCTCCGCCCAGTTGGCTGATCTTACGGTGCTGACGGCAGAAGACCCTCGTACCGAATCGCTGGAAGCAATTCTGCAAGTGATGGCGGATGCCTGTGTCAGTCAGGGCGGGGTCGAAGGGCAGACTTTTTTCCGGGTGCCGGATCGCGGCGAGGCGCTCTACCGGGCCTGCCAACTGGCCGCTCCCGGTGACATTGTCATCGCCTGTGGCAAAGGCCATGAACAAAGTATGTGTTTTGGGACCGTCGAATATTTGTGGGATGACCGGGATGGTTTGAGAGCCGCTTTGCGCGGGGAACCGCTCCGCACTCTGCCAACGGCTGGAGCAACCTAATGGCTGATATTTTATGTCAGTGTGGCGAATTGATTGATCTTGATCTGGTGCCGAACCCGAATGAATTTTACATCGTGGCCGATGCCCTCATTGAACGGATGGTCGACCGGATTGTCGATCTGCTTGGCAGTGCGGATACGCCGGAAGAACTGAGCCAGAGCGTGTGGAAAGTCTTCAGCCATTACTATACGCCCGGCCTGATGTGGATGGTCGAGTGTCCACGCTGCGGTCGCCAATGGGTCTTTGCCCGCTCGACCGACTCGATCCCGGCCATTGTCTATGTGCCGGAAGAACACAACTTTCCCAACCAGATTGACTCCCTCAAAGGGCTGACCGATAGCCTGGAAAATGGCTGGTTCCCACCCGGTTGGCAGGATGGGCAACTGCCCCCCGACGTGGATCGCCTGCCGGATACCGATCAATTGCAGGACTATGTGGATGACAACGATGAAACCGTCAATTGAATGGGTCGATTTTGAGAAAGTGGATATGCGGATTGGCACGGTGCTCACCTGTACCCTCAACCCGGAAGCACGGAAACCCGCCTACATTCTGACCATCGACTTTGGCCCTGAACTGGGCATCAAGACTAGTTCGGCACAGTTGACACGCAACTATACTCCGGAAGACCTGATTGGCAGGCAGGTGGTGGCAGTGGTCAACTTCTTGCCCAAGCGTATCGCCGGGGTGAAGTCGGAAGTGCTGGTGTTGGGTGCGCTTTCGGCAGAAAAAGATGTGGTGCTGTTATTCCCGTCGCATGCGGTCGAGAACGGCTCACCGATTGGGTAGAATGCCGCCTGGCCCCGGTCGGACGTAGGTCACCCAGTCGGGTGTTTCCTGCCAGGGTAATTCGTCCATAGCGGTCAGCAGGCATTCATCGACCGAGTCGAATTCTCCGCGCAGGTGGGTGAATCCGTGCTGCTGTGCATAGGCGATCTCCCGCAGGCGCATCGCCAGCAGCAACAGCGGGCAATCGGCGAAAGCGGCGCCGACTGCGCCGGCCCAGGCCGTCTCCAATTGACCGGGTAACAGCCCGGCGCGTACGCTGCTGATTGCTACATACTCGCCGTCTTTCAACGCCACGAACAGCGCTTCCGGAATGGCATCGTTCAGGAAAAATGTGCGCTCCTGACGGAGTATCTTGGCCGCCGGTCGGTTATGGGCGTGGGTTTGTTCATATACGGTTGCGTGCAGATCAGCCAGTTTATTATCCCGGTCGGGATCGCTCGCCAGTTCCGCCATGCTGCGGATGACATAGCCCTCGGCCTGCACGTCCGCTTCCACATCGGCAAACGTGTTCAGATCAACAGCCTGCACCGCCAGCAGCGGCAGGTACGTCCGCACGTACTCCACATAGCCCCGGTCGAGCAGAAAGCGCACCGCCCGTTCTTGCGTGGCCATCGTCGACACTTGCAGCGGCTTAGGGGTTCGCCCGCGCAGGATTTCGATCAGTTGCCCGTAAAGCTGCTGCCCGATCCCCCGTCCCTGAAATTCTGGATGCACCTGGACATGCAGGTAGTAAGGCTTCGGATGCAGCTTGCTTTCGTAGATGCTGCCAAAGCCGACCAGGTGTCGGTCTAAGGCGGTCACCAGAGTCAGGTGCAGCGTCTGACCGGGCTTGATGGCTGCCGGGCCATAATCCTGAAAGACTTCACGCGAATGGGCGTCATCCGGCCACACCGCCTGCAGGATGCTGTCCAGGGCGGGTGCATCATCGGGGTGGAACGGTCGGAGGGTTAGCATCGGGACAATTCCTGCGCGATCCAGTAAGATAGCCCTCATGATACCGCATCCACTCGTTGGAGTCGTTCCTTGCCTGTGAAGTCCATTACGCCTACTCCTGCTGATTGGGATCGTTTTGTCCGTGCCAATGCCCGTGCTCATGTGCTGCAGCAAACGGCCTGGGGAGAACTCAAAAGCCGCTACGGTTGGACGAGCGACCGCGTAGCCCTGGCCGACGATTCCGGGCAGATCGTCTCCGGGGCGCAGTTGTTGTTCAAGCCGCTGCCGCTGAAGCTCGGCACGATGGCCTATCTGGCGATGGGGCCGCTTTATAGTTCGCAGTTAGTGGCAGGTGGTCAGTGGTCAGGGGCTGGTGAAGAAGCGAATAGCGAACAGCGTTCAGCTATCAGCCAAGAGCCATCTGCCACAAACTCCCCACTCCCCACTAATCACCAATCACGAACCACTGCCTCATTTTCACCAGCCACCCGCTTGCGCGACCAGACACTAGCCACTGCGATTGACCAGTGTGCTGCCCGTCATCACGCGGCTTTTCTCAAATGGGAGCCGGGGATTTATGAAGGAGGGGAGGCCACACCTGACCCTGCTGCATGGGGTTTCCGTCCCAGTCCCCAGACGGTCCAGCCACCCCGTACCGTCTTGATCGACATCAGCGGGGCCGAGGAGGCCATACTCGGTCGTATGAATCAGGGGACGCGCCGGAAAATCCGCCAGAGCCTCAAGAACGACATCCGCTACTGGCAGGCGTCCCGTGAGGAAGTGCCGCGCTTTACCGCCATGATGCATACCACCGGCGAACGCAATGCCTTCGGCGTGCATGAACCCCGCTACTACGAGCAAGCCTATGACTTATTCGTTCCGGCGGGGGATGCGGCGCTCATCCTGGCGGAACACGAAGATGATGGCCTGGCGGGCATCATGGTCTTTGCACTGGGTACCACCGCATGGTATCTCTACGGAGCCTCCTCCAACCTCAAGCGCAATCTGATGGCGGCCTACGGCGTGCAATGGGCAGCCATCCAGTGGGCGCGGGCGAAAGGCTGCACGACTTATGATATGTGGGGTATCCCGGATGAGGATGAGCCGACCCTCGAAGCGCAGTTCGAGTCCCGCTCAGATGGGCTGTGGGGGGTCTATGGCTTCAAGCGGGGTTGGGGTGGGCGGGTTGCCCGCTCCCTTGGCGCGTGGGATAAGGTCTACAACCCGGCAATCTACGGCGCATATCAACTGGCGCTCAGGGTGCGGGGGTAGCCTATTCATGCTTTGTGTTATGATGAATTCTATGTGTTGGGCATAGGGTAAACGCTCATGAATGATCTACTTCAGCGGATCACCATTCATCCCGATGTATGTCACGGCAAGCCGGTGGTGCGCGGCTTACGCTATCCGGTTGAGATGCTGCTGGAATTGATGAGTTCGGGCATGACCAATGTCGAGATATTGGAAGACTATCCTGATCTCGAACCGGATGACCTCCGTGCAGTCTTGGCCTATGCAACCCGCCTCAGCCAAATTAAGCGTGTACATTCCATCCCCGCATGAAATTTCTGATTGATGCTCAGTTGCCTCGCCGTCTGGCAACCTCTATTCGGGCAGCGGGGCATGATGCTATTCACACCCTCGATCTTCCCAATGGGAATCGGACTACTGATAGCGAAATCATTGCCATATCGTTGCAAGAAGGCTGTGTGGTTGTCACCAAAGATTCGGACTTTGTGGAGAGTTTTTTCCTAAGCGATACACCCTATAAACTTTTACTGATTTCAACCGGGAACATCACCAACGCAGCCCTTGAAGCCTTACTCATGCCGTCTCTGGCAACCATTGTAGAAATGCTGGACACCAGTCGCTTTGTTGAAGTGACCCGAGACTCAATTGTCGTTCATGTGTAAGGTCATTTGATTGAGACTTGAATGCGGGAGCCAGATTAGATGAAATCTATTCGCTGGGGTAACTGGTTGAAGGCGCTTGCGCTGGTTGTAGTGGCTTATTTTGTAACTATGTACATATTTGTCAATCGATTCATCATGTTTTCTGAAGTTTCCATATTTGACGGGCCAACCGGGAGTTCCTTCTTTTACTATCCACCCAGCCAGTTCTTCGGGGAAGGGATGGTCTTCCCTGCCATCCTCATCATTGGTTCTGGGCTGTGGATTATCCTGAGTCTCAAAGCAAGTCCCCGGCCCATTTGGCCTCGGATTCTTTTTGTAGTTGGGCTGGTTATCTCCTTCCCGGCTTTCTATTTTGGAGGAATCGGGGGAATGGAGATAGTGCAATCTTATGATTACGGATCGAAGCAGGTTGAAGATTATGTCTACAGGGCTGTTGGTACCCAGCGGCGTGGAGACTCAGGTTCTTTGCACCTCTTGGAATGCGACTCTATTGGCCTACAATGTCAGGTTGTAAAACGGTTTGGTGTACGTCCGCCGACGCCATCGCCCACTTTTGTGTTGCGTTATGAACCCTCATCGGGATTGATTCAACTGGGCGGAACTTCCCTCTGGTATCGGATTGAGTCCCCTCCATAAAATCGTCTGCAACGCTGCTTCTCTGCTCTTCGCAGTAACTTTTTCTCTTTGCGTCCTCTGCGCCTTTGCGGTTTATCTCATATCGCGTAATCGACTGCCTCGACCGGCAACTCCGCCTTGACCAGCGCCCGTTCGTCATCCGTCCGACCGCGCTGCGCTGCTTCCAGTTGATCGAGCCGCGCAATCAGGAACTCCAAGCGCTGAGAAACCACATCGGGTAGATTGCCATGCTGGAAATCCGCCTTGTGAACCGGCTGCGGGGTGCCATTGCGTGGGCTGGCCTTGCCGGGGATGCCCACCACCACCATATCCGGCTCGACATCCTTGATGACCACTGCGTTGGCTCCGACCCGCGTCCCTGCGCCGATGGTGATGGCACCCAGCACCTTCGCCCCGGCACCGACCACCACGCCATCTTCCAGCGTGGGATGCCGCTTGCCTTTGGCGAGGCTCACCCCGCCCAGCGTCACGCCATGATACAACGTCACATCGTCGCCGATCTCCGCCGTCTCCCCGATGACCACACCCATACCGTGATCGATGAACAGCCGCCGCCCGATCCGCGCCGCCGGATGGATCTCAACCCCGGTCCACCACCGCGCCAGTCGGGCGACGATCAGCGCCAGCAGCCGCCAGTCGCCACGCCAGAGCCGGTGTGCCAGCCGGTGCCCCCACAGCGCGTGTAAGCCGGGGTAGGTCAACCCGACGTGCCAGCCGCTGAGGGCTGCCGGGTCGCGTTCCAGCACCGATTGAATGTCTTCCCGCATACGGCTGAACATACGGACGCTACCTGTTCTGGGCGGCCCATCGAGCCGCCTCTAAAATGACGAAGGGATTTTTACTGCAGAGAAGCAGAGCGGCAGAGATGCAGAGGATCACATTTTATCCTCCTCTGCTGCTCTGTTTCTCTGCCACTCTGCAGTACGCCTTTATCCTTCTGCTTTGCGACTTTGCACCATTGCCGCTTTGCATTGAATCTTGCTCTGCTGCACTGTTCCTCTGCACGTCTGCAGTATATTCCTAATCTTCTAGGTCGGCATACAGCGCCGTCGAGAGATACCGCTCCCCGAACGACGGAATGATGACCACGATCAGCTTACCCGCGTTCTCCGGGCGATGCGCGACTTGGAGCGCTGCCCACGTTGCCGCGCCGGAGGAAATGCCCACCAGCAGACCCTCTTCCGCCGCCATGCGCCGCGCCATCTTGAAAGCCTGTTCATGCGGGGCGCGGATGACTTCATCATAGATACCCGTGTTCAGCACCGCAGGCACGAATCCCGCGCCGATGCCCTGAATGGGGTGCGGCCCCTTCTGCCCACCGGAGAGGATGGGGGAGCCTTCCGGCTCGACGGCAATCGCCTTGAACGAGGGGCGGCGTGCCTTGAGCACTTCGCTCGTGCCGGTGATGGTGCCGCCGGTACCGATGCCGGATACCAGGAAATCAATCTGCCCGTCGGTATCGCGCCAGATTTCCTCGGCAGTCGTCTTGCGGTGAATCGCCGGGTTGGCGGGATTCTCGAACTGCTGCGGGATGAATACATTCGGGTTTTCCGCTTTGATTTCGTTGGCTTTGGCGATGGCAGCCCCCATACCGCCCGGCCCCGGCGTCAGGACAAGTTCCGCGCCATAGGCTCGCAGCAGCTTGCGCCGTTCCTTGCTCATCGTCTCCGGCATGGTCAGGATCAGCTTGTAACCCCGCTGGGCGCAGACCATCGCCAGCGCGATGCCGGTGTTGCCACTGGTCGGCTCCACGATCACCGTCTCCGGCCCGATCAATCCCGCAGCCTCTGCCGCCTCGATCATGCTCACGCCGATGCGGTCTTTGACGCTGTGTGCCGGGTTGAAGTACTCCAGCTTGGCGGCGACGGTCGCGACTGCACCCTCGGTCACGCGGTTCAGCCGCACCAGCGGGGTATTGCCGATCAGTTCGGTGACGTTACTGGCGATCTTCATGAAGATGTCTCCTTGCGATCAAAATAAAAAAGCCACCCCTGTGGGGATGGCTCTGGCTTGCTGAACAGGTATCGAACGCAGGCCGTAGCGCATCAGACCATCAGGGTCAACCCGGATGGACTTGGACAACAACAACAGGCTGCGAACGAACGGAACATGACGCGATACCTCTCTCTACCAGACGATAGTATAGCGCCGCCTCTTACCCCGTGTCGACGAATGGTTCCATCCACTATACTGGATGAACGTCACATAATGTGGGCAGGTTCAAATCATGAAGCTCATTTTAGTGGATATGAATGCAGGTGTTTGTGCGGCCTGGCAGGAATACTTCAAGACCCTGCCTGAGGTTGAGATCATCAATGATTATTTTGAGAATCTACCTCAATACGATTGTATGGTGAGTGCGGCTAATTCCTTTGGTCTGATGGATGGTGGGGTGGATGCAGCTATTACCCGATTCTTTGGGGAGGGGGTGATGCGCCGTGTGCAGGAACGCATCATTACCGAGTATCTGGGTGAACAGCCGGTAGGTACCTGTATGCTGGTGGAAACGGGCAACCTCAATCATCCCTGGGTTGCCCATGCACCAACCATGCGGATACCGATGGAAATTGCCCACACAGATAACGTCTATCTGGCAATGTGGGCGGTCCTAAGGGCTGTCCACCACCACAATAAATATGCCGATCAGAAAATCAATGTGATAGCCTGCCCCGGTCTGGGGACTTTTACAGGTAAGGTGCCCTACCGGGAAGCAGCTCGCCAGATGAGCCTCGCCTACAAGAACTACCTGAATCCGCCAACCTACATCACCTGGCAGTACGCCAGCGAACGTCAGGCGCGAGTGCGCTTCGGTGGCGACGATGGCTTTCGCTTTCCAACAGCTTAGATCTCATGTTAAATATTTCCACCATCACCGACCGCGCCCGCTGGAACGACTTGCTCCGGGTGCTGCCTTATGCCCATATTCTGCAAAGCTGGGAGTGGGGCGAGTTCAAGCGCGTCACCACCGGCTGGCTTCCCTCCCGACTTGCCTTTGAGCGCGACGGGCAGATTGTGGCGATGGCCTCGGTTGGGGTGCGCTCGGTCGGCCCGCTCAAAGTGATGTACGTCCCCAAAGGCCCGGCGCTGGCCTACGACGACCCCGCATTGCTGAACGCCGTTCTCGATCACCTGCAAGCGATGGCGCGGCGAGGTGGAGCGGTCTGGCTGAAGTTCGACCCGGATGTGCTTGCGGGAGTGGGTGTTACCGGCGAACCCGATGCTGTCGATGATCCCACCGGGCAGGCCGTCCGGCAAAATCTTCAGGGACGTGGCTGGCGCTTTTCCGCCGATCAGGTGCAGTTCCGCAACACCATTACTCTCGACCTGACCCGCTCTGAGGATGATCTACTGGCAGCCATGAGCCAAAACACCCGCCGCAAAGTCCGCACGGCGGAGAAAAAAGGCGTCACGGTACGCTCTGGCACCACGGCTGATCTGCCGCTGCTCTACGATCTCTACCAGACGACCGGCACCCGCGATCACTTCCTCATCCGTCCCCGGGAATATTACGAGCGTGCCTGGCGGGACTTTATGGAAGCTGGTTTAGCCCATGCGCTCATCGCCGAGTTCGAAGGCAAGGCCATCGCGCATGTCATCCTGCTGCACTTCGCCCGCACTTGCTGGTATTTCTATGGGGCATCCGCCAACGAAGAACGCGAGCGGATGCCCAATTACCTCCTGCAATGGGAGGCGATGCGCTGGGCGAAAGGGCAGGGCTATGCGGTTTACGACATGTGGGGTGCGCCGGATACCTTCGACGAGTCGGATTCGATGTGGGGCGTCTTCGAGTTCAAGCGGGGCTTTCGTGGTGTCGTCCGGCGGCACATCGGCGCATGGGATTATGCGCCCTATCCACCGCTGTATTGGGGGTATACGCAGGCTTGGCCGCGCCTCCTGAAGTGGCTGCGGCGTGGGGTATAATCCTGGCATTGATCATTAGCCACTGACCACTCAACAGGACATCCATCACTCCATGATCCCCTACGACCACGCGATGATCACCACCAACGGAGTTCGCTTGCATGTCGTCCAGGCAGGGCCGCCCGAAGGCAAGCTGATGCTGATGCTGCACGGCTTCCCCGAATTCTGGTACGGCTGGCGCAACCAGATCGATCACTTCGCGGCGCAGGGCTGGCGCGTGTGGGCACCGGATCAGCGCGGTTACAACATTAGCGAAAAGCCGCCGGGGATTGCCGCCTACACGCGTGATAAACTGGCGGCGGATGTCATCGGCCTGATCGACGCCGCCGGTGCCGAACGCTGCACGCTGGTCGCCCACGATTGGGGTGCTGCCGTCGCTTGGTGGACGGCGATGGAATACCCGGAGCGCATCGAAAAGCTGGTCATCCTCAATGTGCCGCATCCGGTTATCACAGCCCGCACCGTCGGCAAGGACTGGGAGCAAACCCGCAAAAGCTGGTACATCTTCGCCTTTCAGATTCCCTTCCTGCCGGAATGGAGCGCCAGTCTGGGCGACTATGAATATGCGGCTAAAGCGATTGCGGGGGCCATGCGTCCCGGCACGTTCTCCGAAGCCGAGTGGGCGGAATACCGTCGCGCCTGGGCGCAGCCGGGGGCCTTCAGCGCCATGCTCAACTGGTATCGCGCCGCTGGGCAAATCCGCACGCCGCTGCCTAAAAACCGCTATCTCCAAATGCCCACCCGCATCATCTGGGGCGCACAGGATATTGCGCTCATCAAAGAAGGCGCGGAGATGAGCATGGAGTTTGTCCCCAAGGGTGACTTGATCTACATCGAGGAAGCCGGTCACTTCGTCCAGCACGAAGAGCCAGAGCGCGTCAACCGCCTGATCGAGGAATTTGTAGGCTAATGACTTTCCCTTCTCCCATTGGGAGAAGGGGTAAGGGATGAGGGCTTACGGCACCGGCACTTCCAGCTTGTAGCTCACAAAATACGCCCCGGTGCTCTCGCCCTGGATGCCCAGCACCCGCAGCTTCCATTCGCCTGGTGTCCGCACATTGCAGATAGCGATCACCCCGTTGTCGCCATCCAACAACCGCTGCCGGTCACAGACGGCGGGCTGACCTTGCGCGTCAATGATGGCGACATTGCGGGAGACGCTCCGCGCTTCTGGTGAAACGAACTGCGTCAGTAGGTAGATGGTATTGCCATAGCTGGCTTGAAACCGGTACTCGTGGGCGATGCCTGCATCCAGCACGCCGTTGAGCACGTCATCCAGTCCCATCGTTTTTGTTTGTGCGGGTTCCACTTGCAGGACGGCATCCGGCACCTGGGCAATCGGCGTGCCGTCAATGGAATCCACCGGACGGATACCCTGTAGGAAGTTGGCGATTTGTCCGGCTAATGGGGATCCCGTAAAGCTGAGGATGAAGAATACGATCGTTGCCGTGGACAGGATGAAGGCCCCAATGCCGACCCACGTCCAGATATTGCGCCGGGTCTTGCGATTGCCGGTCTTGTTTTTCTCCGGCAGGATGTTGGTCATTTCCATGATCGAAGGCAGTGCCACACCGCTGGCGACTGCCGCCTTGCCGGAACCGATTTCGCTGCGGAGTTCGCTTAAGGGCTTGGCCCCTTCCAGTTGAAAGAGCATTCGGTTGGCTTTTGAGTGCAGCGGCTCCAGTTCCAGAGCCTGTCGCAGCAGCTTGATAGCCTGTGCTTTATCACTGCTGGCTTCCGCTTGCTGGACCAGTTCATCCACGTTTTTGCCGACTGCTGGTTTGGCCGCTTCAATCTTCAGGACAGATGTCGAGTTCGTCAGGTCAATGTGCGTGCTGCGGATCTCCGCCCGTTCGAAGGCGCGGGCCAGCGCTTCGACCAGCATATCAGCCGAGGGGTAGCGTTCCTCAGGATGTTTGGCCAGCGCCTTGAGCAGCACGGCATCCACTGATTTCGGAATTTGTGGATTGATGTTGCTCGGCGTCGGTGCCGGAATCGTCACATGCGCGTTCAGGATCGTGGCGATCTTTTCACCGTTGAACGGGTATTGCCCGACCGTCAGGACATAGGCGATGATGCCCATGCCATACAGATCGGCGCGGAAATCATGCGGGTTCCCCAGAATTTGCTCTGGTGAGAGGTACAGCGGCGTGCCGATCATCATGCCGGTTGCCGTCAGATTCGCAGAGTCCGCGGCCCGTGCGATGCCAAAGTCCCCCAGCGCGGCGTTCCCCCGGTCATCCAGCAGTATGTTTTCCAGTTTCAGATCGCGGTGGATCACCCCCTGGCTGTGAGCGTAATCCAGCGCCGAGGCCACATGCCGCAGTAGTCGGATGGCTTCCTGCACACTGAGTTCGGTAGGATTTTGCAATCGCTGTTGGAGTGTGCCGCCCGCCATGAACTGCATTTCCAGGTAGTGCCTCCCGCGTAGCTGTCCATGCGAATGGATCTGGACCACATGCGGGTGCTTCAGGCGTGTCGCAATCGTGGCCTCCTGCTGGAAGCGTTCGACCGCCGCTGGATTCTCTGCCACCATGGAACGCAGTACCTTGAGCGCGACGCGGCGCTTGGTCTCGGTATTGAGGGCTTTATAGACCACTGCCATGCCACCACTGCCGATCTTCTCGCCAATGATAAAAGGGCCAAAGCGCTGTTGATCGGTTGGTGCCTGCGTCATCGTGCCTGTTCCTGGATGCTGCTGAATAGTGCTATCTTGAGTATAGGGCCCTCTCCTCTATTTTGAGCCTTAACTACGCCAGCCTTTTGCCGGGGTACTTTAGGGTCATGCGCCTTCCAGTTGATAGCTGACCACATACGGGCCGGTGCTTTGACCCTCGATGCCCAGCACGCGCAGCCGCCATTCGCCGGAGGTGCGGATATTGCAGATGGTCGCTACGCCGTTGCTGCCATCTGAAAACGCCTGACGGTCACAATTGGCGGGTTGGCCGCTGGGGCCGTAGATGACTAAATTGCGGGAGACGTTGGTGGCATCCGGTGAGAAGAACTCGGTCACCAGATAGATGCGATCCCCGGAAGTGGCTTCAAACCGGTACTCATGAGCGATGCCCGGATTCAGGTAGCTATCCACATAACTATTTCGATCAAGGTGGTGGGTCTGTGCTGGTTCAACCTGGAGAACCGCATTCGGCACCCGCGCGATGGGCGTCCCGTTGATGCTTTCCACCGGGGTTTCTCCCTGGAGGAACGTGGCGATCTGCCACGCGATGGGCGATCCGCTCAGATTGAGCATGATATAGATGAGCACCAGCGTGGTGACAATCGCCCCCATGATTCCGATGTAGACCCATGCGCCGGCGGCTTTCTGCTTTTCTTCAACTTTCCGCAGCGGTTTATCGACCAGATTCGGAGTCTGTACCCGGGCCGCCAGGTACGCTGCAGGGGCGGGGGTCTGCGCTGGCGCAGCTGCCGGGCGTGGCTCACGTGGGGCTGCGGTGACCGGGCGGGCTTCGCCGCCTGGTTTAGCCCCCTCGAGTTGGAACAACATCCGGTTCGCTTTGGAGTGTAGCGGTTCCAGTTGTAGGGCCTGCCGCAAATGCTGGATCGCCCGGTAACTGTCGCTTTCACTTTCCGCTTCCCGGACCCAATCATCAGCGGTGCGTGGCCCCGCAACGGCAGGGGAGTCCGCCAGTTTCAGCATCCCGGTATGACGTGTCAGGTCAATGTGCGACGATTTCATGTCGCCGCCTTCCAGGCTGCGCGCCAATGCTTCCACAAAGGCATCGGCAGAAGCATGACGCTCATCGGGATGCTTGGAGAGCGCCCGCAGCAGCACGCTATCCAATGCGGGTGGAATCAGGCGGTTAAATGTACTGGGTACTGGCACCGGTACCGAAATATGAGCATTCAGAATGGTGGCGACATTATCACTGTCAAATGGGAACTTTCCGACGATCAACACATAAGCGACGATGCCCAGTGCATATAGATCAGCCCGATGATCGTGTGGCCGTCCCAGGATTTGCTCCGGCGATAGATACAACGGCGTGCCGACCATCGTGCCGGTGGCGGTCAACCGGGCCATATTGGCTACCCGTGCGATGCCAAAATCGCTCAGGTAGGCATTTCCCCGGTCATCCATGAGGATGTTTTCTAACTTCAGGTCACGGTGGATCACGCCGTTAGCGTGGGCATAATCCAGCGCCGAGGCCACGTTGCGGAGCAATCGGATCGACTCCTGCACCGTCATCACCAGCGGCTGGGATAGGCGGTTTTGCAGGGTGCCGCCGGGCATGAACTGCATTTCCAGGTAATGCCGGCCGCGTGTATTCCCATGTGAATAGATGCGGACGATATGGGGGTGTTTCAGCCGTTCAGCGATGCTGGCTTCCAGCTCGAAGCGCTCCAGCGCAGAGGAGTTTTCCGCCACCGAGCTCCGCAGCACTTTTAGGGCGACAGTGCGCTTGGCTTCCGTATGAAATGCTTTGTAAACCACGGCCATACCGCCATTGCCGAGTTTCTCGCCAATGATGAACGGCCCAAATCGCTGGCTCTCGTTGGTGGCTTGGCCCATTGTGCATACATCCTGACCGAACGCCGATAAGATGGATGTTCACAGTATAAACCGCGCTTTTCGCTCCAGAGCCTTAAGCACGCGGCCCTCAATAAAACCCCGCCTGTCGAAACTCGACAGGCGGGGTGCTACAGGGGGGAGGGGATTAAGCCGGGTTAACGGAGGCTTTCGGTGGTCACGCTCACGTCAGTATCGGTAATCTCGATGCTGACCACGCGGCCCGTGTACTTACCCTTCAGATAATTGCGCCAGGAAGCCCCGATCCAGTCATTGATCTGCTGTTGCACATCAGCCGGTAGTGCTTCACCGTTGACCATGGTGGTGCTCACTTCCCAGGTGACCCGCCCGTTGCTGACCGTGGGGACGAAGGTTGTCACGACGCTGTAGGCGATGTTACGCCGGTACGTGTGGGTGGAAGAGACCACCACCTGACCCGGTTGCAGATCTACCGTCACATCGCTGACGGTCCGCCGCGCCGGGTTCGTGACCCGGTAGGTGCTGTTAATCTGGTCTTCGGTCGCGGTCCAGGTGCGGGTGACGGCTGCCGCTGCCGGGATGACCAGCAGGGCCATCATCGAAAGTAGAAAACCGATAATCAGGGAATGGCGAACGATCTTCATGGTGTGTAACTCCTCTTTTGTAAATGTCTTTGCGATACCACCATGCTAGAGCGCGAATGTTGCCAATAAGCCTTGAAGATGTAAGAAAACTGCAAAATAGTTAGGACTTAGGCAAAACACCCCATTTGTAGGCGCGGATTATGCCGGAGGCAGTCTGCGCCCGTATATCCGCCCGTGCCTGCGTAAGTCCAGAGAGTATTAAATCCCTTCAGTTCGTAACCGGCTGACGCGCCACAGGCTCAGCACCAGTCCAATAAAGCCCAATGGGATCAGGATCATGCCGAACAGCGCTTGCAGCTCAAACTGCTGGTTATTGAGAAGGGTATACAGTCCGCTGGCGATGAGTGGGATCAGCAGGACCATCAGGTAGCGAATTGCAGGCACCTCGGTTGGTGCTGGTTTTTCCATCGCACCGCGAGCCCGTTTGCGCCACAGTGGGAGCAGGGCCAGCAGCAGGCACGCCGGCAGGACGACCAGCGCGATCGGGTACAGCGGCACCGTCACGATGACGAACCACAGCGCCAGGAAGCCAGTGACTAGCCCTAAACCCATGCGGCCAAAACGAGGTGCCGCTGCATGGAGCCGGTCAGCGCCCCAGTACCCGACGACCAGCGTGACACCCAATATCAGGTTGCTGAGCAGCACATCAATGGGTGCCCCGGTCACAGCGTTTGGATCATTGAATTGTTCCTGCCACCATCCCAGCGACCAGATTCCCTGAAAGATCCCCAGCCCGATGCACGCCAGCAGGGTCGGCCACCATCCCTGGCGCATCCACCAGCGCATCCCGTACCAACCGACCAGGACTGAAATCGGCGCGTGCCATCCTAGTGCCGTCCACGAGATCGTCAGCGGCAGTGCCTCATAGGTAGTCTGTACGATCACCCCTTCCACCAGCCATCCGTAGACGGCACCGAGCAGAAACCAGCCCGCTGGCGTCTGCACCTGGAACCGATCGGCGATCAGCAGCACCAGATAGAACACAATGCTGTAGACCAGCGCGGTGATGCCAAACTCAATGCCATCCAGCTTGCGCTCAAGCCCAGACCAAAACATGGACTCGGAGTAATAAACGACCACTAATCCCGCGCACAGGCTGTACAGTATGGTTTGGAGCGTTTTATTCATGGTACCCGTTGTGCCTTCAATAGCTACTACCGCAGGTTGTGTATGCATCGCCGCCTCCGATGAACGCATTAGGCCCGGATCAGGGTCATCAGGCCGGGACGCGGGGCGAATTCTGCTACGACCGGTGGAAGGGGTTGCTGAGCGCTGCGCCGCCGCTTGCAGAGTTGCTGCGCCGGGCAATCGATTCGGCAGGTATGTGTTTGGGATGTGGTTGAGCTTGTAGTCTGCATGGCGTCATTCCCTTTGCTGAAGTATGCGTTCCCGGCTGTAACTCGGATCAACATGCTGTATTTGATCTCAGCCTAGCGGGTGGGAATGACGCCGGTTTGACCGGATTGTGACGGCTTCGTCACAACAAACAGGGTAGGCATTACCGCCTACCCTCTGTCTGGTTCACTACTCAGCCGTGTCTCTCTTCTTCACGCTGTACTCTGTACTGCTCCCTTTTTCACTGTGACTGTGAATCGAGAACGGTGAACTGGCTTCCCGCCCCTCGTCCACTTACTTCTGGGAAGTAGAACTCATAGCCCTGGGTTGGGATGACGTTGTAGGTCCCTGCCAGACCCGCCCGCAGGCTGTACTTGAACTCGTAGGTACCGGCAGGTAGATAGGTCGCGTACAGCCGCACCGCCTCATCCCGGAACTCGATGTTGCTAAACCACCACCAGCCCCATCCCTGGCTCAACGGATCTGCTGCGTTGATCTCTGGCCGTGTGCCGATCTGCTGCTCGGTATTCAGGTTCGGGTTGATCGCCTCGGTTCCTGCCGGGATCGGGTCTTCGATGACCACGTAATGCAGGTCTGTCGGCGCGATGATCGTCACGCGCACGTCGATCAGGTCGCCCACTTGGGCTTGGGTGACCGTGCTATCGCCGATGGTATAGCGCCGTTCGACAATGATGCCCCGGTTCAGCGGCTGAATCTCGGGTACGGGTAAATCGGCCTGCAAGTGCGCGGTGTAGTACAGCACACCGGGGCCATCACTGCGTTCGATCACCAGTTGATTGGCCTGGTCCCGCAGTAAGTCGGCCACGTCGACCGTCAGCGCCCGTGAATCGCGCACGGTAGCAGGCGTAGCCTCACCCGTTGTCAGCGCACTGCCGTTGACGCTAGCACTGAAGGTATACCCCGGTTGGAGTTCGCCGGTCGTCACCATCCAGTCGGTCAGCGCCATCACCGACCATGCCGTTTCCTGTGTGGTCGCCCAGGCGTCTGCTTGCCGCATGGTCATCAGATAACGCACCACGTTCGGCAGAAGGGCATTATCGCCGTCCAGTTTGATGAGCGCCATCAAAGCCAGCGCCGTGGTCCGTGTATCTGTATTCCAGTTGTAGTAATCGCGTCCTGTTTCTTGCCAGTGTGCCCCGGTTGCGCTCAAGGTCGCCGCATTGATGAGATCGGAGATCAGGACATCGCTTCGGCTGCCATCTGCCGGGGTCGCCAGCGCGAAGGTCATCGCCAGGAAGGCTTTCGCATCCAGCGTCAGGCGGTCACGGCTTTCAAACAGGGTAGCTGTCCGGGCCACATCCGGCGCGCCAGCCCGTGCCAGCGCATACAGCACGAACGCTTGCCGGTTCAGCCGCCACGCTTCGACATTCGCCCCCGGCACCACAAACGTCGATTGCAGGAAGGCCTGCGCCCGCCGGATGCTCTCGGCGGGGATGGTGAATCCGCTGGCCTGTGCTTCGACCAAACCAACCAGCGCGTAGGCAGTCGTCAGCGGATTGCTGCTGTCTTGTACGAACCAGCCCCAGCCGCCGTCGGCTCGCTGGGTAGCGTTCAGCCGTTGCAGTCCTCGGTTGACGTTGCGCTCAAGCTGCGCTTTCAGGGTCGCGTCCGTCAGATCGAGTTGATCCAACGCCCGGTAGGTGATGACGTTGGGTAGGAACTTGCTCACCGTTTGTTCGGCGCAGTCATGGGCGAAGGCTTCCAGGTAGTCCAGCCCGGAAATCGCCGCTGCCGCCATCGAGAAATCGATCTCGATATCCAGTTCGCCACCGGTCACATTCCCCGGCAGGCTGATCGCTTCCGTGAGCGACCCGCCCTCGGTCAGCAACCCTGCCGTGCCGACTGTCTCTGGTACCTCATAATTGTAGATCGGGATCAGCCGATCATCGCCTTGTCCCAAAGGTGGCTTGCTGGCATCGGTGTAGGCTTCCTCGTCGCCGTCCTCATCAATCCCTCGGGCGAAGAAGGTCAGGTCAGCGGCATTCACATCCTCCACCGTCACCGACCATTCCAGCCGCGCCCGCCCCCCAGAGGGAACCTCCACCCGTTGCAGCATGTCGCTGGTCACCGTCACGCCGCTGGCATCCAGCCGCGCATCCACGATCATGCCTTCGCCCGTGTTGTTATTGACCACCGCCGCCAGTGTGAGCTGATCGCCCACCACCAGGAAGCGCGGCGTCACCGGACGGATCAGCAGCGGCTTGGTGCTCAGCAGATCAAACGTCTCTTGCCCGACCAACAGGTTGCCGTCCGCGCCGGCAGTTACCGCCCGCGCATCCAGCCGCCAGGTTGTCAGGTTATCCGGCAGCGTGACCGTGAAGGTCGCCACGCCGTTGGCATCGGTCACCAATGCCCCGTTCCAGTAAGCAGTATCGACAAATTCCTGCCGAATATCGAAGATACCCAGTTCCCCACCACCGCCACCGCCGCCTTTGATCGTGTCCAGCACCTGCTGGGTGATCTGGTCGACGTTGATGGTCAGTGCCATGCTGGTGCGGATCCCCAGGCCCTGCTGACCATAGAAGTTGGTCAGGATAGGCCCACTGTTCGGGTCAGCCAGCGAGAGCGATGCCAGATCGGTCAGCCCGACACCCACTTCAGCCTGCACCGGGTTACCGGCATAGTCGGTCGTCTGTACCGTATAGGTGACGGTATCGCCCGGCCCGGCTTCTTCCGTATCCGGCGTGATGCTGATATTGAGTTCCTTCCGTGCCGGGTCGACATTCAGGTTTGCCATGCCCATGCGGAAGGCCGCCACCGGGTTGGTATCATCCACACCCTTGATGAGCAGGACGCTCACATACACATTCGGGGCCATGTCCTCGGTGATCGGCAGCCGATACACCGTGGAGTTTGCCTCCAGAGTCAGATGTTCCGCTTGCAGCACGCCCCCGCGCTCGACCGTCACCAGCGCCTCGGTCGTTCCCTGGAAGGGGGAGGCGATCAGGATTTCAGCCGTGTCCCCGACTGCGTAATCCCGCTTATCTGCGATCAGGTCGATCCGGTTGCTGTTCTGTTGCCGCCATGCCACGTACTCACTGCCGGAAACCCACATCGTGGTCGAAGCCACAATCGCGTTGCCCCGGCTGTCCCGTGTGCGGATTGTCGCCTTATAGATGCCGGGCAGCGGCGGCGTGAAAGTGAAGGTCGCCTCACCATTTGCCCCGGTGGTAGCGGAGCCGGTCGTCACCGGAATATCCTCCACCTCCCAGGTCCACGTGGTCCGCCCAAGTTCATCCTGCTCCTGGACACTCGACCAGCGCCGTTCGACGACTTCTACCTCAATGGCCTGGTTAGCCACCGTCCGGCTCTGCCAATCGGTCGCAATCAGGTCGATGACCGACTCTTGCCCCGCCTGTCCGACGTACTCCGCCGGAACTGCGCCGATGTAGATCAGCCCCTTGTGGACGATCACCTCGGTTCGGCCCGCCACCACCTGGTCGCTCTCATCCGTAACGACCGCCTCGATGGTGTAGGTCAGGCTCTGGGTTGCGTCCTCCAGCGCTGCCGGGAGTTCAATTGTCAGCTTGCCCTCGGCATCGGTGGTACCCGTCCCGCTGGCGAGTGGCCCCGCGCCGCTGTCCCGGAATTCGCCCGGCCCGCCGTCATAATTGATGTCCTGGAAATCGTAGTAACCCGGCCCATCCCACTGGAAATAGTATGGGTTGGCGATGGCGCTCCACTCGACCGTCGCGTTGCTGACCACACCGCCGAAGAAGTAGCGGCTGTCCAGCGTTACCTGAATCGTTTCGCCCTGTACGATGTCTGTCGCCTGCGCCGTCAGGTTGACCTGGAACTCCGGTAGGCGATACTCCGCCACGTTGAAGCCGATGCTGGGATTGTAGTAATAATTCTGCGCGTTCGAGGTCGGCAGCACCGCTTCGATGCGGTAGTAGCCCAGCGCCCCGTCATCTGCCAGATCAAACTGCCCGCTGAACGTCCCATATGGCGTCACATCCAGCGTCTGCTGCTGGATGACTTCGCCATTGCCGTCGTAGATATTGATCGGAATGCTGCTGAAATCCGGCTGCGTATAGCGCACGTCATTTTGCAGACGTGCCACACCCCGGAAGTAAACCGGTTGCCCCGGTCGGTAGATCGGGCGATCCGTGTACAGATAGATGTTATACGGTTGTGGACTGTAATTGGTGAACTGCCCGAACTCATATCCCTCGATGCCGCTCGACCATTCGGTGAAGCCCAACCCGAACTGCGAATCACTTTGCAGCACTGCGAACAGGGGCTGATACAGGTCAACCTGGCGCGGGATCGGCAGTTGCAGCAGGCCGTCTGCATCTGTAGACCCGGAACCGAGTGCTGCGTAATCACGGTCATACACTGTGATCGGTGCGTTCGGGATTGGTGCCCCTGTCTGAACATCCGTCGCCCAGATCAGCACGCGGTCGATGCCGTACTTCATGGTCAGGTTCGCCGTTCCCACCACCATGATGTGGTTGAACGGGCTCAGGTTGCGGGCCGCTGTCTCCGGCGTGCTGGTTTGCAGCCAGTACACCCCCGGCTGGAGTGCGCCGCCATCGCTCACCACCACACTGCTGGTTTGGGCTGCCAGCCGCACATCCAGGAAGTATTCTTCGCTGGTGCCTTCTGCCACCCATGCCGTCTGCTCATCGCGCAGCCGCACCTGCCACCACAGGATGTCATTCGCGCAGATCGGCCCGCCGATGATCGGCAGCGCGTAATCCCGGTACAGTTGACCGACCACCTCACCATCCGGGGCGCTCGCCCGCGCCCGCACCGGATCGGGATCGGTGATGACAACCGCCGTATCGCCTACTTTCAGGCGGGATTCAGGTGCGCCGGGGCAGGTGACCGCCCCCCCGATCGAATCGCCCAGGTTGAGCAGTTCATACCGGCGCACGTTCAACTCGTTGGCGACCGGCTGCTGCCAGCTCCGGACCAATTCATTGGGGTTGGGCGTCATCGCGCCGGTCGGATTGTAGCTATACTGTCCCAGTGCCCGCGCCAGCCGGTCGATCCCCAGCCGGTACAGCTGGAAATCGAGTTGCGAAACATTCAAATGCGTCAGATAAAGCTGCGTCTCGGTATTGCGTGCGTTGTAGAAACCCACTTCGCCACCGGGGACTTGCAGCGCATAATCCGGGTCCCATGCCGTTGTCCGATACTGGATGACGAACGGCCTCTCAATCGCATTGCCGTAGATGTCTTCTGCACCAGCCGCCAGCGTCACCGTGTAATCCGTGCTCGGCTCGGTTGGGAAGCTGATGTAGTAACTGTTGTCGTACTCGTTGAAGTACAAATCCGGCTCGCGCCAGGGTTCGGGTTCAATCGTCAACTTATCCGCCAGAGTTTTCATATTCATGGGGGAGGCGAAGAACAGCACGACCGACCCATATGGCGAGACGGCTTCATTGCCATCCAGAGGATCGCTGCCGACCACCGTCGGGGCGGGAACCGTCGCAAAGCTGTAGATGGGCTGTTCACTCAGGCTGGAGCCACCGGAGGCGGTCAGCACCGGCCCGCTGAAGCCGTAATCATAAATCGTATCCAGCCTCAGCAGACCTTCCGGCGTGAAGCCGAATCCGGTGCTGTCCTCGGCCCACTCGAACGTTCCGGCCACGCTGGAGCCGCTGTTTCGTCCGCGCAGGAAGAAGGTCGCCTCGGTGCTGGCTCGGTCCATCGGCTGGTTGAACGCGATCTGAACCGTCGGGTTCAGGCGGACGGTGCTGCTCAGGTCTTCCGGCAGGACGGTCACGATCTGCGGTGGCGCGCTGGTGAAGCTCCACGCGAACGGACTGCCCAGTACCGAGCCGTCCACCGCGCTCAGGTCGGGATTAACGGTCACCGTGTACGGTACACCGCCGTCCAGCGCCGGTTCCGGTCGGAAGACGTAGATCGACGTGTTCAGCCATTCACCGCTGCCGTTCACCGCTGGGCTGATCGTGATCGGGGAGGGCAGGGCCGCCATCGCCTCGACCGTCATCAACGCCACCACCGGGCGATTGAAAATGACCGTGATGAGTGATGTCGGCTCGACTCCGCTGGAGTCCGGCTTGGGCAGCACATCCGTCACCGCCAGCACATCGGTGCTGCTCGGTTGCGCATTCGTAGGGACGCGATTCATCACGTCCGTCTGGTTGGTGTCCGCGCTAACCAGATCACCCCATGAACCGAAGGTGAAGGTGAACAGGATCAGTAAAACGGGTAAAAATAACCGGCGCATAGTGTCCGTCCTTTGAAACCAAGGGAGGGTTAGCGGGGCGACCCGTCAAATCGCTCGTCCCTGGGTTGGAGAGTCAGAAATGCATATACGGCACGGTGCGAGCGTGCATCAATCTGATTATATGACGGAATACATTGCGGGTATACGCCGCCCGCCTGACGGCTAGCCTACGCCAATCACTCGTTTTAATGCCTTTTTGTTATGATGGTGGAATAAAGATTGAGGAAGGGGAGTATTTCTATATGCCGAAGTTAAGAAAGTTAATCTTAATATGCAGCGCAGTTATCCTTCTGTTTCTTGCACTACCCGGCTTTCTGTTCGTTCTGCCTCAACTAAGGGAATGGTCAATCAGGCAGCAGTTTAGCTTGATAGATGGTGGATCGTGGGTTATGGAAGAGTCAGCGCGCTATGGTGCCAATGTTGCCCAAGCCAGCGTCTACTATTGGATTGATAAGCCGCTTTCTGAGGTCAGAACTTACTATCAATCCCTCACAACTCCTTTTCAAAAGAGTGGGGATGACTTTGGGGAATGGGAAATTGCCTTGATTCGTCGCGGAAACACTGGATTTGCCACCCTTAATGCGCTTCCCCGCTCTATTTCTCATGGTAGCCTGTGCCATGACCGCCCAACTTATGACTGCCTCACTGTTGCATTGGTGAGCGCCGATCAGTCCGAACGCCATGCAGTCGGTGCCATGTCACCCTCATCATTTAGACGGAGTAGTGAACCCGCTGCGTTAGCCGAACTGCCGCGCCGGGGAACGATCATCATCTACAGTTACGATGTTCCTGATTGGTAGTTCGCATTGTGCAATTACTCAGGTATTCCCTGTGTATTTCCGTATCTAGCTCCCCTCTCCCCGCCGTCTTCGGCGGAATTGGGAGAGGGGATGGGGGTGAGGGCTGGGATTGCTCATGTGCCTTTGCCTCTTTGCAGCATTGCTTTATGAATTCCCGCTGCCGCTATGCTTCTCTGCAGTAACTTCTTCTCTGCGGTTTCTCTGAGTCTTTTGCGTCTCTGCGGTTAATCCCCTCACAATCCCTGCACATACGTCACTGGCAGCCCCAACGCATTCTTCAGCACATACCAGTTGATCGCCACCAGTTCCCGCAGCATGAACACCACATACTCCCCCGGCGGGGGCGAGATCGGTGCCCCGCTGGCGTAGACCGTCAGCCCGGTATCGCTGAAGATGTGCTGCGCCCGGTACATATGGTATTGGTCGGAGACGATCACCGCCGTGTCCCAGCCGCGCTCCGCCATGAGCCGCCCGGATTCCAGCGCGTTCTCTTCGGTGCTGCGGCTGCTGGCTTCCAGCAAAATCGCTTCCGGGGGTACACCTGCCGCTTCCAGCAGTTCCCGGCAGGCATCCGCTTCGCTGCGCGTGCGGTTGCCCGGCATCCCACCAGAGCACAAAACCACCGGGGCGATTCCTTGTTGCCACAATTCCGCCCCATGCAGCGACCGCCGCCGCAGCGCCGGGCCGGGGGTATTATCCCGACGCAGGCCCGCCCCCAGCACGATAATCACATCGGCTTCCTGCGCCCGTTCTACCCGCCCGTAGGCATCGATGGCGAACCAGGTGTAGACCATCTGCCATCCCCACAGCAGCCCGCCGATCAGGATCACCTGCCACAGCCGCCGCCCCCAACCTCGCTTTTTTCGCTTCGGTGCTGCTTGAATGTTTGAGTCGCTCATGGATCCTCTAGATAGATAAAATAGGGGCGCACCGCCATCGCCCTCCGGCCACGACGCTGCACCCCCATCCAAATAAGTCTTCACTAACCTCAGCTTTGAATAGCGTTGGCCCTCACCCTAAATCCCTCTCCCTCAGCGAGAGGGACTTGAAGAATAACCTTTTCCCCCCTTCTCCCTCAGGGAGAAGGGCCGGGGATGAGGGCTATCCGAAATTCAGCTTCACGACACATCTCGCAGTGTGGACAGGGACTCTCTCCACACATCTTCAGTAGCCACTTGCTCCCTAATGCCGGACCGCCTTTTGCGGGGGCGGTGGGGGCATGAACGTGTCCTCGCCCGAATCTTCATCCGGCGAGACCTTCCCCAGCATCCAACCGTCGATCACCTGCAGCCGCAGCCGCAGAATCGAAATCGGCGAGTGGGCGAAGCTGGCCCGTGGCCCCGGTTGCAGGATGACCGGGTCTTTCAAGTGCAGGTGCCGGATCAATGGCAGATCCGGCGGGGTGGGCATATCCTCGTCATTATTCATCTCAAATGGATTGAATCCAGCCAGATCGCCCATCGCCTCTGGGAGATCGACATCCTCCGCCAGATGGCTGAAGTCAAACGCCTCTTCTGTTTGCTTAAGTTCTTTCGAGGTCGGTTTGACCAGCGACTTCTTAGCCTGATTGGCAAAGGTGCTGCTCATCGCCTCCAGATAGTCCTGCTCACTCACCAGCGTGCCCGTGATGACCGCGCCTTTCACAAACAGCGTGATTCCCAGTTGCATCCCGCCCCGGTTGACGAATCCGGAGACCAGATCCGTCAGAAACGGATCGGGTTCATCGTAAAAACCGCCATCACCCGGCGGGGGAAAGTCATTGAACATAGCCTGTATCCTAATGGTTGACCGATCAAAACGTTCCGCATTATAGCGGTGGGGCAGGGGAAAACCTAGCAGCGCTCATAGGCGGTCTACCTCAATTGATGGTAGGGCTACATGAAATGCTGGAACAGCTTGTTGTAGGGGTGACCTGCCGGGTCGCCCACCCTAAGATCTATCTATAATGGCGCCTCAAAGGTCGATCCGGTTCCCCGCTTTACTGCGGAGCGACCCTTCGGCTAAAACTGGAACAAAATCGGAACGTTTGTCCCGTTTTGTGTCGTCGGTTGTGCTACGCTGAGTACCTGGGCGAACTACACATCGTCCAATAAGCGATTGTTCGACACCGTTCACGAGGTCACTCATGGATAGCTTCACGGATCACCAATCACCAGCCACTAACCATAGTTGCGCGGCAGCTTCCCGTCCAGCCACCGATGAAATCCAAAAACGACGACGTGGCGGGAGTCTGCCGTCTTCCCACCAGGGTCGTCGTTTTTCGGTGACTGCTGCCGGGCTTTCCGCGGTCAAGCTTGGCGCTCATGTCAACAATCAGCGCCACGCTCCCGTGTTTCCGCCGAGGTTGTCGGCGGGAAATTCGCCAATGGTGCCAATCAAAAAGGGCGATCTACAAGATCGCCCCTGCCCGTTTTGGATGCGCTGTAGTGTGTCCCTACACCGCATTTCTTCACTCAGCACTCTGTACTCAAACGCTCACTGGCATAGCCTTCATGCCATGTAGGGTCATCATCGGGTGCCAGTCGAGTGTGTCCGTCTCCACCGCCAGTTCCAGGTTGGGGGCGCGGTCGAGCAGGCTTCCCAGGGCGATGCTGCCTTCCAACCGGGCCAGCGGCGCACCCAGGCAGTAATGAATGCCAAAGCCGAAGGCGATGTGCGGGTTCGGATCGCGGGTGATGTCGAAGGTGTCCGGGTTCTCGAACACAGCCGGATCGCGGTTGGCCGAGAGATACGAGGCCGCTACCATGTCGCCCGCGTCGATGCGCTGCCCGTGCATCTCGATGTCCTCCATTGCCCAACGGATAGTTGAGAGGCCAACCGGCCCGTTGTAACGCAGCATCTCCTCGATAGCGGAGGGCATCAGCGCCGGGTTAGACCGCAGTTTCGCCAGTTCCGCCGGGTGTTGCAGCAGGCTGAGTGTGCCGTTGCCGATCAGGTTAACAGTCGTCTCGTAACCGGCCACCAGCAGCAAGAAGACCATGCTGATGAGTTCCTGCTGGGAGAGCTTATCCCCGGCTTCCTCCACCGCCAGCAGCCCGGAGATGAGGTCATCGCCCGGTGCTTCCCGCCGCTGGTCGAACAGCCAGTTGAAGTACATGATGAATTCCAGCACCGCCGTCGCCGCTGCTTCCGACCCGCTGTTGCGGATCCCTTCGCTGACGATCACGGTCGTCCAGCGCCGAAAGTTATCCTGATCGCTCATCGGCACGCCCAGCATGTCTGCGATGACGGTCACCGGCAGGGGGATGGCGAACTCGCTGATCAGGTCCATATGACCTTTCGGCAGGGCGGCATCCAGTAGCCCCGTGGTGATCTGCCGGATACGCCCATCCAATTCGCGGATCATTCTGGGCGTGAAGGCTTTATGCACCAGCGACCGCAGCCGGGTGTGATCCGGCGGATCGACCGTCAGCACATGCCGGTTGATGGACATGGCAGCCATGGCCTGAATGTCATTCGGATCGCTGACATCCACGCCGGGGCGTTTCAGATAATCTTTGGTGATGCGCTCGTCTTTGTGCAGCCACAGAGCATCTTCATAACGGGTCAAAAGCCAGGGCACCCCACCTTGTTCGGGGAAGGGCAGCCGGATGAGCGGGGCATGTTCCCGCAGGTCTGCCAGAAAGGGATGGGGATTGCGGAGGTTAGCAGGGCTGCGAAAGTCGACAGCGGTGAAATCAGGGGCGAGCATGAAGCGGTTATACTCCAGGTAAATAACGTCTCCTTTCATTACACACCCGCCTTCCGCCCCTGTCCATGAAAGGTTCCATGATTAAACGATGAGGGCGACTTATCTAGGTCGCCCCCTTTGGATCAATTGATGGTCCTGCGAAGGTTGTGGGGTGTTAAGCCAGCCCAAGCGATTGGAGGATACCCCAGTCCATGCGGCGGTCGGGGGCGTTTGCCAGACCAAAGCCATCATCATAGCCCCAGATCGACCAACCGATACCGTAGCGCTCAAACGTGGCGACCACATCGCTGAACCAGTAGAGCCGGTCGGCATATGGCGCGGTCGGCATGACGCCGAATTCATTGGCGGTCAACGGGACTCCGCGCTGCTGCGCCCATTCGTAAGCCTGACGGATGCGGACATCAATCACACCGGCATCCCACTGCTCAAAATTGCAGTAGCCATCCACCCATCCATCCAGGTCATGACCAAATTGAGGCAGCCAACCACACCGGTCATCCGCCGGGTAGGGAATGCCGCGCAGGTAGCCCATGTTCCCGCTCCACACCGCGCCCTGATGGGTGAAAATGAAGGGTTCGTAGAAGTGGAAATTATAGACGATGTTGGGATCAGGCAGGGTTTCCATCGTCAACAGGCCATCGATGCCGTTCCACTGCGGACCACCGACGATGATAGTGTGGTTTGGTGCCGCTTCCCGCATCGCTGCCACGATCACCTGCTGGGCGGCAGGCCAGGCCGGGTTGACATCAAACGGCTCGTTCATGACTTCGAGGTAGACCATCTCCGGGTTGGTGCGGCTGAGATGCGCCGCCAGCGTCCGCCACATGCTTGCGAAGGCGTCCAGCACCGCCGCATCCCCGGTGATCTGGATACCCAGGTCAGTATCCCAGTTGTGAATGTCCACGATCACGGCCAAATCTGCCGCGACCATCCGGTCAATGGCCAGATCGAGGTAACCAAGCAGCCGACCATCCAGATTGGTCGGGTCTGCCGGGTTAAAGAGATCCATCGGCTCAATCGGCAGACGAACATGGCGGAACCCGACCGTGCGGATTGCCGTCAGTTCCTCATCGCTGACAAAATTCTGGTAGTGATTGTCATCCGGCACAATGCCTTCGGGATACCAGAACCAGCGGGTGATATTGACGCCCCGCGACAGGCGCTCCAGGCGCGACGCGGGAACGCCACTCTGCGCCAGGGCGGGCGTCGTCAGGCTGAGGACGATGAACAACAGGATCAAACGAGGGAACCACTTCAACACAATGCGCCTCCATGCGATACCAATATACTCAGTATCGCATGGAATTGTGACGACGGAATGCCAGTAGGCTTGACGAAGTCGTTAGGACACCCCATGCGTAGGGGCGGCGCGTAGGGTGGCCTCTGCGCCCGTATATCCGCCCGTGCTTGCGTAAGTCCTAGTCGTTACAAATGGGGAAGGTGCAGGTGCTTTAGTAGAGCTTCTTATTCTCGGTCAGCATCTGGATAAACTTTTCGATGCGCTTTTGACGGGTTTCCGCTTTCTTGGCCGTGACGATTTGATGCAGGACGGCATAGCGGTTGGTGCCATTGAGTTTCCCCCAGAAGGCCAGCGCCGCCGGATTCGAATCCAGCGCGGCCTGGAAGTCTTCCGGCACCGTCATATTCTTCTGAGAAGCATAGGCGGCATCCCAGCGACCATCGGCTTTCGCAGCTTCGACCTGGCGGAGTCCCGCTTCCCGCATTTTGCCTGCGGCGGTCAGTGCGGCGATCTTCTCCCGGTTGACCTGTGACCAGATACTTTTTGGGCGGCGCTGCGTGTATTTCTGCAGCCAGAATTCGTCATCTAATGCACCTTTTTGCCCGTCAATCCAGCCGAAACACAGGGCCAAATCCACTGCCTCCTGATAACTCACCGAGGCATGGCCCGAACCGGCTTTGGCGATCTTCAGCCACAGGCCGGGCGAATCCGTGTGATTGACTTCCAGCCACTGCTCCCAGTCCTGTGCTGAGGCAAAGTGAACGATGGGCAAATCGGCCATGAGGTGCTCCTTGTGGCTGTCGGTACGTGCGATTCGTAGGCGATCTAACAATCACATTCTCAGGGCTTACGCAAAACAGTGCATTGTGTAGGGGCGCACGGCTGTGCGCCCGTCTGAAAATAGTCCTCTATGCGCAAGTCCTGATTCTGATGTTATCATAAGAACGTTAGTTCTGAAAAGGCACCGTAGGACGAGCGTGGGGCTGTGTTCTACTCAGGGGGCAAGGTATCATCAGACGCATGAATACTAAAACACTCTTCATCACCGGGGCGTCCAGCGGGATCGGCTATGCAACTGCCCTGGCCGCAGCGCGGCGCGGCTGGAACGTGATCGGCACCGCACGCCGCGTCGAACGCCTGGCCGAACTGGAGCAAGCCGTCGCGGCGCTTCCCTCCCCACACGGCGAGGTGCTGGCGCTGCCCGCCGATGTGACTCAAGCCGAGTCGCTGGTAGAGGCGGTGCGGCGTGGTGTAGAGCGCTTTGGGCGCCTGGATGTCGTCATCGCTAACGCCGGGCTGGGGCAGCGCGGGGCGTTGGTCGACTCGAACTGGGCTGATTTGGAGGTCGTCCTCCGCACCAACATCGACGGCCTGCTGCACACGATTCGGGCGTCTGTATCCGCTATCCAGAAAAACGGCGGTCAGGTCGTGCTGATTTCCTCGGTCGCCGGGCAGATCGCTACGCCCTATACTGCTACCTATGCCGCCACCAAAGCCTTTGTCAGCAGTCTGGCGCGGTCGCTGCGGCTGGAGCTGGAAGAACAGGGGATCGCTGTCACCGATATGCTGGTCGGGCGGACGGATACCGAATTCAACGAAAAGCGGCGTGGGGCCGGCGCGCGGACGGGCAGCAACCTGCCGACCATGACGTCCGATCAGGTGGCGGAGTCGATCTGCACCGCGATTGAGAAGCGCTCACAGACGGTAGTGCTGCGCCCGTTCGACCGGCTGATCCTGCTGGGCAACACGCTCGCGCCCTGGCTCATCGCCCGGCTGGCGAAGAAGCAGTACAAATAGCTTCCAGCATGGTATTGGCCGCTGGCAAGTTACATTTTCACGATTTTGTCGAATAGGGTCGCCATTGCGTTCAGCATGTGCTGTAAGACCTGGTCATAGCCGCATCGCTGCGCATTCACGGCTCTGGTCGCTAGCACATCGAGCATTTCAGATGTCCGTTTATACAGCTTGATGGTGGTTCTCCAGCCATCCTGATCCCAATTGCCCGGTATGGACAGGCCATTGATTGCGAATGGACTTCCAACGGCAAGAAACGCACCCCCATCAAGATTAAGTTTCTTCATAATGGGGACACGCCAACCGCGCCCCACTTGGATGATCCCATGCGTGAGGATATGCGTAAGAAAATCCTGCTCCAGCAGATTCCGTTGCGTTTCCTCTTCTGTGCCAATCAGCCGTAAAGCTTTGTCAAGAAGATCACGAAACGTATTGTCTTCTGCGGGCTTGCCTTTCATCACATAACAATTGATGGATGTCAGTCGGGTGAGTGTTTGCTCGGTTGCATAGAGGGTACGAGGAATAAGGTCGTCGTCGCCAGCCCGCGCCAGCAATTCGAGCGGATAATTGTCACCCCCGCTGGCCTTATTCTTGAGCTCCCATCCCTGCGCCAGACCGTAACGAATCCAGTATATTTCTGCTGCCCGCCAATCGGCATCTGGCGAGACAACCTCCAAAATGCTGTAAGTGGGTTTCAGTCCCGCTTGATCCAATTCGTTTATCCAGCGCGCCAATTCATCTTCTCCCAAGCGGGAGAGGTGTTGTCGCAGTCTTTTTTGAGGAGGATTCTGCACGGTCTTTCCGACGTAGTGATAGATGTGATCGCGTGGATCGATCAATGCGTAGATAGTTGTTGTTTTGGTCATGTGAAAAGTCTAGCCGCGCTATCGAGCGTTGTATATGTGACAACCATCTCTAGGAATGCGGTGGACGCCCAACGGGGCGTCCCTGGGTCGCGTAGCTTGATCCTACAGAGTCGCTGATTACGCAGGCAGCTTGCCGGTCGCGCCGAGGACCCAGCGCATCCCACCGTGGAAGAAATCCGGCTTGAGGAACATCATCGGGCAGGCTCCGGCGATGACTGTCATGTCATGATCGCGGGCGTACTGGACGGCGCTGGTCGTTAGGCTGCTGCCATGCACAAACCCCTGATGAATCCAGACGCGCTTGACCCCGGCGGCATGGCAGTCCCGCACAACCTGCTCGGTCGCATCAGGTGTGGTGACGATGACAACTCCATCGACCGCATCCGGGATCGCCGCGACATTCGGGTAGGCTTTTTCCCCTTCGACCATGTCCGCATTCGGGTTGATGGCATAAACGGTAAAGCCATTTTCTTTCAACTTGCGATAGATGGCATTGGCCGGGCTTTGACCAGTGCGGGAAACACCGGCAACGGCGATGCGGCGCTGGGCGAGGAAATCATCGGTTAACTGTTTGAGGGTGGGCATCAGGAGCCTCCTTGCACCCAAAATGGAATGACCAGGAGGGGGTCGGCGATGCGTAGCGGCGATGCGTGGACTCCCTACGGATGTATACGTATGGAATGGGGTGGGGTTGCGGTGAAAGTCAACCACAAAGCGACAAAGCAGAAGATCAAACACAGAGCCAATATCTTCTATACGGCTTTCGTTCATTACAATCTTCATCAGCCATCAGCCATCAGCCATCAGCCATCAGCCATCAGCCATCAGCCATCAGCCATCAGCCATCATATTACCGCCGCAAAATCGGCACGCAACCGTACCAGGCTCGCTGGATGGTCTGGCATTGTTTCCAAAGGGGCGCAAAGCCTTTCCAGGCAACGGGCTGGGGATCATCCGGCGGCACGACCAGACTGAGCTCCTGTACCCGGCTGAACGGATTGAGCCAACGATCTCGCGTACGAATGGCCGCTTGATCGAAAATGACCAGATACTCACTGGTGATTCGCATTTGGTCAGGAAAACCAAAAGCCAAAAGCACATCGCCCACCCGCACCTGGCGGCTGAAGCAGTAATTCACCCCGGCCTGAGTCACCTGACCACTGACCAATGTCACCACTGCCTGACACAAGTTGTTCTCTCCGGCGAGCGGCATAATCAGGCTGGTGCGGCCCCGCCGGAAGATGACCGGGCGCTGCTGGATGAAGCCACGCTCCAGCAGGAGGGCGACGGCGTCTTCCGTGGTGGTCAGGCCGGGAATGAGGCTCTCCCAGCAGGGGGTGTTATCGCAGCGAGTCAGGCCTAGCCGCTCCAGCCGACCGGCATCACTGCGCGCGGGCAACATCAGCAGCAGCGTCAGCACTGCCAAACCAGCGTATATCCACACCGCCCAATGAGATAGCAACTTCATCCCATCGATTGTACCGGGTAGAATGGCAGCATGACGACTCTCCCAGCGCCGTTTTTCATCGGCCCCTACCGTATTGATCCACCGCTCACGCTCGCGCCGATGGCCGGGCATAGCAATCATGCCTTTCGCACCCTATGCCGGGAATTGGGCGGCTGTGGACTGGTCTGTACCGAACTGGTCTCCAGCAACGTGATCCATCAAAGTGGAGTCAAACGTACCGCGCACAAATTTGACTGGACTCCCGACGAGACCCCCATTGCGGTGCAGTTGTTTGGCAATGATCCGGCGGCCATGGCAGAAGCGGCGCGGGCGGTGGTCGAACACGGTGCCCAGATTGTCGACATCAACATGGGCTGCTGGGTACCGAAGGTGGCAGGCAAGGGCGGCGGCGCAGCTCTGCTCAAAGACGTGCCTACGGCAACGGCAGTCGTCGAGGCAGTGGTCAAGGCGGTCGCGCCAATGGTGCCTGTGACCGTCAAAGTCCGTAGCGGCTGGGAACCGGGCGAGGTGACGGCGATCCCTTTCGCCCGCGCGGCCGAGCAATGCGGCGTAACAGCCATTGCTGTGCATGGGCGCTTCGCTCAGCAGGGCTTTCAAGGTGAGGCAGACTGGGATGTGATCCGGCAGATCAAGGGACTGGTGCGGATTCCGGTGATTGGCAACGGCGATGTGACCGATGCACAATCCGCCGCCCGGATGCTGGCGCTGACCGGCTGTGATGGCGTGATGCTGGGTCGGGCAGCGCTGGGGCGCCCGTGGATATTTCGCCATATCGCACATGCGCTTTCGACCGGTGAGGAACTGCCGGAGCCAACCCGCGGCGAACGGGCAGCACTGGCACTGCGTCATGCGCATCTGAGTGTGCAGACCTCTCACCTGCCTGAGAAGGTCGCTGTCTGGGAACTGCGTGGTCAATTGACCAAGTACGACCTGGATGTGCCAGGGACCGTGGCAGTGCGGGATGCGCTGCTGCGAACCGAGTCGCTGGCACAGATCGAAGATGTGTTGCTACCATTATGCTATTCAACCGCAGAAGATGCAGAAAAACATCTGTTACAAAGCGTGCTGTGAGTGGTCAGATGGGGAGGGCGCAGATGGATATTCGAGAGCAACTTGATGAACAGCGCAACCAAATTCTTCAGATCGCCGATCAGTACGGGGTGAAGAATATTCGCATTTTTGGGTCGGTCGCGCGTGGTGAAGCCAGCTTGACCAGTGACATTGATTTGCTGGTGGATCTCAATACCCAGTGGACTCTCTTGGAGCATGTGGGATTTATGCAAGACCTCGCTGAATTACTGGGCCGGAAGGTGGATGTAGTAGTCGAAACTGGCTTGGGGGGAACCTTACGGAAAAAGGTTTTGCAAGAGGCTGTTCCGCTATGAAAGATGATCGTGTGTATCTGCTTGAAATTTAAGAACGCATCCGGCGCATCAATGAGTTTGTGGTGGATGGCGAATCTGCTTTCAAGAACTCATTGCTAATACAAGACGCGGTTATCCGTAATTTTGAGGTTATCGGGCAAGCGGTGAAGGATATTTCATCTGGATTGAGGCAGGTGCACCCAGAAGTTCCATGGAAACTGATCGCTGGTTTTCGGGATGTTCTCAGTCATGGTTATCTGAGCGTTACACTGGATGAAGTTTGGAAGACGATTGTGCAAAGCCTGCCACCGTTTCGTCAGCAGATTGACTCTATCTTGAAAGCGATGCCAGAGGATGATGATGGCTGATTTAGTAACTCTTCAAAATGCATACTGGCAGGTGGGAATATTGCCCGGCACTGGGGCGTCGATCGCCTTTGGACGGGTGCTGAAGGACGGGGTATGGATCGATGTGATGCGCCCGACATCGGAAGCCGATTACGGGAGTTCTGGCAAATGCGCCAGCTTCATCATGCTGCCCTGGTGCAACCGCATCAAGGATGGGCTGCTGCGCTTCGATGGTCAGACCTGGCAACTGCAGATCACCAAAGATGACGGTACTGCCCGGCATGGGGATGTGCGTGGGCGGGCCTGGAAGGTCGACTCGCAATCGAGTGAGCATATTGACCTGAGTCTGCGCTCGGCGGATTACCCGGATATGAATTGGCCGTTTGCCTTTGAAGCCGAAGCATCCTATGTGTTGGATGGGGCGGACTTCATTTGGACACTGGGACTCAAGAACGTGGATAGCCACCCCATGCCCGCCGGATTTGGACATCACCCCTATTTTGTGCGCCAGTCCAGCGATGAACCGCTGCTCACGGTCCCCTGTGAAACACAGTTTGAATTGGTCAACTATATGGCGGCTGCCAAGCCCGTGCCGGTGCAGCCGCTGGTCGATTTTCGTCAGCCGCGTCTGGTTGGGCCGGAGCCGATCAATCATCTGTTGAGTGGACGGACGAGCGCGGTGGCGGGGCACATGCGCTATCCAGCAGCAGGAGTCGGTTTTACGATGACAGCAGATCCGCTCTTTGAGCATGTGCTGGTCTATACTCCTCCCGGCGAGCCCTCGGTCGCAGTCGAGCCGATGACCAACGCCAGCGACGGCTTCAATCTGTATGCTGAGGGAATTCCCGGTCACGGTGTGTTGGTGCTGCAACCGGGTGAGTCGCGTAGCGGTGTGGTACGACTGACAGCGGAAGGATAGCCGAGTGGCGCAGAAGCTCAATTCCATGCGGCTGCTGGAAACCCACAAAATCCCCTATGAGGTGGTCGAGTTCCCCGATACCGAGCGCGATGCCGAAGCCATCGCCGGAATACTGGGGATTCCGGCGCACATGGTCTACAAGACACTGGTGGTCGAACCGGCAGACGGTGGCAAACCGCTGCTGGCGATCATCGCGGCAGATCGACACCTGGACTTAAAAAAGCTGGCCGCAGCCAGCGGTCACAAGAAAGTGACGATGGCGGCACATGCCGATGCTGAGCGCCTGACTGGCCTCAAGGTGGGCGGGATCAGTGCGCTGGCGCTGACACAGAAGAATTGGCCGGTCTATCTCGATCAACCGGCGGCAGAATTGGAAACGATTCTGGTGAGCGCCGGACAGCGGGGGCTGGATTTGCGCGTCCCAGCCCCGGCCCTGATTCGGGTCCTCAAAGCGCGTTTAGCCGAGATCACGACTGAGAAAAATGAGGGCTAACATGCCAATCGATGCCATCCTGTTCGATATGGAAGGGGTATTGGTGGACTCGGAGCCGTACTGGTATCAGTCCCGGCAGGAGTTCGCCCGCGATCACGGTAAGGAATGGACGGAAGCCGACCAACGGCAGGCTATGGGGCGGGCGACCACCAGTTGGGCGGCGCTCATGCAGGAACGGCTGGCAGTTGCTATGACGGTCGATGAGATCATCGCAGATATGAAGCGCCGCATCATTGCCCACTATGAGCAGCATCTTCCGGTCAGACCCGGTGCCTTGGAAGCAGTCCGATTGGCAGCGACTCGCTATCGGGTGGGGTTAGCCTCTGGCTCCCCGACGGTGGTCATCGAACGGGTGATGGAGTTGACTGGCCTCAACCGCATATTTGAAGTGATCGTCTACGGTGACGATATTCCCCACGGCAAGCCCGCACCGGATATTTATCTGGCGGCCTGCGCTCGGTTAGGCGTGGACTCGAAGCGAGCGCTGGGCATCGAAGATTCGGCCAATGGGATACGGTCGCTCAAGGCGGCTGGGATGTACGCGATTGCTGCGCCCAGCCCGGGCTTCCCGCTCATGCCAGAGATTGTGCAGATGGCGGATCGCCAGATTTTCTCGCTGGAAGATTTCTCGCTCAAACTGGTGGATGAGATTGTTGGGTAGCCGATGGACTATCTCCGCCGTGTCATCGAAGACCTGTTCGGCTTCGATGCTGATCATCCCCTGAACCGGGGAGCGCTGCCTGTGCCAACCGGTGCCCCCGCCCAATTGCCGCCGCCCATCCATCGCAAGGTGTTGATGATTACCCACAATCCGGTATTACGGACGCAGGGCGGGAAAACTCTGAAAGAATATTTCCGCTGGCAAGATCCGGATTGGCTTGCCCAGGAGTACATCAATGATATTCGGGAGGTCAGCTACGGCTACGCCAACTACGAGGTGGTAGACCGGCTGGTGGTGGATGGCTACCCGCTGAAGCGGGATGGCTTCCGCTATACCGAGGCGAGCTATTTGGAAGCCTGGCGGCAGCGTAAATTCCATGAACCAGATGGTGTGGACTATCACGAACTGGTGCGCGAGTTCCAGATGATTGAGCGGGTGAGCAGCGGCGAGATTGATGAAGTGTGGCTATTTGGGCATCCCTATGGCGGCTACTGGGAGTCGATTATGGCTGGCCCAGGAGCCTTTTGGTGTAATGCACCACCTCTGAATGGTACCCAACATTGTTCACGTAAGTTCGTCATCATGGGCTTCAACTTCGAGCGCGGCGTGGGGGAAATGCTGGAAGACCTCGGCCACCGTGCCGAGTCCATCCTATACAAGGTTTTCGAGCACACTCACGGGGAATCGAATCTGTTTGAGAAGTTCACCCGTTATGATAAGAAATATCCGGGCCAGGCCGAAGTGGGCAATGTCCACTTTGCCCCCAATAGCTTGAAGGACTATGACTGGGGAAATCCGCGTCCGGTACCCTCACGCTGCGATACCTGGCTGAATTTTCCGGATCTACAGGGCGAGCCGCGCACAGTCACTTGTGCGGATTGGGGACATGGTGATATTCGCGCCCATCACAAGTGGTGGTTTGCGCGCTTCCCCCATATTATGGGTGAGACTCGTGGGATTGCCTGGAACTGGTGGCAGTATGTGATTGATCCGAATAGCGTCCCAGATTAGGCTTCATCCATCAAAAAAAGGGCAAGCGTATCAGGAAAGTATCAAGAATCCCCAATTGAAGCAGCAATCAGGGTAGAATCTCTTGAGGGATGATTACCCGAAGATCGAGGCTTCTGCTTGTGAACCGAATTGCCTGGCGAGCACATCTGATTGCACTGATCAGCGTAGTAGCAGCAACGCTCTTGATGCTGCCCATGCGCGAGACCCTCACATTGGCAAACATCACCATGGTTTTCTTGCTGCTGGTGGTGTTGATCGCTGTCACACAGGGGACTGCACCTGCGCTGGTGACGACCTTTGCCAGCTTTTTTTCGATTAATTACTTCTTTGTGCCACCTTTTTATACGCTCTGGGTGGCCGATTCGCGGGAAGTGTTGGATCTGTTTGTATTTATGGTGGTCGCAGGGATTGCGGGACGGCTGGGAGCCTATTCGCGTCAACAGGCCGAAATCGCCCGCCAGCGTGCCCGCGAACAGGAACTGCTTTACCGCCTGACCCGCACATTGAATCAGTTAACCACCCGCGAGCAAATTCTGGATGTGCTCACTCAAACCATAAAGGTTTATTTTGGAGCACAGCAAGTGGATGTGCTGCCGCGCGAAAACCCTCTTCAGCAGCCAGAGAGCCATAACCACTATCTGCTGCTGCAGGCGAGTGAGCAGATATACGGCACGCTGCGGGTTTCTTTTAATATCCCGCTGGAACCATCCCAACGGGATTTGTTGGGTACCTGTGTAGCACAGGCGGCGATGGCACTGCAACGGATCGACCTGACTGAGCGCGCCCGTAAGAGCCAGCAGTTTGAAGATGCCGATCGACTCAAGACAGCCCTGCTTCATGCTGTATCCCATGACCTTCGCACACCGATTACGATCATCAAAAGTTCAGCCAGTAACCTCCGTAAATTTGGGGATACTCTTTCCCGTGATGAACGTACTGAATTGACTGAAACCATTGAGAGCGAATCCGATCAGTTGGATCGGTTAGTAGGCAACCTGCTGGATATGTCCCGCCTGCAAGCAGGAGCCTTGCAACTCAATCTGAGTCTGAATTCCTTTGAAGAAGTTGCCGGTGATGTGGCGGCCAGAGCCTGGCACTTGACCCATCAGGAAAGGCTGGAACTGAACTTCCCGGATGACCTGCCCCTGGTTGAGTTTGACTATGGGCTGATCTTACAAGCGCTGACCAATCTGGTACAGAACGCTCTGCGCTATGAACCACTATCGCAAAAGGTGCAGCTTGAAGGTGCGGTAAAGGGCAAACAGGCTGTACTTCGCATCATCAATCACGGGGAAACCATCGATTTTGAAACCAAAGCCCGCATGATGGAGCCTTTTTTTCGGGGCAAAGAGGGACGCATCGGATTGGGAATGCCGATAGCCAAAGGGATTGTGGAAGCGCATCATGGAGAACTATGGGTTGAAGATACACCGGGTGGTGGCGCGACCTTTGTCATTGCGCTTCCCCTGAAGGAGCAGATACACCTTGAAACGCAAGTTGCTGGTGGTTGATGATGAACCCCAAATTCGGAAGCAGCTCAAGATTGGTTTGGAAGGGCATGGTTATGAAGTCGTGACCGCTTCCCATGGTGTGGAAGCGATGACACTGACAGCCCAGCAGCCACTGGATGTCATTGTGCTGGATATATCGCTAGGTACGCCGCCGGACGGCCTTGAGGTATGCCGCCGTATTCGGGAGTGGTCGAAGGTGCCGATCATCATGCTGTCGGTCCATGATGAGGAAAAGACCAAGGTGGCTGCTTTGATGGCGGGCGCTGATGATTACCTCACCAAGCCTTTTGGCCTGGAAGAACTACACGCACGCATTATCGCCATTCTGCGGCGGGTCGTGATGGAACCAGCGGCCAATACCAGGGCCGAAGTACGAGCAGGTGATCTATATATTGATCTGGTCAACAGGCAAGTGCTGGTCCAGGATGAAGAAATTCATCTGACGCCAAAAGAGTACGAACTCCTGCGCCTGCTCGCTACCCATCCGGGCAGGGTGATGACCCACCGCGCTATTCTCAGTGCCGTCTGGGGACCGGAGTATGCGGATATGGATCATTATGTGCGAGTATTCGTCAATCAACTACGAAAAAAACTGCGGGAGAACCCGGCCCGGAATATCCGCTATATTCTCAACGAGCCGGGAGTTGGTTATCGCTTCGTGGTGGAGGAATGACAGGGCTTGAGCCTGGGCTCAAGCCCTGTAGCCAGGAATAGCCTCTAATTGGCTGATGCGGCACTCGGTGGATGAGCATGTTCCTCATCAGACAAATGATGATCGGTCGCATGTTCAAAAGTGACTTTGAAATCAGGCGGCAGGGGGATCGAGTCGAGATCAACCTGTTTGACGTTTAAGGCCACATCTTCCGTATCGATTAGTGCATCGCGCAGGAATCGGTCGGTAGACATGTGGAGCAGACTGTAGGGGAAGCGGGTTCGCAAAGCGCCCACATAGACCTCAAAGTAGACCTGCGGATATTGTTCTCGCAGTCCTTTGAGTACATTCGCCACACTCTTATAAAGATCACGATAGGGATCTTCGATCACACGGAAGACGCCTTCATCCCATCCGTTGAGCGCAGCTATTTCCTGGCTGCGCTTCAGGAACGCATCTGCCCGTTTTTGGTTCACATTGATGTGGACGATTTGCAGGGGCAAGCCACGCCGCAGCACGGTGCTGACTACTCGTACGGCCAGGTTCGACCACGTGTCACAGAAGTAAATCCCGAGTACGGTATCTGTCTCTGGATGAAAGAGCTTTGGCTGGTGAGCAAAAGTGGGAGTGCCTTCCAGCTTCAGGCGGGCTGCTGTTTCTTTATAGTGACGATGAATGCGGAAGAACGCCCATACCAATGTCGGTATCAGGATCACGATAACCCAGGCGCCCTGAGTGAACTTGGTGACGATGAATACGATCATTACCACGAAAGTGATGATGGCTCCCGTGCCGGAGACGATGAGTTTGATCCACCATGTCGGATCATATTCGATCTTGGTTTCCAGCCCCCAGGTGAATTCACCTGGCTTGAGTCTTCCAGAGCGCCAGAAGCGCCGGGTCATGCCCGCCTGACTGATAGTGAATCCCAGAAAGACTCCAATGGCATAGAGGGGAATTAGGTTCGTGACCAGCGCGCCAGTCACAATCACAATGAGGATAGAACAAGCAGCCAGGGTCATTACCCCCCAGCTAAAGACCAGTCGGCGGCCCCGATACGTGAGCTGGCGCGGGAGAAATCCATCCGCACTGGCCAGGGCAGCCAACTGTGGAAAATCGGCAAAGGGAGTATTGGCGGCCATGAAGAGTACGGCAAAAGCCCCGGCCATGGTCAGCACATACATCCCATAGCCAAACCCTTCTGAACCATAGATTGTCCGCGCCACCTGACTGATGATGGTTTCCTCGTGTGAGGGTACAGCCTGGACGGCGTTCGCCAGTATGGTGATGCTCATGAACAGGGTGATTAGGATTATGCTCATGGCAACCAACGTTTTGGCAGCATTCTTGGCTCGCGGCTGCTTGAATAGCTGCGTGTCATTAGAGATCGCTTCAATGCCGGTCAGAGCTGTGCAGCCTGAGGAAAATGCCCGCAGCAACAGGAGCAGGGTGATTGGCCCCAACACATCCGTATGCATCGGTTCGATACCGCTGACCACACCCAGTGTGCCGGTGGACATGCGGTAGAAACCGATGATCAGCGTCAGGGCAATGGTGAATAGGAAGAAGTAGGTGGGAACAGAGAAGAGCCTTGCGCTTTCCTTGACGCCCCGCATGTTGATGATGGTCATCACGATGATGATGCCCACCGTCAGTTCGACCCGGAACGGTTCGAGGTCGGGTACGACACTGATGACGTTCGCCACACCGGCGCTGATGCTCACAGCCACGGTCAGAATGTAGTCAGTCAGCAGCGCGGCGCCAGTGACCTGTGCAAGTTCTTCGCCCAGGTTTTCTTTGGCAACCCGATAGCCACCACCACCTGCCGGATTTGAGAAAATCGTCTGCCGGTAGGAAATGGTGACGATGGCAATCAATAGGGAAATAGCGATGGCAATTGGAATGGAGATCGCATTGCCAGTAAATCCCAGCAGTGCAAAACCGCCTAGGGCGGCAGTATTGAGAATGATCAGAATTTCCTCGGTCGCATAGGCAACTGATGACAGGGCATCACTCGCCAGAACGGCCAATGCAATTGGATTCGATGCGGTCTGGTGAGAAATCTCGGCGGTTTTCAGCCGTTCACCAAACACTACAGTACTTACGCGGTCACGAACGTCGTGAAAGCTCATTTATGGTGTCCCCTTGTGCTCACAACGTTCAAGTATAGGATGGGACTAATGAGCTTATGACAGGAATGTATAAATTTTTCCAGCGGCCACGTAAGGAAAGTATCAAGATGGCCCGTTTTGGTCTAGATAGTCCTGGCCAGAGCATCCTGAGACGCCTTGACATGGATACCTGCAACCTGGTCAGTGCTGGGATTAGGCTGCAGAGTGTAAAGGCTACGCCCGGCCCGCCACAAACGGTACTGAAGCCGCGCTTCCATCAGGTCATGCCAGAAGGGAATCATACTGGAGGGCACACGGGCAAATACCGCCGTAGCGCTTAGGATGCTAGCCGCTTCCGCAATTGCATCTATGCAGTTCAGGCATTGCATTTGTTCTAACTCAAGCTCAACACCGTAATCCTCTGCAGTATCCTGGTAGCTGAGGAGTTCACCCATTTCCTGATCGGTAATTGGGGTACGTCCAAATGCTGAACCAAGGTAGCTGATATGCCGCACTCGCATCAGACGCAGCAGAGTCACGGTCTCATGCTGGCTGCGGGCCATCGAGCAGGCCAAATGCAACGCTTGAACCGTCCATGAGTAGTCAGATAATTGAATCAGAATCGTCATCGTAGTGACCTTTCTCCAGGGATTGCGTTCTGCTTTCACTGTATGTCGGGGTTCGTCAAGATAGGAACAAGAGAATAACGATCAGTATCAAGGATTCGTAAAGGTATCAAAGCGAGCTTGGGCCAGAGACCAGTTTCTGGCTAGGTATCGCTATAATGATCTGAGAATTTGTGAGTGAGCGTGGACGGACTATTGAAGATGAACCATCGCCGCCTGATCCTTTGCCTGCTGCTTTGCTGCCTGCCTATGCTGATTGTCACTGGCCAGGATGTAACTCCCACCCCACCTGCGTCCATCTTTGCGACCAACACCCCTACGCCCAACCCGGCCCTGAACACCACCGCTTATCAGCGTGTAGTCGTTTATGCCGGCCCAGGAACTACTTTTCAACAAGTTGCGCCATTGAATGCAGGTGTTCCGGCGGTCATCGTCGAGCGTAATGCCACTGGTACCTGGGTGCGGCTCCAGCGATTTGATCAAGGCAACGTAGTCATGGATGGCTGGGTGATCTCCGCGTATCTCAACCTGGATCCGGCCCTGGACTTCGGAACAGTGCCGGTTAACACATCGTTAGCAGACGCGGACCTCATCAATGAACCCAGCGAGTCGCTCCAGCGATTGCTGAGGGTGCCGGTCATCCCGCAGATTGATCCGGCAATGACTGCGGTTGTGCAGCAGGGTGCGGCACTCGGCAACGATCCGCATGGAGTCACCAAGGTGGGCGATAGCACCGTTGCCAACGAGCAGTATCTGCAGCCGTTGGGGAGCGATCAGATCGAACTAGGAGCCTACCGCTATCTGCTGCCAACGGTCGATTGGTTCCGTAACTCTGCTGCTCAATCCAGTGCTGCTGCGCGCGTTGGCCTCACAACGCTGGTCATCTTTGATCCCTTCTGGGCGGATAAATCCGTTTGCCAGCCGAATGAGACGCCGTTGGTCTGTGAATACCGCCTTAAGCGTCCCTCGGTAGCGCTGATCATGTTTGGCGGAAATGATGTCATGCACGTAGATGAAGTCACGTTCGCCGGGCAACTACGCCGAATTGTCGCTGAGTCGCTGGCTGCTGGTGTGATCCCGGTACTTTTTACCTTCAGTTACAACCCTCAGGCGGAACTCTGGCCGCAGGCGGTCAACCTGAATCTAGCGGTCACTGAGGTAGCGGCGGAGAAGCGGGTACCAGTAGTTAATCTATGGCTGGCAGCCCGCATCCTGCCAGACTATGGTCTTGATGTCGATCAAATTCATCTGAAGAACAGCGGCTTTGGGTTCATCAAGTTTACGGGTGGCAATGAGGCATTCTACGGCGTGACACTGCAGAATCTGCTGGCGTTGAGTGTTCTGGACGAAGTGCGGCAGTTCATGCTGAGTGTGGAAAGCGCATCCTGACCATTAACGCTCCAGCCAGAGGAGGAGAGGTGTCAGGGAGTACCTGGTACCAGCAAAAGCTTACCACCGGACATCTGCGCGTCGTAGGCATGCAGCGCATCAATCGCCTGGTGAATGGGATAGCGAGCGCGGACAGTTGAGCTGAGTTCAGAGGCAACCAGTCGCGTCACCTGGCGGAAGGCCAGCACCGTACCGGGTAACCCGACTTGGTCAATCCAGGTCGAAAGCCAAAAGCCCTCTACCCGGATCTTGCGGAAGATTAAATCCGCCGGGTTAACGGCTGCTGCTTGCATCGCCAGCGCCCCATAGACTTTGATGATGGCGCCGGGTTGCAGGGCCGCAGCCAACTGCTGAGTCAACTCACCGCCTACCGCATCATAAGCCAGCCGAATGGATAATTTGTCACAGGTCTCTTTGAGTTGTTGTGGAAAGTCTGGGTCGCTGCTATTGAGCAGGTGGCGCATCCCCAATTGCTGGAGTTCGGCCTGTTGTTCAGTTCGGCGGACGATGCCCGCCACCTCAATTCCGCAGCGCTGCCCTAACCGCCAGAGCATCCGCCCCAGCGCACTGCCAGCGGCAGTCTGCAAGATCGTTTTGACACCCGCTTTGCGGGCGAGGTCAATCATGGCATAGGCCGACAGTGGATTGACCAGCAGCATAGCAGCCTGCTCATCACTGAGGGAGTCGGGCACAGGCAGCGCCCGTAAAGCCGGTACACAAACGTATTCGGCCCAGGTACCATCGCCTGTGTTCTGCACTGCTACGGTCACGCGGCGACCCTGCCAGAAGCGGGGCAGCAGACCAGGCCCTACGGCGACCACCACGCCAGCGCCTTCAAATCCTGCAACCACAGGAGCCGGCTTGGTAAAGCCATAGAGGCCCTGCACAAACATCATATCTGAGGGGTTGATGGGGGCGGCACGCATCTGCACCAGCACCTGACCTGGGCCGGGTTGTGGAACAGGTAAGCGCTGAACGATCAGACCTGATAGTCCTGGCTCATATCGCTGGACGACCACCGCCTGCATGACTGACGGAAGGGTCATCGAGCCTTCATCGCCTCGGCCACCAGATTGACGGTATGATGCGTGCGGAACAGGCTGTACTGACCGGCGCGACCTGGCACGCCGTTCAGGACATTTTCGGTTTCCATCAGGCTGAACCAGAACGGCAGGTTCCAGTCTGAGCGGGAATCCGCCGAACGCACGCCACTGTCACTGATCGGGATATTGCGTTCGTAAAGAGTCAGCAGCAGGCGAACGAACGAGTCGCGCTCCTGAATCACATCCTGCACGATTTCGGAGTTCATGGTCAGGGAAATACCTTTGGTCAGGAACTCACTCTGCGGATTGCTGTACTCGGAAATCGCGGCAGCTCCATTTTCCTTAAGGTATTCGACCGCTCGCTGGAAGGACATGCCGCTATCAAACAAGCGCAGACGGCGGTGCAGGCTGCCCAGCGGGCACCAGGTGAAGTTACGGAAGCTGGTGAACTGCTCCACGCTGACGATGATGCGCCGCACCATATCCGCAGTTTCTGGGTGGAGTTCGTTGAGTTCCATCATCGAAATCCCGGTCCAGTCCGGCATTTCTTCAGTCAGTGGCGGCAGGTTTGGCATCACGTCAAACTGATCGACGTCATCATGCAGCTTGATGACCGGCACCAGGTCATCTGGGTTATGCCGGTGCGGAATGAGCTGGCGTTCCAGCACTTGCTCCCGTACCAGGCAGTCAATCCATTCCGAGCGCCACTGGTCACTGTAATTCAGGCCTGGGCGGTCGAGATCACGATCCATCGCCAGCCCCTTGAGCAGGAAGCCGTAGTTAACGTATTCCCAGCCGCGCACCTGTAGGGTGTTCGCCACCCGCACTGTCACGCGGTCGCGGATGAGGCGGGTCTTTTCGACAATCGGATGACTGGAGGCCAGCGCAACCATCCCGTTGCCAGCCATGGCCTTGAGCAGTCCCAGGGACATAGCCTGTGAAACCAGGTCTTCGCCCCGCGCGCGGGAGATGACCGCACCGACTTCCTGTAACTGCTCCACCAACTGGCGCACCGACAGAATTTCACTGCTCAGGCGCGTCCCCAGTCGGTCGAATTGGATGATGACGCTCGACCACTGCGACGGCGTGAAAGCCGCCGTATCGGTCGACTCGGAAACTGAAGCGATGCTCAGGGACTGGTGGGTTTGCAGGTCGGTGAAATCTTCGATGTATTCCACTTGCACGCCGGGGTTATTTGCTAACATCCGGCTGGTGCTGCCGCGTACCCCCCACACGATCACCGTGATGTTCCGCGCTCGCAGCGCATTGAGTACCTGGTTGAAGTCCCGATCGCCGCTGGCGAGGATGACGACATCGGCGCTATCCGAGTGGGTAGCATCGGTGATGACATCGCGGGCGATCCGCATGTCAGCGCTGTTTTTGCCAGGGAGGTTGAAGACAGGGTCGATGTTGGCCATGAGCAGGCGGCTCGGTGCATCATCTGCCACTTCTCGCCCGCTGTTGTCGACCAGCGGCGGCAGGCTACCGCGTTGCCCCCACGGCGCATAAGCGCTCATGCGGACGACCTGTCCATAGGCTTTGGCCTGAGAGACAAAGCGGTCGATCAAGTGGTCAAGGTTGACCACAAATCCCTGCTCGTTCAGGCTGATGGCGATGTTCTCAAAGTCGATGTACACCGCTACGTTTTTGGTCTGGATGCCGAGCAGAGTCTCCAGCGGCTGGAAAATGACTTCATTGGCGAAGTCCGTCCCCTGCACGATGTTCTCCGAACCCCAGATGCGGACGCGGGCATTCCGCGTCGTCTTGATCCGGCGCACCAGCGGGATTAAATCGCTGCTGCTGGTGGCGAGGATCAGTTCATCGACTGGATCAGGGTCGAAGGAGAAGTAGTGGACGATGAGCGCGTCCGCCAATTGGTCACGGCGGGGCATGTCAAAGACATCATAACCTGCCGCCCGGAACATGCGCTGGTAGTTAGCAGCGGCACTGCCGTGAATCCCCCAATTGGAAACTGCCACCGCCTTGAGGCTATCCGCGCTGAAGAGGCCTGCGGCCAGCGCCGCTCCTCCACGCAATCCTACAGCTAATTCCTGCAAATCGACGTTGATACCCCGGCTCGAAAAACGGTGGAGTAAATCGTCTACATCTACAATCAAGTATGCGGCCATAAATCTTTCCTGAAAATGCGGATGGTGGAAAAACCGTCCAGTCCGCTGAGGTGAGCGTCAAACAAGGGTACTTTTTGGAAACGCTTCCACATCTTCACTATAGTGAATGCGGTCTACTCCTTCCATGTTTACATTGACCAGAGGTTCCGAAGCCCTAAGTATACATTATTTACTATCGAATTTGTGTTAGAAATGGCTATATCCTTACCCTACCGCCTTCCGCCGAGGCTGGTACTAAGGCTTTGGAACACATCCCAAAGTCATTATAGATTCAATATGTTAAGCGCAGGTAATGAACGTTTTGTAATAACTACAATGGAGGGCTGAGGAACACTATTCCCTCAGCCCTCCGGAACTTCGATCAATATGCGCGGGCGAACAGGGCGACGCGCTCGGCTTTTTCCCCGGTGTAGAGGCAGGGGCCGTTGCCACCAGGTTGATCGAACGGGAAGCACCGGATGGTTGCAGCCGTTTCTTCCTTAATTTTGCCTTCATCCGCGCCGGAGCCAGCCCACCAGCCCCGCGCCCAGCCACCGGCTTCGATGACTTGCTTGAGTTCATCGTAATTCTTGACATCATGGATGTTGGCATCGCGGAAAGCGGTCGCCTGCTGGAGCATATTGGCCTGCACAGCATTCAGCAAGCCCTTGACCGCCTGCACGATCCCATCCTGAGGAACAAATTGCTTGCCTTCTTTGCCCGGCACATCCCGGCGGGCGAGCGCGGCGCTGTTTTTCTCCACGTCCTTCGGGCCAATCTCCATACGCACCGGTACACCGCGCATTTCCCAGTCGTTGTACTTAAAGCCCGGAGACTGGCCTTCGCGACGATCCACATGGAAACGGATGCCCGCCTCAGCGAGTTGCCCGCTGATACGCTCCACTGTCCCCAAGACGGCAGATTTTTCTTCGTCGGACTTATAAATCGGGACGATGACGACCTGATACGGTGCAATTTTCGGCGGCAGGCGCAGCCCTTTATCATCGCCATGTGCCATGACCACACAGCCAACCATGCGGGTACTCATACCCCAGGAAGTTGTCCAGACATGTTGCAGGACATTCGCCTCGTCCAGGTACTTGATATCGAAGGCCTTGGCGAAGTTTTGCCCCAGGTTATGGCTGGTGCCGGATTGGAGGGCTTTCTTGTCGCCCATCATGGCCTCAACCGTGTAAGTATGCATCGCTCCGGCGAACTTTTCGCGGTCGCTCTTTTTGCCGCGGATGACCGGCACGGCCGCATCGTTGATGCACAGATCAGCATAGACGTTGAGCATCTGCATCGTTTCCGCTTCGGCATCCTCGAAGGTGGCGTGAGCGGTGTGACCTTCTTGCCAGAGGAATTCGGTCGTGCGGAGGAAAGGGCGGGTTCGCAGTTCCCAGCGGACGACATTGGCCCACTGGTTAATCAGCAGCGGCAGATCGCGGTAGGACTGAATCCACTCGCGGAAGGCCGCCATGATGATGGTTTCGGAAGTCGGGCGCACGACCAGTGGTTCGGCCAGTTCCTCACCCCCGGCAACTGTGACAACCGCCAGTTCCGGGCTGAAGCCTTCGACATGCTCGGCTTCTTTTTTGAGGAAGCTCTCCGGGATGAACAGGGGAAAGTAAGCGTTGCGATGCCCGGTCGCCTTAAAGCGCCGGTCGAGTCCATCGCGGATTGCCTCCCAAAGTTCATAGCCATACGGCTTGATGATGAGGCAGCCGCGCACCGGGGACTGATCCGCCAGATCGGCTTTGTAGACGATCTCGTTATACCATTTGCTGAAGTCCACCGACTGTGGTGTGACGGCCTGCTGCGCCATAATCTGCCCTCGATTGTGAAACGAAGCTCAATCAGTCGGGCGATTATAGCGGAGGCAACGGGTCTTGGGGCGGGGGAAGTTGTTTACCCCGCCAGCACCAGTGCCGCCCCTGCCGGGAGTTGTTCAATCACCAGTGCGCCGTCCACCACCCGGAATTGACCTGCGCCCAGCAGATCGTTCAGTACAGATCCATCAGCATAGCCCCCGTGCCAGACGGGGATACGTACATTAATCAGCGCATCCGGTCCGCGCTGACCAATCACCAACAGGCGTTGATCGGTGGACTCGCGCAGGTAGGCCAGCGTACTCCCCTGGGCATAGAGCATCTGGAAGCCGCCTTCCAGCAGGGCCGGAGCCGTCTTCCGCAGTGCGATCAAATGCTGGTGATGCGCTCGCAGGTCTTTATCCCATTGCGAGTCATCCCAGGGCATACAGCGCCGATTGTCCGGGTCAGCGCCGCCATCTAGCCCGATCTCGTCACCGTAGTAGATACTTGGGACGCCAGGGAAGGTCATCAACAGCGTCGTCGCCAGTTTGACGCGCTGCCGGTCACCTTTCAGCAGCCAGCGAATGCGCGGTGTATCATGGCAGCCCAGCAGGTTGAATTGCTGCTGCGTGATCGCCCAGGGGATCATCGCCCGGAAGCGCGCCCACTGCTCGGCCAGCGCCTCGGCGGGCAGCGGGAATGGATCCACCCAGCGCGCCCAGACCGAGGACTCGTCGGCGGTATTTTGGAGCCATCCCCAGAGCGGAATCGTAAAGCCCTGATAGTTCATCACCGCATCGAGTTCATCGCCTTGTAGATGTGGCGTACCATCGAAGAAGTTCTCGCCAAAGACATACGAAGCCGGGTAGCGGGCCTTGAGCGCTCGGCGCATCTCTTTCCACACGTCATGAGCAAGCTGCACAGTCCCCTGACGGGCAGTCATGTTGGCAACATCCAGCCGCCAGCCATCGGCACGATACGGTTCTGCCAGCCACTTCTGCATAACTGACTCGGGCTTGCGGTACATGGCATCGCGCAGCCGTTCGCTCTGGTAATTGAGCTTGGGCAGGGTAGGATGGCCTAGCCAGCTTTCATACTGGTCGGGGCGTTGACGAAATGTGAAGTAATCGGCACTGGGTGCTTTCGGATCATGTTGTGCGGCCGTGAACCACTCATTTTTCCAGCCACAGTGATTGGGGGTCACATCCAGAATGAGCTTCATACCGCGTGCATCCAGCGCTCGGCGCAGGTCCGCCAGCGCCGCATCTCCACCCAGGTGCGGATCGACATGATGGTAATCAGCAATATCATAACGATGGTTGCTGTAGGCGGTGAAGATCGGGTTGAGGAACAACGCCGTCACACCCAGATCAGTCAGATAATCCAGCTTTTGTGTGATGCCCGGTAAATCACCACCGTAGTAGTCTTGACTGCCTGCCTCTGCCCAGGGCAAAGGCGGTGCGCCCCATGCCCGCCGTTGAGTCAGGTGGCCTTTGTGGCCCCATGCCAGTCCCTCCGGTACATCGTTGGAGGGATCGCCATTGTGGAAGCGGTCGGGGAAAATTTGGTAGAAGACCTGCTTCGTTGCCCACAGCGGCGCACGGAACCCGGCAATCAGCTTGAAGTCGAAGCTATCCGGGCTATCCGCCCGGCTGACTCCCAAGCCGGTCACCCAGTAGGCGCCTTCATCCGTGAGCAGCTTAAAGCGATAGGTCATACGCGGCATCGACACCAGAATGTCCCCGGCCCAATAACGGCTGATGCCCTGCTGACCATCCGGCTTCATCTCCGCGATGTGTTCTTCGCCATCGGGTGCTGTCCGCAGCCAGACCGAGCGAATCGGCGCGTTGACCGGCCCGCGCAGACGGACCCGCACGGTCTGACCGAGCGCCGGATGGAAATTGGAAACATACAGGGAAGAACCGTCGTGGTGGAGCGCAGCAGTCCAGTGGAGCATCGCGGTTAGTCTTTGGTCGATAGTCGATAGTGAGTGGCTCATAGCTGATAGCTCATGGCTGATAGCCGGATCGAGAATTCCTTACGGTTCTATCTGGGTGGCGATGCCAAAAATGCTGTTTGCACCCACCCAGCCATTGGTTCCACCGCGATTGTTGCCAATCAGATAACGTCCGTTATTGACGGCTTTTATCAGATGCAGATATACACGTCCCCTGACCTTCACGAGAACGATGTCATCGGCCTTAAGCGACTTTGGATCGCACGGTTCCAACGTAACCAGTTCGCCATTATTGACTTTGCCAGTCATCGAGTGACCGCGTGGGCGAATCTTTGCGGTCTCCCCTTTCTGTAGCTTCTGAATTGCCGCATCCGCCCAACTCATCGCATGTCTCCCAATACCAGTTCCATCAAAATTGGGTGTTACGCAGTTCAAACACTTTGTAGGGTCACAAAGCCGTGCGCCCTTCGGTTTGGTTAATCCAAGATGGCAGATAGTGTACCAGAGACGCTACCGATCACCCGCCACTGAGCTTCTTCACCCACAGGCGCGTGCTGAACTGTTGCTTGAAGCCCACACCGGCATATAACGCCGCCGATGCCGGATTTTCTTCGGCAGCCTCGTGCAAAACCCATACCTGCGTCATACCGGCGGTACGCATCGCGTGCATGGCGTGGATCATCATAGCCCGGGCCAGCCCCATCCGCCGGAAATCCGCATGGGTGCCGACGGGTTCAAAATAACCGAGTCGATTGAGCGCATCGTGCCACGTCACCGTGAAAGCGGCAAAACGTCCATCCGGCGCGACCACCACGAACTCGCGTTCCGGTGCATACCCCGGCGACTGCATCACCTTTGCATACGCGTCTGCTGTCCACTGGGAGCCGAACGACGCGGCATGAACCGCCGCTAATGCTGCTGCTTCCTCTACGCCTGATGCCCCACGAATGCGGAAGCCCTCCGGCAGCGCGGGCACCGTCGGCAGATCGTCAAGCGTGCGATGCGTGAGTGAATAGGGGAGCGCGTCCGGGTCAGGTGCATAGCCATGCTGCGTGAAGATTGCTCTGCGGAAAACATCATCATCCCATAGCTCGGTGTTCTCTGTCGTCAGCCTGGTTTCTACCCACGCCAATGCCTCCGCGATGACATCTGCATCGTGTGACTGCACGTCAAAACCCTTTTGGGGGTTAAACAGCGCCCAGCCAACGATTGCACCTGCCTCATCTTCCCATAGGCGCAGCAGATCAGACGGTTGGTGCTTGCGCCCACTGTTGAAAAGACGATGCGGGATGTCACCGGGGTGCAGCCAACCGCAGGCATCCTGCGCAATCTGCGCGGCATTGTATTGTTGCAACCTTGCCAGATCAGCGGCATCCCGATACGGACGTGAATAAACCATAATCAGTCTCAAGCAGCGTTACGTCTACTCAGTGTATCAGAGTAGCCCTCATCATTCAGCGGGCTTGGCAAACAAAAGGGGCACCCCTGCGGGTGCCCCTAAAACCTGCAACCAGAAGGCTGAAACTAGCCAGCCATCTGCGGTTCGTACCAGCGTTCCAGACCGGACTGCACCATGTCTGCCGCTTCCTGGGCGGTCATGGAGCCGTTCAGGACGGCGGCGCTGGCTGCCCACAGATCGTTCTCGTTGTTGGGTTCACCACGCGAGAGGATCTGGTAGGCGGAGCGGATGGTGCTGCTGCATTCCTGACGCCAGCTGATGAATTCCTGGGCGATGGGGTCGCTCAGTTCAACTGCGCCGTTGGACAGCGGGAAGAAGCCCGGCAGCGCATTGGCATACAGACCGGCGAATTCCGAGCTGGCAACCCAGCTCAGGAAGGTGCGGGCCGCTTCGGCATTCGGGCTGGCGGCATTCAGGCCGATGGCGATGTCAGTGTGGTCGCTGATGTAGCAGGATTCCTGACCATCGGGTGTCGGCGGACGGAAGGCACCCAGGGTGAAATCAGCCTGAGCATTGAAGGTGCTGATGTCCCACGAGCCAGCCGGGTAAATGGCACCCAGACCGGCGGCGAAGGCAACCTGTGAGTCCGGGTAAGCTTGGGCTTCGTAACCGGCGGGCAGGTATTCACTCCAGGCAGCCAGGGCTTCGAACGCGGCCAGGAAGCCACCTTCGTTGTACTTGGCAGTCCCGGCGATCAGGCCCAGACGGCCTTCTTCACCCATCCAGTAGTTGGGGCCGATGTTCTGATAGCCCATGGTGGCCGATTCCCACTGATCCTTGGTGCCCATGACCAGCGGATCAATTCCGGCGTCCTTGATGGCCTGGAGCAGCGCCATGAACTCGGAGGTGGTGGTCGGTTCAACCCAGCCATTTTCCGCGAACATATCAGCATTGTAGATGAAGCCGTGGATGACCGAGGCCATCGGCACGCAGAACACATTGGAGCCATCATCGGTGATCCAGGCGCTCTTGGCGACATCACCGAAGTTTTCCATACCCGGCAGGTCATTCAGGGAGGCCAGATAGCCAGCCTGGTACAGACCCAGCGAGGCATCGAACGGGCGGCAGGTGATGAGGTCACCGGCGGTGCCACCTTCGAGCTTGGCGTTCAGCGCGGCGTTATATTCGGTCGGGGCGGTCGGGGCGAAGACCACCTTGATGCCGGGATTGGCGGCTTCAAAAGCGGGGATGATGGTATCCTGCCAAATGGTCAGGTCGTCATTCCGCCAGCTTTCAATGGTGATGGTGGTCTCCTGGGCGGAGACAACACCCATACCCAGCAGGGCAATCAAACAAACCAGCAAAATCAGTCTTTTCATGATTTTCCTCTCAGCAATACGGAGAACACTTTCTGGCTAGCGCAGCCATTACGGAACATTGTAGCGATGATTCGGTAAATTGCCGATGATGGAAAGTGACTGATAATCCGAGATTGGAAACGGGTGAAAGGTTCCATATAGATTACAGTCTGAAGCGTTGTATGACCTGATATGCAGGAGAATAACAGGTAATACATTACGTTATATTAAAAACTTCACCCGGTGATCGGGCTGGCAAGGGCTTCGACGTTCCCGCGGCTGCCCAGGCGTTCCAGAAACGCCTCGAGCTTGCGGGTGTCCTCATAGAGATACATTTCGGTGATGCGCCCCCAACGGATGCGGAGGAACTGCGCCACTTCGTTGTGATACGGGGCTTCCTGCGGTGTATTCACCTCGACCTGAAAGCGCACCGCAACCCGGGTATCCCAGGGCAGGCCGGCAATCACCACATGATGCACCTTGAAGGCAATATTTGGGAACAGGCGAAACAGACGCTGATACCACAGGCGTGCCAGCGCGGATGAGTTCCGAACGCCGCCCAGGGCGCTTTCGCCAGCGAAGCTGTGGGTTAAAGCCGGGTCAAAGATCCCCACCACTTTATCGACATCGTGCTGGTTGAGGTAGCCAAAGGTTTCATCAATCTTGCGGCGTACAATCCTGTGATACATCACGAGTCTCCTTGGGCAATCAGGGCTTCCAGACGGTTAATGGTTTCGTCCAACCAACGCAGATACATTTCTTCATAAAGGACACCAGCACGCCGGGTGGCATCCCAGCAAAGCGCATCCAGGGCTGAACCCTGAACCATGGCAAGGTTACGCTCGATGTCGCGCGGGGTTTGCTCCATATAGTGCTCAAGATTGTGGCGATGCAGATCCCGGTGTAAACGCAACTGGGTTAGCAGGGCAGTTGCCTCACCCTGACCACTAAAAAAGACCTTGAGCAGCAGACTTTCCTTGAGCGGAGACACGTCAGTGAGCGGCTGCGCCAACCAGCGGGCCATCTCCTGCTGCCCGGCTTCAAGCAGCGTGTAAACCCGCCGATCCGGATGATCCGGCTGCGGTTCGATGGTGGACTCGATCAGGCCGCTTTCTTCCAGCGCTTTGAGCGTCTTATAGATCTGGCTCAGGTCGGCGTGCCAGAAATTGCGGGTCGAGTCCGACATCAGCCGCATCAGGTCGTAGCCACTCAGGGCGTGATAGCGCAGAAACCCCAGCAAAGCGTATTTGAGCATACCGCCTCAGGTGTTTATATAGGCATTTGCATATATGCTATTGCTTATATTCTGAACTGTCAAGGAAGAGGATAGTGAAGATCAAGAACAAATGAATTTGATGAGATGGATACATAAAATAGGCAAATGCTCAGCAGATGCCTGCTCCCGCGAAAGTTCATGCCATCTACATGCCCCTTCACCAATTGCTGGCGCATACTCAACGGATAGCTACGCTCCTGACGAGCTACTTGCACGGATCGGACGATGAACCTAAATTGGATATATGCGCTGGAGGTAAGTATTAGTACGGAAAGATAAAGAAAGTGGGTCTGTTATTACGTATTGGATTTGTCTTGTTACTTTTGGGTGGATGCGTGTTATTTCCTGCTTCAGCACCACCCAGATTCCCAGAATTCCAGGAAAAGGTAATCGCTTCAGGAAGTGTCTACTTACTACCTCAATGGAGTAAAGATGGACAGTATCTAGCATATATTGATATCAGAAGCGAGACATTACAAGTCTCCGATACAAATTCAGAAACAACATGGACTGTTGCCACCCGAGTCGGTTATGCGAATTACTCGTGGGCCTCAAATGGAGAGTTATCATACCTAGTATATCGTCCTGACCTTAGTGGCTCGCCATTTCCCTCTATTTATGATCTACATCAAGTTAGTCTTCGGGGCACAAATGATCGAATAATTGCCCATTCGTTGTCTAATCCTACAGACTTTATCTGGATGTCAGACAACAAACGCTTACTCATCTTGCTTGAGGAACAGAAACAGATAGGGCAATACCGCACCAACAATGTATATATGCTTGACTTGGAGACAGGTCAACTCGAGCTATACCTGGAATCGCTTGAACTAGGGTTAACTCATATAGAAATGTTTGCGCTTTCGACTGATGAAACAGTGTTGATGATCTATGGGATGACTGGACAACAATCTGAACCCGTTCACATGTTAGTTTACGATCTCGAATTGAATACCATTCGCAAACGAATTGTGTCACGTCAGGTCGTCCCATCAGAAAGTGCAAATGATCCTCAACTTTACCCTGCCCTTGGTGGTAGCAGAAATGATGAATGGGTCGCTGGAGATCGCTGGTTCCTTGCTGTCGTAAATGCGCCAACTGGAGAATGTTACAATTATGCGCTGTTCTTCCTGGACGCGATTGATACGTCCAATAGCTTCTGTATTCCATCTCAAGGGATAATTGCCGACCCAATACTATCTCCAGATTTGACGCACATTGCTTATATAAATGTGGTTGGCCCCGGTCAAGAGTTTTTGATGGTAGGCAACTTCCCAGATGCCATCAAAGAGAGATTGCAATCGCCGTAGAAAACAATGAAACCACAGCGACCGCGACCAACTCGCTACCTCCGCAAACTACGGCAATGCCATCAATGTCTGGGACTTGGAAACCGGTAGCCAACTCACTGGCACTCGGTAAGTGGCAACTCAAAGCTGTCCGCTGAACGCTGGCGGCTGATCGCCCAAAACTGGTACACTTCCGCCCCATGACACACTTCAACGGCACTCACAAAATCGATCCTCTCTTTGGCAAGCGCGTGGTCGTGCTGGGATTCGCCCGGCAGGGCAAGGCGCTGGCCCGCTGGCTGCCGACGGTCGGCGCCAAAGCGATCATCAGCGACACGCGCACTGCCGAAGTCCTCGGCGCGGAAATGGCCCCCTTCAGCGAAAGCGAAATTCAGTTTGTGCTGGGCGGGCATCCGCTGACCCTGCTGGATCAGGCTGATGTGCTGTGCATCTCCGGTGGGGTGGCGCTCGACCTGCCGATTGTGCAGGAGGCGCAGGCGCGGGGTATCCCCCTGACCAATGACGCGCAGCTTTTCCTGGAACGCTGCCCGGCTCCGGTCATCGGCATCACCGGCAGTGCGGGCAAAACGACGACCACCTCACTGACTGGCGCGATCATGCGGCAGGCCGGTTACACCACCCATGTCGGCGGCAATATCGGCGATGTGCTGCTGGACGTGCTGCCAGAGATCCAGCCGAGCGACCGGGTGGTGATGGAACTCTCCAGCTTCCAGTTGGAGATCATGACGACCAGCCCGCATATCGCCACGGTCCTGAACATCACGCCCAACCATCTCGACCGACATGGCACGATGGAAGCCTACACGCTGGCCAAGGCGCAGATCATCCTGCATCAGGCGGCGCGAGACATCGCCATCCTGTGTGCGGATGACGCGGGCAGCCGGGGTTTAGCCGAGGCCGTACCGGGTGAACTGGCCTGGTTCAGCGCCGCCACCATGCAGGCCGATGGCGCTTTCATGGCGGGTCAACGGCTGCTGGTTTCCGGCCTCGCCAGCAGTAACCGGGAGCCGCGCGTCGTCTGCGACCGCAGTGACATTCCTCTGCTGGGCGATCATAATGTCTTGAATACGCTGGCCGCCTGCACCCTGACCGGCTGTGCCGGAGTCGAGCCGGAGGCGATGGCCGCCGCCATTCGGTCGTTCAAGGCAGTGGCGCATCGGCTGGAGAGTGTGCGCCTTCTCAACGGCGTGACCTACGTCAACGACAGCATTGCGACCGCGCCGGAGCGGGTGCAGGCCGCGCTGCGCAGCTTCAGCGAACCGTTGGTGCTGCTGCTGGGTGGCAAAGACAAGAATCTGCCCTGGGAAGAGATGCTCAAGCTGGCGCTGCGCCAATCCCGCCATATCATCACCTTCGGCCATGCCGGGCCGATGATCGCGGAGGTGCTGGGCAAACTGGGTGCCGATCCCGCCAGCTTCACCACGGTGGCGACTCTGGAAGCGGCTGTGACCCGCGCCGCCCAGGTGGCGCAGGCAGGGGATGTGGTTTTGCTCTCGCCCGGCGGCACCAGCTACGATGCCTACAAGGATTTTGAGCAGCGCGGGGAACACTTTCGCGCTTTGGTGATGGGGCTATAATGGTGTGGTTGGTGGTACGTGATGGGTGACCATAAATGGGACGCGTCGCAAAGCACCAACACCTTATGTCTTGCTTCTTGCAACCTGAAACCCGTAAGCCTCCGGTTGCTTGCCGGTAACTCAAAAGCTGACCGCTGTAAGCTGATTGCTGAAAGCTAAACACAATGGCCGAACAACCGCTGGACATCCCCCGTTTTGAAGATGAACCCGCACCAAGGCCGGTGCGCGGCGCGGGCGTCAAGACTCCGGCACGGGCGCTGCCCGTCACCGAGCCGCAGGAACGCAGTCGTGGTTTCCTGGGGACGATTGACGCCTGGCTGTGTGTGGTCACGGGGCTGCTGCTCGCCATCGGCCTGATGATGGTCTACAGCACGACCTTTGACTGGAGCTTTCAGGAATTCGGCAGTCAATACACCGTCTTTTTCCAGCAGTTGCGGAGCCTGGGCGTCGGGATTGGTGTGGTCATCGTCTTGATGCTGCTGGATTACCGGCTGTGGCGGCGCTTCTCGGTGCTGATGCTGCTCGGCACGGTCGGCGCACTGGTGGCGGTGCTGCTGTTCGGTGATACGGTCTTCGGCAGCCGACGCGCCCTTATCAACGGTGCGTTCCAGCCCGGTGAGTTAGCCGAGTTGGTGATTGTCATCTACATGGCGACCTGGCTCAGCTCGCGCAAGACTCAGATCCGTAGCCTGACTTACGGCCTCATCCCCTTCGCTGTGTTGGTTGGCATCGTCGCCGCCCTGATTCTGGCACAGCCGGACATCAGCACGGCAGCGACCATCGTAGTGGTCGCGGGCATCATGTTCTTCCTGGCCGGGGCCGACCTGGTCCAGATCGGTGTGGCGGCGGCTTTCATCGGCGTGGTCGGCGTGCTGTATATCACCCAGAGCGGCCCGGACTATGCCCAAGACCGCGTCAGCTCCTTCCTCTCCGGTGCGAGTGATGTCACCCAGGCCGACTACCATGTACGGCAGGCTATCGTCGCCTTCAGCAACGGCGGCTTGACCGGGGTCGGGCTGGGGCAGGGGCGGCAGAAGTTCGGTAACCTGCCCGCGCCGCATACCGACAGCATCTTCGCTATCATCGGTGAAGAACTGGGGGCGCTGGGCGCGACACTGGTGGTGGGCCTGTATATCGCCATGGTGGTACGCGGCCTCCAGATCGCCAGGCGGGCTACCGATAACTTCGGCGCGCTACTGGCCTCTGGACTCACCATCTGGATCGCCATCAAAGCGCTCTTGAATATCGCCGTCATGACGGGTATGGTGCCGCCGACGGGTGCCTCGCTGCCGTTCATCAGCTTCGGCGGATCGTCGCTGGTGGTGGTGATGGCGGGCGTTGGCCTGCTCTTGAGCATTTCCCGCGTGAAGGCGCTGCAAACCAACCCGCGCAAGGCCGGGGCGGCTGTGCCCTCACCGGAACGGAGATCGACTGGTGCGAATACTGATAGCAGCGGGGGGAACCGGCGGTCACGTCTACCCGGCGCTGGCGATAGCCGGGGCGCTGCGCGAGTTACACCCCAGCGTTGAGCTTGGGTTTGTCGGCATTCAGGGCGGTTTCGAGAAGCCGCTGGTGGATGGCTACGGCCTCCCTTTCCATGACTATCATGAAGTCCGGGCTGGCCCCTTCAACGGGGTCAGCCGCCTGCGTCAACTCCGCAGCCTGCTTGATCTGCTGCTGGGGTTTTTGCAATCCCTGTGGATTATCGCTCGCCGCCGACCGGATGCCATCCTGCTGACCGGCGGTTGGTCAGGCTTGCCGGTCTCGCTGGCGGGTTGGCTCCTGCGCGTCCGCCAGATGATCTACCTGCCGGATATTGAACCGGCGCTGACCATCCGTGCGGTGCGACCGTTCGCCCAACTCGTCGCGCTGACGACCGAAGCGTCGCGGCAGTACTTCCCGAAGAACAACACCGTCGTCACCGGCTATCCCATCCGCCCGAGTCTGCTGACGGCAACTCGTGAGGCAGGTATCGCCCATTTTCAGCTTGACCCTGCCCGCCAGACTCTGCTGGTGATGGGCGGGAGCCGGGGCGCGCGGGCCATCAACAACGCGCTGCTCGCGATCCTGCCGCAGTTGCTGGCGGAGAATGTGCAGATTATCCACGTCACAGGTACACTCGACTGGGAAGACATCCGCGCTCGCCGGGAGGCGCTGCCCGATGCAACCCATTACCATACCTTCCCGTATCTCCATGCAGAGATCGGGCTGGCGCTGGCCGCGGCCGACTTGGCCTTGAGCCGGGCCGGAGCCAGCGTGCTGGGTGAGTACCCAGCCTTCGGGCTGCCGGCGGTGTTGGTGCCGTTGACGGCCTGGCGCTTCCAGCGGGTGAATGCCGATTGGCTGGCGAGCCAGAACGCGGCGGTTCGGCTGGATGAAAATCGGTTGGAAGCCGACTTGCTTTCGACCTTGCGCGGTATACTGGGAGATGCAGAGCGTCTGCGGGCAATGCAGGCCGCGGCGCGCGCGCTGGCGATACCCGATGGCGCGGCGCGGGCAGCGGCGGCGCTGGCGAGCATGGTGAAAGGTGAGGGATGATCCAGCTTTCGGGAATTCTGTGGCTGATGGCGGTGGTCTTCGCCGTGATCGGGTACGGACGCGGCCTGACCAAAGAATTGATCGCGCTGGCGGGGATTATTCTGGCGTTGTTTGCCATCGACCAGTTCGATTTTCTGATTCGTCAGCAGTTACTGGCAAACTCCGGCGCGACCAGTGCCTTTTATGTACAAAGTATCTTATTTTTGGGCATCGTCTTTTTTGCCTATCAGACCCGGGCGCTGGGCAGCCGAGAACTGGTCAAAGACCGCAAGGAAGAAGGGCGCGACCGGCTGCAATCCACCGTCCTGGGCGCGGTTGTCGGTTTCCTGAATGGCTACCTGATTATCGGTACGCTCTGGAACCTGATGGCGGTCAATGATTACCCGCTGCGCCCGTACATCATCGCCCCCGCAGCCAGCGAACAGACTACTGCCATGCTGAATGCCCTGCCGCTCAATCTGCTGGGTGGCGGGATTGATGGCGGCGGCTCGGTACTGTCGATTGCGGTCATTGTGTTATTCATCATCGTGCTGATTGTGATCTAGGCTATGGTCGAACTGTTCAGTATGTTCTGGTTGTTCGCGCTGTTCTTCGGCGTGTTAGGCGCGGCGCGGGGCTGGAACAAGGAATTGATTTCGCTGGCGGGTGTTCTGCTGGCGACTTTCGCGCTGTTTCAGTTTGACCCGATCCTGCGCGGGTTGCTGCTGGCGAGTATCCCCCGCGACCAGGCCTTTCTGGTGCAGGTGGTCCTGTTCGGCCTGATCGTCTACTTCGCCTATCAGACCCGTGGCGGTGGTCGGCCTGAACGCAGTGCCAGCCGGGGTCGCCTGGCGGATGCCATCATGGGCGGCTTGCTCGGCGCGCTCAATGGCTACCTGATCTGGGGGGCCATCTGGTGGTTCCTCGATATCAACGATTATCCGCTGGAAGGTCTGATCTCTGCTCCGGCGGTCGGTTCGATCAGCGCCAACACCATCAACTGGATTCCACTGGTCATCATCGGCGGCGCGACCGGCGGCAGCGGGGAAATCCTGACCGTCGTCGTCATTCTGATGTTCTTATTCGTCTTGTTTATGCTATGAGTGAAGCAGTGCTGAGTGCCGAGTACCAGGTGCCGAGTACAAACCGCCTGACGGTGGCTTTCTTCTGGCTACCAGCTATCAGCTATTCGCTATCAGCCCTGTTCATCTCAGTACCCAGCCCATGAAATTCACCCCCGGTCAACACATTCACTTCGTCGGCATTGGCGGCAGCGGACTCTCGGCCATCGCCCGGATTCTGGTCGAGCGCGGCTATAAGGTCAGCGGCTCCGACCGCAGCACCAATGACCTGACCGATGCCCTCGCCCGTGATGGTGCCACCATCTATCACGGGCATGACGCCGCCCACATCGCCGGGGCCGACCTGCTCATCATCACCTCGGCGGTCAAGGATGACCATGTGGAAGTCGCCGCCGCCAAAGCCGCCGGCATCCCGGTCTACAAACGGCAGGACATCATGGCACCGTTGATGGAAGGCCACAACGTCATCGCTGTCGCCGGGACCAAGGGCAAGACCACCACCACCGCCATGATCGTCCACATCCTGCGCGAAGTTGGGGCCGACCCCAGCTACATCGTCGGTGGCGTCATGGGCAACACTGGCACCAATGCCGGGGTGGGGAAGGGTGAATGGTTCGTGGTCGAGGCCGACGAGTACGATAACATGTTCCTCGGTCTGCGCCCGAACATCGCCGTCATCACCAACATCGAGTGGGATCACCCGGATTGTTTCCCAACCCGTGAGGCCATGATCGAGTCCTTTCGCCAGTTTGTGGATCTGCTCCCAGTGGGGGGTGTCCTTGTCACCTGGCTTGATGACCCGGCCTGCGCCGAATTGGCACGTAACTTGATTCATTCGAGGCGCCTTCCCTGGTATTACCACATCAGCGATGACCGCGACTTTATGAAGAATCCCGTCATTGTGGCTAAACAAATACAGTCTGAAAGTGATGGCAGTACGACTTTCCGGGTTCATTCGCGGAATGCAGACTTCCGCCTGCCCTTAAGTGGTCATCACAACGTCCTGAATGCGCTGGCGGCCTATGCCGCGGTCGAAGTCAGCGGTGTCATCCAGGGCTTTCAGCGGGAAGACCCCTATGCTCCGGCTCTCGCCACCTTCAAAGCCACCGCCCGCCGCTTCGACCTGCGGGCGGAGGTCAACCACATCGCCATCATCGACGACTACGCCCACAACCCGATGTCGATCAAGGCCGTGCTGGAAGCCGCCCGAATGCGCTATCCGGGTCGGGCGATCTGGGCGGTCTGGCAGCCGCATACCTACTCGCGTACCCAGGCGCTCTTTACCGAGTTCACCCAATCCTTTGCCGGTGCCGATCATGTTCTGATCACCGACATTTACGCCGCCCGCGAAGCCCCCATCCCTGGTGTGACCGCCGAGTCAGTCGTCTCGGCGATCACCCATCCCGATGTGCGCCACACGCCGACCTTTGCCGATGCCGTCGCCGCCCTGCAAACCGGCGTGCAAGCCCCCGCCGCCGTCGTCATCATGAGCGCGGGCGATGCTCCCCAGATCGGTATCGACTACGCGGCCTGGCTCCGGGAGCAGCAGGAATAATGGCTATCAGCTATCAGCTACCAGCTACCAGCCAGCAGCTATTTGCTATTTGCTACCAGCCTTTGTCCAATCGCTTTGCATCTTTGCCCCTTTGCCTCTTTGCGTTAAAAATCCCCTCTGTCCCATGAACGCTCCCTTCCGTGTTCCCCACCCAGAGCGACTGCTCCATCACGAGCCGATGGCCCGCTACACTGCTGCTCGGCTCGGCGGCCCGGCGGAGTGGCTCTACGTCGCCAAGGAATCCACCGAGGAACTCATCGCCGTCACGGACTCCGCCTGGGCCAGCAGCCTGCCCGTCCGCATCCTTGGTGGGGGAGCCAATATCCTCGTCAGTGATAACGGCGTGCGCGGCATCGTCCTCATCAACGATGTTGCCCAGATCGAGTTCGGGCACTGGCATGGCGGGATCAATGTCTCAGCCACTGGTGGCACCAGCCTGACCATCCTCGCCCGCAAATGTGCCGCCCAGGGACTGAGCGGTATGGAATGGGCGGTCAGCGTGCCGGGGACGGTGGGTGGGGCAGTGGTCAACAATGCCGGGGCACATGGCGGCGATATGGCGCAGACAGTGCGCGGAGTCGCCCTGTTGGATGACTGGCGCGGCCCGCAATACCTGACCCCTGACGAACTGGCCTATGACTACCGCACCTCGGCGCTCAAGACTCGCCGTGACCGCCGCTTTCTGGTGCTGATGGCGACCTTTGCCCTCACACCGGATGATCCCGCCGCCATCCAGCGCCGCATGGACGAGTTCATCGCCCACCGCAAACGGACTCAACCGCCGGGGGCCAGCCTCGGCAGCATCTTCAAGAACCCACCGGGGGACTACGCCGGTCGCCTGATCGAAGCCGCCGGACTCAAGGGGCTGAAGATCGGCGGGGCGCAGGTCTCGCCGGTACACGGCAACTTCTTCATCAACACTGGCGGCTGCACCGCCAGCGACTACTATGCCCTCGTCCGGCAGGTACAGGAAACGGTCTACACCCAGACCAGCATCCGGTTGGAAATGGAAGTGGAGTTAGTTGGAGAGTGGTAGGTTCCTTCAGATGCAAATCCCACCTCGGCGTGAACTGAATGAAGCCCTAAAGCGTACAGACCCCGACTTGCTGGATTCCATCCTCGATTTTCTGGAAGCAGACCCGATAGAAATGGAGTCGGGCTATGCCAAAGATCAAATTTGGCACTACATCACTCACTACGATTTGATAGAAGCTCACCGCCATCAACTTGAGGGTTCAGCCCTGAAAATGTTGAACCGTCCATTACGGCGGGAACACAAGCGCATGTTCCGGGCGATGGCAAAGCTGGGCAGCGCAGACTTTTGGAAACAGGTTGAAAGCAAACTGCGGTCAGACAATCCCATCGTGAAGATGAATGCGTGGCGGTTATTGCAGTACAGGCAAGGATTGGACTACGGAGAACGTCAGCAAATCACACTGGCAAAAGGTGTCGCAGATGCCAACGCCGTGTTCTGGCAGCGGCTAGGTTATAGGCACTCCCCTTCAATGGAAAACTATCTGCTGAAGGTTATGACCGCGCCCGAACAATGGCGCACAGGTCGGGTTGTCTACCGCGAACCAGAGTCCAGAGACCTGCCCATAACCCCGGGTAAACTCGGTAAATCATACACCCCATTAGCTGCATTAAACTACCGCGCCTGCGAACCGGATCAAGTCACTTATGTCGTTATCCCGGCATTGTTCAATACAGGCAGTTCCGGCTATGGTGCACTCAAGTCACAGATTCCGCACTGGATTGCAGCCCTGTATGTGCTAGGCAACGCAGGAAATGATCGCATCGTCCCGGTCATCGAACATTTCTACGCCTATCGCCTGGAATATGAGTTAGACTCCGCACCCCGCAGGCTTGGCATTCGCGCCGTTCACCATGCCTTGCAGCGCATTGGAACACCGACAGCACTCCGCGCCGCCAGACAGCATGCCCATCCCGATGCGTGGTACGCTGAAGCACGGCTTCAATTCGACGGGTGGTTGAAAGAAATCCACCATCGGGAATGAGCCAAATTAGATGGCATATAGTAATCGACTCTAGGCTAGAAGTGTACGGCGCTACTCGCATAACTTCCCTGAAAATCGGAACAAAATCGAACCAAATGTTCCGGTTTCCCCCACTCCTCTGTGCTACGCTGATGGCATGACAAACCATTGTCCATTCAACCCATCTTTCTCAGTACACAGTTCCTCGTACTCAGCACTGCTTCTTCACTGTGACTGTGAACTGTCCACTGTGAACGCTGCGAAGCGGCACGCTCCCTGCTTCCCACCATGCCTTTGTACCCTTTGTCCGGCGGTGGCATCCTCCCGTCTTCCCGCCAACAATGCCAACAGTTGGTGGCTCCCGCACCGCTTCCCGCCGTCCAGCTTGGCGCTTATGTCGCCCAGTAGCGCCACCCTCCCGGCTTCTCGCCGTCAATATCGGTGACACTTTCGCCCTGCGGTCATCAGTCGGTTCACGGAACAAGATGCAGGTTGGAGATCAACAACCAGACTCGGAGAAGTCAACCGGCGACTGACACTCCGTAGGCACCGCCGTAGGTGCTACCGGAGTCACACCTACGGCAGTAGGCGCCACTTGAGTCACGCTGGGCTGGTTCCCACCACTCGAATTGCCGGGTTCCGGGCCAGGTCCATAGGGCGAATCGGGTACCGGGCTATTGTTGACCAACGGGGTTGGGGTGAAAGTTGGCCTCAAGATCAGCGATGGTGAGGGTACTTCCGGTATCCGGTTGCAATCGCCGCTTTCTTCGACCATATCGGCTTCCACCCAACGGCGGTCAGCTTCCCGGGGCAGTGTATTGGGGAATTCAATCAAGTACCACTTTTCGCCAATATCATCGTTGTAGCCCTGAACCTGGTAGCGCTGATCCGGCTTTAATACGCTAAAAGCGTTACGGTTCAGGCTCGGGCCAACCCGCACACTTACGTTACGGCTTGAGGTCCATATAAGGCAAACGGGAAGCGCCGTCGGTATCGGGCGTGGCACAACCAGGAAATCAGGACCAGTCTCCCTCTCACCTGGCACTATAGTCTTGAGGGTCGGAATAATTTCACCATTCCCAACGCTGGCGAAGGTAGGAGCCGCTTCCACTGTTTCTGTCGGCAGATCAACCACGGTAACCGTCGTCAGTGTTCGGCCCACAGTCGGTGAGGGAACCACTTCTGTTGGTGGAAGGGTAGTGGGCATGGGAGTCACGGTGGCCGGAATAGGAGAGGGTGAAAGCGATGGGGTGGGTGTCAGAGTTAGCGATGGCGCCTGGGTGGGTGTCAGTGTTGGAGTCGGCAAGGTATCGTCCCGAACCTGCCTGATCTTGCGCAGAGCGGTATCCACCAGGGGTTCAATATCACCCGCTTCGGTCACGTTCATCATACAATCCACGCCGACCTCAGCCAGGCTTTGCTGGAGTGCATCGGCCGCATCTTGTTCATCGAAGAAAGTAAAAGCGCAGATCGCCATCGAGACATTCGCTTGTCGAAACCGATCCAACATCAATCCCAGATCCAGATCATCGGTCTGCATACAATCGGGGGATGGCACAGTCGATCCCAAAAAGACAAAAGCGACTCGGGTTCGGCTCGAAGGCGGGATCGCCAGAGATTGATCTTGCCAAAGCTGCGTGAAACCCGCCTGATAGGCCGTGTTACCTTTGGCTTCTATTTCCCACAGAGGTTGTAAATACTCGTCCGGTGTAATGGCGCTGTACTGCAAGTTGCGTAGTTGCTGGGTTTGCCGACAGTTTCGGCCTTCCCCACCGCCAGCGGTTTGCGCGGATAGCCAGGTCGTAGGGGTAATAATTCCCGGCGTATTGATAATGCGTTGGATCGCGCTCAAGGCCACGGTATAACGCGAAAGTCCCCCGTACAGCTCAGTTGCCATATTCGCTGAGCTGTCGAGCAAAAAGCTCAGGGCGGTATCCACTTCACGAGGGCGCTCAATAACTGGTCGATTGACGGATTGGTAGACGAGAAGCAACAAGGCTACGAGTAAAATCAGGCCAATCACAACCTTGATGATCTTCTCATACACAGGATTGGGGAGGCGTTTGAGTAATTCCTCATAACCTTGTGTAAACTCTTCGCCGGTCCGAATCCGCACAGAATGCCAAAACGTGAGATCCTTCAGTTCATCAGGGAGCTCAGACGGATCAGGCATTAAAGTGTCATCGACCAAAATGGGGATAATGCGAACCCGATTTTGCAAAGCTGTTGTGATTTCGAGCTTTACGTAATCCTTGTTCTTCGTAGAAAGCCCTTCACGTTCTTGTAGCTCACGGAGCCACTTTGGGCCAATAATGACCAGTAAAGCATCAGATCGTCTTACTTCTCTGATCAGTCGATTTAACCAGTGATCACCACCTTTTATATTATCGCTGTCGCGAAAGACCTTGGTTGGGTGAAATCGAAGTGCCAGTTTTGCACTCAGGAGCTCTGCAAAACGTTCTGTATCTTTTTTACGGTAGCAAATGAAAACCCGTGGCATGATGGATTCCGGTGACGGATTATTACCCCGGGGATGATAGTAACCTATCACCCAGCCCGATGCTTGCTTTTCATAAGATCAACTACATTACAATTTTGTTGCTAACTGTCTGGTGTGACTGTCATCCTGATTAGCCTTTCAGAACATTTCGTGGGATAATGCGGGATAGCGTGTATTCAGCCCGGAGCAGCCTGTTTCAACCATGACTTCCCGCCTTCGCAGTCGGCGCCAGCCCGTCACCGCACCCACTCGGACACCGGGGATTCTACGCCCGCCGGGGATGCCGACCGAGCCGCTCGAACGCCCGGTGCAGCATGGCTTACGGGCGGATCACACCGGGCGTTGGCGTTTGGTCAGCGGCACGATCGTCCTGGTGATGGTCGGCCTGCTGGTATTGTTCTTCGCCACGCCGTTCTTTTATGTGCAGAGCATCGCCGTCGGCGGATTGAAGTACACCACCAAAGAGGAAGTCTTCACGCTGACCGATATTGCCGGGATGCATGTGTTCTGGATTGATCCCGAACAGGTGCGGCAGGGCATTCTGCGTTCGCCCACGCTGGCCGATGCCACAGTCACGCTTGGATGGCCGCCGCAAATGGTGACGGTGCTGGTTCAGGAACGGGAACCAGCCTTGCTCTGGGAGCAGGCGGGCGTGGTGACGTGGGTCGATGTTCAGGGGCGTATCATGCGGCAGCGCGCCGATATAGATGGTCTGTTACGGATCGTGGCCGAAGCGGATTCGCTGGGGTCGGATTTACAAGTCCCGCTGGAAGTGGTCACTGGAGCGCTGCAATTGAAGTCAGCGCGCCCCGCCATTGACGCCTTGCGGTACAATCGACTCAGTGGCCTGGGCTACAATGACGGACGGGGTTGGACCGTGTGGTTTGGGACTGGCACCAACATGCCGGAAAAACTTACAATGTACGAAGATTTAGTGAGCAAGTTACTGGCGCGCAACATCCTCCCCATCGAAGTGAATATGATGAATGCTGATGCACCGTTTTACCGCGTGGCCGGGAACTGAGTTAGGGCTTTTATGCGAGATTTAGCCGTCGCACTGGATGTAGGTACGCGCAAGATTTGCGCCATTGTCGCCGAAGTTCGCCCGGAAGACATTTTTGTCGTTGGTGTAGGCATCGAACCCAGCGCCGGGATGAAAAAGGGTGTCGTCAATGATATGGGCGCGCTGACTGCTGCGATTTCAGCCGCTGTCCATAAGGCGGAAAAGAGCAGCGGCTTCGATATTGCCCGCGCCTTCGTCAGTGTGGCTGGTAGTCACATTTCTTCCATCAACAGCCGTGGCGCGGTCGGCATCGCCGGGCAGCGCGGCGTCAATATGGAAGACATCGAAAAAGCGATGGAGGCTGCCCGTGCCATCGCCATCCCGCACAACCGCGAGGTACTGCATGTTGTTCCCCGCACCTATTCGCTGGATGGGCAGGAGAGCGTCCGCAGTCCGCTGGGGATGCACGGCTTCCGCCTGGAAGTGGAAACTCACATCATCACCGCATCTTCCACCAGCATCGCCAACCTGGAACAATCGGTTGAGGCCGCTGGTGTGCATGTGGATCGCTTCATCCTCAATCCGCTGGCTTCGGGCGACGTGGTCCTGACCGACCAGGAACGGGAGATGGGCGCAGTCGTCATTGACATCGGTGGCGGTACCACCGATATTGCTATCTTCATTGAAGGTACGGTCTGGCATACCTCGGTCATTCCGGTTGGTGGTGATCTCATCACCAATGACATCACCTATGGTCTGAACGTCTCCTTCGATGTAGCCGAGGCTGTCAAAATTCACTACGGTCATGCTGTTCCCAAAGCGGTCGAAAATGCCGAGAATTTTCTGATCGAACCCTTTGGGGAAGGGATGCCCACCGAAGTCGGACGCTCGGATCTTGCAGAAATCATTGAAGCGCGGGTCGGTGAGCTATTTGACCTGGTACATAAAGAAATCAAGCGCTCCGGCTATGAAGGGCTGCTGCGGGCCGGGGCCGTCATCACCGGGGGCTGTGCCGAATTGCCCGGTTTGAAAGAAGTGGCCGCCCGTGAATTGAACCTGCCGGTGCGGGTCGCCCGACCGGAGAAACTGACCGGGATGGCTGATGCGCTCCGGCATCCCTCCTACAGCACCAGCGTTGGCCTGCTGCGGATGGGCTTGAGTATGGACAGCGTCCCGGCGGCAGTCAGCCGCCCGACCAACGGCAGCAATAGTAACAGCAGCGGTGGGCCGAAGCTTGGTAAACTGCTGGGCGGATTGTTCGGGCGCCTGCTACCGGATAACGAAAATAATTAAAGAGGGTGGTCAACACTAAAGTCCTATAATTGTTGCATGCCTGTAACTTCTGCGTACAATAGGGTCTATTCAGCAAACGCTTGTGAGCATCGCTCTTAAGGGGAAGGGTTCGTTTATGGAAGGCTTCACGCCCGGCGAGAATTTCGCCCAGATCAAGGTGATCGGCGTTGGGGGTGGTGGCGGTAATGCCGTCAACCGCATGATTAATGAAGGTCTGGGAGGCGTGGAGTTTATCGCCATCAACACTGATAACCAGGCGTTGATGCTCTCCAAGGCGCGTACCCGCGTCCGCATCGGCGATAAGCTGACTCGTGGACTCGGTGCTGGCGGCAACCCGGAAATCGGGCGCAAGGCTGCCGAAGAAAGCTCGGAAGAACTCTACGATGTGCTGCGTGGCGCCGATATGGTCTTCATCGCCTGCGGCATGGGTGGTGGTACTGGCACTGGTGCATCTCCGGTAGTCGCGCAGATCGCCAAAGAACTGGGTGCACTGACCATCGGTGTCGTCACCAAACCCTTCAACTTTGAAGGCCCGCGCCGTCTCTCATCAGCAGACAGCGGCATTGAAGCGCTCAAGAGCCAGGTCGATACGCTGATCGTCATCCCCAATGATCGCCTGCTTCAGATTGCCGATAAGCGCGCCAGCCTGCAGCAAGCCTTCTCGCTGGCCGACGATGTGCTGCGCCAAGGTATCCAGGGCATTTCCGAGCTCATCACGGTTCCGGCCCTCATCAATCTCGACTTTGCCGATGTCCGCACCATTATGTCTGAAGGTGGCGCAGCGCTGATGGCGGTGGGGCGCTCCAACGGCGATGATCGCGCTCGGAAAGCGGCAGAGATGGCGATTAGCAGCCCGCTGCTGGATGTGACGATCGACGGTGCACGCGGTATCCTCTTCAATATCACTGGCGGCCCGAACCTGAGTCTGTTCGAGGTCAACGAAGCGGCAGCGATGATCCGCGAAAGCGCACACCCGGATGTGAATATCATCTTCGGCGCCCAGATCGACGAGAGCATGGGCGACGAACTCCGCATCACGGTGATTGCGACCGGCTTCGAGCAAAGCCGCGCCGCCAAGAATCGCCCCGAACTGCTGGGGATCAATCGTCCGCAGGTGGCCCAACCGGTTCAACGGGCTGCCATGCAACAACCGGCGATGCAGCGTCCGCTGCCGCAGCAACCCGCTGCCCCGGCACAACCGGAAGCCTTCAATCCGCCGACACCCGCGCCGCGTCAGGCGCCCCCGCCAGCGGAGCAACCCGCACCCCGCGAGTACGGCTCCTGGGACAAGGAAGACCTGGATATCCCAGCCTTCCTACGGAACAAACGCAAGGATTAAGGCGGCGCAAACCCCGTTTATAACGACATCTATTTCAACGGAGTTCACGGTCTTAGTGAACTCCGTTTTTGTTTATGCATTCAAAATTTGGGATAGTGGCATAACGTGGGAAAAACGTTATAACTCATCAACATTTTTCTAACCAAACACAATCCCAATTTCGGTAGACAACCCCCCTTCATCATGATAGAGTAAGCATATTCTAGAAAGTCAGATGCAGTGAATTTAGTCCCATTGAACACGCCCCCGGTTGCATGGTTCAGCGGGGGTTCTGCATCTCTTTTTTTGCCGCACTTCAAGAACATTTGTGCGTGATCCTGGAAAGGGAAAGGCGTAGGTCAAGATGGTGCAAATGCCCCTGAAAGAAAAGAATGCACTCCATGAACTGGGTTATAAGATTTTTCTGGACCGTTATGCCCAGAAAGATATGAAACGCGCCAGCCTGCGCGTCGGTGATACCGTCATCGTCGTTGTTGACTCGAAAACCGGCCAACGCGAAATTGGTAACGTCACGGCGCTCAAGCTACCCAAGGTCACCATCAAGTTGCTGGATGGTGAAACTGTCGAACGCGATATTGAAAATGTCGATAAACCGCTGGAAACCGATCCCGCCCAGATGATGGATCGGGTGGCAGCAGGCATTGCAGCAGTCGAAAAAAATGCCAAACTGCGTAAGACCTGGACCGAGCGATTCCGCTGGCTGCTCGATGACTGGCGCTTTGTCCCGGCCGGTAGAATTTTGACTGCCGCGGGTACCGATCAAGACTTGACCTTCTATAACTGCTACGTGATACCCTCCCCGAAAGACTCGCGCGGCGGAATCATTGAAACCCTCCACCAGATGACCGAGATCATGTCGCGCGGTGGTGGGGTCGGCATCAATATCTCCAGCCTGCGCCCGCGCCACGCCTACGTCAAAGGTGTAAACGGTCGTTCCAGTGGGGCGGTGTCCTGGGGCGCGCTCTACAGCTTCGTCACCGGCTTGATTGAGCAGGGCGGCAGCAGGCGCGGGGCCCTTATGCTTATCCTCAACGACTGGCACCCGGATGTCTTCGACTTCATCAACAGCAAGCGTAAAGCCGGGCAGATCACCAACGCCAATATCAGCGTGGGTGTGAGCGATAAGCTGATGGAAGCGATCAAGGCCGATGGCGACTGGGCGCTGCAATTCCCGGATAGCAGCGATCCAAACTATGACGCCGAATGGGATGGCGATCTGGACGCCTGGGTTGCCAAGGGACGTAATGTCATCACCTACAAGACGGTGAAGGCCAAGGAAGTCTGGGACGCGATCATCGAGAGTGCCTGGGCTAGCGCGGAGCCGGGTGTGTTCTTCCGTGAACGCTACAACAAGATGTCTAATAGCTGGTATCACGCCAGTATTATTAGTACTAACCCGTGTGGTGAACAAGGATTACCAGCGTTTGGCGTTTGTAATCTGGGCGCGCTCAATCTGGCGCAGTTCTACGACGAAGCCAGCGGCGATGTGGCCTGGGATGACCTGGACCAAGCGGCGCGCTACGCCACCCGCTTCCTCGATAACGTCATCGACTCGACCAAGTACTTCTTTGAGGAGAACAAGGCGCAGCAGTTGGGTGAGCGGCGCGTGGGCCTGAACAACATGGGCCTGGCGGAACTGCTCATCAAGCTGGGTATCCGCTACGGCAGCGATGAGTCGGTGGCTTTCATCGACAAGCTGTACGGGTTCCTGGCCCGCGCAATCTACGAGACTTCGATTGAACTGGCGCAGGAGAAGGGCCAATTCCCGGCGCTCGACCGCGAGAAGTTCATTGAAAGCGGCTTCATGCAAACCATGCCCGAGGACATCCGGCAGAAGGTGTTGAAGCATGGTATCCGTAACGTCACTCTGACCACCCAGGCACCGAACGGCACGACGGGCACGATGGTGAATACGTCCACGGGCATCGAACCGTTCTTCTCGTGGAAGTACTACCGCAAGAGCCGCCTGGGTATCCATGAGGAACAGGTGCCGCTGGTGAAGGATTACTTTGACCAGCACCCCGGCGAGAAGGCGTTACCGGCCTACTTCGTCACGGCGATGGAACTTAGCCCGGAAGACCACATCAAGGTGCAGGGAGCCATCCAGCGCTGGGTGGATAGCTCGATCAGCAAGACCTGCAACGTGCCGAATGAATACACTATCGAGCAGGTGAGCGACCTGTACTGGTATATGTACGAGTTGGGCTGCAAAGGCGGGACGATCTACCGCGATGGCAGCCGTGATGAACAGGTGCTGATGCTCAAGGGCGATGAACGCGCCGAGAGCGAGATGGCCGCCCGCAAGACTGAACCCGCTCCAGCCCCTGCACCAGCAGCGGTTGAGCAGGTAGCGACTCCGCACCGGGTCTGGCCGCGACCGAAGATGCTGAGCGGCGTGACCGTGAGCCGCAAGACTCCGTTCGGGACGGCCTACATCACCATGAACAGCGACGAACTGGGCAATCCGTTCGAGGTGTTCGTGACGGTGGGCAAGGCGGGCAGCGACCTGCAAGCTGACGCCGAAGGGCTGGGCCGAATGATCTCGCTGCAACTGCGGACGACCGCGCCGCAGAACCGCCGTGAGATGATCAAGCTGATCGTTGACCAGTTACAGGGCATCGGCGGGTCACGCTCGGTGGGGATGGGGCCGCAGCGCGTCATCTCCCTGCCGGATGCGGTGGCTGGGGCGCTGCTGGAACACTACGTCAACAGCCCGCAGCCGCAGCAGTTGGGCCTGCCCATCGGGAATGGGAATGGGAACGGCAGCCATGCCCCAGCCCCGGTGATCGCACCGGAGGCGGTGGAAGTCCACGCATCCAGCAACGGGCACGCGATGGGTGTGATCCCTGGCGCGGACATCTGCCCGGAGTGCGGCATGGGGACGCTCATCAAGGCGGAAGGGTGCGAGAAGTGCCTGAGCTGCGGGTATAGCCGCTGCTAGGGCCTCACCCCAAACCCCTCTCCCAAGGAGAGGGGCTTTCAGAAGGGGCAACTCGCCGGGTCGCCCCTTCGCTGTAGAGGGTAGAGCAACAGACAGAAATCGCTGAAAGATTGAAAACAGGGGTGGCGAGGGCTACCCCTGTTTTGTTTTGCGGTGATGACGGAACAGTCGCTGGACAGCCTGGCGGGAAACCGGGAGGGTGGCGCTGGATCCTTGCCAAGCTTGGCATGGTTCATGGCGGGGCGCTCGGTTATTTCCGCTGACGGGCGACGAAACTGGTGGGAACCGCCGACGGTGCCGCCGCTTGACGATTTGGTTGGTTGCGCGCGGCAGCCTGCCGTGCTGCCGCCAGGGCTCGTTGAACCTCCTTCCGCCAGTCGTTGAGAGTCCGGACGGGGATGCCGGTATAGCGCGCGGTTTTATCCAGATCATAGCGAAAATCACTCATGATCTTCAGCACGAGGCGTTTGTGGTCGGGGGCATAGCGGCGGGACATGGGGACTCCTTAGCAGTAGTTCTCAGTTCACAGTGAAGACAAGAAGTGCAGGGTAGACGAATGAGTCTATTGAAGCATGGAAGGCGGGAGCGGGGTGGAACAAATGTTCCGATTTTGTTCCGATTTTTGCCGACGGGGTGGCTGAAGATCGAGTATGGGTTACGGCGGGCGGATCAGGGCATCCGCCCATACCGTCAGCATGGGCAGGCTGCGAAAAAGGTGATTAGCCATCCGCCAGGGCTGCGGCGATGGCTTCCTCGACCGAACCCCCATTGACTACCTGCCGGACGGCATTCATCAAGCGTGTGGCGGCCAGTTCGCCGGTTTCCGTCGGCGCAGGGAGCGCCTGCGTCAGCAGTTCTCCGGCAAAGGTTGCGTAGCGCCGATCCGGCCAGCGGAGGAGGGCCGCCGGGGTGGCAGGCAGCACGCCGACCATGGCTGTATAGGCTGCCAGACGCTCATCGCTCATCAGGCCGGTCATCACCGACCAGGCTGCATCCTGCCGGAGCGGGTCGGTGGTGAGGATGACCCACAGCCAGCTCTCCACGAGGGCGATGGGGGCGGGCGATGCCATTGGAGTTGAGCTGGTGACCCAGCCCAGTTGCTCCGACCGGAGGGTTAAGTAGCCTGCGGTGTTCACCAGCCCGGCAGTGGCGCTGCCATCGAGCAGGGCGGGCAAACTCTCGGTTAAGGTCGTGTACTGGCTTGAGCGCGGGTCGATCAGGCCATCGGCTACGGCCTGGGCGTAATAGCTAAGCAGGGTCCGCAGTGGAACCTCGTCCAGTTCAGTGAGCAAGCCATCGGTCAATATCCCGCCGCTGGAAAGATACTGGGCCAGCACCGTTGGGTTCAGGGCTGTGCCTGCTAAGGGAAGGAGCAGGCTGCGACCGGCGCTGAGGCTGCTCTCAAAGGTGGTGAAATTGGTTGTTGGCGGCTGATAGGCCAGATGTTGAAGGTCTAGCGCATAAGGCAAGCCATACAAGCGCCCATTGACATCCCCGGAGACCACACCGGCAGGATAAAAACGTTCTAATTCGGCATTGGAGATCGCATTATCGAGCGGCTGGGCGAGTCCGACACTGATGAGGAAGGGCAGGTCGCGCCGAGGGATGAGTGCCATTTCCGGCAGCGCGCTCGGCGCGACCGCATCCGCAGCCAGCAGAGACTCGCGCAGGCTGCCGGGGCCATCGGCCAGCTTGATCCGTACTTCGACTTCAACACCGGTCAGCGACTCGGTGATGGCGCGCAGTTGCCCGGCGCGCAGGCTGCTGCTTTCCCCTTCGATGGGGGCCAACGTATCCACCCACCATATGCGGAGCTGTATGGCCGGGTTTACGGTCGCGGAGCTTTCCGGGCTGGGCGCCATGACCGGGCTGAGCGTGGGGGTAGGGGGAGCCTGATCGGTGGTCTGTGCCCGGACGACCGTCGTCAACGCACCGATCAGCAGGAGCACGGGCATGATGCGCCGCCACATTAGTTTATTCACGGTGGCTACTCCATCCGGTTCATTCCGCGCTCCGGCCATCCGGCGGCAGCGGTCAATTACGAGTCTCCAGTTGACGGCGGTTGGTCGGCGCTGGCTACACTCGCGCCAGCATTTTCGGGTAGAACCGGTGAGAAGCGTACCCGTTCTACCCGGAGACCATCCATCACTTCAACCACAACTTCATAGCCAGCGAAATGGATGCGATCGCCGGTCTCCGGGATGCGGTTCAGGACTTCGCTGATGTAACCGCCAATCGTCGTCGATTCGGGTTCGCCTTCCGGCTCACCAAAACGTTCCATCACGTCATGCAGGCTGACTTGTCCATCGACCAGGGTATGGTCGCCCTGCATTTGCATATCGGTTTCCGGCTCGCTGTCGAATTCATCCTGGACTTCGCCAACCAGCAGTTCAATCACATCTTCCAGCGAGACGACGCCCGCTGTGCCACCGTACTCATCCAGCACAATCGCCATGTGCGTATGGGCTTTTTGCATGGCTTCCATCAGTTTATCCACCCCAACCGTCGCCGGGATAAAGGGCGGCTTCCGCAGTAACGTGCGGAGGGGGAAGGTGGCTCCGCCATCGGTCAGGCTGTGCGGTTGGCGCACGAGTGCATCCAGAAGGTCTTTGACCAGCAGCAGGCCGATGACGTTATCGAGGCTGTCAGCGTAGACGGGGTAACGGGAATGATGATGTTCCTGAATATAGGCCAGGATATCCGGCAGCGGCGTGTCAATCTCGATGCCGTCTACGTCCACACGGGGCGTCATGATTTCTTCCGCATTGATCTCGCTGAAATCAAAGACTGCCCGCAGTAGCTTTTCCTCACTGGCTTGCAGCATACCGGCTTCCCGGCTGGACTGCACCAGCATTTCCAGTTCGGCGGCGGAATGGACGGTCGAGTGCTCTCCGGCGGCCTCAAAACCCAGCCGGTGGACAATGAAGTTGCCAATCCCGTTCATGACGTGGATGACCGGACGGAACACCCAGAGGAACCATGACACCGGACGCGCGACGATGACGGAGGTGGCCTCCGGGCGTTGCAGCGCTATCGACTTGGGGACGAGTTCGCCCATGATGATGTGCAGCATGGTGACAATGGCAAACGAGATGGCGACCGAGATGGTGAGGCTGAGGGCTTCCACCGCCGCGTGTTCGCCCGGAATGATGCTGACCAGTATCGGCTCGATCAAGTGCCCGATGGCCGGTTCACCAATCCAACCGAGCGCCAGGCTGGAGAGGGTGATTCCCAGTTGGGTGGCGGCGATGTAACTATCCAGATGCTGGATCGCGTTTTGGGCCGCTTTCGCCCCGGAGTGACCTTCATCGGCCAGTTGGGCGATGCGGGTGCGGCGTGCGCCGACCAGGGCGAATTCAGCGGCGACGAAAAAACCATTGGTGAAAACCAACCCGAAGACGGCCAACAGCCCCAGAAAATCGTTCATGTCCTCTTCCAGCGAGTGGGTGTGTGCTCAAGCGCTGTGCATTATACAACGCGAATGCGTCCAGGCTGAGAATTTCCTGCACCTGAACGCCGCTATGTTACTATGATGCCGGGATTCAAGAGTGAGGGGATGGCCAGTGTGTCCGAGCAATCATCGCCACAGGAATACTTTCGCCTGCTGCTGCTCACGGTGGTCGGGCAGGCGTATACCGCCGCTGGATACCAGCTTGATGAAAAGCCAGTGCAATGGGCGGGCGGCCTGTTTCGTTTCATCAAGCCGCTGACGGCCGGGGACTACGGCTTCATCGAATATCAACTGCTCGTCTATGCCGATACGCTGTGGGCTTCTGGCAATCCATCTCGTTTTCGGATCAATCTCATCCGGGCCGCACAGCCCAATCCGGCGACACCGGGGGCGGTCCGCCGTACCCTCAGCGCGCTGGTGGTGGAAGATTTTGGCGTCGGCATCCTGCCCTCGGCGGATCACTGGTGGCATTTCCGCAATACGGACCAACTTGGTCAGGGCCTGGCGGAATCGGGTCACTTGACGGTCGGCTATGGCATCCCCTGGCTGGCGGGCGATTTACAGCCACCGTCGGGTTAACGTCAGGTGATCGGCGTTGACAGGCCCCGCTTGCCCCTTCCATAATGCGTTCTTGCCGATGATGTATGAGGGTTTATGGTTATGGTCCATGCAGCGGCTCGCCGACGCGATCCATCCCGTTTCTACCAGCACCTTTCGGTCGTTGCCCTGCTGGTGCTGGTGCTGGCGCTGACGGCCTGTGCGCCGCAGGAACCCCTGGTCATCATCGTGACCGCCACCGATCTGCCGGGGCCAACCTCGACTCCGGCCCCGACTGCTACACCGACCATTCCGCCGACCCCGACGATTGCGCCGGAACAACTGCTGCAAATGGGGGATCAGGCGCTTCTGAATGGGCAGTTTGAGGCGGCGCTGCTCGATTATCAGTCCATCCTGGGCATGGGGGCGGCGGCTGACCTGAGCGCCGCGGCAGCCTTTAATGCCGGTCGCGCCGCTTTGCGTGAAGGGGACTTCACCGGCGCGGCTGCCAACCTCACGACCTTCATCACCAATTTCCCACAGGATGCGCGCACCCCGCAGGCTTACTTCCTGCGCGGCGATGCCAACATGGGACTCAGTCAATGGGCGGCGGCGCTCAGCGATTACCAGACCTACCTCAGCCTGCGCCCCGGTTTGATTGACAGTTATGCCTATGAACGCATTGGCGATGCCCAACTGGCGCTGGGTCAATCCGCCGAGTCGGTCGCCAGCTATAACCGGGCGGTGAATGCGGGTCGGGCGCTGGTGCCGCTGCTGCAATTGCGCGAACGGCTGGCGCAGATTTATCTGGGTGCGGGCAGTACGGTGGAAGCGGTGGCCCAGTATGATGCTATCCTGCAGGTTGCCCGCAATAATCCCTATCGCGCCACGATCGAATATGCCGCTGCTGACGCGCTGATCGACGGTAACGATATTTCGACCGGCTATGCCCGCCTCCAGTCGATTATCGAACTCTATCCCGACCGTCCAGAAGCCTATAACGCCATGCAGCGGTTGATCCAGGCGGGCATCCCGATTGATGACTACCAGCGCGGGCAGATCAGCTATACCTACGGGGATTACGAGGGCGCAATCAACGCCTTCAATACCTATTCGACGGAACGCCCGATTGCTGACCTGCCCGCGGAGATGTACCTGCTGCTGGGCCGCGCCTACCGCGAGATCGGCAATCCGACGGCGGCGGTGACGGCCTTCCAGACCATCATCGACCAGTATCCCAGCGATCCGCTCTTTGGGCAGGCGCTGCTGGAGCAGGGGCGGACCCGGTTCCTGGCGGGTGAGATTGACGATGCCATCGCCCGCTATCAGGAGATCGCCCGCACGTATGGCTATCTGCCGGAAGCGGCTGAGGCGCTCTGGCGGGCGGGCTATCTGCATGGCACCAATGATCGCCCAGTGGAGTCCCGGCAGATCTTTGAGCAACTCGCGGATGCATACCCGGATACCGAGCAAGCCCGCAGCGGCCTGTTCCTGGCTGCGGCGGCTGCCTACAACGAGGGCGATGCCAACGGGGCTGAACGCCTCTATGCCCGCTTAGCCGTCAGCACCACCGGGGAAGATCAGGCGGCGGCTTACCTGTGGGTCGGTCGGCTGGCGGCGGCTCGCAGCGATCAGCAGACTGCTGTTAGTGCGCTCAATCTGGCCATTCAGGCTGCGCCAGATAGTTACTACAGCGCCCGCGCGCAGGACATCCTCAACGGGCGGGATACTTTCGCCCGCCCGGTTGGATACAACTTCACCTTTGATGAGACCGCGCAGCTCGCTGAAGCGGAAACCTGGCTGCGCCAGCGATTCCAGATCGAAGGCGAGGCTCCGCTCTGGCCGCTTTCGCCGGAACTACAGGCCGATGCCCGTTTGATCCGGGGGAATGAGTTATGGGCGGTGGGCGCGGTGGACGCCGCCAAAGTTGAATTTGGTGACGTGATTGACGCGTATCAATCGGATGCGGTGCGTTCGTTCCAGATTGCGCTGTTCCTGCGTGGAATCGGTGCCTATCAACCGGCGGTCTTAGCTGGAGCCAATGTTATCCGGGCTGCCGGGGTGTCTACGTTGGAAGCGCCGCCTTATCTGGCACGGCTGCGCTATCCCGCCTATTACGCCGATCTGGTGCAGGATGCCGCGGCCCGCTATCAGGTTGATCCCTTGCTGCTGCTTTCCCTCATCCGGCATGAGAGCCTATTTGATACCTATGCGACGGCGGGCGCGGGTGAAAAAGGGCTGACGCAGGTCATCCCCGGCACGGCGGAATATATCGCCCAGCAGATCAACTGGCCGGATTATCAGCACAGTGATCTCTTCCGCCCGTATGCGGGCATCGAATTCGGCGCGTTCTTCCTGGGAGAAAATCTGGGCCGTTTTGAGGGCAATGTGCAGGCCGCGCTGGCCGGTTATAATGCCGGGCCGGGGCGGGCAGCCAACTGGTTATCGCTTTCCGGTGGTGATCCTGATCAGTTCATCACGGCCATCACGATTGACAGCACCCGCACCTATGTCCAGCGCATCTACGGCTTCTACACGATTTACCGGGCGCTGTATGGCGTGATGTGAGAGGGCCGATGGCTAATGGCGCATAGCTGATAGCCAAAGACAGAAAGTTTCCGATGTAGGGCGCACAGCCGTGTGCCCCTACATACAATCCGGCAGATTCTCGATCTGGTGTCTACGCGATGAATTGGAAAAGTGTTTCGGGTGTATTGGTTGTTATCCTCATCACTACGGGATTTGCGATCCTGTTCATTAGCCGTCAAATTGCCCAGTCTAATGATCCGATTCCGTGTTTGGAAAACATCCCTGACAATCTCACATCAACTGAAATCTCAGAAAGATTGGGAATTCCTATAGTGGTCGTTGAACCGCTTCCAACTGGAATACTGAGTGATCCGGAGATAACGGTCGATATTGATTACCCTCTTGAAAGCCCTGTATGTGGTGTGAGAGTTAAATACTTTAGTAACGCCAATCCTCGACCAGAGATCGAAATCAGGGTATTTAAGGCAGCAGTTACAGAAGAGTCAAGTGATTGGTATTGCTTAGACTACCCTGCATCAGAGCAACCAATAGATGGGCAGTTGAGATCTGTTTGTGGCGCTACATTAAGCAGTGAATCTGTTCGATTATTCATCCGAGTATCTACGCAACGTCCGTCTGAAGAAACTCTATCAATAGCGAGACAGATCAAATTAGAAGCCAGTCAGTGAGGCCACCAACTGAATGTCCGTTCCTCAAATCAAAAGAGCGCCATTGCCGGCGCTCTCTGTTGTCTAGCTATCGACTATCAGCTATCGACTTCTTACGCTTCCGGCGTATTCTGACCGAGCATATTCCGTACTTTAGCGACCAGGTCATGGTGCAGAATCGGCTTGGGGAGATAGTCGTTCGCGCCGGCTTCGATCCCGCGCATGATGCTTTCGGCGTCGCCCCGCGCGGACAGGATCAGGATGGGAGTCTGCGGCACATCCTGTCGTCCCCGAATGACCTTGCACAATTCAATGCCATCCATACCCGGCATCATCACATCGAGGATAATCATGTCCGGGGCGTTCTGATCGAGGACGCCGAGCGCCTGACGCGCATCTTTGGCTTTCAGGACACCAAAACCGCCGCGCTCCAGCATAATGCCGATTAAGGTCAGCGCGCCGATTTCATCATCGACGACCAGAATGTGCTTCTTCATAGTCCCTCCGAACGAGTCGGCTTTGCTATCTCTGGTAAACCATCGCCCTGCATCCTAATGCAGATGACGAGGTAATTACATACACACTTCAAAACAATCAGGTTTGACTAAATAACGCCCTGTTTATAGCACACTTCTTCACAATTGCCGAACAATTTCCATTATGGTGCTATGCCGCCTTGCAATTGACTTGCGAAACGGCGCACACTCCCACACATTTTTAGTTTAACATCAGTCGAAATGAACCTACCTTAAGGTTTAGAGACGTTATTTATATCAAATTTGTTGCATAAATTCGAGGGAGACCCGGCCCCGGTAGCGTTAGCGTCTTACCGGGGCCGGGGATGAGCTTGCTTATTTGGAACTGGCCCAGGTGATCAGACCGGGCAGGAACGGTGTGGTCAGGTGTGGATGGTTGGGCAGGACACGCACAGACAAGCCGCGTTCGCCGCTGGATTCGTAGGTGATCTTCCCTTTGAAGCGGAAGATGCCACTGTTGCCGTTGTTCTTCATGGGGGTCATATCAACCGCGCCGGGATCGACACCGATTTCCCCGCTGGTGGTCAACCCACCGTAGTAGATCTGTACCCGTACATCATCGGGGCTGAGCGAACCAAGGCTGACATGGGCGATGACATCCACCTCTGTCCCCACCTTGATCTGTCGCTCTGGCAGTTCCACCTGATGAATACGAACCTGGTTCCAGACCTTCTCGATATTTTCGCGCCAGGCGGCGAATTCGAGGCCGGTCTTCATCTTGCTCTTGCTCATTTCGGCGGCATTGGCATAGGCGGGCATGTAGTACAGTTCAGTGTATTCCTGCACCATCCGCCGCGTATTGAAGAAGGGCGAGAGCGTCCGCATCGAATTCTTGACCTTGGCGATCCATTCCCGCGGCAGGCCATCCCGCCCGCGCTGGTAGTACAGCGGCACAATGTCCTTTTCCAGCACATTGTAGATCGCGTTGCTTTCAATCATGTTCTGCTGTTCCCAGGCTTCTTCCGGGTATTCTTCGCCATTGCCGATGGCCCAACCCACTTCCGGGCTGTAGCCTTCATCCCACCAGCCATCCAGAATGCTGCAATTCAGGCCGCCGTTGTAGATGACCTTCATGCCGCTGGTGCCGCTGGCCTCTTTCGGGCGCTGCGGGGTGTTGAACCAAATGTCCACGCCCTGCACCAGATGGCGGGCGATGTTCATGTCGTAGTTTTCCAGGAAGACAATCGAATGCCGGAACTCAGGCAGGCGGGCGATGTTCACAATCTGGCGGATCAGGTCTTTGCCAGGGGTGTCATGCGGGTGTGCCTTACCGGCGAAGATGATCTGCACTGGACGATCCGGATTATTCAGGATCGCGCTCAGTCGCTTAATGTCCTGGAACAGCAGGGTCGCCCGCTTATACGTGGCAAAGCGGCGGGCAAACCCGATGGTCAGCACTTCCGGGTTGAGCACTTCGTCAGCCTGGTGTACTTCACTTTGGGAAGCGCCCCGGCTGATGAGCTGTGCCTTGAGCCGGCGGCGGGCGAAAGCGATCAGGCGCTCACGCCGGCGCTCATGGGTGTGCCAGAGTTCAGTATCGGGGATCGAATCGACTTTTTCCCAGATGTCCGGGCGTTCCTCGTCGGTGCGCCAGGCTGGGTCCAGGTAGCGGTCCAGCAGTGTTCCCATCTCGGTGCTGACCCATGTCTGCACGTGGACGCCGTTGGTCACATGGCCGACCGGTACTTCCGGCACTGGCACATTCGGGTAGACCCAGTTCCACATCTCGCGGGAGACTTCGCCGTGCAGGCGGGCCACGCCGTTGGCTCCACTGGAGAACTTGAGCGCAAAGACCGCCATCGAGAACAGATCATAGCTGCCCATGTTTTCCCGACCGAGATTATGGAATTCATCACGCGTCAGGCCAATCGAGCGGTAGTAATCACTGAAGTGTTCGTCGATCAGGTCATAGCCAAAACGTTCCAGACCGGCGGGCACGGGGGTGTGCGTGGTGAAGACCGTGCTGGCTGCCGTCATCACCTGCGCCTGCTGGAAGCTCAAGCCCTTTTCGCTCATCAACTGGCGCACACGCTCCAGCACCAGGAAGGCCGAGTGTCCTTCATTCATGTGGCAGATGGTCGGGCGCAGGTTGAGCGCTTCCAGAGCGCGGATACCGCCGATGCCCATCAGCACTTCCTGACGAATACGGGTGCGTTTGTCGCCCCCGTAGAGTCGGTCGGTCAGGCTGCGGTCTTCGGCGCGTTCGTTCAGCGGGATGTTGGTATCCAGCAGGAACAGCGGCACCCGTCCAACCTGGACTTTCCAGATTTGCGCATGTAGCTGGCGCCCCGGCAGTGGTACGCTGATGATGATCGGGTTGCCATCCGGCTTGCGCTGGAGGATGACGGGTTGGGTGGAGTAGTTGTTGATGGGGTAGCGTTCTTGCTGGTAGCCATCCGCATTCAGGTATTGTTGAAAATACCCTTCCTGATACAGCAGACCTACGCCGACCAGGGGCAGGCCCAGGTCACTGGCGCTTTTCAGATGGTCACCACTCAGGATGCCCAGACCGCCAGAGTAATTTTGCAGGCACTCCGTCAGGCCAAATTCCATCGAGAAATAGGCCAGGGTCGGGCGGTCTTTAGCGAGTGTTTCGCCATACTGACGGTTGAACCAGGTATCGGTATCCGCCATGTACTGATCGAAAGAGTCACAGGCGCTTTCCAGGTGCGCCATGAAGGCACCATCTTTGCAGATGGCCTCAAGCCGTTCCTGGCTGATGCTCCCCAGCATCAGCACCGGATTATGGCCGGTTGATTCCCAAAGGTCGCGGTCCAGGCGGCGGAACAGCGACAGCAGATGATGATCCCACGCCCAACGCAGGTTGTAGGCCAGTTCGGGCAGACGACGTAAGGGTTCCGGCAAGTTCGGTATAACGTTAATCCGGGCGACAGGCTTAATCATGAAGGCTCCTGTTGTCTGGCAGGCAGATTGTGATGGAGGTTGCGTCCGCCACAAAAAGGGATTGTACCGCTGGATGGAAGGTGGGAAAATAGGTAAAGTATGAAAACGGGTAAAGATTAGAGTCGGCAATCACCAAAACTCGCAAGGTTTATTCGGTATACATTAACCCTTTTCTAACACGGTCACTGTGCTAAAATGCCGCGCCGTGCAGTGTTTGGACGATTGCAGACAGGAGAAAGGTCGGAATGACCACCATGTTGAAGAAGCAAGTACTCAAGAGCAAGCCCATCACCAAAGTCACCTTCACCCTCCCCGATTCCATCAAGGCCGAGAATGCCTACCTGGTGGGTGACTTCAATAACTGGGATGAAAAAGCCACCCCCATGAAGAAACAGAAGGTTGGTACCTTCGCCATCACCCTCGAACTGGAAAAGGGTCGCGAATTCCAGTTCCGCTATCTGGTCAATGGCACCGAATGGCACAATGACTGGCACGCGGATCGCTACGTACCGAATCCGTTCAGCGGCGATAATTCAGTCGTCACCACCTAATTCAGGTTCCGAACTCATTGAACAAAGAGGGCGAGTCCAGACCGGACTCGCCCTCTTTGTTTTACAGGCGCTATCCCTAAAATGACATGATGCGGAAATCTCGCAGAACCAGATAGCGTTCTTCGGCGTCAATGACCCAGGTAGGCTTGCCTTCAATCGGTAAACGTTCGACTGTTTCCCACCAGTACACTGTCACGCGCAGTTGATAGCCGCCTTCATCCAACCCCGCCGGTAAGCGGATTTCACGCTCATCCAGATACAGGCGGCCTACCTGCCAGGTGGTCATGGTGGGCGGTGTATTCGCGCTGTTTGGCTGTCGATCATCCTGCGCGACCAGGTTTCCTTTTGAGTCCAGGACACTGATACTGACGGTGTAATCCCGGTCGACCGCCCCCGTGGTTGACCACCATAATCGCAGGCCCAGCACATCGTTCTCGCGGTAGACTTCCCGGTTGCCATCAATTTCATATCCGTGGAAGATCAGGCCGTTTCCGAAGATGGCGGCTCGTGGGGCAGGTGCGCCCTCATACAAGCGCAGCAGGAAATTCCACGGCCCCACAAAGTCACCTGCTAAGCGCCCACGTTCAATTGCCTGACGTAGATTGTCGTCTTGCTCCCAGCCGGTGGTTGCCAGATACCAGATGCGCTGATGTCCTAGTGGGGTGTTGACGATGGGTAGATCCCCGGTGGGGAAGTAGAGTTCCATGAAGTGATCCCAGGCCACGGCATCCCCACAGGCACAGTAGGGATCGCGGATGAGGACATCACCGGGACGCAGGCGGGGTTGGAGCCACTCCAGCATTTGGCGGATCGGCGGCGACTCGGTCAGGGAAGGGCGGTACTGGGTGAAATCGACCGGGATGAAGCCGATTCCTGCAGCCAGCGCCAGACTGGCTAGCTGCGCGGGCCTGGGAATCCCTGCTGCGGCAAATGTCATCACCAGCAGGAGGGCTGGTAGAATCCACCACCAATAGCGGGGTGTAAAGAACTCCGGTGTTTGCATAAACCAGTAACCGACCAGCGGCAGAAGCGACCACCCGAGCAGGGCGAGTAGCCAGCGACGCGAACCTTGCTGCCGGATGGCAATCACCAGGAACAGCAGGCATCCGATGGCAAATACTGCGGCGACTACCTCTGAGCCGGTGAACTGGCTGTACATCAGCCCTACAGCCTCGCTGAAGCCCGGCATTTCTTTGTCACGATCGAGTCGACCGGACGCATTCTGGATAAATTGAAGGATGAAGGGGGCTGCCAACACCGCGCTCAGGACGCCAACGCCAAGCCAGCGCCCGATCAAACGGGGCCGGTAGATCAGCACCCATCCGCTGACCAATATCAAAAACGGCGCTGCCGTAAAACTGGTGCCAAAGAGGAGGGCGAACAGCGCGGCGACCGTCACACTCCGCCAGATCGACTCGGGTCTACGCACCCAGCGGGCGCACGCCCACAAGGCCGCGGCACCCAGCCAGAGCAGCAGACCATAGGCGCGGACTTCGACCCCCGTCAGAACCGCGTAGCCCATCCCAGCCATCAACAGCGCCGCCAGTGCCGCTGCCGGATGCGGGCGCGCAAAACCCGCCAGCCGCAGCCAGGCCAGCGCGGCTTGGTAAATCGTGGCTGCGCTCAGGGCGGCCAGCAGCACCATCATATAACGGGCGAATTCCAGCTTTGGCCCGGCGACGTGCAACCAGGCCCAGGTGACGATGCTGAAGAGTGGCGGCCAATCCGCCGGAACGCGGCTGAGCGCTTCGCTCAGGGTGCCGCGTACATGCCACAGCGACCAGACTTCATCATTCCAGTCGGTGAATTCGATCAGGTGGGTTGTTCGCAGACCCACCGCTAGCAGTACAATTCCTGTTAGGACCCATTGCCACGAATAACGCACGCACAGTGACCCCGCTTACTCGATTTACGAAGTCTTCGGTTTTCACCATGATTCCATTACGCAATTCATGACAGTAAGGTTTGCGTATTTATCCGTTTCTCATCTTGTCGGGCACAGAATCAATAAGGACGGGGCTGCCCCGTCCTTATGATCAACCATCTGATATGGACTATCGACTACCGAGGAGCGTCAGGTCAAATTCTCGCAGCGCATCCCGCAGCAAATCTGCCCCATTCAGCGATGTATCTGGAGACGTCACCACAGCCAGGTCCAGCGGCAGACGATCATTGAGGTCAAGTCCGCTGACTTCCTGCACCATCGAGAGGGCGGCGGCGGCACAGGCGATCGCATAGCGCGGCTGCCGCCCATCCAGCACGTTATCTGTGAAGGTATAGCTGTTATACATCCGCTGGATCAACCGCTGCGCCTGTAAGGAGACCTTGACCACCTCGGCGGCCTTGGCGCTGATCGAAGGAATACGCTCACTGATGAACTCATCCGGCGTGTGGCCTTTGAGCAGGGCAGGCAGATAGTCATCGCGTAAGCGCCACGGGTCAATGCTGTAGGGGCGCAGCGCATCCTCATAGACTTTATCCAGGTCGCTGGTGGCGTTATCCAGCGCCCGCCGCAGCGCGCCTTTCCAGGTAGTATCTTTGCCATGTTCGACCACGCCGGTGGCCCATTGGGTCAGCCCCGGATAGTCGCCCCAACTGGTGCGTTCGGCGATCTCCACCGACTGTGTGGGTTTACGGCTTTGCCAGACACGGTCGAGCGTCGTGATCTCAAAACCAGCCTGCTGTGCTTCGTGCGTCACCAGCCAGTGCAGGAACTGTTCTTCCCCGGCGAAGTGATGCCCGAACGTTTCTCCTGCGGTTGCCAGCAGCAGTACCGGCCCGGCGGTTTTGCGGGCAGTCGCCAATGCCTGCCGCGCCCAACTCCCTGCTCCGCCCAGGTTATACACATTGAACGAGAGTTCTGACGACAGCGCGTCATGTCGGACGAAGACCCCGATTCGTTTTCCGCCGGGAAGCTCGACCCAGTAGGGGCCGCTCCCACCGCCCGCCGGTAAATTGCGGACTTGTCGCTCGGTCAGGACGGTGTACTCGACCCCGGCCTCCGCCAGCAGGCTCAGGGTTTCCAGATCAACTGCCACTTCCGGCATCCAGAAGCCGAGGGCTTTCCGTTGATAATGTCGTTCAAAGACGGCCAGCCCCCAGATCGCCTGCGTGCGTTTATCTCGCTTGCGGGCCAGCGGCATGATGATGTGATTGTAGGCGGTGGCGAGGGCGTTACCGGCTGGAGCAAATTTTTCGTAAGCTTGTTTATCGGCTTCTACAATCAGCTTATAAGTATCGGGCGCATCGGATTCCAGCCACTTCATCAACCCTTCGCTGAAGCTGAAGCTGATGTAGTTGTAGTTCCCGATGGTCGCGTTCGGTTTATAGCAATTTTCATGGATGCGCTCATTCCAGTTGCGGAATGGGGCTGCATCAGGTTCTTCCCCAATCATGTAGGTGATGGGATTACCACGCGCAGGCTGACTGAAATGGCCGTGAACCACCAGCGCGCTGCGTTCTATTTTGGTCACGATGCCTGCTCCTGATCTTCTTATGCGTCTGCGAGCGCAGGTATTTGCGCCCTTTCGATAGTGTCCACCCCTCTCCTTGGGGGAGAGGGGATAGTGGGTGAGTGTGAGGTTACTTCTTGCTGTAACCGATGTTGGTGTTATTCGGCACGGTCTTGTTCGGGAAGGCGGCGAAGTCTTCCAGCCGCAGATCCGTCCCCAGGACGCAGCCGCTGCCGATGGTGTAGCCTGCCGGAACATGCGTATTCTTGCCCACGCAGGTGATCGACAGATCGCCCATATCCGGGATCTTGCCGACTCGCGCGTTGTGACCGATCACCGCCACCTTATCGACGATGCAGCGTTCGACCACGGCCCCGGCTTCGATGTAGCTATCCGTCAGGATGACCGACTCGCGTACGACCGCGTTCGGGCCAACGTACACCCCTGGCGAGAGCACCGAGTTCTCCACCGTTGCCCCTTCGCTGACAACCGAGCCATCCGTAATCATGCTGTTGCGGATGATCGCCCCAGTCTGGATGTGAACGGGCGGGCGTTCTTCGCTGAGCGTGTGGATGATCCACGTCCGGTCATTCAGGTTGAGCGAGGGCGGCGAACCGAGCAAGTCCATATGGGCTTCCCAGTAGGCGTCAATCGTCCCTACGTCGATCCAGTAACCGCCGTAGGGGTAGGCGAACACGCGCATCTCATCCATGACCATCTTCGGGATGATGTCCTTACCGAAGTCATGGCTGGAGCTGCGCCGCTTCATGTCATCATTGAGGAGTTGTTCCAGCACGGCGTAGTTGAACATATACACGCCCATGCTCGCCAGGTTGCCCGGCGGATTGGACGGTTTTTCGATGAAGTCCCGCACGCGGTAATCATCTTCGACATCCAGAATACCGTAACGGCTGGCCTCGTCCATCGGCACGCGGATGGTGCAGATGGTCGCGTCGGCTTTTTTATCCCGGTGGAACTGGAGCAGGACGTCGTAATCCATCTCGTAGATGTGATCGCCGGAGAGGATGATGACGTAGTCCGGGCGACCCTGCCGCACGAAGCTCAGGTTCTGCGCGACCGCATCCGCCGTCCCCGCGTACCAGTCCGTATCATTGCGCCCCTTGTAGGGTTGCAGGATCTGCACACCACCCGTGAACGACCGGTCAAGGTCCCAGGGGCGACCGCGTCCGATGTGATCGTTCAGGCTGTGCGGGCGGTACTGAGTCAGCACCAGTACATCAAATATATTGGAGTTGACACAATTGCTCAGCGTAAAGTCAATAATGCGATATTTTCCCGCAAATGGCACTGCTGGTTTGGCGCGCTTGGCGGTCAGCGTGGCTAACCGCGTTCCCTCACCGCCCGCCAGAATGATAGCTTTGATCTTCACAGTCTACCCTACCCCCTTCGTCGTTGAATAGCTCGTTCGTACATGGCAAGATATTTTCCGGCACTGGTGTACCAGCTAAAATCCGTTTGCATCGCACGCTGCTGCATCCGCGCCCAGGCCGCTTTGCGGTTATAGAATGTCTCTACCGCCCAGCGCAGCGTGCCGAGCACCGCGCTCGGTTGTTCCCAGTTGAATACAAAACCAGTGCCGCTGTCTGCTGATCCATTGTCGTAGTTTTGCACCGTGTCTGCCAGTCCACCGGTCTCCCGCACCACTGGCAGCGATCCATAGCGCATCGCCAGCATCTGACCGATTCCGCACGGCTCAAAATGGCTGGGCATCAGGAATAAATCCGAACCGGCATAGATGTGTTGGGCGACCGTCGCGTTGTAGCCGATCCACACCTTTGCCCGCCAGCCGAAGGCCTGCCCCAGCCGCGCAAACTCGGCTTCCAGATTGTCCTCGCCGGAACCGAGCAGCACGAACTGCACATCAGTATTGCTGAGCAGATTCCACAGCGCCGGGATCGCCAGGTCAAAGCCCTTCTGCCAGACCAACCGGCTCACCACGCCGATCACCGGCACATCCGCCCGCACATCCAGCCCGGCCTCGCGCTGGAGCAGGGCTTTATTCGCCGGACGGCGCTCGCTGAAGTTCAGCGCGTGGTAATTGGAAACCAGCTTGGTATCCGTCGCCGGGTCCCACATTTCGGTGTCGATGCCGTTGAGGATGCCGTATAGGTCGCCCACCCGCCGCCGCACGAAGCCTTCCAGCCCATAGCCCATATTGGCGTACTGGATCTCGGTGGCGTAGCGCGGGCTGACCGTGCTGATCATGTCGGAGTAGGTCAGGGCCATCGCCATCAGGTTATCGCCCTTGTTCTGATAAATCAGATCCGGGTGATCGCGCCCGGGGATGCCCTGTTCCCACAACCAGCCGCCCACGTAATCGCCCTGGTAGGCCATGTTGTGAATGCTGAGGACGGAGGCCACTTTGCCCCAGTCCGGGTCGGCTTTGCTCAGGTGCAGGAAGAACGGCACCAGCCCGGTATGCCAGTCATTGACCTGCATCACATCCGGGAACCAGCCGATCCGTTCCTTGATCTCCCACGCCGCCGCCATCACCGCCTGGCAGAAGAAGATGAAGCGCGGTGCATCCCAATCCAGCGAGGTATACGTGCTTTGATCGCTCGGTGTGCCGAAGAACGGGAAGCCCTGGATGAAGTAGAAGGGGACGCCATCGTAGACGGTCGTCCACACACCCACCTCGACCGGGCCGGTGCGCCGGGGAAACGTGAACGTAAACAGGTGCGAGATCCCCCAGCGGTCGCGGTCGATATGCCCGTACAGCGGCATCATCACCCGCGCATCCGCCCCCTGTTTGATGAGCGCCGCCGGGAGCGATCCGACCACGTCGGCCATGCCGCCGACCTTGGCGAACGGCGCGGCTTCCGCAGCGATAAATAAAACATTCATGCCACTCAACAGACCTAATCCTTTAGTGCCACGCTCTTTTCAACCGATTGTAACGACCCGTTGCGGGAACTGCCACTGAAACAGGTTAAGGTTGATGATTGCGGGCGTGATGGGGTCGATAGTCCATAGCTGATAGTCGATAGCCAGAGGTAAGCGACTGAGACTACCCCTGTTTCCCCATAGATGATATTCAGAGAGCGTTTCTCGCAGAGTGACTCTGACTCCCCCTCTCCAGCCTTCTGAGGCGAGGGAGAGGGGGTAGGGGGGTGAGGTTCCCTCTTTGCGTTCGCCTTGCCCACCCACGCAATCCCGGTGATAATCGGGGGCATACCGACATCTGACAATCTACAGGAACCTCATGCAGCGATTATTCATTAGCTATCGCACGCTGAATTTTGATAAAGTCGATGCAATCGTGACGCCCTTGCGCGCACTCAAACTGCCGGATGGAAACCCGCGATTTCATATCTGGCAGGATCGAGATAAAGAAAATGGCATCCGTCCCGGTCAAGATTGGTGGGAAGCAATCGTGGATGCCATCATCGCTTGTGATGTATTTGTGTTCATGATGTCTGCGGACTCAGTGAATAGCATTAACTGTCAGGCGGAGCTCCACTATGCCCGCAAGCGGAATCGTCCCGTATTGCCCATCGTGCTGCGCGATGAATTTATCTACGACCCAATCAAGGGTAACTATAGCCTCGCTTATTGGGAGAATGTTCCTCCACTACTGGATGAGTTTCGTACACAGTTCCTTTTCGATAAAGGAGCATCAACCATTAACGAGGTTGTCGTCGCCTGCGAAGCCTTTGCGCGGCAACCTCAAAGCTGGCGCGACATCGAAGCACCCCGCCCGGCAGACCCGCGCCCGACCAGCGAAGCCAGCAACCATAGCATTACCCTGTACGACGAAGCTTGCGACTACGCATGGCGTGAGCAGTTCGATATAGCTGAGCGATTGTTTCAAAAGTTGGTTAATCGGAATGACCCCCACTTCAGCGAGGACGCCCATGGGTGGATTGTCATCTTGCGGGCCTACCAGCAGCTTGTGACTTTTGACAACTTGAAAAGCACGCGCCATAAAGTGGCTCCGCTGTGGACAGCCTATCAACAGCAGTTCCCCAAACCCTTCATTGAAGGCATTTTTGATCCCAAAGGATTTCACGGGCGATTCGGTGGTATATCTGCCGTAGGGACGCCATCCGTAGGGGCGTCCGCCGCACCCATACCGACAACACCTGCCATCGTGCGGGAGGCGACTCCACCTCCAGAACCCGCCGCCGGAACGCGTATGACCGATGCACACGGCATCCCCATGGTCTACGTTCCTGCCGGGAAGTTCTTGATGGGTAGCCCGGCAGGTGAGGGTTTCGATGACGAACGTCCCCAGCATGAGCAGATCATCCGGGCAGGTTTCTGGCTGGATCTGACCCCGGTCACCAATCAAGCCTATGCCCGTTTTGTCGAGGCAGGTGGCTACCAGAAAGCCGACTACTGGACTCGAGCGGGCTGGAAGTGGCTGCGAGCGAAAAAGGTGACTGGCCCTGCGGACGATAACAACTTCACGGCACCGCAGCAGCCCCGCGTCGGTGTCTCCTGGTTTGAGGCCTGGGCCTATGCCCAGTGGCGCGACGGTCGCTTGCCAACTGAGGCTGAATGGGAATGGGCGGCACGCGGGCCAGAGAACCGGGCCTATCCCTGGGGCAATGCCTTTGATGCCAGCGTGGTGATCTATGACAAAAACTCCGGCGGCAAAACAGCGGCGGTCGGGGAGGCGGTTCGCCAGTCTGGTGCCTCCTGGGTGGGGGTGCTGGATTTGAGCGGCAACGTCTGGGAATGGTGCAGCAGCCTGTATCAGCCGTATCCCTTTGACGCACAAGATGGACGTGAAGACAGTCTGGATGGGAGCAACCGACGCGCCCTGCGCGGGGGTTCCTGGCATGTTGCTCAGATCTACGCGCGCGCTGCCTACCGCAACTCCAGCAGTCCGGACTACCGTTACGGCACGCTCGGTTTTCGGGTCGCGTCTGCGGTGGGTAGTGGTGTCCCCCCTTCTCTCTGAATCCTGAACACTGATCTTCCGGGCGCTTGCGCCCGTCTTTGCCTTTTCTTCCCCGCCGAAGGCGAATCGATTTTTTTGGATTCCCGCTTTTCCTGTGCCTGTGGAAGTCCCGTAAAATCGAAACATATGTTCCGTTTCTTTCCCTCATCCGTGCTACACTGTGAGCATGAACACCATCTACCTCTCCCTCCCCCCGCCTTACCCAGTGTCTCACCCCAGCCCTTATCACGGGGCGAGAACGGAGAGGGGGCAGGGGGTGAGGTTCCGTCTTCACGATGACTGTGAACGGCCCCCTGTGAACGCCCGCGAAGCGGCTCCCTCCCGTCTTCCCACCATGACCTTGGCGTGGTTGGCGGGCGGTGACAGGCTCCCGTCTTCCCGCTGACACCGCCAAACTTCAGCGCCAGCCTCCCGGGTTCCCACCATCGAGCATGGCGCCCATGCCGCCAATCAGCGCCGCGCTCCCGGCTTCCCGCCAGCCACCTCGGCGGAAGCTTCGCCAGGTTTGTCATACGTGACTCCCCATCTCCAGCGACCGAAGGAAGTCCTTGTAGGGCCTTCTGAGGCGAGGGACGCCGAAGGCGGGCAGGGGGGTGAGGGCTGCAAACAACAAAGGGCGCAGCCTTCGCCACACCCTCTGTGCTGGGCGCACAGCCGTGCGCCCCTACAAGTTCATCTGCTTTGCGGCTTTGCCGCTTTGCATGGAATCTCTTCTATGCCTCTGCTCCTCTGTCTTCTCTGCCTCTCTGCAGTAAAATCTTCTCTTATTCCCCGCCGACCTGCGTCATCAGCACCTCGTCGGTCTCCACATCCACCAGCGCGAAGTACAGTTCCTGATCGCCCGCGTTGAAGCTCACCGACCAGCGCGTGTCCTCAACCTGTTCCACATAGGTTGTCCAGTCGTCGTAGCCCTCCAGCGCCACATCAATCCCTTCGCCGGAGTACGCCAGCCCGATGGCCTCATCCCGCGCCGCCTGGATCTCATCGTTCCGCGCCAGGTCGTTCGGGTTGTAGATGCCTTCCACCGTCATGCGCCCGTTCTCATTGCTGTAGACCGAGACGTTCACGGCCTCAATCCCGCGCACGAAGTACACTTCCCATACCTGATCCCAGCGGTTGAAATCGGTGTATTGATCCCACAGCAGCGGATCGCCCAGCCGCGCCAGCACTTCCGGGTCGTTCAGCACCACAATCTCCACCTTCGGCAGTTGCGCCTGGTACGTCTCCGCATCCAGCGGGCGCGGGGCGAAGGCCTCGGTCACTTCGACGCTGGCGATGTCCACCTGCCCGTAGCCGATCCACTCATCCCGGTTCTCATCGTTGTAGAAGTCCGCCTGCCAGATGTCCCCGTCGATTTGGTACACATCGCTATCAAAGTCCGGGTACTGGTCAATCCAGCCCACGAATTCAGGGTCTGTGGTCAGTGCCGCCAGCACCAGCTCGCGGATCTGCTCCTCCGATTGTGCGCCGACCGGCAGGATCACCAGCGCCGTCAGCAGCAGGCTGACCAATCCCGCGATTGCCAGCCGTTTCAGGGTTGTGTTCATTGATAATCTCCTCTGTGGGTTGCAAGTTTCAGGTTACAGGTTTCAGGTCAAGAGCGATCAACTTATAACCGTCAGCGTACAGCTTTCAGGACAATTCCGTACTCGGCACTCTGTACTCTGTACTGTTTCACTCTTCACTTCTTCACTAACCACTGACCACCAGTCACCGACCACTATCGTGGCGCGACCAATCCCAGCGGACTCACTGTGAAGTTCGGGAAGACCTGGTCGAGCGCCGCATTGCCCAGCCGCCCATTGATGATCTCCGCCAGCACGTCGCGGTAATCCGTGGTGATCTCCAGATCGCCATCGCTCAGGGCTTCCGGGGCCAGACCCGGCCAGCGCGCAAAGACCTGACCGCCCTGGACTCCGCCGCCCATCACGAACATGAAGTTGCCATGCCCGTGATCGGTGCCGTTGCTGGCGTTCTCGGCCACCCGCCGTCCAAATTCGCTCATGGTCACGACGGTGATATTCGCCATCGAGTCCTGCAAATCGCTGTAGAAGGCGTGCAGCCCGCGCCCCAGTACCGAGAGACGCGCGTTGAAGAAGCCATCCAGCGTGCCTTGATTCTCGTGCGTATCCCAGCCGCCCAAGTCCACACAGGCTACTTCCAGCCCGACGTCTGCCTTGATGAGCTGGGCGATCTGCTTCAAGCCTTGCCCAAAGCCTTCCCCATCATCCGGGTAGCTGGCCCCGTTCGAGGGGGTATAGCCGTCCGCATTGATCTGCTGGAGCATATCGACTGTTTCAAAGACCATGCTGGCCTGCTTGCTCAGGTCATCCACTGGAGCCTGAACACTGTAGAGCTGGGCCAGCGTCTCTTGCATTTTCCGCAGTTCGCCTTCCCGCCCCCGCAGATGGAAGTTGGCAATCGACTGGAGCGAGAGCGGGGTCACGCTACCCCGCAGGGAGGTCGGCACCATCGCGCCCATGCCCACCGCCCGGAAGGGCGAGTCGTTCTGCCAGGCTGCCGACTCCAGATGCCGCCCGATCCAGCCGGTGCCGGTGTTCTTCGCGCCCGGCGTCCCGTATTCCATGAACTTCATGGCGTCGAAGTGCGAGCGTGACGGGTCGATGCTGCCGGTGGCATGGACGACGGCTAGTTGCCCCACGTCGTAGATGTCCTTGAGCGGGGCCAGTGCCGGATGAAACCCGAAGAACCCATCCAGATCGACCGCCGCGCCGGAACCGCTGCCCGGTTCAGCCAACCGTTGGGTGGGGCGGTTGTCGTAGTAGTTGGCCCCTTCGCCGTACGGGGCGACCGCGCTCAGGCCGTCGATCCCACCGCGCAGGAAGATGCACACCAGCACATCCCGCGCTCCCCGATTCTGGTTCGGTGGACGGAAGGCCAGTCGCGGCATCCAGGCTGGGAACAGCGCCTTGCTGATGCCCAGCGCCCCGACCATCCCGGTCTTCGATAAAAACTCACGTCGTGTTTGCATTGTCGATCTCCTCAAGAAGCAGACAGCGATCAGCCGTCAGCGTTTGTTTCAGGTTACGGGTCACAGGTTCCAGGTCGGGCGGACGAGGCACGCCTCGTCTCTACGTTTCCGGGCGCACAGCCGTGCGCCCCTACAATCGACCATTACTCTGCTCGTCTTTCATTGATCACCAATCACTAGCCACTGACCACCAGCCACTTATCTCCATTGGTAAATGGGCGAGGCCAGCATCATCCCGTAGAGCGTCCCAACCTTGCGGATCAGGAGGTGGATGTCGACTGAGGTCGACTCGTCACCGCCCTCCGCCGCGTATTCCACAAAGGCTGCGCGCTGCTCTGCCGGGAGCGGCACGCCGAAGACTTGTGTCGCTACCGCGTCCACCAGTTCACCGACTGTGCCCGGATGACCGGTGCGTTCCAGGATTTCGGTCCGGAGTTCATTCGCGCCTACACTCAGCGATTCATGGGTGAGCAGGGTCGCAGCATTCCATCGCGCCAGCAGACTGCTGGTACCTTTCCACGCTGCGGCTACATCCGGGTAACCGTTCGGTGGATACCAGCCATAGGGCAGATGGGCCAGTTCTTCCAGCGTGCCGTGCAGCCACCAGTAATTGAGGATCTCGCTGCCGGTCGCCCGCCGCGCCCCGATGAAGAAATCCAGCGGACGGCGGAACTTTTGTCCGGCTGCCGCATAGAATTCGTCCGACGTGAAGAGCACGCGCAGCACTGGCTTGATCTCACCGCGTGTCTCGATCCAGGTCTGCACCATGCGCTCGACCAGTGAGTCCGGTGGGGCGTCGCTCACAAAACGGACGGCCAGTTTGCGGCAGACGAACTGCGCGGTTGATGGATGATTGGCGACGATGCTGAGCAGATGCAGCCCATCCTCGATTCCGCGTCCGGCAGGCATGGTATGACCGAGGATGGTTTTCTCATCGGTGTCATGCATATCCGGGTTGAAGTAGAAGCCATCTTCCACGCCATCATTGACCGTCCAGCCAGTCAGGGCGCGGGCCGCTTCCTTGACATCCGTTTCGGTATAACCGCCGTCCACGCCCAGCGTATGTAGTTCCAGCAGTTCGCGGGCGTAGTTCTCGTTCGGATGATCCTTATCGCTGTAGGTTTGATCCAGATAGTAGAGCATGGCTGGCGCTTGTGCTGTCGCCAATACCATATCGCGGAAGTTCCCCAGCGCGTGCTTGCGGATCGCTTCCCGGTAGAAGACCACCATATCGTTGGCGTAGTCATCATGAACCACGTTAAAGTGATCCGACCAGAATTCGACGACCCGTTCGAGCAGTTGCCGTTTGCTGTGGACGGCGCGCTCGATCATGCCCTCGCGCAGGCTCCGCATCGCCCGTCCGCCGAAATCCCGCAGCGCATAACTATCGCGCCGGTTCATGAACAGAATGGGCGTGGTCGCCAGGATGGCATCCATCGCCGAGTCATCCACGGTCTCCGGGTTTAACTGCTCTTCCAGAAAGGCTTCCACGCCGATCTGCCGGGCACGTTCCACCTCTTCAGGTCGCGGCCCATAGGTGATGCGGTTGAGCAAGTGCAGCGTCGGATCATTGGACGTCAATGGGTGGCTGCCATCAGCGGCGCGGGTGATCCGTTGCCCACTGAGTGTGACTCCGCTGCCTGCTGCGGCGATGGCGGCCAGTGATCCAGCCATTTTCAGAAAGTCGCGTCGTGATGTCTGCATAGATCGTTCCTCGCTCTTGGCCCAACGAACGGCTAACGGTGAATTTGATTTCACTGTAATGGGGAACTATGCAGCTAATTTGACTGTGATGTGACGGTTTCGTCACAAAATGGCCGGTCAAACCATAAACTCTCATCTAAATTGGGTGGGCGGTAATTGCTTAGGTCTGGTCTTTTTTGTAGACTTTTTCACAAAGCAACTCAGGTACAATCACGAGATCATCTGGTAAGAGGAGTATTGTTAACATGGCACAGGCAACCTGGGAGAAGCCCCGGACCGGGCAACCGGCTCCCGCCCCCGTCCGCTCGGATCGGCTGAAGTTTTTGATTGGTGGCATTCTGATTCTGGTCGCAGTCGCGTATCTGATTTTCAGCGGCATGACCGCAGGTGCCCGTTTCTATCAGACCATTGATGAGCTGGTGACCAACCCGGCCAATGCCAACCGGACGATTCGGGTGGCTGGTGTCGTGCTGGGTGATACCATCCAGTATGATGCTCAAAACCTCGTTCTGACCTTCACCGTCGCCAATGTGCCGGAGAATTTTGATAACCTGGCTGAAGCGCTGCACTTGGCTGCCAATAACCCGGAAGCGAACCGCATCCAGGTGCGGGTGGAAGGGCAGGTCAAGCCGGATCTGCTTCGGCACGAAGCGCAGGCCATTCTGAGCGGGAAATTGGGTGCGGATGGCATCTTCCATGCCACTGAACTCAGCCTCAAATGCCCGACCCGTTTTGAAGAGGCCCAGCCTCAGGGTGAGATCGTCGCCACGCCGCTGCCGGGGGCGTAAGGGCTTCTGGCGATCAGCTACCGGTTACTGGTTTGGGGTTGATCGTTTTTGCTTTGGGTGACTAAACCGCTTTTGGCTATCCGTCACCCATCTCAATCTTTACATTGACCATCAGCTACCGCCCACGCTTCTACCGACCATAGACTATGGACTAAAGACCTTATGCTCGCTGAAATTGGCCTTGTGACCATCTTCCTCGCCTTTGTCGCTGCCGTCTATGCGACTGGGGCTGCGGTTCTCGGCGGGCAGCGCGGATCAGAGCGGCTGGTCATCAGCGCCCGCAATGCCGCCATCGCCGTCTTTCCGCTGCTGCTCATTGCCACTGCGGCTATGCTGATCGCCCTGATCCAGCAGCAGTACCAATTGACCTATGTCGCCTCAGTAACGGATCCTGCGACGCCGTTGTTCTACCGCATCACCGCCCTGTGGGGCGCGCAGAAAGGCTCACTGCTCTTCTGGTCGGTGTTGATGAGCGCCTTCACGGCTGCGGCGATTGCCATGAACTGGCGCAGTAACCACCGTCTGATGCCCTATGTCATTGCCTACTCCAGCGCGGTCATGGCTTTCTTCATTGGGTTGGTGTTCTTCTTCGAGCATCCCTTTGATCGCTGGTGGTGGGTGAACTCGCCGGAAGGCATCCGCGCGATTGAGAGTATGTTCATCCCGGCAGGGGCGATCACACCGCCTTACGAATGGCTGGCTACCGAAAAGGCTCATGGCCTCAATCCGCTGCTGCGTCACTTCGGCATGATTATCCATCCGCCCATGCTCTATCTCGGCTTTGTCGGGTTCACGATTCCCTTTGCCTTCGCCATGGCAGCGCTCGCGTCAGGTGATTTGTCCACCAACTGGATCAAAGCCACCCGCCGCTGGACGCTCATCTCCTGGATTTTCCTGACTTTAGGGCTCATTCTCGGCGGGCGCTGGGCCTATGATGTGCTGGGGTGGGGCGGCTACTGGGGCTGGGACCCGGTCGAGAATGCAGCCTTTCTGCCCTGGCTGATCGGCACGGCTTTCCTGCACAGTGTCATGATGCAGGAGAAGCGCGGCATCCTTAAAGTCTGGAACATGTTCCTGGTGATTGGCACCTTCAGCGCGGTCATGTTCGGCACCTTCGCCACTCGCAGTGGTCTGATCGACAGCGTGCACGCCTTTGCGCGCAGCCCGGTCGGGATGCCCATGTTCCTATTCTGGGCAGCCATCACGCTGATCTCCATTGGATTGATTCTCTACCGCTGGAACCGGGGTGAACTCAAGGACGAGCATCAGTACTTTGACTTCTCTCAGCGTGGCAACCTCAAGGTGTTGTTCAGCCGGGAAGTCCTGTTCGTCTTTAACAATATCGTCTTTGTGGCATTGTTCGTGGTCATCTTCTGGGGCAGCTTTGGTGCGCCGGTCATCACCGAACTGTTTCTGGGTGAAGAGATCACGCTCGGCTCACAGTACTTCTTACAGGTGACACCGCCGCTCTTTGCGGTGATGTACATCCTGATGGGCATCGCGCCGCTGTCAGCCTGGGGCGTCACGTCGATGGTTCGCCTCGGGCGGTCACTGGTCGTCCCCTTGATCCTGACGGCTGTCTTTATGATCGTCTTTGTGCTGGGTGGCATGGCTTCCCCCCTGGCGCTGTTCGCCTATTTCATTGTCTCGCTGGCAGGTTTTGTCGCCCTCTATGAGATCTATCGGGGAGCGGCTGCCCGCCGGACCAGCCTCAACGAAGATTGGCTGACGGCGCTGCGAGCAGTTTTCGGGCGTAACCGACGGCGTTACGGCGGTTATATCGTCCACCTGGGAGTGACTGTTGTGGGCATCGGCGTGATCGGTAGCACCATGTTCCAGCAGGAGACGACTCGCACACTGGGGCGCGGGGAGGTCATGGATTTTGGGAATTATTCCATGCGCTATGACCACTTTACCGAAGCCATAGCTGAAGATGGTCGCCAGATGGAAATCGCCGATGTGACTGTCTTTCAGCAGGGGCAGGAAGTCGCCCGCCTGCGTCCCCGTTTTGATGTCTATCCGGATATGCCCATGACCATCGCTGGAGCGCACAGCACGCTGGAAGCTGACTATTATGTGCTGCTCTCCGGTTGGGTGGAACAGGGGCGCCTGGCGACTTTCAAGGTCTACATCAATCCGCTGGTCAACTTGATCTGGTGGGGGAGTCTGATCCTGATGCTGGGGACGTTCATCGCAGCCTGGCCCGCCCAGCAAGTCGAGTACACCCCGGCGCGGGCCCCAGTCGCCGCCCGCCGTCAGGAGGCATCCGCATGAAGATGGCTACCAACCAGCGCATTGCCGGTATTCGTTGGGGCGCACGGCTGTGCGCCCGCATCGTGATCGTATGGGCATTCTGTATATGGGTGGTTCAACTCTCTATCGCCTCCGCACAGGAACCTATCACCACGCCGGAACCGGGTGCAGTTGTTGATACCAGCGCGGTCAGCGATGATGCGGTCAACGCGGTTGCGGCCAGCCTCTACTGCCCGGTCTGCGAGAATATCCCGCTGGATGTATGCCCGACCGAAGCCTGTATCCAGTGGCGTGAAGAGATTCGCATTCAACTGGCTGAAGGTCAAAGCGAGCAGCAGATCATCACCAACTTTGTCGATCGTTATGGGGATCGGGTGGTCGGCGTGCCGGAAGATCCGCTGCTGCGCGGTCTTTCGCTCATCACGCCCTGGCTGATAGGTGCTGTTGTTCTGGTCGCCGGGGTGAGTATCCTCATCCGCTGGCGACGGGGTCAGCGTGGTACACTGGCAACGACAACCGGGACAGTCAGTACGCTTGATGATGAAGCCAGCTATCGTGCCCGTCTGGAATCCGACCTGATCAAACGGCGCTAGGTAAATGGTGGTTGAGGACGAGGTGAGCCTTTTCCCTACTATCAGCTACAGACTATGGACAATCGACTGAACCATGACTGAAAACCTGCTCAACGAACTGGAACCGACTCCTACTGACGCCCCCAAACGGGGTATTGGGATGGGCGGCATTGTGCTGTTGGTCGGTGTGGTCGCGGTCGCGGCGGTCTTCGGACTGGCGCTCATTGACCGCAACGCGGGTCAGCCGACCAGCGGTCCCGCGCCGGATTTCACCCTGACCACGCTGGATGGCCAGGATGTGCGTCTCTCGGATTTGCGCGGTCAGGTGGTCGTCATCAACTTCTGGGCGAGCTGGTGTGTGCCTTGCCGGGATGAAGCCCCGGCCTTGCAGGCGGTTTGGGAACGCTATCGGGATCGTGGTGTGGTGTTGCTGGGCGTGGCCTGGACCGATACAGAACGGAATGCCCGCGCCTTCATCGACGAATTCAGCCAGAACTATCCCAACGGCCTCGACCTCGGCACACGTATCGGTGAACTGTATGGTATCACCGGCGTGCCCGAAACGTTCGTCATCGATCAGCAGGGGCAAGTGGTTGGTTTTTACCCCATCGCGCTCCAGCAGGATCAGCTCGCTGCGGTCATTGAATCGGTTCTCGCCGGGGGTGGCGGTACATGAGTATCGAGGGGCTGATTGCCGCAGCGGTGATTGTTTTCGCACTGCTGCTCTATGTTGCCTATCCCTTCGCCCGCCGCGAACACAGGGCTGATGCTGACCGTCTGCGGGCTAACCGCCAGCGAGACCGCCTGCTGATGGTCTACGAGCGTGTACTGACCAACATCCGTGATATTGATGAAGATCACCGCACCGGCAAAATGCAGCCGGATGACTATGACCTTGAGCGCGAACCCTGGGTCCAGCGTGGTATTCAGGTGCTCAGGGCGTTGGATACTCTGGATGCTGAACACTTGCTGACCAGCGCGGATGATGACGCCAGCATTGACCGCGCCATTGATGACCGCATCGAAGCGGCCATTGCGGCGCGGCGGGGAGCGAACGGATGAGACCATACTCGCAATTCGTCAGCTTCCATGAACAATAGAGACTGTCTGGCATACCAACGATAGTAGGGGCGATCCATTGGGTCGCCCTTACTGCGCCTTTATTGACGAGTCTGACATGCGTAAATTGCTCTCTATGAAAATTCTGCGTCTTCTATGCCTTGGTGGCGTTCTGTTTATCCTTTCCGCCTGTGGTGGACTGGGTGGTGAACCGCGCATCATTGCGACCATTCCACCACCCACGGCAGCGCCCACCAGCGCCGCGCCGTTGGCTCCTTCAGTCCCACCCGATGTGGCTTTAGGGGCGCAGGTCTTCACCCAAAATTGCACCCGCTGTCATGGTACGGGTATGGGTGATGGGGAACTGGTCCGCAATGGGCAGCTTCCTACACCGCCGCCCATGCTCCGTGATCCTTTGACCGCCCGCGAACAATCCCCAGCGGATTATTTTGCGACTATCACCAACGGGCGTATTGACAAACTCATGCCCCCCTGGGGCGTGACTCTGACGGAAACTGAACGCTGGGCAGCTGCGCTTTTCACCTACACCCTGGCCTATACGCCGGAACAGATCGCTCGTGGTCAGGCGCTGATTGAATCGGCAGGGGTTGATGTCAGCGATCTCAGTGACTTGGCGGCCAGCGTTCAACTGAGCCAGCAGGCGCTCGCGCAGGAGTTGCAGACTCGGCTGGGAACAGCGGCAACCGAAGATCAAGGTTGGGATGCAGCCGCATATGTGCGTTCGCTGACGGTTGCTAATCCCGCTTCGATAGGGCAGGCCGTCACGCTGCCGGTCACGACTGAGGAAGCCAGTAGTGCGGCCCCAACCGTTGCCGGAGTCACAGGGCGCGTGACCGGACGAGTCACTAATGGGACGGCAGGCGGCAGCGTACCAGCCGATTTGCAGGTGAACTTGCTGGTCACACAAAATGGTCAGTTGGTCGATCAAGGGCAGACGACTCTGTCTGCGGATGGCACCTATACATTTGAGGGTACCCTCATCAGTGCCGAGGCTGATTACATCACCGCAGTCATCTACCGTGACCGTATTTTCAGCAGTCCACCGCAGGTGGGCGATCCGAACTCACCGACGGTTGATCTGCCCCTGACCATCTATGAGTTGACCGAAGACCCGGCAGTGTTGTCGATCAGCCGCATGGTCACGCAGGTGCGCGCGCTCGGCAATACACTGCAGATCCAGCAAGCCATCCTGTACAGCAACAGCAGTGACCGCGCTTTCACCAGCAGCACCGCCCTCGGCAATGGGCGCTTTGCCTCGGTTGTACTCGGTCTGCCGCCGGGTGCCCAGATCATCAGCTACGATGATCCGAACCGCTATGTCTTCTCGGAAGAGAATTACACCGTCATTGACAGCAGCCCGGTCTACCCTGGTCAGGAACATCTGATCGTGGTGGTCTATATTGTGCCGTATGATGCGCGGGGTTCTATCATCGAGCAGCCCGTCACTTACGCGGTCGAAGGGCCTGTGCGGTTGCTTATTTCTCCGCAAGAACTCACCGTCACCAGTGATCAGTTGCCATCCATCGGGCCGCAGACTCTCGCCCCTGGCGCGGAGGAAGTGTTTGCCGGTTATGGCGCGACTCTCAGCTTGCCTGCCGGAAATTCGCTTCGGTTTGAGATTAGTGGCGCGGCGGCTCCTGGCCCTACTTTGGGTGATACGCCTGTAGCGGTACCGACCAGTAATCTGCTGCCGGTGCTGCTCATCGGCATTGGTCTGTGCGCGTTAGCCGTGGCCGGATTGCTCATCTGGCGTTCGCGGGTCGTGGGCAGCAAACCCAATCCACAGGCGCTGATTGATGCCCTGGTGAAGCAGATCGCTGAACTGGATGACGATCATAAGGCCGGGCGGCTTAATCACGATGTCTGGCACCGACAGCGGGCGCAACTCAAGGCGCGTCTGGCGGAACTTCTTGGCGAAGGCAAACCGGAATGAATGCAGCTCCTCTCATTGAAGTGACGGGTCTGGTCAAGGCCTTTGACCTGTTACCTATTCTCCGCAAGCTTGATCTGACCATTTATCGTGGGGAATTTGTCGCGCTTCTGGGCGCAAATGGTGCGGGGAAATCCACCCTCCTGCGAATGCTGGCCGGGATGAGTAAACCCTCTGCCGGAGTCATCAAGGTGGGTGGTTGGGAACTGCCTGGCGAAGCTCATGCGGTGCGCTCGCAGATTGGTGTGGTTAGTCACAAAGCGCTGGTTTACGAGGCGCTCAGCGCTCGGGAAAATCTGCGTTTCTTTGGACAGCTTTACAACCTTGCCCCGACTGCGCTCGATGGGCGGATTGATGATCTATTGGGTCAAGTGGGGTTGGGTAAACGCGGGGATGACCTGGTGCGAACCTATTCGCGAGGCATGCTCCAGCGCCTGACGATTGCCCGTGCGCTCATCCATAACCCTGATATTTTGCTGCTGGATGAACCGTATACGGGCCTGGATGTGGATGCCGCTGGCGTACTGGATGAGTTGCTCCGTAACGCGCACCGCGAAGGCCGCACCATCGTCATGACAACCCATGATCTGGCGCGGGTGCCGGGTCTGGTGAGCCGTGTGGTCATTCTGGCGCGCGGTGTGATCGGCCTCGATACCCCCACGATAGGGATGGATTCTGTTCGCTTGTCCCAGATTTATACCGAAGTTACCAGCATGGCTTCAGCAAGATGAAAACTTCATTTTTCCGCGCCGTTAGCGCCATCGTCCGTAAAGACCTACGAATTGAATTTCGCAGCCGCGAACTCATCAGTATGATGGGCTTATTCGCGCTTCTGAGTATCCTTGTGTTCAGCTTTGCTCTGGAGCTTGACCGAATCGCCCGGCAGGAAGCCATCAGCGGTGTGCTGTGGGTGACGGTCATCTTTGCCAGCATCCTTGGTCTGAACCGGAGCCTTGCGGCGGAGCGTGATCAGGGCAACCTGGATGCCATGCTGCTCGCGCCGATAGATCGCCCGGCAGTCTTTATTGGCAAGCTGGTTGGTAATTTCCTCTTTTCACTATTGGTTGGTCTGGCGCTGCTGCCGGTCATGGCCGCCCTCTATAACGTCAATATGATCCAGCCCTGGGTCCTGTTGGTATTGACCCTGGGGACGCTCGGCTTTAGCGCCATCGGTACCGTGTTAGCTACGATGACTGTGCAGACGCGCACGCGGGAAAGCCTGCTGCCCATCGTTCTGTTGCCAATTGCGCTGCCTGTGCTCTTGGCTGCTGTTCGAGCCACGACGAACATCCTCAGTGGCGCGCCTCAAGACGAATGGATTGCCTGGCCGCAGATTTTGTTGGTGCTGGATGTCATCTATCTGACTCTCTGTGTGCTGCTCTTCGAGTATGTGGTGGAAGAATAACCGCCAGATACAGGACGAATGACACGGTTTGCACCGGGGCAGATCGTGGTAACACTGTTCAGGAACAAGCACCAACCACTGAATCTATCGCTGCTTGCATCTTGCCAAGGTTCTTTGTAGATTTATGCAGATTTGCATAGATTTAATGGAGAGAAAGGATCCCTCGTGACTGCTGTAAAGTCTATGTCATTGTCCACTGCGGACCCGGCAGCGGCTGCACCCGCTCGCCCACGTTTGTTGACTATTCTAACCATCGTGACACCGATTGCCCTGGTCATCAGCCTGTATGTCGCCTTGTTCGTCGCTCGTACTGAAGTCGATCAGGGTGATGTCCAGCGGTTGTTCTACATTCACCTTCCGGCCTTCTTCGGCGGATTTTTCGCTTTTACGGCGACCGTAGTCGGGGGCATTGCCTATCTGCGGACTCGTAACGCGAAGTGGGATCGCCTGGCCGTCGCCGGTGTCGAAGTCGGTCTGGCGCTGTCTCTCATCAACCTGCTGACTGGCATGTTCTGGGCACGTCCCATCTGGAATACCTGGTGGACGTGGGATCCACGCCTAACCGCAGAAGCCATCATGGTGCTGACCTATTTCGCCTACCTGATGCTCCGTGCGGGCATTGATAATGCGGATACACGCCGCCGGTTTGCGGCGATTTATGGCGTGCTGGCCTTTACTACTGTCATCATCACGCTGGTCATCACCCGCATTCGCCCAGATACCATCCATCCAGTGGTGGTCGGCCCCAGCGTCCAGACCGAGGCCCAGGGTATGTTCGATATTCAGGCTACCGAAGGCGTTCGACTGGCACTCTATACCGGCTTTATTCCCTGGGCGGTTCTCATCCCCGTCACCCTGATGTGGTACCGCGTCCGTCTGGAAGCACTGGCCGAACGCGCTGCGCTGCTCAAGTCCCGCCTATTGGAGCGTTAATCATGCCAATTCTCTTTCAAACTGCGGAAGTCTCTGGAATTCCCTATACTGCTGACTATCTCTTTGGTGGATTAGCCGTCATTGCGGTCATCATGCTAGTGTTCATCGGGTCACTCTACCTGCGCTTTCAGAACGTCCGCAAGGATATTGCGCTCGCGGAGCAACTGGCCGAAGAGTAGTAGCTTCCACACAGAGGGATCGCTAACTAACTTGATCCCTCTGTGGTCTTTCCGCATTAGCGCCAGCGCATGGTAACCACCTGATACCCGAACAGCCTCCCGAAAATCCCACCTAAACCCGCCTTGAGCTTCAGCGGCATGGGTGTTTCCCACCAGGGCACACGCCGAAAACCAAACTTGCTGTAGTAAGGTTCGCGGAATGCCAGGCACTCCAGAAATACAGGCCCCGGCTCGTCCTTGACCAGCGCCTCGATCAATAGGGCACCCACGCCACTTTTCCGGTGCGATTCCAACACGACCAGACTGCCCAATTCCCGGCAGTTGGGGGATGGGCGAATCTGGCCGATGCCGATGGTTTGCCCGGCGTCTTCCGCAATCAGGAAGTGCGACCAGTGCAGCGCGGTTGGATCGAGGTTTTCCTGACGTACCATGGCCTTGATACGGGCTTGGTCGGATTCAGTGGCTGGTCGAATGTGTATGGTTGGCAATTGCCTTCCCCCTGTTGCTGGCTATACTTGCGGGCATGATGAACCGGCTATTGTACGTGGTTAAACGGGCTTTCAGCGACCAGCTTCCAGCTTCCAGCCGGAAGTGCGATGTGCTCTGTGTCTCCTCGGTGACCTCTGTGACTCTGTGGTTGGTTCTGATCTTGCTTTCTGCCTGCGCGCCGACCGCCAGTCTGCCCACTGCACCGACCCCCATCCCATTCCCGACGATGACCCCTGGCGCACGCCTGGATGGGGTGCTGCCCGCGCAGATCAGTCTGCCGCTGGATGGGGTGGGCTTGTCCAATCCCGCGACTGCCGTCGCGCTCGCCAGCCAACCCACCGCTACGCCCAATTACGCTGCTTGCCCTGTCCCGGCCAATCCCCCATTGGATGAGGCTGCGCCGACGAACGGTCTGGCGCTGCGGACAGTTATCGTCAACTATCTGACGCAAGGGGGGGCACCGCTCACTCTGGCGGATCAACTGCGCCGCTGGGGGGCCATTGGCGAGCAGGGGGGAGTCGAACTCAGTACCGATTTCACAGGTGCGGGGCAGGCGGATGTCATCCTCAGCTATACCGCGTCCGATGAAGGGGGCACTTTGTTAGTGCTGGGCTGTGTCAACGGGGTCTATGACCTGCGTTTCCAGACCGCGACCGGCGGTGATGCGCCGCAGCTCATCAGCAGCGCTGACCTCAACGCGGATAACCGCCCGGACTTGCTCTTTAGCGCCCAGACGTGCTCGGTGGAGAACCCGGACGACTGTGCTTACCGCACCCAATTGATGACCTTTGACCCTCCCAGCGGGCGCTTTGTGAGTCTGCTCAACGGGACCATTGCCAGCGCCAGCGCTCCCACAGCCAATGATATGGATAGCGACCGCGTGCAGGAGATCGTTGCCCGCTCCGACTTTGATGGCAACCGGGCAACTGGTCCGCTCCGCACCGGCACGTATATCTACGACTGGAACGGCACCAACTACACCCTGTCGATTGTTCAGCTCGATCCACCGCGGTTTAAGATTCAGGTGTTGCAGGAGGCTGACCGCGCCTTCACTCGACAAGAATTCGACTCGGCGGTTGCGTTGTACAGTCAGGCAGAAACGGATACCGGGCTGCGCTTCTGGTTCAACGACGAGCAAGGCTTACTCAGCAGTTATGCGTTCTACCGGCTGGTGCTGGCTTACGCCTATACCGAAGATGATCGCCTGCTGCCGACCTATCAGGCCGCTATCCAGCCCTATCCTGACCCGGCCACAGCGCCGATCTACACTGCCCTGTTAAATACGTTCTGGAACGCCCTCCAGGTGACCGGCAACCTGAATAGCGCCTGCCGCGAAGTGCAGGCTATAATCGGCACCCGGCCTGAAGCCCTGGAGTTGCTCAACCGATACGGGAGTCGCAGCCCGACCTATACGGCGGCTGATTTATGTCCATTCTAGCGGACAGCTTTCAGCGAACAGCGGTCAGCTTTTTCTGGCTGATCACTGCATGTTGAATGCTGGTTGCTTTCTACAGAGGTGCAAGTTGTAATGTCCGAGTTGCTTACGTTTTTCCAGTCTCATCAGCAGGCCATGACCGACTACCTGACGAAGCTCGTCAGCTATGAGACACCCACCCTGGACAAGCCGGCAGTGGAAGCCCTGGGCGGGTTCATGGAGTCCGAGTTCAAGCAGATGGGGGCGGCAGTCACCCGCTACCCGCAGGAGAAAGTGGGCGATTTCCTGCTCGCCAAGTGGAACGCGGATGCTCCCGGCAAGCCGATCATGTTCCTGATCCACATTGATACGGTTTGGCCGATAGGGACGCTGGCCGAGCGCCCGACCCGTATCGACGCGGACGGCAAACTCTTTGGCCCCGGCGCGATTGACATGAAGGGCGGTATCACCGTCACGATGTGGGCGATCAAGGGCTTGATTGAGCGTGGCGAACTGCCTAACCGCCCGATCTGGGTGCTGATGACCAGCGATGAAGAAGTCGGCAGCATCTACTCGGAGCCGGTGATTAAGGAGGCCGCGGCGCAGGCCGGGCTGGTGCTGGTGATGGAACCGGCGACCAAAGAAGAAGCCCTCAAGACCTGGCGCAAAGGGGTCGGCACTTACCACCTCGATATTCATGGGCGACCCAGCCACGCGGGCAACGCGCCGGAGCAGGGCCTCAACTCGGTCATCGAGTTCGCCCAGCAGGCCTTGAAGCTGCACGCCCTCAACGACTACAAAAACGGCACCTCGGTTTCGGTGACGGTGGTCAAAGGTGGGACGGTCTTCAACGTCATCCCCGAATTCACCAGCGCCCAGGTCGATGTGCGGACGATGACCGCCCGCGCCTGGGGGGACATCCAGCAGGTGATGGAGAACCTGACGCCCTTCATCCCCGGCATCAAGCTGGAGGTGAGCCTGCATCACGCCCGTGGGCCGATGGAACACAACGACCTGATGAAAGCCACTTACGCCCAGTGCAAGCAGATCGGGGAGAGCTACGGCCTGACCATCCGCGAGGACGGCAGTGGGGGTGGCTCGGACGGCAACTTCACGGCGCACATGGGCATTCCCACGCTGGATGGACTGGGGCCGCAGGGTGACGGCCTGCACGCGCTGCATGAGCATGTGGTGCTGGCGAGCCTGCCGCGCCGGGCGACGCTGCTGGCTGCGCTGCTGAAGGACTGGAAGTTCTAAGAGTTCACCACAGAGGACACAGAGATAAGACAGAGGGCGTGGCATGGCTGCGCCCTTTGTCGTTTGTAGCCCTCACCCCCGGCCCGCCTTTGTCGTCCCATCGCCGTCCGCTGAAGACAGCGCGGCGGGGAGAGGGGAGTCGGAGTGGCACGAATGGTGGAATTCCCGCCGAGGTGGCTGGTGGGAAGCCGGGAGCGCGGCGCTGATTGGCGACATGGGCGCCATGCTTTTTGGCGGGAACCCGGGAGGCTGGCGCTGAACCTTGGCGGTGATGGCGGGAAGCCGGGAGCCTGTCACCGCCCGCCAACCACGCCAAGGTCATGGTGGGTAGACGGGAGGGCGCCGCTTCGCTTCATTCTGAAAGCCCCTCTCCCTCGCCCCGCCTTTCGCGCAACCCTTGCATACCGCCATCAAGGGGCGAGAACGGAGAGGGGTTGGGGGTGAGGCCTCTCCATAACCCATGAAACTCGGCGCTTGCGGTTACGGTAGCCCATGTTTGTCACCTTCGAATTTGCCACGGCCTTCATCCAGAGTCGCACCGATGGCCGCCAGCACACCCTCCATCTGTTGCAAGACCTCGCCATTGCTGAAGCGCAGCACCTGATAGCCCATATTTTCCAACATTCGCTGACGCGACTCATCATAGTCTTGATGGTCTGGCGACTCGTGGATGATGCCATCCACCTCCACAATCAAGCGCGCCTCGATACAGACAAAATCAACGATGAAGCTAGCAATAGCGTGCTGCCGCCGGAACTTGGCGTGGTTCAAGCGCCGGCCGCGCAGCCGTTGCCAGAGCGCCTCTTCGGCGGGTGTAGGCTCGTGGCGCATCTCCCGACCAAAGGGTTTGAGGTCTTCCCAGCGGTTGGCATTGACTGTGAATTGTGGAGGAATGTAATCGCTACTGCTGAGTCGTTTGGGATGGCGCATGATGCTGACTCGATTGCTGAGAAGCAGAAACATCTCATTCTCGATTGTATGCGATGATTGCATTTGTAGCGCGTGTAGAAACCTCTGCCTTTTGGAAAGCGGGTTATGCCACGGAGGGAGATCCGGATCCAGAGGCCTCACCCCCCTGCCCCCTCTCCGTTCTCGCCCCGTGAACGGTGCTGGGGTGAGACAATGGGTAAGGCGGGGCGAGGGAGAGGGGGAGTCGAAGACGAATGGTGTTCATGCCCACAGTGTAGCACAAATGAGTAAATGAAAACGGAACATATGTTTCGATTTAGGGAGGGTCAATGCTAAGACGTCTCGCCCTTGCCTAAAGGGACTCCCAGAGTGTACAGCAGTGAGATTGCGGTCTACTCATCCTCCTCTCTCTGTGTTCTCGGTGCCTCTGTGGTAGAGTTCTGGCAATCCAACCGTCGATCCCTAGCAGAGAGTCATCCATGAATCGCCTCCAACACGAAACCAGCCCCTACCTGCGCCAACATGCCGACAACCCGGTCGATTGGTACCCGTGGGGGGATGAAGCCTTCCAACGCGCCAAGACCGAGGACAAGCCGATCCTGCTCAGTGTGGGCTACAGCGCCTGCCACTGGTGCCATGTGATGGCACACGAGAGTTTTGAACACGCGCCCACCGCCCAGATCATGAATGACCTGTTTGTGAACATCAAAGTCGACCGTGAAGAACGCCCGGATGTGGATGACATCTACATGCAGGCGGTGATGGGCATGACCGGGCACGGCGGCTGGCCGATGACCGTGTTCCTGACGCCGGAGGGCAAGCCCTTCTACGGCGGGACGTATTACCCGCGCGAGCCGCGCCATGGGATGCCGGCTTTCCGTCAGGTGCTGGTAGCAGTGGCCGAGGCGTTCAAGGACCGCCGTGCCGGGGTGGAGGAGCAGGCCGGGCAGATGGCCGAGGCGCTCAACCGCGATCTGCTGGAGATCGGCGGCGATCCGAACGGGCTGACGGCAGACCTGATCGCTCACGGTCAAGCGCAGATCAGCCGAGGATTCGACAGCACAAACGGGGGTTTTAGTCCACAGCCCAAGTTCCCTCAGCCGATGAACCTGGACTTCATGCTGCGGGCGCATTTGCGGTCGGGTGAGCGCGAGCCGTTGAGTCAGGTATTGTTCACGCTCCGCAAGATGGCGAACGGCGGTATCTATGACCAGATCGGCGGGGGCTTTCACCGCTACAGTGTGGATTCAGTCTGGCTGGTGCCGCACTTTGAGAAGATGCTGTATGACAACGCGCAGCTCTCGCGGGTGTATCTCCATGCGTGGCAGATCACCGGGGATGTTTTTTTCAAGCAGATTGCCGAGGACATCTACGACTACATTCGCCGGGAGATGACCGCGCCGGAGGGCGGCTTCTACAGTGCGACCGATGCCGACAGCGAAGGCGAAGAGGGTAAGTTCTTCGTCTGGAGCCAGGCGGAGATGGAGGCGCTGCTGGCTGAGGATGCCCCGGCGGCGCTTGCGTACTGGGGTGTGACTCCACGCGGCAACTTCGAGGGGCATAACATCCTGAATGTGCCGAACGATGAGGAGACCGTGGCCGCCCGCCTGAAGATCCCGGTCGCAGACCTGCGGGCAGCAGTCGCACGGGCGCGGGAAATCCTGTATGCGGAGCGGACGCTGCGGGTGAGCCCGGCGCTGGATGACAAGATTCTGACGGGGTGGAACGGCATGATGCTGGCGAGCCTGGCGGAAGCGGCGCGAGTCCTCGACCGGGCGGATTATCGGGACGCGGCCGTGCGAACGGGCGAGTTCTTGCTGCGGGCGATGGTCGCGCCGGATGGTCGGCTCTACCGCACGCACAAGGCCGGGCAGAGCAAGCTCAACGGTTATCTGGAAGACTACGCCTGCCTGATCGACGCGCTGCTGGAACTGTATCAGACCACATTTGAGGTGCGTTGGTTCACTGAGGCGCGGCGCTTGGCGGATGTGGTGCTGGCGCATTTTAGCGCGAGCGACGGCGGTTTCTTCGACACCAGCGATGACCATGAGGCGCTGATCGCCCGCCCGCGCAACATGCAGGACAACGCGGTGCCATCAGGCAACGGCCTGATGGTCAAGCAACTACTGCGGCTGGCGGCATACACCGGCGAAGCAAAGTACGAAGAGGCGGCCCGGCGGACGCTGGCGCTGCTGACCGTGGCGCTGCGGCAGGCTCCGCAGGCGTTCACCGAGTCGCTCAGTGGGTTGGATATGCTGACGGCAGGGCTGACCGAGATCGCCCTGGTGGGTGATCCAGCAAGCGAGGCGACCCAGGCGCTGCTGCGTGAGGTCAACCGGGTGTGGCGACCGAACGCGATTCTGGCGCTGGCTCCGGCAGCGGTGGAGGGTGAGTCGGTGGTGCCGCTGCTCAGTCACCGGACGCTGCGGGGTGGTCAGCCGACGGCCTATGTGTGCAAGCACTTTGTCTGCGCCAACCCGGTAACGGAGGTCGAGGCGCTTAGGGAGTTACTATGAGCATCTACCACAATCCGTTTCCTGCTGATGACCCGGATCGATGCGCCCTCTGGGAGATGCTGGTCGCCCGTGATATTGAGGCCTTTGTCCGGCAGGATTGGGGCATGGTTGCCGACGACTTCATTGAGCAGGGCTTCATGGGTGTGGACGGACGTGGGCAAGGTAACCCGGATGGCTGGCGCTTGACCTTCCCCACCTTACGCGAGTACCGCCAATCGTGGCTGCGCGATGCGGTTGACCTGGGCGGGCGTGTGGACACCGACTCATTGCGGCAAGCTATCTACGCGGCGACTTCGCTGCTGGAGATCGAGATCAACGGCGATGCGGCGCTCCTGCACAAGAAGTTTGACGGCGAGATCATCACGCGCAGCGGGGAGCATGTGCGGATGCTCTGGCAGACGGTGTATCAGTGCCGCCGGGTGAACGGTGTGTGGAAGATCTGCGGTTTTATTGGCTATCTGCCGAATCCGATGGGAATCTGAACTGCCTCAAGCGGTTCACTTTGAATTCGTGTACTCAAACCCGCTGGTATTCAGACCGGGGATGGACGCGAGCCATCCGCCCGCCAATCCCGCGCAGGGAGCAGCCAATCGAATGCGGGAAGCGCTCTGCCGGGGAAGGTTGCCTGGATGATCTCCCGGCACAGGTATAGTCCATCGGCGTGGTTGGTGTAGATGAGTATCGCTTCGTGACGATCCGGCCAGCCGACGGCGACGTTCATAGTGCGGGGAAGGCCCCTGGCTCCCCAGTGCCAGAAGCTCCATTCGTGATCGACTTGCTGCAAACCCCAGCCGAGTCCCCAATGAAGCTGCTCAAAGACACCCACTGAAATGTGTGGCATCAGCATCGCACGGTGCATTTCGGATCCCAGCAGGAAGCTATCAGAGGTGAGCATCGCCTCGACAAAGCGGGCGTAGTCCAGCAGGGTCGTCCGCAAGCTGAGTGCGCCGTTAGCTGGCAGAGTCGCTGCCAGAAAGCCGAGGTGCGGCCCCAGGGATTCTTCCGTTTCGGCTTCTAATATGGTGGTGGGCATGTCCAGCGGCAGGAACAGATGCTCGCGCAGGTATTCCGCCATGGATTTGCTCAGCAGATATTCGACCACATGTTGCAGATAGTTCAGCCCTTCAGACGAATAACTGAAGCGGCTCCCCGGTCTGAAGCCAGTTCGTAACCCCTGTGAATCGCGCCAGTTCGGCAGTCCGCTGGTATGGGTCAGGGTGTGGCGCGCGGTGATCTCGTCCAGAAAGTCCACGCCATTCAGATAGGGTTGGGGGAGGTAGGCCTGTAACGGACGGTCCAGCTCCAGCAAACCCTGCTGGACCAGTTGCAGCACGCCAACGGAAAAGACCGGCTTGGTCAGGGAGGCGACCGGCCAGATCGTTTCTGCCGTGATCGGCGCACCATCCCATGTTCCCAGGTAGGTTGTGTGAATCGTGCCGTCGGTGACGGTCGCTACTGCCAGACCTGTGACCGGGGAAGCTTGCATGAGGGTCTTGAGGGTGTCGTGCATGGCCTGTATCCCCGATCGAGTGAAATCAAATGGACGAGCTAACTTCATCTCGTCCATTTTGATTATAGACATTACCAGCGGAAGGCTGCTTTGCGGAAGCTGCAATCATTGGCTCTGGTGTTCTGCTCAATCGGGTGGATTGACCGCGTAGTGCTGGAACTGAACACCGTTGGCATAGAGTTTGCTGTCCAGCAGGGTCAGCCCGGTTACGGCAGCCGTCCCCTGAAACAAGGGTAGCCCCTTCGTGAAAAATACCGGATTCACCTTGAGAATGACGCGGTCTATCAAGCGGTGTTCCAGCAGATAGCCCGCCAGTTGACTGCCTCCGCACAGATAGATGGCCCCACCTGGTGCTGATTTGAGACCGCGCACAAAGACTGCCGGATCTTCCCGAATGATCCGCAATTGATCGTGATGGTATGTGTCCATAGATTTTGAGAAGACATACTGCATCATATGGGCGTAAGTCGGCACGGGTTGTCCCGCCGGGAGGCCGTAGCGATAACCGAACTCATAGGTGTGCCGCCCCATCAAGACCGTATCATAATCGCGCAGGCTGTTAAAGTAATCGGGGATATGTGGACCTTCTGGCAGGAAGCCATCTATTCCACCATCTTCATGGGCAATGTAGCCGTCGGCAGTGACCGCGACGTAATAGACCACTGGTCGTGTTGACATAAGGAACTCCTTTCCGTTTGGCAGAGCCATGATAAGGAAAGGCAACGCGCGTTGTATTGGAAGAAATTTAACCCAACTCGAAAAATGGCAGGTTGCCGGGATGTTCAGCGCTTTGCGGTGCAAACTGGGTCGGGGTGATTCCGGCGAAACGGCGGAACTCGTTGATGAAGTGTGACTGATCATAGTAGCCTGCTGCCAGGGCGACCTCAGTCCAGCTTGTTGATGGGTGACGGGCGATTAGACGGAGTGCCTTTTGAAACCGCTGTACCTGACAAAAGCGCTTCGGTGTCAGACCTACTTCGGCCTGAAAGACCTGAATGAAGCGAGTTGGGCTGAGGGCAAGCTGATTCACGACATCGGCGATAGAGGGGGTGCCAAGGCCATAATTTAGGGAGCGTAAGGCAAAGCTAATTGCCCGATGTGGTTCCGCCGCACGACGCAGTCGTTCCAGCAAATGCCTTTCCAGAATAGAGAAACGCTCATCGATTGTCGATGTTGTCATCAGACGTTCGTAGAGCGCATCCGCCTCGCTGCCCCATAATTCACGCAATGGTACGTGTTGATTGTGGAGATCGCTGGCTGGAATGCCAAAGCACTGATGGGCGGCACCTGGTTCAAACAGTACTGAAAGAATGGAGGCTGGACGGCGGGTTTCCACGACGAAGAATCGGGAGTGCACCCCGGAGACAATCGCGCCACGCAGGGAGTGAGGCCGATAGCCCTTCTCTGGATAGGCAAAACACATGGGCTCATCCGTCAGGTTGAAGGTGAGTTCCATGCTGCCAAAGGGCAGAATACGTTCGTGGGTGTGTGTCGGGTGATAGCCTTCCCAATACCACATCATCGTTACCGAGGGACGCAACGCTGGTGAGGGGGTGTGAATTTGGAGGGACATCGTGCCTCCTCAAGCTGAGGTGGTGCTGTAGTTGTAGTCTGAGGTTAATCGCCCTCGCTTAGACTATCGCCACATATTCAGGGCGCTTATCGCAATGAACTTCAATGGGACCTCCATCAGGATGCCAATTGTAACAGTATTGATTATGGGGTCTTGGATCACGTTGGCTTAGCAATTGCTGCACCAAAGTTCGACCAATTTCTAGAATGTTGTTCCGGACATCATCATCCTGTTTGGTAGCGCACTCTATAGTCACAGTGAACATAGTTTCCTGTAACGTTTCGCCAGTTACGCGCAAGTTCCACCCAAATCCACCAAAATCATATCGCTGTGGAGGGATAGAATTAATCTCGACGGTATATCCTGCGATTGTCTCATTGAAATGTGAGGTGTGCATTGCTGATAGCCTCCTTGCAGTCATTCACTGTGAGCCATTTAGTTTGCTACTGTTGTTAAGTGCTGAAGCTTTTCCTACGATCTGAAATGAGCCAATTCAGTATCGTCTTTCACCAGCCACCAGCCACCAGCCACGAGTCAGGCGACGACGCGCACGGGAGTCCCCATAGCGGCCCACTCGAACCACCAACGGGATTCATCCGAGGGGAGGTTGACGCAGCCGTGGGACATGGGGCGGCCAAAGCTGTTGTGCCAATAGGTGCCGTGAATGGCATAGCCTTGATAAAAATACATGGCATACGGCACCGCGGGGAGGAAGTACCCCGGTCCGGCCATGTCATCGGCTTCATACTTGCGCTGGATGGCATAGTCACCCAACACGGTCGGTGTTTCGGCGCGTCCGGTCGAGACGAGATGTGAGCGGATCAGCGTCCCATTCTCGAAAGCATAGATGCGCTGCGTGCTGACCGAGACGACGATGGCCTTGCCGCTGCTGGTCGATGGGGCGGGGGCGTCGGCCTGGGTGGGCTCATAGACGCCTGCTGCCGGGATGAGCAACTCCTGACCGGGGTAGATGATGTCCGGGTTATCAATGCCGTTGAGCGTGACAATATCCTGAATGCTCACGCCGTAGCGTTTGGCGATCAGGCCGAGCTCCTGGGCTGGTTCGACGACGTGGGTGGTCGTCGTGCCGGTATAGGCTTGGCCGGCTTCCGGCGCGACAGGTTCCACGACCATCATATCCAGTTCCAGCACGCCATCTGCCAGTTCACCATTTACATCGGCATTCAGGCGAGAGAGCGTGACGGGAATATCCATGGCGCGGCCCGCTGTCCGGCTGTCCCCGGTGATATTGGCGAGCGTGCTGAGGTAGGCCAGCCCGGTCTGCGCCTGCGACATATCAATCTGGTAGCTGGGTTGCAGAGCAGCTCCTGTGGAGGCTTTCTCCGCCAGGGCCAGCGTTTGTTCGGCATTGACCGAGACGCCAATATCCGCGAGTGAGAGACTCCACTGGCGGTCGCCGTCGGTGAAGGTCACCGATGTGTTATTTAAGGGCGTCAGCGCGGCGCTGGCTTGCTCGATGGTCTGTCCACCCAGGCTGATCCCGGCGACGGTGACGCCTTCGGGCAGGCGTGGATTGGCGAGCATCAGCAGCACGACCACGGCGATGGCACCGATCATCAAGACCATGCCCAGGCCGACCGCGCCGCCGACGATCAGGTACGGTAGGTAACGACTGCGGGCAATCGGATGCTGCCGACGGGTGGCTTGGGGCTGCATTGGAGCAGGGACGGGCGGACGCTGAACAGTCTGCATGGAGTCCTCTAAAGATGGGGGCGCGCCGTTGCACGTCCCTACGGATGATCTGGTTGTATCACGGTTGATAGGCTCAGTGTACACCGATTTGTGGGGGATACCTGACGGGAAGCTGACGCAATGCCACCCCTTGCCTGTCAGGTTCTATGGCAGACGGTAGGCATACAGACCGATTTCATTCTGAAATGCCAACCACTCAGCATCGGGGGAGAACCACGCACCGACCCGCACGCCGAAAGTCGAGCGCGGTTCCAGTACAGTGATATTGTCATTGTTTTGGTCGAGTTCAACCAGTCCCTGCAAATTTAGGATGAGAAGTTTGGACTCGTCAGTTGGAAGGAATGCGGCTGCCACGATGTCATTACCCTCGATGAGCCAATCAATATTTAACTGGCCATCAGCATCCAGCGAAGCACTAACCAAATACTGAGCGCCAAAAGTTTGTGGGGATGACGGCGGTAGCCTTTGCCGTGTCAGTGCAAGCACCCCTGTTCCATCTGCCGTGATATCAAGAACTTTGACTACTGGATATGTTTCTGTACCGTAGGGAATAGAAATATAGAACCATGACTTGATCTGCGAATCCGGTTGATTGATACCCGTGACGTGTACAAAATAGGGTTCTGAGTAGTCGTTGCTTGAAGAAATAATGAAGCTACTTTCCTGACTATTCCAAATGACATCGAAGTATGGCGAACCCAAGAATGGGTCGTAAATATTGGCATTAACGTGCTGTGTGCTGCCTTGATTTAAGTCCCCAATGGCAATTTGCCAGAAACTTCGGTTCTGAGTCGTCGCATAGACTACAAATCGACTACTTGGGGAACCGAAAGCGAAGCTGCGAATGTTATTGCTGTTCTGTACAGGTAAAAATGTTCCCGGAAAATCACGGGGATATAGCGGCCAACTGGTACTTGAACGCAGCGTTTCGGTCTCGAAGTCGTAACTGTACCATTTGGCTTCAGGTACATCGACAGCAACACGATACAGTCCGTCGTCCATGAATACAAACTGGCTCCCATCCGCTGACCATTGCCAGTTTATTCCGAAGATTTCAGTAATCAGAAATGGGTTGTCATTCGTTGGTTGGATGGCACGCGCTGGAGCCATCGTCATCACACCGAGGAGCAAGGTTGAAAGGAGTGTCACGAGCAATCGAAGGGGCATGGTGGCAGGCCGCATGATTAGAGTTGGATAGACTCAGTGTACACCGATTTGTGGGTGATACCTGACGGGAAGCTGACGCAATACCACCCCTTGCCAGTCAGTCTATAAGAACATGATACCCGTACAGACCACCATCCCCTTGAAACACCAGCCACTCGGCGTTGGGTGAGAACCATCCACGCCCAATATTGCCAAAGGTTGAGGCTGGTTCAAGAACATTGATGGTATCGGTGGCAGTATTAAGGTCAATCAGTCCCTGTGCGTTCAGGATGAGTAAATGAGATTCGTCATCAGGTGAGAATGCGGCGGCACGGATATCGTTACCCCGAATAAAATATTCTGTGGGGAACTTAAACTCATTCTCGCCTCTTGTCGCAGTCACTAAGTATTGATCGCCTAGTGACTGTGGTGATGTTGGTGGGAGAACTAATTGAGTTAGTAAAAGAAATTGAGAGCCATCTCTAGAGATGTCAAGTATTCGTATGATGTCAAAAAGAGTATTGTCAGTGAATTCTACTGAAAAGAAATAACTGGATTGAATATCAGCTTGACTCCCAATCCCAGTTGCATACTGGATAAAGGGCTGGTTTGTATCCGTCAGGCTGGATACCAGCACTGTGTTCTCTGAATCGCTCCAGAACACATTAAATTCATCCGAGCTAGAATATGGATTTCCAATGATTGCATTCAGATACTGTGTTGTCATATCAGATAGGTCAGCAACTGATAGTCTCCAATAGTCACTTACATGATCTGAAGCGTAGACTATATAACGCCCACTCGGGGACACGAAGGTAAAGCCATCTTGATTTGCGTCTGATGGGAAGGGGTCACCAAAGTTCGAAGGATATAGAGGCCATTTGGGTGAAGTCGTTACAGATTGGGTTTGTACATCAAAGGCATACCAGGTTACCCGATCCGCGTTCACACCTTCCGGAATCATGCTTTCATCAAGGAATGTAAACAATGTGCTATCTGCTGACCACTGCCAGTTTGCGCCAATGTTGCTGTGAATCAGAAATACCTTGTCATCCGTTGATTGACTGGCACGCACTGGAGGCAATGTCATTACACCGAGAAGCAAGGTTGAAAGGAGTGTCACGAGCAATTGAAGGGACATGGTGGGAGGCCGCATGATTAGAGTTGGATAGGCTCAGTGTACACCGATTTGTGGGGGATACCTGACGGGAAGCTGACGCTGTGCGTACGGTACGGTGGACTACGGCTCTACGTGTCCTTTCCCAGTCAGAAGTCATCCGGCAAAGGGGCATCAAAATCCTCGGCAATCATGATCGTACCTTCGCCTAGCCCAGCAATGCGTGGACGGTCGCGTTTATTGTTGACTGGCTTTACTGCGCCGCTATCTTGCAATCGCTCTAGCAGAGTCGCCTTTTCGATTTCGCTCAGTTGATCGACCAGTTCAAGCAGGCTCTCAAGGTGATTTGCAGAAACACGTTGGACATCGCTACTCAAACCCTCCGGCTTTGCATCTTTGCTGCTTTGCGTTGAGTTTTTCTCCGTTCCTCTGTTTTCTCTGCATCTCTGCAGTAACTTCTTCTCTTGTCTTATTTCTTCGCCCGCAACCGACGCCACAGCACCCGCACATCCGCCCACACCGCCTTCGCATGTCCGCCCAGTGCGATCAGGATGACCATCGGGATGGCGATGGTTGCCAGTTGATCGAGCGTGTTGTAGCCGAGGATGAACGCCGGGACGATGTTGCTCATGGACTCTTCGGAGAGCGGTACGGGCACCAGCAGTTGCCCGGTCAGGGAGAAGTTACCGAACAGATAGACGGGCAGGTAGATGCAGACGGCAGTGAGCAGGAAGGCGATCCAACCCCGCAGGTTGAGCGCCCCGGCAATGATGAACCCCAAGGCGGTGCCGATGCCGTAGTAGACAGCAACATCCCATACCGAGATACCGAGGAACAGCCACGCGATGATCCCCCACATGTAGAGCCCCCAGGCTACACCCGCCACGACGCTGAAGAGCAGGCGCAACCAGGGCGACCAGAACCGTTGCAGTCGGTTGGGGAGTTCGGAGGTGAGGATGACCAGCACCGCGTAGAGGGTGCCGAAGGTCAGGCCGCCGGTGACGGTGGTGTTCCACACCTGCGCGTCGATGACGCCGGTCCAGCGACCGAGCAGCGAATAGACGTGGAAGGCCAACCCCAGCGCCCCGCCCAGCAGCGCAAACAGGAAGCGCCAGACGATCTGCATCGGCTCATCGGTCAGGCGCAGCCAGGTATTGGTCAGCCAGGCGATCAAGCGGCCCTGCGTACTGACGATGTTCGGGAGTGACGGCGCTTCATCGCGCACCAGCGCTAACGCCTGCCGCGCGCCGACGACCCCGTTACGCTGTGCATCGGCCAGCGGCTTGAGCGCCGCCAGCGAGCGAATCTGCCCGATGCTCCGGGCCGCCTGTTCGGCGATGGCGGGCTTCTCATGTGGGTCGAGCGCAATGGTTCCGATCAGTTCATCAATGTCTTCGTTGTAGACTGCGGGACGCCAGATTTTTGGCGCAGCGTGGTGAACATCATCCCGTGTGCGGGTGGTGAGCAAGCGGGCGGTCAGGCCGGGTTCGACCGGACGCCGGAAGTTGCCGGACTGCTCCGCGCTGACCTTGAGCGCACGGGTGGCGAGGACGTGCAGGGCGGCGCGGCGGGCTTCTTCCACCGGCTCCGCGCTCAGGGCCTGCGCGACCAACTGGGGAATGCGCGGCGGTTCCGAGTCCGGCAGAGTCTCCAGCCGGTAGAGTGAACGGACGCGGGCCGGGGCGTTTTCACTGCGGATGGCGTGCAGGCAGACCCAGCGGCGTTCGTCGTTGCCGTTCTGCTCCCACCAGTAATCCACGTCACGGTCATACTCCAGCGCCCCGCGCAGCAGCATCTGCTTGCCGTTGCTGTCGAGTTCGAGGCCGAGTTCGTCCGCGCGGCGGTAGTAGTCGTTCATCAGCATGAAATGGGTCACACCCAGCAGGAAGCGACCCTGCCCACCCGACCAGGCCCGCAGCGCCTTGTTGTAGATGTCAGCCGCTTCCAGTTGACCCATATCCTCGATTTTGACGCTGGCCTTGCCGGTCTTCAGGTCGATGACGCCGCCCGCCCCGGCGGAGGCCAGTTCGATCATCTTGCTGTCGACCAGCATCGTCTGGCCGACATCCAACTGCTCGGTTTTGTCGAAGCTGCCCGCGCCGCCCATCTTGCCAAAGACCAGATTGGGGGAGGTCATGCCCGCGCCGCGCAGGGACTCTTCCAGCGACTCGACGATGTCCATCAGCCGGTTGGGGCGCATCTCCGGGTCCACCGCGGTACCACGCCGCAGGATCGGGTTGATGAGGTAGGCGGTTTCTTCGCCCAGCAGTTCATCCAGCCCCGGTAGTTCTTCCTGAAACTGAAGCTGCTTGAGCGCCATGGCCGCTGACCCCTGGAAGGGCAGGTCACCGGCAAAGAGTTGATAGAGCAGGATGGTGAAGGCATACACATCGGCGCGATGGTCGATTTCACCCTGGGTCAACTGCTCCGGGGCCATGTAGAGCAGGGTGCCATAACCGGGGTTAGCAGTGCGGCCTTCCGGCCCCAGCACAGCCGCCAGACCAAAATCCGCCAGATACGGTGAGCGGGCGCTATCCAACAAAATGTTGGAGGGTTTGAGGTCGAGGTGGACGACGTTGTTGCTATGGGCGTGGTCGAGGGCGGTGGCGATGGCGCGGGCATACCGCAGCGCCTCGCCCAGCGGCAGGGCGCCATCCGCCAGCACACCATCCAGTGTGCCGCCGGTGACATAGCGCATGACGATGTAGAGTTGGCTTTCGTACTCGCCGAAGTCGTAGATCGGCAGAATATGCGGATGCTCCAGCGCGGCGATGGTCTTGGCCTCGCGCTCAAAGAGTTCGATTGGCTCGGCATCGCTGGACATATCCCGCACGATGGTCTTGATGGCGACCGTCCGGCTCAGGCGGTTATCCCGCGCCGACCAGACATCGGCCATGCCGCCCCGTCCGATATGTTCAACGACGTTGTAGTGACTAAACTGGACTCCAACATCCATGCGCGCCCCGCTTTGTGTGCTGTATTGCTGAGTCCATTATAGGGGAAGTGATGGATGGGGATAGTAGGGACGCCCAACGGGGCGTCCGCCGCCATGTAGGTGCGCACGGCTGTTCGCCCGCCCGTCTTGTCCACCCGCGCTATTCCGGTGATAATTGGCGGCATACAATGATCGTTCTGACCAACCACCGGGGACTCATGGCGAAAATCTTCATCAGCTACAGCAGCAAAGACCGGCCCATCGTCAACGAATTGGCCGAAGACCTGATCCACCTGTTCGATCATCAAGTGTGGTATGACCGGGAACTCAACCGCAGCGGGGGGCATCAATGGTGGAGCCTGATCTGCGAGCAAATCCGCCAGTGTGAGGTCTTCCTGTATGCCCTCAGCCCACAGGTATTAAAATCCGAACCCTGCAAACGCGAATATGGCTATGCGGTGGCACTGGGCAAGCCTGTGCTGCCACTCATCGTCACTGAGGTCGATTACCGCTACCTGCCGATTGAACTCCAGGCAGCGCAACTGGTGGATTTCAGGCAGCGGACGCGGGAGCAACAGCGGGCGCTAAGGCTGTCGATCAGCAATTTGCCTTCTCCCCCGCCGTTACCGCCCGATGCGCTCGACTTGGCTCCACCCGCCCCGCTTGACCCGGTGGGTGTGCTGCTGGATCGCATCGCTAAATTGACCGCTGATCCTAATCTACAGCGCGACCTAATTCTCGATATTGAAGACTTGATTGATGATGAGGCGCTGGCAAAACACGTCCCGGAACTGCTCACTCGCTTGCTCGAGCGGGAAGATGTGCTGGTAGGGCGTAACATCCGCCGGGCGCAGGACTTGTTGGCGAAATTCGGACGCGAAAAATCGCGTCCCTACGACAACCCGATCCCTGTAGGGACGCCATTCATGGCGTCCGCTGCCTTGCCAACCGCTCCTGCCGCCGTCCGCGAAATACCTTCGGCACTCCCACCCACCACACCCACCGCCGGAACCCGCATGACCGATGCTTTCGGCATCCCGATGGTCTATGTGCCAGCGGGTAAATTCCTGATGGGTAGCACACCACAACAGGTGGAGGAAGCCTTCCAAGAACGGAAGAAAACCGATAAGGACGCAAAAAAGGAGTGGTATGAAGACCAAATGCCACAGCATGAGCAGATCATCACGACGGACTTCTGGCTTGACCTGACCCCCGTCACCAACGAGGGCTATGCCCGTTTCGTTGCCGGGGGCGGCTACCGTAACCCGGATTACTGGACGGAAGCCGGGTGGAATTGGGTACAATCCAATCAGAAGACCGGGCCAAAGGATTACGAGAACTTCACCGCGCCGCAGCAGCCCCGGGTGGGCGTGACCTGGTATGAAGCCTTCGCCTATTGTTCATGGCGAGGCGGTCGGTTGCCGACTGAAGCCGAATGGGAATGGGCAGCGCGAGGGCCAGAAAACCGGATATACCCCTGGAAAGGGCAGTGGGACGCCAGCCGGGTGATTTATTCGGAGAATGCTGGTGGCAAGACCGCCATCGTGGGGGAGGGCGTCCGCCGGGCTGGGGCATCGTGGGTCGGGGTGCTGGATATGAGCGGCAACGTCTGGGAGTGGTGCAGCAGCCTGTATCAGGGGTATCCTTATGATGCTAACGATGGTCGGGAGGATATGTTGGACGGAACAAATGTTCGTATACCGCGTGGCGGTTCGTGGAGGGATACCAATGCCTCTAACCTTCGCGCTTCCTTTCGCTTCGGGGTCAACCCTGGCATCCGGGACGATCTCTGGGGGTTCCGGTTTGCCCGCTCTTCCTGAGCGTAGCGAAGGATGACTCTGATTTCTGATCGCTGGTTTCTGTCTGCTGATCCCTGAATCCTGTCCCTCGCCGAAGGCGAGGCGAATAGGACTTGCGCAAAGCACCGCATTGTGTAGGGGAGGACTAGGCGTCTGCGCCGTATGTCCTCCCGTCCTCTCCCTTAAAATCGAAACAAATGTTCCGTTTTGACCCACTCATCTGTGTTACACTGTCCGCATGAACACCATACACCTCACTGTACGCTTTGCTGTTTCACTTTCTCACGCTGCATTTCTTCACTGTGAACTGTCCGCTGTGAACGCCGCGAAGCGCCAGCCTCCCGTCTTCCCACCTTGTCGCGGTCAAGCTTGGCGGGCGGTGGCACATTCCCGTCTTCCCGCCGACACGTTTGGCGGGCAAATCGCCACGACCGAAGGAAGTCCCGCGGGATAACGACAAAGGGCGCGGCCTGCGCCACGCCCTCTGTGAAACCTCTGTGTTCTTTGTGGGGAAATCCGCTTATCCGCCCGCCACGCTTTCCAGATGAGCGACGGCGGCATCCAGCACCACGTCGTCTTCGGTCAGCACGGTTTCAGCCGTGACCGGCACCTGTACGGTCGGCACCACGCCGGTGCCTTCGATGATGATGTTGCCGTCCTCATCCAGCGGACGGTTCACCGAGAACTGAAGCTGAATGCCTTCCGGCATCAGGAAGGCTTCCTGCCCACCGCTCAGGCCGCCGGTCGGATACTGCCCAACAATCGCGGCGCGGTCCTCCTGAGTCATGTTGTAGCTGAACAGTTCGCAGGCGCTGGAGCAAGCCGGGCCAACCAGCACCGCCACCGGGCCGCTGTAACGCAGTTCCTCACGCGGCAGGATGAAGCGGTCTTCGCTCTCCGGGTCGATGAAGAATTCGCCACGGGACTCGTCGTAGCTGGAGCTAAAGCCCAGCACCAGTGGCTCATCGAAGAAATAAGCCGCCATCTGGTCCGCCAGGAAGCCCCAGCCGCCACCGTTCTGGCGCATATCGACGATCACGCCCGGCAGTTGGTTGTCGGCGGCAATCGCCAGCGCCCGCTCCCACAACTGGATGGTCAGGCGGCTGCTTTCCGAGAAGCTGTAGATCTTGATGTACAGCATGAAGTTATCCAGCAGGCGGTATTCCACCGGCAGTTCGACGCCGGTCAGGCCGCGATTGAACGAAGAGAAGCTGAAGCTTTCCCGTTCGGCAATCGTGGTCATCTCGGCAGTCGCGGACTCGCTGCTTTCCGGGTTGGTGTATTCAACCGTCACGTCGGTATCGACCGGGAAGCGGATGACATAGCGCAACTGCTGCAGGCGCAGGTTGTGTTCGGTGCTGAACGGTGATGACCAGGGGACGGTGGCGCTGATGGCCTCGTCAATCGGCGTGCCGTTGATGCTCTGAATGGTCGCGCCGACTTCGATACCGGCCTCTGCTGCCGGGCCGCCTTCCAGCACGAAAGTGACGATCACGCTGTCATCATCCAGTTCCATCAAGGACAGGCCCAGCCCGCCGCCGGTGGCATCTGCAAATTCCTGATCGTCGGTGGGCGCGTTCAAGTGCGCGTCCGGGATCGACCAGGTGAAGTCCCGCAGGGCGCGGGCGAAGGCTGCCGGGTCACTCACTTCTTCAGCGGCCTCGAACAGCGGCATGAACTCATCCCGCTTGGCATTCCAGTCGATGTTCTTGAGTTCGGTGAAGGCGTAGCGCTGGCGGTACATCTCGATCAGCGACTCGAACGACTCGGTATAGCTTTGGTCGGAGAAATCGACGATTTCCGCGCCTTCGCCTTCGATCAGGTCAATGACGGGGTTCCGTTCGCGGCTGAAGGTGAAGGGGTCGGTATCCAGGTTGACGATGGTGTACCCCTGCGGCAGCAGCACACTGTCTTCGTCGCCGGTGAAGAGCTTGCCATCCGGGCCGAAGCTGGTCGGGAAGCCCTGTTGGTCATCCTGCGCGTAGACCACATAGGTGCCGCCCAGCAGTTCGCCTTCGGCGGAAGGATTGGGATCAATGCGAGTGGAGGCATAGGCGCCCGACCAACCGCCGCCGCCCAGGTCGCGTTCTTCCAGATAGGCATCGCCCCAGATGTTGTTCCAGTAGGCGACTGCGTAGACCATCACGCCCGTATCTTCTTCGCCGTCGTTATCGACATCATGCAGGCTGGCCTGCGGCTCGGCGGGCAAATCAATCGAGTAGGTGAAAGGGGAGGTGAAAAAATCGGTGGTGATCTTGCCTAGAGTCTGCGATTCTTCGCTCATGATGAAGCGGCGGTTGCGGGTGACGAAGCCGCCCTGATCTTCCAGAATGATCAGCGGTTCATCTACACCCAGGGTGAAAAAGGCATTGGAATAATTAACCTCTCCGGTGATGGTCACCGGGCCACCTTCATCATTCACAATCTCGGCGGGCGGCAGCTCGGTCGATTGTGCCATTGCCAGTGAAGTGGTGATGAGCAGGAGGAGCAAGAGCAAGCCAGTTTTTCGCATGGGGGTCCTCGATGGGTAACCAAATACAAGGGATGTCAGTTAAGGCGTGACGGGCATGCCAACCGACAATTTTCAGTATAGGGCGAATAAGTGCGCAAAGAAAATAGGGCTAATGGTACGTTCAGCCTTCAGGATGGCTGTGACGATAGATTTGAGGGGCATCGAGGACTGCAGTCGTTCGGCGGGTCAGTATCCAGTCCATAGTTTAAGGATATATTAACATTCTTAAAGTTGGCTTATACTCGACGCGTACGATCCGCATCGAAAGCCTCGCTATGACTCTGCTCGCCTTTGCCCTCGTGCTGACGTCCGCCATTCTGCATGCAACCTGGAATTACCTCGCCAAGCGAGCCGGTGGTGGGACCCTGTTTGTCTGGATGTTCAGTCTGGCGGGGTGGCTGCTCTATTTTCCATTGGCCCTTGCGATCCTCATCATTCAACAGCCGGACCTGGGAGGGGCAGCCCTGGCCGCCATGTTGGGGACGAGCCTGCTGCATCTGGTGTACTACCTGTTATTGCAGCAGGGCTACCGAGTGGGTGACCTTTCCATCGTTTATCCACTGGCGCGGGGGACTGGCCCGGCCATCGCCAGCGTGGGCGCGGTGCTGCTGCTGGGTGAGCGTCCGTCGGCGGGGGTGTGGGTGGGAACGGCGCTCTTGTTCATCGGCGTGCTGATCCTGACAGGTGACCCGCGGGCGCTGCGGAAGAGTGGGGCGGCCAAAGGGGTGCTGTATGGCTTGCTGGTCGGGGCCTCGATCGCGGCATATACGCTCTGGGACAAACGCGCTGTGAGCGCCTTGCTCATCCCGCCGCTGCTGCTGACGTGGGCCAGCAACGGCTTTCGGGCGCTGGCCTTAGCGCCACAGGCCCTGCGGCATTGGGAGCAGGTCAAACAGCAGTGGGCTACCAACCGCCGCCCGTTGTTCGGCATCGCGGTGTTGGACCCGCTCAGTTACATCCTGTTTCTGCTGGCTTTACAGTCCAGCCCGGTGACGCTGCTCAGCCCGCTGCGGCAGTCGAGTATTCTGATCGGCGCATTTCTGGGCATTCAGGTGCTTTCGGAGGATGCCGGTCGCCGCCGGTTGATCGCTGCCGGGGTGATGTTGGCTGGTCTGCTGGCGCTGACTTTGTTGGCGTAAGCAGCCTGTGTGGATGTTGTGCCTAGTCCCGCGTTCAAAGCTAATGACGAAACCCATTACGAAATCAAAACGAAAATGGGGCAATGTCCTCATGAACGTGAGCTGAAAGAACTACAATTTGCCATTGCTGGTTCTTGCGTTGCCAGATCGCTGTATAGCGTCCAGCGACTGCTCCAGGCTCATTAGTCTCGGAAGTAGCCCAACGACCAAACGAATGCCCCACATCATTTGAGGCGGCTACTACTACCGAATCAGTACTAATAGGGTGTGTCCTATTCCTCGCATAGTAGTTCACCCAGGCTTCTCGATTTGCAGCTTTCCCAGTGACGGGCAGACTCCAGCCAGGGTACATAGCGATAACATCATCCGCAAAGAAGTCGATAATCCGGTCGATATCCTTATCAGCAAAGGCTTTCGGGAAGGTTTGTGCGACCTTGTCAAGGGAACTTTCAAGGGACAATTGCATGATTGTTTCCTTAATTTATTTTTTTTGTTATTTTTTACATGACCAAAAGATATACCCTTAGCCGTCATCATGCAAATCGATTCCAGAAGAGGGACAGCAATCTTTATAGACTTTCAGCTGCTGCCCTAGATACAAATCTTCTAACAATATCATTTGTATTTGCTGCTCTTACTTTCTACTCCGCTTGACCCCTGCGCCCTTCCTCGTCTACACTCAACGGCACATTCAAATCGTAGGATAAACCCCGATGCGCTTTCGCTTCCTGAGCCTGCTGCTGATCTGCTGCCTGCCCCTGTTGACGTTGCCCGTTGCTGCGCAGGATATTCCCCCGCGTGATCCGCGCACGCTGGCGGAGCAACTGCTGGGGGTGACGGGCGAGCCGCAGATTCCCGATCCACTACCGGCTTACGAAGTCGGCGCAATTGAGTCCTTCTGGGTCAATCCAACCGGCGCGGAAGTTCCGGCGCAGATTCGGGCAGAGCTCGGTGCGGTCACGCCGGTGGTCTATATCTGGTTTGAGGAAGGCATGAACTATGCGCCCCAGGCGGCGCAGGACCTGGCCGCCCAGTTCAGCCAGGATTACTTCATCTTCTTCAATCCGGCCAACTACCCATTCATCAGCAGCGTCCCGCAGACCCCTGAAGAAGGCTTAGCCGGGGCGACTTTGCTCCTGCCCGATGTGGATAATGACCCCCACCTGAACCTGCTGTTCACCAAGGATACGGTCGGCGGGCTGATCTTTAACCCGGTGAACAGCCGGGAAGCCAATCTCGTGCCGGGTGGGTATTCCAACCAGCGGGAGATGTGGATCATCAGTATGAGCGCCTTCCCCGGTCTCGATCCGGCGGATCTGCGCTTTACGCCTTCGCTGCGGAGCGCGTTGTTCAGCCTGGCGATCAACACGAACAGACCGCAGTTGAGCCAGTGGGTGCGGAACGCCATGCTCGACCGGATGCTGCTGCAGCTCAGCACCCAGGAGCCGGGCGTGGAATTATTCCAGCCCTTCCTGCAAAATCCCGGCACGCGCCTGACCGCCATTCCGGGGCTGACCAGCGGGGGGCAGGAGTTCGGCGCACAGCAGTTGTTCATGAGTTACATCGGTCAGCGCTTTGGGGGAGAGGTGCTGACCGATTTCCTGCTGCGCGGCGGTGAAGGCCTTGACCCCCTCACCGAGGCACTGGCCGCCGCCGAGATTGTCGATCTGGAATCCGGCGAGCCGATCACTGCGGAAGATGTGTTTGTGGATTTTGTTTTTGCCAATGTACTGAATGCCCCGATTGGGGATGGGCGCTTCGTCCACCGTCTGAGCCTGATGCAAGGGCAGAATGCCGCAGCCAGCATTCTGGAAGACCAGTTTGAGGTTAATATCCCCAACGTGTCTCTCAATCAGCTCAGTTCGGCGTATCTGGGTCTGCAAACCACCCAACCGCGCCAGTTCATCGTGGGCTTTCAGGGGTCGGATGCTGCGCCGCGCCTGCCCATCCCCGGCCCGCTGGAGAACCGTTTTTACTGGTCGTCCGATTCTCTGGATGCGACCATGACTCGTCCGTTTGACCTGACCGGGGCACGCAGCCCGGTGCTGACCTTTGATGTCTGGCACGCTTTCACTACGGGCTGGAACTTTGGCTATGTGCAGGTGTCTACGGATCAGGGAGCCACCTGGGCAACGCTGCCCGCGACCAGCACCACAACCGCCAACCCCCTGGGCTTAGCCTATGGCCCGGCCTTCGCCGCCATCAGCACGACCGAGCCACCGCGCCCGTTCCCGTATGTGGGGGTGCTGGCCGAGGAAAACATCATCACCGAGCTGGTCGCGGGCGCTCCGGCAGAAGCTGCTGGTCTGCAAGTGGGGGATGAACTGCTGGGGCATGATGGTGAACCCTGGGGCACCGGCGAGACTCTGGTCAGTTATGTCTCGCAGTTTGAACCGGGGGATACCCTCTCGCTGGATATTCGGCGGGGGGAAGCGACCCTGACGATTGAAGTGGTCGCCGGGGAACACCCGTCCCGCCGCCGCGTCCCTGATCCTGAGTGGGTGAGCCAGTCGGTGGACCTGAGCGCCTATGCCGGTCAGCAGATCCTGCTGCGCTTCAACGTCATCAAACAGCCGGGCCAGTTCGACCTCGGCATGGTCATCGACAATATTGCGATTGAAGCGATTGGCTTTACGGATGATGCCGAGTTTGCCATTCCCGGTTGGACACTTAACGGCTGGCGCTTGCTCGATAACCGCGTGCAGCAGCGCTTTGCCCTGACCGCGACGGTCATCAATCCGGATGCGGTCGACCAGACCCGCATTTTGCGCCTGGTCACGCCGCTGGATGTGGAACTGCGGCGGGGATGGCAGTTCTCGCTCCAACCTGGCGAACTGTTCGTCTTGGCGATTTCCCCGCTGAATGACAACACGACGGTTCCGGCGCAGTTCTCGCTGGCGGTTCAACCGGTGGATCAAGCGGTACCGCAGGCCACTGCAACGCCGTGAAACCCTTCAATTACTACGACCTGATCGAGTCCTTCGCGGTCGATGCCTGCCCGATCTGCGCCCTGACGCGCAACGATGTGGCCCGTCACCTGGACTCGCATCTGTACGAATACGCCAATACGCGGGAGACCCACGCCACCATGCGGGCCTCGCGGGGACTCTGCGCCCATCACAGCCAGCAGTTGGCGGATTATCCCGCCGGGGTGCTGGGCGTGGCGATTTTGCATCAGGCCGTGCTGGATGAACTGCTGACCCTGACGGATACACCTGTGCGGAGTAATGGGGGCTTCAGCCGTTGGATGGGTGCGGCCAACACCGCGCTGGCAGATCGCCTCGAACCAACCGCGACCTGCTTCGTCTGCGATGCGCTGGAACGGGCGGAGGCGCTGCACATCCGCGCCTTAGCCGATCATATCCTCGAACCCCGCCTGACCGAAGCCTACCGCGCCTCACGCGGATTGTGCCTGCCGCACTTCCGCCAGACACTCCGCGCCGCCCCCTCGACCGCCGCCCATGAACGCCTGACCGCCCTGCAATCGGATATCTGGCGGGCGCTCAAGGCGGAACTGGATGCCTTCACGCTCAAGTACGATGTCAACCACGCCGACCTGGTGATGGGTGACGAGGCCGACTCCTGGCGGCGCGCCACCGAAGCGCTCGGTGGCGATCCCTTTGTGCTGGGGTTGCGGCGGAAGGTGTGAACAGTTGAGGAGGCACTGCTCAACTGTGTCTGGTATCTGACTCCCCTCTCCCCGCCGTCTGCGGCGGATTTTGGGAGAGGGGTCGGGGGTGAGGGCTGGATCTACACCAGATGCTCATACACATAGAAGATGTAATCCTGAGAGACCGTCTTCACGCCCAGATCATGCAGCACGCGCAACACCTGGGCGCGGTGATCCGTCCCGTGGTTGACCACATGTAGCAGCACCTGCCACACCGTCAGGTCTTTGTCCTCGCCTTCGAGGGGCTTGGTCGGCAGCATGGCATCGGTCAGCGCTGCCAGATAGTCCTGCATGTGCTGCTCGACTGTATCCCAGTGGGCGCGGAGGGCGGCTCGATCTGACAAAGTTTCTGGTTCAACCCAATCAGGTATTTCCACCCCGCGCAGACCGCAAAACCAGGTGTGATCGACATTCATTAGATGCACCATCTGGTTCCGCACCGACCCGACCGAATAGGCTACGGGCTGCGTGAACTGCTCCTGCGTCAGCGGCAGGACGTACTTCTCCCAGGTCGCGCGGTTCTCCGCAAAGTGATAGCCATACAGATGGCGAATAGCGTCTGCATTCATGTTCGAGTCCCCTTTAGCCAATTCCAAGTTGCCATTCTTCATTCACGGACTTCTGCAGCGCCTTCAGATACACGCTGGCCTTGGCATAAAACATCAAGACCGCTTCCCGGTAGATATGAAATTGCACAAACAGCGACGGCTGGAAGCCACGCGCCCGATCAATCAGTTTGTTGTGCAGGTCATCTTCAGAAAATGCCCCTAGAATTGCATCAAACTCATCATCCAGCGCCCGATACCAGGTCCTTAATCGCTCGGTACGGGTTTCCACTTCTGGATCCGGATGCTGATACGACCAATCGTGTGTGAAGGTCTTGAAGGATTGGATGTACATGTGCTCCAGCTCACCAATCTCCCGGCAGAGTTCCCCCAAGGTGGGATTATCCCCCGGCAGCTTGTAGGCCAGGTCTTCATCTGTCAGCAGATCCAGCAGGTAGTAACGGAGATGCTGGCTTTCCCGTAGCGGCAGCTCTTGTTCGACCAGGCTGTTCATGACTCTCTCCGTTGAATGGCGCGGCACAAAACGGATACTAGCACATATTTTCTAAGTGCACAAACGGACCCTGCGCTAGCGGACGAGTATGCCGATGGCACTATGGTGAGCTTTCCCGCCCTCGCGCTATACTCTTGTCCACAAGGTTTCTTTGAAAGATGTTTATTGGGTATGGGTTCTGGCTATCGGCTATGAACGATCCACCCTGAAAGGACTTTCTGATGCTGCTCTCGGGTAAAGTTGCGGTGATTACGGGCGGGGCAGGTGATCTGGGTAACGCGATGGCGCTGCATCTGGCTCAGGAAGGTGCAGCCGTTTCGCTGTGGGATATCAAGTCCGAAGCCGAAGCCGCTCCGCAGATCGACCGCGTGAAGTCAGCGACCCTCAATGTCCAGTATCAGCAGGTCGATATTCGGGATCGGGTCGCGGTGGATGCGGCCTTTAATGCCGTCATGGAGCAGTTCGGCAGCCTGGATATTGTCTGCGCCAATGCCGGTATTGTGGAAGCCGCGCCGTTCCTGGAGATCACCCCGGAAAGCTGGACTCGCCACATTGAGATCAACCTGACCGGTTCCTTCCACGTCGGGCAGCAGGCTGCTCGCCTGATGGTGCGGCAGGGCAAGGGTGGGCGCATCATCTTCACCAGCACCTGGGTCAGCGCCATCCCCTGGCCGGAGATCACCGCCTATACCGCCAGCAAGGGCGGCCTGAATATGCTGATGAAGCAGATGGCCCGCGAACTGGCTCCCCACAAAATTCTGGTCAACGCGATCGCACCCGGCATCGTCAAGGCCGGTCTGGCCGGTCGCCAACTGGTCGAAGAGCCGCAGTATGCCGCCCGCGTCGCCAAAGTGATCCCGCTGGGTGAACCCGGTACGCCGGAGGAAATCGCCCGCGCGGTGGTTTATCTGGCAGGCCCGCACACGGCCTACATGACCGGCTCGATCCTGACACTCGACGGTGGTTGCTCGCTGTTTCAGTTTGATAGCTGAGGATGGGCTGATGGCTCATCGCTTATGGCTGATAGCCAGAAAGTTGTCCCCGATCCTCCTATGTCGCATTGCAACCGAGGCTGATTCATATTTCGTCTGAAAGCCATAAACTATCAGCTATAGGCTATGAGCTTTTCTTCACTGTGAACTGTGTACTGAGAACTGTGAACTTTAAGGAAACCCCATGCCCCACCGTTTGAAAATCGGCGTGATTGGCTGCGGAGCCATCGCCCAGGTGATGCACCTGCCCTATATGACGGAACATGACGACAAGTTTGAGATTCTGGCGCTGGCGGATACCCACCGGCCCACGCTGGATGCCGTAGCCGATCATTACCGGGTGGCGGCGTGCTTTACCAACTGGCGCGACTTGCTGACTCATCCGGAGATCGAGGCCGTCATCATCTGCCACAATGGTTCACATCACGATAGTGTCATCGCGGCGCTGAACGCTGGTAAACACATCTTCGTGGAAAAGCCGCTGGCCTGGAACGTCCGCGAAGCCGAAGCCGTCGCTGCCCGCGCCGCTGCTTCTGACCGCATCGTGCAGATGGCCTATCACAAGCGCTATGATCCCGCCTTCACTGTCGCCCGCGATTATGTCGATGCCATGCGCGACCTGAGCTACGGGCGCATCACGGTACTCCATCCAGATAACGACCTCGGTCTGTCGCCGTTCCGCATCCGCCGGGGTGATGGCGTCATCTCGGAAGGGCATCACGACCCCGGCTCGTTCGAGGCTGCTGTCGCCGGTCAGTTGAGCGGATTCGCGGGTGGCAGCCTGGCCCCGCTGGTCGATGAAGCCCTGGGGCCGCGCAAGGATGACCCCCGTCTGCGGCTCGGTTACGGCATCATCGTCATCAGCCTGATTCACCAGATTTATATGCTGGATGGTTTCCTGGGGATGCCGCAGCGCGTCCTGCACACGGACATCTGGCGGCAGGGCCTCTCTATTCACGCCCTGGTCGAATACCCGGAGGAGGTGCGCGTGTCGCTGGACTGGCACTACCTCGGTCATTTGAAGGACTACCGCGAGGAATACCTGTTCGTCGGTGCGTATGATCGCGTGGCAATGCAGTTGCCGTCGCCCTATTTCAAGAGCTTTCCCAGCCCGGTGGTCGTGCAGGGGGGTGAGGGTGAACTGGCCTGGGAGAAGCGCATCACGGTCAGCTACGAGGAAGCCTTTAAGAACGAGCTGATCGCCTTCTACGAGAACGTCGTTCACTTGCGTGAACCGGCCACCACTGTCGCCAGCGCGGTCGAGCATATCCGGTTGGTACAGGCCCTCATTGATGCGGCGAAGTAGCCGATAGTCGGGTCTGATCTACATACGCCCGGATGGTGCTTTACTGAACTCGCCCGGCTCTCGCAGCGACAGCATATTCGCGCAGAAATTCTGACAGATCCGGGGTTTCTTCCAGAAATTGATTGATCGTCTCACGGACAAATTCCCGGTACTTATATTGCCAGTGACCTAACCCGTGTAAGGCACCCTGTCGGCAAACGTCATTCTTTAATTGCAAGGTTTTGACCATCACCTCCAGCATGGGTTCGTCGAGTTGTTCTCGCACTGGATCACCTGATTTGCCATAAAAAGGGATCATGTCCCACCACATATAACAGGTGGTATTGAGTGGGTTATATCCTGCATCCCACCAGTCGAGTTCGGGTGAAGTGCATCGCACGGCGTAGAGCTTTGCGTAGACATCATAGAATGAACGGACACAGGCGATGCGTGCACCTAACGGCACCTCTGCTTCCAGTAGGGCAAACATATAGTCTGAGCAGGTATTGCTGATGAGATAGTTGATACCTTGATTGATCTGGGCATCGGTATAGGCCGCAGTTTGCCGATCAATGTCTGAAAACAACTGCGTGAGATAGTTGACGGTCTGGTTGGACTCATACACATCGTACCCAGGCTCTTCATTGCGCTTGAAGTACCATTGAACCCACTCATCAGGTTGTTTGGGGAGATCAGACCATGAGCCGGTACCATTAGAGGCTTGCCTAATCGCTTCCGAGAGACGCTCATGATATGCTCGCCACTCCGCTTTGGGGGGAACAGGTGGCACCGGATGATCGAAAACATACTGCACCCAGCGCTCAAACGAGATGTCATCCGGTAGTTGGTTGGTCATGGGCAACCTCTGGTATGCTTGTGAGCCGATAGTAGTGTACGCCAGAATCGGCATATCAATAGGCTTTTGCAGGTCACCATCATGAATAATCTGATTTTGCATCATGTGATAAACCTTTTCTCTGTACTCTTCACTTCTTCATTCATTCACTAGCCACCGACCACCGACCACCGACCACCAGCCTCTACTTCATCAACTACTTACCCCAGGAGCAAACACCCATGACCGTAAAAGTCGGCGTTATCGGCACCAGTTGGTGGGCGGACGCCATGTACCTGCCCGCGCTCGTCAATTCCGGCGCGGAGGTGGTCGCCCTGTGCGGACGCAACACCGACCGCCTGACACAGATGGCGGACCAGTGGAAAATCCCCGGTCGCTACACCGACTATACCGCTATGCTCGATACGGCCAAGCTGGATGCGGTCATCATCTCTGCCACCAACGACCTGCATCACCCCATGACGTTGGCCGCGCTGGAGCGTAACCTGCACGTCCTGTGCGAGAAGCCGCTGGCGCTCAACTATGCCCAGGCCAAAGAGATGGCCGCCGTCGCCAATGCCAAAGGCGTCAAGCATCTGGTGCCGTTCACCTACCGTTATATGCCGGTTTTCCACTACCTCAAGGAACTGGTCGATGGCGACTACCTCGGTACGCCTTACCACCTCAACCTGCGCTATTACGCCAGCTTCGGGCGGGAAGGCAACTATATGTGGCGCTTCGACTCGCGCTATGCCGGGTTAGGCGCCGTCGGCGATATTGGCTCCCACTTCCTCTATCTGGCGCAGTGGTACTACGGGCGCATCAAGAGCGTCTGCGCCCAGTTCGGTTGGTTCACCCAGCGCCCTCAGCCCGCGCCGGATGGTCAGCCTTACACCCAGACCGAGGACTCCGGCTCGATCCTGCTGGAATTCGCCAATGGTGCCACCGGCGTGGTCACCGTGACCACCATGGCCTACGAACCCAGTCACTTCGGGCAGAGCCATCACATCGAACTGCACGGCTCCGGCGGGACGCTCTACGGCGTCATGGATTGGGACAGCTTGCAGCAGGTGCGTGGGGCGCGGGTGGGGGAAAAGATCCACGAACTGCCCATCCCGGATCACATCTGGGGCGGGGTGCGGCGGGATACGCTGCATAACACCTACCGCGACGTCTACCGTACGCAGGACACCATGACCCGTCACTGGATCAACGGCATCGTCAACAACCATTTTGTCCGTCCGGACTTTGACGACGGGGCCTACATCCAGCGCCTGCTCGATGCCTGCGCCCGCAGTCAGCAGGAACGCCGCTGGATCAATGTGGAGGATATTACGTAACGGGGAGGGGATGATGTCACTGGCAATCGGGATCGTTGGCACCAGTTGGTGGGCAGAGGGGATGTATCTGCCCTTATTGAAGGATAACCCACAGGCGCATCTGGCTGCGATTTGTGGACGCAACCGCGCCCATGCGGAAGAAGTCGCCGCACGCGGGCAGGTGTCACAGGTCTTTACAGACTACGCGGCGATGATCGCGCAGGGGGGACTCGATGGCCTGATCGTGGCTACCCCGAACGATACGCATTATCCGATCACGATGAAGGCGTTGGAAGCGGGGCTGCATGTGCTGGTAGAAAAGCCGGTGGCGATGAACTACACCGAAGCCAAAGCCATGCTGGATCTCGCCACCCGCAAGGGCGTGTGTACATTCGTCCCGTTCACATGGAGCTTTACCCCGGCGATCCGCATGCTCAAAGATCTGATCGGCAGCGGCTACATTGGCAAACCCTATCACTGTAATCTTCGCTACATCGCTTCCTACGGGCGTGGCATGGACTATATGTGGCGCTTGGATACGGCTCTGGCAGGGTCTGGCGTGATGGGTGATTTAGGTTCGCACACCGTTCACATTGCCCGCTGGCTGTTTGGCGAAATCGAAGCGGTGAGCTGCCACCTCGGCCATGTCCGCGAGCATGCTCGCACGCGGCCGGATGGCAGCCCCTACGAACAGGCCGATGACAGCGCCATTCTGATCCTCGATTTTGCCAACGGCGCACAGGGCAGCATCCACCTGAGCATGGTCGCCCAGCCCGGTATGCCCAGTGGACAACTGATCGCCTGCGACTTTTTTGGTTCTGAAGGCTCGCTCTATTCCACGATTGACTACGCAGCGGGTCAGGAAGTGCGCGGCGTGCGGGTGACCGAGCCATCTGCTGACCAACCTCCACTTGCCCAAATCATCCCGTTCCCGCCGGAGCTTGTGTCGACAACCGAGCCGGACAACCTATTTGAAGACATGCTCAAGCGCCCGGATGTCATGGTGCATGAATGGGTGAATGCCATACTGGAAAAACGTTCCAGTTCGCGCCCCTTGGAAGACGGTGTTGCCGTGCAGCGTGTGTTGGATGCCGCCTTGCTCAGTCATCAAGCCGGGCGGCGCGTGAAGCTTTCCGAGATTGACTGATCTACACCATTCAGAGAGTTACGATTACATGACACAACGACTGAAAGACAAAGTCGCCATCGTCACCGGGGCCGGTCGAGGCATCGGGCGTGGGATTGCCCTGCGCTTTGCCCGTGAAGGCGCGAAGGTCGGCGTGCTCGACCTCAGCGGGGCCGAGTGCCAGCGCGTGGTTGATGAGATCAACGCAGCGGGTGGAGAGGCGTTGGCATTGGCCGCCGATGTGACCGAAGAAACCGATGTCAACCTGGCAGTCGAGCGCCTGAGAGCGCGTTTTGGCCCGGTCACCGTGCTGGTCAATAACGCGGCGGTCATGCCTGCCGGGCCGATCCATGAGACGAGTCCGAAAGACTTCGACCGCTGCCTTGCCGTGAACCTACGCGGAGCCTACCTGATGAGCCGTGCCGTCATCCCCGATATGCTCAAGGCCGGTACGGGCAGCATCATTCATATGTCCAGCGTGACCGGCTTGCTTGGCCTGCCGGGGTTGGCGGCCTATTCCGCCACCAAAGCCGGACTCTCCGGCCTAGCCCGTGCCATGTCCACCGACTACGCCCGGCACGGTATCCGCACCAACGCGGTTGCACCGGGCACCATCGACTCGCCGATGCTGCATGACTTCCTGGCGGCGCAGGCCAACCCGGAACCACTGCGTGACCAGTTCGATGCCATGCATCCGATCGGGCGGGTGGGGCAGATTGACGAGGTTGCCAGCGTGTTCGTCTTCCTTGCCAGCGACGAGTCCAGCTTCGTCACCGGCGCGACCTATACGGTCGATGGCGGCCTCAGCGTCAAAGGTGAGCAGCCGCAGGATTAGCCGTCGGTCGGATACGCTCTAGTCAGATGCAGCCAGTGCGCTTCCATCCTCTTTTCAAGGGTAGGTTTTTCTGCAAGTCCATTTTGGGGTGGTCGCAATCTCTGCGATCACTTCCGGTTCCCCCTCTCCAGCGACCCGACTCGTACGACAAGCTTCCTTTCCCAAGGCTCAGGGTCGCGGAAGGAGAGGGGGCAGGGGGGTGAGGTTCCCTCTCTGCCCCTGCTTGCCCACCTGCCTGATCGCGGTCATAATACGCGCTACGAATACCAGCCATTCTAGCATCGGTGATCCATGCCACAGGTTTTCATCAGCTACAGCCGTGTCGATACCACCTTTGTCGAACACCTCATCCGCCGCGTGCAACTGGCTTTTCCTGACGTGAAAATCTGGCAGGACAAGGCACCGCACGGCCTGATCGGCGGCGATAACTGGTGGGAAGCCATCCTGAAGGCCGTCGCCGAGTCGGATGTCTTCATCTACGTCCTCTCCAACGAGTCGGTGCAATCGGCCTATTGTCAGGCTGAATTCACCGAAGCCCGCCGCCTGCAAAAGCGCATCATCACGATTCAGGCGCGGGACAAGACCGAACTCACTGATGAACTGGATGACATCCAGTTTGTCGATATGAAGCATGGCGTGGATGACCCGGAAGCCCTGCAACGGCTGAACGCCGCGCTCAACAAGCAATTGGCCCAGGCCAAGAAACAGCGCCCGCTCTGGAAGCCCGCCACGCCCAAACCGAGTAAGGAACCGCCGCCCACCCGCACGGCAGCCTCGCCGGACATCACCACCCCGGTACTGATTCGCCCGCCTGCTGAGGACGAGGCGCTGAAGATTGCTCGCAGTGGTTTGCGCTGGCAGATTATCGGGGTTGTTGTGGGCGTGGCAGCAATAGCGGTCACCTTGTTTCAGATATTCACGTCGCAAAACCTGGCTGCTACGCCGACACCCTCTAATAGTCCACCACAGCCGACCTCTGCAGTTGCCGTGATCGCGTTGACCACCCTGCCACCGGCTACCCAGAGCGACCCATCAACTCAGGTCTGGCTTGACTTCACCCGTACCGCGGAGAGCTACACCGCTACCCCATCTTCTACACCAACAGCCACCTCCAATGCTACCGAAACCTATCAGGCCGTCCTGCAAATGGCTGGCTTGACTCTGACGGCACTGTTACCTGGCTTCACGTCCGTCATTCAAAATTCCGACTGGACTCCCATCACTCAAGGCTTCGACGGTGTGACCATGGTGCTAGTGCCTGTTGGATGTTTTGACATGGGTACGACTTCAGAGCAGCTTCCACTTACACTTGAACCGACTCTAGAAAGTCTCGTATTTGATGAACAACCAAGCAACGTACAATGCTTCGATGCTCCCTTCTGGCTCGACCAGACCGAAGTGACGCAGGCCGATTTTGAGCGCCTCAATGGGCAGAAGGCTAGTCCCAACGCCTTTGATGGCGACCAACGCCCGGTCGAACGCATTACCTGGTTTGAAGCTCGTGAATTCTGTGCCCTGCGCGGCATGCGCCTGCCGACCGAACGTGAATGGGAATATGCCGCTCGTGGGCCGGATAACCGGGTCTACCCCTGGGGGAATGAGTGGAACCCGGATAACGCTGTCCACTTAGGTAACTCGAACACACAGACGGCGAACGTGGGCAGTCGCACGGCGGGGGCTTCGTGGGTGGGTGCGCTAGACATGAGCGGCAACGTTTGGGAGTGGGTGAGTTCCTTGTATCAGGCTTATCCCTATGTTCAAGATGATGGACGGGAAGACGATACCGGAGGTAGCAGGGATGTTCGTCGTGTCCTGCGCGGCGGCTCGTGGGGCGGTGTATCGACGGTCCTGCGCGCGCCCAGCCGGTTCAGTTTCGGTCCCGTTACCTGGTCCGACTTTTTCGGTTTTCGGTGCGCCCGCTCTTCTTAAATAGTTCTGGATCCTGATTCCTGGATTTCTGATTTCTGACTCCAAAAAGAGCGAAGCGCGAATCGAAATTTTTGAATTAGGCGTGTTTGCCGCTATACTCTTTTTTGCATCCATGACGGATGCGGGGACTCTGGGGAGCGCGTGTCCTGCGCGGCGGCTCGTGGAACAATGAATCAACGAACCTGCGTGCGCCCAACCGTGTCGGGGTCGTACCCGATGTCAGGAACGCCTTTATCGGTTTTCGGTGCGCTCACTCCCTTTAAAGAGTTGTTAAGCTTGATTGCCGACTCCAAAAGCGCGGAGCGCCCGCTGGTTCCTCAAAATCGATACAAATGTTCCGCTTTTGCACGCTCATCTGTGCTACACTGAGCGTATGAACACCTTCCACTTCCTCTCTGGACTCCCCCTCTCCAGTGACGCGAATCGACCGACCATTTCCTTTCCCAACGCCGAAGCGTCACGAACGGAGACGCGCAAGCGGCAGGGGGGTGAGGTTCTGGCGGCAGCAACCGTCTTTCCGCCATGTCCGCGTCAAGCTTGGCGGGCGGTGGCATTCTCCCGTCTTCCCGCTGCCAACGCCGCAAAGCAGCGCCAGCCTCCCGTGTTCCCGCCGTCCAGCTTGGCGTTCATGTCGCCACCTGGCGCCGCGCTCCCGCCTTCCCGCCAGCCATGTCGGTGGCATGTTTCCAATCCTGCCAATCAAAAAGGGCGATCTATCCGACCGCCCTTACCAAACGTTTATTCTGGGCGGACGCCAATAATGGCGTCCCTACTCCGTACCCTTCACTTCTTCACTCTGTCCTGCTTCACTGTGACTGTGAACTGTCCACTGTGAACTCCCTCCGGCTCACCACGCCGCCGTCAGCGGGTCCGCCGGGGCCGGGCTGGAGGTGTCCTCCTCCGGCCAGATCGACTCCAGCCAGTTGATGAGCTTGGTGGTTGCATCGGGGGTCAGGCGGGTGGCCGCTTCGTACCCATTGCGGGAGAAGGCATAGAAGCTGGAGAAGCCGTTGTGCAGCACGCAGATCAGGTAATCGCGCTCCCAGCGGTTCTGCCCCCACAGGAAGACGATCCCGCCCTTGGGCTGGCGCATCAGGTCGATCCACCGAGCGCGGTCGAGTCCGCTGGTGTCATCCAGGTGGAAGCGCAGTCCCATGGCCGAGCCGTAGTTGAACAGGAGCTGCATCCCGGCGCGGGCATCCGCCTCGATAATCAACCCCGCCGAGCCATCCTGTGCCGATACCGAGCCGGTGGCACGGCGCGTCAGCTTATCCACCTTACCCGTGCGGACGACCGAGAGCAGCGGTTGGCTGGGGTAGCGGGAGAGCAACTCGCGCTCCAGGTTGAGCGACCCGGCATAATGCCCTTGCAGCAGCCACGGCGCAGTCAGCGGAGAGCGTCCGGGAATGGTCGGGGTGGCCTCGGTCGGGAGTGGGCCGCTGGCTTCGGGGTTGGGTGGGGGGGACTTGCGCGTCATGGGTATCCTTTTGGTCATTGGACGTAGGGGCGACCTGCCAGGTCGCCCCTATCGGGTGCCACCTATCAGCTTATAACAGCCGCGCATCCCATGCAACTTGCGGGAATTGCTCATATCGTTCTAACGTGTTTAAGACACACTCTCCCCTAAACTATTGCATCTAGCGTGTAGTTATCACGAGGCAAGCGCGTGCAACCACAGAAACCCCCGTCGGGCAAAGACCCGCAAAACAACTCTCCCTTCTCGAATTTCAACTTTCCGCGATGGGTACCCCTCATCATCCTGGGCCTGCTGCTGCTGTGGATGCTGCCCCGCCTGCAAGGGTTGGGCGATACCATGTCCGGCAATACCCCGGTCGCTATCGACTATACCTATCTCAAGCAGCAGATCGAAGCCGGGAATGTGGAGCAGGTGCAGTTTCAGGATGCTCAGATTCGCGGCAACTTCGTCGCCCCGGTGACCTATCCGCCGGCGAACTCACCGCTGCTGGATCAGGCCAACCCGGTGCAACAGCGCACCAGCGACCGCTTCACCGCTGTCCTGCCGCCCATCAGCGATCCTGAACTCTCTCAACTGCTGACCGCCAATAACGTCACGGTCACTACCCAGTTGGTTCAGCCGTCCCCCATTCTGGAACTGCTGTTCACGTTCGGCCCGCTGCTGATCTTCCTCGGCTTCTTCATCTGGATGGCGCGGCGGACTCAGGGGCAGATGGGTAATGTCTTCGGCTTTGGTCGTACCAACGCCCGCGAATATACCGTCGAGCGTCCGCAAGTGACGTTCGCCGATGTCGCCGGGCAGGACTCGGCCAAAACCGAACTGGTCGAAATTGTCGACTTCCTCAAGGAGCCGGATAAATACATTCGGCTGGGTGCGCGTATTCCGCGCGGCGTGCTGCTGGTCGGCCCGCCCGGTACCGGTAAGACTCTGATGGCGCGGGCAGTCGCGGGTGAGGCGAATGTCGCCTTCTTCAGCATCGCCGCGTCCGAGTTTGTCGAAATGTTCGTCGGTGTGGGTGCCAGCCGCGTCCGAGATCTGTTCAAGCGGGCCAAGGATGCCGCCCCGGCCATCGTCTTCATCGACGAAATTGATGCTGTGGGTCGCCAGCGTGGCGCGGGCCTCGGCGGTGGTAATGATGAACGTGAGCAAACGCTCAACCAACTGCTTTCGGAGATGGATGGCTTCGACCAGACCGAGAGTATCATCGTCATGGCTGCTACCAACCGCCCGGATGTGCTCGACCCTGCGCTGCTCCGCCCCGGTCGCTTTGACCGGCAGGTGACGGTGGCGCTGCCAGACCGTACCGGACGGTTGGACATGCTCAAGATTCATACGCGTGGTAAGCCGCTGGCAGAGGACATCAGCCTGGAAGATGTGGCGAAGGCCACCATCGGCTTCTCCGGCGCGGATATTTCCAACCTGGCGAACGAGTCCGCGTTGACGGCTGCCCGTCGCGGTGCCAAGAAGATCAGCCAGCGTGACTTCCTGGATGCCTTTGACCGTATCGTTCTCGGCACCAAGAGTCCCCCGCTCTCCAACCAGCAAGAGCGTACTGTGGTGGCCTATCATGAGGCCGGTCATGCGCTGGTCGGCGTGTTGACGCCCAATGCCAACCCCGTCCTCAAGGTGACGATTGTGCCGCGGGGTCAGGCGCTGGGTGTGACGGCTTCCCTGCCGGACGATGACCGCCGGAATTACAGCAAAGAGTACCTGATGGCGCAGATCTATATGCTGTTGGGTGGTCGCGCGGCAGAGCAGGTGACCTTCAATGAAATCACCACTGGCGCGAGCAATGACCTGCGCCGTGTGACGGACATCGCCCGCCGCATGGTGGCCGAGTTCGGCATGAGCGAACGGGTGGGACCGCTGAACTTTGGTGATAATGACCGTCAGCCGTTCCTCGGTTACTCGATGGCGACCGGTCCGCGCAGCTACAGCGAAGAAACGGCCTCGATCATTGACGAGGAAGTGAAGCGTATCGTGGAAGAGAGCTACCACGAAGTGCTGAAGCTGGTCGGCAACCACCGTCCGCAGTTGGAAGGGCTTGCCAACGAACTGCTGAATAACGAGGTGGTGGATGGCTCCCGCGTGCGCGAGATCATCCTGGGGCGGGATGCCGCGCCCAGCCACGACCTGACCCCGGAGCCGGTCACCGGGGATTAGCCTCCAGATCATCGAAACAGAAGGGGCGATCCAATTGGATCGCCCCTGTTGATTCAATACGGCAGCGGTTAGCTGGCCTCTGCCTCTTTCACATGGGCGGCGATGATCGGCGCGGCCAGATGCGGCGGTACCTGTTCGTAATGGTCGAACTTCATGGTGTAGATACCCCGCGCCCCGGTGATTGAGCGCAGGTCGTTGCCGTAGCGCATCATCTCTTTGTAGGGCACCTGCGCGGTGACGACGCTCTTGCCGCCCTGCGTATCCATGCCCAGTACGCGCCCGCGCCGCTGGTTGAAGTCGCCCATGATGTCGCCCATCATGCCTTCAGGAACGGTCACCTCCACCAGCATGATGGGTTCCAGAAGCACCGGGCTGGCATCGGCAAAGACTTTCTTAAACACCTCGCGTCCAGCGATCTGGAAGGCGATGTCTTTCGAGTCTACCGGATGTTCCTTGCCATCAAAGACCGTGGCTTTCACATCGGAAATGGGGTACCCGGCGATGACGCCTTCGCCCAGCACCGATTGGATACCTTTTTCAATCGACGGCAGGAAGCTGTGTGAGATCGAGCCGCCGACGATCTTCGTCTCGTACACAAAGCCGCCGCCGGGGTTCGGCTCGATGCGCAAGTGGACTTCGGCGAATTGGCCTGCGCCGCCGGATTGCTTCTTGTGCCGGTAAAAGTCGCTGTGGCTCTTGGTGATGGCTTCCTTGTACGGCACCTTCGGGATTTCCATATCCATATTGGTACCCAGCCGGTGCGCCCGACTGATCGCCAGGTTGACGTGGGCCTCACCCATGCCTTCGACGATAGTCTGCTTCACATCGGGGTCCTGCCGCCAGCGCAGCGTCGGGTCGGCCTGGCAGAGACCTGTCAGCACCACACCCATCTTGGCGCTATCCGCCTGGGTGCGGGGCAGTACCGCAACGGCAAACAGGGGTTCGGGGAAATCCGGCTTGGCAATGTGCAGCGGTTTGCTGCGGGTAGTGAAGGTATCCCCCGTCTTGGTATGGTTGAGCTTGGCGACCACGCCAATATCGCCCGCGTGCAGGGTGGTCACGGTGATCTGTTCTTTGCCGCGCATCGTCAGCAGGGCGTTGAACTTCTCATCCGTATTGCTATCGACGTTGTAGAAGCTGCCGCCGCTCTTGATGCTGCCGGAGAAAATGCGGAAGAAGTTGAGCGTGCCCACGAACTTATCATTGACCGTCTTGAAGACGTAGGCTGCCAGCGGGCCATCATCGCTCTGCGGGGCCGTCAGGAAGTCCTCATTACCGGCTGCATCGATCACGCGGACACGGCGTTCAGCCGGCGGGCGAACATAGACGTTCAGGGCTTCCATCAGCGGCACGGTGCCGATGTTCTTCGCGCCGGAAGTCACAAAGACCGGTACGGTTTTTAGGTAGGAGTCTTTGGCCGCTTTCCGCATCCCATCGCGGATTTCTTCATTGGAGAGGGTACCTTCACTGAAGTACTTCTCAATCAATTGGTCATCGGCTTCGGCAGCCGCTTCAATCAGGGCTGTGCGGGCGGCTTCAGCTTCAGCCTGCATATTGGCGGGCAGGTCGGAGCGATCCTTACCCGTCCCCATGTAGGCTTTCATGGTCACCAGATTGACCACGCCCTCGAAGTTAGCTTCCTTGCCGATGGGGATCATTACAGGGATAAATTTGTAATCGTGGAAGCTGGCCCGCAGACTTTCCAGCGTGCGGTTATAGTCTGCATTTTCACGATCCAGCTTATTGATGACCACGATGATGGGTTGCTGGTAGGCTTCGGCGTATTCCCAGGCGAGCTCGGTTCCAACCTCGACGCCCGCGACCGCATCGACCGCCACCAGCACCGCGTCGGCTACACGAATGGCGTTCTTGATCTCGCCCTGGAAGTCCGTCATTCCAGGCGTATCCAGTATATTGATCTTGTTATCTTCAAACTCAAGGGGGATGAGGGATGTGGAGAAGGACAACCCTTTTTCTTTTTCGTCGTCGTCCCAGTCGGAGACCGTGTTCTTGTCTTCCACCCTGCCAGGTCGGTTGATCGCGCCGGTATTGTAGAGCAGGGCTTCTACCAGTGTGGTCTTACCGGCGCTCTGGTGGCCTACCAGCGCAACGTTCCTTAGTCGGTCGGTACCATACTCTTTCATAAAAAGGCTCCTTTTGGGTGTACACCGCCTCGTCATGAAGCGGAAGTACCCGCAGATTTTAAGGTGACGTTAACGGCTTGTCAAAACAGTCTCTAGCTTATAGTCGATAGCCAATAGTCCACAGTGATGGAAGTAACCAGTAGGCCGTGACGAGTGATGAGCAAGCAGCGGAGTGGGTTGCTCCATTGACGGTACAGCTGCATGCTTTATCAGCTAGAAAAGTGAATGCCCCCTCGTCGGGTTGGGGAATGACGAAGGGGCACGCCACAGGGGGATTGGGGAGAATCCACCAGGAAGTTATTGAGTTCAGGGGGTGACGACAGTCACCCCGAAAAGTGAAAGTCTACTACCAGCCGGTAGGACCAACCAGTCCAAAGCTGGCACCAATTTGTGCCAAATCGAGGATGTCGATTCGACCATCTCTATTGAGATCGACGGTCGGCGTGACGACCCCATTTGCATCAAAGTTAGAGGCTACCAACGCCGCATCGGCGATGTCAATGCGACCATCATCATTGGTATCACCGGCAACCAATTGTGTAGGTGGCAATGACACAGGTATTCCCATTTCCACGATGACCTGAGCCTGGCGTGGTACGTAACCACTGGCGGTTGCAATGATCTGGTAAGTTCCAGGCACCAGATCCGGGAAACTGAATTCTCCGGCGGGCGATAAGTTTGCTGAGATGACAGTACCATCCGGTTTGGTCAGCAAGACAGTAATTCCGGTTGCATCGCTGGTGCCCATGCGCGTGACAGAACCACTGATGGAACCATTTACTGCGACGGTCGGCGTTGGTGTCTCCGTCGCCGGAATAGGTGTTTCAGTCGGCGGAGCCATCGTGATAATGGAAGCATCCGTTGGTGGCGCTTCAATGGTCGGCAGGATCTCCGCTGTGGGTGCAATGACCTCCAGCGTTGGGGCTACTTCGACGGTTGGCGGGATCTCGGCAGTCGGTGCGATGACTTCCAGCGTCGGCGCGATCACTTCAGTTAGGGCTACTGTTGGCAATACGGCCGGGTCTGTTGTCGGCAGGACATCAGGAACTGCGGTTGCCTCTATGGTGGGCACGATCTCGGAGGTCGGCACCACTTCCACCACTGGTTCTATGGTTGGTTGAGAGATCCCTGGTGCTGGCGATGGCAATCCAGCCTGCGGCAGGCCAGGATCGATCGTTGGTACGACGACTTCTACCGTAGGCGCGATGACCTCAATTGTTGGTGCGACCACTTCCACTGTAGGTGGGATCACTTCGACAGTGGGCTGGATCACTTCGACCGTAGGCGCGATGACCTCCACCGTAGGGGGCGGCAGTGTCGGCGGGATATAAACTGTCGGTGTAGCCGTTGGGGTCATTGTCGGCGTCGGAGTCTCGGTAGGCGTAGAAGTGACCTCCATTACCACCGTGTCATCGGCCTGAATGCCCCCGCTGAAGGTCGCTACCATGACGACGGCGCTGAAGACCAGGGAAAGCCCCAGGAGCGCCAGGACGACATACGGAGGAATGCGATTCATGAAACATACTCCGGCAAGCGTTCCGTCTTGAGGCTGAACTGGGTACGCATCCGGGAATACATGCCGACGCTGATGGTCAGCAAGGTCATGCCGAAGGCGAACAACAGTCCGGCGACTATCAGGAGGCGGCTGCCTGTCTGGCTGGCAGTGGGTGCTGTATTGGCTAACGCTGCAGCGACGGAAGCAGTTGAACTGGTGGTGATGGGTGCCAGGGTTGGTGCAGCTACTTCGACGGGCGCAGCTACTGCTTGAGCAGCCACGTCAACCGGTGCTGGTGCAACCGCGACAACTTCCCCAGTGATAGGACCTACAGTCAGCGGCGCGGGTTGCGCTGTGATGGAATTAATCTTTTGAGCGACCAGCCGCCCATCCACTTCGGTGAATTCAGGCGAAACCAGGCTGGACTCGGTGAGTTCAAGTTTGATGGGGCCATCGGCCAGGGCACGGAAGCGCAAGGTGCCGATCTGCCCGCTGCCGCTGACTGGCGTGGCTGGTTGCGTGAGAGTCAGCGCATACGTGATCGAACCGACGCGGATATCGGCAGCGTTGCTCAGCGTAAAGCTGGGGCCAGCGCCGAAGAAACTGCCTGGTGTGATGGCGACATTGTTTTCACCGGGGATGAGTTCCATGAGGGCAGGGTCATAAACGACTTCAAAGCTGCCGCCGTAGAGCTGGTTACCACCATCGATTTGAATGGCAACTGCAAACTCTTGCCCGCTGGTGAATTGATCGACTTCACTCAGCAGCCAGACACGGGGGGCGCTGTCTTGTGCGCCTGCCACGCTGACCATGAGGCTGAGAGTAGCAATGATAATGAGTGCGAATGTGAGCTTACGGGTCATGGTACAGTCGTTCTCCCCAACTGTGGTCACTTACTGACCTGATGATACGAGTGATGGGGTTATTGCTCTACCGTACTTTAGTAATTATCAGCCGGAATGCTGGCCAGTATATAAGTACCAGCCAGCGTTGGATTTGCGTAGGGGGTGAACCTACAGGTTCACCCCTTGTGAGTTGAGATTACGGATTGACGATGGGGCCGGTAAGACCGAAGTTACTGCCGACCAGGACCAAATCGCGGATGTCGATCTTGGCATCGCCGTTCAGATCAGCAGCCGTGGGTGCGGGTGGGACATCAATCCCGAAGTTCGCACCGATCAAGCCAGCATCGGAGACATTGATGGCATTATCCCCATCGGTATCACCAGCAGGCAGGGTGTGCGATCCGAGATCCGTCGCTGGGCCAGCGGTGACTGTCACATCCTGCAGGATCGTGAGATGGCTGGTAGCCGAAGCCTGAACCACATAGTCACCCGGCGGTACATCGGTGAAGGCAAACTTACCATCGCCATCGGTCATGACTGTGACCACGGGCTGGTTCATCAGGATCAGTGTGACGGCAATGCCAGCATTGGTGGGGCGATTCTGGTAGAGGAAGATACCCACGATGCCACCGTTCGCTGGCGCGGTCGCTGTCGGACCGATGGGCGAGGGCGTCATGGTTGGCGCAGCCGTCGGGGTCACCGGCGTTGCGGTCGGCGGGACAGTGGTTGGTGTTGGCGGGACCGTCGTTGGTGTGACCGGCTGTGTGGTTGGCGTGGGTTGTGAACCATTGCCATTGAAGCTGGTGTTCACAACGGTCAGCGTGATCGGGTTACCGTTGATGTCTGCTGCGATGATCGAGCAGTCAATCGCGCTGGTGCCTGCTGCCAGGACGTTGTAGCTCAGGCGGAAGGCCGTACCATTGCCGCTAAAGGCCGGGTTTGGCTTGAGCAGGCTGGAGGCGATCAACCAGTGGCCATCGGTCTTGAAGCCGCTATCAACAAAGAAGCTGTTGGTTGCGGTGAAAATTGTGCCATCGGTGCGTGTGGTGCCACCCAGAACTGCCGGGTTGACCACGCACTGCGCTTGCAGACCGTACAGGTTCTGGACATTGTACAGGTTCAGGGCTGCCGTCACCGTTTCGCCTACGTTGGCGGTTGTCTTATCCAGTTCGACACGCAGGGTGGCAACAGTCGGATTGACCGTGGCTGTAGGCGGAACCGGAGTCGAAGTCGGTGGTTGAGCGCTCGGTGTCACCTGCGGAACCGTCGGCGTTGCGGTCGGGCTGACCGGTGTGGCCGTGGGGCTGAGCGGCGTGGGTGTCGCGGTGCCATGATTGCCCGCATAGCGATAGAACCAGGTGATCCAGCGCTGACCGGCCTTGGAGATGTCATGGTCGACTTTGGGGCAGGTTTCGCAGATGGTATGGACGTAAGCCGCTTCGGTGTTGTTAAACAGGTTGAACGGTACGTTATCGTAGTAGTAGGGGATACAGTCCAAGCTCACTGAGGAACAATTGTAGTTAGGTCCGCCCCAGCGATTGAAGTAACCCCGATAGTCGGTTCGTCCATCACGATTACTATCCAGCGGTCGTCCACTGGTACCGGAGGTCGTGTTGTGGATTTTCTGTTGGTACCCCATCCAGACGGTCGTGATGGAGGCATCATACTTGCAGTTCATATCCGTTTGGCCGCAGTAGAACAGCCAGTTAGCCGGATTGGTGGTATCCACATTGCCGATCGGATCATAGTTCCTGACCTGGAAGCGGCTTTCACCACCTGCATGTGCCCACCATTCTGATAATGGACGTGGGCTGGGATAGGCCGGCAGATTGGTAATCATCGGATGGCAGCGGATTTCGTCCCGGTTTTCCGGACGGTCAATCGGGAAGAACAGCGTGTCTTGTGCAGTGCTGATGAATTGCGCTGCCACATCATGACCGCAGGAAATAGTCCCCGGTGCTGTGGTGAACAGCCGGCCAAAGTCTGCCCAACCGCCGTAACGAACAATACCGCAGGTGCTGAGATCATTCCCATTGCGGCACAAGCGCATTTCAAGGCTGAAGGAGTGGTACCGGACCGGCATATCATGTGCGCCGAAGATTGCGTGTGTCTGTAAACGGAAATCCCTCACGCAGTTGCCATTGGGGCATTGTTGGTCACGACGGACGATCCAGAAATAGCCTTCGTGTTTGAGTTGATTTTCCATCTCCCCACGTGCCAGCGCCGGGTCATTGGGTTGGAAGGCATCCGTGGTCGAATAGAGCTTGAAGGTTTGCCAGGGGTACGAGATTTCCTGGCTGGAGGCACCAAACCAGGCACCGGGTGTCCCGAAGATGTCATTCACATAGTTTGGGTCATCCCCGTGCATGTGGTCATAGTGGCAGCGGGCCTGGGTATTGACCAGGGTATGCCATGCGTTCGGGTCATGTTCCGCGGCGGTACAGGGGCGGTCATAAACGCCTGCCGCGATTTCAGCCTTGAGTTGGTTTACGCGATCCAGTCGAATACCGACTTCCTGGCCGTCGCCGCTGCCTACGCCCAGGCCGCCACGGGGTGTAGTTTGCGCGCCAACTGGCCCGGCAAAAGAAAATGACAGTACAAAGGCCAGTACGAGCAGCACAATAACCGGGATTAGTTTGGTCAACCGCGGAGGTGCGGTTCTCTTGAGGGTGAAAATCGGATGCATAAATGTCTCCTCAACTTACTCAATACAACACAATCGCAGTGCGGGTGGCCTGGCCGCATCCTGCCCTACAGTACATGCACGTTTTTCATACAGCAGCAGGATTAAAGTCCCAAAATAGAATTGAGTAGGAGTGAAGTACCAGGCTGAATTTACGTTTTTTATCAACATTCAAGGTTTGTAAGGGTCTGGTTAGAACCTTGCAACAGGTCAAATATCTTAATTCTTGATTGCTTGACACAACACTATCTCAATTCTACGATGTAAATGTAGTCCAATATCATCTGCACTTAACGGAGAGAAACAACATGCTGTACATGCCTCGTGAAGAAGGTCAGGGTCTGGTCGAATACGCGCTCATCCTGGTTCTGGTCGCTGTTGTCGTTATCGTCATCCTGGCTCTGATCGGCCCGGCCATCGGCAACATCTTCTCGAACGTCGTCACCAACCTCTAAACTCATCCCATCATTGGGTCGAGAAAAAGCCCTGCCGGTGCCTGTGCGCCGTCAGGGCTTTTTGTATGTCGGGTCATGGCCGCGCCCCCGTCCCCTGTGCTACAATTTCAACCATTCTGAATAATCACAAGTGGGATTCCATGACGACGAATGACTTTCTCTTTCGTGGTGAACTGGCGGAGCTCGACCCGGATATAGCTGAACTGATCCGTCACGAAACGGCACGGCAGCAGCGCTACCTGATTTTGATTCCATCTGAAAGTACGGTGCCGGAAGCCGTGCGAGAAGCGCTCAGTTCTTCCTTCCACAATCTATATGCCGAGGGCTACCCGCTGGATGAAACCCGGACGATGACCCAGCAGGAGATCTTGGACTACAACGCTCGCTTGCCAGAATACCGTCGGTATGCCGATAAACGATATTACAAAGGTACCGAGTACGCCGATATCGTAGAGGCGCTCGCCCGCCGACGCGCGGCTGAACTCTTTGCCACTGCGCAGTATGGCCCGGAAAAATTATTCGTGAATGTGCAGGCTCTTTCCGGTGCGCCCGCCAATAACGCGGTTTACAGCGGCTTGCTGACGGTGGGCGATACCGTGATGGGTTTGGATCTGCTGCATGGCGGTCATTTGACTCACGGCAGCCCGGTTAACCGCAGTGGCAAACAGTACAAGATTGTGAGTTACGGGGTCGATCCCAAAACCGAGCGCCTCAACTATGATGCGATCATGGCGCTGGCCCAGCAACATAAACCCAAGATGATCATTGCTGGATACACCAGCTACCCGTATGCGCCGGACTGGCATCAGTTCCGCGCCATTGCCGACTCGGTCGGTGCCTATCTGCTGGCAGATGTATCGCACGTGTCCGGCCTTATCATCGGCGGGGTCTATCCATCGCCGGTGGGCATCGCCGATGTGGTGACCTTCACTACCCATAAGACGTTGGCTGGCCCGCGTGGTGCAGTCATCATCACGCACAAGTCCGCGGTCGCGGGCAAAATTGACCGGGCAGTCTTCCCTGGTGAGCAGGGTGGTCCACATGTCAATAGCATTGCGGCGCTGGCAGTTTCCCTTCGCCTGGCAGCCACTGACCAGTTCCAGGCGCTCCAGAAACAGACGGTCAAGAATGCAGCTCACTTTGCCGGGGCGCTGGCAGCGCGCGGTTTCCGCATCCCGCATCAGGGGACGGATACGCACATGCTGCTGGTGGACTGCTCGACGGTGAAAGGGGCTGATGGCACGACCCTCTCCGGGGATATGGCTGCCCGCATCCTCGACCTGGCTGGCATTGTCGTCAACCGGAATACCATTCCGGGGGACCCCAGCGCGCTCCGTGCCAGTGGTATCCGCCTGGGTACGCCCTGGATTAGTCAGCGCGGCTTCCGCGAAGCCGAGGTCAGTGAACTGGCTAACATCATCGCTGACGTCTTGCAAGCCTGTGTGCCGTTTAGCTACAGCGGCAAGCGACGCCCTGAACCCCGCGCCAAAATCGACTTTGACATGCTGCAAAGCGCCAAGCTGCGCGTGCGCGATCTGGCAGCGCGGGTGGGTATTGATACCGATGCCAAAGCGGATGACTATCCCCATTTCTTCTATATGGAGAACGGAGCGGGCGCGGGTTGGACAACGCTGGCGATCAAGGGTGATGAGTCCGCCCATTTCCTGAATGTGGCCCTGAGCAGTGATGTGTTCAGCCTGGAAGTGGGTCAGCAGCAGGCGACCTGGCTGCTGGAGAAGACCGGCGTACCGATGACCCGTGGTGTTCTCGAACGCACGAACGAGGGTTATCTGCTGCATGTCGAGTCGAACGCCAGCCGCGCCGCTGCCTGGCTGCGGAGCCTCTCCGATGGTTTTGTCGTGTTCGATGATGCTGACCCTTATGCCAAAGTGCCGGGGCCGGTGGATGTACAAAATCTCGGCAAGGCGGAAACGTCACGGTTTGCGGTCAATACCCGCGCTGATTGGAAAGTAGATCATACCGGCTACGATCACAAGGCTTACTTCATCGGGCAGAACGGTCCTCAGTATGCCGGACCGCAGTTACCTGCCCGCCCGACGTTTGCCTGGTCGGAGCCTAAACGAGATGGCCTGCTCAAGACCAGCCTACACAGTCTCCACGTTGAACTTGGCGCGAAGATGGTCGAGTTCGCCGGATACGATATGCCGGTCTGGTACAGCTCGGTCACAGAAGAACATCTGGCTGTGCGGACGAAGGCCGGTATCTTTGACGTCACCCATATGGGTGTCTTTGAGGCTAAGGGACCTGGTGCGGCAGCCTTCCTCGATCTGGTGACGACCAATGAAGTGCATAAGCTGGCCCTGGGCGACTCCCACTATACCTATCTGCTGGATACGACCGGGCAACCACTGGATGATCTGATGATCTATCGGTTGGCTGCGGATCACTTCTTGCTGGTGGTGAATGCCTCGAACAATGACAAGAACTGGGCGTGGCTGAACGCTGTCAAATCCAACACTGTCGATATTGGCCCGGTCGATAGTTTGACGATCAACAGCCCCTTTACCCTGCGTGACCTGCGCGATCCATCATCCGGGGCTGATCGGCGGGTGGATATTGCGCTGCAGGGACCGCTGGCGAAAGAGACCCTGTTGGCATTGGGTGGCAGTGCCGAGTCCAAAGCCAAACTGGAACGCCTGCCCTGGGCGGGTGTGACCCGTGTCGAACTCGGCGGTTATGACCTGATTATTTCGCGTACTGGGTATACGGGCGAACGCATCGCTTATGAGGTGTTCGTCCATCCAGACCGCGCTGCGGAACTCTTCCGTGAATTGACTTTGCACAAAGCAGTTCCCTGTGGACTGGCGGCCCGCGACAGCCTGCGCACTGAGGCCGGTCTGCCCTTGTATGGTCACGAACTGGCTGGCCCCCTGAGCATGACTCCGGCGGATGCGGGCTTTGGCAATTACGTGAAACTGTGGAAGCCGTTCTTCGTCGGCAAGGCGAGCTACCTGGTGGCTGAACAGGCCCGCACCAATGAGATCGTCCGCTTCAAGCTCGAGGCGAAAGGCGCACGTCCACCGCATCAGGGCGACCCGGTCATCGACCGCAAGGGTAAGGTCATTGGCACCGTGACCAGCTGCAGTATTGATAGCGAAGGGTATCAACTGGGGCAGGCTCACATCCATCAGGATTACACCGCTGAAGGCACATTGATCAGCGTCTTTGCCGGGGCCAGTCGTTCAAAGGCGACCAAGCAGCCGGGTGAACTGACCCCCGGTGATAAGTTCCCGATGCCGGAACCTGCGGTTGTCCTCAGCCGCTTTCCGAAGAAGAAGTAGCGAAGTCGATGGTCAATAGCTGATAGTCGTTAGCCACTCGCTGGCCGATCACGGCGCATCCAGTCATGGTGCGCCGTTTTATTTGGTTCGAGGCACTCAACATGACTCTACTGACAGTCTGGGTACCCGGCGATCAACTGTTGGAAACGCATCCGGCGCTGGAACGCGCTGTCGCCGAGGTCGGGCGAGCACATGTGCGCGTTGTCTTGATTGAGAGTGCTCGAAAGCTGGCTTCGCGCCGCTGGCACCGGCAAAAACGCGTGCTGGTGTTGAGTGCCCTGCGGCATTACGCCGAGGCCCTCCGCGCTCAGGGCTATGCGGTCGACTATCGTCAGGCCGAGTCGATCACGGCGGGACTCCGCGAACATGTGCGTGAATTTCAGCCAGACCGACTGGTGACGATGGCTGCCAGCGAGTACGCGGCCCGGCAAGCACAAATGGCATTCAGGCAGCGACTGGGTTTGCCGGTTGAAGTGCTGCCCAATACCCAGTTCCTGGTCGGGCAGTATGACCCGTTCCCCGGCACGCAGAAACGGATCATCCTCGAAAATTTCTACCGCGCCATGCGCCGTCACTTCAAGGTGCTCATGGAGGGCGCTGAGCCAGTTGGTGGGCAATGGAACTTCGATAAGGACAATCGCAAACCGCTCCCAAAGACACTGACCCCACCGCCCGCGTTTCAGGTTGAGCCGGACGCGATCACCCGGCAGGTCATGGCCGAGGTGGATGCAGACGGGATCGGTGTAGGCGAAATAGACGGATTCGCTTATGCCGTCACTCATGCGGAAGCCCGGGCCGCGCTGGCTGATTTCATCGCTCATCGACTGGATTCGTTTGGACCCTATGAAGACGCCATGACGACGCGCCACGCCACGCTCTATCACAGTGTCCTCTCGCCATACGTCAACCTCGGATTGCTCACCCCGCTGGAAATGGTGCACACTGCCGAGGCTGCCTACCGCGAAGGCCGAGCCGCCCTCAACTCGGTCGAGGGCTTCATCCGGCAGGTGATCGGCTGGCGTGAGTATATGTACTGGCAATACTGGCGCATGATGCCCGCACTGGCCGAGTCGAACTCATGGTCAGCCGAACGCCCGCTACCGGACTTCTTCTGGACGGGTGAAACCAATATGAACTGCCTGCGCCAGACCATCAACGGGGCGCTCAAGACAGGGTACTCTCATCATATCCAGCGGCTGATGCTGGTCAGCAACTTTTGCTTAATGGCGGGCATTCATCCACAGGCGGTGGTCGAGTGGTTCATGAGCCTGTACATCGATGCTTACGATTGGGTCATGCAGTCGAATGTGGTGGGCATGGGGCTGAACGCCGATGGCGGTATGATTGCGACCAAGCCGTACATCGCCAGCGCCAGCTACATCAACCGGATGAGCGACTACTGCAAAGGCTGCCGTTTCGATCACACCGCCCGCACCGGCGCGGACGCCTGTCCGTTCAACACCCTTTACTGGAATTTCCTGATCGAGCATGAGGCGGCGCTGCGAGCCAATCCACGTTCCGGCCCGGCAGTGCTGGGTCTCAATCGACTGGATGCCGATGAACGCACTGCGATTCAGTCTGCCGCCAGTGCTTTCCTCAAGTCCTTGTGACCTGATTTATCAGTAGGGGCGATCCGTCGGGTCGCCCCTACACCGATGATTGATGGTTTGCCGATTTTGCTGCAAAACGAATGGGGGGGAGTGTTGCAGCAATCGCTGCAAACTGAGTGTCTATTACCCGCATTGTAATACCAACCAGTGTTGATCAAACTTTAGCGCCCGTAAGTCCTGTTCACGGAACATGTAGTAGATCAACCCGACATCGCCCCACATCATCCCCAGATCATCATCTGTGTCGATCTGAAGCAGTGTAACCCATTGGCCCATAGCTGCTTTAGCTGCATCATAATCAACCTTGGTTGATGGATGGTTGAATCTCCACAAGAGGGCCTGAGCATAAATACGAACGTCCGTTTGCTGTGGATAAGCATGTCCCAACATCATGTGCTTGGGTTGGATTGCAGCATACACGCTGCTGTATAGACGGTTATAGTTCTCAGATTGGGTCTCGGAGAGATAAGGCGGGTTGTCAGGATAGTCATAGCACCGGCACGTCCATATTGGTTTGGGTGTGATTCGTGCGGCTGGCAAGGCTTTCACGGTATACCATTTGTCGATTTCCATTACGGGGTGCTGCCGTCTTTGCAATGGAGTTGATGAATCGTTGGAGTAAATCACACGGGCGGCACCCTCAGGCGGCGTGTCACCCCAAGGTTGACTGGTCGATTCGTAGAAGAAAGCCAATACCCCTGTCGAAGGCAATAATTCATTGAATGGACTCAAATCAAGCTCAGTCAGATTGATTTGTGCCATGAAGGTTAAGGGTTTGCCATCCCATTCCGGCCAGACTACATCGGCTGGCAAATCCGGTGCGCCGCCTAATTTGGATGCACCAATGAGAATAGCACCATCGTCCATCAAGGTTCGCGCCAGCCCGACGGCTGGTTTGACATCCTGCATGATTGAGTCTGCGTAGGGAGTCAGGTGATGCGCGTCAATTAAGGCTTGCAGGTCAGATGGAATGGTCATCAGTGTACCTCTCAAAGTTATCGACTCGACGTTATTCCATTGCAGGATTCCACCGCTGGCGGGCGCGGTTCGCCGCCCACAGGCAAATCGTCCACAAATCGGCAACAGGTACGTGGGTATAGGGCAGGGTGTGGAGATACCCCGGCGGGCCGTACTCCGGTGTGAAGGTGAAGGTTGCCTCCCCGGCGGTTGCACGCTGCTGATGAATCTGATCCCACTGTTGTTCGTGCCAGGCCAATTCGGTGGCGTATTCCGGCGCGGCGGGGTCTGGCACCTGCGGGCCTTCGGCATACCCCACGCGCCCATGAATGTGCTGGGCACGCTGGTTCGCCAGCATCAGCGCCTCAGCTTGATCGTCCGGCAGGCGCTCGCAGACGTTCACCCAGTGACTGTAATCGGCCGTGATTTTGATCCCCTCAAGTTCGCGCAGGTAAGCGGCGGTCGTCCAGGGGTTAAAGAACAACTTGCCCCGGTGGGATTCATGCAGTACCGGCACGCCCAGAGTTGCTTCCACGCGCAAGGCTTCTTCGAGAAAACGGCAGCCTTCCGCCCACGTCATCGAGTCGCGCCCACCCTGCACATTGATCTTGAGGGGTTGAAAGGCGGCCAGTTCGGTTAGTTGTCGCTGGAGCGAGTCCGCGTCTTCAATAGCGGCGGCCACGATCAATTGAAGCTGATATTCCTCTACCAGGCGGATCCATTCGGCGCTACTCAGGGAGAAGGCCGCCGTCCAGACCTCGATGCCGTCGTACCCTGCTTCCTTAACCTGTTTCAATTGTTCCTGCACGGGGCCAGTCATACCCCAGAGGGCTTTAAAGATGCGCAGCTTCATCGCAATTTCCCGCCTGATGGATGCCAATATCAGGCCGAGTATAGCGCACCCGGTCACGCCAGGTCGTGTTCGGTCTCCAACAGCCCCAGGCTCAGATATTCTTTATCCACCTGATGGGGGGCCGCCAGCGAGGCGAAGGCCGGTTTCCCAAAGAGCGCACGATCTTCCCCGTAGATGGCTTCCAGCACGCGCCGCTGACTTTGCTGCCACTGCCGGTCGAGCAGCAGCGGGTGATTCTGTTCCAGAAAGCGGATGAAGGGAGCCGGTGTATTGGCCGAATGCGTTTCCCGCTTGAAGAACAGATAGGTCAGGTATGGGATGTTCAGCTGTTGGAAGCGGCGCAGCGTCCCCGCCAGATTGTTCCACAGCCCGAAGGGACTGAGGGTCGGGACCACCCATAAACCGGCTTCGCGCAGGGTCTCAATGGCTTTCATCCGTTGATCGAACAGCGGCGTGGCCCGTTCCCAGGCGCGGATCAGGTCATCGTGGTCCGTACCGATGCTGTAACTGATGACCACCGCCGGGCCCTCATCCAGCGTCAGGGTAGAGAGTTCGTAGCGGTGCATAAGCAGCGCGTCCCGATCCGGCCGGAAGCGAGTCTGCACGATGATCCGGCGGGGGCGCAGGTGAGTCGCAGCCGCGTTGAGCTGTTCCCAGATGGCGCGCGTCTCACCTGCAGGAGCCGCGTAGGGATCGGTCACGCCGCTCCAGTAAATGGTTTTCCCGGCCAGATCACCGCGTTTGAGATGTGCCTCGAACTGCCCGACCGCGTCGATCTTGCGGCGGACTTCAAAGCCCCAGCGTTCACCCATCTCCCCGCGCATGGCTGCCGGGGTCAGCATCCGCCCGGCGGGGACGTAGCAAAAGAGGCAGCCTGCCGGGCAGCCGACCTGAGTCTGCATCGTCAGGTCGAATCCATCGACGAAGCCCCGCGCCGGTCGCAGGATGACTGATTCGCTTTGCCCGTAGTGGACTTCCGTCGGGGTATTCTGGTGGTAGAGATGACGATACACGTCGTCATAGGTCATGGCGGCGTTGGGCATGAGGTCATCCTTTAGTACAGATGTTCTATGGTGGATGTAGTATAGAACATGTGTACTAAAATTGTCAAGCACTGGACTTTACGCAGGCACGAGCGGACGCGCCGTTGCGTGTCTCGACAATTGGTCGATTTTGCGTAAGTCCTAATGCGGTCTTGCTGTCGTTTTGTCTTGTCAGCCTGGCTTGGGACGGTTGCGCTCGGTGATTTCGAGGATGCGGTCATGCCGGGCGAAGATCACCAGCGTATCCCCGGCCAGCACGCGGTTGGTATTCTCCGGTTGAACTTCGACGTTGCCATCCCGCCCCTGGAGGACAATATCCAGATCATACTGCTTCTGTAGTTCCCCGACCGTTCCGCTGGAGAGGAATGACCCCGGTGTGACCGTCAGGCGGATCATGCTGTAGTCCACGCTGTGGACTTGCAGCGTCTGCGTGATTTCCACACCAACTGCTGCCCCGGCGAAGACGGGTGCTGCCAGGTCGGAGGCGCTGTGAACCGCCTGCACATTGAAGAAGGTCTTGATCTGCCGGGCAAAGCGGTCATCCCACACCCGCGCCACAATCCGCAGGGCGGCATTCATATCTCGCGCCCGCATGATCACTTCCAGATTGGTCTGGTCGCTGGCCGTGCAGGCGATCAGCGATTGGGCGTGTTTCACCCCGGCTTTATCCAGCACTTCCTCGGAGCGCCCATCGCCGATGATAAGGGGAACATCCAGCTTGCCTAGTTCATCACCGACCTCGGCCTTGGTCTTCTGCTCGATGCCAACCACCTCCACGCCCATATGCGTCAGGGCGCGGATCACGCGCAGGCCGACATGCCCCACGCCCAGCACAATCACATGATTGCGATACGTCGAAGCCACGGCTTCCTCCCACGCGCTGCGCCGTTCCCCTCGGTTGAAGAACAGCCGCACAAAGTCCGCCGCGCCGCGCCCGACGATGAGCAGGCCGACCAGCGGCATCAGATACCAGAATAGAATGAGATAGGGTTCGGCGGGTACGTCTTCAGTTGGCGGTTCCAGCACCATCATCCGCAGGACGTAGTAGGGCAGATCATTGAATGGAATGCGTGGATTGCCCGCCAGCACATGCAGCTCGCCGTACAGCCAGCCGCCGCCAATGACCACCAGCGCGAACAGCAGAATGGAGGGGCCGAACTCCCGCCACAGCGCGGACGTATCCCGCCAGACTGCTCGCAGAGTCCGGCTGAGGCGGGTGCTGCCGCGGCGTCCGCGGGGGTAAATCAGGCGGGTGGTCGGCATGGACTATCCCCCCAGCCGCGCCCGTAAATCCGCCACCACGGTTTCCACGCCGGTTGCTTCCACATCATACGGATAGATCGCCACCAGATTGCCCTCTGGATCCACCAGGAAGGTGCTGGCGGTATGATCCATCAGGTAATTATCGGCGCTGCTGCCCGGGCGCTTCTCAAAGAACAGATTGTAATCGGTGCCGATCCGGCGCAGAGTCGCTTCGTCCCCCGTCAGCCCGATGAAAGACTCATCGAAGTTGCGGAGGTAAGGCTTCAGGCGCTCCGGTGTATCCCGCTCGCCATCCACGCTGATAAACACAAAATGGATCTGATCGCCCAACTCGCCCAGGCCATCGTTGACTCGCTTGTATTTGAGCAGCGTCAGCGGGCAGACATCCGGGCAGTGGGTATAGCCGAACAGCAGCAGCGTGTACTGTCCACGCAGGCTGCGGAGGCTGGTCGGTTGGTTGTCCTGATTGGTCAGGGTGAAATCCTGTAAGGCGCGGGGTGGATCAACCCGTGTGATCCCGTCAAATTCCTGGGCTGAATCAATGACTGCTGCCCCGGTGTTGGTATCGGTAGGCGCAGCGATGCCCCGGTTCAGGAACACCAGCGCCAGCGCGCCGCCCGCGATCAGGATGGCGACCAGCGTCCCGATCCAGACCAGTCGGTTATTGGCTGGGGTCGCAGTCGATGAGTTCGTCATGGAGCCTCCGGGCTATGGTCTATGCATTGAACCCCATAGTGCCTGCATGGTTCGGCAGGGGGGCCTGAATGCGGCTATTGTAGCGAATCCACCAACAAAGCACGCTGAGAAAATCGTCCGCTTCTTCTATAGGCAAATTCTAAGACGATTGTTATACTGTCCCACATTCCTATTGTGAAGACTGGAGCAATCGACATGCGGCGCTTTGAACAACTGGATACTTTTTCGCTGGATGAAAAGTCCGGTCTGGTGACGATCAGCGCCAATCACCCGGATGCCACCACCATCACCCTCAAGCGGGAAGGCTTGTACGTGGTGATTTCCATCAGCTATGGCCCCTTTGAGATTGGGATGCGTCCCCGCGCACAGGAACTCGGTCGGGTCCTCGCCCGCTTGACCCCTGTGGAAGGCCTCAATACGACTCGTCAGATCGGTACGGGTCAGGCCTATCTCGCGGTCGGCCTTAAGCCGGATGGCACCCTGCTCATGCGTCCGACCATTGTAGCGGATGCCAGCGGCTACATGACCTTCAACCTATCGATTGCCAGCGAAGCGCGCAACGCGCTGTACGAGTGGCTGCCCGCCGTCGCCGATACTGGCACCGGCCCGCTGCCTCCTCTGCCTGACAACGCATAGGGGCAGGATTTATCCTGTCCATTTTTGACCTGCTTTATCTGAATGTGAGCACCATGCACGCTGGTTTGCCACGCGGTACCAATCCACCCTCTGTCCCCCGGTAGTCCTTTCCTGAAGGGCGCACCGACTCGCCGCACATGAACTTCATCGCGGTCTTTTTGGTGCGCCATCGTCTTTGTCACTATCTTGAACTGCATACAGATAAGGAATATCGGACGATGACGACCCGTTCAACTGGTGGCCTGGTCTGGATTGTGACCGCCGCCATCCTGTGGGGGACGATTGGCGTGGTGACCGGCAGCATCTACCAGCAGGCGCAGACCAATGCGCTTTCGATTGCATTCTTTCGCCTCCTGATGGCCGCGCCCTGCCTCTTGCTGATGAGCTATACCACGCTGCGCTCGAACGCCTTCCGCATTGATCGCCGTTCGCTGCTCACCATGCTCGGCATGGGGCTGCTCACCGGCATCTATCAGGCCGCCTATATTGCCTCAATCCCGCTGGTCGGCGTGACCATCTCCACACTGCTCTCGATTTGTACCGCGCCGGTGCTGGTCACGGTAATTTCTGTCCTGCGGGGTTGGGAACGCCTTCAGCGGCAGACGGTGATCGCGCTCGGTGGGGCGCTGTTAGGGACCTTGCTGGTGGTAGGCGTCAATCCCGATGTGGCCGGAACCAACCCGGCGGCGGGAGTCGCTTTGTCGCTGCTGGCCGGGACGGGGTATGCGCTGGCGATCCTCATCGGGCGCAGCCTGGCTCGACGCTACCATCCGGTGCAGGTGACGAGTATCAGCTTCAGCGCAGGTGCGGCCTTGCTGCTCATCCTTACGCTCGTGACCCAGACGCTGGTGGTGGAGTATTCACTGACCGTCTGGGGCTTGCTGCTCTTCCTCGGTGTGGTACCGACCGCGCTGGCTTACAGCCTGTTCCTGACCGGCGCACGCTCGACTCCGGCCTCGGTCGCCAGTATCGCCGCGCTGATCGACCCGGTGACGGCTGCGGTGCTGGCGGCGCTGCTCTTTGGTGAGAGTCTTTCGCTCGAGGGATGGGTCGGGGCTGGGCTGCTCTTGGCTTCGATTGCGTGGCTCTCGCGGCGGTGATAGTTGCCACGTTCCCCCAATCTGATATAGAATAACTTCACATTCACGCGGCTTGCAAAGAGAGCTTCCATCCAACCATGGAACGCCGAAGGGGCAAGCGCAACCGATTTCGCTGGTCGGTGCGCGAAACTCTCAGGTACAAGGATTTGCAGGCCGAACACTCTGAAGGTCATCCAACAGAGCGCACAGCAGCCCGGCGCGGCTTGTGCGCTCTTTTTTGTCCCGGTAGACTCTGCCGTAGCGCATCACTTTACCCGCTAGTTGAGGAGAGACCATGAAGATCCCCACTGATGTCAAATATACCAAAAATGATGAATGGGTTCGTATCGAAGGCGATACCGCGACCATTGGGATTTCGGATTTCGCGCAGGATGCCCTTAACGATATTGTTTACCTGGAACTGCCGGATGTCGGCGCGGCGATCGAGCAGGGGAAAGCCTTCGGCGTGGTCGAGTCCGTCAAGGCGGCCTCCGACCTGTATATGCCGATTGGCGGCACTGTCACCGAGGTGAACAAACCGCTGGTTGATGAGCCGGAAACCATCAACACCGATCCTTATGGCAAGGGCTGGATGATCAAGATCAAGGTCAAGAACGCCGCCGAAGCCGACTCCCTGATGGACTCGGCTGCCTACGAGGCTTTCTGCGCTGATCGTTAATATGTGGGGGCGACCCGCCCTGATCTCCCCTCTCCCCGCCGTGCCGTCTTCGGCAGACGGCGGACTTTGGGAGAGGGGCCGGGGGTGAGGGCGGGCCCCTACTGGGTAATGGTACTGATGTAGGGGCGCACGGCTGTGCGCCCGCCGCATACCACCAAATGACATTGTAAAGGTAAACCATGAGTTATATCCCGCATACCGATCTCGAACGCCAGCAGATGCTGGCCGCCATTGGCGTGACCACCATTGAAGATTTATTTGAAGCCGTGCCCTCCAGTCACCGCTTCCCACGGCTGAATCTCCCCGCGCCGCTGAGTGAGATGGAAGTGTCCTCGGAGTTACAGGCCTTTGCCGAGGCTAACGAACACGCTGGAGAGTTTGCCATCTTCCGGGGGGCCGGGGCTTATCATCACTTCAGCCCGTCCGCGATCAATCACCTGCTGCTGCGGGGCGAGTTCTACACGGCCTATACCCCCTATCAGCCGGAGTTGAGCCAGGGCACGCTGCAAGCCACCTTCGAGTATCAGAGTATGCTCTGTGCGCTGACCGGCATGGATGCTGCCAATGCCAGCCATTACGATGGCGCGACCAGCCTGGCAGAGGCTGTCACGGTGGCCTATGAGGTCGGCCGGGGTAAACGTAAGAAAGTCATCCTCAGCCCCGGCATCCATCCCATGTACCGGGAAGTTACGCGCACCTACCATCAGGGGCGGGATATCAAGATCGTGGGCGATAAAGGCCGCGCTGACCTGAGCGACCTCATCGACATGCTCGATGAAAACACCGCCATGCTCGCCATCCAGTATCCGAATTACTTCGGGCAGATCGAAGACCTCGCCAAACTGGCGGAGAAAGTCCACGAGGTCGGGGCGCTGCTGGTCATGGTGGTCAACCCGACCGCGCTGGCCCTGTTCAAATCCCCCGGTGAACTGGGTGCGGATATAGTCGTCGGGGAAGGGCAGCCGCTCGGCATTCCGCTGAGCTTCGGTGGACCATACCTCGGTTTCTTCGCCTGCCGCACCGAGTACGTTCGTAAAATTGCCGGGCGCATCGTCGGCGAGACGGTCGATACCCAGGGCCGCAAAGCCTATGTCATGACCCTCCGCCCGCGTGAGCAGGACATCCGGCGCGATAAAGCCAGCAGCAACATCTGCACCAATCAGGGGTTGATGGCGCTGGCGGCCTGTATCTACCTGTCGCTGATGGGTAAGCACGGTTTACGCAAAGTGGCGGAACTCTGCTACCACAAAGCCCACTACGCCGCCGCGCAGATCGATGCCCTGCCGGGTTACAGCGTGGATATGAGCAAGCCGTTCTTCCACGAGTTTGTGGTCAAGTGTCCGAAGCCGGTCAGCGAGGTCAACCAGGCCCTGATCGAACGCGGCATCATCGGCGGCGTGGATCTGGGTGCCGATTACCCCGGCATGACCGATCACATGCTGCTAGCGGTCACTGAAGTGAACAGTAAAGACGAAATCGACGCGCTGGTTGAGGCGCTGAAACAGGTTTAAAGGGATTGCCATGTCGAAGAAGAACAAGAAACCTACCGCGACCCTCCCTGCCGATGCGACCAACGGCGCAGCGACCACGGTCGTCGAATCACCGACCGAACCGGCAGTCGAAGTACCGCCCGCCGCGTCCAGCACGGATGCGACCTTGCCCGCCAAGGCACCGGCCCCACAGGTGTTGGAGCCATTGATCTACGACCTCGGCTCACCGGGTCGGGTGGGTGTGCTGCTGCCCGCGCTCGATGTGCCGGAAGCCGATCTGCCCAAAGACCTGCTGCGCGGCGACCTCGACCTGCCGGAAGTGAGCGAGTTACAGGTGGTGCGTCACTTCGTCAAGCTCAGTCAATTGAACTTTGCCATTGATAAGGGCTTCTATCCGCTGGGGTCGTGCACCATGAAGTACAACCCCAAGCTCAATGAAGATACCGCTCGCTTGCCCGGATTCGCCCACCTCCACCCGCTGACCGATGACGAAGGGGCCCAGGGTGCGCTGGCGCTTATGCACCAGTTGCAGGGCTGGCTGGGGGAGATCAGCGGCTTCAGGCATGTCAGCATCGCCCCGGCAGCCGGTGCCCAGGGCGAGTTCGCCGGTATCCTGATGATCCGCAAGTATCATCTCGAACGGGGCGATACCAAGCGCACCAAAATCCTCATCCCGAACAGCGCCCACGGCACCAATCCGGCGACCGTCACCATGGCCGGGTTCACCGCGGTCGAACTCCCCGCAGATGTCGACGGCAACGTCGATCTGGAAGCCTTGCGGGCCGCCTGTGATGACACCGTCGCCGGGATGATGATCACCGTCCCCAACACGCTCGGTCTGTTTGAAGCGCACATTCTGGAAGTGATCCAGCTTGTCCACGACTGCGGCGGCCTGATGTACATGGACGGCGCGAACATGAACGCGCTGATGGGCGTGGTCAAACCGGGCGAACTCGGCTTTGACGTCATGCACTATAACCTGCACAAGACCTTCTCCACCCCGCACGGTGGCGGTGGTCCCGGCAGCGGCCCGGTCGGTGTCAATGAGAAGCTGGCACCCTATCTGCCCGGCCCGATTGCCGCCATCATCGAAGAAGCCGCCACGCCAGAGGATGCGCCGCTTTACGGCCTCGTCATGCCGGAGAAGTCCATTGGGCGCTTGAAAGCCTTCCACGGCAACTTCGGGATGCACGTCCGCGCCTATACCTACATCCGCATTCACGGCGCTTCGGGCATCCAGAACATCACCCGCCACGCCGTCCTCAATGCCAACTACATCCGTGTGAATCTACAGGGTGAGTACACCATCCCGCACAACCGCTACTGCGGGCATGAGTTCGTGCTGGAAGGCCACTGGGAAGATGTGCCGGATATCCACGCGCTGGATATTTCCAAGCGCCTGATGGACTACGGCTTCCATCCGCCGACCAACTACTTCCCGCTGATCGTGCCGGAAGCCCTCATGATCGAGCCGACCGAGACCGAGGACAAGGCCACGCTGGATACCTTCATCAGCGCCATGAAGCAGATCGCCGCCGAAGCCAAGTCCGACCCCGACCTGCTGCGGACGGCCCCGCGCACCGCGCCCGTCACCCGGTTGGATGAGAAACGCGCTGCCAAGGAACTCGTCCTCTGCTGCCGTCCCATCCCGGAGTGGGCGGAGTAAGGGGATAGAAGCAAGAAGCAAGTAGGTTTCTGGTTACTGGTGGCAGGTTTCAGGTAAGGAATGTAGTAGGGGAGGACTAGCGCGCCAGCGCGTATGTCCTCCCGCTTGTTGGTTGACTGCCTACATACTGAAATGTGTATCAACCCCGACTGAGGTGCATTCCTGCCAACCATCCCCACCATGAACCGGGTGCATTCAGGAAAAGTGCAATATAGGTATCCAGCGCCGCTTGAGTCTGCCCGGACACCTCCAGCGTGAGCGCGCGCCAGTAAATCGCCTCATGCTGTGTCTCGTCTTCCACTTGGGCATCCGCTGTAAGCGTGAGTATGGCTGCATAATCACCTGCATTAAACAAGCCTGCATAGTAGCGATTTTCAACCCATCGCTCGGTTTGTGAACGGGTATCTGGCGTCGGAGGTGGGTAAGTCGGCCAGGGCGTGGGAGTTAAGGTTGGCGTTGGGGTGGGCGCGCCGCTGAAGAGCGCGATATCGCAACCCGCCTTAACGGGATTGACGCGATAGCCGCGCAGTGGATCAGTGCTGTCATTCACGCCGCCACGTATCTCGCCAGGCAGGAATGCGATGGGCTGGCCGTAATTGTCAGATGCTCCACGGAATGATTCGGCAAAATAAACGTAGGCAGCCTGACAGAGTGGCTCTATGTCTGGACTGTTTGCATCCAATAGTGCTTGAACAAAACCGTAACGTATCCGTCTGGCAATTTCTGTATCTGCCGACGCCTCATTCAAGAGCGCTTCGACGCGGTTAACATCACCCATAAGTGCGTAAGCTATGATCCGCCTGCCAATAAAGTAACGGTAGAGTTCTATTGAAAGGCTGTTGTAGCATGTACCAACACAAGCTGCGTATTCCTCAAATGCGCTTTGCCATGTATTTATGTAGACTGTATACAAGTTTGCTGCCGTCTCGAAATCACCCGTCCACATGGCTTCTTCAGCGCGGCGTGCGGTGCAGTCGTTATTAGGGATGACTTGATCTGCGACACGAACATAAGCCGAACCATTCCAATCATCAATCTGTCTTGTCACTTGCCCGCACATCCAGTTATCGGTCTGGTCCCACGTGTCGACGAATTCCATTGCGGGATCGTCATCAATGTTCATGGGCTTGCCATATCCCGCATAAAGGCGTTCCATACGGTCACCGCGCCACGTGACCACGTTATAGCTTTCGTTGGTGCTCATGCCCCAGCCTGGTGCAGGCCGTGCGATAACAAACACCCAATCAATCGCCGCATCGCTGTTGATGTCGCGTAGTCCCTGGTTTATCCGCTCTTGCCCAGGTCGCGTTTCGAGATAGGGAACCGGAACAGGGTGAACCTGATAGCTATCCCCAACTTCTACTGCTGTTGAGTAGTTGCGATAACGCTCCGTTTCTTCGCGCCATTCAATATCGAGAATCCATTCAGATTGCCCATCACCGTCGAAATCGAAGGGTTCAGGTGTGATACGAAATGGATACTCTCCAAATACTTGGCCTGCTTCCAATTGAGTCTGATTCTCGATTAACCAACGTTGTGCGATTCGTGCCATCCACGGATTCTCATCTATTCCGGCGATGCAACACCCGGAAAACGACGTGATAACAACGGGTTCTGCCAATTGATAGACGGCTCTTGTGAGTTGCATGTAGGTAGCAGTATCGGCGTAGCGAGCGAGAAACTCAGCTTCCAACGCTTGAACGACATCATAGGCCTGGTCTGATTTTACGGCACGAATAACTGGTAGCACCTCAGCAATCATATCGTCGATAGTCAGTATGCGGAGCTGATAGTCGGGTTGTAGGTTCGGTGTTTGTGCTCCTGCTGGAACGAGGACGAACACGATAGCAGCAACAACGCTAAAGAGTGCTAGAACACGTTTCACTGGCTTTCATCCTTCTACTTTACAATCGCTTCACCAGCCACCAGCCACCAGCCACCAGCCACCAGCCACCAGCCACTAGTCACTAGTCACTAGTCACTAGTCACTAGTCACTAGTCACGTCCCCACCACCCCCGGCACGCCAAACTCCACCGCTGCATCGTCCAATACCAGCACCCAGTCCGGGCCATCGACCGGCGTGGTGAAGCGCAGGCGCGGCGCGTGCGGGAACTCCCCAATCAAAGAGGCCGCCTCGGTGCGCGGGTTGTACCACCACGCCCGCAGAGTCTCCCCGCGGAGTGCCGCGCAGTTCACTTCGACCGACTGAAACCCCGGCAGGTAGAGCAGGGCATACCTCCCCTCGGCATCCCGGCAGGCGCGTTGATGCTCGCCGCGTCCGGTCTGCACCGTGCCGAGCAGACTCTGGTCGGGGATGCGCGTCAGCATCGGGCGGGACTCGATCAACCGGCGCAGGTGGATCATCTGCCACGCCCCCGGTCGATCCAGCGCCTCTCGCCAGGTGAACTGGGGATAATTGATCGCCTCGTAGCGTTCGCTCCACGACTGCCAGATCGAGTGATGCCCGTAGGTCACGCCCGCCCCGCCCGCGAAGACCGTCCGGTAGGTCTGCTTCCGCACCTCGTAATCGCGGAAGTAGCCGTTTTCCGGGTCCCAGGTCGGCCACGGGGCCGCCGGATGATCCTCGTAATTCGGTTCGGCATCCAGCACCGGCTTGGCCGGGCTGAGATGATACAGCGTGTCGATCCAGTTCCAGCCCGCCGTCTCCCGCGCCCAGTGGCCCGACTGAGTCATCACGAAGTCCGACCAGCTTTCCGCGTGGATGGTCGAGGGCGATTCCAGTCCGCCGTCGCAGTGATACGTCAGCAGCGCCTCCGCCCCCAGCACCGAGCGAATGCCCGCTGCCATCCCGCGCCAGATTGGTCGCCAATCCGCCGCGCCTTTGGTCGGGGGACGGTCACCGCCCAGGCACCAGATCAGGTTAGTGCGTCCGCCCCAGCGTTCTGCCAGCCACCGTCCGTAAACCTCCGCGTTCGCCGGGTTGAAGATCACCGGGCCAATCCCCCAATCCGGCGTGACTTTATCCGCCCAGGTCGGCAACATGCAGACGTACAACCCGTGCTGTTCCGCCAGCGTCAGATACTCATCCAACCTGCGGAAGTAGGCTTCGTTCGGGTGGGTCGGATCGTTGTCGATCAGCGGGCGCTCGCCATAGATGTTCGGTGTGTTCAGGCCGTCCTGCTCGATCAGCGTCATCACCTGGATGACGTTGAATCCCTTCTGCTGGCGGTTGGCGTACAGGTCGATGATCTCCTCGCGGTTCAGGCGGTGGAAGATCGTCCAGGCGGTATCCCCCAGCCAGAAGAACGGTTCCCCTGTTTCTGTGACCAGAAAATGCCCGTCAGGATGAATGTTCAAACGCGGCAGCGCCATGTGGGCATCCTTTGGCTGGTGCTTTCTTTAATACGACTTACGCAAAAACCTGTCTTCTGTAGGGACGCGCAACGGCGCGTCCGAGGCAATTTCACCCTCGACTGTGTAAGTTCCATTGGACAAAAACAGGACTTACGCAAAACGCCGAATTGCGTAGGGGCGGATTAGGCGTCTTCGCCGTATATCCGCCCGTGATTGCTTACGCAAAACAGTGCCTTTTGTAGGGGCGCACGGCTGTGCGCCCGCTGGATTTCTACCGCCTCTGCGTAAGTCCTAAAGTCCTAAAAAATCGAAACAAATGTTCCGATTTTGACGGCTAATCTGTGCTAAAGTAGCCTCATGATAACACGTATCCCTGCCCTCCAATTACCGCATCTGGTCACCTTGACGACCACTCTGGCGGTACGCTCCCGTCTCCCCGCCATGTCTTTGCTGACCTTGGCGGGTGGTGGCATCCTCCCGTCTTCCCGCCGACAACGACAAAGCTTGGTGGCTCCCGCCCAGCTTCCCGCTGTCGAGCTTGGCGCTCATGTCACTACGCAGCGCCACGCTCCCGTCTTCCCGCTGGACAAGTTGGCGGCTGGAATGACAGGCATTTCGCGCTACAATGCCAGCCTTATCCCAGATTCAAAGGCTGCCCTGATGAACACCTCCACCCGCGCCATCGAACTGCTCCAGCAAGCGCAACGCTCTACCACCGAGGCCCGCGCCGTCATTGATGACCTGCTCGCCCCGCACGACTATCAGGATGTAGCGACCCTGGTCACCCAGGCCGCGGTTGAATTGCTGGAAGCGGCTGCCCAACTCATGCACTCGCAGGATGAAGCCGCGCTCGATGCGCTCGGTCGCGCGGACGACCTGCTCGATGCCGTCTACGACATCATCGACGGCGAAACCGACGAAGATTAGTGAGGGGTACTGCGTGCAGAGTATAGATGAGTGGGTCGCACTTGCTTGAATACCCAAACAGCTTTGCGTCTTTGCTCCTTTGCCGCTTTGCATTGAATCTTCCTCTGCTTCTCTGTATTCTCTGCTCCTCTGCAGTAAAATCCGCTCTCTGTCTTGTTTTGGCGTCCTTTGCGCCTCTGTGTTGAAAGTCTTCCATGACTGAAGCTGACATACTCATCATCGGGGCCGGTGCTGCCGGATTGATGACCGCCATCATCGCTGGTCGAACCCATCCCAATCGCCGCATCCTCGTGCTGGATGGCGCTGCCAAGCTCGGCGCGAAAATCCTCGTCGCCGGGGGTGGTCGCTGCAATGTCACCCACGATGAAGTCAGCGCGGAAGCCTACGCCGGTTCCTCCCGCAATGCCATCAAAAAGGTGCTCCGCCGCTTTGATGTGCCGGAAACGGTCGCCTTCTTCCGCGAGCTCGGTGTTGACCTCAAGCGCGAGGACACGGGCAAACTCTTTCCCGTAACCGATGATGCCCATACCGTCCTCGAGGCGCTGCTGCAGGCCGCCCGTGAAGTAGGTGCCGTGATTCAGCACCCGGCGCGGGTGACCCAGGTCGAACGAGCTGCCGATGGCTTTCGGGTAAGTGGAGAGTGGGGCAGTGCCCGCGCCCCCAAACTCGTCCTGGCGACGGGTGGACGCGCCCTGCCCAAAAGCGGCTCGGATGGGGGTGGTTATGAATTGGCCCGTTCGCTCGGGCACCGCCTGACCGACCGCATCTTCCCCGCGCTGGTGCCGCTGACTCTGCCGCGTGACCACTTCATCTGTGCCTTGAGTGGGATCACGCTGCAAGCAGGTTTCAAGGTGCGCTCCGGGGCTGGTAAATGCCTCGCCAGCTTCACCAATTCGACTCTCTGTACCCACTTCGGACTGTCTGGCCCTTCGGTGCTGGATATCAGCCGCTACTATCTGGATGCGAAGCTGGATGACCCCACCGGGACTCGACTGCTGATGAACTGGCTGCCCGAACAGACCAGCGACTCTTTTGAGGCGGGGCTGTTGGCTGCGGGCCGTGTGTCGGCGGGGCGCTTTCTCGGACGCTGGCTGCCGGAGCGTCTGGCGCGAGCGCTCTGCGAAGCTGCCGGGATCGAACCGACTACCGCCTGCGACCAACTCAGCCGCCCGGCCCGCAAAGCACTGGTGGAAACTGTGACGGCGCTGCCGCTGCCCATCACCGGGGATCGTGGGTACACCTATGCCGAAGTGACGGCGGGCGGCATTCCCTTGACCGATATACGCCTGGAAACGATGGAATCGCGTCTGTGCCCCGGCCTCTATGTCTGTGGCGAGATCTGTGATGTAGACGGGCGTATCGGCGGGTATAACTTCCAGTGGGCCTGGTCTAGCGGCTATGTCGTGGGTGTGTCCGTCTGATGGACAGCCGTGTTCTTCACGGAGCGATTGCTCATAAGGAACTTCTAAGAGGAAGAACGTGGATTAGTTGTAGGGGCGGATTAGGGCTTCTGAGCCTGTATATCCGCCCATCGATGCGGCTTGTTGGTTGTTATATCGCGTATTCCCCGGCACGTTCTTCAAACGGTACCGCGTACATCTCTTCATGAAAGACGACGATCCGCTCGATCAACTGGCTGGGTCGAGTGTCCCCACACTGTTCCGAAAGCTGGTCGAGTGTGCCCAACAGGTGGTTGATTTGCTGTCGGTAGCCTTGTCGGTAGTAGTGCAGGTTGTTCTCTAGCTCGTCCAGCATATCCTCAACCGGGGAATCTGCTGCTAGTCGGTAGAAACCGACATTATGCTCCCCATGACGCAGGTCTTTATGCAGGCGGGTGAGGCTGGGCATGGTGGGGGCAGTTGCCAGCAGGAAACTAACGATGTGAGGATAGTTATCTGCGTGCGCCTGGTAAGTGCTGCGAAGTGCATCCATGTCCGAACGGAAAGTGGCTTCGGGCAGGGTCATCATGCTCCCTAGATCGTTCAGTAACCGCACGAGTACGGCGGCGCTGTAAACGGCCTCGTTCAGCAGTTCATCATCGACCGGTTTAGTGAGCGGGCTCACCTTCGACAGGGCTGCGGTGTAAAAGATCAGCGTGGGCACGATCAAGATCGTCCACGTGCTGCTTTCCAGTAAATCCTCCACCGATGTGCTGTCGTTACGCATCAAATCATTGAGTGACTGGTAGCGCCGGATAAGGCCTTCCCGCAGGGATTCCTGGAAGGGTGAATCATGCAGGAGATCAATGAGGTTGGCACAGGCCCCCATGTTCTGCTGCAGGATCGACCACAGGTCAAACTCCGCCTGTTCCGGGGAAACCCCTGTCGCAGCCGCATAGATTTTCAGCAGGGCATCGCGCTTCTCTGCATTGAGGTTGTGGTCCAGGCTGGAGATCGCTTCACACCTGGATTTCAGGGTTTCCATACGATGATTGGCATCATCTGTATTCCCGGAAAGTCGCGCAATCATCGCCTCGTTGAAGTGCTGGATCAGTTCACGACGCTGAAGGTACGTTGGATCGGTGACCGCTAGTGGGCCAAACCCATGGGCTAAATTATCCGAGAAGATTTCGTAAAAGAAGTAAGCATTGATCGCGCCACAATAGTTCGCGAGTTCTGGATACTGCGATTTGAGTAGCAAATCGCCCATCAGGGTAGCCGAGAGGTTGGAAAGCTGAACTAATCCAGTGATTTGGGCAAAGAGGTTATGTTCTGGTGTGCTGTCATCCAGCCCCCACCATAAAAATCGGCTCTGTCCTGACGTGCTGCGTTGAAGCTCATTACGAATAGCACGGATTGTCGCAGCAAGGACCGTAGTGCTCAAACTGCTCAATGATATTCCCTCGCTCTCCCAAACGTAATTCAATGTTACGTTAGTAATAATTTACTTTTCAAGAGACAAACCTCATGTATTCTCTTCATCATTTGTCTATCCTACCTCGCAGCACGGTTCATCAGGTTTACGTAGTATGAAATGAAAAAGGGCACCCGAAGGTGCCCTTAAGAGACCAATACTCTTGCTGCGACGGTGCTATAGATCAGTCAGCCCACTCCATTGGTGTGGGGACATCAAAGCGGCTGGTTACGTCGACTGGACGGTTCTCTTCCATCGAGGTCACTGCAGAGTTGAGAATATCCACGACATGCCAGGCGTGTTCACCGGAGAAGCGGTGCGGACGATTTTCGATGATAGCCCGTACCAGTTCATAAGTGCCGCGCCCGCGGGGAACGCCGCGCGATGCCGTACGAATGTGGGGGATTTCCTGAAAGCTCTTGCCGAATTCTGCATAGTGAACTTTGCAGTCGAAGTCATGCCAGCTTTCCAGGAAGAGCGAACCGGCATCCCCGTGAAACTCGATCCCGGTCTGACGGCTGGTCTGGTTGCTCACGTAGAAATCGGTTGTCAGTCGAATCACCGCCTCCGATTCGGTTTCGAGGACCGTCACCACCCAGTCCGGTGTCCGGATGCTGAAGGGTACGCCTTCTTTGGTGATGCGGTTGGGGTAGAGCAGGGTGCCGTAGCTGCTTACCCGCTTAACCGGTCCGAACATCGAGGTCAGGATGGTGAGCGGATAGACCCCCACATCAAAAAGCGCACCGACTTCGTAGAATGGTCCCGGTGCCGGGTGCCATGCTTCGATGCGGCCCCAGTTGACTTCTGCGTAAGCAACTCTGACCGGCCCCAACTTACCATCGCGGATGTATTTCCAGGCGGTTTGCTGTGCTTCGCCCATCAGGGTGAAGGGCGCGCAGGCCAGCCGTAAACCCTTGGCCTTTGCCAGCTCAACCTGGGCTAGTGCTTCGGCTGTTTCTACTGCCATCGGCTTTTCGCTGAAGACGTGTTTACCTGCGTTCAGCGCCTTGGTGTTGACCTCGTGATGCGCAAAATGGGAGGTCAGGTTGACAACAATCTGCACCTGCGGATCGGCCAGCAAGGCATCCAAATTCTCATAAGCTTTGATACTGTACTTCTCAGCAAAGGCTTTTGCGCGGGCGGCATCCACATCCGTAACCCCGAGCAATGCGATCTCTTCGTAGGTTCGTAAATCATCTGCGTATGGCCCGGCAATATTGCCACAGCCGATGATAGCGACTCCGTATTTGCTCATGAGTTCAACCACTCCTTCAGATAGGCGAGATTTGCAACCATGTCATCCGCCGGGTCAAAGTGTTCGGGTTCATGCTCCACACTGATTGGCCCGCTGTAGCCGATTTGGTTCAGGACCTGGACACAGCGCTGAATGGGTACGCACCCCTGACCAAAGCGACAGGTTTCGTGGGCACCGGGCGCTTTGACATCCTTCAGGTGAATGTGAATGAGGTGATCGCGCAGGGCATAAATGGCATCTGCTGCGTCATAACCCTGTGTGCCGTACCATCCGGTATCGAGTGCCGTTCCAATCAGGCCGCCGCTGTCCGTACCGATCTTTGCCAGGGCTTCTTCTGGTGTTTTCTCCGGATGATTCTCAAAGCCGAGCTGAAGTCCGTACTGCTTCAGCAGTGTGATCAGGGTTGGCCGGTCGGATTGGAGGAGGCCAGTATTACCCCCCAGAATCGTACAGCCGAGCGCCTGCGCCAGCTTACAACTTGCCTCAAACTCTGCCGGGGTGCCACCGAACCAGCCTGCCAGACTGATCACAGGCATCTTGTAACGGCTCAATACATCCTTGGCTGCGCTGGTATGCGCTTCGGTCGCCCATTCGGGATGCAGGATGGCAAGCCACAGATCAAGGGCCTCATAGCCCTGTTTCTGCACATCGTAAACATATTCCTCAAAACGGGCTGCAAACGTTTCAGTGGGTTTGAAGTAGGCCTGAGTTGCCCCATCGCCCTGCATCCAACCCTCAGTCATATGATAGCCAACCTGCCGGGCGACAAAGTTGGCGGTCATATAGGAGATTGTGTTCATATCAATCCCTCATATGAAGATCGCCGCATTATGCGGCGATCAGAAGTTACCCTTAAAGCCCGTATCCAAAAGGATACAACGGCGCTTGACCACTGCTGATCCGCACAGAGGCCGGAAGCTGTTCCATAGAGGCGATCCAGTCCTGTGGCAGTTTGCCCTCGAAAGGCACTTCACCCAGCAGGACATCAGCCAGACCATCACCCTGGCTACCAGGCAACCAGGCCGCAACGATGGCATCGCACAGAGGGAGAGCTTCTGTAATGATGAGCGGTCGACCGGAGTAGATGACCAGCACCAGGCGTTCACAGGCCGCCCGTGTTTTCTGAATCAGGTCGAGATCAGCAGCTGTGATCGTCAGATCGCTGACATCTCCGCAGCCTTCGGCATACGGCTTTTCAGCAATAACGACCACTCCAACCGGGGCTTTGTAATGGTCAAAAGTGGCATCAGGCTGATAGTCGAGTGTAATGCTTTCTGGTAGGGCATTCCGCAATGCGCTGCGAAGCGTGGTGCCGATTGTGATCGCACCCGTTTTGCCTTGCCATTCAATGGTCCAACCGCCGCATTGTAGACCGATGTCATCGGCAGCAGATCCAGCCATGCGGATGCATGGAATATCGCGGCGGAGGGGGAGGGCTGCGCCCTCATTTTTGAGCAATACAGCAGATTTCTGAACGGCTTCCCGCGCCAGCGCCCGATGATCTTCACCACCGACCGAGTCCAGCAGGTGTGCGCCGGGGTTCGGTTGGTCGAACAGGCCCAAACGCTGCTTGACGCTCAGGATTCGGCGTACAGCGTCATCAACCCGGCTGATGGGGACATCGCCATGCTCGACCGCCCTGACCAGGTTATTGATGAAGCCTTTGAAGTCATAAGGCACCATCACCATGTCCAGACCGGCATTGATGCTCTGTACGACGCAGGTGTAGTAATCCGGTGAGAGTTGGCTGATGCCCATCCAGTCGGAAACGATGAAACCGGTGAAGCCCATCTCATTCTTGAGGACATCTGTCAGCAGGTAACGGTGAGCGTGCATCTTCAGGCCGCGCCAGCTATTGAAGGAGGCCATCACGGTGAGCGCGCCCGCCCGCAGGGCATCATAATAAGGCGCGAGGTGGATGGCGCGGAAGGTGGCTTCATCAACATTCACATCACCGTGGTCGATGCTCCACATACCGCCATTCTGCTCCCAGAACTGCGCCCAGGAGAGATGAGGACGCTTCCCATATTCTGCGCCGCCGTCCCCGACGAAGTGCTTCATGCAGGAAGCGGCCCCTTCGGCTTGCTGACCGCGAATATAGGCCGCGCCCAGTTGCCCAACCAACGCTGGTTCGCCGCCGAAGCCTTCATAAGTGCGCCCCCAGCGATAGTCCTGTGGAACGGCCAGGCATGGCCCGAAGTTCCAGTGCACGCCGGTCGCCAGCATTTCACGGGCCGTCGCTGCGCCAATGCGTTCGATCAGCAGCGGATCACGGGTCGCCCCCAGGCCGATCTGGTGCGGGAAGACGGTCGCCCCCCGGACGTTGTTATGTCCGTGGACGCAGTCTGCGCCGTAGATCAGCGGGATTTTCAGGCGGGACTCGAGCGCAGCTTCATTAAAGGCGCTGGTCATGGAGCGCCAGTCCCCAGCCGTATTAGGGGTGGGGTTGCCGCCACCTCCACTCAGTACCGATCCAAGCGCGTAGTCCCGCACATCGGTTGGCGTGACACTGTTCTTTTCGGCCTGCGCCATCTGACCGGCTTTTTCTGCCAGCGTCATCTGTGCCAGCAGTGCCTCAATGCTCATATCGTGTTTCATGATGTTCCTCAAGAACGGATGGAAGATTAAGCCACCCACATATCCCAGGTGAACAGACTGACCTGCATCCCCATCAGCAGTAAGCTCAGGACTGTCCAGGATCGATCAAACCAGGTCGCTTTGCCCAGGCTCGCCAGCATGATGAACACAGGCGGCACGACCAGTACGTAGCGAATCAGGCTTTGCGGAGAGCCGCTGGTGAAGGCGATCACCAGTGCCACAAGGCCAAACAAACTGACCGCAGGGTAGCGACGCAGCGTGAATAAACAGGCAAGCGCTGCCAGAATCACACTGGCGAACTCCATCAGGAAGTAGACGCGCATTTGATTGTTTTCCCCGGTGCGGATGGCTTCCAGCGCCCGTTCAATGCCGCTGGTAAAGCGTGCCCAATCAAAGGCACCGCGTCCAAACCAGGTCGTCTGAACCAGGTCAAATGGTGTACCCAGTGCAACGCGCCACAGGATATAGGCAGCGACGGGCAGCAGAACGAGCAACGCCCGCAGGAGATGGGGCGCGTCCGGCAACAGACGACGCTTGCCCGTGACCGAATCTGGCGTGAGTAATGGCGCGAGCCACGCCAACGCCAGCGGAATGACGAGGAATACACCGACACTGCGCGTTAGCGTCGCTAATGCGGCCAGGATGGCTGCCGGAAGTAAACGCTGCCGATGGAGCAGCGCCAGGCAGCTGAAGGCCAAACCGATGAACAGCCCTTCGGTATAGACCTGTGCCAGAAAGAAGCCAGTCGGGAAGATCAACAGATAGAAGGCTGCACGCACGCCTCCTTCATCACCCATCCGGTCCCGTACCAGATCGTAGAGCGCCAGCATACCAGCCAGCGTGCCGACCAGCGCGACGAGCACCCCGGCCAGGGTAGAGGCGGCAATGGGGGTCATGCCCGGCAGCAGCGTAAAAGGTGCACGTACGATCTGCATCACCAGTGGGTAGAAGGGGAAGAAAGCGTAGTTCATGGCATAGGATTGTCCGCCGGGAATATCGACCAGCCGAATAGCTGGGTCATCATAACCAGCGGTTGCAATCGACAGGTAGAACTCAGAATCCCACGACACCTGATTATTCATGAACGGTTCGAGTAGATAAATCTTGCCACGTTGACTGGTGCGGGCAGTTTCGTTGGGTGTCCACTCAGTAGCCCGATCTGGGCGATTGGGTTGAAGGCGTTCCTGTACGAGCGTCTGAAAGCCGATGACGATGAACGCCCAGCTTAGCCAGATCAGGATCAAATTGCGGATTGCGGGTGAAAGACGCATGAAGTTACTCAGTGAGAAGGGGTCTTGATAATGAGTCTCCCTCTCTTAACGACCAAGAGAGGGAGCATTCTGAACTAACCTGCCGGGATAACGTATAACGTGAGCGATTGGGCTGGAACGGTCACTTCGGTTCCGATGGGTTGGGTGCCAATGGCAGTCGCCTGATGTTCAGGGTCGAGCAACCACACTTCGGCATCACCTCCTGCCGTAAAACCATTGAGCGTGAGCGGCGCAGTGGCAGGCTCCAGACCCATATTGACTACCATGACAGTCAGCGCTCCATCGTCGCGGCGCGCTGCATAAACGTAGAGATCCTCTATATCCGATGAGGTCATCAGGGCTTCCGTACCGAACAGCTTATACATCTGGAAGGTATAGTAGGTGGGGCGGACGCTATCGCCGCCGATCAAGCCCCAGCTCTGGTGCCGCCGCTGGAAATCCCAGAAGGCTGCAATGGTCACCCGCTGGCGGATCAGACGTCCCAGGACATCCCCGTACCAGATGGCGTTGTAGTGGGAATCCATACTGGCTTCGCCCGCCACATTGTTTGCCCAGGAGGAATTAACCTCAGTGATGGCAATCGGAATATCACGCCCGGTTGTGCGTTGGATGACATCGCGCAAATTCGGGATGATGTGGTCATCCCATTCGCGGCTGTTCAGGCGCAGGTCCTCAATCGTAACGGTGGGATTGGATTTATCGCGGGGGAAGGGGTAGCGGTGCACACTAACGACGCCCACCAGATCCCCATTGACCTTCAGGAATTCTTCCATCCAGTCGAGGCCATTGCTGTCTTTCAGATTTTGTTCCGGGATGCCGGGGTATTGATGCAGGTCCGGGCCAACGAGGATGATCGTTGGATCGACCGCCAGCATGGCTTCAGCGTGGGCGCGCCACTCGATGTTATGCATCGCGGTGGTGTATTCCATCTGGAACAACCCTGCAAACAGGCTGGGTTCATTGCCGATGCTCCAGTACCGGATGTTATAGCCCTTCTTGATATTGGCATATTCAACATTGGCTGCCGAAGCTTCCGGTGTGCTCTCATGCAAGCGCACGGTCATGGCGGGTTCTGCCCCGACCAGCCGCACCGTGGCCATGAAGAGGTCAATATCGCCATTCAAGAGTGGGCGCTCATCACTGAAGCCACCGCCCCGGCGTAGATAATGTACGCCGGAATTCTGTGCTTCGGGGATCAGATCAACTGGAACGGCGGACTGGATGCCGAAGTTCGCGCCGTAAATATACGGGCTGATCGTTCCCAGCGACTCATCCGCATTGACGACTAATCCAGTGGAGTCCTGCGCCAGGGCGGTTCCACTTAGTCCGATAGCCAGCAGCAGGATTAAGAGTGCGAGGCGCTTCATCATCCCCCCTCATAGGTTTTCAGATAGTCGTGATAGAGCCGGGTGATATGTTCGGCAGGGGCCTGATAGTATTCATCAGGGCTGATGTCCAGCTTGACTGTCCGCGCTGGCGTGGGATTGACGGTCGGCTTGGTCGCTGCGAATTTCTTCAGGACTTCGGCATGGGGTTTGAGCGTCCCCTCAGGTCGTACCAGGCCGAAGAAGCGCTCATGACGGGCTTCATCACAGGGTGGGCGATCCCACAGGTCGGAGATGTAGTCGGCATAGCACCACATAAAGGAGCCGGTTGCGCCAACTTCGACCAGCTTGGGCAGCACTTGTTCAATATAAGTCGCCAGGTCTTCTTCCGATGCCATAAACTGGGTGCGCGGATTGCCAAACTGCGTCCAGGCCCAGGTCTGTGAAGGTGCACCGGCTGGGGCAGTACAGCCTCCCCATTCTTCCATCAGGGTCGGTTTGCCGCTCAAGGCTGTGACCAGCGCACAGGTGAAGGGCACCCAGTCTGGGTCGAGTGGATGGCGCGTGATCGGGATATACATCGGATAGGAGTGCATGACGGCCACATCGGTCGCCCGGTACACTTGGTCGATGCGGAGGCCGTTGTCCTCAAACAAACTGCCGGAGTGCAGCCCGCAGGTAACGGGATGCTGTGGGTCTATATCATGGATCAATCCGACCATCTCTTTTGCCCAGGCTTCACCTTCGGCAGCGTTGGCCGGCCAGGCGAACAGGTCCGGTTCATTGCCCAGGTTCCACATCCAGGTGGCGGGATGATCCTTGAGCGCGCCGACGACTGTCTTGAGTAGCAGGCGTTCCGCATTGAGCGCGACAGGATCATTGAACATATTGCGGTAGGCACCGCTGACGACCTGCCCCCCGCTGACCAGTTGCCGCAGGTGATGTGATGGCGGCTTGACATGGGCATCTCGCAACCAGCCCGGTGACCAGTTCGGCCCGCTCATATGACCGGTGAAAAAGGTGACGTCTAGCCCCAGGCCACGCTCAGCCGCAATATCGGCAACGGTGATGAGGTCTTTCAGGCGTTGGCTGGAAACCGTATCGGGTGTCGGCTGCCAGTCATCCCACAGGAGGAACAACCGGACTACATTGAGTCCAATATCCTTGATGATGTCGAATTCGTCACGTACCTCGGCAGCGTCAAATTGAGGCCACCAATACATGGCCTTACGGCGCGGCCAATAATTCACACCCAGCAAAAATGGTTGCGTCATGATGGAGTCTCGTTGAATGAGGAGGCTGAAGGGGTACGTTTCCTTCAGCCTCTCGAATGTACGTTTACTTTTCCACGCCGGTGATGACGACGCCGCGCATGAAGACGCGCTGAGCGAGGAAGAAGATCACCAGCGGTAGTACCATTGCCATCAGCGAAGTGGCCTGGACCAGTTCAGGCCGTTGACCATACTGGAAGTTGAAGGTCTGTACACCCACCGAGATGGGTTGCAGTTCAGGCTTGCCCAGCAGGTAAATCAACGGGCCGAAGAAGTCATTCCAGGCGAAAATGAAGTGGAACAAACTGACCGAGATAATTGCTGGCCAGGATTGCGGGATAATCACCCGGTATAGGACTTCAAACGGTGTCGCACCGTCGATCATGGCCGCTTCGTCCAGTTCACGCGGCAGGGTCATGAAGAACTGCCGCAGCAGGAAGACGTTATACGCATTGGCGAAGAAGTGTGGCACCACCAGCGGCAGCCACGATCCCGTCCAGCCAATAGTGGCGAAAAAGGCATAGGTGGGGATGAGCGTGACCTGACGCGGCAGGATGATTGTGCCAATCAGGATCAGGAACAGAATGTTCTTGCCCGGAATAGGGAAGCGGGCAAAGGCGTAAGCCACGCAGATGCTGGAGAGCAGCGTGCCAGCCATGCCGATGAGCGCGATCCCTAGAGTGTTGCCGAACAGCCGCGGGAAGTTAATGATGTCCCAGGCTTCACTGAAGTTCTCAAAATGGGGCTGGATGGTCGAGACTGCAGTCAGACCGCGCCAGTTGCCGGCCCACTCGACCAGACCGGCTGCCGGGTTCGCTGGATCGACAAATTGGCTGGTCTGGCGACCTTTCCTGACCAGCGCCAGTTCCCGAACGGTTCCGTCTTCAAACGGCACGGTATAGACGGGGTAATCTTCACCTTCGTAATTGAATAACTGTGGCTCTAGCGGCAGGATCGACCCATCGACCCCGGCGGCGATTTGATCCCGGCTTTTGATTGCCAGCAGGGTCATATTGCCGAACGGCATCAGGTAGAACACCGTGATCGTCAGCGCCAGCAGCGTAACCAGGGACACCACGGCGAAGCGGCGCAGTTGCAGGCTGTAGAAGGGCGAAGTATTAACTGCTTTGGAGTAGGTTGCGGTTGCCATGGGTTAATCTCCGCTCGTGTAATACACCCAGCGCCGGGAGGTAACAAACAGGATCACTGTTAAAAGGAGTGCAATGATGAAGATGAGCCAGGCCAGGGTCGCCCCATAGCCCATATCAAAGAAGGTGAAAGCTTCCTTGTAGAGGTGCATGTTAAAGAAATAGGCTGAAGTGCCAGGGTGTCCTGTACCGCGTGTCGCAATATAGGGAATTTCAAAATACTGCATCAATCCGATGACACTCAGAACCAGGTTATAGAAGATGACTGGCGAAATCAGTGGCAGGGTGATCCGCAGGAATTTGGTAAAGCCGCTGGCACCATCGACGTCCGCTGCTTCATACAGTTCGGTGGGTACACCCTGCATGGTTGCCAGCATGGTCAGCATCGCATTGCCGACACCCCAGACGCCGATCAGGATAAAGGCTTGCAAAATCCAGGTTTCATCCTGAAACCAGTTTGGTGGATCAGCGATGCCTAACCCGCGCAGGATGCGGTTCAACCAGCCCGTTTGCCCATTCAGGAAGCTCTGCCAGACGAAAATCGCAGAGACAGCCGGCACCATATAGGGCAGATAGAAGAGTGTACGCCAGAGGGGTTTACCGGCGAGGGCTTTGGAATTGAGCAGAGCAGCCATGCCCAGAGGTACCAGAATACCGACTGGGACTGCAATCAGGGCGAACTTAAGGGTGACACCGAGCGCCGTCAGCGCTAACGGATCATTGAGCAACCGCTCCCAGTTCTTCAATCCAACAAAGTTGATTTCCGACTGCCCCAGATTGAAGTCGGTGAATGTGAAAATCAACGAAGCGATGATTGGCGCGGCGGTGAAAACGACGAAACCAATGATCCAGGGCGAAAGGAAAATCCATCCCCAACGACGCTGTTGTTGTTCCAGCGTAGCCTTCTTGCGTTGGGGTGCCACTTCCTGAGGTGGCATCACCCTTGTGGCATCTACACTGCTCATAACATCCACTCCTTAACGGCATCGCCCGCTAACCCAGCTTATCAATCATGGACACGAGGCAAATGGATAGTTTGCTTTGGTCGCAACAATTCCTGTTTTGGTCAAACCTTGCATATTTTCATTCGAGGGTGGGGGACCCTTGTCCCCCACTGACTAGTCAGGTGTCGAGAAGTCGTTATGACTCTTCGACGATGGCTTGCACTTCGGCTTGCAGTTCGTCCAGTGCAGCTCCTACATCGATGCTCTGACCGGCATCGCTGAACAACATGGTCTGGAAGGCAAACACTGCATCGGTCGCCTTGCCATAGTTGGCCATGTTAGATTCGTGGTGCATGTTGCCGGGGTTGTTGTAGGCCAGGCTGTCCACCGCGACCTGCCAGTTGATGCCCCAGTCGAACTGAGCATTCTTGCTGTCGATCCAGGCTTGCTGGGCAGACGGGCGGGCAGGGAAGGCACCGTAGGTCGGGGCCAGGCTGGGGACGGCTTCGTTCAGCAGGTACTGCAGAACGGTGAAGGCCGCTTCTGGGTTCGCGCCGTCCTTCAGCATACGGAAGGTGTCGGCATCGGTCGCCACATGATATTCACCATCGAGGCTCTGGGGAACAACGGCCAGGTCCCATTCGAAGTTGCCGACCGAGTTGCCGAGGCAGCAGGTGTACCACAGCGGGGTGATCGCCATAGCGAGCTTGCCGGAGGAGTAGGCATTGCCGCTGCCGAAAGCTTCGCTGGCATCATAGGTGGCGTTGGGCATGAAGTGGCTGGTCCAGACCGCGTCGTGGATCCACTGGGTGGCGGTACGCCAGCTTTCAGGGATCGTCACGGTGTTGCTGGCTTCGTCGTACCAGTCTTCCGGCTGGATGTTGGTCCACATCAGGCGCAAGCGTGCCCACTGGAAGTTCAGACCGAACTGCTGAATGCTGGCTGGGTCAAAGCCTTCCATGGTGGCGTCATTGCCGTTGGCATCGACGGTCAGGATCTTGGCGATTTCGGCGGCGGTTTCATAGTTCCAGGGCACTTCGGTGCCATCGGGCATGACATAGGGCGCACCGAATTCCTGGGGCGGGTAGTTCAGGCCGGCTTCGTCGAACAGGCCGGGGTTGTAGTAGGTGATGCTGGGGAACACGGCGAACGGAATGCCGAGCAGTTGACCTTCAGCATTGCGGTACAGGTCGACCAGCGCCGGATCGAAGACGCTCAGATCATAACCGGTGCTGTCAACCAGCGGCTGCAGGTCAGCCCACAGGTCGGCATAGCGGTTGGAACCGCCAACGCCGATCGGGCCCACGATGTCCGGCGGGGTGCCACCAGCCACCAGGGTGGTGAAGAGATCGTCAGCCGCTTCATTGGCGGAAGCAATACTAATGACCAGTTCAATTTCATTCTGGCTGGCGTTGAATTCTTCAACAACCTTGTTTTGAACTTCAATTTGTTCGGCGTTGCTGCCGGTACCCAGACCGACAAACCAGGTGACGGTGACCTTATCCTGCGCTGCCGCCGGGGCGACAACCAGAACCAGCGCCAGAATGGCGAGGGCCGCTACGAGAACGAATTTCTTCTGCATGACTAATCCTCCACGAGCCTTAAATAGAACACTTGAGTTACGGGTTGTAATGGTCAATTGTTGCGTGGTAGCATCCTCCTTATCCCTGTCCTCCAGTCGAGCCGCGGATAACCAGCTCGGTGGGCATTACGAAATGATGGGGATGTTCAAGCCGCCCGTCGAGCAAGTCGATAAGCAGACGGGCGGCCGTTGAACCAATGTCCATAACGCGGTGACGAATAGTGGTCAGCGCGGGGGTAATCTTGGTGGCTACATCCAGGTCGTCAAACCCGACGACGGCAATATCATCCGGGACTCGCAGTCCGGCTTCATGGATGGCGCGGATGGCCCCAATCGCGGCAGTATCACCGCCGCAAAACACGGCGTCCGGGCGCAGCGGGATCAGTTCCTGCATCAGTCGATAACCGAATTCAGCCGCAAACATGCCCGGTTTGATGAGCTCTTCGTACAGTAGTCCTGCCTCTGCCACGGTTTGACGGAAGCCCTTTAAGCGATCAATGCCATCCTGAATGGTCAGTTGCCCGGTGATATGGGCAATGCGTTTGCGACCGATCTGGATAAGGTGTCGGGTAGCTTCGGCAGCGGCCCCCACATTATCAATCGTCACGTAGCTCACCCGGTCAGCGTAGGCAGGCGGCGTTTCGACCATGACGAAGCTGCGGTTATGTTTGACCATGTACTCAAAGAGGGGGTCACGGTCAACCACTGAAGTCAGGATGAGACCATCCGGTTGCCGGTGACGCACCACCCGCTTGGCAAAAACATCGCGCACTTCATGAGACTCGGCCAGCCAGAGCAGCATGGCGTGGTCGCTTTTATTGACAGCTTCTGCAATGCCTTGCAGCAGCATGGGGTAGTAGCTGTTATCACCAAAAAAGACATTCGCGGTTTGCGGGATGGCTACGCCGATAATATTCGAACGGCGTGTGACCAACGTCCGCGCTGCCGGATTGGGTTCAAATTGTTCCTGCTCGATGACTTTGAGTACCCGTTGACGGGCATCGGCGCTCACATAACGATCATTGTTGATGACCCGTGAGGCTGTCGAGCGAGAAACTTTAGCTTTTTTGGCAATATCTTCGAGTTTCATTAAAAGGTGCGCTTATTCAGATATGTTTTTGATCTATCTCTGGGAGCGCTCCCAGAAGTTGCATTAACGATAGATGAGTTTTAAATTTCTGTCAAGCATTTTGCTTTGGGCATTTTATCCATAATCTGTTTTTCAGGTTGCCAGAGGTAGTTTGAACGGATTAAGGACGCCGCAAACCAGACCGATGCTATACTGTGAGCATGAATTTAATCACTGCTATACCGGAGCAGCCATGTGAAGACCTTAACCTGTAATAATTGTGGCGGCGCCCTTCAGATCGAAAATCAATTTATCCGAACCATTACCTGCCCCTTTTGCAGCACCAATTATCTGGTCAGCGGCAGCGATACCCTGGACCCTACGGGCCAGAGTGCTTCTCTGGCAAATTATCCGTCGCGCCTCCAGGTGGGGATGCCTGGAACGTTGCGCGGACGCAGCTTCACGGTGTTGGGCCGTATCCGGTACCAGTATGCCGAGGGCTACTGGGATGAATGGCAGATTGGCTGGACGGATGGTGCACCGCCGGATTGGTTGGAAGAGGACGAGGGTTACTGGACACTCTATCGCCGTGAACGGGTCAAGGGAGCAATTCCGGCCTACGATCAGGTGCGGGTTGGTGGCACCATGCAGGTGAACGCCTACAATGTCTTTGTGACCGAAAAGCGCCGTGCTAAAGTCAGTGGCAGTGAAGGACAGTTCGCCTCCGTCTTTCCCTTACAGGGTGATTTTGGTTACGTGCAGGGCGGGGCTGATAATCGCTCCGTCAGCGTGAACTACTGGCAGGATGAGATTGAACTCTCGGTTGGGGACGACCTCGAACATCACGAATTGATATTGAAATAGTAGGCAATTATGGCTCAGAACATCACATCAGCTTCTGATATGCAGCGACCGGTGCTGCGCGAAATTAAATGTCCTAAATGTGCCAGTCCGGTGCAGCAGTTGACGCCTGACGTGCAAACGCTTGTCTGTAAATCCTGCCACAGTGCGATTAACGATGGCCCCGATGGTTTGACCTGGAGTGCGGGCAGCAAACTGCCGACTCCCCGCGTGCCCATCCGAATCGGCCAAATCCTGACCATCGAGAACGTCAAATACTTCGTGCTGGGACGCGTGATCTATCAAGGATGGGACCCGGAAGAAACCAGTGACCGCTGGACGTGGAACGAATGGTTGTTGGGCAGCCAGGACGGTCGGATGATCTGGCTTTCGCTGGATGAGCATGGCCTGGTGTTGTTCAACCGGCTCCGCATCCGCGAGGCCTTTGATGTTCACCGGGATATGACTATTCCAGTTGGCCCCGGCAAGACGGCGCGTGTGGTCGAGCGCTATCCGGCTCGTATCATGGGTGTTGAAGGTGAACTGACCTGGCGCGCGAAACGGGGTGACTTGCTCACCATGATCGAGGGGCAGGGGGAGGGCAAACTCTACAGCGTGCAGGCCACCGATTCTGAACTCGAATTCCATGAAGGGCGCGTCCTTGATCAGAATACCATCAAGGCCATGTTGGGTGAGGAAGCTGCTAAAGAATATGCAGCTTCTCGGCGCAACCTCGGCATGGAAGTTGGGGTGATGCTGCTGGTCTTTGCTGTCGCGGGAGTGCTGCTGGCAGGGGTATTCTGGATGATGGGCCGTGGAACGGTCTTGGTTGATCAGCAGCTTTCGCTACAAGCCGGTACACCTCAGCCGATTACCGTCAATTTCGAGTATCCGAATCGTCCAGTGCTCTTTAATCTGGAATTGTTGACGACCATGTCGGAGAATACCTTCAATGACCTGGAAGTCAGCGTCATATCGCCTGATGAGACCGAGACCGTCGTATCCTTCCCGGAATTCTGGCACGAAACGGGCGTGGATGAAGGTGAATTCTGGCGTGAGCAGCAGACCAGCGGCGAAGATGCCTTTGTGCCCTTTCAGTCGGGCCAACATACCATCGAACTCGAACTGGATGCGGCGAGCAATTTGCCATCTATGGATGTCAAACTCCAGGTGCGTGACCGGCACCTGTCCGCCTTGCCATTGCTGATCTTTAGTGCGGCGGCCGGTGCCATCGGTGCAATTGCCTTATTCCTCGGTATCAAGTCAAAGGGCTGAGCTAATGGGTAAAACTGTTGTTCTCGTAGTCGTGTTTATCATCTTTTCGCTGGCCTTGGTGAGCGCGGCTTATGCGGGTTACAGCGGCGTGGGTCTGATTCAAACTGGCGGGCCGTCGGCTCGCGTCGGGAGTATCGGCGGGCCGCTGGTCATTGGCGGTGGGCCGAATAGTGGTAAGTGAGCCAACCGCGCTCGATCTGCAACCGATTACCCGGCGGGAACGGGCTACACTGCTCGTTTCCGTCCTGATTATTTCGATCTGTGCGCTCATCTATGAGTTGATTGTTGGTACGCTCTCCAGCTATTTGCTGGGCGACAGCGTTACCCAGTTTTCGATCACCATTGGCTTATTCCTGTTTGCGATGGGGGTGGGGGCGCTATTGTCCCGCCGCATTCAGGCGAACGAACTCCGCTGGTTCATCATCATTGAACTGCTGACGGGTCTCTTTGGGGGTTCGGCAGCCGCCATCCTCTATGCGACTTATTCAGTTGGTTTTGCCTACTACTATCCGGTGATGATCGTGGTCATCTTCGCGATTGGCATTTGCGTGGGGCTGGAAATTCCCCTGTTGACCCGCATTGTGGCCACTCGTGCCAATCTTGGTCATGCCCTGGCGGATATTCTCTCCATTGACTACATCGGTGCGCTCATTGGGTCGCTGGCCTTCCCGATCATTTTGCTCCCGCTGTTGGGAGTCAATCAGACGGGCTTCCTGACCGGCTTGTTCAATGTCGGCGTAGGGGCACTGATCCTCTATACCTTTCGTGAACGCCTGAGCATCCGTGCCCTCCGCAATCTGAGCCTTGGGGCGGGTGCCATCAGCCTGTTGATGATTGCGGGTGTCGCGTTTTCTGCCTGGTGGGTGAATGTTTTTGAACAGCAGTTATACGGGGACCTGATCGTTTACCGGGAGCAAAGTACCTATCAGCGCTTGGTCATCACCCGCAATGAACGGGATACCCGCCTTTACCTGAATGGTAATCTACAGTTCAGCAGCCGGGATGAGTATCGCTATCACGAGATGCTGGTCCACCCCGTTATGACGGCGGCTCGTGTTCGGGATCACGTGCTGGTGCTCGGCGGCGGCGATGGACTGGTTGCTCGTCAACTGCTCAAATACCCGGAAGTCGAACGCATCACCATCGTTGACCTCGACCCGGCCATGACCGATATGGCCCGCACGTATGGCCCGATGCTCGAAATCAATCAGGACGCGCTCAGCGATCCTCGTGTGGAAATCATCAATGCTGATGCGTTCACTTTCATTCAGCAAAGTGATGATCTATACCCGGTCATCATCGCTGATTTGCCTGACCCGAATAACGAGTCTTTGAGTAAGCTCTACAGTCGCCAGTTCTACACCCTCTTACGGGAGCGTCTGCAACCGGATGGCGCTTTTATTACGCAGGCGGCCTCACCCTACTTTGTCCGGGAAGCCTACTGGATGATTGCCCATACCATTGCGGATTCCGGTTTTGAGATTTTGCCGCTGCGGACTCATGTGCCGTCGTTCGGGGAATGGGGGTTCGTCATTGCAACGCCGATTCGCCCGCCGAGCGTGACCGTACCGGAGGGCATCCCGCTGCAATATCTGACCGAGGGGGTGTTGATCGCGGCGCTCATCTTCGACCCAGATATGGCGGAGATTCCCACCGGCATCAACACCCTCGATAACCCCATCCTGCCCCGCGCCTATGAACAGGGCTGGCAGGCCTGGGATTGAGCGTCTGAATTTATCAGATGAGCTGAAACACCACTGCAATAAATGGGGTAATCGCCAGCCCACCGAGGAAGAAGGTCAACGCGACGTTCTGTTCGGTGATGATTTCCCGCTGCATGTACTGGTAGATGCCTTCACCTTTGCGCGGGCTGAGCAGCCGATGTGCGACCATAAAGATGATTATGACGTACACCCCCGCCACGACCAATCCGCCGATGATCCAGGCGGCGCTTTCCGCAAAGGTCGGATCGGCGGTGAAGCCATCAGAGGCCATCAGGCTGATAAAGATGGAAGCTGCCAGCGAGATGATGAAAAAGCAGGCACCGACTGCCGGATTCTGGATCTCGACGATTTCATGCGCCAATTTGCCCGGCGGCAGCCCCAGCCAGGCCATCAACAGGACAGCCACACCCTGAGAGATGAGTGTGGCGAAGGTCATCCATAACAGCGCGGAGAGGATCAGTTCAACAGACATCGATAGGCTTCCTTATTGCAATAGCTTAGTTCACATATTTTAACGAATATTGACTTCTGATACGCAAGCTGGTCTGAGCGTGCGCTTCTGAAGTTCGGGGACAAGCGTTCAAATACACTTGTCCCGGCGTCCGTCGCGTTTGTCTGTAGGGGCGGATTAGGGCGTCTGCGCCCGTATATCCGCCCGTCTGAATCATTCTGCCGCAAATCCCAGATGAACCCATAAGAAATCACCACCTCACCACAGACTCAGACTCGACGTAAGTGGTATGCATCGCCTCCGGGTAGGTGTGAAGCGTCCACCATTTTAGGGTATCCACGCCGATCTGCCACTCGATCCGCGTGACGGGCACCTGACCAAATACTGGTGGAAAGTGTACCTGAATACTGCTCTGACCGGTGGTACGGCGGGCAGGCATCACCTTATCCTGGAAGTGGACTTTGATTTCATAATGATCCTGCCTAAAGTGATGTTCGCGGCGCTCGATAAAAGAGTGCCAGTGCAGGCAATCCGGGGCGCGGAGTGGCAGGCAGGAGAGCGTTTCAGAAAACCAGACTAGCCCCTCTCGTTCAAGGCGGGCAATATGGCTCTCTCCGATAATCTGGAAACGAGCGCTCACTGGGCCTTGCTGGATAGTCGTTTGCTCCAGGGTCAACGGTTCGGTTGTCAGCGGGCGATCAAAGATGCCGAGGATCAGATCGCCCGGTTGCTGGTAGATGGTCATCTTCAAGGGATCTGGGTAAGCTACCATATTCATGCTACCACTATACAACGGCTTTGATCTTGCCGACACCAATTTTCGATCCAGTCGGCTGAGCATGTTATGATTGCGTGATGCGAACTTTTCTGTTGTGTACGCTGATGGCCTTACTGGCGGCTTGCGCTCCTGCTGCCTTGCCGCTTGAATCGCCCCTGAGTGGATTATCCCTCGCCCTGGATAAACCTAATCTGTTGTTTTTCTATACCGATGGCTGACCACCCTGAATGGAAATGCAGCCTATCGTCGATAGGCTCCAGTCAGAATATGAAGAACAGGTTGGGTTTGTGCAGGCCAATGCCGACGATGGGGGTGCCGGGCAAGCCGCCTTCCGCGGACTAAACTTACCTGGTCATCCGAGCATTCTTATTCTGCTGCCGGATGGAGCCGAGGTCTATCGCGGCTTTGGTATCCTCGAAGAAGATGTGCTCCGCGCTGCGCTGAACATGGCTGTGGGCGCTGCGGCTAGCCCCACACCTTGACGACTTTAACCGGCTGAAGCCGGATGACAATGATGTCATCGTTCTTCCAGAGTTCTTTGAACTCCGCTGCCTTTTCGGGCGATTCATAGCGGTCGATCATGCGGTGGGTGACGGCTTTATTGGGGTCTTCCTCGATGGAGAGCTCGCCCTGGATCATATAACCCGCCCCATCGCTGATGTCTCCACCAATCGTGACGGTGCCTTTGGGATGTTGGAGTGCGTTCTTGACTTTGCGGATCTTACGGTCGCTGATGAGGATGATGTCATTCCCCTCCAGCATGAACCAGACAGGCACATTGTGTGGGTAACCATCCGGGCTCAGGGTGGCAAAACGGGCAATCAACGGCTTTTGGAGAAACTCGCGGGCGGCGGTATCGATCATGATGGCTTGTCCTGTTATTGGTTTCAGGTTACTGGTTGCAAGTTTCAGGTTTCGATAACGCCATGAATGGCGTCCGGTAGTTACAGAAATCCTGTTTGAAGGCCATTTGTGGGATACCTGAAACCAGTAACCTGAAACCTGCAACTGCTTACGCCGGCGCGTATTCGATCTCGGTCAGGGTAGCCTTGATCTGTTCCCAGGTCGCCGGAGCATCCCACTGGACGGTCACGGTCTTGCTGGCCACTACGCCATCGACGGCCTTTACACCCGTGATCTGGCTGACCTCGGTCTTGATCGTCCGTACGCAGCCATCGCAACCGATAGCCGGAACCTGAAATGTCTTGCTTTCCATGATTTGAACTCCTTTTGTGAACTACTGGCTGCCAGCAACCTGCTACCAGCCGAAACAGCAGGTGCAGTACCACGCACCGCTATTATGCTTCTGAGACAACAGTTGCGGGGGTGATCTTACCTCGTCCAGCGATGGCTTTGCCAACGGTGACGATTCCGGATTGGTGCAGCAGGGCAAATCCTGCTGCAGCCGCTAAAGCCACCAGCCCGCCACCGTACCAGATGGCTGACGGGGCGAAGGCTTCGCTTGCCAGCCCGCCCAGTACCGGCCCGACACCTGTCCCGAACGAATAGGTCAGGGAGAGCAGTCCCATATAGCGGGCGCGCTGCATGGGTGGGGCCATCTCCGCGACCAGACTGCTGGAGGTTGGTGCAACCACCAGTTCCCCCAGTGTCATCACCACCATGCCGAAGGCGAAGGCCGGTAGCGCCGCGCTCATCCCGTAGATGGACAGCCCAACGGCGTAAAACAGGGAACCAACGGCGATGGCCGGCAGGGCCGGGAAGCGTTTGCTGACCTGTGTGACTGAGTATTGCAGGGCGACGACCATGCCGGAGTTGATGGTCAGCAGCAGCCCGTACTGATTTTCCGGCATGGCGAACTGGTCTTTCAGATAGACCGACATCAGGTTGAAGACCAGCGCAGCAGCCACTTCCAGCAGGGCAAATACGGCGATAAAGGCCATGAACGGACGATCCTGGAAGACGGCTGCATAGCCGCTGCCCTGCCGCATCGAGTCCGCGTGGGAACGATCTGGCAGCGTTTCGGTCAGCAGGAATGTGACCGGCGGCACCAGTACCAGGCAGACCCCCGCGGCGATGAAGTAGGCGATGGTGTGGGACTGGGCGATGAAGAAGCCGCCAATCGCTGGGCCGAGCGCAATCGCCAGGTTGGAAATTGTCCGCACCAGGGCGTAGGCACCGACGCGCTGTTCAGGTGCGACCAGATCGGCAGTCATGGCGTTGGTGCCGACCATAAAGACCGGGTGCATGACGCCGTAGATCGCCAGCAGAATCGCCCAGTGGAGCAGCGTAGAGGCTCCGCTCATGCCGATCAGGACTAATGCGTAGCCGACCAGCCCCACCAGCATGACTCGCTTACGCCCAAAGCGATCCATCAGCAGGCCGATGAGGGCGGTACCGAGGACGCTGGCAACTGCCTGTAAACTGAGCAGGGGCGTGATCGCCATTAGCGGAAGCGGCATGGTCATGCCTACATTGCCGACCTGCATGAGGGCCGGGTGGGTTGGCATCGCCGTCTGTTCCCGGATGAAAATCATCATGAACGGCCAGATCAGGGACGCTGCCACACGGTTGAAAAAGTAGATGACGACCAGCCAGCCAAAACGGCGCGGGTAACGCGGCAGGCGCTCCCGCAGGGAAGAAAACTGCAAAATGAAATAGCCTTATGTGGAAGTTATGTTACGTTGCGTCGATCTGCCCCATCGCCCAGATCGCATGTTCCCGCACGATGTCACTGGTATCCTGCGTCAGACGCAGGAGCGCCGGGAGCAGCTCGGGCGACCTGCTATTGCCTGCTGCTACACAGGCATTGCGGACGAGGCGTTCGCGCTTAATCCGTTCAATCGCACTTTTATCATATTGCGCCTGAAAGCGATCCTCGTCCAGCGCCAGTAAGTCCACCAGTCGGGGTGCTACCCGGTCAAGATCGGCTGTTTGGAAGGTGGGTTCGGCTGTGGGGGCGGCAAATCGCTGGAAGGGACACACATCCTGGCAAATGTCACAGCCATAGACCCAGTTGCCCATGAGCGGTCGTAGTGCCGGGTCGATGCTGCCTTTATGCTCAATCGTCAGGTAGCTGATGCAGCGCCGGGCATCCAGTATGTGCGGCGCAGGGAAGGCGTTGGTGGGGCAAGCGGTCAGGCAGCGGGTGCAGCGCCCGCACATGGTTTGCGCCTCCGGTTGATCGTAGTGGTCAAATTCCAGCGTCGTCAGGATTTCGCCGAGGAAGAAGGTGCTGCCACGCCGGGGATGAATGAGCATGGTGTTTTTGCCGATGAAGCCCATCCCGGCAGCCTGCGCGTGACCGCGTTCCAGCAGCGGCCCCGTATCCACATAGACACGACTCTTGCTCCCCCTCTCCTCATGGAGACGGGCCAGCGGCTGGGGTGTGAGGTTCAGCCATGCCGCCAACTGCTCCAGGCGCGGCGTCATCACCTCATGGTAATCCAGCCCCCAGGCGTAAGTTGCGATGCGCCCGCGCAGCGGGTCTTGCCGGATGGCCTCTGGCAGCGCCATCTGACCGTAATCCAAACCCACGACGACCAGCGAGCGCGCACCGGGCAGAATCACTCGCAGATCACGGCGCCGTTCGACCCGGTCGGGGCGCGCCATGTAACCCATCTCGGCGTGCATCCCGGCTTCCAGCCAGCGTTCATAGGCGGACAGAAACGGGGAGGGTCTGGCCGGTGTGATTCCGACCAGGTTAAAGCCCAGTTCGAGGGCACGCGCTTTGACTGCTGCTGCCGAAGGTGTCATAGGTGGCTGGCGAGAATAGGCCCTCCCCATTCGATTTGGGGAGGACCCGCTTGACGGACTAGACCGGTACGCTCATCGAGGGAATCGGCAGCGCCGGGCTGATCCCGGGTAGCTCCGGCACCAGCCCCAACTGCCGTACCAGGGTGAACAGATCATAACTCAGCGTGCAGTCGAGGATGCGTTCATCGGTGAAGCGGAAGGCGGCCATCACTGCCAGATTGACCGGGCGATTGGTGGCGCGGATGATGGACAGATTGCCGTTGTGCGTTCCGGTCAGGCTCCAGCGCCCGATGACCTGGTCGCCTTCGGCCACCAGGTAGGTGAGCGCCGTGAGCTTGAGATCCGGGAAGGCGCTCCGCAAATGGCTGATCCACTGCTTATAGGCGGCGCGCCCCTGGAGGCCAGTCGGTTGCAGCGGACATTGATAGCGGACTTTTTCGGTGGTGAGTTGATCAACAGCGGCGAGTTGCCCGCTGTTCCAGACATCGTTGATGAGATTGCGAACGACGATTTTTTGCTCGGTTAGCATGAACAGCCCCCTGTCGATGACTACAGATGAGGTTGGGCTTCATCAAAGAATAAATGAAGCTTCCGCAATAAAGTAAAATAACGGGACTGTTTTCAGGATGTGTTACTTGGCTTGCAGAAGAATAAACGAATTTCATGTATGAATTTCGTTTACGCAAGGTATTGTAACAATTCGTTTCTGCTTCAACTACAAACTGGATAACCGATTCTTGATAAGGAATTGTTATGATGTCGCAAAAACTCATTAAAGACCAGGTGAGCGCCCGCTTTGCCGCTCATGCTCAGGGTTATGTGACCAGCCCCAGCCACGCCGCTGGCGATGATCTGGAACGGTTGGTGACGCTGGCGGAACCGCAGCCGGATTGGCGACTGCTGGACGTGGCGACTGGCGGTGGACACACGGCGCTGCGCTTTGCCCCGCTGGTGCGTCAGGTCATTGCGCTCGACCTGACTCCGACCATGTTGTACGCTGCCCATCGCTTCATCTCCGAAGCTCCCCCTCTCCTCCTGGAGAGGGGGCAGGGGGGTGAGGCGCTCCAGCCGTCTGCGGCTCTTGACTCCCCTCTCCATACACGGGGAGGGGCCGGGGGAGGGGTTCCGGTTGCCTTTCTCGCAGGCGATGCCGAAGCGCTACCATTCCCTGCTGCGACCTTCGACCTCGTCACCTGCCGGATTGCGCCGCACCACTTTTCCGATTGCTTCCGCTTTGTGACCGAGTGCGCCCGCGTGCTGCGACCGGGTGGCGTGCTGCTGATCGAGGACAATACCGTGCCGGATGACCCCCGCGCCGCCCGCTATATCGACTCATTCGAGCGGCTGCGCGATCCCAGCCACCAGCGCAGTTACGCCGGGTACGAGTGGGAAGGGATGCTGCTGGATGCGGGCCTGGTGGTCGAACAGGTCGAAACGCTGACCAAACCGGCGGTGAATCTGCTGGACTGGGCGGGGCGGCAGGGCGCGAGCGCAGCGGTCATCGAACGCCTCCAGGTGCTCCTGCGACAGGCTCCCCCGGCGGTGCGGGCGTGGCTGCACCCGTTCGCCTCCGGCACCCCGGACGCCACGTTCGACCATCATTATGTGCTGGTGAAAGGCAGAAAAGTGGCTGGTGGCTAGTGGTCAGTGGCTAGTGAGGAACAAGTTCAGACACCGTAGGGGAGGATTAGGGCGTCTGCGCCCGTATATCCGCCCGGCAAACTGCATTTTTTAGGGGCACCTGTCTGAAAACAACCTTCGTTGCGTAAGTCCCTTAGGATTGAGTATTCAATGATTAGTGAAGAAGATTTGTCATGCGGCAATAGACCGGTGACAGACCATTATAGGGAGGTATGACTATGCTAGGCACTGCATCCCCTACATCAAACAACTCACATGAATGGTTAGCGTCTATCCACTTTGATACAGCTGAAAAGTTCCTTGAATACATAAGCCCAACACAACTGCAATGGTTATCCCCATCTGGGATCAATGGGTCATGGATATTCAGAGGGCAATACAATTCTGATTGGAATCTTACTCCCTCAGCAATGCGTAGTGAAAAGCTCACTGATTTTAAGAAACTTGAACGCCCAGTACTAGAAAAAAGCGTCTTTGATCTCTATTCGAACAGACAGACTAACTTGAACTTCCAGTACATATGTGACTGGTTAGTTCAAACTGCTGCTGAAGAATTGGCATTGGAGGAATTTGTCCGCATGGCAGATCATGTCGGGCACCTTATCCCAACAGGTCATCAGTTCCTGTTGGCAGATTCAGGGTATTCTCCTGAGATATGGACAGATAAGGTGCGACAGTATTTTGTTAGTCTAGATCAAGGCTACGCGAATCTTGATATGTTCCGGCTCACACCAACTACAATTGAGCGTGCGTTAGCCCAACATCACGGGATACCTACACGACTACTTGATTGGACGTACAGTAGTTTTGCTGCTGCATACTTTGCAGCAGAAGAAGCAGTACTTGCCTTAGCCGGTCATCAACATAATGTGCCGCTACGAATAGCGGTTTTCGCGTTGCGACGATCAGCCATTGACGATTGGCACAAAGAGGGCGATCCACGCAGTGAGTCCCTAAAATATATTGAACATCGCCGAGGAAGCTTAGAATATCTTCGAGCGCAACACGGGCTTTTCGTATTTGATGCAGGAGCTGACAAGCATTTTCTTAATCAGGGTCAATGGCGTACATTTGAAGAAGTTCTATTTTACAAGTTTGGAAATGCGGCTAGTGAAACTATCCAAAAGATTACTTTACCTGTAGACCAATCATTTCAGCTTTTACGATTGCTTGCCGCTTTTGGAGTAACTAGAGCGCATTTGATGCCATCATTGGATACTGTCAAAGATACTCTCGAAATAGATAGAATTCTGAAAAATCAGTTCGATGGAAGCTATCATCCGTAGGGTTGCTTTCCTTACTGATCTGTCCTAATAGCTGAATCAGCTTTGCGCCATCGTATTGATTGATCTGGTTGCCTGCCACCTATTTCCAAGCTTCGTGACTCGCCTTCCGGCTCCCCCTCTCCAACGACCCGACTACCGGATAATCTTGGATGCCCAGCGGCTCAGGGTCGTGCGGGAGAGGGGGCTGGGGGGTGAGGCGGCAGTGCGCCCAGCCTTTCAACGAGGAAAATCGAAACAAATGTTCCGTTTTGCCCGCTCATTCGTGCTACACTGAGCGCATGAACACCTTCCGACTCCCCCTCTCCAGTGACGCGATTTCCGCGCTGCTTTCCTTTCTCAACGCCCACGCGTCACGGAAGGAGACGCCGAAGGCGGCAAGGGGGTGAGGTTCTGGCGGTTCCCTCCCGTCTATCCACCATGTCCTTGGCAACCTTGGCGGGCGGTGGCACCGTCCCGTCTTCCCGCCGACAACGCCGCAATGTGGTGCTTGGCTCCTCTGTTCCCGCCGTCAAGCTTGTCGCCCATGTCACCAATCAGCGCCGCGCTCCCGTCTTCCCGCTGTCCTTGTCGGCGGCTACTTCGCCATCAGCGCCACGACCGCCATACAACAACTACTATCATCTTCTCAGCACTCTGTACTGAGCACTCGCCCGCGTCTTCCACTGTGAACTGAGAACTGTATACTGTGAACTCAGACTCTCATCCTGAAAAACCACCACAGAAACACCCTATTGACCACGAATGAACTGACCGAGAGCAGCAGGGCAGCGAACTCCGCGCGGTTGTCCACATCGCGGATTCGCATCCGCAGCAGTTCGGTATCCAGCAGCTTGGGGGAAGGCGGCCCGCCTTCTTCCACAATCACCAGATTGGAGAGGTAGGGCTGGCCCTTCCCGCGCAGGGCCAGCAGGCAGCTTTTCACCCCCGCCTGCCCGAAGAAATCCAGCGAATCCCCGTATTTGGCGATCATCTCCCGGTTGCGGGCCAGCAGCTTCTCCATCGCCGGGCGGATCGAGTCGATCGACTCTGGCGTGATCGGTACCGAGAATAGGCGCCGCTGGATGATGCAGTGGTAAGCGTGGTCGCGGCTGGTCAGCACCTCGGTCTCCACGGCCAGACCGGGGAAGAACTCGTGCAGGCGGGCCAGGTCTTCCTCCAGATGCAGCTTTTCCGAGAAGAGGAACTTGAAGGGCTTCTTCGGCACCTTCAGTACTTTACCTTCCCCGTAGGCATAGACGCGGTGGTGGAGCGCATCGCTAATGATCTCCCCGACCAACGTCGGATCGACCCCGTCAAACTGACTGATGAATTTGGCATCGGATGAGCGCAGCATGGGTTAGCCCTCAGCAATAGCTGCCAGATGCTCGGCAGCGCGGTCGGGTCCCCCTAGAGCGGCAAAATCAGCCGCGAGTTGACGGGCGTTCTGCTGGATTTTGGCGTCGGTGGTGAGCGCCTTCGCTCCCTCTAGCAGCGCCCCATGCCGGACATCGTGTGCGGTCAGGTTGAGTCCTACCTTGGCCTGGGCGATCCGCCGGGCATTGCCACGCTGGTCAGCGGCGTGCGGCACGGCCATCTGCACGATGCCATGTACCACGGCGGCGTGAGTCGTGCCCATTCCGGCGTGGTGGATGATGAGCCGGGTGCGCGGCAGGACATGATCGAACGATACCCAGTTGAGCAGGCGGGTGTTACCCGGCAGGGCGGCTTTGAGTTCGGCCTTTTTCTCCGGCTCGAGGGGATTGCGCCCGATGACGACCACCGGCACCAATCCGACCCGGGCGGCAGCCTGTGCCGACCAGGCGAAGAAACCGAGATCGCCGGTGAAGACGCTGCCCAGGGTGATGAGCGCCAGCGGCTGTTCGGCGGGGATATCGGTCAGCCAGGCGGGAGGCGGTATGGTCGGTGCGACGGGTGTACCACCGACGAAAACCGTCTGCGGGAGCATGGTGCCGCTGTCAGCCTGATACCAGAAGTCATTGAAGTAGGTGATGTGCAGCAGCGGACTCTGCACTGAAGGGGTTGGCCCTTTGGCGAAGTTGACTCCCTTCAGCCCGAAGCGCTGGCAAAGCCGGTCGATGCGGTCGGTGCTGGCGGAAGCGAGGCTCTTCTGTACCGGGAACAGGAACTCGTCGTTGAGTTCTTTCTGCGCGGGCCAGCCGCAGACCACCATCGGTACATCGAGGGCTTCCGCTGCCAGCGCCGACGCACTCAGGAAGGGATCGGTGACGATGACATCCGGTTTGCCCTGTGTCGATGCGAGTTCGATCAACCCCGCGGCGGCATCCCCCACCAGATCCTCACTCAACCAGGTGTCAAGCGCCCGCTGGTAGCGCAGCATGACGGCCTGCTGTGGCGGGATGGTGGAGAGGTCCGGCGCGGGCGGCGGCGGCCAGAGCCAGCCAGTCTTGTCCACCGGCAGGAAGGGGACACCCGCTTCAGCGACCGCCGGAGCTATTTGCTTCTCACTCACCCAGGTGACGCGGTGCCCGCGCCGGATGAGCGCCTGAGCAGTTCTCAGGAAGCCACCCCAATCCAGGTGCCCATGCAGTGGGGCGGAAATGAACCAGAAATGAGCCACAATGTCTACTTTCAGCGTGGGCGTTTCGTTCGACGCCCAAGGATTTATTGATCTAGGGTATCAGTTCGTCATAAGCAAATCCTTAATTCATGAAGAATAAGTAAATTTTTCTGCGAAAAACAATTCTTAAGGATTCTCAACGGTACCTTTCGGCTACTATTTGAGTAGAAAGCACTGAGGAAAGGAAACACAACATGGCCTGGTTCTGCCCCACAACTGCCGAAATCTCCTGCATTGAGCAGATCGAGACTGTTGTTCTGGATACGACCCTGACCGAGAATGAACGTCAGGAACTGATGACTGAATTGTGGACCCGGTTGGAAAATCTGCATGGCAGCCGCGTGCTGACCCTGGTTTCCCCGGAAGGCACGGTTCTGCAAAGCCCGTTCGAGCGCGTCTGATCCCGCGACCGTTCAGCGCTCGCGCCCATATCCTCTGCGCTTTCAACGCGAGTGATTCAGAACAGGGGTAAGTATCGACTTACCCCTGTTTGATTCCAGCAGGCTGGGCTAACCAGGCGGGGGTGCCTCGGGCCAGTGGATGATGCAGCGTCCGGTAGTGTTTTTGCGCTTCTGCCCAGGTGGACTCGGCAGCCGCCGAATCGCCACTGGCAGCCTGGGCCATACTCTGTACGCTGAGTGCATCGGCCAGGCAGCGGCGCAGGTCGCCCCGGCGGGCGATGTGGATGGCTTCTTCCAGGCGCGGGATCGCCGCCGCGGGATTTCCTTGCAGCACATCGGCGCGTGCCAGTGCGGTCAGGCCGCGCACGACCACTTCGACATTATCCTCAGTCCGGCCCAGGGCTACAGCGGGTTCCACCAGCGCCGTCACTTCGTCATACTGTCCCATCGAGATCAGCGTCTGTGCCAGGTTGATCTGGAACAGGCTTTTCCAGTGGGGTTCATTCAAGGGTTCGATCTGCGCCAGAGCGCTGCGGTGCTCACGCTCGGCTTCGCTGTAACGCGCCAGCGAGTCATAGGCGAGGCCAATGTTGTCGGTCTGGATGGCGGTCGGCAGTTCCAGTTGAAGCTGGCGGCTCATCTTGAGGGCCGCTTCGAGCGCGGGTAGGGCTTGCTGTGCTCGCCCGATCTGCACCAGATAAAAACCGTGATTGCCCCGGCGGATGGCTTCCGCAGCGGGCTGTTCCAGGCGGCGGGCGATGGCAATGGACTCGTTGAAGAAGGCTTCCGCAGTTTCGACATCGCCGCTATCGACATAGGCGACGGCGACATTCGCCAGCACCAGCCCACGGGTCTCCCAGTCTTCATTCAGGCGGCTGAGGAGTTCGCTGGCATCCTGATAATCGCGTAATGCCCGCGTCCCCTGACCGATGAACCGACGGGCGGCGGCCAGGTCACAGAGCAGGCGGATGGTCTGGGCGGTGTGCTTGTCCTGCTGGTAGATCGCCAGGGCTTGAGTCCAGATCTGGATGGCATCGGTCATGCGGCGGCGCTGGAAGTAGAGCAGGCCGAGGTCACGCTGAATCTGCGCCGTTTCCAGCTTCATCCCGGCAGCACTGGCGGCCTCAGCTGCTGTCTGGTAGGTGTGGATGGCACTGGCAACATCACCACTTTCGACCTGTGCCGCGGCAAGCTGCCGGTGCATGTCCAGGCGTTCAGCGGTGAGCGTCCCCGGTTGATCAACGGCGGCCTGCAAATGGGGAAGGGCTGCCGCTGCCTGATCGGTTGCCAGCAGGGCGGTGCCGAGGGTGCCGCGTGCTTCGGCGATCAGGGCATCGGCTTTGAGGGAGACGGCGGCATTGACGGCTTGGTTGGCATGGTCGAGGGCTTCATCCAGTTGACCAAGTGCGCGACAGGTCTTGCTCATCTGGATGTGCAGGTCAACCAGTTCAGGCGTCGGTTGGTTGAAGTTCGCCAGACTGGCCGCACGGGCAAAGGCAGTGAAGGCGTCGTTGTAACGGCCTTGTTCCGCAGCACGTTTGCCGAGCGTGATCTGCCAGCGGCGCTCCATGGCCTTGAGGTTCATCTGACGGGCGAGTCGGGCGGCCCGTTCGATCATCTGCTGGCCTTCGGTTTCCTGACCATTGATGATCTGGGCTTCGCCGAAGCGACCGAGAAAGAAGCTGCTCAGGTCGGCATCTGGTGTCAGGCCCAGGCGGGGGAGGGCTTCCCTAAAGAGGTGGGCCGCGTAGCTGGCGTTGCCATCGGCCAGATAGAGGTCAGCCAGCATGCCTTGTGCCCGACCCAGCGCCCCCATACCCGCCCGTGCCAGTTCCCCAGTCTTGATCGCTTTTTCATAACGTGACTGGGCGAGATCCGTATCGCCACGCGCGCGGGCGATTTGCCCCTGGGCGCATTCATAGTAGGCACGTTGCGTTAACTGGCTGGTTTCTCCGGTGGACTCGTAAGCGCGGTCAATAACCTGCGCTGCGTCATCCAACTTGCCCAGCGCGATGAGCGTTTCGACCAGCCGTACAATCACCTGGGCACTGGCGACGGCATCGGCTGACTTGTGCAATTGGCTCATGGCCGCACGGAACGAGTCGAGCGCCCGCGGATAATCTTCAGCGGCGTAGGCGCGTTCGCCCGCTTCCAATGCTTGTTCAACGGCATCCGATTCGGGCAAGGGGTGATGGGTTGGGCCAGGGTTTAACCAGGCACGGATGGGTTTTGGTAGTTTCATACCCTGATTGTAACCGTGTCGTCTGCCGGGCGATAGGCAAATTGGTGAAGCACGTGCTTTGGAATCAATATGGGCGCATGACGCGCCCATAGAGTTGCTGAGGGTTGGCTTAGCCCAGGTGCGGGGCCAGCTTGTTGGCGATTTTGTCTTTGGGCTGATAGCCGGTGACGCGCTCGACTGGCTGACCGTTCTTGAACAGGATGAGGGTCGGGATACCCATGATGCCGTATTTCATCAGGACATCGGGATGGGCATCGGCATCGAGCTTGCCCACCTTGAGCTTACCCGCGTATTCTTCCGCAATCTGGTCCACGAACGGGGCAATCATCTTGCACGGGCCGCACCATTCCGCCCAGAAATCGACCAGAACGGGCTGGCTCGAATCCAGCACTTCGGACTGGAAGCTGGCTTCGGTTACTTCAAATGTCTTGTCACTCATGGTCCGGCTGCTCCTTTATTTTGACGCTGTCGGTGGTGTTATGTATGATACATCACACCTGATTTTCGGTTAAGGACAGGTCTGCCGGCGCTGCTGATTGGCGCTGGCTGACTGCTGACAACATACTATGGACGAACTACGCCTCCCTGAACTTACCCGGCGGCAGGAAACGATTCTCGGTTTTGTGGTGCGCTCGTACACCGAGTCGCTCAAACCCGTCAGCTCGCAGCAGATCGCGGAACAGGCCAATCTCCAGGTGAGTTCGGCGACTATTAGGAATGATCTGGTGGCGCTGGAAGAACTGGGGTATATCGCACAGCCGCATACCTCCTCCGGGCGGATACCAACCGAGAATGGCTACCGCTACTTCGTCAAACACCTCATCCATCATGGTAATCTTTCCCATAGTGATCAGAGTCGTATCACAGCGCGGCTCGAGTCCAACCCGTTAGCCAGCGAAGCCTGGATGCGGACGGCGGCCAGCACCCTGGCACGGACGGCAGGCAGCGCCGCACTGGTCACACAGCCGATTGCGGAGACCAGCCGCTTCAAGCATCTGGAGTTGATTGGCATTCAGGGGCGGCTGGTGTTGATGGTGCTGGTGTTGCAGGGAGGGACAGTCGCCCAGGAATATCTGAACCTGGTCGAAGTGGTCCCACAGGCCCGCTTGAGCGAAGTGGCGGCGCGCATCAATGCCATCTGCCCGGATCTGACGGCCAATGATGTGCGGATGAAGGGGACGGCGCTGGGCTTGCTGGAACGTGAGATTGCCGAGCTGGTGGCTGACCGGATGGAACGTTCGGATAGCAGCCAGGTGCGCGTCTATCGGGATGGTCTGAGCGAAACGGTTGCGACTTTCCCGACCTCGGAAGGGCAGCAGCAGGTCATCCGGGCGCTGGAAGAACGTGCCTTCATTCATATGATCCTGAATGACATTTTGACACCGGAGATGGGGCCGGTCCAGGTGATCATCGCCGGGGAAGGCCGCTGGGAAGCCGTCAACCATCTGACTATGGTGCTCAGTCGTTATGGGATTGCCGGGCAGGTCAGTGGCGCGATTGGCGTGCTGGGGCCAACCCACATCAACTATGGGCGGGCGATCAGCACTGTCCGGTATGTGGCTGGCAAGATGACCGATATGCTGCATACCCTCTATGATAATCCCGCCGAGCCGGATGAACTGCCGCCTGGTAGTAAAAGTGGATAGCGTTCCCGGCCGAGTCTAAGTCGGCCTTACAGCCTGCTTTGCTGCCGTCTGCGCCGCCACGGACTCGGTGTGTCTGATTTTCTCAATAGAGATCTATGAATTCGTTAACGTTCTTCTGATACAGTCAGTGTTACTGTATCCATGAGCCTGTTCCACAGGCCGTCTTTATGTAAGGCATCGGAGAGACGACGTGAAGCCAGAGGATAAGACGACCGTCGCCAATGACGAGGCTGCCCAGGCAGCCGAAGCGACACCGCCACAGCCAGACAGCGTGCCGGAAAACCCTGTCGCTGCACTGGAGCAAAAAGTGAACGAATATATGATCGGCTGGCAGCGGGAACGGGCGGATTTCAATAATTATAAGAAGCGGGCTGAGGCCGCTATCCGCGAAAGCCAGACGAATGGGGCGATTGATACGCTGACCAGTCTGATCCCGGTCATTGATGATCTGGAACGGGCGATGGCGCACATTCCCCCGGAGCTGGCCGAGAATCCCTGGGTGAATGGGGTCGGCGGCATCCATCGCAAGTTCCTCAAGATTCTGGAGGAACGTGGCATCAGCGTGGTCGACCCGGTTGGTCAGCCCTTCCAACCGGCCATCCATGAAGCTGTGATGTCCGAAGCCAGCACGGAGGTGGAAAGCGGTCATGTGATCGCTACCCTGCAAAAGGGCTACAGCTATGGCGACCGGACGCTACGCCCGGCGCTGGTCAAAGTGGCCCAGTAAACTGGTTCAAACGCTACGGCCTGACCGCCGTACACACGCATTGTGACTCGCACAATCAGGAGAATAGATAGTCATGGGACGTATAATCGGCATCGATCTGGGAACGACCAACTCGGTCGTGGCAGTGATGGAAGGCGGTCAGCCCGTCGTCATTCCCTCGTCAGAAGGCAGCAACCTCATTCCATCCGTGGTTGCGATGAACCCCAAAACCAATGAGCGCCTGGTCGGCAAAGTGGCGCGTAACCAGGCCGTCACCAACCCGGATAACACCGTGTTTTCAGTGAAGCGCTTTATGGGCCGCCGCTTTCAGGATGGCCAGGTGCAGGATGCTCTCAAGCGCATTCCCTACAAGGTGAGCGCCGCGCCGAACGGGGATGCCCGCGTGCATATGGGCGGTAAGGAATACAGCCCGCCGGAAATCTCGGCCATGATCCTGCAGAAGATCAAGGCCGATGCAGAAGCCTATCTGGGCGAGACGGTTGATAAAGCCGTCATCACCGTTCCGGCCTACTTCAATGACACGCAACGTAACGCTACCAAGGATGCCGGGCGTATCGCCGGTCTGGACGTGCTGCGTATCATCAACGAGCCGACCGCCTCGAGCCTGGCCTACGGCCTGGACAAGCGCAAGAATGAAGTCATCGCGGTTTACGACCTGGGTGGTGGCACGTTCGATATTTCCATCCTGGAAGTGGGCGATGGCGTCTTTGAAGTTCGCAGCACCAACGGCGATACCTACCTGGGTGGTGACAACTTCGACGAAGTCATCATCGACTGGCTGGCGGCGGAGTTCAAGAAAGACAACGGCATTGACCTGCGCGAAGACCGTCAGGCCCTCCAGCGCCTGAAGGAATCCGCCGAGAAGGCCAAGATTGAGCTTTCCAGCACCCTCAGCGCGGAAATCAACCTGCCCTTCATCACAGCAGATGCCAGCGGCCCCAAGCACTTGAATGTGACCCTCAGCCGCGCCAAGCTGGAATCAATGGTGCAGCCGCTCATCCAGCGCTCGATTGCCCCGTGTGAAGCTGCACTCAAGGACGCTGGTCTGAGCGCCAAGGACATCAACACGGTGGTGCTGGTCGGTGGTATGACCCGTATGCCTTCGGTGCAGGAAGCGGTCAAGGGTTTCTTCGGCAAGGAACCCACCAAGGGTGTGAACCCGGATGAAGTGGTGGCGCTGGGCGCGGCCATTCAGGCCGGTGTGCTCGGTGGTGAAGTCAAGGACATTCTGCTGCTGGACGTGACCCCGCTGACCCTGAGCGTGGAAACGCTGGGCGGTGTGGCTACCCCGATCATCGAACGCAATACGACCATCCCGACCAAGAAGAGCCAGGTCTTCAGCACCGCTGCCGATAGCCAGACTCAGGTCGAGATTCACATCGTCCAGGGCGAGCGCCCCATGGCGGGTGACAATAAGTCGCTCGGTCGCTTCATCCTGGATGGTATTCCGCCTGCGCCGCGTGGTATCCCGCAGATCGAAGTCACCTTCGATATTGATGCCAACGGTATCCTGAATGTGAGCGCGCAGGACAAAGCGACTGGCCGCGAACAGAAGATCACCATCACGGCGGGCAGCGGTCTGAAGGAAGACGAAATCCAACGCATGGTCAAGGAGGCGGAGAAGTTCGCCTCGGAAGACAGCAAGCGAAAGGCTCAGGCGGAAATCCGCAACCAGGCGGACAGCGCTATCTTCTCGGCAGAGAAGCTGCTGCGCGACTTCGCTGATCGTCTGCCAGAGGATGCCAAGAAGCAGACTCAGGAAAAGATCGAAGCGACCAAGAAGGCGCTCGAGAGCAATGATGTGGATCGCATCACGGCGGCCACCGATGCCCTCAGCCAGCACATTCAGAACCTGGGTGCCAGCATGTACCAGCAGTCGGGCGGCCCGCAGCCTGGCGAGAATGGTCAGCAGGCCGGTGATAGCAAGAAGAAGGGCGAGGATGTGGTGGACGCAGAGTTCACCGAGGCCTAAGCATCAGTAAGCAGCACACATGGTCAGCCTTCAGCCGGAATACTGGCTGGGGCTGATCGTGTTTAGGGTAGTTTTAATGAGATCGGAAACTTCGCATGGCGCGTGACTACTACGAAGTACTGGGCGTTCCCAAAGGTTCTTCCAAGGACGACATCAAAAAGGCCTTTCGCAAACTGGCGCGGGAATATCACCCGGATGTGAGTGAACACGCCGATGCGGAAGCAAAATTCAAAGAAATTAATGAGGCTTATGAAGTCCTCTACGATGACGATAAGCGCGCCCGTTATGACCGTTTTGGTCATGCCGGGGTGAATGGACAGGGCGGTTTTGGCGGTGCCGGCGCTGCCGGTTACAGCGGCTTTGAAGAAATCTTCGAGGATTTCTTTACCAACCTGACTGGGGCACGCGGTGGCGGACGCCGCCGGGGGCCTCGCCCGGGCGCTGACCGCCGCGTGGATGTGCGCGTGAGCTTTGAGGAAGCCGTCTTCGGGGTCGAGCGCGAAGTCAGCTTTGAGCGTATGGAAGTGTGCGAGGTCTGTTCCGGCAGCGGCGCGGAACCCGGCACCACGCCTACCCGCTGCCCGGATTGTAAAGGCAGTGGCGAAATCCGGCAGGTGCAGCAGACCTTCCTCGGCGCGATGGTGCGGACGATGACCTGCCCGCGCTGTAACGGCAAAGGCGAGATCAATCCTTCACCGTGTAAGCGTTGCTCCGGTCAGGGTCAGGTTCGCAAGCAGGCCGTTTTGAGCGTCGCCATCCCGCCAGGAGTGCGTGAAGGTCTGCAAATCCAGATCCGGGGTGAAGGCGATGCCGGTGAACAGACCGCGCCGCCCGGTAACCTTTACGTCATCATTGACGTGAAGGAACACGATTTCTTCAAGCGCAAAGACAATGACATCATCCTCGATGTGACCCTGAACGTGGCGCAGGCGGCACTGGGTGACAAGATCAACGTGCCCAGCGTCGATGGCGATCAGGAACTGGTTATCCCGGCAGGGACGCAAACCGGTAAGGTATTCCGACTGCGCGGCAAAGGGTTCCCGCGGCTGCGCTCGGATGGCTCGAACGCCGGACGCGGTGACCAACTGGTCTATGTGCAGGTCGAGGTGCCGACCAATCTGACGGCCTACCAGCGCGAACTCTTTGAGAAGCTGGCGGAAACGCTCGGTCAGAGTGTCCAGCCGCAGCAGAATGGCAATCGTGGTTTCTTCAACCGGATGATGGACTTCCTCGGTGGCGAGCCGCAGCAGTAAGTTACTGGTTTCAGGTGGTAGGTAGGGGCGCACGGCTGTGCGCCCTTTTTTTATGCCCACTTCTCTATGGTGAACTGGGGACTGTGAATTCCCACTGTTCTGGCCCATCGACTATAATCCACGCTAAGCGGCTATCGGCCCTATGCTACTGACTATCTATGGACTACGGACTTTCTCATGACTGACTGGATCGAAATTGCATTGAGTGTGGATGGCGAAGCAGCCGAGGCGATTGTCGAGGTGCTCAACCGCTACGGACACCAGGGTGTCTCCATTGAGCAGGAAGGCATCATGCCGGAATCCTGGGATGACGGCACGCCGCCCCCGGTCGAACGGCTGACCGTGCGAGCCTATATTCCGGCGGATGACCGCGCCGACGAGGCCAAACAACAGCTTGAGATGGCGCTGAGCGCCATGAGCCTGATGTACCCCATGCCGCGCCCGGTCTACAAGATCGTCCATGAGGAAGATTGGGCCGAGGCGTGGAAGGTGCATTATCACCCGGTACGGATTGGCAAGCGGTTACTCATTCGTCCATTGTGGGTGGAGACAGAACCACAGCCGGGCGAGATCGTCATCGCGCTCGATCCCGGTATGGCCTTTGGCACCGGCACGCATCCGACCACCCAACTGTGCCTGTTGGCGCTGGAAGATCACGTTAAGCCTGGTATCCAGGCGCTCGACCTGGGTTGTGGTTCGGGCATCCTCGGCATTGCCGCCATCAAACTGGGAGCTGGGCATGTGCTGGGGCTGGATATTGATCCGATGGCTGCGCGTGTCACCTATGAAAATGCACTTCAGAACGGGGTCGCCGAGTCGATCACCGCGCAGGAGGGCAGTCTGGAAACCGTGCTGACCAGCGCACGCCGGTTTGACCTGGCGATTGTCAACATTCTGGCGCGGGTCATCATCGCCATGTGCGGGCAGGGGTTGGGGCAGGTGGTGCGTCCCGGCGGGACCGCGATCTTCAGCGGGTTGATCCAGGAACAGGTAGACGAGGTCGAAGCGGCCCTGCGCTCAACGGGTCTGGAACCCTATGCCCGTCGCTTCGAGGGTGATTGGGCGGTCATCGAAACCCGCCGCCCGATAGAGTAGATGTAACTGTAGGGGCGACCCGCCGGGTCGCCCCTAAACCCTGGTCACACTTATGCCTTCCACCGCGACCTTCCATTTTGCGGGCAACCTGAACGACTTTCTGCCCCGGCAGCAGCGCGGGCAGCCGATCAGTCATGCCTTTGATTGGCGAGCGTCTATCAAGGACATGATTGAGTCGCTGGGGGTGCCGCACCCTGAGATCGAAACCTTACAAGTGAACGGCGTACCGGTGAATTTTGAATATACGGTTCAGGATGGCGATGTCATCCACGCCTACCCGATCCTGGCTGCACCGAGCGTGGATCTGCTGCTGCGTCCGGCTTTGGCCATGCCGCCGCGCTTCATCCTTGATCAACATCTGGGGCGCCTGGCAGCCTACCTGCGGATGCTCGGCTTAGATACCCGTTACCGCAATGACTATCACGATGAAGAACTAGCACAGGTCTCGCATGATGAGGGCCGCGTGCTCTTGACTCGGGACGTGGGTCTGCTCAAGCGCAGCCTGGTGATTTACGGCTACTTTGTCCGCGCGACTCACCGTGAGCAGCAGGTGCTGGAAATCGCTGACCGCTATCAACTGCGCCCACACATTCGTCCGTTCCGTCACTGCCTGAACTGCAACGGCCTGCTCGATTCGGTGGCGAAAGCCACGGTCCTCGACCAACTCCCGGCGGATACCGCGCGCTATTATGATGAGTTCTATCGTTGTGACCGTTGTGGGCAGCTTTACTGGAAAGGGCCTCACTACCAGCGCATGCAGGGCTTGCTCTCGCGTTTGCTTCAGGAATGAACGGAAGCGTGGATGCGATCTTCTTGCAGCACCTGGAGGCAAAGATGGATTGCCTCCCGCATCTGAGGGTACTCCATACCAGGGGAGTCCGGGCCAGTTTTCAGTGCTGGGACATGGATAAAACCGTAAGGGGTGGCGCTTTCCGCCAACATATCTGCTGCGTGATACAAGACATGGTTGCACACATAGCGACCGGGGTCATCCGAGTAGGTGACCGCGATCCCGGCGGCAGCCAGTGCCGCATACATGGCTTTAAAAGGCAGTGTTGACTGATACTGCTCTGGGCCGCCGATGCGGATCGGTTGTCCGGCGCGGCTGACTCCGTGAATATCGGGCTTGGCTGCTTCGTCCCAGTTGTAGCCGGTGCGCTCCAGGTTGATCGAGTCGCGGCTGGCAGCCACGCCCAGCATGAGGACGGCTTCCGGTTGGTGCTGCCCGATTAATTGACGAATACGGACACCAGCCGGCGCAAAGGCGGTGGGGAGCACCTCGCTGCTGAGGCGCAGTCCTGCCGGTGGCTGCGCGGCAAAATCCTCAACGAGTAGGGCGGTTGGGTTGAGATCAACGCCGGGGAATGGGGTGAAGCCTGTCAACAATATATGAGTCATCTTGCCCCTCTTTCCACAAAACAACTCTATTGTAAGCGCATATTTCCCACTGGAGTCAAGTACTATTTGTTAAATAATTACGGTATTGTAAAATTTATGCATGGTATGAGGTGTGATGGCGTGATGGGGTATTGTGCTGATCGGTGGAATGTGGAGGCAATTCCCCCAATACAAAACGGCAGACAACCTATGAGGAGTCTGCCGTTGGCGTCGTTGGGTTGTTTCCAGCTGCTTCGAGAGCCGCTTTACTCGTCATCGGAGAGTCGTCTGACGCGGCGATTGGCTTTGGGCTTGGCCTCGGCGACGGCAGCCTTGGACCCAATGGGCTTGTAGACCCAGGTCGCGCCAAATTCCGCCTTGGCTTCACCCGTAGAGAGGACGCGCAGTTCAGCGTTGTCGTAGTTGAATGCCCCGGTCCAGCTCCGGCGTTCGGCCATATGGTCTTCCGCTTCCTGCCGGGTGGTGAATTCGCTGACGACCCGCCAGACATCTTCATAGTTGCGCTTGACAGCTACGTAAAAGTGTTCACGAACTTGCTTGGCCATCGCCTTCTCCTCTATCGCTGCGGACATTCTTACCGGGAAAACAGCAGGGGCGGCACGAGTATCTATGATCCCGCGCCGCCCCCTTTTTTCCGAAGTCAGAAGCCGAAAGTAATCCCCGACCAAGTGTTGACTCGATCATGACCCCCATTATAGCGCAAGGTCACGGATCGTGGAAAGGACGCTGTCTGACTGCGTATTTCCGTTGGTTTAGTAACGGTTGCGGTTGCCGTTGCCGCCGCCACGGTTGCCGCCACCGAAGCCACCGGTGCGTTCTTCACGCGGGCGGGCTTCATTGACGGTCAGAGGGCGCTTGTCCAGGTTATACCCGTTAAAGCGCTTGATGGCTTCCTGAGCGCCTTCATCGGTCGCCATTTCGACGAAGCCGAAACCACGCGAACGACCGGTTTCACGGTCGATGATGAAGGAAACGCTTTCCACTTCACCAGCCTGGGTGAAGAGGGTGCGAACCTGATCTTCGGTGGATGAGAAGGCGAGGTTGCCGACGTATAGTTTCTTGGACATGGTGATACTCCTGTATGCACTGTAGTTGAACTTGATAGAGGATAGAACAGTCGAGGGACACAGTGCAGATGACGTAACTAATGCGGGACGCAGGAGTACTGATTGCAGCCGTTGCTCGGGCGGTTTACACCCTATCTTTGCTAAGCATCTCACAGTGTGGGGGTGCTGCATAGGGGGAATGTTGCAGAATAATCCACAGGTGCACAAACGAGGTTTGGTCGAGTCGGGGGAGGACGATGGGCGCTCGCACGTCCTCCCGCCAGTGATTACCGCCCTATCGCCTCCATGAAAGAAGCCGGTGCGGTTGGCAAGATCACATCATCCGGGATGATTCCCCACGAGGTGCCGAAATAACCTACATTGACCTCGATATTGAGCGCCCGCAGGCCAGAACCATCGGCATTGGCGACATAGACCTCACCATCCGGCACCGAATCCCCGCCCATTTCAGTTGCCAGGAAGGTGATCTGACTGCCATCCGGCGACCACGAGCCTGAGGTGATGTAATTGGGTGGTGGATTAATCACGGCGACTGCATTTGCGCCGTCCGCATCGGCCAGCATCAAGGGTTCCGGCACAGGGGCAAATGACGGATTCACACTCAACAATGTGTGGAGGCCATCCGGCGACCACGCCACTGTATCATACGGTTGGTTATCCAGCAGCGCAGCGGTGATCGGCTGTGGATTAGTGCCATCGGCATTGGCGATGAAAAGCTGTGTGTTGAAGTTCTCGTCTTCTGCCAGAAATGCCAGGCGGCTGCCATCGGTTGTCGCTGCGATATTCATGCTCAGATAGCGTCCGTTCATCCCCTCGAATTCAATCCGCTCTGGATCGCTGCCATCGACGTTCGCCCGGAAGAACCCGGTCGGACGCCGACTGCGGTCGGTCACCCCGTAGAAGATCTGCGTGCTATCCGCCGACCACGCCACCCGACCATTCGGCCAGTAGCGCGTCGAACCATCAATCGGGATCAGGGGATGCAGGTCGGTGCCATCCGTACTGACGATGTAGATATTCTGGCTGCGGGAGCGCGGATTTTCGCCCACAAAGGCCAGCGAGCGCCCATCCGGGGAAAAGACCGGTTGATAAAAGTTCCCGTCATGGAGCAGCACTGTCACCGCACCGCTGACCGGATCCACCAGGCTGAGGGTCATCTCGCGGGTGTCATAATCAGCCGTGACGAAGGCAATCCGCGCTTGTCCAGTGGTGGATTGGGCGGCGGTGATTGGTGTGGCTACCGATAGCAGCAGACCGAGCAGCAGCAGGCTGAACAAACTGTTCACTAACGGTCTCATGCGTTGCGGAGTGTTCATGGTGAGACTCCTTCGGACAGGCGGTTAAGTGCAGTTCACTTACAGTTATATGTGTTTTTGGGCATGTGTCAAATTGGATAAAACAGAGGATGGCGCCGTTAGCGAAAACAAAACGGGCGGAAGGTTCCCCCTCCGCCCGCCAACTTACTTAATCCCGGGGCCCCCGGTCGCCACCGCTGCGGTAGCCGCCGCCGCCACCGCCCCGGCGATCGCCACCGCCGCCGCCCCCGCGACGGTCGCC
>JAFLCG010000006.1 GCA_017303635.1 Anaerolineae bacterium | reverse complement strand
GACACGGCGGGCGCGCCTAGTTACGTCGCCATCACCCCGTTTCAGTGCCCTTGATGATGGGCCGATAGGTGCGACAGGATGGTAATCACATCACCCACATTGCCACCACTGTTTCAGTGCCCTTGATGATGGGCCGATAGGTGCGACTACTCCCCCGCCTTCCAGTTGATGTCGCCATAGGGTGTTTCAGTGCCCTTGATGATGGGCCGATAGGTGCGACATGGTGTTGGTCATGATTACGCCTGAGTAATCGTGTTTCAGTGCCCTTGATGATGGGCCGATAGGTGCGACGTCCGGCGCACTCCCGCGCTCGGCAGTTGGCGGAGTTTCAGTGCCCTTGATGATGGGCCGATAGGTGCGACTTCGGCAGTGCCGAGGATGACTTCGCCGACTTTGACGTTTCAGTGCCCTTGATGATGGGCCGATAGGTGCGACCGCCAAGACCTGCCCGTTGGGCCAGTTGACCGCATTGTTTCAGTGCCCTTGATGATGGGCCGATAGGTGCGACCCTCCCGGTTGCATGGCGGATTGTGTGGTTTCGTGTTTCAGTGCCCTTGATGATGGGCCGATAGGTGCGACTAGGCCGCCGCTTCCTCGGTTGCGACCTGTCGCCCGTTTCAGTGCCCTTGATGATGGGCCGATAGGTGCGACAGGTGCCATAGCTTCATCGTGTTTGCCTACTCAGTGTTTCAGTGCCCTTGATGATGGGCCGATAGGTGCGACTCGGTGCTACCATCTTCGCCGCCGTCGGCATTGTTGATGTTTCAGTGCCCTTGATGATGGGCCGATAGGTGCGACCTACCGGCAACCGATGGCGTATTCCCGTTGACAATCGTTTCAGTGCCCTTGATGATGGGCCGATAGGTGCGACAACGGTTGACGGGTACACGTTCGATAGCAAAGCGGTTTCAGTGCCCTTGATGATGGGCCGATAGGTGCGACTGGATACCCGCGCCGCCTCGGTTGCATCCAGGTTGTTTCAGTGCCCTTGATGATGGGCCGATAGGTGCGACGAGCGAAGGGCGTGTTTGCTAAACACCTTTATCGTCGTTTCAGTGCCCTTGATGATGGGCCGATAGGTGCGACTCGCAGCCTTCCAGGTGTTGGCGTTGTGGCTGTCGAAGTTTCAGTGCCCTTGATGATGGGCCGATAGGTGCGACGCGCTGCGGATCAGCCGGGCGCTGGATGGTGAGGTGTTTCAGTGCCCTTGATGATGGGCCGATAGGTGCGACGCTGCGACGGCATGTCAATCACGTCCATCTGCGAGTTTCAGTGCCCTTGATGATGGGCCGATAGGTGCGACGTACGGGGCCTCCCTCGGCGACGTGTTCATCAAGGTGTTTCAGTGCCCTTGATGATGGGCCGATAGGTGCGACCATAATGCCGGGCTTTTCCGCTTTTTTTAACATCTGTTTCAGTGCCCTTGATGATGGGCCGATAGGTGCGACTTCACTACCATCTAACCCCGCTTGCCGGATGGTAGTTTCAGTGCCCTTGATGATGGGCCGATAGGTGCGACCGGCGCGACGGTCGCTGGGTGACCGACTACGGCATCGTTTCAGTGCCCTTGATGATGGGCCGATAGGTGCGACCCGTCACTGCCCCCGTCGTCACGCTGGCATTGTAGTTTCAGTGCCCTTGATGATGGGCCGATAGGTGCGACCCTACGACGGTATCACCTACCGCGCCAGCGTTGCGGTTTCAGTGCCCTTGATGATGGGCCGATAGGTGCGACCCGTGTGTGCCTGAATGGTTGCCCACCCCCATGAGGTTTCAGTGCCCTTGATGATGGGCCGATAGGTGCGACCGGCGATGAATTCGGTGTCCGATACCGGGGTAATCTCGTTTCAGTGCCCTTGATGATGGGCCGATAGGTGCGACCCTGTATGGATTCTAGCACAAATAGGTCAAAACGGGTGCAGCCAGTGCAGAAAACTGCACCCTGCACCCGTTTTGTCGGTCGTGAATCGCGCCGGTTGCACTACAATCCACTGATTCTCGCTCCTGAATCTGAAACTCGATTCGTGTCAGCCAAACCAGTTGAGTTTCAGATTCGCTCAAAACACATCATTACAGAAGCGCGCATACTGGCAGCTCTGGCATTTGCCGCAGTGATCGGTCGCCGCTGGGCAGCGTTCCATTGCTACCATCTGCGCCAGCGCCTGCACCGCCTCTTCCAGTTGTTGCCGCTGCCGACTGGTCGGCTTCACTTCGGTGTAGCTTTGCTTGGGGATGCTGTAGATGGAACTTCCTAGCACTTGTTCCCCGCTGGCTTCCATCCCCAGTCGGTAAGCCATCATCTGCACCCCCCAGTACCCGTAATCTTTGTCCGTATCTTTGTAGTCTACTAGATATACCCCCTCGGCAGTCCGCACCACTTCATCCAGCCGCCCGATCAGCCGCAAACCCTCATGCACCACCAACACATCGAACTCCCTTTCGCCTGCGTGGATGGCGTGCAACGCTCCTTTGCGCCTCTTCATCTTCTCCTTGGTGCTGGCCTCTGCCCGGATTCCCCCGCTGGAAAGGTGCGTCTCTCGGTCCAGCCGCAGACACAACCCGTAATAGCTGATGCGCGGGCAGTATAGGTAATTCTTCAATTCGTTGATCCGCAGGTAGTCATCGGTATTACTCATCGTCATGGCTGATCTCCTTTCCAATTTCCTGCCGCCGTTCCCAGTCGTTCCGCGCAATCGGGATGATGAGGATATGGCCTTCTTCGATGAGTGCCTCCAGTTGCTTCGCCAGTGCCCGGATGTGCGTCGGCTTGAGTTGCCCGCTGAACACGCTGTACTGGGTCCGGTCCAGCCCGTAATCCAGGCAGCATTCGCTCACCTTGTGGCGGGCTTTATCTGCACTGATGTCATAGGTCACAATCACCTGGAGCCGATCCATTATCCCCCTCGGTAGCTCTCATAGGTCGCTTCCCCCCGAAAGGCTGCCGCCAACCGCCGTGCCTGCTTCTGGATGATCGAGCGCAGCGTGTAACGTTTGCCGTTGTAAGGCCCCTGGGCATCTAGCCGCGAGAGGATGTGTTCTGCGAAGGCTTTGCGCGTCTCCCGTTCCATCCGCCCATCCGCCTCAAACCGCACCTCAAAATGCCGCCCCGCCAGCCCGATCACCGTCCGGTCAACCACCGGCGCACGAAATTCTTCGATCAAGTCACACGTCAGGCTCGGCTTACCGGGGCGGTCGGTGTGGATGAGACCCGCATACGGTTCCAACCCGGCGATCACCAGGGCACTCTGCACCTCGCCATACAGGATTCCATAGCCATAGTTCAACAGCGCGTTCAGCGGGTCACTGGCGTGGCGGCCTGTCCGCCCCGACCAACCGTACTCAGATGGGAACAGGCTGCCAATCGCTTCCCAGTACAACCGAGCGCTGTAACCCTCGATGCCCATCAATTGTCCCCGCACTACCTCGATATTCTCCGCCCTCTGTCTTGCCAGCTCATCTGAATAGGCCAGTAGGTCGCACTCGCATTGGTGCAGGACCGTCCTAAGTTCACCCTCCGCCCTCCGTCCCAGGTAGCGCAGATTGACCGCCTGCGACCGAATCTTACCCGCCGCCAGTTCCAGCCCGATTGCCACCCCCAGCGGAGTATTCAGCGCATCCAGTTGTGCCCGGCGAGTTGTTACCACCGTCGTCAGTTTGTTGGAGAGCAAACTGGCGTAATTCCCCTCGATGGAGTCGATGAAATGGATCGGTATCCCGGCCTCACAGCAGGCCGCCACCGCTGCCGCGCTCAAGCTGGCAGAGCGTGTCAAAATGTGGACTCCGCGCAAATGCAATATCGGTGCATCCACTGCCGCTTTGTCCTTCACCTCCAGCCGCAGTCTCTCCCCACGCAGCCCCAGAAATGCCCCGTAATCTGCCACCACCAGTTCTTCGATGATTGCCATCTCGCCACCACCTTGCAACGTCAAATTACACCCTCGGCCTTGTGCCGAAGCTGATCGGTCAATCGATGTCTATTTACGCGACTGCGGTAAACGCGCTATGTGCTACTCATCTCGCCAAGCCGAGACGATCTCATACCAGCCCGCGCCCTTGATCGTATTCTTGCCCACCTGCGTCGCCTGCCCAAGCAGCAACCAGGGAAGTAGTGCCCGGAAGTTTCCCCGGTACACTGCCTCCCCCCGGAAACCGCTGGTCGGTTTATCCGTGCCGTCCCGCCGGGAATGCGACCACATCTCTACCCAGCGTGTGCGATCCTCCACCAGTTCGACCGCCCGCGCCTGATCCAGCAACTCCCGGAACGGCACCCACACCGGCTCGGCGTAGGCTTCGCTCAACAACCGCACCCGTTCCAGCAAACGTTGGAACCAGGCCACAAAGACTGGCTGATGGCACAGTCGATCTTCCCGAATGATGCGTGTCGGTGTCAAAAAGCGCACCGTCAGCAGATCCTGGGCCAACGCTGCCGCAATTGCTTCCCATGCCGTTTTGCCTGGTGGCGCTGGAATCTCTGCCACCGCCTGACCCGCCGCATCCATCAGGAGAGTTGCTTGCCGCGTCAGCGGATCCACTGCCCGCACCGCGTCCAGCCGCGCCCGCCGCCTCCCGCGCCCCATCCCGATTTGCCCCATTGCGCCCACCGCCGAGATGACCATCGGCGCGGTATCGATCCCGCACCCGTAGAAGGTTAGCCCCAGCGTCAAACGATCGCCCGCCGGTTGCAGGGGTGGGCGCAGCGCCAATGGGCGGGGGACATCCCGTCCCCCGCTCGTCTCGGTATCTTCCAGCCGCAGCAGCCAGGCTACTGGGTTGACATCCACATCATGTCGGGAGCGCACCTCATCGCCACTGTCGTACATGGCAGCCAGCGCCTCATACAACGCCCCCCGCAGGCTGGAACCCGGATTCGGACCCAGGTCGAGCCAGCCTTCTGCCAGCAGATCACACTCCAGCAGGGTGATGGGGATCATTCTCGTCCCTCCGGCAGCGCGTAGATGGTATGGTTGAAACCATGATGCCGTAGTTGATACGGCAGGATCACCGTGTAACTCTCGCGTCCACCGTCCCCACGCGGGCTGAAGATGGAGATCTCATCGAAGGTTGCATCCGCCCGCATGTTATCCATCCGCTGCAAAAAGCCCCCGCTCATCAACCGCCCGGATGCCTGGCACAGGTTTACGAACCCCGACCGCCCCTCCGGTGAGCTTTCCTCCTGCATCCAGTCGATCAACTGGAGGAAGCTCCCCCGCCGCCCAAAGTAATTGATGGCGGTGAAGGCGTCGAGAATGGCGGCATTCACCCCTTGATCTGCGTCCAGATTGATCGCCAGCGTCAACGCGCCCGCCTGAAAGCAATATTCGCGCTGGGCAATGGTCGGTGTCCACTCGCCCGCTTTGCCGTCCCACCCGCGCAGCACCTTCTGAAACGTCCGGTTGACTGCCGTCGCCAGTGCTGGACGCAAATAGATCACCTTATCCCGCACTACCGGGAACAGCGCCTCCATCGACTCCACCCCATACAAGCGGATCAGTCGATCCAGGAGTGCCATCTTAATGGCGTAGGGGGTCGGGCAAACTAGCGATTTGCCCCCGTTTGCGGTGGTGTTGGAAGGCCGCAGGCTGAAGGCTGCAGCTGGTTCAAACGCGAGATAGCCCCACATCGCCTAACCCTCCCGGTAGACGCCCGGTGCGGCGTCTGCCAAACTCCAATCAATGGATTCCAGCAAACCCTGCGCCCCGGCAAAGGACTGTACCTGAACGGCGTGCTGACCGTGCAAGCGGTTGAGCATCTCCCCGACGCCCAACCCCCGCTCGATGAAGTTATCGGTCAGCGGGCTGATGAGCGGTGCCGCCGCTGCCGATTGCGATAGGCTGACGAACCCCTGCACATCGACCACATGCGGCATTTGGGTCGAAGTCAGCGCCCCCTTTGGTTGGAGCAGCACCTGCCCCAGTGCCAGCAGCGCCGCCCGCAATCTGCCCAGCCGCTGCACTTTATCAATTGGGTAATTCTGACTGGCATCGTTGAAACCAATCGCGCAGGCATCCAGATGTGCGACAAACGCATACACCCCAGAAGATGCCGGGCGGTTGAAGATCATCTGCCCGATGTTTTGCTGCTTCTCATTCTGCGCCTGATCCTTCACGCCCTTATCTGAGTCACGGGTGGCTTTCGTCCGCGTCAGACGGGTGATGGCGTGGCGGGCATGGATGAATTCCTGCACCTCGTTCGCGTTGGGTAAGCCGACCGTCCAGCCGAACTCAATGGCAGACTTGCGCTTCACCGATGTCCCTTCGCCCGTGACCATAATTCCGCAAACATCATCGACTGCACAGCCGATCAAGCGGTCAATCACCTCATTGACCGGCGGTTTCTTGGCGATGTATTCCCTAAAGTCCGGGTTGCCCATCATCCGGGCTGGATCGAGCGCCTTGCAAGCGTCGCACAGCGGCATACCGGCTTCCAGCGCGATATGCCGGAAGGCATCCGCGAACATGTGCTTGTTCATATCCCCGGAGATAGCGTTGACCACCGCCTTCTCATACCCCACTGGCCCTCCGGGTTGCGCTTCATCATAGACGGGCGTGACTATGCCCACCTGCCGTGTCATCAGGCGGTTGCTTTCGTTGCCTTCGTTGTTGAGGGCGTGCATCTCCAGCACGACGCGGGCGGCAATGGATACGGATTTGATAATGGTCATGATGCACTTGATCCTTTACGACTACTCATCGAACATGGCGAAATCGGTCTTGCACGAACACAAAACATAATCGGATACTGCCTTCGGGATGTGTGTTGGCCTCACTCCGCTTTCGGGCGATAGGCTGAGGCATATCCGGTTGCCACCAGCAGTTGCGCCACCACTTTGGAGCCATACAGGGCGATCAGCTCAACGATCTGGCCTATATCAGCATCGCTAACAAATGGGCGGGTTTCTCCGGTATCCGCCTGTACACTACTGCTCTCGCGGGCGTAATCGTGGAGAAAAGTAGTGAGATCCGTGATGAAGTCCGCCGGAGCATGAGCATGGCGCAGCAGGTCATCTCCAAGGCCGTGCCGCACCTTGAAGGGAAAGCTGTCCTTTTTCACATCCTTGCGGTAACGGGCTAGCACCGTACAGGCGCGGATGGCAGTGGCGATGTTCTGGAAACCGGGGGTATCCAGAATCGGGCCGTAGTCGATCTTGTCATACTGCAGGGTCATGAGAGTCTCCTTGAATACATCAATGTGTAACTGGGCATTGGGATAAGCCAGCCAGGGGCGTTCGGTCACATGGCTGAACCAGTAGCGGGTATGGGCGATGGCGAAGGCCACCCAATCTTCAGCACCGCCCAGTGTGATGTAGCGCCGATAAGCATGGATGACGGTCAATTCATCGCTGGTGTAATCGCCTTTGGGTGGTCGCCCCCGAATGCTATTCACCAGTTCATAATGCGCGTCCAGCAGTCGTTCGATAGCCGCTAACTGCTCCGCACCCAGATCACCTTGCGCCCAGTCAGATCGAGCAAAGGTGGTCTCGTCAAACGGGATTTGTGTCCCGCCGATGTCCTTGTAGTAGTACCCGACCAGCCCTCCGATTGAGTCCATCCGTTTGTCACCTTCATATTCGGGCAGGTTTTCCCGGATGTGTCGGGCTATCCCCTGGTAGTAGCGGATGTGCTGGAGGGCATCCAGCCGGGCGCGGGGCATCAACCCGGAATAGCGATAGAGTGATCGCCCTTCTTCCGACTTGCGATAGGCTGCCATCTGCGACCGCAGTTGACTTAAGCCGATGTTGACCGGCAGCGGGTAGTAAGTCAGCACATCCGTACCCAGGGTGAAGGGCATCCCGGTCAGCATATATCCGGCAAACGCCAAGTAAATCACGGCCCAGAATTCTTCCGGGGTATTTTCAGTCAGCTTGCTGCCCACACTGCTACTGAACGAACCTTTGCTGGTGGAAGGTGAAATCACCGCCATCGAACTGACATCGGTCAGTAGGTCATAATCGGCGTACTCCAGCCCCGGCAAGATGGACTCTTTCCAGTGTTGCCGGGCCTCTGCCACCGGATTTGGGTAATTGCTGTATAGCCAGCCGATCAAGTCCAGCAGCGCCTGGGCTGGTTCCCCGTTGTGAGCCTGCCAGCCATGCAACACTGCCGGGTAGCCCACCCGCATCGCCGAGCCTTTGCCAAAGTAGGAACACAGGTGCGCCCACACCGGATAATCCGGGTGAACCGCCTCGGTCTGCCCTTCGACCCGCTCACCCTTTTTTTGTTTGCGGTTCTCGCTCGCCAGTATTTGTTGAGATTCGTAATCGATGACGCTTGATTCCGGGAATCCCTGCGGCACATATTTGAACCGGATGGTACTGACGGGGTCTTTTTCTAGCTCCTTCATGTCCCCTGATGAGAACTTTTTCTTCAGTGCCGGGATCAGGGTGGGCAAGCGGCCTCCCCGCCGTGCCAGATAATCAGCGGCTTGCTCTCGCTCATACGGCACATCAATGACGTAGGTACTGCCTGCATCCACTAGCCGTACCGCTTTGCCCATCCCGGCTGGGGCCAATTGCTCATACAGTGCTGCCACCCCCACAGCGATGAATGTGGAACGCATCAGATCGGTGTCTTTTTCGACGAATAACTGCATTACTTCACCTCCTTGACTGTCAATTGACCGTACCGGTGCCAGTATTCCCCGGAACGCTGGTCAGCCAACCGCAGCACCCGGATGAACAGGTAATGCAGGAGCGCCGCGTTCCATCCGCTATAGCGCGCCGCAACATCCCCAGAGCTGCGCTGAACAGACTTGCCCGACTGCTTGAATTGCCGCTTGACCATCTGGCTCCAGTAGTCAGCTTCTGCCTCAAAACCGAACTGCCGCAGCACCTCAGTAATGGCGGTCTCCGCGCCAGCCGCCAACTGAAACGCCCCGCACTGATCGGCCTCCGGAGTGTGGTGCCGCATGATGCTGCTGAGGACGACCGCTATCTGCTGTTCATTCCCCCGACAGGCATCCTGAATGATCGCCAGCGAAGCCTCTGCGCTTTCGACGGCGTGCGTCCCTCGTGGCGCGTGTTTGAAAGACTTTTTCAAATCTTCTTGGGCTTTGTCGCGCCGGTCATAATCGGTGTGCGCCAGCGGCCCATCAGCAACCGTCACCGTCGGCGGTAGCCCACTCTGTGCGTAAGACTCCTGCCAGGCTGCCGCCCAGGCCTGCCAGGGCTGGTTGAGCTTGCCCACATCGTGCAGCGCCAGAGTCAGACGCAGCAGTCGTTCGCCCTGTGCTGCCGTGAAGCCCAACTGTTCACACAGTCCGTTCAACCCATAGGCGGCTTCATGTGCCAATCGGATATGACTGCCGTGATCCCGGTCATAGGTCGCCAAATACAACCCCGTCAAATGCTGTAAATAGGTATCGGCTACATACGGTTTGTAGTCGTATGACCGGGGTTTGCCCATTGGCGATGCGCTAGCCGGTGCAGCCGCTTCTGGCACCTGGAAGCGCAGCCCGCCCGTCGCCGTGTAGGTGATGATCTGCGGGTGCGCCACAAACCAGCGATATTTATACAGGTCAGTGGCGCTCTGGATGGGACACCATTTGTATTTGGGCGGCTCGAAGTTATCGGCTTCAGTCTCCAGATCAATCGGCTGCCCGGTACATCCCATCAGCCAGAACTCGGCCTCAATCGCTGGCGGCGACTCCTCCAGCGTCTTGAAGTACCGATACAACCGCCCGCGTGAGACCCCGAACGACTCGCGTTGGTGTGGGTTGCGGGTCAGTGTATCGTCTGCGTTCGGATCAGCATCAATGAATAACGGCACACTGGATTGAGTGCGGATCATTTGGCTCAAGTAGCCGTCATCCCGGTTCGCCAGGCAGGTCGTGATCTCCTCTATACGCTTCTCAATCCGGGCTTCCAACCCATCGACAAAGGCTTCATCCGCCGCCCCGTGTGCCTGGTCGATGAGCTTCTGCTCGCCCCGGTAATCGATCACCTGGCGCTGGAATTGGTAGGTGTTTAGCGCCTCCCAAGTGCGCTGGCAGGTATCCAGCAAGCTATCATCGGGTTCGTTTTTGTCCTGTGTTTTGCTTTTGGGAGTACCATATGGCAGGTAATTCACGTTGCCATCGGCGTCCAGCGGTTGGAACACATACACATTGCCGCGTTCGTTTTTCCGCCGGGCGCAACGTCCTGCCCGCTGGATCAGGCTGGCAGCCGGGGCGCACTCGGTCAGCAGGGCATCCGCGCTGAGGTCCAGACCCACCTCCACCACCTGCGTCGAGACAATCATCTGCGGACGGCTGTTTTGCTCAAAGGACTCGCGAGTCAGATAGGTCTCGTGCGCCTGTCGATCTGCCCGATAGAATTGCGAATGCAGCAGGGTGCAATCCACCCCGACGGGCAGGCTGGCTCTCAAGTCTTCATACAACACTTGCGCCCTCTCGACCTGATTGCAGATGACCAGCGTCCGCTGACCCATCCGCCGCTGAACCACATCCGCTGTCAGTGGGCCTTCCATCGCCTGCCAGGTGCGCTGCTGGCTCTGGATGTTGGTCACATCCGCGAACAGGTTCAGCCCCGGTTCATCCACTACCGTCTCGGCTTTTAAGATCTCGGCAATCGCTTTCAGGAACCGTGCCGAAAAAGTGGCGCTCATCAGGATGAAGCGGCTGATGCCCTTCAACATCCGGCAGAGCGCCAGCACCGTCAGCATCATTTGATTGGTGGGATACAGGTGGAACTCGTCGAAGATCAGGTAACTGCCGATCAGCGCCCCGGCGTTGATGTTGTCCAGGCGTCGCGGCAGGCCGTAGGGCAGGGTGAGGAAACTCGCCAGCAGTTGATCGACCGTCAGGAAGATCACACGCCCTTCCAGCAAGGGATCATCCGGTTGCTCCCCGGTTTGAATGGTGGGATTCCAGATAGCCTGCCATCCTTTTGTCCAGGTCGGCTTTCCACTCAGACCTTTGGTTGGGAATAAATTTTGCTGATAGAAACTTTTGGCTAACGTCCGCATGGGGACGGCGTACAGAACTTTCTGTGGGTCACGTCCCCGAATATGGTTTTTATCGGCATCCCATAAACCATCCAAGCCGGGGGAGAGCGCTGCCTGCGTCTTGCCCGCGCCGGGCGGTGCTTGTAGCAAGACATCCTTATTAGCGCGAATATAGTTATAGACAGCAGTCTGAAAGCAATAGGGTAAAGTAGACATAACACTCAAAACTACTTTCTTGTAGTATAGAATAGGAATTGGTAATAAAGCATGAATCTTTTCAGATTGGTGTCTAAGGATTATCCAGGTTTAGAAGAAGCTTGGTTTGGTTTTTCGCTCACCTGCATAATGTTGAGCAGTGCGCGCTGCATCCTGCGCGACCTGTTCCCGGAGCGAGGTTGGTTCCAATACCTCGACATCCGGCCCCCAGCCACGTATCCATGGGATCATCTCCGCTGGCTCCGCGATCTGCGCTGACCATAGAATCGAGCTCCCATCTTCATGCAATTGATGTTGCTCGCTGGGGTGCCACTGTGTTTCCCGTAGCCGATCCCACACCCGGTTGTCAAAGCGCAGCACTACCGTCGTCGGCTCACCATCCCGCTGCCAGATTCCCCACGTCAAATCAATTCGCCGCAATAGCTCCTCGGCGGATGGGCGTTCAAAAGAGTCGTCCAGCATCTCCGCCCATTCGATGCGATCCAGCTTGAAAGTCAGTGGTTGTACATCAGCCCCTTGTCGCGAACCTGCCAGCAGGTAGTTGGAATCCGACCATACCGCTGGTTCGAACCACCAGGGCGCAATGACGTGCGGTCGCTGGTTAACCTCACTCAGTGGGCGATAACGGATATGGACCCAGTGCTGTTTGCGCCAGCCTTCGACCAGCACCTTGAAGACGTTATTCAACGGTCGAGCGGGTATTGCCTCCTCAACTTTCGGGTATGCTCCACTGATTTGGTCGCCGATCTCCTCGGAAAGGTTGTGGGCAATCTGGTTGAGTAAATGATGCACCATCGGATACCGCTGCATCTGGGCCCGCACGAGCCGCCGCAGCGGCAAATACAACAACCACATCTGCTCCGGACTTAACCGGAGTTCTTGGGTAAAGTACGGTGGCAGTGTATAGCGCACTCCATTCTTGCTGAGCGTGGTGCCATTGGACTCAAACTCCTTGATGTAGTTGCGAATAGTCTCCTGGCTGACCTCCAGGTGTTCAGCCAGTACTTTGGTCGAGATACCCAGGTCGCCTGCCGCGATGAGGGCATCCAGAAATTGATAGTATTGGCGATAATTCACATTTGGCTCCTCTTTGGCTTCATCTGTCATAATAACGAAAAAGCCAGAGAAATTTTGGCTTTTTCATCGGTTATATGAGAGATTATGGCTGAAAATATTCTGTAGACCATTTCAAGAAGTTTTTTGTATCGTTCCCACAACCGCCACGCGGTGATCGTACAACGCGTGGCCCCGCCTATCAAACACCGGCAGGCGGTACGCTGGCACTACCCTGCGGGCAGTACCACCGAACCACCTGCCTAGCCCGCTGACGCGGTCTTGTTTGACAGGTTCCTCCCCTGCGCTGGCCCCGGTCGTTGAGCGTTGTGCTCAGCGCGCTGGCGCATCCAGCACGGTGGGAGGTTCTCATCATGTCTGCGTCTCAGTCTCCATTACAGGTGGCCGTCTACCCGACTTCATGGGCAGGTGAAGTCCCGTTCGAACAGCTCTACGCTGATCTCGCAGCCTATGCGACCAACGTCATGAAGCGCAACGGCATCCAGCCGCATCAACTGGATGAGTGTCTACAAATCGGGATAATGGCGCTGTGGGAGCAGCTCGCAGCCCAGCCCGACTTCCTGACCGAGAAGACCCGTCGCCAGACGGTGTTTTTCATTCTGGCACGCTGCAAGATTTCGACCTTGCGCGATCAGGAAGGACGTTATGACCGGCTGGAACCGTTGGTCGCTGCCGAGTGGCGCGGCAATGGGGATGAGTTCGTCATCACCGGGCTAGAGCATCATCGTAATGAGACCTGGGCCGCCTGGGCGACTCAGGTTGATATGCGAGCCGACATCGAGCGCATCATGCACAAGCTGGCGACGAAATACGCCCAGTCCTTCAAGCATCTGGTCGCGCTGTACTTCCTGACGACCGAAGTGTCGCGCAAGGATGCGGCGGCACTGGCGGGCATGGATAGCTGGCGCTGGTATCAACGCTTCGTACTGCCGGTGCAGGCTGATCTACGCTACGAATTCGCTCAGGTGTTTCTGGAGCAGCACGCCTATCCGCCACCAGCTAACGGCGAGCCTATCGTGTCCGCACCGGCGCGGCGCTGCCCGGCCTATCGCTCCTGGCGGGAACAGTATCAGCGCGGTCACACCTCACCGGCTGAGGCGCTGGTTGTCACCTATCGTGATACGCCCTGCATTGGTGCTGCCATCCAGGCACAAATCGACGGCAAAAGTTATGCCGCTGCGGCTGAAGCACACGGTCGCAAAGCATCCACTTTCCGCAAGCACATGAAACGAGCATCGCGGTTGCTCGATGCCGCCTATGCTTGATGACTCTCTCACCGTCCTGGCTGTGACGAAAAACCAGCTATCGTCTGAAATCACGTTGGTGCGATGCGAAATCTTGCATCCCCCAACCTGGAATCTTCTGCGCTTCCGCCCGCTCGACTTTGCTATCCTGTGAGGGTCAGACGTGTCCAACCACCCGGAGGCCAAGCGTGTCCCTCAAGCAGCCATCATTTCAAACCCTCGACACACAGCCAGGCAACGCCGAACCCATCAACCTGCTGGGAGTGTATCGCTCGCTCTTGCGGATTGTTGCGCGGCTGGAGGATCAGGAGTACACTGACGGCAATTCACGCCAGACCGAGGTGGTGGTACACCCCGATCCGGCTGACCCCGCGAGTGGTAGTGACACGTCGCAGGGCTAGATCGCATTGTAACCCATGCGCTCTGCTCTTGCCGTACCCACCCGCGGCTTGCAGGGCGTTTTTGTTTGGCACGTTCATCAGGAGATTAGGTAGTTCCATGCCACGCCCGCTGAAACGCCCGGAAGCGCCGGTCGATCCCTACAAGCTGGAACCCCTGCCAGTCGGTCGTCCGGCTGCAGTCTACTATCGCCAGTCGTCAGAGGGTCAGATCGGCAACATCTCGACCACGCTGCAAACGGTGGATATGATCGAACACCTGCTGCGGCAGGGCTGGGTGCGCGAGAGCGTCCACATGATCGACATGGATGCCGGGGTCAGCGGACAGAAGAAGATTAAGGATCGTCCGGGTATGTCGATGCTCTACGACCTGATCGAGCGTGGGCAGATCGGGCTGGTGGCGGCGCAGGATGTGGATCGTTTCTTCCGCGATGTGACCATGATCGAGACCAACATCTTCATCGACGCCTGCAAGCGCAACAACGTCAAAGTCATGACCCCGATGATGATCTACGACTTCGCCCATCCCATCATGGGGCCGTCGCACATCAAGATGTTCCGCGAGGAATCGCAGCGGGCAGCGGATTATCTCGAATACCAGATTCGCGGACGACTGGTGAAGGCCCGCCAGCGGCGGGATGCCAGCGGGTTGTGGACGGGGCGCAAGGTGCTGCCTGGCTTCATGGTCGATACCCGCAGCCATCTGCCGAATGGCTCACTCAATCCCGACTTCCGCAAATACAAACGCTTCGACCTCTACGCCGATGTGCTGCTCCGCTACTACGAGTTATTCCGCGCCAACGACGGCAACTTCAAGAAGACCTGGCAGCAGATCGACCACGATGGCCCGGTCTTCCCGGAGATTCCAGCCGGTGCCGTCCCCGAAGGCTTCAAGGTCACTGACCATCTGACCCGGCGTTCACCGTTCACCGGCGGACTGACTCCTTCCCAGACCGGCCTCGCGTACATGTTGACCAACGTGGCTTACATCGGACATTGGATCCACAAGAGCGCGATTGTCCAGTTCAACAATCACGAGGCGATTGTGCCGCTGGACTTGTTCATGTACGCCTACAACCGGCTGTCGCCGACCGATTTCTACGGGCAGCCCAACCCGGATTACGTCCCGTATCGCCCCTGGATACGGCATCCCAAAGAAGAGCGGAATCAGCCGCCACCGACTTACGCCTATCTGGCCTACAGCGATGATCTGCCGGAGCAGCCGCACAAGCGGCTGGCCTGCATCTGGAATACCTATGCCGGGAAGTATCAGTACCAACTGGCGCAGTTCCCTTACAAGGCGAATGTCTGGAACATCCGGGCCGAGATCGTGGACAGCCTGGTGGATGGGATGCTATTGGAACGGCTGGAAGCCACCACCATTGATGAAGCCCTCTGGCAAGCGGCCCTCGCCAGTCATGAACAGGTGGATCAGGGGGACATCCGCCGGGTGCAGGCCGCCATCCGGCAAGCCGAGCAGACCAAAGACAACATCATCGCCAGTCTGGGGTTACTCACTCACCCAGAGATGGTGGGGCGAGCGCAAGCCCGCTATGAAGCCGCTGAAAGTGAACTCGCCAGCCTGCATGAAGAACTGACCCGGCTGCAATCGGATGACCAGCAGGCGCAGTCTCTGGCGGATGCCCGTCCGGTTCTGGAGACCATCATCCGCCGTTGGAGCGAAGTGCCCCGCGAAGAGAAGCGGTCGCTGTTTGAGCAGTTCGCCACCCACCTGACCATCAGCAAGATCACCCCGCGCACCAAGCGCCTCATCGTCCACTGGCGGGATGGCAGCGAGAGCGAGCGCAGCTCGACGCACAAGAGCCGGGGTTACTTCTGGGACGAAGCTGATCTGGAGCAGCTCAAGCGGTTGTTCGACAACCATGTCGATCAGGTGGACATCCTGAAAGCCTTCCCGGGTACGACCTGGAAGTCGCTGCAGGAACGCTACGCCTACCGCTGGAATGGGGATCACTACCCGACACACTATCAGGGCAAACGCAGCTATCCACGCCATGCCTGTTGGCAGGATACGGCGGAGTATCAGGCGGAAGCCGCTTTCAAACCCCCCGTGCCACAACACATGATGAGTTATAGCCCGACTGATGAATGTGTATCTGCCTGTTCGGTTGAGGCAGTGAAATTGATGTATCGACTAGCATCTGAATGGGCGAAGACTAAAGCTGCATAGGTTATTGAAACCAATCCTCGTAAAATTCCATACCGTTTTGTGAAATAATTCAACCTCAACTGCACTGGCTGCTGCTACAGTGTAATTACAACTCGTGCGCCGTCTTCCGTAAGTTAACGAGATTTCATCACAGCGGAGCGAGCAGCCACCATGAGCAACATTCGCATTTTACCCATCCATCCTGACCATCAGCGCAGCAGTGCAGAGAAGCCCGTGAGCAACCTGATTGTTTCGTTGTCGCCGTTCGACCTTGGGCTTGCCTATCGTGCATTGATACGAGCTTTTCTGAACCTGCCTGATCGTAAGGATACGTATGTCGGCTCAAACGAGCGCGATTCGCAGTGACAGCGGCGTGCGTATTCGTGAGATTGCACAGCTGATCCCGAAGTCTGGTCAACCGTGTTAGCCAATACTGCTGAGGACTTCGCAGCGGAACGGAGACTATTGAACCATCAGCTTCAGGTGATCAACCAGAAGATGCAATCCCTGTTGACGAACTTTAGTTTTGTGCCGTCACAAAGTCTCTTGCAGGCACTGGAGCAGGAACACCTAAACTACGAGAATGAACAACACCGTCTTGAGGAGAAGCTTGCTGATCTGGGGCGGCGACAGGAGCGCCAAGACTCATTGATTGAGCTTGCAAAGCAGGCAGAAACTGTTTTGGCAACCTGGAATGATATGAACCTGAACGATCAACGAACGGTCGCAAATGCGTTCATCAAACGCATTGTTGTGCAGCCTAGGGGCACGAAGCGGGTTGCAGATGTAGAAATCCAATGGCGGGATAACAGCAGCGATACGTTCATCATGCCTTATCGTGCGGATAAGTGGGTGCTGTGGATGCCGCACGAAGTGGAAAGTCTAACAGAACTTATCAACCAGGGTGCGGGGCAAGTCGAGATAGCGGCTGCACTCCCTGATCGCAACTGGCACGCTATCCGTATCAAGGCGTATGAGATCATCGGCAAACGCAGTTTTCATACCTCACCGAAGCCTATCCGCGACGAAGAGAAATACGGCGATTATCTGGTGCGGCTGGAACGCGATGGTGAAAAAGCTAACCGCACGTATGGCAACCGTTGGCGCAAAGATGAACTCGAGACCCTGGAGGAATTGTTGAATTGCACGGCAACGCAGCTTGAGATTTCGGCTGCGCTGCCGGTGAGAAGCTGGGAGGCGATCCGCAAGAAAATCCTCCAGCTCCGTGGTCCTGGTATCGAAATACCGGACAGCGGACATCTGGAGGATGGAGAGACGATTACGGATTATGCGTCACGCTGCCCGGAAACCGCCGCTACGATGCCTTTGAGAGGCGAAGAGAATTCAGAACCACAAACACCGAGCTGGTTGCCATGGCCGCCGCGGCCAGCATGGGGATCAGCGCACCCGCCATCGCCACTGGGATCAGGATGATGTTGTAGATGAACGCCCAGAACAAATTCTGGTAGATCGTCCGCATGGTCGCCCGGCTCAACCCAATCGCGCGTGCCACCCCCTGTAGATCACCACTCACCAGCGTCACGTCCGAAGCCTCCATTGCAATATCGGTGCCGGTGCCGATGGCGATGCCCACGTTTGCCTGTGCCAGCGCCGGAGCATCATTGATCCCGTCGCCGACCATCGCCGTCTGCTGACCTTCTGCCTGCAACTGCTTGACCCGCTCGACCTTCTGCTCTGGCAGCACTTCCGCCAGCACGCGCTCGATCCCGACCTCGCGGGCAATGGCCTGCGCGGTACGTTCGTTATCGCCGGTAATCATCACCACATCCAGCCCCAGCGTCCGCAGCGAGGCAATCGCCTCGCGTGATCCGTCTTTGACGGTATCCGCGATTCCCACGATGCCCGCCAGCCCACCATCAACCAGCGTCAGCACCACCGTCCGCGCCTTGCCCTGTAACGCCTCGATCTCTGTCGTCCACGCGGCCAGATCATGACCCTGCTCACGGATGAAACGCGGACTGCCGACCAACACCGTTTTACCATTGACCACTGCCCGTACCCCACGCCCGGACTCAGCCTCGAAGGACTGAGGCTGATTGAGGCTCAGGCCGCGCTCTTGGGCACCCTTGACCACGGCTTGCCCCAGCGGATGCTCACTGCCGCGTTCCGCGGTCGCCGCCAGCGTCAGCAGATCATTTTCGCTGGTGCCGTTCAGCGGAATCACATCAGTCAGGCTGGGTTCCCCGCGTGTGATCGTGCCGGTCTTATCCAGCGCCACCACCTGTACCCGCCGTGCATTTTCCAGCGCTTCGCTGTTGCGGAACAACACGCCCATCTCCGCGCCACGTCCGGTGCCGACCATGATCGCCGTCGGGGTCGCCAGCCCCAGCGCACATGGGCAGGCGATGACCAACACCGCGACGGCATTGACCATTGCCGCTGTGAAGCCGACTTGCCCAATCAGGAGCCAACCGAGGAAGGTCACGGCTGCCAGCACCAGCACCACCGGCACGAACACCCCGGAGACCTGATCTGCCACCCGTTGCACGGGTGCTTTCGAGCCTTGCGCCTGTTCGACCAGTCGCACAATCTGCGCCAGCGCCGTCTCCGCACCGACTCGCCGTGCCTCGATCACCAGCCGACCCTGTTTGTTGATGGTTGCGCCGATCACCTCGCTGCCGGTCTCTTTATGAACGGGCAGGCTTTCACCCGTCAGCATGGATTCATCCACGGATGAACGCCCTTCGACCACCATGCCGTCCACTGGGACTCGCTCGCCGGGGCGCACCACCAGCACATCGCCCGGGATCACATCGTCAATCGCCACCTCGACTTCCTGCCCGTTCCGCAGCAGGGTCGCCGTCTTGGGGGCCAGCCCCATCAGCTTACGGATCGCTTCACTGGTGCGGCCCTTGGCCCGGGCTTCTAGCAGCTTGCCCAGCGTAATCAACGTCAGGATGACCGCCGACGTTTCAAAATAGACGTGTGCGCCAATCTCCGTCAGGTTGAAGATCATGCCGATCAGCACCACGATGCTGTACAGGTACGCGGCCCATGACCCCATGGCGATGAGCGTATCCATATTGGAGCTGCCGTTGCGGGCTGCTTTCCATGCACCAATCGTGTACTGCCGCCCGACGATCCACTGAACCGGCGTCGCCAGCAGCAGAAAGATAAACGGCCACCCGTTCCACAACAGCCAGTTCAGCGCCGGTTGTGGACCCGCCATCGCTCCATTCAGAATATGGGAAGCCATGCTGCTGCCCATGAAGCTCGCCATGTACAGGTCGCGGCCCATGCTCAACAAAAAGAGGGGCAGGGTGAAAGCCGCTCCAATAAGCACCATGTGCTGCTGCCGGTCAATTTCCGCCTGACGAGCCGCCCGTTCGGCATCTTCCGGCACATCAGCATTGCTCAGGTCGAGCACACCATAGCCCGCCGCCTCGACCGCTTTGGTCAGGTCACCCCGGCGCACGGCGTTCGGCAGGTACTGAACGCTGGCTTTTTCCGTTGCCAGGTTGACTGAGACATTCAGCACTCCGGCCTGCTTGTTGATCGCTCGTTCAACCGTGCGGACGCAGCTCGCGCAGGTCATCCCGGTGATCGGCAGGTCGATGGACGCCATCGCCACATCATAGCCTGCGTTCTGCACGCGTTCGATGAGTTGCGGCAGGGCCGTCTTGGTGGGATCAAACTGGATGCTGGCGCGTTCGGTCGCCAGATTGACCGCTGCTTGTTCTACGCCCTCGGTTTTGGTCAGGGCGCGTTCGACCGTGCGGACGCAGCTCGCGCAGGTCATCCCGGTGATCGGGAGGTCAATTTGGAGGGTATTGGGTGTCGTCATACGATATTCCTTCTCTGCGGTCATTGGCTGACGAGTGTCCCCAGCAGCGCTTCCATTTGTTCAATCTCGGCGCTTTGTGCTGTGATGATGGTCTCCGCCAGCGTGCGGAGCTCCGCATGTTCAGCTCGGTTCAGTATTCGCTCGGACATATGCAGCGCATCGTCATGATGGTCGATCATCGACTCAAGCCATGCGAGGTCATAGTCAAGGCCTTCAGCCCGGTTGAGACCCGCCATCATCCCCATCATCCCGGCTGGGTCTGTATCCTTACCGCCCATATCCATCCCTGCGTGCATGCCCATATCCATGCCCATGTCGGCCATCGGCATCGGCTGATAATCAATGTTGTACCACTCCGCCAACCAGCCCTGCATCAGCTCGATTTCTGGCGTTTGGGCTGCGATGACCGCCTCGCAGATGCTGCGGACATCCTCAGTCGAGGCACGTTCCAGGCAGTCAGCCGCCATATCCAGTGCCATCTGATGATGGTCGATCATGCCTTCCAGAAAGCGGACTTCGGCCCGCCCTGCGCGGCCTTCCACCGGGGCGTCCGCCGCGGCAAATGAAAAGGCAAAGAGTGCAATTGTTGCCAGTAGAGTGGTGAAAATGAGACGCTTCATCAGTTTGAGTTCCTTCTATCTAATGTTGATTGTGTTCAGACGTAGCGAAGGCTTCATGGTCCAGGCAATCCAGGATCGGGCAGTCGCTGGTTGGTGCATTGCCGCCCGGGCATGATTGAATCAGGCTGACCAGGGTATCCCGTACCGCCTGTAACGACCGGATTTTGTCCTCAATCTCCAGCACCTTCTCGTGGGCCAAAGCCCGCACCTGCCCGGAGGTACCTTCCGGATCGATCTTCAGTTCCAGCAGCGTGCGGATTTCGTCCAACGAAAAGCCGACCGATTGCGCCCGCTTGATGAAGCGGATGCGCTGTGCATCGATTTCCGTGAACAGGCGATACCCGCTGGGGCTGCGGGGAGGCAAGGGGAGCAAATGATTCCGTTCGTAGTACCGGATCGTCTCCGGGTTGACTCCGCACTGTTGGGCCAGGTCGCCGCGGGTGATGCCATCCATAAATCCTCGCTTTCATGGGTCATTGTAAACCTTGTACCGAAGTACAGAGTCAAGAACCAATTTACGCTTGGGTAGTTATGAACCCGACGTGCTGATCCCCACCGAACTTACGGCCATCCTCAGGATGTTCTTGACGAAATAAAACATTTGTTCTATAATTTGGTTATGTTCGAACCAATGCTGGGGGATTTGCAGCGATTGCTGCAACAGTCCCCCTCTCCCATTTTGCAACCGACCAAACTGCACTAAACTGGATTTCTTGAGCAACGCCATCGAGTGTCCTTACGTACACTGGATGTAATCCCGTCGCCCACTGGACTCAGAGGATCTGTAATGGCTGTTCGTGCCCGGCCCTTAACGCCCACTCTTGCCACCCCGCCCAGACGATTCCGCCTACCCCTGGAAAAGCTGTTGGTCGTCATCATGACCATCGTGGTCTGGGAAGTGGCTCATGCTTTACCGGGCTGGTTACAGTCGCGTTCATCAGTTCTGGCGCCGTTGTTTACGCCGCAGGTCAATCACTGGTCAGGTGATATTGCCCGCTGGTCAGGGCAGTACGGCCTGGACCCTAATCTGCTCGCCACCGTCATGCAGATCGAATCCTGTGGGCATCCGACTGTCAGTAGCCATGCCGGTGCGCAGGGTTTATTCCAGGTCATGCCCTTCCACTTCCAGCCAGGGGAGGACATGCTCGATCCAGATACCAACGCCCGCCGGGGGGCCAGCTTCCTCGAACAATGCCTGAATGACTTTGCCGGGGGGGATCCGGGGCTGGCAATGGCCTGTTACAACGGGGGGCCTTCGGTCACCCGCAAGCCCTTTACCCAGTGGCCCAACGAAACCCAGCGCTATTACATCTGGGGTATGGGCATTTACACCGATGCCCGCGCCAATGCATCCACCAGCCAGACTCTCAATGAATGGTTGGGGGCGGGCGGCAGTGGACTGTGCGAAAGAGCCAGCGCCGCGCAGGGGTCGTAGAGGAACCTCCGTCACCCAAACACAAAGTACGCGTGTAATCCAAGATTCTTGTGTTGATCTTACGCGGGGTTAACGCCGCTCAGATGTGACAGGCTTAGACTGTCATCATCAGTGGAAAGGATTAACCCATGATGGGTCCAATGCGTTTGTGGTGGTTGCCCGGTGCTGCTCTGATTGCCTTCGGCGTGATGATCGCCGTCTTCCCGGAATTGCTGGCCTTGATGGTCGCCTCGGCCTTTTTTGTCATCGGCTTCGGCTGGTTGACCTTTGGCTGGAGTATGCATCGTCTGGAACAGCGTAGCCGTACCACCCGCCAGGTCTATTACTACGAGCGTCAGCCCTGGTAATCGGCTCTAAGGCACCCAACTGGAGGCCATAGCGCCGAAGTTCGTCACCTGCTCAAAGCGGGTGCCATCTGGCAGCATGAAGAAAACCTCATCAGTTTCAGTGGTCGGGGAACTGGTCGTGAAGCTGATGAGGCCGCCATCCGGGCTGAAGCTCATCCCCCATTCCAGCCCTGCACCGTCATACAGAATGCGTGAATTGCTCCCGTCGATGTCCATCAGGGCAATAGCCGCGTTCCCTCGTGCTGATCCGCCATCACTTGTCCGGTACAGGACGGTGTTCCCGTCCGCGCTGAACGAGGGCGAGCGATCATCCCAGGTATTCGTCGTCAGTTGCAGGAATTCGCCGCTGTCCAGGTCCAGCCTCGAGATCTCAAAGGTGTTGCTGCTGGTTTCATCGGAGCCAGTGGTGAAGACGATGTATTGCCCGTTGGGGCTGTAGCGCGGGTGACTGTTGAACAGCCCGTTGGTATACAGCAGGCGTTGATCGCTGCCGTCCCCATTCATCTCATAGATGTCATGTTTGCGGTCGCCCCGGGTATCGGAGGCATATACGATCCGCTGCCCATCCCACGACCACGCCGGTAGGCGGTCATTGATCGTGTTCTGGGTCAACTGGCGCAGGTTATCGCCGTTGATGTCCATCACATAGATGTCAAAGTCTCCATCCCGGTTGGATTGAAACACAATCCGCGTTCCATCTGGTGAGACTTGTGGGTAATTGTCCTCATTGGGGTCAAATGTGAGCTGCCGTTCTTCCCCGCTGGCAAAATCAAAGCGGTACACGTCTGAACGGCCACCCCGCGCCGCAAAGTAGACCATCGCCCGCGTTTGCGTGCGGCTGATCAGTTCCAGCGAGAGTGTGGCGCGCACCCCGACCGGGTTCACCACCGGGGAACCGCCTAGGGGGAGGGGAGAGGGAGTCGCTGGGATGAGCGTATCGCGGGCGCTTTGGCTGGTCGCATCCAGCGTCGGCGCACTGCTGACCGAAGTCCCGTCACCATTGGACTCAACCGTCGTCCCGGGATTGAAGCCGCCCTGAATGGCGATATAGCCCAGAATCAGCAGAATGACCAGCACAATCAGCACTGCGCAGCCTAGCAGGCCGCCGACCGCCGCGCTCATGAACATATTGCCCTCTTTGCGCCGTCGCCGCTTCCCGGTATATGGGGGCGGTTGGGTGGGCATTGGGGCAGGCGTCATGGGCGGCCCATAGGACATCGGTGCCGGGGGTGGATAGCTGCCGACCGGGCTGGTCGGCTGCATGATGACCATCGGTTGCGGTTCGTATTGTGGGGCATACGGGGAATCCGCTTGCGGATTGCCCAGCGGTTGCGGTGCCGGTCGGTTCGGTATCTTGATGCCGCCCGGTTGGGTATCGTGCATACTCCCGCTGGGCAGGTTGGCTGCCCGCTTGAGCGCCTCCGCCAGACCAATCGCGTGGGGATAGCGTTCCTCGCGCTTCTTGCGGAGCGATTTGAGGATGACTTCTTCCACCGCCATCGACAAATCCGGATTGATCGAACGGGGTGAGGGCGGTTGCGTCGTTACCTGCATCACGGCGATGCTGTACGGTGTATCGCTCTCAAACGGACGTTTGCCCGTCGCCAGTTCGAACAGCATCACACCCAGCGCATAAATATCGCTGCGGTTATCGAGCTGCTGCCCCTGCGCCTGTTCCGGACTCATGTAGCTGGGCGTGCCCACGACCCCCTGGGTCGTGATGCCCGGCCCGACCTGGTCGCCCAGGACGCGGGCAATGCCGAAATCCGTCAGGTACGCGCCGCCGTCATCATCCAACAGCACATTGCCGGGTTTGAGGTCGCGGTGCAGCACCTTGCGCGTATGAGCATAATCCAGTGCCGGGGCGATCTGCTCATATATGTGGACAATCTGATCCAACTCCAGCGGCCCGCTGCGCAGCAGTTCATCCACCGAGCCGCTGTTCATGTAGCGCATGACGATGTAAGGCCGACCGCTATACTGCCCATAGTCGTAGACCGGGACAATATTGCGGTGTTCCAGCCGGGAAACGATCTCGACTTCCTGCTCAAACCGTTGGATATACGTGTCGTCTTTAGCGAACTGCTCCGGCAGCAGCTTGAGCGCCACCACCCGGTTCATGGAAAGCTGCTGCGCCCGATAGACGGTCGCCATGCCGCCCCGCCCGACTACATCGAGTATTTCGTAGCCGTTGATGTATTTGCCGATGAGGGCGTCGGTCATGGCGCATCCCTGTCTGACCGGGTATGGGAGAGTCCCGGCAAGCATGATCTTTGTGAGCATTATACGGCATGGCAGGGTGATCCGATATGCTCCTGCCATGCCGTTGAGCTGTATCCGTTATTGCCCCAGCGACTCCCACACTTCCAGCTTGCCCTGCACCCGCCGGATGACTTCATCCGTGAAGGCGGTGGTCGAAGACTGCCCACCCAGGTCCGTCGTGCGGATGCCGGACTGCACAGCTTCCAGCACCGACTCGTAAATGGCGCGGCTGGCTCGGTTGGCCTCATCTCGCTTGACGTACCGCAGGATCGCCGCTCCCGCCAGAATCATCGCCATCGGGTTGGCGATATTCTTGCCTTGCAGGCTCGGTGCCGTGCCATGTGGTGCTTCGGTGACGGCCGTCTTGACCTCAAAGTTTTCGTCAAAACTGAGGATCGTGGACTCGGCTCCTGCAATCGTCCCGAACATCTTCAGCACCAGATCGCTCAGATTATCCCCATCCCGGTTCAGCGCCGGGATCACCAGCGATTCGCCGCTGGTTTCCAGCAGGAGTGCATAAGTCGCGTCAATCAACTGCGGATTGTATTCCACATCCGGATACCGCTTGGAAGCGGCTTCCAGTTCTTCCTGGAACATGCCTTCGTAGATCGGGCTGACGGTATACTTCGGCCCACCAAAAACGGTCGCATTGGTGCGCTTGGCATAGCGGAAGGTGAACTCCGCCACGGCGCGGCAGGTGCGCCGGGAGAGCTTGCGCGTGCTCCACGCAACTTCATCCAGACCTTCGCCTTCACGCCAGGCTTTCTCGCTGTATTCGCCGTCTACCGCCATGCGGACGACCGCGATCGGCGCGTTTACACCGGCAATCGGGGTGATCTTCGGGATACGCCGCCCGGTTCGGAGAATGACCTGCCCATCCACCAGTTCGCGGAGCAGGGCATTCGGGCTGCCCACATCATCCGGGTTGCCGGGGGTGATCGTCGCTGCCTTGATTCCCAGGCCCGTTTCCAGGATGCGCGTCGCCGCCTCTCGCACCACGCCGTTCTTGGTGGCGCGGCGGTTTTCCAGCGACAGGTCATAGAATTCAAAGTCCACATCGCAGCGGGTCACACTGGGGTCGATCACCCGCAGTGCTTCGTCGAGCAGTTCCTGTCCGGTCTGGTCGCCTTTCAGCACGATGATCGTGGGTTTTGTCTCGCTCATGGGGGTCTTTGTCCTTGAAATCTGCCGGATACCGATCAACCCGGCCCACATCGTTGGGTAAATGGGCGAAATTATACTATAGTGGGGTCTCTGCGGATTGGGTCAAAGTTGGTGATATCTTGATCCATGAGCAGTCGGTGAGCATCTTGCAACCGGCCTTTTTCAACCACGTATCATGGCATAACCAAACGCTGTATGACCGCCAATCGAGGCATACATAGATCACAGGGTTGTGTCATGCAATTGACATATAAAGGTGGCCGTTTTGAATTTCTTGCCGAGTGGATCCGGCATCGCTCTCTGGGTGTGCTGGCAGTCTATGGCTTAACTATTTATGTATTTGCCCTGGCGTTGCAAAGCTTCGTCATGGGTATTGATTTCCGCCTCATGACCGGTCAACTCGTACATGCCGGTATAGAAGCCGACCCATTCTATGAGATGGGGGCCGGGCTGGGATTTTGGGCGGTGATCTTCTTTTGCCTGAATTTTGTGCTGGCAACCCGCTGGTGTTGGGTCGAAAACATCTTTGGCGGCTTGGACAAGGTATATCAGTTACATGGGCTGGCGGGCAAGCTCGGCTTAATCATGGTATTGGCGCATATGGGTATTCTGGTGGTACAGGCTTTACCGGATACAGCGCTCATTGGTACCTATCTGTTGCCCGGCCTTGACCTGGGTTACAGCCTGGGTGTCCTGGGTGTCCTGAGCATGGTTCTGTTGGTTGCCGCGACCATCTGGGTGCGGATGCCTTATGGAGTCTGGCTCAATTCGCACAAATGGATGATCGTGCCGTATCTGGCTGGTACCAGTCATGCTTTTGTCCTCCAGCAGGATTGGTACATGCTGGTCTTGAGCATTGTGGGCGGCTACGCTTGGCTCTATACGACTTTTCTCTATCGTCGGTTCGCGCCTCGCGCCTCGCGCCAAAGGACAAATTGAAGCCTTTCAATTCCGCAATGGGATTAATGATCTGCATATTCGCTTGGAAACTCCTTTCCAGGCTAAGCCCGGCCAATTCATCTACCTTTCAGTGACGGGTTCGCAACATATCCGACCCGAGTCACATCCCTTTTCAATTTCTGGCTATAGCATGGGTGGGATTCGCTTGAGTATCAAGGCATTGGGGGATTACACGCGCAGCTTACAAGCCTTGCAGCCGGGTGACCGTGTGACAGTTTTTGGCCCCTACGGGCGCTTTGGTGATCGCAGTTTAGCCTCTACGCGTTTTCAGGTATGGCTGGCCGGTGGTATTGGGGTTACGCCCTTTCTTAGTTTGGCTCAACAGGCCGCTCAGGCGCAGCGTCCAATCGAAGGTATCCTGATCTGGTCGGTGCGTGAACGTAGCGATGCTGTCTTCATTGAAGAATTGCAAGATTGGATAGATGCCCTACCGAGGATGCGCTTGGAACTCCATGTGAGTACTGAAACAGGCTACCTGACTGCCGATCAATTGTCTGCAAGCGTGGGTGAGGATCAGTTAAAGGCTGCGGAAGTTTTTATATGTGGTCCGGCGATGATGATGCAGACTATCACGCGTCAGCTAGTCGCTTTTGGTATGCGGCGTTCGCGTATCCTCACCGAGGATTTCAATCTGAAACCATAGTGTTGTCAGTGGCTTGACCGCATTTCCGAAGGGAATCCCGTAGCTATCAGGCTTCCCTTCGGTCTCATGAACGGATGGTGATACTTGGTCTACACTGGTGATACAGACGGAGCTTGCCCCGGTGTAGGATGCCACCATGACATCCATTCACGCGGAGGCCCACATGACTACTTATACCCCCACTGACCAGAACCGTGTGCGGCGTCTGCCGAAGCGCGGTCACTACGACTCGGAGACGATCTACGGGATCGTGGATGCTGCCTTGATTTGCCACGTCAGTTTTGTGCAGGACGGGCAGCCCTTCATCATCCCCACACTGCACGCCCGTGATGGCGATGCCATCCTCTTGCATGGGGCCAGCACCAGCCGCTTGATGCTGCACGCAGGAGCTGGTCATCCACTCTGTATCGCCGTGACGGTGACCGATGCGCTGGTGCTGGCGCGGTCGGTCTTTCATCACTCCGTCAACTATCGTTCAGCTGTGGTGTTTGGTCGTGGGGAACTCGTCGAAGACGAAGCCGAAAAGTGGAATGCGCTCGAACGCTTTACCGAAAAGCTGATTCCGGGGCGCTGGGCGGATGCCCGTCAACCCACCCCCGTCGAGATGAAAGCCACCGCGGTCGTCCGCGTCGAGATCGAAAACGCCTCAGCCAAAATCCGCACAGGCCCGCCTGGTGATGATGAGGAAGATTTATTGCTGCCGGTCTGGAGTGGTCTGCTGCCGATTCAAACCACCTTTGGTCAGCCTGAACCCGCCCCGGACTTAGCTACTGGGATTGCCGTTCCAGACTACCTGCGGCGCATGTTTGGAGCAACAGAAGGGTAGCTTCTGAGTAGCAATGGCCTCCACCTATGGGCGGACGCCCAACAGGGCGTCCCTCCACTTTGGCATCACGCAGTGGGTGGCGTCAGAAACCCAAAATCCACATAGGTCCGGTTGGAACCGGGCAGCCGCCCGTAATCCAGCACCTGTACCTGTGCGACCTTCTCCAACCGGGCGATCCGGTCTTCAAAGGGACTGTTCTGTAATGGGGAAAATACCAACGTAAAGCTGGAATCGTGATGAGGATGGAGTTCCGCCACCAACAGCCCAACCCGTTGCAGCGCGGCGATGGCGACTTCCACCTTGACCGCCACAAACGGCAGGACCGGCAGTGCTGGTTGAGTCGGCTGTTCCGGCGCGACCAGCAGCGACTCAATATCCCCGATGACGGCTAGATACGCTTCGCTCATGCCGCGTTGCCGGTAGGCCTGGTTAGGATCGTTATAGCGCAGTTGCTCAACTTTGCGGCGGGCTTCAGCCGCGCGCTCCGCCCATACATCCATCAGACGGCGCAGTTGAGCCTCCAGGGCGGCATCGGTCATGAGTTTTCCCCACTCAAATTCTGAATCGCGGCTCGTCCGATGATCTCCAGCGCCGTATCGCCGGATGGCGGTTGCATCAGGCCCGCGCGCACATCGCGGAAGTACCGTTCCAGCGGCAGCTCGCGGGAAAGGCTGGTGCCACCGGCGATATGCAGGGCTTGGTCAGTGACTTGATTGGCGGTGGTCACGGCGAAGTGCTTGGCTGCGACCACCGTTGGGTAGTGGACATGGCTGCCTGCCGCCCCTGTCCACAGGGCCGCCGCCTGATAGAGCAGGTTTTGAGCCGCCTGGAGCTGGACATCCATTTCACCAATCTGCCGCTGGACTTTCGGCAGGGTGGCAATCGGCTTGCCCAGCGCCGTCGGCACCCGCCCCAGCGCGAAGCGGATGACAGCATCGCGGGAGGCCATAGCCGCGCCCAGATATACCGAAGCCATAATCATGGGGAACCAGGCGTTAGGGTTGCGTTCGTCGCGCTTGCCCCGTTCCAGCATATTCGCCTGGGAGACATGAACATTTTCCAGTATCAGATCGTGGCTGTCACTGGCCCGCAGGCTCAGTTGATGGTTGCCCCACGTTTCTTCCCATCGGATGCCGGGGGCATTCGCCGGGATGAGGAACGCGCCGGGGTCGTTACCGATCATCAGCCGTACCACCAGGTGGGTCAGGTGCTTGCCGCCGGTCGTCCACGTCTTCCGCCCGTTGACCAGCCAGCCATCGTCGTGGCTTTCCGCATAGGTTTGGAAGAAGGCTCCCCGGGAAGGGCTGCCCAAATCCGGTTCGCTGGCCGCGCTGTTGAAGAGTCCGCCACGGGTGGCTGCCCGGCACATGCGCTCGAAGGCGGCTTCCGGCCAGGGACGGTTTTCCGATGCATTGCCGAATAAATGCATGTGCATCCCGGCCACCATCGCTGTTGAGGTCGAACCCTGGGAGAGCATCAACTGGGCGGCCACGCATTCTTTGAGCGAAAGCCCCAATCCGCCGTATTCTTTGGGAACGCTCAGGGTCAGGTAACCGGACTCGCGCAGTTCCTGAATATCCTCTGACGGCAGGATACCCGCCTGGTCAGCCGCATCGGCACGCTCACTAAAGGCTTGCGCCAGGTGCCAGGCCATCTCTACCGGGGCGTTCAAACGCATTTGCATCATCCATCACCGAAATATCAATGGGTAAACGGGCTTAGAGGCCAGCGTGTGGCTCGTCGCTGACCTCTACTCAATTATACCCGAGAGTCGACCGGAACGTGCTCAACCATACTGATTGGTGGGTGCATTCGGATTTCGGGGTGCGTTTGTCATTATTGGCGTCACTGTCAGTCGGCGTCATCAGTGACCATGTTCACGGGAGCTTGGCGGTGATGGTGGCGTTGATGGCGTTGGTGAGATTTGCCGGGACAGCCAAGCTGCCAAGCTCTGAGTAGACTGTTAGGATATAGGCAGGCTCGGGATCGCTACGCGCCGCCCCTACGAAATGAGGTGTTGGCGTAAGTCCTGACTCCATCAACAGGATAACATGGTAGCACCACACTAAATCGTGGTGAGAGATTTTGATAGGAAAATGGCTCAAGTGCGACCTTATATGAATACTTGTGGCCTTTTGTAGACCAGTATTTGTGCTAGAAAGGGTACGATTTTCACCCAAAAACATACCTCCACGGTTTAATGTAGTCCTACCCGATTTTCCCCCGAATCCCGAATGTACCCCTGATTGGTCGACTGCGAAAGGGATAACCGTCTTGTTCGTAACCATACAGTCTAGATCACCAAAACAGGCCCTCATCTTGGCGCGTTATCCTTTCGTAACCAAAGGGGCGTAGGCTGTTCGCATCGGTTTTGTTTGAGGCGAAGGAGTTGCGCCCATGCGATTTATCATCTTCCTGCTTTTCATGGTCGGTGGAGTAGGGGTACTGGCCCTACTGCCCGCCTATCCGGGCAAAGCGCAGTCGAGCGGTGCGGGCAATACGTCCGATCTGCCGGATTATGGCCCAGCACCCGAATTGACCAACCGCGCCTGGCTGAATACCGAGCTTCCGCTGCGGCTGGCGGACTTGCGCGGTCAGGTGGTCTTGCTGGAAATGTGGACCTATGGCTGCTACAACTGCGTCAATACGCTGCCTTCGATCCGCGCCTGGCATGACCTGTACAGCGATGAAGGGTTGGTGGTCATTGGCAATCACTACCCAGAGTTCAGTTATGAGGCGGATTTTGGCAACGTGCGGGTGGCGCTGGAGCGCCTGGAAGTCACCTGGCCGGTAGCGCAGGATAATGACGGCGCGGTCTGGTCAAGCTATAACAACCGTTACTGGCCCACAATCTACCTGATTGATAAGCGGGGGCATCTGCGTTATCGGCATATCGGGGAGGGGGCATACGCCACCACCGAAGCCCATATTCAGGATTTGCTGCGGGAGGCGTACACGCCGGAGGCCGAAGCCACCGCTGAACCCCTCCGCAGCTTGCGCGTGACCGAGGTGGATTCGGTCAATGTACGGGCTGGAGCAGGGACGGATACGGCTATCGTCGGCTCCATCGAACCCGGCGAGTCCTTTGTCATCGAGGGCGAACAGGCTGGCTGGTACGCGATCCGCTATAACGGCCAGCCTGGCTATGTCTTTGGCGATCTGGTCAGCGTGACTGGATAAAACGGCTGATGTGATCGACACCGTGGGGGATTTTCTTCAATCCCCCGCACTCAGCGACGGAATCCGTCCGCTGCGCCGACCTGGGCATCGCTCAGGTCCAGACCAATATCGAAGGTCGCACTGTAACCGGCAGTCATGTCCAGTTCTTCGAGTTCCTCCTCCGTCAGGGGTAGCAGGTTGAGGGTCATCAGGTCATCGCTACCCTGATAAATGTTATCTCGCGTGTTGGGTGTATCCGGGGAGCCTTTGGCGGCATACGGTTCTTCGGCATAGATCATCTCGATCAGCGTCGGATCGAAGAAGAACTGCGACGTGAACTCGTAGCCGTCCTCAGTGCGGATCTTGAAGTGGATATGCACAGCACGTCCGCTGTACCAACCTGGCACAATCGTCAGGAAGGTCGCGATACCCGCTTCATCCGTGATCTGGTATCCGCGCAGCCATATCTGATCGGTGGTATCAAAGCTGCGATCCTGAACGCCGGAATACACTCCATCGGCATCACAGTGCCAGACGTCCACCTGTGCCCCCGCCAGCGGTGCGCACGTTCCCCCGGTCACATCGGAAACCCGATACACCAGCTTGAGCGGCAAACCTTCCTTGATGCTCTCATCGGTGGGATCAATGCGGATGTCCATCCGGTTGAGCATCCCATCGACAAAGTACGGGCCTTCCGTCAGTTCTGGGCGAACCACGCATGCTGGGATCGGGCTGACGGTGGGGACTGGGGTAGCGGTTCCGGTCGCTTGCGCCCCGACCAATCGGGTCAAGCCACCGCCGATAATCAGCGCGGCACTGCTCCCACCAAGCAGGGTGAGAACTTCGCGGCGGCTGAGGACTCGGCCTATCGGCTTGTCATCGTCGTGTAGTTCAGTCATGGTCTCTCTCTTCCTTTCATATGCTCAGGCACAGGAGTGGAGCATAGGCGTGAGTTTTGAGTTTCCAGAGTAATTTGTGTAAATTTTCTGTATTTCATGACCAATGTACTACGCACGTTAATGAATTCCAGGTGATAAATCCCCTAAAATTTCATTCAGGATTATGATCAATGATTGATAACAGACTTCTAACTTGTTAGAATAGACATTCTATTCTGAGGGAAAGAGAGGAACTTGCGGTCATGAACAGCCGTACCAACCCTCCCCGTGCATCGACTAAGACCGGCCTGATGCCCCGCGTTGACATGGACTCCAGTCAGGGGCGCGATGCCGAAGAAGCCCCGCTCCGCCTACCAGATTTTAATCCGGAAACGGCTGCCATTACCGGACGCTATAACCTGATGGCTGAAGGGTTAGATCGCGCCAAAGAGTCGGATGACTCGTCGACGCGCACTGATCCAGCCAATCAGGGCGAGTAGCCAGCCCACACTCCCGATAACCAGTACCCCCGGCCACCAACCGGGGTTATACTCGATCAGCACTGTACTCACGCCTGCAGGAACCGGAATAGCCCTAAACAGCACATCTGCCCGATAGATCGGCGCAGCTTCGCCGTTGACGCGTGCTTGCCAGCCCGGATAAAACGTATCCGTGATAATCAGGTACCCTGCCGTCGGGCTTTCCACGCGTAGCCGCATCGCCTCAGCTTGATAGGTTTCAAAGGTCGCCACTACTGGGGTATCCTGTGGAGTTGCTGGCTCAACCGGAACTGGCGGTTCAACACCCACTGGTACGCTGATGATAGCCTGCTGGAAGGGATCAAAATCCGGGTCCCGCATCAACAGCAGCGCAATTTCCTGCCCATCCCAGTTGTCGGTCACAACCTCGATCTGATTGACCACGAAGGCGCGGGGTGGCGGCGTCAGGTTCTCATAGAGTTTGATGTCGCTGGAAAGTTGTCTCACCCACGGGGCGAGTGTCACCTGCTGAAAATCCCCGGTGCGGTCATCCACCAACGAAATCGCTCGCACATGAAGCGCCTCATCCCCGGCGCGCAGGCTGATGTCGGTGGGGATTCGGGCTTCCGTCAGATTCAATGTCACCAGCATGTATTCATCCAGAGCGTCCGGTGCGCTGCTGGCGCTCAGCGTCTCCTGGGATCCATCCGCATAAGTCACCAGGGCACTAGGCCAGCAGTCGCTGGTGAGGCAGTCAGACCCGGGTCGATACAGGATATGCAGGGTGGTCGACTCAAACGCCGGAACAGCGCTCACCGCGGCTGCCTGACCGGGAAGAATCAGTACTTCGAAGCTGGTATCGTAAAAAATGCCGTCACGCACCCGGTCAAAGACCTTGTCGGTGATCAAGTAGCGGGTGCCGGTCAGGTTCAGCCAGCGTTGGTCGGGAATACAGGCTCCGCCGCAGTCAGGCCGTGCCAGAATTTCCCGCAGGCGACCATCAATGGTGCGGAGTTCGCCCGGTGGCAGCATGAGCGATGTAAAAGCGGTATATGCGCCCACCGGTAGCAAGCCGCCATCAAAACCGTCAATGCTGGCGAGATTCCAGGTCAGCGGCAGATTAGCGGCGATCACCTCGCGCAGCTTGGTATCCACCAGCGCCAGCCGAATCGCAAAGTCGGACATCCCCTCAGCGCGGAAGCGCTCGATCAGACGGGCATTATCACCGGGGTCGAACTGCGTCCCGCTGATGCTCAGGAAGCGCCCTGGCGGCGTCTGATCAGCGGTCAGCGTAGCCAGTTGATTGATCGTGAAGCGGCTCGCCGTGTAGGTGTCGGGCGGCACCAGTTCGTTATAGGCCAGTACCCGCGACGCCAGAAATAACTCAACTACCGCCGCAATGACCAGCAGGCTCACCCCAGTCCCCTGGAAACGTGCCATGCCGGGCGCCCCTGATGGCGTTCCTACCTCTGCTGCACTGCTCCTCTGCCCCTCTGCAGTAAGTTCCCCTCTGTGTCCCCTCTGTGTTCTCTGTGCCTCTGTGTTTAATCCGAGTCCGAGAATCAGCACCCCGCCCGCCACCGCCCACCCGATCCAGGTCACCGCCGTCGGGCTGGCCGGGCCGATCACGTCCAGCGGCATCGTCACGGCCAGCAGACTGCTGGCAGCCAACCCACCTAATACGCCGAGCATCAGACCGATCTGCCAGCGGTGTGGACGGAAGTGCAGTAGGGATTGGGCACCCGCCCCGGCCAGCAGCGCCGCCCCGAAGGCGAATAACGCCAGCCAGCGCGCTGGCACGCGAAAGAAGCTGAAGCCTGGTAGCTCCGCCAGCAGCCAGTACAGTGGATTGAATTCCCCCAGCGCGAGGAAAAGTCCGGCTAGGGTGAGGAGCAGAAAAGGCAAAGTGGCGGGTGCGGGGGTAGACTCTGTCGGGACGGGATTTATCCCATCTCTTGTTGAACGCTGGCTGACCACTGCCGCCTGAAACCGGCCACTAGAAACCCCTCCCAGGACCGCCAATCCCAGGCCGATTACACCCAGATAGGCCATATACTCGCCAAAGACCAGCGCATCGTAGGCGGGTAGAAAACCGCGTCCGATCAGGGCTGGGTTGAGTGAGAACGCCATCGCCTGCTGGGGATTGAGGCCGCCACCCCGGTTGGATTGACCGCTGAGTTCGGCGGTGGGGAGCAGTTGGGGTATTGCCAGCACCAGTGCGATCAGGACTGCAACCAGCAGGATCCCGGCCCGCCCGGCGACCCCGCGACTATACTGTAAGAACGCGGCTATTCGTGTCCCCAAGCGGGTGGATGCCGTGAGTGGCGTCCCTAATGGGTTGGATGGAGCCAGGCTGACGATCCCTAATCCCACCAGCGTGATGAATACCGTCTGTGGATGTCCTGCCAGGAGTTGTAGGGCCACCCCCATGCCGACCTGCAAGATGCGGGTGAGGGAATACGGAACCTCACCCCCTACCCCCCTCTCCCTCGCCGTCTGCCGAAGACGGCACGGCTGGAGAGGGGGAAGAAACCAGAGCATCACCCACGGCATCCACGCCAGCGCCTGCAATTGGTTGATGTTTTCTGCTTTTGCCCCGACATACCCGCCTAGCCCAAAGAGTACCGCCGCCAGCAGCGCGGGCATCACATCGAGCCTTAACTGCGCTCGCCCCAGTCGGTAGGTGCCCCATAGCCCCCAGATGAGGTGGGCCAGCAGACTGATTGTGATCGCCGTCGGAGCATCCAGCGGGGTCAGCGGCCAGTTAAAAGGATAGAACAATCCCATCTGGCTGTTCGCCAGTAAGGGCGATCCCATGAATAAATCCGTCGTCCAGAACGGGATACGCCCTTCTCGGAGTGCTTCATGCCGTTCCGTCCAGTAGGGGTAGAAATAGCTGTATACATCACCCCGACCGAGGATGAGTCCACTGAAGGCCAGCTTGTGGAAGAACAGCAGCGCCAAAATCGCCAGTGCCAGATACGGCACCAGGCGCAGAAGTCGATTGGAGGACGAAAGGGGGGGGCGAATAGTCACGCAGCATTCCCAACATATAGAACGAGATCAGTGAACCACTACGGCGAACATTCTGGCAGAGGGAGTCGAAGGTGTCAAAGCGTATTGAGCTGAATCGGGCGCACTTCGCACGCAGGGCGTGCCCATCTGGATGAGGAGGTTTTGTTTTAGTCTATCCATTACGTTTATGTTATAGTATGAGCCACTTTCAGCTTGTTCCAAAGAAGGGTAGCAGACGATGGCCCCTGTGAACGACCTTCAGGCACGGCCCCGCAAACCGGGATACGGTGTGGGTGCCGTACCGAGTTTGGCGAAGAATCCGCTCCAATTCTTCATGCAAAGTCTCTTGAATCAGGGCGATCTGGTGCCGCTGAACCTCGGTCCGACTCGTTTGCTGCTGGTGCATCATCCCGACCATGTACGCTACGTCCTGCAGGATAACTGGCGGAACTACAGCAAAGGCTCCATGTGGATAGCCATCCGTAAACTGGTGGGAAACGGCTTGCTCGCCAGCGAAGGCGACTATTGGCGCCGCCAGCGCCGCCTTATGCAGCCCGCTTTCCACCGGCAAAAACTGGCTGAACTGACCCAGACGATCACCGCGACGGTGGCCGAGATGTTGAAGGATTGGCAAACAGCATCCGATCAGCATCAGCCGATTGAGATGGTTCATGCCATGTCCGAAGTGACGATGCAGATCATCGTCCGCACCATGTTTGGCTCAGATGTCTCCAAAGACGATACCCGGGCGATGGTGGATGCCTTCACCAAAGCATTGCAGCTCATGAATCTCCGCATGTGGACTTTCTTCCTGCCCGACTTTATTCCCCTGCCAGGGGATGGCGCGATGCGCGATGTCCTCCAGCAGATTGATACGACCGTGTACCGGTTCATCGAGCAGCGCCGCCAAAATCCGGGCGGGAGCGATCTGATAAGCGTGTTGCTGGAGATGCAGGATGCGGATACTGGCGAGCGCATGACCGATCAGCAGCTGCGCGATGAAGTATTCACCATCTTCCTGGCCGGGCATGAAACCTCGGCGACGGTGCTTTCCTGGGTGTGGTGGCTGCTCTGGCAGCATCCGGAAGTCGAACGCCGTCTGCACCGCGAAGTGGATGAAGTCCTGGGTGGACGCCTGCCCACCTTTGCCGACCTCCCTAATCTCAAATACACCCGCATGGTGATTGATGAGTCGCTCCGGATGTATCCACCGGCCTGGCTCATTCCCCGGACGGCAGTAGAGGACGACACCATCGGTGATCAACCCGTCAAAGCCGGGATGACCATTTTGATGAGTCCCTATGTCGTTCACCGGCATCCAGACTTCTGGAAAGACGCGGATCGTTTTGATCCAGAACGGTTCGAGTCCGGCGAGGTGGCGCAGCGCCATGCCTATATCCCCTTCGGTGAAGGCCCGCGTCTGTGCATGGGCAATAGTTTCGCCATCATGGAGATGCAGTTGATCGTGGCGATGGTGGCGCAAACCTTCCGCCTGAGCCTGAAGCCCGGCATTGATATTAAGCCGACGACGATGCCCGTTCTGCGTCCGAATCAGGATGTATGGATGTACGCCTACCCACGCCCGCAGGATGTCGCAGGTCGGACCTGGTTGATCCAGAGCGACAGAGAGGGTTCATCAGTCGTACCGGATGCAGAGGCCGAGCGCGTGCGCGGCTGATCGCCACTTGAGACCCAGGGCTTTTGCAAAGTCAGCACGGCACCTGAAGCCCTCACCCTAAATCCGCCTTTGACGTCCCGAACGGCGAGGACGCCTGGGAGCAGGACTTTGCTCCCCTGCTCCCAGCGGTACTCCGCATTCGGGAGAAGGGGCCAGGGGATGAGGGCTTACAGAATAACGACTTTGCAAAAGCTCTATTTCCGAAACCAGTTTGTATGAAAGCGCCCTGTCATTTCGGTACAATGACAGGGCTTTTTATGAATACGTATTCTGGAGGTTATTTTGAAAACTCAAGTATTGGGCCAGACCGGGGTGGAAGTGAGCAGCCTGTGCCTGGGGGCGATGTACTTCGGCTCGCGTAATGATGAGGCCACGTCTTGCCGCATACTCGATCAGTATGTAGCAGTCGGTGGCAGCTTCATTGATACCGCCAATATCTATGCCATGTGGGTCCAGGGCTATCACGGCGGCGAAAGTGAAACCTTACTGGGTAAGTGGATGCAGGAGCGCCGGAACCGGCAGCACATGTTCATTGCTTCCAAAGTTGGCTTCAATTACCAGGATGTACCGATCAGCCTGAGCGCACGCTGGATTGAAGAGGAATGCAACAAGAGTCTGCGTCGCATGAACATCGAGACCATTGACCTCTACTACGCCCACTGTGATGACCGGGAGACCCCGCTGGAAGAAACGCTGGAGGCTTTTAATCGGCTGGTAAAGGCGGGTAAAGTGCGCTTTATCGGGGCCAGCAACTACCTGGCCTGGCGGCTGGAACGCGCGGGTTGGATCAGCCAGACCCAGGGCTATCCGCAGTACTGCTGCGTCCAGCAGCGGCATACCTACCTGCCCATCCGCCCCGGTGCGAGTTCCGGGCGGCAGGTGGTGGCGAACAAGGATCTGATGGATTATTGCCAGCATTCCGGCACGACCTTGTTGGCCTACTCCGCGCTGTTAAGCGGAGCCTATACCCGCGCGGATCGTCCGCTGCCGGGTGAATACCGCAGCCCGGATAACGAAGCGCGTTTGAACACGTTACGGTCGGTGGCGCAGGAAATCGGCGCGACCGTCAACCAGGTCATTCTCTGCTGGATGCGTCAGTCCTCGCCGCAGGTGCTGCCTTTGATTGCGGCCAGCAGTGAAGCGCAGCTCGCGGAGAATGTCGGCGCACTGAACATTGAACTGAGTGCGGAGCAGATGAATCGCCTGAATACGGCGGGGACGGCTTCGTAGGGGCGTAGAGCGAAGCCTCCCTTTGGGATGGCTGTGCGCCCGATTTTCAGATAGTTTTTAACAGAGCGAGGCATTATGCGCGTCGTCATCATTGGTGGAAGCGGGCATATTGGCACCTATCTGGTGCCGATGCTGGTGGAAAGTGGACATGAAGTCCTCAATATCAGCCGGGGGCAGCGCGCCGCCTATGTGCCGCATGCCGCCTGGAAACAAGTGCAGTCGATCACGGCTGACCGGGACGCGGAAGATGCCGCTGGTCAGTTTGGGGAACGGGTGCGGAGCCTGAAGCCCGATGTGGTCATTGACCTGATCTGCTTTACCGAAGCCAGCGCCCGACAGATCGTCGAGGCGCTGCGTGGGCAGGTGAGTCACTTCCTGCATTGCGGTACTGTCTGGTCACATGGGCACAGCACGACCGTTCCGGCAACCGAAGATCAACCGCGCGCCCCTTTTGGCGAGTACGGCATTCAGAAAGCCCGGATTGAAGCCTATCTGTTGCAGGAAGCGCGGCGGACAGGTTTCCCGGCGACGGTGCTCATGCCAGGGCATATTGTCGGGCCGGGCTATGTGCCGCTCAATCCGGCTGGGCATTTTAACCCCCAGGTCTATGCCCAGATCGGGCGGGGTGAGCCGTTGACTCTGCCCAACCTCGGCCTGGAGACCGTGCACCACGTCCATGCTGAAGATGTAGCCCAGGCCTTTTACAAGGCGATGATCTACTGGAGCAGCAGCGTGGGGGAAAACTTCCATACCGTTTCGCCCGCCGCGCTGACCCTGCGCGGCTACGCCGAGGCCATGTACGCCTGGTTCGGGCATCCGCCCAAGCTGGAGTATTTGGGCTGGGAAGACTGGCGCAAGACCGTCTCCGAACAAGAAGCGCAGGCGACCTGGGATCACATCGCCCACAGCCCGAACGCCAGCATCGAGAAAGCCCGCCGCCTGATCCAGTATCAGCCGCGTCACACATCGTTGCAGGCCGTGCAGGAAGCGGTGAGCTGGTTGTTGGCGCATCAACAGATCACAATTTGAGTTGCTGGGTGCATCCGAATGCCGGATGTACCCAATAATCGTCGGTAGCCTGACCATTCGGACGGGTCAGCGTATAATGCTCTTATGACCAATCGACGCATCATATTGACCCCGCGCCCGTCCCGTGCGATTGCCCCGGCGGAGGCGGTTGAACCCACCTTTAACTTTACGATGGCGCTGCCGGGGCATGCCAGCAGCCGCCATACCAAGCGCGCCTACTTCCGCTGGATCGACCAGTATCTGGTAGATGTGGCCGGGCTGAAACCGACCGTCGGCGCTGCCCGCGTCCATCGCATGATGGCCTTGCCGGTGCGCTTGCTCCAGCAAAGCCTGAGCGCCGCCCAACTGCGGGCCTGGTTGGGTATTCTCGTGCGCGCCGATCACGGCAAGCAGGGGATTCAGCAGGCCCGGGCAGCCGTGGTGACGCTCTCCTCGCTGCTGGCCGAGGCCGGTTTGCTGGATGAATACGCCAGCGCGACCATTGCCCGCGTGCGACCTCCTAAGGCCGATGAAGGTCAGCGACCGGGGCGTTGGCTCTCCCCGGATCAGATTCGCCAGTTGATCGCTGCCTCGCGGGAGATTGCCACCTCTGATCCGCAGCGCCTCCGGAATCACGTCATCACCGGCATTCTCTGCACCATGGCCCTACGCCGGGATGAACTCTCGTTGGTGCGCTGGGGAGATCTCTCGGTGCAGAATGACCGCCCGGTGCTGCGGGTGCGCGGTAAAGGGCGTAAGACCGCCATCATCGACGTACCGCGTCCTATCCTGAGCCTGATTGACCGCTGGCATGACTTGCTGGAACGGCTGGATCGGGTGGACCCTGCCAGCCCAATGTTGCGGCGGATGCACAAGGGGGGGCGGGTAGGCAAGCGTGGCCTTTCCCCGGATGGAATCTGGTTGGTAGTGGGCGACGCTGCGGAATATGCTGGACTGGGACATGTGGCCCCGCACGACCTGCGCCGGTCAGTGGCGGGAGCGCTGCACGAGGGTGGCGTGCCGATTGACAAGATCAGCAAGCTGCTGCGGCACTCCAATATCGCCGTGACGGAGCGGTACCTCAATCGGCTGCCCAAAGCCAATGAGGGCGCGCTGCTGATGAGCGATTTGCTGGGGCTGGAGACCGACTGGGTGGGGGAATGGTGAGCGTTTCCGTCTTGACGACCTGCCCGGCGCGATTATAATGCGAGGTGTTGGTCCCGTAGCTCAATTGGCAGAGCAGCTGACTCTTAATCAGTAGGTTATAGGTTCGACTCCTATCGGGATCACATCCACACGCAAGAAAACCCGCTCTTAAAGCGGGTTTTTTGTTGCCTCCTGCAGGATTCCTCAAATCAGTAGGTGGGTGTCAGGAGGTTGCCTCAATCCCGTATAGATCAACAACCTGCTTGACAAGGCACCCAAATCCGCGTACACTCCCTATAGTTATTTCATTCAATGAAAAAAGATGCGCGCTTCAATCCCCGGTAACCGTGATCTCATCAAAGCCATGAACCGCAACCTGCTGCTGAATACCCTGCGGCGGGAAGGCGCGCTCTCTCGTACCCAGTTGACCGAGATTTCCAACCTCAGCGTGGGCGCAGTTTCTCAACTCATCAATGAACTGATCGAAGAAGACTGGGTCTTTGAAAGTGGCGAAGGTGATTACACCGGCGGGCGGCGGCAGATGTACCTGCGCCTGAACCCGGATGCCGGTTACGCCCTAGGCCTCAAGGTGATGGAGACCCGCGTGGTCTGCGCCGTGACCAACTTCGAGGCGCAAGTCCTCCACTACAGTGAATATCCTCTGAACCGAGACCTCAATGACGTGGCCTTTGTGCGGTCGTTGGCGGCAATTGTCGATCAAACAATTGGGTCCTCCGGCTTGGCGAAACCTGCTTTCTTTGGCCTGGGGATCGGCCTGGCCGGTGTGATTGATCCACATGAAGGCGTTGTCCAGTATTCACCTTTCCTGGGGTTGCGCTCGCTCCCGTTAGCGAGGCTGCTGCGGGAACAGTTGGGGATGCCTGTTGCTATCGAAAACGATGTGAACACCCTCACATTGACCGAACATCTCTTTGGTGCGGGCCGCCACCATCGCAATTTTATCGTGGTCACCGTCGGGCGTGGTGTGGGTATGGGGATGGTGCTGCAGGGGCAGCTCTATCAGGGTCTGCGCGGTGGGGCGGGTGAACTTGGTCACAACATTGTTGATCTGGAACGCGCGCGGCGTTCAACGCCGGAAGCAGGCAGTCTGGAAGGGCTATCCGCTGATCCGGCAGTGATCGCCGCTTCCGGGCATCGCTCACTGGTCGAGGTCACGCAGGCCGCCGCCGATGGCGACCATGACGCGCAGGAAGCCCTGCGGCGCAGTGGTGAATACCTGGGCGTGGCGCTGGCCGGTGCCATCAACATCCTCAGCCCCAGCCTGGTGATTGTCAGCGGGGAAGGGGTCAACGCAGGCGACTATCGTCTGAAACCGATGTTGGAAGCGCTGCGCCGGTATACCTTCAATGGCCTGCTGGAGGGTGTAGAAATTGTAGTCGAACCCGCCGATGACCGTACCTGGGCGCGGGGAGCCGCTGCCCTGGTCCTCAGCCGGGTGTTTGAATCGCCCCTGGTAGCGCGTCAACCTGTTACCTGAGTTTTTTTGAGACAGTTTTTTCACTGAGTGAAAGATGTCACGAATGAGTTGGAACAGCGGCATACATCGATGGAAGTGGGTAGCGCTGTTTCTGCTGCCTGGGCTGATCGGGCTGTCCCTGTTCGTCTTGTATCCGATTGCCTCCTCATTCTGGTTGGCTTTTCAGGACTGGAATCTGCTGCGTCCGCCGGAGTTCGTCGGGTTAGGTAATTTTCAGGAACTGGCGCAGGATGACGCTTTCTGGCAGGCACTGAGCTATACACTTAGCTTCATCGTGCTGTATGTGCCCGTAGTGTTTATCGCCGGTTTAGGGCTGGCGCTTTTCCTCAATCAGAAGTTCCCCGGCATGTTGATCGTGCGGGCCTCGACTTTTCTGCCGGTAGTAGCCTCCTGGGTCGTCGTGTCACTCATCTGGAAGTGGATCTTCAACCCGGCTTATGGTCTGGTCAACTTCGCGCTGAATCTCATCGGTATTCAGGGACCAGCCTGGCTGTTCGAGCCGCAAACGGCGGTTTACGCCATGGTCATCACCAGCGTCTGGAAAGATGTCGGCTATATCGCGTTGCTCTATCTGGGCGGACTGCAAAACATCTCGGAGAGTTACTACGAAGCCGCCCGCATTGATGGCGCGAATCGCTGGCGCTGCCTGCGCCATATCACCCTGCCGCTGCTTACACCGACGATGTTCTTCGTCGCCATCACGTTGCTCATCAACTACTTCCAGATGTTTGAGCAAGTCTGGCTGATGCCCATGCGGGATAGCGCTGCTGATCGGCAGGTAGAGGTCATTGTGACCGAAGTGGTCAAAAATGCTTTCAGTTACAGCCGCATGGGCTATGCCTCTGCCATGTCCTGGGTATTGTTCGCGCTGATCTTCGCCATCACCTTCGTGCAATTGCGCTTACAGAAGCGGTGGGTGTTCTATAAATCGGACTGACACGCTCAGGCCGCTGGCTGCGACCGAAGCCGCTACCACCCAGCGCGGCACCACTTTGCCAGGGCAGATCGTTCGCCTGGTGGCGATGGGGCTGATCGTCGGCCTGATGGTATTGCCTTTCCTGTGGATGCTCAGCACATCGCTCAAGGCTCAGGAATACATCCTGCAAACGCCGCCGCAGCTCATCCCTAATCCGATCACCCTGGAGAGTTACACCGGCCTGGCCGAACGCATTGACCTGGTGCGGACATTTTTCAACAGCGCTTTTGTGGCGCTGGTCGGGACCGCCGGGCAGATCGTCATCTCGGCCATGTCCGCCTATGCCTTCGCCCGCCTGGAATGGCCGGGGCGCAACCAGGTTTTCCTGCTCTATTTGACCACCATGATGATCCCAGCGGTGGTGATGGTCATCCCGCAGTTCATTCTGGTGCGGAACCTGGGCTGGATGAATACCTACGCCGCGCTGATTGTGCCGGGGTTGTTCAGCGCCTTCGGCACCTTCCTGCTGCGCCAGGCTTTCCTGACCATCCCCAAGGATTTTGAGGAAGCCGCTTTTGTGGATGGAGCCAATCACTTCACCATCTTCTGGCGGATCATCATGCCGCTCTCGCTGCCTTCGCTGGCGACCCTGGGCGTGTTCAGCTTCATGGGCTATTGGAATAACTATCTCTATCCGCTGTTCGTGGCCCGCCGGGACGAGGTGATGACCCTGCCGATTGCCCTGGCGACTTTGCAAGCCGGGCCGCGGGCGCTCACCGAGTGGAATATGGTCATGGCCGGGTCTGTCATCACGGTGCTGCCGATCTTGGTGGCGTACCTGCTGGCGCAACGCTGGTTTGTCTCCGGCGCCATCTCCAGCGGGATCAAAGGTTAGGTTTCGTCAAGCGACGAAATGCGCTTGTGCTATCGAAAACGTTTAAGGAAAGGATTTTGTCATGCTTCGTCGATCTGTTTTATGGATAGTGGTGCTGCTCATGTTGGCCGCCTTGCCCGTGGCTGCCCAGGAAACCACTGTTCGTTATTTCACCTTCTCCGCCGCGCCCGATCATCTGGAAGACCTGGATACGATCATCGCGGCCTTTGAAGAAGCCAATCCCGGTATCAATGTCGAGGTGGAAACCGCGCCTTTTGCGGATTACTTCACGCTGTTGCAGGCCGGTGTCGCCAGTGGCGATGCGCCCGATGTCTTTGAACTGAACTATGAAAACTTTGTGACCTACGCCGCCAACGGCGCGCTGCTCGATCTCTCTGGTATGGTCAGCGCGGAAGCGCCTTTCTACCCCCGTGCGCTAGAAGCCTTCCAGTATGAGAGCCAGCAGATGGCGCTGCCCGCCACCTTCTCCACCGTCCTGCTGTTCTACAATGCGGATCTGTTCGATCAGGCTGGTCTGGATTACCCGACCCCGGCCTGGACTTGGGTTGATGCCGTCGAAGCCGCCACCGCCATCCGCGCCCTCGGCAGCGATACCTGGGGTCTGTTCTCCCCGGTACAGTTCTGGGAATTCTATAAGAAGGCTGGTCAGAACGGCGAATGCAGCTTCTTCAATGCCGAGATGACCGAGTCGACCATCAACTCGGCCGCCTGCGTCAGCACGCTCGAAGCGATGGTCAGCTTCCAGACCTCGGACATTATGCCGACCGCCGCTGAACTCTCCGGTGTTTCCGACTCAGAACTGTTCCTGAGTGGCAAGCTGGGGATGCTCGTCACCGGTATCTGGATGTTCGGTGCCTTCCAGGACGCTTCCTTTACCTGGGACGTGCAGATCGAACCCATGATTAACCAGCACGCCCATCACTTCTTTGCCAACGGTGTCGCGGTCTCCGCCAGCACCGCCAATGCCGAAGCCGCTGTGGCCTGGGCCGAATTTATGGCCTCCAGCGAAACTGCCGCCAATGTCCGCGTGGAAAGCGCCTGGGAACTCCCCGCGCTGGATCAACCGGAATACTTTGCGGCTTACCTGGAGCAGACTCCGCCCGCCAACCGCGCCGCCGTCTTTGAAGCGCTGGAAAGCCCGGTGACCCCGCCGGTGATCGAACGCCAGAATGAAATGCAGGATGCCGTCAACGCTCTGCTGACCCGCGTGGTCGATGGCGAACTGACCGCTCAGGAAGCGCTCGACCAGGCCAAGGCCGAACTCGACGCGCTGATTCAGTAATCTGTGCCCCGGTTCTCACGCCGCAGGGCTGAGGGCCGGGACTGTAGGGGCGATCCATCGGATCGCCCTCAAAAAATAGCTGCACTATATCTAAAACCTGATGATCGTTAAGCCCATGATTGACCTTCAGCAACGCAGTATCGAAATTATCAAAGGCTGGCAGTTTGACGGTGCCTACGCCGCCTGCCTGAGCTTTTCCCAGTATGGCTATTCCTGGCTGCGGGATGGTGCCTGGATCGCCCATGGCATGGCTGCCGTTGGGCAAACCGCCAGCGCCCGCGCTTTTTATCAATGGGGTGCGCGCACGCTCTGGCGTTACCGCGCTAAGGTAGATTCATTGTTGGCGAAACTCGCCCGGGGGGAGGCTCTCCTCGAAAGTGATTATCTGCCCACCCGCTTCAAACTCGATGGCGACATCAATCAGGACGATTGGCCGAACTTCCAGTTAGATGGGTACGGTGCCTGGCTGTGGGGCCTGGTGCAGTTTGTACAGGCGCATGACGATCAGGCCTTGTGGGCGGAAACTCGTCCTGCCGTTCGCCTGACCGTAGAGTACCTGGCAGCGCTCTGGCAGTCCCCTAATTACGATAGTTGGGAAGAACACCGCGATCACGTCCATCCGTCCACCCTGGCGGCGCTTTATGGTGGCTTCCGGGCAGTGGAATCGCAGGAAGCCGGGATTGTCCCGGCTGGTCTGGCGGACCTCATTCGGGACTTTGTCCTCACGCGTGCGGTTGCGCCGGCTGGTCATGTGATGAAGTACCTGGGCAATGAGGCCGTCGATGCCAACCTGCTATGGTTGGCGGTGCCGTATCGGTTGCTGGAGCTCGACGACCCGCGCTTTCAGGCCACCCTGACAAAGATCGAGCGCGATATTCACCGGCCCGGCGGCGGTGTCTATCGCTATCGGAAAGACACTTATTACGGCGGTGGCGAGTGGCTCCTGCTGACCTTGTGGTTGGCCTGGGTTTATCTGGAACGGCGTCAACCCGAACGTGCCCGTCCGTTGTTTGCCTGGGCCGAAGCTCAGGCCACTCCCACGGGGGAGATGCCGGAACAGGTGGGCGACCATGTGCTCGACCCAAGCATGGTCGATTATTGGATTAACCGCTGGGGGACAAGTGCTTCACCGCTGCTCTGGTCACACGGCATGTATCTGCTGCTCAAATCGAAGTTGAAGGATTGATGATGCTGCGTATTGTTCACACCCCCTTTGGACAGGAACACCCCTATGAGCAGTTGCCGGAAGAACGTTTTCCCCGGCAGCCCTTGGCCGGTGAAGCCTTCACGATTGGCATTGTGACTCGCCCAGCCGGGGCAGCGCGGCAGGTACGGGTCCACACGCGCCTGGATGAAGGCCCGATCCATATCCTGGATGCGGTTCAGGAAGTCGATTGGCAGCAAAAGCAGGAGGAGGGCGTTGGCGCGGAATTTCTGGAACGGTTTGTGCGCGTGGAACAGGATGTCTGGCACGCGGCGTTGACCGCTCCCGCGTTTGGGCACACCCTGCACTACTGGATGGAAGCGGAAGGCGTGCAGAGCGAAGTTCACACGGTGCGCGGGGAAGCCTGGCAACCGGCTGCTGACTGGGCTGGCGTCATTCAGATTCAGGGTGCAGGCTTCGCATCATTGCCCACCATCCAGCGCGTCGAATGGTTGACCGATGGGCAGCGCAAGCGCCGTGTCCGCCTGAGCTTTCCGGCGCAGCCCGATGAACGCTTCTTCGGGTTGGGTGAGCGCTTCAATGCCCTCGACCAGCGCGGCAATATCCTTGATGTACGCGTCTACGAACAGTACAAGAATCAGGGTAAACGCACCTATCTGCCGATCCCATTCCTGCTGTCCTCAGCGGGCTACGGACTGTATGTACAAAGCAATCGCTGGATGCAGTTTGATCTGGCGGCATCTTCGCCGGACCAATGGACGCTGGAAGCGGATCTGGGGCCGGATGAAACGCTTTCGCTGCATGGCTTCAGTGGGGCTGATCCGCTGGCGATCATCGCCCAGTTCACCAACCTGACTGGCCCGGCGGCGCTGCCTCCGGAATGGAGCTTCGGCCTGTGGATGAGCAGCAATGAGTGGAATTCGCAGGAGCGCGTCGAACGGGAAGTGCAAACCTCGCTCGATCACGGCATTCAACCGTCTGTCGTGGTCATCGAAGCCTGGAGTGATGAAACCACCTTCTACATCTGGAATGATGCCGAGTATGATCCCAAACCCGGCGCAGATGCTTTCCGCTACAGCGACTTCCGCTTTCCAGCCGGTGGCAAGTGGCCGAATCCCAAACGCATGGTCGATTGGCTGCATGACAATGGCATGAAACTGTTACTCTGGCAGATCCCCGTATTGAAAGTGTTGGAGAATCCGCACCCCCAGCATGAGGCCGACCGTGCTCACTTTGAGCAATCCGGCTTCGGTGTGCGGGAAGCCGATGGCAGCCTCCACAAAGTCCGCCCGTTCTGGTTCCGTAATGGCTACATTTGGGATGTCACCAACCCGGCAGAGCGTGACTGGTGGCTGAACAAACGCGCCTATCTGCTGGATGACCTGGGGGTGGATGGCTTCAAGACCGATGGTGGCGAACACATGTGGGGCAGCCAGACACGCTTTGCGGATGGTCGTCGGGGTGAAGAGGTGTGGAACACCTACCCGCAGCAGTACACGGCGGCCTATTACGATGTCACCCAGGCCAAGCGGCAGGGCGTGACCTTCAGCCGTGCTGGATTCGTCGGTTCGCAGCGCGCACCGCTGCACTGGGCCGGCGATGAGAATTCCACCTGGGAAGCGTTCCGCCATTCGATTCTGGCGGGCTTGAATGCGGGCATCTCCGGAATTCCCTTTTGGGGATGGGACTTTGCCGGGTTCAGCGGGGAGATTCCCACAGCCGAGTTGTATCTGCGGGGTACGGCTATGGCGGTCTTCTGCCCGATTATGCAGTATCACTCCGAATACAATCCGCAGCGGATCCCCAGCCGTGACCGCACACCCTGGAATATTCAGGAACGCACCGGCGACCCGCGCATCATCCCGCTCTTCAAACAGTTTGCCGACCTGCGCGAACGCCTCCGCCCCTACATCTGGCAGGAAGCCCAGCACAGCGCAGCTACGGGCGAGCCCATGATGCAGGCGCTCCGCCTGTGGTACCCGCAGGCCAGCGACTATCAATACTTCTTTGGGCGGGATCTGCTGGTCTGCCCGGTGGTCGAACCCGGGCAAGAAACCTGGTCGTGTTACCTGCCGCCCGGTGAGTGGCACGATTTCTGGACCAACCAGGCGCTGACCGGTGACCAGGTAGTCGTGGTTGAGGCACCCCTTGACCGTATTCCTGTGTTCAGCCGCCGCCTTCGCTGAAGCATCTATAAGGGTGCAAGTGCAAAGCCTTGCAGTGGGACGGTCGATCATCAACTGATGATCGACCGCTTTGGTTTGCATCTGTCCGCCAGGACAGATAGACGCACCCGGCAGTGATCGTTTATGCTGGTTGCACTTGCGCGACTACCGGGGCAGGCTCATCATGCACATCTCTCATTATTTGGATCGTATTGGTTACACCGGCGACCTCCAACCGACGGCTGTGACCTTGAAGGCGCTGCAGGAAGCACACCTGCTGGCAATCCCGTACGAAAATCTTGATATTCATCTCGGACGTCGGTTGACGCTGGATACCGAAGCCATCTATCAGAAGATCGTGGTCGAGGGACGCGGCGGTTGGTGTTATGAGATGAACGGTCTGTTCGCCTGGGCACTCCGTGAACTGGGGTTCCAGGTGACTCTGCTGGCGAGTGCGGTCAACCGGGCGGCCCATGCTGACCGTGCCGAGCGCAATCACCTGATTTTGCGCGTCGATGTAGAGCGACCGTATCTGGCGGATGTGGGCTTCGGGAATGGTTTCCGCTTTCCGCTACCGCTGGAAGCAGGGCGCTATCCGCATGACTTTCAGGAATTTGAACTGAAGGCCAATGGCAGCCAGTGGTGGTTGCTCGATCGGGGGACGGGCGGTCCAGGATATGACTTCACCCTGGAGCCTCGCCAGATGACCGACTTCGCGGCTCAGTGCCATACCTTGCAGACTTCACCCGAGTCCGGTTTTGTGAAGAACACCGTATCCTACCGCTTTAAGCCGGAAGGCTTTATCAGTTTGCGCGGAGCCCTGCTGCGGCGCTTCCGGTCGACCGGGGTGGTTGAGCAGACGATTGCCGATGTACGGTTGTATCGGACGGTGCTGCAGGAGCAGTTTGGCCTTCGGTTGTCGGCAGCGGATATCAACCAATTGTGGGAAGTTGTTCACAAGACACCCGAGCCCTATCCAGTGCCGCAACGAACACTACGTCCTGACACAGCTTAACGCTTGGGCGGATGCCAACCCGCACTGACCCAGAGTTGACGTGATCTGATGATATCTGGGCGATTCATCCGCAGACGCTGAATGGTCACTTCTCCAGTTGTAGTTCGTGGCAGGATAACGCTGCTGTCTTCACTCCACTTGAAGTGGTCATCCCAGTTTTGAGATCGGGGATTGTAAAGGGGTATCTCCACTCCTAGTTCGGGGTCGATACCAGTGGTGAAATCCCGTTTGAAGCTGTTACAACCGATGCAGCACAGACACAGGTTGTCTTCTGTTGTGAGGCCGCCCTGTGCCTCTGGTCGAATATGATCAACCGTCATGTAGGTGATGATGAGTTTGGCCGATTGACAGTATTCACACAGCCCATTAGCACGTGTTTCGACAGTTTCGCGAAGCCAGTCAGGGACATAAGCCATGCTGTCTAGCTGCCAGTCTGCAAACGGCTTTCAACATCATGTCCACGCTGTTTGAGGATGACTAACGCCTGGGATCGCAACAGCACATAGTGATCAAATGCGGTGATCAACTGTGCTTGTTCTTCGACTTCGGATTGACTGAGACTTCCAGCATGGCCTTTGGCGGCAAGTTCTTCTAGCCGCCCTTCCTGGGGTAGGGCCAAGCGCCGATAGACGAGTGCCCAAAGCTGCTCGTCGCTGAAAGCCTGTAGCATTTCTGGTTTGAGAGCAACAATTTCAGATGGTTCTTCAAAGAGCAGCGAAAGACTATCCAGCATCAGTACTTCTACCGGTCGTCGTTGCTGCCGGGCTACTTGCTGAAGTTTTTCATAGAGGGATGCCGGAAGGTTAAGTGTGACAGTTGAATCGCTCATGCTCACCTACTTTCCCTTTCAACACGTTTATTGTAACTCAAAAATAAAACCGGGGCGCTGGTATAAGCGTCCCGGTTTTATTTTGCATATCGCGTTGAATCTAGCGTGCTGCCACGGCTTGCTGGGCGATCATCGCTTCAGCCTCTTCAATGCTGCGGGCAAAGTGGAGGTTGCGGGTAGTTTTGGGCGCAACTTTTTTGCCGATGTTGACGATGGAGCGGATGAAAGCCGGTGCGCCCACCAGGATAGCCATGCGTTGATTATCGAGCGCTTTCGACTCGGCAGCTCCCCGGACGGAGAAGAAGCTCGTGCCGACAAAAGTGGCGTTGGTCATGTCGACGATGACATCCACCGTATGGGTGACGCCGCTCACTTTCTGATGGGTTTCGACCACGCTCGTGTGGAAGTCGGTAGCATCACACCGCCCCTCGTAGACCTGCATCAGGATGGTCTTACGGGTATCGTGCCAGTAGGTTTTGACCGTCATAGTCTCACGCTTTCATCTCATTATTTACTGAACTTGCCTGCTGCGCCGAAGATGTTATTTGGCAGGCGGAACCCATGTTCCTTGAGTACATCCTCGAAGTTCGGGCGGAAGCCGGTACCTTCCAATGCACCACCACCAGCGTGTGAGTAGCCTTGTCCGGTTTGTCCCGGAGTACGGTAGACGAAAATATCCTGCATGGTGATATTGCTGCCTTCCATGCCCTGGATTTCGCTGATTTGTACCACTTTGCGGCTGCCATCCTTCAAGCGGCTTTGCTGGATAATCAAATGGACGGCGCTGGCGATCTGCTGGCGGATGACGTGGATGGGCAAATCCATGCCGGACATCAGGCACAGTGTTTCCAGGCGGGCGATGGCATCCCGCGGGCTGTTGGAGTGGACAGTGGTCAACGAGCCATCATGACCCGTATTCATGGCCTGGAGCATATCGAGGGCTTCACCACCGCGGCATTCACCGATGACGATCCGATCCGGGCGCATACGCAGGGACCCCTTGACCAGATCGCGGATCGTCAGGCGGCCATCGTGTTCGGTGCCAGGGATAGGCGGCGCGGTTTCCAGGCTGACGACATGCCGCTGCATCAGTTGAATTTCGGCGGCATCTTCAATCGTGATGATGCGTTCTTCTTCCGGGATGAACGAACTGAGGACGTTGAGCAGCGTGGTTTTACCGGAACCCGTACCGCCGGAGACGACGATATTCAACCGGGAGACGACGCAGGCTTCCAGGAAGACCGCCACATCTTTGGTGAAGGAGCCAAAGCGAATTAGGTCTTCGACCGTCAGCGGTTTGGATGGAAATTTACGAATAGTGATCGTGGTGCCTTTGAGTGCCGAGGGAGGCATCACCAGATGCACGCGGGAGCCATCCGGCAGGCGGGCATCCACCATCGGATTTGAACGATCAAAGCGGCGTTGCAGCGGGCGCACGATGCGCTGGGCCGTCCATTGGATATGCTCTTCATCATCAAAGACGATGTCGCTCTCCAGCATTTTGCCTTTTTGCTCGGCGAAGATCATATCCGCGCCCGTGACCATAATTTCGGAGACTGCCCGGTTCTGCACCAGCGGCTCAATCGCACCGAAGCCGAGCAGGTCATTGAGCAAGGCCTCTTTCAATTCGTCGTATTCAGCCCGGTTGACCTGAATGCCCGCTTTTTGTAAAACCGTATCCAGCCGTTTGATGAGGATAGCTTCTTTTTCAGCATCGCCACGCTGCCATTGATCGGCCTCATCAATCGAAGCCAGCAGCTTGGGGCGGAACTGACGCCGAAGCTGTGCCACCTTCGGGGAGGTTACCCGCTTATCAGGGATGTTGTGGTTCGCGGCTTGAGCTGGTTCAGGTTGGCGTTGAGCAGCGATAGGCGGGGCAGGCGGTGCCGCGACTGCCGCTGCAGATTGTTCATCGAATCCATCCATGGCCGCGCCGAGCGCAGCTTTATCGGTGGCTTCCTTCTTGGCCTGTTCAGCCATCCGGCGCTGTAAGAACGACATGGTCACTGATCCTCGTGCAGCTAATCTTCTCAACTCTATTACAGTCTAGCATCAGAACGGAAAGCACGCGCACAAAGATTTGCGGGTTCCGGTTTCAGCCTGTTAATGAATGGTCATGTAGTCTTAAATTTTGCTTAACACAAGTTGCGCGGTAAGCTAACGTCCGCACGGCAAATTACATTTTCGCGGTTAGTCGGCTGTCGGGCTGATCGCACATCCGTGCATTAGAGGCCTTTTTTTAAGGAGAGACGTCTGTGAGCAAGAAGATGATGCTGTCCCGCCGTAAGTTCATGGAGATGACTGCCATTGCTGCCGCTGCGGGTGTGAACCTGATCCCCCTCAGTGCTTTCGCCCAACAAGCAACTCCAATTCCCGTGTCGGATCTGCCTGCACCGCCCGCTCCCGGCCCCATTGACCTGGAAGCGGCTGGCGGCCTGGATGCGCTGATTGAAGCGGCCCGCGCCGAGGGTGCCATTTCAACCACGGCCCTGCCCGACGACTGGGCGAACTACAAGGCCATGAAGGCAGGATTCCTCGAAACCTACGATTTCCTGACTCACAATGACCTCACCCCGGATGCCAGCAGCGCCGAAGAAATTGAACAGATCAAGGCCAACGCCGGTAACAGCGGCCCGCAGAACCCGGATGTGATCGACGTCGGTTTCGTCTGGGGTGACCAGGCCAAGACCGATGGCTTGCTCCAGCCGTACAAAGTGGCGACCTGGGAACAAATCCCGGCAGAAATCAAGGATGCCGATGGCTTCTGGTACGGGAACTACTACGGCACCATGGCTTTCGAAGTCAACGTGGATGCTGTTCCCTTTGTGCCCCAGGACTGGAGCGATCTGCTGGATGAACGCCTGCGCGGTTTGATCGCCATTGGTGACCCGGTCGCGGGCAGCCAGAACACCCACGCGGTTTGGGCGGCGGCGCTCGGCAACGGCGGCACGCTCGATCAACCCGAATTGGGGATGGCCTTCTTCAAGCAGCTGGCGGAGAGCGGCAATCTGGTGCCGACCGCTGCGTCCCCGGCAGCTCTGGTGAGCGGTGAACTGCCCATCACCCTGCGCTGGGACTACAACGCGCTGGCCAACCGCGATAACAACGTCGACCAGGCCACCATTGAAGTCGTCTATCCGAAGAGCGGCTCGGTCGCCGGTGTGTACCTGTGCGCCATCAGCGCCTATGCCCCCCGCCCCAACGCTGCCCGTCTGTGGATGGAATACGCCTACAGTGATGTCGGTCAGCTCCACTGGCTCTCTGGCTATGCCAAGCCGGTGCGCTTCGATGCCATGCTGGCGGACGGCCTGATCCCGCAGGAACTGCTGGAGAAGCTGCCCGCTGCCGATGTGCCGGTCATTTTCCCGACGCTGGAACAACTCTCGGTGGGTCTCCAGTACGTTCGTGACAACTGGGCGACCGAAGTCGGTATCACCTACAGCTAACTTCAACCCTGAGGCCCTCTCTCTTTGGAGAGAGGGCATTCAGAAGGGCGACCCAGTCCCAAGGGGTCGCCCTTATCAAAAATGGATCTCGATTGGCGAAAAAATACTTGTTGCGATACACATTGACGACTGTTGTTAGGCGATAGGATAAGCGCGTATGGCCTCCGTCACGACGACTGCCACCACGACCGGTTCTCCAACCCCCTGGGTGCGGCTGCGTTCTCGCCTGTCCTTCGATTGGGTCGGGTTAGTTCCATTCTTTGCTTTTGTCGCCGTATTTCTGATTTTCCCGGCACTCTCGATTGTCGTTCGGGCGCTGACCGATAGCGCCGGTAATCTGACTCTGGCGAATATCGCCGGCTTGACCAATCCAGTCATCACCCTGGCCTATCAGAATTCACTGCTCGTCAGCCTGATTACCGCCGTCAGCGGGTCGGTCTTGGGTGGGCTGCTGGCCTGGGCGATCACCCTCGGCGGGCTGCCCGGGTGGATACGGAGTGCGGTCTTGTCCTTCTCCGGCGTGGGTGCGAACTTCGCCGGGGTGCCGCTCGTGTTTGCCTTCGTTGCGCTTCTGGGGCGCATCGGTCTGCTCAACCAACTTCTGAAGCCCACCGGCGTGAGCATTGACCCGCAGACCTTCCTCTATGGCTTCTGGGGGCTCTGCATCGTCTACACCTACTTTCAGGTGCCGCTGATGGTGCTGATTATGGTGCCCGCGCTGGAAGGCTTACGGAAAGAATGGCGCGAAGCCGCCGAGAACCTCGGCGCGACTCAGACTCAATACTGGCGCTACGTTGCTTTCCCCATCCTCATGCCTGCTATTCTCGGCTCGGCGGCGCTGCTGTTCGCCAATGCCTTCAGCACCTATGTGACCGCCACGGCGCTGCTCGGTGCCATCGGGCAGACTTTCGCCGTGACCATCGTGGTTGCCAATCAGTTCCGGACGGATACCTTCGGCGACCCTGGACTGGGTTTTGCGCTGGCCTTCAGCATGATGGTAGTCATTGGCCTGACGATTGCGTTGTATACGTGGAGCCGCCGCCGGGCCGAGCGCTGGACTCGAAAGGTAGAGTAAGCCGATGGTGACGCAAAAGCGGCCTTCCTGGTTAGCCTGGTTTTGGTTATTAGTAGCTTTTCTGTATCTCTTTCTGCCATTGGTAGCCATGGTTTGGTCAGCCGTGACTTCGCCGCGCGGCTTTTACCTGGATGCCTTCACGGATGTGATCGCGGCCCCCAAATTTGCAGAAACCTTTCTCTTTTCTCTGCGGTCGGCCGTTTTCACCATTCTCATCAGCGCGTTGCTCGTCGTGCCGACCACTTACTGGGTGCAGTTGCGGATGCCCCGCATGCGTCCGGTCATCGAATTTCTGACCGTGGTGCCGTTGGTGATCCCGGCGTTGCTAATGACCTTCGGCTTGATCCGCTTCTTTAATTCGGTGCGGCTGCCCAATGACATCCTGCTCACGAACAGCAATGAAGGTTTGTACGTCATGCTGTTGGGAGCCTATGTCATTATCTCGTTTCCGTTCATGTACCGTGCGGTGGATGCCGGGATGCAGGCCGTCAACATTCGCGCCCTGACGGAAGCCGCCCAGAGCTTGGGGGCAGGCTGGTTCACCATCCTTTTCCGGGTGATCTTCCCGAACTTGCTGGTGGCGGTGCTGAATGGCGCCTTTATCACCTTTGCCATTGTGCTGGGGGAGTTCACGGTTTCATCTTTGCTCAATCAACCCGCCTTTAGCCCGTATATGCTCGACCTGAGTTCACGGCAGGGCGATCAGGCGACCGCCCTGGGCATCATCAGCTTTGTGCTGACCTGGGCCTGTATCGCAGCCATCCAGCGCCTGGGCCGTGGCCGAGCGCGGGTGGCCGCAGTCTAGTAGGGCCGCCATTCAAGGCGTCCGTGGTTGTTATATAGGGACGCGCAACGGCGCGTCCGCCTTCTGTTGTAGGGGCGCACGGCTGTGCGCCTGTCGTAGGGACGCCATTCAAGGCGTCCGTGGCTGTTATATAGGGACGCGCAATGGCACGTCCGCAATCTGTTGTAGGGGCGCACGGCTGTGCGCCCGCCGTCCGTACCTGAAACTTGTAACCAGAAACCCAAAACGGGTCACCCGCAACCGACCGCTGCAAAAGGATTTGACATGACGTTTCTTGAATTGAGCAGTCTACGCAAGGAATTTGGGGCGGCGGTCGCGGTGCAGGACTTTAACCTGCAAGTCGAAAAAGGGGAGTTTGTCTCCTTTCTCGGCCCCAGCGGCTGCGGCAAGACCACCGTCCTCCGCATGATTGCCGGATTCGAGAAGCCCACGCGGGGGCGCATCATTATTGATGGCAAGGATGTGACTGCGCTCAACGCCAATAAGCGCAACATTGGCATGGTTTTCCAGCAGTACGCCCTGTTCCCGAATATGACCGTGGCCGATAACATCCAGTTCGGATTGAAGGTGGCCGGTGCGGATGGAGGGCTGCGGCAGAAGCGCATCAAGGATATGCTGGGTATCATCCACATGGAGCAGTTTGCCAACCGCTACCCGCACCAGCTGTCCGGTGGTCAGCAGCAGCGCGTGGCGCTGGCGCGTGCGTTGGCGATCCAGCCACAGGTGCTCCTGCTGGATGAACCCCTGTCGGCGCTGGATGCCAAAATCCGTGTCAATCTACGTCAGGAAATCCGCAGTATTCAGCGCCAGTTAGGCATCACCACCATCTTCGTGACTCACGATCAGGAAGAGGCGCTCTCCATCTCTGACCGCATCGTGGTCATGAATCAGGGTGTCATCGACCAGCTTGGCACGCCGCTGGACATCTATAACCGGCCACAGACCTCTTTTGTCGCCTCTTTCATCGGTTCCCTCAACGTCCTGCAGGCGCAGGTGGTGGATAGGAGCGCCGGGCGCATCCGCATTGATGGTCAGGAATTGACGACCGGTGAGCGAATCGGCTCCGAGGCCGACACGGTCACAGTGGCGATCCGACCGGAAGCGGTCAGCCTGAACCATGCCAATGGGCATCCCAACAGCATCAGCGCGGCGGTGGATGATATCTACTTCCTCGGTTCGGTCGTGCGCGTGCGGACCAAGCTCAAAGACCAGTTTCTGAACGTGGATATGTTCAACAACCCGTCCATGGCGCTGCCTGCCCGTGGCGAACAGGTGTTGCTCAGTTTCGCCGCCAGCGCCGCCAAGGTGCTGTAATCAGCATGTGATCCCAATCGCATAAATCGGACTGACGCCAAGCACTCTGTCTCTTGTAGGGACACGCCGTTGCGCGTCTACCTGCTCCATTGTAGGGACGCCATTTATGGCGTCCGCGGCTGTGCGCCCGCCGGATTTCTCCTTCAACTGCGTTACTATTTTGCCAAGCGTGGAAGTAGGGGTATTGAGATGATGTCAATGTTCGGAGGGACTCTGGACTCCCCCTCTCCAGCGACCCGACTCGTACGACAATCTTCCTTTCCCAAGGCTCAGGGTCACGTAAGGAGACGCCGAAGGCGGCGGGGGGTGAGGTTCCGTCTTTGCGCTTGCTCTACCAAAATCTTGTCGACGGTAGAAATTCGGACCTCTACTCCCACAATGACGCTTGGTGAGCTATTACTCCTATAAGTCTAATGAATCGGAACATATGTTCCGATTTGCTACCCCTGCTTATGCTACACTGTCCTCAGGACCACCTAACTTTCTCTAAGTTCGCCAAGCGCCATGTTCCACATGTTCACCACTCTACATGTTCCCTCAGGACCTGGTACGTTGAACTCAGCACTGCTTCACTGTGACTGTGAACTGTCTACTGTGAACTTCACTATGGCGGCAAACGCCCGTCCAGCCGCCAGCCAACGGCCAAGCTTGGCGGGCGGTGGCATCCGCCTCGCTTCCCGCCGACAACGCCGCCATCTGGTGACGGCTCCCTGGTTTCCCACCGTCAAGGTTGGCACCCATGTCGCCGTTTGGCGCCGCGCTCCCGTCTTGCCGCTCAATCCATCGGCGACAGTTTAGTCCTTACGTCACCGCCAGCCCTGCACCGATAGGGACGGGCAGCACGCCGCTCGGGGTGAAAGCCCCGGCCAGCGCATCAGCCGCAGCCTCCAGCGAGGGTGTGGCATCCCCGCAGGTGAACAACGTGAATGCTCTCGCAGGGAGCACGCCAGCATCATACGGGTTCCGCAGGCAGAGCAGGATGGTTTTGGAACCGTGTTCAGTCAGCAGATCGCTCGCCAGCGCCTGCTGTGCCGGGTTGAGATGCGCGTTGCGGGTGGCGATTACTACGACATCAGCAGTCCGCGTCTGTTCCAGCGTCGCCTGTCCTACCGCATCCGGAACAGTCCCCGGTGCAATCGAGAAGATGCTGACCTCCGGTAGCCGTTCCCGCACGATACTGCTGAAGGCAGTCGTCCCAGTGACATCCATCGCCTCCGAGTCCATCGCCGAGGCAAACTCGATTAACGCAATCCGCTTGCCCAGTCCCAAGGGTAGCGGAAAAATCTGCTTTGCATCTTTGCCGCTTTGCATCTTTGCATTAAGTTCTTCTTCAATCAGCACACAGCCTGCCCGCGCCGCTTCTCGCACGGTCGCCAGGTGCGCCTCAGAACGAATGATGCTCAGGGCAGGGCGTTCCACGTCTTCCCCGGCAAAACGCGCCTTCATGGCTGCAATCCGTCGGTTGGACTCGCTAATGCGCTCCAGGGGGATGCGCCCGCTCTGGACCGCTGCCAGCACCGCCTCATAAGCCGCCGTCTGCGCCTCGACCGTATGCGAATTGAGGACAACGTCGATGCCGGCCAGCACCGAACGCACCGCCGCCTCGCCAGAACCAAAGTAGCGGGTGATGGCCTTCATCTCCATGCAATCAGTCGTCACTAAGGCTTCGTAATCCAGCGTATCGCGCAGCAGCCCCTCGACCACGGCCCCCGCCATCGTTGCCGGATTTTCCGAGTCCAGCGCATCGAACTTGACATGGGTGATCATCACGCTGGCGACACCACTCTGGATCACCCGTCGGAACGGGATTAGATCCGTGCGGTACAGGTCATCCACCGGGCCGCTGATGACCGCCAGATCCACGTGGGTGTCAACCAGTGATTTTCCCAGGCCGGGGAAGTGCTTGAGGCAGGCTGCCACGCCGGCGCTCTCGAAACCACGGACGGCTGCTGTGGCTAACAGTCCCACCCGTTCCCGGTCGTTTCCGTAAGAGCGTGTCCCCACCGAGGGGTTGCGGATGTCATGGGTGATGTCCAGCACGGGCGCAAAAGTCCAGTTGATGCCCAGCGCCCGCATCTCGGCGCCCAACACGGCTGAAACGCGCTCACTGTAGCCCTCGGCATCTTCGCTGCAGGCGCTGATCGCCATCGCGCCGGGACTTTCGGTGAAGCCGCTCCGCAGCCGCGCGACGGTTCCACCTTCCTGGTCGATGCCGATGAGGATGGGACGGCCCGCAGCCTCCCGCAGCGCATGGGTCAGCCGGAGGACCTGTGCCGGGGAGTCCACGTTGCGGGCGAAGAGGATCACCCCCCCAATCCGCCCCGCTCGAAGCCACTCGAGGATGTGCGCTGGTGCTTCCAGCCCCTCAAAGCCAGCCATCATCATCTCGCCAACTTGCTGTTCCAGAGTCATCATGGTCATGGGTTCCTGGTCGAAAGCCTTTTATGCATAGTCTATAGTTGATGGTCTGGAGTCGATAGTGGAGAGTCCGTTGTGGGGTTCACCTGGATCCAGTAGCAATGTTATCAACACCGATTGTTTTTCTGGATAGCCCGGGGAACCGGAGCCAAGGAGCCTCACAATGGCAGAACTTCCGTTGACGCTGGTCATGCTGGCGGGGATGCCCGGCACCGGGAAAAGCACCCTGGCCCGCGCCATCGCCACCAGCCTGGACTGGGTGGTGCTGGATAAGGATGTTGTCCATACGACCTTGCTCCAGGCGGGGACTCCATCAGCCGAGGCCGGTGCGATGGCCTACAAAGTGGTGCTGAAGCTGGCGGAAGACCTGGTTGTCCTGCAGCGCCGCTCGCTCGTGCTGGATACCGCCGGGCGCCAGCCGATCATCCTCAATGAAGTCAACCGGATCGTCAAAAACAGCCAGGCGCGTTTGAAAGTCATCCGCTGTGTGTTGGATCCGCACCTCCGTGCCCGGCGGCTCAGTTCACGGGAAGCGCTCGAGTCTCAATGGACGGCGGATTTGACTGCCCCCGATCAGGAATCGGCCTGGTACGCCCATCTGCCCGAAGATACGCTGCTGCTGGATACCGCGCCGCCGTTGGATCAGATGCTGGAACAGGCGTTGACCTTTGTTCAGGCCGAGCCGCCGCTGGGCTGGTAGCCCTGCGTTCAGGTTAACCAAAAACCAACCGCTCTTAAATGGGCGTGATCTGAATTCTGTGTTACGCTTGTGGATGTCACAGCGGTTTACTCGACCACACAGGCTTGCAAGCGCATGTCCATTCAGAATCTGGCAGGTAAAACCCTCGGCCCTTATCACATTCGCCGCATTATTGGGCATGGTGGGATGGGCATCGTCTATGAGGCCCTGCAAGCCAGCCTGAACCGCCCGGTTGCCCTCAAAGTATTCACGCCGAATATTGCCCCGGATTCGACCTACGCCGAACGCTTCACCCGCGAAGCCCATACTGCTGCCCGTCTGGAACACCCCAACATCGTGCCGGTCTATGACTACGGCGTGGAAGATGGCATTTCCTACGTGGTCATGCGGCTCTTGACCGGCGGCTCATTGGCCGAGCGCATCATCCAGCAGCAGGCACAGGATAAGCCCGCACCGTCGCTGGGGGAGATCAGTCGGCTCCTGAACGGGGTGGCTGACGCGTTGGATTACGCGCATTCGCGGGGAGTCATCCACCGCGATATTAAGCCGAACAACATCCTGTTTGATGATCGGGGTACGCCCTACATCGTTGACTTTGGCATCGCCAAGATTCTGGAAGCCACCAGCGGGATGACCAGCACCGGCATGGTGATGGGCACCCCGGCTTTTATGTCCCCGGAGCAGTGGCGCGGCACCGAGATTACCCCGGCGACCGATCAATATGCGCTGGGGATTGTGGTCTATACACTGCTGGCAGGTCGCACCCCGTTTGAAGGGCCGACTCCCTACGCCCTCATGTACAAACACCTGGATGAGCAGGCCCAACCCCTCTACGAAATCCGCGAGGATATTCCGCTGGCGGTTGCCAATGTCGTCACCCGGGCCATGTCCAAGCGCAGCGACGAACGTTATGCGACCAACAAGGACTTTGCCATCGACTTTGCCGAGGCCATTGGGACCTCGGAAGTCATGCGCGAAACCGGCTTCTTTGATCTGCGGGTGCCGCCCCGCGGGGATGAGCCGACCGCCCGCCTCATGACGCCCACACCGGGTGGGGCGCGGCCTGTTACTCCACCACCGCCCGTTAAACCGCCGACGCCTCCGGCAGCCATTGCGCCCACGCCGCTCTTTCCGCCGACTCAGCCGGATGTGGTTGCGTCGGGAAACACACCCGCGCCGCTACCCGCCACCCCCGTGACCACTGCTTCTGCTGTGGCTAACAAGGGCGGATTGCTGCGCTACTGGCCCTTTGGGCTGATAGCTGTGCTGGTGGCCGTTGTCGCTTTCCTGCTTCTGCGCGGCACTGGCAATGATCCCGGTACGGTGCCGACCCCGACCAATCCGGTAGGGGTGGTGCAGGTGGTGACCGCTACCGATCCCGCGGCGATTGTGGTGGATCGTGGCCCCACTGCCACGCCGACTGAATCGCCTTCAGCCACACCGACCGAGGTTCCGCCCACCGCCACGGATACGCCTGCTCCGACTGCCACCGATACGCAGCCGCCGACCAGCACTGATACCGCGACTGTGACCGCTAGCCCAACCGCGACCGAAACCTTGGCACCAGCTATTCTGGCGCGTGAAACCTATGCAGCCATCCTGACGGTCACGGCCACCGCTTGGACGGCTACCCCGACCCCGGATGAAGCCGGAACGCTGGCGGCAGAACTGACGGCGCTTTTTGCCCAGGATGCCACCGCGACGGAGACGGCTGTCCGCGCCCGCCAGACGCTCAATGCAGGGCAGACTCAGACCAGTATCGCCCGTACCCCTACGGCCACCGTAACGCCCTCGCGTACACCGACTGCGACTCGTACAGCCACGGCCACGGCTACCTTGACAGCAACCGCGACCTTCACGGTGACGCCCTCGCCCACACCGACGGCGACCTTCACGCTGACTCCCTCAGCCACGGCGACCGCCACGTTAACCGTGACTCCATCGCCAACGCCAACCGCGACTGTGACGCCATCATCAACCGCGACTCCGACATCAACCCGGACATTTACGGCTACGCCCACAGCCACCCGGACAGCAACTGCGACTCGGACGCCAACCGCTACCCGCACAGCGACCGCGACCCATACGCCGACCCCGTCAGTGGTTCAGGCGGAACCGGCTGCGGAAGGGCGTGCGATCCGCGTGCGGCCTGACCGCCAAGCGCCGATCCTGCGCTCCAGCCTCCGTGGTGAGATTTATACCGTGTTGGGGGTGGCCGCCAGCGATGGACTGCGCTGGTACCTGATCGAATTGCCGGATGCCCGCACCGGCTGGATCTGGGAAGAAAATGTGCGTCTGTTGGGCGAGCGCGACCGTATCCCACAGGTGACTCCGCCGCCTACGCCCCGCGCGACCCGGGTCCCGCCCAGTTTGACACCCGCCCCCGGCGCAACCAATCCGGTTGGGACAGCCGTGGTGGATGTGTGCGATGTCTTCCAGATCACCAACCCGTTCGGCGGCTTCCCGATCAGTGGGGCCACGTACTTCCGCTGGACGCATGTCCCCGGTGCGAACCGTTATCAGATCGTCATTTTGGATGCCGGTCGCAACCCGATCCCACGCCCATCGGGTGGGGCGCTCCTCTATGACACTGGGGCGCAGAACTTTGAAGGTCGTGATGCAATTGAACTCAACCTGGATACGACCTGGTATGGCGATAAAGGCAATCAGTTCTTTGTGCAGGTGCTGGCCTTTGTCGGTGACCGGGTATGTACCCGCGTGGCCGGGCCGCTGTTCAAGAACTAAGGCGGGGTAGGTTCTGGTGTAGGCGTGGCGTCATCGGCGGGCGGCTGGATGACATCCCGCGTGCATGACCAATACTGGTACATCCAGCCGATGTAGACTCGGTAGTCGTAATCACGGTTCGCGTCCGGTGTGATTTCCACCCCTTCGGCGGTCACGCGCAGCAAGTGCTGAATGCGGTCTATCGGGTTGCCTTTGGTCGCGCCGGTGTAATCAATGATGTGGTTATACTGGCGGTAGCTGGCGGGTTCCTCCAGAACAGTGGTTTCAAAGCCTTCTAACTCCAATCGATCCGCCGCGACCGCTGCCATGCCCGGGATCTCGCTGGCGTTGATGACGGCGACGCGTGGGCGCTGCACGGCACCACGTGCTGAAGGCGGTGGTAGGACCACGTTCTGCATCAATTCGTGAACAGCGTCATGTTGTGGGATCAACACGGCCTGGCCTGCGTCGGAATAGTCATTAATCACTTCATGTCGCTGCCGAAAGAGGAAGTAGCGTAAATCGCTAGTATCCGTCTGGTTTGCCAATGGCAGGAGACCGAGCATGTCCGCCAGCGTTAGATCGGTCTGCACAATTTCCTGGACATCATCCCACAGGCGCGGCAGGTTCTGCAGCAGTCCTTCCTGCTTGATCTTCCGCCAGATGGCGCGCAGCACATCCTGTTGACGGCGGCCCCGGTCGAGGTCGCTGCTGGTCTTGCGGCTGCGGACGTACCACAACGCCAGTTCACCATCCAGGTACCGCAGCCCCGGGCGCAGGGTATACATTTCGTAGTTTTCTGCCAGTTGTTTATCCAGCTCTGGCGAAATGAGCTTCCAGTCCCGGATTGTGCAGTCAACGGTGATGGCGATCCCGCCCAGTTCATCAATCAATTGCCCAAAGCCAGTGAAGTTGATCCGCGCATAGAAGTCGATATTCAGGCCGAGGTTATAACGGATGGTCGCTTTCAGCAGGCCGATTCCGCCTCCTTCAACGGCGTTGTTTTCCCCATAAAAGTAGGCGGTGTTGATCTTGTACATACCAAAACCCGGGAGGTATGTATACAAATCGCGTGGGATGGAGACCAGCGAGACCGTGCTGGCGGTGCGGTTGATCGAAACCACCAGCAGCGAGTCCGTCAGGCCCGGATTGGCGGGGTTATTGGTGGCGGCACCGATGAGCAGGATATTGAGGATGTCCTGGTCGCCTTCGTCAATCAGCGGCATGGCCTCTGGGATGGGTGGGGTGTTTTCATCAGCACGGGCCAGTGATACCGTCATCAATAGAATGGCAATCAGCAGGGACACGATGAGTCGTGTCCGGTAATGTAGGGGCGCACGGCTGTGCGCCCGTCCGAAAATACGGCGCGGCATGGTGGAGTCTCTCCTGGTGCTAAAGGAGAGGATAACATAGGCTGCGCCGCTCCGGCGGTCTGCTGGATGACGGCTGCTCTACGGCTTATGCACGCTCAACTTTGCGGCTGTTCCGGGTGTAGGGGTGGGTATCAATACCCCAGCTAATGATATGCTCCGGTGTGATGCGGATGAGCGCATCGCCAAACTGCTCACTCGCTGGGTCGCTCACCTTCATCTGAATCGCCTCTGCTCGACCCCGAATCTCGATGCCGCGTGGTTCCCAGGGGGGCAGCACGTCATCAATCACAAAAGAGACTCGTCCATCGCGTTCGATGTTCTTGAACTTCTTGCTGCCGCTGAGTTTGAATCCACCAATGTCAATACTGCCGAGTTCAGCATTGTAGCGAAAGCTGACCGGGACATTATTGGGTGCGCCATCCGGGGCGAGGGTTGCCAGCCGACCGAGCTTCTGCGAATGCATGTACTGGATTTCAGTTTCGGTGAAGGTCGTCATGAGCGTGTACCTGTGTATGTGTTTAATCTAATGGAATAAGATGCCGCGCAGGGTAGGTCACCTTACCCCGGCTGGAAGTTCTTATGCACTTCTTATTGACATAAAACCGTCTGGTCAGTATAGTAAATAAAACCGTCCAGACGGTACGTAAATCAGGAGTAAGCCAGAATGATCCGTCCACACGATGCCATTATAGAGATCGCCCGTCCGCTGCCCGCTGCTAAACCTGGCTGGCCTGTCATTGGGACGATGACCGATTTCAGCAGCGACCCTATCGGCTATCTGGCAGCGCTGCATCAGGCCCACGGCGATGTAGCCCCATTTTCTTTTGGCGTTGGTGGCCTGCAAGTGCTGGTCATGCACCCGGATGTGATCGGCGAGGTGCTGCAAGGCACTGGTAAAACCTTCCGCAAAGGATACCAATCCGGGTTTGCGACGCCGCTGGTTCTGGGCAATGGTCTTGTGACCAGTGAAGGAGATTTCTGGCGGCGACAGCGCAAGCTGGCGCAACCCGCTTTCCACACCAAACGCATTGCCAGTTATGCCGATACGATGGTGCAGTTGACTGCCGAGGCAGTTGCAGGCTGGCAAGCGGGCTCAGAGCGGGACATCCATCATGAGATGATGCGCCTGACCTCGCGTATTGCGACCCGAACCTTGTTTAGTGCCGAATTGACGGATGCCGACCACATGGAAGCGCTGCTGACGACCATGATGGAAGGGCTGAAGGGAGACTTCCAGAGTTGGGAAGCCTTTCTGCCTACCGCCATCCCAACGCCGAATCGGGCCAACCTCAAAGCGGCGGTTGATGCCTTTGACAAGTACCTGTTAGCGATCATCGAAGCCCGACGGAGTGACCCGACCCCTCATGATGATCTGTTGGCGATGCTGATGGAAGCGCGGGACGATCAAGATCAACCGATGTCCGCTGCCCAACTGCGGGATGAGGTCGTCACCCTGTATATCGCTGGTCACGAGACGACAGCCAATACGCTCTCATGGGGCTGGATGCTGCTCTCGCAAAATCCGGCGGTGCGGGCGCGCTTGGAAGCCGAAGTCGATAGCGTCCTGGGCGGGCGACCGGCGACCTTTGCCGACTTACGTCAACTGCCGTACACCACCGCTGTCTTGAAGGAGATCATGCGGCTGTATCCAGTGGCCTGGAGCATTAGCCGGATGGCGAATGAGGATGTGGAACTGGGCGGCTACCGCATCCCAAAAAATACCAATATCTGGATTGCCCAGTATCTGTTGCACCGGGACTCGCGCTGGTTCGATAATCCGCTGGGTTTCGACCCGGAGCGTTGGCTGGATGGACGCACTGAGACCCTGCCGAAAAATGCTTATCTGCCCTTTGGTGGTGGCCCGCGCATTTGCATCGGCAACAGTTTCGCCGAGATGGAAGGTGTGCTGCTGCTGGCGACCATCAGCCAGCGGTTCCGGCTGAATCTGGTCCCGGGTCAACGTCTTGATCTCGATCCCGGCATCACCATCCGGCCTCGCTTTGGGATGCAGGTGTTGATCGAGAGTCGTTAATCGGGTGGGAAGCGTGGAACAGGGGCTGGTTGGGCAGTCGGACTATGCCCAACCGCTGATGACCAGATACACGTAGACGACCACCGTCACCAGAATCAGCGAGTCGACCCGGTCGAGGACACCACCATGACCGGGTATGACATCGAGTCCGCTTAGGTGAGAATCGCCCGCGCCGAGTTGTCGCTTGATCCACGATTCGAGCAGGTCGCCCAATACGGCCATGGGCGGCGCTAGGATTGCCAGCACGATAGTGCCGGGAGCAAGGTATCCGGCGCTTGCCAGCACGATCATCCCGCTGACGACTCCGGCTGCGACTCCGGTGATCGCCCCTTCGACCGTTTTCTTCGGGGAGATCATCGGCGCAAGTTTACGCTTGCCCCACAGCCGTCCGCCAATGTAGGCGAAGGTATCGGTCACCCAGGTGGTCGTCATGATGAAGGCCAACCAGTTGAGGCCATCAGCCCGACCCCGGATAGCGATCATAAACGCCAGTGGAAACCCGATGTAAGCCAGGCCGACCAGCGTGACCAGTACATGCGGTGGGCGTTCGGGCAGGGGAACCGTCCGAATGCTATCGATCAGGGCTGCGATGACCGCCGCCATCAGAAAGATGGCCGGGAAAAGCTGCGGCAGCCCATTGGCAAAACTCATCAGCAGGAGCAGCATAGCTGGTACCCCGGCCTGCGTGATGCCGATCCAGCCCTGCCGTTCACCTAGCGCGCAAAACTCCAGCAGGCCCAAAACCCCTCCGGCGATGATGAGGGTGTTAAACGGCCAATCGCCCACAATGATGAGCAGGATGATGAGAGGGCCGAGGGTCGCAGCCGTCAATAACCGGATGCGGAGGTTAGTGGCGTCCTGGGCTTGTTTGGGTGCAGGGCTGGCATCGCTCATAAGTCATAACCGGGAAGTCAGGGCCTGAATGATAAAGGGTATGGTGGTGCCTAAGGCGATTCCGGCGAGCGTCTGTGCGACCGTATGCCGCTTGAGGTTCAGCCGCGCTGCCATCACGACCGGGATGAACAGGGCAACCAGCGCGGCGGGTACGGGGCCGTAGATCATGCCAGTGAGGATGGTCACACCGCTGATGGTGGTGGTATGAACGCTGATCTGCCAGAAGAAGGTGACGGCCAGACCCAGCGCGGTCATGATGAACATGAAAGTGGTCAAAAAGTACAGGTTAGGGAATGGCCCCCACAGGCGCACGCCGATCCAGACGATAATCGTACAGATCAGGCTGAAGGCCAGCGGTTTATAGCGTTCGTGACGGTTGGGCATGTGGATGTCTTCCACCTTACCCCGCCGCACGCGTGAGACGATGTAGGCCAACGGGGCCAACAGCGCAACCACCAGAATGAAGATCGAGAGCAGCAATCGCTCCAGGCTATCGCGTCCATCTTTAATGGCAAGCGCAATGGCCAGCAAGCCAGTGACCACTGGCGGGCTGACGACATCAGAGACGAGGCGCGCCCAATTATAGGGCTGGGTTGGGGTTTCGGGTGCGTCGATCATAGGGGGAGTATAACATCGGATGGTGTAGCGTGCAGGGGGAAGCGCTTCGCCATCATCTCCTAAAGGATTCAAAGGAGGGGCGCATGGCTGTGCGGCCGGAGTTCATGGGGAAGATTGCAGGAGACTGTCAGTGCATCTTGTGGCGAAAATTTACTTTCTTAAGCATACTCTTGTCAGGACTGGGTAATAGCCGGAGGTCTGATCGTGAGCATCATTGATCTGCTGAGCCGTTTGCTCTTTGTCGCGCTGGTCATCAACGAACTGATTGCGGTGCGCTCGACTCCGAAAGAACAACATGACAACATCATCATGCCAAAGCCCATTTGGCTGACGGCTATCACGTTGCTGTTGCCGTTTGTCTTCCGGTTGGAATTACCCACCTGGCTCGGCCTGACCGCACTCGGCATTCAGGCGTTTGCCTTTGCCATCCATCTGCTCTCCCAGGCGCAGTTGATACGGGCCAAGTCGTTCGCAGTGGTGACGGACGCCGGAACGAATGTCCAGACCAAAGGGATGTACCGCTACCTGGAAAACCCGATCTATGTGGGCATTATGCTCAATATGTTTGGCTGGTCGATCTTCATGCCGATTGCCTTCATCGGCTGGGTCTTATTGGGGATCGCCTTCCGCAAGGACGTATATCAGGAGCGCCAGCACCTGATGAAGCTGGGGGCGGTTCACAGTGGCTTGGATAGTCCTTTCTGGGGTGAACGTCCCGCCATCCCCGCGCCGACTGCACCGGCGGTCCAGGGCGAGTGGTTAATGGAGGCCGAGGAACGCGAGAAGGTGAAGTAGGCGTTCAGCGCTTTGATTCAATAAAGGTAAAAAGAAACCGCCGGAGCGAATAGCTCCGGCGGCATTGTTAATCTGCTTTAGCTGCAGAATTCGGCAGTGCTATCCGGGAACCACTTGATGCAGGTTTCCGTCCAGCGACCACTGGCCTTGAGCGCAGACATGGCGGCGTTGAAGGGCTGGATCAGATCGCTGCCGGGGGTCATCGGGAAGGAAAGACCCTGGGTGCCACTCAGCACATCATCCAGCATCATCAGCCCGCCCTGAGCATCAATGAAGCCCTGTCCTGCTGGGCCATCAATCACCACCGCATCGACATCGCCGTTGATGAGGGCCTGCACTGCAGCGCCAAAGGATTCGTAAGAATTGACCTTGTCCGCGCCGTAGAGGGTCTGTGCGGTGATTTCATTGGTAGTACCGATTTGGGTGCCGACCATAAAATCGCTGATCGCCATCAGGCTGGCCGAGTCGGTGAAGCGGCTTTCACCGTCTACCACCAGCAGGCGTTCGGCATAGGTGTGGAACAGCTGGGTGAAGTCGAGGACTTCATCGCGCTCGGCGGTATAGGTGATGCCGCCGCTGCCGATGTCAAAGTCGCCATTGGAGACGGCGATCAGGAGGCCTTCCCACGAGGTTTGTTCAAAGACGGGAACACAGTTGATGAGGGCGCAAATGTCGCCGATGACATCATATTCCCAGCCGACAAGGACGTTGTTTTCATCAAAGTACTGGTAGGGGGGGTAGTCGTTGGTGGTGGCGATGGTGATTTCCCGACCACCGAGGTCCGGCCATGCGACGGGCGCAGTGCGGGTATCTTCCTGGGCCATGACCCCGGCAGCCAGCACGGCCAGCAGTGCAATGACAGTCACAACCAAAGACCACTTCATAAACGAACGAGTACGCATGGGGATTTTTCTCCATTACAGTAGCTTAATACTGACTCATGTAACTGTAACGAGAATTCCCGTATCAGACAAGCGACTCATTGCCCAAGCAATCACAGACCTGCTTTGGGTAGTTCTGATGGGAAAGGAAAAGCGGCGCCCTCGGGCACCGCTGGTCAGCGTCATCCGGTACGCGGTCTGACGGTTTGCTGCGCTCAATTTGAAGGGGCGACCCGCCGGGTCGCCCCTTCACAGACGGAAACTACGGGGCGACGGTCAGGTTGTATTCTTCCAGGATTTCGTTGGAAGAAGCTACTGCGGCATCCAGGGCAGCCTGGGCGCTGGGTGCGTTCCCCATAATGAAGTCGTCAATGGCCTTGACCACATCGAGGCGCATCGGCACAAAGGTGCCAGAAATGTGGGCGGTGTTGGCCGGGGCGATTTCTGCGCCGCGGAGTTGATCAACCGCGACCTGGAATTGGGGGTAACGAACCAGTGCTTCCTGCATTTCAGGTAGTTCGTAGGCGCTCTGCAGAACCGGGATGTAGCCGGTGTTGATCGACCAGAATGCCTGAATTTCCGGGGTCAGCGCCCACTTGATGAAGTCCCAGGCACCTTCTTGTTGTTCTGGGGTGCCGGTGTTGGTGATCCACAGGGAAGCGCCACCAACGATGGTTTTGCCCTCGACACCTTCGTTACGGGGCATGTAGACGGTGCCGACTTCGACGCCTGCGCCCGAACGTTCCGCCGAGGCGATGAAGCTGCGCAGACCGGCGATGCTGGAGAAGTGCATGGCGATTTCGCCGTTGGCGTAGGCTGCACCCGCCGCATTACCGCCACCGGGGCCGTAATAAATGGCGACACCTTCATCGACCAACTGCTTCATCCATTCCAGCCATTGCACACCGATCGCGTCATTGTAAGTGTACTGTTCCATACGACCGAAGATGCCATTGTCGGGAGTGCCCATGAAGGCGTTGTGGACGGCATGGATTTGTTCCATGAACCAGCCTTCGGGGTACAGGCCGATGCCATAGCGGGTGACATTGCCGTTGGCGTCCTTGACGGTCAGGGCGCGGGCATATTCTGCCACCTGCTCGAAAGTGACCAGAGGTTCATCCGGGTTCAGGCCCGCCGCGGCGAAAGCGGCGCGGTCAATGAACAGCATGGCGGTGGAGCTGTTGAAGGGGGCCGAGTACAGGGTGCCGTTGACAACGTAGTTGGCACGAACGGCGGGTTCCATATCATCGATGACGCTCAACAGGCCGTCACGTTCCATCAGGCTCTGCACCGGCACGATGCTGCCGGTGTCGATCATACGCTGGGTACCGGCCTCGAAAATCTGGGCCAGGTTCGGCAGGTCGCCGCTCGCCAGACCAGCGTTGATCTTGTTAATGGTGTCGTCATAGCTTGACTGGAAAATAGCATTGATGTAGTAGGTGGACTGGCTCTGGTTGTAGCGGTTGACCGTTTCCTGAACCACGTTGCCGAGCTGACCACCGAGGCCGTACCAGAAGCTGACTTCAATGGCACCTTCCGGCTTGGCTACCGGCGGGACAGAGGTAATAGTCGGCAGTGGGGTGGCGGTAGCATCCTGCATGGCTGCCGGGACGATGCTCAGGAGCATCATGGGCAGCAGCAGGGCGAACAGGACGACCGTCATCAAAACGGTAGACTTCTTCATGGATCGACTTCCTCCAACAATAGGACGATATAGAGACCAGCTAACCTTTGAGCGCGCCAGCCGTCAGACCGCGTACCAGTTGACGCTGACCGAGAACCAACAAAATCAGGGTGGGCAGCATCACGATGAGCGTGGCTGCCATCTGGATATTGAAGACGCCGAGTTCGAAATCGCGGAAGATGGTGATGCCGACCTGGGTGGTACGCCACTCGGTGCTGTTGGTGATGAGCAACGGCCAGTAGAACTGATTCCAGGTGCCGAGGAAGGTATAAACGGCCAGAGTTGCCAGGGCCGGTCGTGACAGCGGAACTAGGATGAGCCACAAGTAGCGGAGGCGGGTGCAGCCATCCACCAGCGCGGCATCGTAGAGTTCACGCGGGAGAGTCAGGAAATACTGGCGCAGGAGGAACACCCCAAACCCGCTGGCGAGGAACGGCACAATCAACCCCTGGTAGGTATCGCGCCAGCCCAACCGGGCGACGAAGAGATAGTTGGGGATGAGGGTGGCTTCAAACGGCACCATCAGGGTGCCGAGGGTGAAGAATAAGAGCAGGCCTTTGCCGGGGAAGTCCAGGTAGGAGAGCGCGAAGGCCAACAGCGAACTCGTCACCAGCACACCGAGCGTCACCGTGATGGAGACGACGAAGGAGTTGAGTATCCAGCGCAGCATGATCGGCTGGCGCTCAAACACGGTACTGAATACATGCCAGTCCAGGTTGCTCCAGTCGGTGGGCAACAGGGTTGGGGCCACCGTCTCCCCTTGCAGCGCCAGCGAGAGCGAGAAGATGAGCGGGAACATCAGGACGATGGCGGTGATCGTCAGCAGCGTATAGGCGATGGCGTTGTAACGCAGCGCATCGGTGCGGTTGCCAGAGCGGAAAGACATCATTGGTAATGCACCCGGTTATTCAAGCCGCGATATTGGATGATTGTGAGGATCAGCAGGATGGCGAACAGCACCAGCGACATCGCCGAGGCGAAACCGTACCGGTTTTCGTACCAGAAGGACTTGAAGGTTTCGTAGACGAATACATTGGGCGATTGCCCCTGCGTCAACAGATGGAACTGGGTGAAGGCTTGTAGGCTGCCGATGGTATTGATGACCACCAGGAACAGCAGCGTTGGCCCCAACAGTGGCAGTGTGATGAAGCGGAAGGCGTGCCAGCCGCCCGCCCCGTCAATCGCGGCACTCTCGTACAGGTCTTGGGGGATAGCCTGAATACCCGCCAGGGTGATGATGAAGTTGAAGCCTAAGCCTGACCAGATACTCATGACCGCGACAGCCGCCATGGAAGTGCGGTTGCTGGTCAGCAGGCTGGGCGAGTCCAGTTGCAGCAGATCGACCAGCCAGTTCAGGGTGCCGGTCGAGGGATTGTAGATGAGTGCCCAGATCACCCCGGCGCTCGCTAGTGAGATAGCGATGCTGCTGGTGTAGATCGTGCGGTAGACCTGAATGCCTCGCACTTTGGCCGTCGCCAGCATCGCTAAGCCCAGGCCGATGATGATGCCCAGTGGGACGACCATGAGGGCGTACTGGAAGCTCATGCCGATGCTGGTCAGGTATTCGGTTCGCCCGCTGCCATCCAGCGCCAGGATACGCAGGTAGTAATCAATGCCGTTCCATTTGGCCGGGTCACCCTGAATATTGGTGATGTGCAGGCTCAGCCAGATGGACCGGATGAATGGGACATAGGTGAAAAGGATGAAGATCACCAGTGCCGGGCTGGCATACAGCAGCGCCCGGAATAGATCCTGAATCCGTGGCTTTTGCACCCATGTCATGAGCGCTGCCAGCCAGGTCGTGGTTGATTTTGTCTCTGGCTCACGCCGTGTTCCCGACGCCAGCGGCAAGCCAGTGCGATCATCCGTGGTCATGGCACCGTCCTTTAAGCAAAAGCTTGTGTAAGGTAACGGTGCGCAGTTATGCGGCTATCAACAATATGTGAAGAGGGGGTAAAGACTAGCGAGGGAACTATTAAGGGAATAACCCGTCCCTACGGCCCGATATACGTCACATCAGGCGGAATGGTTCCGGCATGGATCTGCGCAACGAGGGCAGGGATATCAAACCGGTCCAGATTGGGCAGGGTGCTATCGACCTGTTGTAGAAAATGAAGGGCTTCCGCGTGGGACTTCATAAAGCGCAAGCGCTGTCCAAACATCTGTGTCGTCACCGAGAGCATGAATTTCAACAGATCGTTTTGAATGCCCACGAAGATGACCCATCCCACCTTGGGGTGCCGGGCAACCTGCAGGCGTCCCATTTCGGCCAATGGCGGCAGCGTCTCCAGCCCGGTGCAATCATAGATGTTGTGGATCAACGGATGCTCCCCCCGCGACATGGACGCGAGCGCAACCGCATCATATTCCTGCAGCTCGTCAACACCGAACTTCCCCCAGACCGGTGTAACGCCGAGGTGATGATCTACCAGATGAATAATACTCCAGGGCATGTTACGTGCGGTTCTCCGTCAAGGCGTTTAGCAAAATGGCATTGGTTTGTTGCAACTCAGGGGCCAATGGGGATTACTCCATCAGGGGTGATCCCGGCATAGATTTGATTGACCATGGATGGAACATCAAACCCACTTAAGTCCGGTAGCGTGCTATCGACCTGTTGTAGAAATTGGAGAGCTTCCGCATGAGACTTCATAAAGCGCAGGCGATGACCAAACATCTGCGTGGTCATGGAGAGGATGAATTTGAGCAGGTCATTCCGGATGCCCACAAAAATGATCCACCCGACCCGGGGATGTTGTCCGACCTGCAGCTTTGACATCTCCATCAGCGGTGGCAGCGAGTCTAAGCCGGTGCAGTCATAGATGTTATGCATGAGTGGATGTTTGCCCCGTGCGATGGCATCCAGCGCAGTCTGGTCATAATGGCTTAACTCTTCGGTCGTAAACTGCCCCCATAAGGGCGTCAAACCCAGGTGCCCCTCAACTAAATGAACGATTCGCCACGGCATGTTGACTAACATTTCTCCGACCAATGAGCATTATATTTTTAGTCTATCGGCAGATTGGTCTTACGAGTATTAAGAATTTTGACCCATAGCAGCGGGCTATACCAGTGGTCAATGTCGGCGGTGTAAGCTATCCCTTCCTGTCAGGCAACCAGTCTACTGCTGGCTGATCATTCGGCACGATGGGGATACGAATCAGTGTGGGCCTGCTATAATGCAGGCTCTTGATCCGCGATATTGACCTCAAGTGACTGTGACTGCATCCACACCATCCCTTCCCAAACTCAGTAGCTGGACTCTCCCCTGGCCGACCGATTGGTCAGCGCTCTTTGGGGCTGAGCGTCCGCTCATCCTCGAAATTGGCTTTGGTTACGCCCACTATCTGGCGCATTTGGCAACCGTCCACCCAGGCTCCAGCGTGATCGGAATCGAGATCGCCAACAAGTGCCTGGTGGCTGGCGAGGACATGATCCGTAAGCGCGGCCTGACCAACGTGCGTGTCATCCACTCGATGGCGGAGACGGCGCTGCATCATCTGTTTACACCGGCCAGCCTGAGCGAAGTGCATATCAACTTTCCGGACCCCTGGTTCAAAACGCGCCATGCCGGACGCCGTCTGATGCAGCGGGATACCTTGGATGCCATCGTCAATCGGCTGCGACCTGGCGGTCTGCTCTGGTTGGCGACCGATATTGTCGAGTACGCGGAGATGAGTGCGGCGCTGCTGACCGAGACTCCCGGTCTGACCAATCGGCTGGAAACGCCCTGGGTCTACCAGATGCCAGGTCGTGTGCTGACCAAGTATGAACGCAAAGCAGGGCAGGAAGGCCGCCCCTGCCATTACTTTGCCTATCAACGCAATGACCAACCTGCGCCCCTTGTCCCGGTGATCGAGGAGTTAGCCATGCCGCATATTGTTCTGCGTTCACCGCTTTCCGTGGATGAAATGCTGGCCCACTTTGAGCGCAGCGAACATCGCGCCGGGGAGAATATCATCAGTCTGATGGCGGCCTATCGCGGGCGGCGCAGCCTGCTGTTTGAGGTATTTGTCAAAGAGCCGACCATTGAGCAGCATGTTGCCTTCCTGCTGACTGAACATCCCGATGGCGGTGAATTCACCCTGCAATTGGGGACGCTCGGCCATCCACGCCCGACCTTGGGCTTGCATCAGGCCGCCGGTTTGATCGGCGACTGGCTCATCAGCCTGCACCCGGAAGCCCAAACCCTCAACCGCAAGCTCAACCCCGTGGCCGAGGCTTCTCTGAAAGCTTAGGTTTCGTCGGTTTCCGCTTCCCCATCCTGCATGAACGCGGTCGGATAGAGGGTGACGGCAAAACCGTAATACTGGCTGTTTTCTGGCTCCGCAGGCCCGGTCACGAGTGAAGTGATGATGTCGGTCAGCCGTTCATGGAATTCAGCCAATTGCTCAGGTGTTAGCCGGAAGACGGCCCGGTTGAGCATCAGTGCACTGGGGTGCGGCGGCTTTTGATTCATATCGAGTACGCCGGACTGGAAGCTCTCACGAATGTCCTCGCGGGTATCATCCAGTACGCTCCCGAGCAAAGTATCGAGCAGGCGATCTTCCCCCATCGTGTGTTTGCTGGCGCGGTCAATCACGAACCGTAGCGCCGTGACCTGATAGTATTTCTCTTCGACTGCACCTCCCAGCTTACGCGTCTCCACCACGCGGATGAAACCATGCTTCTCCAGGAGATTGAACTGATAGTAGAGGCGGGTGAACGGTACACCCAGTAAATCCGCCACCTGATGTATGGTACGTGGTTGGTGGATAAGATGTTCGATGATGCGCAAGCGCTTGGGGTTAAAGTACACCTGCAAGGCTTTTACATCACTGATAATGCGCTGTTCTTCTACACCGTCTGGAATGGTCGACATCCAAATTACCCCTAAAACTGAGGTTCCATTTAAAAATAGTTTACAACGTATTGACTCCGATTCGCAACTTGTGCTACATTTTCATTGAAAATCATTTTGCAATGGAGAATCACATGGAATCGACATTGGGTAGCAAGAACACAACCTGGCTGGCACTGATCTTTGGCGCGCTAGGGATACTTAACCTGGTCCAGGGTGATTGGCTCGGCGCCATGATCTGGTGCGGTTTGGCCGTCGGTCAGTCCATTCAACCGCCTACCGACCGCCGCATGCGGATCGCTTACTATGCTGTGCTGGCCATCTTGGTTGTAGCAATGTCTGTGCAGCTCATCGTCAATATTTTGCTCTAGTCAGAAGCCGCTGGCGGTAAGGCCTGCACTGTCACGCTGAACGGCGGCTCTGGAGGGACTTGAGCCCCAGATAAAGCAGCAGCCCGAACGGCCCGGCCATCAGGATGAAGAAGAGGGCCACGCCCACCAACCAGCGATTGAGCGGCTTGCCCAGGCTGTCGAGGTAAGCCCAACGCCCGACAAACAGATCAAAAGCCAGATAGTGTAACCAACCGGTCGCCGCACCAACCGGAGTCCCCAGCAGTGCGGCGATGCCCGCTGCCGTCCCCAGACTGGCGAGATCAGTAGGCGCTCCGCCACCACTGACGAAGAAACTCCCGACCAGAGCAATCACGTACATAACGGCCACAGTACCGATCCCCCACCATGATCCGGCAATGCGCCGCGTCCATGACCAGTTGGGCAGCGCAATCATCAGAAACCAGAAGGGCATGACCAGGATATTGCCGATGGTAAAGAGCGTTTCATGCATGGACATAGGGACTCCTGTGGGTCGGTATGGAGGCTGACGATCTGGCGTTATAATAGCCTGCTATTGTCCGCTAGAGCGAATAAATTTGATGAGGAGCCTGATCATGGTGAAGTTAATTGCTTTTCTGACCCCCAAGCCGGGGATGACACTGGAACAATTCAAGGTGCGCTGGGTGGATGAGCACACCAAGATTTCTTCAAAAATGCCGGGGCTGAAGGGCTACCGCATCAATATCAATCAGGCGGTGCAGCCGGATAATGCCGAGCCAAACTATCACGGGACTGCAGAATTGTGGTGGGACAGCGTCGAGGCCATGGAAGCCGCCTTCGCCAGCCCGGAAGGTGTCGCCTCCGGTAAGGACGCCGATGAGTTCTGCGAACTGCGTTACCACCTCTATACCGACGAGTACATTGTCGTACCGGGTCCGTAGTTAGGGGATTATGCCGACGGCACGACGGCACTCTTCGCTCGTCTATCCACCCACTGAAACCCACACACTGACAATGGGCGAGATAATGTCTTGCCAGGCGTGAAAGGATGGCTGGTCTATTCCCGGTCATCTCTGGAGTGTCTCTGGACTCCCCCTCTCCAGCACCCCGCCCACGGGCCTGTTCGTACTTTTCGACAACCCAGGGGTGCGGAAGGAGAGGGGGCAGGGGGGTGAGGTTCCCCCGTTACGGTGGGATCAGTTCGTAAACGATGAACCGGGCGCTTTCATAGGCCCGGTTGATACTGAAACCCGCCTCACGCAATGCTTGTAGCCAGCCCTCAGCGGAAACTTCAACCGGCATCGGGAAGTAGCGGGGGGCTGGGTCGGGTTGGGCGGCGGCCCCCCGCGCCAGTTCCCCCGGCGTGGGATAGTAGACCATGCGCTTATCCGACCAACTGCCCCGATAATATTCCAATCCCCAACCTAACCAGCGATCATAAATGATCGTCCCCAGCGGTTTGGCCTCCAGCCAGTCGGCCAACGCGTCAATCCCAGCCAGCTGCCCCCGATCCCCGCCGACCGCAACGTGCAGGCGTGCCGCGCTCCACGCCGCGGGCAGAAGCGTCAGTCCAATCAGCACATAGGTTGTTGCCAGGTGTGGACGTAGGGGCGGATTAGGGCGTCTTCGCCCGTATATCCGCCCACTGTAAATGAGTACCGCGTACGCTTTTCCGATCTCTTGAACAGATCGTGCCAGCAGGCTAATCACCAACGGCACCAGCGGTAGCAGATAGCGGTCATACGTATTGAACGGCAGCAGCCAGTGCGCCAGCAGGTAGAGCGCGGTGTAGCCCGCCAGTACGCCATCAACCCGGGTCACCGTCCGCCGGAGTGTGACCAGCCAGATGAGGATGAAGCCTGCGACCAGCACGAACGGCCAGCCGATGAGCATATCGGCATAGGCCCACCATGTTTGCAGGCGTGGCAGCAGTTCATCGGGCCGGGGGAAACGATCTGGGGCGTTGTTGGCAGTCGCCAGCGCGAAGAGGCCGGGTGGGGAGTTGCGGAGCGCATCCCAACCGAGGAGCAGCAGCAACATGAGGGCCAGTGGAAGGACGAGCAGCAAACCATGACGAACGATAGATGACGATTCACCTGTAGGGACGCGATTGATCGCGTCCGCCGCCGTTCGCTCGCCCTTTGCTTTCTGGCTGATGGCTAACCGCTGATAGCTGATGGCAATCAGCAGCGGTACATATAACACCGCCTGTTGTTTGGCAGCGAACGCAAGCGCTAACCACACGCCCGCCCACAGGGGTTTTCCTCGCAGCGTCAACCATAACGAGACCGTCAGCAGCAGCAGGAACGGCATATCAGTAAAAGCAGTCGGGCTGAAGGCGATGAGCAAGGGCGAACAGGCGGCGATGAACAGGGCCACGAGCGGATTGCGAATCGCTGCTTGTGGCTTGCCCCTGACCCCTGACCCCTGACCTCTAGCCACTCTGGAAATCACCGCTACCAATAGAATGGAGGCGAAAATGGCAGGCAGGCGGGCAGCGAACTCGCCCTGATGAACGCCTAGGGTGAGGACGCCGTCCGGCAGAGGGGTTACACCAACCGCCGAGAAACTGATGGCTTGCAGGTAGATCGACAGCGGAGTCTTATCCAGTGCGCCCGTCAGCAGCCAGTCGCCCTGCACCGCAGCGCGCCGGGCGAAGCTGGCGAAGAGTGCTTCATCCTGATGAAAGCGGGCATCCTGACCGAGCGCGTGAAAGCGCAATCCAGCAGCCAGCAGCAGGATCAGCGTGGCGTAGAGTAGAAAACACCCTCGGTTCATGTGCTGGGAAAAATGAGAGAAAATTGAAACAAATGTTCCATTTTGGCGATTGCTTTATGTTATGATCATACCGATAGGACTTACCCAAACAACGAGCATTTGTAGGGACGCCCGTACTTAGAAAAACTGCGCCTTTTGCAGGGGCGCAGAGCGTAGCCTCCCGGTGGGACGGCTGTGCGCCCGCCTGAAAACCCGCACCTCTGCGTAAGTCCAAAATATCTCACCAATCACGAAAGGTGGGGTAGCCTGTAGACGCCCTGATCCGCCCGATGGAAGTCCCACAATGGGGCGACCGAGACCGAACCGCAACGACCAATCCTGTTGTCAAAACTGTCAAAAGTGTCCAATTTGTCCAATGCGTTTGTAATTCGCAGGGACGAGGCTTGCCTCATCCGCCATTGGGTATCAGCCACCAGTCTAAGTCAGTAGCTGAAAGTAATCCACGACCGTTTCCCGGTCACTGGCGAGTCTTGGGCACAAATAACGGTCGTGGATCACAGATAGTTTTCCGCGGATGGCTTGGCACAGCGGACTGGCATGGACTGGTTGACGACTAGCACCGGCCAAAAGCATGATTGACCCATCACACAAAGGGACATCATGCCATCTATACCCTTCCGTCGCGATCAGTTCACCTGGCTGGCTTATCTGATGCTGGCCTATTATGCTTTTTTGCAGGCCTCCCTGGGGCCGTTACGCAGTTTCCTCGCCGCTGAACTTCGGATTGACTACACCATTTCCGGGTTATATTCAGCGGCTTTTGCCCTGGGCATGACCCTGGCTGGTTTGACGGCAGATCGACTGGCAGGGCGCTTCGGACGGCGGGTCCTCTTCTGGGGCGGCAGCGCTGGCATGGTACTGGGCATGTTGCTGCTCACCGTAGGCCGCACCCCGCCGATCACTATCGCAGCTACGCTCTTGATGGCCTACATCGGTTCGATGTCGCTCATCATGATCCAAGCGACCCTGTCGGATCATCATGGTGCCAACCGCGCCATCCCGCTGACCGAATCGAATACGCTGGCAGTGGTTGGCGCCACTTTATCGGCGGTCGTGGTCAGCCTGGGGGAGCAGCAGGGGATCACCTGGCGTTTGGTGGCCTATGTGGGTGTTGTGGTCTGGGTGCTGCTGGCGGCCTTCAACTGGCGTGTGCCCATCCCAGAACGGCGGACGGATGCCTCTACCTCCCAGACGCGCTCAAATGCACCGTTGCCGCGGGCGTTCTGGGGTTTCTGGTTGGTGGTGTTCTTCGCCACCGCCGTCGAGGCCTCGATGGTGTTCTGGTCAACCGGCTTCTTGGAACAGGCCCTCAAGTTCACGCCGGAAGATGCGGCTTTGACGGTCAGTCTGTTCGGGTTAGGGATGATCGTGGGTCGGGCAGCCGGCAGTATCCTTACCCGTCGCTATCCGACCATCACCCTGCTGCTGATCGCGGGTGGGATTGTGCTGGTGGGTTTTCCGCTGTTGTGGTTGGTACGCTCGACCCCGGTCAATATCTTCGGCCTCTTCCTGTGCGGACTGGGACTGGCGAATCTGTTCCCGTTGACGTTGGCCGCCGCCTCGACCGTCGGCGTGAACAATCCCAATGCCGCCAGCGCCCGCACCTCGATGGGGTCAGGTATTGCAGCGGCCATCACGCCCTTTGCGCTGGGTGTGCTGGCAGATTCAGTCGGTATCGAGACGGCCTTTGGCGTGTTGCTCCCGCTGACCCTCATGGTCGTGGTAGTCACGCTGTATGCCCGGCATCTGGCCCGGGTGTAATGAGCTACACTAGACGAATCAGCCAAAGAGAGTCGCTATGTTCGCTCATAAGGAATTTAGTGAACACTTTTTCCGCATGACGGAAGCCGAATACTTGGCTTATGAAGCCGCCAGTGAAGTCCGGCATGAATATGTGGGCGATTGGGTGGTCAGCATGGCTGGCGCGTCGCTGGCGGACGAGCGTATCGTCCGTAACGTGATCGTTGGCCTCGAACCGGAACTTCGCCAGCGCGGTTGTGAACCCTTAGGCAGTAACATCCGCGTGAAGACACCCAGCAAGATGCGCGCCTATCCAGACATCACCATTCTCTGTGGTGAGCCCCAGATGGTGGACGACCTGGGGCCATCGCTGACGAATCCCTCAGTCGTCATCGAAATCCTATCGCCATCCACAGCCGATTTTGATCGGGGGGCCAAGTTCGATCATTACTGTTCGATCCCCGAATTTACCGAGTATGTGCTCATCTGGCAGGATGAAAAACGCATTGAAATCCGCCGTCGACAGCCTGATGGCACCTGGACATTGGGCAATGTCATCGGGGACGATCTGCAACTCACGATCCAATCGCTGGGGATTACGCTCCCGGCTGAAGTGATCTATCGCGGCGTGTTTTGAGGCTCCCTGGCCTCAGGCATCCACACTGGGGACTCGATCATGGCTTCGTTCAGCAGCAAACGGAGTTGACCGCCGGACCACCGATAAACGTGTGAACGGAAGAACGGCACTGAATTTCCCACGATCGGATACAAGGAGTTGAAGGTCACCCGCCCGGCAAAATCCCAGGCCGGGAAGCCGATGTTCAGCACCGCCGGTTGAATGCTCTCGAATGCACCGTCCTGCCAAATGCTGATGGTTGTTTGATCGGACTTAAACACCAACCGACCATCGGCGCTCCAGACCGGGCGCGTGAAGACGCTCGACCGGGCAATACGCTCGACTGCCAATCCATTCCAAATCATCAAATCACACTTGAGGGCGCGGTAGGCACACCAGGCCAGCCGACCGTCCCGGCTCCAGGTCGGGCTGACGACCCAACCGCCAAGTTCGATGGCAACCTGCTCGATGTTTTCACCAGCGTAGACCATGAGTTTGTTTTCGGCGTAAATCCAGGCCAGTCGTCCATCCTGGCTCCAGGCGGGTTCCGCATCTTTTTCAGGTGATTGCGTCAGGTTCGTGAGTGCTCCTGCTTCCCAGATGTACAGGTCTCGATAGCCGCTGCGGTCAGAGATAAAGGCGATGCGCCCATCCGGGCCGAGTGCGGGCTGCTCATCGCTGGCCGGGTGTTCGGAGATGTTGGTGTAGTGGAGCAAATCGGTCAGGAAGATTTCACCAATGCCGTCCTGCTGGGCCGCGTAGACCAACTGACCATTAGAATTCCAGTTATAGAAATTGAGATCAGCGTGCGGGGGCAGGCTGGGTGCGAGGCTCACCGCGAGACCATAAGTGCCATCCAGGACCTTAAGGACTGTGGCAGAATGACTGACGCCGGTATAGACCATCAAATGCTGCGGGGGAGTGCCGCGCCGCAGGGCGACTGCTCCCCAGATCAAAACCATCTGGACGGTCATCAGCCACACGATCAAACGCACGAAGGACAACATAATGAAGGTGAGGGTTTCCTGAATGCTTCACTCTGGGCGAGTGTAACATACCCGACTTATGGCCTGGCCGGAATCCAGACAGCATACTCCGCGTTAGGGTCAGGCAGGAGGCGTGTGGTGCGCTTCCCATCCCACTCATACAGGCCTGTCGGCAAGCTACCAAAGTTCACCTGTGGGATGACAAATGTGAGCCGTTGGTCATCCCGCCAGGTGGGGCGGCTCGCGGGATTATTCAAGCGGATGATCGTTTCCGCCCAATCACCATTCCAGCGTTGGATACCTAACTCATTCTGGAAGGCCATTAATCCCTCTGTGTTCCAGGCCGGGCGAGCGATGATCCGCGATACACTGATACTGCTTGCCCGCCTGCCATCCCAGATCATCAGGGTGCAGTCAGTGCCGGAGAGCGCGCACCAGGCCAACCGTCCATCTCGGCTCCAGCTTAGCTCGGCCGCCAACCACGTCGGTTCAACCGGGATGCTCCTCAGTTCACCAGCGTCATAGATGACGACCAGATCATCATTTCGTACCCAGGCCAACCGTCCATCCACACTCCACGCTGCCATGCTGTCGCTGCCAGGATACTGCGAAAGGTTGGTGAGCGTGCCGGCCTCCCACAGGTAGATTTCAGTATTGCCGTCACGCTCAGAGGTGAAGGCGATCCGTCCGTCGGCGCTAATGACCGGTAGCGAGTCTGCTGCGGGGTGATTGGAAATATTGGTGACGCTGAGGAGATCGGTGAGGTAAATTTCTTGGTTACCATCCTGCTCGGACGAGTACACCAGTAAACCAGTCCAATTCCAGTTGAACCTCAGTTCGCGCCGGGGATACGGTGGGCCGAGCGCTGCCGTGAGCCTGCGCGCTCCGTCCATAACACGCAAGCGATATTGATCCTGGAGATACGTGCTGTAGGCCATCAGGTCAGTGGCTGGGGTACCACGCCGCAGGGCGACCGCCCCAGCGATCAGCCCACTGCCGACGAGTGTGAAAAGCACTATACTGCCGATTAGCCAGCGAGTCACCGTACTGCCCGCAGCCGTGCTTCTAGTTCACCGAGCATCACCGCGGTCGCGCCCCAGACGATGTGATCGCCAAACAGATAGTGCGGGATCATCATGCGCCCGCCGGGGAATTCCCACGGATCGACTCGTTTGCGCTCATCTTCCAGCAGCCAGCGTAACGGCGCGGTGATCACCTCCGCCACTTCATCCGGATTGGGCTGAAAGATGGGCAGGGACGGCAGATAACCGACGCTCGGATGCACCTCGAAATTGCTGGGTGGGATATAGATAGTCGAGAGCATTCCGACGATGTCCACCGGGTCACACAGACCCAGTTCCTCACAGGTTTCGCGCAGCGCCGTAGCGGTGAAGGACTCGTCAGTTTCGTCGTGGCGACCACCGGGGAAGCTGATCTGCCCGCTGTGATTGCGCAGGGTTTCCGGTCGGCGGGTGAGGATCACCGCCAAATCGTCGCCTGCATAAGGGACGAGCAGGACAAGCACCCCCGCCTGTTTAGGGCGCACTCCGGGTGCAGGTCGCATCCGCTGGCGACCCGGAGCCATTTGACCCAGTGCCATCTCCACATCGAAGTTGGGCAAGTTCAGTGCGGCGTGGATGTGGGCGAGGGTGATAGCAGTCATGGGAGAAGGGGGATCAAATAGAGTGTGATTATCGCAAGTGATGAACGTCGTTCGAGCGTTCCAGTATCCAGCGGTCTTCCACTTCGGCGTGATACCAATGGGTAATGGAGGTTCGTCTAATCTCTGGGGTTGCCCAATTCACGCTTGCTTCACCGTAGCCAAAGAAATAGAGGAACGCCATCTGGATGAAGGCACCGTGCGAAATGATAACGATGGTTTTACCCTGGTGGGATTGTACGAGTCGATTGACTGCCAAATGGACTCGTAGAGAAAATTCGAGACGGTTTTCGAAACCCTCCATCCACCGGAAATAAGCCTTTTGAGCTTTTGGAACCTGATTCCATTGCCTCATAAATTCTTCTGGACTCAGACTGCCATCATCACCTTTCCACTCAACAAGTGATTCATCGAAGATAATGGGCTGGCCTAAACTAGGGGCAATGATGGTTGCCGTTTCACGCGCGCGACGCTCGGTGCTACACAGCACAATATCAGCTTTGATCTCTCCGCTGCTGCCTAACCTATCACGCAGCTTTTCGGCTTGAGTAATGCCTTCGGATGATAAACCCAGATCAACATACTTTCCATTTTCCAGACCATCAATCGAATCTGCATGGCGGATAAAGTACAAGTGCGTCACTTGGTTGCCCTTGTTGATCGTGGGTACACAATATGGGACATTCTACAGGAAGAAATCGCGCAATGCGTCGCGGATTTCATCCACGATTTCTTCCCAGGGGAATTCTGGGTCACGCGTGACCAGCAGCGTATGTTCAGTGATGGTGAGCGCCCGCAGCCCGCGCACCCCATTGAACAACATCTGGGCGATAGGGCTGCCTACATCCCCTTCATCAAAACTGGCGTAGACTTCAGGTGCCAAGTCGGTCAGTGCTTGATTGACCGTGATCTCCAGCACATGCGGATCGTCGGTGGCTTCGGTGTCGAGTGTGAAATACTCAGACATGCTCCAGGACCTTGACAGGATGCCCGACCCGGATGATGCCGCCGGTGATGACTTTTGCCATCACCCCGGCCTGCCCCTCAAAGTGTTCTTTGGGTTTGCGTTGTATTTTCGCCAGTCGTTCGCAGGGGTGGCGCGGCCCGGTGATTTCGATCACGGCTTCCGGCCCGAGTTGCAATTGAGTCCCGGTCGGCAGGTTGTCGACATCCATCTGGTGGATGACCAGTTGTTCCCCCATCTGACCTGGCTCGGTATAGGCACCACCCACCCGGAGATTGGTGAGGGTTTCATAGGAGAGCAGGCATAGCTGACGGGTCGGATGCCCGGCTTTGAGGTCGCCGTCGATCCCATGCCCGGCGATCAGGGTGGCTTCGTCCAGATCGACCCGCAGGAAGTCATCAGCGGGTTCATCGACCCCGGCAGGTTTAAAGACGATGCTGGCAATTTGCGTCATGAGAGTAATCCTGAAAATGGAGCACAGCGTATAAAGTTAAGCGATATAGGATGTACGCCGTCAATGTAGGGACGTGCAACGGCGCGTCCGCCTGATCTGCGGAAGTCCTATAACCTACGAAAGCGTAGTCTCATAACCTAAAATACACCTACAATAATGACTATTCAAATCGATTAGGCTGCCTGATGGAGGTTTGTGCAAGCTGCACGCTGTTATTGCGTTGCCTAAACGCCGGCGGCGTGAGCAATCCACTGGCGTCGCAGCAGGGCGTAGCGCAGTTGATCGAGGTAGAGGCCATCGTGAAGATAGTGTTCGCGGTGGGTAGCTTCATGTAAGAAACCAGTGCGCTGGGCCACATCCAACCCGGCCAGATGCGCCGCGTGCAAATCCAGCGAGAGGCGGTTGAGGCTCACTTGCTCGAAACCGAACCGCACCACAACCGCCACGGCGCTTTCCGCAAAGGCCCACAGATCACGGTTGAAGTTATAGTGCAGGGTGGCTCGCTGGTGCTTAAAGTCCAGCGCATTCAGGCTGACCGTACCGATAAAACTGCCAGAGTTGCTATGGGTGACACCCCAGGTGATGGCACGGTGTTCGTAGAAGGAAGCCCAGGCCTGCTCAATCAAGACGAAGGCCTGATCGAGACGGGTGAAGGGCAGGCTGTCCTCATATTGCTGGCTGAGGGCGTCCGCCCGCAGTAGAAAGAGCGCATCCGCGTCATCTCGTTCGAGCGCCCGCAGTTGCAATCGATCTGTTTCCAGCGCCGGGAAAACCGACCAATCAAACCAGGTCATAGAGTGCCCCCAACTCCTCCCGTCGCATCTCTTCCCATAACTTTTCGGTTTCGTAGATGATCTGGCGGGCATAATCCGCAATGGCCTGGACGAGATCATACTGGCCCGGTGTCAGCGGTTCAGTGCGCTTGAGGTGGGCCACGATCAGCAGGCGGGTGGCCATCTCCACCATCGTGAGTGGCGTCCGCGTAGCATAGAGCAGGGTCACGCGCGGATCGGCTTCGCCCCGAATCTCCGGGATGGCGATGGCGATGTCATAGTGATTGATGCGGTTGCGGACATCCTGTGCCGAGCGGATGATCTCCGTGATGCGTTGACGCTGCTTGGGGGTTAACGGGCCGTATTCCTGCCGTAGCAGGACTTCGCACGCGCCGTAAATATCATAGAGGGGTTGCTGTAGCTGGGCACTCATATGGGCATTTATTCCAACGACTAGATCATTGCTTACATCACGGTTAAACCAGGCAGGTAGTACATACCCACTAGTTTCATTGTAGACCGGAAGTGACCTAACAAACCTTACAGATTGGTTGTGTACGAAAAATTCATAAATCCTAGGGACTACCGTACTAATCCTTACCAGGATGATCGGCGTAAAAGTCTGGGACGACGACATGTGCTTCCCGCGGTGGTCGGATGTAGTAGGCATCGGCTGGGGGGCGTGGCTTGAGTTTGAAGGGGGCCGGCATCACGTCTTCGTATTTGAATTGACTTAGTAGATGACGGATACAGTTGAGGTGGGCGCGTCGCTTATCATCCGCATCGATCTGATACCAGCGCGCTTCAGGAATATCGGTGTACTCCATCATGGTATCTTTGGCTTTGGAATACTCTACCCAGCGGTCACGGGAGACCAGATCCATCGGGCTGAGTTTCCACATCTTGGCCGGGTTACCCGCCCGTCCCTGAAAGCGTTTTTCCTGCTCGGCATCGCTGACCGAGAGCCAGTACTTGATGACATGGATGCCCGCCCGTACCAACATGCGCTCGAACTCCGGGCAGGAGTGCATGAACTCCCAGTACTCTTCATCGGTGCAGAAGCCCATGACATGCTCGACCCCGGCGCGGTTGTACCAACTGCGGTCGAAGATGACAATCTCCCCGGCGGCAGGTAGATGGGCGACATAACGTTGAAAATACCACTGAGTCCGCTCGACATCCGAAGGTTTGCTGAGCGCCACCAGGCGCACTCCGCGTGGGTTGAGTGGCTCGGTGATACGCTTGATGGTGCCGCCTTTGCCCGCTGCATCCCGCCCTTCAAAGATCAAACAGACGCGCTCACCACGTTCCTTCACCCAGTACTGAAAACGGACCAGTTCAAATTGCAGGCGTGCGAGTTCATCTTCATAAAATTCACGGGGCAACTTCGGAGGTGGAGCGGCCTGATCGACCGGTTGTGCGGACTTCCCGTTTTTCCTGCTCTTGTCCTTCTTGCTCATGAGGCACCTCAGGGCTGTTGGGTCGGCACGCGCCCGATTATAAGCAGGTTATAGAACGCTGACCACCACTTCGCTTTTGCCGATGGGGGAAACTTTTTGTCACTGACCGGTTTGACACGGCGGGATCAGTTCCCCGGCGATTGCCCAACGCTCTATTGTCCGGCTGACCCGCCATCTGGTATGGTCATGGGTAATTTGATGCGCGGACGGCAATCCGCCTCTGGCTGAAAGCTGATCGCCTACGCTCAAAAATGGAGGTTCCCCATGCGTGGACGGCTGTTTCTCGTGGTATTGGCTTTACTCATGAGTGCGCTGGCACCCGTACACGCGCAGGACGCGGATGCGATTCGCATCGACTGGCCGCCGCCGGTCTACTTCTTGCAGGGGACCGTCACTGTCACGGGCAGCGCCGCCCCGGCCAACCTCCAGAGCTTCTTCCTCGAAGTCGCCCCCTGGAGCGAGTCCCCGACCGGTTGGATTCCCGTCACGCTGCCCGCCCGCACGCCCGTCAGTAACGGGGCGCTGGGGCAGTGGGATACAACGCTGTTAGAAGATGGCATCTACATTCTGCGCTTGAGTGTCACCCTGACCGATAACACCCGCACTTATGCGACCAGTGGCCCGCTGCGGGTCGGCAATCTGTTGCAAATTCCATCCGGCGAACCCGTGCCGATTGTCCAGGTTCCAACAGTTGAACCTGCTGCTCCTGCTGCGCCAACAATGGTGCCGCGCCCACAAGTGGTCAATGAACTACCGCTGCCAGTCGGTGGGCAGGTCAAATTCTTTGAGACCAGCACACAGGACTTCATGCGCCAGGCCGGGATGACCTGGGTTAAGTGGCAGATTCCTTTTGTGATCGGGGACAGCAACCTCTTCAACGTCGCTCGTGACCGTATCAACTGGTCGCATGAAGCTGGTTTCCTGGTGCTGCTGAGCATCGTTGGGCAGAAAGAAGTGATGGCTGAACTGGGTGAGGCCGAATACTTCCCCCAGTATGCCGCTTTTGTCGGGGAGATCGCCGCCATGGGGCCGGACGCGATCCAGGTATGGAACGAGCAGAACCTCGACCGCGAGTGGCCGCAAGGCCGGATCGACCCGCGCAGTTATGTGGAACTGCTGCGGCAGAGTTATACAGCCATCAAAGCAGTTGATCCACAGGTGAAGGTCATCACCGGTGCACCAGCTCCCACCGGGGCCGAGGGGGCTTTTGGCCTCAGCCGGGTATGGAACGACGACCGCTATTATCTGGGCATGGCCAATGCAGGAGCAGCCGACTTCACCGACTGCATCGGTGTGCATTATAACGAAGGCATTATCCCGCCCCAGCAGCAGGGGGGAGACCCGCGTCAACCGGACTATCCGACCCGCTACCTGCCGCTGATGATGCAGCGGGCAGCCTTTCCCTTCCGGTCGAACCCCAAGCCCATCTGCTTCACCGAGTTGGGCTACCTCTCACCCGAGGGATTCGACAGCTTGCCGAGTGGTTTCGCTTGGGCGGCGAACACCAGTGTAGCCGAGCAGTCCGAGTGGCTGGCCGGGGCTGTGACGGTTGCTTCCCAGATGAGCAGTGTACAGGTGGACCTGATCATCGTCTTCAACATGGACTTTACCACCTTCACCGATGATCCCCAGGCAGGGTATGCCATTATTCGACCAGATGGAGCCTGCCCGGCCTGCGCGGCGTTTGGTGCTTTGCGTGCAGGGGGATAAATAACCGATAGCCAGCCGATAGATAGAAGGAAAGTCGATCATGCAGACTGCCTATTTCATCCAGCAGCTGGAAAGCCAGGCCGATGCCTTTGAGGCGCTGATCGCCAGTATGCCGCCAGAGATGCTGCGCTGGAAACCGGATGCCGAGTCCTGGTCGGTGACGGAAACGGTCGGGCATTTGCTGTATGAGGAGCGCAACGACTTCCCTGCCCGCATTCGCGTGCTGCTCAGTGGCTCCGGGGAGCGCTTCGCGCCGATCAATCCGGCAGGTGCGGTGCAGGAAGAACGTTTCAATGAGCGTGATCTGACTACCCTCCTGACACCTTTCCTGCGCGAACGGCAGGAATCGGTAGGATGGCTGCGTGGACTGGACTCGGTGAACTGGGATGTCATCTATCCGCATCCGCCCTTGGAAGGGATCAGGGCAGGTGATTTCTTAGTCTCATGGGTGGCGCACGATCTATTGCATTTACGGCAGTTGATCGAACTCAAGTGGGCTTGGGGACAGACCCAGTTGGACGGCTATGACGTTCGGTATGCCGGGGAGTGGTGATACAATCGGGGTCTCGCAACTGGCTATCTCAAAGGACTCTCCGTGACCCTCACCCTCCTCGGACTCGGCCCCGGTGAAATTGATGACCTCTCGCGGCGGGCGTGGCGTGTGCTCAAACAGGCGAGCCGCGTCTACCTGCGGACAGAACGGCATAATTGTGTGCCATGTCTGCCGCAGGGGACGGCAATTTATCAGAGCTTCGACCACCTGTACGAATCCGAGTCAGACTTTCCTGCTGTCTATCGTGCCATCGTCGCGCAGGTGCTGGAAGCTGCTCGTGCGGGCGACGTGGTCTACGCCGTCCCGGGTGATCCCTTGTGTGGGGAATCGACGACCGTGCAACTGCTGGCTGCAGCCCGGGCCGAAGGCATCCCTGTAGAGATCGTCCACGGCATCAGCTTTGTCGAGCCGTGCCTGGGGCTGCTGGGTGTGGACTCGCTGGACGGGTTACAGGTATTCGACGGCATGACCATCGCTGCCATGCACCATCCGCCAATTAACCCGGACTACCCGGCTTTGCTGGGTCAGGTGTACAGCCGGGAAGTGGCGTCTGAGGTCAAGCTGACGCTGATGAATCAGTACCCGGATGACTTCGAGGTGGTACTGCTGCATGGCGCGGGTACGGATAAGCCAGTGACCGAACGCTTGCCCCTCTACGAAATTGACCGCAGCAGCCACATCCAGCACATGACCAGCCTGTTTGTCCCGGCGCTGGGCGGTATGTCCAGCTTCGAGCAATTTCAGGAGGTCATCGCCCATTTGCGTGCGCCGGAAGGTTGCCCCTGGGATCGGGAACAGACTCATCTCTCCCTCCGCAAATACCTGATCGAAGAAGCCTATGAAGTGCTGGAGGCGCTGGATAACGAAGACCCGGCAGGACTGGTGGGGGAACTGGGTGACCTGCTGCTGCAAATTGTGCTCCATACGCAGATTGCCATCGATGACGGTGAGTTCCGCATGAGCGATGTGCTCCAGGCAGTCAACCAAAAGATGATTGCTCGGCACCCACATGTGTGGGGGGATACCAAAGCTGGGGATGCCGCACAGGTGGTCACCAACTGGGAAGCGCTCAAGCAGAAAGAACATGCCGCAAAGGGCATCCGCCGCGACTCAGTGTTGGATGGTGTGCCGGGTGGCTTGCCCGCGCTGATGCAGGCGGTCGAGTTCCAGCGGAAAGCGGCCAAAGTGAAGTTTGACTGGGCCAGGCTGGAAGATGTCGCTGCCAAAGTCCGTGAAGAACTGGATGAGGTGCTGACCGCGACCACCGAAGACGACCGCACTGCCGAGATGGGCGACTTGCTGTTCGCGCTGGTCAACTGGGCGCGCTGGTTGAAGATCGACCCGGAGGAGGCACTGCGGGCGACCAACACCAAGTTCTACCGCCGCTTCCGCTACATCGAGGAGCAACTGGCAGTACGCGGCAAAACCCTGGCAGAGTCGACTCTGGAGGAGATGGACGCGCTCTGGAATGCAGCGAAGAAAATCCAAACTCCATAGCGGATCTTCAAATCATTCGCTGCATAAGTATCTAGGTGTCCTGAATCGCAACGGGCGACCCGTCTGGATCGCCCGTCGCTATGATGAAGGGATGACGTGATAAGTCCCTTGAGATAACGTTTTAGGTAGATAAGACAAACATCGGATCCAGCAGGGCGGGTCTTCTCTTGGCTAGCTGGCCTTACGAAGCGGAAGCAGGTCAGGCTGGCCTTCGCCGCGCAGCGCACCACAGGCCGCTTCGACCAGATCATAGGCATCAAACGGCTTGGGCAGGAATTCTGCCGCGCCCAGATCCAGCGCATGCATCAGGTCATGATAGGTGTAGCGGTTGGAAGTCATCACCACCGGCAGGTGTGCTGTGTGATCATTTGCTTTGAGAGTCGTCAGCAGGTCAAAACCGGAGAGGCGTGGCATGTGGGCATCCACGATGACCACATCAACAACATGCTGATCGAGTAAATCGAGTGCTTCTTCCGCGCTGAAGGCGGTGAAGGCTTCGAAACCGGCGATTTGCATCAGGAAGGCCATGTTGCGAGCCAGCGGCGCATGGTCATCCACAATCAAAACACGGGCACCGTCGTAGTTGTTGTTAACCTTCAAATTGCTCTCAAACATGATGTGTACTCCCCACGTACTTAAGTCCTGTTTGTCTTTACCCTGAGGATAGAGTGAAAAGCGTAAATTGATTCCTTGAGGTTTTATGGAATTTACGATTTCTCAATGCTTTTCACTCACCTGCTCTGACTTTAGCTATTACAGGACTTCATAATCAGCCGGATGACCTGCCACATGTAGTCCAACTTGATGGACGCTAGACAGATCGTTATGAACTTATACGCAGAGCATAACGTGGCGGTTGCAGCAGGGTATCAGTCGGAAGGGTGGAAACCTCTCCGCCTTTTGGCGGATGTTGTGGAAGCAATGGGCAGAGAGGCCGCCCCTATCGATCGATAGGGCGAAGCCATTCCTGGGCGAGGATGCCATACAGCAGCATGTCGTAGCGTTCGCCCTGGCGGAGCAGCGCCTGACGGTAAGTGCCTTCGTGCGTGAACCCGAGCTTCTTGTAGAGGGCGATAGCGCGGCTGTTATAACTGAACACGGTCAACTGCACCCGATGAAGATTGAGTTCCTGAAAGGCGAAATCGAGTGCCAGCGCAACCGCTTCCCCACCGTAACCCTGATCCTGATAGACTTTCTCGCCAATGCCAACAGCCAGCCAGGCAGTCCGATGAGTCCAGAGAATGTCGCCAAGTTCGACGAAACCAATGAGCGCATCGGTCGATAGCAGCCGAGCAGCAAAAAGGTAGTTGTTCTTGCCGCTCTGTCCTTCCCGGATCCACTCGCTCCACTGGTGCTCAGTTTTAGGATAGGCTGGCTCCGCCGAGAGCAGCCGTGCATACTCGGAATCTTCACCCCAGCGGGCAACCGTAGCAGCATCAGAGCTAGTGAAGGCGCTCAGGCGGAGGCGAGGGCCAAGCAGCAGTGAAACCAGCGGCATGATGTGGACTTCCATGTGGGTAAACGCTGATTTAATTGTAGCGCAGTCCGCCAAACCAAGATGGGATGAAGCGTGAAAACCATGCAAATTACAACATGGCCAGCGATTCGATCAGCACATCGCCGGTGGTAACCCCGCGCGGCAGATTAATCAGGTGCCAGGCCGTCTCTGCCACCACATCCGGTTGGATGAGCAGCGCCCGATCATAATCCGGCGTAGCCGCCCAACGCATCGGGGTATCTGCCGGGCCGGGTGAAAGCAGCACCACCCGAATCCCATCCGGCTTGAGTTCAGCCGCCAGCGAACGGGTGAAACCAAGCAAGCCGGTTTTGGAAGCGGTGTAAGCTGCGACGCCCGGCGCACCAACGTAGACGGTTATGGAGCCGATGTGCAGGACGCTGGCATTGGTGCTGCGCTTGAGATGTGGCAGGAAAGCCTTGACCAGCAGGAAGGGTGCTTTCAGATTGACGGCATGGACGCGGTCCCAATCAGCCTCGGTGGATTCGGTCAGCGGGCGGACGAGGGCCTCCCCGGCGCAGTGGATGAGCGCATCCAGTGGCTGATCGCCAATGTGGTCAGCCAGCGCCCGGAGGGCAGTGCTGTCGGTCACGTCGAGTGCAGCCACCTGGGCCTGACCCCCGGCAGCAGTGATCTCTGCGGCAACCGCTTCCAGTTTGGCAGCGGTACGCCCGACCAGAATAGGGGTGATGCCCCCTGCCGCCAGTCGTAGAGCAATGGCCCGACCGATCCCCTGCCCGGCTCCAGTGACGAGTGCAATGCGGTCTATCATGGGCGTTCCCTTGATGATGGGTCAGTGATAACAGGCGAAATCTTAACCACAAAGGCGCATAGGTCGCAAAAGCAATGGAAAATTGGTTGTAACCTTTCGCGGCAGTCTGCATCCAATGTGTAGAGCGAACTGAAACGACCGACTATACACACAAGGAGCAGCACCATGAAGCGCAATGAAGGTAACATGGATCGGATTATCCGCATCGTCCTGGGCATCGCCATCGCCGCCGCTGGAGTGTACTTCCAGAGCTGGTTGGGATTGATCGCGATCATCCCGCTGGCGACAGCGCTGGTCGGTTTCTGCCCGTTGTACGCCATCTTCGGGATCAGCACCTGCCCGGTGCAGACGAATCGGGGTTAGTGTCGACGCAGCCTCGCAAACAGGCTGCATCCGAACGAGCATAGTTTTATCCGGGGGATGGGCATTCAGGCTCATCCCCCGTTTTGTTGGTGGTGATGAGTTCCTAAGTAGCCAGGTCCTACGGTATATTTAACCGGTCGCCTCCTCTCTAATGAGCATAGTAAATGGCTCAACGTGAGATTGGAATGATGCTAAGGAGCTGTCTATGCCCGTGTATCCGTTTATGCAGGTGGATGCGTTTACTACCACGCCGCTCGGCGGCAATCCCTGTGCCATCGTCTTCCAGGCGGATGATCTGGATGATGTGACCCGTCTGGCCATCGCCCGAGAGATGAACCTTTCGGAGACCGCTTTTGTCGTCAGTACCAGCGTTGCCGATGTTGGTGCGCGCTACTTCACCCCGGCAGAAGAAATTCCGCTGGCCGGGCATCCCACCATCGCCACCATTCATGCGCTCATCGAAACCGGTCACATCCGCTTGACGGGGCAGCGCACTCAAATCACGCTTGAACTGAAAGTCGGGCCGATCCCCATCGAAATTGTTTCCCAGGCTGGTCAGCCGACTCGGATTACCATGTCGCAGAAAGTGCCAGTATTTAGCACAGTCCATGATCCTGCCGAGGTGATGCCTGCCTTTGGTCTGACCTCGGCTGATGTGCTGCCCGGTGCGGTCATCCAGACGGTCAGCACCGGCACTCCGCAGTTGATGATCCCGGTGCGCGATCACGATGCCCTGCGCCGCCTGACTCCGGATCTGTCTCGTTACGCGGCGCTGCGGGCAGCGGGTGATTGGTTCAGCCCACATCTGTTCTGCCTGGGTGGAGCTACCGCTGCTGGGGATACCTACGCCCGCCACTTCGGTCTCCCGCCGGATACGATGGAAGACTCCTTCACGGGTTCTGCTACCGGTGGCATGGCAGCCTACCTCTGGCACTATGGCTTGATTACTTCACCCCGCTTCCGCGCCGAGCAGGGGCATTGGCTGGGTCGCCCTGGCATTGCCGAGGTGGAAGTGGTCGGCCCGCCGGATGCCATTGAGACGGTACGCGTGGGTGGAACGGCTGTCACAGTGCTGCGCGGCGAGATGGTTTTGTAATCAGGATAGTGAATTCGCAAATAATTCACAGATTCTTAAACATCCTCTACCTGGCTGATGCTAACCTGTGGCTAAAAGTACCTGCTCAGAAAACAGCTAGGTGGGGCTGCCATGCGTTCCAATCAAATCCTTCTTGTGGAAGATAATCCCGGCCTGAACAGTATGTTCAGCAAAGTCTTGATCCGCGGGGGCTATGCTGTCACACCGGTGACGACTTTGGCCAATGCGCGCGTGTTGTTTGATATGCATCCCTATGCTGTCATTATTCTCGATATGCGATTGCCCGATGGTGATGGGCTTGATCTGCTGCGTGACCGCTGCGCTGTATTGAAGCAGCGTGGGACCAGCATCATCGTGGTCTCTGCGGAAGAACAGTACCGCGATGCCTGCGAAGCGCTCGGTGTTGAGTTTTTCCTCGTCAAGCCGGTGATGCCCAGTATGTTGCTCTCGCTTGTAGGTCGTTTGCAGACTCCTCAATCCGCATGAGTGCCTTTCACTGCATCAGATCAAGCCTCGTCTAACTTTCAAATTCCCGATTGTCGAAAACCCTATCTTGCCCCTACGCTGGATTTAGTAGCGTCTGTTGCTGCTTGCTCGGTGTACTTCACGGTGTACCGTGAACTGAGAACGGTGAACTCCAACATGGCTGTTTCAACGCGCAACGAAGTCCGGCAAGTCTTGCTCATTACCCTGGTTCTCAACTTGTTGGTAGCCTTCAGCAAAATTGGTATCGGTACACTGACCGGCGCACTGGCTATTCTGGCCGATGGCTTTCATTCATTGGTCGATGGATCTTCAAACGTGGTGGCGCTGGTAGCCAATCGGCTGGCGGCACGCCCTCCGGATGCGGATCATCCCTACGGGCATCGCCGCTATGAAACGGTAGCGGCCCTGGGCATTGGCGCTTTTTTGCTGGTGGTCGCTTGGGAGATCTTCAGCAGCGCGCTCGGCCGGCTCATGGGGGAGTCCTCTGAACCAACCCTGACTCCACTCAGCTTCATCATCATGCTGGTTACGCTGCTGGTGAACATCGGCATTACCACCTATGAAAGCCGCGCAGGCCGCCGCCTGCAATCTGAACTGCTCACGGCTGATGCCGCTCATACCCGCACTGATGTCTTTGTTAGTCTTTCCGTCCTGGCGAGTATGGCCTTGCAAGTCGCTTTTGGCTGGGCCTGGGTTGATCTGGTCGCTGCGGGAGTGATTGTCATCCTCATCGTGCGGGTTGCCTGGGGGGTGTTGAGCCAGGCGGGGGGCGTCTTAGTGGATACGGCTCCCTATACTCCTGAAGCCCTGACGCGTTGGGCGGAAGCCCTACCCGCCGTCGATCGAGTGGTGCGGGCGCGCAGCCGTGGCCCGCTGGATTCCACTCATGTTGACCTGGATGTGCAGGTTGATCCCTATGCGACTGCTGACCAGACCGAAGCTATTGCTGGTGCTATTCGGGCGGAAATGGCTCAGCGAATTCCTGGCTTGGTCGAAGTCGAAGTCCACTTTATACCGGCTGAAAAACAGGTCTCTGATCCGATGCAGGTGGCGCGGGCGCGGGCCGATGCCCTCGGCTTGAGCACGCATGAAGTACGGTTGGTGGATAGCACCCAGGGTCGCCTGCTGGAGCTGCACGTTGAGGTGCCACCCAGCCAGACCCTGGCCGAAGCCCACACCTCGGTGACGCAGTTGGAACAGGAAATCCGTACCGCCTTACCCGAGGTGAGCGAAGTCTTGACCCACATCGAACCGCGTCAAATTGAGCCAGCCGGGATCGATGATGAGTCCTTTCCAGAAATGGCCCGCGAACTGGCTGAACGTGCCCTTGTCCGTTTGCAGACGGTCTATCCGGATGCCAATTGGCATCATCTGCATGTCTATCCCGGTGCCAGCGGAGTCGCGCTCAGCCTGCACGTCCATCTGCCTGCCCAGCTTTCCGTCGAGGCTGCCCACCAGATTGCCGAAAGCGCAGAGACCCTGCTCCGCGCCGAAATGCCACAGTTGGAACGCGTCACCATCCACACCGAACCGATTATGGTATTGGTGCCGTAGAGGCAGGTCATTAATCTGCCTCATAAAGATCAGAATTGGGTCCAGATGCGGCTGAACTGAAGTGCGTTCTCCTCAACCCACCCGTTAATTGGTGCGTTTCCGAGACTGACCTGCCTCCAGTTCTGGACACCATCATTCTGCACATCGGTGCCTGAGAGGACGACTTCGCCACCACGTTGGATAGTGTACACAATGCCTGCATTGGAATTGGGCGCGGAGCGAATCCATAGGAACGGGACAGAAGGTTTCAGCCGAAGGGAGAAACCGGAGCGCCAGCTTGACGGTGGGAGTGGTGATACTGTGAAGTTCGGGCGCGAGCGAACGAATTCCAGCGACGATTGTTCTACGAAGCCTACTGTCGTGCTGTTCGGGTCACGCACCTGCCACCAGATTTGCCGTCCAAGATTCGCCCCGGCCACAATGACAAAGCGTGTCCCGGATGGGTAAGTGCCCAGAATGTTGGAGGCATCGCCAGCAGAACTGGCGTCGCCATTCATATCGGAGCGAATCCAGGCAAATGGCACGCTGGCCTTGACTCGCACCACGTTATTGACCTGCCAATTTTGTGGGCTGACGGCATTCGGTGTTTCCAGCGATAAATTAGGAACCAGTTCTAGTGAGTTAAGTTCTACCCAGCCTTGGCCTCGTTGACTGATAACATACCCCCACCATTGTGTGCCGTCGTAGACTTGTCCTGCATTGGCCCCGACCAATGCCTGCACGGCTCCACCTGCCGGGACCGTGGCAACGACAGCGCCAGTGCTGAATGGGTCTTGGCGCAGCCATGCGAACGGCACACCGGCCCGCAGCCGGAAGGACCCTTCCCAAGTGGCATAGGGTGGGACAGGTGTCAGCATGCCGCTATCCAGTGGTGGGGTGGAGGTCGGCTCTGATTGAGCAACCGCCAAGCCGATGGTCATCAGTTGCAAGGCGATGAAAAATATACTCATGAACGAACGCAGGTACATCATAGCTCCTTGTCAAACTAAACTCATCTTTCAATACGAAGTGTTCGGACTTGATACATTACGTATCACGAATCCAAGACGTTCAATCCTGCGCTTGGGTTCCATTCAGCCCGCGCCTGCATAAATCGGGCGGACAGTCTATAATCCCCTCTATTCAGGGAGTGTGATTCCATGGCTGATTCCGAAGCGATTCGCCGCGCCGTTGCCGAGGCCTTACGCCAGCATCTGGGTGAATCTCCGCGTCCGATCATTGATGAAGCAGCGGTCAGCGCTGCCGCCGAGGGGAGTACGCTGAACGTCCCGCCGGGTGCGCTGGTGACGCCGCTGGCGCGGGCCTTGGCGGTCGAACGCCGGGTGAAACTGGTCGAAGGCCGACCGGCGGTTGCGCCGGGAGAACGTCCGGTCGTGGCGATTGGAGCCGATCATGGCGGATTCCCGCTGAAAGAAACCCTCAAAGCCGATTTGCAAAAGAGTTACACGGTCATCGATTGTGGCACCGGCAGCACCGATGCCGTCGATTATCCGGATTACGCGCTGGCAGTTGCGGAACTGGTGCGGGCTGGTCGAGCCTGGCGTGGCATCATGATTGATGGGGCAGGCATCGGTTCGTGTATGGTCGCCAATAAGGTGCCGGGTGTCCGGGCGGCTCTGTGCTACGACTACGCCACAGCGGTCAACAGCCGCGAACATAACGACGCCAACTACCTGACCCTTGGGGCTGGGCTGATCGGCACGGCACTGGCCAAGCAAATTGTCGAGGTCTGGCTCAAAACGGATTTCGGCGGTGGGCGGCATCAGAAGCGCGTCGATAAGATTGTTGCGGTTGATGAACAATTCAGGAAATCATAAACCATGAACCGACTATCCAACGCTGAATTTCAAACCCTGGTCGAGCAGATCACCCGCGAAGTCATGACTCAGATGGGCGGCACCAAAGCGGCTGCCGCACCAGCAGCCCCGACACCTCCTGCGCCAACATCCTATGCGGGTGCGATGCTCGCTAAAGTAAAAGAAGGTTGTGGTCCCGGTTGCTGTGAATGCGCCGACGGGCGCTGTGTGCGGGATTGTGCCGACCGGGTGAAGCAGGTGGTTAGCACCGGCGCGGGACGCATCAGCGCCGGGTTAGGTTTTATTCCCCGTGACCTGAGCATCGCCCGGTATATCGACCACACCCTGCTCAAACCGGATGCCAGCGCCGCCGAAGTCAGTCAGCTCTGCCGGGAAGCGCGGGAATACCACTTCGCTTCGGTCTGCGTCAACAGCGCCTATGTGCCCCTCTGTGCTGATTTGCTCAAGGGCAGCGATGTAGCGGTGTGTACCGTCGTCGGTTTTCCCCTGGGTGCATCACCGGCTGAGGTCAAGGCTTATGAAGCCCAACTGGCGATCCAGAACGGGGCCAATGAGATCGATATGGTGCTGAACATCGGCGCACTCAAAAGCCGCGACTTGAAGGCGTTGCACCACGATATTGCCACCGTCGTCAAAACCTGCCACGCGCATAACGTCATCTGTAAAGTCATCTTCGAGACCTCCAAGCTCAATGACGAAGAAAAAGTCATCGCCGCCCAGGTCTGCAAAGTAGCCGGCGCGGACTTCGTCAAGACCAGCACTGGCTTTGGTGGAGGCGGCGCGACCGTGGGCGATGTCGCCCTCATGCGGAAAGTAGTTGGTCCGGAGATTGGCGTCAAAGCCTCCGGTGGAGTCCGCAATTATGCCGATGCCCAGGCCATGGTCGAAGCCGGTGCCACGCGCATTGGGGCCAGCGCCGGGGTCATGATCGTTAAGGCCGAGCGCGGCGAAAGCGTGGGCGCATCCGGCAAAGGCTATTGATTCACCTATTCGCCAGCCCCCTGCGAAATGCTTTACGGCAAATCTTGCATATGACGGCATCGGTTGAGATGCCGTTTTGATTCCCCTGCGCTTTCCACAGCATTGCTACCAGTTCTCCATAACTTCTCCATAAGTCTTTGCCAGACTGAGACCATCAAGCTTAATGCGAGGAGGTTTCAGTCATGCGGAAGTGGATGATGGGTGGGGTAGTACTGCTGGTCGTCGGGCTGGTAGCAATACCGTTATGGATGGGTGGCGCATCAAACCGCGCCGATGCTCAGACCAGTGATGAAACCGGCACCGTCCAACGGGCCGATTTACAGATCCTGGTCGAAAGCTCTGGCACGATTGTTCCTGCGCAGAGTCTGGTGCTGACCTTCGGTACCAGCGGCATCGTGCAGCAGATTGCGGTCGAAGAAGGCACGCTCGTCCGCGCTGGAGACGTGCTCGCCTCGCTGGATACCAGCGACCTGGAATATCAGGTGCGCTTGCGTGAGCAGGCCCTGGCGCAGCAGCAGGCCAGCTTTGACGCGCTCATCGCACCGCCCACCGCCGAGGAAATTGCGCGATCTCAAGCGTCACTGGCCCAGGCCCAGGCGCAGTTAGCGACCAGTCAGCTTCAGGCGACCAATGCTCCCAATCAGGTGACCCAAAGTTGCTCCGGTCTGACCGCTGCTGCACAAAACCTGACCAACGCGCAGGATGCCTATGATGATTATGTCACCACCGGCTACTCGTTTGATGCCACCTTTATGCCTGACCCCAATGCCGAGGCCAGCACCCGCCTGCGGGATGCCCAGAGTAGCTTTGATAGCGCTCAGGCGCGTTGTGCCGTGAGCGAGTCGGAGGCTGATAAGACCCTCAGTGTCGCGTCTGCGCAGGCCGCTCTCGATCAGGCCCAGACGGCGCTTGATGCGCTCCTGGCCGGGCCGACTGCCGAAACCATCGCCCAGAGTCAGGCGCTGCTCGACCAGCGTCGGTTGGAACTCGAAAATGCGCAGAATGCCCTGGCCGATGCAGTCATCACCGCCCCCTTTGCCGGTGTGATCTCGAACGTGGGCATCAGCGTTGGCCAAAGCGTGACCGGGCAAAACCAGGCCCTCACACTGATGGATGTTACTCAACTCTACATGGATGTCGACGTGGACGAGGCTGATATAGCTGCTGTGGAGTCCGGCCAGCCCGTCAACATCAGTTTGAATGCCGTCGATGATGCCACTCTGACCGGTAGTGTGCTGCGGGTGGCCCCGGCAGGTGACCTCATCAGTGGTGTGGTGACCTACACCGTCCGTGTCGCCCTCGATGATACCCGCGTTCGCGTGCTGCCCGGCATGACCGCGGATGCCGATATTCAGGTTGGGGCAGAAGAGGGCGTGTTGGTCGTCCCGACGGAAGCCATTCAGCGGGATGAGCAGGGGCAATTTGTTCAGGTAGCCAATCAGGGCGGCGAAGCCATCCCGGTCTATGTGACCGTTGGGCTAACTCAGGGCAGCATTACGGCTGTGCAGGGTGACCTGACCGAAGGCCAGGTGGTCTACCTGCGTCTGCAACCACAGGCGGCGGGCAGCGGGTTCTTCCCGCCCGCGCCGGGGGGCTAACCACATGGAACGCAAAGCCGTTATCGAAACCCGTGACTTACAGAAACTCTACACCATGGGCACCGAGCAAATTCATGCCCTCGCCGGGGTCAGCGTCCGCATCCATGAAGGTGAAATGGTCGCCATCGTCGGTCCTAGTGGGTCCGGCAAAAGTACGCTTATGGCGATCCTCGGGGCGCTCGATATACCGACCAGTGGCAGCTATCTGCTGGATGGCATCGAAGTTAGCCAGTTAAGCGATGACCAATTGGCTGATATTCGCAACTACCGTATTGGCTTCGTCTTTCAGAAGTTCAACTTGCTGGGCCGCAGCACGGCGCTGGCGAATGTCGCCCTGCCGCTGGTCTACGCCGGGATGTCCCGCGCCGAACGCGAAGCCAAGGCCAAACACGCGCTGGAACTGGTCGGGTTGGGCGAGCGCCTCCATCACAAACCGACCGAACTCTCGGGCGGTCAGCAGCAGCGTGTCGCCATTGCCCGCGCCCTGGTCAATGATCCTGCCATCATCCTGGCGGATGAACCGACCGGCAACCTGGACTCAAAAACCAGCGTGGAAATCATGGACTTATTCCACCGCTTGCACGCGGAACAAGGTCTGACCTTGATCGTCGTGACCCATTCGCCAGAGATCGCCGCTCAATGCGACCGTGCCATCATGATCCGCGATGGATTAATCGTGGAAGCGGAACATGGCTTTGTCAGCGAGCTTGCCAGTGATACCGCCGAGCTTCCCGCGCTGGAAACGGAGCGCAGCGCATGAACCGCTTCTTGATACACCTCCGAAGCCACACAGGGCAGTGGATCGCGCTGATTGCGGCTACCCTGATGTTGGTTGCCTTCTTCGGGTTGCAACCCTGGGCAGCGGTACGGTTACCTACCGCCGCAACCTCCACCGCATCGACTGGTGCCCAGGCTCCAGCGGGCAGGATCGCTATCCCAACGGCGGATGCCAACGGGATGATTACGGTGCCAGATGGTATCCAACTGCCGCCCTTCCTCCCGACGCCGAATGCAGACGGTCAAATTCCGGCCTCGTCACTGCCAAACCTTGCCGGAGGCAATGCCGCTGCCGCTGGCGCACCACCGGGTGCCCAGGCTCCGACCAGCGGGACGACCCAGGTTCCAACCAGACCCGGGGGCCGCTTGCTGGGTGGTATTCCGCCGGTTATGTTGACCATTTTCACCAATCCGATGGCGCTGCTGGTGCCCTTGGCTGCTATCGTCGCGCTGCTGGTCACACTGATCAGCTTCCGTAAGCTCGGTTTTAACCCGGCGGCGCGGCTCATCACCCTGGTTGTAGGATTGCTGGCGCTGGTTTACTTCGTCACGCAGATCCTCAATGGCGGCCTACCGACTGCGCCCGGTTTCTGGTTGGCCTTGATCGGCGCAGTGGGACTGGTTGGGCAGATCGCCTTGCCCCGCCCACGCCCGGCAGATTACCGTCCGCCGTTCAAAGTCGAGGGCCTACCAGCCGGCAAAGGTAGCGCACTCAATCTGGGTATGAACCTCTCGATTGCCTTTGACGCGCTGATGGCGAACAAACTGCGGTCAGGGTTGACCATGCTCGGCGTCATCATCGGTGTCATGTCCGTCGTCGCGTTGCTTTCGGTCGGGCAGGGAGCGCAGGTTTCCATTACTGATCAGATCAGCGGCACAGGCCTCAACGTACTGACGATTAACCCGGGGCGGGGTGGTTTTGGTGGCGGCAATGCCCAGACTCTCACCCTCGAGGATGCCGATGCACTGGAACGTCAGCTTCGGGGTGTGGATGCCATCCTCCCGCAGTACAACCAGACCTTCCGTCTGACCTCGGAGTTTGACGATGTGCTGACCACCGTGCGTGGCGTGGGAGCGGCCTATGCGGAAAAAGTCCGTTTGGAACTGGGTGACGGGCGTTTCTTCTCCGAGTCGGAATATGACAGCCGCGCCCGCGTTGCCGTCATAGGCAATAACACGGCTGAAGACCTGTTTGGTGGCATTGATCCCCTGGGCCGTACCATCCGCATTGATGGCACCCGTTTTGAAGTCATCGGTGTCCTCGCGGAACAGGAACAGTCCACTCCGGGGGCCAACCCGAACAACGATGTCTACATTCCCTTGAGCACCGGCTACCGGGTGCTGTTCCAGGCGACCGCCCGCGGCAGCGGTGTGGATCTCGTGTCCAACATCCGTGTCTCTGTGGTGGATCTGGAAGATGTCGATGACGTGAAGGCGCAGGTCGAGTCAATCCTGCGTGAAGAACACAACCTCAAGGAAGGGGACGACAACGACTTTTCCATCCTCGATCAACAGTCGTTGCTGGATACCGCCAGCACCATCACCGGCATCTTGACCGTACTGCTGGGGGCCATTGCCAGCATCTCGCTGGTGGTCGGCGGCATCGGCATCATGAACATCAGCCTGGTCTCGGTGACAGAACGCACCCGCGAGATCGGTCTGCGGAAGGCCCTGGGTGCGCGTCGCAGTAGCATCCTGCGCCAGTTCTTGATCGAGACCATCTTCCTCAGCGTGCTGGGTGGGGTGATCGGGGTTCTATTGGGAGTGGGAATTGCCCTGGGCGTGAGTGCCAGCGGCCTCCTGGAAACCAGCATCACCTGGGACTCAATTGTGCTGGGATTAGGCTTCTCGATTGTGGTAGGGGTGTTCTTCGGGGTTTACCCGGCCACGCGCGCCGCATCGCTGCAGCCCATCGAAGCGCTGCGTTACGAATGATAAACGTTTGGTAGGGTGACCCACCGGGTCGCCCTGCCAAACCAACTTGCAAATAACGTCTTTCTTCCGGCGCTGCCGGGGATGAGGCACATATCACCCACAGGAGGGGTGAGAACAACATCATGAACTGGAAATCACTACTGACCATTGGCGCTGCTGCCACGCTGCTCTTGGGCGGAGCCATCCGCTCAACCGGAGCGCAGGATAACGCCGAAAGCTTGACCATCGCCTTTATTGGTGCCGAAAGCGGAATCCAGGCGACCATCGACCGCAATCTCTTTCAGGCTGCTCAGCTTGCAGCCGGGCAAATCAATGCCGACCTGGATGACCCGTTGACCGATGCCGATGGCACCCGCTACGCGCTGGAAGTCCGTTATTACGGCGCGGATAGCGCCAACGATGTGGCCGATGCACTCCGCGAGGCTGATGAAGATAGTGCCATCGCTATCTTGGGCCCTAATGACGATGATCGGTTGGATGCCTTGCTCGATGCGGGTACACCGCCCGCCGCCGTGCTATCCGCCTCTGCCAATGCCGTCACTGCCGATCGTGTCTTCCGTCTGATCGCCACGGCCGACCAGCGGGCACAGGTCGCGGCGGATTACCTGGTTAATCAACGTTTCTTCACGCGGGTTGCCCTGTTGGCTGTCGATAGCAGCAGCGCCCAGGACGGTGCCGCTGCCTTCCGTACTGCGGCAGGCGAGGCCAATCTCGTGGTCGATCTGACCCATACGGCGGAAACCACCGATTTCACCTCCGATGCGGAAACCATCCGTGAAGCCGACGTGCAGGCCATCTATGTCTGGACTCTCGATGCCCAGATGCGCGCGCTGCTCGCAGACCTCGGCCAAATCGGTTGGACAGGAACCATCATCTATGAAGGCTTGGATGCAGATTTCGCTGCCTCAGTTGAGAGCCTGCCGCGTGGCATCAACCTGTTCGGCGTGGTCGATTGGGATGCCGCCGCCTACGACAGCGACAGCCAGCAGTTTACGGCGGATTATGCGGCTCGTTGGGAGAACGTTGCCCCGGTCAGCGCTGCTGCCGCTTATTTCGATGCGGTCAACCTGGTAGCGGAGGCCATCCGTGACAGCGACACTGGGGAGAATGCCGACTCGGTTCTGACTGCCCTGCGGAATAGTGCTGACTACGATGGTGTGCAGGGAGTCTACGATGCTGCCGAAAGTGATGGTCTGCTGCTGATTGAAAAGCAGGGTAACGCGCTGGTCGAAGCCGTGCGTTATGACGCGGGTGACTGCCTTACCTGCACACAGACAGTCGTTCCCGATGTGACCGACTCAGATGCTGCCAATCGCGGTCTGGTGACGATCTCGCTGGTCGGCGCGCTGGATAATGCCCCCTCGGAAAGTGGAATCGCAGCCCAGCAGGCGGTTGAACTGGCCATCCGTGAAATCAATGACAACGGCGGTATCCTCGGCCCGGATGACACCCGTTATGTCTTTAGCCTGGAGGAATCCAATGTGACCAGCGGCGCGCAGTTGGGATCAGTCTTTGAGCAGGCTGGTCAGAACGGTACCACCATCGTCCTGGGGCCGGACTCGAATGCGGCCCTGGATGGTGCGTCTAACCTCGCGGCAGGTGCGGGTATTCCCCAGTTGGTCAGCGCTACTTCTGCGCAGCTTACCCTCAACGATGTGCAGGACTTCATTTTCCAGATGCGTGCGGACGATGATGAACTGGCTCGCGCTGCCCTGAACTACCTATTGGCCGAGCGCGACCTGACCCGCTTCGGTATCGTCTCTGTCCGGGCGGACTACGGACAGGATACGGCGAATCTGCTGGAACGTGCCATCGCCGACTCGGATGATGGGTTAGTGACTCTCTCGCTCAACCACGAGATCGGTGCGACCGACTTCAACGCTATCGCGGCAGAGATCGCTGCCAGCGATACCCAGGCGGTATTTGCCTGGACGACCCAACCCGCCGCTCAGTCGCTGATCACGGCACTGGCTGCACTCAACTGGAACGGCGTGTTCGTGTATGGCTATGCCACCCCGGAAATGGGCGCGAACCTGAGCATCCCAGCAGGCATCGAAGTGCTTGCACCCGTCAACTGGTGGGAGAGCGCTGGCGACTGGGCTAGCCAGGAGTTTGCCACCCGCTACCAAACCCGCTTTGGCGAAGCGCCCTTCCCGCAGAGCGCCTCCTACTACGATGCCGTCTACCTGATCGCCGCCGGTGTGGAATCCGTCGGCGCGGCCCCGGCGGAACTTCAGGGCTGGCTGCTGGAACAGGAGCGTTTCCACGGGGTACAGGGGGTCTATCAACCCGCGGTCTACGGCGATGGTGAATTGTCTCGCTCGGTGATGTTGCTCGGTTTCGGTGCCGAAGGTGTTGCCGAGCTCGCTCGCTACGAAAACGGAGTCTGCTGGTCGGGTTGCGGTTCGTAAGCCGACTGTAAACTCGAAACGAAGTCGGAACATATGTTCCGACTTCGTGTGTCTTTTTGTGCTACTATCTTGCCAATCGTGAATGTTGTGATGTGATTATGGACGGAACTATCGGAGAGGAATTGCAGCAACCGCTGCAACACTCCCCCCGGTGTGAGTGCTGCAAGGCGGGGAAGCGGGCAATCGGTGATCGTACCTGCACCCGCCACGTACCCCATACCCTGTCATTTGGGAATGTGAAAAGGAAATGCCAGTGACCACCACCGCCGGGCGCATTTTGGTGATTGATGATGACCGGGAGATCATCCGCCTGCTCAAAAGTTATCTGGAGCAAAGCGGTTTTACCGTCTTGACCGCCTATAACGGCCAGGCGGGTTTGCAACTCATGCGCTCGGAGCAGCCAATGTTGGTGCTGCTCGACCTCATGCTGCCTGATCAGGATGGTTATGACCTCACCCGGCAGGCGCGCTCGGAAGCCCGTCTCAAAGCCATCCCCATCATTATGCTGACTGCCCGTGTGGAAGATATGGATAAGATCATCGGCCTCGAACTCGGCGCGGATGACTATATCACCAAGCCCTTCAACCCGCGTGAAGTCGTGGCGCGGGTGCGCTCGGTGTTGCGTCGTGCAGCCGATGTCCGCCCCCCGGAACGCAGCATCACCAGTGGCCCATTGGCCCTCAATCCGGCTCAGCATCAATTGACTCTGAACGGCCAGCCGGTTGAACTCACGCCAACCGAGTTTAAGCTGCTCCACAGCCTGATGGAAAACCCCGGTTATGCCTTTACCCGTTCTGAACTGGTGGAGAAACTCTTTGGCTACGACCACGAGAGTCTGGAACGCACCATAGACAGCCACATCAAGAATATACGCCGCAAGATTGAACCCGATGTGACCAACCCGATCTATATCCAGACGGTCTACGGTATCGGCTACCGCTTCAATGGGGACTAAATGCCATGTGGGGACGTCTGTGGATTCGTTTGAGCTTAACCTTCGCCTTTGTCACCGTACTGACTTTCAGTGCAGTGGGTCTGATGAGCGTGTTTCTGCCGCGTCTGATTTCCACTGAACAAATTCTGCGTGAAGAGTTGACCGCGCCCGGTAGCCTGGTGGATCAGCTCGTTGCCCAGTATCGTCAGGCAGGCAGCTGGGATGGGATGGAAGAAGAAATTCTGCTGGTCTCCATGCTTGGCTTTAACGGCTTTGGTGTCGAATTAGCGGATGAAGGTGGACTGGTGCTCGCCGGTCAAAATCACGATGAGCGCCTCACCCTTGAGCAACGACAGGCCGCCATCCCGATCATGGTCGATGGCCGGGTTCGCGGGTATCTGCATATCTTCCGCACGGTTCCACAGCCGGAGTGGCTGGAAACGCGTGCAGTTCGGCTGGCGCTCTCGGCCCTGACGGGCTTGATTGCAGTCAGTGCCATCGCCAGCATCATTGCCGGCGGTTTACTCAGCCGCAGCCTGACGGCTCCACTATCCCGCTTGGCGGAAGCGGCCCGCGCCATCGGTGCTCGTGATCTGACGCAGCGGGTGAGGGTTGAAGGGGCGTCTGAAATCGCCTCACTGGCGAAAGACTTCAACAGCATGGTTGAGCATCTCGACCACGCCCAGAAGCTGCGCCAGAATCTGGTGGCGGATGTAGCTCATGAACTCCGCACCCCGCTGACGGTCTTGCAGGGTAATCTCCGGGCCATTCTTGATGGGGTCTACCCGCTGACCACCGACGAAATCACCCGCCTGTATGAGCAAACCCGCCTGTTGGGTCGTCTGGTCAACGACCTGCACGATCTCAGCCAGGCGGATGCCCATCAACTGTCTCTGAATCGGGCTGCGATGGATATAGGTTCCTGGTTGGCTGAACAAGTCGATGCCTATAAACTCTTGGCGGAAGCCCAAAACATTACTTTGCAAGCCCATCTGAGTGAAGCTCTACCTGTTATTCAGGCTGATCCTGCACGCCTATCTCAGGTGATCGGTAATCTGCTGCTCAATGCCATCCGGCATACACCAGCCAGTGGCACGTTGACTCTGTCAGCACAAGCTGTTGAGCACGCAATTGTGATTCGACTTCAGGATACGGGCGAGGGGATTGCGGCCGAACATCTGCCCTTTGTCTTCGAGCGCTTCTACCGCGCAGATCCCAGTCGGGCGCGGGAGACGGGCGGCGCGGGTTTGGGGTTGGCGATTGCCCGCGCCATTGTCGAGGCTCACAACGGCACCATTGCGGTGAACAGCGCGGGGCGGGGGCAGGGCAGTACCTTTACGATCACGCTGCCTTGTTGAGCCGTTGTTTAGCTGTTTACCACATCTGCATGAGCCTGCAAGATCTGCTCCAACTCGGCTCGCATCTCCGACGTGAATGACCAACTCGCGCTGGCCGCATTTTCCTCGACTTGGGCTAACGTCTGCGCGCCACAGATCACCGAGGTCACGGCGGGTTGGTCGATCAACCAGTTGATTGCTACCTGCGCCAGTGTTTTACCGATGCGCTGGGCAAACGCCAGCAGTTCTGCCCGGATCGCATAATAAACCTGGAAGAGCGCCCCGTTCAGCTTGGGATTGGCCGACCGAACATCCTGCGAATCAAATTGGTTGGTCGCTTTAAACTGCTCGGTCAGCAATCCCTGGAACAGCGGACTGTATGGGAAGAAGGCCAGCCCTAGTTCCTGGCAGTGCGGTAGGATCTCATCCTTGGTGCGGTAGGTTAGGGGGATATTGTGGTAGTGCGTGGGATTATGTTCCAGCAGGTTATATAACCCCTGGTGAGAGACAATCGCGCCATAACCACGGGCTTCATCTGCTAACTCGCGCGAGAAGTTCGAAACACCAATATGACGGATTTTCCCTGCCGCCTGGAGCTCTCGCAGTGCTCCCATACTCTCCCCGATAGGAGTTGCCGGGTCCGGCCAGTGCATCTGATAAATATCAATATAGTCGGTCTGTAAGCGTCGCAGGCTCTCATCAATTTCCTGCCGGATGCTCTCTGGGCGCAGGTTATTGACAATCGTGTGTGCGTCATCCCAGCGCAGGCCACATTTCGAGCCAATGATCACTTGTGACCGTCGGTTACCCAGCGCTCGCCCCAGCGTTATTTCAGCATGACCAAAGCCGTAGACCGGCGCGACATCAAAAAAGTTGATGCCCAAATCCATACCCCGCTGAATGGTACGAATCGTCATGGCATCGTCTGCGCCATTCCAGACGATGCTCCCGCCCGCTGCCCAACAGCCAAAACCGACTGCTGATAGCTCAAGGCCCAGTGCGGGAACCAGTTTCATCTTCATGGGATTATCTTTCAGCCGCTAAAGCAAAAATCCCCACTCTGGGGGCAATCATCGTACTATTGAGAATCTACCCTGTGTGACCCCGGCAGGGCTCGAACCTGCAACCAATTGATTAAAAGTCAACTGCGCTACCATTGCGCTACGGGGCCAATAGTACCCTATTTTGGTCTAAAAAGAGGCGCTTTTCAACCCGCAGCTTTGCGGATCAGGTCAGCCGGTAAAGCCCCTGACTCATACAACCGACAAGCTTGCTGAGCCGGTTCATAGACCACGAACCAATCGGCGTAGGATGTCCACTCGACCGTCCCCCAACCGACCCGTACTCGCTTGAGTATTTTCATATCTGGCAAGACTGCGACCAGATCAAATGGGAGATAAGCTGAGTGCGACAGGCAGGGTTGAATTTCTTGCCCCATCAGCCAGGCGATAGCCTTGTCGAGCGCGATTTCATCCAACTCGGTATTGAGGCGTAGGCAGGCTGGTATAGGTTTAATATCGGGCGCGATTCGGCAAGGGTTAACATAATTCGCCGCCAGCTTCACGCCGAGTTTTTGCCCATTCTTCGGCGGCTCTACCCGCAAGGTAATCGAGCGCATATCCGGGCGGATTTCATCAATCCGCAGATAGTAGACCTGATAGGCCTGCGGATTATAGATAGCGTAGACATCCAGTTCGCCTAGATCCACATACTTGCTATAAATGCGTTTCGAGTCGTAGTAGTTCGATTTGAACTCAAGTTCAACGGCACCCCGTTCCATACCGCGATACTTCACCTGCACCCGGCGCAAAGTGGTGAAGTCCGGCATGACGGCGATCAGGTCAAACGGCAGATGTTCGGAAAGTGGGAGGCAGGCACGGATGCCATGTTCCAGCAGATCTGGCAAAGTCCGCGCCACGCCTAGATCACCTTTATCTTTGGTCAGGTGCCGCACGGCTCACACATCCAGCAGGAGTGGAACGTTCAACCCCCATGCGATCCAGAGTGCCTTGAAGAAGCTCTTGTACTGGCGGATGCTCTGGTCATCATCATCTGATGGGTTCATCAGGAAAGGATACCGCTCGAAGGCATCTTCCGGCGATTGCGTGAGCGTCATCAACTCCGGCGCTTCCATATCTCGGCGGATGGCTTTGAACACGACCAGGAGTACCGCGGCATAGCTCGGTTTGATAGCGCCACCCGCTAAAAACAGCAGTTGGAAAAGCTGATTGGTGCTGACTCCATACTCACCGAGTTGTTTTGCCAGAATCTGCTTTTCATCAAAAAAGGGTTGGTCCGGCAGACGCATGGTATTGACGATGTTGCCATCGACTCCCATATCCGCTAATTGCTGCCGGAGCAGAGTCCAGGCCAGGAATTCACCGGTCATTGGGAGTTGACGGAGTAGCCAGACCTCTGCTGCTCGCGAGATCGGATAGTCGATGCGCCCGAAACAGCCAAACGCCTCATCCAGCACCCGCGCCGGGCAGCCCTCGCAATAGTGCGCCAGCGGATTAAGTTCAGCGGCGCGGTCAAGCATGTCCTGTACATTGATGACTTTGGTTTCTTCCGTGCCGTCCGGAGTGTTGCGGCTGAATTCAAAACCCATCTGGTTGGGTGGACGGTCATCCTTGTTTTGCCGGAACAAACGGATGACTCGTTCGGCCCGTGCTTTCCCCTTCAGCCGGTCGAGGATGCCGTCCGGGGTCAGGGCTTGTTTCGGTGCGCATTGATAGTCGATGGTGTAGTCGATTGCCATAGGGGAAACTCATTCAACCTAAGGGTATTTATAGGCCGCAGGATATGTGATAAGGACGAGGTACGCCTCGTCCGGCGAACTGATAAACCATTCAGTGCAGGAACCAGAAGCTCACAGCATACACACAGCCAACATATCTCGTCAATTCACGAAGCAGCACGGGTGCATTCGGATTTTGGGGGAGTTGTTGGACATATTGGACATATTGGACAGATTGGACACTTTTGACAGCGTGGACTCGCCCGATTTGTCTTACAAGGCGGGCATAGGCAGCCTACGAGCAGGGTCAGTTTAGCATAGCATACGCCGAAAATCGGAACATTTGTTCCGGTTTTCCGCTTTGATTGGGACTGAGGGTAAATTGCAGGCGGACGAGGCACGCCTCGTCCCTACATCATCGGCGTTTTGCGTAAGTCTTGCTTGACGTATTTCAAGCCTGATTCCGCATGCACCCAGCAGCCCGCCGCATTTATTATGGCTTCACTACAAACCGACAGCGCCGGACATAGGTTTGATCGCCCGTCAGGGTGACGATGTTGAAGCCGGGACCGGAGTCCGTATCGCTGATTGTATCCACTTGATCCGGGTAGGCGTGGAACTGGCACCAACTGCTGGGCGCACTGGCGTAGAGGATGCCGTCGCGCACCATGTCCAACGGTTGATGGACATGCCCGAAGAATACACCGCGCAGCCGTCCCCGCGCTGGGAGTAGCGCCTGATGTAAATCCCATCCGTTTGTAGTACGCATAAAGTCATCCAACCAGGGGGAGCCGACCGGCAGGACATTGTGATGCACGGCAACGATTAACGGGCGGAGATCAAAGCCACTGGTGCGCTTTTCCAACCAATCCAGCTGTTCCGGGCTGATGAATCCGCGTGGCGGTTCTGCCGGGCCGTTGCTATCCAGCACCAGCAATTGCACGCCCTTGATTTCCCGTTCGTAATGGAAATACGGTGTCGGGGTACTCACACCGCCGAGCACCCGTTGCAGTTCTGCACCCTGATCGTGATTGCCCGCCACATAATAAACTGGTGCTTTCAGCCGGCTCAGGATTGACTTGGCAACCCCGTAGGCTGCTGGATCAGGATCATAAACCACGTCGCCGGTATGCAGAATGAAGTCTGGTTGGAACGGCAGTGCGTTGACCGTTTCTACCAGTGCGATGGCGCCTTCACGGGCGCTGTGTGCCGCACCGTGATGATGACGACCATACTCTGCTTCCGGGCTGAGGTGCGTATCGGTGATGTGGACAAAGCGCAGGATCGTTTCCGTCATGTTTAAACTCCGAGAGTGCGCATAATAAATCGCCCTGGGTTGAGAGGCTGCAACCCAGGGATAACGGTGGGCAGAATGGGCTGGCTCATAACTGATGTCGCGCCTCTCCATCCTGTTCTTCGTAGATCAACTCGCCGTCATCGCTAATGCCGATGACGGAAGCCAGTTCGGCATCCGTCGGCGGCTCTGAGCGCGGGATGTGAACGATGGACAGCAGCATCACCACCGGCTCGGTCAGGTAGTGCAGGGTGAAGTCATTCTCGGCATACGGGCGCAGGGTCTCCCATAACGCCTTGCTGACCGCGAAGTGATGTAGGTGAGTTTCGATGACATAAGTGTCTCTGGAGGATTCTACATCGCCTACGCGGTATGCGCCGGGCGGATAAATCATAAAGCGGACAGGCCCTATCCAGCTTTCGATCTGGTAGTCCCCATTCGCCAGCCGCTGACGGGCGGTTTGTAGGGGTGGGCGCACCTGTGTGCGATGGTGAGGCCGAGCCCGCCCCGAAAGGGCAATGGCAAGATAAAGATAAAGCAGTACACCTAGCGCGATTATTTCCAGTTGTCGGTAGTCGGCTAACCGAGGATACTGTAGCGTATTCCAGATCAAGCCGATGATAACAAATAGGAATCCTGCGACTAATGCTCCATTGGTTGCACGTGGAATATTCGGTTGATCGGAGTCTTCCAACTGCCGGAGCAACCAATTCCGTTGTCGATTGGTGAGTTCACCGCGCTTGTTGGCGGCCTGCCCATCGGGTCGGTTTTCGGTGATGTCGAGTTGAAGGATTGCCATCTATGACCTCATCTGGCTATCCATCCCAGTATAGTCGAAATCCTGCTACACTTTGGCGGCGTTTGTGGTTCCATTTTGGGTGGCGGGCGGATATACGGGCGCGGACGCCCTAATCCACCCCTACGAAAATCTATCGTTTGCAGGGGAGGATTAGCCATACATGGATTTGCTCATCGGCACCAGCAACGCCGGGAAGTTGCGGGAAATCGCGGAGATGCTCGGCGATCTACCCATTCGCGTCCTCAGCCTCAAGGATGTTGGCTTGGATCACATGGATGTTGCAGAGGATGCCGATTCACTGGAAGCTAACGCACGCCTGAAGGTCGAGGCCTATGCCCGCGCGAGCGGACTCCCGACTCTGGCAGATGACACGGGTCTGTTTGTTGATGCCTTGGATGGTCGTCCGGGGATCTATCCCGCACGCTATGGCGGTGCCGAACTGACCATGCCTCAGCGCCGCGCCTTGCTGCTCAACGAATTAACCGGTGTGCCGGTCGAGCGCCGGACGGCCCGCTTCATCGCCGTGATCGCGCTGGGAACGCCCAAGGGGGAAGTACAGTTTGCAAAGGGGGTCTGCGAAGGGCGCATCGCTACCGAAGAGATGCATGGGGAAAGCGGCTTTGGTTATGACCCGGTCTTCATGCCCGCTGGACATGCCATCAGCTTCAGCCAGATGGGCGAGACCGAGAAGAACAAGATCAGCCATCGTGGGCTGTCCGTGCGCGCCGCACTTCCCATTCTGCAAAGCTGGATTGAGCGCGGCTTGTGAACACCATCGTTTTCTTCGGCAACAGCCTGATCGAAGGGCGCTACGGGGGTGATGTCGTCGCGGCGACCGCGGCGCATCTGCCGGGCGTACAGGTCATCAATGCCGGGCAGGCGGGCAACACCATCCATAATCTGCTGGAGCGCCTGGAGGCTGATGTGATGGCCCACCAACCGGATCAGGTGGTGATCCTCTATGGCGGAAATGATGCCATTAGTTTTAGCCAGCCCGCCACCCGCCGTTATTACCAGCAGGTGCAGAAAGTCTCGCAGGGCGTGGTCGAGCCGGAAGTCTATCGGTCAGGCTGCCGCGAACTGCTGACTCGCATTCAACTGGGGCATGCGCTGCCTGCCTTGATACTCGCGCCGCTGGAATACAATCCAGCGACCGCTGCTGCGATGCATCAGTACAACCAGATCGCTCGTGAAGAAGCTGCTGCTCTCAACGTCCCCATCCTGGATCTTGAAGCGCGTTTGACTCCTGCGCTTGCGGAGCGCCCGCCACTGGATCAGCAAGCGATCAATCTGATCGGTCAGCGTCTGGTTTCTGGTTGGGCTGATTATGAGACTGCACGGGTCGCGGGTGGTTTCAGTTACACCTTTGATGGCTTACATCTGACACCGGAATCGGCTGTTCAAATCGGACGCTGGCTGGCTGACTGGCTGCGCCAACTTTAGCCGTGCATCTGGTTGATCGGGTTGAGGGGAAGCTCGACTGTGAAGATGCTCCCCTGACCGGGTTGGCTGTCTACATAGACTTTGCCACCGTGCAGCATCACGATGCGCCGTACAATCGCCAGTCCCAGTCCCGCCCCGCCCCGATTGGTTGAACGGGCCGCATCGACCTTGTAAAAGCGGTCGAAAATATGCGGTAGGTGATCGGCTTCGATGCCTTCCCCCTGGTCGATGACTTGCAGGGTGACGCAATCGGGATGGGTCTGCGTCCGCACCTCGATAGGCATCCCTTCTGCTGAATACAGATGTGCATTTTCGATCAGATTCATGACGACCAGCACCAGTTGGCTTTCATCCGCGTACAGGATCGGCGTGGTGTCTGGGTCCAGATGCAGTGTGAGGGACTGATTTTTCTCGATAAGGGGATTGTTGTTGGTCTTGGCAACTCCCTGAATGAGTTGATGGAGGTCGAGCGGTTGGCGGTTTAGGTCATTACTTTCGGTCGCATCCAGGCTGGACATCAGGTGCAACTCATTGATGAGCCGTTCCAGCCGCTTGACCTGTCGATCGATGAGATCAAGCCGCTCAACCTGTTTAGCTTCTGTGGATGTCCGTCGCAATAGATAGGTATTGGTCACGATGATGGAAAGCGGTGTTCGTAGATCATGGGAGGTATCCCGGATGAAGCTCGCCAGCAGCGACGCAGTTTCATGTTCCAGGGCGGACCGGAGCGCATCGCGTTCTATCTTTTTGCGTTCGGTCACATCCTGAACCAGCACCAGCCCTCGGATGACCTGCCCGCTATCATCCTGAATAGGGGCGACTGAGGTCAGCAGATCCCTGTCCATGAAGCGCGACTCAAAAGTACGTCGCTCCCCGGTGAGCACCGCCCGAAAATTGGCTTGTGTGACTTCAGCCAGATCCGCCAGGGCGACTTCAGCAATCGGGTGGCCTTCAAAGAATTTTTGGGTGAAGCCCATTTGTGTCAGCAGGGGGCCATCGGCCAGGCGGCAGCGCAGTTCCTGATCGTAGATGAAGACGGCTGTATCGGGCAGATTGCGGGCCAGCAGATGGTAATCCGACTCTGCCTGACGTTGTGCCTCTTGGGCGATTACCGCGGCACTGATGTCCCGACCCACGGACTGAAACTCGACGATCCGCCCCTGGTCATCATAAATCGGCTCTTCTGTCCACTCGTCAGAGATCACCTTGCTGTCCGAGAAGTGATAGACATGCTTGTGCATCAGACGGCGCGGATTAGCCATCAAGTCCGCCAGTAAGGCCCGCACACCATCATCCCGGATGAGCGGCAGTACTGGTTGACCAATCATCTCTTCCGGGCGCTTATGTGAAAGCTGGGCATAAGCCGCGTTCACATAAGTGTAGACCCCATCGACAGTAAACCGGCAGACGAATTCGCTCAGGCTATCCAGAATGCTTTTGAGCTGTTCAAGTTGGGATTGTACTGGAGGGGATGGTGCGGGCGCACCTCTGAGAATGTTGTGATCTTCGTGCTGATTCGCAGAATCGGCCATAACGTCTGAGACTCATATTGCCCGCTGATTTCTACGTAGTATATACCGAAAAACAGATCTGAAAGCTTGAGGGGATCATGGGTTCCGGATGAATATCGTCACGAGATACCCCCGGATTTTGGGGGCTGATCTTTACCCAATTTCACCCGCAGGCAGGATAAACTTCCCCTATAGCCTGTGGACACCTGAGCGTAAGATAACGGTTGGCCGTTACGCCTACCATCCATGTGTACTGAACGCCCCTGCTGGGGTAGTCGAGAGCAAATCCTCTTATGAGCCGACGTGTGTTCATCAGCAGCACCAGCCTGGATCTGAAAAAATACCGCCAGGCTGCCATTGAGATCTGTCAGCAGCTTGGTTTTGAACCCATTGCCATGGAAAACTTTGAAGCCATGGGTGTAGGGGCGACCGAGGGCAGCAAGCGTAAACTGCGCGATGCCGATGTCTACGTCGGCATTTTTGCCCATCGTTATGGCTATATCGAAGCGGGCCAGGAAAAGAGCGTCACTGAGATTGAATTCGACTATGCGGGCGAGCGTGGTCTGGATCGGCTTTGCTTTGTGGTTGACCCGACCTATAAATGGCCGAAAACGCATATTCAGAAAGCCAATCAGGATAAATTAGCCGCGTTCAAAGCGCGCATTGACTCATCCGTTATCCGCAATCTGTATACCACGGTGCCGGATTTTAGGGAGAAGCTCCTGCGGGCGCTGGTCGAGTGGCAGGAATGGCGGACCGCCCGTGGCGGTGAGTTGGAAGCTATCCATGCCACCATGCCGGAGGATGTGCCGGAGCAGGCCAGTACGCTGATCGGACGTGAAGAGTTGACTGCCCGCGTGAATGGGCTGCTGGATAAGGGCAAGCGGGTGCTGCTCCAGGGGTTTGGTGGGACGGGCAAAACGGCGCTGGCTGCAGCGATCGCTGCCAGTCGGATTGGGCCGGAGGGGGGCGTGCTGTGGCTGCGGGCGGGTTCCGCGGAACGGGATGACATGCTCACGGCCTTCGCCCGACCTTTCCAGGCTGAACATATTCTGCTCAAAGAAAATAGTTTGACGGCTCGTGCTCGTGCCATCCGTCTGCTGCTGGCGGACCAGCGCGTGCGCTTGCTGGTGCTGGATGATGTCTGGGATGGTCGTGCGCTGGCGAGCCTGCTCAATCTGAATGCGGTGCCTCAGGGCGTGCCCATTCTGGTTACATCCCGCCTGCGCTTCCCCGGCTTGACCCGCCTGGACGTGGGCAACCTCGACCGGGCTGCCGCGTTACGCCTGCTCGAACATCTGACAGACCGTGACTTCAGCCATGACCCCTACGCCGATACGCTCTGCGCCCAGTTCAGCGATCATGCCTTTGCGGTACGGTTGGCCGGGCTGACGCTGGCCCTGGATGATCTATCACCCAAGGCGCTTCTGGAACGCATCGCCAACGCGCCGTATAAACTGGCTTCCCCGGACGGGGATGGCAGCGTCGAAGACCTCATCAGCAGTAGCCTGTTCCAATTGGAGGCTGATGCCCGCGAGGTCTTCATGGCCTTCGGGTGTTTTTTCACAGCCAGTGCGACACCGGAACTGCTCTCGATCTACATGGGGCGGCGGCTGGCAGATGTGGATGATGCCCTCAATCGTTTGCAGCGGCGCGGCCTGGCAGAGCGTGTGGCGGAAACGGATGACCGGGCGTTGGAGTACCGAATTCATGACCTGGCTTACAGCTATGCCCGCTCGCGTGCTGATGATGAAGCACGTTACAAGGCGCTGGATGCCTGCCTGACCTACCTGGAACGCTACAAAGATCCCACACGCAGCAATTTTGCTCCGCTGCGCTCGGAACTGGATAACTTCAACGGCGCGGTCAACTGGGCCATGAGCGTCAAACGTTATGTGGAAGTCGAACGTTTTGCCAATTGGCTGTATCGTGGTTTTGACTCGGATACGACCGAGGGTTTCCTGCAACTGCAGGGCTATGCCCGCCAGGCAACGAATCTGCTTCAGCAGGCCGCCTCGGCGGCCGAAGCCCTGGGCGAACGCCGGCATCAGGCTGCGTATCTGGGTAACCTGGGCAGCGCCTACCGGGATCTGGGGCAGGTCAAAGAGGGGATGAAGCAGTACCGCCGCGCCCTCAAGATTTATCGTGAACTGGGGGATACAGCCGGTGAGGGTGTTACTCTGGGGCGCATTGGTATTGCTTATCGTCTGCTCGGCCAGGCCGAACCTGCTATTGACCACCTGGAGCAAGCGCTGGAAGTCGCCCGCCGTTATCGGGATCAAAAAGCGGAGGGCATCAACCTGGCGAACCTCGGCATCGCCTATCGTTTGCTGAATCGGGTCGATGAAGCTGTGAATTATCTGGAACGAGCGCTGGCGATCAGCCGGTCGCGCAAAGACCTGCGCGGCGAGGCGATCAACCTCGGTAATCTGGGCGATTGTTACCGCGATCTGGGGGACCTGCATCAAGCCGCCGCGGCCTACGGGCAGGCCCATGAAATCAGTGAGAACCTGGGTGACCGGCGCGGCAGCGGCATCAATCTGGGGCGCCTGGGTGACTTATATCGCTCGCAGGGGCGCTTTGACCAGGCCCGGGAGAATCTGGCTAAGGCTTTGGAGATCGCCCGACTGACCGGGGATAAGCGGGGTGAGGCGATCAACCTGGGACGCCTGGGGGATACCTGGCGTGATCTGGCTGAACTGGATGAAGCGGTGCGGCACCATGAGCAGGCGCTGGCGATTGCCCGCCAGATGGATGACAAACGCGGTGAAGGCTACAGCCTGGGTGACCTGGGCGAGGACTATCTGGTTCTTGAGGATAAGCCTAAAGCTGTTGATTACCTCAAGGCATCAAAGAGCATTTTCGAATCGCTGGGCATGACCAGTCGCGTGGAGGCACTGGCAGCCCGCTTGTCGCAACTGTTGTAGGGCGCAGCCTGCTGCGCCCTACACGGTCTGGTTTAGTTGGCGTCGAGATGGCTACTCAACGTCGAAAAACTCAATCGACTGGATGATCTGATTGCTCAGGGCGCGGCCTTCTTCCAGATCACGGCTGTCAGTCGTCAGGCTGATGATCCAGGCCTCGCCATCCCGCACCAGAAAATACTGTACGGTGCGGATCGCCAGGGGGCCCACGCTGACATCAGCGATGATCATCCCCACATTTTCCCCGTTCACCTGAATGATGTCATCTTCCAGAATTTCATAGAAGTCGGGTAGGGTCGCCAGGATCGAGGGCATCAGGAGCTCGACCGAAATATCAAATGGCAGCGGCTGGGTGAGGATGTTCAAGTTGGCTGCACCCAGGCTGCTGGCTGCAGTATCAAACGCGACCAGCCGGAAGGAATCAGGGTTCTGCCGCAACATCTCGACACCCTGTGCAAAGGCCGGATCTATGCCCTCAACCATGCTCAGAATGGCATCGGCATTCTTCCGTAGATCTCCACCTTGCCAGGTGGCTGGCAGCCAGATCGCCACCCCGTAGCCTTCAATGCGAACCCAGTCTGCGGGGACATTCGGATTGCGGGTGCTGCTGTTGGCAGCTTCAGTGGGTGTTGCCTGGGCCGCTGCTAACTGAGTGCTCTGGGCGGCTATTGTCGCCTGGAGGTCGTTTTGTTGGGCGCTGGCAGTGGCCGCGGCGGCTTGCTGACCGGCGGTGGCGGTTCCCTCGGCAGCCCGAAGCACTCGTGCTTGCTCGGCAACCGCGGCGGACTGGGCTTGATCAATGGCGTTTGCCAGGGCGGTCGCCTGGGCATTGCGGATGTTGGTCAGGCCGTTGGCCTGTTGAGTCCCAGCCGCCTGGGCTGCTTCCTGCAGGGCATTGGCTTGAGCGGTTGCCGCCACATTCTCCGCGTCGGTCAGCGCTTCTGCCTGAGTCGTCGCGGCGGCGTTCTGACCGGCGATCAGGGTGGCATTAAAACTGCGTTCTGCGTTATTGGCCGCATCGCGCAGCGCATTCGCCTGAGCTGTACCCGCCGCCTGGGCGGCTGCGTTCAGTGCGCTTGCCTGGTCAGTGGCGGCGGCTTGGGCAACGCGGGTGGCTTCACTGTCGGCGCTGACGGCTCCCGCCGTACCCGTCACATAAGCGGCGGTCAGCGCGGTCTGAGTCGTGGAGAGTGTTTGCGTGGTATTGACCAGCAGCACGCCGGCGATCAGCAGGCCAACAATCAATACGATGGGTATCCAGGTTCGATTCATGCTGGTCAGGACCTCCGCTAGGCCATTGGACTATACCCATTGAGCATACATTAGAATGTTAAAATATACGACTAACCAGGCATAAAGACTGCCTCGCTAGGGTGCTTTCTTCTTCTGGTTATTGACCATCAGCCATCAACTTCTCTTAATCCCCAATCACCCCATGGGCCTGAGCCGCTTCCGGTGCATTGTGGACGCGGAAGCGCGGATCATAGACCAGGAAGTACAAGACCAGGGCTGTCAGCAGACCGGCGATCGAGCAGATGATGAATAGGGGGGGATAGCCCCAGGCCTGCGCCAGCGATCCACCGACAATCGGCGCACCCAGCGTGATCGGCGCGATGAGCGTATTCGCCATGCCGATGTATACCGGGCGTTCTTCCAGCGTGCCAAATTCCAGCGTGAAGGAGATCGTCACTGCCCAGAAGGCGGCGCGGGCTGCCCCGGCCAGTCCAAATACCAGATACAACCAGCCAACCGACGGTGCCAATACCGCCAGCAGGGCGCTGGCGGCCATCATCAGACCGCCAATGACATACATGAGCCGGTGTCCCCAGCGGTCGCCCAACCAGCCAAAGAGCAGGTTCGCGCTCATCTGGGAGAGGGTGAGCACGCCGGTCATGATTCCCAATACACTTTCCGGCGCGTTGAAGCGCTGAACCGCATACAGGCTGTAGAAGCTGACCCCGACGATGGCGCAGGCGGTGAAGGCCTTCGCCAGCAGGAACCAGCGGAAGTTGGCGTCTTCCCGCAGGATTTTGCCCATGCGCTGCCGGGTGCGTGGCGTGTCCTCGGTTACTGCAACCAGTTCGTGGGCGGGTTCCCGCGTCAGTGATAAGGTGCCCATCGAGAGGAACAGTGCCAATCCTGCGATGCCAAAACACAGCGCAAAATCCAGCGGTGAGTCGATCCGTTCCAGCAGGAACCCGGCGACGACCGCCCCCGCCGCACCCAGCAGATTCGCCAGCGCTGACTGCACCCCGAAGAACGTCCCCATGCGATTCGGCGGCATGATCTTGCCGATCATGCTCTGCCAGGGGATGGCGGAAAGCCCGCCGCCCAGGCCGTAAATGACGAGCAGCAGCAGGGTAATCGCCAGCGCGACTGACGGCCCCAACACTGGGATCGCCAGTGCAACCAGCGCCAGCATCAAAATCGGCCAGCGTTCGTGCAGCGTCATCCACAGCAGCATCGGTTTATACCGGGTGCGGCGGCTGACGAACGGCGCAATGAACAATTGCGGTACTTGCCAGCCAATATCGTGCAGCGAACCCGCCAGCCCGATGAGCGCCTTGCTGGCTCCCAGACCATCCAGAAACAGGGGGATGACTGTGACGAGGGAGGCCAGCCCCAGATAGCCAAAGCCAAAAAAACCAGCATCAATCACATTGACAGCAAAATTAAACCGGGTGTTCTTCCGCAATTCAGGGGTGGCCATTCAATTGACTTTCATAATGAGAGCTCTCTTGCATTCTACGGAAGTCCGCTGTTGAAAGCTACATCCACGAACCAAGTGGATGAGATGCTATACTGGAAAATGTGTTCTTATGGATGGCAAAGGTGAGGATATGTACGGATTACATGGCAGGCTGATGGCGCAGCCGGGGCAGGGCGCTGACCTGCTGAAGATTATGTTGGATGGGCTGACTGACATGCCCGGTTGCCACCTGTATATCGTCAGCCAGGATCAGATCGACCCGGATAGCCTGTGGATTTATGAAGTCTGGGACAGCCAGGCCGACCACCAAGCCTCGCTCAAGCTGGAATCAGTACAGGCTATGATCGCCCAGGCACGTCCGTTGATCGCCGGTATGGCGGATCGGTTGGAATTTACCCCGGTCGGTGGCACGGGCCTGCCACTCGTGCGCTGACTGAGCGCTGCCGTCAAGGTTCCTGCATTCAAAACGCATTTATAGTAGAGCTAACCGATTGATACAGACTCTGCTGGTCTTGTATCTTGCTTCTTGTAACCTGCCACCTGGAACCCGCCACCATGCCTGACTCCGCCCCGGCTGAACTCGACCTGATGCTCCTCTTTCGTGGGGAGGTCGACGACTACCTGACAAAGCTCAACAGCGGCCTGCTGGCGCTGGAGACCGGTACTGCCAAAGACCCGGTGGCTGCCGTGCGGGAACTCAATCGGCTGGCGCACAGCATGAAGGGCGCAGCCCGTTCAGTCGGGTTGGGTATCGTCGAGATTGTGGCGCACTACCTGGAAGATCTCTTTGAGGCCGCCATGCAGGATCGGCTTCAGTTGAACCCTTCGACCTGTGACCTTTTCTACGATGGACTGGATGTCATCCAGCATGTGGTCGATAGTTCCGGCAATAGTGCAGAGGCGCTGGCAGATATTCTGACGCGCCTTGAATCGGTTGTGAACGCGCTGCCCCCCAAGTCTGACACCCGTCCCAAACCCCTGTCAGCGGTTCAGCCGGTGGAAACCCCGAAGCCCGGCACTGGGCCGCTGCGTCCGGAAGACGGCGTGCGGGTGCCGACCCACCGCTTTGACCGCCTGATGGATTCTGTGGCAGCGCTGCTCGGTGCGCGTCTGGAAGCTGACCTGACGGTGCAGGCGTTGGCGGGACTGTTGAAAACGCGCCACCTGGAGCCGGAAGCTTTCCGCCGCGCCCTGACCGAACAGGTCGATACACTGGCCGATCAGCACCATACCCTGGGGATGCTCATCGACAGCTTCTGGCAGGATGTGGAATCGCTGCGGTTGGTGACGGTGGATGCCTTGAATGCCCCCTTGCAGCGACAGGTACGCGATCTGGCGCGGGATACCGGGAGGCAAGTGCAGTTCGACCTGCTGGGTGGCGATGTCGAGATTGACCGGTCGCTGCTCGATCCGCTCAAGGAGAGCCTGCTGCACCTGTTGCGGAATGCCATCGATCATGGTCTGGAGACCCCGGCGGAGCGGGAGGCATCCGGCAAAGCGCCTGTGGGTCAACTGGTCATCGAAGCACAGCGGCACGACGACATCGTGACCATCACCGTCAGTGATGATGGGCGGGGTTTGGATGCAGGTCGTATTCGGGCAGCGGCAGTCAAAGCTGGACTGCTGACCGCCGACCAGGCCAGCCTCATGCCAGATGACGATATTTTCCTGCTGATCTTCCAGCCCGGCCTGACGACCTCGCGGGTGGTTTCGTCGCTCAGTGGTCGCGGTATGGGTATGGATATTGTCCGCGAACGCATTGAAACTGCCGGGGGCAAAGTACAGGTGGAGAGTCAGACTGGTCGCGGCACCACTGTCCGGCTGCAACTCCCTGCGGATATGAGCGCGTTTGCCCATCGCCTGGAGTCATCCCAGGAGGCGTCGAAGAAGCTTGGCACCAAACCGTTACGAGAGGACGGCACCCTGATGCGCATTCTGGTCACCGATGACTCGCCGACGGCCCGGATGATGGCATGCAACTGGCTCCGTACGGCCGGTTTTGAGGCGGATACGGCTGAAGATGGGGTGCAGGCGCTGGCTCGGCTGGCGGATTATCCTTACGATGCGCTGGTGGCGGATGTGGAGATGCCCAATATGGATGGCATCGAACTCGTCCAGCAGGTGCGGCGCATGGAGCAGTTTCGCAATTTGCCCATTATCATGCTCACCTCGCTCAGTAGCCCGGAGCATCGGCAGGCCGGTTTGAACGCGGGTGCCAATGCCTATCTGGTCAAAGGCAGCTTTGAGCCAGAGTCGCTGGCGCAGGCGCTGCGCCGACTGCTCAGCCAGGGATAGCAGCGTTCATCTCCCCAGTCTGTAAAGTGCCATCAGCGAGTCCCGGATCATCCGGGACTCGCTTTTGATTCCCCTTTTGGGGCGGCCGTGGAATTTGACCGCAACTTTTGTCGGGTGTTTCCAGTCGGTAGGGTACACAACCATCACAATAGGGGGATCGGACGTGCAGCGGGCTGCATGATTGGTTATCGGATGCTATGATGGCCTGTAATTGGCTGCACCCCATGGCATCTTTCGTCATCGAAGCAGGATAGTGCCCATGATTGTGATCGTACTGCCGGATATTGCTGAAGAAGATCGCCTGATGGCACGGGCGCGGCAGCGGGATAAGGACGCACTGCGTCAGATTTACCAGGACTATTTTTCGCCGGTTTACAACTTCATCCGCCTGCGGGTGGATGATGGTCAGCAGGCGGATGATCTGACCAGTGAAGTGTTTGTCAAATTGATGACCGCCTTCCGGGATGGCAAAGCTCCCCGGCAGAGCCTGCGTGGTTGGCTTTTTCGCGTCGCCCGGAATGTCCTCTATGACCATTTTGGTGCCGGGCAGAAGTATACGGAAGAAGCGCTGGAAGAATGGGTGCCTGCTTCCCGCGAAGACAGTGACCCGGAAATCCGCCTCCTCCAACTGGCCGATTCGCAGCGGGTCCGGCGGGCGATGGAACGCCTCTCGGCTGATCAGCAGGAAGTGCTGGTGCTGCGCTTTGCCCAGGGACTGAGCGTGGAAGAGACGGCGGATTTGATGGGCAAAAATATCAATACGGTCAAGTCGTTACAGTTCCGGGCAGTGAACGGCCTGCGGCAGTTTTTAGGTACTAACTAGGATCGATGAATGGCAAGTAACGACCTCATCAACGCTTTTCATGACTGCCTGGGGCTGATCGAGCAGGGGCAAACACTGGATCAGGCGATCCGGCGCTATCCTCAATTCGCTGATGACCTGCGTGTGTTATTGACCGCCCGTGACATCGTACCGCGTTATGAACTGCCGGTCGCGGAAGTGACGGCTGCTCGTTCGCGCATTCAGCCGTTGATTGACCAGATTATTGATACCATCCCCGAACGCCGCTCACGCCCCTGGCTGATCCCGCTGCTGATTGTCATGTTACTACTGGTGGTGATCCTGGTGGTCTGGTTGCTCGGTGGCCGTGATGACGCAGCGCCTGAACCGACTTTGACGGCTCCCGCTGTGGTCGTTACGGCGACGGTTGAGCCGTCAGCATCTGTTCCGTCGGCAACCTCGACACCCGCGCCCACGCTGACTCAGACTGTTGTCACGACTATCCCCGCTACTGTTAGCGCTCCGGTTTGTTCTCAAACGCTGGTTCTGGAAGGGGTGATTGAGTCCGTCTCCGGCACGATCGTCACCATTTATGGATTGCAGATTCAGGTTGCTGATGCCAGTGGGCTGCTGCCGGGTGTTTATGCCCGTGTCGAAGGCTGTCAGTGTGACGATGACGACGCTTGTGGCGACGCCGGTGCACGGGCCACGCTGGTCGTCACTCCATCGCAGCAGCCGCCGCCTTCAGGTGGTAATGATGACGACGATGACGCGGGAGGTTCTACCGGCGGGGGCCAGTCTGGCGGCGGGATGACAAACCCACCGCCGGATTCAAACCCGCCACCTGGTCAAAATCCGCCCCCGGCCGGGGATGTTGACGATGACGATGGTGGAACCGATGCCGGTGATGACTAAGCCATTTGCCGTCCGTGGCTGTTGCCTGTTTGAACGTGGATGAAATAGAGCCATGCCCACAATCAAAAAAACCTTGTCGCGTCTCTTTGACCCGATTGATATTGCGCCGCTGGTCTTTTTTCGGATCGCCTTCGGTGCGCTCATGCTCTGGGAGGTCTGGCGCTACTTCGAATATGACCGGATCGCCCGCTACTATGTAGAGCCGACCTACTTCTTCTACTTCTGGGGTTTTGACTGGCTGAGCCCCCTGCCCGGCGACGGTATGTTCTGGCTCTTTTACGGCCTGGGCTTGCTCGCCATCCTCATTATGCTGGGTGCCTTCTATCGTCCGGCGATGGTGCTGTTCTGGCTCGCCTTCACCTATGTCTTTCTGCTGGATAAAGCCCAGTATCTCAATCACTTTTACCTGGTCAGTCTGGTGAGCTTCCTGCTGATCTTTATCCCGGCACATCGCGCCTTTTCGGTTGATGCCTGGCTGCGCCCTGGCATCTGTTCACAGCAGGTGCCTCAGTGGAGCCTCTGGTTGCTGCGGGGGCAAATGGCGGTGGTCTACTTCTTTGGTGGGGTCGCTAAACTGAATCCCGATTGGTTTGCGGGTCAGCCGCTACGCGAGTGGATGGGTGCCCGGACGGATTTCCCCATCATTGGCAGCCTCTTCACTGAGGAGTGGATGGTTTACCTGTTTACGTATAGCGGCCTGCTGCTGGATTTATTCGTCGTCCCTTTTTTGTTATGGCGGCGGACACGCCCATTCGCCCTGCTGTTAGCCATCACCTTCCATCTGCTGAACTCCCAGTTGTTCAATATCGGCATCTTCCCCTGGTTTGCGATTGCGGCCACCCTTATCTTTTTGCCGCCATCCACCTTCCGCCCGCGCTGGTTTCCGCTTCCGACTGCGTCACTTCCGGATCTCTCAGGCTCCCGCCAGCGCTGGATACTGGCAGCGATGGCGCTCTACTTCGCGGTACAGATCGTGCTGCCGCTGCGTCACTTCCTGTACCCGGGTGATGCCAGTTGGACGGAAGAAGGGCATGTCTATGCCTGGCGGATGCGTCTCCGTGAAAAAGATGGGGAGATTACTTTTTATGCCAGCAACCCGCAGACCGGCACCAGTTGGCCGTTGGATGTGGCGCAGATTCTCAATCCGCGTCAGCTTGACCAGATGAAAGACAATCCGCCGATGATCCTGCAATTCGCCCACTATCTGGCGGAACCCCTGCAGGCGGTGGAACCCACCATCCGCATCCATGCGCACGTCCCGATGTCACTCAACAGCCGTGCACCCCAGTTGATGATCGACCCCAGTGCCGATCTTTCGCGCGAACCTGATAGCCTGTTTATGGCAGACTGGATTGTGCCCCTCACTCAAAAACCGTATCCCCACCCTCCCGTCCCGACGATACTGCTTTCCCGGCGCATCGAAAGCGGCCTGATCCTGATGAATATCGCCGAGGCCGCCTATCCGCTGCATGATGTGGTTATTCGGGTGGGTGCCCAGGCGCTGACGGCCCAGGATTTTGGCGTGACGACTCTGGAACCAGGCGAGTGTGTGAAAGCGTTTCTGCCGGGTACCGATCTGGGGCGGATCTTTGTGCCCTGTAATGAGGTTGGGCAGCTTGCCAGCCTGGCCTCGAGTTCACAGCAGGAAACGGTCGTCTTCGAGTCTGGCCCGATCAGCCAGCCATGCCAGGCTGCGTCTTGTGTATTCACCCGGCATGACTGAGTGCGGCCTCTGTCCCTGGTTGGCTTGGGTGTTCAGCGTGGCATGATGCACACGGTCACCCGGTCACGGGTCTCGGCGGGGCAGCTTCGCCGCCGCTGGTCAGAGAGGCTGATGAACTCGAACGCCCCGCCCCAGAAGCGGACGCTGGCATCGACTGTCAATTGACCTGCCACGAAGCAATCGGGCGCGGCGGGGCCAGTTCCGGTAGGGGCCGTGTGCAGGAAGCGCAGGCACTGACCGGGAGCCAGTTGGTTCACCTGGGCCACGGGATTGACTTCTCCATACAGGCTGGCATCGCCCACGGGGACGGGTAGCCCTTGCGCGCCACCAAAGTTGTTGTACAGGGTGAAGTCATCCAGCAGCATCCACTGATCGTCTGACGTATTGTGGATGACCAGCCAATCCTGCGTATAGCTGAAGCGCACAAACGAGGTGATCTCACCTGAATTACCCAGTTCATCCAGATAGAAATCGCAGCGGGCCACGCCGCCGATGCTGCACACCGCTTGTTGAACCCCGTGCTGGGATACCGTGAACTGAGTAGTCCCCTCGCGCCCGGTCCAGAAATGTTCTTGCGGATTGCGGGTGATCAGCCAGTTCTGTATGGCGAAGCACTCATCCAGCCCTTTAGGGCCGTTCCGACCGACCGACCACACCTGCACACATTGGAACGGACGGAGCGTCCCCGCCCATTGCCCGGCCAGAAAGCTCCCCGGTGTGCCATCGGCCGTCGAGAAGCTCACACTGGAAAGATCCAGCATCGCGGCACTCCGGTTCACCACCGTCAGGTCGTTGTCATCGTAGATCAGCGTGGTATTGGGGAGTCGCAGTACGGTGACATCCACACTGCTGCCCCCGGCCAGGCTGCTGCCTGCCGCTACTGCTTGAGTGGTGATGAGACCGGGCGTTCCGGGGTTTCCTTCCGTCCATAGTTCGACAATTTCACGTCCTTGTGCCAGCCCCACAGCATGTAGCCGGGCGGCTGCTGCCGGGACGCTCAAACCGGTTAAGTCGGGTACGGTGACCATCACATCCTGCGCCTGGGTGACCAGTATCCCACTGAGCAAGATCATTCCGATGACGATGATGAACTTGAGCTTGTCCATGAATGCCTCATAATACCGATAAATCCTGGTTCTGTCCGCTTCATCAATAGGATGAAGCAGTCGGTCAAGGCGGTCAACCGACTGCTCCGTTTTTATCAGAAGACCTTAATCGTCATCATCGTCAGAACCGTCGTCATCATCATCATCGTCGTTGGAGCTGTTGCTGTTGTCATCATCGCCGTCATCATCATCGTCGTCATTGTCATTCGAGGTGTTGTTGGACGAGTTATTGCTCTGATTACTTGACGAGTTGTTGCTCTGGTTGCTGGAACCGTTGTCGTCATCGTCGTCATTGGAACTATTGTCATCATCGTTATCGTCGTCATAGTTCACCAGCTTGACGGCGACGATTTCAACGCTGGATCCAAAACCGCAATCATCGTCATCGTCGTCATCATCGTCACACCAACGCCCTTCCACCCGGACGACGTTCCCAATCTGGAGGTTGGTGATGATGATGTTGGTGATGTTCACCTCAATGTCATGGATGGTGATGACCTGATCGCCAATCGCCTCGATAGGGCCTTCGATCACCAGGATGACATCATCATCGTCATCACTCGATGTGTTATTGGACGTATTGTTTGACGAGTTGTTCGATGAGTTGTCACTCTGATTACTGGAAACGGTGATGCCATCCAGAGCCGTAATCTGCTGGACAACCCACACCCCGTTCACTTGTCGGATCGTGCCGGAGAAGCGCTGACCGACGCGCAGGTCATCGTCGTCGTCCACATTGCTCAGATCCAGCACCAGGCCGCCGACGGTGATCAGCGATCCCTGGACGGCGTCAATGGGGCCTTCAACAGTGATGTCATTGGCGCTGGCGATCTGCGAACCGACCAGCAAGGCGATGAGGAGTAGGATGCTCACGATGAACGGTCGGCGCGGGCTGGGTGCTATAGTCATGATTGGTTTCCTTTGGCTACTTACAATGCATTCGCTTGACTTACGGTTCAGTACTGTTTGCCGTATACCCTAATCGACTGAGAAAAGCTGGAAAAGTTGCATGCATTTACTGCATTCATCTTTTGCTCATCTGCTTGGGTAGATTGGCAAAAAACAGAGGCGGGCTAGCTAGCCCGCCTCTGTCCTGATGAAGTCGATTCGATGCTGAGCTAATCGTCCGCTTCGCCTTCCTCGTCGCCATCTTCATCACCTTCATCCGTGTCCTCTTGTGGCGGTGCCGGTGGCTGCGTTGGGGGTGGGGCCGCTGTCGGAACGGGTGGTTGAACCGGCTGTTGAGCGGGTGGCGCGCTGATAGGTGGTGCTGCACCTGCACTAGCACCAGTGCTGGTGGACGCATCTTCGCCTTCATTTCCATCCTGGTCGCTGGCTTCGACCTCAGTCGCGCTGTCGACCTCATTGTCGACCTCGTCGTCGGTATCCGTATCTGTCAGATCGCTGCTGGTTTCAGTTGACTGCGTGATCGGCAGGCTTTCCCGGCGTTCCGCGTCCGCATCCCGGCTGGTGTCCAGTGGCCTGATTTCGTTTTCAGAGGTTCCAATAGGCGGCACGGTCATGGGCTGGTTCGGATCGACCTGTTTCCCTTCTCGATACGGATTTGGCCCCAGGTTGATGATCGAGGCAAACGGGACGAGTTCACTGCTGGTCGTGACCTGGCTATTCCAGATCGGGGCATCCGGTGCTTCCGTGGGCTTGGCCTGGGCAATCTCCAATCCCAGTGACGGCCAGATGAAGAAGGCGAAGACCACCAACAGCACCAGGTGGATTGGCAGCAGCGCACTGCTTAGCCGGAGAAGATCACGCGGGGCGTAGGTCGGGCCGTCCACTTTGGCGAACATTGCAACCGGCTTGGCGCTCACGGGCAGCGTCAGGCAGAAGCCAGTAGCCGCCGCGGTCATGAAGGCGAATGTGGTCGGGGAGAAGCCTAACGCGGTCGCCAGGAAGATCACCAGCGGGATGATGACCGAGGCGCGTGAACTGCGCGATGTGATGACCAGGTGAGAGAGCAGGCCGAAGGTCGCCACCATCGCCACAGAGAGCAGGGGTGAATCCGCAATGCCCCCCTGGAAAACGCTGAACAGATTATCGACCAGCCACTGCGCGCCGCCGGACTCGATCAGGGCTTCACCCAGTTCGAGTGTGGCTGCCATGAAGATCAACATGCCCCAATCGACTTCTTTGAGCGCGGACTTGAACGAGACCACGTTGAGCATCGGCGCGGTGAGGATCAGCCCACCGATGATGGCGACCAGGGTGCTGTTCACACCGTGCGCTGTCTCGGTCGCCCACAGGATGACCAGCGCACTGGTCACGCCCGCCACAATCAGTTCTGACCGCGACCAGGCTTTGCGCGGGGCCAGCGCATCCCCGGCAAAGTTCAGCCGCTCGGCACGGTCGTGACGGGTGGTAAACATGAATAGAATAGCGAACATGGCGGCAAAGCTGGAGGCAATTGCAAAGGGCAATCCCATCAGCAGCCATCGACCAAAGCCCAGGTATTCCCCGCCTGTCCGCAGCAGAATATCCGCCGTGATGAGGTGCGCGCCTGCACCGATCAGGGAAGCAATCGCCGAGAGCAGAATGACCGCCGGAAACAGCAGCGAAAGCGCCTTCGCGACTCGGTCATTGGGCATAACTGCCCGAATCGCCAGGAAGACCGGCAGCATGAGCGCCGCTCGCCCGGAGGTGGAAGGCACCAGGAAGGCCGTACCAATCAGGACGATGGTCAGCATGATGAAGAGTTGGCGCACGCTGCTGGCGTGGCGCGTGACGAAGAGCGCCATCCGTTCCGAGAGGCCGGAGACTTTGACCGCAGCTGCGATGATGAAAGAGGCGAACATCAACCAGATCAGCGGATCGCCGAGCGTCTCAAAAAACTCTGAAGGTTCATCAATGCCGGTGGCCGAGAAGACGATAGCAGCGGCCAGGGCGATATAGGTGTCGTTGATCGCGGTCAACGTCCAGCCGACGATCGCCAGCCCAAATGTGATGAAAGCTACCTTTGCATGGATTCCCAGGTCTGGAATAGCGCCAATGACGAAGATGATGAGGGCGCTGATGAAGGCGGCCAGTGCCGGTTTGGCATAGGCTCCCAGGTGGAATCCGGTACTGCTGGAAACACTTGCTGCGGACATGATCGAAGACTCCCGGTGTCGGTCAGTAAGGCGGTGGTTTAACCGCCCAAGATAGAAGTTAAAGAGAATGAACTAGGCGATTTTTCGTGTTGCCAGGTGGTAGCCGATCAGGACTTTACGCATGGCGTGTTCGGCAGCGTCAGTCAGGTAATCCCCGGCATGTTCAATGGCGTGCTCCAGCGTGGTTGGGCAGGGGAGGATGCTGGCAAAGGCATCAATGCCATGTTGATAGTTATCGTCTGCCCCTTTGCCCAGCGTCCCCGCCAGCGCGATGACCGGCAGCCCGTACTGTTTGGCGCGGCGGGCGACTTCTGCCGGGACTTTGCCATGCGGTGTCTGGAAATCGAGCGCCCCTTCAGCCGTCAAGACCAGGTCAGCCTCTTTAAGGATCGAATCCAGATCAAGGTAACGCATCACGATGTCATAGCGGGGGTGGAGGGTTGCCCCCAGGAAGGCGACCAGTCCAGCGCCCAGCCCGCCGGAAGCCCCGCTGCCAGGCATTTCCCGTACATCCATACCCAGATCTCGCTCAATCACGGCGGCCAGGTTATCCAGGGCCGCGGACATCTGCTCGACCATCTCCGGGGTGCCGCCCTTCTGTGGGCCAAAGACTCGGGCCACACCCCGCGGGCCGCACAAAATGTTCGACCAGTTGCAGGCCACATCTATCTGGACGCGGTTCAACCGGGAATCCATCGCGCTCAGGTCGATGGTTGCCAGGCGGGCGAGTTCAGCGCCGCCGCGACCAATGGGATTGCCATCCTGGTCCAGCAGCTTGGCCCCCAGCGCCTGGGCCATCCCGGCCCCGCCATCATTGGTGCCGCTGTCTCCACAGCCGATCAGGATTCGTTCCACCCGCATGGACAGCGCGTACTGGATGAGTTCACCCACGCCGTAGGTGCTGGTCGCCAGCGGGTCGCGCTGGTCACGGGGGACGAGTCGCAGACCGGCTGCGGCTGCCATTTCGATGACGGCAGTCTTTTTCCGGGTGCCGCCCAGAATGCCGATGTAACCTCGGACGGGTTTGCCCACCGGGCCGCTCACAACGACGGTGTGCAGTTTGCCGCCGGTCAGGTTAATCAGTGAACGGGTAAACCCTTCACCGCCGTCCATCATGGGAACCTTGGTGATACAGGCATCAGGTAGTACCCGCTGAATTCCGTGCTCAATACATTCGGCAGCGTGTTCTGCGTCCAGGCTTTCCTTAAAACCCGAGGGTGCAATCACAACCTTTAACATTGTTTCCGCTACTCCTTAACAGTGGCTTCACATTTCATGCCTATCGACCGGAGACGCCATCGAAAAGTTGCAGACGATTTAGAAATCGGTAAAGTACTCATCTGGCGCTCATCTGGAGTCGTGCCTGTCGAATCAAAAAGGCGACCCACGGGATCGCCTTTTGAATTCCATCGGTGCTGGATGACTTAGGGTGTTGCTTCAGGCGTGACCGCTGCTTCTTCAGTGACCGCCGGGCCTTCTTCGGCAGGGGGAGCCGCCTCGTCCGTTGCTGCTGGAGTCGCTACGGGTTCCTCAGTTGCGGCCGCTTCGGGTGTGGGTTCAAGGGTGGGTTCTTCTGTGGCTACGACCGGCTCATTACGCGCGGCGCTTCCCGGCAGCACGTTATAGCGCACCACATAGTTAATCACACCCATGACCGAGACGATCAGCCATAGCGCCAGCGTGAGCTGCATCGTCCACTTGGCCTGCTTGAACCAGTATTTGGAGGTGTTGCGCTCACGCCGCTTGGCGGCCTGCGCCACCTGATAATCTTCTTTCAGCATGCGGTAGCAGATGTAGGTTGCCAGCAGTTGCGCGGGCAGCCCCAGGATCATATGCAGTGTGGGCATCAGGTAGCGGGGATTGGTTGGCTGGCTGCCGATATTGCTGGATACATCGAAGAAGAAGGCCATCACCATCAGCAGCAGAATAAGCACCCAGTTGACTGCCGTCACGCCGATCATCAGCCACTTGTGACCGGGGCGGTGCTTGCCCATCCGCGCCAGGATCCAACCGCCGACCATCCCCGGTACGATCAGCAGGATGTAAGCCAGCAGGGTCAGGTCTGCCAGCAGGCTGGCCCCGGTGCCGAGGAAGCCCGGCGGCATCGTATACAGTTCCCCCATGATTCGGTTCTACCCCTTGATGTAAAGATGCGCGATGACGTATCTGTCTGTTAAGTAGGTCACCGAAACAATGCGGATGCCTTATTGGGTGTTTCTACAAGCAAGAAATGCTGTAGGGACGCGCAACGGCGCGTCCGAAAACATACGGCGACCTACTTTAGGTAACTGCGTGTTGATCTAAGCGCGTAATGCGCTGTATCGCCCTAATCCTAAATCGCCCTTTGCATCCTATCGAGCGATGGCCTTGAAGGCCTGCCCCCCTTCTCCCATTGGGAGAAGGGGCCGGGGGATGAGGGCTACCTGTCCCTCCTGTCTTCTCGCCGATGACAACGCTTATCGACCACAGTACGATGAAACCAAATCCGTTGGATGTTGAGATGTGATCGTTACGACAATGACCACCACCCACCACTGTTGGACAGAGGCCGGTCGCGCTGCGCTCGATGACTGGTACTGTCGGGCGATCAAGCGCATGACTGTACCCTATGCCTCCCATACCGTCCACACGCGCTGCGGCCCCACCCACGTCCTGACCACTGGCCTGCCGGACCGCCCGGTGCTGCTGCTTCTGCACGGCATCAATACCTGTGCTGTTGTCTGGCGACCGCAGTTGGAAGCCTTATCCGATAATTTTTATGTGGTTGCGCCGGATGTCGTCGGTTTTACGGGCTGGAGCGCGCCCACCCGCTTGCCCTATCACGATACCAGCTATGGGGATTGGGCCGCTGATGTGTTGGAGGCGTTGAGAATCGAATCGGCAGTGGTTGCGGGTTCGTCTGGGGGTGGGCCGTTCGCCGTCAAGCTGGCGGTCAGCTACCCGGAACGCGTGCGGGCGCTCATTCTGCTCAATACTGCCGGTTTTGCCCCGCTGCGTTTCCCCTTTAGGCTGACCCGGATTCCGGGTGTGCCGACCTTCCTCAATCACCTGAACCATCTGGTGACCGGGCGACCGGCTCTGGCGCGTCTGCTCGTGCGTGGGGGGATTGCGCCGGAACTTCCGCTCGATCCCGAACGGGTCGAGTTTTCGGCGCTCTTGCTGCGCCATTACCGGCGCTACGGTCCGCCCGGTCTGCTGCGGGATTCTGAACTGCGGGCGATTACTGCACCGACCCTGCTGCTCGAAAGTGAATACGAAGTCTATTACGACCCGGCCCGTGTGTTTGCGCGGGCGCAGTCCGTCTTACCGGCGCTGGTTGCGGCGGAGATCATCCCCGGTGCCGGTCACGATGCCAATAAGGATCAGGCCGATTGGTTTAACGCCCGCCTGCGCCACTTTGTTTCGGATACTGTCTTTTCCCTGCCCGTAGCAGACAGCACCCTCTGAAAAGACACTCCCAAATTTGGAACAAAATTGAAACATTTGTTCCAATTCGATGCGCCCGCCTGTGCTACACTGGACCCATGCCTGAATTTCAACGCCACCCCGTTCCCCGCCTTTTGCTTCCGTATTGTGAACGGAGAACTGCCCACTGTGAACTTCCATCTAGCGGCAGTTTCCCGTCCAGCCACCAGCCAACCGTCAACCTTGTCGGGTGGTGGCATTCTCGCTTATTCCCGCCGACAACGATGACATTCAGTGGCCGTAGCCCGGCTTCCCGCCATTCCAAATGTCACAAATGCGATGACTTGGCGCTGTACTCCCGGCTTCCCGCCTCGCCTATTGGTGACAGTAGGCCTTATTCAGCCACATCACTCACCACGCGGAATCCGATGTGATGATCCTGGTAGGTCGGCGGGTCTTCAAAGTGACGGTACGCGGCCCGGGCCATGAACGGATGACTGCCCCACCAGCCGCCTTTTTCGATTTTGATGCGTCCGCGTTCCGGGCCAGTGGGGTCGGTCAAGGCGGCATCACTATCGTAGTTGTCCAGCCAGTCTTGCACCCACTCCATCGCGTTCCCGGCCATATCCAGCGCGCCCACCCAGCTTGCGCCGTCCGGGTACGCACCCACCGGTGTCAGGCCGGTGCTATCGACCACGTTAGCCAGTGCCGCGTCCCATGCATCTCCCCAGGGGAAGACTCGGGACTCCGGCCCACGCGCCGCAAATTCCCATTCGGCTTCGGTCGGCAGGCGACCACCGCGCCAGCGGGCATAGGCTTCGGCCTCGTACCAGGTGACGCACACCCGTGGATGGTCATCGACCGAGTCATCCGCGCAGTTCGGGGGCAGTTGTTCGGGGTTCTGGGCTTGCAGCCATTCCCAGCCCTCGGCTGACCAGTAGCTCTCGGTGGTGTAGCCGCCCGCTTCGATGAAGGCGTTATAGGCCGCGTTGGTCACTTCGGTGCGGTCGATCCAGTAGCCTTTGCTCAGGCATACCTCATGGACAGGCTGCTCGGTGCCCAATCGTCCGCGTGCCCAGGCCGGTGGGTTGAGGCCCAGCGCTGCCCGTCCCTGCTCCACACTGGTGCCCATCTGGAAGCACCCCGCTGGCACATAGACCTGCTCAATACCAGCCGCATCGATCCGGGTATCCCCGGCAGCCGGTTCTGCACTGTCCTGGGCAGCAGCGCGGGTGGCAATGCCCGCCAGCAGGCAAGCGAAGAGGAAAAACCGGAAGGGTATCCAGCGCAGTCGAAACATAGCCATTGTCCTTGGGTGAAAAGGTCGCAGCTATACTACTGCCGAAGGGGTTTCAACGTTCATGTTTTGCTGGCTGTAACCAATGCACCTGTTATTTCCAGTGAAGTAACAGGTGCATCGAAGATCAATAGAATTGACCTGCAAGAGTAGGGACACCATTTATGATGTCCACCCGCCCTCCGTTAAAGATCGGTCTGTCGATCACGGGGTGGGCGGTGGAGTCGACGTCATCGCCACCAGCGCCGGGGTAGAGGTCACGGTTCCACCCGGTGCCAATGTGTTGGTGACAGTCATCGCCAGCAGCAGGACCAGCAGCAGGCCGACCACTGCAGCGACCAGCACCACATGCCGGGAAAGCCCGCGCTTGGGCGCTGCGCTCGAGGTGACTTCCTCAAGGCTAGACCGTTGCTCGTCACCCAATAGCCCTGATGGCTCACGTCTGCGGGCTGGCGCCTGCGGTTTTTGCACAAACTCCGGTTCCGAGACGATGTCCGTCAGTTCATCATTGTCAGGTTCGGGTGCCTCAGGCGCAGGGCGTGTAATAGGCGCAGGGGGCGCATAGCTCGCAGGTGCTGGAATAGCTGGCGCAGGGGCCGGCGTGATCGGTTTGGGCGGTGGTGCCGGAGGCAGAACTGGTTTGGCTTCCTGGCGCTTTTGCTTATCTTCCAGCTTATTGATGACCTCATCAGGAGAGATTTCCTGTTCAGTTTGGAGGGCCGCCGCTGCTCCCCCAGTGAAGGATGCACCCGGCCTGCTCGCTTCAGCCACTTTCCCCAGCCGACGGCTGATGAAGCCCCACATGACCTGTGCGGCGCGTTCCACCCCGACGGGCAGCACTTCGGTCGCCAGCGAACCGGAACCGACCGTGACCATTTGTCCATCCGGGGTCGTCACCGTGACCAGAACCTGAAGGACGCTGCGGCTCCGGGCCGTTTTTGGCGTCGCTCCAAAGACCAGCAGCGGCGAGTCTTTCCCTGGGGTGAGCATCACCTGTTGGTCAGGGTCGGCAATCTCAAAATCCCCACCTCGCACTTCGACCATCACGTACACCGGTACCGGCTGCTGCGTCACCGGGTCGAGCGGATATAGCACGTTCAGTTCATGTTCGCGTACATCGCTCTGGCTGATGACATCACCCTGCTCGGTGAAGTGTGGCAGCTTATCCCGGAAACCGCGCGACCCCGGCAGGCACAACTGCACCCAGATTTCCGTCGGCTGGTTGACGCTCACCTGACGCGGCATAGCGGCATCCAGGCGGCGCTCTTCTTCCTGGGATGGGCGCGGGACTGGCGGGACTGATTTGATGGTGAATGGGGACTGACCTACCGCGCTGCCCAACTCGGAACCCACTCGTTCCAGTTCGGCCCGCAGTTTGGCATAGTTGCCCAGGAAATGCGTGGTCGGCTCGGAAAAGTCCACCCATTGCACGCTGCTCAGGCGGTAGTGCATTTCCGCCGGACGCAGGATGATCGGGATGATCGGCTTATCTTTATCGCGGAAGTACATCCATTCGTCAGCGACGTTTTTGGAGGCCATCGACTCCGGCGTGACGATCAGCAGCATCACCTCGGCTTTATCCAACCCCTGCTGAATCGCGTTGCTCCAGCGTTCGCCTGCCGGGATGTCCTCGACATCGATCCAGACGCTCAATCCTTCTTTGGAGAGCAGGCTGGCGATCTGCCGGGCGAAACCTTCGTCGATACGGGCATAACTGATGAAGACATTGTTTTTGGGCATGATGTGCTCGTCAGAGTAGCGTTAAAGCTACCTGTTACCATACCCGATTTTGAGCAGCAGGGCAACGCGATCGATAACATAAGATGACAATCGTAACTTGTTGTCCTTGACAACGATCTCTACTTGCATTATATTGTTGCTATCGACAACGTTGTGTATGACAACGGAATGGCTACAGATGAGTAACACAGGTTTTCTCCTTCGCGATCTTGCTCGCCTGCTGACCCAGCTCCAGCGGGATGAGGTCTGCAATTGCTGTGGTTCCACCAATACCGAATGCACTATCCTGACGGAACTCGGCCGCACAGGCGAAGTGACGGTGAGCGAACTGGGTCGCAAGTTGGGTGTAGATAAGGGCTGGGTCAGCCGGGCAGTGGATGGGTTAGTAGATGATGGGCTGCTGGTCAAGCAGGCCAGCGAAACCGACCGCCGCGCCGTCATGGTCTGCCTGACCGAAACGGGTTTAGAACGCTGCGAGGCGCTCAATGACGGTCTGGATACGCTCTCAGAGCGTATTGTCAGCAGGCTGGATGCCGAGGAACAGGCTACGGTGGACCGTGCTCTGCATTTACTCTATCGGGCTGTGCAAGAGGAAATGGGGCTCATTCCTCTGGGAGAGATTTCATGATGTTGGACACGGTTGTGATTGGTGGCGGGCAATCTGGCCTCGCCAGTGGCTATCATCTTCAGAAAGCGGGCTTGCGCTTCACCATACTTGAAGCCAGCGACCAGCCTGCCGGATCCTGGCCGCATTACTATGAAAGCCTGCGTGTTTTTTCACCAGCGGCCTTTTCTTCGCTTCCAGGGATGCGCTTCCCCGGTGGCATGAACACTTATCCAACACGCGATGAAGTCATTCAGTATTTGTTGGCATATGCTCGCCGTTTTCAGTTACCGGTGCAGACCGCGACTAAAGTGACATCGGTTCGCAAAACATCCACCGGTTTTCAGATTGAAAGCAATCGAGGCAGTTTCTTTGCTCGTTCCGTGATTGCTGCGACCGGAGCCTTCAGCCGACCGCATATCCCGGATTTGCCCGGTCTGAAGCAGTTCGGTGGGCAGGTTATACATTCCGCCAGCTACCTGCGTCCGGACTCGTTTGCCGGACAACGCATTGTGGTAGTGGGTGGGGGCAATTCTGGTGTGCAGATTGCGGTTGAACTGGCGCAAGTTGCGGATGTGAGCATCACCACCCGCGAGCCATTGAAATTTGTTCAGCAGCGTCCATTGGGGCAGGATGTCCATTTTTGGTGGTGGCTCACCGGCACTGATCGTGCGTTGCCTCCAGCACGTCAGGGCGGACCGAACGTGCTGGATACGGGTCGCTATCGTGCGGCTATTCAGTCGGGCCAACCGGATTGGAGACCGATGTTCAACCGCTTCAACGAGGACGGGGTTGAATGGGCGGACGGACGGATTGAAAAAGTGGATACCGTCTTAATGGCGACCGGCTTCCGACCCAATCTGGATTACCTGCGCGATCTGGATGCCCTTTGCCCGGATGGTCGCCCTGTCCATCAAGGTGGGGTCAGTGCGAACGTGCCTGGATTGGTCTATGTCGGCCTGCGCAATCAACGAGCATTACATTCCGCGACCTTGCGGGGGGCGGGGCGTGATGCTGCCTACGTCATTGGTCATCTGAAGCGCTACCTGCGCGGTGATCAATCCGCTTTCCTGACGCTTTGCTGCCCAACGACCTGCTAAGGAGACCTGATGAGTTACACTCTACGATCCGCCCAGGCGGCTGATTGGCCAGCGATTGCCGATCTGCTCACACGCGCAGAATTGCCGTTAGCCGGTGCCCAGGAACATCTACGCAATTTCATCATCGCCGAAGCGGATGGTGAGGTGGTTGGTACAGCCGGCATTGAAGCCTATGGCTCAGCCGGACTGTTACGCTCCTTAGCCGTCGATCCCCGTCAACGTGGTCAGGGAGTAGGGGAAGCTCTGGTCAACCAAGTCCTGGCTGAAGCCGCCAATGACGGCATTACTGAGGTCGCGCTGTTGACGACCACTGCGCCGGATTACTTCCCTCGCTTTGGTTTTGAGCAAGTTGAGCGGTCAGCGCTGCCAGCGCAACTGACCGAGTCCGCGGAATTTCAGGGGGCGTGTCCAGCCAGCGCTGTAGCGATGCTGCGTCAGCGATAAGGTAGAACCATCCCGATACCGGAATTTCCATGAAAACTGCACGATGAACCTCCCCGGTCTGGAGAGGAAAATTCCTGGTTGCGCTCCAAAAAGCGCAGTGCGTATGGTCTTTCTTCCTTAGGAGTAACCGTCATGTCGATCCGAATCCGCCTGGCAACGGAGGCCGATGCGCCTTCTGTACTGGAGATTTATGCGCCGATTGTGCAGGAAACGCATATCTCCTTTGAATATGAGGTGCCTTCGGCGGCAGAAATTGCTGGTCGCATCCGGGGAAAGCTGGTCAAGTATCCGTGGTTGGTTGCGGAACGTGAGGATGGTTTGATCCTTGGCTATGCCTATGCAGGCTTGTGGCGGGAACGCACGGCCTACAGTTGGACCGTAGAGACGACGATCTACACCCATGCCGAGGCCCGCCGTACAGGTGTGGCGCGGGGATTGTATACGGCCTTGTTCGGGGCGCTGCGGATACAGGGTTATTGTCAGGCAATTGCCGGGATCGCCTTACCCAACGAAGCCAGCGTCGGTTTTCACGAAGCGGTAGGCTTTATCTATACCGGCAATTTTGAGAAAGTCGGTTACAAGTTCGGTCGGTGGATTGATGTGGCTTTCTGGCAGCTTGAACTTCAGCCGCCGCCCACTGCATCCACGCCAACCCTGGATACGACGGTTGCTAGCCAGTTACCCGCTTGGGCAGATGCTCTGCGCGCGGGCGAAGCGCTGATCCGTTCAACCTAAGGGTGTATAGTGCTGCGATGGAATAATGAGATGAGGTTTGTCCTTTTCGGACAGTCCAGAAAGTAAACGATGAAGCAAATCTATTATGGGTGGTGGTTAGTCATTGGGCTTGCTATCACGGAGACCGTTTCATACGGGGTATTGTTCTACAGCACAACGGTCTTTATCACGCCCATGATGGCGGAATTAGGCTGGACGCGGGCAGAACTGACCGGGGCTGTATCGCTCTCGTTGGTGGTTGCGGCGCTCGTCGGCGGTTTGACCGGACGCTGGTTGGATCAACATGGGCCACGCGGTTTGATGACCGTGGGTTCGCTGTTGACGGTTGGCTTGGTGTTGGCCTGGTCACAGGTGCAGGATGTTCGCGCTTACTACGTGATCTGGTTTGGAATTGGTTTCGCCAAAGCCATGGTGCTATATGATCCGGCCTTCTGGACGGTCGCCAACTGGTTTATCCGCTATCGGCGGCGCGCCCTGACCTTACTCACTTTCATCGCGGGCTTTTCGTTCCTGATTTTTGCGCCCTTGGCAAATGCCCTGATCGCTATACAGGGGTGGCGTCCGGCTTTGGTGACCTTGGCCATCCTGCTGGCAGTCATCACAGTACCAATTCATATGCTGATGCTGCGCCGTCGGCCTTCCGATGTGGGTTTATCGCCGGATGGTGAGGCAAATCCAGTCCATCCCTCCGGGGGTACACCATCGCAAGGCTTGATCTTCAAAGAAGCTATTCGGCGACCCGCTTTCTGGTGGTTGACGGCAGCCTTTGCCTTGAATGGCAGCGCCATATCCGTGATTGTGCTGTATCTGGTGGCTTACCTGCGTGAAACGGGTTATGACCCGGCTTTTGCCGCCTGGGCGGCAGGTCTGATTGGTCTGGCCTCGCTGCCCGGCCGTCTGATTTTCACCCCGGCAGGCGCACGCTGGTCGCCAGGGGGGATTGCTGCCCTGATTTTCGCTTCCCAGGCTATCGGACTGATCCTGCTGATCTATGCCGGGTCAGAGGCAGGTGTGCTGTTGTTCGTAGCGGTTTTCAGCCTGGGGTATGGTGCACTGACTCCAGCGCGGGCGGCGCTGGTTGCTGAATACTTCGGGCACCGCGCTTATGGAGCCATCAACGGCTTGCTGGCACTGGTCGTCACGCTGTTCGGGGCGTTGGCACTGGTGCTATCCGGAGCAGTTTACGATGCGGTTGGCAGTTTTATCCCGGTGCTATGGGCCTTGGCGCTGATGACGGGTTTAGCCGTAGTAGCCATGATCGTCGTGGTGATGTACAGCGGTCAGCCGTCAGCAAGCAGTGTGCAGATCCCGGTTGGAGATACGAAGGCAGCCAGCCTGCCTACCCGTCACTGATTTAGATTATCGACAATGGACTATCGAGACTCATGACTACCAAGAACCGCATTCTCATTCTGTGTACCGGGAACTCGGCCCGCAGCCAACTAGCAGAAGCCATTATCAACGCTCAACGTGGCGACCAGTGGGAGGCTGTCAGTGCCGGGACCAAACCTACCTCTCAGGTGCATCCGGCGGCCCTGCAAGTGCTGGCAGAAATAGGTATCCAGCACGGCGGCACACCCAAACATATGGATACCTTTAAGGGACAGCCCTTCAACCTGATTATCACGGTTTGCGACAGCGCCGCGCAGGAATGCCCGTTCTGGCCGGGTGGCGGCATCAAACTCCATATTCCCTTTGATGATCCGGCAGCCGTCGAGGGCGACGAGGAAACCATCCTCAAGGCCTTTCGTGCAGTGCGCGATGGCATCCCACAACGGATGTTCCCGGTGCTGGATGGTTACATGCCATCGTTTGCCCCCTGAGTACGTTCACTGAGAAGAAGTCCGACCTGAAATTTGTTACCCATAACCTTAGATGAGGAGAAACATCATGTCCGAGAATCTCGTTCAAATCCAGGATATTCACGATGTCGTTAAGGAACGTTATGGCGGGATCGCCGCTGGGCGTTCGAATTCGTGCTGCGGGCCGGACTCCGACTGTGGCAGCGCCAACAGCCAACTGTATGACAGCACCCTGCTGACCGGCCTGCCGAGCGAGGTGACTGGTATCAGCCTTGGCTGTGGTGACCCAGTGACGATTGCCGGGTTGAAACCGGGCGAAGTTGTCCTCGACCTGGGCAGTGGTGGCGGGATTGACTGCTTCCTGGCAGCGCGTCAGGTGGGGGAGACTGGGTACGTCATCGGCGTGGATATGACGCCGGAGATGCTCATGCGGGCTAACCAGAACAAGGTTCGGATGGGCGTCAATAACGTCGAGTTCCGCCGGGGGCAGATCGAGGCGCTGCCGGTGCAGGATGACACGGTGGATGTCATCATGTCCAACTGCGTCATCAATCTCTCACCGGATAAGGCTGCGGTCTTTGCCGAAGCCTTGCGGGTGCTGAAGCCCGGCGGTCGCATCAGCGTCAGCGATATTGTGACCGAAGGGGCCTTCACGCCTGAAATGCGGGCGGATGCTGCCAAATGGGCAGAATGTGTGACCGGTGCCGTCGATGTCGAAGAATATACCGGCCTGATGCGCGAAGCCGGTTTTGCCAAAATCGAGGTGGTGGATAAATCCAGCGCCGAGGGTATCGTCGAAGGCCGCGAGGGGATGCCGCGTCTCTTTAGCGCCCGCATTACTGCTTGGAAGCCCGGCCCGGTTACGCTGGAAACCATTCCGATCATGTCCGCCAATAACACTGAGGCGGCGTGCTGTGGCGGGGGATGCTGCTCATAATTCTATAAAACCCACAAATCCGGCTGTATACCGGACAGCCGGATTTGTGTTAATCTCCTTCCACATCGTTGATTACGCGCATGTGGAGGAGTATAGGCTTGTTGGCACTGGTTGTAGATGATGCCCCTGCGAATCGTGATTTTGCTGAACGCCTGCTGACAGGCGCACAATTTGAAGTGCGGGGTGCTGCGACTGGCGAGCGAGCTTTGGAAGCCATTGAGACGATTACGACCCTTGATCTGGCCCTGGTCGATTGGAAGCTGCCTGACATGACTGGACTGGACCTTCTGGGGAAGTTGCGCCCACGCTTTCCAGAAGCGTGCCTGGTGATTGCCACGATGTACGATGATCGCACCCGTATGGAGCAAGCTTTTGAGTCTGGCTGCAATATTTTCCTGGTCAAGCCGCATGGGTTTATGGAATTGTTTCGACGGCTGACCGCAGGAGAACTCCAGGCGATGCGTTCTGGTCCGCCCACCATCATCGACCAATATGGCCCGCGTCCGTATAAGAAATCCACTGCCGTTTCCCCTGCTATTAGGCTGGATACCGATCCCAAACCGCCGCTGCCAGATGAACCCCACGGATAGGCCGCTGACCCTCTGCCCGATTACCCCTGCCTGTGTTAAAATTCATATCCTAAGCTCTTAACTAGGCGTTCTTTGTGCGCCAGTTTATTTTGCAGATTGAAACCTCTTTATGGCTCATTTTCCCCGCGAACTCCCTGATCTGGAACAGACCCTCGGCGACCTGATGCTGGACTTGCTGCGGGCGAAATCCGAGTACAACGAACTCGTCCTGGCAGCACCGTTGGATGGGCTGGGGCGTTTTTCGCCAGAGGCGGTGCGCGTCACCCAGCATTACACCATGGCGCTGCTGGCCTATGGCTATACGCCTCATCAGATCGAACTTCAGGAAGCCGCGCAGTGGTTCAGTACTACTTTCCCGACGGAATCGAACCGGCGGATTGATGCGCTGGAGATGAACCGCCTGGAGGTGCTGCTGGAACTGCGCCCCAATGAGCCGATGGTGCTGACGCGGCTGGAGCAATTAGCCACCCAACACACCGATATGGACACCTATGACCTGTCCATGAATGACCCACTGTTTGAGACGCTGTGGGCGCTCAAGGTGATGGCACAGGCGCGGAAGGCCGGTGTGCTCAACGGCATCATGCCGGATGATGAACTGAAGCGCCGTGCGAATGCCATTGTACAGGGACAGCGTCGCGAAAAAGACCTGGCGCTGGCCCTGCGTTTACGCCACGATTTATCCGGCAAATTGACTACCCAGCAGCAGACCCGGTATCTGAACATGCTGATGGAGGTCGCCCGGCAGAATGGGAACGTCTGGGGGGTGAGCCAGGATATGCGCTGGCTGGCGGAGAACCTGTGGCGCGGGCAGATCACACCAGGGCAGGTGGCGGATAACCGCGAAGTCTTCCGCGAGATGATTCTTTCCACCTGCTATGTGATTGAAAACCTGCTGCCGTTGGCCCCCTTTTATCCAGAGACCGAGCCGGTGCTGCGGCAGGCGATGGAGGTGTGGTGGGGGATCTTCCACGGCAACAGCGCGGTGGATTTCCTGCACGCCCTGTTCCCCAATGCGTATGACTATCTGTTGATTGTTTGCCGGACGATTGTCTCGCTGCGCGCCTATCTGGATGAACCGTTGATTGGCTGGGGTGCGGCGCATATCTACCGGACGGTCGCACAGCAGAATACCCGGCAGATCGACAGCCCAGATAACGACAATATCAAGCGGGCGCTGAAGGATTGGATCAAGATCGACTTTGAGAAGATGCCGGAGTCGCTCCGTAAGGGGATGAGCGGCACCAATATCGTGCGGATTCATCCACAGATTAGCACGCCGAGCGATACCGATGAGCGCGAGTTTTCGATGCCGTTACCGAACGCGAGTTCGCTGGTGGTCAAGTACGGTGCGATTGAGGAAATTGACCGCGAACGGGAGAACTTTGCCCATTTGCCCGCCAGTATCCGCGAGTGTTTTGTGAATATGCCGCAACCGAGCTATGTCGATGACCGGCGACGCAAAGCCTATATCATCATGGCGGATCTGAGCCGTCACAAGACACTGGCCGAAGTGCTGGAAAAAGTCCCGCAGATGCAGCCGGCACTCAACCGGGAGTTGATGCCGTTTCTGATCCGAGTACATATGGGCGATATGCGTCAGCGCCGAGCCGCTGGGGATGGTGTGCTGCTGCAGCTCTATCTGCTGCCGATGCAGGAGCATGTGCGCCGGGTATTTAGCTATATTCTGGAGAATCGGCTGCTGGAGGCGGATAAGGCCAAAGAAGCGCTGGCCCGGCAGACGCAGCGCGGCTTACTGGACTCCATTGGTCATCTGGTGCGGCGGCAACTTGATCTGGAAGGGTTCCCGCTGGCCTGTATGCATGGTGACCTGCACTCCCGCAATATCATGGTCAAGAAGCTGCGCCCGTCCGAGAATCCGGATCGGGATAGTGAGATTGACTTCAAGCTGATCGACCTGGAGAAATTCGATCGCAGCGGGGATGCCGCCCTGGATGCGGGTGAACTGCTGATGGATCTGGAAATCCTGCGGGCGCCGCGCAACACGCCTGCCGAGAAAGATCCGATTGCCCTGCTGATGAAAGGTATCCGTAACAGCTACAACGGCTTTGCCGAGGAGCGCGGCGACCAGAGTTTCAACCTGCGGCTGGATCTGGCGCAGGCGCGGGCACTGATTCGGGTCGCCAAAGGGCGCACCAAAGCAGGTGAGGCCAGCCTGCGTGAATCCCGGCGCGGCCCCAGCGTGCGGGTGGCTTATGATGCGCTGGACTACACGGAACAGGCGCTTATCCTTCTGCAGGGCGTGGTCAAGCAGTTGGGATAAGTTAAGAGGGGAACATATCCCCGACGCGCACACTGAAGCCGGGCAGCACATCCTCGCCGTCCAACTGGTCATCGGCGATCAGTCGGCGTACCGTGCCACGGCTATAGACCATGACGTGGCTGCCCGGATAGATCATCCAAATCAGGCGGACCCCGTAGCGCAGATAGTCACGGAGCTTGTTTTCGACATCGCCCACTTTTTCGGATGGCGAAATGACTTCTACTGCCAGATCCGGCACCAGCGGGATGAAACCCGCTCCAAAAGGCTCCGGCGCTCGTTCAAGTCGGACGAAACCGACATCTGGGGCGCGGATGGTAGGCTTTACAGCTGGATCGGGGTCTTGATAGAGAATATAGGCAGTTTCTGCTGCGGTCAGCCGTCCCAGTCTATGCTCCCGATTGAATATCCATAACCGTCCGCTTAGGTCTAAGGTTGTTTCTCCATGTTCGCCGCCGGTAGGTGACATCTCAACTAGCTCTCCTTCGACCAACTCAAGGTGACGGCCAGTGTATTCCGGCAACTGACAGAGTTCCCAGAATTCCTCGACTGTATAGAATTTCTCCAGGGTGGCTTCCAGCATCGGCGCACCTCGCTATTTCAGTAAAACCAAGTTATTGCGGTGGATGACTGCATCCCCATAACTATACCCCAGAATCGCGCTGATCCGTTCGGATTTGACTCCGCACAGCCGGGCGACATCCCGGCTTTCATAGCTGGTCAGCCCGTGTGCGATCACCACGCCGTCTGGCCCGGTGACCGCCAGGGTTTCACCCCGCCCGAATTCGCCTTCGACGGCCGTGACGCCCACGGGCAGCAGACTGGCTCCTCCTTTGAGCAGCTTGCTGACCGCCCCGGCGTCAATCCGCAGGCGACCGTGCGGCTTATCGCTCAGCAACCAGCGCTTACGACTTTCGACGTGGGAGACCGCTGCGGCAAAGCGCGTCCCGACCGACTCGTCAGCGGCAACACGCTCCAGCACGTTCGGTTCACGGCCATCGGCGATGATGGTGGTCACGCCACTACGGGCGGCACGCTGAGCCGCCTGAATCTTGGTGAACATACCGCCGGTGCCGACGCTCGATCCAGCGCCACCGGCCAGCGCGAAGGTCGAGTCGTCGATGTGGTCAACCTGCGGGATGAGGGTGGCGGTAGGGTCTTTGCGCGGGTCTGCCGTATAGAGTCCGGCAATATCGGTGAGTAGGATCAGGCGGTCGGCTTCCAGTAAATTGGCGACCAGCGCCGAGAGATTGTCGTTATCACCGACCCGGATTTCGTGGGTGGCGGTGGTGTCGTTCTCATTGATGATGGGGATGATCCGCGCTTCGATGAGCGCTTCCAGCGTATCGCGGGCGTTGAGGTATCGAGCGCGGTCGGCCAGATCTTCCCGCGTGAGCAGTACCTGCCCGACGACGATCTCGAAAATATCGAAGAGCTGGCTGTAGAGGTGCATCAGCCGTCCCTGACCTACCGCGGCCAGCATCTGTTTGACCGGCATGGCGCGGTCGAGATCCGGGAAGCGGAGGAGTTCGCGCCCGGCGGCCTGCGCGCCGGAGGAGACCAGCACCACCTGATGCCCGGCCTGATGCAGCCGCGCGACCTGCTGGACGATCTCCAACATGCGCTGCCGACTGAGTTGGGTGGTGCCGCCGGTGAGGGTGCTGGTGCCAAGTTTAATGATGAGGCGTTGGGAAGTCATGGTCGCTCGCTGCTGTGGATGAAAAAGGCGACGCTATTATAGGGCATCGGCTCTGAAAAGAGGGCTGGTCGGCTTGTGGCGCTCATGTCGGAACAGCCACTGAGATACCTGGCGGGAACACGGGAAGCTGGCGCTGAAAGTTGATAAGGGTGTCAAGCTTGACGGTGGGAAGGTGGGGTACAGTCACCGAAAGGCGACGACTCGGGTGGGAATACGGGAGGTTGCCACCGCTAGACAAGATTCAAATTTGCTGGCGGCCGGAAGGAAGCCTGCCGCCATCTTGATGGACACAATAGGCCGTCTATCGTCTTCAGCATGGGCATTGGATTGGACGATGGTTGCTGATTGATGATCGGGAAGCTGTTCAGGTGATGTGTTCATGCCACTACCGTAGCACATTTCAGGTCACAAAATGGGACATACGTTCCGATTTTGTTCCGGTTTTCCGGTAAGGTGCCGCTTTGATACTCACAAGAATGCTATCTATCATTGATTAAGCGTTCATTGTCTCACTGTATTACACTGCCTGTTAATGTTATAATTGGCTTAATGTTCTTGATTGTCGAATGGACAATTTCCCGGCAGATCAAGGATTGAAAAGTCTCTCTCGCCGGAGTGCCCGGCCACGGTTCATCGCACTCCGATATGCACGCGTTTTCGAACAGAATACTGAAGCTATCATGACTACCCAAGACCAAGCATCGCAGCAGCAGTTCTATCGGGACTACATTCAGCAGGTTTTTAACAGGGCCGTGTATGGCGAATATGACTACAAGCGCGATATTGATGAGTTAAAGAAGCATCTCAACGATGCCCAGCTGGCAGCGTTAGGCCCTGAAATTGAAGGTGAACTGATTAATACGATGGGGGCGATCAGCGGCCTGGCTGGTTACTATGAGCAGGCACAGATCTACTTCCAGCAAGCCTATGACCTTCAGATCCTTCATCGAAATGTCAAAGCGGCAGCTACCGCTATGATTAATTATGCGCTTTCGAAGCAGACCGAAGGCGACTATCAGGCCGCCGAAGCGGCCTTCCTGAAGGCGAAGCATGAACTGGTCGCACACGGGCATTTACCGATTATCGATGGGATTGCTGGTTTAGCCACCGTCTATTACCAGATGAAGCGGTACGATGAGATTATGCAGTTGTGCCGAGAAATTGACGCGCACCGTGATGTATACATTGAGCGACATAATCGCTCCTATCGTGCATCGCTGAGTGCGATCCATGAGTTGTTAGCCCGGATTGCCCTGCGCGAGCGGCGGCCTGACGCTGCCCGCGATGCGCTGGATCGGGCGCGGGAGTATGCGGGGCCCGACGCGGAACCGCTGCGCCTGGGCAGTCTGCAAATGGTCGATGCCTATATCGCCTATCAGGCAGGGGATGTGCCCGGTGCACTGGCGCTGGTGCAAGCTGCCAGACAGCAGGTCCAGGAGTCTAACGCTCTGATGCGGATTGCCCGCTTCCATTTTAAGGAAGCCACGGATGCCTACGCATTTGGCATGATTACGACTGCCAAGCTATTCAGCGAATATGCCATTCTGGAATTCAAGAAGCTCAAGATCAAGCATGACACAGAGCGTGCGCTGCAGATGCTGGCTGAGTTTGGGAGCAGTTGATTCAATTAGGGCTTTACCCCAGCGCGACATCCAAGAGCATCATGACGGCAAAGCCGAGGATCGCACCCATGGTCGCCAGATCCGTATGGCTGCCGCGCTGCGATTCGGGAATGACTTCCTCGACGACGACAAAGATCATGGCCCCGGCGGCAAAACTGAGGGCATAGGGCAGCAGCGACTGGATTTGTAAGACCGCGTAGGCTCCGATGACTCCGGCGATGGGTTCGACAATGCCGGAAAGCTGTCCATACCAGAAGCTCTTGCGGCGAGACATGCCTTCCCGGCGGAGCGGGACCGCAACGGCCATGCCTTCCGGGAAGTTTTGCAGGCCGATGCCGATGGCGAGGGCTATGGCTCCGGCGACGGTAGCCCCATTGAGTCCGCTGGCAGCGGCCCCGAAGGCTACCCCAACCGCCAGCCCCTCCGGGATGTTATGCAGGGTGATGGCCAACACCAGCAAGATGGGCTTTTGCCAGGGTGTTTTGACGCCTTCGGCCTGATCGCGCCGGAAGCCGATATGCAAGTGCGGCAGGATCATATCAATACCGCGCAGGAAGATGCTGCCCGCCAGGAAGCCAGTGACGGCTGGGAACCAGGCCGGGAGCAGGCCGCCTTCTGCCATCTCAAGCGCCGGTGCCAACAGCGACCAGAAGCTGGCAGCGATCATGACCCCGGCAGCGAAGCCCAACATAGCATCGAGCATTCGGCGGCTGACATCCTTAGTCATGAAGACCCAGGATGCACCCAGTGCCGTCACCCCCCAGGTGAAGCAGGTGGCCAGTAAGCCCTGCAGGACGGGCGAGAGGGTCATAAATTGATCCATTGCACACTTCCTTTTAGATTTGTCTAAATTGTAACGCCGTGTAGGGTGGTTAGGGTAAGTAACGCCACTCGATCAGGATGAATGTCAGGTCAGCGGGGTGATGCGGTGGTGTGCGGGCGTGGCTCTACGAGTCTGCCCAGAGAGGCGGTAGAGTGATGCGGTTGAGTACATCCTGCTGAAAGCCCCTCGAGGAAGCCTATGAATCCCGTGACCAAAGGGTACCTGATTGCGATCGTGGGAATTGTGTTGTGGTCGACGACGGGTGTCTTCGTCGGCTACCTGATTACCACCTACGACATGCCGCCGCTGCTGCTGGCGTTCTGGCGCAATCTGTTGGTGAGTATCGCCATGCTCCCAGCGCTGTACCTGATTCGACGGTCGCTGCTGCGGATCACCATGCAGCAGCTTCGCTTCTTCGTGTTTTTCGGGTTGATTCTGGCGCTGTTTAACTCGATCTGGATTCTCTCGGTGGAAGCGAACGGGGCAGCCGTCTCCACGGTGCTGGCGTACAGTTCGGCGGGCTTCACAGCCATTCTGGCATGGTGGCTCTTTAAGGAACCGCTCAGCCCGACCAAGATCACGGCAGTCACGCTGAGTTTGATTGGCTGCGTGCTGGTCGCCGAGGCCTATGATCCGCAGATCTGGAAGGTGAACCTGCTCGGCATTCTCACCGGGATCGCCTCCGGCGTGCTGTTTGCCGGGTATAACCTGATGGGGAAAGAGGCCGCCCAGCGCCAGATCAATCCGTGGACCTCGCTGCTGTATTCGTTCATCTTTGGCTCGCTGTTTACGCTGTTGTTCTGCCTGATCCCGGGGGTGCCGGGTGGGGTGGTCGGCCTGGCCGGATTGGTGCCGCAGTTGCCTGCTGACGGCTGGCTGATCCTGCTGGTGCTGTCCTTCATCCCGACGCTGCTGGGCTTTGGGCTGTATAACGTGGCGATGAAGTATCTACCGGCCAGCGTGGCGAGTCTGCTGGCGACGACCGAACCGGCGATGACCACCGTGGAGGCGTACTTCTTTCTGAACGAGCGCATGAGCGTGATCCAGATTGTGGGCAGCCTGGTGATTCTGTTCGCGGTGGTGATGATCCGCTTCGACAAGCCGCCGTCAGAATCGCGGTTTCCGAAGGCGGCAGGGTGAGGTCTGTAGCGGTGGGAAAGTCGCGCCGGGTTCAAAACCCGGCGCTAACTGTGGCAAACCAGCTAAAGAGGTTCTGGGCTGATACTATGCCCCAACCGTGGGGGACTACCCCAACACTGCCTCGATCTGGAAGCCGGTGGCTTCGGGTGCAGCGGGCGGCAGCAGATCAATGCGGAAGACGCCGATGGTGTAGGTGCCGCTGCTAGGCAGAGTCAACTGCGCGTTGATACGGTTGGCACTCACCAGACTGGCCTGAAACACCACCTGATTTTCGGCGTTGAGGACGACCAAGCCCAGATTGAGATTGCCGGAGGTGCGGCTGAAGGTCAGGTCGAGGGGGTGCCCGGCCTGTGCGTCCAAGGTGTAGCTGATGACCGCATCTGCGCCCGCCGGAATTTGGCCGGGGTTGGCCTGACCGAGGGCCAGCGGGAAGACGAAGGCATTGCTGAAGTCGACCGGGGCGAGGCCGGGGAAGCCGTTGCCGGAAAAGGTTGATGTCGCTGGGGCAGGTGCAGGACTAGCACCCTGTCCGCCAGTTGCATTGGCTGCCGGGGGAACATCACCAGGGTTGATTACGGTGCCATTGCGGAGTGTACAACCAAATGACACACTGTAGGCACCCGACTCACTTCTACTACGTCGTATGCGAACTGTATAAGTGCCGCTCGAAGATAATTCCTTGGAGACACTAGTTCTTAGGCTATAGGCTTCTTGATCGAGAATATTCCCGGCAGGATCAGCCAGGATAATGAATGGTTGAAACACACTACCAATGGCTTCGGCGGTAGCTTGAATCGTATCTCCAGCTCTTAAGTCTATAGAATAGGCGTGTTCTTCTTCTTGGCTCATTAGTTCGGATTCAACAATAGAACCACATTCTACAGGATTTAAAAGATTCTGCGCTAATGTCCATCGAGATGTAGTGAATGTCAATATAGTTGCAATTATTAACAGAGAGTACGTGTATGCTTTACTCTTTGCAAACATATCCCGTTTCCTTTTCTTTGAACCTTAGTTAGGTATGATTGGGCAACTGAGCGAAAATGTCAGGTATTCAGGCAAAGTCCAACCCAAAATCACTCCTGTGCTATCACTGATTTGATACCAATAGGTGGTTCGGTTCTCGGAGCGCACGTCGAGTATTTGCACGTCAAGCCGCTGCTGTACGGGTGGGCGCATAGAGGATTGGGTGTTAGGGCCACCGCGAACGACATTTAGCAATGCCTGTCCACCATAATCAATAATCTGTGCATCGCACGGATAGCCCCCTGTATTGGATGGCACTGTAGCGACTAGAACAACGGGGGTCGGAGTCGCAGGGACGTTTACCGCCGTCCATGCAAAGGTGCAGGTCGGCTGTCCGCCTGGGCAGATGATCCGATTACCGTCAGCATCGGTGAGGGGTGCATCACCTACCTGCACCGCTAGTGTCCGATTCTGCTGCATACTAATGCCGTCAAACCAGAAGTTATCTACCGCATTGATGTTGATAATCGAAATGCGCCCACTAACCGCTGCATTCGCACATACACCTGGCAATGGTTCGCCTACTCCTTCCGGGGAGCGCAAGATGTAGCACGAGTCCGCCGGGGCGATCCCGCCCGTGAGTTGCAAACTATCAAAACGGTCGGTGAAAACAAACGGACGTTGATCGACCGCCACCAGCATCAATCCATTCAGCGAAACGGACTGGGGCATATAGAGGGTCAGCGTGCCGCGTGCGATGATGACCAGGAGTTCAACCGAAGGTGCAGCAAGTGTGACAGATTGTGGCGGGGGTACTGCTGTGACGATGACGGCTGTCGCTGTTGCCGAAGCAACAACCGGGGTCAACGTAGGCGGTTGTGTTTGAGTAGGTGTCGCTGTCAGGACGGTGGTGTGGGTGGCGGTATGAGTCGGCACGTCTGTAGAAGTAGCTGAGGGAGTTGGAGGAGGCTGGGTAGCAGCAGGAGTCACAGTGAATGCCGCAGTTGTGAGGCTCAAGGCGGTGGCGGCGCTATCTCGTGTGCGTAACACATCTAGTGTGGCCTGGATTTCTGGCTGAGAGGGGCCTTGATTCAACTGCGGAAGGATCACACCGAAGAAGCCACATGCGGCCGTAATGACGACTCCGATCAGGGCCAGCAGCGCAACAATTACCTGTGTTTTGTCGAGCGATCCACTTCGCGGCTGATTGTCGCTCATAGACCCCAACTTATTTAGGCGTTTACGGAATAAGCGGATTATGGATCAGGTTCTTTACCTGTGCAAATACATCATCATTAAGCTTCGTTTCTGAACACATGCACTTATTCCCCCCTCTCACCTCTCAGCGCTCTCCCGTATAATAGCCGGTTCCGTTCTCCACCCGGAGCCATCCTCATGCAATTGACCGGCCTGCTTGATCTGCTGCAAAACCAGCCCGTTTACCGTGAATTGCTCGCTCAACTGCACCGCGCTCAGGCGCTGGGCGACCTGGGCGTGCTGCGCTCGGCGCGTCCGTATCTGCTGGCGGCGCTGGCGCGGGATTGGCCCGGCCCAGTGGTGTATATCACGGCGCGGATCGACCGCGCGTACAACGTGTCTGAGCAGCTTCCAGTATGGCTGGGTGAGCGCCCGATCTATCGCTTTGCCGAACCGGCCCCACATTTCTACGAGCGTGCGCCCTGGGGCGAGACGGCGACTCGGGGGCGGATCAGCACGCTGGCGGCGTTGGCGTTTGATGAGGCGTCAGTACAGAGTGAAAATACAGGGCAGCGGGCAGGGGTGGACGCGAATAATCGCGTCCCTACAGACTATCCGCTGATTATTGCTTCCGCCCGCGCGATCATGCAGCGGACGCTGCCGGTGCAGAGCTTCCGCAAGGCGACGCTGACTCTGGCAGCGGGGCAGCGGCATGTGCTGGATCAACTGCTGGCGCGCTGGGTGGCGATGGGCTATGAACCGGCCAGCATCGTGCTGGAGCCGGGCAGTTTTAGTCGGCGCGGTGGCGTGCTGGATATTTTCCCAGTGGATGCTGACCAGCCGATCCGCATTGACTTCTTTGACGACGAGATTGATACGATCCGCGCCTTCGACCCGGCCAGCCAACGCTCGGCGGGGAAGCTGGAGCGCGTCCGCATCCCTCCGGCGCGGGAGGCACTGCCCGATCAGACTCCGCCGGTGGGGGCGCATCTGCGGAAGTGGTTCGAAAGCCTGCCCACTGCCGAGTCCGATGTGGTCAGCCCGGCAGGGGATGCGGAGCCGCTGGCAAACGGGTCGGCCTTCCCCTATCTCGAACATTATCTGCCGTACTTGTATCCGCAGCCGGTGAGCCTGCTGGATTACGCGCCGGAAGGGGCGCTGGTGGTGGTGGAGGACTGGACCGAACTGCGGGATACCATCGCCGGAATCGAGGAAGCGGCTATCCAGACGCGGGCGGAACGGCTCAAGAGTGGGCTGCTCGCGCCGGATCATCCGCTGCCGTATATCACCTGGGACGCGCTGGCGGAGGAAATGGATTCACGCGGGGCGCTGCACCTGGGTTATGGACGGTCGCAGCATCATAGCGAGGGCAGCGGGATGCTGCACGCGTTGTTCAGCCCGGAAGATCGCTACGCCGGGCAACTGCGCGAACTGGTCAATCAGATGCGTCAGCGTAGTAAGTCTGGCGATCGGGTGATTGTGGTCACAGCGCAGACGGCACGGGTGGCCGATGTATGGAAGGAACATGAGTCCTTCCTGCCGCTGGCGCGGGATGTGCAGCAACCTCCTCCACCACATCAGGTCTGGCTGCTGGAGGGCGGCCTGGCAGAAGGCTGGCACCTCAAGCTGCCAGATGGCGACCTGCGGCTGGTCTCGGATGCCGAGATTTTTGGCTGGCAGCGGCCCGAACCACGTCGCCGGAAAGTTCAGCGGAAGGCGCGGCTGCCGGAGTCGAACTATGCCGACCTGAATGAAGGCGACTATGTGGTGCATGTGGACTACGGTGTGGGGCGCTTTGCCGGGATGCGCCGCCGGACACTGGAAGGCAACGAGCGCGAGTATCTGGTGATCGAATACGCCGGGACGGATGTGGTCTTTGTGCCAATCCACCAGGCGGACCGCATCACGCGCTATGTGGGGCCGGATGATTCGCCGCCGACTCTGAATAAGCTGGGGCGGGCGGACTGGGCGAAGATCACCGCGTCGGCCAAGCGTGCGGTGGAGGAAGAAGCCACTGAACTGCTGGAACTGTATGCCAAGCGGCTGGCGACCCCGGGTCATGCCTGTGCGCCGGATACGGCCTGGCAGCATGAGTTAGAAGCAGCTTTCCCCTATGTCGAAACCGAAGATCAACTGCGGGCGATCCGCGAGGTGAAGGCGGATATGGAACGCCCGGTGCCGATGGATCGGCTGATCTGCGGTGAGGTGGGTTACGGCAAGACCGAGGTGGCGCTGCGGGCGGCTTTTAAGGCGGTGATGGGCGGGATGCAGGTGGCGGTGCTGGTGCCGACGACGGTGCTGGCGCAGCAGCATTATGAGACCTTCCGTAACCGCCTGACTGGCTTCCCGGTCAAGGTCGAGATGCTCTCGCGATTCCGCAGTAAGGAAGAGCAGCGGGCTGCATTGCCGCTGATCGCTGCCGGGGAGATTGATATTCTGGTGGGGACGCATCGCCTGCTGAGCGATGACATCACCTTCAAGAATCTGGGGCTGGTCATCATCGACGAGGAACAGCGCTTTGGGGTGACGCATAAGGAACATCTCAAGTCGCTGCGGACGCAGGTGGATGTGCTGACGCTGACGGCGACACCCATTCCACGCACGCTGTATATGAGCCTGACCGGCGCACGGGACATCAGCATGATCCAGACGCCGCCGGAAGAACGGCTGCCAGTCATCACCCATGTGGGGTCGTATGATGACGGGCTGGTGCGGCAGGCGGTCATCCGCGAATTGGAACGCGGCGGGCAGGTCTTCTACGTCCATAACCGGATCGAGTCGATGGATGCCATCCGCGAGAAGCTCTACTCGATTGTGCCGGAGGCGAAGGTGGTCAGCGGGCATGGTCAAATGGATGAGCGCCTGCTGGAAAGCGTGATGGTGGCGTTCGGGCGCGGTGAATACGATGTACTGCTGGCGACGGCCATCATCGAAAACGGGATCGATATTCCCAATGCCAATACTTTGATTATCGACCGGGCGGATTTGTTTGGCCTATCGCAGTTGTATCAGTTGCGCGGGCGGGTGGGGCGGAGCGCGGCGCAGGCATATGCCTACTTCTTCCATCCTGCCCATAACCGCCTGACCGAAGAAGCCCGGATGCGGCTGGACTCGATGGCAGAGTACACCGATCTCGGCGCAGGCTATCAGATTGCGCTGCGCGATCTGGAACTGCGCGGCGCGGGCGGCATCCTCAGCACGCGGCAAAGCGGGCATGTGGCAGCGATTGGTCTGAACCTGTATACCCGAATGCTGCAAGAGTCGGTGGCACAGATGAAGCGTGCGCTGGACGGCGGGCCGGTCGATATAGCGACAACCAATGGGGCATCCGGCGCGCCGGTTCCGGACCCGCAGGTGAGCGCGACAGCGGCCAGCATCACGATCGATCTGCCGATTGCTGCCTACCTGCCCAACGATTACATCCCCGAAGTGGGGCTGCGCTTACAACTTTACCGGCGCATCGGTGACCTGCACAGCGCTGAGGGGGTGGTGGCGATGGGTGAGGAACTGCGCGACCGCTTTGGGCCGTTGCCACCGGCAGTCGAAGGGCTGTTATATCAGATTGAGGTCAAGCTGCTGGCCGGGGCGGCTGGTGCGACGGCAGTCCTCAACCTGAACCGGGTGGTGAACATCAAGCTGCCGTATCTGCCGGAGATCGACCGGGAGGCGCTGGAACGTGATCTGCGCCGCCGGAACGACTCGATCCGCGTGAGCCGGACGGCGGTGCTGCTGCCGATCCAACCGGAGGACTGGCGGGCGCAGTTGTTGGGGCTGCTGCGTGCGCTGGGCCGGGAGGCGGTGGTGGAAGGGCGGGGCGTTTAGTGGCTGGTGGTCGGTGGCTAGCGGTCAGTGATTGGTGCGGATGGCAGGTGGGCGTTGGGAGGGCAAAGTTCCTGTTTTACAGGGATAACAGGTAAGGATTACTAACCGTAACGCGGTTAGTGCGTGAAGGAAGAGTCAGCTAGAAACGGGGTTGCAGGTTGGAATGGGGTTAGGAACTGCGGGTGTATTCGGTGGCATGAAGTGGGTCAAAACCGAGGTCAATTGCCTCCAGTCTATGTTACAATCATCTTGATTCTGGAGGTGCCACAATGGAAGTGACTGTCAATTTGCCTCAGGATGTGATTGAAGATGTGCGGGCAGAAGGGTTGGCCTTGGATGCGCTGCTATCCGACTTGCTGCGCGGCGAGATGCGCCGCCGGAAAGCCGCCCAACAACTGGGCGAAATGGTGGCGGCGATCCGCGCTGTCGAACCCCCGTTGACAGAAGCCGAGATACAGGCTGAACTGGATGCCCGCAAAGCCGAACGACTGGCGAGTAGCTAGTTTGCGTCCTCCATGTACCGCGTCATTCTGGACACCAACATCCTCATCTCCGGTTTGATCTGGCGCGGCATTCCGGGTAAAGCAATTGATGCCGCAACGGCTTATCGGTTCCGGCTTCTGCTGTCCGATTCGTTGCTGCAAGAACTTCAGATTACCCTGCACCGACCCAAATTTGCAAAAACGATTGCTGCATCGGGTCAACGTGTAGACGACTTGATTGGCAAGCTGATTCAGGCCAGCATTTTTGTCCAACCGGCTGAAGTGCCTGATGATGTGGTGCGTGATCCCAAAGATCGTCATGTGCTAGCGTGTGCGGTGGGTGGCAGTGCCGACTGCATCGTTTCTGGTGACGCCGACCTGCTCACACTGGGGTCGTATGCCCAAATTCCGATTTGGACAGTTGCTTACTTCATGGAGCAACTTGATACGGAAGACTGATTGGGTAGCCCGTAGCCCAACGCGCCGAATTAGCCATTATCCCCACCTCGCGCCTGCCACTCAGCGACGGGTGAGTTCCAGGTGAATGCCTACTATGATGTGGAATGGAAACCGTGGGCTTTCCTGTGGGATGCTTGCCCGATGACCAGTGGGCGGCACCTCAACAACTGATTAGGTTGATCTGATCGGAACCGCCCTCATAAATTGAGGGCGGTTTTTATTTATAACATTCGCGGTACTTGTGACAAACGATTGCCAGCCTTGTCCGACCTGCTCAACGTGGATTAGGGCGCACCGGTGCTTTCATCAGCAAGTTGAGGGAGGGCTTTAAGTGATGAGCACTGGTGCAGGATCTATTTCTCCAACCGAGCGCGCAGGGCGTGCAGGAAGGGAATGCTTTCATATTGATCCGGGCGGACGGCATTCCAATCGACGCCGGTTGGGCGTGGGAGCTGGGTGTGCGTCTGGATCACTTCCGCCGGGGTGATGATCCAATCCAGCGGGCAATCGTGCCCCAGCATCACCAGGCGGTCATCCGGCACCACCTGAGTGGGATGGACGGTCGTCACAATGACGGACTGTGGCGGCACCAGACCCAGCGCATGAAAAATGCCGAGTTCGAGATCGGCAAAGCCGCCGCCTTTACCGGTGCGTCCACCGGAGCGGGTCACGGCGACGCAACCCACCACCAGCACATCCATCGGTTCCATCTCTTCAAAGCGGACTTTTTGACCATGCTGGAGCGCGCCGCTGATGGGAGCCACTTCCTCAAAGGGGATGCCACGCCGCTGGAGTTCAGCCGGATCAAGCCGGAGGAATGGAAAGTCCTGGCTGAGTTCAGGCACGGGGGTATAGAGGATTTTGCCCGCCTGTAAGGCTTTGAGCCGAACCGGAATCTGAGCCGCATCCGGGTTGGATTTGACCACCCGGGCTGGTTCCCAGAAGGGCAGCGCCGCTAACCGTTCGGCTGCCTGCTCCGCACCGACATAATTGGGGATATGGCTCCAGACTTCGCCGACGTTGGCGCGGCCTGCTTCCAGCGCCGACCAGACTTCGGCGCGGAGCGTATCTTTTTCAGTATTGCGCCCTTGCCAGCGGGCGGGGTTGGAGGGGGTTTCGGGTTTCATGTTCCAGTCTCAGGTTTTGGGATGGCGTTCAGCGACGGGCGATCAGCTCTCAGAAGACAGCATGGGGTTGCCGGATGCCTGTTTCCAGTGGAGCAGATGACGCAAGGGAATAGACGGGCGCACAGCCATGCAACCGCATTAAGCTAAGGCATTGGTAGTCCACTGTAAAGACACCTCACCCCAACCTCTCTCCTTACGCAACCCTTACGCCGCTGGAGAGCCAACGCTATCCGGGAATTGGGTTGCTGGAGAGGGGCTTTCGGACGGGCGCACAGCCGTGCGCCCCTACTTAGAACAGTTCACAAGGGATAGGTAACGTTAGCTTAACAGCCGTGCGCCCCTGCTATCGACTAATTGGAACTCTTGGGCAGCTTGGGAATAAGCCAACCGAGGAAGGCTTCTTCCGAGCGCGATTGCATGAGGACGCGGCCCGGCCCGGTCAGGTGACAGACGAAGCCTTCACCACCCAAGATGGTCGATTTCCAGGAGCCGGATTTTTCGACGGTGAAGCCGATGGTGTTCTCAAAACCAACGATGTGGCCGGTATCAACTACATAGCGTTCCCCTGCAGCCAATTGACGTTCGACAATCGCGCCGTAGCTGGCCGCAATCACCCGGCCTTGTCCGCTGACTTTGAGCAGGATCAGCCCGCCGCCGCCGAAGAAGCCGCGCGCGCCGCCCCAACTGGCATCGGTGGTCACGCCCATCTCGCCGGCGATGAAGGCCCCACTCTTGAGGTAGAACTCGCCGTTGATGTCCAGTGTAATCATGTCACCGGGGAGCGATGGCGCGAGGGTGATTTCGCCACCGTTGGCGGGTGCGCCCCAGGTGTTGACGAAGAAGTTCTCGCCGGAGAGCATCCGTTTGAAGCCGCCCATAAAGCCACCCTCGGCTTTGGTTTCCATCACCATGCCATCTGTGTGACTGACCATCGCGCCGGGTTCAACGCGGATGTCTTCGTTGCCTTTGAGGGTGACAATCGCCAGGGTGTAAGCGGGCTGATGCTTGATCGTGACTTCCATGAGGGTCCCTCCTTGAAGGAGATAAAGGTTACTTCCATTATAACGCAACCCTACCCATCAAAGTTGCCGTTTGCTGATTCCCACCGACATGGCTGGCGGGAAGGCGGGAGGGCGGCGCTGATGGGCGACATGGGCGACAAGCTTGACGGCGGGAAGACGGGAGCCAAGCGCCAATTTGCGGCGCTGTCGGCGGGAACAGGAGAGGATGCCACCACCAGCCAAGCTTGACGGTCGGTTGGCGGGAAGGCGGGAAGCTGCCACCGTCAAGAAGTTCATAGTGGACAGTTCACAGTCACAGCGAAAGCAGTTGACAAGATATGAGGTGACGAGGTGAGGGGTGGTCATGACCACAGTGTAGCACAAGTGAGGTGTTGAAAGTGGAACATTTGTTTCGATTTTGGTTCATCCTGATTTTGTCTCGGTGGGGGCATGTATTAAGATTGATGCAAATCAATAGTAATGCTCATCTGCCGGGGCCTCATGGCGAAGATATTCATCAATTATCGACGTGATGATAGCGGTTACCTCGCCGAGATGATCAATGAACGTCTGACCAAATCCTTTGGATGTGCATAGAATGCCTCCCGGAGTTGATTGGCAGCCTAATCTTCGGAATTATTAGCAATTAATAGTGCCATAATTTGCCTGGTATATTCATCGCGTAGGAGGTTCGTAGTGGAAGTAGAAAATGCATTAAGTCGACTGAAGACATCGGGATTCGATGCTGGCTACCGGCCACAAAGGAACGCTTTCATTGGCTGGTGGCTGGATATCTCAATCCGAGATTTCAAGATTATTGGTAATCAATATGCTGCTGGTTATTTTGAAATTGAGCGAGGTTTAGGTCAGTGGCTTAGCCGAGTAGCGAATTATATGTGTATTTGCGTTTCACCAGAACTTGATGTAGCAATCAACGCTGTGATCGGTTTTTTTGGCATTGTCAAGAAACTAGGCAAAACGCCATTCGAACTTTCTCTCCTCCTGTATGCTTGTCAGAAGTCCGAATATAATATATCGGTTGTTTCAGACCAAGAGATTATCCTTTTGAAGAAGGTTACAGCCTCAGAAAAGCCGGTGGAGATAGCAAATACAGAAAGTGATTTGCCCTATATCGGCTGGAAAACTCAGATCAAGGACAAAAGTCAGTTCCTGTTGACTAGGCTGCCTGCGCCATTGCAGAGTGAGGAATCGATTTATTTCAATACTTTAGAGGAAACAATCGATCATATTTTGAATGAGCAAGACAACGCGGATCAGAACGACAGATCATCAGACTAAGCATAACGCTCACATACCTTGACTTTACAATATCTTGCCAATAGTTGATGTATCAGAAGTCACACTTCTGAACACTCAGACGGCAAGAATGGCGTCCATATGATTTCTAATCCAACAAAAAAGCGGCTGCCCAATTGAGCAGCCGCTTTTGTATTCGAGAAACCACGGGACTAGGACAGCTTTTCGACTTCCATGAAGTCGAGTTCGACGGGGGTATCGCGCCCGAAGAAGTTGACCATCACGCGGACGCGTTGCTTATCGGCATCAATGGCCGCAACAGTGCCAATGAAGTCGTTGAACGGGCCGTCGTTGATGCGGACTTTCTGGCCGACCTTGTAATCGACCACCACGCCTTTTTCCTCGGCACCAAGTTCCATGCGTTTGAGGATGGCATCTACTTCGTCACGGCGCAGGGGGGTCGGGTCATTGCCCATGCCGACGAAGCCGGTCACGCCGGGGGTGTTCCGCACGACGTACCATGAGTCTTCATCCATCTTCATCTCGACCAGGATATAGCCGGGGAAGACGCGCTTGACGACTTCACGGCGTTTGCCATCCTTGACTTCGATCTGATCTTCCGTGGGGACGATCACATCAAAAATCTTGTCCTGCATGCCCATGGTCTGGATGCGCTGTTCGATGGACTGCGCGACTTTGTTTTCATAACCGGAGTAGCAGTGAATGACGTACCACTCCCGGGTAGGGCCGCTGCTGACTGCTACGACTGTGTCGAGCAGCGAAGGCAGTTCTTCTTCCGGATCGGCAAAGCTGGCCGCTTCAATGGCGCTGGTGACCGCATCATAGCGGGAGCGATCCGCCTTGCGCCGTTCGATGACAACCGGTTCGTCGTCCTGGTCAATGTCCTCGCGTTCGTCGTCGTAAGCCATATTTACGGCTCCTTAGAACAATCCGGTGCGGCGGTTGCTCTGGCGTAGGTAATACGCAAACCCACCGATCACCACAACCAGCAACACGCCAAAGATAAGGGGGGTGGTGCTGCCCAGCACGAAGATCTGGTTGTAGATGAAGCCGACGATGCCCAGGATGATCGACGAAACGATGGTCGCGATCAGTACCAGGCGGGTCAGGCGGAAGGCTTCACCGCGGGTCGGCCAGGTGACCTTTTCCAGTTCGGCGCGGACGCCTTCGATGTAATTACCGAGGCCAATGAAGGGACGGGTGAGGGCATTGCCCTGCGGCGCATCCTCTTCTTCTTCCTTCTGGCGGCGGCTGGGAGTGGCATAGCCCTTCTTTTCGGTCAGGCCGCGAGGACTGCCATCGTCTTCGCTTTCATCGCCCTCATCGTCGTCGTATTCTTCGACTTCGTTGACGGCCTCTTCAGCTTCGGCTTCCGCCTGCCGCCGCAGCTTTCGGCTCGCTTTGAGCCTTTGATTAATCCGTTCGTCGGCAGACATGGTGCCTACTCCTCAATCTGTACTTTTTGACCGAACCCTATATGCAAGACACCGCCTGCGAGTGCGACGGTGTCCTGGTGAAACAGCAGGGGCGGAAGGACTTGAACCCTCAACCTACGGATTTGGAGGCCGTTGCTCTGCCAATTGAGCTACACCCCTATGGAAACCCTACTTCGTCTCGCGGAAGATCACATGCTTACGCACGATGGGATCATACTTCTTGAGTTCGATCCGCTCGGTGCTGGTGCGGCGATTCTTCGATGTGTAATAGATATAACCGCTTTCGGTGCTACGGAGCTTCACTATAGCGCGGTTGCCCTTTTTCGCCATGACGTTCTCTTGCCTCAATCTGACTTGGATAACTGTCAAAGCCTTAGATGGGATTTGAACCCATGACCTCACCCTTACCAAGGGTGTGCTCTACCAACTGAGCTACTAAGGCATCTGCCGTGATCAGGTTGATCACAGTGGGCCGGGCAGGACTCGAACCTGCGAAGGCTTCCGCCAGCGGATTTACAGTCCGCCCCCTTTGCCGCTCGGGACACCGACCCAAATTGTTAAACTACTGTCAAAGCCTCAGGTGAGATTTGAACTCACGACATCACGCTTACAAGGCGTGCGCTCTGCCAGCTGAGCTACTGAGGCACACACTCAAACACTCGATTGTATGACGCTCAGCAAGCAAGGGGCTATAGCGTTTCATCAGCTTTGCTCGCAGGGGGCATTCTAGCGGAGTGCAGCCGTGCTTGTCAATATGCGTCTGCCGCCCGTAGAATGACATTCTTACGTTCGAATGGGTGGATGGCGGGGTTATGCATTTGTTGAATGACCGGTCCGTTACAGGCGGGCGCTCTGCAGGGCGTCCTGACAAAAGAATATGGTCTGGTGTTGCGTTCATGTTATGCCTGCTGCTGCTGGCCGGGTGTGACCGGCGTGGGGATACGCCAGAGTCGCTGCCCACGCCAGTCGATCCGCTCAGCGTGGCGACCAGCCAGTTCATGACGCAGGGCGCGCCGCCAGAGGGGTTTAGGGGGCCGCTCAGCCTGCCGCGCATTGACGATCATCTCGAAGCGTTGTCTGGTTGGCATTACACGGTCGAACTGGAATTTGATGGCACCTTCGCCGGGACGCCGCGCCCCACCCGCGCCAGCGCTACAGCGGATGTGTGGTTCAATCAACTGGGGACTGCGCGGCGCGTGATCGTCACGACTGCCGGGGAACTGATCGGGAAACGCGAGGATGACTCGTTCGAGGCGGTGCGGCTGGGGCCGGATTCGTTCCTCGTCCGCAATAACATCTGCCTGACGGAAGGGGATGACCCCCAAACGGCGGCCAACCTGGATGCTGGTCGCCTGGTCGGCGGTGTGACCCGCGCCCTGCCGAGTGGGCATCAGGCGGTTATCAATGATGAGCAGGTCTGGCGTTACGATTTCGCCCCTACGGATCTGACGCTGCCGGCCATTCGCTTGCAGGAGAATGGCTCGATTGATCTGACCGGCAGCGAATTGTGGTTTTCGCCGGAGCGGAATGCGGCGATCCGCTTCTACCTGACTTTCACGGTAGAGAATGCCATCATCTTTGACCGGCAGCTTCCGGTCAGTGGTCAGGTGATCGTGCGCTACGATCTGCTGAACATCGGTGATGTGCCGAATATCACAGTACCTTTTGGGTGCTGAGGCGTGGCTGGTGGTCAGTGGCTGGGGATTAGTGAAGAAAGACGATGTAAGGAGCAAGCAGCAGAAGACACTTCTCTTGAACGTGAGATAACCTATCCTAAAGTAGAGTCGCAGGGGAAACCGAGCAGGTTACAATCAGCCCACACAACACCGCTAGCCTGTGAGGTTGATCTGTGCGCCTATCTTCCACTACCGAACCCCGTCCGCATATCATGCACGGGCGCGTCATTTACCTGCTGGCGATTATCGCCCTGATTCAAACCTTCTATCCCATCACTGAAAATGCGCCGAGCTGGGTCCTGATCGGTTTTCAGTTCCTCTATTTGCTTCAGATTGTGGCCGGGATTCTGGTCGTACGGGATTCTCCCCGCAGTCTTGCTTATTTGATCGGGCTGGGGATTTTGTGGGCGGTGGCGGCGGTCGCCTATGCGCTCAATCAGACGAGTTTGCTCGCCCAGTTGGGGGCTTACGCAGCCATCGCGTTGTATCAGGCGATGGTCATCGGGGTGCTGCTGCGTTTCATCTTCACCACGCGGCGGATTGATCTGGATGTAATCTATGCAGCCTGTGCGATCTACTTGCTGGTGGGGGCTGTCTTCGTCGGCATTTTTGGTTCGCTGGACGTGCTGACTTTACAAGCGACCGGCGCTCATGCTTTCCGCGATAGTCTGCTGCCACCAGATGCCGTCCTTCCCTGGCAGCACCTGGTGTATTACAGCTATATCACGCTGACGACTGTTGGATACGGGGATGTGTTGCCGGTGACGCTGTGGGCGCGGGCTTTTGCCACGCTGGAAGCCACTATTGGCGTCTTGTATCTGACGGTGATTGTGGCGCGCCTGGTCGGCTTGTATGCCTCCAAAGAAGTTGAGGAGGAACTTCGTCAGGAATGACCACCATCATGCTATAATCCGCCCTATGATTTCCCTGATTGCGACCGTCCTCAACGAGGGCGACCACCTGCACCGACTCATGCGGTCGATTGCCGCCCAGACTCAACCGCCAGATGAGATTGTCATCGTGGATGGTGGCAGCCGCGATCATACCGTCGCGCTGCTTCATGAGTATGCGCGGACGCTACCCCTGCGCGTGATCGTCGAACCGGGCGCCAATATCAGCCGGGGGCGGAATGTGGCGATTGCTGCCGCACAGGGGGACATCATCGCCGTGACTGACGCGGGGGTGGTGTTGGCTCCGGATTGGCTGGCACAGATCACCCGTCTGCTGCTAGCGGATCCTGCGCTGGTGTGGGTCGGTGGGTTCTTCGATGGGGAGGCGACTACCCCGTTTGAACTGGCGATGAGCGCCACCGTCCTGCCACTGGTCGATGAGATTAATCCGGCGACGTTTCTGCCCAGCAGCCGGAGTGTGGCCTTTCGCAAAACGGCGTGGTCAGCCGTCGGTGGTTATCCCGAATGGCTAGATTACTGTGAAGATCTGGTATTTGATTTTGGGATGCGGGAAGTAGTGGCTAGTGGTCAGTGGTTGGTGGCTGGTGGAAAGATAGAGCTGAGTGGAGAAGCGACCAGCGACCAACTGCCAGCTTCCAGCCAGAGTGCTGCCGGTTCCCAGTTGCCGGTTTCCGGTACGGAGCCATCAGCCATCAGCTATCAGCTATCAGCTTTCTCCTTCGTGCCGGAGGCCCGGGTCGCTTTTCGCCCGCGCGGTTCGCTGCGGAGTTTTTTCACGCAGTATTACCGTTACGCTCGCGGCGATGGTAAGGCGGACTTGTGGCGCAAACGTCATGCGATCCGCTATGCCACCTATCTGGTCGCCGCACCCGTCGGGCTGGCGCTGGGTCTGCTGCATCCAGTGGGATGGATGCTGCTCCTGGGAGGCGCATTCGTCTACCTGCGGCAACCTTATCGACGCCTGGCGAAGCTGACTCGGCAGCCGGCGAATGCAGCACTGATCGGCTCACCAGTGGATCGGCTGAAAGTCTGGTTCCTGATCCCGGTGATCCGGGTGGTGGGGGATGTCGCCAAGATGCTGGGCTATCCAGTCGGATGGCGGTGGCGGCTTCAACAACGGCGTTCAACGTAGCGCCTTGCCAGGGATTGTGTGCAAAAACAAAACGAGCAGCCCATTTTCGGCTGCTCGTTTTTTGATGACGATCTACTATCAGCTATTGCCTTCAGCTACGGCAGCATCTCCCGCAGGAAGGCTTCCTCTGCCTCGACCGTCCACTCGCGGCCATCCTTGAGCTTGGCATAGACCGACGGTAGCTTTTCCTTCAATTCGGGCAGGGGGGTCAGCGGCATCTCCTTGATGTGCGGGTAGATGACCACTTTGCCGGGGAACACGGCATCCTGTACCGCTTTCAGGCCGTCCTTGAAGGCGCTGAGCGAGCCGACTGCCGCCACCGCCCGGTTGGGTGAAAGCACACCGGACTCGGTTTGTTCCAGCATCGTCCGCAAGTCCTGAATGGTGGAACCGGACTGCCCGATATAGCGTGCGCCACTCTGATAGACCTGGGTCACGTCCAGTTCGACCATGGTGCCGCGCGCCACCCCGGCGAAGACATTCATGACGCCATCCGGGGCCAGCCAGGTGGAGCAGTCCGCAATCACTCTCGGCACCGGGGCCAGCACGATCACATCGTCAAAGCCGGCTGCACGGTAGGTTTCCAGTTGGGCAGCATCTTCCGGCTTGGAGGGATTCAGGCAGATCATGCGCTTGCCACGGGCAATCGCGTCCGGCTCAAAACTCTGGCGCAGATCTTCCAGGCGATGATCGCTGACATCCGTGCAGATGATTTCTTTCGGGCCTGCCGCGATTTCGATGGCTCGCTGGACGTGCATCCGGCCCATCGGCCCGGCAGCACCGACGAACCAGGCTTTGCCGCCCGCCTTGAGTTCAGAGCGGACGGGCTTGGCGCTGTATGCGCGGGCAATATCCGGATCGGTGCCACCGACATAGACCCAGCGGTTGTAATGGATGCGGCCCATGTCCAACTGCACTTTACGAGCCATGGGCTGATCGGCGATGATGACAAAAATGCCCCCATTCGCCAGCCGGGTGCTGGTTGTTTCCAACAGCTCGGGATTAGCCCCCAGCAGGACAATGTCATCGACCTGCTCAATGGGTGGGCGCGCCGGGTCATGGACATCAATCACTTCGATGCCGAGGGCGGCGGCCTGTTCGCGCAGTTTGGCTTCGAGCGCAGGCGGTACATTGGTCAGCATCAGGTGATCGGGATGGGAAGCGGCGGCCATTCCAGCGCTGAGTGTGTAGGGGCGCGAATCGTGGGCATCACTGCCGACGATCCAGGCTGTGCCGCCTTTCTTTAACCCTGTGCGATATTCCAGACCATAAGCGGCGATCACACAGGCCCAGGGTTCGATCAATGCCCCTTCAGAGATGCCGGTTTTATCCTGCACGGGCAGCAGGTAGTTACCTTCATCGCCTTTGAGTACGCGCTCATCAATCAGGCCGTAGCGGGAGAATCCGCCATCCATTTCGTAGCCGTAAGCAAACCCCTTGCCATTGACGTAAATATCCGCCTGAATGATGAATCGGTCGCCCACTTTGTACTGGTCACGCAGCTTTTCCCCGACTTTGACCACCGTCATGGCAACTTCATGCCCCATGACAATCGGGCGTTTGCGAATATCACGGTAAATACGCGGGTGTTCCTGCCCCAGCTTGAGAATCTTGACATCGGAGAAGCAGATCCCGCAGGCATCATGCCTTACCAGCAGTTGGTCCGGCCCTACGTCCGGCAAAGGAACCTCAATTGGTGCATCCTCAACGCCCAAGTTTTCCAGACCGGAGCCGTACAGCGGCCACACGGTGTTATGATCCGGCAGCGGCGCATGGGCTGCACGGAAGGCCTCTAGTTTATCGGTCATGATGTGCGTTTCTCCCCACTATTGCATACAGCGATCAGTATTCCGGGTATTTGGCTGCCCGCTTCAAATACGTGCTACCCGGATCAGAATGGCTTCACGGACAGGCGCGAGAGTATATCACCAGGCGTCCAACCGTCATCAAAGGGCAAGCGGGCACCGGATGAACCCGGTTCCAGCGCGCGCCCGACCTGCCGGTAAAAGGCGTTGCGCGCGCGGCGCGTTGGCAAGTGCGCCTGCGCCCAGGCGGATTGATACCCCAATCCGGCCCAGCGTGCCAGCGCCGTATGCCCATAAATGGTATAGGCACCGTCCATGAAGGAGTCGCGCAGGGGTTCCAGTTCGGGCGCATCGAAGTCATCGACCAGGCGCTGCCCGTAGCTGTTCATCTCGGTGCCGATGTTCAGCGGCAGATCCAGTTCCCCGGCCAACTGCACCACCTGGTAGAGGTTCTTCATCTTGAGCTGCTTCTGTGCCGGGTCGGCAATATTCCAGTTGCGATCCGGCACGATGTTGAAGGCGACCACACCACGCTCAATCAACAGTTCCAGCAGTGCGCCGATCTGCTGCTCGCCGGACGTGGTGCCATCCAGCCAGGCCGCGCAGGGCAGCGCTCCGCAGGCGGTGATGAGGGTGTGAAAATCATCCAGCGAGGGGAAGCTGCCCGCGTCCGGTTGGACGTAGCCGACGCCGCCCTGCTTCATCAGTTTGCTGCGGACGCTGTTCTGCAGTTTGGGCGCATCCTGCATGAGCGACGCCAACTGCTCAACCGTCATGCCCAGCCGGTTCGCCCAGAAGGTGACTGGATCATCTACCTGTCGATTGGCCGCGCTGATGTAGGCCATGACCATATGCCGCTCGGTGGCATTGCCGGAGGGCGTCAATGGCAGCACATCGGCATCATAGTCGATCATGACGGGTGCCAGATAGGCGTTCACCCGCTCGACCATCTGCCGGTTGCGCTGCTCGGCCCGCGCGCGTAAATCGGCCAGAATGGGGGCGACGTCGTCCGGCACGCTGCTGGAGATGAAGCCCACGCCCATATGGTAGAGCACACCGGGTTCCCCGGGAGAATTGATCTCGTGGGCGGCGAACTCTGGCAGATAGACACGGGTTTCGATGCCTGCCGTCCCACGGACACCGGCGCGGTCGCAGGCCGCCAGAAATTCATCAACCGCATCCAGTACATCAAAATCGACCATGCCGATCAGCTTCATGCGCTGCCGCTGGGCTAACCAGGCCAGGGAGGTGGGGGAATGCCCGTAGGCATTGAAGGAATAGAAGGTGTGACAGTGGAGGTTGGCTGTCTCGGTCGGGAGGGCGAGGGTCGCCCCCGCCAGCAGATCATCGAGGGCCTCAGCGCGAATAGCCGGATCAAAATTATTCAGTCGGGATTCAAGGTCAAAGTGGGGTAAGCTCATCGATCACCCTTCGTCAAGCCGGGTACATGATCTGCACCCGTTAAAGTAGTATGCGCTCTTATTCTAACGCGACTGAGGCCAGACTGGGGATGTCAGATGGTACTATGTGGGTGGTTAATTTAATGGCTTTGTTCCAGGCAATCGCTTTATTTCTCCAGTAGGCCTATTTTTACGCGCTACTACACCCCATAGACGCACTGTATGGTCGCGTGATGCGCTAGCGAGATATGTTCCATCTAGCGAAAAAGTAATTGCATTGATGCTATCTGTATGGCCTCTCAAGATGACAAGAGGTTTTCCAGTTGGAAGCTCCCATAAGTAGATTGTACGGTCTCTTGATGCAGAAGCGAGCAAAGTTCCATCAGGAGAAAAAGCAACACTGGTCACCGTATCAGTATGACCTGTCAAAGTGACCAGTTCATCCCCCTTGGGAATGCGCCAGATACGTACTGTGTGATCGGATCCACCAGAAGCCAAGAGCATTCCATCTGGAGAAAATGCGACTGCTTTTACCGGCCTGATATGTCCAGTCAGTAGGGTAAATTTTGGACGGCGGGTGGTTTGTTCGGAAAGCCTGATGGTGCAATCATCTGATCCTGATGCCAGATAACGATCACTTGGCGAGAATGCCAGACTGGTTACAGTCTGATCATGTGAATATAGCAACGTAGAGCTGCGCTGAGGGACATCCCACATTCTAACACTGGCATCCGGGGTGGGCGTTGAACTCGCACCGGAGATTATGTTGTCACCATCTTCAGTGAAATCAAGGCACGTTACCGCGCCGTTGTGACCTCGCAAGATAGTCGAACGCTCAAAGCGGCGCATTAGATTCCAGAGGCTGATAGTCCGGTCGCGAGATCCGGATGCCAACACATCAGAGGTTGGCGAAAAAGCAATCGACAGAACATCATTGAAGTGTGATCGGTTCTCTGCAATAAAGCCCCCGCTTAGCACATCCCATAAGCGAACAGTGTCATCCCATGAAGCTGATGCCAAAAGGTTAGTTTCTGGGTCAAAAGCAACGGCCTGGACAGGTTCCGTATGTCCTTTTATCAACCTTATTTCTGCAATTTGCCCATCCATAGACGTTAATCTTGATATGACAGGGCGTTCAGGGGTAACGCGAGACGGAATTCCTTGAGGTTGATCCGTAAAGTGGACTTCAGCGTGCATCTGAACAGCCATCTCCCAGATACCTGCTACAAGCTTTAACGCGCTATTCAGATCGACACCCTGAGTGAAATTTGCGTGTTGATAACGATCCAATGGAGGAGGTAGGTCTGTTGCTGCCTCAAAAACAACCGGGACAATGCCTTTGCCATATTTCATGGCTTCTTGGAATTCCCATCTACACCACTCCGACTTTACCGAACGTGGCGTAATGGCATAAAGGAAAACCTCGCAAAGGCGAATCGCACTACTAAGTTCAACTTTCCAGTCTTGCCCAGGCAATATGCGATGGTCAAACCAGGGATCATGACCACCATCGCGTAGAATTTCAACTAGCTGGCGAATATGGAAAAGATCATCACGAGCATAACTAACAAAAATGCGAAGTCCCATGATTCCCGAAACTCACCACAAGATGGTTATAAAATGGTTTATAGGAGTTTTATTATTGAAATAGGATAGCGTGTAATGTGTACCAACACAAGCATTTGGCCTCAGGTGTTGGGCTAAAGATTAGGAGGTCGAAAAATCTTAGATATAAATGCAGGTCTTATCTGCTGATCAATAGCTAAAGCGTGGGGCAGGCGTCATGCAGGCGGATAGGTACACCGCAGCAGAGATTGTATAATGACCCCAGGTTGAGTAAACATTGGATGGCTGACCTATGATGCGACGACTAATCCCGCTGTTTTGCCTGCTCTTGCTAAGCCTGCTGCCGATGATGGCTTCGCAAGCCCAGGATACTACCCCCGTCCTGCCTGCCAGCCATAGTCTGGTCGGGGTCTCCCATATCCCGCAACAGTGGAATAACTGCGGCCCGGCCACCCTGACGATGGGGCTGAGTTACTTCGGCATCCCGGCAGATCAAGGCCCGGCAGCCAGTTGGCTGAAGCCGACTTCCGAGGATGGCAACGTCAGTCCCTGGCAGTTGGTGGCTTACGTGAATGAAGAACTGGGCACCAACATCCGGGCGGCCAAGCGCGTCGGCGGCGACCTGACCATGCTCAAGACGCTGCTTGCCAATGACTTCCCGGTGGTGGTGGAGATGGGCTACGACCCGGAACCGGAACGGCTAGGCTGGATGGGTCACTACCTGCTGCTGATCGGTTACGATGATGCGACTCAGCAGTTCACCAGCATGGATAGCTACCTGGGTCCGAACCAGGTCTACAGCTACGAACATGTCCAGGAATTCTGGGAACACTTCAACAATACCTATATCGCGCTCTATACCACGGATGAAGAAGCCCAGTTAATGACCCTGCTCGGCACCAACGCCGACCCGGTGCAGAATGCGCTTAATGCGCTGGAACTGAACCGACAGCGGGCGCTGGCGAATGCGGTTGATCCCTTCGCCTGGTTCAACCTGGGTACCAACTATGTGATGCTGGCAGGGCAAGACGCAAACGCCTACCAGTACGCGGCGGTCGCCTACGACAAAGCGCGGGAGATCGGTTTGCCGTGGCGGATGCTGTGGTATCAATTTGGGCCGTATGAGGCTTACAATGCTGTTGGGCGCTACCAGGATGTGCTGGAACTGGCGCGGATTCAATTGAATGAGCCGGGTACGTCGCAGTATATCGAGGAGACGTATTATTACGCGGGTGTGGCCCGTGAAGGTCTGGGTGAAACCGACCGCGCCCTCAATAACTTCGCGGAGGCGCTGCGCCTGAACCCGAACTTCACCCCGGCGGCGGAAGCGCGGGACTCTCTCCAGGCGCGGTTGAACGGGACGACCACCACGGTTTCCAGCGGGGGATAAGGCTTAACTGGAGTGTGGATTGGGGGTGTGACCGATGCCCCCGGCCTTGAGCTTTTCAGATGCATTCGAGGCAGGTATACGAACCATTACGGTCGTATGGTCACGATAGGTGCTCTGAATCTTTAACTGTCCACCGACAGACTCGGCCAGGCGCCTGGCAATCGTCAGGCCGAGACCCGTGCCTTTTTGCTCGAAGTATTCGCGCTCGAACTGCATAAAGGCGCCGATCTTGCTGATCTGCTCGTCGGTCATGCCGCGCCCCTGATCGGTCACGCTGATGGTATACCAGTGGCTGTCGGCATGGGTGTGAATGGTGACGGTTCCGCCGTCAGGCGAAAACTTAAAGGCATTGTCCACCACTTCCCGCACAATATGCCCCAGATATTCCTCACTGATGGCGACAGCGCCAAGGCACACATCGATCTTCAGATCTTTCATGCGCAGGTAGCTGGCGGCTTTTTCGTTGGCGGCCTGCTGGATGATCTCCGCAGGGCGTTCACAAACCCCCTGGTGGTCGTTCTTGAGCATCTGCGCTTTGGAAAACCACAGGAACTTTTCGGAGAGGTCATGCAAACGGGCGGTATAGGCGCTCATCCCTTCGAGAATCTGGCTGCGATCGGCTTTAGCGTTACCCTCACCTGATTCTTCAAACATCAGGTAGATGTACCCTTCCAGCACCATAATGGCTGTCCGCAGTTCGTGGGGCAGGGCCATGGCGACGTTCTGACGCATCTCATCGACGGTCTTTTTGAGGACTGCATCCTGGATGGCCCGTTTTCGCAGTCGGGCATCCACTGCCTGTCGCAGTTCGTTGATTGAAAACGGTTTGGTCAGGTAGTCGTCCGCGCCCATGTTCATGCCGTGACGTACTTCGGCGGGGTCAGCCAGGCCGCTGAGGAACACAAACGCGGTAGAGGCGGTCGACTCGTTGTCCCGCAAGGCTTCCAGAACCGCGTAGCCATCAATATCCGGCATGGTGATGTCACAGATCACCAGATCCGGTGATTGCTGTAAGGCCATTTGCACACCGGAAAGCCCATCTTGGGCTTCAATTATATTGAAGTCTTTGCTCAGGCTCTTGACGATGAGCCGTCGGGTGATTTTGTCGTCATCAATAACGAGAATGGTGGGGGCCACGAGGGCTGATCCTCAATAATGCTGCGTTCAGGAATTTGCGAGCAGCTGTTCTGAAAGCTTGACCAGATCCGCAATGCTCACGGGTTTGACGAGAAAGGCATCGGCAAAGGCGGCTTCTGGCTCGTGCTGCGCCAGGAAGTTCCCTGTCACAATGACCTTCTTCATCCGGGCATAAGCCGGGTTATCCTTGATATGCGTCAGCACATCCAGGCCGGAGACACGCGGCATATTGATGTCCAGAATGAGCATATCGGGAACCGCCTCGGTCAACTGCTGGATGGTTTCCTGACCATCGGTGGCAACCCGGACGTTGTAGTCGCTATGCTCGAAGACCCGGGCAAAAATAGCGCGCAAGTCACCATTATCTTCGGCAATCAGAATATCCTTCATCATCTGTCATCTTTCTTCCCAACCTCATCATGTCCCAGAGGTGGGTATTTGGGTGGAACTGGCTGCATCAGGCTCTGGCGGTTTCTCATCCGGGCGGGGGGGCATGAACTGCTCAATGGTCATCAGCAGTTCGGTACGGCTGATCGGCTTGGTCAGGTACGCACTACAACCGACTTCCAGACCACGCACGATATTGGACTTGGTGTAATTCGCGGTCAGCGCGATCACCGGGATATGAGCCAGATCAGGAGCAGCCTTGATCTGCTGGGTCACGTCCCAACCGGTCGTATCCGGCAGGTTGATGTCCATCAGAATCAGATCTGGTTTTTCCCGCCGCACCATCTCAAAACCGGTTGTCCCATCCGGTGCGCCCAGGAACTCATAATTGGTGACGCGCAAGATCTTGCGGACCAGGTTCATGTTGACCGGGTCATCTTCGATGTACAGGACTTTAGCAGGCATAACGATCCATTCGCACTTTACGTACTGCAGGTTAAGTATATCCCGAACGTTATTCCTATAGAATAAGCATTTCTGGACATTTGTACAGTGAACTCAGCGCCGGGGCAAGCCTAACGACTCCCGGATATGCGGGATCAGGGTAAATAAGTCAAATGGCTTACCGATATGCCCATCAAAGCCCGCCTTGATGAAATCATCGCGGTCGCCTTCCATGACATGGGCGGTCAAGGCAATGACTGGAATATCACTGGTCGCCGGGTTACTCCGCAGGTGCTGTAACATCCGCCATCCATCCATGACGGGCATGGCAATATCCAGCAGGATGAAGCTTGGCTTGTTGTTCTCCAAAATTTCCAGCCCTTCCTGCCCATGTGCCGCTGTCAGCACGGTTGCCCCCTGAAAGCGCAGCGCCGTGCGAACGATGTTGATGTTATCTGGCTTGTCGTCCACGATCAGGACGGTCCATTCGGTGGCATTCGCTGAAACGGGTTGACGATAGGAGATGTCAGTCATCATGTTTCCTCAAGGATTGAGAGAGAGACTTTCCTGGGGAACCGGCAGGGGCAGGCTAAGGGTAAACGTACTTCCTTGCCCGACAGCACTGCTCACTTGAATGCTCCCGTTCATTAAGCGGATCAATTTCTTCACAATCGACAGCCCCAGCCCGGAACCGCCATAGGGCCGCGTGAGTCCACCATCCACCTGGCGGAATTCATCAAAGATCGTTTGCTGCATCTCCGGTGGGATGCCAATGCCGCTATCCTGGACAATCACTTGCCAGCCGTCTGCATCCCAGAGAGTTTGCAGGTGGACAGTACCTTGTTCGGTGAACTTGATCGCATTTGCCACCACATTGACAATAATCTGTTTCACCCGGCCTGCATCTCCGATGACCCAGGGTGGCAAAGCCTCTGGACCCGTCAGCGAAAAGGTCAAGCGCTTGGCTTCGGCCAGCACCTGGTGCTGACTGGTGATTTCCTGGAGCAGTTGGGCTGGTGAGAACGGCTTTCGGGCCAATTCCATCCGCCCGGCCTCGATCTTGGAAAGATCCAGCACCTCGTTAATCAACCGGAGTAAATCCTCCGCATTGACCAGGGTGCGATTGAGATATTCTTCCTGTAAACTGGAAATTGGTCCGGCCATGCCTGCCTGCTGAAGCTGGGTATAGCCGATGATGGCATTCAGGGGCGTGCGGAGTTCATGAGACATGGTCGCCAGGAAGCGGCTCTTGAGCCGACTGGCTTCCTCAGCCTGGGAACGAGCGATCTCCAGATCATGATTGGTGGCTTGCAGCATCTCGTTTTGCTCGTGGATGCGCTGTTCGATCAGCTTATCCGGCGTAATATCACGCAGGATGCCGATTACCCGGTACGGTGCCCCCTCATCGTTGCAGGCGACATAGGTGCTTTCCCACACCCAGGCCATGATGCCATCCGGTCGCAGTATACGGTAACGTTCATCAAAGACCGAGGTTGGCGTTGACCAGAGGCGACTGATGCGCTCCCGGTCTTCCGGGGCGATCAGTTCAATATGCGCGTTTGGATTGTCATACAAGAAGCTGACTGGATGCCCGGTGATGCGTTCATAGGATGGGCTGACATAGATCATCTCGTCAGCCAGTGGATCATACATCCAGAAGCAGTCTTCGATGGTTTCGGCCATTTGCCGGAAGCGCGATTCACTTTCCAGCAAAGCCTTGTGTTGGATGTCAAACTGATCTTCTAACAGCTTGTCCGAGGTCACGTCCCGACCGGTCAGATGAATCAAACCCATCTGTAAATCAGGTACCACGTCCCAGTCGATCCAGCGCCAGCTCCCATCTTTGGCCTGCAGGCGATTGCGAAACCCCATGATGGGCGTTCCACTCGCTAACGGGATGCTGTTTGCCAGTGTCCGTTCCAGATCATCCGGGTGTACCAATCCCAGATAGGGCATTTGATATAGCTCATCCCGCGTATAACCCAGCGTTCGCTCCCACGCCGGGTTGAGCCGCACATAATGGCTCCCGTTAGTACTCCCCAGGAGGTCCAGGCTGGTTTCAAACAGGCGCGTATTTTCGGACTCGGTTAACTTGCGCGCGGTAATATCTCGCGTGATTCCCACTACACCGATAATCTGTCCCTGATCGTCATAAAAAGGCGCTTTCGTCGTTGAGAACCAACGCGGTTTGCCATCCCAGGGCGGATTGTATTCTTCACGGTCCAGCATAGGGATGCCAGTTTCCATCACGCGCTGTTCTTCTTCCCTGAATTGAGCGGCCAGATGGGCGGGTTGATAATCTGCATCGGATTTACCCAGGACTTCTTCAACCTGTTTCTGACCCAGGATCAGCGCGAGCGGCACATTGGCCAGGGTGAATTGTGACTGGCGATCTTTGATATAGACGGCATCCGGACTGGCGCTGATGAGGGCACGAAGCAGATTGCGTTCCCGTTCGAGCGCTGCTTCGGCTTCTTTGCGCCCCGTGATGTCCGAGAGCACAATCTGTACGCTCACGACGGTATCCCCATCAAAGATGGGCATCGCCCTGCACAAATACCAGACGAAACCCCGTAAATCTATACCGCGGCATTCATAGTATTGGGGTTGGCCCGTCCTGAATGAAGTATCGATAGCTTGCTTTACGATATGCTTGTCATCATCCAGCACAAAATCGAGGTCAGAAAACTCGGTGATATCAACGTGCTCAAAAATCTGGGCGATCGCTGGTGGTGCGTGTAATTCCAAGAAGTGATAGTTTTTATCTACCCGGATGATGATGTCGGTACTATTGGTAATCAGGGAGCGCCAGCGCGCTTCAGAGGCGCGTAAGGCCTCATCCTTGATTTGACGTTCCAGGGTGGCGCTGACCCAACTGGCAATCAGTCGGAAAAAATCCTGGTCGGCTTCGTCAAAAGGGGTAAGGTGCGGTTGGGTGCTGGAAAAATTCAGGGTGCCAAAGGACTTGCCGTCCACCATGATCGGCACACCGATATAGGCTCGTAGTTTCAGTTCGCGTGCAGCCGGCAACCGCAGGTAATCTTCCGGCCTAATATCGGCATAATGGAGCAGGTCGCCCTGCCTGAGCGTTGCATCACATAACGTCTGACCCAGCTCAAACTGCTGACCAGGGCGGACGATATTGGTTGGTGAAACCGCGTAGAGAACGGTATAGGCTTGGCCTTGAATGTGGCTGATGAAGCCTAACTCCATGCCCAGCAATTCCGACCCCGCCTGCAGCAGAGACTGAAACTGCTCGGCATAGGGGCGATCAGCCATTGCCGTTACCCGGTACAGTGCGTGTAAGCGCTGGAGAGTGCGACTTTCGTCCATAGAGGACTGTATACCTGCCGACACCGTCATGCCCGCCTATCGTCTTCAACAACCTAATATCTCGAAGATCAGTATACACCCATAAGATGTCAGGAAGAGTTAATTCACGTAATCCTAATAACATAACTTTCTAAGAATTTTGATATGCCTGGATCCCGCTTAATTCGCCCTCAATTCTGACCAGTGCCGGGTCCCCATTGACCCATCCGGGCAGCACCACGCTCCCGGCTGGCGGGCAGACGAAGTACCAGGTCGCGTCATCCTGCTTCAAATACCCGGCAATGGACGCCCGGCTCTCGTCCCCCAGCCCGGCTGGATACGACCGGAAATCCCGGCCTGGCCCAGTCCGCACAAAGACGCCCGCGGCTGAACGCACGATCAGCACAGGCGCATCATCCGGGATTGAATCGCAGGAGGCCAACTCATACGGCTGAGGGGGAAGCGTCAGGGTAGCCCTGGGGGTCAGGGTTAGCGTGGCGGTGGGCGGAACCGGAGTTGCGGAAGCTGATGCCCGTGTGCGGGTCGGCGGTGGCGCTGTTTCCGTCTCCGTCGGTACGTCTGCCTCACTGACGGTCGCTGACGGCGAACTCAAACGGGGGGTGATCGGCAGCGGGGTGAAGGTTGCTGTGACCGGGACTAACGTCGGACTGAGGGTCGTGCTTGGCTCCGGTGAAGGGCTGCTTGCAGCCGATTCCTGAGGACTGTTCTGGTTGGCGGTGATCGAGGCGACGACTGCGACCGTCGTTGGCTCGGACGGTGCAGCGGGCGCGGTCATCGAATTGAGGATGGCTATGACGGAAGCCACGACCAGCAGTACGATTCCTATGATCCCCACGGCTGTCCGTGAGAGCTTTACGCGCTGCCGGGGTGAGGGCTGCTCCAGCATCAGCGGTTCCGGCGCGGCGCCCACCCGCACGATGATGCCGCTCAGGTTATCCGGCGCACCGCTCTGAAACACCAGTTCTTTCAGGGTGTTGGCGGCCAGCTCGACCGGCTGCGAGGCCAGCACATCCCGCAGATCATCCTCTGGTACCTTCGACCACAGACCATCGCTGCACAACAGGTACACATCACCCTGCTGGACTTCCAGCGTCACATAGCCGGGTTTCAACGGCTCCGGCTGGCCCATATAACCCGCCAGACGTGTGCTGCGTTTACCCGGCCCACCACCGACGACCTGATCCTCAGTCAGTAATTCCAGAGCGCCTGCTCGCACCCGGTACAGACGGCTGTCACCCAGGCTCACCGCCTGTGCCCGTCCATCCGGCGCGATTGCCAGCGCCGTCATCGTCGTACCGATGATCGGCTGCCGCAGCTCAAAAGCGCGTGTTCGTACCTCACCGTGTGCGCCTTCAGTCGCTCGTGCTAACCGTTCGACCAGCGGCATCCCTTCCGGCTGCACAAAGTAGTGGGTAATTAACCCTTCGGCAGCGGCTTTGCTGGCCTCGTCGCCTTCCGGCAGATTGCCGCCGACGCCATCCGCGACCACAAACAGGCTGTGCTGGCTGATCGAACCGGGACGTGCCACCTGCATCCGCACCGTATCCTGGTTGACCGACCGCCGTAAGCCAATGTCGTTAAAGGAGGCGCTCTCCAATTGCAGACCGGAAGACTGACTCATGATGTCCTTGTGATGGCTACCCAGATGTGAGGTGGCCGCTGTAACTGCTGCCAGCACTCGGCATTGCTTGACGATGAATGTATGCGCTGAAATTATTGAATAATTCTTACAATACATTATCGTCTCAGTACTGCGAATGCGCGAGGATGGGTTTGTATGGTACAAACGGTGGTGAAACGAATGCTATCTTCTACCTGGATCACCATGCGCCTGGGTGCCTGATGGGGCGTCCATGGCTCGAGTTAAAAGGAGTACAAGACATGACTGGAAAACTCACAGGCAAGGTTGCCCTCATCACTGGAGCCAGCCGGGGCATCGGGCGTGCTGCCGCGCTGGCCTTGGCGAAGGAAGGTGCCCAGGTCGTCGTCACTGCCCGCACCAAGGCCGACCTGGATACGCTGGTGAAGGAGGTCAAGGCGCTTAAGACTGGCGCGAAGGCGCTGGCGGTCCCGGCAGATCTCCGTAAAGAGAAGGATGTGGATAAGCTGAAAGCGAAAGCGCTGGCGACCTTTGGTCAGGTCGATATTCTGGTCAATAACGCCGGGGTAGGCAAAGCTGGGACGATTGCCACGCTGACCACCGAGGACTATGACTGGATGATGGATACCAACATGCGCTCGACCTGGCTGTGCACCAAAGCCTTCTTCCCGGCCATGGTCGAACGCCAGGACGGTGCGGTCATCTTCATCGGGTCAGTGGCCGGGCTGATGGGCATCCCTGGCGAGGCACTCTACAACGCCAGCAAGTTTGCGCAGATGGGTTTTGCCCAGGCGCTGGATTACGAAGCCCACCAGCACAACGTTCGGGTCAGCATGATCGCTCCCGGCGGCGTGCATACCCACTTCGGTTTTGAGTCCGGTTGGCGCGATCCGAGTGATGCCAAGCTCAAAGAGTTCCTCGACTCGGAAGACGTAGCCGATGCGGTGGTCTTTGCCGCCACCCAGCCGCCTAAAGGCCGCATCTTCATGATCGGGATGCGCCCCATGCGGGAAGCGCTCACACCGGGGGCGGGAAAGAAGTAACAGACTCTGAGAATCTCTCGTGTCTGGCGGCGGTTATGGCGATGTGGTGTCGATATTTCCGCGGCGGCACGACATAAGACACGAGAGTCCCGGCAGTTCCAGACAAGTGACATTTGTCACTTGTCTATGTATATATTTTTATATTATATCTTAGATAATGATGGCACCTACTCCACCATGGTGCGTCTTGATCTGCACAGTATGACCATCGCTGCAAACCCTGACACCTTTCGGGTTAGGTAGTTGAGGCGAAAACAACTGGATAACCCCCTCAAAAGGGTGTCTCCGCATCTCCCCAAGCTATCTGAATTCTGACCTTTACAGACCAAAGGCGCACCCACCGGCTGCGGGAATTGCCTATTGGTCTATAAAGGAGAATAAAATGATGTCTCGCCATCGAATGCTATTTGTGGTCATGGGTTTGCTGTTTCTGTTGTCTTTCCCCACGTCGCTGAACGCACAAGAGTCGGGCGTTCCGCCTCCAGTCGGTCTGCGTCCCGATGCCCCACCGTATGCACTGCACGGACCGTACTGGGTGGGCACACAGGACTTTTTGATCGGTGAAAGTAGCGATGACGAACTACAAGCACATATCTGGTATCCCGCTCTGAATCCGGACGGGCTGGAAGAAGCCATCGCGTATGCCTCCGTCACAAAGGATGCGAGTTTCCCTGAAACGCTGGATGCCACCACGTATGGACATGCCCTGTTGAATGCAGCCGTGGACATGACCAACGCTCCCTATCCGCTTGTGGTCTTCTCGCACGGCTTTGGAACGGCAGCCCATACCTATGCCCATTTGTTTGAACACTATGCCTCGTATGGCTTTGTGGTGATTGCAGTTGAACATCACGAGATGTTCAACTGGGAATTCACCGATTTACCGAAAGCCTCTATTGATCGCCCCCGGGACATCACACGGACACTCGACTACGCTGAGACGCTAACGGCAGATAGTAGTTCGATGGCCGGAATGATTGACATGGAACAGGTCGCGGTAGCTGGTCATTCCTATGGTGGGTATACCGCGTTAGCGGTGGCTGGTGCACGTTTTGACCTTACGGCGTTTAATGCTCGTTGTGCCGGGGTTGATCCCTTGGTCGAATGGATTTGTACACCACTCGTGCCTTTTGAACAGGAGATGGCGACCCTCGCAGGCTATGAAACTATGCCGCAAGGGTTGTGGGAGTCATTCGCTGATGCGCGCGTTGATGCGATCATCCCGATGGCTGGCGATTCGTATCTGTTCGATCAAGCTGGACTTGCAGAAATCACGATACCAGTCATGGCAATGGGCGGGACGATGGATAACGGGACGCCGTTTGATTGGGGTGCTAGACCGACTTATGACTACGTTTCGAGCGCCCAGAAGATACTCGTGGCTATTGAATACGCTGATCATCTGATCTTTGGTCCACAGTGCCAGAATATCCCTTGGATTAATGACGAAGCACTCAGCACATGGTATCCGTTCTACTGCCTGAACACCGTTTGGGATCAGGATCGTGCCCTAGACCTGATTCGCCACCTCTCAACCGCTTTCCTCTTGGCAGAATTGAAGGGCGATGTAGATGCTGCGGCTGCCCTTGCCCCAGATGCGGCGAGTTTCCCCGGCATTATCTATGAGGCGCAAGGATTCTAGCGGTCAGCATATGCAGATGAATGACAGTCTTCGAAACCGTTTCGATGCTGTTTCAACGGCCAAGAGGTTCCAGTGAGTTGTGTACAGGCGTCCTGCAGGACGCCTGTTCCATAATCCCCGCTTGCTCAATTTCTCCTGATGCAATATACTTCAAATGTAATTGATCTAATTTAGATTGAAGCAATTGTGTGAGGTGTAGTGTGCCATCTCAGATCATCCCGACCGCTGAAACCGCCACCAGCAAACCGAAAGTCCTCTTCGTCTGCACCCGCAATAGCGCCCGTTCCCAGATCGGGGAAGGCTTGCTGCGCCATTTGGCCGGTGATCGTTTCGCCGTCTTCAGCGCCGGGCTGCAAGCCGCGCCAGAGATCAACCCGTTTGCCATCGAAGTCATGGCTGAAATCGGCGTGGATATTCGGGGCCAGCGCCCGAAAGCCACCAAAGAATACATGGGCCGCTTACAGGTTGATGCGCTCATCACGGTCTGCGCTGAAACCGAGGAAGACTGCCCGCGTGCCTTGTGGACGGGCAAGACTCTGCGCCTCAACTGGGTGACGGATGACCCCTCGGCGGTGCAGGGGAGTGACGAGGACAAACGGCGCGCTTTCCGTGAGGTGCGCGATATACTGCGGGGGAAGATCGAACACTGGCTCCAGGAGCCAGCCACCCAGGATATGCTGAACCATGCCGCTGGAACAACCGCCTGAATTTATCCGCCTGCTGGCGAATGACCTGCGCTGGACGATGCTGCGAACGCTGGCCCGGAGCGATCAGCGCGTTCAGGAGTTAGCCGCCCAGACCGGGGAGCCGATGAACCTGGTGTCCTATCACCTCAGGCAGATGCGGCAGGATGGGCTGGTCGTCAGCCGCCGCAGCGAGGCCGACGGTCGGGATGTCTATTACACGCTCGACCTCGATCAGGTCGGGGAAGAATTTGCCCGGGCAGGCCGGGCGCTGCATGCGTCATTAGCCGTCCCTGCGCCGGTTCGTACCCCGGCACCGCTGCGGGTACTGTTCCTGTGCACGCATAACAGCGCCCGTTCGCAGATGGCCGAAGGCTGGATGCGGTACCTGGGCGGGGCACATGTGACCGTCGCCAGCGCAGGAAGTCATCCTACCCGGGTTGATCCGCAGGCGATCCAGGCGATGGCGGCGATGGGCGTGGATATCAGCGGGCAGCATTCCAAACACTGGTCAGAAGTGGAAGGGGCAGCATTCGATGCTGTCATCACCGTCTGTGATAAAGCGCGGGAAGTTTGCCCGGTGTTCCCCGGCGGCGAATCGCTGCACTGGGGTTTCCCGGATCCCCTGATGATTGAAGACCCTCAGGCGCGGTCACAAGCCTTCGATGAAACGGCCCGCCGACTGCGTTCCCGTATACAACATTTTCTATCGACAACGTAGCGGCGACCCGCCGGGCCGCCCCTAACACGCAATTGGAGCCAATATGGATCGCATCACTGTTTTTGGGGATATTCACGGCAATCTGCCCGCGCTGGAAGTGGTTCTGGCCGATATGGAAGCTCGCCAACTGCCCAACTGGTACTGCCTGGGTGATCTGGTCGGCTATGGTACCTTCCCGAATGAAGTGATCGAGAGCATCCGGGGGCGCAATATCCCGACCATCATGGGCAATTACGATCAGGGTGTGGGGCTTTCCAGCGATGACTGCGGCTGCGCCTATACCAACCCCACTGCTGAAGCCCTCGGCAAACGGTCGATTGCCTGGTCGAACGCACAGACGACCGAGGCCAATAAAGCCTATCTGCGGAGCCTGGTCGCTGAGATTAGTTTACAGCTCGGTGACTTGCGGGTCGCGCTGGTGCATGGCAGCCCCCGTAAGATCAACGAGTACCTGTTTGAAGACCGCCCGGAAGCGGGTATCGAGCGTCTGCTGGATCAGGCTGAAGCCGATGTGCTGGTCTGCGGGCATACCCACTTGCCCTATCACCGCGTCCTCGGCAGCGGACGGCACGTCGTCAATGCGGGCAGCGTCGGCAAACCCAAAGACAATGATCCTCGTGCCGGATACATTGTCCTCTCCGCCAGCGGGCGCGATCTGCAAGTGGAGTTCATTCGTCTGGCTTATGACGTGGAACGCACCGCCCAGGCTATCGAAGCCTCCGAGATGCCGCACGAATACGCCCAGATGCTGCGGGATGGGAAGGGGTAGGACGAGAGTACACAGTTCTCAGTTCACAGGAGAAGACAGCGTAGAGTGTACTGAGTACAAAGTGAAGAAGTCCGGACGTACGCAGTTCAACGGGGTGATGTAGGGCATCGCGTGCTGCAAAGGCACTTCACTAACGAATTGCACTGTAGCAAGGTTATGCAAAACGGGTCGTTTGGGAGATTTAATGCTTACGTTACCCTCTTCCAGCCCCTTTAGTGGGCTTGTCTTTATCGGAGCCGGACGTTTTAACGTCTGGCGTGGCTGGTCGCTGGCAGCCCATAACCTGAAACTTGTAACCTGAAACCTGTCCCCAACGCATTGGAGCCAACACCGTGGACAAGACACTCATCCGCCGGATCGGGGCGGAGTTCATCGGCACTTACGCCCTCGTGACCGCAGGCTGCGGCGCGATCATCGTCAACACCCAGACCGGGGCGCTCGGACATGTGGGGGTGGCGCTTACCTTTGGCCTGATCGTGGCCGTGATGATTGCTGCCACCGGGCATATCTCCGGCGCACACTTCAACCCGGCAGTGACGCTGGCCTTCGCCGTCACCAAATTCCTCAAATGGGCGGAGGTGCCGTTCTATATCGCCGCACAGATGCTGGCAGCAACGCTGGCGGCGCTGACCCTGCGGCTGCTCTTCCCGGAGGCACCCGGCCTCGGCGCGACGGTCCCGGTTGGTCCAGAACTACAATCCTTTGTGCTGGAAATCCTGCTGACCGCTGCGCTCATGTTTGTCATCATCGCCGTCGCCACCGATGGCAAGGCCACCGGCGCACCGGCGGCGTTGGCGATTGGCTTCACGGTTGCCCTGGACGCAATGTGGGGCGGGCCGATCAGCGGAGCTTCGATGAATCCCGCACGCTCCTTCGGGCCAGCGCTGGTCAGCGGCGTGTGGACGGCGCACTGGCTCTACTGGGTCGGCCCTATCCTCGGCGCGGTTATCGGGGCATTGGCCTACCAACTTATCCGCGACCCCAGTCCTTTAGCCTCGGCCTCGTGAGATCACATCGCGCAGGTGTTTGCCGATGTGATCGGTCACCAAGTGCAAATGATCTGGTGGGGTAAGATCACGCGAGCCTTTGCGGTAGGGGATGATCGTCACTGCTGGATTGAGGATATGCGCCTGAATCTGCTGATGAGCGCTTTCCAGTCGGCGGATGATCACATCCAGCGAAGATCCCCGCATGGACTCCACGCCCGCCTGATTCAGATCATGGAGCTTCCCCTTGAGCGGCTGTGGAGGTGAACCTGTGGCAAGGGCCGTCAGATTACGGGCAAAACTCTCGTGCCAGAAGGTCAGGTGCGCCAGCACATCCTGCGCCGACCAACCTTCATAAACGGGAAAGCTGGTATCCGGCAGTTGACGATAGGTGTCTACCAGCGCTTTGACCTGGGAATCCAGTTGCACCAATAATTGCTGGCGGCTTTCAAGTTCTTCAGGGCCACTCATCAGCCAAACCTCCTGAATGGGTTCAACCAACTCGATTCTATCGGGAAACGGGGTCATCTGTGCTATTGTGAAATCCTGCAAGAAAGCGCATTCTTATTCATCAGTTACCCGGCCCTTTCTGAAACGGGATTCAATGATCCATGACCACCATCACCGTCCTCAAACTGAACCACGAAGGTAAAGAACTGACACGCTACACCGGCGATCTGCTGAGCCAGACCCCCACCTCCATCTGCATCCAGGCGGTTTTCCAGCGCCCACGGGCTGACCTGGGCGTGGTGGTCTTCGAGACCGGCGACCGCATGATCGAGTGGTTCTACACCGACCGCTGGTACAACGTCTTTGAGGTGCAGGAAGGCGATAGCGGACGGCTGCGCGGCTGGTACTGCAATGTCACCCGGCCCGCCATCATCGAGGGGCAGACCGTCAAGGCGGACGATCTGGAAGTAGATGTGTTCGTCGCGCCGGATGGCACCATCACCCTGTTGGATGAACAGGAATTTGAGGCGCTCCCACTTTCAGATAAGGAGCGCATGGTCGTCTTCACGGCCATCCAGGCCATCCGCCAGCGCGTGACCTCACGAGATGTGCCGTTCGACAAGATTCGGTGAATTGCAAAACTCAACGGCTCAACTTTCCTGATAGGATTCATTCTGTAATCGGGGCACCGTACTGCTCACGTTCCAGGCTGCCGCCGTTAATACATCATCCGGGAATCCCTTCCTGACCAGTTCCTGCCCGGATGCACATTTCAGCAAGACCTCTGGCAGTGCATGTCGCATCTGCTGAAACGCCTGTTCCGCCAGTTGCGCTTCCGGTGACCGACTCCCTGGCAGTCCAGCGATAATCGCGCCTGCGCCGATCCAATCCTCTAGGGCTGGGCGTAGTGAGCCGTCCGGCCAGCGCTCGCCAGCCGGAATGACGGTAATCCGGGTGCCAATCTGCGCAGCCGCCAGAGCCACTGCCGCCGCATTCCGCAAGCAGCCGCACAGGGTTGGCGTCTCGCCGGTCGCAAGGCTGAGGGTCGCCCCATTGGGAGAGGGCAGCACCAGGCGCGTTCCGGCAGGGATGCCACGCAGCGACACGGGTGAGAGCGAGTAACCGGGTGCAGATCGGTTACTGGTTGCCAACACCGCGCCGCGTTCCCGGGCATAGTGTTCAGCACGTTCATCCTTCCAGCTATAGGGAAAGACACGAGCACCCCGGCTGACAGCGACATCGACACAGGTCGAGAATGACAGTACATCCACGATGATGACCACATCGCTCGTCGGAGCGAGATGGATGATGCCCTGCAAGCCCCACTCACACCGGACATCGTAACCTGCTTGATCCCAGTCCATGCTGAATTTCCTTGAGGCGCATCGCAGATTTACATGCCGGTAGCATACACCAATCAGGAGATCCACTGTCTGTGTCAGTGTTAAGCTGTGCCTTTTGATAAAATTCGGTGAGAATATCGCCTGAAATAGCTCATTTGTGCTAGTATTGTGTCTTGTCAGTTGGGCTCCCACCCTTGAACGAACCTGTCATAGCTGCCATAGGGACAAGACCAACATGCTTGAGCAGATCATTGACGATGGCCTTCAGACACTCGCGCCCGCACGCCACGCAGATTTTCTGCTGGCCCTCCATCATTCTCTAACCGTCGATTGCCGAACTTATACGCCCGAATCCTTTGAGCCGTTCGGCTTTGATCAGCGCGAGTTGTATCGGCTCAAGGTCATTCTGCTGCGTCCGGTCGCCTATACGTTTCTGAAAACGCTTGATCCTGCCTTCAAGGAGTCCAGGTTAGACAAGCTCACGTCATTTGAAGCGTATACACAGTACTTTGATCGGCAGCCGTGGCTCATCTCCATACGGCCCCGCATCCTCATTCTGACCTACACCGAATGGGTGGCGCTGGCTTTCCGGGAGATACGCCCGATTCCACTCCCGCCGCGCTTGAACAACCCCTAAGGGCAGGTGGTGCCCCTGCCTAGCCCATCCGTGCTATAATCGCTCTTGTCTCATGCGGACAAGCTGAACGCTGTTTGCTACCTAAAAGGACACTTCCCCATGCCCTTTATTGAAGCGCCCACCACTTTTTACCTTGGTCGCCGCTATGACCCCAACGACCGCAAGATGACCAGCGACATCGTCTACTATGATGCCCGTGACCTCGTCACGCATGCCATCGTGGTCGGCATGACCGGCAGCGGCAAGACCGGCCTTTGTATTGATATTCTGGAAGAGGCCATCCTCGACAACATCCCGGCCATCATCATCGACCCCAAAGGGGACATCACCAACCTGCTGCTGACCTTCCCGGATTTCAAGCCGGAGGACTTCAAGCCCTGGGTCAACCTGGATGATGCCCGCCGCGCCGGACTGGATATGGATTCCTACGCGGCAGATCAGGCTGCCAGATGGCAGGATGGCCTGGCCAACTGGGGCATCGTGCCGGATCGCCTGCGCTGGCTGAAGGGCATCGCCCAGTACAGCATCTACACGCCGGGGTCGGATTCTGGCCTGCCCATCAGCATCCTGGCGTCGCTGGCCGCCCCCAAAGAAGGCTGGATCGGCAACGAGGAGAGCCTGCGCGAAAAGATCAACGGCATCGTGACCGCACTGCTGGCGCTCATCGGCCTGAATGTGGAGCCGGTCAAGGACAAGGAACACGTCCTGGTCGCCAACATCTTCGAGTATAACTGGTCGCAGGGCATCAGCCTGACGCTGGAAGACATCATCACGCAGGTGCAGAAGCCGCCTTTTACCAAACTGGGTGTGCTGCCCATCGACGACTATATGAGCGAGAAAGCCCGCTTCAAGCTGGCGATGGCGCTCAATAACATCGTGGCGGCGCCATCCTTCCAATCGTGGATCAATGGCGAGCCGCTGGATATTCAGAAGCTGATGTACCAGCCCAATGGTCGCGCCCGCGTCTCGATCTTCTACATCGCGCATTTGAACGAAGCCGAGCGCCAGTTCATCATCACCCTGATTCTGGAGAACATGCTCGGCTGGATGCGGATGCAATCCGGCACCACCAGCCTGCGCTCCATCCTCTACATCGACGAGATGTTCGGCTACTTCCCGCCGTATCCCAAGAATCCGCCGACCAAAGACCCGCTGCTGCGGTTGCTCAAGCAGGCGCGCGCTTTTGGACTGGGACTCGTGCTGGCGACCCAGAACCCAGGCGACCTGGACTACAAAGGGCTTTCCAATGCCGGGACGTGGTTCATCGGGCGCTTGACCAGCGACAACGACCGCCAGCGTGTCATGTCCGGGTTGGAGTCGCTCGCCAGTGCCCAGCAGAACCTGAATCTGGCCGATGTCAACCGGCTGATCGCGGACATCGAACCCCGCGTCTTCCTGATGAATAATGTGCATGACACGGGCGGGCCGGTCATGGTGCACAGTCGTTGGGCCATGAGCTACCTGCGCGGCCCCCTGACTCGCCAACAGGTGACTCAACTGATGGCGAATCAAAAGCAGGAGTTGATGGCGCGCCTCGGCGCAGCTCGTCCGGCTGTTTCAGGCTTCACCCAGGCCATGCCCGCCGCTCCGGCCTCGATGCCGGGTATGGGTGGCGGAAACCTGCCACCACTGCCCCCTGAAATGGGCTATGGCGCTCAGGCAGCCCCGCCCATGCCGCCGATGCCCCCCGGTATGACCAATGCCATGCCGCCGGTGCCGCCCGGCTCGACCATGCAGATGACCCAGCCGATGAGCAACCCCGGCTGGACTCAGTCCATGCCGCCGCAAAGTACGCAGGCCACAACCCTCCGCAACCTGAATGCGCCGCCTGGTTTCAGCGCCACCCAACCGGCCTTGCCCGCCGCGACCACCCAGTATTTCATCCCGGCTACGGTCAGCGCCCAGCAGGCCATCGACGGCTACATCCAGCAGACGCGCATCATGGCGATGGGGATGCCTTCCGCGCTGCTGGCCTACCGTCCGGTGCTGCTGGCGCAGGCTCAGGTGCGCTATCAGGATAAGAAAGCGCAGATGTTCACGGCCCAGCCGTACGCCTATCTGGTGCCGGATGTGCAGAAGGCTGGCATCGTCGCCTGGGAACAGGCGCTGGCGACTCCAGTCGATCCCCGGCGGCTCTCCGGGGTGCCGCTGGCCGCAGCCATCTACGCCGATATGCCGCCGGGCCTGACCGACTCCAAGCGCATGACCGCGCTGCAAAAAGAGTTGGTCGATATGCTTTACACCGTCGCCAAGATCGAAGTGCCATTCAACCCGACGTTGGGCATCTATGGCGCGCCAGGGGCGGATCCCAGCAATTACTGGGCGCAGGTGCAGCAGTTGGCGCACGAAAACCGCGATAAGGAAATCGATGCGCTGGCGGCCAAGTACGAAAAGCTGATGGACTCGGTCGAGGACAAGCTGCGCCGCAACGAGCGCAACCTGAGCGCCGAGCGCAAGGAACTGGCCGATCTCAAGCGCGAAGAATTCTTCACGAAAGGGGAGGCGCTGCTCTCGCTGTTCAAGGGCCGCACCACCTACACGCTCTCCCGCACCAGCCGGGCGACCCGCTTCCGCCGCCAGTCGCAGGAGCAGATGACCGACCTCGAACGTGAGATTGCTGACCTGGAAGAAGAACTGCAGAAGATTCAGGATCGCGCTCAGGGCGAGATCAACGCCATCAACGACAAGTGGGCGAAGGTGGCTGCCGAGGCCGTTCCCTACGTCATCACGCCCTTCAAGAAGGACATTCAGATGGAATTGTTCGGTATCGGCTGGGTGCCGTATTACTACGTGGAACTGAACGGTCAACCCCTACTGCTACCGGGATACTATTAGGAGTGGTTAGTGGGTGATTCGTGAAGAAATCTGGACTTACGCAAAAAGGGTTTTCTTGTAGGGGCGCACGGCTGTGCGCCCGCCGTAATCTTTAGGACTTACGCAGAACACCGCATCGGGTAGGGGAGGATTATGCCGTAGGCAGTCTGCGCCCGTATATCGCGCAGCGATCCCGTGAATGCGTAAGTCCTATCCTTGTAAACCAGTTTGAGGAGGTACGATCCAATGGCCCCACCTGAAGCGACCGTGTTAGCTCCAGTCACAACAACCGCTGACGAATTTGAAGCCTTCATCGCCCGCCCGGAAAACGCCGACCGCCGCTTTGAACTCATCAACGGGGAGATTGTGGAGAAGATGCCGACCGAGAAACACAGTCTGGTTTCAGGGAATGCTTACTTTCTCATACGCGCCTTTGTCGAACCGCGCGGTCTGGGGCGGGTAGCTTTTGAAGTGCGGCGTCGGGTGCCGGAGGACAACCGGAATACCTTTCTACCGGATGTCGAGTTCACCAGTGCCTCCCGGTTGCAGCCCATCGTTGAGCGCGGCCCGGCTTATCAGATGCCCGACCTCATCATCGAGGTGCAATCCCCGGATGACACCATACCGGATATGAGGGCGAAGGCGGCCTACTATCTGCAAAATGGGGCCACACTGGTGTGGCTGGTGCTGACTCTGAAGCGTATGGTGATGGTCTTGACAGCCACCACTGAAGATATTCTACGGGAAGAAGATACTCTGGATGGCGGTGATGTGCTGCCTGGCTTCATCCTTCCCGTCAAGGATTTATTCGCCGGTACATAGAAGTGGCTGGCGTCTAGTAAAACGCAAATGACCAAGAAATCTGTACGAGCAATGATGGCAATAATTATCCTGTTCATGACCACCATGACTATCGTTGCCCAGGGTGGTATAGATCAGCCATTAGCCAAAATTAATGCGGGTGCCGAGATTAATCAGGTAGGATGGGACGCCAGTGGCAACATTCTGGCAGTTGCCACTTTGGATGGATTGCGGCTGTACGACATCAATCTTCAATTGGTCGCACAAGTCCGTCAAGGCGTGGTTGTTAACTCCGTTTCATGGAATCCCAATGGGTTGCAGCTCGCCATGACCAATGGCAATGCTATCGAAATCTGGAATTGGAACAGCAGCACTCAATCGCTGACATTAGCCCACACGTTGCACAGAAGTGCGGAGAGTATGGCGGTCTATTGGAGTCCAGATGGTGCGCGAATCGCCAGCCTTGAAGCCCTTGAATGGGATAAAGGATCATCCGATTTGCAACCTGCTATCATCCTGATCTGGGATGCGAAGACATTCCAACTCCAAAAGACGATACCCGGTACGTATGTCTTCAACCGCCTATATACGCTAGGTAATGCGCTGGACTGGAAGCCAAACAGGGAACCGATTATCGCGGGTATTGGTCATCGGGTGCGGATCGTTGATAACGAAATGTTCCATGAAACCGGGTTGATCGCCTACATTCTGGACGCTGTGACTGGTGAAATTGTGAAGGATATATCTCTTCTCGGCCCTTACGCGCTTTCAATTGCATGGCAACCCCCATCAGGCGATAGGATTACTATAGGCAGTGAACTGGCCGTCCTATGGTATGAAGTTTCTACTGGATCATTTGTTAATCCTCTCCCATCACAGAGTTTCGATGTGCAAAGTCTTGATTGGACAGGTGACGGAAGATTTATAGCGAGTGATGGCTCAGTTGGTGATTCAGTGCAGATGGGAGCGGCGCGTTTCTTCGCAAGTATCAATAATGCAGGCACGCGCTCACTGGAATGGAATCCACAGTTTAATCGCCTGGCGATTGCCACTGCCGGGCAAAATGCTGAACTGCGTATTGAAAATCCGGGTCTTGTTCCGGGGTTTGTCTTCATGCCAGTGGCGAATGCAGGGGCGGATGTCACGATCACTGATGCAAATAGTGAAGGTGTTGCAACTATATCACTGGATGGGTCGGGCAGTACCGATCAGGATGGGGCAATCACATCCTATCAATGGTCAGAAAACAATATTGTCATTGCCCATGGCATTCATGCTTCGGTCAACCTGCCTCTCGGCACGCACATCATCACCTTGACTGTTACGGACAATCAAGCATCGTTTGACACGGATGAAGTCATCGTAGTTGTGCGGTGATGGTCTGAATACCCCGCCGCGATGCTCAGACCTAATCACAACCTTACACCGTACAAATCGCAAACGCCTGCCGCAATCCTGCCACCGGATCACCGACCGGGACGAACTCCTGCCCCAGATAGCCGGTGTAGCCGGTTGCGGCAATCGCCTGCACAATCGCCCGGTAGTTCAATTCCTGGTTGGCATCCAATTCATGCCGCCCCGGGTTGCCCGCCGTGTGATAGTGACCGATCCAGGCGTGATTCTCCTGAATCGTGCGGATGATGTCACCTTCCATGATCTGCATGTGATAGATGTCGTAGAGCAGTTTGACGGCAGGGGAGTTGACCGCCTTCACCACCTGCACGCCCCAGGCGGTGTGATCGCACTGGTAATCCGGGTGATCGACTTTGCTGTTGAGCAGTTCCAGCACCAGCGTGACCCCCGCATCTTCAGCCATCGGGGCAACCGCGTGCAGGGTTTCTGCCGTGATCTCCGCCCCCAGCGCGTCATCCAGACCGTTCCGGTTCCCGCTGAAGCACACCAGATTCGGGATTTCCCACTCCACCGCCAGCGCAATTTGTTCGCGCAGCGCCTGCCGGATCGACTCGCGGTTTTCCCGCCGGTTCATCCCGTTGATGATGGCGTCATCGCCACCATGCCCGCGATGCGAGGCCATCTTCAGGCCATACTGCTTGACCAGCGGCCAGTATTCGGGATCGACTAACTCAACCGCCGCATAGCCCAGGTCAGCCGCCGCCCGCAGCAGCGCCTCCGGGGTCATCACACGCGGGACAAAACACCACCAGGCAATCGCTTGTTTTAACGGGGTCATGGTTACTATCCTATTGGGAGGCTGGCTCAATCCGTCGGATTGTACCGGGTTGAACGCCTGACTCCAACCAGGTCTGGTTGGACTGGAAAATCGGAACAAATGTTCCGTTTTATAACCAGATCTGTGTTATTGTTTTACAAAGCGTGTGCTCTAAGCCAGTAGCCGAAAGTAATCCACGACCGTTTCCTGGTCATTGGTAGTTTTACGCACAAATGACGGTCGTGGATCATGGAAATGTTTCGGCGGATGGCTTAGTCCCGGTCATCGTTGTAGTGACTCTGGACTCCCCTGCCTTCGGCATCCAGCACCCCGGCTCGCATCTAGTCGTACATTCTCGAGAAGCTAGGGGTGCGGAAGGAGAGGGGGGTGAGGTCTATTAAAACCCCACAATGACGATTGGCGATACTTTAGGCTACCATACACCTTGCCAGCGTCATCAGGCCGCCATTGACGCCACAAAAGTGCCAGAATCCGCCATAACCGCCGATGAAAATGGCGGTACTCACGGCAGCAGTCGCCAAGAACGGGTCCGATGGTCAGCGCCGCCGCCGCCGCCGCAAACAATTATGAATTGGGACGAATATCACTCAATAGCCATACGATTCGTAACTCATCGCTGGTACATATTTGCAATTAATAATGATAATCAATAGAATTAGTACAATACTAATTAGATAAGGTGGTTAATAATGCAACGAAACAGAATTGCTACTCATTCTCTGCTTGCTTTAATTTGCGTCATCTTCCTTTCAACTACGCAATATCAAATCGCTCGCGCGCAGACCTTCATTGTTCCAAATGGAGATGTAGCCCAACTTGCTAATGCGATTGCTCAAGCAAATAATGAAGCAGTTTATCCAGGTGCGAATGTAATAGAGCTAGCTGAAAATGGCAACTATGTTATTTCAGCAGGCTTCTCTAGCATGGTCATTACCAGTCTTGTCACTATAGAAGGAAACAACGCAACCCTTACCCTTGATACACAGGGGCAGGCGGGTGTCTTTGTGTTTTCAGTGTTTAGTCCCGGCGTTTTGACTTTGAATGACATAAATGCTGATGGTAGTCTGACTACAGTTTATATTGCCGCTGCTCAGGCAATTGTCAATAACTCTAGTTTCAGAAATAATTCGTATGGGAGAGCCATCTATAGTGAAGCGCACAGCATACTCACTGTAAACGAAACATCCTTTGATAACTATCGGTCAGTGGCGCAGGGGTCAGCAATCTATAGTCTCGAATCGATCGCTGTTATCAATGACAGTACCTTTACTAATAACAGAAATACACCAATCCTTAACGTGATTGGGGACATGACCTTGAATAGGGTTACTATTGCCAATAATCCAGCATCACATGCAGTACGTTCATACGTTGGCAATCTCAGCATATTGCATTCAACTATATCTAACCATGTCTCTGGAACGCAGTATGGAGGAGCCGTCGCTGCGGAAGGTACGACACTGTTGGTAGAAGATACCTATTTCTCAAATAACTCAAACGCGGGTATTGTACCAACCGGTTACGACTTGAGTCGAGGTGGTGCGATACTCGTTGATGGACCTTCCGCCATCATTAGAAGGTCAACATTCGAGGGAAATTTCTCTAGTAGTGGTGGCGCAATTTTTACGTTTACCAGTTCGCCAACCATTATCGAGGATTCTGTCTTCATAAACAATCGCTCATTCCAGGGTGGAGCAATTACATCAAACTCGTACTGGGGGATTTCTGTTCTTCGATCTACTTTTCGTGGGAATGGTAGCTCGTATGGTGGAGCAATATCATTTGGAGATGGTGCCTCATCTAGAAGGTCAACAATAACTCAAAGTGTGTTTGAGTCCAACACCGCCACTGTTGGTGGTGGAGCAATCTGGATTGATTACCCTGCGTACAATGCGGTTGAAGTTCTGGCAAACAACAATTGTTTTGTTGGCAATTCCAACTTGGCCGTTATTAATAACTATCTACCTATTGCGGCAGATTTCACCAACAATTGGTGGGGTGCCACGGATGGGCCATCTGGCCTTGGTACGGGTTTTGGCGACTCAATAGGGGGTAACGTGAATTTTACGCCCTTCTTGCAGTCAGCTCCCCCAGGTTGTTCGACACTTGTGAACCTTACGCCGACAGTTATGCCATCCGCTACAGCAACCAACACATCCACAGCAACGGCAACCTTTACCCCGACCAGTACTGAAACATCTACTCCAACTGCCACATATACCGCAACTGAAACTCCTTCACCAACTCTAACTTACACGTGGACGCCATCACCGACATTTACTGCAACCTTTACAGCGCTACCACCGACATTTACACCCACATTTACCGCGACGTGGACGCCCATCCCGCCTCCAACTGCGACATCGACAAATACACCTGCTCAGGCTATCCAGAATTTGATCAATGTCACTGGTAGTTATAATCTGCAGCAAGGAATCAATAATAGCTTGGATGCCAAGCTTCAATCAGCCTATGACGCTCTCAATCAGGCAAACGGTGGCAATGTGAATGCAGCTATTAATAAGCTCCAAGCATTCATAAATGAAGTTGAGGCACAACGAGATAATAAGATCACCGGGTCGCAAGCAGATATTTTGATTGGTCTTGCACAACAAGTTATCGTCTCGTTAGGCGGCTAAGGCTGTCCCGAAACCAAAATCGTTATGTAGACGCTCCCACCTATGGGAAGTCAATAAAGAGAGGCGCGGTCACATGACCACGCCTCTTGCTATTTCTATCTGCAACCGACAGGTAATCTTTAGAAGTCGAAGATGTCGTCCAGCCAGCCGCCCTTCTTCTTTTTGTGCGGGTACCCGTACTGCGGGTTGCGCTTGTAGTAGTCATCATCATCGTCCACCACAATCACCTGCGGGGGTTGTTGCTGATACCCCGGCGGTGGTTGTTGGGGATAGGGCTGCTGCGGATAGGGGGGCGGCATCGGTTGGCTCGGCTGCGGGGGCGCGGCTTGCGGCTGTGGAGCCTGTCCGCTCATGGCCTGTACCCGTTCGATGATCTTGTCCAGTTCACCGCGATCCAGCCACACACCCCGGCACATCGAGCAGTAGTCGATTTCCACACCCTGCCGTTCCATCATCTGCATCGAGCCGCCCTGGCAGCCTTCACGATCACATTGCACTTTCAACATCAGGTTTTCTCCAGTTACTTTAGAAGGCGCGTTCCAATTTGGCTTTACGCAGCGGATTTTCCCGGCGGTAGTCCGGCGTTTTCTCACGGGGGAGGTAGCTATCGTCCCAGCCGTCATCGTCATATTCGACGGTCGTAGGGCGCTTTTGCGGACGTTGTTGACGCAGGGCATCCGCTTCGGCTTCGCGCAGCCAGCGGTCTACCCGATCATCCGTGGGGGGCATTCTGCTTCGTCTTTCTACTCAGTCACTTACGATAAATCACACACACACTGCTACCAATACAAATCACTCACCGTTACACCTGCCCCGCTCCACCGCCTACATGCAGGAGAGGGGGCAGGCGATAGGCTTACGAGGCAGCCTTCTGGCCTTTCCAGGCCAGCGCCGGGGCCAGCGCCCGCAGCTTGGCGATGCGCTCCTCGGTCGGCGGATGCGTGCGGAACAGCTTGATCAGCGCGCCGCCCGCCAGCGGATTGACAATATACATATGGGCGGTGCCAGGGTTCACGTGCGCATGCTGCATCTCACGGATGGCCGCCGGGTTCTTCGAGAAGGACTCCAGCTTTTCCAGCGCCCGCGCCAGCGGTTCAGGATCACCCATGATGGTCGCGCCACCTTCATCCGCGGCGAATTCCCGCGAGCGCGAGATCGCCATCTGGATGAGCAGCGCCACAATCGGGGCCAGAATGATGGTCAGGATACCCCCGACGATGCCCGCCGGGCCTTCATCCTCGTCATTACCGCCCAATCCACCGAAGATCATGCCCCACATGACCATATCGGCGATCATGCCGATAGCACCGGCAATCGTCGCTGCCACGCTGGAAATCAGCGTATCCCGATGCTTGATGTGGGCCAGTTCATGGGCGATGACACCCATGATTTCATCCCGGTTCATCAATTGCATGATGCCGGTCGTGACTGCAACCGCACCCTTTTCCGGGCTGCGACCAGTTGCGAAAGCGTTCGGCAGCGGGCTGTCGATCATAAAGACGCGCGGTTTGGGCATCGCGGCCCGCGCCACCAGCGTATCCACCATACGGTGCAGTTCGGGGGCTTCGGTTTCACTTACGGGGTAAGCACCGCTGAACTTGAGGGCGATGCTATCAGAGAACCACCAGGCTCCCATATTGATCGCAATCGCAAAAACAAAGGCGAAGATCATGCCGCCGGTGCCGCCCAGCGCCCCGCCAATCAGCATCAGGAAGCCGGTCAGCAGACCCAGCAGCAGCGCGGTCTTGATTGTGTTATTGCTCAACATATCCACCAGACTCCACTTACTTACGATAGAAACGGCTATTGCCTACCAGATACACGATGATCAGTTGTGGGAACTGCCTTCCCGTGACCACTCCCCCAGTGAAGGGGGAGTGGCTGGGAACTCGTTCCATCTCTGCGGACGCTGCACTTTGTGCAGGGCATCCTAACTACCAGTACGACTCGCGTTCCAGGCCGGGCGGCTCCGGCGGCGGACACCACCCCACTATGACATCCTGCGGTCAAAGCGAGGTGCGCCGACTACCAATAAAACTCAGCTCACAGGGTTACTTGCCCATACCATTACGCCACGTTCCATCAGGGTGCAGTGCCGCACACCCCATTTCCAGTACAACCGCGTTCCGTTCCATCGACCTCATTACCAGGGTTAAAACGACGTTCCAGCTACCAATAAACCACGTTCCGCAGACATCAGGGCGAGTCCATCTCTGCCCTGTGAGGTACCCATTTTGACCCTAACCCCGCTGCCTGCTCCCCTCTCCCTGCTGTCTTCAGCAATGGGAGAGGGGTTGGGGGTGAGGGCTACTTCAACACACCACGTCGCATCAACAGCTTTTCGATTTCGGCGGCCACGAAGACCACCAGACTCAACACCGCGCAGATCAGCAGTTGTTCGCCAGTCAGGGGGGTGGTATTGAAGATGTTGTTGAAGAACGGCGCGTAGACTGCGATCAACTGGAGGGCGATTGTCACCACAACCGCGCCGACCAGCACCCGATTGCTGAAGAAGGGCAGGGTGAAGAACGACTCGGTGTGCGACCGCAGCGCCAGCGCATGACCCATCTGAGCGACCGTCAGGAAGAAGAAGACCATGGTGTTCCAGGTATTCGCCTGGAAGCCCGCGACGCCAGCGGTGAATTGGCCGTGTGCCCAGATGCCCAGCAGCAAGCCGGTGATACCCATCACCAGGCCCACGATGACAATGTGCCGGCCCAATCCACGCCCGAACAAACTCTCGTTCGGCAGGTACGGGGCACGCTTCATCACGCCCTTTTCACTGCTTTCTACACCCAGCGCCAGCGCCGGGATGCCATCGGTGATCAGGTTCATCCACAGGATTTGCAGGGTGGTCAGTGGCAAACCCAGGCCAGCGACCAACTGCGAGGCCAGCAGCACAAAGAGTTCACCCGTATTGCTCGCCAGCAGGTACTTGATGAAGCGGCGCACGTTATCATAGATAGTACGGCCTTCTTCGACCGCGGCGACGATGGTGGCGAAGTTATCATCCACCAGCACCATGTCGGAGGCTTCTTTGGTGACAGCCGTTCCAGTGATGCCCATCGCCACGCCGATATTGGCGCGTTTGAGCGCGGGCGCATCGTTCACACCGTCACCGGTCATGGCTGCTACATGTCCCTTGGATTGCAGCGCCTGTACGATGTTCAGCTTGTTTTCCGGGGAGACGCGGGCGTAGACAGAGACTTTCTCTACCACATCCTCGAGTTCTTTCTGGTTCATCTTGCTCAGGTCATGCCCGGTCAGGACACGATCACCCTCGTTGGCGATGCCCAGTTCCTTCGCGATCGCAAAAGCGGTCAGCGGATGGTCGCCCGTAATCATCACCGGGCGGATCTGCGCGGTTTTGCAGATGGCAACCGCATCTTTGACTTCCTTACGGGGCGGGTCAATGATGCCGACCATACCCATGAAGACCAGGTCTTTCTCAACTGCCTCTGGTGACCATTGGGTGGGCAGTTCGGGCCAGCGGTGGAAGGCCATGCCCAGCACCCGCAGACCATTCTTCGCCATTTCATCGTTCTGCTGTGTAACCCGCGCTCGCCATTCGGCATCCAGCGGTACGATCTCGTCGGTATCAAGGTAAACCCGGTTGCAGACATCAAGCAAGCCGTCGACGCTGCCCTTCGTCACTGCCAGATACTCGACACCGCGCTGCTTGAGCAACTCACGGAAGTACCCTTCGCCTGCGCCCACCTGGACACTATCATCCAGATGATGGACGGTCGTCATCCGTTTGCGCTCGGAAGAGAAGGGGACTTCGCCCACACGGGGGAAGACCAGGTCCATGTGCCGCTTATCCACCCCGAACTTGGCCGCTGCAATCACGAGCGCGCCTTCGGTGGGGTCACCAATCGCCCGGAAGCGATCGGGATGAGCGGGATCTTCTTCCAGTACTGCATCGTTACACAGGGCATTGCCAGCCAGCAGCAGCGCCTGCGCCCGATCATGGGGCGGGGCCTTGCCATTCTGGCTCATTAGCCCGGTCATGCCTTTTTCTACCACCGCCTGGATTGGATCGGTTTTGTGAGCCACATCCACGATGGTGACGGTCATGCGGTTTTCGGTCAGGGTGCCGGTCTTGTCGGAGCAAATGGTGGTTACCGAACCGAGGGTTTCAACCGCGGGCAGCTTACGGATTAGTGCCCGGCGGCGTAGCATTCGCTGAGCGCCCAGGGCCAACGCCACTGTGACCACCGCGGGTAGACCTTCCGGTACGACCGCTACGGCGATAGCCACCGCGTTGAGCAGCACCGATTCACTCTGGGCGCCGACTGCATCAGTCGGGGGCAGGATCGGTTGTCCGGTGATGATACCGATGACGAACGCGATGCCCATGACGACCAGTGCCGCTACCAGCAGCACTTTACCGAGTTCAGCCAACCGGCGCTGAAGCGGGGTTTTTTCCTGTTCAACGGTCTGGATGAGATCGGCAATACGACCTAACTGGGTTTTCATGCCCGTCTCAACCACCACCGCGGTACCGCGTCCATAGGTCACCGAGGTGCCCATATAGAGCATATTGTGGCGATCCCCAAGCGGTGCATTGTCATCCTTCAAGGTGTCGATACTTTTCTCCACTGGCTGCGATTCGCCCGTGAGAGAAGCCTCTTGTACCTGGAGGTTCGCATTCTCGTACAACCGCGAGTCGGCTGGAATGACGCTGCCGGCTTCCAACAGTACGATATCGCCGGGCACCAGATCACGGGCGGCTATATCCAGCACCTTGCCGGAACGGCGCACGCGTACCATCGGCGCAGCCATTTTCTTGAGGGCGGCCATGGCCTGTTCAGCGCGGTATTCCTGGTACACGCCCAGGATCGCGTTCAAAACCACGATCGCAGAAATGGCGATGACGCTATCCCATTTGCCTAGCAAACCGGAAAGAATGCTGGCTCCAATGAGCAACAAGACCAATGGGTTGGTCAGTTGCTCCCAGAGCAGTTCCGTGATGGTGGTTCCGGCCTTTTCAACCAGTTCATTGGGGCCATATTGAGTGATGCGTTGCTTTGCTGTCGCCTCATCTAGCCCAACTTCCGGCTTGACTTGTAACTGCGCCAGCACCTTCGAGGCATCTTGTGTATGCCAGGATTGTCCAGTTGGTTTTTGTTCGAGTACTTGCTGCATTCGTCCCTTGTCCTGCGATGTATATGGGGAAAATAAGAAGCCGACATCATGCCCCGTAATGGAGGTAGAGGATGCCGGCTTCTTGTTCAACCCGTTAAGTTCACTAACGCTTTGTTCAGTCTGCCGCCATGTAGTCTGCCGTTACATACAGAGCAATTGTCCAGCCTTATGTACCGACTTTCAGTGACACTATAACAGCCTATTGCAGATGGCTACCCCCCATTTTTTGGGGGGTTTACTCATTTTTTAATGAACGTTTGATAAGACAGCGACGGTATCACCCCTCACTCTGGATGGGATCAATCTGGTGTAAAAATTCCAGGGCTTCTTCCATGCTGGAACAGGCACGAATATTATTGGAATTCAGGTTCATATATACGGTCAAAACAAGGTTCACAGCGGCATTCGCCCCGATGAGAATGGCCCAACCATGACCTGGGAGCGACGTGACATCAAAAGTAGCGTTCAGGTAATCTCGAACGGTACCCGGCAGCTTTTGCACTTGGGATACATCATAGATGACGTGTATACGCGGATTGGGGATCGTTTCCAGTTCCTGGATGAATTCCCCCATATACTCAACAATGTCTTCCGGCATCATCCGATCAGGGATGGTTGCGAACAACACCCGCCGTGGATAAAGCCATCGCCAGGGAATTGCCATAGTTACATTTACTCTGCTGTTGATTCAATCCCACTTGAATCAACACTACCATAAGTATTACAACCTTATCCTTAAGCTTGAGTTCACGTAAACCACTCACCCAAGTTTACGTCGACGGTGAGCACTATGACGCGTTCCCCGGTTTTGGCGCTCATATCGGTATGCAGGCTGATGAGCCCACACCCCACCACTTCCCGCACCATTGCATCCAATAGAGGCCGCGAGCTTTCAAAAAGCTGGCGGCGGGTTTCCTTGACCAACGTTTTACCCTCGGGTCGTTCCGCCAGTTTGATCTCCGCCGGGGTCAGAATCCCCCGTAAGCGCACCAGGATCATATCCTGAATGAAAAACGTACGTGCATCCAGCGGGCCGCGCCCCAGATATTCTTTCTCAAACTTGATGATGGCGCGGGTGAATTCGGCTTCGGCTTCACCACGGGTCTTGGGTCGGTTCATGGTATCTCTTTAGCGCAAACGCTTATGGATGAATTAGGGTGTATCAATGGGTACAGTGTGTTGCTGCCAATCGGCATGCATTCTCAAATCATAGCGCGAGGAAAATTAAGTTGGGCATTTCACTCCCATTGCGCAGATCACAGCGCCAAATCTCTACATATCAGATGATTGTCATTAGGTCTTGTTCTAGTGGGCATATAGATAGAATGTTGGAGGCTGAACTAATCTGCGAGGTCATAGATCGCAAGCACCGGGCGACCCAGGATTGGGGTTGAAATTTCAGCCAGTAGTGTGCCTGGAACATCTTGTGGAATATACGGGTTGCGTTCCAGAATCAAGTAGATGCCGGGTTCGCGTCTTTCCCCCAAGAGTGCCAACAAAGCTATACCGGTATCCGGATTTGGCGAAATGGGTGGACAGGTCACGGGCAGCGAATGTAGGGTCATGTAGCGCAGCGACTGACAATTGGGCATCGCGCCAATGATCTCTACAACGTCACCCTGCTTGGTAATGTAGTCTGCTGCTTCACGTAGATTAAACCCGGAGGCATCAGAACGTATATACTGTTCATAGTCTCGAGGTGGCAATGCTAGTTGAGTAGGATTGATGTATAACGCCTCTGCGAATCCCAACCACGGTATGACTGCAATCAACGCAACTGATGCGACAGCTACTCGATGCAATCTCGATGGTATCCAGTTGATGACTTGAGTGATACCAACTGCGCCTGCAACGATCAAGAGAGCAACCGCGCTGACAAGAAACCGTGTCTCCTGAACGACGCTTATCCACATTGGAATGAGGGGGCCTAGCACAATTAACGGAAGATAAAACTGACGCTTTAACACAAGGACGATCAAACCGCCGAGTAACAGCAGAAAACCGAAGGTCCCCCAATAAGGCGCGATCGCATCAAGGGTAATGCCTACGTTGCCGAGGATTCTGACAGGTGAAAATAGTACCGCCAAATCAGCAGTTGCACGCGCGCTAATCGCCAAGCTCAGTGAATTATTCAGTACATCTGAACCGCGAGACCGCACTAGCATGATATAGGCCAGCGTAGTCACACTGGCAACTCCCAGTCCAACTGACAGCCAACGCATGGTCGACATAAGTGACCGGTTAGGCGAAGTGAGTGCAACAACTGCCGCAAGTGGTATACCAAAATATGGTAATGCACTCACTTTGGCCCCGAATGCAAGGAATAATAGCACTCCCATTAGTACTGCATCCGAAAGCTTAACTTGGTTCTGCAGTCGCAATGCAGCCCATGCTGCTAACAGGATTGCTCCTCCAGCGATGTTATCTGCCAGCGCCAAACGTTCAAAGAAGAGATGGTAGGTGCTTAATGCGTAGAAGAATCCCGCCAAGATCATTGCAAGTCGACCGCCAAAGTGCCTGGATATGCTCAGCACTGCCGCCGCGCCCATCATAACAACCAGTAGGGTAACGAATCGGGATACGAAGACAGGAGCTACCAAAGGTGCTCCGAAGAGAGCATACCATAGGATAGTGAACTGGCGACCAAGCCACACTTGAAAAAGTGGACTGGAATCCTGCAACACGCCCTCAGCAGCATATAGATGCACTGTTTCATCAATAAACAAGGGAAAGTTAGTTAGGTTTGGCAGCCGCAGAACATAAATCAGTAGAAGCAAAATTGTCGCCAAAGGCAAATTGCGAATGGTGAATAATTGGATCTTCATAGGTTTTATTCTAGCACTAGAGCAGGTGTTAGCTAGCGAGCCATTTTTCTGCTCGAATTGGCAGATTAGGTTGTCATTTAGGGCTATCAATTGACTGAGTGCTGACAAGCTCGAAAGAAGCGATCAAGCTGACCCTTGATCCTCTCCTTTCGTTATTATGCTGTCTTTAGCCCGAAGATCAGGTGGGAACATTCCGCCAATTCGAGCACCCACCTGATCTTGCATAAGTTGTGGTAGTTCTAGATCCAGCGTTCGATGACGATTTTCTTCTCAGTGTAGAAGTCAATCGAGTCAATGCCCTGGCCGTGCAGGTCACCGAAGAAGGATTCCTTCTGACCACCGAAGGGGAAGGAGGCCGAGGGGGCTGCCACACCGATGTTCACACCGATATTCCCGGCATTGACGCGGTACTTGAAGTCACGGGCGTACTTGCCGTTGTTGGTGAAGATGCTGGCGGCATTACCATAACGGCTGCTGTTGATGACATCGACGGCTTCGTCGTAGCTATCAACCTTCATGAGCGAGAGCACAGGTCCGAAAACTTCTTCTTTTGCCAGGATGTTATCCGGGCCGACGTTTTCAACTACCGTCGGGCCGACGAAGTTGCCATTTTCGTAGCCGTCCACCTGCATGCTACGCCCGTCCAGCAGCACTTTTGCACCCTGCTGTTCACCCTGGGTAATCATATTGTGAATGCGTTCACGGGCGGCAGCCGAGACAACCGTACCCATCTGGGTGGTTTCGCTGAGGCCGTAGCCAACGCGCAGCGCACCGGCCTGCTTGACAATCTCATCGCGGACTTTTTCGTAGGCATCGCCGACGCCGACCACGACGGCCGCTGCCAGACAGCGCTGACCAGCACAGCCATAGGCTGCACCCATGATGTTCTTAACCGAAGCATTCATATCGGCATCCGGCAGGACAGCGATGTAGTTCTTGGCACCGCCCTGGGCCTGGACGCGCTTACCATGCCGCGTGCAGGTTTCATAGACAATGCGGGCAACCGGCGTGCTGCCCACGAAGGAGACACCACGAATGCCGGGGTGTTCCATGATGGCTGTAGCTGCTTCTTTACCGCCCTGAATCAGATTGACGACGCCTTCAGGCAGGTCAATCTCTTCCAGCACCTCGAACAGCACATCCATGCTGATCGGGGTCTGCGGGGAGGGCTTGAGGATGAAGGTGTTCCCGCAGGTGATGGCGGTCGGCAGGAACCATAGTGGCACCATGGCCGGGAAGTTAAACGGGGTGATAGCGGCAAAGACCCCGGCGGGTTGACGGACGGTGTCTTCGTCGATGCCCGCGGCGATGTCTTCCACACCGTCACTCCGCATCAGCACCGGGACGCTGGTTGCAAAGTCAATGCTTTCGATACCCCGGCGGACTTCCCCACGGGCTTCATCGCGGGTCTTGCCGTTTTCTTTGACCACCATCTCGGTCAGGTCTTCAAAGCGGTCTTCAATGGCATTTTTGAGGCGATACATGTATTGAGCGCGATTGAGGACGGGGGTCTGACGCCATTCCTCGAAAGCTTCCTGAGCAGCGCGGACTGCCATATCGACATCTGCGCGAGTCGATTCCGGGCATTCACCGAGGACTTCACAGGTTGCCGGGTTAACGACGGGAGTATAGGTTGTCGCGCTGGACTCGACCCATTCCCCACCAATGTAATTCTTTAGCTTCTTCGCCATGTAAAACTCCTTCTGAGGTATCGGATAACAGTTGAGGGCAGATTTTAGATTGCTGCACGTTCAGGTTGAGGTCATCTTAACGCCCCTGATGCACAAAATGCAAGTTTAGGCGCATGAGGATCGGCACCTCAAGCATAGCGTTGCGGTAGTTGCAACATTAGCGGGTCTATAGGCCATCAGTCCCGTTGCCAGCCGGGGACAGCCTGTGATGAACTGGGTTATCGGGTGTGATGAATACACCCAGCCATACTGGAGATGGGATTATGAAGCGCGTTAGCTGGATGGTGATGCTGGTGGTGATTGCCCTGATTGCGGCAGCCTGTGGTGGTCAGGCTGCGACCACAGGCGATGCCAATTCATCCGCCAGTGGGGGTTCGCCAGCGGATACGGTCAAAAGCTTTATCACCGCCGTCTTTACCGGCGAAGGGGATATTTCCAGCTTTGTTTGCAGCAGTATGGACGAAGCCCAGCGGACCGCCATGTTGAGCGCGATGAATTCAATGGCGGACAGCCTTAAACAGGCAAACGCCACCGTTGATCTGAGTGGTTTGACCTTCACCGTTCAGGATGAAACAGCGGAATCGGCCACGGTAGTCGTCGGTGGTAGTATGAAAGTGACGATGGCCGGGACGACCCAGGACAGCCCGATGGGTGATGCGACCTTCCCAGTGCGGAATGAAAACGGCTGGAAGCTTTGTCAGTAATCTCAGCCTGATAAGAACTGTCCCACAGCTGTGCTTCGACAGGATGGGACAGTTCTTTTGCTCCCGGTTTAGGCACCTCTGAAGCGCCCCTTTGATTTGCGGTTTCTCTTCTTATTTACTCAGTCATCTGGTCCAGGTACCAATCCAGCGCGGTCACATGGCCAGGTAATCCATTTTCTATCGCAGCCGCCCGGGCCTCGCGGAATGCGTCAGCTGCTGCCGGATTATGCTGCATGAAAAGAATCTGTCCGATGACTTCATAGGTATGAGATGCCAGGATGGGGAAGCGATCCAGTGAAGCCAGCATATGGTCGATGCCAGCCTGCGCTGCATCAAATTGCTGAAGGTCGGCAAAGAGTTTGATCTTTTGCAGCAGGCCATATAACAACCAGGGATCCATACCCAGTTGATCCAGCTCAACCATCGCCTGATCCAGATGGGAGAGGGCAAGGTGAGCCCGCGATTCTGCCGACTCAGTCGCGCTGTAGAGTTGTCGACCATTGCCAACCAGCCAGCGGCCTATTGCCAGTGATCGTATCGCCTGTGCATAAATATCACCGACCCGTTTTGCTTCGGCGAAGTCCTGCTCATAGCCTTCTGCCCGCATGATTACCTGTTCGGTGGATGCAGACAGATTGAGGAGTTGGATCGCGCGTACACGTGCTATCCGGACAACATCGCCACATTTTACAGCCAGTTCAAAGATGGCTCCGGCAGTGGCTTCAATGGCATCGGCTCCCGACGGGCGCTGGGTCATGATATAGACCTGCGCAGCAGCGAGCCACGCATCCACAATCGCTTCAGAACTGCGTGGTTGAGGCGCGTTCCAGCTTCCTTTCAGGTGTCCCCCGATCACCCAATCCGCGATGGCGCTGGCCTGTGAACCTTCACCCATCCAGAGCAGCATGAGCGTGCACCATCCGAGTGCCGGGAATCCCCATTCGGTTTCCTGAAGGCGGAAGAGACTTTGAACTGCCTCCACACTGGCATTACTGGCAGCACCGTGTAGATCGGGGACATTGATAAAGCGCCCCCAGGATGCTCCTAAGCGTCCATAATGAAGTTGCAGCGCCTGGAAATCCGGAGTATCCCGTTCATCATAGATCTCTTTGCGGACCAGCCGATCCAGAATACGAACGGCTGCTTCCCCTTGTCCGATGGCCTCCAGAATGGCCGCACAGCCTAAACCGGCTGCAGATGTTGATAGCTGATCCGCCCACTTTTTTAATCGGGTCTGGAATTGGGCGCGCCCCAGTTCTGTTTCGGCAGGGATACTCTGGGGTGGCTCGGCCCCAAGCTGCTGGCACAGCGCAGTCAGATGAGAGGCTACTTCCGCTACGACTACCTGCCCGCGATCACCATAGGCATCCATGAGTTGTTGTGCGCCTGCACCCAGGGCAGGGTGTCCTGGAAAGGCAATATAGGTTGCACCTGGCCCGTTGTTTGCGTTGGTGATCAAACCCAGATAATCCGGGTCGGTTTCCAGGTCGGCAGCGGAGAAGCCCAGATACATCCAATAACTGGAGTGTAGCGCCTTCAGGCAATCTGTCAGTTGCCGTGACCGCCCCAGCTTACGCTGTTTGAGCGTGTCAATCATCGAGAGGTGTGCGCTGACGCAGCCATGTATTTTGATGATGGGCAAGGCGGTGAGGGTGTTTTGGGACAGACGTTCGCTCAGGTGGGCAAAGCCCGATTCATCGTAGACCACTTCAAACGGAATCTGTCGCTGTTCCAAAGCCCGTTCAATGAGGCGGTCAAAGTTGGTTGTGACGATGGCCCGAATCGCACCGGCTTGCGCCAGGGCTGCGATACTTGCATGAGCCGCATTGAAGGTGTCCACATCCAGCGCCTGTAAGGCCTGAAAATAGCGCTCGCCACACATCTCATGGATGAGTTGTGCCTGATAGTCCGGCGGAAAGCGATTGAAGTTGCGTTCGTTTTCGACCAGCGATTCAAGCTGCTCAAAATCAATACGGCCTGATATACCCGCCTGGAGCCGCTGTGCCAGCGCATGAAAAATGGCGGCGTTGAGCGGTTTCCATCCGGGCAGCGCCGAGGGTTTACCGGCGGAAACCCCTGCGCCAACCATGAGGATGAGATTGCGCGCTTTGCTAAACCCGAGCAGATTCGCCTCCATCACAGCCTCCTTAGATGACCTTCAGCCAGATAGCCGGTGGCCCGACGAATCATGCAGCGCTTTTGGAGTAGTCGGCTTAACGCTGCTCCAGGAGCGCTGTACGTCGCTTGAGTTTGATGACCCGGTACATGCGGGTGAAATCCGCCCGGCCCTTACTCTTACGCGGTTCCAGTGGTTCGCACTCATAAACGTGCTTGACCCGTTCGTAGGTGGGTTCGCTCAGCAGCACCTCACCGCCGAGGGCATTTTCCTGAAGGAGCTTGGCGAGTTCCATGGCGTCGCCCAGGGCCGTGAACTCCTGCCGGTCAGTACCGCCGACATTACCCAGCACCGCCATTCCGGTGTGGACGCCGATTCCGTACTTCAACTGCTGATCAGCGGGCAGGACTTCATGCAGGGCGAACAGGTCATACATCATGCTCATGGCTGCGCGAACGCAGCGTTCGGCGTGATCTTCCTGAGGGTTGAACTGGGTGTTAAAAAGCCCCGTGACCGCATCCCCCATATACTTCTCCACCATGCCGCCCTGCAAGTCGATGGCGTTGCTGGAAAGGCTCAGGTAGCGGTTGATGATAGTCATCAGATCTTCCGGTTCCAGCTTTTCACTGAAAGTGGTGAAGCCACGCACATCGCAGTGCAGGACACTGATCTCGCGTTCCTGGGCTTCATCAACCAGACTCCGAATATTCTCTACGCCTACCTTTAGATAGCGGCTAGCCAGACCTACCTGCTCATCCCGTTGACGGGACTGGGTCAGATCATCCAGCACGATGGCGATGCCCTGATTATGATGTTCAGGATCGCGCAACTGGCTCAGGTTGAGCTTCCAGAAGCGTTGGGTTTTGCCATCGCTGACCTGGTCGATATACACCACTTCGCGCGTACCCTGCGCCCGGACTTGATAGAGCGCTTCATTGAGCTCATCGGTCCAGGCATCCGGGGGCAGGATCACATGCAAGGGGTGGTTGATGATCTGCTCGCGTGTGCGCCCGGTGATTTCCTGAACAGCAGCGTTGCAATCCGTGACGACATTCTCCCCATCCAGCGTGATGACACCGCTGGAAATCGAGGTGAAGACATTTTCCTTGAGTTCCCGCAGCGCATTCTGTTCCATGAGCTGCGCCTGGGTTTCCTCGAAGAGGCGGGCATTCTGGATGGCGACGGCAGCTTGATTAGCGAAGGCGGTCAGCAGGTCGCGCTCATGCTGCTTGAAAAGACCCACAACGAAGCGATTATCGCAATAAACGACGCCGATGACTTCATCGCGGATTTTGAGGGGTACAGCCAGGATACTGCGGAGTTGATAACCAACCACGCTCTGGTTGCCCTGATAGCGATCATCACGGGCCGCGTTATCCGTCAGGATGGCTTCACCGCTGGTCGCGCAGTCATTCACCAGGCCGCGGCTGACCACAAAATCGGACTTATCCAGTTGGCTTTGATCCAACCCGCGTGCCACCCGGAAATCAAGTTCACCCGTATCCGGGTTTTTGAGCACAATATAACCACGTTCGGCCCCGGTCAGGTGGATGACCGTGTCCATAACCCGGTTGAGCACATCGCTGGTATCCAGCGACGAATTGATGAGTCCAGCCGTTTCCGCGAGCGCGCGCAATTGGCGTAGCTCGACCCCCATATTGGTAAACTGCTTGCCCAGCGTATCAAGCTGGGTGCGTACCCCTTTGAGGTGATCCAACACGCCGGGCGGCAGATTCATACCCTTCTGGCGGAGGATATCCTGCTGGGTCTTGAGCAGTTCCCCAACTTCAGTCACCTGTTTATGTAAATGCCGGATATGTTCAGCGGCGGTTAACTGCGCCTGATGAAAACGCTCGGTATCATCGGTACGTCCGGTATCATCTAGCAGGAAATCATTGAAGTCTGGCATAAAATCCCTGTCAATTGATCTACTCTTGGGTTGCGCGGATACCTGTTTGACTTTGTAGGTGGCTGTTACTTTCGATACATATCATAGACTGTGGTCATTTGCTGGCGGCCTTTGGCCTTGATGGGTTCGTGTGGGCGTAGCTCGTATGTGGTCGGTTTATGCCCGTGATGAACGCCAATCACATAGGCCCAGGCATCCTGACTCATGATGATCTCGCCGCCATTGGCATTTTCCAGCAGGCGGTGAGCCAGATTGATGGTATCGCCCAATGCGGTGAAGTCGCGGCGGGTTTCGCTGCCGACATTGCCAATCGTGGCGACGCCACTGTGTATACCTACTCGATAGTAATGGGGGTCCGGTTGTACGCCTTCCTGGGCATATAACTGAAGGTAGGCCTCTCGCATATCCAGTCCGGCATTCAAAGCGCGCAGGGCATGATCGGGTTGTTCATTCAGGCGGGTGTTGAACAGCGCCATCACCTCGGTGCCCATATATTTGTCGATGATGCCGCCATGCCGATGGATACACTCGGTCGCGACGGTCAGGTATTGATTGAGCAAGTTCATGACTTGCCTGGGCCGTAGATCCGGCGGGAACTGTGCGAAGGAACGGACATCGACGAACAGGCAGGTGACCTCGCGGCGTTCTCCTCCCATCGACAGCCGATCAATATCCAGGATGTCATCGACCAGTTTGCCGGGCAGATAGCGTCGGAGTGTCATCAACCGTTCTTCACGGGCTTCATGTTCGGTCAGGTCATCGACAACCATGGTAATGCCGGAAGCATCTTGCAATGGGCTGAAGCTCAGATTGAGGATGCGCTCGCCGCGAGCAGGCAGGTTAACGGCAGCCTGATGGTCGTAGGGCAGGCTTTGTTGCCGGACGATTTGCAGGGATTCCTCCAGCACCTCGGGGGAAATCGGCAGGATGTCGGCCAACGGTTGACCTAACGCAGCTTCACTTGGTTGGGCCAGGATTTCACTGGCTGCGCGGTTGAAGACGGTAATGATCTGTTCGGCCCCGGCAGTGATGACGCCGCTGGCGATGGATTCAAAGACGTTCTCTTTGAGTTCGTTGAGTTGGATGGTTTCCGCAAGGCTTTGCTGCACGCGCTGGAATAAGCGTGCATTCTCAATCGCGACGGCGGTTTGATTAGCGAAGGCCATCAGCAGAGTCTGCTCACGGTCGCCGAAGATACCACTGGCATGGCGGCTGTCCAGATACAGCGCTCCCATGACTTGATCGCGATAGGTGAGGGGTACGCACAGCACCGAGCGCAGCATCTTGTGGGCAATCGTCATCGAGCCGCCCACCCGGGGATCATCCAGCGCATCATGGGTGAGCAGGGGTTTACCACTGTTAATCACCGTGATGAGGATGCTGCGGCTTCCTTGAAATTCGTTGGCACCGTTCGCCCCGCTGGCGATACGGAATTCCAATTCGCCGCTGGTTTGATCTTGCAGGACGATATATCCCTGGTCTGCCCGCGTCAGCTTGAGCACTTCATCCATCGAGCGCCTCAGAACGGCATCCAGATCCAGGCTGGAGTTGATCGTGGCGGTCGTGGCTGCGACTGAACGTAACTGGTCGAGTTCATGAGCGTCTTCGCCCACACGGGTTTGCAACCAGTTGAATTCTGCCAGTACAGAATCCAGGTTTTGAATGATGCTCTGGGGTAGGCTGATATTCCGCAAGCGCAGCATCGACTGCTGCTCACGCAGCGCATCGACTACATTAGAGAGGCTTTCACGCAGGGTTTGCAGGTTCTGATTGATGACCTGCTGGCGACCATCCGATTCAAACATGACGAACCTGACCAATCTGGCAAGGATGAGATGCTGAGATTATACACGTATTCAACGTGTACTGATTACCGGAGTCGATGGTCTCCTCTATAAGGAAGATCGCAAATGCCTGAGTACGGCCTTGACGGCATCCGATGCGATTGATATAGTTCCGCGCCGCTAAGGAAGCGACTTAACAACTGAGCACTATAGCAAGTCAGCAAACGAGTTTGAAATTGGTAGAAATTCGGTGTTGACAGGGTTGAAACGATCATGCTATAGTTTACCTCCCGCTGAGGGAACGCAGCTTAAAACGCTGACCCGAGCAGTTCGGTGTAAAAACCGGGCTGTTTTTGTGTCAATCAAATGTGGAAATCCCAAATATCCAAAGTGAGTTATCACAAGTTGGAAAGTTGGTGAAACAAACGGATTGACAACCTTTCAGCGAGTGGTATCCTTAACGATACATTGAGCGACCACAAGTTGCTCATCTGCACCTTAACAACAGGATAGTGAGAGAAAGACAGCAGGGTTCGAGCTAAGAATTGACCCAAGCATGTTCTTGCAGGAATGCGGGGATATGTTTTACCTCTTTCGAGGGGTAGTCAAGAAAACTGACGAAGAGTTTGATCCTGGCTCAGGATGAACGTTGGCGGCGTGCCTAACACATGCAAGTCGAACGATGATAGCAATATCATAGTGGCGCACGGGTGAGTAACACGTAGCTTATCTGCCCTGGAGAGTGGGATAACGTTCCGAAAGGAATGCTAATACCGCATAAGCTCACGGAAAGTAGAGGACTGTGAGAAAAGGAGAAATCCGCTCCGGGATGAGGCTGCGGCCCATCAGCTAGTTGGTGAGGTAAAAGCTCACCAAGGCGACGACGGGTAGAGGGTCTGAGAGGATGATCCTCCACACTGGGACTGAGACACGGCCCAGACTCCTACGGGAGGCAGCAGTGAGGGATATTGCACAATGGGCGAAAGCCTGATGCAGCGACGCCGCGTGGGAGAAGAAGGCCTTCGGGTTGTAAATCCCTTTTCTGCGTGACGAGGAAGGACGGTAGCGCAGGAATAAGTCTCGGCTAACTACGTGCCAGCAGCCGCGGTAAAACGTAGGAGACAAACGTTATCCGGAGTTACTGGGCGTAAAGGGCGTGCAGGTGGTTCGTTAAGTCTGGCGTGAAAGCCTCCGGCTCAACCGGGGAAAGTCGTCGGAGACTGACGAACTAGAGGGCAGTAGAGGCGTGTGGAATTCCGGGTGTAGTGGTGAAATGCGTAGAGATCCGGAGGAACACCAGTGGCGAAGGCGACACGCTGGGCTGCACCTGACACTGAGACGCGACAGCATGGGGAGCGAACGGGATTAGAAACCCCGGTAGTCCATGCCGTAAACGATGCCAGCTCGACGTTCACACCGCACCGCGGTGGGGGTGTCAAAGTCAACACGATAAGCTGGCCGCCTGGGGAGTACGGTCGCAAGATTAAAACTCAAAGGAATTGACGGGGGCCCGCACAAGCAGCGGAGCGTGTGGTTTAATTCGAGGCTACACGAAGAACCTTACCTGGGTTTGACATGCAAGTGGTAGTGAACCGAAAGGGGAACGACCTTCGGGAGCTTGCACAGGTGCTGCATGGCTGTCGTCAGCTCGTGCCGTGAGGTGTTCGGTTAAGTCCGCAAACGAGCGCAACCCCCGGGGTTAGTTACAAGTGTCTAACCCGACTGCCTGTGAGAAACAGGAGGAAGGTGGGGATGACGTCAAGTCAGCATGGCCTTTATATCCAGGGCTACACACACGCTACAATGGGCGGTACAACAGGTTGCGAAGCCGCGAGGTGGAGCCAATCCCGAAAGCCGTTCGTAGTTCGGATTGCAGGCTGCAACTCGCCTGCATGAAGTTGGAGTTGCTAGTAACCGCGCGTCAGCTATAGTGCGGTGAATACGTTCCCGGGCCTTGTACACACCGCCCGTCACGTCATGGGAGCTGGTCACGCCTGAAGTCGGGAGGGTAACCGCAAGGAGCCTACCGCCGAGGGCAGGGCCGGTGACTGGGACGAAGTCGTAACAAGGTAGCTGTACCGGAAGGTGCGGCTGGATCACCTCCTTTCTAGAAACAACCGAGGCGAAGCATAAGAGCAAGCCTCCAGGGGAACTACAGAGATGCGAAAGCACCTGCCCCACCTAAGAAAAGCAGTTTGGACACTGATGGATTTCTCTCACTGACCTGGGGTTAAGGCTGCGGCAGCAGATGCGTGCAAGAACGGGTCTGTAGCTCAGTTGGTTAGAGCACGCCCCTGATAAGGGCGAGGTCACACGTTCGAGCCGTGTCAGACCCACAGGCGGCGACACACTGACAGAAGCAAAGTGTGAAGCAGGCTTGGGGATATAGCTCAGTTGGGAGAGCGGCGCCTTTGCAAGGCGTAGGTCAAGGGTTCGAGTCCCTTTATCTCCACAGGATGAGCGGTAGCGAAGGGTTGACAGGGCAAACGGGTGGCAGTAGAGTAGACAAACGCAAAACAAACGACAGCAAGACAGGGACAACTGCTTTTGGCAAACACGAACGTGGTGGGAACAACCGAAGCGAGATAGGAAGAACGGTTCAACCGCGTTGCGCGATGTGTGTGTCGAGAGCAGCCCGGGCGAAATGCCGGGCTGTTTTTGTCGGTAGTGATGGTGGAAGTGGCGAGCAATCGCCAGATGCAGATTAAGAGATGAGCAGTTACAAGTCAGTGAGTGGGACCGAGAGCGAACTCGGGCCTACTCACTGGTGGGTAACTACCAGGCTGCAGCTTAACAAACGAATACGCGAGTAACGACGAACGCAAAAGCATCAATTTCTCCGGATCACATGTGCGAAAGCTAAGTAAGGGCACACGGGGGATGCCTTGGCGTCTGGTGCCGACGAAGGACGTGGTACACTGCGAAAAGCGCTGACAAGGTGTGTGCAACCGTTATAGTCAGCGGTGTCCGAATGGGGAAACCCGGTGTGGGTCATGCCACATCACTCCTTAGGGAGAGGGAACCTGGTGAACTGAAACATCTAAGTAGCCAGAGGAAAAGAAAGAATTCCGTTAGTAGTGGCGAGCGAACGCGGAAGAGCCTAAACCCCGCAAGGGGTGTTGTAGGGCTTGGCGGAAGGGAATGAAAGCGAGTAGAACGGCGTGGGAAAGCCGGCCAAAGAGGGTGATAGCCCCGTACACGAAGTGGCAGTTCCTGGCTAAGTACCTGAGTACCGCAGGGCACGAGAAACCCAGCGGGAATCCGGGAGGACCACCTTCCAAGGCTAAATACACCGACGACCGATAGTGCAGCAGTACCGTGAGGGAACGGTGAAAAGAACCCCGGCGAGGGGAGTGAAATAGAATCTGAAACCGTGTGCCTACAATCGGTCAAAGCCTCGAAAGGGGTGATGGCGTGCCTTTTGGAGAATGAGCCGGCGAGTGCATTTCAGTGGCAAGCTTAAGGGAGGGACACCCGGAGGCGAAGCGAAAGCGAGTCTGAATAGGGCGAAGAGTGGCTGGAATGCGACGCGAAACCTGGTGAGCTACGCATGGGCAGGGTGAAAGTACCGTAACAGGTACCGGAGGCCCGAACTCACTACTGTTGCAAAAGTAGGGGATGACCTGTGTGTAGGGGTGATATGCCAAACGAACTGGGAGATAGCTCGTTCTCCCCGAAATAGCTTTAGGGCTAGCGTTGTCAAATAGGTGCAGGAGGTAAAGCGCTGGATGGGCTAGGGGTCGTCCAGATTACTGAACCCAACCAAACTATGAATGCCTGCACGCGAATGATGGCGAGTCGGACGGTGGGTTATGAGATTCATCGTCGAGAGGGAAACAACCCAGACCTACAGCTAAGGTCCTGAAGTCCATGCTCAGTGGGAAACGATGTGGTCGTGTCGAAACAGCCAGGAGGTTGGCTTAGAAGCAGCCACCCTTTAAAGAGTGCGTAACAGCTCACTGGTCGAACGCGGCTGCGCGGATAATGTAACGGGGCTAAGCATGGCACCGAAGCTTGGGATCCAAAGCAATTTGGGTGGTAGGGGAGCGTTCCAGGGGCGGAGAAGGCTGACCGGGAGGTTTGCTGGAGCGCCTGGGAGTGAGAATGCCGGCATGAGTAGCGTCAAACATGTGAGAACCATGTTCGCCGAAGATCTAAGGTTTCCGACGGAAGGTCAGTCCACGTCGGGTTAGTCGGGCCTAAGCCGAGGCCGGAAGGCGTAGGTGATGGACAACTGGTTAATATTCCAGTACCGGTGTGTGGTGCGTGAAGAGACTCTGGGAAAGGTCAGCCTCTGAGTGGATTGAGGTGGCAAGCGGTTAACGACCGCGACGCCGTCCCGCAAGGGAAGAAGTGACTGGCACCTGGGGGCGAGAAAAGCTTCACGTAATCGAGCACGCCGCCCGTACCTCAAACCGACACAGGTAGATTGGTAGAGGATACCAAGGCGAACGGGAGAACCCTCGTTAAGGAACTAGGCAAAAAGGCCCCGTAACTTCGGGAGAAGGGGCGCCGCCGCAAGGCGGCCGCAGCAAAGAGGCTCTACCGACTGTTTACCAAAAACACAGGTCTCTGCAAACGCGAAAGCGGACGTATAGGGGCTGACACCTGCCCAGTGCCGGAAGGTTAAGAGGAGCGGTTAGGGGAAACCCGAAGCTGTGAATTGAAGCCCCGGTGAACGGCGGCCGTAACTATAACGGTCCTAAGGTAGCGAAATTCCTTGTCGGGTAAGTTCCGACCCGCACGAAAGGTGTAACGAGTGGAGCACTGTCTCAACGGGGGGCCCGGCGAAATTGAAGTACGTGTAAAGATGCGCGTTACCCGCGGTCGGACAAAAAGACCCTGTGGAGCTTTACTGTAGCCTGTCATTGCGTTAGGGCACTGTCTGTGTAGGCTAGCTGGGAGCCTGGGAAGCGTGGTCGCTAGACTGCGTGGAGGCGATAGGTGAAATACCAGCCTGACGATGTTTTGACCCTAACCGCGCTTACTGAATCGTAGGCCGGGACAGTGGCAGGTGGGCAGTTTGACTGGGGCGGTCGCCTCCTAAACAGTAACGGAGGCGCCCAAAGGTTGGCTCAGGTGGAATGGAAACCCACCGTAGAGTGCAAAAGCATAAGCCAGCTTGACTGCAAGGCCAACGCGCCGAGCAGAGACGAAAGTCGGGTTTAGTGATCCCACGGCACTGAGTGGAAGGGCCGTGGCTTACCGGATAAAAGCTACCCCGGGGATAACAGGCTGATCTTGCCCAAGAGTTCACATCGACGGCAAGGTTTGGCACCTCGATGTCGGCTCATCGCATCCTGGGGCTGGACAAGGTCCCAAGGGTTGGGCTGTTCGCCCATTAAAGCGGTACGTGAGCTGGGTTCAGACCGTCGTGAGACAGGTCGGTCTCTATCCGCCGTGGGCGCAGGGGATTTGAGGGGAGCTGCCCTTAGTACGAGAGGACCGGGGTGGACGGAGCGCCTGTGAGCCGGTTGTCACGCCAGTGGCACAGCCGGGTAGCAGACTCCGGAGCAGATAACCGCTGAAAGCATCTAAGTGGGAAACTGACCTCAAGATGAGATCCCCCATAGCGAAAGCTAGTAAGACCGCTCGGAGACGACGAGTTGGATAGGCTGGGTGTGGAAGCGGTGAGAGCCGTGGAGCAAACCAGTACTAATGGTCGAGGGCTTTTGTATGTGTGATCTGGGGAAATAGGTGCTTTTGCTGCGAGCGACGGGGAAGTGGGAACACGGAGCCGTTGAGCGGAAGCAAGAGAGAGACTGTTCGACGAGAAAGCGTATTCGTTTGGTAGGCACTACCAAAGCAAATAGAGATAGTGTGTCAGGACTCTGAACCTAGAGGACGTGATGCACCTCCAAAAAGACCTGGACCATGCGGGAAGCGCGTGAGTGGAGGGTGATGGGGGAGCAGCGTAGAGAAGGTGGCGGAGTTGGTGATTAGAGCCGTGAGGGTACACCCGGTCCCATCCCGAACCCGGCAGTTAAGCTCACGAGCGCGGATGGTACTGTCGCGGTAGCGCGATGGGAGAGTACGCCGTTGCCAACCCCCTTTTCTCTACTCTGCTCCCTCCCTCTCCAACACAAGCCTCCTGACCTGAGCTCAGGTCTTTTGCTTTCCTACTTCTCCTCCTTTCCCACACTATTCTGTTTCCTCCCTAGCCAATCATCCCCCTACGAATAGCAATCTCTATTCTTCTTACTCATGTGCTGGATAGATCTGTTATTCCAATGTTAGGACTTTATTTCTCAATAGTGAGCAAGCCTTTGAAGTGTTGAGTCGAGGTGTGTTCAGTGTTGCCTCAAATTTCCAGATACCTTATCCCTAAACTGGGATCGATAACTTGGGTTCTTTTTGCCTGTTTGTTTGTATTGACTCGGGTTCAGGCAGCTCCTCTTTACCAGGTTGCACCCCTTAACGTGCCTGATGGTTTCCGAGATGTCCGGGTCGTGGGTGGTCTTGGCCCTGCCTGGGATTACACCTTTCTGCCGGATGGCCGGATATTGCTCTCGGAGTCGATTGCGCTCAACACGGCCGCAATCCGGGTGATTCAGAACGATACGCTGCTGGCAACCAATGCCTGGCAAACGACCCTGTGCGACCAGGGCGAGCAGGGGTTGCTGGGGATGACACCTGATCCCAACTTTAACAGCAATGGCTACATCTATATCTATTACACGGCGCGCACTGCGACTTCTCCTACGGTGCAGTGTACCGGTCGTATTTCCCGCCTGACGATGACTGGGAATACCCTGGGCAGCGAAGACATCATCATGAGCAACATCCGTACTGACTACGGCTCATTTCATCAGGGTGGTGACTTGAGGTTTGGAAATGATGGCTACTTATATCTGACGACGGGTAATGTTGATCAAACTTCACTCTCCCAACTGCTAAACAACATGACGGGTAAAGTGATCCGAATTCTGCCTGACAATTCGGTGCTCGGCTATTCAACCGTTGGTAATCCTTACCATTCCGCCCAAGATGCGCGGCATTGTGGACAAACGCCGACCGGTCCAGGGCCGTGCCGGGAAATCGCTGCTGCTGGATTACGCAATCCCTTCAGCATGACCGTACAACCGAACATGGCGCCGGGGATACCTGGAACGGGGAATCTGTGGATTGGTGATGTTGGGGCGGACACCACCGAAGAACTGAACGTGCTTCCGCTACCGCCCGCGAGCGGTATTGATTTTGGTTATCCCACCTGTGAAGGGCCTTGTGGAACGCCGGGCATAACCCAACCGATCTACTCCTATCCGCATCCTCCGGTCAATGGGGCTGCCATTATCGGCGGAGCCTTCTATACATTGGGGGTTTTCCCGGCAGAGTATCGGAACAACTACTACTTTGCTGACTATGTAGCGGGTTACATCCGTCGTCTAGCCTATGTTAGTGGTAGTTGGCAGCTCCAAACGCCGGATTTTGCGACAGCCGTATCATCCCAATACGGGATCATTGGCATCCAGGCTGGGCCGGATGGCGCTCTGTATTATTTGTTTTCGCCAGGTTCATGGACAGGTAACGCGAGTTCCGAATTGCGCCGGATCGAATACGGCCAGAATAGCAATCTTGCACCGGAAGCGCGGGTCAGTGCTGCGGTGCTCAACTGTCCTTTGAATGCAGCTTGCACTTTTGATGCCTCGGCTTCCACCGATCCTAACAACGATCCCATTACGCGTTATGACTGGGAGATCCAATACGTGGGTGATCCTGGCCCCATCGACACCTTTAGCCAGGCATCCCCGATCCTCAACTACAGCTTTGCGGAAGCGCGTAATGCGACTGTCCGAGTGCGTGTGTTTGATGGGACTCTGGAATCGCAGCCAGCTACACTGACTGTTTTTCCTGGTAACCAGCCAGCCACAGGGGATATCGATCTCGATAACCTCACGGCACCTGCACGCAGCCTATACTATGCAGGGGATCGATGGGCTTTTGCGCCGATCAATCTGAATGATCCGGATGGCTGGGGAACCACGGCTCCGAATAGCGCGATCACATGGAGCATTGTTTTCCATCACAATGATCATTCGCACCCATTCCAGCCGCTCATCACCACCCGTACCGGTCAGTTTACGATTTCAACCATCTACCATGAAGACTACCGGCTCTGGTATCGGGTCTTGCTCTACCTCCGCGATGCGCGTGGTTATGTGACGACGATCCAGCGCGATATTGACCCCGCCGTGGTGAATGTCAGTTTCGCAGCGTCACCGCTTCCCGCTAATCTCACGGTCGATGGACTGACCTTCAACACGCCGAATACCACGCCGTTTGTAGTCGGAACCCGGTTCACCTTGGCTGCGCCGACTTCACTTACCAGTGAGGGGCTGACCTATACCTTCCTCAATTGGTCGGACGCCACAGCGCGGGTTCGGACGGTGACCATTCCTCCAACCGATGTGACCTATACGGCCAACTACAACTTCCCTGCGAGTGCCGCGCCGATCCGCAACCGCTTCATCAGTACCGATGCTAACCTGACATTGACGTGGCTGGCTGTGAGCGGGGCGACGGGTTACGAGGTGCAGATCAGCACCAACAGTACGTTTAGTGCACTGGTTTCTGTACCGGGTAATCCGTATGCTGGGGAAACCTTGACGATGCCGATGCTGTCGCCGGGAGTCTACTACTGGCGGGTGCGGGCACTGCGGGCGGCCCCGGCAGCTCCCGGTGCCTGGTCAACGGCTGAAACTTTTAGCGTCAGTGCGCCCTAGTTTGATTATTGAGCTGGACTGGTATAAACCGATGCATAACGGATTTCGCTTCACTGCCCTTCTCTGTTTCTGCGCCATTCTTCTGAGCTTAGGAGCCGCCCACTCTGGGGCGGCTCCGTTTTCTCAAGGCGGTGGGGCAGCCCTCATTGTGCCGCCCGGTTTCCGCGATGTGCAGGTCGTCGGGGGGTTGTACAATCCCCGTGATTTCACTTTTCTGCCGGATGGTCGTATTCTGATCCTCGAACGGGGTAAGGCAACTTCTGCCGATGCGCGCTTCGGCTCAATCCGCGTGTTCAAGAATGGGCAGTTACTCCCTCAATACGCCTGGGATCAGGAAATTTGTCATGGGGGTGAACAAGGGCTGCTGGGTATTACACCCGATCCGAACTTTGCTACCAATAACTACGTGTATGTGTTCTATACCGCGTATGTCAACGTGGCCGTTTCCAATGACTGTACTGGACGGATTTCCCGCTTGACCATGAGTGGGGATGTGGTTGTCGCCAATAGCGAAAAGATCGTCCTTCAAAATATCCTGTCGCCGACGAATTCGATTCATAATGCCGGCGATCTGCGCTTTGGGCCCGATGGTTATCTTTACCTGACGACGGGTAACGCGGGTATCAATGATTTGGGTCAGTTCACGAACACCCTTAGCGGTAAAGTGATCCGAATTCGTCCTGATACTTCCACACGGGGATATTCAACGGTTGGAAATCCCTTCCATAGCGCGGCCAATGCACGCTATTGCGGTGAGGTTCCTGATGGCCCCGGCCCGTGCCGGGAGATTTGGGCTTATGGCTTCCGTAATCCCTTCCGCATGTCCGTCCAGCCCAGCATGAGTGGTATTCCCGGCACCGGCAATATCTGGTTGGGGGATGTCGGCGGGGGCAGCATGGAAGAGGTCAACCGGATCCTGCCGGGCCTCGACTATGGTCATCCGACCTGTGAGGGAGACTGCAATCCCCCTGATCCGAACCGAACCAATCCAGTCTATGCCTACCCACATCCACCCAATATTGGCGCAGCCATCATTGTGGGGGATTTCTATGTGGGCAGTCCCAATCCAGCCATTGAGTATCCCTCGCAATACCTGAATAACTACTTCTTTGCTGATTTTGTGAGTGCCTGGGTACGACGGTTGGCCTATGTCAATGGCAGTTGGGAAGTTCAGGCGCCGGATTTTGCGACCCGCGCTGATCCAAGCACGACTATCATCGGGATGATTACCGGGCCGAACGGCAATCTGTACTACCTCAACTACAACTCGCTGGAGCGAACCTCTGATATTCGGATGATTGAGTATGGGAACAGCAGCAATCTGCCACCCATTGCCCGCGTGAGCGCGCCGAACCTGAACTGCGCCGTGAACACGCAATGCTCGTTTGATGGCTCAGCTTCCAGTGACCCGAATGGCGATGCCATCGCGGAGTACCGATGGCGGATACGCTACGCGGGTTCTACTACCGATGTGCTGAACACCACGACCACCAGTCCCACACTGAACTATACGTTCTTGCAGGCGGTGAATGCGACTGTCACGTTGACCGTGGTGGATAACCAGTTGCCCGCCCTGGAGTCGACCCCGGTTAGCATCACGGTCTATCCCGGCAACCAACTGGCGACCGGGGCGATTGACCTGAATAACCTGACCGAGCCGGGGCGTACACCCAGCCTGACTTACCATGCCGGGGATCGCTGGTCATTTGCGCCGATCACCCTGAATGACCCTGATGGTTGGGGAACGACCGCGCCGGATTCCGCTATCACCTGGAGTATAGTGTTCCATCATAACGATCATACCCATTCCTTCCTGCCGCTGATTACGACACGCACCGGGCAGTTCACGATCCCGACTACCTACCATGAAGATTACCGGCTCTGGTACCGGGTGATCCTGTTCATCACCGATGCCCGGGGGCAGGTGACTCGCATTGAAGCGGATGTGGATCCGGTCGTGGTCAATGTGAACTTCAACACAGTGCCTTTCGCTGTGCCGATCACGGTGGATGGACTGACCTTTAACCCGCCGAATACCACACAGTTCATTGTTGGAACCCGCTTCGTCTTGAATACGTCGGCTTCAGTCACGCGTGAGGGGATCACCTATAACTTCGTGAACTGGTCAGATTCGCCGACGCGCACGCGGACGGTGACGATCCCAGCGAGCAATACCACCTTCACGGCGAACTTCGGTAACTCGACTACTTCCGCGCCGATCCGCAACCGCTTCACCAGTACGGATACCAATCTGGTGCTGAACTGGCTGCCGGTGAGCGGTGCAACGGGCTATGAAGTGCAGATCAGCACCAGCAGCACATTCAGCAGTCTGGTCACGGTGCCGGGTAATCCGTATCCTGGGACCACCTTGACGATGCCGATGGTGCCGCCGGGGATCTACTACTGGCGGGTGCGGGCGCTGCGGGCGGCCCCGGCAGCACCCAGCGCCTGGTCAACGCCTGAAGCCTTTTCGGTGGCTTCGCCCTAATTTGATGAACGACTGGACAGGCCTACATTGATGCATAACGGATTTCGCTTCGTTGCCCTTCTCTGTTTCTGCGTAATCACTCTGAGCCTAGGATCTGTACCATCGGAGGCAGCACCGCTCTCGCAAGGGAGCGGTGCTCCCCTTAATGTACCTGATGGTTTCCGTGATGTGCTGGTGGTTGATGGGCTGGAAACATCTCGTGACTTTACTTTTCTGCCCGATGGTCGGATGCTCATTCTGCAGCGCCTCTCTGGTGGCAACGCTGCTATCCGCGTCTTCAAGAATGGGACACTGCTCGCAACCAATGCCTGGACAACGCCGGTCTGCGATGTCAGCGAACAGGGTTTGCTCGGCATCACCCCACATCCGAACTTCACCACCAATAACTACATTTATGTTTACTACACGGCGGTTACCAATCCTACACCGCCTATCCAGTGCGTTGGTCGCCTCTCCCGCTTGACGATGACCGGCGACACCGCCGGCAGTGAGGACATCGTCCTCACCAATATTCGCTCGGACTATGGTGCGCCACATCACTCCGGCGATCTGAAGTTTGGGCCGGATGGCTATTTGTACCTGACCACTGGCAACACCGATGTCATCCAGCTTTCGAGCGAGACCAATAATATGAATGGTAAGGTGATCCGCATCTTGCCGGATAACTCACCTCTGGGTTATTCGACGGTCGGTAACCCCTTCCATTCGGCGGTCGGTTCCCGGCATTGCGGGCTGACGGCGTTGGGCAGCGGCCCGTGCCGCGAGATCATCGCCTACGGTCTGCGTAACCCTTTCCGCATGACGATCCAGCCCGCTATGGCGGGTATTCCCGGCACGGGCAACGTCTGGTTGGGGGAGGTCGGCGGTAACCAATGGGAAGAGATCAACGTGGTGCCTATCCCGGCGACCACTGCCGGGAACTATGGTTATCCCGGTTGTGAGGGCAACTGCAACACCAATGGCGTGGTTGATCCGCTCTACACCTATCAACATCCGTATGAAAATGGGGCAGCGGCCATCGGTGGTGATTTCTACACCGGTACGACCTACCCGGCGGAGTACCGCAATAATTACTTCTTTGTCGATTACGTCGCTGGTTGGATCCGCCGGATTGCCTATGTCAATGGCAGTTGGCAGGCGCAAACACCCCCTGATTTCGCGACCTCCAATAGTTCAGCCCTGGCTGTGATTGGCTTGCAGGCCGGGCCGAATGGCGACCTCTACTACCTGTACTCACCGGTCAGCTCCAATAGCGCGGAAGTCCGTCGGATCGAGTACGCCAGCAATAACCTGCCACCGGAAGCCCGCGTGAGCGCGCTGAACCTGAATTGTGCCGTGAACACACCCTGCACCTTTGATGCGTCGGCTTCCAGCGATCCGAACGGTGATAGCATCAGCTTGTATCGCTGGCGCGTGCGCTATGCCGGGGCGAACAGTGATGTGTTCACCACCAACACCACATCGCCGACTCTCGATTACACGTTCCTGCAGGGGACAAATGCTACCGTCTTCGTCCGGGTGGATGATGCCAATGGGACGACTTCACTGAACGAAGCCAGTGTCACCCTTTTCCCTGGTAATCAACCGGCGACCGGGATGATTGACCTGGATAATCTGACCGAACCGGGGCGTACGCCCAGCCTGACTTATCACGCCGGGGATCGCTGGTCATTTGCGCCGATCACCCTGAACGACCCTGATGGTTGGGGAACGACCGCGCCGGATTCCGCTATCACCTGGAGCGTGGTCTTCCATCACAACGACCACACCCATCCTTTCTTGCCGCTGGTTACGACGCGCACTGGGCAGTTCACCATCCCGACGAACTACCATGAAGATTATCGCCTGTGGTACCGGATATCGTTGTTCATCACGGATGCCCGGGGGCAGGTGACGCGCATTCAGGAAGATGTGGATCCAATCGTCGTCAGTGTGAACTTCAACACGGTGCCTTTCGCGGTGCCGATCACGGTGGATGGACTGACCTTTAACCCGCCGAATACCACACAGTTTATTGCGGGAACCCGCTTCGTCTTGAACACGTCGGCTTCAGTCACGCGTGAGGGGATCACCTACAACTTCGTGAACTGGTCAGATTCGCCGACGCGCACGCGGACGGTAACGATCCCGGCCACGGCGACGACCTTCACGGCGAACTTCGGTAACGCGACCACTGCCGCGCCGATCCGCAACCGCTTCAGCAGCACGGATACCAATCTGATATTGACCTGGCTGCCGGTGAGCGGTGCGACGGGCTATGAGGTGCAGATCAGCCCCAGCAGCACCTTCAGCACTCTAGTCACAGTGCCGGGTAATCCCTATGCCGGGACGACCTTGACGATGCCGATGGTGCCGCCGGGGATCTACTATTGGCGGGTGCGGGCGCTGCGGGCGGCCCCGGCAGCACCTAGTGCCTGGTCAACGGCTGAAGCCTTTGCGGTGGCTTCTCCCTAATGAGATTTGACAGGCAAAATCGGTAATGGAATGGTAGTTCAGCCCTCACCCCGGCCTGCCTTCGGCGTCCCAAATCCGCCTGCCTACGGCAGACGCGGGGAGAGGGGAGCTAGAGCCGGGAAGACGCAGGGGTTACGTAAGCAGTTACTCATTACCGAGGATGGTCGTCAAAACTCATAAGGATGGTAGCGGAGTCCGTTCAGGCTTGCTCCGCGACAGGTTCCGGGTAGACCAGCACTTTATCGACCCTCAGGCCGTCCATATCCATCACCTCAAAGCGGTAGCCCCGGCTGGTGAAGCTATCGGTTGGCTTGGGGATCCGGCCCAGGTGGGCCATCATGTAGCCGCCGAGGGTGGTATAGCGCCCTTCGGATTCGTCCTCGAGTTCGGTGATACCGAGATACTCACGGGCATCCTCGACCGGGATCAGACCGTCCATCAACCACGAACCGTCGGCCCGCTGGATAGCCTGCGGTTCTTCTTCCTCGGTGCCAAGCAACTGCTCGACCAGGTTGTTGAGGGTGATGATGCCATCGATGCCGCCGTGTTCATCCACGACCAGCGCCACATGCTTGCCGGATTTTTTGAACAGTTCCAGTGCATGGCTGGAGGTGGCGTTCTCCGGGATGTACAGGGGCGGGCGAATGCAGGCGTTCAGGTCCAGCTTCTGCTCCTGCAGCACGCGATCCAGCACATCCTTGGCGCGGACGACACCGATGACCTGATCGAGTGAACCATAGGTCACCGGAAAGTTGGAATGCTCGCTGGCGACCAGCTTCTTGACATTGCTTTCCAACGGGTCGTTTAAGTCCAACCACTCGATTTCGGTGCGCGGGGTCATCAGTTCCAGCACCCGCCGATCTGCGAGACTAAAGACGCTCTCCACCAATTCGCTTTCGGTGGCCTCAAAGACACCGGCCTGTACCCCCTGGCGCATCAACATGCGGATTTCATCCGGGGTGACGGGCGGCTCTTCCGAGTTGCGGATCCCCATGATCCGCAGGGCGGCATCGGTTGATAAACCGAGTAAACGTACCAGCGGCCCAGTCAGGCGGGAAAACGAACTCAGCGCCGGTACGAGGGTCAGGGCAACCCGCTCCGGGTTGATGAGTGCCAACCGTTTGGGCACCAGCTCGCCGATGACCAGCGAGAGGTAGGTGGTGAGCGCGACCACCAGCGTAATGCTGATCGTCAGCGCATAGGGTTCGAGGGCGGGCACCTGGGCCAACTGCACGGCCAGGTTCTCCGCGACGGTCACGCCGCCGAACGCGCCGGTGAAGATGCCGACCAGCGTAATGCCAATCTGGGTGGTGGAGAGGAAGCGATTGGGATCATTTGCCATCTCCAGCGTGACGCGGGCGCGCGGGTCGCCCTGGGCGGCGGCCTGTTCGAGGCGGGCTTTGCGGGCGGAGATGATGGCGGTTTCGGCCATCGCCAGGATGCCATTCACGATGGTCAATAACAATAGAAACAGTAGTTCCATAGGTCGAGTGAAGTCGTCTCCTGCGTGCTGAGTACTGGGTACTGAGCCATGTATTGATTAATAAGAATTCATTATATGGGACGCTGATGAGGGGGTGGTGAGAGCGTGCAGCCTGGGCTTGGCGGCGTTGGCGGCGTTGGCGAAAGGCTCTTTTCTGGCGGCTGCTCCCGTGTTTCCCGCTGTTTTGTGTCGCAAGCTTGGCTGTATTGGCGGTGTTAAGAGGTGTCTCTGGGCGGTAGAAGGGTGTTGTGACGCTGGAGTCGGGTACGTCGTTTTGACTCCATGATACCATTCATTGGTCGCTGGAACGGAACATTTGTTCCGATTTTGTGTCGGTTTTTGGGGAGCTGCGCCAGATGTTCAAACGTCTGGCTAATCCGAAGAAAAGCCCACTGAAGGGGCTACGGAAGGGTCGAGATAAACTTCAAAGATTGAAACTTTACTCATAGGTGATAGTGTGATGTCTATTTATTTTTGGACTTACGCAGGCACGGGCGGATTAGGGCGTCTGCGCCCGTATATCCGCCCCTACACAATCCGGTGTTTTGCGTAAGTTCTGACTTATACAAACCCCTGGTGCTTTTAGTCTGCCTTCGGGAAGTGGGAGATTTCCCAGATGTTGCCATCGGGGTCGGTGAAGTAACCGGTACGCTGGCCCCAGGGCTGGGTGACGGGTGGCTTAATGAACGGAACGCCGCGCGCCTTCAGGCGCTCATACTCGGCGTCACAGTCATCCAGAAAGACCGCAAAGAGGGAGCGCGGAATGAAGCTCTGCGTGGGCTGGATGGCTTCTGCGGAGATCATCTCCACGGCTTTGGTCATATCCAGGATTGCCAGACCGATGTGGAAGGCGGCAAATCCTTCTTCCACCGTTGACGGCTCAAATTCCAGAATGTCCCGGTAGAAATGCAGGGATTTGTCGAAATCCTTGACCATGAGCAATGTAGCGTGAATTTTGGATATCACCGGGGAAGCCTTTGGAGAGTTTAGAAAATATGTTCTAATTATAAGGGGTTTGAAGCGAGAGTCAAGTCATGGCGCTACAGCCAGAAGTTTCTAGCGCAGGGCGGCCCGCATGTGGATGACATCGCGGCGGGTGGAGAAGCCATAGCGCCGCAGGATGCCGTTGGTGGTGCTGCGGTCAGCGGGATGCTCGATGCTGATGGCGCTGCCGCCGAAGCGATTGACGGCGGTGTTGATGAGGACTTCGTCGTAATAACCTTCGTAGTCCGGGTGTACCAGCAGGGTGAGTTTGGTGGCGGAGAGGGTGAATCCGCTCTCAATCCACAGGCTGGCGAGGACGTGCCGTTCATCTTTGGAGCGGATGTAGAGCTTTTCCTGGCTCCGCAGGCTGAAGAAGTCGCTGATCTGCTGCCAGAAGGTGCGGTTGAAGCGGGCTTCAGTGAGGGGACGCAGCCAACCCATCCCGCCCATATTTTGTGGACGCAGGTAGTCAGCAAGCGCGTATTCCGACCGCCATTCGCCCGCCTGTGGGTGGACGATGTGCGGCGGTACCAGTTCGAGTTCCGGCACGCGGGCATGGGCGGCATTGCGCCGCCAGGTCGTCCAACCGCGTTCTTCGTAGAAGCCGAGGCGTTGATACAGGCGGCGGGCGGTGGGGTTGTCAGCATCGACCTGGAGCAAGGCGGCCCGACCCCCGCGCTTGCGGATCATGGTCAGCGTATCCTGCATGAGCAGGTGGGCAATGCCGCGCCCGCGATAGTCCGGGTGGGTGGCGACATTGACGATCACCCAGTCATCCTTGAGCGGGCCACTGGAATCGGCAGGGTAGGTGGACACATTACCGACCAGGCGGCCATCGGCCACATAGACGAAGCCGGTTCCCATGCCCTGCGCCAGATCGTTCAGGTTGCTGAGCAGGTTGAGGCCCGCCCCCATCCGGCTGAGGGCACGCATCTCCCGGACGGCGGCGCGTCCGCTGCTATCCATGGTGCTGCTGAAAGCGATCTCGATGAGGTCCGCGAGGGGGCCGAGGTCGGTCCGCAAGTTGACAGGGCGCGCTCCATCAACCAGGCTGGCGGGGTTATCCGGGTGGGCGGCGCTTAAACCTACCACAAAACAAACCTTTTTCTATCCGTTATGGACTAAGCGTAACAGCGGTCAGGCGGGGCGTCAAGCAGTCCGTAATAAAAACCGGGCATCCAATCTGCGATGCCCGGTTTCGAGATCCCTAATCGAAGGGTTTAGTGCTTCATCCGGTAAAGGATCAAAGCGGGCGCACAGCCGTGCGCCCCTACAGAAATACCTGATTGCGACTAGATTACTTGCCGGATGAAGGACTTAGCGGGCGAGGCTGACCTCGAAGGTGGCTTCGACATCGCTGAAGAAATAGTCAATCGGGTTGGCGGTGACGGCGACCAGCATCAGTTGGCCTTCTTCTCCCACCAGGTTGAAGGTGGCGGTGTTGACCAGCGTACCGCTGACGCTGCCCCACTGTTCACCGGGATAACCGAGTTCATCCACCGGGCGGACTTCAAAGAGCGGCGCATAGTTGCCATCCAGCCAGGTGTAGGTGACATCGACATCGCCTTCGGCGCGGATGGCGTAGTAGGCATCCAGATCATCATTGCTGACGAACCCTTCCTTGGGCTTGGCGGTCAGTTCATCGACCAGCAGCAGGCGCAGGATGAAGTTGCCTTCTTCATCGCCGCCACGCCCACCATCACGGGTCGCCAGGATGGTGTACTCGCCGCTTTCCGCCTCAAAGAGCACCACGGCCTGAGCGCCATTGGAGCCATAGTAGTCGGTCGTATCGGCGATGACATCGCCATCCGGGTTGAGGACGATGAGATCCGCGTTATAGAGTTCGCTATCGGTATCGGCGCGGCGCATTTCCACCACGACAAGATCGCCTTCTTCGGCTTCAAAGCTGTATTCGATCTCGTATTCGCGGTCGGTAATCTCGCCTTCGATCACATCTCCATAGCTGATACTCTCCTGGGCGTTGACCAGGGCGGTCATGCTGAGGAGGGCGAGCAAAGCCAGGGTGACGACGATCAGACGCTTCGACATAACTACTGTCTCCTTGCCACAATAGAATGAAAAATACTCAGGGCGTTCCATAAAAACCCCATCCATACTGTAACATAGTTCGTCAGTCTGAAAAGTAAACATGTGCCAGGCAACCGCCGTTTGCCTGACGCTGGCTTAACTGACCGTTGGAGCAGGCGGCTTGATGGGCTACTATTTAGCCACCGGCTGACGGCTCCGGCAGTCAGCCCTTTGAACCGTAAGGGAGTTCGGACTTTATGACGCGATACAATGTGCGCCCCGCTACCCGCCGTTCCGGCGGTGGTGCCTGGCAGTGGATAGTGATCGGCTTTGTGGTCGGGTTTGGTTGTGCAGTCATGGCCGCGCTGGTGGCGATCATCGGCGGGGTGGACCCGACCGCGCTGACCGCCGCTTTCCGGGGCACGCCGACGGCGCTGGTCATCACCGCCACGCCGCCTCCGTTCACCGCTACGCCAGAGCCGACCGAAGTGGTTCAGGTTGTGCTGCCGACGGCGACCAGCGCCGAAGCGGTGGTGGTGCTGCCGACGGCGACTCAACCGCCTCCGACTCCTTTAATCCAGATTGAAGCCAGCCCGACCCAGGCGGTCGCGCCGATTGGTCAGGCGGACGCGGCACCAACCCTCAGCACCGGCCTGGTGCAAAGCCCGAACACGCTCAACCTGCCGAGCCTGCTGGTCGGGCGGACGAGCGCCCTGGTTTCGGTGGAGGGCGGCACCTTCAACATGGGCACCAGCATTCAGGAAGTCAGTTCGGCGGTGGATGAGTGCATCAATACCTGGGAAGGGAATTGCCTTCTGGCCTATGGTGAAGACTCGGCGCCGGAACATTCGGTGACGGTCAATCCGTTCTTCATCGAAGATGCGGAAGTCACCTACGGGCAGTATATGTCCTTCCTGAACTCGACCAACGCCGGTATGGGGCCGAACAGTCATCGGCGCGGCTGCGGCGGTCAGTTGTGCATCCTGACCCGTTCGGAAGAACCCAATAGCAGTGTGATCTTTGAAGGGGCGAATTACCGGGTGCTGCCGGTGATTGAGAATAATCCCGCGACGAATGTGACCTGGTACGGCGCACAAGCCTACTGCGAGTCGATTGGTCGCCGCCTGCCGACCGAAGCTGAATGGGAACGTGCCGCCCGCGGCCCGCTGAACAATCTGTATCCGTGGGGCAACCTGTTTGATACCAACCTGGCCCGCACCAGCCGCCCGCGCAGCGATCAATTGGGCGCGCTGCCGGTACGCTCCTACCCGGCCAACAACCTGCTTTATGATATGGCGGGTAATGTCTCCGAATGGGTGTCCGACTGGTACTCGCCCACCTATTATGCTCAATTGGCGAACACCGGGGCGGCGACGCTCAATCCACTGGGGCCGCCCGCCGGTACGCAGAAGGTCCTGCGCGGCGGTTCATGGGACGCGGTGCCGTTCTTCTCGCGCTCGGTGCATCGCCAGAGCGAAGACCCGGTTAACGGTCGCCCCTTCATCGGCTTCCGCTGCGTAGCCGATGTGGGCGCGAATACGCCGGGGATGCCGCAGTCAGTCGCTGCGCCGACCAGCCAGACGGGTACTACCACCGACGCGGCTGCGCCGACGGCAGCCACAACGGGCGGCACCAATGAGGAAACCACGGGTAACGCGGCCCCAACACTGCCGCCGCCGCCCGCGACTCTGCCACCGTCACAACCACTGCCGACGGTCGCCTCTGGCACACTCCCTCCGTAAAGGCGGACTCATCCGGTATCAGACCGGGTACTCTATCTGTGTTAAGGTCAGATCAGGACGCGCTACCGGGTGCGTCCTGATTGTTTTTTTGTGAGAACCAACATGATTAATAAAGCTATGGGACTGAGCCGCGAGACACGCGGTTTTATCTTCGGATTTCTGGGCGTGCTGATCTTCAGTGTGACGCTGCCCGCGACCCGGATCGCTGTCCATGATCTGGATGCGACGTTCGTCGGACTGGGTCGGGCGCTGGTGGCCGCGGTGCTGGCGGCGCTGTGCCTAATCGTCCTGCGGCAGCCGATCCCCACACGGCGGCAACTGCTGCGCCTGGGCGTGGTGGCGCTGGGGGTGGTGGTGGGGTTCCCGCTGCTCTCGGCCTGGGCGCTGCGGCAGGTGCCGGCTTCGCATAGCGCCATCATCAACGGTCTGCTGCCACTGGCGACGGCGGTGCTGGCGGTGCTGTGGGATGGGGATCGACCGGCTCGGTTGTTCTGGGTGGCGGCGTTGATCGGCTCGGTGACGGTGATCGGCTTCGTCTTCATCACGGGCGAGGTTGGTTTTGTCGGTGGGGATCTGTTCATGCTCGGTGCGGTGCTGATCGGTGCGGTCGGGTATGTCGAAGGTGGACGCATGTCGCGGGAGATCGGCAGTTGGCAGACCATCTGCTGGGCGCTGATCGTGGCGGCACCGTTCCTGGCTGTTCCGGTGGGCGTCGTCGTGGCGCAGACCGGTCTGCAAGCCTCACCGCAAGCCTGGCTCGGGTTTGCCTATGTGAGCGTGTTCAGCATGTTCCTGGGGTTCTTCGCCTGGTATCGCGGGCTGGCGCTGGGCGGGATCGCCCGCGTGGGGCAGGTGCAATTGATCCAGGCATTGCTGACGATTACCTGGTCGAGCCTGCTGCTGGGCGAGGCGGTCACGCCGCTGATGATCGGCGCGGCGCTGGTGGTCATCGCCATGATCTTCATCATCCGGCGGGTGCCGATTCACAAGCGCAGTTCCTTCCCGGCCGTATCACAGCCGGGTCAGTAGTCTGGCTTCAAGCGATTCCTTTGTTTGACCTCTGCCGGGTAAGGCCGTACAATCTACACTATACCTGAGCGTATTTGTATTCATCTGTGAACACTCATCTTGCGGGAGGACTGCCGTGAGCCGCTGGCCCAATAAATATGTGATCGGTCTCACGGGCAATATTGCCGTTGGCAAAAGTGTTGTCCGGCAAATGCTCCAACACCTCGGTGCCTATACGATTGATGCGGACAGCCTTTCGCACCGGGCGATGGCCCCGGGTGCACCGGCTTACAAGCCCATTGTCGAAACCTTTGGTCAATTCATTCTGGATGCGGAAAAGAACATCAACCGGCAGATGCTGGGCAATATTGTCTTTTCCAGCCCGGATGCCTTAGCCAAGCTGGAGGCGATTGTTCATCCGGTGGTGGCGCAGGCGATTGGCGCGCTCATCAGCCGGGCGACCCAGCCGGTGATCGTGGTCGAGGCGATCAAGCTGCTGGAGGGCAACCTCAAGGATGCGGTTGATACGGTGTGGGTGGTGGATGCCTCGCCGGAAATGCAGCTTCAACGCCTGATCGAGAAGCGGAAGATGTCCGAAGCCGAAGCCCGGCAGCGTATCGCCGCGCAGAACGCGCAGTCGGATAAACTGTCGAAGGCCGGGGTGGTCATTCAGAATAACGGTAATGTGGAAGAAACCTGGAAACAGGTTCAGTCGAACTGGTCGGGTCTGGCGCAGAAGCTGAAGACCGGCACCGGAACGACTCCCGCCGTCGCTGCGCCGGCGGCTCCTGCCGCGCCCGCTGTGTCTGCTGCCCCCGCCGCAGCGCCTAAACCAGCCGCGCCAGCCGTACCGGCTGCAAGCGCCCCGGTGGTCGAACCGCCGCGCAAGCAGACGGCTCCGTTGAGCGCGCCGCCGGAAATGCCGAGCGCTCCGCCGGCCCCGGCAGCCAATGTGCGGGTTCACGTGCGGCGCGGGATGCCGGGTAATGCCGAGCAGATCGCCAATTTTGTCAGCAAAATCTCCGGCAGGTCGGTCAGCCGGATGGATGTGATGATGGCCTTCGGGCAGAAGAGCTACCTGCTGGCGCTCGATCAGACTGATCAAGTGCTGGCGGTGATGGGTTGGCAGGTCGAAAACCTGATTACCCGGGCCGATGAAGTCTTTATGGCCCCCGGCGCGCCGGTCACCAAGTTGGTAGAGGAATTGGTGACGGCGGTTGAGGCGGCGTCCAAAGATCTGCAAAGCGAAGTGGCCTATATATTCCTGCCGCAGTCGACCGACTCGGCAGCGGTGACGGCTTTTGCAGACGCGGGCTATGAATCGACCACCGTGGAGCAGATCAAAGTCCCGGCCTGGCGCGAATCGGTGCAGGAAGCGTTGAACGCAACCAAAGCGGCCCATATCTTCAGCAAGAAGCTGGGCAACCGTATCCTCAAGCCGATTTAGTCGGTGAACTGGATGTGAGTAGGCTGAAGGCGACCCGTCAGGGTCGCCTTCTTTGATTCCGGGGTCAGGACACCTGTTCGAGCGCCAGATGATCGAAGCGGTTGAGGTAGCGCAGGCCCAGCTTGCCATCCGGCAGGAAGTCGATGCGTGTGATCGACGTGTTGTAGAGCGTCAGGTGGAGGCCATCCCCCGGCAGCAGATTCAAGAGCGCTTTAAAGAGATGATCCAGAAACATGCCATGCGAGACGATGGCGATTCGCTGGGCGCTGAAACGGATCTCTTTCAGATGTTCAGCCATCCGAATGGCGCGGCCCTGACAGGCGGCCAGGTCTTCGCGGTCGGTGGCATGCCACCAACCCGACTCGGTCATGCCGGGTGGAAGCTGATAACCGGGGAATTGCGCGTGCATCTCGGCGCGGGTCAGACCGGGGTAGGTGGTCACGCCGCTTTCCCCCTCCAGATACAGGCCGCCATGTTCAAATATGTCTAAATGGACTTCCGGGTGCAAACCCAGTTCCCGGCTGATGGGCAGGGCAGTTTGCAGGGCGCGCTTCATCGGGCTGACCAGCAGGCGGGTGATGCCTTCGCCCGTCAGGTTTTCCCGCGAGTCCGGGTGCTGAAACAGGTAGTTATCCACGTTCCAGGTATGTGCCAGCCGACCAGCCAGCGCTTCCGCCTGCCGCTGACCCAGTTCGGTGAGCGGCGGATCGGCCTCGCGGTGGAGGGGATCGCGCAGCATGGTGACGTTATTGGTCGATTGTCCGTGCCGGATCAGGTAGAGTTCCATTGGTTTTCAGGTTACTCACTGCTGGTTTTGTGTGGCACGGACAGTATAGCAAAAAATCAGGAATAGGCGGCGGCAGGCTTGAGCAACTGGGCCAGCCACTCGACCTCGGGCGTCTTAAGGCGGCTGCGCTCGCAGACCAGATGCAGCGTGTTCACCGATGGCTCCGGCGGAGTCCACAGCTCGCGGATCAAACCTGCGTTCAGCGGTTCGCGGCAGAGGTAGGCCGGTACGATGCTCACGCCCAGGCCGAGCGAGACCGCCTGAATGACGCTGAGCGCATCGGGGACCACCAACCGCGGGACGATGGCAGGTCGCCCGCCAAAGGCATCCTGCCAGAAGCGCCGGATGATGGGTAGGTCGGGCGCGGCGGCGATCCAGGCTTGCCGCAGCAGCCAGGACTCGGCAGCTTCCACCGAGAGTTCACGGGGGACGGGCAGGGCCGCCTGGCCGATGGCGATATAGGTTTCGGTCTGGATGGGTTGGTAATGCCAGCCGCGCCGGGCGACCTTCTGTTCCGCGATGATGGCATCCAGCATGCCCAACTCCAACTCCCGCATGAGTGAGAGGGTATCATCCAACGTCACGTTCAACTGGAAGGCCGGATTGGTCAGCGTGCGGAGGCGGGCCAGGCCTTCCACATGAAAATACTCGCGGGGCGCGCCCAGCCGGACGCTGACGGATTCCGATCTGCCCATCCATGAACTGCCAGCGCTGCGCGACCGCTCGATGCTCGTCATGTTTACCCCTTGAGATATTTCACCAGAAACAATTCCAGCGGTTCGGCAGGCAGCACAAACCCGCCGATGTCCTGATAACCCAGCCTGCGGTAAAAGTGCTGTCCATCCTCATTGGCGAGGGTGGACGTCATCACCATTTCGTAACCGGCGTGCTGCATCTCGGCTTCCCAATAGGTGACCAACTGCCGACCGATCCCCTGTTTGCGCCAGGGCGCGACCACTTTCAACAGGTTCATGAACGGCACGCTGTCCCAGAAGTAACCGTAACGCAGGTAACCCACCGGCTCATCCGCTTGATGGGCGATCAGAATCTCTCCGGCGGCGACCTTCCGCGCTTGCATGGCGGCGGTGATGTGATGATCTTCCCGGCTGAGGAAGGGGAAGTCATCCGGGGAGGCGACTCGGATTGAGGACAGCATACACTAAAAACCCTTCAGGATTATCCGAATGTTGCAGAATTGGAATTATAGATCAATAGTGGTGGGGTGGCGCTGGATGGTCTGCTTAGTGGGGCGGTGATTCCCCTACAATGCGGAGGTGCCGCCGACCTACCTCTACAGGAGTTATTGCCATGACTGACCGCGCTGCATTAATCGAGGCGCTCCGCCACTTCCCGGCTGACCTGGACGCCCTGGTGAGCCCGTTGACCTCTGATCAGTTGACCGCTCATCCGCTGGCAGGGGAGTGGAGCATTGCCCAGAACGTGCATCATCTGGCGGATGCCCATATCAACGGCTACATTCGCGCCCGCCTGGCCCTGACCGAAGAGCATCCGCCGCTTAAACCCTACGATCAGGACGCCTGGGCTGCGTTGGCCGATGCTGGTTCGGCTGACCTCAGCACGTCGATGGCGATCCTGCGTGGTGTTCACAGCCGGTGGGCGGACTTGTTAGCCACCCTGGACGACACGCAGTTTGCCCGCACGGGCTATCATCTGGCGGCGGGGGAATACTCGGTACAGTTCATCCTGGAACACTATGTCGAACATGGTGAACTGCATCTGGAGCAAATCCGGCGGACATTGGCGGCGATCTAGCCCCGGTAAGCTGTGCTAAGTGCTCCATCCGGTAAATGATCAAAGCGGGCGCACAGCCGTGCGCCCCTACAGGAATCACTGATTTCGATTAGATTACTTACCGGATGAAGCACTAAGCCGTTCGCCGAAACATTGCCATGATCCACGACCTTTTAGGGTGTGTAAGATCGGTCGTGGATTACTTTCGGCTACTGGCTTAGAATGACGGGCGCTATGTTCAACACTTTACGCGCCCGCCTCGCCCATTTTGACCTGCACCTGCTGCTGACGTTGGCCCTGTGCCTGTTCACGCTGTGGCCGCTGGCCTACCGTCCCGGTCTGCCGAACGGTACCGACGTGCTGTATCACGTCTACCGCGTGGCGGAGATGGATCGCCTGTGGGCGCACGGCGTGCTGATCCCCTCGTGGGCCGAGTCCTTCTATACGGGCTACGGTGCGCCGCTGTTCCATTACTACGCCAGCCTGTCCTATTACCTGACCAGCACGTTTGCCCGGGTCTTTGGTACCGATCCGGTCAACAGCCTGCGCTTGCTGATCGCGGTCTGTATGCTGGCTGGGGCTGCCGGGATGTACCTGTTCATGCAGCCGCGGGCCGGGAAGCTCGGCGGTGTGCTGGCGGCGCTCAGCTTCACCTATTCACCTTACATTCTGTTCACGGAGCCGTATGCGCGGGGTGCCTACCCGGAGATGACGGCGCTGGCGCTGACGCCGCTCATCCTGTGGCGCTACCAGCGGTTGATGCAAACAGGCTCCGCGCGGGCGTTCCTGCTGGCGGCGCTCTCCAGTGGGGCGTTGATCCTGACTCATAACCTGATGGCGCTGGTCATGACCGGGCTCTTGGGCGGGTGGCTGGTGTGGGAGTGGGTGCTGAAAGTTCACAGTTCACAGTACACAGTTCACAGAGAAGAAGCTGCCAGCGAACAGCGAACAGCTTCCAGCCAGACACAAGGCAGTTTTGAAGTTGCCCCGTTGGATGCTTCCATTGATCACCCGCTTGCGCGACTAACCACTTTCTTGCCCTTCCTCGCACTCCTGACCGGCCTGCTGCTGACAGCCTACTTCTGGCTGCCGATCACGCAGGAGGGGGGAGCAGTGCGGCTGGGCAACCTGACCAACGACGCCGGGGTGCCGGAACTCGATTACCGCAACTTCTTCGTCCCGCTGGGCGATCTGCTGGCGGCCTCTCCTCGACCGGATGCCGGGGCAGTCAACGGCCTGGAGCATCGCTTGAACCTGGGTGTGATGCAGTGGCTGTTGGCGCTGGGCGGAGTGGTGGTGTGTGGCTGGAGGCTGGTGGCGACCAGCAACCAGCGATCAGCTTCCAGCAAAAAGCTATCAGCCGTCCGCTATCAGCCATCAGCCAGTCCGCATTCACTGACCACCAGCCACCCGCTACTATCCACGCTCTATTTCGCCCTTGCCGGACTGGCGTGTATCTTTCTGATGCTGCCGCAGGCCGAGGGGGTGTGGACGCTGGTGCGTCCATTCGCCCTGCTGCAATTCCCGTGGCGGTTGCTCGGCCCGGCAGCCGTGTGTCTGGCGGTGGTAGGCGGGATGGTGGGGCGGGTGTTCAGTACACAGTACACAGTACACAGTTCACAGCGAAGTCAGGGACAGAGTACCGAGTACAAAGTGCAGAGCAACGAGACTGGAAAAGCTGTGCAACCAATCATGCACAGGCGCAGTCTTCTACTTTGTACTCTGTACTCTGTAGTCTGTACATTGATTGTCGTCACGGCTGCGCCGACGCTGTATGCCGATGAGTGGGAGCATGAGGCGGTCGATACCTCGGTGGCCGGGTATCATGCCGCGGAACTGGCGGGCCGGCAGCGGGCTACCACCTTCACCAATGAGTATTTGCCTGCGACGGTACTCGCCGAACCGGGGGCGACGCCGCGCCTGCTGGCGGATTATGCCGATGGCTATCCGGTCAATAAAGCGCATGTGGAAACACTGCCGCCGGATGCCGAAGTCACGCTGATCGACCACGGCCCTCAGCATGATGAATGGGTTGTCAATACAGCTCAACCTTTCCAGATGGAAGTGCTGACCTATTACTTCCCCGGCTGGGCGGCGACGGTGAACGGAGTCACCGTACCGATCACCCCGTCTGAACCGCATGGACTCATCACGCTGCCGGTGCCTGCCGGGGAGAGCCGGGTGCGCCTGGAACTGGGCAGCACCCCGCCGCGTGATCTGGGACGACTGGTGAGTCTGGTTGGGGTGGTGGTTTTGGTGGCTAGTGGTTGGTGGCTAGTGGCTGGTGAAAAGACAGTACAGCGTGCAGAGTACCGAGTACAAAGTGAAGAACTACAGAGTGCTGAGAAATTGCCATCCGCTCTGATCGCTTCGCTGCTCCTCTCCGCCGTCCTGCTGGCGCTGCTCATGCGACCGGGGGGATCGTGGATTGAGTCGCCGCCGGGGGAAGCCTGGTCGGCGCAGCAGCCGGTCAGCTATCAACTGGGGGATAACCTGGCGCTGCTGGGCTATGACCTCAATGCGACGCAGTTCCGCCCCGGCGACCGGCTGCGCCTGAACCTGTACTGGTGGGCGAGCGCGCCGGTGCCGTATGGGTATGCCGTGTTTGTGCATGTGACGCAGGGTGGGCCGCCGGTCGCGCAGGCGGATAAGCTCAACCCGGCAGGCCGCCCGACGGTCAACTGGACGCCGGAGCAGGGCTTCATCAAAGACGACTACGCCATCACCCTGCCGGAGTCGCTCGGGCCGGGAACCTATCAGATCAGCGTGGGGCTGTATACCTGTGATACCCGTCCGGCAGGGGAGTGCGGCAATGGTGAGCGCCCGTCCGTGCGCGATGCAGCAGGCAACCTGATCGGGGATGCGGTGCCGCTGGTGCAGATAGTGGTTAGTGGCTAGTGATTGGTGATCCGTGGAAAACTAGTTCCAAAGTGTGATATGGCGCATCCCGCAATGTTGAATCCTGATTCAGATTCGGACGCGAAGAATCGCGTCCCTACGATGGGCTCGTCACGATCGGTCACCCATCACCCATCGCCAATCCCTAATCACGTCCTCGGCTTCGGACTCGTTCTCCTCATTCTGCTGCCGATCTATTTGCTCACCCTGCAAACGCAGATCAACGGGGCCGAACACTACTTCATGATCGATGTGGGGGAGACTCAGGCGGTTCTCAACGTCTGGGGGACTTTGCACGCGACTGGCTATCCCTTGTATGTGATGGTCAGCAGCGGCCTGGTCGCGCTGCTGCGGGATGTGTTCGGCCTATCAGCGGCAGCGGCTCCCGCCGTGACCTCATTGATCTACGGGGTGATCGCGCTGGGGTTGTTTTATGCGCTGGTCGTTCGGGTTTTGGCTACCAGCTACCGGCTACCGGCTTCTACTGAAAATCTATCAGCTAACAGCGATCAGCTTTCGGCGGCGGACGAGGCACGCCTCGGCCCTACTAATCACCCGCTTGCGCGACTAACTACCAATCACTCCATTCTCTTCGCTGTCATCGTCACCATATGCTTTGGTCTACTGCGGACGGTGTGGATACACAGTGTCATCGCCGAGATTTACGCGTTCGGGTTGGTCATTCTGCTGGCGCTGTTGTGGATTGCAACTCCACCCTTTGGCAATCGGACGAGGCACGCCTCGTCCCTACAAGAAGGAGGCCACAAAAGCCGTATCTACCTGCTCGCGCTGATTGGTGGAATCGGCGTGTTCCACCACCGGGCGATCATCATGGTGGCTCCGGCGTTGTTGGTTGCGGTCTGGGGAGATGTCTGGCATCCGGCGGCGAAACGCTGGAGTCGCCTGCTGCGGGTGTTGGTATTGTCGGTGGTGATCGGGCTGCTTGGATTCCTGCCGTACCTGTATCTGCCAGTTCGTGCGAATGCAGATGCCTTGTGGGTCTATGGTGACCCAGGCACCTGGGTCGGCTTCTGGGATCAGTTCACCGGGCGGGAAGCGGCGCGCTTTATCGGCACGGTGCAGGGATGGGATGGTCTGCTGACGAATGTGGGCATGGTCAACGGCGTGCTCATCACCGACCTGACCCTGCCGGGGGTGATCGCCGGGTTGATCGGCCTGCTGGTCGCGCTGGCGAATCCCTTCCGGCGGCGGATCGCGATCATCCTGATCCTGAATGGGCTAGTGCCGTATCTCTTCCATGTGACCTATTACACCGATATTCTCTCGGCGCTGATTTTGCCGGTACTGGTGAGTATCGCGCTGGGTTGGGCGCTGTTGGTAGAGTGGATGTTTGTGATGTTCAGCGGGTGGCGGCCTATGTCACCAGCAGCGACTCCAACCATCGTTGGTGCGGCGGTGTTGCTGGGGGTGGCGTTGCTTGTGCAGAACTTCCCCTTCATCCGTGATCTGACGACCGATCCGACCGGCTTGGAGACGATTGCCCTCGCCGAACAGGCTCCCCCCGGCGCGGCGCTCATGCTGGACTGGGGGCCGCGCTACTTCGCAGTGGCCTTTGCCCATGATGTCGAAGGGAAACTGCCAGGCATCACCCCAGTCGATCATCGGGCGGATTACCCGGCGATTGTGCAGGCCGAGCAGCCGCTGTTGACGCCGGAGTTCACCTTTTACAACCGCCCGGTAAGTTGGTGGGCCGAACGCCTGGGGCGGCCGGTCTATCTGCACGCGGTTGCCCCGCGTCTGGTGCAGATCAGCACCCAGCCGGAGCAGGCCGTGGTCACAGCGGATCGAATCGCAGTGGGGCGTGAGCAGGTAATGTGTTCAGCGGACTCCATCCGGCTCGATGTGGCCTGGATCGGGCCGGAGCCACCGGCGCGGGATTACAGCGTGTTCGTGCATCTGCTGGATGCCGCGGGCAATATTCTGGCGCAGGCGGATCAAGCCGCGCCGGTTTACGGATGGCGACCGGTCAGTGGTTGGCTGCCGGGTGAGATCGTGCGGGATGTGTACGCGGTCGAGCGGATAACGGGGGCGGTCGCCTTACGCTACGGGTTGTACTATCAGGCAGCGGATGGCGCCTTCGTCAACGATCTGGAACGCAGGGTCGAGGTAGCCTGCAGTTCGTAGGGGCGATCCACCGGGTTGCCCCTATCAGGGATGCATCCCACTCTTGAAATACAGGGGTGGGTCAACTACACTGATTGCGTTGGGCGGGGCGTAGCGCAGTCTGGTAGCGCGCTTCGTTCGGGTCGAAGAGGTCGTGGGTTCGAATCCCGCCGCCCCGACAATGCAGTTCAAAACCCCCTATCACCCGATATAAGGGGGTTTTTGATTCTCAAGTGTTGTCAGCGTACAATGAGCCTGAGCGAGTTCAGGAGCCACCATCATGAAGGCAACACCCATTCAGCAGGATCAGGATATTCTTGGCGGTACGCCGGTTTTTGCAGGCACGCGCGTTCCGGTAGATACCCTGTTTGCGTATCTTTCTGCGGGGGACTCGTTGGACGCCTTCCTCGATGATTTCCCCAGCGTGAGCCGCGAACAAGCTATTGCCGTACTTCGCCTTTCCGAATCCGTTTTGATGGAACAGCTTGATGCGCGTCCTGCTTGACGAAAATCTGCCTCGCAAGCTCAAATTTGAACTGGTTGATCATGAAGTCAAAACCGTTCCAGAAATGGGTTGGGCAGGGAAGAAGAATGGGGAACTGCTCCGCCTCATGGAGCCGCTATTTGATGTGTTTGTCACCCTCGATCAGAACCTGAGTTACCAACAAAATCTGAAGCAGAACATTATCGCCATTGTGTTGCTGCGAGCAATCAGCAATCGACTGGCGGATCTACTGCCATTTGTGCCTGAACTTCAGAAGGTGCTGAATGCCATCCAACCCGGCGCTTTTGTGGTGATTACGACACCGGAAGAATGAAGGATTCTAGGTCAGTGTCTTAATCATCTGCGCCAGCTTGACGAAGTCCGGCGGCTTTTGCAGGAAGGTGATGCTCATCTGCCGCAGGACGGTCGGATTAGGGTTATCGCCCGCGGTGAGCAGGAACATCGGACGTTCGTCACCGCGTTTGCGGAGCATGGAAGCCAACTCCATACCATTGACCACACCCACCCACATATCCATGAAGATCGCTTTGGCGGCCAGATACTCGGCCTGTTGGAGGGTGGCGAGGCTCTCGACGGTGGCACCGGGCAGGTGCAGCACCTCGATTCCGCGTTTCTCCAGGCCGAGCTTAAACAGCATGGCTTCCATGTCATCGTCTTCGATGTAAATTACGCGGATGGCATCACTCATGATTGGCTGCGATGTCCTGTTTCCAACGGCGGGATAAGGGATACCGCCAAGATTAACTGATTGATCAATAAAGTAAATGGAACGTATGAATACTCAAACGAAAAACGGGACCTACAGCTTATTGTAAGTCCCGTTTTTGACCCCTAGCATTGAGGAAGTGTTGAGGGCGACTACTTTCCCAGCCGTTTCTTCAGTTCGGCGGTCAGGGCCGGGACGATCTGGAACAGATCACCGACCAGGCCGTAACGGGCTAACTTGAAGATGGGTGCTTCGGCATCTTTGTTGATGGCGACGATCACGCGGCTGGAGCGCATCCCGGCCTGATGCTGGATGGCCCCGGATATGCCGCAGGCGATATAGACATCCGGGCTGACGGTCTTGCCGGTCTGCCCGACCTGATGGGCATACGGGATATAACCGGCGTCGACGGCGGCGCGGCTGGCCCCCACGGCTCCACCGAGGACATCCGCCAGCGGCTGCAGCACGTTGGCGAAGGCATCCTGCGCTTTCCACACGGTCGCATCCGGAACGCCCGCCGGGGCATCTTTGGGATTGTTGGCAACGGCGCGTCCACCGGAGACGATGATGGCGGCATCCGTCAGGTTGACCTTGCCGACTTCTTCTTCGAAGCTGCTGATCTTGGTGGCGATGGCGTCTTCACTCAAGACCGGGGCGACTGTCGTCACGCTGGCGCGCGCACCTGCGTTGGCCGCCGGAGCCTGGAACGCCCGACCCCGCAGGGCTACGAATTGAGTCCCGGCGGCGCTGCCGACGGCTTCGCTCAGCACCTTGCCCGCGTAGACCGGGCGCACCACCTGGATCGCGCCGTCATCGCGCACGCTCAGAGAGAGGACTTCGGTCAACAGGCTCGAATCGGTATCGGCGGCAGAGGCGGCGAGGAGTTCGCGCCCGCGGCTGGAACCGATGGCGACCACGGCTTTAGGCTGATGCTCCTGTACCAGTTTGGTGAGCAGGGCGGCATAGGGTTCAAGGCGGTAATCGCTCAGGGTGGTATCTTCGCAGACGACAGCGTTGACCGCGCCGAATTCACCCAGCTCCGCGCCGATGGCAGCGGCGTTCGGCCCAAAGACGACAGCCGTCAAGGGGACGCCGAAGCGTTCCGCCAGCAGCTGACCTGCGCCGAGAGCTTCCCGGCCTGCGTTGAGCGCCTGCCCCTTGAAGGTTTCAATCCAGACGAGAACCGCGCTCATAGTACCTTTTCCTCCAACAGCCGATCTACCAGTTTGGTTGCCATTTCTTCCGGGGTGCCTGCGATCATCTCAACCTGACCTTCACGGGCGGGCAGGTTCATGAAGCGACCGACCTGCGTGCGGGCAGCGACGGCGCTCACGCCCAGGTCAGCCAGCGACCATTCCGGGATGACGGCTTTGGAGGCTTTGCGAATGCCGATGAATGACGGATAGCGGGGTTCGTTGATCTCTTTGGTCACGCTGAGGACGGCGGGCAGCTTGCTGGTGACGACCTGCTTGCCCTGTTCCAGCAGCCGCTCGACGGTGATGGTCTTGGCGGCGAAATCGACCGCCACAATCTTGGAGACACTGCTGAGCATGGGCCAGCCTAGCTTGCGGGCGGTCTGGTAGGCGTGCTGATCGCTGCCCACATCAATGCTCTCTTTGCCGAAGATGACCAGTTCCACCCCATCCACTTTCTTTGCGGCGGCGGCGGCGGCGGTCGCGTAGCTCAGGCTGTCGGCGGGGTCGAGCGCGGCGTCCTGCACACGGGCCGCTTCATCCATGCCCATCGCCAGCGCGTGCTTGAGGGCATCGTTATGCATCTCCGGGCCGAGGGCGATGACGGTGGCTTTACCGCCCGCGTTCTTGGCCTGGACGATGGCTTCTTCCAGTGCATATTCATCCCAGGGGTTGACGACCAGCGCCGCATCGCCCCAGGTTACACGCCCATCCGCGGCCACTTCAACTTTGGCAGCGGTATCCGGCGTGCTGCGGGTAAAAACAACAATCTGCACGGTTAAAATCCTCCTGTATTATTCAGCGATCAGACCACCGCTTTGGGTTGCCAGCGTCCGGCGAGCAGCCAATGGCCTTCACTGTGACTGTGAACTGCACACTGTGAACTACTGAAGATTGTAGTGCAGAGTAGGGGAAAAATCGAATCATGATTCGATTACGGTCAGGGTGGAATCAGGCGGTATTGGACTCCATAGACAGCGTGGGCAGATTTCAACCGTCATCATCAGAAACCTACGCCTGCAACCCGATTTGTGCGCCTCTATCTACAGGATAGCTCCATTTGGATACAAGAATGGAACAAATGTCCCGAATTTGTTCCGAATCGGGCTATCCATAACGGAAGCGCGCACGCCTTCTGCCGCAAGTCTTACTGCGCCCGGAAATCCAGCCGCGCCACTACTGCATCCAGCGCCGCCAGCAGATCCCCTGGGCTGCCATTGTTCAGCAGGGTGAAATCGGCAATGGCGATCGGCCCGCCTTTTTCCAGATTTTCGATCTCGGCGTAGTCACGGGCGGCGGCCTGGGTGGGCGTCAGCGGACGCTCCGGGCGTTCTGCCAGCCGCTGATAGCGCAGTCCCCGCTCGCTGACAATCGCCACGACAGCCATCGTGCCGGGCAGCTCTTCCTGAAGCAGCTTGTATTCGCCAAAGCCGTAGAGGCCATCAATCACAATGCAGGGACGCTCCGCCATCGCCGATTTGAGGTAGGGCAGCGCCCGCCGCGCAATGGCATTGATGCCCTCCTGCTGGCGGAATTCCTCGCGGACGATGCGTTCGTTTTCCGGGTTGAGCACCCAGCCGCGCCGCGCAACCTCATCCACCACAATTTGTCCAAAGCGGAAAGTGTAATACCCCTGGCGGTCGAGGTGTTGGGCGCAGACCGTCTTGCCCGAGCCTGGCATCCCCACCAGCGCCAGCGCCCGCGGCGTATTTGTCGTCATGCCGTCATTCCCTCATGAGTTCCGAAGCCGCCCGGATTATAGAGGCAATGGGTGGCTATTCAAGGTGATAGGCTACCAGCGATCAGCCAGAGGGCTGCCGGTGACCTGTTCCCGGTTTCCGGTTTCCGGTTGAAAGAGGCTACCTGCCGCCAGCGTTCAGCTTTGGGTAGTCGGCTTGGCTATCAGCCAAAAGCTATTCGCTATCAGCCAGTATTCACTCTGCACTCTGTACTACTTCACGCTTGCACTTCTTCACTGTGAACTGTGTACTGAGAACTCGCTTCCTAGCGTTCATACACCAGCACTTGCCAGAAGAAGCTGGCATTGCGGTGATAGCGCAGCGTCAGCCCTTGCCGCTGCACCAGCGCGTCCACCTCGGCGGCGGGATGGACGAAGAAATGATACTTGTTGCGGATCAGGGACAGGAAGGCATTGCCGATCCGATCCGCCGTCCGGGTATACCAGGTATCACGAGGATAGATGAGGCCATAGAAGCGTTTGGCGCGTTCGGCACTGTGCCGCACCATCCCTGGCATATCCGGGAAGCAGCAGATCACCCGGTCGAGCGTCACGATGTCCGCTGCCTCGATCTGCGGGGCCAGCTCGACAAAATTGCCGTGATGATACTGCGCGCGTTCGGCATAACCCCGCCGCGCTGCTTCCGACCGCGCCGCCGCCAGATAGGCCCGCGAGGCATCCACATCCACCGTCGCACGCACGCCGCTGGCGACCAACTCATGCTGGATCGCACCTACGCCGCCGCCGATATCCAGCAGTGTCAGACCGTCCACCCCGGCCCCGCGCAGGTGATCGAGCAGCAGGCGGGTGGTCTTGGCTGGCCCCTCGCGCCGGTAGGCTTCCAGATCGCTCTTGGCGGTGCCATCATCAAAGACGTTTTCCAGACCTTCACACTGTCGGCAGCAGGACATGGTGTAGTTCCTCAACAACGCTCATCTATAAATGCAGAAATACTCATCTGTCGAATTGCAATCATTGAATGCGTGGTAGTATGTTAACATGATTAAGTAAGTTGCTTCAGCAGTGAGGTTATTTGAGCAAATGTATTCCGCCTTCTTTGCATACTCATCTCGCCACCCTGCAATTACCTATACAATTCCCAAAGCTATTGAAAGAATTAATCAGGAGGCAGTGGACCCTTCAAATGGGGTTGTAGTTACTCCTTGGGTAAGTCAAGATGTTATAGGGAAGCACATAATTGACGAGGTGTGCGACAAAATAATCGAATCTGACCTATTTATGTGTGACTTGACATTTCCAACGCCCAATGTCGTTTTTGAACTCGGATATGCAATCATAAACAGGAAAAGAATATGGCTAACAGTTGACAAAAATTTATGGGAACAGGATAAGTTCAAAGGACAACTTGGCTTCATAAACACAATTGGATATGTCGCATATGAAAACTATCATGAGCTAGCAAATAGGTTTCTTCAAGCACAACCTCACCTTCAGTCAGATGATAGCATCTTCGGCAACTTTCTAAAGACAAAAGCACAGGGAATAAGAGATGAGCCTTCGATACTATATGTCAAGCCGGGGGTAACTACAGACCAAGTATTTGATTTGGGACGTCACTTAGACGGATATCAATCTCATCGGGTTCTTTTTGATGATCCACAAGAGGTCAGTAGTAGACCTTTAGAGTGGTATTTTGAAAACATACATGGCGGGTTAGGTGTAGTAACACATTTCTTGGACGATCTAAGGGAAAACAAAGCCCCATATAATTTAAGAGGTGCGTTCGTATCTGGCATGGCGTATGGTATTGCAAAACCGATTTTGATGTTAGCACATTCGCCCTACCAAGCACCAGTAGATTACTTTGATTTGCTTCAGGTCTGTGAAACTCCAGACAAATGCATCCTACATTTCGATAACTGGGTCACTCAAAATAGGGAAAAATTCCAGACGACCTTAAATGGATTCAAGAAACATCAGAAAAAGGCAAAGTCTGAAGCAATCTTGAAGCGCATTGATTTAGGGCAATATGTTGCTGAAGATGAACAATCCCGACTATCTGAATATTTTATTGAATCGCCTATGTTTTCAGAAGCATTGTCAACCTCTCAATATGGAATATTTGTAGGACGTAAAGGAAGTGGAAAAACGGCAAATTTGTATCGCATCGCAGAATATCTCAGGAACATGTTTAAATCACCATACCATGTCTGTGTTATCAAACCAATTGACTATCAAGTCAACGGTATTTTTGAGATATATGAAAGGGTATTGCCTCAATCAACTACGAGTAATTTAGTAGAGACTATCTGGAAATCGCTCATTTATACTGAAATCGCGCGAAGCATCTATTTTGAGATCGACTCACAGATTGGATTGCGGCAGCTATCAAAAGAAGACATGGAATATATAGAGTATTTTGAGGACAAACAACAATTGATCCATGATGGATTTGCAGTACGACTTGAAACTATACTGGAGCAAGTTAAAGGAATTGATCTATCTGGCACTATAAAATCTCAAGAAGTCAATGTAGCTCAAGCACTTCATAACAGACTGATACCTGATTTACGAGCGCAAATCGGTCAGGTGTTGAGCAACAGCGACAAGGAAAAGATATTCGTACTTGTAGATAATCTGGACAAGTCTTGGAGCCGTCAATCAAACCTCCAAATGCTCTCAGAATTTCTATTTGGCTTATTAAGTGCAGCTGATGCAATCTCAAAAGACTTCCAGCGTTCTAGTTCAAGAGTAAATTCAATTGACTTGTCGCTTATCATTTTTCTGCGTAGTGACATTTTCCATTATATCATTCCCAATACTCGTGAAAGAGATAAATTCAAGCATACTTACTTGAATTGGAATGATAAAGACTTATTGAAACTGGTAATCGAAAAACGAATCAAAAGCTCATTAGATCCAAAAGATAGGGATATTGATGTCTGGAGAGAATATTTTGTTGGCAGGATAAATGGAAGTCCAGTTAATGACTATCTAGTCGGGAAAATTATCCCTCGACCGCGTGACATTATTTTTCTTACCAAACGCGCCCTGTCGCATGCTATCAATCATGAGCATGATCGCATTGAAGCTGATGACATTGAGCTAGCTGAGAAAGACTATTCACAATATGCTTGGTATACCCTAATCTCAGAAACAGAGGCTACCTATCCTGAAATCGAATCAATTCTCATAGAATTCGCTGGATCGACCGAAATTGTGACGTATGAACAAATCGAGAGCTATATAACCAACTCCAAAGTCGAAGTAAAAGATATTAGAGCGCTGATAGATTTACTCTGCGAAGCCACTTTCTTGGGCTTAGAAACTAGGCCAGACGATTTTGAGTATATCTATCAAGATAGTAAACGTGAAATTCTAAAAACACTCGCAAGAAAGGTTACTGACCACATTAAGTCAGAAAGATTTAAGATACACGTAGCCTTTCATCCGTTCCTGGAGATTACCTCATAAGATTCAAGTGTTCCTCAAAATCTTCTGAATACTCTCCAACAGCGGGCCGCGCTGCTCATACCCCTGTTCACCGAACTGACTGTAGCCGAGGTAAATCTTCTTCTTACAGCGCCGCACCAGACCGGACACCAGCCGATACAGCGCCTCTTTGTTCGACTGCTCTTCGTCGGCGTCCGTCCAGACGCGGTCGGCATCCCAGCCCAGGCTCAACACATACGGATGCGTTAGCGGTTGATACAGGCGTTGACCCCACGATCCGCTGCCAATCGTCAGCCAGAACTGGTACTCCACCGGGCGATTGCTCATCAGGAAGGTATAGGCCGGGGCCAGCAGCACCGAGTTGGCCGCTGCTTCCTCCACCACCCAGTCCCGCACATACTGATCCGCCAGCAGACCGTCCTCGACCATTTGCAAATACTCTTGCCCGGCGTCCACCTCTGGCAGCACCGTGTTGACGGTCCAGCGGAAGGCGCGGGCACTGTCGATCAGGTCGGCGGCGGCGCGGGCATCGTCATACCCCTGATGAAAGCCGAACCCCGGCTGCGAGAGGATCTCCCCGAACAAGCGGCTGAAGAACACATCCAGCGGCTGGCGCTCGCCCTCGCGGTAGCGCTCCAGCCACTTCGCCAGCGCCTGATAGCGTTCGCCCACCGTGTAGGTGATGCGCGTCTGCACATCCGCCCGGATGGCCTCGAACGACCCCAGCACGCCTTTGCGATAGACGATCTCGGTCAGCAGCCGCCCTCGCGTCAGATCGAGATCGCCCAGCGCAGCCATTAGTGCGTAGGTCACATCAAACGAGGCCGCCGGTAGATTCCAATGCGGATGCGCCAGCCGCGCGAAGGTCAGCAGCGCCCGCGAGGCCGGCTCATCCCGCAGCGCCCGTGACGGACGGTGTGACCGCGCCGGGACGCCCAGCGCCTCCAGCCGATTCATCAGCGAAAAGCGCAGCGCATCCGAGAGCAGGGGAGCCAGTACCACGATGTCTTTGGGTTCGACGCCTTCATCGCGGATCAGCCGGTGGATTTCGTCCGCTGTCCAGTTGAGCATCTGCGGGTGATACATCTGGTCGGTGAATTGCAGCGCCCGTCGCGCATCGACCTTCGCCCGCGTCTTCTTCGGGGGATCGCCCAGCATGGCGCCGCGCAGTTCCAGGTCGAGCCGGGCGACATCCGGCTCCATCACATACGAGTCGCTCAGGGTGATGTGTTCGGCGCAGCGGACTTTCAGCCCGGCGGCATTGACCGGATCCGCCCCCAGGAAACGCCGGTACCCGGCATCCGAGTCGTAGATCACCAGCGCCGAGTCGCAGTCGGTCAGCCAGTCGTGCAGGATGGTATGCGTCGCCGGGTTGTCTTCTTCGATGTTATCGACGATCAGGTGGCGATAGGTCTCGGTCAGGTAGCGCGTCGGCGGGGCCAGCTTCCACAGATGATCGACGAACAACTCCACCTGCCACGAGAAGTCCAGCAGGTTATGCTGGCGGCAGAAGTCGCGGAAGGCATTCACGCAGGCCTGCGCGTCATCATAGATGTACTGTTGGGTGACATCCGGCTTCGCCAGCGCCCGCTTGAGCCGGTCGCCCAGTGTGGTATAGCCCAGCCCGACCACCGCCGCTTTGTTCAGGTTATCGAGCAACTGGCTGTACAGACGGTAGCGGCTCAGGCGCACGCTGTTGAAGTAATCGTTGCGGTCGATCTCCGGCCCCAGCACCCGCGCCATGAAGTACTGCGCCAGTTCGAGGCTGAGGAAGGTCGGGCGGCGGAAGGGATCGGCAAAGCCCGCGTCCTCACTCACCAGCGGCCAGAACAGATCGACCATCTGGAAGGCCAGCGAGCCGATGGTGTGGACGCTGATCTCGCCCCCGGCCCGGCGTTTGCGCCCGCGCCACTCGTCCACATAGGGGGCGGCCAGCGCTTTCTGCGGCACCAGAATCAAAATCGACTGCGGCGGCACCCCCGACTCCAGCAGATGCCGCAGCCGCCGCACCCCCGCTGTCGTCTTGCCTGTCCCGGCAGGCCCGTCCAAGAATACCGTCGTGTCCAGCGCCGCTTGCGCCGCGCTCTGTTGCAGTTTGGTGAGTCTCATGTGGGGGATTCTAGCGGGGAAAGGGCAGGCGGGCAACGTAGGGACGCGCAACGGCGCGTCCGTCTGCGGCCATCCCTATCAAACGTCTTCGATGTGGTTAATCCAGATCGCCGTATGAATTAATCCGGTACGTCGTATGCATTAGGGTAACGGCGGACGCCCCGTTGGGCGTCCCTACACAGACACCGGCTAATCTTTCCGCTGGTTGCATCACCACACATTAATTCACCCATGTCGCAAAATCGGTGATAATTGTTGTAGGGACGTGCCGTTGCGCGTCCGTCATCCTGAATATCCAACACGATTGTCGACGGAAATCATCGTGCCAACCTTGCCGCAGCGCAAATCCCCGCGTCTCAAAGGATATGATTACAGTCAGTCCGGTGCCTATTTCGTGACGATCTGTACCCATAACCGTCAGCATATCTTCGGCACAATCACCGACCAGCAGATGCACCCTACTGCCGCAGGTGAGTGGGCAACATCTTGTTGGGTTACAATCCCTGACCATTACCCGGATGTCGAACTGGATGCGTTTGTCATCATGCCGAACCATGTACATGGCATTCTGGCGCTGACAGGGGAAAGCAGTCGGTTCACGACCCGGTTGGGTCGCGTCGTCAATGCCTACAAAGGGGCAGTCACTGCACGCCTACGCGATCAAGGTCTAGTCGATGGTCACATCTGGCAATCCCGCTATCACGATCACATTATCCGCAATGAGGCAGGACTCAACCATATTCGTTCCTATATCGAATACAACCCGGCACGCTGGTCAGATGATTCGTTGTATTCGGCAGGGTAACGGCGGACGCCCCGTTGGGCGTCCCTACCAAGCCGATTACCATGTAGGGACGCGCGTCGGGCTCGCCCGACACCGACACATCCGCCATCGTGATCGTCACAACCCCATCCCACCGACGATCATCGTAGGGACGCGCAACGGCGCGTCCGGCACCGCCCCACCACGACCTACGGCGCTGCAGAGGTCAGAGACGCGATAGGGGCACCCAACACCAACCGAAACCCATAGTTGTAGTTCCTGAAGTTCGGGTTGAAGTTGATGCGGGCCGACGCAGCGGCAAAGTCCTGACTGCTATCGAACGAGCCGCCCCGCAGCACCTTACTTTTCCCATTACTATAACCATCTATAATATCTGGGTTATTGTGGTCATTCAAGCACCATTCCCGCAGGTTACCCGCCAAATCCAGCGCACCAGATTCCGCCGCGCTATGCGGGTACATCCCAACGGCAACCGCCCGCCCTAAGCCTGCTTCGTTGGTATTGGCGTATCCCGGCTGCCACCCACCCCACGGGTACTCTCGCTGCTCGGCACCGCCCTGCGCAGCCCACTGCCATTCCCATTCGGTCGGCAGGCGAATCTCGGCGTTGTCGCCGATAACCCACGCGCTGCTCGTAGGGACGGGCTTCTGCCCGTCCGCGTATTCGGACGCCAAGAATGGCGTCCCTACCTGTGCGTTAGGTATTCGCAGCCCGCGCAGACGGTGATTCAGCCACCGGGCAAAGGCCACGCTCTGATACCATGAAACGCTGTCGCGTGGATTGTTCGCATTCTTCGTCCGCTGGTCCGTCAGTGGTTGTGGGCGACAGTCTTCGGGGAAGTCCTGCCACCACTCGAGGTTATCGAAGCCATCCTCCGCCTCGACAAATGCTTGATACTGAGCATAGGTTACCTGATATTGGGCGATGAAGAACGGCTTGACCCTGAATGTGCCAAACTTAAACTTGAATTCGCCATCTGTGCCTTCAACGGGCAGCCACATCGTTTCCGGCACGCCCGCTCTTACACCGATGCCTTCACGCGGGTCGCCGAGCAGGTCAAGGTCATCGCCGATGCGCAGACGGCGCTTCTCGTCGATTTCTGGCTTCTCCAGTTCCGCCAGCAGCATTCTTTGCGGATACAGGTAGTCCCGCAGCAGCGGAGAGAGATCGGCCTGCGTCAAACCCAGCCCATTTAGTACCGCATACAGGGGTTTCAGGCGCTCGGCGGACGGCAGGAATGTCCGTCCGCGCTTGTCCCATTCTTCGGCTTCACGCTCCACGAGCCGCAGTTGCCCCCGGTCATCTTTGGTGCGTGCAATCCATTCCGCCAGCAGCTTCCACTCGCGCAGCAGGGCTTCGTGGGCGACTTCAATTGTTCCCTTATCCGATGTGAACAGGCGGGCTTCCACAAAGGCATCAATCAGGCGCGCGGCTTCGGCATCGTGGGCAAACAAGCCGCGCTCGGCGCTCTGGCGTGTGCTGCGTTCATCCACAGTCACCAGCGCATGAAAGACTCGCTGCAAGGTCTTTTCGGGTTCAGGAAGCCGCAGCGCCATAAAGACCTGTTCGGCGCGGGTGCCGATGACCTTCTGCACGCCGCCAAAGTTCTGATAATCGGCCTGCGTAAGAGTGGATTGCCCCCGCTTGCGGGCAGCGGTATACAGCTCATCCAGCATGTAGGCGACCAGCGCCAGCGACCCTGCATCCGTGCCTGCATCTTCGACGATTTGCTCGACCAGGCGTCCCTCAAAGACCAACCCGGACACGTTGGCGGGACCCTGGATCATCTCGACCAGCGCTAGCGCTGAGGGCTTGGCCAGCGTGAAGGTGCTTTCGCGCAGTTCCTTCTCGAAGTGCGTCAGCAGCACATCGTAGAAATCCGAACGAATCGTGAGCAGGACGCGCAGATATTCAGAGGGATACCGGAGCATGGCGATAAATGCATCGGCATCGTCTTTTGCTGAGGTGAAAAGTTCCTCAAACTGGTCAATGAACAGGACGGTCTCTTCGCCTTTGGAGTGGCGGGCCAGCATCCGATGCAGGTTCTCAGGGGCTTTCGCTAGCGTCACAGCATCATCCACCAAGACGGAAGGGAATACCGCTTGCAGGGCAGCGTGCAGCGCCGTAAAGGGGGCGCTGCCTGGGCGCATCATCACCCGATTCCAGCGCGCACTGGGGGGCAGGGCGTTATCGCGCAGCTTAGGCAGGACGCCCGCTTTTACCAGCGAAGATTTGCCGCTGCCGCTTGCACCCACGATGACTTGTAAACGCTGAGAAGCCATGCGCCTAATGACCTCAGCAACCTCTCGCGAGCGCCCAAAATACACTTTCTCATGCCGCTCTTCAAAGGGTTTCAAGCCAGGGAAAGGCGAGCCTTCCTTCTCGGTGTTCCATTCCAGAGCGGGCTTCGCTGAGGGTATTTCGGATTCGTGCTCCGTTTTGCCTGCCACAATACGCTGTGCGTGATGGAGGAGCGTGCGTACATGTTTCTTTGCCAGCTCAGCAAAGCCGTCCAAAGTCTCGTAGTCGAAGTAATAACCTTCAAATGCCCCTGTTTTCGCGTCACGGAATTGAGCAAAGAAGTCATCCAGGCGCTTGAGCTGAGTCCCATGCTCGATATACGCTTCTGCTTTGCTCTGACCAGGACGCGCCACAGGTTCTGGCGGCTCGTCCTTGCGGCGGTAGACATAGATGATCGGTAAGCCCGTTTTATTGTCGTGGTAGCCGCGCCGCGCATCCCAGTATTCCCATTCGGTACCGGACCAGTAGGGTGTTCCATCGGGTTTCTTATATTTGTCGTTTAGTTGGGACCCCATGCGCCCCCAGAAGATCGTGAACACAATCGCACATTCAGACGGGCGTGGCAGTCCGGCATCAATCGACGCTTGCGGGTCTGATGTGGCAGGCATCAGGACATCCGCGTCGGGATCATCCCATGCGACGATTTCAATTTCCATCTGCGCTCTATAGAGCGGGTCTTTTTTCAGCTCTTCGATGATGTCACGTAATTTGCGTCGTTCAGCGCTGACGTCGCCAGGCGAAGAGAGAAAAATACGAATTTGCGGGACCGTTTTCATCTGGATGCACCCATAGTCATGCATGAATGGCTACCCAAATCATACTCGATTCGTCCACCCGCCCCAAAACCGGAACAAAATCGAACCATTTTTCCGTTCCGCCGGTTGATATGAGGTAATGGATGAGTGATGGCATTCGTAGGGGCGACCGGCCCGGTCGCCCCTACAGATGGTACCAATCCCCAACAGCGACCAAATGGACGATTCAAATTTGCGTCAGCAGGTCACGGAGGAAGCCCTGTTCGGGTACAATGCCAGACCGACACCCGCTGCACATCCCGGGAGCAGACTCATGCCACCGACGGAATTCCCCCGCGTCAACGCCTTGCTGGAGTGGCTGCTGCCCGCCTGGCAGGCCACCCTCACCGCTAACCTGATCGGCGTGTACCTGCATGGCTCACTGGTCAGCGGCGATTACGATGATGCCCTGAGCGATGTGGATCTGGTGACCGTGCTGGAGCGCGACCCGACCGAAGCCGATATCGAAGGTCTGCGCCCCCTCCATGCCGAGCTGGTCGCCCGCTTCCCGCACTGGGATAACCGCGTCGAAGTGGCCTATATCTCCCGGCGAGCGCTGGGCGTGTTCCAGACGGAAGTATCCCCCATCGGCATCATCAGCCCCGGCGAACCCCTCCATCGGGTGCAGGCGGGCGCTGACTGGCTCATGAACTGGTATCGGGTGCGGGAAGGCGGTGTCATCCTGCACGGCCCGTCACCCGCTGACTTCATCCCGCCGATCAGCTTTGCCGACTATGTGGCCTGTGTGCGGGATCATCTGCTGGGGTGGCGTGGCTACGCTCCGGCAGCCGCCGATAGCCACCACGGTTCGCTGGCCTATGTCGTGCTGACTATGTGCCGGGGCCTTCGCACCGTGCAGGAAGGGGTGGCGGGGTCGAAGGTTCAGGCAGCCGCCTGGGCGAAAGCTGCCTTCCCCGAATGGGCCGGTTTGATCGAGCAGGCGCTGGTCTGGCGGTCGCGGATGCACGAATACGGGGTGTATGCGGATCTGCCAGTCGAAGATGTGGCGCGGTTCGTGGCGTTTGTGCTGGAGCAGCTTTCGTGAACGCTGCTGAATGACGAGGGGCTAATCGGTGTAGAAATGAGAGCGTAGCTCTTCTTCAGGGATAAATTCACACGCCTGTCGATAAATACTCAACAAAGTGCCTGTCTTAATCGTCTTGCTGCCATGTAAAGCGACCAATAAACGTTGTTCGCGCCCGTCTTTGATGCGTTGGAGCCGAAGATGACTTCCTTTTTGCGTGTAGGTCTCAAACCCAAACGAACCGAGAATCCGAATAACCTCTTTTCCTGAAAGGCGACGCAGTTTAGGCATATTCAGGTGTCACTTCGACGATGACTTCAATGCGCGGCAGTACGGTCAGTCCGTCTTCTTCATAGTACAGTTCAACGGCTTCACGCAGATGGCGAAGGGCTTCATCCAGGGTGTCGCCCTCAGTGACCAACGCGATTTCCTGACCACTGACAACGAAGTACACACCATCCTCGTCATCGAAGCGTTCAACCCGGAAATGGAGTAATTCGGGGGGCATGGCGTACCTCTCAATCCGTTGAGCATTGGACGATAGGTTGAGTATAACATTCTCTCGTAGGTTTCAAATACGGTTGCCGCGCAACCCGCAAACAGTGTTTACCGTATAGCATCACATGGCAGCACACACCTTTACGGAGGCACCTGATGGAAGTCAAATGGCTGTTGGCAATCGTTCATCTGCTGGGGATGGCAATCGGCGTAGGATCGGTCTGGGCGCGGGGGCGGGCGTTGGCCGGCACGCTGGATAAGCCGGGCATCAGCCGCGTGCTGACTGCCGATAACTGGTGGGGTTTGTCGGCCATCCTGCTGGTCGTCACCGGATTGCTGCGGGCCTTCGCGGGCTACGAAAAAGGCACCGAGTATTACGTCATGAACAATTTCTTCAATCTGAAGATGGCGCTGTTGATCGGCATCGTCCTGCTGGAGATCTGGCCGATGATCACCTTCATCCGCTGGCGCATCGCCGGTGGGCGCGGTCAGGCAGTGGATACCAGCCGGGCGAGTCTGTTCTCATGGGTCAGCACCGCGCAGGCGATCATGCTGGTGGTGATGGTGGTCTTTGCGACGGGCATGGCGCGCGGCTTTGGGATGGGGTGAACCAACGGTTTGATTAGCGTTGGGTGCGCCCTACCGCTAATCAAACAGGAAGTATTTCCAGTGCGGGGCAGCGGTACGGCGTGAGGCATACCAACCCTGAGAGCGCCGCAATACACTGGGGTCGATCACCAGAATCCACGACGTATGGCTGATGATCATGTGTTCATCCAGCGGGTTGTAGACCACGAACTCCCGCGCCCCGAAGTCATCGAGCAGGAAGCGCGGCTGCTGGAAGATCAGGTTATAAGCTTCGCCCTGCTGCACGTAGTGGTATTGTTCAATGCCCACCACCTGCGGGGAATAGTCCGGCCAGGTAGCGATCAGCGTATTGGGATAGCCCCCGTGCAGTCGTTGATAGTTTTCCAGCGCGTCGATGATCTCCGTGCTCATGCTGATCGCCCGCTCCCGGCTCATTGTGGTGATGGGTGTGGCCAGGTTCAGCGGGATGAGTAAGGCGGTGAGCGGCAGCACGATCAGGTAGAGCGGGGCGAGGTTGAAATGCGCGGGTGGGGTCTGCCGCAGCGCACGAACCCAGGGGATGAGCCGCCTGAGGGCCACGAGCCACCCTGCCAACGCGACTATGCCCAGGCTCACCCCAGCGCTAAAGACTCCGATCACCGCTAGCGCGATGCTCACCAGGGTGGCGACGACCACGGCGACGAGGGCAAAGTAGAACCCATTCCCTTTGACAGCGAGGTTGCGCCGCCGTCGTCCGAGTCGCCAAAGTTCTGCGATCAGCCACAGCAGGCCGAGGGGCACCAGTGGCAAACCGATGATCCCCACCCCCTGGGCCATGTTGGAAATTCCGACTGCCAGCGCGTCATAATTGCAGGGGAGAAAGGGATAGACCATACTCAGGATGAGGAGCGCGGTGGTGCCTGCAAGCAGGATCAGTTGGAACATCATCGTGCCGGGTCGCATAACCTGCTGCCCTCCGACGTGAAAGATCTATTGTTTACACGATTGTATCAATGAATATCATAAATCCCTTTAAGACCCTGTTTGAAACGGCTCATCTCCGTTTTACCAGTCCCTATCTGCTGGCTGACTGCGTGACGCGCTTCCGTAAGTTCAATGGCATCCAATTCGAGGGTCTGGCTTGGAAACGATATGATTTGAAATATCTGCGTCCTAAATCGCCGGATATCTGTGAATTCGCGCTGCATGTCGGCCTTCCGCGCAGCGGCGCTTATATTGTATGGGGTGAATTCTATGCGACTGTTGATGGTCGGACTGAGGTGGTAGTCGAGTTTGAAGTCCACCCCTGGAGCCGGTTAACGGGCTTACTCATTGTGGGGATTATCGGCATAGCGACGATAGTCACTGGACTGACTGGATATGGGCTCTTGAGTCCGGTGTTGTTGCTAATGGAAGCATTTTTTATCTTTTTGCTACACAAAACAACCGTCTATGCACGCACGCTGATCTTTGACCATATCAAAACCAAACTGCTAATGTAGCGAGTATCCGTTGGGAACTTGAGCTTTCCTCAATAAAAACGCTTTGCGCCTTTGCTTCTTTGCCGCTTTGCATTAAATCCGTTTACTCTGCCTCTCTGCCGTAACTTCTCTAATGCCGCTGGCCCTGCGCCCGCAGTTCAGCGAAGAAGGCGCGGAGATAGCCCGCCGCTTCCTCAGCGTACAGTCCGCTGACGACTTCGATCTGATGGTTGAGTTGGGGATGACGGCAGATGTCCATGATGCTGCCCCCGGCTCCGGCTTTGGGGTCGTGGGTGGCGTAGACCAGGCGGGGCAGGCGGGCCAGCACCATGGCTCCGGCGCACATGGCGCAGGGTTCCAGCGTGCAGTAGAGCGTCACGCCCTCCAGTCGCCAATGCCCGACCACCCTGGCGGCCTGGCGCAAGGCGATCATCTCGGCATGGGCGGTTGGGTCCTGGTCGCGCTCGCGGGCGTTGAAGCCGCGCCCGATGATTTCGCCGGCGCGGACAGCCACCGCACCCACAGGAACATCACCATGTTCCAGGGCCTTGCGGGCTTCATCCAGCGCCAGGCGCATGAAGTAGTCATCACTGTAGAGGGGAAAGTCAGTCATGGGCGGCATTATAACCGCCCGCGCGAGCCGTTACGATTCGATTTTGTGGGCGTCGTCTTTATGCCAGCTCAAGCGTTCATCAAAATACTTGAGATGAACCATGGCCTGTTCGAGCGTATCAAAGGCACGGAAGCGCAGGCCAAAGATGGACGATCCCATGGCGGAACCCATTTTGACCAGCGGGGATTTCTCCCGGATGCTGACGGCCCAACCGGAACGCGGGTGGCTGCCAACTTCCCGAATGATACTCACGGCCTCTTTCATAGGGGTAGGCGTCACCACATCGCCGACATCACTGATGGTATGCACCAGATGCCGAGGGCTGCTTTCAGTATACTGAATCATCTCCTGAAGGCTGTTTCGTAAGTCCTCTGCGGATGTCGTCCCGCTGTACTGGACATAGATCACTTCATTCGGAATATACCAGCTAACCTTATACGGCATAGGTTTGACCCTTTCCAAAAAGAGCATGGCGGCATCATAACCACCTGCTGGAGCCGTTACGATTCGATTTTGTGGGCTTCGTCTTTGTGCCAGCTCAAGCGTTCATCAAAATACTTCAGATGAACCATGGCTTGTTCGAGCGTATCAAAGGCGCGGAAGCGCAGGCCAAAGATGGACGATCCCATGGCGGAACCCATTTTGACCAGCGGGGATTTCTCCCGGATGCTGACTGTCCAGCCAGTACGCGGGTGGCTGCCGACTTCCCGAATGATGTTCATCGAATCTTTGATTGTGGTGGGAGTCACCACATCGCCGACATCGCTGATGGTATGCACCAGGTGCCGGGGGCTGCTTTCCATATAGTCATAGGCTTCTTGCAGGCTGCTTCGGAGTTCGTCTACGCTGACGATCCCACTGTAATGGATGTAAACGACTTCATCTGGAATATGCCAGCTAATCTTGTACGGCATCAAATAGACCCTTTCTAACGAGGATATCGATAGTATACGAAATGAAGATAGGGTTAAACGATTGAGGATTTGTGAAAAAAGTAAGAAGAATTGTAGGTCAGCGCCAGGCTATTCCAAAATTTCCAGCCCGGCGCGCTCCAGTTCGGCTTCGACCGCCCGCCGGTCGATCAGCACGCGCCGCCCTTTGCCACCCAGGATGCCCTGTTCCCGCAACTGGTTCAGATGCACGTTGACTGTTGACCGGTTCAAACAGGTGATGCTCGCCAGATCATCCTGGGTGATGGATTCCGGCAGGTGGAACCAGGTACCTTCATCACAGCAGTAGCGGCGCGACAGACTGAGCAGAGTGCCCAGCAGCCGGTGACGTGCATCAACGTGCTGGAGCGCGTGCAGGCGGGCGAGTGTTTCCCGTTGTTCGTCCGCCAGGTAGCTGATGAGGTTGAGGCCGAGCAGGGGAATTTGGCCGATCAGCAGTTGAAGATGATCCCGCCGCAGCCGCCCCGCCGTGACATCCTCCAGGGCGATGGCGGTGCTGATGCGATGTTTGTACCTGCCCAGGAATAATGCCCCGAACAGATCACCGGCCTGATAGATGCTGATGGTCTTTTCATCGCCCGCCGGATTGACGAACGTCTTTTTGACCAGCCCTTCAAACAGGAAGTAGATGCTGTCGGCGGGGTCGCCCCGGTGGAAGATCGTCTCGCCCCGGCGGAACTGCATCCGGTTGATGTAACCCCCGCAGGTTTGGATCTCATCCGGTTGGAGGCCGGTCAGCAGACGGTGAGTGGTCATCATGGTGTGGAATGGTGATGTGATTGTGAGCATAGATGAGTCTCCCCGGACTGGTTACCGGGGAGGAGTCTCAGCAGCGGGGTGAAATGTTTCAAACGGGGCTTAACCGCGCTGGGCCAGCAGTCGGTAGACCGCGCCCATGATGGCACCAAAAATGATGTGACCGATCAGGCTGTTGATCTGCATTTGACCGATTTGCAGCACCATCTCGTTCATGCCCAGGGCCAGCGGCATGATGATGAGCGCACCCAGCACCCACCAGACCACGCCCCAGACGATGCCGCCGATGAGCGCGCCGGGCCAGCCTGCGGGCAGGCGGGAAGCAATCACGCCGAACGTGCCGCCGATGAAGGCGCTGATGAGCAGATGGATTACCCAACCGACGATATCACTTTGCGAGCCGACCATGGCGGCGATCATCGGGATCATGCCCTGCATCGCCATCATGATGCCAAAGACCACGCCGCCGACCAGTCCGCCGATCACGCCATTGATGACGTGCCGGGTCAATGCTGAATTCCCTGCCAGTGTACCGGTTGCCATGAGATGTTATCCTCCAACTCCATTAACGATTGTTGGCAGGGTAACATCGCTGAGGTTGGGCTGCTGTTGCCGGGGCAACAATCAGTCGCTTTCCCCCTGCTGACCATCACTTAATCCGGCATTCCCCAGATCCGAACTGTGCCATCATCTGCCAGGGAGAGGAGGCGGGTGCCATCGGTTGAGAAAATCAGGCGGGTGATGGGTGCGCTGTGACCGTTCAGCATCGTCAGCAGATCGCCTGTTTGCGCGTCCCACAGGGCGATCTGCTGGCGGTAGTCGATGGCTAAGACAGTGGAATCGGGTGAAAACGCGATCACCCCTGCGCTGTCAAGCGGTTCGGTCGTGGCAAGCGCTTGTTGGGCCTCCACATCCCAGAAAGTATAGGCGCGTTTGTCGAGGTCACTGCGGCCCCCTTCGGCTGCGAAATTCCAGGTCACCGTGACGAGCCGCGTGCCATCCGGGCTGAATGACCAGTGGGAGGCGGCGGTTGGCACATCCCCACCATAGACGAAGGTGGCCCTTACTTCTAAGGTAACCGGGTCGCGCAGGGTGATGGTCACCTGGCGATCCGAATACCCGACCGCTGTACTGCTGTACAGCAAGCCATTGGGCAAAAATCCAAGCTTTCCACCCTGGAAGGTACCAGCATATTGCGGATTCCAGGCATGGGTGAGGTTGATAATGCCGCTTTCTCCCGGTGGATAAAACCATTCGGTCATGAATACGGTTGAACCATCCGGGCTGAATAGGACCTTTTCAAACAACTGGACACCCGTTTGAATGAAAAAGTTACGGTTGCGATCCTCAAAACTACGGGTTTCGAGGGTGATGCCTGTTGTTCGGTAGGTTTGCATGAGCAAGTCGCCGCTGCCCGGCAGGAAGTCCAGCGCTCTCACCTGGCTGCCATCCAGGCTATGTACTTGCAGGCGTTCCTGGCTAGGGATGTCCCAGACCTCAATCCTCTCGTCCTGGGTGATGTAGGCTAAACGGGTGCCGTCCGCGTTCCAGGCTAGTTGAGTCTGGTGGGCCGCGTTATCCAATGTGAAGTATTCCGCTCCGCTGACGAGATCCCAGAAGTGCAGGGTCAAATCCTCAGCGCTGGTCTGATACACGACTTGTTGTTGGCTCAGGGCGTAGCGGATCGCCGGGGTCGTGTGGATCAACGTGGGCATGTGGTCGGTGCCGACCGACCAGAGCGCTAACTCACCCGCCTCGCTGTAGGTCAGGAAGCCGGTCAAGTCATCGTTGAAGACGATATTGGTTGGTGAGAAATCCATCCCGTCCCAGACCGCGAGTTGGGCAATCTGTTCAGCAGAGTCGGCTGTGATAGGGGAAGGGGACGCGTCCCGCGCGCTGGTCAGGCAGGCAAAAGTCAGCAGCAAAACACACACAACTGAACCGGCATAGCGGCGCATGAGTCCCCCTTCGCGATACGGTGAAAGAGATTATGGTGTTTGTTGATATTGAACGACCTGTTATATTACGAAATGTAACCTGATAAATCCCTGCATAACAGGTCATGTACCGTTAGGTTGTCTTGCCCAACCGCGCATTGTAGACAAAGGCTTGGCTGGCTGCGAACTGCCGGTAGACCGCCATCGCTTCTTCTTTCAGCACATCTTCGATCAGTTCAATGCCGCGCTTCGCCAGTTCCGCTTTCCATTCTGGATGCACTGGCCCCTCGTCAAAGCCGGTGATCTGTTCCAGTTCCGGCCCGCTGCCCGCAATCACCAGCGACCGAATTCCGGACCACAATGTGGCACCGAAGCACATGGCACACGGTCGCCAGTTGACCACAAACTGATAGACCGGCAGGTTTGGCCCGCCCAGGTCATAGGTGCCGAGGATCTGCTGCGCCAATGACAGGGTCATCACCTCTGCATGAGCCGATGAAATCTGATGCGCCATCACCCGGTTGACGCCAATCATCAGCGGCTTGCCTGACTCGCGCTCAAAGACGCCAGCCGCAAATGGCCCGCCGGTGCCGTGTTCGATATTCAGCCGTGAAAAGCGGATCACCGCCGCCATCCGGTCTTCGACGGTCGGCAGGGTATCTGGCAGCTTGCGGAGTTCTTCATCCGCCCAGTCTGGCATGGTCAGTGTGAATTGCATGGGTGATTTCCTTTAGCTGGATAGCGACCACAAAGGCAGATCATAACACAATTTCAGGCTGGTCAGTCAGCCTCGCCAGCCGTATAATATCCCCTCCGAAAATACCTTGACGTGCCGCGTGGAAATTGCCACCCGGTTACGCTTTAGACCGTGAAGGACAACCGTATCATGAAGATCCTCCTCCTGGCTGACGTGTACAAGCAAGGCGTGGCTGGCGAAGTCGTGACTGTCGCCGATGGCTATGCCCGTAACTACCTGATCCCGAAGAAGCTGGCTGTTCCGGCTACCCCCGCCGAACTCAAGAAGGCCGAGCAGCTCCGCGCTACTGCCGCTGCCCGTAAGGCTGAACTGGAAGGCCGCCTGAATGAACTCGGTCGCCAGATCGACGGCGTGGAACTGGTGTTTGGTCGCCGCGCTGCTGTGACCGGCAAGCTGTTCGGTTCGGTCACCACCACCGATATTGCCGAAGCCCTGCATCAGAAGACCGGTATCGATATCAACCGCCGCCGTATCAGCGTCGCGGCTATCCGCGAACTCGGTTACTTCCCGACCCCGGTACGCCTGGGTTCGGAAAGCTCACCCACGCTGCACATTCATGTGGTTCGTGAAGAAGAAGCCGCGGACTTCCTGGCGAACCGCAAGGCTGAAGCCGAACGCGCCGCCGCAGCTGCTGCCGCGAAGGCGGCTGAGGCTGCCCCGGAAGCCGCCCCTGCGGAATAATCACCCGGACTGCTAAACGATAGACGGCCCCTGGCAGCAGGGGTCGTTTGCATTCTCGGCTGGGTGTAGGGTATCGTCAGGGGTGGCGCAGCAGACGGGCCGGGGGATAAACGATAGAGGACGCAGCGATAACGCATGGATTCACAGGCACTGGGCCGCTACCTGCGCGAAACCCGCGAAGCCAAAGAACTGACTCTGGAAGATGCCGAGCGGGTGCTCAAGATTCGGCGGCGGATTCTGGAGTCGTTCGAGCTGGGTGAATTCACCCTGAGCGATGCCTCGACTGTGCAGGTGCGTGGTTTCATCCGCAATTACGCCCGCTACCTGGGGCTGGATGAAGATGTCGTTGTCACCTACTTTGAAAGTGCCCGGCAGGAAGCTACTCTCCCGCGTCGCAGCTCCGTTCGCAAGCGCACAACAACGACGGTGCCGATTGCCGCGCCGGTCGCACCCCGCAAAATCACGGATACGCCCCCGGCGATGCCGCCGGTCAAGATCACCACGCCGGAACGAGTCGCCCGCCGGAGCAGCATTTTTAATGGCCTGGTGATGCTGTTGGTGGCAGCGGCGTCGCTGGCTGTGATTGCCTTCGTCCTGTTTCAACTGCTTGGCACGCCGCCGATTCAACGGCTGGATAGTGAAGAGCCGGGGCTGAACCTGGAGCAACTGCCGCCCACACTGACTCAAACACCGACGGCTGCTGCGACCATCACTTTTGCGGTGATCGCTTCACCCACACCGATCATCCAGCAGAACTATCCGGGAAGGGGAGTCTTTGTGACGGTGCTGGCGCAGCAGCGCGTCTGGATGCGCGTGACCACGGATGGCCGACCCCAGTTGGCCCAATTGGTGCTGCCGGGTACGACTCTCGAGTTTGTGGCATCCGAGCAGATTCTGATGACGGCTTCTAATGCGGCGGCCCTGTTGGTGATCTGGAATGGGGAGCAGCAACCTCGTTTTGGGGGACGCGGTCAGCAGGTGGATGTGACGTTCACGACCACCAACGTTGCTATCCAGTACGGGGAAGGTTTTGAACCGACTTCTGAGTTCAGCCCCACACCCTTGCCGTCATTGGTGGCTGCGGTGACTTCGACGTTCACGCCTGGTCCCAGCCCGACACCTACCAACACGCTGGTGCCATCGCCCACTTTTACGGCTTCACCGACCTTGACCGCTACACCGACGATTACCCTGACGCCGTCGATCACCCTGACGCCGAGCAATACCCCAACTCAGACGGATACACCGACGATCACGCCGACTCCGACCAATACCGCCATACTGCCACCGCGAGTCACTCAGCCGGGGTTAGAACCGACCAAGACGATTGTGCCGTAGGGGTCTAAGCCATCCGCCGAAACAATTCCATGATCCATGACCGTCATTTGTGCGTAAAACTACCAATGACCAGGAAACGGTCGTGGATTACTTTTGGCTACTGGCTTAGTCATTCACGACCAGTGTATCGACAGCGCTCCAAGCGCCCCAGGTGTTATCGGCGCGCCTGGCCCGCACCCGCCATGAATAGAGTCCGTCGGGGAGTTCCGGCGTAGTCACCTGCAAGTCAGTGGGGCCGAGCGCATTGTTCTGGTATTCCGGTGAGGTGAAGGCGGCGTTGTTATCCACTTGTACCTCATAGCCGGTCGCACCGCTAACTGGATTCCAGGTGAGGGTCGGTGGTTCCTGCCAGAAGTTACGGGTGGGGGATTGGTTGAAATTCGGTCCAGCATCCTGGAAGACGAGCACTCGGTTGGCCCCCGATACGCTGGTCGGTGGCACATGAGCCAGTGCATAGACACGGCTGGTCAGTGGATCAGCCGTTACGCCAAAGAAATAATCCCCGACTGCCTCGGTATCCAAAAGCTGATTCGAAGTCATATCCACGACCATCAAGCGTCCGAAGTTGATCGGTGAGGTATTGGTCGTGCCGCTGAGGTACAGGTGGTTGTTGATGGGGTTGATGGCGATGCCATTGATCAGGTTGTCAGCGTAGCTGCGTCTGCCTACCTGGGTATGGGTATTCAGATCAATCTGAACGACGTAATCCGGGCCTTGCCATTCCACGATGTAAAGTTGATTGGTCAAGGGATTAACGATCATCTGAACCCACAGGCCCGTGATTGGAAAACTGTCGATCACGTTGTAAGTATTCAAGTCGACCACATTGACCTGAACATCACCCGTCTGGACATACAAACGGTTCGTAACCGGGTTAACTGCCATCCAGGCTGTCCCGTTTCCACTGCCAAAGTCGAGGGTCGTGATCGCGGCTCCGGTCGGCCCGTCGAAGACCGAGACGCTGGTTCCACCAGAGACAAATACACGATTGTCGGTGGCATGGAGTGCAACCGCGAAAGCTCCATTGTCCATCAGCGAGGGCAGCCATGTGTTGGTCGCCATATCCAAGACACGCAGAACGCCTTCATCCGCATGTGCCAGGTACAGCTTCGCCAGGGTTTGATCTATGGCGCTGCTGGTGAAGCGAACACCCGTCAGCGTGGTGACGGTCTGAAAGGTGCTGCTATCGATGATGCTCAGGCTGTCTACCCCGCCAACATACAGCCGCCCCAGCAGGGAGTTGACCTCGACGCTGTAGGATTCCGGCACTGGAATCGTGCGAATGACACTACCCTGCGCACTTGCTGCGGTCATACCCAGGCAGAGTATACTGAAACTCACAGACAGACTCAGCAGCAGACGTAGGCGGGTCATGGCACTCTCACACGACAATTGGTCTAAAGTAAATTACCTTAGCAGGGCAACATTACGATTCCCTAAAATACCAGTGGATGGCATTTGATGACGCGCTTCCAACGACCGGTCCACACGCTCTTCGTTCTGCTATGTGTCGGTTTCGCTATGGTGATGAGCGCCGTCATTAGTTGGCAGGTATTCGAGCGGTTGCCGCATCTGGAAGATGAAGTGGCCTATCTGTGGCAGGCCAAGCTGCTGTCGAGTGGACAGGTGATCATTCCACCGCCAGAGCCGCGCCGTGCTTTCTGGCAGCCATTTGTGGTGGACTACCTGAATCCGATCAATGGCGAGGCGACTCGCTTCGGTAAGTATACACTGGGTTGGCCGCTGTTCCTGAGCATAGGGGTACTGATTGGCGCACCCTGGCTTATCAATACGCTGTTGAGCGGTTTGACTGTGGCCTTGACGTACCGTCTGGGGCGGGAACTGGTGAACCCGGATGTAGGCTTGATCGCAGCGGCACTCACTGCATTTTCCCCGATGGCACTACTGCTCAACGGTACATTGATGGGGCATACGGCGGCGCTTTTTACGACGACGCTCTTTCTCTATGCCTGTTGGCGTATGACGCACGGGCAGAATCGGTTGCGGTGGGGGCTGCTGGCTGGATTGGCGTTGGGTTTGACGGTGATCAATCGCCCGCTGGCAGGGTTGGCGGTGGCAATTCCCTTTATGGCCTGGAGCGCGGCACGGTTGATCCTGGCATTGCGGGAAAAGCGCTTTCGCCTATCACTGATTCCGCTGCTGGGATTGGCGGTCGTGGCCGGTGGCGTGACTCTCTTGATCCCCGCCTTTAATACGGCGGCGACCGGGAATCCATCTCTTAATCTGTATACTCTGGTCTGGAACTATGACCGGGTGGGTTTTGGCGAAGGCTACGGGCGCAATATCCACACGCTGGAAAAAGGCCTTCGGCAGACCCGCTGGGATCTTTCGCTGACTGCGGCGGACTTGTTCGGCTGGCATCTATGGCTGACGCGGGATGCAAGCGGGAGTGTTGGCCTGCGCAGCACGCTGACAAGTGATGGTCAGTTCGACCCGGAATTGCGCCAGCACTTGCTGGCTGATGGCGATTACTGGTCACCCCTTGGCCTCAGTTTGCTCTTGCTGCTGCCGGGTGTATGGATCGGGACACGCAGCGCACCAGACTTCAGGCTCGTTCTGGTGGGGTGGTTGGCTGTGGGTACAGCGCTGGCAGTCTGGTCTGTCAATCGACCTGTGACTGATTTGCAGAATCCGGCGTTTGCTTATGGTTGGATGCTGCTGGTTGGGTTATGGCTGATCGCGCCCTGCGCGGTACTGGTGGTCAGCCCGGTGGATGACCGTGCCCTGTGGACTTATCTATTGCTGGCGGTGGGGATCGCGCTGATCTGGTTGCATGTCGCCTACTGGATAGGTTCACAGCGCTACAGCACCCGCTACTACTTTGAAATGCTCTCTGGTTTTGCCATCCTGAGCGCGGTGCCGCTGGCAGCTTTTGGTCAGGTCATCGGACGGCGCTGGCTTGCAACCGCTTTAACGCTTCTCTTGATTGGAAGCCTGCTTACTTACAGCCTGCCTCGCATCGGCGTGCTCTATCGCTTTAACTGGGTCAGCCCACAGGTGTTGGACGCGCTCGAACCGCTGCGCGATGGTCGTCCGCTGCTGGTGATCGTGCGCGGGGAAGATATTCGCTGGCGCGGCGTGGGGCCGCTGATGAGCGTCACGCATCCACTTTTGAACAGTGACATCGTCCTGGCGATTGACAATGGCTTGAGCGACACCCGCGAAGCCATTCTGGATCGTTTCCCTGATCGCCAGGTGATCGAGATGAGCGGGGCTATCAACCGGATATGCCTTGGTACGGTGATGGAAGTAGGTCCCTGTTTTGGTGCACCCCCAGGGCAGTAAAGTGTCCGTTTAGTTCCTAACTGTATCGATTAAGGGAGTAATAAGTTACTGGAATATCTATTAATAAATATTGCGCCGCTAACAAAAGGCGCTATACTTCTCTCTGCCCACGGTGCATTGGGCAATTTAGATAGTTCCGCACATAGAGCTTACATCGCTAAAGGATCGTGCAATGCTTAACAGAGTTTTTCGTATTCTCACCCCGTTGATTGCCCTGTTCACGCTGATTATGGGCGTGACGGTGCAAGCACAGGGGACGGCGGACATCGCCGTACTGCTGCCGGATAGCGCGTCATCGGCCCGCTGGGAAGCCGACGATCGTCGCTTCCTGTCAGCAGCGTTTGATGCCGCTGGCGTGACCTACAGCATCGTCAATGCTGAGGGTGATGCTCAGGCGCAGATCAATCAGGCCGAGCAGGCCATCACCAATGGCGCGAAGGTCATCCTGATGGTCAACCTGGACAGTGGTTCGGGTGCCTCGATCATCCAGTTGGCCCGTGACGCCGGTGTCAAGGTGATCGACTACGATCGTCTGACCATCGAAGGCCCCGGCGCGGACTTCTATGTGTCGTTCGACAACGAAGCAGTCGGTCGCATCCAGGGTGAAGGTCTGGTCGCCGCGGTGGAAGCCGCTGGTCTGACCAACCCCCGCGTGGCCGTGCTGAACGGTTCGCCGACGGACAACAACGCCACGCTGTTCGCCAATGGCTACAACAGTGTCATCAAGCCGCTGTTCGAGAGCGGTGCCTGGACTCTGGTCGACGATCAGAGCGTGCCGAACTGGGATAACCAGGAAGCCTTGGTCATCTTCGAACAGATGCTGACCGCCGCGGGTGGTGGCATCGATGCAGCCATCGCCGCTAACGACGGTATCGCCAGCTCGGTGATCGCCGCGCTGCAGAACCAGGGTCTGCCGTTCATCCCGGTGACGGGTCAGGACGCGACCGTGGGTGGTATCCAGAACATTCTGGCAGGCCGCCAGAGCATGACCGTCTACAAGGCGATCAAGGCTCAGGCTGAAGCTGCTGCCGCGCTGGCTATTGCGATCGTCAATGGTGAAGACACCAGCGCGATTGCGACTGGCGCAGTCAACAACGGCACCAATGACATTCCGTCAGTGCTGCTGGTTCCGGTTGGTGTGACCTCGGCCAACATCGCCGAGACGGTTATCGCTGATGGCTTCCGCACCTGGGAAGAAATCTGCGTGGGTGAGTTCGAGGCCTTCTGCCCGGCGAACCGCTAGACCGTGATGAGTGGGCGCACCCCGGTGCGCCCCGGCAATGTCCTAACGATTTTGGAAAGGGCGCACACCACTGTGCGCCCTTTCTGTAAGTCGAGGGGGCAGGCGAGTATCGTTTTTCATTCGATAGTCATTTCACAGGATACTACTTGTGTCTACTCAACCCATATTGAAGACCGTCGGCGTGACCAAACGCTTTGGGGCAATCCAGGCGCTGACCGAGGTCAATTTTGAAGTCTGCGAAGGCGAAATAATGGCCCTGGTGGGCGATAACGGCGCGGGTAAATCCACCTTGATTAAAGGGATTGCCGGGATCTACGCCTTTGACGAAGGAGACGTGTTTTTTCAAGACCGGAAGGTGACGATCAACAGCCCGCGAGATGCTTCTCAACTGGGGATCGAAGTGGTGTACCAGGACCTGGCGCTGGCGGATAACCTGGATGTGGTCGCCAATATGTTCCTGGGCCGCGAGCGGACTGGCCCCTTCGCCCGCCTGGACGAAGCCTCGATGGAAAAATCCTGCGTGGATACCCTGAACTCGCTGGCGGTGACCACGCTGCGCTCAGTGCGCCTGCCAGTGGCCTCTCTTTCTGGTGGTCAGCGGCAGAGTATTGCGGTTGCCAAAGCGGTCATGTGGAACTCCAAGGTGGTCATTCTGGATGAGCCGACGGCGGCCCTGGGCGTTGCCCAAACCCGGCAAGTCCTTGATCTGGTACAGCGATTATCAGAGAAAGGGCTGGCGGTGGTGATGATTTCTCATAACTTGCACGACATCTTCGAAGTTGCGGACCGCATCGCTGTCCTCCGGTTGGGGCAAATGGTGAATGTGTTTGAGCGCAAAAACTCTTCCCAGCAGGACATCGTTCATGCGATGACGGCTGGGCGTTTGAAGAGTGTGCCCGGAATGGCGGTGGAGTAAACATGGCAACCCAAACCAATAATGATAATTCGTCCACCAGTGCGCTGCTGGCGAGCCAACGACAGACGACCACAGGCGAGTATCTACAGAATTTGTTCAAACAATTGCGAACGGGCAATCTGGGTGTCATCCCCATCCTGTTCGGCTGGGTCATCATCGCACTGATCTTCCAGACGCAGGCCCCGGCATTCCTGACGGCTTTCAACCTGACCAACCTGATCGTTCAGATGGCGGGCGTCGCCATGATCGCCTATGGCATCGTCTTCATCCTGCTGCTGGGTGAGATTGATCTTTCAGTGAGTTATGTGAGCGCCGTAGCCGGTGTGCTGCTGGCGATGGGTATGCTGCCGCCCTTCAACGTGCCCTGGTTCATCATGCTGCCGCTAGCGCTGGTGGCTTCCACCCTGATCGGGTTGCTGCATGGCGTCATCATCACCACGTTTCAACTGCCTTCGTTTGTGGTGACTCTGGCGGGCTTTCTGGCCTGGAGCGGTGTGGTACTGATCCTGATCGGTGGGGCGGGGACGGTCGTGATCCAGGAGAGCGCCATCACGTCCATTACCCGTACCTTCCTTTCCGATGAAGTCGGTTGGGTGGTGGGAATCATCGCCATTGTGTTATACGCCATTACCTCAATCCTCAGTAACCGCAGGCGGCAGCAAGGTGGCCTGGCCTCCAAGCCGATGCCGATTATCTGGGGTGAGATCGTTTTGGTTGCGCTGGCGACGATCGGATTCGTGATCTTCTGCAATTCCGGTCGCGGGATGCCGTTGGTGACGGTCTATCTGATTGTGTTCCTGATCGGCCTGACCTATGTGGCACAGAACACCAAATTCGGACGCTATGTCTATGCTGTGGGTGGTAATAAAGAAGCCGCCCGCCGCGCCGGTATCCGCGTCGAACGGATTCGTGTGTATGTGTTTATGCTGGCGGGGTTTATGGCCGGTGTGGGCGGCGTGATCCTGGCCGCGCGGTTGGGTTCAGTGGCGACCAACGCGGGTGGCGGTGACCTGCTGCTGAATGCGATTGCGGCAGCCGTCATCGGCGGGACGAGTCTGTTCGGTGGTCGCGGTAAGGTCTACAGCGCACTTCTGGGTGCTTTGATCGTCATGACCATTGATAACGGTCTGGGCCTGATCCCGAATGTTTCGGCAGGTGCACGCTCGATTGTGACCGGCCTGGTGCTGCTGGCGGCGGTCATCATTGACGCCATCTCACGGCGGCAGCAGCAGCGGACGGGGCGCTAAAGTTGATCTTCAGGGGCGGTCAGATGGCCGCCCTTAGGAGGTTGTGTTAACTTGTTTGCGCCGCCGTGCGGTGATGATGTCTCCCACCAGATAGCCCCCGGCGATTAGCACCACGCCAATCCCCGCCAGTGCGATTCCCACCCCTTGCTGCTGTTGAAGTCGCAGCCGGGCTGCCCCAGCCGCTAGCAAAGCCGCGCCCTCGGCACCCGTTTGCGCTTCTGGTGGTACTTCAGACTGCAGCCGTTGTTCCATGGCATTATTCGACAGTTGGGCGCTGGCATTGAAATAAACAAAAGCTGCTGCAATCAGGGCGATCACGCCCAGGATGATGACAGCCAGCGTCACTGACCGAAGTTGCTCTGCATTCAATAACCGACTCATGAGTATGCACTACCTTTTTCAACGCACGATGCGCTATTCAATACGGGGTACTATTCTAAATTCCGCCAAAGTATACCATCTCCGCCTGCTTCCTCTTGCTTCTGGCGGGCTCGGTTGTGAAAGCAGGAAAGATTTGCGCGTTGGAATGATTCGCGCTACCCTAATTGAGTGTGCAGGGGAATGCTGTTGCAATATGTGCAACGTTAAGAAAAATGCACGCACTCAAGCGCGGATTTGTGGTATCAATATCACCATATCCCAATAATACCTTACGGGTATCCTCACGAGCACTTAAGTCTCGTGTGAACTACCAAATAGCAAAATTTGTTTGAAGGAGTACTTTCACAATGTTCAAGCGGTTTCTCCTCATTGCGCTGATTGTCAGCGGCATCGTTATGATCGGTGTCGGGGCAGCAGGCGCGCAGTCCTCTTTGAAGTTCATCATGATCGCTCATGGCAGCCCGGCGGGTAACCCGTTCTGGTCGGTCGTTGAGAAGGGTATGGTGGATGCCTGTGCTCTGCTCAGCGCGGAATGCACCTGGTTGGGTGACCCGAGCTACAGCGCTGAAGCTATGGCTGCCTACTGGGAAGATGCCCTGGCCGCTGCCCCGGTTGGTATTGGTACCACCGCCCCGGATGCCGATGTGGTTCGTAGCGGTGTCGCCAGCGCTCGTGCGGCTGGTATCCCCGTCATCATCTTCAACACCGCTGACGCGGGTGCCGGTACCGAGAACGCCCTCGAAGTGCTGTTCTATGTCGGTGCCAACGAACGTACCGGTGGTCAGAGCAATGCCCGCCGTGTCCTGGCCCAGGCCGCCGCTGACGGCGCGTCGGTTGCCAAGGGTGTCTGCACCATCCAGGAGCAGGGTCACAGTGGTCTGGAAGCACGCTGCGCCGGTGTCCGTGATGTGTTCGACGAGAACGGTATCGCCCTCGATATCCTGAACATCACCAACGACCCGACCGAAAGCGCTGGTCTGATCAATGACTACTTCACCGCTAACCCGGACGTGAACGCCATCTTCATGCTTGGCCCGAACCCGTCCTCAGCGCTGAACCTGTACCTGAATGAATCTGGCCGTACTGGTCTGTATGCGACCACCCACGACACCAGCAATGAAATCTTCGACATGATCCGTGAAGGCAAGCTGCTCCAGGCTATCGATCAGCAGCCGTACCTCCAGGGTTTCGAAACCATCATGTGGCTGTTCCTGAACAGCCAGTACAAGCTGCAGCCCGGTGGCGACATCTTCACCGGCCCCGGCGTCATTGATGGCAGCAACGTCGAAGCGATTGCTGAACTGGTCGCCGCAGGCTACCGCTAAGATCGGGGCGCATCGGCGCTGACGTTTAAAGATTAGGGGGCGACTTATCATCGCCCCCTTTTAATAACGGGAACCAATCTTCTTTTCCGAGTGATCGGGGAAGGTCGGGGGGTGAGGTTCCTCCAAAAGACAAATAGAACCCCTCGCTTGTAAACAACGGATTTTTCATGACCAGTTATTCATCTGCATCTTCCACCCCTTCCGGGGGGCGGGGTATCAGCAGCAATGTGATTTTGCTGGCGCTGGCCGGGTTATTCGCCCTGCTTCTGGCGCAGCAAATCGCCGCTGGCTGGCTGGCGCTCGGCGAGCGTATCAATATCCCGCGAACGGATTTCAATCTGACTGAAATTCTGGTGATGGTGATCGCAGGCGTATGGGGGCTTTTCACCCTCTTCTCTGCACTCACATTACCAGATCGTGATACGGGTATTCGCACCTACTTTGACGATAACGGCCCCATGCCTTCCGGCCTGCGCTATATCGCGGTGAATTTCGGCCTCCTGGGCGGCATTTGTTTGCTGATTGCCGTACAAGTTCTGACCGGTTGGCTGCCGCTGGGTGAGCGCGTCAATATTCTGCGTTCTAACCTGAATGTGGTCGAATGGGGCACGATCCTCGGCTGTGTGTTGTGGGCTGGCCTGGCTTTACGCACGGCCCTCGGCTTCTTCAATCGGGAACGACCGGCCTGGTCCTGGGGCCAATGGATGCTGCTGCTCATGGTTTTGGGCGGTCTCATCCTGCTGATGTCCGGTATCTTCGATATACCGGATACTATTGGTCGCGGTGTGAGCGTACTGGCGAATCTGTCGACCTTGCTGCTGCTCATCGCTCCCGGTGTATTGATCGTGCTGTCTTGCCTGGCGATGTACCGGCATCTGACCAACGATTATGGGGATGTGCGGACCACCAAGGCCATCAGCGGCACGCTGGCGGAACGCGCCCGCGCGCGTGATGTTCGCAGCCGCCGTGTGCCTGCCGCGCAGGCCATCCGCAACCGACTGGCGGCTTCGCCGGGTGCCGGTGCCATCATCGGTTTTGTGGCGCTGTTTATGTTCTTCTCGGTTGCCAGTGACTTCTTCCTGCAAGGGAATTCGCTGGCGGGTGCCTTGACCAACAATATCACGCGTGGGATCGTCGCTATTGGTGTGACCATGCTGATGATTTCTGGCGAGTTCGATCTCTCGGTCGGCTCGGTGCTGGGCATCGGCGGCCTGACCTTTCTGGGGCTGATCACCGGGCAGTTCCCGCGTGGGATCACCCCGCTGGACCCGTTCCTGGCGCTGATCGTCACGCTGCTGCTGTGTGGTTTCCTCGGTTTCATCAACGGCTTCCTGCTGGTGCGGACGGGTATACCATCCTTCATTGTGACTTTAGCCACCTTACTGATGTATCGCGGTCTGCCATTAACGGTTATTGTGGGCGGGCAGACCATCCGTTATGTCGATTTCTCCAACCAGCCGCCCGTTGTCGCCATCAACCGTTTTGTTGTCATGGCGATCATTGCCCTGGGGTTAGTGGCGCTCGCTTTTGTCGGACGCGCTTTGCTCAGTGGACAATGGTCGGGTATCCAGAAGCGCCGTTCAGGTTATGCGGAAGATACGGGTGACTTCAAAGCGCTGGCGCTCGGTGCTTCGACCCTGAACTTCATCGTCACTTCTGTGATTTTTGCGGCCCTGGCAATTGCGCTGGTGTTGTCTCTGGTCGATCAGATTGGTTTGCTGGGTCAGAGTCCGAACCTGCTGGTCAGCTTCTTTGATCTGGCTAATGGACGTATCGCCAACATCGGCCCGCTGGAGATCCCGCGAGAGATCAACCTGCGCCTGGGCGTCATCTGGTGGATGATCCTGGTCATCATCTTCCAGTTCATCCTGACTCAGACGCGCTACGGCAACGCCACCTACGCGGTCGGCGGGAATGCTGGCGCGGCCCGTGCCCAGGGTATCAACGTCAACCGGGTTCGCATCACCAACTACATCATCCTGGCGATGCTGGTTGGTGTGGCCTCTATCATCGACGCCTCCCGCCTGCAAAGCATTGACGCGCTGCGTGGTACCGGCCTCGAGCTGGAAGTGATCGCGGCGACGGTCATCGGCGGCGCACTGCTGACCGGCGGTTACGGCAGCATCATCGGCGCGCTGCTGGGTGTGTTCATCTTCGGTATGATGCAGACCGGGCTGGTGCTGATCGGTATCGACGCCCGGCTTTTCGATGCGGTCATTGGTCTCATCATCCTGCTGGCGGTCGTCATCAACAACTGGTCACGGAGAATCCGTACATGAGCGCGAATCAACACGACGGCCCCCTGGTCGAAATGCGGGACATCGTCAAGGTGTTCGGCACCATCAATGTGCTGCGCGGCATTGATTTTGCTGTGGGCAAGCAGGAAATCGTGGGTCTGCTGGGGGATAACGGTGCGGGTAAATCCACGCTGATCAAGATCCTGACCGGCGTCTACACCCCCAGCGGCGGGCAGATCTACTTTGAAGGTCAGCCGGTGCAGATCAATTCACCGCAGGATGCCCGCGCCATCGGTATCGAGACGGTCTATCAGGATTTGGCGCTGGTGCCCCTGATGAGCATCTCCCGTAACTTCTGGCTTGGTCAGGAGATCACCCGGCGGATCGGCCCGCTGGAGTTGATGGACAAGGACGAGATGAACAACCGCACCCGGCAGGCGCTACTGGATATTGGTATCCATATCCGCAACGCCGATGAACCCGTCGGGTCACTCTCCGGTGGCGAGCGCCAGTCGATTGCCATTGGTCGGGCGGTTTACTTCGGAAAGAAGCTGCTCATCCTCGACGAGCCGACTTCGGCCCTCTCGGTCGGTGAAACGGCCAAGGTGCTGGAATACACCAAAGCGGCGAAGGCGCGGGGCATGTCGGTCATCTTCATCAGTCATAACATCGGTCATGTGCATAAGGTGGCGGATCGCTTCACCATCATCAGTCACGGTCAGAAGGTGGGCGACTTCCGTAAAGATGATGTGAATGAAATGGAAGTTGCCAGCATGGTCATGACGGGTGAAGTGCCGGAACGCCTGCGCTTGCCTGTTCAGGAATAACCAACCTCACCCCCCGGCCCCTCTCCGTTCGCGCCGAAGACGGCGCTGGAGAGGGGGGCAGAAATGTGGGACGTGCAACGGCGCGCCCGTCTGGAAATGAATTGACAGGATAATGATCTTCATGAAACACGTTCGCTTTTTCACATTACTTTTACTGGCGGTGGTGGTTGCACTGGCAGCCTGTGCCCCGGCGGATCTGGACATCACGCCGACGCCAGTGCCAACCCCGATCCCCATGATTAAGGTCTATATCACTGGTGCAGTGGCGCAGACCGGCACAACGCTCGATCTGCCGCAGGGCAGCCGGGTCGAGGATGCCATTGCCGCCGCCGGTGGCGCGACCGAGACGGCGGATCTCCAGCGTGTGAATCTGGCGCAAATTCTACGTGATGGCGACCAGGTCAACGTCCCCGCGCAGGGGGATGCAGTGGTCGAAGCGACGCCGGATGTGGCTGCCGAGGCTGCGGCTGCCGAGGCCGCTTTCAATGATCCGGTTGCTTTCCTGGATCGCATCGTGGCGCTGGTGCCAACCAGTTTTACCGGTGGGCCGTTCAACTGGCAGCGTGATCCCAATGCACCTATCCGTTACGCCACCCCGCGCGGTGGGAATACGGTTGTGGTCAGCTTCATTGACCGTACGGGGAGCAAGCTGGAAATCACCTACGGGATTTGGCCGGATGCCCCCAGCGCCCAGGGCTTCTTCGATGCCGTCAGCAACTCACTCAAGACGCAGTTTGTCGCCAGCGCGGAGAACCCGGACTATCCCACGCCGAATATCTTTGGGCCAGGCGGGACCTATGGCACCGCTGCCAATTTCCTGCGTGACCGTTATGTGATGCGGATTGCCATGCCGCAGCGTAATACCACCACTGGCGACGATCCACTTATTCCTCTGGTGGAGCCATTCCTGGGCTATCTCGATCAGGTGTTGGGCGGCTAATTGCGGTTTACTGAGTCGCTCCTGTCTTATAATCAGCAGGGGCGACTCCACAGGTCTACGAGGAATACATCGCGGCGTACTCGCCAGAAGGTGGGACGATCTGAATTACGTCGATTAGGACGCCGTTCGGGTCGGAAGTCGCAAAGTGGCGCTGCCCAAAATCTTCCGTGAGCAGTTCCCGGCGCAGCGGCAGTCCGCCTTTGGTGATGAGCCGCTCATATTCTGAATCGGCATTATCCACTTCCATATTGAGCAGTAACCCCTGGACTGGCCTCTGATACGCTTGTACCACCGTTTCATGGTCGAAGGCCACAAATGCTAATTCATAGCGCCCATCAGCGGATTTCAGACTGACATACCAGTCCGCCTCAAAGGTGATCTGAAAACCGAAGTGTTGGGTATAAAAGTCGCGAGTAGCAGTGATCTGATTGGTCATGAGCACAGGGTAGAAACTGTTGATTTGCATGATATACACTCCCTAGTCTACAATTAACATACATACTGTATGTATGTGATGTAGAATAAGATACATACAGTCTGTATGTCAAGTGGTTTAAGTAAGTATCTGATGAGAGGGGATAGGCTCATGGGCCGAGACAACCCGTTGACCAAAGCGCAGCAGCGGGAAGCCACGACCGCCCGCTTGATCGAGGTGGCCTGTGCGATCTTCACCCGTGACGGCTACGCCAATGCCGCCACCGAGGAGATCGTGCATGAGGCCGGGGTGACGCGTGGGGCGCTTTACCATCACTTTGGCAGCAAGGAAGGGCTGTTCAAATCTGTGCTGCAGGAGGTCCAACGGCAGGTTGGGGTGCGGATCGAGAATGCCACCGAGGGCAAACAGGACGTTCAGGAGCAGTTGATCGCCGGATGTGTTGCCTTTCTGGAAGCCAGCCTCGACCCGCAGGTACAGCGCATCATGTTGATTGATGCCCCGGCGGTGTTGGGGTGGTCAGTCTGGCGGGAGTACGATGCCGAATATAGTATGAAATCACTGCGAGAGGCGCTGGCGACCCTCATGGCCGAAGGTCGGTTGCCGGCGTTATCACTGGATGCCCTGACGCACCTGCTCTCTGGGGCGATGAATGAAGCCGCTTTGTGGATTGCTCAGTCGCCGAATCCACAGTCGGCGCTTGCAGAAGGGGTGCAGTCGTTGACGTGGTTGTTGCAATCCCTCCAGCGGGGTGGATAGGAATCGCATAACGGCGGACTATCTACCCGAGGACCAAAAGTTGAGGATCACATGAACCTGTCTACATGGCATCGCTTTGGGTTGATACCTGGTACGTTGTTCCTGCTGACGTTCTTGATGGTGGCTGCCGCTAATGCACAAACCGCCATCACGCCCACCCAGTACACGCTAACTCCCGTCATCACCGGCTTGACGGCTCCGCTGGGACTGACCCATGCCGGGGATAGCCGCCTGTTTGTGATCGAAAAAGGTGGACTGGTCCGGGTATTCAAGAACGGCGCGCTGCTGCCCACGCCTTTTCTGGATGTTCGTGCACTGGTTGGTACGACTAGCGAGCGAGGTCTGCTGGGGCTGGCCTTTCACCCTGATTACGCCAGCAATGGCTGGCTGTTCATCAACTATACGCGGCTCGATGGTGACTCGGTCATCGCTCGTTTGACTCGTTCGGCAGGCGATCCCGATATAGCCGATCCTGCCAGCCTGACGACCGTCCTCACGGTGGATCGGACACGTGCCAATCATAATGGCGGGCATCTGGCTTTTGGGCCGGACGGCTACCTCTACATTGGAATGGGGGATAGCGGGGGTGGTGGCGACCCGGATAACGCGGCACAGTCCCCGACTGACTTACGCGGCAAGATGCTCCGCATTAATGTCGATAGCCTGCCCTATATGATCCCACCGGATAATCCCTTTGTCGGTGTACAGATGCCGGTGGATGTGGCTGATGAAATTTGGGCTTTTGGGCTGCGGAACCCCTGGCGTTATAGCTTTGATCGCTTGACCGGCGACCTGTACATTGGGGATGTGGGGCAGGGCGAACGGGAAGAAATCAGCTTTCAACTGGCAGGTAGCCCCGGCGGGGAAAACTATCAGTGGCGGCGCTATGAAGGTACCCACCTCTACAGCCCGTCGACTGTTCTGACCTTCGGCACATCTACCCCGCCTGTCATGGATTACCCCCATACGGAAGGCTATTCAGTCACTGGGGGCTATGTCTATCGCGGTATAGCCTTACCGCTGTTGCATGGCATCTACTTTTTTGGCGATTACGGCAGCGGGCAGATCTGGTCGCTCCAGCGGACTGGCGGTGGAGCCTGGTTGCGCCAGCCGTTCATAGCGACGGGCTTTGCCATTACCTCCTTTGGTGAAGACGCTGCCGGAGAATTGTATGTAGTGGACTTCCGGGGTGGGCGGGTGCTGCGGCTGGACTCTTCAACCAGTGCCTATCCTATCCGCAATCGCTTCAATACCTCTTCGCCTGTACTGACCTGGTCGCCGGTCGAGTGGGCTATTGCTTATCAGATCGAAGTGGATGAAAGCGCCAGCTTCACCAGCCCAATTCGGTTGGAAGTGGCTGGGGTGCCGCCTGCTGCCAGCATCCAGGTTAATAACCTTCAGGTTGGGCGTTACTACTGGCGCGTACGCGCGGCAGATGCACCCAGTGCTTGGCGCAACTGGAGCACGGTCGAGAGCTTTGCGATTGTGCCCTGAACGGGACTAGACCTCGATCACGCCTTCACCCACCGGGACGCTTTGCCCGCCAACCGTCACGCGGGAGATTTCGCCATGCTGCTGTTCGATGCCGATATGCAGGAAGCTGCGCCGCCCCATCTCAAACCCTTGTTCAGCGATGATGGCAGCCGGTGAATCCTTGACCAGCCCATGCTGCACCAGATAACAGCCCAGCGGCCCGGCAGCGCCGCCGGTGGCCGGGTCCTCGGGGATGCCCATGGCCGGGGCAAACATGCGGACGTGGACGTGGGAGCCTGCAACCTCGACCTCTGGTGTGAAGGTGAGCAAATGCGGGTGCGGTGTATCCTTCAACGACTGTTCCCACAGATCCAGCCGAACTTTAATCCGGCGCATGGCATCCAAATCGCGCACCGGTACGAAAACGAACGGTACCCCGGTGGAAACGACCTGAATGGGCAAGGGCAGCAGGTCATCCGGCGAGAGTGAGAGCAGTGCGGCGATTCCGGCGCGATCATCCATCATTGGACCAAAGGTCGGGTTAGGCTGTGTCATCGAGATCGAGAGCGCGCCGTGATCGTCAAAGGAGAACGTGACCGGGATTACCCCGACCGGTTCTTCCAGCCGGATCGTTGTCTCGTCGCCCGTCACATCTACCAGATGTTCTCTCGCCAGCACGTAAGCCGTTCCCACCGTCGGATGCCCGGCCATTGGTAATTCGGTCGCCGGGGTGAAGATCCGCAGTCGCCAGTGATTAGCCGGGTCTTCTGGCGGCAGCACAAACACGGTCTCCGAGAGGTTCAGTTCGCGGGCGATAGTCTGCATCAGCGCCGGTTCGACCCCGCGCCCGTTGGTGAAGACTGCCAGCGGATTACCGCCAAAGCGTTCGTTAGTGAAGACATCAACCAGATGGTAGCGCAGCTTCCGCATGAGGATTCCTTTCGATAGGAGACGTTTTAGGGCGGGACTGGCAGGAAGGCCATTGCCCGCGCCGGATTGGTGACGGTTAGCTGGTGGATGACCGTTTCGGAAATGCCGTTGGCTCGCAACTGGGGAATGAAGTTTTCGATCAACGCCGTGTAACCCCGAAAACCTCCCGCAGGAACGCCGCCGGGCTGCCCCGGCTCATACCAACCGGCATCGTGGGAGAGCAGAATGTGATCTACCCAACCGGCTTCCAGCAGTGCCAGCACCGACTGGAGCAGCTTGTCCTGTGGGTGCCAGTTCACGGCACCGATGGCGTCGAATTCCAGGTAGATACCGCGCCGGGCCGCCTCGATATGGATTCTAATGTCCGGTTCCGTATGTGCGTGAATCCAGATGAAGCGGCGCATGTCATGCCCGGCAGCCTCAAGGACATCCAGATTTCGAAGAGCTGCTGCCCCGCCAATGGTATGACAGCCGACGGTCGCCCGGGTCGCCCGGCTGGCGAGGACGGCTGCTTGCAAGTTGCGGACTTCGAGCGGCGTTGGCCCGTCATCGCTGACGGCGACCTTGATAAAACCGGCACGGCTTTCGCTGCCATCAATCCCGGTGGTGATCTCGTTAATCCACTCTGCCGCCAGTTGTTTGGCGGTGTGACCGAGCTTATCCGGTGGGATGAAGGCCTCTTTATAGATGCCTGTTGGGGCCACAATATGGATGGGCGTTTTGTTCGCCAGATGGCGCAGCACAGCGATATTGCGCCCAACGCCGATTGGGGCGCAGTCCACCAACGCCGTCACCCCCAGCGCCTGCGCATGATCCAGGTAGGGCTGGAGCAAATCACTCACCGCCTGTGGTTCGCCCTGTCCATAACCTTCTGCCAGCGGCCCCCGCAGGTCCACAAACAGATGCTCATGCGGCAGCATCAGCCCCAATGACTCGATGGGTACGTCGCCCTTGACCGTCCGAATGAATGACATACGCCTTGTTCTTCCTGGAGATTGAACTCACGCTGAAGGTTTGTTCAGTGCCTTTCATCATAGGCGCAGCGGCAGGTGTCGGGTATGTCCAAGTGAGGACATATACACTTGTATTTATTCAAACGGTATCATGAACCTGAAAATCAGATTCTTGTCTGGGTCGGCGGGAGATGAAGCTGTTATGGATGAAACAAAGCCGTCTTTAGCTGAACGTCTGGAAGCGAAAAAACGTGAACGGGCACTAAATGCCTACCGTGAGTTTCTCTCCGGCTTGCCCGGAATAACGGTGATTGCCTTCCACGATCAAGCGCCGGATGACTGGGAATGGGTTAACCCTGGTCAGGAAACCCTGATCTCACTGTTTCCACCCAAAGATTGGGATTACCCAAAGCAGCGACCCCAACAGCAGACTGAAACGGAAAGACTGGGAGCGTTCCAATCCGCTACGGCAGGATGGGTGCGGAGTGTGCTTGCTGAGTTCCAAATCAGTGGACGCTGTATGTTGAGTTTTAGCAATCATGAGATTGCAGTCCGACCATTCAGTTGGATCGAAGTTGAAATCGACAACCAATATCTTTGGGTAGAAACGATTTGGTCGCGAAGCCGCTCATTACACTTGCTGGCGTTATCCAGCCAATTTGATCTGAACTTCTACAGCATTGAACATCCATATGCAGACCATGAAGCAACCGGCTATCTGGTGAAAGAGAGCGACGCCGGGATGCCCCCTGAACAAATGGCGATCAGGGAAATCCTCCAGCAGAAGCGGTGCGAAACCACCCTGAACATTCTTGGAGACCGGCTCAATTCAACTCCGGGTTGGACTCTCATCGGCTTTGCCGACCCGCCTGGCTCTATACCATTGAAAACCGATTGCACGGTGCTTTCCCGCTTCAGGCCCTGGGTGCAGGAAGAGAGTAATAGCGATAGTGAAAAGTCTTTTGAGACATGGTTGAAGAAGGTTTTGCAGGATTGCCAGATCAGCGGGCGCTGTTGGTTGCGGCCTCATGACCTCTGGAAGTCAAGATTTGCGTGGATGGAAGCCGATATTGACGCCAGCCAGGACTGGATAGCTGTATTGCCGAGGGCATATCACGAATTTGAATTGTTCGCTCAGGATGGGCATTTCTATGTGCGAACTGACTTTGTAGACCTGCGTGAAGAGGTAGGATATTCCAACTATCAAGTCAGTGGCTTTCTAGTAGATGCCGAGTCTAAGGCGAATAATCCTGAGCATCAAGCCTTGAGGCAGTATTTGGAGAGAAAGAGCCAGGATCGTATATTGGGTGACTATCGGAGTCTGGTTGAGAACGCACCGGGGCTACAGTTCATCCGATTTGTTCATCAACCTATTTTCACCTTTCCTCACGCTGTGATTTCACGGTTTCCTCCTGGAAAAGGAAAACAACGGACCAATCTCACGGCAGATCATGAAATTGAATGGATCATCAACATCCTTCAGGCTCACAATATAGTGGATCGTTGTTTGCTGAAATTCGATTCAATTGAGATTGATGTCAATCAACCCGCGTGGATGGAGGTCATGATTGACTCTACTTATGCTTGGGTGCGTTCTATGTGGTCGCAGAGCTATCGCCTCATATTGGCACCCCTGTCCGGCAAAGAACCGCTTTACTTTATATCGTCGTTAGTTACAGAGAGATATTCACAGGCCTGGGCTGCTACACCCATTCGCCTTGAAGATGTAGATGGCTAATTCTTTCCATATAGGCGCAGCGGCAGGTGTCGGGTATGTACAAGTGGGGACATAAGCCTACCGCTTGACGACGGGCAACCGGATACAGGAAGCCATCCCAGCGCTGCGGGCTATACGCCAGACCGGATTACCCTGCGCCGGGATGCGGGCGAAGGTGCCATGATCGGCCCCGGCGATGGCGATGCGAATACGATGACCCCGCCGGAATAAGACCGATGTGGGTTGGAGGCCAAAAGTCAATTCAACCATTTCGTTGCGCGGCATGGGTGCTGCATCTGCACGCTTGAACGTTCGATACGGCATTCCCATCCAGTAGGGCGGTGCTTCCGTGGAAAGCGGCCGATGAATGCCCCGCAATTCCCCCTCGGTGACGTACCCCACCACACCCTGTTCATCCACATCCTCCAGATAAACAAAGAACGCATTATCCTCCTCAGTTGAAGCGGCATAGAGTGTCACGACCGGGTAACCTGTCACTTCGATATCCTGCATCAGTGGAGCCGAGGTGTAGGTCAGCAGGCGGCGGTCGGCTTTGGCGCGGTCGGGATAATTCAGCGGCTTGGCCATCGGCGTGTGCCAGCGGTTGGTCAGGCCCGTGCTGGTCTCAAAGTCGACCGTATACGGATCATCTGCCTTTGCGGCTGTGGGTGCCTGGGTTGAGAGGCCGCCTTGTTCCTGGAAGTACCAGGTCTGGGTATCCGTGTTGGGCAACGGGAACTGCTTGGTTTGTTTCCAGCTTTCCTCGCCCAATGTGTAGTAGAACAGCGTCTTACCCACCGGCGCTTGATCTTGCCGCAGAGTCTGCTCGAAGAACTGGGCGACGGCTGCCCACTGTTCCCCTTGCAGCGGGTTTGGCTTGGACTTTGGGGCCAGGAATGGGCTGCCATGCGCGGTCATCTCATGCTTCCAGGCACCGATTACGCTGATCTGCGGATTGGAAAAGGTGTTGAACGTGCGGAGGACGGTATCTGCCGTCGTGCCATCCAGCCAACTGCCCCAGATGAATAAAACGCCACCGGCGGCCTCAAAGTCTGCCTGCTGCTTGAAAATGCTGAAGTCGTCCAGCGTCACGCCGGTATTCCCGAACACATCATCCCGAAAAGTGACGGTAGACATGGCGGCGTGGACATCGGTGTTCGCCCGATGATCGCGCAGCGCTTGAGTCAGCACCGTCCGTGTTTGTCGGTCGGAGTCCACCGGACGTACTCCTTTGACCAGCAGCCGCACCAGCCACGGGAAGAGGCTGCTGGGGCGATTATTATCAAGCCGCTGGTTGCTGGCGTTCCATTCCTGGATGAAGGCCGTGTTGAAGATGCCGCCCGGCAGGGCCACATCGGTATACACATCAAATTCATACTCCATCGGTGCGGCGCTTTTGACCCCTTCCACACCGGAACCCAGCAGATAGTGTGCGGTCGAACCTTCATAAGAGATTCCCACCGCGCCGATGCGTCCATTGCACCAGGGTTGAGACAGCACCCAGCGGGCGACCTCCCCATGATCGGCACGTTCGTCCGGTGACCAGGGGTAGCGATTGACCCCGGTCGAAGCGCCGGTGCCGCGTCCGTCGACCACCACGACAGCAAACCCGCGTGGAATCAGGTCGTCGGCGATAAATTCACGCGGGCCGATTAGCGCCTTATTGGGCGGGTTGGGCATTATCATGTCCATGCTGCGCCAGTACCGCGCCATCAGCATGATAACTGGCACCGTCGTCCCCGGTGGCAGATCACCCGGCAGCATGATATCCACCGCGATCTGTGTGCCATCACGCATGGTCAGGTACTGCGAACTGGACTTCACGCTGCTATAGCGTTTGGCGGGCGGAGCCGCGAATAACGTGTGAATCGGTTGCATGGTGGGGCTCCTTAGAGTTCTTTCTCAACGCGCTCAATCGTTTCATCCAGCCAGCGGATATACGCTTCTTCCATCAATTCGCCATTTCGGCGGGTGGCATCCCACAGGATCGCGTCCCGCTTCAGGCTTGGGTGTTCTTCCGCGCTCTGCTGGATCAGCGCCGGAATGTCGTTACGGTACAGGTCAAGCTGCCGCTGATGGAGTGCCCGCTGTACGCGCAGTTGGGTCAGGATGGTGGCTTTATCCATCTGTGCGGAGAAGTACAGCCGCACCAGCAGCGCATCTTTGGAGGTCTGCAACTCGGTCATCGGCTCGGCCAGCCATGCCCGCAGATCGGCTTGTCCGCCAGGTGTGATCTGGTACAGCCGCCGATCCGGGCGCTCATCCTGCGCCTGAAGGTGGGAAGTGAGCATCCCATCCTTCTCCAATTGATCCAGTGTGCGGTAGATCTGGCTGGTCTGGGCATACCAGAAATGCCCCGCCGCCTGATCCATAAACTGCTTGAGCTGGTAGCCGGTCAGCGGTTGGTAGTTCAACACACCCAGCAGGACGTACTTCAACATGGTTATTTCCCAGTTTGATGTTCATATAACACAAATTATATTCAATTTATGGAATAATGATAGGTGTGATTCAGATTCGCCTGAATAGGTATGACCATCTATCCATTCGCTGTCAGCATTCACTGAATGCGGTAATATCAGTTCCGTTCGATATCGATGAATCGGCTTCCGGTAACTGGTAGCCGGAAACCCAAACTGATACCTTCATTCAAAGAGGATCCATCATGAGTGAATCGCAGATCAAAGCCTTTATTCAGCAGGCCGTGGAGCAGGGTGGTGGCATTTTCCGGCTGGCGCCCGCCTGGGTGCCGCGGGGTTTCTGTATCCCTGGTCGCCGCCTGCGCTTGCACCCCTCCGATCTCTACGCGCTGGGCGCAAATCGTGGCGGTATCGATGAGCGCTGGTTTAGTTCCACTGTCGTGGCGGATAACGGCCCCGGCACACCGCATGATGAAGGCCTGAGCTATATCGTCAATGGGGATGATCGCCTCACCCTGCGTGATGCCACCGACTTACTCGGCAATGACATCCTCGGCAAAGACGTCGTCGAGAAGTACGGCGGCTGGGTGATGTACAGCAAGTTCTTCGACAATATGACCCCGCTGCCGCATCATTTGCACCAGAGTGATGAGCAGGCGGCGCTGGTCGGCAAACGGGGCAAACCGGAAGCATATTTCTATCCGGCACAGTACAACCAGACCAACGGGCAGTTCCCCTACACCTTCTTCGGCTTCGAGCCAGGGACGACTAAAGATCAGGTGCGGGCTTGCCTCGAGCGCTGGAATGACGGCGATAACAACATCCTCGGCCTGAGCAAAGCCTACCGCCTGCAGCCCGGCACTGGCTGGGATGTCGCCCCCGGTATCCTGCATGCGCCAGGTTCACTGTGCACCTATGAGCCGCAGCGGGCCAGCGATGTCTTTTCCATGTGGCAGTCGCTCATCTTTGATTTCCAGGTAGTCAGTTGGGATATGGTGGTCAAGGATGTGCCTGCCGAGAAGCACCATGACCTTGACTTCATCATGTCACTGCTCGATTGGGAAGCCAACACCGATCCCGAATTCGGCAAGAATCATTTCACTGCACCGACTCCGGCAGGCGATCCCGCGGCGACCGAGTCCAATGGTTATGCTGAAAACTGGATTGTCTACGGGAGTGAATTCTACAGTGCCAAGGAATTGACCGTATTGCCAGGCCGCACCGTCACCGTCAGCGATCCCGTCGCTTATGGCTGCATCTGTGTCCAGGGGTACGGGCGCTTTGGTGTCCATCCGGTCTCATCGCCCAACATGATCCGCTATGGCGAGATGACCGAGGATGAATTCTTCGTCACGGTCGATGCAGCCCATGCTGGTGTCAAGATCACCAACCTTAGCACTACCGAGCCGCTGGTCATCCTCAAACACTTCAATCCCGGTCACCCGCAGATGCCCCGGCGGGTATAGGAACAAAAAGCGGGCGGCTCACCGAGCCGCCCGTGTTGCTTGAAATGTATCACCGGGAACCGGCTAGTGCGCTGCGCTAGCCCCTGCACTCCCTGACCCAGCGGCGTTCAGTCCCAGGAAGCTGTCGTTATGCGGGGTGTTGATCTGGTACGGCACCATCGTTACCACCACATGTTCCATCCGAGAAAGCGCCAGATTGAAGATGAAGGCGCTGTTCTGGTGCAGGGCCTGTTCCCAGAAGCTGTCCATGGAGAGATGCCCCATGATGACATGCACGAAGCAGCCGCTGTTCTCCGCCTGGAGCTTTTCAATATACTCCTGAATCGGCTCGGAAAGCTGGCGGAAGGGCGAGTCCAGGATGACCAGTTCACCCTCGCCGATGCGCTGCGCCCAGCGTGTCTGCGTTTCTTTGACTGCATCCGGGTTGACGCCCACATGGATCGCCTTCCACGGATGACCGAGCGATTTGGCGAAGTTGACCATCCGCACGGTTTCCGCATGGACTTTGTCCACCAGGATCAGGGTTTGTACACTGCGCGGATCGCCATCCGGTCGGATGCCACTGTCCATACTCAGCGCCTTCGCCACGCTCTTATAGTGACCATGGATGCGGAAGAAGATGAACACCAGCGCTGGGATCAGCAGCACGATCACCCAGGCGCCATCCCGGAACTTGGTGATGGCGAAGATGCACATGACGACGAAGGTGCAGACGGCACCAACCGCGCTGATGATCTGATGGACGCGCCAGTGCGGGTCGTAGGTCATGTCGGTTTCCAGACCTTTGACGACTTCCCCTGGCTTGAGCTTGCCGATCTTGTTGGCCCGGATGACCATACCCGTCTGCGAAATCGTGAAGCTCAGGAACACGCCAATCGCATACAGCGGGATCAGGTAGGTGACGCTGGCCCCGAAGATGATGATGAGCACGATAGCGAAGAAGGCTAGCGTGACAATCCCCCAGGAGAACACCAGCCGTCCACCGCGGTAGGTCAACTGGCGTGGCAGGAACCCGTCACCGGCTGAAAGAGCGGCCAAGCGGGGGAAGTCCGCGTAGCTGGTATTGGCGGCCATCAGCAGGATCAGTGTGGTCCCGGCGATCAGCAGGAAATACATGATGCTGCCATCGCCATAAATCGCCCGGCCCATCTGGCTGATGACGGTTTCGACTTCGCTGGGTACGGCGTGGATCTGTACGGCGATGAAGGTGATGCTCAGGAACAGGGTGATCAGGATGGTGCTCATCCACACCAACGTGACAGCCGCATTATGGCTCTTGGGTTCCTTGAAGGCCGTGATGCCGTTGGAAATGGCCTCGATGCCTGTCAGCGCCGTACACCCGCTGGAGAACGCCCGCAGGATCAGGAACAGACCCAGCGCCTGCAACTCATTGTGATGGACGAATTCGACGCCGGTCACCTGCGGTAAACCGCCGCCGAAGAACTGCCGGAACAAACCGACCAGCAGCGTGATGCCCATAATCCCCAGGAAGAAGTAGGTGGGAATGGCGAAGATGGTGCCGCTTTCCTTGACGCCGCGCAGGTTGATGATCGTCATGAAGATGATGACGCCGACTGCGATTTCCACCCTCAGGGGGAAAAGTTCGGGGAAGGCTGAGGTAATCTGGGCGACACCTGACGAGATACTGACCGCGACGGTCAGAATGTAATCGGTCAGCAGGGCGGCCCCTGCCACCTGTGCGACTAACTCGCCCAGGTTATCGCGTGCGACGATATACGCGCCACCGCCATTCGGGTAAGCATAGATCGTCTGACGGTATGAAATGGTGACAATCGCTAGTAAAACCGCAATCGCAATCGCAATCGGGATCGCGAGATCACCAATCGTCATGGCGGTACCGGGGACAGTGGTCGCCCACAGGGCCGCCCCGGCGACCGCGTAGGACAGAATGATCAGAATTTCCTGGGAGGCATAGGCCGTTGAGGACAACGCATCCGAGGCGAACACCGCCAACCCGATAGGGCGGCTGATCGACTGATGCGCCAGGTCTTTGGTCTCCAGCGGCTTGCCGACGAGTATACGACCGAGATTCATGGATTCTCCTCGTTGAACGTAAAAGCCACGCGAACCGCTGAGCCGAATACTGGGAGTCGGGTCAATGCCGCGTGGCTTTTGAATTCAACTGTGCGAAGTAGGATTTCCTTACTCAGGATAACAGTTCTACGCTAATCCTGAATTTATGAGTTGTCAATGAGAATCTGTATTTTACCCCCCAGATATTGGGGAGTGAGCCTGTCTGTTCAGGTTTTGACGAAGCTGGAAATGGCTATAATGAAACTGCTTGGACTGCTTACCGTATCATCAGATCAGGATGTCCGTAGGAATGTATTCTGATGCCGTCTCCTAAACCTCCTCCACAGAACACACTGCGGCAAGAGACCGCATCAGATCCCGTTCCACCGGTGGCTGAGCGCCCCCTGATTCCCATCTCAAACTATACGCTCGCCAGTGTTTGCCCCGCCTGCAATGCGCCGACTATTCGCCGCGCCTGTAAAGTCCGCTGTGAACGATGCGGTTTCATGTGGGATTGCAGCGAATTGTAGGCAGGCAGACGGCTTACGCCCCACCTTCCGCAAGATCAGTCAAATCGGCTGGCTAGAACTTCTCTATAATGGGCTATACCCACCCCAATGGGGTCCCTATCAACCATCTTCCAGGAGCGATCCTCATGCCTGCCAAAACGGATTTCCCCGCCGCTTTTGCTGAACTCCGCGCTATCATGCAGCCCTACGAATCCGACATGCTGATCGTCGCGGATACGGCAGATAACTACTATCTGAATACCAAAACCATCGGCACCAATAAGAAGCCAGTGGCATTTGGCGCGGTGCAAATCAAGAAGAACTACGTCGCTTTTCACCTGTTCCCCTTGTACTTGTTTCCAGACTTAGTAGAAAACTGTTCGGATGCGCTCAAAAAGAAGATGCAGGGCAAAACCTGCTTTAACTTCAAAGCGCCGGATGCCGCCCTCATTGCCGAACTGCGTGATCTGACCGCGCGGGGTTATGCGCGGATGCAGGGCTAAAGGTGGTACGTCTACAGATCGTATCCGTCACCATCACGCTTCTAGAATAGTGCCCAGGCCGACTTGCCAGGTCGGCCCTGTGCCAACCCCGCCTCTCTGCGTTCAGGACGTTCCCACTCGGACTTTAAACTGAAGATCTAGCTCTGGCTTTGGTCGCCTTCTGAGACCCGCTCGATTCCAACTTGACTCGGATTCAGTAGGGCGGGCTATACTAAGATAGGTGATGGTTAATCGCTTAACGCTCGATGATGTAGGTTTAATTTTATTCAGGATGTGTTTCGATGCAGGTCACTCTTGGTTCACTGCCTACGCTGCTCACCCGTGATTTTGTGCTGCGGGATGTTCGTCCGGTCATCAATGGGCAGGTGTGGCTGGATGTGGTTGTTCAGTCCGATGATCCCGCCCAGTTCGTATTTCGTTCGGTGGCTGCCCCAGGCGTGACCTTCACGCTGGCGAGTGAGGCCGATGCCGTTGGACGAGTCGTCTGGCGCTGGTGGGTGGAAGGGATTGCGCCGGAGCAACTCGACTCCTTTGGACTGCGCTTCAACGCGGTCGAAAATCTACGAGCCTACCTGTGTAACGGCTATATGAGTTGGGATGCCGGGCAATATGTGGAGCCAGAGGCACTGGCGGATTTTGAGCCGTATGAAAAGCGCCCGACGGTGGGCTATGCCATGACGCAACTGCTGCCGCGCTTTGGAACCGGGAGCCTCATCCTGGGCTTCGACCGGCATGACCGCTTCCAGCAGAGCTTCACCTTTGATGTGAGCGCCAATCCAACAGCGTTGACCATCCTGACGCACTGGGACAGAAAACACCAATCCCCTCTCCCTGGCGCTGTTTCCCCAATATGGGACGGCGCTGGAGAGGGGGAGTCGTTTGTAGGGACGCCATTCATGGCGTCCGATGTATCTGTGAGATGCGAATCGGAACGGCTCTACATCTTTGAACACAATGGTGTGGAAGAAGCTCTGCGCGAATGGGCCGGAATCGTCGCTGCGGCGAGTATCCTTCCAGCGCGTCCGGCTCGGCAGCCGATCACCGGCTGGTGTTCATGGTACGACCAGTACGGTTATATCACCGAGGCGACCATCCTCGACTACCTCGCCGGGGCTAAAGCGGTGGCCGAGCGCGAGCAACTGCCCATGCGCGTCTTCCAGATTGATGACGGCTTCACCCCGGAGATGGGCGACTGGATGACGGTCAGTCCAAAGTTCCCCCGTGGTATGAAATTCATCATGGATGAAATCCGTGCGGCGGGTTTTGTGCCGGGTTTGTGGATCGCCCCGTTCATCGTCGGCAATCGGAGTCAGTTGTATCAGGAACACCCCGATTGGGTGGTGCAGGATGCCGTGAAGGGCGGCCCGCTGGTCGAATGGTATACCTACGGCGAGAACCGCTGGTTCAAGATGAGCGAGGAGGGTTACATCCTCGACGCGACCCACCCGGAAGCCTTTGAATACATCCGGCAGTGTTTCCGCGCCTGGCGGAAGGAATGGGGCTGCGAGTACTTCAAGATCGACTTCTTCTACTGGGGCGCGCACTACGGTCCCGACCGCGCAAAATGGCACACGCCGGGCATGACCCGCGTCGAAGTCTGGCGGCGCTTTTCCGAGATGATCCGCGAAGAAATTGGCGACGCCACCTGGTTGGCCTGTGGTGCGCCGCTGTGGGCCAGCATCGGTCTGGTGGACGGTGTGCGAATTGGCGGTGATGTGGGTGTGACCTGGACGGGCGGTAATTCGGCGGCATCGCTCCTGCGGGATCAGGCTACCCGCAACTTTGGTAACCAGGTGCTGTGGCAGATCGACCCCGATTGCATTCTGCTGCGGGAACCATTCCACTACCTGACGGACGCTGAAATCGAGGCGCTGGCGATCTACGCGGGTATGGCGGGCGGTGTGACCATGACCAGCGATTATTTGCCGAAACTATCTGCCCGGCGCTTGGATTTATGGCGTTTCCTGCTGCAGAGCAATACCGAGGCTCGCCAGTGCCGCTATCCGCTGCTGGGGCAGACGGGGATGGTCTATGACCGGCTGCCCGATACCAAAGATCCGCGCAAGGTACGCCATGAAGCCCGCGCTACTGACCCGGTGATGGTACAGGTGCGCGAGCATGAAGGGCTGGCAGCAGTCTTCTGCTTCAATGTGGGCGACCGCCCCGCCGAGCGCAGTTATCCGCTGGCGGTGCTGGGTTTAAACGGGCCGCTGCACGCTTACGACTGGTCAGGCGATGCGGCGCTGGGTGAAGTCGAGCGGGTCACCGTGGCGCTGGCTCCGCACGAGGGGCGCTTGATTTACTTGAGCACGGAGCCGATCACCGAAAAACCTAGCCGATTACCTTAGTTCCGGACAAAAAGATGACCATTGATCCTGCCTATGGTGCAATTCTCGCTGCCGAGAATGAAATCGAGTTCCTCGACTATCTGGGGACTTCTTCGCTGGCGACACAACAGGCGGATGATACGGTGCGTTGGGTCATCACCGGTGTAGAGGACAACACGCATAATGGTGTTACCCGCACTCGGCTCAACCCGGAACAGGCAGATGTCACAATCACAGCACTGCTCCGACGTTTTGCTGAACGCAAAATCTGGTTTCAGTGGTACATCACACCAGAATGCCAGCCGCATGATCTTGAAGCACAGTTGCTTTCAAAGGGTTGCCTGCGACTGGATGGCGGCAATATCATGTATGCCGACCTGGATCATTTGGTCGAGGTGCAAAAATCTATCTCTCAGGTGACCATTCAACGTGTAATCGATGACGATCAAATGCGTCAATGGCATCGTGTTTTTCAACACGATAGTGGCGAAGACGATCAGCAGCGCCTTGCTCTTTACATCAGCTTACTCCATAGCAAACGTCTGCGTTGGTATATAGCCTTGCAGGAAGATCAGCCGGTTGCTGTCTCGATGTTGTTTTTGGGTCAGCGGGCGGCGGGCTTACTCAATGTGGCGACGTTGCCTTTCTTTCAGCGGCGCGGGTTTGGAACGGCAGTTACGTTGTATGCATTGCGGGAAGCACGGGCAGAAGGCTATCAAGTAGCGGTTTTGGCACCCTCACCGGATGGCTATCACCTTTACACCCGGCTGGGATTTGAAGTGCATCCCAGTGTATCTGTTAGCTATGTTCTGGATGTCAACGGGGACGCATAAGATACGTCCCCTGATTGAAACGTGGTCTACTTAGGGAAGTCGATCAGGTTTCGAGAGAATTTGCGGGAAGCCCTCACCCCCAACCCCTCTCCCAAGCGCCGAAGACGGCTGGGAGAGGGGAGCCAGACGCAAATGAACTTGTACGTTCTATTCGTCGTTATGAGGGGCTTGCTAGCCGTTTGCCTCAGACTGGAGTTTTTCCCACATACGCTCGATGATGTGCTGGGAGATATCGTCCGGGAACAGTCCGGCAACCTCCGGGTCATGGCGGATCGGGCTTTGTCCCCACAACCCCAATGAATTCCGCACACCCATGCCGTAATCCCGGTGGAGCAGGATCAGATCGGCGCGTGGCATGGCGCGGAGGTTCTGGCGGCTTTGCGGGTCGAGCTGCGCTAGCAGATAATCCACCGCTTCGGCGACGGTGGTCGGCAATGGGGCGGGTGGTGGAGCCGATTGCTTCGGTTTGCGCTTCATAGTGGATCAGTCGTCGGGGCGATCCGCCGGATCGCCCCGACAATCGTTTTGTATTTTACCTTAACTGCGTTCATCACCCGGCTTGATCTCCGCACCGAGTTCGCGGCCCAGCGCAATGAGCGGATCATCCGGGTCGTAGGCCAGGCCCTGCGGCGCGGCCTGATCGTCTCCGCTGGTTGGCGTTGTCGGTAGCGCCTCCAGGTCACGGGCGATGATGACCTTCACCTTCAGGCCGACCTTATGCACGCTGGTCAGCGCACGCTCTACCAGGGCGATCTTCTGCTGGACATTGAGGCGGTCAAAATAGAGTTCGTTATCGGTGGCGATGTGGACCAGGTTGCCATCGATCCGCACCGGGCGGAAGTACTGGACGAGATCTGGCCCGGTCTTATTCATCTTGCCCAGCGTTCGCAGCATGTCCACCCACTTGTCACGCAGCGTCATCAGCGGCACGACGGGCGGCGCGCCGGGTGGGAGTTGTTCGACGGGCGGCGCTTCGGCCAGAGGGGCGGCGGGATGCGAGGGCGGTGCACCAAAGGGCTGGGCTGATTGCATCGGTGCCGCGGCGACCATCACCGTTTCTTCTTTCATGGCATCCAGCAGCGCCAGTTCCAGCGGTAGCTGAGGTTGCCAGCCGCTACGGGCGGCGGTTGCCGCTTCGTTGAAGGCGCGAATGGCACGCAGCAACCGCGCCCGGTCGATCATGCCGGCTTGCTCGGTGTACATGGCCTGATCTTCGCGGGAGGCTTCTACCAGATCAGCGCTGGCGGTCTGCGCCAGCAGTACTGCCCGAAGATGCTCAACGATCTGCTGGGCGAAGTGGCGCGGATCGCTGCCGTTATCAATGGCCTGGTTAATCAGGTGAAGGCCGTGGGCCGTATCCTGATGGACGACGGCGGTTGCGACTTCGCGGACGGCTCCGGCGCTGGCTGTGCCAAGAACCGCCTGCACCATATCCAGCGTGACAAATTCTTCCGGGTCGGAGATGACCTGATCGAGCAGGCTGATGCTGTCGCGCAGGGAGCCGGTGCCGTGCCGGGCGATGACTTCCAGCGCGGCGCGTTCGATCTGAATGCCCTCGTCATGGGCGATGCGCTCCAACCGATCCGCGACTTCTGGCAGGGCTACCCGGCGGAACTCGAAGGGCAGGCAGCGGCTCTTGATGGTCGCCGGGACTTTATCAATTTCAGTGGTCGCCAGCACGAAGATGGCGTGCGCCGGGGGTTCCTCCAGCGTTTTGAGCAAGGCATCGAAGGCACTGCCGCTGAAGCGGTGGACTTCGTCGATGATGTACACCTTATACTGCCCTTCACCGGGGGAGAAGGCGATCTTGTCGCGCAGGTCGCGCACATCATCCACACCCGTGTGGGAGGCGGCGTCAATCTCGATCAGATCGAGGTAACGGCCTTCGTTCACGGCAATGCAGGCCGGGCAGACATTGCAGGGGCGCTTTTCCGGGTCCGCATCATGGCAGTTGAGCGCCTTCGCCAGCAGGCGGGCGCTGGTGGTCTTGCCGGTGCCACGCGGCCCACTGAACAGGTAGGCATGGCGGATGCGCCCGGTCTTGAGCGAGTTGCGGAGAGTCCGAACGATGTGTTCCTGACCCACCATGTCATCAAAACTGGTCGGTCGCCATTTCAGGTACAGGGCTTGCTTTGGCACGGGGATTTACCTCCACTGCCGAGTCTAGCATCGGGGCGGGGGGATGGCAACGCGGAGAAGCGGCCTGGAATATGTGATAAGATTCAACAGTCAATCAGAGAGGAGTGATCGACATGCTAGTACAAGTCTCCATTGAACTACCGGAAGAAGTGATCCGAGATGCTCGCGAACTGGGTATTCTGGAGGCGGTTTCACTGACGCAACTTCTTCAGGCTGAGATTGACCGCCGGGTAAATGAATTGGTGAACGAAGAAATTCACACCTGGCGCGCCGAAGAACGTGCGCAGCAACCCCGCTAAAACGATGTTGCGGGTTGTACTGGATACCAACATCGTTGTCTCCGGGATGCTTTGGTCAGGTGTTCCGAGCAAAATCGTGGAAGCAGTCTATACACGACGCATCCGTCCCGTTGTAACGGAATTGCTGCTCGATGAATTATCGTCTGTTCTGGGACGTCCCAAGTTTGAAAATCGCCTGAAGCTGGTCGGTAAATCAGTGGATGAACTCATTCATGACTATGTAGTTTTTGCAGAGATTATTGATAGCCAACCGCTTCCTCGTCCTGTGAGCGTTGATCGGGATGATGATATGTTTATCGCCTGCGCTATAGCGGGCAAGGTGACCTATCTGGTTTCAGGTGATCCACACTTGCTGAATGTGGGACGATATGAGGATGTTCAGATCATTACTGCAGTAGCCTTGCTCCCATTAATGAGCGTAAATCCTAGTATGCCAGAGTAACATATCTCGTTTCGATCACGCAATGTTCATCCATGTACCACCTCCGACTGCCTGCCTCACCTTTACGACCGTTTATCGAGTCCTACTGGAAGGTGCAGACGCGCCCCGGTGAATCCGGCGTGTTGCACGAGCAAATCTATGTGGACGGTCAGCCGGATATTTTGTTCAACTTCGGCTGCGCCTATGACCGCTGCGGAATACCCATCCCACATGGCAATGTTGATGGGCAGCGGGACTATCCGGTTGTCATCGCACAGCAGGGCGAAATCAATCTGATCGGGGTGCGCTTCCGCCCCGGTGGATTGGCTGCTTTCACCCGGCTGCCCATGCATGAACTGGCAAATCAGGTCCTTGACCTGCGTAATGGCTTGGAGGCAGGGGCGGCGGCGTTGGAATATCACCTCTACGACGCGGCGGATTTTGATCAACAGGCCAGCCTTCTGGATCGCTTCTTCCTGTCTCGGCTGCATTCAACCGAGTCGCACCAACTCACCCTGCACCTGGCGCGGCAGATCGCGTCCGGCGAGGCGAATATCCAACAGGTGAGCGCGGAGGCCGGGTATTCGATCCGCACCGTGGATCGGTTGTTCCGCCAGCATCTCGGTTTGACGCCGCGCCTGTATGCTCGCATCCAGCGCTTTCAGGCAGCGCTGCGGTTGCTCTCCGGGGCAGGCGAGCGCTCTTTCTTACAGATCGCGCTGGCGACTGGCTACTACGATCAGGCCCACTTCACCCATGACTTCAGCGCCTTTGCAGGCATGACCCCCACTGCATTTCGGCAGCGCTTCAACATGCAGCAGGCAAATCCGCAGTCTGTCCAGTTTATACAAGACTGATGCACCCGCTCTGAATACAATGAGCACATCTGTTCTGTAATGAAACAAAGGATGGACATGATGGAATGGCTGATTGGGACGGTTGTCGCGGGTGTGATATTGTTTTTCTGGATGGGATTGACGCAGAATGTGACCCCCTGGGGTATCAAGCGTGTTGTGTCCCCGGGAGCAGCCGATCAAGAACGCATTGGTCAGTCTCTGGCTGAGATGACCACCGATGGCATGGCCCTTATCACCAAACAGGTCACTGCTTTTGTTGCCATCCGTCCGGCATCGCAGTATCGGATGGGGCGCTACTTCGCCATCGAATTCATCACCCAGGTGATTGTCGGCGGGGTGCTTTCAGGCATGTTGATGCTGACGGCGGGCCAACCGCTGGAAACGCGTTTGCTGCTGGTCGGGTTGGTTGGATTAGCCGGCATTGCCAGCATCGACCTGCAATACTGGAACTGGTGGGGTTTCTCCAACCTGTATACGCTGGGTATCGCCGTCAATCGCTTGCTCGGCTACCTGATCGCAGGCGGTGTAGTGGCGGCCTTCATCATCCGCTAAACCGCTGGTTTCCAGACGCCGAGCAGCACAGCCAGCAAGACGATCAGGTTGACCAACCGCGTCACGCCGACTAACTGAGTCATCAATTGAGTGATCTCCGGTGTGACGCGGGGTGTGCCCTTGGCAGCGGCGATGAAGGCCGGTGCTAGTTTGCGCTGGGCCGGGGCGATCAGTCCAAAGACCAGCGCCAGCGCGATCACCATTCCGACCTGTTTGATGAGCAACCAGGTGGGGGTGAGCCCGCCGACGTTGAACAGGCCGTAACCATTGACCCACAGCAGACCAAATCCAGTCAGCAGCACGCCGATACCGCCGACCTGTCCCATCAGAATGAGCACCTTGACCTGCGCCATCATCAGCGGCAGCTCGACCGCCTTGCCTTCGGCTCCCTGCCGGGCGCGGCTGAAACCCCAATCAGCGATGATTTGGGCGAACCAAATGCCTGCCAGTAAGAGATGAACTGCGACCAGCAGCACGCGAATGACTTCCATGTGTGTTTACCATCCTGAAGAACAATTTGGGTCAAAACATACCGGATTTTACTGCAGAGAAGCAGAGGAACAGAGAGGTAGGGAACACAGAGGAACGTAGTGATGGTTGCCCCCTTTGTCATGGTTGTGGCGGTCGTGGCGAAGTTTCCACCAGGTATTTCAGCGGGAAGACGGGAGGGCCGCGCCAATTGGCGACATGAGCGACATCGTTGAGGGCGGGAAGGCCGGGAACAGCCACCAAATGGCAACGTCTCTGGCGGGAAGAGAGGAGTGTGCCACCGCCCGCCATAGTTGGCCCTTGGCTGGCGGCTGGACGAGTGCTTGCCGCCATGTAGTGGTTAGTGGCTGGTGACCCGTGAAAAGGCAGTTGGTGAGGGCATGAAGTTCGGCGTTCATAGGGGGTAGTGTAGCACAGGTTGAAGGTGTTAAACGGAACATTTGTTTCGATTTGGTTCCGTTCTTGCCAATTTACCCCAAAAGGCATGTCACTGAATTGTGATGCTACCCCGCTTGCGTTTGCCACGCCTTCACGTATGATGTAATGTAGACCCGTTTTCAGGAGGCACTGCATATGGCAATCACCGCGCTGGCTCATATTCGCGGGTTACCCGATTTTCCACAGGTCATTGAAATCAATGTCCGTTCTGGCCCGAATACCAATTATGCGCTGTCGTTCAAAGCGCCGGTTGGTCTGTCCAATTTGCCGATTCTGGATGTGAAGCAGGATGACCAGAAGGCCAACTTTCAAGGGAAAGTCTACCCCTGGTTCAACCTCAAGTTCCCGACTGGGATGAGCGGTTGGGTGCGCGGCGACCTGCTCAATATCTGGGGCGATCTGACGGTGTGGGGGTACGGCACGCTCTCGCAGCCGACTTATGCCTTCTCACTGACGCCGGGTGTGGTCGCAGAACCCGTACAGTTTCCGACCACGCCGCCCGTTTCCGTGGGATCGTCGCCCAGTGTTGCGCCGGTGGGTGTCGCCGCGCCGGTTCAACCGCCTGCACCAGCCCCGGCCCAACCTGTCGCACCGCCTGCTCCGGCTCCGGTAGTGCCGCCTGCACCCGCACCCGTTCAACCTGCCGCCCCCAATCCGCTGGCTCCTCCGCCTCCAGCCGCCCCCAATCCGATTGCGGGGCCTGCGCCGGTTCAACCTTCCGCCCCGGCTCCGGCACCGGTTGCACCCCCCGCGCCTGAAGCGGGCCCGGTTGTGCCGATGGGCTATGTGCTGATGCGGGATGGAGCCAACGTCCGGGCAGCCCCGGTGGTGAGTGCTGCTGCGGTTGCCCGCCTGGATCGCAATACCCCGGTCACGATCATGGAAGCCAAACCCGATCAAAGCGGCCTCGCGGTAAAGTGGGCACGCGTTCGCACCCAGACCGGCGTTGAGGGCTGGATGCGGGAAGATGTCCTGCGCTTCAACGCGGCAGCGGCCCAATTTGATCTGATCGTTCCAGATCGGTACCCAGCCTCGATGATCGAGCGCTGGTGGGTGCGGGGTTATGAAGGCCCGGCACCGGGTCAACACTGGGGTTGGGACTGGGGTGCGAAGGTGGGTGAGCCGGTTCTCTGTGGGCCAAATGGCGGTACTGTGCTGAAATCAGTCGCCTGTACCAAATGTACGGCGCAGAAACCCAGCTTTAAGGACTACGGTATTCCACTGGGCGATCTGGGTAATCTGAATGACCCGGCCTGGAACTTCGGTTACGGGCATTACGTGATTGTCCGCTACCTCAATAGCCAACTCCCGGCCTCAACTCAGCAGGCGCTCGCCCGGATTGGCTTGAACGGTGCCCATCTCTTCGCCATGCATGGGCATTTGAACAGCCGGTCGGTGACCGATAAACAGGAACTGGCCCCGAACCAGGCGATTGGCACCTGCGGCGATACAGGGAACTCCCAGGCCGCCCATCTCCACCTAGAAATCCGCGCTTCGCTGAATGCGAATGACATCAACTGGGCGGGCATGAAGAAAAACCTGCTGAACCCGACGATTTTGTACCAGCGGTAGGGGATGAGTGGCTGGTGATCGGTGGTTAGTGAAGAAGTACTTAGTGCTCCATCCGGTAAATGATCAAAGCGGGCGCACAGCCGTCCCAAAGGGAGGCTTCGCTCTGCGCCCCTACAGGAATCACTGATTTCGATTAGATTACTTGCCGGATGACGTACTTAGTGCGAACTACTGGGTACTGAGTGATGAAGTGAAAAAGTGCAGAGTAGGGGCGCACAGCTGTGCGCCAGTCATATCCAGCCAGTCTCCGGCAACCGATTTGAAATGTCTTGCTGCAAGCTCTGAACCGGAAACCGGCATCTGGTAACCGGCAACCAATACTTGTCAGGAGTACCAAAATGGCAACTACACCTTTTTTGTTGACTGTTCGAGGTGTGCGCGATAACCCGGCCGTGACTGAAGTCAATATTCGTTCCGGGCCGGGTACGGGAAATGGTGTTTTGTTCCGCGTCCCGGTAGGGATGAGCAAGATCCCGGTGCTGGATGTCAAACCGGATGCCGGGAATACTGCTTTTCAAGGTAAAGTGTATCAATGGTTGCAGGCCAGCTTTGGCCCTAACCAGACCGGTTGGGTGCGCGATGACCTGGTGGATGTCCAGGGGGATGGCAGCCGTTTTGGGTACGGGGTGCTGCCGTTACCCGCCCGCGCCTTCGACCTGACGCGCGGAGCCAGTGCCAACCTGCCGACACAGCCGCCTCCACCCCCGGCGCCAGCCAAACGCACCTTTGTGGTGGGTGGCGCATCAGTACGGGTGCGCTCTATTCCGTCGGCGTCAGGTGCGCTCGTTCGCGAACTGCCAAGCGGCACCCAGCTTGAAGTCGAGGCCAACTCGCGCACGGTGGCCGAGGGATTCGTCTGGTGGAAGCATCGTGAAGGCTGGAGTGTGGAGCGCCGTGCGGATGACTCGCAGGTGTTTATGGCTCCGCCGGCTGCCCCTGGCCCCGCGCCGCTTCCGCCCACTCCCGCACCACCGACTCCCCCGGTACAACCACCCGATGACAACCCGCTGCGAGTCCAGCGGGCAGCATTTGCCATCACCCACGCTTTTGAAGGGGGTGGCTACGCGACCTACCAGAGTTTCGACTCGGGCATCATCAGCTACGGGCGGTTTCAGTTCACGCTGAGCGCCGGCAATCTGCTAACGGTACTCAACCGCTACCTGGAGCGTTCCAGCACCCCGGTAGCCAACGAAGTGCGGGGCTATATGCCGCGCCTTCAGGCGAAGGATGAGACTCTGCGGCAGGATGCCCGTCTGAAGGAACTGCTGATCGCTGCCGCCCAGGAACAGGTGATGAAGGACGTGCAGGATGAAGTGGCGACAGAGGGCTTTTACAAGCCGGTCATGGAAACGAGTATCAACCCGCGTGGGCTGGTGCTGCCCTTAACCTATGCGTTGATCTTTGATATGGCCATCCATCACGGACGTTTTAACCATCTGATCCCCAAGGCGGAGCAGGAACTGGGTGTGCCATCCCGATCCCGTGTGGGTGACAATGGCATCACTGAAAAGCAGTTCGTGCAGAAGCTGGTGCAGCTCCGCCAGCAGAACCTGAACGCGTTGGCGGATAAGCTGCGCCTGGGCGGTCTGAAGCGGCGCGGCGACTTTTGGGTGAATCTGGTCAATGCGGGCGACTGGTTCCTGCAGGGCGATGCCAACGGCAACGTCAATATCAATGGCAAAATTGTTCAGGTACGCAATCCGTGAGGTGTCATGCTGCGCTGCGGAATTGATCTGGTCGATAATCAGCGGGTTGCTGATGGCATTACCCGGTTGGGGGAGCGTTTCCTCAACCGGTTTTTTACGGAAGGCGAGCGCGCCGACTGCAACGATCAACCCCATCGGTTGGCGGCGCGCTTGGCGGGCAAGGAAGCCGTTGCCAAGGCCCTGGGTACGGGCATCGGCGATGTGTCATGGCGCGAGATTGAAATTCGCTGCGGGGAACGGGGCCGCCCGGTGCTGCATCTGCATGGGGCGGCGGTGACGGTCGCGAATGAACTGGGTTTGACCGAGTGGGACATCAGCCTGACTCATACGGAAACCCAGTCGGCGGCGATGGTGGTGGCACGCTGACGTGGCTAGGCCTTGGCTGGTAGCGCCTCGCTGATCTCGGCGCTGCGTACCCGCGGCTTGGCTTTGGGCAGGAACAACCACAACCCGGCTCCCAAGATGGTGATGACCGCGGTGATGTGAAAGGCCGACGAAGCGCCAAAGCGGTCAATCAGATCGCCCACGAGTAGGTTGCCTAGCGCGCCGGTGGCGAAGATCAACCCCAGGATGATGCCGGAGGCCAGCCCCTGCCGACCCGGTAACAAGCCCTGTGCCAGCACCACGATCAGACTGTGGGAACCACCCATGGCCCCGATGATGAAGGCCAGCAGGAAGATGGCTGCGCCGTTGGTCTCGGTAATCAGGTAGACGCAAGGTGCCGAGATCAGCAGGCTGAGGGCGATCAGGCGGCGGCTGTCAAAGCGATCCCCCAGATTACCGAGCAATACCCCGGCAAAACCAGACGCGATCCAGAACGAACTGACCAGCAGCCCGTAATCTGCCGGACTCCAGCCTTTGCTCTGCAAAATGGTCGGCATGAAGGACACAATGCTAATCTGGGAAACGCCGCGCAGCGCGACCGCTGCGATCAGCATGATGAACGGGAGCACCGGAATATGGAAGGGTTCTGCCGGTGCGGCTGACTTGGCGGCAGAGATATGTCGCCCGCTGGTGGGGAGCATCCGCCCCATGAAGAAAGCCGCTGGGAATACCAGTACGGCCAGGGCGATCACCGGCACCGCTGTTCCCGTTTCGATGAAGCGAAAACCGGCTGCGGGGAAGGGCTGTCCCAGCAGGTCACCGGTATGCGTGTGCGTCTGAGTGAGGATGAGCCCCGCCAGCGCCGGGCCAATCCCCAGCCCCAGTTGACCCAGCAGGAAGAACCAGGCAGCATTGCTGGCCGCCCGTGAGGGTTCCGAGCCGGTGGAGTGCATAGCCCCGACGGGATGGAAGGCTCCGCTGCCCAGTCCGGCTAACGCCATGGGCAGGACGAACAGCCAGTAACTGCCACCGGCTGAGGCAATGACGATCGCCAGCGACATAAAGCCGACCGTCCACAGGATGCCCAGGCTGCCGACCAACCGCCCGCCGGTCTTATCCGCCAGCCAACCGAAGAAGGGTTGGCTGATCGCCCCGGTGAGTTCGACGAGGCTGATGGCCAGGCCAATCTCACGTCCGGTCATTGGCCAAAGGAAACTGTTGATGAAAGCGAGTAGCACACCGCGCATGGACATGAACATGTCATTGACCAGATGCCCGAGGCTGACTGCCCAGAAGCGCGCTTTGCGGGGAATGTACATAGTCGGTAACGGATCCGTTATGGCTGATAGGCCGCATATGCTGGGATGTCAGCCCGAATCGAAAGTCGACCTTCGATCACTGACACCCTGAAACATAAGTTTAGTCGCAAATAGAGGGGTTCTGGTAAGACCTTCACAGTCCGCTGTTTATCCGAAGGCTCATTCTTGCTTCCACACGATGCTCAATACCAGGTTGATGATGGCCAACAGTGCAAAGAGCGCTGCCAGCAGCCCCTGACCGGTACTCACAAGCGCAACGGTGGCAAGACCAAACAGCACCAACTTGGTTGCGATCAGCCATACGCCGCGCAGCCGTGATTTCGAATTGGGTGCCAGGTAGCGTGCCCAGATGAAAATGACGACGACCGGCACACCCAGTCCGAGTAACCAGCGCAGCAGATTGTCCGGAAGGCCAAAACCCCAGTAGGCAAATGCGCCGAGCATCGCCAATTCCAGCAGAAAAGCCAACGTCAGATTGGCCCCTTTAAGAAGGGTTATCATCAGATTTTTCCCCCTACGTAGAAGAGCCGATTATATCCTGACGAGCAACCGGATCAGAGTCTGGATGCATCTGATACGGCGTCTCATGGTCAACCCAAAACGCATCGGCAGAATTTCAGGCACGTTGCCTGATTTGCGAGATTTGCCTTCCGAACTATACTCCGCCGCTAATCAGCCGTGTGCTGGTGTGCGCTCTTATGTACTTATGTTGAGGAGAGTCGAATTATGTGTTCTCCAGAAGTCGCCCGTGTAGTCAGCGACCGGATTAAGAAAGAAGGTTTACCGCAGGTCAGCCGTCGCAACTTTTTGCGCTTTGGCGGGATGACCGCTGCTGGCCTGGCCGTCGCTTCTGCAGTCCCGTTCCGTGCTGCCCGCGCTCAGGAGATGGCCGAAATCGTGGATCTCAGCCACGTCTTTGGCACCAACGTCCCGACTTACGTCCCGACCGATGTGGCGACACGTGAAACGACAGTAAACGTCAAGGACAACGGCTTCTACATTCAGCGCTGGAGCTTTGGCGAACATACCGGCACCCACATGGATATTCCCGCCCACTTCATCGAAGATGGTGAAACGGTGGATAACTACGCGATTGGCAACTTTGTCAGCACAGCCGTCGTCATCGATATATCGGCCAAGGCGGCGGATGAACCCAATGCGACGCTGGATGTGAGTGATATTGAGGCGTGGGAAGCCGCCAATGGGGAAATCCCGGCGGGTGCCCTGGTCTGCCTGTATTCGGGTTGGGAATCGAAGTGGGCGGATGTTGCAGCCTTCCGGGGTGATCCCGGTGATGGCTCGCTGAACTTCCCCGGCTTTGGTGCGGAAGCCTGCACCTTCCTGACCACCGAGCGCGATATTCATGGCATCGCGGTGGATACCCTCAGCCTGGACCCCGGCAACTCGGCGACCTTTGACGCCCACTACACGATTCTGGGCGCGGGCAAGTACGGTATCGAGAATGTAGCGAACTTGGGAGCCATCGCGGGCAAAGCCGCGACCGTCATCGTCGGGGTGCCGCGCTGGGAATCCGGTTCCGGCGGTCCCTGCCGCGTGATGGCGATGGTGTAGGGGCAGTCGATAGCTGATAGTCGATAGCTGGAAGACAAACAGCGGTCGCTCTCACTGAGCGACCGCTGTTTTGATTAAGACGGTGTAGGAGTGTAGGGGCGCACGGCTGTGCGCCCGATAGACTGGCATGTTGATTACGATGGGGTGGCAGCACCCGCCTCCAGCACGAGCCTATAGGTTCCGGCGCTCTCATCCGCATAGCCCCGCACGACAATCGTATAGAGGCCATCAACCGGCAGTGTGACCGTCAGGCGCGGGTTGTTCCACTCCGGCTGATCCTGGGGGATTGTGTCATCAATATCGGCCTGACCGAGCAGCGCCCCATCCGGCCCGTAGACCAGCACAATTGCATCAAACAGTTTACCTTTCAGCCGTTCCTCGGTGGTGGTGTCCGCTGGAGCAGGTTTCTCGGCGGCTACCCGGATGACCAGCGTTTCCCCGGCTTGACCACCATACATCCAGGACTCGCCACCACCCAGCACGATCTCGCCGGTTTGCTCGCCAATACGGGCGCTTTGCGCCATGACCGGGGTAGCGGTTGGGGTCGGCGGGGTGCTGAGACTCTGCTGCGCCCAGGCAATATAGCTTTGGTCGTCGGCATCCAGGCTCGCGCCCAGCGCCTCAGCCTGTTGGTAATCGTCGATAATCGCTTGCAGATCAGCGGGCGTAGCGGGGATGCGCTGGTCCAGATGCAGCGTGACGCGGGTCAGGGCGCGGAAGTAATAACCATCCGGGTCATCCGGCACCAGCTCGATGTAACGATCCAGATCCGGCAGAGCGGCGGCTTCCTCGCCTTGCCCGCGGATGAGATACGTGAGGGATCGGTTGAAGTAGGGTAGCGCGTAATCTGCCTTGATCTCAATCGCACGGGTGTAATCTGCCAGCGCCTTGTCCGTATCGCCGAGGTTGCTGTAAAGCAAACCGCGATTGAAAAAGTAGAGATGCAGTTCAATCGAATCAGGAGGTGCCAGTTCGATGGCCCGGTTGTAATCGGTCAGTGCCTTGTCGGTATCACCGCTAAAGGTATAGATACGAGCGCGTTCATGGATATAGCTTGCTTCGGCAGGGTCAAGTTCGATCGCGCGATTGACGTCATCCAGGGCGGCTTCAAAATCTCCCTGCTGCCGAGAGATGCCCGCCCGGAACGTATAGTAGGGTGCCTGATTGGGTTCCAGTTCGATAGCCCGGCTGAAATCAGCCAGTGCCGCATCCAATTCATCGAGCATGTCGTAGGCGATTCCACGACCGACGAGCAGAAGCGCATCCGGTTGCACAGCAATGCCGGCAGAATAGGCGTCGATAGCGCTGGCGTAGTCCCCCATGGCTTCATAGACCTGTGCCAGGCCCGTATAGGCCGTTGTCCGTAAGGGATCTAGTTCGATAGCCCGGCCAAAATCCGCAATCGCGGCTTCATAATTCTGCAGGATGAGGTACAACTCCGCTCGATTGGAGATGTAAGTTGAATTGGCACTGTCTAACGCGATCGCGCGATTGTAAGCGGCCAATGCGGTTTCATAGTCACCGAGCGCCAGCGCCAAATCACCGCGCTGGGAGATGATGGTTGGATCATCGGGCGTCAGGGCACTAGCCGCATCCAGATCAGCCTGCGCGGCTGCATAGTTACCCACTTGAATATAGATGAGGGCGCGTTGGCTATGGTATCCCGACAGGGCTATGGCCCGCACCTCATCATCATCATAGAAGCCCGAAGAATCTGTTTCGACCGCGTTTAAAGCCGCCGTGAAGTCCTCAAGCGCAGCGGCATAATTTGTATCTTCCATTTGAATAACGGCACGGGATACAAGCGCGCTATCATTACCTGGATCAGTTGCAATGGCGGCGTCCAGCAGGGCCAATGCTCGAAGACTCTGCCCTCCGGCCAGAAAGAGGAGGGCAGAGCGTGAGCTGTCGAGGCGTGCGGTATAGGTCGCCAGACCATCTACCCGATGCGCGACAAAGGTCAGCGTTGGTGGCACCTGCGTGAGTGTCCCACCGACCGATACCACCTCCTGACCCAGTGCGGTGACTGTGGGCTGGATTTGCGCCAGTTCAGCGGCGGACTCAGCCGCCTGCGTCCCCAGGTCAGCCGATAGAGTCTCTCCGGCGGCGACGCGGTTGGCGACCTGCGTCCCAGTCGCTAGCGCGACCGTCGCCGTGCTGAGCTGCGCCTGTGATGTGGCATTGGCGTTGGTGGCGTTCAGGGTTGTGACACCGGCTATCGCCGTTACGATGAGCGCCAGCACTCCCGCGATTCCGGCAGTCCAGGCGGTGCGGCGCAGCCGTCGCGTGCGTTGTTCGGCCATGTGGGCGGCCTCGGCGCGGGCATCCTCGGCCTGACGGCTGGCGCGGATGTACTGACCTTGCAGATCGGTGGGGGCCGGGTCTTTGCCCACACTGGTAAACAACCATTGCTCGGCGAACGTCAGGTTATCCCCGGTGAGCAGGAAACTGGGGTTCTGCCCGGCGCGTTCCCACTCCTGGGCGCGGACGCTATAGCGCGTGTGCGCCTTGATGTGCGGCTGATCGGTATCCAACGCTTTGAACAGCGTCTGACAATTGGACTCAAAATCCGTGTCATCGTCGAAGAAGGTCCAGTGCAGGTGGCGCAGGTAATCCCAGTTGTCGCGGGCAACCTGTTCCCAGGCGGTGTCCATCCAGGCACCTTTGATGCGCTTTTCCGTATCGCCTTCGATGCGCTGGCGGATGACCGAGAACACACGCTTATTTTGCTCACGGGCGTGCGTCAGTTCCCGGTGACAGACTTCGCTGGTCAGCCAGTGTTCGGTCAGGATACACACGATGTTATCGGCGTTGGCGATGCCGGTCTGGATTTCTCGCCACCAGTCCTCGGCCTGGGGAATATCCGCCCAGTCAATCCACGTGCTGCGCTCGGCTGCCGTGAGTGCGTTGGTCAGCCGTTGGACGAAGGCGCTGTCGCGTCGAGAATAGGAAATGAACACGTCGGTCATGGCAGACCTCCGGGATGAGCCAGCTAAGTTGTGATGTAATGTAGCCTATAAATGCAGCTTTGGCTGTTCAATCTACAAGTGATCGTGTTGAACGGCTGAATGGAGGACTGTCTAAAGTAGATTCTTGAAATAAATCGTGTTGGGGACACCTCATTGGATGTCTCTACAACCACAAAACGGCGCGTCTGAAGCATTCGCTAACCTACGTTAGGCGCTTTCCTGAGTAGCCAGCCACGCCTCATAGTCCGCTTCTGTGACCATCAGACCGCCCATCACCTCGCTGTTCTGAAGCTGACGGTTGGCGTCAAACCACAGCTCGATCTCGACCTGCCGGTTGCAATGGTAATCGCTGGAGCGGGCCAGCTTCCGGCAAAAGAATCCGCTGTTGTCATCGGTCGCGCTCAAGTCGTTGTTCCGGTCAATGCGGACGCGGAGGACTTCTTTGCAGGTATGTGGACGGATGTAAAAGTAGATGCCGCTATCGCCACGGCTGACTGCTGCTCCACCACCACCGAAGAGTTTTTTCAGGAAGTCCATCGTTGCTCCATATCAGCGTCCACTTACCAACTGCCCGTTCAGAGCTTTCGGCTCCGCTATTGTTTGGCTATCGACCTACGAGGGCAGCTTGCAGACGCCGTCTTCGCAGATGTCCACACCGAAGAACTGATTTACCCGGTAGCGATTGCGGGCGATGAAGCGATAAACCTTATCGCCCAGCCAGTTCATGCCGGGCAGGTGCAGCAGCAGCCAGACCGGCACCAGCAATGGCAGGTCGCGCATGGTGCGCCGCGCTGCCGGGAAGCCCCCCAGTAACTGCCCATCCGGAGTGACCAGGTGCATCTGACCCATGCAGGTGTCGTAGCTCAGGCTGGGGTAGCGGCGGCTGACCTCATCCCAGTTGTGCAGATCCAGCCACTCGATTTGCCGGAACCAGTCGAGCGCCGTGTAAAGGCGGCGGGATTGGTTACAAATCACACATTTACCATCGTAGATCGCAACCGTCATGATACCTATACTCCGCTTAATCTGAACGTATCATACCCGGAAAAGATAAACGCTGCATAAATTTCCGGCTGAAAAAGCGATACAAAATCGGAACATATGTTCCGATTTTTGGGCAGTACGTCAGTATACTGGAGTTTGATCATCTTTCGGTGCACACCTTCCCGGGTGGTGTTTTGGACAAGACGGCCTGTCAAATCTGTCAAATGTGTCCATTTTGTCCAAACAAACCCTGAATCCGGGTGCGCCTGCGCACTGCTTTCCGCTAGGAAGTACGGGCGGCAGCCATGAACTCGGTTGTGCGCCGGACGGAAACTGGATTACTGACCAGCCCATCCTGCTTGAGCGCCGAGCCGACAATGGCCCCGTCGGCAATCTTGAGCACATCAGCAGCATTGGCAGCCGTCGTGCCGCTGCCGACCAGCACCGGAATCTTGACCACCTCTTTCACTGCGGCGACATCGTCCAGAGGGGTGGCCTTGCCGGTGGCCGCGCCAGTCACGATGAGCGCATCGGCTCCGGCGGCCTGGGCATCTTTAGCCGACTGGGTGATCGGCTGCGGGACGATATTGGTGGTGTACTTGGTCTGCACATCCGCCCACAACTGGACTTTGGCCCCCAGCGCCGCCCGGTAACGGGTGATCTGTGCCGCACATGGCTCCACGATACCCTGGGCCATCAGCACACGGTCCACAAACACCTCCACCCGGACAAAGGCAGCGCGGGCGGCATGGGCGACGGCGATTTCCGCTTGCCAGGCATTAAACTGCACATTCACGCCGACCGGGATAGTGGAACGCAGCACAATGTCTCGCGTGATGGCGGCCATGAGCGCCAATTGCTCGGTGGTCGGTTCCCCGATCATGAAGGGTTCATCGTGGAAGTTCTCCACGATCATGGCGTCGACCCCGGCCAGCAGCAGCGCATCGGCATCGGCCCAGGCCGCTGCGAAAATCGCATCCAGATCGCCCGCATAGGCAGGGGCACCCGGCAGCGCCTTCAGATGCACCATGCCGATAACCGGCCTCTCAGCCGTAAACAGTCCGTTGAAGCTCATCTCAATCCCTGTAAATGAATAGGGGCGACCCAGTCAGGGTCGCCCATTGACGAATGCAAGCAGTGGATTACGGGCAGTTCAGCGTGAAGGTGATCTCGCGGGCGTTATCCCCTTCGTTGGTTTCCGCAATCGCCCCGCCCGGATCAACCGTGACGGTCATGCGGTGCTGCTCATTGACATATACCTTCGGGATCGTCAGCGGGATATTGCCGCTGTTGAGGGTCTGGCCCGGATTGATCGGCCCGAAGCCGCCCTGGGTGGCAGCAGTTTGCGTGCCATCCCGCTGCGAGACAACCCGGATGCCAATGGTGCCACCCGGGCTGGCGGTCGAGCCGAAGTTGGCGACATCCACAGTCACATTGAAGGTCACATCACAGGTGGGTGAACCGGGGACTCCGCCGACGTTGCCCAGCACCAGATTGATGTTGGTGGCCGGGACGGGTGTGGCTGGAACGGGTGTGGGCGGCACCGGGGTCAGGGTCGGTATCGCCGGGCCTGGATCAACCGGCACCTGAGTCTGGTCGCCGGAGAGTGTGACGAACCCAGCGGCGATCCAGCCATCCCCATTGTAATAACGGATCTTGAGCCAATCACCTGCCGGAGTGCGACCAAGGACATCGACCGTTTCCCCGGCGGCCAGGCTGCCGATGGGCGGGTTAAAGAGTGTGCTGGGGCCACCGCGGACGTTCAACCCCTGGTTGAGTGTGGCGCTTGGCCGATTGGAGGTGGCGGTTGGCTGCGGGACATCGGTTGCCCGGGGCGGGGCATCCGTCGCCTGGGCATTCTGGCTGGTATTGGCTTGTGTGGTCGGCGCGCTGGTAGTGGCCTGACCGCTTCCGGTATCTATCGGTGGTGGGAAGGTGGCGCTGGGCTCAGCCTGGGCAGCAGCGGCGATGACGTTGATGGTCACGGAAACCGGGGCGCTGCTTTCACCTGTAGCACGGAAGGCGATCACGCTGATGGTGTGCGCGCCTACGCCGACCGATTGCCAGCTTTGCGTGATGCTGAAACTGGGCGCAGCCGCCGTGTTCGGTTGGGGCAGGGTGGCGATGATGGCGTTATCTACCAGCACCTCGACCCGATCAACATCGGCTCCAGCGTTGGTGATGGCTGCCTGCACATTGATATTAACGCCTTCCAGGAAGGTGGCGTTGGGCAGCGGCGCGGCGATGCGGACGACTGGCGGTCCGCTGATGGCTTCCGCCTGACCAACGCCATCGGCCTGTAGATTACACGCGGCCAGGACGAGCAGCAGCAGGATCATCACCAACCGTGTCATCCATCGTGAAAATGGGTTTGCGCCCATAGGTAGGAGTCTCCTCGATCACACCGACTCAAAATCGCTGTTTAGGGTAGCGCATTCGGGCGCATCTGGCGACCCGCGCTCTGGGAGCGTGGGGGAATCGGTGGTGTAGAGAAGTTACGCACTCACGCCCCGATCTTCAACAGATTCGAGGTGGCGTGGGCAATCGCTTTGCCATTGGTGTGCCGCAGCCAGCCTTCCAGGTTGGCGATCTGTCGCCCTTTGCGGTTGATCTGCGCGGTGGCAATGATGACATCGCCCAGTCTTGCGGGGCCGAGGTAATCCACCGTCAGGTTGACCGTAGCGAAAAAGCCTTCGCCCAGGCTGGTGACGTTGAGCAGCATCCCCATCGAATCATCCAGCATGGCAGCAGTGATGCCGCCATGCAGCGTGCTGACCATATTGGTCATCTCTTCGCGGATGGTATATTCCATTTGCAGCGAGGTCGCGTCGGCTGCGCGTAAAATGCCGTTCAGCCAGCGTCCGGTGGCCGAGAGGCTGACCTCTCCCATGGCTTTGCCAATGGCGCCTTGCAACAGTTCGAGACCGGTGGGATCAGTCATCAGGGTTCCTTGTTGGGTTTCCAGCAGGTAATCAACATTGCGCGGGCGAGGCACGCCTCGCCCGTACAACTTCTTCACTCTGTCCTCTGCACTGATTCACTAGCTGTTTGCTATCCGTTTGAACACCAGTGCCGTGTTATGCCCGCCGAAACCGAATGAATTGCTCATGACGGCATTGATGCTGCGCGGGCGAGCAGTGTGCGGGACGTAATCCAGATCGCAGACTGGGTCGGGTGTATCCAGGTTGATGGTCGGCGGAGCGAGATTCTCCTCCATCGCCTTGAGCGCCACAATCGCTTCTAGCGCTCCAGCCGCACCCAGCAGATGCCCGGTCATCGACTTGCTGGAACTGATGGCGACCTGGTAGGCGTGATCGCCCAGCGCGTGTTTGATCGCCAGCGTTTCGGCCTTGTCGTTGAGCGGCGTGCCCGTGCCGTGGGCGTTGATGTAGTCGATCTGGGTTGGCTGCATCTCGGCTTCGCGCAGCGCCATGCGGATGGCACGGGTCGCCCCTTCAGCGTCCTCTCGTGGGGCGGTGATGTGATAGGCATCCGAGGTGTGTCCGTAGCCGACCAGTTCCGCATAAATGTGTGCGCCCCGGCTGCGGGCGTGTTCGTACTCTTCCAGCACAAGACAGGCGGCCCCTTCACCGGCCACAAACCCGGAACGATTCAATTCGAAGGGACGGCAGGCTTTGCGCGGGTCATCGCCGTCGTACGCGCTGAGGGCGCGCATGTTGGCGAAACCGGCCAGCACCGAGGGCACCAGTGCCGCTTCGGTGCCGCCTGCCAGCATGACCTTGGCGCGGCCCAGGCGGATCAGGTCAGCGGCATCCCCAATGGCGTTATTGCCAGTGGCACAGGCTGAGGTGACCGAGTAGTTTGGTCCGCGCAGTTGATACTCCATCGAAATCTTGGCGGAACTGCCGTCGATGAGGATACGCGGTACACTAAACGGGCTGACTGATTTCTGCCCGTCCACATCGAAGGTACGGATAGAATCCACCAGGGACTCGATGCCGCCGACGCAGGTGCCGATGATACAGCCGACATCGTAAGTATTGGTGCTGGTGATCGTCAGGTTGCTATCCTTGAGGGCTTCTTCCGCTGCCGACCAGGCGAAGAGGGTGGCAATATCGACACGGCGCGCTTCCTTCGCGCCGTAGCGCCCCACGGGGTCGAATTGCTTGACTTCCCCGGCATACTTGACCGAGAGTCCGCTGGTGTCGAACTTGGTGATCCAGCCGACGCCGCTGCACCCGTTCTTGATATTTGTCCACGCTTCAGGGACGGAGTTGCCTACCGGACAGATCGCTCCCATGCCTGTGACTACTACACGTCGTGTTTCCATGACCGGCCACCCTTTCTTAACATTCGTACTTTTGAACACCAGTCTACCGGGGAAGGTTGCGGGGGCAACCCTTAATGGCGAAGCAATCCGTGTGACGGTACACTGGAAAGTGTGAAATCCGTTACGGCAAGGTTTGAGCCATGTACCGTTACATCATCGAGGACACGCGGCACGTCCTCCCCTTTAATGAACCCGCCAGCCAGCTCACCATTGGGACGACCCGGCTGAAAATCCATCAGGAAAACCTGTTCGCTGAATATTTCAAAACCAGCGAGATTCAACTGGGCAACACCTTCCGCACCGACCATGACATCCAGCGCATCGGTGCTGGCGAATCCATCGTCTACCGGGATAACCTGTGGTTCGACAAGGAATTCCTGACGGCCTTCATGGAGGGTGCGAAGCGGGCCAAGACAGCCTGCCGTGCGGCCATCCCCGCGGACGATAAAGCCTACAAAGCGTACACACTGCCATTGACGCGCAACATCGAATCTGGTGTGGACGCGGAAGGGAATGCCATCCATCTGGTGGACCTCTGGTACTTCCCAGATGGCTATACGGATAAGATTGTGCCTGTAGTGGTGCCAAGCCTGTTCAAAGAAAAGGGTTACTATTCGGTGCCGGACTTCATGGCACAGGATCGGGGTGATCTGACGCATTACCTGGCTGAACGAGCGGTGATGTCCATCGAAAGCTGGGTGCATATCTTTTACGCCAGCGTGGTCTTCGGCGTATTTTCACGAGGCAGTCGCTTTGAAGAACACATCAAGCAGCATAATTTCGCGGCTCTGAAGCTGCTCTGGCGCGGTATCGTCGAGCAGAAGCAGGTCTTGACGACCTCTGCAGTGGTCAAGGTGGGCAAAGGCACCGTGATCGACCCTTCGGCGGTCATCAACGGGCCGACCGTCATCGGGGAAAACTGCTTTATTGGCCCTGGTGTCGTGATTGATAACTCGACTCTGGGCGATAACGTCAATATCGCCCAGGGCTGCCAGATCATGCTCTCGACCATTGCTGATAACTGTTTCTTGCCGTTCCGGGCGGCGCTGTTCATGACGGCCATGATGGAGAACAGCATCGTGGCGCAGAACACCTGCCTGCAAATGTGTGTGATCGGGCGGAACAGCTTTGTTGGGGCGGGCAATACCTTCACCGATTTTAACCTGATCGGTGAGTATCAGGCCGATGGGCGCGTGACCCCCCGTTCGATCAAGGCCACGACGATTGATGGCGATTTGGCAGACGTCGGGCAGACGGCGCTGGGTGGTGCGGTCGGGCATAACTGCCGCATCGGCAGCGGCATGATTATCTTCCCCGGTCGCATGATCGAATCCGATGTGGTGCTGTTCGCGTCGCCCACGCGGCGCGTCATCACCCGCAATGTGACCTTTGAAGAGAGCGATCATGTGCTGGTGGAAAGCCAGGGGGTCAAGCATATCCGGCAGTACCCCCGCGAAGAGGAATTGAAACAGGGTGAGCGGACCTGGGAGCGCTGGTAGCCATGCAGGATACGTTTGCGTTTATCATCCATCCGATCCACATCAAGGAAGATGTGGCGCGGAAATTCCCGTTCCTCGGCAAAATCCTGACCGAACCGCAGATCAATTTTTTCTCGCGCTTTTTCCCGCCGGTGTACCTTTCGGAAGTGAAAGGGATCGTTTCGGCAGAAACCGGGCGCGAACTCAAAGGCTGGCTGATTGCCTGCCCCTTCACGCCCCCCACCATGATGTCCGTCCCGGTGGAGACCGCTTACCGCAAGATCGTGGCCTGTGGCAAGATGGCAGAAGAATTGGGCGCCCGTATTCTGGGGTTGGGAGCGTATACCTCGGTAGTGGGGGATGCCGGCAAGACGATTGCCGACCGGCTGGAACTGCCCGTCACGACCGGCGATAGTTACACGGTGACGATGGCGGTGGAGGCGGTGATCGAAGCTGCCCGCGTGATGGATATCCCCATGCGTCAGGCAACCGTGGCAGTGGTCGGCGCGACCGGGGCGGTCGGCAAGACCTGTGCGCTGCTGCTGGCCCGCGAGTGTGCTGAACTGGTGCTGGTGGGTCGGCGCGAAGATGCGATTGAAGCCGTCCGTGAGGAATGCGAAGGGCTGGGTGCGCGGGTGACCGCATCCACCACCATGGAGGCCATCTATCCGGCGGACCTGATTTTGACCGTGACCAGCGCGGTCCACGCAGTGATCGAGCCGAAGCACCTTAAACCGGGCTGTGTGGTTTGTGATGTGGCTCGCCCGCGCGATGTCTCCCGGCGGGTGGCGGATGAGCGCGATGACGTGTTGGTGATCGAGGGGGGCATGATTGAAGTCCCCGGCCCGGTGGATTTCGGCTTCAACTTCGGTTTTCCACCCCGCATGAGTTATGCCTGCATGGCGGAGACGATGGCGCTGGCGCTGGAAGGCCGCTACGAGGACTACACCATCGGCAAATCGATCCGCGTGGAACAGGCACAGGAAATCGGGCAGATTGCCCGGCGACACGGTTTTAAGCTCTCCGGCTTCCGCAGTTTCGAGAAAGCCGTCACCGACGACATGATCGCGCTGGTCAAGGAGAAGGCGGCTCAGAACCGACGGGTCAAGGCGTGAAGCCGCTGATCGTTGCCTGCTTTTTATTCCCCTTTGTATTGACCGCCCGCACATGACACCCCAAACCGCCTACTACCTGATGCGGGGTGGGGTGTCTTTGTTCTACAACATGTGGTTGACGGTGACGCTGCTCTACCATGCGACCCTGGTCACGACCGATCCTTTCTTACTCCTGATGCTGGGTGTGGCGCATGAAGCCACGACCTTTCTCTTTGAGATCCCCACTGGTGTTTTTGCTGACTCCTACAGCCGCAAGTGGTCGGTCATCATCGGCTGTGTCCTTTCTGGCGTCGCACACATTCTGGAAGGGCTGTTCCCGATATACCTGACTGTGTTGATGGCACAGGTGCTCTTTGGGGTGGGATTCACCTTTCAAAGCGGCGCTAACGATGCCTGGCTAGCAGATGAGGTCGGGCCGGAACATGCCGCGCCCATCTTCATTCGGGGTACTCAGATCAGTCAGATCATGGCGCAGGTGGGTATCCTGGGCGCAATTGTGATCGGTCAGGCCGGGCTTCAAAATCCGCTCATAGTGGCTGGTGTGGGTATGATCGGGGTTGGGCTAGTGCTGGCGTGGGTGATGACTGAAAATGGGTTTCGGCCAGAGAAAGTATCCACATCAGCCCTTGTTCAAATGCAGCAGACTTTCCAGAAGAGCCTGCTGCTGGTGCGGACGAATCGGCGCTTTGTCTCGGTGGTGCTGGTCGGTTTTGTGGTGGGCTTATCGTTGGGTGGATATGATCGCCTGTTTACGCCACATTTCCTCCAGAACTTCCAACCGCCATTGGAACCGATTGTCTGGTTTGGACTGTTGAGCGCGGTAGTTTCGTTCTCGTCGACCATCGTTCTGCAATGGATGCGCCGACGGGCGAAACTCATGTCCGCCGAACGTATCCCAGGGGCGATTGCCTGGTTGTCTGCCGGAACGATTGTGGGCAACGTCGCCTTCGTACTGGCGGGGCGATTTGAGCTGGCGGTGTTCGCTTACTGGTTCAGCCAGATGCTGCGGGCGACGATCCGCCCCCTGATCATCGTCTGGATCAACCAGATTGCTGAGAGCCGCGTCCGGGCGACCGCCATTTCCATGTACTGGCAGTCAAATGCGCTGGGTCACATTACCGGAATGCCGGTGATTGGTCTGATCGGAAGCCTGACTTCAATGCGGGTTGCCTTGATGACTTCGGTGCTGGCGCATTCTCCAGTCCTGTGGTTGCTGACACGCCGCCAAGCCGCTATCGATCCAGCGGAGGATACCTTGAGTTGAGCAAAGTCCCGTTGAATCTTGATGGATTATCTTCTGCTGGATGGGCGAGCAAGTGCGACCTCTATTGTACGTAGCGCGTACACCTCTTGTACAATGGAGTCATCCGGCACACGCCACCTGGTAGAGGCACAACATGCAGGTCAATCCCCGTCCCGGCGCAAGCGATAACGTCTACGAAATGCTGTGGGACTGCGAGTTCTGCGGCACGAAAAAACTCCTGGGCAAGACGCATCGGTTTTGCCCGAACTGCGGCGCACAACAAGATCCTAAAGCCCGCTATTTTCCTTCTGATGAAGAAAAAGTCGCCGTCAAAGACCATGTCTACGTCGGCGTGGATAAGATGTGCCCGGCTTGCCAGACTCCCAACGCGGCGCTGGCACAATTCTGTACCAACTGCGGCTCGCCACTGGATAAAGCCGCAGCGGCGACCCTGGCCCCGGAACGGCAAGCGGCTGAGGGGCAGAGCCTGGGCACCGAGAGCCTGAAAGACCGGCAGCAGGCCGCCCTCACGAAGCCCAAACCGAAGGCGAAAGGCTTCCCGCTGGCCCTGGTATTGGTGGTGATCGCGCTGCTGGCCGGGGTGGGATTTTGCCTGTATACGGCCTTTTCGGTCGAGACCACGACGGTCAGCGTGGCGGGCTTCCGTTGGGAACGGCAGGTCAGCCTGGAGGCGCTCCAACCGGTGCCGGGCAGTAGCTCCTGTGATTTGGTGCCGCTGGATGCCTACGGGATCAACCGTCGTTATGAAGTGGTCGGCTATAACTCGGTGCCGGATGGTCAGCGCTGCGAACGGGTGCAGATCGACCAGGGAGATGGCACCTTCCGCGAGGAGAACCGCTGTGAAACCACCTACCGCAGCGAACCTGTTTACGGCTATGTCTGCTCGTATCTGGTCAACCGCTGGATGCCGACTCGCAACCTGGAAAGCGGTGGGGATAAATCGACCCCGGTGACGTGGCCAGCCGAGAACCAGAGCGTGCTGCGTTGCGATCTGCTGGGCTGCGAGCGGGTGGGCGGGCGCAGCGAACGCTATTTCCTGCAATTCCGCGACCCGCAGAACGAACTGGTGGAATGTCCGGTGGATCGGGCCTTATGGGATGAAACGAGTATCGAGCGCGGCTTCACGGCGGAGTTCGGGACGGTGTTCCGGGATTTGCGGTGCAGTTCGCTGGAACCCATTAGTGGCTAGTGGCTAGTGGAGACCAGTACAGAGTGCTGAGTGCAGAGTGAAGCAGTGCAGAGCAAAAGCTGATCGCTTATGTCGGAATGGCGAAACTTCCGCCAGGTCTGTCGGTGGGAAGACGGGAGGGCAGCGCCATTTGACGCCATGAGCGCCATAAGCGATGGCGGGAACACGGGAGATCGGCGCTGATTGGCGACGACTCTGGCGGGAAGCCTGGAGTGTGCCACCACCAGACAAGCGTGATAACTGGTTGGCGGCTGAACGAGAGATTGCCACCGAGTAGTGGTCAGTGGCTGGTGGTCAGTGAAAAGATCGCTGGTGAACGTGAACAGCATTGGTCATGCCTTGGCATTCGTAACTCATCAGGACTTACGCAGTCACGGGATCGCTGCGCGAAATACGGGCGCAGACGCCCTAATCCTCCCCTACGCAATGCGGTGTTTTGCGTAAGTCCTACTCATGTAATCACTGTACCACAAAAGGACACACAAATCGGAACATTTGTTCCGATTTTGCATCCCTACCACTCTCGATTCTGGTTGACCTTGAGCTTGGTCAGGACGGCTTCGGTGAGGTCGATGTCGTTGAGGCTGGCGATTTGCAGTAGGTAGAGCAGCACATCAGCCAGTTCGCCTGCCAGTTCAGCTTTATCTGGGGCCGCCTCCGACCACTGGTAATGTTCGAGGACTTCGGTCGCCTCCAGCACCAGCGAGATCGCCAGGTTCTTGGAGGTCTGCGGGTGAGGCGAGTCGGGTTCGTACCAGCCCTTGCTCCGCACGAAGTCGTGCATAGCAGATGTGAGGGTTTTGAGATCGGTCATAGGTCAGATACACCCTGTATGCCTGTTACCCTCCAGATCCTCTGCAACTCTGCTTCTCTGCCCCTCTGCAGTAAAGTCTTCATCCGGTTTCCCCGCACCACTTCCATTCGCCGTCTTCCTGCACGATGCGGTAGGCCGTCAGCGGGAATTCGGTCGCCTCGGTGCCATAGGTGGCGACGATGGTGCCGCTGCAGGTGACACGGTCAGTGTCGCCGTCGCGTGCGCACGCCATGTCCTCGATACGGGCATCGCTGACCGAGGCAAAGGCTCCGGCCTCGATAGGTAGGTTGGCTTCCAATTCGCTACAGAGCAGCGACTGTACGGTGTCCCGGTCGCTGGCGACTTTGGCGGTCAGATAGCGTTCAACGGTTTCGGCGGGGTCGCCCGCGCCGCTGCTGCCTCCGCAGGCAGCGAGGAGGAATAGAACAATTATGGGGACTATGATCGGTCTAAGCCCCTGTGTGATTAATTGCAAAATGCTATCCTTGATGTGCAGTTGGTACAAAACTACTACTTCTATTTTGTTGCAGGTTGACAATGTTTGCCATGCTATACTGTAGGTTATGCGTTTAACGTTGCACAACTTGTCATAAATGAAACGTGGAGGCGTATGGATGAAACTGATCAACTAGTGTGTGGAGCAGAATTGGAGTGTTGTCAGCAAGTTAAACTACGGCAAACTGACCAAAAAGATCGGTATATTACTGATTTGGCAGCACTCCGAATTTGGTTCCAACATCCATCTGGATGTGTGGTGAGTGCTTCAGTTGCTGAGTCATGGATGAATGACCTAACGCAGGAAGATGAAGAAAAGTTTGTGGCTTTTGCGATTGAAATGGCGGAACAAAATAGCGAGATATGCAGAAGTGCGCCTGACTGGCTCTGTACTCGCTGTCCCGCTTTTGCTGCTTGTACCAGCAATTTTCGGATCACACGAAAGCTATTTTAGTACATCTAACTATGGGCTTTGCTTTTGAGGTTGGGGGAATTGCTGGGATTCGACTTTTCTATTCAATTCTTGTCGCAAGTTTTGATTGCGGGTCATTAATATTCTTAATGCAACTAAGGAGTCCCTATGTTTAGCTCCATTTGTTTCAATGATCTTCACCAATTCTTCATCTGTCTTATCTTCTAGCTTGCGTGGTTCATCACTTATCATTTCTCGACTCGCTGTTCCTCACAGGTTGTTTTGGTAACCTGTAATCTAGTGTAACCCATGTGTGAAGTTGTGTTCATGTGGATATTCTATAAGTGTAATTCACTTCCAACCCTATGGCAATAAGGCACTGGTACTGAAGTGTAGCAATTATCTCTCAATTGGCTACAAATCCCTCTCAAAAACAATCATATAGATGATAATGAATGAAACGCTTAATCAATTTGCCTAAAGACCGCCGTAGCGGCTTCTGTATTCATGGTACTTTTGGCTACAGATTGTCAATTTAGTATTGAGTCTCTGGTTTTCTTTTTGCAGACGGTCCACGGTTTCTGTTGCAATTTTGTAATCTACATTCCCTTTTGCTATTTGCTGGGCCAAACTAGCCACTGTGCTATCTAGTTCTTTATCGTCAGGTTTATAGTTAACATCACTTTTAGTAGGAACATTTAAGACATTACTGATAAATCGATAAGTGCCAATTACTAAATCAATGCCAGCAATGCCAGCAAAGACATAAAGAAGTAATATTGCAAGTATATTGTTGAATAGATAATTTGAAACCACCCAGAATAGCGTTGCGGCGAAAGGGCCATATATTAGTAAATGAAGAAAAACATCAATAAATAGTCTTCCATCTAAGTATAGATTTCTGTTCGGGTTGCGAACTGTTCGCGTGACAATGATTGATGATTTGACGATTCCTCCAAGAATACCCGCAATAAATACAAGCAAAATTAGCTCATCAGTTTTCATTATGTGTCGCTGTTTGGAATAGTGAGGGTGGCGAATAGAACAAATACTAACTTAGTAGAATAAAACCTGCAAGCTACTGAGTTATCTGGTTATATATAAAAGGCTGAAGTTGGATGAGACTTTTGGAACCGGTGGATTTGGGTATCCGTCCGCATATTCCCCACGATTATCAGAAAAAGCTCATTTGCTGCGGGCCATCCGCCGGGGCGGGTGGTTCGGGTTCCGGTTCTGGCTCGTCCTCAATGACGGCCTCGGCTTCGACCAATTCCTCAGCGGTTAGTTCTGGCACATCTGGCTCAAGGATGGTTGGGGCCTCGATCACGGCCACAGGCGGCGCAGGGACTTCGACTGCCGGGAAGATGCGCGGTTCGTCGGCGGGAGGTGCAGCCAGCACATTCATATCCGGCACAAAATCTGCCGGGACATCATCGACGTGCATCGTCGCCCGGACGCGCCATTCAGCTAGGTCGGAATCGGTAAAGCCGACCTGATGCAGCACGACGGTCAGCGACGGTTCGGTGACTTTATCGCCGGTGCGGATGACATGCATATAGTGGGCCCGCAGACAGTCGCGCCATTCGGTGTCAAAGGGATTGATGGGCATGGGTTAGGCACCTCCAAACAGACTCAACTGACCGGTATCCGACACATCGAAGGTTTGCTTCCAATCGGGAATATCGACCTTGAAGCCCAACTGCTGCTGGAGGCTGGCGCTGAGGGCATTGGCCGCTTCAAGTTCACCGTGGACGAGGAAAGTGCGGCGCGGCTTGCGCTTGAGCGCTCCCGCCCAGGTCAGCAATTCGTTGTGGTCGGCGTGACCGCTGAAGCCGTTGAGGACTTCCACCTTCGCCCGGCTTTCGTATTCTTCGCCGAAGATCTTCACCCGTTTGACCCCATCGACCAGTCGCCGACCGAGGGTTTCTGGCGCTTGCCAGCCGACGATCAGAATGGTGCTGCGGGGGTCTTCGATGTTGTTTTTCAGGTGATGCAGCACACGCCCGGCTTCCATCATGCCGCTGGCACTGATGATGATGCAAGGTTCACGCAGGAAGTTGAGCTGCTTGCTCTCCTCGACCGAACGGATGTAAGTCAGCATGTTGAAGCCAAAGACATCATCGCCCACCTGGTTGAGGAAGGCGCGGGCTTCGGCATCGTAGCACTCCGGGTGCGAGCGGAAGACGGCGGTGGTGTTGACCGCCAGCGGGCTATCGACATAGACCGGGATTTTGGGGATGTCGCCCTTCTTTGCCAGTTGATGCAGGGTGTAGACCAACTGTTGAGTCCGGCCAACGGCGAAGGCCGGCACGATGATCTTGCCACCGCGCCGGTAGGTCTCGGTGATGACACGCTCCAGTTCTTTCTCGTCATCCTTGTAGGTTTCGTGGGTGCGTCCGCCGTAGGTACTTTCCATGATGAGCACATCGGCTGAATCGATCATTTGTGGATCGCGCAATATCGGCAGGCCGACGCGGCCAATATCGCCGCTGAAAACCAGGCGTACATCCTTCTTGGTCTCGTGGTCTTCCATATCGAGGATGACGCTGGCGCTGCCCAGCATATGACCGGCATCGACGAAGGTGCAGCGCACACCGGGCAGAATCTCTGCCGGACGGTTGTAGGCGCGGGAGCTGAAATACTCCAGGCTGGCGGCGGCATCTTCCTGCGTATAAAGCGCCTCGGCCAGATCGCTTTCCCCGCGCTTCTTCTTACGCTTGTTGACGAATTCGGCATCTTTCTCCTGAATGTGGGCGCTGTCCATCAGCATGATCGCGCACAGATCGCGGGTGGCATGGGTGCAGACAATATCACCCCGGAAGCCTTCCTTCACCAGGCTGGGGATATTCCCGGCATGGTCGGTATGCGCGTGGGAGAGCACCATCACATCGACCGACTTGGGATCGAAGGGCAGGTGCCGGTTGCGCTGGTTGCCTTCCGCCCGTTTGCCTTGATAAAGGCCGCAGTCGAGCAGAATTTTCTTACCGTTGATCTCGACCAGATGTTGCGAGCCGGTGACGGTGCGGGCTGCGCCGTAAAAGCTGATCTTCATGGTGGAAATAGCCTTCATCTTTCAAACAAAACGACCGCTATTGTAACGCGGTCGTCGGAGGCATTCCATCGCTGCGGCTTAATCAATCGGTCGTTTGGGGATCGAAGGCATCGCGTAGACCGTCGCCAATAATGAACAGGCATAGCACCGTGACGAAGATCAGTAGACCAGAAATAGTCGCCATGTGTGGGCCGCGGGTAAAGAATTGATCAGCATTGCTGAGCATATTGCCCCAGGTTGGGGTGGGGGGTTGGATACCCACCTGCAAGAAACTAAGGGTGGACTCGGCGAGTATGAGTCCGCCAATGCCGCTTGCCAGAGCCAGAAACAGAAATGACAGGGTATTGGGCAGGATGTGCAGAAACATAATTCTCCAGGGGGATGCGCCCATTGCCTTAGCGCAGACCACGTATTCCCGTTCGCGCAATTGCAACGTTTGTCCCCGGATGAGGCGGGTTCCGCCCGTCCAGCCTATAAGTGAGATAACCAATATAAAAGAGGTTGGAGAGCGCTGGAGCAAAGTTGCCACCAATAAGAGCAAGTAGATGGACGGGATTGAATCTAGGGTCGTGATAACCCAATTCATGATATCGTCGATTTGCCCACCGTAATACCCGGACGTCAGGCCTGTAACGACCCCGATCGCGAGGGTCAGAAAGGCCGCGCTGTACCCAATTGCCAGCGAGATTTGTCCCCCGTAGAGGAGTCTCGTCAGGTAATCCCGCCCGAGATCATCAGTGCCGAGGATATGTCCCGGCGTGCCGGGAGGCAATAACCGTCGGTTGACTGGATCGGTATCCTCTGGGTCATATGGGGCGATGACTGACGCGCCCATCGTCAATACAGTCAGCACAATGATGACGCCAAGTGCCAAAAGTGTCAGGTAATCTTTCCGCAGACGTCGGCCCGCCCGCGCCCACAGGGATTCGCTGCGCCGCTGGGTGAGCAGCAGTTCGATATCAAGCTGGATGACATTAGATACTCGCGGTTGAGCCATACATCAATTCCCGGCAGCGTAGATGCCGATTCCAATTAATCAAAGCGAATGCGGGGGTCAATTAATCCGTACATGATGTCCGAAAGCAAATACCCGATAATGGTTGCCACCGCTGCATAAATGGTAACGGTCATTACGACCGGGTAATCCCGTTGGGTGACGGCGGCAAAAGAGGTCAAGCCGACACCAGGGTAGTTAAAGATAGTTTCCGTCACCACAGCGCCGCTGAGCAAAAAGGTGAGTTCAGGACCCAGCGCAGTGGCAATGGGGATAAGCGCGTTTCGGGCGGCATGTCGAATCCAGGTCATGCGTCGCGTTAACCCTTTGGCCCTGGCAGTACGAACGTAATCCGCAGAGATGACATCCAACATGGAGGCCCGCATAACACGGGAATAGCCCGCAATACTGCCGATAGACAGTACGATGACCGGTAGCACCATATACTGCAACCGTTCCGTTACGGGTGGGCAGCTATCATCCAAACTGGTCTTGCAGCGGTCGCCAATAGGGAGCAAGCGAAGCTGGACACTGAAGATTAACAGCAGCATGATGGCGAACCAGAAAGTAGGAATGGCAGTGAAAGCGACCGCCAGTATGCGGCTGACGTTATCAAACCATTTGCCATGGTTAATCGCTGCGATGATGCCGATTAGAATCCCTAAAGGTGTTCCCAGTAGAAAAGCGGCAATGCTTAACTCCAGGGTGGCGGGCAACCGTTCCACCAGAATATCCAGGGCAGGACGCTTCTTGGTAAAAGAAGTACCGAAGTCTCCGCGCAGAATGCCACGTCGGTCACCAGGCGGTTCTGGTTCGCCATCGCCGTTGGCATCCAGCGGGACCAGAATAGCGTGGTCGGCGATGCCATCCCCGGTGCTATCCCAGCGCATCCAGTCATCGCCGGCTAGCCATCGCAGATACTGTATGGGCCAGGGGTCGTTTACACCCAATCGGGCAGCTATCCGATCACGTTCTTCAGGGGTCATTCCAGGGCGGAACGTTAGCGCTGCCACCGGGTTGCCGGAGGCGCTCATGAGGGCAAAACTGAGAATCGTGATGCCAAAGAAAATAGGTATCGCCTGAATCAGGCGGCGAACAATATAGCGGAACATGGGCCCCTCACCTGAACAAATGGAGCGAGGGCGACCTAGCAGGGCGCCCTCGCATTGAGGGTATTACTGGGGCGGAATGGCCCAGGCGGCCTGGTTCCAGAAGATGCCATTCTTGCGTGGTTCAAAGTTCGGGACTTGACCGGAGACAGCGACTGGCACGAGCGATGTATTGACGAAGTACATGGGTACATTGTCGTACACAATTTGTTGGGCCTGGTCATAGAGCGCTTTGCGGGCGGCCTCATCGCAACCGGGCAGAGTCCGAGCTTCCTGCATCAGGGATTCAAACTCTTCGTTATAGAAGGATGTGACGCCAAAACCGGCTCCGGGTTGGTCAGAAGCACTGCCCAGCAGGTCAATCATGTCCTGCGGGCTGTTTACGCCCACACCCCAGAAGACCATCAGCGCATCATAAGTTTGTCCCAGTAGCTTATCCACCATCGGGCCAAATTCAATGACATCGAGGTTGACCTTGAAGCCGACATTGGTCAATTGGTCAGCCATCAGTATTACGCTCGAATCGACCGAAGGATTGCCTGTGAAGCTGGTCAGCGCGAACTCCAGGACAGTGCCATCGGCGGCGGTTGCAGCACCCTGCGCAACGCGAGGTGTCTCAGGATCGTTGTCATTGTCTACCCAACCCGCTTCGTCCAAAAGGCTCATGGCCATTTCGGGGTCAAAGGCATAGGGAGCCAAGGCTTCGTTATAAGCCCAGGATTGGGGCAGCATCATGCCGCCGACGGGGATACCTGTACCGCTGAAGGCACCGGCGTTCAGTGCGGCGTGGTCGATAGCATGGACGAAGGCCTGCCGCACGCGCACATCACCAAAAATGGGGTGGGGGGTCTGCTCAATTACATTGCCATCTTCATCGCGACCAGATTGGGCATTGGCCGGGTCAGCCGTGTTGAACAGCAACACCTGCCAAGTTCCCGCTGGGGATGTGTAGTACTGGAATTCACCAGCAGCTCCCCGTTCGGCGATCTCGGTCTGGCGGTCTTCCGGCACACTATCAACATAGGTGATGTCACCAGCCAGGAATTGCTCGACCCATACAAGTTGGTCGGCAACTGTCTTATAGATGAAACCCTCCGGCACGGTATATCCCGCGGGCGTATCCGTGTAGGTTTCCGAGGCTACCAGAGTCACCTGCTCGCCAGGACGGAAGTTGCGGAAGTTGTAGGGGCCAGCTGTTACACCGGGATTGAGGTTTTCTTCACTTTCGGCAGTGATGTCAGCAAAGCTGGGGAAGACCTGGCTATAATGGTGCGCCGGGACGACCGCCAGATTAGCAGCAACCTGAACAGCGGTGCAATCTAACTCTTTGAATGTGATCACCACAGTGCTTGGATCGGGTGTTTCCAACGATTCGATGTACGGTTCCACAAAGGAGGTGATAGGGCTGTCGACCTCACCACTAATGACGGCATCGTAAGCGTATTTGACATCCGCCGAGGTGATAGGCGTGCCATCGCTCCAGGTCCAGTCGCTGCGGAGCGTGACGGTCATCACTAGACCATCTTCTGAGAAGGACCAATCCGCTGCAACCGAGCGTGCCGCGCCGGGAACCGGCAGGCCGCTTTCTGGGTCATTGCCGATAAACAGGGGGTAAATCCGGTTGACAATATCGGCAGAAGCTCCATCGTTGACGAGTAATGGATTGGTGGTGGAAATATCTCCACCGAAGTTGCCTGCTACGATAGGCGCACCCTCGCCAGGGCCGAGATCACCTTCCTGCGCGATGACAGGCATGACGACCAGCGCCAGCAAGACCAATACAACCACTACACTCCCTAGACGTTTCATATGAAGCTGCTCCTTTGGAACTGAAGATTACTGCAGGCTTTATTCAACCGCGCCGTGCCCGATGAGCCAGCACAATCTGAATACACGGAATTATAACGAGAGGTTCATATTACTGCGACTGACTTAACGACCATTGCGCCGCAGCATTTCCAGGAGGTCATCCCCGTATTGTTCGAGCCGCCAGGGGCCGAGGCCGCGAATACCCTCTAATTCGGCCCGCGTTGTCGGTCGGCGAACGGCCAGAGTCCATAAGGTATCCTTCGAGATGATGACATCGGATTCAACGCCGCGTTGTTCGGCCCGGGCGCGCCGCCAGTCGCGGAGCAGCGCAAAGCGCTCCTGCACAACCGGGTCAATATCGGCGGGACGGGGCGGTTGTTGCGGCAGGGGAGCGGTCCGCCCGCGCTTGATGGCTTCCAGCACTGGCTTGCCATAGCGGTTGATCTGCGCGGCGGACATACCCCGAATCTGTTTGAGTTCGGTAGGATGGGTCGGGTCGGCCTCACTGAGGGCGATTAAGACCTGATCGTTAAAGACCTTGAACAGCGGTACATCCCGCTCACGGGCGAATTCATCCCGCAGCAGATAGAGTTCGCGCAGGATCGCCATCTGTTTCTTATTCAGTCCTGCGGGGATGCCCAACCGCCAGAAGCCATCCGGGTCGAAGCCGGTGTTTGGCACCGTGACGTTGCAGGCATCCTCAAAGCTCTCGGTGGCTTCGTGGAGCGCTCCGATGGCTTTCAGATGCGCGTGGAGGATGTCGCGCAGTTGTGGCAGGTAGTGGGTGTCCATCTGGGCGTAGAGCAGGCTTTCTTCCGGCAGGGGGCGTTCCCCCCAGTCATCCCGCTGGTGACTTTTGTCCACCGTCAGTCCAAAATGCTCGTGGAGCAGCTTATCTAATCCAACCGTTTTCTGCCCCCCGATGCGGGCGGCGATCTGCGTATCAAACAGGTTGGCGACCGTGAATCCGTAATCCCGCTTCAGGCACATCAGGTCATACTCTGCCGCGTGGAAGACTTTTTCCACCGCTGGATTGGCTAGAATCTCGCCCAGTGGGCTGAGGTCGGCAATCCGCAGCGGGTCGAGGATGTAGTCATGCTTGCGGGTGGAAAGCTGAATCAGGCAGACTCGTTCGCGATAGGCATAGAGGCTGTTGGATTCAGTATCGAATGCCAGCAGCTTCTCGCTGCGGAGCTTCGAGAGCAGTTTCTGAAAGGCTTTGTCATGGTCTATATAGGTAGCAGGAGGAAAGGGCAACTGCATGGAAGGCTCTCTATCCGGGTAACGATTTTGGAACAACTATACGGGTTTGAGGGGGATTTTCGGCAGGGTGAAATTTGGCGCGGGCTGGCTGGATTCATCTGTTGTTTTCTCATCTGGAAAGTTTTGACACTCCATTTTGATTGTGATATATTGAACATACTCCGGCCCCGCCCCGTGCTGGAGCCAATTTCACAGCCCGACTTCGGTCATTCTAGACACACACATTCGACGGAATAGTGTGCGTTTTTGTTAATCTGCGATACACTCTGTGTCCGTTGTTGCAAGCCGTTTTAGGAGAATGCTGTATGGCGACCAGTGTCACCACTGTTGAAGGGAAAGCCCCTGCCAAAGCGCAGCCTGTCGTGCAGGTGGAGGCCCCCAGCCGCCGCGAGTTTTTGTACTATATCTGGGGTGCTTCGATTGCCTTGCTGCTGGGGCAGGCCGGCGCAGGTTTGGTCTGGTTCGCGCTGCCGCGTTTCCGGGCGGGCGAGTTCGGTGGTGTCTTCAGCATCCCGGCAGATGATGTTCCCGCGCCAGGGGATGCGCCGCTTAGCGTGCCATCGGGTCGCTTCTGGATTTCCAATGTGCCCGATCAGGGTATTCAGGTGCTGTACGGTGTTTGCACGCACCTCGGTTGCCTGCCCAAGTGGGTGCCGACCAACGGTCGTTTCGAATGCCCCTGCCATGGTTCCAAGTTTGAGCTGGATGGCAAGTACATCGAAGGTCCGGCCCCGGTCAGCCTGGATCGCTTCCGCTCTACGGTCATCTTTACCGATGGCAGCAGCGAAGAGATGAACGCGGCTGGTGACCCCATCCCGTTGAATGGGCGCACTGTGGCCAGCGTGGCGGTTAACACCGGTGCCCGCGTCAAGCGGGGCAGCAAGAATTAAGTGGGATTGTCTCAAGCTGGGTTTTCTGCGGTCGTGAAGGCCCGACCGCTTTTTTTATGGAATCAGGCTTAGTCCACATCGTAGAATTCGCGCGTTAGTCTGATCGAGGAGTAAAGGTATGTCTGTACTACCCTTTCCATCCTTCCTCGACGATGTGAAGGAGAAGGGCGTTAAAAAAGCCGTCTTCGAACTCGTCGATGAATCGGTGGAACGACTGACGGCGGGCATGAACATTCAGGACATCCGGGAGGCGCTTCGTGGAGAAGCCGCCAGCCGGAAGCCGAATCCCCGCCTTCAACCCCATGCCGATGGCTTCTGGCTGCACATGCGGCCCAGCTACTTCCATGCGGATATGACGGGTCTGTACCCGACCTTCCGCCTCGGCTGGCTTTCGACTTATTTCGTGTTCTTTGAAACCATCACGGGTATGCTGCTGATGATCTGGTACACACCATCACCGTTGGTGGCGTATCAGAACATGGTGGACATCGTCACTCGCGTGCCGATGGGCCAGCTCGTCCGCGACCTGCATCGCCTGGGTGCGGAAGCGATGGTGTTGATCGTCGCCCTCCATATGGTGCGAACGTTCTTTACCGGCTCGTATAAAAAGCCCAGGCAATTCACCTGGTTTACCGGCCTCATCCTGCTGCTCATCACCGGCTTCCTGAGCTTCTCAGGCTACCTGCTCCCCTGGGATCAGTTGGCGCTGTGGGCGGTGACGATTGGCGCGTCGATGATCGAAGCGACTCCCCCGGCGGTTGTCGGTGAAAACCTGAACCTGCTGGTGCGCGGTGGCCCGGATATTGGCGCGAACGGTTTGCTCCGCTTCTATCTGTTGCATGTGCTGTTACTGCCGGCGCTGCTGTTCGTCTTCACCGGCGTCCACTACTACAAGGTCATCATTCACGGGCACAGCCTGCCGCCCCGTAAAGAGAATATTGGTGAAGACACCGCCAAGCGCGTCCCGCTGGATAAGCGTGTGTACTTCATCCCGGATATTCTGACCAGTGAAATGATGTGGGTGGCGGTCACGACGCTCATTCTGGTGGTCTTGTGCATCTGGTTCTATGATGCGCCGCTGGAACATCACGCTGACCCACAGATCACACCGCTAGGTACAACGGCTCCCTGGTACTTCCTGTGGTTGCAGGGTGCGCTGAAGCTGGGTGATAAAGTTTTCTGGGGTCTGATTTTCCCCGGTATCCTGCTCGGCATCTTGGCAGTTTGGCCCTACCTGGACCTGACCCCCAGCCGTCGCTATGCGGATCGCCGCATTGTCATTACCCTGTTCCTGATCCTGATCTCCTTCACCACCTACCTGAGTTATATGGGTCTGGCGGAGTTCGGTGTCAATACCTCGGCGGATGCGGAAATTCTGTTTGAGATGACGTTCCCGCCTGCCCATAACCATATGGGTAAGATTTTGCCAGTGCCGTACAGCCAGTTGGTACCAGGCATGTACACTACCGCACAAATCGCGGCGGAAGAACATGGCGAAGACATTGGCGCAGCACTCGACGCCTTTAACCAGGATGTCGATACCCGCGTGGTTGCCGAGACAGGTACGGGCGAACTGACGACCACTGAAGCCATCGTCGCCGCTGAACTGACCGTCGATCACCTGAGCACCAGCAGCCTGAACTTTGCGCCCATCCCGGCGGATGCACCTGAACTGCATCATGCGATGGAACTGTTCTACCAGAAGTTCCTGACCGAGAAGGCGTCGAATGAACTGCTCAATCCCTGGGGCGGGGTGGTCATCACCCAGCATCAGGAAGGTCTCAAGCGGATTGATGTGATCGTCTCCTGGGATGAAGTCGTGATTGAGAACGGCTTCCCGGTGCTGGATGAAAATGGCGAGCCGATCCCGGTCCTGGATGCCAACGGCAATCCGATCCGGCGTTCCAACATCACTCACTTGTTCATCCATGAGGATGGCGGATACTTCTCGCTTTAGAAATATGCTCGTAGATGGGGCGGCCTGAACGGTCGCCCCGGTTGTGAAGGCAAGCAGGCATCACACAGTCGTGGATAGCCATTCGTTACAAGGCTGGAACGCATGTTAATTCCTAATATAGAGAACCGTATCACCCTGGGCATTGTGGCGTTTGTGACCACGATGGTGCTGCTGGGTTGGGCTGCCATCAACGAAGGTGGTCGCATGGTCGCCCTGGAAGACACCTTCCACGCCCGCGCCATCGAGCAGGGCGCGTCGCTCTTCGCGGCCAACTGCACGCGCTGCCACGGTGAAGACGGTCGTGGTCGCGAGAACTTCGGCCCGGCGCTCAACAGTCCGTATTTCTTCGGGCATGATTTCTTCCCGGAAATCACGGACCAGATCACCCGCCTGACCACAGAACAGGTTGCGCTCACCGCTGAACGCATTCGCCCCAGCGTGGCCGCTGACCGCGCGACTGAGATCGATGCCCGTCTGGCCGAGATCGAAACCCGCATTAATGAATTGAATGCCGAGCGTAACCCGCAGCTACAGGCTGCCATTGACAAGGGTTATAACCCGCAGTCTCCCATTCGCCTGAACAGTGTCGGCTGGGGTGGTACGCTGCACGCCTACGTCTACACCACGCTGGAGCATGGTCGCCCGGCCAGCATTTCCTACTGGCCCAATGGCCCGATGGTGGCCTGGTCGCAGACGGCTGGTGGCCCACTTCGTTCCGATCAGTTGGTCGATATTGCCGACTATATTCTGAACTGGGACAAGGGCGATAACTGGACTCTCGAAGACCTGTTCGCTGTCCGCCAGTTCCCGAAAGTACCTTGCGATCCGTCTAATCCATTAAGCTGCGGTATTGCTCCTGCTGGCGAACCTCCAGTTGGCTCGGATGTCAATGCGGCCCTGACCGCCATTGCTGCCCTGACCGGGGATGCTGCGCGCGGCGACCAGCTCTATCATGGTCAGGTTCGGTCCGGTACTGATAATGCTTTGCCTTGCGCGGCCTGCCATCAGGCCGAAGTCAACGGCGTTGGCCCGATGACGGCTGGCACCTGGACTCGTGCTGAAAGCCTCCATGATGGTGATCCGGCCCTGGCAGGTTATACACCGGAGTTCTACCTGGTGGAAGCGATCCTGCTGCCCGGCAACTACGTGGTGCCGAACTTCAGCAACGCCATGCAGGCTGGTCTGGGTGATCTGATGACCCCGCAGGATCTGGCTGACATCGTCGCTTACCTGAAGACTCAGACTCAGTAAGATCGGTCGGGTCACCCCGATACACGCTAGAATGATCAGGGCGCATCATCACGATGCGCCCTTTTTGTTTCTGCGCGACAGCTATAGACTAGCCAATATCGACGATTAAAGACCCACCATCATGTTCAAAATTCGCTTCCTTGTCCTTACCGCGATCCTGTCGTTGACGGCGGGGCTGGTGCTTGCCCAGACTGAAACCCCAGTCCCTACGCCGCCGCCGACACCCACACTGCCACCCCGTCCCGTTGATTTGATTTGCGACCAGCAAGCCTTGCTCGACCAGCAGCAGGCGCTGCAGGCACAACTGGCCTCGTTCGAGGCGGACTCGGCGGCCAATCCCGGCGTAGCGCTGGATAACCTCTTCAAGGTTGGAGCGGCCTATCAGGAATTGGCGCTGGCCTGCGGTTATATCCCGCCGGATTTTGCGGATCGCACTGTCGGGCAGGATATTGACCGCATTCTGGCACTGCTGCCGGAAGTCTTTGGCGATCCGATCAATGGTCAGCTGCTCTATAACGACACGTATGGCTGTGCGGCTTGTCATCAAGGGGAAAGCCACGTCGGCCCGGCTACCGAAGGCACTTATACCCGCGTCGATGAAATCCGGTTGGCGCTGCCGGAGTTTGCGGATTACACGGTGACCCAGTACCTCGTGGAGAGCATCATTCATCCGGATGCCTTTGTGGTGCCGGACTACACCAATGTCATGCCCCGTTTCTACGGCGATCAACTGTCACTGCAGGAACTGGCTGATCTGGTGGCCTATCTGGAAAGCCAGGATGGCCCCTCGCCGGAGTGAAGTTTGCGGTACAATCAGAGATAATTTGTAGGGCTGCCCGAATGGGTGTCACTCAGGAGAGTTTCTATGCGTCGTTTATTCGCCAGCCTGCTGGTGCTCGTGTTGTGGATCGCTGCGTTCCCGGTTGCGGCTCAGGAGGCGGCTGAAGCTGCTCCAACCGAGGCCCCCGGCATGACGATTTTTGTCGTCTTGCTCGGCCTGACTGCAGTGTTGGGCGCAGGCGGCTATCTCGTCTGGCGGGATCGCAATAACGGCGAGGGGTAGGGCCTAGCCATCAGGGGTGCGCTTGCGGTCGCCGGTGCACCCCTACGAATCCCCTTCGGGTGTAGCGGTCTGCGCCGCCTCGGCCAGCTTGGAGGCGTACCAGTTTTGCAGCGCCTGCGCCTGAGCGTAGCCCTGTTCCCAGAATCGACTGACCAGATATTCCATCCAGTCCAGCGCATTGTAGTAAATCGCCAGTTGTGTCGCGCTGAATTCGACTCCGCGCCAGTCATGGATTTGATTGCGAAGTTGATCGGCTTGCTGCAGGGCTGCTTCGCCTTCTTCCCACCGGCCCAGGCTCACCAGCGTAATCCCCAGATTGTGCAGCGACGAGGCCGCTTCCACCGCCCGATCATTCACCTGCCATAGGTTGAGCGCCTCCCGGAAGTGCCTGTTGGCGATGTTCCACTGCCCGCTGACGGCGGCGATCACGCCCAGTTGCGCGCGCAGGGTGGCCTTGGTGGCGTCATCCGTTTCCTGATCAAGTCCTTGCTGTAAGGCGTTCTTGGCGCTTTCCAGGTCGCCGTTTTCCACGGACTGGCAGGCGGTATCCAGCAGGCTGGTGACGGATTCGACCTCGGAACTGAGCGAACAAGGCCCGAATGCCCAACTCCGCCAATCAAGGAAAATCCCATACGACTCCAGATCGCCGAAAGCTGGCGTAAAGTATTCATTGCTGGCGGGGATGTTCTCGTCCGCCGGTTTGGTGAAGGCGTAGATGTCCGTTTCCAGCGTGGCTTGTTCGGTGCGCCCTGGCACGTCGGGTTGGGCAGCGCTGACGGTCAGCACGCCGCGCAGCTTGAAGTGGCCCGGCCCTGGCAGCCAGATGGTCGAGTCCAGTAGTTCATTGCGGAAGTCCGGCCCGTATCCCCACTGATCTTCGGTAGAGACGTAGTCCCAGTATTCATAATCACTGGCACCCGGCGGCTGGATATAGGTTTCCAGCGTGAAGCGGGCGGTACCTTCCACATCCTCCAGCCACAGCGAGCGCCAATCGACCCGCAGCCGATAGGCATAGCCGGTGTCATAGGCCATGTACTCGACCGGGCGCATGCGCTGCGGGAATAACTCGAGGGTGTTGGCATCTTCCGCCAGGACGACATGCGGGTAAGCAGCCCAGCGGACGACGCGCTCATCATCGTCCTCGGCTCCCGCGCTGAGCGCCTGTGCAGAGGGGGTACTGCGCTGGAAGGGCGTAGCGGTTGGCTCTGCAATCGGTTCCTCAACGCTGACCTCGACCGCGCTGCACGCACCGAGGAAGACTAGGAGGCAGAGCAGGCTGATGGCTGATAGCTGATGGCTGATAGCCAGTAGCCAAAAGCTTCTGGCGGATTGCTGATCGCTGTACGCTGTGCGCTTCCTCATCATCGCTTCCCATCTTCGGCGGGCCTGGGCAGGCGCACCGTCATCGTTGTCCCGACACCCACCGTACTCTGCGCGGTGATGCCCCCACCGTGCATCTCAAAAATCTTGCGTGCAATCGAAAGGCCAAGGCCGCTGCCGCTACCCTGGGGTCGCGCCCGCACCAGCGGTTCAAAGATGCGGTCGGGCAGGTACTCTGGCGGGATGCCCAGGCCATTGTCGCTGAAGGACAGGATGTAATCTGTCCCGTTTGCTTCCAGTTTAACCCGCACCCGCGCCCCGGACTCAGAGTACTTCAGGCTGTTGTCGATCAGGTTGAGGAAGGCCCGCGCCAGCAGATCGCGGTCGCCCCGCGCCTTCATCGGCGTGGAAGGCGCATCGACTTCCAGCAGCTTGCCTTCCTGTTGGGCCAGTTCATCGCGGGTATAGACCGCTTCCTCGATCACATCCACCAGATCGAGCGGGGCCATCTCCAGCGGGACGTACGCCAGCCGCGCATCGAACAACATACTATCGACCAACCGCGCCAACCGCTGCGCTTCGTTCTCGATGGTCGCCGCCGATTTGCGCCATGCTTCCGGTTCCACCTTCGGCGACTGATGCATGTTGGCTGCATGACCGACAATTGCCGCCAGTGGGTTCCGCATGTCATGGACGATGCGCCGGATGAAACTTTCGTAGAAAGTATTCTTATCCGTTTCGCTCTGCAGGGGACGCGCCAGCAGGGCAAAGGTCCCGCGCCCCAGCGGGAACGCCTGCACCGCCAGCCGCACCCCTTCCCGGATCGGCATATTCTGCATGGCGATGCCCTTGCTGGCTTTTGCCCGTTCCAGCAGCGCCCGCGAGCCTTCGCTCAGGTAGCGCCCACCGATCAGCAGGTCCTCAGCGGCGGCATTGCGCCAGCGGATGCGCCCTTTGCCGTTGCAGATGACAATGCCCTCGTTCAGTTCTGCCGCCACCCGGTTGAACTGTCGCGGTGCGCCTTTGACATCAGCACTTTTGGGCAGGCTCCGCCGCGCCCAGCCCATCAGCAGCAGGATCGCCAGCATCCCCCCGCTGATGAACCACAGCGCCGCCGCCGGTGACGTGAACCGGATCGACACCAGATTGCTGGACTCCGGGAGGATGCTCAGGGTGAAGAGCAGCCATAACAGGATGATGGTGATGAGGACGATGCGGTAAAGCATAGTTGGTGGTGGCAGGTTTCAGGTTACAAGTTTCAGGTTATGGGTTGCCAGTTTCCGGTTTCCAGTTGACGGCGAGTCATCTATGCGACGATATACAGTAGACCAACCCCTTTATTGATTGCCATGTCAAAGAATTGAATTACATAATTAAAATCATCTATGATTTCCTCATTTGTTAGCGATGGATCTGCATCCAAAATGACAGTAACGGCATAATCTAAGTGCATTTTGCTATCGATTAATTTATGTCGTAACTGGCGTAACTGGTCTATGCTCCACCAACCTGTGTAAAATGCGAACTCTGGGCGAAGCCACCACCAGTAATAGGCCGGATCATTCCAGTTACTGCTGTCGGCAGGCGGACGTTCCAATAAGTCTGAAACCAGGTCTGGTTTCAAGAGTGCAGTCGTTGTCGCGCCTTTCATCAATAGAGTGATGTCACGGTTATCCCACTTTAGTAAATTGATTACCTTATGTATGTTGTTAAATCGGGGTGATGGTATTGGTGGTAGCGTTAGATACTGACTCAGCAAAACTAGAAAAGAAAATCCAGTTGCATGAGATTGTGAAAACTTAGCTATTTCAGATTCAGAGAAACCATTCAGTGTAGTTCCTAAATCATTAAGTATCCATTTTTCAGGGTGAATTGAGTTCGCTATTTGTATTGCTCTTTGAACTATTGAAATATATTCTCCTCTATCAGCTTCTTCCATAAATGCTTGTGATTCTTCACGAAACTTTTCATAATCGCAAAGAAAGATGGCTCCAGACATATTACGGGCCTCCAATTTTCTTTTAGAGTAGATGAATTCCTCGGAAGCTCAAAGGTGTACCCCGCACTCAGCACTATCTTCCCACTAATCACTAACCACCAATCACTTCTTCCCTATCCGCTGAGCTGATACCCCAACCCATGCACCGTCTCGATCAACTCATCGCGCTCCAGCTTGAGCTTGCGCCGCAGCGCCGCCACATGCCGGTCGACGGTGCGCTCGTAACCCGCCCAGGTCGTATCCCACACATGGTTGAGCAGTTGCTCGCGGGTGAACGGGCGGTTGGGGTGCCGGGCCAGGAAGGCCAGCAGCGCGAACTCAATCGGCGTCAGGTCAATCGACTGCCCAGCACGGGTCACGCGGAAGTGCTCGACATCAATCTGAATATCCGCCCCGGCGCGGAGCAGGTTGCTCTGCTGGGCGGCGGTGGCTTGGCTGGCCTCCCGGCGGATATGTTGCACCGCGCCGAGGGTCGCCCGCACCTGGGTCGCCAGCGCGTTGTTATCCCAGGGCTTGGTGATGAAGGCAATCGCGCCTTGACCGAGGCTTTCTACCTGCCACTCCGGGTAAGAGGTCAGCATGATGATCGGCACAAAACGCTCGCGCTTCCGCAGCCGTCGGCAGACCTCAATGCCGCTCAGGTTGCCGGGGTTGGCTTCATCCAGCACCACGTCCAGCAGCACCAGATCGGGTTCTTCCGCCTCGACCGCCGCCAGTGCCGCCTCGCCGGTAGAGGCGGTCCGCACCTGAAAGCCCATCCGCCCCAGAAAAGTCGTCAGGGCCGAGCGAATGGCTTCTTCGTCATCGACGACTAAAATCCGTGCCTGATCGTCCATAGATCCGGGAGTCCACTTTATGGTAACTACTCAGGTACCTTCCCCAACCTCCCATATCTGGCTCCCCTCTCCCACAATCCGCCGTCTGCCGAAGACGGCACGGCGGGGAGAGGGGTTGGGGGTGAGGGCGGAGTAGTCCGCTTTATTACACAATCTATCGCCCATTGTACAGGCCTTCGGCGTGCATTCAAAACCAGAGATCCTACACGCTTCTGCGCGACTCACTTGGCGTCTATGCAGTTCAGGCTTATTCTGCCACTGGGCCCCGGTGATGCATGTGAAGGTTAAATATCCACACACTTGGCGTCTTTGCCCCTTTGCATTAAAAACGCCGTGCTTGCTCTGTGAACTGTTCTTCTTGAATGAATGTTTGGCGCTTTGGCGGCTAAAATCCTGAAGCCTTGCTCCTTTGCCGCTTTGCATTAAAAATCTCTATGTCTGCCCTGTGAACTATTCTTCTTGAATGAATGTTTGGCGCTTTTGGCGCTTTGGCGGTTAAATATCCGCACACTTTGCGTCCTCTGCGCCTCTGCGGTTCAATCGGCTTCAAAACTCTGTGTTTCTCTGTGAACCCTCTGTGCCGCTGTGTTGAAAGGTCTGCTCGTGCCTCACCACATTCCCCTGACCATCGACCTCGATGCCACTGTCGAGTTTCTTGTCGGCCTGTTGAACACCCCCAGCCCGACCGGCTGTACTGCCGAAGCCGTCGCCTATACCCAGGCCGCCTTCGAGGCGCTCAAGGTGCCGGGCCTGACCTTCAGCCTCACCCGCAAAGGGGCGCTGCTCGGTCACTGGAAGGGCAAGGCCAAGACGGAGCCACGCGGAGTCACCGCCCACCTCGATACGCTCGGCCTGATGGTGCGGGAGATCAAACCGGGGGGCCGCCTGCGCCCCAACGCCATCGGCGGCATCATGTGGGGTGGGGTGGAGATGGAAGGGGTCACCGTCCGCACCTTCGATAACCGTCGCTACCGGGGGACGGTCGTGCCGGTCAACCCCAGCGTCCACGTCAACGCCAACATCCGCGACCAGAAGCGCGAGGCCGACTGGATGGAAATTCGTCTGGATGAGCGCACCACCAGCGCCGCCGAGACTCGTCGGTTGGGAATCGACGTCGGGGACTTTATCTTCCTCGATCCCCGGGTCGAAGTGAGCGCCAGCGGTTTCATCCGGGGGCGTTTCCTCGATGACAAAGCCTCGGTCGCCTGTATCTACGCTGCGCTCAAGGCCCTGAAAGCGGCCAAAGTCAAACCCGCGCAGGATACCTACTTCCTGATCGCCAACTATGAGGAGGTCGGGCATGGCGGCTCGGCGGGCTGGCCGGTCGAACTGAGCGATCTACTGGCGATTGATATGGGCGCGATTGGCGACGCTCAGCACTCGGATGAGTTCTCGGTCAGCATCTGCGTGAAAGATGGCGGTGGCCCCTATCACTTTGAATTGACCCAGCACCTGCGCCAGCTGTGCCTGGATTACAACATTCCCTATAAACCCGATATTTACTTGTACTATTCGTCGGATGGCACCGCCTACTGGCGGGCGGGTGGAGCCGGGCGGGTGGCCTTGATCGGCCCTGGCGTGGATTGCTCGCACTCCTACGAACGCACGCACCGCGATGCGCTCGAACACACCTCGCACCTGATCGCGCGCTATCTGATGAGTGAAGAATAGCCTCACCCCCAATTCGAGCTATATCCAAAATCTCGCCGTTTCACGTTCTGAACTCCCCTTTCTCCGCGTGCGGGGAAAGGGGTCGGGGGATAGGGGTTCCCTTTTTGCATTTACCCTATCGAAAGCTCTAATCCATGACCGACATTCTCCCCCTGCACGACCCGTTGCCGCCTGAAGTCCTCGCCCGCATCGCCGCGCTGCCGGTCAAGCCGGAGTCGCTCACGCTGACCGGGCGCTTTGTCGAACTGCGTCCGCTGGATGTGGAACGGGATGCCGAGGCGCTCTACCGCATCTCCAACGGCGAGTCGCTTACCCTGGGCGAGCGCCACATCCCGGCCTACGATGCCGATGCGCTCATCTGGCGCTTCATGCTGGGTGGCCCGTTCGCCGATTTGGAGGCCATGAAAGCCTACCTACGCGGCAACGACGGCCCGGCAGCGCTGCCGTTCACCGTGGTTGACCGGGCGCTGGATCACCCGGTGGGTGTGGCGACCTACATGAACAGCATCCCGGCACACCTCAAGATCGAACTGGGGAGCATCTGGTATAGCCCGATTGCCCAGCGCACGCCCGCCAATACGGAAGCCACCTACCTGATGCTGCGCCACGCCTTCGACCTTGGCTACCGGCGGGTTGAGTGGAAGTGCAATGCCCTCAATGAACGCTCGATGCGGGCCGCCCTGCGGATGGGCTTCCAGTTCGAGGGGATTCAGGAAAGCCACTTCATCATCAAGGGCCGCAATCGGGATACGGCCTGGTACCGGGTACTCGACCGCGAGTGGCCTGGTGTGCAGGCGCATCTGGAAAAGCTGTTATATAGTGAGCCGTAGGGGAGGACTAACACCGTCCGCGGTGGCATGTCCGCCCGCTTAACTTTGTTCCAGGAGGTCGCGCTTGATCGTTCGCTACAATCGGCTGGTGGCCGGGCTGATGGCCCTCTTTTGCGGAGTCAATCTGGTATTAGGGATCTGGCTGGTTCTACTCACACGCAACTTCAATGTATCGCTGGTGATCGGGGTCATCCTGATCGTCATCACCGTCGGTTACTGGACTCGTCCCTACTTCCATGTCGAAGCGAATCAGGTCGTGCTGCCCGCGTTGTACGGCCCGGTGAAGCGTAACTTTCCCTACCAGTCTCTGCGGATCGAGGAGGGGCGTCTGCTGGCAGTCTCCAATGGTATTCCACAGCGTCTGCCCATCCGCCGCTGGTTGAGCCACACAGAAGATTGGGCACAACTGGAGCAGCGGGTCAAACAGGAGCACTTTGATAATCTTTAATGCATAGTGGTCTTTGGATGATGGAGTGTACCGGGCATTGCTACGCCTTTCATGTGCCGTTTCTCGAGTTGCGAAGGTGTATTATAGTGGGAAGCATACGTAGTTGAGGGTGGTTATCATGGGCGAAACAACCGTTCATATTGAACTTCCACAGGAATTGGTCAAGCAGGTGCAAGATGCTCGCCTGAATTTGCGCCAGATCATGATCGACGCGCTGCAAGAGGAATTGAGTCAACACGGTCAATCTGCCTTCAGGGTCGAGTTCCGACCCTATCCTTCCGATGACGAAATTGAGCAGGTCATCAAGGCGTCCATTGCAAGGATGGAGTCGGGTGTAGCCGGACAACGTGTGCTGGGATTGCACGCAGGCAGTATGTGGATGAGCGACGATTTTGATGCGGAGTTGCCTGATGAATTCTGGTTTGGTGAAGGCCAGGCTCCGTGAAATTCTTGCTGGACACGCACACTTTTCTGTGGCTCGACTCCGATCCGGCTCAACTTTCAGCGACTGCCGCCGCCACACTTGCCGATCCCAATAACATCCCGCTATTGAGTTATGCCAGTGTGTGGGAAATCCAAATCAAGGTACAGATCGGAAAACTGCAACTCACAACACCCTTGACGACTTATATTCAGGCACAGCAGCAAACCAATCAATTAATGCTACTGCCTATAGAATTACGACATATCTTCGCCCTTGATCGCCTACCGCTCCACCATCGTGATCCGTTTGATCGGCTGTTGATTGCTCAATCCCTCTCCGAAGGCATACCCATCCTCAGCCGCGATTCCATGTTTTCGAGATACCCCCTGAAGGTCATCTGGTAGCTCTATCACGGATTGTTCTCTGACGTCGCCTGCCGCACATAGAACAGCACCAGCGCCCCGACGATCAACCCGCCGCCAATCATCTGGATGGGCAGTAGCACTTCACCCAGGAACAGCGCAGCCCCGCTGACGCCGAACACTGGGATGAGCGTCAGGAAGAGGGCGGCTGTCGTCGCCGGGATGCGTTGGAGCGCGATCAGATAGAAGGTAAAAGCGGCGGCATACTGCACCACGCCGGTGATGCCGCCGATCACCCACAGGGATAGGGGTACATCGGCGATCAGGCTGCGTTCGCCCAGCAGCAGCGCGACCGGCAGCGCCAGCAGCGCACATAGCAGGCCAAAGCTCTGCTGCATGGCGGCCAGCGGCACGGGCGCGACCTCGACCACGCTGTTTCGACTGAGGATGACATAGCCTGCCGCGGCGCTCACCCCGATCAATTCCAGCAGATCGCCTCGCCAATCGCCTGCGCCGCCGATCAGCAGATCGGCCCCGGTCACCAGCAGCGTGCCGAGGATAGCCAGCCCCATCAGCACCTGCACCTCGCGCCGGATGCGCTCCTTGAGGAACACATAGGCCAACACCAGAATGATGAACGGCTCCAGCGCCCCGATCAGCGCCGCATTGCTGGCCGAAGTCAGTTGCAGACCGATCAGCCCGGCCAGGTAAGCCAACCCGGGCTCCAGCAGCCCCGTTCGTCCATGTTTCAGATCGCGTCGGGTGAACGGTATGCCCCGCAGGACCGTCACCAACCACAGGGTAACGCTGCTCGCCAGCAGCTGCACCACCAGCAGGCTCACGGGTGGGATCGCTTCAAGTGTCGCTTTACTCAGGACCGTGCCGAATCCCCAGCAGGCGGCGGAGGTTACCATGGCCAGTGCGCCCATCTGGAATGCGCGGTTGGGGTGGGATGTCTGAGTGGCGCTTTTCATAGAATGATTCCTGATGAGATTTGATGACCATCTTCGGTAATGACCATTCCGGCTCGTAGGGGCGGCGCGTAGCGTGGCGTCTTCGCCCGTATATCCATCCATCTGATCTTGCCTGTCAAACCTCATTAGGACATACGGGCAAGCAATGGCCTGAAGCTAACGAAGTCTGAAGCAAGAACTCAGCACAACCAGGTCCTTCCATCAGCCCCTTTAGTGGGCTTGTTGTCCCCGGAGTCTGGCGGTGGCTGAAATGACATAACCGGCATAATGACGTATACTGGTTAGACAATAGCGGAAATGATCTAACCTGTCAAATGGTAATAAGGGGTTAGAAAATGGCTGGTGATAGTGAAACGATCCTGGAGCTCAAGCGTGTAGCCGGTGATATGGCGCTGGATTTCGCCAATACCTGCGACCATCAAGCGGGTGTCATCGTCGCCGATTGGCTGCGGAGCTATGCTGATTTGCTGGATTGGGTGGGGCGGGTCGGCTTGCTGGAGGGGGCTCAGGTCGAGCATTTGCGGCATGTGGCCGCCCGGCAGCCCGTCGCCGCTGCCCACGCGTTTCAACAGGCGCTGGCACTCCGGGCCGCCATCTATGCGATCTTCAGCGCGATTGCCGGGAAGCAGCCGCCTGCGACCGAGGCACTGGCGTATCTCAATGCCGTTTTGGCGGCCTGCCAGCCCCATTTGCAGATCGAACCTGAAGGGGAAGGGTTCCGCTGGGGGTGGGCAGGTGACTCGGACGCCCTCGACCGTCCGCTGTGGCCGCTGGCCCGCGCCGCCGCCGATTTGCTGGCTTCACCAGCGCTGCGGTTGCTGCGGCAGTGCCCCGCCGAGGACTGTGGTTGGCTGTTCCTCGATACCAGCCGCAATCACACACGCCGCTGGTGTGACATGGACGACTGTGGCAATCGTGCCAAGGCCCGGCGGCATTACCGGAGGGAAGTGGCTGGTGGCTAGTAGTCAGTGGTTGGTGAAAGCATGTCTCTATGATGTGCCCAATGGTGGATTGGGGAGGGGCAATCCCGCTTACCTAACGCCGGGATGTTAGAATATTCACTGACCACTGACCACTGACCACTGACCACTGACCACTGACCACTGACCACTACTTTCCTGTCCACTCTGGTTTCTGCTTGGTCAGCACAGCCGCGGCACCGATCTCAAAATCCTGCGACCGCATGAGGACGCTCTGCGCCCACGACTCGGCATTTAGGCCACGCTGCACATCACCGAGTTCATTGATGACCCGCTTGGCATAGCTCACCGCCAGCGGTGCGGCTTCCGCCAATTCCGCCGCCAGCGACTCACCCTTTGCCAGTAGGTCAGCCGCCGGGACGACGTGATTGACCAGACCCCAGCGATCCGCCAGCCCGGTATCAATCTGCTTGCCCGTCATAATCAGTTCTTTGGCGCGTCCGGCCCCGACCAAACGCGTCAGGCGGGTGGTGCCGCCCACATCCGGGATGAGTCCCAGCCGAGTTTCGGGAAGGCCGAGTCGGGAGCCTTCTGCCGCAATACGGAAGTCACAGGCCAAGGCCAGTTCCATGCCCAGACCCAGGCAGTAACCCTGAAGGAGCGCAATGGTCGGCAGCGAACAGTTTTCGACGCGATTGAGAATCTGCTGCATAGCGCTTGTGACTGGAAAGAGGTTTTCCCGCCAGCGTTCCCCGAACTGTTCGATGATGCTTTGCAACCCTGTGAGATCGAGTCCCACCGAGAAGGCGGCCCCCTCTGCTCGGATGAGGATGGCACGTATCCCCGATGTTTGTTCCGCTTGGTCGATGGCCGCCCCCAGCGCCTGTAACATCGGCCAGTCGATGGCGTTGCGGCGTTCCGGTCGGTTGAGGATGATTTCAAACAACGACCCACGAGTTTGGGTGAGGATAGAGTTCATAGGTGATCAACTTTTGTCGTGTATCCAATGCGGTCAGACTATAGAACTGGTTCGACTGGATTACAAATCGCAGCGCCTGAATAGATGCCACCTGCTTCTCATAGGTTATCCGTAGGGAATCCAGCATGGAGCGTTGCGCCGTCCTGCGGCATACTGTAAATAATTCCAATCCAGTTCGATAGCCCAGGAACAAAACTGTCATGAAGAAGCGTTTGCTCATCCTTCCTACTTTCGTTCTGCTGTTGCTCACCTTCACCAGCACCACCGCGCAGGAAAGCTGCACCGCCATCCTGGGATGTGACCCGGCGATCAAAGGGCTGCCGGATGACGTGCTGGCGGCCTATCCGGAACCCAACGTCATCCAGTTGCCGATTGATGACTCGCTCATCTATGACCGGCTCTACCGGAAAGTCACCCAGCCCACACAGGTCTTTGATGCGCCCGGCGGCAACCTGCTCGCGGATCACGGCGGTGGTTTCAGTTACGTCACGGTCAACAGCCTGGCGGGCGACTGGACACAGATTGATACCAACGCGTGGGTTCCCTCCAACGTGCTGTCCGAAGATGTGCTGATCTCACGCTATGCCGGTGTTCGCCTGCCAGGGGAGCCGCTGCCTTACCCGATGGGCTGGATCATGCGGCATCTGAACGCATCGGAAGTCCCCGGTGGCGATCCGTCCGATTTCAACCCGTTCCTCTATCGCTATACCAAGGTCAACCTGTACACCTATGTGGAAATCGATGGTTTCCGCTGGTATCAGATTGGGCCAGGACAGTGGGTGCATCAGTTCAATATCGCCAAGATCACCCCGGTAACCCGACCGGCAGAGGTGGAAACCTACAAGTGGGTGGGCATTGACTTGTATGAGCAGACTCTCATCGCCTATGAAGGGGAGACTCCGGTCTACGCCACGCTGATCTCGTCCGGGTTGGAGAAGTGGCCGACGAACGAAGGGCTGTTCAATGTCTACCTGCGGTATGAACGCACCACTATGAGCGGTGCCTATCAGCAGGAGGATTTCTACTCATTGCAGGAAGTGCCCTGGACGATGTACTTCGATGGCGATATCGCCCTGCACGGTACCTACTGGCATGATGGCTTCGGGTATCGGCACAGCCACGGCTGCGTGAACATGTCCATCACCGATGCCAACTGGGTCTACGAATGGAGCCGGGATGAACTGGATCGCTCGGTGCCGGATGACAAAGACCTGTCGGTGTATGTCTACAGCACCGGTCAGTACAACCCGTCTTAGAAGGTGGTCACTGGGGCAGGACGACCATAACAGATCGTCCTGCCTTTATGTGCTCTGCTGGCGGACACGGGCGCGTTCGATAAGGGTATCTAGTGAGTTGCCGCTGGCCTTCATCACTGCTTCTTCGGTTGCAATGGCCCGGTCAATGGCTTCGCGGTTATCGTAATAGTAGGCAATTGCCGCGTGTATCTGCGAGGGATTCAAGCCGTATTCATTGATAATCCATTCGATGGATGAACCATTCATTACGTACATGGCGGCAATGTCCATGACAGTCATATTCGTTCCGGTAATGGTGGGTTCACCGTCGATGAGTTCGATATGGTTGATGGAGACAAACACAATGCGCGTTCCTCAACTCAAATAGACAACCTGGTTTTCAAAATCCTCTTTGATAGAAGCCGCTTCACCTTCTACCATGTCATCATACATGATAATGCTTTTGACGATGGTGCCAATTCCATGTTGACCTTGCAGATGCCGTGATACACAAATGATACCACTATGCGGCTTTGCCTTCGATTGCCACTGGGCATGAAGCTTCGCAAAATCCTTGTCATGTGTGACTACTATTCGATTTTCGCTGCTTGCGTGCTCTAGATGCTCTAGGTCAGAGGCAGCGCCCATCCCAACCTCTTCACAACGGATTACATCAATGCCATGTTTCCGAAGCTCGGAAGTGATGGCTTTGGGAATGTGTTTATCCATATAGAGCCTAAGTTGGGGCATAGTTTATCTGTCCCGCGCTCGGTTCCATATAACAGATACATGCGTTTGACTTCCAACGATCAGCACTTAACTGTTCCCCGACCGGGATTTGAAATACCCCGCCACGAAGCGATACAACTCCAGCGTCGACTTGGGCTGTTGCGAATTCTGTTCTAGCTTGCGGGCCAGCGGCGAGTCTTCCATGGCTTTATCGCCCCCTTCACCGATGATGTGCAGCCCTAACTGGGGCAGGCTCTGGAGATCGGTCGCTAGGTCGCGCACAATCTCGCGCTGCTTCGCCAGTGGCACTTCTCCCCACAGGCTGTCCATCTCTGCGCGGATGAATTCGGCGGCGATGGTCATCTTCTTGTCCGGCGGGAAGGCCCGGATGGCGCTCCGCAGGAGTGTATTGGCGATCTGGACTTCATCCCGCAGCATGGGGGCGGAACGCGGCCCGAAAGGATGCGCTCCGGTCGGGCGTTCAAGCTTCAGGGCGAAGCGTTTGCCCTTGGTGAAGTAGCCGCCCATGATCCAGAAAATTTCCAGGACGCTGGCCGGTTCGCCTTCACCATCCAGTAGGGTTTGAATGGTGCGTTCCGGGTCACGGGTTCGGGCGCCCTGGGCCTGGTCTCCGACGACCACCAAGGCTTTGCCCAGGCCGATCATCTCCGCGGCCAGAGTCCGGCGTCCCTCGTCATTCAGGCCACCACTCATGCTATCCAGGTCGCTCCGCAGCGCACCCACCGTCGGCAGCTGATTCTTATCGACATAGACCTGCGCGGTTTCCTGCAGCAGACTGATGGTGATATGCAGGAAATCAGCAAAACCGACCATGTCCATGCCGCCCATCAAGCGCTTGAGGGCGTAGGTGGCTTCCAGCACCTGCTGGGTCCGCAGACCGAACTCGCGCCCGAAGGCGGTGACGGCGCGGCGTCCATCCTCGTCCTGCGCGTGCCGGACGTAACGGCGCAGCAGTTCGAGCCGGGCGAGTTGCACCCGCTCGTCAGGGCTTTCCATGAGCTTGTACATGCGCCCGATCAGGTTGATGCCTTTGCTGCCTTCCCGCACGGCGACATCCGGCAGCAGACCGGCGACACGCACCATTTTGGCAATATCACCCCGCGTGATGTGGAATTTAAGCAGGGCAATCATGGCAATCGGCGGGATGACTTTCAGGATGCCCGGATTATCAAAGAGCAGGCTGGTAGCTTCTTCGGCAACCGGGTCGAGGTCTGATGACCAGTCGTGTCCTTCCAGCGCGCCGATATACGCCATGGTGAGCGGCAGCGCCCGCACCCCAGCTTCGGAAACGACACGCAGGGCGGTCTGGACATCAGCCGTTGCCAGCGGTGTCTCCGTAAAGACCCGCCGCACCATGTGGACGTATTCACCCTGTCGATCTGCCGGGTAGAGCAGGCGGGACTGATGTAGCAGTTCACTGGCCAGATCAGCGTAGGCACCGCTCGCCAGCAGGATTTGCAGTAGGTATGTCGGGCCGGGGGACTCCAACCGGGTGAGGACTTCATCGGTTGACATCTGCTTGGCGATCATGCCGAGCGTTTGACCATACTGGGCACCCCAGGCCGTCCGCAGTAGCGACATCAGGCCGACCAGTGCATTGACATCAATGATATCCGGTCGTCTGGCCCGTACCGCGATTTCACACAGGCGGATGAGCAGCAGGTCGCGCCATTCGTCACCAAAGGCTCCTGCGGTATCCATCAGCAGTCCGGAGGGGGCCAGCCCGGCATCCTGCCCCGTCAGGTAGGGGGCGATCCGTCCGACCGCCGGGGGCAGCCCGGCGATGAAGCGCTGGGCGCCGATCAACTTGCGCAGGATGTCCGCGTCAGTGTGGTTGACCGCCAGCAGGAACACGGTGGTGTTCAGATCCCGGTTCTGGATGCTCAGCGGCAGCGCCATTTCAATCAGCTTCGGCACGACCTTGTTGATTTCGATGCCGGGGTTCGCCTTTTGAATGCCTTCGAGGAAGGTGCTGATGCCGGGGAGATCCCGCGTTGTGACCAGGCCGTCCATGTGTGCCAGGGCGGCTCGGTGAGCCAGTTCGACCCACTCTTTGCCAACAGGCCCCAGCGGGGTGGCTAACCAGCGTGAGATCGCATCGAAGACGACTCCGGCCTTGCCGGTTGGGATGGCTTCCTTGAATTGTTCTTGCAGGGCACGCTCTAAATCGGGCTGTTGGCGGATCATCACCGCGATCGGATCAGCATGTTGGACATCCCCCAGCGCCAGCGCGAAGGCCAGCAGATGGCGGGTATAAGCGATTTTCAGATCATCACTCAAAGTGGGATCTTCACCCAGCACTTTGGAGATGTCGGCAGTTTCCACTGGCTGATTGCCCAGCAGGGCATCATCCAGCCGCATACGGCGGGCACCGTAGGCCAGCGCCTCCGCCAGTCCTTCACCCCGTCGAATCCGCCAGGCGGCGACGGCAGTCAGACGGCGCGTCTGCTTGCTGACCAGCTCGGCATCCAGCCGCAGTTGACTGATGATGAAACGGCTGTAGTCATCTTCGATGGCTTTGCCCGCCAGTTTGCCCGTCGGCCAATCATAGACCAGCGTCTCACGGGAGAGCTTGCCACCACTGTGGAAGCGGACCTGGGCCTCCGTCTGGGTCGAGGCCAGCGTATGGGTCGCGTAGGTCACTCCGAAGCGCGCGGATTGGGGCAGCAGCGCCAGCAGGCCCTGCACCAACCCAATCCGGGCCGTGACATCCATCGGCGCATTTTGCACGACCAGCGGCACACCCTGCACAATGGCTGCCAGCATGGTTTCCAGCGTGTCCATGCGGTTATGGGCCACGCTCATCAGGTCAAGGATTTCATCAATCTGTTCTTCGACCGTGGGGAATTCTGGTTGGGCAAATGCCAGCGGCGCGAGCGGCCCGCCCGGTTGGTCGTAGATGGGCATCTTTTCCTGTACCAGCTTGAGCAGGGCGCGCAGGTTACCGCCCATCCCGCGCAGGGTATCCACTGGGCAGAGGATGTAGTGCAGCATCGATTGGCCCATCTCGCCAATCATCGACTGCACCAGCATAAACTGCACCGCATTACGCCCCCGGATGAGCGCCCATGAACCCGTTGGCGAGTCCGGTACGGGCGGGATCAGGCCGAGCTTAACCGCCTCCGCGATTTGCTCTGGCGTGATGCCTTTGGATTCTGCCAGGAGTTGCAGGTCGCCTTCCGGTGTGCCGTTGCGGACAACCTGACCATAGTAGAAGTGTTCAAGTAGATAGGTTACAGATGAAGCAGTCATCGCGTTCCTGTTCACCGGGATGAAATGGGCAGCACTCAATATGCAGGTATTGTACTATAAGCTGCTTGATCTCACCCCGTTACAGGCTTGCGGTTTTTAGAATGATCAGCCCATCACCCGCAGCCAGGACTCGGCCAGTGCCTCTCGGCTGCTGAAGAAATCATCCTCAAAGACTTCCAGTGTCAACACGCCTGACCAGCCTCTAAGCCGCTCTACGACAGCATCGAGCAGATCTGCGGGCGCCAACTGCAAGGAACGATGATCGTACTCCTGCATGGCGTGAAGGTGGATGACACGAGTGTGATCGAGCCAGCGATCAATGACGGGCAGCGGATCACGTCCCTGTTTCCAGAGATGACCGATGTCCAGCGCCCGGCGGATAGGCACGGCTGTGTAGATCGGTTCAAGATAGTCGGGCGGGTAGCTTTCCAGGTTTTCCAGTGTGAGGCGTTCAGGATCATCGACCGCAGTCCGTAAATCGTTCAGGGCCGCGATCATCTGCTCATTCCAGGCTGGGCTACCGGCATGGGCCGTATCCAGGTGAAACACATAGGCATAGGGGTTCAACGACTGGCATTGCTGAATCGTCCAGCGTGCCATCCCCAGCGGGCTTTGCGGTCGGGGCGGCTGGCGATGGAGTGGCCTCAACGGGGGATGATCAGGCTGCAAGTCAAACGGCAGATGCACCGTATAACTCAGCCCGTATTCGCGCCCGATCTGCGCCAATCGCTTGATAGTGGCAGCGTCCGGCAGATTATGCTGCTCATCCGAGACGTCAAATAACACCAGTTCAATATCATCGACCTGACTCGCCAGGCGCTCGGCATTGTGGACGAGGTCGCCGGGGTAGACGTAAGAGGTGCTGCCTAAACGGAAGGGGTACGCGTGTTTAGAACTCAATGCCGGGTTGGGCCTGGATGCCCACATCATAGGGATGTTTGTGTTTGACCATCTCAGTCACCAGGTCGGCATACTCACGCAGTGCAGCGGGTGCATCGCGTCCGGTGATGATGAGGTGCAGGCCAGGCGGTTTGTGCTGCTTCAACCAGTCGATCACCCCGCCTGTTTCCAGCCAGCCGAGCGACATCAGGTAAGTGAACTCATCCAGCACGATGAGGTCATATTGGCTGGAGAGGATCTTCTGCTGTGCGATTGACCAGCCATGCAGGGCCTTGGCCGTGGTCTCGTCCAGATCTTTGGATGTCCAGGTGAAACCGTCACCTGTCTTGATCCATTCGATGTCCAGCTTTTGCGCGGCACGGACTTCTCCCCAACCGCCGCTCTCATGCTTCAGGAACTGAATCATGCAGACGCGCATGCCCCGGCCCCAGGCGCGCAACAGTACACCGATGGCCGCCGTGGTTTTGCCTTTGCCATCGCCCGTGTTGATGAGGACAAGCCCCTTGCGATTCTTGGAGTCAGTCATGGTTGTTCAAATCGAAACATCGAGGGTCACAGACGGTTCGGACTCTGTGACCCTCTGAGAAGTTTCTGTGCCTCTGTGCTGAACGGATTTGTCTTACCGCATTTGCAACCGCTGCGACTGCACCTCGGTCATGGCATCAATCGTATCCTGCAGGCTGGCGACTTCGTCCTGGATCTCCAGGCGCAGGCGCTGGGCCTTGGCGCTGTCGACTTCTTTGGCACCCAGCAGGGACATCTGCGCGTAGATGGTGCCCAGTGACGAGAGCGTGCTTTCCAGTTGGATCTCTGCCCGTTTGACGCCGTTGGCAGTCGCTTCCAGGTTGGTCAATTGCTGCTGGAGCTGCGCCAACTGCTGCTGCAAATCCTGCTTGACGACCGGGTCGCGTTCCAGGTCAATGCGCTGTTTGGTCTTCGTGATCTGCTGCGGCACCATCTTGCGATCCCGCTCGACCAGATCATTGGCGTCAAACGAGTCAATCGCCCGCGCTAGATTGAACATATGCCCAATCCAGTCGTTGACATCATCGATGGTCTGTTTGAGGCTGGCGCGCATCGCGCCGCCTTTCTGATCCATCAGCTTGAGCATGTTCCGGCGGTATTCCAGGGCGCTTTGTAACCGCTGCCGGGAAACGCCGCTGCGGATGTCCCCCAGGTCGAACTTCTGCTCAAATTCGCGGGTGACCGCCTCGGTCGCCAGCGTGGGATCCGTCAGCCGCGAGATGATGAACGCTGCTTCAGCCAATCCACCACCCGCCAACCAGAACCACGGCTGCCACCAGTCGAACGGCTGCGGACTGAGGACAGTCAAGCCGATAGCGAGACCTGCCGTGAGGACAGTCTCCCAACTCAGCAAGGCATTGCGGAGGATGGCTCCCAGCGCCCGCCCCCGTACCTGATCGCGTGCATCCTGTGTCATATCGCTATCACATTCCGATCATGCGAAGCGGGTCTTAAGGCCGGGCTGCCGGCCACCCGCTTCCAACTTCCAGCAATTCAGGCGCGAGGCACTGCGCCATGACGACACCGGGTATTCGCAATACCCGGACTTGCCTCTCGCTTCTTGAAACCTGCAACTAGTAACCTGAAACCAGAAACTAACTGCTGGCTGCTTCGCCACTGCCCCCGCCGGAGGCATTCAACAGGCGACGACGGCGTTCTTCCAACTGCCGTTCGATCTCGCCGCCGCGCACCGCATCGTCGATCTCCTCGGAGATGTTGCGGGTTGCCATTTCCAGGCGCGCATCTTCTTCATCCAACCGCTGGCGGATTTGGTCGCTGAGGTTGCTGACCTGCTCATCGCCCACGTTGGAGAGCGCATCCAGGCTCTTGACCGTCTTGGTGACGACCTTCTTGGCCTCTGCCAGTTCGATCAGCGAGCGCAGGTGTTCGCGTTCCTGCTTAATCATAGTCAGGCGGCCTTCCAGCTTGACGCGCATATCCAGCATCTTCTGGTACTGCCCGTCCTGGTTTTGCCACTGCTCGTAGTATTCCTGGGAAAGCTGCTGCTTGGTGTTCAACTCGGCCTGGGCGGCGGCAGCCAGATCCATCTTGCCCTTGACCACCAGCGTATCAATATCGCGGTCGAGCTTTTCCGCCGCTGCTGCAAATTCCTCATACTTGCGCTTGAGGGTCTTGACGGTGCCGCCGACGGTCGCCGCCGAGTCTTCCAGCATATCCAGGTTGCGTTCGACCTGGCGGACATACTCGTCCATCACCTGGACCGAGTTGTTTTCCAGGGCACGGTCAACCAGGGAATGCAGATTGGCACTGATGAGCGTGTTGATTTTCTCAAAGAGGTTCGGGGCCATGCGGATCTTTTCTCCTTGCGCGGGCAAGCAACGGTCTGGCTGGATGTGTGACCTTCCAACAATACGCACTCAGTATAGCGCAAGTTGCGCTCATCGGGGTGAGTGACCAGCGCTGGGACGGCTTAAGTTGTCGCTCGGGTCAGCGCAGCCAAAAATTGTAAGCCCTGTTCCCAACGGCCTAGCTGACTGGCTGCATTGATGTGACCGGCATCCCCAATAGTGATGAGTTGGCTTCCCCAGTCATGGGCGCATTGCTGCACGTAGGCCAGCGTAGCGTAAGGATCGTTACTGCTGGCAATCACGGTGCTGGGAAACGGAAAGGCATCATGCGGAATGTCTGTAAATCCAGTGGCTTCAGATGGGAACTGCGGCCCATGGGGGTCAGGCACGGCCACCAGGAGCGCCCCCTTGATGCGTTGCCGGGTCGAACTTGCCCAGGCTGCAACCATCAGGCAGGCCAGGCTGTGCGCCACCAGAATCGGCGGGTGGGTCATGGCTGCAATCGTAGTTTCAAGGGTTGCGACCCATTCCTCACAGACCGGATGGTCCCAGTCTCGCTGCTGAATACGTTGGAAATGGGGGAATTCCATCTCCCATAGGCTTTGCCAGTGTTGCGGGCCGGAATTACCAATACCAGGGAGCAGGAGAACAGGCGTATTCATCACGGTGGACTCCAGGAACGAAGATGGATGATAGGTAGGGCAGCGGACGGCATCATCTTAGCGATTTTCCGGTAAGTAATCTAATCGAAATCAGTGATTCCTGATGATGTTTGACGTTCAAATTCGGTAATGAGGTTTTGTAGGGGCGCAGAGCGAAGCCTCCCATTGGGACGGCTGTGCGCCCGCCGCTTACCGATCTCGCCTGTCAAATCTCATTAGGGGCGCAGAGCGAAGTCTCCCTTTGGGACGGCTGTGCGCCCGCTTTGATCATTGACCGGATGGAGCACTTAGCGATTTTCAGGATGGGTATCAAGCAATCGATTTCCGTCTTTTGACGGAGGACGTAAGAAGGCGAAGCTGCGATACTTCTATGTATTGTGCATAATTTCACAAGTAATGCTGAGGCCATTCATGACCCCTGATGCCACGACTACTGCGAACCGACGCCGGATCATCATTATTGGCGCAGGCTTTGGTGGGCTTTATGCCGCCCGCAGCCTGAACCATCAGCCAGTGGATGTGCTGCTGATTGACCGTCACAACTACCATACCTTCACGCCGTTACTGTATCAGGTGGCGACCAGCGGCCTCGAACCGGAACAGATCGCTTATCCAGTGCGGGGTATCTTCCATGGATCGCCCAACATCCGCTTTTTGCTGGGTACCGTGACCGCGATTGATGCGGCTACCCGTCGGGTGATTGTCGAGGCCGAAGATGGCCTGCGCGAAGAACCCTACGATGCGCTGATCGTGGCGGGGGGGAGTGTCACCAATACCTTCGGCAATGCCGACCTTGAACGCCATGCCTTTGGCCTCAAGGATCTACAGGATGCGGTTGGCCTGCGCCATCACATCCTGCGCCTGTTTGAGCGCGCCGCCTGGGAAGAGGAGGCCGCCTTACGGCAGGCCCTGATGACCATTGTAGTGGTGGGTGGTGGCCCGACCGGCTTGGAGACTGCTGGTGCCATGCTGGAGCTCTACCGCTGGGTGTTACGCAAAGACTACGCCAACATGGGCGAACTCCACGCCCGTGTCATTCTGGTCGAAGCCAGTGACCGCTTGCTCGCCCCTTACCCGGCGGGTTTACAGCAGTCGGCCTATGAGCAGTTGCAGTCGATGGGGGTCGAAGTCATGCTCAACAGCCCGGTCGATACCGTCGCTGCCGATCACATCACGCTGAAGGATGGTACTCATATTCCGACTCATACCTTGATTTGGGCGGCTGGCGTGAAGGCATCCCCCCTGGCGAGCCTGTTGGGCGTTCCGCTGGCGCGGGGCGGGCGCGTGCCGGTCAGCCCAACGCTCGAAGCACTGGGGTTAGAGGGCGTCTACGTCATCGGTGATATGGCCTGGCTGGAAGATCCCAGCGGGCAGCCCTACCCGATGCTGGCCCCGGTCGCGCAGCAGCAGGGCATCCTGGCCGCCCGCAATGCGCTGAATCAGGTGCAGGGCGGGGCAGCGCCAAAACCCTTTCAGTATCAGGATCGGGGGACGATGGCGACCATCGGGCGCAACCGGGCGGTGGCCTGGGTCTTCAACCGCATCCCGGTGAGCGGCTTCATCGCCTGGGTCGCGTGGCTGGGTCTGCATCTGATGACACTGGTCGGTTTCCGCAATCGGCTGGGGGTGCTGCTCAACTGGGCCTGGAACTACCTGACCTATGACCGCAGTGTGCGGATTATCCTCAATCAGGACGAGCGGATGGTCGAACTGGAACAGCCTAAGGAGCTGGGTACCCCCACCGGGGTGAACGGATAGATCACGACTTACCCAAAACGCGAATGGCGGAGGGGCGGCGTCTTCGCCGTATGTCGCGCAGCGATCCCGCGATTGCGTAAGTCCCATTTACGCAAAGTAGCGCCTCTTGTAGGGGCGCACGGCTGTGCGCCCGTCTGAAAATCGGCACATCTGCTTAGGTCCTGTCATTGAAAAATCGGAACAAAAACGGAACATAAGTAGGTATGTGGAAAAGGGTAGAAAGTAAAATAGAATAGAGGGATGAACAAACGATATCCCAACTACACGCTGCCGGAAGTGGAAGTAAAGCAACTGGAAGCTGCCATACGGTCGGATGAGC
>JAFLCG010000005.1 GCA_017303635.1 Anaerolineae bacterium | reverse complement strand
GACAAAGGACACTTGGTCAAATCATCACAGGGTGCCTGGCTGCTGCCCGATGGGCGATTCGAGCCAGGCACTGCGGATCATCAACCGCATCCCGAGGCGCTGTGGCGTGGCTACGCTGACTGCGCCGCACGGATCCTGACATTGTACAAAGATAACCAACATGGATATGGTTGGATTGCTGATGAACTCAACCGCAGTGGTTGGTCGTTCCGGGATCGCTGGGGTAAGCCGCGCTCCTTCACGCTGGATGATGTGCGGCGGGTGGTGTCCAACTGGCGTGAGTATGCTGGACTGGTAACGCCGGGTAAGGTAGGCAAGGCGCGGGATCGGATTGCCAGCAAGATCGAGAACCCAACGGCTATGCTGCACGACACAGGACGGGCGGTGTTCCCGATGGAATTGCTGGCCGATGTGGCACGGGTGCAGGAACACCGCAGCATCGTCACACGTCCTGCTGGTTCGGTATCGCAGCCGCATATATTCCCGCTGTCGTTTGTGACCTATTGTGCTCATTGCGATGAGATGGCCCGCTCTCAGGATAATCCTCGACTGCGAGCGCGGATCACGGGACACAACAAGAATGGAGAGCTGCGCTATCGCCATGCAGATCACTACCAGTGTGGGGGCAAACGGCGCTCACTCCCGGCACATGTGATAGAAGGGGATTTCGCCCGCTTGATTGATGCGCTGGAAGTCCATCCGGATGCGGTCCAGTTGATGGCTGAACTGGCAGTGCAATCGCGATTTGGCGGCGCGAATGATGAAGATGACCTCATCGAGCAGAAGCGTGTTGCTACGGGTAAGCATCGGCGTGCGTTGAAGAACAATCTGATCCTATTCCAAAGCGGAGAGATTGATCAGGCGGAGTACTACCGCCAGAAGGACTATCACGAACGGCAGATCGCCCACTGGGAAGCCCAGACGACTGATCGACAGCAGATTGCACTGGAGTTGATGACCACCTTAGAGATGGTGAAGCGATTGAAGCAGTTCTGGGATGTGACCGAGGGGGAAGACCGCCGCCTGCTGGCGCACAGTCTGTTCGAAGAAATCGTCTACGACCTGGATCGCCAGCGGATAGTGGATTTCAAGTTGCTGAGTTGGGCAGAGCCATTCCTTGTCATGAGGGCGGCTCTCCAGATGGATGATATGGGGGAAGAAATGAAAAACCGCTTCAACAGCGGTTCTTCAAGCCACGGACAGTTTTGTAGCCCTAACGGGTATTCAACTCATACGATTACCATTTACCCAAATCGTTCAATGGGTGTTGGAAACCAGTGGACTGAAGTTCACTATCACCCACACACGAAACGAGCTACTCAGATTGCGTTATGCAGCAGGCGAAAACATCTCGGAACTCGGACGGGTTTTCGGTATTTCACCTCAGCGGGTCAATCAAATCATTCGGGGCAAAAATCACTAACCAGAAGGGCAGGAAAACCTGCCCTATATTTCAGGTGGTTGCAGGAGGGTTTTGCTCTGTCTTATGATGCCTCTACCCTATGCCGCCCCCAGAGCATCCACCATCTCGAAAACTGGAAATTGCAGAACCCCTGCTGGCGGCATTTGCCCACACCTTTCTCGCCAGAACCGATTGCTACCCTTTCCAGAATCCAGATGGGAGTTATGTGACCGTCAAACGTCCCCTCCACCCCAATGTGCTACGCGGTCATCTGCAAGGGCATATTACGCTGGGAACCTACCTGCTGGATGAACAGAGTATCAGCACCAAACTGGTGCTGGATGCCGACACCGCAGAAGACTGGTCGCGTCTGCTGGAGCTAGCAGATAAGTTGGAGAGCAAACGGATTCCGGTCTACCGGGAAGTGTCTCGCCGGGGAGGGCATATTTGGCTGTACACCTCTCCCCTACCGGCCCACGAATTGCGCCGCTTTGGTCACTATCTGCTCAAACGCAACAAACTCGCCGATCTTGAACTCTATCCTAAACAGGATCAACTGGTGACTGGCCCCGGTTCCCTGGTGCGGTTGCCCTTTGGCATCCATCGTCTCACCGGAGTGCGCTATCATTTTGTGCAGCCAGATGGCAGACCACTAGCTCCCACAATCCGGGAACAAATCGCCCTCCTGGCAACTCCTGACCGCGTTCCTGACTTCATCATCGAAGACATCCTCAAACGGATACCAGAAACCGAACTACCAGCCCCCACCCGATCCTTCAAAGGTAAGCCACATGTAATTGTTGGCAACACCCCATCGGAACGTATCAAGAACCGGATGTCGGTACTCGAGTTTGTGGGGCAGTATGTCGAACTTGATGCAGCCGGACGCGGCCAGTGTCCCTTCCACGACGATCAAGTGAAGTCGTTTCAGGTCAGTACCCAAAACAACTTCTGGAACTGTTACGCCGGATGTGGTGGTGGCTCTATCATCGACTTCTGGAGTCGGTGGCGTAAACAACGGGGCGAGTCGGATACCTTCACCGACACCATCACCGAGCTTGCCAAAATGCTATTGTGAGGTCGTGTAGCAGGGTTTGTGAGGGGCTGGGTGGTTTACCCGACAATTTGAAGCAGTGGCGTGAATAGAGGCCACCTAACTCATAACTGAACCGGCGGCTCAGGGAGGAGGCGGTTTCAGCGGTGACCAGTTCGGGAGTGACCAACCGTTTCTCTTCGCGTCCGAAGAGTTCCATTGTGAACATGATGGCACAGGCAGAAACTCAAAACCGGAACAACTATTTCGCGTTTGTTCCGGTTTTTGCAAGGGGGTGGGTTACGGGCTGGCTTGCAAGGCGGTGGCGACCGCGAGCAGGTCGGCGCGGCAACCGGGAGATATGGCATCGTTTTGCTCGACTGCTTGAATATAACTGCCGGCTGTAGTTATACGGTCAACTGTTGGCAGTAGAGCGTCTACACTCCTCGGTACACAGGCTGCTTCCACCTGCTCGAGCAGGGCCATAGATGGATTTGGAACCAGAACCTCCATAACATTGCGAATGATGGTTTGGGTGTAGTAACTCTCTTGTTCCACTAGCGATTCGCGGCGAGAATCTAGTAATCCTGCCCGTGTAGAGTCAGTGTTAGCTGTCCCAATGAATAAACGTCCTGAGAATGGACTGTAATCAAACGTAGACAATCCACCCACTGTCGTTAACACATCAAGTTGCTGGCCTGTATTCATGTCCCAGACATAGATGAGTCCCAGACCGGTACCAGCTGACAATTCTGATCTTTGGGGGTTCCACCGGATAATCGATGGAGCAGCCATCAATCCGTCAAACTGATGGATCTTAGAGCCTGTGACGGCATCCCAAACAAGAACTGAGGCTACTGTTGGGCTAGCCGCATCCGGGAGTATGTTGATTTCTCCTGGCTCAGCCTCGCGGATAAATCCAGCAGCAAGATAGCGACTATCCGCACTCCAGTTCAGTCCGAGTGGGTACTGGTACTCCAGCGGGAACGTCGTCAACCGATTACCCGTCAAGGCATCAATGACATCAATCATACCGGTCGGCTGGACATACAGGAGAAAGCGCGAATCAGGACTCCAACTGACGGCATCGGGTATGGTCGTGCCTACGGACAATGAACGTAGTAAGCTACCGTTAGTTGAGTCATAAAAGCCAAGCGTCGTTTCATTGACCCAGGCCAATACCTGGCTGCCATCCGCATTCCAACCACCAATCCCGGAATTGGCATCGAAGTCAAGCAGAAGCTCCAGGGTATCTGCCGCGATGATCCGGCGTCCCATCGCAAAACGTGTACCATCCGGACTCCAGGATGCGCTGACCGGAGAAGGGTTTGGAAAGAAACGCACTGGTTGTAAATTGGCATCATAGACCCACAATCCCCATTCCTCCATCCCGGCGCGTCCACTGATGAGAAGGCCATTTCCCTGAGGATGCCATTGAGCCGATATAATCAGTTCAGGTACAATCGTCTCCTGATCCTGTGCATAACTATCCCGGTTTGGCTGAAGCCCCGTTCCCGCTAATGCTAACAGTACGCAGATAAAGTGCAGTCGAAATTTGAGTCGCATCTTTATTCCCTTATATACTCATGTACCGTCGGTAGCTGTCCATTGCCAATTAGGGTCAACGTATAAGCGATTGGCAGCAACTGTCAGTTGTGAAGGAAGTGGTCCGGGGAGGATCGGATAGAAATACCAATCATGTCGATTGAAGAACCCTACTGTTGGAGCGGTCTGATCATTATACATCGAACAATAGAATGGTCTGGGTGTTGGGCTGGGGCCACGAACAAAATCGACCACATAGGGCACGGTGTTGGCAGACACACGAGTCTCGGTGAAGTTTGCTATAGTGCGACGAGTGGTCATAGAGGTTATGCAATTCTCAATCGGACCCCAACCTACAATGAGCAGGCCATGCGCCCCTTGTCCGGTATTAACAGGGTCGATGAGAATGTAATCTCCCATTCGAACTAAAATTAGATGTTGAGCAATCAGGGAGTTCAAGTCAGAAACACTTTCGACTATCCCATTTCGGAGTGTGGGGATCGAGTTATTGAAGTCAGTGGTGCCAGGTGTGTCAGGCGTATTGAAGTTATCAATTCCTGAGCGATTACCTGATAAGAAAGTTGAATTCAAAGCTCCGGTGAATGTGAGTCGTGCCAGTTTGTTGGAATTACTCAGCACATTATTGGTGACATTGTAACCAGCTACGGTGATTGGAGCTTGAGTAAGTGTGTAATAAATAACCACTTGCTCATGCTTATCCCACGGATTGCTAGGATCACCAATACCAGCAGCAGGCACCCAGCGGTAACACCAACCTCCATTGAGAGTTAGCGTGACATCACAAATGTTTGTGGTACTCGAACTCGTCATGGGCAAACCGCCCATCCACATAGCCTCTGAGAGGAATAACATTGAGGCGGTCTGTCCAGGTTGCCCACTCAGGCTAGAATAGGTGAAGTTTGCAAATGGCATGAATGTACCACTTTGATTGAAGGTTCCTAGCCGACGTGTAGCCCGTTGACCCGCAATCGGGTTGGCTAAAGTGTCATTTAACCAGCTGTGCTCAATGGCATAGTTAGCTGTAGCACGGCGGTCGTAGGGCAAGGATAAGGATGCGGGTGTTGGTTCGAGGCGGGAATCGCCGTTACAAGGATCAGTAATGGTTGAATAGTTTACACCGTCATAGCGCACCGGCACCCAGAAGCGTGCCAGAACAGGTGAGCTGACCAGATACCAGATTTGCTGATCGTTCACGTTACTAACCGTTTGGGCAAACGCTACACGTTGATGCACGATGTAGTTTGAAGCTGACCAATCAACAGATAGATCAGGTCGTTTACCGGAATTGATGGTTGGCGCAGTCAGTCCGCGTATGTAAAGCGGGGTTGATGGATTACTGTGAGGAATAATATCCATGTCCCAGAGTTCTTGGCGACGATCCAAAGGATAATTCTGAGCGATTGCCTGCGAGATGAAGCTGACCCGACAGAAGGGGTCGGGGGTCGGCGTACTGACCTGGTTGCAGACGGGGGCGGCGCTGATCGAGCTGCCGGGGAGGGCGCTCGGGCAGAAGGGTACATTGTTCCAGGTAATGATCAGGCGGGGAGCCAGCGCCGCATCATTCTCATAACTGTTCATGAACTTGCGGCCCCATGTACCAACATTCCCGCGCAGTATGAGTGCCATGCTATTGCCGCTCTGCCAGCCGGATTGCATGATGACATCCTGAAGTAAGTTGACCAATCCGCTATGGTACACATACCATCCTGCGGGCCAACTGGTATTGCTGGAATGATCCACAAACTCAGAACTCAACGCCCGCGCGGAGGGTCGATTGGTGCTGCTGAAGGGTTGGGGGTTTAAGGCCGTTTCTGTCCAAATGCGGGTACCGACGTTAATAGCGCCTGTGGATCCAGATGGCACATTGAACTCTAAGCGGGCCGAGACGATGGTGGAATTGTAAGGAATAGTCAGCCCGGTAAATCGGAGACCTAGATAACTATTGCTCTGTGACCCACCAGTGCCAACCCAGAGAGGTGCGATAGATGGCTCATAGATCAATTGATTGTTGCTATCGAGGGTGACCTCGTTGACATCATCATTACCACTGGCAATTTGCAGGATGAGGGTCTGCTGATTGCCGCCGGTTGGAGTCGCGGTCGGGGTGAAGGTGCGGGTGGGAGTCAGGGTTGGGGATGCCGTCGGCCCATATAGAATCACCACCAGGCGGGCGGAAAGGGTAGGGTTGTGTTCAAAGCTACGGAAAAAGCGGCGGCGAACGGCATCTCCGGAATTGCCCCGGATGATGAAGGCCAGACTATTGCCACTCTGCCAGCCGGGACGGTTGGTGACTTCCGAAATGACGGTGTGCAAACCCGCCTGGAAGGTGTACCAGGTATTGGCATTCCAGGACAGGCTCGAGCTATTTGGCACCATATTGGTACTTAATGCCCGTTGAGAGGGTCGGCTGGTGCTGCTGAAGGTGGCAGCATTATCAGCCAGTTGCGTATAGACCTGGGCGCTAACCGGGTTACTAAAAGTCTGGTTTTTGGAAGAATAAAACTCCAGATAGGCGGCAGCGATGCTGGCTCCGCGCGGGATGGTGACATTGTTGAAGCGCAAACCGAAATAGCTGTTGGCTATCGAGCCGCCGTTGCCCGCCCAGACTTCGCTGCCCGATGGTGTAAAAGTGACAGTGGACTCGTTGATCTCGTTGACATCATCTGAGCCGAGGTTGATCTGGAAAGTCAGGGTTTGGGAGCCGGAGCCGGTGGGCGTAGGGGTCGCCGCAGGAGTGGGACTGGGGGACGAGGTAGGCGTAAGGGTTGGGCCGTTAAAGGCTGGGCCTGCGTCTACTGAATAATGTTGCGGGAGATTGGGGGAGCCAGTCCACAGATTTGTAATATTTGTCCAATTGGCATTCGGTAAGTTGGATCCAGTTGCGGGTACTGAGAATATGTCTATCCCGGGGAAATAGATTTTGCTGCCATCTCTCGACCAACTAGGGCTACTCCAGTTGCAATCGAAGGTATATGCGCTTTCGTAGTTAATCGGGTTATCAATAGCCAGCGTGCGACTTGTTCCGGCTCCTATATCATAGACGGACATATTTACTGTGTTTGTAGAGAAGTAGACAAATTGATTGCCGTCCGGTGAGTAATCACCGCAAGCGGTCACAAGAAACTGTCCCTGATCTACCCCTGCGGCTGAAAACCGACGCAGGCCAGAATAAGATGGAGATGAGACATACGCCAGAATGGTGTTTCCATCAGGAGACCACGAAGGGCGAAAACTGAAATCCCAATCGGACGGATAATTATTGGGGCAGCTTGCACTCGCACCAGAAACGGTCAACACACACAATGAGTATCTATATACATTTGGGCTGACTAAAAATTGCCTTAAGAAGGCGATTCTGGTGCCATCTGGCGACCAGATAGGCCAAGTATCCCGGTATTGCCAGTTCGTTAACCGGCTGGAGCTTGGGTAGGTTCCATCTCGATTTATCAGGACGATTTCTTCATTGCCATGCCGTAATGAAACAAAGGCGATTCTGGTGCCATCTGGTGACCAATCCGGCCATGTCTCAATCGCACCAGCAGGCGTATTGCTCAATTGCGAGCGGCTGGTTCCATCATCATTAACGAGAAAAAGTTCAGTGTGACCAAGAGTTTGGGAAACCCGATAGGAAAATACAAGACGTGCTGAAACCGCAAGGGGGTTCATCATGAGGCTGGAAGTCAGGCCACTAACAGATGTTGTTGGGGAGATAAGTGTTGGAGGTTGTACTTGTATAGCTGAAATCGTTAGTTGATCCAGAATGACTTCGCTGGGCACAGATGAATCAAGACTAACAACCACCGCACCAGAAGGCAGCGGATCAAGGTCATTAAAGACAAGTATGGGCAGGCCATCAACTGAAAGGGTAACTTGCCCTCCAATTACGCTAACGGTCAAATTGATCCATGATGCTCCAACTGGTAGACTGGCTTCACCCACTAAAGTATCCGTTTTGTAAAGTGATATGATGGAATCAGAGGCTATGCTCACCCAATAGGAGCCAGCCTGGCTAAAACGAACTCCTATTGAAGTCGTACCAGAAACGATTGACAATCGAGATAACAAGGTTACATCGCTTAGATTACCCGGGCCAAACACAATAGGCATGCTCTCGTCGGCGAGTAACCTGAGACCGTTTCCTGTATCAGTCGCAACAACTTGGGCATTCCGGCTAATTGACCAGGCTTTATCATCCAAGTTATCAAAATTACTACTCCACTCCACTGTCCCAATTGGAACTTCCCCGTTGGGGGTGACAGTAATGGTAGGCAGGGGCGTCACTTCTTCGGTAGCGGTTGGTATCACTGTTAAGGATGGCTCTACTGTGAGCGAAGCTGTTTCAGAAACGGTTGGCGCTTCGGTTGCAGTTTCAAAGCCTGTAGTCGTCGCGGTCAGCGAAGAGGTTTCAGTGGGAGTCTCGCTGGGGAAAGGTGATGGAATCAGGGTTTCGGTAGGTAGGGGCGTAGGTGGTTCAGCAACCGTCGGAACGGGTACATCGGTTGGGACTTCAGTCGGTGACGCGAGGGTAGCTTCGTCTGTTGGCGGGATTGATGTTTCATTAATAGATGGAGTGACAGGGGCATCCTGAGCGGTTAATAAAGTTGGTGCATTGGTGGAAAGCAGCATGAAGCAAAATATGAATAATGAGACGGTCAACGTCGGAAGGCGTTGGCTGTGCATGGGTTGCTCCCTATGTTTATGCTTATAGATTAACGTAACTTAAGAATGTATAATTTGCAACCTGCGCTTGGGCTACTTTAATTACAGATTTGTTATAGCATTGCAGATGTTTACCTCTTCCTCGATGATCGCGAGGAATTTCCAAGCCACAAGCAGCTAGATGACGATGTTGTAGAGAGCGGTGGCGGCCTCCGCGTCAAAATTGCCGAATGCCAGCTGGACAGTCGCTACTCGTTGGTTGCTGTCGAGATATAGTTGTCGTAAAAAACGGGGCGAGTTGGATGCGTTCACCGACACCATCAGTGAACTTGCCAAAATGCTGTTGTGAAGTCATGTAGGGGCGTATACGGGCTGATCGGTTGTTTATCCGACCAACGTGAGGTGATGATGGGAATAGATGCCATCAAAGCTGAATAGCTGATCGATGCCATAATATTCGGCTACCGCGATATTGGCACAATCAACGGCACTGGTTTGCTCACGCTTCTCAGCCAGGAAGAGGTCATGGGAACGCTTTTGTAAATCGTCATTCAAGAAGATAATGGGCACTTGTCCATGGCGAATGAAGTCAATGAACTGACAGGCCAGGTCATAACTGAAGCGACGGCTCAGGGTCGAGGCGGTTTCAGCGACGACCAGTTCGGTCGTGACCAGGCGTTTCTCCTCCCGTCCAAAGCGGTCCATACTGCTGTGAGCGCGTTGGAAGTGGGCATCGTAGTAGACGATGAGGGCGATGAAGGCATCACTATCCACCAGGATGTCAAAAGACTTCATGCACCTCCCTGGGGTCGGGTCACGCCCGACCCGTACAAGACTTCATCAATGGTGCTGGAGGCATCCGTCACCGGTTCCTTGCAGATTCCGGTGATGGTAGAAAAGGCCGCGTACATCCGCTTCAGGCGTTCCCGTTCCTGCGAGGTCAGGATGGGAGCCAGTTTCTCCTCGACCAGTTCCGCCATCGGTTTACCCGCTTCTTCAGCGGCTTTCTTGAGCTGCCAATGAAAGGCGGGCGTGAAATTCATGGTGGTCTTGATGGCGGCTGGCATATAAGCGCATCATATAAGATCCGCTTACGTCCTACAAGCAGGCAAAATGGCCCGGCTTATGCCCTATCCTCAAAAGGCGGCCAGCCATAGAGGAATTCATCAATGGTGGTGGAGGCATCGGTGGGGCCATCCTTAATCATCCCACTGCGTTGGAAGAGTCCCTCATAGAGGCGCTGGAGAGCCTGCTTATCTTGCCGGATGAGATGTTGGCTGAAACGGTTAGACGGGTCATGTCCGTATGTAAAGATCACGCCGGAACGGGGCAAGGTTGGGGAGTAGTTCATGACCCCCATCATAGACTCTTCCCCACACCCACCGCAAGCAGAATCATTTCTGCTGGTTGACAAGGAGTAGGCGGATATGATTAGGTGAGTACCAGGACTATTTCAGTCCCACCTATGACCCAAAAACCACCCCGCCAAGCTACCGCTGAAACGCTCATCAAGTTCTATGCTCCGCGTGCGCTCAAACACCAATTGCAAGAACTGGCCACGTCCCGCAATATCGCCCTCTCCGCCATGCTGCGCCTGGTGGTGTCGGAGTATGTGCGGACGCGCCAATAACAACCTATGGTCATTTCAATCGTCAATCAAAAAGGCGGGGTTGCCAAAACGACCACCTCCATCAATCTAGCGGCTGGCCTGGCTCTGGAGGGCTACAAAGTCCTGCTCATTGATACTGATCCGCAGTGCAATGCCACCCAGGTCTTCATCCATCCGGACATCGAGATCAGCCTGGAGAAATCACTCCATCATGTCATCATGAAGTTTGCGCCGCTGCCGTCGGTCATTCGGTCAACCGCGTTCACCAATCTGAGTTTTGCGCCGTCCCACATTCGCCTGTCCAGCACCGATCTGGAACTGGCGCAGGCGCTCGACAATCGCAGTGCGCGTCTGAAACGAGCCATTGACGAAATCCAGTCCCGATACGACTACATCATCATCGACAATCCCCCCTCACTGGGTCTTCTCACCATCAACTCGTTCGTCGCCAGTGACCGCCTCATCATTCCGGTCTCAACGGCCTACTTCGCCCTGACCGGACTGGATCAATTGCAGGAGACCATTGCGATGGTGCAGCAGACCCGGCTCAATCCCGACTTGAAGCTGCTGGGGGTGCTGTGTACTTTTGCCGATCACACCATCGTCTCGCGGGATGTTGAAAAACAGGTCCGCACTTTCTTTGGCGATCTGGTCTTCAAGACCACCATCCCCAAGAATGTGGCGCTGGAAGAAGCCCATTCCCGACATACCCACATCTTCGCCCACTCCGCCCGCAGCGGCGGCGCGGTCGCCTACCGAGCACTCATCAAGGAGGTACTGGCGCGATGAAGCGGTCTGGCCTTGCCGATAGCCCCTTCTTTGCCCCAACACCCTCCAGGGAGGTGTTTCGTTCACCGCCTGCTTCCCCCTCGCCCGTTGACCACATCCGGCATTTGTATGAAAAACCGGTTGAACACCTGAACGAACGCACAGATGAACAGATGAACAAACGAACACCTGAACACTTGAACGAACGCACAGATGAACAGATGAACGAACGAACGCCTGAACACTTGAACGAGCGCACAGTTGAACAACCCCACGTTGTCGAAAAATCGCAAAAGCTGGAACGACCAATCCATCGGCAGAGTTTTGACCTCTACGACGATCAGGCTCAAGCGATTGACGCTTTGTGCCTGAAATGGCGCAAGGAACGCGGACACCACATCACCAAAGGCGAGGCCATCCGCGAACTGCTGGATGCCATCCTGCCTTCTAAAATCTGAACGGATGAACACTTGAACGAACGCACAAGTGTTCAAACACACACCTGTTCAAGTGTTCATCTGAACACTTTTAGCGCCTCTTGACGACTCAAACCCCAAATGGTTATGGTGGACGTATCAGCCGGTGAGTAGGGGAGTGTGATCGGAGAAAACCGTGTTGCTGATACGTTCTAAGGTATCAGCGAGGCGTGTGGCGCAGGAGCCACCATCACCCAGGGGAAGCCCGAACACCAAAGCCGGAGGGTCGGTGCGTGTCTCTACAAACGAGACGAGGGAAGCTTCAGGGCAGTAAACAAGAAACAGCGCCTTGAAAGAACTTCAACGCGCCGTTTTGAGGTTGAACTCGTTTAGAACAAACAAGTACACAATATATCTATCTTGTATGTTACTAAAAGCGAATTTGCGAAGCAAATTAAAGTGGTCAATCAGGGGTGTTGTGTCCAGGGGGGAGAGCCTATAACAGTTATCCACAAGACCACCTGCTTCCGAGTTGGTTTTGTGAACGAGTACAAAATGTTGTATCAGTATGATAGCGATTGAAGTTGTGAACGACAGACTGATACCGACACTGGAATGACCACCCACCATTTGCTACCGCCCCTCGTCCAGTGATGCACCGCCTCAGACCAGATCAGCCACTCGCAGCCCAATACCTATCAGCCGTCCTCATGGGGGGTATCCAGGGCGGTTGGTGGGTGGCGTCCCGGCAAGCCAGACGTCCCCCTCTGCACACGCCCTGAACCCACCCCCCAATCGTAGGCTGATCCCCCGTCGGCCTTTGGGAGTACCCAAAGCCCGACCGCCCACACCCCCGTCTTGACCCCCAGCACCTTCTGCCGTAAACGGCAGCCCCCATCCGCTTCCTGACGGAATCGTGGGGGACAGGTGGCTGGTGGGTCAGCGATGCCCTCGGCAGACCTCGGCGGGCGCGGTGGCTCACCCCGCAGACGGGGCGATCCCCTCGCTGGGCGTGGGCGGTCGGCCTCCGGCCTGACGGGGGTCGGCGAATCTCAGGGGAGCGGTGCGGAGTGGTTTTGGTGTGCCTGTCGGTTGCCGGTGCTGATGGAAAGAACCCAGTCCACGAACTCCCCCTATATCTGGAGTTTTCGCTCGCCAGAGGCATTGTAGGGTGTCTAGCCGGGCGATTGATCCCCAGACGGGTCATTCGTCGGAGTCGGATACATAAGCCTCTCCTATGACCTCTCATGACCCTAAATCGGTTGTTTTGGAGTGACTCGCCAGCCGTCACGAGCCATCCTGATGCTGCCGTAAGATGCGGTTCTTGATCCGGTTGCAGTTACCGTACCCAGAGTGATACCTGGTTTCTTCAGCGGCAATCACTTGCGTCCGGGGTCAATTGCCTGTTCAATGGAGGGGATGGTTGGGAACCAAGAATAACTTTTTGCAAGAAAGGGGATGGGGCGATGGCGCGGTCACGGCGTTCCTCGGATGGGTCAGCTGAAGCAGCTGGGTGTCTGATCGGGTTAGCCACTCTAGGGCTTTTGGCACTGACCAAAGCACTGTACGAAGTCTTCCGGTACAAACCGCAGCCGTATCGTCCGGTGGCTCCCCATGTCCCGCGTGAAGGCGGCATGAGCTACAACCACAAACGCTGGATCGGCGTCGGGTTGGGGATCGGGGCGACCGGACTCCTGATTGGCGTTGCTCAGATCAACAGCACGCTAGTCACGAGTCAGCGTCAAGGGTGGATGTACCTGGCCATCGGGGCGGCGGGCCTGGTAGCCAGCTACACGGCTTATCGTCGGGGACAGGCCGCCCAACTGGACATCTCCAGCATTCCCATCAAACCCCTCTTTCCTTCAGCCCCCATTACCTACACGATCCGCGTGCCCCGCGAAGCGATGAATCCATCGGCGGGGGTCAACCTTGTCAAGGAACTCTTGGCCCTCTCGCCCCAGCTGGCTTTTCAGGTGGTGGGAGATGGCGAGGTCATCGGCTGGCAAGTGGTGGATCCGGCTGGCACCGTGAAGACACAGACCCTCCTGGATACCATCCGAAGCCAGTATCCGCGGGCTGAGGTGGAGACGCTACCGGTAGCGTCGGCAGCGAACGCCACCCTGCCGCGTGTGTTTCGACAGCATCATTTCTTTGCCCTGGCCAATGAGTATCCGGCTCCCATCCTGACGCTGGATCAACTCAAGACGGATGATCCCCTGATTCCCACCACCAAACGGCTCGATTTCCTGCGGAAGGGCAGTCATGAGCGCATCGTCCTAACGCTCCTCACCTTCACGACGTCCAGCCTGGCGCGAGACCGCGCCCGCGAACGCCTGAAGGAAGGGGCGATTGGCCCCTTGTCCGCAGTTCCCACTGACCGGGAGGAGAACAACCTGCACGGGTTGGATGAACGGCTTCTCAACAGCAAGTTGGGACAAGCCTTCTATCATGCTTTTCTGGTGGTGACGATTGAAAGCGAAGTGCGCGAACGGCTCGCGGAGTTGTCGGGCGTGGTCGGGAGTCTGGTGGGCTTCACCCAAGCCCGCCACAACAGCCTCGTGCGGGCGGGGGAATCTTCCGTCGTGCAAACCCCGCAAGCCGCTGAGGTCTTGCCGGATGTGTCCAGGGTGCTCTTTGGCGGGGAAGTTTTCGGGGATCGGGTCCCCTGGAAGCAGTTCCTGCTGGTGTTGGAAACGCGCGAGTTGGCTTCCCTCTGGCATTTGCCGGATGAGCGTTTCACTGCTGAGCGCATTCTGTGGGCTGGGGTGCCGGTGCCGGAAGCCGCCCGGCAGGGTGGGCAGGGACAAATCTGCCTGGGTCTCGCTGCCCGGCGGGGCAGTCAACCGAAGGTGTATCTGTCAGGGGCTGACCGCGCCTACCACCTGACCATCCTCGGCAAAACCGGCACCGGGAAGAGCACGCTGGTCCATAACCTGATCGCCCAGGACATCGAGGCTGGGCGAGGGGTGATCCTGCTCGATCCCCATGGCAAGTTGGTGGATGATGTGCTGCGGACGCACGGGGCGACAGCCAGCGACCGGCTGATCGTGCTCAACTGCGGGCAAAGCGACCATCCGGTGCCCCTCAATCCCTTCCGCTTGCCGCCAGGTGTGGGTCAGGAGACGGCGTTCAATCTGATCTACTGGGTGTTTCGCAAACTTTACGAAAGTGTCTGGCGTGACCGGATGGATTATGTCTTTCGGAACGTCATCCAGACGCTGCTCACCGATCCCGAAGCGACCCCCCGCGACATTTCACGGGTCTTGATGTCGGGGGAATACCGAAACAAAATCGTCGATGCGCTGCCAGATGAAGCCTATTCGCTGCGTGAGTTCTGGAGTTGGTTTGAGTCTCAACCCAAAAGTGAGCAGATGGAGATTGCCTCCCCGATCCTGACGCGCACCCAGGCCTTTCTCGGTAACCCGGCACTGGAACAGATGACCTGCCATCCGCAGGCACTGGATACGGCGGCTTTCCTCACCGGGAAAAAGGTGGTGCTATTCAACCTGTCGGGAGCCAGCATTCAGTCCGAAAGTGGCACCCTGGGGGCGTTTCTCCTGGCGCAGCTGTTTGTGGCCGCCCAGTCATTGGGGTACTTGAAAGATGGGGAACTACCGCGCAGTCAGGTGTATGTCGATGAAGTCGAGCGCATGGTGACGACCCCCATCCCGGAGATGTTTGCCACTGCCCGCAAGTTTGGCTTGTCGCTCACCTTGGCCAACCAGTATATGAAGCAGTTGAGTTCGGAAACCCTGGAAGGCATTCTGGGGAATGTCGGCACCCACATCCTCTTTGAAGTGGGCGAGAGTGACAGCAAGAGTTTATCCCGCCTCTTTGAACCCGAACTGCCGCGGGCTGACCTCCTCAAACTTGGTACCTATCAGGCTGCTGTCAAGACCCGCGCTCAAGGACAGAGCTTGCCGCCTTTCCTCATCAAGACTCTGCCACCACCGGCGGTCACCAGTAACGGCACGGGTAGCGGGCAGCTCCAGACGGCCTCACCGTACACCTCGCTGACTGGCAAGGAAGTCGCCAGTTGGCTCAAGAAACGCTACCAGGTCAAGAAAACGACCCGGAAGACGGCGGGCGTCTCCAGCGACGGCTTGCAGGACTTTGACACGCCATGAGTGAGCGCAAGAAACGGTTACCCCGCGCCCGACGGGTCAAACCGGATGAACGGCCCCCGATGGTGCTGACCGACCGTGACCAGATGCTGCTTCTAGCGGTCAACCAGTTTCAGGTCATTCGGGGGCAGCAGTTGGAGCGGCTTTTCTTCAGCTCGCGCTCCACGGCTCAATACCGGTTGCAACGGTTGTTTCAACACGAGTATGTGGATCGGCACTTCCAGAGTGTGGTCGAAGGTGGCCCAGCCTCCAGCCCCATCTTGTACACTCTGGGCAAACGCGGAGCCGAGGTGCTCATTCGCCAGCAGGGATTACTGGATACGGACATCCGCCGTTTCCCCAAGAGCATTCCGGCTCATACGCTCGATCATCTGCTGGAGGTTAACGAGGTGCGGGTGGCCGTCACGCTGGCCTGTCAGACGCAATGCTACCTGCTAGACACCTGGCTGGACGAGAGCCTGTTTCGCGCCCAACCGGATTATGTGTTTCTCCGCGATGGCCGGGGACGCGAGCAAAAGAAGCCAGTCTACCCGGATGGCTACTTTGTGGTGACGGCACCTGCCGGAACCGCCCACTTCTTTCTGGAATTGGATCGGGGGACGGAAGCGCGCAGCGCCTTCAAACCGCAGATTGCCGTCTACGAAGCCTACACCCGCGGCGGGGGCTATCAGGCCAGATTTCATACCCGGAGCTTGCGGATCCTGATTGTGTGTCCGGGCAAGGAACGGCTGAAAAACCTCAAACTTATCACCCAGGAAGCGGGTGGCGACCGCAAGTATTGGTTCACCACCTTTGACCAGATCAGCCCGGAGACGATCCTCACGGCTCCTATCTGGGAACGGCTGGAGAGCGAGGAGAAACGGGCGTTAATGGGTTAGGGGCAGGAGGGTACTAACGACAAGTGGGGTGTGTGCTTGCGGACTCAAGGTCAACCTGCTAGGGTGAAACCATGCCGCTCTTTCAACCCTCCGCCTCAACACCCTCCCAGACCGCACCCAAGCTCGTTAAACGCCTCGTAACCCCGATGCCGCGTTATGAACGCACAACACCGGACAACCTGCCCGTCCTGCGCCTTACAGACCGCGACAGACGTATTCTGGAGACGGTTCACACCCATGATGGCGTGCTGTCCTTTGAGCAACTGAAGCGATTGTTCTTTGGATCGCGGACGGCCACCACCAATCGCCTGATGCTCCTCTACCAGCATGGCTATCTGGAACGCCTCAACCGCAGGCAGCGGGCGGCGTACCCGGACATGCTCTATTGGTTGGGGGAGCAGGGGGCGGCTTATGTGGCGGGTTTATCCGGGCAAAGCCTCTCCGAGTTCAGCTACCGCCGCGAACCGCGCTGGTCCCAGGTCGAGCATGATCTGGCGGTTAATGAGGTACGGATTGCCCTGACAAAAGCCTGTGAACAGGAAGCAGGCTTTGACCTGCTTCAGTGGCTACCCGAGAGTGAATTCCATGCTCAACCGGATCGGGTGGAGTTTGTGGATGCCACCGGCAAACGCGATACCCGCACCCTCATCCCGGATGGCTATTGCCAGATCGAGCGGGCGGGACGGAGCTTTCGTTTCCTTTGGGAGATTGACCGCCGCACCGAAGACAACCCCCGTTTTGTCCGCGAGAAGGTGCTGCCGGGGTTAGCCTATCTCGATAGTCCCCCGTACCAAGCCCGCTTTGGCACCCACGCCGGGCAATGGTTGATTGTGACGACCGGCGAGCGCCGTCTCCGTAACATGAAACGCCAAACCGAACTGGCTGCCAAAAAGGACGCCAACCGTTTCTACTTCACCACCCTTGACCAGATCACCCCGGAAACGATTCTCACCAGCCCGATCTGGCAGCGAGGAGGGGAGGCCGAACCCTTACCGCTGTTTAAGACGGGAGAGAAGATATTCGCCGCCTCAGCCCGCAAACCGCGCTTGCCCAACGGGTAATCGCTGGATGTGATATGCTGGGGATTCCAGCGTGCGGGGCGGGCGTCCAGACCGGATGCCTTATCAGCACGAGGCGAGGGTTTCCTCCCTTTATCCTGCCGGGAGGATCGCAGGAAAATAGGGCGCTCCATGCAGGGTGGGCGACTGCCTGCGGATGGAACCCGTGCTGCACGGTGGTAGACTCCCACCTGGCCTGTTTGTTAGACTCATAGTATTCATTATGCAGTCTTCCTTCCGTACCTTTTTCAGCATCCTGAACGTCTACAATCGCCAGCGGGAACTGCTGCGCCTGCAAGCCTGGGCACGGCGGAAACACCTGATCTGTCCTGAACGCCTGTATCGCTATCGTCTCGACGATGAAGTCGTGCGCCTCAGTCGGTACACCGTCCAGTATCCCACGCTCACGCGCCTGGCTGGGATCGTCCACTGCCTCAACACCCGTTGCTTTCCGCCGCCGCGTTATCCCCGGCGGGGTAGTGCATCCGGTTATCGGTCTGAACAGCGCAGGCCGGTTGGTTCGATCAACCTTATCCCTCACTGAAGAAAGCTCATCAGCGGATATTTTTGTTATGTACGAGAATCCTGTGCGTTGGCCGTCTGTCTACGGTTTGATAAGTCTTTCAAGAAAAAAGAGAACTTCTATTTCTTTTTGATTACGATCTAGAAATCCAGCAGAGCTGATCGGCAAAGCCAATGTTCCTATGGCTGACCTATACCCAAGTAACATTGCACTACGTGTAAACTCAATGATTTCCGCCATTGCTTTGACTCTATGTTCGTCAACGGGAAGGGAATAGATTGCAAACTCACGCTGATGACCATCATCTTCTGTTAGAAGAATGCGTTCCTTCCTATATTGACGCCACTTATCTTCAAATACAGTGGCAAGAGTCTTAAGATCAATTTCTTCGGTTTGAGCAATCGTTATGTTTTCCCAAGAATCAATGCTACTTTTTGCTGTGGAATATTCGACCATAGGTTAACATATAGAGAATACCCAGCGCGGTGTCAAGCTAGGAACGTAATTGAAGATGCGCAAAGATCTGGCAAGACATTTCAATGATTATCTTCAAAAGCAGCACGGGAAGGACGGTTCGCAAGCGGGTTCAGCCCAAGATATAGCTGCGGCCTTTATTGAGTATATTGAAACACGCTATCCGACAGCCTTTCGAAAAAATCTTGTCAGGGAATCTGTCATCCAAGAATTTGTGGATAGCAAATACGCTAACCTCATAAAACCGACTCGAGATAGACGCACCGAACTTCTTAAGCAGTTTCAGGCTTTTGTGCGCCGTCGCTGGTTAGTTCGATGGTTTGGATTGGCATCAGCAGTTATTGCAAGCACAATTGGATTTATCATTACCGTTTCTTCACTGGGTCAAGCGCTAGGCCTGTCCCCAGATTGGTGGCTACCTCCTCCGATTGGAACTTTGGTAGCCCAGATTCGAGCTACTGCAACTTTAACCCCTTCACCTACTCTAACCGTTACTCCGTCACCCGCCCCTCCGCCAATACCAGTGTTTCGCAGAGTCATTGATAACTATGATACTGCTGGCTACAGTAAACAGACCCCATTGCTTCGTGATTCTGAAGGTAACTTTACCTTATTCATTCGCAATAACCTGACGGGTCAGTTGGCCGTTATTTTTTCATCCAATGCTGGCCTCAATTGGAGCCAACCTCTGGATATAGATACAATCCTGCCTCAACCGCATGTATCAGCAGCGATTGATCGAAGTAATCAGATTCACTTTGTATGGGGCGTTGTTCCTGATCCTGGTGACCTGAACTATGGTCTAATTCGTGATGGGGAATTGATCGAACGAGAGACTTTAGGCTCAGGTGTCTTTGCCCGCGATATTGCTATCGACTCGGCGAATCGTCCGCATGTAGTCTGGACGGCCACAGATGTTCAATATATGCGGTTTGATGGTACACGGTGGCTGACGCCGGAATCAGTAGGAACCGGCATGTGGCATCCTGATATTCAACTTGATGCACAAGACAATGTTTACATTTTTGGAAACACAGCGCAGTTTTTCCCGGAATCATCCGTACAGACAGCGGTCTTCAATAACAGTCAACGAACATGGGGATTGGATATATTGAGCAATAGCCAGTTTTGGTCAGCAGGGGCAGCTGCTATGATCGATTCGACTGGAAATATTGATGTTTTCTGGTTTGGTGTTAATTCTATACAAGGCGGAGATAACTTTCTCTACTTTACCCGCAACGTAAAGGGAATCTGGCAAGCTCCATTCCAACTCGATTTTGTGTATACGACCACAGGAACAACGGGCCAAGAGTCACCGGCTGTCGGAATTGATGCAAACGACATCGTCTATGTGGTGTGGCGCGGGTTTAATGATCGAAGTCGTCCAGTAATATACGCTCGCTGCTTTATTCCGAACAATGGATGGCTTCCGCGCATTACCCTCGATGATCGAGCAGCGGTTGATGTGGGTTGGCCCGCTATTGCCGACACCCGAGAGGAATATAGGGTGAGCGGAGTTGACATTGTCTGGCCAATACTGACAGGTACAATGACGGTTATTAATTTGACGCATTTTGATTGTCTGAAATAGCTTCATTACCTCCGCTTCAAGTACGAATAGTTAGAATTCGTTCCTAGTCCACCGTTTACATGTGATGTCCGTTCAGCGAGTTGGTTTTGGATCAGTAACTGCGTTTTCCCTTTAGATGTTAATCATTGAGAGTATGCGTCTCAAATAATATGGGTTGAGAAACTAAACCGCGCGGATTCTTATCAGCTGATTGTCGAGGGATGCAAACACTCTCCAATTTGACGGACCTAGTGCCATCGGGATACGGAGATGGGCGCATGAATAGCAGATTGCAGATGGAGCTGTGGAGTGTCACCAGTTTCTCAAAACTGCGGGGTTGGTGTTTCAGTTGCAACGCCAAAGTATTTACCACGCGGTTTGCTTCTAGGGCGAGGGCTTAGACGAACTGTTGGCGTTGTGATCAGCCGCCCGCTACCAGAAGACATACAAGCTAGGGCTTTGGCTATTACTGAGATGCCCTATTCAATCCCTTTCAAGGCGATATCATCCTGAAGCGGGTATCTGATTTGAGGTCAATGATCTGCTTCTGCTGAAACCTCTCGCTGGTGTTTTCTACCACTGCGTTATTCGTGCCCAGGAATGGCGGCTGGAGGGAACCGGATCAGAACAAAATGCGGGTGTAAGGGACCCCGGCAGGTGATCGGTGCGTTGGCGCGACCCCGAGAAGAATCTCGGTCGGGCTTTCCCGCGATCACCAAGGCCACAGGGGATGAGAGAATCCACCTGCAGAGGATCGTAGTCAAGTTGTAGTGGCCTGTCAATCCATCACCAAAACAGAGCTAACCGAGAGAACCCAGTGAAAAGCACGGACGGCGAATATCTTCCTGGGTAGACTGGTGCGTGTAGGTCAGCCCGACTCTGAAGGTTGGCACGCCGGATCAGCGCTGTCCTGATTTTCCCGACTTGAGAATGATCGGTATAATAGCTACAGGCGCTCTTACCATCCTATTGGATTGTCCAGCAGGTGTAGATCATGGCATCGAATGGCGCGGCATCACCCATCAAAGATCGCTTACTTAAACGATTCAAAAACCGTCACATTCAAACCGCTTATATCATTGCACTGATTGTCATCGTCATACTTGGCTTGCTGACGTTTCTGGTATTGCTGCAAGTGACTGCCGTCCAACAGCCCCTGGCACAAGCGATTCGATATACCGTCAATCAGGAAACTTCTGTGGAGCGCATTGCAAACCTGAGCATGTTCCTGGAAACCAATCCGTCACCCGACCAGGTTGCATCGCTGGTGATGACCTTGAACGACGAGTTCGATATCGTGATGTCTAACCATACAAACTGGATGGAGTTGAGCCTTCCAACGGCCCTGGATGGTCGTCTGACCACACAACTGTCAGCCTTCATCGATGCCGCGCGTCGCTTCACACAGCCGGATGGTGGGTTCAGTGTGAGCCTGGATTCAAGCCTTCAGACGGTTCTGCAGCTCTCACAAAGCCTGCACGAGCAATATGACCAAATCGTCGAGACGTATGATCTCGCTCTATTGGACTCGATTAATCTCCTGCGTGCCTTTGCAGTCGCTTTCATCAGCAGTTTGGTAGGGGTGCTTGTACTTGTGGAATGGTTCATCTTTCGACCCATGGAACAAGCCATTCATTGGCAACATGAGCAACTGGAAGCCGAGATTAGGCACCGGCAGCGAAGTGAAGCGGCGGTGCGTCAGAGTGAACAAAGCTATCGATTGTTGGTCCAACACCTGCCGGACACAGCGGTTCTGATGTTTGATCATAACCTGCGTTTTACCCTGGCGGATGGACCCGCGCTGAATCGGATCGATTACCCGCGGATGCGAGTTGAAGGCAAGAGCCTGCGGGACATCATTCCGGCTGAGGCTGGCGACTTGCTGGAGCCCTACTATCGCCGTGCCTTGGCCGGGATCGATAGTGTTCTGGAATATACGTTTCGTGGTCGTGATTTCAGCACGCAGTTTGTCCCCTTGTTTGATGAAGAACAGAAGGTGCTGGGTGGTCTGGTTGCTGCTCAGGATATAACCACCCGGAAACAGGCGGAAGCGGCACTACGCACGCGTGAAGCCCAGTTTCGCTCGATCACTGAAAATGTAACCGATATGATTGCGCTTTTGGATACCGAGCTGCGCTTTATATATGCCAATCCGGCCTTTGAAACGATTTTAGGCTATCCGCCATCCCAATTGGTGGGTCAGTCAGCAGACCAGTATTTGCATCCAGAGGATGCGGACCGGATACGTCAGCACCGTCCTGCTGGACCAACGCCGGATCTGGGTGATGATACGCTCCAATTCAGGTGTCGTCACCAGCACGGTCACTATCTGTGGGCCGAAGGGCGACAACGATATCTGTACACTGCTGCCGGTCAATTTGAGGGGGTGGTGGTCCTGCTGCGCGATTTAACGGAACAGCAGCGGGTACAGGCACTTCAACTGGATCATCACCGCCTCCAGACCTCCCTGGACAAAGAACAGGAATTGAGCCAGCTGAAGGCACGCATGATGCTGCGGATTACCCATGAATTTCGGACGCCGCTGGCTGTTTTGTGGGCGGTTTTTGAAACCCTCTACAACTATAGTGATCGCTTGACTGACGACCAGCGACTGGGCAAGCGCCGCACGATGCAGTTACAAATCCATCAGATCACGGATATGCTGGATGACATCACGCTGGTTATCCAAGGTGATTTGCAAGCTACCAAATTGATGGTGACCGAGATCGATTTGCGCGCCAACCTCGCTGCGTTAGCGGTGGTTGTTGACACACAGCTCGGTCAAAGCAACCGTTTTGTATTATGTGTTCCTGCCGAAACGGCGATCCGCGTTGATTGGCTCCGTCTGAAACGTGCTCTTCAGGAGGTGATGAGCAACGCAGCCCGGTTTTCCGCACCGGAAACCCAGGTTCAGGTCACGGTGGAAAAAGATGCTGGGGGCGTGACCATCACCGTCATCGACCAGGGAATAGGCATTCCCGCAGCGGATCGGGCGCATGTGTTTGATCCTTTTTTTCGGGGGAGCAACATCAATGAACGGGGAGGGCTGGGTCTCGGGTTGACGATTGCCAGGGGGATCATTCTGGCTCATCAGGGCAGCATCACGCTGGATAACCCTCCGGCAGGGGGTACGCGGGTAGCAATTTGGCTGCCAGGGTAAAAGTTACCATGGGCGGCACAGTGAGGTATTCTGGACTGGTGGATATAATGGAACCATCGGTCCATTGCTGCGAGCATATTGCTGGCATTCGACTGGTCTAAATGAACGGGTCATTACATTATTCTTGGAGAGCGAGGTCAACCCTTCGTCATGCCTGAGACGTTGATACCCCACGGGAATGTTTTGATGGCGAACCTGTGGCAAACGCTGCAGTGTCTCCAAAAGCTCCATCTTGTGATCGCTCGTAAGTACCAATTGAACGTGGCTGAATGGCATTGTGTGTGCGCGCTTTACCATCAGGATCACCAGGCAACCTCTGACCTGGCGCGCACCATTGGCTGGGTGCCGACGGCTTTTACCCCCATTATCGACCGGCTTGAAGCCAAAGGCTGGATCATGCGTGTACCGGATGTTCAGGATCGTCGAGTGGTTCGGCTTGCGCTGACAGCCCTGGCGCATGAACATCGAAGCCATATTCTTAAAGATACGGCTGCGGTCCAAAAGGTAATTCGAACAAAACTTAATGCTTCTGATTATCAGACCTTGCTCGATATGTTGAAGGCATTACAAACGCTTGCTCTCGAGTGAGTATCGCGGTGACCACGACAACTTGATTGAGCCCGATGTGCTTCTACGCGCTAAGGAGTAGACGCTGGCGACGGGTAGATGACCGCCTGGCGGGTGAAACCGCGTCGGTCGGCTCCGGCAGGGACTTTGGGCGTTTGCAACCGTTCTCCTATTTGCTGAACATAGTACCGCAGGGTGGCGGTAGGGATCTGGAAATGCTCGGCAGTACGGCTCACGGGCAGGTTGCTAATGTGGGTATGTAGGGCGACCAGCTTCTCAAAACTCCTGGGTTGGCTCATGAGTTCCAGTGCCAGATTATGTACCGTCTGGGCGCTTTCCGGGGTCAGTGTGAAGAGGAACTGCTGACGTTTTTCTGGTCGTTTGGTGGGGATGCTGGGATCCCGTGCCGCTGCGATGAGCAAGTGAACCCGCTCATAGGCTCGCCGCATTTTGCCGTTTTCGATGTGGTGGGCCTGAGCTTGAACTGATACCGAGATCTTGGCTCTGATCCCGGCCAGAGCCAGTGTGTCCTGGCGGCATGTATCGGCATTCAAGTCTAGGATCTGTTGGGCTACTGCTTCGTAGATTGTTTCTGGTACGGTGGCATTCTCCCGCCGAATGGCAGCCATATCCCGTTTGGGGGCCGCTTCCCGCCCGCGCTGCCGGTAGGGTCGAGTACTATCTGTTGGGGCATAGTGGGGGAGGGCTTGTTGGAGCAGGTCGCGCACCCGCTGAAAAGCCTTCTGCATGGATTGTTCCCGTACCCCGAAGCATTGACTGGTTTCTTTAGCGGTGGTGTGCAGCATGGTCAAGCCGTAGAGTGCCCACAAGTCATGATCCCGTCGTTTGCCGGGCTTGTGCTGAAGGATCGTTTCAGCGACGGCACCAATCGCTTGCAGCAAGTCCAGCTGCAGGTCGGTCTGACGACTTTCCACCGAATGCGGTCGGGATGGCTGCCCCTGTCCGTTGACCACCTCATCCCTGATCTGATGGCGGTAGGTGATCTCTGGCCGCAAGGCATGGAGTGCCTGGAACACCACGTGTTGGCCGATGCTAGGCACGTCTTTTTCTGCCAGTCGATTGGGTTGCGCGTTGAGCTGTTCCCAGAGGCGGCAGTAGCCCAGGTGCAAGGCTTCATCCACCCCCTCAGGTGGGAAGTGATAGGTGTACAAGAAGATGTAGGCTGCATACCGCCGGGTACGCTCCATCAGGGCTTCAAAGGACACTTCCCCGAAACCGGTGATAAAGGTTCGGTCTGGAGGGCGGTCTGCAGCGGCACGGGCGGCAGGGGAAGCATGGTCTGGCGGGAACGGCCTAGACCGTTCCACGTTCCTCCTGAGGCAAGATGCAGGCGAGATAAATCATAGGGAAATTCCACCGTAGCAGGTTGGGAACGGCGTTGCAACTACCCGCTCTTAAGGGTCTTAGGTGCATAATTCGGTTGATGATAGGAATGATTCCACGAACAAGGAGGCTGACGCGGTGTATTTCCAACTCAAAACCCTGTCGCCCGAACTCATCTACATTCGCTGGTATGCCACCAAACAACCGGCGTGCCAGCCACAGACGGCCTTTATCGCCCACCTCCGGCAGCGGCTGGACGAAACCACAACGCCTCTATGTTTCCTCTCGGACCTGCGTTATGGCCGCATCCAGGATGTCGGTGTCATTCAACAACTGGCGAGCTTAACCCAACATCCCAACTGGGCGGGCAGCGCGGCGTTCAGCGAGAACCTGATCTCGCAAATTATGGTCGGCAGCTTTACCCGCCTGCGCCGCTCTCCCGAACCCCCGAGCCGACGCGAGCTATTCACGAAGCCAAATGAGGCGATTGCCAGCCTCGAACATCTGAAAGCCGGGCTGACCACAGACATTGATTGGACTGCCACGCTCGCCTAATCCAGATACGGTCTGCCGGACCCGGAACCGTCCCAAAATGCCACGCTGATTCCTGTTCTGGCGTTGGCGGGTTAGGTTTTGCTTGAATTCCCTTGCCATGTATCTGGTGATTAATATCTGCCTTGGAAGCACAGGTAGTTGTCTCACTGAGGTCAAACAGTTTGAGGGATTCCAGACCTGGTTATGACTATGGTATGCTGTGTCCATTCCTATGCTCGAAGTTGAAGCCACTGCCCATCCGACCACCTGGGTCAGCAAGACAGACTTGTATGCCCTACATCCGGACTTAACCCTGCAGATTGACGACCTCAATGAAGGGGATATGCTGGCGCTTGCCCGGACGATTGGCGACGCGGTTGCCAGCACCCATCACATGGCGATGGATGTACTCCTGCCCCTTTATCTTGGGCTGACGGATACCTCTCCTGACGAAGCCGACGAAACCGATGACGGGCCTGAACCCGTATCACCTACGATACTTTATCAGTATCGGGAACTCACCCAACCTCGCTTTACCCATGAAGGCTGGCACGGTACGGGCGAGAGCCAGGCATCGGCTTACCTGACATGGCTCACGTTCACCCGGATTGCTGAGAACGAAGAACTGGAGGATGCCCTCATGGACATCACAGCCCGAATAGACGATCTGGCAGAAGCGGCGCTGGTTGCCCGTGAGAAGTTCGAAAAGGCGCTTTTCAGTCAACCCTCACCCCAGCCGCATCTAGTGGATGAACTTGCCCGTCAGTCGCTCCGTCGCGAGGTCAACTGGCAGGAGATCGTGATCGCCTATCGGGATTGATACTTTTTTTCTACTTCTCACAACCTTCCGGATTCAAACCAATGCTTCCCGACGAGTTACCATTCGGCATCCAGAATATACATTATCTATCTACTGAACTACAGAAACCGTTTATTTTTGTAGTTTGATGTGGCACAATATTCTAAAGAGGTTTCTTGTGAAGGTGTCCAATGGATAGAGTGGTTGATCAATTTACAACGGCTCAAGCTTCCCGCATTACAGGCTTTTCTACTCGCCAGTTAGATTATTGGGCGACTAGTAGATTATTGACACCTAGCTTAAATCAATCAGATGGGCCGGGTACACGCAGATTGTATAGCTTTGACGATCTTGTAAAACTGCACTTCATAAAACAACTTCAGCAAGAACGCTGGTCAATACAAAAGATTCGGAAGGCTATTAAACACCTTGATGAATTCATGGAGAAAAAACCGGAGTACCGAAACTTTAGTCTTGTGTATGATAAACATACGATACTAATACTGTGTGAAACTGAAGAAAGACAGCAACTTCTCTTCGATGCGTTGAATCCTAAAGGTCAGCAGGTTTTATGGATAATCTTGGAAATCCTTACTGGAGAGACACGTAAGAATACTGACGCGCTGCTTGAGCTTCACACATCTAGTAAACCCGTCGCCAATGTTGCAGCATAGAATGATTCCTGAGTATTCATTTGTGGAACCGAGTATTCAATATTCGATGCTGTGTAGAGCAACGATTCCAATGAATTGCGAGCAACTGGGTACAGCGTCTATAAATGAAAAGAAGGTTATTTCGTGAGCGCTATACCGAACGCAACTTGGCAAGAAGAATTTGGGATTGATTCTTCTAGTAAACCCAATTTCTTTTCCCACAAATCTGAGGTTGATTCGCGCGATACCTCAGTTTCATATGTTCATATTGTCCGTCGAGCCTTTGATATCCTGAAACTTGATGCTGTGTGGTGCGATCAAAATACGCCCCTTGTTTACTTTAAACTCGTAGATCACATTGACAGACAGGCAATCTCAGACTTGCACCGCCGCTTTTGGAATCATGGTGGGGCCGCAATTCTCGTTATTATTTCACCTAACGATGTTGAGGTTTACTCAGGACTAGCTCGACCCGCAATTCACTTAGATTATTCCACGGAAGGCTCCGGGTTTGTGACTTCGCTTACGCGAGCATCGCAGGAACTTCGAGAGTTCTTGCCTGCTGTGGAATCTGGTGAGTTTTTCCGCAGACATGCAAAATCATTTGATCCAAAGCAACGAGTTGATCAATCTTTGTTGGTTAACCTTCAAGCAACTCGTGAAAATCTCGCAGAAATCGCTACTGATCCGGCAATAACTGAAGTCTTAGACGCTTTTCTATGTCGATTGGTTTTTGTATGTTACTTGTTTGACCGTGGGGTTATTGGACCAACGTATTTAGAGACGTTAGGTCTCCCTGTCTTGCCACACTTACGGGATATTCTTGGGATAAGACCCAGGTCTGATGCCAAAGAGTGTATGTATCGTTTGTTTCATAAACTTGCCCTAGATTTCAACGGTGATTTGTTCAGTGATGATCTTACTGCCGAAGCTAATCTACTGTCTGCAGAACACCTTGACGTAGTAGAGGCATTCTTCCGTGCAACCGATGTGTCCACAGGTCAGCAATCTATCTGGCCCTACGACTTCGGTGTTATTCCGATTGAGACGGTAAGTGCGATATATGAAAGATTTCTAAAATCATCCGACAGAGAACAAGGGGCTTTCTACACACCTCGGTTTCTGGCTGAGCTTGTATTGGATGTTGCCCTGGGTGATCGGCAATCTTTGCTAGGATTACGTTTCCTGGATCCAGCGTGTGGTTCTGGCATTTTCCTTGTCGGTTTATTTAACCGACTTGCCGAGGAATGGAGACGAGAAAACCCCGACGCACATAATGATCAACGTGCTAGTGAATTGATAAAGCTTATGAGGAGCAGTATTTTTGGCGTTGACCTAAACCCGATAGCGTGCCGTATCACTGCGTTTAGCCTATATCTGGCCTATTTAGATCAACTGACACCTCGAGACATCCAAGACTTACAACAAGAAGGTAATGCCTTGCCCCGTCTCGTTGCTCGCTTAGACCAAGCAAATAGTTCACTCACTGAAGGTAGTATTTGGTGCGGCGACTTTTTCCGAGATGATAGTCCATATCCTATAGATTGTGATGTGGTAATTGGAAATCCGCCATGGGGAAGCATCGCTGATGAAAACTCATTGGCGGCGAAATGGTGTCAACGATTACAGTTACCTCTTCCAGATACACAGATTGCTGTTGCGTTTACATGGAAAGCTGCCCGTCATGTATCGGATACAGGACGTGTGTGTTTGTTAATGCCTCATGGAATCCTGTTTAACCATAACAGGACTTCACTTGACTTTCAGAAAGCATTTGTCGAACAGCATAGCTTGGACTTGGTGCTGAATCTTACTGATTACCAGTCGTTCTTGTTTAGCAAGGCACGTCATCCTGCACTTGTTTTAAGTTACCGCAAGCAAAAGCCAGCTAAAACGCATTCAGTTGATTACTGGACACCTAAAGCGGATTGGAAAGTAATCAAGGCGGAAATAATTACCATTTCAGAACATGATCGGGCTAAGCTAGGAATTCAAACTATTCGTAGGGATCTTGACGAGGAAGATGCGCCACAAATTTGGAAACAAGTAGCGTGGGCGACCCCTCGCGATCGTAAACTTCTGGATAGGTTAGCTGATATGCCACGCCTTAGAAACTATGTGAGACAGGCTGGCGAAAAAGCCCCTAATAAACCTTGGCTTATTGCTCAAGGTTTCCAGCCATTTGGACAAAAAGACCCTCAATCATCTAGGAGAGAAATTAAACTTCCCACTAATCTCTTTGTGTCAGCTCGCTCAAAGCATTTGAATCTATTTCTACTACCAGAAGATTGCCAGCAACTTAGTTCAAATATTGTAGTAACACGACGTAAAATTAGAGACACAAAGATTTTCGAGGCACCACATGTCTTGGTTGCTAAAGGCTTTGGTAGCATAGCTTTTGTGGATTTTTCTGTTGCTTTCCGTCACGCGTTGAGAGGAATTTCGGGTCCATCCGAAGACAAGAACACATTGGCTTTTTTGGCAGCATACATGAGATCATCGTTGGCTCAGTATTTTCTGTTTCATACTTCTTCTAATTGGGGAGTCAGCAGAAATGAAGTTTTGGATAAAGAGCTTCTTAGGCTCCCTTTTCCTCTGCCAGTAAAATCCGCAAATCCCGAACGAGCAATACAGATCATTGAAGAAGTAGCGCAATTGGTTGTCGCAGCCGCCAAAAGTGCTGGCGACTTTTGGAATAATCGCCTTGAGTTAGTCACGTCAACACAACATAAAATTGAGCCTCTTATTTTTGAGTATTTCGATATATTACCCTCAGAGCGGGTATTGATTCACGATACAATCAATCTCACTATCCCTAGTTTTCGCCCTAGCGCTCAACGTCCTACTATCCCCAGTATTGAGCCCAGTTCATTGGAGAACATGGAACAATATACGACTCTCTTAAGTGAGACTCTGAACAATTGGGCTAGACGATCAAATGCTCAGGTAATCGGTTCAATTAAAAGATCATCCGCTATGGGAACAGGGTTAGTGATGTTAGAAAAGGTTCCTCGTGGGGGTTTACCCTCATTTAGCGATGATGAGGATATTTTCATAGCGTTAAATCAGCTTCGAGATACCGCGTCTGTAAGAGCTAACACATTTGAGCTTATGCGAGGGGTCAAAGTTTTCGCTGGTAATCGGCTCTACATACTGAAACCTTTAAGCTGCCGGCATTGGACAGAAACAGCTGCTTTAAATGATGCTGACGAGATTGCCGCCTCGATCCTCATGCAACCACTTGGGGAGCATACATGAGTATATTCGGCTCCCCAAATGCGTGGCTTGATTTGCTTGAACAATCTCTACCCGACTTACTTGAACTAGTTGTAGAGACTTGGCAAGGAATGTCGGGGCCTTTGACGAGTGAAAAGGAAGATAAAATAACAGAATCTCTGTGTAGCGCATTACGGAAAAATCGGACATTAAGGGATTTGCCCTTTTTAGTTGACACTCAATGGGTCGAATTAGAACCTGCTCCCGGACAAAAACAAGGTCGGCTCGATATTGCTTTCCGTCCCACAGGCATCGCAGGTTCTCCCAATGAGGACATATATTTCTGTTTAGAATGCAAGCGGCTCAACTTTCAAAAAGGTAAAAAACGAGTTCCAGGTGGATCGGAATATGTGAAGGATGGAATGATGCGATTCGTAGCTAAACAATATGCCAAAGCGGTCAAACACGGAGGCATGTTGGGTTATGTACTTGACGGAAATGTTACAGAAGCCATCAAAAATGTTGAGGTAAATGTCCGAAAAAAATGTGTAACTCTATATATGGATAGTCCTGGACTATTGCATTCATCTTCAATCCTATCCCATGTATCAACCGCAAGAGAGTCCTTCCATCAAAGGGATGGTGAAGTAGTAAAATTTAGAATTCATCATCTTTTTATGGAAGCTGATGGGTTATTTACATGAATCACAACAATCGATGATGGTCTAATTCATTTTTACAAAAGAAGTTCGATCACTGAAAGCGACTGTTTTTGGTCGAAAACTGGAAATCCGCGTTGCATAAACGATGGTTTTTAGAACAAGAATACTCAACCAAATACGGTTGCTATCTTGACAAGGAATCTTGTCATCCACTACCTTTTTAGGTAATGACCACCAACCAACCCCGCACTACTGCCTATCTTCGCGTCTCGACCAGCGAGCAAGACCTCGAAAAGAACAAGTACGACATACTGAAACTTGCCAATGACAAGAAGTTGGGCACTGTAGAATGGGTCGAGGAAACCGTTTCCGGTCGCGTCTCGTGGAAACAACGAGCCATTGCCAAGATCATCGAAACCGCACAACCAGGGGACACTCTCATAGTCAGCGAGCTATCCCGCTTAGGTCGGTCGATGCTGGAGTGCATGGAGATATTGAGCGTTGCCTCGCAAAAACGATTGAACATATTCGCCGTAAAGGGCAACTGGCAACTTGACCAAACCATTCAATCCAAGATCATTGCAATGGCATTTTCAATGGCTGCTGAGATCGAACGTGATCTCATCAGTGCCAGAACTAAGGAAGCGTTGGCTGCCAGAAAGAAGGCCGGGATTAAGTTAGGCAGGCCACGAGGGAAGGGAAAGAGCAAGTTGGATCAGTATCGGGTCGAGATTGAGGCAATGCTCAAGAATGGGGTCAAGCAAAGATTCATTGCAGACAAATATGGAACAACTGAAGGAAACTTGAGTAGGTGGATCACAATGCACAGCCTTGTTAGTAAACGATTACTGCCTAAAGGCGGTACCTTTGCTTGCGACTGAAAGTCGCCTAAAGAAGTATCCGTAGCCTATTCAACTTAACGATCTTGTACCAGAAGGTCGTTCTCCATTGTGCCTCGAAGTAGGTTGACTGAGCAGTTTCTGTCAGCGTTCATGCCCCGCCTTGAATGACTGGTTAAAACGGCCCGCCTAAAGGCAGGGGTTTTTACCCTATCTAAAGACAATAAAACTTTATCATATTTGCATAGTGTATTATTGTAAATTTAGTGTCATGCGTCTTGTGACCTATCCTTTGCGCTTGGGCAGAAGCTCCTGTCATCTGATTTGAAAGAATTGCACCGATATCTGGCTGTGGTTCAGGAAGCACTCTCAATAAATTGGAGTATCAAGTTGGTCATACGGCAGATGCATGTGTGAACAGAATTGGATTTGCTGCATATTCGCTTGCTCTGTCCCGTTAGATTCTTTGCCCCAAATCTGCAGAAGAATGCGAGGCGTGACAGTTTATTGACCACAGCGTTTAGAGTATAATCTTTTTCGTCACGTAAATTCAGAAAAGGTGAACAAATGGCAGATACAAGAAAGCTTTCTCACTCTCAAAACTTTATTAAACGACGTGAATTAGTCAACGAGCTTCTCAACCTGACAAACATCACGGCAGATGATGTTGTTCTAGAGATTGGGCCTGGAAAAGGTATTATTACTACTCAACTTGTACGATTGGCAAATAAGGTGATTGCTATAGAAAAGGATGTAAGTCTAGCAGACAGACTGCCAGATGTCCTTAGACAAACTGAGAAACTTCATCTTGAGATAGCTGACTTTTTATCTTGGCCCTTGCCAGATATAAAGTATAAAGTGTTTTCAAATATACCTTTTAACTTGACTGCGGATATTATGCGAAAGTTGACTGAAACTGAAAATTCACCGGTTGATGCCTACTTGATTATGCAAAAAGCTGCTGCTGCACGGTTTGTTGGTAAACCCTATGGCAAAAACACATTAGTAGCATTGCTACTTAAGATCAAATTTGAGATACAAATCAAGCGCACTATTTCAGAAGCTGAATTTGAGCCACGACCTCAAGTCCAGATTGTAATGATTCACATTCACAAACGAATAAAGCCCTTGATTCCAGAAAAGGACATCAATCAATTCCGAGATTTCATTGTCTATGGCTACACGCAGTGGCAACCAACTGTTCGAGATGCGTTCAAGAAGGTTTTCACTGGAAAGCAACTTGCAATCATTTCTCAAAGTGTTCCCCTTAATTTGAAGCCAACAGAGTTTAACATAGACCAGTGGGTCAGTTTGTTCAATACGTTTCTGATGTATGCAAGTCGCGATGGTCGGAAACTGGTAAATGGAAGTGAGGTCAAACTATTGAAACAGCAAGAGAAGCTTGACAAGCAGCATCGGACACGATATCGCTAAGATGGTTTCCTCGAAAATGTAATATGTGATGACTACCATTGTTGAGGGAAATGAGAAAAGTGGCAGCGCCAAATATGAAGTTTATCCCTTGATCGCCCCCGACATAATACCCTGGAGAAATTGCTTTTGCAGAATGAAATAAGCCAAGAGGATTGGCAGAAATGAGATCACAGCGGCGGCAAAGAGTGGTGCTACATCAATAAGTCCGTATGCTCCCTGAAAATTGATGATTGCTAACGGTAATGTGCGGGCATCGGGATTTTGTAATAGCAGCAATGGACGGGTAAAATCATTCCAAGACCATACTGTAGCCACTATAGCTAGAGATACAACACCTGGTTTAGCTATAGGGAGCATTATCCACAGGAATAGCTGGAACTCGGAACAGCCATCCACACGAGCAGCATCCTCAATTTCCTGGGGAATTTCGGCATAGAAAGCCCGCATAATCAACGTACCTGCTGGTATTGTGAATGCTGTGAAGCTCAAAATAACGGACAAAGGATTATTGAGTAAACCAAAGTTCCACATCCGAAAGTAAAATGGGACCATCATCGCCTCGAAAGGAATCATCAATCCAAGAATGAAGACGGAAAACAAGGATGTCCGACCAAAGAATTTTAGCCTCGCCAGTGAATATCCGGCCAGTGTAGATGCCCCAATCACTAAGAATGTAGATGCACTTGTAATAATCAGGCTGTTGCGGAAAGATACTCTAACTTTTCCTGCTTCCCAGGCATAAGTGTAATTCGACCACTGAGGCGGATTTGGTAGACCCAATGGGATTGCGACGACTGCGCTGCTCTCCCGTAAGCTTGATATGATTACCCATATCACGGGTACTAACGTGACTACACCAGCGACTATAAGCAAGATATACGTTGCACAATGCCCTACCCAGCCAACAACCTTAGTGTTCGACTTCAATCCAGTATTTTTCGAATCCCTATCGTGAACACTATTGGTTGCTTTGGGATTCATGATTCCTCAACGTGCTCTCTAAGGCGTATGAAAACCAGGGTGATCACAAAAGTCATTATCGCAAGGATTACTCCGGTTGTAGAGGCGTAACCTAGGCGATTCTGAACCAAGCCTTGCTCGTAAAGAAGGCTTGGAAGTACTTCTGTGGCATAAAAGGGACCCCCACCCGTCATGGTACGCACTACACCGAAGGGGTTCAGACTGGCAATGATGGCTAGGGATAAGACCATGGTGTGGACCCGGTTTAGACTGGGCAGTGTTACATGCCAGAAGACCTGCAAGCCATTAGCACCATCTACGTGGGCTGCATCGTATAGTTCCCTGTTTAGTCCCTGGAGCCCCGCCACGTACAAAACAAACAGAAAACCGAAGAGATGCCATGCCCATGCCACAATGATTGCTGGAAGCGCTACTTGTGGGTCTCCAAGCCATATTCGAGCTTGAGATTCTAGTCCCAAGAGATTTAGAACGCTGTTTATCAAACCATAGCTGGGTTCATAAAGTGCCGTCCAAATACGAGCAGCCACTGCGATCGACATAATATGAGGAATAAAGAATATGTACCTAAAGAACTGTCTTCCACGAACTTTACCGTCCTCTACTAATACAGCAAGCATCATTGCCATGCCGACAGTAAGTAAAACGCCAAGAACCATCCAGGTGAGGGTATGTCCTAAGGACAACCAAAAATAACGATCTGTGAACAATCGTTCATAGTTTGCAAGTCCAATGAAGATAGGTTGGTTTAGACCATCCCACTCGAAGAAACTCAGCAAGATGGTCTCCCCAATGGGAATCAAGAGAAAGAGAGCATATATTAGGATGGCGGGCAGAAGGAACATCCAACCTATGAGATGTCTTCTTAAGCCTACTTTAATATCTTTTGACTTTGTGAATTGCATAGCTCGTTCTACACATCATTTCAATTCTTTGGCCTGTTATAATCCAATACCTGTGCCAATTTTTCGTTGAGCGAACTCCGCGATGTTCGGTCAAACGCTTCTACCGAGTGAATAGATGCAGAAATTAAATCAACATGCGAAGCAAGGGCTTATGATTTAATTTGCAAACTCTCAAAAACTATCAACTCATGTTTCGCTCAACAGAATAAGCAGAGTACTCAAGTTTTGGCACAGGTATTGATAATCGTCTGAATGTCTCATCGTACCCAGTTATTCGCCACTTGAACGGTTTAAGTTCAGCGTTCAAGTGGCGAGTGTATTGTTGTTCAAGCTATTCCGGTTCTTTAACGTGGGATTGTGCCTTCTTCCAGACCTCTCTCCCATCCGGCTTGCATTTCCGCCAACCAATCCTCTGCTGTTATTTGCCCATTAAGCAAGCCGGCGCCTCCCGATTTGAAGAGATCAAGCATGTCAGGTGGCATGTAAACCACAAGCCAGTAACCAATTCCATCAGGCATCTGTGCTATCTGGGTTTGCCTGATTTGCTGAGGAGTCAACTCATAGCTCGAAAAATCGGCTTTCACGGGTGGGAATATCTGTAGATCCTCCACCCACATGCGTAGCGCCTCTTCGTTGAAAAAGGAGTCCAATACATCTGCTGCAATGTCAGCGACCGGTGAGTTAGCGGAAATCGCGTAGATTGAGCCAATGCCACCCGGATAGCCAATCGGAATGGAATTATCCCACGGTGGTACTGTGAAAAAGCCATATTTGTCAGAGCCACCAAAGGCCTCACTTATGGCGGCATTCGCCCAAACTCCACCAGTCCAAATCGGATTTCTGCCTTCGAGAAAGCGTCCAAGTGCCTCGGTGTAGTCTAGGGCTAAACCACTCATGTCAAAATAGCCATCTGTAGCTAAAGCTATCATCCGATTGGTCGCCTCTACAATAGCTGGATCGGTCCATTTACCATCTCCGAATAAGAGGTTTTCCATACCTCTTCTACCCACAGCCGCTTGAACAAATGGTGCAAAGAGCATGTCCGTTTGACTGTCCCCGCGCAGTCCAGAAATAATGGGGGATTCACCTCCGTCCCTCAAAACCTGCAAGATCTCTATGAATTCGTCATAGGTCTGTGGATCCTCATTACCGGTCAGTCCGTGCCTCCTGAAGGTCTCGGCATTGTACATGTAGGCGATAAAGGCTTGCTCATTCGGCGTCCCGTACACCTTACCATCGAGGCTTACATTCAGCTTGCCAAAGTCGGTGAAGCGATCATCCCAATTATACACATCCCAATACTCAGTCATGTCTTTTAACAGGCCAGCCCGAATTAACGGATCAGTTTCTGCCCATCCAGGATTGTTCAAAAGAATGTCCACAGAATCAGATTGTAGAACAAGTCTGGCCGCATTGTAGTCAGCTTGATTTAGAAGCTCAAACACCACGTTCTCATGTCTTGCCGTATACGCGTCGAAGAATGGTTTGGTATCGATGATATCTTTATTACCTCCCCATACTCGTATGACAACAGTTTCCTGTGCTTTAGATGATCTTGGAGCATTAGCACCCAAGAGCAATCCGGCTCCAGCCAAGGCGGATGTCTTTAGGAAATCACGACGGGTTAATCTTTTCCTATTCATTTAGATTCTCCATTTCTATTCTATATGTGACCGGAAGAAGTTGGACACGAAAGAACCTTTACATATTTTAGAACGGATTCTGGCAGTGCGCTACTACTTAGTACGCTTAGCTCGCAAATCCCGCTGCTTTTCCCGTTGCCTCCAGACCCTGCGTTGTGCCATCAAGCTGTTTGTCTTTCTGTGGAACTCGCGTCAACTCTACCGTCTCCACTATCCTCATTACCCCTCTCATCTCATCGATTGCTATTGCCCATGACATTTGACGCTCTTTATTAGAGTTATTGAACTTATCACAAAAGAGTCATATACTATGAGTCATAGATTGCGCCCCTAGCAGGTACGGGAAATACCTACTAAGGGCTAACCAACCGCGCTGAGATTAGCAGTATGGTCGGCTAAGACGCAAGTATATCGTTTTGCGATTGCTTTGTGTATTCAGTCGTCAACTGCACTTTAACAAGCGGTTGACGACTTTTTGTTTTGGGAAATTCGCCCAGAAAGGAGAAAATGAAAAATGATGACAATCAACTCGACCAACAGAAAAAAGTAGTTCCGCAATACATTCCCCCGTCAACACAGCTACTGCGTAGCCTGGCCATAGAAGCCTGTAGCGTGCTGGGCCGAACAAACACTCAATACACCCATCCTGAAGTCGTTGGCGGACTAAGCAACTTTCTCAGTTTCTACGCTGAAAGCCTGGCAAAGTACGCAAGCAATGGTCAATTCAACCCTAGTGCCAAAAGGGTAGTCAAACAGAAAGGGGTGTCTCGTGGCAAATAAGTTATCGATCTCACCTGTGGAGCGCAAAACCGCCCTCTGCTATATCCGTAAATCGTGGACGTTCCATGTTAAAGAAGAAGATGAAATCGAAGCTGAAGGCGATAAGGCAGACAAAAAGAGAAAGGGTAAGTACGAAACAGACAATGCAACTGAACAGATTAGTCCTGAACGTCAACGGGCGCATATTCAGGCTATATGCGATGCAAATGGGTGGATAGCTGAGTGGTATGAAGATACCGAGAAGCACAAGTCAGGAATGCACGAGAAAAACCGTCCCGGTTGGCTTGCCCTCAAGAGCCGAATGCGTGACCCGGATGTGGTTGCCATTGTCGCCAATGATCTAGCACGTCTTCACCGTAAGGGCTGGCGCATCGGTGACTTGCTGGATTTTGTCGATGAGCATGGTATCAAGCTGGTAATTGCTGACCCCCGCCGTCAAATTGACTTCTCAACTCCATACGGACGCATGTTTGCTCAACTCTCAGCGATCTTTGACGAGTGGTATGCCCTCGATATTTCTGAGCGCCGGAAGGCTGATATTGCTCATCGGAAATCTGAAGGTAAAACGGTTGGCCTCCCACCATTTGGAACTCGCAGAAACAAAGACGGCTATCTGGTTGCTACCCAAGAGGGTGCTTGGCTTCTGCCTGATGGTACGTGGATAAAGGGTATTGTTGGTGACACTCCACCTACGCCTGATGCGATCTGGCGGGGCTACTATGACTGCGCGTATCGCATTCTCACCCTGTATGTGGAGCAAGTCGGCAAAGGACAGATATTAGACAAGCTCCATGAAGAAGGATGGGCATTCCGAGATCGGGATGGCAACCCCTCACCACTCGAAAGAGAAGATATTCGCCGGGTTATCTCAAACTTTGCCGAATACGGCGGCTATGTCAGCCGCAATCGGGCGCGGGAACGGCACCCAACTGAATTTCTCGCAGATGAAATTATCCCGAAACTTGACCCAGAACGGGCTGTGTTTGATGTTGGCCTACTGGCGCAAGTTGCGTATTCGCGTCAAGCTCGCGCATCGGGGCGGCACCCAACTCATGCTGTGAATAGAAAAGCGCGTTCCTATCCTTTAGCAGGCATCACGTATTGCGCCCATTGTGAACAGCTAGCCCAGAAGCACAACAACCCTAAACTTCGCTCATTGTTATCCGGCAAGCTCGGCAAATACTATCGACATAAACCGGGCGTCAAATGCGGAACTGGCAAAACAATGGTGACGCGAGAGAAGTATGAAACGGACTTTATGCGGCTTGTGCATCTCATGGAACTCAATCCAGAGAGTTTTGACAGGCTGTTGGAACTCTCCGATCATCTCAATCCCCCCACTGAAGACTTACAGGACGCTGAGGCCAAGAAGGAACAGGCCATTGCCCTTTGTAAGCGGCGTATTCAAGCTGCGATTGATCTTTTTGGGGACGGGCGCATCACGCGGCAAGAATATATGCGCCGGGTTGAACAGAACGAGCGCGAAATTGTGTCATGGCGAGCAAAGACCACCGACCGGGAAAAACTGGTGATGGAACTCTCGATGTGTGTGCAGGCCATTCAAGCCATGACGCAGATGTGGTCAATAGCGACCGATGAAGATAAACAGGGTATGGCACGTCACCTGTTTGAGAGCATCACCTATGATTTGGGGGTAGAGCAGATCGTAGATTTCAAATTAAAACCCTGGGCAGAGCAGTTTTTCACGCTCCGCTCAGGGCTTTATGCCGACGAACGGCTGGTTGAAGGGGATGGTAATCCTGTAGCCCTAACGGGGTTCGAACCCGTGTCTTCACCTTGAAAGGGTGACATCCTAGGCCGCTAGACGATAGGGCCGCACAAGAGAAAAGTTTATCAATCGACCGCGGGATGGTCAAGGTCGAAATCAATGCCGTGACTGATTTGATAGGTTTCCTGCCTGACTAGACGCAGCCTGGAGAAGGCGGTATCTTCTGATCTACGCTGCATAGTACACGTGAAAGAGTCTTTATATGAGCGAATTGGTCTATTTGGTGACAGGGTCCATGGGGTTTATTGGTTCATGGACTTTGTATCACCTTGTCAAAACAGGCAAGAAAGTCATTAGTTTTGACCTGAGCGAGCGCCGCGATCGCTTAAATCTGCTGCTTTCCCCGGAGGATCAGCGGGCGATCCACTTTATCACGGGCGATGTGACCAACACTGAGCAGGTCATGAAGGTGGTTACAGAGCATCATGTGACGCACATTATCCACCTGGGGGCGCTGCTGGTGCCGACGGTGCGGGCGAACCCGGTGCTGGGAGCACAGGTGAACGTGGTCGGGACTGCGAACGTGTTCGAGGCGGCCAAGCGACATGGGATTCCGCACGTGGTGTATGCCTCATCAATCGCAGTCTACGGGCTGCCTGACCGCTATCCACCGGGGTTGATCGCGCCGGATGCTCCGCTGGCCCCGTATACGCTTTACGGGGTGTACAAGCAGGCCAATGAACAGATGGCACAGGTCTACTGGGAGGAGAATCAGGTCACCAGCACCGCGCTGCGCCCGTATACCGTTTATGGAGTTGGGCGGGATCAGGGTCTGACGTCCGAACCGACCAAGGCGATGTTGGCAGCGGCAGCAGGGAAACCGTACCGCATCGGGTTTAGCGGCGTTTGCCAATATCAGTTGGGTTCAGATGTAGCCCAACAGTTCATCGCGGCAGCGGAGCAGCCCCTCAAGGGTGCTTATGTATTCAACCTGGGTGGCGTGCCCACCGATGTGCCGGAGATTATCGACCTCATTCGATCCATCAAGCCAGGTGCCGAGATTACCTGGGACGACAAACCACTGCCTTTCCCCATCGGTTTTGACGACACGCCGCTGCGCCAAATGGTGCCGGTTGTCTATGAGACGCCGCTGGCAGAGGGTGTTGCCCAGACGATGGAACACTTTGAACGCTGCCTGGCTGATGGGCGGATAGCCTATAGCGGGTAGCCTGCATGATGTGGCTATCCCCCAAAAGGATGTCTTGAGGTTATGGTTGTGTTGCCAGACGTATCCCTTTGTCGTCGTCGGGGATAAGCAAGTGGCGTGTTCCTCCCTCGTACACGAAGTGTCACGAACGGAGAGCCGGTGAGGCCTCTGCTCTGGCGCTTGCCCATTACCGATCTTACGTGTTAAATCTCAATGGGGAGTTGCGGTGGATATAGCCTGCGGCGACCACCGCAACCGCAAAAATCATGATCTACGAAACATCAGATATCGACGCGCTAAACATCGGCCTGGGTCGAGACAAGAATTTCACTGACCAAAAATAGAGGGTCGCGGATTTTATGGATGTCCTGGCGCAGTTGTTCCTGTGCATCTTCTGCCAGGAAGGCGCGTTCAAAGCTCTCCCAGTCAACAAAGTCAGCGACTGTCATAAAGCGATACGGTGCGCCGGCTTGCAACCCTGATGGGGTCCATTGGTTATCAATGCGCCCAAAATCGGTTGTTCTGACGCCGGGCATAGAGGCATTCTCTGCTTGATGCTCGCCCAGTCGCCAACGCAGGAATTCGGCTTCATCGACATCCGGTGGCAGATTGTAGAGTACAGTCAATCGAATCATGATGGCCTCCAATGGCGCATTTGTGTAGAGTGGGACGAAGTTAAGGATACTCCTATTGTAGAGGAGATGCCCCATATTAGCCGATACTTTGTGACCAGTTTTTGGCATGGATGATTTCTACTTTACCTCGAGACTCGCTATGATCGAGGCAGTTTGCTGATTGAGGAGTATCCGATGTACACATTGGATAGCCTCATCCCCCAGGCCCTTCTCCCATTGCGAGCGGGTGAGGGCAAAAGCAATTCTAAACTGAGGTTGAAACACGGTTCGGACGGGAAATCGGAGTGGATGCCCCGATGTGGTTGTGTGATGTTGAAAAAGGGTGCAAATAATGAACGAGAACGGGTTACCCAGCCTTGAGGCTGTGTTGGGTTCACATAGTCACGTTGAAGGGACGCGCACGCGCGGGGAGGGGCCAGCCGGGAGCCTCCCCCTGACCGAGGCGATGCTGCTGAATGAACCCAGCGGCAACCTGTTCGGATTGACACAGGCGACGGCGATGGGCTGGAACCCAGACGAAGTCGGCCGTGACCAGTATGTGATCGTCAGTACTCATGGCGGGCTGCGAGCCGAAGATGGCAGCCCGATCGCGCTGGGCTATCACACGGGGCACTGGGAGATCAACCTGCTGGTACGAGAGGCGGCGCAGACTCTCAAAGACAGCGGCGCGATGCCGTTTGCGGTCTACGTGACTGACCCCTGCGATGGACGGTCACAGGGGACGGACGGCATGATGGACAGCCTGCCGTACCGGAACGACGCAGCGATGGTGGCGCGGCGGCTGGTGCGGTCGCTGCCGACCCGTGATGGCGTGATGGGCATTGGTACCTGTGATAAAGGGCTGCCGGCCATGATGTTGGCCCTGGCGGGCTTTGGTGAACTGCCCGGCATCATCGTCCCCGGCGGGGTGACTCTGCCCGCGGTGGATGCCGAAGATGCTGGCATGATTCAGACGATTGGCGCACGCTTCACCCAGGGCATGATCAGCCTGGATTATGCGGCTACGATGGGCTGCCGGGCGTGTGGCTCCAGCGGCGGCGGGTGCCAGTTCCTGGGCACAGCGGCGACTTCCCAGGTGGTGCTGGAAGGCTTTGGACTTTGCCTGCCACACAGCTCGCTCAGTCCCTCAGGCGAACCGATCTGGCTGGATATGGCGCGGCGGTCATCCCTGGCACTCTTGCGGCTGAAGGCGCGCGGTCAGCTCCTCAGCCATATTCTGACGGCAGATGCGCTTGAAAACGCCATGATGGTTCATGCCGCCTTTGGCGGTTCGACCAACCTCCTGCTGCATATTCCCGCCATTGTCCAGCAAATGGGCTTACGTCCCCCGACGGTCGAGGATTGGCAGCGGGTCAACCGCAGTACCCCACGCCTGGTGGACGCCCTGCCGAACGGCCCGCGCAACTTCCCGACTGTGCAGGTCTTTATGGCGGGCGGGGTGCCGGAAGTGATGCTGCACCTGCGGCGGATGGGTTTGCTCAAGACCAAGGCGCTCACCGCCAGTGGGGAAACGCTGGACACCGTGTTGGATTGGTGGGAACAGAGCGAACGGCGTCAGGCCGTCCGGGCGCTGCTGGCGAGCGCCGACCAGATTGACCCGGATCAGGTCATCATGGGGCCGGATGCGGCGCGGCGTAACGGCCTGACCAGCACGGTGATTTTCCCGGTTGGTAACCTGGCTCCAGAGGGAGCGGTGGTCAAAGCCACTAGCATTGATCCGACGCGGGTCGGTGCAGATCAGGTCTTCCGGCATCGTGGCCCGGCGCGGGTCTTCACCTCGGAGCAGGCGGCGATTCAGGCGGTCAAGGGACGGGTTGAGAATCCGGTCAAACCGGGTGACATCATGGTGCTGATCGGGCTGGGGCCGCTGGGCACGGGCATGGTGGAGACCGCGCAGATCACCTCGGCGCTCAAATATCTGGACTGGGGAAAACAGGTCTCCCTGTTGACCGATGGGCGCTTCTCCGGCTTTTCGACGGGTGCATGTATCGGGCATATTGGACCGGAGGCGCTGGCGAGTGGACCACTGGGCAAGGTGCGGGATGGTGATACGCTGGAGATCATCCTCGACCGCAACACACTGGAAGGTAGTCTACATCTAGTAGCGACGATGGATGACGGTGAGTTGACTGTGGAGCAGGGGGCGGTGATTCTGGCAGTGCGCCCGGTGCATCCTGAGTTGGCCCCGCATCCGCGCCTGCCGGATGACACGCGCTTGTGGGCGGCCTTGCAGAAGGTCAGCGGCGGCACATGGCGCGGCTGTACCTATGACGTAGATCGGATTCTGGAGGTGCTTGAGGCCGGGGTGGTGGCATTGGGGGAAATGGCAATCGTCGATAGTCCTTAGGTGTGCTAACGTTTTGGTGTGGCTATTACTGGCATTGCTAATCCGGTTGGCGACGTTTTAGGTTCAGGTCTTGATAACTGACGGAGTGCCATTCCGGACGGCCCTCTTAGAATCATTTGCTTGATGAGGATGATTGCTATGCGAGTGCCATGTTTTGTCCGTGTGGTTGTGGTACTGGCAGTGTTCAGTTGCCTATGCAGCCTTACTCCAATGACGATCCGTTACCTCAATGAAGAGCGAAGCAGCTTATCCTACCTGACACCAGCAGCGATCATTACGTTGCTGGAAATGGATTTGGATACACGAGTATCTACTTATGAGGAACTGAAGGCCATTCTTGAGGAATATGGTGTCACATCTTGTTCAAGATTTAGAGTTGACTTCCTAACATGCTTTATTCCAGCAGCAAGTGTCTCTCCATTTGAGTTTGGTCCAATTTGGTGGTGGGGCCTCAATACGTTTTATTTTGAACATGAGATAAACATATTTTGGAGACGTGGAATAGTATCCTCTGAGCAGCGGCGCGTCGGTGTCTCCACTTACAGTCTATATCTAGACTATTATAATTTTGCTCTTCGAAGCGACCCACAGACCGATTACGGGAAAGAAAGAGAGTTATTTGATGGATACCCTGTTCGTATGAAGTAGGTGGATAGATGGTCGAACTGCCAACTCATACTCAGTAGATAGTTGTATCGAAGTATGATTTGTTTACGCATAATCCTGCTTCTCTGGGATATGCGGATGCTCCGGCGGCAGCGGACTCGCCAGCGTCCAACCACCGTCGACCACCAGGTTCTGCCCGTTGATCTGCCGGGCGGCGGGGGAGGCCAGGAACAGTGCGGCGGCTGTAACATCTTCCACGTAGTTGACGCGCCCGGTCGGAATCACACTCGACCAACCGGCTTCGTAGTTGGGGTCTTCCCGCAGTGTGCGCTCCGTCAGGGTCGCGCCTGGGCTAATAGCGTTGACCGTGATGTGATGCCGCCCCAGTTCCAACGCCAGCGACGACGCCATCATAGCGATGGCGGCCTTGGTCATGCTGTAGATGCTGAAGTTGGGGAAGGCGCGCAGTCCAACCACTGATGACAGTAGAATGATGCGCCCGGCTTTGCCATCCGCGATCATGCTCCGCGCCGCCGTCTGGGCGGTGAAGTAGGTGCCGCGCAGGTTGACGCTGACAATGCGGTCGAAATCCGCCGGTTCGCTCTCCAGAAACGGGATATAACGGGTGATGCCCGCATTGGCGATGACCACATCCAGCCCGCCCGCCTGATCGGCAAAGCGGTTGATGAGGGCGCGGATCGAGTCGGTCTCCGCGATGTCACCCGGATAGGCGTGGACTTGGTTCATGCCGAGTTCCGTATTGAGCGCGGTGGCGGCCGCCTCGGCTTTGGAAGGGTCCGAGTCGTTCAGCGCAACTTGCGCGCCCTGCACCGCGAATGCCCGGCAGAGTGCGTAGCCAATACCTTGTCCTGCCCCGGTGATGAAGACCACTTGCTGTGCCATGCCTGCGTTATCCTTCGAGTGACGATAGACTCTGGCGGGGATTTAACCGCAAAGGCGCGAAGGGCGCAAAAGGTTTGGGATTTTGAACCGCCAAGTCGCCAAGAACGCCAAGCGAAGCCCAAGTGACTTTGTGCAGCAGTATCGTTTGAAGCGAAATAGTTATTGGGGACAGTTCGGCGGGTCAGAGCCGACTTTAGTCGGCTTCCCGCCGGAAGATATAGCCTGGGGTTTTAACCCCAGGAGCAAGAGGTGAGGCGTGAAGGATGTTGAACAGCAGTTGATGGACTGGTTGCGCGGGCGGGAAGCGCAGATGATTGACCTGTGCCAGCGGCTGATCCAGACGCGCTCGGTGAACGGTGTTGATCCAGAGCGTGATCTGGCCGAGTTGATCGCTCGTGAGGCCGAGTCGCTGGGGCTGGGGGCGGAACTCTATGCGATGCAGCCGGAGCGCCCCAATGTGATCGTCAGCACCGCAGGGGAGGGTGAAACCGGCTTGCTGCTGGTGGGGCATCTGGATACGGTGCCAGCCGGGGACGAGTCGGCGTGGTCGCATCCGCCCTTTGCCGGGGCGCTGGCTGATGGACGCATCTATGGGCGTGGGGCCGTCGATACCAAGGGCGGGATGACGGCGGCCTTATTTGCGTTGGCGGCGTTACAGGCAGTGCCGGGGGCGCTGCCCGGCGGGCGGGCGCAGTTCATCGGCGTGCCGGATGAGGAAACCGGGGCGACCGGGACGCTGGGCATCAAGTTCCTGCATGAGCGCGGTCTACTGAAGGGGCGTGGTGCGATCTATGCCTACTCCGGCCATCAGATTACGCTGGGGCATCGCGGTCTGGTGCGCTATCGGTTGATCTGCCGGGGGGAGGCAGTGCATACGGGCTTTGACGAATGGCAGGACGGCGTGGCTGGGGCGAATGCCGTCACCGGGATGGCACGTTTACTGCTGGCCCTGGAAAGCATGCCGTTCTCGTTTTCGACGACGCCATATTTTGAACGCTACCGGACGATCATCACGCCGGGTACGGTCATCCAGGGCGGGGTGAGCATCAACATCGTGCCGGATAGCTGTGAAGCGTTGGTCGACTGCCGCCTGACCCCGGAGGTCAGCCGCGCCGAATTGGATGAACGCCTGCAAGCGGCGATCCGGATTATTCAAGCGGAGGTGCCGCGCCTGCGCTTTGAAGTCCAACTGCTGAACGATGCTCCGGCGGCTTTCACCCCGGACGATGCGGCGATAGTCCCCGCCTTGGATTCGGCGATTCGTGAGGTGACAGGTGTAGTACCGCCGCGTCTGGTGGCGGGGCCAGCCAACGAGGGTTATCTGCTGGTTGAGCGTGGTATTCCAACCATCTGCGGGATGGGGCCAACGGGCGCGAACGCTCATGCAGCGGATGAATATGTGGAGGTCAAGGGATTGGTCGAGGCCGCGATGATCTTCGCATTGACGGCATGCCGCTTGTGAGGCCTGCACCATGGGCAGGTTGATTGAAAAATCGACCTGCCGCGCTACAATGGGTCATGACGGTGTCAATAGCCATAACTCAGTTGGTCTTACCTGTATTTAATTCCTCATGAAAGGTGTTGTTTCTCATGCGATTCAGCCGTAAGTTCTTTTTACTGGTACTTGTTCTGACTCTGGCCGCGCTGGTTGGTCTGCAATTGACGACCGCCCAGGATCAAGCGCCTATTCAAATCGGTGTGGCGGTTGCCCAGACCAGCAACGTTGCACTGTTGGGTCAGGAGCAGGTGATTGGCGCACAGATTGCTGAAGCCTTCTTTAATGAACGCGGTGGCGTCAATGGTCGCCCGATCCAATTGGTGCTGCAGGATACGGCTGGCGACGAAGCCGGGGCCATCAATGCCTTCCAGACGCTCATCAGTGCCAATGTGGTGGGCATCCTCGGCCCGACTCTGTCTCAACAGGCGTTCTCGGCAGATCCGTTAGCCGAACAGGCTGGCGTGCCCGTGCTGGCTCCCAGCAATACCGCCAAAGGCATCCCGGAAATCGGTGAATTTATTGCCCGTGTGAGTGCCCCGGTCGCGGTGGTTGCCCCGAATGCAGTGGCGGCGGCACTGGACATCAATCCTGACATCAAGACCGTGGCCGTGTTCTACGCGCAGAACGACGCCTTTGCCACCAGTGAAACCGGCACCTTCCAGGAGACCGTGACAGCCCGTGGCCTGACCCTGCTGCCTGTTCAGACCTTCCAGACGACCGATACGGACTTCAGCGCCCAGATCACCAATGTGCTGCCGAGCAATCCGGAACTGGTCATCATTTCTGGTTTGGCAGCCGACGGCGGGAACCTGGTCAAGCAGCTCCGTGAACTCGGTTATACCGGCCTGATCATCGGCGGTAACGGCCTCAATACGTCCAATGTGTTCCCGGTTTGCCAGGCGTTGTGCGATGGCATCATCATCGCGCAGGCGTACAGCTATCAGGCGGATACAGAAATCAACCGTGCTTTTGTCGAAGCCTATACCGCTGGCCAGGGCAAGAACCCGCCTCAGTTCAGCGCTCAGGCTTTTGCCGGCATTCAGGTGTTTGTGGAAGCGCTAACCCGCCTGGATAACGTGATCCCGCTGGAAACGCTGGATGTGGCGCAGACCCGCGCGCTGCTCAACGCCTTCATCCTGACGGGCCGTTATGACACGCCCCTGGGAACGCTCACCTTCACCCGTGATGGGGAAATCATCCAGGCGCAGTTCTATGTGGCGCAGATTGATATGGCGGATGACGGTCAAACCGGACAGTTCGTCTTTATCCGCTAGTCCGCGCTAAACCGAAAATGTATTGAGGGGCATGCTATACATGCCCCTCCGTTTTATTTGAATCAGATTTTGAGGGGTCATTATGCTCGCACAGCAGCTTGCCAACGGGTTGGCGATTGGCAGCGTGTATGCCATCTTTGCCCTCGGCTATACCCTGATCTTTTCCATTCTTGGCATCATCAATTTTGCCCACGGGGCGATCTTCACACTGGGCGCGTACTTCACTTATACGCTGATGGGCCTGCAGTTCGGCTTCAATGGTCTGCTGGCGCAGCAGAAGCTGCCGTTCGGGCTGCCGTTCTGGGTCGCGCTGCTGGTTGGCGCGGTGATCGCCGGATTGTTCGGTGTCTTTCTGGAGCGCATCATTTTCCGTCCGCTGCGGGCGCGGGGGGCGGATCCGCTGCTGACGCTGGTTGCCAGCCTGGGGTTGGCCGTCGCCATTGTCAATATTATTCAATACCTGGTGGGTGCTGAAACCTACAGTTATCCCAGTGGCGCAGCCCTGCCCGGCGCACCCGCCTCGGTCAACTTCGGCACGACCGAAGCGCCGGTGATCATCCGCACGGCGCAGCTCATCATCATCGCGGTGGCGGTGCTGATCCTGATCGTGCTGACGTTCTTCATTAACCGGACCAAGACCGGGCGGGCGTTACGGGCCGTTTCGGAAGATGCAACCACATCTAGCCTGCTGGGGATTAACACCAACCAACTCATCCGCCTGACCTTCTTTCTGAGCGGCTTTGTGGGCGGGGTGGCCGGAACATTGGTGGGGCTAAATGTGGGCATCACCGGGCCATACCTGGGGATCTCATTCGGGCTCAAAGGGTTGGCGGTCATTGTCCTGGGCGGATTGGGCAGTATCCCCGGCGCGGTCGTGGGCGGTCTGCTGATCGGTATCGTCGAAGCACTGGTGCCAGCCAGCCTGGTCAGCTACCGGGACGCATTAGCCTTCGCCATCCTCTTTATCGTGCTGCTGGTACGGCCTCAGGGGTTGCTTGGTCGACCGCTTATTCAGAAAGTCTAGCCGTGAACGACTTCATCAATACCTACGGCTTTCTCATCATCAGCCTGGTCTTGCAGGCCATTCTGGCGTTGTCGATGTATCTGCCGCTGATGGCGGGGCAGCTCTCTCTGGCGACCCCGGGCTTTTACGCAATTGGCGGATACGTGGCGGCGATCCTTTCTGTGCGGACCTTTTTGCCCGCGTCAGGGACGACCTTCCCCGAACCGCTGCAGAGCTTTGTCCTGTGGTTGGGGACGGTGTTCCCGGCGACGCCTCAAGGTCAGGCGTTCCCGGTAAGTCTTCTGCTGGTCGAGATGTTGATTGCGGGTGTACTGTGCGGCCTGTTAGCGATCATTGTCGGTCTACCGGCACTGCGTCTGCGCGGGATTTATCTGGCCTTGGCGACGATTGCCTTTGTCGAGATTGTCCGCGTGGTGTCGCTCAATCTGCCGATTACGGGCGGTTCCATCGGAATTTTTGGCATTCCACAGCCGTACCCGACCAAGTTTGAATTTGCCTGGATTGCGGTTCCGTTTTTGGTCATCGTGGCATTGTTCGTCTATCGGTTGGAGCGCGTGCGAGTTGGTCGGGCGCTGGTGTCACTGCGCGAAGATGAACTAGCTGCGGCAGCGATGGGCATCAATCCAACCTATCATAAGGTGTTGGCCTTTACGCTGGGTGCGGTCATCGCAGGGGCCTGCGGTGCCTTAAGCGCTCACTTCATCAATACCTGGAATGCGCGGCAGGGGACGTTCGATGCCAGCATCCTGATTTTGGCTTATGTCATCATCGGCGGTTCGCGGACGTGGCTGGGCCCGATTGTCGGCGCGTTCCTGCTGACTGCTCTCCCGGAAGTGCTGCGCGGCGCGGCGGATGTGCAGGGTATACCCACCTTTCTGGCACAGTTCCTCAAGGATGGGCGCCTGATCATCTTCGGTCTGCTGATCGCCTTTAGCACCCTGTTTTTTCCACAGGGCCTCATTACCCCAAACCTGTTCAAGCGCCGGGGCGGATCGGAAGGTGAGCGATGAGCGATACGAACGGATTGCTCCGCATCGGCTCACTCACACGGGCCTTCGGCGGTCTGGTTGCCGTCAACAACGTCTCATTTGCAGTCAACGAGGGTGAAATCTTTGGCTTGATCGGCCCGAACGGTGCGGGCAAGACGACCTTGTTCAATCTTGTGACAGGATTGACGCCGCCGACCAGCGGCGAACTCTATTTTAAGGGTCGGAACATCACCGGCAGCCGCCCGCATCAGATCGCCAAGCTCGGGATGGGGCGCACCTTTCAGAACATCCGCCTGTTCCCTAACCTGACTGCGCTGGAAAATGTGATGGTCGCCCAGCATATCCATACCCGCAGCGGTGTTCTTTCTGGGGTTCTGGGCCTGCCGCGTGACCGGCGCGAAGAACGGGAAGCGCGGGAGAAAGCGCAAGGCCTGCTGGAAATGGTCAATCTGGCGGATCGCGCACAGGTACAGGCGCGGAATTTCCCTTATGGTGATCAACGCCGTCTGGAGATTGCGCGGGCATTGGCGCTGCAACCAAAGCTTCTGCTGCTCGATGAACCGGCTGCCGGCATGAACCCCAACGAAAAAGCCGGACTCAGCACCTTCATCCGGGAGGTGAAGGAGAAGTTTTCACTGACGGTCTTGCTCATCGAGCATCATGTGCCGACAGTGATGGGCCTCTGCGACCGGATTGCGGTGCTGAACTTTGGGCAGCTCATCGCCTTGGGTAACCCGGCGGAAGTGCAATCCAACCCTGCTGTCATCGAAGCCTACCTGGGGGATGAATCGTGAGCGCCCAATCGGTTTTGGAGATACGCGGCCTGACGGTGAATTATGGCGCAATTCAGGCGCTCAAGGATGTGACCATCACGGTTCATGCAGGCGAAGTGGTGACGCTCATCGGCGCGAACGGGGCCGGAAAGAGTACCACGCTGCGAGCAGTATCCCGCCTGCTGAATCCACGCAGCGGGAGCATCCAGTATCAGGGTAAGGATATTGCCCGTCTACGGGCGGACGAAGTAGTGCGTGCGGGGATCGCCCATGTACCAGAGGGTCGGCGGGTGCTGGCCCGCCTGACGGTCGAGGACAATCTTCGGCTAGGAGCCTTTGTCCGCACGGATAACGAGGCTATTGAAGCCGACTTGCAGGCGCAGTTCAAGCGCTTTCCGCGTCTGCTGGAACGGCGTAAGCAATTGGCGGGAACGCTCAGTGGAGGGGAGCAGCAGATGCTGGCGATTGCCCGCGCGTTAATGAGCCGTCCGCAACTGCTGCTGCTGGATGAACCCTCGCTGGGGTTGGCACCCATCATCGTGCGGGAGATTTTCAGCATCATCCGGGACCTGAACCAGTCCGGTGTGACCATCCTGCTGGTCGAGCAGAACGCGACCCTGGCGCTGAAGAACTCGGCGCGGGGCTATGTGCTGGAGGCAGGGCAGATCACACTGGAAGGGCCGGCTGGAGCCTTGATTGAGGATGAGCGCGTCCGCCGGGCGTATCTGGGGTAAGAAAGAAGATCAACCACAGAGGAGACAGAGGGAAGTTGCTGCAGAGTGTTTACGACCGACGGACACACCGAACGATGAATCTAGGGACGCACAACGGTGCGTCCGAGACACTTGATTGAATGTATCCTCTGCCCCTCTGTTTGCTCTGCTTCTCTGCAGTAAGCTTTTTCTTCGTCTTTATCCGAACAACTCCCGCACTGCCGACCGGATGACCTTGCCGCTGGCGGTCTGCGGGAATTCACTCACGAACCGCAGAATGCGAGGGCGCTTGTAGGGTGCCAGTTGCCCCGCGATATGGTTGAGTAAATCCACTTCGGTCACCGACTGACCGGACTTGAGGATGACCGCTGCGGCCACCCGCTGCCCCCATTCGGCATCCGGCAGGCCAACCACGCAGGCTTCTGCGATTGCGGGGTGTGACCGCAGCGCAGCCTCCACTTCCGCCGGGTAAATGTTCTCCCCACCGCTGACGATCAGATCACTGCGGCGCTGGACAATCCACAGGTCGCCGTCCGAATCCAGGTAACCGAGGTCGCCCGTGTGGAAAGTCTGATCGACCAACGGCGGCTGACCGATGTACCCTGGCATGACGGTCGGCCCTTGCACAACAATCTCCCCAATCTGGCCCGGCGGCAGGCTATGACCTGACTCACTCACCTTCGCCAATTGCTCAGGTACACCCAGTATGTTCCCGTTTCTGACTCTCCTCTCCCCGCCGCGCTGGCTTCGGCGGTCGGCGGATTTTGGGAGAGGGGCCGGGGGTGGGGGCTGACTGCGTAAGCCTTGACCCGCCTCATCCACAATGCGGACGCTCGTCCCCGGCAGCGGTTTACCAACGCTGCCCGGTTTGCGTTGAACCTCTGTCGGGAGCATGGTCGCTACTTGCGAGGCGGCTTCGGTTAGGCCGTAAGTGGTGGCGACCGGCAAGCCGCGTGTGATGGCGTCGTCCAGCAGTTCCCGCGTGGCGGCAGCGCCACCCAGCAGAATCAGCCGGAGCGACTTTGGAAAGCGGACATTGGCCTGCATCAACCGGTAGAGTTGAGTCGGCACCAGCGAGATGAGGGTGATCTGGTTGGTGTCGAAGTGCGCCTGAATGCGTTCGATGTCAAAGCCGTTTTCCAACACCATCGCCGTCCGGTATAGCACCGACCGCCACACGACCGACATGCCCCCGGCATGATACAAGGGCAGGGGAGCCAGCCAGCGATCATCTGGTTCGACGCCGAGTCGCTCTGCAGAGGCTTTGGCGCTCGCATAGAGGTTGCCGTAGGTGATCTGTGCGCCCTTGGGTTGGCCGCTGGTGCCGCTAGTGAACAGGATGGATTGCACTGAGTTCGGGTCGATGGTACGGGGGCGCAGGGTAGGTCTATCAGGCAGGGTGGGCCAGACCGAGGGGATGCGCTGGTTGATGTCAGTGCGTGATAGCGGAAGCGGTGAATAGATGAGGTCGTAATCACTTCCCGTGATGATGCCGTTACACGCAGCCGCCCTGACTTGAAACGTGCTCTCGGCGTCTGTCAGTCGAGTGTTGATGGCGACGGCGGTGGCTCGCAACCGTGCTATTGCGTGGATCGCCATCACATACCCTGTGCCCGATGGGGCGCGGAGTGCGACGCGGTCGCCCGGCTGGACTCCCTGTTGCGCGAGTTCCCCGGCGACTTCACCGACTGCCTCATGCAGTCGCGCATACGACCATGTGATGCCATCTGCCATCAGCGCGAGTGCATTCGGGCTGGCAGTTGCCGCCTCTGCCAACCAGTCAGAATCGGGTGGAGGTAGTTTAAGTGTCATCGGCCTCAAAGATATGGATTTACCTAGTAGTGTAGGCGCGCAGAGCGCAGCCTCCTGGTGGAATGGCTGTGCGCCCGTCCCAATGTTTCACAGGACTTACGCAAAAAAGTGCCTTTTGTAGGGGCGCACGGCTGTGCGCCCGCTGGATTTCTACCGCCTCTGCGTAAATCTTATTTCAGTCTCCAAAATGAGACAAAATCGGAACATATGTTCCGATTTTGCGACTGATTTCAGGTACACTCGACGTGAAATGGCCTCCATTGGGGCCTTCTACCCGAAGCGGTTGATGGACGAAAAGGGCGAGTTCACGCTGTCAAATGTGTCCACTGTGTCCAAAGTGTCCACGCATGGTATAGCCCGCTGGCGGCGCCCACGCGAGCAGCCGCCAAAAACACCCTTGCCGACAACGACATCAACGCAACCAAGCTCAAATTCTTATCACCCATCACTTGCTCTTGACTATGGACTATCGACTGCCTACGGCCGCCACGGGAACTTGTCGAACTCCGGCTTGCGCTTTTCCAGATAGGCCTGATGACCTTCCTGGCCTTCCGGGGTCATGTAGAACAGCAGGGTGGCATCGCCCGCCAACTGCTGGATGCCGGTTTGTCCATCCACATCGGCATTCATAGAGGCCTTCAGGATGCGGATCGCTAGCGGACTGTGCTGGAGAATCTGCTGCGCCCAGGCCACCCCTTGTTCTTCCAGCTCTTCCAGTGGGAAGACTTCGTTGACCAGACCCATCTCCCGCGCTTCGGCCGCGTTATATTGTTTGCACAAGTACCAGATTTCACGGGCTTTCTTCTGCCCAACGATGCGGCTCAGATAGCTGCTGCCGTAACCTCCATCGAAGCTGCCGACACGCGGCCCGGTCTGCCCGAAGATGGCGTTCTCGGCGGCGAGGCTGAGATCACAGATGACATGCAGCACGTGACCACCGCCGATGGCATAACCGGGGATGAGCGCGATCACCACTTTGGGGATGGTGCGGATGATACGCTGGAGCTGTAGCACGTTCAGGCGCGGCACGCCGTCATCTCCGCCGACATAGCCCCCGGCATTCTCACCCGAACCGCGTACCTTTTGGTCACCGCCGCTGCAAAAGGCGTACTTGCCATCAGCTGCCGGACCTTCGCCCGTGAGCAGGATGACACCAACTTCGTCATCTTCCCAGACATGCTCGAAGGCGTCGATCATTTCCTTGATCGTCTCCGGGCGGAAGGCGTTGCGCTTCTCCGGTCGATTGAAGGCGATGCGGGCCATGCCGCCTGACTTCTTGTAGGTGATGTCTTTATATGTTTTGACATCCTGCCAATCGGCAGCGGTACGGATGGCGGTCTGAACGGTCTGTACTTCACTCATCTGCTTGGCTCCATTCTTCCTCTTGAACGGACGAGGCATACCTCGTCCCTACAATACAATTGGGTCTGACGGTTCGCCCGCCCTATCTGGCTCCCCTCTCCCCGCCGCCCCGTCTTCGGCGGACTTAGGAGAGGGGGGTGGGGGTGAGGGCCGGTTCTTCACTACATTACGTTGAATCTGCCTTGATCTGGGCTGCAATCCGCGCCTGCACTTCTTTGCGGCGGGCGAGATCATGTTTTGGATCTGTGATGACCTCAATTAAGCTGGACTGACCCTGCGCCCAGCGATCGAGTGCAGCGGTAAACGCGGATTGCAGACCAGCACCATCCTCTACGCGGGTATATTCGAGACCATACATCTGCGCGGTGTGATCAAAGTGTAGTCCGTGCGGAGTCTGGAATAGCTCGGTGAAAGGCGGGTCAAAGTCGGCAATCGGCAGTCGGTGGAAAATACCGCCGCCGTCGTTGTTGATGACCACGAAGATCCCGCGCAGCCCACAGCGTTTGAGCGCCAGCAGCCCATTCATATCGTGGTAGAACGCCAGATCACCACCGAGGAACACGGTCGGTTGATCAGGCGTGAACGCACCTGCACCCAGCGCCGTCGAGACATTGCCATCAATCCCGCTGGTGCCACGATTGCAGAAGACTTGTATCCGTTTTGTATTTGCCAACCCGAATTGATCGAGGTGGCGCACCGGCAAGCTGTTGGCGATGAACAGGTTGGCTCTGTCCGGCAGCAGCGCCACTACATCGCGGGCGACCAATCCATCGAAATAGGCCCCGGCCTCAGACTCGATGACCTCCGTAGCAATTGAGTCAAGCGTGTGTAGTCCTTGCATCCATTCGCCGTCAGTTGTCACAAACTCATTAAATTCTTTCAGAAGCATTTGGCAGGTGATGGTCGGATCTGCCCAAATCACCTGGCTGGCGCGATGGGTGGGATCGCTCCACAGGCCATCATCGCTGATGCGGATGATGACTGAGTGATAGTTGTTCACATAGTCATCGAGAGGCTGTGACGTGACAGCTCCACCAAAGTGCAGGATGACATCCGGTTGTTCGATCTTCGGATCCGCCTTCAGGAAGCTATCGTAGCCGCTAACCGCCTCCTGACCACTGACCGGATGATAGCGTAGGCCGGAGAGCGGGTCAGTGACCAACACCGCATTGATTTGCCGGGCGAGTGTGGTGACGGCTGCCGGGAAATCACCGTCGGGGCAGCGCGGCCCACAAACGATCATCCGGCGTGTACCGATTTCAATCACCGACGCGATACTCTTTATTTGCGCTGGGGTGGGGCTGATCTGTCCGCGCCCGATTCTGGTGAATGCGATACCTGCTGATCGTTCGTCCTTGATTTCGTGACGGTCACTCTCCACCGGGATGGGTTCCAGCGGCTTGCGGAAGGGGAAGTTGAGATGCACCGGGCCTTTGGGCATCCCCAGTGCGGTATCCAGCGCCCGGGCCGCCAGCCCACGCAGGTTGCGGATAGCCAAATCTGGTACTTGCGCTTCCGGCAGGGCGACATCCACCGACCACAACACATGATCGCCATACAGTTTGATCTGGTCGATGGTCTGGTTTGCCCCGCTGCCGCGCAGCTCCGGTGGTCGGTCAGCAGTCAGCACCAGCAGCGGCACACCAGAATAGCGGGCTTCGATGATGGCCGGGTAGAAGTTGGCTGCGGCTGTACCGCTGGAGCAGACCAGTGCTACCGGGCGTTCACTTGCCAAAGCCAAACCGAGCGCGAAAAACGAAGCGCTGCGTTCATCAATATGGGAGTAGACCTTAATCCCGGGATGTTCAGCGAACGCAATCACCAGCGGAGTCGAACGTGACCCAGGCGCGATGCACACCGCTTCTAGTCCGCCCCGTGCCAGTTCGTCGACAAAGATTTTCGTCCACAGAATATTTCGGTTCGGTGCGGTGGTCATGATATGGGCTCCGCAATCCCATGCGCATTCAACATTGGGATGAGTTTGACGCCTGTTTCCTGCCATTCACTATGCGGATCGCTATCGCCCATGATGCCTGCTCCGGCATAAAAACGGCTCTGCTGACCGACCCCTAGGGCTGACCGAATCGCGACGGCGAACATGCCATTTCCACGATGGTCGATCCAACCAACCGGCGCGCCATACCATCCGCGCGAGTCTCGTTCGAGTTCAGCGATCAGCGGCAGGGCAACTTCTGCCGGTGACCCCCCTAAGGCCGGGGTGGGGTGCAAGCGGGCGACCACATCCAGAATATGGGTATCGTTGGTCAATGTGGCCTCGATCGGGGTATAGAGGTGTTGGATATTGGCCAGTTTCATCAGGCGGGGCTCAGCAGGGATACTGAGCGCGTCAGTCACGGGTTGAAGCCGCTGGCGGATTGTATCGACCACCACGCGGTGCTCATGCTGATCTTTGGCACTGTGGAGTAATTCGGCTCCCAGGGCGTTATCGGCTTCTTCAGTCGGGCCGCGTCGCCGCGAGCCAGCCACCCCCGCTGTTTTCAGGCGGCGGTTATTAAGGGCGATCAGCAATTCCGGGGTGGCACCATAGAAAGCCTGACCCGGCACCGGCTCCAGCAGGAAGCGGTAGGTATTGGCATAGCGGCTCGCTAGATTGCTGAGCGCCGTCAGCAGATCAGGGCTATCGGCAAAGGTTGCATCCAAGGTTCGTGCCAACACAACTTTTTGGGCCTGCCCGCTGTGAATGGTCTGGCGGATGCGTTCAATCTGCGCTGACCATTCGGATTCTGCGGTTCGCTCGTGCAAGCTGAGCAAGGTAGGCTGTGGACTGCCTTCATCGGTGGCGGTTTCTATCCACTGGAGTAGGGCATCTCGTTCATCCTGCAGCGCACCCCATTCCGCATCTAAATCTGTGACATAGCGGTTGATGGTTAGCCAGTTATCGTCGCCGGTTCGGGTTAATTGAAAGCGTGGGACAGCAAAGTAGCCATCCGGGAAGGCATTCCAGAGTGTGTCTTTGCGGGCCGTTGGGTCGAAGCTGAACCCGCCGACCAGCCGTGCCCCAATTTCCGCATTACCTTCGATTTCGGCCGTGCGGTAGAGTTCAGCAAAATCCGCCTTGAGGGAGTTGTAGCGGTTAGCTCCAGTGGCACTATAGCTAACTGCCACACCGACTCCAGCGAAGGTCACGTCGGTTGCGGTGCTCTCCCAGTAGAATCGCTCCATCCCCCGCGCGTAACGAAGAAAGTGCAGCAGCGGCACGGGCGGACACCACACGGTCTGGCTGATGAGCCGACCATGATGAGGGAAAAGGCTGGCAAACGGTGAAGGGGCAGCAATTGAGCGTGTCATTTGTCGTCAATCCCTACACTGCGGAGCAGCAACGGCACCAGAGTCGCGGTCAGGCGGTCCGGTTTCGGTTCACCCAGGTACACCCAGCGGATGACCAATTGATAGATCGACCCGAGCCAGGCCTGGGCCGTAATCTCGGCATCGACCGGCGGCAGTTCACCGCTGGCAATAGCTTGTTCCAGATTGGTCTGGATGAGGCGGGCGAAGCGTTCCAGCACTTCCATGCGCTTTTGCTCGAAGATCGTCCCGAGACCAACCGCTTGGACAAGCAGGATTTTCGCCAGTGGGCGGTATTTACTGAAGGTTTCCAGGCAGGCTTCCAGGGCGGCGCGGATACGGGCAACGCTGTTCGGTTGGTTTTCGATTGCTTCGGTCACTCGGCGTTCAAGCAGGTTGGCGAACTTATCTACCAGCGCCACGAACAACTGCTGCTTATTGGCAAAGTGGAAGTAGACTGCACCTTTGGAGGTATTGGACTCTCGCACCACATCATCCACGCTCGAATCGTGGTAGCCTTTGCTGGAGAATACATCCAGTGCTGCGTCCAGAATGCGCTCGCGGGTGGCAACCGGGTTGGGGGATTTGCTGTTATCAGTCATAATGGTCTCAGTCTAAACCGACTGGTCAGTCTATTCATTTGTGCAGTATATCACAAGTTGTATGGGATGGCATAAGCAGTTGATGAATGATGACTTGACGCTGGTTGTGAACGGTCTGCGCTACCGGGTACAGCGCTGGCGAAAAGAAGATCGTGAAATTCTCCCGAGGGGCGGCATATGCCTGCTGCATGGCTTTAGTGGGGCAGGGTTGAATTGGAGTACCGTTGCTGAATTACTGAATAGCCCAATAGTGATTGCGCCGGACTTGATTGGGCATGGTGGAACCGACTCCCCCCCTGACCCGACGCGGTATCGAATGGAAGCGGCTGCGGCAGATCTGTTCACACTCTGGGGACAGCTTGAATTGCCGCCCATGCATCTGGTCGGGTATTCAATGGGGGGGCGGCTGGCGCTCTATACCGCGCTGACCTATCCGGCCATGGTGACACGACTGACGTTGGAAAGTGCCTCGCCAGGATTAGCCTCCGAAATCGAACGCGCTGACCGCTGTGCCGCTGATGAGGCACTGGCAGATCGAATCGAAACGAATGGAATAGAGTGGTTTGCGACTATGTGGGAACAGTTGCCATTGTTCCAGCATCAGCCGAAAAGGGTTCGGGAAGTTTTGCGCACGGTTCGGCTATCACAGTCACCTAGGGGCTTAGCTCACAGCCTGCGTGGGATGGGGACTGGGGCGCAACCGTCACTTTGGGAGCGCCTCCCGGATTTGTCCATGCCGGTTGATCTCATCGTAGGTGCTCTGGATGCCAAGTTCCTAGCAATCAACCAACAGATGGTCGCGCACATATCCACTTGTCGGTTGCATGTAGTCGATGGCGCAGGGCACAGTGTTCACCAGGAACAACCACACGCTGCCGCAGCGCTCATTAGCCCCGGTTAAGCCTCAATTTGCGGATTTTGTGTGCAAATTGCCCAAATTTAGCTGAATTGCTATTGCCTTACTCTTGCACAAGTATACAGACCTCGCTATATTAAACGATTAAGTATTTTAAACGTTTAACCCATTTGTGATTGTAGTTATGAGCTTTGGAAAGAGAGTTATGCTGTGAGACGTTTGTGGACTTTGGAAGAGTTCCCCTTCCACCCTGAACGCCTGAATCATTGCGAGACGCTTTTTACCATTGGTAATGGTTATCTCGCTACGCGCGGCACTTTTGAAGAAGGCTATACAGGCGAGCTGTCAACCACGATGGTGCATGGTATTTTCAACCATGCCAAAGGAGTGCTCGTACCTGAACTGGTCAATTCCCCGAATTGGTTACCCATCCACCTAACCATTGATGGCACGCCGTTCAGGCTGATTAACCAAAACGTCACTACCCTGAATCCGACTGGCGGGGCAGTGCTGGGCTACCGCCGCACGCTGGATCTCTATACCGGTGTACTGACCCGCGAAGTATTGTTTCGCGCGGAGTCGGGTTCGATAGTTCGCCTGGTGTTTGAGCGCTTTGCCTGCCTGCATGATGACCATCTCATGGCACAACATGTTCAGATTGTGGCTGTGGACGGCACGCCGGTCATCGAAGTGGATAGTTTTATCGATCACCGTGTTTCGAATAACGAGGCGCAACACTGGACGGATGTCGCGGTTGGCGGCGCCGGGCCACGTACCCAGGTTATCACCCGCACTAATCAATCCGGCTATACACTGGGCATGGCTGCTCATTTGATTGCACCCGGTGCAATTAATACGGTTATGGAAAATGGAGTGGCTCTCAGCCGAACCCACTTTACACTCCAGCTACAGGAATCGGCTGATCTTTACAAATACACGACTATCTTCACCAGTCGTGATCTAGCTGATCCGACGCAGATCGGCGGGGCGTTGCATCAGAAGTTAGATGAGGCAGTAGCAGAAGGCTTCAGTCACTTGCAATCCCGCCATGAGCGCGAATGGGCGCATTATTGGGATACCAGTGATGTCCAAATCGAAGGGGATGAAGCCAGTCAATTCGCGGTGCGCTTCACGATGTATCACATCCTTATAAGCGCCCCCCGCCACGATGATGATGTGAGCATTGGTGCGAAGACCCTTTCTGGACTGGGGTACAAGGGGCACGTGTTTTGGGACACTGAACTGTTCATCTTGCCCCCCCTGACGTTGACTCAGCCGAAGCTGGCTCGTAACTTGCTCATGTACCGCTATCATCGCCTTGCGGGTGCTCGCCATAAAGCGCAGGCGAACGGTTATGAAGGGGCGATGTTCCCCTGGGAAAGCACGGATACGGGCGAAGAAACCACGCCGCAGTGGTCAGATGTGCAGCCGGATGGGTCACGTATACGTATCTGGACCGGGGATAGCGAACAGCATATCTGCACGGATGTGGCCTATGGTGTGCTGCAATACTGGCGCTGGACCGGCGATGATGAATTTCTTATCAAATATGGTGCGGAAATTGTCCTGGATACAGCAGTCTTCTGGGGCAGTCGGGTTGAAGAGAAAAATGACCGGTATGAGATCTCTCAGCAGATCGGGCCGGATGAATACCACGAAAATATCGATAACAGCGTCTTCACCAACCGCATGGTGGTCTGGCATCTGAGCGAGGCTCTCAAGCTGATGGAGTGGTTGAAGAGCCATGCCTCTACCGATGCTAAACGGTTAACGGACGCACTCCACTTGACTCCAGAACGTTTGGCAAAGTGGCAGGACATCATCCAGCGGATGTACATCCCGTTTGATCTGGAAAAACAAATCCATATCCAGTTCCCCGGATTCTTTGATATGGAGTTTATCCCGGTGCCGCATTATGAGCCGCGTACCCTGAGCGTTCAGGCCATCCTCGGTCACAGCCGCAGTATCCAGACCCAGGTTATCAAACAGGCTGATGTGGTCATGTTAATGGCGCTTTTGGGCGAAGAACTGGCGTCCATGCCTGTCCTCCTGAACAACTTCAATACCTATTTCCCTCGCACTGATCACGGTTCATCGCTCAGCCCGGCCATTCACGCCTGGGTAGCAGCTCGCCTGGGTCTGGCCGATATTGCTATCGACATGTTCGAACATGCTGGCTCAATCGACCTGAATGACAACAAGGGTAATGTGCGGGATGGCATCCACGGGGCGGCCTGTGGCGGGACGTATCAGGCATTGGTGTTTGGCATTTGCGGCCTCAAGCTGGACGCTAACGGTGAACTTACGGCGGACCCGCAACTGCCTTCCCATTGGAAGAGCGTCTCTTTCAACGTCAACCATCGCGGGCAAAAGAAGCATTTCCGCTTCACCAATCCTGCGTAGGGTCGAACAGCGCCCGGTATCCGTGGTGCCGCCGGGCACTGACCGCTTTATAAAGTTACAGGGGCCACATCAAATGTTACTGGAGGATTGAAATGCGTAAATCTGTTTTAGGAGTGGCGGTGCTCGCCTTGCTGCTGGCACTGTCTGTATCGGGCCTGGCGCTTGCCCAGGAGACCATCCAACTGGCCGGTTGGTCATCTTCGGATGCTGAAAACGCGGCGCTCACTGCCGCCGTTGAAGCATTTGAGGCTGCTAACCCTTCGATTGATGTGGAATTGATCTTCGCCCCGGAATTTGAGACCTTCATGCAGACGGGTTTCGCCAGTGGCGATTACCCGAACGTCTTCTATGTGGATAGCTTCCGTCTGCAGGACTGGGCTTCTTCCGGCGTGCTGGAGCCGTATGGTGACCAGATTACCGACTCTGAAGACATTTATGAGCCGCTGCGGAATATCTTCACCTATGAAGATCAACTCTACTGCGCGCCGAAGGACTTCTCTACCCTCGCACTGGTCTATAACACGGACATGTTCGAAGCCGCCGGTGTTGAAGTCCCCACCACCTGGGAAGAACTGGGTGCCGCTGCAACTGCGCTGGCGACAGAAGATGTAGCTGGTATTACCACCGGCATCGAACTGCCACGCTTCCTGCCTCTCCTTTACCAAAATGGTGGTAGCATCCTGGCTGAAGATGGCAGCGTGTCCCTGAACAGCCCTGAAGCTATTCAGGCCGTGGAGACCTTTGTTGGCTGGTACACCGCCGGCGTGGGCCGTAGCCCTGCTGATCTCGGTGCTGGTTGGGCCGGCGAAGCATTCGGTCAGGGCAAAGCGGCCATGACCATCGAAGGTAACTGGATCATCCAGTACCTTCTGGATCAATTCCCGGATACCAATTGGTCAGTGGCAGAACTCCCGGCTGGCCCAGCTGGTCAGGCGACCATGGCCTTCACCGTATGCTACGGCGTGGCTGCTGCTGCCAACAATGACAACCTGGAAGCATCAATTGCGCTGGCTGACTTCCTGACTGGCCCCGAGGGCGCTCAGTTGGTCGCTGCTGGTGGATTTGGCCCGATGCCCGCCCGCGCCAGTGCAGCGGATGCCTGGCTGACCGCTCGTGGTGAGGAATTCGCTCCCTTCGTCGCTGGTGGGGAATATGCGCGTCCGTGGTCGTTCCCGCCCGGCTTTGGCAGCTTCATCGATACCTTCAATACTGGCCTGAATGAAGCTATTGCTGGCAACATGACGGCTGCGGAAGTGATCGAGAGTGCCGCCGAAATCGCGCAAGAAGCCATTGATGATATGAGCTAGTGCAACATCCTCAAGCTATTCTCCCCGTGGGGATAGCTTGAGTGTAAGCGGGACATGATCAACGGCTTTTCCTAAAGTTGGTCATGTCCCTGCTGTGCTGGAACAGGATACTGTCCCGCGCTTTTATGTAAAGGAAATTCTTATGGCACAGGCTGCTTCTGTAAAATCTGTAGCAACACGCATCAGCACACAGGCTGATAGTAAGTTCCAGGACGCTGTTGCCGGGTGGGTCTTTATGGCACCTGCCTTTCTCGTAATATTTGTTTTTCTTGTGTTGCCAATGCTGGCGGCTGTGTTTTTCAGTCTCACGAACTGGAATGGCATTCGGCCCCTCTTTACTGGTGACGGCTCCTTTAATGCCGAAGCCTTTGAAATGGTGGGGCTGGAAAACTACCAGCGCCTTTTGATCGAGGATGGCAGTCGCCAGCAAGCTTTTTTCACGGCCCTCAAGAATACGGTCTATTTTGTGATGGGTGTGGTGCCAGTACAAACCATACTCGCCCTGGGCCTGGCGGTCATCGTCAATCAACGCTGGCTGAAAGGCAAAGGTTTTTTCCGAACCGCCTTTTACTTTCCTTCAATTAGCTCGTCAGTGGTCATTTCCCTGATCTTCATGTTTCTGTTCGCCAGTAACGGCATCATCAACCAGGGCATTAAGGCAATCTTCCCATCCTATGAAAATGTGACGTGGCTGAATGATGCTACGGGTATTATTCATGCGCTTCTGGGTGCGTTAGGCATCACGCGCAACACTGTGGGGGGGTGGGCCACCACAGAGGTTGCAGGCATTCCCCTCTGGAATTGGCTCAGTGGACCCAGTGTGACCATGTTGATGATTATGATCCTCAATACCTGGACCACCATCGGCACCATGATGGTCATCTTCCTGTCCGCCCTGCAAAATATCCCTGGGCAGGTCTATGAAGCAGCTACAGTCGATGGTGCCTCCGCAGGGCAGACTTTCCGAAAGATTACCGTCCCCTTGCTGCGACCGACCACCTTCTTCATTATCACCCTCGGTTTGATCGGTACATTCCAGGTGTTCGATCAGATCTACGTGATCTCCAGCGGCGGCCCGGCGGATACAACACTGACGATTGCTTACTTGGTCTTCCGCAGCGGCTTTGATGACCAGCGGATGGGTTTAGCAACCGCAACCGCCATCGTGTTGTTTATCATCATCTTCATCTTCACGTTGATCCAACGTCGGATCACCGGCGGCGACAAAGCGATCTAGGGGGATATGATGGGCGCTGTAACTTTTGATCAGGTCGGCGAACGGAGTCCGTTTCAGAAAATTCTCGGTCGGGTTTTGCCGGTTGTGGGCTATGTAGTATTGATTATCGCTGCCTTGACGCAAATCGTTCCGTTTGTCCTCACGGTCGCCAATTCCTTTAAGTGCCTCCCTGCGGTTAATGCCGCCCCGGCGGCGTTTCTCCCGCTTCCACCTTTTGGAGTAGCCTGCAAGACTCCGGAAGGGGAGACTCTCTCGGCCGATGCAACCAGCAGCGGATTAGCCTTCAACCCCGCAGTGGAAGGTTATCAGCAGGTATTCCAGCAAAACCTGGGTCTGTGGCTCGTCAATTCGGCAATCTTCTCAGTAGTCGTAATGCTGCTGCGCCTCGTACTGGACTCGCTGGCAGGGTATGCTCTGGCACGCATCAAGTTCCCCGGCAGCCGATTGCTGTTCATTGGCATGTTGGGGACCATGATGATCCCTGCCATCGTGCTGCTCATCCCGCGCTTCATCATACTGCGCCAACTGGGTATGGTGAACAACTACAGTGGAATAATCATCCCGTTGATGGTGGATGCGTTTGGCATCTTCCTGATGAAGCAATTCTTCGAGACCATACCTAGCGATATTGAAGAAGCTGCCCAGGTAGACGGTGCTAATCGATTTGTTATGTTCTTCCGGGTCATCCTGCCGATGGCGACCCCGGCGTTGACTGCGTTGGCGATCTTCAGCTTCCAGGGCATGTGGAATAACTTCCTGGACATCCTCATTGTGGTCGGTGGTAATCAGAATCTGTGGAACTTGCCGCTGGGGCTGTCCTTCTTGCGTGGCCAATCCGGCGAGGCCTTGGTCTGGAACGAATTTCTGGCCGGGTCAGTTGTTACCACGCTGCCGATGGCGATCTTGTTCTTCATGTTCCAGCGGTACTTTGTTGAAGGCTCGACCTATTCTGGTCTGGCCGGGCAGTAGCCTGGTTCATTGTATTATTGTAGTTGTCTGGGAGGGGCGTCCCCGGGACGCCCCTTTGTTATTTCAGGATTGATGGGTCGAGGCAGGACAAAGGCATGAAGGCGGCATTAAGTGCGCTATGGCGGGGTTTTCTTGCATTTAACCAGCGTGCCTATGTTCACATCTGGGGCAACATGCTTTGGTTTGTGCTCTCTATCCCGCTTGTCACCGCGCCGGCGGCCTGGGCAGGTTTGGTGATGCTGACTCACCGCGCTCAGACCAGTCCACCAGCGGTAGAAGTGCGCACAGTGTGGGAAGGCTTCAAGCTGCACTTCCGCCGGGGTCTGATTGTGGCACTGCTCAACGTGTTCATTCTGGTGGTCAACGGTTCCAACCTGCTTGCTTACCAGAACCTGAATGATGGAGTAGGCTTGGGCTTACGTGGGTTCTGGTCACTGGTCATTCTCTTATGGTTGATGCTCCAGTTTTATGCTTGGCCTTTACTGGTAGAGATGGAGCAGCCCAACTTGCGGATCGCCTTCCGCAACGCCTGGATTATGATGCTCAGGCATCCCGCCTTTACACTGATCGTGGGACTGGGGGCCTTGTTGCTCATGATTGCCAGTACAGTACTGGTCGGTGCCTGGTTCTTGATTGGTGGCTCACTACTGGCAGCTATTTCGGTCGCTGCTGTACGGAGTCGGCTAGAAGCTGCCGGATTGCGCCAAGCACCAGTCCACCCGATCATCGATGATATTGATATGACCGATGTGTAGCAGGCGAAGGCGACCCATTGGCGCCCGACCGAATAAGGTCCGACGGCGATTTGCCAATGGAGTTTTACCAGTTATCAGCCACTCGCCACTTCCAGGACAGCATCCACTGTGAGCGTCTTCAGCCCATCTTCTTTGACCAGATGCGCTGCGTTCACCCCGGCACGGCCTAATCCCACCGTCCAGAAACCGCCTTTCAGCGCTGCATCGACCCCGGCTTCGGCGTCCTCAAAGACAACAGCCTCATTGGGTGGTACTCCCAAGCGTCCAGCGACCCAGATGAAGAGGTCAGGGGCTGGTTTGGGGTTGACCACACTGTAGCCGTCCCCCAATGCCTCAAAGTAATCCATTAGCTTGAGGCGTTCGATCACGTCGCGGGCGTTCTTGCTGGCCGAGCCGAGGCCTATAAGGATTCCGCGCTTACGGGCTTCATCCAGAAAATGGACGACTCCGGGCAGGGAATCGGCTGGGGTGATCTGGTGGAGGAATTCCCGGTAGATGTCGTTCTTGCGCTGCATCCAGACCTCAGCGGTAGCTTCATCGACTGGCCTGCCTTTGAGCAGACGCTTTAGGCTTTCCCGCCGGGAAACACCCCGCAGTTGGTCGTTGTCCTCACGGGTGAAGCTCACGCCGATTTCGTCAGCCAATTGTTTCCATGCCAGAAAATGAAATTCTGCGGTATCGGTAATCACGCCGTCCAGGTCAAAGATGAACGCTTTGATCGTCATCACAAGGTCCTTTATGGGGTAGGGGTATTTTGCTAGATCATTATCCTCGATCTGTTTATGGGCTTCAAGATGTTATTTTAATCGTTTAAGTATGTGCTCTTCGGATGTGACGGATGATGATCTTGCAGCGTGAATTGCGCTTGATTCCGCATTTTCACTAACCACTCAGCCTCAATTGTGCTATCCTTCACGAAAGCGTTGTACACTACGTTCACAATTTCCTGAACGTAGCCGAAAGGGCGAAGCCAATGGCAGCACTTCAGGGGCAGGAACGGGCTGAGTACGTCAAGCAGATGTTTGGGCGCATTGCCGGACGGTACGATCTCATGAATCGTCTGATGACGATGGGGCAGGATCGTGCCTGGCGGTTGTTTGTCCTTAAAGAAGCGGCTGTGCCGAAAGCAGGTCGCCTGCTGGATGTCGCTACCGGGACGGGCGATATTGCCCTGGAAGCCTTGCAGCAAGATCCGACTATTCATGCTGTCGGGGCGGACTTTGCCGCACCGATGATGTTGGTTGGTCGTGAACGTCAGAATGGGCATAGCGTCCGTTGGACCGAGGCCGATGCCTTGAACCTGCCATATGCGGATGCCTATTTCGATGCTGTTACCTCCGCTTACCTGATGCGGAATGTGATCGATGTTAAGCGGGCGTTTGAGGAGCAGATGCGCGTGGTTAAGCCAGGTGGGCGCGTGGTCTGCCTGGATACGACGCCACCCCCGCGCAATATCCTGTATCCCTTCATCATGATTCACTTCAAGTTTATCATTCCGACACTCGGTCAATTGCTGGCGAAAGACCCTTCTGCCTATCAGTACCTGCCGGAGTCAACCCAGGCATTCAAATCCCCGGATGAACTGGCCGCGATCATGCGCGCTGCTGGGTTGGTTGATGTACACTATCGACGGTTTATGTTTGGCACCATGGCTGTGCATACCGGCACCCGCCCCCAATAGGAACATCTCGATGACCGCACCTGTTCAACCGAAGACTCTCTCCAAATGGGATGCCTGGCGGATGGCGGCCCGGCCCAAGACCCTGCCAGCTGCGGTTGGCCCAGTATTGGTTGGGGTAGGGGTTGCGATCAGCCTGGGCCAGTTCGCGCCGTTGCCAGCGCTGGCGGCCTTAGCCGGGGCACTCCTGTTGCAAATAGCCGTTAATCTTGCCAATGACTATTTCGACTTTGTGAAAGGTGTAGATACGGCGGAGCGACTCGGACCGCCTCGAGCGGCGGCCAGCGGTGCTCTGTCAACGGGCGAACTCCGTACAGGCATTGCTGTCGTGCTTGGCTTATCGATGCTGGTCGGTCTCTACCTGATCTCGGTCGGTGGCTTGCCCATCCTGATCATCGGTGTCGCTTCGATCCTCTCCGCCTTGGCCTATAGTGGCGGGCCGTTTCCGCTAGCATCCAATGGTCTGGGTGATGTCTTTGTCTTTATCTTTTTCGGCATGATCGCGGTTGTGGGTACGTACTATGTTCAGAGTTTGACGCTGCACCCGCTGGCCTTCATTGCCGCGGTGCCTGTCGGAGCACTCATCACGGCCATTATTGTGGTTAACAACTACCGGGATATGGAAACCGATCGCAAGTCTGGCAAACGTACGCTGGCCGTCATTCTGGGTAAGCGCGGGACTCAGTTGGAGTACATGGTTTTGATCGCCATCGCTTATCTCACGCCAGTGGTGCTGATGCTAATGGGTTATCTCTCCGGGTTTCTCATTCTGCTGCCCTTGTTCACGATTCCGATGGGATTAGGTCTGATACAGGATATGCGTTCCCTGACTGGCCCGGCACTCAATAAAGTGCTGGCGGAAACGGCTCGACTAAGCCTGATCTACAGCGCACTATTCGCCTTCGGTCTGACGTTGTACATACTGCGCAGCGGATAGCCGATCTCCCGAATCCGGCAATTTGCCCGAACTGGCTCTTGCAGATTGTACGGCTTTGGTTCTTACAGCCGTTCTAACAAACCATTCATTTGGTATGAATTATCGATACCCGGTACAATTCCGCCCAATCTCCGGGTTGTTCCCGGTGGTTGTTCCGGTTTACTGATATGCAAAAGGAGCGGTTTATGAAAGGCAGTCGTTTGCGCCTGATGTTATTGCTCATACTGGTACTGGCGCTCAGTGCAGTCGGTGTGCGCGCCCAGGAAGAGCAAGTCCTGGTCGTAGGCCATCGGGAAAGCACGGATTTCTATGATCCGGCCCGCGGCTATACCCAGACGACCGGTATTGTCCTCCGTTCGGTCTATGAAACCCTGGTCACCTTCCCGGATGCGGATACCAGTGCGATTGTACCGGCTCTGGCAACCGATTGGTCGGTTTCTGAAGATGGTCTGACCTGGACCCTCAATCTGCGTTCGGACGCCGTTTTTTCCAGCGGCAGCCCGGTTACCGCTGAAGATGTGGCTTTCTCCTTCAACCGCGTGAAGAATGTGGGCGGTAGCCCGGCGGGTTCACCTGCTGTCGCCAATATGGCGAGCGCTACTGCGGTAGATGCGGACACAGTCGAAATCAAGTTGAATGCGGTTGATCCGGCCTTCCTGGTCGGCCTGACCTCCAACTGGTTCGCTGTCAGCGAAGCTGCGGTTGTCCGCGCCAATGGTGGCACGGATGCTGCTGATGCTGCTACCACCGATGTTGCGGGTGATTACCTCGATCAGAACAGCGCCGGCAGCGGCCCGTACATGCTCGAAAGCTGGGACAAGACGGTCCAGACTGTCCTGGTTCGTAACCCGAACTATGTGGGTACCGCTCCCTACTTTGATCGTATCATCATCCAGAATCTCGAACCGGCAGCCCAGCAGGCTGCGCTGGCCGCTGGCGAAATTGACATTGCTCTCGACCTGACCAGCGATCAGATGGCCGGGTTCAATGCCGATGAAGTCAGCATCTATCGTGGTCCGGGTAACCTGATCCACTTCATTCTCATGAACAATGACCCCGCCATCGGTGGCCCGGTTTCCAATCCGTTGGTCCAGCAGGCCGTCCGTCTGGCATTGGACTACGATGGATACAAGACCCTGTGGGGCGGCGTCCAACCGGCTGCCAACCTGGCCATCGGTATCGCCGGTGCCCTGCCGGAAAGCGCAGCCCTCAGCCGTGATGTCGAAGCAGCCCGCGCCCTGATGGCCGAAGCGGGTTACGCTGATGGTTTCGAGATCACCATGGATTACTGGGATACCACCTTCCAGGGTGTGAATCTGAACACCAATGCCCAGAAGATTGCTGCTGACCTGGCCGAGATTGGCATCACCGTCAACCTCAGCCCCGGCGAAATTGGTCCGAAGCTGGAAGCCTATCGTGCCGGTACGCAGGCTTTTGGTCTGTGGTTCTGGGGTCCGGACATCAATGACCCGTCTGACTTCCTGGCTTTCCTGCCGGGTGGTAAGGTCGCTACCGAACGTGCCAAGTGGCCGGTTGAAGGCGTGGCTCAGGACGTGCTGGATATGATCGAAGCCGCCCGTTCGGAACTCGACGAAGCCCGCCGCCTGGAACTGTACGGCGAACTGCAACTGTTCAATCAGCAGAACAGCCCCTTCGCCCCGTTCAACCAACCGGATATTCAGACGGCCTTCCGTGCTGATCTGCAAGGCTATGTGTGGCATCCGGTCTGGCTGGTGAACCTGTCGCTGCTCAGCCGGGCGTAATTTGCCTCTGTAAACGCGCATAAGTTTGCGCCTTCCTGATACCTCTCCCCGCTTGCCGGGGAGAGGTCGGGGTGGGGACTGTTGAATGCCTTTTCATTTGTATTTTCTGCGCCGATTACTCTTTGTGATCCCTACCTTGTTGGGCATCACTGCTCTCGCGTTCATCATTGCGAACGCCATTCCGGCTGACCCCGTTGTGGCGAATCTGCCGCAGAGCGTCCTCAATAATAAAGAGGTGGTGGATGCCTTCCGCGCCAAATGGGGGTTGGATCGACCACCGATCGAGCAATATTTCACCTATTTAGGCAATCTCCTGCAGGGTGACCTTGGCACGTCGATCCGTAGTCGCAACCCGGTCGCGCAGGATCTGGCGGCGTTTTTCCCGGCAACCTTTGAGTTGGCAACCTACGGGATTATTTTCGGGATCTTGTTCGGTGTAGGCTTTGGTGTGATTTCGGCCATCTGGCGTAACAGCATCATCGACTATGTCCTGCGAACATTCAGTCTGATTGGGGTCAGTTTCCCGGTCTTTCTGCTGGCTTTGGTCGGATTGTCGATCTTCTATGTTCAGTTGGGCTGGGTAGGCGGCCCTGGTCGCTTGAGTGTGCGCCTGCCTGAACCGCCCATGGTGACGGGTTGGTTCACGGTCGATGCACTCCTGGCAGGGCAATGGAATGTGTTCAGTAACGCCTTCTCCCGAATTATTCTGCCCTCACTAATTCTCGCCAGCTTTGTCTCAGGCATCATCGCGCGCATTACGCGATCTTCCTTGCTCAACGTGCTCTCGCTGGACTATGTTCGTACCGCTCGCTCGAAAGGCTTGCGGGAACGTGGGGCGATCTGGCGGCATGCACTGCCAAACGCCATGATCCCGGTGGTCACGGTCATTGGGCTCTCATACAGCAATTTGCTGACGGGCGCTGTCCTGACCGAGCAGATTTTTGCCTGGCCGGGCATTGGACGCTATATGTTCCGCGCCTCCACGTCTTATGATTTTCCTGCCATTATGGGTGGGAGTATGGTCATTGCCGCTATCTATGTCGGAGTGAATTTCGTCGTTGACATCCTCTACTATTTCCTTGACCCCCGCATCCGCTTCGCCTAGGCGCTTTAGCCTGGTGGGGTTTGCCCGGCGGAATCCGCTGGTGGTTTTCGGCTTGCTGGTGGTCATCCTCTGGATTGCCCTGGCACTGCTTGCGCCGATCATCGCCCCCTATGATCCCCAAAAGCAGGATGTCATGCTCAGCCTGGAACCACCCAGCCCGGACTATCCGTTCGGAAATGATGAGTTGGGCCGCGATATGCTCAGCCGCGTGCTATACGGTGGACGTTCGACCATTCCTGCCGGGCTGGTGGTCGTGCTCATCGGTAGCCTGATCGGCACCTTTGTCGGTGCGATTGCCGGGTATCTGGGTGGCTTGTGGGATGAGATTATGATGCGCCTGACCGAACTGGTCATGGCATTCCCGACCATCATTCTGGCGTTGGCCATCACGGCAGCCCTGGGGCCGAGTATCCGGACAGCCATCATTGCGTTGGTCATCGTTTGGTGGCCGAGCTACGCTCGTGTCGTCCGCAGTCTGGTGCTGGAAGCGAAGTCGCAGGATTATGTCGAGGCCATGCGGGCGGTCGGCGCGACTGGACCGTACATTCTGTTCCGCACGATTTTGCCGAACTGCATTTCCCCGGCCATCATCCTGGCCACGCTGGACATCGGCACTGCTATTCTCACCTTTGCCGGATTGAGCTTCCTCGGATTAGGTCCGGAACCTTCTTCACCCGAGTGGGGCCGCATGGTGTCCGCCGGGGTCAATCTGTTCGATCAATGGTGGACGTGGCTGTTCCCTGGTCTGGGTATTGCCATTTTGGTGCTGGCCTTCAACTTTATTGGCGACGGCCTGCGCGACCTGCTTGACCCGCGCCTGCGGAATCGCTAGTTAAACTTTTTCGTTTGCGCGGTTGCGGTTTACTTCTTGACCATCGGCTACGGACGTATCTTCATGCTCCCTGGACTAACCTTCCCCCAGACTGAAATTGGCAATGACCCCATCGTCATCCGCGACCTGGTGCAAGCCGCCGAGGCGATGGGTTTCCGCTACCTGCTGGCCTATGACCACGTGCTGGGCGCGAACCCGGATCGCCCCGGTGGTTGGAAGGGGCCGTATACCTTTCGCACGCCCTTCCATGAAGTGTTCGTCTTATTCAGTTACCTCGCGGGATTGACCCGCACCATGGAGTTTGCGACGGGCATCCTCATCTTGCCGCAGCGGCAGACCGCGTTGGTTGCCAAGCAGGCTGCTAATCTGGATGTACTGTCTGGGGGGCGCTTACGACTTGGCGTGGGCATTGGTTGGAATAAGGTCGAATATGATGGCTTGGGGCAGGAATTCAGTGTGCGGGGTAAACGCAGTGAGGAGCAGGTCAAGCTGCTGCGCCAGTTATGGGAGCAGCCGTTGGTCAACTTTCAGGGCGAGTTCGACCGGGTAGATGACGCCGGGATCAATCCGCTACCCACGCGCCGCATCCCGATCTGGTTTGGTGGGGAAGCGGATGCGGTCTTTGAGCGGATGGCTCGCCTGGGTGATGGCTGGATGGCGAACTGGATGCCTCTGGATGAAGCCAGTGCTGAGGTTGAACGGTTGCATCGTTTCCTGCAGGCTGCCGGACGTAACCCGGCTGATTTTGGCATTGATGTGCGTCTGAGCATGAAGCTCCAACCGCGTCAGGCCTGGGGTGACTATGTGGCGGGTTGGCGTAAGCTGGGCGCGACCCACTTATCACTCAACCTGATGGATGCGGGTCTCAAAGGGTTGGATGACTACTTCCGCGCCATGCGGGAGTTCATCGACCTGTTCCCTTCAACGCCGGGATAACCTGCTCACCGATCAAGCGGATGCCTTTAGCGGACTCAATCCCATGCGGGGTGCCAAATTCGACCCTGGCGGCACCGGCGGCAAATAGCCCTTCGGCTTGCCGGATCAGGTCTGTCGGGTTGCCTGCGAAGGCGAATTTCTCCAGGAGTTCATCCGAAATCAGCGCCCCGGCCTGGTCGTACTCATGACGATCAGCGTGGGCGCGCAAACGTTCGACCAGTTCAGGCTCGACCTGTACCGTCGGGTCGAGTGGGGCCACCACTGGTAGGTACAGCGCCACCGAACGCCGCGCTGCCGTCCGGGCAGCCTCGCGGTCTTCATCACACACGCAGACGGCACCGATCGCGATGCCGACAGTACCCGCCTCGCGCTGTGCGACCTGTTCCCCGGCAGCAATATAGCCCTGGATGACCGGCACCACATCGGGATTGGTTGAGCCACCGACCTTCACTTCGTCGGCGATTTCCCCCGCCAACGCACATAACTTCTGCCCCCACGACCCGATCATGATCGGAGGACGTTCACTCGGCAGCGGATAGGTTGCGCGCACGCCGGGAGCCAGCTTGAACACCTCCCCACTGTAACCCTCGCTCTGACCATTGAGCAGGTAGCGTACGATTTCCACTGCCTCGCGGATGGCCTGGATGGCGGGTTTGCGCTCCGGGATGCCATGTTCCGCCAGCCATGCCCCGCGCGCAATCCCGATGTAGGTGCGCCCCGGTAGCAGGCTTTCCAGCAGCGCGGTTTCTGAGGCGATGTCGATAGGGTGAATGCGCGACGGCGACACGGCTGCCGGGCCGATCCGTGCCCGCCGCAGATGCGGTGCCATCAACAGCAGCGGTCCATAACTCGGCTGGAAGGGCGCATCACAGTAGACCGAGACGGCATCAAAATCAAACTCATCGACTATCTTCGCCAATGCGATGTACTCGGCGGCGGACTTGTCCGTCTGAAAGGCGATGGATAGCTGTTGATGGCTCATTGGGTTGCCATCCGCCCATACATCTCGCGCCAAGTGGGGGTAAGTGCTTCTATGGTTGCCAGTTCTTGACAGATAGCTGGCTCCACCCGTCGTTCCGAAGTGATGTCGTTCAAGAGCGTAATCGTATAGTTGGGGTAGGGGCGCTCCAGCAGCGTATACGAGTCGCCCGCCTCGATGTAGCCCGTTTGCAACACGCGCTGATACCAACCACCCCAGCCCCGCGCCTCAACGCGTGCCGTCAGGTCGACGAGTTGGTTCCGCCGGGCCAGCTTCCAGCAGGGGAAGCGCGGTTGCGAAACCTGTACCCGCGCCTCACCAACCTGATAGATATCACCCAGGCAAACCAGATCTTCCGTCAATTCGGAAACGGTCAGATTCTCTCCAAATGCGCCGTATGCCAGGTCAGCTCGTCCGAGTTCCTCCCGCCACACCGGGTAATGACCCGCGCCGTAAGTCAGGATGGCGCGGAACGGCCCACCATGATTCTTCAAATCGTCTTGCCCATCGCCTGTCAGATTGAGGCTATCCAGCCAGATGCGCCCCTCAACCGGGTACTTAAAAATGCCGGACTGCCATGCCTTTTTGGAGATGGCATCCGCGCCGTGTTCGGTCGGCATCCCAACTTGAATCGACAACACTGTTGCTTGCGTTTCAGTCATGAGATCACTCTCTGTTCCTCTATGCCAACTTGGTGTCTCTGTGTTTGATCCGGCTCAAGTCAACTCATCACTGTCGAGCGTCCGCCGGGCGATGCGTTCGACCTTCATGATGAGCCGTTCGTCAGGGTCGGGGCAGGCCACCAGCGAGTCGCGTTCCAGCCAGTCATTCGCGCTCAGTTGACGCTGTTTGGCGGCCAGGAGCGGCAGCACACTGCTCAACGCATAGACACAGAAGTGTTTACCTGCCGGAATACGCAGCTTGTTGCTTTCGGTCAATTCAAAGTAGTCGCCCACGCTCAGGCTGCATACCGAGCGTCCCTCGATGGCGACTACTGTCACGCGCAGGTCGTAAAGTTCAAAGGGTTGGGTCATTACTTATACTCGATGTCATGATGACCGGCTACGGAAATGCGGCAGGACTTCCCGCCCTAGTAGCGCAATCGCCTCCAGCGGATCCGGCCCCAGCGGCGGGCCGAAGCTCAGGTGACGTGCACCCATTTCTACCAACCTCTCCAGCCGGGGGATTAAGTCTTGCGCTGTGCCGACCACGCCGATGCGCAGCATGGCATCCGTGACCTTACCCCGCGCCTTCAGCGGATCATGCTCGACCATGATAGCGTGTTCAATGTCAGTGAAGTCGGCTTGCGTCAGTCCCAGCCGTTCGAGGATCAACGGACTGAGCGCATGACCGTAGTAGGCGATCTTGTCCTTCAGCACATCAGCGGCTGCGGTACGATCTTCCGCCAGTGAACACCAGATGCAGGCAGCCACATCAATCGACTCGGTGGTGCGTCCGGCTCTGGTTGCACCTGCTGCAATGTACGGCTGTACGGTCTGGTAATGCTCTGGTGGGAAGAGCAGGGGCAGGCCACCATCGGCCAGTTCGCCAATGGCCTCCAGCATCTTCGGACTCATCGCACCCAGGTAGATCGGCACCTGCCGCCCCGGCTTGAAACGCAGATAGGCTTCGTCTGTCCAGCGCAGGAACTCGCCCTGCATGGGGACGCGCTCACCCGCCAGCAGCCCTCGAATCGCGCTGATGCTTTCACGGATTGCGGTGAGAGGCTTGGATTGCTCCAGGCCCACCCAGCCAAGGAAATCTCCCGCGCCAGAGGCCAATCCGAGATTGAAGCGCCCGCCGCTGAACTCATCTAGCGTCGCCGCCAGCATGGCGATTTCCGCTGGATGAATGGTATAGGGATTGAGAATGCAGGTGCCAATCTCGATGCGGGTCGTTGCACTGGCAATCGCCGTTAGGATGACCGGCGCACTCCGCAGGAACAGATCATCGCTCACCCAGAACTGATCGAACCCAGCGGCCTCGGCGGCCTGCGCCAACCGGATATAGTCGCGCACCGGCAGATCATTGTTGAAGCGCAGGCTGAACTTCACGCGCCCGCCCCGATAATCGCTTCAACTTCGATCTCGACCAGATGCAGTGGATCAACCAGCGCCTTCACCTCGACCATGGTGGTCGTCGGGCGGATGTCCTTGAAGAAGCTGCCGTGTGCTTCGCCGATCTCTTTCCAGCGCGAGATGTCAGTTACATACATCCGCACGCGCACCACATCCGCCAGCGTCGCCCCGGCTTCTTTGAGCGCTCGCTCAATTTTCTCGATGATGTAGATCGTCTGGGCGCGGGCGTCGCCGGGACTGATGACGGTGCCGTCCGCATCGCTGGCAGTTGTGCCGGAGACGTGTACCACATTTCCCACCCGCACTGCCCGTGAATAGCCGACGACCGCTTCCCACGGCGTCCCGCTGCTGATGTTCTGTCGCGGCATAAAGTCATTCCTTCAAATACAGCTAACCGCAAAGACACAGAGAAGAACTTACCGCAGAGAGACAGAGGGGCAGAGATTGATCTTTATCTTCCTCTGCTTCTCTGCAGTAATCTCCCCTCCGAATTTTCTTATTCGATCACGATCAGTGACTGATACCCGGTTGTGAGGGGTTCGCCGCCGTTGGGCCGTGCTACCACCACATCCTCGACGCGGGCCGAGAAGCTGTTGAACTGTGTGATGCTCGGCTCAATGGTGAAGAGCATTCCTTCGCGTAGCGGTGTCTCATCGCCTTTGGTCAGGAAGGGCGGTTCATGCACATCCATGCCGATACCATGACCCAGCCGATGCCGGAAGGTTTCTCCCATACCCGCATCCTCGATCACCTTACGGGCAACTGCATCGACCTGCGTGGTTGTCGCCTGACCTGCCTTCAGCGCGGCGATCCCGGCGCGTTGGGAGGCCATCACCAGATCGTAGACCTTCTGCTGCTCGGCGTTGGGTTCACCAAAGTAGACTGTCCGTCCGTAGTCGTAGCAGTAGCCGTTGTAGACCGCACCGAAATCGAACAGCAGGGACATGGGGGCGATCATGGGGCGAGGCCATGTCTTTTCACGTGCGCCGAAGAGCAGGGGCGTATTCGGGCCAGAATTATAGAAAGAGGTGGTGAATGACGGTCCCAGTCCACCGTGTTTGCGGATCTGATAATCCACTTCGCTCAGAGCGTCATTCTCGGTCATGCCGTGTTTGAGCTGTTTGAGGACATCCGCGAAGGCCGCTTCGGTGATTTCGCCGGCTTTCCGCATGATGTCGATTTCGTCTTCGCCTTTGACCACCCGCAGCTCGCGCAGGATATCGGTGGCGTTGATGAAGTGGGCTTCTGGGGTGATGCGGTGAATAGCGGCGACCGTCTCCGCTAGCGCACGTTCCCCGATGGCGATCCGTGCCTTGCTCGTGGCTCCAAACGAGTCGAAGATGCCTTTAACCACCTGATAGGGGTCATCCCAGTCGCCGAAGACACGGACCTCAACCCCTTCCATCCGGTTCAGACCGCCAAACTCAGCGGACATTCGCGGCAGCACCAGAATCGGATCGTGTTTGGGGGAAAGCCAGGCTCCTTCTGCCCAGGCACCGGGATGCAATGTCGCACCGAAATTGGGAATATCGCGTGGGACACCGGCTAGATACTGCAAATCCGCCGAAATTGGAATAAATGCGACGTCAGCTTTTTCGCCAATCAGACTCTGAAAGCGTTTGATGCGGCTCTGATAATCCATGGAACGTCAATCCCCTGTGAAAAGCGCCAGATGCGGGGGACTATACCGCGCTACCCCAATCCCCTCAACCAACCAATCCGTATTGGTTTATGGAACGTGGTTTCTGCTACATGTAGGCGGATTCGGGTGCGATACTGGACATTTTGGACAGATTGGACACATTTGACGCCCCACTTTGTCCAAATGGAGACTATGTAGTGACCTGTAATGAGGGTGAGTCTGTGTCAGCATAGCATAAAGTCAAGCACAGAATCGGAACATATGTTCCGATTCTGTCTCATCTTTTTTCTTCCTCTGTTTTCTCTGCTTCTTCCGCACCCGTGCGGTTAATCCCCCGCCATGAAATGCCCGTGAAACCCGAACATGACAGCTTGCGGTAGGGTCGCCCGCGCCACCTCCTGCAACGTCCGCGCATCCAGCACCAGCAGGAACGAGTTACCCGCTGTAGTGTCCAGCACGACCGAGAGCAGCACCCCGTCATCATCGGCAGTGCCACCGGGCCGCGCCGCGAAGACGGATTCGCCAGGGTAACACCCTTCAGTATGCCAGGTCAGCGTGGCACCCCCCTGCGTATCCAGCTTGACCAGTTGATTGTAGAAACCTGTGGGTTGGTCACCACGAAGACCGATTCCATACACACTGCGGTAATCGCCGCGCAGGTTGTATCGGTCGTAGTCGGTGCGGGGTAGTTCGATACAGTCATGAGTTAGCTTCTCCCAGGTCACGCGCTTCTTGCCCGGTTGGACGTGGTAACGCCGCAAGGTGCCATGTGGCAGTTTCACCTGCGAGTCGGTCAGCCGATTGAGGTAGTAGTGCTGGATGATGCTGGCATTGTCATACCCCACCAGATCGACCACGACCTCGCCATCGCGCTCAAAGGCATTGACGTGATGAAAGGCGAAGAACGGGTCACTTTCATAGCGTCCGGCGACCGTACCCGTTTCCCGATCGAGCAGCCAGAATACGGTCGGGCGGCGCGGCTTCCACTGATAATTCTCGATGAAGGGTCGCAGCCACAGCAGCAGATTTAGCGGATTCACCACAAACGGAAATTCGGTGATGATGGCATAGTGCGGACTCAGGCCAAAGCTGTGCATATAGGAGGGTTGCCCGGTCTTGACCGCGCCGACCATCTGCGTCTGCCGGTCGAGCCCCATGCGGTAAAACCGATATTCGCTCACCCGGTTGAAGCGTGTGACGACATTGTACAAGTGCTCCGCATCCTGGTGGGGGTGGGCAGTAGTCATTTGCCCGACCGGATTGGCTTCGTAGGTGAAAACCCCTGCCGAGCGTAAGGTCTCAGGATCGAATTCCACTTGAATCGGCGTTTCTGCCAGTGCCATGTACGCCCCGGCGAACTGCGTGATGCTGACCTTGGCGTTATCACTCGATGAGCGACCGAACAGCGTCATGACTTTCTTGAACAGCGACCGGCATGGATCGGTGGCAAATTCCGGATAGCTGATTTGCCCGCTGCTCTCCGCCGCTTGCCGCGCTTGGCTCTCGAGAAAACGGCAGGCGTAGTCGACTTGTCCATGGTGGATGTCAAACTGATGCAGCATGGCCTGACCATCAAACCAATGTCTGACTTCCTGTTGCCCGAAGCGTGTAGAACCCGGCCCATTGCGGATCAGTCGCCCGCTCAACCATGTAGGTAATCGACCTTCCAGCGGGATATTGCGCGCCTGGAATTCGCGGTTTTCGCCCTGCAAGGCACTGCGATAGATCGTCTGCATGGATGATGTTTACCTTTCAGGTTTTGCGCTGCACTTTTCACTTCTTCACGCTTTCACTGCCCACTAACCGCCCATCACTGACCACCAGCGGCTATCCCGTGTTACACTCTGCCGCCATATTACTTTCAGTAAATAAGGATTTCATGATGGCGACTCTGTTGGGTGTGGATGTCGGCACATCTAGTGTCAAAGTGATGCAGTTCGACCCGGAATTGGGTCGCCCATTAGCAGCCGTTGGGGAGGAATATCCGATCCATACGCCGCAGCCGGGCTGGGCGGAACAAGACCCGGAAGATTACTGGTCTGCCACCGTTCGAGCAGTGCGGGCGGTCATCGCGCAAACGGGCCGCACCGATGTGGTTGGGATCAGCTTTAGCGGGCAAATGCACGGCACCATCCTGCTCGATTCAAGCCTGCGCCCGCTGGCACGGGCCATCATCTGGGCGGATACGCGCAGCAGTGCCCAGGTGCATCAATTGGTGGAGTCGGTGCCAGATTATGCGGCCCAGGCAGGGACGCTGCCGGCTGCTGGATTTTTGATTTCGACCATGACCTGGTTGCAGCAAAATCAACCAGACTTGATCGCCAAAACCTACCGGGTTATTTTGCCCAAGGATTATGTGTGTCTGAAGATGACCGGCCAGGCGGCGACGGATGTCAGCGATGCTGCTGGAACGGGTACCTTTAACGTCGGGCAGGGTACGTGGGCAGAGGCGATCATCAAGGCTGCCAACCTTCCTCCAGAGATCTTCCCGCCTGTCAAAGATTCGGTTGCGCTGGCGGGTCATTTACAGGCCGGATCTGCGGCTGAACTCGGCCTTGCGGCGGATATTCCGGTGTTCATGGGGTGCGCGGATCAACCGGCGCAGGCGATCGGGAATGGTCTCATCCAACCCGGTGCGGCTTCCGTGACCGTCGGCACTGGTGGACAAGTCTGTGTGCCGCTGATTGCTTCTGGAAACCTTCGTACCGATCAGCGCCTGCATGTCTTTAACCATGCCGTTCCGGGAATGCATTATGTGCTGGGAGCCATTCTCTCTGCTGGACTTTCGCTGCGCTGGTTACGGAATTTGGTGGGCTTGCAGGGTGTGCCGGATGCCTATGCCATACTCAGCGCGGAAGCGGCGGCGGTTCCCCCTGGCGCAGAGGGCCTCATCTTTCTGCCGCATCTCACCGGCGAACGCACCCCGCACATGGATCCGCTGGCGCGGGGACTGTTCCTTGGCCTCGGTTATCACCATGGACGTGGTCATCTGGCGCGGGCGGTGATGGAAGGGGTGTCGCTGGCGTTACGGCAGGTGCTGGAACTCAGCCTCGAACTCAGCGGCCCGGTTGACCGGGTAATCGCGTCTGGCGGCGGTATGGAGAGCGACTTTTGGCGGCAAATCATGGCCGATGTGCTCAATTTGCCATTGCAGCGGTCGCTTATGGCGGAGCAGGCTTCACTGGGTGCTGCCCTTGTCGCCGGGGTCGGGGCGGATATATACCCGTCATTCGAGTCTGCCTGTGCGAGCCTGGTGCGCTATGGCCCGCCCACTGTACCCCGGCCCGAGCTGGTGGCTTTCTACGACGATTTGTACGCGCAGTACACGCGTCTGTATCCGTTGCTCAGGCCGGAGATGCATCAACTGGTCGAGCGGCGCTCAGTTAATTAAGTTCGCTGCCGCCATCGACGTTATACGTCTGCCCGGTGATGTAATCCGCATCGCTGGAGGCCAGGAAGGTTGCCATCGCGGCAATCTCTTCAACCGTGCCGGGACGCTTGAGGGGGACACGCTCCACCCGTGCCTTGTACCAGACGCCGCGTTCCAGGCCATTTTGAGCGGCCATAGCGGCATCCAGATGATCCCACATGCGGGTGGGTACCACGCTGGGGCAGAGCGCGTTGACATTGATGTTGTAGCGCGCCAGTGCCATGGCCGCCCCTTGAGTCATGGTAATGACCGCGCTCTTGGCGACCGAATAATGCAGGGCATCGGCTCGCCCACGTCGTCCTGCAATCGACGACAGGTTAATGATCTTGCCCCGGCTGAAGGGTTGACGATCATTGCCCCGTTCTGCTTCCGGGATCTGTGCGATCATCTGCTTGGCGGCTTCCTGCATGGTGAAAAAGACAGCCCGCTGGTTGATCCGCTGCATGTCATCCCACTGGGGTTCGGTCATCTCCAGGAATGCCGCTTTGTTGGAAATGCCCGCGTTATTGACCACGATGTCCAGCCGACCGAACTTTGCCACGACGTCAGCGATCATTTTCCGCATCTGGGGAAGGTCGCTGATATCGATGGGATAGGCCAGCGCTTCGGTGCCGAGCGCGGTCAGATCAGTAGCCGCCTGATAGACCACGTCCGTGTCGATCTCAGCGACAACGACATGCGCCCCTTCGCGGGCGAACTGCTGGCCGATTGCGAAGCCAATGCCCCGGCCCGCGCCAGTGATGATAGCAACCCGACCTTTCAGACGTTGACTGCCAGTGGTAGACATCTTGGACTCCCTTTGCCTGTATCCTCACCATAAGGTAAGACCATTATGCCGCACATTTGTGAAACCAATGCACACCTGCTCACAACCGTTTATAATTTCCCAAAATAGTAGGGGCGCACGGCAGTGCGCCCATTAGGTAGGGGAATGATAAATGTCAGCAACAATGCGGGCGGCAATTTACGCTGGGCCAGGGGACATTCGGGTTGAAGATTACCCGATGCCTGATCAGCCGGGACCGGGCGAATTGCTGGTCAGAATTAAGGCTTGCGGAGTGTGTGGGAGCGATGTCACAGATTGGTATATGACCCCTCGTGCGCCGGTGGTCATGGGGCATGAACCTGCCGGGGATGTGGTGGCGGTGGGGACGGGCGCGACCACCTTTGCGGTGGGCGACCGTGTCGCCATTCATCACCATGTGCCTTGTATGGTCTGCGATGTTTGCCAGCATGGGCATTACACCCTGTGCCCGACCTTCAAGCGCACGCGCCTCTACCCGGCGGGTATGGCCGAGTACGTTCGCATCCCGGCGGAGATCGTCGAGCGCGATATTCTCAAGATTCCGGAGGGCATGTCATACGAAGCCGCGGCCCTGGTCGAGCCGATTGCCTGCTGCGTCCGCGCCCTTGACCGCGCCAATATCCGCCAGGGCGATACAGTCCTCATCCTCGGCGTTGGCTTTAATGGGATTACGATGGGAATGCTCGCGCCGCACTGGGGAGCCAGCAAAGTTGCATTGCTCGACCGCCAGCCAACCCGGATGGAGCGTGCGCGTTCGATGGGTTTCACCGTCTTCAATGTCGATGATGCCGATCTCAAAGCGCAGATCAAAGCCTGGTCGGATGTTGGCCCCCATGCGGTCATCTGCACCCCCTCCAACCAGAAAGCCCTCGACCTCGCCTTTGACCTCACCGGCCCCGGTGGGACACTCATGATGTACGCGCCGACTCCGCCCGAGTCCACCTGGCCCCTCAACATGAACCGTACTCTTTTCCAGGAGATCACCGTCACGGGTTCTTACTCCGCCAGTCCGCTGGACACCCGCCGGACGATGGCACTCCTCAAGGACGGCCTGATCGACGCCAATAAACTGATTACGCACCGCTTCCCACTCGAACAGGCCGATAAAGCCTGGCACCTGACCAAAGCTGCTGGCGATTCATTGAAAGTGATGGTGGAAATCTAATGGCAACCATGCGCGGCGTATACTTTTTAGAACCCGGCAAGCTCGAAATGCGCGAAGTGCCTGTTCCGCAGCCCGGGCCGGGCGAAGTGGTCATCAAAGTCGAGTCCGCCACCACCTGTGGCACCGACCTCAAAGCCTGGCGGCGCGGTCACAAACTGTTCAAGCCGCCCATGCCCTTTGGTCACGAATATGCCGGGATTATCTCGGCGGTCGGCGCAGGTGTGACCCGTTTCAAGGAAGGCGATGCTGTCACCGGCACGAACGCCGCTCCCTGCAATGAATGCTTCTATTGCAAGCGCGGCACCCAGCAGTTATGCATTCACCTGGAAGGCCGCTTCAACTTCGGCTCGTATGCCGAGTACCACCGCATTCCGGATTACATCGTGGCACAGAATCTGTTCCATGTGCCCAGCCACCTGCCCTTCACCGAAGCCTCGTTTGTAGAGCCGCTGGGCTGCGCGGTGTTGTGCGCCATCAATGCCGATATTGAACTCGGTGATACGGTTGCCATCATCGGTGTCGGCGCGCAGGGTTTGATGCAGATTCAGTTGGTTAAGGCGCTCGGTGCCTCCCGTGTGATTGCCATCGGGCGTTCAGCGGGGCGCCTGCAGAAGGCTAAAGAGGTTGGGGCCGATGTCATCTTCAGTTCCAATGATGGGGATCCGGTCGCCTTCGTCAAAGAATTGACCGATGGGCAGGGGGCCGATGTCGTCATCGAAGCGGCGGGTAGCGCGGATACCTGGCAGCAGGCCGTCATGATGGCCCGCAATGGCGCGACCGTGATGCAGTTCAGCGGCTTACCCGGTGGCACGCAAGTTGCCTTCGATGCCACCAAACTGCATTATGGCGAGATCACCATGAAAGGCACCTTCCACATGAACCCGCGGGCGGCGGAGATGGCGATGCAAATGCTAGTGACCGGTCAGGTCACGGTCAAGCCCATTCTGGATGGTACGGTGCCGCTGAGTCAGGTGGAGTCCGCTCTCCAGCGGATGCAGCGCAGCGAGGTCATCAAGCTCGCCGTTGTGCCCAGCTTGCCGGAATCGTAATTGCACCATACTCTGGTAGGGGTGATCCGCCGGATCTCTCCTACTACCAAGAGTCGCTTACGCCGTGAAAGTACATTCCTAACCACTAATCACACCTATGACCACTACACTTGCCATTGACCTCGGTAATGAATCCGGTCGCGTCATGCGCCTGCGCTATGACGGCAGCCGCATCAGTGCGGAAGAAGTCTACCGCTTTGCCAACGGCCCTGTGACCCTGCGCGGTACGCTCCATTGGGATGTGCTGCGCCTGTGGAATGAGATCGAAAGTGGTCTCAGTGCCGCCCTGAGCGAATCCGCCGAAGGCATTGGCGTCGATTCGTTCGGCGTAGACTTTGGCTTGCTTGATGATCGCGGTCAACTGCTCGGCAATCCTGTCCACATGCGGGATAGCCGCACCGAAGGCATGATGGATTGGGTGTTGGAGCGTGTTCCAAAGGAACGCCTGTTTGAACGCACTGGCATCGGCTTCTATGTCATCAACACGCTCTATCAACTGGCGGCGCTCTTTCACCAGTCGCCCTGGCAACTGGATAGCGCCCGTACCTTCCTGACCATGCCCAACCTCATCAACTATTGGTTGACCGGGGAGAAGGTGTCCGAGTGGACCCACAGCACCACGACTCAGATGGTCAATTGGCGTGATGAAGATTGGGATACCGATACCCTCGATCAGCTCATGATCCCGACCATGATGTTACCGGAGATCGTCCCGCCCGGTCACCGTATCGGGCGTTACCAGGGGGTGCCGGTCTATACCGCCGCCAGCCACGATACCGCCAGCGCTGTCGTTGCGGTGCCTACCGAAACCGAGCATTATGCGTACATCAGCAGCGGCACCTGGAGCCTGTTCGGCATCGAGACTCGTCAACCCCTCACCAATGCGCTCGCCTTGGCCGCCAACCTCACCAGTGAAGGCGGCGCCTATGGCACGTTTCGCCCCTCCCAGTTGGTGATGGGGATGTGGCTGTTGCAGCAGTGCCGGTTAGTCTGGGCTGCGGCAGGTATCTCGACCAGCTATGCCAGACTGATCGCTGAGGCGAAGAAGGCCCCGGCTTTTGGCCCGTTGATTAATCCCGATGATGCCCGTTTCTTCTCGCCGGGCGATATGCCCGCCCGCATCCGCGCCTTTTGTGAGGAAACCGGGCAAGCTCCGCCGCAGACTCCCGGTGAATTTGTGCGCTGTATTCTGGAAAGTCTGGCGCTCAAGTACCGCCGTGTGCTGGAACAGTTGATTGCGGCCAGCACGCAGCCTGTGGATGTGATCCATATCGTCGGTGGTGGGGCGCAAAACGCCTTGCTCTGCCAGATGACTGCCGATGCCACCAATCGCCCGGTTGTCGCGGGGCCGGTGGAGGCCACCGCGCTCGGCAATGGCCTTGTCCAACTAATCGCTCGCGGCGACCTCAAAGACGTGGTGGATGCCCGCCGCCTCGTCCGCCAGAGCTTTGCCCTTAAGACCTATAAACCCAAAGGCCACGCCCGTTGGGATGAGGTCTACCAGGGGCGGTTCCTCACCTTGCTGTCATAGTCATGGTCGGCATAAGGGCGGACTAAGAGCGTCCGCCCAGTCAACCCGCCGTATTTCTCCGCCTTGACGTTTAACTTTTAGGACTTACGCAAAACACCCCATGTGTAGGGGCGGATTAGGGCGTCCGCGCCTGTATATCCGCCCGTGCTTGCGAAAGTCCTGACTTTCCGTTGCTGTTCTGCAGCCAACACTTCTCTGACATTGCAGCTTTGCGTTAAATGCTGCTTTACTCTGTGATTCTCTGTGTCGCCTCTGTGGACTCTGTGTTTAATCCCCTCATCCCACCAGATAGCCACCATCGACCGGCAGCATTACCCCGGTAATCATGTCCGCCTTGTCACTCAGCAGATAGAGCACAGCGTCAGCTACATGGACAGGTCTGCCGAAGCGCCCCAACGGAATTCTAGCCAGCATCGGCGCACCTTTCGCTGGGTCGCCCCAAACCTTTTCGCCCATCGGTGTCAGAATCACAGTCGGGTTGACCGCATTGACGCGAATGTTGTGTGGCCCCAGTTCCAGCGCCATCATCCGGGTCAGATGATCCAGCCCAGCCTTTGAGGCGCAGTACGCCGTATGACCGGGCAGGGCTGCCTGCGAAGCCTGACTGGATACGTTCACAATCGAACCGCCGGTGCCGCGTGCGACCATACCTTTCGCCACCGCCTGCCCGACCACAAAAGCGGCTCGTAGATTGATGTTCAGCACCGTGTCCCAGTGGTCGAGGCTCGTCTCCAGAAAAGGTTCGATGATGGCGACCCCTGCATTATTCACCAGCAGGTCAATCGGCCCTGCGTCTTCTACCGCTTTCAGCGCTTGTTGGGCATCGCCAATGTCGGCCAGAACAGTCTGGCAGCCGAGTTCTGCCTTGAGCGAGTCCAGATCCTCCTGAGTACGGCTCAGCGCCACGACCTCCGCGCCGCTCTTGACCAGTTGTGCCGCGATCTCCCGGCCAATGCCTTTACCAGCTCCGGTCACCAGCGCCCGCTTACCCTCAAATCGAATATCCATTGCTCCAAACTCCTGTTTATGAAAAGGCAATGTTACCGGGGATTATGACGATCACCGCCTTGACCAGCAAGCGCCACCCGCCTTCGGTTGGAATTTCAGGACTTACGCAAAACAGTACCTTTCGTAGGGGCGCACGGCTGTGCGCCCGTCTGATAACCGGTGCATCTGCGCAAGTCCAAAATTTGCAAAAAATCGAAACAAATGTTCCATTTTATACCGTGAACCGTGTTACACTGACCTCATGACCACTTTACGTGTTTCATCCCTAAACTTCACAGGGTCCGCCGGATGGATTCATTGTAAACGCTTTGTTGGCGGCGTGTTCCCGTCTTTCCACCATGGCCTTGTCATCCATGGCGGGCGGTGGCCCACTCCCCTATTCCCGCCGACAACGCCGCCATTTGGCGGACGCCGCCGAGCTTCCCACCGTCCATTATGGCGCTCATGGCGCTCTTCAGCGCCACGCTCCCGGCTTTCCGCCGACAAGGTCGGCGGGAGTTTCGTCAGTTCCGCCGCATAGCTTCGATCAAGGGGCTGTCTTTCCAATACACATATCTTTTTCACCAACTGCCGTTGACTTAATCACCACTCACTGACGACTTCTATTTGACACCTGCGTACACGGCGCTAGACTCACCAGCATAGAGTGCCCATAGCGAATAGAGGTTATCGATATGTCTCGTTATTTCATCGGCATCGATGTCTCCACCACCGCCTCCAAAGCCCTTGTCATCGACCGGGATGGAACGGTCGTTGCTTCCCAGAGCAATCCTCACGACCTGTCTACCCCGCGTCCTCTCTGGTCGGAGCAAGACCCGGAAAATTGGTGGGAGGCCACCAGTAAATCTCTGCGGACGGTCATGCAGCAGGTTAACCCGGACGATATTGCGGCTATCGGCCTGACCGGGCAGATGCACGGTCTCACCCCGTTGGATGCCTCCGGTAAGCCTATCCGTCCAGCGATCCTCTGGAATGACCAGCGTAGCGGGCAGCAGGTGGCGGAAATGACCGAGAAGGTAGGCTATAAGCGCATGGTGCAGATCATGGGCAGTCGGCTGCTGCCCGGCTTCACCGCGCCCAAGATGGTCTGGATGCGCCAGAACGAGCCGGAAAATTACAAACAGATTGCCCATGTCCTCATTCCCAAGGATTACATCCGCTATCGCCTCAGCGGCGCCTTCATCGCGGATGTGACCGAGGCTTCTGGCTTCGGCACCATGGATTTGGGCAAGCGCACCTATTCCGATGAACTTCTCGCTGCCTGGGATCTTCCGCGCTCTTGGTTTCCGGAACTTTGCGAGTCGCCGGATGTCTGCACGACAGTGAGCGCGGAGGCTGCCGCGGAAACGGGTCTCCGCGCAGGTACGCCCATCGTGGGTGGGGCAGGGGATCAACCGGCAGCGGCGGTCGGCATGGGTGTCGTCCACGAAGGAATGCTCAGCCTGGCGATTGGTACCTCCGGCGTGGCCCACGCTCCCACATATTCCTATACTCCGGAACCCGATGGACGTTTGCATTTGTTCTGCGGTGCAGTACCGGGTTCATGGCTCTACCTGGGCGTGATGCTCAGTGCGGCGGGCAGCCTGCGCTGGCTGCATGACGAACTCTGCACCGGCATGAGCTATGACGAGATCAATCAGCGCGCAAGCAGCGTTCCCCCTGGTTCCCTCGGCCTGGTCTTTGCGCCGTATCTGACAGGGGAACGTAACCCCCATCCCGACCCCTATGCGCGGGGTGCCTTCGTGGGGTTGACCCTGCGCCACGGCCTCTCGCACTTCATCCGCAGCACCATGGAAGGTATTGCCTTTGGTATGCGTGATCAGGTCGAACTGCTGCGCGACCTCGGCGTCAGCCCGGCGGAAGCGGTCGTCACCGGCGGCGCGACCAACAGCCCCGTCTGGTTGCAACTCACGACCGATATTATGGGTGTCCCCCTGTATACCATCAACACCAATGAAGGTTCGGCTTTTGGGGCCGCTATCCTGGCCGCCGTCGGTGCCGGAGCCTACCCGGATGTCCCCACGGCTTGTAAGGCGATGGTGCGTAAGGTGGATACCGTCCATCCCACTGCTGCCTTTGCAGACTATGAACGCCTGTACCCGATTTTCCGAAGCCTGTACCCGTCGCTCAAGGAAACCTTCGCCCGTCAGTTTGCCTTCGAGTCCTGATGCTCGCGCTGTTTGTCCGCTGGCTTGCTCCGCTGGTTATCATGATGACCAGCGGGGTATTGCTTGCCCGCTGGGGGGGCGAACTGCGCCTGCCGGAAGATGCTCGGGCAAGCGCGCTTGCCCGTTGTGAGGATCGTCCTTGCGTGTTGGGGTTGGTACCGGGGGAAACGCCGTGGATTGACGTGGCCCAGGCGCTGGATGTCGCGGATACGCGCACCATCTACCGCCGTGTGGAACCCGCTGCGGAAATGGGGTTCTTCATGTCGGTTGACCGTGTCTCGCTGGGACAGGTCTCGATCACCCTGGAACAGCCTATGCAGGCTGCCTGGATTATCCAGCGTTTTGGTGCGCCTTGTGGTGTGAGCATCTACTGGGCAATGAACATTGTTACTTTGCGCTACCCGACGTTGCTCGCCAATTTACAGATGATTGGCTCAGGTCTGCATCTGGATGATCCTGTGACTAGCATCCATCTGAGTGATCCGAATTTCCGCATGGAAAGGCAGCCTGATCTATGCATTGACAGCGTATCGCCTCATGCAGTTCACAATACGACCTGGATGGGTTTTGCACCCTTCCGTCGTTATTTGGATATCCGGTTGAGCTTCAGCAGTTTTTGAGGTTTATGGGCTGGCACCCCGGCCTGCGCTTCTGCTTCCAGTACGGCTTCTGCAGTATACACATCGGTTGCCAGGGCGTTGATGTATCCGCCGCGGAGTGCGCCGAGAATCGAAGCCCCTTTCGCCTGACCACAGGCGACCGCCACCACATGCGGAATTCGCTGGACATCGTTCAGGTCAAGCGCGATCACCCGCCGGTTAATGTCAAAATCGGTACCGCCATCAATGTCAAAGTGCTGCCCGGAACTTTCGCCGACAGCACCCTGGTCGAGCAGATCCTTGACTTGTTCCGCACTCAGGTGACCGGCTCTCAGGAAGCTGGAGGCTCCGGGTGCAGTCGTCCCTACACCGACCAGCGCAACGCTGGCTTTGCGAGCGCGGTCGAGCGTATCGGTCACGGTTTGCTGGCTCAGGAACATGGTACGCGCATCCGGGCTGTCAACGAACAGGGGGGCGTGTAGATAGTAGTACTGTCCACCCAGTTTGCGTGCCAACTGCCGCGCTAGTTCTGGGCCATCAATGTTGGAAACATGCGCGGCTACACTGCCAATCATTTGTACCACGTCAACACGCAGTTCAGGGTAGCTGGGCATGGCCTGTACGGCCGAGGCCACCCCCGTCCCCCAGGAGATCGCCAATACCGAGCTTTCTCGCAGGATTTCTTCCAGGTACCACGCCGCTAGTTGCCCAGCCGAGGGCAGTGGGCTTAGATGAGGCGCAACCGTCAGATCAGCGATCATCGCCCGTTTGAGACCGAATCGCTCCTGAAACTGAATTTCCAGCGAGGGCAAGGTGGGGATGCGTTTCTTCACCCGAATCTCCACCAGCCCCTTGAGTTTGGCCTCTTTGAGCAGGCGGGAAATATTCGAGCGCGAGATGCGCAGCATGTCAGCGATCTCTTGCTGACTATAGTCATATTCATAGTAGAGCGAGGCGACCCGACTGAGCAGATCATCCCGCTGACCATTGCTATACATGGGCGACCGTTTCTATCAGTTCCACCAGCGCTCCACTATGAACTGGGGGCTATAGAGCCTCAACCCCGTCAACAGGCTTTTGAAGAAACATCTTCATGCTGACCGCGATACTTCTCATCCACAGCGTTCATCTTAGCCACTTTCGGCGCGGATCGTCCGCCTGCGAATTCCGAGTCCAGCCAGTGGTCAAGAATGCTCTTGGCGAGTTCCGGGCCAATCACCCGCGCCCCCATGCAGAGCACCTGGGCGTCATTGCTCTTGCGCGCGCGTTCAGCCGAGTAGGTATCATGGCACAGTGCCGCCCGCACCCCCGGCACTTTATTGGCGGTGATGCTCATGCCGATCCCGGTGCCGCAAACCAGAATGCCACGTTCACATTCTCCGCTGGCGACTGCCTCGGAAGCGACTAAAGCGATGTCTGGATAGTCTACCGGATCGACTGAGTGTACTCCAAAATCCTGGACCTCGATCTGCTTTTGCTTGAGATAGTCCCGGATCATGTCCATCATGGGCAGACCGGCTTCATCACATCCTAGTGCGATTTTCATACGCCCTCCATTGTCATCTTGGTTAATCAACTATGGTAGGTCAAGTGTGTCAGACGGTCTGTATATTGCTTGACCGCTGGGAACAGCCCTACATAGACTTCACGAAATAGACGGTCATAAACTGCTGCCGTCTTACTGTTTGGCTCAAAGCTGCGTTCGGTTGCGGTCATGGCGTTGGCCGCCTCTCGGACGGTTGGATACCAGCCCGCTGCGGCAGCCGCCAGAATGCCGGCCCCCAGGTTGGTTGCCTCGGTTGTGCTGGCACGGGTCACTTTTGCGCCGGTCATATCAGCGACGATCTGGCACCATAACGCGCTACGAGAGCCGCCACCCATCAGAATGTATTCATGGATAGTCTGCCCCGTGGCTTTTTGTACCCCTTCCATTGCCAGTCTATGTTCGTAGGAGATGCCTTCCATGATCGCCCTATAGAAGTGTTCCCGTCGGTGCGCGCCAGTCCAACCGACCATAATACCGGTTGCACCAGGGTCCCAGTAAGGAGGCATGACTCCATTCCAGTAGGGCACCAGCATCAGTCCCAGCGATCCGGGCGGCAGTTTGCTGGCGGCCAGCTCCAGAACTTCTTCAGCGCTGACGGGTAGATGAACCCCGTTCATATCCGGGCCAAAATTTTCAACAAACCAACTGACCGTGAACGTACCGCCGCCCAGCACTTCCTCCGGTACAAAGGCCCCTGCAATCGGGGAACAGAGGGTGCGGAAGGCGGTATCCGCGACATATTCTTCGGAGTGCGCGCCGGAAACCATCGCCGTTCCCAGATTGAGATAGGCCTTACCGGGTGTGGTGATATTGGCTCCCAATCCGGCAGATTGACCATCACCTGCCCCAGCGACCACGGGCAGACCGGCAGGCAAGCCGGTTGCGAGGGCGGCTTTCTCATGGAGGGTTCCGAGGATGCTGCCCGCTGGTTTGATGGTCACAAACTGGTCTGGTCGCAGACCAATCTTCTGGATGAGATCAGTCGCCCAATCGCCTTTCCTCATATCGACCACACCCATGGGGTCAGCGCAGGGTAGGCTGGTGACCCATTCGCCGATCAGTCGATAGACGAGGAATGCATGGACATCCAGGAATTTATAGGCCCGTCGAACTACTTCTGGCTCATGGTTCTGTAGCCAGACTAATTCTGGTAAAGATTGTTTGGTGGACGGCCCTTTACCGGTCAAATCCTGAATAGCAGCGTTACCAAAGCGCTGATCCAGTTCTGCAACTTCCAAATGGCAGCGGTCATCAACCCATAGGATGGCATTGCGGATGGGTTGGCACTGCTCATCGACGGGCACGAATGATTCGCGTTGATGCGTGATGCACAGCGCCGCAATCCGGTCTGCGCCAACCTGGGCGACCACCCCCTTCAGCGATTGGCAGAGTGCATCCCACCAGTCATCGGCACGTTGTTCATACCAGTTGGGGTGAGGGGAGATGAGTTCAAAGGTGGCCCGGGCTTGAGCGACTAATTTGCCAGTTCGATCCCAGGCGATTGCTTTGCAGGCGGTGGTGCTGCTATCAACCCCGATGACGAGATCAGCGGTCATAAAGTGTAATTCCTGTTTAGCTTAATAATGCTTCAAAGAACCAATATTTTGGATGAAGGGGCGACCGAATAGGTCGCCCCTGCGAAAAACGCTAGACTTCGTTGATCGCGTCTTCGATGTGACCAGCGATGTTGTTGAGGGTGGTTTCGATGTCCTGTGCACCAGTGGTCATCAGGCCGAGTTCGGTCGGGATCGGGCCGCCGGTACCGGAGGCAGTTGCCCAACCGGGGAAGTGCGGTTCGGTACCCATACGGGTCTGAATGGCCTTCAGCGCTGCCGGGAAGTGGCGGGTGGTCTGGGCGACGACCGTAGCACGTTCCTGAACAATCGGCGCTTCGAATGCGCTCAGGCGGATCGGGGTGTTGCTGGAAGCAGCAGCCAGAGTCTGAACCGGGGCGCTGGTCGCGTATTGCAGGAAGATCCAGGCTGCATCGGCATTCTGGCTGTAGCGGGACAGACCCATGCACGAGCCGCCCTGGTGGCCGATGGCCGGGGTTTCGTCAAACGAGCACTGATCTTTCGGGCGCAGTTCAACTTCCTGCGGCAGGTCGGCGGTTTCCCACAGGCCCTTGGTCGGGGATTGATCGCCGTCCAGGCCAGGGAAGAACTCGGCCCAGGAGATGACGTTGGCACCGAGGCCAGCAGTCATAGCAGTACCCTGACCACCCCAGTCCCAGGTCGTCACACCTGACGGAACATATTTCGCCAGTTCCATCATATACTGGGCACCGGCCAAACCTTTTTCGTCGTTGATAACGACCGATCCGTCTGGGCCGGTGTGCGAACCACCATGTGACCACAGCCAGGCTGTCCAGTCGCACTGGAGGGCGTAGTGACCGCTCTGCCACTGACCAATGTAACCACGAATGTCCGAGCCATCAGCATTCTTAAGAGCAGCTTCGTCAATGGTCTTGACGGCGTTCAAGAATTCGGCCATGTTGGTCGCAGGGCTGAGTCCGAGTTGGTCGTACACGTCCTTACGGTACATGTAGATGAAAATCGGAATGTCGAAGGGCAGACCGACCAGGCGGCCATCATAGGAAGCCAGCGCGGGCAGCAGTTCAGGGACAAAATCTTCAAACATGAAGTCCGGCATATTCAGGTCACTGCCATCCGCCAGACGGGCCGAGGGGTCGATGGTGTCATTGACGAAGCGGCCAACCCATGCCTGATCCATGTAGTAAATATCATTTTGGGCCGATTCGGTAGCAGTATCCTGAACCAGTTTGCTCAGAACTTGATCCAGCGGAATCTGTTCCCAAACGACCTGAATACCCGTCAAATTAGTGAAGCTGTTCGGGTCATCGGCATTGGTCGCCAGGGCGCTGATGATCTGGCTGGGTGCAGTCGATTCCGACGAAATACGAACGGTGCTGCCGGAGAAACGACCGCCAACTTCCTTCAACCACGCGATCTGGGCATCGCTCAGGAGCGCGCCACCTTCTTGCATGACGGGGCGAGCCTGCGGACGCAGACCATGAGTTTCCATACGCATCATGCCGGCAGCGCTGAAGCCAAATCCAGCCATCCCGGCAGCCTTGAGGAAATCACGGCGGCTGATCTGGCCTTTTGCCAGCTTGCGTCCTTGCTCGGCTACGAACAGTCTTTGCTTGCGATCACGAGCGTTCATTTTGGGTCTTGTCCTCTTCATAACTCTATACACGACGAACAAACTTGATGCGATACCTGTTTCTGTGTATCTCCCAGGTTTCTAACCTGAGCGAAGAAATCACCACCCCCTTTCGCTTTGGGATATAGCTTGATGGTCTTAGCCGCGTACTGCACCTAAGGTCAGGCCACGAATGAGATAGCGTTGTACAAATAGGACGAATATAAATACCGGGACAATCGCTGCGGTTCCGGCTGCGGACATCATGCCCCATTCAGTCGTTCCGGCAGAAGCGTCATAGGTGCGGATCGTAACTGGTACCGTCTGTAATTCTGGTGTGCGTGTTAGATACAAGGAGAATAGGAACTCATTCCATGAAAAGATGAAGCACAATACGGCTGCGGCAGCCAGACCAGGCGCAACATAGCGGACGATGATTCGCCAGAATGCACCAAAACGGGTACAGCCATCCACCATCGCGGCATCATCTAGGTCGCGCGGAATATCGTCGAAGAAACTCTTGAGTAGCAGGGTTGCAATGGGCAGATTGATGACGACGTGGGCTAGAATGAGTCCACCTAAAGTATCGTAAAGGCCGATTTCCCGGTACATCAGATACAGTGGTAAAACCACCGCTACGCCGGGCATAAAGCGCGTCGAAAGGATAAAAAAGACGATATTTTGTTTGAAACGCATCTCAAAGCGGGAGAGTGCATAGGCTGTGAAAGTCGCTACGATGATTACAATGAGCGTGCTGATGCCCGCTACCCGTACACTATTGAAGATGCGGGGTCGAATATCGTAACCACCAGTACCTGCACCACCAACACCCGTCAGGTTGCCTACTTCTTCCATCATCGCATCGCTATAGGAGCGACCACCGATAACGACACTCCACCATACCCTGGTTGTTTCTGGAAAGTCGAAGCGCGGCGGGATGGTGAAAACATACTTGTAAGGTGTGATTGACAGGCGCGCCCAGTAGAAAATGGGGAACACAAAGACCAGGACGATCAGACCGGTGATCACGGTCAGAATGAGCTTGTTGATGAAGTGGCGCCGATGCTGCTGCACCAGATAGCGGCGATTAGCTTCACGTTGCGCTTCCGTGATAACAATTGAAGTCATTGTGTTTTGCTCAACATTTATAGAAAATTCGATTATTGATCGGTTTGACGACTACCACTTGAGCCGGAAGACCTTTTGGTAGATCCACGCGGCGACCCAGCCCATGACCATGATGACGACGCCAATGGTGGCACCGTAGCCCCATTTGACCTGCGAAAACGTATTGACGAAGCTGTAGTAGCTGACCGATTCGGTACGTCCAGCCGGGCCACCAGCCGTCATGATGGCGATGTAATCAAATATTTTGAATAGATCGACCAGGCGGAACAGGATAGCAACAGTGATAACCCCGAAGAGGAGGGGAATCTTGACACGGGTCAGTCGTTGGAACCAGTTAGCACCATCAACTTCAGCGGCCTCGAGTACTTCATGTGGCATCCCTTTGAGTCCCGCCAGGATGATGAGTACAAAAAAGGGCGTCCATTGCCATATGTCAACCAGCAGCACTGCGATCAGCGCAAAGCGACCAGTGCCGCCTAACAACGGTTCTGATTTTTCCAGTAAGCCTAGCTGGTAACTATAGACGGAAATGACGCCAAATTCGGAATGCATCATCAGGCGGCCCATCAAGCCCGCGACTGCCGGTGCAACCACCATTGGCAGGATAATAAGTGTTTGCATGAGGCCGGAGCCCCAGGGTTTGGCATCCAGCAATAGTGCGATCAACATGCCTAATAGCAGTTGAATAGCGAGTGCCACCGCGACGTATGTCAAGGTTACGCCAAGGGCATTTAGAAAGCGCGGATCATCGGTGAACAGCTCAACCCAGTTTCGTACGCCAAGATCTACCCAGACTTTGCGACTGCTGCTGAACTCAAAAAAACTGCGATAGATGTTGAAGAGTAAAGGGAAAATGCTGTAGAGGAGGAGGAATAAGACGGCAGGAATAAGCCAGAAGAGGGGATTCTCTCCTGACCAGAATTTGCGGCGCGGGCGGGTATCTACAATGGGGGTCACTTTTCCACGCGGTAAAACCGTATCAGCCATGTGGCCCGCCTCCAAAGTCATACAATACTTGTTCAATAATTTCACATATGTGCAGCATATGCACTAATGTGACCGACTATATTCCAAATGACCATAGCTGTCAACTGATCTGGTCAAACCGACCAACTTTCTAAAGAGCCATTAAGGGTGGTTTGATTGACAGCAACTACGCGAGAGGGATAGAATCCGAGAAGTTGTGAAAGTTATTCACATTTGTGCAATTGATGTTGTTTCCAGATGATTTTTCTCTAAATGAGGGGTAGAGCCTGATGGCAATAATCACTGTAGTGGGCGCAGGTGTGATGGGTTCTGCGCTGACTTTTCCCCTGTCCGATAACGGGCATCAAGTACGGTTAGTAGGTACTCACCTCGATAATGAGATTATTGGTTCTTGTCTCGACCGTCGCTATCACCCACGCCTGAAGCGCCAGATTGCTGAAAACGTTACCCCTTACTATTCCCATGATCTGGCTGAGGCAATGCGCGGTGCTGAGGTCATCGTTTTGGGTGTGAATTCACGGGGCGTTCATTGGGCGGCGGAACATATTGGCCCTCATTTGGTACCGGGTCAGATTATCCATATGGTGACCAAAGGAATGGAAACCATAGATGGTAAGTTGACTATCTTGCCGGACGTTGTACACGATAACCTGCCTGAGCCGATCCGCGATCAGGTTCATTATTCGGCGATTGGTGGGCCTTGTATTGCTGGTGAACTGGCTGCTCGGCATCATAGTGCTGTCGTGTATTGTTCCCGCAATCCAGAAATTCTCCCGCGCTTGCGTTCCTACTTCGGGACTCCCTACTATCACATCTGGACATCTACCGACCTAGTCGGCGTGGAAGTATGTGTGGCTTTGAAAAATCCCTATGCACTGGCCGCAGGTCTGGCTGCCGGCGTGCTTGAAAAACAGGGGGGGGCGGACGAGTCCGGGGCGCAGATGCACAACTATGCTGCGGCTATTTTTGCACAGGGACTGGCGGAGACAGCGATTATCGTCAAGGCTCTCGGTGGTGGGATGGAGACTGTATATAGTTTGCCAGGTGCGGGCGATCTCTTCGTGACGACCCAGGGAGGCCGCAATTCCCGTATGGGACGTTTGTTAGGGATGGGGCTGGCCTACAGTGATGCGGTCGAAGAGATGCCTAACGAAACGATTGAGGGTGTGGATGCAGTGGTTTCGATCATGCCCGGTGTAAAGGCCATGATTGAACGCGGCGAAATTCCAGCGGACTCCGTACCGTTGTTGACTGAAATGCACCGTATTCTGACACGTAACCAACCTATTGACTTTGATTTCAACAGCTTCTTTAGCAAGCTGCCGTTTACTCCGCCTGAACCATCGAAGGCATAACCAGTCTGAGGATGTGAATGACGACTAACAGTACATTGCAACCGGAACTGATCCAACGGTTTCATAACGTGATCGAAGAACTTGGGCCGGAGCAGCTCAAGCAAATGTTGCAGGATATGCACACCATCCGGGCATTTGAGGAACGGGCCGAGCAGCTGTATTCGCTGGGAAAAGTGCACGGTACCATGCATCTTTCTATCGGGCAGGAAGCGACGGCGGTGGGTGCTGCGAACGCCCTTCAGGATGGTGATTATCTGCTCAACCATCATCGTGGTCATGGGCACTGCCTGGCCTGGGGATCGGATGTGAACCGCATGATGGCAGAGTTCACCGGCAAGGAAACCGGCTTTTGCCGGGGGCGCGGTGGTTCTATGCATATCGCGGACGTGGACGCAAATAACCTGGGCGCGAACGGGATCGTCGCGGGAGGGGTGCCGATTTCTACTGGGGTCGGTTTGAGTATCAAGATGCGGAAGACCTCTCAGGTTTGTATGGTTATCTTCGGGGATGGCGCGGCCAATGAGGGGGCCTTGCATGAGGCGCTCAATATGGCTTCTATCTGGGATCTGCCGGTCATCTTCCTGTGCGAGAACAATCAGTACGCGATGTCGATGCCGATGCCAAAGGCCTTTAATATCGAGAAGATTAGTGATCGCGCGGCTGGCTACGGTATCCCCGGTGAGACGGTAGACGGCAACGAGGTGCTGGCGGTATATGAGGCGGTCAAGAAGGCAGCAGACCGTGCCCGGCGGGGGGAAGGTCCCAGCCTGATTGAATCGGTCACTTATCGTTACAAGGGGCATTCCAAGAGCGATAAGCAGGCTTATCGTACCCGCGATGAAGTGAACGACTGGATGGAAAACCGTGACCCGATCAAACGGTTTGGTGCCTTGCTCACTACTGCTGGGATTACCAGTGAGGCCGAGGCCACCGGCATGCGCGATGTCGCACTCGGTATCATTGACCGATCGGTTGAATTCAGCGATAACAGCCCGACGCCCGATGTTGCTGGTCTGATGGAGGGTGTCTATGCGTGAGCTAACTTACGCTGAAGCCCTGCGCGAAGGGCTTCGCCAAGCGATGACGGCGGATTCTCGGGTGTTCATGATTGGTGAAGACATCGGAGTCTACGGCGGCGCTTTTGGTGTTTCTGCGGGCTTGCTGGCTGAATTCGGTGCGGAACGCATTATCGACACACCCATCTCTGAGGCCGGTATTGCCGGAGCCTGTGTGGGGGCGGCGTTGGCCGGGATGCGACCGGTTGGCGAAATCCAGTTTATGGATTTTGTTACCCTGACGATGGAACAACTAGTCCTGCAAGCGGCAAAAGTTCGGTTTATGTTCGGCGGTAAGGCCAGCGTACCGATGGTGCTGCGGATGCCTGGTGGTTCGGGTACAGGTGCAGCAGCCCAGCACAGCGAGAGCCTGGAAAACTGGTTCGTCCATGTGCCGGGGTTGAAGGTGGTGATGCCCTCTACGCCGTATGATGCCAAGGGCTTGCTGCTGGCTTCGATTGATGACAACAACCCGGTCATTTTTGTAGAGCACAAATTGCTCTATAAGACCAAGGGGCCGGTACCGGAAGAACCCTATCGAATTCCCCTTTCCCAGACTCAAGTCGTGCGTGAGGGCAAGCATGTGACCGTGGTCGCTACCTCGATCATGGTTAGCCGGGCGCAGCAGGCGGCGGATGAACTGGTGAAAGAGGGTATTGAGTTAGAGATTGTGGACCCTCGTACGCTGAAACCGCTGGATGATGCCCCCATTATCGAGTCGGTCAAGAAGACGGGCCGGGCGATGGTGGTACATGAGGCGGTAGAGATGGGTGGCTTTGGCGGAGAGATCGTCGCCCGGATTGCGTCCAGCGAAGCGTTTGACTACCTGGAAGCGCCGATCCGACGACTGGCGGGTAAGGATATCCCTATTCCCTATAACCGGGAATTGGAACGGGCGACTGTTCCGCAGGTCGAGGACATCATCGCTGAAGCACGCAAGCTGGCACGTGGGGAATATTAAAGCATCATGCCTATTCCGATCATTATGCCGAAGTTTGGCTTCACGCTGGAAAGCTGCGATATTGTCGAGTGGTTGAAGCATGAGGGCGACAGCGTTCGCTCTGGTGATCCGATTTGTGAGGTGACGACCGACAAAGTCAACATGGAGGTCGAAGCGCCGGAAGCTGGGACTCTGTGGAACCTGCTATACAAAGCGGGTGATACGGTGCCGGTGACGGAGGTCATCTGCTACCTACTGCGACCTGGTGAAGCTGCGCCGGAGAAAGTGATTGCTCCAGTAGCATCAACGCCAGCACCTGTACAAGCGACTCAAGCTGCTCCAGGTGAGGCTGAGTCTGCGCGTCCTGTTGCAGCAACGCCAGTCGCCCGGCGGGTGGCCGAGCAAGTGGGCGTTGACCTCACAGCGGTAACCGGAACCGGCCCCCAAAATCGCATCACCCGGCGTGATGTGGAAGCTGCCAGCGCCCCGGTTACGACTGTCTCATCAGAACCTGGCAAGGTGCGCGCAACCCCGGCTGCTCGCGCATTGGCCGAGCAAGCGGGAGTCGATCTGGCACAGGTAAGCGGTAGTGGCCCACGCGGTCGAGTACAAGGGACGGATGTCCAGGCTGTTATCAATGCGGCTCCATCTGTGTCGAACACTGCTCCAGTGCTGCCCCCGACAGTCGGCGCTGCGCCGCGCATCGTCAAGCTAGAGGGTATGCGGAAAACGATTGCGACCCGGCTGCAGAAGAGTTTCCAGACCGCGCCGCATATCTTCTTCGATGCGCAGGTCGATACGGCGGGCATAGATGCGCTGCGGGCGAAGCTCAAGGCACGGAACGAGAAGCTCTCGGTCACTGCAGTTTTGGTCAAGGCGTGCGCGTGGGCGCTGCTGCGGCATCCCTGGCTGAATGCGACGATCGATGGCGAAACGGTTTCCCTGTGGCCGACTGTGAATGTAGGGGTGGCTGTTGCCCTGGAGAATGGCTTGATTGTCCCAGTTGTGCATGGGGCGGACTCCTTGCCGATGAGTGCGATTCAGCCGAAGGTGGATGATCTGGCAGCGCGGGCGCGGACGAACAAACTGACCCTGCCCGAACTGGCTGACGGCACTTTCACCATCAGTAACCTGGGCATGTACGGGGTGGATCGCTTCACCGCGATCATCAACCCGCCGCAGGTGGCGATTTTGGCTGTGGGACGGACGCAGCGTTTATTCGTGCCGGATGAACACGACCAGCCGACTCTTAAATCCTTCATGCAACTGACTCTCTCTGCCGATCATCGGGTGATTGATGGCGCGCAGGCGGCGCAGTTCATAAACGATTTGCGGATGGTCTTGGAAGATCCGGCGCTGCTGGCGTGGTAGTGAGAGGTTAGTGGTCGGTGGCTGGTGGTCAGTGAAATACATAATGCCTGATGGGTAGAATAGGGTGTGCTGTGTTCGGCACGCCCTTTTTCTTTCGATGAGGAGCAAGGATTGAACACCAACCTGTGTGACCTGACTATCAGCGAAGCCAGCAACCTGATCCAGCAGGGGAGTCTTTCTCCTGTGGAATTGACGCGGGCGCATCTGGAACGCATTGAGCAGCTTCAGCCGCGCTTGAATGCCTATATCACGGTCGTTGCCGAGCAGGCCATGGAACAGGCACGGGTGGCAGAGGCCGAGGTGCGCGATCCGCTGGAGTATCGAGGGCCGCTGCATGGTATCCCGATTGCGCTGAAGGATTTGTATGAGACGGCGGGCATTCGGACGACGGCCGGATCCTCTTTCTTGACGGACTATATCCCGACTGAAGATGCGTTTGTGGTCAAGCGGCTGAAGGAGGCCGGGGCGATCCTGCTGGGCAAGCTGAATATGCACGAGTGGGCGCTGGGGGTCATCAACGATAACGCTCATTATGGAGCGTGCCGGAACCCATGGGATGTGACGCGCTCGCCGGGCGGATCGTCGGGCGGGTCAGGGGCGGCGTTGGCAGCCAGTTTGTGCATGGGGTCGTTGGGCAGTGACACCCGCGGCTCGATCCGTATCCCGGCGGCGTTGTGCGGGGTGGTCGGGCTGAAGCCGACTTACGGGCGGGTGAGCCTGCGCGGAGTCATCCCGCTGAGTTGGTCGCTGGATCATGCCGGGCCGATGGCGCGGACGGTGCGAGACGTGGCTTTGCTCATGGATGCGATCAATGGATATGACCCGGAAGACCCCGGTTGTGTGCAGGCCCCGCAAGAATCAGGCGGGTATCAACACGGATTGTATGAAGTACCGCTCGAGTTGAAGGTCGCGGTGCTGCGTGGTGAATTCTTTGAAAGCGCTGCTCCTGAAGTACAAGTCGTGTTTGAGGCGGCGCTGAAAACTCTGCGGGAGCATGCCGGTGTTCGGTTTGAAATTATTGATGTGCCGTTCCCGGATATGCGTGAGTTCTGGTTGGAGAGCCGGATTACGACGTCAGTGGATGCGGCGACCTACCACGAGGTTCGTTTGAAATCCGAACCGGAGGGATTTGCGCCGGATGTGCTGGACCGGATGCGGGGTGGGTTGGCCTTTAGCGGGGTGGACTATGCTCGCGCTCGCCGAGCCCAGACGATCCTGACCCGGCGGCTGACGAGCCTGCTCGATGACTATGATCTGATCGTGACCCCGACTACCCCGATGACTGCGCCGACTTTGGAGGCCGGGGCTGAATTGGATTCCGCGCGGCTCTATCTCTCCTCCTTTACGGCTCCGTTCAATATGGCGGGGTTACCGGCGATTTCGATCCCCTGTGGATTCACTCCTGCGGGGTTGCCGGTGGGTCTGCAACTGGTGGGCAAGCACTGGGCAGAGGCCGATGTGCTGCGGGCAGCGTTGGCGTATGAGACGGTGACGGGGTGGCATACGCGGCGGCCTGTGATGTGAAGTCGAAGAGGAAAGAATTTATTGCAGAGGGACAGAGAAGCAGAGGGGGAGATCGAATCGCCAAGCGCGCCAGGTTATTCCAAAAGCGGTTTGGGGATGACATAGTGACAAGATTCCCGCCAAGTTTGTCGGTGGGAAGACGGGAGGGCGGCGCCAAATGGCGACATGAGCGCCAAAGTCTTTGGCGGGAAGCCGAGCCGGAGTCACCAAAGCTTGGCATTGTCGGCGGGAAGCTGGGCGTGTGCCGCCGCTTGACAATGGGGACAAAGCCATAGCGGGTAGAGGGGAAGCTGCCGCCAGAACCTCACCCCCCGGCCCCCTCTCCCTCGCCGCCTCCCGAAGACGGGACGGCTGGAGAGGGGGAGTTCTGATTGCAGCAGTGGCCGGTGGCTAGTGAAAGACAAAGCGCATAGGGTATGGCCCATGATGTAGGGGTTAGTGATTGGTGTAGATGTGTAGATGGTCATGTGACCAGTGTACAACTGAGTTGGGGGTGATACGGAACATATGTTCCGATTTTGTTCCGATTTGTGACCTATTCATGATGACTATCGTGTAGAAATCTCTATGAATCAAAACTGCATTGGTCAAATTGAAAGTCTAGATATTGATGGTTTATCGAATGGGTTCGATGAAGAACTGACTGATGCTGGCTTCAGGCAACCAGCTTTCCAATCCGCTCTGCAAGCGGACTTGCCACCAGCGCATCTCATCATAGCAGGCTGGCCCAGCGATGATGGTTGCTTCGGAATCGGCTGCCAGTGAGCCGATGACGTCCGAATCGGCTTGCGGATTTGTACGTAGAGGCAGGCGGTCTGTGCCAATTGACCTGATGGTACTACCGAGGGTTACTTGGGTTTGCAGGTAGACATCAAAGGTGCAGGAGAGGCGTTGCTGCTCTTCTGGGCTGGCAGTCAGATGAAAATCACCCAACCTGCTTTCCTTAAATGTCTCATATTCCAGATGAAACAATTCCCGCCTGTGCCATTGGCCACCGATGATTTGCCCCAATCCGAAAACCGTGTCACGGCTTCCGTCTACCCCATCTGCAATCAGAAACAGATCATCAATGCCAATCCAATCCACTATACCGGCATCAACCAGCGATGACTCGATCATCCGCAACTGCCAATCGCCGCTTGCGGTTGGCTCCAGACGGAATATGATGTACCGCGTTTGATAACGTGCGAAGTCATCCGAGATGGGGACAACAAATTCTAGGCGGTTAGGTCGCCACTGGGCGTTACCATAATCAAGATGCAAGTGGATGGGTAGTGCCCCAGTAATCGAGATCACTTGCCCGGTAGCGTTATTCCACAGCAGATACTCGACCCAAAAGTTGGGGTCTGGGTCGGTTGTATTCTGCGAGTTTTCAGGAGTGGAGATAACCTCATAGCTGGTCAAATCTAACCCAAGCGCTATCCAATTCGGATCAAGTGGACTCACTTCAACCGACTTGAGATACGTTGCATAGGACGGATGGGATGCGATGTTGGCGTAGGCAGGCAGGGCATCTGCCAACGGGGACATTACCGGCAACTCCAAAATCCTGGTCAGTGTTTTGGTCTGAATATCGTACTGATTCAGCCAGTAGATTGATCCGGGGAAAGACAAATTGAAACTCCTGAAGATCACAGCATCACTGCCAGGCGACCAGCCGACTGGATCGTGGTGTGCATCCGGGATGGGATCGCGGATGGTTTGCAGTCTGCCAGAGGGGATTTGCACAAACTGAAACGCATTTGCCACTGTACCATAAGCGGCCCACTGTCCGTTATGGCTGATGCGAAGGCCGGTGATATAGCGTTCGCCACTCACTAACGTTTGTACCTCGCCGGATTCGGTATCGACCTTAAAAAGCGAATCCGGCTCCATTCCTGTCACAACTTCAAACGCGCCCGGAAAAACATAGAATCCAGGCAGCGGCAGGCTGATGGGCAGGCGAAAATCCTGCGCTTGTGTCATTTGACTCAGCGTGGTCAGAAGGGTAAGGCAGGCGATCTTCAGAAACGTCATGCGGCGCATCGACTAACAGCTTTGTACTATTCCGCACCGGCTTCGATGTAGGCGCGGAGGATGGCGGGTTCGACCGACATGGTGGTCTGGTCGAGGCGCACCAACTTCTTTTTCACCAACGTCTGGAAGGCATTCTGCATGGCGTTATCGGTCACATCGAAGCGGCCGGTCCGCACGACATCGGTCAGCAAGCCTTTTTCGATCTTATTGAGGCTACCCCAGATGCCTTTGCATTCCGTCCGTACGATGGAGCGTCCGGCGAGCTGACGGGCCACCTGCGTGCTGTTCTGCATGAGCGTATTGCGATCAGGCAGGGGCTGCGGCAGCAGTTCAAGCGCGTTGAAGCTGGCGCGGAGCAGCCCGGCGTGGCAGCCCGTCGACCACAGGAGGAATTGCAGGATGTCCTCACTGTAGTTCTTTTGCGAGCGCTTCATCAGGCGCGCGAGCATATCGCGGGCGTCATCATCGTTATACGGCCCGACGTAGATCAGGTTATCGGTGAATAACTCGGCAAACGGCTCGATCTCCAGCGGGTCAATGCCGAGGTTATCCGCGATTTCCGGAATGGGGGCGCGGGAGAAGGTCATATAGGCGACCTGCCCTTTGTAACGGTCACGGATGCCGCGCAGGGTGAGGAAGAACTTGACCGGCAGTTTCTTCATCAGTTCTTCGAACTCGTCAAACATAAAGACGATCTGCGCGCCGCGCTGAAGCAACATTTCCAGACCCAGTTCAAAATAGCGCAGACCGATCTGCGCGTAGAGGGGGTTGGTGCCGTCCTGCAGGCTGGTATAGGCGTTGTAAAACTGCTGGGCATCGTCCCCGAGGATGTCAAAGGGATAGAAGGCCAGAAAAAGGCGATGCATCATCAATTCGTAACCGGCCCAGCAGCGGATCGGTTCGGAGCCGCTATCGGTGCTGGAGAGCGGCACGAGCAGATTGGGGTCGATATTGATGGATTTGAAGGGCTTGCCCTGCGCGACTTCCTGCATGAAGTAGCTTTGCACATCGGCGTCCATCAGGTGTTGGATGAGGTTGGACTTGCCGACGCTGCCGGTGCCGATCATGGAGCAGGAGAGCGAAGCCCGCCAGCAGCTCATGATATGGCCGACCTCGTCCTGCCGGAAATTGAGGGATTGCTTGCGCTTGTTTTCCATCGGTGGCTGCCCTTTCTGACGGCTGGATGTGAGCCTTTGCCATTGTACATGCGGTCGGGTAGGCGGGAAAGTGCGTCGGTTCAGGGCCGTAGGTTGAATGGTGAACCAAGGACGCCAGGACATTGTGGATCAGGCGGTGCTGGTGGAGATCCGGGCGAGGGCGTACAATCGGCGGCTCAAGAACCCCACACGAGGAGAGACTCAACATGCAAGTGCGGTTGGATGAACTCAAAGCGACGACGCTGAAGGTGCTGCGCCTCAGCGGATATTCGCAGGAACAGGCGGAGATCATTCTGGAAGTGCTGATGTATGCCCAGCTACGCGGCAACAATCAGGGCATCGTCAAGCTGATCGGCGCAGGGATGCCGGCTGATGTGAACGCGACGGCGATCAAGGTCTTGCACGAAACCAAGCTCTCCGCGCTGCTGGATGGCGGGCGGAACCAGGGGATGGTGGTATTGAACCGGGCGCTGGAGATGGCACTGGCGAAGGCGCGTGAACACGGCTTTGGCATCGTGGGTACGAACAATACCAACACCTCAACCGGCGCGATTGGGTACTTTGCCAGCAAGGCGGCTCAGGCCGGGTTTATCGGATTCATCTTCTCCGGCTCGCCGGAATTTGTGGCGATGCACGGTTCTTATGAACCGATCTTCGGCACCAATCCGCTGGCGATTGGCGTGCCTTCGGCGGAGAAGCCGCTGGTTTTTGATATGGCGACGGCAGCGATTGCCCGTTTTGGTGTGATCGAGGCGAAAACCGCAGGGCGGTCGATCTCGCCGGACGTGGCCTATGACGGCGAAGGGCAGCCGACGACGGATCCAGCGGCGGCGCTGGCCGGGGCGATCCGCACGTTTGGCGGGTATAAGGGGGCGGCACTGAGCATGATGGTCGAGGTGCTGACGCGCCCACTGGTGCAGACGACGCCCAATGAAGAAGGCCGCAAGACCGACTGGGGCAACCTGGTGCTGGTGTTTGACCCCGGTTTGCTGGGTGATGCGGACACCTTCAAGCAGGAAGTCGCGGGGTTGGTCGGGAAGGTGAAGGCCACCAAGCGACTGCCGGGTGTGGATGAGATTCTGGTGCCGGGTGAACGCGGCGACCGGGTGCTGGATGCCATTCTGGCGAGCGGGATGGTGGAGGTTGAGGACAATCTGTGGCAGGCACTCCAGGCGAAGGCGTAGACTCCACGCTGTTGCACCCGTTCAGCGGTAGCTTTGTTCTGGCCACTTCTAAATCCCCTCTCCTTACGCGACCCTCAGTCGTTGAAAGGCAAAGGCTATGTGGAAGTCGGGCCGTCCCACAGGGATGACCTTCGGTCACTGATAGGGGACTTTCAGAGGGTCGAAAATGTTGTTTTCGACCCTCATCCGTGCAGGACAAGTTAAGCGATCTACGTTGTTGTTTTGGGATGACGTGGGAAGAGGCGTGTTTCTCGATTGAGGAACAGGTAGTAGATTGCCAGCCCGCCACTGTAGATCAACACGGCCAGGTAGATGATGAGGTTGGGCAGGAGCGCCGGGGTAATGTTCCTGATCAAGAGCAGGACGGGTAGGATCAGCACCAGATCATAACCAAGGAAGCCCGCCAACTGTCCACCGGCATTCGACCAACCGGGTCGCAGCAGGCCGTAGGTGAAGTAGCTGGCTGAACCGATGAACATCCACCCATAGAGACTGGCACTGGTCTGAGTGGTCTGCCAGGGGAGGATGCCGGGTGTTCGCAGGACCAGTTGGATACCAGCAAGCAGCAACACGATCACAAAGACGATGAATGACATCCGCAGCAGGAGCGGCAACTGTGGGGTTGGTGGCAAAGGTTGGCGCACTGCCCAGGCGAAAAGCCCCAGCCCGAAGAGCAGGCCGGCGATGCTGGCGATGACGAAACCCAATAGAAGGGGAGTGGGTCGTTCGGCGTAGAGCTGGAGTGCGTAGATCGTGAGCGCGATGAAGGTGACGCTGTAATCCAGCCCGATGCCTGCCAGGGCACCATCGGCCCGCATCCACAAGCACCAAGCTACTGAGGACGCCGCGGCGAACAGAAATGAGCCGACGAAGATCGGGTTCATTTGGCCACTGTAGGGCAGGGGCCACAGGTTGACGAAAAAGGATACCTGGAAGGAAAAGCCCAACGCGAAGACAATTTGTACGATGCAAAGTCCGATGAATGCGATTCGCACTGGACGGCTCATGACGGATCTTATCCCCTGTGTGGCAGGTGAAGAAAAACTCGGATCCACTATAGATGAATTGGGTGTGGATGCAAGCGTTATGGAAGGACGGCTATTGTGAAGCAAGTTTGGGACTCGATCACGCGGCCTACGCTGGTGGTGGACGAAGGACGGGTGCGGCGGAATATCGCCCGGATCGCCGCCAAGGCGCGGGCCAGTGGCGTGCGCTTCCGCCCGCATTTCAAGACGCATCAGTCGGCGGCGATTGGTGCGTGGTTCCGCGAGGAGGGTGTGACCGCGATTACGGCATCTTCGCTGAGCATGGCGGCCTATTTCGCGGCGGACGGTTGGCAGGACATCACCGTGGCCTTTCCGGTCAACTGGCGGGAGATCGAGACGATCAACCGGCTGGCGGCGCAGGTGCGACTGGGCCTGCTGGTGGACTCGGTGGAGACGGCGCAGTTTCTGGTCGAGCGGGTGACAAGTCCAGCCGATGTGTGGCTGGATGTGGACACAGGCTATCACCGGACGGGGGTGGACTGGGAGGATGATGAGGCAGCAGCCGCGATTGCGGGTGTGCTGCATGGCTCGCGGTTGACTCTGCGCGGGGTGCTGACTCATGCGGGGCACTCGTACAAGGAACATATGGCGCAAGCGGTGCGGGCACTCTATGACGAGACAGTGGTGCGGTTGAGCTATGTGCGAGATCGTTTGGCGGCGGCAGGTTATGACGGTCTGGAACTCTCGCTGGGGGATACCCCGTGCTGCAGCCTGGTAGAGGACTTCAGCGCGGTTGATGAAATCCGCCCCGGCAACTTCCCGTACTACGATGTCATGCAGGCAGAGATCGGTTCGTGCGGGGTGGATGACATCGCGGCGGTGGTCGCCTGCCCGGTGGTGAGTTTGTACCCGGGGCGGGGGCAGGTGGTGATCTACGGCGGCGGGGTGCATCTGTCGAAGGAGTTCATCACCGACCGGCATGGGCGCAAGAACTTTGGGTGGCTGGCGCTGCCGACCGACTCTGGCTGGGAGGTGCTGCCCGACCGCAGTTATGTGACGTCACTCTCGCAAGAGCATGGTGTCTTGCAGGTGGATGCGGCGGACTTCGACCGGCTGCGGGTGGGCGATCTGGTGCTGGTGCTGCCGGTGCATTCGTGCATGAGTGCGGACTTGCTCAAGGGCGGGGTGTTGGTGCCTTCGGGGGAGGGGTTTGCGATGATGCCGGGAGTGATTAGTGGATAGCGATTAGTGAGAAGACAGTGCTGGGTACGAAGTGCTGCGTGCTGAGAAAAGGCAGCATGAGATTATTGCTGCCCGAACACGGAAAATTGTTGCTCTGACTTATGCACTTGAGGGGGAAAGGTTGGCGGACGCCATTCATGGCGTCCCTACAAATTGCCTCTCACTGCCTAACTCAGTTGTTGTAATTCAATAGAGCGGGTCGCTGGGAGCCCGACCGGAAACCGGCCATCTGTTACCCGCTGCTCTTTTCCTCAAACAACTTGCGGCGATAGATTTCATCCGGGCGCTGAGTGATATGGCGGACTTCCTCCGGCGAGAGGAACTGCGGCTCCCCGACGGCGCAGGCTCCGACGAAGATTTGGGCGGCTTTGTTGCACATGGCATGGACGTTCATCGCTTCGGCAGCGGTCTTGCCGAGGGCGAATACCCCATGGTTTTGCAGCAGGATGACTTTCGGAGCTTCCCCATGCGTTTTCATATAGTCACGCACACCGGCGCGGATCGCCAGCGCCAGCGGCAGACCGGGATCGACGTAGGGCACAAAGACTGACTCCGGCCCACAGAGGACGGCTTCATCCGGGAACATGCGGTTCTCGGCGAAGACACGCGCTTTATTGCTGCAGAGAATTTGATTGACGGCGATAGCGTGGGTATGCACCACCCAATCCACGTTGCACTCGGTCAGCAGCATGGCATGGACGGTGACTTCGACCGAGGGGGTGCCTTTTTCGGAGGGGTCGGCCTTGGCGCCGTTCATGACAGCTTTCTGTGCGGCCAGATCGCCGGGGGATTCTTCCAACATGGCCAGAATGGGGGCGAACTGGACGGCGACGAAGCCTTCCGGGGTGATGCCGTTCATCTGCTGACCACTGGCTTTGATGAGGAAGGTGTCGGCATCGACACGGCAGGACGTATTGCCCTCACCGATGATGACGAAGTTGTTCTCCGGCCTGCCAATGGCGCGGGTGACATCGAGTAGTTGGGTGCGTTTGTCTGTCATGATCATCCTCTGTGTGTGATCGGTTGTAACTATTCAGCCCTCACCCCCAACCCCTCTCCCAAACGCCGAAGACGGCTGGTAGAGGGGAGCAAGAGTCGAGTGACCAAGAAGGTGCCTGAGCAGTTACGGTAGATTACAAATTGACTATTTGCCGATAGCGTTGATAGGCGGCTTCCCAGTCGTTCACATTTTGCGGCTCATAGTGCCGCAGTTCAGGATCGCGGGCGAGCATGGAACGGGCTTCCGCCAGATTGGCGATCTCGCCGAGGCTGATGAACTGCACCAGCGCGTTGCCGATGGCGGTGGCTTCGGTGGGGCCAGCGACGACCGGGCGGGCGATGGCATTGGCGGTCATCTGGCAGAGCAGGGCGTTTTTGGAGCCGCCGCCGATGATATGCAGCCGGTTGACGGTGCGCCCGGCGGCGCTGATGAGCAGGTCGAGAACGTAACGGTACTTCATCGCCAGACTGTCGTAGATCGTCCGCATGACCTGGCCGACGGTTTCCGGCACCGGTTGATTTGTCCGCTGGCAGTATTCGCGGATGAGGGCGGGGTAGTCACCCACGCCGTAGAACTCGACGGCATCTACATCAATGAAGCTGCGGAAGGGTGTGGCTGAGGCCGCCATGGCGGCGAGGTCGGCATACTCGTAGGTGGTTCCGGAGTCGATCCAGGCCGAGCGACACTGCTGCACCAGCCACATTCCGCTGATGTTTTTGAGGAAGCGGAATGTGTTGTTGTAGCCGCCTTCGTTGGCGATATTGGCTTCATAGGCAACATCGGAGATGATGGGCTGGCGATTTTCCAGCCCCATCAGGCTCCAGGTGCCGCTGCTGAGGTAGGCGTAATCTTCGGTCGTGGTCGGGACGCCGACCACGGCGCTGCCGGTATCATGGGTGGCGACCGCAGTCACGGGAATGCCGTTATAGGCGCCGATGCGGGTCCCCGGCGGGATGATCTCGGTGAAGATGTTCGTGGGAAATTTCATCTTTTGCAGCAGTTCCATGTCCCAACCGCCGATGTGAGGGTTGTAGATCATGTGTGTGCTTGCGTGGGTCATCTCGCAGGATTTGGTGCCGGTCATCCAGAAGTGGAACAGGTCGGGGAAGGTGAGGTAGGTGTGGGCCTGCTCGAGGATGGGACTCTGGGTCTTCACCAGATATGCCAACCGCCAGAGGCCATTGGGAGCCATGAACTGCAGGGCGGTGCGGTTGTACAGGTCACGGCGCGGGGTGACGTTCTCCGCCACCCATTCCATCATGCCTTCCCAGGACTTATCGCGGTAATGGATGGGATTGCCGATCAGGTTATCGGCGCGGTCGAGCAGGGCAAAATCCACGCCCCAGGTATCCAAGCCAATGGAGGCGATATCATGCCCGGCGGCTTTGATGCCTTGCTGCAGATCATGCCAGATGCGGAGAGCATCCCAAAACAGGGTGCCGCCCGCTTGGACGGCGACATTGGGGAAGCGGTAGACTTCTTCAACCTGTAACCGACTGCCATCAAAACTGGCGACCATACTGCGCCCGGATTCACCGCCGACATCCAGCGCGACAACTCGTTTTTGTGCCATGTTATTCAACAACTCTTTGATGAAAGATCTCTATACCTCCCTATTCTAACGCGGTCTGCGCTATCGTCCACCAGTGGGGGTATACCAAACGGCAGCACAGGAATTACTGCAGAGAGGCGGAGAAGGCAGAGAAACAGAGTTAAGATAGGAATCAAGCAAAGAAGAAGAAACTGCATACATATCCAAGACCATCGTTTGAACCGCCAAGACGCCAAGATCAGAATTTTGGAGCACGTGCAAAGAATGCAAAGAGACGGTTAGCCCAATGCGGCACAGGAAACTCTCCCGCAGGTTGACCAAGTTGGTTTGCGGAGGAGGGATTGTAGGGTTCTAATTGCCTTATTCGTTGTCTACAGATGATTTTAGAAAAGGATTGGCATCATGACTTACACGGCTGATTATGAACGTCTGGCAGAGCGTTTGACTCAACAAGGGATTGATGTTGAAGCGGTCAAAGCCAAGTTGAAGAAACAACACATTGAAACGCCGTCGTGGGGTTACGGCAATGGCGGTACACGCTTCAAGGTGTTCGCATGGCCGGGAGCGGCGCGCAATATCCATGAGAAGATCGCGGATGCGGCTTACATCCACCAGTTGACCGGAATTGCTCCTTCGATCGCGGTGCATATCCCCTGGGATAAGGTGGATGACTACGCCGGGCTGGCACAGGAGGCGAAGTCCAAGGGCATCAGCATCGGTGCGGTCAACCCGAACTTCTTCCAGGATGACATTTATAAGCTGGGCAGCCTGACCAATCCCTCATCGGTGGTGCGGGAAGAGGCGATGGCGCACATGATCGAGTGCTGCGAGATTATGCCGAAGGTGGGCAGCACACTCCTGAGCCTGTGGTTCGCGGACGGCACCAACTACGCCGGGCAGGACAGCATTAGCGCCCGCAAGCGTCTGCTGGAGTCGGCGCTGGTCGAGACGCACAGGTATTTGCCCGCGAACGGACGCATGCTGATCGAGTATAAGTTCTTTGAACCGGCTTTTTATCATACCGACCTGGCCGACTGGGGCATGGCCTATGCCATGGCGCTCAAGTGCGGGGAGAAGGCGCAGGTGCTGGTCGATACAGGACATCATGCGCAGGGGACGAATATCGCACATATCGTTTCGTTCCTGCTGGATGAGGGGCGTTTGGGCGGGTTCCACCTGAATGCACGGCGGTACGCGGATGATGATCTGATCGTCGGTACCAATAATCCGTTTGAACTGTTTGAGATTTATACAGAACTGGTGGCGACTGGTGAGGCGGCCAATGACGTGGCGTACATGATCGACCAGAGCCACAACATCGAACCGAAGCTGGAGGCGATGCTGGTGAGCGTCCTCAACTGCCAGACGGCCTATGCGAAGGCGCTGATCGTCAATTATGGCAAGCTGCGTGAGATTCAGCAGTCTGGGGATGTGTTGGGCGCACACGGCGTGTTGGTCGATGCATTCCAGACAGATGTTCGGCCGCTGTTGGCCCAGGTGCGGATGGAGATGGGGCGTCACCCGGACCCAGTCGCCGCCTATCGCGCCGATGGGTACGTCAAGAAGGTGGCGGAAGATCGCGGGATCGCGGTACAGGCGGGAAGCGCCATCCAGTAAAGCGGCAGAGAAGGAAATAGAGAGCGATTCATGAACGGGCGCACTCGATTGGTGCGCCCGTTGTGTTGAGTGGGTTAAGGGGTGGGTGTCCAGGTCGGTGTGTAGATAGGGGTAGAGGTCACAGTGACGGTTTCCATAGGCACATCGGGTGTTACGGTGGGTGGCTGCATCGCAGGGGCGGCCAGTGACCCGATTTCAGACGGCATCACGGACAGGGCGCCGAAGCCCATCGGCATCATATAGGCGCTGGACATCAGTGGACTACAAGCGATTTGCCGGTTGCGTAAGTCATCGCGGTTGAGCCAGCCACTGATCGATGGCGAACTATCCAGAGAGACCAAGAGCCAGTTGGCGCCGTCCGGCATGATGACATTGGTAATGATGGTGCCGATCAGCTCGGATTCAGGCTCGATGGCAATCAATATCTGGCTGGCGGGGTCTGGGGCGAGGAAGAGCCTGGCCTGGCGGCTGCCAACCGTCAGCGTACAGCTACCCATGACGGTGATGGGTTCTTCGTCTATGAGTTGAAGGATTTGCCCCAGACTGACCTCCTCAACTTGACCTTCTATGACCTGGACTTCATAGCGCCAGGTTTCACCATCGAAGTAGCCCCTGGTGACGGTGAGAGGCATTCCGGCTGGGATCTGGCCGACATCCTCCGCTAGCACATATTGCTCGATCCTGTTTGCATCATTGATGATGACTGGTGAGATCGGGGTCGGTAAGAAGATTTCCAGGCTATTGCTGATCTCAGGGCAGTTCGTCAATAGTGAGATGGTCGACTCATTCATCCAACCAACCAGATTGCCGGACTCCATCAGAGCATTGACCTGAAACCAGACCGGGCTGCCGATGCTATTTTCAGGGCTATAGCCCATATCCATGATTTGCAGCATTGCACCCGATGGCAGGCGGGTGATTAACCGGGCGTTAGGGTCGGGTGCAATGAACAGATTGGCTCCATCGGACGGGTTAACCAGACCATCACACAAGATCATTGGCTGCCCAATCTGCGTGGGAACTGGCACATCGGAACCGACCCGGATATAGGTAGGCGTTACAACCGGGAAGGGTGTTCCGGTTGGTTCAGGATTCTGGGCGATGGATGCTGGTGTGACTGTCTCTGTTGGAGTGGTAGGTCGGTCGAATAACAGGATTCCGGCAAACAGCGCCACCACCACTATGGCTGCCGCCAATGTATAGGGATATACCGGGCGAGTTCTGACTGTCTGCCCCTGACGATTGGCGATTGGCGAACGAGTTTCCGGTATAGGTTTCCGGTGGTTGCTGGAGGCCCGGATGACTGGCAGCTCTGCCGCGAGTGCTTCATCCAGATCATTCAACATGGCTGCCAGGCTGGCATCCCGTTGGGCTTCCTGCAGGACATTGGCAACGGTGTCAAAGTCACCCCGTTCGAGGGCGCTGGTGTAACGGAAGAGTAGTTTTTCGCGTTGGAGCTGGCGTGGATCGCGCCGGGTTCGGTTAGTCATGTGCCACCTCCTGCTGCAGGTGCTGGCGCAGTCGGTGCAGCGCCCGGTGGAGCCGCACCCGGGCTGTCGCCGGTTTGATCCCAAGTGCTCGCCCGACAGCATCGCCATCCAGCCCTTGGATGACGGCCAACCAGATGACTTCCTGGTCAGCCGGGGGCAGCGGCCGAAGCATATCGCGGATACGGCCTTCAGCACCGGGTTCATCGTCATCAATGGCGTTCGCCAGTTCAGCGACGCGGTCAAACAGGTCGTCATCGCTCAGGTCATCACTATCCGGTCCATACAGATCTCGAACGAGCGGCTCTCGGCGCATTCGTTTAGCGTGATCGACTTGTCGCCGCCTGATGAGATTCCCGGCGATGCCGAGCAACCAGGCACGCGGCTGGCCATCGGTCCGAAAGCGATTTTCATGCATGAGCGCCTCCGCAACCACATCATTGAGTAACTCGCTGGCAGCAGAATCCATGGTCGTCTCCGCACGGGCTAACCCCGCGCGGTAGAGATAGAGGCGCAACGTCCTCATCAACGACTCGCTTTCTTCCGCAATGAACCGCCGCAGCGGACTCGGTTGACTCATTCAGGATTGGTCCTGTGATCGCGCGATACAGGTCTACAGAGGGTTATTCGTTTTTGGGGACGGGGATGTTACAAGGTTTCAAGTGTGATTTGCGACTGCAGGCGCTCGACATCTTCCCGTTTGCACTCGGCAGTACCCGGCATCAGGCAGACAGCTGCGGCACAGGCGAAGCCGAGGCGGAGTCCGTCCTCGATAGGCTGCCTGCGGAATACCGAGGCGGCCAATCCTGCCAGCACACCATCACCCGCTCCGGCGGCGCTGACGACCTCAATCGGCAGCGGTGGGACGCGGTAGGCTTTATCCGGCAGCACAGCCAGACCCCCTTCACTCCCGAGCGAAATGATAGGCGCAGTACCATAGCGGTCAAGAACTTCGCGGCCGCCCTGCAGCGCGTCGTCAAGGGTGTGAATGGGTCTGCCCAGGAGTTCGCCCAGTTCATCCCGGTTGGGTTTGATGTAGGTGGGGCGGGCGACGATACCGGCGCGCAGATATGGCCCGGAGGCATCGAAGATGACCGGTACGCCGTAATCCCGTGCCAGATCAATCCAGGCGGCAAATTGTCCTGGTGCCAACCCCGGCGGCAGGGTGCCGCCGAGGATCAGGCAATCGGCATCTTCCAGCACTGCTACCAGGCGATGGGTGAGCGCTTCGACCTGCGCGGGCGTGATTTCCAGCGTGTTGGTGGTGATGGTGGTCTGTGCCCCGGTGGCCGCATCAATGATGATGGTATTGACCCGGGATTCGCCACCCACAGCGGTGAAGTCGACGGTGACCCCTTTAGACTCCATCATGGCACGGACGCGGTCGCCAGTTGAACCGGCGGCGAATCCTAACGCCAGGCTGGGCAGGCCGAGCTCCCCCAGGATATAGGAGGCATCGGTCGCCTTGCCACCCATGCTCCACAGGGAGGCGGTGGCCCGCACGGTCTTGCCCGCCTCCCACTGCGGAATGAACAGCGTGTGATCGGTGGCGGTGTTGGGGGTCAGCGTGACGATCATGCGCCGGGGTGCTTTGCATTAAAGTCCGCGACGGCTTGCTCCATCTGAGCGCGCTGATCGGTCATCAGGTGATCCGCGCCGAGGTGCCGGGACATCATCAGGATATAGGCGTTGGTATCCAGCCGTTCGACGGCATCGGCGGCGTTCTCCAGGTCCTTGCCCATCAGGAACAATCCATGCCAGGGAGCAATCGCTGCTGCCGCCTGTTTATTGATCCGGCTGACCTGCGGGCGGATCGCCTCGACAATCGAGTCCGAGAGATTGGATGTATGTGCTGGGGCATACTCGACGACGGGGACTTCACCAAATTTGCGGGTGGCTTCCAAGACGGCGGGCATGGGCATATTCATCGCGGCGAAGACCAGCACGTTGCGGGCATGCGCATGGATGACGGCATTACCCGGTGCGCCAAATTCGCGGTGCAGCCGGAGGTGAGCTTTGGATTCGCGGGAGATTTGACCGGTGCCATCCACAATTTCAGCATCGAGGGTGACGACCAGTACATCTTCCGGTTTGAGGTTCCACTTGAGGTGCTGACCACTGTAGCGGGGGGTCATGCAGACCAGACGGTCATCGACGCGCACGCTCAGGTTGCCCCCGGCACTATCCAGCAGGTGCCGCTCATAGAGGCGGTGGGCGGCTTCGACAATCTCAGCGCGGATGTGGGAGATGTTGTTGTACATGGTGGATTATCACTTTCTGGTCATGATTGGGTAGACAATTTGGATGAGCGGGCAACCTGGCGGGTCGCCACTGCGTCTTTGGATTAAGCTGATGCCTGGGTTTCCTGCAGGCGGGCTGATAATTCCTTGCCGGCTTCGACCACGAGCGCCGCCAGGGCTGGAATGCGTTCCCGGGTGACGCGTACCGTTGGGCCGCTGATTCCCACGGTAGCGGCTGCTTCTCCACTGGGGTCAAGGATCGGTGCGGCAATACACCGTACCCCGATATCGTTTTCTTCGTCATCGACGGCAAATCCCTGCTGGCGCACACGATCCAGTTCGGTTTGCAGGTTGGCCCGCTCAATGATAGTGCGCGCCGTCTTCATGGGTAGATCCGGCGGCAGCGGAATATGGGCAAACGCCAGCAGGCATTTCCCCAGAGCAGTGCAGTGCATGGGGATGAGCCTACCCGCCCCGCTGACGACGCGCAAGGGAGCCGGCGAATCCACATCTTCGATGACCAGTACCTGCTTTTGGGAATAGACGGCCACATGGGAACATTCGCCGGTTTGCTGCATCAGGCGCATGAGCGTGGGGTGTACAAAGTCACGCAGGGGGAGGCGGTTCAGCACCTGCCAACTAAGCTGGACTACTTTTTTGCCCAGAACATAACGGCGGCTGCCAGGATCGGGTTGCACATAGTCATAAGCCATCAGTGTCTTGATGAGCCGAGACGCGGTGCTCTTATCGACTTCCAGCAGCGAGGCCAACTCGGTCACACCGAGACTGGAGTCCGACTCGGCCATGTGGTTGAGGATCATTAATCCCCGCGCCAGTGATTGTATTTCGGTCACATGTCCTCACGGTGACGTCCATTGATGTTGATATTCTGACTCTGTTGATGATAGCGCAATAATCATCGGATGCGAGTGCCACGCCCTGATGGTTTGTTGCTGAGTTCGCTTCGCAGATGTACCATTCGCTTAAATTTATGTGTCAGGGGGATCATGGCAGTTGGCTACCTATGACTTGCTCAATATGGGGCGCAGCGGCATCGACTTATACTCGAATGATGTTGGCTCGCCGTTTGTGGACATTCAGAGTTTTGCAGCTTATGTGGGCGGTTCCCCCACCAATATCTGCGTCGGAGCGCGGCGGTTGGGTCTGAAAACGGCGCTGCTGACTGCCGTTGGGGTTGACCCGGTCGGGGATTTTATCCTGAACTTCCTGAACCATGAGGGGATCGAAACGGGCTATATCCCCCGCAAGCCCGGTCATAACTCCAGCGCGGTGGTACTGGGCATTGAACCGCCCAGTCACTTCCCGATCATGTTTTACCGGGATAACTGCGCGGATAATCAACTCACGATTGATGATGTGCTGGCGGCCCCGTTGAACGATTGTAAGGTGTTTCAGTTTGCCGGGACTAACCTGGCAAAGGAACCTGTTCGCAGCGCGACATTGTTTGCTGCCGAGCAGGCCAAAGCTGCCGGGGCGAAGGTGGTGCTGGACATCGATTTCCGCCCCGGTCAATGGCATGACGTGCGGGCCTTCGGGGTGGCAGTGCGTTCGGCCCTGCGGCTAGTGGATGTGGTGATCGGCACCGAAGATGAAATCAACGCGGCGGTCGTGAAAGCGACCGGGCAGGTCAATATCACCCAGTCACAAACCGATACCCACGTCGCCGGAGACAGCCGCGCCGGGATCGAACAAATGATGGCGCTGGGTCCGCAGCTATTCGTCGAGAAGCGTGGCGCGGACGGGGCACGCTTGCATGAAGTGGGTCAAGCGCCGGTGGATGTCCCCGGATTCCCTGTGGAGATTGCCAATATCCTGGGCGCGGGGGACGCTTTTGGCGGCGGTTTCCTGTACGGGTATGTCAACGGCTGGAGTCACTATCGTTCGGCGCGGTTGGGTAATGCCTGTGGGGCGATTGTGGTCACCGAACATGGCTGTGCGAATTTTATGCCCACTATGGAGCGGATTGAGTCCTTCGTGAAGCCCTATGGGGGACTCGATTAATGACTGCTCCAGGAACCTACCGTCATCTATGGCAGAACAGCACGCCAGAGGGTCACTTCTGTATCCTGGCGATTGACCACCGGGCCAACCTGGTTAGTCAGCTGCAGAAGTTCCAACCTGACCTGAGCGATGCCGATGTGATGGCGTTCAAGCGGGATGTGATCCGTCACCTGTTGCCGGAGGCCAGTGCAGTGCTGACGGACCCCAGTTACGGAATGCCGCCGCTGATCGCAGAAGGACTCTTGGGACAGGCTGGGCTGCTCGCACCGTTGGAAGTGACCAATTACAGTTTGCATCCGCGCGACCGGATCACGCAGTTCATTGAGGGTTGGTCCGTCGAGCAGATCAAGCAGGTTGGTGGAACAGGTGTGAAGCTGCTGCTGTATTACCATCCCGGCGATACGGCTTTGAAGGCGGAGAAGCACACGTTGGTCGAACGGATTGTGGCCGACTGCGCCCGCTATCAACTCCCGTTTTTTCTCGAACCGATTGCTTATTCGCTGGATAGCGCTGCTCCGCTTTCTATTGCTGAGCAGCGGCAGGTGGCGGTGGAGACTGCGCGGACTTTCAGCGCGATGGGTGTGGATGTCCTCAAACTGGAGTTCCCGGTTAACCCCGCGCAAGAGCCGGACGAGGCGGTGTGGTCGGATGCCTGCCGGGAATTGGATGCGGCTTGCAGTGTCCCGTGGGCTCTGCTCAGTGCCGGGGTGGATTATGCAACCTTTGCGCGACAAGCCCGGATTGCCTGCGCTAACGGAGCCAGCGGCGTCATCGTTGGTCGGGCGGTCTGGGCTGAGGCTCTGGCACTGACCGGAACCGCTCGAATGGAGTGGCTCCAGACCACAGGCATTGAACGGATGCGGGAAATGGCCGCCATCTGCCGTGAGTTAGCGCGCGATTGGCGGGCTCGTATCCAGCCGCCGGTGATGGCTGATCGATGGTGGTCGCGTTCATGACGAGGTCGCAGTTCACTGTGAACGACAGGGTAGAAGAACTGCTTGCTTTATCGCTGGATTGATTCCTGAAACTTTAAACCAGTAGCCTGAAATGAAGGACTTATCATGGCAAAGCTCGGAGTAGGTGTCATTGGACTGGGACGCATGGGCCGCTTTTACGGCAACTTCGTCGCCCAGCAAGTCGAAAATGCGCGGTTGGTCGCAGTGGCGGATAGTCTGCAGACCGCACGTGAAGATTTTGTCGGTCGGATGGGCGGTGTGAAGGCCTACGCCGATTACCATGATCTGCTCAATGATCGGGAGGTCGAGGCCGTTATCATCGTTACGCCGACCAGCACCCATCGAGAGGTGGTCATCGCTGCAGCCGAAGCCAAGAAGGCTATTTTTTGTGAAAAACCGACAGCGCTGACACTTAAGGCGACGGATGATATGCTGGCTGCCGTTGAGAAAGCCGGGGTGATGTTCTATGTCGGTTTCATGCGTCGCTTTGACAAGGGCTGCGCGGCGGCTCGAAAAAAGATCGATGCAGGCGCGATTGGGGACGTGGTGATGGTGCGCTCGATTGGGCGCGATCCGTTCCGCACCAGTCTGGAATATGCCAATCCGGCAATCAGCGGCGGACTAATCCTCGACATGGCGATCCACGATTTTGATCTGGTGCGCTGGTATATGGGCGCAGAGGTCGAACGGGTCTATACCGAAGTGGCCTCACTGGTCTACCCTGAGTTGCAGACGGTCGGCGATGTCGATAATGCGATGATTAACCTGCGCTTCACCAATGGGGGACTGGGCAATATCGAGGCGACGCGCACCGCTCCGTATGGATACGACATTCAGGCGACGGTGGTCGGCACCAAAGGGACGCTGCAAATCGGGTATCTGCAGGAGACACCACTCCTGCTGATGACCAAAGAGGGCGGGGTGCAGCATGACGTAGTACCCCACTTCCCGGAACGCTTTGGTACAGCTTACACCGCGCAGATTGCTCATTTTGTGGATTGCCTGACGCTGGGTGTGAAGCCCGCTGTGACGCCGATGGATGCGCGGGCTTCACTTCAGGCGGCGATTGCTGCGACACGGTCGCAGCACGAGGGCAGGGTCGTCTACGTCAATGAGGTACAGGATTAAATGGCACGCCCGGTCATTGTTGTCGGCGCAGGGGTGATGGGCCTGAGCAGCGCCGTTCGCCTGCTGGAAGCGGGACTGGACGTCCGCGTCATCACCCGTGATCTGCCATTACAGACCACTTCGGTAGTGGCGGGCGCGATCTGGCACCCCTATGCAGTCCAACCTATGGAACGCGCGATGCACTGGGGGGCGGTGGCATTGCAGCAGTTTTACCGCTTGCTGGACGTTCCTGAAGCGGGAGTCTCGCTCATACCCCTGCGCGAGGTCTACGAACATCCTGTCGAGCGTCACTGGGCTACCGACTATCTGCGACGAGCCGATGCTATTCCAGCGAACGACCTGCCTTCCGGAATGGCGTCCGGGTTTGTACTGGAGATGCCGGTCGTGCAGATGCCCATCTATCTCCCCTGGTTGGTCGCCCAAGTCGAGCGACTGGGTGGGAAACTCGAACAACGGACACTCACCGCACTGGATGAGGTGGCTTCCCCCGAGGTGCTGGTCATCAATTGTAGCGGCCTCGGCTCACGCGATATTGCCGGGGATGCCAGCTTGTTCCCCATTCGTGGGCAGGTGGCGAAAGTTGCCGCGCCGACCGTCCGCGAAGGCTATCTGAGTGAGTGGGGCGATCACAAAGTGACTTATATTTTCCCACGACCAGATGGCGTTATTCTGGGTGGTGTATCGCAGCGCGGCAATGAGAACCTGGCGGTCAGTGAGGCAGATGCTGCCGAGATTCAGCAGCGCTGTGCGGCAATCAATCCGGCCCTGCGAGATGCGCCGGTGATTTCTGTGTCGGTGGGACTGCGACCAGGTCGGCCCGCGGTGCGCCTGGAACGGGAGCAGCGAGCGGATGGCAGCACCATCATTCATAACTACGGGCATGGGGGTGCAGGTGTGACGCTTTCCTGGGGGTGCGCGGACGAGGTGGCACAATTGGCGGTACAGAACTAAAGCTAGAGCTGCTTCGTTCAGGAACAAAAAGAGGCCCTCCAATATTGGAGGGCCTCTTTTTTGTCAGGGCAAGCACGTTAGTTGGAAATCTTGCGCTCGTTCCGATCTACGCGCAGCAGCGGATCACGTTCTTCATCTGCGACGATGCCAAGGATATAACGGCGACGGATGTACCAGCCGATCAGTACCCCGATGAGCACAATCAATAGCAGCGTGCAGCACAGGCTGAGCAGAATGGTATTGGTGCCATCTGCCTCTGCCCGAACGGCGCTGGCAACCAGTGCGCCACCTGCCGCCAGCGTTGGCACAGGCGATGGTTCCGGGATGAAGAAGGGGATTTGCCGCGTACCAATCAGGCCAGTGCTGCTGGTCACCGTGATGTCAAAGTTATGCTCACCGGGTGCCAGACCTGCGGTCAACAGGCGATACGTGTAGGGCAGGGCATCGCTTTCGGCTACGCGCTGTCCATCAAGATCGATGGTGATCTGTCGGGCGGTGCCTTCAGTATTGCTCAACACCAGATCGCGCTGGCTATCGGTGATGGTTTCTCCCGACTCGATACCGGCAACATCGAAGTTGAAGGGGACCGGAGTTGCACTGGGCAGCGGTGTGCTCGTGGCTGTCGGTGGCACTTCGGTTGCCGTCGCTGTCGGCGGGATAGGTGTGGGTGTGGCCGGCACCTCGGTTGAGGTGGCTGTGGGCGGGACTTCGGTTGCCGTCGCAGTCGGCGGGATAGGTGTGGCTGTTGGCGGCAGTTCGGTTGGAGTCGCGGTTGGCGGAACAGGTGTCAGCGTAGCTGTCGCGGTCGGTGTGGCCGTCGGTTCAGGAATGATGAACGGGATTTGACGGGTAGCGACCTGATCGGCTGTGTTCTGTACCGAGATGCCGATCACATGGCGGCCCGGTGCTAATCCTTCCGTATTGACCGTGTAGGTGAAGGGCAGACTATCTGATTCAGCGACGCGGGTGCCATCCAGCGCAATGGTAACTCGCTGGGCTGGTAATTGACCTTCCGGCAGGCGGATAACCAATTCACGGTTGGCATCAAGGACAGTTTCGCCGTTATCAATTCCAGCGGTCTCAAAGACCAGCGGAGGCAGCGAGGTTGCGGTGGCGCTAGGGGTAACGGTCGCACTGGGAGTGGCGGTCGGTATATCGGTATTGGTCGCCGTGGGCAGCGCCGTATTGGTGGCGGTCGCAGTCGGCGTGCTGGTGGGTAGAGCAGTAGGCGTAGCGCTAGCGGTTTCAGTCGGCAGCGGCGTCGATGTAAGGGTGGCTGTGGCGGTTGGTTGCGCTGTTAGGGTCGCAGCGGCATTCGCTGCTGCCACGGCGGCCAGGGTGTTGGCGGCTTCCCGCGTGTTGGCAATGATGGCGACCTGAACCGCCCGAGTCTCGGTCGCATTGGGTGTAGCGGTTGCTGTTGGCTCATCAGTTGGTATTGATGACGGCGTGACCGTAGCAGTTGGTTCATTAGTTGGCGTGGACGATGGGGTAACCGTGGCTGTGTTGGTCGGTGTATCAGTTGCGGTTGGTTCATCAGTCGGTGTCGACGATGGCGTGACCGTGGCTGTGTTGGTCGGTGTATCAGTTGCGGTTGGTTCATCGGTCGGTGTCGACGATGGGGTGACCGTGGCTGTCTTGGTCGGTGTGTAGGAGGCAGTAGCGGTGGCCGTCGGTGTGCGCGACGGGGTGACTGTGGCCGTGTTGGTGGGCGTATCGGTCGGTGTGTTGGAGGCAGTAGCGGTGGCCGTCGGTGTGCGCGATGGGGTGACCGTGGCCGTGTTGGTGGGCGTGTTGGAGGCAGTAGCGGTGGCCGTCGGTGTGCGCGACGGGGTGACGGTGGCCGTGTTAGTGGGCGTATTGGTCGGTGTGTTGGTAGGTGTATCGGTTGCTGTCGCGGTAGATGTGCTGGTAGGAAGGGCTGTGTTCGTCAGCGTAGCGGTCGCAGTGCGTGATGGCGTGACGGTCGGCGTATCTGTCGGGATGGGCGTATTGGTCGCGGTCGCAGTGGCCGTATTGGTGGCGGTTGCGGTAGGCGTGTTTGTCAGTGTTGCGGTCGCGGTGGCCGTATTCGTCGCCGTCGCCGTGGCGGTTGGTGTATGCGTCAGCGTAGCGGTAGCCGTGGGTGTGGCAGTTGCCGTCGGAATAAAGGGTGCCTGGACTTCAAAGCTATCGCTGGCGTTGAGGTTGGCCCCCTGGACGATGAGTTCACCGGGCACCAGGCGACCGTCCGGTATTAAATCAGTATCGATGCAGATTTCATACTGGACGGTTAGGATCCGGGCGATTTCATCGTAGATGGCCTGCAACTGAGCTGGGTCCGGCGATTCGTAGTACTGCCCACCAGTGCCGCTGGCGAGTTCGATCAGGTAGTCGCGGTCAGTACCATAGCCGAGGCCGATGGTATAAACGGGGACCCCAATACGCTGTGCTTCGGCAACGGCGGCTCCGCGCTCTACCTGGCTGAGTTCGCCGTATTCGGCACCATCGCTCAACAGCACTACCACCCGGCGCGAAATAGGAGATTGATCCGATTTCTGGACGCCATCAAAGGCACCCTGATAGAGCGCAGTTTGACCCCCAAAGGCCAAGTTTTCGATCTCGCCGCTAGTGGCCGCACGATCACTGGAGAAATCCTGCACCTGGCGGATGCGGCTGGCAAAGGTGACGATAGCAATCGGGCTGTTGGCATTCACCTGGTCGATGAAGCCCAATGCGGCAGCCTTGGCCTCGTCCAATGGCACGCCAGCCATGCTGCTGCTGACATCCAATACCAGGACGATGCCGAACTCCAGCGTGCCAGTGGCGATTTCCTCAACCCCGCAGATAGATGCATTGGCGGCCAGGTCGCCCCCGAGGCTGAAGTTGCTGGCGTCCAGACCGCTGATGGGTTGTCCAACGCTGTTCAGCACATTGGTAATCAGAGTCACTTGCGGGTAGCCTGCGTCATCAACCGAGGCGATGTCCACACTGCCGTTGTTTTGCTGTGCGCTGGAAAGTCCGGGCAGCAGGGCGACGATAGATAACAGGAGGAGGGTAGTAAGCAGCCGGAGGAAACGAGTTTGGTTCATCATCTTATGTATTCCTGACTCCCAAACCGCAGATGCCGCGAAAGTTCGTTTGATTTGTGAAAATCGTATGTAACGACTGGTAATGAAGTGGGGATGATAACCCGTTTGTGATATTCGTGTCAAATGAAATCATTGTGCGGAATCCGGCCTTTTCCTTACAAAGTGTTAATCATGGCCTGAGCGGTCTGTGGTCAGGTTGGCGCAAACGAGTTACGCTGAAGATGAAGCGAACACAACGAGGATCATGGGATGCGGATTAGCGCGATGACCTGGATGCAGGTCGATGAATATCTCAAGCAGGATGACCGCTGCGTGTTGCCCCTGGGCAGCACCGAGCAGCACGCTTATCTAAGCCTGAGTACCGATAGTATTCTGGCGGAAAAAATCGCGATGGATGCCGCTGAACCACTGGGCGTGCCGGTCTTTCCGCCAGTAGCCTATGGCTTGACGCCGTACTTCCGCGCCTTTCCCGGCTCGGTCAACCTGCGTGCAGAAACGTATCTCCGCCTATTGCGGGATGTACTGGATAGCCTGGCCGAGACAGGCTTCCGGCGCATACTGATCGTCAACGGACATGGTGGGAACTCCCCCGGGCTGGGGTTGTTGCGCGAATGGATAACCGATCATGCCGGTGTGCGGGCCAAGTGGCATAACTGGTGGAATGCGCCGCAGACGTGGGCGAAAGTGAAGTCGATTGACCCGGACTGTTCTCATGCCTCCTGGATGGAGAACTTCCCGTGGACGCGGCTATCAAACGTCGACTCGCCGACGGTCAAGAAGCCTATGGTGGACTTCAATCGGCTGGACATCATGAACGCACAGGAGACGAGGCAGTATTTGGGCGATGGTAATTTTGGCGGTTTATACCAGCGCTCGGATGACGATATGCTGGCGGTTTGGCAGGTGGCAGTAGACGAGACTCGTGCTTTGCTGGAAGGAGGATGGGACGTATGAACATCAGCTTTGAAGGCAAGACCGTTCTCATTACGGGTGCCGCACATGGTTTTGGTCGGGCGATGTGTCTGGCTTTTGCCACCCGCGGCGCACAGGTCTGGGGTTGTGATGTGCTGCCGGACGAATTACAGGAGACCCGGCGGTTGTGTACCGAAGCCGGTGGTTACTGCGAGGTGCGGCTAGTTGATGTGACAGACCCGACTGCTTGCCAGGCTTTTGCCCATGAGGCGGCTGGTTCGGCCCAGGTGGATGTGCTGGTCAACAATGCAGGTGGCGTGCTGGGGCAGGTCGGTAAGCCGCTCGAAGAAGTGACCCCGCACGACTGGAACGCCATCTTTGCGGTCAATACTTCCGGCGCTTTCTATATGGCTCAGGCAGTAACGCCCGGTATGAAATCGGCTCACTATGGGCGCATCATCAATATTTCCAGCGGCGCAGGACTGACGATCAGCCTGACGGGCATTCAGGCGTATGCCTCTGCCAAGGCGGCGACGATCGCGCTCACCCGCCAACTAGGTCATGAACTGGGGCCACACAACATCACGGTCAACTGCATAGCGCCCGGTTTTGTGCGTTCGAACCCGAATACCGAGCGTCAGTGGGAATCCTACGGTTCTGATGGGCAAAAGGCACTGGTCGAAGGCATAGCCATGCGCCGCCTGGGCCACCCGGAGGATATTGCCCACGCGGTCATGTTCTTCGCTTCCGAATATGCCGGGTGGATTACCGGGCAAGTGCTGGCCGTGGATGGTGGGCGCTAGGGCTTGAACTGGATGATGCCGCGCTTGCCATTGACTCGCCAGCGTGCATCGACCGTATCTAGTGCTTCCGCTGTGCCGTTCGGTAGACCCACTATCGGATCACTCTTGAGCGTACGCAGGGCGACCAGCGGAGCCGGAAAGTAGTCCAGTACCGCCGCGAATGAGGTAATGCTCGGCCAGAGGGCATCACCCAGTAAGCGGCGGTAATTGGCATCACCCTTGACCATGACCAGTGCGGCATCGCGGAACGTCTTGTGGAAATGCGCAGGCATGTCCCACATGGGTAGGGCACTGTTCCAGAAGAAGTCCGGGATCACCCGCAGTCGACCGGATTCGAAGGCGTTTACTAGTGATTGACCACTGGCGATCAGGTTGCTGCCCAATTTCCCACTGCTGAATCGCTCGATAAGGGTATGTACGTCCGGCACAATCGCATCACTGACGAAAGTCGGATGCATTTTGACATGTAAGATAACCTGGCGGTCGGGTTGGTCAAGCAGTGCCTCAATCAATAGCAGATCCATCGCGAGTTCGGTGCCGGTGTTATCGGCGATCAGGTGGATTGCCCCTGGATGCTGGAGGCAGGCTAAGGCCGCTACACTATCATCCACCAGCAGATCGTCATCTCCAACATGAGTGCCGTGAGCCATCACTGCCGCGAAGCTTAAATCCATGCGGTTGCCCCACAGGTCGAGCATGAGCAGCGCGTCCAGGCGCTCACCCAACGGTCGATCTCGCAGCGTCGCAGCACGTTCGACCAAATCCCGGAGGGTCGGGCTGGCGAGTTCTTCTTCTTTCTTCGGCGTAAAGGGATCGCGCCCGGTTTCCCACCAACGGGTGATCTCAGCAATGTGCCGATACACAAAATGCTCGGCATATAACCAGTCTGTGTGATGCCAGCTATCCCCTTCACGGTGCGTATACGATGCCAGCCAGCGTTCATAGTCGGGTGTCAGGGGTTCGATCATCCGAATAGTCGCATCTGCTTCGACCTCAGCAGCCAATTGTTCCAGACCGTTTTTGACTTTTGCGGGATAATCCGGATTCAGATGGATGATTTCCCGAATATTGGCCGAGGTGCGGACCTGCATCGTGTGATGGGCGAAAGCGTTGCTGGCATCCGTGCGGATCATGGGCGGGCGATTGAGCATGAGTGCCAACTCCAGAGATGGCATGGTGAGAAACACGTAAGAGGTCACTTCGAAACTTCGGCGACCATGCTAGAATCACCAGTATAACGTGAGGAAATGGATCAAAGCGATTATGTATGAGCTGCCGCTTTTTCCGCTAAATACGGTTTTGTTCCCTGGAATGCCGCTGCGACTGCATATTTTTGAAGAACGCTATAAGTTGATGATTGGTCGCTGCTACCAGGGGGAACAGCCCTTTGGTGTAACCCTGATCGAAAGCGGCTCGGAAGTAGGGGGGAAGGCGGAACCGTTCCGCGTCGGTTGTACTGCGCTCATCACGGAAGTTGAATCCCTGAGCATGGGGCGGATGAATATCGTCGCCATCGGCCAGGAACGCTTTGAAATCCAATCGTTCCAGTACGATGAACCCTACCTGATTGGTATGGTGGATAGCTACCCTCTGCGGAATGAAAATCCGTCCCAACTGGTACGGGCAGGGCGAGGGCTACGTCCGCTGGTGCACGAGTACCTGAAGGTACTGGCGGATGCCCATGAGAGCAAATTCGACCTGTCTGATCTGCCGAATGATCCGCTGCGGTTGGCGAATCTGGCTTCCTTCCTCTTGCAGGTCTCCACGCGGCAAAAACAGGACTTGTTGGAGACCCGGGACTCGCTCAAATTGGTGACTGATCTGCGTGCTCATTACCGTCGGGAAGTGGCGCTACTGCGGGCCATGGTCATGGCCCGTGATCAGGTCGATCAAGAGATCGGGCCGTTCTCACTCAACTGAGGCGAATCAAACGGGCGAACCACAACTGGTTCGCCCGTTTTGTATGATCGCTGCAAGCTGGTCTGCTGAGCCTTAGGCCGCTACTGCCTCAACGTTCAGATTGACCACACTGGGGATCGGGAAGCCATTGAAGGCCACTGCATACTCATTGGTGTAGGCACCGGCATCAATAAAGATCAGCCGGTCATTGATGTGAATCTCCGGCAGTTCAATGTCACGGGCGATCACATCACAGCTATCACAGCTTGGCCCCGCCAGCGTATAGCGCATGAGCGGCCGTTCAGCAGCATCATCGGCCATCAGGTAAACAACCGGTGGGAAGCCTTCGAAGGTTTCCATCAGCCCGTTGAATACACCCGCGTCCAGATACAACCAGGTCGATTCCCCCCGTGTGGCCTTGCCAACGACCGACACTGCCAGCCGCCCCGATTCGCCAACCAGTCCGCGACCGGGTTCAAGGATCAGCATCAAGTCCGGGGTAGTGGGGATGAAGTGCTCCACCGCGCGCATCACCGACGAACCGATTTCTTCGATGGTCGGGATGGTGCCGTCATGGTAGTGACCCGCCGGGAAACCACCGCCAATATCCAGGAAGTACATGTGATGACCGCGCGCTTTCGCTTCGCGCCAGACCTCACCACAGGCCTTGATGGCGTTCACCCAGTTATTGACCGACAGGCATTGCGAACCGACGTGGAACGATAGGCCAATCGGTTGCAGACCCCGTTCCTTCGCCAGATCAAAAATGGCGAGCGCTTCTTCACCGCTGACACCAAACTTGCCCGCCAGAGGCAGGACACTGCCCTTGTTATCTACGGCCAAGCGCACATAGACCTTGCTGCCCGGCGCATACTGGGCGACCTTCTCGACTTCAAAGGTCGAATCCACCACCATCGCGTAGACGTGATTACGATGCATGGCCTTCAGGAAGGCCGGATTCTTGATTGGATTACTACAAATGATCTGTTCGCCGATGGCACCCGCGTCCAGCGACTTCTCCAACTCGGCCAACGAGGCGATTTCTAAACCACCTTTACGGTCAACGACGAGTTTTACGATCTCAAAGTTGGCATTGGCTTTAACCGCGTAGAACAACTTTCCTTCCGGGAAAGCGGCTTCAAAGCGATCATAGGTACGATGAATGTTGGCGAAATCCATGACGAGGCTAGGCGTGACAAGGTTTTCATCACGCAGGGTGATGTCCATCAGGACAGTGTTCATTCTGTTTTTCGGGTCTCCTGTAGAGAAGGTCGGGTGAAGTACAACGTTTCACAGCATACAACAAATAGTGTACGGCAAAACCCCCAGTTTTGTATGGTTGTTTTTTGAAGAAATGTTAAGAAATTTGCACAGAAAGCCGGGGGGATCCAACGTCGCTCAAAAACGAGGATTGGCGCGGAATGTTTTGTGCTAATCCAGCCACCAACCCGCGCTGGAAGCTGGATGTGGCTGTCAGGCGCGGTGAGACCGGGGGAGGCGGCCTCTGCCTGATCCCATGCTGGCTTCCACCGTCGGGGTGATCTCCCGTCCTAGCAGGAGTCGGACGGTATTCACTGGATGCCCAAGGGCGGCAGCTATATCTACGATGAGCGCATTGTCCAGTTCACTCTCGGGTACTTGACCCTTCACAATCGCTTCAGCCACATCCAGTTCAATTTGTAACCGTCTGGCGAATTCCGGCAGGGAAATGCGTTGATTTTGTAGGCTGGCTTCAATGAAGTCACCCAGCAGCTTGGCATGATGATGATGAGGCGCGGGAGGCTTGCCTTTTTGCTGACTCAACTTGGCTTCGACGAAGGCGCGCAGCGATCCAAATGCATCCGCCATGATAGTTTCTCCGCACTAGTACTCACCGGAAGTAGATAGAATATCGACGTTCAGATGCCGGTTCAAATACTGTTCCAGCAGTTCTTTGGCCCGCAGCAGCACCATCGAAACCGAACGCGGGGCCAGTCCGTAAACCTGAGCCAAATCACGAGGCGCCTCGTCAAAAACAACTCGGCGGATCAGGATCTCGGCATCGCGTGGTTTGAGCACCCGGAGCGCTTGTTCAAGGGCAGCCAATAATTCTTTGCGGTCAAATTCAGCAGCCGGGTCTTCGTGACCGAGGTCATGCTTGAAGAGGATGAAGTCCAACAAGGCATTTCCGTCAAAATCACCATCTTCCAGTTCATCATAGGAAAGCCAGGTGCCGTGGCTGCGGCGCTTGAACATCCGTACCCGATTGAGGGCGATGACGCGCAGCCAATGCTGGAATTTATCGATGGTGCTGTACTCAAAACAATGGATTTTTTCAACGACAACGGCCCAGGTTTCCTGTTCAATATCGTCGACCAGCTCAGTCGGTAACCCGCGTTTATTGAGCGATGAACGAATATCCCGCCGTAAATCATCACCACAGAATGTGATGGCATCATCCCACGCAACCGATTCGAGAGCCTTCAGACGGTCTATCCAATCGTGTGTGATGTCGGGTGCGGTTACGTATTCCTCGGATTCCAGAAACATTTTGGTACGCTCCGGGATACTGCCCATTACAAACGAATGAATGCACTGTAAGGCCATTCGTCTACAAACTGTCCCCCATTTTCAGGGGGATTGCACCGGTTTAGTACTTTAGTCCGTCTGGCGTCGGCTTTCGCGCAGCGTGCTGTGTTTGACTGCTTCGCCGAAGAGGGCGATACCGCTGTTGAGGACGATGAGGCCGAGCGTGCCCTGCGGGAACCACTCGCGGAAACGCTGACCTTTGGCCTTGCGGGTCGCCGCATCCCCCACGATGCTCAGGCCGAGCCCGATCAGCGCTAATCCAACGGGAGAAAAGATCAGCCACTTCCGCAGGTGATTACTCATGGTAGGTTCCTCATCATGACCATATAGAATCCTACGTCGTAGGGGCGACCGACCCGGTCGCCCCTACGACTGAAACGAGCAGGGAGTAAGGCTTATTCTTCCAGGGTGGATGTGTCGCCTTCCGGCAGTCCCATTGCACGGGCTTTGAGGACTCGCCGCATGATTTTTCCGCTCTTGGTTTTGGGCAGGCTGGCGACGATTTCCAGCTTGGTGGGCACAGCAATGGGGCCGATTTCGTGGCGTACATGTTCCTTGAGTTTGTCGACCAGTTCTTCGCTGCCCTGTACACCGGCTTTGAGGATGCAGTAGGCATAGACGACATTACCGCGCACTTCATCTGGGACACCAATGACGGCCGCTTCCGCAACGGCTGGGTGGCTGACCAGGCCGGATTCAATTTCGGCAGTGCCGAGCCTGTAACCGCTGACTTTGATGACTTCATCCATTCGACCAATGATCCAGAAGTAGCCGTCTTTGTCTTTACGGGCGGCATCCCCCGCCAGATACCAACCCTGTTGGGCGTAGGTGCTCCAGTACTGCTGCTTGAAGCGTTCCGGGTCACGGTAGATCGTCCGCAGCATTGAGGGCCAGGGCTGCTTGATAACCAGCTTGCCTTCCACACCCGGCGGGCAGGAATTGCCTTCTTCATCTACCACGTCGGCGTCGATGCCGGGGAAGGGCCGGGTAGCGCTGCCCGGTTTGAGACCGACCGAGGGCATGGGCGTAATCATGAAGCCGCCGGTTTCTGTCTGCCACCAGGTATCCATGATCGGGCTGCGTTCCTTCCCGATGACCTTGTGATACCAGCGCCAGGCTTCCGGGTTAATGGGCTCGCCTACCGAACCCAGCAGGCGCAGGCTGCTCAGATCATGCCGGTTCGGCCATGCATCGCCGAAGCGCATGAGGCCCCGGATAGCGGTGGGTGCTGTATAAAGGATCGTGATGCCATATTCCTCAACCATCTTCCACCAGCGGTTGGGGTAGGGTTGAGTCGGCGCGCCCTCATACATAAAGCCAGTCGCGCCCAGGATCAGCGGCGCGTAGACGATGTAACTGTGTCCGGTGATCCAACCGGGGTCCGCCGCACACCAGTAACGGTCTTCGTCCCGGATGTCAAAGACATATTTGAGGGTGGTCGAGGTATAGACCTGGTAGCCTCCGTGGGTGTGCAGGATGCCTTTGGGTTTGCCGGTGGTGCCGCTGGTGTACAGGATGAAGAGCGGATCTTCCGCATCCATCACTTCTGTTTCACACTTCGGGCTGGCAATTGGCAGTGCCATTAGGTCGTGATACCAGTAGTCGCGCCCGTGCTGCATATTGACTGGTTGCCCGGTACGCTTGACCACGATTACTGTTTCAACGATGGGCGACCGCTTGACCGCTTCATCTGCAATCTTCTTCAACTCAACGATGTTGCCGCGCAGCCATGCCCCATCTGAGGTGACCATGACGCGGCTTTGAGCATCCTCGATGCGATCCGCAATCGCGTTTTCCGAAAAACCACCATAGATGACGCTGTGAACGGCCCCGATCTTGGCACAGGCCAGCATAGCGATGATGAGTTCTGGCGTGCGGCCCATGTAGATGGTCACGCGGTCGCCTTTTTTGACGCCCATGCCCCGGAGGACATTGCCGAACTTATTGACTTCCTGCCACAAGCGCCAGTATGAGAAGGTCTGTTTATCGCCCGGTTCGCCTTCCCAGATGAGCGCCATCTTGTTGCGCCGCCAGGTTTTCACGTGTCGGTCGAGCGCGTTCAGGACGATATTGGTCTTGCCGCCCACAAACCACTTGAAGAAAGGAGCCTCACTGCGGTCGAGGACTTTATCCCAGCGTTGATACCATTCCAGGGATTCTGCTTGCCGCGCCCAGAATCCTTCGATGTCCTCCATGGATTCCTTGTATAGCGCATCGTAATCGGTGACATACGCTTGTCGGCTGATGTCCTCCGAAGGGTAATACCATTCGGCGGTCGAGGGCGCAAAAGAGTCTTCGGTCGGTGTCATGAATACTATTCTCCTTTTGAAAAGTTGCCCGATTATAGGCAGGAAGCCGTCCGCTGCCAACCGACTGGAATCGGAACAAAAATGGAACAAATGTTTTGGAATGCAACCCTTGATAGGTGTACACTCGTCCGTGGCATCATCGCGGTCTAGGCTGTCATCGAGCTAAAAGGGTACTAAATGCGACGAATCTGAGGAATCAAATTTGTCAAATTTGTAACGTTTCCCCGTACCCAATTTGAATTCCTATGAAATGATTCAAATTTGAAGTGCTATTGCCCCGGGGTCCAACGCCTGGCGGACTGCATTTCCGACGATAGGAGGATGCAGGTTGAGAGGGTCTATGCTTCAATCGGGTCAGCAGTTTGCTGGATGAACTGCCCAAAACGCCTGGTAGTTGGGGGTGAAACGGTGGTTAAGTGCGTTGACAACTGCCTTAGCCGTTCCTCATAATATCCCTGTGTGGAACTCAGGTGGGTTGGCTAACGTCTTGAACCTGACTTCTGCAACGGTTGTGTCTTGTCGCAACCGGCGCAAGGGAGTGCGCGTATCGCCCACAGGGACTCTGTGGATACCTTAAAATATCGGGATCATCATGCCTGAAAATCAGATTCAGCCGGTTCGTCGGGACTATGCTGCCCTGGCCCAACGCAGTCGACCGCGTGGTGTGGTCGGGCAAGTGTGGGCCGGTCTGCTCCAACCAGCTCAGTTTTACCGCACTATGCCGCCGCTTTCAGATACGCGTACCTGGCTTTGGGCTGCCATTCTGATTTTGGCGCTAGTGAGCTTCAGTGCTGTCCGTCAGGAAAGTCTGCGGAATGGAAGCAGCACGGATCTTAGTGGTGGCTTTGAAACGCCTATTGATAGCGGTGCTGGCTTTGGGGGCGATCCTTTTGGCGGCGGTGGTATTCCATTAGGCGGTGACCCCTTCGGCGGTACTGGCGGTGCTCCCCTGACACCGACAGCTGATGCTGGAGATGTGACCGGCACCTGGACAACGGCATTGATCACTTCGGCTGGGATTATCCTGGGCTGGTTTGTCCTCAGTATTCTTCTGTCCGAAATCACCTTGTTTAATGGTCGTGCACCGCGCCTGGGCCTCAACCTTCAGGTTGCCATTTGGTCGACCCTGCCATTGGCATTGATGGCGGCCCTTCAACTGGTCTTTTTCGCAGCAGGTGGCCAACCGGGCGGGGCAGGTTTATCCGGCTTGCTGGATCGGTGGGATTGGTACAATACCCAGTCAGAATTTGTCCGTAATCTGCTTTTCTCTCTGGCTTCCAACGCGACTGTTTTCTGGATCTGGTCGCTGGTTCTGATCTATGTAGGTGGGCGCAATACGCTGCGCGGCAAACATTGGGCGATTGCCCTCGTCGTGATTGCCTGGGCTGCCATTGTGATTGTTGCGCCGGTTCTGACCGGGCAAGTCAAAGCGCCTGAGGCAACCCTACCTGATGAACTGGTACTGCCCGGAGATGATAGTGGACTCTTCCCTGATGGCAGTGAGAGTGCGCCGGGATCAGAAGAAATTTTGCCAGGCAGCCTCGGCTTGCCGGAAGGTTTCCAGGTGGATGGTATTGAGCCAACCGCCGAAGAAATGCCGATCGAAGCCGTGCCAACGGTTGTAGGTTCGCCATGAGCAGGAATACCCAACATGGCTGAACGCCGTAACGGTCGCCCTCAGATCATGATTGCATGCCGTGACCTGAGCAAATGGTTTGAACTGGGCGAGCAGGTAGTACATGCGCTGGATGGCGTGAGTGTGCAAATTCCCAGTGGGCAATTTGTTGCCATCATGGGGCCAAGCGGCTCTGGCAAAAGTACGCTGCTCTATATGCTCGGTGGGCTGGATCGTCCGACCAATGGGGATATTCTTGTCTCCGAGCAGCCGACCAGTCAACTGGGCGGGGAAGACCTGGCAGCTTTCCGCAGCCGCACGATTGGTTTCATCTTTCAGGCTTTTCATCTGGTGCCGACCCTGACCGCGCTGGAAAACGTGGCTCTGCCGGGTATCTTTGCAGGTATGGGGCGGGATGAACGCGAACAGCGGGCCTTTCGCCTGTTGGAACGGCTCGAACTGGCTGACCGAATCGATCATCGTCCTTCTCAGCTTTCAGGTGGTCAGCAGCAGCGGGTTGCGATTGCGCGGGCGCTTTTCAACGATCCGCCAATTATCATGGCGGATGAGCCAACGGGCGCGCTCGATAGCAAAACGGGCCAGACGGTGATGCGGATGCTGCGGTCGCTCTGCACGCGCCAGGGTAAGACTGTCCTGGTGGTAACACATGATCCGGGCGTGGCGAGTTACGCTGACCGCGTGGTGCAGTTAAGAGATGGTCACATTGTCGATGATCGCACGGTGCGGGTCATCGGTCAGCCGATTGCCGGCCAATTACCAGCCCGTGCCGGGCAGGAGCACGAACATGCGGAGTAAAGCCGCCTATCCTATTGTCCTGTTGCTTATCGTATCTCTATTAATCGGTGGATTGACCCTTGTGAATGCACAGGGGCCCGGTTGTCCCGATTCGGCGAACATCTGCGTATCATCCTATTCACCAAGCCGTTTGCAGCGTGACCAGGTGGGTATTCTTGATATTCGGGGTGTGAATCTTAATGTTAGCGGGTCCATTCCGACGGTAGTTCGTTTGCTCGGTGTTGGCGATTTGGAGACTACAGTCGTCAGCGCGACCCAGATCACAGCAGCAATTCCTAGTAATCTTGCCTTGGGACCTTATGTGATCCAGATCACGAACGGGGATGTTACAGCAGTTCCAGGGTCTATTGAAATCTTTGCGCCTGTTCCCACATCTGAGCCGCCGACTTTTGCCCCGCCGCCTACGCCCACCACCCAGCCCACAGATATTCCCGGTGTGCCGAACCTGCTCGTGCGGACGTACAGCGCCAATCCCTCGACCATCCGCCCCGGCGAGCGCGTGACCTTCACTGTGGAACTCTATAATCAGGGGACGCGGGTGGCGCAGGGTGTGAGTTTGTCGGTCGATCCCGGGCAGAAGTTTTTGCCCGCCGATGGTCAGGCAACTTTGATCCTGCCGGATATTGGTGTGAATGGATCATTTACGGTCAATTTCACCGTGATTGCAGCGAATGATGTGCCTGCTGGGCCGCAAAACGTGAATCTCACGATTAACTTTCGGGATTTCAGCGGGACAGCGGGGTCTTCCAAGCAGACGGTTGTCGTGAATGTCGATGCGCTGGCCCGGGCTTCCCAGGTCGTCCTGGCCCGCTATCTGGTTAACCCGAACCCGGTGATCCCTGGCGATCCGGTAACGATTTCGGTGCTACTCCAGAATACGGGTAATGAACGGGCAGGGCAGGTCCTGCTTCAAATCGCCGATGGTATCCTGCTGGCGGGGCCGCAAGGCAACACCTTTGCGGTTGGCGATATCGAGCCAGGTGCCAGCGCCAGCGTTGATTTGCCCCTGATTGTGAATAGTACTGCCAAGGCTGGGCCACAGTCGCAATCGCTAAATATCACCTTCCTTCAGGGTTCGGAGAGCAAAACTGCGAACCAGACGATGACGCTGGAAGTGGCGAACGTGGTCGCACCGGCGCCACTCCTGCTGCTGGAGTCCTACAGTATTGGGGAAGATAAGTCCTTCTTGCGACCGGGTGAGACTTTTACCCTGACCATGAATCTGAAAAATATTGGTCAGGAAGATGCCAATGATCTCCGTGTTACATTTGGTGCAGTCGACGTGACGCCGGATAATGGCACGCCCAGCAGTCCGTCAAATACGTCAACCACCTTCGCACCGCTGGGTACAGGCAGTACCATTTTTGCTGGTGACCTGCCCCGTGTCGAAGGTCTGGTCACATTGACGCAGGAATTCATCGTCAATGGGACGGTCGATAGCGGTGTCTATACCTTGCCGATTGGTTTACGCTATCGGACGAGTGATGGTACGGCTGGAGCGGATAACCTGGGTGCCAGCATCGTGGTCATCATTGAGCCGCAGGTGAATATCTCCACCGGTGGGCCGGTGCCAGAGACTCTCAATCTGGGTGAACCGCTGATCCTTAGTCTTGAACTTGCGAACCGAGGGCGCAAGGCGGTCAACTTCACTACGATCACTGCCGAAGTGACCAATGGTGAAGTTTTGGAAGGTCAGGGCGCTTTCATTGGCCCGATCCAGACGAATGACAATCAGAATGTTGACCTCAATATCAGCACGCTGGATTTGGGGACGATGACGGTACGCCTGATTTTCAACTACACGGATGATCTCAATCAGCCGGATAGCATTGTCAAGGAATATGAGATCGAAGTGGTTGAACCGCCACCGCCGATTGATTTTGGTACACCACCGCCGGGGTTTGACCCCTTCTTGCCAGGGGAACCTGTCGAAGAAGATCCTGATGCGCTTCTGGGGCGGTTTCTGCTGGGGTTACTGGGTCTGGGGAGCTAATCGCTCTTCCTTAAATCCATCATCGGTAATGTTTAGGAGGGCGCATGTTTTACGAACTCTCCATGTTGGCTGTGGGCAATCTGGGCCGTGCAAGGGCACGGCTCATTATGACCTCTGCGGGTGTGTTGGTCGGTACGACCGCCGTTATCCTGCTGGTGGCGCTGACTTTTGGTTTGCAGCGCGCGGCAGAGTCCGGAATTGGAAACAGTTCAGCGCTCACCGAGATTCAGGTCTATCCGAATTATAGTTTTGGTCCTAGCGGCCCAGAACAGCAGCCTGAAGAAATTCCCCAGCTTACGGTGGAGGCTGTCCAGAAGTTCTGGCAAATTCCAGGGGTTGCGGCGGTCATTCCGATGACTAATCTGCAAGGCGGGGAAATCCAGGCCGGGCGCTTGCAGGGCTATGCTCAGATCATTGGAATTGATCCTCAATTGCTACCGTATCTGGGTGTAACGGCGACTCAGGGTTCACTTTCGCTCGAACGCGATGAGGTCATCATCGGTGCTCATGTAGGGGATTACTTTTTTGACCCCGATGCAGCGGCTGATGGTGGTGACTTTCAACCAACCCTGGTCAATCTTTTTGAGACGGACTTCCGCCTGAACCTGTATCAGTACGGCAGTGGCACGCCTACTCAGCGACGGGTGCAGGTCGATGCAACGGCCTTGCTGGCAGAAGGCACCAGTTATGATTATGCCATGTTCATGGCGCTGAGTGACGTCCTGCGCTGGAATGAGTGGATTACCGGTACCAAGATCGAGCCTAAGAACTTTCGTTACGATCAGGTGCTGGTGCGGGCGACTAGCCGCGAAACAACGGTACCTGTCTCAGATGCACTCCGCGAAATGGGATATGGCGCAGGTGGGTTGGGAGACTATATCAATCAGTTGAATCAGTTCTTTAGCACTATGCGTCTGATGTTGGGCGGCGTCGGCGGGGTTGCCTTGCTGGTGGCCGCGTTCGGTGTGGCTAATACCATGACCATGGCAATTCTCGAACGCACCAAAGAAATTGGCTTGATGAAGGCCATTGGTGCTACGGATCGGGATGTACTGACCGTCTTTCTGATCGAAGCTGGATTGGTTGGTCTGGCGGGAGGAGCTGCCGGGGTGGGCTTATCCTTCCTGCTACAAAACCTGATCAATCAAGGTATTGCCAGCCTTAGTGCTCAGCAGGGTGGCAGCGGCCAAGGGGGTGGCATCAGCTTCCTGCCGATTGACACATCGCAGATTGGCGGTTCACTGTTTGTCATTCCGCCGGAGCTGGCGGCATTTGCCCTGGTGCTGGCGACGACCGTGGGCCTTGCGGCTGGTCTGTATCCTGCCCTGCGAGCGGCCCGCTTACCTCCTGTGATTGCCCTAAAAATGGAGTAATCCACCATTGACGGGTAGCAGGGTGGGTGCTACTATTCTGCCTGTCTGATCCACACGGGGGTGTGGTGTAGCGGCCTAACATATTGCCCTGTCAAGGCAAAGATCGCGGGTTCGAATCCCGTCATCCCCGCTTCGGGTATTAAAAGAGCCAATCTTCTGAGGTTGGCTCTTTTGCATCCTGCTCAAGGAATGGCGCATAAACTCATGCAAAATATCAAGCGTGCCCTCCGTGAAAGCCCACTGCGACCACTCTACATCTGGGTAGCAAATCGCTTTCGACAGGCACGGCGCTTGATCGCCTATCCATCTACGGCTCGCGTTGGGGTCACGGACTACGATACCTATTGGGATTCCAAGCTTGCTAACACCATTGGTCAGCTTTCAGACTGGCGACGTCGGCGCGCCCAGGTCTTTACCGATCTGGTCACTGATGGTGACCGCGTGCTGGACTTAGGTGTAGGTGACGGTGCTTTGCTTCAGTATATGCTCGAACGCAAACATATCGATGCTTTTGGCCTTGATGTTTCGCCCAAAGCAGTTGAGTTTTGCAGGGCAAGAGGACTGAATGTCATCCTTGCAGATATCAACCGTCCCATCAGCGAGTTTCTGAGTGGCCCCTATGACTATGTCATCTGCTCGGAAATCATTGAACACCTACCTGATCCTGAAGCCTTGCTCAATAGCCTGCGACCGCATGTGGGTAAAGGCATCATCATTTCCATTCCCAATACGGGTTTTTATACCCATCGTCTGCGATTACTGCTTGGGCGCTTTCCCTTGCAGTGGGTAGTCACACCGGGTGAACATCTACGTTTCTGGACTCGCACGGATTTCCACTGGTGGGCCAGACAGTTGGGTTTCCGTATTGAACGTGAGTTTCCTTACGAAGGCACACCCGGCCTAAAGCAGTGGTGGCCCTCACTCTTTGCAGCAGCCTTTGTCTATGTGTTGGTCGAGTCCAACTCAAGTCGTTAGTTGACTGGATTGCGGGGATGACGGGATTCATCCCCGCAATCCAATATCCTCCATAGTCAACGTGTTTTGACCTCTCTACTCCCAAGTCCCGATAAACGATACGGTTTCCTGATTACGGATTGCACTGTTTGTCATAGCCCGTTACGGAGCATGATTCACAGATAGGGACGAGGATTCCTGTACTGTTCGTTTTGTAACAGGATGCCATGAGGAGAGATATTCATGCCTGAGCGATTGTATACGACCATTGATGGCAATGAGGCGGCTGCCCGGATTGCCTATAAGGTCAATGAAGTGATTGCTATCTACCCCATCACCCCGGCTTCGCCAATGGGTGAATGGGCTGACGAATGGGCCTCTGGTGCGAAGCTGAACCTTTGGGGAACAGTGCCACAGGTCATCGAGATGCAGAGCGAAGGCGGTGCTGCTGGAGCGATTCACGGTGCGCTGCAAACCGGATCGTTGGCAACTACCTTCACCGCTTCCCAGGGTCTGCTGCTGATGATACCCAATATGTACAAAATCGCGGGCGAGTTGACCTCGACCGTGTTCCATATTGCGGCGCGTTCACTGGCAGCACAGGGTCTATCCATTTTTGGCGATCACAGTGATGTGATGGCAGCACGGGCAACCGGTTGGGTCATGTTGGCTTCAGCCTCGGTGCAGGAAGCGCACGATTTTGCGTTGATCGCCCATGCGGCGACTCTTCAGGCGCGACTGCCTTTCATCCACTTCTTTGATGGTTTCCGTACCTCGCATGAGATCGCCCGTATCGAGTTGATCCCGGACGAAGTCATTCGCGCTATGCTGCGGGAAGATCTGATCGAAGCCCACCGCTCGCGGGGACTCTCACCTGATCACCCGTTCATTCGTGGTACTGCCCAAAACCCCGATGTCTACTTCCAGGCGCGCGAGACCGTCAACCCATTCTATAACGTCTGCCCGGATATTGTTCAGGCGACGATGGATCAGTTTGCTGCTTTGACTGGACGGCAATATAAGCTGTTTGAGTATCATGGAGCCCCAGATGCCGAGCGTGTTATCGTGGTGATTGGCTCTGGTGGTGAAGTGGCGCATGAAACTGTCGATTATCTCAATGCCCATGGCGAAAAGGTGGGCTTGCTCAAAGTGCGACTGTATCGCCCATTTGACATGTCGCGTTTTATTGATGCTTTACCTGCTACCACCCGCAGCATTGCTGTACTCGACCGTACCAAAGAACCTGGCAGCGCCGGTGAGCCATTGTATGTGGATTGCATAACCGCTCTGCATGAACACGGGCGCTTTACGACCATGCCGCGCGTGGTCGGTGGCCGTTATGGCCTGTCGTCTAAGGAATTTACCCCGGCGATGGTCAAAGCGGTCTATGATAATCTGGCACAGGAAACACCGAAGAACCACTTCACTGTGGGCATCAATGATGATGTGAGCCATAGCAGCCTTGACTTTGATCCTGATTTCTCGGTCGAACCGGAGTCGGTCGTGCGAGCCGTGTTCTATGGTTTGGGCGCGGATGGAACCGTTGGCGCCAACAAGAACTCGATCAAGATCATTGGTGAGAATACCGAGAATTACGCTCAAGGATACTTTGTCTACGACTCGAAGAAGTCGGGTTCGATGACCGTGTCGCACCTGCGTTTTGGGCCGAACCCCATCCGTTCAAGCTACCTGATCAGCCAGGCTAACCTGGTTGCCTGCCATCAACCCGGTTTCCTCGAACGCTATGAGATGTTCAATGAGGTCATGCCGGGTGGCACATTCCTGCTCAATACCTCTTTTGGCCCGGACGAAATCTGGAGCCAACTGCCGCGTTCCGCACAGGAACATATCATTGAGAAACGTCTGAAGTTCTATGTCATTGATGCGCTGAAAGTCGCCCGTGAAAGTGGGATGGCAGGCCGCATCAATGTGCCAATGCAGGTCTGTTTCTTTGCCATCTCTGGTGTTCTCCCACGCGAAGAGGCGATTGGTGCCATCAAGGGTGCGATTGAGAAAACCTACGGCAAGAAGGGCGAAGAAATCGTCGCGAAGAACCTCGAAGCGGTAGATCGTACCCTTGAAAATCTATTTGAGGTTCAGGTACCGGAATCGATCAGCAGTGTGATCCCCATGCAGCCTGCTGTGGCGGGTCATGCACCGGAATTTGTACAGAATGTCTTGGGGCAGATGATCGCCCGTAAAGGTGATCTGCTGCCGGTCAGCGCGCTGCCGATTGATGGCACCTATCCTAGTGGTACGACCCAGTGGGAAAAGCGCAATCTGGCGGAAGAAATTCCGGTCTGGGACCCGAACATTTGCATTCAGTGTGGTAAGTGCGCGATGGTCTGCCCCCATGCAGTCATTCGCATCAAGGCCTATGACCCGGCAGTACTTGCGGATGCCCCGGCCACCTTCAAAGCCGTCGATGCGCGCGATACTGAATGGTCAGGCTTGAAGTACACCATTCAGGTTGCTCCGGAGGATTGCACCGGATGCAGCTTGTGTGTGGATGTCTGCCCGGCCAAGAATAAGTCAGCAGTCGCCTTCAAGGCGATCAACATGCGTCCGCAACCACCCATCCGGGAGCAGGAACGTGAAAACTGGGAGTTCTTCACCCAGATACCCGAACTGGATCGGCGGTTCATCAAGACCAGCAGCATTCGTCAGCAGCAAGTTCAGCAACCCCTGTTTGAGTTCTCGGGCGCATGCGCCGGTTGCGGTGAAACACCCTACATCAAGCTCATTACCCAGCTCTTTGGCGATCACACAGTCGTAGCTAATGCGACGGGTTGCTCGTCAATCTATGGCGGTAACCTGCCGACCACACCCTGGTCGAAAAACGCTCAGGGTCGCGGCCCGGCCTGGGCAAACTCGCTGTTTGAAGATAATGCGGAATTCGGTCTGGGTATGCGTGTCTCTCTGGATAAGCAGGCCGAAATTGCCCGTGAATTGTTGGAAAAAGTGGCTCCAGCGCTAGATGGTGAACTGGTCACCAGCTTGTTGAACGCCGTACAGCGTGATGAAGCAGGCATCCATGACCAGCGTGAACGGGTAGCTATTCTCAAAGATAAGCTGAATAGCATTGATAGCCCGGATGCACGGCGGTTGCTGGGGGTTGCAGATGCGCTCGTCCGCCGCGATGTGTGGATCATTGGTGGTGACGGTTGGGCCTACGACATTGGCTTCGGTGGCCTGGATCACGTTCTGGCCAGCGGTCGCAACGTTAACATTCTGGTGATGGATACTGAAGTCTATTCCAATACGGGCGGTCAGCAATCGAAAGCTACGCCCCGCGCTGCTGTTGCCAAGTTTGCTGCAGGCGGCAAGCCGGCAGGCAAGAAAGACCTCGGCTTGATCGCCATGAGCTACGGTAATGTATACGTTGCGCAGGTCGCCATGGGCGCCAAGGATGAACATACTCTGAGGGCAATTCTGGAAGCCGAAGCGTATGATGGTCCATCGCTCATCATTGCCTACAGCCACTGTATCGCCCATGGCATCGATATGGGCAAGGCCATGCGAAACCAGAAAGCAGTGGTTGACAGTGGTCAATGGTTACTTTACCGCTACAACCCGGATCGTGGAGAGCAAGGCGAAAACCCGATGATCCTGGACTCGCGTCCGCCCAAGATCCCGGTGAAGGATTTCCTGCGGATGGAAAACCGCTTCAAGATGCTCGAACTGAGCAAGCCAGAAGCATCCCGGCAGTTATTCGCGGAAGCCCAACAGGATGTGAACACCCGCTGGGCGCTCTATGAGTATCTGGCTTCCCGTTCACACAAGCCGACTGACGGCAGCGCACACTAAGAGGGGATATGATGGATATTTCAACGACCTATCTGGGAATGAAATTGCGGTCACCGCTGGTGTGTTCGGCTTCGCCGCTGTCAGAACAAGTTAGCAATATCAAACGGATGGAAGATGCGGGGGCCGGGGCAGTTGTCCTGTTCTCACTCTTCGAGGAACAAATCCGCCGGGAACGGGAGGCGCTCGATCATCACCTGAGCTATGGGACCGAGAGTTTTGCGGAAGCCCTGTCTTACTTTCCGGAACCGGATCAGTATCATGCGGGGCCGGATCAGTATCTGGAACTCATCCGTAAAGCGAAAGCTGTGGTAGATATTCCGGTGATCGCTAGCCTGAATGGCTCCAGCATTGGCGGTTGGACTCGTTTTGCTCGGCGGATGGAAGAGGCTGGTGCCGATGCACTGGAACTCAACGTCTACTACATCCCGACGGACCCGCTCTTGACGAGCCTGATGGTGGAACGTACTTACCTTGACATTCTTACTGCGGTCAAGTCCGCCGTCAAAATTCCGGTTGCCATGAAGCTTAGTCCGTTCTTCAGCAATATGGGCCATATGGCCAAGCAGTTGGATGATGGTGGTGTCGATGCTCTGGTGCTGTTCAACCGTTTCTACCAACCCGATATTGACCTGGAAACACTGGAAGTGAAACCCCACGTTCTGCTCAGTACCGAAGCCGCCCTGCGGTTGCCCCTGACGTGGATTGGTATTCTCTATGGGCGCATTAAGGCGAACATGGCAGCAACCAGTGGTGTCCATAGTGGGACCGATGCGGTCAAACTCATCCTGGCTGGAGCAAATGTCACCATGATGACCTCGGCTCTCCTGCATAACGGGATTGACTACATCAAATCCGTCGAGGCGGGTCTGCGTGAGTGGATGGACAAGCACGAGTATGAGTCGGTCACCCAGATGCGTGGCAGTGTAAGCCAGATGCATGCCGAAGACCCGAGCGCGTTTGAGCGCGCCCAGTACATGCGGGCGTTGACAAGCTACCGCCCGGCCTTCAATCGGTGGTAAAGGTGCACCAATAACATACAGCGCAGCAGCAGAAGCTAATCTGCTGTTGCGCTGGCATTGTTGAATTCGTCCTCGTCTGGTGCTATTGATGCTTTTGGATATGTCCGCAGACGATTGGTCATGTATGAACGGGTATACCGCTATCGAGCGCGTTCGATCACGAATTCAGCCCACTGCTTCAGCAGGGATTTAAACTCGGACTCAGGCACACTCTCCAACGCCGTTAGTCCTTCGTTCATGTACTGATGCGCCATATCGCGGGCGTAGTCAATCCCCCCACTATTGCGGAACAGGCTGATCACTTCTTCAACATCCGCATTGCTGCTCTCATGGTTGCCGATTGTCTTGAGGGTGAATTTGCGCTGGGCTGCCGTCATGCGGGGGAGGCTGCCAATCAATACCAGGGTGCGTTTGCCCTCGCGGATGTCGTTCCCAACTGCTTTTCCTAATTTGTTGGCTTCACCAACGACGCCAAGGATGTCATCCTGTATCTGGAAAGCTGTACCGCAGCGGCTGGTGAAAGTGGCCAGCGCTTCGACTGACGAGTGATACAGATCTGGCTGATTGAGACCAATGGCAGCACCCGCACGACCACAGAATTCATAGAGGATGCCCGTTTTTTGCCAGAGCATATTGACCACCTGCTCCGGTGTGACCTGATCGACAGGCATCTGAGAAAGCAGAATATCGAGCGTTTCGCCATTAATCAAAATCTGCTGAACGCGGCGAAAGAGTTCATCCACCAGGTTGAGAGCCAGTTCCGCAGAGACACCAAATTCACGGTGCAGCAAAGGCAGTAATGAAGCTGCCCAACCTTGTTGAATATCTCCGGTCAGGATGGCAACTGCCAGGCCATAGTGTTCTGCGGTAGCGTTATCGTACTTAAATTCAGTACGGGCACGTTGGGCAAAATCCACATGGACAGTCGGAACACCACGGCGCATTTCATCACGGTCGATGATGTCATCATGGACGAGGGTGAAGGTGTGATAGAGTTCGACTGCAGCGGCTGCGGGAATGGCTTTGCGTTCATCCCCACCAACTGCTCCACAGGCAAACATCAGTACTGCTGGGCGAAGTGATTTCCCCCCGGCTTTGACATAACTGAGCGCGGCCTGTTGCAAGTGATTGTATTCAATGGCGACCGGGTGTTGTTCCAGCAAATATTGCTTGACCATCACTTCCCGGGTAGATATAGCGTTCATCAATTGCGAAAAATCGCGCTGGGTCATGAAGGCTCCCTGAATCGGAATCGATTCTAGTGTAAGGTGTATGATTATAGAGCGGGTTGCCATTGGGCGAAAGAGATGGACTTGTTTGTCATTAGGATGTTATTTGTCACAAAAGAGTCATGCCAAATGTTAGACTTAACGCGAGATTGCTTGCATTATTTCAAAATTTTTACGAAAATGTAACCTGATGTAATTGTAGCAAGCACGGGGTGCATTCATGTCACTCACAGATATCGTGCCCAGTTTGGATGAGTTTACACAACTTAGCGATGAACAAGTCGCTGAATTTGTATATCCACATCAACTGGGCGTGTCGCTGCTCATCAATGGTACACGGCGGTGGTATGTTTCCGAATATCTGGATGCACCACCGAAAGATGATAGTTATTTGCTGCATTACCTTCAGGTGGTACTGGAGCGCCTGGCTGAGCTTTTTACTCTGCTGGCCTCTCATGGTATTTACCGTGTTTTTATCCCTGTCTACTCTGAAGATCAAAAACAGCGACATGCAACTGCCCACCAGTATCTGATGCAAGGGATTGCTGGTCTCAGCAGTCACCCTGATCTCATCGCGACCTATCATCAGATGGGTTACGATGTGCGATTCTATGGCGATATGGCCCATCACTTCCGGGGCGATATGGAAGAAGCCATGAACGCTGCCGGACCGCGCCGCGCTCAACCCCGGCATTACCTGTACTTTGGTGCCAGCAGCGGGAACCCCCACAATCACCTGTTTGAACTGGTCACGCAGTTTGGAGCGATTCATAATCGACCACCCACATGGGAAGAGATGGTCGAGCTGTACTATGAAGACGCGACCATGCGTCCACTCGATATTCTAATCGGGTTCAATCGTATCTATGCCCGAATGGGTGTGCCGACTTTGCTTGAAGGTTCCGAGCAGATTTACACCACGCTGGTAACGCCGCTGATCCTCAGTCGGAAATCGCTCCGCAGCATTCTGTATGATCATCTTTTCAATCAGCATGATGTGGGTCGGGATTACAAGAACATTGGTCAAGGGGAATTGAATCGCCTGCGCGAGTTCTACCGTTCCCATGAAGAGACCATCATCGGTCTTAGCCAAAAACACGAAAATCTGGTGTATGCAGCGTACGCACCTGATTCGTCCGGCATACCACAGTAGAATCAACAGCGGCTGAGTTTTATTCCCTCAGCCGCTGTTATTTTTGCCAGAGAACGTCTTCAGGCAGTTACAACTGGTGCAGAGAGTGGGCCAGTGGCGCGAGTACTTGACGACGTGCGCCGTACCTCTGTGACGCGGTTCCAACGAACGACTTCACCGTCTTCCAGGTATTCCGCCTGTAACTGTACAGTGCGGCCTAGTTGGTTCACACGAATGTTGGTGTTGTTTGTTGGAGCAAGAGATTCGTCGTCGAAAAACAGATCTTCAAACAACATTCGAGGTCACTCCCGTTTCAACTATCGACCAATGAGTTACACTTCCAACAACAGCTTAGCGCAAAATACATATAGAGTTAATTAATGAAACGTAAATTCATGAATAATTCATAAATCCGGTCAATCATTTGAACCATACAACCATGATGACATCGATCTCCTTCCTGACAGGCAATCCATCTAAACTGGCGCTGGCACAACGGATTTTGGCTCCCTTTCAGATTGAGCTCACTCAGGTAGATCTTTCGCTGATGGAACCGCAGGCAGATCGGGTTGAGGCTGTGGTCAGCAGTAAGGCCCAACAAGGATATCGTCAACTGCAGAAGCCGGTTATTGCGGAAGACAGTGGCTTTTTCATTGATGCACTGAAGGGTTTTCCCGGTCCTTACAGCCGTTATGTTCTGGAAACGCTGGGGGTGGATGCCATCCTGCGTCTGATGCAGGGTGTTCCAGATCGGTCATGCAGGTTTATCAGCGCCCTGACCTATATCGATGCCCAGGGGCAGACCCAGACATTTATTGATGAAGCGGCGGTGGGTCGGTTGAGCGAGCAGGCTGATCCAACTCCGATTGCAGTTTACTCAGATTGGTGGCGTGTCTTCATCCCGGAAGGGACTGACCAGCCGCTTTCTGCACTGCCCGAATCGGAACGAGCGAGTTTGATCAAGCACTGGTCAGCCAGTTCGGTTTATGGTCAGTTCGGACGCTGGTTCAATGCAAACACCATCAGCCCTGAATAACGCAGCCTGCGGCGGCGGCGACGGCGGCGGAGCAGAGCTGTAGATTTTCGTCTCCACGCCGGACGCTCAAGCTGCGGGCCTGGTTAGCAACCGTATCCCACCAAAACACATCGGCGCTACTGACGGTCCTGCTGAGCAGCTTGCTGCTTTCGCAATCGGTCGGGAGTGGCGGTGTGTTTCCATCCTGTACAAAACGCAGGCAAGCTCCAGCGCTGGCGGTGCCACCGGCCAGTTGAAGGCCATCGAAGCGCTCAATCAGGTTAACCGCATCTTCTGATCCGGCTGCCAACAAGCCAATATCGGCAAAGTTGCTATCCCCCTGCACGATCACGGTCAAGCTATCCGGGCCGCTGTAGACGACGCGGACATCGATGCGGTTACTTCCAGCTGAGGCCGAAGCGGTAGTCGCTATCGGTGCTGGTGCTGTGTCGGTCGGCGCGGGCTGGGTTTCCGTGGGGGAGGTGATTTCGGCTGCCGGGGTTATGCTGGCGGGAACAGCCGTTGGCGGTTCGGTTGGCGTAGCAGTGGCTGTGGTTGCGCCTGCGCCAGGACGCAGGAGCAGCAGGGCGATGATGGCTGCTGCGATGACGATGCCCCCGATGATGAGGGGCATCCGTGCTGAACCCGGCGGGGCTGCTTGCACTGATGACGAGGGAGGCGGTCCTACGTGTACCGTCTTGGAGACGTACAAGCCTTCGGTCAGGTTCTCGGTGACCGCGAATCCCTGTGCTTTCAACCCATCCAGAATGCGGCGGAACTTATAGGTGAAGTGTTCGCTCTGACTGCTGACATCGATGTAACTGAGCTTGTCGATCTCCGGGCTGAAGCTGCCCCCGTAGGCGCGGAAGAACAGGGGGATGACTGGCTTGCCCTGGGTCAGCATTTGCTGCCACTCGACCTCGACATTCGGCGATGCCTTGCTATCCGGTGACATGATGAGCAGCAGGCCGTCTGATCGACTGATGTCCTGGGCGACCAGTTTGGCCCAATCAGCACCCGGTGGAACGGATTTCACATCCAGCCAGACGTCCAGCCCATATTTTGATAATTGTTCATGTAGCTGCTCTGCGAAGGCTTTATCTTCCCGCGCATAGCTAATGAAGATGCGTTTCTTGTCAAAGGCCATGATAGGCTCTACTCCCACTGTGGTGTGGTGCGCTGGAACGCTTCCACTTTAGCCGATTTGCATGAAAGGGGCAACGCGAGCAGGGACGACCTGAAGAAGTGCAGAGTGCCGAACCTGGAGAGAAGGTAGTTGTTGTTTGGCGGCGATGGCGAAACTGTCACCCGATAGACTGGCGGGAAGACGGGAGGATGGCGCTGAGTCGTCGTTTTCTGACCGCGGGACGCCTGGCTGGAGCCACCCAAATTTGACGGTATTGGCGGAAACAGGAGAGCCTGCCACCACGTTGTCACTTTGGACGACTGACGGTGGCTGTACGGGACGCTGCCGCCAGAGCTGCCAAGCTCGTGACGAATAAGCGGTGTGATGTAGAGAGAAAGGCGTGTGTTCAACATAGCTGAATCTTAACATCGAATCGTTTGAATACCGGAACATTTGTTCCGATTTTTCAGCTTGGTCGCCGGGGTTGCTGTGGCGGGTTATACTGACTGTATACTTCCATGTATTATGAGTGAGCCTCACTATGGATTTCATCTTCACTGAACACCCGCATCGACGATTGAACCCACTGACCGGCGAGTATGTGCTGGTCTCCCCCCACCGTACCAAGCGCCCCTGGCAAGGCAAAGTCGAGTCGCCGACACCGGATAATCGACCGGAGTATGATCCGACGTGTTATCTATGCCCTGGCAATACCCGCGCTAACGGGGAAGTCAACCCGGCCTACACCTCTACTTATGTATTTACCAACGACTTCGCGGCCCTGATGGAAGGTGTGCCGCCAGCCCCAACCCCAGACAATGGTTTGATGCAGGTACAGGCTACTAACGGCACTTGCCGGGTGATCTGCTTTTCACCCCGGCATGACCTGACACTTCCGCGCATGTCTCTGGATAATATTCGGCAGGTCATTGACCTGTGGGCGGACCAGACCACTGAACTGGGGGCACGTTACCCCTGGGTGCAGGTATTTGAAAACAAGGGGGAGGCGATGGGAGCCTCCAATCCGCATCCGCACGGCCAAATCTGGGCAGGTGACTGGCTACCGAATGAGATCGCTGCCGAAGACCGTAATCAGCGGGCGTATTTCCGCGAACATGGCCGCCCAATGCTGGTGGAATACGCTGCACTTGAATCTGCACAGGGCGAACGAACGGTGGTGGAGAACGACGAATGGATTGCCGTGGTGCCGTTCTGGGCCGTGTGGCCGTATGAAACGCTGCTGCTGCCCAAGCGCCACGTCTTGCGCCTGCCTGATCTGACGGATGGTGAACGGAAAGGGTTAGCGGACGCGCTCAAGCGACTGCTCACCCGCTATGACAATCTTTTCCTGACTTCGTTCCCCTACTCGATGGGCTGGCACGGAGCACCGTTCCAGACTCCGGCTGTGGATGGCTGGCAGCTCCACGCGCACTTCTATCCGCCCCTGCTGCGGTCGGCGACCGTCCGCAAGTTCATGGTTGGATACGAGATGATGGCCGAGGCCCAGCGAGACATCACCCCGGAGCAGGCGGCAGGGAAGCTGCGGGAGTTGAGCGAAGTGCATTACCGGGATTGAAGTGGGAACTTTTACTGCAGAGGCGCAGAGACGCAGAGAAGCGGAGAGGCAGAGACGCAGAGGAAGACGTGACGCTGAGGTAGAGGGTTGTCGTCACATTGGCTTCACAGTGCCTTAACGGAAGTGTTCAGATGTGTTAACGCCGGGATAGTGTTCCGGCGTTACCTTTTGACTGCACCTTCTGCAAAGACCTCTGCGAAAATTGCAACAGGGCTTCTCCACCAGCGGCGTCCCGATCAACGGGACGTTGCGCTTTGTGGGAAGAAACTCACCCCCTTGCCCACTTTTCAAGGGCAGGTTTATTCGTAAGGCGACCGCAAAGACGGAACCTCAACCCCCAGCCCCTTCTCCTTCCGCGCCGCTTTGACGTTGGTAAAGTCAGGTTTTGGTAGGGTATGCGGCGCTGGAGAATGGGAGCCGGAGCGCGATATAGCCACGTTGTACTCTCTACATTGAGGCTCACAATAAAAACCTACACTTGAGAATCCCCGCCCCTCTCCGTTTGTGACGCTCATGCTATGGGAAAGTTCAGTGTCGGTTCGAGCCGCGTCACAGGAGAGGGGAGTACTGAGGGCAATCTGATTATAGGGCGCGATATGTTGCGGCCTACGGAACGACGCTGGCGCCATCCGATGCGTGACAGATGTAGACGTTGGGCGTGAGTCCGGTAGCCTGGGTATAGGCGGCGGTTACGGCCTGGTCAAAGGCGGTGGCAGCTTCAGCCTTGACGAGGGCGACCGCGCAGCCACCAAAACCTGCGCCGGTCATGCGGGCACCCCAGCAACCGGGCTGCTGGCGCGCAATCTCGACAATCACGTTGAGCGCACTATTGGTCACTTCAAAATCATCACGCAGGCTATCGTGGCTGGCGTTCATCAGCAGGCCGAGTGCTGCCGCATCACCCGCCCGCATGACTTCTGCTGCTTTGAGCGTCCGGTCATTTTCGGTGACGACATGGCGGGCGCGGCGACGGGTGACCTCATCAAGTTCGGCAGCGCGAGCCTCAAACTGGGCGACGCTGACATCCCGTAAGGCTTTGACATTGAAGAAACGGGCGGCGGCTTCACACTGGGCACGGCGTTCGTTATAGGCGGAATCGACCAAGCCGCGGCGGGTGGCGGTATCGAGGACGATCACGGCGTTCCCCGGGGGCAGGGGTACCAGTTGGTTTTCCAGCGAGCGGCAGTCAATGAGCAGGGCATGACCGGCGGCACCGGCTGCGGAGATCATCTGATCCATGATGCCGCAATTCACGCCGACCCACTTGTTCTCGGCCCGCTGGCTGAGGAGCGCCATCTGTGCCGGGTTCCAGTCGAGCTGTGAGACAGTGGCAAAGGCGCGGGCTGTGGCGAGTTCAAGGGCTGCGGATGATGACAGCCCGGCTCCAATCGGCACATCCCCGGCAGTGACACCATCCCAGCCTTCCAATTGCCGGCCGGAGTCAGTCAGCGCCCAGGCTACGCCCTTGAGGTATTCCGCCCAGCCGGGACCGGTATTGGTCATCTGGTTCAGGTCGACATCGACAGACTGATCGAAATCCAGCGACTGTACGACCAGGCGGCGGTCGGTACGAGGGCGCAGGGCAATCCAGGCGGCGCGGTCAATGGCCATCGGCAGCACAAAACCATCGTTATAGTCGGTGTGTTCACCAATGAGATTGACGCGGCCTGGTGCGCGGACGACGATAGCGGGTGGTGCGCCGAACTTTCGTTGAAAGGCGTCAATGACGCGCTGTTGGAGCGACATACAAGTATCCTTGATTTTGAAATGGTTACGTCATAATGATGGGCTACGGTTGATCCGGGTTTACTGGACATTTTGGACAGATTTGACACTTTGGACAGATTAGATTCCCCGATTTTGTCCAAATCTGACCCGTTTATCTGCCCTTACCCGTGAGTATAGCCGAATGCGGGTTAAGAAACGGAACATATGTTCCGATTTGCTCTCATTTACCAGCATTGACCCTGATTTCCAACCGCGCTCCTCACAGCAGTCTATAATAGCCCGAATGGAACGATCTGGCACAGGTGCATGACAATGGGCGCGATCATTGAAATCGATTTGACCGGGATGGCGTATGGCGGGGCGGCGGTGGGGCGTCACGAGGGCAGGGCGGTCTTCGTGACCGGGGGTATCAGCGGGGAGCGGGTGCGGGCGCGCATTCGACAGGATAAGGGTCGTTTCGCACTGGCGGAGGTGGTCGAGGTTTTGACGCACTCGACCGCACGAGTCGAACCGCGCTGCGGGCATGTCGGTCAGTGCGGTGGGTGCCAATGGCAGCATATCGACTACGGGGCGCAATTGACCTTCAAGCAGCAGATCGTGGCCGATCAATTGGCGCGGATTGGTGGTCTGAAGGATGCGCTGGTGCTGCCGACCCTCCCAAGTGACCCTCCCTGGTCGTACCGCTCGCATGTGACTTTTCATCCGACGCGAGAGGGGAAGTTGGGTTTTGTGGGCGTGGATGACCGGCAGGTGATCGCTATTCGTGATTGTCCGATCAGCCGACCGGAGTTGCTCGTTCTGGCAGAAGATTTCACAGAGGCCTCACCCCCCAGCCCCCTCTCCGTTCGTGACGCTCCACCTCGGCATGAGAAGAATGTCGTGGGAATCGCGTCACGGGAGAGGGGGAACCGGAGCGATGACCGGATACGGGTGCAGGTGGGGTCGGACGCGGGTGAGTGGTTGGTAGCGGTTTCAGCACGAGAGGACGCGCCTGCGCGGGTTGTGGCTGGCGCGGAGGCGGTGCATTACCACGTAAAGGGGAAGTCTTTCCGGGTGGCGGGTGGGAGCTTCTTTCAGGTCAATCTGGCACAGGCGGCGGTGCTGGTCGAGCAGGTGATGGCGTGGCTGGGATCGGTAGCGGGCGGTGCTGCGCTGGATTTATACAGCGGGGTGGGGCTATTCAGTGCGTTCCTGGCCGAGCGGTTCGAGTCGGTGGTCGGTGTGGAGAGCTTTGCGCCCGCTGTTGAAGATGCGCGATTTAACCTCGCGGGGCAGGCAAATACGGCGTTTGAGGTAGGTAGTGTCGAGACCGTGCTAGGTGGATTGACGGGACCCTTCAGTGCGGCGGTAGTTGATCCGCCACGTGCGGGGATGGCTCCGGCGGCGCTGGATGCCCTGATCGCACAGCAGCCGACGCGGATTGCCTATGTCTCCTGTGATCCTTCGACATTGGCTCGGGATGCCAAGCGATTGGTTGGGGCAGGGTATACGCTCGCGCAGGTGCAGCCGGTGGATATGTTCCCGCAAACGTATCACATCGAAGCGGTGGCATGGTTCGGGAAGGATTAACCGCTGAGGCGCAGAGAAAAGACAAGCGAGGGACGAAGAAAAAGCTCTTACGTAAATTTGATGGATTATCGATAGTTCTCTAACGGAGCGTCTACAGTTCTCCTACACAGGGCGCATATGCTGATCTGCGTACAGGCAATACGGATTTAGAGGAGAACATCAACATGGCTACACTGGTTCGTTGGAACCCGGTTCGTGAAGTGGCTGCAATGCACAATCTGATGGATCGGATGCTGGATCAGGATTGGCGAGCGGCACGCCCGGTCTATAACCGGACGGGTCATAACCTGCCGATGGATGCATATGAAACCGACCACGCCTACACCCTGCAGGCAGTTATCCCCGGTGCGACAGCGGAGAGCATTCAGGTCAGCTATGAGGACGATGTGCTGACGATCCGCGCCGAGGTTCCGCAACCGGAAACCGAAGGCCGCAAGCTGCTGAGCGAACGCGCTTATGGCGAATATCGCCGGTCGGTGCGCGTGAATGGTTCGGTGGATGCCGATGCGATCGAGGCCAGCTACGCCGATGGCGTTCTGACCCTGACGCTGCCCAAGACGCCGGAAGCTCAGCCACGGACTATTCCGGTGAAGGTGGCGGGGCGGGCGTAAGAACCTCACCCCCCGGCCCCCTCTCCCTCGCCGAAGACGGCTGGAGAGGGAGAGTCAATCATACGCCGGAGCAATGCCTCCGGCGTTTTGATTCAGGTGCGCGTGCCCAGACGGGTGCGGAAATGACGGTAGAGGAACAGGATTCGAAGTGGCAGGCCATCGAACATCAGACGCGTGAGGAGACCGGGCAGACCCGGTTTGTGTTCCAGCACAATCTGATCCTGGAGTTCGATGCCATCTGATTTCTGGGTGAAGGAATGGGTGTGTACCCAGGATTGCATGGGTCCGCTGATCTGCCGGTCAACAAAGCTGGTGGGGGTGGGGCCGGGTTCGTGGCGAGCGTGCCAGCGGAAGGGGATCGGCCCAAACCATAGGCGGAATTCCAGATCGCCCTCGGTTAACGAAGTGCGGTGATCGAACAGTGGCTGCATGAAGATGGGCGGCGGTGTGAGAATCCGCAGCGCACGCGGGTCTTCATGAAAAGCGGTCATACGTTCCATGGTTGTAGGCATGGTGGAGCGATGGGTAAAGGTCTTGGTCGCCATATCGTTCAGTCCATTGGGGTGATGCGCTATTTACACATCTTATTCTGTACTCTCATGGTATGAGGGGGCCGTGATATAGGCCTGAGCACCGGCTCAGTCTCCGAGGCAGCCAGCAGAAAGCTTCATAAAATTCACTTAATCTTTGATCTACAAGATCACATCTATCCGCTGAGTACACCCGTTTGTTACAATATACTGGCTCACTATTGAAATGCAACTGAGGCGCAAGCTGTGACTGAAGTACGAAACGATCTACGGAATATCGCGATTATCGCGCATGTTGACCACGGCAAGACCACGCTGGTTGACGGGATGCTGAAGCAATCCAAGGTCTTCCGCGAAGGTGCTGAAACGGGCGAACGTATTCTGGACTCGAACGATCTAGAGCGCGAACGCGGTATCACTATTCTGGCGAAGAATACCGCCGTGACCTGGGGCGGTCATAAAATCAATATTGTCGATACGCCCGGACACGCGGACTTCGGCGGTGAAGTCGAGCGTGTGCTGAACATGGTCGACGGAGCCCTGCTGTTGGTCGATGCGGTGGAAGGCCCAATGCCACAGACTCGGTTCGTGCTGCGGAAAGCGCTGGGTCTGGGGCTGCGGATCATCGTGGTCATCAATAAGGTGGATCGGCCTCATGCCCGCCCGGACGAGGCACTTAATGAGACCTTCGATCTGTTCATCGAACTGGGTGCCAGTGATGAACAGGCGGATTTCCCAGTGGTGTATGCGATTGGTCTGGTTGGTCGTGCAGGGTTGGTCCCACATGGGCTGCACAGCGATCTGACCCCTCTTTTTGAGACGATCATCAAGGAAGTGCCGCCGCCAAAGGTCGAGATGGATGCACCGCCTAAGCTGCTGGTCACAACCTTGGAATATGACAAGTACAAGGGCCAGATCGGCGTGGGTCGGTTGATGTCCGGCGTGATGAAGCGGCAAATGCCGGTGGTGCGGATTACCCCGCAGGGTGCGCGCTCGACTGGCCGGATCGAGTATCTGTTCACGTATCATAATCTGACGAAAGTGGATGTCGACGAAGTCCGTGCAGGCGATATCATGGCCTTTGCCGGTTTCGATGAGTTGGGCATCAGCGATACGATTGCCGACCCGTCGGTAACAGAAGCCTTACCCGCTATCAGCGTGGAAGAGCCGACCGTCCGTATGACCTTTGGTGTGAATACTTCGCCGCTGGCAGGTCGTGAGGGTAAAACCGGCTGGGGGACTTCCCGCCGTTTACGCGAACGCCTGTATAACGAAACGCGCACCAATGTGGCCTTGCGGGTCAGCGATGGAGAATCGGCGGATAAATTCGTGGTCAGCGGGCGTGGTGAACTGCATCTGGGTATTCTGATCGAAACGATGCGGCGTGAAGGCTACGAGTTCGACGTCAGTAAACCGGAAGTTATCTTCCATGAAGATCCGGAGACCGGTGAAGTTCTTGAACCGATTGAGGAAGTGCATATCGAATGCACCGACAGCGTGGTCGGTACGATCATGGAAATGATGGGTAACCGGCGCGGGCGGATGATCGATATGCGGACGGAAAGCGGCACGACCTATATCAAGTATCTGGTGCCCACACGCGGTATCCTGGGCTTCCGCCCGCACTTTATGCGGGCGACCAGCGGTATGGGTCAGGTGCACAGCATCATGGCCGGATATGAGCCCTTGGTCGGGGATATTCCTTCCCGTCAGTTCGGCAGCCTGGTGGCTATGGAGTCTGGTGTTTCCACGCCGTACGCTCTGTTACAAGTCGAGCAGCGTGGCAGCTTCTTCGTTGGTCCAGCGGTGGATGTCTATGAAGGTATGGTCGTGGGTGAACATATTCGCCCCGGTGACCTGGATCTGAATGTGTGCAAGACCAAGCATCTCACCAATCATCGCGCCAAACCGAGCGAAACTACGGACGGTCTTACTCCGCCCCGGAATATGAGCCTGGATGACTGGATCGAGTTCATGGCGGAAGATGAACTGTTGGAAGTGACACCTGCTAACCTGCGCCTGCGGAAGCGCATCCTGAATACGGAAGAACGTTTGAAAGACCGCAAACGCCGTGAGAAAATGATGGCTGAAGCGTAGTTGTCAACGGGCCGGGGGGATTTTCCTCCGGCCTGTTTTGTTAGCTGTGGACATGAACTCGCTTTATACACAATCGTAAGTATGTGCGGTATAGTGAATGCAGAGCACCCTCCTCCGGTACAGGAATCAACTGCGCTATATCGCTGAGATGCCACCATGCCTACCATCAAAGATGTTGCCCGCGAAGCCGGGGTTTCCATCGCAACCGTATCTTATGTTCTGAATAATAAGCGCTCACTTGTCAGTGATGATACCCGTCGTCAGGTACTAGAAACGATTGAGCGGATCGGCTATACCCCGAACAGCACCGCCCGGAACCTGAAAGCCAGCCGTACTCGGCTGATTGGATATGCCTGGCATCAAGTGCCGAATGGTCAAATGAATCCCGTTCTTGACCAGTTCATTTACTATCTGGCGCAGGCAGCCGAGACTCATGGCTATCATTTGATGACTTTTACGCACCCGACGGATGACCCCGTACCGGCCTATGCGGAACTCATCCGTACCGGGCGCATTGATTCGTTTGTGGTGGCGGAGACCACACGGCGCGACCCGCGCATTCGCTTTCTGCTGGACAGCGAATTTCCATTTGCCGCTTTTGGGCGCTCTGAGGCGAACTGGAACTTTAATTGGGTGGATACGGATGGTACTGAAGGGATGTACCAGGCGGTCGAGCATCTGATCGGACTGGGGCATCGGCGCATTGCCATGGTGGCGTGGCCTGAAGACTCGATTTCAGGGGAGTATCGCGTCAAGGGTTATCACATGGCTCTTGAGGCGGCTGGGATTGAGACTCGCGCCGACTATATGATTCGGATTGAGAATCGGGAGCAGGCTGGACGAGAGGCCTTCCAGTATCTCTGGTCGCTGCCCATGGCTGATCGGCCTACTGCGATGGTAGCGGTGACCGACCTGGTGGCGGTCGGAATGATGAACCAGGCCGAGCTCATGGGGTTGCGGGTAGGGCAGGACGTGGCTATTGTCGGGTTTGACGATGCTCCGATGAGCCAGTATTTGCGCCCCGCACTGACCAGCATTCGGCAGCCGATCTCGGAAATTTGCACCGCGCTGGTGAACCAGGTGGATGCACTACGGGCTGATGCTAGCAGTTCTCCGCAGCATGTGTTGATCCGCCCTCGATTGATTGTGCGCCAATCCTGCGGCGCTTAAGCCTAATTTCATCGCAATTGATCTAGTCTTCAGGGTAGGGGCGACCGAGTGGGTCGTCCTGTAGGGATTCCGGTAGTTCTCAGTCTGAAAAACGGCTAAGCAGGTCATGAGCGCAAGGTCATAACCTGAACAAAAAGAATACAGGAGTTGTACAATTGAATTGATTTGGTTATAGTTTGAAGGATCGCATCACATCTCATGTCGCAAACATCATCGCGTGTGATCGTCATCGGGGCCGGAATTGGTGGCTTGACGGCTGCCGCGTTACTGGCACAGGCCGGGTATCAGGTGGTGGTGCTGGAGGCACAAGCCTATGCGGGCGGGTGCGCCGGGACCTTCACCCACAAAGGCTATCGGTTTGAGGCCGGGGCAACGGTTGCTGGCGGTTTTCAGCCTGGTGGCCCTCATGCGGTGGCAGGCAAGCGGCTGAGTCTGCGTTGGCCGGTCAAGGAGCATGATCCAGCCTGGGTAGTCCACCTGCCTGATCGGTCGGTGGCGCTCACTAAAGACAACCAAGATGTGATCCGGCAGTTCCCAGCAAGTGCCCACTTTTGGGAACACCAATCCAAACTTGCCGATTTAGGTTGGTCGATGTCGGCGGCGGGTCTACCGTGGCCGCCCACCAGCTTATCGGAACTCTTGCGACTGGTCCGTGTTGGAGTAAGCCATCTACCCGCAGATTTGCTTCTCCTCCCTCTGGCATTTCGAACGGCTTCCCAATGGGTGGCCCAACACGGACTGGCGCAAGACCTTCCTTTCAACCGCTTCATCGATGCACAACTGTTGATTTCTGCCCAAACGACGGGTCAACATGCCAATGCGGTCTACAGTGCTACTGCATTGGATCTGGCGCGGCAGGGTGTATTTCATGTTGAAGGGGGTATCGGCGGTCTGGCGGATACCCTGGTCGAAAAGATTGAGTCGGTGGGTGGGGAAGTGCGCTTCCGTCAACGGGTAACGCAAATCCATGTCGAAGCTGGTCAGGCTACCGGTGTCACTGTCCAGCAGGGGCGACGGGGTAAACAAGGTGAGTTTCTGCCGGCGGATGTGATTATTGGTAACTTAACACCGTGGTCATTGGATGGCCTGCTAGGTGAAGCTAGCCCAGCGCGGTTGCGCCGCGAGGTGGAGGCCCGTCCAGCAGGTTACGGAGCCTTTGCCCTGCACCTTGGCCTGGACGCGAGCAAAATCCCGGCGGACTGGCCGGATCATCACCAGGTCGTCAGCCAGATGACGGGGCCGATGGGTGAAGGCAGCACGGTGTTTATTTCGATGTCTCCATCATGGGATCAGTCACGCGCACCTGCCGGAAGGCGGGCGGCGACGGTGACGACGCATACCCTGGTGCAGCCCTGGTGGGATGTGCTGAAGGCTGACCCGGAAGCCTACGCTGCGCGCAAACACGATTATGCTGAACGGATGTTGAGCACGATTGAACGTGCACTGCCAGGATTCCGGTCAGCGGTTGATTTGATGCTGCCGGGCAGCCCGGTGACGTACCAGTTCTATACGGATCGGCATCTGGGGATGGTCGGCGGGTTTCCTCAGAAATCCCTATTGACGGCTCGTGGGCCGCGCACCGGCATTCGCAATTTGCGGTTGGTCGGCGATTCTATTTTCCCCGGCCAATCAACCGCAGGGGTAACCCTGGGTGCGATGCGGGTGGTGGATGGTATTCTTGATGAGATGCCAGTGCGGACAGGCGCAACATTGTTTCACGCTGAGACACAGCCATAAGCCGAAGCCGTTTCATGCAAAGGTGCTACGATGCAAACCTTCGTCATTCATTGGTTTCGGCGGGACTTACGCCTGACCGATAACACGGCGCTCCTGGCAGCAGCGGCAACAGGTCATTCTGTGCTGCCGGTATTCATTCTTGATGAGGCGATCTACAAAGGACGATTCGCCAGTGGCTCCCGGTTGGCATTCATGCTCAAAGCGCTGCGATCATTGGATGAACAGCTAAAGGTCTATGGTTCCCGATTGCTGGTGAAACTGGGTGAACCGGGCGGGATCCTGCATCAACTGGTCGCGGAAGCCGGTGCCAGTGCGGTGTATGCGAATGCGGATTACACACCCTATGCCCATCGGCGAGATCACACGATCAAATCTGGACTAGGGGTTCCTCTGCATCTGTTTGACGATGTGGCCCTGCTGCCACCGGGTGCAGTGCTGAAGGGGGATGGCAAGCCTTTTGTTGTGTTTACGCCGTTCAAAAAAGCATGGCTGAACATCCCGAAAGGGCCGGTTCAGTCTGCTCCAGCGCTGGGTGCCTTTGTGAAGCTGGATAGCCTGCCGATGGTCGATGGTTGGGGGACTGTGCCTTCCCCGCAAGAACTGGGCTTTGCACCGACCGTTGACCTGCCTGAAGCGAGCGAGGTTGAGGCAACGCGGCGGCTGGACGAGTTCATCAATGGGCGGGCGGCAGCCTATGCTACCGGACGAAATGTGCTGGCGGCAGAACGTCAGGATGATACCCGCCCGGAGTCTTCGTTTCTTTCCCCCTATTTACGGTTTGGGATGCTTTCGCCCCGGCAGGCATATCAAGCGGCTCGTGCTGCTTATCCGGCAGCCAACAGCACCCACGCCCGCGAGTCGTTGGAAACCTGGGTGAGCGAATTGGTCTGGCGCGACTTTTATATGCATATCCTGCATTTCTTTCCGCAGGTGTTGAAGTCCAGTTTCAGACCGGAGTATGATCGGGTGGAATGGCGGCAGTTTCCGGCTGAATTCCAGCGCTGGAAAGAGGGTATGACCGGATACCCCGTTGTGGATGCTGCTATGAGGCAACTGCGAGCGATGGGCTGGATGCCAAACCGGGCAAGGATGATCGTCGCCAGCTTCCTGACCAAAGACCTGCTCATCGACTGGCGGGAAGGGGAACGGCACTTCATGCAATGGCTCATCGACGGTGACCCGGCAGCCAATAACGGTGGCTGGCAGTGGTCAGCAGGGACGGGTACCGATGCTCAACCCTACTTTCGTATTTTTAATCCGGTTTCACAGGGTGAAAATTTCGATCCGGACGGGCGCTATGTACGGCGCTGGGTTCCTGAATTGGCGCAGGTGCCCGACAAATTCATCCACCAACCCTGGGCCATGCCTGCGCCACCCGCGAACTATCCCCCGCCGATGGTGAATCATGGCGAGGCGCGGACTCGTACTCTGTCTGCGTTTAAGGCAGTGAAAGGCTGATCCAATGCGAACACGGCGCATCATTCGTTTAGTGGTCATTATTCTGTTGGTGATCTTGTTCGGACCGCTGCTGCTGCCGCTGCCCCCGGTCGGTGTAGATGCTGCTACATTGGCCGATCCGGATGGTCAATTCATTACTGTCAATGGTCTTTCCACCTATGTGCTAGCACGTGGCCCGGAAGATGGGATGCCCGTGATGCTTCTGCATGGCTGGGGGGCTTCGACATTCACCTGGCGCGAACAGATCGATGTTCTGGCGGAAGCAGGCTACCGCGCAATTGCTTTCGACCGCCCGCCCTATGGGCTTTCCAGCAAGACGGGTGACAATATCCCTGCAGCCGGGGATCAGTTGGCGGATTTCACTGCTGCAACGATGGATGCGCTGGGCATTGCGCGAGCTGTGATGGTCGGACAGAGCCAGGGTGGCGGAGTGGTCGGATATTTTGCCGTCATGTATCCGGAACGCACCGCCGGCGTGGTGTTTGTCTCTGGTGCACTGCGTCCAACGGATGATCCACCTGCTCCAAGTAGCGGCGATACACGCGATAGCCGGGTCGGTGGTGCATTGGGGATGCCGCCATTCGTCATCGGGTTACTCAATTTTCCTCCCGTCACACGCTGGGCGCAGATTGGCATCCGTGCATTTGTAACCCCCGACTTCAGTACCCAGATTCTCAGCAGTGCCTATCATGACCCAGCGATGATGACCCCGGAAGTAGCGATAGGGTATCAGAAACAGTTGCAGGTACTTGGTTGGGACGAGGCTCTGCTCAATCAACTGCGCGTAGCTCCACCCACGCCGCAGCCACTGACTGCCGCGCAGATCAGCGGGATCGCGGCACCGGTGATGATTGTGTGGGGCGAGAACGATACCTGGGTACCTTTGAGCGTCGGCGAGCGCCTGCGTGAACTACTACCCGCAGCAGCGTGGCACGTCTATCCAAACGTGGGGCATCTGCCGCATGAAGAACAGCCAGCATCCTTCAATACCGATCTGCTGGCATTCCTTGAGGGTGTGGCATGAAGTTCTTTCGGCGGTTTGTCATCGCGCTGGCGGTGGTGCTGCTGGTGCTGAACGGTCTGCCATTCCTGCTGCCGGTGCCCAACGGCACGGTTGATCCTCAAACGCTGGCGAGCCCCATAGGGCAGTTCATCCGTGTGGATGGCGTTTCGATCTATGTGGAACAGGCGGGGCCGGACGATGGAACGCCGTTGGTTCTGTTACATGGCTTATTTGGTTCGACATTCACCTGGCGCAATCAACTGACGGCCCTGGCTGAGGTCGGTTACCGGGTGATCGCTTATGACCGCCCGCCATTTGGCCTGAGTGCCAAAGACTTTGCGCTCAACTATTCCCCGGCAGCCCAGGCAGACCAACTGGCGAGTCTGCTAGACCAACTGGGAATTGTACGGGCGACTTTTGTCGGTCACAGCGCCGGTGGCTCGTTGCTGGCGCACTTTGCTGTTCGTCATGCCGAACGAATTGAGCGGATGGTATTCGCAGCCGGGGCGTTCCTGGGCAGTGGCGGGGGTGGTCCACCCGCGGGAATCGGGGCAGCGATCAACTGGCCCCCGCTCACCCGATGGGGAGAGATCCTGATCCCGACCATTCTAACTCGGGACCGGTTGGCGGGAATCATCGCTGGTTTCTATGCGGATCCTGCCCAGATGACGCCGGAGGTGGCGGCGGGTTATTACCGCGCCTTTGAGGTGCCTGGTTTCGGAGCGGGCTTCATGGGGTTGATCCGCGATACAGGTTCACCCGTGACAGAGGCTGATGTGCAGAAGTTCACGATGCCAGTGCTGCTCCTATGGGGCGAAGCGGATCGGGTCGTGCCGCTGCGGCAGGCGGAACGCTTGCAGGCGCTTTTGCCGGAGGTTGCCTTGCAGGTGATCCCCGGAACCGGACATCAGCCAATGGAGGAGAATCCGGATGAATTCAACCGCATATTCATTGAATGGTTGGAGGGCTAAGGGTCTCTATGGGAAAACAACTCCTCGTTATTGCCGTTTGGATTTTGGTACTGCTTCCAACCAGCCTGTACGCACAATCGGTTAGCCCTGAGACGCTGGCGGATGCCGACGGGAAGTTCGTGCAGGTGAATGGAGCCAGCATCTACTACATCGAGCGCGGCCCGGAAGATGGCCAGGCAGTGCTGCTTCTCCATGGCTTTTTGGGTTCGACGGATGACTGGAACCCCGTGATCGACGTGTTGGCGGGAGCAGGTTACCGTGTGATCGCTTTTGACCGTCCGCCGTTTGGTCTGTCCGATAAATCCACTGCTTTGGATTACAGTGTGACCGGGCAGGCAACATTAACGCTCGGCCTGATGGATGCGCTTGGTATGGCGCGTGCCAGTCTGGTTGGTCACAGCGCAGGGGGATCGGTTGCTGCTCAGGTGGCGCTGACTGCACCGGAGCGGGTCGAGAAACTAGCACTAGTTTCTGCAGCGATTGAACTGGGCGACGGGTCGGACGAGCCGCCGAACTTTGGTCCGCTCTCTTTCATCATCGAAGCAGATGCAGACGACCCGGATGCTCAACGCCAACTGCGCGATTTGGTCACATCACCGCTGGCCCAGATCTTTGCCGGAGAACTGGTTGGACGGGATATGTTCCAACTGGAAGGCTGGGAGGGGGGCCTGCTGGCTTTTGTACGTGACAACCTGAATGTCAGTGACCCGATGCAGGCAGATGATCTCTCTGCGCTCACCTTGCCAGTAGTGCTTATCTGGGGCGAGCGCGATGAGATCGTACCGCTGGAGGTGGGCGAGCGTCTCCACAGTGCTCTTCCAGAGGCCGAATGGGTGCTTTATTCAGAAGCTGGTCATATGGTCATGCAGGATGTGACGGATGCATTTAATGCCACACTGGTGGACTTTCTCGGCGGTTAAAGGTGTATGAAAATCTAAAGGTGTAGCATGCCTGAAGCATTGATTTGGGGAGCTTCCGGGGGGATGGGAGCAGCGCTGGTGCGACTGCTGAAACGTGAGGGATGGTTGGTCTTCGCTGCTGCTCGTGAAGAACGACGTATCCCGGTTGAAGCCGACTATACTTTCGCTTTTGATGCCCTTCAGTCGCATACCATCCAATCAATCCCGATGCAGATTGCGTCCCAAAGTGAAGGTCTGGACATGATGGTGTATGCTGCCGGTGCGATGGCTGCCGGTACCGTCGAACAGATGCCTGCTGATGCGTGGGTACAAGTCATTGGTGCGAATCTGAATGGCGCCTACCTCACCACCCAGGCTTGCCTGCCGCTGATGAAGGCAGGCGGGCACATCATGTTTATTGGCGCATATGTCGAGCATGTGACTCTGCCGCGAATGGCTGCGTATGCCGCCGCCAAAGCCGGTCTGGAACCGTTGGTGACGGTTATGCAGAAGGAAAATCGCAAACTCAAGTTTACGCTCGTGCATCCGGGGCCAGTGGACACCCCATTCTGGCAACACGTTCCGTTTAGTTTGCCAAAAAATGCTCGCCCACCAGAGGCTATTGCGGATGCCATCCTTGCTCGTTTTCTATCCGGTGAAGGCGGCAATCTGGATATGTGATTCTTAGTCGGTTGGACGTTTGGCGACTACCAGCAGGGAACCTCCCGCCGGAAAACTCACTCCAGCTTGGATGATCTGCCTTTCGAGATGGAGCAAATGCATCAATAGCTGATTGATGGTCGGGTTGACTTTGAAGGCATTGAGGATGTTATAGGCTACCTGACCCCTGCTGTTCTTCAGGCGGGCTGCGAGCATGAGCGGCAGAGTCACGCTATTGAACGAGGTAATACGCTGCGGGGTGAAACCAGCGCGTTCGATTCGTTCGCTGAGCTGCGTGCGGGTGTAGCGGCGAGCATGTGAACTGCGCTCGTCGAATTGGCTCCAGAGAAAAGGGTGTTGGGGGACGGTCACCAGAATGCCACCACCAGGACGGCAGGCTTTGTAGACCTGTTGCAAGACCTGTTCATCCTCGTCGATGTGTTCAAGCACGTCGAACATACCAATCACATCAAAGTGTTGCTCATAGTCAATATTGCGCGCATCTAATTGATGTAACTGGGCGCGTTGGACTCGCCTGGCGGCATAGGTGAGTCCCTCGGCAAAATAGTCGGTGCCGGTCAAGCGGGCTGCCGGGAAATGCGCTTCGATAGCTGCCAATACATACCCTGTCCCACAACCAATCTCCATCAGGTCTGTGAAAGACGGGAAATAGCGTTGAAGTGTGCTGATGATCATCTGATTGCGAGCACCAAACCAGAAGTGCTCTGGTTCGATCTGGTAAAGGGCGTCGAACAACTCAGGGTCGAAACCTTCTTGCTCAACGACTCGCTTGGGATTCAATATGGTATTCCTTCACCAGATGAGATGGATTTGGTGCCGGGTCTGCTAAAATATCAACAGATGATTGCTGCCCGGAAACGATAATTAGAAACCTTCAGATGCTTCCACGCAAGATTCTACACCTGGATTTAGATGCATTTTATTGTGCTGTTGAGGAATTGCGCGATCCTACTCTAAAGGGCAAGACCTTTGCCGTCGGTGGACGGCCTGATCAGCGTGGGGTGGTGGCTTCGTGTTCATATCCTGCGAGGCGCCTGGGCGTGCGTTCTGCGATGCCAATGTCACAGGCGGTGCGGCTCTGCCCGGAACTGCTGATTGTCAGCGCACATTTTTCCGAGTACCACACAGTTTCCGCACATGTGATGGCGATCCTCAACAACTTAACTCCGCTGGTTGAGCAAATCTCGATTGATGAAGCATTTCTGGATGTAAGCCTGCTGCGGGACGACGCCGAACGTATTGCTCGTGGTTTACAGGCCCAGATTAACCGTCAGTGTGGGCTACCCGCTTCGCTGGGTGTGGCGAGCAATAAGCTGGTAGCGAAGATTGCCAATAATCTAGGTAAGGCTGGTGCACGAGGTGATCTGCCGCCCAACGCTATCAAGGTGATTCCGCCAGGGACGGAAGCTGTTTTCCTCGCACCGTTGCCGACGCGGGAATTGTGGGGCGTGGGGCCAAAGACCGCTGAGGCTTTAGCCCGCCTGGGAATCCACACGATTGGCGATATTGCTCGCTGGCCGCAAGGTGATCTGGTCCGGCGGTTTGGCAAACATGGCGCGGAACTGGCGGAACGTGCACGTGGTCTGGATGATCGCCCTGTAGAGCCGGAAAGCGAGTCCAAATCGGTCAGCAATGAGACGACCTTTGCCCAAGACATTGCTGACTCTGCGACTTTGCAGCGGACCTTGCGAACTCTTTCAGATAAAGTAGGGCGGCGACTGCGTAAAGTCGGCTTGCAGGGAACTACTGTCAAGCTCAAGCTGCGCTGGTCGGATTTTACTACCCTGACGCGACAGGTTACTTTACCCCATGCGACCCATCACGATGAAGAAATCTATCAATCAGTGTTGGATCTCTTTCAACGGGTTTGGATTGTGGGCAGGCCAGTGCGTTTGTTGGGTGTGGGAGTCAGTGGTTTTGAGCAAGAAGCGCGTCAATTAGGGCTGTGGGAGCAACCCAAGGTCAAGGCTGAGCAATCGAGTCTCGAATCGGCGCTGGATAAGCTGCGCGACCGCTTTGGGGATCGTGTCATCCAGCGGGGTAGTGACCTGCTAGATGAAGATCTATAAAGTATAGCCACAAATTCGACAAATCTACTCCAGTAAGGCGCTGCGCAGCGCAGTCACAACTCGCTCCTGAATTTCTGTCGTGATCTGCGGCCAGATGGGCAGACTGAGGACTTCAGCGGCAGCGGCCTCGCTGATGGGGAAATGCAGGTTGCGTTCCGCATAGACCGGCAGCTTATGCAGCGGTACCGGATAGTAGATCATCGTCGAGACACCGGCTGCATCGAGCTTGGACTGGATCCTATCTCGCCGCCCCCCTTGAATCCGAATAGTGTACTGGTGATACACGTGGCGGGCATAAGGCGCTTCGCAGGGCGTGACAATCTCAGGTAGGTCAGCAAGCATCGCATTGTAGCGCGCAGCAGCGGTACGGCGGCTTTCGCTCCAGGTATCAACATGAGGCAGCTTGACGCTGAGGATGGCTGCCTGGAGTGTATCCATACGGGAATTATAACCGACAGTCTGGTTGTGATACTTTTTGAGAGAGCCGTGCGCTCGCAGCATTCGGGCGGACTGGGCTACCGAATCTTCATTGGTCACGAGCATTCCCGCATCGCCATAAGCTCCCAGATTCTTTGATGGGAAGAACGAAAATGCTCCAGCCTGACCCAACGTCCCCAGTTTACGTCCACGATATTCGCCGCTGAAAGCCTGGGCAACATCTTCCAGTAGTTGGATGCCATGTTTAGCAGTTAATGCCAGCAGCGGGTCGAGGTCAGCAGCGTGACCGTAGAGGTGCACGGGAATAATAGCTCGGGTACGTGGGGTAATCGCGCTAGCGACCTGGTCGATGTCGAGGTTGAAGGTTTGTGGATCAATATCGACGAAGACCGGGGTTGCCCCAATAATGCTTGCGGCTTCAGCCGTAGCGAAAAAGCTGAAGGGGGTGGTGATGACCTCATCACCGGGTTCAATGCCCAGTGCCCGTAGCCCAATGACCAGCGCATCGGTACCGGAGTTCAGACCGATAGCATGTTTGACGCCCAGATAGGCTGCGACCTGCGCTTCGAACGTGCCGACCTGTTCCCCCATGATGAAATGTCCTGAACGCAAAACCTCTTGAAAGGCTGCATTGAGTTCATCCCACAGGCTGCTGATCTCTGGTGCAAGGTCAAGGACTGGTATTCGGGCATCAGACATCGAGTTATCCTTAAGATTTGGGGGAGCGAGTGACAGTGTCACCCTGCTTTTGATAACGGCGACCACAATCGGCACAGGTAGCCACTTCAGCATCGAAGCGCAGCGTTGAGCCACATTCGCAGACCCAGCCTCCGATGCGGCCCGGCACGCCCATGACTAGTGCGTAGGCAGGGACATCCTTCGTAACAACGGCGCCGGCGGCCACGAAAGCCCATTCACCGACGGTTACACCGCAGACGATGGTCGCGTTTGCGCCGATGCTGGCTCCATGCTTGATGCGGGTAGTCAGGTAATCGGAAGCCGTGTTCCGTGGGAAGGCGGAGCGCGGTGTTTTGACGTTGGTGAACACCATGCTCGGGCCGCAAAACACATAGTCTTCCAAGATAACGCCCTCGTAGATTGAGACGTTATTCTGAACTTTGACATGGTCACCGATCGTTACGCGGTTGGCCACAAAGACATTTTGCCCAAAAGAGCACTGCTGACCGATGACTGCCCCCGGCATGATATGGCTGAAGTGCCATATTTTGGTGCCGGCACCAACCTGTGCGCCAGCATCTACATAAGCCGATTCGTGGACGAAATATTCCATCAGCGATCACCGTGCCAGCATGGGGTGAAGTCTGGTTGGGTTAGCCACGATATCCGCATGGCGGATAGTATAGACCAATTCAATCGAATGACGGGCATCCTCAATTCCATAGCCTCGTCCAGCCACTACCCCTTCATAGACACGGGTGTGCAGGTCGGTAAACCCCTCGGAAAACTCGGCTTCCTGCCCGTCAATGGTGATCGAACGGAAGGCGAATTTGTTTTGCGCCCGCGAGCTTTCGGGTAAGTCATCCACATTGACAGAGAGATACCAACGTACCCGTGCCCGTTCCAGTTCCAGTGCGCCGCTGATGCGGTCGGGTTGGCTCAGGTGGACTTCGCTATGCTCTGGCTTGCCAAACAACCATATGAGTAAGTCGAAGAAGTGAATGCCAATGTTCATGGCTAAGCCACCGGATTTTTCTTCATCGCCTTTCCAAGAGGTGTGGTACCACTGCCCGCGACGGGTGATATAGGTCAGCACTACATCCAATTTGTGATCGGCTGGTTCCTGCGCTAGTTTCTGTTGGAGTTCGATCAGGGTAGGGTGCAAACGCAATTGCAGGACAGTATAGACGCGCTTACCGGTGCGGGCTTCCACTTCCTGCAGCGATTGGAGATTCCAGGTATTAATGACCAGTGGTTTTTCGCAGATGGCATGGGCATTTACATGCAGCGCCATGCGGCAGTGCGTATCGTGCAGATAGTTGGGTGAGCAAATGCTGACGTATTCAACCGGGTCCTTGCTCTGAACGCGCAGTTTTTCCAGGTGGCGTTCAAAGCGTTCGAAAGAAGTGAAGAACTGGGCTTCCGGGAAGTAGTTATCCAGGAGGCCTACCGAGTCGTGTGGGTCAAGGGCGGCAACCAGCGTGTTTCCCGTGTCGCGGATGGCTTTGAGGTGTCGTGGCGCCACAAATCCGGCAGCACCCACTAAGGCGAAATTAGTCATGATGATGCTTCTTTCTCAAATTAAGACAAACTCTAGCGCAAGCGAGGGAGTTCAACCAGTGGCGATTCATCATATAACGCGCGTGGTATACTTCCTGACTCCGGTATAATCGGTCGATTAATCTGTACTGTGTAGTGATTGTTTTCAGGACGACTATGCCTCGTTTGACCCCTAACTCTGGACGTTGGTTCTGGCCGCTGGTCGTCGTGCTATCGCTCCTGGTAAACCTACTACAAGTCCCTGTTCTTCATGGTACTTTTGGGGCGTTGGTGGTCGCCGTACTGACCCAGGTCTACCTGCCAGGGTATCTGCTAGCGCGGCGATTGGGCCGCCATCGTTTACCGCATCCAATCCATCGTTTTGGTTGGGTGTTGGCTTGCGGCTTGGGATTCAGCATCGTATTGGCAGCTCCATTCCGACTATTTGAGCAGGCGATTCCAGTCTACTTGCTCATGCTTCATATAGTCATGTTCCTTGTCGCGATCTGGTCTGATGGAAATACCCCGTCAGATGAACCAGATTGGCACTGGAACTGGGGCCGGTTGCCTGGTTTTGCACTGGTTGCATTGTGTTCAGTCATCGCCATGGGTGTCAGCTACGAAAGCCGATACCGCTTCTACGGCTTTGAGGATCAACCCATCTTTATCTCCTATATTGATTGGCTGGTTCATCATCCGGGAGTGCGCCCGGTACCTGAAACCCCGCTGCGCTCTCGGCAGGTTGCCGTTATCAGTGCAGATTCGCGAATGGACACTGATGGATGGACCTACAATCACGCTGCCTGGTCATGGGTCAGTGGAGTGGATGGGGCGCAGTTAATCTGGTATGACCTGGCAGCGCTGTTCATTTGGTCGGTGCCGCTGATTACATTCGCTTTGGCTTATGAGATTACAAGGAAAGAGACAACGGCGATTTTCAGTGTGGCAGCGCTGACCATAGCCGGTCTGCTCACGCTGGATAACCTGGTCTATGCGCCGAATTACGTTGCGTATGGCCGCTTTGTCCTTTTTCAAATCAATGTGCCGCGTCAAGCTTCACTTACATTGACTTTGCCCCTGGCGTTGCTCTGTGCTTTTGCTTATTTGCGGACGTATTCCCGTCGTGATTTATTGTTGATGGGTTTATCCGCGCTGGCTGTGGCGCTTATGCATCCAATCCAATTTATGATTCTATCCGTTAGTCTGGGGGCTGTGGGGCTTGCACGCATAATCGCGACACCAAGAATGAAAACGCTGCGTTCTTTGATACCAATGGGTATTGTGTTGGGGCTCATCCTGGCACTGCCGTATATCCAGCGGAGCACGCGCATTTCAGAGGTGAGTGATGATGTGCTGACGGTCGTTAGGCCGAATCTGCTCGCTAATCCAAATAGTCTTGCCAATCTGTATTTTGTCGTCCTGCCAGAACTGCCTATTGTCGGACAAACCTATGTGCGTCGGCCTGAGACGGTGTTCTATAACCCCGTTATCACGTTGGCGATTATTCTGGCGCTGCTGTACGGTTTGCACTGGCGTACCAGTCCATTGAGGCAGTATATCTTTGCAGCAACTTTGCTTTCACTCGTCCTATTCTTTACGCCTGGATTAACACGTCTTTTTGACCGTATTGTGTCCAGTGTGGGCATTTTGACTGCCATGTTCACCATTCCAGTGGCGTTGATCTATGGTCAGGTACTGGATGATCTAACGGCTTGGGCATCTCAGCGAGTGCGTGGTTATCTGGTACAGCCTGTATTGTTGCTGGCAGCGGCTGTCCTGATAGTGGTTCTTGTGATCGAGCCCTTCCCGATCCCAGCCAGCGCCCGCGATCAATTGAACGCCTATAATGCGATGCAGGAACCTCGTCGGATGCTTGCCTCACAAGCTGCGGCTTCAAAGGCATTAGTCGCACAACTTCCTACAGACGAGATCAGTATCATTGCTACCCCCCGCGATATTGCGAATTTCATGATTGAAGATACACCGAATGCGCTGATTACGGGCGGTCGGAGTAACGCTAATCGATCCATCGCAGCGAACGATCGCTTTTTTGGCGAAGGCAATACCAATGCCCCCTGGCTGGATTCGCTCGATTTGGAATTCCTCAGTCAATGGGGTGTGACCCATATGCTGGCGCTCACAGACTGGACGCGCCTGGCGCAGCTTCATTTACAGCCAGAACGGTTTGAGCGATTGGGGACCGTCAAGGGCTATATATTGATGCGGGTGCCAGAGTCTATTTCAGCAGACGAAACCGATACTCGTTTTGCTCGTATGAATGAACTTTATGCTGCCCAGGCCGCACCGCGTTGGAGTCGCAGTGGATTTGTGCTGGTTCAACCCGGTTCGCCAGAAGTATGGACACCAGTGGTTGGCGAATGGACAGCCGCATTGAGGGAAGAGCCTGCCAATGATCGCGCTCGTTTGGGGTTGGCCTTCGCCCAGACTCTGTCTGGAGATGATCTGGCAGCTTTGGAAACCTGGGAAGCACTATTTCAGCGTTACCCAGATATACCACTCTATGCGGATGCCGTGGCCTCGACGCGCGCCAATCTCGGGATCGGCGATGCTACCGCACCTTTGATTGAGTCCTTAGACTCTTCTGTCGATTACGTACGCGTATTAGCGGCGCGCCGCTTGCTGAGCGAGCTGTTCTTTTATCGGCTGGATGCGCCTGTCTTAGAACGAGTGGTGTCACTCGCTGAACAAGATGCGAGCACCTGGGAACGCCTGGCCGATTTTGACCAACCGGATGCGGTGCGGGCGCGGGCGGGATTGTTATTGTATCGAGGAGACACCACAACTGCCCTCAAGTGGTTGCAGCGTATACCCCGTATACGGCTGTCACCTGAAGATCTGACAGTAATGGCCGCAATCAATTTGTCGCAAGGGGATCTGTCGGCGGCGTTGGCGACTCTGGCCCCTGCAACTGACCCCGATTGGGTGCGTCCTAATGCAAACCTCCATGCTGAGCGGTGGGCTAACAATACTGCTGCAGCCCTATACGAACAGTTGGTCCGAGACCGCCAACTGCCACCGGATACCCTGCCGGATAGTCATCCCCTGCGATTGCTCAATGTTTCAGCAATCCACGTGTTTGACGCGAACGTTATGCAGTCAGAGGATGAACAGAGCTTGTTGGTCACAGCTACCTTTGGCGACTATCGTCCGCGAACGACCTTCCCGATCCAGACCTGGCGGGTGTATGTGGTCAGTGCTGATGGTCTGACGGAGTATGCGCGGGTGGATACACCGGCAGTGTTTCCAGATGGCCCGTTGACCCGAGCGACTCTGGAAGTGTCGCTGCCACCGGGAATTCCACCTTTGACATCAGCCCAGGTCATTATTGAACCGCGGTATAACAATGCGGTCACGGTGACTCCGCTGCGCCAGAATATCGTTCTCAATCGACCAGTATCCGTTGATTTGCCGGCGGGCGCGACCCCTGAACAAGCGCAATTTGGGGGTGTGATTTCGCTGCAGGGTACTAGCGTGCAGGCAGCGGATGAAGCGCTAACGGTTGATCTCTACTGGCAGGCTGATGCGATTGTGAGTGAGGACTATCAGGTGTTCATCCATGTCTTTGATACGGCAGGCAACCGTGTGGTACAGCGCGACTCCGGCCCCGTTGACAGCCGCTATCCGACCAGCCAGTGGCGCATCGATACGCTCATTGCCGATTCCCATGTACTTGGGCTGGATCAGCCACTGCCTGCGGGCGACTACACCGTTCGGATAGGTCTGTATCGGTTATCCGATGGCATGCGTGTATCCATCACGGGGGCTGATGAACGGGTACAGGATAACAGCCTGCTCATCGGGACATTTTCCCGTTGAGGCAGCAACTCGTCGTGCTGATTTGCGTATATTCGTTTAAGTGAACCCGTTTATCTAGCGGAGCAATCTCGTGGCGAACATTCTCGATACAGTGCTGACGGTCATCGTTGGTACCATCACTGGCGTAACCAAATTGGTCAGTACCACCGTGAGCGCGGTGCAGGACTTCTTCTATGTAAAGGTCTCCGGCATGTCATTCATCGTGTTGGGCGCTCGGCAGACCGGCAAGACGACGCTGATTCAGTGGATGAAGCATAATATGAAGGCGCTGGCCGATGACTTCGACCCGGATCCGACGGCGGCGGGTGGGGATGTGGTACCGGACTTCACCACCAAGGTGGGCGATCAGTACATGAAGCTTAAGCCCGCTAAAGACGTAGGCGGCGAGTACGCCATGTGGGAAACCGACTGGGTGGATCTGTTCCGGGAAGCGAAACCACGCGGCATCTTCTTCATGATGGATCACACCGATGTCCACCTGCAAAAGGATGCACTCAATTTTGTGCTTCAGATGATTGATGATGAACCTGCCGCTGCGCGGGAACTCAAAGCATTCTACCTGATGGTCAACAAAAGCGATCTCTGGGGTGAAGAAACGACCCTGGATGAGATCATGACGCAGTACCGCAATGAGCAGAAGCGCATCAAGAGCCAGGCGGAACGACTGGGCTATAAATTCCACGTGTACGAAGGCAGCCTGAAGACCGGACGAGGCGTACCCGAAGCGATGAAACACTTCTTTAACGTCATTCGTCCATTGCCACAGCCCAAATAAGCACTGCTGATGCGCCAGTTAGTCATCGACTACGTGTTGGAAGGGCATCAGCGCGGCTATAACTTTACCTCCTCGACGCAGGGCTTCCACGACGATGTGCTCAAGAGCATCTGGCGGACCGCGATGCCTAAAGGACAGGGTTGGGGTGCCTATGTTGGGGCGCGATCTCTGAAAGCCTTTGCGCTTGAAGATAGCCGGTTGGCCCTGTCCGAAGTCACGGTGACTGATCGCCGGGATGAAAGTGGTCGTGGTGGTATCCGTCAGGCCATCGTTAGTATCATGCAACCGGGTGAATATCAGGAAGTTCTGATTGCCCGGTTGCAAGCTTATCCAGTGTCAATTCAAACGCAGATTGACCATCGTCCGAGCTTAGGCGACCGGGCGCGTTTGGCCGATCGAGCCTTCAATCGCAAACAAAAGAACGGACAGGTCATTTGTACGGCTGATTGGTCGCCAGACTCATGGCTGTGCGTCGAGGCGCTGACGGTCAAGTTGGCACTGTCGCCAGGCGTGTTTTTGCGAGCGAGGGGTGCTTTTATCCCTTTCACGTCGCTGGCGTTGGATTACCACGGTGAGTCCTGGTTGGTGGTGCTGCCTACGGATCGACTGACCGATAAGACGGTGAAGCCAGTGCATCTGGGTTAACGCCGGTACTCATCACCGCAATCTCCAATGACTCGCATCAAGTCGCGTGCGCGAGCGGTGACTGCGGCAATCGCTGCAGCGTCTTCAGTAGTCAGGTGCAGATCAAAAACGCGGGCATTTTCGGTGTGATGATCGCGAAGGCCGAGGCGTACCCCAACGATGACTCCGGCAACGGTGGGTTGATCGAGTATGAAACGGGTTGCTACCAGCGGAATGGTGCTGCCATGACGATCCGCGATGGCCTTTAGCACACGTAAAAGCTCCTGAAACAGCGACCAACCACCCCAGGCCTCGATCATATTCTTATATTTGCGTAGGCTGGCCGTGGTCAGGTTAGCCGGGGAGGGTTCCGGTTGACCGAGATAGGCTTCGCTGAAGAGACCACCGCCGAGTGTGCCATAGGTCAGCAGGGCTATTCCATGCTGCTGGCAGAAAGCGGCCATGCGCGCAGCCGGGCGTTGATCGACGATGGAGTACTGGACCTGGTTGGAGACAATCCGGATTCCGGCTTCCGTGATGAGTCGCAGTCGTTCTGTATCGAAATTGGTCAGTGCCAGGTGGCGGATTTTGCCTTCATGCTGTAAATCGGCCAGGTGCTTGAGGGCGTCCAGGTAGTTTCGGTCGGCATAGTCCCACCAGTGGAACTGGAGTAGATCAATGGTGTCTACCTGCATCCTGCGGCGTGAGATATCGATGGCTGCTTCGACCACCTGACGGGTCATGCGACCGGGGCGGGGAACCCATTTGGTGAAGGCCTGTACGTGCTGGAGTGCTGAACTGCCATCACGGTGTGCGAGTTCACGGCGGAAGCTGCCGATGAAGTCTTCTGCTGGGCCGTAATGGTCGGCCAGATCCCAGGTGGTGAACCCAGCGTCATGATAATCCAGCATGTTGCGGAGGGCGGCATCCGGCTCGATGCGACCATGTGCACCACTGACCTGCCAGAGGCCATTGAGCAAGCGGCAAATGGTCAGATCTGCGGTCAGGCGGTGGTAAGCGTGAGATGGAAGCATGTTGTTTATCCTGACGGCAACTGAACATGACGGCGCGAAGCAGAATCATTACCTGTTATGCAGGTCAAGAACAGGTAATGATTACGTAATATAACGAACGTCAGATGGGCGGTGTGGCAGTGACGACCAGCACAACGATCAGTGCCATACTCGCCAGCAGACCGCCAATTGAGACTGCGCGTACTGGAACGGTGATAGGTGCTGATTCGACGAATTTGTTAGCTGTCGCCAGATAATCGCCTACCTGGGTCCCGAGCCAACCGGTCCCGATGCTGGTCAAGACAATGATGATGACCATGAGTGGCATATTCTGCACCTGGAAAACAGGGTAGAGGCGCTCCGCAAGCGGGTAAGTGATGACAAGTGTTCCCAGGGCGGCAGCCAGTGCACCCCCAAGCCATAGCAGGCGACGATCCGACTGGCGAAGGCGAAGGGCGTACCACAGGTCAAGCAGCAGCGCCGGGGCAATCATCAGCAACCAGCCGTCGGCGGACATGATGTTCGTGTCGAACAGTCGAATGAGCAGGAGGCGTGTCCCCAGAGCCAACAAGACGCTCACAGTGGCCGCACCCACGCAGCGGAGCGCATGGTTGATTAGGGTGCCGACGCCCGCGACCAGCCCGACAATGATGGCGGGCAGCAGCCACTCCGGGCGGGACTGCATAAGTGGGGTGAGGCGAGTCATGTTATCCCACTCGGTTAGCATGAGCTGACCCATTGTCAGTACGATGGACGCGATCATCAACAACGGTATGAGGTCGCTCAGTCCCAGTCTCCAGACCCCTCGCCAATTTTGTACTGGAATGGTCGAAAGCTGGAGCGCGACCGCTAGCAGCATGACCGAGGCAAAGGCGAAGAATAACAGTAAGTGCGGGATGCTCCAGGCCGAGAGGTCTTCACCATAGATCGAATGCCAGATGGGATCCGCCGGCAGGGCGAAGAAGAGGAAGGCGGCCACCAGCACGACCAGCCCCAGGATGGGATTGGCGCGGAAGCGCTGCTGGAACGTGCCCTGACCAGCCCGCATCAGTTGATACAGGCTGTACATGCCCAGCAGCATAACGGCCCCGAAGCAGAAATACATCATGATATGCGGTCGCCAGAAGAAATCGTCGCCAAAGGGCAAGCCGTACTGCCGGTGCCAGACTTCATCCCAGAAGCCGCCGACGACCAGATAAAGTGAGGCAATACCGAGCAAGGTGGCGATCAGCAGGCGGATACTGGCCGGGGCGGATGTGGCAGCGGGCAGCCGATGCCCGGCAGGTAACTGACGGAACAAGAGATGCCAGGTGAGCCATCCGAAGCCTGCACAAATGAGTATCAACAGCCCGACACCGATCCAGAACACAGGGACTGCCTCACCACGGGGAACACCGCCCCAGGCCACGAAGTTGATGCAGACGATGATGGCAATTGCAGAGAGGATCAGCGATTGGAAAGGTAGTGACGGTTTCAGATTGGGTTTGACGGTCATACCAGATAGTTCCGATTCGTAGACACTGTGCCTATTGTATACGGATTGCGGTATTGCATCGTGACGAATTGGACAATTAAGGATTGGAGAGGGATTGCCATCCCGTTTTTTGACGGACATCACCGATTTGCCGCGCCGGAACGCCCGCCATAATGCTGTAGGCTGGGACGGCTTTGGTCACGACCGCACCTGCTGCAATGACCGCACATTCCCCAATTGTGACCCCTGGCAGCAGCGTGACATTGGCCCCGATCCAGACATCGGCCCCAATGGTAATGGGGCTGCTTTTGTGAAAAGAGGGGATGGATGCTAGCCGGGACTCGTTGGGGTGGGAGTCAATCACACAGGTGAGGCCGGGCGCAATGGCGGCTCGTTCACCGATCACTAGATCGCCACCCCGGTAGCTATCTTCTACATAGAAGCGCATATTGACAAAGGCTCCTTGCCCGATCTTGACGCCTGACCAGCGGAACAGGTTCATCCGCAGGCTGGGCCACAGGCATCGGTTCGCCAGTTCGCGCAGCAGGTAGTGCCAGAGCTTGCGCAAGAACATCAAAGGGCCCTATGCCTTCAAGTCTCGGTTGGAGTCCATATCAAACCAGAGCGCGAACATCAGGAAGTTCAAGCCGAACATAGTCAGGAACATGGCAAAAAGGGCAGAAGTAGGGGCGACATTGCCTACGAACAGGCGATAGATCACCAGCCACAGCCCGAACACGATACCCGGCACAAAGGTCAGCGTGCCGAACAGATAGAACAACACCAGCGGATGGGCATCCCGCACAATGTATTTGTGGAACAGCCGCCAGATAAACCCACGCAGCAACAAGCGGGAAATGGTGGGGATGACCCGCCAGATTTTGATCCCGCTTTTCTCGCCGATCCCGTAAACGGGGCGAACTGGGACATCGGCTACGCGGAAGTTATGGACATTCAGCATGACCAGGATGTGATTGGGATAGCCGTAACGCTTCCAGAGCTTGTCGAGGTCCAGGGTTTTGATCGCTTTGAGCGAAATGGCGGTATAGCCGGTCTGTGAATCGAAAATGTGCCAGTAGCCGGATGCCACTTTGGTCATCAGGGAGAGAATGACATTGCCGATGTAGCGTACGCGGGGAATTTGCTCCCAGGCTTCGCCGCTCACTAACCGATTGCCTTTGGTATAGTCCGCCCGCCCATCGGCGATGGGTTGGACTATGGCGGGCAGATCGTCCGGGTCCATCTGGGCATCTCCGGCCATGACAACCATAATGGCGATCTCGTCAGCGGCAGCGGCTTTATACCCACTGACGATAGCCCCGCCCACGCCCTGATTAACGGTATGTTCAATCAACTGCACGCGGCTTGTGCCTGTCCGGGCAATATACTCTTTTACCACCTGGACGGTGGAGTCGCTGCTGACATCATCTACGATATAGATACGATCCACAAAGTCTGGCATCGTATCCATGACACGGGTGATGAGGAGTTGCTCGTTATGGCAGGGTACAACGACACCGACAGACTGATTTTGATACATAGATGGCTCCGGGTGAGTACCCTGACACACTACGCAATGGACGGAATGCTGTCAAGCCTTCGTTTAAGATCAGGTAGAATAGCGCCCTTCACCTGTGTATCTGCCTGATGGGAACTTATGGCTAATATCCTGATTGACGTGGGGCATCCAGCCCATGTGCATTTATTCCGACTGGCAGCAGGCCAATGGGAAGCTGCTGGGCATCGTATTCTTTTCACGGCGCTGGACCGGGAAGCGATTGTCCAATTGCTGCAATACTATCAGTTACCCCATCAGGTGATTTACAAGCGGCAGCCGGGCCGTTGGCGCTTGATACGGGAACTGATTGTGCGGACTTGGCGGACGCTCCTGATTGCGGGCCGTTTTAAACCGGATCTGTTCGTCAGTATGGGAAGCCCTACCATGGGATTGCCTGCCTGGCTGCTGCGGAAGCCGTACATCGCACTGACGGATACCGAACATGCCCGTGAACAGCACGCCCTGTTCAAACCCTTCGCATCATTGATTCTCACGCCCAGTATCTTCACGGTGGAGATGGGACCAAAGCAAGTCCGCTACGCGGCCAACCACGAACTGATGTATCTGCATCCGGAGGTTTTCACGCCGGATGTGCGAGAAATCGAGTCCCTGGGGTTGCGAGCAGATGAACCCTACTTTATGGTGCGGTTCGTCGCCTGGGGGGCGACGCATGACATAGGGGAGCGCGGCTTTTCCGGTGCAGAAAAACGGGCGCTGGTGCAGGCCCTGGCGCAGCGCGGTCGCGTGCTGCTTTCGGTGGAAAGTGGTGAGGTGGAAGCGGAGTTTGCGCCGCTGGTGACAACCTTTCCGCCAGAAAAAGTGCATCATCTGTTGGCTTTTGCGACTCTTTACATCGGTGAGGGGGCAACCATGGCCTCGGAGGCCGCGGTACTGGGGACGCCTTCGATTTATGTCAGCACGCTGACGATGGGGGTGCAGGAGGACGAACAGCGGTATGGTCTGCTGTTCATGATTAAGGATGGCAAAGTCGCACTGGATAAGGTGTTGGAACTATTGGAAACTCCGAATCTAAAGGCGATCTGGCAGGAACGGCGGGCGAAAATGTTGACAGAGAAGATCAGCCCCGTGTCCTTCATGGTTGAATTGGGCCAGCACTTACTGGAGAATCCTCATTACCGACCACAGCCCTAAGATGCCTGCAGAGTCGATAGCGCCACAAACTGTGTACGATGAGCGGTTGGCAGTTGATGAGCAAACCCGCTGGCGCTGCCCCAACTGTGGTCAACTGGCCTTTGGTCAAGTGCCACCAGAGCAGTGTGACTTCTGCCAGGATTTTACGACCTGGCGGATGCTGCCCGACCGCGCTTAACCCTGGGGGCCGAGGTTGGTTCGCAGAATATCATCGAGCTTGCGGATGCCTTCGCGCAAACTATCCCCCAGGTAGACACCGGGTATACGGTCGCGCCAAGTGGGGTCTTCGTTGAAGATTCGGCCACCAAAGCTCACCACCGGGCGATTGTTGCTCTGCGCTTCTGGCAGGTACTCCGGCCACTTTTGGAGGGCGGCGGCAGCCGGTTCGGTCATGGCGACAAAGACGATAGCCGGGACATTCATGTTGCGCGCCAGCTGTGCAATATCGTTCAGCGGGACGCTTTGCCCCAGGTATGCGACCGGCCAGCGCATCCGCGAAAGCAAGACCCCGGCGATGAGCAGGCTGCCTTCGTGCATTTCCTCAGGCGCACAGACCAGCAAAATCGGGCGTACTCCAGGATATGACTGGATGCCCGTCATCATCCAGTGGAGCAGGTGCTGGCGCAGGTAATTGGTGGCCAGATGTTCAGTGGCAATATTGATACGCTGCTCGAACCAGGCGACACCAATGGCGTTCAAGGCCGGGGTAACGACATCCAACACCAGGTCTTCTAGCGGATACAGACCGAGGATTTCACCGAGAAGCTGATCGGCAGTTTCGAGATCATGGGCCAATAAGCTCTCAGTCAGCCGATCTCCAAAGACGGCCAGGGATGTATCTCCGGTTGGGCTGACCGGGCGCGGAGGCGGGACCAGTACCAGATCGTTCAATCGACCTTCCTGCTCCATGTGTTGCAGGGCACGGATGGCCTGTCCCGTTTGCATTCCCTCATCCACGCGGGCCTTGACCCAGCGCAGGCGCATGACTTCCTTTTCGGATACCAGGCGATGCCCACCCGGCGTGCGGGTGGAGTTGGGGAAGTCGTAGCGACGTTCCCAGACGCGCAAAGTCGCAACCGGGATACCCGTCATACGTGAGACGATGCCGATATTGTAGAGGGGTTCATCACTGGCGTGATCGAGATGATTCGATGGCATGGCCGATGTGTCCGCAGGTTGGTGATGTTGTGATGTAAGGGTGTAGAGCTGAACAAATAGTTGTCAATAGCTTGTCAAAAGTTACTATACCAGACCGATTAAGGATGTGCAACCAGTGGGGTTTTAATGTACTTAAGCATATACTATAACCTGTTTTCGAATGTATGCATCGTTTGTTCACAGGAGCTTGAACATGGCGCTTCCAATCGCGCTTCAGTTATATACGGTTCGTGATCTGCTGCAGCAGGATTTTGACGGCGTGATCCAGCGGATTGCCGAGGTCGGCTACTTAGGGGTGGAGGCTGCCGGGGTCTACGGGCGTTCAGCAGTTGATGCCGCCCGGTTGTTCCGCTCGCTGGGCTTGACAGTCACCAGCGCGCATATGCCGCTGCCAGTGGGTGAGAAACGCCAGCAAGTGATTGATACGATGGGCGAACTGGGCACCACCAATCTGATTTGTGCATGGATGCCGGAAGATCGCTTCACTTCTGTGGACACGATCAAGCAGGTGTGCGAGGAACTCAACGCCGGGGCGCGTGCTGCCCACGAAGCCGGGCTCAGCTTTGCCTATCATAATCACTGGTGGGAACCTGCGCGGCTGGATAGCCGAATCATCATGGATATCATGCAAGAATACCTCGACCCCAGTGTGAAGTTTGAGATTGACGTTTACTGGGTGAAGGTGGCCGGATTGGACCCGGCTGCGCTCATCACGGACCTGGGAGCGCGGGTGCCGCTGGTTCACTTGAAGGATGGTTCCGGGGATCGCAGCCAGGCAATGACGGCCGTGGGACAGGGCATCATTGACAGCAAGTCCGTGGCGGCAGCAGCCGAAAACGTCGGCGCGAACTGGCTGATCGTGGAGATGGATCGTGTTGATGGCGATGTACTGGCCGCTGTGACCGAGAGCTACCGCTATGTCATTGGGCAGGGTCTGGCGAAAGGTCGTCGTTAGGCAGGGTGCGTATCGTGCCGATGGCTTTGTGACGATTATGTATAAGGGGCAGATTTGTGGATTTTGCAATCTGGATCAAGGTGATTGTGCTGGGCATCGTGGAAGGGCTGACTGAATTCCTTCCCATTTCTTCGACAGGTCATCTGATCGTGGCATCACGCCTGCTCAATTACAATGCCATCGGCGGCGTCTTTGAAATCTTCATTCAACTGGGGGCGGTCGTAGCCGTCCTCATCTTTTACTGGTCGCAGTTGTGGTCGCAATTGCGATCCGTTCGTCGGGATGCCCACATCCAGCGTTTCTGGTTGGGAATCATCGTCGCATTCATTCCTGCACCAGCTATTGGATTTCTGTTTGCTGACGTGATTGATGCGGTGCTGTTTAACCCAACGGTAGTGGCGATTGCGCTTATCGCAGGTGGCATCGTCTTCCTGTTTGTCGAGCGTCCGGGTGTGATTCCGGCACCTACAGCAACTGAAGTCACGCACATTACGCTGCGTCAGGCACTCGCTATTGGCATTGCCCAGACGCTGGCCCTGATACCGGGTGTTTCGCGTTCCGGCGCCTCGATTGTCAGTGGGATGCTGGTAGGATTGGACCGTTCTACGGCGACCCAGTTTTCGTTTTACCTTTCTATCCCTACGCTGGGAATCGCAACGATCTACACGCTGGTACGTAATCTGGATTCAATCCAGCCCGATCAAATGGCACAACTGCTGGTTGGGGCTGTAGTGGCGGGTATCGTAGCTTGGCTTTCGATCAAATGGCTGTTAGGTTACGTTGCACACAACAACTTCCGCATGTTTGGTTACTATCGCATTATTGCCGGGATCATCATCCTGCTTCTGGTGGCATTTGCGGGATTATCGGTTGTACCGGGGGCTTAACGGTTCTTAATATACAATTGCACTTATACTACCAAGGTGAGGTGTGAACTAAGTTTACCCCTGTTTTGATTTGGGTAGGTGACTGTGCTTCCTGATGGGTTGCGTGTTTCCCCTTTTGATCAGGCCGCTATCTTTCGGGCGACCTCGTTCTTCACGCTGCCTCTTGCACAGGATAATCTGGAGATGCTTTGCAGCGATATTGCCAACGCGGTCGTACGCGAATTTGGCAAGATCGATTGCGGGGTCATGCTGCTGGATCAGGACCGCTATCATGTCATACGGGTGGCGCGGGCTGGTGGCTATGTCGTCAGTGCGCGGCATCCGATTGTGCTGGATGGGCCGGGGCTGATTGCTGAATGTTTACGTTCGGGGCAAACCGTCTACGCGCCGGACGTGCGCTTACATCCAAACTATATGGTTGGGGATGAGCGGACGGCTTCCGAATTGGTCATCCCGCTGCTGGCGCAAGGTGACATTCTAGGGGTGCTGGATCTCCAGAGTCCACTGTATAACGCGTTTGGCCCTCAGGACCGCTCGATCCTCGAACTGTTCGCAGAGCGGGCAGCCGCAACTTTATTCAATGTGCTATACGCACACTCTTTGGAACAGCAGGTCTACGAGCAGACTCGCGCCCTAGCGGAAGCCCAGGAGCAGGTTGAATCCGTTTTTAGCCACAGCAGTGATGCTCTGGCTTTGCTGGATGCCGAAGGCCGAATCATACGGGTCAATCCGGCGTTTGACGCCTTGTTTGGTGCGCGCGCGGACGGCTGGGCCGGTCACAGGATTGCCCAATTGGTCCACGAACCGGATCATGAGCGGTGGGTTCGAGCGCAGCGGTCGCTCTATCAACAGCGTCAGATTCGGTTGGAAATCCTGATGACGGGAAAAGGGCGGGCGATTTTCACGGGCGATGTCGCTCTGTCGTTGATGGGGCAGGGGCAAGCCGGAATCCTGTGCAGTGTGCGGGATATTACCCCGCGCAAACAGATGGAACTGGAACTGCGGCGGGCGTTGGAAAAGTCGCACGAGTTGACCGAGCTTAAGTCACGGTTTATCACGACAGCTTCCCATGAATTCCGTACACCCCTCTCGGTGATATTGTCCTCCACGGAACTGCTTTACTTTTACGGCAACCGGATGACCAGCGAACAGCGGACCGATCACCTGATGCAGATCAAGCAGGGGGTCGAGGGCATCACGACCTTGCTGGATAACGTGCTGCAGGTGAATGCTTCGGCTGGGGGAGATACGGGCGACTTCAAACCCGCCACGATGCGGTTGCGCCCGCTGCTGGACAGTTTACTGGAGACGCTGCGGGGAGGCCTGGCCCATCAACATGATCTACAGGTGCACTATAGCGGCGAGGATGGCCGTGTTTTTGCCGATTCAGATCAGCTTCGCAGTATGCTCTGGCAGGTGCTCCATAATGCAACTAAATTCTCCTCTGCCGGAACCCGGATTCTGATTCGAGTACGGTTGTCCCCTCTGTATACGGTCATCCGCATTCGTGATTTTGGGATAGGGATTGCGCCGGTTGATCTGCCGCACGTCTTTGATACCTTCTATAAAGGCTCGACCAGTGGCGATGTGCCGGGTGCAGGACTTGGATTGACAATCGTTAAGCAATCAGTTGATCTTCATCGTGGTAAGATCAAAATACGTTCGATGTTTAGGTCTGGGACGACCGTTTCGATCCTGCTGCCAGGCCAGCTTGGATGAGGATACCGCTCATGAAGTGGAAAATTCTGGTTGTGGAAGATGCTCACGCACTCCGTAAAGACATTATGGAGATGCTGCGCTTTGAGGGCTTTGAAGTCACCGGCGCGGAAAATGGTCTGGTTGGCCTGGAAGCGGCCCGTGCCCAGTTCCCCGATCTGATTATCTGCGACATCATGATGCCAGAGTTAGATGGCTTTGGTATGTTGGCGGAATTGCAGAAGAATGCCCATGAAGCGACTATCCCGTTTGTCTTCCTTACCGCATTGACGGACAAGAAAGACATGCGGCAGGGGATGCAGTTGGGTGCCAATGATTACCTGACCAAGCCATTCACGGCGCAGGAACTCATCCAGGCTGTCTATACCCAGTTAAACAAGCGCATCCAGTATGACATCCTCTCGAATACGCGCCTGGATCAACTGCGCCACAATATCATGTTGGCCCTGCCGCACGAATTGCGGACACCGCTGACCGGGATCATCGGCTTTTCTGATCTGCTGGCGATGGATGCTTCGTATATGGAACCGGCACAGACCGAAGAAATGGCCGGATACATCAATAATGCAGCGCAACGCCTGTACCGCCTGACTGAAAACTATGTGATCTATGCCCAGATCGAAGTCATCATTCAGGATGAAGCGCGCCGGAATGCGATGCGCCAGCACCAGACCTCGTTCCCCGGTGAAACGATCCATGGTCAGGCTATGAAACAGGCCATGATGTACCGGCGTGAAGCCGACCTGAAGCTGGAACTCACGCAGGATGTGCCGGTTGCCATGTTTGAGGATCACCTGCGGAAAGTGGCAGAAGAACTGGTCGACAACGCCTTTAAGTTCTCGGCAGCTGGCAAACCAGTATCGGTGAAGACGAGCGTCCACGGCAAGCACTTTGTCTTGACGGTCACCGATCAGGGACGTGGATTTGCGCCGCGTCATGTTCGCGAGATTGGCCTCTATCAGCAGTTTGATCGTCAGCAGCATGAACAGCAGGGTTCAGGCTTCGGGCTGGCAATCGTCAAGCGCATGGCTGAATTGCATGGCGCCGAGTTTGATATTGAGCTGCTGCCGGGGCCATCAACACGGGTGACACTCCGCATTCCCCTGGCGCAGAACCCGGAGCCAGTCCCCGCGACGGCCTGAGAGACTGTGTGAGTGGTGGCAGCGTCGCCCGGACGACTGCCACCTTCCTTGCTGCATATCCAGCCTGATGGTAGACTTCACACCAATACACAGAACCCCCATTCACGCTCTACCCCAACCGTGGAGGAAGCGAGCCGTTATGCGGAAATTGAACTACATTGGGTTGTCCCTCAGCCTGGTTCTCATGTTAGTGCTCGCAGGCTGCTTTCAGGGTGGAACGTCTAGCCTGGATGCGGTCTCGGTGGCGCAGAACCTGAATCCCACTTTTACACCACTGCCCGGTGAAGTGATTGAAGTGGTCGCTACGCAGATTGTCGAAGTCGTGGTCACTGCCACGCTTGATCCATTTGCGCCCACGCCGGATCCGTTCGGGGCTTTCCCCACCGCTGATTTTGGCACGGGCGGCGCAATCGCCACGGTTGACCCCTTCCTGCAGGCTCCTACGCAGGATTTTTCGGTTGGTCAATTAGATGAGACTTCCATGACGGTGACGGCCATCATCGCCCGTGCCACGGAACAGGAAGCCATCAACCTGACCCTGACAGCCAATCCGTTCTTCACGACTCCGGTGCCGACGACGGCTTTCGCCACTGCGGACCCGAACCTGGGTGTGACGCAGCCGATTGTCTCTGGTGCAGATTGTGTCCATGAAGTGCTGGCAGGTGAGAACCTGTACCGCATATCACTGCGCTATGGCGTGGGGTATCAGGAAATTGCCAACGCCAGTGGTGTGGTCAATATCAACCAACTACTGGTCGGCCAGAAACTCACAATCCCCGGCTGCGGTACGACGGGCGTATTCCCACCGGCTACCACGGTCCCAACCCTGACGACCGGCGATAGCGGCGGTGGTGCCATCAGCGTGGGAACGGGCACATGCGCCAGCCCGTATACAGTAGCTCAGGGCGATACGCTGTTCAGCATCTCGCTGCGCTGCGGTGTGCCAGTCATGTCGATTGCGTCGGCGAACCCGACCATCACCAACATCAATGTGATTGTCATCAACCAGCAGATCGTCATTCCAGCGTCGTAATCGACCCCAGCAGAATGGACAGAGGGGCGGCTATCACCGCCCTTCTTTTATTGGGAGCCCTCGTTTATGCACGAGACCATCATCAGCTCGAAGCGCCTGTATGCGGGCAAGATCGTCACGCTCGATGTCAACGAGGTTGAGCTGCCGGATGGGCAGCGATCTATGCGCGAAGTCATCCAGCATGTCGGGGCTGTGGCCGTGGTGGCGCTGGACCCGGCAGGGCAGGTGCTCCTGGTGCGGCAGTTCCGCAGCGCCGCCCGCCGGGTGGAGACGGAGATCCCGGCAGGCATTCGTAATCCATTGGAGTCCCCGGCGGATTGCGCCATTCGCGAATTGCAGGAAGAAACTGGTTATCGTCCCGGCAAGCTTGAACCGTTAGGTGGGCTCTATACCGCACCGGGTTACACCACCGAGTACATTCATTTGTTTTTGGCGACTGTGTTGACCGAGTCCCGCTTACCCGGTGATGCCGACGAATTTATTGAACTGGAGCACGTTCCGTTGCAGGAAGCGCTCGCCCGCATCGACCGGGGCGAGATCGAGGACGCCAAGACGGTCATCGGCTTGCTGCGACTGGCGCGGCGGTTACAAGCCTAACGCGCTAATCCTCCCTTGAGGCAGGCTCAAGCCGCTGCTATAATGCCCTAATTCCGTTGACAGTTTGTAACGCGCCGCCCGGCGCGCTTATTTCGGAAGGAAGTTGTCATGAATGAGCAGTTGATGGCGGCGCTCGAAGCCGTTGATCGCGGTCACCCGGAAGTACACTCCGGCGATAGCGTCAAGGTTCACGTCCGCATTGTTGAAGGCGACCGGGAGCGTGTTCAGGTCTTTCAGGGTGTGGTCATCCGTGTGCGTGGGGGTGGCAATGATGCCAACTTCACCGTGCGCCGTATCGCCAGCCATGGCGTCGGCGTGGAACGCACCTTCCTGCTGAAGAGCCCCCGTGTGGAAAAGATCGAAGTCACCCGCAGCAGCAAGGTCCGCCGCGCCCAGCTGTACTTCCTGCGCGATCTGCGTGGTAAGGCGGCCCGTTTGAAGGAAAAGAGGCGCTAGTCTGTGCCGCCGCTGATCGGTATCACCACCGCCAGCTTCACCTCGCCAACAACCGGTTGGGAATACAACCGGGCGTATGTCGCCTGTATCCAGGCAATTGAGGAAGCTGGCGGTTTGCCTATTCTCGTTCCGGTGAGCGTGGATGAAACCACCCTGCGCGGTATTTATGACCGCTTGGATGGTATTCTGCTTCCCGGTGGCGGGGATGTGCGTCCGGACTGGTATGGCGAGCAATGCCATCCCCTGACCGGCAATATCGATGACCCCCGCGACCGGCTTGAGATTCAACTGGCGCGCTGGTCAGCGGCGGATGACCGACCGGTGTTCGGCATCTGCCGGGGACATCAGGTCCTGAATGTCGCTTATGGTGGTACGCTGGTGCAGGATATTCCGTCTGAAGTCGGCACCAGTGTGATCCACACAATTCCAGATCGCACCCCGCGCAATACCCTCATGCACGAAGTCCGCATCGACCCGGAAAGCCGCTTGGCGGAAATCCTCGGTTCGACGGTGGTCAAGGTCAACAGCATCCACCACCAATCGGTGGATAAGCCTGCCCCGAATACCCGCATCACCGCTTTTGCGCCGGATGAAGTGGTCGAGGCGCTGGAACTGCCGGATAAGAAGTTCATCCTGAGCGTCCAGTGGCACCCGGAAGACCTCTACCGGCACGACGATGCCATGAAGCGTCTCTTCCGCGCCTTCGTCAGTGCCGCTAACGGACACTCGGCCTGATCGGTCGTGACCCCGCAGCCTTCCCAATCTTGTATCGGCGTCTTTGACTCTGGCATCGGTGGTTTATCGGTGCTGCGGCAGATTCATGCCTTGCTGCCGGATGCCCCAACTTGCTACGTCGCTGACCAAATCCATTTACCCTATGGCCCACGTCCAACTGAAGAAATCCAACAGTTCACCTTCGCCGCTGCCCGGTTCCTGATGGAGCAGGGCGCACAGGTGATCGTGTTGGCCTGCAATACCGCCAGTGCGGCAGCGCTCTTACCGCTACGGCAGGCTTATCCTGATTTTCCGTTTGTGGGCATGGAACCGGCAGTCAAGCCAGCGGCGGAGGCGACTCGGACAGGTGTCATCGGTGTGCTGGCGACCCGCACCACTGCCGAGGGGCCGCTGTATGACCGGGTTCTCAAGGCCTATGCCCGTGATGTGCGCGTGCTGACGCAGGTTGCGCCGGAACTGGTGACGCTGGCTGAAGAGGGAACCGGGGATACCCCGCAGGGCAGGGCGGTGATCGAACGGCTGGTGAGTCCAATGGTCGAAGCGGGCGCCGACCAGATCGTGCTGGGCTGTACGCACTTTCCGTTTTTAGCGGAAGTCATTCAGGAAATTGTTGGGGAGGGTGTCACGCTGATCGATCCGGCTCCAGCGATTGCCCGGCAGGTAGGTCGGTTGTGGAACCCCGGCACCGCTTTTGCTTCCTCTATTCCGGTACATCACTACTTCACAACCGGCGATGTGGCGCGCTTCCAGCAGATGATGACTTCACTCATTGACCTGGATGCTCATCCTCAACACCTGTCCTGGTCGGAGGGTGAGTTGCTGCTTGATCTTGTGCGATAGCCATTAACTCGATTTCCGTACCGAGCGCACATCACCCGTCTCAAACGGTTTGACGCGGGTTGCGCCTTCCGGCGGGCTGACGGGCAGTTGAATGTAGAAGGTCGCGCCGGGGAACTTCTCCATGTCATGGCCGGGACTCTCCGCCCAGATTTTGCCACCATGCCCTTCGATAATGCCCCGCGCAATCGTCAGTCCCAGCCCTGGCCCCGCACCCATAAATTTGTAGGTGCCGGTCGAGTGCAGCCCCGGATCATAGGCGCGGAAGAACTTGCGGAAGATCAACTCGCGGTTTTCCGGCAGGATACCGACGCCCGTATCGGCCACCACGATCAAGACCTGATCGCGTTCATCCGGTGACTTGGCAGGTTGCAGGCTGCCGGTGATTTCGATGCGGCCCCCATCCGGCGTGAATTTGATGGCGTTGACGACCACATTACGGAGCGCCTGCACCAACCGCTGCATATCGGCTTGAATCGGTGGCAGCGCCTTCAGACCGCGTGCAGAGAGAGTCTGCTTGCGCTGCTTGACCACATCCAACAGCGGCTCACTTGCCAGCCGCATTACCGCTTCCGGGGTGGTCGAGGCGAAGCGCAAGTCCATCGCCTTGACATCCAACTGGCTGACATCCAGCATGGCGGCGATGAGCTCTTCCATGCGTTCGGTGGCTTTACGCAGATTGCTGACCATAGTGGTGGTCTGGTCGGGGTCAAGCATCCCTTGCTGGTTGACCGCATCCAGAATATCGGTGTATCCGCGCACCTGCGCCAGCGGGGTACGCAGTTCGTGGCTGGCGATGGTCACAAAATCGGTCTTGACCGAGTCCAACCGCTGCACCTGGTTGCGCGCTTCTTCGAGCCCCTTGTTGAGACGGCCCATCGCCGTGTTCAGGTGCCGTAAATCCGCCACCAACCGGGCATTACGGAGCGCCACGCCAGTCTGGTTTGCCAGCGTCGTCAGCACGTCCAGATCGGTCGAATAAAAGGGCGAGTCGTCACGCTTGGCCCCGCAGGCCAGTACCCCAATCAGCGCATTATCGACGATGACCGGCGCATAGGCATTCATCCGCAGTCGATTGAAGAAGGTGCGTTCCGCCGCTGGAATGGCGGCATACTGGGGTGCATAGTTGATGTCAAATTGGGTCAGGGGAGCCTGATCCGAGGCCAAACGCTGATAGATCGCGCTCTCCTGCCCGATGAAGGCGCGCTGACCTTTTAGATCATCGGGGAGATCGCCCGCCATCAACCGGAGTTCCACCTGCTGATCGGAGCGGTCGGTTTCACTGACGAGCAGCAAAGCTGACGAGCGAACTTTCAGCACCTCTTTAAGAGTCTCGGTCGCCACTTTGAGCAGTTGATCGAGTTCTAACGCCTTGGAGACCTGTTGGCTGTACAAGCGGGTCGCCAGACCCGGATCGGTAGCAGTCCGTGCGACCAACCAGTCCAGCCCGCGTGCCACCATCGACCGTAGTGGCACATATAACACGCTGGCGAGCAGCGCTAGCGAGATGATCGCCAGCCAGCGCTCGCCGTTGGTGGTGTAATTGCCGACGGTATAGATCACCATGCCCAGCCCGGTCAGCAAGGCCATCAGGCCGATCATGACCAGGCCGCGGGCTGCCAGGGTGAAGCTGCTGCGGATGTTGAATACCCGCCATGACCGCAGCGCATAAACGACGCCGATCATGCCCGCCAATGCCGTCAGCGCCCCGCCTTCGGTCAGGAGCGGTGTACCCGCCGTCAGGAGCAATAAGCCCACAAACAGGACCGTGACGATCAGTACCCAGTAGAGGGCGCGGTTGGCGACTTCCGGTAAGGGTGCGATGTAGAACCCTTGCAGCAGCAGGGCGTTGAGCAGTGTGCCCGCGATCAGATAACCGACGATGAGCACCAGGCTGTGGCTGTGAAAGGGGCTGAATGCACGTACGAGCCAGTCGGGTTGACCCACCTGAAGGGGTTGGCTGAGGAATGCCGTGATGACCAGCGCCAGCGCCCACCCGGCGTGGATGCCGAGCCAGACTTGACGGGCGCGGGCATCGGTGGGCCGCGTATCTCGTAGGATGACGATTCCGGCGGCGACGCTGATGCCTACAATGCAAACGGATAGAATCCCACTGGTGAGGTCGGTGGCAGGACTGTTCAACAGGGCCAGGCAGGCAATGGTCAACGCCGCGGGCATGCCCGCGACCCACACATCCGCTTTCTGACGAGTCTCTCGACCCCAGACGACCACGCCAAATAAGACCGCGCTGGCGAGGGCGGTGAGCAGCATCATCACGGTGAATGGCGCGGACATGTTGTTGTGCGACCCCGTCCCCCGGTAGTCCGCTGGACTACTTCAGAATGTAGTAAGTGCCTTTTTTGGAGCCGACTTTGAGCAGGATTCCCTGTTCAACCATGTCCGCCAGGTCAAGACGCAGCGTTTCCGCCGAGACTCCCTGGCAGAGTGTACGGTATTCGCGGTTGGTGATCGACCCGTGTTCACGGATGTACTGGAGTGCCCGCGCCTGCCGATGATTGGTATTCCGCGCCCACTCCGGTGCTTTCTGCTTCTCGCGCTCGTTGAACAGCGTGACTGCGAAGCTGTACGGGCGAGCATCAAAGTAGGGTGGCTTATGCCCGGCCTGCTGCATGACTTCCATCATGCGGTCGATACCGAGGCCCAGTTCTTCAATATAGCCCCACTGGAACAGACCGTTCACCAGCCGGGGATTACGGCTGAAGTGCTCATCCACAATGTTTTCCACAGTGATGAAACCGGGCAGTCCACCGGGGGAGATGACTTCCAGCCGATCCGAATACATGCGGATTTCGATGCGGCGGCCCTTCAGACGGTAGTCACGGTGGCAGACGGCGTTGACAATCGCTTCGCGGACGGCGAACTGCGGGTATTCATAAGTCTCCTCGCGTTCCAGCCCTTTGACCACAGCGCTGACCGCCATCTCGCTCCAGATCAGGTTCCAGGCATTTTCGATCAACCGGGAGACCGGGCCAGTCAGTTCTTCGCGGCGGGTGTAACCGGCGAGGCCGTTTTCCCCGCGCGGCGTCTTGCCGACGAACTTGGCGAAGATCAGGCTACTCTGCGGCAGCCAGTGCTGGGGATATTCGGTGAAGAGCAGGATGCCGCTGACAGTCGCTTTACCGTCGGAATTAATCGCACCGATTTCCTTCATCAGGTCGGCTACTTTGCCGTTGTAAGGGCGCTTGGTTCGCTCGGCGCGTTTGGAGAGATACTCCTGGATCATCTTGTTGCTGAAGTCGTCCATGGTCGCGCCGGGGACGATTTCCATTTCGTAGTCGCCGGTGCTGCGGGCGCTCGCCAGCTTGAGGATTTCCTGCCCGCCCAGCGGACGGTTCTTGATGCCGCTGCGGATCAGCACCCGGCCATCGGTCAGCGCGTGCAGTTCGATGCTGCGCGGTACCTTCAGGCTGTAGAGCGTGCCTTTCTCGGACTCGACTTCTTCCCAGTTGCCGACGACGACAGGCGGATTGCAGAGCGCCTCGGTTTCCTTGAGGGCTTTATCCAGCGCCTTGCTTTCGATCTTCTTGGGTGCGCTTTCTCCATCGTCCTTCAAGCCGAAGACGATAGTGCCACCCTCGGTATTGGCAAAGGCGACCAGCGTTTCGGCAATTTGAGTCGCGTCTGGCTTTTCAAGGAAAGCCAAACGCGGGCCGGGTTCGGATTTAATGAGGTCTAAAGCAGGCATGGGTATTGATCTGGGTAAGGGCTGTCCGCGAATAGTTTTATTCTATCATACACTGCCCCTCGCTTCTTCGCACGATCATCTCTACTTGCCGATCTTCTATGTCCGAGTGGGAGGGTAGCCTGTAGGTTGGTGTTCTGTGCCGTGTGGCCGAATTCCCGGTATACTCAAAGCATGAATCCGCGTTACTTGCTCAACCTCGTCAGTGATCGGCTGCACACGCTGCCGCTGCTCGTACTCTACATTACCGATGGCTGCAACAGCCGCTGCGTAACCTGCGACATCTGGCGCAATCCCCGCCGCAACATGTCCATGGACTTAGTCGATCATCTGGCGGAACAATGTCGTGAACTTGGCACGCGCTGGGTGCTGCTCAGCGGCGGGGAGGCCATGCAGCATCCCGAATGGGCCACGATTGCCAGGCGCTTCCGCCAGCAGGGTATCTACACCATGCTGCTGACCAACGGCCTGTATGTGCAGAAGCAGGTCGATCAATTGGTTGGCGCGGTCGATGAACTGATTGTCAGTCTGGATGGCGGCACGGCGGCGACTTATCAGGCGATTCGCGGTGTGGATGCCTTTGATCTGGTGTTAGAAGGCATTCGCGCGGCCCGTGAACGAGGTATCCCGGTGGCGACCCGCACTACGCTCCAACGGGCGAACTATGCCGAACTGGCTCAAATCATCGACGCAGCTAAGGGTGCCGGTGCCAATCGCATCAGCTTTTTGACTGTGGATGTCAGCAATGAGGTTGCTTTTGGCAATCGTACTCTTGGGATGACGTCCGTTGGCTCGTCTGATCTTCACTTTATCGCTCATGCTGGAGTGGGCGCACCACCGGATCACGGCCCGCTGGCGACGGCCTTATCGCCGGCGGATGTGGCCGCGTTCGACCATCTGTTGACCACGGTGGAACGGGACTATGCGGCTGACTTCGCCAGCGGCCTCATCAGTGAAAGCCCGGCCAAGCTCCGCCGGATGCTGGACTACTTCCGCGCGCTGACCGGGGGGGGTGACTTTGAGCCGCCGCGCTGCAATGCGCCCCATATTTCGACGGTGGTCGAAGTCGATGGTTCGCTGCGCCCGTGTTACTTCTTGCCCACAATGGGACGGGTGCGGCGGGATCAATCCATGTTAGATGCCTTGAATGGGCCGGAAGCGCTCATGCTGCGCCACGCTTACCGGACGGGCGAGCGCGCTGAATGTTCCCGTTGTGTGTGCCCGTTGTATAAAGGCCCGCGCAGCCTCTTGCAGATGTGATGGTTGCTGATGTCTTTCTTAATCCCGCTGTTCTTCATCGTCATCTTCATCGGACTGGTACGGTCTGTGTTGATCGTCATCGGACTGTATAAGACGCCGATTATTCATTCCTTCGAGGCCTACGGCCCGGATGAAGTGCCGCCGATGCCGGTCATGACACTAATCGTCTGGATGGGGGCGCTGACCGCGCTGCTCGGTATGGTCGGAGTATGGTCGCTGCGCTTGGGGTCGGTCTTTCTGTTTACCGGGATCAGTATTCTGGTGGTGTCGCTGGCAGCGTTCTTCTGGCGGAATTCCTTCGCGGATACCTATCATCGCCTGGCCTACTTTCCCCGCTGGTACTATGACCTGCGGGACCGCACTACGCGCTACGAGCGCCGCCGGATTGCTTATATGTGGCTGATGCTGCCGCACCGCACGCGCCTGATCTACAACAGCAGCGATCTACAGTTCCGTATATGGGCGGATTTCATCATCCTTGGCACCACCCGCGAAGAAGAAAAAGAGAGCTTCGATGCCCGCTTCTACATGGGCGGCCATCCATGAGGCGCTGGTTCCGTCGATGGTTCACTCCAGCCCGGTCACCTGTTTTGCCCAGTCTGCAAGCCTATCAGCAATGGGCGAGTGCTTATCCACCGCATGCCCATAACGCGCTCATGCAGGCGGAAGAACGGGCCATGCGTTCACTGCTGCCGACCCTGTCGGGCAGCACCATTCTCGATTTGGCCTGTGGCACCGGGCGCTATGCGCTGATAGCCCGTCAGCTTGGGGCAGGGCGAGTGATTGCGCTGGATAACAGCGAGGCCATGCTGCGGGTCAGTTCGCTCATTGGGGCGGCCTGTGCCACGACTGAAGCGATCCCCTTAGCATCCCAATCGGTAGATGGCATTATCTGCGGGCTGGCGTTAGGGCATTTGCCCCGCCTGGAACCGACTTTTCAGGAGATGGGGCGCGTACTCAAGCCGGGCGGCTGGCTGCTGCTGAGTGATGTCCATCCGTTCATCTTCCTGAATGGCGCTCAGCGGACGTTTCAGGCTGCTGATGGGCGCACCTATGCAGTCGAGCATTACCCGCATTTGATAGCTGATTATCACACTGCTGGGCAAGCGGTGGGCCTGTCTCTGGAAGCCCTCGCTGAGCCTGGACTTCAGGCCGGGGTAGTCGCGCCAGTCACATCCACTGTGCCGGTGGCGCTGGTGTTACGCTGGCGGAAAAATGAGTAAAAATCGGAACATTTGTTCCGATTTTTGGTCTCGAGGTATGATATTTTGTTGCCAGGCGTGAATACGGATCTAGCCGTAGGGGTGGACTAAGGCGTCCTCGCCCGGATAGCCGCCCGCCAGAATTCACACAGTAACGATTGGTGAGCTAGTAGAGGCTGCTGATGCCGAAGTCCCGAAGGCAGTCTGCGCCCTGATTGCCAGCTGAACCCCAGAATGCTTAAACGTGACAAACAGTGAACATTCAAAGGATGTCTTTGTCGGGTGAAAAATGTCTAAGGCTTGATGGCGTTGCGGGCCTTGAGGGGCTATCAAAAATGTCCAAAGTGTCCAATCTGTCCAATAAAACCCGTTTCAGAAACGGTTGGGCTAGATCGGGCAACGGCTGCGATGGTGGGTATCGCATGGTCAAAACCGCACCTTCCGCCGACTGTCGAACTGTTAGGGGCTCGGCTTTCCCTTTATCAGGAAGTAGCCGCCGACCACCACACCGATGACGGCAGGTGGTACCAGCAGGGCGATGAATAGGCGCGGCGCATTGGCGACACCGGCGTTGCCCAGCACGATCCACAGGATCGCAAAGACCACGATGCCGAGCAGCGCTAATCCACTGGCGACCATTGTCGCCCGCAGCAGTTGTTGTTGGGGGGAAGGTTTGGGTGAATTTGTCATACTGCCATTATACGGATGGCTCGCTGAATGGCGATGCTCAATCCGCGCCGCTGCTGGCGGTTGTCGGTTGGGTGGCGCCCAGGACGCTGTCCATTTCCGGGATGACCTGATAGGTCCAGCGGGTGACTGGGGTAGTACGGCGCATCCGGCTGACGGATAGCACCGCCACGACAGCCGTAATGCCTACCAGATAGGCGACAATGATGAGCAGAATGACCAGCAGGTTCAGGACAACCATAAGCATCCAGTACAAAGGTACTACGCTAGCACGATTATCCTAAACGCTCTGGTTGTGTGTGTCGATTGATGTAGGGGTGGAAGATCGTTGGGAATGGGTTAGAAAAGGCGGCATCTATCCCGTCCACCCGACCTTATCCCCTCTCCCCGCCGCGCATCTTCGGCAAACGACGGGGAGAGAGGCTAGGGGTGAGGGCGATTACCCGTTTTTCTGCACCTTGGCCCACTCATCCTTAAGCGTCACGGTACGATTAAAGACGAGTTGGCTGGTGGTGGTATCCGGGTCCACGCAGTAGTAACCGAGCCGCTCGAACTGGAAACGCTGCCCGGCTTGTGCGGTCTTCAGGCTGGGTTCGACCTGTGCGTTGCTCACGACTTGCAGCGAATTCGGGTTGATGAAGTCGGTGAATTCCTTGCCTTCGGGCAAGTCATTCGGGTTTTCTACCGTATAGAGGGACTCGTACAGGCGCACTTCGCTCTGGACGGCATGGGCCGCCGAGACCCAGTGAATGGTCGCTTTCACCTTGCGCCCGTCAGGGGCATCACCGCCGCGGGTGGTCGGATCATAGGTGCAATGGACTTCGGTCACATTACCATCTGCGTCCTTGACTACGTTCTCGCATTTGATGAAGTAGGCATAGCGCAGGCGTACTTCGCGGCCTGGTGCTAACCGGAAGAATTTGTTCGGCGGATTCTCCATGAAGTCATCCTGCTCGATATACAGGACTTTGGAGAATGGCACCTTGCGCGTCCCGGCGCTTGGATCTTCCGGGTTATTCACCGCGTCGAACTCTTCCACCTGGCCTTCTGGATAGTTGGTGATGACCACTTTCAAAGGCTTGATGACGGCCATCACACGCGGCGATGTCTTGTTCAAGTCCTGCCGGATGTAATACTCCAGCATGGCGTATTCCACCGTACCGTTGCTCTTGGCCACTCCGGTCGCGCTGACAAATTCGCGGATGGCCGCCGGGGGATAGCCCCGCCGCCGTGCCCCGGAGATGGTCGGCATCCGCGGGTCATCCCACCCACGAACATAGTTATCCTGCACCAGCTTAATGAGTTTCCGCTTGCTCATGACGGTGCGGGTCAGGTTCAGCCGGGCGAACTCAATCTGCTGCGGTTTGTGAATGCCCAGCGTATCGATAAACCACTCGTAGAGTGGGCGATGATCTTCAAATTCCAGTGTGCAGATCGAGTGGGTGATGCCTTCCAGCGAGTCCGACTGACCATGCGCCCAGTCGTACATCGGGTAAATGCACCATTTGTCCCCGGTGCGGTGATGTTCTGCGTGCAGGATGCGGTACAACACCGGGTCACGCAGGTTGATATTGGGGGAGGCCATATCGATGCGGGCGCGCAGCACGCGCGATCCATCCGGGAAATCGCCATTCTTCATCTGTTCGAAGAGGGCGAGGTTTTCTTCGACGCTGCGGTTACGGAACGGGCTGTCCTTGCCTGGTTGAGTCAGCGTGCCACGATACTCGCGGATTTGGTCGGCAGTCAGGTCATCAACATAGGCTTTGCCCATCTTGATCAGCTGAATGGCCCATTGATACAGCTGGTCGAAGTAGTCGGATGCATAAAACAACCGATCTTCCCAATCAAAGCCCAACCAGCGCACGTCCGCCAGAATGTTATCGACGTATTCCTGTTCTTCCTTAACCGGATTGGTGTCGTCAAAGCGCATGTTGGCTTTGCCGCCGTACTCCAGCGCCAGCCCGAAGTTCAGGCAGATCGATTTGGCGTGGCCCAGATGCAGGTAGCCATTCGGCTCCGGGGGGAAGCGGGTATGAACCCGCTGACCAAAGCGGCCGATGCGGTTATGTTCTTCGATCAGCTCGCGGATGAAATCAAGGCGCGGGCTGGATGCGTCCGTGCCAGCGGCAGATGGTTTCTCAAGCTCCGTTTCGGCCATGGGTTCCTCGTGGTGTTGCAGATATCCGGTTGTGGATTAAGGAATTATTGTAGCAGTTTAGCCTTTGAGTTTAACCAACAGATTGGGTTTCCTCAACGGGCGCTTGATGAATCGGGCATCCATGGATCGTGAGCCGGGGTCAGGTGCCAGTGTACAGTGACCTGTGTTCCCTCGTTGATGCCCTCGCTGTTGATTTGGATATCACCCCCATAGGCTTGCAAGATTGCTGATACGATCGAGAGCCCTAATCCGGAGCCCGGTACATCCCGCAGGCGGGCGCGGTCGGCCCGGTAAAAGCGCTCGAAGATACGAGGTAGGTGTTCAGCGCTGATGCCCATACCTGTATCTGTAATGGTATGGACGATGGTGTTGCTCTGGCGAGTCAGTTGCCATGTGACCGACCCACCCGACGGTGTGTATTTGAACGCATTATCGAGCAGATTGCGGAAGACGAGCGTCAGATGGGTGAGATTGACTTCGATATGAATGGGTTCTGCTGGAACCTGAAGCTCAAAGGCGATGCCTTTTGCCTTTGCGTGGGGCAGCATTTGCTGCCGCAGTGCGGATGCAAAGCGCACAATATCGACTTCATCACGTCCCAGGTCCAGACGATCCGCATCCATGCGCGAAAGGATCGTGAGTCCCTGGATCATGTTGGTCAGGCGGTTAATTTCCGAGTCGATTTCGTTGAGGTACTTTTGGGCGGATTCATCTTCCGCGAGCGCTCTTGAACGTTTTAAGGCTTCTGTGCGAAGTTGAATCGTGGTCAAGGGGGTGCGGAATTCGTGTGAGGTGTTGCTGGCAAAAGTCTGTTGGGCTTCGATCATCGATTGAATGCGGGCAGCCATCGTATTGAAGGCATGCGCTACTGCACCGATCTCATCGTTTGAGGGTGAATTGATCCGATGCTTTAGATCTCCCTCAGCCAACCGAGTGGCAGAGTCCTGAATTTGTTGCAGCGAGCGCATAATTTGATGAGCTGTCCAGCCGACCAGCAGGGCAGCCATAACCGTTAGACCAATCATGCCGATGGCCAACGTCAGCCAGCGCTGGGTAATTTGATTGGCTAAGGTACTGCTCGGAACGCTCAACTGCACCAGGCCGATTATACCGTTTTCATCGGTGACGGAGGCTGCTGTGAAAAAGCGTGAAGCGCCATCATTAGCCGTGCGCTGACTGACGACAGGTTGCTCGGTGATTGCGGAGTCGATCTCAGGTGGTTCCGGCGGGCGGATTGCATTACGGGCTGTGTTGTTGCCGGCATATTGTTCAATCGAGCGTCCCGTAAAGTAGAGGCGAAGCCTGCCTCCGGTCTGGGCTTCATAAGGGGAAAAGGCCTCTGCGAGCGCTTGATCATCAATGATGTCCTGGGCATAACTTGCAGCAGCCGGGGCGATGCCCTGGGCAATTAGCTGGATTTCGCTGAGTAGGCGCTGTTCGTAATCCACCTGTAGCCCGGCTGTGATCTGTGAACCTGCAAACAACACGATTCCCAGTACTGTGACAGCCAGCAGGCCGATATTGACCAATAGCAGACGTGTGCGGATGCTCATCAGATCGGGCTGCCTGCAAAGCGGTACCCCGCGCTGCGCGCTGTCTGAATAAATTGGGGATGACTGGGGTCATCTTCCAATTGTTCGCGGAGCCAGCGGATGTGAACTTCCAGCGTACGCGTATCTCCAATCCAATCCGTCCCCCAGATTTTGTCGAAAATATCCGCGCGGGTGACTACTTGCCCGGCGTTGGCAGCCAGCAAGGCTAGCAGTTCAAAAGCCTTGTACCGCAAGGCGATTTCCTGCCCATCCTTAATGACGATGCGCCGACCCAGATCAATGGAAATCCGGTCAAAGTTCAAGTGGTTCGCTGATGATTTCGGTGCGCTGAATTCTACTCGTCGGAGCAGTGCCCGAATGTGAGCGATTAACTCCCGTGTACTAAAGGGTTTGGTCAGGTAGTCATCTGCGCCAAGTTCGAGACCGAGGATGCGATCAATCTCCTCATTGAGCGAACTCAACATCAAGATCGGAACGACGCTGCTGCGCCGGATGGCTTTGCAGACTGCCCACCCGTCCATTTCAGGGAGCAGAATGTCAAGTATCACCACATGGGGTTGATAGGTGAAGACTGCTTCCAGACCTGCCTTGCCGTCAGCCGCAGTGAAAACGGTATAGCCATGTTCGCGGAGGGCTTCCGAAAGCGGGAGGTAAATCAGGGGATCATCTTCAATGACTACGACGACGGCCATGAGCATGACACTTTCTCTTTGGGATGCGCATCGTTGGGTGGGATTGTCGTGATATGCATTCACCCAGTCTGGTTGTGAAGCTAGAAACAGAAGGTCATCCTACATAGTGAGTATGCAGGATGACCATGGAAAAGACGATGATCTACTGTCCGACGATGGCGTTCACCCAGGTAATGAAGTTGTCTGTGCTGGTACCCGTTCGTTCGGCCATGACATGCCCTTGATCCCAAACGGTGGCAAACTCTACATCCTGCACACCTTCATAGCTTTGGAGCGCCAATGCAAGGTTTAGTTCCACTGTTGTGGCCGTATCACCCTGTTCGATACCCGTGTGTATGCGCCAGTATGGGGCCACAGTTGATGTCTGGTAGCCTTCATAATAGGGCAGCAGGTAGTACATCGGATTGTACATGTTCTGGCGATACTGGATGCTGTTGCCCAGTGCATCGAGCTGCTGTAAGTCGCTCGCATAGGCTTCCACAACGGATGCATCCCAGTCCGAATAGGTTCCATAGGTATCCTGATTCTGCGCCAACAGGTTTGCCAGTACCGAGCTAAAGTGCAGGGAGTCGTTTTCATCGTTCCCAAAGACGTTATTTTCTGCCTGGCCGCGGCTCAGGTCGTCGAAGGCACCGACACTCTTACGAGCATTCTTGCTCCCATAAGCGACGAAATCTGCTACGCTGGTGATCTGGGCGGTATTGCTTGAGGCGTCATAGGTTACCCATTCCACTTCGGCATTGAGTGAGGCGATGTAGGCTTCGACGGTTTCATAGGTGGTGCTTTCGGTGCTAGAGGCTGCATTCGGCATTTCGCCACCGGGGGGCGTCCCACTCGGCATCTGGCCGTTCGGCGGGGTTCCCCCATTGGGTCTGCCACCTCCGAAGCCGCCGCTTGCTGCTGGTGTATACGGGAAGGTGGTATCCGCCAGGAAGTTGTTTAGCGATTCCTCGATCACCGCCAGCAGGATGTCATAGTAGCTGCCTGCCGTATAAATGCCGGCATCGGTCGCTTCCAGGGTTAGTGGGTTGCCTTCTTCGTCTGTGAGCCCCAGCGCGTTGATGTAAAGGGCGTAGGCTTCGGCAAGATCATCGGATAGCGCTGAAGTCCAGGTGTCGTCGGCACGAGTGCCTGACGAGGCATACTGCCCCATATTCCATTCATAGGCTGCATCTGCATAGTCAAGGCTGGTGATTGGGCACCAAGCCATTGCACCCAGAACTGCATCACTGATGGGATTGCCATCCGCATCAGTCATGGCGGCACCAATGGATTCCAGGTAAGGGGTGTAAAGCGCGCTGTCCCCTGTCGCTGCCATGACGCTGGTCTGCGCGCCACCGCCGCTCATGCCGAATATAAAGATGCTGTCGGTGCTGCCGGGCAATATATTCGCGTTATAGCGGTAATAACGAACGGCAGCTTTCAGATCAGTCACACCCCAAGGGGCGCCACCGCTGAAAATAAGATTTCCATTGGCGTCATAGCCGTTATCACGCCCACGCAGGCCTGCGCTGACATAGATGAAGCCAGCCTGCACGTAACTGGAAACCTCGTCATAGTTATACGAGGTAGGGGCTGCTGCTGCCGAATAACCGGGTGTGTTTACAGGGAATACGATGGGCGCGGTCAGTGCGGTATAGCCGTTGACAACTGTGTCAGCGCTGAGCGTGGCCGTGTAGGTGCCGTCACCATTATCTGTTGCGCTCAAGTAATCGCCAGGAACAAAAATTCCCAATGATTCATAGTCAGTCGTCGCTGGATTGGTGACATAGACGATGCCAATCTGCCAGTAGACGTTGTTAGCAGCATCGTACTGCCAGGCTGAGTTATCAAATGCGAGATCGTTACCTGAAGATTCCTGGGCACTGACAGTGGCGAAGGACAGTACCAACACAATAGCTGCCATAACCAATAGCGCGAACTTCAGTCGCGAACTTCCTGTGATAGCGGACATACTTCATACTCCATGATTGAGAACCGTGTACACAACGTTTTGGTCATTCAGTTAGTCGCTTGACTGCGTTCTGAAGTGAGGACACGTTGATATTTCCAGCATAGCGGTTCTAAAAAATGAAACCTGAAGTCGATCTGAAGAATCCTTAAATAGGCTTAAATCAGTGTGAACTTTTGGCTCATTGTGATCGGTGAAGCGATTCAGCACCCACTTGTTCAGGGCAATTGGGCTTCCAGCCCGTTGCAGCGGTTGAGATTTAGCCAGTGGGCGAAGTCGCCAATCACATCATTGCGGACGAGGTTGTTATAAACCTGACGCGGAATGTTGCGTAAGAAGGTTGCGGAGATAATCGGCTCACCGACCAGTGGATCGCCATAGGCGATCAAAGCGAGCGTACCACCCGAATAAAAGCCCAGCTTGGACCCATACTCTACGTAATTCGTGTCAATATACTCGTTGTTGACCCAGCGCATGGCTTCCCGTGTCATCGACCGAACCGATGCTGAGAGCGTGCTGTCGGCGCTGTAGATGGCACGCAACACACGCATATAGTCCCGGATCGTTCCGAGCGCGGTGTGGCGCTGTAAGATCGCACCCTGGGTCTCCCAGTCTGGAAAGTCACTTCCTCGGGGCGCACGATAGGCAATTTCCTGTTCGCGCCAGCTCTCGTCCGTGGTATAGAGATCGAGGTAGGATTCTCCCTGGCTAATGGATAAAGCAGCTAAGTCAGCTAACTGGGCTTTGCCGGTTTCATGATTATTCATCAGCAGCGGGATCATGGTGAGGGAATGGGGCAGGGTGCTGCCGGTGATAGAGAGGGCCTGAAACAAGGTGCCCCACTCAATCGGTGCCAATCGGTCTAGCAGATAGTCCGAAGCAGCGTTCGAGCTATACTGCACCATGCCACGTGCTACATCACGTAATCGGAGGGTTCGTATGGTGGCCGGGTACTGCTGCATAAACAGGTCATGCGCCCCCCGGTCGGTGCGGGGCAGGTTGTAGCGGTCCAGTACACTGACTTCGACTGTCTCATCGGGGGAGATGCTACCCGCTTCCAGCCGACTGGCATACTCCATGAAGATGAGGACTTTGGTGATCGAGGCGATGGGGAAGGCCGCATCGGCATTGTAGAGGATTGGACTTCTCCCTGAATCGAGCCGCTCACAGCCAACGGCGAAGTCCTCAGGCTGGGTTGCCACTTGCTGCCAAATCAGACTTAAACCGTCATCCTGCATCCGGGCAGTCGGTACACTGGATAGAATCGCCAACAGGAAGAGAATGCTGCCCAGGCGGATGAGCTGCCGGGTGCTGCTAACTCGAGTCCAGCGGAGGCCAATGCGTTGTGGGGCCATAGGCTTTCTCATACGGGTTAGGTGCCTGCTCGTATTATTCTCGGACCTTCATCTGTCGAGTGTAATCAACCTGAATGTTTTCCTCAACTCATGGCCCTGTAACGTCTGTATCCCATGAAAATTCAGAACAAAAAACGGACAGTCCTCCCTCTCTATACGATTGGCTCCGACATGCTACAGTTGCCGAGTTCGATAGGCTGCCTACTTACTTGCGTGTTGCCGTTGAACTCAGGTACCCTTTGCCTAAGCAGACCCATACGCTGTGGAGCAAATGCCGAGATCGGAAGTCGGCTTGGCGCGGCACAAGAAGGCATCTTCAGGCGAACGCCTGGGAGATGGGGAAACCCGCGAAACGACAGTGTCCCCAGCACCTCAGTGCTTTAGGCTGGAGGACGAAACCCACTTCGCAGCCAAAGGAGGCACATGTTATCTGGCTTAAATGATGTTCCATGGGCACGCATCCAAACCGCTTTTGGTACTGCCGAAGAGGTTCCGCAGCTTCTGACCGATCTCCTGTCCGGCGATGTGCAGTTGCAGCAGGCGGCGATGGAGACACTGAGCGAGAAAGTGAACCATCAAGGCTCTATTTACGAAGTATCAGGTTATGTAGTGCCTTTTTTTGTACAGCTCCTCGTTTCCAAGGTTCGGATGGATCGTGTTGCACTGGTTGAGATGCTTTATAGTTGGACACGCATTGTCCGAAGCTCCTATCCGCCTGAAGACGGCGCCGCATCTCACCAGCACATGCTGCAAGCTTTGCGGAAGGCTGTTCCAGATCTTCTTCGGCTGTTGGCAGACCGCACGCGGAACATCCAACGAATGTCTTTTATGATGCTGGCACTGTTGCCGACGGACCATTCGGATGTTGCCCCGGCATTGATCGCGTTCTTGAAGAAGCAAAAGAACAACGGGTTTCTGAAAGACCTGTTTGGGGAAATCGCTTTTTATGCGAGGGTCGGGATCCATCCCGCTCTGGAAGTCGTACCTGCGCTCTTGGAACACTGCCGGACTTATCTCGCATCCGATCATCCTTCTATACTGCACGTAGAAGCGGCGTTCGTAGTGATTTACCTGTCGCAAATGCGCATCACGGAGGACACCCAACGCTTCCTCGAGAACGTGATGCGGAACTCCATCCCCTTTAAACTAAATGGTCAGGAGATTGAAGAAATTTGTGATCTTCTGGCAGTACTACCGCGTCAGGAATTTGTCTCGTTTTGTACGCGTGTGCTACCGTTGGTCAATATCCCTTACGACGCGCATGTGATCGGGCGCCTGCTGCTAGACGGGCTGTTGAAAGACGTGATACCTGTGCGGCGTTGGAGTCCGCTCCCGATGCCGCATCTCGCCCGCTCGCGTGCTGAGATCACGACAGAAGACATCTTAAGGCCGATGCGGGATACTATGCTAAGGGTCGGTCGCTATTATGAACCGGCTGAGTACAAGGTCAAAGGCTCCGACCTGACGGGTGCAGAGCGTCAAATGCTCCACTTGCTGCTTAAGACGGAGCCATTCTGGAAGGTGCCGACCAATCTGCTTGAACACTATGGATTGCCCGCAGACAGGCAGGGTCTTCAGCGCTTTTTGGAAGCACCTTGAACCGATGAGATACGCGAGGTGAGCTGCAGACTCGAAGGCAACGAGCGAGAAACAAAAACGGACAGCTGGGATGCTGTCCGTTGTGTGCTGGGGGACCTGGATTCGAACCAAGATCACTTGAGTCAGAGTCAAGGGTTCTGCCGTTGAACTATCCCCCAATAAAGGGTCGTTGGATTTCCTCCAACCACCCATATGCTATCAGGCCGGGATAGGTTTTTCAAGGCTTGAACGTAAGGTTTCCAGCGCCTGTTTCAACCGTGCAATTGAGACTGCTTGCCCAAGGATATCCATCGTTTCAAACGTGGGTGTCGAGATGGTCTGCCCGGTCACAGCGACGCGCAGTACACCGAACAGTTGGCTGTTGGTCAGTCCCAGTGATTCCGTCAGCGGCTGGATGGCTTCCTGCAGAGCTGCCGTCGAGAAGTCCTTGAGCGCGCTGAGGATTTCCAGACTGCGCTGGAGCGCCATCGCCGTTTGGGCGGCATCCATCTTTTTCTGGATAAGTAGGTCTGCTGTGGCTGGAATGAACTCCTCCCGGAACAGGAAACCCGCCATCGGGATGATATCATTCAACGACTTGATGCGAGTCTGTACCAGCGGTACTACCTTAAGCAGGAAGTCCGCATTTACCTCGTAGCCTGCTTTTTCCAGCACTGGCTTGAGTCGCTTTGCCAATTCCAGCGGTTCCATTTCCCGGATGTACTCGCCGTTCAACCATTGCAGTTTCTCCACCGGGTAGGCACTGTTGGCCTCATTGATGCGGTCGAGATCAAAACGTTCAATGGCTTCAGCCTGTGTGAACTTCTCGCGCTCATCACCAAAGTTCCAACCGATGTTAGTGAGGAAGTTGACCATTGCTTCGGGTAGGTAACCTGCCGCAATGTAATCATGCACCATCACCGGGATAATGTTGCCAAATTTATCCTTGGGTGGATTGCGCTTGCTGATTTTCCCTTTGCCGTTCGGGTTGAGCATCACTGGCAGATGTACGTAAATCGGCATCTCCCAGCCAAAAGCCCACCACAGTTGGGCGTGCAGGGGATAGGAAGGCAGCCATTCATTAGCCCGCATGACATGTGAAATCTGCATCAGGTAATCATCGACCACATGCGCCAGATGGTAAGTTGGATAGCCATCTTCTTTGAGGAGGATAGCATCCTGCTGGGTTTGATTATCAAAGCGCACTTCGCCACGAATGTAATCCTGCACAATGGTTTCACCCGATTGCGGCATCTTGAATCGGATGACATAACTCTCGCCACGTGCTTCGCGTTCAGCCACTTCATCCGGTGTTAGATCCCGGCAACTAGGTGGGGTAATGGTCAACGGCTCATTACGAGCTGCTTTTTCACGGTAAGCTTGCTTGCGCGCTTCTTTGTCAAATGGCACATCAGCTGGGCGGGTATTGGCGTTAAAGTCCTTGTATGCCTTGCCGTTCTCGACCAGCCAGTTCGCCCACTGCTGATAAATTGCTAATCGTTCCGACTGGACATAGGGGCCGTAAGGGCCGCCAACCTCCGGGCCTTCATCCCATTGCAAGCCCGCCCACTGTAAGGCTTCCATCAGCGTTTGGAGCGCAGTGGGATCAAAACGTTTCTGGTCGGTATCTTCAATCCGCAGGATGAAGCTACCGCCATGCCGCCGGGCATACAGGTAATTGAACAGCGCGGTCCGCAGACCACCAATATGGAGCGATCCGGTTGGGCTGGGCGCAAAGCGCACACGCACCGGGCGCGAAGGCCGATCTGTCACTCTCTCACCTCATCGGAACGATTTCAGGCGGGGAAACCCGCCTGTGCTAAGAGGTATATCATACTGGAATGTGGACTGAATTTGTAGGCGGTGTAGCCTAGTTGTTTTTACACCGGGCGTTTACGGACGATGACGCTCTGCGCGAGTCCCACCCCGGCAAGGAATGACAGTAGCGAGGTGCCGCCTGAACTGATAAAGGGCAACGTTAGGCCCGTCACGGGCAGGATACTCAAGTTCATACCGATAGAGACCGAAGTCTGGAAGAAGATAATGGCTGCTACCCCGTAACAGATCATGCTGCCGAGGGGGTCTGCTGCCATGCGTGCACCACGCAGGATGCGCCAGACGACCACACCAATTCCTGCCATGACCGCCACGCCCCCGACCAAGCCAAATTCCTCGGCAATGACGCTGAAGATGAAATCGGTATGACGCACGCGCAGATAACGGAGTTGAGTCTGGGTGCCATTGGAATACCCTTTGCCGATCAATCCACCTGACCCGACCGCGATACGTGATTGCAGAATGTTGAAGGCCGCATCGGGGTCACTATCGGGATTGATAAAGGTGGTAATGCGTGATTTTTGATAATCCTGCATCTGTGACCACAAGAGGGGAGCTGCCAGTACCGCAATCAGCAAAAAGAGACCGATATGGCGCAGGCGCAATCCCGCCGCCCAGATCAGCGTGAACCAGATCACAGCAAAGACGATCGTCGTACCCAGGTTGGGCTGGATGAAGATTAGTCCTAGCGGGATGGAAATATGCACCAGTGAGCCAGCTACTGTTCTCAGGTCGCCCATGAGATGGTAACGGCGGCTGAGATAATGCCCCAGCGTGATGATGATGAGTATTTTACCGATTTCCGAAGGCTGAATGCGGATACCCAGGTTAATCCAGCGCTGGGAACCTGCGTCGCCTTCGACTCCCAGAAAGCGCACCAACAGAAGTAGTACCACCATGACCACGTACAGCCATGTGTGCATCCCACCCAGCAAACGGTAGTCAATGAGGGCTAGAACGAACATCACCCCAAAGCCGATGATTGTGTAGGTGATTTGGTCTGGCACGCGGCTGATGAGGTCTGGGTCGATGGCTCCTGTGGTGGCGCTGCGGATCATCAGAATGCCGAAGGCAACCAGCACCAGGGTCACACCAAAGAGAATCCAATCAAAGTTCCGTAGGAATGAGCCGGATTGGTTCATGTGGGTTTTCCGAGTTAACTACGCAATAGGATGCGCCACTCAGGCATCATCCATATTGTTATCGGTCTTTTCGGGGTCTGCCATTCGCTGACGGGCCTCATCGGTGTCAATGGCTTTTGTGAATGGAATCTCTGCGACCAGCAGGCTGTCGCGGTCACGCTGCTGGAGGGCGATATCAACCTGTTCACTATTGACACTGACGTAGCGGGAGATGACGGCCAGAATTTCAGCTTTCATTGCTTGAAGCTGTTCTGGTGGCAGATTGATGCGGTCATGCACCAGGATGAACTGAAGGCGCTCTCGGGCCGCTGCTCCGCTGCCCTTATTGCCGCCTGTTCCAAAGAGTCGCTCGAAGAAGCCGGTCATGTGGGCTGGCCTTTCTGTCCCGATCAGTTGCCGCCGAACAGTCGGCTGAGGCGCTGTAAGAACCCGCCACTGGTATCCTGTACCGGCATAAGCGGGACTTCCTCCCCGCACAGCCGCCGGGCAATATTGCGGAAGGCGATCCCGGCCTTGGAATTTTCATTGAGTGCGACCGGCACTCCACTGTTGGATGCCGGGATGACATTTTCATCTTCTGGCACGATTCCAATCAGTTTGATCGATAGAATATCCGTCACGTCATCCGGGGAAAGCATTTCACCCTTTTTGACCATATCGCCTTTCATCCGGTTGAGGATGAGCTTACCGGGGCCTTTGTTATTGGCTTCCAGCAGGCCGATGATGCGGTCAGCATCGCGCACCGCTGAGACTTCCGGATTAGTCACAATCAGGACTTCGTCAGCAGCGGCAATCGCGTTACGGAAGCCACGCTCGATGCCTGCCGGGCAGTCGATGATGATGAAGTCAAACTCCGGGCGTAGTTTATCCGTGATGCTTACCATATCGCTTGGGCTGATCGCAGTCTTATCCCGCGTTTGCGCGGCTGGGATCAGGTATAGTTCGGGGAACTGCTTATGTTTAATCATAGCTTGCCGAAGCTGGCAGCGGCCCTCGATCACATCTACCAGATCGTATACGATCCGGTTTTCCAGTCCCATGACAATGTCGAGGTTTCGCAGACCGATATCTGCATCCATGACCACCACCTTTTTGCCGAGGCGGGCCAGCGCGATTCCCAGATTGGCCGTGGTAGTGGTCTTGCCCACACCTCCCTTGCCGGAGGTGATGGTAACGACCCGCGCTCCTGCTTTCGCTGTCATGTAGACTGTCTGCTCCCTAATACTGCCACGCTTCGACAATGATCTGGTTATCCCGCACCGTGGCGGTTTCCGGTCGCGGTTGTCGCCGCTTACCCGGTGGTGAAACCGTAATATGCCCGGCAATTCGTAATTGATTCGGGGTCATATCCAGCGCGCAGACCACCGCGCTTTCATCCCCATTTGCCCCAGCGTGGACGTTCCCACGCAGTTTGCCCCAGACTATCACATCTCCGGCAGCGATGATCTCTGCGCCGGGATTCACATCACCATAAACGATGACATGTCCGGTACTGTGCACCGTCCGGCCTGAGCGCAATGTTCGCCGTACCATGACGCCTGGTGTGCCACCTTCTTCCGGGTTGAACTCGGAACCATCCGTGTCTTCCCGCCCCGGTATCAGGTTGGCCGTGCTGGTTCGCAGATCGAGCGCCTGGGCAGCGTCCAGAGTGGTGCTGCTATCGCTCAACACTGCCCACAACGTCATCCCGCGTCGTTCTAGCAGCGCTTTCAGCGTGCTCAGTTCGTGCTTGGGTACCGGGCGGTTGCCCACGTCGACTGTGACCCGCGCCCCAGAGAAAAAGGCGCTTTGCCCATCGATGCGTGTACCCAGTTCATTGGTAATCAACAGCCATTCTTCTGTAGGACTGAGGGAAACCAGCAGACCGTCCTTGATGCCTTTGATGTTTACATGTTGTTCTTGCATGTCCTGGCCCGTTGTTCCCGCCGACCACAATTCTTGAGTAACTCATGAATTGTTACCACTATAACGTCAAACCACTATCACCGCTACGGGCGGTTAGTCAACTGTAGAAGCAGGAAGGCCGGAAGCAGCGCGAATCCGGCGGGTGTTGCCAGTCGAATCAGCGGTTGCAGGCCTGTAAAGCTCCGTTGCAACCAGTGACTGATCGCGTGCATGGCGTAGGTCATCCAAAAGATCTGAATCATCCACATCGGCAGCAATAGTACGGGTCGATCCGCTCCGAAGTACGCCAGTCCAAATGTGGCATATGACACAAAGGCGAACAGCGTTAAGGTACCAATAGGCGGGTACCAGCGCGAGAGGCGCGAGACCCCCAGAATGCCCAGGAGTAAACCGGGTAACGTGAATTGTTTGATGATTACTGCGCCCAGGTCAATCCAGCGTAGCGGTTCGCGCCAGGCTTCTCGAATGACGAATGGTACTTGTAGCTGGGCACTGATTGCATTCAAGGCCGGATAATCCCACCAGCCGCTGTCAAGATAGGTCGCCCACAGGCCGCGTCCACCAATAGCCCCTATGACGATGAAGGCAATCCAGTAGAGACGCGGGATAGGGGTGTGGCTGGCGAGCAGTGTGATTGCTACTGCCGGGATCAGCAGCGTGAATAATGGATCATTGACGACTCCCAGCGCCGCCAGCAGCAGCAGACCAAATTGTTGATAAGGCTTAAGCGGTTTTGCTGACGGGTCTTCTGCGCGGGGATGGGCTGTGAGCAGCGAGTCAACCAGGAGGAATAACATCCATGCACTGAGTAGAACCGTCAGGCGCAAGCTGCGCGGGGTACCCACGAGCAGCCAGAACAGCACGATGAAGATTAGTAGTCCGGCACCCATAGCCAGGTCCAGCTGCCGTCCCAATCGACCGACCAGCAGCATGACTAGCAGCCCAACAATCAAGAGGCTCAAGATCAATACATCTGGCTGTGATCCACCGGTCTGTGACCAGAAGGCTGGAGTGAGTGCGAGTGCTAGGCCACCTACTAGTGCCAGCCAGCCTCCAAATGGACGCAGTGCTGCGGTCACGCCGGCGATGGCTCCACCCAGTGCCAGCGCTCGGATCACCGGAGTTTGTCCGATCACGATGAAGATCAGTGTTGCCAACATGCTGGCCAGTAGGGTTGGCCCCCATTTCCATAGGAGTTGTTGCTCGGTGGTGGATAATCGTTTGAACATCAGCCACCCGCCTGTCCATCAGTGGGCGGTGGTGGAACGATGAGTTCGCCAGTGCCAGGATCAGTCGGCAAAGCCAGATCACTGCCTGTGGGGCGGTCGCCTTGGCGATCTTGCTGAAGCCGGAAGTATTCGCGCATCGTGGCGTTGACAACTGGAAGCGCGACTCGGGACCCTTCCTGACCATTATAGACGAATGCGATGATGACAATCTCTGGATTTTCGAAGGGTGCCCAGCCCACAAACCAGGCATGCGAGGGCCATGCACCGAACCGGCACAATCCGAGTGGGCGGGCGATATCATCACAGTACTGGGCTGTTCCTGTCTTTCCTGCGACTGCAATACCAATATCGTCTAGCGCGGCGCGGCTGCCCGTACCGACCGTAACCACATCACGCGCTCCTTGCTGGACAATCGACAGATTGCTCTGGCTGACAAATGCGGGTTCATAGGTATTGTTGAACCGCAGCGGATTGCAGATGTTGCCGTTGAACACGTACTCTCTGGGGATGTTGATCCGGTAAGTGCGGATGTCCTCCACAAAGGGATCGGGATTCACATCGACCGTATTGCGATATGCTGCAGGGTTACACCGCACTGGATTATAGAATTCATTATCCCCATCAGGTTCGCAGGTACAGGCCAGGCTGCTGCCGCCCTTCATAATCATGTCTTCAACTTGTGTGAGGGTGATGATGTCACTGGGGCCGTAACGGTCTATGCTCAGATCACGCACAATCGCTGGCTGGAAGGGGCGGCTGACGTTGCCCTGGGCATCCAGTACACTTTCGATCAGTGTTGGCTGATAAAGCGTGCCGCCATTCGCCACAGTGGCTGCCATGCTGAGCAACTGTAGCGGGGTGATATTGATATAGCCTTGGCCGAGGGCCGCATTATAGGTATCACCCGTTGACCAGTTCTCACCGTACAAACGGCGTTTCCAGTCTGGTTCTGGCATGCGTCCTGGATTTTCACCTGGAAGTTCGATCCCTAGCTCCGTGCCAATTCCATAGGCTGTTGAGTAGCGGAATAGATCGGTAATGCCTAACCCGCCGGGACGGAGCGACTGTGGCGACACATCGGCATTACCGCCCCCGATCTGGTAGAAGTAGACATTACAACTCTGGGCAAGACCCTCACGCATGTTGACTTCCTGATGGCCTTCGCGGAACCAGCAGAAAAAGGTTTGTGATGCTGCTGGATCATTTGGTGCGTAACGGTTTTCGACGACCAGGCTGCCGGGATCAAAGAGATTCTGTTCTGGGGCGATGACGCCTTCCTGCAAAGCGCCAGAAGCTGTGATGAGCTTCCATACTGAACCCGGTGGATATAGGGACCGGATTGCATTATTCAAGAGCGGGCGCAGGGGATCATTGAAGACTTCGAGATAGTATGCTGCGTCAATGTTGCGGGCGAAGCGGGTATTGTCGTAGCCAGGGTAACTGACCATCGAAAGGACTTGTCCATTGCGTGGGTCCATGGCGATCACCACGCCTTGCTGACTCTGATTCTGGAACAACCCGGATTCTGCTTGCAAGGTGTTGTGACGTTGGATTTCGTCAATCAGCGCTTGTTGGGCAAATCGCTGCAGATCCGTATCAATGGTCAGCCGTAAGTTCTGGCCGGGTACCGGGTCAATCTGCCGGAGGGATGTGCCGATCTGTGCACCGGCTACGTCAATTTCACGCAGGATATTGCCGCGTTCACCGGCCAGAATATCCTCGTAAAACAGTTCCAGGCCATCATAACCAATGCGGTCGAAGGCCGGGTTATAGCCTTGCTCGCGGAGTTGCTCCGCTTCTTCAGCTCCAATGGGACCCATGTAGCCCACGATGTGGGACGTCACTGCCCCGGTCGGATACTCGCGTACCGAAATTGCGCGCACACTCACGCCCGGCATGTCCAATGCTTCTTCACGCAGGCGCAGTGCGACCTCGAGCTCAACGTCAGCTGCGATAACCACTGGTCGGAACGGGGCAATCCCTTCCCCTTCCCGTACGAGTTCTTCAATACTTCGCTGACGGATACCCGAAGCGCGGGCTGCTGCGGCAGCGGTTGGTGGTACATCCACCAAAGCCGATAAGCGGTTATAGATGTTGAGTACCTGGGCATCGTCAGCCGGTAGCCCTGCGGGCACAATTTCAACGTTGAAGGCCGGTACATTGCGGGCTAATTGAAGGCCATTTCGGTCAAAAATGACGCCTCGTGCTGCCGGGAGCGGGAGTTCATTCAGTCGATTTTCGTCTGCCGCTGCTTGATAAGCATCGTAACGTAGGATTTGAAGGTCGTACATGCGGATTGTGAAGATCAGAAATACACCGATCATCACAGCTTGAAACATTGTCAATCGCCAGCCCTGAAAGGGGAGCAGTCGTCTATCCATGGTTCTGCAGTCTCCATCCTGACTGGTGTCTAACCCGGCTCACCAGTCGCGTTCCCCCGCTATCTGGCTGTTCCCCCAGTCAACCCAGTTTGTAGGCGGCGAACCAGCCAGTAGACCGGGAAGATGAAGGCCAGATTATAGACGATGGTTGGCAGGATGACATAGGTCACACTTTGCAGGATGGCACTCACCAAACCCTGACCTGGGGCTAATGGGCGTAGGGGGGAGATCAACACCAATCCCAGAATAACCCCCTGATGGATTAGGCTTCCGGGTAACGTCATCCAGATCAGCGAAAACAATCCTACACTGTAAAGCTGTCGGCGTACCAAATGAATACCAATGACGACCAGCAAGGCCCCGATCACAGAGGTTCCCAGTGGGGAGGCTGATAGTGAATCTTTGGCGATTCCACCCACGAATGCCCACACGATCCCTTCTTCCAATGGGCTGTTGAGCGCCCAGGCCAGTGTGAGCAGGAAGGGTAGGTCAGGGATACCCCCAAAGATCGCAATTTGCGGCAAAAGTGTGGCTTGTAACGCTGCCGCGATCATCATGATCGGAATGCTTAGGAAATAGCCCATGTTACTGCTCGGCGTCGAGCGCGTTGTTATCGTCGAAAGTAGATGTATCGACCGGACGGAAATTCGTCACAATCAATACAATTTCCAGCGTATCAAAGTTGTTCAGGCTGCGGATGGTCGCTTCCTGATACAGTTCAGATTCGAACTGTTGGACGCTAGTCACTTGTCCGAGTACCATGTCGCTTGGTAGATTGCCCCCCAACCCAGAGGTCATCACCAGATCGCCAACATTCACCTGGGCGGTCAGCGGGATGAATGTCATTGTGAGATTGCCTGACAGATCGCCTACGACACTCCCTTGCGTGCGGCTGGTCTGGAGGCGTGCGCTGATCGCGCTCGATGGGTCAGTGATTAACAACACCTGCGAAGCGCCAGCGGCGACCCGCAGCACCCGACCGAGCATCCCCTGGTCGGTGACAACGGCCATGCCGCGTGTCACGCCATCACGCGAACCACGGTCGATCATGATGGTGCGGAGGAGCGTATTGGGATCATCGCTGGCGATGACATTTGCTGTTAGATAATCTTCGTTTTGTCGGGAACCTTCGTAGTTTAGCAATCGCGAGAGCCGGTCATAATCGCTGGCAACCTCGCGTAGTTCAACCAATTCGCTCTGGAACTGTGCGAGGCGGTCTTCTAGTTCGGCGATGCGCTGACGTGCCACCTCCAAATCATTGACTTGATCGAGGTTACCATTGATGGCAAAGCCAATGCGGTTAAATACCCCTGCGATCACCCCAATTGGGGTGGCGATCAAACCCTGTAAAGGGCCAAGAATCCCAAGCTGACTGCCGACCAATAGGCCGAAGGCAATCACCATGGAAATGATGATGAGGGATAACCGCGACGAGCGTCCAGTACGCAAAGCCAGTGCGCCTCCACAGGCTGATTGAAGCGCGTATTATAGCAAATGGCAGTAGGCCTAATGGCGGGTACTGCCGCGCTCCAGCCCGACCAGCAACCGGCGCAGGTTGTTATAGTCTTCCAGTACGCGGCCAGCGCCGCGAGCCACACAGGTCATGGGGTCATCTGCCAGATAGGTACGGATGTTGACTTCATCCTGTAACCGTTCGGTGAAGCCTTTGAGCTGGCTGCTGCCACCCGCCATACAAATACCACTTTCCATCAGGTCAGCGACTAGTTCTGGTGGCGTATCATCTAGCGCGTCTTTCACGGTGTCAATAATGATGTCCACTGAACCAGCAACGGCTTCCCGGATTTCAATCGAACTGACTTCGACTGAAGCCGGCAGGCCTGTTACGAGGTGTCGTCCTTTGACGATATACGTACGTTCCTGTGGCAGTGGGTAGGCTGAACCAATGTCTTCTTTGACTTTTTGTGCGGTGGGTTCGCCAATCAATAGATTGTGTTTCGTCCGCATGTACTGGACGATGTCTTCATCCATTTCATCGCCTGCTACACGGATCGATCGACTGATGACGATGCCGCCGAGCGAGAAAATAGCGACTTCTGTGGTTCCACCCCCGATGTCGATGACCATACTGCCGCGGGTTTCCTGAACGGGGAGTCCTGCACCGATGGCAGCGGCAACTGGTTCTTCGATCAGGTAGGCTTCACGCGCTCCGGCGCTCATCGCTGCGTCGAAGACCGCCCGTTTTTCCACTTCGGTCACGCCGCTGGGGATACCCACTACCACCCGTGGACGCGGAATGGGCACCCAGGTTTGTTCATGCGCCTTTTGAATTAGGTGGTTTAGCATCGCTTCTGTGACTTCAAATTCGCTGATGACCCCATCGCGCAGGGGACGAACCACCAGAATGTCTTTTGGGTTCTTGCTCCACATTTCCTTGGCACGTGCACCCACCTCAATTGGGCGGCGAGTCTTCTTTTCCAGCGCTACAAATGAAGGCTCATTGAGGACGATGCCTTTGCCGCGCACGCTGACCAAGGTGTTGGCGGTGCCGAGGTCAATGCCGATGTCCAGCGAGAACAACCCGAATATAAAATCGAAGGGACTAAGCACACATGACTCCTCAACGGGCGCACATAGCGGTCAGCATTATAACATGCTGCTACGGTAGCAAACACCAACGTACCTTTGTGGCCCGCTTTGTTATAATGCATTGTCGCAGCATGAAGCGCCAGAGGTAACGCTTATGATCGATCAAGTCCGCCGCGATTGCCGTCGCTGGCAATTGCTGCCCATGGGTACGACGGTCGTCGTCGGTGTATCCGGCGGTGCGGATTCGCTGGCGTTGCTGCATCTCTTGTCAGGATGGCAGCGTTCCCTCAAGCTGACCTTGCATGTTGCCACGCTCGATCACGGACTGCGCGGCGCGGCGGGTGCGGCTGATGCAGATTTTGTCGAACACTACTGCCGCGAAAACGGCCTTGATTGTACTCGTACCCGGGTGGATGTGTCTGCACTGGCTCAGCAGGAACATCTTGGAATTGAAGCAGCTGCGCGTCTGGCACGCTATCAATTCCTCGGTCAAACAGCGCGACAGGTTAGCGCATCATCCGTAGCTGTGGCTCATCATGCTGATGACCAGGCTGAAACCGTCTTGATGCATCTATTGCGCGGTGCCGGATTACACGGCTTGGTCGGGATGCTCCCTTCCTCACCCTTGCCCGCTTTTGAACCCATCCGGCTGATTCGCCCGCTACTCTCGGTCACACGCAGTCAAATCGAAGCCTATTGCAGTGCGCATGGCTTGCGCCCCCGTCACGATGCCACCAATGCTGATACAGCTATGCTGCGGAATCGTCTCCGTCTGGAAATCCTGCCGCAGCTTGAATGTGTGAATCCACGCGTGCGCTTGGCGCTGGCTCAATTGGCCGATTCGGTACGCGTGGATGATTCGTACCTGATTGAACGTACGCGTGCCGCCCTTGCTACCATAACGAAACGAGAATCAGATTGTGTGATGCTATCGAGAGCAGAATATCGGCTTTTGCATCCAGCCCTTCAACGGCGTGCCATCATAGATCTGACTCGCCAGCTTGATCCGGCCCACGAGATCGACTACCTGCATGTCATCGAGGCGGTTGAACTGGCGTCCGCTGGGGAGCAGGGTGGGGTAGCGCTACTGGGTGATGGCCTCCAACTACGGATTGATTATGCTGATCTGGTCATCGAACGTACGGGTAGGCATGTTGTGCCGCGGGGTGCGCTCCTCATTCCACCGGAAACGGATCTTGAGATCCAGCCAGGGGAGAATCCTATTCCTACCACTGATCTGACACTCCACCTGTCCGATGTTCAAGTTGCTGGAACCAGCCTGTGCCTTCAGTTATCGCCGACCAGACAACTCCGACTTCGTACACGTCGTAAGGGAGATCGGGTCCGGATTGGCCAGATGGGGCAGCATTCACAGAAGTTAAGTGACTGGATGATTAATCGGAAGATTCCGGCTGCAATACGAGGTCAGATCCCGCTTTTTTGCCTGGATGACGACATTGTGGCGCTTTATTGGAACGGCTGGCAGCGATTTTCGCATTGGCCTTCTGTCCCCGATTCCAGCCCTTGCTGGTATCTGCACTGGCATGAACAATTATGAAAAATTTCGTAAACTCTCCCTTTTTCGACAATGTAAGAAGGATATTATGTTGCGAATTGATTTCAGTTTAGCTATCCTTAAGGAAACGTAAGGGAATAGTAAATTGCCATCCTCTCTTTCACAGGCAGGTGTCGTCAATGGATCTCAATAGCGAAACGGCGCACGTCCTTGTAGTTGACGATGAAGGTGCGATCCGTTACTCCGTGAGTAAAACCCTGCAGCGTATTGGCTACGAAGTGGATGAAGCTGCCAGTGGTGAAGACGCTCTATCGATGGTCAAGAAGCGCGAATATGACGTGGTGCTGACCGACATCAAAATGCCGGGTATCACTGGCGTTGATCTTCTGCGGAAGATCAAAGAAGCCTCGCCTGATGCCATTGTTATTTTGATGACCGGGTTTGCCAGTCTCGGGACGGCGGTCGAAAGCCTCCGCCTCGGTGCGCATGACTACCTCATCAAGCCCAGCTCCAGCCAGGATATTCGCGCCAGTGTCTCCCGCGGGGTCGAGCGTTCGCGCAATCTGCGTCGCCGTCGCGCTTTGCTGGACGCAATTCGTGGGAATGTCTTTGAACTGACTCGCGCTGATGTCGACGCGGTCAGTGCTGTTTTTGATCGGGTTGAAATGCCGATCCCGCAGGAAGTGCGGATGGATGCAACCCCGGCCACCTCGGTCATGATGGAAACCCTCACCAGCAACATGACCCTTGGCCCGTTAACTATTTATCCAGGGCGCTACCAGATTTCGGTGGGTGATAAACCCATTGACCTGACCCCGACCGAATTTGATCTGCTGCTCTACCTCGCTGCCCATCGGGGTCGGGTGGTCTCCTGTCACGAGCTCGTGCGGGAAGTGCGCGGTTACGCAGTCGATGAAGCCGAAGCACGCGAAGTCATTCGTCCGCATGTCAGCAACCTGCGCCGTAAACTCAAGCAGACGGGTGACGATGCGGACATCATCGTGAATGTGCGTGGCATCGGCTATCGTTTGAGTGAGACAGGCCAGTAATTTCGCCATGGGCCGTCTGTTGAAGTTGAGAACAGGTATCCACATCGGATACCTGTTTTGCTGCCTGCTGCTGATAGTTCGCCCCCTGGCGGCTCAAACCGATCTGCTTGCTTCGATGACACTTGAACAACGCATTGGGCAGTTGTTCATTGTGCAGCTTTATGGCAGCCAACTCACTGAAGCAGGACGCGATTTCCTGACGCGCTACCAACCGGGCGGCGTTGTCCTGATCGGGGAGAATGCCGGCACCCCGGCGGAAGTCGCCGCGCTGGTGAACAGCTTCCAATCCACGATCATAGGAGCGGGTGGTTTGCCCTTGCTGGTCACGGTCGATCAGGAACCGGGGCCGATTCGCCATCTTGAAGTTGGATTTACTCAATGGCCTACCCCCGCGTTGATCACTGCCAGCGGTGAAACACAACTGGCGTTTGATGTGGGTGCCGCTACGGCGGTAGAACTACAAGCCGTCGGCGTTAACATGAACCTCTCACCCGTCGCGGACTTGGAAACCAACCCGACCAATCCGATTATTACGCGCCGTTCCTTTGGCAGTAATCCTGAAATGGTCGGGCCGATGGTCGCGGCCTATGCGCAGGGGTTACAGGCTAATGGCGTTATCGCGACCGTCAAACATTTTCCTGGTCATGGGGCCAGTGTCGGCGATTCGCATACCGAACTGCCTGTCATTGATCTGCCACGTGAACGATTGGAACAAGTGGAACTTGCACCCTTTCGGGCTGCAATTGCGGGTGGTGTTGAGGCGGTGATGGTCGCCCATATCTGGTATCCCGCCCTTGATGCAGTACCCGAACGCCCAGCCTCACTTTCCCCGGACATCATTACAGGGTTGCTGCGCGAGGAAATGGGCTTTGATGGCCTGGTATTGACCGATGCGCTGGATATGGATGCTATCGATACACGGTATAGCTATCCAGAAGCGGTGCGCCTGGGCTTGGCTGCGGGCGTGGATCTGTTTTTAAGCGCTCACATCGGGCTTGGCGCACAAATGCAAGCCATCGACTCGCTCGCAGCAGCGGTGCGAGCAGGCGAAATCCCTGAAGAGCGGATCAATCAATCAGCGCGCCGTGTACTGGCAGCTAAAGAACGCTATGGCCTGTTGAACTGGAGCCCGATTGATCCAGTATCGATCAGCATTCCGTTAGACAAACATGCTGGCCTCATTGAAACCCTCTTTGAGCGCGGTGTGACGCTCGCTGTTGATAGGGATGATCGGATTCCATTTAGTGACAATCAATCCCTATTGATGATATTCCCCGGCACGAGGCCGGCCGTTCAGCCGGATTGTGCACCCCTTCGACCGGATGCTCGTTGGCTGAGTGTGCCACTACGCCCGACTGAGTCGGATGTGCAGACGGCAGTTGTCGCTGCTAGTCAGGTCGATCAGGTCGTCATCTTTACGGAAAATGCCGGAGATCGGCGTGAACAAGCTGCTTTGGTGAATGCGTTGCCGGCGGAAAAGGTCACGGTGGTTGCCCTCTGGTCGGCCTATGATTACTGGTTGTTCCCGGATGTGGCTGCGTATGTCGTGACTTATAGCCCGCAAGCGCCGGGCGCACCTGCCGCCTGCCGTCTGCTGTTTGGCGTCAATCCACCCCGCGCTCAATTGTCGTTGGAGGGAGTCTTTCAGCGACCCTGAGTAGAGTAGGGGGCATCATAGCCCAGCCAACTGGCATTACTCAAGCGACCAACTAACGCTACCAATTGCATTGGGGAAACTGGTTTGGAGAGGAAGTAATCAATGCCCACTTCCATACAGGGCAGGCGATAATGTTCCTCGGCAGAAACCACCACGACCTGGGTTTGGGCGGCCTGGAGCGAACCCCATACTTCCTGCAGGAAGTGGATGCCGTTGCCATCTCCCAGGCGCATATCGCAGACCATGACCGCGAACTGCTGTGCTGAGAGATGCGAATGGGCTTCACGGATACTGCCCGCGCTGACGACCTCGAAACCAGAATTGCTCAGCACTTTTTCAAAGAGCTGTCGGGTTGGCGCATCATCGTCCAGCACAAGCACAGGGATGGTGAACATAAAAATGTTACGATGTATATGATGTATAGTGTACGTATACTACCACAGAATTGCCCGTAGGTACGTAAACTTCATTGACGTTAGAGGCCCCCCTGGGTGTTGAACATGAAGGCGAGAAAGTTACGCTCTTCGTCCGGGGTCATCGCTCGTGGTCGCGCCAGATCATCAATGATCCCTGTGAAAAGATCAACCGTCAGCAGCTTTCCTTCATAAATGTAGAGTTCATCCATGAAGAAGCGCATGTTGCCCCAGAAAGGCTGATCGAAAAAGAGATTGCCCAGCCCATAGTGCAGGAAGGCGGGCTGACCCCCTACGGAATTGTAGAACTCGAAAGTTTGCGGTTTGTGCGCCTGGGTGCCGATGACTACATCTGCACCCAAGTCTGCCAGTCCACGAAAATCAGTGATCTGGCTCGGCAACGGCAGGTAGTCTTCCACCTCGGTATACTGCACGGTTACGATCAGGAGATCGCTCTCCGCGGCCAGCAGCGGTAGTGCTTCTCTCAGCCAGTTCCAATCACAGTTGGCGGCTCCGGGTGAGTCCTCGGTTGCAATGGCATAGTAAGGCCCGACGGCATTGCAGGCCACCATCACAATCTGATTCTGGTGATGATCGATCCGAAGCGGTTCCCGTGCTGCCGTCAGATCAGTCCCTCCGCCCACGACTCGAATACCCATCTGCTGATACCACGCCAGCGTATCCAGATAGGGCTGCGTTCCATAATCCAGATTGTGATTGCCGCTCAGTTCGACAATATCCAACCCGACCTGTGGGAATAACTCGAAGTGTTCCTGCTTGGAGCAGAACTCGCCCAGGGGCTGCTCCGAGAAGCCCGGGCAGCCCGGGCTGAATGAAACTTCATTGCTGGTGTGGAAGAAATCCGCCCGTTCGACGTAATCGGCAATGCCGGAGGCCGCCCATTCCACCCCATTGGCATCCAGCGCTTTTGTCGTCTCCCGTGTGAGTGCGGTGACCCCGGAAAGCAGCAACCGTGTCAAACGGTCAGGATAGTAGTTCGGGGTTCCGTTCTTAAAGGCAAAGGGGTAGCTATCCAGATCATGATCCAGCGGGTGCAACGCATCCACTTTCAGGACACGGTAGCGCGTGGTCAGCCGGTCAAACCCGATCAACGTAAACAAGCGGCGATCTCGCCACAAGGTGTTGAGCAAGGCCTCATCCGCGACGATCATGGTTTCCGGCGCGAGTGCGACCCCTTGATCGCTCAATGCGCGAGCTGTTGATTCGTCCACAACCAGCAGCGAATCAGGATTACCCCCTGCGATGGCACGTAAGCGTTCTCCAGTCAGATTCGTTTCAAGGGAGGGAAAGGCGACTGCCGGGATAAATAGCTGCCAACCTTCTGCCATCCCAGATTCAGACTGAACGGGTGTGGAGGATGTCGAAGATGTGGGCACCAACGCTGGATTCGGGGTGTTGGTCGCGAAAACAAATGCCTGGGCAGGGAGGGCTGGGGTCAGTTTCCAAGCTTCCGCATAGAAGGCCAGATATTCTGCAACGTGCTGTCTCCAATAGGCATTGTTGTGTTGGCCTTCGGGATAGATACGATACTCATGAGCTAATCCGCGTTGGGTCAAATGTTCACTCATGCGATCAAGGTTTTCCTGCGCGAAATCGTCCACCCCTCGATCCAGCCAAATCCGTAACTCTTCAATACCCTGTGCATTCAGGGCCAAATCCAAGGGATTGAAATCATCCGGCGCGTGCCCGGGGTCGAAGAAGGCGCTGTGACCGCCGACGGCGCTGAATAAGTCCGGGTGCCGAAAGGCAATCTCGAAGGCCCAGAAGCCGCCGCGGGAGATGCCGCCGATGGCGCGCTGCTCACCCCGTGCATCAATCCGATACGTGGATTCGACTAACGGCATCAGTTCTTCCAGAAAGACATTCTCCCAGGAAACACGCTCGAACTGGTTTTCGTTGGCGATCCATTCGCCGAACGGCATCACGACGATCATCGGCGGCAGTGATCCATCAGCGATGCCCGCATCCAGCACCATCTGCAAACCCAGGCGACTCCACTGTCCATCATCCTCATTGGAGCCGTGCATCAAATACAAGATGGGGTAGGTGCTGGCGAGTGTGTCATAGCAGGGCGGCAGGTAGACCGAATAGTACATGGTCGTTTCGGCGATCAGACTGCGGTAGGTGCCGCGTTCGATACGCCCGACCGTTTCGGCGCAGGTGGATTGAGCGCCGGTGGGCCGTAGGGCGAATCCGGTAACGAGCGACAGGACAAAGCAAACAACCGGTAAGGAACGCTGCGTGACGGGGGACAAAGCGCAGGCGAGAGAATAGAGCGTGCTGAGGACGGACTGTGAAGGGCCTGACAATTGGTCGCTGTTTCGCATGGCAGTTTGTCCAAATGATCCGCTAAGGTGTCTGGTGGGAAGGAGGGAGGCTGGCGCTATTTGGAGCCATGAGTGCCAAGCTTGACGGCGAAAAGCCGTGACGGTGCCGCCAAGTGGCGGTGTTTATGGTGGGAAACCGGGAGTTCGCCGCCGCCCGCCAAGGTTGCCCTTCGCCCGGTGGCTGGACGAGAAGCTGCCGCCGACCACCCTGACGAGCAGGACAGTTTGGGCGGTTGGTCGACAATTCCGGGAGGGTTACCTGGTAAAATAGACATAGTGTGAGTGTATCATGGATGAACCGCGCAGATCGGAACATTTGTTTCGATTTTCCCCCTGCACTCCATTCGCGGACTGAAAATGGGCATCCCGCATCCCGCTAGTTCTCCGCAAGGCTGATTTGCGACTATTGTGCCATCCGATACGTATAGAGGAAATGCCTGCTCAACCCGGCAACGCAGGGGGTGTTGCGCCTTGTTCCGGGGCTTGATTCGGGTTAACGTAGAAGCATTGCGACCAGCCTAAAACAGGACACAAAAACGCATGGGAACCCTCAACCCGGATCTGCTTTCCAAAGACATGAATGCAGTACTGAATGACGCGGTCGCGCTCAAAGATCAGTATCGACAATCTGTCCTCATGCCGGAACTGGTGCTGCTATCGCTGCTCCGCCGACCCGATACGGCAGCGGCTCGATTGATGGAGTTCTTCAAGACGAATCGCGGCGTTGACCTGCAGCGACTGGATCGGCAGGTGCATCTGGCAGTCGAAGGCCGCAAAGATCAGAACGGCAACCTGGAGTTTATTGCCAACGGCAATCGGGCGGTTCAACTCTCGCGCCAGACCATCATTCTGATTGATGATGCTCTCAGCCTGGCGAATTCTCAGGACTTGATGCGGGTAGATACCGATCATGTGCTGCAGATTATGGCGGAACCGTCGATCTCAACCAGCGGTCTGCTGCGTCAGCACGGGATTACACCCAAGGCTATTCAGGACATCACTTCCGATAATACGCAACTTCGGGTGCGCGCAGACGGCACGACCCAGGACTTCGTGGCTACAGCCAAGACCGGCAAACTCCGGGCGGTCTATTTCCGCGAAACGCTTCTACGCGACATGATTAACATTCTCACCCAGTCGGTCAGCCGGCACATCATCCTGCTGGGTCCGGACGGCGTGGGTAAGCGCACGCTGGGTTATAGCCTGGCACTGCTGATGTCCGAAGGTAAGGGCCCAACCGGATTGAAGAATCTGGTGCAGGTGGACGAAAGCGCGCTGCTGGATAGCGACCAGAAGGCTATTCGCGCTGGACTGAGTCAGGCTGCCGGGGGGATCTTGTTCATCCCGCATTTGCACCGCTTTTTTGGTGGGCCGATCAAAGCGGAATTCAGCAAAGGTACGCCCCTCATCCAGAAAGCCTTTCTGAGTGACGACCCAATTATCATTGGGACCACCACTGAAACCGAGTTCCAGCAGCGACTGGCTTCGGTTTCCGCTATCACCGAACATGCGCAGATTATCCGCGTGCCGGAGCCGAACATTGAAGAGGCGCTGGAAATCCTCAAAATCCTGAAGCCGCATCTGGAAGCCGATTATAAGCTTCAGGTGCAGGAAGAAGCGCTCAAGCTCAGTGTGCGCCTAGCAAAGCGCTACATGACCGGCAGCCCGCTGCCACGCAGCGCCGAGCAACTGATCCACCGCGCGGCGGCGATGGTCAGCATGAGCCAACAGAATCAACTGGCTTACAACAGCGGACGGGAGAAGGACGCAATCCTCGACCCGGAAGACGTGACTCTGACCGCCAGCCAGATGACCGGCATTCCGGTCAATAAGCTGGGTGAGGATGAGCGCCTGCGCTATGCCAGCATGGTCGAACATATCAAGGAACGTTTGATTGGTCAGGACGAGGCGGTGCTGGCCGTCAGCCGGGCGATCAAGACGGCCCGTGTTGGCCTCAAGGATGCCAAGCGACCGATTGGTTCGTTCTTGTTTCTGGGGCCGACGGGTGTGGGTAAGACGGAACTGGCGAAGTCATTGGCCGAGTTCATGTTCGGTACAGAAGATGCCATGCTACAGCTCGACATGAGCGAATACAAAGACGAAAGCACGCTCAATAAGCTGATCGGCTCGCCCAGCGGCTACGTGGATAGTGAATCGGGTGGCCTTTTGACCGAGCGCGTCAAGCAGCAGCCGTACACGATTGTCCTGTTTGATGAAGTCGAAAAAGCACATCCGCGTATCCTCGATATTCTGCTGCAGGTCATCGAAGAAGGTCGCCTGACGGATGGGCGTGGTAACGTGACGACCTTCAGCGAAACGGTCATCATCCTGACCAGCAACCTCGGTTCGGAAGCCCTGGCTGTACCTGCCAGCGCCATGACCGATGAAGTCCGCGAAGAAGCGATGGAAGACGTACGTGAGTGGTTCCGTCCGGAATTCCTCAATCGTCTGGATGAGGTCATCATGTTCAACGCGCTTTCGCCGGAGGACATGGGCAATATCCTCAAGCTGCAACTGAAGAAAGAAGCCAAAATGGCTGCGGAGCGCGGCCTGACTCTGGAATTTACTCCCGCCTCCGAGGTGTGGATGCTGGCACAGAATGACGAACCCCAATACGGGGCACGTCCGCTGCGCCGGATCATCCGCCGCTTTGTGCGGGAACCGCTGGCGGATTTCCTGCTGAAGACCAATCCCCCGGCGGGGACGGTTGTTCGGGTCGATGTGCCCGAAGGTGGAACGCTCGGCTTTGTCGCGATCATCGATGGCAAAGAAGTGAAAGTCTGAGCCTATGCGCTTTGTGCTGGATATTCTGGGGCTATTCGTTGCGGTCATTGGGGCGGCCTCAATCACTCGCGACAAACCGGGCAGCTTTCGTCCGCTGCATATCCTGATTAATGAACTCCCCTGGGTGCCATCACTCTTTGGAACGCTGTTGGCTGTGTTGGGTCTGCGCCGCCGCCGCAAACCCTGGGCGGGTATTCTGCTGGGTGGGGTGGGGGCGCTGCTGGCATCCAACACGTTCCTGCGCTGGCGCGCCGCGACCGATGATATGGAAAGCGCCTTCAAAGCTGGTTTTGGCAAAGACTATCTGGAACGGATACCGCCAGTGGCACGCGAGCGCCTGCCTTCCAAACGAGTATCGCTGGGGAATTCCCTGGGTGGGAGCGCCCGACGCGATCAGGGGAAGTTGATCCGGGACATTGAATTTGCTCGACCGGATGGTCATTCGCTTTATCTCGATGTCTATAAGCCGTCAGTTTCGCCTGCCATCGGCGACCAGTATCCGGCGGTCATTGTCATCCACGGCGGTGGTTGGCGTAACGGTGATAAGTACGAGTACTTTGAATCGCACAGCCGTCACCTGGCAGCCCAGGGCTATGTCGTCTTTGATATTCAGTACCGGCTGGCCCCAACCACTCGGTGGCCGGGCCAGTTGGAAGATGTAAAGGCGGCCATCCGCTGGGTCAAGCAGCATGCAGATGACTACCAGCTCGATCCTGAATCGATTCTGTTACTGGGACGTTCTGCTGGGGCACATTTGGCTCTCATGGTGGTTTGCTGCCCGGATGAGGATACCCGGATACGTGGTGTGGTTTCGGTCTATGGCCCGACCGAATTGCGTTGGGAGGGTCTTGCGCCGGATTCGCCCATCATCGAGCTGATGGGCGGCCCTTATGAGTCACTCAAGACGGCCTACGAAACAGCGTCCCCTGTTGCTCAGGCACGGGAAGGGCTGCCGCCGATCCTGATGATCGAAGGCGGCATGGATGCGCTGGTGCCGAATACCCACGGTGATCTTTTCTCGGGTCGCCTTTATATGCTGGGTAGCCCGTTTGCATTGCTCCGCATCCCGTGGTCACGGCATGGCTTTGACGCAGTTTACTTTGGCATGGGCGCGCAGGTTGCCCAGTATTATATTGACCGATTCCTGGCATGGAGTGCCTATGCCGCCTAAAGACATTACCGAGACGATCTATTCTGCTCCCTTGCCCCGACGCCCGGAGACGGGCTTATTGGCCTGGCAGGCGACCATCGGTTACATCAATCTTCAGTACAATCTGGATGCTCGGTTGGAATTGATGGTACAGCCGAAAGAGGCCGACCAGAATTGGTCGGCAGCCGCCGAGTGGGGTCAAAATCACGAAGAGTCGACTGATGAACCGACGATTGGCGCAGCACTTCGTGAATTGTGGAATGAAATCAGCCGCAAGCATATCATCTTCGCCAGTCGGGAAGCGGTCGCCCGTAAACCGGCTGGATATGCGGATGATGAATGGTTGGATAAAGAGACATCCCTTTTACTCAGTCGTCTGCTGGATGCGGCCCGCTTGGTCTACAAAACTGAGTGGCGGCTGAAGCTGTCATATCAATCCATCGAACTGCCCAACGCCCGTTTTCACGCTGATCTGCATTCGCCGACTAATGTGCTTTCAGGTCGCAGCGGTACTTTACGGGAGGCTTGCCGGGAGATTTATCGGCAATTGGGCGAGGAATTCCAGCGTCGGTCCGGGAAGTCGCTGGATAGTTGATCGACAGCCGTTCAAGTGCATTGTCTAATGAAATACGGTAATCTGTAACCTACTTCTGGTACGCAAGGAGCGAGTTCATGGCGCAGGTGGATACCTCAATCTTTCGGAAATACGATATTCGAGGCACTGTCAGTGGGGATAAGGTGCAGATTTCCCCGGATCTGACTTTCCTGGTGGGCAAGGCGCTCGGTACTTATTTGCCCGGTGCTTTTAAGACCGAACGTGTCTTTGTGGGTTGTGACAATCGTGTTTCTTCGTTGGGTTTAAAGGCCGGTATGATCGCTGGCCTTGCCAGCACGGGCATGAATGTGACCGATATTGGCCAGGTGCTGACCCCGACGGTCTACTTCGCCTCCGCCAGCTATGGCGAGCGCGGCGCGGGCGTGATGATTACCGGCAGCCACCTCGATACTCGCTACAACGGCATCAAGATGGCTTATGGCGCGATGGCGCTCTACGATCAGCAGATTCAGGAACTGCTCAGGCTGATCCAGACGGATGCTTTCGCCACCGGGCAGGGCGCAGTCGTGACTGACTTCGACCTGATCCACCGCCATATGGAAACAATCGGCAGCAAGGTCAAGCTAGCCCGTCCGATGATTGTCGCGCTCGATTCTGGCAACGGCCTGAGCGGCACTTACTTCCCGGCTGTGCTGGAAAAGCTCGGTGCGAAGGTGGAAGGTCTGTTCCTCGAATCGGATGGTACTTACCCGAATCATCTGCCTAATCCGGAAGATCCGGAAATGACCAAAGATCTGGAAAAGAAGGTGGTCGAGGTCGGCGCTGATGTGGGCCTGGCCTTCGATGGTGACTCGGATCGCTGCGGCTTCATTGACAATCATGGGCATCACATCGCCGCCGACCGACTGCTCGCGCTGCTGGCACGGGATGTCCTCAAGCGGCACCCCGGCGCACCGATTGTCTTTGATGTAAAGGCTTCCCAGGCGCTGCCCGACGAAATCAAGAAGTATGGCGGCGTGCCGGTCATGTGGAAGACGGGTCACAGCCTGATGAAGGCAAAGATGAAGGAAATCGGTTCGCCGCTGGGTGGCGAGGTTAGCGGGCATCTCTTCTTTGGTGATGACTACTTCGGCTTTGATGACGCGCCGCTGATCGCGCTCAAGGCTTTGGAGATTATCGCGTCTTCCGGCAAGACAATTGCTGAACTCTTTGATGAAATTCCCAAGCTGGTGGCTACGCCGGAAATCATCCTCTCGGCACCGGATGCGGTCAAGTTCCAGATCATTGATGAAATGACCGAGGCACTTGGCAAGAATTACCCCGTCTTTACACTGGACGGTGTCCGTGTCACCTTCGAGAACGGGTGGGGACTGGTGCGTGCGAGCAATACCCAGCCAGCCATCACGCTGCGATTCGAGTCCTATACCCGCGAGCAGTTGGTCGAGTACATGAACATCTTCAAGGCGCTGCTGGATAAGCATCCTGAAGTTGATCAGGGCAAATTCCTCGATCAGATCCGTAATTTCAGCAATTAAGCTCTACAGGGGCGCTTACGATGCGCCCCTTTTGATTCCCTGAAACGAGAACCAAGATGACCGATCATTTTCAAAACATTTATGCCAAACATGCCGACCGCTATGAAGCCTTGGTGGTGCGGGAAGACTACCAGGGCAACATTTTGCGGGCGCTAGAAGCCATTCACCCGCTGGAAGGGCAGTCGGTAGTCGAGTTTGGTGCTGGCACCGGGCGCTTGACCCTGCTGTTGGCTCCTTTGGTCCGTTCTATCCGTGCCTATGATGGTTCTGCCCATATGCTCGAAGTTGCCACCAGCAAGCTTCAGAAAACCGGACTCGCCAACTGGAAGACGGGTGTGGCCGATAACACACGGTTACCAGAGCCAGACTCCGCAGCGGACGTGGCGATTGAGGGCTGGAGCTTCGCGCACGCGGTCGGTTGGTACCCCGACTCATGGCAACAGGAGATCGGTAAGGCCTTGGCTGAGATGCGTCGCATCGTCCGGCCCGGCGGCACCTTGATCCTGATGGAGACGATGGGTACGGGCAGCGAAACGCCTACACCGCCGAATGAAGGTCTGGCGGCCTGTTATGCCTGGTTGGAACAAGAGCAGGGCTTCAGCCATCGCTCAATCCGGACGGATTACCAGTTTGAGTCCCTTGCCGAAGCCGAGTCGCTCACTCGATTCTTTTTTGGGGATGAGATGGCCGAAACCGTACTGAAGCGCAATTGGGTCATCCTTCCGGAATGTACTGGCATCTGGTGGCAGCAGAAAAGCGGTTAGTGATTCGCAGGGATGAAGCTTGCCTCGGTTGATTGACTCGTGAGGTCGCGGTAGAGATCGCGGAGTTGGGTCACGGTGTGCTGAATGGCGTAGCAAGCTTCAACCGCCGTCCGTGCATTTCGGCTTCTGGCGCGGAGTTGTTCTGTGTTTTCGAGCAGCGCCGTGATTGCGCCCGCCAGCGCTGCATCATCTCCAACTGGGACGTACACGCCTAACTCGGGATCATCCGGTACTATGCCGACCGCTGTGCTGACGGTCGGCAGACCGCAGGCCGCCGCTTCCAGTGTAACCATGCCTTGCCCTTCATGTCGGGACGTCAGCACATGCAGGCTTGCGCGCTGGTAGTGTTTGGGTAGCTCCTGATGAGGAACCGCGCCCGCAAACTGTACCCGATGCTGTATACCTAAAGCCGCCGTCAATAGCTCCAACCGCGCACGCTCTGGCCCTTCACCGATGATTTCCAGGGTGATGTGATCTGGTAGTTGGGTCATGGCACGTAGGAGTGTGGCTTGATCTTTCACGCCGATCAACGAGGCGACATGGATGAGCTTCCCGTGATTCGAGCCGGATGATAGGGCAGGGCGGAAGTGAGCGGCATCCACCCCCAGCGGGATATAGGCCATTTTGCCATCGGACGACACCTTGCCTGTCCCGATGATGTTTTCGATGAGGCACTGCGAATATCGGCTGGCGACAACAATACGATCAGCCCCGTTCAATGCTTGCCTGATCGTCCAGCGGCTGAAGGCGCTGCCTTGTAAGCCATAACCGATATCTGCCAGCCAGACTGGCTCACCCCCTGCCACTGAAACGACCACGGGAATACCCAGCCAGCGCCCCGCCCAGGCGGCAATCAGGCCGGTTTCATCCGCCCACATGGCATGGAGCAGATCGAACGGTTGCTTTCGATGCATCTGGCGCAGATGGATTAGGGCATCTGCCCATAGTTTCAGGCGGTGCAGCCCACGCACTGGCCCGGCACCCAACGCATGAACTTCCGCCCCGGCGACTGTATAGATACGGCGCTCAAATGGGTATCGCAGCGCCAGCACGCGCACCGAATCTCGCCGGGCGAGTTCTCGCACCAGGTTCAACTGGACGGGGATCGCCGGGTCGCGTTCATCCTGGCTGAACCCCGGCAGCAAGATGCCAATGTGCATTTGAGTCTAGTCTATATTCACCTCTTTTCTTAATTTGTGAATCACTTCATTTGGCAGAATGGAATATGCCAACGCCATTCCATATATGAACGACGTTACCTGCTCTTGGGAGTCAGAGGCAAAAATAGGTTGATCTCCAGCAAGAACAAAGGTCGAATCTGCCCCGTCTTTTGTAGAAATGTTCCAGCCCAATAGATTGATTAGCTCTATGCCTTGCTCCATTGAGCCGATGTGGCTTTCAAGGTAATGCAGCTTTTGTGTCATGTCATGTGTCCTGAATTCAGGCCATTTTGCGTGTGATGGAATTCGGCAACCGGAGCGTGTTCAACACCGGGCAATTGGCATCCACCGCCGCATGGAGCGCCTCGATCTGTTCAGGAGTCGCGCTGCTGGCCTCGATCTTCGCCTCGTATTGGAGGCCCTCAATCAGCGGGTTGCCGTATCCGGTCATCGCAGTTGCGGCCTTCATGTCGATCTGCCCGCTAATGATGACCTCCATGGCGTCCACCGGTACCCCCTGGAGACAGGCATGGATGACATAGGTATGCAGCAAGCAGCTCGCCAGCGCCCCCATCAGCAGTTCCGGGGCTGTGGGGCCGAGTCCATCTCCGGCGAGTCCCGGGGCGGAATCGCTGATGACTAGATGATTGCCCATCCGGGTAGGGCGTGACCCCCCGTTAGGTGCCAGCCGCGAGGATGCACTCAACTGCACAATCCCTGCTTCCGGCTTCGCGGTCCAATCCTGATGTCGTGCTGCGACGGCGGCAGTTTTCCGCTGGAGATATGCATCCAGATTGCCCATGTTATTCACTCCCTGTAGCGCCATAAACCAATGACCATTACCACTTCACTAACCAAGAGGCTTGCGGCGGCTCCGGCTGCCCCCTGTATGGGGATGAGCGAAATGGCTACCATGCCTTGTACGACCAAGCCGAGCAACAGCACCCGGTTGACCTGGGCTTCCCGCCCACGGGCGTAAGCCGCCAGCGTCTGCACGGCCCGCATCAATCCGGGGACGAGCGCCAGCCCCATCAGTTGCAGCGCCAGTGTACCACGCTCGAAGGAGGGGCCATACGTCACCTGCAGGATGGCGCTTGCACCCAGACCGAACATCCCCGCAAGCGCCAATCCATAGAGCAATATACCGCTGTAGACTCGCCGTAAGAGCCGTTGGAAATCATTTGGGTGTGCGACCAGCGCTGCCAGCATCGGCAGCAGCGTTCCAAAGAGCGCATTGGGGAGAATCCGCCCCGCTTCGGTTAATCGCATCGCGCCCGCTAATTGTCCCACGGCTTCCGGGGTTGCGCCGCGCTCCAAGAGGAGGATGGTAACCCGTGCTTGAATCGCTGCCAGTACACCCGCTACGGCGAACGGGTACGCTTGGGACAAAAGGGCGATCAGCCTCCAGCGACCTGCATCCAGCCTGAAGTGGTTTTGCATGTTTTCATCAGAGCGAGGCCTCTCTGGGGGATTGCCGCTTTGAGTTAATTCTTTCTCTGCCGTAAAGCTCTGATTCTGAAACTGTTGTCGGTAGATCCACCACGCCACCGGCACCTGACCGGCAGAGGTCAGCGTATTGATGATGAACGCATCCGTGATTGTGCCACCCCCCAAGAGGATGAGCACCGTCAGGCCGGCCTGTGCGGTCAGCATCCCCAGGTTGAGGATCGGAATCGGCCACATGGCCTGCCTGGCACGGAAAATGGCGGTATAGAGTCCGAAGGTTGGCAGCAGAAAGACCAGCGGTGCCGAGAGTTGAATCCCGCGTACCACGTCCGCATCCACACTCAGTAGGGGGGCCAGCGTGAACAGCGCCAGCGCCAGCCCTCCGGCGATCAGCCAGCGCGCTTGCAAACTGGCTTTGAGGAGCGCTGGTTCAAGCTCAGGGCTGCGGGCGGTTTCGCGAGTGAGCAGCGTATTGATCCCTGCGTCCGCCAGAATTGACACTGGGTACACCCACGCTAAACTCGCGCTGTAGACCCCCAGGCCCCGCTCACCCAGCAGACGGCCAATCACCACGCTAATCAGGAACGCGAATCCTGCGCTGCCGACGTTGCTGATGAGCAGGAGTCCAGTCGACCGCCTCAGTCGCCCGACAAGCATACGTCAGTTGGCATCAACTGGCCGGATGACGAGTTCGTCATATCCGCTGTCCGCGCAGTACTCGCGGCTGAAACGCAAATCATGGGCTTGCCCCAGCACGATTTCAGCCGTCGTGTAGATCAGCGAGCCATCCTGCAAATGCCCGCCGATCATCGCGCCGGTACCATCGGAGAGTGCAATATGCAGATGAATACCGCCTAGCTCCACCGTGCCAACCAGCGAACAGATCTCAAATTTACCTTCCAGAATGGTGGTCTCATCCTGATTTGCCATGCGGAGTGCAGCCCGTTGCAGGCTGCCGACGCAGGTTAGCACAAAGCCAGCCTGAACCTGATTGTCCTGTGCGTATTGGTAGATTGACTGCTTCAAGTCTTGCATCGGCTTCAGCCGCATCGCATGGAGTTTCATGGGTCTCACTTTCGCTTGAATTCAATCCAGTAATGATCGGCGAACGGGGCCAGGACCGTCCAATGTCCGAAATGCTGCTCAAGGCCTATCAACATCCCCAGGAGCTTGGGGCGCTTTTCAATTGCCCCATACACATCGCTCGGTGGCAGAAAGACTCCCAGCGGGCGTACAGCTGTACAAGTAAACCATTCACTAAAGTCGCGTTGCAGGCGCCGGATTGTAGGATAGTGAATCGTGAGAGGGCTGCCGTTGGTGTTGAAGGTCGCACCTTCATGCTTCCAGCGCCGCGTCGCAGTTGCGAGGTTGCCATGTACGCCATGCCACAGTGGTTCCCACAGGCACAGCGGACTCATCACGCCTAATCCGACGATGCCACCGGGCATCACGCGCTCGCTCAACCACGCTGCCAGCGTCCGCCACTCACTCAGGCAGTTCACAGCGCCGAAGTTAGAAAACACACCGGCAAAGACTGATGGCTGATAGCTACTAGCTGATAGCCCCTGCAGATCCAACCGTTCTACCTGTACTAGCGGATTGCCCGCCAGCTTTGCTCGTGCTGCCGCCAACATCGCCTCGCTGGAGTCGGTCGCGGTGACTCGCACGCCTTGCTGAGCCAGGAACCGTGCATCTTCACCGGTTCCACAACCGAGTTCCAATACATGATCGCCAGCGCGGAAGTGCTGCAGTAGGCGATCATGCACTTGCTCGCGCAGGTAACGGGCGATAGGCGAACTCGTGAAGTCGGTGTCGTAGCTAGGGGCGAGCGCATCAAACGCCTGCGGGCTGCTCATGCAGTGGTTTGCCCTCTTGCTCGATTTGACCCTGAGTGAGCGCCATGCCCAGCCGACCGAGTTTTGCATTCATCAGCAGCTTAAGCTGGCGTTGCGGCGAGACTCCGCCCTTCGTTCGCGCTCGGTGCAGCGCCACCTCACTGACCATCCAGCGTGTGGCGAAGTTGTAGAAGCGCCGCGAATAACGCCCGGCAACCGTCAGGTCACGGTCGCTGCGTGCTTCCCATGTTTTATCGGTCAGGATGCGGCTCTCAACTTGACTGTAGTAGCCCGTTCCCTTGATCGGATAGGCGACGGTCGTCAGGAAGATGTCGGGATTGGAGATTTTCAGGTGTTCGACGGTCGCCTCAAGGTCGTCGATCGTTTCGCCGTCATACCCCAGCATGATGAACATGCCGGTTTCGATGCCATAGCGTTGCAGCAGGTGTGTTTTCTCCTGCACATCGCGCACGTTCACCTTGCGATCCATCGCATCCAGAATGCGCTGCGAGCCGCTTTCAGAGCCATTCCACAGCCGATAGCAACCCATCTCCGCCAGCGTCTTGACCACCTCATCGTTGAGTCGGTCTGCCCGGCTGATGCACTCGAAGGGAATGCGGACTCCTCGCTTTTTCAATTCCTCTGCATATTGGAAGAACCAGCGGTAATGGATGGTGAAGACATCGTCCGCATACCAGATCAAGTCCGGGTTGTAGCGTTCCTTGATCCATAGGACTTCATCGGCTGCATCTTCCGGGGTGCGGCGGCGGTGTGAATTGCCGTACACCGAATGGCTGCACCAGCGGCAGGTATACGGGCAACCGCGCGCCTGAATGACTGAGACTGAACTCTTGCCGTGATGGTCTTTCCAGACCTGCATATAGCGGGGGAGGTCGATGGCTTCCCGGTCGGGCCAGGGGTTGGCGCTCAAGTCCGGGATGAACGGGCGCGGCAGAGTCTCGACCACTTTGCCATCACCATTGCGGAACGCAATCCCATTGATGGAATCTAGCTTGTCCAGCCCGTGTTGTGCCAGATGCGGCAGCAGTTCCCCCAGGGTGACTTCGCCTTCACCCTTCACAATGATGTCCGCCCCGGTTGCCAGATAGTCGGCGGCATAGTAGGGCGGCTCTGGCCCGCCCAGGATGACCGTCGCGCCGCACTGTTTGGCGTAAGCAGCCATTGCCAGCACATTGCGCTTGGTCATCATGTTGCAGTAAATGCCCACCACCGGCGGGCGCTCACGGTCGATCAACGACTGGAATTCCGCTATCGAGGCGAAGGTGCTGTCAAATACACCGACTGCGAAGCCCTGCTTTTTCAGATACGAACTGATGTAGAGAATCCCCAGCGGAGGATAGGGTTTCATCACCTTCAGTTCGTGGGGATCATCGTAGAGGAAGTAGCCATGTGCGAGCAGAATGTCCACGACGGTGCCTCAGATTAATTCAATACGGATGGGAACATCGGACGGGATCGATTGCCCCCGCGCCAGCGCTGAGACAATCCATAATTCAATCGCCTCCTTAATTGCGGTGATCGTCTCTTCCCAGGTTTCACCGCTTGCCTGGCATTCCGGTAGGCTGGGGCACTGCGCGATATAACCCGCATCACCTTCTACCGGAAAAATGATGATGTGCCGTCTTTGGTAGCTCTCCAGCAGATCCGTGTCGATATAGACTTCGCGCTCCATGCGGCTCCTTCAGGGGCTGATGGTATTGGGTAGGCGCGTCGGTTCATGGGGTAATTGCGCCAGTCGGTTCAGGGTTGCCTGCGCGGCGGGCAGGGTCAGCCGATGGTAGATCATCGCCGCCGTTTGCTTCAGGTGTGCCGGACGCAGGCGGTTCGGCTGGCGGAGTATAGCCTGAAGCTCCCGGAGTGTCTTACGTGAGCGATAATCTTTGTGGACGACTGTGTGTAACTGCCGGTAGAAGGCGGTGGCAAATGGCCCTTGATACAGCATCGCCATATCCTGACTGTCAATCCAGTTGACGCGTTCGCCCAGTTCGTGCCGGACGCGCTCATAGAAGGGCGTTCCCGGCAGCGGATAACTGACGCTGATGCCGATGTCATCCGGCATCAGGTCGCGCACCATCTTGAGGGTGAGTTCAATATCGTCGCGGGTTTCGCCCGGATACCCGAATTGCAGGAAGAAGGCCACTTTCACACCATGTGCGTGCAGTTGACGGGTGGCTTCGTAGATTTGTTCTACCTGCGTGCCTTTGTCCATGGCATCCAGGATTTTCTGCGAGCCGCTCTCCGCGCCGACCCAGACGATTTGCGCGCCGGCCCGCGCCAGCGCCGGGATCGACTTGCCGCGCAGGAGCAGGTCAACCCGGTTCAGGCTCTTGAAGGGGATTCGTAAGCGCCGTTCGTCCAGCAGGTCGGCGAATTCCTCAATCCAGCGATCCTGAATGCCCATGATGTCATCCATGAACCAGATGTGATCGGGTGCGAAGTGCTCCTTCAGCCACGCCATCTCCTCGACCACGTTCTGCGGGCTGCGAACGTTGTACTTCTGCCCCCAGATCGGTTTGGCGCACCAGTTGCAATGGAAGGGGCAGCCCCGGGTCGTCACCAGATTCATCGAGTAGTAACCGTGTCGGTCGCGCCACAGGCGTTGATACGGTTCGCGGTTGACCAAATCCCATGCTGGGAAGGGCAGGGCGTTCAAATCCCGGATGACCGGACGCGCCGGTGTCTTGACCACGCGCCCGTCATGCCGATAGGCAATCCCCTGAATGCGATAGAGGGAGTCGTCACTCACCCCCTCTCCCAGCGGGAGAGAGGGACGGGGGGGGAGGGCTTCCAAATGCCCGATCAACTCCGCCAGCGATTCTTCGCCTTCGCCCATTAGCACATAATCCGCGCCGTGTTCCAGATACGACTCGGCATGGTCGGTCATGTCCGCGCCGCAGGCGATGACGATGCAGCCTTGCGCCTTGGCTGCCCCGATCATCTCAAAGGCAGCCGCCCGCATCCGCAGCAGGCTCATCTTGCTCAGATAATTGAAGTTGTCCTCAAACAAGATGGCATAACGTGGTTGATGCTGACGCAAGGCCGCTGCCCACTCTGCCGGGCCTTCCGCCAGCATGGCGTCGAACACCGCCACCGAGTATCCGCGTTCCCGCATGAAGCTGGCAGCGTACAGCGTTCCCAGCGGTGGATACGGTTGCATGGCCTCCCACAGCTTGGGGTCGAAGCGCAGATAATAGGATTGCCCGAAGAGAATATCGACCATATGGCCTCATCGGGCGCACAGCCGTGCGCCCCTACTTTAGGTGAAGAAGAAGCCGCGCTTGGGCAGCGGCTCGACTTCCAGCCCCGGTTCTTTCAAGCTGCACCGATGAATACGCCGCGCCAGATCAATATGGATGGCTTTCGGCACGCCATCCAGTATAGCGCCGACCGTCTGAATGTGGGGGAATTTCGCCATCACGTCCGGGTCGCCAATGCGGGGGAGGCTATCGTATACGACCAACGCGAGGTCAGCGCGTCTGGATTGACAGAGTTGAATACCCGAATCCATGCCTTTGTCTTGAAGTAAGAACCAATCTGCGAAAAGGTTGCGTCGGAGGTAGTGGCACGCTTCATTCTTCCCATGGGTTTCACCCTCGCGGCTGGTGGCTTGCATTGCCGTAAGGATCGTGGAGAATGCCCAGATATCAACGCCGTTTATCTCCGTGGGTAAGTGATGGTGTATGTTATTCTCTTCGAGCCTCCCTGATTGATGAATGGCGACTTGTTTCTCATATAGAAAACGAATTTCATCGAGAAGATCACCTTGCGCGGTCAAGCGCGAGTCACTACCCAGCAAGAGTTGTGTGTTCCATCCCATGCGAGGGTGATCGGTTTTGCCGAGCAAGTACATATTGGTGGTTGGACACCACACGATAGGCATCTGCATTCCATGACCATATCCATAAATCTGATGGGAATCGCAGATGTCATCAAGCAGGAGACCTACCCCATGTACCATCACTGTATTTTTGCCAATGCAGCCTAATGTCTTGAGCCGCTGATACTCTCCTGCTGCGACTTCGTCCGTCCCTTCCGCCAGATGAATGAACCAAGGCCACTCTTTCGGCGTGGAGCGATACGACCGCACAATCTCCTCGTCGGTATCAAAGTGCAGCGAGTGCGCCCAGCCGTACTCCTTCAGCACGCGCACCGGGAAATCGGACTTGAACAGGCACTTGTGCGGCGGATTATGATGCACCACCGTCGTCGCCCCGCACAGCAGATTCTTCAGCCCGCCTATGAAGCAGCGGTCTTCCAACGGATATGCCCGCAGCGACTTATACGGTTCGTCGTTCAGGCGGACGTTCATATCCTCGCCCCACTGATGGGCGTTGTCGTAGCGTTCGCGGAACTTGCTGCGCGGGTAGTGGTTCAGTTCAAGATGGTCATGGGCATTGATGAGGCCGGGAAAGAGCGTATAGCCGTCCAGATCAACCTCAATAGCACCCGGTGCGGCTTGATCGACGATTCGATCACCGACTGTGAAGAAGTCTCGTCGGACAATTTGTTCCTTGACCTCTGTCTTGTGATCCCAGACCTGTGCGCCACGAATGTGCAGGGGGTGGTTCAATGCGAGCGCCTCAAGACTTAATTGGCGGGTGGGAAGTAGGCCTGGATGTGGACCTGAATGGTTTGCTCTAGCTCGGTTTCAAGGCTGCCAAAGGCCGTTGGGACGGCGGCCTCCATGGCGCTTACGCCGGTAGCCAGTTCGTCATCATCATAGCGCCAGCACATTGACCACATGCGTTGGCGGATCTGTTCCAGATAGCGTGCCGGGGTAGTGGGGCGGCTGAAGCCGTGAATGAGGAGGTCACCTGCAGGTTGCCAGCGGTTTTCGACGAGGAAATTTGGATTGCGCCGCCAATCAGCCCCCACCATGTCATCACTGCGTCCACCGAGCGCCTCCTGCCATGCCTTCCATAATGGACGAAACAGGTCGTTATCCTGCTGCCAGATGTGGATGAGTGGCGCTCCTGGTTTGAGCACGCGGGTGACTTCCCGCAGCGCCTGCTGCCAACCCGGCACCAGATGGAAGATGTGCGACGCCATGACCGCATCAAACGCCTGATCCCGAAACGGCAGCAGGGTAATATCTCCTTCGACCAGGTGGATCTGTTCACCGTCCTGCTTTGCGCGCAGCCGTTTCATCATCAGGCGGCTCAGGTCAATGCCGGTGATCCGCCCGACCCGCTTTGCAACCGGTAATGCGACCCGCCCGGTGCCGACGCCCACCTCCGCCACATGGCTGTTCCGGTGAAGGTTGCCCGCCTGCACGATCAGGTCTGCGACCAGCATCTCCACTTCAGGTGGATAGCTCCGCGTGGCATCGTAGAAATCCGCCGCCCGGTCAAATGTCACCGATTGAGTCATGGTCGATGTGTCCTGTTGTTGACTGCAATCCTTACCAGCTACTCCGTATTGTCACTCTGCACTTTTCACTGCTTCGCTTAGTCCCCGTAGTTGTGGTTCAAACTCGGTGCATTGCGGTTGACCACATCCTCACCGAGTTTATCCACCAGCTTCTTGCGCAGCTTGGGGGTTTCTTCTGCCCATTTATCTTGAAGCTGTTCCTTGCTCGCCCGGCTGGAGTCACCGGCCAGGGTGAGCATCCCGCGAGCGTGCGTTGGGGCGCTTAAAATCATGCGGTGGACCTGCGCCTGACCACAGTGCGGACAGGCCGGAGCAGGATCGCTGAATCCGTGCCTCGCCTCGAAAGTTTTTCCGCAGGACTCGCAACGATAGTCATACAAGGGCATTGCACTCTACCTCTGGAGGTCAATTTGTTTTGCTCGATTATAGTGCATTCCTGCAATCTATTGCTGTTCGCTGGCGGCTGACAGCTTCATCCGAGCCGAATGCGCGGATTCAGCACCCCATAGAGCAGGTCTGCCGCCAGATTCGCCAGCGCATAGATGGTGACAACCAGCATGACAATCGCTTGCATCAGGAACAGATTTTTCTGTTTGACGGCTTCTACCAGCAGCGAGCCTAAGCCGGGGTAATTGAATACGGTTTCAATGACCACCAGCCCGCCGATCAGCCAACCGAAGCTGATAGCAATAACCGTGATAGTGGGCAGCAGCGCGTTCCTTAGAACGTGCTTGACAATGACTACCCGGCGCGGCAAACCCTTGAGGGTCGCCATCCGGACGTAAGGCTTCTTGAGTTCTTCCAGCACGCCGGCGCGGGTCAGGCGGGCGATGTAACCGAGCAGGACGAAGGTGGCCGTCAGTGCCGGCAGGATGAGCTGTCGTACCCAGTCTTCGAGGGTGTTATTCGGCACCATCGAGGTCGAAGGTAATCCTAATTCCCGTACCCCCAGGGCCAGCCCGTTGATGAGCACCAGCGCGGTGACGAACTCCGGCAGCCCGACCACTGCCAGCGAGCCAATCGAGACGAGGCCGTCAATCCAGGTATTCTCCCGCAGGGCTGCGATCATGCCCAGAAAGACGGCTAGCGGCACGCTCAAGAGCAGCGTCATCAGCGCCAACCGCATCGAGTTACCCAGACGTTCCAGCACCAGTGGGCGCACCGGCAGGTTGCCCCCGGTGAACGAGCGCCCCCAGTCGCCTACGATGAAGCGTCCCAGCCAGTTGACGTATTGCTGCGGAGGGGAGACATCCAGACCAAACTGGGCCTTAAAAGTGGCGATTTGTTCCGGGGAGGCATCCCGGCCCAGGATCAGTCGTGCGACATCGCCCGGCACGATCTGGGTCAGGGCGAACACCAGCGCCGATGTGACCAGCAGCGTTAAGCCCAGAAGCAGCACCCGCCGGATGATATAGCCGGTCATGCTGGCACCACCTTGTCCAGCGCTGCCTGAACCGGCGTACCGTTGGATTGCAGCTTCTTGAGTTCATCCAGTGGAATATGGCAGCGGATGCGGTGGTCATCCCCGGCCTCTCGCCAGGGAGGCGCTTCATCCTCACAAATGCGCCCGATCTGGCGGGGGCAGCGCCCGGCAAAGGGGCAACCGCTCCGCTCCGTGCTTTGATTAGGTTCCGCTATCAGCCGGATATGCTTGTTTTGCTCAAGTGGGTCTGTACTGGGAATCGCGGAGATCAGTGCTTCGGTATACGGATGCGAGGGGATACTGTAAACATGTTCGGTTGTGCCTTCCTCCATGATTTGCCCCTGATACATCACGATCAGCCAGTCTGCCAGATAACTGACGGCCCGCAAGTCATGTGAGATGAACAGGTAGGAAGCCCCTTCGCGCGCCCGCAAATCCTTAAGCAGGTTGAGGATCACCGCTTGTACGGAAACATCCAGCGCCGAAGTCGGTTCATCGGCGACCACCAGCGCTGGACTGGCAGCAAATGCGCGCGCCAGTGCCACCCGCTGCTTTTCCCCGCCGCTGAGTTCATTTGGAAAGCGGTTCACATAGTCATCAGAGAGCCGTACTGCAGCCAGCAGCTCGGCGATTCGCTTTTCAACATTCCCTGGCGAGGACGCTGCGCCCAACCGCTCCAGCGTCCGCCGCAGCATTTGCCCAATCGTCTGGTAGGGATTGAGCGTATCTGACGGATTCTGGAACACCATTTGAATCTCGCGTTTGAGCGCGGCCGGTCGATCTGTCAGTGCCGGGGGCAGGGCAGCATCCAGCAAAGTCATGCGGCCCTCGTCTGCCGTCTCCAACCCCACGATACAGCGGGCAAGGGTGGTCTTGCCGCTGCCGCTCTCACCAACCAGACCCAACGTGGAGTAGCGCCGCACATTGACGCTGACGTCCTTGACCGCTTGTACCCGACTATCCGGCTGCATCAGCAGTCGCTTGAGCAGCGAACGACCACCGAACGTCTTGCTCACCCGTTGAGCCTTAAGAACATATTCGGGAGTTTCCTCTGGTACGTCTTGCTTTGCTTCTGTACCGCTTTGCCGCTTTGCATTGAAGAATGGTTCTTTACTCTCTGCGAGAAAGTCTTTGTAATCCACTGGGAGTGTTCTGGCGTCAATCTCGCCCCAGCGGTGACACTTGACCATGCGCTCATGGATGATAGTTTCCAGTTCGGGTTTTTCTGTGTAGCAGCGATCCAGCGCGACCGGGCAGCGAGGGGCGAATACACAGCCTTGCCCGCGCTGGGCGAGCGACGGTGCTGTACCGGGTATGGTCGGCAAACGGGTATTGCTGGCACCGATCTCCACGCGGGGGATGCTTGCCAACAGACCGATCGTGTATGGATGAATCGGACGTTGATAGACGCCCGCTACCGGGGCGCTCGCCATCACCTCACCACAGTAGAGTACTGTCATTCGCTGGCACATCTCACGGATGACGCCCAGATCATGCGAAACATAAAGTGCTGCTGCCTGATGTTCATGGAGCAGTTCACGGAATAGGTCGAGGATGACAGCCTGGGTGGTCACGTCCAGCGCCGTTGTGGGCTCATCCAGAATGAGCAATCGCGGGCGGGTATTGAGCGCCATCGCTATCACCACGCGCTGCTGCATCCCGCCGCTTAGTTGATGCGGGTACTTCTGTGCGACTGCCTTTGCATCGCTAATCCGCACTTTTTCCAGCATGGCGACCGCACCTGACCACGCCTCACTTTTGGATAATCCCTGATGCTGCCGGGTGACTTCGGCAATTTGCTCACCGACTGTGTAGGCCGGGTTGAGCGCCGCCAGCGGGTCTTGTGGGACCAGGCACAGGTCGCGCCCCCAGATGCGTTCCATCTCCGGGCGGGATTTGCTCAGGAGGCTGACGCCATCCAGCCGAATATCGCCCTGGCTGACCCGTGCATTAGGAGCCAGATAGCGCATGAGCGCCAGTGCCAGCGTCGATTTGCCGCTTCCGCTTTCACCGACCAGCCCGTGAATTTCACCTGCGCCAATCGTCAGCGATACATCACGGATCGCATTGACCCACTGGTTGCCCAGCCGATAGTCAATGCAGAGGTGTTCGGCTTCAAGGATGGGTTGTTTGGTCATGGCTACTGCTGCCCCTCACGTCTTAAGGCGATTCGCAAGCCTTCTGCCATCAGATTGACGCTGATGACCAGTAGTGCAATCGCACCCGCTGGATACCACAACGCCCACGGCGCACGCACGTAACTATCCCGCGCCTCGTTGACCATCCGCCCCCAATCGGGTGACGGTGGCTGCACCCCCAACCCCAGGAACCCCAGCGAGGCCGTCAGGAAGATGGCATAGGAAAAGCGCAGCGCCGCCTCGACGGTCAGCGCGGGCAGCACCGACGGCAGAATTTCCCGCAGCAGAATGTACCAGGTCGATTCGCCTCGCAATTTAGCGGCTTCGATAAAGCCGGCGGTTCGCAAGCCGAGCGTGGCGCTGCGGACGACCCGCGCCACAATCGGGATGTAGAGCAGAGCGACCACCAGGATGATGCCAATGGACGAGGGGCCAATCGCGCCTAGCATGACCAGCGCCAGCAGCATCGCCGGGATCGAGAGCAGCGTATCCAACAGCCGGGAGACCAGATCATCCAACCAGCCGCCCACGTAGCCGAGCAGTAAGCCCAGCAGGGTTCCCAGCACTACGGCGACCGCGGTTGCGACCCCTGGCACCACGATGATTTCCCGCGCGCCCCATAACACCCGGCTGAACACATCCCGTCCCAGCGAGTCTGTGCCAAATGGGAATCCGGGGCCGGGTGGTTGCCGCAGGGCCTCACGGTTGATTTCATTGAATGAATACGGGGCGATCATCGGTCCGCTGATGGCCAGCATAAGAAACATCAGGACGAGGAGCGAGCCGATCAATGCCAGCGGACGTGACGCCAAGCGGCGCACGACGCCAACGATACCGGAACGCAGCGGTCGGCTGTGGTATTCAGCGATTGGGGGAGTTGTTGGTGTCATGCGCTGATATGGGATGATAGACCGGGGGCAGACTCAATGCTGCCCCCGGTCTATGGGTTTGACTACGAGCTGATGCTGACGGTGCGGAAGTCCGTCAGGCCGGGGAAGGGTGCCATCACCAATCCGCTCACGTTCGAGCGGACTGCACCGTTGATGCTGGCGAACCATGGCACGATGATCGGACCGCGTTCTGCGAAGATGGCGGCGATCTGGTGATAGATCGGTGTGCGGGCTGCTGGGTCAGCGGTAGTGCCCGCCTGTGCGATCAACGCGTCCAGTTCGGCATCCGACCAGCGGGTCTCGTTCCACACGCCGCCGGAGCTGTATGCCTGTACCAGATAACCCTGCGGATTGGCCTGATCACTCCAGGGCGTGATCCCCAGTTCAGCGGTCAGCCAGTTGTTCGGGAAAGTATCGTCGTAGTACGAGCCTTCCGGTACGGCTTGGATATCGACGTTGATGCAGCCTGCGGCCCAGGTTTCCTTGAGCGCCGGGGCCAGTCGAGTGTCATAACCCAGGGCAATCGGCACGTAGAGCGTCAGGTTGAGGCCATTCGCATAGCCCGCTTCACTCAACAGCGCACAGGCAGCCGCCGGATCGTAAGGAGGCTGGGCCACGCTGCCATCATAGAAGGCACCAAAGCCGGGGCCAATCGGATCATTGTTGCCGACAATCCCTTGACCGTCGTTGGCGACTTCATTCAGGAAAACCCGGTCAGTCGCCAGCTTGAGCGCCTGCCGCACGTTCGGGTCGGCACCAGGGCCTTCATCCGCCCGCAGCCGGATGACCGGGTGCTGGTTGGTGGCCTGGGTGATGATGCTGATGCTCGCATCGCCTTCCAGGGAAGCAATCTGATCCAGGGTGACTTTGTAAATGAAATCGAGTTGACCACCGCGCAGCGCCTGGACTTGAGTTGTCGGGTCGTCAAAGAAGACGAACTCCAGCGTTTCCAGTGATGGCTGACCCGCTTTCCAGTAATTGGCGTTGCGGGTCAAGGTGGCGCGCCCATTGGCTGAATCGTAGTTGGTGAGCACGAATGGCCCTGTGCCATTGAAGTTGATGTAGGGTGCGTCGCCTTTAACAATTTGGTTAGGGGTAGTGCTGCCGTCCTTGAGGATCAAGGCAAACCGATTAGCTACACCATACAGGAAATCTGCGTTAGGCGTGGTCAGGGTGAATACGACCGTCCCGGCATCCGGCGCGCTGACCTCAAACTCGCCCAGCACGTTGATCGCGGGTGACTGAATCTCCTTCAGGCGATTGAAGGTAAAGACCACGTCCGCCGAGGAAAAGGCCGAACCATCATGGAAAGTCACACCGCTGGCCAGCGTGAAGCTATAGGTCAGTCCATCCTCGCTGATCGACCATTCGGTCGCCAGATTGGGGGCGATGCTCTTATCTGGTAGGGTTTCGACCAGATAATCATAGATGCTGCGGTTAAACAGCACTTCCGAATCGTTGGAGCCTTGCGCTGGGTCCAGTACGGCGGGTGTCACGACGCCGACGCGCAGGGTGCCACCCTGTGCCTGAACACCGAGCACACTGCCAAAGGCCAGCAGTAGCAAAGCGGAAAGAAGGGTGGCTCGCAGGAGCCATCGGGACGAAATACGCATGTTGTCCTCCTCAGTGGGAAGCCGGTGAACACCGGTATGGTCTGGCTGAAGTCCCCCAACGTTACACGCGGAGTGCGAGTAACCCGACTAGAACAGATTAGCTATCTGCCCAATGGGTAGTCTGCCCCAAAATGGCGCATATTACCACCCGGATTCACTCACTTTTCGTTAGGAAATAGGTAACGTTTGCGAAGTAGCGGATAAAACCTTAATCCAACCTTGAGTCAAGGCCGCGCATACTCCTGCCAGCCCTCAAAGGTTCAATCCAACTTCGCTCTGTGTTTTCGTCGTTCTGTCCCCTATAGCGCCTTCACTTCCAGCAGCACCGCATCCACCGGCACCTGCTGGCCCACCTGGAAATGTACCGCGATGACTTCACCGGCATAGGGCGCCTTGATGCGATGCTCCATCTTCATCGCTTCCAGGATCATCAGCACGGCACCGGCTTCGACCTGCTGCCCGACTGCGACCTGTACCGCTCGTACCTGACTCGGCATCGGTGCATGGAGTGATCCTTCAGCGGCGCTGGCTCGGTTGCCTTCGGGTAGGGGCGAAACCCAATCCAGGGAACCACTTTGTCCAATCAGGTGATACCACCACCGCCGACCGTCGGCAGAGAGGATCGTGACCTGTTGCCGGTGCCCATCCACCGATAGGCTCATGTCGCCATCTTCCCATGACCAGATCTGTACGGCGTGATGGTTTTCGCCCACCTGCACTTCAAAGTGCTGCTGTGCCTTGGGATTGAGCAGAATCGTGAACTCTCGGTCACCGCTGCTGAAGCGTTCTCGTACAGGTCGCCACGGGTTATTGCGCCAGTGATCGTGGGTCTGTTCTGGTGTGAAATGTCTTGCAATCGCCGCTGCAATCAGGGCGATGGGTGGAGGGGGATCGCTTTCCTGCAAAAGGTCAGGATGCTCCTCAATGAAGCGTGTAGTGAAATGCCCGGCCACATGATCGGGGTGGGTCAGCACGCGGCGCAGGAACGCGATGTTGTTCCGCAGGCCAAGTAGTTGCAACTGGCTGAGTGCATAATCTAACCGTCGGATTGCGCCGTCGCGGTGTTCACCGTAAGCGATGATCTTGGCAACCATTGGATCATAATAGATGCTCACCTCATCCCCGCTGCGGATGCCGTCATCCACCCGGACGTGTTCCGGCGTCTGCCAGCGCAGCACCTTGCCTGTTGCCGGGAGGAAGTCATTTGATGGGTCTTCGGTGTAGATGCGTACTTCGATGGCGTGCCCTGCTGGATACACATCCATATCCGGCAGCGGATAGCCTTCTGCCACCATGATCTGCCAGCGCACCAGGTCAAAGCCGGTCGTTTCCTCGGTGACGGGATGCTCCACCTGCAAGCGCGTGTTCATTTCCATGAAGTAGAAGTGCTGGTTGCTGTCCACCAGAAACTCAACCGTCCCGGCGCTGGTGTAACCAAGCTGTGTTCCCACGCTGGCTGCCGCCTCCAACATGTGGGAGCGTAACGCTGGAGTGAGGAAAGGGGAGGGCGTTTCTTCGATGATTTTTTGGTGCCGCCGCTGGATCGTGCACTCCCGTTCGCCCAGCGCAATCACATTCCCCAGTTGATCGCCAAAAATCTGCACTTCGATGTGGCGTGGATCCTGGACCACTTTCTCTAGAATCAGTGTGTCATCGCCAAAGGCTTGCAGCGCCTCGCGTCGGGCGGTCTCCAGCGCACCCGGTAACTCTGCCGGATCATGCACCTGCCGCATCCCTTTGCCACCACCGCCTGCCGAGGCTTTGACCATCACCGGATAGCCGATCTGCGCGGCCTCCGCAATCATGCGTGCATCGCTCTGGTCATCACCCAGGTAACCCGGCACGGTTGGGATGCCCTTGAGCAGGAGCTTGGCACCTCGTTTGCTGCCCATCGCTTCGATGGCCCCCGGCGGCGGCCCGACCCAAATCAATCCTGCATCGATGACTGCCTGGGCGAAGCGCGCGTTTTCCGCCAGAAAGCCGTAGCCCGGATGCACCGCGTCCGCACCCGACCGGATGGCTGCGGCAATCAATGCGTCGATATTGAGGTAGCTCTCGCGGGCAGGGGCAGGGCCGAGGTAGATGGCTTCATCAGCTCGCTCAACATGCAGCGCCCGTGCATCGGCCTCCGAGTACACTGCCACGCTGGCGATCCCCATCTCCCGGCAGGTTCGAATAATCCGGCAGGCGATTTCCCCGCGGTTCGCAATCAACAATTTTTGGATCATCTGCGGCATTCGTCTTTATCCTTCTCATGATTTCTTTGCGACTTGGCTTCTTTGCCGCATTGCGTTAAATCTCTTCTTTGTTCCTTTGCGCCTCTGCCTCTCTGCAGTAATTTCTTCTCTTATTCTGCCCAGCGTGGACTACGCTTCTGCACAAAGGCCATCATCCCCTCAATGCCTTCGTCGCTCTGTCGCAGTTGGTTCAGCACGTCAGCCCGATAGTCGAATGTCTCCGCCATCGGCTGATCGTGTACGCGGAAGATCAACGCCTTGCATGCGGCCAACGCCGCTGGACTGCACTGGCGCAGTTCCTCCAGCACGGCTTTGATGCGCTCTGCTAACTCGCCCGGTTCGACCGCCTCCGTCACGACGCCATAGCGTGCAGCTTCGGCCCCGTTGAAGCGCCGCCCGGTCAGCATCAGTTCCCGCGCTCGCGGCAGCCCCAGCCGCTGGATGACATACGGCGAGATCAAGGCCGGAACCAGACCCAATCGCACCTCCGGCAGCCCCATCTTGGCCTCGGTGCTGGCGTAGGCCAGATCTGCTACACACACCAGCCCCAATCCACCGCCGAGGGCCGCACCTTCCACGTGCGCGATGACCACCTGTGGCGCTTGGTTGACCAGCATCAGGAGCCGATCCAGCGCTCCGGTGAAGCGATCCTCTGCACCCTGCGCGATGACCGCCATCTCCTTGATGTCTCCGCCCGCGCAGAATGTGCCGCCCGCGCCGCTGATGACCACCGCCCGCACCGTGCGATCCTCCTGCAACGCCTCGAAGCACGCGATCAAGTCCAGCACCATCTGGGCGTTCATCGCATTCTTCACCTCCGGTCGGTTGAGGGTGATATGGGCGAACGGACCATCTTGCCTCACCAAAATCGTTTCGTAACTTTGCATCTCAATTCCCAGCGTGATTTACAATCTTCTCTGCACTCTGCACTCTGCACTCTGCACTCTGCACTCTGCACTCTGCACTCTGCACTACTCCCACTCCATATACAGGAGCGCCCCCGCCAGACTCTTCCCCAGCGAGTCAATCCGGAGGGACCGAGTCGCGCCGCCGTCCAGCGCATCGTGCAGCACAAAGTTGAGCGCCTCAAGGTTATCGACCTCGTAGCGCACCACCTCTCCGCTCACCAGCTCACCTAGATGCGCCTTGACCCGTTCTGCCGTCAGTTTCGCCTTGATCTCCGCATAGGCCGCGCTGTTCCGGGCGATCACGCTCACATTGGCGATGTTACCCTTGTCGCCCGCCCGCCCATACGCCAGATCATAGAGTCGTCGTTTCATGGTCTCGTCCTCACAACAGTCTGTGTAACTTATCATCCACGTAGAGAACGGCGACGGGTGTTCCTGAGGCAGGTGGCACCGTATCCTTTAACCTGTTTTGTTCGCTATCGTATTTGCCTTCTATATAACTTCCTACAGGTGATCGAAACCGATAACGTGTTTTCACCAAATAATTGCTGCGATCCATGTGGCCCTTGAATTCGAGTAACTCACCGCGAATCACTTGACCCTCATTGCTAAATCGATCTCGTCGTGCTTTTGCTCGAAACATGACCCACACTAAACTTAATCCGCTGAGAATCATGATTACGATCAAGTAAACTGGAAACCGCGAAGCTCTTGGATACGCGACCAATTCTGAAACCTCCGGATTATCGGGCAAGTAACGTACTTCCACGACCTTGTTCAGAACGGCATTTCCATAATAGCTGCTGCTCACCCATGACTCTCTACTGTAGACCTGATCTGAAGTAGGGTCTGGTTGAAATGAATAGGTAATGTAGTGAGAGATCCGATTATCGGTTCCTACTCGCTGGCCTATTACATCGGCTTGTATTGACACACCAGATAGAGCTAAACGCTCAACTATAGACTGAATTTGGAAATTGTCGTACAGCATGTAAAGACCAAATAAGATGTTAAACGCTGCGACTATGGTCATGATGATGAGGAAGCGTTCCCAGCCGGGATCTAGCGGCACCCGCTCATTTTTCAGCCAGGGCGCGTGGCGCTCATTCAGAAGAAAAACCTCTTGCGTTTGGCCTGATGCGAATCCAGTCAATTTTATACCTCCCACCAATCGACCTTAGCTGCCACCCGCTCCCGCCCGATCAATGTCGGCCACAACCCGATCACATAACGTGGCTCGGCCCCGACTGTCGTCCCGCTGATGCTCATCCCCGCCGGGCCGCTTAACCCTGTCGTCATGATCGCCCGCACCACCCGCTTGAGCGTATCCTGATCGGCAGCCGTGAACGTCACCCGCACGATCACCTCCAGCGGATCATCCGGTAGGGGAGCCACCGACCCATACAGGCTGTTCATGCCCAGGTAATCATACTGCACCCGCTCAATCCCCGGCTCGCGGGCGAAGATCACGCCCAGCATGGTCTTCATCTGGTTGACCTTCTGCCACGCTGCCGGCCAGCCCACGGTGAAGATCAACTCACGCATAAAGCCTTCCAGTCGTCCGATGTTCAGCTTGAGCGACTCGGTGCGCGGCCTGCCTGTCACCCCACTGATTCGCACGGCATCCGGCCCGACTGTTGCCAGCCGCAGCGTGGTTAAATCTGCAACCACGTCCGGCGTGATGTAATGGGCTGGATCATGGATTTCGTACAACAGTTGTTCCTTGACCGTTTCCTGCGTGACCATCCCCGGCGTGTTGCGTGTCTTGGTCAGCACGAAACTGCCATCGGCTTCCACCTGGGCAATCGGGTAGCCGAGGGAGGGCAGTCCTGCCGCATCAATTAGGTCGATCACTGCCAGACTGTTTCCGCCCACCACTTGCCCGGTGCATTCCAGCAGATGCCCGCAGACGATACCCGCCGCCAGCTTGTCCCAATCTTCCCAAGACCACCCGTAATGTGCGATCAACGGAGCCAGATACAAGCATGGATCAGCCACCCGCCCGGTAATCACCATGTCCGCGCCGCCCCGCAGCGCCTCGACAATCGGCGCGGCACCCAGATACACATTCGCTGTCACCCACATCTGGTTGGCTTCATCCGCCAGCTTGGCCCCGGTTTCGAGGTGGTGCAGGTCCTCGCCCGCCGCCTGCAAATCGTTCAGTGTGGGCAGCACATCATCACCGCTGACCGCCGCCACCTTCAGCCCCGTTTGGCCCATCCCCCGCGCCATCTCCGTGACCATCTCCGCCGCTGCCTGCGGATTGAGGCCACCGCCGTTGGTGATGAGCGGAATCTTGCGCTTGAAGGCTTCCGGCAGAATCTGCTGGGCGATGATCTTCACATCGAAGGTATAGCCCCGCTTCGGGTTCGCCAGCTTGTCCTTTTGCAGGATCGCCAGCGTCAGTTCGGAGAGCGCCTCGAAGCAGACCGCATCCACCTCGCCGCCGGTGATCATCGGCAGCGCCCGCGTTACATCATCCCCGTAAAATCCCTGTCCCGAACCAATGCGATAGGTCATGAAAATCCACCCATCTAATCTTTGATCTCACAGCCGATTCATTGCTGGTGTCTGTTTCTGGCTGAAAGCTGGAAGCTGGTCGCTGGTAGCTATTCTTTTTTCTTCCCCGGCATCATCCCCTCCAGCTTGGCGATGATCCCCATCATGACCTCATCCGCGCCGCCGCCAATCGAAAGCAGCCGCGCATCCCGGTAGTAGCGGCTGACCCGCGTCTCGCTCATATAACCCATGCCGCCGTAGAATTGCAGGCAGGTATCGCCCACCTCCCGCGCCAGCCGACCGGCCTTGAGCTTGCACATAGAGGCGATCCTGGTGATGTCCTCGGTGGGGCGTTCGGCTTCGATCATGGCCGCGCAGTGATAATTCAGGTGCCGCAGTGCCTCGATCTCGGTCAGTAGTTCGACCAGCTTGAACTGAATCCACTGGTTGTGAATGAGCGGCTGCCCGAAGGTCTGCCGTTCGTGGCAGTACTGCATGGTTTCCCGCACCATCATCTCCATGCCAGTCGTTGCGCTCAGGGACCCCACCAGCCGTTCGATCTGGAACTGCTCCATCTGCATGTAGAAGCCCATGCCCTCCGCGCCAATGCAGTGGCTTTGCGGTACGCGTACATCCTCAAAGCTCAGGACGGCGGTATCGCTGGCGATATTGCCCAGCTTATCCAGCTTGCGGCTGACGCTGAAACCGGGTGTGCTGGTCGGCACCATGATGAGCGACATCCCCCGGTAGCCGCGCCCCGGCTCCGTTCGCGCCAGCAGGCAGACCCAATCTGCCTGGGTGCCGTTGGTGATGTACATCTTCGCGCCGTTGATGAGGTAATCGTCACCGTCTTTCTCTGCCCGTGTGATGATTCCCGCTACGTCACTGCCCGCCCCTGGCTCGGTCACGGCGATGCAGCCGACCATCTCACCGCGGATCGCAGGGGCCAGAAAGCGCTGTTTGAGTTCATCGCTGCCGTACTTGGCCAGCGCCGGGGTACACATATCGGTATGCACCAGGATGCCCATCGGCACCCCAGCGCAGAGGCACCGACCCAGTTCCTCCGCCAGTACCACCGTGAACCAGACATCCGCCTCAGCCCCGCCGTAATCCGCTGGATAGTTCAGTCCCAGAAAACCCAGGTCGCCCATCTTCTTGAGGACTTCATGCGCGGGCCAGACGCCCGCCGCTTCCCACGCGTCCACATGTGGATTGAGTTCATGCTCCACGAACGCCCGCACACTTTTGCGGAACATCTCGTGTTCTTCGGTGAACGGCGTGTGCCGAAACCCGGACGCGACCTCAGCCGTCATCTCCATAAAACACCTCATCAATTATTGTCATCTGCTTTGCGACTTTGTATCTTTGTCGCCTTGCGTTAAATCTTCCTTTGCCTCTCTGTTTTCTCTGCGTCTCTGCAGTAAATGCTTTATCTGGGCCGCCGCATTCCCCGCTCGGACATGATCCCCACCACCACCAGTAACACACCCCCGCCACAGCAGATCAGCAGCGCTGTTTGACCCAATTGGGTGCTGAACACGGCGTATACCGCGGCCACGATTAGCGCGATCACAATCAGTAAGTAAATCGTCCGGGAAGTTAGCGAAATACGTTTGAGTCGGTTCATCTTGTTAGCTCCATCACAGCCCGTTTACTGTCTGCGAATCCGATTTGCCTCGCTTCGATTGTTCTCTATAAATCACCAATCATCGACCACTCATCACTTGCTTCTTGCCACTTGAAGTCTGAGACTACATCCTGAACACCCCATATCGCGGTGCCCCTTCGCTTACCCAATCATGGTTGTAGCTCATGGATAAGCCCACCGTCAGCGCCATGCGGGTGTCGCGCGGGTCGATCAATCCATCATCCCACAGCCGCGCCGTCGCATAGTACGGGTCAGATTCTTCCTCGAACTTGTAGCGCACCATGAACTTCATTTGCTCGATCTGCTGCAGGTCGGGTTCCTCGCCTTTGCGCCGCGCCGCTTCTTCCTGAATGATCCCCAGCACCCCGGCGGCCTGCTCTGCACCCATGACCGCCACCCGGCTGGTCGGCCATGCCAGCAGCAGCGTCGGGTCATAGGCCCGTCCGCACATGGCGTAGTACCCTGCGCCGTAGGCTCCGCCGATCAGCACGCTGAATTGCGGAACAGTACTGTTGCTGACCGCGTTGATCATCTTGGCACCATGTTTGATGATGCCTTCTTCTTCATACTTGCGCCCGACCATAAAGCCGGTGATGTTTTGCAGGTAGAGCAGGGGAGTGCGCGAGTGATTACAGAGTTGGATGAACTGGGCGGCTTTATTGGCGGACTCGCTGAACAACACGCCATTGTTGGCGATGACCCCCACCGGGTAGCCGTTGATATGCGCGTATCCGCACACCAGCGTGGAACCATAATCGGCTTTGAACTCCATCAGCCGGGAACCATCGACCATTCGCGCCAGTACCTCACGCATATCCAGCGGTTGCCGGATCGTATCGATGGGTACAATGCCCAGCAGTTCATCCGGGTCATAAGCGGGCGCTTCTGGGCATTCGAGCTTGGCGCGCACCGTCTTCTGCCAGTTCAGCCGCCCAACGATCTCCCGACCGATACGGATGGCATCTGCGTCGTTCTCAGCCACATAGTCCGCCAGACCGGAAAGGCGAGCGTGCATCTCGGTGCCGCCCAGCGCCTGCTCATCGACTTCTTCACCCGTCGCCATCTTCACCAGCGGTGGACCACCCAGGAAGGCCAGCGCTTGCCCCCGCACGAACACCGAGTAATCGCTCAGTCCGGGGATATATGCTCCGCCTGCCGTGCTGTTGCCGAAGACCAGCGAAATCTGCGGGATGCCCATCCCGCTCATCTTGGCCTGATTCCGGAAACCGCGTCCGCCAGGGACGAACAAGTCGGCCTGATGCGGCAGGTTCGCCCCGCCCGATTCGACCAGGTACAGGCAGGGCAGGCGGTTGGTCATGGCGATTTCCTGCGCCCGCAGCGACTTCGCCAGCGAGATCGGGTAGACCGTCCCGCCTTTGACCGTCGCTTCATTGGCGTTAATCATGCACTCCACGCCATTAATCACGCCGATGCCGTTGATGCTGCCCGCGCCCGGGCTTTCGTCGTTATAGACCCCCCACGCGGCCAGCGCGCTGAGTTCCAAGAATGGGGTGCCGGGGTCGAGCAGCAGCTCCACCCGTTCCCGCGGGAGCAGCTTGCCAGCGTCCAGGTGCCGTTTGACCGCACGCTCGCTGCCGCCTTGCCGGACTTTGGCCTGTCGTTCTGCCAGCGTGTGGATTAATTGTTGATTATGGACAGTATTGCGTTGGAAATCGTCGGAACGTGGATCAATATGGGAACGAATAATAGTCATGGTTTCTCGATAATCGTTATTAAATCAACCTTCAATTTTGAGAATCATAACCTGCACCTTCCAATGCTGCTACTCGAAAAATCGAAACAAAATCGGAACGTATGTTCCGTTTTTCGGATTGTGATAGATTATGCTGATGTGAGATGCTTCTGAGAAAAGAAAGCCGCACCGTGACGATTTGCATCCAACCAGCCGAAACAACGCATGGAATCCTTTGCGGCGTTTGTGGTTTATCGGTCAATCTTTTGGCGACTGCCGCTTCGGTTCCCGCTGTGATGTTGTCTCAAATGGCGGGCGGTGGCACCTTCCCGTGTTTCCACCAGAGCCGTCGTCATTTGGCGGATGCAGCCGATGTGGCCACTGCGGCGCTGTCGTCAATGAGCGCCACGCTCCCGTGTTCCCGCGGTCAATGTCGGTGGCTGTCCGTCAGGATCACACAGACGCCAGCGGCAGGATGACAAAGAATGTGGTGCCTTCGCCCAACTTGCTCTCCAGCCCGATCTCGCCTCCGTGCGCTTCCACCAGCGTTTTGACGATAGCCAGGCCCAGTCCGGTCCCTTCGATGCTGTCGGTTTCTGGACGACGTACCCGGTAAAAGCGCTCGAAAACGTGAATCTGATCTTCTGGGCTGATGCCCATGCCGTTGTCTTGGATGCTCAGGCGCAGAGTCGTTTCCCGGCGCTCGGCGTATACCGTGACCTGACCCTCTTGCTGCGTGTACTTCACCGCATTACCAATCAGGTTCAGGAAGATCTGGCGCAGGCGCTGGTAATCGCCTCGGATTGCCGGATAGTCCTCATCAATCAGATTACTGACGATCATCTGTTTAGTATCAATCGCTCCCTTGAGCGAGTCCACACAGTCCGTGATGAGCTTGGAGGGGGGAACACTTTGCAGGTTCAATGTGACTCCGGCTTCGATCTTCGCCAGATCCAGCAGGTCATCAATTAACTGCCGCATATTATGGACGGACTTGCGGATCATGTTGGCATAGGGTTCGCCAGTTGGCGCAATCGCCTTCTGCATGGTGAGGAGTTCCAGATAGCCCCCCATGACGCCCAGCGGTTGCTTTAGATCGTGCGAGACGGTGGCGATCAGTTCATTCTTCAGCCGGTCCATCTCTTTGAAGGCCGTCACATCATGCAGCACGATAATCCAGCCGATGCCTTCATGAAGTTTGAGGTTCGCGTGGAAGATGCGCCCGTTGGGCATGATGACTTCTTCGGTGTAGTTTTCACCGCGTCCCACCGCCTTTTCGAACACCGCCACCAGTGGGTCATACTTGATCGCATCAGGGAAGGTCTGCCCAATCCATCCGTTGGTAGAAATCTGGAAAGCTGCCCTGGCGGACTCGTTGACCAGAATGACCCGCCCATCGGGGTTGACCACGATGACGATGTCCGCCGTATTACTCAGAATGTGCGAAATCTTCTCACGTTCTCGGATGGCGGTGTCATACAGGCGGGCGTTATCAATCGCTACCCCGGCTCGCGTGGCCAACTTGGCGACAAAATCCAGATGTTGATCGGTGAATCCATCCGGTTTTTTGCTCTCCAGTGTGATGACCGCCACCACCCGGTCTTCCCGTTTGACCGGCACCGAGAGTTGTGAGCGTACGCGGTTTGCCAGTAGGACGTATTCTGCATCCATCGAAACGTCGGGTACGACTTCCGCCTGGCCCGACCGTGCCACGCGGGCTGTGATACCCGCCCCGAACTCGCTCCGGATCGCTGCTAGATGTTCGCTGCTGACTTCGTACCCATAGTCCAGGTGAAAGCGCAGTTCGTCTGTTTCCTCATCATAAGTGCAGAGGGAGGCATATTGGGCATTGGTGAAGCGCAGCGCCCAATCCAGCGTCATGCTGAAGACCCGTTTCAGGTCAATCGTGTCATTGAGTTCGCGGTCAATCTTGCGGAGGATTTGCATCTCCCGCATGTTTTCTGCCAATTCAGTGACCGCTCGCCGATGGATCCGGGCATTATCAATCACAATTCCCGTATGGGTGGCAATGTCTTCCAGGATCACCAGTTGATCTGCGCTGATGGCTTCCCCGGTACTCGGGTTATCAATGATCGTTAATGCGATGAGCTGACTTCCACTCAGGATAGGCGCGATGCAGAACTTTCTGGATTGGAGAAAGCCTGCAAACCAGTCTATTGCAGAGTTATTCTCACTATCGTGGTCACCGAAGTTCGTGATAAATCCGTTTTTCCATGAATGAACGAGCGGGTTGGAAGTTGATTCAATAATGGAGAGGCGTAATGTTTCCAGTGTCGCCTGCATCTGCGGATCAGCGAAAGGAAGTGAACTGCCTGCATACTCCAGCATGAGGTCGTCTTGCGTTGCGATTAACAGGACGGCTCGCTCACAACCCGTATGTTCAGCAACCGCCTTCACAAATTGCTGAACGAACAAGGGGAAGTCTACCGTGGTATTGATTCGCAGAGCCATCGTGTTGATTGCAGTCAGACGCTCAACACGCGCTTGCAGCAGGGTAAGCTCACTTTTCAAGCCAAGAGTTGGGTCAATCTTGGAATTCATATGATGATCGCTAATTCTATGCGGTTATAGGTCTTCACTATCTTCAGTATAACCGCAATTGCCGAATTTTATGGCGAACATCAATGCTTGGTTCTGGATTTACGATGTTACGATCTTAAATATCAGCAATTCGGCTGTTTGCTGCGAGGATGAGACCGGTCTATAATGCCCTCCATCAATCGTCTCACCCGGAAGAGGGCGTCATGGACTTGAAAGATGCTGCCAGTCGGCTGAAAGCCAAAGGGGTTGGCAAAGGGCAGGCCGCCCAACCAAAAGAGATGGACTGGGCAGAGTCGTATCGCCTGCGTGCGCGGATGTTGGGCGTGTTGCTTCAGGATGCTCGCCTGAATGCCGAACGCAGCGTGCGCGAATGCGCAGAACTGCTCCGGGTTGTGCCGGAAGTGATCGAAGCTTGGGAATATGGCGATGACGTACCCAGCCTCCCACAGTTGGAGTTGCTGGCCTACTACTTCGGTGTGCCCCTCAGCCATTTCTGGGGGAATGATACGCTTGAAGCCCGTTACGGTCGTCACTCCAATATTCAGGACGCTTACCTCTCGCTGCGTGACCGTATGATTGGTGCGCTCTTGAACCAGGCACGGCAGGAGGTAGGGCTTTCACTTGAAGAGGTTGCTGCTGCTGCCCATGTGCCGGAAGATCGCCTGCGCGCTTGTGAGATGGGTGAGCAACCCCTGCCGATGCACGAACTCAATGTCGTGGCTGGGGTCGTGAAGAAGAATATCTCCTATTTTTTGGAGACAGGCGGGCATGTCGGTGGTGCCTTAGCCCGACAGGAAGAGTGGCAGCGCTTTTCCAGTTTGCCTGAAGAAATGCGTGCTTTTGTCGCCAATCCACGTAATCTGGGCTATCTGGAAATCGCCTTGATGTTTAGCCAGATGCCTACCGAAAAATTGCGGCAAATTGGCGAAAGCATGGTGAACAATATCACCATGTAACTGATTGTGTTGGAATCGTGGACAGGGAGTATTCACATGAGTAACGCGCAGGATTTGCAGAACCAGGGTATCAAGCTCTTTCAACAGAAAGACTATGAGGCGGCTGCACGGGTATTCCAGCAGGCACAGGAAGCCTATCAGGCCGATCATGACTCGATCATGGTTGCGGAAATGCAGACCAATATTGGCTTGATCCACTGCATCCTGGGTGAAAATCAGCAGGCGCTTGACCTCATGCAATCTGCCCTGATGGCCTTTCAGGAAAAGCAGGATGGCCTGCGCGCAGCTAAAGCCCTGGGTAATATGGGGCGTGTGTATGCAGCCCTCAGCGACCGCGAACAAGCCTTCAATTGCTATCGGCAGGCCGCTGACCTCTTTGAAGAACTGGGCGAAAAGAAGCTCTATGGCGAAACCCTTATCGCTATGGGTGATTTGCAGGTGAAGGATGGTAAGCTCATGGCAGGTGCGGCGACCTATGAGGTTGGCCTGGAAAACCTGGATAACCTCAACGCCAGCCAGAAAATGCTCAAGGGCTTACTCGGTATTCGCAATAAACTGACGGGTGGGAGCTAGTTTCTTGCCTGTTGATGAATACAAGTGCGGGTTGAGATCCATTCATCTTCGAGTAGTTGTTGCGCTGATGAGCCTCCTCATCAGCGTTTTGTTGTTGACCTACAGCGGGCGCATGGAAAGCAGCGATACCCGCGCCATGCTGGATGCCATCAGCAGTCAATTCTACTTTGGCGATAATCTGCTGGATCAGACGGCCTACTACACCTTCCCGCCCCCGGAATCGAATACCGGGGCGCTTGCTCCAGTGGATGTTGAACCGCTGCAACTTATCTTGGCCACACCTCTCTTTTGGCTAGCGGATAAAGTGCCCGGTTTTGGACTTGCCCATACCGTCTGGCTGTTCAATATATTCATGACTGCAACCGCAGCACTTGTGCTCTACGCCTATGCTTTACGCCTGGGCTATGACGTGCGTGTAGGAGTCGTTGCCGGTTTAACCCTGGCCTTTTGCACCATCCTCTGGCCCTACAGCAAAACCTTCTTCCGCGAGCCGTTGGCGCTGCTGTTGATTTTACTGACGGGCTATGCTCTGGAGAGTGCGCGACAATTCGCCCATTATCGTCTAGGGTGGTTGTTGATTGCTTTGCTGGCGGCCTCCGGAGCCTGGCTGACCAAAGAAGCGATTGTTTTTGCGCTGCCTGCGCTGCTGCTTATTGGGCTGCCCCTGCGCTTGCCGAACCGCGTGCATGGGTTATTGCTTGGTCTGCTTTTGTTACCGTTGGTCTTGCTCATAGCCCTTACCGCTATTTCTTTGTTTGCGGATATTTCGGCCTGGTTTGACCCGTTGTACCGCTGGTTAGCGGAGCTCACCAATCGCCCCTTAGCTCAGGTCAATGTGATTCTGACGGCATCCCATGCCTACCTCCTCAGTATCGGTGGGAGTATCTGGGGGACTTCGCCGATCCTGCTCCTGGCCTTACCTGGTATGTTGCTCCTGTGGAAGCGCGGTCGTCGGCGCTATGTCTTTGTCGCATGGATAATGCTGCTTGGCTTTGTCGGGGGCTATGCGCTCTTTCGCGGTACGGATTGGTTCGGTGGCTTGTCCTGGCCTCCACGCTTCCTGGTGCCTGTCGTACCTTTTCTGATGTTAACCACGCTTCCGGTCTGGCAGTATCTTTTGCAGCGAGGTCGCCGCTATGAGTGGTTGCTTGTGATTCTGGTTCTGCTCTATAGCATCTGGATTCAACTGAATGCCGTATCGTTACCCTGGGAGCGTTACAATACGGCTCTCCCAGCAGAGTCTGGTGGCCTAGGGGAGTGGGGCGGTGGTCTGAATGTGATTGCCTACCTGCGCTGGTGGATCATTCCAGCGTTATGGTCGAATCATCAACTGGATTTCGCCTGGATTCGGGTGAGTAGTCCGTTCTGGGCATTCCTGTTGCTATTGCTGGCTATCATCTCTGCCTGGCAGTTAATCATCGCTATGCGTGTTAATAACTGGAGCCGTTGGTGGGTGGTGCTGCCAGGGGCGGTCGCGGTGTTGATTGCAATCGGTTTGCGCTCCATTTATTTCGACCCCCTCTACCTCGGGGATCGACCGAGCCTGCACGCTTTTTTGCCACAACTTCAGTCTTCCACCCATTCTGATGATGTCGTTATGCTGGACAACGAGCGCTACGCACCGTTCTTCATGAACTACGGCAAGCTCACCCATCCTCGCATTGTGACTCTGTCCGATCCACCGGGTGAAAGCCCAAGCCCGGAGCAACCGGCCCGTGTCCAGTCGGCCATCCCGGATGAATTGATTGCTCAATATACAGCGCCGATGATTTATAAACTGGCCGCCCGGCATGAACGCTTATGGTTAATGGCTGATTCTAGTCAATGGCTTCCCTGGCGGATACGCCCCGTTGAGCGCTTCATGAGCCGTTATTTCTATCCAGTGCAGGAGCTTTCGACCACGCCTCCGGATCCCGAAATTCGCCTGATTGAGTACAGTCTGGAGAACGCGCCTGATCCAGTTGAGTTCCGAGGGCCAGAACAGTTGACGAACTTCCAGTTCGGTGACTCCATTCAATTGGTGGGTTTTTCCTTGCCGCAGGGTCAAACGTATTTACCCGGTTCGGTACTGAACCTCTCCATGTATTGGATGACACAGCAGCCAGTTGACCGCAATTACACGGTGGCCTGGTTCCTGGTCGATATTGCGCAGACGCGGATCGTTCAAGGACTAGATACACCGCCGGTATGGGGTTTTGCCCCGACTTCAGAGTGGAACCAAGGTGCGCCTGTCATTGATAATCGCGGACTCCGTTTGCCCCTCGACCTGCCAGTAGGTGAATATCAGATTTGGCTTCGGCTCTATGAGTCGGGGGCGCCTGATAAGGTCTTGCCGGTTCGGGGCGGGAATTCGATGGATGAGGTCACTGCGGTGCTGTCAGAAAGTCTTGTTGTAGAAATGCCTGTGCAGCCATAGTAGACTACAGGCATTAAGGATAAGGCGGGTTTGAATGGTATCGATCTCGGTTGTGGTGCCGGTTTACAATGGCGCGTTGAGCATTCGCCAGTTGACAGAAGAACTCCATCAGGTTCTGCCCACTCTGGCAGAGTCTTGGGAGATTATCTTTGTTGAAGATGATGGCAAAGATAATAGCTGGTCTGTTCTTGAACAGATCGTCAGGGACTTTTCCCGCGTGCGTGCCTTCAAACACATGCGGAACTTTGGTCAGCATAATGCCTTGTTGGTGGGCATTCGGGCTGCCAAATATGATCTCATCATTACCATGGATGATGATCTTCAGCATTCACCTTCCCAAATACATAAGCTGATTACTAAACTTGCTGAAGGCTACGATGTGGTCTATGGCACCCCCGTGCAGGAACGTCATGGACTCTTGCGGGATTTGGCTTCTCAGATTACCAAACTGGCTCTGCAAAACGCCATGGGTGTGGATGTTGCGCGCAGTGTGAGTGCTTTCCGCATTTTTCGCGCGTCCTTGCGTCGTGCCTTTGAGCATTACGATAATCCAGTGGTCAATTTGGATGTGTTGCTTACTTGGGGGACGACGCACTTTGCCGCGATCACCATCCCTCATGCGCCCCGTCGCTTCGGTGCCTCCAACTACACGGTGCTGAAGTTGGTTAACCATGCCATGAATATGATTACGGGGTTTAGCACCTTACCTTTGCAGGTGGCAAGTTTGCTTGGTTTTGGATTGACTCTGTTTGGAGTCGTTCTGCTCGTCTACGTCTTTATTAGGTTACTCTTCGAACCAAGTGTGCCCGGTTTCCCATTCCTCGCATCGGTGGTCACAGTCTTTTCTGGAGCACAACTGCTGGCGCTTGGCATTATCGGTGAATACCTCGCCCGCATGCATGTGCGGATCATGGGCCGCCCGTCGAGTGTTGTGCGCGAATCAATTGAGTCCCATGTTATCGAATCTTCTGTTCCGAATGTGATTCCTCAATGACTTTTGTTCAGCCTCAGGTTCACCTTTCTTTGATTGATGAAGATCGGTTTGGTATCCGTATCGCCCGGGCTATCAATGTTCGTGCAGATCAATTGGATGCGATTGACTCCTTTTGTATAACCAATCAAGTCAGGATGCTTATTGCTCGCTGTTTTGTGGATGAACTAAGCACCGCACAAGATATGGAGTCCCGTGGATATTCCCTAATGGACACCCTGATTTATTTCAAGCGCAAATTGGCAGCGGCAGCGATCCCGGATTTCAGTAGCGCTGTGCTTATTCGTCCTGTGGAGCAAGAAGAAGCCGAGATCGTCGCTACTTTAGCCGTTGACATGTTTCGCGGTTATAAGGGTCATTATCATGCGGATCGTCGGCTCAACCCGGCTGATTGTGATCATGTATATTCGTCATGGGCTTATCGCTCTATCCAGTTACGACAGGTGGCTGATGTCGTGTTGGTTGCCGAGCATGAGGGCCAAGTCGCTGGCTTTATTGCTTTGCGGATGAACTCAAAATCGGAAGGGGAAGGCACCCTCTATGGTGTTTCTCCTGCAGTTCAGGGACATGGGATTGGGCGTAATCTCATCATTGGTGCGCTTCGTTGGCTAGAGTCTACTGGCGCAGATCACATGATCATTTCGACTCAAATCACAAATGTCCCATCGCAAAAAGTGTGGGTACGGCTGGGTTTTGAACCGATGCATGCTCACTATACATTCCATAAGTGGTACGACGAATCGGCTTAGGATTCCCCCAACACAATCGCTCGTTTGTCCGAATCATTCATCAGCGGTTGCCGCAGGATGTCATCCTTGAATTCGACACTTAACCATAGGCTGACCCCGGCCAGCACTATAGCGATCAGTAACAGAGCGTAGCGCAGTCTGGACTGAAACGGCCTGAGTAGAGTAGCCCATAGTTGCCACGACACTCCGCCTGCTACTACGGTGAGAAGGGGCAGAAATAACAACAGAAACCGCAGATCATAGCTTACCAACCACCACCAGATTGCGAAAAACGGGATCGTCAGCCATAGTAATAGTGCCATGCTGCGGCTTTCTGCACCGAAAGGTTGTTGGGGAGGAAGAGTCGTCCGCGCTGTATGCCCGCCCGCATGAAACTTTTTGCCCCAAATTTCCGATACAGCCCTTCCAGGAGAGCTATGCGTGATGAGGCGGATACTCACTAGAATCACCGCACCAACTACGACCCAGCCGGTCAATCCAAAATCAGTTGGATGTGTGATGAATGCCAGAAAGGTCTGTAGATTATGTTGCGCTTGATCGATCCACGCTGTTGGAGGAACAATTAGACGTGCTTCAATCCAGTTGCGGATGTACCACGGTCCGGCGATGATAGCGCAAGCCAGACCAGCAATCAGGATCTGTTGAAGCCGAATCCAACGCTGCCAGAGGGCAAATAACGCCCACAGCGCCATCAACCCAATCCCTACCAGCGCTGCATTTTTTGTCCATGCTGCCAGTCCGAGCATCACACCGACCAGCAGTGCATCTATGCTGCGTTGATGTTGTATAAGCCGAAGGGTGAACAGCGCGGCCAGTGTGTAATAGAAAGCCATGGGTAGATCAACATAGCCGGAGGAGGTCCATCGCACAAATGTCGGTGTCGTTGCCAGCAGAAAAGCGCTGATCCACCCGGCCTGTTTACCCCCAACGGTCTTGCCGATCAGATATACGGTTGGGACGCAGCCAATCGCCAACAGAGCAGGGATCACCCGCGCCAGATATTCGTTGATCTGTCCGGATACCATATAGCTAAAGGCATAGATCAGCGGCAGGTGCATAGGATAGGCTTGATAAAAAGCATCATCGCGCCCTGCAAACGGGACAAGCGCGCCCGTCTCAAAGATTAGGGTGCCATAGCGGTGATAGATGCCGAGCGTATCTGCTTTGGAAAACGGCCAGTAGGCTGCGTTGAAGACGATTCCGGCACAAATCAGGCTGATGCTTACCAGGGCGAACCACTGCCATCTATGGAGTGGCTTGTGTTCTAACTTGCCAGGGACGTGCTTGCGCTCTCGCCACCAGCGGATCCAACCCGGAACCATCACTACTGCATACAATCCGGTGATCAGTGCCGTCTCTAGTCGGATGCCGAACAAACCTACCCACAGCATCAACAAAGACAGTACGCCGCTGCCAAGTCCGATACACAGGAGCAGGCTGAGGAGCAATTGATCTTCATCGGAAGCGCTGCGTGCGGCTATCCAACGTGCCCAGGGCCACGCAGCTAGCAGCATAAAGCCGAGGATCAACCAACCGAGCAGCATTACTTCACCTGCGTGGGTAACGGTTGACCTGTCACCCCTGCGATCAGGTTATCCGCAGCCATCATTGCCATCCGATCGCGGGTTCGTTGGCTTGCACTGCCGATGTGCGGCAGGATGACAACATTAGGTAGACCAAGTAGCGGATCATCCAATGGGATTGGTTCAGGATCAGTGACATCTAACCCGGCTCCACGTAGTTTGCCAGCTTGGAGCGCCTCGTACAGCGCATGCTGATCAACTACGCCGCCTCGTGCGGTGTTAATGAGGATTGCGCTCGGTTTCATTTGCGCCAGGGTTTTGCGGTTGATCAGGTGGCGAGTGCGCTCATTGAGCGGTGTATGGATGCTGACATAGTCGGCCTCACTGAGCAGGTAATCGAGTTCAACCAGCTCAACACCCAATGCGTGTGCTTCTTCAGGGGGACAATGAGGGCTATGGGCGATCAGTCGCAGATCGAAACCTCGCGCCCGCCGCGCAACCGCTTTCCCGATGCGCCCCAGTCCGATAAGTCCCAGGGTTGCGCCGGCCAGGTCAGTGCCGAGCAGGGCAGTTGGTTGCCAGGTCTGCCATTGACCTGTTCGGATGTAATCGACACTTTCTACAATCCGGCGCGAGACTGCAAGCAAGAGAGCCATCGCAATATCGGCTGTAGCATCGGTCAATACACCCGGTGTATTGCCGATTGGAATCCCTCTGGTACGAGCTGCTGCCACATCGATGTTGTCATATCCAACGGCCATCTGGCTGATGACCTTGAGCTGTGGCCCGGCAGCATCCATCAGACCCGCATCGATACGTTCAGTTAAGGTGCACAGCAGACCGTCCATACCCTTCACCAGATCCAACAGTCGCTCATATGGGGCTGGCATGTCCTCAGCCCATACCGTGACCTCACAGGCTTGTCGCACCCGCTCAAGGCCGGCTTCGGGTATGAGCCGGGTCACCAATACACGCGGTTGGTTGCTCATAGGCGCTCCACTTGATCGGCGCTGGTGTAAGGCGCGCTCAATCTCTACAATCGTCCGATAACGCAATGCGGTGGAGTATAACAGCGGAATGGTTCGTGTACAGCGTGGTTGGCTACCGGCTCTGGTAATCGTCTTCTGGATTGCCATGTTGCAGGCTTTGCTTATCAACCAGACCTATATGCGGGAAGATGAGGAAATAGCCTTCCGCACGACCTCACGGGATTTGAGCTTTGCTATTTGGTATCAAGCTGCCAGTGATGTGCAGGCCCCCTTTTGGTTTGGTGCATTCTGGCTTTGGCAGCAATTCGCCGGGAGTACCGAATTTGCAGGTCGGTGGTTGGGATTACTCACGACCCTTCTGACTCTGGCCTATGTCTATCGCTTGTCGCGAGCTTGGTTCGGTGCTGATCGCTTTGGCTGGTTTGCTTTGCTTGTCCTGGGAGTAGGGGGGTATTTCACGGCTCATGCGATGGAAATACGCCCTTACCCCCTAATCTTGTTGCTTGCAGTCTATTCCACCTATTGTCTGTGGCGTTGGCTGCATAAGGGTACTTGGCGATCAGCCCTGGTCTACGGCCTGTCGCTGGCGCTGGCACTCTATACCCATTACTTCCTTGCTTTTCTGATCATCGGTCACGCCGTTTATATTCTCTTTGCTGGACGCGCCTATTGGCGACAGGCCCTGGTTGTGGGATCGTTGGCGGTCGTGGCCTGGTTGCCCTGGAGCGTGGTCTTTATCAGCCAGCTTCAGGTTCTCCGGCGACTTGAAAGTGCTGCGGCTAATGACCGCGGCCTGATTGGCATCGGCAATACCACCGAACCGACTACCCTAAACGCGATTCTTGCTTTGTTTGACCGGACGACCAATGGCTTGGCTGGTGTCTACCTGGTCTTGCTGCTGGTCAGCTTGCTCTATGGCTGGCGTAGGCGTGGTTGGTGGTTGGCTTTTCTCTGGGGGATTGGCGTTCCTGCTTTTGCTTTGCTGGGTAATCTGGTCGCTTCGGTTTATACCCAGCGCTATGTCTCCTATCTCAGCATCGGGTTTGCCATTCTCATCGCCTATGGGCTTGCCAGCTTGCGGATGTGGTTGCGTTGGCCTGCTGTAATTGCTGTAACGGGATTATCGATATGGATGCTGCCGGGTGCCTTACCGCAGAATCGGATTCCTTTTCGGGATTTGTTTCGGCAGGTAACAGCCACAGCTGAATCGGGGGATGTGCTGTATTTCTTGCCTGCTGACCACGTCGAAAACCTGATCAATTGGCATCTCCGTGCCTATCTTTCCTCGGAATTGCGCTCCAATCAGGTGGACTCGCTGGACGATGCGGTCGTTAATCGGCGCGTTTGGTTTGTAACCCCCGACTGGTTTAATGAGTCGGTTCAAGCCGAGTTTAAGCACCTTGAGCGGACTCACCCCCTCCAACAGGTAGTCGGTCAGTGTGACCGCGCCTGGTGTTACTTGCTTCAACTTATGGAGGCCCCACCGGCTACTGAACCAACATTATTTGGCAGTGATATGGCCTTTTGGGGATTGGATGTCGATGCAGTGACAGCGCAAACGATCCGCCTTCGTTTGTGGTGGCGTGTTGCCCGTGCGCCTCTAGCCAGTTATTCCCTCAGCGTGCGCTTAATTGACTCAGCAGGCAATTTGCTTGCGCAGAACGATGGGCCTATCAACCATTATGGACAAGGGGCGGTCGACTCATCGCTGCTGGAACCCGGTCAACTCTATATCGACTGGCGGCAGCTTTATCTTCCGCCCGGTTTAGCTGCTGGAACCTATCAGCTCACCTTGGCGGTCTATGATTGGCAAACCGGTGAACGGCTCACTTTAGCCAATGGAACCGATGTCTTAACAATGCGTTCGCTCGAAATCCCTGGTTTGTAAGTCCAATATAACCACTGGACATAAGGCCGATGGACTCCTCCTTATGCTAGGATAAGGTGTTGTACATCATCGGCATCCGCTTCGAGTGAACATGGCCTCTGAATTTATTGCACGCACCTACAAAACCGACCACTCCAGTCCGTTGCGGTTTATCTGGTCACACATTATCCGGCATCCGTTATTCGGATTCTTGATGTTGTCTGGCGCATTTAGCAACGCTGCACTTGCGTCAGCTGTGCCCTACTTTATTGGACGGGCCTTTAATGCGGTTATTGACCAGCAGGATGCGTTCGAGACGGTGGTTGCCATGTCCCTGGCGATTATCGCCGCGCAGTTGATCCGTGCGGGTCTGCAAGTGATCCGGAACTTTTCGGCAGAAATCTTCGCCCAGCGCATTGAACGGGATGTTCGGGATGAACTCTATGCCAGTCTCTTGGGCAAGAGTATGACGTTTCACGCCTCTCAGCCCGTCGGTGAGATCATGGCCCGTGTGACCAATGATGTGCGCGAAATGAATCTGATGATGAACCCCGGCATGAATCTGGTGATCGGTTCTGGGTTCTTTTTGCTGCTGCCCTTACTCGCATCGCCGTTGATCCATCCCTGGTTGGCCCTCGTACCGGCGTTGTTTTTGGTCATCTACTTCTGGCTTCAGTATCGGTTTATTCGTTCGCTGAACCCCATCGCGCAGGAAGTGCGGGCCAGCTTTGGTCAGATGAATGCTCGTCTAGCGGAAACCATTGAGGGGGTACAGGTAGTCAAAGGTGCTGCGCGGGAAGCGTCAGAGATTAAAGTGTTCGATGCTCTGGCTGATAAGGTCAAGGGATACTTTGTCCGTCAGGGGTACATTGAGGCTCGCTATTTACCCTTCTTGTTATTAGCCATTATCAATGTGGTCGCCTTTGTCCATGCGCTCATCCTCCATCGACTGGGCTTGATTACATCCGGGGATATTGTCGCCTTCATGGGCATGATTTTCCTGTTTCAGTTTCCGACCTTTAGCTCGATGCGGTCACTTTCCCAGATTGCTTTGGGTTATGCCGGTGCTGGCCGTATTCTGAGCATCATCAATATGCAGACCGACCTGGATCAGAACCAGTCCGGCTACGATAAGCCACTTGAGGGGGCTATTGCATTCGAAAATGTGAGTTTTGGATATGGCGAAGCCGAGTCCGTCGTGCGGGATATCAGCTTCACCATCAAACCGGGTCAGACAGTTGCAATAGTGGGTCAGACAGGTGTCGGAAAGACGACCCTCACGCGCTTAATCAATCGCACCTGGGACGTGGGAAGCGGTCGAGTTCGGGTCGATGGTGTCGATGTGCGCGACTGGAGCCTTGCGTCTTTGCGCTCACAAATTAGCATCATTGAGCAGGATATTTTTCTCTTTAGTCGATCAATTGCCGATAACATCCGCTTTGGTCGACAGGATGCGACTCAGGCCGAAGTTGAAGAAGCTGCCCGGCGTGCCCAGGCGCATGAGTTTATTGTCGATATGCCAGAAGGCTATGATACCGTGGTGGGACAGCGTGGCGTAACGCTCAGTGGCGGGCAACGCCAGCGGATTGCCATTGCCCGTGCTTTTTTGACCGACCCGCCCGTACTCATTTTGGATGACAGCACCAGCGCCATTGATAGCGCCACCGAAGACCGTATTCAGAAGGCCATCTGGGCTGCTTCTCGTGGACGTACAACCATCATCATCACTCACCGCTTGTCGCAAATTCGTTGGGCTGATCACATCATTGTGTTGAGGCAGGGGCAGGTGGTTGCGCAGGGTTCTCACGATGACCTGCTGCGTGATTCAATGGATTATCGCCGCATTTTCGCCCGTTATGAGCACCCCGAATCGGGTCGCTTGCTCGCAACTGGGGATTAACTGAGGTCTGTTCATGGGTTTTTTTGACTCGCTCAATCAGGATACCTACGACCGCCAATATACGGATGGGTATCTTCTTCAGCGCATCGCATCCTATTTCAGTAAGTATCGTCGGGAACTCATCGCTATTGGCGTGACTCTGGTCTTTTTTGCGGTGACTGGGGCGATGATCCCTGTTCTGATTTCAACCGCGGTCGGCATGGTTGATGATCAGAGCGCACAATCGACCCTGGTTATCATCATTGTGGCCCTGGCCGCCACCTCGATCATTGACTACGGCTTCGGCTGGTACCGCCGTCGGATTATCGCCCGCGTAGTGGGCGAGAGCGTCAGTCAGATGCGGAAGGACGCCTTTGCTGCCGCTATCAATCGGGATATGGCGTTTTATGATGAGAACAAATCGGGCAAAGTAGTTAGCCGCATCACCAGTGACACGCAGGACTTTGCCAACGTCATCGTGATTTTCAGCGATATTTTTGTCCAGTTCTTTGAACTGATTCTCCTGACGATCATCCTGATTAGCCGCTCCGTGCAGTTGAGCCTGCTCCTGATTCTGTGGATGCCTGTTTTTGTCGCGCTCGCCCTCTTTTTTCGGTGGCTCGCCCGGATTGTGGGTCGGCAGGGTGCGCGTGCGATGGCTGCCGTCAACGATAACATCCAGGAAAGTGTGGCGGGTATCAGTGTTGCCAAGAATTTCCGCCGCGAAACCATGATCTATGAGGAGTTCACCGAAGTGAATCTCCTTTCCTATAAAGTTAATTTACGGCGTGGTTTTGTCCTTGCCCTGGTATTTCCGGCGCTGAATGCTCTGCTTGGTTTCACCTTTGCTTCTGTTGTTTATTTTGGTGGGCAAGCGGCTATTGCCGGAGCGATTGAAGCGGGTATCTGGTACTTGTTTATCCAGAGCGTAGATCGTTTCTCCTTCCCACTGATCAATCTGGCTGGTTTTTGGAGCCAGTTCCAGCAAGGCTTGAGCGCTGCTGAACGTGTCTTTGCCTTGATCGACGCTGAAAATACCGTCCGGCAGGTGGATTCTCGCCCTGCCTCGATGCTCAAGGGACGCATTACCTTTGAAAGGCTGACTCTGGAATACAAGCCTGGGCACCCGGTGTTGAAAGCATTTGATCTGGATATCCGCCCGGGTGAAAGTCTGGCAATTGTCGGGCATACCGGCTCCGGCAAAAGCACGATTGCCAAGCTCATCGCTCGATTTTATGAATATCAGGGCGGGCGTTTGCTGATTGATGGGCAGGATATCCGCAGCTTCGAGATTGGCTCCTATCGTGGTCAATTGGGTATTGTCTCGCAGCAGCCCTTTCTCTTCAGTGGGACGATTGCCGATAACATCCGCTATAACCGACCAGAAGCGACGGATGCGGAAGTGGAAGCCGTGGCCTACAGCATCGGCGGTGGTGGCTGGTTGGAGACTCTGCCCGATGGCCTCCAGACCGATGTAGGTGAACGCGGTGCTCGCTTGAGCATGGGTCAGCGGCAGCTAGTCTGTCTGCTGCGTGTGCTGCTCCAGCATCCGGCGATCTTCATTCTTGACGAGGCCACCGCCAGTATCGACCCCTTCACCGAAGCGCAAATTCAGGAAGCCCTCGACCAGATTTTGGCGCATTCAACGGCGATTCTGATTGCCCACCGTCTCAGTACCATCCGCAGCGCGGATCGTATCCTAGTCTTGCGCGAAGGCGAGATTATTGAGTCAGGCTCTCATGAGTCCTTGATGCAACAGGGCGGGCATTATGCCGATCTTTACAACACCTATTTTCGTCATCAATCGCTGGATTATGTGGAGAATGCACGTCAACAGTTAGGCACCGCTTAAGTTGACGAAGTTGATGCTTCTGCTGTAATCTCAATGTTCCGTTAAGTATTTCGGCATTACACTGATGTAATAACGGGTTGCGTCAGGAATACGGTAGCAGCATGAGCTTGTGCGTAGAACGATTGCCAGGGCAGCCAATCATTCTGATGACCTTTGATTCGGCCACTTCCTCTAGGGAAGTTGTCGAGGCTCATTTTATGGCGCTGGAATTGGCGCGTCCTCTCATTGGCCCAGTCCATCATGTTGTTGATTTGCTGGACGTGGGCATAGGCTACCCGGTTATCGTGAATGGAATTCTCAACTTGCTCAAGGCTCAGGCGTTATCAGTTCCGGAACGTCAGCAGTACACCTGGGTCGTCGCGCCGCATTTCGTGGACGAGTACCCCCTGGACGGATTGAATGTGTTCAGCACTGTGGATGAAGCAATTGCTTTCATTCAGGTGCAACTGCTCTCAATCGAGTCGCTTCCTGTGTAGGCGTTCTATCCCTCGTTAAACAACCGTTTCCAGATTGCTCGTAGCTCTGATGCGGTGTTATCCAGTGTGTCTGGAATGACCCGCGTACTCCCAACCACGGTCATAAAATTGGCATCTCCAGGCCAGCGCGGGACGATGTGAAAGTGATAATGTTCGGCGATGCCTGCTCCTGCTGCGCTGCCGATGTTCGCTCCCAGATTAAATGCTGGCGCGCGATACAGCTCCCGCAGCGCTGCCAATGCCCGGTTTACCATCATGGCCTGGTCGGTGAGCACCGCTGTATCAAGTTTCTCCGGTGAATCCACATGCTCATATGGGATGACCATCAGATGGCCGTTGTTATATGGATACAAGTTGAGCGTCACGTAGACCTGCTCTGAACGTGCGATCACTTGCCAGGACGGGCTGTCAGCGATCCCAAGTTGACAAAAGATACAACCCTCAACGGGCTTTTTCTCGCCTCGGATATAAGCCATTCGCCACGGGGTATACAGATGATCCATATTGAACCTTTCACAAAGCCATTATGCCGAATATTGAACCCTCAAAAGCGAATTCCGCCAAACACATGCGGCGGCCCTCTGGACAGGGGAGCCACATGATACAATTATTTGGTCATCCAGGGACAGAAGGTGCAGCATGGATTTAACCGCCGCCAAAATACGCGACCGACTCGGCTCTCGACCGTTTAAATTCTATGAACAATGTGCCAGCACCAATGATCTCGCGCTTGAACTCCTGGCACAGCATCCGTTGGTGGAAGCACGTGCCGCTGCCGAATTGATCTGCACCGATGAACAAACCAAAGGTAAAGGCCGCTTGGGTCGGTCTTGGTATGCGCCACCGGGAACAGCGCTCATGCTGTCGCTCATCTTGCCGCTGACCAACCGTCACGAGTTGCCGCGTATGACCATGCTCGGTGCGCTGGCGATTGCCGAAATGGCCGAGTCCATCGGGGCTCCGGGTGTCGGTATTAAGTGGCCGAACGATGTGCAACTGAATGGGCGTAAGCTCTCCGGCGTCTTGAGTGAGGCCAACTGGCTCGCATCCCAGGGAAGTTCGCAATTGCAGGGCGTCGTCGTTGGGATGGGCATCAATGTCCGTATTGACTTTAGCGATACCCCTTTTGCTGACAGTGCAGTGAGTTTGGAACCGGCGGTCGGGCACAGTCTGGATCGCACCGACCTCTTGGCTGATCTCCTTGGCCGAATAGATTACTGGTACGCTCGGCGTTCCTCGGATAGCTTATTCGAAGCCTGGCGGGGGCGGTTGAATATGCTGGGTCAACCCGTCGAAGTCCGCCAGCCTGACGGGGTGATCTCCGGCATAGCCGAATCCGTCGATGCCGATGGCGCCCTCTACCTGGTGGATAGGGCGGGTGTGCGGCAGCGCGTGATCGCTGGTGATGTGGCGCTGGGAGGCGTGTAGATGGGGATCAGTCTGGATTGGGAAATCGAAGCCGAACGGTCTACGGTTAAACAAGCCGGAGAAGATCCGATCGCCCGCCGGAAGCGTCGTCGGGGCTGTCTATGGTTTGTAATTGTTTTGCTCGGTCTCGTTGCGCTGATCGGTGGCGCGGTGGCGCTCGTCCAATGGCGGCTCCGGGCTGTCGATTCCGAGATTGAACAGCTCCTCCGCAATACGGTCGAGGCCGAAGTAGCAGCTTTGCGCGTGGGTGATCTGAACGCTTTCATGAACGCGCAGCGGAGTGCCTCTGCGGATTGGCTGCGCGGGCAGGGCGCTGTCTTTCAGGACTATCAGCAGTTGAAAATCCAGCGCGATATCCAACTCACCGGGCAGATCCTGAACCTGACCATTCAAGATACCCGCGCCCGTGTCGAAGTGGCAGAAGTGATCGATGGTGTGCAGTACAGTCAGATCTGGTTCTATTGGCGTTATGAAGATGGTTGGCGCCATGTTCCGGTCGATTACACGTTCTGGGGTGAAGTTCAGACTCTTTCGGGCGAATCGGTCAGTGTGACTTTTCAGACTGTTGATGCCTCGGTAGCCACAGCAATTCTCGACCGAACCGTAATCTGGTTACAACTTGCCTGTGCAGCCTTGAGCTGTCCCTCCTTGCCATCGCTAAACATTGAAATTGTGCCTGATCCGGATCAGGCTCTGGACTGGTCCACTGAGGATCGTATGCTGCTTCGCTTGCCTTCCCCCTACATGGGGCGGGCACGCTCCGATCAGCCCTTTGACTCCGCGCAGCAGTTGGAGTTGGGTAAATTACTGGTAGAACGCCTCGTGGGTGATACCTATCCCAATGTGCGTCCCATCTATCCTTCGGATACTTATTACCTCCACCAATCAGTCTTGGCTTGGTTGACCGGGCGCTATGCTGGCGCACAGGCGAATGCCTACTTGCTGGAGTCGCTGTCCATTGCCTATGGGGAAGCCGCCGTGGGACGCTTACTTGGGGCCATGGAGTCGGGTATCACTGCAGGAGCCAGCCTCATTGCCCAGGCTGCGGGTGTTTCCAGCCCGGATCAGGCCGCCGTCGATTGGCGCGACCTGCTGACCTGGCGGCTCGCGCTGGAAGCCGAATTGATTACTCGCCAGGATGAGGCTAACTTTACCTTGCTTTACGACCTGGGCGATGTGACCGCAGCGGGCTTGGCCGCCCAGCGCTTTAATGCCGCACCGGATGGTCTTCAACGGGTTGTGATCGCCTCTGAACTGCGCCCGGGCGCCGATGGGCAGCCTATTTTGCTGGCGCGGGTTGAAGTGCAAACCGGCGGTGAACCGCGTCCGGAAGAAGCCCAGTTCCGCCTCGTCAATGGGGACTGGAAGCGCGTGAATTGACAGGCGTTGCATCTGTGGTTATGCTGATATTTGTTGTGCTATAAACAGCAGGGTGAGATTATGCTCGATGAACTCCGTCGTGGGGCTGCCGAAGATACCTTTGATTTTGACGAAGCCGAATCCGAAGCTGAAGGGGCTATTGTCGTCGAAGAAGATCTTGAAGAGAAGGTTGACCGGCTATTTTTGGGCATGACGGCCGTGGAGCGAATGTTCCTCTCGCTGTTCTTCTTCCTGGTCGTGGTCGTAATCGGTATTTTGCTGTTGTTGGTGACCGGACGGATTCAATTCTAAGGGTTGCTCTGTGTTGACTGCTGCGAATTCGTCTCCCGAATACGCGCATCAGGCTCCGCTGAAATGGTGGGCGCTCTGCCTGCTTTCCCTCGCTGATAAGTGATTCCATAGACTTCAGGCCATTTATTGGGAATGTTGCTCATTCGGCAGCATTCTTTTCGATTCAATCCAGTATCTGAAACCAAATGAGATGAGGAGTCTATTTCCGATGGCGATTCCCCACGCTGTTGACCTGAGCGATTTTTCTCCGTCCGGCGATCTTGCTCATGCCGAGACTTTACCTGCCCGGTGGTATACCGATCCGGCGATGCTCGAACTGGAAAAAGAGAAGCTGTTCTATAAGACCTGGCAGCCGGTTGGTCGGCTTGATCATGTGGTTCGCCCTGGTGATTTCTTTACCTGTGAAGTGGTCGGGCAGCCATTAGTCGTGACTCGTGGCACCGATCATCAACTTCGCGCTTTTTACAATGTATGTATGCACCGCGCTGGCAATGTGGCAGCCGGGCAGGGGAACCGCAAAAGCCTTCAGTGTAAATATCATGGCTGGACGTATGATCTTTCCGGTCAGCTCATGCACGCCCCGGAGTTTGATGGGGTGGAAAATTGGAAGAAAGAGGCAGTCTGCCTCAAGCCGATTCAGGTACAGGCCTGGGGACCATGGGTCTGGGTTAACCTCGACCCTGCTGCCCGCCCGATGTCTGAAATTTATGCGCCTATCCATCAGGAGATTGTCAGCAAGGGCTTCAATATCGACCGCATGAGTTTTATTGAACGCCGAGACTATATCATCGACTGTAACTGGAAGGTCTATGTCGATAACTATCTGGAAGGCTATCATCTGCCCATCGCGCACCCCGGCTTATTCCGCGAGGTGGACTACGATCAGTACCAGGTCGAGACTTTTCGCTACTACTCCAAACAACATGCCCCTATCCGGGAAGTGCGCGAAGGCGAACACCGTGACCGGCGTTACGTTCGTACCAGCGCGGAATCCGAGGCCCTCTACTATTGGATCTTCCCCAATGTCATGCTCAATGTCTATCTGGATAACACCTCGATCAACATCATCCTGCCGCTGGATCATGATCGGACTCTGACCATCTTTGAATGGTACTTCGAACAACCAGGGACCGGTGAAGGCTGGGAGAGTATGCAGGAGATCATCAAATTCAGTGATGAAATCCAACAAGAGGACATCGAAATTTGCCTGAACGTTCAAAAGGGCCTGAAGTCAAAGGCCTATGATCGGGGTCGCTTCTCCGTCTTGCGCGAGAATGGCGTCCACCATTTTCAGTCCCTGCTGCATGAGTTCTTGACTCGCTAAGGGCTAGAAAAACCGGAACATATGTTCCGGTTTTCCACTCCCACCTGTGCTACTGTATTACCAAGCGTGACAACGGGGGCAGACCCAACCGTGAAGATTATCACTTCGACTCTGGACTCCTGCCCTCCTGTGCACCAACGCCCTGCCTTCGTTCGGGGCGCGAACGGAGACGCCAGAAATGACACAAAAGCGACGAATCTGAAGATTCAAATTTGTCAAACTCGTCACTATTGAACCTAAAAGTATCAACTAACCCGGCGAATCTGGCGGCTCAAATGGGGCTTACCCCTTCCGATAAGGACACCCATCTTGGTCTCTTCTGCCAGCATTACCCACTGGCCGGGCGCAAAATCAGACGGTCTACCTGGGCTGCTTCCACCTGCGCCCGCGTCCACAACTGCGGATGGTATTGAATCAAGCGCCAGGGGTCGATCATATCCCCATAGTGCGGGCTGAATGGATGCCCACTTTGCCCGGTGGTATGCATCGTCTGGCTGGCGCTCAGATCGCTCAGATCCGCAATGAAGCGCATGGACGGTAGGCTGCTCAATTCAAAGCTGTCACTGTTAGAGAAGTTCCAATTGGTGGCATTGACGATAGCGCTGCCGCCTGCTGCCGCTACTGGCCCACGGTTCACCATCTGCTCAATCAGATCGATACCGCTTAATCCCAGCGGGTTGCTGACGAAGGTGGCGGTGTGCATCGCACCCCACTGCCATTGGCTGCGGTCAGCGCCCCGTTCGGCCTTGATGCGGTCAACTGCCTCCCGGAAGGATCGAATCAGGATTTCATCACGCGTTTCGGTTATGTCTGCGGTACGGGTGTCATCCCACCAAACGTTCTCCGGTTCTTCTGCCAATTGATGCACCATCCACATCAACTGCGCTCCACCACCGCCTTCAAAAATGCCTTCGGTTTGGTCATTCAGGAAATTCTCAGTCAACTGCCGCCAGAAATAAGCATATAGACCGGCTTGCTGGCTCTCTATCGAGAACTGGAAATCCCAGTCCGTGAAAAGCCAATCTCGTAGTTCGTTGTACTCTGCGCCACCAAAATCAAGAGTGCTCAGATAGGGCTGAAGCTCTATCGCACTGATGGATTGGTTATCTCCATGAATGGCTTTGAACGTATCGGCGCTGTGCGGGCCAGTTGTGGTGAGCAGCTCTTCAATGCGCTGGGCGCGATACCCGTAATCCCAATCCAGGGCGAAAACATAGTTAGAGTCGGCGCCGAACTGGTCACCCAGTGCTTCGCTGAGCTGTACATAGTACTCTGGCGGAACGACCGCCTCGTTGGCCGTGGCAATCCAACCGCGTTCCGGGTTGAAGATCCGTGGCAGGTTATCGAATGGCACATAACCACGCCAGTCGAAGGCATCTGTGCTGCCGTCAACGGGCAGGATGCCGCTGTGCCCCGCAGCACGAATCGGAATATTGCCGGGCATCTGATAACCAATATTGCCGTCCACGTCGGCGTAGATCACATTTTGCGAGGGGCTGTCCCAGTGTTGGAGCGCATTGCGGAAGTCATCCCAATTCTGCGCCCGGTTCAGCAGCATGACCGCCTGCATCAGCTCGCTGCGTTCCTGCAGGGCAGTCCAGCGGAATGCCATTGGCTCTGTGCTGTTAAAACCACCCAGTGTCCCATCTTCAGCAATCTCGTAATCATTGATAATGGGGCCGAGGTGCGTTTCCCGTACCTGGATGGTCACAGTTTCCGTGCTATCCCCAAAGCGGATCACTTCATCGCGGGTCGTCATGTCCCGCCACTCACCGTTCCATTCGTATTGCAGCGGGTTCTCAGGGTTGATCTTCAGTGTATACAGGTCTTGCGTATCAGGCCCCACATTGGTCACACCCCACGCAATCCGGGCATTGTGCCCGATGATGACCGCAGGCGCCGCTGGCAGCGCGAATCCGGTTACGTCATATGGGCAGGCTTCGCTGACCGTACGGCAATGCAAACCGATTTCGTACCAGATTGAGGGCATCTGAATGCCAAGGTGCGGGTCATTGGCCAGCAATGGGGCTCCGTTCGTGGTCAGACTGCCGCTGACCACCCAGTTATTGCTCCCGATGTCCGGGTCACGGTAGAAGAGTGGGCTGGAAGCGGTGATTCCACCTGCCAGTACCGTGCTGATGGCTGGGCGACCCACTTCGCTCACCGGTAGGGCAGCACTGTCTTCGCTAATTGGTAGATCTTCTGCTTGCAGGATGGTCGGTTTATCGCCGTAAGGGTAGGGCGGCAGCCAGTCAGCGGCGACTTCTGCCCCTAGTTTGTTGACTAACGCCGAATACAGGAGCTCAATGTCTCGATTCCCGCTTAAATCCCACGCCATGACTTTCGCCCACGCTAGGGAGTCGACTGGCGTCCATGGCTCAATGCTGATAGTGACTCCAGTCACGCCAAGGAGATTATATTCCAGTGCCAGATCCGATTTATCCCGATTAAGAATGTAACTGTTAACTCCATCGGAAAAGGCTTGCAGGATGGCAACCACTTCTGGGTCAGTTACTTCAAAGTCTTTTTCTGCAGCAGCCCGCCAACCAGCCACTCTGATGAATAGGTCATTACCCATGACTGCATCATTTTGTCCGGTCAGCTCCTGAATGCGACCGCTGCCGATGTGACGGGAAAATTCCATTTGCCACCAGCGGTCTTGCGCTTGGGCATATCCTTGGGCAAAGAACAGATCGTAAGGCATATCAGCATATATGTGGGGTACCCCCCAATTGTCACGGATGATTTCAACTTCACCACTGAGTCCTGTGACGGTGCCTGAAGCGTTTGTCTGCGATGCTGCATTGGCTATTCTGACCTCACCAGCCAGTGTTGGGAGGGGGCCGCGGGTCCAGTCATTAATGAGGAATAGGGCAGCTCCGACAATGACGACAATGACTGCCAGTAATCCAATCAAAACGGCCCGTAAGATTTTCATTTTGCCTCCAAAATGGGGTTCTTTTAGGGGTGCAATCGATAAGTGGTACGGTTGTACACCTTTCAATGGATTACTGCCAGCAGCCACAAAAATCCATGTGGGATAACTGCGGGATTTTCCCTTGCAGTTTTGTGGGATTTCCCAAAATTATTGGGATATATGTATTAGTAGTTGGGATACATAGTCTAGTGAATCTCGCGTTTTAACCCTTCCTGACATATAATTGCGAAAGCTTTAACGCTACAAATTGCGGACTAGCCAGACCCGCAACATTCAGATTTTAGGCGTAGCAAATAGGCCTGTATAGAGGATATGGGCGGGGATTATGCCTCGCCCATGTTGCTACAGGGGTAAAGGACACGCATGGATAACGAAATCGGTCAAGTGCGGTCGGTCAATATTAATGAAGAAATGCGCGGTAGTTACCTCGACTACGCCATGAGCGTAATCGTGGCGCGCGCTTTACCGGATGCCCGTGATGGATTAAAGCCAGTTCATCGGCGTATCCTCTATGCGATGTACGATATGGGTATTCGGGCCGGGTCTCCCTATAAAAAGAGTGCTCGTATCGTCGGTGATGTGCTGGGTAAGTATCACCCTCATGGCGATAGTGCTGTGTACGGTGCGATGGCGCGTATGGCGCAGGACTTTTCGCTACGGTACCCACTGGTTGACGGACAGGGCAACTTCGGCAGTGTGGACGGTGATAGTCCCGCCGCGATGCGTTATACCGAAGCCCGGCTTGACCGGATGGCTGAAGAAATTCTCATCGACTTGGATATGAACACGGTCGATTTTGTCGATAACTATGATGGCAGTACGCAGGAACCCGCGGTGCTTCCGGCCCGTTTGCCGAACCTGCTTCTCAACGGTACCAGTGGTATTGCTGTTGGTATGGCGACGAGTATCCCGCCGCATAATCTGCGGGAGTTGTGTAATGCAATCACGTATCTCATCGACCGTTACGATCAAATGGATGAGATCACCGTTGATGATCTGATGGAGTTCGTCAAAGGGCCTGATTTTCCGACTGCCGCCCAGGTGGTCGTGGACGAAGGTTTGAAAGAAGCCTACGCAACCGGCAAAGGTCGTGTGGTGATGCGGGCCAGCCACGATGTCGAAGAAATGCGTGGTGACCGTTTCCGCCTGGTCTTTACGGCGATTCCCTATCAGGTTGGCAAGACGGCCATCATCGAACGTATTGTGGAACTGGTACGGGATGGTCGCCTGCAGCATATCAGCGATCTTCGTGATGAATCCGACCGCAACGGCATCCGTCTGGTAGTTGAGCTGAAGTTTGGCGCGCAGCCGATGACCGTGCTCAACCAGCTCTACAAATACACACCGCTGCAAACCACGTTTAGTATCCAGACCTTAGCGTTGGTAAACGGTGAGCCGCGCACTCTCAGCCTCAAGCGCGCACTTCAGATTTACATCGAGCATCGTTACGAAGTCGTTGTGCGCCGTTCTGAATATGAACTCGGCAAAGCGCGCGCCCGTGCCCATGTGCTCGAAGGGTTGCTGAAGGCGCTCTCCAGCTTGGATGCGATCATTCAGACCATTCGCTCATCCGACGATACAGCAGATGCTCGTGCCAAGCTGATGAGCCGCTTTGATCTGAGTGAGATCCAATCAAATGCCATCCTTGAAATGCAGCTTCGCCGCCTTGCTGCCCTCGAGCGTCTAAAGATCGAGGAGGAATTCACCGAGGTGATGACGCGCATTACCTATTTGGAAGATTTGCTGGCTTCCCCGCAGAAGATTCTGGCGGTCGTTCGTGAGGATGTGCAGGAAGTATCGGCTGATTATGGCGATGACCGTCGCACACAGATCCTCTACGGTGTGACTACTGACTTTGACGAGGCTGATCTAGTCCGCGAAGAAGAAGTTGTGATTTCGCTGACCGATAAGGGTTACATCAAGCGTGTGCCAGCCAGTGCCTACCGTGCTCAGCGGCGTGGTGGGAAGGGCGTCACCGGCATGACGATGAAAGAAGAAGACGCTCTGACCGATCTCTTTGCTTGTAATAGCAAGGATTATCTCCTCTTTTTCAGCAATCGGGGTAAGGTGTATTCCGAGCGTACTTTCCATATTCCCGAAACAGGCCGTGCCAATAAGGGGACTCTCATCCAGTCAGTTCTCAATCTTGAGCCGAACGAGTACATTACGGCAGCACTCTCAGTTCCCAATTTTGAAGATACCAGCGGGCACTTCACCATGCTGACGCGCAACGGGCGCATTAAGCGTGTGGCCCTGGATGAATTTGCGGCAGTGCGCCCCAGCGGCTTGATTGCCATGAGCCTCGATGGGGATGACTATCTGGGTTGGGTAAAATACTCGGATGGCGATCAGGACATCATCATTGCCACTGACGGTGGTCAGAGCATCCGGTTCCATGAATCCGAGGTTCGTGTGATGGGTCGGCCTGCGGCTGGTGTGATGGCGATTAGGTTGGATGATGACCGCGTGGCTGGGATGGATGTGGTCGACTCGGAACTGCACACGCACATGCTAGTCGTAACAGCCAATGGCTATGGTAAGCGCACTGAACTGAGTGAATATCGGACACAGAGCCGTTACGGCGTGGGTATTCGTACACTGGCACGCAATGAAAAGACGGGGCCGATCGTGGGGATGCGCTGCATTAACTCCCAGGATGACATTTTGCTGATAACGCGGCAGGGTGTTGTGCTCCGTACCAATCTGGAGCAGATTCGTGAAACAGGCCGTAGCACGCAAGGTGTGACGATCATGAATCTGGCGGATGGCGATGTGATCGTCGGGTTGGCAATTATGAGCAGCGTCGAGCCTGTACCGGGCGAGATGGTCGATGCCACTGATGCGGACGGCGCGACTGAGACCAACAATGGAGTCAGTGAGTAAGTCCGGCTCGCTCTTGAAGGAATACAAAACGGGCGCTTAAACAGCGCCCGTTTTGATTGTCTACTGATTTGCTGGGTTACTTCAGAGAGACTATTCGGCCTCTTCTTCGTCACCCTTGCCCTTCTTAATGATCTCAACCTCGGCCACTGCGCCTTCAGCTTCCAGGGCTTCCTGTTCTTCAGAACGGGCAGCCGAGGATTGACGGACACCGGCGATGAGTTCATCGGGGTCATTCAGAATGGTGATGCCTTCACCATAGTTCAGGTCGCTGACGTGGATGGTATCACCGACAGCCTTGAGGGTGGACAGGTCCACTACCAATTGTTGCGGCATGGTCGTCGGCAGCGTTTCGACGGTCAGGCTTGTCGGGCCGGTGATGAGAATGCCGAGCTTCTGCTGGACGGCAGGCGCTTCGTTGATGAAGTGGACTGGCACTTCAATTTCAATCTTGGCCTTCAGGTCAACTGCGAAGAAATCAACATGGATGATGTTGTTACGGAGAATATCCCGCTGAACATCACGGGTGAGAACGGTAGTCGTTTTCCCATCATGATTGATGTCAATCAGGTTGGTACCGCCCGCTCCGCGCAGGGTTAATTCCAGCGCTCTGTAGGGCACTTGCAGGCTGAAGGGAGCAGTTTTCGGACCATAGACCGAAACGGGCACGAGACCTTGACGGCGGAGCTGGCTCACCTTTTTGCCGGTGATGCTGCGCGCCTGTGCTTCCAATGAATACGATTCTGCCACAATTCAACTCCTTGGAAGGCGCTTGCAGCGCAGCCTTCTCCTACCAGCATTGATCGCACACCATAAGGTTTCAATCAAGCTTAATCTTGTTTCAGTGAAGGCTCATATTTTAATGGTTTGGGTCGTTTGAAGTCAATCCTGAGGGTCTATTGATGCCATACGGGTATCAATGAAAAGCGCGACAATCGTCGCGCTCAGAGCGGGTAATGAGATTCGAACTCATGACATCCTGCTTGGGAAGCAGACGTTCTACCACTGAACTATACCCGCATCTAGATTCATTTTAAGAGGGTAGCAGTGGTGTGTCAAGGCACATACAGATGCTGACCCCGGACTGCTGTACCATGTCGCTCACCCTCGATATGCTTGCAATAGGGCAGGTATAATGCCCAATTATGCAACAGTTATTCTTCTGGAGCGCTCTCCTGTGAATCGTTTCCGGCTTGGCCTTCTGGGGCTGGTAGTCAGTGCAGTGGCGCTCTATTTTATGTTCTACCAGATTGATCTGGGGCAATTCGTACAGGCGCTTTCGCAGGCCCGCTACATTTATTTGATTCCAACGGTGGCATTGCTTCTCGCTGGATTAGTGACCCGTGCCTATCGATGGCGTATGTTGCTTGGGAGCGCATTCCCACTGGAACGTGCCTTCAGCATCATGAATGTAGCCTATCTGGTTAATGGAGTTTTGCCGCTACGAATTGGCGAGATCGCGCGGATGTATCTGGCAAACCGGGTTGATCCTCCAGTGCCGCCACTAAAAACTGGCGCAACGATCGTCATTGAGCGCCTGCTGGATTTATTGGCAGTAGTGGTCATGGTGGGGCTAGCGCTGATGTTGGGTCAGGTTCCAGGCGACTTGAGAACAGCAGCATCAGTTGCCACTCCGATCCTGATTGTAGGTTTTGCCATATTAGTTGGAATAGCAAGCCAGAGGAACCGAGCCATCCGCTTAGCAGGAGCGGTTATCCAGAATCTGCGGATTCAAGCTGTTATTGCACAGAGCTTACTTCGTTGGTTTGACCACTTCCTTGAAGGCCTGGAAGGTGTAGCAAGCCCAATGCGCTTTGTTAAGGCTCTTGCCTGGACAGGCCTCAGTTGGGGTTTTTCGACCGCGGCTGGGTATATATTGATGTTCGCCTTTTTTGATCAAGCCAGTTTGTCGGCTACGTTGCTCTATATTGCTGCGGCTGCCTTTGCCATTGCTGTCCCAGCAGTGCCTGGGAGTATTGGCCCCTATGAACTGGCTATTGTGGCCGCGCTCGGCGCCGCTGGTTATGGTGAACCGGCGGCAGTTGCGAGGGCCTTTGCCTTTGTTGTGCATGGGGTCAACTTATTGGTTCATGCGTTGACAGGATTTGCTGGACTGATGCGGGAAGGACTTACGCTCACCCAGCTTTCTCAAGGAGTTCAGCAGTTAAGGCAGCCACGCTCGACAGTCAGTGAAACGCAATGAATCGCTCAGTTGTAGGACATGCGCAGTATAGGGAAGGGGTGCAGCAGAGCGTCTGCTGTCATTACACCTTTAACTGCGGAACTCTTGTGTTTTTTTCACGGAACCATCAAGTCGGATAAGAATGTCTGAACAACGAAGTAGACAACGCCCACTGCGGATTCTCATATCACTCCTGTATTACGTGCCACACCGTACTGGTCTGACGATTCATGTCCAGCGCGTAGCTGAAGAATTGGCACGGCGCGGTCACGAAGTGACAGTTTTGACTGCTCGCTATAAACTCTCACTACCCCGCGATACGGAGATGCATAACGGGGTTCGGGTGGTCCGGCTCTGGGTGCCTCCCATCCCAATCAGTCGCGGTATGATAATGCCCGCTTTTCCGTGGGCTGCCCTTGGTCTCATGCTCATGCATGATGTGGTCTGGATCAGCACGCCCATGCTGGAAACTGCATTAGTAGCGATACTGGCCAAGCTCACCGGTCGCAAGGTGGTCGTGACGCATCATGGTGATCTTGTGCTGCCGAAAGGCGGCCTGAACCGGTTTATCACCGATGTGATGTTTGCAATGTACAAATTTATGGCTCGACGTGCTGCCCGCCTTGTAGCCTATAGCGAAGACTATGCCAGGCAGTCCTACTATTTAACGCCTTTTAAGGACAAAGTAACGCCCATCTACCCACCGATCCATATGCCAGAACCCGATCCTGTCCGTGTCCGGCAGATGCGTGCTGAGTGGCAAAACGGGGATGGGCCGATTATTGGCTATGCTGGTCGCTTTGTTGAAGAAAAACGCCCAGACCTATTGATTAAGGCGTTGGAAACGATCAATAAGGCATATCCGACTGCACGTGTTGTTTTTTGTGGTGAATACGACATCAAATATGAGGATACCTGGGAACGCCATCAGGGACTGGTTAATCAATATAAAGATCAGTTGATCTTCCTTGGTCTGCATGAAGAGATGCAATATATGGCGGATTTTTATGCTGCCTGTGATGTTTTGGTGATGACCAGCGATACCGAGTGTTTTGGTTTGGTCCAGGTGGAAGCCATGCTCTGCGGTACGCCGATGGTCATGACCGATATCCCTGGTGGTCGCGTGCCTGTGACGGTGACCGGTATGGGAAAGCTTGCCAAAGCGGGTGATGCCTCCTCAATTGGCGCGGCTATTGTCGAAGTCCTGCATAATCGGTCGCAGTATGTAAAGTCACGGGAAGAAATCGAATCAATCTTTTCGTTCCAACGGACAGTCGATGCCTACGAATCGCTCTTTGAGCAGTATGCGAGGAAAAGCGATGGTTGATGCAGCTGTCATCGCCCACATGACGCGCAATGAAGCCGATATGGCTTTTAAGAAGCGTGTTCAAACCATCTTCGATTGGATTAATCCGCAGGATGACGATCTGATTTTGGACTGTGCCTGTGGTCGCGGTTTCTATCTCAACATGCTTCGCTACGTGAGTAAATGTCGCCTAATTGGCTTGGAGCTGGACTGGCCAGTGATCCAGAAGGCGCAGCAAAATGTGGGTCATCTACCAGATCTGCTCCTGACCAACGCTAACATCTATCAATTGCCATATGCGGATGATACCTTTGATGGGGTCATCCTCTCAGAAATTCTGGAACATGTCGACCGGGATGTCGACGGTCTTAAAGAGGTGTTTCGCGTATTAAAGCCGGGTGGGGTCGTGGCGGTTACCGTGCCCAACGCCAACTATCCTTTCTGGTGGGACCCCATTAACCGTACCTTGGAGAGTGTGTTTCATACCCATATTCAACATGGACCGCTGGCGGGTATTTGGGCGAACCATGTACGCCTCTATACGGCGGAACAATTGCGGTCTAGTGTCTCAGCAGCAGGTTTTGCAGTTGAGGAAGAACGAGCGTTTACGCACCATTCTTTTCCATTTATTCACAATATCGTGTATGGTTTGGGTAAACCGCTATTGGAATCAGGTGCTCTACCAGCAGCGATGGCAAATGCGGCTGATCGCACCGCATTCGACAAGAACGACGGTAGTTTACTAAACCCGATCAATCTGGGTTTGAGAATTTTCAATTGGTTTGATCGTCCCAATGTCATCAATGAACCGCCAGGTCGTTCCACAGTAAACCTGGCAATCAAAGGACGCAAACCGGCCTGAATGCCGATGAGGGGAAATCGGACATGACCTTGCCGCCTGAAACTGCTGATCTGACTCCAATGCCGGAACCGGATTCTGGCGGCACTGATTCGGTTGTCGTACAATTGTCGCCCTCACCTGTTACCTCTACTGATGAAACACCTTCCGTGGCGTTTGAAGACCTCACTTTGGGCCAGGCAGTAGGACAACTACTACGTTCTCCGGGCGCAACTTTTGTGGCTTTGCGCGACATACTCCGCCCGGATGTAGTTTCGCCGTCCAAGTCATCAATTCCTGTTTCTTCCATTTCTGCCAGCCGTGTTGCAAGCTCGCCTGGTTTTGTGCTGCCGTCGTTTAATCTCAAAGCTGTCGAACCCGTTTCCCTGTCTCCGGATAAGTTGATACTTCGCCCGTATCAGATTGCGGCGTTGCTTGTGCGGGTGATTGCCTTTGCCGTGGGGCTTTATGGTAGCAATGTGTTGGCGGCCAGCCGTACCAGTGATGAGGGCCTCTACACTGGAACACCCTGGTTGATCGCAGCTTTCCTGTTTTGGTTAGTATCTGAAGTGGTCGAGTCCTGGCCGCGGTTGATTGGAAAGCTGCCCAATGATGTTACGGATTCTGCAAGTGCTATTCCTAGAATTGAAGATCCAGTTATCTCCAGCACCACACGGGTGGTTGTTGCTGGCTTCGCCTTGATTTTTAGTGCGGGCGCTTCGTTCTATAACTCCAATAACACTTTTACGCTGTTCGGTGTGGTGTGCTGGGTCGTAAGCATACTGTTATGGGTATGGGTTTTTGCTCCAGTAGGGTGGGGTATCGGTCGGCTATGGCGGGATATCCGATCATTCCGGTTGAGGCCGACTTGGACTCTGTGGTCTGTATTGTTCATTTTGCTGTTGGCGACCTGGTTCCGGTTTGACCGAGTCGTCCAGGTGCCGCCGGAAATGACCAGCGACCACGTAGAGAAGATCTTGGATGCCCAGAACATTCTGAACGGCATTCCGCAGGTGTTCTTTCCTAATAATGGCGGTCGTGATCCACTGCACTTTTACCTGTTGGCCTTTAGCTCTGCTCTGACAGGTATTCCCATTACATTCACTTACCTCAAGGCCGCTTCCGCAATCGAAGGAATCATTTCCATCCTGCTGATGTGGTGGATGGCTAGGGAAGTCTTTGGTCAAAAAGAGCGTGATCTTGGTAATTTAGTCGGGTTGCTTTTGGCCTTGTTAGTGACGGTGAGCTACTGGCATGAGTCGCTGAGCCGGTTGGGCTTGCGGATTATCTTGACGGTCTGCTTTACAGCATTGCTGGTTCTTTATCTGGCACGTGCCATGCGCACCAATGAGCGGGGCGAGTTCATTAAGGCGGGCTTGGTCTTGGGTGTGAGTTTATATGCCTATCAAGTCACGCGTATTTTTCCGGTATTGGTCGCCCTGGCCTCTGGTTTGCTGATCGTTTTTAGTGGCATTCGCTGGTTGCGGGATCGCTCACAATCCCCACAATTTGTAAAAACGCTGCTCAATAGCCTGGTCTTGACAGTGATCGTAGCAGCGGTCTTTGTCCCAATGGCAACCTTTATCCGTCAGTACCCGGAAGACTACTTGCGACGGACGACTGGGCGTTTATTGGGGGATGATCTTATTCAGGAAACCGATGCCGCCGGAAATCTGGTCGAACGTGTTCCCACACCCGAAGAACAGGCCGAGGCCTTTAACCGCAATCTGGGCATTCTGGCGGATAACATTCGCCGGGCGCTGTTGATGTACAACTTTAATGGCGATGTGGCTTGGATCAATGCCGCTTCCAATCGACCTGCCATGGATGTTGTCACCGGGACACTGCTTATTTTAGGTGCGGCTGCCTGGCTTGCGCGTATGATCCGGCGGCGTGATCCGGTTGATTGGTTTATTCCGCTTGCGTTTATTGTCTTAATTTTTCCCTCGGCCTTATCTATTGCCTACCCGATTGAAAATCCGAGCGCAACCCGGATGAGTGGCACCCTGGCGCTTGTGTATTTGGTAGCAGCGTTCCCTCTGGCACTAATGGTACGCACGCTTTGGCAGCTATTGGGCGGGCGTGGCATCGTGATTGCTGGGGCAGCAGTGGCTGTGCTGACGGGTACAGCGTTTGCCTCCAATCGGGAAACTTATTTTGGGGACTATTATCGGGGATATCTGGGTTCGTCCTTGCCATATAGCGAGCCCGGTCGTACTTTGCGCGGCTTTGCCGATAGCAACGGCACCTTTGGCAATGCCTTTATGATTGCTTACACCTACTGGTGGGATCATCGTGCGATTGGTCTGGAAGCGGGGCTGTATGATTGGCCGAATGGCGTGGTCAGCATCAACCAATTGCCCGAAATGCTCTTCAACGGTTTGAACCGTGCTGATCGTTATGCCCTGGATCCCGATAAGAGTTTGTTGTTCTTCGTCAATCGCGCAGATACTGCCTCAATTGACCAACTTAAGACCTGGTTCCCATTGAGCTATATCCAGCAGGTGGAAAGCTACCAACCAGAAGATAGCTATACGCTGGTTTGGGTGCCGCCGCTCGGTGAGCAGGGTTTATACGAAATGTTACAGGCTGCTGGATACCTCCAGTGAGGAATTAGGCAGATGCCTGTGTAACAACAGTCTTGTCCGTTCCGTTTAGCGCTTCCAGACAGGTAATTATCCCTGTAGAGGATTGTCATGCAGGAAGTTATCCGACAGCCGATCCCGCGGCCAGCATCGCGTGCAGTTGCCCCGGTCATCCCGCGTAGTACGGTGCTGGTGGGCGTTGTGCTTGTCATAACCATGTTGATCGGCGGATATTTCCGCTTCATGGCAAACAATTGGGATGACTTCGTGAGGTTCCACCCGGATGAGCGTTTTCTTTCCGGTGTGGTTTCCAAAATGAATGGATCCTTGATCTTTACCGGAGACGATCCTGCAGGGCAGATGATTGCCTGTCAGCAGGCATATCCAGAGACAGGTGGTCGAGGTAGTTGGTTTGATACCGCCTGTTCACCCTGGAATCCGCATAACATCGGCGAGGGAATGTACGTTTATGGAACGTTGCCCAGTTTTCTTGTCCGTTGGACGAGTGACCTCGTAATTGATATTACTGGTGAGGGTTCTTGGGGGGGCTATAACGGCGTTCACCTTGTTGGGCGCGCGTTATCTGCCGCTGCCGAAAGCGGCATCATTCTCATCGTCTTTCTGATGGGGCTGCAACTACATAACAAGTGGGTTGGTTTGTTGGCTGCGCTGCTCTATGCGGGAACCGTGTTTTCGATTCAGCAGGCTCACTTCTGGACTGCCGATGCCATGACCAACCTGTTTTGCGCTGTGGCGATTTACGGTGCAATTCGCATCCAGACCGAAGGCAAACTGACCGACTATCTGGTGGCGGGCGCTTTTGCTGGTATGGCAGTCGCCAGTCGTATCAATACTGTGCCGATTGTGGGCATTATTTTTCTTGCGACGGTCATTCGTGCGCTACCTTTACTCGATACCCGGCAGAGCGGGGCAGAGCGTAGCCGTATTTTTACCAATGCGGCCTTTGGGTTGATCGGCGCAGCAGTGATGACCTTCCTTGCTTTTCGCTTATTCAACCCCTATGCCTTTATGGGCCCGAGCATACTCGGCATTTTGCCCAATGAACGCTGGTTAGCGGATATGTCGCAGGCCAGTTATCTCGTCAGTGGCAAAGCCGAGTCGCCCCCTAACTGGCAGTGGGTGGGACGGACTTCATGGTTATTCCCCTTTGTGAACATGAGTCTCTACGGCATGGGGATCCTGCTCGCCCTGGCTGGATGGGGTGGGTGGCTGTGGTCACTTTGGCGGGTGATTCGCGGCCGTGCGGGTGCAGTTCTTAATCTAATCCCAGTAGTTTGGATTCTGGGCATGTTCCTGTGGATGGGTAATCTGTGGGTCATGTCCATGCGTTACTATTTGCCTCTCTACCCGATTTTGGCACTACTGGCTGCCTGGGCTCTGGTTGAACTGGTTCAGCGTGCTGGACGGAGTACGCGAGTCTGGCGGAGTGTGTTGGCTTGGGGAGCATTGGTCGGGGTTAGTCTGTTTACAGTGCTGTGGGCGCTGATGTTCACCAACATCTATCGCAATTTGTTTGCCCCGGCGGAAGCTAGTCACTGGATTATTGAGAACGTTCCAGGTGACTTTGCTATGCGCATCGAAGGTGCGGAACCCGGTACCCCACTGATCAATATCGGGGTGATAAACCGATTTGGCGGGGGAGATGATACTCCACTATTGGAGCAAGCCTCGCGTTATGAAACGGGCCAGCCCTTCGAAATGCGTTTTCAGCCTGATGGAACTGGTACAGTGATGGCGGTCCACGCGCCACATCTGGGCGATCCATTTGACGACCCCGGTACCGAGACACTGCAAATCAGTATTCGTCTTCCTGACTCGGCTGAGATTTTGTCATCGGGTGTCCTCACAGCGGACTTGGTTCGGCAGACCACCGCCCTTGGTGAAGCCTATGATATTCCTCTGGAGCCTCCATTACAGGTGCAGTCGGGGCAGGATTACATCTTTCGAGTAGAAGTCACTAATGGTGGGCCCGTTGTCAGTGCGGGGCCGATATTTACCTGGGAAGGCGATTGGGACGAACCAGTCCCGCCGAAAGTTTGCCAACTGCCTGAGGGGATCACGTTAGCTGACCAACCTCCTGCGGGATTGTCGCGGGAAGTGACCTGCAATGGGATTGATCTGTGGTCAACCTATCTGAACGGTTACAAGTTGCAGGTCGTCTGGGAAGAAGATCAAAACAAGCTTGATCATATGCTGTCAGTGCTCGACAATACCGAGTATCTGATTATTGGTACCAACCGCCGTTATGACTCCAATAGCCGTATTCCGTATCGCTGGCCCATGACCAACCGCTACTATGCGGCTCTCTTCGATGGATCACTTGGTTTTGAACTGGTTGAGAATATTCATCACAGTTTCGAGTTTGGTCCGTTCCGTGTCTCCGATCAGCATTTGCCGTTCTATAACTCGCCCGACTGGTTGAACGAGTTTGAGGCTGAAGAAGCCTTCCACGTTTATGACCATCCAGCAGTGATGATCTTTCGTAAGACCGAGGCGTATACACCGGAAAATACGCGCACTATTTTGAATAGTGTTCCGCTGAATAAAGTCGAAACGGTTCCAGCATCTCGAGCTTGTGTGAACTTGCCGCTGGATAGCGAAACCAACTTCTTCTGCAGTACGCAGATGGCTGGGGTCGCACCTTTATATTCTCTTCCGGCGGATCCGATCCCTACGGCACTCCAATTTCCGCCAGAGATGCGCCAGACCCAATATGAGAATGGTACCTGGTCGGAACGCTTTGATAGCCAGAGTGTGGTAAACACCAATCAGGCCTTCAGTGTCGGCGCCTGGTGGCTAACGATGGTGGTAATCGGCCTGGCTGCCTGGCCGATCTTATTCACCGCCTTCCCGGCACTAGCTGACCGAGGATATGGGTTAGCCAAATTTGGTGGACTAGTCTTCATTGCGTGGGTGCCCTATGTGCTGGCGAGCGCGCGGTTGCCAGCCTGGTCACAGTTCGGTGTGCTGGGCGCGTTGATTGTGATGGCGCTCATCAGTGGATGGTTAGCCTGGCGGCAACGGACAGCACTATGGGAATACTTGAAGGCCAATGCAGTGAAGCTGTTCTGGATTGAACTGCTGACGTGGTTGTTGTTTGCCTTCTATTTGGCGATCCGCCTGACCAACCCGGACCTCTGGCATAACGTCTATGGTGGCGAGAAGCCGATGGACTTTGCGTACTTCAACGGGGTACTGCGGAGTACTGTCTTTCCGCCGGTGGATCCCTGGTATGCCGGTGGCTATATCAATTACTACTTCTACGGTTATGTGACAGTTGGTGCACCTGTTCTGCTTCTAAAGATGGTGCCCTCGATAGCCTATAACCTCATCATTCCTACGATTTTTGCGGTGATTGGGGTTGGAACGTTCTCAGTAGCTTTCAACCTAGTCAGCGCCTTGCGTGATCGGACTGCTCCTTCCGTACAGGATGAGCCTTCCAAGCCTGCTCCGCGCTTGGGTAACCCCTGGGTAGCCGGTATTGCGGCGCTGTTGCTCACGGGTGTTTTTGGCAATCTGGATACCCCACGTGTCTTTCTTTCCGAGGCGCTGTTACCTGCTGGATACTTTAACAACCCGACTGGTTTGCAAACCTATCTTACCAATGAGTATTCAGCCCAAAATAATGGAGCTGTTCCTGAAGGCGAAACCTTAACTCGCCTCGCTGAGCAGGCCGCTTCTGAATCTCAATCACCTTTCCTGAGCGCATGGCGCGGTCTAACCCGGATGCTGCGTGGCGAACCACTGCCCATTTCACCGGGGCGTTGGTACTGGGCACCAACGCGGGTTTTGAGTGAACCAACTGGCGGCACGCCAGAATATGACAGTGCAATTGCAGAATTCCCTTTCTTCACCTTTGTCTATGGCGACCTCCATGCACATATGATCGCCATGCCGATGTTTATTGCGGTGTTAGGCTTTGTCCTGCATGAGATCATGGCTGCTGGAATGAAGGATCGTACGCGCTTGAGCGTATTCCTTGCCATCTTTTTTGGGGCTTTGATGGTCGGTTTGTTGCGGCCCACCAATACCTGGGATTGGCCGACTTCAGCTGCTCTCAGCGTGCTGGGTTTGGGATTTGCCTGGTGGATTGGGCACTCGCGACGTTTGACTCGTCGAGCGCTCTTGGAACTGGCTGGTCGTGTGGGTGGATTTATCGCCTTGCATTGGCTGGTTGCGCTGCCTTATCTGACTTGGTTTGCGACAGCCTACAGTTCAGCCCGCATCATGAATGAAGTCCGTACTCAGATGTGGATGTACCTTACCGTACATGGACTCTTCCTGTTTTTGTTGACCTCTTTGTTGGTCTGGGATACTGGGCGGTGGTTGCGAACCGTTTATGTCCGCTCGCTGCGTGGTGCGGCAGTACGGGTCATCGCCTGGTTATGTATCGTTGTAGGCTTGCTGCTGCTTACGATTGTGCTGGCTTTCTTCGGTATCCCGGCGCTGGATGGTGGCTCACTGCCGTTAGTTCGCGCCGTGCCGACGGCTATTATCAGCCTGCCTCTATTGGTCTGGATTGGAGTCCTCTTCTTCCGAACCGATCAATCTCGTGAGATGCAATATGTGCTGGCCTTGGCCGGTGTCGCCGTTGCATTGACGTTGTTTGTGGAAATGGTTGTCCTTGTGGGTGATATAGGCCGGCAGAATACGGTCTTTAAGTTCTACATCCAGGCTTGGCTAATGTTCGGGGTCGTTGGCGGGGTTGCGGTTGCCTGGCTCCTACGGGGATCAGGGCGTTGGCCTGTGGCCGTTCAATCGGTTTGGTATGCTCTGGTGATGGTGTTGGTGTTCTCGGCAGCTCTGTTCCCCTTGATGGCGAGTCGGGGACGGTCACAAGACCGTATGACTCCGGAGACCCCCTTAACGCTGGACGGTATGGCCTACATGCAGGGGGCCATGCGTTTGGAAGGGGACCGCTATATTCGGGATATGAATAACGATCTGACCTACTTTCCCTTGGTCGATGACTATAACCTGATTCGGTGGATGCAAGAGAACATCATCGGCACCCCCGTGATTATGGAAGGGCGTGGCACCGGGGAGTATACCTGGCAGAGCCGTATCGCCATCTATACGGGTTTGCCTTCAGTGGTGGGCTGGCGCTTCCATCAGACCCAGCAGCGCACTTTCGATCCGCAGCCTCGTTACGTGGATTTGCGTGTCGCGAATGTCAATGGCTTTTACTCGACTCTGGATATTCCGACGGCCTGGAGCATCCTACAACGCTATGATGTGAGTTATATTGTGGTGGGCAATCTGGAACGTGCCTACTATTTGCCGGAGGCTCTGGCGAAGTTTGACCTGATGGTAGAGCAGGGCTTGTTGAAGATTGTCTACGAACAAGGTACGACCAAATTGTACGAAGTGCAGCGTGATGCGCTCTTCGGCTTGAACGAGGTGGCCCCCGGTGGTATTTGAGTGGCTCGCCCGAGAGGGCTGGATCATTGTCAGTTGGTGGTTACTGGTAGCGGCCGCTGGTGCAGCTGCACTGCCTTTGTGCGCTCGCCTGTTGGGTGGTTTGCCAGATCGTGGCTATACACTGGCCCGGGCGGCAGGCCTTCTGTTGGTGGGGTATGTCTACTGGTTGTTGGGCAGTCTTGGTTTCCTCCGGAATGATACGGGCGGCATTCTCCTGAGCTGGCTGATTGTCCTGATACTGGGATTGCTACTGTACTTCAGTGGTCAGCGCATCGACCTGCGAACCTGGTGGCGCGAGAACCGAAGCGTGGTCATCAGTGCAGAAATACTGTTCGTACTGTTATTTGTCGGCTGGATAACCGTTCGGGCCTATCAGAATGGGCTTTCTGCGACCGAGAAGCCGATGGATTTAATGTTCATCAGTGGCATTCTGCGCGGCCAGACTTTTCCGCCGCCGGATCCGTGGCTCTCGGGCTATTCGATCAGTTACTACTACTTTGGTTATCTGATCGCGGCCATGCTTTCGCTTGCGAGTGGGGTCAGCGGGCCAGTCGGCTACAATGCCTTTATCGCCTTGCTCTTCGCCTTGACCGGGCTGACTGTTTTTGGCGTGGTCTATAATTTAGTGCGCTCCCGCCGCATGACCATTCCCGTCTACCAGGAGACTGAGCCATCACGTCCCAATCGGCGGGCAGCCATTTTGTCTGGCCTGCTAGGTATGGTGATGGTCATTTTGATGGGCAATCTTCAGTTTTTGCTGATCGAGTTGCCTTATCAGACTCGGATTGCTCCTGAAGCCTACTTGAGCTTTATGGGCAATGAAGAGCGCGATGTCTATCCGGAGCGCGAGCAGGCCCGTGCTGCGGGCATGCCGGATGACCAGCCCGTTACGCTTCAGCCCAAGGCGCTGGATCCCAATGTCTGGGATGGTTGGTGGTGGTTCCGCGCCAGCCGCACACTCCGTGATTACAATGTCGATGGTTCCACTGGAACCACGCCGATCAATGAATTCCCCCAATTCAGTTTTCTGTTAGCCGATAGTCACCCCCATGTGATGGCACTTCCGTTTGTGGCATTGGCGTTAGGGGCTGCTCTCAACCTGCTCTTGAGCTGGCGTTCACCCACTCGGTCGGAGACTCTTTTCTATGCCCTGATCATTGGCGGCTTGATCTTCCTCAATACGTGGGATGGGCCAGTCTATCTGGCGGTGTTGGTTGGCCTGGATGTACTGCGGCGTTACCTGCGCGGTCATGGCCGTCTGTTCATCCCGGATTGGATTGGGGTCGTTGTTTTTGGCCTGTCTGTTGGCATTTTGGCGATTATCTATTATCTGCCGTTCTTGGTGAGCTTCCGTTCTCAGGCATCGGGCTTCGTCCCTAATCTGTTGACTCCGACCCTGCCGCAGCAGTATTTCATCATGTTCGGTGCTTTTATCCTGATATTGGCTTTCTACCTGACCTATGAAGTGCGTTCGGCGACTGTCAGACCGAATTGGGGTTTTGGTGGCGCTGCTACTGCCTATATTTTGCTGGGGCTGATTGGCTTCGTCCTGATTCTTGTGGCGTTGGCTGCGATTGTCCCCCAATTGCGCGCTGGTATTCTCCAGTTTGTCGATCAATACGGTGGATGGGGTGCTGTTCTGCCGGTTATTGCCAGCCGCCGCATTCAAGCACTTTTGACGACATTGTTGTTACTAGCCGCCATCTGGGTGATCGTGGCCCGGTTGTTCCCCCGTGTTAACCCCTTGGTGGATGATGATCGCCCGGAAGTCATTGTCGGTTATCCGGCTGCCTCCGGTTACGCCCTGGTGCTGATCGGCGCTGGGGTGGGGCTGACCCTCATTCCTGAATTCTTCTTCTTGCGGGATAACTTCGGTGTTCGCATCAATACCATCTTCAAGTTCTACTATCAGGCTTGGCTGTTGTTCAGTATCGCCAGCGCCTGGGCGGTCTATGCCATTCTCAGCAGTAGTTCGGAGCGCCGTGTTGGTCCCATTTATCGAGCCGCCTTTGCCACGATGACCACTGTGCTGATATTGGTGGGACTCTTATATCCCATCTTCGGCATTCGGACGCGGACTCAAGTGGAATTTGCTGCTCGGACACCAGATGATGGCTTGACGCTGGATGGCGGTAGCACCCTCATTGGTGGAGACGATTATGCTTCCATCCAATGCTTTGGTGAGCAGGTTGAGCCCGGAGATGTAGTCGTGGTTGAAGCATTGGGTGGTGCCTATAACATCCCCTATCCGACGGGCCGTGTCCCAGGGATAACCGGTGTGCCGATTGTGTTAGGTTGGCGTAACCATCAAGGGCAGTGGCGTGGTTCGACCTACAATGAGGTGGTTGGTACTCGCGAGCCCGATATTGAAACCCTGTATAAGGATCTGCGTTGGGATGTGGTGGTACCAATCGTTCAGCGCTATGGAATCGACTACATCTTTTATGGCTTTAGCGAACGTCAGACCTATGGCAGCGTGGGTGAAGAAAAGTTCATGGAAGCATTAGAGCCGGTCTGTCAGCGTGGGGCCAGCGTCTTTTATCGGGTGACTGATACTGCTTTACAAACAGTTGACCGGTGACTGACCGAACGGATCGGAACACATGATCCGCTTCTAAAGCTCACTAGTGTTGCTCTAGGGATCGCTCTCTGAGCTAGATCGGCTCCCCAGCACCGTTTGTTTCAGTCACGATCAGATAGTGATACGGACACCATGAATGACATTGCCAAAGGTGTTTTGGGGTGAACGGTGCGATTTGCAATTTTCGTGATGAATATAGAGCTTAAGTTCAACGTAGAGAGTAGGGCGTTATGGCCTCGATAGTGAATACTGGTGCGATCAATCCATCAAGCGCTCGTTCCACAGGTCGTGCTGTTTTCTCGATGGAGACGGTGGCCTACGCGCTGCTGATCGTGTTTGCCATCGTTCTAAGACTTGCTGAAGTCGATACGGTGCCGCTACGCGAATATGAGGCGCGGCAGGCGCTGGCAGCATGGCGTGTTGTGCAACCGATTCCTGGTCTGGAACCAATAGCTCCACAGAGCTCGCTCTTGTTTACGGGTCATGTGATTGCCTTTACCCTGCTGGGCGCAAGTGAATTTTCGGCTCGCTTGCTGACGATCTTGGCCAGCGTTGCTCTTCTCCTGTCGCCACTGCTTTTCCGCAATGTATTGGGGGTTGGGCGCGCTTTTGTGTTAGCGCTCCTACTGGTGGTCTCGCCAATACTGCTCATCAGCTCACGTACGGACTCTGCGATGATCTGGTCTGCACTGAGCGTCGTACTGGGTTTATGGGCAGCACATCGCTATTTATTGACCGGACGAAAATCCTGGGCAGTTTTAGTGGCAGTTTGTCTGATGGTCTTGATACTCCTCACCGATCCAACGGGTGTCTTGACTGCGCTGATCGTGCTGCTGGCGGGATATGTTGCCTGGCAGTTTACACCGAAGGAAATAGATGATTTGCCGGATGAGCAGGTTGAAGCGCTCAGTATGAAGATTGAAGAGCGCCTGCGATCATGGCCTAGGCTTGAAAGCGCTATCATATCCCTATTGGTCATTGTTTTGTTGAGCACGCTGGTTCTGATTTATCCTGCTGGTTTGAACGTGATCGGTGAGTCCTTGAGCGTATTTGTTCGTGGCTTAACCACCGGTCAACCCGGCTTGCCTGCCTTGTTTCCTATACTCACAACCCTGTTTTACGAACCCTGGTTGGTGCTCTTAGGACTTGTCGCTTGGTTCTGGTTGGGGCAGGCGGGGCGCATTACCTGGATTGATCGTTTTGCTGGCGCAACTGCTTTCTTTGGTCTGGTTGCTGGAGCATTCTATCGGGGTGCTGGTGCGGATCATGCTCTATGGCTGATCTTGCCGCTGGCGCTGCTTGTCTCTCATCTGGTGATCGTTCTACTTGAAGAATTAGTGCCTGATCCAGTCTGGGGAGAGGTGCCGCCCTGGTCGCGTGCTTTGATCGCACTAGTCGCTTTTTTCTTGTTGGCGATGTTGAGTATTCATCTACAATCACTTGGCCGGTCTCTGTTGCAGGCACCCGATACGATCCTGCAACCCGGTAGTGTGAATGCAGTGAGCCTCGTTTGGGTGGTGATTACACTGCTCTTTATGGTGATTGGTGGGTTTTTGGCTGCCAGCGTCTGGCGGGTACCGGTGACGATGCGTGGAGCATTGCTGGGCCTTATGGCTTTTGGACTACTGACCAGCCTTGGTAGTGGTTGGCGGGCCGCAGTCTATACATCTGCCAATGCCACCGAATGGTGGAACCGTGAGGCTGTCAGTCCGGAAGTCCATCTGCTGCGTCAAACGCTGATAGAGGTTTCGACGCGTGAAACGGGTGGTGAACCGACCGTGCTCCCTGTTGTGGCCTTGGTTCCTCCGGATGGAGAAGTAGCCTGGGCTTTGCGCGAAGTCCAGGACATCCGCTTTATCAATGATATTTCGGAAGCGCGTTCCCAGGAAATCGTCATTTTGCCGGAGACTCTCGAACCCCCGGACCTCGGTGGGCCTTATGTCGGTAAGACCTTTACCATCAGGCAAGCTTGGGAAGGATCGGGTTTGCAACCCATTGAGTTTGTGGCGTGGTATTTGCAGCGCCGCGTTCGGGAAGTGCCACTCCCTTCCGAACGTGTGGTGCTCTGGTTGCGACAGGACATTTATGACGGCGTACCGTTCCAAACTCAACCGTAAGGAAAGTGTAACAGGGTTGTGTATAAATGGACAATGACCCGAATGTATCCACTGGGATAGCTGCGATGAATGCTGCCGAGCCAGAAATACTGCACGAACTGGTTGCGCGATCCTTGAGTGGTGACCAAGGGGCTTATGAGGCCTTGTACACTCAGTGTTCGCCGCTGATTTACCGCTTATGCTACGGTTTGTTGATGAATCGCCAGGATGCTGAGGATGTGATGCAGGAGGCCTTTGTGTACGCCTTCCGCAATCTGCGCCGGTTTGACTCAAAGCGGGCATCCTTCAAAACCTGGTTATATACGATTGCCTTGAGTCGCTGCCGAAATGTCTATCGACGGAAGCACTTGCCTTGGATTGATCTGGCGAGTTTGCTACCAATTGATCTCCCAGCTCCCCGAGCCGAAACGCCTGAAGCCCGCTTGGCTCGTAATGATTTGCGCGTTTCCGTCGAGTCCGCCTTGGCCGATCTTTCACCTGCCTTGCGGGAAGCGGTTGTATTACGTTATGGACATGGTCTGACCTATCGGGAAATTGCCGAAGTCATCGGGTGTCCACAAAAAACAGCAGAAAGTCGAGTCCGGTTAGCCCATGAACGCTTGCGCGGCCTTCTTCAGACCGAAGCTCCAAGTCTGTTGGCCGATTTGCTGAGGATGGAAGCTTGATGAACCGCCCGCGACCAATCTGCTGCGAGGCTGTCCAGCAGCACTTGGCGGCTTACCGCTCAGGTGAAATTCATCCGGCCCTCCAGCGACGTATCGCTCAGCATCTGCACGCCTGTGATTCTTGCTATGCTCTCTATCGCAACAATCAAGTCCTTGAGCAGGAGATGCGTCAGGTGTTGATGGCTCCGCCTCCGGTAGATTTTGGGCGGGTATGGCAGGGTATTCAGGTTGATCTGGCAAGGCCAACAGAGTCAAATCCACCAGTTCGCTATGCCTTGTTAGCCACAGCTTTATTATTGATGCTCTTGGTTCCAATGACTTTTGGTCGTAGTGGTATCGCTTGGGCAACACCGCCAACCCCACCTGCGCCGCGTTCTCATGCCGTAGTGCTTCTGTTGGAGCGGGCTACTCCATCACCAAATGGTGCTGTAACTCTAAGTGAAACGCTTCCTGATACGCCGGCTTCTACGCCGGATGCAGCTTACCGGACTGAATCCCTGACCGTCCTTTCGATTATGACTCCATGAAGGTTGAGTTACTGGTATGACGACTCGTTCTTACACTGATTCGGTCTCGATGACCGAGTCGACTGCAAATCCGTTGGCCCAATGGTTAAACCGCACATTCCCGCGTAATTGGGAGACGGTAGCCTATATCGTCATTCTGGTGTTAGCGATTTTCACCCGCTTCTACATTTTGGGTGAACGCACCATGAGTCACGATGAGAGCCTCCATACCAAGTTCTCTTGGGATTTGTATGCGAATGGTATTTTCCAGCATACGCCGTTGATGCATGGGCCGATCCTGTTCCACATGACCGCCCTCAATTACTTTCTTTTTGGTGATAACGACTTCACAGCGCGTATCTATACGGCAGTGCTCGGCGTAGGGATGGTCATGTTTCCGCTTCTGTTCCGGCGTTGGTTAGGACGTTGGGGCGCGCTGTTGGCCTCGATCATGTTCCTGATTTCGCCGTTGATCTTGTACTACAACCGCTATATTCGTGAGGATACGCCTTCAATCTTTGCGACAATGGTGATGGTCTACTGTACGTTCATGTATTTGAACGGACCGATTCGGCAGCGTCGTAAGGCGTACTGGCTCTATATCTTTTCGGCAGCGATGCTTTGGAGCCTGGCGACCAAAGAAGTAGCCTTTATGTATGTGGCAATCTTTGGCATGTTTCTGACAGGTTATTGGTTAGTCCGAATGGGGCAGCACTATTTTCGGTGGCAAGGTCGCCAATTGATGAACTTTTTGTTCATCGCTGCGTTGCTTGGCTTGACGGGTTCATTGGGGATGTATGTTGTTGATTCGATTCTCGGCCTGGAGAATGTGATCACAACCATCTCAACTGGCCAGACAACTCTGGAGTCTTCTACGCTGATCGGCTGGTCATTAGCCGTATTTGGCTTTATGGGCGTTGCTGTGATTGGGACCATGTTGTGGGCCTTTCGCGGTGATATGCGTCGCTTGCCCTGGCGTGAAGTGATTATCCTCCTGGCATTAGCGATTGCCGCTCTGGGCGTCTCCTTGTTTGTGGAAGTCCGCTCGCATGTGTCGAGCGGCACAGTCCAAACGGCGGTACCGGCTGAACCCGGTGCCGTGGATCTGGCAGCGACTGGTGTAACCACGTATCCGATCTACTTCTACATTTACGTGGGAATTAGCGCGGTTGCGATTGCCTTTATTCTATTTGTTCGCAGTCGCGGGGGTATGAAAGTAGTTTGGAAGCGTTTTCCCGAGTTTGATCTATTGGTCATCATGGGGACTCTCATCTATCCCTGGGGCGTACCACTCATCTTCAAGTTGATGGGTGCCAGCATGATGGATATGGGCTCGCTCGCGCGGACGATCCACGCTGCCGTTCCTCTACCGGTCGATCTCACCAGTTTTTACGCCCAGGTCTTCATGACTTTTGTAGGCCTGCTTCCGTCATTCGCAGTAGGGATTACCCTCGGTTTGGCGTGGAACTGGCGTCGATGGTTGATTTCCACCGTGGTGTTCTATCTCCTGTTTATCTTTTTCTTCACCACCGTGTTTACCAATATCAACGGTATTGGCACTGGACTGATCGGCAGCCTTGGATATTGGTTGGAACAGCAGGGCGAGCGACGGGGTAGCCAGCCACAGTATTACTATTTGCTTGTCATCTTGCCGATGTACGAATTTCTCCCCATCATTGGTAGCGTTTTGGCGATGTTCACCGGCTTATTCATGTTCTGGCGCTTCCGGCGCCAGGGATTGATCGCCCATACCAAACGAAAAGTGGAAGATCTTCTGGCAGACGATAGTGACATGCTGCTTACTGAACCACGTCCCGAAACTTTACGGGACTGGGTTAGCAGTCCCAACTATCTGCGCTATGTGCCATTCTTGCTCTTTGTCTCGTGGTGGGCTGTGGTGAATACCATTGCACTCACGTTAGCGGGTGAGAAGATGCCTTGGTTGGGCACACATATGACCACCCCTATGATCCTGTTGGCGGCCTGGTACTTTGGTCGAATGATCGATAAGGTGAGCGCTCAACAGTTCTGGCGTGGTGGTTGGCTGCATTTGCTGTTGCTTCCGGTGCTTTTTGTTGCTGGTGCGCAGATTGTCGCGCCGTTCCTGTTTAGTGGTGGTGTGGGTGGACTGGAGCAGGTGCAGTTGGCTCGCCTCTTCCAGTGGTTTGGCGGCATTGTCATCGCTGGTATTGTGATCTATGGTATCTTTTGGGTGGTTCGCCGGACGGATTGGGTCACCCTTCGCCGGATGACAGCGGTTGCAGTCTTCGCTGGTTTGTCCCTCTTGACGTTTCGGTCTGCTTGGATGGCCTCCTTCATCAACTATGACCAGGCCACTGAGTTTCTCGTTTATGCACATGGTGGTCCTTCTAACAAGCGCGTGACCGAACAGCTCGAAGAGTGGAGTTTGAAGACGAACGACGGGCTGGCGATTGCCTTCGCCTACGACAATCAGATTTCCTGGCCTGGCGCCTGGTACTTCCGGGATTTCACTGATGCACGTTATCTGGGCGAGAATCCCAGCCCCCGGGATATGGAAGATCGGGATGTCATCATTGTGGGTGAGCGTAACCGGGCATCGGTACAAGTGGCTCTTGAGGACCGCTACTTTGAGTTTGACTACATCCGTATGTGGTGGCCGATGCAGGACTACTTTGATCTCAACGCCACCCGTGTACTCAATGCCCTGGACTTTAATCCTGCCAATACAACTGCTGCTCAAATTCGGCAGGGTATCTGGGATATCTGGTGGGCCCGGGATTACACAACCTACGGAACTGCAACGGGTAAAGACTTCACGATCAATCGCTGGCCTGTTTCCGACCGCATGTATGTCTTTGTCCGTAAGGACTTAGCCAGCCAGGTCTGGACTCTTGGAGTAGGTCAAGGAACTGCCGCGAACCCCGCCACTCAGCAGGAAATCAATCTGTGTAGCGCCAACTGGCAGCCCCTTCAACCGATCTTTTCCTTTGGATCGGTTGGAACGGCTGTAGGTCAAATGAACTATCCGCGCCAACTGGCCCTGGCCGCGAACGGCAATTTGATTGTGCCGGAAGAATTCAACTATCGCTTGTCCATTTTCCAGCCGGATGGGAATTCTGCGGGGGTGATCGGTCAGCAAGGTCGGCTCTACGAGGCGGATGATCCGCTGTTTGGCCGACCAAACGATGCCTCCACTGGCGGCTATCTCAACCGTCCAAATGCGGTTGCTATAGGCTCCAGCGGCAATATCTATGTTGCGGATACCTGGAACTTCCGGGTACAGGTATTTACCGCTGATGGTAACTTTATCCGTAGCTGGGGTACCCGTGCGGAACTGGGTAGCGGTGCACCGATTGAGCCGCGTGATGGTCTCTGGGGGCCGCGTGCCGTAGCTGTTGATGCTGAAGAAAATGTCTATGTGGCCGATACGGGAAATAAACGGGTTCGCGTTTACACCCGTGATGGCATCTGGTTGCGCGATATCGGATCCGGGGGTAATGGGGAAGGTCAATTAGACGAACCCAGTGGCTTGCTCATCAGCCCGGATGGTTTGCTCTGGGTCGCAGATACCTGGAACCGTCGGATTTCCGTCTTCAATCTTGATGGCTCACCGGCCCAGCGCTTCACCCGTCAGGATGGCACCCTGAGCAATAACTTCCGGGTACGCGCTTGGTTGGAAGACCTCGGTAATCGCCCGTACCTGGCTTTTGACCCGGTTCGTCAATATCTCTATGTGACGGATCCTGATGCGGGTCGTGTACTGGTCTATAACAGTAATGGGACCTGTATCGGCTCGTTCGGTCAACTCAACCGCGAAACGCCAGGTCCTGGCGAGTTTAATAGCATCGGTGGTATTGTGGTGGATGCGGTTGGCAATGTCTGGATCAGCGATGCACCGACGGCCCGGTTGATGTTATTCTCCCCCTTCACCTTGCCGCCTGATGCTGCGGGTTCGGTTCCAGCAGCGCCTGTCGGAGTAGAGTCAACGCAGGAATTGCTGCCGGAAGTCACCCCAGAGGCTACAGCTTCCGGGTAAGGGCTCGCAAAACCTCTTGCTATCATTCAAGAGACCGTGCTAGAATATTGAGTGTTGGAGAAAAGTGGGTAGCCCCCACTTTTCTGTTTATGTGGCCGTGAACACGGTAGCCCTCATCCCTGGTCAACCCGTAATGTATTCAGTCTATTGTCAGATTCCCGCAGTTCTGCTACCAGTGGGAGATCGAGTGTAAGGTTATGAAAACAGAGTTCGAATTAGCATTTAATGAAATTGCGGAATTGCGCTCGCTACCCCGCGATATTGTGCTAGAGGCGCTTCAAAACGCCTTGATTTCTGCCTATCGGCGAGACACCGGCGCGAGCGCTGCTCAGCGTGTTGAAGTCAATATCGACGCCAATACAGGTCGCGCGCGCATCTTTGTGGAAAAAGAAGTCGTTGATGATGTGATGCACCCCAATACGGAGGTGGATCTGGAAAAAGCTCGCTACTATGACCCGGAAGCCAACCTCGGTGACATGGTCATGGTGCAGGTGGAAGGTACGACCCGCAGCTTTGGGCGCATCGCAGCCCAGACTGCTAAACAGGTCATCCTTCAAAAGATCCGCGAAGCCGAGCGCAAAGCAGTCTTTGAGGAATATGTCGACCGTGAGGGCGATCTGGTGACGGGCACTGTCCAGAGCGTCAATGCTGCCATGCTGACCATCAGCCTCGGCCGTGCCGAAGCGATTATGCCTCGTGCCCAGCAGATCCCTGGTGAACGCTATAAGCCGCATGACAAGCTGCGTGCCTATTTGCTGGAAGTCAAACAGGGGAATCGTGGCCCACAAATTGTTATTAGCCGCGCCCACCGCAACATGCTGCGTCGCCTGTTGGAATACGAAGTTCCCGAAATCTTCAACGGTCAGGTAGAAATCAAGAATATTGCTCGCGAAGCGGGTTATCGCTCTAAGGTAGCAGTTGTGGCCCTGCAAGAAGGTATAGATCCAGTAGGTGCTTGCGTAGGGATGCGTGGTATTCGCATTCAGAATATCGTCAAGGAACTTCACGACGAGAAGATTGACGTTATCGAGTGGAATCCCAACCAGGAGATGTTCATCGCCAAGGCGCTTAGTCCGGCACGCGTGACTGGCGTCTACCTGGATGATGATCCGGATAGCGGCAAGACAGCGATTGTGATTGTGCCGGACGATCAGTTGTCATTAGCTATTGGTCGTGAAGGGCAGAATGCCCGCCTGGCTGCCAAGCTGACGGGCTGGCGCATTGATATTAAGAATGTGACCGAAGCGGTTCAGGAAGCCCTCACGGCTTTAGATACACCCGCAATGGTGGAAGTCCGTGATCAACAGACGGTGCTCATCGAAGATGTGCGCCGAGTGCTTGAGAAGAAGCTGGATAACAAATCGGTCACGGCTGAAGAACTGAACTTGATGGCCCGCTTTGCCGATATGGTTGAGCGCCGGGCGATGGCCCGCAAGGTCCAGGCTCGTCAGGCTCGCCTTGCGGAAATCAATGCTGTCAAATCGACCTTGCCGCCGCAGGCCTTTAAGCTGCCGGTCAGCAAGCTTGACCTGCCAGATGAGATTATCGAAGCATTGACCCCGCTGGATAGCGTGGGCGAAATCATGCTGCGCTTCCTGATTGATGAGACTCGCCTGCATCGCTTGCTGTCTAACTTGCCCGAAGACTCAATTGTCAAAGTTCAGGCTGCTCTGGATCGCTTCGTGATGCCGGAAGAAGAGCTTGTTGCCCTCGAGGTTACCGAAGCGCCTGTTGAAGAGATTTCTCCGGTAATTACACCCGCCAGTGACGAAGAAGCGATCAATATCGCGGCCTTCGCGGATGAACCAGAAGTAGCCAAGCCTACGCCCAAGAAGTTAACACCTCCTCCTGCTCGCCAACCCAGTGTGACTTTGTATCAGGATGAGCCTGAAGGTGATCTGAGCGTTCTTGAGGACGGGGATAAGGGCGACGGCAAGAAGGGTAAGGGTAAGAAGGAACGTCAGCAGCGCCGCCAGCTCATTTTCGACGAGGAAATCGGGCAGGTTATCGCTCGCCGTCGCCGTAAAGGCGGTCGTGGCGGTGATGACTGGATGGAAGACGACGAATAAGAGGTCATTTCGGGTATGGCCCAATCTACCCGTCCGAAACATAAGCCTGTACGGATGTGTGCTGTTTGCCGCGAGCATGCGGATAAGCGTGCACTCATCCGTATTGTGCGGACTGAGCATGGCGTGGTGGTTGACCCCAGTGGTAAACTGAATGGTCGAGGAGCTTACCTTTGTGAGCAAGAACTATGTTGGGAACGAGCAGTGACGACTGATGTACTGGGCCGCGCGCTCCGGACGACGCTAAATGCGGAGGATCGGTTGCGCCTGACACAGGCCAAACCCCGATCATGACGACTTTCGCCATGATGAGACGAATCAGTCTCAGTCACAGCCAGCACATAAACAGCGGCGGCATGGGCATGTAAACTCTACCTGCATCCTTTGCTGATCTGCCGCTACAGACGTGGAGGTCTGCAAAGAATATGGCGCAGGAGAAACAGATTGTAATTCTTCCGGATTTTCTGACGGTCCGGGAATTGGCTGAGATGATCGGTGCCAGCCCAATCGAGGTGATGAAAAAACTCATCTCGAACGGTATCATGGCTTCGATCAATCAACAGATTGACTTCGATACTGCCGCTATTGTCGCCGAAGAAATGGGCTATGAGGCTCAGTCGGCAAAAGCGGTTGAAGAAGCAGAAGAAAAGCAGAAAGCTGCTGAATCGCAGACTTGGCGACAAGTCTATGTGGCGGAGAAGGCGGAAGATCTTCAACGTCGCCCCCCGGTAGTGACCATCCTCGGTCATGTTGATCACGGCAAGACCACCTTGTTGGATACCATTCGCAAAGCCCACGTTGCTGAAGGCGAAGCCGGCGGTATTACGCAGCACATTGGTGCTTACCGGGTTGATCTCACAGGCCGTAAACTCACATTCCTTGATACCCCGGGTCACGAAGCCTTTACAGCCATGCGTGCTCGTGGCGCTCAGGGGGCTGATGTCGCTATTTTGGTAGTCGCTGCCGACGACGGCGTGATGCCGACCACCCGCGAGGCGCTCAACCATGCCAGAGCTGCCAATGTCCCCATTGTGGTTGCGATCACCAAAACCGATAAGCGAAATGCACGTGTTGATGCCGTCAAGCAGGAATTATCTGACTTAGGTCTCACACCGGATGAATGGGATGGCGATACGCTGGTTGTGCCCGTTTCGGCCCAGGCGGGTGATGGTATTGATGACCTGCTCGAAGCCGTCTTGATGACCAGCGAAGAGCGTGAAATTGTCGCGAACCCTGCCGGGCATCCTTCCGGCATTGTCCTTGAGGCGCGGGTAGATCCGCATCGTGGTACGCTGGCAACCCTCTTGGTGCTGAATGGAACTCTTAAAAAGGGTGATGTGGTTGTAGCGGGCGAAGCTTTCGGTCGCGTTAAAGCCATGTACGATGAACACAGCAAGCCCTTGGATACTGCCGGGCCATCCGTGCCGGTCCAGGTGCTCGGATTGAATTCAATGCCGCATCCCGGTGAACAGTTCGAGTGGTCCAAGAATGACAAGACCGCTCGTGAAGTAGTCGAAGGGCGCACCTCCGAACGTAAGATCCGGGAAACCTTGCCTGAACGCCCTGCATTTACGCTTGAGGATGTATTTGCCCAGTTTAACTTGGGTGAAGCCAAAGACCTGAACCTGATTGTGAAGGTGGATGTGCAGGGTTCGCTGCAACCAATTGTCGATAATCTTAAGGAGATCGGCGAGCAAAGCACCAGCGGAATTGGCCTGCGTCTACTGGCTTACGATGTAGGCAATATCACTGATAATGATGTCAACCTTGCTAGTGCTTCCAATGCCATCATAATCGGCTTCAATGTGTCTGTAGATCCCTCTGCCCGTCGTTCTGCCGACTCGAAGGGCGTTGAAATTCGCCGTTATGAGATTATCTATAAGCTGTTCGAGGACATCGAGCTAGCGCTTCAAGGTATGCTTGAGCCGGTCTATGAAGATCGGACGATTGGTACCGCCGAAGTACGCCAGACCTTCAAGATTCCCAAAGTTGGAGTCATTGCGGGCAGCTATGTCAAAGATGGCGAAATTCGTCGTAATGCCAAAACCCGGGTCAAGCGTGCTGGCAAGGTGATTGCAGAAGGGTTGAGTGTCGGTTCACTCAAACGGATGCAGGAAGATGTTCGCGAGGTGCGCTCAGGTTTTGAGTGCGGCATCAGCTTGGATAACTTCACTGACTTCCGCCCTGGCGATCAGATTGAATTCTATGTGAGCGAGCGTGTGAATTAACGCCCCCTCTTGATAAGCCAGCTAGATTGTCCGGGTAAGATACGATCTTCTGTACCTGCGACTGATTCGGCAGAGGATACGCCACGGTGTGTCCTCTGCTGAAAATGATTGTGAAGGAGCCTCCCATGTCAATCCCACAGCAGCGCGTTGCTGAACAAATCCAATCCATCTTAAGTACGTTGCTGCTGAGAGAAGTCAGCGACCCTCGTCTAAAACAGGTGACTGTGACCAGTGTCAAGCTGGATGTTGAAATGCAATATGCGACTATTCAAGTCAATGCGCTGGGGGACGAGAGCCGTCAGGATGAAGTCATGGCGGGCCTTGAACGTGCAAAAGGCTTTTTGCGTCGTGAAGTAAGCAAACGCCTGAAGATCCGCAATGCCCCTGAATTGAGTTTCAAATGGGACGAGTCGCTCGAGTACGGCGAACACATGCACCAATTGCTCAAGAAGCTCGAGGTTTCACCGTCTAAACCAAAAAAATCTAAAGAGGGTGAACATGACGCTTGAGGTTGTGCAATGGGCAGAAGCGACGAACGCCATCCGGGCCGCAGAGAGTATTTTGCTGGTGACTCATATCAGCCCAGATGGGGATGCCATCGGTTCCATGCTTGGCTTGTATCATGCACTGTCTGAAATGGGGAAAAAGGTCGAGGTAGCTGTTGATGATGGCGTACCGGACTTCCTCGAATTTATACCAGGTTGGAAGGAAGTTTCCCGACGGATCAATGGCCAGTGGGATGTCATGGTGTCACTAGACGCCAGTGACGAACCGCGTACGGGTGAGGCTGGCGCTTTTGGTCGTTCGCATAGCGCAATGGTAATTAATCTTGATCATCATGCCACCAATACGGGTTTCGGTCATATATACCTCGTTGATCCGTTAGCAGTGTCGGCAGCTGAGATGGTCTATCGTTGGCTGAAGTGGATGGAACATCCTGTTTCATTAGAATCCGCTACCGCTCTCCTGACAGGCATGATCACCGATACAATGGGCTTGCGAACCAGCAATGTGGTGCCAGTTACGCTCCGCATCGTGGAAGAATTGATGACGCTGGGGCCATCACTATCAGATATTACCTACCGCACGATGGTGAGCAAGCCCTATGCGGCTATTCATTTATGGGCCTTATCTTTGCCGACTCTCAAACTGCAAGATCGCCTGGTATCTGCTACTGTTCGTGCAGATGATATGAAAAAAGTTGGCTATTACGATGCCACCGATGGAGGGCTGGTCAGCTTGCTTGCGGTGGTGGAAGAAGCGGTTGTGGCGGTGGTTTTTAAAGAACGTAATGATGGTCGGGTCGAGATTAGTTTGCGTAGTAACGTCGGGTACGATGTCTCGTCCGTAGCTTTTGCCCTCGGTGGGGGTGGCCATAAACAAGCTGCTGGCGCGACCGTCAACGGTAAAGTGGAAGCGGTCCAGGAACGTGTCGTGCCTATGCTACGCCAGGTGATCGAACAGGGGATCTATAACGGTGCTTGAACCGTTCGGATTCCTCAACATTGATAAAGCTGCTGGCATGACCAGTCACGATGTCGTGGCGAAACTCCGTCGTGGCTTAAAGCTCAAGAAGGTGGGTCACGCCGGTACATTAGACCCCATGGCAACTGGCGTACTCATCGTTTGTATTGGTGCCGCCACCCGCTTGAGCGAGTATGTGATGAGCCATCGCAAACGCTATCGGGCAACGATTCATCTCGGAATCGAAACGGATACCTATGATGCCGATGGCGAAATAACCCGGCAGGTCGATACGTCTCATATAACGCGTCAGCAAATTGAAACCGATTTACTCCAGTTCACTGGCGATCTCCAGCAAATGCCGCCCGCCTACAGCGCCATCAAGCAGGGAGGTCGTAAGCTCTATGAGTTGGCTCGTGCCGGTCAAGCTGTAGAATTACTGCCGCGACCGGTATCCATTTTTGCACTTCAGATAGTGGAGTGGACGTTGCCGACCTTTACCCTGGATGTCGAGTGTTCTGCTGGGACATATATTCGCAGCCTGGCTTTTGATCTGGGTCGGGTCTTGGGAACCGGTGCACATCTCTCTGGCTTGATTCGTTTAGCAAGTGGCAAGTTCCAGCAATCGGATGCAGTGACCTTGGATCAAGTGCTGGCATCAAAGGATTGGACGAAGTATGTGGTTGAACCCCATCAGGTGTTGGCAGATTGGCCTCGTGTCGACCTGACTCCGGCTGAAGAGCGTGATATTTTGTTCGGTCGTCGTATTGAACAGCGCAACACAGTCGGTGCTGAACAACTATGCCTTGCCTATAGTCATTCATCGAAGCAGTTGATCGCCGTCATGCAGGCGCACGATGGATGGTTGCAGCCGCATAAGGTATTCTCGTTAGGCGATACTTGATAGGTTACTCTGTGAAGTACCCTAGCATTGCTTGAACCATGAAACATATCCAACGCATTGAAGAAGCCCATCTGTTAACGCGTTCGATGCTCACCGTCGGAGTCTTTGACGGTGTCCATCGGGGCCATCAGATGCTGGTCCGCCAACTGGTAGAGCAGGCGCATAGCGCCGGGCAACAGGCTGTTGTTCTGACGTTTCACCCTCATCCGGATAGTGTGCTCCATGGTTCAACGGGGCGCTACTACCTGACCAGCCCAGAGCAGAAGGCTGAACAGCTTGGAGCCCTAGGTGTAGATGTCGTCATTACGCATCCATTTGATGATACGGTCAGGCAGTTACGGGCTGCCGAGTTTGTGCGGCAGATCGTAGCGCACCTACAGGTGAGTCAGGTATGGGTCGGGGCTGATTTTGCTTTAGGCTACCAGCGCGAGGGGAATGTGACCTTTTTGCGGGCGCAGGGTGAACAATACGACTTTACGGTGCACGATATTGAAGTCATGCAAAACGGTCATGCCAAGATCAGCAGTAGCAGTATTCGGGATGCACTTTTGCGTGGCGATGTTGAGCAAGCCCGGGAATGGTTGGGCCGAGGATATGCGCTGCGCGGCGAAGTCGTCCATGGCGAAGGGAGAGGCCGCAAAATTGGCTTCCCGACCGCCAATATCGATGTTTGGCAAGAACAAATCATTCCAGCCAATGGCATCTATGCAAGCTGGGCTTACCTGAATGGCGAACGCTTGATGGCAGCCACTAATGTGGGTGTCCGTCCAACCTTCAACGGGTCGAACATCACTGTGGAACCTTATCTGTTGGAGTTTGACCGCGATATATACGGGCAGACACTGGAAATCACCTTTGAGAAGCGGCTCCGTCCCGAAGCCCGCTTTAACAGTCTGCCCGATCTTATCGCTCAGATAGGCCGGGATGTCAATGATGCGCGAGCATATCTGTCCCGTTTGCCTTAACTGTCGCTTTTGTCCGGCATGCGGTAACCAAGCCGCCGCATCAGGTCTGGATCGCTACGCCAGTTCTTAAGGACTTTGACGTGCAGCTCCAGATAGATTCTCGCGTTCAGCATTTCCCCGAGTTCAACACGCGCTTCGGAGCCAATCTGTTTAATCATGGCACCCGCCTTGCCGACCACAATCCCTTTTTGCGTGTCCCGCTCGACGTAAATGATGGCACTGATGTAGACCGTTTCTTCGTCGCGTTCTTTATATTCATCAATTTCTACAGCGACCGAATAGGGGATTTCCTGTTCGGTGTGCAGAATGATCTTTTCGCGGATCACTTCCGCTGCGATGAAGCGCATATTGGCTTCACTGACCTGGTCAGGCGGGTAATAGCGCGGGCCGAGGGGCAGTGTGTCATGAACTGCCGCTAGCAGAGCTTCCAGACCTTCCCCCGTGAGGGCGCTGACGTGGAGCACCTGCTTGCTGGCTACCAGGGATGTATAGGCTGCCTGATGGTCAATCTGTGCGGTGGCTAACAAGTCAACCTTGTTGAGGACGAGCAGTATAGGTGTTTGTCCACCCAATGTGTTCAGCGTTTCTGCGATATAAATATCGGCAGCTTCGGGCGGCACACTGCCATCCACCACCCAAAGAATACAATCAGCATCACGCAGGCTCTCCTGCGCCACACTGACCATATACTCCCCCAGCTTGTGTTGAGGGCGATGCAGACCCGGCGTGTCTGTGAACAGGATTTGGCTTTGCGCATCTGTGTAAATGCCCAGTTGCTGTTTACGAGTCGTCTGGGGTTTTGGGGAGACAATGGCGATCTTTTGTCCCAGAATGCGGTTAATGAGCGTGGATTTGCCGACATTGGGGCGGCCTACCACACTCACCACACCAGAACGGTGGTTTTCCGGTAACGGGCTGTCAAATAGAGCGTCGAGTTCATCCATGGGTTATTGCCGCCTGCCAGTCGGCTAAAGTGGGATAATGGGGAAGATAAGTGACTAGTCGTGTTGGTAGCTCTGGCAGTAGTGCATCTGCGGCAATCAGGGCTTCCGGTGTGCCCAGCGGACGTGTGCTCGTATCCGATTCATACGCCAGCACCATGGGCGGGACCGCTATATCCAGCGTCTTGATCGTGACCATATCATCGGTGCCGTCATGTCGGTAGCCGATGACCTCAGAACGGGGGAACCGATTGCTTTTTTCCAGGAGGAAAGACCAGGCATCTTCACCGGTCAGAAAATCACCGTAATCCAGCGCCACCAATCCGGGCACAATGCTGATATGTAATTTACCGAGGAAGCGAACCCCGTAACGGATGATTAGCGGGCCTGGATGAACTGACGGCATTCCATCCAGTTCACCGGCTACCAGTAAGAAGTGTCCACCGGATACAAAGAGGGAGCCGCCGAACAAGTCGCCAATGGGATTACGCGGGGGGATGGTCGGCGGCACAGTGATTAGTGGTGTGCCACAGGCGCAGGGTGACTGTCATCCTGTGCATGCTCTGCATGGGCGTCATGACTGTGTCCATGATCGTCTGGTGCGGGCTGGTTGATGTCATCAAAGTGCCGCTGAGGCTGAACTTTAATGAACCAACCGATGACGCCCAGCGCGAAGATGACCAGACCGAGAAGGAAACCAATTGTGATCGCACCGGTATTGGCGGTGGCACCCTGCACAGCGCCCACACCCAGTACAATAATCATCAAAGTGAGTCCGAACCCGGCAACCAACGACACGCCCAGCACAATCGGGCTATGGTCACTACTAATGCGTTCCGATGTCTTCATGATGGCCTCCCGATGCCAGATGCGGTGTGGAATGCGCTTAGGTCATCATCCATAATGATGAGCGCAGTCGCTAGTGAACTTGAATACTGCTAATTGTGCCGCTGGTCAGCAGTAGCGTCAATGCTTTGTGATAGGAGTTCGTTGTGGGATTGGAACGTGTACTGCTCATTCGGCATGGGCAAACCGATTGGAATGTGCAAGGACGCTGGCAGGGCGATCTGCCTGTTGGCCTGAATGCTGAAGGATACGAACAAGCTCGTTCACTGGCACAACATCTGCGTGTGCGGCCAATTCGCACGATTGTGAGCAGTGATTTGCCTCGCGCACTGGATACAGCGGCTGCGTTGGGCACAGTGTTGGGCATACCGGCAAACCCGGATATCCGCCTTCGCGAGTTTGCGATGGGGGTGTTTCAGGGCAATACCCGTCCGGAGATCGAGGCGCGCTATGCTGCCGAATGGGCGGCTTTCCGGGCCGATTACTGGGACTATGTTATTCCCGGTGGGGAGAGCCGCCGTGATCTGCAGAACCGTGTCTTTGCGGCTTGGGAGGAACTGGTTGCGACCGCCCCCGGCCCGGAAGCTGCATTGGTTTCGCACGGTGGCTCCATTCGGGTACTGCTGATGCGTCTTTTTCTGAATGATGACCAGGTACAGCATACCCATATCGATAACACATCGGTGACAACGGTCGAAAAAACGGAAACTGGTTGGCAACTAGCGGAATTAAACAGGGTTGACCATCTGGGACCGGCTCTCGATGAAGAGGGCGAAGCATCAGCCTGATAAAGCTCCCGCTTTTAGGCTGGATTTACTCCTGGGTTCGATTTGAATGCCCCTTATTCGGGCGTAGGCTGTGCTATAATCACCGCATCTTGAAGGCTGTAAAGCAACTCAACATGGAGATCAAAAATGGCACGCAGCAAAGTCACAGTCGTTGGCGCGGGAAATGTAGGTGCGACCTGCGCGCACTGGATCGTTACCAAGCATCTGGCTGATGTGGTTCTGGTAGATATTGTTGAGGGTGTCCCGCAGGGCAAGGCGCTCGATCTGGCCGAATCAGCTCCGGTGATGGGCTTTGATCTGAAGGTCACGGGTTCCACGTCCTATGAAGCCACTGCCAATTCCGATGTCGTCGTCATTACAGCTGGTGTTCCTCGTAAGAAGGACCCGGTCACTGGCAAATACCCGAGCCGTGATGAACTGGTGAAGACCAATCAGAAGATTGTGGGTGAAGTCACCCGCCAGGTGGCACATTATTCACCTAATGCCATTCTCATCATTGTCTCGAACCCACTGGATGCAATGTGCCACGTCGCGCTCCACGAAAGCGGCTTCCCGTCCAACCGGGTCATCGGTCAGGCGGGTGCGCTGGATACAGCCCGTTACAAGACCTTCCTAGCGATGGAACTCGGCGTGAGCGTCAACGATATTCATGGTATGGTGTTGGGCGGTCATGGCGATACGATGGTGCCCCTGCCGCGTCACACCTCGGTTGGCGGGATCCCGGTTCGTGAACTCATTGCTGAAGACCGCTTGCAGCAGATCATCCAGCGTACGCGTGATGGTGGCGGCGAGATCGTCAGCCTGCTTGGTGTGAGTGCTTGGTATGCCCCGGCTGCCGGTACGGTCGAGATGGTCGAGGCGATCATCCGCGATCAGAAGCGCGTCATCCCCTCTGCAGTGCTGCTGGATGGACAGTATGGATATAATGGACTGTACATCGGCGTTCCGACGGTGCTGGGCGCAGGCGGCGTCGAACGCGTGATCGAGATGCAGCTCAATGACGAAGAGAAGAAGATGTTGGAAGTCAGCGCAGAAGCCGTCCGGTCTGTTGTGAACATTTTAGGCTACTAAGCGCACGCTACGCTTGCAGCTAACGCTGATAATGGGGGTAGGCTGCCTGCCCTCATTTGTGTTTGTCGTATCAAAAGGGGACTTATGGCCCGGCGCGTTCTTGACCTGAACAGCGGTATGGCGATGGTAGTAACCGACCTGCATGGTTCATGGGATACCTATCGCCGCTTGCGGGATAAGTTCATTGCGGAAAAAACAGCGGGTAAACTGGACCGCTTAATCATCTGTGGAGACTTGATCCACAGTGAAGGGCTGGAAGAATATGATGCCAGCCTGGATGTGATGCTCGACCTGATGACGCTGCAGGCAGATCTGGGTTCCGAGGCAGTGATTATGTTGCTCGGTAATCACGAACTCCCGCACATCTATGGTCTCACCCTGGCAAAAGGGACGGTCGAATATACCCCTCGCTTTGAAGCGGCACTCACCCGACTCGATCAGCGTTACAAGGCTCCTTATAAGCGTAAGGAAGTCATTGGCTGGCTGACTGAATTGCCGTTTTACGCGCGTACAAAAGCCGGCGTACTCTTGACCCATGCGGGGGCGTCTCCAGAGGTATCGTCGGCGCGCCATGCCGAGCGCCTTTTTAGCCTCCAGCACGAAGATTTAATCGGCCTGGCTGATCGTGAATTGAAGAAGTTCGATATCCTCAGCCTCCAGCGGGGCTATTCACACTTCACGGGCATTTCTTACGAGGAGCAATCCAAGCGTTACTTGGCCGTCCATGGGCCAGACGACCCTCGCTACAACGACTTGCTCCGCGTGCTGTTTCTGAATGGTCAGAATACCGATTTTGACCTGATGTGGAACACGCTGTTTTCCCAGAATGAGTTAGATGTGGGGGAAACCGCCTACCTCCGCACCCTCAAGACCTTCCTCGAATCGATTTCGGCCATCAGCGATCATGAGCAGCGCGTGTTGATCGCAGGTCATATAAGCTCCAAGGATGGCTATACAGAAGTGGGCAAACAGCATCTCCGTATTGCTAGCTATACCCACGCTTTCCCGAAGCGTTCGGCTCGTTACCTCATCCTCGACTGCGAAAAACCGATTAAAGAGGTCAGTGAACTGGTGCCGGGGTTGCGGAATGTGTTTGATGATCCGCCTCAACCCTTGTCTGTTCCGGCAGTGACGGCGCCACCGACGAAGTCCGCCTGACCACGTAAAAATTCCTCAACGGTAACGGCTTTGCGACCGGCCAATTGAAGGTGGTGGGGTAGGTATAAACCTTCACCCGTGCCTATGGCGGCGGCTTTGCCATAGGCGACTACGCTGCCGGGATTTGCATCTCCGCTGACTGCCGTCCCATCCAAAATCTTTAGCAATTGACCATTCCACGTGGTTGAAGTCCCCGGCCAGGGTGTGAACGCTCGCACCAGGCGCTCAATCTCGATGGCGGACTGTCGCCAGTCGATGAGTCCATCTTCTTTCTGGATCTGGCCGGCGAAGGTGATCCCTTCTTGCGGCTGCGGTTGCGGCGTCAGGCTACCGTCCAGATAGCCTGGCAGCGTATCAATCAGCAGTTCAGCACCGATCAATGCTAACTTATCATGCAGCGAGGAGCCGGTTTCGTCAGCAGCAATGGGGATGACCCGTTTGCTGAGCATCGGGCCGGTATCCAGCCCCGCATCCATCTTCATAATGGTCACGCCTGTTTCGGCATCACCGGCCCGAATGCAGGCCTGGATAGGGGCAGCACCCCGCCAGCGAGGCAGCAGCGAGGCATGCACATTGATCGAGCCGTAACGGGGAATATCCAGTACGCTCTGCGGCAGGATCTGCCCGAAGGCGGCAACGACGTAGAGATCAGGTTGCCACTGCCGGAGTTCAGCGATGGCCTCAGCCTTGCGGAGCTTCTCTGGTTGCAAGACTGGGATGCCATGCCGCAGCGCCACTTGTTTGACCGGCGATTCCTGAAGTTGACGATTACGGCCAGCCGGACGGTCAGGCTGCGTGACGACCCCAATAACGTGATGATGCTGGATCAGCTTCTCCAGCGTTTGGACAGAAAAAACCGGGGTTCCCATAAATACGATGCTTGCCATGTTCTTGATCCTGTCTGGGGGAGCGCGCAGGGGATTACGCGACGATTGCGATCTGGTATGATCGGGTATCATGGAAGTATTGATTTCATTCTAAACGGCCTCATCATCTGTGTCTACGCTCCCCAAACGCTGGCTGCTGGCAAGCCCGGCACCTCCTGACGTGCTTTCCCACTATGCCGGGATGCATCCTATTCTGGCGCAAGTATTGTATAACCGCGGCTTTACCGATCCGTTTAAGGCTGAAGACTTCCTGCGCGCTCCGCAGGTTTCAGCCAATCCTTTTCAAATGAAAGGGGTGAATGAGTCGGTTAGTCGTATCCGGCAGGCGATCAAAAAGCACGAACAGATCATCATCTATGGGGATTTTGATGCCGATGGCGTGACCTCCACCATGTTGATGATGCAAACGCTGACGGCCTTGGGGGCGCAGGTTAAACCATATATTCCACATCGGGTCGATGAGGGTTATGGCCTGAATTCGGCGGCGCTGCTCAAGCTGGCGCGGGCGGGGGTGAAACTGGTCATAACCGTTGATTGTGGCATTCGTTCGGTGGACGAAGTGGCCGATGGGACGGCTGCCGGGCTGGATATCATCGTGACCGACCATCACTCAATTGGCCCTGAGATTCCGCAGGCTTATGCGGTGGTCAACCCCAAACAAGTCGATTGTAGGTACCCGGAGGATATGTTGGCCGGGGTAGGAGTGGCATTTCGCTTGGCACAGGCGCTATTGACCGTAGCGACTGGAATGGATAAGCGCAGTATTCCGCTGGATCCGACTGACCTACTGGATCTGGTAGCGATTGGCACCGTCGCGGATCTTGCACCGCTCGACCGCACCGAGAACCGGATGCTGGTACGGGAAGGGCTGAAACAGTTGAACGGCAGTCGTCGGCTGGGACTGCGCGCCTTGATGGAAGTGGCTGATCTGAAACCTGGCGAGATCGATGCGATGAGCATTGGCTTTGGCATAGGGCCGCGCATCAATGCGGCTGGCCGCTTGGAAAGTGCCATGACCGCCTATCATCTATTGGCTGCCCAGTCCGAGACTGAAGCGACCGAACTGGCCCATACGCTCCAAAGCCTGAATACCCAGCGACAGGACTTGACCCGCGCTGCACAGGAATCCTTCCGGCAGCAGGTGCTGGCCGCAGATACCAGTGCGCCCCTGATTTTTGCCGCTGACAAACACATTCAACCAGGGATTGTGGGTCTGGTGGCAGGCCGCCTGACGGAAGAGTTCTACCGGCCAACGGTGATCCTGCATGAAGATGGGAATGAAAGCCGCGCTTCCTGCCGCAGCATCCCAGAGTTTGACATTACCGCTGCGCTTGATCAGTGTGCCGATTTGCTGGTGCGGCACGGCGGGCACGCACAGGCCGCGGGTTTCACCGTCACCAACGAGAACCTGCCAGCATTGCACGAAAAATTGATGGGCATCGCCGCCGAGCAGCTTGCTGGTCGGGATCTGCGTCCATCCCTGACGGTCGATGTGGATGCGCCGCTCAGTTCGCTTTCGCTGGAGGTTGTGACTGCGCTTGCTCAACTGGAACCCACCGGTCATCATAACCCGGCGCCGATCCTGATGACGCGGGATGTGCGTGTATTGGACAAGCGTACTGTCGGTAAGGAAGGGCAGCATCTCAAGCTGCGCGTAGGCCGTGCCGGGACTCCGCCTCTGGATGCGATCGGCTTTAACCTGGGTGGGCGCATTAACACGCTGCCTGAGCGGATTGATGTGGCCTATCAATTGGAAATCAACGAGTGGAATGGCAACCGGAACCTGCAACTGCATCTGCTGGATGTACGGCCGGTAGAAGCATGAATGAAGCCTCCTTTGAGTGTAAAATCTGAACATTTGTTCCGATTTGTGTTGAAAATCATGTTATCCTGAATGCGATGCCTCGTGGATTATGTGTCCGGTTTGCAATGCGAAAATTGATGAATCAGATGATTCAAATTTGTCAAATTTGTCGCATTTGAGGGAAGAAAGTATGCGGAAATATCAAATTTGTCAATTTTCTTCCTACACACTTGTTGTGATGTGTCTCGGTCTCTTGTTGTTGGGTGTTCCGCTGAATGCTCAGGAAGAGCCAACCTTCAATCGTTTCGGTGTGGTTGAAGGATTCTGGTTGCCGGATGTGGTGTGTGAACTCGGCGCAGGCTGGGAACGGATCATCTTCGACTGGGCGCAGCATCAGCCGACCGGGCCAGATGACTGGAACACGCTCAATGTGGATGAGCGCTGGCTCTCTGCAGCGCAGGACTGCAACCGGGAAGTGGTTGCTATCGTCAAACACACGCCAGCCTGGGCGACCGATGGCTTGCCTGGACCAGGTCTGCCACGGGGCCTCTATCTCCCCGTTGAGGATCCCGCCAATACCTGGGCACAGTTCATGCGGAAGGCTGCCGAGTTCTACACCCCGCGTGGGGTCAGCCGCTACATCATCTGGAACGAGCCGGATATTGAGCGCGGTACCTACGGTTTTGAATTTGAAGGCACGCTCGATGACTACCTGCAAATGGTGAAGGTTGCTCATGCCGTGGTCAAGTCAGTCAATCCGACCGGCCATATTCATCTGGCAGCGACCACCTACTGGCACGAGGTCAACGCCGGTAAACGCCTGTACCTTGACCGCTTGCTGGAACGCCTGATGCAAGACCCGGAGGCAGCCGCCAACGATTACTACTTCGACGTGATGGGCCTGCACATTTATTTCCGCACGGAAACGGTCTATGATATTGTGACCGAGATGCGCGGCATTTTGGAGAAGTACGGCCTTGGTCATAAGGCGCTGTGGATCAATGAGATGAACGCCGCGCCGACCGATGACCCATTATGGCCGGTGGTGCGCCCGCAGTATCAGATCAATCTGGCGCAGCAGTCGGCCTTCATCGCGCAGGCGACCGCACTCGGGCTGGCGGCAGGTGTGGAGCGCTTGGCGGTTTACAAATTCTTTGACTGGAGCTTGCCGCCTGGTGGGGAAGCCTTTGGCCTCTTGCGGGCGGATGCCTCTCGTCGCCCGGCCTTCGACACCTGGCAGATGATTATCGATGAATGGGCGGACGTCACAGGGGCGACCTTTGCCGAAGATGACCGGGTGGATGTGGTGCAACTACTGCATCCCGAGCGACAGACACTCGTGGCTTGGTCAAAGACTGCCGATACCGCTCAAGTCGTGGTGCAGGCGGCTGCCGGGGAAGCCCGCTTGTTCGACCAATATGGTAATGAGCAGCCTTTACAGGCGGTCAACGGTGAGTTCCGCCTAGATCTACCGGGTGCCCGTTGTGACCGCGCAGATGGCTGTGCGGTGGGCGGGAATGTCGCCATTTTGGTGCTGCCGCCGGGTGAAATAACAGTTACTGAACTACGCGCTGGTCAGCAATTTGAGCTGGCTTTTGAACAGGAGTCATAGATGTCATCGAACGGACATTCCGCCAGCACCAACGGTGCCGCTGCCAATGATCGGGTGGATGCAAAAGGGGAGATGAAGTTCTCCTACGGCGGGCAAGCGGTCATCGAAGGGGTGATGATGCGCGGGGCGCATACGGCAGCGATTGCCGTCCGCAACCCGGAAGGGCAGATTGTCGTCCATGAGCAGCCCCTCAACAAGACGCTTTATCGAGGACGGATCGCCAAGATGCCGTTTGTGCGTGGTGTGGTTGGTCTGTGGGATGCACTCGGCCTCGGTACCCGCGCCTTGATGTGGGCGGCTGATGTCGCCATCGGCGAGGATGAAGACATCAATTTTAATGGCCCAATCGGCATTGCGACCGTCGCGTTCTCGTTGCTGATCGGCGTCGGTATGTTTTTCCTGCTGCCGACGGCAGCAGCCACTGGTATTGCCAATTTGTTGGGGATCAATACGGCTGAGATTGGTGGAGGTGCAGTGATCACCAACCTGATCGAAGGGCTGATCCAGCTTGGTATTCTCATTGCCTATATTTCATTGATCGGGCGCATCCCGGATGTGAAGCGCTTGTTCGGCTACCACGGTGCCGAACACAAAACGATCAACGCCTATGAAGCCGGGGCAGAACTTACGCCGGAGATTGTCGCTAACTATCCGATTGAACATCCGCGCTGCGGCACCGCCTTTCTGCTGACAGTCGTGTTCGTCAGCATGGTCGTGTTCTCGGTGGTGCATGTAGATCGCAGTCAGTTCTTGCTGCTGATTCTTTCGCGTGTGATCTTGATCCCGGTGATCGCGGGTATCTCCTACGAATTCCTGCGTTGGACCGCTCGCAATATCTCGAACCCCGTTGTGGCCTTGATTGTGAAGCCGAACCTGGCCCTGCAGCACCTGACTACGCGCCAGCCGGATCTGCACATGATCGAGGTGGCGATTGTGTCCTTTAAGCACGTGCTGGCGTCCGAGGGGTTGCTTAAGCGTGAGGATATCGTACTCCCGCCCCCGCGCCCCGAAGCCGTCTCGCCCACGTTGGCGATGGAAGCGAAGAAGTAGCCACCTTAGCGATGAGCGACAATCGCGTATCGCTCATCGCTTACCGGCTTTCCCCATAGGTTAGGTCTTTTGCTCAGTTGGATAATCTGGCGCTGTTCCAAGACTGGCGGCAGCATTTCTGCCAGTGTTTGTGCGTGAAGTCCTACCCCCGTGTACCAGAAACCTTCGATCAATACCAACAGACCAACCGGTTTGAGCAGGCGTTCCCATTGGGCTAGGGTCTGAGCAGGTTCTGGTAGGCTCCAAAGCACGTGGCGGCAGAGGATCACGTCAAACTCGGTACCCATCAAAAGCAAATCGTTTGCATCCTGCTGTTCAAACGTGATAGGTAGCCTGGACTTAAGCGCTTTGGCCCGTGCAATCTTGAGCATCTCGGCTGAAAAGTCGATACCCATCACGGAGTATCCCAACTCACCCAGCACCAGACTGAGTGATCCTGTTCCACAGCCAATATCCAGCGCGCTGGTACCGGTAGCATCAGGCGGCAGGAGCTCCTCAAGTAAATCTATCCAAGCCTGACGAACAATCGGATCACGCAGACCATGGTCTGGTTCTTTGTCAAAAGTTGCTGCTTCAAGGTCCCATTGGCGCTGTGGGTTATCCATCTGGATTAAGCAATTCCTCGCAACATTCATCCCAAAGGGCTTCAGCTTTATCGGGGAAGGTCGATAACCACTGCTGCGGTGTATACAACCGCGCTCGGTAGACCGAGGCGGCGTAGTGTCGCAAGGCTTCGGTCATCCGGTCTTTACGGCGCAGATGGGTATCAATCCAGCGCAGAAGCATCTGGCCATCAGGTGTCAATCGTCCGTTGAGGACAAAGTCGGTACTCATATTGTGTTTGGCTTTCGCGCCCAGACGACATACAACGGGTCAGCGTGACGAGGATAGCCGTCGGCGGGATTGGTCTGCTGCGCGGTGAGATCAACCCAGTCAGCCGAGTCTCGGAAATAGCGCCCGACAAGGGCAATATGATCCTGATCATTGGTTGAGCGCCACACGGCAACCGCTTTGGTCGGGAAGCAGCGGTTTGAGAATGAGACGATAAACACCGCACCCGGTTTGAGTACCCGGTAAACTTCGGCAAAGACCTTGATCGGTTGAGTCAGATATTGCACGGAGACTGCACAGGTGACAGCATCGAACAGCGCGTCCTCGTAGGGCAGTGTTGGATTCTGGTTCAAGTTGTGGACGATGTGCTTAGTGAGTTGCGGATTGTCCGCCATCTCATCGCTGTTCATCCCCAATCCGACCACGCGAGCCGGTTTGAATTCAGGCGGATAGTGCGAGCGCCAACTCGACATCAGATCGAGGAAGATCCCGCCTGATGGCAGCAACTCAGCGTAGAGGCTGGTCAACGCAGCAATGGCGTCATCATCAATATGGACGACCCGGCGCGGCATGATATAGAAAATGTGGTCATCTGCGGAATCCTGCCGCCGGAAAAACTCGCTGGGTATAGGGGGCATGAATGGACCTCGCCTGCTTGATGTGGATTCACATCATATAGCGTATGGTCTGTAGTTTATAGTGAGGTGATTAGGCGATGAGCCGTCATCCATCGCTGGTTCTCATCCTGCAATGAGACATATGTTACGAACCATTCTCACTTCCTGCCATTTTTTTCAGTTCATACAATCTTGTAAGTGCTTCAATCGGGCTGAGATGATCGACATCCAGCTTCCGGAGGGCAGCCACCGCTGGATTCTCGGGGGAGAACAGACGCATTTGTCCCGCTTCTTCACGTGCCTTCTGTTTCTCGCTGAGTTTTTCTGTAGGGGCGCTGGGCAGCTTGAAGTCGCTGCCTTGGGTTTCCAGGTGTTCCAGCAGCTCGCGGGCGCGTTCGATCACTGGGCGGGGCATCCCGGCCAGTTGGGCGACATGGACTCCATAACTCTGGTCGGCTCCACCGGGGACAACCTTATGTAGGAATACAACCGTGTCTCCTTGCTCGCTGACGGCAACGTTGAAGTTCCGAGTGCGCGGCAGGATATTCGGCAGCTCTGTAAGTTCATGGTAGTGGGTTGCGAAGAGGGTGCGGCAATTCAGGCGTGGATTATTGTGGATGTACTCGACCACTGCACGTGCGATCGCCAGACCGTCATAAGTGGAGGTGCCGCGTCCGACTTCATCCAGAATGAGCAGGCTGCGCCGCGTACTTCCGGAAAGGAGGCGTGCTGTTTCCACCATTTCGACCATGAAGGTGCTTTGCCCCGCATGGATTTCATCCTGTGCGCCGATACGTGCGAAGATGCGGTCCACCAGGCCAATCGTGGCTTCGTCTGCCGGTACAAAGCTGCCAATCTGGGCCATCAGTGTGATGATGGCAACCTGTCTGATATAAGTGGACTTGCCCGCCATGTTCGGCCCGGTGATGAGGTGGATCCGGGACATGCTGTCGAACTGGGTATCGTTGGGAATATAGCGTGCGCCGTCATCCAGCAGTCGCTCGACCACCGGATGCCGACCGCTCTTAATGATGAGCAGATCGTCGGTTGTGAGGGTAGGGCGTATATAACCCTCTCTCACAGCAACTTCTGCCAGGGAAAGGAATGCATCCAGGTGGGCGATGGCGCGGGCAGTGTGGAGCAACCGAGCCGCCTGCGCTGCAATCAGCCGACATAATTCTTCGAACAGACGCCGCTCTACCGCCATAATCTCTTCTTCGGCGTTCAATACCAGCGTTTCGTATTCCTTTAGTTCTGGCGTAATGTAACGTTCCGCATTCACCATCGTCTGCTTGCGGATGTAATCTGCCGGAATTTTGCCAGTATTGGCATGGCTGACTTCGATGTAGTAGCCGAAGACTTTATTGAAACCAACCTTGAGGCTGGCGATGCCAGTACGCCGGCGTTCGGCGGGTTCGAGATTGGTGATCCAGTCGCGAGCATCGCGTGTGGCATGGAGGATGTCATCCAGTTCCTGGGCAAAACCAGGGCGAATAACACCGCTACCATTGCTTAACAGGGCGGGTGGATCGTCTGTGATGGCGCGACTGATAAGGTCGCAGATTTCCGCACAGGCATCCAGGCGTTCGATCAGCGGCTTGAGCGCTGGGAGACCCTCGAGCAAGGTTTGTAGTGGGGGAATGGCTTCCAGACTGGCACGGAGTCCAAGCAGGTCGCGTGGGCCGGCCTTACCGATGATGATCCTGTTAGTCAGGCGTTCAAGATCGGCAATCTGTTTGAGTGTGTCGCGCAGTTCGACGCGCAAGGCTTCCTGCGGGGTGAGGGCTTCAACGGCATCCAGGCGGGCATTCAGTCGGGCTGGGTCGAGTAATGGCTGGGCCAGCCAACTGCGAATCAAGCGGGCACCCATCGCAGTCACCGTACGGTCAAGAATGCCGAGTAAACTGCCTTCGACCTTGCGGGCGCGGATAGTCTCGGTTAGCTCCAGGTTGCGGCGGGTGAAGGGATCCAATACCATGAAACTGCCAGTCGAGTAGGCTCGCAGTGTGGTTAGTTGGCCGAGACTGCTCCGCTGGGTCTCCCGCACATATTGAAGTATCGCTCCGGCAGCGAGTCGGGCGGCTGGCATCTCCGTCAAGCCAAAGCCATCCAGAGTCTTGACCTGAAAATGATTGAGGAGGGCTGTTTCTGCATTGCCTCGTTCGAAATGCCAGTCGGCATACGACGTAACATGTGTCCCCGCCGGGAAAGATGCGCCACGCTCGACCCAACTTTCTGGGAGTAAGACCTCACGCGGGGTCAGGCGAGCCAGTTCTTCCAAAACCAGAACTGCGACGTTTTCCCCCGCTAATTGGGTAGCGGCGAATTCCCCGGTTGAAATATCGACGTAAGCAATTCCGGCACGATCCCATATACCGGTTTCTGGATCACCAACCGGGAGTACGCCCAACAGGTAATTGGCCTGGTTTTCTGCCAGTAGTTCTGGCTCAACGATCGTCCCGGGTGTGACGACGCGGGTTACATCACGCTCGACAATGCCGCGTCCATCGGGTTCGCTCAATTGTTCACAGACGGCGACGTGGTAGCCTTTTTCGATTAGCCGGGCGATGTAATGCTCCAGGGCGTGGTGGGGAACACCCGCCATTGGCACGCGCTCTTCTTTACTGACGGGCCGACCGGTCAATACCAGATCAAGTTCACGGGCAGCCGTTTCTGCATCTTCGTCAAAGGTCTCATAAAAGTCGCCTAACCGAAAAAACAGGATACAATCGGGGTACTGTTTTTTGATGTCCAGATATTGCTGGCGAAGCGGCGTGATACGCGCCATAGAAATCTGATCCTGTAGGGTGTGAGTGTAGGACGGGAATTAGCACATTTGTGTTTATTCTACCTGTTCGCATAGACCCCTTCAACCATCCTTAATGATAGGCAGTGAGGCTTACATGACCGAAACCATTATTGCCGTGGACCTGGGGGGAACCCGGGTCCGTGCGGCGCTGCTGAATACCCGTATGGAGATCCTCAAGCGCGAAGAAACTCTGACCGATGATGAGCGCGGGCTGGATGCCACGTTGGCAACCATCAAGAATCTGATTTATTCGGTGCTCCCGGATGATCGCCAAGGGTTACTGGGGATTGGTATTTGCGCCCCGGGGCCTTTGAACCCGATCACAGGGGTGGTTGTCTCGCCGCCTAACCTGAAGGGTTGGCACAATGTACCGCTGGCGGACATCCTGAATACTGAGTTCAAACTGCCGGTCTACGTGGGAAATGATGCCAACGTAGCCGGATTGGCTGAAGCCATTCTGGGAGCCGCGAATGGTTTCCGTCATGTGATCTATATCACCGTCAGTACTGGCATCGGCAGCGGTATCATTACCGATGGGCGGATGCTCCTGGGTGTCCAGGGGTTGGGCGCGGAAGCAGGTCACATCGTGATGATAGTGGACGGACGGGTTTCCACACTTGAAAAAGAGTCCGCTGGCCCGGCGCTGGCGCGGAAAGCCGTTGCTCGCATTGAAGCTGGTGAACCGACCGTGATGCGAGAGTTAGTCGGCGGCGACTTGAGCAAAGTGTCTGGTGCAACGGTCGGCGAGGCGGCTCGGCAAGGCGACCAGGTGGCACTGGAGATTGTGCGCGAGGGTGGACGCATCCTCGGTATGGGGATGACAAGTTTGCTCCACCTATTCAACCCGGAGATTCTGGTATTCGGGGGTGGGGTGAGTAAATTGGGTGATCTACTTTTTGACCCGATGCTGTCCGCGATCAAAGAGACAACCATTGATACGGCTTACTGGCGGGATTTGAAAGTAGTGCAGGCGGGTCTTGGTGAGAATGTGGGTTTGATCGGTGCGGCCTGCCTTGTACCGACGCGGGGTGGTGTGGAAGATATCCGCGACGTGCGCGCTAGCCTGTGGGCAGAAGAACATAACTAAAGCGGAATAATAAATCCCCTTTCTTCCAGACTTCGGCATGTTGTGAAAGGGGATTGGAGTACCTAACTCCGTCTTTTGGCTGCCTAGCTGCAAGAACCCCGCTAGAAATATAATAGAAATCTGTCAGATAGGGTCTTCCTAACACTGCTGCATGTTACAATGTCCTTATGTTAATGCCATTTGATGCCCGCGTTCGCCAGCGGGATTTCTTACTGGAAATCTCCCGCGCTATGACCGCCCAACTCGACTTGAGCGAGGTGCTGCGGTTGGTCTTAAATGCGTCCATTGTCATGCTCGGTGGGCAGGTCGGGTTAGTTGCCCTACGGGATAGTAGTAGTGAGTATCGAGTCAGTGCCGCGCTTGGCCTAAAGCGCGATCAGATCAACGCCCTCAATGAACAAATCAATGAACTGATTGCCCAGTCAGCGAGCGAACCAGATGGTGAGCATGTGGATACCATCCTCAAGAAGATGGCGATCACCATTGATCGGCGCTTGCGGCAATGCCTGTTTCTACCACTGTCGATTGGTGGGGAACCACTCGGCCTGCTGCTGATTTTTCGCGCTTTTTGGGCGAACCCGACTGAGAATGACCTGATCATTTTGCAGAGCTTTGCTGATCAGGCGGCGATTGCGGTACAGAATGCTCAGCTTTATGCCCGTATCGATGAAGAACGCCGTCGCTTGAGTGCCATTCTTGAACATAGCGCTGATGGAGTGATGATTCTCGACCCACAACTGCGGATCGAGGGAGTTAACCGGGCTTTTGAACGTCTCAGTGGATGGTCCTCGGCTGATGCGATCGGGCAAGACGTGGATACCGTTGTCACCTGGAAGCGGGTCGAACAAGGGGATTTGCGCGCTGCATTGACCAATGGATGGCCATTTGGTATCCCAAAAGAGTCAACTCAGGAAACGATTTATGTAGAAGGTGATTTGCTCCGTCGCGATGGAATGACGGTCGGGGTAGGGATCACCTATGCACCACTCCTCTCTGAAGATAGTGCAGGGCTGGTCTCCATTATTGCGAACCTGCGCGACATCAGCGAATTTCGCCGCGCACAGGATATGCAGAATGTTTTCATCTCGACGATTTCTCATGAACTTAAGACGCCAGTTGCGCTCATCAAAGGCTATGCTGGAACGCTGCGGCGGGAAGACGCCAACTGGGATCAGCGAATCATTCAGGACAGTCTGACTGTGATTGAAGAAGAAGCCGACCGCCTGACTGACCTGATCGAAAATTTGTTGGCGACGAGTAAACTCAGGGCGCAGCGAATGCAACTTGATCTTGCTGATGTCCGGCTCGATCAATTGGTTGAACAGGTTGTCGAACGCTTTCGTACACAGACTACCAGCCACGTCTTCAAGCTGGATTTCCCGGCAGATTTTCCGGTGGTTCAGGCCGATGAAACCCGCTTGCGGCAGGTATTGGATAATCTGGTCAGCAATGCGATCAAGTACTCACCTGCTGGCGGTACGATCACTGTTGGAGCGTCACTTGATCCGGTGCATGTGACGGTATACGTGCGCGATCAGGGGGTTGGAGTTTCGGAGCGTGAACAGGAACACTTGTTTGAGCGCTTCTACAGGGCTGAAGGCGCGCTCAGCCGTGCGATCAAGGGTACTGGACTGGGATTATATCTGGCGAAGGCGATTGTCGAAGCCCATGGTGGCAAAATCGCTGTTTCAAGTAAACCCGGCAGCGGCTCTACGTTTTACTTCACCCTTCCCCTAAAATAGGGCAATTACCTCATTTTGGAGTTTCCAGTTCATGCCTAAAGCCTCCCAGACCACTATTCCCTGCGCGCAATGCCGCCAGCCGGTGCGTGTGACGATCCAATCCTTGATTGACGCCGGTCAGGACCCGCAAGCCAAGATTGGTTTGCTGAGTGGTCGCCTGAATAATGCGGTATGCCCTGCCTGCGGCACTCCCAATGCCGTCATGGCTCCTATGATGTATCACGATGCCTCCAAGGAATTATTGATCTCCTTTGTGCCGATGGAACTGGGATTGCCGAAGGATGCCCAGGAAAAAGTCATTGGCGAACTGATGCGTGAAGTGACTTCAAGTCTGCCACAGGGTGGTTTCAAGGCTTATCTGCTCCAACCGCGCCAGGCTTTGACCATGCAAGGGTTGATCGATCAGGTATTGCAGGCAGACGGCATTACGCCGGAGATGATGGAGTCCCAGCGTGCGCGTGTGCGGCTGGTTGAACAGTTCCTTCAAGCACCGGACGATTTGCTGCCTGGATTGATCCAGCAACATGACGCGCAGATTGACGCGCAGTTTATGCAGACGATGACTCTGATTCTCCAGCAGATTATGGCGGAGGGCCGGCAGGCCGCTGCCCAGCGCGTGGCAGAGATCCAGAACCAGATTGTGGAACAATCGACTTTTGGTAAGCAATTGATGGCCCAGGCGCAGGCCCAGGAAGAGACTATTCAGCTAGTGGCCGATGATCTGAACGCACTTGGTGAACAGGCGGGCCGTGCCGAAGTTCTCGGCCTGGCGCTTAGTTACGCAGGTGATGAACAGCGGCTACAGGCTTTGGTTGGGTTGGTACGACCATTGATGGATTATCAGTTCTTTCAGGACTTGACGGCCGCAATCGACAAAGCATCTGCTGATGATCGGGCACGTTTTGAAGCGACACGGGAAGCATTGCTGGCTTTTACGGCGATGGTCGATCAGCAGGCACAGGCAGCAGTGGCGGAAGCGGTTGGTCTGCTGCAGGAAATTCTTGCCAGTTCCGAACCCGATACCGTGATCGAAGAAAATGTGCCGTATCTGGATAACACATTCATGCAAGTCTTGACCGCTAACATCCAAGAAGCAACACGGCGCAATGACCTGAATGCCAGCTCACGGCTCAAGGATGTGTATCAGCGGGTGATGAGCGCATTGTCCGCCAATATGCCACCGGAACTCCGCTTCGTGAATGAACTGTTGAATGCACCCGGCCCGGAGCAGGCACGCCAGTTAATTGCCGAACGGGCAAAGGAATTTGGTCCCGGGTTACTAGAAGCTATTGACATCCTCGGTCAGCAGATTCAGGGGCAGGGTAGCCCGGCAGTCTTAGAAAAGTTAGCATTCATTCGCGGGGAAATTGCGGAATCGCTCGCATCCTGGTGATGGTCGCAGCTTAGTGTTCATTCTCGGGGCGCAGATTATGCGCCCTTTGTGTTTCCGGCAGATTCTAGTCCCCTTGCATGACGTTTACCCCACGCTCGACCATCCCTCGGTGTACGTCATTCCCTGAATCTGGTAAAATGCCCCGCGTTGTAGTCCAGGCCCTGATGTGTGAATAATCTGTGGTTCATGGATTTAGTTGTGATAGTTCAGCGAGGATTGATATGCGAAAAACCATCAACGGCGCGAGTGTACTTGCACTCCTTCTTCTCCTGCTGCTGGCGATGACGGCGACCGCGCCGGTCATGGCGCAAGTCCTGGTTCCTGGCACGCCCACCCCTACCCCAAATGACCCTATTTGGCGGGCCTTTTCGGCTGTACGGGATGCCATTGAATTGGAAAAGAAAGTTGACCTGACGACCGTCCGCAACTATGAATGGGAGCAGGCAGAGTGGAAGGGCGGCATTGACGATTGTACTGCGTTGGTGACTGAAGACCCGGCTTCGGCACGTAAACTGTATTTCGGTTGGGTCTTTACTGTGACCAGCCTGACTGGCCAGGTTTTCCAGGGCCGCAGCAGCTTTGATACCACCATCATTGTAGTTTGCGATCAGGTGGTGACGGCTGCTACTGCACCGACTCCTCTGCCTGGTACACCAGTAGCCGGTCTGCCGACCCCAATTCCTGGCAGTGCGGCGGCTGGCGGGTTTGAAATTGGCGGTCACGTTCTGGCAATGAGCCCGAATACCTTCAGTCTGATGCAGCGTGCGGGTATGCGTTGGGTCAAGGTTCAGGTGCGCCATAACCCTGGTACCAGCACCGATCAAGCGGCTAACTATATCAATACCGCTAAAGCCAATGGCTATAAGATTCTGATCGGTTTACTCGGCAGCAAGGACGCGCTCGGCGCAAACTTTGATGGCTATACTGCCGAATACAGTCAGTTTGCTGCCGCGGTTGCGGCGCTAGGTCCAGATGCTATTGAAGTTTGGAATGAGCCGAATATTGATCGCGAATGGCCCGCCGGTCAGGTCAGCGGTGCGAACTACACGCGGTTGTTGGCTGCCACTTACAACGCCATCAAGGGACGGAATGCCAGTGTCTTGGTGATCAGCGGTGCCCCTGCTCCGACAGGCTTCTTCGGCGCGGCGGGTTGCACCGCACAGGGTTGCAATGATGACACCTTCATGCAGCAGATGGCACAGTCTGGTGCAGCCCAGTATATGGACTGCGTAGGTCTGCACTATAACGAAGGTATTCTTTCACCTTCGGCTGGTTCTGGTGACCCGCGTGGTAGCTACCCAACCTACTACTTTGGTTCGATGCTCCAGCGTGGTTATGGGCCGTTCGGTGGCAAACCTGTTTGCTGGACTGAATTGGGTTATGTGACCCCGCAGGGTTATAGTACTCCGCTCTCGGCAGGTTTTGCCTGGGGTCAGAATACAACAGTTGCACAACAGGCTGCCTGGTTAGCAGAGGCTGCGACACTTTCTGCCCAGAGTGGACGCGTTCGCCTGATGATCGTATGGAATGTGGATTTCCCATCTCCAGCTGGTGATGATCCGCAGGGTAAGTATGCGATGCTTCGCCCAGATGGATCGTGCCCGGCGTGCGATACGCTCGGTGCGGTGATGCGTCGCTAAGGGCGTCAGATAGATCGATTGAACAAAAAGGCCGTAGTTTTATACTACGGCTTTTTTTGTTCTGCGGATTATGTGTGACGGGGTCGACGTGTAATTTGCTCAACGAGAGGCAGAGGCGTCAGTAACAGGTTGGCACGATGACTCTCTAGTGTGCCACCTTCGACTTGATCGGTACTAATCCCGAGGCTGATAATCTGTCGCTCAGTGATAGCCTGGTTAGTTGACCCATCTGTTTCCGTGCAGACCATCATGCGTGTTCCACCCGCTAGATCGTAATGAGTCCAACGCTGGCGAACAATAGGTGGATCAAAGAAAGCTGGTTGCCCTTCAACTCCGAATAACTGAGCATGGAAATCGCCAACTGCGTTGCTCATTTGGATTGTGACTTCCCAGATGCCGCTAGCTCCATTGGGATGTGTGGTAATGGTAGGCTCATCGGGCACGCGCAGATTGCGTGGAGTTAGATCTTGGAGGAAAAACGGGGTCATCGTACCCGATTGTTCATTCAAGTAGGCACTGCGCCAACGGAGTTGGACCCCGTCCGGTCGAGCGCGACCATTGGGCGGTTGGAGCTCAACTGAGATGCCACGAGCTTGCATTGCGATTGTGTCGGCTTCCAGATCGTCGGATACCAGCGCGTAACCCCTGAATCCTTCTCCTTCAGCGAAGAGGAAGAGAAAAGAGCTGCGGTCTGCCGGGTCTAAGTCTGTGAGGAGGTCAGGGCTGGTGGGGGCTAACAATTCGAGATAGGTTCCATCTCGGAATACAATCAGCGCGTTGTGAGTCTTCCCCCCCGCGTGCGTGCCTCCTGTGATGGGATTAAAGCCTAACCCCCGAAAATCCTCGATTGCCTCTTCCAGATTCACCACACAAACGACGGCATGGTCAAAACGCAGCGTCATGATTTAGTCTCCCGCCAATTGATCGGGTATCCACGATTCGTGTAAGCCGTGCTGTTGGAGCAGCTCTTCGTAGCGTTTCAGGATGGGATGCCCGTGATCGTTAAAGTGCCCTTTGATTTGTTCTGCATCAAGTTTAGCAGCCGCGTGTGCGTGACGCATTTCGACGGCGAAGCGCCGGACTTTGCGATGATGTTCCCAGTTTTCCAACCAGTTACCTAATTGACCGCTCAGTAGGGCTTCCAGTCCTTGCTTGAGTGCTGCCCAGATCCCAGTAGGTATATTTTCCTCGATAGGGAAAAATGGGTCTATAGCATTGGGAAGTTGTTGGTCTGTCCACTGGTTGAGACTCCTAAATCGTCGGTAAATATTGTGCCCAAACAAGGGAACCATCTGCACAACTTCATGTGCCAGAAAAATATCACGCCGTTCCTGGAGCATCGCTGTTTCTGCCAGTACATAGTTTGGGCAGACCGTCACACCTCGCAGCCGTGCCAATCGTACGACGACGATTGCAAATGCACGGGCCAACCAGACACGGCCCGGCAGGGTGACAATGATGTAATCGAGATCATCAGTTGCGCTGGCTGGATTATGCATGGAGAGTGCGCCGGTGATCGCTACCATGCGGATAAAAGGTAAGCGCGCCAGCCAGGTGCCATACTGGACAGCTAAAGGCCATAGTTGATTGGTCAGCGACTCGCGCTCAAGCCTGCGGTTGAGGAGATCCCGGTCGCCCCGGTAGAGAATATATCCATCGAGGCGCTGGAGGATGGTGGTACGTTGTTCGATCTGTCGGAGAACGGCATCCAGAGTATGGATATCGACCGGTGTGTCATGAATCAAGAAGTGATGAAGTTCAGGCAGGGTGAGAGGGAAGCGAAACAGGTGAGCGTACAACACAGTGCGGAGAATGGCGGCCTCTACTGACTGCATCAGTACCCCTTCTGCGCCAGGTATTTGCAACTACGACGTGCTTTCCCAGCGCCAGACCCAAGTATTGTTGAATTCGCAGGAAGTAGCAATTGGCTCAAAGTTTACCACCGCATTACCGACTGCGCCGGCGGATGGGCTTTCATTGAGGGTGCCTACCCACTCCTGGTTGACATAATACAGAATGCGTCCGCCCACAGCGATCACCAGCAAGTCATAGCTGTTGGCGGGGTCTGGTATATGTTCGCGGAAAATGCCAGGCTGGAACATCGCACCTTCGCGGCGTGAAACCCCTTGACCACCTGCGGCGTCGACATAGGTTAAGTAGTAATTGTCATCGGCGATATTCCCGAAGACCAGCCCGCAGCCTGTAGCTGCCGGCGCTGCGGTTTGTAGTGTGACACGGGTACCAAGTACCAGGTTGGTGAAGGTCGATTCCCGCGCTAACAAGAAGCGTTCGACTCCAGGAATGCGAGACTCAACAAAACTTTCCTCGACATTGAAAGCCAGTTCGCCACCAGCCGGAATAACTGATTGACGTTGTAAATCCCGTATGAGATCTACCGGGGCAGCGGCGATCAAGGCCTTGGGTAGCACCAATTGACTGTCAACCAGGCGCGGCACGGTAATACTCAATTCATCAAAGTTAGCACTCACGCGGCTATCGAGTCCGTCAGGTGTTTCGACCAGGAGACTGATGCCTGTTCCCGTCATCAGAGTGCTATCCGTGAAGCGACCGAAAAGCTGCCCATCAAAAAAGAAATCCATACCGCTTCCATTAGCGAGCATTCCTAGTCGGAAAGTATCTCTATTCCCCGCAAGGGCAGGATGCGCTGTCCAGTCACGCAGGATACGACGTTCATTAACGGATTGGATTTCTAACCGCCACTCGCCGCGGCTGTTGACCCTGAGCCAGTAGCTTTCACTATTCTGCTGGCGGTAGGTAAAGCCTACGATCCAGCCGTTTGGTCCTGTGACGCTGATGCGGGTTTCTGCAAAGAAGTCACTGGCTGAGGTGAGGTTCTCCCGGCTGGCAACCGCAGTTTGGAGTGCTCCCTGAACCGATAGGGTTAGTTGTCCGTCGGCCTCACTCAGATCACCATTGGATGTATTCCAGCCGGTATCCCCATTGAAGTTATCGACCGCTGCTATATCGGTAAATCCAGGGGTTAAGGTCAGGGTGTAGTCACCAGAAGTGCCATTTATGCCCGTGACACGTACAGAATATTGATCATTCGATGGTAACGTGATGGCTTGGAGAAGCGCACTACTCAGAGCTGGGAAGGCATAATCATCATTACTAATGAGTGTTTGCCCACGACTGTTGAGAAGGGTTATGGCTGGATCTAGCGACCCACTGACCGATTCTGCCAACAGAGAGATCACTGAACCGCCTGTTCCATTGAATACCCAGACCTGCTCACCGCCCGATTCGATTACTCCGTTGGACGGCGTGAGGGGTTCCAGCGTGTTACTTTGGGCCCAGCTCACTCGTCCGCTGATAATCGATAACAGCGTTACGAGCAGGGGTATTAATGAGCGGCGGGTATCCACTGCGGAAATTGCTCTTTAAGTTGTCGGGCAAATTGCTCAAAATCAGCCAACTGCATTTCGGCACCATCATGCCAGCGGTGCTGCTCGGCGGTGAGCAGGCGGCGCTGTTCACCCGCGACCCGCAACGAATCAGACTGACGTTTGCTATCCGGCGGTGTGAGGACAGGAAAGGGTATAAGGCGTGCCAACTGGTCAGATTGATCTGGAGGTGCAAATGTATAAACCGCTACCCAGTTGTCATCTTGTTCCAGGGCGCAGGCCATCACATACCAGCCTTTGGGGACCCTTGCCCGTCGTTTGACCGGAAAACGCCAGAGATGAATCTGGATCGGCTCAAAGGTACCGATTTCAACCTGCGTTTGTGAGTGACGGGTTACACGGATCGCTTCCGTGGTTACTTCCAGCGCTCTTCCGCTGGGCCAACGTGCTTTGAGAAATGGTTCGAGCAGGCGGCTGACTCCCACGGCTCCAGCAAAGGCGATTAAACCAGCGACGATGTTCAAACCCTGCGAGGGGATAACCGCATTAGCAATAACGAAGAGGATTGCAGCAGATAGGATAAAGCCCATGAGCACAGCTAGTCGCACACCACTGTGTTCACTATCAACCGGGAACCGCAATACGCCTGTGGTAGAAGGATTTAGATCAGTCATCGTTCAGGATTCAACTATAAAGATCACTCGCCGCGCATCGGAGGTACCTGCATCATAGGCGATTAGATCTTGTGACAAGAGTGTTTTTAGCTTCAGTCCGCTGCGCTGTAGCAAGGTTGCCACAGCCTGGATAGGAAAGCCACGCAGAATTTGACGGGCTTCAGTACGTTTCCAGGCATCTCCAGAGCGCTGGAAGATGCGGAAGAAGATGGTCAGGCTGTGTCTCTCAAAATCGTATTCTGAAGTAGTGACCACCATCAACGATTTTGGATTATCGTAGACTAACTGTGTCCCGGATTCATTAATTTCAATCAACCCCTTGACGGTTTGCAAATCAAATATGAAGAGTTTGCCAGGCTCAAGGGTTTGCTTGACATTCGCAAAGATCAGCTCAAGATCACGAAGGCTGTTGACTTCATTGAGACAATTGAGCGCCAGAACCAGGTCGGTGGTATTAAAGTTGAGCGCTTCTCGAATATCTGCCTGTATCCAGCGAATGCCGGTGCCAGCATTGCTTGATTTGCTGCGGGCTGCTTCCAGCATATCCGGGGAACTGTCCACGCCCTGGACCATATAGGTGTATTGATTCAAATACTCCACTGCGGTACCTGTACCGCAGCCCAGCACCATGATCCGACGTCCAGCCCAGTCCCGACTTTGAGCATAGTCCATGATCCGAGGAATGATTTGCGCTTCATAGGCATTCAAGCGGATCGAGTCGTAAATCGGAGCCAGTATGGAATAGTCACCCGGCATACTTGTACCTTTAACAGAAAATGGGGAATAGCCTCATGCAGTATTACAGACTATAACTTACCGACAGGCAATTCACCACGCCTGTTAGCCGGTTGCTATTGGCGGTCAGCAGGCATCCGATAGCCCTGGCCTGGCACTGTGACTATGTATCCAGGATGACGGGGGTTTTGCTCGACTTTCTGACGTAGACGTGACACGTTCACTCGCAAGACTGAATAATCCCCGTTCTTGACGTATTCTTCGCCCCAGACTACGCGCAGCAGTTCATCATGGGTCACCAAATGACCAGCATTCTTCATGAGGGTGACCAGCAAACCATACTCGATGGGGGTCAGACGCAGACGTTCTCCACGGATGGTCGCCTGCCTCCGGGGTATATCCAGCTCGAGTTGGCGTACCTTGAGCTTCGTTTCAGCCTGGGGAGTCCACTTGATGCGGCGCAGCAAGGCACCGACTCGGGCGACTAGTTCATCACCGGAAAAGGGCTTGCCGAGGAAATCATCAGCACCGGCTTCTAGTGCGACAACCTTTTCATTTTCCCGGCTGTAGCCACTAACTACAATCATCGGTAAAAATGAGGTTGTGCGGACTTGCTTGAGTACATCTAGTCCGTTTATATCTGGCAGGCCAAGATCCAGCAAAACGAGATCCGGACGCATCGAGGCAATTTCGCTCAAGGCCACTTTGCCAGTATCCACCGCAGTTGCCTGGTAGCCCGCTTCGTTCAGCAGGGTGCAGACGACTTCAGCGGTATCTTCATCATCTTCCACAATCAGAATTTGCTGATTGGCAGTTTGGGCAGAGAGCATAATCAAGTTCCCAAAGGTTGTGATTTTGAAACGCTAGTCTAACAATAGTGTAACGTGGCTCAGTATATAGCACCCTTGAGATTGACGCAAGCAGTTTCATTACAAAGCGGATAGCGGGGTGAATCAAAACGCGCAGCTTGGTTGGATATGCTGCGCGTTTTGGATGGGCACATCAGGACTTGAACCTGAAACCCCCCGCGTGTAAAACGGATGCTCTGCCGATTGAGCTATGCGCCCTGACTCTGCACCATAATTTACAATAACCATTCTGGTTTATCAATCCCGGCATATTCCTGGATCGCGCCATAAACCTGTTGTACCAGGCGGGTTGAAAGAACACACACTGTACAGACACCATAATAGAGTTTTCGTCCTTTTTGCTGACTACTTGTAGGTCTTGGATTGACCTGTGGTGTGCGGAGGCAAGATTCTGGAAGTTCCAAGAGAAGAAGCCAGTATGTAGTAATTTCATCCAGTGCAAGATTATTGTCCGTATAGCAGTGAATGTAGAGGCTTATCTGCTCGTTTTTGACCGTCAAACAATTCCTGAGAAAACGCATGTAGAAACGATGCATTTCAGGATCACTATTGGTGAATGAAAGTTGGTGACGACTTTTGGTTCCTTCAGCCCAGTACAACATACAACCAGCCTGATGGAGCATGTCACCTTCACGGGCTTTGATGCGGCCTTCTTGTTGGTATTGTTCGCGTAAGGCGCGGTGTTTGGCGGCGATGGATTGGCTACCAGCATGTTGACCGTGAAAAATGGGATGCCGCTGCTTCAGGTCAGCCAGTTGGGCTTCGGTCAGAGGAATATCGCGAACCCACAGGCTGACTGAAGATTTCGCTACGCCGAGTTGCTGGCAGATCTGTTTGATGGAATAGCCCTGGCGGCGGAGGGATCGTGCTTGTTCACGCGCTTCGCGCTTCATCAGAAAATCCTCTGTGGTCACGACGAGATGACCACAGAGGATACCGCAGATTGCCTTTACAGGCGGGGAGGCGTGACCCCGACCTGTCCCTGGTATTTACCCTTCTTATCGGCGTATGAAGTTTCGCATTCCTCATCCGCTTCAAAGAACAGGACTTGTGCCAGTCCTTCATTGGCATAGACCCTGGCAGGAAGGGGAGTCGTATTGCTGATTTCCAGCGTAACGTAGCCTTCCCATGACGGCTCAAAGGGGGTTACGTTCACGATCAGACCGCAGCGGGCGTAGGTCGATTTACCAACGCAGACGGTCAATACGCTGCGCGGAATACGGAAGTATTCCATCGAACGGGCCAGCGCAAACGAGTTTGGCGGGATCACACAGACATCGCCCTTAAAGTCGACAAACGACTCCGGAGAGAAGTTTTTCGGATCAACGACTGCCGAATAGACATTGGTGAAGATTTTGAACTCATCGGCCACGCGCATGTCATAGCCATAGCTGGAGACGCCATAGCTGATGACTCCTTCGCGCACCTGTTTTTCCACAAACGGCTCAATCATGCCGTGTTCAAGCGCCATCTTGCGGATCCAGTGGTCGGGTTTCAGTCCCATCCGTCTTGCTCCTTGGGGTAGGGGTTACATCCGTTCAGGCGCGCTCATGCCCATCAGGGTTAACACGCGCTTGAAGATCACTTGTGCCGCCCGGTAAAACCGCAGGCGAGCTTTCTGCGTAGCGGGATCTATATCGGGCTGCAAGGCACGCACTTCATCATAGATCGGGTGGAAAACCGTCGCTAGTTCGTGGGCATAGAAGGCGATGCGATGAGGTGCCAGTTCATGCGCCGAACTGTCGATCACATCGCCCAGTTCCAAGGCCTTTCGCAAAAATCGCAACTCCGCAGCGCCCAGTTTACCCAGGTCAGCGCCGTCATCCGTGATGCCTTGTTTAGCGGCTTCACGGGCGATGCCCGCACAGCGGACATGGGCATTGTGGATGTAATAGACCGGATTCTCGTTACTTTGCTTAACTGCCAGATCGAGGTCAAAGTTGAGATGCGAATCCGGGCTGCGGGCGAGCAGCATGTAGCGGACGACATCGGCGCTGGTCTGGTCAATGAGGTCATCCAGCGTATCGTAATCGCCGCGCCGGGTGCTCATTTTGACCTCTTTCCCATTCCGCACCATTTTCACCAGTTGGATGATGATGACATGGATGATGGAGGGATCAAAGCCGAGGGCTTCTACACCATATTGAACGACCTTGTATTGGGCGTTGTGGTCGGCACCGAGGATGTTGACCAGCAGGTCAAAACCGCGGTTGAGCTTATTGATGTGGTAGGCAATATCCGGTAGGGAGTAGGTCGGGTTGCCATCACTCTTGATGAGAACCCGATCTTTTGCGTCCCCTAAGGCAGTGCTGCGGAACCAGGTAGCTACCCCTTTACCGGCATTTTCCTCATCATGCTCGCCGGGTTGGTTTTCTCCGGGATTCTGGGATGCAGCAGAACGATAGATATAGCCTGCTTTTTCCAGGACTTCCGCCGTATGGGTGACCGAACCGTCGTCATAGAGGCTGTTCTCATTAAAGAACACATCGTGGCTTACATTGACCCGGGCGAGTGTCTGTTTGATGATGCCGAACATGCGCTTTTCAGCATATTCCTTGAAGGGCTGCCAGTCGGCTTCAACCAGACTGTTGCCCTGTTCGGCGACCAGGTCACGGGCAAAGTCTTTGAGATACTCACCCTGATAAAAGGTCGTGTTGTCACTGGCAGGGACCTCTACGGGCAATCCCAGCGCCTCCAGATAACGGATTCTGAGGCTATTGCCCAGATTCGTCATCTGAACGCCCGCATTATTGAAGTAGTACTCGCGTTCGACCGTATAACCGGCGGCTTCCAGAATCCGGGCGATGGTATCGCCGACCATGGCCCCGCGACTGCGTCCGACGTGGAGTGGACCCGTGGGGTTGGCGCTGACGAACTCGACTTGAGCGCGTTTCCCTTTGAAGGTGTCTAGTTGAAAGACGCGGTCGCCTTCGGTGATGATGGCTTCAACCTGCTGCTGCAGCCAGGACTCATTGAGGCGGAAATTGATGAAACCAGGCTTGACGACTTCGACCGCGCTGACGAAGTCCGGTTTCTGAATGTGATTGGCAATGGCATTGGCAATATCCAAGGGGTTTTTGCCAGTGGGTTTAGCCAGGGCCATGGCAACTGCACAGGCGTAGTCGCCCTGTGCCGCCTGCTTAGGTGGGCGGATTTCAATCGTGGGCATTTCAAACGCGGGCAGATCACCGGCAGCCTGGGCGGCCTGAATAGCCTTTTCAATCAGCACGCGATGTTCAAGCGGTAACAGCTTCACCGGAAAGTTTGTCCTTTAATGGGGTATGGGACTTTATAGGAGGACATTCTACCAGATACAAGCCGCCTGTGAACGCAGATCAGACCATGATTTGATGGACACCATCTGCACGAAGGTGATATTTGGCTCCACACCCCGCACATAACCAACCTTCGCTGCGCCGCGTGAGATTGGACTGCTGACAGCGCGGGCAGCGGAGTATGTCCGCGAGGGCTTTTGTTCCGACTGGCCGTGACTCCCCGGCTTTTCGTCCCCAGACTTTGCGATAGTCGGTCTGCCAGATTTGGGCCTGGCCCTCGACCATACCGTTTTGTTCCAACAGTGCGAGGACTTCACCGGCTGTCCAGGTCTTGCCGGGCATATAACGGGTGTTGATCCGCTGGGAGATGAGTAGCAATCCGCCCGGCCTGAGCACCCGGATGAGTTCGCGCAGGGTCGCCTGCGGGTTAACGGTGAACTCCAGGGCTTCCAGACAAGTGACGATATCAAAGGTGTTATCCGGGAAGGGGAGGTGTTCCGCCGGGCACTGCACCCAATCCACACGTTCCTCGAATACGTACAGGTTGCGGACAGCCTGCCGAAGCATTTCCCCGCTGAGGTCTGCCCCGATGACACGTCCCTCAAAGGTGCGGTTTCGCATCATGGCCAGTGGCAACCGCCCGGTGCCCGTGGCGACATCGAGGATGAGCGGGTCAAGTTGGGGTTGGACACGCTGCATGAGGGGTGCGGCCAGAAACAGCTCTTCGTATTCCCGGACGTAGTTTTTGACCCGGTCGTAACGGTTGGCGAATAGGTCATAGAGCCAGATAACCATCCGCCGACCGAGGTAGACTCCTTCGCTGGCAATGAGCAACCACCAGGCCAGGACACCGAGGAGCGCCAATCCAGCGCCCACAAGAAGCATTATGAGCAAATCAGTCATCTGCATACCATTTTACATTTTGGACATAATGGACAGATTGGACACCGAGTTAAAGCCACAATGGGACATCTCCAAGTGTTATTGCGGCGGCGGCGGCGATGGCTGGGCATGGAGTTTTGGTGGCTACCCCCGTGATTGCCGCCATTGGCGTGGCCGTATTGGCGGCGTTACGTGTATTTGTGTCTTTTGTGAGGCCGATGGAACGAAATCGTATTGCGTCAGTATAGCACAGGTTGAGTTCAAAAACGGAACATATGTTTCGATTCTTTCCGTAGATGCTTGACGCTTATGGAGCAGTGAATTGATCGGCTGTCGCCTTAATCCGAAGTCATGAACGGCTCCGGATTAGAGAAACTATTTCGCTTCCTATAGTCTGCCGATTTCATGTAACCATATGGCTGACCGGGCGATACCATCGGCCAAAGCAACCTGTGGCGACCAACCGAGCTGATCCCGGGCTTTTGCCATGCTGTGGGTCTTGGACTGCCGGAGCATGTTGATGACATGGGCGGCTTCTTTTAGCTCGGTCTGGGAGGGTGCCAGGGCAGCGATGAGACGGGCGGCCGGATAAACCAGGCCAAAGGGAATCCCCAGCCATGCCTGATGCCCCTTCAACCGCGCATAGCCACCAAGATAATCTCTCCAAGTAGGGGAGGGGTCTGGCGCACAGTTGAAGGTTTCCCCGACCGCCGCTGGATGTGTCGCCAATACGCACATGAGATCAACGACATCATCAACGTAGATCGGGTAGGCGCTGCCACTCCCGTCCCCAATCCAGGGGGTAGGGCGGAGGCTGGCGAGGCGAAAGACTTTCTCTGTCCACATGCCGGAACGTGGGCCGTAGATCATCGCCGGGCGGATGATGCTGTAGGGCATCCTGTTCGCGTCCGCTATCTGCTGGACGACTTTTTCAGCTTCGGCTTTGGTGGTGCTGTAGGGTTCGTCACCCGGTGTCATTGGATCGGCTTCGGTGATGATCCCCTGCCGCGAATAACCGTAGACGGCGACGGTGCTCACATGCACAAACCGCTGGATGCCCTGCGCTGCCGCAGCCGCGACCACACAGCGCGTTCCTTCAATATTGGTATGGCGCTGATGGGCCAGACTGCCATTGGTCGCGGCAGCGACGTGAAAGACCCGATCGCAACCGCGCAGGGCGCTGATTACGGAGCGCGCTTCGGTCATCTCGCCGGGGATAATCTCCACCCCGGGCAGATCACGGACGTAACCTGCCCGTGCCGGGTTACGCGCCAGGACGCGCACCCGGTAGCCGTCATCGCTCAGGCGTCTGACCAGTGCGCCGCCCAGGAATCCGGTCCCGCCAGTCACAAAGATGGTTTGGGTCGTATCCACTTACCTTACTCCCCCGCCCCTTTTTATGGCAGGTTTTTGGCTAAAGGCGGTCAAAGGCGTGTTGCAGCGACAGAGGCCTCACCCCAAACCCCTCTCCGGCGCGATGCTTAAGTACGGGAAAGGAGCAGGCTGTTGGGGTCGCATCGCTGGAGAGGGGCTTTCGGAGGTCGAAAACGACATTTCCGACCCTGAAAACGGGAAATAGCTTCAGGTAGTTTCCGACAGTAGTTCATCCCGGAACTGCATGGAGTAGAGTTTAGCGTAGAGACCGTCCAGCGCCATAAGTTCTTCATGGGTGCCCAGTTCAATCAGATTACCTTTATCCAAGACGACGATGCGATCCGCCACTTTGATGGTGCTGAGGCGATGGGCGATGATGACGGTGGTGCGGTTTTGCATCAGGCGGGCCAGGGCTTCCTGTACCAGATGCTCACTTTCGCTATCGAGGCTGGAAGTGGCTTCATCCAGCAGCAGGATGCGGGGATTCTTGAGGATGGCGCGGGCGATGGCAACCCGTTGACGCTGCCCACCACTGAGGCGGATTCCGCGCTCACCGACGATCGTCTCATATTGATCGGGTAGTTCCATGATGAAATCATGGGCGTTGGCGGCTTTGGCGGCGTCGATCAACTCGGCGTCGGTGGCGTTCAGCTTGCCGTAACGAATGTTTTCCTTGATGGTGCCGCCGAACAGCAGAGTCTCTTGCGGGACAATGCCGATTTGCTCGCGCAGGCTGGCCTGGGTGAGTTCACGCAGATCATGTCCATCGACGCGGACGGCACCTTCGGTTGGATCATAAAAGCGGGGAATCAGGTTGAAGATCGTACTCTTGCCCGCGCCGCTGGGGCCGACCAGTGCCACGATCTCGCCGGGTGCAATATCGAGCGAGAGATCGTGAAGCACTTCCTGGCGCTCGTCATAGCTGAAGTGAACGCCTTCAAAGGTGATACGACCTTCGGCACGGGTCAGCACCTGTGCGTCTGGCAAATCGGCAATATCCGGTTCGGTATCGAGAATCTGAAAGACGCGCTTGGTCGAGCCGATGGCTTCCTGCACCGAGCTGTACAGCCCAATGAATGAACCCAGCGCCCCGGCGACTTGAACACCCAGAAATAGGAAGGCGATCAGGTCGCCTACCAGAAGGCGATTTTCGATGACTTCCCGCCCGCCGAACCACAGGATGAGCGATAGTGCACCAAAGCCGAGGAAGGCGATGAGTGGGCCAAAGACCGATCGTATACGCAGGACACGCAACGCTGCCGCGAACGTTCGCCCGATAGCGGACTGATACCGCTTGATCTCATAGTCTTCCCGGACGAAGCTCTTGACCTCGCGGATGTTCTGCAACACTTCCTCACTCACGACGGTTGCACTGGCTAGTTCATCCTGAATGCGGGTGCTGGTGCGCTGGAGCCAAAAGCCAAAAGCGGCGGCGATGGCGATGATGATCGGCGTCAGGACGAGGATGAACAGCGAGAGCCGCCAGTTGAGTGCCAACATGAGGGCGACAGAACCAACTATGGTGAGGCTCTGCTGGATGAGGACGTTGACGTTGTTGGTCAATACACTGCGTAGCGCGGTCACGTCGCTGGACATGCGGCTGACGAGTTCACCGACGCGGCGCTGGACGAAGAAGCCGAGCGAGAGCTTTTGCAAGTGGTTGTAGAGTTGCTGGCGCAGGTCAACAACAATACGCTCGCCGATGTAGTTCAGGTTGTAGTTTTCGATCAAGGAAGTTATCGAGCGGAAGACGAAGACGACCAGCAAGCCGATAGTGATCTGGTTGAGCAGGTCGAAATTTCGCTGGGTCAGGACACTATTGACCACCTGACCGATTACGAATGGAAACACCAGATTCAGGGCTGCGCTCAGCATAAGCGCCAGAATCGCCAGCGCCATCCGCGCCTTATACGGCCCCAGATAACCGATCAGCCGGCGCCAGTTCATGGGGATGTCGGGAACATCGGGGACGTCTGAGGCGTTGAGTGTGCCTCTGCGGTTGCGACGAAACATAGTGATAAGCGCGCCTTTTGATTGTTGGCTTTCAGCGGTCAGCGAACAGCTTTCAGCCGGAGTGGGAGACAGTAAGTAAGTAACAAGAATCAAGTACAGTACGCGGTGGACATTGCATGAGTTGCGCAAATGTGTTCAGCGCCTGGGTGTCACCATGATTCTGAACAGAGAACTGCGAACTTCAGTCTCAGCCGATGACGCTAATCACGACACCCTGACGGTCGATGGGGACGACCCAGGAGCGGGCTTTGATGCCGCTGTTGTCGAAGGCGGTGACCATCGTACTGGCGATCTCGGCATGGTTATCCGGTGCGAATGCGACTATAGCAGGTCCATCTCCACACAGGGTGATGGCGCTGGCTCCGGCACGCCGAGCCATTTCAGCCACATGATCGTAGCCAGTCAACAACGGCTTGAGCATGGGGAGACGCAGGCGGTCATCCAAGACATCACCCAGCAGAGGGAGATCGCCTGTTCGCAGGGCCTCAATCATCAAGGGCACCCGGTCGAGGTTATAGGCTACATCGTTGAACAAGATCCGATCCGGTCGAATAAGGTTGGCCTCGGCAGGATAGCGGGGCAGATCGGGCAGGACGATGATGACCTGCAAGGGCTGGACGGTGATGGGCCGATGCAGCAAGCGACCATTGACGGTTAGGCTGGTGACCAATCCACCGATGATGCTGGCAGCGGTGTGATAGGGTGCCGGACTCAGGCTGGCCGCCAGTTCGAGCATTTGCAGTCGATTGTGGCTGGTATCCAGCAGGTTGTTGGCTCCGATGACCCCGGCGATGTTGAAAGCATTCTCCGCGCCCAGTCCGTCCGTGACCGGGATGGCATTCTGAATGCGGACAGTGACGCCACGTGGAGCGCGTTCCTGCTTCTGGAAGACACGCATCATCGATAGCACGACGGGATGGCGCAGGCCGATGCCATAGTGCCCGGAGCCTTCACCAGAAGCTTCGACGATCAGCGCATCATCCGAACGGTGGCTGATTTCGACGGTGGTGTGCAGACCAATCGCTAGCGCCAGGCTGTTCAGGGCTGGGCCGAACGTGATGGTGCCGGGCAGGGTGATCCTGACCTTTTGCATGGGAAGTCCAATCCAAAGACAAAACTAACCGCAGAGACGCAAAGGCCGCCAAGCGAACATCAGGCTTCAACGGCAGGCAGCACAAATGTGAAGGTACTGCCCTGACCGGGATTGCTGGAAGCCCACAGGTCGCCACCGTGCCGCTGAACAATGGTGCGGGCGATCGTCAGGCCGAGGCCACCACCGGGACGCTCGCGCACCCGTTCATCACGGGAGCGGTATAAGCGATCAAAGACCAGTTCGAGCTCATCATCATCGATGCCAATCCCCTGATCGGCTACGCTGACATACGCCTCGTGAATATCTCCCCAGGCGTGAATGACGATGGATTGGTCGACATCAGAGTAAATGATGGCATTCTGCAATAAATGGAAGATGACCATTTCCAGTCGCATGGGGTCGCCCATAACGGCGGGCATCGGCTTCTGGACAGACACAGCCATGGTGACACGCCGGTCGTAGGCCAGGGTGCGGAGCCGGCTGACGGCCTTATCAACCAGCATGACCAGATCAATGGGTTGATGCGCCAAGGGCATTCCGGCTTCGATCCAGGCTAGATCGACCAGTGTATCGATCACATCATAGAGTTTGCTGGTGGTCTGGCGAATGCGGGTGAGGAAGCGTTTCTGTTGATCGTTGAGGTCGCCAAATTTCTCTACCAGTTCGGCAAAGCCGCTGATGGCTGAAATGGGGTTCCTGAGGTCATGCCGCATGGTGGAAATGAGTGATTCACGCCGGGATTCGAGTTCGTTCTTTTCCGTCACATCCTGCAGGATGACCATGCGCTCGCCGCCGGGCAAGGTATGGCCGATGCCGACCGCCAGGCGCCGCTTTGGCAGGCGTACTTCCAATGTCTGGTCGCCACTGCGAGAGAACAAGGTGAGCAGGGCAGGATTGAGTGTGAAGATACTCTCGATTTGTTTGCCGATGCTCGATTCCACCGTCACGCCCAGCATAGCGGCGGCTGCAGGGTTAATGAGTTGCAGTTTGCCCTGGTGAGCGATCAGGATACCGTCCGCCGTGTTGCGGATAAGGTGCCGGCTGATCGCGTCGAGAGGGAAAGATGGTGCTTCGCTCATGCTGGGTTGGTCGGTGCCTGGATATGCTGCATCTTCCCATTCTCCAGTGTGATGGGCTCTATGCCGGGGAAGGTGATGACGGTTTGCTCGGCGCTGCGTTCCACGGTGACGCCATGCTGGGTGATCTTCACAGGGCTACCCCAGGCGAAGGTACTGCCGGTCCAGACGCTGGTCGCCGAGATGATTCGTACGCCCAGCACGCGCAGTAACAGGTGCAATGAGGGAATTCCAGATAGTCGTCGGTCACCCAATCCTTCGGGGCGCTCCGCATGGTAGAACTCGCGGAAAGATTTATGCTGGCGCAGGGTGGCCGCCTGGGCATTGAGCAGTCGCTTATATAACTCGGTGGCCTGCGCGATGGCTCCATGTTCGATCAAACCATCCATTATGAGGGTCTGCCAGTAGGGCCAGATGCCTCCGCCGCCATCGGCATTGGAGGGATCGTAGTTGGGGTCCGTGGCGGGGACCATCGGCACACCGGTGGCTCGCCAGAATATCTGAGTGTCAGTCAAACGGGCAATGAGTGCACTGGCATGCTCGGTTGAGAGGCCGCCTGCCCACAATGGCAAGTATTGAGTCAGGTCTTCCTTCGCAGTATCCAACGTCAGGACGTCCACCAGGTAGACCCGGCTGAGGCGATCCACTTTCACGCGGTCGAGTTGGCTGAAGGTGCCGCGGCTGCTGACAACACCTTGCCCCCGCACCCAGTCGAGGGCTGAACCCTCTATTGACTCGGTAATGGGTGCGCCAGATGGATCACTACCTTCAAGTGTGAAGGTACAGTTTGGCTGGACATCGGTTCCCCCTTTGACGCGCAAGAGGATACGTGCGGCCGGTTTTAGGTCAGCTGCAATTGGGATGACATCCATTCCGCGCGCTTCGTTGAACAGGGTTTGACCTGCCTGGGTGCTATGCGTATCGCGGTCGCGATAGCTGAAGCGCCTGGCTTCTGTATTCCAGAGCGACTCCAGCGCTGCGGTCAGGCGGTCAATCTGCGGTTGGAGCTGCTTTTGAGTAGTTTCATCGTGCAGATGGTTGGCGATTTCACCCAAGCTGCGAGCTTCTGATACAAGGTAAGCGATCAGGTCAGGTGTTTCCACAGTGCGGATGTCCGCGCCCTGCCCCCAGGTCTGCCAGGCGGCGAAGGTGGGCAGGAAGGCATAGCCCATTTGGGCTTCGCTTTGCCATTCGGGGAAACCATCACCATCGGCATCCTGATCCGGTTGTAGCCATCGGTTGAAGAAGCGGACGAGCTTGGGGAGACTTTCTCGCAAGAATGCTTCATCTTCGGTGTACTGGAAAAGTGTCCAGGCCAACCTTGCCAACAAGGGCGGGCATAAAGTGGATTCCTGGGTGGGCAACAAGGGTTGACCGGGTTTCCAGTCTATCCAGCCGTCCGGTTTTTGTACCGCCAGATAATTGCGGAGAATACCCTGGGCCAATTCTGTGTTGATGGGTGCCACGTTCATGGCGGCCAGATAGCTTTGCTGTGGGCTGCTGCCACCCCATGTTCGATCTATATCGGAACCATCACCACTGAGGCTGAAGCCACGTTCCGGGTATCGCAGCGGAACGACCATCTTGAAGGGCAGGGCAGGGGGCGGGTTGATAAATCCCTGTACCCACTGCTGCCAAGCTGTAGCGAGCACACTATCCAGGGTCTCATCCCCGGTCTCGATTACCGGAATAGCTTGAGTCGCTTTCTCGATGCGACTGAAGGCCTTTGACCAATCCTGTTCCAGCCACTTGAGCGCCAGAGCGGCTGACTCTTTCCAGGTCGGTAGGGCAGCGTGAACCCAACGGACGACGGTCTTTTTGCGGCTACCAATGCTGAGTTTCCGCGTGAGTTTCGTGGTGTTGGCCCCGTCCGCGACTGTCGAGGCGGCACCCTCCAACCGAATGACTGGCTCTATATTGCCAATTTTTCCCAGCGCCATACCGAGTTGTTCACCGGGTTCCAGCGGGATGATCGCAACTTTTTGTTCGCGATTGTTGATGCCGACCACACCTAGTAGATCCAGCGTCACTTCAGTTTCATGGTCATGCGCGTTGGAGAGCGTGATCTTTGCACCGACCGCGTTGGAGTCCATCACCCAGTATTCGATTTGAACTGCCAGTTGCAAACTGAGCGAGGCTTGTACCCGGAGGTAACCGGGAGCGAATGCGGTAATCAGCGGGGGAATGGCATACGCCTGATACTGGTGGATAACACGCCCCTCGTGCTGCCACATCGGCACAATGCTCACCAGTCCGGCGCGCCCGCCATAGCGCGTTTGTAGCGCAAGCGCGGTGGTCTCCCCTACGCCGAGATTCAGTTCCCATGACTGGTCATCCGCGTAGCGGGTGGTTGACAGGTGCGCATCGGCTGCCAAGGTGCTGCAATAAGGTTGTTCGGTATCCAGCTTCCAGCGGCGCAGGGTTTTCACGGTTGCGTCCTCGAATCCAGGTTAACCACTGATCTTTTGCCAGGTGCCATCCGCTTCATTGAAACGGAAGCGTTCATTGCCGTACAAGCTGGAGAGTAAATGGTAGCCCGGCCCACGCTCGTACTGATTTTGGGCGTTGACACTGCCACCGGCATGATACTCATAGGGGCTGACATAGCCAAATTCAGGGGTCAATGCCCAGCCGAGCGATTCCCGGATTGTCGGGGTGTTTCGCCAAACTTTGCCGAAGCCTCGTTGTGGCTGGAACATGCCTTCTGACGGAACCAGAGCTGGATCGTTTTCGGCTTCCCCTTCGACAAAGGTATCGTCATACACCATCCACTGACCACTGCCGCTACCATCATCCAGCATGACCCAGATTTTGCTCTGGGGTTGAATCCACAGCATGCGTCCCCGTTCAAAGACTTGCTCGGCAACCTGGATCTGGGTCGAAACGGGCGTCGGGAAGACGTTGGGCGTGGCGCTAGGCGCCGGGGTCAGGGTAGTGGTGGGTGGCAGCGGTGTGTTACTGCTGACCGCCTGCACTTCGACCGTGGTTTCCGGGGTTGAACTGACTTCCGGGGTGGCAGTGACCACGATGATGACCTGGGTTGGAGGCGGCCCCTGGCAGGCGCTCAACGCAGTGACCAGCAGCAAACAGAGGACGAGACGACGACTCATGGATTGGCTCCAGCACTGATAACCCCTGAAATGGAAAGGCTGCCGACGCAGACCAGAGTCGATTGTAGCAGAGCGAGGTAACGGGCGGAAAGGTAGGTCAACAGGTTGCGACGATACCATCATTATTGAGGAATGGTGATTGTCCGGTATGCTATAATCAAAATACCAGTTCACCACGAGCGAGTTGGACATTCGATATGCTACGTCTGTGGTACTTGATTGTCGGCTTCTTCTTCGGCCTGTTCATCGGGCAGTTGACTTCCAGAAATACCTCTACAGCAGGACAATATCAGGCAGGTACTGGTAGTCGATACGCTCCAGGCCAGGATGACCAACCGGTTGATGATTTAACTGTGATAGACGGCGTCGGCCCGGCTTATGTGCGGGCCTTGAAGGCATTAGGCATTACTACTTTTGCTCAACTAGCGGCTCAATCGCCTGAAGACTTAGCCGGACGGATGCAGTCGGTACGGGTTACTGCTGAGCGCATCCGCCGAGAACGCTGGATCGAACAGGCACAATCCCGCTCTACAAAATCTTGAATCAAAAGAGGTTCAACGACACTTGTCCACGATCATTTCCAAGCCAACAGGGATCACCCTGAACAAGGCCGACGGGTATCTGCAAATTAGCTGGGACGATGGCAAAACTTGCCAGTATCCTCTATCTGAACTGCGGGAAGCTTGCCCCTGTGTTGAGTGCCGAGGAGGGCATCAGAATATGGGGCGACAATTTGACCCTGCCAATATCCTCGTCTTAAAGCCAAAGCGCTCTTACGGGATCCAAAAGGTGGATCTGGTTGGTAACTATGCCCTCATGCCCACCTGGGATGATGGACATCATACCGGAATCTATACTTGGGAGTATTTGCGCCGTTTATGCCCAGATGCACCTCAAGGGGGCTAACTGATGCTTGAACCTCAAGAGCAGGATTACAGCCCATACGAACCAGAAGTGGAAGATCTTCGTCAGGTCGCGTTGGTATTGCTCGATCATTGTTTGACTGACGGTGTGCCGGATGACCTGCTCGACTTCATTGACGATCAATTGGCGCAGCAACCGCCGAATCTCCCTCTGTTACATGCCCTGGCCGGTGATATTCATCATCGTCTGATCGGTTTGCGCGCTGATTTATTCAATGTCCGTGACCAATTTCTGCGGCAGGTTCTGACGGAGTTCAAAGTCGATCTGAGTCCCTTTGTGCCGCCGCAGGCGTTGCACGAATATCACGCTGTGCCTAGCAGCGCCCTGATTGACTTTATACGCCCCCAACGCCGACTGACTTTGGCCGAGCGCAAGATGTTGCGGCAGGCCTTTGAAGCTTCTACGCGCCTTGCTCATCAACTCAATGAAGATGTGTTGCTGGCGGAAGATGTGCTGCTGTATGTGGTTGATTGGTTGGATGGTCTGAGCATTTCTGCTGTGCGCCAGGGGTGGTTTGAGCCAATGATTCCTCGGCCTATTACCGGCTTCATCCACTGAAATCGGTTTCATGCAGAATGCCGAGGTCAATGTCATGAGCATTACCTGACATCTATCCCCTAGTTTGTGCAAGTTGCTGAGAAAAATCTTGCATTGGCCTCGTGGAAACGCTATCATGGCAAATGAGCGTTAGATTAATTCACGTCGGCGCTCCTAACATTATTGCCTCGTTAGAAAGTGAAAGGGTTCCCATACGATGAAGTTCTCCAAGTTAGTAGTTCTATTGGTGTTGGCGCTGCTGGCCATGGGCGGTGTGGTATCGGTGATGGCGCAGGATCAGCTTCCGGCGACCAACCTGGTCATCTGGAGCCAGGACGGGGATTCGAATAACGAAGTTCTGGCTGCCCAGTTCCAAATTTGGGCAGATACCGTGGCTCCTGGTTCGACCCTCGAGATCGTCCAGAAGGAAACCGAAGTTCTGCGTACTGACCTGCAGAACGCGGGTCTGGCCGGTTCCGGTCTGCCCGATCTGGTCCTCGGCCCCAATGATGCCATCGGCGTGTTTGTGGATGCCGGTATCATCCAGCCGCTGGATGAACTGTTCGATGTCTCCGTCTACCCGTTCAACCTGGGTGCGGCCCAGGTCGGTGGCGCAACTTATGGTATTCCGACCAATGCCGGCAATCACCTGATGCTCATGTACAACAAGAGCCTGGTCGAAGCTGCCCCGGATACCTGGGTTGACCTGATTGCGACCGCCAAGGCCGTGACGGAAGCTAACCCGGAAGTTCAGGGTTTCGCTTACAACCTGAATGAGCCGTTCTGGTTCCTGCCATTCGTTCACGGTTTTGGTGGCAGCACCTATGATGCCGATGGCAACATGGTTCTGGACAGCCAGGCCTGGATCGATGCTTACCAGTTCGTTCAGGATCTGAAGTTCACCGAGCAGGTTGTCCCGGAAGAATGCGACTATGCTTGCGCGAACGACCTGTTCAAAGAAGGCAGCGTTGCCATGATTATCAATGGCGACTGGGCCATCGGCGAATACCTGGATGCCGAACAATCTCCGGCTCTCGGCCCGGACAACCTGGGTCTGGCCCCGTGGCCGGCGCTGGCAAATGGCAACCGCCCGATGCCCTTCACCGCTGGTAAGTTCATCAGCATTCCGGTTACCGTTGAAGGTGACCAATTGGCTGCCGCCGTGTCTTTCGTCACCTGGTTGACCACTGACCCCTCTGCTGTCGAAGCCTTCGCGCTCGGTACCAGCCGCCTGCCGGCCATTGCCGAAGTGACGGTTGACGCTGCTGAGAACCCGATCCTGGCCGAATCGGCTGCCGCGCTGGCGACCGGTATGGGTATGCCTGCTGATGCGACCCTGCGCTGCATGTGGGACAGCGTCCGTCCGCAGCTGGAAGCCGTGATGAGCAACAGCATGACCCCGGCGGATGCGGCTGAAGAAGCCCAGATCTCCGCGGAAATCTGCCTGGAGAGCTAGTCACACCCGTTTCCAGCCAGCTATGTAGTTCGTTCAGGGGTGGGGCAGGCTTGCTCCACCCCGTTTTTATAGGGGGAATCAACTATGGCAGCTTCCTCAACGGCCCTCTCACCCCGCTCACCATTCAGCTTGCAGCGCATCCTCCGCTGGGGACTGTACCTCACGCCGGTTGCGATTTTTCTGGCAATCTTCCTTGCTGTCAGTTCGGGTGAATTCAGTGGTCTGACCAGTCAGGGGATCATCGACACGCTTCTGTTCGTGGTTCCATTGATCATCGTCTTGCTTGTTGGTGCGCTGGTTCTGCAGTTCCTGTTGTTTCAGTTCCTGGATAAAGTAGTCAAAACACCCCATGCCATGCCTTATACACTGCTGGCTCCGGCGGTGGTGGCTCTTGTTTTGTTCATGGTTTACCCGCTGATTTTTAACGTTCTGCTGGCTTTCTCCGACCTTCGGCGTGAAACGTTTCCCTGTTACAGCTCGGTATTGACCCGCGCCCCGGATCTGGATTGTAGTGTGCTGTACAGCCCGCAATATGCGGTGGAAAACTTCACCAAAGTCTTCTTCCGCGTGCGCGATGGGGAAATCGTGCGCGATGAGAACGGTAATCCCGAATTTGGACGGTTGCTCCGCACGCGGGACTCGACGTTCCCAATCCTGCTGGCCCGCACCATCATCTGGACGCTGGTAAATGTCTTCTTCCATGTGACGATCGGCATGGCGCTGGCGATGATTATGAACCAGAAGATCCGGTTCAAAGGCATTTACCGCAGCCTGATCGTGATCCCCTGGGCGATACCCGGTATCATCGTGTATCTGACCTGGAAACAGGAATTCCATGCTCAGTACGGGTTTGTCAACAATCTGATCGAGGCTTTTGGTGGGCAGGCAATCAGTTGGCTGGATGACCCGTTCTATGCCTTCGTCGCCATCATCTTTGTCAATGTCTGGCTCGGCATTCCGTTCTACATGGTCATGCTCTTGGGCGGCCTGCAAAGTATCTCTGCAGAGTACTATGAAGCCGCACAGATGGATGGCGCCAGTGCTTTGCAGCGCTTCCGAAACATCACTATTCCGCTCCTGAGGCCGATCCTCATTCCGGCGATCACGCTGGATGTGATCTGGACGTTCAATAAGGCGGATCTGATCGTGGCGATGACGAATGGTGGACCCTCTGAAAGTACCAACATTCTAGTGACCGGATTGTACAACGCAGCCTTTGGCACGGCGGCCACGCTGGAATTTGGGTTTGCCTCGGCGTTCTCCATCATCATCTTCATCATTCTGTTTCTGTTTGCCATCATCTGGATCACAACCAGCGGTGGCCTGAAGGAGATTTACGACCGATGAGCGCGATTACAACCGCACGATCCAGCTCATCCCCGGATGGCCTGGACTGGAAGCAAATTCGCCGCTACGGTGCCATCGGTCTGGTGGTACTCGGTGCATTGGTGACTTTGTTGACCGGGTTTAACCTGGGCTGGCTGGTGATTGGAGCCTGGCTGGGCTTGCTCGTCTGGCAGCCTTTCCACGCCATTTTGATCTTCTACTCGATCATTTCGATCTATCCGGTGCTGCGCGTGATCAGCATTTCGCTGAGGCCGACTTCCGGGTTGCTCTCTCGTTCGCTGGACATCATTCCGCCGGGTGCCACACTGGATAGTTACGCCCAGATCTTTTCCGAAGAAGCCTTCCTGGCCTGGTTGTGGAATACGATTGTCATCACCGTGACGGTTTCCATCATCGGGGTGATCGTCGCGGCGACCGGCGCTTACGCCTTCAGTCGTTGGCGGTTCCCCGGTCGGCGTCCCGCTTTGATCTTCTTGCTGACGACCCAGATGATCCCGGCAGGTATGCTGTTGGTGCCGCTGTATGTGATCGTGGCGCAGCTCGGCCTGACGAACAATATCTCCGGGCTGATGTTGGCTTACATCACCACAGCCGTTCCTTTCAGCATCTGGATCTTAAAAGGGTACTACGACACCATCCCGCCGGATTTGGAAGAAGCGGCAATGGTGGATGGATGTAATCGCCTGGAGTCCTTCTGGCGCATCATCCTACCGCTTTCGACCCCGGCACTGTCCATTGTCTTCCTGTTTAATTTCCTGGGCGCCTGGGCAGAATTCCTGGTTGCCAAAGTCATTCTGGTCAGTCCGGATGTGTGGACCTGGTCGTTGGGTTTGAATGACCTGATCGGCACTTTCAATACGGACTGGGGCAAATATGCGGCAGGTTCGGTCATCGTGACCATCCCGGTGCTGCTGCTGTTTACCTGGCAGTCGAAGTACCTGATCTCCGGCCTGACTCTGGGCGGCGTGAAGGGTTAGTCCCTCATCCCCCGGCCCCTTCTCCCGCACGCGGAGTACCGCTGGGAGAAGGGGAGCAAAGTCCCTCTCCCGCCGGGAGAGGGACTTTGGGTGAGGGCTAAAGAGCAAATACCTTCATCCGGCGAAGTTAATCGAGGTCAATTCATCAATGATCGGGTTGGTTGCGACCTGGCATTCTTCCACCGGCACGATAAAGACATCCCGGTTGGTCTCCTGTGGGGTCGCTGGATTGAGGTAATTAAAGGTTTCCCGCGACATGTCCATAATCAACGGGAAAGAAATCTGGAAGTCCAGCCATGTGGGGGCGTGGAGCGCCGTCACCAGAGCATAGTCGCCGCCTGGTGTAAAGACGATACCGGCGTTGCCGTGGGTGTCATTGATATAGCCATGTTTGTGGGCGACTCGCGTCCCATCCGGCACACCCGCGCTCATCATCAAGGGTTGGCTCAGATTATTGATGCTCATGACATCGAGCATCTGGCGGCATTCCCCGGTCGTGAAGCGTGGCTCACTGAAGTTCAGGAGTGGGCCAGTATTCTGCACCGCACACTGATACATTCCTGCCAGCAGTTGACCCATATCATCTACGGTGAGTTGGTTTGAGTAATCGGGTTGGGCACGGCTTTGGTCGACTTGAGTGGTCGGTGCCGTGACGGGAGCCGGCGTAGCCTGCTCGGTGATGCGGTAGGGCGCTACGAGATACATATTCTGCAGCCCCAGCCGCCGCAGAAAATCGGTCACATAGGCTGCACCCTGTACCATATCGCCGTCACCCAGCCGCGCCAGCAGTGCATTGGAGGCACTGTTTTCGCTGCAAATCATCATGTTGGCGACTTCGATAGCCGCATCGAGCGAAAGCGGCGCATCAAATTTGTCATAGAGCGCTGCCAGGATAGCGATTTTGCTCAGGCTCATACCGCTGAAGGCGACATCATTCCCGAATGTGATGGCTTCACCGGTTGTCAGGTTCATCAGGAAGAGCCCGCCGAGCGTGCTGGTCTCTGGTTGGAAGCCAGCTTGCAGCATCATACCCCAGAGTTTGTCCCCCAGCGCCGCAAAGGCCGGGCTGAGCGGCACTGACGTGGCTCCAGCCACATTGACCTGTTGAATGACAGATGCGGTAGGGGTTAGAGTTGGCAGATCGAAGGTCAACTGGCTTATCGAGGGCAGATTGAGCAGATTGCCATCAATGGTCAGGAGATCGGTCGCGACCCAGCCTACACCGTTGGGGGCGCTGGGATAGCGAATTTGTACCCAGGGGAATTGGGTATGCCGGGACACAATGTCAAACACATCACCGGCGCGGCCTACACCTATGCGGGGATAGTCTACTCCCGGCCCGTAACGGATGTTGATCTCGGCAGTCACCAGCCCGGTGACTCCGGTTGAGGGGGCAGGGGTCACAGCCAGTTCGGTAGGCGTTGGCAGCGGATTTGGGGCATCGGCCGGTGCTGGGGTAGAGGTGGGGGCAAGGGTCGGTGGGACTTGCCCCGGCACCACCGTTTGCTCGGTGAAGATGACCAGACTCAAATTGCCGTTCACGGTCACCAGATCGCGGAAGACCCAGCCGAGTGGGCTGCGCGTGACCGGATCGCCCAGCAGCAACCAGGGGAAGAATTGGCTCTGACCGATAACCGGGTAGCGCGTTCCTACAGTTATTTGCCCAAGCAGCTCGGCGTTCACATCTGTCGCGGCGCGCAGATTGGCCTGATTGATGGCTTCAGCGGTCACATCGTTCGATTGGGCGACCACCAGGATGGGTAGAAAAAGGCTTAGCGACAGCCACAGCAGGAACATGGGTACTTTGCTACGCACTGCACATTCTCCCACGGGAACAGTGATCTTTGGCGAAGGGCATTATACCAGTCGTGATCAGTCGTGAAGATGTGGCAAAACCACCGATTGACCATTGACAGCCGAGCGCAGATGGCTAGAATATTCATTGTTGATTGCCGAAGTGGCGGAATTGGCAGACGCGCTACGTTCAGGGCGTAGTTCCCCAAAAGAGTGTGGGTTCGACTCCCACCTTCGGCACAGAAAACCCGGTTTTGGCCGGGTTTTTGTTTTGTGTCATACTGGTATGACGTGTTGGAGCAGATTTGGTGGATGCAAATCCCATGCAACCGCTGCCGCCTGAGCAAGACGAATACGCGCCTATACCCCGATCCGTTAGCCGCCGGACCGGTCAGCTTTCCGGTTTACAGATCATGTTCGCCGCTATCCTGGCGATTGGCCTCATCCTTGGTCTGAACTTCACCTCGCTCATTTCCAGCGCACAGCCTTTGCAGCAGCTTTATGGCAACGTGACAACCGAAATCGCGGTGCTGCAGCAACAGCGGGCAACCCTGATTGCAGAACGCGACTTTGCAGCCAGTGATGCCTATATTGAGCAGTGGGCACATTCCGAAGGGAAGATGGTGAGGCCCGGCGAGCGCCTGATCGTTCCGGTGCCGCTGGCCTCATCCCTGGAAACGACTCCGGTCCCCACGCCAGCCATTGTGGTTGATACGCGCCCGCCTGCTAACGAAGCCTGGAAAGTGTGGTGGCAGTTGTTCTTTGATACCGAGCCGCCAAATTTTAGCGGTCAGTCTCGCTGACCAGGGTCGGCGGTTGTACGCCTGCTAATGCAGTGACTTCGGCACTGATCTTCTGTTCTCCGGCCATTACCATTAGTACTTGACCCGGTATAGCCTGCGGGAGCTTGATAAATCCCATCGCCAGATGTACCCCCAGCGGGGTTGTTACACTGCTGGTGAGCGTGCCAACAGCACGTCCTTCGCTCGTCAGTTCGGCAGGCGCTTCCAGGGGGGCGTCCAGCTTCAGCATAACCAAGGTCTTGGCTAACTTATTGCGGCTTTCCATACGGGCGATGATTTCCTGCCCGGTATAGCACCCTTTGCTGAAACTGACTTCATCCCACAACCCGGCTTCCAGGGGGATATAGTCGGTGGTCAATTCGCGCCCAACGCCCGGTCGTCCGGCGCGTATGCGAAGGGCATTGTAGGTCAGGGAACCTGCCAGGCATCCACCAACGGCCTGTATGGCCTGTGTAACCTGCTGCCAGAGGGCCTCGGCTTGACTATTGTCAACCAACAATGCCCAGTGAGAGCCACTTAACGGTTTTCGTTGACCGGCGAAGTATGTGAGACCGCTATGCTGGATGGCGTAACTCGGGTTTAGAGGGGTATCCGCCCCCGCACCGAGCCACTCACGGATGATTGTATCTGCCTCAGGACCATGCAGTACGAACAACCTCGTTGTTGGGACCAGGTCGGTCAACCGTAGGTCGTCATTAAAGAAGATTTGACGTTGAATATATTGCTGAACCGCAGGGCCTCGTCCCGGTTCGGTGAGGGCAATTGCCGTGTCTCCGCAGTTAAAGAGGGTAATGCGGTCAAGGATGCGCCCGGTCGGGTTGGTGAAGATCGTTGCTCGTCCTGCACCGACCGGCATATTCAGAACATCATTGGTTGACGTGCGCTGAATGATTTCGAATCGGTCACGCCCTGTAAGTTCCAGACGCCCTTCATGGGAGCGATCCATCAGCACGACACTTTTCAACCCGGCCTGATACTCAGCCCGTTGGTCACCGAAGTGCAGCGGAATGCCATCGGGTGCAAGCACTGCGCCTGATCGCTCTTGAGCCTCTTTCAGAGTCATAGCACTGGCTCAACTTCCAGGGTCGGAACCCGGGCCTTTTCGAGTGCTTGCCGCACTTCCCCGGGTAGTTCCACTTGCTGAAGGGCTTCCCATTGCCAGGGTTGCTTTAGGTTGATGGCGTGCGGAGTGTGGCAGGTGAAATAGAATGTGACGCGTTCGGTCTCACCCTGATAGTCCAATATCGTGGTTAACAATCTGACTTCAGGACTGGGTGCCGGTTCATGGCTGATACTCTGGAATGCCCGCAGAGCAGTATCGCTGGGAGCTTCTTCCATGACGATGTCTGCTGAGGGCAGTGCGGTCGAATTCTCTTTGACGACTACTGATTGGTCATCCAAAACGAGCAGTATAGAGCGCTGTTGATGGGGGCGGCGGGGCAGACGACGCTCAACCCGTAGGTTGAGCAGGTCACGGCGGCTGCGTTCGGCATGAATGATACCGAGGACTTGTTCCCCGGCATGATGCAGATTTTCGTTAGTGATGAGGTAGTCGCACAGGGGGGCATAGGCCATTTCCATGTCGACTCGCTGCATTCTGGCGACGATGCTGGCTTCCGTTTCACCGCGCTGGCGCATACGCTCAATCAGGTCATCCCGGCTTGGCGGCTGAATGAAGATGAGGACCGTGTTATCGGGATACTGCTGACGAAGCTGGGTTGCGCCCAATACCTCGATGTCGGCGATTCGGTCATACTGCTGTTGAATGGATTCTTCGACCGTATGACGCGGCGTTCCATAGTAATTGCCGCTGTGGACGACCTGGTACTCGATCAGACGGTTTCCTGCAATCCATTCCTGGAAGGTGTCGTGGGTGATGAAGTAGTGTTCACGGCCTTCCTGTTCACCAGGGCGAGGATCGCGGGTGGTCGCGGTGGGAAGTTGATGAATATCGTTAAAGCGATCCAGTACGATTTTCATCAGCGCATTTTTGCCAACGCCGGGTGGCCCGACCAGGAGGTAGAGTTGTCCCAGGCGCGCTTGTGAAATCATGTTTGCGGTTCTCCCAAAGGTGAATGAACGGGGGGATGAGGTGGTTTTCTCACCAGTGTAAGTATTGTCATTCTACGAAAAAATCAGTCAAAAAACAACAGAGGTGGCCTGTATGTCAGACCACCTCTGTGTATCGTCTAATGGGGCAGCTGTACTACCCCGCAACACTTAGCTGTCGATACGGATGTCCGCGATCCAGACACCGTCGAATGACGTTGATCCCGTCAGCAGGCGGAACCGGAAGGTGATATTCTGCCCCTTGTATGAACTCAGGTTGAGCGACCGGAATTGCCAATCACCGTCGTTCGGTAGGTAGCTGTTTTCGCCTGCCTGGTTCGGATTACAGGTGGCGTTAGCAGGGCAGGTACCGCTGGTGAGGCCTGTCTGTGACCACGTGAAACCGCCATCGCTGGAGATTTCGGTGAAGAACTGCTGACCGGCAGCCAGGTCATAGTACATATAGTAGCCCAGGCGCGGGACCACCGATGAAGCGGAGCTTGGGATAGTCACGACAGCGTTCAGCACCATCGAGAGGTTGCTGTTCAATCGCGAATTCACCACCGGGTCATTGTTATCATCACGTGGGCTATCGCTGAAGGAACGGTTATTGCTGCCGATCTGCAATTGGACGAGTGCATCGCCTGAGTTCTCATAGTATTCCAGCGTCAGAACGTAGTCACCGGCTGGTAGGTTACTCACGGTTGTGGTGCGGAAGCTACCGTTGCGTGCCTGGTCAGCCCAATTATTGATGACATTCCAGGTGCCAGTGCCGAGTCCCGTCAGTCCAGTACCTGTTGGATCGGCCCCTGTGGTGGTCGCCAGCCGCAGCCGCACAGCATCGTCGTTGAGTGTGGAGAAGGTGTAGGACCCTGTCGCCACCGTGATCCGGCGGACAAAGCGCGCCATGTAGTTATCCAGCCAAGGATTGGTTCCGGTGACCGGCGAGGATGCACCCGGCGGAATAAAGGTGGTGCCAAAGTCGTAGTTGATGGAACCGACAATGGCAAAGGTCGGCGCATTGGTCGGGTTGACCGAGTAGAGCGGGTTATCGCGCCAAGCAGTACGGGCGTTCAGCCACGTCGCGGTATCACTGGCGGTTGCGCGTGGGATGGCATCCAGGAACACGTCTGGTCTCAGCGTGTTGGTTCCATTTCCTACAGTGCAGGCTACTGGGTCAAGGTCACCAGCCCCGGGGGTTGTGGTCGACGGCGTCTGCATCCAGTCGATGCAATCAAACCAGTACGCTTCCCACGGGTTGTTGCCCAGGCCAGAGCCATCGCCGCGCCACAGGTCTCCGGCCAGGCCCCAGTCAATTTGCGCCTTGCCTTCCGGTCGCCACGTGCCTGAGAGGGTACGGGCTGGATCCGCAAATGGCATGGTGAAGACGACCGGGTTGCGGAAGACCAGGTTGATGTTGTCAATGAACCAGCCATCGGTAAGGTCTGCCGCTACACCCATCGAGTCGACGACGAACCGGATGCGGACCCGTCGGCCTTCGTTGGTACCAGTAGTCGCCCCATCATCAGCGTAAGTGCTGAGGTTGACCTGCTCACGGGTCCAACCATCGTTCCGCAGGTTTTGGTCGATGTAGCTGTTCGCGCTACCCGCTGCATTCCAGGGGACGGCTTGCCAGGCTGCGTAGCCGTAAAGCTTGTCGTAGCTCTGGGTGGTGCTGCCGTCTTCAACAGCGATTTGTACTCGCAGTTCGGCTCCTGTACCCGTTCGGTACTTGTGCCAGAAGGTGAGCATGGGATTGTCACTCCGCAGCGTGCCTCGCATGTCGATCACATCGCGGAGTTCAAGTACGGCAAAGGTATTGCCATTGTAGTTGGTATTGGCCGGAGCGCTGTCTGTGATAGCTGCCCCGTAGGATGGCCCTGCGCTGTAGAAGTCATCCTGGCCGAAGCTGTTTTGGCCTTCGCGGACTTCCGCCCAGCCTGCATCGTTACGAACCTGCTGCTGCCATGAAACCGGGTTGGGTGCCTGGTTTTCGAAGTTTTCCAGCCACTCAATGCCCTCGCCGGTGCCATGAGTGGTCACATTGCGTGAGGTTGGCCACCACTTGAAGACTTCGGCAATAGGATTATCCAACCGGATGTCATCGATATAGATACCATCATCGGTGCCGGTTCCGCTGCGCGTATCCAGCCGGATGCGGATGAAGAAGTCGTCATCGTAAGCCCCACCGCCTGAAACAATCGCGGCCCAGGTGGTGTTGACCCCGGTACGGCTTAGGATGGCCTGCAAGATGCCCGGTTCGAGGTTGATTTCAACGCGCTCCCAACCCAGTTGGCGGGCGCTGGCAGCGGCGTAGGTATAGCTCCAGATCGTGGTCCAGGGAACGGCTACGACTGCACCAGTACCGGTACGAGCCATCCGCATGACATCGACATTAACGGTATGGTTGGCGGCCAGTGAGCGGCGATGATAGAAGGTCAGGATCGGGCTGGCGGCGGCGCTGCCTGCGGTGCCTGTACAACTATTCCGGTTACCACCACCCGCTAGATTTTCCGGCGTGTCATTCACCAGATCAAACGCGTACTTGAGTTCCATCGCGGATTCGAACCCGCTGGTATAGTTCCCGGAGGGGCTATCGGTATAGCCAGGGCCGGAGCTATCGCGTCCTGGGGAGACGTATGACCAGGTGCCGTTCAAACGCCATGGCGGGGTAGGTTCATTGCCAAAATCGCAGAAGGGGAATGGGCTGTATTTGAGTGCCCCTTGCCGTTTGATGACGATGTTGTCAATCCACCAACCGCCACCGCTGGTATTGTTCTGGCTCACATTGAAGACAAAACGTAGGCGGAACGGTTGGGTACGCCAGTTCGGGACATTACTCAAGAGGATCGGCTCGATCTCCTGCATGGCCTGGCTGACGACGCCCGTGGTGGTGGGGAGTATCGTGCTTAGTGTTGTCCAGGTATCCAGGACACCATCCCGTGCATCCCGGGTCCATTGGATTTCCAGCGATTCGCCAACATCGACTGCGTAAGAGTGCCAGAAGCTCAACACCGGGAAGCCGAGATTGCCTTCATAATCGGCGGTTCCGCCGGTGCCGGTGAGTGCATCAATACCGGACGTAGTGAAGTCAATATCCCCATTAAATTCGATCGTGTGCTGGCGCAGGTTCGTCCCTTGCTCGTCACCAAAACGGACATAGGTGCCGCCGGAATTGGCGCTGGAACTGAAGGCCAGTACCGAGTTGTTGGCGGTGCGGGCACCATCCAGGCTCCAACGGCCACTGGTGATGAAGCGCGGGAGTTCCAGTTCACTATCCAGCGGGCTGAAGCTTTCGCAGAGATACGGATCGGTGCCAGTGCAGACCCCGAAGGTTTTGCGCGGCATGTTGTCGACGTTCAGATCATCGAGGAAGAAGCGGCGTTGCCCAGCAGTAGCGCTGCTATCGAACTGGAAGCGGATCGCCAGTCGCTGGTTTGCTGCGACTCCGGTGAGCGGTACTACCCGATATGTCCAAGCGAAGTTGCTGGTGCCGGTAGCTAACGTATAAGAGGTGCCAGCGGCCCAGTTAGTCGTTCCACCGGGTTGATACTCAGCCACAATGAGCCTGACCGTATCACCGGCCTGGAGCTGCCAGGCATCCCAGAAGGCCAGCATTGGAGCGGTCATGCTGGGGCTGCTCAGGTCGATCCAGCCACGGAGTTCCAGGTTGCAGCGGGTCGATGGGTTGTAACTACCATTGACGGCATTGCTCCAGGCCCAGGCTGACGTATTCGGCTGGGCACCGGAAATGGGCGTCCATTTGCAGATGCCGCTGCCTGCTGCACCGGAAGGCAGGGTAATGTCATCCGGAACGTTGGACTCGTAGGCTGAGAAATTGACGCGGACACCGGCTTCAGTGCCACCATCATAATATTCGACGGTGACGTAGTGTTCGCCGGGTGACAGGGTCATGGTGCCAGTTAGGGCAGGGGAATTGAGACTGCGGGTGGCCCAATCGGCCAGGACCGCGGTGCCGCCGCCAGAGCAAGCGCGCGAAGGTGCGGGCGCATCCAGGCAAATCCGAATGCCATCGTCGGAGAGGGCCTCGACATTAATCGTTAAAGGGGTTGCGCCCGTATTGAAGATACGGCGCGTCCAGCGGACGGAGAAGTTATCGGCCACAAAACCGACCAGTGGCGGATTTAGACCCCAGTTGAAATCTAGCACTGCCTGCGAACCCAGGTTGCTGTTCCACTCAACCTGAGGGGTGCCGCCGAAATTCAACATCGGGTAGTATTCGCCGCGCCAGTCATCCAAGCCCAACCAGGCGGCGGTGTCGACGCGCCACTGGAGTTGTTCACTGATGGGCGACCCGGTGGTATTGACCGAGTTCGTCCACGGGGCAGGATACCCTTGATCTTCAATCGTGGGGCTGGGCGTGAAAGTCAGGGTTTGGGTGGGTGTCGGCGTGTTAGTAGCCGTACCCGGGGTACCGGTTTGGGTGGGGGTGAAGGTCGCCGTGATATTGACCGGATTGGTCGGGAAGGCGCGCGCGCTTGGCGGCGTGAGGGCCACTGCCGTCACCGTCTCCCAGAAATCGTTGGGGGGAATCACCAGCGGTGCGGACGCGCAGCCGCTGACTGAACCGCCAGGGCCGCCCGGCGTCGGGGTTGCAACCAATGGATCAACCAGGCCGCAGATGGCATTGCTGAACACATTGCCTAGCGCCGGGCCAGTCGCAATCAGCGCTGCCATCAAGGCAAGGGCGACCAAAACCAGGATCAAGGCATATTCGACCAATGCCTGACCATCGCTCTTGCGCCGCTGCCAGATGAAGTGCCAGTTCACCTTTTTCTCAACCATAGACCCCATCCTCATTCATTTCCCGGGTAGTCTGATTCACGCCCTGGATTGTTTATGAACATTTCCTATTTCAACAGTTTAATCTTACTGTACTCTAGCGAAAAGGTGGGTTTAGCTTTTGTGGGGAACTTGTACGAATGCCTTTACAAAAACCGAGGTTCGTAAAGATGGTCGTTTAGAACTCTCCAAAATGGTATGCTTTTAGTACCAAAGTCATCTGAGTAGAGAGGTGCCCGATGACGGCAAAAATCATCGATGGTCGGCTGGTGGCAGACCGGATGCAGGTTGCTATTGCCGAAGATGTGAAGGCTTTTGTTGCCCAGGCCGGTTTTCCGCCGGGTTTAGGGGTGGTGCTGGTGGGGGACAACCCGGCCTCAGCCCAGTACGTCCGCATGAAGCGCAAAGCGTGTGAAAAAGTAGGAATGCACTCGGTTGGGCATCTGCTGCCGTTGGATAGCTCTCAAGCCGTGGTTGAGGAAGCGGTTGAATCGTTGAATGCCGACCCGCGCATTCATGGCATTCTGGTGCAGTTGCCCATGCCCAAAGCGATAGACGAAGCCCACATCATGAGTATGGTGAGCCTTGAAAAGGATGTGGATGGTTTTCATCCAATCAACATTGGGCGCTTGGCGCAAAAAGGGCGTGAACCATCTTTCACCCCGGCAACCCCCACAGGCTGTATGGTTCTGCTCAAGGAGGCCGGTGTTAATCTCGATGGTGCGAACGCGGTGGTGATCGGTCGCAGCAATATTGTCGGGATGCCCGTCGCCCTCATGTTGATGAAAGCCAATGCGACCGTGACTATCTGCCATAGCCGCACCCGCAATACTGCCGAAATTGTGCGTGGAGCCGATGTGGTCATTGCTGCCATCGGTCAACCGAACTATGTACCAGGTGACTGGCTCAAGCCCGGGGCCGTGGTGATTGATGTCGGTACCAATCGGGTCGATGATCCCACCAATGAGAAGGGCTATACCTTCGTCGGGGATGTTGATTATGAGTCCGCGCTGCCGGTCGCGGGCGCTATCACCAAGGTGCCAGGTGGAGTTGGGCCGATGACGATTACCATGCTGCTTGCCAATACCATGAAGTCCGCCTGGCGCAGTATAGGTCAGGGCGCTTAACTGGATTTGGTGGAACAAACCGGGCGTGCTAAACTCGCTCAACAGCCTTGAAGGAAACCCAATGTCCACCCTGCTCATCAACCACATTCATACCCTGGCGACGATGGATGACTCCCGGCGTGAAATTCATGACGGGGCACTCTTGATCCGTGATCAGGTGATCGAAGCGGTTGGCACCACAGCGGAACTGGCTGCTGTGACAGCCGATACGGTCATTGATGGCTCCCGCTATATCATCATGCCAGGGCTGGTCAACACCCACCACCACATGTACCAGACGCTCACCCGCTGTCTGGCGCAGGATTCTGAGTTGTTCGGTTGGCTCAAGACTCTCTACCCGATCTGGAGCCGTCTGACTGGTGAGGCGATCTACGTGTCGGCGAAGTTGGCGATGGCCGAGTTGATGCTGTCCGGTTGTACCACTTCGAGCGATCACCTCTACATTTTTCCTAATGATGCGCGTCTGGACGACGAAATTCGTGCTGCCGGGGAAATGGGCATCCGTTTTCACGCGGCTCGCGGTTCTATGAGTGTGGGGGAGAGCCAGGGCGGATTACCACCAGATCGTGTGGTCGAGACTGAAGAAGCCATTCTGCAGGATACGCGCCGTGTGATTGAGCAGTATCACGATGCTGGGCGCTATGCCATGCTGCGGATTGCCGTCGCCCCTTGTTCGCCCTTCAGCGTCAGCCGTGACCTGATGCGGGAAGCTGCCAGCCTGGCGCGGTCCTACGGGGTCAGCCTACACACGCACCTTGCCGAAAACGATAACGACGTTAGCTACAGCCTAGAAACATTCGGTTATCGCCCCGGTGACTATGCCGAGGATGTCGGGTGGGTGGGAGATGATGTCTGGCACGCCCACTGCGTCAAGCTGGATGACCGGGAAATAGGCCTCTTTGGTCGAACCGGTACCGGCGTTTGCCACTGTCCCGGCTCGAATATGCGCCTTGCCTCAGGTATAGCGCCGATTCGCATGATGCTTGATGCCCGCGTGAAAGTCGGACTCGGAGTCGATGGCTCGGCATCTAACGACGGGGGCCACCTGCTCAATGAGGCGCGGCAGGCAATGTTGCTGGCCCGGGTCGATGGTGGCCCTGCGGCCATGACCGCCCGCGAAAGCCTGTGGATGGCAACGCGGGGTGGGGCGGCTGTGCTGGGGCGGGATGATATTGGCGCGCTGGCACCGGGTATGGCGGCGGACTTCATCGGCTACCGGGTGGATACCATCCCGTTTGCTGGTGCCATGAGCGACCAGCTGGCGGCCCTGGTCTTTTGCGCGTCTCCAACCGTCGATCTGTCCTTCATCAATGGGCGGCAGGTCATCCGCGAGGGTCACTTGTTGACGGTTGATGCGCCGATGTTAGTGGAACAGCATAATGCACTTTCTCAGCGCCTCATCAATGGCGACTGAAACGAAACGGATGGGAACGTCATGACTCTGGTTGATCGCTTAGCAGCGGCGCGGGGGGATTATCCCGCCTCGCTCATCCTGCGGAATGCCCAACTCGTCAATGTCTGGTCGGGGGAAATTTACACGACGGATATCGTCGTTCAGGGGACGCACATCGTAGCGCTGGGCACAGGCTATACCGCCGAGCGTGAAATCGACCTGCACGGGCGCTACGTCTGCCCCGGCTTTATCGATGCCCATGTCCATATTGAAAGCAGCCTGGTGACGCCGCCCGAGTTCGCCCGGGCGGTCGTTCCGCATGGCGTGACCACCGTCATGACCGACCCGCATGAAATCGCCAATGTCTTGGGGCTGGATGGCATCCGGTTCATGCTGGAACGCGCTAAAGACGGCCCGCTGAATGTTTTCGTCATGGCGTCGAGCTGTGTCCCGGCGACTCATATGGAAACCAGCGGTGCCAGCCTGGAAGCCGATGACCTGGCTAAACTGCTCGATAACCCCTGGGTAGCCGGTCTGGCCGAGGTCATGAACTACCCCGGTGTGATCTATGGCGACGAAGGCGTGCTGGATAAGCTCCATGCTTTCCAGAACCGCGTCATGGATGGTCACTGCCCGGCGCTGAGTGGCAACCTGCTGAATGCCTATGCCTCGTCTGGTATTGGCAGCGAACATGAATGCACCACGGTTGAAGAAGCGCTGGAGAAACTGCGTCTTGGCCTGACTATTTTCATCCGCGAAGGCACTACCACCCGCAATCTCAAGCCGCTGCTGCCGTTGGTAACGCCGGAAAACCATACCCGCCTCTGCTTCTGCACCGATGACCGCCAGCCGAACAGCCTGATGGACGAGGGGTCGATTGACTTCATGGTGCGGACGGCCATTGCAGAAGGGGTTGACCCGGTGATGGCGATCCGCATGGGTACGCTCAATACGGCTCAGTACTTCCGACTGTACGACCGGGGCGTGGTCGCACCCGGCAAATGGGCGGACATGGTCGTCTTTAGCGACCTCAACGACTTGCGCCCGGAGATGGTATTCCGCAGCGGAGAACTGGTTGCGCAGGACGGGCGCATGGTGGCCGAAAAACCGGCGCTGCGTGCTTTCCCGCTCAAGCCCTCGATGAACCCACGCCTGGATAATCTGGACTTGAGCATTCCGGCTGTAGGTCAAACCTTGCGGGTCATCGGCGGGGTGGGCGATCAGGTCGTGACCGGTAACCTGCGTTTTCCGGCGACAATTCTCAATGGGCAGGCGGTCGTGGATACCGAGCGCGATTTGCTCAAGATGGTCGTGATCGAACGCCATCACGCCAGCGGCAAGATCGGCAAAGCCTTCATCAACGGCTTTGGTCTGAAGAGTGGAGCCATTGGCGGCACTGTCGCCCATGACCATCACAACGCGGTTGTCATCGGTGTCGATGATGCCAGTATCCGACGGGCGCTGGAGGCCATGGTCGAGATCGGCGGCGGATTAGTGGCGGTGGACGGGGACAGCGTGCTGGGGACTTTGCCGCTCCCCGTCGCTGGTCTGATGACTGAAATCCCGCTGGAACAGGCGCGTCACGAGTATGATGCGATGGTCACCCACGCTCAGGCGCTCGGCAGCGCAATGCCGGATCCTTTCATGGCGATGAGTTTTATGGCGTTGGAGGTCATCCCCAGCCTCAAACTGACCGATGTTGGCCTGGTGGATGTCGAACAGTTTAAGGTCGTTGATCTTTTTGTGGACTCGTAGGGACGCCCAACAGTCCGGCTTTGTAGTTGTCGGGCGGTATGTTCGCCCGTTGATTGGGTAATCTGTAGGGGCGCACGGCTGTGCGCCCGCACACACGTGAATAGGTGAATCAACATGGTAGATGCAGCCATCATCAGTAAGATCAAAGCACGGGTCGCCGAGCAGCGGGGTGAGATTATCACCTTCCTCAAGGAACTGTGCGCTATTCCCAGTTACGACAGCCAGATTCGTGCCGTCGGTGAGCGCGCAGAAGCGGAGATGAAGAAACTCGGCTTCGACGAAGTCTGGTGGGATCGTATGGGCAATATTGTGGGACGCATCGGCGATGGGCCGAAGAAACTGCTCTACGACAGCCACATTGATACGGTCGGGATCGGTGCGATTGAAGAGTGGGAGTGGGATCCGTTCAAGGGCAAGGAAGATAACGGCATCTTCTTCGCTCGTGGTGCCTGTGATGAAAAAGGCAGCACCCCTGGCATGATCTATGGCCTCGCGTTGGCGAAGGAACTGGGCTTGCTGGAAGGTTTTACCGGCTACTACTTCGGCAACATGGAAGAGTGGAACGACGGCATCGCCCCGCACGCCCTGGTCGAAGTCGAAGGGCTGCGACCGGATTTTGTCGTCATCGGCGAGCCGACCAAAATGCAGGTCTACCGGGGGCATAAGGGCCGGGTGGAGATGCAGGTCGTCGCACGCGGCAAGAGCGCCCATGCGGCCAGCAACTTCCTGGGTGATAACGCCATCTATAAGATGCTGCCGATCATCGACAAGATCAGCAAGCTCGAACCCGAACTCGGTGACGATCCCTTCCTCGGTCATGGACGTATCACCGTCAGCGACATGCACGTCAAGACTCCCAGCATCAATGCGGTTCCGAACGAAGCCCTCATTTACATTGATCGGCGCATCACCTTCGGTGAAGAACCTCAGGCCGAACTCGCCCGCATCAAGGGGCTGATTGGCGACCGGACTGACATGGATGCCTCCATCCTGATCTATGATGTGCCCAGCTATACCGGCTTTGTCTTCCCACTGGACAAAATTTACCCTGCCTGGGCGCTACCGGAAGATAACCCCTATGTGCAGGCCGGTGTAAAGTCTGGCGAGGCGCTTTGGGGGAGCATGCCAACCGGCAAGTGGGATTTCTCCACCAACGGCACGTACTGGTGCGGCAAGGCGGGCATCCCCAGCATCGGCTTTGGCCCTGGCGATGAAATCCACGCGCATACTGTTATCGACCAGGTGCCGCTGGAAGATGTCGTCCGTTCCACCGAGTGGTATGCCCTCCTGCCGGGGATGATTCAAAAGTAGTCAGTAGTGGATAGTTGGGGATCGAGACTGCGATCACTTGATCCCCTTTATTGACTTGCTTTTTTACAACGTTTTACTGTGCCTGTGAACGGACAACTGTGAACTTCATGCCGCGTTGGTTGCGAAGGTGGTTTGGAATGCACTTCAATTGGATTGAGAAGGATCTACTGGCTGCGAGCCCTCTGCCGCGCTCGGCAGAAGATCTCGAAACCCTGCGCCAGGGGGGTATTCGCGCCATCATTACCCTGACCGAGCAGCCACTGACCATTCGACCGGATGTGCGGATCAGTCAAGCGGATTTCGAGCGGCTGGATGTGGCTCCCTATCACATCCCCATTGATGACTTCGATGCGCCTGTGGCAGATCAAGTTGATCAGATGATGGATATCCTCCGGCAGTTGAAGGCCGAGGGCCGTCCAGCGCTGATCCACTGTTACGCGGGGCAGGGGCGTACTGGCACGATGCTTCATGCCTACTATCTGGCACAGGGTTGGAGCTTGCGCGATGCGCGTGAACGAGTTTCATCCCGCCGTGCCATTTGTGACTTCAACATGCTCTCCGCACCACAGCAGGCTTTCCTGCAGAATTTCGCTGCTCAGCCTCGAACCCTTCAGGTGTAATCGGCAATGGTGGGCTTGATTTACGTGGTGCGCCACGGACAGAGTGTGGTTAATGTCGAGCGTCGGATTTCTGGTCGGCGCTTGGTCGGTGACCTGACTGATCTCGGTCGGGAACAAGCAACCAGGGCTGGGGACTGGCTGGCAGATAAGGGCATTACGTGCCTTTTGCATAGCCCTTTTCATCGTGCCGAACAGACGGCCCGCATCATTTCGGATCGCCTTAACTTACCGCTGGAGGTCGAGGACGGCCTGCGCGAAATGGATGCCGGTGATCTGGACGGGCGTACCGATGGCGAGGCGTGGGAATACTTCGAGTCCATCTATGCCCGTTGGAAACGGGCTGAACTGGATGCACGCTATCCGGGCGGTGAAAGTCATCTGGAAGGCCTGAACCGTTATCGCGCTGCCCTGATGCGCGTCCCAATGGATGAAACCGCGCTGTTGGTCACGCATGGGGGTATCACCGTCAGTTGTGCGCCCTATTTGTGTGTCAATGCTGCCGCGCTGCAGGGTGATCTCCGTATGGCGAACACCGGTATCGTGGTTCTGGAGCCGTATGATACCGGGCGTTACATCTGCCGTTCGTGGAATCTGACCGACCATCTGGATGGCCTCATCTGACTGAGAAATCGAAACAAATGTTCCGGTTTAGTCGGCGCTTTATGCTATGCTGGAGCGATGTCTTACCTTGCCCACCTTCCTCAAAGCAATTCGTCTGTGCCAACCGTTGACGACCGTCGCTTGTCAGTTTGGCGGGAACCTTCCTCATGCCCACCAGCCACAGGCCAACCTGACATAGTGGTGGGATACTTCCGTCTTCCCGCCGTCAGTGCCATTAATCGGTGGCTCCCCTCGGTCTTCCCGCTGTCAACCATGGCGTTCATGGCGCCGTTTAGCGCCACGCTCCCGTCTTCCCACTATCGTTGTCGGTGACCGAACCGTCATTGTGCCACACCAACCGCCAAGTGCCGGTAAGGATATGCGGCGGCACGATTGTGAGACAATCTGCACCAGGGAGTAGCGCATCTGCGGGGGGTAAGGTTACACTGGTTTCATTCGCTTTTCGCTAGAGGAGAATCGTCAACCATGCAGACGGATTTGCGCGGGCGCGATAGCATCGCCCCGGAAGCCGAGTGGACGCGAGATGAGATCGAAACCCTGCTGGACGTGGCCTGGGACTTGAAGCGCAAGCGGGCGACCGGTGAAAGCCATGCTTACCTGCGCGATAAGGTCTTGGGACTGCTGTTTTTCTTCACCAGCACCCGTACCCGCGCCAGCTTTGAAGCCGGTATGGCCCAGCTTGGCGGTCATGCCATGTTCATTGATAGTGAAACCACTCAGATTTCTCACGGCGATACCGCCAAGGAAATCGGTGAAATCATCGGGCGCTATACCGATGGCATCGCCATCCGCCAGTGTGACTGGAAGTTCGGCAACCAGTACATTCGTGAAGTGGCCGAGGCCAGTCGCGTCCCGGTCATGAATATGCAGTGTGATGTCTATCACCCGTTCCAGATTCTGGCCGACCTGATGACCATCATGGAGAAGTTCGGGCGGGATCTGCGCGGCAAGACCATCAATGTCAGCTATGCCTATGCCAGCAGCTATCAAAAGCCGTTGAGCGTGCCGCAAAGCCTGATCCTGATGATGTCCCGCTTCGGTATGAATGTCCGCCTGACTCATCCGAAAGAGTTTGCCCTCATGCCGGATATTGTCGGACAGGCCGCCGACTTCGCCAAGCAGAGCGGTGGATCGTTTGAAGTCCTGCATGACTTCGATGAAGGCTTCAAGGGTGCCGATATTGTCTATCCCAAGAGCTGGGGTTGCTGGCTGACCACCGAGGACAAGATGGAATCCGCCAAGATCGGCAAGCAGTATACCGACTGGATTACGGACAGCCGCCGGATGGCCCTGGCGAAGCCGGAAGCCGTCTACATGCACTGCCTGCCCGCTGACCGTAACATCGAAGTGACCGATGAGGTCATCGATGGTCCGCAGAGCATCGTCTACGACGAAGCCGAAAACCGCTTGCACGCCCAGAAAGCCGCTATGCTGCTGACTATGCGGTAGACGACTGAACGCCCTAACTCACCGATGATTGTCTTTTGAATAGTTGTTGGTGAGTCGAAAAGAGTATGGGCGAGTCCAATCTCGCCCATGTTTGGTTTAACCAAAAAAGGTATTTAGATACCATGTCCCAAAAACTCGCTTTAGTGGCAATTGGGGGTAATTCCCTCATCCTGGACCCCAAGAACCCGGACGTCCCGCACCAGTGGCAGGCCGTCAACGAAACCTGTAAGCACGTCGCCGATATGATCACGGAAGGCTGGAATGTCGTGGTCACCCACGGCAATGGTCCCCAGGTGGGTTATATCCTGCGCCGGGCGGAGATTGCTGCCAAAGCCGAAGGCTTGCACAGTGTCCCGCTGGATCTGATCGTGGCCGATACCCAGGGCGCGATCGGCTACATGCTCCAGCAGTCGTTGGATAATGCCATCCGGCGCTTGGGCATCAACCGCACGATTGTGACGGTGGTCACGCAGGTACGTGTTGACCCGAACGATCCGGCCTTCCAGAAACCCAATAAGCCTATCGGTGGTTTTATGACCGAAGAAGATGCCCGCCGTTTTGAGGCCGAAGGCTGGACAGTCATGGAAGATGCAGGGCGTGGTTGGCGACGGGTGGTCGCTTCCCCCAAGCCGTTGGCCTTTCAGGAGATCAACGCGATCCGGGCGCTGCTGAACACCGGCTATATCATCATTGCCGGGGGCGGGGGCGGCGTGCCGGTCATCCGGGATGTGAATGGCGATCTCAAGGGAGCCTATGCCGTCATTGATAAAGACCGTGCCAGCAGCCTCCTTGCGCAGACTCTCCGGGCTGATCTGTTCATCATCTCAACTGGGGTCGAGAAGGTGGCACTGAACTTTAACAAACCGGATCAGCGCATCCTGGATCAGATGACCCTGGCAGAGGCCGCCCAGTACATGGCTGAAGGGCATTTTGCGCCCGGGAGTATGCTGCCCAAAATTGAGGCCGCCGTGGATTTTGTCCACATGGGTGGGCCAACTGCCATCATCACCGATCCTCCCAACCTGGCACGGGCGCTGCGCGGCGAGACTGGCACGCGGGTTGTGCCGGGGTAGGGCAGATGTATAACCATGCGCCTGCCGGGTATGTGTGTCCATTCTGCCGGGTTGTCAGTGGTCTGGATAATCCCGGTTGGAACGAACCGTCAGATGTGTTTTGGCAAACGGAGCACATTACGGCGTTTATCAACGGGCGCTGGTGGTTACGGACCCCCGCTCATGCGCTGGTGATACCGAACCAACACATCGAGAATATCTATGACTTGACGCCTGATCTTTCCATCCATGTCTACGAAGCAGCGCGGCAGGTTGCCTTGGCCTTCAAGCAAGTTTATGGGTGTGACGGTGTCTCGACCCGTCAGCATAATGAACCGGCAGGGTATCAAGAAGTGTTTCATTTTCATCTGCATGTTTTTCCGCGGTATCATGGGGATCGGCTTTACGAAGACCACCTTGCCTTTCGCACAACAACTGCCGATGAGCGCAAGCCCTATGCGGATCGGCTGCGGGCCCATTTCGGAACCGTGAACGGATAAGGATTTAGCGAGACTGTGGCCAAGATCAAAGAACTGCGTTGCCCACTTTGTGATCGGGCTTATGCGCCGGACGCGGTGCAATATACCTGTCCAGCCTGCGGCGAAGTCGGCACGTTGGATGTGCTATACGATTACGAGGCGCTCAAAACAACGGTAGATCGTGCGGCTGTTGCGGAAGGCCCAAACTCGATGTGGCGCTACAAATCGCTGCTACCGCTCGAATCTGGGTCTGCTGTACCACCCCTGAGGGTTGGCTGGACTCCTTTCTACGATGCACCGCGGGTAGCTGCTGAACTGGGTGTAGCCCGGGTGTGGCTCAAGGATGATGGTCAGAACCCTACAGGTTCGTTCAAGGATCGTGCTAGCGCTATGGTTGTTGCCCGGGCCATGGAATTGGGTATTGAGACGATCAGTACGGCCAGCACCGGCAATGCGGCCGCAGCGCTGGCCGGGGTTTGTGCATCAGTCGGCAAGACTCCCATTATCTTTGTCCCGGCCAGTGCGCCTGAAGCCAAGATCGCGCAGTTGTTGGTCTATGGCGCGACTGTGCTGTTGGTCAACGGGACTTATGACCAGGCTTTTGATCTCTGTACGCAGATGTGTCTGGCTGAAGGTTGGTACTGTCGCAATACGGCCATGAATCCTTTCACTACAGAAGGAAAGAAGACATCTGCTTTCGAAATTGCGGAGCAGCTTGGTTGGAACGTCCCGGATGTCGTCGTGGTCAGTGTGGGGGACGGAAATATCATTGCGGGCGTGTATAAAGGGTTCTATGATCTGTTTCAACTGGGCTGGATTGACCGGATACCACGCCTGATTGGGGTGCAAGCGGCGGGCAGCGCTGCGTTGTATCATGCCTGGAAAGATGGAATCCGTGCTGAGGATATGCAGCCGATAGATGCTCAGACACTGGCGGATAGCATCTCGGCTGGCTTGCCGCGGGACCGCGCCAAAGGGCTGCGGGCTGTTCGGCAAACGCAAGGGGCTTACGTTAGCGTGACCGATGAGGCTATACTGGCAGCTATCCCGCGTTTGGCCCAGTTAAGTGGTGTCTTTGCCGAACCCGCTTGTGCAGCAGCTTTCGCCGGTGCCGCCCAGGCCCGGCGCGAAGGCCACATCCTGCCGACTGAATCAGTGGCGTTGTTGCTCACTGGCAATGGTCTAAAGGATATCCGGCGGGCACAGCAATCGGTTGGCGCAGGTCTGCTGGTAGAACCGACATTGGAATCTGTCAAGAGCGCGCTGACGCGCAGGTGAGACTACATGAAACCCGTTTATTCCATCGTTGCCCCTATCTATAACGAAGAAGGCAATATCGACAAGCTCCATAAGCGCATCAGTGAGGTCATGGGTTCAACAGGTGAAGCCTGGGAACTGGTCTGTGTGAACGATGGCAGCCGGGATCGTTCGCTGGAACTTCTGAAAGCGGTTGCTGAAAAGGACGAACGGATCAAGATCGTCAACTTCGCTCGCAACTTTGGTCATCAACTGGCAGTCACAGCCGGTTTGCACCATACATCCGGGCAGGCTGTTGTGGTCATTGATGCCGACCTTCAGGATCCTCCTGAAGTCATTCTGGAGATGATCGAACGCTGGAAATCCGGCTATCAGGTAGTTTATGCTGTCCGGGAGCAGCGTAAGGGTGAAAGCTGGTTTAAGCTCCTGACTGCCAAACTGTTCTACCGATTGATCTATCGCATCACCGATGTCGATATTCCATTGGATACTGGCGACTTCCGCCTGATGGATCGTAAAGTGGTGGATGCGCTCAACGCCATGCCAGAACACAACCGTTTCATTCGCGGTTTGACAAGCTGGATTGGCTTCAAGCAGACAGGTGTGCAGTATGTTCGGGAAGCGCGCGAATGGGGGGAAACCAAGTATCCCCTCAAGAAGATGGTCCGTTTTGCGATGGACGCGGTGACGGGCTTTTCATACTTTCCGTTACAGGTGATGGTCTATGTGTCCTTCTTTCTCGGTCTGATCGCCGTGTTGGCTATCCCTATCTTTGCAGTGCTGCGGCTTATCATGGGGGATGCCTTTTTCGGCGGACAGGCAACGACCATTGTTCTCTTGCTGCTGCTCAGTTCGTTTCAGTTATTCTTTCTGTTTGTGATGGGTCAGTATGTGGCCCGAATCTATGACGAAACACGCGGTCGGCCCCTGTATATCGTGGCTGATAAGACCAATCTCGATGATGTATCAACGCCGGGGTCACAGCGTTAGAGCTATCTGTGGCTGAGGGGTAAGCTTATGGGTGAACAAAATCGCAATTCGATGCGGATGGTGCAGGAGTATCGCAAGCTGGTGATCGAGTATGAGACGCTCGATAAACAGATTGATGAACTCATCATGGCGCATGGCGGCCATAGCGATAATATGTCCCCTGGAGAATTGGCCCATTATCGCCAGCTTGCCCGCCAGCGTGATGAAGTCCAGAATGAGATGCGTGCTTTGGAGCAAGAACTCCAGATTGACGATGGCGATTCAACCGTAGGTTAAACACGGAGAAAAATCTTGATTACAGGCCCTACTTTTGAAGAAATGCTGCATCCACAAACCATGGATCCAGCTATCCGCGCTCAGGCCGATGCGGCTCGTGTGGCAGCTCCCCTTGACCCGATAAATCTGTTTAACATCACCTGGCGCGAAATCGATAATTCAGTCGCCCATGTGGTACTGCCACATGAACTGACAGGGATTGATGCGGAAGTCGTGGTGCTGACCGGAAAAGTCTTTCCTTCCGGTAGCCATAAGGTGGGTGCGGCTTATTCGGTCTTGTTAGAAAAGGTGCTCTTCGGAGAAGTTGATCCTGCCAAGCATACGCTGGTCTGGCCCTCTACCGGGAACTATGGCATTGGCGGTGCCTGGGTGGGTGGGCGCATGGGCTGCAAGAGCATTGTCGTGCTGCCGGAAGGTATGAGCCGCGAACGCTTTGAACGAATCGAATCTTATGGTGCTTCGGTCATCAAGACCTATGGGTCCGAAAGCAATGTCAAGGAAATCTACGACAAGACTCACGAACTGAAGCAAAACCCTGATATCCGCATCCTCAACCAGTTTGAAGTGATGGGGAACTATCGTTTTCACTACCACGTAACGGGCAATACTATCGTCGAATTGCTGGCTGAGTTACAGGGTAAAGGGATCGGTAATGGTAAAGCTGCCGCCTTTGTGTGGGCGATGGGTAGCGGCGGTACAAACGCAGCGGCTGACCGTTTGAAGCAAGTCTATCCTGATTGCAAACATGTTAGCCTAGAGCCGATTCAATGCCCGACATTGTTCAATAACGGCTATGGTTCGCACGAGATTCAGGGCATTGGAGACAAGCACGTCACCTGGATTCACAATGTCTGGAATGTGGATGCCCTGATGTGTATTGACGATATGAGTTGCGTGCGTGGTTTGCAACTGTTGGCAGAACCGGTTGGTCGAGAGACTCTGGTCAAACGTTACGGCGTGGATGCTGCATTAGTCGAACGCCTCGGTGAGTGCTTTGGAATCAGCGGTGTGTGCCATATTCTCGGTGCAATTAAGACGGCCAAGTACTACGGTTTTGGCAAGGGTGATGTTATCGTCACGGCGGCAACTGATGGCTTTGATCGTTATCCTTCTGAGATGGATAAGCTACGTGCTCATGAAGGGGCCTTGGACGAGGCGGCTGCTGTTGGTCGCTTGGAGGGCATTTTCCATGCCCAAAAGACCGATTGGGTGCAAGACGGGAATCGCCATAACCAGGAACGCTGGCACAACTTGAAGTACTACACCTGGGTCGAACAGCAGGGAAAGACAGTGCATGAACTGGATGCCCAGCGCGATCCGGCCTGGTGGATTGCTCATCAAGAACATGTAGCTGAAATTGACGCCCGCTTGCGTGCGGTACGTGGTTCAGGCGGGGCTTAACCTGCCTTATCTCAGCAGCGTCTCGAACAGGTGAGCTGAGTATGTTCCAGGAAGATCGGGTTCTGGTTGGGGTAGTCAATCGCAAGCGGGATCTGGAAATCATTCTGAACGAAGGCTGGTATCGTGTCCCTGTCAAGCGGATGCCACGGGGCGTAAATGCAGAGTATATCGCGTTCTTCTTGAGCGGTGCGTTCAAGGAACGAAATGGCGCAGTACACTATTTTGCAGAATGTCGTGGCGTTGAATTGGTGCGCCGTCGCGACATTCTGCCCAAAGAAAAGAATCATCCGCGGGCCAATGAGCAATACTATAAAGTTCAGTTAGGGCTCATCGAAACGAAAGACCCTCCGGTGGAAAACACAACCAAACGTTCACTCTCTTTTGTGTACACCACTTGGGACCGTTTTGTACATGCAAAGACCATCTTGGACTTGTACAGTGAAAGTGACAAGTATGTGGATCGTGTTTACTATACGCTCAGCGAAGCCGGTCTGAAATATGATCGTTCCTGGCAGCAAGAGTATCGCGATTTGCCCCGTACGTTTGATCGAGACTATATTGATAGCATTGAAGAAGTGCCACCGGTTTTTTATACCGATCCGAATACTGGATTTACGTTGATTGATCGTCCCACGCCCACGCCATATGTTCAGAAGATTATTGATTGGCTGCTGCAGCAAGATGGGCCAGTCGATATACATTTGCCGCTTGATAACCTGCTGTGATGGAAAATGATGACTGATACAACTACACAAGCCACTGAATTACTGATAACAGATGGGAACCTGATTTGCTGGGGGACGGAAAATCGTATCCTGACCAACCATGCGATCTTGATTCGTGGCGGGGTGATCGCTGAGATTGGTCCACAACGCGATCTGGAGAGCCGCTACCGTCTGACGCCCCGGTTGAGCGCTCATGGTCAATGGGTAATGCCTGGAAACATCTGTGCCCATACCCATTTTTACGGTGCCTATGCCCGAGGGATGGCGATTCCTGGCCCCGCGCCAGAGGATTTTCCCGCGATTCTCAATCGACTGTGGTGGCCTCTCGATAAGGCGCTTGACCGCGATGCTGTACGGTCGAGTGCACTAGTTTGTCTTGTGGATGCCATCAAACACGGTACGACGACCCTGATCGATCACCACGCCAGCCCCAACGCTATTGACGGTAGCTTGGATATCATTGCTGACGCAGTTGATTCTGCCGGGTTGCGGGCAGTGCTATGCTATGAAGTGACCGACCGTGATGGCATGGAAAAGATGCATGCCGGTATTGCTGAGAATATCCGCTTCCTGCGCGATAATCGCCGTTCACAGGTGCGCGGCACCTTCGGCCTCCATGCCAGCCTCACCCTCAATGATGAATCCCTCCGTGCTTGTGCGGATGCCCGTCCTGAAGGGATAGGCTTCCACGTCCATGTGGCGGAACATGAAGCCGATGAATTGGATAGCCTGGGCCGATCTGGAATGCGAGTTGTCAACCGCTTGCATGACTACGGCATCTGGGGCGGAAAGACCATCGCTGCCCACTGCGTCCATATCGATGAGTCGGAACGTGCTATACTGCGCGACTCTGGAACCTGGATTACTCATCAGCCGCGCTCGAATATGAATAACGCTGTTGGTGCCATGTTGTTTGATGACATGATGGCTGAGCAGATGCCGATTTGTCTGGGTAATGACGGCTTCAGCAATGCTATGTGGGTAGAGTGGAAAACGGCTTATCTCCTTCACAAGCTGGTCAATCGTGATCCTCGGCGGGCGAATGGCATGGATATTGTGAAGATGGCTGTTCACAATAACGCTCGCTTGACCGAGCAATTCTTCCCTGAATTGCGTTTTGGGGAACTCAGTGTCGGCGCGGTTGCAGACATTATTCTGGTGGACTATCACCCATATACCCCGTTGAGTGAAGGTAATCTGCCGTGGCATATCCTGTTCGGCTTTGAACCCTCGATGGTGACAGGTACGATGGTTGCAGGTAAACTGCTGATGCGAGATCGGCAGCTGCTAACGCTGGATGAGGCGGAAATCGCACGCGAAGCGTTAGCCTTGGCTCCTGCCGTCTGGGATCGCTATGCGCGCTTTGCCGCACAGGTTGATTGACTTCAAATACGGATAGAGACTAAGGGATATCATGAGTTCCATAAAGACAGTTGCCGTCCTCGGTGGGACCGGTAAAGAAGGTTCCGGTCTGGCGATGCGCTGGGCCGCCAAAGGCTATAGTGTCATTATCGGCTCGCGCGAAGGGGAAAAGGCTGTCGCCAAAGCTGCCGAGATGAATGCTGCGCTCGGCATTTCCACCGTGCAAGGTATGGCAAATCCGGATGCTGCCCGAGCTGCTGATGTCGTTGTTCTCAGTGTGCCATATAGCGCCCATAAATCCACACTTGAAGGCGTTAAGGATGCTGTGCAGGGTAAGGTCATGATCGATCTGACTGTGCCCCTGCAACCGCCCAAGATTCGTACCGTGCATGTGCCAGAAGGCAAGGCTGCGTCGCTCGAATCCCAGGCATTCTTGGGCGAAAGTGTGCGTGTATGCTGTGCCTTCCAGAACGTCAGTGCCGAACATCTGGTTGATCCGCACTATGAGGTCGATTGTGATGTATTGGTTTGCGGTAATGATGCCGAAGCCAAAAAGTTAGTGATCGAATTGGTGGAAGCGACCGGTATGCGCGGCATCGATGCAGGACCACTGGCAAATGCGGTTGCGGTCGAGAGCCTGACACCGGTTCTGCTCTATATTAACAAAGCCTACGCGACCAAAGGCTCTGGTATTCGTATTACTGGAATTGGGTGAGCGTGGTGGCTGACGTACAACTGACTGCGATCGCATTACCTGGGATTCCCCTGATTGAACCAGGGGATGACCTGGCTTCGGTCATCGTTAATGGGCTTGATCACGCTGGATTGAGGTTGCTGGCGGGTGATGCGCTCGTCATTACGTCCAAGATCGTTTCCAAGTCCGAAGGGCGGATCTTTAACTTGCAGGAGGTTCAGCCCAGTTCGCAGGCTGTCGAAGTCGCTCGGGAAACGCGCAAAGACCCACGCATTGTTGAACTTGTTCTCCGGGAAAGCCGCATGATTAGTCGTCATGCGCCAAACGTGCTGGTGACCCAGCATCGGCTTGGATTTGTCAGCGCCAATTCCGGTATTGATCAATCGAATGTCGGTTTAGGCGAGGATGTAGTATTGCTACTGCCAGTAGACCCAGATGAGTCGGCACATCGCATACGAACTCAGTTGGGACATCTCACAGGTGTGGAACCGGGTGTGGTCATCAGCGATTCCCATGGGCGACCTTTCCGTATGGGCAATATTGGTGTTGCCATCGGCGTAGCCGGGATGCCCGCGTTGGTTGACCTCCGGGGTAGGCCTGATCTATTTGGTCGAGAACTCAAGATCAGCATCCAGGGCTATGCAGATATGGTCGCATCAACAGCGAATCTGTTAACTGGCGAAGCAGATGAAGGTCGCCCAATCGTCCTGCTGCGTGGCCTGAATTATCCAGCCCAAAATGGGCGTGCAGTTGATCTGTACCGTTCCCCGGAACACGATCTCTACCGCTGATGTCTTCAGATTCACCGAATTCCCTGGAAACTCTGTTGATGAATCGCCGGTCGGTCCGGCGTTATCTACCAACGCCAGTCCCAGAAGCTGTTATCGAGACGATTTTGAAGGCAGCTATCTGGGCACCGTCTGCGCATAATCGGCAGCCCTGGCGCTTTGCAGTCATTCAGTCCCAGCAAACCAAGACATCGCTAGCGGATGCCATGGGGGCGCAGCTTCGGCTGGATCTGGCATCGGATGGGGCTTCATCCGATGTGATCGAGGCTGACGCAGGTCGTTCCTATAGTCGCATTACGATGGCTCCACTTATCATCTTGCTTGCGCTTTCCATGGCCGATATGGACACATACCCAGACGCGCGCCGGGCCAATCATGAATACACAATGGCGGTTCAGAGTCTGGCGATGGCTGGGCAGAACATGTTGCTGGCGGCGCACGCACATGGATTAGGTGCGTGTTGGATGTGTGCCCCCTTGTTTTGCCCACAGGTGGTACGCACTACGCTCGATTTACCGGAAGATTGGGATCCCCAAGGGATGATTTCCCTGGGCTACCCTGCGGAAACCCGGACAAAGACCCGTCACCCACTTGAAAGTCGAGTCATTTGGCGATGAAAGTTGTCACACTGGTTGGTGGAGTAGGTGGAGCCAAACTGGCCTATGGTCTATCGCGGATAGTGCCGCCGGATGACCTGACCATCATTGTCAACACTGCCGATGACTTCTGGCATTATGGCCTTCGTATTTGCCCTGACCTTGATACGATCACCTACACTTTATCCGGATTGGTCGATCCCGTGAATGGTTGGGGCCTGGCTGAAGACACGACCCAAATGTTAGAGGCATTACGGCGTTATGGGGAAGATGCCTGGTTCCGCTTGGGGGATCGTGATTTGGCGACACACCTCATTCGTAGTGAACGCTTGCGGAATGGGGAACGCTTGACCACAGTTACCGCACATCTCACAGCTAAACTAGGGATTCTTCCAGCGATTCTGCCGATGACAGATGAAACAGTTGCGACTAAAGTGATGACGCGTGAACAGGGTGAACTGGACTTTCAAACCTATTTCGTTCGCCATCGCTGGCAACCTGTGGTTACAGCATTGCGATTTGACGGCTTGGAGCAGGCAAAGTTGACCTCTGAAGGTAGACGGGCATTGCAGCAGGCCGATATAATCCTAATTGGACCGTCTAATCCATGGCTTTCTATTGACCCAATTTTATCTCTGCCGGGCGTTCGGGCGCTTTTGGCGACCCTTTCTATACCTCGTGTGGCGATCAGCCCGATCGTTGGAGGTAAGGCCATCAAGGGGCCAGCTGCCAAGTTAATGGCGGAGTTGGGGTTTTCAGTGAGCGCTTCTGAGGTGGCCAGTCATTATGGCGAACTCATCAATGGTTTTGTACTCGATCAAGTCGATTATGGGCAATATGTGCCACAAAAACAGGTGCTGACCTGTGAAACTGTCATGAATTCCGAGCAGGACAAGGTACAGTTGGCAGAAACCGTGTTAAGGTGGATTAAAGGCTGGAAGTAAGCATCCGCAGGTCTTTGTTCTTGTGTCATACACAGGGCAGCGCTGTTTGCCACAGGTGTAACTATGAGTGTTTGGGCAATTATCCCGGTCAAACCCTTGAATCGATCAAAGACACGGCTAGCACCGGTCTTGAGTCCTGCCGAACGCCAGAAACTAGCCGAATCCATGTTTCGGCATGTCCTGGAAACCGTTCGGATGACCCATAACATTCTGGGGACGCTGGTCATTAGCCGGGATAGTCGGGCGCTGGCGATTGCGAGAGATTATGGCGCACGTACTGTGCAGGAAAGCGGAGCGCCGGAACTGAATGGTGCCTTAACTCGCGCTACCCAGGTATTGGTGCGCTGGCATGTGCGTGCTATTTTGGTTCTTCCAGCGGACTTACCGTTGATTGCTCCTGACGATCTGGCTTCGATTGTGCGGATGGGGGATGCTGACCGAAGTGTAGTTTTGGCTACGGATCAGCAAGGTGATGGTACCAATGCTATGTTTATGCGTCCGCCCGGTTTGATCCCGTACGCTTATGGAATCGGCAGTTTTGAACGCCACTATCAAATGGCTGTTGAGGCTGGGGCAGATGTACAAGTCTACAGATCTGACCGGATGATGTTGGATGTTGACCTTCCATCAGATCTCGAAACCTATAATGCGATGGTTCATTCCTAGCGTATTTATGCACAGTTGCTTTCGATACCCGGCGCTTGCCGGGTTTTTTATTGCCTTTTCTCAGTTTTGTTGTTTTGGTGAAATGCGATCTTCGCAGTAAGATTGCTGCCAGTGTCGTTCAATGGCAAAAGAGGATGGTTATTATGGCTGACCGGGTAGCCCTGTATTTGCAGGACGCGCATCCTTTACAGGATGCCATAAAATATGTGCAGTATGCAGAAGCCCGCGGTTTCGAGGCAGTTTGGCAGGCAGAGAGCCGTTTAGTGCGCGATGCGATCGTACCAATGGCTGCCTTCGCCGCAACCACCACCCGCATTAAAATCGGCTCTGGAGTGATCAATAACTGGACTCGTAATGCCGCTGTCATTGCCGCGACCTACCTGACATTAGATGATCTGGCTCCGGATCGAATTATCTGCGGCATTGGTGCCTGGTGGGATCCGCTAGCTCAGAAGGTGGGCATTGATCGGAGCAAGCCACTGCTGGCGATGCGAGAAGTGGTCACTGTTGTGCGAGATTTGCTGGCTCGCAAGCGGGTGACTTTTCATGGTGAGTTTGTCAATCTGGATGATGTAGAGCTGGATGTGGTTCATGGTCGCAAGACACCGCGCAATGTCCCTATCTACATCGGTGCGACTGGCCCCAAGATGATGACCCTTACCGGTGAGATTGCGGATGGTGCTGTTCTGAATTATCTGGTGTCCCCATCGTACAATCAGAGTGCTATGGACCAGTTAGAGGCTGGAGCCAAGCAATCTGGCCGTTCTATTGACTCGATTGATCGTCCCCAACTGGTAGTCTGCTCGGTCGATCATGACCGGAAGAAAGCCTTAGATGGAGCCCGTAAGCTGGTAACTCAATACCTCGGACAGCAGCCACATATCATGAAAGCCAGCGGGGTTAAGCAGGAACTGTTGGATGAAATTGCTCAGGTGTTGACGTGGCCCGCCACTGAAGAACAGATCGAACAGGCTATGCGTCTGGTACCGGATGATGTGGTGCAAATGATTACCGCGTCGGGTACACCGGATGAGGTCAAAGCGAAAGTTCGGCAGTATGTTGAGTATGGCGCAACCTGCCCGATTCTCTATCCATTAGGTCACGATGTTCGCCTGATGATCGATACTTTTGCTAACGGATACAGCAGTTAATGGCTGTTGTTTCGGCAAATCGGCTGGGTGCCGGGCAACATCGGCACCCATGAATACTCTTTCGTACAAGCGATCTCTACTGCTATGGTTGCTTTGCTGCGCGCTGGCTGGTGGAACTTTTCTCAGCTATGCCAGCGCCAGCCTCCGTGCTGGCCGTGGTCAATTCATGATGCCGCTGGATGATGTCTACATCCATTTCCAGTATGCACGCCAACTGGCTGCAGGCCAGCCCTACATCTATAACCCTGGCCAACTACCGACTTCAGGCGCAACTAGTTTTCTGTATCCCTACTTGCTGGCAGGCGGCTATGTACTTGGATTTCAAGGTTTAGCTCTGGGCGCATGGGCGATGGGTCTCGGTGCTATTGCATTCGCACTGACTATCCGCCTTATATATGGAATTGCCTTGCAATGGGAATTGGGTCATCGCGCCGCATTACTCGTGATGCTTATCTTTGCGCTGACAGGTGCCGTTCAGTGGCACTTCATGAGTGGTATGGAGACGGGACTAGTTATTTTGGTCCTTTGCCTAACGCTCTTTTGGATGGGTTCTCATAGTTGGTGGGTATTAAGCAGCCTTGTGTTACTGGCTTTGCTGCGCCCGGAGGGCGGAGTCTTGGCTGGTATCGCAGCTATCGTTCTCACTTTGCAGGCTAAAGGTGTAGCTCGGCGGATTGTGCCCATCGTGCTGGTGGGTGCTGCGGTGGGCGTACAACCCTTTCTGAATCTGTTACTGACCGGTTCTGCAGTTGCCTCTGGTAACGCTGCTAAGTCTGTGTTGGGTATGATCCCGTTTGAGGCGGCTTTAGCCCTTGAGCGCATCATTGAACAATTCCTGCGTATTTGGGCTGAAATCATGTCAGGCATAAGCCCGCGTGAAGGGATGTATCTCATCCCTCTACTAACTCTGATGGCGTTGGTAGGGTGGGGATGGTTGTTGGCGCAGCGGAATAGGCGGTGGATGGCGTTTGTAATTGCGCTCTGGTTGTTGTTAGGAACAGCGGCAATTGCAACTTTGGATACCGCTTTCTGGCACTTTAAACGGTATCAAATGCCCTTTATGGTAGTGTTGTTTCCGCTCGGGGCCGTTGGGCTGCAGCTAACCACTACTCAGGTTGTTCAAGCTGCAAAACGCCGCCCTGAAATTCTTGGGATCGTTTATTTTGCCGCTATTTTGGTCGTAGTTGCTGGCTTGGCTCTGGCGCTAAATACCAGTTGGCAGTTTTTACAGCACTTTGTGTTGAACGCTGGCTATGTTTATTCCCAGCCGTACCAGATGGCTCAGTGGCTCATTACGCACTCTTCGGCTGATTCGCGTGTAGCAGTTCATGATACGGGTTTGCTTCGATATATTGGTGGCCGGACAACCCTGGACATGGTTGGCTTGACAACACCCGGCGCAGCGGATTACTGGCGCAATGGGCCGGGTGCAGTCGCTGAATTGCTTATGCGTGAGCGTCCGGATTATATTGCCGCCTATGGTCCAGGGCATGGCGTTGGCCTGAGCTATTTGACCGAGACGCGCCTTTACGATCAGCCCTTGGCGACTTTCGCATTACAACTCGATGATCGCTTTAATGTGGCACTGGCAGCCGATGAGCAGGGTATTTATCAACCGGATTGGATAGCGATTAACTCCGAGCAAGCTGACCAGGCAGTTCAACCATATGGGGATCAGCGTTGGGGTGAACTGTTGGCTTCAGTTAACGTAGCGGATCTCGCCAGTGAACGGGCCGTCAACTACACCTGGCATAATCAAGGCCGCCTTTCCGGGTTTCCTACTGAAGTTTTCGACCTCGACTACCTTGTTTGTGCCATGTCTGCCTGTCGTGTGATCGATGGCGGACGCCGTATTACTGGCGAGGAGCAATTCACGCTCGATGTGCCAACGGTTCAGCCTGGTGAGCGCAATGTGCTGGTGACACGTCTCTTGCCGATGGGTGCAGGGCTACTGCATGTCTATGCTAACGAGGTGTTGATTGCCGCGCGGGTCATTCCGGATGTGCCGGGGCGCTGGATTGAAGTGCCAACTCTGCTTCCCAACGACCTGGATGGCACTGTTCAATTGCGGCTTGTGCCGGAGATTTCCAATGGAGTGTATGCACCGTACCACCATTGGCTCTACCGTCAACAAATCGACACCCGTCCTAACCAGCCTCTATATGCCGACTTTCCGGAAGGTAGGTTCTCGTTGGCGGTCAATCGCATCGACTATCAAGCCGAACTCCGGCGTTTGACGATGGAGTTTGCCTGGCTGAACGAGGGTGCCGCCCAAGGTGACTATCGTCTCTTTGTCCATCTCTATGGTGATCCCAACCAAGCTCCACTCATTCAGGTCGATCAATATCCAGGCGGTGGGGCTTTGCCGCCTGGTAACTGGTTACAGGGCACGATTCGCGATACGATTACGCTGGATTTGAGTAATCTACCCGCCGGAAACTATAGGGTCGCGCTGGGATTGTATAATCCTTACACGGGTGAACGCTTGATGAGCCCAAGTGGAGATGATGTCGGACGTCTATTTATTCAGGATGTGATTGTTCCATGAACGAGGATCGGGCTGTACTGGAAGCGTTGCTCGCAGCCCACATAGCCGGTGAAGTGGTTGCGCTGTCGACAGTCATCGGCGTACAGGGCTCTGTTCCACGACATCCGGGTAGCAAGATGTTGGTTCGCGCCGATGGTTCTATTGTGGGTACCGTTGGCGGTGGACGGATGGAAGCTTTAGTTATTCAAGAGGCACAGCGGGCAATCGCCGATGGGCAGACCCGGACGACCAGCTATTCGCTGAATGACCTGGGCGCTGGTGACCCTGGTATTTGCGGGGGGACAGTGCAGATATTTATCGAGCCCAGCAGTGTGCCGCCTACACTGCTTGTAATCGGCATAGGTCATGTAGGCAGGGCTTTGGCGGAACTGGGTAAGTGGTCAGGCTTCCGTGTCATCGTTTCCGATGATCGGGCGGAGTTCTGTAATGCGGACTACCTGCCAGGTATGCAAGGATATGTTGTTTGTAAGCCGGGTGAGGTCGCTCGTAATGTGCCAATTGATACCAATACCTATGTGGCTGCTGTCACTCGTGGTATGCCGGTTGACCTCGACCTGATACCATCACTAATTCAGTCGCCGGCCAGATACATTGGGCTAATCGGTAGTCAGCGTCGGTGGGCATTGACTGCTCGTGCATTACAAACTGAGCGAGGGCTAACCCCTGATCAGTTATTGCGTATACAGGCACCGATTGGCTTGGAACTGAATGCCGAAACGCCTCAGGAAATTGCAGTGAGCATAATGGCGCAGATCATCATGCTGCGACGGGGTGGCGATGGCAAACCCATGCAGCAGCAGATCGAGAGCGTCAACTAATGTGTAGTGTATCTGTGTAGATTGGGCATCTATCCCGAACGATGATATATACGGTAATGTTTAATCGGATTCTTTGAATGAAAATCCTTTTCATCAGTGATACCGTCATGCCGCAGATGGAAAGTGCAGTGAACCTGCGGCGGCAATATAACGAAATTGAACTGGTGGTGAGTTGTGGGGATATGCCCTCTGTCTATTTGGAGTTCATCACGTCAGTGTTGAACGTGCCGCTGTTTTATGTCCGCGGTAATCATGATGAATCCTACAAGGATCACCCGCCAGGCGGTGAAGATCTGCATAATCGGTTGATCGAATATGGCGGCCTGTCTTTCTATGGCCTGGAGGGTTCAATACGTTATAACTCGAGCCCAGTGCAGTATACAGATGGCGAAATGAATCGTTTCGTGATGGGTGCTGGACTACGATTGGGCTTACGCCGCCAGCGCTTCGGATATGCAGTGGATGTATTTGTGGCACATTCACCCCCGAAAGGGATCCATGATGCCGAAGATCCTCCCCATCGTGGTTTTGCCTCTATGTTGCGTTTTCTTGATTGGTATCAACCACGCTATATGGTTCATGGCCATGTTCATACCTGGGACCGCCGCACCATTACCCGCACTCAGTATAGTAACACCACGATCATTAACATCAATCCGGTGACTGTTATGGACGTTGAGCCGGGGAAAACTACCGGGCCTTAACGCTTGTGGTCACAATCCATGTTGAGCGAATGTGCTTCCGATGTTACTATCAATTTCAGGGCATCCTGTAGAAAGTCGTAACGGTCATGATGTGGAAGCAGTACATTAGCGTAACCTCAGTCGCAGAAGCTCTCGAAGCACTTCATCAATACGGTTCACAAGCACGGATCATCGCAGGCGGCACTGATGTCCTTCTTGAAATGGAGCGGGGTCAACGGTCCGATGTTGATACCCTGATTGACATCTCCCGAATTCCTGGCCTCGATTCGATTACCTTACACGGCGATCAAATTCGCCTGGGCCCATTGGTCAACCATAATCATATTGTTGCGAGCGACCTCATCGTGCAGCGTGCTTTTCCACTGGCGCAAGCTTCATGGGAAGTCGGTGCACCACAAATACGCAATCGTGCAACGGTTGCGGGGAATATCATCACGGCATCTCCAGCCAATGATACGATTTCGCCATTGATGGCCCTTGGTGCAGAAGTCACATTGAGTTCTGTTGAGGGTGAACGCACTGTACCATTGAGTGTTTTTTATACCGGCTTGCGCCGTACTGTGATGCGTCCAGATGAGATGCTCACGGCGATCACGTTTCCTGCTCTTGGCGAGCAGGAGCGAGGCATGTTTATCAAGTTGGGATTGCGCCGTGCGCAGGCTATATCTGTTGTGAATGTTGCGGTTGTACTGAGGATGCAGCAAGACCGGGTAGCCCATGCGGCTATTGCACTCGGTTGTGTGGCTCCGACTATCATTCGGGTTCCGACTGCCGAAGCATCGTTGCTAGACCAACCGTTGAGCGAGACCAGCATCCGCGAGGCCGCCCGACTTGCAAGTATCGCCCCGACTCCTATTGATGATGTACGTGCGCCAGCAGCTTACCGCACCGAGATGATCCGTGTATTGGTAGCACGGGCATTGCGAGCTTTAGCCGAAGGTCGCGAGCGTGAGCATTGGCCTGATGAGCCACCAATGCTATGGGGGCCGAATCAGGCGAAGGTCACTTATCCCATTGCCGGGAAAATGACTCATGCGCACGGCGAGTCGATTATCACTACGATTAATGGGAAAGCCTATACACTGGATTGCGGGCAAGATAAGACCTTGCTCGATTTCCTTCGTGAAGATGCTGGCTTGATGGGAACTAAAGAGGGCTGCGCCGAAGGTGAATGCGGAGCCTGCACGGTATTCCTCGATGGCGTAGCGGTCATGTCCTGTATGGTGCCTGCACCTCGCGCTCATGGTGCAGAAGTTGTAACGGTTGAGGGATTAAAACAAGGCAACGCACTCCATCCCATCCAAGAGGCTTTTGTCGAGTGCGCGGCAGTACAGTGTGGGTATTGCACACCGGGTTTCCTCATGTCCGGGGCAAAGTTGCTTGAGGAAATTCCTGTGCCGACCAACACACAAATCCAGCAGAGCATTACCGGAAACCTGTGCCGTTGTACAGGTTACTATAAGATCATAGAGGCTTTTGAACGGGCGGCGCGTCCAGCTTCATTAATGGAGGGCGATCATGCGTGATACGAAGATTCAGGCAGCCGAGAAAAAACGGAAGGCATTTTGGCCGGTACTTGGGTTTCTTATGCTGGTGGCTTTGGTGGGGATTTCCTACTTTGCCGGGCCAGAGATTGTGAAGTGGTTGGATTCCAGCAATGTCATTCGTGGCTTTCCCCCTCCAGCCTCTGAGGTGCCGCGTTCGCAGATTAACCTGATTGTCAGCGCGACTACCTTTGTGGTCCTGGCAATGTTCGCTTCGTTGATTGTGGCTGCGACCTTGCCGAAGAAAAAATCTGAAATCAACGAAAAGATGCTGGCAAAAGAACGTGCTGAACGGGTTCGTGAGCAGAAGGCTCGTAAGGTGCGTCAGAAGATGCTTAATCAACAAGGGCGCAGTCGCTAGGAAGGTTAGGAGTCATTTATGGACCGCACTGTTCCCCGCATGGGCAGCGAAGAAATCCAGCTTTACATGCGGACGTATTATTCCCTGCTGCGGTCAAGTCATCCCATTCAATTGGAAACTCTGGCGGAAAGCCATATGGCAATGGGATCGTCGCTGCACATTCATGCGCGTGATCTCAAGCCAGATGTTTCAACTTTGGTGTATGCAAGCCTCCGTTTACCGGACTGTATCATTGATGTCAAACTGGTACTGATTGGGCAGATTGAGCGCTCGTTCGTTGATGATGGATATGATGATATTCAGAATTGGGAACGAGTGACTGCGCCTGGTCGCCGCCGCCGTGTTCACTTTAATGGGGAAGACACCCTTGGTGTCTTTATTGCCAGCCGATCTGATATTGATGACCTTGTTCCAACGCTGACAGCTTATCAGATTGAGTGGAACAAGTTACATGTGCTCCTCCGGGGTAGCAGTGCTCGCCGGTCCATTGATTCTGCATTGGCGGAAGATCGCCCGTTGACCGATTCCGAGTTTGCTGATTTGGCGCACGACTTGAGTTTGCCTTTGCCAGATGTTCGTCGCCTGAGTGTGGTTTGGGGTCAAAATTTTCTGAGCACACTCTCCCGCATGGCTTCTGAACGTAAACAGCTTTCTTTGCAGATGCTTTCCGGTTCGCTGGTTGATTATCGTAAGGGTACTGCTTCCTGGTGGGATGATGTTCAGGATCAACTGGGGGATGATCTCTTCCTGGGTGATCGCCCGGTTTACTTTGTCTCTAGCAATACCCACTCCTTGACTAATCTGCTGACTGGGTTCGCCCAACGCGAAGAAGAGAATCTTGTCGCTTACATTCGTCGTTATGGCGAAGGGGATCTCTATAGCCAGTACCAGGCAATTAGCGAGAGCAATGACCCGAAAAGTCGAGATAACTTCTTATACTACGTATTGAAGAAGTATCTGGCGGAGAAGGGGCGTTCAGCGCGTGATGCTCTGGCGGCTGACGAACGGACCATAGGCATTTACCGCATTCCCAGTCGCCATGGATTTGACCTTGAAGCTCAGGTTATCAAGGTGAATATGCTGCGGCCAGATTGGCTGGATACACGTCTCCGTGATCAGATTGGTCCAGCAGGGCTAGATCATAGCGACGCTGTTATTTTCAATATCGACTATCCTCTTGGGCTTGCAGCCTATGAATTGTTGAACCGCCTGAGCGAACGGGTGGGCACGCTGCTGGGTGTCTATGTGATGGGTAAGGCGGCTACGCTTAATGGACGTATTGGGGATGTGATGATCCCTAACGTCATTCATGACGAGCATAGCCAGAATACCTACCTGTTCCAGAACTGTTTTGCGGCTCAGGATGTGGCTCCATACCTCACATTCGGTAGCGTGCTGGACAATCAAAAAGCGATTACGGCCCTCGGGACTTTCCTGCAGAATCCACATTATATGAGTGTGTTTTATCAGGAAGGCTATACCGATATTGAGATGGAAGGTGGCCCGTATCTATCGTCGATCTATGAGGCCTATCGCCCCAAACTGCACCCCAATAATGAGATCGTGAATCTCTATAATGTGCCGTTCGATGTCGGTTTCCTGCACTACGCTTCAGATACGCCGATGAGTAAGGGGCATAACCTGGGAGCAGGCAGTCTGAGCTATGCTGGCGTAGATCCGACTTATGCAACAGCGATTGCTATCTTGCGTCGAATCTTCGCACATGAAACCTTGCGGCTCAATCGCCGTGTTATTCGAAACGGCATGCTGGATAATCTGCGACCTGAACTGGTTATTGATGATCGTAATCGTTGAGGCGAACAGATCGCGTTTTACTGGAAATGTGAGGTAAGTGTGAGTACGGAGAAGTCATTCGCGCTGGGTCAGTCCATCAGGCGCGTGGATGCAGTCGGTAAAGTCACAGGTGAAACCCCTTATCCAGGCGATTTGAACATCGAAGGCCAGCTTTGGATGAAGCTGCGCTTTAGTGATCGTGTTCATGCACGTGTCCTTTCGATAGATACGACTGCGGCTGAAGCGCTGCCGGGGGTTGTTCGCATCTTCACTGCGAAAGATGTGCCCCATAATGAATATGGCCTGGTGATGAAGGATCAGCCAGTACTATGTGGACCGGGTAGCCACAGTATCCTTAAAGATGCCGATGTCGTTAAATGCTACATGGATTGCATAGCGGTTGTCGTAGCTGAAACTGAGGCGCAAGCTGCTGAGGCTGTTCGCCTTATTCAGGTCGTATACGAAGATTTACCGGCTGTGTTCGATCCAGTCATGGCGATGCAAGAGGGTGCTCCCCAGCTTAGCCCGGAACATCCCGGCAACATCTTGTGTCACTATCGTATCCGTAAAGGGGATATGGAAGCCGGTTGGGCGCAAGCAGATGTGATTGTGGAAGGTGAGTATCATACCGGTTATCAGGAACACGCCTACCTCCAACCGGAAGCTGGTGTAGCCTATATTGATGAGGCCGACCGGGTGACTGTAGTTACTGCGGGCCAGTGGGTACATGAAGATCAGGAACAAATTTATCATGCACTCGGCCTGGAGCCCGATCAGGTTCGTGTGATCTACCCGGCCATTGGCGGGGCTTTTGGTGGCCGCGAAGACATGTCCGTGCAGATAGTGCTTGCTCTCGCGGTACATGAATTGCGCCGTCCCGTGAAAATTCAGTGGAGCCGTGAAGAATCGATCCTCTATCATCATAAGCGGCATCCAGTCACGATCCGTGCAAAATGGGGTGCGACTCGTGATGGCAAAATCGTTGCAGTAGAGTCAACCGTGATTGGCGATGCTGGCCCATATAACTACACCACTAATAAGGTGATGGGTAACGCCAATTTGTGCGCCACCGGTGTCTATGAGATCCCGAATATTCACGTGGATACCTACGGTGTTCTGACCAACAACATCCCTACGGGCGCATTCCGGGGCTTTGGTGGGCCTCAAGGGGCATTTGCTGCTGAAGGGCAATTGAACAAGCTGGCTCAAGCGCTCAATATGGATCCAGTCGAACTGCGTGCGCGTAACGTCTTTCAGGAAGGTAGTATTCTCAGTGTTGGAACACCGCTGCCGAAAGGTGTTTCCATGCCGCAGGTGGTCGAAGCCGCAGCTCGCGAAAGTGGTTGGTCATATAATGGACATGGGTGGCAGCGCCCAAGGCTGGCTCAATCTCAGAATGCAGCTTTACGACGGGGTATCGGCTTTGCGGCGGGATTCAAGAATATTGGGTTCAGTTTTGGTTTTCCGGAGCAGAACTGGGCGACGATTGAATTGCATGGCACCAACGAGATCGAAGAAGTCATTGTCAGGCAAGCGGGTGCGGACGTAGGACAAGGCGCTCATACTGCCTTCATGCAGATGGCTGCCGAGGCCGTCGGCGTGCCTTTTTCCAAAGTGCGTTTGCTGACGCATGATACTGCTGAGACCCAAACTTCAGGAAGTGCCTCAGCGTCACGTTTGACTTTTATGGCTGGTAATGCAATACGTGGGGCAGCCGCACTGGCGCTGGAAAAATGGGTTCATGAAGAACGTCCCGCCATTGGAACCTTCCAGTACCGTCCACCAAAAACAACACCTTATGATCCTTTAACCGGTCGAAGCGAACCGAACTTCGCCTACGGTTACGTGGCGCAAGGTGTTGAAGTCGAGGTTGATATTGAGACAGGGCATATTCATGTTCTGAAAGTGATTTGCGCGGATGACGTGGGCAAAGCCGTAAATCCGCAGCAGGTTCAGGGACAGATCGAAGGTGCAGTCGTTCAGGCGCAGGGCTATGCCATCATGGAGAATCTGATTTCGGTTGAAGGGAAGATCAAGAATCCTTATCTTTCAACCTATCTGATTCCGACCGTGCTGGATATTCCCGCTGAGGTCAAATCCATCATCCTCGAATATCCGGACCCAATTGGCCCCTGGGGTGCGCGTGGCATGGCGGAGATGCCGTACCTGCCCTTAGCGGCTGCAATTTGCGCCGCCGTCCACGATGCGACCGGTGTTTGGATGGACACTATTCCGCTCACTCCTGATCGGGTGGTTACTGCGTTGAGGGCCAATGGCATTGGTGTCCTTTAGCCGTGTTCGTGTCTTGATTCGGGGGGGCGGAGATCTGGCTACTGGGGTGGCTTTTCGCCTCCACCGGGCCGGCTTCCCAGTTTTGGTAACTGAACTGCCTGCACCAAGCCTCGTTAGGCGCTTGGTGAGTTTTGGGGAGGCTGTGTTTAGTAATCAGATTACTGTTGAAGGGGTGACTGCTCGTTTGGCGGCAGACCCATCCGATATTGAATCGCATAGGCTGGCTGGTGAAATTCCGGTTGTGATTGACCCTGATGGTCACATGATTGACCATTATGAGCCAGCAGTACTGATTGATGCCCGTATGTTGAAGTCCAATCCGGATACCAATCTGAATGATGCGCCCTTGGTGATCGCCTTAGGGCCGGGTTACACCGCTGGTACGGATTGTCACGTGGTGGTTGAGACGAATCGGGGACATGATCTGGGGCGTGTGATTTGGTCAGGTACTGCCGAGCCTGATACCGGCGAACCAGGGGTTGTTGATGGTCGGGGTCAGTCTCGTGTGCTCCGTGCACCGGTTAGCGGACATATCAAACCGCTGGTTGAGATTGGTGATGCCCTGGAGGCGGGTCAAGCAATTGCCGGGATTGGGGAGTATGTACTTACCGCCCCGTTCAAAGGAATTTTACGTGGCTTAATTCATGAGCGAGTTCCCGTTCAAATCGGCATGAAAATCGGAGATCTGGATCCTCGCACGCGACGCCAAAATTGCTTTACCATATCTGACAAATCGTTAGCGATAGGTGGTGGAGTTTTAGAAGCCGTATTGTCTGCTCCGCAAATTCGTCCGCTCCTCTTGTCTCAAAATCTTCATGAAGCTGCAACCAGCCTTTGAGATTGTTCCTGGTGATGTAGTAGCCCTCGTTGGTGCAGGGGGGAAGACCTCTACGCTGGTTGCCCTTGGACATGAATTGGCCGATGCGGGATTACGCGTATTGGCAACGACGACAACCCGAATTGGTGTTGATCAACTGGATCTGATGCCTTACGCGACGACTCTGGAACGGGGTACTCGTCATCTGTCCTTGGCATTGGGGGAGAACCGATTCGTTTTTCTGTATGAAGAGATCCGTAGGAATAAAGTCCACGGTCCTTCTTCAGCGATTGTCACCCACCTTTTGGATAGTATTGACTCCGATGTGATGTTGATCGAGGCGGATGGTTCACGAGGCTTACCCCTCAAAGCACCCAAAGCACATGAACCAGTTATCCCGTCAGAGGCGACACTTGTTATTCCAATCGCCTCATTATCCGTTCTAGGTCAGCCGCTGGATGAAGACCATGTCTATAACGCAGCGGCCATTGATGATCGCTATGGATTTGGCATTGGGAATCGCGTCAAATCTCCGTGGGTGGCACAGGTTATTCGAGACGAAGAACTGGGCTTGCGTGGTATCCCGGATCGTGCGCGTGTTATCGCGCTGCTCAACCAAACGCCTCCGACGGGTTACCTCCGCGCACGTGCCCGGATGATTGCTGGGTTTATTCTACGCTCTCATCGTGTTAAAGGGGTGGCGCTTGGTTCTGTGCGTGGCGCCGATCCGATTCATGAAGTTCAACGACATGTTGGAGCCGTAGTATTGGCTGCCGGTTTGTCATCCCGAATGGGCCAGTCCAAGGTATTGCTGCCGTGGTCAGGGGGGCGCGTTATTCTTGAACACATTCTGGAGCAACTTCGGTTGGCGCATGTGAGTAACGTGACTGTTGTCACCGGGCATCGCTCTGGCGAAGTGACCGCTATTGCTCAACGCACTGGCGCCGCCATTGCTTTCAATGCCGACTATGCCACCGGCGAAATGCTCTCATCGCTCAAGGCGGGGTTAGCTGCCCAACCGGACCATATATCGGCGGTACTGGTTGTATTGGGCGATCAACCCTCTCTACAGGCACGTACTATTCATCAAGTGCTGACTGCCTATGCTGAAGGTCAGGGGGAGATTGTTGCCCCGAGTTATCAGATGCGCCGAGGACATCCTATTCTGATTGACCGCCGCTACTGGTCAGAGATCCTGGCGTTGCCAGCCGAAGGTGCACCCCGTGATGTCATCGAGCGCCACAAAGATCGGATTGCTTATGTGAATGTTCATTCGGATTCTATTTTGCGCGATGTGGATACACCGGAAGCCTACCGCGACGAACGGCGGCGGGCCGGATTGGAGTAAATATCTTGCGGCGTTTTTTGATTGATACCGATACGGCTTCTGATGATGCCGTAGCGCTGCTGATGGCGTTGCGCTATCCCGGTATTCAGGTAGAGGCGATTACAGTTGTCGCCGGTAATGTTCCCCTTGATCAGGCTGTGCAGAATGCACTGTATACCGTTGAGCTGTGTGGAGCTTCGGCTCCCGTCTATGCTGGACTTGCCAGGCCACTGATGGTGCCGTTGCATACCGCTCAAAATGTGCATGGGCGCGATGGTATGGGGGATATTGGCTTACCTTTGCAGGGGCGCGTTCCGGCCACCGGGCACGCGGTCGATGTGCTGATTGAGACCATCAATCGTTTTGACGGGGAAATCGAACTGGTTTCGCTAGGCCCGCTTTCTAATCTGGCCTGTGCTTTGCTGCTGGATCCATCCCTGGCAGGTAAAGTCAAAAGCTATACCATGATGGGGGGGATCGGTCAGGGCTACGGCAACGTGAACGAGTTGGCTGAATACAATATCTGGGCAGATCCAGAAGCCGCTCGTATTGTGTTTGAGTCTGGGTTGCCAATCACCATGGTTGGATGGGATATTTCCCGTCTGTACGCCGCTTTTGACAAAGTGGAATCGGCTCGCTTCCGGTCGATCGGTACTCGTTTTGCTGAATTCAGTGTCGATATTCAGGGTGCGGTTGACGCCTTTGCCCAAAGTGAGACGCATCTGGTTGGTTATGACTTGCCGGACCCCATTGCTATGGCCGTTGCGCTTGATCCTTCGGTGGCGACTGATGTCCGGTATTTGCCTGTCACCGTCGATATTCACAGCTCCTTAGGGCGCGGCCAGACGGTTGTCGATCACCTGAAGATGACCGGCAAGCAACCGAACGCCCATGTAGTACTGACCGCAGATCGAACGCGCTTTCTTGACTTGATGTACGGTTGTATGCGTGATTAATTCACCAATCGGCGTAACGTATCAGCATGTTGCATCGGCGTGATGACGATTAAGACCTCATCGCCGCTTATTGTATAGTCATCAGGTGGCGCATAACTAAATGCGCCGCCCGTATTCCGAATGCCAACTACACCCGCTTGAAATTGCTCTCGCAGTTGCAAGTCTTTAAGCGATTTCCCAATCCACTGTGAGCCTGTTTTGATCGGCAGCTCAGTCGTCTCGATACCTTCGCGATAGTTATAGACTACATGTTGAAGAAAATCGCTGACTGCTGGACGAATCGTCGCGAGGAGTAGGAATCGGGCTGCTGTCTGTAACGGCCCGATAATGTGGTCAGCCCCAGCGCGCTGGAGACGTGGGAAGACATCGTCCCGGTGCGCGGTGGCTGTGATTCGCAGCTTCTCATGAATAGTCTGGCACAAAAGTACAGTCACTACGCACTCCGAGTCATTATCCAGTGCCACCATAACTGCTAAGGCGCGTTCTATCCCTGCTCGACGCAGGATAGGTTCACGTTGCGGATTACCTTCAATGACCTTGAAGCCACGATTGATCAGTTCCTGTGCATACTCGGCCTGACTGCAAATGATGACGAATGGACGTTCCGGGTTTAATTTGCTGATGGCATGACGGGCAGTTGGCCCATCTGCACAGATTATGACATAGTGGTTCTTCATAGCAGCAACTGCGGCATCGACCTCTGCGGGCGAGTAGCGCTGTTGTGCTGCTGGGATGGGTGCTGGTGGCAGGGGGAGCAAATGCCAATTTTTACGTTGTAGGCTCTGCCCGTTCTGACTGAGTCCAGGCAACGCTGCTTCAGGAACGACCATGACGAGTGTGTCCTCAGGTTGAAGACGGTAATCCTTTGGAGGTACATATTCAAATCGACCATCTGGGCGGCGAATGGCGATGACTGATCCATTGATTTGGTTGCTGACTTCCTCAATGTGCTGACCGACCCAATCAACCTTTTCCTTTGTTGATACGGCGATGGTATGCTGTCCGGCCTGTAAGTTGAATAAAATGCTGTGGAAAAAGTCATTCACCACCGGACGCAAAGTGCCGAGGTTCAGGAATTGCGCGGCAACCTCATAGGGCGAAATGACCACATTCGCCCCAATGGTGGTCATGCGGCGTGCCAGGTCATCATCATGGATGGTTACACTTATATCGATGGACGGATTGAGAGACCGGGCTGCAAGGACGGTGAGTACGCTCTCACTATCCGCATCAAGTAAGACCATTGCCGCCCGGGCATGTTGGATACCAGCGCGTATCAGGGTGTCATCACTGGTTGGGTCGCCTTCAAGTACGAGTACGCTGTTTTGACGAAGGTGATCTGCAAATTTCTGGTCAGTGGTCACGACTACAATATTCCGTAGCAGCCACCCACGCACTTTGTTTGTATCACGCCCTGAATACTGATTCTTTACAGCGGTCTCTAATACATAATCAATGGTGTGATCTACCATTTCGCCGGTGCCGCAAAGGATGTAATGACCCTTTAAGTGCTTGACAGCCCGGTCAATCAACCGCCGCTGACGGGCTTCGCGTAGGACCGGGCTGAGGAGTAAGGTTGCAGTAGCCTGAAGCCCGTAGGCTACGGTACCGATACCAAACGCGATCAGCAGCACGGTAAAGATGCGCCCGGCATCCGTGCGCGCGTACGTATCGCCGTACCCAATCGTTGCCAACGTAATAACTGTCAGCCAGATGGAATCCAGCAGGGAAAGCCCTTCCAATACCATATACCCGACGATGCCGGTCAATAGGATCATGCCTATGACAAACAGTGTAAGTCGGATTTGTCGTCGTGTTTCCTGTAACGATTCCATATGTTCTACCTGGTTGAATCAATACGACCCGGTTTAACCGGGTCGCACCGATGAAGATATGCAAGTGAATTAATTCTGCTTAAACCACTTCAAAAGGCGGTTCACAATACTACGTTTTTGCTCCACGCCCTGACTATACTCACGCATCAACTGGGTGGTCAGGTAGTCCAGTTCGGAAACCTGCATCCGCGCACCATTGACAATGACCCACCCATTATCAAGCGCCCTCAGGTCTTTTGGACGGCGATTGTAGAGTTTCAGGTAAGCGTTGGAATACAACACCATCGATTGTTCGGCAGTTTGCTCCATCATACAACTACTCCAAACCCCGGAGGTCATATTTGTGTTTATTGAACCGTTTTGACATTACATTCGCCTATACTGGTCTAAATGTACCTTATTTATGTCATCACGCAAGCCAGTCCTTCTAAGATTACAATATCTTTCATCTTGAGGTGCTCTTACCGTTGACGTGTAAGCGTTTTTTCTCCTGGCATGTGCCTGGTTCCGCTGTTCAGGGTGGCCGCACTAGGTATAATAGACCAAAATTCGACCTCACCAAAAAGGCTCTCCATGACGGATATACATGCAACAATTGAACAGGCAGTAGCATTAATTCGTTCCCGTACAGCCTTGCAACCGCAGATTGGTTTGGTATTGGGATCTGGATTGGGCGGCCTGGCTGATACCTTGGATAACCGAGTGGTGATTCCCTATGCGGATATTCCCGGTTGGCCTCGTTCTACCGTCCATGGACATCATGGGAATCTGGTGATCGGTCATCTGGAAGGGCAGGTGGTTGCTTGCCAGCAGGGGCGAGCTCATTTTTATGAGGGCTATAGTCAGCAGGAAGTGACTTATCCCATCCGTGTGATGCATGCGCTGGGGATCCAGACTGTTATCCTGACCAATGCAGCCGGAGGGCTGAATACGCGCTACCGTGTCGGAGACTTGATGCTGCTCAAGGATCATATCAACTTTGTTGGGATGGTCGGGAATAATCCGCTCATGGGGCCAAATGATGATCGTGTGGGTCCACGTTTTCTAGGTATGGTCCAAACCTATGATCGTGATCTTCGGCTAAAGGCCCGATCCGTTGCGGCTGAGGCGGGTATCACCCTGCACGAAGGAGTCTATGTCTGCTTGTCAGGCCCGAATTTTGAGACGCCTGCCGAGATTCGGATGCTCCGCACTATCGGTGGTGATGCGGTCGGGATGTCGACTGTTCATGAAGTGTTGGTAGCGCGTCACGCCGGTATGCGCGTGATGGCAATTTCCGGAATTACCAATGAGGGTATCGACGACCCGGATACGACACTTGAAACCAACCATGAAGAAGTGCTTGAAGCAGGTAAAGTATTGGTGCCGCGCTTGACGGCGGTGCTGCGGGGTATGTTGCGCGCGCTATGAATGGTCTGTTCTTCCTGATTGAACAGATAGCACCGGGTTTATACATCGTTCTGGGTGTATTCCTGTTTTTAACGTGGCGTGGTTGGATGCGAGCTCGCTATAACGCGCGCGCTACCCGGTTTGAACTCGAGCGAGGTATTCATAAGGAAAAACAGGCCAATGCGCTGACCACGCTGGTTCTGTTGGTTGAAGCAGGATTAATCGTATTTGGGGTGCAGATGGTGGTCGTGCCTGCCATTCGTGCCGAGAATCCCAACCCAGAAGCGGTTTCGGTCAATATTACCGATGGTGTTGCCCAATCGCCGACCCCGGCACCGGTCACGCCTGGCGCATCCTTTATTGATGCCAGCGGCGTTCAATTAGGCCCGCGGGAGGAAGAGGTTTTTGTTACTCCAACGCTGACTTTTACGCCAGTCGGGACGATTTTTGACAATCCACCGCCGTTGTCTGGTTGTGAAACCCCGAACGCCTTTCTTCAAGTTCCGGCGAATGGCATGTTGGTGTTTGATTCGCTGGTCATTCGGGGAACAGCCTATGCGGATAACTTCGCGTTTTACCGCTTTGAACTCAGTGGACCAGCCACCCAGGGGAACTTTGTGCCAATAGGGGATTATACGCAGCAAGTGACGAACTTGGGCGTCCTGGGGCAGTTTGTTCCGGCTCTTTATGAACCGGGCGACTACCGCTTCCGCCTGATGGTGTTCGATGTCAGCTCAACCCTCCGGGCCGCCTGCGAAGTGAACATCCGTATCACGTTGCCTCCGCCAACGGCGACGCCGCTGCCCATCCGCTGATGATGAACGGTGAACGTCCAACATTGGGTTTCATTGGTCTTGGCAAAGTAGGGCAGACTCTTGCGCGAAGGTTGTACCTGCAGGGCTATACAATAAGCGCACTTTGGAATCGACATTCTGAAGCCGCCGCTGATTTGGCTGAGCATACTCACTCCCAGGTTGTCGAGTCGCCGTCGGTCGTAGTTCGGCAGGCAGCTATTACCTTTCTGACCGTCAGTGACGATGCACTTTCCGCACTTGCCTCCACGCTTCTAGTAGAGGATCTGAGCGGTCGAGCTGTGATCCACACATCCGGCGCACTGGATATGGACGTCCTCTCGGCTCTGGAGGCCAACGGAGCTATGATTGGTAGTCTGCATCCGGCCTATCCCTTTGCCAATGTTGCAGCTTCTGTTGATGGCCTGTCCGGTGCGGTTTTTGCGCTGCAGGCCAGCCATCAGCGCTTGTACGACGATCTGCATCAGATCGTCCTTGATTTGAATGGTCATGCCATTGTGTTGAAGCCTGGGGACAAAACGCTTTATCATGCTGCATTGGTGTTAGCCAGTAACTATAGTGTGACGCTCTATGCGCTCGCACAGAATATGTTGCGTCACGTTGGTGCTACTTCCAGCGCGAGTCAAAAATTACTGGATAGTTTGCTGACGGGAATGCTCAATAACCTGCGGACTCATTCACCTGCTGAGGCATTGACCGGGCCCCTGGTCCGCGGCGATGTTCAGACGGTGCAGGCTCATTTACAGGCCTTACAGCACTACGACTCGGCCCTGTATGATCTGTATCGACAGTTAGGTTCACTGACTCTACCATTGGCTGAAGCACGCGGGATGGAAGTCTCTTCTATACGCAGGCTTCTGCAAGAGGATCATCATGACACGACTGACCATTCGTGATATTCAGAAACTTAAGGACAAGGGCGACCGCATCGCCATGCTCACGGCTTATGATGCGACCAGCGCTTTTTTGGCGGAAGCTGCTGGCGCACCGATGCTGTTGGTCGGGGATTCATTGGGGATGGTTGTTCAGGGGCATCAATCAACTATTCCGGTCACACTGGAGCATATCATTTATCATGCTCGTATCGTCATGCGTGTGACAACCTCTGCGCTGGTGGTGGGTGATATGCCCTTTATGACCTATAAGACCAGTATTGAGCAGGCCATGACGGGTGCCGCCCGCTTGATGCAGGAAACCGGGGTTGAGGCCGTCAAAGTGGAAGGTGGTGAGACGATTGCCCCCACCATCGAACGATTGGTACAGGCTGGGATCCCGGTTATGGCCCACATTGGACTAACGCCCCAAAGTGTCAATCAATTCGGTGGCTTCCGCGTTCAAGGTAAAGATCGAGATACCGCTGCTCAACTCATCTGCGATGCCAAGGCAATTGAAGATGCCGGAGCTTTTGCAGTGGTGCTAGAACTGATACCGGCACCATTGGCGAAAGAGATTACTGGAATGCTCAAGATTCCGACTATTGGGATTGGTGCCGGGCCGGATTGCAGTGGGCAGGTGCAGGTCTTCCATGATTTGCTCGGACTATATCCTTCATTTGGGCCTCGTCATGCTCGGCAATACGCAAATGCTGGTGAAATCATTCAGCAGGCTCTTGCCTCCTATGTACAGGATGTAAAAGGTGGAGCCTTTCCAACTGCGGCCCAAAGCTCAACGATGAATGAAGACATTATTGCCGAACTGCACCAGCGTGGGGAAAAGCCATGCGAGTAGCGGGTTCAATCACTGAACTGCGTCAGCTTCGCCGAGATCTTCAGGGTTCCATTGGGTTTGTGCCCACCATGGGCGCACTTCATGCGGGACATCTCTCATTGGTCGAAGCAGCCCGTGAGTGCGATCATGTGGTTGTGAGTATCTTTGTTAATCCTTCCCAGTTCGCCGCGACTGAAGATCTTTCCAAGTATCCCCGTGACTTGCCCCGTGACCTTGATATGCTTCGCACGGCGGGCGTTGATCTGGTCTTTACCCCAACACCCGAAATGATGTATCCGCCGGGGTATCAGACCTGGGTCGATGTTGAACACGTATCTCAAGGGCTGGAAGGGCAGCGCCGTCCAGGGCATTTTCGTGGTGTCGCGACGGTGGTTGCCGGGTTGTTCAATCTGGTTCAACCAGATTTTGCCTATTTTGGTCAAAAAGATGCTCAACAAGTGGCCGTCATTAAGCAGATGGCCCGTGACCTGAAGTTCCCCTTGGAAATCATTGTCATCCCAACGATGCGCGAAAGTGGTGGATTGGCAATGAGTTCGCGTAATGTCTATCTATCCCCTGACGAGCGCCGCGCTGCTGGGGTTATTTCCTGGGCACTCCGGGCGATTTCCACGGCTTGGGATGACGGCGAACGGGAACCTGCCCGCTTGCGCGAGCTAGGTCTGGCCGTGCTGGTGACTGAACCATCTGGGCAGGTTGAGTATCTTTCATTTGCCGATCCTGACACTTTGCGCGAGCGACAAACTGCCTCTGATGATCCCTGTCTGGTGTCGTTGACTGTCCGCTTTGGTGCTACGCGGCTGCTGGATAACATGCTTTTGCCCGCTAGCCTCAACACCCGCGAAGGCCTCACTAGCACCCTCGGCGTAAGTCCATCTGGTTGATCCGGCGCTGATCGGTGTGTCGCCTGAGAGTCTAATTGTGAGTCTGCGTGTCCGTTGGCTTCTGTCGTCTCGTGCCTAAGTAAGTCCTGCCTATAAAAGTATAATTCGGAACAAATGTTCCATTATTGTTCTATTCTTTGTGCTAAACTGTCTTTATGACTACCGACTGCTCTCCCCACTCCCCGACCCCAGTGCAATACATGCCCTTCGCAATAGCGGCAAACTCCCTTGCGACCGCCAGACAATTAGAAAGCTTAGCTAGCGGTGGCACACTCCCGTCTTCTCGCCGACAGAGTCGCTTTTTGGTGGCCGTACCCGGGATCCCCGCTGTCGGGCTTGTCTTTTAAGTCGATACTCAGCGCCACCTTCGCGTCTTTCCACCAGCCAGCATAGTGGCTGTTTCAAGGCGCTGATGCGGTGTTAACACATTTTGCGTTACACTCAATTACAGCTTGACGAGGAGTGTCAAATATCATGATCGGATTCAATTCCAGCTATATTCTGTGGGTACTCATCCCCACACTGATTCTCTCGATTGGCGCACAGGCGTTGGTTAGTATGGCCTTCGCCCGCTGGACAAAAACCCGTAACAGCGCCGGTCTGACTGGACAGCAGGTCGCACAAAAGCTCATTACCAGTGCGGGCTTGGATGGAGTCGGACTGGAAGGGACACCCGGCATCCGCAGCGATCACTTTGATCCGCAGACTAACGTGGTTCGTATGTCCCAGGAAGTGGCTACCTTACCTTCTGTGGCATCCATGGCGGTAGTCGCCCATGAATTGGGTCATGCCCAGCAATATCAGCAGCGTTCTCCGCTGATAGCCATGCGGAGTTTTCTGGTACCGGCGATGCAATTCAGTCCGATGGCGTCCTATCTGTTGATCGTGTTGGGTTTTGCCCTTAATCTGCTCGGTCTGGTGCAGATTGGTATCTTGGTTTATGCCGTAGTGGTACTGTTTATGGTTTTGACCCTGCCGGTCGAAATTGATGCTAGTCTGCGTGGGTTGCGTCTGCTCAAGGATGCTGGCTTTATGCAGGCTGCAGAAGATAGCAGTGGTGCGCGCTCGGTGTTGACGGCTGCCGCGTTGACCTATGTCGCAGCGGCAGTTACTTCATTGTTGAATCTGTTGTACTACATCAGTCTGCTAAATCGTCGTCGCTAATCCTGATCTGTAGGTGAATTGCCAGGGTTACATGACCCTGGCAATGGCTTTAGTCATCATCGTCGTTGCTGTTATCGTTACTGCCGCTGTCATCATCATTGTCATTGCTGTTATCGCTGCCACTGCCTCCGCTGTCATCCCCTTGATTATCTGCACTATTGTTTTGGTTATCTTCACTTGTGCCATTGTCGTTGCCGGAATTGTTGTCATTGCCTGGCGGATTAACCGTAACCGAACGCGGCAGAAAGATAACTTGACCCACAATCAGGCGATTTGGTTCCAGAATGCAGTTGACGGCCTGTAATTCTGCGATGGTGATTCCACTGGCCGCAGCTAATGCAGAAAGGCTATCCCCAGACCTGATCTGGTAGTCAACCCAACCGCTGGGTCGCTGCGGAGTACACACAGTTGGTGTCGCAGTCTGTACCGGACGGGTAGCGGTTCGGGTTGCTGAACTGGTCGGAGATAGCGTCGCCGTCGTACTTGCCGTTGGAGTTGGGCTTGCTGTTCCTGTTCTGGTTGGGCTGGGAGTTTGTGTTGCGCTCGCGGATGCGGTTGTGGTCACCGTTGCACTTGGTGTCACGGAGACTGTAGCTGATGGGGTGAGCGTCGACGTATTGGATGGCGTGACGGTGAATGTAAGGGTAGGGGTTGTAGTAGGCGTGACCTTATCGTCGATCAACTCGAGTTTGGTGGCAATCAACTGTCGATTGGTCGTTGTTGTGGCTGTCACTCTGACTGTATCGCCTATTTGAATGGACCCAATGCCAGGGAGACTTGCAATGACTTCGACCGGCAAGTTGGCAATCAACCAGGTGTTGCCTTGGATGATTTGGACATCTCCAATGAAGGTAACTTCTGCCGCCCGCGAAGCTGCCAATAGCTGACGTATTTCGTCCAGGCGTCGATTGTTAAACTGATTGTCAAGTTCACTGGTATTGCCATTCGAGGCACGTTGCAGAGACTCCCCAAAGAGTTTGAACCCGTATAGCGTGTCACCGGGCAGACTGTTCTGAGAGGCCGCTGATAAACCGCCACCGACCACGATGAAGCCGATCAGCAGCATGGCAGCCAGCGCTAAGACTTGCCGAATAGGATAGCTTCGGCGAATGGGTGTGGTGCGGATGGCCCGCTGGAAGTTAGCCCGTGCGCGCTCTTGGGCGATCTGAATTTCCAGTGGTGCAATCGCTGCTCGTTTGGTCAGTAGCCCCGCTTCCAGCATGGGGCGCAGCTCCAAAGCATACTGCGGGTAAGCGCGTAGGCAGTCCTCGACGGTCTCTCCTTGAGTGAGCCGATCGATGCACTCATTCAGTACCGTGGTCAGGTCTGTACTAGCCACGTTCACCCTCCATCCGGTACTCACCGAGAATTTGTCTTAAGGTATTCACCGCCCGAAATTGAAGGGATTTAATTGCTCCGACATTGCGTCCCATGATATCTGCTGTTTCCTGTAAGCTGAGCATCTGGCTAAATCGCAACAGTAAGACTTCTTGCTGGTCATCCGCCAGCATACGCAGTGCCCGCCGTACGCGCTCAATATCAAGTGCCCGGAAGAATTGCACTTCGGGATCTGGATCATTGGGGGAGGGGACCCATTCTTCCAATACTTCTTCAGTGATCTTTCGGCTCCGACCATAGTGGTCGTTGATTAGGTTTCGTGCTACGCGGAAGAGCCATCCTCTCAGGCTGTGGTGTGGCGCGTTACGGCTCCGCATGGCACTCACTAACCGTACAAAAACGTCGCTGGCAAGATCTTCAGCCGTATCTGTATCCGCGACCCGCAAGCGGATAAAACTATAGATGGGTGGGAAGTAAATATCATATATGTGCATCATGGCATCCTGATCGTTACGGCGTGCTGCAGCCAGCAATCGATCTTCTGTAGCGATATCGGGTAGTACAATCACAATCATTTAGCATCACTCAACTGTTGACATAATGGATTCTTGCCTCACGCTAACTTGAAAAGCGAAATCGCCCCTGTGTACGATGTCATGACTTCCGACGGCATTCCACACAAAAAGTTACGGTGACTTATCAAAATAAGAAACGAGCGCCACTGTCGGCGCTCGTTTGTAGTCATTGATCCAGTTGGTTGACCTTGTCGCGTAGTCGTAACATTCGACCACGACGAGGTCGGATGCGCCGGGTGAGTTCGCCGATGGTACGCGTTGCTTTGCGGATATTGGCTCGCACACTGGCAAGAAAGTAACTGACTTGCCGACGTTGAGGGGCTAGAACGCGGATGTTCTCCGCCTTGCGCGTATCCACCCATTGGACCACCATCGCGGCCCAGGTTAATCCGCCTCCGAATCCAACAAATGCAAGATAGTCACCTGCTTTGACACGATCCTGCGCGATGGCCTCACATAATGCAATCGGGATCGAAGCCGCCGAAGTATTGCCGTAGCGGTCAACATTGCTCATGAATAGTTCAGGTTCGACCTTGAGTGAACGTGCCGCTGCCTGAATAATCCTCAGGTTAGCCTGATGGGGAACAATGAGGGATACATTCTCAATATCGAGACCTGCTTTATCCAGCGCTTGATTAATGCTCTCCCCGATGACACGGGTAGCGAATTTGAAGACCTCGCTGCCATTCATGTACATCTTGCCAGGCGTATGACCATTCATACCAAATTCTGAATTGCGGAGATCACCGCTGCCAACGGTGGGAATGCACAGTAAATCTCCACCCGAGCCATCTGACCGCAGTACGGCTGACAGGACGCCGCCCTCGATGTCGCTGGCTTTGAGGACGACCGCTCCAGCACCATCTCCGAACAGGATGCAGGTGCTGCGATCCTGCCAATCCAGCACGCGACTCATGGTCTCCGCGCCGATGACTAGTGCCGAGCGAATGCCCCCAGCCTTAATGGATTGCGTTGCCATTTCCACTGCGTATACGAAACCCGAACAAGCAGCGCTCAGGTCAAATGCACCTGCACGGGTGGCCCCCAGACTGTTCTGGATCAGACTGGCTGTGCTGGGAAAAATGTTCTCCGGAGTCGAGGTCGCCACGATGATGAGGTCAATCTCGGTTGGGAACATATTGGCTACGCCTAGAGCTTTGCGCGCCGCTTTCAGTCCCAGACTGGCGGTTGATTCACGTTCTCCGGCGATACGCCGTTCCTTGATTCCGGTGCGTGTACTGATCCATTCGTCGCTGGTTTCGACAATAGCTTCCAGGTCACGGTTGGTCAGAACTGTTTCTGGAACCGCCATTCCGTAACCAACAATATGGGCATAACGTCGTTGGGCGGGCTGCGCCTCAAGTCGTTTATCGTTGCTATTAGTGCTTGCCATTGGCCTGGTACTTGCCAAAAATCACGACGGCATTGTGGCCGCCGAATCCGAACGAATTACTCATAACGGTATTGATCTCATGCGGGATACCCACATGCGGCGTGTAGTTCAGGTCGCACTCCGGATCTTGATTGTCCAGATTGATGGTCGGCGGCACGAAGTTATTGTTCATTGCCATGATACTGAACACGGCTTCTACTGAACCTGCTGCTCCCATCAGGTGTCCCGTCATGGATTTGGTTGAACTGATAGGGATTTCATAAGCCACTTCACCCAGTGCCCGTTTGATGGCGATCGTCTCGCTTTTGTCGTTCAATGGGGTACTGGTTCCATGAGCATTGATGTAGTCGATGTCTTCTGGCTTAAGATGTGCATCTTTCAGTGCAAGTTCAATGGCTTTGGCGGCACTTTCGCCCGTCTCCAAGGGTGCTGTGATATGGTAGGCATCTGAAGTCTGCCCGTAGCCCAAAACTTCAGCGTAGATTTTCGCACCACGTTGGAGGGCATGGTCGAGATCTTCCATCATCAAAAGGGCTGCGCCTTCGGCAACAACAAAGCCATCCCGGTCAATATCAAACGGACGGGATGCTTTTTCAGGCGCATCATTGCGGCGCGAAATCGCAGTCATGTTATTGAAGGCTGCGATGGCGATGTTCACCAGCCCTGCCTCTGTACTGCCGGCTACGACCGCTTTAGCTCGGCCTCGCCGAATCATGTTCAGTGCATCACCAATACAATCGTTTCCTGTTGCACAGGCTGTCGAGATAGCAAAGTTACCACCTCGCAAACCATAGGTCATCGAGACTTTGGCTGAGGGGCTATCCGGCAGCATCATCGGGACCATCAAAGGGCTAACTGCCTTTGCTCCGCGCTCAAGGAAGGTCTTTACACTGTCGAAAATCGAACCAATGCCGCCGATACCGCTGCCCATTACGACCGAAACGTCATAGCGGTTATCGTCAGTGATTTCCAATCCTGCATCGGACATGACTTGTTGTGCCGCCGCCATGCCTAATTGGGTCACGCGATCAGTGCGACGAACTTCACGACGTCCCAAGACATCTTCTGGATTGAAGTTCTTAACCTGTCCACCGAAGTGGTTCTCCAAATTACTGGTGTCAAAGAGGGTGATTGGGCCAATGCCAGTCTTGCCGGCGGCAATATTCCCCCATGCTTCTTCGACGTTATTGCCGGTTGGACAGATGATGCCCATACCGGTGACAACGACACGTCGCCTTGCTTCCACAATTCCCTCCGTCGCTCATCGAACCATATACTGGCTGATGCGCTCTATTTTGTGCCTCAATAGTGAATAGGCCGCGATTATAACTGTAAGCAAAAACCCTCGATACCCCTGTTGGTTGCTGCCCGGCATTTATACAGGTTCTTCCCGCTGCTATACTTCAGCCCTCAATTTGGAGCGGACATGATACTGATCACAGGCGGGATGGGATATATTGGCAGTCATATTGTCAAGCGCCTGAATGCGGAAGGGGTAGCCATACGTTGTCTACTGCCAGCTGGTACCCCACATCAGCTTCCTGAGTCTGAAATCTGTGAAGTGGTTCAGGGAAATTTGCTGGATGAAGAGCTATTGTTTCAGGCTGTTACGGGCGTCCATACCATCATTCACTTGCAGAGTGCTCAGTGGTGGGGCAGTCTGCGCGACCTTGAACGAATTGACCTGGGCTTGACACGTGCTTTGATAGCAGCTGCGCGGGCCGCTCGCGTTGGGCGATTGATTGCACTCAGCCATCTTGGTTCTACGCCTGCCTCTGCTTATCCTTTACTTCGCATAAAGGGTCGCCAAGAAGAACTCATTCGTTCGAGCGGCTTGGCTTATACCATTATTCGATCTGCTTTGGTGTTCGGTCCACGGGATGCATTCATTAACCATCTTGCAATGATGCTTAAGGCCACTCCTTTTGTGTTTCTCATGCCGGGGCAGGGGGAAATCGTTCTTCAGCCAATTTATATTGATGACTTGGTAGATCTTCTGGTCGAAAGCCTTGAACAAATTGACTCGATTGATACCACCATTGAAGTGGGTGGTCCGGAATACATCACGTTGGAGGATCTACTCAATACAGTGATGCGTGTTACCGGAACCTATCGGACGATTATACCGACTCCGCCTTATGTTTTGCGTTGGTTGACAGCGCTCTACCGCCGTCTGTTTCGCCGGTCCCTGGTAACTGATCAATGGCTTGATCTGCTGGCGACGAACCGGGCCGCACCTCTCGGCAATACTATTACTCATTTTGGTGTGCATCCCCGCCGCCTGGAAGATACACTCCTGAACTATCTGCCAGATGAAGTGAACGGTATGTCCACACTGCGCTACGCATTACGTCGTCGACCACGAGGGATTTGATTGTCGAAGGTCTCTATGATTCATATCCGTCCATTAGTGAAGCTTGACGAGATGCGTCCCGCCGTAGAACTTCAGCGGATTTACTGGGGCACTGACCTGGAGTCCGTTGTGCCGGGGCATATGCTTTACTCCATTGTGAATGCCGGTGGTCATGTCTTGGGTGCTTACGATGGTGATCGCTTGATTGGAGTTTTAATCGGACAAGTTGCTCTGAATCCAGATGTGAATCTCCCACTGTCCGACCGCCTGCATATTGCCTCCAAACGAATGGTTGTATTGCCGGAATATCGAAGTCACGGGATTGGGGCGCGCCTGAAACTGGCACAACGTCAGTCAGCGATCCAGCAGGGTATCGGTCTGGTGACATGGACTTTTGATTCGTTGCTTTCTATCAATGCTTACCTGAATATTCGTAAACTGCGTGGGATTTGCCGTCTGTACTTGCTGGACTACTACGGAACAGATGATGCCGGTGGGCTAGCCCGCTTTGGCTCTTCAGATCGCCTATTGGTCGAATGGCATGTGAGTGCTCCGGCGGTCGTCAAGGTTTTGGATAACGGATATCCACTTAGTTCATGGGATGATTACGTTAGGGCGGCAGTGCCGATTGTTAATCCCGCAACTTGCAATGAGTATGATGTTTTAACGCCTTCTACAGAATGGTCTGTCTGGGCTGATCAAGACAGCCTCTTGGTTGAGATTCCTTCCCATTATGAAGATATGGTTATTGCAGATCCTGACGTTGCTCGGGCTTGGCAAACTCATATTCGCGATGGCTTTACGCGACTGTTCAACAATGGCTATGTCGTGACCAATTTTATTCACACGCGTGAGACCGGTATTGAACGAAGCTTCTACGTGTTGTCTCTTAACTTGCCTTCTTCCTAAGGAATGAACGATGCGTCCAATTACGATCAAACAAATTAACCTGTACCCGATTGCGATGACGTTGGTCGAGCGTTTGAAGACCAGCTTTGGTGAAGAACCTTTCAAAGCCTGTGTATTGGTCGAACTTGTCACAGACGATGGCCTTGTCGGGTGGGGAGAATCTCCAACCGAAATCAACCCGGGTTACAGTTACGAGAACAATGGGACGGCGATGCACATCCTGCGGGAATTTCTAGTTCCGGCATTACTGGGAAAGACGATACATGATGCCACTGAAGTCCCAGGTCTCCTCAGTGAAGTGCGCGGGCATCCACTCTCCAAGCATGGTATCGAATCTGCAGTCTGGGATGTGTTGGCAAAAGCCAATAATCAGTCCTTAGCAGAAGCCTTTTCTGCACATTTGCCTGCAGGGCATGCATCCCGTGGATATGCCCATGTTGGGGTGAGTATTGGTATTCAGCCAACGGTTGAGAAAACCCTGGAGATCATTCGTAAACGTTTGGGGCAGGGCTATGGTCGTATCAAGCTTAAGATCAAGCCTGGTTGGGATATCGAACTGGCACGGGGTGTCCGCGCTGAACTACCAGACATTATGCTGATGCTGGATGCCAATAGCGCCTATACATTGGCAGATGCTGCCCATCTCAAGGAATTCGACACCTTCAACCTGCTCATGATTGAGCAACCGCTGGGTTACAACGATATTTTCCAACACAGCAAACTCCAACCTCAGTTGAAATCGCCCATCTGTTTGGATGAGAGTATCCATTCTGCCGATGATGTGCGTCTGGCACTTGAACTCGGTGCCTGCAAGATCATCAACCTCAAGCCTTCGCGGGTCAGTGGTTACACCGAAAGTCTCGAAATTTACCGGGTCTGTGTTGAGAATGATGTCCCACTATGGATTGGCGGCATGATGGAAACCGGCATCGGACGCTCGGCTAATTTGGCTTTCGCTTCTTTGCCTGGAGTAACCTTGCCGTGCGACATTTCCGCCACAGACCGTTACTATAACCCAGACATCACGGAACCGCCTTTTGTACTGGAACCTGGTAGCCGCATCCGTGTGCCAACTGGTCCAGGTATCGGTGTAGAGGTTCAACGGGATCGGCTCCAGGCAGCAGCTGCCCGTTGGCGTGCGGAGATGCCGTATCAGGTTGCTATGAGCTAAAGGGGGAACAATGACTCTTCAGGATGTAACCATCGCTTTCATCGGTTCTGGTGCGATGGGCGAGTCGATGATCAAAGGTTTGTTGAATAAGAAGCTGGTTGCTCCAGCTCAGATTATTGCTGCCGACCCCCGACCTGAACGTGTCGAGGAATTGGCAGCAACATACGGTTTACGCCCGACGACGGACAATGCGGAGGCTGCCGAAGCTGCTGATATTCTGGTGCTCTCGGTCAAACCTCAGGTGCTTGACCATGTCATGCCGGAAGTACGCCACGGAGCACGCACTGCTAAACTCGTCCTGAGCATCATTGCCGGGGCGCGGATCAAAACGATTGCCGATGGCGTTGCCAACCCCGGGGTCGTACGCTCCATGCCCAATACCCCCGCCCAGATCGGGCAGGGTATCACTGTCTGGACAGCGACGGAGGAGGTATTACCACCACAGCGGGCACAGGCGGAAACCCTTCTCAGTGCATTTGGTGAGCAAATATACGTCGAAGACGAGCGCTATCTGGACATGGCAACTGCCCTCAGTGGAAGTGGCCCGGCGTATGTCTTCTTGTTTATGGAAGCGTTGATTGATGCCGGTGTCCACATGGGTTTCTCCCGACGAGATGCCGAAAAGTTGGTGCTGCAAACGGTTCGTGGTTCTGTTGAATATGCAGAAGCCTCAGGCCTGCATCCTGCACAGCTTCGCAATCAAGTGACGAGTCCTGGCGGGACTTCTGCGGAGGCGCTCTATCATCTGGAGAAGGGGGGCTTGCGGACAGTCATTGCGCGGGCGGTATGGGCGGCCTATCAACGATCGGTCGAACTCGGCGGTGGTACAGGCGCTCGTAACCCGGATTAGTAGGAGTCTGTTCGATCATTAGTCGTTTGTGAAAAAGTGGACAGACAGGTTTGTTTCAGGTAAACTGAAGCGATTCATGCCGCATTGTAGTCATCAATCAAAGGGTACTGAACAGCGTCATACGGCGCTGATGTGTTGCGTCGGTTGATTTACATCTGAGATCTAGGGAAGCAGGAGGCCGTCATGGCGCAAGTGTCGCAGGACATTTTTAAATCAATTCTCGACCAGATTGAGGGCTTTAGTCCGAAAATTGAGTCGGTCGAAGTCGGTCGCGTGCTGGAGGTCGGCGATGGTATCGCCCGCGTATCCGGCCTCGAAAATATTCAGATGAGTGAGCTGGTACGTTTCTCCAATGGCGTTGTCGGTATGGCCTTCAACTTGGAGCGCGATAACGTCGGTGTCATCATTCTGGGTGAATATGACGAAATTCAGGAAGGCGACGATGTTCGTCCCCTGGGTCGTATTGCTTCAGTGCCTGTCGGTATGGGCATGGTGGGTCGTGTCGTTGACGCACTTGGTGTCCCTGTCGATGGCAAGGGTCCCATTGCTTCCAGTGAATTCTATAACATCGAACGGATTGCGCCTGGTGTGATCGAACGCCAGAACGTAAATCGTCCGGTGCAGTCCGGTATTCTGGCGATTGACTCGATGATCCCGGTTGGTCGTGGTCAGCGTCAGCTGATTATTGGTGACCGACAGACCGGAAAGACCGCCATTGCCATCGATACCATCCTGAACCAGAAGGGCAAAGACCTTTACTGCATCTACGTTGCTATCGGCAAACGTAAGGGTGAAGTGGCTCGTCTGGTCGCCCTGTTGGAAGAATACGGTGCGATGGAGTACACCACCGTTGTGGTGGCTTCAGCTTCTGACCCTGCCGCTATGAACTATATCGCCCCCTATTCGGGTTGCGCGATTGGCGAATGGTTCATGGAAAATGGCAAGGATGCGCTGGTGGTCTATGATGACCTCTCCAAGCACGCTTGGGCTTATCGTCAGGTTTCTCTGTTGATGCGCCGTCCTCCGGGACGTGAAGCCTACCCCGGCGATGTGTTCTATCTACACAGCCGTTTGCTTGAACGCGCCGCCCAACTCAGCAAGGAACGCGGTGGCGGTAGCCTGACCGCGTTGCCGTTCATCGAAACCCTGCTCGGTGACGTTTCTGCTTACGTACCGACCAACGTTATTTCGATCACCGACGGCCAGATTTATCTGGAACCTGAACTCTTCTACGCCGGTATCCGTCCTGCGATTAACGTCGGTATCAGCGTCAGTCGCGTCGGTGGTGATGCTCAGACGAAAGCCATGAAGAAGGTTGCTGGTGGTCTCCGCCTCGACCTCGCGCAATTCCGTTCGCTGGCTGCATTTGCCACATTCGGTTCTGATCTCGACAAAGCTACCCAGCAGCAGTTGGATCGAGGCCTCCGCCTGACCGAACTTCTCAAGCAGCTTCAGTATCAGCCACTCCAACTGGCTGATCAGGTTGCCCTGATTTATGCCGGTACCAAGGGCTATCTGGATGCAGTTCCTGTTGAGCGGGTAAAAGAATGGCAGAACGGGTTCCTGCGCGCCTTCAATACCCAGTTTGCCGCGGTTTCTACGGGCATTACCGAGACCAAGACTCTCAGTGATGAACTTGAGAATGGCCTGAAGGAAGCCTTGAACACCTTCAATGCGAGCTGGAGCTAAAGGAAACAGGGTAGGGGCGTTATCCATAGCGCCCCTGCAACAGAAGGAGAAACCCAATGGCATCAGCCCGCGACATTAAAAAACGCATTCGCAGCGTCAAGAACATCTCTCAAATTACCCGTGCGTTGGAGGCTGTATCGGCTTCTCGCGTCCGGAAGGCCCAGGCCCGCGTACTCGCCAGCCGTGCCTATGCTCAGAAGGCATGGGAAATCCTGCTGAACGTACAAAGTACGGCGACCAAGGGTATCCCGTTGCATCCGCTGTTGAGCGCCCGCAGCGAAATCAACAATATCATCATCGTGATGATTACTTCGGATCGCGGTTTGGCAGGCGCGTTCAATAGCAATATTCTCCGTGTGTCCCAGCGCTTTGCCCATCGACTGGGTAAACCTGCGCGCTACATCGCCGTAGGTAAGAAGGGGCGGGATTCGTTGGTGCGTTCTGGTGCCGACCTGATGGCCGAGTTTACCGGCATGAAGGCTGATCCAACGATTGCCGACCTCCGCCCGGTGGCTAAACTGGTAATTGACGAATTCCTCAGTGGCAAGGCCGATCAGGTCTTTATTGCCTACACGGATTTTGTTAACACCCTGACACAGAAACCGGTGGTACTCAGCTGGCTTCCGCTCATTCCATATCAGCATGACGACGCGGTCATGTCTGAAATGATCAAGGCTGTACCAGCCGTGAGCGCCGGTAAGTCAGACTACGAATACGAGCCAGATGCCACCGCAATTCTGGACGAGATCGTACCGCGCTTTACAGAGTTGCAGCTCTATCAGGCCCTGCTGGAAAGTCAGGCCAGCGAACACTCGGCTCGTATGGTTGCGATGCGTAATGCATCGGATAATGCGACATCGCTGATCGGCGACCTAACCCTGATGTATAACAAGGCGCGTCAGGCCGCCATCACTGCCGAAATCCTCGATATTGTGGGTGGTGCAGAAGCTCTTCAGGACTCGATTGATAAGGCAACTGATAACGTCCTTGAAATCATGAAGGCATCATCCAACGGTCACGCTGCTTCTAGCAATGGTCATGGTCAGCCTGTGATGACGGCGACGAAAAAGTCAGGTTCATAGGTGACATGCGTAGTAGACAAGACAAATTCGTGGGCGGGCGCGAAGTGAATATCCCGCGACAGCATGCTTTAGATTGAGGAGTTAAACAATGGCTGAAGTCCAGGGACGCGTGTCTCAAGTGCTGGGCGCGGTGGTCGATGTGACCTTCCCCTCAGGTCAGTTGCCAGATATTTTCGAAGCGGTCCGCGTGCCGCGTGAAGGTCAATCTGACCTCATTCTTGAAGTTCAAAATCTCCTGGGTGATAGCGAAGTTCGCACGGTTGCGATGGATACCACTGACGGTTTGCCGCGTGGCGTCCCGGCTTTTTCCACTGGAGCGCCGATCAAGGTGCCGGTCGGGCCGCTTTCGCTTGGGCGTGTATTCAATGTGTTAGGTCGTCCAATTGATGGTAAGGATGCAGTTCCTGCGGGTTCACCTACCCGTGCAATCCACGCCAGTGCTCCGAATTTTGAAGAACAATCCACCCGTATTGAAGTCTTCGAGACCGGCATGAAGGTTATTGACTTGGTTGCGCCCATGTCGAAGGGTGGCAAGGTCGGTATCTTTGGTGGTGCCGGTGTCGGCAAAACCGTGACCATTCAGGAACTGATTAACTCCATTGCAACCCAGCACTCTGGTCTATCAGTTTTCGCCGGGGTAGGTGAGCGTACTCGTGAAGGTACCGCTCTCTATCACGAAATGGATGAAGCTGGTGTTCTGGATAAATTGGCGATGGTCTTCGGTCAGATGAACGAACCGCCGGGTGTGCGGTTGCGTGTGGCGCTCTCTGGCCTGACCATGGCGGAACATTTCCGTGATGAAGGCCGTGATGTGTTGCTCTTTATCGACAACATCTTCCGTTATTCCTTGGCTGGTGCTGAAGTGTCGGCGCTGCTCGGTCGTATGCCTTCCGCCGTCGGTTACCAACCGACTCTGGCGGATGAAATGGGTCAGCTTCAGGAACGGATTACCTCCACCAAGCGCGGTTCAATCACGTCGATGCAAGCGGTTTACGTCCCTGCTGACGACTACTCCGATCCCGCACCAGTTGCGGTGTTCACCCATCTGGACGGAACCATTGCGCTGGAGCGTTCCATCGCTGCCCGTGGTATCTTCCCGGCGGTTGATCCCCTCAGCAGTACCAGTAAGATTCTTGATCCACTCGTGGTGGGTGATGAACACTATCGTACTGCCCGTGAAGTCCAGAAAGTCCTTCAGCGTTATAAGGACCTGCAAGACATCATCGCAATCCTCGGTATCGACGAACTCTCTGATGACGACAAGATGCTTGTCGCTCGCGCTCGTAAGATTGAGCTGTTCCTCAGCCAGCCATTCTTCGTGGCGACCCAGTTCACCGGTCGTGAAGGCCGTTACGTCAAGGTCAAGGATACCGTTCGCGGCTTCCGCATGATCCTGGATGGTGAACTTGACCATATCTCTGAGCAGTTGTTCTACATGGCTGGTCCGATTGAAGATGTCCTCCAGCGTTATGAGGACGCCCAGAAGCAAAACTAATCATCCAGTGAGCGTAGGGGTGACAGAGTTCACCCCTACGAAGGGAAGTGTTGAATGCCAATTCATGTAGAAGTGGTCACTCAGGAACGCAAGGTCTTCGATGAACCCCAGGCCGATATGGTGTTGGTGCCGGGTGCTGAAGGTGAAATGGGTGTTTTGCCGCATCATGCACCACTCCTGACCACCATGGGTTTTGGTGAGCTTGTCGTTCGCAAGCAAGGGCGTGAAGAACGCTTTGTGATTTATGGTGGCGTGGTCGATATTCGCCCTGACAAAGTTGTTGTATTGGCGGATCTGGCCGAATCCTCTTTTGCGCTGGATGAAGCCCGCATCGAAGCGGCACGCCAAGGTGCCCAGAAGATGATGGCGGAAGGTGTTCCACCTGAACAAAACCGTGCCGCCCAACTCGAACTGCGCCGCGCCGAACTCGCCCTGAAGGTCAAGAACAAAATGAAGGCGCGAGGTTCCATCCTTCGCATTGTAGAGGATGAGAACGGCCAATAGACCAGATTAGCTGGTGTCCTCTTTGTTTTTGGCGGTTGAAATCTGTAACGCCCGGATAGCACAGGCTTTCCGGGCGTTAACTTTTCAGGTATAAGTACCAGCGGAAACCACAGCGCGATGGAGTGAAACACACAGCATGGGGTTGTTTAGCAAAAGCCTCGGCGTTGATCTGGGAACGATTAACTGCCTGATATACGAAAACGGGCAGATTGTTCTGCAAGAGCCGTCACTGGTTGCCGTCAGCGCGGAAGAGAATGAACGTGGCCTGGTCGATGTCCTGGAAATCGGGCAACCTGCTCGTGAAATGCTCGGACGAGTTGATGAAGAAAATATCCAGGTTGTGCGCCCCTTGCAAGATGGCGTCATTGCTGACTATGAAGTTTGCCAGGCCATGCTGGAATTCTTCTTCAACAAAGTTGCTGGACGTATTCGGTTGTTCAAGCCAACTGTGATGATGTCTGTCCCATACGGTGTAACCAGCGTTGAACGCCGCGCAGTCCACGATGCAGCAATGCAGGCAGGTGCTCGCTTGGCGATGCTTATTCCAGAACCGCTGGCTGCAGCGATTGGGGCCGGGCTTCCAGTTGGAACACCGGCGGGGGATATGATCGTCAATATTGGTGGTGGTGTAACCGAAGCTGCCGTTATCACCATGAACAATATCGTCCGAGCGGAGAGCGGTCGTGTGGGCGGCCTCAAACAGGATGAAGCCATCATCAGCTACGTCCGCCGCAAGTATAACCTGAGCATCGGTCAGCCAACTGCTGAATCCGTCAAGATACAAGTTGGCGCAGCTTTTGATATTGGCGAATCGATGTCGATGGAAATTCAGGGACGCGATAACGTTAGTGGGTTGCCACGCACGGTCGCTGTCAGTACCGGTGAGGTGATTGAAGCCTTGCAGGAACCCTTGAGTATGATCTCAGCCGTAGTTCGATCGGTCTTGGGAACTACACCGCCCGAACTGGCATCGGACATCATTGATCGAGGGATCGTTCTGACCGGTGGCGGTGCGTTGCTGCGCGGAATGGAACAATTCTTGACCAGGGAAACCGGCGTTCCAGTCTATAGGGCAGAGAATCCGTTGATTGCGGTTGCTGTGGGCGCTGGTCGCGCGCTTGAAGACCCTGCCCTGACTCGTCTGTTTGCACCAGCCTAAGGAATGTAATACGTCATCCGTTGCATGTGCAGCACCGGATCAATGTATTGCACATTGACGCCTTGTGGGACGTTTAGGTTTATTGGTGCGTAGTTCAAAATAGCTTTCACCCCCGCCTCGACCAGCAGATTAGTCACGTGTTGAGCTGCCTCTGCAGGGACGGCAATCATTGCCATTTTGATGTTATGTGTCTGGATAGTGGCCTGCAATTCATCCATGGGTTGCACCGTGTAATGGACGATCTGCTTACCCACTTTGTTGGAGGCCGCATCAAATACATGGGTGATCTTGAAACCGCGTTCCGTGAACCCACGATAGTGTAGTAGCGCACTGCCGAGGTCGCCAGCGCCCACGAGCACCACATCCCACTCGCGGTTGACCTTCAGTACTTGTCGCAACTGGTCGATCAGATAACTGATCTGATAGCCTGTACCTTGTTTGCCGAAGCCCCCAAAGTGGGAAAGATCTTTACGAATCTGTGCTGAACTGATGCCTAGTCGCTGGCCCAGTTCGTGGGACGATGTGACATCCACGCCTTCTTGGGAAAGACGTGTAAGCGCGCGTAAATAGACGGGCAAACGCCCGATGACAATATCCGGGATGGTAGGCGTCATGCTTGTCTTTATCCTGCCCGTGATGCTGTGATGGTCGTTTGTGAAAGTTCTCGCATAGTCACAGTGTACCATTGGGTCATAACGGACGCTAGATGTTTGTTAATGTACAACCGCCCCTAGCTTAATGCGTATAGAGTATCTAACGGTTCACACCAAAAGCTGTGTTACTATGATGAGTGATTGTGGCTTTTGGAACAAATGCCTCTGTAGTGTGGAGCAGTTATGCACGTTCGTCGTTCGCTGATCGTATTCATAGTCGCTGTGCTGGCCTTGCCCGCAGCCCTATTTGGTATGGAGTTTAGGCGCACCGAGACCGTTTATGCCAGTCGCACAATCCAGTACCAAACGGTACGGACTGGGCAACTGGATGTGGCTATCTTGGCAACCGGGTCGGTGGAGTCCACGACCGTGGCCCAACTAAGCTTTCAACGGCCCGGTCGCATTGTGGAAATCCTGGTACAGCCCGGCGATTACGTGCTTGCAGGTGATCCATTGATGCGTCTCAATACCCAGAGTGAAGAACTGGCCTTGGCTGCCGCCCAGTTGGACTATGCCCTCGCTCTGCTTCGTAAAGAACAAATTGCCAATCCGGACAATAGCGATCGTGTCCGAATCGCAGAAGCGCAATTGCAGAGCGCCTGGGGTTCATACATTGGCCTGCAAAATGCGGTTGCCCCCGGTGATCTTCAGGCGGCTGAACTGCGCTACCAACAGGCTATTGATGCTCATACTCGTGCGATCGAGGCTCGCACAACCGCTCAGGGGGGGCAGCCTGAAGAAGCTTATCTACTCTTGGATGCTCAGGTGGGGCAGGCCTCGTTCCAGATGGAAATTGCGCGCTTGCAGCTGGACTCGCTGCAACGCGGGAACAGTGGTCAGCTTGGTGCAGCTTATGCCCGTGTGATCGTTGCGCAGCGTGAACTGGATCAAGCAATTGCTGGTCCGACCAATACTGATATTGAACGAGCCGATATAGATATTCGCCGCGCTGAATTGGGTGTGACGAATGCTCAGTCGGATTTGGACAAGATGATTCTGGTTGCGCCCTTTGATGGCATTGTATCTGCAGTCAATCGTGAAGTAGGTGCATTGAGTACCGGTCTGCTTCCCCCTGTGGAGTTGACCGATGTTTCTCGTTTGCAGGTCGATGTCCAGGTTGATGAAGTCGATATCCGGCAGGCTCGTGAAGGGATGCAGGCTCGTTTGCGGTTTGATGCGCTCCCCGGGCTAGAACTGAATGCACGGGTCGAGCAAATCGGCTTGGTAGGTACAAATGACAACGGCGTAATTAGTTATCCGGTTCGGCTCCTACTTGCTGACACGGACCCCCGCGTTCGTGTGGGGATGACGGCAGATTCTTCAATTATTGTGGAAACACGCAGTGATGTGTTGATTGTTCCCAATCAGTACATTCGCCTGGATCGAGACACGGGTTCAGCTTTTGTGAATCTTGTCGCTTCTGACGGCACTTTCACTGAAGTTGAAATTGGGCTTGGTTTGCAAGGGGCTGATTCAAGTGAAGTAATCAGCGGCCTTCAGGCAGGTGATCTGATCGGGATTGATCTCTCCAGTGACTCTATAGCCTTTGGTGGAGGCTAACCCATGCGTATATTGTTGATACTGCTGGTGCTTGCACTCCTCGGTGGTGGTGCTTTCGTTCTCTTCCAATCCAATCAACCCGTTGCGGCTCAAACCGAAAGTCTGATCGAAGATGAAATTCGGGTTGATGTCCGGGACATGCTGGTAACCGTGAGTGGTACTGGGCCGGTAAGTCCGATCCGTCAGGTTGGGTTGGTCTTTGAACTGAATACGCCGGTCACTGAGATTCTAGTTCAGGAAGGTCAACCCGTCCGGGCTGGTGATGTTCTTGCCCGTCTTGATACGGCTGACCTGCAACTGGCCGTCCAACAGGCACAGTTGAATCTGGATGCCCAGCAAACCAGCTATGATGCGTTAACTGCACCGCCTCGCGACGTCGACATTGCAGCTGCTGAAGCTTCAGTTCAGGCAGCCCAGGCACAGGCCGCAGCTGCCGTCAGTTCTGGTGATCCTAATGCAGCGGCAATTGCGGACATCAACGCGCAAATTGCTGGGAATACCGTTTGGCAGGCGCAATTAGCCCGCGATTTGCCCTTCGCAATAGCGCAGCAGGCGATTGACCAGGCGACTGAATTAGGGTTGCCCCCACCTTTTGCGCCGCCGAATAACCCGGCTGACAATGTGACTAATTCCATTATCAATGCCGAAAATGGACAGGCACTGAGTACCATTAATGCGGAAACTGCTGCTAATCGACCTGCAGACGTGGCGGGTCTCTCCGCTGCCAACGCCCAGTTAGTCAGTGCCCAGGTTCAGCTCGACCGGTTGCTAAACGGCCCAAGCGACCTTGAGATGCAACTGGCGACAGTGCAGTTGGAATCTGCTCGCAATCGGCTTGCCCAGGCCCAGGCCGCATTAAGTCGGGGTGAGATTGTAGCTCCTTTCAACGGCGTTATCGCCAGTACTAATCTGGTCTTGGGTCAGGCGCCGCCAACCAATCAACCCGCTATCGAGATGATTGATACCTCATCCTATTTTGTAGATGTAGCAGTTGATGAAACCGACATCGTTCAGTTACAGGTTGGTCAGGAAGTCACACTCCGCTTCGATGCGCTCCCTGAAACGCGTGTTGAAGGGATAGTAAGTCGAGTGGCCTTGACTCCGACCCGTCAGGGTCAGTTAGTGACCTATCTGGTGCGCGTCACGATAAATCCAACCCTCGAACCAGTTCGCGCTGGCATGACCGCAACAACGACCATTGTGGTGAACCAATTATCTGATGCCCTGGTCGTACCGAATCGTTTCATTCGTATCGACCGGACAACGGGTGGTGCATTTGTCACCATCGAGTCCCAGCCGGGTGCCTTCGAGGAAATTCCGGTCACGTTGGGTGTCCGCAATGAAAACGAGAGCCAGATCGTGAGCGGTCTGGCGGCAGGGCAGCGAATAGTGTTACTGCCTCGTGGTGCCTTTAATCCGATTGATGCCAACACCAACTAAGCGGGACATTCATTCATGTTCAATTGGTTCAGCAAGAACGGTAAGCATAAAACCGAGCCAGAAAGACCCACCGAGCGCCGTGTGGTTATTGATGTGCAGGATGTAACCAAAGTCTACAAAATGGGCGAGGTAGAAGTCCATGCGCTGCGAGGTGTTAGCCTTCAGATTTACGAAGGCGAAGTGGTTTCGATAATGGGACCGTCCGGCTCTGGCAAAAGCACCCTCATGAATATCCTCGGCTGCCTGGATCAACCGTCGTCAGGGATATACCGACTTGATGGTGTGGATGTGAGTGTGATGCCTGAACAGGACTTGGCACGCATTCGGAACAAAAAGATTGGCTTTGTGTTTCAGAGCTTCAATCTGCTCAAACGGACCAGTGCCTTGCGGCAGGTTGAACTACCGTTAATCTATGGTGGAACCAGTGGCAGGGGCAAAAAGGCGCGGGCCGCTCTGGAAGCGGTCGGTCTTGGTCAGCGTCTTGACCACTTGCCGAGCGAGCTTTCAGGCGGTCAGCAGCAGCGTGTCGCCATTGCTCGTGCCTTGGTAAACGAACCCGCGATGATTCTGGCGGATGAACCAACAGGCAATCTGGACTCGCGTTCCGGCACCGAAGTCATGCAAATCTTCCAGTCGCTCAACCGGGAGAAAGGTATGACGACTGTGTTTGTCACCCATGACCCCTGGATTGCACGTCATACTCAGCGGGTTATCATGCTGCGTGATGGGATCATCATCGCTGATCGTGAAGTCGCTAATCCGCTGATCGCCGGCGAGGTCGAGCGACCCTCTGAGGCCGAGGAACTCGAAGGCTTGTTCCGGGACGCGTATTATGGCGGCAAGAAGGAAGAGTACAACTAAACTACAGCCTATTTCACCGCCCCGCAGTATCGTTTGAAGATTCGGAAGCACCCAATGAATCTGTTCGAAACCATCCGCATAGCCCTCAATGGTCTGGCTACCAACCGCCTTCGTGCGGTATTGACGACGCTGGGCATCATTATCGGTGTGGGGGCCGTGATTGCGCTCGTGAGTCTCGGTCGTGGTGTGGAAAATTACATTTCAGGGCAATTTGAAGCACTAGGTTCCAATGTGCTCTTTGTCTTTTCTGCGCCACCAGCCACCGGCAGCGAAAATGGCATCCAGCCGATTACGACCGTTGAAGCGGAAGATCTCGCGAATCCAACGATTGCCCCGAGTATTCAGCAGATCGCGTTGGAGTATCAGATTGGCGGCACGGTGATTGCGGGCAGCAAACGCACCGTCATTCCTATCAGTGGAGTGACCCCCAATTTTTCAGAAGTTCGCAATTGGGTGACGCGGGAAGGCGCGTTCATTACCCAGTCTGACCTCGATAGCAGTTCTCGTGTTGCTGTTCTTGGGACGACGATTGTCGACCGTCTTTTTGGCAGCAAGGACCTCAATCCTATTGGGCAGCAGGTCAGGATAAATGGTTTTGTATTCAATGTCATCGGAGTTCTTGAAGAACGCGCCAGTGGATTCTTTGGCGATGAAAATGATGTGGTCTTTATCCCACTGACCACCGCGCAAACGCGGTTAAGCAAATCGCGTACCCGTGATGGCGGCTATCAGGTTAGTGTTTTTCACGTCCAGGCGCGCTCAAAAGAAGTGATGGATTCCGCAGTGAACGAGATAAATGCCTATCTCAGTACCGCCCACAATATAGAGTTTCGTGGTGAGGAAGATTTTCAGATCATTAATCAGGCCGATCTGCTTACCTCGCTAGGGCGGATTACAGGTGTCTTGACGGCCTTCCTGGCTCTGATTGCCAGTATTTCCCTGCTGGTCGGCGGGATTGGTATCATGAACATCATGCTCGTGTCTGTTACCGAACGCACCCGTGAAATTGGCTTACGCAAAGCGGTTGGCGCGCGCGGGTTGGACATCATGAGCCAGTTCCTGATTGAGAGTGTCGTCTTGTCGATCCTTGGTGGATTGATTGGTGTTGCTTTAGGGTGGGTCGGTACGCTGATCGGCGGGGTCCTCGCGCCAGATTTGGAACTTAGCGTGACACTGGATGCTATTCTCCTGGCGACCATTGTCAGCAGCGCAGTCGGTATTATCTTTGGGCTTTATCCTGCTGGGCGCGCTGCTCGTATGCGTCCGATTGACGCCTTGCGCTTTGAGTGAGGGCTGCACGCCATGATTGAGAACATCCGTGTTGCGCTGCTCGGCATCCGCAGCAACAAACTCCGATCTGCGCTGACTATGCTCGGCATAACCATTGGTGTTGCCGCGGTGATTGTGCTGGTTTCGCTCGGTCAGGCCGTCGATAATTTTGTCCGGCAGCAGTTTCTCGGTATTGGCACCAATCTCTTGATTGTCTTTGCCCAGGCGGATGACGAAGGGGTATTGCAGCGCTTGACCAGCGCGGAGGCAGATGCGCTGGCAGATCCCTTCCGTGTGCCGGATGCCCTCTATGTGATGCCCCAGCGTCAGGTGACAACCAATATCAAATATGGTGATCGCGAAATCAGCGGTCGCATTCTGGGTGTGACCGAGGTCTACCTGGAAATCCGAAACCGCTTTCTGGTCGATGGGCAGTTCTTTACGCGGGAAGACCTCGAGAGTCAGGCCCGCTTGGCCTATATCGGTCAGGAGATGGCACGGCGCCTCTTTCCGGATTCCGTTTACCCCATCGGTCAGACTATCCGAATTGGCAATGTCGCTTTTCGCATCGCGGGTATTTTGAATGAGGTGGGCGGTGCTGGTTTTGGCCCTAACGACGATGACGTGCTGGTCGCGCCTCTCAGTACCGTACAAACGCGGCTTGCGCCTGACCGGGATCAGGTTGGGCGGCGTGTGTTGACCAACATTCTTGTGCAGGCGCGTGATGCTGAAGACGTGCAGGCGGTTGCCGGGCAGATCCGGGAAACAATTCGGGAAGTCCGCGAGATCAACTTCCGCGATGAGGACAACTTTCAGATCTTTTCGCAAACCGATTTGCTGGACAGCTTGGGCAACATCACCGGACTGCTGACGGTCTTTCTCGCAGTGATTGCCGGAATATCGCTGATTGTGGGGGGTATCGGCATCATGAATATCATGCTGGTCACGGTGACCGAACGCACCCGTGAGATTGGCTTGCGTAAGGCGGTTGGAGCACAGAAGCAGGATATCCTCTTTCAGTTCCTGGTCGAAGCCATCAGTATTTCTGGGGTTGGAGGGGCGCTGGGCATCCTCATTGCTACCCTTGGCACAGCCTTACTAAGTGTGGCCTTACCCGATCTGGAAGCCTCGGTCCAGGTATCGAGCATTGTCTTGGCAACTGCTATTTCCGTTGGAATCGGTGTCTTTTTTGGGATCTACCCGGCGAATCGCGCGGCCTCTCTCAACCCGATTGATGCGCTTCGCTACGAATAAATGTCCTACGTGCCGTTGCCTCAGCAGTTCAAGAATGCTAACATCGTGTCAGTTCATGATATTGTTATAAATGAAACACCATTGATTGAGGTGATTATGACGGGTCCCGGCACCAACGGGGCGCAACCGACCAATGCGAGTTTGCAGACTGTCCAGGAAAGTATGCTGGACGGCCTCGGTCAGCTTGCCTCGTATTTTGGCTTCAGCAAAGTAATGGGGCAGCTTTACGGTGCGCTTTTGCTGAGCAAGGCACCGCTGAGTCTGGATGACCTTGTCGAACTCCTGGATATTTCCAAAGCCAGTGTTAGCATGAATCTCCGCACGCTGGAACACATGGGAATGGTTCGTCAGGTCTGGGTCCGTGGTGGGGGAGGTCGACGCAAGTTCTATGAGGCGGAAACTGATTTCTGGCAGATCATTTCTAACGTCTTGAGCGGGCGTGAGATGCGCGATGTCGAACGTGCCATCACGGTGATGGACCATGACATTGAGCGTCTGCGGAATGCCATTCCCTCCATGACCGATGCTGAACGCCAGCAGGCCCAACTTTATATAGACCGGATTATCAGTGTTCGGGATCTATTTCGTTTCGCTCAAACCCTCATCACCGGTATCCTCACCCGAACTGATGATTCCGAACGCTGATTTGCGCTCCGGTAAATCACTTCCGCTTTTTCACACTTGAGGCGACCCTTAACGTCCCATATAATTTCTCGTAATCGGGGAAGTGGCGGAATTGGCATACGCGCATGACTTAGGATCATGTGGTTTACACCTTGCGGGTTCGAGTCCCGCCTTCCCCATCTGTCTCAGAGAAACCGGCTCAAATCTCTTACGCCCGTCTTATATACAGCGCCAAATAGCCGATGCTATAATCACCACATTGTGCTGATGGACGCGCCTCAGCAAGGATGTAAATGTTGAATATCCAGACTGAACTCCTCGAAAAGCAAGTTGCTCGTCTTACCGTCACCCTCGAACCTCAACAAGTCGAAAAGGCGCGCCAGACCGCTGCTCGCAAGATCTCCAATCAGGTGAACATTCCTGGTTTTCGGAAGGGCAAGGTGCCATATCGCATTTTGTCTAACTATGTCGGTGAAGCCGCCATCGCCGAAGAAATGGCTGAAATCCTCGCGAATGATGCCTATCCCAAGGCTCTTGATGAATCCAAGTTGGAGCCCTATGGCCCCGGCAGCCTCGTTGACTTTAAGTTGGAGCCGGAACCCGTTTTTGTGTTCACCCTCCCACTGCAGCCGACAACAGTGCTGAATGATTACCGTTCAGTTCGCGTGGAATTTAACCAGCCCGAAGTCACTGATGAGATGGTCGATCGGTCTATGCGTTTGCTCCGCGAGCAGCACGCTGCGGTCGAACCCAGTACGCGCCCTGTCGAGTTGGGCAATCGCGTAACCGCGGATGTCTACGCTAAAGTGCTCGGTGTTGAAGCTGAAGAAGCCGAACATGATCATGACCACGACCATGGCGATGATGAACACGCTCATCATGGTCTGGGTGATGGCGAATTCCTCCATGAACATGATGCCGTGATGGTCCTTGGCGCCGAGAACGAAGAACCGGCTCCAGGCTTTAAGCAGGCGTTGGTTGGCATGAATGCCGATGAAACCCGCGAGTTTGATCTGACTTTCCCGGACGATAAAGAAGAGTACGGGGAAGAATTTGCTGGCAAGACCGCGCACTTCAAAGTGACAGTCAAGAAGATTGAGGCGATGACTCTGCCTGATCTGACCGATGATTTTGCCGCCCGTGTGACTGAAAAAGAAGAAAAGCAGTTGACCCTGCTTGAACTGCGCATACGGATGCGCGAAAGTATCACGCAGAACTTGGAAGCACGCTATCGCTCGGACTACGCCGACGAAGCGCTCGACAAAGTGGTCGAAGGTGCAGTGGTCGCTTTCCCGGATGCTATGCTCAAGGATCAGACCGAAGCCTTCCTCAAGAACTTCGATCAGGATCTTCGCCGTCAGGGACTGACGCTAGAAGATTATGCCCGAATCACCAATAAGACCCAGGATGATTTGGCCGCTGAGTATGCTGAAGCCGGAACCAATACCATCCGCCGGGCTTTGGTCCTGCAGCAATTGCGTGAAGTTGAACAGATCGAAGTCACCGATGATCTGGTCGAAGCGGAAATTCTCCGGATGCTCGCTCAATTTGGCGATCAGGCCGAAAAATTGCGCGGTGCCATTGATACGCCTGCGATGCGTAACAACCTGCGCAATGACCTCCTGGAGAAGGCGACAATTGATCGTCTGATTGCTATCGCCCGCGGGGAAGCGCCGGAATTGAAGCCCGCTACCGAAGAAAAAACAGAGCCGGATGAGTCGGCTGCTACCGAGTAAGCACGCAGGCATTGTAAACCTTAAGGAGAATCTGTCGTGAATAACGTCTATAATGTGATTCCAATGGTCATTGAGCAGAGTAGCCGTGGCGAACGCGCTTACGACATTTTCTCTCTGCTCTTGCGGGATCGTATTGTGTTACTGGGCACCGGTATCAACGATCAGGTTGCGAATTTGATCGTGGCTCAGTTGCTTTATTTGCAGCACACCGATCCAGAGCGGCAGATTAACATGTACATCAATTCGCCTGGTGGTGTGGTCTATGCTGGCCTGGCGATCTATGATGCGATGCAGCAAATCAGCGCCCCCGTGAGCACAGTCGCACTCGGCCTGACGGCCAGCTTTGGTACTGTTTTGTTGACGGCGGGTGAAAAGGGCCTGCGTCACTCACTGCCCAATGCCACCGTTCATATGCATCAACCATTGGGTGGTGCTCAGGGGCAAGCATCCGATATTGTCATCGCTGCCAATGAGATCATGCGCCTTAAGGAACGCCTGAACGATATTTTCGTCAAGCATACCGGCCAGGAGCGTGAAGTCCTGGAGCGCGACACTGACCGCGATATTTACTTCAACGCCCGCCAGGCGGTTGAGTACGGTCTCATTGACTCGGTGCTGGGAGATCCCCAGCCTAACGGAGCGAAAGCCAAGTGAGTTTCTTCCCCATATCAGAACGTTGCTCGTTTTGCGGGCGGGGTGTCAACGAGGTCGAGCATTTATTGCATGGCCCCGATGGTGTCTACATCTGCAATAAGTGTGTGGATCGCTGCCAGCTAAAATTGCTGGAAGCCAACATTCAGAGTTCATTGGTTCCCCCGCAGGAAGAGTTCAAGCTTGAACGCCTTCTCTCGCCACGGGAAATCATGGCCCACCTGAATGAATATGTAGTGGGGCAGGAACAGGCCAAGCGCGTACTCAGCGTGGCCGTTTACAACCACTATAAGCGCATCATGCACGACAAAGACACCGAAGGTGTCGAGTTGGACAAGAGCAACATTCTGATTGTGGGTCCGACCGGCAGCGGCAAAACCCTGCTGGCCCAGACTCTTGCTCGTATCCTGGATGTGCCGTTCTGTATCGCAGATGCCACGGCTCTGACGGAAGCAGGTTATGTGGGTGAAGATGTGGAAAATATCCTGCTTCGCCTGATTCAGGCGGCTGGTGGTGATATTGCCCGTGCTGAAAAAGGGATCATCTATATTGACGAGATTGATAAAGTCTCGCGCAAGACGAATGATAACCCCTCCATCACTCGGGATGTTTCCGGCGAAGGTGTTCAACAGGCGCTCTTGAAAATCGTCGAAGGCACCTTAGCCAACGTACCTCCCCAGGGTGGTCGAAAGCATCCCCATCAGGAATTCCTGCAAATCAATACCAAGGACATCCTGTTTATTGCAGGTGGTACCTTCTCCGGTATAGAAGATCATATTGCTCGTCGCGTAGGTACCCAGAGCAGCCTCGGCTTCCTGGAAACGCAAACCCGTGAGCAGCTTGATCGTAAGGACCTGCTGCGACAGGTCAATTCGGATGACATGATGAAGTTCGGGCTGATCCCTGAATTTGTGGGTCGTATGCCTATCCTGGTCAATATCGACCCCTTGGATCGGGATGCGCTCATCCGCATCTTGACTGAACCGAAGAATGCCATTACCCGGCAGTACAAACACCTGTTGGGTTTGGATAATGTTGAATTGGAATTTGATCCTTCGGCGATTGGGGCCGCTGCTGATCTCGCGCTGGAGCGCGAAACTGGCGCACGTGGCTTGCGGGCGATTATCGAAAACACCTTGCTGGATGTGATGTTTGAGATACCCGGCAGCAGCGATATTCGCAAGGTCTTGGTTGATGGGGATGTCATTCGCGGCGAGGCGAAAGCCCATGTTTTCCGCGAAGATGGCAGTCAGTTGACTTGGACTGCCAAAGGGCACTTTGATCCCGCTGCTTAACGGGTAAGGCCTTTCTTCAATCAGTAGCGATTAACAAGCGACCTTATGGTCGCTTGTTGTTTGTGGCCCCAGTCTTCAAACTTCATTGACGCCCTGCTAATTGCGTATAGTCAAGTTATACAGTGTCGAAAGTGGAACATTTGTTCCGATCTTCGAATCAAATCATGCTACACTACACATATGAATACACTTCACTTTGACGGAATATCCCGACCTTTGAAGGCAATCACGTCACTGCTTGGTGCTAAAGTGGTGGAGCGCTTACCTGTTTCCGCCTTGAAAGACACGAATTATCAAGGCGGTGGTATGCTCCCTGCTTCCCGCTATAAATATCACATGTTGGTGGTTGCAGCCTTGCCTCTCGTCAATCTGAGAGATATAGAAACGAAAGTTTAGCGACTGCTTCCCGTGTTCCCACCTCACTCTATATCTGGAGTTATCCTCCCGGAGTCATCAGGATAACTTCGGCTCTCCCGCCGACCATATCCTTAAAGGCCTTTGCCCGTAACTCCGTGCCTGCTCCCCAATTAAACGGAATAACATATCGGGGTCGGATTTGTTTGACCACTTCAAGCGCAGATTCGACCGTGAGGGTGCCATTACCATCAATCGGCAGCAGGGCAATGTCTGGACGTATCCGTTCCATTTCCGGGATGAGTTCGGTATCCCCCGCATAATAGATATCATAGTAGTTGACCGAAATGACAAAGCCCAGCCCACCGTCACTTTGTGGATGCTGCATACTACTGGGGGAGTAGGCCGGAACCGCTTTGATACCTGCTCGGTCAACCTGAACACTCTGCCATAGCCGCAGAATTTCAACCTGTTCAATTTCCTTAGATACCTTTTCATTGCTGAAAAGGCGAGTGTCCGTTCCTCGTAACTTGCGAATGTCTGCTTGGGAACAGGCGTCATAATGATCGTGGCTTACCAGAATCACATCGGCATGGAACGTGCTGCGCGTGATCCGCCACGGGTTGATGTAAATGAGCGGCGGGCCTTGGATGGCAAAGCTGCCTTGCCCGAGCCATTGAATACTATCGATCATGTCCATGCTTTCTGAGTGGAACCGTTAAGCTTGCTGGAATGAATACCTCAATGATAACCTGCTTGTGCCACCTGACGAGTGTCCTATATATTCTCGGCAACTGCCGCGAATATTTTGGAGCTTAGCCCGCTTCCTCTCCCCGCCAATCAACATGGATGACATTCCCCGGCGGCGACGCGGGGGACGGATGCAGGGGTGCCGGGCCGCCCAGCAGCTTCTGGAACGGATAGGCTTCGGTGACCCGCTTGGCGCGCTCATGACCGGGTGACGGTTGATAGTGCCCGGCGTAGACCTCCGGCGAATTGCCGAGCCGCGAACTGGCGGCAGTCGGCTCCACCCCCTGGGCATCCATCAGCACGGCCATCAGATGGCGGATGGAATGCGCGTGGTACTCCACCCCGCAGATCGCCGCGGAGGCTGCGCCGATCCGGCTGGAGGCGGCCCCCGGCGAGACAGGCCGCCAGGGCTTGCGGTGGGTGGTGAAGAGGTACTCATGCGGGATGCTCATCAGCGACCGCCACTGAATGAGCGCCTGCAGCGCCCACACGACCTCCGGGTCGGCGAAGTGGGCATAGAGCCACGCGCCGCCTTTCTCCTCGAGTAAAATCCGCCGCGCTTTGAAGTCCACATCCGCCACCTTGATCTTGACCAGTGCGCCGATGCGATGCGTCGTCTCCGCCAGGAGAGTCAGCAGCGCGTAGAGGTTCGGCTCACCAGCCTGCGCCAGCAGCTTCGCCCGGCGCAGCATCTCCCGAAAGACTTCCAGCGGTATGGCCCGAGTCTCCGGCGGTTTGGCCTTCGGCTTCCGAATGGTCAGCCCGGCGGCGGGCGACTTCTTCAGATAGCCGATCTTCACACACCACCGAAAAAACCCACGAATGACCACCACATGCTGATGCGGCGTGCGCCCGGACATCGTCCCGGCCTTTTGCCTGCCGATCAGCACACTGTCCACATAGCGGTTGAGGTGGGTGAAGGTGACGGCCCTCAGGGTGGCGACCGGCGGCGACTGGCTGCCGAGCCAATCGACCAGCGGGGTGAGGATGTTGCGGTAATTGCCGTTGGTGTGATGGCTGCGATCCACCAATAAATAGTCGCTCAAGGCGACCGTGAGCGGTTTGCCCTCCTTTGATCGAGGCATGGTTATTCCCTTCTGCTGCGCGCAACTCTGATGTTAACGGGTAGCAGGTAGAGATAACAAGTTCTTGAAGTAAGTCGTCGGTCAGGTTTGTGACCAGTTTGGCAACAGGGGCTGTTTCGTACGCGATTTTCATAAATTCGGGTCGAAGGTGGGGAAAATCCCCGGCGGAAAAACACTCCACCGGGGACGGCAGCCGCCAAAAAGCGACCCCCTTCCACGAAAGGCCCTCGTGGTAATTAGAGCGTAGCTTAAATTATGACCTTCGTCATCATCCGACCCTCTTACGTGGCCGCGCTCAACAGTCCAGTCGCCGCCGCCATCTGCTCGCTGTTCGAGCACTGGTCGCTGTGGAAGGCCCACAACGGGCCTGACCTGTGGATCTACAAGAAACAGGACGAGCTGCAGGCCGACCTCTTCGGCATGTTCGGCGTCAAACAGATCCGGGCCGCGCTGAGCGACCTGGTGAACGCGGGCATCCTCAGCCGCCGGACGAATCCACACCGCGCCACCGACCGCACCTTCCAGTATCTGTACAAGCCGAATCGGTTGGCCGAGCTGCTGCGTCAGCTTGAGCACGAAGAGGCCAAAGGCGAGGCCGACCGCTTGCAAACGGTCGAGGCGCGCATTGCAAACGGCCAATTTGCCGCTTCTTCCTTAGAACAAATAAGACTCTTCAAAGATGACTCTGCAAAGGCAGCAGAGTCGCGTGCTGCTGCTGCCGGGATTGATGCCGATCTGCATACGAGTATGCGCGGTCATCGGGGCGAAGGCCCGGACCGGGAGCCGACCGCCGATGAAGGCCTCGACGCGACTCG
>JAFLCG010000004.1 GCA_017303635.1 Anaerolineae bacterium | reverse complement strand
GACACACTATCAGGGCAAACGCAGCTATCCACGCCATGCCTGTTGGCAGGATACGGCGGAGTATCAGGCGGAAGCCGCTTTCAAACCCCCCGTGCCACAACACATGATGAGTTATAGCCCGACTGATCCACGCTGATGAGTTTCTTGCGGCGGGTGCGGAAGGTCTTGGCCGCCTCAATCAGGAAGTCCAGCAGCGAGGGATGGCGCATCAGACGGTAGACTTCATCGACGGCGATGATGCGCGGTGTCTCGTCGATCAGGCTGTCACGGCGGATGGCGGACAAGACCTGGGTGTAGGCCAGCGCCTGCAGGATCGGGTCACTCTCCAGATCGTGGAAGCTGAAGACCCGTGGCCCGATTCGGTCGCGACCCGCCCGGGTCAGATCGAGATTGGTGGTGCCATTGAGAAAACCTGCCCAGGGACCACTGCCGGTGCACAGACCGGCGATCTCCTGCGCCAGATCGCGGGCGATGGCTTTGGTCTGGGGGTTGTCACCCAGCCCCGACAGCACATCACAGATGACGTCACAGGTCGGCGACAGATCGGGTGTCACCCGGCTCAGATCGGAGAAACCGCTGAAGACCAGCTCCAGCGCCTCGCCCAGCAGACCGCGTTCGAGGTTCTCGCGCTGCCCACCGGACAGCGCCCGCCCCATGACCGTCTCGTAGATACGGATGGTGTGATTCTTCTGTTCGAGGAGTGTTGGGAACATGACATCCTGCGGGTTGAGGCAGGTGGCTTTGGCACTCATGACAAACCAGGGCAAGCCAAAGGCCTCGGCCACATGCCGTCCATGGCCCATTGGTTCGAGCAGATCAAAAGCGATGCCGTTCTCGGCGTATTCGCGCGTCAGGTAGCAGTTCAGCGCGAAGGTTTTGCCGTAACCCGAGGATCCCACCCAGACCTCATGCGTTGCCCGTTTGTCGCGCCACGAGTTGTGGAAGACCGGGTAGGCGGCTCCGACCGCTTCGCCACGCAGGACGCCATCGGTCGCTGCCAGCTTGCGATAGCCGAGCGGAGCCAGCATCAGGGCCAGTTCGCGCGAGGTGACCGGCCAGGTGGTATCCGGCAGCCCGATCTGTTTGCTGGACCGGGCCGAGAAGCAGCTGACTGCGCGCGCCAGGAGTTCGCCCGTCTCCTGGCGCAGGCTGAACCAGGCACGGGTCTCGGCGGTGATGGCGGCGGCCCGTTCCCTGAGTGTCTCCAGATCATCGGCCGCCACGGCGATGTGCAGACTCACCGTGTGCAGTCGGTCGCCCTGGTTGATCTCGGCCAGCGCCCGGCGACAGTCGGCGATGCGCTGCACCGAGCGACTGTCCTCACCACTCACACCAGCCAGATGCACCTGATAGGCCTGGATGACATTCTCAATGGCATTGATCCCGGCATTGCGGTCGTAGGTTTTGGGGATGTCGATGCAGACCGCCAGCGGCAGGTTCATCATGAGCAGCACCGGCAGCGGACGAAAGAAGTTCCAGGTGGTTGGATTGAACTCGTAGCTGGACAGGATCGTCCAGAAGCGACGCCCACCTGGTCGTCCGGTGGGTGCCAGATGCGGGATGACCCCATCCCGCACCCTATAGTGCCCCTCGAACAAGGGGGGCCAGTCGGATGCCTGCACACCGGTATCAAAGGCCGAGGTCATGGCGGCGGCGCTGGCGCGGGGGTTTTGTTCCGACCAGAGGGCCATGCCACACAGGGCTCGTTGATACTGCGCTCCAGATTGCATGGCCTCGTAGTGCCGCCGATACTCCATCAGGAGTTGTGCCCGCCCCGGCTCAGCGGTCGCCTGGAGGGTCGCACCCACTGCCCCGATCTTGTCATCCAGGGTGGCGGGCATCTGCCAGCAGACAAAGCGCGCCGAACCGGCGAGCGTCCGCGCCCAGGTGGTGAAACGGGATTGCAGGGTCGCCACCCCTTCCTCGGTGGCATGCAGGGTGATGTCGAAAGGTTCGAGGCGGAAGGTGTGAACCGGGGTCATACATCCTCCAGAGGTGCAGTCACAAAAGCCAGACCATCACCGGAATCGGCTTCGGTCGGGCTGGTGAAGAGCATCCATTCGTGCAGATCGGGGATGACCTCGGTCTCGGCAGGGGCAAAGATCTGGATCGAGTCCAGCCGGTACAGGTCAAGCGGCAGATTCAGGCTCGACGCCACTTGACCGAATACACCCGCCGCCTCGGCCGCAGCTCCCGTGAGCAGCCACCCCCGCAGGCGATAGGTCAGACGCAGCCACAGGGGCAAGCCACCCTGCAGCCCGGTCAGGATGAGCAGGGCGATCCCAGCGGCCACCCCAAGCGGCAGGCTGGCTTCCGACGAGGCGAAGCGAACCAGGCTGTAGACCAGGCCGCCGCCGACTGCCGCCAGGATCAGGCGCTTGAAGGGGATGCCGAGAAAACCTTTCTCATCCCGCAGCAGGACATGGGATTTGAAGTCCGCGCTCATCGTTGTTCCTTTGACCGCGTGCGGCAGCTAGGCAAAGGTGATGAGCGTGGTCACACTGGCGGCGAAGATGATGAAGACCAGCCCCATGACCACCTGGCTGGCGGCTTTTGGATTCTCCTTTTTCCAATCTCCGAGCAAGGGCCAGCTCGAACCCATGTACATGACGCCCAAGCCAATGAAGCCGATCACCGCCGCAATCGGTGCGATGAGCTGAGCGACATCCCGGACATCCCCGAACAACTGCTGAATGAACTGAGCAACCGACATGGAGGCACCTCCGAAAGGGTGGATGGGAGAAGATGAACCGGGCTGAGGATGGGTGCGCCATGACACGGATACGAGATCGTGGTTGCGGTCATCTGGCACGTGAGGGCATCTCAGCCCGGTTCATGAAACAGGGTAGCAAAGCCGGGCCCTCAGACCGGCGCAATATTTCAGGCGGAGGCGGTCAATATTTCCGCCTGACGCGCCGACGGCACGAGGCGGCAGCGCCATTCGGCCTCGATCAGGGCAAAGGCCAGCCGTTCCAGGGCGAAGGTCTGATAACGATGCAGCGAGCGCCCGGTGATGTGGTTGAGCTGAGCGAAGTCAGGACGGCTGATCTGGAGTTCCGGTCGGACATAACACCAGTACAACCAGCCGCAGCCAGTCAGCTCTGGATTGACCTTCTGTCCACATATTGCAATGCAGGTTCGTGCCTGGGTCAGGCAGGCATCCAGCGGGACCGGAGGAAGTTCCAATCGAGCCAACAGAGTCGTGTACTGGCTGGTGATGAGGCCGGTCAAGACCTGCTCCAGCGCAAACTGGCGGACAAACGGGCTGGTGGATAAGCGACGCTGGTCAACGAGGGTCCCTACCAGCCTTAGTCCCAGCAGGGGCGAGGGAGGCCGGGGACGCAGCGGCGAGCGCAGCGGATCGAGTGCCTGCTTGAGGGTTTCCGGTGTGATCTGGCAGAGTGGATCGGTGGACGACATGACTACCTCCCTTTTGAACAACAGCGAGGCCGCCGATTGTCCGAAAGGAAGGTGTCGCGGGCGAATTGGGATGTTTACAGAGAACTTATCAGGGCTCAGTCAACGGATAGGGCCAGGCGATACCGGAATCCCCCCAAACTGAAGGAGGCGAAGGGTTCACCGTTCCAGACCCACACCAGGGTGACATCCGCTGCCTGACCGGGCAGCAGGTCGAAGGGTGCCAACCCTTCAGCGATCATCCGAGGGCCGTCCGGCTCCGGCGCATAACCCAGCGCCAACCAGATCGACTTCGGACGGATGGGAATGGCACTCAGCCCGCCGTTGTACAACCAGAGCTGTGTGGTGAGGGTATCGCGTGTTCGCGAGGCGGCAATCATGTGCACTTCCAATTCGGCATAGGGATCGGGCAACGGGGTAGGTAGCGGAGTCATTGTCACCTGCGGCTCGTTCGTCAATGGAAGCAGCAGATCATCCACCAGTGCGAAGTCTCGGCTCAACTCCTGCTCTGGCTCGTAGCGCGCCAACACCAGGGGACGGCTGGCGGTCGGGAGGCCCTCGTCATCGGTTTCGCCGATGAGCAGCAGGGTCAGCCCCGGCTCAGTCTGGCGCAACGCTTCGGTCTCCCTCCGGTGTATACGCTCCTGCCGCACAAACCTGAACTGCCGGATCGCGCCAGTGTTGAGCGTCAGTGTGAAGAGCGCTCCCTCACCTATCTGGCGGAAGAAAGCCGCATTTTCCGGCGACCAGGGCAGCCCAATCACCGGGCGGATGCTCAGTCCGCTGAGGTAGGAAGCGGTGTCCGGGTTGGGATCAAAACGCCATTCCGCCGCCCGTACCAACCGCCGCTGTACTACCCAGACGCGCCCGGTCGCGCCAGCGCCGAGGTCAATCTCCAGCCGCACCGGGTAAGCGGTCGCCCGGTCGGGATCGCCCCCTTCAATGATCGTGTCCTGTTCCTCCAGCGCCAGGGGTGTTGGGGTGAGCGTCTGGCGCGGGGTGGGTGATGCAGTTGGGGAAGCCGTTGGAGCCATCGCCACGATCGCCGGTCGCCCACCCAGGCGCATGGCAATCAGGCCGATGAACACGAGCAGCAGCACCGCCCCCGCCAGCAGCAAGCCGCGTGAGACTTTGCCCGTGCGTGGAGCCACTTCATCCACCAGCGGTTCATCCGCCTGGGCTGCTGCCTGCACCCGACCCGGTGCGCGCGCCCAGCGCGACCCCAGCGGCACCAGACCGGTCTCGCGGTAGCGGCGCAAGAGTTCCTGGGCCACCTGCCGTTCCAGCGCATCCGAACCCGCCGCCCCGGCAGCCGTCACCTCGGACTCGTAGGCGGTCTTGTAGGCTTTCTGGCGTTCGGTCGGCACCAGTTCCCACAGCGCCTCGAGCGCCTCGGTGGGCAGGCTCCGCAGGTCGTCCGGGCTGTGCCAGGTCAGTTGTTCGCTCATTGTTCCCCTTCCGTATCTGCAGCCGCGTTCGTCCGCACGCGCACCTGCCCAACCGCCACGATCTGCTCCGGCAGCAGCCGCGCCCGGTTCTCCAGCGTCGCGACTGAGCGTCTCGCTTCTTCCCAGGAGGTTGCGCCCAACTCATGAACCTGGGTCACCAGCGCCGTCCGCGTCTGCGGTTGCAGACTGCCCTCCGACGAGGCTTTGACCTGCTGAACGACGGCCTCGGCCTGTTCCCCGCTCAGGCCCAGCCGCAGCGCCTGATCGACGAACAAGCCAAAGCGGCTCAGATTTTCCGGGATCGGCACCTGCCCCGCTAAAGGCTGCACACCCAGGACTGCGGCCAGCTGGGCTGCCACCGCCAGGTGATCCATCCCGGCAGTGACCGTCTCGCCCTTTACTTCCCGTTCCGAGCGCGTGTGGCGGATGAGATCGCCCAGCACCCCGGCGATTTCGCTGCTGCCACTCACTTTCAGTTCGCCAGTGAGGAGCTGCGTCTGGAGGGTATCTGGCGTCTTCATCTGCTCCTTAGATGCAGTGGCTGGTTGGTTCCGGGATTGCAGGCTGTCGTCAATGGCCCGTTCCAGTTCCTCGCTCTGGCTATCGTCCGCTGCCACTGGCGTGAAGCGACCCATCCGGCGGGGATGCAGCGGATAGAAGTGACCGTCCTCATCTTCAACCCACTGCTCATTGACCGGCGCTCGGTCGGGTTGGGGTGGACTGCCCAGTGGCACCGTCCAGTGCCGCAACGCCTCGCCGACCGCAGGCACCAGCATCGGGCGGCTGACGACACGCCCTTCCGCATCGACATGGGCGGCTGCCGGATCGCGGTCGGTCAGCAGCGCCATACCCCAGATTGGTCCGGCTACTCGTCGGGTGACGGCCCCTTCGCTGAATTGTTCAGCCGCCTCGCCCAAGGCCGTGTTGCGTACCCCCGGCAGATAAGCCAGCGTCCGCGCCGCACTGGTCAGCCGGTCAATTCCACCCAGGCTCAAGCCCGCCGCCTGCGCCGGTGTAGCGCCACCCATCAGCGCATTCATCCCCGCCAGCGCCTGGGTTCCCACGGCGGTCATACCGCCTGCCGCGGCGGCTCCAGCACCGGCGGTCAGCAGGGCGGCCTTACCCGGTGTGATGAAGGTGCCACCGGCGGCCTGCCCGAAGGCCAGGAAGAGGCGGTTGAAGCTGTTCCAGACCGCTTTCACTCCCGACCACAGGACGATCAGCATGAAGACCAGACAGATCAGTCCAACACCCAGCACCACCAGCCCGCTGCCCGCCGTCGTGCCAATCAGGAAGAAGGACACCACCAGCGATTGCACCAGCGCGATGATGATCGTCTGCACGATCAACTCAATCCACAGATCGAGGATCGACCTGGCGATGACCTCGGTGCGTTTGAAGAAGGCGAACAGGATGGCACAGCCGAAGGAGAGGAAGCTCAAGCCCTGGGCGATGGTCAGCAGCAGATAAACCAACTGTTCACCCACGCCGAAGAATAAGAGCGGATAGGCGGTCAGTAGGCGTCCCAGCGAGGACCCCGCCCGATCCAGACTGGCGCGGCGTTCGTCATCGGTCAGGACGGGATAGAAGGGTGGCGATTGTAAAGCGTCGAAGAAGGAGCCGGGGCGTCTCCATTCCCAGGGCAGGGATTCGGCCACATACTGGCCACCCGCACCATTGGGGATATGAATCTGACAGGCCAGATCGTAAGCGGTCGAGGGATAGCCCATGACATCAATGCCATCGGCTCGCAGATACGAGAGCGCCACATCCAGTCCATCCAGGCCCTGCGGACCAGTCGCGCCGGGCAGATAGGTGCCGAGGTTGTCACAGAGCGGCAGCAGACCGAGGTCGGTGGTCTGCACGCCACTCAGTGAGGCGAAGATGCCGCCCTGGGTGGCCTGCAAACCATTGAGTGCGCTCAGGTAGAAAGCTTGCGCCACCCCGCGCCGAAAGTCGGTCATGCTCTGGTAGAGCGCCGGACCGCTGGTGAAGAACAGGGCACCGGCCAGATACCACATGATGGCACTTTTGGGGGCCACCACGTCCAGCCGGACGAAGACCGCCAGCAGGTAGGTGATGCCCAGCACCAGCAAGGCCACGAAGAAGGACAGGTTGACCGCCACCTGCAGGCTGGCATTGGTCTGCTGGATCAGGGGTGTGAAGGCATTCTGGGTCAACCACTGGTCGAGCAGTTCGATGGTGTAACCCATCATGACCAGCGCCCGCGCCAGGCTCCAGCCGATCCCGGCCAGCGTCCAGAGGATGTTGTACCAGAACCAGTCGATGCGGATGCCAATCCCGCGCAGCAGTTCATCCATCGGATTCATGTCGAGCTCCCTACGTCTCTACGTCCCTACGGGATCAGACCGGGTAGATTGACCGGTGGCAGCAGCAGGCTGAAGCTGACCGGACCGTTCCCGCCGCGTCGCACCTCCCAGACCTTACCCAGATACGGCACGACCAGTCGGACATCTCCCTCCGGCACGGCTTCGATCTGAGCAAAGCCGCGCTCATCGGTGAAGGCAGTAGCGATGACCTGATTGCTGCCCACCAGCACCAGGCGCACCGGGAGTCCTGCCACGCCTTCCGCCGGATCGACCGCCCGGTTGAGGTTCTCGTCCCAGGCGATCACCAGCCGCACCTGTACGGGACGCGGTGGCAATGGCGTTGCCAGTGGAACCTGGGTCGCCGGTGCGCTCACCAGTTCGATCTCAAGTGGAATACCTTCCGGTGTGCTGGTGGCTGTCTGCGGGGGCAGGATCAGGGTATGGGCGTCCGTCTGGAAGACCTGAATGGCATCCAGCCCAACCGCGCTCCCCTGGCTGGATGGATGTTGGCGTCCTGTCGGACGGATGACCAGTAGATGCGGGCCACTTCCGAGCATGTAAACTGCCGTCCCCGGAAAGTTCAGGTCGGAGGCGTAGGCATCCACCGTATCGATCACCTGTCCATCCACCAGAATCTCAAACAAACCCATGTTTCGGGCAGCCACATACCGCAAGCGCAGTCCCTCGCCCTCGAAGGAAAACGATACCGATGTGCTGGTTTCATCCGTCCGGTGATACTGCCCCCGACTGGCTTCGCGCACCTGCCTGCGTTCCCAGGGCGTGGCGTAGATCACGCCGGGATGATCGCTCTCGAAACTCAACCAGCCAGCGTTGGGCGGAGCCTGCAAGGTGGCATCCGGCAGCGGCTCCAGGGGCAGCGGTGGTGCCGGCAGCAGGACGGTGCCGGGTGGAAAAGGGGTCGCCGTCGGCGCGACCAGCACTCCCGGCATGACCCACTGGATGGTGAGGACGCGCACCGCCAGCGGCGCCTCCACTGTGGCTGTCGCAGTGGCAGTCGATGTTGGCGTGAAGCTGGCAGTTAGGGTCATGGTGAGGGTCGCAGAGGGCGTCACGGTCGCAGTCGGCGTCCGCGATGGACGCATCGTCGGGGTAGCGCCTGGCAACACATACTGGGTCGGCAGTACTTCTTTCGGACGATCCAGCCCAGGAATGAGCAACCATCCGAGCACCGCCCAGGCCGCCAAACACGCGGCGGCCAATCCCGCTAGTATCCATCGTCGCATGATCGCCTCCCTGCTTCCTGGGTTACACCCTAGCAGATCAGGCAGCAGCGACCCGGGGAATATTTCAAGGTGATGGCCGCAAGATTACCCATTGGGCAGCCAGGCAAAACCCTCGGCCACTGCCCGGCTGATGAGGTGTTCATTGGTGTCGGCATGAAAGCGGCGGCGCAGACGGGCGCGGATGGAGTAAACCTGACGGCGTGGGATATGTAGCGCCAGCGCGATCTGACTGATCGTCTGTCCTTGCGCCAGTCGTTTCAGGACGGCCAGAGCGGTTTTATCCAGCAGGGGTTTTGGTTCCGGCGAATGACGGCTGGTCAGGTACTCGGCACTGGCGGTGGGTGACAAAAACACCTTGCCCCGCAGGACGCTGGCGACGGCCAGCGGCAGGTGCGGGCAGAGGGCATCGGCCCGATACAGGTAGCCCTTGACGCCCTTTGTCAGCAGTTCCTGAATGAGCAGACCGTCGGTCAGCGCCCCCAGCACCAGAATGGCGATGTCTGCTTGTCGCGCCAGTATCTGTTCGACCGCCCCCAGGATGTCGGTGTCGTACAGCCACTCACTCAGGATGACGACCTGGGGATTCCATGCGTCCATACAGGCCAGCAAATCGGCCAACAGCGAGGCACAGCCCACCACCTGATACCCTGGCTCGTTTTCCAGTGTGGCTTTGGCTCCAGCCAGCATCAGGTCGCTGTCATCTGCCAGGGCAATCCGAATTGGCACTTGGTTCATGATCTGATACCCATTCCTCCATGATCGCTGGTGTGGGTTTCAGGTTAATGAACAAGCGGTCGATCCAGGGAGTGAAAGCGTGCCAGAAGATGGGCACGGCTGTGCCAGACTGGTTTATTCGAGCAGACCGAGGGTGCGGGCAGCCGGTACGATCTGCTGCTGATGGGTGACCTGGAGGATGGAGCGCAGCTTCTCCAGAATTCGATAGACCTGCCGCCGGGATATCGAGACGGCGAGCTCGATCTGGTCACGGCTGTACCCCGCGGCCAACAACGCGAGTACCCGCCAGTCGAGATCGCCCATCTGGTTGGTGGCCGCTTCAATATCGATCATCATCTGGACCGAGGTGGGTGACAATCCCAGCACCTGCCGCCGCGACCAGTCCAGGATGTCCACCAGACTGGTCTCCAGTTCCGACCAGCGCACCACCCCGGCAGCACCGGCGCTGACCAGCCTTCGGATGAACCAGCCACTTTCCCATTCTGTTAGCACCACCAGCCGCATTGCCGGGTACTGCGCTTTCAGACGGCAAACGGTGTCCGGGATGGCATCGCGGGCCAGGCGTTCGTCATGCAGGATCACCAGTCCTGCGGCGCTTGAGGCGGTGGTCAGGTCCCGCTCGAAAGTCGCCAGTGTCTCATAGTGGACCAGAGCCAGATCATTCATGCTTTCGCTCAATAAACCTTGTACCCCTTTGAAGACGACGGCGCTGGCGGTGATGAAAGGCAGGCAAGAACGCGCCATGATGGGACGAGTTCCTTTCCAGGATATAGAATGGATGTTCGTAAGGAGCTTGATTATATGACAGGAATCAAACGAATCAATTCAGCTGCGGTTAGGACTTCGTTTCAGAATATTAACGGGCTGTTCGATTGACGGGAGGCTGTCACAAGTGTGCCATCAAGTTGGCACGCTGAGGATCAGGGATTGGCACGGAATCGCCTGACAGATCCCGGTGCTTTCGACTACCTTGAGCTTCTCAGGAAGTTATTCGCCATGAGGAGTTCAACCATGCTGGCACCCTATCCAAGCCGCTGCTTCTACTTCAGACAGGTTCAGGTGCGCCTTCAGCAGTTCCACAGGATGCAGAAGGTGCGTCATGCGTGATCTGCGCGCACTCAAGGCACGTTCGGATGTCCGTCTGCTGATTGAACAGGACCTCGGCCCGGCACCGCTCCATCAGGGTCGCGCCTGGCACTGGAAGTGTCCCTTTCATCATGAACAAAAGGGCTTCAGTCTGGTGGCGTGGGCCGATGGCTACCAGTGTTTTGGTCGCTGCCATGAGCGGGGTGATGCCCTCGACTGGCTCATCCGCTACCGCCATCTGAGCTTTGGTGATGCTCTCAATACGTTGGACACCCCTCAAGCGGTAAGCCGATTGTCTGGCAGCTTAATGGATACCCGGCAAGCGGGTCCGCCGCCGTCAGAGTGGCAAGAGCGGGCGTTAGCCGTCATCACCGAAGCTGAAGAGACCCTCTGGTCGCTCGAAGGAGCGGGTGCATTGGAGTACCTGATGGATCGTGGTCTGACCACCCGTACCATCCGGGATGCGCGCCTGGGTTATGTGCCAGGCGACTTCCGTGCCTTCCGCGATCTGCATGGCTTGCGGGTTCCCTGTGGTATCACCCTGCCCTGGTTGGATGAGGACAAGCTCTGGTCAGTGAAAGTCCGCCGGGCAGCGGGTGAGGTCAAGTATGCTCATATCACCGGTGGCAAGGGAGGTGGTCTCTACAACGCCGATGCGCTGACCGAGTCGAGTGGGGTGGTGTTATGCGAAGGCGAGTTTGATGCGCTCCTGCTTCAACAGGAAGCGGGAGACCGATTGACTGCCGTCACGCTGGGCAGTGCTTCAGCTCGTCTCACACCCCGATGGTTGCCCCATCTCCTGGCGATAGAGCAGCTTTTCATCGCCTACGACTCGGACGAGGCAGGTCAGCGCGGTGCGACCTATCTTGGATCCATGCTCCCGCACGCACAAAGGCTGTCGTTACCCATGGGCAACGACATCACGGACTTCTATCTTCAGGGCGGAGATCTATATGCGTGGGTTGAAGAAGTCATTCATGGTCAACAGGCAGTGAATACCCATGACTAAACCCACACGACCTGAGTCACCCGAGACCATGGTCAAGCGATTGCTCCGAGTGGCTAAACTATTGGCAACAGTGCAAACGGCTCCTGCGCAACTACCAATAGATCAGGTTGAGAAAAATCCGACTCAAAAACACAAACACTCAGATTGACGGTATCGTATCTCTACCTAATTGGTCTGCTTCCGTGAGAAATCTCTATGGCTCGTCGCAATTCGCGTTTGACACCACAATCTGGCTGGGCGCTGTACTTCCGTACGAGCAGCGAAGAAGCACAAAACCCTAAACTCTCACGGGATCGGCAGCGATTCACTATCGAATCCAATCTGCTTGGCAAATTTAATCATCCGATTATCGACGAATATGTTGACCTGGAGTCTGGCAAGAACCCAGACCGCAAAGACTATCAGCGAATGCTCGCAGATGCTCGGCTCGGACGCTTCTCACACGTCGCAGTGGAACGACCAGATCGTTTTGGTCGCAATGACACGGAAGCACTTCGTGCTATTGATGAACTTCACGAACTGGGTGTAGCGGTTCGCTTTGCCAACCAGCCCGAACTAGATCCGATTGACCCTGATGATCGCATTTTGGTTACACTTTCATTCACCCTCGCTCGCCGTGAGTCATTACTGATGGGAGCAAGAATAAAGGGTGGATTGCTGGCAAAGATGCGTGAAGGAGGTTGTGCAACGCTCGCCCCCGATGGTTATGTCAATAAAGAAGAGCGCACTACTCGCGATGACAAATTCAGCAATGGTCGGCACAAACACTGGGTTGAGCCTGACCCGGATCAATTTAAGGTATGGCGTGAAGCATGGGATCTGTTGTTGGAAGATCGCTACACCCTGGCTGAGATATGCGACATACTACACAATCGTGGACATCGTTTTCGCTCCGGTCGCCCATTTGTTGAAACCCGAAACGGTCGTCGCAAACACTCCATCAATACACTTTCTAAACGCTTCCATAACTGGTTCTATGCGGGTTGGGTCGTCAGTGACAAATTTGGTATCGCGCCAAAAACAGTTAAAGGTAACTGGCAACCGGTGGTTACAACTGAAGAATTCGAAGCAGGTTTGGCGATCCTGGCACAACGTAGCCAGAAACGAATCCCAAAGCGACGTCACAATTATCTTTTGTCAGGAAAAATCTACCTCCGACAAAACACTCCAAACCTAATCAAGTTGACTTGTTCAACATCAAATCCTGATCGCAAACATGGGGGCAATCCACACTACAGGGTAACGGGTAGCAATATCAACATCCCATGTGAGGTGGTCCATTCACAAATCTGTGATTTACTTACAGGTATCCAGGTTGATGATCGTCTATTGCCGGTTATACGCGACGCATATTCGAGAGAAATTGCTGAAAACCTTGGACGTTTGCGCCCCAGTGATAAACAACAAATCCAGTCATCTCTAAAGGAGATTGACGAAGAGGAAGGGCGTGCACTACGACTCTTTTCGGCAGGCAAGATTAGCGAATCAGTTTGGGATGCAATGTGGACAGAATGGCAAGATCGTCGACGAACACTACGCGACAACCTGGAAAATCTGTCAAATTCTGCCAACGTTCATATTGAACATCTCGACGACGCGCTGAACATCATTGTGCGAATTGGTGTATTATTCAAGGAAGCATCGTTCGTTCAACAAAAGGCGTTGCTTGCAGAGGTTCTCGAGAAGGTTATCGTTGACGCAGAGGGGAATGTATTAAGTTTGGAATTGATGCCGCCTTTCACCTATCTTTCGACCATTGTAGGTGCGGTGAATCGGCAATATGGATTGGTGACTACACAAACAAAAACCACCCTGATGATGGGTGGCTCCTGTTCGACTCACATCTCCGCTTGTGGACCTGAGGGTCTCAGTTCCGTTAACTAGGCATATACTCCGCTTCGCCATCCCGGCTCCACCATCCACTGAAAGCAATCTACGCAATTCCGATAAGGAACAGCTTCGCGCCGACATCCTTGCTCTGATTGAGCAGGGTATGAGCTACCGCACCATTGGCACCCTGCTGGGCATCCACTGGACGCGGGTGGGGCAGATTGCAAAACGGGCGTAGCCGCGCACAGAGCAAACCACCCTTATCTACGCTAGATGAGGGTGGCTGCCTGCCTCAGCGACCGTATCACACCCTACTGACCGCGATACGGGCACTCGCCCGCCGCCAGCCCGAACCGCTGACGCTCCTCCGAGGTGAAATCACGGAAGATACGCGTCCAGGCGTATTCGATGAAGTCGCGGTAGTCCACATCCCAGGTGCGGAGGGTGCCATCGCCGCTCCACGATAGGATGCGCCCATCCGCTAGGAGTTGCACACCACCAACTCCTGATGTATGCCCGCTAAGGACGCGCAGTGATTCGCCATCGCTGCTCCACAACCGCAAGGTGCCATCGCTGCTCCACGACAGGATGCGCCCGTCTGTCAGCAGTATTGCACTATTAACCCTGCTGGTATGCCCGCTCAGAACATGTAGTGCTTCACCTGTGCTGCTCCACAACCGCAGTGTGTTATCATGACCCCAAGACAGGATGCGCCCGTCCGCTAACTCCATTACCCCACTAACATAGGAGGTATGCCCGCTGAGGGTATGCAAAATTTCCCCAGTCGCACTTCGAATAAACAACTTATTCCCGCCCCGCGTCAGTCTGCGGTTTTCGGCGAGGATCACAAGTCCACTGAGTGATGTCTGCTGGAAACGCCGTTCATTTTGCGTGAGGTTCCAGATTCGGACAGTACCGTCTTTGCTACGTGACAAAATATGTCCATTTTCTATCTCTACTGCGCCTAATACAGCGTCTGAATGTCCTGTTAACGTATACAACCGTTGAAAGTTCGCGCTCCAGATGATCATTTCGCCTGATATGGGACTGGGCCATCCGTTCCAAGTCAGGATACGTCCATCCTCCAGTGGGATCGCGCCAAAAACCGAGCCATTCGTATGTCCGTTCAGTACACTCCAGCTTCCAGTTGTCAAATCCCAAATGCCCATCGTTTTGTCGCGCCACAACAACATACGCCCATCGGGTAGCTCTAACGCTCCAATTGTCGGATAATCCACATTTACATTACTTAGTGCCAATTCTGCGATTAGGTCGCCGTCGGACTGATACAACCTAATCAGATTGTCTGTACTTCTCAGATCATTCCCAACCATCACAAGGAAGCGTCCAGTTGGTAAAAATTTGTACATCCTTACATCTCGTATAGATGTGATGATTGTGCCATCGCGACCATAAAGATACCCTATGCCGGATATGGCCTGATCTTCAGCATAGAAGATGCCGTCTTCCACTTCAGAGATGAAACGCTTTGGAACAGTGAACTGAAGTACACCGCTGGTGTCGAAAACTTGTGTGAAGTTACTCCCCTGCGGAACAACGACGTGGTTATCGCTCATAACTGTGACGCTGTAACCATTGCTGTTAAAATTCTCACTATGCACCTCACCGTACACTTGATCAGCATTCATCGACCACCACCTCACAGTGTTATCGTTTGATGAGGTGACAATTGTGCCATCTGTGGCAAGCTCAATGTTGCGAATGCTATCTGAATGACCCATCAGGTTTTGCAGCAGCGTGCCCTCAAGGTTCCAGATGCCGAGTGTACCGTTGGCTTCGCCGATGATGATTCGGTTATCGGGAAGTAAGTGGAAGGCACTGACATTTCCACTCATCCCTGTCAGATCACGGATCCAATCTCCTTCGCGGCTCCATAAGCGTAGCGTGCCATCTTGCGAAAGAGATACAAAACGCTGATCGTTTAGCAACTCCATCTCGCCAATAGAGGGTATCGGATTAAAAGCAGTTGGGAGAAGATTTCGATACCCCACCAGCCGCTTTTCGGTGTACAGTCCATCCACCGCCCGCACCAACGCTGCGTCCGCCTCGGGTGAGTAGCGCATCTCCAACGCACACACAGCCAGGAGGGCAGCGGTTTCTGTATAATCTTGTGCATTGTTCGCGGCGATGGTCAACTCTCCTGCACGAACTTGTCTTAATCGGGCAGCAAGCTCCTGTTCCTGTACGACCAATGTAGCTTGCTGTTGCCCAATCTCGGTGCGCTGCTGGACATTGGAAATGCCGAAACCACTAACTACTACCAAGAAGCCAATTGCGGCTGCACGCGAAATCCAGCGTGTCCGTCGCGTGCGCTTAAGTTGTTTGTCCTGCTCGGCGCGGCTCTGCTTCAGGAATTGGGATTCCTGCGGCGTCAGTTGGATGGTATTGGCGGACTGCCAGGTTTCGTACTCCTGGAGGCGGCTACCAAACAGCAGGTAATCCGGGTGGTGTTTGTTGCGCGCCCACTCCTCCACCATCTGCGTCAGGCGGCGGGCGATGAGCCGATCCTCGCGGGTTTCGTCACGCCAGGTTTGCAGGCGTTCCCAGGCATTCAGCAATGCCTCATGCCCCAGTTCAACGGTCGCTTCCCGGTTCACCCGGTCTCGATCCAGCGTCAGCAGCCGGTGCTGGGCGAAGCGATCCAGGACGGTTTGTGAAGCCACCTCCAGCACCTCGCGCTGGGGGGCGCGGCGGCGGGTATCCTCCACATCATCGCCCACCGCGATCAGCCGCAGGAAGAGCTGCCGGGCGGCAGCCTGCTGGGGGGCATCCAATTCCTGGAAGATGCGTTCGGCGCTCTGGCCCAGCGATCCGATCACCCCGCCCATCGCCTCGTAGGTTTTACGGGTCAGGCGGCGGCCCCGCTGCCCATCCCGGTCATAAAGTTCCGCCAGGGTGTGCTGGAGCAGGGGCAGCGCACCGGATTGGTCTTCCACCTGGGCCATGATGACCTCGACTAGACCGGGGTCGAAGCTGGCTCCGGTTTTCGCCAGCGGTTGGGTGATGACCGCGCGTAGTTCCGCCTGCTTCAACGGGACGACGAAGGCTGTGAACTTGCGGAGGAGTTCCGCCAGTTCTGGGTGCAGCAGCGGACGATCCATGAAGTCCGCCCGCAGGGTGAGGATCACCCGCAAGCGGCTGTTGGTTTCGCTCACCGCACGGATGAGGATGTCCAGGAAGTGCTGGCGCTCATCCCGGTTGGTCGTCAGGCTGAAGAGTTCCTCCGCCTGGTCGATTACCACCAGTTGCTCGATGCCGGGGTCATCGGCAGGCAGCAGCCAGCGCAGGGCATGGGCCAGCCCATCGGCACTTTCCAGGTCTTTCATGAAATTGTCGGGGATGCGCGGCTGGCTGGCTCGCAGTGCGCCGTGCAGTTCTTTCAGGGGACTATCGCCGGGCTTGAGCATGGCGATCCGCCAGCGGGCGCTGCTGTGCAATGCGCCGCCCTTCAGCGCCGGGATCAAGCCTGCCCGCACCACGCTCGACTTGCCCGCGCCAGATGGCCCGACCACCGCCAGGAAGCGCCCGGCAATCCCGTCCTGCTTCAGCCGTTCGATCAATTCCTGGGCGAAGGCCTCCCGCCCGAAGAACAAGGCGGCGTCCTTGTCATCAAAGGCTTTCAACCCCTTGAATGGATTGCTGGCTTCCAGCGGGATATTCAGATCATTACCGATGCGCGTCACGCCGTCCAGGGTGTAGCTGGTCAGCGCGGACTCCAGCGCGTTCATGAAGTCGGTCAGGTTCGAGTAGCGGTCTTCTGGTGACAGGGCGGCGGCTCGCAGGAGGACGGCATCCAGTTCGGCCCCCACCGTCGGCAGCAGCGGCAGGATGGAGGGGAAGGGCATGGTATCCGGGCGGAGGTATCGCTTGGTTTGTGGGTCAACGAATGGATGCTGCCCGGTGAGCATCTCGAACAGCACCACCGTCAGCGAGAACAAATCGGTGCGGGGGTCGGCGATGTTCTGCCATTGCTCCGGCGCGGCATACTCCAGGGTCATTGAGCCGCTCAGGGTAGCCTCGGTGCCAGCCATCACTTTGGCGATCCCAAAGTCGCTGACCTTGATCTCCCCGTTGGCGGTCAGCAGCAGGTTGGAGGGCTTGATGTCCCGGTGGACAATCCCTTTGGCATGGGCATACGCCAACCCGGAGACGATCTGCCGCATCCACTCCAGCGCCGTCTTGATGGGGATCGGGGTGCCGTTCATGCGCTCACGGAGCGTGCCGTCCTTCATGAGCGGCATGACCATGAAGACGCATTCCAGCTCTTCGAAGGGCGGCAGCACGGCATAGAGATCGACAATGTGGGGGATACCGCGCAGATTGGTGAGGATGCGGGCTTCGCGGAGCATCTGGGCGTAGACGCCCGGTTGCTGGGTGTAGAGCGGCTGCTGATGAATGACCTTGATGGCGACATCGGCATCGGCTGCGTTGTTCTCCAGCGACGTTGCCCGGTAGACCTGGGCCATGCCGACGTCCGCCGAGAGCCGTTCCTGAAACCGGTAGTTGTGGATGGTGCGTCCAGTCAGGTTCATAATGATGTCCATGATGTCCTCATATGCCGGGTCGGCTGATTATAAATAGGCTTGCGAGTTTGGGCATCTACCCCGCCGGGACTCGCGCCCCGGCAGGTATCTCAATCAGATGAGGTGTTAGAAGCACCACAAGTACAAAAGGGGTTCGTAAACCAGAACCAGGGTTCCGCTCCAGGGGTCAAAGCGATTGACCAGGCCCCCTACCCAGAAGCAGAAGCCGCTGTAGAACCCCGACGAACCCGTTGACGAGATATAGCTGGGTGCAGCTTCCGCCACCGTGATGACCGTCACCGTTTCCATTTGTTCCTCGTTCAACCCCACCGAGAAGCCTGGCACCCAGCCGGTCGCCTCACCAAAGCGGGCTTGCACCCACCCGGCGCTGGTGGTCATTTGCAGCAGTTCAACGGTAGCGTTGGCTGGGATGACACCCACTGCTTCGCTCCCCAGCCAGGGTTCACCGCGCAGGACAACCGCTGCATTGGTTTCGGTCAGCATATCCGGGTTGGTCACCGCCCCGCCGCCTTCCAGCACGGGCAGGGGTTCCACATCTTCGATTAACAGGGGGAAGGTCGGTTCAGCCACCGGGAGCGCAGCCGCATCCCCCGTGACTTCCACCGCGCACAGGCTGGCCCACCCCTCAACCGTCTCGCTGATGGTGATCCGCACCCAGCCGTCGGTCTCGGCGTTCCCGGTGCAGGTCGCCGCCTCGGTGCGACCTGTCACCGTCAGGCTCTGCCCGGCGTTGAGCGCAAAGCGGATGGTGTACTTAGTGCCTGGGCCTGAGCGCACATTGGCCGCGGCCACGCCCTCAGCCGGGGTGATGGTGACGCTGCCATCTTGTGCAGCCGCCGCCGAAAGGCTCACCAGCAGTGTGGTGAGCAGGGCGATGATGAGCAGGAAGCGAGCGCGAGTGAACTTGAACATGATAAGGTCTCCTTGATGGGTTAGGTACTGGGGCTGGATGCCCCGGCAGCAAGCAAAGTTGAACTACACGCCCACGAGTAGGCGTCATCGGTCACTGACAAATCGTGTTTACAGGATACAGACAGGAAATCTCACATGGATGGCGGCAGTTGGTCGATCAAGGCTCCTTTCGCTACACTTACTCTCTGGTCTGACATGAACTCGGAGTCGTTGGTGACGTTTTCCATGCCCTTAGCTTATGCGTAGTAGTATTCAGTGTCCAATGCAGCGATTCATGCAGATCTGCATAATGCAAAATTCTTGTGCAATAAGGCAAAAGGAACAGCGCACATGCGATCTATCCCTGAGAAGTTCCGGACCCGGCTTGCCTCGTACTTGGATGGTAACAACCCAACTGGTGAGCCAATTGCACAAGATAAGCTGGCAACCTGGTTAGGTGTGAGTCAAACGACTGTAAGCCGTTGGCTTTCCGGGAAAGTCGTACCGACTTTGGATGATCTGGAGGCTATGCGTTCGAATCTGCCCGATGGAGACCAATTGGTTTATTCGTTATTACAAACCTACAATATCATGTCTCAAAAAGAAGGTCTCACTTGGTTTGTCTCATCTCCAACTGCCACCCACGACTCGTTTCGTCAGCAGGTGGAGACTGGCATCCAGCTATTCACCCATCTGGTCCATGATGGAGTCGATCTGCTTGACTGCGCGTCCCTAGCCGAATTTACAGGTTATTCGATTCAGGACTTGTATACCTGCTTCTCCAGCGCCTTGAGGACAGGATCACTTCGACTCATGGATGTTCGACGGCATGAGGGGCTGGAGTCCGAGTTGATGAAGCTGTATGGCGAAGTGAAAAAGCCGGGGCGAACCCGCGTCCAGCAGATCATCGTGGCGGACATCCCTGATTTTGATGGCACACCGCTCCGCGCTGAAGTGGTTGCTTTTTTGGCGGCAAAGATCATTTTTGACCAGTCAACCATTGCTCCCCGTGTCGTGGGGATTGGTTATGGCTATACCGTCGCCCGAACGGCCCATTACAGCCATCTGTATGGGCAGTTCAGCCAAGCTCGATGGGTTCCGCTCATCAGCTTCAATCCTGAGTATCCTGTTCGGTTTCCGGTTAACGAGGTGGCTGGAATGCTTCAACTGTTGCATCCGGGTTCATATGCCCAGCAGCAGCGATTCCCAGAAGCTATTCAATTGACCATGCCCGGCAATGCCACCTTTTCTCCCAGCCATATGCTGGTCACGGTGAATGGGTTTGAACCGGATATTCATAACCCTCGCAAGCCAAATGAAAGCACAAACAGCTATGTTGATGGTCACTCGCGCAACTGGCCTTACAGCCCAGCCTGGCAGTATGAGCAATTGAAACAGACCGGGCAAGATCGGTTCGTGGCCGGAGAATTTATGGGGCTGCTGATGGATGATGATGGGCAACCCGTGTACAGCGACACGGAGCTCCTGCAAACGCAGTCTTTCTCGCAGCAGGTGGACTATCGCCACCAACTCTACAATCTGTTCAGCGATCGTATCTGGTTGATTGCTGCTATGTCGTTCAAGGCACGCGCGGTGCGGATGGCACTTCGCAATGGTTTGGTCGGCAACGTGGTGATTGATCGCTCCATTGCCAAGTGGTTGTTGGCGAATCCGGCACCTCTGTAAGGGGCTGGTTTAACGTCACAGCCAGGACGGCGAGCGCCTCGCTCAGGCATAGGCGGCGTCGAGCAGCCGCGCCGCACGCTTCATGTGCTTGCGGAAGGACGAGGGATTGCGACCATGAGCTTCTGCCGCAGCGGCATAACTCTTACCGTCAATCTGCGCCTGGATAGCCGCACCGATACAGGGCGCATCCCGGTAGGTAGCCACCAGCGCCTCAGCGGGGGAGGTATAACCGCGCTGATACTGCTCCCGCCACGAGCGATATGCCGGGCAACGTCGCGCCGGTGTGGACACGACAGGCTCATCACACGCCGGATGCAGATAGTCGTGCTGCTCCAGAAACACCTGGGCGAACTCGTAGCGCAGATCCGCCTGCACCGGCAGCACGTAGCGTTGATACCATCGCCAGCTATCCATGCCCGCCAGCGCAGCAGCATCCTTGCGGGATACCTCGGTCGTCAGGAAGTACAGCGCGACCAGATGCTTGAAGGACTGCGCGTACTTCGCGGCCAGCTTGTGCATAACGCGCTCGATGTCGGCACGCATATCGACGTAGGTCGCCCAGGCCGCCCAGGTCTCACTGCGCTGATGCTCCAACCCGGTGATGACGAACTCATCGCCATTGCCGCGCCACTCGGCAGCGACCAGCGGCTCTAGTCGGTCATAGCGTCCCTCTTGATCCCGGATCGTCGAAATCTTGCAGCGCGCCAAGACGAAAAAGACCGCCTGACGGCGGGTCTTCTCGGTGAGGAAGTCAGGCTGATCTGCGAGCTGTTCCCACAGCGCCATCATCCCGATTTGCAGACATTCATCCAGTTGATGCGGCTGGATGCCATTACGCTTCATGACGTTGGTCACGTAACCTGCGAGATCGGCGTAGATGGCCTCAAAACTCATTGCTCCCGCCCACGAAGTCAGATACTGCATTGCGATAGTCGAAACGGACATGACGATTTACTCCTCGTCATGCTGGAACCCGCCAGCCCGGTCGAGCGCAACCGCTCAATCGGAACGGGGACGATGCAGAAGGGGGAACCGTCCAGCAGCCTGTAGGGAAGGCAGTAGTTCGGTCGTCCCGCCTGAAAGGTGGGATGAGCGTACTGCTGCCGGTGCTGGACGGCTGGGTTCCCTCGCATCGTAGAATCGCCGTGTCGGCGGTTGCGGGAGGAAAGGTACAGCTCTTGGGGCAATACAGACTGGAGGCACAGTGACGGGTTCAAAGGTTGCGAAAGGCCCAAAAATCGGAATAGTGGGCAGGCGATCAGATAGGTCGAATCCCCAGAATGAACGAATGACGTTAGAATAGGCGTACAGCGTTGGGATAGTTTAGTGTTGGCAGTGGGTTATGTTCACAACACCGGAAGCCAAAGCTCGCCAGGAGATTGATCGGTTACTCACCGCAGCGGGCTGGATTGTGCAGAATCGCGATGAGATGTACCTGGATGCCGGACTGGGTGTGGCGGTGCGGGAATTTCAACTCAGCACTGGCCCGGCAGATTACCTCCTGTTCGTGGCAGGTGTGATTGTCGGGGTGATTGAAGCCAAGAAGGCCAGTGTGACCTTGAGCGGCTTTGAGACGCAGTCGATCCGTTATAGCGACAGGTTGCCAAAAAACCTACCTGCTCCGCGCCGCCCATTGCCTTTCCTGTATCAGAGTACCGGGGAAGAGACCTGGTTTACCAACGGGTTCGACCCGACACCGCGCAGCCGCCGCGTGTTTGCCTTCCACCGACCGGAGACGTTAGCGGACTGGATGGCAGAAGGTGAGCGCAACCTGCGCTGGCGTTTGGGCCAGTATCCAGCGTTGTTGACGGATGGGTTGTGGAGGGCGCAGATTGAAGCGATCCAGAATTTGGAGCGCTCGATGGCCGAGGGTAGGCCGCGCGCGCTGATCCAGATGGCGACCGGGAGCGGCAAAACCTATACGGCAGTGAGCTACATCTACCGAATGTTGCAACATGGCCGGGCGAACCGGGTGCTGTTCCTGGTAGACCGGAACAACCTGGCGCGGCAGACGCTGCGCGAGTTCGAGAATTACACCACGCCGGATGATGGCCGCAAGTTCACGGCGATCTACAACGTCCAGCATCTCACCTCCAACCAGATCGACGGGGTGAGCAAGGTGGTCATCACGACCATTCAACGGCTGTACTCGATGCTGCGGGGCGAGCCTGAACTGGACCCGGTATTGGAAGAAGGCAGCCTCTTTGAGCAGGAGCCACGTCGGGAGCAGCCCTCCATGGACGTGAGCTACAATCCGGCGCTGCCGATTGAGTTCTTTGATGTCATCATCACGGATGAATGCCACCGGTCGATTTACCATCTGTGGAAACAAGCGCTGGATTACTTCGATGCCTTCCTGATCGGGATGACGGCGACGCCGGGCAAACAGACCTTTGGCTTCTTCAATGAAAACCTGGTGATGGAGTACACCCGCGAGCAAGCTGTGATTGACGGGGTGAACGTGCCAGGTGAAGTCTATGTGATCCGCACGCAAGTGACGGCAGCAGGCAGCCGGATTGAAGCGGGCTACCACATCCCCAAGCGCGACCGCAAAACGCGCAAACTGCGGATGGAACTGCTGGATGAGGACTTTGTGTATGGAGCCAACCAGCTTGACCAGCAGGTGATGACGCCCAGCCAGATTCGGACGATCATCCGCACCTTCCGCGACAAGCTCTTCACCGAGATGTTCCCGGAGCGCAACGGGGATCATGTCCCCAAGACGCTGATCTTTGCCAAAGACGACAGCCACGCAGAGGACATCGTCCGGATTGTGCGGGATGAGTTCAACCAGGACAACACGTTCTGCCAGAAGATCACCTACCGGGTGGACGGGAAGCCGGAAGAGCTGATCAGCTCTTTCCGTAACGACTACAAGTTCCGGATCGCGGTGACGGTGGATATGATTGCGACCGGGACGGACATCAAGCCGGTGGAGGTGCTACTGTTCATGCGGCTGGTGAAGTCTGCCGGGTTGTACGAGCAGATGCAGGGGCGCGGTGTGCGCGTCATTGACCGGACTGACCTGACCAATGTGACCCCGGATGCGGGTGAAAAGACCCGCTTCCTAATGGTGGATGCGGTGGGGGTGGTGGAGCAGGAAAAGGCGGAAACGATCACCCTGGAACGGAAGCGCACAGTGGCCTTTGGCAAGCTGCTGGATGACCTGGCCGCCGGGGATACGACCGATGATACCCTGCTGACGCTGGCAGGACGGCTGGCGCGGCTGGCGAAGCACCTGAGCGAGAATGACCGGGCCGAGATCCGGGCGGCGAGTGGCGGACGCGGGCTGACCGAGATCGCCCACCAACTGCGGGAGGCTGCCGACCCGGACGCGGCTGAAGCACGGGCAGCCCAGGCGGGCCAGGCCGAGCCGACGGATGACCAGATTGCGGCGGCGGCGGCGGCGCTGAAGCGGGATGTTCTACGGCTGCTGACCCCGCCGCTGCGGAAGACCCTGAAGAGCATTCAGGCGCGGGACGAGATGGTGATTGATGAGGTCAGCCGGGATCAGGTGTTGTTCGCCGGGTTCACCGATCGGAGCGGCGCAGAAAGTGCGGTGCAGTCCTTCCGGGCGTTCATCGAGCAGCACCGGGATGAGATCACCGCGCTGCGAATCCTGTATGCGATCCCGCACCAGCGGCAGCGGCTGGAGTGGCAGCACATCACCGAACTGGCAGAGAAGCTGAAGCAGCCACCGACGGCCCTGACCCCGGATAAAATATGGGCGGCCTTCGCAGCGGTGGAGCCGGGACGGGTGCGGGCGGCGGGGACTAAACGCCTGCTGACTGACCTGATCGCGCTGGTGCGGCATGTGCTGGAACCGGACCCAGAGGGGGCGCTGATCCCCTACCCGGAACAGGTGCGGGCGCGGTACCAGGCGTGGCTGGCGACCCAGGAAGCAGCAGGACGCGGCTTCAGCCCGGCGCAGCGTGAGTGGCTGGATGCGATTGCCGGGCATATCGGCGTAAACCTGACGATGGAGATGCAGGATTTCAATGATGGTGACTTCTTCCGGCAGGGCGGGGTGACGCGGGCGCTGGAACTGTTTGGCGATATGGGACGGCTGCGGGCGCTGGTGGAGGACTTGAACACGGCGCTGGCGGCGTAGGGGTCGCGCTTGGTTGCGTTGTTGTCCTTGCCGTCGTTGCCAACAGCACCAAGCCAGACAAGCTCCGAAGGCTAATGACGAAGTTCCCGCCGAGCGTGACGGCGAGAACACGGGAGGACGGCGCGGTTGTGGCGGTTTTGTGGCGTTGACACTGGCGAAAACCACCACAAGGCGACGACTCCGGCGGAAAGCCGGGGTGATGCCACCGCCCGCCAGGGGTGCCAATGACATGGCGGGAAACTGCTTCAGCCCCGCCGTCAGGCTGACAAGGTGCAAGGCGATGAGGTGGTTCAGGTTAGGGAGGCGATGAATGGTGTTCATAGGGTCAGTGTAGCATTGGTTGAGGGAAGATTCGGAACATATGTTCCGTTTTTTGTTCCGATTTTGAGGGAGACAGGGCTTACGCAGACACGGGAGGACTAAGGCGTCTGCGCCGCATGTCCTCCCCTCGTATAGTAGAAAGAGTAGCAAACAGGCCAGGTGAGAGTGTTCCTCCCCTAGCGGCACAGACCGCGTTTTGTAGAGTACTCCCCGGGCCTGGTGCACCGTCCAACCCAGAACCGTATCCAGTAGCCACGACTACGCATCACGAGGGTCGGGAATGAGGGTGCCCTTGCACACTATGTCAGCCTAAGGAGTTTCCTGATGACAATCCCCACTTACCACTTGTTCGTCGGCGTCGATGTGGCTGCAGCCACGGCCAGCGTCGCCATCGCCACGACAGCGGATGCCATCCAGCCCGCCTGGTCCATCCAACAAGACACACAGGGCTGGCACCAGTTACAGACCCGTCTGTTGCAGACTGCTGTCCCTGCTGCCCATATCCTGGTCGTCATGGAAGCCACCGGAACCTACTGGATGCAACTGGCGCTCCATCTGCATCAGGCTGGCTTTGCCGTCAGTGTCATCAACCCCCTCCAGGCCAAACGCTTTGCTCAAGCCTTGCTCAAACGCCGCAAGACCGATGCGCTCGACGCACAACTGCTGGCTCAACTCGCCGCGACCCTCAAACCCGCCCCCTGGTCGCCACCCCCGGCTGTCTATGATGAGTTGCTCCAGCGCCTCCAGGAACGTGACCAGCTTCTGGAAACCATCCACCAGAACCGCAATCGCCTTCATGCCTTACGTCAACGTCCCCAGATCGTCAAGCCGGTTCAGCAGCGCATGGAACGCCATATCCTCTTCATGGAAAAGCAGATTGCCCTCATCGACGCTGAAATCCGCTCCGCCATGTCCCAGGATGCGGACTGGGCAGCTGCCGCCAAACTCCTGCTCTCCATTGCCGGTATCGGCTTCATCACCGCCGCCTGGATTTTGACCGCCACTGTCAACTTCGCCTATTCCCAAACCGCCGAACAGGTGGTCGCCTATGCTGGCCTCGCCCCACAACCTTTCGACTCCGGTTCCTCCATTCACCGCCCTGCTACTCTCGGTCATGCTGGTCATCCCCGCTTACGCACTGCGCTTTATATGGCCACCCTCAGCGCTGCTCAGCATAACCCCATCATTAAGTCTTTCTATTCCCGCTTGCGTCAAGCCGGTAAACCCAACAAAGTCGCTCGCTGTGCTGCCGCTCGCAAGCTCCTTTGTATTGCCTTTGCTGTCGTTTCCAAACACCAACCCTTTGATCCTGACTTTCACTCAAAGCCGTGTTTCTCTGCTTGACATCCAATACCGTATCTACGCAATGCGGCATTTTGCGTAAGTCCCAGGAGCGTTCCGCCAGACGTTGAAACGTCCGGCTCCGGTGAAGAAAAGCCCACTGAAGGGGCTTCACGAGCAGAGGACAACATGGACGTGAGCGCGGGGCGGCGACCCCGCTGGATTACCGAGAGAAATGAGAAGTTGACCGATGAACGAGAGCGACTACATGGCGGACGCGGTTGAGGCACTTCCACCCGGTTGGATATGGGTGACGTTGGGAGATACTGCTCAAAACATACAATATGGATTAACGGAAAAAGCATATTGGACAAACGTGGGCCCAAGATTTCTCCGCATAACTGACTTGCAGGATAGAAGAGTAGATTGGGATAGTGTTCCGTACTGTTTCTGTGCTGAAACAGACTTTGAGAAATATCAACTCAGAGCCAACGATTTGTTGTTTGCGCGAACTGGTGCAACTACGGGCAAGAGCTACTTGATATCCGATTGTCCGCCGTCTGTGTTTGCAAGCTACTTGATTCGGATCCAAATGCCTGACGACGTGGATGCCCGCTACTTATACTATTTCTTTCAATCCCACGATTATTGGTCTCAAATTGTTGATTTGCGTAAAGGATCGGCACAGCCGGGAATAAATTCTTCAGTTCTTGCTAAGCTTATCTTCCCCCTCTCGCCGCTCGCGGAGCAGGCGCGGATTGTGGAGGCGATTGAGGCGTTGTTCACGCGGCTGGATGCGGGGGTGGCGGCGCTGAAGCGGCTGCGGGTTCACCTGCGGCGGTATAAAGCGGCGGTGCTGAAGGCGGCCTGTGAAGGGACGCTGGTGCCGCAAGACCCGACCGATGAACCGGCCTCCGCCCTGCTGGAACGGATCCTGACCGAACGGCGGGATCGCTGGGAAGCGGAGCAGCGGGCGAAGGGCAAAGACCCCCGTAAGCTGAAGTACGAGGCCCCGGCAGCGCCAGATGTGGAGGGTCTGCCGGAGTTGCCGGAGGGGTGGGTGTGGGCGACATTTGACCAATTACTACTTCAATTGAGAAATGGGTTTTTTGCTGGTGCGCCGTCTTCAAGTCCTCCAGGCATACGCATACTCACTATTGGTGCAGTGCGTCCGCTGTCAGTTGATATTAATTCAGTGAAATATGTTCGGGAACCTAATGATCGAATACCTGAATACCTATTGCATGAAAATGATCTCTTATTCACTAGATATAATGGAAGTATAGAATTTGTTGGAGTATGCGGTCGGATACAGAGACTCGAAGAAGAGACACTCTACCCAGATAAGCTAATACGAGCAATTCTTGCTAATGAAGAAATTCTAAGTGAGTACATCGAATACTATTTCGCCACATCTATTCCGCGTCAAATTATCGAAAGTAGTGTGGTGTCAAGTGCTGGACAAAACGGGATTTCAGGGCCGACGCTTAGAAAAATTCCCGTTTCACTACCGCCGATCAATGAACAATTGCGCATCGTCGAGGAAGTTGACCAAGTGTTATCCGTTGTTCAGGGAATAGAACAGATTATAGACGAAGCGCTCCATCGCGCCGAACGGCTGCGGCAGGCGATTTTGCGGGAGGCGTTCGCCGGGCGGTTGGTGCCGCAAGACCCGGCGGATGAACCGGCGGCGGCGCTGCTCGCACGCATCCAGCAGGCGCGGGGGGAGTCGGCGGCTGGGCGGAAGCGGTCGAAGCGGGGGGGTGGGTAGGGGAAAAGACACCTCACCCCTAAATCCCCTCTCCTTACGCGACCCTTAACCACTGGGAAGCTGAGGTTCTCCGGGAATCGGGTCGCTGGAGAGGGGACTTTCGGAGGGTCGAAAATGCTGTTTTCGACCCTCAAAGCGGGGGGGTGGGAGATCACGAGTGTAGGTTTTTTCGTAGCCGGGTTCCGCCAGACGTTAAAACGTCCGGCTAGGGCAATCAAACCCGCTAAAGGGGTTCCAAGACGGTTCTCCAGAAGTCACATTACCATCTATCCCGACCAAAAGCCTGGCGGCGGACGCCATTTGTGGCGTTCCTACGAAGGCGGGCGGACATGCGGTCGTCCTACGATGATTTTCTTCGGTCATTCACGACCTTATTCCGCCTCTACAAGAAGACGAGGTGGGTGCGGGGGACAGAATTGGCAGCAAGCATCAAGACGTCCCGAAGCGATATGATTAGTCGCATCCAATAGGCAAATTACTCAGGACTGGTGGGAGGGATTATGGCAGATGCCTTCATCTCCTATGACCGACAAGATCAAACGTTTGCCCGACAATTGGTCGATGGACTCAATAGTCGTGTCATCCAGGTCTGGATCGATTGGGCAGATATTACATTAGGGAGTAATTGGTGGGGCGAGATCCGCAATGGCATTCAAGAGGCCAATAGTTTCATCTGCCTGCTGAGTCCGGCGTGGAGCAGGTCGCCCGTTTGCCAATTAGAACTGGATCATGCGCTCCGACTGGGTAAACGAATCATACCGGTGGTGATTCATCCCCATGAGAAGCTAGATGGTTCGCATGTTGGGCAAATCACCGAAGCGGCGACCAAGTCAGTAGCCTTTCTGCCGATAGGCGATGGGCAGAGCATCGCAAAAATCACCGAAGATAACTGGAAGGCGGTAGGCGTCCATAACTGGATTTTTTATGAAGATAATGCCTTTGAAAGATTCGTTGACCGTGTGTTTGATGCTATTCAGACAGACCGCGAATATGCGCGCAAGCATACGAACCTGCTGATGAGTGCACAGAAGTGGGATGCACGCGGGCGCAAAAGCGAATATTTGCTACGAGGCGAAGAACTCCAGGATGCGCTCACCTGGCTGGCGGGCAGTCCTGGTAAATCCCCATCCCCTATCGAACTTCAACAGATCTACATCACCGAAAGCCAACTCTTCGCCCAACGGGCAACCAAGTCACTGATCGGTCAATTCAACCAACTGCTGCGCCGCTGGACAACACGTCCACCGCAGAAGATTTTCATTTCCTACCGGCGGGCAGACAGTGCCTATGCCTGCGGTCATATCTTTGACCGATTGAAAGCCGAATTTTCCGAACGCGATCTGTTCCTGGATGTCGATACCATCGATTATGGTGCTGACTTTAGCGCCTTCATTCAGACGACGCTCACAGAATGCTGCGCGGTGCTGGTGGTGATCGGTCCACAATGGCTGGAGATCCTTCAGGAGCGATTGGCAAAACGCGAACGAGATTTTGTCCTGATCGAGGTTGAAACTGCATTGCGGCGGCACCACATCACGGTCATTCCGGTTCTGGTTGAACATGCCCGGTTGCCTCGACCGGAGGAACTGCCGGAGTCACTTCGTACCCTGCCCAAGCTGAATGGCGCAACTGTCCGCGCAGGGAGAGACTTTAACCCGGATGTGAACAGCCTCATTCGTGAATTGAAGCACTTACGATCCCAAGCGAAGGCGGAATACCCGATATGACAAACGGCGCGGCGCAATTGGTGCAGAAGCTGTGGAATTACTGCAACGTCCTGCGGGACGACGGCATGAGCTACGGCGATTACGTGGAGCAACTGACCTTCCTGCTGTTCCTGAAGATGGATGAGGAACGGCGGTTGCAGGCGGAGCAGATGGGCGAGAGCTATGTGGACCCGATCCCACCGCAGTACCGCTGGGGCAGCCTGGTGGGGTTGGACGGCGTGGCGCTGGAGTCTCACTACCGGGAACTGCTGCGGGCGCTCGGCACCGGAACGGGGCTGATCCCGATCATCTTCCGCAAGGCGCAGAATAAGATTCAGGACCCGGCCAAGCTCAAGCGGCTGGTCAAGCTGATCGACGAGGAGACGTGGACAGGCCTGAACCTGGATGTCAAAGGGGAAATCTACGAAGGGCTGCTGGAGAAGAACGCACAGGATACCAAGTCCGGCGCGGGGCAGTACTTCACACCCCGCCCGCTGATCGAGGCGATTGTGGAGGTGATGCGCCCGCCTGTCGGGGCGACGATCCACGACCCGGCCTGCGGGACGGCTGGGTTTCTGCTGGCGGCCTATGCGTATATCAACGCGCACTATCCTCAGCTTGACCGCGATCAACGGCGGCAACTGCGGGAGCGGACGTTCTCCGGCGTGGAGATTGTGGATGCGACGGCGCGATTGGCGGTGATGAACCTGTACCTTCACAATCTGGCGGCAGAAGGGAATGCCAGCCCGATCATAGTGGCGGACAGCCTGCGGGCGGACCCCGGCGCACGCTACGATCTGGTGTTGACCAATCCCCCCTTCGGCAAGCAGAGCAGCATGACGATCATCGGTGAGGACGGTCGAGCCGGGCGCGAGTCCCAGTCGGTGGAGCGGGCGGACTTCTGGACGACGACGAGCAACAAACAACTGAACTTCGTGCAGCATATCCGCACGATTTTACAGACGCACGGTCGGGCGGCGGTGGTGGTGCCGGATAATGTGCTGTTCGAGGGCGGTGCGGGCGAGACGATCCGGCGGCGGTTGCTGGAAAGCTGCGACGTGCATACGCTGCTGCGGCTGCCAACCGGCATCTTCTACGCGCAGGGGGTGAAAGCGAATGTGTTGTTCTTCGACAAGCGGCCGGGTAGCGCGGAGGCTCAAACCAAAACACTGTGGATCTATGATCTGCGGACGAACATGAACTTCACGCTGAAGCAGAATCCGCTGCGATTTGAGGATTTGCAGGATTTCATCGCGTGTTATCACCCGGCGAATCGGCAGCAGCGCCAGGCGACGTGGTCGCCGGAGCACCCGGAAGGGCGCTGGCGAGCGTTCCCGCTGGAAGAGCTGCTGGCGCGGGATAAGGTCAGCCTGGACATTTTCTGGCTGAAGGATGACAGCCTGGAGGAGAATGCTCATCTGCCTCCGCCGCAGGTGATCGCGGCGGAGATTCTGGATGATCTGCGGGCGGCGTTGGAGCAGTTCGACGCGATTGCGCGGGATCTGGGCGTGGAGGAGTGAGGGCGTAATCATTCCCACCTGCTTCCACATATTCACCGGGCTTCGATTTCAACGTTCAATGTGATGCCAATGGACGGTTACGGTTCGATAAACGGTTCTCCGCTACGGAATTAGCAACACAAGCTATACTCGAAAGCATCTGGAATGCGGTAAGGGGGAATTGATCGATGCCACAACCTTCAGTTCAATCAAGGCATATTCGCATCTTTATATCCTCCCCCGGGGACGTAGCGGAAGAGCGGGCGATTGCCAGAATGGTCATCAAGCAGCTTCAGTATCATCCAGTTTGGGAGGGACAGGTCACCACAGAATCAGTGGCATGGGATGCACCCGGCATCAAGACTCCCATGATCGCTACCCTGACGCCCCAGGAAGCGGTCAATCGCAACCTGGCAACGCCTTCACAGTGTGACATTGTGATTGTGATCTTGTGGTCCCGGCTTGGCACACCGCTGCCCCCGGAATATGTCAAGCCGGATGGTACACCGTATCTTTCCGGCACCGAGTGGGAATATGAAGACGCGGTAGCCGCTGCAAAACTTCATGATGGCATACCCATTGTGAGTATCTATCGGCGAGATGGCGCACCCGAAATACGTTTGAATGACCCTCAGTTAAATGAAAAACAAACGCAATGGCAACGGGTTGAAGAATTCTTTACCCAATTTACCAATCCCGATCGTTCGATTAAGGGAGGCTATAACAACTATAGCTCTGTTGAAGACTTCCAGGACCAACTTGAGCGGCATCTCAAGCACTTTATTGGTCAGCTATTGACCATGAAGGGGCGTCCAGCAGTCCATGAATCGCCCAAATGGTACGGATCGCCATTTCCAGGTCTGCGCCCCTTTACGCTCGACCATGCACCCATCTTTTGGGGGCGGCACCAGGAGATTGATGCCTGCCTCAGGAAGATCGAACGCTCGACGTTTGTAGCCGTTGTGGGCGCTAGTGGTGCAGGTAAATCCTCTTTGGTTCACGCAGGTGTCCGCCATATGCTCAAGGAAGGCGCGGTCATCGGCAGTCAGGATTGGCTGCAAGTAGTGTTCACACCCGCACAGGAATCGAATGATCCTTTTCGTGGTTTGGTTGCCGCACTTACGCCCTATCTCAAAACCCCTGTTGATGATCTGCCCGGTCAATTGGCTGATGAGCCAGCACACATCCTCCGGATCATCGAGGCTGCACTAACTGATGAACCTGAACACGTTCACATTCTGCTACTGATTGATCAATTTGAGGAGTTGCTGACTCTGGTTACGCCGTCATTACGTGCACCCTTTGTTGAACTCCTGGGCCATATGACGAGAACCGATTGTCGGGTACATGTAGTGGTCACACTGCGGGCGGATTTCTACCCGCAGTGTGTTGAGTGGTCAGTGCTGGGTTCACTGCTCCAGCAACGTGATGGCACCTTCCCACTCAGCCCGCCGAGCCAATTCACACTGCTAGGCATGATTATCCATCCCGCTCATATCGCTGGCCTCCAGTTTGAGGACGGGCTAGCCGAACAAATCGTGAACGATACAGGCGAATCGCCGGGTGCGCTTGCCTTGATGGCTTACACGCTGGATGAGTTGTATCGGCGACGTACCGATACCAACTGGCTTACCTGGGCTGCCTACGAAGCAATCGGTGGCGTCAAAGGGGCCATCGGCAGTGCAGCTGAAGCCATCTTTGCGACTCTGCCACCTAACGCGGTAGCCTGTTTAACTACAGTGTTCCGACATCTCATCGAAGTGGATGAACGCGGGACGGTCACAAGGCGCAGATCACCACGCGACCAGGTGGCTGAATCGAGCGATGCCATCCTGCTGGTGGATGCGCTAACGGAAGGCCGCTTATTGGTTCAGAATGCCCATCTGAAAGATGGCATCGCTACCATTGAAGTCGCTCATGAGGCTTTGTTCCAATCATGGCCCCGGCTTATGGAGTGGCTGGATATCATCCGTGATGACCTGACTCTGCTCAAGAAAGTCACCCTGGCGGCGGATGATTGGGTGGCGCGAGGGCATGACCCGGCTTTCTTCTGGCCTGCTGAGCGCCTCCACATGGTTTATGCGGCCATCAAGCGGCTTGAGGCTGAGTTAGCACCCCATGTACTGACTTTCATTCGACCTGAACAGGAACGATTGTTGGAACAGTTAACAGAAGCCCAAACCACTCACCAAAAACGTCTGCAGATTGGTCAGCGGTTGGCGATGCTGGGTGATCCGCGGGGCGGGGTTGGGTTGCGGGCGGATGGGCTACCTGATTTGATCTGGGAAACGGTGCCCGTGGGCCGTCTCAAACTCAGTGACAAAACATCTACCGTAGAGATTGAAACCTTCTCAATTGCACGCTACTTAATTACGGTCGCGCAATTTCAAGCATTTGTGGACGCGATAGATGGTTACCAGCGGGAGGAGTGGTGGATAGATTTGAAGCGCCACGCAGCCCATCCCGCTATGCCCGCCACCGAATTTACCAATCATCCTCGGGATATGGTCAGTTGGGTGGAGGCTATCGCCTTTTGCCGCTGGTTAACTGCCCGTACTGCTTTGCCTGCGGGACAAGTCATCAGGTTGCCCAGCGAATGGGAATGGCAGCAGGCCGCAACCGGGGGACAGACCAACTTCACGTATCCCTGGGGAGAATTTGGTGATCTGAACCGTATGAACACTGCTGCCAGCCAGCTAGATGAAGTGACCGCTGTCGGTATGTACCCCGCTGGTTCTTCCATGGTTGGCGCACTGGACTTGTGCGGCAATCTGGCAGAGTGGTGCTTAAATGGACCAGAGGATACGCTGCCCAACCTGAGTCATGATACACGACGGATCGTGCGGGGCGGCTCGTATGCAGATTTGCCGATAGCTGCGACGACTACCTACCGGGATTGGCAGGATGCCCGGCAGCGCAGCAGCACCATCGGCTTTCGTCCGGTGCTGGCTGCGCCGCTTCAGGCTCAAGAAGCCGAAGGGATCGTCAATCGCTGACCGATATAAATCAGCCGAGGATTGCTGATGTTATTGGCGGTAGCAATTGCGCTGACCGATGTTCCGTAGCGTAAGGCAATGCGGAAGAGATTTTCACCCGCCTGAACCAGGTGAACACGCTCGGCGGGTGTCCCAGGTGTGCTTGCGCGACTAATCACCAACTTTTGACCGATGTAAATTTGATTCGGATTGAGAATGTTATTGGCATTTACCAGGTCACTGATGTTTACTCCATAGCGCCGCGCCAGACTAAACAAAGTATCGCCCGGTTGGACGATATGCACGGCTTGATTGCTAATCGCCGGACAAGATTCGACCTGCACGCCGTCGGATGGAGTGATTTCAACTTCGCCAAAAGTATTATCGTCATTCCCCTCGGCAACCACGACGATAATGTCCCCGAGGGTGATGTTTGAACCGGCAGGCCACGAAATTTCTGTGCTGCCATAGGTGTAGGTAGCGCTCGGTGTGCGATTTTGCGAACTTGGCGAATTGGCAAGGGGCAGGCCGGTCAACAAGGTGGGCTGGTTGGTGATCGAGACCAGACCCGTAGCAATTGGATCTAGCTGACCGCCTCGTTCCCGAAAGACATTCACCCGCCAAGTCCTTGGCTGAAAATCGGGATTGCTTGGGGCAGGATCGGGTGGAATCTTGTTTGCTTCACTTTCCTCAAGGTCTCGCCAGGCAAAGGCCATACCAATCAGTACGCTATCCTCACAGGCTTCCACATTACCGAGATAGAAATCATTACCAAGCCGCAACCAGCGAGCATCGGCAGACAGGGTAGACAAGGCCATGAACGCCAACATGATACTCAGGCTGAGCAACCGACGATGCATCTGGGTCATAGATTACTCTCGCTTGTGGCAGGTCATCAATAAATGGTCAACGAGGACACCGGATTGGTGCCCTATCGGATGAGACGCTGTCAATGCTGGCAGCCCGGCCAGGGGAAGCGATACTCTTCCTGTGGGCGGGGCGGCAGGCCGATGGCCCGCACATCAATCTGTCCAGTGGGCAGCAGATACAGACTGATCTGCCCACTCCAGAAGCGCGTGCGCCGCAGCAAGACTTCCTGGGTGGGTGTCCCTAACCGATCAATGGTTTGCTGTCGAATAAGCATGACGGGGAATTGCCAGCCATCAAAGGCGAGAAAACGGCTTTGCCGGGGAACAATGCCTGTGACTGCGATCACATCCCGGTAGCAGTAAGCGGCGATGGGTGCATCGTAGTCGAACTGATTGAGGCGACCATCAACCAGGCTGCGGATGCGGGTTGGGTTAGAGCAAGCTTCAAATCCCTGGCTTATTCGGATAATCCCATTGCTGCTGTCGGCGATCAAATAAGGATAGTCAGCAAAGTTAGGGACGGTTGTCCAAGCCTGGGTAGTGCTGCCATACCAGTTGGCGTAATTCCTCGCGTACTGAACGCCGGTTGGTGTGTTGAAAATGACCGCCGTTAGCCCTGCGGTTTCCCCCAAGAAGATGCGCTCCGAGTGAAAGCTCAATGGAATGTCGACGTTCATGATGCGAATGTCATTTATCCCATCATTAAAGAAGCTAAAATCTGTTCCGACCTCCGCAGTGCGACCGAGGTATGTCAAAGACTTAACAGCGTAAATGGAGATTTCGGGTATTGGAAAAGGTTCAGGCTCGCCTCCCAAACGGACAGGATTGTCCTGAGCATCGTACCGAGTATAGGCAAGCAGGCCGGTGACACCCTCTCGACAAAACGGACTAATCGTTACGGCTGAACTGGAGTCGCCCATCCGCACCCAGCGGGCTTCCACCAGAGTCGATGAGAAGGCCAGGAGTATGAACAACGCCATCAGGCCGAGGACACGTAATTTGGACATGATTCCCCCTAACGTAGCGTGAGCAAAGTTCAAACTGATGAATGGGATGCGATTAAGCCTTACACCCCGCCCAGGTGAAGACATATTCCTTCCACGACTCCGGTGGCAGACCCGGCGCGTTGAGTTGCAGTTCGCCAGTGGTCAGCAGGTAGAGGCGGATGTCACCACCAAAGGGACTGGGGAAGGAGTCGAGCAGGGTGTTGGTGGCTGGTTGCCCCAGCGCGTCGATTTCGTCCTGCGTCACTGAGAAGGCGAAGAATCCCTGCGACTCGGCATTGATGCCGTAGACTTTCACGCTGTTGTCTTCGCAGAAGATGGCGGCGGTCGCGCCGTAGTCGAAGTCGTTGGAGCGACCATCGGGAAAGGAAGGATTAAGAATTGTTACACTATCACTAAACAAGAAACAATTCTCCGCTTTGGCAGCGAGAACTTCACCGAAGAATTCTGCACCAGAACTTGGGCCTGTGTAGACATCCCTAAATGTGTAAAATGCAGCTACATACTGTAGCTGATTAAATTCCCTCGTAAATCTAACTCGCCCCCGCCCGTAGTAATATGTTTCAATGTCGTCTGCAATTATTGGTGATAATTGCGGTCTCATCTCAAACGAGCCAAATCCAAGGATAGGCGACTCGGCACGGGGAAAGTAGTCTTGCAAACTTGAGTCTTCGTAGAGGTCTGGTGGGCTGCCATCGCCAAGATCGAATATACTACTCCGATACATTCGTGCATACACATAGCGGACTCGGGGTTGAAGGTCGTTCGGAATAAACTGCACGTATGCACCAGTAAACTCAAACCCATCAAGACAGACGCGGTCTAGCTGCATCGTAACACCGCCATCACCTAACCGAATCCAACGCGCACCAACCGTACCTGTGACGAGCAAGACGAAGACCAGCATCGCAACGAAACCGACCATGACCCGCCGACGAATCCCCAACATGCTTCACCCCCAACACAAACTAAGTCGATGGAAAGTGCTGTGCTGATGGGTGGGGCGTCCTACGACCACCCCACCCCCGACATAGATCAGGTTGTGCACCCCGCCCAGGTGAAGACGTATTCCTTCCAGGACTCCGGTGGCAGACCCGGTGCGTTGAGTTGGAGTTCGCCGGTGGTCAGCAGGTAGAGGCGGATGTCTCCCCCAAACGGACTGGGGAAGGAGTCGAGCAGGGTGTTGGTGGCTGGTTGCCCCAGCGCGTCGATTTCGTCCTGCGTGACAGAGAAGGCGAAGAAGCCCTGCGACTCGGCGTTGATGCCGTAGACTTTCACGCTGTTGTCTTCGCAGAAGATGGCGGCGGTGGCCCCCAGGTCACGTTGGGCGCGGTTGAGGCGGTTATCAGATGTGAAGAAGTCATTTGAAATGAAAAGACGACAATCATCTAGTTTGTGGGGTGCGATGACATCAATAGGTGTAAGGAGTTCTAGACTTATTCCGAGGTAGTATCGTTCTGTGTCCGGTACCACATCCCAGGGTATCTTTATAGTTGTATACCACTCCGAGAAAGTCTCTTGGAAGCATGAATTATTGTCGGGACACTGTTGAGGAAAATAGAAAGGTGCTGCAAACGATGGCCCCCTAACAAAATCTGGAAGTTCGATCCTGGAGTTTTTAGTCAGGATTGAAAGTCCTGAACCATTGACAACCTTTGTAAATCTGAAGGTACCCAATTGGGGACGAGTTTCATAAGAAGCAACATAGATTTCTTGCGAGCCATAACGATTACTGCTCCCGGCCTCAAACGGTGTTACCGCTGTCCCGTTAGCTGTATATGTAAAAAAGGCTATCGAGACTTGAACACCGTCTTCACAAACACGATCAACCCGCGCTGCGAGTAAGCCATTATAGATATCTCCCAATCGCAACCACCGCGCACCGACCGTACCCGTAACCAACAGAAAGATCGTCAAGGTAATGACCAACCCAAACAGGTATGATCGACGATAGGAAATGTGCATCAGTTTCTCTCCCCAACGTTTACTGAGACAAAACCAGGTTGCACTGTCAAGATATTTGATTGTGGGAGTACGGTGCTATTGACATGAGCATTATATGAGAATATTGATTTCATGGCAAGAATTTGGTCAAACGTGCGTTAAGAAATCATTATAGGTCGGCCTAGACGAAAGCAGGGTGATCTGATGGCGGAACTTTCTCCTGGTTGGTTGTCCCTCATCCCAGATCGGATCAAGCAGCAAGCGTTGCAGTCGGAACTTCCATTTGACCGACCGTTAACCCATCCGGGGGGCAGCGCTTGCCTGTGGTTACAGTGGAATCCCCCAGCGGGAGCGCCAGAAGCAGTTCTTGAACGGTTGAACACTCACCTAAATGCAACTTTGTTTCCAAATATCACGCGTTATGGTGGGCAAATTGATCTCGTCACGGATAGCTCGGTGGCCGCGGTATTTGTAGCGGGTCTGCCAGCCGCAATTGCCTGTGCTCTTGCTATTGCAGGGCCGTTGGTTACTGAACCGTCCGTCGGTTTGCGTGCTGGGATCGGGATGGGCGAGGCGGCCATCTGGCTCAGTGGCAGGGACGAGCAACGTTGGAGTTGGATCGTCGTCGGCGAAGGATGGGATGCAGCATGGCAAGCCGCGCAGCAGGCCGCAGCAGGCCAGGTCGTCATCACTCAGGCACTCAGTGAAGTGGTAGCCGGGTTGGTTAGTCAACCTGTGTCGCCTGGCTTTCACCGCGTAGAGTCTTTGCGTGAAACGCCATTAGTCGATGCCTATGCTCCACCGTCGGTGGCAGGGGAACCGCTCGTTAGGCTTGAAGCGTTTGTAAACCCGATCCTGCGACAGCAGCTACAACGTGAAGGGGCGTTGCTGGACGAATATCGCAACGTGGTCATCGTGCATGCGGAGATCAAGGCCCAGGATCGGAACTTGTCAGCTTCGTCTGAAGTGCTGGTTAACTTATTGCCGGAAGCGATTGCCTACGGTGGCACCCTACTCAGCGCGGTTATGGTAGGTGGGGTGCTCCACATTGAGATTGTCTTTGGTGCCCCCCAAACTCACGAGAACGACCTCAACCGGGCAATCCGCTTTGTAACTGAGATCAAACGTTTGTTCTCCAACGGTCATTTTGGCGTTGGAATCAGTGCGGGGCGTGCCTACTGCGCCGTGATTGGCGCACGGGCGCACCAATCACGGTATGCGGTCGTGGGTGGGCCAGTGGATGAGGCACGTCGCCTGGCAGGGAGTATCCAGGATGGTGTTCTGGTTGCGCCGGGCTTGCAACCACGCCTGATTGATCGCTTTCCTCTTGAACCCTATCCGACTGCCCAAAATCTGATCGGGTTACGGCTGGGCGAAGCACGATCGAACCGCAGCGAGCCGCGCTATCGTTCGCGGATGATCGGACGCGAAGATGAACTGGAACAATCCAGAAGACTCCTGAACCAGGCCAAAACGGGGCAAGGTCATGTGCTTGGACTGGTTGGTGAGGCTGGGATTGGTAAATCCCGTCTGGTGGCGGAGATCATGCGGTCTGCCAGCCTGGAAGGCTTCAGTATCCATACTGGAACCTGCCAGGCACACCAAAGGCAGACCCCTTATCTTATCTGGCAGTCGATTCTGCGGGGATTACTGGACCTGGGGCTGGATGCCTCCGGCGAGGAAGCACAATCGCAAATCGCGGACGCCCTTAAGCGCATCGAGACAACTCTCGAACAGCGGGTGCCATTGCTGGCACCGGTCCTGAATCTCACATTGGCAGAAAGCGATTTGACCGCGACACTGGATGCCGAGCAGCGGCGCGAGTCCTTACATGCCCTGATCCTGACATGCCTGCAAGCCTGGTCTGCTCAAGCCCCTTTGCTCCTGGTTCTCGAAGACTGTCACTGGATTGATGACCTCTCCGCCGATCTTTTGCACTATATCGGCCGCAGCCTCAATTCCTTGCCCATTGTCCTGCTGGTTGTTTACCGCGAGGAGATCAATCGGGAAAGTCCGCTGGGTGAACTCGAAACAGCACTAAATTATGCGTTGCTGAGCCTCCGTCCTTTCTCCCCGGCGGAAACACAGCGCCTGACGACAACCCGCCTCAATCAACTCTTCGGCACGGCAGCCGAATTGGAAGCGGCGTTTTTCACCAGGGTGTATGAACGGACCCAGGGCAACCCCTTCTATATCGAAGAACTGCTCAATTATTTACACGATCGGCAGATTGACCTGCCAAGCACTCAGGCATTGCGCGATCTTCAGCTACCGGCAACCCTGCGTGATCTCATTACCAGCCGCATTGATCTGCTAAGTGGGGAAGAGCGGCACATTCTAAAGATTGCCAGTGTGATTGGTCGGCTCTTTCGGGCGACCTGGTTATGGGGTGTTTCCAGCGAAACCGGATTACGCACCACGGCTGAGCAAATCCGCAAAGAACTGGATCATCTAAATGACGTGGAGTTGACACTGCTTCATCAGCCTGAACCTGAATTGGAATACCTCTTCAAGCATGTTCTGACCCAGGAAGTTACGTATGAAAGCCTGAGCCTGGAAAGCTGCCGCGTCATCCATGAGCAGATTGCTCAATTTATCGAATCGTCGTTCCCTGCTAACCTCAATCCGTGGATTGACGTACTGGCATATCACTATGGGCGCTCAACCAATACCGATAAGCAGCGTGTTTATCTGCGGCGGGCAGCCGATCAAGCGAAATTGGCTTATGCCAGTCGATCGGCAGTAGCTTACTATGAGCAGTTGATGCCATTGCTCGCGGTGGATGAACAGGCCGAAGTCCTGCTGGCTTTGGGAGAATCCCAGATTGTGCTAGGCGACCTCACAACGGCTCAGAGCCTGTTTGAACGCGGCCTAACTCTGGCAACTGCCGATCCGATTCTGACCGCTCGTATCCAAAGCGCACTTGGGTATCTTCACACCCTTCGCGCCGAGTATCAGGTTGCTCTGGACTATCTCTTACCTGCACGGATGACCCTCCAGCAGCATCAATCGAATAGCCTGGCCCAATGCTTACAATACCTGACCACTGTGCATTTGCGCCGGACAGAATACCCGGAAGCACTGGAAGTGAGCGAAACGCAATTGCAGTTATCCATCGAGGCAGGAGATATTCGCGGGATCGTCGAGGCGCGGATGAATCAAGCCTGGGCGTTGGTCGACCAGGGTCGTCTAGATGAAGCTTTGCCCTCGATGCTGACGGCTCATGCTCAGGCGCGTGAGACTCGCTATCAGCGGGGAATCATCCATACATTGAGCGACATCGCGGGTGTGGAGTTCGAGCTGGGCATGACCGAATCAGCGCTCGCCAGGTCGCTTGAAGCTATCGAAACCGCTTTTGAAATCGGCTTTATGCACGCCGGAGCGTCGATCCTGAACAACGCAGGTACTGTGTATCTAGAACGGGGTGAATTTGAACGGGCGTTGGTATGTCTGGGGCGAGGCCTTAAACACCTGCTTGAGGTAGGGGATCGTTCTAACCTGGTGGCAGTGCTAGGCAATATTGCCAGGGTCTATTGGTGGCAGCGGCAGGTACCTCAGGCGAAGCACGTACTGAGCATTGCGCTCAACCTGTGCCGCCGCATTGACTCACCCTATCTGCTGGTCGAACTCCTCTACACTCAGTCGCAGTTTGCTGCTTATGCCGACCATGACTGGTCGATTGCCCATCAACTAAATCACGAGGCAGCAGTCCTGGCAAAACAAATTGAAGACCCCAACTACATCTTGTTGACTGCATCAGCGGCCCTCCGGATTGGCGTGGAGTTGGGTCAGATCGAGCGGCAGGCAGCGATTGAGCAAATCATGGCCTTGATTACAGACGACTTGCGACCCCTCCAGGTAGCGCATTGTCACTATCTTTGCTGGCAAATCGCACCTGAGGAACTGGCGATCCGAGAACAGACTCAAATGGGTTTGCGGTCCGCCTACGAACAATCCGGCAATTACGAAGTGCGGATGCGTTACGCCGAAGTCACAGGAGATCACCTCCCTGCCTTTCCACCGCTGCTGGCATTACCACCTATCATCGCCCAAGAAAAAATCGACCTTGAGGCGCTGCTGGCACGGGCAGCGTCACTCTGATTCAGGACAGCCGAATCGTGAAGTCGCGCTATACTATATAGTTGTCTGTACTGTAATACCTGAATCTACATAGCCAGTACCCAGGTACATCGTCCTCCTGTGTAGATTCAGTCTGTGTCCATCTATTTCATTGGAGGGTAACACACATGGGGCGTCGGATCATCACCACAGGCAATACAGTTTCTGCCCAGGCACAGGCCACCATACCGGATAACTATTTCGACAAGCTCGTCAAATATGTACCGTCAGATGTGATGGCCGCCTGGTTGGCCGCCATGGCCCTCATCAAAGGAGCCGGGGTAGACGGTGGCGGCAACCAGACACTCTACCTGATTGTGGCGATCTTCGGTTTGATTGTTACACCGCTGTGGGTCTGGCGGCAAACAACCGCGCCAGGGCAAGCCCCGGATGTGGTCCACATCGGCATGTCGACCTTTGCCTTTGCGGTGTGGGCGCTGAACTCCAACGGAACCGATATCCTCAGCACCACATGGCAACCACTCTATGGCTTGCTGCTCATTATTCTCTTCACCGTTTTGGTGGGCATCGTCAAGCCGACAGGCACGCAGACGGCCTCCTGAGTCAGCCAACATCGCCGGACGACCGCTAGGGCGACTCGTCCGGTTTGGACTTTTCCAGTTCTTCTTCCAGCACCTGAATAGCCCCGCTAATCCGCAGCAGCGTGTTGCGGAGATTGGAGGCCTGCGCCTCTACCTCCCCCAGCTTTTTCTGACCCATCTCAAATTCGGCTTTGAGTTCATCGAGGCGTTTTTGGAGTTGGTCGATCATAGCGTGTGATTACCCTTAACCTACTTGTGCGAGGCGGTTTTCAATCGCCTGAATGGTCACTTGTTGTTGCTGAAGTACACGGGTCAGTACTGTGATGATACTCATCGGGTTGATGCTCTCGTGATCTGGGGAAGCAATTGGCTCAGGGGCATCTTCCGCAATAAAGCCCAATTGCGACGATTGACTATGATCATCTTTGTAAACAAAGTGAACACATTCAAGACTTGCCAGAAGATCTTCAGCTTCAGCAATCGTAAAAGCAGATATGTTTTCTTTGCTCTCTCGTGACGAAAGTATGGCACTTCTGGCTGTCCTCAAAGTTCGGATAAACACTTCAAGGCCATTGTTATTGATATACAGCGGACAACCTGCAGAGAACAGATCTACAAAATCTCCATATGAAATATTCACTGTGAATGGCTTGTTTGGATGCCGGAATACAGCACTTCCAGACACCTCCAAGGTTGCGTTAGGGTTGGTTACCCCAATACCCAAGTATCCCCTGTTGTCCAGTACCATCATAGTCGTCCCGCCACCAGAATCGAAGATACCATTGGCATGGCTACCACGTTTGAACCATGCAAAGTTATCCCATGTTCGGAAATAGGTTGTATTGCTTTGAACACCGATACCGTATTCTGTTCCCCATAAACTGATCATCTGACGTGCTGTGGTGCCAAAAGATAGGTTGCCCTGTACAGCTAGGTTGCCGCTCCAGTTATTGTCTTTGTAAATGATGACCCCATTTTTGGTAAAGAGGTTTAAGGCGCTTTCCTCAGCGGCAAGACTGAGGTCATTACCGAAGAAGCCAATCCAGCCCTTGCGGCCGTTGCCTACTCCTTTCGGATACCAATCGATTGTGGTGTATTGATTTCCTTTACCCTCGATTGCAAGAATCGGTGAATCGCCAACGATATGTGCAGCAGCTTTGGGATCCGTCGTGCCAATGCCCAGCTTGCTGCTCTTGCTTATGCTCATAACGTCGCCAACTGTATCTGTCCAAAGACGTAGTCCTTCACCGTCTGGGTTATACCAGACAAAACGGTCTCCCGCTCCTAGACTAGCAGGCCGAGCTACCAATGTGCGGCGAGCTACGGATATTTCCGCGGACTTACCACTGACACTAATCCGCCCTTCAGCACTACCTATCACTATTTGTGGGCCGACATGTAGCGACCCAGTTGCCAAAACAGCATTTGCCGCAATTGTCAATCGTCCATCGGCATCGTTGATTATACGGGTATTGAAGTCCTCCGTCTTGCCGAGGAAATGAAAATCAATATAAGGCGTGCCTATACCGGCAACGCTGTTGTTTCCACCCAGATCAATGCTGCCTCCCTGGTCAGAATTGATGATACTGCCGTTTCCCCACCGGATTTGATCGGTGATATTCAGGCTGTTCGTCTGAATCTGCTGGGCATTGACGGCTCCATCAACGGTTAGGCCGATACTCACCTGCAACGAGCCACTCAAATAGGCATTTGTAACCGGTGCGGCAGCTCCTGTTGGGGTAATTTGCCGTACCGAGAGCGAGGGGCGGCGTTCCGGGGGTAGGCCATCACTGGTGAGGTATAACCGGCTCAATTCAATCTCACCACGAATGTTCGTGCCAGCGAAGGTACGCACGCTGAGGTCGATATTCTCCAACGTGACCGCATTCCCTGTGCGGGCGCTGATGGTGATGAGCGCCAAACGGATGTAGCGACCAGCCTCATTCAGGCGCGGCTCGGCTTGCTCCGCAGGGGTGGTGTTAGTGGGCCAACCATCAGTAACTGGTACCAATTCCACTTTAGGGATTTCAGTGTAGCGAGTAGGTTCTGCCTTGCCTTTGGTGGCAATATCAGTAGCTTCCTGATGATAGGAAAGCACTACAAGGACACGCTGCTTCGGATAGGCATTCAGGGATGCCTGTTCTAGCACAAACTGATCCGGCAGGACAATCTCTTGTCCTTCGCGGTTCAAGGCGACACCGGCTTCAATCACCAGGCGAGCATCGCCTTTTTGAGAGGCGATTGTTAGCCCTTCAGCAATACCGGAAGTATGTAGTGAGCGACTGTGAATATGATGGCGATTGAGCAGATAGTCCTGCTCCTCCTGAAAATCTTTCTCTGTCAGGAATTGCCCATCAAAGTAGCGCATCCGTTTGGGGAGTAGTTCAGCCATTATTGCCTCCTGGAAGGGTGATGGGGTCGCCCAGAATAGTATCTTTGCCAATTGTTGAAGTCACACCAAGCTGCATGGTCACAAAATACAGGAGTTGAGGGACATTATCGCGGTTATAGTAGGTGTGGGCGGGCCTTTCCTGATCGATCAGCGCGATTACCCGTCCGCGCTCACGTTCGATGTTTTCAGCCCACTCATAAGGGACGATCATACTCACTTCAAAGTAGTAGGGCTTATCAGTTGGTTCGATGATGGTAATGGTATCGCCGTTCTCTGCGCCCAGCCCTGTGAAGGTCGCCAACATCAGCTTCAGGCCTAACGGTGTACCGCGCAGCCGGTACAACCGCTGAATATTGCGGATGAAACGCCGCTTCTCGGCCTCAGTCCAGTCCTCGCGCAGACTGAGCGCCACCCACCCCGCTAGCCAGGGCAGGAATTCCGACGGTGTCATTTCCGGGTCGAGGAAAGTGGTCAGGCGATCCGCCAGTTCTTCGATGCCTTCTGACTGTGCATCGCCCAAACCATGCAGCACCTGCTCGAAGGCCAGCAGGAAACGTCCCAGAAAGTGCGGCACGCCCTCCTTGCCGCCTTGCCGGTAGATAGCGGGCAGATGGTCGAGATAGCTGCTCAGGTCGTCAGGCGGGATGTTAGCAGGCATATCAGCTTGTTACTCCCTCAATCGTGACGGCGACAACCGGATATTCATCCGGCAGCAGTCGGATACCAACTGGCTTGCCCTCAGCCACCAGACTACGCTCGGCAGTGCTGCTGGTCAGATCAGTGATCGTCACCGAAGCAACGCCTGGTAGCCGATCTGCCAGGGCGTAGACTTCCGAATGATAGACCGCCCGGCCCAGCGGCCAACCGCGCTGATCCTTGCCCCCGGTCAAAGGATGGAACATGGACGCCACTGCTCGCACGATTTCCGTCTGGAACACAGCCAGGTCGCGGGGGCGCGAAGTGGCCTTGATCGTCAGGCTCAGATTGATGGGGATTGGTCTGGGCAAGACGACATGAAGCTGAGTGGTGAGCAGACGGCGCGGCTCCAGAAACTTACTCACTGCCGCGATCAAATCACTTCCGGGTTTATTGCCTGTAATAATTTCCCCACTACCTTCTTGATGTGCTATCAAAACCACCGAGATATGCGCCTTCGCCTCCACCTCAGCCGTTTTGCGCGTCGTCAGATCACGCAGAGGAACGCAGTACACCCGCCACAGGCTGATCCCCAATCGCCGGGCTTCCTGGCTCGCTTGCCACTCATTGAGCAGCAGCCATTCGTAATCGTCGGTGGTTATAGCCCGGTAGCGCGTCCTCAGCTTGAGGATAGCCTGCGACAGGGTTGAATCCAGCACATCCTGGACTCGCTTGGGATCGTGCCTGGATGGGCTTTGCAATTCAGCCGGGATTGAACCGGTCGGGTCAATCAGCTTGAGGATGGGGACGTAGTTGCCTGGTGGAATCTGGTCGAGCCGGTAGAGTAGCATCTCGGTTAGCCAGGCGAACATCTCCACCAACGTGACGCCGGGATCGGACTCGTTGAAGTTCGTCCAATCCGGGTAGAGGCTGGGGATCAGCTTGAGGCTGGAATCGAGCAGTTCAGCATAGGATTTATCGTCCAGGCGGGGCAGCGGGATGGTCATTGTATGGCGCTCACCAATCGAACCACGATAGTACCAGGGCGAATCAGCGAATCAGGCATAACATCCGGGTTTATCTGATCAAAGGCGCGTTCGGCTGTGAGTGCCTGGACGTAACTGACCCCTTCAACCGATTGAATGACGGCGTAAATATCAGATTGCGCGGGCAAGCTGCCGAAGTCCCAACCTTCTCCGTTTGATCCGCCGGTGACAGGATGCAGAAACGCCCGGAGCGCCACTTCCAGACGCATGGCGAGATCGCCGCTAGTTTCCAGAGTTTGTGGGACAACATCTGCCTGCACATCGAACGGCATCCAGACAGGCGCTTTAACTTCAAGCTGAATGGTGGGGTCACAACGGGCGCGTAAGAACTCCCGTACGTGGTTGATGAGTCCGGCACTCGGCGTTGGTGGATCGGCGGCAGTCTGCATGGCGATGATGACACGTACCAGGCCAGCATCAATTCTATCGCCGTCTGAGTCGGGGATGATTCCCTCGGCAATCAAGGCGCGTGACTTGGCGACTTGTGACGAAGCGATGTAGGCCAGGTCTTCATAATCCTGGGCGACCACCGCCCGATCCTGATGTCGAAGCAGGGTTGGGCCGCGCTGCCGGAGCTGATCGAGCGATTCGGCGTTCGCTCCCCCGCTGGCCGGGATGCGATTGGTCACGCGGTCAATATAGGGGATGGCGGTCTTCAATTCGGTGATGGTTTCAGGGGCGCGGTTGCCAACCGTGCCACCGCCCGAACGATAACTGATCCGCACATTGTTGCGTCCAGGCAGTGGCACCCGACCACGCACGCCATCCCCAAAGCGCACTACTCCACTGAGGTGGTCGATCACAAAATGGCGATCCTGCCCGCTGGAGGCATAGAAATCCGGCGTTTGATGCCAGCGCACCCAGTAGCCGCTTTCGTCCGGCTCTGGCGTGATGGCGTCTTCGCCCTCCGCGTTGATCACGGCCTGGGCTTCGGTAGGCGTGGGATAATCGACCTCGAAGACTTCGACCTGCGGCATGGTCAGTACTGGCTTGAGAGTGGTTTCAAAAGATTGGTCTTTTTGACCGTTGCTGGAGCCCATCTTTTCCTCCCGGACAGTGATGGTCTGGCTGGCCCAGGTGGTGTTGAGGAGGATATGATTAATGATAGGCAGTTTTGGGTCGCTACTGGATTCTAACTTTACGAAAATCCAATACGCTGTTCTATCAAATCGTTGGGCTGGCTTCATAACAGATGGGCCCAGAAAACTAACTATTCCGCTTTTTGTCAACCCATTCGTATGGTCACGCACCGTCAGTGGCAACTGCTTTCCACCTTCGCTATACCACCAGCTAAGCTGTATATATTGATCTATCTGAGCTTCACCAACATCAAAATAGATGTTCGTCATACGATTTGGCAATGCCTGCTCAAAACCCAAATAGGCAATCACTTGCCGATCTTCAAGTCTGGCAGGTATGGTGTCGTGTATTCGCTCTTCGCCGGTAGCGAGGTGGATCATATTGTAATAGAGAGAGTTGTCTGTCTGCCCTTCAAACCAACCGCCTTTAACATAAATGAAGGCGAGGCGTGTGGGTACGATAATCAAGGGCTGTTCCGTCTCGAAGATGGCTTCTTGCAAGCCGGAATCATCAGCGGGGGCGGCGACGGGTGTCCCCGCCGGAACGCGCACGGCCTGGGTGCTGCCCTCCGCCAGGTGGAAAGTCAACGGCACACGGGCAGGCTGCGGCGGGGTCATATCCACGCCGATCAAGTCCAGGAAGCGCATGAAATGCTTATCCGGGACGCGGTTCAGTCGGTCCACTGCGATGGTAGCCAGGCGTGCGAAGATGCGCGTGAGCATCTTGCCTGCATCCATCGAGGGTTCGGGTGGCGCGCTCCAGCGGCGGATGCTGACGCGGGTGACGCTCCCTGCCCGCTTGAGGTTGAGCAACCGTGTAAGCGCGGCCTGCCCCCTCGGGGTGCCATCGCCAATCACCAAACCGGCGACCATCGACTCCGTGATCATTATCCCATCGGACTCATATTGGAATGTATAGGGTTTGCCGGTCCCGGTCTGATAGACATCTTCAGACAACACCGCAGCCTGTAAAGCGCCCTCCTGAATGTCAACAGTGAGCGCTGTATAGTGCTGCGCGTCCTGCTCCACCTGATGGACAAGCTGGTCATAGGTGCGCGGATCAATCGGCGGCGGTTGAAGCTGCGGCATGGCCTAACGCTCCATGTAGAAGGGATAGACCAGGTTAAAGCGACTATTATTCGCCCGCACCCGGTAATGGATCAGGATGAGCAGATGGGTGGGTTGCTGTGGATCATTTTCGACGGTCACATCCAGCACATCAATGCGCGGCTCCCAGCGCACCAGCGCCTCCCGCACCTGAGCGATCACCCGGCTGCGTGTTTCGGCATCCGCCACTGAAAATACCAGTTCGTGCAGGCCGGAGCCGAAGTCTGGCCGCATGACTCGCTCGCCCGGCGCGGTGCTGAGGATGATCTGGATGGATTGGCGGATGCTGTCCTCATACTTCGCCAGGGCGATCTGATGCTCGCCATCAGCCTGTACCGGAAAGTTCCAGCCGACCCCAAAAAAGTCCTGCGGCATTCGGGTATCCTTTCAGCCGATCATCACGGTGCCGGTGGCGACTACCTTACCAACGGGCAAATCTTTCGGATCGTTGCAGGTTTCAGCGGTGTCGCCATTGCGTGCTGCTGCCTTGCCGTTGATGAAGACGGTTGAACTGCCCGTCGTGATTGTCCCTTTATTCGAAGGTGGACTCTGAAAAGACGCACCCGACGGAGGAATATGGGCAGGGCTATTAGAAGCCGTACTACCCACCACTGCTGCTGCCTTCCCCATGATCTTGACATCGCTGCTCAGATTACCATCCAATGCACCGGAAAAGGGAAGTGGCACGTCAGTTTTCACAGGGGGCGAGCCCGGCACAATGACCGTGTGCGTATCCGTTGCAGTGATCTTATCGCCCTGTTTGGCGGCTGGTTGGCCCATCTCAAATATCCCTCTCCACACGAACAGCCTAATTCAGATTCACCGTCGCGCCTTTGACATTGGCATCCCCACTGGCTTTCAAATCGAGCTTACCACCCGCTTCCACCTTGATGTCTGCATCCGATTTCACCTCGACCCCCTTGGCGGCTTGCAGCACAAGCTTGCCATCCGCCGATTTCAGCACAATATCGGCCTCTGCGCTGATGGTAATGGTCTTGGCTTTGGTATCGATCACCACGCTGTTCTTTCCGGACTTGTCGAGGATTTCTATCTTTTCTTCGCCGTCTTTATCGTCTAATCGAATGATATGCCCGCTGCGTGACTTAATGACCCGGCGGTTGTTCTTGCCATCATCATTCTTTTCCGGCGGCGCATCCTTGCCGTTCCACAGTACCCCCAGCACGTAGGGGAACTCCATCTGCCCGTGTTCGAAGGCAACCAACACTTCATCATCCACTTCCGGCAAGAAGTAGAAGCCACGTTCTTTACCCGCCATCGGGGAGGCGATCCGCGCCCAATTGCTTTCCACATTATCCGCCAACCAGGGGAATCGCAGTTTGACTCTCCCCTTGCCATCCGGGTCTTTGTTATTGGTCACAATCCCAATGACCATGCCGTATATACGATTTGGGCTTTCCGCCGGGAAAGCCGGGCTAAAATCAAAGTCCATCAGCTTGCGTTTCTCCGGGCAATGAAGCCGGTCTTGTAACCGGCGTCCGCATCCAACTGATGGTGGGCGGAGGTAACATAGTAGTCTCCACTGAAGCGCTTACCCAGGTCTTGCAAGGTAATCACGGTACCGGCGACCAAGTCCGGCTCGCCCTGGCATAAGCCATCTACCGTAATATAGCCGAGGGCGGCTTCCTCCAGTTGACCCTGAGCGATGGTATCTGCCTCCCCTTTGGAGGTGACAGGCTGGTGAACCTGCTGCCCTTCAGCTTTGCCGAAGGCTCTCTTGACGCTGCCAGGGCCACTCACGGCGGCCATATTCGCGTGAAGGGAGGTTGCTTTGCCGACAATCTCTTTCTTTTGCGTCGCGTCCCAGCCGCGCACCTGCACCTCGCTGACCTGGTTCATGCTGGAAAGCCGGGGGTAACACTCGACCAAATTGGTGCCAGGGGATAGCATCACACGACTGCGGCCCTTGACCTGGCGCTTGCGGAAGAATAATCGGCTCCCCTCAACCACTACCTCAAACCCGATCCGGCGGGCGCGTTCCAACAGAAACTCATAGTCCGTCTGTGCGTTCTGCACCACATAGTCTAGGATGTCTGTGGTAGGTTCAGCCTGCGGCTTTAGCCCGGCACTACTGGCGATCTGCATAGCAATCTGGGAATCCTGTTGTTTGAGGAATGTGCGCGTCTTCACGCCGCGCATCAGGCGGTGACGGCGGTCATGGGCGCGCACGACCAGCACCGGCGCTCGGTTCACCTCGAATTCAGGCTCCAGGCCAGTGATTTCCCCATCAAATAGTTTGGTGGTTTCATTCAGGTAGCCCAGTTCAGCTTCAATGGCGGTTCCAATCTCCAATAGCGGAGAATCCGACCAACTGACGGTATGAAGCAGATTATCCCAGTTGAGCAACCGCAGAGTCAGCATACCCGGAAGATTGACATCGCTGTAAATCTCCAGGCTTAACAAGTCAGCCCGCAGGCCAGGCGGGGCTGGTACACCATTCAGCCGAAGCACCCAGTCGGGGACGCTGCGATCCCCTTGATCTAAAAGCCGTGGGAGTGCGTTGAGCAGGCTTCCCAGCATTAGTCATGCCCCTGTGTGAGCTTGGGTATGATGAGCCGTTGACCGGGGCTTAGTTCGCGCGGGTTGATGATCTGGTTGGCCTTAGCGATCACCCGCCATTGACCGGGATCATCATAGTGGCGGGCGGCAATGCTGCTGAGTGTTTCCCCCCGCTGGACGGTGTGGGCTTTATCCACATCGCTGGACATCAGATTGAGCAACTTGGCTTGTAGAGCGCCTTCCTGGAACTGCTCAAAAGTACAGGATGCAGTAGCCCGCACCGGAGTCCCATCCGGCAGGAAGAGATCGAAGCGCTGGCTCATGCTACGTAGAATCCATTGGCTCATCAAGTCACCGCTGATGTCGAAAGTCCCCCAGATGAGCGTACAAAGCGGTGGCTCATGGTTTTCCCCGGTGATTGTCACCAGGGTATCAAGCTGTTTGGTGAACAATCGCACATCCCGCTTTTCGGCATACGTATCAAAATACAAATCCAGGCTTAGCTGCGCCGGGTTGCCGTGCCGGAAACTCTTCTGCGGCGATTGCTTGCCAGGCAGTTTTTCGGTCGACCAATTCATCGATTTCTGAACGGTGATTTCACTGGGGTTGAAGAGCGCTTCGATCATCCAGCCAGGCAAGAAAGCCTTCTTATGAAACTTTACGATGATTTTTAGCTTATGCAGCCCACCGGGACGACCCATCAATGCATTTAGAACCATCGTTTGATCCCCCGGCGATCCCCTTCCACGGCCAGACGGCGCAGCAGCTTACGGATCACTTTATCGACCAGTTGATCTGAATCGGCGGCAGAGTCAGGCAAATACGCCGGGGCAACGCTAGGTGCGTTGTTGGCCTCGGCTAGAGCCTCCTGATCAGTGTCAATTGTTCGTTGGATGCTTCCGAGGGATAGACTACCTACCAGTGGAAACCTACCCTCATTGCGAGTCACATCGGTAACAGGTTGTGCAGTGGATTGAGCATCTGAAAAAAGCTGGACGGTCGAGTCCACTTGGCGGGTGATGACCCCAACCGGGCTTGCAGTTAAGTGCTTGACCAGCGGCAAGTCTGCCTGTCGCCTTGATTCCACCTCTTGGGCCATCGGCCTGTCATTCAGAGATGTGAATGGCATCGTCAATGGTAGTCCCAGCGGCTGGGCTAGGTCAACCTGGCGGGTGATGCCAGCTTGTGTGAGCGGCGTGAAGGTCTTCGCCAGCGGGAGATCAACCGAATTGATAGTCTCGATTTCCGCTGGCCCAGCGTGCTCGGCGGCAACTGTCACGGATGTGAAAACCAGCGGCAGGGGTGAAAGGCTGCTATCAGCCGCATCATCGTTGGGTGATGAGGTTTGGCGCTGGATCAATACCGATGCAGAGTTTGTGACGAGCGGCTGCGCTTGAACCAGGGCCGAACTGGACTCCGACGGCTCCATTGACCTTTGGATAGTTGGCATCAGAGTGGATAACTCAACTGACCTTGTCGGCATAGTGAAAGTCGGACGATCAGGGCTTGGGGGCGTAGTCGCGGACAATGGAGTTAACGTGTAGGCTTGTGACCCTGGCGAAGTCGATTCTGATTCGGTATTGGTCGCTATTGGTTCAACTGCGTGTGGTTGAACAACGGGCATGGCATCTGGTGATGGCGTATAGTCCTGGTGCCCCCAGCGTCCCAGGATGTGGCTGACAAAAGTGGGCGTGCGTAATCCAAGCTGTCTCTGAATAGTCGGGGTGGCTGTCGCGATCAAGCCGGGCTGCGTATGCCGCAGCCAGAGTTGTTTGCCCAGTTCCTCCCTGGCATCAATTAATGGACTCTGGGAACTCGTTGCCATCAGCGACGTACCTGTTGTATGCCTGTGTGGGCCAATTCAAGCGTCTCAAAAGCAACACTGGCTGTTTCCGCATTAAACTGCGGCCCATTCCAGCGCACCGGGTAGGCATTAAAAAAGTTCCACCGTAACTTCTCCACGCCGGTTTCATCCAGAAGAATGACTGAGCCATTGCGACGCTGGATGTTCCCTGCAGCGACCTTGCTTTGCCAATCCCAAAGCAGATCGGAATCCGATAATCCCCGCTTGAGAGTCAGGTTTCCGGGAAAGCGTGCCGGGCCGGGTAGCTTATGCACAAAGGCATTTTGCCCACCTTCCTGGTACTCCTTAATCTGGATTTCCAATTGCAGGCCGCTGACTTCCATGAAGCCTCCTACCACCAGCCCCTGTATTTCGATCTGGAAGTTGAAGCCCAGATAAGGGTCTTTGCGCTTACCGGTTGCCACGTTTTATGGCCCTTCGCTATCCCGATTGATCCGGTCATTAATTTTGGCTATTTCCTGTACCCAACGCTGCCGATCCCGGTGTTCCAGCTTGAGGATCGTTTCGTAAGGCCAGTGAAAGTGAAATGCGATGTAAGCTACCTCCTCGAACAGCCGCTCCGAGGGGTAGCTCAGGATTCCCCCAGCGGGGCAGTCTCCACCTCAAAATCCTTGCTGCAATGCGGGCAAGTGACCTGCAGGCGGGTATGGCCCTGTTCATTGATACGCCGATAGAAATCCTGCAAGTACGCCATATCTGCCGCGAACAGATTCTCAATCACCTTCGGATTGATATGCTCCACATTGCCCAGCCGAATGATGACCCTTGAGAGGAGAATAATTGCTAGATAAGCAGGATTATTCTGCACACGGGGGTCTTTCATCGGGGCGATTTCGTCATAGGCAGTCGCCAACCGCATTACCCCATCACGGTGCGAAATGCCTTCATCATCCACATAACCGCGTGGCAGCACAAAAGGAAACTCGGTTTGCAAACTCACGCTCTTGTTAACCCTTCATGCACAATTTCCAATGTTTCAATTGCGATTTCGTTGCCAGTGGCATTGAAGCTCGGCCCCGTCCATTTGCTCGGCCAGCCTTCAAAAAAGTTCCAGCGGGCTTTTTCTTCGCCAACATCATCTAGCAGGATGATCGACCCGCTGACCCGCTGCACTTTGCCTTCCGTGACCTTCTTGCGCCATTCCCACAAATCTTTATCGTCACTCATGCCCCACTTGAGCGTGATGTTAGAAAACTTGGTCATGCCCGGCAGCTTGCGGGCGGTATTGCGGGCGGCTACATTGCCAACATCCGTGCCTTCCCGGTAGTCAATCGGGTCCTGGCTGGTGTCCAAGCCTGAGCATTCCCGGAACCCGGCGCGGACGATACCACCAATTTCCACACGGAAATTGTAGGAATTATACGGGTCTTTGCGTGCCATAATCGCTTCATGCCTCCTCAGAGAATCTTATTCAGGCAGGATAAACTGCGCGTTGCTGGCATGGATGACCACACGCGCTTCAATAAACTCATTGGGTACAGTCAATGCCAGACCGACTTGGGCAATGACCATACCGTTTTCTCGTGCTGCTGGTGGATTGGTATCTGCATTGCAGCGGACGTAATAGGCTTCTTCCGCAGAACTACCCGTCAAGGCCCCGCCCAGCAGCAAAGTATTCAGATATGCGCCCACCTCACGCTCAATCTGCGCCCAGAGCATGGGGGTGTTGGCTTCAAAGGTCGCCTCTGTCAGAATCAATTGAATCCAGCGACCAACGGTTAACAGCAGACGCCGGTTGTTGACAAATGCCCAGCGTGTATTGGTCTGCAAGGTGCGTGCGCCCCACACCCGCACCCCGCGCCCGCTGAAGGCCCGCAAGCAATTGATCTGTTGTGGATATAGCTCGCCGTTGATGGTGTCGTCGAGTGGATAGGCAATGTCTACCACACCGGTGAGCATGTGGTTAGCGGGGGCTTTGTGAACACCGATGGTCTGGTCGGTTTGGGCGATTATCCCGGCAATATGACCGCAGGGCGGCACGGACCGCCCCGAGGCTAACTGCACCCAGGGGTAGTAGAGCGCCCCGTTAGCAGCTTCTAATCCACCGCGCTGTTGCACCACTTCCGCCGGAGTACAAGACAACTCATCATAGAAAGGATAGGAATCCAGCAGGGCGATACGGTTGCCCAGCGAGTCACAGTGGCTCAGGATTCGACGCTGCATTTCCTGAGCAGTTCGGCGCAGTGTCAGTAAATCAAATTGATAGCGTTGGCGATCAGCCCTAAACGTCTCTACGAGGGGCAGCATGACATCCGGCGCACAGACGATGTCCAGATCATCCAACTGCCCAATAGCATCCAAGCCTTTCGACAGAGATGCGATAGCATTTGTAGAGGTCGTCACTGGCTCCAGTGGCACCACATAGCAGCGCCGTCCACCATTTTCGAAGAACGCCTGGACACAATCCATGACATAACTGGATGGATTGGCCTCAGGCTTGAAGTGATTGGCGAATTGCGGCCAGGTATTCAGTTTGACTGGCCGGTTGTAACGGTCGGCCTGCTGTGGCACGACATAGCCCAGGAAGGCAGGCACACCCGTCTCCAACAGCGGTGGCGGTTGGATGGTAATCTCCTGCCAATAGACTCCGGGGGTACGTAAGGTTTGCATCACACGCCTTAGGTAGCCGATGGCCCAGCCCATTGACTGATGCGGAAGATGACAAACTCTGCCGGTTTATTCACGGCCACCCCAATCTCGGTGATGACCTGCCCCAGATCGCGCACGGCTGCCGGATTGTTCGTGTCGTCGCAGCGCACGTAAAAGGCTTCCGCCGGACTGCTGCCAAAGAGCGCCCCATCCTTCCACACAATCGACAGGAATGCGGTGACGTTCAGGCGGATTTTCGCCCACAGGTTACGGTCATTCGGCTCGAAGACCACCCACTGTGTGCCTTCATCCAGCGATTCACGCAGATAGAGGAACAACCGCCGCACGTTGACATATTTCCACTCACCGTTGGCATCACCGCCGAGGGTACGTGCGCCCCACACCAGTATGCGCCCATTCATCTCCCGGATCACATTGATCCCTGCTGGGTTGAGTCCATCCTGATCGGCTTTGCTCAATTTCCATTCGAGTCCGACTGCACCACGAATAGGCTCATTCGCCGGGGCCTTATGGACTCCACGCTGACCATCCACCCGTGCATAAACCCCAGCCATATGCCCGCTGGGTGGCACGTAGATAAGATCATCAGATGCCGGGTCATAGACCTGGATGTATGGGAAGTACATGGCCGCGTAATCACTATTGCTCACCGCGCCCTTCACCAGCGCCGGTGTATAGGCGTTCGGGACTTCCTGCCCATCCAGGATGGCAAAACGGTCGCCCATTTTGGCACAATGGTCTATGGTAGCTTGCTGGGTAGCTGCTTCCGAAGCACCCGGCACAATGACCAACGAAATTTCGTCAATGGCCTCAAAAGTTGCCAGCGTGTCCTGCACACCTTTGGTAGTTAGATTGGCGCTATTGACCCGTGCGACCCAGCAACGGGTACCACCATTATTGAAAAAGCCGTAGACCGCGTGCGCCAGAACACTGTTGCCCGCCTGGAAATCGCCAAAGCGCGTTTTGAATGCGTCCCAACTGGTTACGAGGTAAGGCTCACCAACATCAGCCACGCTATATCGGATCGGCTTCTCTGGGTCAAGTTCTTCAGAATTAGCCTTCTTTTCGAACTTGCCCGGTATTGGCGGCAACGTGACATTATCCGCCACCCGCCCGACGAACCCGGCCACGCTGGTGCTGACCCCGGCGATGACGTTTAGGCCGGAGGGGACTTCTTCAACATAGACACCGGGTGAAAGATACTGCGGCATATGCTCTACTCCCTTCGGAAAGTTGCGGTGAAAAAGTGATAATTTACGTCAAGTTTGGCTATGACTCCTTAAGTTCTAGCTTAATGATATGTTCTTGCACAACTGGCCCGGCAACGCCTGCCTCAACAGGTGTAACCGTCAGTGTCACCATATAGTGCAGAGAGGCCTTTGGCTTCCCACCCATAGCCTGCCAGAACTCGCCCAGGCTTTGCAGTTTTCCTGACTGTAGGCTGCTCGTCGGCAGCGGTAGCTCCTGGTTGACCAGACTGCCCTGAAGAACATCCTCCGGGAGCGTGGAAAAACGTAACAGCACTCGCATGACCTCGCCGAGCAGTCGATGCTCATCCTGGGCGGGATTGGGAACGCTGCCGCTGGCCCAGGCTGTCACCAGATAGGAGCAATCCACCCGCACCGGGGCCGGGATGCGCCGGGCCATATTGCCGTTGCGCTCGACCTCCCAGGTGGTATCCCGCAGGTCGCGGTTTTCCCGCACATCGTATAGGAACAGATCAACGGCTGGCAGCTTGACTGTCGATGGCGGGAACTGGTTATCCGGCGCGGCAAAGCTGATCGCCACCCCGCTGACCAGTGCCGGGGGCAGGTAGGTCTTGAGCAGCTTTTCGAGGGATTTGTCCAGGTCGTCGATCATGGTCTGGTGACTTCTTAATCTCCACAAGTTATCATCTGCAGAGTAGTGTGCTTCATCAAGGATAAACGTCTAAGTGTTCACCTGTCCTAATTTCATCCCATAGCCAACGTGTTCCTTGTGGCCCACTATTGGCAACAACTTCTTCAAACTTTAGCGGCTTTTCAAGCCACGTCGGATCGTTGGTTTCTGCAGCTAGTTCTTTTCGCTCGTTTATGATGTTTGCTCTTAATTCTCTGCCGCTTGCTCCATTCGAATCTCTATCAAGTAACTCATAATTGGGAATATTGTCCCAGAAGCCTTGATTACCAGGTGGGGCGAGCTGAATTTCAATAATGTGATCAACTTCCGTAGGATCTTTTAATCTTGCGCCAAAACGATCCCAATTTGGACGAAATATTTGCCTAGGTGTTAATCCCAAATTAAGACCGCGCTCAAAAACGGATTGATCCATGCCTTCTGGCCTACCGGGCTTCATACCCGCATCCCATTTACCAGTCTGACTAACGCCTTTCCGTTTTTCTTTACTCTTATGGTGAACTAAAGCTCCAGCCCATGCATATTTTCTATAGGGCTCTAAATGGATAGCTTTGACTGACGGGAGTATAAGCCTAATTGGTCGTCTGGTCGGTTGTTTCTTCTTCGGGGTGGCCTCGTTTACAGCAGCCACAGCGACACCCGCATGTGGATTAAAGGGTTCAGGCGATTTGGCCGATGACGAGGAGGGTAATGGATCTGGTACAAGCTTGAGATTCGGAACTGGGCTAGGAGCAGGAGCTACCGTGGGTTCTGGTACAAACGCTCTTGCAGTCGCTTCATCGCGAGCCGGAAATGGCTCGGAAGTTGCTCTGCCAGTATGTTGTCCTGAGCGGGTTGGTAGAGAAATAACATTATGACCCTGAGCGGGTAGTTCCCTCGGCCTACTTTCTGGAACCCGTTCAGGAAGCGATGAAGTAGTGGGCGTCTCTGTAGGTTTTGGAACGAGTTTGGGGGGCGGCAGTTTGGGGCGCGCTGGCGGCTGAGGATGCACGACTTCTCCAACCGCATGGGTGACTAAATCCACAAACACTGCCTTTAGAGTCAGTTGGGCTACTATCCGATCAATCACACCATCAACCGTCAATTGTGTATCCCAACGAATACTGTCGAATACTTCACGGGCAGATGCATGCACTACTGCTGAAAGTCGCCCAACAATCACTGAGGTAACAGCTCTGGCTGTAACTTGTCCTCCGCTTCGGGCAGCAATGACGATCCCCAGCTTTTCGGCTAATTTCCCGCCGAGTTTCCCACCCAATTTTCCTGCTGCGATTGCAAAGAGTGCATCAAAACCGATAGCAGCCCAATCAATTTTCTGTTGAGTACCGATAAGGACTCCCTTCACTTCTCCGGCAATGCGTTGACCAGCAGCATACCCAGCGCCGACCAGCAGGCCGGTTGTCCCGCCGGTTGCGACGGAAGCCGCAATCGCACCAGCTGTAGCCAGAGCTTCCAACCCGGTCTGACTAATCTCGGCACCACCAATAACCCCTTCGATATAGTGGTAAAGTTGCTCATGTACTGTGGTGTAAACATCGACAAGATTCTGAAGACTATGTGCTGCCCTTATGACATCACCGGCTTTGATATACTCTTTGACTTCTTTGAGCAACCGGTCGGGCATATTCCACAAACTCTTGTCAGGAATATTTAAGCTATGCAATCCCTCCCCACGAAATGCACCAGCTATACTGCCAGCGGCTTCCGCTGTCCATGAAACAGCCCATTGATCCTTGTTTATTTTCTCCTGCTCGTCACGCCGTCCTTTGTCTATCAGGAATTTATTCTCGATGATACGAACGGCGTTGTGTAGCTGATCCAGTTTGGCTTTGTCAGAGCTTGCCGGCTGGCCCGAGTTCTGTGTCTGCCTTTGAATAAATTTACGTTGGAATGACTGCTGAGGCGGTCGATTCCTCACCGGATTTTTCGCTAATTGCCCCACCTGTTCCGCCACCGCATCCGCTTCCTGCTCGTACACATCCCCTGGCATGTTGACCGTCAGCTTGGCCTGCGGAGCCACGCCCCGCTGTTGAACCACATGCGTCAGTTCATGCGCCAGAAGAGACAGACCGCCGGAGGTGCCAGGGTTGTATTCACCGTGCCGGAAGTAGATGTCCGAGCCAGTGGTGAAGGCTCGCGCCGCCAGGGATTGACTAAGGACATCAGCATCTGACCCCGTGTGGAGGCGAACATGGCTGAAGTCCGTCCCGAAGGCAGTTTCCATCTGCGCCTGGGTGCTGTGATCCAAGCCATGTCCCAAGCCCCTCGAATGCTGGATAGCCGATTCAACCCCTGGGGCAACACCACCCACTGACCCCTGTGCAGCCCGCATTAGTCGCTGGACGCCCTGGTTGCCCTGGGTCTGTTGCAGGCGGATTAAACTGCGCTGGAGCGAGCCGCCGCGACCGGTCACAGGTTGACGCAGCAAGGTAGTAGCCTGCTGCAAAGCGGCTTGTGTATCAATGGAGGGGACAGGGGGCGCAGACAAGCGTTCCGGCGTAGGATGCTCACCAGAAAGCTGTGGTGCGGGTGTCTCTTGTTGCAGACGGGTGCGCTGCGGAATCACCATCAACTCCTCTGGATAGTTCACGCAAGCCAAGAAGTCAAATAATCAATCATGGTGAAGGCGCTCCAGTCTGAAGTATCTTGCGATAATCTTCGGCTGAAAGGCGCTTCCCGGAACGGGTTATCACTTCGACAGACATGGCGTCAACACCGCTGTCGCTACCTGTTCCATGAGTTACTCGACGCCTTATTCGATCGCCGCGTGAATTCCGAAAGACACGGCGAATAGTTGGACTGGTTGAATCAGCTACAAGCCGGATCGTGTTATCACCAAAAAAGTCCTGCAAGACCTGGGCTTCTGCGTCAATACCACGCCTATGCACCCCCTGGAATTCCGCATTGACGCGTGCACGGACAACCGGATTAGGTGAATATAAATCAACGGAATCTGATCCGATCCGGCGTGCGTAGTTTCCCGTGGCGGAGCGTTCTCGCATGAAGTGTGCCAATACCATTTGTAGCCCAAGATCATCACTGGCGAGTAAGTCATCAATATCGACATAGCCAGGTGACCAACCATCAATATCTACTCTCAAGCGCCAACCACGTTGTCGATTAACTGCCAATCCTTGCCGATTGGTTAGACGCAAGGGAATGATGGCAGATTGATCGATAAAGCCTTGCATCATCTGGTCAAACTTACTGAGTGTTCCACCCGGACGAGCTATATACTCTAACCTCGCTCCGTTCATCGAGAACGTCAGACCTTGTGAAAGCGTATTGAGTCGATTGATGAGTTCGGGAAGCCGGGCAAAGCCAGACTGTTCGCCTTTGCCAACATCGCGCATTTCAACGACCCGTTGCACCATCCTGGCAGAACTGCCCGTAGGTCGGGTAGCTGTTGATACCTCAGTCGCCTGAAATGCTGGGCGTGATGTGTCCGTTACAATGCGTGCTGCCACCGCATCGGCTTCCTGCTCGTACACATCCCCCGGTGTGTTGACCGTCAGCTTGGCCTGTGGGGCTGCGCCCCGCTGTTGAACCACATGGGTCAGTTCATGCGCCAGTAGCGAACGACCGCCGGAGGTGCCAGGGTTGTATTCACCCTGCCGGAAGTAGATGTCCGAGCCCGTGGTGAAGGCTCGCGCCGCCAGGGATTGACTAAGGACATCAGCATCTGACCCCGTGTGGAGGCGAACATGGCTGAAGTCCGTCCCGAAGACGGTTTCCATCTGCGCCTGGGTGCTGTGATCCAAACCCTGTCCCAAGCCCCTCGAACGCTGGATAGCCGATTCAACCTCTGGAGCGACACTGCCCATTGGCCCCTGGGTAGCCCGCATTAATCGCTGGACTGCCTGGTTGCCGTGGGTCTTCTGTAGTTCGATGAGGCTACGTTGAAGGGTTCTGCCACGACTGATCACTGGCTGACCGAGCAGTGCACGAGATTGCTGGATGGTCGCTTGTCTATTTAGATGAGACACAGGCGGCGCGGAGAGACGTTCCGAGGCGGGCGGCTCACCGGAAAGCTGTGGTGCGGGCGACTCTTGTTGCAGACGGGTACGCTGTGAAGCGACCATGAATGCACGACCCAGGTGGTGAAAGGATCAACCGACAGCCCAACTCTGCCTGATTCTCATACGCTTATTGAAATAGCGTATTGAGAGTCACTTATGCGGATGAATGCAAGTTTTGGCTACATATCAACATGGAGCCTGCAATCCCGAAGACAAATATGTGATTTTCATCTCGAACAGCGATGTCGGCGTCAAGTGAAGATGATGAAAACAGAATCATAAAAATCGTAAATTTCGTTACAGCTTATGGTAAATTGATATACTTGTCAAGTAATGTTATGAACATGTTATCAGAATCGTTAATTGGTCATAATCTTACCAATCTTCATTAATTCATTATGTGCTGCCACAGTCAGGTGGGTCATTTGAACATACTCCCCTTCCGCCGCAGCCTGGAACGCAGCTGCCAGGGCGATATTCCGTATGTGACCACCGGCAATCTCCAATTGTTCGGCCAGGGCCTCGAAGCTGATGTCATCCGCCAGCGGCGCATTGGACGGCCAGATGGATTGCCAGATTCGCAGACGATCTTCGGCGGTCGGGAAGGGGAAGTCCACAATGTACATCAACCGCCGTACAAAGGCTTCATCCATGTTTTTGCGTAGATTGGTCGCCAGGATAGCAACTCCGTCATACTCCTCAATCCGTTGAAGTAAATAGTTCACTTCGATGTTAGCATAACGATCATGGGAGTCGCGTACTTCGGTACGTTTGCCAAAGAGTGCATCGGCTTCATCCAGCAGCAGGAGGCACTGGCTCTGCTCGGCAGAATCGAAGACGCGCTTCAGATTCTTCTCAGTTTCGCCAATGTACTTGCTCACGACCGATGAAAGATCAATCTTGTATAGATCCATCTGAAGTTCAGCAGCGATGACCTCTGCCGCCATCGTTTTACCCGTTCCAGAAGGCCCGGCGAAGAGTGCGTTAATTCCCCGACCGACCGTAAGCTTGCCATCAAATCCCCACTCATCCAACACCTTACCTCGCGAGCGAACTGCATCACACAGGGCGCGCAGATGAGCATGCGGCTCTGCTGGGAGCACCAGATCAGTCCAGCCATGCCGGGGCGTAATCTTCTGACCCAGGTCAGCCATGTGCTGATCAAGTTGAGCGCGGCACGCGGCATAGATTTCTGAAGGTGTAGGTGTTGGATTGACCACGCCACGCAGCCGTGCCATGTCACGGGCAGCACGTACAGCTTGGGAAATCTGCCCTGGGGAAAGGCGGAACTGGCTGGCGAGGTTTTCCAGCTGACCAGCGGCAAAACCTACTTCTTGCCCCACCATCTGTCGCCACAATCGCAAACGTTCCGGATAAGTGGGTAGGTCAAATTGAATCGGGAAAAAGGCCATCTCCTCTGCTATCTGCTCCGCAGGCCAATAGGTTTCTCCAGAGAGGATGCAAAGTCCGGTCGCCTTCGTGCAGTCGACAATTGCGGCCATGAATACAGCCCCTAGCTCGCGGCAGAGCAGATCGGCCCGCTCCCAGTACATGACGGACTGATGTAACCGTGCCACCAAACGGATGCGCGCCAGCAGGTCATTCCATTCAGATTTTGCTTGACGCAAGAAAGCCGTTCCATCGATCGTCAGGATAGTTTGCCCACGCAATTGACAACAGGCTTCCGCTACCGTTTCCTTTCCATACCCGGCTGGCCCCTGGAAATACCCAATCATTGGATCGCTGTGTGGTTGAACCAATGTATCCAAAATCTGACGTAGAGATTCTGACAAGACAAGATTATCTGGAATTACGGTTGGTAGCTTTGTTCGAGCAATGCCAGTGAGACGCGGATCAAGCGTATCGTGGCCGAGCAGAAAGTTCAGACATTGCTCGCTGATCTGGAGTGTTTGTTTGAAAATCGAAGCTGTTAAGTGAGGATGGGATTGTAGTTGGAGCAGATGATAGTGAATCAAAGGGGAGTCTGCACGCAAGCGTGCCAGCACCTCACCCAACTGTTGTAACCCGTACCCCAGAAGGCGTAACCCTAAGTCAATAGACAGGTGCGTTTGTGTTATATCATCTTGTAGATAACCATATAAACGTTCAAAACGCCGATCAAGGCTTGGAGCTGCTGCCAATACCAAAAGGCGTATATCAAGCGGACTAAGTTCTAAAGTGGTCGCCACAGTATCCAGGGGCGAGTTAACGCCTAATCGCTGTGCTTCTGCCCGTACTGCCGCTAGCCGTTTGAACAGCGCAGACTCGGCACTTGTTGAAGTTTGATTTTCTGGAGTGCCCCATTCCCATTGACTAACCGGCATACTCAGCAGTTCTAGAATCTCATCATCCGGAATTACATACCCTAACATCGAGCCTGGATCATTTTGGGGGAAGGGTCGAGACTCTAGCAAGTTCCGAACACGCAATTGGACCCATTCCAGTTCCAGCATCAACTGTTCCATTCCCAAACTTACAGTAGACATGGGTGGTTTCCAATTCGGTTATGCCTTGTCCAGAATAAACAGTATAGCTGGTTAATGCTGTAGCCGATAAGTAAATGACTCTGCGCTTGTAGGTGAATGCCTTCAATTACAGTATATTGCCATCTAGGTACGGATAACTTCTGATGAAACTGTCCCACAGATCCGGGGCTTTCTCACCTCTCCGGGAGAGACCGATGAGGAAGGTGCCGTCACACTTGAACTGCTGGACAGGCTCGAATATGCTCCGCTGTTTAAGCGAAACGGGGCGGGCGATGTTTCCATTCGCGCCGTCGCTTGGGACAAACCCGGTGGCAATACTCCCATGTGGGCGAATACGACCCGCAAACCGCGATCAGATAGGTGCGACGGCGCTCGTCGCCGCACGATATTGTTATGGTGGTATTCTGGAGGCGGATTGAGATGGAATTAGCGTCCACTTGCTGACGAACGAATTTAGAATGAATAAATCTATTATCAAACTATAAATATAAAATGTTTCACTCCGCTGAGAGGTGCGATCGGAGAAAATCCTTATCAGGTGTGGGGGAATCCCCCACACCTGAATCCCGCGAAGCGGGTCGCTACAAGAAGACGTCCTGGTGCTGATTAGCCTGCTGCACTTGATGTGGTATCTGATGCACTGGTCGGCTGCACAGCCTGTACCGGCCCTCGTTGCACCACATCGATTTCCCGCAAGCGTTTCAAGACTGCTTCAAATGTCAGTCCGGCAATCAAACCGATGATTGAGGTCGACAGGATCAACCGATCATAGAGGAGGATCGGCACTGTCTCACCCGTGCTGACCGGATTTGCATAGGATTGCGCCAGCACAAACAATCCAGCTGTGACGAACCCAGCGACAGCCCCGAGCAGCAACGGATACAACGTCTCCGCTTGTTGTTTAGTGCGTACACCACGGAACTTATCAAAAATGCCAGTGACAACTGCGCCAGCGACCCCCGTCAGCGAGGCTGATACCAGCATGAATAATGGCCAGAAGCGGTTGGCCGCAACTGGATCATTCAGAGCAAGGAAGTAGACCACCAGGGCCAGTATAAGCGCCGCGCATCCGATAATGGCACTGTTGCGGGATTGGCGGGCGCTCTGGTCTTTCGCGGAAAGCAGTGCATCGATATGCTTCTTCTCCGCCGCGCTCTTTTTGGACTGTACCGCTTCTACCCGGCTGATCTGTGCAGCCAGTATGTCTACCATCCGTTCGGCTGAGGTTGGGCTCCACTGAACAGCCATCTGTTTGATTTCATCACTGGTTGCCAGCACATTATGATTGCCGAGCGCCTCCCAGACTCCTTTGGCCTTGCCACCGAAAGAGGCACAGACCACGATCGGCTTATTGTGACTAATGGCCACGATGCCAGCGATCAAGGCAGACGGGCCACCACCGAGGAGTAACATGCCATCGATATGGGCAATCGACTGGTAAAAGGAGACTTCCCAGTTTTTGCTGTGATCGGGTTGGAAGGAAAAGCGCTGGTCATCGACTTTTGCCTCTGTAAAGTGGGGTTGCCCGGTTTCTTCGGCATAGTGAACTTCAATGCACTTGGGTTCTGCTTCGACCACTTGTGTGTATCCGCGGACAACATCGACCTCGAGCAAGCCCGCGTAACTGGCATACGTGATGATGTTGAAGCCCTTTTTGCCCAATGCCTGCCCAAGCTGCTCTCCGGCCTGGGGCGCTATGTTGATGTGCTGGATCTGAAGTTCTGTCTCCCGTTCAGGTTTGTAACTTCCCACAATCGCGATGCGATAGCGTTTGTTCCCCATTGACCTCGCCTTTGGATAACACTCTGGTTGGTGATTAGTATACTGTGAAACAGAATTTTGACTATTCATGCCCAGCCTATGCCGCAGTGCATTTCTGCTGGACCCGGTACAATAGGGGATAATAGTTACCTGTCCAGCCTAGCCGGGGGCCTTGCCATGCCAGATCCCGTTCTCTTTAAGGTCTTTCTTTCATCGCCGGGTGATGTCCCACAGGAACGAGATGACGCCGAAGCCGTCATCCACGAGATCAATGCCAGCAACGAATTCAGCCATCACTACATCCTGAAATTGTACCGCTGGGATGACAAGTCGGTCGTGCTGCCCATGCCAGTGACGGACATTCCGCAGCAGTCGGTCGACGTGTACATGCTGCGTCCGTCAGCCTGTGATCTGGTCATCGTCCTGTTCTGGTCACGGATGGGATCGCCGCTGATCATGGACAAACGCGAATACCTGAGCGGGACACATTATGAATATTCCGAGGCGTTGCAGGGCTACCAGCAGAGGGGCAAGCCGACAGTCTGGTTATACCGCTGTGCCGAAGAACCTTCCATCAAGCTGACCGACCCGAAGCGGGACGATAAGATCAAACAGTTTGACCATGTGACCCAGTTCTTCAAGCAATTTCAGGATTCAGAAGGCCGATACACGGGTGGTGTCAATCAATATGTGTCTCATGCAGACTTCAAAGAGCTGTTTAAGGAGCAGCTGCTCACCTATCTGCGCCATCGACGTGACCGTGGCAGTCAGCCGTCCGCCCCAGTCGTGCCGTCGACCCCACGTTTCACCGGTGTCCCCTATCGCGGCCTGACCGCGCTGGATGAAGGCGATACCCCTATCTTCTTTGGGCGCGAGGCCGAGACGCTGGAGCTGTTGAGCCGCGTGGATAAACAGCGCCTGGTATTCGTCCTGGGTGCATCCGGGAGCGGAAAATCGTCGCTGGTCGCAGCGGGTGTACTACCCAGGCTACGCGAACGCGGTTGGAAGCTCGTGCGCTGTGTCCCCGGCGATGATCCTTTCTACGCGCTTGCACTGGCACTGGTGAAACTGCCTGAGATGGGCGTTCCGCTGATTGATGCGTTGCCCGCTGCCCGCAAACTGGCAAATACCCTGCGTGAGTCGCCAGCGAATCTTGTGGAACAGATCGCGCTGACGCTGCCTGGCAGGCATGTGTTGCTGTTCATCGACCAGTTTGAAGAAATCTTTACGCTGGCAGATAAAAACCCTGACTTGCCTCCCGGCGCTAGCGCCGCCTTCATGCAGGCGATCCGGCAGGCATCGGCGCAGGTGGTGACTCTGCTGACCATGCGGGCGGATTTTTATGGCGCAGCGCTGCCATATTTTGACGAACTCAAGCAGTCTGCCTATGGACTGACACGCCCCTCCCCTTTTGCGCTGTACGAGATGATCACGCGCCCTGCGGAACTGGCGGGTCTGAAGCTGGACGACGGTTTAGCCGCACAGATTGTCGATGACGCTGGGAGCGAGAGTGGCGCGCTGGCGTTGATCTCGTACGTACTGGAATCGCTGTATCTACGTGCGACCGCACACGGGGACGGCAGGCTGACACGGCACGATTACGAGGTCGAACTAAAAGGGGTGCGCGGCGCAATCAATACACTCGCAGAGCGGGCCTATTCTGAACTGCCTTTTGACGAGGCAGCCCGCGAGAAGGCGCTGCAAACGGTGTTCCGCGAACTGATCGCGCTGACTGAAGAAGATGGGCAATTGATCCCAACGCGCCGACGAGCACCACTGACCAGCTTCAAGGCGAACTCAAACGAAATGCGGCTGATCGAAACATTTGCCAGAGCACGCTTGCTGGTAACGAACAGTCCTTCCCTAGGTCCTGCTCACAAGGGAGATGGGATCGAGGCGAGGGCAGAGGTCGAAGTGGCGCATGAGGCGATCCTGCGCCATTGGGATGCGCTGGCCAACTGGATCGGCAGGGTTAAGGGCGACCTGGCGCTCTTCCGTCAGTACGAGCGCGATGCGAAAACCTGGGCAGAGCGTGGCCGAGATACGCCACCGCCGACCCATGAGGCGCTGGTTTACTTTGAGCGGGCGCTCGCCAGTCTTGGCTACGTGCGCGATGACCTGCCCGAACCCCTTCTTTCGTACACCGAACCGGAAGCGGTCCGTAAACTCCGTGAGCTGGCAGCTCTGCCGCTGACTGCTGAAGCCCACGGCGCTCGCCGCGATATTGGGGACCGGCTGGCGGTCATTGGCGACCCGCGCCCCGGCGTGGGGGTGAAAGAGGGAGTGCCGGATATCCTGTGGCTGCCGGTCAGTCCGGGTGGGGAAATCAAAATTGAGGAACACAGCTTCGTGGTGCAGCCATTCTACATGGCTCAGTATCTGGTGACGTTTGCGCAATATCAGGCGTTCGATAAGGCGGAGGACGGCTGGAATAATCCGGCGTGGTGGGCGGACATGCCACAGGATTACCAACAGCAGCAACTTGCTGATCAGCGCACGCAAGCGCCAAATAATCCGCGTGACAGCGTGTCGTGGTATCAGAGTGTGGCCTTTGCCCGGTGGCTGAATAACCGTCTGCGAGGGTTTGAGCAAAGGGACCCATCTGGTACAGTCCTGCGCGTGGGCGACAATGCCGAAATCCGCCTGCCGACCGAATGGGAATGGCAGTGGGCAGCGCAGGGCGGTGCCGAGCAGCGCGACTATCCATGGGGTCCGTGGCAATCTGGTTATGCCAATACCGACGAAGCAGGCCTGGGAAGAGCAATTGCGGTGGGGATGTATCCGCAGGGCGCAGCGGAATGCGGGGCGCTGGATATGGCGGGTAACCTGTATGAATGGTGCTTGAATGACCACGAAAACCCACAGGTTATAGATGGTTATAGTAATGAAAAATATAAGGTGCTGCGGGGCGGCTCGTTCGTTGGCTATCAGGGCTTCGCCGCTGTGTCGTTCCGCAACGACGGCGACCCGACCTTCGATCACTACGACGTCGGTTTTCGGTTGGTGTTGGGTGCCCCTATTGCGTCTCTGACCTCTGAATCTCTGGCCTCTGAATCTCAGAAGCTCTTGCGCGCGCAGCGCGCCTCTAAGGGGGGTGTGGGGGGAATCCCCCCACAGAACTCTCCGCGCCAGCGGAGTCAATTGTGGGACTTTTTGCGGCGGCGCAAGTAGATACGGCGGGGAGGTGGTGGGGTTTCCGGCTCTGGACGCAGTTGGATCGGGTGGCTGTCGAAGATATGACCACGCAGTCCCCAGGTATCGGCGTAGCGCACATGGTTGATCCAGCCCTGCACGCTGGCGTCTAGCTCGGCGAAACTGATCGTGCCTGCTTCGTACAGGTCAATGTTGTGTTCCAGGCGGCGGGTGAAATTGACCGCATTACGCTTCTTGAGTCTGCGATGTGTCGGGTAGACGACAAAGCCCAACCAGGGTATGCCGTCCTGGGTCTGTGTAACCTGTGCCTCGCGTTCGTGGGCAGTCAGGCGCAGCGCCGCCAGCCGGTCGATGATGGCGGCTTTCCAGGCGTAAAGCTGGCGCTTGTTGTCGCTGAACAGGGCGAAGTCGTCCACATAGCGCCGATACGCTGTGCTTACCTGGCTGCTACCGCACTGCGAGAAGTTCCCCAAAGCCCAGCGTTATCTGGTCGTACAGCGGCTAGGCGATTCGGCGCTCAACTTTCAGGAAGCATTATTCCATGCCAACGCCCAACGTGGCGAGCAGCGCCTGGCGCATCTGCGGGCTGCCGATGGCTACCTCATGACGCTGCGGCTGTACCTGCGCCTGGCGTTTCAATGGGCGTGGCTCGATGCCGGGCAGTACGAACACGTCAGCCAGATGGTCGAGGAAATCGGGCGGCTGCTCGGTGGGTGGTTGCGGCAAACGTCCTCTTGAAGTGGTCGCTCTGGTTTCCATCTGACGCTATACTATTAATGGATGGAACAAAGGACACAGACGATGCCGCTGACCCGCGAACAATTCAACCAGATCGTCGAACTGCTCATCCCGCATGTGAATGCCTCTGAGGATGACCGGCGGGCGCTGATCCAGCGTGCATTCTTTGGTGAGCCAGTGGTCGAACAACTGACATACAGCGGTCAGGCCGTGACCTTCGCCATGAACTGTGTGCTGCACCTGAGGAAGTACAATACCGAGACATCTGTCATACAACTGCTGAAAACCCTGCGTGATTACTACGTCGGCCCGGATGTGCAGGCGCAGATCAATGTGCTGCTGGCTGAAATAGACGGCAAACCTGCCACCCCTACCAGCGGGGCGACAGAAACAACAGTCAGGGCAGGAACGCCTGTGCTGGATGCGCCGTTGTTCATCTCGTATTCGCGTAGGGATTTCGCCTTTGTCAACCGTCTACGTGGCGACCTGAAAGCCCGCGGCATCCCGTACTGGATCGACCAGGAAGGTTTATCCCCGGGCACGCCTAATTGGGAAAGGGCGATCCGTGCTGCCATCCACGACAGCAGCGCGGTCCTGTGGATTGTCTCCCCAGCCGCTTACGAATCTGAGTATGTCAGCAGTGAACTGGCCGTCGCCGAAATGTATAAACGCAAGATTTACCCAGTATGGGTCGATGGCGATAACTGGATCGCCTGTGTGCCACTCGGTAAACACAACATCCAGAATGTAGACATGCGCGAGAGCCGCTATCCTGCCGGGCTGGAACAGCTTCTCGCTGCGCTGGGCAAAACTGACTCCGAGTACATCGTCCCACCAGAAGAAACGCCTGAAGCCCCGACATCGCCGCGCAACCCCTACAAGGGGCTGATGGCCTTCACCGAAGACGATGTGCAGGACTTCTTCGGACGTGGGACGCTGGTTGCTTCGCTGGTAAAACGCCTGCAAGACCAGCTTGCCGAGGGTAAAGCGCGTTTCCTGGCGGTGCTGGGGCCGTCCGGCGCGGGGAAATCGAGCGTGGTGATGGCCGGTTTGCTACCCGCCCTCAACAATAAGAATGCCATCCCTGGCAGCGCTGGCTGGCGCTATCTACCAACCATCACGCCGGGCGTACACCCGATGGAGAAGCTGGCCGGGGCATTGGCCACGCTGACCTCATCGGCTGACCCGACAGCCGTGCTGACCAAGCTGTATACCCTGGGCATCGAGTACCTGAACATCATCTTTGACATGCTGCCTGCCGGGCGCGTGGTGCTGTACATCGACCAGTTTGAGGAGTTGTTCACCCTGGCGAAAGATGACGGCGAACGACAGCAGTTCATCAGCCTGTTGAGCGGCGCTGCCACCGAACCGAACGGCAAGTTGATCGTGGTGTTGAGTATGCGGGCCGACTTCCTCGATTATCCGCTGAACTATCCCCAGCTTGGGTCCCTGTTTAACGCCTACAACGAACTGGTGCAGCCGATGAGCATCCCGGAACTGCGCAATGCCATCCAGAAACCGGCGCAGCAGTCCGGGCTGACCTTTGACGATGGGCTGGTGGCTGATATTGTGTTCGCGCTGCGCGGGCAGGATAAGGCATTGGCCGGGGCGCTGCCGCTGCTGCAATTCACGCTGGAGCGCCTGTACGAAGAACGCGACGGCACGTATCTCACCCGTTCCGCCTACGAGCGCATGGGCGGTGTCAGCGGTGCGATTGGCACCCACAGCGAGGCGGTCTATCAAGGGCTGCCAGAAGCGGCGCAGGACACTCTTGGTCAGGTGTTCTTGCCACTAGTGAATATCGACGAAGAGACAGGCGAACCGACCCGCCGCCGCGCACCACTGGCGGATGTGATCGCCGACCCGAACGCGAGAACACTGGTCGATGCATTCGTGGATAACGGTTTGCTTCAGCGCGGGCGTGATAGTGAGCGCCGCTACCTTGAGGTGACCCACGAGGCGCTACTGCGAAGCTGGGACACGCTGGTGAAGTGGATTGCTGAGGTGCGCGGCGACCTGCATACCCTGCGCGAACTCCGCAAGGCGGCGGCGCTGTGGGAAGCCAACGACCGTAGCCGCGATTTTCTGTGGTTGGGGGATCGAGGACAGGATGCACAGGCGATGATTGCCCGCCTGAACCCCGACCTGAACGAAACAGAACGCGCCTTTGCCCGACCGGAAGCCGAACACCTGCTGGATGAGATTACGGAGATTGACACGCTGCATCCCCGCCGCAGCGAGATCAGTACGCGGCTGCACCAGTTGAAATATACTCTGCCCGGTGCAGGTCTGCGTGAGGACCGTCTGCCAGACATGGTGTGGCTGCTGGTAGAGGGTTCTGGCAGGAAGCACAAGTTCGAGTTTGGTGAGTTCGAAGTCAAGCCGTTCTTCATCGCCCAACATCTGACCACTTACGTGCAGTTTCAAGCCTTTCTGGATCACCCGGACGGGTTTGAGAACTCAGAATGGTGGCGCAATATGCCAGAAAAAAATCAAAAACAGCGGGTCAGTGATCCACGCCAGCCCTATACTAACTACCCGCGTGACAGCGTGAGCTGGTACCAGGCGGTGGCCTTTACCCGTTGGCTGGACGCTCAATATCGTGAAACTGATCTGATGGAGCAGTTCTTAGCCGAACTCCCCATCTCCCTCAGGGATAAGGGGTTGGGGGATGAGGGCCAATGGCAAATCCGCCTGCCGACCGAATGGGAGTGGCAGTGGGCGGCGCAGAATGGCGCGGAAGCCCGTCAATACCCCTGGGTGGGTGGCGAATGGGATGGACGCCGCTGTAATACGAGCGAAGTCGGCCTTTCACGCACAACGGCGGTGGGGATGTACCCGCACGGCGCGGCGGAATGTGGTGCGCTGGACGTGGCCGGGAATCTGTTCGAGTGGTGCGCGAACAATCATGATAAGCCTGAAATCATCGATGCAGCGAACGCAAGTTCTAAGGTGCTGCGGGGCGGTTCCTTCTATCACGCTCAGAATGTTGCCGCTGCGCCGGCCCGCCACAGCTACTACCCGTTCAGCGAGTACGACTCCTATGGGTTTCGGTTGGTGTTGGGTGCCCCTATGCGTCTCTGACCTCTGAAACTCTGAACTCTGAAAGCGAGTGAAACGAGCGCCTCTGAAGCTCCCGGCGGCGTCCCTAAAGGGATTTCCTTCGGTCAAAGCCGCCCTCTAAGGGCGCGCGACCGGAGGAAGTCCTTTCAGGGTGGGGGAATCCCCCACACCCTAATCCCGCGAAGCGGGTCGCTACAAAATTTGGCCCAATGGGGTATAGTAGGCAGGCTGGCTTCGGTCAGTCAGGCTGCCGGGGAAGGTGCTGCGGGGCGGCTCGTTCGATAACAATCAGAACAACGCCGCCGCCGCGTACCGCAACAATAACAACCCGAACAACAGGAACAACAACTATGGGTTTCGGTTGGTGTTGGGTGCCCATAACCCGCTTAACCCTCAGAGGGCCGTGAAAACGGTCTGCTCCCAAAAGTGCCGGGCGACTACGGTTTTCCGGTTGCGGCGAGGGCAGCGGGATAGCGCCCCTAAAGGGACTTCCTTCGGTCGCCGGTTAGTCTGGTCTGCACGCAAAATGACCGCTACGGGGCAGGTGGTCGCGTCAGGCATATAGAAAAGTTGGGGGATAACCTGGATTCGCTCCCGTTATCCCCGCCCCCTATTGTGGTTTTGGAGCGTGGCTGTTGTCACACTGTCACAGCCGTCACAGATCCAATTTCTCTCTTCTGCCGCGTTCGATTCACCCCACCCCAATTCTGCAAATGTGTTGTAAAGCGGGTGCTGTCACATGTGACGCTGTGACAGCTATCTATAGTCTCCTACCAGTGAAAAGAGCCTGTCACAGTGTCACAACCGTAACAGGCTCTCTCAGCCACTCTTGCATTGTTATTTCTGCGGCCTATCCAGCACCTGTCACAGCGTCACAGTCGTCACAACCCAGCGCAGCAGGTTTCAGCAACCAGAATCGAGTGGCAACCCCACGTACCCGGCGCTGGACAGTCAGTGAATTTGCGCCTGCGATGAGCCAGCCATCCTCCCGGAGCTGCTGCCCGATCGCACGGGCATCAAAATTGAGCTTGACCGTCTGCGTCACCATCTGAAGTGTCACATCAGGTAGCAGCAGGATTTCATCGCCCGCACGGTAGCCGATGACGGTCGTCCCCGGACCCGGCTCCTCTGGTTGGCGCAAGTCGGTCGCCAGCATGGTGCGTCCACTCGCCAGCAATTGCCCCAGCGCATCCAGAAAGACCTGCCCTGCTCGCTCTTCCTGTACCGCCCTCACACTCTCGATAATCGTGTCCTGCCATGAGGGCAAGGCGTCATCCACATTCATCTCATCCAGGAACTGCATGAGCATCTGGTAGACGGTCACCAGCAGCGCCCAGTTCTGTATCATGCGCCCGGTATTCGCCTGACGCCCTAGCTTCGCTATCAGCTTCTGTTGGTAACCGGTCACATTCTGGGCGAAACGGCTGCTCAGGTCTGCACACAGGCTACCCGCGTCCTGCCGGGCGGCGATCCATTGGATAAGGTGGGCAGTGAAGGCGGATAGGTAGGTACGCTGACGTTCGCTCTCACCGAGCGCCTTGCCGCCCGGATCACGCTTTTCCCAGGGTGGGATGTCCAGCACGATCATGCGGGCCAGTACCGATGCCTCGCCCTGCAGCACGGTCTCGCCTGTTGAAAGCAAGTGTCCCCGGCAGGGGCGCTCCTGGCGCAGCTTTGCCTCGCGGGTCAGTCGCCCACGTCCCATGCCACGCGAATAGCTTTGCAGGAAACGGGGGAATGTCTTCTCCTCGGCATAGGCGGGCTTGTAGTCATCGACCCAGTAGAGCGCATCTGCCAGCGCATAACCAAGTATCTCGACTGTATTGACCGTATCACCCCACTGGGCAGGCGGCGCATCACGGGTGAATTCGCCGTAGAAGCTGCTGAGGATCGAGGCGATCTCGCTCTTGCCACTGCCAGAGGTGCCGACCAGATGCAGCGCTGGCTTGGGTGCGGCAGCCGGGAAGAAACGCTGCAAGAGTGGCAGAAAGGTGAAGGCGATCAGTGCAGGCGCGAGGGTTGGCGGCAGTACGCTAACCGCCGTCCTGAATGCTGAAACTGACTCATTCCAGGGAATGTCTTTCAGCCCATAATCGTGCAGGCGGCTTTCGAGTTCAACCTGTGGCGAAACCGGGAGCGGACCATCGACTCCTATGCTGCCACTGGGTGAGACATACACCCAATGCCCTTCGATCTGGGTCCAGCCCATAAAGCCATATGTTGTGCGGGTCGGATACTCCCCCGACAAGCGATTGATAGCGGGCGGCAGATGCTTGGTCATCCCAGCACAGACGGCATAGATACCACCGGCTTTCTGGGCGACAAATCGCTGCAAGGCATTGGGGTCGCCAAAGAGTTCACTGGGCACATCAAGGGTTGCGGTATGCGAACGATGCTGCAAAGCAACCCGCATCAGATTCTCGGATTGCCCATCGTCATCCACCCGCACCCGCCATTCAACGATCCGCCCAATCCAATCCGCCACCTGCTGCCGCACCAAGCCGCGTTCGGTCGGGCGCTCCAACACAATCGCCCCGTCCATCTCGACATAGCGCGGGCTGCTGACGAGTTCGGGCATATCGGCTTTTTCCTGCGCCCGACGCGCCTGGCGGTACATTTGGTTCAGGTCATCCAGCTTGAAGATGTCGCCACAAATCGCTTTCAGCCGCTTGCGCTCCTCTGCCCATTCCAGTGGATCAAGCGCAGCGCAAGCTGTTACTGCTTCCCGGATTTGTCCGGCGGTCGGGCGTTCCTTCGCTTCGTCATTGCGTGCATATTGGTTGATAAGATGGTCGATCTGCCCACGGACAATCTCACGCGGGATCGGAATAGGTTCGCGTGGTGGGCGGCTGTAAACACTCGTGATCGTTGCCAGCGCCTCGCGTTCGCTGCATCCATCGGCCACATATCGTGGGACAAGTTGGGCTTCAGCATCTGACTGGGAATAGCCTGCATCACGCAATTGGCAAGCTGCCTTGAATAGTTCGGTGTTCCGACTACCTTCTGCCGCTCCAGCAGCAAGATACTCCTCGGTGCGTCTGGGTAGTGGGTGATGTCCGTTTCCGTTCAGAGTCACAACTTTGAGGTTGCCGACTCTGGGCTGCTCGACGCCTTGCGCCAGCCAGTCGAATTGCTCTAGCGAGTAACGACGGGCAGGATCACCTTCAACGATTGTGACGATCGCTCCATTGCGTTCCGGCTTGGTATTGATGCTTCCCGGCAGGCGCATGACCGAGGCTACCGACTTCACATACGCTGGGTCGCCCCCCAGCGCGGCTGCCAATCCTCGCAGCACATCCGCGATGTGAGTACGAGTCGCTTCATCCGTCAAAACAAAGGGTACATCCAGCAACCAGTAGGCGTGCCAGCCGCCGCCACTGTCGAGGATGAATGACGGTGCTGGACCAAAAGACCGTAACTTGTTCAATGCGTGTTCGCGCTGAGCAGTATCGCCATCGGTATCCACGTCCAACCAGAGGGCCGGGACGAGGGCGGCAGACTCGGCGCTGCCCTTGCTCGCAGCGCGCAGGCAGGGTGCGAAGTACAGGCCAAAGCTGTCGCGATTCAGGGCGTCTGCTTGCTTGAAGCTGCTGGTCAGGCGGCGTTTGTCACCGAGTTTGCTCCAGAAGGTCTTGACCTCACCCGTTTCCGGGTGAATGCAGCGCAGTTCCAGGTACAAATCATCCGGGCTGCCCTGGTACAGTGCGCCGAGGAAGGCGCGGCGATCCAGCGCCGACCGCTTGTCGGCAGTCAGGTTGTGTGACATACTGTTCTCACTTTAGGTTGTGTGCAGGGGCAGGACGCGCTTTTCGTCGCCAAACTTCGAGCGCATCCCGTCCCTGTATGCTTTTGTTAAAGGTCGATTTCCAGCGCTGGCTGGGTCGGTTCCATCCCCTCCAGCAAGTCTGAACGTTCGGCTGGGGTCATCTGCCCCAGCACTTCAGCCAATGCTTTTAACTGCTCCAGATCGCCTTTCATGGCTATCCCCAGCACTTGTGCCAATCGTTCGGCTTCCTGATGAGTCAGGCCATTCAGCAGCGGACGGAACTGGATACTGACAGACTCCTCGTCGTCATCGTTCGGCGTAGGATAGAGTTGGTAGAAGCCAAGGCTGGTGGTGGCCTCACTCGTGCGACGAATACCACTCCAGACCGGCCACTCCCGCTCGTCTTCGTCGATTGTCCAGCCATGTGGCTCGTCCTCAGTAATCGCTGTCTGCTCTTCCCGGACGGCTGCCAACTGGTCATAGCGAACTTCCCACTCCGGCCCGACATACCGATCCATGAGATTGACCATCTGGTCTTCAGTCGTGCGATGCAGCATCTCGATGTGATCCACTTTCCGATTGCGGCTGAAGAAGAGCGGCACCCGACCGCCATGTTCCTCACTGTAGACCGTTCCAGGCAGGACCACATGGACATGCGGGTTGTGTAAACCGGGTGACTCCATGTCGTCAGTCAAACGGTGATGAAGCACGCCAGCCCACTCGACCCCGGTGTCTAGTCCCCGGCGGTCGAAGAAGACGTCGATGACGCCCTCGGTTAGTTCCCAGACGAAGTCCTCGCGGTCTTCGGGATCGACCAGCGCCATGAGATCCGGATTGGGATTCACGACTAAACTAAACGCCAACACATGTTCGCTTCTGAGGTCGTCGCAGCGGGCAGCAATATCAGCTACTGACCCGCCCATCCCGTGATCGTGCCAGCGATCCTTTCCGGCGGTGTAACGGGCGGCTTCATCCCGGCTTTCCCTATATGTGAGATACCGCAGCAAGTTCCTGGACTGCTTGGTGCCATCAGCAGACGGCTTCTTGTATTGCACATTGGCGACACACATCTGCTTGCGATCCATCGCGGCTACTGTCCTTCTCGGCGACGACGGATGCTGTTGACGAAGTCGGTGAAGTTCTGGGTGAGCGCATCCAGCTTGACCTCCAGTCCATCCACCTTCTTTTCAATGCCCTTGGCAATCACTCGGCGCGATCCAGGCAGATCGTCTTGCGAAGCCAGGTAGTAGTTGACGGCATCGCGCAGCAGGTCGTTCTTGCTGACAAAGCGACCGGCACGAGCGCGGATATTGCGGAGTTCCTCCAGACGGCGCATTTGCTCGGGTGTCAGGTTGACGGTCATCCGTTCGCTGTAGGCGTTGGGTATGCGTCGTTTCATGCGGCTGCTCCTTTGTCGACTATGGCCTTCTTCAGCTTGGCAGTGGGTCGAAAGCGCAGATACAGGCGTTTGAGTGGCCGCCGTCCGACCACGCCAGCGGCCTGTATGGTCTGCATTTCGACCACTAACTTGCCCAGATCGCCCAGGGTGATTGAGCCATCTATTGCGCTCAGCTCTGCCAGCCAGAGTTCGTGCTGGACGGCCAGCACTTCGGCGATGTCGCGACGCTTCAGGCGCGGCAGCCGCCTGGCAATTTCACGGACGAGTTGACGGTGAGTCATGCGTGTAAATCTCCTCTTGCTGACTGGTGCATGGGTTCTTCGTACCCCGGTACGGGGTACGGCCTGTCAGTGCGATCTATCGCACTGACAGGCGCGGCGGGTGCCTCACACCGCCGCCTCGGTGCCAGCGCCGAAGGCCGCTGCACCGCAGCCCTCCGGCGCATGAGGAGCCAGCGATTTAGCTGGCTTGCGCGGGGGTGGGATGAGTTACTCATCACAAGAGGGTGTGTTTCACCCCACCCCCGCGCGTGGTTGCCGCGCCCCGACGCGGCAACTGGGCGGCTCTGCCGCCCTTGTGCAGTGCGTTTGTCCGACATCACCAGCCTCGATCCTGAATACGTTTCGACCGGCGCTGGCTCTCGTTGTCGGCCATGCCACTGGCTCCTGCAGGAGTTACTGCGCTTGGTATCGTCTGCACTGTCGGACGGATGGCTAACTCATGCAGATAGCTCTCCAACCAGGCGGGCATATCGGATAAGGCTTGCCGTATCCAGGCGGTGTCATGCTGCAAGACGCTCAGTTCCGGGATGCTCAGGCGTTTGGCGGGCTTCATGCCTAGCCCCAGTCGCTCGCGTATCAGGTCGCGAAGCGCTTCACTGCGCTCGCCCTCGGTGCAGCCTTCCCACCAATCGAGGATGTCGGCGTCGCTGTCGTAGTAGGCTTTGAATGAGATCATCTTGTAGCCGCGTCTCGGCTTCTTCGGCATGGTTCCCTCCTTCCCTCAAGAAACTGGTCGGACGTGTCAGGACAGATGGTTGGACGTGTCCAACCCGCCTCTGTCAGCTTCACTTGCTCCTCCCCATAAAGTTGGCGTAGTAGAGATACCCTCTGGCGTTCGCCATCTGCGCTTGCGGCACCAGTTTGGTCTGGGGATATGCTCGATAGACTTCCTCATAAACCAACTCGGCTCCGCCGCCCGACAGGTAGATGACATCGACGGTCGTGCCACGCTGCCACTTCTCACTCATCAAGTTGAGGGTCGCGCTGCGGAGCGGCTGTAAGGCTTCCTCGACCTCAGTCCGGTAGTCGATGGTCTTGCCATGGGCAGTGAACATGCCCGTCTTGAGGACACTCTCGACAATCTTGTGGGGGATCTTCTCGCGGTAGTCACGTTCCAGCATGGCAGCAATGCGCTCCTGCGCGGTGTACACGCCACTCTCGACCGAGCCGCTTTCGGCATCGACATAATCGCCGTCGTCATCCAGCACCAGATCGACGGTGTAGGTCCCGACATCACAGACACCCGTTCGCATCCAGGTGTGGTAGACATTGATCTCCCCGGCTGGAGTGAGCATCATGGCGTAGGCACTGCCATAGGGCTGCGGCATCACCATGACCTCGGTGATGTTGACCACGAAGTCTGCCGCATCCGTCTGGATGCGATGCTGCCCAACCAGCCCGGCTTTGAACTCCCCGGCATCGCGCATATAGTCAACCGGCAATCCCGACGCCAACCGCAAATGCACGACATCCCCATTGCCAACGCCACCTCCGAGCAGCTTGCCTAGTGCCGCTTTCGCCAGCCGTAGCCGGAAGGCATTGCCCATCGTCGCCTCGTTAGCCGTCCGTCCCCGCAACCGCAGGATTTCACCGGCCGGGAGTTGATTGAGCGCCAGATCACCCACGAACCAGTGACCCTCCTCGTCAATGAGCTGATCCCCTGGATAGCGGCTTGCCAGCGTCTCCGCCTGGAACTTGATTTCGCGGGCATGACCAGACACCGACGGGAAGCTAATCTCACTGGTATCGGTGACTGCTTTGACCACGCCGTAGCCCACATCCAACCCCACCGTCAGCACGCTGCGAGAAATAATAGTGTTACTGGACTGACGTTTGCTCATGAGTCTTCTCCCTTGTGACAACACTTGGAAATTGGGGCTTCTGGGTATCTTCGCTGATGAGAAGATTGTCCAGCGCTTGGCGGATGATGGCCCCGGCACGCCGGTAGCGTAGGGAAGGTTCGAGGGCGTGAAAAATTGCTGCTTCACGCGGATCATCCAGATTTAAGGAAAACTCAATTCGTTTAATCATGAGATCTCCGACTGTACGGTCTCAATACGGATAGCGTGAGGAAAAAAAGAGCTGTGTTCATCACATGCGCTCCAACACCAGAGGGATCTCCGTTGCTTCGACAGTGTGTAGGGATGCTTCTGCCTGTTCTGCGCCGGACTGAATGAGCCGAGCGATCAGGTGAGTATTGGCTTTAAGAGCTTCCTGCAGGTTGGCATAGCGCCACAAAGCAGGATCGTTGCCAATCTTCATCGGTATGGATTTGGTCTTTCGTCCGCGTGGTTTCGCCATGTTGAACTCGCTTAATTTCACTGAATTCGTTTTTCAGAGCGAATTTGATGCAAAATAATAGAGGCAAATGCAGCCTCTACAAATCGCTCCAAAAAACGATACACGTTATCTGACGCATTATACATTGTTATTTTCTATGCTGTCAATAGGGCTGGCAGCAAAGATGTATAATGCGAGAAAAGTAGCTCAAGCTCACATCAGGATGCTCACAGCGCATGAATTCCTCGGCAAATACACTCGGCAGATTTCTTGCCGATCTGATGGAAAAACATAATCACAACAACAGCACATTAGCTGCTGTTGCAGGGGTATCTGAGTCCGTGATACGCAATCTACTTAAGCACGGAATTGATCCACAGGCGAAAGATCCCGATCCGCGCACATTGCGGCGCGTTGCTGACGCACTTGATGTAGATGCCATAATGTTATTTCGTCTGGCTGGCTATATTCCTCCCCAGGCAAATGCAAACTCTGTAAGAGCTGACTACCTCGCTGATGTCTTTGACGAACTCCCCCCTGAAAAACAGGATGCTGTGTTGGGTGTGCTTGAAGCCATGACTGATAGTTACACGCGCAAAGAGGCGATCCATGCAATGCGTGAGATGCCATCAAATCCGTTGGCAGGCTTTGACCTCAACTTTCCTAAGTTGGTGCGTTTGATCGCAAATCAACTCATTGCCCACTACCAAATGGAGGCACCAGGGGAGGCGAAACGTATCGAACCGGACGTAACAGTTCATGGTTACAGGTGGAAGGATTTACCTCCAGCAGTGCAGCAGCGCGTCAAGGCACTCATCGAACATAAACTGTCGCTGGAGTATGACCCAACGATGGTTGACCCGGAATGGCGGGATTAATCGTACCTACATGAAGGGTGATGATGACCTGGGGTAATGACAATCACTTGTGATCTTCAATAAAGCTCTTGATACCCTCGATCATCTTTACAACCTGCTCATGGGTAAACTGATCGAATTGCCCATGTGCAGCGGCATTGCGGATTTCGACCCATACTTTAAGTTGTTTTTTTTCAACGGCATTATATAGCCCAATATTTTCAAGATCATTCACAAGCGTGGCAAGTGTTTTGAGATTGCCATTATCCAAATTTAATGAAATCGGGGGAGATTGACGACTACAAAGTGTCCTCAGAAAATGTTCCAGTACTGCACCTGCCAATACCGCTGCAGGAATATGTTCAAAGTGACCTGGTTTACCTTCGATGAGCAGTTCTTCAGCTTGCTGCATCAAATCAATAGCCATCTTATCCTGAATTTTGTGCTCAAGGTATAGAAAACCATTGCTCAGATCAAGTTGTGTGGCCCGCAGTTTCCCAATTATGCGGGCCATATTTTCTTGTGAAGGAGATCCTACTGTTTTGACAAAATCTTGAGCATCAGAACATATCTGGTTTAGAACTGTTTTGGATCGTTCATATAATTCATAGTATTTTTTGTTTTCAACGGGATCAGTCTTACCAAGGTTTTCCCAGTATGCTACAAGTTTTTGAAGATGATTAATATATTTGTCTTTAACCTGATGAGGATCAGCCATTAATCAAAATCTTCCTGTCAGTATCGCAATGCTTATACAAGACTTCTTGCTCTGATTGTACACGAAATCCGGCTCCTCGCGTCTACTAAATTGTTGTATATTAGATTAAATGTTCGTATGAGGTGGCCCATAACTCACGATCAACCCGACTCGGAAATCCCAGCCAAAGAACTTGCTGCATTGGATGCGATGGTAAATCTCTCGGATGATGCGCTGTGGGCGGTTGCCCGCGAACAGATGCCTGCAGACATTCAGGTGCGGATGTCCGTGCTGATGACCAAGAACAATTTCGGCACTATCACCGATGAGGAATACGCTGACCTCACCGCGTACAGCGAAGAGGGTAACAAGCTCACGCTGCGGAAAGCCACTGCGATGAAGTACCTGATGGATCGTGGACACAAGGTCACGCTGGATGATCTGAAACCCGTAGATGAATAGCAGATCGAGTAAATCACATGAATAACGACAACCGCTACCTTCACCTCATCCGGCAGGACTGCCCGCTGTCGCCCGGCACCCATGTCGTCGTTTACTGCCGCGACTCCGGTGGTGAGGAACAGGATCGTAGCGTCGCGCAGCAGATCGAAACTGCTCGTGAATACTGCCAGCATCACAATCTCGTGCTGGGTCAGGTCTACATCGATGAGTCGAAGCTGTCATCGAATACCGAAAAGCGCGATCAGCTTCAGCAGATGCTGTCTGACCTGCGTCGTCGCTTCAAACACATCAATGACCGCTACAAGCGTGAGAAGGTCACCCGTGAAAAACCCTTCGGCGTGATCTTTTGGAAGTCGAATCGGTTAGGGCGAGATAGCATCGAAGCCACCAATATCAAGACTGATTTGCGGTTGCGTGGGATCACCATTATTGATCTGGTGACCTCAGCCAATACCGGAAATGCCGCCATTGATGCGCTGATCGAAGCCTTCCAGCAGTGGCAGGATGAACAGGCGCTCGACGAAATTTCGCAGAATGCCAAGCGCGGTTTGGCGCAGCTTGTTGGCACCCGAGACAACGATCCTGAGTTCCTCAGATATAACCCCGACTGGGTGAGCACCGGGGCATACCTGGGTGTGATGCCCGGTGGTGTTCCGACTGGTTTCAAAGGTGAACGCATCCAGGTCGGCGTATATAAACGCAAAAAGGGCCGTACCGCTGGTGAAGCCCGCATTGTCCAGCGAATTATCCCTGACCCGGAAATGTGGGATCGCTGCTATCTTGCCTGGGAAATGCGCCACTCCGGGGCATCTTACGGAGAAATCCACACCGCTACACGCTTGTTCAAGAACATCAATGGCTACGATACCTTCTTTTCCAACCCGATCTACACTGGCAATCTGGAATATGGTGCGAAGTGTTACGAAGGCTTTGTGACCGCTATGATCCCAAGAGATTGGTTTGAGGCGGAACAGAAGCGCAGAGCGGAACGGGCGAAGAAACGCAGTGGCAAGTCGATGGATCGCAGTATGGAACCTCGTCGTGTTGGGAGTGAACACCTACTATCAGGTTTGGTCTATTGCGGTCATGTGGAGGGCGAAGACCATCCCATGAATATCGAACATATTCCGGGAGAGAAGGGCAAACGCGGTAGCTATACCTTCTTCATCTGCTCAACTATGAAGAATTCACGCGGACAGGCGTGTGAGGCAAAACGTGTCAGCATGAAAAGCCTCGACCAGACGGTGATTGAAAACCTGCTGGCGCATGTGCTGACGATGGATAACTTGCGTCCGCTGGCGGCGAACATCGCCGCGTCGCTGGAAGAACGCAGCAATGATGCTGGAACGCGGATTACAGTATTGGAAGATAAGCTGGCTGAGGTTCAGAAGTCGCTCGATAACATCATGGATGCCATTGAGAAGATGGGTTACGCTACACATGTCCAACAAAGATACGATAGCCGGAAGCGCGAGGAAGAAGAGTTACTGTCCGAACTGGCCGTGCTGAAAGCCTTGCAGGTCAACCCCGGACATATCGGGCAGATCAGCGATGAGGCGCTGGAAGGCTGGATTGTCTATATGCGGGATGCACTCTGCGGAGAAGATCGAGCGTTGGCACGGCGGATCATACAGCAGTTTGTGGCGAAGATTGTGATAAAAGAAGGAACGGGAACGCTCTACTACACGTTCCCGTTCCCTGACCATCTGTATATGCCTAGTTATGGAAACTTGGACCTGAAGAGACTCGAACTCTTGACCTCTACAGTGCGATTGTAGCGCTCTCCCAACTGAGCTACAGGCCCTCAATGGGGCGCATTGTAATGCTCGGCAAGCGTGAAAGTCAAGGTTGAGCTACCCCTGCCACGAGCGCAGGACACGGGCGCTGCCGCTGAGGGTATAAGCGCCGACACTGGCGGGAATCAGCCCCGTTTCGGCCTGGGCCAATTCAAAATGGACGTCCCCGGCGCTGACCGTTACACTGCCTTCGATACACGTCAGGATGTGGAAGTGGGTGCCGTGCGTATCGAGCGTGATGCGCGGGCCGTTGCGCGGGTTGAGCTGATGCAGGACGGTGGTGAAGTATGGCCCCTGCGCCACATCAACGACGGGCAGCGTGTTCGACCCGGTTTGCTTGATCTCCGGGACAGAATCGACCGTGGAAACCAGCACCCCTTTTTCGATATGCAGGGCGCGCGGCTGACCGTTTAAATCCATCCGGCCCCAGTCATAGAGCCGATAGGTGGTATCCGAGGACTGCTGGATCTCATAGATGACGAGGCCCGGCCCCAGCGCGTGGATGGTGCCCGCCGTCACATAGAGCACATCACCCGGCTGGACTTCAGCATAGACCAGCAGGGGCTCGAGCGTGTTGGTGCGGATCGCCTCCGCCATGGCCTCGCGGGTGGTGCCGGGTTTGACGGCTTTGACCAGCGTCGCGCCGGGGGCTGCATTCAAGACGTACCAGGCTTCGGTTTTGCCACGCGGCTCCCCTTCCAGTTCGACCGCCTGTTCATCATTCGGGTGCACCTGCACCGAGAGCCAATCTTCGGCGGTGAGGATCTTCGCCAGCAGCGGGAAGCCGACGGCGGGATCATTGGCCGGGCCGACCAGCGCGTGACCGTAGTCCTTGAGCAGTGCGCCGACGGTCTGACCGGCCAGCGGTCCATTGGCGACAGTGGCGGTATCGTGCAGTTCCCAGGATTCGCCATAGGGTTCGGCGGTGGGGAGGGCGCGATGATAGAGGGTTTCCAGCTTGCGACCACCCCAGACTTTGACATGCAGCGCGGGCTGAATCTTGAGTGGGTAGAGGGAAGTCATGGGTGGGTTTCTCCTTGGGGGCAGCGCCAATTCGACTGATGTTCCCTTTCATTTTACCTGCAAACTGAGTGCCCGCGCAGAGAGGTTTGGGGAATTTGTGGTCGTCGGAATGGCCCTCTATTCGCTATCTGGACAGATTTGACACTTTGGACATTTTGGACAGGCACCGGGGACGCCCAACGGGGCGCCCCTACGGTGGCTGCGATAGCGGTTAGGGGTTGCGCGACTGTTCTGGCAGCGAGTCCGGGCGAGCCGCTTCGGTCAGGAGTTCGCTGAGGACTTCGCGGAGCAGCTCGCGCAGGTCAGCGGCATCCGGCGCGATGGTGCTGCGGTCGCGGGCGAGGCGGGCAGCATCTTCGACCGAGTATCCGGCGATGACGGCCAGCGCCAGCGTGATGAGCAGCGTGAGCAGTTCACCCCGGATAGGTTGGAGATTCGGTACTGCCAGTGTGAGCAGGCCGATGAGGAGGGTACAGAGGGCGACGACGACACGGCGGGATTTGAGCGCCAGCAGGATCGGGTCGATTATCGGGCGGCGGGTGGGTGTGGGGGGCATGGGGAGTCCTTTCAAGTGCTGAGTGCAAAGTACAGAGTGAAGAAGTGCAGATGGGCTGATGGTTAGTCGGTCAACAGGGCCGAGTTGGAAGGTAGGCGGACGAGGCACGCCTCGTCCCTACTCAGTCAGCAGGGCGAGTTCGCGTTCCAGCCAGGCGATCTTGCGGGCGAGCAGGCGCAGGGCTTCATCCTTCTCCTCAAAGGCTTTCAGATCCAGCTCTACCCCTTTCAAGTCGCGGCGGGCCTGCTCACGCTGGAGTTGGCGGTCGAGGGCGGCCTGCTGGCGGGCCGTGAGCTGGTCCGGATCGTGCTGGAGGATCGCCCGGCGTGCCTGGTTGACCTGGTTCTCGCGCAGGGTATCCGGCAGGCTGATGCTGACCTCCCCGGCGGCATAACGTACCGGGACGATCTGCCCGGCGATGGCGCTGAGTTCTTCCTGCAGCGCCTCGAGATTGACGGCTTCGCGTTTGAGGCTGAGTTCGATGGACATCAGGCGATCTCTCCAATCCAGAACAAGGGGGTCAGGCGCTGACCGCTGGATGACGGGTGGTTGTAGACGGTGACGGTGCCGCTGGTGGTGAGTCGAGCCATCAGTCGGATGGTATGCGGCCCGGCGCTGAGGACGACGGGATAGACGAAGCTGAGATAGGCATTGCCCGCACCAAAGATGGCGGCGAGGCCATCGGTGTTGCTTTGCAACACGCCGTCGATCTCCAGGCTGAAGGCGCTGGTGCCGGTGGCCGTGGTGTTGACCATCAGGGCGGCATGGATGAGCATCCGCCCGCCGAGCGTGGTCAGGCTGCGGTCAAAGTCTGTGTGGAGCAGAGTCCAGGTGTTCACGACCGGGGCGAGGGCATAGTTGCCGCTGCCGGTCCCGATGTGCTGCGTCCAGGCTGGCGACTTAAGCCAGTCGAGGTTATCGCGCAGGTGCTGGTTGAGTTGGGCGGCGGTGACCAGTTCCCCGGTTGCCCAGGTGCGGGGAGTCGTCCAAATGGGGGGCATGGTTTCTCCTGAAGATAGTTCACAGTGGACAGTTCACAGTTCACAGTGAAGAAAGGTCGATAGTCGATAGCTGATGGCTGATGGCTGACCGCTGAAAGTCTCAATAGGCCAGCACGCAGGTTTGATCGAGCGTGCTGGAGGCGACGCGCCAGAAAGCCACGTCAACGGGTTCGAGCAGCCAGCGGGCCTGGTGGCGCAGACCGCCACGCTCGATGGTGTGTTCCTCCGCGATGATGAAGTAATCCGCCGTGTGGCCGGTTTGCGCCTCGGTGAGCGTGATGCGGTCAAAGAGGGTATGGGCCAACAGGTCGGGCAGATGCGATCTGCCGCGCAGAGTCAGCCACTCGACTTTGCCACGCGGTTGGGCACGCCGGGCCAGTTCAAAGCGGGCGAGATCGGCCGCGAATTCTGCGGTCAGGGTGGGTAGGTCGAAGGTGGTGGACGCTGCCCCATAGCGATTCTGGCGCGCAAAATCGACCGCTTCGACCGTGACTGGATCCCCCTGCAGGATGGGCGTCCCGCGCAGCCGCGCCCCGGCCAGGATATAGAGTGTTTCCGACGACTGTGTGCTGAACTCCAGTGTTGCGGCGGCGGCGGCGGCGGCGGTGACTTTCAGAAAGACGCTGCTGGTGCGATCCTGGCCGGTGCCATCGGTGCGGGTATTGGCCTGCCAATCCAGACCGGAGACGGGCGGCGTGACCGAAGCGGCACCTGTCGGACGTTCGGCGGAGTCCCTGAAGCGTGCGATCAGCACCAGCGGGCGACCGGCACCGGGCAAGCGCTGGGATTCAGCCAGAGTCCAGAGGATCGAGTTGGCCGGGCCAGCTGTGCGCGGGATCGTGTTCACCGCCACGCGGTTGGTGTGATCAGCCCCGTAACGGTAGTCCAGCTCGTCCATGTCATCGGTGAAGCTGGCGACCGGCGTCAGGTCAAGCAGGGTGTGATGGCGGTTGAGCATTACGATCTGCCCGGCACGGTTGATGAACAGGCGACCCCGTTCCGCTGCGGCAATCTCGCCTAGCGCCTCCCAGGTGCTGGTGGTTTCCGTCCAGGTGTCGGCGCAGAGGACGAAGGTGGATACCCCGGTCTCCAGCAGGCGCGGATAGGTGTCAGCCATGCGGGTATTTAGCCCTAACTCGGCCTGTATGGGTTGATCGAGCAACCAGCGCCCGGTCAGATCTGGCTGGCGCAAGGGTGCCAAGTCGATCAGGTCACTGCTGATCTGGTCGGCGCGGCGGTTGATCTGCGGCGGCAGACTGGCGGTAGACTGCATCAGTTCCCATTCCGGTCCATTGGCGTGGATGATGGCTTCTTTCCCGCCGTGATCCCCGGCGGAGGGTTCGACCGACCGGATGCGCCCGGTGAAATGGGTGCGTGTGACCCCGGCGTGGGTCGATTGGATGCGGACGGGCGTGCCGGGAGTCAGGGAACGGTTGCTGACTTCCGGAGAGAAGCCACGACCCGGATTCTGCACCTTAATCTCGGCCTGGATGGGCGCGGCGCTGGAGTCATAAGGACGCTCCATCCCCAGGCGCCAGTGCAAGCGCAGGACTTCGGCGCTGATGTTGTTGTTGTCGTCATTGTCGCCGACGACAACCGTGTAGGTGGCGGACATGAGAACTCCTTCGGAGGATGATTAGTGAATGAGTGAAGAAGTGAACGAGTGCAGAGGAGTGAGCGATGTGGGTTGTTGGTAACGGTTCCGGCGCTTCACGCTGTACTGTTCACTTTGTACTTTGTACTGTCTGCTACACCGCGATGAGCCATTCATGCTGGAAGGCACAGCCGTGATAGCTGACACCGCCGTAGTCAAAGCGACCGGGCTGGACTCGCACCCGGGCGGGTTCGAGCAGCGAATCGCCCAGGGTGACATCGGCTGCCAGCGCACTCAGATAAGCATCAATCCAGGCGACCAGATCGGGCAGGTGGCTGGCCGCCCCACGTCCGCTAGGGACAGGCGCGGTCAGCAGCAGGTGAGTCACCGACAGGCTGACGGTGCGGGCACCCTGGCTGAAGGCTACCGCGGTGAAACCTTCACCCGGCGCGGACGGCTTCGCTTGTGGCAGGCCATCCGGCAGCACCAGCAAGATCGGCAAACTGGTGCGGGCGATTTGCTCCGGTACGGCGTCGATGGCGAGGTTGTGGTTGATCCCCGGCACGGTGAGCGCGGCGAGTTGGGTCAGGGCAGCGGCAAGGGTCATGGAAACTCCTTCGGAGAGTGGTCAGGGCAGAGTGCAGAGTGCAAAGTGCAGAGTGAAGAAGTGAAGACATAGAGCGTGTTGATGGCTGGTAGGCAGACCGGCAACTCGAAATCTTCACCAATCACTTATCACTAATCACTCCTCGTCTATACCCGGACGCGGGTGCGCTGGAGGCTGTCCAGCGACTCCAACAGGTCGAGCGGTTCGCCGGGGTGGGATGTATCCGGCTCCCGGTAGAGCCAGGCGGCCCAGCGCAGCGCCAGTGCTTCGACATCGGCGGAGGGCTGGTAGGTGCTGATGGGCGCGTTCAGGTTATGGGCAGCGGCAGCCGTGCCATTGACCCCGCGCAGGACGGTTAAGATATTGCTGGCCGGGTTGACGGCAATGACGCGCAGGTATTCGTCGTCGATCTTCAGCAGGTGACCGACCTGAAAGCGCGGCGCTTCGCCAATGGCATCGGCGCCATCCGCATCTGTCACCGTCAGGGTGATGGAACTGGCAGACAGCGGATTGTCCTGGACGCTATCGCTGGTGCTGCGCCAGGCGGTCGACCAGCGTTCATGCCAGCCCCAGATGCCGGTCACCGCGATGGCCTCCAGCGGGGAGCGCATATAAAGGAAGGCGCTGGAGCCAGTGAGGCGCAGGACGCTGTGCGGGGTGCTATCCGGCAGGCGGATGACATCCCCCAGGTCAAGCGCAGAGCCATCGCCATTGGTGATGCTATGCAGGTCGAGCAGGTCATCCTCCAGCAGCAATTCAACCGGATTGGTGAAGTCGTGCAGGCGGGTGAGCCGGTGCGGGCTGAAGCGCCGCCCGGTGGCGCGTTCGATGCTGGTGGAGGCGGCCTCCAGGGCATTGAGCAGTCGGGCATCATCGGCGGTATCGGTCGCGCCCAGGTTCAGGCGGGCACGCAGGTGGTGCAGGGTGGTGAGCGTGTACATGGGCCTCCTTGCGTAGTGGCTAGAGGTCAATGGCTGGTAGGCCGTGATTCGTCCTATGAGATGTGTGGTTAGCGATCCGTTACCAGCCATTGACTACCAACAAGGTAGCACGTTTTGAGGGTAAAAACGGAACATATGTTCCGTTTTTGTTCCGTTTTTTGGGAAGGATGGGAGGTTTAGTGTTGACTGGACTTACGCAAAACAGCGCATTGATGCGCCCATCTGAAAAGTCCTGCACCGTCTATTGATCTGCGAAGACACCCTGCTCGACCAGGTATGCAGCGAAGGCCTCCCCCTGATGCCGCGACCCAGCGCTGTTCATATGAATATAATCTGACCAGAAAGATTGATCCTGCGGGGCGAGTTCGGCGTAGTCCAATGTGAGCAGATCATATTCAGCGGCAAGTTCACGAACAATCACATTGTGTTCATCGATAGCAGCTCGCCAATAGGGGCCAGGTTCGGTGGTGGCCTCCCAGTATGCCCAGGTGGGCAGCATGACCCGGATGTTGTGTATTTGGGCGATGCCAATCATGGAACGCAGATTACGTTCATAGTAAACGGGCGGGTTTTGTTCGATGCGGGCGGAATCATGCCCCACGCGCGGCACTTCCCGATCGGCATATATGCCGGGGGCGCATTCATAGACTACGTTAGCAGTCCGACTGTTGAGGATGGACGGGTCACGCTCAAGGCCAAGATTTATGCTCAGAAAACGCATGAGGACGCTGCGGCTGAGAGGAGGGGCAAAAGGAAAGCTAATGTACAGGCGAGGATCGACACCCCGAAGTTCATTCATACCCTGATAGCATTCTGGGGGGACATCCCGGGTCAGCACATCATTAGTGGCGTCATAGATGATGACCAGATCAGGCTCCAACTCCAAGACACGGGTCGGCAGGCTGACGAGGGAGTTGAAGGTGGTATAGCCGATTACCCCTGCATTGATGACCTCAACATGGGTCAGGTTAAATTGTTCGCGGAGTGTACGCTCCAGCCATGCGGGGTAGCTTTCATCCGGCGGGGTGAAACCGTAGGTGGTAGAGGCACCCATCGCCACAATACGGAAGCGATTTTCCGGTTTTGGTAGGTCGATCTCCGGGCCGCGCCACCCGAGTCGGTTGCGCCCGGATTGATTGGCGCTCATGCCGTAATCAACCCCTGGCAGTGGAATAACCTCGCTGGGTAACTGGTTGATTTCCTCGGTCGAGAGAACATAACGGATGCGATTGGTCTCATCACCGAGAACGCTGAAGTACAACCGTAGCAAGCCTTCAAGACCCAAAAAGAGAAAGACAATCAGCAAGGTCAGGCCGCCGACGCGCATCAGACAGCCCTGGAAGGCGGCTTCCAGTCGGCTTTCCGGTTGGGTAGGGATGGTTGCTGCATCCGATGCTGATGGAGTCGGCTGAATGGGTTGCTCCGGGAGCGGTGTTACTTCGGATTTGCGGGCTGGTATGGCGGTGATGGTAAGCCATCCTGCCAGACCGATGGCCCAACCAACCAGAACAAGGATGCCAACCGGTCGGCTGAGGAAGAAGGAGATGGGCAGGTGGTAATCATGTTGTGCGCCGCCAGGAAAAATGACACTCAGGACGGGCAACGTATCCGGTGTCAGGCAGTGTGTCTCCCGCTGAGAGCCAATGGTCGGCTCGCCATTGATAAAGACCGCCTCGATACCCCGCAGCGACCAACTGATCTGCATACACTCGCCGGGGTAGAGTAGCGTGCGGCGTTCCGCCCAGAACTGGACATTAGCTTCCCCTGCCTTGTCTTCGATGAGTATTGGCTCTGAGAGAGTCCATTGGGAAAACAAAATCGATCCACAGATGAGGGCAAATAGGGCGAAGATCAGTCGTAGGCTGGACTTACGAATATCGAGCATAGTTGATTGGTCGCATGATATTTAGTTAATCGTACTAATAATATAATTTCGCTGAGTAAAAATCGAGAGATAGACAAGCGTACGACAAGTTCAGGTTATTCGTAGGCTAACAGCAGAGACGGAACATCCTCCCAAATCTTGTCTTCGCACCGCTGAACTCACCCGCCGCAGATTATCGAGCTAGTGGCTGGATGGGCAGGCGAGCACGCAGGTGGTGCAGGGTGGTGAGCGTGTACATGGGCCTCCTTGCGTAGTGGCTAGAGGTCAATGGCTGGTGGTCCGTGGTTCGTTCTATGAGATGTGTGGTTAGCGATCCGTTACCAGCCATTGACTACCAACAAGGTAGCACGTTTTGAGGGTAAAAACGGAACATATGTTCCGTTTTTGTTCCGTTTTTTGAAGGTGAAAGGGGCGGTGAGTAGCCTGAGGATCAGAGCCGTAGTAGATTTCAATCAGCTCTACATGCACCAAAGGAAAGCGCAGCCATGTACCGGCGGCAGTTATTGACCTTACTTAGTTTGTTTGTCGTGGTTTTGATGACAGTCCAAATTGTGAGCGGACAGGACGGCCTGACCACCTATACCACCTATGACGGTTATTTGAGTTTTGATTTGCCGGCAGGATGGGCGGCTGACCGCCGGAATGATGAAAACGGGTTGTATTTCTTCAATCTGGTCAGCGATGACTCGATGCTGCAGCGGGACGGCGATGTAGACGACCCGGAAGCGGGTCAGATGCGCGGGCTGGTGATGCGCTGGCAATATCTTATGAAGACGTATGGGGTGGGCCTGCCAGGGGATACCCCGGAGAACGTGCTGCAAACGGCATTCGGCGATCAGATGGAGTCCCTAGACATCACGCTGGAGACGACGACGGTTGGCGCTTACCCGGCGGCGAAGTTCGAAGCGGAGGACGATACAAACGCGGGCAGCGTCTACGCCCTGGACATGGGCATCGGCGGGATCAACCTGTTCGTGTTCAGCGCCCTCACCCGACCGGACTATGAGGCGCTGGAGCCGGATCTACTGGCGCTCATGGCCTCGGTCGAGTTCGGGGGCGGGGCCGTGGTGCACTTTTCACCGACGGGCTTCTGGGCGCTGCGGCAGGTGTGGGGGCCGGACAGCCAGAGTTATGCCACTGTGGCTATGTATCCGTTGACCGGGAATCCGATCTCGGCGGCGCTATACCGTCCCACAGGCGAATTGATCGCTCAGAACGAGGGGATGGGCGTCACCTGGAATGCAGATGGGAGCCGCGCCATCCTGTATGGTGATCCCCAATCGTCAGCGGCGCTGGTGATGGAGGTGAGCAGCGGCGAAGAACTCCTGGCGCTGGGCAGCGCCGCCAAACGAGTCCAATGGAGCCCTGATGAACGCCTGATTTTCTCCGGTGACCTGGGGGAGTTCTTCAAAATCTGGGATGCCGAGACGCAACTGCAAATCGCCTCAATGATGCCCCCGGCGCAATACTGGGCATTGAATGCCGATCAATCGCTGCTGGCGACCTGGGACTACGGCGGCAGCAGCGTGACCGTCTGGGATATGCTGGCGGCACCAAGCACGCGCGGCACCCAACTGTGGACAGCCGACCGCGCTGCATCCTATTTTGACTCAGCACTCTCGACTCGACCGGAAGTCAGTTGGTCGCCGGATGGCGAGTCCCTGTTAATTGTCACGCAGGATGAAGTTCCTGCCCTGTTGGATGGTCGTACCGGTGAAACCCGCTTCACCTATACCCCACCAGAGGGGATGGAGCTGGATGACGCGGGTTGGGACGAATATGCGCTGACGATCGGGTTCAAGACCGTAGACTGCCGTATCGGGAACTGCGTAGGCGAGTTGTGGGTGGTCGACCCGGTCAGCGGGGAGGTGCGCGTCCAACTGCCACACGCTCATCCGGTGGGGAACGTGGTCTGGAATGCCGACGGCAGCCAATTGGCGACCATCACCGATTTTGAAGCGACTATCGTCACCCTGTGGGATGGGGAAAGTGGTGAAGCGCTCTGGGAGACCCCGGTCGAGGTGCCGGATACAGGCGTACGCCTGTATCCGGCGGGCGAGTCACGGTTGGTGGTCAGCAATCGCGGCGAGGTCGTGCCGCTGCTGGATGCCGCCGATGGCAGCCTGATTCACCTGAATCCACAGCAGGCGGATGTGGAGGGCAGCAGCCTGAGCGCGGATGGCAGCCGTTTGCTCATCTGGGGCGGGCCTATCGTCCGCGTCCGCAGCACCGAGGATGGCAGCCAGATCCTCGCGCTGCCGCATGAGGCCGAAGAAGTCCTTTCGGCCCGCTGGTCAGCCGATGAGTCCCTGATTTATACCACCACACCGGGGGGCAGCTTCCAGGTGTGGGAGGTGAGCAATGGACGCCGGTTGGTCACGTTGCAGGAGCGGGTCAGCATCGCGGATGCGGATCGCAGTGTCGCGGCCAGCGTCAGCCCGGATGGGCAGTATGTGTTGATCCGCTCGGAAAACAATCCGTATCAACGCTTGTGGTCATTGGAGCCGCTGCTGGAGTCCGCGCGGGCTGCGATTGCGGCTGAAACGGATCGTGTCGATGATCTGATCACCACCATGAACACGGCGCTCAATGACGGTGATGCGGAGGCGCTGGCCGAACCGGCCCGCCGCCTGATTGAACTCGACCCGGATGAAGGCTATGGATACACCATGCTGGGGGTGAGCTTCTACTATGCGGAAGAGGACTTCGAGGAAGCGGAACGCCTGCTGAAGCTGGCGCTAACCATCAATCCTGAACATATTCCTGCGTACCGCTATCTGGGAGATATTTACCGGCGGGAAGGGGATTACCCAGAGGCGCGGGCGCTCTTTGAAACCGCACTGGCCCTTTCGGATAACGACGAAGGGCGGGCGTTTTTCCACAACCGCATCGGCCTGACCTACAGCCGGGATGAGGCGACTTTGGTCGAAGCCACCGAGGCATTCACCCGGGCGATCGAGCTGATGCCGGAATTCCCGCTGTACTACAACAACCGGGGTTATATGTACTACAACCGGGGAGAAGCGTTCTACCCGGAGGCCATCGCAGACTTCGAGCGGTATGTGGAACTGGCAGGGGAAAACGCCGACCCCGATACGGTCGAACTCCTCAATACCCTGCGCGGCGACTAGGAACGGCCGGACGTTGACGGATGTGGGGCAGCCCGTTTTCGAGCGGGTTGCCCCGTCGGCACATGAAAAACCCGTAATGGTGTCCATTAAATACTGGCATCTCCACTTCATTTGCGATAAACTGCACAAGTCAGCTTTTCAGACCGCAAAACCGCTTCGGGATGCCTGCCTATGGAAGCACTTCTGTTTGTAATTGTCGGCACCATTGCCGTAGCCGCTGCTATGATGATGCTGCTCAGTGAGCAGCCGGTTCATAGCGCGCTGTTCCTCATTGTGAACTTCGCCTGTGTGGCGTTCTTCTACCTGATGCTGGAAGCCCCCTTCCTGGCGATGGTGCAGATCGCGGTTTACGCCGGGGCGATCATGGTGCTGTTCGTGTTCGTCATCATGCTGCTCGGCGCAGAGAAGCTCATCGAACCCGCCCGGCAGTTCCGCTGGCTGGGGCCGCTGGCTGTCGTGCTGGCGCTGGCCTTTATGGGCACGATCTGGCTCGGCATCAGCAGCGGGCAGATTGATTTGCAGAGTCCGGCGCAGCGTGCGCCGTATTTGCGTTTTGTCCACGCGGCGGCGAATGTCGGCCCGGTGGATGTCTATACTGATGAAGGCAACCTGCTGGCGAGCGATCTGCGCTTCGGGAATGCCAGCAGCTTTGAAGCCGTCGCCGGTGGCACCTTCCCGATCATCGTGAAGGAAGCCGGCAGCGAGACCGAACTGCTCCGGCAGGAAGTGACCCTGGCGGGTGACCCGGACCTGCGCGTGACGGCCTTTAATGTGATCGCCTGGGGAACCGATACGGTGAACGTGACGGTTCAGCCAGAAAACCTGGAGACGACGGCAGCCCGTACGGGGCGTTTCACCGTCTTCAATGCGCTCCCCGAGAGCGATATCAGCCTGATCGATATTGGCTCCGAATTTGCGACTGATGATACCCGCGTGCTGATCCCGCTGATCCAATCGGGCCAGTTCGTGGAAATTCCGGCGGTGGCGGAAGATACCGACCTGCGCTCCTGGCAGATCATCCGACCGACCGAAGAAGACCTCCCGCTGACGACGCTCAATAATCAGGATGTGTACGGCATCGAGCGCGATACGTCCAAGTTGATTGTGGTGGCGGAGCAGGCGACGACGGGTACCGCGACTGGCTACCGTACGGTGGCCCTGCCCCTGGTGACAGCGGCGGCGGCGCAGTTCGGCGGCCCGCACTCGATTGGTGAACTGCTTTTCACCACCTACATGCTGCCGATGCAGTTGGTTGCCATGCTGCTGCTGGCTGCGATGGTCGGCGCGATTGTACTGACCCACAAGGAAGGCGTCCCGGCTCGCCGCCGTGATGTCCGCCGGGTCGTGGCCAAGCCGCTGGGAACTGCCATTGGTGCCCAGGTGGGTGCTGATGTCGGCGGGACGGACGAACAGCGCCGTCTGCCGGATGCGGTCGGGGATTAGCCTCACCCCTACCCCCCTCTCCAGGGCGTTCGCTTCGCTCACTAGCGAGGGGGAATTCAGTTGTAGTCCGATAGGGAATCCCCTTACTCTCTGAGGAGCAGGGGAGAAGATAACGAACACGGAGAACGGGCGGTACCAATGCAGACAGAATGGTTTGTCATGTTGAGCGCGGTGCTATTCGTGATGGGCACGATGGGTGTCCTCCTGAAGAAGAACGCCATCCTGGTCTTCATGTCGGTCGAGCTGATGCTCAATGCGGCGAATCTGGCGCTGGTCGCCTTTGCCCATCAGTGGAAGCAACTGGATGGGCATTTGTTTGTCTTCTTCATTATGACGGTAGCAGCGGCTGAAGTGGCGATTGGCCTGGCGCTGATCGTGACCATCTTCCGCACCAAGCATAGTATCAATCTGGACGAACTGCATCAGATGCAGGGGTAAGCGGCCTCACCCCCTAACCCCCTCTCCGGCGTGCCACATGCCGAAGACGGCGCGGCACTGGAGAGGGGGAACCAAATGTTTGGACGAGGCGTGCCTCGCCCGCAGGAACGGCAAAACGTAGGGGCTCACACTGTGCGCCCGCGCCCTTGAGGGAACGTATGGAAAATTATCCGGGTCTAGTCACTGCAATCATCATCATTCCGCTGGTCGGCTTCCTCATCAATATGTTCTGGGGATACCGGTTCGGCGAGAAGATTTCCGGGGCCATTGGCTCGGTGGCGGCGCTGCTCTCGTTCGGTGTAGCGATCTTGCTCTACATCTACCTGTTGAACAGCAACTTTGCGGCTGCCGTCGTGAACCCGCCCATCCTCGACCGTTGGATCGAGATGGCGAACGGGACGCTGAGCATCCCCTGGCAGATGCGCGTCGATACCCTGAGTGTGACCATGATGCTGGTGGTGACGGGCATCGGCTCGATGATCCACATCTATGCCATCGGTTACATGCATGGTGATCCGCGTTTCAGCCGCTTCTTCAGCTACCTCAACCTGTTCCTGTTCTTCATGCTGATCCTGGTGACGGGCAACAACTTCCTGATGATGTTCGTCGGTTGGGAAGGCGTGGGCGTGTGCTCGTTCCTGCTGATCGGCTTCTGGTTCGATAAGACCAACGGCGTCGGCTGGAAGAACTCGCTGGCAGCCCGCAAAGCCATGATCCTCAACCGCGTCGGCGACTTCGGTCTGCTGATGGCGATTTTCCTGATGTTCTGGACGTTCGGCACGCTGGATTACTTCCGCCCTGGCGAAATCGCCAATGTGGAATGGGCAGCGGGCGGCGGCCATGGTGAAGAAGCCGGTCACGGTGAAGAGGGCGCTGCCGAAGAAGGTCATGGTGCCATCCCCGCCAGTGTAACGGTCGCTATGGCGGAAGGTCGCAGCCGTCAACAAGCTGTCCAGCAGGATGGTCACGGTGGTGAAGGTGAGGCCGCGGCTGCCGAAGGCGAAGCCCACGGTGAAACTGACGGCCACAGCGAGCCCGCCCTGCCGGTCTATACCGATAACAACCACATTGAAACCAGCCAACTCGGCGTATTCGGTCAGGCCGAGCGGATGCTGGAAGATCACCACGAAGTCGATTTCGGCCCCTTCAACCTGCCGATTGAAACCGTGCTGGTCATCATCACCCTGTTTATGCTGCTGGGTGCTGCCGGTAAATCCGCGCAGATCCCGCTGTTCGTCTGGCTGCCAGACGCGATGGCAGGCCCGACACCCGTTTCCGCACTCATCCACGCCGCGACCATGGTCACGGCGGGCGTCTACATGATCGTCCGCAGCAACGTCTTCTTCTATGAAGCCCAGTTGTCCTCGTTTGTCGTCACGGTCATCGGCGTCAGCACCGCGCTGGCCGCCGGGTATATGGCGATGGGGCAGTGGGACATCAAGCGCGTGCTGGCTTATTCGACCATCTCGCAGCTCGGTTTCATGATCGCGGCGGCGGGCATCGGTGCCTACGCGGCGGCCATGTTCCATCTGGTGACTCACGCGTTCTTCAAAGCGCTGTTGTTCCTGGGCAGCGGTTCGGTCATTCATGGCGTCGAACACGGTCATCATCTGGCGCATGAACGTCATAGCCATGGTCATGGACACGACGATCACGGTCACGACGCCCATGCTCATGATGCCGCTGCGGCACATGGGGATGATCACGCGCATCACGACGACTTCGACCCGCAAGACATGCGGAATATGGGTGGTCTGGCAGAACGGATGCCCATCACCTTCATCACTTACATGATCGGTACGCTGGCGCTGGCGGGTATCTTCCCCTTCGCCGGGTTCTGGTCGAAAGACGAAATCCTGCTGGATGGTTACCTGGTCGGCTTCTTCGGCGATAAAGGCCCACTGTACAACCTGGGTGGTTTCATCGCCCTGGGTGGCCTGCTGATCGCTGCCGGGTTCACTGCCTTCTATATGTGGCGGCAGATCCAGATGGTGTTCTTCGGGCAAGCGCGGACAGAAGCTGCGCATCACGCGCCGGAGAGCAACGCCTTCATGTGCATCCCGTTGATCGTGCTGGCAGTTCTGAGCGTGTTCGGCGGTTTCTTTAATACCCCGTCGAACGTCCTGGGCCTGGATAACATCTTCGGCGCGCATCTCTTCACCAGCTTCCTGGAACCGAGCGTCCTGCACGCCCATGTCGCCGACTTCAATCCCTTCCTGGCGATTGCGGCGCTGGCGGTCGCGATTGGCGCGATCATGCTGGCGCACCGCATCTATGCCGGGTCGAAGGCCGTCACTGCCTCCAACACCGATCCGCTGTATGAAAACGGCGGCACCCGCCGACTCTGGGCGTTTGCCAATGCCCGCATGTACTGGGATCAGTTCTACGGCGCGCTGCTGGAGCAGCCATTCAACCGCAGCTCGAAGTTCCTGGCGGATAAGCTCGACTGGGCATTCTGGCACGATTACATCCACGATACGGTCATCTTCAAGGGCTTCAACGCCATCGGACAGCTCCTCAGCAAGCCGGTGGATGTGGGCATCATTGATGGCATCGTGAATGCCGTTGGCGCAGTCGTTCGCTGGATCGCCCAATGGGGCCGCGGCCTGCAAACCGGGTACGTCCGCACTTACGCGGTGACGCTGCTGCTGGGCGTGGTACTGGTGATTGTGTTGTTGATCCTGCCCGCGCTGACGCAGGCACGGTAACTTGGAAACGTAGACAGTTTTTTCTCTGGGAGCATAGGCGATGCCTGAATCCGCAATCTCGATTACGACAATCACCTTATTTATCCCGCTGGTGAGCATGTTCATCCTGCTCTTCCTGAAGGAAGAACAGGCGCAGTTCATCCGCATCGGGGCGCTGGCGGGTAGCCTGCTGACCCTGGGCGCAGCGGTGGTCATGTGGGCCGGGTTCGACATCACCAACCCCAACCTCCAATTCGTCCAGCGCGGCGAATGGATACCCACCTACGGGATCAGCTACTATGTGGGCGTGGACGGCCTCAGCATGATCCTGGTCGTGCTGACCGCTTTCATCGTCCCGGTGGCCATTCTGGCCTCCTGGCACATGCACGTCCTGGAAGAACGTGGTCGGCAGAAGCTGTACTACATCTTCATCATGCTGCTCGAATTCGCCATGATTGGCTCGTTCGTAGCGCAGGACCTGTTCCTGTTCTACATCTTCTTCGAAGTTACGCTGGTGCCGATGTACTTCATGATCGGTATCTGGGGCGCGGAACAGCGTGTGTACGCGGCCATCAAGTTCTTCCTCTACACCATCGCCGGCTCGATCCTGATGCTGCTGGCGCTGCTGTACGTAGGGATTAACGCCGGGACCTTCGCGGTGCCGGAAATCACCGCTGCCGTCCGTGCGAACCCGGCCCTGTTCCCCTTCGCGGGCATGTTCAGCACCCAAAGCTTCCTGTTCCTCGGTTTCCTGATCGCCTTCGCCATCAAGACGCCGATGTTCCCCTTCCACAGCTGGCTGCCAGATGCCCACGTTCAGGCGCCTACCGCTGGCTCGATCATTCTGGCAGGTGTGCTGCTGAAGCTGGGTACCTACGGCATGGCGCGCTTCTGCTTCCAGTTCTTCCCGGAAGCCAGTGTCGCCTGGGCACCGACGGTCGGTGTGCTGGCGGTGATCGGCATCCTGTACGGGGCCTGGGTCAGCTACGCGCAGACCGATGTGAAGAAACTGGTCGCGTATAGCTCTGTCAGTCACATGGGTTTCGTCGTGCTTGGCCTGTTCGCGCTCAACGCGCAGGGCATCAACGGCGCGATCCTGCAGATGGTCAATCACGGTATCAGCACCGGCGGCTTGTTCTTGCTCGTCGGTATGCTTTACGAACGCCGTCACACCAAGGCGCTGGATGCCTTCGGCGGTATCTGGAAGGTCATGCCGCTCTTCGGTGGCCTCAGTCTCGTCATCACCCTCAGCAGCATGGGTTTGCCCGGCCTGAACGGTTTCGTCGGCGAGTTCACCATCCTGCTCGGCACCTTCGGCAGCGAGTACCTGGGCTTCTTCTTCGCCCTGTTCGCCACGCTGGGTGTGATCCTGGCGGCGGTCTACTCGCTGTACATGTATCAGAAGGTCTTCATGGGTGAAGTGGTCAAGGAAGAGAACAAGCACCTTGAACCGCTGCACTGGCAGGAAACTCTGCTGCTGGTCGTCATCGTCATCGTCATCATCTGGATCGGCGTCTATCCCTCGACCTTCTTCGGTTCGATGGATGCCAGCGTCAACCAGTTGGTGCAGCAGGTCAGCGCCGTCGCGCAGAGCATTGTTTCGCGATAGGCCTCACCCCCTCACCCCCTCTCCGGCGTGCCGCACGCCGAAGACGGCTGGAGAGGGGGAGCCAGATGTAGGGACGCACACAGTGCGTCCGCCTGTCCATGCAACGACAAGAAGGGTACATCCGCCCCAGCTTCCGGTTATCAACCGGAAGCTGTCAGCCGGAAACCCACAGTGAAGCTTTTTGAGTCAGGGGATGGTCATGTTTGAAGTCCCAAGTTTTGCGGAATTAGGATTGGGTGCGGCGCTGCCCGCGATTGCGCTGGCGATTAGCGCGACCATCCTGCTGTTGATTGATCTGTTCATCCCCCGCGAGCGCAAGATGGCGACCGCCATCATCGCGCTGGTCTACGTGGGCATGGCCTTCGTCATCAACTTCTTCACCTTCAATGCGGATACCACCTCGTTCATGGGGTTGTTCGCTGCCGATCAGTTCACGGGCATCCTGAACATGATCGTGCTGTTCGCTGCCTTCATCAGCATCCTCTTGAGCATCGACTACATCAAGCGGACGGGCATCGAGCGCGGCGAGTTCTATACGCTGCTGTTGCTCAGCGTTAGCGGCATCATGTTCATGGGCGCGGCCAATGACCTGACCATGATCTTCATCGCGCTGGAACTGCTGAGCATCCCGCTGTACGTGATGGCGGCCTTCCGCGCGCCCGACCTCAAGTCGGAAGAAAGCGGTCTGAAGTATTTCATCCTGGGTGCTTTCGCCAGCGCCTTCTTCGTTTACGGCGCGGCACTGGTCTACGGTGCGACCGGCAGCACCAACCTGCCGCAGATCTTCGAGCGCGTTAATGTGATCGTCGCTGAAGGTGGCTCCGGTTCCTGGTTGCTGCTGATCGGTACCGGCCTCATTCTGGTCGGCCTCGGCTTCAAGGTGGCGGTCGCCCCCTTCCACATGTGGACGCCGGATGTCTACGAAGGTGCGCCGACCCCGGTGACGGCCTTTATGAGCGTCGGCGCGAAGGTCGGCGGGTTCGCCGCACTGATCCGCATCATGGTGGTGGCGCTGCCCGGTTTCGCGCTGACCACTGGCTCCGTCAATACGGCCTGGCAGGTCACCTTCTGGGTGATCGCGGCGCTCACGCTGGTCTGGGGTAATATCGTCGCGATCGCGCAGACCAGCATCAAGCGTATGCTGGCCTATTCCTCGATCGCCCACGCCGGTTACATCATGATGGCAGTCGCGGCTGCAGGTACCGCGGGTGTTTCCGACGCGGCAGCGCGGGCGGCCCTCATATACCTGATGGCCTACATGTTCACCAACCTGGGCGCGTTCGGCGTCGCCATGGTGCTGGAACGCAACGACGGCACCATCGTGACCCTGGATGACTTCATCGGCCTGAGCAAACATCGCCCGATCCTCGCGCTGATGATGGCGGTCTTCATGCTCAGCCTGACGGGCATCCCGCTCACGGGTGGGTTCATCGGCAAGTTCTTCGTCTTTAGCGCGACAGTCGAAGCCGGGTTGATCCCGCTGGCGATCATCGGTGTGCTGACCAGCGTCGCCAGCGCGTACTACTACGTGCGCATCATCATCAACATGTACCTGAAGGATGGCGAGCCGCGCAACGTCGAGGAGACCACTCCGGCGCTGACGCTGGGCCTGTACGTGGCCTTCGTCGGTACGCTGATCCTGGGCATCTTCCCGTTCCTCATCACGGGGTTGACGGACACGGTGCAGATCGCAGCGCGGTAGTTTCGAGCTGCAGTCGATCCGAGCGCGGGTGTGCAAAAGGCAGCCCGCGCTTTTGATTCCTGGTCGGAATAGCAACTGCATATTGAGTAATTACGTACCGTAAGGTGATGGAGAGGAGGTAACCTGATGGGACGTAAAGCGCTCATGACAGCCTTTGAGTTTAATGAGCATGACCTGGCTGCCAATCGGCTGGGGCAATTGACCGATGCCCAACGCGATGTATTGCGATCAACCCAAGGGGAACGCGGCGCGGTTTGGTGGGGTATCTATCTGACTTTAGGGGCATTTGCCGCGACCCTTTGTGGCGTACTATTGCTAAAAGGAGCAAGTACTCAGGAGTGGTTGCTTCTGTTGAGTATTGTCATTCCAACTGCCCTCCTGATCAGCTTGCTGCGATTTGGGCGAGTCCGCATAGAACGGCACGAACTTCAGCAAGGGCAAATCAGCAGCCTGACCGGTACAGCAACAACCCATGTTGAAATCAACCAGATGGTCTTAAGGGTGGGGAACAAATCTTTCGGGGTGTCTCCCGGTCAAGCTAAGGCTACCGAGGACGGTCAGTCCTATACCGTCTATTATCTCCGCCGGAGCAACGTTATCGTGGCGATCGAACCTGTTGGTGAAAGCAACGGCGTTGTGGAGGCTGAAACCCTGGTCATTGATCCTACTCAGGTTGAGAGCCGTGTCCTTGGTCGCTTGACTGAGGATGGTGAACTGGTGCCGGATGAGGTGGGTTCACAACTGAAAAGGGTATAGTAAGCTGTTTTGGCACGTGAGTTTCTCCCATGAAGTCTCATCACAAGAACATGAGCGCGGGCTGCATTCTGCACACCCGCGCTTTTGATTCCTGGCCCTCATGATGTCGATAGGAACCAAATCAGACCAAAGGCGGATGCTTCAATATTTAGACTAAGCTAAAATAATGTATAGTTTAGACTAAATTAGGAGGCAATGATGCTATCCGTCGAACGTATGCTGCTGGATGGTACGCTGTTCACGCTGGTGATGAGCGCCTTGCTGCTCATCTCATTTCTGGTCAATCCGCGTATCTGGTTGCAGGATTACCCGCCGGTTCTCAAGGAGATGGCCCCGCCGCTGACCACTGTGGAAAAACGCCAGCGGATGGTCTTCACGGTTCCTTTCCTGCTCGGATTTCTGCTTATCCCGTTCCTGGCATCGCGGGCCTATCTGGCCTGGGCCGGGGAGAGCGCGACCTTCTTCAGCCTTTATCTGCATGTGTTCGTCATCCTCAACCTGTTCAACTTGTTTGATGCGGTGGCGATTGACTGGTTCTTCCTGGGTGTGCTGCATCCCCGCTTTGCCCTCATCCCGGAAGCCTGGGGGCGGAAGGATCTGCTGCTGGATGTTCATAAGGGGGTACGGGATTGGCTGAAGGGGATTGTCTTCTGCACCGTGTTCGCGCTGATCATCAGCGGGGCTGCGCTCTTGGTGCGTGGGGTCTGAGCGGTGCATAATAGAGGGCGGTTGGCGATCAAAGCAGAGAGCGCACCCCATGACCATCACCATTCCGCCTGAAATTGAGACCTTCGCCCGCACGATTGCTGACCGACTAATCCAGGTTCCGCGGGTGCGGGCGGTCGTGCTGGGGGGATCATGGGTGCGCGGCGGGGCCGATCCGAACTCGGATATCGACCTGGGTATCTACTATCACGGGGCCGAGCCGCCCCCTGTGGACGACTTGCGGGCGATGGCCGCGGAACTCGATGATCTCCATCATGGGGAGGCAGTGACCGATTTCGGCGCGTGGGGGCCGTGGATCAACGGCGGGGCCTGGTTGACGATTCAGGGACGGCGTGTTGATTGGCTGTACCGCGATCTGCGCCGGGTGCACGACGTGCTGGAGTCCTGCCTGGCTGGAAAACCCGCTGCCATCTATCAGGCCGGGCATCCGCACGCTTTCCATACCCCGATCTATCTGGGGGAGGCCGTCCTGTGTATGCCGCTGACCGATCCTTATGGCGATCTGACACGGCTGAAAGCGCAGTTGAACCCGTATCCGACCGCCTTGAAGCGGGCGCTGATCGAGGGTGGCTTGTGGGAAGCGCAGTTCACGCTGGATACGACTCAGAAACCGGCATTACGCGGGGATGTGCTGGTGGTGGCTGGCGGCCTGTTCCGCTGCGTGGCGGATCTGGTTCAGGTTCTCTTTGCGCTCAATGAGCGCTGGTGCCTCAACGAAAAAGGCTCACTGGGGCAGACGCGCCTGATGCCCCACTGCCCGCCGGATTTTGCCGAGCAGGCTGAACGGCTGCTCTCCGGTATCGGTAGCCAACCCGCCGAACTCCAGACCAGTCTCACTGCGGCTCAGGCCTTGATCACACAGGTGCGCGCGTTGTGCCAGACGCAGGGCTTTGCGCTGTAATCAGGTCGCATCGACGCGGGCAAAGGCCCGCACCGGAAAGGTGCCCATCCCCTTGATCGGTGCAGGCACCGCGTAGAAGCGGAAATCTGCCACAGGCACCGATTCCAGATTGCACAGATGCTCCACAATCGGGATGCCTGCGCCCAGCAGCGCCGTATGCACCGGGCGCTCACCCGTATCGGTGTTGTCGATGTTGTAGGAGTCGATCCCCACCAATTTGGCTCCCGCCTTCAGCAGAAATTCGGCGGCGTCCGCTGTCAGGTGCGGATGTCCCTCGAAGTAGGTATCGGTGCGCCAGTGGGCTGACCATCCCGTACGGATGAGAACGGCTTTTCCCCACACATCCACATCATTAAATCGCTCCGGTGTGATGGCCCTTCCGCTGCGTTGGGACGCATCCACCAGCACCCCCGGCAGGTTGGCAATCGCATCCAGTGGCAGCGCAGCAATATCGATACCATCGGCATAACGGTGGAATGGACTGTCGATATATGTCCCGGTGTTGGCGACCAGCTCGATCTTGCCAATGTGGAATTCTGTTCCCGCTGCGTAGACTTTACGCGAGGCTTCCCGGCTCAGGTAATCGCAGATGATCGGCGCGGGCAGCCCTTTGTAGGTGATCATCCCGTCTTCGATCACATGGCTGCAATCAATCAGGCGTGTGCCGACCGAGAGGGCCGGTCTGTTGCGTTTATGCGCCTCGGTGATGATGGTCTTGTTGAGGATTCGCACCTCGCCCACCATCAGCAGGCGCATATCCCGCACGATGTAATCCGCCAGCGCCTGATCAGCAATCGCGTCTCCCTCGATATCCAGGCGGAATCCCTGCCCCTGAATGCCGCCACCGTTGGAGAAGTCAATCTCAAAATCGAACTGGACTCGTTTATCAGCCGTGTGCATGCGTTCAATCTCCTGCAAAGTGGTCTGTGTGGATAGCGATGGACTGGGTGAGTTTCAGTATACTCCCGACCGTCATCGTTGCCTTCCGAAAAACGAGCCTCATGCCCTCACTCTCTAATCCTGCTGTTCGTGGTTTCCTGCTGGTGCTGCTGGCCTCGGCGGGCTATGCCTTTTTCCCGATCTTCACGCGCATGCTGTATGCCGATGGGCGCTTCGGCGCACTGGATGTGCTGGTTTGGCGCTTCCTGCTGGCAGCGCCGGTCATCTGGGTCGCGCTGAACCTGACTAACCAGATGACGAAGAACCTCACCCCCCAGCCCCCTCTCCATTTGGAGAGGGGGAGTCAGCGGCTACCGGTGCGGGGCTTGCTGCTGCTGGGCGGGTTGTTCGCGGTGCTGGCCGCCACGGCCCTGATGGCGCTCGAACGGCTGCCTGCCAGCGCCTACATCGTCATCATCTATACCTATCCGGCGCTGGTAGCTTTGCTCTCGCTGGTGATCCTGCGGGAGCGCCTGCCGGGGATTGGCTGGCTGGCGCTGGGCCTGACTCTCATCGGCGTGGTGCTGACCGTCCCGACCTTGTTCAGTGACTTACAGCAGGTCGATGCTGACCGCCAGAGTGTGCTGATCGCCGGGGTGATCTTCACGCTGGTGAATGCGCTGCTTTATGCCCTCTACATCGTCCTCAGTGGTCGCCTGCTGCGGGGGCAATCCGAACTGGCGAAGGCCAGCGCCTGGGGTATCACCGGCTCGGCAGTGGTCGCTGCTGTCGTCCTGCTGCTGCGTGGGCCAGTCATGCCCGGTTCCCTGACCGAGTGGGGGGCGCTGGTCGGGATCGTCATCGTCAGCACGGTCATCCCCATCTTTGCCTTCTATGCCGGAATTCGGCTGCTGGGAGCGGCTCGTGCTTCGATTGTCGCGACGGTCGAGCCGGTGATGACCCTCACGCTGGCGGCGCTCATCCTGAACGAGCGCATGGAGCCGATCCAGTTGGTCGGCGCGGCGCTCATCATCGCCAGCGTGGTTTTATTACAGGTCGATAGCCTGCGGAAGCGAGCTTCAGGTTGATTTACGGTCGGGTGGCTTCCGGGTTGAAGAACTCATCTTCCGGGTAGAGCGAAGACCAGTACAGGCTGGGGTCATAATCAGGCAGTTCCGCGCGGGCCGAGTCCAGCAGCCGCCAGGCTTCCTCCCGCGAGGCATTCCACGACCACAGGCTGCCGCCCTTGCCGCTTCGTTCACCATCCAGCCGATCCAGCATCCGCCGCAGCCACTGCCCTGCCCACACGTTCTCGATAGAGTCGGCCTGGGTGGTGCGGTAGAACGGCAGGATCGACGGCACCGCGTCCGCCGAGAGGGTATTCAGGAAGGCAATATCCAGTTCGGCAGCAGCCCCGGCCTGATAGCGGTCGATGTTCCGATCCGCGATGAAGCGATCGACATTGAGCAGGTTCAGGCTGGCGAGGTAGCCGATGATGACGACCAGCATCCCCAGCGAAAAGACCTGGAGCCGCAGCCGGAAGAGGGCCAGCAGGAAGAAGGCGAACAACACACCCAGCCAGACCATCGACATCTGGGTATAGACCCGTAGCTGGGTGAAGCCATAGGCCTCTTCGTAAAGCTGCATGCGCTGCCACGCGCTGACCAACATCACACTTGTCAACGCGACCATCGCCACCGTCAGCCCTCGGAAGAGCAGATTCTCCCGCCCCTGCCGGATGGTCACCCGGTCGAGGATGAGCGCCAGCCCTAGCGTCAGGGTGGAGACCGCTGCCAGTTCAAAGAAGCCACGCCGCGCATAGGCGGCATAGGTGAAGCCTTCAGCCGCGATGTTCGACTGCCCGCCGAAGAAATAACGGAACTGGATGACCACGAAAGCCGCGAACAGCGCCACCACACTGCCCAGCACGATGCTGCTTTCGATGATGCTGATTGAAAAGGCCGGTTTCTGCTTTTCAATAGCCGCTCTTGAGGGCGGCGGGGCGGGCAGGCCAGCGACTTCGCCCTCAGTCAGTTCTTCTGTAGTGGGAGGGGACTTGACCAACGGCACTGCTTCTGGCTGCTGATGATGGGTGACGCTGTAGGCCAGTGCCCCGGCACTGAGAAGGGTCAGGAAGCCGGTCATCGCCAGCCGCCCGAACGCATCTTCGGAGATATTCAGCCCCAGCGCGGCCCAGGCATCATTCATGGCGCGGGCAAAGACCTGATCGGCAGAACTGAGCAGCACGCCGAAGATCAGCACCACCGGCGCGGCGAAGGCCAAGCCCCGCACGACGGAGGTCACGGTGCGCCCGGACTGCTTGCGGTTATCGCGCAGCCAGCCCCAGGCATCGCCGGTCTGGATCACGCCCATGGGCAGCACCATAATGCCCGCTGCGACCACGTGACCGGTCTGCGCGGCGAATGACTCGGTATCCAGTGGGCGGGTGGCTGTCAGATAGTGGAGGGTCAGCCCGGCCAGCGCCAGCACACTCATCCCGTTCAGAAAACCGATTAGTGGGTCATCGCGGAAGGCCAGCATGAGCGCGAACCCCAACAGCGGCACCAGCACCCAGGCATTTCGTTCGTTGAGGCGGATGTGGGCAGCGCGCGTCACGGCGAAGAGCGCCCCGGCGCACAGCAGCATGAAGATGAAGGCCGACAGCCCCACCAGCCGGTCATAGAACAGAATGGTCCCGCCTACGCCAACCAGCAGGCCGATGCCGACCGTCAGAACGGCGACGCGGCGGCGTTCAGCCTGGGAGGTGGTTTGGCGTTCCAGGGGAAGTGCTGGCGGTGCGGGCGCTTCCGTGACGAGGGTTTCAGATCTGGTCATATCTGTCCGTCCTTGTTGTGAACCAGACAAGCTCATTGTACAAGCGTTTTGAAGGAGAACCTCAACGGATGCCGGTCAGCGCAGGGGAAGCGTGGGGCACCCATAAAAAAGGACGGGTGTCCGTTTCTAACAGAAGTCTAATAGACAAGTGAGTGAAACGAGAGTATCCTACCGACATACACAGAAACGGACTGTAGTCCGTTCGGAACTCAAGGAGCAACCAACTCATGGCAAAGTGGAATATTGACAGCACTCACGGTCAGGCCAGCTTTTCGGCCAAACACATGATGATTACTACCGTCCGTGGCACCTTCAACAAGGTCAGCGGCGTGATTAACTTTGACCCCGCCAATCCGGCAGCCGCCTCGGTCGAGGCCGTGATTGAGACTACTTCGATGACCACCACTGGCGTCGAACAGCGCGATCAGCACCTGCTCAGCCCGGACTTCCTGGATGTCGCCAAGTTCCCGACCATCACCTTCAAGAGCACCAGCGTGGCTCCTTATGACAATGGCAGCCGTGCCAAGATCACTGGCGACCTGACCATCAAGGATGTGACCCGTTCGGTCGTTCTCGATGCGGAATTCCATGGCACCGGCACCACCCCCTTCGGCACCAACGTCGCAGGTTTCAGCGGTACCACCAAGATCAACCGCGAAGACTTCGGTCTGACCTGGAACATGGCTCTGGAAGCGGGCGGCTGGCTGGTCGGCAAGGACGTGAATATCACCCTCGATGTCGAAGCCATTCTGGAACAGGCTGCCACCCCGGCGTAAGCTGCGGTTGCGACTTTCAAGTGAGATGAAAAAATGGCGTCCTACGGGACGCCATTTTTTGTTAGGGTTCATGGATTTTTTCTCGATTGCCACCAAAAGCCGAGCGAGATGAATGCCATGATTCCGAAAACCGCGACATACACCGGCTTGACAGGCTTCCCTTCCAGCGCGTGAGCGATATTGGCAACCACTACACCCAGGCCATAGACCAGCACCAGAACATGAGTCATGTGGGCCGTATCGGCCTTGTTCCGGCTGTAGACTGCGGCTGCACTAATGGTCAGCAGCATGACCGCGATCAATCGACTGGTGAGCAAATCGCCCGGCCAAGCCCAGATCAAGTCCGGGCCGCTGTCGCTCAGGAACAGGGCGATCCCCCACACACCCATGAGGATTGCCAGTCCGGTCAACCATCCACGGCTCAGGCTGGAAGTGGGGCGGGTATCCCGCGCGGCATCCTCCACAATCGAAGGCTGCTTCCAGAGATACCAGATCCCGGCGAGGATCATGACGATGACAATGATGAAGAAGCTGTAGGTGATGGGCGCAGCCGGATCAAAACGGTTGAGGTGAAACAGAACAATGGCGACGGCCAGCGGGAGTAAATAGGTCAGCAGCAGGAGCAGCGCCAGACGAACACGCCGCTGCGTGGGGTGGGCGAGCACCAGCCAGTTGAGCACACCGAAGGCCACCGCAGCCGCGCCTAACATCCGGCTGGCGAGCAAGGGCAAATCCCAGGAGAAGCTGGCCGGGTTATCCGTCCACCAGCCGATGCTGCCGATGAAGCCGCCCATCATGGTCAGCACCAGCAGCATGAGCAGGCCAGTACGCTGGATGTCACTTGGGGGGACGCGGGGCCGGACCAGGAACCTGTAAGCACCGCCCACACCTGCGATCAGCAGTAGCAGCCCCAACACCTGCATGACGATCAAATCCATGATGCATTCATTCCTTTCGATGAAGTCTGGCGAAGATTATAGACAGGGTCTGGAAATACGGCTGTTGATCTTGAAACCGACGATCTGCCGGCTGTTCGGCGGCGCTGGTCTTGACGGCGCTACCCTCTCTTGTCATACCATGTGATCTACCGATAAAGCATCGAGGAAATCACCACATGAGAATCCGTCATCCTCTGATCGTTATCTGGATACTCTGCTTGATAGTCAGTGGGCCGCTGATCCTGAACGCGCAACCAGACTCCTGCCCGGCAGACTTCGCAGGTTATTTACCACCGCGTCTGCAAGCGGGCGATCCGGCCCGAGTCTCCCCCGGTGGCGATCCCAATCGCCTGCGCGAACAGCCTTCTCGATCTGGGACGCAGGTGGGTATGGCTCCGCCGGGTACCTGGCTGGAGGTGCTGGCTGGCCCTCGCTGTGATCCAGTGGATGGGATCATCTGGTGGCAGGTGCGGGCAGGTTCGATCACGGGCTGGATGGCGGAAGGACTGCTGCCCGGCGATTATTTCATGGAACCCACCCGCCTAAGCGGACCGGGAGTCCTCACGTCGGACGATGTGAATGAACTGACCCCGCTCGCCACGCTGCCGGTCGGGGCGCGCACCATCTTCTTCACAGCGGATATGACCCAAATCGCGCTCAGTAAAGACAGGGCAACCGCAGTTTATACGCTGCCGGACTTCACGCCTTCCGAGACGTTGCTCGGTGTCTCGATTGTGGATCGCGGCGTGTGCTGCCTCAGCCGGGATGGGCGCTACTTCATTCGGCAGGGGGACCGTGATGAGTTGGTCGATGCCCGTACGGGCGCGAGTTTTCCACTGCCCGCTGAAATGGGCGGCGCTTCGGATGTGGTCATCCGGGGTGGCGAGTCGCCGTTGGTGATCGCGGCTATCGGGGAGGGCTACGGCTCCGAAACTACGCCCCAACTGCTGCTGGTTGAACCGTTGAAGTCGGATACGTTTCTGCTGCAGGATAACCCCAATAACTTTGGGAGTTGGCTGGGCCTGAATCTGGAAGAAACAGCCGTCGCGGTGACCGGCAATGAACTGCGGTTGTATACCTGGCCGGTGGATGATCCGCTGCGCCCAGGCCGCTGGACGCAGTTGGCAGGCTTCGGCAGCTCGGATGTAGTCTTCCGCCCTGGCCCGACCGGGGAGATCGCGGTCGGGGGTGTGAGCCTCTTCAACCCGGCAGATGGTTCGCGACAGGATTTCCCTATCACGCGTGGGGATATTGGCGCGCGTATCGGCTTTCACCCCAATGGTGACCTGCTGGCGGTCATCACACGGGAGCTGGAAGGCGCGTTCGGCGGAGAACCGCGCTTCCATCTCTATGATGCCGAAGCGGGCACGCTCCTGCTGGAAAGCGATCAATATACCGGCGCGTTTGCTTTCAGCCCGGATGGTCGGCTGCTGGCGGTTTCGGATGGAAACACGATGACGTGGATACTGGGGATACCCGACTAAGGGCCTTTGGCCTTTACGAAATGTGTACATTACTAACATGTAATCATGGCGTAATTCCCCTATAATGAACTGTATTCAATGCTCAGCGAAACATCCAAGTCGGCAGTTTTTGACGTATTTTGGAAGTGAGTCAAGGTCGGGAGAACTCTAGGTGAACGCTTCACTGGTTGGACGCACACTCGGTGGTTATCTCATCACCGAAATGATTGGCGCAGGCGGTATGGCGACAGTCTACAAAGGCTATCGCGCTGATATTGACCGCTATGTCGCCATCAAAGTGCTGCCGCCGCATCCCGGCCTGGATAGCCAGTTTGTGGATCGCTTCAAGCTGGAAGCCCGGACAATTGCCCGTCTTCAGCATCCACATATTCTGCCGCTGTATGACTACGGTGTGGAGCAGGACATCCTCTTTCTGGTGACCGCTTATATCGATGGCGGTTCCCTGGCGGATCGGATTGATCGCGGCCCGATGCGCTCCAGCGAAACTTCCCGGCTCTTGCGGCAGGCGGCGGTCGCGCTGGATTACGCTCACCGGCAAGGGGTCATTCACCGGGACATCAAACCGGCCAATATGCTGCTGGATAAAGAGGGTAATCTGCTGCTGGCCGATTTTGGCATTGCGCGTCTGGCTTCCAACGATGGCGGCAAGCTGACCGCTACAGGCGGGCTGCTCGGCACCCCAGCTTATATGTCCCCGGAGCAGGCGCGTGGGGATGATGTCAGCCCTAGCACCGATATTTACTCGCTGGGGGTTGTCCTGTATGAGATGCTGACCGGCAGGCAGCCGTATCAGGCGGAAACGCCGATGAAAGTGCTGCTCAAGCACATCACCGACCCGGTGCCGCGCCTGAGCGAAGTGGACCCGGAGCGCTTCACCCCGGCGATGGAACTGGTGCTGGCGCGGGCGCTGGCGAAATCCCCGACCAATCGTTATCAAACTGCTACTGAAATGGCCGATGATCTCGACCAGGCCATTCAGGGATCGACCAAGACGCCCCTGGGGACGGCACCGCTCAATCGGCAGCCGTCGCCCGACCCGACCAATCTGCGCCGACCGGAGGGCTTTCCGACCGCGGTGGACTCCTCCGCTTTCTACACAACCAGCAATCAACCGCCGGGTACTAACCCGGCTCCTAATCCACCGCTGACCGGCACCCAACCCGGCACCACTATCATCCAGCAGACGGGCATCAATCCGGTGGTCGTCACCATCGGTTTTGCGGTCATCGGCGTGCTGATGCTGGCGGTGGTGCTCCTGCTGCTCAATAACCGTCCGCCCGAAATACCTCCCCCCACTGAGGTGGTTGCCAGCGTGGCGACAGATGCCCCGACGGCGCTCCCGCTGGAACCGACGCCGACACCGCAGCCGACTTTTGGGCGCCTGAGCTTCAGCAGTACCGAAACGATTGGTGATACGCTGACGCTGGCGGTCAATAATCTGGCGCTGCTGCCGGAAGGCGAAACCTACGTGGGCTGGCTGGTCAACACCCTCACCAGCGAAGCCCTGCTGATCGGCCCGCTGACGCTCGATGCGTCCGGCAGCGGGGTCTTGCCCCCGTTTGTCGATCCGGATGGTCGGCTGCTGCTGATGGCTTACAATGCGACGGCGTTGACCCGGGAAACCGAGGTGAGCGATACGCCTCAAGGCAGCCACGTCTACAGCGCGGCCCTGCCTCCGGAAGTCATGACCGCTTTCATGTCGATCTTTATCACCGATCCGGCGAGTGTATCCCGGCGGGCTTTGGGCATTACGGATGCCTATGCTGCGCCGAGCGGCAGCGATGATGAGCCCAAGGCCGGGCTGCTCGCCAGCGCCATCGGTGAGGCTAAACGTGGTGGGCAGCACGCAGGGCTGGCCGCGCGTGCGACTTCCCCCGGCGGGATGCACACCCACAATGAACATACCATCAATATCCTCCGCGGCACTCAAGAGGATCTGGATGGGAGCGGCTCCGGGCAGAACCCCGGTTTTGGCGTGGGCCTGCTGCCGATGATCACCGCGATGAAGGCGCAAATTCAGTCGGTGGCGGATGCGCCGGGTGCCAGCCGTGAACTCCAGGGCAACCTGGAACTGATGCGAGTCTGCCTGGATAACGCCGAGTTCTGGGCGGGGCAGGTGATCGACCACGAACTGACGATGCTGGCGGCCAACGATCTGGCCTCGGTCGCGCAGATCGCGCTGGAGTCCACCCAGTTGAGCGAGCAGATCATCAACGGACGGGATGACAACGGCAATGGTCAGGTGGAGCCGTTCGAGAACGAGTGCGGCCTCCAGCAGATCGAGCGGTTCAGCCTGCTGGCCGGGACGATGCTGCTGACGCAGGGCGGGTAGCGCTTCGGTGGGGTGACTCATCGGGGGCACCTGCTCTGTGCTCCAAACGGATCGTTTGACGGATACATTCGGGTTTTGTTGGGGTGAGTATATTACTCCTCGTGGCTGTGGCGGCTTTGGCGGCTGTGGCAGACCCTCTCCGCCGCCACGAGCTTGGTTGCGTTGATGTCGTTGTCGTCGATTGTTTTCAGGGACAAGGTGACAAACTCAGGCAGTCTCACAAGATCAAGATACCACAGGTTAGTATGAAAAACGGAACAAATGTTCCGTTTTTAAGCTAATTTAGAATGCACCCATACCTGAGGGTGGTTCGTCACCCGGCGCGAGTTGGGATACACTTCCTCTGTATAAGTGATGTGTCAACCGGATTGCCCCAGCCGACCATGTCGCCACGACCAAAACGTGCTGCTCTAACTCCACCCGTTCAAAGAGGTGTTGATACTCACTATGAAGTTGCCTGCTTGTGAATCTGCTGTGATTCCACCCCGCAAGCTGACTGATTACTTGCTCAACGAATGGCATGAGGATGGACGGGGCAAGGCGCTCTTTTTCGAGCATTTTGGCTACACGATAGCCAACTGGGAAGCATTAGAATCTGCGCTAAAGCTTCATGCACAGAGCCACGAGGTGGCAAAAGTGGAGCAGACACCGTTTGGAACCCGTTATATTATTGAAGGTGTATTGGAGACGCCGGATGGTCGAATGCCGCTGGTGCGTGTAGTCTGGTTTATTGATCTGGATGGAGGAATCCCTCGGTTGGTGACGGCCTATCCTATAGAGGAGTGATCGACATGATAAGTGAACATGAGCGCGTTGTGGTCACTACTGACCTGCCGGAACAGGGTGTCTTAGCCGGGGATATTGGTGTGGTGGTGATGATCCACGGCGATCATGCGGGATATGAACTGGAATTCTTCACCGCCGATGGACACACCCGCACGGTGGCAACCTTGCGGGCGGAGCAAGTACGCCCGGTCAGCAGCCGGGACGTGCTGCATGTACGGGCGCTAGGCGCATAATTGCGGTTGTCAGTCGTTGTCGGTGCGGCAGATATGCTGTGCGACTCTTTCGCCGGGTGAATAGATTCAGGTTACACTTGCTTGCAATGGTTGGGTTCCCGTTCGCACTGATCCATTAACCCTTATGCCGCCAACACGATCAAAACGCACCGCCGCAATCCGACTCACTTTGCTGGTGACACTGCTGCTGTTCGCCAACGTGTTCGTGTTGACGCTGCTGGCTACCGACCGCACCAATCCGGTGGCGTGGATTGCAGGGGGAGTGGTGGGGCTAGTGACCGCAGCACTCGGTTACTTGCAGGTTCTACCCTTGCTAGAACAACGTAAGGTGCGGGTCGCCAATCCGATTCTGGCGGCAGTGCTGATGCTGGGACTAGGCATTGAGTTACTGCTCCTCTGGCAGACCAGCCCCGCACCGAAGCCGACTGTTGCCATGATGTTCGTCGTGGATACTTCCGGCGCGATGACCCAAAAAGTCTACACTGATGTAACTCGTTTTGATATTGCTTTGGCCGCATTGGAAAACTTGACTGGTCGAAGTTCGTTAAATCAACCCCAGAACTGGCGTGGTCTACGAATCTCACAAGGTGGAGATTGTGGAAATAGTAACTCTCGAATGCTATTGAGTGGAACCGGCATTTCATCACAGAATTTTGTCAATGCCCTGCTACCTTATAAAGCACTCCTACGTGGATTTACAGTATACCGTCCGAGCCTTGCCGAGGCAGTAGCTGAGATTAGTGAGATTAGTGCAGATATCCGAATGGTAATAATGCTACTTGGTTCACTGGATCAAGGGCCATGTGGCACTGTTCAGTCATTAGCCGACGAACTAAAGGAAATATACGGTTTATATGGAATACAGACATTGGTTTGTGCATTTAGTATTGGTGCTAATCCAAGTGAGATTGCGGAACTAGATACCCAGCTAAGAGGAATTGCTAACGCTTGCTACGATGATGTTTTGGATCCACGACAAGTACTCCGCCGGATAGACTTTGAAATGGCAGAAATGACTGAACCTCTTTTTCCAGTATTCTCAGCCAGTCTGCTTATGAACGTTACACCTGATACACCTGTCCCTAGTCCCGTTGCTACTTCAACTACAGATATAGGTGAAGCTAATTCATCCAATACGAGTGAAATACTCGTTTTCCGAACAGCTAGTTCGTTAACTATTTTTGTACCAAAGAATAGTATATTGTTGGAATCCTTGCAATTTGAAGTAGATAAACCTGACGGTGGAAAAGTCGCTTTCCCACTGTCCGAATACCTTTCCGACGAGGTGCTACAAATCTCACAGAGCGGATGGGTTGAAGCTGGGTCGTGCATCCAAATAGCTCAAGTTGAACGGGAAGAGACAAATTTGACGGATGACTATGGATGGCCTGAAATATGTACTCGCAATCGCTATCGGTATCCCCTGATTATGATTAATGGGGTGCCAATTCCAGGGAATGATGTATTTTGGTATGATCCAACAAATCGCAGAGTTAAGCCTATAACAATAGGAACGACAGAGTGCCCCGGTGTCTCTGAGGATGAAATTGCTGATGATTATTGTGTTGTATATTGGCCGTATGTATTAGATTAGAGTAGCTCAATCGAGATTGTAGTTCCAGGGCCGACGCATGAAACAAAATTCTAACCAGAGCAGAATTGCATAAGGCCATTATGAACCATAGATACCCGATCACTGCTTAAGCATAGGTCTCAGACTTGGGTGTCAATGGTTCAATGAAGTTCAAAGCTATGTTCATATGTCAGCTTTGGCTCTGTAATAAACGTTCATGCGTAGGCCCTGATTGTAGTTCACTCGCCCCTTGACCGTCATACACCCCTCTGCTACTATGATTCGCTGTCAGGCAAATTGAACAGCAGCAACATTACCGGCCACACCCTCTCCATATAAATAGAGGCAATGGCGCGCCGAACCGAATGAATGCCTTCGAAAGCGTCCGGATACCGGAAGTGCTCGCAGGTTGTGAAGACGGATCGACGGGCGTTCTGCGTGTAAACGGGTACGCCCGTTTGTTTGCCCGAAAGCGGATTATCTGGAGCCGTTTATGCCAACGATCAATCAACTGGTGCGGAAGGGGCGGAAGCCCCGTCACAGCAAAAGCAAGGCCCCGGCCCTGCAATTCACGCTGAATACTTTCGATCAGAAGCGCACGCGCCGTGCCGGTGGCAGCCCGCAGAAACGCGGAGTCTGCACGGTGGTCAAGACCATGACCCCGAAGAAACCGAACTCGGCCCTGCGGAAAGTCGCCCGTGTGCGCCTTTCGAACGGGATCGAAGTGACGGCGTATATTCCCGGCGAAGGCCACAGCCTCCAGGAACACAGCGTGGTGCTGGTGCGTGGTGGCCGTGTGAAGGACCTCCCCGGTGTGCGTTACCACATCGTGCGCGGCACCCTGGACACCGATGGTGTTAAGAACCGCCAGCAGTCCCGCAGCAAATACGGGGCCAAGCGTCCGAAGCCGGGTCAGGAAGCCGCAACCGGTAAGAAGAAGTAGAGCAGAGCGAAGGATATAGGTTATGTCTCGTCGTAAGAGCCCCCCGAAGCGGCAAGCGCCGCCGGATAAGAAGTACAACAGCGTTCATGTGACCATGATCGTCAACCGCATGATGCGTGGCGGCAAGCGCTCGATTGCGCTGGGCGCCATGTATGATGCGCTGGACATCGTGGGTGATCGCCTCAAGCGCGATCCCATCGAAGTGATGGAAGCGGCCCTGCGGAACGTCGCCCCGGCGGTGGAAGTCAAGCCGATGCGTGTCGGCGGTTCCACCTATCAGGTGCCGACCGAAGTGCCCTACATCCGCAGCCTGAGCCTGGCGATGCGCTGGATTTTGGAAAGCACCCGCAAACGCGGTGGCAAGAATCTGGGCGAGAAGCTGGCTTCGGAACTGATGGATGCCTTCAATGGACAGGGCGCTGCAGTGAAGAAGAAGGAAGACACGCACAAGATGGCCGAGGCCAACCGCGCCTTCGCTCACTTCCGGTAAATACAGACGCAATCGTCCGCAAGAGGTGCACTGCCGTGTGCCTCTTGCGGTGGAGACGGGCGCAGTACGCTGTACCCCTATTGAAGCAAAACGCATAGACTGGAGAAGCTGACAGGGCTGGCAGAAGGTGCAACGACTGACTGCTCTGGAGGCAAGGCAAGATAATGGCTAAAGAAGCAAACAAGGTTCTCGACCTCAATAAGGTCCGCAATATCGGTATCATCGCTCATATCGATGCCGGCAAGACCACCACCACCGAGCGCGTGCTGTATTACACCGGCATGGTGCACAAAATCGGTGAAGTGCATGATGGTTCTGCGACCACCGACTACATGGAGCAGGAACGCGAACGCGGTATCACTATTACTGCCGCCGCCATCACCGCTTCATGGAAGGGGCATCAGGTCAACGTCATCGACACCCCCGGACACGTCGACTTCACGGCTGAAGTGCAGCGTTCGCTGCGTGTGCTGGATGGTGGTGTGGTGGTGTTCGATGCTGTCGCCGGTGTCGAACCGCAGTCCGAAACGGTCTGGCGTCAGGCCAATAACTACAGCGTGCCGCGCATCTGCTTCGTCAACAAGATGGACCGGACGGGTGCCAACTTCCAACGCTGCGTCGACATGATCATCGAGCGCGTGGCGGGCAACCCGGTGCCGATCCAGATGCCACACGGTGAAGGTGCGGACTTCGCGGGCATCATCGATGTCATCACCATGGAGTTCATCACCTTTGAAGGTGACATGGGCAATGACATCAAGCGTCACCCGATCCCGGAAGCCTATCGTGAAGAAGCGGAAACCCGCCGCCAGTTCATGATCGAGAAGGTTGTCGAAAATGACGACTTCCTGATGGAGAAGTACCTGGGCGGCGAACCGATCAACAATGATGAACTGCTGGGTGCCATGCGCGCCGCTACCATCGCCGGGAAGATCCATCCGGTGCTGTGCGGTTCCGCGTTGAAGAATAAGGGCGTGCAAGTCGTCCTCGACCGTGTGATCGACCTGCTGCCTTCCCCGCTGGATATTCCCGCGGTCAAGGGAACTCATCCCAAGACTGATGAGGAACTGGTCCGTGAGGCGAAGAACAGCGAACCGACCGCGGCCCTGGTCTTCAAGATCATCACTGATCCCTTTGTGGGTCGGTTGGCCTTCTTCCGCGTCTATTCGGGCGTGGTCAAGGCCGGTACGATGATGCTCAACAGCAGCAAGGGCGAGCGCGAACGCATCGGCCGTATCGTCCGCATGTTCGCGGATAAGCGTGAAGATGTGGAAGAAGTACAGGCTGGTGACATCGCCGCCATCCTCGGCCTGAAGGAAACCTTCACCGGGGACACGCTGTGCGATCCGAACAACCCGATCACCCTAGAGAAGATCAGCTTCCCCGAACCGGTTATCGAGTTGAGCATCGAGCCAAACTCGAAGCAGGATCAGGACAAGATGGGCGTGGCGCTGCGCCGCCTGGCGGAAGAAGATCCGACCTTCAAGATCGAAGTCGACGACAAGCTCGGTCAGACCAAGATCAAGGGTATGGGCGAACTCCACCTGGAAATTCTGGTGGACCGCATGATGCGCGAGTTCGGTGTGCAGGCTAACGTCGGTCGCCCACGGGTGGCCTATCGTGAAACCATCACCCGCCCGACTCGTATCGACACCACTTTCAAGCGGCAGACCGGCGGTTCCGGTCAGTATGCCCGGGTGGTTATGGAGTTCGAACCGCTGAGTGAGGAAGATCGCACTCAGTTGAAGCCTGGCGAAGACTCGCTGTTCGTCGATGCCATTCGTGGCGGTACCATCCCGAAGGAATTCATCAAGCCGTCCTTCAACGGTGCGAAGGATGCTATGTCGGGCGGTGTCATGGCCGGGTACCCCGTGGTGGGTATCAAGGTCAGCCTGGTGGACGGCGCTTCCCATGACGTCGACTCCTCGGAAATGGCCTTCAAGGTCGCCGGGTCGATGTGCCTGAAGGAAGGCGTGCAGAAGGCCGGGCCGGTCATTCTGGAACCCTCGATGAAAGTCGAAGTGGTGGTTCCGGATGAATTCACCGGCACCATCGTCGGTGACATCTCCTCGCGGCGCGGCATCATCGCCGGTATGGAACCGCGTGGTGGTGGCTCGACCGGTGTGCGGGCTTCGGTGCCGCTGGGTGAGATGTTCGGTTATGCGACGGAACTGCGTAACATGACGCAGGGTCGTGGCAGCTTCACGATGGAATTTGAGCGCTATACCCAGGCCCCCGCCCATATCGCTGATGAAGTCATCAAGGGCGGGCGGTAACTTGTGAGATGCGGGCGCGCCTGCCTCAACGCGGCGCGCCCGACTAACTATCGGTAAGCCCGACGTGGGAATGAAGGTGAGCAACCTCACCCACGCAGATTGTCAGTTATCTGAGAGGCTGTAGGAAAAGGACAGAGTACAACATGACTAAGTTTGAACGTAGCAAGCCCCACGTCAACATTGGTACCATCGGTCACGTCGATCATGGCAAGACCACCCTCACCGCTGCTATCACCAAGGTGCTGGCGCTGAAGGGTAAGGCCGAGCGCATGAAGTACGATGACATCGATAACGCGCCGGAAGAAAAAGCGCGTGGTATCACCATCAACATCCGTCACGTTGAGTACGAAACCGATGTGCGCCACTACGCTCATGTGGACTGCCCCGGTCACCGTGACTACATCAAGAACATGATCACCGGTGCCGCCCAGATGGACGGCGCAATCCTGGTCGTCAGCGCGCCAGACGGCCCGATGCCGCAGACCCGCGAGCACGTTCTCCTGGCCCGCCAGGTCGAAGTGCCGGCGATGGTCGTGTTCCTGAACAAGATCGACCAGATGGACGATCCTGAACTGCTGGAACTGGTCGAACTGGAACTGCACGAACTGCTCGCCAGCTACGGCTTCAGCGAAGAGACCCCGATTGTTCGTGGCTCGGCTGTTAAGGCCAATGACTCGGCCAGCACGGATGTCAATGCGCCTGAATATGCGCCAATCCTGGCCCTGATGGACGCCGTTGATGCCTGGATCCCCACCCCCACCCGTGACAAGGACAAGCCGTTCCTGATGCCGGTGGAAGATGTGTTCTCGATCAAGGGTCGTGGTACCGTCGTGACCGGTCGTGTCGAGCGCGGCAGCCTGACCAAGGGTCAGGAAATCGAGATCATCGGTCTGCGCGACGAGAGCATGATGTCGGTCGTGACCGGTATCGAAATGTTCCATAAGGAACTGGACTCGGCGGACGCTGGTGACAACGCCGGTATCCTCCTGCGCGGTATCGAACGCGAGCAGATTGAGCGCGGCATGGTCCTCGCCAAGCCGAAGAGCATCACCCCGCACAAGAAGTTCATGTGCGAAGTGTACGTTCTGAAGAAGGAAGAGGGTGGTCGTCACAAGGCCTTCTTCCCCGGCTACCGCCCGCAGTTCTACATCCGTACCATGGATGTGACCGGCCTGATCACCCTGCCGGCTGGCGTGGAAATGGTTATGCCTGGCGATAACGTCAACCTGGAAGTGGAACTGATTACTCCGGTCGCTCTGGAGAAGGGTTCCAAGTTCGCTATCCGTGAAGGCGGTCTGACCGTCGGCGCGGGTGTCATCACCGAAATCCTGAAGTAGCTTTCGTCAGGGCGTGGTTGTAAACCATCTGTTTGTAGGGGCGGTCCACCGGGTCGCCCCTACAAAGCTGATTGGGCAACACAACCGGAAATTGAGTAGGAACGCATGGTTAAGAACAAAATCCGCATCTGGTTGAAGGCATACGATCACCGCGTGCTCGATCAGTCTGTCCGCCAGATTGTGCAGACCGCAGAACGTACCGGCGCCCGTGTCGTTGGCCCGGTTCCGCTGCCCACCCGCATCGAACGCTTTACGGTGCGCCGCAGCCCCTTCATCGACAAAGACTCGCAAGAGCATTTCGAAATCCGCACTCACAAGCGGCTGATTGATGTGCTAGACCCGGACAGCAAGACGATTGATGCGCTGATGCGCCTCAACCTGCCTGCCGGCGTAGATATCGTCGTCAAGTAGTGGATGAGGAGCGAGGTCAAGCATCATGAAGGGCATTATCGGTAAAAAGGTCGGCATGACCCAGATTTTTGACGAAAACGGGAATGTTATCCCCGTGACCGTCATCCAGGCTGGTCCCTGCTACGTCACCCAAATCAAAACTGCAGATCGCGATGGATACGTCGGTATTCAGCTCGGCTTTGATGAAACCAAGCCGCAGCGCGTGAGCAAGGGCGAGATGGGCCACCTGCAAAAGTTGAATCTTCCCGCCTTGCGAGTCCTGCGCGAATTCCGCATTCACAACGGTGAAGTGGATGTGCAGGAAGGCCAGGCGATCAAGGCAGATGTGTTTGAAAAGGGCGAGCGTGTCGACGTGATCGGCACCAGCAAAGGTCGTGGTTTCGCGGGTGGTATCAAGCGCCACAACTTCAACCGCCAGCCCAAGACCCACGGTGCTTCTGACCGTACCCGCGCCCCTGGTTCGGCAGGTGCGAACACCTACCCGGGCCGCACTATCCCCGGTCGCAAATACCCCGGTCACATGGGTAGTGAGCGCGTTACCACGGAAAACCTGGAAGTGGTTGTGGTGGACGCGGAGAAGAACCTGCTGGCAGTGCGCGGCTCTGTGCCGGGTGTCAACGGCGGGATCGTCCTCATCAAGCCGGCGCGTACGCGCCGCCGCACCCGCTCTGCGGGCGCGGCCAAGTAGCCGGACTGAGAGGAGAAAGTACTCATGAACGTTCCGGTCATCGATCAAAACGGTCGTCAGGTCAAAAGCATTGACCTCCCGGCTGATATTTTTGAAGCCAAGATCAATATCGGCCTGATGCACCAGGCTTATGTGCGGCAGATGGCGCATTTGCGCGTCGGTTCTGCCAGCACCAAGCGCCGTGGCGAGGTCAACCGTACTTCAGCCAAGTGGTACCGCCAGAAGGGTACCGGGCGCGCGCGTCACGGTTCGCGTGATGCGACCCAGTTCGTCGGTGGTGGTCGCCCGAAAGGCCCGCAACCGCACAAATTCATCAAGGAAATGCCCAAGAAGATGCGGCAGGCAGCGGTTCGCAGCGCCCTTAGCGCGCTGGCCCGCGACCAGCAGCTCATCTTCGTGGACTCGATCAGCATTGATGTGCCCAAGACCAGCGCGATGCGCGCCATCCTTGATACGGTGGCGGGCAAGGGTGTGAAGACCCTGGTGCTGCTGGCTGACCGCAATGACAATGTCGAGCAAAGCATCCAGAACCTGGACAACGCGCACTACCTGCGCGCCAGTTACCTCAATATGCGCGACTTGCTCCAGTACGACCGCGTGATCGTCCCGCTGGCCGCCCTGGATGTCATCAAGTCGATTTGGGGGACGGAGGGTAAGTAAATGAACCTGTACGATGTAGTCCGTCGCCCGATTATCAGTGAAAAAGCCCAGTTGATGGGTGATGATCTGAACCAGTACGTGTTTGAAGTTGCTTCAGGCGCGAACAAGATTCAGATTAAGGAAGCGGTGGAAGTGCTGTTCGATGTTGCGGTGCTGAAAGTCCGCACCATTGTGATGCCCGCCAAGCGCGGTCGTCGCGGCAAGAACTGGTACGTCCGTTCTCCGCAGTGGAAGAAGGCAATCGTCACCCTCGCGGCAGACGACAAGATCGAATTGTTCAACCTGTAAGGGTGGGGTATCAGCATGGCTGTAAAAGTCTACAAGCCCACCTCGGCAGGCCGCCGGGGAATGACGGGCCACAGTTTTGAAGAACTGACCAAGTGGACGCCTGAACGGTCGCTAACCGAGGCGCTCCGCAAAAAGGGTGGCCGTAACAACACCGGTAAGGTGACTGTGCGGCATCGGGGTGGTGGTAATCGCCGCCGCTACCGTATCATTGATTTCAAGCGCGATAAGTACGATGTTCCTGCTTTTGTGCAGGCCATCGAGTACGATCCGAATCGCTCGGCCCGTATTGCTTTGGTGCAGTACGAAGACGGCGAGAAGCGCTACATCATTGCCCCACTCGGTTTGAAGGTTGGCGATCGTGTTGCCAACGGCGACCTGGCGCAGACCCGTATCGGCGACTCGATGCCGCTGCGCGATATTCCGGTCGGTACCACCATCCACAACGTCGAGCTGACCCCTGGCAAGGGCGGTCAACTGGTGCGTTCGGCAGGTGTTTCCGCTCAGTTGCTGGCGAAGGAAGGCAAGTATGCCACCGTTCGTCTGCCCAGCGGTGAAATGCGGTTGATTATCGATAGCTGCAATGCCACCCTCGGTCAGGTGGGTAACACCGACCATGGCAACGTGGTGTTGGGTAAAGCAGGCCGCAAACGTCATATGGGCATCCGCCCGACCGTTCGTGGTAGCGCGATGGACCCTGGCAGCCATCCTCATGGTGGTGGTGAAGGTCGCTCGCCCATCGGTATGCCCGGCCCGAAGACCCCCTGGGGTAAACCGGCCATGGGCAAGAAGACCCGTGTGAACCGCCGCACGGATAAGTTCATCGTCCGCCGCCGGAGCAAAGGCCGTAAATAGCTGATAGCGATCAGCCGTCAGCGTTCAGCCTGGGGGTAGGGTTCACCGCCCGCCCCCGGCCAGTCAACGCGAGGGCTGAAGGTTGCAGGCTGATAGCTAAGGACTTGAGAAGATGTCACGTTCACTGAAGAAGGGGCCTTTTGTAGACCCCAAGCTCCTCAGAAAAATTGAGAAGCTGAACCAGGAAAACAAGAAGGTTGTGGTGCGGACTTGGAGCCGTGCCAGCACAATCTTCCCGCAAATGGTCGGTCACACCATTGGCGTCCATAACGGTCGCCAGCATGTGCCGATCTACGTCACCGAAAATATGGTCGGGCACAAGCTGGGTGAGTTCGCGCCTACCCGCACCTACCGCGGCCATCTGGTCGAGAAGAAGAAGTAGGAGGGCGCTATGGAAATCAAAGCCAGCACCCCGTTCCTCAGCATCTCCCCCCAGAAGCTGCGCCTGGTCATTGACAAGGTTCGCGGTCTGGGCGCTGAACAGGCTGTGACGGTCCTCCAGTACATGCCCCAAAAAGGCGCTGAACTGGTGCAGAAGACTCTGAAGTCGGCAATTGCCAACGCTCAGAACAACTTCGACATTGACCCCTCTGGCCTGTACGTTGCGTCGATCATGGCCGGCGATGGCCCGCGCCTGAAGCGCATGAAGGCCGGTGCCCGTGGCCGTTACAAGCCCCGTGTGAAGCGCACATCCCACCTGTGGGTCGTCCTGAAAGAGCGTGAGGAATAATTATGGGTCGTAAAATTCATCCCGTTGGCTTCCGCCTGAAGGTCAACCGTGACTGGGACGCCCGGTGGTACGCCGAGGGCAAAGATTTCAAAGACAAGCTGCATATGGACTTTGCAATCCGCCGGCTGATCAAGAAGCTGGGGCGCAAGGCCGGTGTCAGCCGGATTGAGATCGAACGCTCGAATCAACTGATGGTCAACATTCACACGGCCAAGCCGGGTATTTTGATCGGTCGCAAGGGCGATGCGGTCAAGGACCTGCGCGTGGCGGTGGAGACTCTGGCCGGTCAGAAGGTCAAGGTCGAAGTGACCGAGATCGAAAAGCCGGATCTGGATGCTCAACTGGTCGCCGAGAATATCGTGGACCAACTGGAGCGCCGTATCGGTCACAGCCGTGCCATGAAGCGGGCGATCAGCCAGGCCATGCGCCAGGGCGCGCAGGGCATCAAGATCGAAGTCACCGGTCGTCTGGCCGGTTCGGACATGTCCCGTCGTGAATGGGCCAGCGAAGGCCGCGTGCCGCGTTCATCGCTGCGTGCCAGCATCGACTACGGCTTTGCCGAGGCACTGACCACCTTCGGTCGTCTGGGCTGCAAAGTCTGGATTTATAAGGGCGAAGTCCTGACTTTCCAGCAAGAAGAGAAAGCTAAGGGCAAGAAAGACGTGTACGTAACGCCGTAGTGTGGATTGCCCTGTGAGAGGCAAATGACAGACAGGCGTTGTAAGGAACAGCAACCATGTTAATGCCGAAGCGAATGAAGTACCGCAAGCAGCACCGCGGTCGCCTGAAGGGCAAAGCTGGACGTGGTAACGTCGTCCAGTTTGGTGAATACGGTCTGCAGGCGCTGGAGCCGATTTGGCTCACCGCCCGCCAGATCGAAGCTGCCCGTAAGACGATGGTGCGCTACACCAAGCGGCGCGGTAAAGTGTGGATCCGCATTTTCCCGGACAAGCCGTATACCAAGAAGGCTGCTGAAACTCGTATGGGTACGGGTAAAGGTGCCGTTGAGTACTATGTGGCGGTCATCCTGCCCGGTCGCGTCCTCTTTGAAATGGGCGGTGTGACCGAGGCGGAAGCCCGCGAAGCCCTGCGCCTGGCGGCCTTCAAGCTGCCAATCAAGACGAAGTTCATCAAGCGCATTGACCCGATCAGCGGTCAGGAGGTGACGTTCGAATGAAAATCACCGAAATTCGCGCCATGACGGACGAAGAATTGCTGAATGCCATCGAAGACCAGAAGGAATCGCTGTACAACCTGCGCTTCCAGAAGGCTGTCGGGCAAATTGAAGATTTGACGGCCCCTCGCCGCACCCAGCGCACCATTTCGCGCTTGATGACGGTGCTGCGTGAACGTCAGCTGGCCGCGCAAGCGGCGAAGAAGGGCGGTTAACCATGACCAGTGCACGTCGGCGGCTGGTTGGCCGCGTCGTCAGCGACAAGATGGACAAGACGGTTGTCGTCGCCATCGAGCGGCGCAAGATGCACCGCGTTTATAAGAAGATCATCCAGTTGACCAAGAAGGTCTACGCCCACGATGAATCCAACGCGATTGAAGTGGGCTCGGTGGTGCAGGTGGTGGAAAGCAAGCCGCTCAGCAAATCGAAGCGCTGGGTGGTAGAGAAAGTCCTGGAAACCCCGGCCGGTAAAGTCCTCCAGCCCATTGCGGGTGCGGTGGATGTCCAGCCAGAGGCTGCCCCGGGCGAGGAGAGCCAGTCATGATCCAGACTGAATCCCGGCTGGTCGTGGCCGATAACACCGGTGCCAAAGAATTGTTGGTCATCCGTGTGCTCGGCGGTACCCGCCGCCGTTATGGGAGCATCGGTGATGTCGTGGTGGCGACGGTGAAATCCGCCGCGCCGGACGGCACCGTGAAGAAAAGCGAAGTGGTCAAGGCCGTGGTCGTCCGCGTGGCGAAGGAATATCGCCGCAGCGATGGCAGCTACATCCGCTTTGATGACAACGCCGCCGTCATTCTGGCAGAAGACCTGGAAAACCCGCGTGGTACCCGCGTCTTCGGCCCGGTGGCTCGTGAACTGCGCGATAAGGGATACACCAAAATCGTCTCCCTGGCGCCAGAAACTCTGTAAGTTTGTGATGTGAAAACGTAGAGGCAGTTCCGCTTCTACCCGGAGGTAACAGGGGCCGGTTTGCCCCTAATCTGGGAGGTTAATCCAGATGCAGCGTATCAAGAAGGACGACACCGTAGAGGTGATCGCCGGGAAGGATGTGGGCGAACGGGGTACCGTCGTCACTGTCCTGAACAAGGAGTACCGCGTTGTCGTCAGTGGCGTCAACGTGGGCAAGAAGCACCAGAAGGCGAAGCAGGTCGGTAGCCGCCAGATCCCCGCGCAAATCGTGGAGTTCAACGCACCGCTGCACCTTTCTAACGTCATGCTGGTTTGCCCGAAGTGCGATAAAGCCACCCGTGTAGGGTACCGCTTCCTCGACGACGGCAAGAAGACGCGCTTCTGCAAGAAGTGCGACTCGAATATCGATTAATCGGGGGCAGGAGAAACTCATGACGACAGTTACACCTGTCATGCAGGCGCGCTACCGCGACCAGGTTGTCCCCGCGCTGATGCAGGAATTCAAGTACGGCAACATCATGGAAGTGCCGCGCATCCAGAAGGTCGTAGTCAATATCGGCCTGGGTGAAGCGAACGAAAACCAGAAACTGCTGGATGGCGCGGTGGAAGATTTGCGGATTATCACCGGGCAGCAGCCAGTGATTACGAAGGCCAAGAAAAGCATCGCCACCTTCAAACTGCGTGAGGGACGCGCCATCGGCGTGAAAGTAACCCTACGCGGCGAAAAGATGTGGTCGATGATGGACCGACTGATCAACATTGCGCTGCCGCGTGTGCGTGACTTCCGGGGTATCCCGGATCGGCTGGATGGTCGCGGGAATTTCACCATCGGCCTGCGCGAACAGCTGATGTTCGCTGAAATTCAGTACGACAAGATCGACAAGGTGCGTGGCATGGAAATTACCATCGTCACCACAGCCAAGACGGATGAAGAAGGCCGCCGTCTCCTGGCCCTGATGGGGATGCCCTTCCAGAAGAACTAGAGGTACCGCGATGGCGAAGAGAAGCATGACGGCCCGCGAAGGCCGCCGCAAGTACAAGACTCAGGTCCGCAATCGCTGCCAGTATGTTGACCCCAGCTCGGGGAAGACTTGTGGCCGCCCGCGGGGCTACATTGGGCGCTTTGCCCTGTGCCGTATTCATTTCCGTGAACTGGCGCTCCAGGGATTGATCCCTGGTGTGGTCAAGTCAAGCTGGTAGGGGGGACGCATGATTAGCGATCCTGTTGGCGATATGCTGACTCGCATTCGGAACGGACTGATGATCGGCAAGTCGAGTGTCGATGTTCCGAAGTCGAAATTGAAGCTGGAAATTGCCCGCATCCTGAAGGCTGAGGGCTATATCGAAGATTATCAGGTGGTGGACGAAGCGCCGCCCGTGTCCAATATCCGTATCACCCTGAAGTATTACGGGCAGCGGCGCGAGCGTAAACCGGTCATCACCAATATCGAGCGTGTGAGCAAACCGGGGCGGCGCATCTACAGCGCCCGTACCGATATGCCCCGCGTGATGAGCGGCATGGGCATCGCCATTGTGACCACCCCCCGAGGCGTAATGACCGCGCAAGAAGCGCGTCGCCAGGGTGTGGGCGGCGAAATCCTCTGCTACGTGTGGTAAGGGAGGAACGCAATGTCCCGTGTTGGTAAGAAACCCATTCCCGTCCCTGCAAAGGTGACGGTCAACGTCAACGGTCAGGAAGTGACCGCCAAGGGGCCGAAAGGTGAACTGTCCATGACGGTTCATCCGGAGATGGCCGTCAAGCTGGACAACGGCACGCTGCACATTGAGCGCCCCAGCGACGAGCAAAATCACCGTGCCCTGCATGGCCTGACTCGCGCTCTGGTGAATAACCTTGTCACCGGCGTTTCCACCGGCTTCCGCCGCACGCTGAAGCTGGAAGGCGTCGGTTACACCAGCGAAGTGCGCGGCAAGACGCTGGTGCTCAAGCTGGGTTACTCCCATGAAATCCCGGTTGAACCGCCGCCGGGCATCGCTTTCACCAGCGAAGAAAAAGGCACGCTCATCCACATTGATGGCGCGGATAAGCAGTTGGTCGGGCAAGTGGCCGCCAACATCCGCGAATGGCGTCCGCCGGAACCCTATCTGGGTAAGGGCGTTCGTTACCTGAACGAAGTCGTCCGCCGCAAAGCCGGTAAGGCGGGCAAAGCGAAGTAAGCAGCCTTCAGCGACCAGCTATCAGCGAACAGCCTGAGTCGCGCAATCGAATTGGGCTGTATGCTGCAAGCTGATAGCTGTAAGCTGATGACTGGAGACTGAAAGAAATGCCTACAAAAACCGAGAAGAAAGCAGAATCCCGGGCGCGTCGTCAGCGCCGGGTGCGCGCAAAAATTGAAGGAACCCCGGCTCGCCCGCGCTTGAACGTGTTCAAGAGCGTGACGAATATCTACGCCCAGATCATTGATGACGAAGCGGGCCACACCCTGGCCGCTGCCTCGACCATTGATAAGGACGTAGCCAAGCAGCTTGAGGGCAAGAATAAGGTTGAAGCCGCGAAGATCGTCGGCAAGCTGGTGGGCGACCGCGCCCGCGCTGCTGGCATCAACCAGGTCGTCTTCGACCGGGGTGGCTACCGCTATCATGGCCGCGTGGCCGCGCTGGCCGAAGGTGCCCGCGAAGCCGGGCTGGAATTCTAGAGGCGAGAGACAACAATGGCTGACGAAAAGAGTACGCAGAAGAAACGGCGCGGCGGCAAACCGGCTGGTGGTAGCCCGCAGGCGGCTCCCGCTGGTGGGGATGCGGCGGCGGCAGCCCCTGGTGGGGACGGCGGTAATCGTCGTCGTCGTGGCGGCAAGAATGACAAGCGCGACCAGAAGCCGCGTGAAGAAGAACGCGAAGAACTCGATGAACGTGTGGTCGATATCAAGCGCGTGGCGAAAGTCATCAAGGGTGGCCGCCGCTTCGCTTTCCGTACCACGGTCATCGTCGGTGATGGCAAAGGCCGCGTCGGGATCGGCATTGGCAAGGCTCGCGCTGTGCCGGATGCCATCCGCAAGGGATCTGACCGCGCTCGCCGCAACATGAACCACGTCTCGCTCTCTGGCAGCACCATCCCGCATCCGGTGATCGCCGAATACGGCGGTGCCCGCGTGATGCTGCGCCCGGCAACCCCCGGTACCGGCGTTATCGCTGGTGGTGGCGTCCGTGCCGTGTTGGAAGCCGCCGGTGTGCGTGACATCCTGAGCAAGTCGCAGGGCAGCAATAACCTGCTGAACGTCACCCTGGCGACGCTGGAAGCGCTGCATCAACTGCGCTCGGCGGAGCAGGTGGCGGCCATGCGCGGCAAAGATGTGGAAGAAGTGCGCCCGTTCTTTGAAAAGAAGAAGGCGTAAGCATCATGGCGAAGAAACTCAAAATCAAGTACGTCAAAAGTGCGATTGGTTACGAACAGTCGCAGAAGGATACCGTCCGCTCGCTGGGGCTGCGTAAGCTTCAGTCGGAGGTGATCGTGAATGACACCCCGGCAGTGCGCGGCATGGTATTCAAGATCCGCCACCTGCTGAAGGTGGAGGAGGTTGAGGCCTAATGAATATCAGTGATCTGAAGCCGGCTCCCGGCTCCAAGAAGAAGCGCCAGCGCGTCGGTCGTGGTGAAGCGGCAGGCAAGGGTAAGTACGCCGGTCGTGGTATCAAGGGTCAGGGTTCACGCGGCGGTAAGCCGAAGAGCGCGGCCTTTGAAGGCGGTCAGCTCCCCCTGGTGCGCCGCTTGCCATTCAAGCGCGGTTTCAACAACATTTTCCGCGTCAACTTCCAGGAAGTGCGGCTGGACTGGCTGGTGGATCGGGTCGACAACGGCGCGACCGTCACCCCGGCCCTGCTGGCGGAAATCGGCCTCATCCGGGATGCTTCCCGCCCGGTGGTGGTGCTCGGCAATGGCGACGCCATCAAGAAGAAGCTGACCGTCCATGCCCATCGCTTCACCAAGAGCGCGTCGGAGAAGATCAGCAATGCCGGTGGCGCGACCACCATCATCCCCATCCGGATCAAGGGTGCGCGGGTGACGGTCAAGAAGTTGCGTCAGGCTGAACTGGCACGGTTGCAAGCGGGCGAATAGTCCTGCTGGTCAATTGCACGTAAAAGGGCGACTGATGAGGTCGCCTTTTTGATTCGAATTCCAAATGGTTCAAACGTGGCTAAGCCAGAGATTCAAATACGCAAAATCACGAATGGGGTAACTCCAGATAGGTCTCCAGCACGCCCCGGAATTGCTCAAACCGGGCCGCGCTCTCAAACGTATCGGCTGATCGGTTGCTGCCGCTGATTGTCCCCCCTTCAAGCGCCGGTATCGGCTGACTGAATGCACACCGCGCGAAGGGACGGGGTTCAATGCGGTCAGCAGCGTCAGAGTCCGTCCAGGTAATCTGCATCTGCACCAGGATGTAATTGGGTGTAGCCTCGGCAAAGTCGGATGTCTCGATGCACGGATTGCCGACTAGCGTCGCCATCTCCGAACCGAGGATGTTAAAACCGCCGATCACAACTCCACGTTGATAAGCCGATGTAGCCCAATCCTCATCCACCATCGAGAGCGCACGTCCATCAATGAGGAGCGCATCTAGGGGCGCTTCACGGTCAAACGCGATGACATCTTCCCACCGGGTAATCACTTCAGAGGCGATGGTGTCAGCTATCTGGCGTATGGTTACTGGAGGTTGTTGTACGGCAGAAGTCGAATATGTCGTTGTCGAGAGGGTGAAGTACACAATCCGATACTGGCCTGCCAACGGTTTTACAGCTTGATCGGATTGGGCTACGACCGAACCCAGCAGCGACCACATCAACACCGTATACAGCACAGCCAGTAGAGGTCGAGTACGCATTGAATCCGCTTTCCGCCAATTACTTGCGATGCTATGAGATTAACATAGGCACACTTGCTTGTATAGTTTAATAAAATACTCTTAATGGCATATACTATTCAATCCTTGGTCAAGATATGGGCTGAACTGCCAAGGTTGCAAGCGGGCGAATAGTCCGGCTGGTCAATTGCACGTAAAAGGGCGACTGATGAGGTCGCCTTTTTGATTCCATCGTTGACCATCTGACCAGTGGCGGGCCGGGCCGCATGCTACAATCCGCCTTCTCAAAAAGGACAATACAAATGACACCTTTTAATGGTTTAGGGATGCATTTAGGCAATCTGGCGCGCCTCTCGAACGCCGTCACCCGGTCGATCAGCGCGGAAAACTTTACAGGCGCGAAGGGTCAGGGCGGCATGGCGGCGGTGGGTTCGCCCTCGGCCCGCGAGTTGGGCCAGGGCTGGAAGGTCTCCCCCTGCATCGAGGTTCCCGCCAAAGAGACGGTCACCATTGCCGAGATCAACGGCAGCGGAGCCATCCAGCACATCTGGATCACCGTCCACCCGACCTGGTGGCGGCGGTTGGTGCTGCGTATCTACTGGGATGATGAGCCAACGCCGAGTGTCGAAGTGCCGTTGGGGGACTTCTTCGCCAATGGCTGGTGCACGCGCTGTAACATCACCTCGCTCGCCATCGCAGTCAATCCGGCAGGGGGATTCAACAGCTATTGGGAGATGCCCTTCCGCCAGGGTGCGCGGATCACGGTCGAAAACCTGTGGGATGAACCGGCGGGCGGCTTCTTCTACCAGATCACCTATACGCTGACGGAGGTCCCGACGGATGTGGGATATTTCCATGCCCAGTGGCGGCGCAGCAACCCACTCCCGTATAAAACCGTCCATACCCTGTTGGAGGGTGTGCGTGGTCAGGGTCAGTACGTCGGCACCTATCTGGCCTGGGGCGTGAATAACAACGGTTGGTGGGGCGAGGGGGAGATCAAGTTCTACCTGGATGGCGATCAGGATTTCCCAACCATTTGCGGCACCGGCACAGAGGACTACTTCGGCGGAGCCTGGAATTTTGAGCATCCACAGGGGCAGTACGGGCAGTTCTCGTCACCCTATTCCGGGATGCCGCAGGTCATCAAGCCGGACGGTTTATACGTCAGCAACCAGCGCTTTGGCCTCTACCGCTGGCACATCACCGATCCGATCCGCTTCCAGGACGATCTGCGGGTGACGATTCAGGCGCTCGGCTGGCGGTCAGGCGGGCGTTACCTGCCGCTGCAGGATGACATCGCCTCGACGGCTTTCTGGTATCAGGCCGAACCGCATGCGCCGTTCCCAGCCCTTCCCGACCGTGACGCGCTGGAAGTGATCTAGGAGAGCGATAGGGACGCACGCCCGTGCGTCCCTGTTTGGCTCTTCAACTGAGGTGCATGTTCGATGACCTAAGCTGCGCCGGGCGATTGGGCCAGCCCGGTTTCCACATACTGGCTGATCTGGGCCAGGCTGAGGCCGCCGGTGTGGCTGGCAAAAATCTTGCCATCGCGCCCAATGAAGACACTGGTCGGGTAACCCGTGATGGCAAAGGCGGTCTGCAAACGCCGATCCGTATCCAGCACTACCGGGAAACTCAGCCCCAGCGTCGAGGCGAACGGCGAAATCTGCTGTACGGCTTCGCCGTTGTTGACGGCCAGAACCATGAAGCCTTGATCCCGGTACTGCTGGTAAGCGGTTTCCATCCCCGGCATCTCAGCGCGGCAGGGCGGGCACCAGGTCGCCCAGAAATTGAGCATCACCACCTGCCCTCGATAGCCACTGAGCTGTATCGTGTCCCCAGACAGGGTTGTTGCCGTGAATTCCGGGGTTGCTCCCATGCCCGTCTGGGTGCTTAAGGAGGCGATCATCACCACTAATGCCACCCCCATCAAGGCCAGCACCACCCATAGCATCGGCCCTGGTTTGGATCGACGGCGCTGTTGGCGCAGTGCCGCTGCATGAGCTTTGGACTTGTCGCTCATGTTGCCGGTTACTCGCCTTCAGCCTGTGGCTGTGCCTCGACCAGGTTGGAAGCAAAGAAGACCGGGTTTTCGAGCGTGCGATGGACAGGGCACTTGCCTGCAATCGCTAACAGACGCTGCTTTTGCTCGTCGGTCAGATCGCCTTCAAAGCGGATGTGTTCACGGATTTCGTGGATAAAGGCTGCGTCACCGGTGTACGCCGGGTAGTCTTCCCGATTGATCCGTTCCATATCCAGCTCAACCCAGACGCGATCCAACGGCCAGCCTTTGCGCTGTGCATAAGCTTTGGTCGTAACGGCGATACACGCGCCGACCGTCCCCAGCATGATTTCCATGGGGGTCGGTGCGGTATCTGTCCCGCCATCCTGAATCAATTCGTCAGCAAAAACGGTATGGTTGCGGATTTGAATGGCTGTACGGTAGCCCTGTTCAGTTTGGACAGTGATCGATGACACAATAGACCTCACGCTTTGTCGGTGGTTTGACTTTCAATAACGTTCCGATGTTATTGGGGTCAGGCACCTTTCCGGGCGTGTCGATCAAAGTGACATTTGTCATCAAAACAGGGTGCATTCAAGCGGTGAAATGCACCCTGTTTCAAGAACGGGGCTTTTAGGTGTAGCGTTCGCGGATGGCCGCGCTGGCGTAATCCAGGATCGAGACGACGATAGCGATAGCCAGCACGGCCACGCCTGCATCCCGGTAGCGCAGCAGATTGATCTGCTGCTGGAGCAGGAAACCGATGCCGCCGCCGCCGACAAAGCCGATGATGGTGGACATACGGACGTTGATGTCCCAGCGGTACATGGTGAAAGCGATATAGGGCGGGATGATCTGCGGGACGACCGCGTACATGATGGTTTGCAGGCGGTTGGCCCCGGTGCTTTGCAGCGCCTCAATCGGGCCGGTATCAATGCTTTCGATCTGCTCCGAATACAGCTTACCAAGCGACGCAATCGAGTGCAGGGTCAGCGCCAGCACCCCGGCGAACGGCCCAATTCCCACCCAGATGACAAAGACCAGACCCATGATGAGTGGTTCAATCGAGCGCAGGGCGTTCAGCACGGTGCGCGTGGTCGAATAGAGGACGGTGCCGATGGGGAAGTTGCCCCGAGTCCCGGCCAGCGCCCCGGCCACTGCCCCGATGACCGCACCGATCAGCATGGCTTGCAGCACGTAGACCGGCAGTGAGATTCCCATCCCGGCAAAGCCGATGACCGGGTCAGGTAACGTGCCTTCGACCAGGGCCTGCCGCACGTTCAGCAGCAGGAAAGTTGCCACAAAGCCGATCACCGTCCCGATCCAGTTGAGGAGGGTCAGCAGCGGACGGTTGGGCATCACCCCCGGTTGCGGCGGATTGATGAAGCGCTGGTACAACTGCGGCAGGATCACGCTGGCGAGTCCCCCGGCGACGAAGGGGGTCAGCAAGCCCATCCAGGCGGCAGACATGCCGATCACGGCAGTTGCGCCCAGGACGACCGCCCCGGCCAGCGCCCCTAGCACCCCGCCGAGCAGGTGGCTGGTCGTGGCACTCAGGCGTTTGAAAACATCCCGCGTCAGCGTCGTGCCGATGGAGGACAGCGTGAAGGCACCGATGACGCCTGCGATCAAGGGCATGACCAGTTCGACCATGCCGCCCAGGGAGCCGATGAAGGCGCTCAGATAGCCGGGAATCCCCTCGGTGAATAAGCTGCCAAAGAGCAGCCCCAGCCCGCCAACCAGGCCGATGAGCACGACGCTGCCGAGGGCGATCAGGACGGCATTGAGCAGGGCGCGCGGCTGGCTGACGGTCTCCAGGGTCGAGCTTGTCCCCAGTTTGCGGGTTGTGGCGACCATGCCGACAAAGACGAACAAGGTGGCAGCGGCTGATCCGCTGAAGTTGCCGCGCCCGATATTGAGCGCCAGCATCCCCAGTTGAGTCAGCAGCGTGCTGCCGATCCACCAGCCCACCGGGAAGAGGGCGACGGTCAGCAGCAGCCCGCCCAGTGAGGTGCGGACCGGGCGCATCAGGTTTTGCGCGGCGAAGAAGCTGAGGATGGCCGAGGGCAGGATGGAGACCGCCGTGGCGATCAGCGCCAGGAAGATGGTTTCCACCATCTTTTCCAGCACCAGGCCGGTGGTTGCGCTCAGGGTGGGCAGGCCCAACGGGAACCGTCCCTGTACTTCGACGGTATGGGTTTCCCCGGTAGTGCCCCGGATGCGCGGTACTTCCACCTGGACGCTGAAGCTGCCTTCGGCATTGATCGAGAAGTTGTCCTCCCCGGTGCCGATTACCTGCCGGATGCGGCGTTCGCCATCCAGGGCGATCCAGTTGACGCGAGCCAGCCCGTTAGCGGCAAAATTGAAGCCGCGGACGGTGACGGGTTCATTGGCTGTGCCGCAGCCCGGCTCCACCACAATATACGGTTGATCGGTGGCGGGAGAGGCCTCCGGTGCGGTGAAGCCTTCTGGACAGTTGATGAGGAAACTGGTGGTGGCGGTCTTGACCTCATATTCCTGTGAAAAGACGTTGGGGGAGAGCAGCTCACGCAGGGCATTGCCCACGTTTTCCTGACGCTGTGCTTCCTGCGGTACTGCCAGATCAATATCGGTCACGGTCCAGCCGTAGGAGAAGATCACCAGCACGACCGCAGCCAGAACGACCAGCACCAGCCGCCAGAGCAAGGTTCGGGAGGGAGGAGGTGTATTCATGGTCAGCGTCCCTAGTGGATTTCCACTTCAACGGCGTCTTCGCCATAAATCATTTTGAAGCGTTCATTGTCAATATCTTTGGGCAGGCCATCAAATTCCAGCTTGCCATCCTTGAGCGCGATCACCCGGTCGGAGTAGGCCCGCGCCAGACTGAGGAAGTGCAGGCTGCATAACACGGTCAGGCCGTCTTCATTATTGAGCAGTTCAAGGTACTTCATGACCGAGTGCGAAGTGGCGGGGTCGAGGCTGGCGACGGGTTCATCCGCCAGCAGCATCTCCGGATCTTGCATGAGGGTGCGGGCGATGCCCACGCGCTGCTGTTGCCCGCCGCTGAGGGCGCTGGCCCGGTTCATGGCCTTTTCCGGAATGCCGACTCGTTGCAGCGCGGCCATGGCACGCTGTTTTTCCCCCGGTGGAAAGTAATTGAACAGGCTGAAGATGGGGTTGATATACCCTAACCGCCCCGCCATGACATTGGTCAGGACGCTGGAGCGTTTGACCAGGTTGAACTGCTGGAAGATCATGCCAATGCGCCGCCGAATCTGACGGAGTTCATCATCAGTCGCCGCGGTGATATCCAGCCCGTTCCAGATGATGCGCCCTTTGGTCGGTTCCACCAGCCGGTTGATGCAGCGCAGCAGGGTGGATTTACCCGAGCCACTCAGCCCGATGATCGAGACAAACTGACCATCCGGGATTTCCAGGCTAATGTTATCCAGCGCCTTGAAGCCGTTGTCATATATCTTGGTGAGGTTTTCGATGATTAGCATAGGCTGCTCCCGGCAATGGTTTGCCGAACAAACAAACAGCGGGCAGTGGATAGCTCATCCTCTGCCCGCTGAAGGTTTACATGAGGGACGGGATCGTCATTACCCGCCGAAGATGTCTTCTTCAGTCAGGCCCAGGACTTCAAATTGCAGGCGAACCGGGTCATAACCGGCATCGGTGATGGGGGCCAGGCCGCTCCAACCGTAGAAGTCTTCGCTGCCAATCGACTGTGCCCAGCCATCGGTCTGCGCGAAGGCGTAGAGCGCTTCCATGATCTGTGCCTTCAGTTCCGGCGAGAAATCCGGGCCGAAGCTGAGGGTGTCATTCGGGATCGGTGCGCTCAGGCGCAGGATGCGCACCTGGTCGACCACATCGGGCGCGGTTTCACGGATGTTGGCGCGGGCATCGAGGATGCGGATGTCACCGACGAACAGGTTGCCATCGGCATCCAGGCGGGACTCGTCAACCGTCAGGTCATAGGGTTCGGCCAGGTCGCCGATCCGCCAGGGTGCACCGGGGACGACCGGCGGGCTGAAGAAGGTGGTGCCGAACTCGACTTCACCGCTGTAGACAGCCTGCACAACCTGGTTGTGACCACCGGCCTCGACGCGCTCACCGGGTTCGATCCCGGCGGCCTGGAGTTCAACCGACGGCACGATGAAACCAGAGGTCGAACCGGCATCCGGGTATGCCCAGCTGCGGCCTGCCAGATCACCCCAGGTGTAGATGTCGCTATCGCGCCGGACGATGTAGGCGGCCCAGTAGACGTTCCAGCCACGACGGACAGCGGCGGCTTCCACGGCGACACCGCAGCGTTCGCTGGCGATGACGTAACCGGCTGCCGGGATGAAGCCCATCGAGCGGTCCGGCGCGGCGCACATGGCCTCGACCGTGGCGGCATAGGAGGTCGGTACGAAGACTTCGAAGTTCAGGCCCGTGGCTTCCTTGAGCGCGGCAGCCATCACTTCACCGCCGGTCGTGATGACCTGCGCTTCAACGGATGGCACAAAATAAACCTGAATGGGGTTGGCTTCGCTGCCCAGGTCGCCCTGCGCCAGCGCGGCCGGTGCCATCAGACCCAGTACAAATACCATGATGACGGTCAGCATGAAGAATCGAGTACGCATATATTCCCCCTCACTAGGAGTTATTTGTGGAGATGTTCGCCGGAGTTGGTTGCAAGTGTGGTGTGCGAACACACGGCCGGATTATGGCATGTTCTTTAAGAAATTGCTAAATCAGTATCACGAATTTAAAGTGATAAATGTTAGTTGGTCTGACCATGTACCATCCGTTGAGCATGGAGCCATCTGGAGAATTCGGTTGCCGAATTCCTTAAAAAGCATTACTATCTGCGACGCTCTTTACCTCGATTGCGACCTCTATTTTGTGGAGGACTGCCCGGCATGGCATCCAACCTGAATTTTAATCCCGCTGTCAAGCGCAAGGGCTTCGGCCTCGCAATACCCGCCATGGTCTGGTTGGGTGTTTTTTTCCTGCTGCCGGTGATGATCGTCTTTGTGGTCAGCTTCATGTCCCGCGGGCGCGGCGGCAGCCCGGTTCTGCCTTTCACATTCGCCAACTATGAGCGTGTGATCGAGGTTTTCCGGGGAGTTCTACTGGACTCGGTCTGGATCGCCTTCCTGACGACCATTATCTGCCTGCTGATCGGCTATCCGCTGGCTTTTTGGATCAGCACGCGCAAAAACCAGTGGGTGCGGCAGTTGGCGCTGTTCGCCATTATCCTGCCCTTCTGGACGAACTTCCTCGTCCGCACCTACGCACTTCAGACCATCTTAGGGCGGGAAGGCACCATCAATACCCTGCTGCAATCGCTGGGGGCAATTGCTGAACCGCTGCGGCTGCTCAATACCAACGGGGCGGTGCTGCTCGGCCTGGTTTACGGCTTCCTACCGTTCATGGTCTTGCCCATCTATGCCTCGGTCGAACGGTTTGAGTTCCGCTTTGTCGAGGCGGCGCACGACTTGGGGGCCAATGATCTGTGGGCGTTCATCAAGGTCATCCTGCCGATGACGCTGCCAGGGATTATCGCTGGCTTCATCCTGGTCTTCATCCCGACCATCGGCGCCTTCGTCACGCCGGATTTACTCGGTGGCACCGAAGGCTTGATGATCGGTAACCTGATTAACACGCAGTTCAAAGGGCAAGGCAATCAGCCATTGGGTTCGGCCCTGTCGATGGTGATGATGGCGATGGTCATGATCGCACTGTTGTTTTACGTCTACTTTGGTGATCGGCGGAGGGCCTAAAGACGTGGCTGGGAATATCATTCGCAAGAACGCGCCGGTTGTGGCGGAGATTGAATACGATCAGGGCAAGATCAACCGGGACATGCTCATCCGCCGCATTGGCAAGGTGGGCATGGCCTTCAATCCCATCTTTGCTTACTTCTTCCTGTGGGCACCGATTGTCATCCTGATCGTCTACTCGTTCAACGCGGGCGAGTCGGTCTCGGTGTGGCGCGGCTTCACCACCCAGTGGTATCAGAACATCTTCTCCAATGCCATCACCGCCGGGACGGAGAGCGCCCGTTTCTCCACCCAGATCATGCTGGACTCGGTCGGCAACAGTATGATCGTGGCTTTCTTCTCCACACTCATCTCGACCGTCATCGGCACGATGGTTGCGATGAGCCTGGTGCGGGGCAACTTCCCCGGCAAGAGCATCCTGGATGCGGTGCTTTATCTGCCGGTCGTCATTCCGGAAATCACCCAGGCGATTTCGCTGGCGGTGTTCTTCCGCATCCTGTTTGAGTTCGTCAATACCAATATCGAAGGCGTGCGGGCGACCACTGGCTTTGGGGCCATCGTCATCGGTCATGTGGCCTTCAGCATCTCCTATGTGACGATTGTGGTGCGCGCCCGTCTGGCGGATATGAATCCGCGCTTTGAGGAAGCCGCCAATGACCTGGGCGCGAATAACTGGCGGACGTTCTGGCGGGTGACCTTCCCGCTGCTGCTGCCCGCCATCATCGCCGGTGGTCTGCTGGCCTTCACGCTCTCGCTGGATGATTTCATCGTCACCTTCTTCCTCTCCGGCATTGGCACCACCACGCTGCCGATCTTCGTCTACGGCTTGCTCAAGACGCGCGTCCCGCCGGAGATCAACGCCATCTCGACGTTGATGCTGCTGGCCTCGACCGTGCTGGTGGGTATCTCGCTCATCATGCAGGGGCGGAATGCCTCGGGTAGCAAGAAGTAAGCGTTCAACGGCTCGAAAGTCAATGTAACAACGGGCGAGGATCACCTCGCCCGTTGTTTTTTTGAGTTGATTGTGACATTTGTCACTATCTGGCAGGATTGATTTCAGCATAGGATGGAGTGGGGAGTCCAATACTCCATGTGAGCGTTGATCTTGGCTTACTGACGGATCGCGCTGCTGGCAATCATCGCACCTTCCACTGTAAAGCAATGCACAGTCAAAAGGCGTTATCCGCGACGGCGGGCAGCGCCTTTTTTGATGAGACCCGCCAGAGAGACTCGCACATAGCTGCTGTGCGAGGTGTCTTTAGTGTTGCCAGGTCAGGCTCATCCACCATCAGAAAGGATGTGTGTGATGTCACGTCGAAGCCGTTTGTGGGCGCTGGTCGCGCTCCTGATCGTCATGCTGCTGAGTTTTTCGTTCGTTGTCGCCCAGGATGCTGCGGGGCCAGAACCCCTCGGTGAGCGACCCGATGCCCCGCCTTATGGCCTGCATGGGCCGTATTGGGTGGGGACACAAGATCGGGTTATTGATCCTGATTCAGCGGAACCACTGGAGGTCACCATCTGGTATCCGGCCCTCAACCCAGAGGGGCTGACTGAGGAAATCGCCTATCCCGCCACCTTGAAGTTCGAAGTCCCGGATGGCATCGTCGGGATCGTCTACGGACACGCGCTCAGGGATGCTGTTCTGGATATGACTGGCGGCCCCTATCCGCTGGTCGTTTTCTCACCGGGCTTTGGAGCCGCCCGCAGCAATTATGCCCATCTGACTGAGCATCTGGCCTCGTATGGCTTTGTCGTCATCGCCCCCGATCACCACGAGATTTTCGATCCCACCTGGGCTGACATTCCAAAGAGTACCATCAGTCGTCCCCAGGATGTGCTGAAAGTGATTGCCTTTGCGGACGAGCTGACCGCTGCTGGCGGTTCCATGGAAGGTCTCATCAACATGGATTTGATCGCAGTCTCTGGACACTCCTATGGGGGATACACGGCGCTTGCTGCTGCCGGGGCACGATTTGATATCCAGGGGTTTAATGCCCGCTGTGACGCAGCACGAGCAGCGAGTGATCCTAACGCCTGGCTTTGCGATACGCTGGAGCCTTTCGAGGATGAAATGCTGTCTTTGACTGGGCTGGCTTCGATGCCTGATGGGCTGTGGCCCGCTTGGGCTGATCCGCGGGTGGATGCCATCATCCCGCTGGCTGGCGACTCCTATATCTTCGACCAGGCAGGATTAGCCGAAATCACTATCCCAGTGATGGCGATGGGCGGCACGTTGGATACTAGCACACCCTACGAGTGGGGCGCAGACCCAACCTATGAGTATATCTCCAGCGATACAAAGGCTCTCGTCACTTTTGTGAATGCGGAGCACATGATCTTTGGTAGTACGTGTACGGATATACCCTGGGCAGTGGAAATGGGCGCTTCCTTCTTCTGCTCAGATCCGGTTTGGGATATGCAACGCACTCAGGATATCACGCATCACCTAGCAACGGCCTTCCTGCTGGATGTATTGAACGGCGATGCCGAGGCGCATGCGGCGCTCGCGCCGGACGCGGTCAGTTTTGCAGGCGTGATCTATCAGGCGGAGGGTTATTGAGTTATCGCTTCATCAGGGAGAGCGATCGCTCTCCCTGATACGGGATCGAAAGGATACTGGCAATGAAATCCAAATCGCTTAGGTTCATTATCGTCATCCTGATGCTTTTTAGCTTCTCGTTACGGGGAGTCGCACAAGATGCTGCGGGGCCGGAGCCAGTCGGTGAACGACCCGATGCTCCACCCTATGGCCTGCATGGGCCGTACTGGGTAGGGACTCGGTTGTTAACGGCGGAGCCAGACAGTGATCGTCCTTTGACGATTCGGATGTGGTATCCCGCTCTGAATGCGGCAGATGCCCCGGAGTCTATCACCTATACCATTGAACATGGCCCCAATTTCCCGGCAGCGACTATCGCAGGTCACGCACTCGCGGAAGCCGAACCCAATCTGGTAGATGGTCCCTATCCGTTGATTGTCTACTCATCGGGCGGCGGTGCCATGCCTGAACATAATGCCTCCTTGCTGGAACATTTGGCCTCGTATGGCTTTGTGGTCATCGGTGCAGGGCACCCAGGCGCAACTACGGTCGAACTCATGGAGTCCTTCATCAGTGAGGAGGGAGAAGCGACCTACCTGCATAATGATGCGCTGGTGGCGATCTATCGTCCGCTGGATATCCAGCGCCAGATCACCTTTGCCGAGACGCTGACAGCCACCGATGCCACCTTCAGTGGGCTGATTGATGCCGGAGAGGTTGCCGTGATGGGAACGTCTTACGGGGGATATACCGCGATGGCGGCTGCCGGTGTGCCGCTTAATTTCGTTGCCTTCAAGACCTGGTGTGCGGAAAATCCTGCTGACTGTGCGTTACAGGAGATTGCCCACTTCCCACAGTATGAAGCAGAAATGACCGCCCTGGTTGGAGACCGAGCCACAGAATCCGGCCTTTGGGCGCTGGGTGATCCGCGCATCGATGCGTTAGTGGCGCTTGCACCTGGCTCGATGCCACTATTTGACGATACAGGATTGCAAGCCCTGGAGATGCCGACGCTCTTTATCGTCGGGTCGCTCGACGAATATGGAATCGATGCTTTCGTTGAACAAGCCTATGACATCATCAATAGTCCCATTCGGGGCAAGGTGATTCTGCAAAATGCGGGTCACATGTTTGCCAACTTCACCTGTGCCGATTCGCCAGACTATGTGGCGTTTGGCTTTTTCTCGTTCTGCAGCGACCCGATCTGGGATATGAACCGCCTGCATGACGTGGCGAATCACTTCACCACTGCCTTCCTGCTAGATACACTCAAGGGAGATGCTGAAGCGCACGCAGCCCTGGTACCGTCTGCGGTCGATTTTGTGGGCGTGACCTATCAGGCGGAGGGGTATTAAACAACCTGAGTTTCGGATAGCCCTCATCCCCGGCCCTTCTCCCTCAGGGAGAAGGGTGCAAGAGGCTTTTCTTCAAGTCCCTCTCCCTCAGGGACGCCGGAGGCGGATTTAGGGTGAGGGCGAAAGCTATCCAAAACTGAGGTAAACAGGCTCCGTGGGCGGTACGCCAAGCGTGCCGCCCTCTCTTTTCTAGCGTGGCATGATGCAGACGGTCAGCTTATCCGGCAAGCCCGCCGGGCAGGAGCGCCGCTGCCCATCCACACTGCTCACGAATTCAAAAGCGGCTCCCCAAAAGATCAGCCCCGGGCCAATCCCCAACTCGGCAATCACCTGACAAGGTTGGGGCGTTTCGGCTGCTTGCGGCTGTTGATTGGTGAACGAGATACACTGCCCCGGCGCGAGCTGCCCCAGCCGTGCGACCGACAGCACAAAGTTGTACAAATTGGCGTCGCTCAGGGTCAGTGGGAAGCCCCGGTTTTCCGGGTAGTTGTTGTACAGCGTAAAGCCTTCAACATTCATCCACTGGTCGCTGCTAGGGTTCAGCACCACCAGGCGTTCGGCGGTATAGGCAAAGTAGATATACTCCAGGGTATCCCCGGTACTGCTGCCACCTTCCAGAAAGAAATCGCAGCGTCCCGGTTGGCTGACCGCGCACTCGGCCTGTACCCGTCCGTTCTGGATCACCTGAAAACGGCTGCCCATCCAGAAATGCTCCGCTGTGTTACCTGTCCATAACCAGTTCTGGATGGCGCTGCATTCATCCAATCCTTTTGGCCCATTGCGGCTGACCGACCAGACCTGGGCGCACTGACCGGGACGTAGGCCATCCGCCCAACGCACGGCTGCGAAATTGGCGGCGCTGCCATCCATCCCTTGAAAGCTGACTCCGTTGAGGTTCAGCCAGCCCGTACTCCGGTTCACCAGCGTCAGATCGTTATCGTCGTAGATCACGCTGGCGTTGGGGTTTCGGTAAACGCCGACATCGACACTGGCCTCGGCCCCCACGAGCTGCCCTGGATCAAAACCCTGGCTGCCGACCGTTCCCAGAGTCACACCGCCCTCAGCCGGAACAGGCAGCGTCGTTTGCGTCCCCAGGGCTAGCCCGGCCGCATTCAGGCGGGCAGCGGCTGCCGGGACACTTAAACCGCGGACATCCGGCACAGACATCTCCTGTGCCCGCAGCGTGGGCAGCCGCACCATACTCACGAGAATCAGACTGAAAATCAGCACCGTTACCCGGTTCAACATCGCTACCTCGCTTGAATCACCCATCATGCAGGGCGGCAAACGGATGGCTGACCGCGCCGCCCCACTCGATTAATGCGTGCTATCCGTTACCACCGCCATTGCCTCGACCGTTGCCATTGCCTTGGCCGTTTCCATTCCCGTTACCGCCGCCATTTCCGTTGCCATTGCCCTGGCCGTTTCCATTCCCGTTACCACCATTGCCTTGTCCATTGCCATTTCCGTTACCACCGCCATTGCCCCGTCCGTTGCCTGAAGTGGTATTGGCATCGGCAGATGGAGTAGCTCCAGGAACATTACCCTTGAGCACGCGGCCCGGCGCAAGGGCTGACGGATGGACACCACTCTCACGGACGATTTGTCCCCAGCCTTCACCCCCCTGGTGACGTTCCAGATAGGTTGTGGTTAGGGAAAGGTCACCCGCTGCCGCCGCCAGCGCATAAGCCCGGACGATATTGCCAAAACCACTACCTGCACAGTGTAACGCCATCACCTCATCATAAGGGACCCCGAAGGTATCAGCGATCTGCTGGGCCACTGGATGACTTTGGTTACCGCAAACGACTTCGGTGGGTGCAGGCGTCAGGCTAGGAGTGGGTGTCAGGGTTGGGGTTACTGTCAGGGTGGGAGTCGCCGTGGTCGTCAGGTCGAGTGTCGGCGTGACGGAAGGCGTGGCTGTCTCCGTGGGGATCGTCGTGGGTGTCGCAGTTTCATCCATGAAGAATTCCATCGAAATCGCTTGAAGCGTCGTCTCGTTGAGCATCACCCCGGTGATGATCACCAGGTCGCCTTCCTGCAGGCTGGATGGATTGAAGGCACTGGCGGGCGCGATCACGATTCCGCTGACCATGATTTCCCCGTTTGGCCCAAATACGACTGCGCCGGTGATGATCGTCAGGTCGCCTTCGGGTGTCCCCTGCGCCTTACCAGGCAGGATTGCCGCTAGTGATAATGCCATCACCAGGACGACCGTGAACGATACTGCCAGCAATCGGATCTGTTTCATGAGGATGCCTTTCTTCTACTACTTGTCTTACCTTTGCAGGACTTATGCTGAGGATGACGTTAACCAGTAGGCGTGCCTGCTGTCTCTGCGATGGCAGTAGTCCTGCATTGGTGAAAACGACGCTTAACCTCGAATGTTACATTCGGGGTCTGTTTACCCCGGTGTGTAACATCTCCGCTCTGGCTGCGTTTTCCCTTGTGAACGACAGCAGCGCCGGGAAATGAGGTGCCATGCAACCAGAATCCGCGCTGATTGCCGCCGCCCGTCAGGGTGATCGGGAAGCGATCAGTGAGTTATATGAAGCCCATGTGCAGGCGATCTTTCGCTATATCGCCTACCGCGTGGAGTCCGATGTGGTCGCGGAGGATTTAACCTCCGAGGTCTTTCTCCGCATGGTCAGGAATATAGCCACCTATCAGGATACGGGTGCACCCTTCGCGGCCTGGTTGTACCGCATCGCCGCCAACCTCCTGACGGACCACTATCGGCAGAACCGGCATACCTCACCGGATGCGCTGCCGGAGGATTTGGTGACCGACGAAACCGATCCATTCGGCAGGGCGGCCAAGGCGGCTGAACGGGATATTTTGCGGGGTGCATTACAGACCTTGTCGCCGGATTTCCAGACCCTGCTCATCCTGCGTTTTATGGAAGGCTTGCCCATTGCGGAAGTGGCTGCCGCAATGGCGAAGTCCGAGGGGGCGGTGCGCGTCATGCAGCATCGGGCGCTCAAGGCGCTGGCGCAGGCGCTCGGTGCGGACGGTAAGGTGCGGAGTTATCTGCGAGGCGTGACAAATGGCTGATATCCAGTGGACAGATGACGAACTGCGATTGATTGAACGGTTAGGGCGCGCGCCCCAACCGGCGTTAAACCCGGCTCAGATGGAGGTGATCAAGATGTCGATGTTACAGAATATACCAACCGCGCCCGTCCCAACCCCCACGCCCTTCACGCCCTGGCTGTTCGCGCTGGGTGGTGGCGTGATTGGCATCATGGTCACCATCATCGTGGTGGTCGTGGTTATTTTTCAACCGGGCAGCAATGGACACGTACCGCCCATTGAGCAGACTCTGACAGCGGTGGCGACCTATTTGCCGAGCGCCACGCCGACAGCGACTGTGACCGGGACGCTGACCTCGACCCCACTGCCCGCTACGGCAACCGCCAGCGCGACGCTCGACCCGTCGGTGACGGTCTCTCCCGTGACTCCCACGCTGGTGGTGACCGGAACGACGACGGCGCAGGCCAGCCCAACGGCTCAGGGGACGGTCACGGTCACGTCAACGCCCGCCGGGGATGTTATCATCATCGAAGGCCCGGTGACGAACATCAATATCAACATCATCACCATCTACAATTTTACGATTGTAGTGGCTCCGGATGACCCCATACTGACGACCATCAATATTGGGGACATCATCCGCGTCGAGGGCGCGCTGGACGACGACGATGGGCAGATCGTGATTATCGCCATCACCATCATCAATATCACGATCATCAACCTGCCGCCCGATCAGGGTGGGAGCGGAGACTGGACCGATGATGGCTCCTGCGCCAATGCACCGCCCCCCTGGGCACCTGCACACGGCTGGCGACGCCGCTGCGAAGGCGGGGGCAAGGACAAAGACGACGATGACGACGACGATTAACAATTAGCCTGTAGGGGCGATCCGGCGGATCGCCCCTACAACTGTCCCAGCACCGTCAGCGCGGCGTTGCGTCCATTGACCGCGATCACGCTGCCACCGGGATGCGTCGCCGCTCCACACAGGTAGACCCCCGGCATCGGCGTGGCATAGCCCAGGCGCTGATCCCACATGTACTGGGGCAGGCACTCGCCCTGGAAGATATGCCCGCCCGTCAGCCCCACTTCCTGCTCAATATCCGGCGGCCCCAGCACTTCCATATCGAGGATGGCCGCCGGGATATTGCTGGTCAGCCGCCCCAGCGATTTGACCACCAGTTGACCGGCTTCCTCCCGCCGGGTTTCCCAGGAGCCTTCCGCGAAGGTATACGGCACGTACTGGCAGAACATACTCAGGATGTGTTTGCCTTTGGGTGCGATGCTGGGGTCGAAGGCCGTTTGCAGGTAATCCTCCGTCCACAGCAGCTCTGGCAGCTCGCCGCGTTTGGCCGCCGCAAAGCCATCCTTCCACTGCTGCTTACTCAGGGGCGTATTCATCTGCGCCCGATGATGCGGCTCGTTCAGACCGGGGCGGGCCAGGAAGTTCGGTGGCTCCGCCAGCGCCAGATTGACCTTGACCGTACAGCCTTCAATCGGCACCGATCCGACCTGCGCCGCCCAACCGGAGTCCGCGTTCGCGCCCAGCAGCCGCAGCGTCACACGTGGGTCGGCATTGGAGATGATCACCGGCGCGTGAATCCGTTCCCCGCCCTCCAGCACCACGCCTTCACCGGGGATGATCTCGGCGACAGGGACGCCGGTTGCCACGACCGCCCCGGCTTCCTGCGCTGCATCACAGATGAGGAAGGAGACTCGCCCCATGCCGCCTTTGACATAGCCCCACGTTCCCGGCAGAGTTGGATCGATTTGCCCGCAGTTGTGGTGAAAGCGGATATACGCGGTGCCTTTGTCGAATGGGCTGGCGTTGGTGCCGATCACACCTTGACCGAGGTAGGCCAGTTGCAGATATTCGTTGCTGATATAGCGCTCGAGGAATTCCGCCATCGACCAGTCAAAGAGCATGTCAATCGCATCTTGATCGCCCTTCAGCCGGTCTTCGATCTGTTCCTGCGAAGGCGGCGCATTCAGCCATAGGTCGCGCCCATCAGCGGGGCGCAGCGCGGTCCGCGCCCGGCGGATGACATCCTGCATGGCTCGCCAACCGGCGACCGCATCCGGCAGCTTGGCCCGCATTTCCGCCTCGGCTTCGGCATCATCTTCCGAGAGCAGCAGGCTGAAGCCATCTTCAAACGGCACGAAGTAACCGCCCATGGCCGGTTCCCATTCGAACCCTCGCCCCGGCAGATCCAGTTCCCGGATAACCAGCGGGTGCAGCAGCCCCGCCAGATAGGCACACGGTGAGATGCGGTAGCCGGGGAAGGGTTCTGCCAGCGTGCAGGCCCCGCCGATGCGCTCCCGCGCTTCCAGCACCAGCACTTGCTTGCCCGCCTTTGCCAGATAGGCCGCGCAGGTCAGGCCGTTGTGCCCGGCGCCGACGATGATGGCATCCCAGCGGCGGGCACTGAGTTCAGCGATGGGGGCGGGCAGGCCGAGCTTGCCCATGACGGAATCAATATGTGCGATGTTGGACGGCATGAGGCGGCTCCACAAAAATCGATGCGATGGGATGCCGCCGAGTGTACCCTGTCCGGTTTACATTTCAAGCGAGTACGTAGCCTGCGGGTAGATCAACTGCGCGCTGAGGTTTCTGCGCCGCCTGAAGCTGGTGCCGCTGGGCGATGCTTTCCAGGTCGGTGACGGCGCTTGAGGCGGCGGCGTGCTGGACGATGGTTTGCCCTAACTGCTGCGCCTTTTCCCGATAGGTTGGCGATGCCAGAATCTTCTGTACAGCCTGGCGAATGCTTTTGCTCTCGGCGTGGGGTGCCAACTTCAGACCGGCCCCGCGCGCTGTCACCCGTGCCGCATTACCGGGTTGATCCCGCCCGACCGGCATACACAGCAGCGGTACGCCATGCGCCAGCGCCCGGATGACAGTTCCATGCCCGGCGTGGGTGATGACCAGATCCGCCTGCGGGAAGACCTGCGCGTGGGAGACATACCGGCGCAGCACCACGTGGGCGGGAGCCTGTAGATCCGCTTCATTAATGGCTGGCCCCAGCGTGACCAACCCCCGCACAGGGAGATCGCGCAGGGCATCGATCACGCGCTGCAGGATCGCTTCGTGCGCCTGATAGGTGGTGCTGAAGCTCACCGCTACCAGCGGACGCTTGTCGTCAGCCGACCAGGGTGAGTCCCAGGGTTCGACCAGCGCCGGGTCATCAATCACCGGCCCGGTATAACGCATATTGGAGGGGAATTTGGCTTGGAACTCAAAAGCCGGGCTGGTCAGCACCAGTGAGCGTTCCAGCTTGTTGAGGTATTCCAGCACGTTGATCTGCTCATCCAGGCCAATGCCCCGGCGGGCGCGTTGTAAACCGGGCAGTGCATGGTTCAGCAAACCACCAAATATCCGCGCATAGACTTTATCCAGCAGCCAACCCGCTGGGCCGGGGGGCGGGGTCACACCTGGCGGCGGCATCCCCGGCAGATAGAAGTTGTAGATGCCCGGGGTCACCATCACATGCGGAATGCCCAGCTTCTCGGCGGCGAACAGACCCCCAAAGAGGAACTCATTGACCACTACCAGGTCAACCGGACGGCTCTGCAGTTCCTCCAGCACATCCTGGGCGTATTCCAGCGCCGGGCCAGCCATCACCTTGTCTATGAAGCGGACGAGCGATTCTGTCGGGGACTTGCCGATGTAGTCATCCATGAAGGTGCTCTTGGCCGATTTATCAAAGCGGTGCGGTGCGCGGGTATAGGCCGTGAATTCACATCCCACAGCCCGGCTTTCCGCTTCATTGGCGGGTTCACCGATCACCCGCACCTGATGATGACCACGTTCGACCAGGCGGCGCGCCAGCCCCAGCATAGGGGGTACGTTGCCGCCGCCTTCAAACAGGACGAATAGAAAACGCTGGCGGGTTTCAGGCGGGTTCGTCATGACGGTTGCTCCATATTCTGGTTGAGTAAAGCACGTAACAGATCCAGCAGCAGGGCACGGTAGTCCTCGCTGGAGAGGCTCAGTTCATGTCGGTAGACGCGCCATAGATGGACGTCACACACGGCGATCAGTTGGAGGGTCAGGCGTTCCCGCGGTGCCTCACTTAGCTTCTGGAGCCAGGGCGCAAACACCCGCTCCACCCACTGACGGTGAAAGTGCCGCCCTTCCTGCAAAAAGGCCTTGAACTGGGGAAAGGTTGCATCCTGTGCCAAAGTGCGGAAGACCCGTTCCCCAAATGCTTCATAGTGTTCGGTCAGGTTGCTGGTGATGTTCTCCAGATCCCCGGCGATAGCGGCGTTGCGCTGCTCCAAAACCGCATGGTTGCCTGTGCGGGCGGCTTCCGTGGCTAACCCGTCCTTGGAGCCAAAGTGCCGCAGGATGGTCTGCGCTGTCACGCCCGATTTTTCCGCGATGTCCTCCAGCGTGATTTCATCTACCCAGCGCTCATTGGCGAGTGCCACAGTGGCTTCGAGGATGCGTTGACGAGTGAGTGCGGCGACTTCGGCCTGGGCGGTTCCCCGGTATTGACGTTTGGTCATAATGTACTTTGATGTTAGTGTCGTTAAATTGATGTTAGTTAAATTAACATCAATTTGGCGAGATGTCAACAGATGAGCGAAAGGGGACTATACTGAGGGTAGAGGGAAAAGCGAAAGGAGGGTGCCGTGTACATCCAGAACATCACCCTGGCAGTGACGCATATGCCGGAGATGGTCGCCTTCTACGATGCCGTCTTTCATGCCAATCTCAAACCGCTGGGGGATGGCCCACTCTACAAAGGTACCTTTGCCGGGCAGGTGCTGGTCGTTTGCCCGAACGAAATCGCCGGGGTGGAGGCGAAGCAAAACCGTCATCAGTTCCGCCTCGCGGTGCCGAACCTGCCTGCGCTCCAGCAGACGGTGTTGGATTCGGGCGGGCAGATCATCAACCGGGGCAAGGATGCAGACGGCAAGCCGATCATCGGCGTGCGCGACCCGGACGGCAACACCTACGAATTTGTGCAGGAATAGCGGTTACAGACCACCGTTCATGATCGACAGCAGGCGAGCAGGGTAGTCCGTGTTGATGCCATCCACGCCATAGCCGAGCATCTGGCGCATCTCCGCCTCACTGTTGATCGTCCACGGATAGACCACCATGCCTTTATCGTGGGCTGCTTCGATCAGTGACGGACGCACAATCTTGAGCGTCAGGCCGAAGGCGCGGGCCGTCAGCGGGACTTGCAGCGCATGTGCTGGCGAGTCGTAGGCATCCCCCATCCCGAACAGCGACAGAAAGTAGAAGGGGCGCACCTCGGCCTCGACCAGACTGCTCATCACCTCCGGGCAGGCAGCGCGGAATTCAAGCATCGTTTCAGGATGGAAGGAAGAAACCACCGTGCGCTCGGTCAGTTCGAAGCGCCGCAGCATCTCGCAGAACGGCGTCACGATCGACGGTTCCCGCTGCTTGATTTCGATCCCGTAGCGTTCGTTCGGGAAGGCTTCAAAAACCTGTTCGAGCGAGGGGATGGTCACGCCCTGCCCGCGATACGGGCGGTCGGTACGGGCGGATTCTTCCGCCAGGGTCGGCCAGTCGTAGCCTGCATCCAGCGTTTGCAGATCCGCGAAGGTGAAATCCTGGATGCGCCCGCTACCATCCGTCGTGCGGTCAACCGTATCATCATGGATGACCACCAGCACCCCGTCGCTGGTGCTGTGAATATCCAGGTCGAGCACATCTGCCCCTAGCTCCACCGCATAGCTGAACGCCATCAGCGTATTGCTGGGCCTTTCACCATCCCCGCCCTGATGGGCGATCACCAGCGGGCGACCACTGTCCTCGCGGGTGAAAGCATGTGGCGGCAGCGTCCCGGCGCGGGCGACAAAGCTCCAGTAGATCGCGGTCGGGATCAGGATCAGCGCGGCAAATCCGATCAGGATCAGGCGCAGGCGGGGATACGGGATGGGCATGGCAAATCCTCAGTCAAACGGGCACAGGTCGGCACGAGTATAGCGTTGATCAATCGATTGGCGGTAGGCAGGCTATAATCCATAAACATGCATCCTAGTTGCCCACAGGACAGATTCCTTATGCCTGTACCGACGCTTCTCACCGATAACGCCTTGCCCACCGCGACGCTCGAACGCTTGAACGCGCTGGCGGAGCAATACGTCGGCAGCCTCTGCACCGCCCTGAGCCTGGCCGTCTGGCACCGGGACGAGCACGTGCTGGATGCGTCCTGGGGCTGGCAGGGGGAAATGAGCGCCCCGCTGACCGATCCACGCCTGCGTTTCGATCTGGCTTCCGTGACCAAACTCTTCACCACCACCGCCTTCCTCAAACTGCTGAGTGACTCTAGTCTGTCGCTGGCTACGCCGCTGGTCGAGATCATCCCGGAATTTGGGGCGACGGGTCCGCGGTCAATCAACGGCGGTTGGGATCCGCACACCAATACACCGCTGCCGGTTGCGCCCGATCTGACCGACTTGCGGATCGACCCGGCCCAAATCACGTTCCAGCACCTGTTGACGCATACCGGCGGCTTAGTCCCCTGGCGGGCGCTGTATGAGCTGACCGGGCCAGTGCCGCCACCTCCCACCGAACCCGACCCCCTTGATCCTGCCACCCGCTTTGGGCGCGGTCTGGCCGCCATCTGCGAAACCCCGTTCATCGGGCCGCCCGGTGCGGCCATCCGCTATAGCGATCTTGGCCTCATCCTGCTGGGCGAGGCCGCCGTCAGGCTTTTTCAAGACGCAAAGGATTCCAGACCTGGATTGGGTGACTCCCAAAATGAACCTTCACTAATCACCAATCACGCTCCACTGACCACTGACCACCAGCCACTTACCACCTTGATCCACTCTCTCGTCCTGCAGCCCGCCCACCTGACCACCCTGACCTTTAATCCGGTACGCGATCACGGCCTGACCCGAGAGCAGACCGCGCCGACCGAGATCGACCCACGCTGGCGGCACCGCCGCGCCTGGGGCGAAGTCCATGACGAGAATGCCTGCGGCCTGGGTGGTGTGGCCGGTCATGCTGGTTTATTCGGCGCGGCTGTCGATGTGGCTGCTTTTGGGCAAGCCTGGCTGGCTGGCGGGGGAGCCTTTGGTTTAGCACCGGAACTCGTCGCCGGAGCCACCTCGGTACAGGCGGTCACCGGCATCGAACGGCGCGGCCTGGGGTGGATGCTCAAGTCGTTAGAGGGATCCTCGGCGGGGAATCACTTCAGCCCCCAGTCCTTCGGGCATACCGGCTTCACCGGCACCTCGCTCTGGATCGACCCAGAAGCGCGCTTGGTGGTGGCCCTGCTGACCAACAGCGTCTACCCGGGGCGGCTGCAACCCGGCACCATCGAACTGCGCCGCGCTGTCCATGATGCCATCTGGGAGGGGACGGCGACATAGCCACTTGGCCTGCTAATCCCTGGGTCTTGTGCCATAATCCTGATGCACCCACAACGCATCAGGATGACCCATGTATCACGACATTCATTTCACCTCACGCAAGATCGCCCGTTTGCTGAGTCTGGTCGAATCCCGCGTCTACCGCCGCTGGCAGCCGCTGGAACCCTTCGCCTTCCTGCAACTGAATAACCCAACCGAAACGCCCCCGGCGGAACCCCCGCCCGGCCTGCCCCGGCTCCAGCCGAATACCTACTGGGGTGGGCAGGAAGTCAACTTCGCCCTGTACGGCAGCTTCACTGTCCCGGCGGATTTCGCGGCGGATCGGCTGGCGCTGTTCATGCCGCTGGGGGATGCCCGCACCTTCAGCCATCCGGAGTCGCTCGTCCACATTGATGGCATACCCATCGCCTCCAATGACCGGCATCATCAGGAACTGCGACTCGACCCGCGCTACGCGGATGGTCAGCCGCACGCCCTCCTGCTGCATGGCTGGATCGGCATGATCGATGCCGCTTTCCTGGCCGAACCGGGCAAACAGGTCTTCCTGCGTGCCTGCGGCCTGGCTGAACTCGACCTGCCCACCCGCGCCTTTGGCATCCTGGCCCGCATGGCCCTGCAAGCGGCGGATCTGCTGGCGGACGGGCAGCCCGAACGCGCCCGCCTCTATAACGCGCTGGATGACGCCTTTGCCCTGCTGGATACCCGTGACCCGGCCAGCGATGCTTTTTATGAGAGCGTCCCGGCGGCTTTGGAAGCGCTGCAAGCCGGTGTGGCTGCGGCCGGTCAGCCGCTGGATGTGGAGCTGATCGCCGCTGGTCACGCCCATATTGATGTCGCCTGGCTCTGGACGCTCGACCAGACCCGCCGCAAAGCCGCCCGCACCTTCTACAACGCCCTCCAGCAAATGCAGTACTTCCCCAACTTTCACTTCACCCAGAGCCAACCGCAGCTCTATGACTACATCCGGCAGGATGACCCGGCCCTGTTTGAGACCATCAAACAGCGCGTCGCCGAAGGCCGCTGGGAAGTCATCGGAGGAGCCTGGGTGGAGCCGGACTGCAACCTCAGTGGTGGTGAGTCGCTGGCGCGGCAGTTCCTGCTGGGGCGCAGTTTCTTCCGCCAGCATTTTGGCCCGGAGGCCGAGTCCCCGGTGCTGTGGCTGCCCGATGTCTTCGGCTATGCCTGGAACCTGCCGCAGCTCATCAAACTGGCCGGGCTGGAATACTTCTTCACCATCAAGCTCGGCTGGAACCAGTTCAATAAGCTGCCGATGGACTCCTTCTGGTGGCAGGGGCTGGATGGCACCCGCGTGCTGACCCACTTCAGCACCGCGCCCGAGTCCCCGCAGACCGGACCCTATGACCTCTACAACATGGCGACCTATAACGCCGACCTCAAATCCCACACCGTTCTCGGCTCATGGGCCAAGCTCAAGCACAAAGAGTCCCAACGCACCCTCCTGATGAGCTATGGCTGGGGGGATGGCGGCGGCGGTCCCAGCCGGGAGAACAATGAAAATGCGGAAGTGCTGGCGGCGATGCCCGGTCTGCCCCGCGTCCGGCAGGGGAAAGTCATCGACTTCTTCCGGACGCTGGAAGCCGAAAGTGGCGACCGCTTGCCGGTCTGGAATGGCGAACTCTACCTGGAACTGCATCGCGGCACCTACACCAGCCAGAGCCGCAATAAACGCGCCAACCGCCAATCTGAATTCCGCCTGCACGATGCCGAGTTCTTGGCCGCGACCGCCCGCCTGCTTGACCCAACCTTCAACTACCCGCACGAAGAACTTCGCCGCGCTTGGGAACTCGTCTGCCTGAACCAGTTTCATGACATCATCCCCGGCAGCAGCATCACCGCCGTCTATACCGACTCGCTGGCGCAGTATGCCGAAATCTTTGCCATCGCCGAGCAGGTTCAACAGGATGCCCTGGCGGTCATTCAGACGCAGCTCAGCGGCGACCTGCTGCTCATCAATCCGGCAGCCTGTGCTCGCTGGAACCCGGTTGTCTTCTGGCCGGGTCAGCTTCCGGCGGGGATGTGCTTCGATGGGGAGGTGTACGTCCAGCCGGTCGAAGGCGGCACCCTCTTGCAAGTAAGTAGTACATCTGGCTACAGCCTTCAGGGCTTGAAGCTCATCCCCGGTCAGGCTCCGGTGACCGATACCGGCGTCACGGCTGCGCCTGACCGTCTGGAAAATGAGCATGTGCGCGTCGAATTCAACGCCGCCGGGGACATCACCCGCATCTATGACAAAGCTGAAGGGCGGGAAGTGCTGCCCCCCGGAGCCATCGCCAATCAGTGGCAAGCCTTTGAAGATCGTCCGGTGGATTGGGAAGCCTGGGATGTGGATATCTTCTTTGAGGATAAGCTGCACCTGGCGGAACCCGCCGAATCCATCCGCGTGGTTGAAAGCGGCCCGCTGCGGGCGACCCTGGAAATCCGGCGGCGCATCCTCAACAGCGTCTATACCCAGCGCATCTCCCTGACCAACAGCAGCGCCCGTCTGGACTTTGAAACCGTCATCGACTGGCGCGAACGCCACAAGATGCTCAAGGCCGCTTTCCCGGTCGATGTACTCTCCCCGGTGGCGACCTATGAAGTCCAGTGGGGCAATGTCCAGCGCCCGACTCATCGCAATACCTCCTGGGATTGGGCGCGCTTTGAAGTCTGTGCCCAGAAGTGGGTGGATCTGAGCGAAGGCGGTTATGGTGTCGCCCTGCTCAACGACTGCAAGTACGGGCATGATATTCACGATAACGTCATCCGCATTTCCCTGCTGCGTGCGCCCACCTATCCTGATCCGCAGGCCGACCAGGGCGAACACCGCTTCACTTACAGCCTGCTGCCGCACAGCGACTCGGATGGCAGCAGCGCCCCCTCCTCCATCGCCGCCCATGCCTACGCCCTCAATGATCCGCTGCTAGTGGTTGCGGGCCAGTCATCGGGTGCCGCCCAACGGTCGCTGCCGTTGGTGACCTCCGCCCAGTTGAATGTCATCATCGAGACGGTCAAGCAGGCGGAAGATGGCGATGGCCTCATCATCCGCGCCTACGAGTGCAACCGCCAGCGCGGGCCGGCCACCTTCCACTTTGGCTTCCCGCTGGAGTCGGCCTCGGTGGTCAACCTGCTGGAAGAAGAACTCGCCCCGCTGACCCTCGATGGCGAGCGCGTCACCATCCCGCTAAAGCCGTACCAGATCATCACCCTGCGGGTACGGCCCGCCGGTCGCCTGCAAGCGGAGCAGGTCGGTCAGGCTGGATTAGTCAACTTGTAAGGACGGCCCGGCGACTAGAGGCTGTGATGCCCTCACCCTGGATCCGCCTCCAGCGCTCCTGAGGGCAAGCGACTGTTGAAGCGCCCGCCCCTTCTCCCACTGGGAGAAGGGGATGGGGGATGAGGGTTCGTGGGGTGGTGTATCCGCCTGGAACCGTCGCTTCGCGTCCGATTGAGAGGTGCCTGTCATGCAGCGATCCCATATCATTCCCACTCTGCAAGCCTTCGCCGCCGCCTTGCTGTTCGGGGCCAGCGCGCCATTGGGCAAGCTGCTCCTGGGGCAGGTGGAGCCGGTTTTACTGGCTGCTTTTCTCTATCTGGGGAGTGGCCTGGGAGTCCTGCTCTTGAAGCTGCTGCTGGTCGCCTGGTCGCCCCAGGGCCAACAGGAAGCCCGGCTTGTCCGATCCGATTATCGCTGGCTCTTTGGTGCGGTTTTGGCAGGGGGTGTGCTGGCCCCCATCCTGCTCTTGTTCAGCCTGCGGGAAACGCCGGCCTCGACCGCGTCCCTCTTGCTCAACTTTGAGAGCGTCGCCACCGCGCTGATCGCGGCCGTCGTCTTTCAGGAAGCCATGAGCAAGCGGGCGGTGGCGGTCATTCTGGCGGTCACGGTCGGCAGCATTCTGCTCTCTTGGGATGGCAGCGGCCAATGGGGACTCTCGCTGGGTGCGCTGGGCGTAGTGGGTGCCTGTGCGCTCTGGGGGATTGATAACAACCTCACCCGCAATATCTCTGCCAAAGACCCGTTGACCATCGTGCTCATCAAAGGGTTGGGAGCCGGCACCGTCTCCTTAGTGATCGCGCTGCTGTTGGGCAATCCGTTCCCACCCCTGTCGACGATTGCGGTCGCGCTGCTCTTGGGCAGCCTCAGCTATGGCTTGAGCATCGTCCTGTTCATCCGCGCCATGCGTGGCTTGGGGGCCGCCCGTACCAGTGCCGTCTTTGGGACTGCGCCGCTGGCCGGTGTGGTTCTTGCTTTTATCCTCTTTCAGGATGCCTTCACGCCGCTGTTTGCGGTGGCCTTGCTGCTGATGAGCGCGGCGATGATCCTGCTGCTCACTGAAAAACATACCCATCTGCATCGTCATGAAGCCATCACCCACGATCATCGGCACCGGCACGATGATGGTCACCACACGCACCAGCATCCCGGCATGACCAACCCGCGCCTGACTCATTCGCATCGGCACACGCATGAGCCGTTGGAACATGAGCATCCGCATTTGCCTGACATTCATCATCGGCATATCCATGCCAACGAATGACCTTCTGGGAGTATGATGGCATAGGCATGGATTGAACCAGTAGGAGGCTTGTTGAATGAAATCGCCGCTAAAGATCGTGTTTGGAATGCTGCTGTTGGCGGTGCTGGCCTGCAATGCCGGTGCTGATGTCAGCATTCAGGCGGATAGTGAATATACCTATCTCAGCGCGTCGCTGACCGAACAACAGGTACAGGATGTGCTGGTGAATGTGCTCAGCAATGCCCAGCGCATCCAGGTGCGGGATGCCCGCGCCGATTTGCAGGCCGGGCAGATCGTGGTCAATGGCACACTGGTCACGGCGGATGGTCGGCAGTTCCCCGGCTCGATGACCTTGCTTGCCGCTGCTGCCAGCGGCGCGTTGCAGATCACGGTGCAGTCGATGAACTTTAATGGCTTCACCGCCGAGCAAGCCACGCTCGACCGCTGGAATGCCGATATTGCCGCGGGCTTGAATCGTGTCGCCGCCCAGACCGCCGCCGAAGTCACCGAAGTCAGCGTGACCGATACCGAACTCAAAATCACCTGGCGTCGCGCCCGCCAGTAGCCCGACTTCGTTCACGGCTTCCTGCCTGTATGTAGGTCGGGGTCACACTACCGCAAATCGTGGAACGGCTTTTTGTAGGGGGCGGCCCGCCGGGTCGCCCCTTAATAACCTTTTGCAATGTCTCTCTAAAGATCACTCCGGTTCCCCTCTCCGCACACGGGGAGGGGGTAGGGGAGGGGTTCCGTCTCCCTGATCTATGGTGGTGTTACCCTGCGTCCAAAACGCCTGAAAATCGAAACAAATGTTCCGTTTTAGGGCGGAAGCTGTGCTATGATCTTGCCCGGTAGGGCACTCAAAACGCGCCTTTCCATGACCGTGACCGAACCATCCACCCGACGGGAATTGCAGCAACCGCTGCAACACTCCCCCTGCTGGGTTTGCTGCAATGAGGAGACCATCCCCATGTCCCCATCCACATCCCTGACGAACAACTCCCAGCGGCACCTACCGAGCTTCCCACCAGAAAAGAGGGTTAGTTGTCAAATGGTGACGCGCGCCTGTCTTGCCGCCGTGACCGACAAATTTCAGCGGCTATGACCGAGCTTCCCGCGGGTACAAAAGTGATGGTTGGCGACAGCTCCCCGTCCACCCGCCAGCCATGTCAGCGGCTCTTTGGTTAACCTGTCAACCATCCCGACAACCTCTATCGACCGGTCTCCCGCACCCTTCACTTCTTCACTCTGCACTCCGAATCGCCGTCCCCGGCTCGACCGCGCCCACCAGCGCCGCCTGGAGTAAACCGGGGGTCAGCCCGTTGAAGATGCGGATGGTCATCTGGGGGCGCGCCTGTACCAGTGCCACCATGTCGCGGACTTTGGTTTCCATCCCCCCGGTGACATCAGTACCGGAAGAACCGCCCAGCGCCGCCTCGACCGCTTTCAGGTTCCCTGGCGTAATCTGTGGGATGACCACCCCCTGCGGGTCGTACACCCCGTCGACTTCCCCAAGCAGGAAAACCCGGTCGACCGGAAGCTGCTGTGCCAGATAGAAGAACACCGTTTCCGTTGAGACAATCGTCCCGCCGCGCACGGAATCCAGCGCCACATCCCCGTATACCAGCGGAGCCAACCCATGTTCCAAAGCCGCTCGCACCGGTTCAATCGCCATAGAGATAATCACCCCGTCCCGTGCCTGTGCCGAAGCCGAGGGTTGAATCCGCAGGGCCGGGACGCCCGCCGCCCGCAGACTTTGCGCCATCAGGAAGTTGAGTTCAGCCGCGACCGTCGCCACTTCGGCATAGCCGCGCCACTGCTCCGGCGTTTGAACGCCCTGCATCGTCCCGTAGCGTTTGGCCGCCACATGCCCGAACGACCCACTGCCGTGGCCGATCAGCAATTGCAAATCCGGGCGCGCGGCCTGGGCCGCCGCGATCTCGGTAGCGATCCGGCTTGCCACTTCCGGTCGGAAGCAGTTTTCCTGCCGTTTATCGGTGACCAGCGAGCCACCCAGTTTGATGAATGTGAGCATGGGAAGTTTCACCATCGTTATACAATGTTAGAGCATCTGCCCGGCATTTTACCGCACCCGGTTCTGTTTTCGTCTCATCCGATCGGCGCGGGTAAGATGGAGCCTGTGTTAACTCTGACTTTGTATCACCATTGGAAGCAAGGCAAGCGATGATGACCCCTGTCTTTATGTTGGTTGGTCCACCTGCCGTCGGCAAGAGCACCACCAGCCGCGCCCTGGCCGCTCACTTCGCCCGCAGTCTCCATATCCCGGTCGATGACCTACGCATGATGGTGGTTTCCGGCCTGGCCCTGCCCGGTCTGGATTGGAGCGCGGCCCTGATCGAGCAGTTGCGGTTGGCCCGCAGCACCGTCACGCACATGGCCCTGACCTACCAGCAGGCCGGGTTTGCAGTCGTCATTGATGATTTCCAGGATCCCGGGCTCAATGCGGATTACGCCGCACTTTTCAACCAGGTACCAGTGCAGAAAGTGGTGCTGTATCCGACGCAGGAAGAAGCACATCGCCGGAACCTCCAGCGTTCCGGGGATAGCCCCGCCCGTACCTATATTGATGAGGGCATTCGGGAGGTCTATCGTCAGCTTAATCCCATCATCCCACAATTGACTGCTGAGGGCTGGTTGATCCTCGATACGACCGAAATGAGTGTCGAAGCTACAGTCCAGACTCTGGTTGACTCGGCGAGCACGTCCTGACCTGAACTGCACAATTGTTAACCGCAGATGAAAATCCCGTTGAAACGGGTTGTCGGGCGGGTACAATCCGTCCTGATAGGAACTCCCCTGTATACACCAAGATGTGGAGGCGTTTTGAAAATGATTCGCAAGCTCGCAGTTGCGCTCCTGGCGCTCGTCGGCGTGCTGCTGCTGGTCGCCCCGGTGGCGCTGGCGCAGGATACTAACACCCAAACGATTCCCGCTGTGCTGCCTGATCTCGAAGGCCGCACTATTGTGGCTGTGTCGTCCAATGACTACACTCCATTTGCGTTCAAGGACCCGGCTACCGGTGCCAACATCGGCTTCGAGTACGAATTGCTCGATGAAATTTGCCGTCGCCTGAACTGCACCCTGGAACATACTGAATCCGCCTGGGATGGTATGCTGGCTGCCGTCAATGCCGGTGAATACGACCTCGGTCACATCGGCATCTCGATTGTGGAAGAACGCAAGGAATTGGTCGATTTCTCCGATGCCTTCATCACCGTCGAACAGAAGCTGCTGGTGCGCTCCAGTGAAGACCGCTTCACCACTATGGAAGCCTTCATTGCTGATACGGGCCTGCGTTTTGGCGCCCAGCCCGGCACCACCTCCTACTTCAGCGCCGAATTCTGGGTGACGGAAATCGGTGGGCAGGCCGCCGCTGATCGTATCGTTCCGTATGACAGCTTCGCGCTGGCCGTGCAGGCACTCATCAATGGCGATGTCGACGGCGTCATCACCGATACGGTTGGCGGGGCAGGCTTCATTGGGGCCAGCGCCGGTCAACTCGCCATGCTGGAAGAAGTCCTCTACACGGATCCGCTGGCGTTCGTGTTCCCCAAGGGCAGCGACCTGGTCGCGCCGATCAATGCCGCCCTTGAATCAATGAAGTATGACGGCTACATGGATTACCTCGAACGCAAGTGGTTCTTCATCTTCCAGCCGCCCAGCAGCAGCTAACATTCGGTTTCAGTCCGAGCAGGAATAAAAAGGGGAAGCTCCGTCCGAGCTTCCCCTTTTCTATCGATCTGTTCTCATCCGTCCGTCTTTACTGCTTCACTCTGTACGTGCCTCTATCCCGTTTCGACCGGCAGATGCGCCCGCTTCCAGCCATCAATCCCCCCGCTTAGGTTCATGACCCGGTCAAATCCCGCCCGCTGGAGCAAACTGGCAACCACCATCGAGCGCACCCCACCTCCGCACTGCACAATCAACGGGCGATCTTTGGGCAGGTCACAGGCATAGACTGGCACGTACCCCATTGGGATATGATGGGCACCGGCGATTCGTTCACTGCGGTATTCATCGGCCCCGCGCACATCCAGCAGAAACGCTCCATGACTGACCAGCAGAACCGCTTCTTCCGGGGTGATTTGAGGTAGAGATTGGGTCAGATCGTCGATCACCGCCGGGTCAAAGATGCCGGGAATATCATCGACACCAATCGCCCTCAGCAGGGTCAGCGCTTCTTCCTGACTGTCCGCGTCCGCAATCAACCAGGTCGGCTGATCGTAACGCACATACCAGCCAGCATAAGTATTGAACTGCGGGCTGCTCAGCGGGATATGAACTGTACGAGGGGCATGTCCTTGGGCGAAGGCGGTTGCAGGGCGCGTATCAATGACCAGACCCTCTTCAGCGGCTTGTTGGAGCGCTGCCGGATCGGTCAAGCGCGCCGGTTGAGCCAGATCGCGCAATAGGGCAGGACCATCCTTATTGACGCGCTTCATCTGCCCGAAGTAACGTGGTGCTTCCGGTTGATCCGCCAGCAGCCAATCGACGAAAGCGGCTTCATCCGTGAATTGCAGGGCGGGGTTAAAACGCTTCTCGTAACCGAGTGTGCTGCTCGGCACGCTGCCCAGCCCTTTGCCACAGGCGCTCCCTGCCCCGTGCCCCGGCCAAATTTGCAGATAGTCGGGCAAGGACTTCAGGCGGTTGAGGCTGGCGAACTGCTGGTGTGCGCCTGCTTCTTTCGTGCCGGTTTTCCCGGCAGCTTTCTCCAGCAGGTCAGGGCGACCCGCATTGCCCACAAACAGGCAGTCCCCGGTAAATAAACCCATTGGAGAATCCGCCCCAGCCGTATCCGTCACCAGGAAGACCAGATGCTCCGGCGTGTGACCGGGGGTGTGCAGCGCCTCGATTTGAATGCGACCCAGGTTCCAGTGGTCGCCGTCATGCAGCAAGCGGGTATTCGAGTCGGCATAGGCATACTGCCAGTCCGGGCCACCCTCAGCACTCAGGTAGAGTTGTGCGCCAGTGGCTGCTGCCAGTTCCCGCGCACCGCTGACAAAATCGGCATGGATATGCGTTTCTGTCACCTGCGTGATCCGCAGTCCTTCCTGTTCAGCAACTGCTAGATAGGGGCGAATATCGCGAGCCGGGTCGATGACCAGCGCTTCGCCACATTGCTGGCAAGCGATCAGGTAGGAAGCCTGCGCCAGATGGCGATCATAGAAGTAACGCAGCAGCATAAGCACTCACTTGTAACAAACCATAACCTTCCTTACAGTATAAGAGTATACTCGCGGGAAGATGTTACAGAAATGAGCCCTGGCTGCGGCTAATCACTCCTGCCGGGACGTTTTGAACCTTTTCCCCAATCACTGCTGCGCGTAATATCGCCTGAACCAATCCATTTGAGTACAGAACATGCTACCGGATGCACAAATTGAACAGGTGGCGACCCTGCTCGGCCGCGCCAAAACGATCACGGTCCTGACTGGCGCGGGCGTGAGCAAAGAGTCCGGCGTGCCAACCTTCCGCGATGCGCTGGAGGGGTTATGGGCGCGCTTTGACCCGACCCAATTAGCGACTCGGGCTGCCTTCAAGGCGGATCCCAAACTGGTCTGGGATTTTTACGAATACCGCCGGGAGATCATGCGTCCGGCTCGTCCGAATCCCGGTCATCTGGCGCTGGCGGCGCTGGAACAGCGCTTCCCCTCGCTGACCATCATTACCCAGAACGTAGATGACCTGCATGAGCAGGCGGGCAGTCAGCGGATCATTCGGCTGCATGGGCGCATCGAGGCCAATAAATGCGCAGCCGATTGCCAGGGATCACCCACGCCGGTGGATGTGGCTCAACTGACCTGGGAAAAATCAGCCGGGCCGCCCGCTTGCCCGCATTGTGGTTCCCCGGTACGCCCGGATGTGGTCTGGTTCGGAGAGATGCTGCCAGCAGAGGCGCTGGCCCGCGCTGCCGATGTCCTGCATCAAACCGACCTGATGCTGGTAGTCGGCACCTCAGGACTGGTATCCCCGGCAGCCGATATGCCTGCTGTCGCCCGCCGCGCCGGCGCGACCATTGTGGAAATCAACCCGGATGAAACACCGATCAGCGCTATTGCTCATCACTGCCTGCGCGGGCCATCAGGTGAGGTGTTGCCACGCTTGGTGGAGGCCTTGTGAGTTCACAGTTCACAGTTCACAGTGGGGAAGGCTGCCAGCGATCAGCGACCAGCTTTCAGCCGGAAAGTGGTCGGTCGCCAGTTGCCGGTTGCCAGCCAGAAACGTTGAAAAGTCCCCTTTGCCCCTTTGCCCCTTTGCGTCTTTGCGTTAAGAGTCTTTCCTCTGTTGCTCTCCTTCTCTGCCTCTCTGCAGTAATTTCTTCTCTGGTGATGGCTGCGCCGGTCAACGCGCAGGCGGTGCCACGTATCTGGCAGGTGTTCCTTCAAAGCAATCTCGATGGGACAGACCGCGACCGCCTCACATTTCTGGATAGCATCTCCGGCGAGGAAATCACCCTGGATGTGAGCGGAGATCGTTATACGCCGGGTGGCAGCGCTGTCATCTACTACGATGCGCAGGCCGGGCGCGTCATGCAGGCGCTGCCGGATGGCACCACGCGGGCACATCCCTTCATTCAGCCGAATCCGCTGACCCGCCGCGTAGACTGGATCGTATCGCCCGATCAGCAGCGCATTGCCTGGACTTTGACCAGCGGTACGCCTAACGCCCTCATCACGGAAACGACCGTCGCGGGGTTGGATGGCAGCGATCCGCGCCGAATCATGGTGGATGGCCCGCGGGATGGTATCCGGGCGCTGCCGGTGGCCTTCAGCCTGGATCAAACGGCCATCTATATGGATTTTCAGCCGGATGGGTTGGCGGATTTTACGCCGTTTCCCCAGTATGGCGGTCTCTTCGCCCTGGATATCACCAGCGGCGCACAGCGTTTTCTGCCGGGTGAACCGGGCTGTTTTTGTGGGGCGGGTTTTGGTGCCGGGCTGCTGCTGCGATTGCAGGTAGCGGACGACCTGAGTGGCTTTAACCTCACGGTTCACAATCTCACCGGACAGGTTCAGCAGACGATCCCGGCGGTTTCCTTACGGGATTACACCCAGGCGGGTGATGTGGTGATTTCCCCGGACGGACGCCGAGCGGTTTACGCGGTCGCCCAGATTCGCAACTTTGGCGGGCCGGATCAGGCGGTGCGGACGGTCTTTGTGCTGGTCAATCTGGATAATATGACCCAGATTGCGTTGACCGATCCGATTACGACCTTTGTGGAGCCGCTGGCCTGGACGGAAGATAACACGGCCATCCTGCTGACCAGCCGTCAGCGCGACGGCACCTGGAAGATCAGCATCACCGACCGGACGTTGGATCGTATCGCTGAGGCGACGTATCTGGGGATTCTAGAGGGGTAGCTCGTCAAGGATTACCGCTCCGTTCAATCATATCGTCTGCTTGAATTGCATCCAGTCGTTCAAAGAAATCGGGTGGGTAAAGCGCAGGATTCAACCGGGTTTCATCAATAGGTTGCAGCACCAACACGACATCTACTTGATGATTGGAAAGGTAATCCGGCACTGTTACATTGAGCGTAGCGTCTTTTGTAATGCGGGTGGTGAGTCGAAGCATTTCCATCAGGTGTGACCTCCTGACTTTTGTGAATGATCATTCTAGCACGATAATTGACAAATCCACCCCGGCTCACTTACTCAGCCGGGGTGGATGACTATCGGCTACTGAATATTTACTTCGCCTACAGCACGGGAGCGTGCGGGGCGCGGGCGACGAACTGGCCTTGTCCGTTCTTGCCCAGCCAGTCTTCACCATCCACCAGCTTGACGCCACGCTGGTAGACCATCACCGGCACACCCTTGACCTTCATCCCCTCATAGAGGTTGTAGTCGCAGCGCATGTGATGGGTCTTGGCGCTGATGGTATGTGATTTCTTCGGGTCCCAGACCACAATGTCTGCGTCCGCGCCGACGGTGATTGCGCCTTTACGCGGGTAGCAGCCGAAAATTTTGGCCGGGTTGGTGCAGTTCAACTCCACAAAGCGCGACGGGCTGATCTTGCCGCCATTCACGCCCAGGTGCCACATGACGATCAGGCGATCTTCGATGCCCGGCAAGCCATTGGGGATTTTGGCGAAGTTGCCCTTGCCCAGTTCCTTGCCCGGACGGCGATAAGAGGGGTCTTGCGCCTCAAACTCTACCCAGTCGCCACCGTTGTGGTCTTTCGACCACTGCTCCCAGGGGCCTTTGCCGCCTTCGTACCAAAAGTCGCAGTGATCGGTGGAGACGACCTGGAGCGTGCCATCCTTGACGGCTTGCCACAAGATCGTGCGGTCAGCCGCGGTACGGATGGGCGGGGAGCAGACATACTTGGCGCCCTGGAAGCCCGGTGCGCCCAGGTGCTTGTCTTTATCCATCTGGAAATACTGAACGCAGGTTTCACCCATGACGGGATAACCCAGCGCCCGCCCACGCCGCAGGGCTTCAATCGCCGGGACGCAGGTCATATGCACCACATAGAGCGAGCAGCCCGTCATACCTGCCATCACCACGGCCCGATTGGTGGCCTCACCTTCGATTTCGGGCGGGCGGCTGGAATAGTGCCAGACGGGGTCGGTCTTACCTTCGGCCAGCAGTTGTAAGCGGAGTTGTTCTTCCACATCACCGTTCTCGGCATGGACCATCACAATCATGCCGTTGGCCGCCGCGACACGCATCGCCCGGAAGAGGGTCTTGTCGTCCACCTGGAACACGTTCTTGTAGGCCATGAACAGCTTCAGGCTGGTCACGCCCTCAGCCAGCAGCGACGGAATCTCTTCCATCACATCATCGCGCAGGTCGGTCACGGCCAGATGGAAGCCGTAGTCGATCTGTGCTGGAGCCGCTTTCTTGCGCCAGGTCTTGAGGCCGTCATGCAGGCTGCCGCCCTTGGGCTGGATCACAAAGTCGATGTGCATGGTGGTGCCGCCGAAAGCCGCTGCTTTGTGGCCCACATCAAAATCGTCATTGCTGTAAGTCCCGCCGAAGGGCAGGTCGAGATGCGTATGCACATCAATGCCGCCCGGCATCAGGTATTTGCCGCGTACATTGACCACTTCATGACCGCGTGACGGAATATTCTGCCCGATGGTGACGATCTTCTCACCTTCGACCAGCACATCCGCCTGAATCATGTCGGATGCAGTGACAACCGTGCCATTCTTAAAGAGAATTCCCATAACATTGCTCCTGCCAATTTAGGGTGTACTATGGGCGCGGCGAGATCCCCTCCGCCGCAGAATAAAATGGAGTATACCCTGTGCTGCCAATTTCAGCCGCCCGAACCCGACCCATTCGAGCAGCCTCGGTGGTTCGTCTTATCGCGCTACTCTGGATACACTGTGAAATACCGTGAACGGACGGATGGTTGTATGCCGTCATGATGCCTTTGCCCTTCACATCCCGCCGCCTGCTGGGTTTAAACCTGGTCTTCAACGGGATGTTCGTAACCCTGATCTTCCTGATCTGGCAGCCAGCTTCCATCCCACGGGCGGGCCAGCAGATTGTGTATTCATCCTCGATCGGGCAGACGGCTAACTCCTATATCCTGAACACGGATGCCAGCGCCTATGATCGCCTGAGCCTGGATGGACATCCATTGACCCTGTCCAGTTGCTCGGCGGATGGTGAACGGCTGGCCTTTGTGGCTGATGGGCAGATCCACCTCCTGTACGTACCGGATGGACGGCTGTGGAGCGCTTCGCTCGATGCGATTCCGTTTCGCCCGGTCACGTTGATGGCGCTGAATACTGGCGGTGTGCTGGCGGCTTCCCGTCCTGGTGAGACTGTCTACTTTCAACCCGCCGAGGACGGTTTACTGGAACGGGGTGGCAATCCGCTGTCGCCGGGTTCCTCGATTACGCTCTCATCGGTCGAGCGATTTCGGGCCTATGCGCTGGCCCGCACTACACTGCCTGATACGCGCGTGCCCCAGATGCCACCCGAAGCCCACACCTGGGATTCAACCTGGTCGCCGGATGGGGCGCTGCTGGCTTATCCCACGCTGATTCACGGGAGTGCGGCGATTCACCTGTGGGATGCGCGGACGAGGCTGAGCGTGCAACTGACTTTTATGCCCGGTGCTGAGTACCGCCCCACCTGGTCATCGGATGGTCAGCAACTGGCTTTCCTGACTGACCAGATCAGCTATGCGGATTTCTACATCATGGAAATCAGCAGCGATCCGCCTCAACATCTGTTCTCGACCCGTGAGATCTATCCTTACCTGTGCTTCCTCAACAGCCGACCGGCCCGGTTGCTGGAGGACGGTTCCTCGTGAGCCGGCTGTTGCTGCGCCTGAGCCTGCTGGTGTGGGTCGCGCTGGCGCTCATGCTGGGGGTGACCCTGAGTGTGAACCGGCTGCGAACCCCCCGGCAGATCAGTTACAGTGACGGGCGCGTGCCTGAGCTGTATCTGCTGGATGCCGAGCGCGGGGTGAGCCTGCGACTGTGGCGGACGGTGACCGGTGAAAACGATGCCGTGTGGTCGCCGGACGGGAAACGCCTGGCGCTGGTGCAGAATACCTTCACCGGCAGCGACCGTTTTCAGAACGATGCCGTGCTGGTGATGGCGGATCTGCAGGAGGGTACGCAGGTCTCCCCGGCACCGGACTGGCGGATTCTGGGCCAGCCTGCCTGGTCGCCGGATGGGTCCCGACTGGCTTTCCGCACCCTGGTCAACGGGAGCAGTCAGGTCGCGGTGCATCAACTGGACACGGGTTTGACCTACCGCCTGAACGAAACCAGCAGCGGGGATAGTGATCCGGTCTGGACGCCGGACGGGGAGTGGCTGAGTTACATCTCCTACCGGGATGGTAATCCCCGCCTGTACAGCGCGCGCCCGGATTGCATCCAGGAGGCGGTGGGCTGCCGCCGGAATGATCGGCTGCTGATCCCAGGCTTTCTGGTGATGGCCTGGCCGCCCACCTGGTCACCGGATGGGCGCTGGCTGGCGGTGACCGGCATCTCGGGCGGGAGCAATCAATCCGCGCTGTACCTGTTCGAGCGTATCTGCGCCAATCTGGCGGAAGACTGTATGCGCTTGCAGCAACGCCTGACCGAGAACATCAGCGATGTGCAGGGGCCTGCCTGGTCGCCGGATGGACAGTGGGTGAGCTTCATCGCATACGAGGATGCCCGGAACGTCATTCGCCTGCTCAACCCGTTTAGTATGGAAACCCGGACTTATGCGGTTGGCCCGAACACGATCATCAGTCAGCCGGGTTGGTCGGCGGATGGGGGGTGGCTGGTCTTTGAGATGAGCAACTTCCGGTTGGTGGCGCTGGAGGTCGGTAGCGGGCGGCTGCGCGGGTTGGTCAAGCTGCAACTCCCGATCAGTGCGGCACCGGCGTGGCGACCTTAAGTGGCTTCATCCGGTCCATGAGCAACGCGGGCGACCTACCAGGTCGCCCCTACTGGACATTTTGGACAGATTGGACAGCCCTGCATTGAGACGACGGATTTGTCCTTCAAGGACTTCCTGCGGAAACAAATTTGAATCTTCAATTTCGTCGTGTGTTTGTCCGTTGTTGCGGCGGCGGCGGCGGCGGTCGTGCCAGCGGCCTCACTTCCCTGCCTCTTTCAAGGGTAGTTTTTTGCGGGAGCGGGCGCAAAGAGGGAGGCCTCACCCCTCAATCCCCTCTCCGTTCGACGGCGTATACCGTGTTGGTTGGGAGTCGGATTATGCTACGCCGTCGGGAGAGGGGACTTTCAGAGGTCGAAAATACTGTTTCGACCTGTCAATCGGGAGTAAGATAAAAACCTACGCTTGTAAGTCCTTCATCTCTCTCCCGCAGCCTGGGGTTGAACCCCCAGGCTAGTCCTTCCGGCGGGAAGCCGACTTGAGTCGGCTCTGACCCGCCGGGCACGCCGGTAAGACCCGGTTCAAAACGAGCGCCATTCACAGGCGAAGGTGGGGCGCAAAGATCGAACCTCACCCCCGGCTTCTTTCAAGGATAGGTTTTTTGCAGAAGCCACCGCAAAGAGGGAACCTCAACCCCCAACCCCTTCTCCTTCCGCGCCGCTAGACGCTGGGAAAAGCAGGTTTTGGTGAAGTTCGCGGCGCTGGAGAAGGGGAGCCGGAACGCGAAATTGCAACGTTGTACTCTCTACATTGAGGCTCACAGTAAAAAACCTACGATTGTCCCCCCATCGCCTTCGGCGTCTCCTTTCGCACCTCTGGCTGGTCGAGAAAGGCAGGTTACGCGGGAGTCGGGGTGCTGGATGCCGAAGGCAGGGGAGTCCGGAGTCGATGTGATACCCTTCACGCTTGGCAAGATCATAGCATGGATGGGGATGGAAACCGGAACAAATGTTTCGATTTTGTTCCGGTTTTCAGACCGCGCCGTAGGGATATTTGGTGGCGCGTTCGACCAGGGCGATTTCGTCCGGCAGCAGCTCAAAAGCCTGATAGACGACGGCGTTGAGGCGAGCCTCGCGGTCGATGATCTGGTCGGTGAGGGCGCGGTGCTGCGCCTGCTGATCGGTCAGCCAGCTTTCCCAGTCGCCGCGTTCCTTGACCGGCACCTCGGCTTTGAAGGATTTCTTGACCTCGGCGCGGAAGGCCGCTAGATCAGGCAAATCCCACCACTTATAAAGCACCTTATTAAACTTGCCACCTGCCCCCTGGGCACCTAAATCCGCGCTGATGCGGTGACGAGCGGACTCATGCAGGCGGTAGCGCGACCCGGCTAGCGCGGTGATCTCCTCCGCCAATGCGCCGAGGGTGGATTCCTGTGCGGCGGTCAGCGCCGGGATGGGCAGGCGTTTGATGAACTGAATTTTTGATTGATATTGCCAAAGACCAGCACGCAAACGAAGCGGTGTGGCAATCTGTGAAAGGGCAAACCACACAACTCTGGAATTGAGTAAAGCAAGGAAGCTTACATTAGGTGGAATAATGATGAACCCCTTATCGTTGCAGTAAACCTCCGTTTCATTCCATGAGAAACGTGGAAGTTTCCCTATATCAGGGCCAAATATCTTCGGTTTTTGAAATTCGCGGTAGTAGGCAACGGTATCATGCCATTCAAACCAGGTATAGTTTCCAGATGTCCGGCCTGCCCACTTACCATTAGCGTTCTCATCCCAATCACCAGGCTTAACTTCAAGTCTTTCTCTGTATGTTTCAAGATGCCTTTTAATTGCCGGATATTTGTCAATTTCAGTTCCCTGCCTAGAAAATATCAGATAGGTATCTTCAAATTTTTGATACCAGGGCCGCAAGTCCTGTCCCCTAACCATTGACTTAATCAAATCGGTGCTTGAACCATCTTCACGAATGAGACGATCACGTGTCTGACTGTCCACATAAAAGGCTTCATTAAAGCCGGTCAAGATTCCATAGAAAATTTGACCACTTACTGCTTCATCTAGGGCTGTCGCTGAACTCATGATATTGCGGAATAGTCTGGTGAGTTCAAGTGACTGAAACCGCCATTCCGCAAGCCCTGTAACTTCTGAAGAAGTATCCACCATCGGTAGCGATTTTATTGCATCGCCTAGAGATTCGCGGCGGTATACATCCTCTAGAAACATACTTTTGAATGTAGGAAGCGCCTTATCCTTCCTCAAAATAGAGATAGTTGGATAGACCATCTCTGCACCCTTGAACGGCTGATTTTCCCCAAAGTTGATAACCGCTTCAAAACCATAATTCTCGTGAATGTACTTTCTGAAGTTGGCTGTGCCGCTGCTGTTCATATATGTGCCGGATGTGATAAACCCCATGCGGTGCCCCGGCTTGAGCAAGGTAAAGGCACGTTCAAAGAAATATAGAAACAGATCGGCGCTGTTGTGGAAAATCTGGTAATTGGCTGCCAGATAAGGTTTGTAGGCTGAAATGGTCTGCTGCCGCACATAGGGCGGGTTGCCGATGACGGCATCGAAGCCCGCCTCGGCCTGGGGTGTGCCATCCGGGTTGAAGAAGACTTCGGGGAAGGTCAGGCCCCAATGGAAGAAGCGGTGCTGGGCGGCCAGAACCTCACCCCCCTGCCCGGCGGAGGCCTCACCCCCCAACCGCTGGCGCGTCTCCCGCGCCTCAGAAGGCTGGAGAGGGGGAGCGAAGAAGGCGGCGGTGGCGGCATCGGCGGCGCGGCGCAGGGGTTCCAGGGCGGTTTGCAGGTCGGCCCAGGATTGCTCCTGCCCTTTGACATCGCCCACGACGCGGGCGACGGTGGTTTCGATGGCGCTCATCTGCGTGACGGCGGCGGCCAGAACCTCACCCCCGGCGGAGGCCCCGTTGGCAGCGGACGCAGAGGCCTCACCCCCCGGCCCCCTCTCCCGCGCCGAAGACGGCTGGAGAGGGGGAGCTAACTCCCCCACGAGGGTGTTGCCGGGGCGGACGTGGTGGTCAAGGAAGGAGAGCGGGCGGCCTTTCGCCAGCGTGGTCAGCCACAGGCTGAGTTTTGCCAGTTCGACTGCCAGCGGGTTCACATCCACGCCGTAGATGCAGTTGGTCACTACCTGGCGCTTCCAGTAGACGAGTTCGTCTTCGTCCGCGCTCAGGTCGGCGGGGTGCAGCGCCAACCGCCGCAGCCATTCAGCAATATAGGCGACGGCCTCCACCATAAAATGCCCGCTGCCGGTGGCCGGGTCGAGGACGTTGATGCCTAGCACCGCCGCCCGCAAGGCCGCCGCGTCCCGGATGAGCCAGTGACCTTCCGAGTCGAGATCGGCATGGCGGGCGGTGATGTCGGTCAACAGCGGTTCCAGCGTGCGTTCCACGATGAAACGGACGATGTAATCCGGCGTGTAGTAACTGCCGGTGATCTTGCGCTCGTTGTTGCCCGTGCGGAGGTAGAGCGCTCCGGACTCGACCACGACTTTTGCGCCTGCCGCTGCCGGAGCGTACTTGCCCTCCTTGAGAGTCAGGGGGGTAGCTGCCTGGTCGAGTTCGTATTCCAGCAACCGCTCGTAGATGGCACCCAGGTGGCGCACATCCAGATCGCGGTAATCGACGAAGACGCGATCCCGCGTCCGCGTTTTGCTGGCGATGCGCGTCAGTTTATCGACTGCCGGGGCGAGGAAGGCATCCCCGACATTTTTATCCGCCAGGAAGGGATGTTCTTCTGCAGAAAAGAGCCGCCCGTTGTAGGGGGCAATCTCATACTGCGGACTACCGACATCAATGATGTAAAAGAGGTCGTTGAGGGCGGTGTAGATGCTGCCGGTGTCCACCGCCCGCGCTAAATCAGTCGGGCGTTCGAGCAGGTCTTTGACGCGCCGGGCGATGGCGTACAGGCTCTGGTTATCCCGGTAGAGCCGGTTTTCGGAGAGCGGCAGCACATCCCGGCTTTCGGCATAGAGGATGAACAGCAGCCGGTAGAGCAATACCAGGCTTTGCTCGTAAATCTGGCGCAGGGTGGCGGGTTCCGGCTTCAGGCGGTTGCGGCGGTAATCGAGGAAGCCCTGGGCGATGAGTTGCAGCGCCAGATAGACCTCCTCCTCCAGCGCATCGCTGAGGCCTTCGGCGTAATCGACACTGCCTTTGAGAATCTTTTCCAGCCAGCCATCCGGTGTGAAGGCGGCCTGCCGGAAGAAGAAGAGGAAGTAACCAAAATGCTCGTTGGCACGGTCATCCCGGCTGGTCAGCAGCGCGGGCAGGTCAACGGCGTAGTAGGCGTTGTCCTTGCTGCTCTCCCGGTGATATAAGCGCCAGATGCGCCCATCGGTCAGGATGCCCCAGGGGCGTTCGCTGTAACGCAAGTATTCGTCAATCTGCTGGCTGGGGTTGCGCTCGTTGCCGCTGGATTGATCCAGCTTCGCGCCCCAGCGTTTGGCATCGCCCACTGCCAGCGTATGGGCGATCTGCGCGGGGTCGTAGATGGCGTTGGAGAGCGCCTCGGCTTCCGCCTGGGTCCGGGTGAAGACGTAATCCGGCTTGCGGAAGCCCTTATCGCGGTAGCGGATTTTGACCTGTACCGACCAGTGATGCCCCAGCGCTTCCAGCACGGGTTTGACCCACAACTCTTCCAGTTGGGCTTCATCCAGTGTTTCCGGCTTCAGCCGATCCAGAAGTTCGCGCAGGCTGGCCCGCAACGCCACCATCTGCTGATAGGCCGCGCCGTCCTGGTTCCAGTCCGGCAGGGTCGGCACCACATCATCCAGGTAATAATCGGAAAACAGCCCCTGATTGAGATGGCGGGCGGTCAGCAGGTTCATCTGGTCAGGTGTGGTCATCGGTTGTCCTGCGGTCGAAACATCTGTTCGGTAGACGGATACCTGATTATGCTACCGCAAGTGACGAATGTCCAGCAATCCTGCTTCTCACATGCCCCCTCTCCGGGTCGCTCGCTTCGCTGACGGGAGAGGGGGAGCTTGGAGGCCTCACCCCAACCCCTCTCCCGCGCGACCCTCGCGCCGCTGGAAAGCCGGGGTTATGTGAGAGTCGGGTCACTGGAGAGGGGCTTTCGGAGGGGTTAGATGGTGATGTTGTACAGCGCCGAGGCGGCTTCGGTATCGAAGGGGGCGAAGGCGAGGCGGACGGTGGCGGTCAGTTGGTAGCTGTCGTAGTAGGGCAGGTAGTCCACGCTGACGGCGATGCGGCGGCGGTAGCCGACGAACCAGCCCGGTCGGTAGACGCAGAGGGCGGTGCCTTTGACGTTGCTGGCCCCGGTGGTGCTGACCTTGCCATTGGCGGCGGCCAGCGACATCTCGGCGGAGACGATGACCGGCGCACCATCCATGTAACCGATCTGCCCGGTCTGGGCGGTCGCCAACGGCCCGGCCTTCTCCATGGTCAGGAACTCGGACAGCCCTAACAGCTTGGCATAAGAGCCGGTATCGACAATCCAGGCCAGATCGGTGGGGCGTGCGGCATAGGCCGGACTCATGGTGAAACGCGCCTGCCGGAGCAGGGCGAGGGTCGGCACGCCCGCGGCATCGATGGCATTGGCGGTGTTGGTGACGAGCGGCAGCTTGCGGAGGCCGTTGAAGGCCAGGTAACGGTCGGTGCCCGCCGGGGTGCCGCCGTCCTTATTGATGTTGCCGGAGGTGGCGGTATCGCCATTCAGCAGGACATGGTCGATGCTGGCGAGGATGGCGCGCATGGCCTGCTCGCGGTAGATGTTCAGCACCGGGACGATGCTATCCTCGACCAGCTCGGCGCTGAAGCCGACCCGCAGCGCCAGCTTCTGTGCGGTCAACTGGATCTTGCCGGAGCCGACCTTGCTATCCGGGATGGGGTTGGCTGATCCCGCCAGAGTCAAATCGGTTTCGTTCTTGGTTTCCGGCACGAAGAAGACCGAAGGATCGGTTCCCTCAATTGGCAGCTCGAATGGATTGGAGGGCATCTCCACGCTGCGGAACAGCGGCAGGATGGCGTTCTCCAGGCGGGCGCGATTCCAAATCTGGGCGCTCCACAGGTCGGGCACCCATTCATCGCCAAAGCCGGACTGGGTGCTGTAGGTCAGTTCGTCGGCTTTGAGGCCGGTGATCCCGGCCTTGCTGACCTTGTGGGCGAGGGCGTTGGAATAGGTTTCGCTGACCCCGCGGAAGCTCTTGGCGGCGCGGAGCAGGACGTAGCCATGCAGCATGTCCAGCGCGTCGAGGGTGTCATAGGGGCTGGCGACGCTCAGGCGGGTCTTCAGCGCGTCCTGCGGATCACCCAGCGGGAGGCGTTTGCGCGGGGCGGGTTCGGCGGTGGTGGTCGGGTCGAGTTCGATGATGTTGGACATGGGGACTCCTTTGTAGCTGTCAGCGTTCAGCGAACAGCTTTCAGCTTTATAGCCGTCAGCAGTCAGCGAAGAGCCTTCAGCGTATGGTTGTTTGCGAAACAGGTTGGATGAAAGGGCGGCGGACGCCATGAATGGTGTCCCTACGGATGGGTTGGATATGGCTGGCGCGCAGCCGTCCCACTGGGAAGCGGGCGCACAGCCGTGCGCCCCTACAGATGGCGACTGATTGGCTGATAGCTGGTGGCTGTCCGCTGAAAGCTGCAGCCGCGACGTGTCCAGACCCAGCGCGGCGTAGGCGCTCTTGATGGTGCGGACCTCGGTGCGGCGCGGTTCGGCGGGCGTGGGGGTCAGGCTGCCTTCGACGATGGGCCAGCGCTCGATGCGCCCATCATCCGCCACCTGAACCAGATGCGGCAGGCTGCCGCTCGACCAGCCGAGCGTCCCCCGGTCGATCAACTGCTGGATGGTGCGGGCGTACTGCTGGCGCAGATCCAACTGCGCCTCCGCCCAGACACCCTGTTCATCGGTGTGCAGGTGGTCGATGACGCCGATGACGGCGGCCTTGAGCGCGCCATCCAGCCCGTGATGGTAGAGGACAGGGCGCTGGGCGTACCACTCCAGGCCGAGATCGGTCTGCGGCGTGAAGTATTCGCCTTGCAGGTCGCGCTGGTGGGGGGTGCCCCAGGCGATCAGGTAGCCACCGATGCGCCCGGTGGCGGGGTCGAGGGTTTTGAGTGACGTGGGCATGGTGTTCAGTTCATAGTTCTCGGTTCACAGTGAAGACGGCTGATCGCGGATAGCTGATGGCTGGTGGCCTGAAGACGACTTTCCCGGCTGGGCTGCTCGGTTGGCGACGGGCCATGCGCTATCCGTATATCAGCCACGATAACAGAATGTGAATGTAAAAACGGAACAAATGTTCCGATTTTGATCTAACTTTTTGGATTACAGTGGAGTCGGGCGTCAGCGGGATCAAGGGGATGTGACGGCTGGGAACGAGGTGACGATCTATCTACGGTGCCGTATCATGTGAATGATTGGTGGGTAGCCCTCACCCCCAACCCCTCTCCCGGACGGCGAAGACGCCTGGGAGAGGGGAGCAGTGGCGGGCGCACAGCCGTGCGCCCCTACAGGTTGCGCGGTGCTTAGTCGGCCCTCAATTCATCGACAACGTGATGCTGTCCGGCGATGATGGCGGCGGAATAGCCGACGGCGTCCGGCGCGAGCGGTACCAGCATCGGCTGCCAGTCGGAGCCGTATTCGACCACCGAGCGCAGGTTGTTGAGGAACGTCCGCCAACCGGTGTACATCCCACTCACGTCCTCATCCGCAGCGAAGCCGCTGTGGGTGAAGGTCAGGCGGGTTTTGCCGCCGCTGGCTTCCAGAGTCCAGGTGAGGGTGGTATGGGTGCGTTTGGGGTTGCCGTACTCCGGGTTTTCCGGCAGGTAGATGGATAACTTTTCATTGGGCGTTAGCTCAATGATTTTTTCGCCAGAGCCGCCCCAGCCAATATCGTATTGACCGCCGACCTCCGGTTCAATCTCCGCTTTGGTGGCGATCCAGCGTTCGACCTGTGCTGGATTCAGCAGCGCATCAAAGATACGCTCTGGCGGCGCATCGACCAGCGTTTCGTGGCGAATATCGCCCTTCATCGATTGCGTAAAATCCACCCGCGCATCGGCGGGTTTGCTATCCAGGTAGCGGCGCAGATTTTCCAACACCAGAAACCAGAAATCTTCCAGGTGATACCACTTGTCCTCGGCGGATTCGCTGGCGGTCTGCCGGACGGTGAGGATGGTGCCGTCATCGCGGGGCAGCAGCTTGATCGTCACGCGGCTGACCGCATGTTTGAGCCGCCAGTCATAGACCAGTTCGCGACCGGCGATCTGCGAGATAATGGGATGCTGCCCCGCTTCCCGGTCAGGCGCTTCCGGGGTATAGTGCCCCCAGAAGGCGTAGTTCTGCGGGGTGATCTCTGCGTGTTCGCAGAACCAGGTTTCCAGCGCGCGGGCATCGGTCAGCGCGGCAAATACTTTTTCCGCTGAGGAGGCAATCTGAATCTGCATCCGAACGGGATTAAACATCGGAATCATCTCCTGAAGTGAGTAGTTTTTCGAAGTGCGAAGCGCAAAGACGGAACCCCTATCCCCCGGCCCCTTTCCCCGCACGCGGAGAAAGGGGAGTTCGGACGGGCGCACAGCCGTGCGCCCCTACAAACACTCGGTTGATAGTCGATAAGGGGAGAATGGGTCTTATCCTTTCCCCGTAGATGGGAGATCCGGTTTTGGATAACACATCAGCACCAGGCGGAAGCCCTGTTCATCGGTGATGACCGGGGTTTGGGTTTCGGGTAGTCCATACTTGGTGGCAAGCTGCTGGAACACGGCTTGCACTTCGGTCAGGAACTCGGCGCGGCGGCGGGCATCCGGCAAGTGAATATGCGCCGAAAGGGATAGGGACGGGACATCGGTGCCGAGGGCTGATGCGCTGCCGAGCTTGCCAGTATCTTCGATGACTTCTTCCGCCAAGCCGAGCAGCACCCGCAGGCTCATTTGGTCGCGGGCCTGGGTGGGGGTGCCGATCTGCCCAACCAGAGTCGGCGCAAGCCAGTACGACCGCGCTGACGCCTGATAGTAACCTTCGACGGCGCCGCGCACCCGCTTTTCTTCTACCTTTTCGACCAATCTGGCGGTTTCCAGCGCCTTGACGTGGTAGTAGATTTTTTGGGCAGATTCATCGAAGTAGTCGGCCAGTTCCGGGCAGGTGCGGGGGGTATCCATTCGCCGGAGGATCTCCAGCCGCTGCGGTTTGAGCAGCGTCATCGCCCGATCAAGGTCTTCGATGTAACAGACGTCCTGCATTGTTAACCTCATTGTAAAGATTGATTTTATTGTAAAAACTTTTTTGTATAATGTCAATCTGTTGAACAAATCGTGACAGTAAAGCTGCTGTCATAGGCTTTAAAACATGTGGTGTTGTCAAAGCCAGGTATCAACAGGGTCTTCAGATCTGCTTCATTGAAATGGTTTGTAGGTCTTCTCTAACCTACAGCGGTATAACCCTAACCATAGCTCAACTTATTCGCGCATTTCGCGCTGCGTGTTATACTGGCACTTATGGATGGACAAGCCGCGCTTAACGCTTGGATTGAGTCATTGCGGGCACGCGGTTTGGCAGGTGCCGCCAGCACTGCGCTTGATCTGATCGAGCCGCTGGGACCGCTGGGCGCGGGGGTTCTGCAAGTGGGTGCGCCGCTGCTGGGTTTGGTGGTGCCGCGCAGCGCCGTGATGGCCCTGGCGGATGCCCTGGATACCCCGGAAGGCATCCAGCAGTTACGTGCTCAATTAACTGACGAAGATGAAGTGACCTGAATAACCGGCGGACGTGCAACGGTGCGTCCCTCATGCTGACGGCTCCCAAACAGGGGGATCACCTGTGGATGTAACAACGCAAACCTATGTGGTCTTGCTGCTGCTGGCGGCGCTGGTCATCAGCACCGTCGCCCGCCTGGTCATCCGCCGCCGTACCGGCTTTTATCCGCTGCGCCCGATTGGGGCCTATCAGCGGCTGCCAATGGCGATTGGGGCGGCGATTGAAGCCAACCGCCCTGTTCACGTGAGCCTGGGCAGCGCGGGAATCGGCGGGAAAGATACACCGCTGGCACTGGCAACGGCAGACCTGGCTTATCACACTCTCCGGGCCGCCGCGATTGGCGATGCACCTCCTTTAATTACCATGAGCAATGGCGTGGCTCTGCCGCTGGCACAGGACACGCTGCGCCGGGCATATGCTTCCCGCGGGATGCTGGCACGGTACCCACGGGGGAGCGCCCAATGGTATCCACAGGGGGCGCGGTCGTTGGCGTTCGCCGCCGCACTGACCGGTGTGATGACGGATAATCGGGTGCTAATCAATGTGCTGGGTGGGAGCTTTGGGCCGGAGATGGCGTTACCTGCCGAAGCGGCGGCTCGTCACCGGCAGCAATTGTTCGCCAGCAGCGATCAACTGGAAGGGCAAGCGGTCGCTTACGCATTGGCGGATCAGCCGCTGCTGGGGGAAGAACTGTACGTAGCGGGGGCTTACCTGGGTAATGAACCGTCGCGGCAGGCGATGGTCATCACGCTGGATACGTTGCGGTTGGCGCTGGTGGCCGTCCTGGCGATCCTGGTCCTGGTGAGCGTGGCGGAACCCGTCCTGCGTGGGCTGGGGATCGGGGGCTAAGGCATGTTTTTCCGACGGCTCGGCGCGGCCTTCAACGCCCTCATTGTCCTGATCGTCGGCGTGATTACGCTGGGCGGTCTGATCGTCAGCCGGGATAACACGCTGCTGGATGCCCTGCTGACTGGCTTACGCTTTCCGGATCTGAGCCGTTTATTTCTACAACTGGCGACGATCACGCTGGCGCTGCTGGCGCTGGCGGGTGTCCTGAACCTGGTGATTGTGCATCTGGGCCGGATTCGCTCGCGGCGAGGCGGGTGGGTTTATAGTCTGGTGCTGGTGATCTCTACGCTGGGCGTGCTAATCCTGGCGGCGTTGGAACGCAACGGCGTGCTGACCAGCCAACCACGTGCGACAACCGTACTACTGGAAACGGTGCAAGTCTCCGTAGAATCAGCATTAGCAGGATTGGTTTTGTTCGCGCTGGTGTACGGGGCTTACCGGATGCTGAGCCGCCGCGTCACCTGGGGGCGGGTGGTCTTTATGCTGGCGCTGCTGATCGTGCTGATCGCGGCGGTGCCACTGCCGGAACTGACCTTCTTCCAGGGTGTGCGCGATTGGCTGCTGGCGGTGCCTGTCAGCGCCGGGGCGCGGGGTATCCTGCTGGGGATTGCGCTGGCGACGGTGGTCGTCGGCATACGGGTGTTGGTCGGTCAAGACCAATCCTATAAGGAATAGCAGTCTCGATGAGCGACTTCGACAAGCGCCCGCCGGGCGACGATGAATTTCCCGACTGGCTGAATGAGCCAGCGGATTCGCCGCGCAAGGATGACTCGCTCGGCCTGACCGGCAAACTGGACTGGCAATCGATTGATCTGCCGGAAGTGCCGGACGATCTGCCTCCGGTGGATCCGACCGACCCGGAACGCCCGGCCATGATGGACGATGTGGACTGGATGCAGACCCTGCGGAAATCCACGACCGGGCCTTTGGGGCAGTCATCGGGACTGACCGGGCAGCTCGACTGGCAGCAGGACGACATTCCGGAACCCGACTCGCTGATGCCCGCCGATGAGGATCTGCCGGACTGGATGAAGGGCGGCGATCTGGATTTGCCAGATGCCCCGCTGCCCAATGCGATCCCCGGCGTGACACGGGCGCTGTGGATGGATGAGCCGGAACTCAACCTGCCCGCTGAAGAACCGCCGCCCGCGCCGCGCCAGACAGGGACGATCAAGCGCATTACCGGCGAACTGCCGCCGGTGGAACCGACCCGCCAGACCGGGACGATCAAACGCATTACGGGTGAGCTGCCGCCGGTGGAACTGCCACCTGGCACCGGGCCGATCAAACGGCTGACCGGCGAACTGCCCGCCGCCCGCCCCGTTGCTCCCAATGAACCTGACGAGATCAGCCTCAGCGTCGAGCAGGATGCGCCGATGGCGTGGCTGGAAAGCTTCCGCGCACCGGATACCGGCACGCTGCAACCCTCCTGGATTGATGACGCTGACTTGCCCCCCGAAGATGTCCTGCCAGAGATCCCGGCTACACCGGAGCAATGGGGCGTGGGCGACGAGTGGCAAGCTGACCAGATTCTGCAGGAAGCCGGTGGCGAAGCCTACTGGCTGCGCGACGATTTGGATGACGGCTCACCGCTGCTCAGTAATGAAGAGATGGGCCTGGAAGCGCCAGTACCGCTGCGGCGGGCGGGCGATAACCTGTTTGATGAAGCGGATGATGATCTGTTCGGCCAGGATGACCATTTTATTGAGGCACCAGCCAGCAGCGCCCAGCCGCTCAGTGCGGAAGACCTGGATTTCCTGGCCGGGCCGCTGCCGATTGCCGATGACGGCAACTTGCAGATGCCGGATCTGGACGCGCTGCTGGGTGAGCAGGGGCCGACCGGGCTCTACAGTGAAGAAGCGGCCTACCTGGCCGATAATGCCGATGAAGCCCCGCCCGATCTGGATGCGATCCTGAGCGCGACCAGCGGTGATGATGAATATCCGTCGCTGACTTTTGGTGAGCAACCGGAGCCGGACGAAGAGGCACTGCCCATCTGGGATGCCACGCTGGATAATCTGTTCAGTGAGGCTGACCGCACCCCACCGCCGGACTTAAACGCGATCCTGAGCGCGACCAGCGATGACGGGCTGATGGATGCGGATGAACTGCCCTCGCTGGATTTCAGCGACTCGGCGGCGGAAGCGCCGACTGCCGAAATCGCTGATGAAGCACTGCCCGCCTGGGACGACTCGCTGGATAACCTGTTCAGTGATGTGGACCGCACGCCGCCGCCGGACTTCAACGCCCTGCTGGCGGATTCGCTGCCGGATCTGGGTACGATCCGGTTGGATGACCGACCGGCAGCAGATCTATTCCCCGATGAGGACGTGGATGCGCTGTTCGACCCGGATGCGGGGACTCAACTGCGGCGGGATGCGCTGCACCGCACGACGAGCGAACTGCGCCTGCCGGATGGGGCGCTGGACTCGCTGTTCGCGCAAGAACCAGAAGCAGATTTGACCCCGCCGATTGAATACCATCCTCCGAATACGGGCGACCTGCTGAACGCGCTGGATGAGCCGGATGTGTTCGAGCAGTTGGGCCTTTCGGCACCGCTGACTCCGCCGGTGGCTCCCAAGCCGACCGCGGCGGAGATTGATGCCCGCATGGAGTGGTTCACGGATGAAGGCGAACCGACCTCCGCGCCGGTGCCTGACTGGCTGCAAAAACTGGATACCTCCAGCCTGGAAGAAACGCCGCCGGTCGAACTCTTTTCAGAGGAACCGGAGCCGGAGCCTCCACCACGTCCGTTCGGCGGTACCGGGCGCATCAATGAACTGAAGAAGCCGCCTACCCAGGTTTTCAACGAACCGGATCCGACTGATCTGGCCGGGCTGGATGATGTGGATCGGCTGCTGGCGAGTTACTCGTTTGATGAGCGCTCGCTCCCGCAGACGGCGAATCTGGAAAATGCACTGCGACCGGACTTCGACCTGCTGGACTCCGATATTGGAGTCGAGAAAGCGATCTCCGCCCGCGAGCAAAGCCGTGACGAGCAGATGAAGGCCGTCACCGGAATGCTTTCCAGCGATGCGCCGGACTGGTTGAAAGAAGCAGCCGATACCGCGGCTGGCCCCTCCGAACAGGTATCCGCGGCGGCGATCATCCGCAAACAGGGTCAGCGGGAAGTGCCGCTCAATGAACTCTCTGACCGGCTGCAATCGCTGAGTCAGAAGGGGCGGGCGCTGCCGACTGCCAAGACGGATGCCCCCGGCGAGGTGCTGGGCAAGGTGCTGCCTGGCCTGAGCGAAGTCTTGCCTGCGGTCAATATCCCGACCGGGGCGGCCAGCGCCCGACCGGATGCTGCTATCTCCAAAGAACAGGCGCGCAACATCCGGCTGTTGGAGTCGCTGGTGGGGACGAAGGCCGATGCACCATCTGTCGTCGCGCCACGCCGGTCAGCGATTGATGTGACGCTGGATGCGCCGACGACCTTTGATGATATTCTGGCGGAGCCGACACCCGCCGAAGAAGCGGCACCTGCCACAAAAGCCAAAGCAAAACGAACCCGCCGACGCGATCAATGGCGCTTCCGCCCCCGGCTGGATCGGGCGTTGATCGCGCTCATGCTGCTGCTGGCGGTTGGCCTGCCGATCACTGCCCCTGCGCTGCGGATTGGCAACCTGCCCCCGGCACAGTTTGCTGCGGGCAGCCCAGCCGCGCGGGCGTGGTCGAGCGTGGAAACGGTGCGGGGCGGCGACCTGGTGCTGATCGGCGCGGAATACGGGCCGACTGGCGCTGCGGAACTCGACCCGGCGCTGGCAGCGATCACGCAGCACATTCTGGCGCGCGGGGGACACCCGGTGCTGGTGAGCAGTAATCCAGTGGGTCTGCTGCACGCGGAACAGGTGATCGCGGAAGTTGCTGGAAATCCCCAATTCATGCTGCTGACCGGACGCAGCAACCGGGCGTATGCCTATGGTGAAGATTATTTTGTCGCTCGGTACCTGCCGGGCGAGGTGATCGGTCTGCGAAGCTTCGCGGCGGACATCAAAGCGCAGTTGGCGACCAACTCGGTCGGTCAACCCAGCGGCTTAGACCTCAACAGCCTGCGGGACTTCCGGCTGATCGTGCTGATCGCGGAACGCGGCGATGACGTGCGGGCGTGGGCGGAACAGGTGGCACCACTGGCGGCTGGGCCGCTGGTAGCAGCAGTCGGGCAGGGTGCGGCGGTGCTGGCCCAACCGTATCTGGTGCCGGGTTCGATTGATCCCCAGCCGGGCTTAAGCGGGCTGGTGGTCGGCCTGCGAGATGCCTATACCTATGGTCAGCAAATTCAGACGCTGCTCGCCAGCGCGAACGCGGTCGATCTGATCGAGACGCGGCCACCCACACAAATCCCGACTCTCGACCCGGCCAATGCGACAGCTACGCCGGAAGTCAGCCCGACACCGGAAGCGACCGCGACACCTTCGGCGCTGATCGGTGAAATTGATGCCAATACGACAGTGAACGTCCGTGCCGAACCCAGCACCAGCGGCGCTATTCTGACGCGGCTGCAACCGGGAACTGAAATCGCGGTCCTGGGACGCAGCGCCAACGGGGACTGGGTGCAGGTGCAACTGCCGGATGGTCAGACCGGGTGGATTTCCGCTGACTTTGTGAGCATCCGGGCGAATGAAAGCGGCGCGGTGCCAGAGAGCCGGGAAGTGGTCAGCCTGTTGAGCGATAGCAGCTTCGCCCAGGCTCCATCTGAATCGCCTACCCCGGAAGCGACCGTGGCTGCGACCCGCGTCCCTTCGATGACCGGGGAACAGATTGAGTCGATGGTGGCGACGCTGGGGCCAGCGGCTTACCTGACCCTGACGGCCATCAGCCTGCCGCCTTCGGCTACGCCGGAAGCCAGCCTGACCCCGGCCCCCGCGACCGAGACCAACGTGGCCGGTGCGGGAACCCACAGTGAAGCGCCCATCGTGCGGACGGGCTTCAATACTGCGCAGGAAACCCAGTGGTACAGCATGACGCTGGGACTGGTGATGATTGTCGCCATACTGCTGCTCGGGTTGATCGTCAACCTGATCGGTGGTCTATTCAAGCGAGAACGGCAGCGTGAGTGAGCAAATCGGCCTGATCGCCGGATTCGTCCTGACCCTGATGGTGTTTAGCTATCTGCTGGGGGATAACATCCTCTACCGGTTGGCGTTAGCGGTCTTTGTCGGCCTGTCGGCAGGTTATTTGACTCTGGTCACACTGGATACAGTGTTGATCCCGTGGGCTAACCAGACCCTGTTGAACAGCGCGGCGGGGCTGGGGCTCCCGGTCATCGGCGTCATCCCATTTGGACTGGCGCTCCTGCTCCTGCTCAAAGGCGTACCGCGTTATGGTCGATTGGGGAATGCGGCGCTGGCCTTCCTGATCGGTGTGGGGACGGCGGTGGCACTGGTAGGGGCTATCGTCGGCACACTGATCCCGCTGGCGCGGGCCACCGGGAGCGCGGTGCAATTGGATGCGCTGAACGGCTTCCTGTTGTTCCTGGGTGTGGCTGGTACGCTGATCTACTTTCAATATCTGGCCCGCCGGACGAGCAGCGGTGGCACGCAGCGGACCCTGCCAGGGCGGGCGTTGGGCTTCGCCGGTCAACTGGTGGTGGTCATCACGCTGGGGGCCATCTACGCCGGGGCGATCCTGACCAGCCTGACGATTTTCAGCGACCGGCTGCTGTTTGTGCTTTCGCAGATCGTGGGGGGGCCGGGCTAGATGAGTGAACGACGCGACGGCTCGATCCTGGCGGCGGATATTGGCAATATCAGTACCCGCGTCATCCTGATTGATCTGGTGGATGGGCGTTACCGACTGCTGGCGCGAGGTGAAACACGCTCGACCGGCGGCTTCCCCTCCGGCGATGTGAACCTGGGTATCCAACGCGCCTGTGAACAGATCACCGAAGCGACCGGGCGCAAGCTGGTCGCCCCGGATGGGCGTATTCTGACGCCGGAACGTGCGGATCGTTCCGGTGTAGATCAATTTGTGGTGACGACCAGCACCGGGCAAACGCTGCGGACGGTTATCATCGGGCTGGTGCCGGAACTCAGTATCGCCAGCGCCATCCGCGCTACGGCGGGCACGTACGTGCAGGTGGTCGAACAGATCAGCCTGGCGGATGCCCGCAGTGAAGAAGATGAACTGAACGCGATCATCCACAGCCGCCCGGATCTGATCTTCATCGTGGGCGGGGTGGAAGCCGGGGCGGACTCGCCGGTGATGCGGCTGGCGCGGCTGGCCCGCACAGCCTGTAACCTGCTCAAAGGTGGGCGGGTGCCGCTGGTGCTCTACGCCGGGAACAGTGATCTGGTCGATGACATTCATGACATCTTCCAGGGTGTGACGACGGTGCTGGTGGCGGAGAATGTCCGACCGACGCTGGATGAAGAACATCTGGAAAATGCGGCACGGCAGCTCGCCCGTGCTTTTGATGAACGGCAGGATCAACGCGGGGCGGGTTTCAAGCAGGTGGGCGATATGTCCCGCGTGGGCATTTTGCCGACCGCCCAGAGTTATAACCTGATTGCCGGGTATCTCGGTCAGGCGTTGGAGGAAGATGTGCTGCTGGTGGATATCGGCAGCGCGGTCAGCACGCTCTCTGCTTCGGTTGGCGGGCATGTCGCCACGGTCATCCGCCCGGATATTGGGCTGGGTCACAGCGCGTCCCTGCTGCATGAACTGACTGGCGATGCAGCGGTCGCCCGCTGGCTGCCATTCGTCCCGGCGCATAACCAGATTCGCCATTACGCCCTGAACAAAGCCCTGCGGCCTTCGACCACGCCGGAATCAATCAAGGGACTGTTTTTGGAACATGGGCTGCTGCGAGCCGGCATCCGCGCCCTGATGGATACGGCGCGTCCGCTGTGGGCGGGGCGGGCCGATATGCCAGCCGATGAGCCGCTGCCCGCTTTCAAACGCATTATTGCGGCAGGCTCCGCCCTGACGCGCACCGGCAATCCCGGCTTTAATGCTTTGCTGCTGCTGGACTCGATCCAGCCGACCGGGGTGACTGAACTGGAAGCGGACTCGTTCGGTATTCTGGCAGTCATGGGCGCGCTGGCCCAGGTCAACCCGACGGCGGCGGTGCAATTGCTGGATGGGATGAACCTGGATCGGTTGGGAACGGCCTTCAGCCTGAGCGGCAAGCCGACCCCGGAACGTCCCGCGATGCGCGTGAAGATCCGGCTGGAAAGCGGCGGCGAGGCCATCAGCCATGAAGTTCCAGGTGGGCATCTGTGGATTTATCCGCTGGCAACCGGGCAGCGGGCTACCGTCGAAGTCAGCGTGCGCGGGCGAGGCTTGCAGATTGGCAACAAAGGCCGTGTGAAAGTCCAGGTCGAAGGCGGCAGCGCCGGCCTGATCTTCGATGCGCGCGGGCGTGCGCTGCCGGTGGCGGCAGAAGTTCGGCACCGGGCTTCGCAACTGCCGCTGTGGATTTCCGAAGTGACGGGCGATACCCCGATCCTGATTGATCCGTTGTGGCTGGTTGAAGGTGGGGAAGAAGGGCATGTGGATACGACCCCGCCACCGCCTTCGCGCCGCCGGAAGAAAGCCGAAGCGGCGCAGGCGGTCGCTGACAAAGCGGCTAAAGCCGCCAAGCCAGCCCGACGCGGACGGCGTGGAAAAGCGGAAGCGGCAGAAACTCCCGCCGAGATCGAGATGCCGACTGATGACGAACTCTCGCTGGATGATCTGCGGGGATGACAGCGTACAACGTGCACAGTGAAGAAGTACAGAGTAGGGACGCGCAATGGTGCGTCCGCATCAGACCGGCGGTTAAGAACCAGAAACCTATAGGCTGAAACCGGAAACCATGTACTATCCCGAACAACGCTACTTGATGGACTCGACCACCATTCGCCGCGAGCAATCACTGCCGCAGGACGCGATTGGCGAGGTCGAGGTGATCGAAGGTTCCAGCGTCAACCTGCGCGATATTGTGGCGCGGGGGGTGATCCCATCGCGCTATGTGTTTGTAGAAGCTGCCCGTCAGTTGCGGTTGAAGCCGGGTGAAAGCCTGAGCGATTTCCTGCAGGTCGCGGTTGGGCAATCGGTGAGTGCCGAGGTTCTGCTGGCGGAAAAGCGCGGCAAACAAGTCCGCGCCCCGTTTGATGGTATTCTCGCGGCGGTGGAAGATGGACACCTGATCATGCAGGTGGAACCAGAACAGATCGTGGTCGAGGCCGGTGTGGACGGTACTGTTGTTCAACTCGTGTCCGGGCGCGGTGCGATCATCGAAACCTATGGCGGGTTGGCGCAGGGTGTCTGGGGCAATGGCCGCCGGACGATTGGTGCGCTCAAGTCTGAACCTGCGGACGGGCTGGAGATGATCGAGGGGGGTGACCTGGATATTGGCACGCGAGGCAGCATCGTGGTGACCAAGCGCCCGCTGTATGAAACCGGCATTGACCATGCCGAATATATCGGCCTGGGCGGGATCATCGCGCCCGCCATGGATGCGGACCTGATCCCGCGCGCGCTGCGTTCCAAGCTGGCGATCATGCTGACCGAGGGCTTCGGCCCGCTGACAATGAGTCCGTTGATGTGGAAGCTGCTGGATGCGGCCAATGGGCGGAATGCCCTGCTGGAAGCGCGGCAGCCGGATCGCTGGAGCGCTGCCCGACCGGAAGTGATCCTGAACCCGGTTCGCAGCAGCAATCGCGCCGTCCGCGCGAACCCGAATACGACGCTCAACGTGGGATCGGTGGTCCGTTTGACCCGCCCGCCCCATGCCGGGGAAGTGGCGCGGGTGACCGATTTGCCAAAAATGCCAGTTCTGTTAGAAAATGGTCTGCGGGTGCCATGCGCCCAGGTCGAGTTCCCCAATGGAGAGAGCCGCCCTGTACCACTGGCGAATATTGAGGTTTATGGGCGATAATACACGGTAAGCCGCGCGCCGGACGCCGCACCGCTGAGGAGACAGCATTATGGGTTTTAACCGCAACGACCTTCAACCCGACGACGATTTCAATTTCGACGACGATTTCGATTTTGACGAACCTGCTGCAGATGCGCGGTCATCAACCGGCGGCGGCAAACGAACCACGTCCTCGCGGTCAGTGGCAGATGATGATTTTAGTTTTGATGATGACTTTTCCAGTGATAATGTCATTGAAGATGATGATGGTGGCGGGATCGACTTCAACACTGATGAAGACGATATGCCGGACTTCGACCGGGATGGACGCGGGGATGAGGAAAACGGCGGTGGTCGCCGGCCCTTCATCATCCTGGCGGCGGTGCTGATCGCGCTGTTCCTGTGTGCGCTGGTCAGCGTCGGGTTGATCGCCACCGGGGTTATCCGCATCCCCGGTATCGGCGGCCCCACCGAACTGGAATTGACCGCGACGGCGATTGTTGCGACCAACCAGGCGGTCGAGACTCAGGTAGCGATCCGGTCGACTGACCAGGCGATTGCCGGGGCGACCCAGACGGCGATCGCGCTGATCCCGACGGAGACCCCAACCCCGACCCCAACGGAAACCCCGACCATCCCGCCGAGCCAGACGCCGGTGCCGACGGTCGATGAAACCCAGGCGGCGGCGTTTGCGATCCAGACGCAGGTGGTGATTGACGCGACCCAGACGGCGATTGCGCTGGCGGCCACGCCGACGCAGGCTCCGCTGGATGCCAACGCCATCGCTATCACGGCTACTTATCTGGCGGGCTTCCTGCAACCGACCGTGGCGACCACCCAGATCGCCATTGCACCGACGCAGGAAGTGAGCGGTGGCACGCCGACTGGCCCGCTGCCGACGGCGCTGCCGAATACCGGTTTCTTTGACGATACGACCGGCTCTGGTGGCCTCGGCCTGCTCCTGCTGATGGCGGGCGCACTGGTGGGCGTGATCTTCGTCTCCCGCCGCCTACGGACGACCTAACCCCGCCTGCTTGACTTAAGCGAAGGGCATCCCAACTGGGATGCCCTTTTTGTTACAAGTGGGTTGATTCAGGCAGATAGCTGCGGGCTATTTGCTTTTCTCGTGGGCGTTGAAGTCCAGGTAGGCCGGGTCTACTTCCTCGTCAGAACCCTGATAGTAATTGACAAAACATTCCTGACCGGCGGCGATGTCATCGGTCGCGGTGAAGACCATCCGCTTGTTGCGGTAATCCCGGTGGAAGTAGACGTTGGCCTCACTGGAATGGTTATAGAGGCTGCCAAAGCCAAAGACCACCGCCACATACTTTTCTGACCACAGATAGTAATACTTGCTGAGGGTGGTCTGTTCAAGGTAGTCGACCTCTCTGGCGGGCAGCAGCAGGATCGGCGCACGCTCGATCACCTTGCCCGCTTTGATCGGTTCATCTGCCAGAATGCCACGAATATTCAATGTGGGCGAAATGCCAACCCGCACAGGCATTTTCATGATGTATAAAGACCTTTTGAGAGGGAAGCCGTTGGTGAACGGGCTTGATTATTTCTGGCTAGGCCGCTTCCGTCAACATCAAGTCCGCAGAGGGCGCTTAAAATGCCAGGTGCCGTCCATGACAGACACCAGTTCCCAGCCCTGCCGCCCCAGATTGGCGATGACCGAAGGCCAGAGGCGGGTGATGGCGTCATCATAGGTTTCGGCGCGGTGGGTTTCAAAGTGCGCCCCCTCCGGGCGATAGATCGTCACCGTGACGACCATCGGCCCAGAGGGCGTGGGGGCGGCGGTGCAGTATTCCCAAGATTCAGCAGACGAATTTGTGTTCATGTTCTTACAATATCTACGTTAAATTCTTGTAACTAGAACCAAATTTCTACTATAATGAAATTCAATTGAATTTTGTTGGATGTGGCTTGCATGAATAAACAATATAAAAGTTCAACTCGACGCGGAATTGAATGGACGGATTATACTTGGAATCCAGTTGGTGGTTGCCAGCATGGTTGCCGCTGGACGATGCCAGATGGCAGCGTTGCTATTTGCTATGCAGAATTGGTCGCTGAACGAGTTGCATCAGAAATTTATGTTCATGGGTTTGAACATCATTATTGGCGACCTGATGTTTTAAAGGAACCACAAAAGCTCAAGAAGCCTGCCCGAATCTTTCTGGATTCAATGTCTGATCTCATGGGACATTGGGTGCCGGATGCACAGATTGAAGCTGTATTGGATGTGTGTCGCCAGACACCACAACATCAGTATCAGTTGTTGACCAAGAATGCGCCTCGGTTAACTAAATTTGATTTTCCATCAAACGTGTGGGTTGGTGTAAGTGCCCCGCCCAGTATGATTATGGGCAAGCGGCTGACGCATTTACAACAGGTTCGCATGGTGGAGCGACAACTCAATACGCTTAAAAAAGTCCAAGTTCCAGTGCGCTGGATGAGCATCGAACCACTGAGCTTTGATATTGCTCCCTTGCTGAAGGATAGCCCACTGGAATGGGCCGTCATTGGCGCGGCTACGAATGGAAAAAAGACCTATCAACCTGAGTCGGTGTGGGTACAGAAAACCCTCGATGTCCTGGATGCTCAAGGTACTAAGGTTTTCTTCAAAGGTAATCTGGAATGGCATGAATGGCGGGAGGAATTTCCCGCCGTTAAAGAAGTCGCAATTGTCGGGAATTCTCCATAGTCTTTACCGCTTCTTTCCAAAGTTTCAATCCAAGTTCATGTTTGCTCGCAAATATGATTGTGTAGAGTTGTCTATTTTTAGAGTTCTTGACAACCACCTCGACTTGTTCTTGAAGGTGTTGTTTATAACCAAGTTCAGCTAATTGACTCAAATAGTGGTCAATCCATGCGCGTCGTTTGTGGGACGGGTCGCTGCCTTCAGGCTTGAGTGAACGCCAGCTAGAGTTCCCGAAGAATCGATCTGATGCTTCTGCTGTAAGATGGCTTCTCTCAATACCTGAAGTTGAAAAGTTGATAATCAAATCCATCACTTTCATACTTGCCAGTTTCTTTACAGTCTCCCACGATAGCTCTAGCCCCTCAGGGTCGAGAAATGCGATGTTAAATGAAGGTGCACTGCCCTTAATAAATGGTTTATCAATCACAGAAATTTCTTGACATACATTATCCACAGCTTGATTGACATCTAACTGCAAAACCCTTGTCCTATCATGTAAAGGGCTGGCAGAGATACGTGTCATTAGTGCGTGAGCCAGGGTTGGATTTCCTTCGTTAAAGCGATAGTGAGTAAATGGTCTGGGAAAGTTCAGAGCAATCAACGGAGAGCCTAGTTCAATCTTTCCATCCAGAATATTCTTTCCTGGCCCGGCCTGAAGATCAATATAGAAGGATGATCGCCAATTTGTGTTCTTCACAGCAGTCATAGATATTTTCAAGTATTCTTCAACCACCTTGAGTTTTGCCAATGCATAATCACCACCACTCCGCATTGGTAGACCGTCGTCAATAGGTTGAAGATAGGCAGGATTGGTCACTGTGTATCCTTAACGGCAATGTTAAAAGTGCGATAACATAAAGTATATCGCACTTACAAAGATGACAAGTTGCTATTGGATTGATCGAGAGGCTATCGCAGTTCCAGATGCATCCCGGCGAGTTGGCCCCAGACCGTCGACGGGAATTCCGACCAGAGTGCATAGTAGGCGGTGCGGGCATTGGTGCGGTCGCCCAGCAGGTCGTAGCAGAAGGCGCGCAGGAAACGCGACTCCGGCGTGGGGGGCTGGTTCGGGTTGCTGCGATCCAGATTGTCGATGATGTTCAGAGTCGTCAGCAGGTCGTTATTGACCAGCAGGGCGGTATAGGCGCGATCCGGCACCCGGGCATCCGCCGCGGTCGGTTCGACCGCCAGCACACGATCCGGCGGGGTATCAATGCGTTCTGCGGTATACAACTGCTGGTTGAACGGCACAAACGCCCACCAGCGTTCGCCCGGCAGATCCAGGCGGAAGGCCAGCCGATCCAGCAGGCCGACCTGACTGATGGTGGTCGAGTCCAGCACGGTCAGGCCCAGTCGGTTCAACTGCGGCTCAATCGGTTCTTCGCGCAAAAGCTGGGTTGCGCCGAAGAGTTCCGTCAGCAGGGGATCGAGGTCACAGGCCGGGTTTTCGCTGATGGCGCTGATCGCGGCGCACAGGCTGATGGGGTTATCGCCGCTGTTGCCCAGTCGGTTGAGCAGTACGCCCACCTGCGCGGCCAGGTCGGGATCGAGTTCGGCCTGACGGCTCAACTGCCCGACGATCTCCAGCGCCATGCCCCGGTCCCCCCGGGCGACATGCAGCATGGCAAGGGTCAACTGCGCCCGCTGAACGGCGCGGAAGTCATCCGGCCCGGCAGAGGGCAGCGCCCCTTCGATCAGGCTGATGGCGCTGTCCGTCGGACGCTCGAAGATCGGTTCTGCCTGATACAACTGGCAGGCCAGGCCATTCAAGGGAGCAAAGGCCGGGGGCGCGCCCGTTCGGAAGAAACTGGATGACCACGACCACTGAATATCCCGCCCACCCTGGCAGCCCCACAGCTCGGATTCGACCCGCAGTTCGCGCACGGTGAAGGACGATCCGCCGAAGGGCCAATCGACCAGTGCGCCATAGGTGACGCGCTGCCCGGGTTCGATCAGGTTGGTGGCTGCGCCGCCGCGCTGCCCGATGATGACCATCTCACGGTTGAGCGCGTCGCCATAGGTCAGGCTGAGCGCCATCTCGTCCAGCCGATCCGCATTGAGGTCGGCGGCTCGTTCGAGGGTGACCGCCGTCAGTTCACCGAGGGGCGCGACAGGGTAATCCCCCGGCAGCAGGGTATAGGTTCCGGCGGCATCCAGCGTGACCAGCACAAACTGCTGGAAGCGCAGTTCATCGAGGGTATTCAGGGTCGAGGGGTAGCGTACCTGGACAATGGCATCCCGCACTTCGTCCCCGTTCAAAACTGCCGGGGTCACGGCGAAGTTGAAGCCGCCAAAATCAAAGCTGTTCTGTACATCCAGCGGCGGGCGCTGCTGTTGGAAGGCCAGCGCAATGAAGGGCGTGACCGCCGAACGCATATCGACCATGCCGCGCGGGGCTTCTAAAAAGGCCGAGATCAGTTGTGTACGGGCGGCCAGATCGCGCGGTTCGGCTGGGAAGCGCACGGCCAGTTCATGCTGGAGCAGTTGTACCGTCCGCGCTCCATCGGCATCACCGGGGCGCAGCGCCCGCGCCTGGGTCATCAGCGCGGCGAGCAGGCTGGCCGGGTCCCAGCGGCGCAGGGCGTAACGGTCGATGGTGGTTTGCGGCAGCAGCACCGGCAGGGCAGTCGGCATCGGCGTATTGGTGGCAAACGGATTCACCGACGGTGCAGCAGCACCACCGGATGGGGTGTTCGTGGCAAAGCCAAAGGGGGCAGGGGTTGCCGGGGCATCCTGCGCGGCAGTTCCCACGACCACAATCATCAACACCAACGCCAGAATCAGACTGATAGGCAACCGACGCATAGATGGCTCCTCCTGTGTACTGCGCTCCTGAGTGTGCCACAAGTGGGCAGGTGTCGCCAGTTGAACGGTGCGCATAATCGACTCTGGCGTGAGGGCCGGGTAGACTAGAGTTCATATTGCAATTCTAGCCCTCACCCTAAATCCCTCTCCCACCGGGAGAGGGACTTTGAAAACTGGCTCCCCTTCTCCCATTGGGAGAAGGGGCTGGGGGATGAGGGCTGTGCGCTAACAGAAGTTCATAACACGCTCTACATTTCTGTGCCAGCCATCACCCGGAGCTAAACCCTATGGCGCTGACCTTCACCTATCACCCGGAGATTCTCGCTAAATACCCGAATCTGTGCGCCGGGGTGATCCTGGCGCGGGGGATGCAGAATGGCCCCTCGCCGGACTCGCTTAAGGACGAGTTCATGGCAGAACAGCGGGCTGTCACTACGCGCCTGAGCCAGACACAGCTCAGTGATTTGCCTTCCATCAAGGCATGGCGCTCGGCCTTCCGCAGCTTTGGTGTGGAGCCGACGCAGTATCGCTGCGCGGCGGAGTCCCTCATGCGCCGCCTGAACCTGAACAAAGGTGACATCCCCTCGATCAATGCGCTGGTGGACATCGGCAATATCGTCAGCATCCGTTATGCCCTGCCGACCGCCGTCTTCGATGCCGCCCGCCTGACTGGGCCGGTGACGGTGCATTTTGCCGATGGGTCGGAGAACTATGTGGGGTTGGGCCAGACGGTGGTCGAGCATCCCGAACCGGGCGAGGTGGTTTTCACCGATCCATCCAAGAAGGTGATCGCCCGGCGCTGGTGCTGGCGGCAGAGCGATGACGGCGCAGCCCGTGAATCCACCACCGACGCCATCATTTGTGTGGAGGCGCAGCACCCCGGCGCACGCCCAGAGATCGAAGCGGCGCTGGCCGATTTGCTGAGGCTGTTTCAGGAGTATGCGGGCGGCACCTATGTATCCGGCGTCTTGGGCGCAGATCAGCCGAGCATCACGATGCCATAGAATCGGTTTCCCACAGGCTGGCGACCATCTCCACCAACGCTTTGATGAGGGGATCGTGCTGCCGATAACTCAGGTAGACCAGCGATAAGCGCGTGGGGAAGGTGATGCCGGGGATGACCTTCAGCTTGCCCTGGGCGGCATAGACGTGCGCTTCGCCCACTTCCAATAACGAGAGTCCCAACCCGGCAGCGACCAGATCGGCTTTGCCCAGGTCATCATTGGTGCGGACGGGCTGCGGATAGTGCAGGCCGCGCTCCGCAAAAGCGTGGTCGATGATGACTTGGAACGGGCAGTAATAGTCGCTGCTGATCCAGGGCTGCCGCGCCAGTTCCGCCCAGTCCGGGGACTCGACGGCCCAGGTCAGCGGCGCGGCGATCACCAGAGTCGCAGTCGTGATGGGCGTGGCGCTCAGGCGTGGATCATCGACCTCACCAAAGACGAAGCCCAGATCGAGTTGACCAGCAGCGATTTGCTCCAGCACACGACCCGAGGCCAGATGATGCAGGTGCAGGCTGATGCCAGGTGCATCCTGATTGAGTTTTTGAATGAGCCCCGGCAGCCGCAGATAGCCCAGCGCAGCGTTGACGCCCAGTGCCAGTTCGCCCATCAGGTTCGCGCGCAGCTCGGTCGCCTGGTTGACCAGATCGCGGACGCTTTGCAAGGTCTGGCGTGCCCTGGATACCAACAACTCACCTTTCTCGGTGATGTGCATTCCGCGAGCGGTGCGGGTGAACAGCACGACACCGAGTTCATCCTCCAGCGTCTTGATATGGGCGCTGATTGAGGATGGGGTGGTGAACAGGCGCCTGGCGGCCTGGGTGATGCTTTTTTCTTCCGCGACGACCACGAAGGTCTGTAAGTGGTTGAGTTCCATGTGCCTATTCTAAAACGGATTCCCGCGCAGCAGCGTTCGTCAGCCGCGAACGCTGCATTCGTGGCTTGATGGATTCCGGTGACGCGGCAGGTTGATTAGGATGAGGGCGGATTGTTATACAGGAGTGCCAAGCGATGACCCTCGTCTATAAATCATTGGTTGCTGCCACGCCCGCCGCACCGAGCACCGCTGCTCAGAGTCACTTCCAGGCCAAGCTAGGTTATGAAACCGACTGCGCCGATGTCCACCATGATATTCAACATGGCGTCAATGCGTTTGTGCTGGTGGATGTCCGCAGTCCGGAAGCCTACCAGCGCAGTCATGTGCCGCAGGCCATCAACCTGCCGGTGGCGCGGATCACCCCGGCGGCCCTGGCGGATTATCCACCTGATACGTTGTTTGTGGTGTACTGCTGGGGGCCGGGGTGCAACGGGGCGACCAAAGCTGCCCTCCGCTTCAGCGAACTGGGCTACCCGGTCAAAGAGATGTTGGGCGGCATCGAGTACTGGGAAGACCGGGAACGCTACCCGATTGAGCGGGGTGCCGTTTCCTAAAATCTGCTTGCGTTTCTCCCTCATTTTGTGTTATCCTGACCCGTAGTGTCCTTTTGCCACCTTTCAGGAGGCGTTCCTATGGCTAAAGTCAAGACTGTTGTCGTGGTCGTGGTGGTTGTTGTCACGACTGGAACGCCTGCTGCTGAGTAATCGGTCCGGGCGCGATCTCCCGCGTCCCTAAAACCTGATCCAAGACCCTCTGGCCGCACAGCGTTTCGGTCTGCCAACTCGTCCACCTGCACCGGGTGAACGATGTGGATTCGATTCCCGCTGGCGGCTTTTTGTTGCCTCATGCCTGATCCTATCCACCTTGTTCACAATCGCATTATCACGCATTGATTCGATTTGACTGAGAAGGTAAACCAACGTGTCTTTTGACCGTTCCTGGATAGATGACTCTGACGAACGTTACGCTGAACTCGCTGACCGCTTCAACCCGCTGGCACAAGATCGGGCGGCACGGCGCAAACGAAAACCCAAGGCCAAACACACGCCCAAGAAGGCGGTCACGGTCATCATTGATGAAATCGCTGAGGCGGGTAGCACCGCCCTCGAAGGGGTGGGCTTCAAGACTACCTATCAACCCGCCCGCTATGAAGAAGGCTGGCTGCTGGAGTCGCTCAAGACCTTCTACGAAGGCGAGCATATCACCGATGTACTCAGCCGGGTGAAGGGCGGCAAGGAGGCCAACGTCTACTGCTGTCGCGCACATCATTCGACGGGTTACGACCTGTTGGCGGCGAAAGTCTACCGCCCGCGCATGTTCCGCCAGCTCCGCAATGACGCTATGTACCGTGAAGGACGCGGCTTGATGGCTGCGGAAGGCGCGGAAGTGGTCAACCTGAGCAAGGATGCCCGCACGCAGCGCGCGGTCGCAGCCAAAAGCGGCTATGGCGCGGAGGTGCTGCACACCTCCTGGCTGATGCACGAGTACACCACGCTGCAAACACTGTTCGCTGCCGGGGCCGCTGTGCCGGAGCCGGTGGCGGTGAGTTCCAACGGTATCCTGATGACCTACTGCGGCGACCTGGGCGTACCTGCCCGGCACCTGGTGGATGTCAAGCTGGAGCGGGAGGAAGCCGAAGCGCTCTTTGCCGAAGTGCTGCAGAATATGGAGATCATGCTGCGGCTGCGGATGATCCATGGCGATCTTTCCGCCTACAACATCCTCTACCACGAGGGGGAGATCACGCTGATCGACTTCCCACAGGTGACCGACAGCGTCTATAACCCCAATGCGTACTTCATCTTCCAGCGGGATGTGGAGCGGGTGTGCGAATACTTCATCCGGCAGCGAGTCCCGGTGGGCAGTCCGGTGGGTATCGCTCGCCGCCTGTGGAAGACGTATATGGAGCTGGACCCGGAAGTCGCTGCTGACCGTTCCCGCTTTGAAGCGCGACGATTGGAAGTGGCTGAGTCCCGTCATCCCGAAGATGATTAACGATCCAGTGGAGCGCGGGGGAGTTGTTCCTGAAAGGGAACAGCCGAACCGCGCTCCACCGGATTTCGCGCCTGCATTATCGCCTCGAACCGATTACACTACTCCCGACGTAGTCCTGCCGGGGAGTGCTGGATTTCATGCGCTCCGGGCCGGTAGGTGACCTCACAAGGGAGGCCTGATGATCTTCATACGAACCCTCATTCTGCTCACGCTGGTTGCGCTGCTCGCCGCCTGTGGCGGGGGTGGCACCACCACGCTGCCTACGGCAGCCTCGCCTATCATCAATGCTGCTGGCGGCCTGGGCGATCCCAGCGGGCCTGCCGGTCAACAGTTTACGGTGGATATCAGCGGTCAACTGGCTCTGCGCCTGGCTGACCCGGCTTTCACCGGCAAGTTCATCCAGCTAGAAGCCTCCGGCCTGCCCGCCCATCAACTGGTTTTTGAAGACCCGGAAGCCAAAGTGACGGTGCTGATCGTCTTTTTAGGGACGACACCGCCCGCCGCCGGGACGTATCCCATCGGCATTGGTGCGGAAGAAAACAGCCTGTATGCGCTGGTCATCGACCGGCGTGGCGAGGCCCAGGGATCGTACACCACCATTGATCAGGCTGGGACGATCACGCTGACGCAGGACGGCACCAATTACGGCGGCACATTTGAGTTCAAGGCCTCCGGCGGCGTTCAGAATCCCGATCCCAATTCTTTCCTGACCGCTACCCCATTCTTGCTGGATATCACGGTCAAAGGCACTTTTACCGGCCTGCCCCTGCAATAACCTGAATAAACGAGGCACGATGAAACCGCTGAACCTGACCCCTGATGCACCCTGGCGGGCACGCTTCCATGCAGCCACCATTAACTTTGCGGTGATGGCGCAAGCGAACCCGGCGCGGGGACTCGTCTCGACGAATCGGGATGGAATCCATCAGCTTTATGCCTGGGAGGTTGCTACCGGCGAACTGCGCCAGTTGACCCATGTGGCGACTGGTAAACCACGAGGCTATATCTCGGCGGACGGTCAATGGATTTACTATCACAACGATGAAGCTGGCAACGAAATCGGGCATTACGTGCGGGTGCCGTTTGAAGGCGGCCAACCGCAGGATATCACCCCGGAGATGCAACCCTATTCATCCTTCCTGCTCAGCCAATCCGCCAGTGGTCGCGTCAGTGGATTTATGGCGGCGGGTGATGGCGGCTTTGGCATCTATACGCAGTCTGATGGTGCCGCGCCGCGCTTGCTGGCCCACTTCAATCAGCTCTGCTACGGTCCCTGCCTGAGCCAGGATGGGCAAATCGCCGTGGTGGAAACTGCCGACCGCACGGGCACGCTGGATCGCTCGCTGGTGGCTTATGATGTTGCCAGTGGTCATCTGATTGCTGAACTCTGGGATGGTGAAGGCTTCACCCACAGTTTTGGTCCTTTTAGCCCAATACCGGGGGATATGCGCTTGCTGGCCACCACCACGCGAACCGGCTTCGACCGCCCCTTGATCTGGAATCCGCGCACGGGTGAGCGTATTGATCTACCGCTGGACGGTATCCCCGGCGATGTGACGGCCTGGGGTTGGTCACCGGATGCGGAGCGCATCTTACTATGTCAGATCCACCAGTCGCAGTTTCAACTGTATCTCTATACCGTCGCCACCGGGCAGGTGACCCGCTTGAACCATCCGGCGGGTGTCATCGGCAACGGCTTCTCGGATAGCTATGGTGGTTACTTCACGCCGCAGGGCGAGTTGTACGTCACCTGGTCGGACTCGGTGCATCCGGCGCGGTTGGTTGCGCTGGATGGCGTGACGGGCGACCTCAAGCGTACCGTCCTGTCTGCCAGGGAAGTACCCGCCGGGCGGAAGTGGCGGTCGGTTAGCTTCCCCTCGACGGATGGTGTGACCATTCAGGGTTGGCTCGGCACACCGGAAGGGGATGGCCCCTTTCCCACCATTCTGGAGACTCACGGCGGCCCAACGGCGGTCATGAACGAGTATTTCACACCCTCGGCGCAGGCCTGGATCGATCATGGTTTTGCCTATCTGACCATCAACTATCGCGGTTCGACCACCTTCGGTAAGGACTTCGAGAAAGCCATTTGGGGGCGGCTGGGCAGCGTCGAGGTCGAAGACATGGCGGCCGCGCGCGATTGGCTGGTGAGCGAGGGAATCGCGCAGGCGGATTCGATCCTCATCACCGGGTGGTCCTACGGTGGTTACCTGACGCTGCAGGGTCTGGGCAAGCGCCCGGATTTATGGGCGGGTGGGATGGCAGGCATTGCCATCGCCGACTGGACGACGATGTATGAAGACCAGGCCGATACGCTGCGGGGTTATCAGCGGGCGCTGTTTGGCGGCACCCCGCAGGAAAAGCCGGAAGCCCACCGGGATAGCTCGCCGATCACCTATGCAGGGGCGGTTCGTGCGCCGGTGCTGGTCATCCAGGGCAGCAATGACACCCGCTGCCCACCCCGGCAGATGCGCCTGTATGAAGACGTGATGCGCCAACACGGCAAAGACATTCAGATCCACTGGTTCGAGGCCGGGCACGGTTCCAACGCAGTCGATCAACAGATCGAACACATGGAGATTCTGCTGCGCTTTGCCTACCGGGTACTGGGATAGCAGTGGACGCGCCGTTGCGCGTCCCTACACAGGTGACGGGCGAGCCACCCGGTCGCCTCTACAAGCGGTGCGGATTTTCGTAGGGGAGGATTAGCCCGTCAGGGCGTATATCCTCCCACCCGCTAATTTGAGCTTCCAATCTGGCTATCAGCTATTGACTATCAGCTATCGACTAAAGACTATCGACTACTACCATGACTGACCCACGCACTGGCGGAATCGCCGTCCTCGATTTTGGTTCGCAGTATACCCAGTTGATCGCCCGCCGCGTGCGCGAGCAAGGCGTCTATGCCGAGGTGTTCGCGCACGATGCGCCGCCGGAACGGATCAATGCCCATCACCCCCGCGGGTATATCCTCTCCGGTGGACCGAACAGCATCTATGAACCGGGTGCGCCGCAGTTGCCAGAATGGATGCTCCCCCTCTCCCGCCGGGAGAGGGGGCTGGGGGGTGAGGGCATACTCGGCATCTGCTACGGGATGCAGGCGCTGACCCATGCGCTCGGCGGTAAAGTCGCGCCCTCGGCTGCGCGGGAATATGGCCCGGCACAGATCAACACGCAGTCGAGCAGTGCCCTCTTTGATGGCCTGCCCGCTGAACTGGATGTATGGATGTCACACGGCGACCGCATCGAGCAGCCGCCACCAGGTTTCGTCGGGCTGGCACAGTCGGATCACTCCCCGTATGCTGCTATGGGCGATCCGGCCCGCAAGCTCTACGGGGTGCAGTTTCACCCGGAAGTGGTGCATACCCCGCGTGGAGCCGACCTGCTGCGGAACTTCCTGTTCAACGTCTGCGGCTGTGACGCCAAATGGTCATCTGCCTCGTTCATTGATGAAGCCGTCGAGTCAATTCGGGCGCGGGTCGGGTCGGAGCGGGTGCTGCTGGCGCTCAGTGGCGGGGTCGATTCCGCCGTGGCCGGGGCATTGCTCAACCGGGCGATTGGGCCGCAGCTCACCTGTGTGTTCGTCAACACCGGGATGCTGCGGCTGGGCGAGCCGGAGCAGGTGGTTCAGGTGTTCAAAGGCGAGCAGGGCATGAACCTGATCGCGCTGGATGCCACCGAGGACTTTTTGAGCGCCCTGGTGGGCGTGACCGAGCCGGAGCGCAAGCGTAAAATCATCGGCGAGAAGTTCATCCGGGCTTTCGAGGCACAGGCACGGCATCTGCATGACGACGGTGTGAAGTTCCTGGCGCAAGGCACCATCTACCCGGATGTGATCGAAAGCGCGGGCAGCAGCAAGGTCAGCAAGACTATCAAGAGTCATCACAACGTCGGCGGCCTGCCCGCTGACCTCGGCTTTGAACTCATCGAACCGCTGCGCGACCTCTTCAAGGATGAAGTCCGGCGGGTGGGTGAAGCTCTCGGCTTACCGGAGAGCATCGTCTGGCGACAGCCCTTCCCCGGCCCCGGTCTGGCGGTGCGCTGCCTGGGGGAGATCACCTGGGAGCGGCTGGAGACTCTGCGGGCGGCGGATGCCATCTTCACAGGCGAATTGGGCGCGGCGGGCCTGCTGCGGAACGGGACGGCGCAGGCCTTTGCCGTGCTGCTCCCGGTCAAGAGCGTGGGCGTGATGGGGGACAACCGCACCTACGAGGAAGTCATCGCGCTGCGGGCGGTCACCACTGACGACTTCATGACGGCCGACTGGGCGCGGTTGCCTTACGATCTGCTGGCGCGGGTGAGCAACCGCATTGTCAACGAGGTGCGCGGTGTCAACCGCGTGACCTATGACGTGACTAGCAAGCCACCGGGCACGATTGAGTGGGAGTGAGGACGTGGCGACAATCCGCTTCTATCTTGATGCACAAATCCCAAAGCAGGTGGCTATTCAATTGCGGGCGAAGGGCGTTGATGTGTTACGTTGTCAGGAAATTGGTTGGGATGATAAAAAAGACCCGGAACATCTGGAATATGCAGCTTCTGAAAAACGGATGATCGTAACGGCTGATGAAGACTTTGAGCGTCTCCACGCACAATGGCAGCAAGAAGGCAAGTTTCACGCTGGCATTGCTCAAGTGGCTCACGAGAGCCAGCACGCGGTTGGAGTTATGGTCAAAGAACTTTGGTATCTGGTTGAAGCAATTGAAACTGAAGCCGCATCACTTGAAAAAGACATCTATAATCAGGTCTATCGGATCAAGGGATAAGGTCTAGCCATGACTGTCTTGACGATTGAACATATTGTAGCCACTCCAGACATTTGCGGTGGCAAGCCGCGCATTGAAGGCACCCGCGTGCGTGTGCAGGATGTAGTGGCCTTTTCGATCAATGGGGGATGGTCGGCTGAACAAATTGCTGAAGAAGTGGATGTCACACCGGCACAGGTGTACGCCGCCCTTTCGTACTACTACGACCATCAGGCGGAGATTGACGCGCAAATCGCAGACGGCAAGGCACTGATGGAGCAGCACCGCCCGGAGGCTGACGCCCGCCGCCGTGATTTGATCGACCGGGCGCGGGCCAAAGGTATCCATCCGCCGGACGAACCCAATCAGGCGTAGCCTCAGCGCACGCCCCATTCCCAGATGCCAAAGGCCACTTTTTTATCCAGTGGATGACCACTCTGGGTCAGGATGATGCCGACCTCGGCGCGGTGATAGCCTTCATGGGAACACAAGTAACCGACGAAGGCAGTCGCGTGCGGCTTGAACCCTTTGACCTTGCCCCCGGCACTGATGGCTTTTTCCAGCAGTGCCGTGATGGCCTCGCCCGAAGCCGTCAGCGCGCGCATCAGCCCGGCTTTATCCCCGGAGGCTTCTTTCTCCACCTTCGCCAATCCGCTCATCAGCTCCGGCGCAGCGGATTGCAACCAGAGCAGCCGCACGTTGTGGATATGCGCGAACTGCTGCCCGACGTTCCAGCCTTTGCCGGTGAGTTGCACGCCGGTCAGCGCTTCGGGCGGGATCGCTTCCAGCATGTAGCGGTTAATCCGGTCATTGATCTGCCAGGTTTCGATGAGTGGATCGGTCATATAACCCTCTTCCTGAGATGATTACGCGGTCAGAACGGGTGCATACGGATTTCGGAGCAAAATTTGTTAAGGGTCAAAATCGGAACATATGTTCCGATTTTTCATCCAACCTGTGCTACGATGATGGCATATCGCCCTCCCGAAAACTGCATCGAGAAGGGGGTAAGGACTTCTCAAGAACAGGTTTTTTGGACTGGCGCGCAGGCTGTCCAATTCGTCCAATCTGTCCACTTTGTAAAGTCGCTAATAATGGAGGTACAAATTGGAGCTTGCCGGGCTTGCACCCTTCGCCAACGCCATCAACGCAACCAAGCTCCCTCAAATCTTGTCCATCTGGATGCCAACCATGCCAAGCTTACCCCTGAATCCAAATGCACCACACCGATTTCATGGGGGAAATCCTCTGGCTATCTAGCTATCGACTGAAATGCGAGGCTCACCCCCAATCCCGAATACACCCCATTAGAACCGTCTCTGTTTCCCCAATCCCCAACTCAATGTTATGATACCTTGTATGGGGGGCGCGCACGCCGCCCCCATGTGTTTCACCCTGTGGGAGCGACATGCTCATCCCTGACTTTGACCTCAACGCCGCTGTCCGCGATATGTATTCCAACCCGGAAGCACTGCGCGTCCGTATGGATATTCATGCGAAGTACACCACCCCTCCAACTGACCTGGCCACCTGGGCGCTGCATACGGTGCAGTGGCGCGGGGATGAACGCGTGTTGGATGTCGGTTGCGGGCCGGGCCGCTGGTATTACCCCCTCCTGAAGAAGGTCCCCCAGGTCGATTACACCGGCCTCGACCGTTTTGAGATCATGCTGAGCGGGCATCCCGCGCCGGACAAGGTATTGGCCGGGGATGTGACTCAGATTCCCTTCCCGGATCACAGCTTTGACGTGGTCATGGCGAATCACATGCTGTTTTTTGTCGAGGACATTGATGCGGCAGTCGCGGAGTGTAAGCGGGTGCTGCGCCCTGGCGGTTTGCTGCTGGCGACCACCAACAGCAACCAGAACATGCCGGAACTGCAGGTGCTGCTCAAACGGGCGGTGACGCTGCTGGTGCCGCCCAACAGCCTGTATAACACCATCCCGGCCTCGCCCAGCGACCGCTTTTCGTTGGAAGTCGGCACGCGCATTCTGGCGCGGCACTTCGGTGCGGTCGTGCGCTATGACCTGCCCGGTGCGCTCATCTTCAACCAGGCGGATCCGCTGCTCAACTACCTGGAAACCAGCCGCAGCCTGCGCGAACCCCTGCTGGGCGCCAATGTAGCCTGGGCCGATGTCATGCTGATGATGCGCGAACAGGTCACTCGCCTGATCGAACACTTTGGCGAGCTGGTCGTCAATAAACTGACGGGATTGCTGGTCGCCACCGACAGCGGCGGTTTCATCCAGGACTATTTGCAGCATCGCGCGAAATCTGTGCCGAGTGCGGCCTCGATAGACTCGACCCCGACGACAGAAGTGGCCGTGGTGGATGACACGCCGACCAAACAACTCGAACGTCCCGTCCAGACCAAACGGCAGAAGCGCCGTAAGAAACGCAAAGGGCGTTAAGCCACGTTCTAGCCTTTGCCCTAGTATTTGATGAAGATTCAAACCTCCAGGGCGGAAGGCTGGTATACTGATTCAATTCGATGTTTGCCCTACCTTTCAGGAGTAACCCCTGTGAAGCGTTTGTTCTGGCTCACCCTCGCCGCTGTGCTGCTGGCTGCCTGTCAACCGGCTGGGCCGCAGCGTACCTTCACCAAAGGGGATGAAGTCGCTTACTACGATTTTGATCAGCCGGGGACGTTTGAAGAAGGCAGTTATAACGAGGGCCAGGCCCGGCTGGAAATTACCGAAGGCCGCTACCTGATCACCGTGTTGGATGGTGATGGCGAGACGTGGTACGGCCAGTGGGGCGCGCCCGTCCGCGATGTGGTGGTGGATGTCGAAGCCCAACAATTGACTGATAGCCCGGCGACGGTCTACGGAGTGGGCTGCCGGATGCGCGGCTCTGTCGGAGTCAACCTGGCGACTGACCCGGCCCTCGACGCACTGGCCGAAGCCAATGCCTCCAGCAGCGGCGAGATCGTGGCGTTGGCAGAAGTAACCCCGGAAGCGACTGAAGCCGTTGAGGCGGAAGTGACCGCCGAAGCCACTGCCGAAGTCACCCGTGAGGCGGTCACCGATGCCGCAGCGGAAGCCACGCCAGAAGCCACCCTCGAAGTCGGCGGCTCCAACGAGATCAATATCAATAATGGCGATGGTTATCTATTCGTCGTCAGCGGGGATGGGCGCTTTGCCATCCTGCGCTCGCGCGGTCGCAATGTCACCGCGCTGGTGGACTGGACGGCCAATGCGGTCATTCGTCCTGGTGCAGGCAATAATAACCTGCGGGCAGTCTGCGTGGGGGACTATCTGGCGCTGTATGTGAATGGTACCTTCGTGGGCGATGTGATTGATGACATCTACACCGATGGGCAGGTGGGTCTGGTAGCTGCTGCCAGTGGTCGTGCCGGGCAGCAGGTCAGCTTCGATAACCTGAGCGTTTCGGTCGGGACGCCAGGGACCACCACCGCCAGTAGTTAAGGCGCTATTTTACGCTTTGTGGAAAATCTCAAGCATGACCCAGTGCCAACCAGCACTGGGTTTTATAGAATGAAAGAGATGTTACCGTCTAGTTGACAGGCTTACTCTCTTTCATGCGAACACCTCTCGAACCGGGCGATCTGGCGAGGATCGACGAATTCACTTCCCACATTGAACGTGACTACGGGCGCGGCATCCTCTTGAACTATGAGGTGGCGACCAAAATGATCGCCACCCGCATCTGGAATGTCTTCCGCCGGGATGATTCATTTGATGATCTGGCTGTGGTGCGCTTCTACCGTTGGACGCGCACCGCTGACCTGCCGCCGGATATGGCAGCGCTGGTTGATGACCCGGCGGTTCCTTACTGGATGATGCTGACGGGCACCTGCGGCATGATCTACGACTGGACGCGGCGCTATCAATCCGGCAAACACCGCCTGATCAAACCCGGCCCGGATCTGTTGGCGGCGCTGCCACAGGCCGCCTTCACCCAGCTCGGCCTGGAAACCGGCGCCGTGCTTCCACCGGCCTTTCAGGATCAGGTCTGGGCAGAGGCCGACACCTGCCGAGTTTACATTGCGCCAGCGGTCGAGCATCCACTGCTGCCGGATCAGGAGTCTTTCCTGTATTTATGTGGGGTCAAAGGTGTGCTGGGCTTTGGTGCACGCTTTCCCTCCGGCTCTGCCTATGTCATGCTGGCCTATCCGCGTGTGCCGGTATCCCGGTCAGCCGCCTCGGTCTTCTACCATCTGGAACCGTTTATCACGCGCTTCCTGACGCCTTATGATCAGCGCCCAGTCTTGTGGAGCAAACTCCTCTAGGCGTGCTTGAGCGTTCGCTGAGGTGCGTCTGAGCAGGCTGTGAAAAAATCCTCTCAAGGCTGCCGCTTGGGTCTACACTGGTAATCTGAACAGCCTTGAGAGGAGCAGGTCTATGCGGATCGCCATTATCACATCCTGGTATACCGATGTCGTCGGTGGCAGCGGCACCGGTGTCTTTTTCAACAGCTTTGTCGCCGGGCTGCGCGAGCGTGGCTTTGAGGTTGAACTGATCGCGCCTACCCTGACCAGCACCGATTACATCGAAGTCACCTTAGAACGCTTCCTGTTCAACGCGCAGATCCGTACCGATGAACGCCTTCAGCACGCCGATGTGATTATCGGCTTTGACTTTGATGGCTATGCCCTCGATCCCAATAAACGCCCGCCGTTTATCGCTTCGGCGCATTCCATTTTTGGCGACATTGTTCAGCACGAGCATGATCCGATCCGCACGATGGTGGTCGCGCAGGCCTTCTTCGATAAAGTCTCGATGCGGCAGGCTGACCGCGTGACGGCGGGCAGCGAATACGCCCGTCAGCGCATCATCGACTTGTATGGTGTTGCACCAGAGCGCGTGGTGGCGATCCCTCACGGGATGCTGACCGCCCCCTGGCTTACCCAGGCGCAAGCCCTGACTCGCCAGCCGAACGACCATCCGGTGCTGCTCTCGGTCGGTAAGATGTATCCGCGTAAACGCTTGGATATTCTGCTGCGAGCCATGCCGCTGCTCATCGCCCGCCATCCCACCGTCGAACTCCGTATCTCCGGCGATGGCTTGGAATTTGAAGCTATGCAGACGCTGGCGAAAGAACTGGGCATCCAACCCCATGTGACTTTCCTCGGTCATGTGGCCGATGATGATGCGTTTGCCCGCGAGTGGGTGCAGGCGGATGTCTTCTGCCACCCCAGCCTGCAGGAAACCTTCGGCTACGTCTATCTGGAGGCCATGACGCTGGGCAAGCCGCTGGTGGCCTCCCACGCCGGAGCCGCCCCGGAAGTCATCGGTGATGCTGGCCTGCTGGTCGAACCGGATAATCCGGCGGCGCTGGCGGTGGCGCTCGACCGCCTCCTGACCGATCCTGCACTGCGGTCCACGTTGGCGGAACGCGCCATCCAACGCTCGACTCGCTACAGCGTCGCCCGCATGATTGATGGCTATGTTCAGATTATGGATGAGCTCCTCAAGCGCTAGCCTAGCGTCGGTTGATGTTTAGTTCGCCCCCTTGTCCGACGAAATCTGGACTCGGCGGAATGGCAGGCGGTGAGCAGTAGGTATAATCTAGGGAGTACATCAATCTTCGCTCACCTGTGGAGTAGCTCATGAACCTAAGACGAATCCTCATCATCGCAGGCATTGTCCTGGCTGTGATTGGCGTGTTGATGGTCGCGGTCGGCACCTTCGCCGTCGCCCGCACCAATCCGCCTGTGACCACCACCATCGAGTGGGACTCGCCGGAGACGGAAGCCCTGGTGCGGCGTGCGTGCTTTGATTGCCATAGCAACGAGACCGTCTGGCCCTGGTACTCATACATTGCGCCAATGGCTTTTCTGGTCGCGCATGATGTGGAAGAAGGTCGTGAAAATCTCAATTTCTCGACCGATACCCGCTTTGAAGCGCGGGATATGCGTCAGGAAATTGAACGGGGGAATATGCCGCTGCCAGTCTACCTGCCCTTGCACCCTGAAGCCCAGTTGACCGATGCCGAAAAGCAGCAGTTGATCGCCGGTCTTCAGGCTACGTTTGGTAACGATTGACCACGTTACGCCTTCTCTATACCGCACATCTGAACGGGGCGCTGGAACGGCTGCCCCGTTTGTACACCTTCCTCAAGCACCTGCGCCATCAGGCTGAAGCAGAACAAACGCTGCTGCTCGACCTGGGCGGCAGTTGCAACTCGGAATCCTGGCACTGTGCTGCGACGGGCGGGCGCTCCATGCTGATCGTGCTGGATGCGATGGGCTATGCGGCGGTGAATGCCGTTGGCCTCTCATCGGAAAGCCGGGAGAAACTCCGCGAGAACTTTCTGGCGATGGCCCTGGTCGATGACCTGTACCCACATCAGTCGGGCTCGATCTGCCTGCGAACTGCACCAGCTAGTAGCTTGGCCCCCGCTGCGCTGGAGATTGATCTGCGACCTGTCTCTCAAACCCACTTTGATGGTCGTGAACTGCGTTTAGGCCTTGTGCGGGGCGATCAGGTCGGTGCGGTAGAATTGAGTCTGAGCGGGGGAATTCCCACGCTGGAAGGGACGCAGATCTATGATCTGTCCCCGTCCACGCTCCCTGACCCCACCATCAGCGCGGCGGTTGACCTGGTGCTGGCGGAAGCTCGCCTCCATCAGCGCCGCCTCTCGGGTGAGTGGGGTAGCGACTAACCTTAGAGAATACATTCCATGACCACTGACCTTCTCAAAAACCTGCCGGATTTGCAGACTCCGCGTCTTTTGCTCCGCAAGCTGCGGATGGAGGATGCAGAGGATATGTTCGAGTACGCGCAGGATGCCGAGATTGGAGCGTCGGGTCTGTGGCTGCCGTATACCGAGTTGCAGCAGAGCGCAGAGGACATCGCGGAGACAATCACGGCCTATGAATCGGGGAAGGCCTTGGATTGGGCGGTGGAGCATCGTGCTGACCATAAGATGATCGGACGAATCAACTTGGGGCATTATCACCGGGGCGACCAACGCGCTGACCTCGGTTACGCCTATAACCGCCGCTACTGGGGGCAGGGCTACGCCACCGAAGCGGCGCGTGCGGTGATCGATTTTGCTTTTGGTTCGCTTGGACTCAATCGGGTGGGCGCGGTGGTGCTGCCCGATAACATCGGCTCGATCACAGTCTTGACACGACTCGGTTTCCAGCAGGAAGGCGTCCAGCGGCAGTTCACCCAGATTCGTGGTCGCCCGGAAGACCTGCTGTGTTTTTCGCTCCTGCGGGCGGAGTGGCTACCATAACGGGCTAAGGAGGCTAGTTGCTGTTAGGTCATTCGTTATGGGCTGTGCCGGATTATAGAAGTAGAATAGATGAATAAGGAATGTTGATGAGATCTTGAGCCTATGCGTACCCGTCTGCGCCCCCTGCTGGTTGTCGTCTTCTTTGGTCTGACTGCGGTCGCCTTGCTCCTGTTCGCCAACCCCTCGGCTTATGCGGAACCCTTGCAACAGGGCGTCGAAACCACCATTACGCCCATCCCCACCGACACTGCCGGAGGTGCCTTCACCATAGTGAACGAGGCGATTAGTTCTTCTCTGGGCCTTCCGCAAATGGATGTAGACTCGGATGGCAATCCCGTTATTCTGTATACCGTGAATCCGTTTGTATCCGGGGATTCCGTCTTGATTTGGTGCAGTGATCCAAATTGCACGAACCGGACGACTACTACGCTTATGCTTGGCCGTGTCATTGACTTGGTTCTGCAACCTAGTCAGAATGGGCTATCATTGCCCATTATCATGTATCAAGCCGGGACTTTGGCACAGCCTGGCTCGTTGCGGATTGATCGTTGTGATGATCCAGTCTGTACAACCCGCACTTCACTCGCCAATATTCCTAATGCGACGGCTAACAGCGGCGCTCAACCGCTGTTGGCCGTAACCCAGGGGCCGTATGCGGCCTATAAATGGGCTGGGTTGGGCGGCACACCCCAGTCACTTGGCTATTCCCACTGTAATGTCATCCCCTGTTCAACGAGTGTGCCGGACGCCTTCACGGGTACCAGTGAGGACAGCATTTGGCTTGACCACTATTTAGGTTTTCCAGTGGTGGCTTATAACACTATCAATGGAATTACCATCGCCAATTGTGGCGCTCTGTACGCTTGTCTTAACCCAAAAATCAACTCAGTGGTTTCGTTTGGGCCTATTGGCGAGTATGGGCGTTCCTTTATGATGGCCATTAATGAGAACGGTCAGCCAGTCGTCATCTACTACGGTGATTTTCGCCAATTGCGGATTGCGACCTGTGGGGACCTGAGTTGCTCGACTGTGGCCTCCGATACGATTTTTGAGGAATTGCCCCTGACTGGTTATGGCTATCGGGATATGGATTTTGGTGCTAACGGCGATTTGTTTGTCGCCTATGATCGGGTTGACCTCCAAGATACCTCACCCAACAGCACTGCCTACAAATACCTGTTGCTGCGGCGTTGCAATCAGCAAGCCTGCACTTTACGTAACCTGACGTCCTTGCCAGGATCTGGTTATCTAAATGAGATGGTGGTACGCGATAATCGTACCTATGTACTGTACGCTACCAGTTTGCCTGGCAGTCAGTCAAACGGGCTGTTTATCCATTCGATCCATCTCTATGTAGGCGACCAACCTTCTATTCCAGAGCCTACTCCCGGCCCCAGTCCGACCTATACACTGACGCGTACCCCCGACTCCTATGATTTAACAGTGACTGCTGGCGCAACCTACTATACACCCTCGATCACACGAACTCCCACGCCAACCCAGCGGCTCTTCCCCACGAATCCAGTCAATTGGACGGTGACTCCATCACCAACGGTGACCGGTACTTTGAGCGAGACTCCGCTGCCAACTGCGACGCGTACATCCACACTCACCTGGACGCCCAGCGTTACCTACACGCCGACCTTCACACCCTCATCGCCGCCGAATATTGGCCCACAGCGCAATCGCTCAGATATATCGATTGTGACACTCCGCTGGATGCCTGTTGCCAATGCGACTGGTTATGAGATTCATGTTGCCCGGAGTGCTGCTTTTAACCCAACCATCTTTGCGGATAACAGTTTGCCAGCCTCGCAGGTGAGCATCAACACGACTCCCTTGCCCAATGGCACTTACTACTGGCGGGTGCGTGCCCGATATCTCAACGGCACCTGGGGTGCGTGGAGCCAGGTGGATACCTTTGTGGTGGCAGCACCTCCAACGCCATCCGCATAAGGTCGCAGCATAGTAGCCTGTACAGGGCTAGGGGAGTTTCATCTCGTCGGCCCGCCGTCCGCTTCTCATCGACTCGGAGGCTCGTTTTCTGCTATGCTATGGCCTATCTGGATACCTGCTTCATTGAAAAGGAATGACAATGGCCCCCAAAAGCTATGCCAAAGCCCCCGCCATGCAGATCGACCCGAACAAGAATTATGTGGCGCACTTTGAAACCAGCAAGGGCAGCTTCGATATCGAACTGTTCGCCAAAGATGCCCCCATCACCGTCAATAACTTCGTCTTTCTGGTCAAGGAAGGCTTCTACGACGGCCTCAAGTTCCACCGCGTCATTGCGGACTTCATGATCCAGGGCGGCTGCCCGCTCGGTCGTGGCACCGGCGACGCTGGTTACAAATGGAATGACGAGCCGTCTGCCCTCAAGCTGCGGCACACCGGCCCCGGCATCCTCAGCATGGCGAATGCCGGCCCGAACACCAATGGCTCACAGTTCTTCGTGACTCACGTCCCCACCCCCTGGCTGGATGGCAAGCACGCCGTCTTTGGCAAGGTCATCGGTGACGGTCAGAAGGTCGTCAATGCGGTGCAGCAGGGCGATAGCATCACCCGCCTCACCATCACCGAGTCATAATCGCTACGGGCGACCCATCGGGTCGCCCGCTCCCTTCCAATTATCCCCGCGCTCCCCATGCCGCCAAGACTTCCGCCTCCCGCTCCGCTGCCAGCGCCCGCTTGAATCCATCCGCCCGCGTCTGATGCCAGGCCAGCGTATCGCGCACGGTTTCCACCAGTGGACGGCAGACGAGTCCGGCTGCCTGCGCCTTCCCCAGGTGGATATTCAGCGCCGCGTTCCCCCCGTCAGGGATCCACAGCGGCAGTTCTGCCCAGGGCTGCAAACCCTGTTCCAGCAGGAAGGCTTCGTCAATCCAGGTGAGCGATGCCCCCGCGCCTGCCACCTGGGTACAGGTCTCCAGCGTTTCGCGCATCGTCAGCGGGGAGGCCGGGCCGCTCACATTGAAGATGCCGGTTGTGTTCGCTTCCGTCATGCGGATGATCCACGCTGCCTGGTCGCGTCCGTCGATGAATTGCAGGGTTTGTTCCGGGTTACCCGGTGCCAGCATCGTCCCGCCTTCCGCTGCCCGCGCCACCCAGTAGGTGAAGCGATCTGTTGGGTCATGCGGGCCGACGATCAACCCGGATCGCACCGTTAGCACCCGCCCCGGCAGGTTGGACTCGGCGGCCTGCTCACACAGGACTTTCAGCGGGCCGTAGGTCTCCCCGGTGACGTCTTCCACCGTCGGGTCGTCCAGCGTCCCCAGCGGGCCGGACTCATCGTCGCCCGGTTTCAGGGCATCCGTGTAGACCGAAATGGTCGAGATGAAGGTGTAATGCCCGACCGAGTCGCGCAGCGCCTCCGCGCTCATCCGCACTTCGCGGGGGATATAGCCGCAGGTGTCGATGCAGGCATCCCAGCGGCGGCCTTTGAGCGCATCCAGGTGCTCGCGCCGGTCGCCGCTCAGCGTCTCGACCTGCGGGAACAGGCCGGGGTTGCTCTTGCCTCGGTTGAAGAGCGTCACCTCATGCCCGGCTGCCAGCGCCGCCTCCACCAGATGCCGACCGAGAAATCGTGTGCCGCCGAGGATCAGAATGTGCATGAGGTATTGCTCCCGTGAATAGAAACCCTGAAGACGTCGCCGATACTGTGCTTCATCATACAAGAAGCCCTGTCATGGCATGTATTACGCTTATTCACGATAGTGGGTTCATGAAGTGGACTTACGCAAAACGGCGCATGTAGTAGGGGCGCAGTGCGGAGCCTCCCTGTGGGACGGCTGTGCGCCTATCTTGAAGATCAGCCACCTGTGTAAGTCCTGATGGATCCGAAAATCGGAACATATGTTCCGATTTATCCTCCAAAATGTGCTATGCTGGTGAGGATTGTGCCATTTCCGGGATGCACCGTAACGCAATCATCACAAAACAGACGAATCCTGGATGTCAAATATGTCTACTTTGTCAAATGTGTCCAGTATCCAGGGCGAAACGGCTGACTGTGCCCACAGCATTCCTTGCTTGTCCTAAGTTGAGCCATGCGCGAAAAACCACTGACCCTCAACCATCGCCAATCAACCACCCAGCGCCCGGTAACACCGGGTGGATGCGCCGTCATCGCCCTTGGTGGAATCGCCCTGCTGTTCCTGACCCTGCCGCTGCTGGCCCTCCTCTTGCGCGCCCTTACCGTCCGCGCTCGGGAAGGGGTACCCGACTCGCTCATTCCGGATGCCATCCTGCTCAGTCTCGGCACCACCCTCTCCACCCTGGTCCTGACTGCGCTCTTTGGTACGCCGCTGGCCTGGTTATTTGCCCGCCGCCGCTTCCCCGGCAAGCGCCTGCTCAATCTGCTCATCGAACTGCCGATTGTGCTGCCGCCTGCCGTCGCCGGGTTGGCGCTGCTCATCACCTTCGGGCGGCGCGGCTTGCTCGGCCCGGCCCTGACCGCGTTGGAGATCAGCCTGCCGTTCACCGTCTATGCAGTCGTCATGGCGCAGACCTTCGTCGCCGCCCCTTTCTATTTGCGGGCGGCCCAGCTCGGCTTCGAGAGTGTGCCGGATGAGATTGAAGATGCAGCGCGGGTGGATGGGGCGGGTGGCTGGGCGCTCTTCTGGCGCGTGACTCTGCCGTTGACAATACGGGCGTTAGGGGCCGGGCTGGTGCTGACCTGGGCGCGGGCGTTAGGGGAGTTCGGCGCGACCATCCTCTTTGCGGGCAGTCTGCAAGGGGTGACTCAAACCATGCCGCTGCTCATCTACACCGTCATCGAACGCGACCTCAACGCCGCCATTTGGACGGGCATCCTGCTCATTGGCATGGCCATGGTCGCTCTCATCCTGGCGGCCTGGCTCCGTGACCGCACCCCAACACACTAATCACTGGGCCCACGCTCAGCCTACATGACTTAACCCACTGCACTGCTTTCATCCCCACTGTGAACTGAGAACTATCTACTGTGAACTGCTTCCAAAAACCCAAACACCTCATAAATCACCTTGAGCGCCGCGATGCTGGTGATGTCACTGGGGTCGAGCGGGGGCGAGACTTCCACAATGTCCATGGCGCGGATCGGCAGCCCGGCAAACACCGCCTCCAGCAGATCAAGCAGTTGGCGTGTGCTCAGACCACCCGCTTCCGGCGTGCCGGTGCCGGGGGCATACGCCGGGTCGAGGCAGTCGATGTCCAGCGTCAGATAAATGCGTTCCAGATGCCCCAACTGGGCGATCACATCCTGCGCCACCGCCTCGATTCCCCGCCGCTGCATCGACCGCGCCGAATGCACGCGGATACCCGGATGGGCAGCGATGAAATCCAGTTCTTCACGTAGCCATGACCGAATCCCGCAGAAGCACACATGCTCCGGCTGTAACCCCGGCAGTTCCAGCGCCCGGCGTTCGGTGCAGGCGTGGCTCCAGCGGTGTCCCTCGTAGCTATCCGCCAGATCCACATGGGCGTCGATGTGCAGCACCCCGAACGCGCCGCCGACCGAGTCGAATGCCCGCATCAACGGGATGCCCACGCTGTGGTCGCCCCCTAAAAACAATGCGAACGGATGCCGCAGCGCCGCCCGCGCCCGGTCTTCGACCGTCTGGAAATAGCGCACCCAGTCCAGGTCACGCGCTACATCGCCGTAATCCCGTACCGACCAGTCCTGCAGAATCACGCCTTCCTCGGTGATGGGCGCGACATGGTGGCTCAGATGCCGGATGCGCGCCGGAGCCAGGGCTGCACCGGGCCGGAAGCTGACCGCCCCATCAAACGGGATGCCCAGAATGCCGACGGACGCCGTATCCGACTCGCTTGTCATGCCGCTCCAATCGCTGCGGTGGGCGGGGGCCACGCTCATGAGATGTTCCTTTAAGGCTTAAGGCAGAAAATGCCGGATTGAGAGTACGCTGTAAAAAGACAAATGTAATTCTAACCAAAGAGTATCATGACCACCGCCACCTCATCCGACCGTGTGAACGCCCTCCGCGCCCAGATTCAAGGCAAGATCGAAGCGCTGGTGCAGGAATTTGCCGAAGGGCAGATCAGCCGCGAGCAGTTCCATGTCATTTACGACCGCTATTCCAGCCAACTCGCGCTGGCGGATATGGCCGCCCAGAGTATGGCCCCGGGCACCATTCTGGATACAGTCAACGGTGGGGAAAGCACCATCGCGGTCAAAGAGCAGCACATGGGCAAGGCCATCGGCATGAGCATTTACCGGCGCGTGGGCAGCACCTTGCTGGAAACGCTGGGCAGCTTTGAAGTCGCGCAGGAGCAGGTGCGCCGCATTGTCAGTGATTTTAAGGGGTGGGGCAGCGACTACGAAACCCGTCAGATTGGGCCGCATCAGTGGTTGCTCATTCGCACCGGGCGGGCTTCCACCGTGGTCACATTGTTCCACAACGAACCGTCGCAGATGCAGGTCAACGTCATCGCGCGCCTGCATGGGGATTTTGAACGGGCCAACGCTGCCTTCTTCAAAGGGGATTCAGTCGATGCCGGCAAGCTGGCCTATCCCTTCCTGACTTTCATCCAGCAGACCATTCGCGGGCAGGGCAGCGCAGGTCGCTGATTGTTACTCGCTCCAAACTGTAGGGGCGGACTAACGCCGTCTGCGGCGGCATGTCCGCCCGCAGATTTTATGGATCGGATTGATTTTCACCCGCAATCCGCACAATGATCATCGACAAAGACATGCATCTGCCCATGATCCTGCCACGTTGCCAGCCGACCCCCATACAATTGGCTCAGCACGCCAGGACGATACACCTCACTCGGCAGCCCGCAGGCGATCAGCTTGCGGTTGAGCGCCAGCACCCGGTCAAAGCGCTGGAATGCCAGGTTCAGGTCATGCGTGGTCAACAGGATCGTCAGGCCATCCGCGTGCAGCCGGTCGAGCACTTGCATCAGGCCGTCCTGCGCCCCGGCATCCACCCCGCTGAACGGTTCATCCAGCAGCAGCAGCCGGGCTTCCTGTGCCAGCGCTCGGGCGATGAATACACGCCGCCGCTGCCCACCGCTCAGTTCACCGATCTGCCGCCCGGCGAAATCGGCCATGCCCACCCGGTCCAGTGCGGCGTCCGCTGCCTGCCATTCCAGCTTGCTCGCTCGCCGCAGCCAGCCGATTTGCCGGGTCCGGCCCATCAGTACCACCTCACGGACGGTGATAGGGAAGTCCCAGTCGATGCTCTCGTGTTGTGGGACGTATCCGGTGTTCGTATTGGCCAGCCGGATGCTGCCGGTCGCCACCGGCAGCAGGCCCATGATGGTCTTGAGCAAAGTGGATTTGCCCGCGCCGTTCGGGCCGATGATCGCCAGGCTTTCCCCTGGCTCGACCGCAAAGGACATATCACACAGGGCAGGTTCGCCTTCTCGGTAGTAGACCGAGAGCTGCTCGACCTCCAGAATCGGGCGGGGCAGCGCGGTGATCGGCGCAACCGGGGTTATCGCAGGCAGGTCTTTCAAGGCGTACACAGCGTGAGCACTCCACAAACGAATAGCATATGCTCATGATACCGCGTCTCATCCGTTCCGGGGAATACTAGGATTACGAACCGTTGAACCGTCGTTTGCCAATGCGCTCTGTCAGATTTTGGGAAAGTGATATTCTTTGTATCATTGGTTTGATGACTCGACGAGATCGGGGCGATAACCCACCCATGCTTTCTGTGACGTTCCGCAGTGGTCAGGTTGCGCACCTGCGGTTAGACTGTTCGCCATGAATACCAATCACACTTCACCCTCCATTCTGGCGGAACAGGGGGCAGATGGCGTTGCCGTCATCACCTTCAACCGACCAGAAGCCCATAACGCTCTCACTTTCGAAGCCATGTATGCTTTCGCCGATGCCGTTGAACAGTTGCACCAATGGCCGGAACTACGCGCTGTCGTCATCACCGGCGCAGGTGACAAAGCCTTTTGCAGTGGTGCCGATCTGGTCGAACTGGCGAACTATCCGACCGCCGAGGATGCTCGGCGGATGATTACCGTCATGGGCGATGCCCTGCTCCGGTTGGAAGACCTGCCGGTACCGGTGATCGCTGGCATCAACGGCTATGCGCTGGGCGGTGGTAGCGAGATCGCCGTAGCTTGTGATCTGCGCCTGGCCGATGACAAGACGCGCCTGGGCTTTGTGCACATCCGGCTGGCCGTGACGCCGGGTTGGGGCGCAGGCCAGCGTCTGCTGCGCTTAGTCGGCTATTCGCGGGCCATGGATTTATTCGTTAGCGGGCGCATCGTCCATGCCGATGAACTCGTGGTGCTCGGCCTGGTCAACCGGATTGTGGAGACCGGCACCGCCGCCGCCCACGCCTTGACTCTGGCCCAGCGCATTGCTACTGAACCGCCGGAGACCGTCCGCGCCATGAAGCAGCTTTTGCGGGCGGGTTTGAACAGGCCTTATGACGAAGCGCTGAAAATGGAACGCGATCTGTTCCCGCCGCTATGGGACTCCGAGCCGCACGTGCGGGCGGTCGAAGGTTCACTGCTGCGGATGAAGGCGAAGCAAAAGCAGCCCTAGCCAAGCTGGCTTTAGGAGGCTGCCTGCAGACCAACCAGATAATCACTGAAGCCGAGCAGGTCATAGATGGCATTGCCCGCCATCTGCCACAGGTCGCCCTGGGGAAGCCGAGTCAGGTGCGGGTCGGGTCGGGGTTCGTTCAGCAGAGTGGTGTAGACGTTGTGCAGGCGCAGTTCGTGGTCGCTGCGCATCCGGTCGAAGCTGGTCAGCGCGTCATATACGGCACCATCGGCCTGTACCATTCGGCGGGTGCGCGGGTCTTCATAATAGAAGCGGTCGCGCCAATCCCGTAGTTCCTGGACGATGGATTCGACATGCGCTCGTGCCCACCGCACCAACTCCACCTGACGCGGTTCAAGCGGCAGTGTTTGCACCATCTCATCCAACAGTCCGAAGAAGGTCTGGGCTTGTCCCAGCCGTTTGCGGTATTCGTTATTGGCTCGCCAGAGTAAGTCGCTGTAGGACATGATGGAAACAATCAATCGTCAATCGTCTGTGGTTGATCGTCAGGAAACTGGCATTACAGAGCACTTGCAGCAAACGTAAATATAGCGCAAGGCCGCAACCTTCTTACAGGATAAATGCAGTTGACTGGAAGAAGTCTACGTTAAGCATACGCCTGACCACTGACAACACCCCAATGTACCCTGTTACTCTAATTGTAATGAGCATCTAGTAAATGGGCAACTATTTCTACCCGGTCATGGGCGGATCGCTCAGGTGGTAGCAGGTCATCTGCATAACCAGTTCTATCTTGAGAACAGATGTTCCATAAAGGAACGTTTTGAAGTAGAATATGCTATAGTGTAATGAGGGGAGCTGGTGCGACCTCTGCTATGGCTTTCCCTATGACCAGTTCAGATGAGATAAAGGTTGCCAGCTATGCGCTATCGTGGCGGCGAAGACGAATATTACGACGATGACGATGAACTGGATAATGCCGGTCTAGATGATGAGGAAGAGGAGGATGACGACGATAGTTCGTCGTCCAGTCGCTCCAATCCTTATAGTCGACCGGGGACATCCGGGCTGCCTGGCAGCCGCCCCGGCACACCCAGCACGCCGGGCGGTGGTTTTGGCTCGGCATCTCGCCTGCCAGGTTCCGTAGGGAGTAGTGGGAGTACGCCGCCAGCCCGACCGGCGGGCAGCACATTCGGCTCCCCATCAGGTTCCAGCGGGAGCAGCGGTGCGGGTTCGGCTTCCCGTTTACCGGGCAGCGTAGGCCCGAATCGTCCTGGCTCGCCAACCACCAGCAGCACGCCGGGTAGTAGTGGTTCCAGCTTTGGTTCACCGTCACGTCTACCGGGCAGCGTAGGTTCATCCGGCAGTGCGGGCGGCAGCGGATCAGGGAGCGGGAGTTCACCGTTTGGTGGATCGCGCCCTGCAGGTAGTTCGCCGTCCTCCCCCGGCAGTAGCGGATCAGGGAGCGGGAGTTCACCGTTTGGTGGATCACGCCCTGCAGGCAGCTCACCGTCCTCTCCCGGAGGTTCGGGTTCCAGCGGTTCGTCTACGTTTGGTGGCGGTCAGCGCTTTGGGGGTGGATCAAGTCCCTCCGGCAGCGGTTCAAGTGGATCACCCAGCAGTGCAGGTAGCGGTTCCGGGAGTGGGAGTTCCGCCTTTGGTGGATCGCGCCCAGCCAGTGGATCACCTGCGCCGGCATCCAGTGGTGGAGCCAAACCGGAAGAAAAGTCCGGTGGGGGCGGCTTTCTGGGTGGGATCAAATCCCCGTTTGGGGGTGGTTCTAAAGATAAAGAGGATAAACCAGCTGCACCCAAGGCCAGCAGTGCCAGTGGGACGGGCGGCGGCCTTGGTGGGGCGCTCGGCGGCTTGACAGGCAAACTGCCCTTTGGGGGCGGTTCCAAAGATAAAGTAGATAAACCGGCTACACCCAAGGCCAGCAGTGCCAGTGGGGCAGGCGGTGGACTCGGTGGGGCGCTCGGCGGCTTGACCAGCAAACTGCCCTTTGGCGGTAAAAAAGAGGATAAGCCGGCTGCACCTAAATCACCGGGTGCGAGCGGGGGCAGTGCGCCAGCCAGCGGCGGCTTCGGCAGTCGTTTTGGCAGTGGGGCTTCTTCGACCCCTGCGGCCAGTTCTTCCAGTGGGGCGGCTGGTTCTGCCGGGCGACCCATGTTCGGTGGCGCAGGTGGTAGCAGCGCGGGTGCGCAATCCGCAGCCAAACCAGCCGCCAAAGCTGAGGGCAACGTCCTCACCCGTTTCCTGCCATTCCTGGGTGGCGGTGCCAAAGCGGAAAAGAAACCGGCTCGACCCCGTGAGAGCCGCGCTCCTAAAGTCGAGACTCAGGGCCTGACCCTCGATAACAAGCTGGATATTCTGGGCGTGGTGCTGGTGCTGGGATCACTGGCGCTGTTCTTCAGCACACTGTCCAGCACCAAAGGCGCGCTAACGGATGCCGTCAACAAGATGTTGGGGGAAGCCTTCGGCTGGGGCGCCACGGCGATCCCGGTGGCAATGATGGCGGTTGGCCTGTGGCTCATCGCCCGGCATTTTGGCGATCAGGCACCTACGGTCGGCACCGAGCGCGTTATTGGCATTGTCATGTTGTTCGTCGGTGCGCTTTTCTTCCTGATGTACTTCGAAACCTTCAACTATGTCGGTGATCGGGCCATCAACAGCCTGGCCGACCTGAATCTGCAATTGGAAGTCTCGTGGCGAGTCATGCGGGCCGGCGGCGGGGCAATAGGCGCACAGTTGTATTACTTCATGGTCGCCAATTTCTCGGAATTCGGCGCCTTCTTCATCATGATCGCCTGGATCATCATCGGGGTGATGCTGACCTTGAGTCTCAGCGCGGCGGAAGTCGCCATGATCGTCATCGGCAGCGTTCGCAATTTCCAGGATGCTCAGAAGCAGCGGAGTGCCCGCCGCGCTATCCAGCAGGCAGAAGCGGCTGCCCGCAAGGCAGCAGCGCTCCCGGCGCAATCCGCCCCGGCCATTGGCATCAGTGGGCCGGAAGCACCCGCGCTGCCAGGTGGCGCGATGGCGGCGCTTCCACCAGGGTTGGTCGCGGCTTTACCCGCACCGCCGGAAGCGGCCAAAGCCGAGCCAGTTATCAATATCGGTGGTCGTCAGCAGCAGGCTGTTCCGCTGACTCCGGCCCCTGCCAGTGGTCCGGCGCTGCGGGCACCTATTCCACCTCCGCCCGGCAAACCCGCCGAACCCGCCCCTGGCAGTGCCCTCGGTCGGGTGCGCGGCATGGTACCGTCATTCGGCGGCAAGAAAGCCGATGACAGTGCGGCTCCAGCTCCAGCGGAATCCAAACCTGCCGAGTCCGGCGGTAAGCTGCCGCTGCCGCGTTTTGGTTTTGGTAAACAGGCACCAGCAGCACCTACAGCCGCTCTAACCCCCGAAGTCGCTCCGGCTGCGGTTGTTCCTGCTCCAGCCACACCAGCCGCTGCACCGATGGCGACCCCGGCAATCGCTTCTGCAGCCCCGGTTGCCGAAAACCCTGCGCCTTCGACGCCGAGTATCTCTTTTGGTGGCAAGTCGGCTTCCACACCACCGGGGCGCCCGGTGTCACCGGCCACGAATGGCGCAGAAACGAAATCAGCCGATGACGGGCCGCCTGCCCGGCTGGGTGATGTCATTCGAGGGACAGCGCCCACCCCGGCAGCCGCTTCGGCTGCACCGACCCCTGCCACGACTGCCGATGGGCCGCGTTCACCGATGGGCCGCCCGTTGGGTGGGCCGACCAATCCGGCAGCAGCGCCCGCCACGCCGGGTATTTCGCGCCCCGGCGCCCCGGCACCGGGAACACCACCCGCAGCGCGACCGTTCGGCGCGCCAGCATCCAACCCAGTAGGTAGCAAACCGCCGGAACCGGCTTCGACACTGAGCAAACCTGCCGCAGCCGGGACCTCCGCGCTGCGTGACGATCTGGATGCCGGTGAATTGGAAACCGATCTCGATCCGGCGGCGATGAAACCGGCGACTCCTAAGGGCGATACCCCGGCGAGCAGCGCTCCTGCCTCCCGCTTTGCCCCGCGCACGTTTGAAAAACCGGTTGCGAGCGGTCAGCCACCTGCCACCAGCAATCAACCAGCGACCGGCAGTGAACGGTCACTCTTGGGTAGTAAGCCAGCCGATCCCGCGAGCAAACCAGCGGATGCGGTCGAAAAGCCCGCCGCCAGCCTGTGGAAAGCGGGCGGGGCAGATAAAGGCCCGACCGAGACTCCCATACCCAAAGAACCGCCTAAGCCACCAGCATCATCGTTCGGTGCCCCGACCACGCCGCCAGTGGCCCCCTCCGGCTTTGCCTTGGGTGGAGCCAGCGCCAGCGTGCGTCCGGCTCAACCGACCGCGCCTGCTCCAACCCCTGCGCCGACTGCCTCGGCTCCCGCCCCGGTACCGGCAGCCCCTTCTCCGGTTCCAACTGCTCCAGCCGCCGCTGCCAGCGATGGTTCACCATCCCGCGGCATTGGTCCCATGAACCCGCGTGCTGGGCGGCGTAAGGATTGGAAGCTGCCAGATACCGCCCGTTTGCTCCAGCCGGGTTCCGAGCACGAATTTGACCGCGAAGAACTGCTCAAACGCGCCCGCCTGATCGAGAACACCCTGGAGAGCTTCGGCGCGCCGGGTAAAGTGATCGAAGTGAATACCGGCCCGGTCATCACCCAGTATGGTGTGGAGCCGGACTACCTGACGGGGCGTGGTGGCAAGAAGAACCGTGTCAAAGTTTCTGCCATCGCCCAGTTGGATAAAGATATTCAATTGGCGTTAGGTGCGCGTTCCATCCGTATTGAAGCGCCAGTGCCGGGCAAGGGCTACGTCGGTATCGAAGTGCCGAACGAACAAGCCGCGCTCGTCAGCCTGCGCGATGTCATGGAAGCCGACGAGTTCAAGAAGGTCAAGTCACCCCTGGCAATCGCACTGGGGCAGGCGGTCGATGGTACGCCGGTGGCGGCAGACTTGTCCTCCATGCCGCACTTGTTGATTGCCGGTACCACCGGCTCTGGTAAATCGGTGATGGTCAACGCCATCATCTGCTCAATCCTCAGCCGCAATGCGCCGGATGCGGTGAAGTTCATCATGGTCGACCCCAAGCGCGTTGAACTCACCGGCTATAACGGGATCCCGCACCTGGTTGCGCCGGTCGTGGTGGAACTCGAACGCATCGTCGGCGTGCTCAAATGGGTCACGCGGGAGATGGATGAGCGCTATAAGAAGTTCAGCATGGCGGGTGCCCGTAACATTGATGACTTCAACAAACACCTGCAAGAGGGGCAGGAACGGATGCCCTACATGGTGGTCATTATCGACGAGTTGGCGGACTTGATGATGCTGGCTCCGGATGACACCGAGCGCGTAATCACCCGTATCGCCGCGTTGGCCCGCGCCACCGGCATCCATTTGGTGATTGCCACGCAGCGTCCATCGGTCGATGTCGTCACGGGTCTCATCAAAGCCAACTTCCCATCCCGTATCGCTTTCGCCGTCGCCTCCGGTACCGACTCCCGCGTTATCCTCGACCAACCCGGCGCTGAAAAGCTGCTGGGGCGCGGTGATATGTTGTATCTGAGCGGCGATACCCCGGCTCCGGCCCGTATGCAGGGTGTGTTCGTGGCGGATGCGGAAATCCGCAATCTGTGCAACTTCTGGAAGCAGCAGATGACGGACGAAGACTACCAGGCCCGTCCCATCAGCCAGCTCGTGCTGGATAATACCGTCGTCGAAGATGCACATACCGTCACCCGGTCGGAGAAACACGAAGCTCAGCAGCAAGCCTTCTGGGACCGGGATACCGAGAGCCGCGTCAGCACCGGCCTGGGCGATGATGCCCCCGAATCCAACATGGGCAGCGGTGCGGAGGACGAGATGTACGAGCAGGCGGTTGAAACGGTGCGCCGTTTGAACAAGGCTTCGGTGTCCTTGCTTCAGCGCCGCTTGCGGATCGGTTATACCCGCGCCGCCCGCCTGATCGACGCCATGGAAGAACAGGGCATTGTCGGCCCCGCGTTGGAAGGCAGTAGCAAGCCGCGTGATGTGCTGTCAAAACCGTAAGAGAAGTCGATAGCCTGAGGATGATGTAGGGGCGCACGGTTGTGCGCCCATGTTTCTCGTCCCACAATATGGCACATCGCACGGAGGCCATAACATGACATCAGTGATTGAACAGTTTTACAGTGCGTTTCAAGCCCGCGATGCCGCCGGGATGGCTGCCTGCTATCATCCGAACGTCGTCTTTAATGACCCGGTCTTCCAGGATCTGCGTGGTTCCCGGGCCTCTGGCATGTGGGCCATGTTATTGGGCCGCAGTAAAGACTTAAAGATCACCTTCCGTGATGTGCGCGAGGATGGTCAAACCGGCAGCGCCCACTGGGAGGCCTGGTATACCTTCTCCCAGTCCAAACGGCCGGTGCATAACATCATTGATGCCCGTTTCCATCTACAGGATGGCAAAATCATCGAACATACCGATCACTTTGATTTCTGGCGCTGGTCACGGATGGCCTTGGGAACTCCCGGCTTGCTGCTGGGGTGGTCGCCTGTCATCCGCAGCAAGGTGCAGCGGACTGCCATGGAAGGACTCGAGAAGTATATGAGCAGCCGCGAAAGTACCGGAGTTTAAGCCCCGAAATCAGGGAATATCCATCTTCATTAAACTTGATTGTGACATTTGTCACTATCGAGAATTTGCCACCTGATGTATTGTCTATTCATGAGTGCGACATACGGGGTTTAACTTCTGTGACTGTGTGACGCTGCTCAGGTTTCAAAACAATCTCCCTCTCTCTCCCTGGTAAACGGGGTATGACCTGATGCAGCGGGCCATACCCCGTTTCCAATTCCGCCACTTTAGCGAATTGCCGATGCGGTTGAGTCCGCGTATTCATCCACCTCGACGAGTTCACCATCATCGCTCAGGGTAAGCGTGCGTTTGGCTTTCTCTGAGGTAGCATCAGCCTTCCATTCCTGCTGAATCATGCGGCCTAGCAGTTGCTCACGTCGGGTACGCGTAGCCGCGTCGGACATGACGTGGTAGCCGCGCCAGTGAATAAATCCGCTGAATAACAGCCCGAACGTCAAGGCGAAAATCGCCAATCCTTCTGCTTCCATTGGCGCTCGCGCTGCGGGGATAACGACCCACGCTACTACAATAGCCAGGAACACCATCGCCACACCTCGGCGGAACCAGCGGCGTTGTGCTTGGACTTGATCGCGCCGCATCTGTTCCTCAACTTGAGCTTGGAGCGCGGCGCTAATCATGTTTGTGGGATAGGGATTATTCATACGCGCGTTTCCGATTCTCCGGCTCTGGTGCAACTCCATTCGCTTCGACTTCCAGCAATTCACCGTCATCACTGAGGGCGAGTATGTGCTTGGCTTTCTCTGAAGTGGCCTCAGCCTTCCATTCTTCCTGGATCAGACGACCCAACAGTTGCTCACGTCGGGTACGCGTAGCCGCGTCGGATATGACGTGGTAGCTGCGCCAGTGAATAAATCCGCTGAATAACAGTCCAAACGTCAAGGCGAAAATCGCCAATCCTTGTGCCTCCATTGGCGCTCGCGCTGCAGGAATAACCACCCCCGCCAGCAGGATGGTTAGTAAAATCGTCAACATTCCCCAGCGGAACCAGCGGCGTTGTGCTTGGACTTGATCGCGCCGCATCTGTTCCTCAACTTGATCTTGGAGTGCAGCGCTAATGGTGTTTGCGGGATAGGGGTTATTCATACACGCGTTTCCGATTCTTCGGCTCTGGTTCCAGAGTACCGGTGTCGACTTCCACCAATTCACCATCGTCGCTGAGGGCGAGCGTGCGCTTGGCTTTCTCTGATTCCTCGCCTCCTTCCCACGCTTCCTGCATAAATCGACCAACGAATTGATCGCGCAGGGTACGCGTTGCCTCATTGGAAGTGACGCGGTAGCCGCGCCAGTGGAAGAACGCCCCCAGCAGCAAACCGAGTGTAAACGTGAAGATACTGGCAATGACCGAATTCATATTCATCCCAAATGGCCCCATCGTCGCCGGAACACCAATCCAGGCGATCAAAATCGAGGCCAACACGGTGGAAAGGCCATAACGGAACCAGCGGCGTTGCTCCTGTCGCTGCTGGTTCCGCACCGCATCTTCGACGCGCAGGCGTATCGATGGGGTCATCGAGCGGTAGGCGCTGCGCTTCAAGGGTGCCTCGGACTGACGCGCCAGATCATTGATCTGGCGCGTCAAAAGCCAATGCCCGCCCAGCACCAGGCCCCAGATCACCGCGATCAGCAGCACGATGGGATTGGTGAACATCGGGCGGAAGAAGATGAGTATGAAGGCTCCAGCACCCATCGCAACTGCATAAGTGATGACGTGCCGCCGGAACCAGCGCTGCAGCCGTTCGACAGTCGGGTGTGAGAGGGTTTCAGACATGGTGCTGCTTCCGTTCTTCGTCGGCATAGTCGCTCATAGCGAACTCAGCGGGATCAACTTCCTCCAGTTCGCCGTCATCGCCCACCCGGTAAAGCTTGTCCCGCTTGAGCTTGGTCTGCTGGCGGCGCAGCAGCTCCACTTCCTTATCCAGTTCGGCGGCCAACCAGCGCTGACGCCGCTCTTGTTCATCCATATGGTAGTAATCCACCAGAAAGGCGAGCAGGAAAAAGAAGGCCATGGTGCCAAAGACGATCAGGGTGATGGCCACGTTCCGCAGGATAACGCCCAGCAGAATCGCCAGCACAGCCGAAATCGCCCAACCGATGATCAGGCCATTGCGCCGCTGCCGCATGAGCAAGCGCCGCTTGACCCGGGGGATAGCCTGCTGGTACAGATCTGAGTCGGTGTCATCCGGTCGCGCTAGAGCATTCCAGTCGTCCATAGGTATCACCGTTTCGCCCGGTCATTTTCCGTATCGAGTAAACGGAATTCCGCCGGGTCAACCTCTTCCAGTTGATCGTCATCATTCAATCGATAGAGCTGACCGCGCTTGAGCTTGGTCAGCGGTTCGCGCAGGCGTTCCACTTCGCGCTCGACCTCAACAACCAGCTCTTGATCCTGCCGTTCATCCCGGTTCATCAGATACAGGTCGAACAGGTAGACCAGCAGGAAGGTCGCGGTCGAGAGTACGAACAACAGCAGCCCCAAACCCGGTTGCCGGGCATAGAATCCGACCGCCCCGGCGACGATGGCCCCGGCGATGGCTCCCAGCGCCATGCCAATTGTCTTCCGGCGCATTAACTGCCGCCGCCGTACCCGCCGCAAGGCTTGATAGCGTAAGTCGTCAGTGTCGCTCAGACCGAGTACTTCGGTATCCCAGGGTGTCATCGGCTGCCTCATTCGACTCAGCGAGGAGGTAAAAACTCCCCTTCCCCTCTATACGCATCCGCTGCGGACTCGGTTGCAGATCGATCAGGTCGCCTCTTGCATTCAATCGCCCGTAACCAGTAACCTGAGACCTGCATTCACCGTCCAATTCCATCGAGCCTGCCGATGCCCACCCAGCGTCCCAACATCCTGCTCGTCGTCCTCGATACCACCCGCCGTGACCGGTTGTCCCTATATGGGCATGCCGCTTCCACCAGTCCGAATCTGGATGCGTTTGCGGATGGAGCGACGCGCTACGACCGCGCAATCGCTGCCGCCCAGTGGACGGTGCCGTCCCACGCTTCCATGTTCACCGGCCTGTATCCTGCCACTCACGGTGTCACCCAATCAACCAGTGCCATTTCCGGGATGCATCCGACCGCCCCTGAAATCCTGCGGGGTGCAGGCTACCAGACGGTGGCTTTCTGCAATAACCCCCTGGTTGGTGTACTGAATAACGGACTGCAGCGCGGCTTTGACCGCTTTTACAACTACGCCAGTGCCGCGCCTTTCCGCCCCGCGGAGGAGCGCCGTCACCCGTTACTGAAAGCCGCTCTGCGGAACTTCCGTCGCCATGTGGCCCGTCCCATCGGCAACCAGTTCTCCCAGTCCGATACCATGTTTCGGGTTGCGCTCAATCCGCTGTTCACACCCCTCTGGACTCGGCTCATCCGTTTCAAAGGGGATACCGGCGGCTCGGTCGACGACCTCATCGCTTATTGGGGCGCTCATCAGGCTGGTGGAGCCAAACGACCCTTATTCGCCTTCCTCAATCTGATGGGCGCACACCTTCCTTACAATCCGCCGGCAGATGCCTTGCGCCAGGTTGGATCGCCGCTGGCTTCCGCCCAGTATCGCTTTATGCGGGGCTTTAATGGCAATGCCGCAGCCTGGGCCACTCCGCCTGATGAACCCTTACCGGATTGGCAGCGTGCGGCGCTCGATTCGTTTTACGATGCGGAAATTTATGCTCAGGATGCCCATCTGGGCCGTTTGCTACAGTGGCTCAAAGCCAGTGGTACCTTGCAAAACACCCTGGTTATCATTTGTGCCGATCATGGAGAAGGGCATGGTGACCACGGCTTCTTCGGTCACGGCTTTGTGACCTATCAGGAATTGGTGCATGTGCCGCTGGTCATTCACTGGCCGGATGGGGAAGGTGTAGGGCAGGTCGAACCCCGGAATGTGTCGACACGGCGCATCTTCCACACACTGCTGTCCACTGCCGGAGTCTTCCGCCCGCCGCTGGACGAGAGTGATCCCAATGCCGATGTGCGCGGACTATCTTTGAGTCCTCACGCGACCAGCGAAGCGCAGTGGGCAGGGGATACAGGGGAGGGTGCCGTCTACAGTGAAGCCTATCCTCCATCGATCTTCCTGGGGGTGATCGAACACCGCCGTGCGCCCCTCATCGCTCGCCTTGTGCTGGATCAGCCCCGCCGCGCCCTCTATCAGGGCGATCACAAACTCGTCACAGTTGGGGACAAAATCGAGGGCTTATTCCACTTGCCGGATGATCCTGCTGAAACTCATGATCTGGCGGCAGTTCACCCCGATCAGGCACATAGCTTCCAGCATGAACTGCAAGCCTTTGTGAGCAGTCACAGCGCCCGCCGTCCGGAAGCGGCCACGTTCACCCTCGATGATGCGGGCACGCTCGATCACTTACGGGCCCTGGGCTACATCGAGTGAGCAGCTACTGATGGCTCACATTCAACTGATAGATGATGACCTCACCATAATTGTTGGCATGGCATAACGAAGATTGATTCTCGGTGCTGCAATTGGACTGGGTATACGCCCCAGCCTTGAAGTAAGCGCGGCTGTAGCTCTGATTGAGCGTGTAGGCCGGGCTGCTGGCATTGTTGTAAAAGACCTGGGTCTGCCCGCCGCTGACCACAAAGCGCACCTGAAAACGTTCCCCCAGCGTATAGTTGTCATCCAGCGTAAAGACGTTACGCCCATCCACATTGACGTAGAGGCGTGGAAATTCCAGGCGGATGACGATGACATCATCGCTGGAGTCGTGGATCTGCCCGGCGACCACATGGCGCTTGGTGGTGGGCACTGCAGTGATGGCCTGGTCGATGAACATCGTATGGGTGCCGCTCGTCGAGGACCAACTGGCAAGCTGACGACCATCGCCGGTCATTTCCCGCAGTTCCGAACGCGGATAGCTGGAACCGGAAGTGGTCTTGCCGTTGACCGGTGCGCGGAACAGAATACCCCCGCTGGTATTCACCAGGAACCAGGGTTCGGACTGAAAATTGGTCAACTGGGGTTGCAGCACTTCCCAGGGATTGCTCGTATTTTCAGGATTGGGTATCGGCAGCGTGATTTTCCACAACCGCAGGTCGAGGACTTGGGAGGGATACTGCGGTGCAGCGCTCAGCGGAGCCGCCCCTTTCTGCCCGTGATTAGGGGACATGAGTGCAAAATCAACCAGCGTGATCTGGTTATCCCCGTTAAAATCGACCCGGGGATCGTAGACTGTAATTCCAGGTCGGGTATTGAAGGCATTGCTCAACAGGGCAAAATCTACCAGGGTAATCTGGTTGTCCTGGTTAGCATCTCCCACTTTGAACGGTCCGATGTTGACTTTATTCTGACCGCTCACAAGATTGAGGGGAATAGCCACTGCCAGGTAGCCGCGTGGCATTACGCGCAGCATATAGGAACCCGGTGTGATCCCGCTGATCTCAAATTGACCAGCCGCATTGGTCGCACCCGGGTACTGGCTGAGTTGGATGCCGTTGGAAAGCGTGCTTTCAAAGGGCTGATTGGCAGCGGTGGAACGGCCTTCCAGTTGGATCTGTACCTGGATGGTCGCTGTTCCCGCCGACTGGGCAGCGGCGAATGACTGCCCGCCCAGCAGCAAAATAAGCATTAAAACAAAAGAAATGCTTATTGAATGTTTAATGCGATTCACAGGTTCGTCCTCGGTGTTGAATCAGCGTGCGACCTGATTCCGTGTTTTATCAATCGCCTCAACTATACGGAATATAGAGGGCAGTACGGTGTGGTACTTTCAGCACAAGCCGCGGAAATCGATTAGTCCATTGGTCATGGTAGGGTGAAGACTGATGCAAATTGCAGCCCGTTCAATCATCCGTTTTGTCGTCTGGCTCCTACTGCTGGGTGCAATCCTCATTGGGGGTGGTATTGCGCTTTATACCCAGAGTCGCTCTCCCGCAGCCGCCCGTGCTGCCGAAGCCGCGACTTTCTACGTGAGTCCCGTGGGTGTGGATGACCCGGCCTCCGGCAGCAGTGAAGCGGCTCCCTTCAAGACCCTGCAGTATGCGTTGGATCGGGTGCCGTGCGGCAGCACGATTCGGTTAGCGGCAGGTATCTATACAGAAGATATTGATGTCAACCGGGCGGACTGTTTGTCCTCGCCAACCCCTTTGTTGGTCAGCGGGCCGCCGGAAGCGATTCTGGTTGGCGCGGGCGACACCTACATTGTGGAAGTATTAACAGGAAATATAGAATTTAACGGTTTTACAACGGACGGCGAGTACACGCCGGGGGATTACCGCAAAAAGTTGGTCTACGTCAACGCGGAGGGAGTGAACCGCCTGAGCCTGATCGGACTCACCCTGCGGAATGCCCGCGAAGAATGTGTTCGCTTACGCCTGAACGCGCAGCATAACGTCATCGCCAATAATCGTTTTGAACACTGTGGCCGGGAAGGTGGCGGTTCCACCGGCGATAACCGGGAAGCCCTCTATATCGGCACCACCGCCAGCCAATTGGAAAATGATCAGAGCGCCTATAACTGGGTGATGGGGAACACCTTCAACGAAGGGATCCCGGATGGCACCGGCAGCGAGTGCGTCGACATCAAAGGCAGCGCTCATCACAACGTGGTGGAGAATAATCGCTGCTTCTTCCAATCGAGTGACCCGGAAAGCGGCGGGATCAATGTCGAAGGGGCCGAGAACCTGATTATCAATAACCTGGTCGAGGGCAATGCCGGCAGCGGTATTCGTCTCGGCCTGGGCGAAGCCACGACGCCTCGCCAGAACCGGGTGATCGGCAATACGCTGCGGAACAACCGCGCCTTCGGCATCAACCTGGTCTACGAACCGACTGCAGACGAGGTCGCGCTCATTCGCGGTAATTGTCTTCAGGATAACTTTGAAGGCAATGTAAATCGCCGGGTTCTGGAATCTGCCGGTGGGGGTCTATGTTCGCGCTAAATTGGGTGCAAGGGCATCGACATTTAAAACCTCACTCATTTACGACCTAACAGAGCGAAGTACTAAAGTACCATCAATTGCATTCTCACATTCGGTCAGATTGTCATACAATGCAAGGCGCATTCACGTCAGGGCCCTGATTTTGTAAGGTATTCTCATCAATTACTGATTCTATCCGCTAATTCACCCCGCATTGATGTGCAATCTTTCAACTCAAGTTGCAAAAATTTCATTTACAACCTTTAGTTATGTGTAAGGCATTGCCCGGAAACTGACGGCATGTTCGTTCACGCAGTACGCAAACCTGCGATCAAAATGGTTTGCATGGAACGGCACAAAACTAAAGCCGATTGGATCCCCCGTCAGCGGGGATTTCGTCAAATGGGCCGTGACGCAGTTTCGGCCAATCGTTGATGGGGAGACATTTACAATGAAGCACAGCATTGAACTTGCAGTTGTTGGAAGTGGAGTAGTTGGTCAGGGTATCTTGCATACCTGGCATGACCGGGGTTATCGGATTACTGGCTATGATGTCAACCCGGATACGATTGCCAAGCTCCGCTCCCAGGGTATTGCTGCCGAGCACATGAATGATTTCATGAACTGCAATGCGGATATGCTCTTTGTCGCCATCGCCACACCGCAGTCAGAAGTCGATGGCTCCATTTTCCTCGATTACATGCGGGATGGGTTAAAGACCATCGGCCCCTGGCTGGCAGCGCGGGTCGAAGATAGGCACTACCCGATGGTGGTCATGCGGAGCACCATGCTCCCCAAACTCTCCGAGCGCGAAATCATCCCTCGTCTACAGGAGCATTCTGGCCTGGTTGCAGGAACCGACTTCGGTTATGCCCATATGCCTGAAATCCTGCGGGAAACGGATGCCAACCACGACGAAGCCAACATTTGGCAGGTTGTGATTGGTGCGCTGGATGAACGTACCGCCAATACCTTGGTCGCCATGCTCGGCCCGGAATTGGGACCCGAACGGGACCGCCTGATGACGGTTGTCCCCGTTGATGTGGCCGAAGCCAGCAAAGTCATTGTCAATACCTATAACGCCACCATCATCTCCTACTTCAATCAGATGTGGCTGTTGCTGGAATCGATGGGTATTGATGCCCAGCAAGCCATTGATCTCGCCGTCCGCATGGGTGAAGGCGCGCTCAATCGCTGGTATGGCACAGCGGGCGGTTTCCCTTACGGTGGCAAATGCCTGCCGAAAGATGTGGCTGCTACATTGGCGCTCGCCCGTCAGGAAGCGGTGACCTTACCGCAGTTGCAGGGTACGCGGGATACCAACGATGTCTTGGTGACACTCTCCCAGCAGGGTCGCGTTCCTGCGCCGGTTAAGGGCGGTTTCCGCCGCATGAGTGCCTCCAAGCTGCGCGACCAGGCGCTCATGGCGTTGGATCAATACGAAGCTGCCGTCAATAAGAAAGACAAAGCCGCCGCCGCACCGGATACCTGGCGCGGTGTGGATGCCCAACCCGAACCGGCAGCGCCGATGTCTCCGGATGCCGTTGCTACCGCCCTTGAGCGCCTGACTGCCTCCATTGAGCGCTTGGCCGGGTTTGTGGCACCGCATCAGCAAGAGGTGGCCCCGCGTCAGCACGAAACCGAACCCACGGTGAAGCGCGTTCCCGCTCGGGGTCAGTGGATTGGGATGTCCTCCGCCACTGAACCGATTAGTAATGGCAGTGGTGCCATCGCCGGGGATTAGTTCAGCAAGCCCCCATAGTATCGAGTTGCTACAGCAGGCCTTTTTCGCCTGCTGTAGCATTTACCTTTCCCAGTCACTGATGAGCCGTGAGTTGACGAGTTAGCCTATGTCCACTGAACTGGTTACGATCTTGCTTTCCCTGATCCCTTTTGGGGTCATTGGGGCCATCCGCTTGACAGCCTGGCTCATCAAGCTGTTTCTCTCGTCACGTTGGCGGGATATTAAAGCGACCGGCCCACTTCCCTATAGCAAGGTTGGTGCTGCCCTGACCGTCAAGGGAGAGCCGCCCGCTACCTTCAAGTTGGTGCTGGAAGCCCTGCTCAAAGAACGCATTGACCAGGTCTGTGTGACTTTCGACCATAACGAACACGATAACATGGCGCTGACTGGGGCGTTTGCCAAAGAACACACAGGTGAAATTGACATCCGCTTCGAGCCGACTACAGAAAAAGGCAAACGCAAGGGGCTGCACCGCGCCATCGAGATGGTCGAAGGCATGGACATCATCATCTGCATGGATAGCGATACCATTCTGGGTGACGGCGTCAAACAATCAATTCTGGAAACGTTTAGCAAACCCGGGGTTGGCGGTGTCACCGTCAAACAGCGCGTCTATAAGCCCGAACATCTGATGCACTACATGTTCGATATTCGCCTGGTTTCCCGCTATAACCTGGAAGCGCCGGGGCAGGCCCTTGGTGGTTACGTCTCCTGCCTCAGTGGTCGCTGCTCAGCCTATCTGGCCGGGCCACTCAAAGAGATCAAGAAGAACCTGGTCAATGAACAGTGGCTCGGCATTCGCAAGACCGGCGGCGGTGAGGACAAATGCCTGACCACATTCCTCCAGGATGCCGGTTATAAATCCGCTGTCATCAACGATGCCGTCGTTTATACCCGCCCGGAGACCAACTTCTTCGTCTACGTCTCTCAAAGCCTCCGCTGGGCGCGGAATTCCTGGTTCTCCGACCTGCGGGCGATCTTCCAGCGCAAACCGTGGATGGTCAATAACCCCATCATGATGTTCTACACCGTCGACCGCATGATGAGCACCTTCACGCTGGCGATGGCTGTCTGGTACATGGCCATGCTGCTCCTGACGCATAACTTCATCCCGGCGCTCTTCCTGGCGTTTTGGTGGGTGGTCAGCCGGGGCATCAAGATTTACCCCTACATACTGGAAACCCGCCGCCTCTGGATCATTCCCTTCTATGCCGCCTCATCCATGCTGCTCTCGGTCATCAAGATTCACGCGCTGGTCACCATGTGGGAGACGGGTTGGCTGACTCGTGGTAACAACACCAAGGGCAAGGAACTCCGCAAGACGTTGATGAGCGGGGCCTACCGGGGTATCACCGCCAGCGTCATGCTGTTATTGGGCATTATCGCCTTCCGCACTGAAGATGTCTGGATGGCGGATATGCCCGGTATCGCTGAACTGGGGCATTTCTACCGCCCTGGCGAAACCGGCCTTCAGGTCATGATGCCCGTCTTCAGCGAACAGCGCACCACTTTGATCGCGCTCAACGACCCGACCAGTTTGGATGTCCTGAACGCCGCCCTGCCAGATATTGCCCGCCTCGGTGAAGAACTCACGCTCCAGGCCGATCTCATCCAGGTTGTCAATACGGCTGATGTAACGACGGAAATGGCCAACGTATCCAATCTGGTCTTATTTGGGCAGCAGCCGACCGAGGGCGAAATTTCCTGGCTGCTCACCCCCATGTACGACTATCCGCGCCAGGGTGACCGCCTGGCGCATGCCGAACCGTTCGCTGCTGATACTTTCCAGCCCATTCGCGTCGTTCGTGGCCCCTGGGATGAGGCCGACCGCGTGATTTTGGCGGGGGCGAACAACACCGTCCGCTACCGCTTGCTGGGGCAGTTGTTGGCCGGGGAGGATGCCGAAAACCTGATGCAGCAGGAAATCGGCAGTGCTTACTTCACCACCTTGAGCAGCCCGGCGGGTCAAGCCATGACCACGCTGGAATCGCTGGATAGCATCGACCACAGCAACCCGCTTGCCGGGGTCAGGACTCTCCGCACGCGCTACCAAGTGCTGCTCACCGATGAGGTGGATGCCTCCACCCTCATCCTGTTTGTGAACAGCAGCAGTCTGACTGCGCTGCAACCCGGCACTGCTGTCAGCGTCAGCCTGAACGATCAACCCGTGGGCAGCATCACGGTTGATCCAGCCGCCTCCAGTCCGTCAATTCTCTCGCTGGGGAAGGTCGGGCAGGCTGCCCAGGCGGATCCCTTCACCCCGGTGGTACTCGAACTGGAATTCCCGGCCAGCGCCTTGACCAATCCAGCAATCAGCGCCAGCGACCTGTGGCAGCAGGTCGATGCCTTTAGCGGCTTGCAGTGGCAGTCCCGGCAGCCGGAGGTGGTCAGCCTGAACAGCTACCCCTTCCCCTATCTATCCATGGATGGGGCTGTGCCGACCACCATCATCATTCCGGACTCGCCCGCTCAAAGCGACCTCAATCATCTGGTGCGCTTGGTCGCCTTCCTGGGTGCCAATGGTCACCCGGTCGATCAAATCCGCGTCACCACACCCGCTCAGCTTGATCCCGTCAGCCTTGCTGCTTCTAATGTCATCGTGCTCGGACCTGTTGACCGTCAGGCCTTGAGCCGCACCCTCAGTGATACAGCCCTCCAGGTGGCCGAGGTCGATGTCCGCTCGATCCTGCCGACCCTAGATGCAGGTTTCCTCTGGATGGGTGCTTCGCCCTGGAACCCGGAGCGGCATCTCATCATCGCCACTGGCGCGACCGAAGAAGGAGCTACCCGCGCCGCGCTGGCGCTGGAACGTACCACGGTGTTGATCGAAGATCAGGCTATGGGCGCCATCGTCCGTAATGATGATACGCTCCAGGCGTTTGCTGGCTTTGACCAACTCGTTTTGACTGCCGTTCAATCCGCCCAGACCACGACCGGAACCGCTTCATCGTAAGCGCCGTTGGAGGATAGTTGCCTTATGAATCCGCTTGATAGACGCTCCTTTCTGAAGACCCTGGCCGGTGGTGCTGCCGCCTTGCCGCTGGGTATGGGGGCCTTGGCTCCACTTCCGTTTCAGGTGCCTTCCACCGAGAACGCGAATACCCTCAACGTCCGGGACTTTGGCGCAGTCGGTGACGGTCAGACCGATGACACGCTCGCCATCCAGTCCGCCGTCAATTCGGCGGCAGCTGTCGGCGGTGGCATCGTTTATATCCCAGCTGGCGTGTACCTTATTTCCGCGTCCATTGAACTCTTCAGCCACACCGGCCTGCGGGGTGATGGGATGGGGGCCAGCGTTCTCAAGGTGAAAGATCAGGTCGGGGTGGACATCATCGGCGTGGTGCGGACTCATCTGGCCCGTGCCGAACAGCCCTTGACCAATGTGGTCGTCAGCGATCTGACGCTAGATGGCAACCGTGCCAATCAGTCCGCAGGCTTACAATTTGGCTTCTTCGCCGGGGTCAAGGCCGATGTGCGTCCGCCGGATGAAGATATTGTCTGTTGGCGTGTGGAAGCGCATAGCTTCCAGGGTTACGGCTTCGATCCGCATGAATTGACCGACCGCCTCTTCATCATCGAGTGCGTCAGCCACAACAACGTGCGCGATGGCTTCGCCATCGACGGCATCATCAATGGCGTCGTGCGCGGCTGTATTGCCTATAACAACATTCGGCACGGTTTCAACGTCATCACCAGTTCGCGCAATGTCATCCTCGACCAGAACATCGCCTATGGCAACCAGTCGAACGGATTCACCATCCAGAACGGTTCCTATAACATTCAGATCACCGGCTCAATGGCCTATCAGAATGTGGGCGACGGCATCTACTGCATCGGCGTGAATGACAACTTCCTCTCCAACAACAACATCTTTGAGAACAACGAGAACGGCATTCGTCTGCGCGGCTGCGCCCGGACGACCGTCATTGGCAACCGCATCTGCAATAACTCACAGTTGGAACACAACCGTTTCAGCGAAGTCTTTGTCGACGACGATGGTTCAATTCCCACGGTCGATTGCTCTTTCATGTCCAACCATATCGCCTCGACCAAAGAGGTTCGTGCGCGCTATGGCGTGCGCGAAACGCCCGGCGAAGGCAATGTGGTGCAATCCGGCAATGCCTATGTCGCCAACCGGGTTGGCGGTGCGGCCACTAGCGACTTCGCCCTGAACAATGTCAACGCCGTCCGCGCCATGAATGCCTGATCGGCGCCGGATGAGGGAGTAAGCCGCCATGATTTACAACGTGAAAGACTACGGTGCTGTGGGTAACGGACGGGTCGATGATACCGTCGCCATTCAGTTAGCAGTCAATGCCGCCGCCCAGACCGGTGGGACGGTGCTGGCCCCGCGTGGGACCTATCTCCTCTCGGCCTCCATCCTGTTGCTTGACCGGGTGACGCTGACCGGGCAGGGCATGGGGCAGACCATCTTCAAACTGGTCGATAACTACAACCAGAGCATCGTCGGGCTGGTTCGCACCCCCTTTGGGCGCGGCACCCATTATGCCTCCCTGCGTGACCTCACCCTGGATGGCAACCGGGATAACCAGACGGCTGGTCAGCAGGTCGGCTTCTACTGCGGCGTCGCACCGGGGCAGACTCTCTCCGACTACGATATTGCCGCCTACCGGGTGGAAATCCACCACTTCCGTGATTACGGCTTCGACCCCCACGAGGTTGTCACCCGCCTGACTCTCACCGATTGTATTGCCCATCATAATGGCCTGGATGGCTTCACGTTCGACGGTGTGCAAACCGCCATCGTGCGTGGCTGCCAATCCTTTCTGAATGATCGGCATGGCTTCAATCTCGTTACCAACTCGGCGGCCTGCCTCATCAGCCAGAGTCTGGCTTATGAGAACGGCGGCAATGGCTTCACCATCCAGAATGGCTCCCACGCAGCCCAGATCAGCAGTTGTGAAGCCCGGGGCAACCGTGGCGATGGCATCTACTGCGTTGAGGTCGATCAGAACACGATCTTCAATAATCTGGTCATGGCGAACGGTCAGTATGGCATTCGTTTGCGCGGTGCAGCTCAGACCACCATCATGGGCAATCTCGTGCGCGGCAATTCGCAGCAGGAAAACAACCGCTATACCGAGATCCTGCTGGATGACAGCCCGGCACGAGCTTCCACGGATTGTATGGTCGCCAGCAACAACGTCATCTGTGATGGAGCGATCCGTTCACAATACGGCATTCAGGAAACAGCCGGTACCGGTGACCTGCTGCAAACGCGCAACGCGTTCCTCGCCAATCGGGTGATGGGCGCAGTCACGACCAACCTGTTGGTCAGCGGGCGCAGCACTATGCTGGATGGCAATCTGTAAGCCAGTAGCCGAAAGTAATCCACGACCTTTCTTGGGAATTGGTAGCTTTACGCGCAAATGACCGTCGTGGATCATGGAAATGTTTCGGCGGATGGCTTAGCATCCAATCCCATCTGGCCGACTGGATCATCTACCAGACCTAAAAACTGTTGAAGGCAGGTATTTTTATGAAATCAATTCAGACGCGGGCCGCAGTGTGGAAAATAGTGGGTCTGTTCGGCACATTCTTGCTGATGGGGACGCTGTCCCTGACCATGCCCCGCACCGTGACTGCTCAAACTGCGACCGACGCGACACCTTCACCAACCCCCTTGCCGCAGACCATCTGCCAGGCAGCGGCTGATGATCAGGCCCTGTTGGTCATCGGGCCGCTCAATGAACCGGCTCCGGCGGATGCCAGTCTCGGCGTGAGCGCCTCCGCTCTGCAGGCCCGCCAGATTCAGGATGCGCTGGTCGCTTCCCGCGCCGCCAATGCCGTCTGCCAACTGATATTGCCCATCAATTCTCGCTCTGAAGCCCGCACCCTGCTCGACCAGTACAACGCCATCATGATTGTCTACCCGACAGTCGAGGATTTTGTGCTGCGCCTGAATGTGGTGCTGGCTTCGGCAAATCGCAAAATTGACCCGGCTAAACTGCCCAACCAGCGCCTCACCCTGGATATTGATGAGTTTGAAGTGGCTGTGCGTTCGGTCAATGATGGTCTCTATGCCGTCCAGTTTCTGAGCGGTGTCCTGGCGACCTATCGCGGACAGTTCGAACGCGCCCAGACCCTGCTGGTCACTGCCATCGAGGCTGTGGACATCAACGACCCCGATGTGACCCTGCTGGGGCTGGATACAGCCTATGCCTTCCTCGGCTTTGTCCGCAACGCCTTGTTGGATACACCCGGTTCGGTCGCTGCCTTCAGTCTCGCCATCCAGGTCAACCCCACCTTCATCAACAACTACATCAACCGGGGCAAAGTGCAGATGAGCACCCGCGACTGGGCGGGCGCGGAGGCTGATTTTAGTACCGTTCTGGCCGCCGAACCGGATAATCAGGATGCGCTCTATCAGCGGGGGGAAGCCCGTCGCCGCCTGGGCCGACTCGATGAAGCCCTGGCCGATCTCACCCGCGCCATTGAACTCAACCCGCAGGATGCCGATGCCTACTTCCGCCGCGCCCAGACCCGGCGCGATCTACAGGATGCCATTGGTGCCCTGGAAGACCTCAATGTAGGTCTGGCGCTGGAGCCGGATAATGCCGATGCCTATGTCGTGCGTGGCAGCCTCCTTAGCAATAACCAGCAGTATGCCGAAGCCATTGCGGATTTCACCCAGGCTATCGTGCTCGACCCGGCTGCCTACGAACCTTACTACTTGCGCGGGCGTGTGCTGGCGCGGGATAACCAGTTTGAGGCGGCCATTGAGGACTACTCTCGGTCGATTGATTTGTTCGCCGCCTATGAAGATGCCTATCTGGCGCGGGGACGGGCTTTCCAGCAGTTGGAGCAGTTCCCCGCCGCCATCGCCGATTACAGCCAGGTCATCCGCCTCAATCCCAATTCGGTAGATGCCTTCGTCCTGCGTGGTCGCATCCAGTTGCAAAGTGGCAGCTTTGCCGAAGCCATCGCTGACCTGACGCGGGGTATCGAGATCAACCCGGATGATCCGGAAACCTACTACGCTCGCGGTGTCGCCTACCTGCGGACCAGCAGCTTCGCCCTGGCGATCACTGATTTCCAGCGGGTGCTGGAAAGCCAGCCGGAGAATCAGAACGCCCTGCTGAACCTGGGCCGTGCCCGCCAGTTTGGCGGCGACCTTGAAGGGGCGATTGCCGAATACAGTCGCGTCATCGAGCTTGCCCCGGAGAACATCGAAGCCTACGGCCTGCGGGCGGAGGCTTGGCGGTTAGTGGGCGAGAACGAAAATGCCCTTAATGACCTGAGCACGGTCATCAGCATCGTGCCGGATAATGCCGATCTCTACTTCCAGCGTGCGCGTGTCCGCTTCATTCTCGCGGACTCCACCGGCGCATTGGAAGACTACAACACGGCCATCCAGCTCAGACCGGATTTTGAAGAAGCCTACTTTCAGCGCGGGCGCGTCTTCCGCCTGACCGGGGCGTTTGCCGAGGCCGTCGTGGACTTCAATGAGGTCGTCCGCCTCAACCCAACCCGGGATGAAGCCTTCTTCAATCGCGGTCGAGCCTACTCTGGTTTGGGCGATCTGGAAGCGGCACTGGCGGACTTTAACCAGGCCATCACGCTCGGTCAGCCGGATGCTGAGGTTTACGGGCAGCGCGCCCGCACCTACCTGGCGCTCGAACAGTTTGAACCCGCCATTGACGATTACACCACCGCGATTAGCATCGAACCGGATAACGCCGATCTTTACTATGAACGCGCTCGAGCCTACCGCACCACCGGCCAGATAGCCCTTGCCATCAGCGATGCCGAAACCGCCATGCGCCTCAAGCCGGATTTCGCGGATCCCTATATGTTGCGCGGACGCATCCGTTATGACCTGAATGATATGGTCGGCGCGCTGGAGGATTTCAGCCAGGCCATTCTGCTCATGCCCACCGACCCGGATGCTTATTACCTGCGTGGCCGTGTGCGGGAAAACCTGGGCGATCTGGTCGGTGCCAACCGGGATATGACCGAAGTCTTGCGCCTCGACCCGACCCGTCTGGACGCCCTCTACCAGCGCGGGCGCAATTTCCTGGACTTGGGTGACCCGACTTCAGCGATTGCCGACTTCAACGCGGTGCTGGCGGTCGAACCCCGCAATGCCAACACGCTCTATTATCAGGGGAGGGCCTTCCAGGCATTGGGTGATCCAGCCTCCGCCTTTAATAACTATGACCTCGTCGTTGAGATCGAGCCGACCTATGCCGAAGCGTACTACCAGCGCGGTCGCCTGTGGTACCGGGATGAAGCCTATGCCCGCGCCCTGGAGGACTTCAACCTGGCAATCGCCAACCGGGACGGTTATGGCGATGCCTTCTTCAATCGGGGCCGCACCCACGAGCGCATGGGGAACTTCGAGCTGGCGCTGGCTGACTACTCGGAAGCCATCCGCCTCGATCCCGATGGCGCAATTGATGCCTATGAAGCGCGGGGAGACCTCTACTACGGCCTCGGTGACTTCCAGAATGCCATGGCGGACTATCGGCTCTACCAAAGCCTGACCGGCACACTCACGCGGGATATGGAACGGCGCATGGGTGTCATGGGAGTCCTCACCCCCACCCCGATGCCCACTCCCAGCAGTTAGCGTCTCTGCTGCGCTGTGAGAGCTCATCCCTTAGCTACTATGAGCCACCCATCACCGGGTGGTTTTTGTTTTGTATTCAGAATGCATCTGGAATCGTGTCATTTGTACTATTCTGGTTGTCACTTCTGCTGCCGAACGTTATAACCGAGCACGATAGCGTCACACATCGAGGAGGGCGGATATGGCAGATCAATCACCAGATCGCATCGCGTATCTGGCGGAGCAGGTCGAAGAACTCAAGGCGAACAGCCTCTACAATCACATCCGCACCTTGGAAGGCCCCATGGAGGGGCGCGTCATCATCAATGGGCGCTCGATGCTGAACTTTTGCGCCAATAATTACCTCGGCCTCGCCAATCATCCCCGCCTGAAAGAAGCTGCCAAACGGGCCATCGATCAGTACGGCATTGGCCCCGGTGCCGTCCGCACCATCGCCGGCACCATGACCCTCCACGACCAACTGGAACAGCGCTTGGCAGCCTTCAAACATGCCGAGGCGGTTGTCACCCTGCAAAGTGGCTTCACTGCCAACCTCGCCACCATCCCCGCGCTGGTTGGTCCGGGCGATGTCATCTTCTCCGACCGGCTCAACCATGCCAGCATTATTGATGGCTGCCGTCTCAGCCGCGCCACCATTGTCGCCTATGAACACAATGACATTGCCGATCTGCGCCGCAAAATCGCAGAGACGACCGAGTACCAGCGCCGCCTGATCGTCAGTGATGGCGTCTTTAGCATGGATGGCGATATCGCCCCGCTGCCTGAACTGGTCGCAGTGGCCGATGAACACAACATCCTGCTCATGGTCGATGACGCGCACGGCGAAGGCGTGCTCGGTCGGGGTGGGCGTGGCATAGTCGATCATTTCGGCCTGCATGGGCGCGTTGATGTCGAGGTCGGCACTATGAGCAAGGCCTTCGGTGTGGTCGGTGGCATCGTAGCCGGTAAGCAGATCATCATCGACTGGATCAAGCAGCGCGGGCGACCCTTCCTGTTCAGCAGCGCCATGACCATCCCGGATGCCGCCGCCTGCCTCGAAGCGGTTGACCTGCTGGAGAGCAGCGACGATCTGGTGCAGCGCTTGTGGCAGAACAGCGACCTGATGAAACGGGAGATGCAGGCGCTGGGTTTTGACATCGGCGGCAGCACCACACCCATCATCCCCTTGATGCTGGGCGAAGCGGCGCTGGCGAAGGAATTCAGCCGTCAGTTATTCGAGAATGGCGTCTTTGCCATGGCGATTGCTTTCCCCACCGTCCCGAAAGGGAAAGCCCGCATTCGTGTCATGAATACCGCCGCGCACAGCGCCGCGGATCTGGAAGAAGCGCTGACCGTTTTTCAGCGTGTGGGTAAATCTCTGGGGGTCATTGCCTGATTATGTTCATTCGACGACGTGCGCCGCTGCGCGAAAAAATCACGCTCATCACTGGGGCCAATGGCGAAGTCGGTCACGGCCTGATCCAACACCTGGCTGCCGCCAACGATACCTCCGATGTGGTCGTCCTCGACCTGCGCGGTCTGGACGAGTCCATGCGTGGCAAAGTCAACCGGGTCATCGTCGGGGATATTCTCGATAACGAACTCATCAACCTGCTGCTCAACGAGTACGAAATCGAAACCATCGTCCATCTGGCCGCCTTGCTCTCCACCCACTCGGAATTCAACCCGGAGACGGCTCACCGCGTCAACGTGCAGGGCACCATCAACCTGCTCAAACTGGCGATTGAGCAGGGCAAGTCCCGCGGCAGCCCGGTCAAGTTCATCTTCCCCAGTTCGATTGCCGTTTATGGGATGCCCGATGCCGAGACGAAGCAGAGCGCCGGGGCCGTCAAGGAAGAACAGTACCTCTACCCGATCACCATGTACGGCTGCAATAAGCTCTACTGTGAGCATCTGGGCCGTTACTATGCCCAGTATTATCAGCAGCTCTCCGCCACCCGCACCCTGGGGGTAGACTTCCGCTGCCTGCGTTTCCCCGGCCTCATCAGCGCCCAGACCATGCCCACCGGCGGCACCAGCGACTTCGCCCCGGAAATGCTGCACGCCGCCGTACAGGGCAAACCCTATGCCAGCTTCGTCAGCGAAGACTCACAAATTCCCTTCATGGTCATGCCGGATGCCATCAAATCGTTGCTCATGCTGGTCGATGCACCGCAATCACAGCTCAAGCACTACGTCTATAACGTGACCAGCTTCAGCCTCTCCGCCCGCCAGATTGCCGACCGGGTGCAGGCCAGCTTCCCATCCGCGCAGATCACCTTCGAGCCAGACCTCGCCCGGCAGGCCATCGTCGAAAGCTGGCCGCTGGATGTCGATGATGCCGCCGCCCGGCAGGAATGGGGTTGGTCGCCGGAATATGATGCTGACCGCGCCTTCAATGAGTATCTAATCCCGACCATTACTCATCTTTATCGGTAAGGGATTTCCATGCAATATCTAACCAGAATTGGCTGAAGCATGAGTGAATTTTGGGAAGCCGCATTTCAAGAAAAGCAACGGATGTGGGGGGAAGAACCAACTCCTTCAGCCATCGAGGTATCTGAGGTTTTTAAGCGATCAGGCTTCAGAAAGATATTGATTCCCGGATTTGGTTACGGAAGGAATGCGAGACCGTTCTATACAAAGGGCTTCGAAGTCACCGGAATTGAAATTTCCAGTACAGGTATAAAACTGGCCCATGAACTATTAGGCCCTGAAATCCGGGTTTTTCACGGATCGGTTGATGACATGCCCTTTGACCAGGAGATTTACGATGGGATTTACTGTCACGCCTTGATCCACTTACTCGATTCATCTCAAAGAAAGAAGTTCCTGCTCGACTGTTATCGGCAGCTCCAGCATGGAGGCGTGATGGTCTTTACAGCCATAACCAAGGACGCCAGCACCTATGGGGTTGGTGAGGAATTAAGTACAGATCGGTACCGAACAAAGGACGGAGTAAACCTCTACTTTTACGATCAAGACTCGATCACAGACGAGTTTGGCGGCGTGGGATTAATTGAGGTAACGAAAAACAATGAAGCTGGTCATGGAAGGCCAGCAACCTGGTTTTGGAAGGTCGTCTGCAAAAAGAGCATGATATAAAGCGCTGCATATTCGTCATCAGCCACCCGGCTTGACGCAGCCCGTGAAGGAAAAGCTGAACGCGGCTGCCCCTTTGGTGCTGATCCGCAGCGTCAGAGTGTGCGCCTCAAAACCGGGGTTGCGGACCAGGTGGTACATCCGTGGGCGATCCAGCAGCAGCCGACCGTCCACGGTCACATCCTCACCCCGGTTGGCATCGGTCAGCGGTGCGCCATCCTGCCAGATTTCCACCGCCACTGGCTCCGGGTGGATGAGGCGCTCGACCGCATCCACATGCGGGGTCAGGACGGCGTTCACGTCAACGGCTTCATACGGCACTTGCAGCAGACCCGTCGTCGAACCCACAAACTGGAGCCACTGCATTCCAGCTTGCCATGCGCCCTCGGCGTAGATGGCTCCGGCCTGCTGTTCCTGGGGCGGTGGCAGCGTGTAGAGCATGGTCATGCCACCGGCGTACCCCTGTGGATTGCCCAACGCGCCCCGATCCAATCCGGCGTGCAGTTCCGGCGTAGGGCGGTAGCAGACCGCACCGGGTTGATCTTCTGCCCGCAGCGGTTGCATGACAGGCGGCAGCGTCACATCTGCATCGATCTCCCGCAGCAGTGTCTGGATGGCCTGCTCAAACGCAGCATACCCGCCTTCCCCATGGCTTTGATGCCGGATGTAACCATCACCATCAATCAGGTATTTGGCGGGCCAGTAGCGGTTGGCGTAAGCCTCCCAGGTTGTGAAGTCATTATCCATCAGCACCGGCCAGGTGATCTCCTGCTCACGGATGGCCTGTTCGATCTGTCCACGCTCCCGCCCAAAAGGAAACTCCGGGCAGTGCACCCCGATGATCGTAAGTCCCTTGTTGGCATAACGCTGGTGCCACTGCCGCAGGTAGGGGAGGGTTCGCAGGCAGTTGACGCAGGTGTATTCCCAGATGTCCACCAGCACCACCCGCCCGCGCAGGCTGTGCAAACTGATCGCATGCGGGGTATTTAGCCAGGGACTGGTTCCCCACTCCGGGGCGCGGATGATGCGTTCATGCCGGGCGCTTACCATGCCTCTGCTCCTGCACTTGTTGATGAATGTCGATAATGTCTATTTTCTCACAAGGGGCTGGGTCTGGGCGATGCGGACTGCTCAAAAATCGACTAACGCAGGGACGCCCAACCGGGCGTCCGCAACGTCCAACATTCAACCACACCACCAACCACTAATCACTAACCACCAGCCACTTCACCGTGGCCCGTGCGGCCCGATCACCGGCCCGCCGCGTTGGAGCACCGGCTGGTCATACGGCGTCGTCCACTTCTTCCACGACGGATCTTCATAGAAGTACTTCAGCCACTTGCCGTTACGGGCGGTGGGTGGGAACTTCGTCAGGATCGCATCCTGCATCGCCTGCGGGAAGAATACCAGCGGATTGAGAATCCAGGTGTCCTTGTACCGGATCTCCAGATGCAGGTGTTCCTGACCGGGAACCTGCACCTCGCCCATCACTGTGTCCGGTGTAATGATGTCCCCTTTGCGGAATTGGCGCGGGTTAGCGCAGTGTCCGTAAATGATCGTGTAATCCCCCACCTTGACCCATAGGCCGTTCGGCAGGGTGAAGTTCTTGTCGTGATACTCAAATACCCCGTTCACCCCGGCATAAATCAGGATGCCCGTGCGCTTGGAATTGCCGAAGTCCACGCCGCCGTGGAGCGCCTGCGCGTATTGATACCAGCGTTTGCCCTGCATCCAGATCGAAAAGGCGAAGGCGTTATTGCCGAAGTACTGCCACCAGTCAGTGAGTTCGAGGTCGACCGGCCAGCGCTGGAAGAGTTCACCGCGCAGCGGCAGCGTGTTGAGGTCAGGCGCGCCTTTTGCAACCGGAGCCGGGGCAGGTGCGGGAGCCGGAGGCCCTGCGTTCGGGTCGAGCAGGAAGATGCCGGTATTGTCCACCCGCCGTTCCACGCTCCAGCCTTCAGCGTGTTTCCACCAGATGAATCCGTCCGCCTGCGTCCGCGAGTCCCCTTCGACCGTGATCACGGTTCCCGGTGCCAGTTCCCGAATCAGCGTGCCGCTGGCGCTGGGGATGCTTCGTACACGCACCGGGATTCCACCCACCACAAAGGTGCGTGTGGTCACCGGCGCGGCAGGCATCGGGCCAGGAGCGGGTACGGGCGGTGCAGCTGGCGCAGCCGGGGCGGGAGGCGGTGGCACGACCGGAGCCGGTGCGGGCGGTACCACCCCAACCGGGGCAATCGGTTGCGCTGGAGCCGGTGGGGCGGCGGGCTGAGGAGGTGCGGCCTGCGGGACGACGGGTTGCGCGGGTACCACCACTTCCGTCATGTAAGTGGTTTTGCCATCCAGGGTGCGCTCCACGCTCCAGCCGTCGGCGTGCTGCCACCAAACATGACCCGCGGCTTCGGTGCGCGAGCCAGTCTCGCACTCAATGCGCTCACCCGGTTGTAACCAGCGGCGCTCTGGGAATTCCAGCGATGGCGTAGGCCGGACTCGCACCGGCACCGCCCCGACGACAAAGGTTTTTCGCGCAGTGGTCCCGGCCATCAAATCTTCTCCTGAAAAAAGGGTGTTTTGTAAGGCTGAAAGTTATTGTACCGCGAAATCGTAGGTAGCGAGGTGCCTGCTCCTGACCTATAATTGTGACATTCATTACGTTCTTGGGTTCAATCGTAGTAAAGAACGTAATATTTCCTCAGCAGCAAAGGCTCTGCTTACATGCCCGGCGACAATCTGACGGGAAAGCAACTGGGTGAATTTCTGGTCGAAGAACGCATCGGCCAGGGCGCGATGGCGACCGTCTACAAGGCGTTCCAGCCCTCGGTCAACCGCCATGTCGCCCTCAAGGTCATTCAACTGGATGCGGGTCAGGCTACCCAGGAAGACTTCCGTCGACGCTTCGCCCGTGAAGCGGAGTTGGTGGCTCGCCTGGAACACATCCACATCCTGCCCATTTATGGCTATGGCTTGCAGGATGACTATGCTTTCCTGGCCATGCGCTGGTTGCGTGGCGGTTCCCTCGGCGAATCCATGCGCCAGGATAAGCTGTCGCTGGAACGCTCGGCAGAGATTTTTGCCCAGGTCGCCCGCGGCCTGACCTATGCCCATAGCAAGGGCATCATCCACCGCGACCTCAAACCCAGCAACATCATGCTCGATGACTCGGGCGACGCCTACCTGACTGATTTTGGGTTGGCGAAGATCACCGAGAGCAGTGGCGAACTGACCCAGAGCGGCACCATCGTTGGCACCCCGGCCTATATGTCCCCGGAGCAGTTGCGCGGTGACCCGCTCGATGCCCGCAGCGACATCTACAGCCTGGGCGTCATCCTCTATAACATGATGGCCCATCGCCTGCCGTTTGAAACCACCAATAGCGATCTGGTGTCCGTCATCTATCAACATCTGGAAAAGCCGCCCGTACCCCCCAGTGAGTACAATCCGGGCATTCCGCCAGAAGTCGAAGATGTCATCCTCACGGCGCTGAATAAGAAAAAAGAAGACCGTTTTGAGAGTGCCGACGAAATGGCGCGGGCGCTCAACCTGGCGTTGGGGCGTTCGACCTCTGACCATATCTCGGCCATCAAGCCGACTCGCACCAGCCAGCGCATGCGCGTTGCGGCTGAGGAAGCCAAAGCCCCCCGGACTCTGCCACTCCCCTGGTTGATTGGTGGTGCGGCAATTTTGCTCTTGTTCATCCTGGGCTTGCTCTTTTTGCCGCAGTTACAGGCGCCGGCAGTCCTGCCGGTTGCCACGGTGATGATGGGGCAGTCCGCGGACTGGACCGACTCCAAACCCAATGCCGCCGAAATCAGCGCGGCCCAGCGGCGCTTGGGCACTGGCTTTATTGCCTATCTCTCCTGCACCCGCACCTCGGAATATCACGCGGCGCTGGCGCGGGAAGTCAACGATCTGGCGGTGGGCTACGGCCTCAATCTGCGCATCTACGATCCCTCCGGGGATGCCTACACCCAGTTGACCCAACTGGATACGGCTCGCGCCGATGGTGCCGCGGCCATCATCCTCTGCCCGCTCGATAACAACCTGCTCGCGGAAGGTCTCCGCTCGATTGAGACGGCTCAGTTGCCGTTGGTTATCTTCGGCTCCAACATGCCGTCTTATGGTGGGGTTCTGGTCGGTGGTACCGATTACGGCCTCGGGCTGGAACCGGGTCGCTTTGCCGGGCAGATCATCCGTGACGAAATGGATGGACAGGCGCGGGTTATCATTCTCGACTTCCCGGATCGTCAGGACATCATCGAGCGTGCCAATGGGTTGGAAGCGGGCCTGCTGGAAGTGGCGCCGGATGCCACCCTTGTCGGGCGCTACAAAGGCGCAACCCGCGAATTTGGTCGTGCTTCTATCGAGGCGCTGCTGGCCGATGGCGTTGAGTTCGATGTCATCCTCAGCATCAACGATGCCGGGGCCTTTGGTGCGGTCGAAGCCATGGAAGCCGCCGGCATAGATCCGTCCAGCGTCTTGATTTCCAGTATTGATGCCGAAGCGCGGGCGCGGGACTACATCCGGCAGGGGTATTACTTCCGGGGATCGCTGGAATCTGCCCGGACCGAAGTGGCGATTACCTTGGTCGATTCAATGGTCAAGATATTGGCGGGCAGCACCGTTGCCGAAAATTTTGTCATCCCGGCAGGCCGTATGGTCACGGCAGAGACATTGGCGGCATCTGCTACGCCGACCCCGGCTTCACCCGGATAAGCTCGGCCAGGTTGTGACCGATAATCCGGTATTCCCTGCCGACTCGTAGCTGTACGGGCCCGTTGAACGGGGCTTTGTGCAGGACGATCACCGGCGTCCCCGGCAGCAGCCCCAGCGCCGACAGATACTCCAGCCGATCTGATTCGCGCGTACGGACGCGGGTCACCACCAGCTCCGTATTCATATCCGCCTCAGCCAGAATCAGGTCATCCAGCGCGGGCAGTTCACCGTCTTCATTCGGGATCACTTCGCCATGCGGGCAGTGGGTAGGGAAGCCGCTCATCTGGTTCATGCGCTCGGTGATGGCCGCGCTCATGCCCTGAGCCATCCGCGTGGCTTCCTCATGGACTTGATGCCAGCCGAATCCCATCACCTGAACCAGAAACACCTCTGCGATCCGGTGTCGGCGCAGGTCTTTCAGCGCCTCCCGCTGACCGTTCGGGGTTAGCCGAATACCGTGATACGGTTCGTGTTCCAGCAGGCCGCTGTCTCGCAGGCGGCTGACCATTCGGTTGACCGCGGGCGCGCTCACATCCAGCACCTCGGCCAGTGCGGATGTACTGATGTACGGGTTATCGGGGTGTTGACTGGCGAGTCGATAAACCTGCGTCAGGTAACGGTTCATCGTGACGCTCAGGTCAGCCGCAGTCGATTTTTCCTCGTCGACCATCGTTACCAGCCATGCTCCAACCGGGTCACCAACCGATCCGGCATCCCGGCGGCTCGCATCCGTTTTTGGACGCTCTGCACATCATACGGGATGCGCCGATGTTCCCAGGTGTTGGTTTCCACATCCAGAATCGCGTAAGCCGCGTCCGGGTTGGCGTCGCGGGGTTGCCCCACACTGCCGGGGTTGATGATCTGACGGCGACCGTTGAGCTGCCGCACCTGACCGTAGGCCGGGGCGATAGCCGCGGTTTCGCCATCCGTGTTAACTTGTTCGTAGATCACTGGCTGGTGTGTATGCCCCACCAGGCAGTAGGGTGTTTCAAAATGGGGGAAGTTCAAGGCCGCGATCAGCGGTTCCAGAATGTATTCCCAGACCGGCTCGCGCGGGCTGCCGTGTGCCAGCGTGTAATTGCCGATCACAAAAGTCGTTGGCAGCGCGTCCAGATAGGCGATGTTATCCGCACTCAGAGTATCCCGCGTCCAATTGACCGCTTTGCGGGCATCCGGGTTAAATGTGCGGATGTCCAACCGACCCAGTGCCGCCCAGTCATGGTTGCCTGCCAGGCACAGATGCGGCAGCGTGCGGAGCAGTTCGACACATTCGTTGGGGTCCGGCCCATAGCCAACGATGTCCCCCAGGCACCAGACGTACTCCCACTGACCCTTGGCGTCATTCATAACAGTTTCAAAAGCGGTCAGGTTCGCATGAATATCGGAGATGATGAGAATACGCATACACTTGCCTGGTACGTAAACAGTTTCTTTACAATCCATCAAATCATAACATGGGTTCATCCGGCAAGCGAGTTAATCTCTTGCAACATCCTCATCGATTTGTCGCTGGCGCTTGAACGTTGCCTGCCCTCAGCGCGTAAATTCCTGCATATAATCAAGATAAATCCGCATTCATTGTATGTTAAACGCAAGCTTGTTGAGTCATACTCGTTACATTCGTTGAACTGGAAGCTTTAATAATGCCCCGAGAAGCTGATAAGGACCATCTCCGCGCGCAAGACGGTCGCATCGAAAAAATCCTCATTCAAATCGCCGCCCAATATGCCCCGCAGATCCTCCGCCAGTGGGATCAGCGCCTGCCCATCGAGACTCGCTCTGCCTGGTTGGCGCGCCGCCTGGCCGATTTTAATATTCTGGTGATTGTGGGCGGTCATAATTATTCATTGCAAAGCATTGCCGAAACCGTCGAGAACAACATTCATCAGTGGGTCAATGGCTTTGGTCGGCTCTATTACCTGCTGGCGCAAACCTTGTTCCCCAACTACGGTTTCCTCGACGCCCACTATACCGATGAAGGCTGGCCGCTGGTCATCTACCTGCAAGGGGCCGCCACGCCCATCATTCAGCAGATGGCGGGCCTGGTCTATCCCTACGTGGTCAAAGCCCGCCTGGAACCGGAAATCTCCCATATGGAGTTGGTCGGCGTCATGGAAGAGGTGCTCGATCAACTGGTGGTCAGCGGCCTTCCGCGTGGCACCCAGGTTGCCCTGCGCAATGAAGGCGCTGCCGCCATCAAGTTTATGCTCAAGCAGCCCATCGAGCAGCTTTGGCTGACCGAGTTCGATAACAATACCTTTGAGGATAGCCAGCGTTATCGTCCGCAGCCCAGCATTCCGATGCCGCCGCAGCCCACCACGCTGCCCGGCCCGGTCCAGAAATATCTGGATGGCAGCGGACCGCAGCACCCTCTCGGTGGCGCAACCCAGAGCCTCGGCCCAACCCAACCCATGGGCAGTACGGGCGCTCCCATGCCACCAGAACCGCCGACCGTACCCGGGGATAGCGGTCGCATTTACTACAACCCGCCCCGGCAGGCTCCGGTTCCCCCGCTGCCTCCCAAAAAGAAACCCTAAACGCTCTTTCGGGGGTTGTGCGTCGGGGCGGATTTATATCCGCCTACCCACTGCCTCACACCCACCTGTAGGGACGCCATTCATGGCGTCCGCCACCTGTTTGCTTTCCGCCGCCCCTACGCTCGATAAATGGGTATGCTGTGTAGGGGCGGATTTATATCCGCCCACTCGTCGCCTACTACTTGCAACCTGCCACCCACCCGTAGGGACGCCATTCATGGCGTCCGCCACCTGTTTGCTTTCCGCCCCTACGCTGGATAGATGGGTATGCTGTGTAGGGGCGGATTAGCCCGCCAGGGCGTATATCCATCCGCCCACTCATGGCATTGTCACCCGCCCGCCCTGACGTGACGTTAGCCCACCCATAGGGACGCCATTCTTGGCGTCCCTATGGACTGCCGACCGTCACCGTATCAGATTGTTCACCTTTGGCTGCTGGAGCGCCTGCTGGAACAGATCAAAATCGTTCTTCGAGATCATCCCACGCTGAATGCTGCTGGTCTGTCCCCGCCGCTGACCCAGCCCTGTCTTCAACACATGATGGAATTCCACATACAGATCCGCGTTCGGGTCCTGCGTCCGGGCGACCAGCATCTCCATCCGGGGATACGGTTGCGCCTGATCGGTGTGGAATGTAGCGCCGATCTGCCGCCAGTCCCCATCCTTGATCGTCTTTAGCAGCGGGCCGGGCTTCTTGGCATCCGCGAACGCGATCAGGCTGGGCGATGGATAAGGTTGCCCGGTCTTGGCGTCAATCGGATGGCTGGCAGCCCGTATCGGCGTTCCGGCAGCCACCCCGATAGCCAGCACCAGCTCAACCGCCGAGAAAATCCACCAACCCGCGCCGGTCAGTTCAATCCCCCCGCTGCTCGAGGAGCTGGTGGCGCGGTTGATCGTGATTCCGGTCGCCGCGCTGTCGAACAGATACCCGACGAATCCCGTCTGCCCATATTCTTCGCTCAGGAATTCGTTCAGCAGTTCATCCAGTTCGGCATCCGTGACCGTGTCGCCTTGGTCCTGGATGGCATCCCGGATCACGCCGCGATAGGTGACGAAATACGTGGCGAAGTGGTATGTCCCGTACAGCACCAACCCGCCCACAATGCCCGCCAGGATGATCGACGGAATATTCTGCACCTTCATTGCCCGTACAATCAGCGTCAACAAACCGCCGACCAGGAACGCCCCGATGATCGGGAAGGCCACGACCAGATAAATCTGCACATAAGTTTCGACGGCCCACAGCGCAATCCCGGCGATCGCCCCGCCGATGATCGCCGCCAGCAGCATGAGGATAAGGGCCCCGAACGAGACCTGCCCGCTCGGCTGGTACTTTTTCATAAAACAGACCTCCTGAAATGGTGTATGTGCTATCCAATAGTGTAATCAGGAACGTCATTCTGAAAAGTCAAACCTCACTCAACCCAGGTAAGACTACACTAAACCGTGGAACCGATTCTTGTAGGGGCGCACGGCTGTGCGCCCGCCCTAAAATCTATCCACAACGGCTCTCAAAGGGCCTCATCCGGTTTCCTCCCCCGAATTCGGGGGAGGTTAGGAGGGGGTCACACGCTTCCGCGTTTTACTGTGGTGCTACCCCCAACCCAAAAATCGGAACAAAATCGGAACATTTGATCCGTTTTGCCCGCATCAGTGTGCTACGATCTTGCCAACCGTGAATGTAGGGGTGGTGCAGATTCTATAATGTGCCGTATAGACTCCGGACTCCCCCTCTCCCACGCCCTGAATCTCGCATCGTCTCAGCCCTTCAGAGGCGTAAGGGGCGTGAACGGAGAGGGGGCGGGGGGTGAGGCCTCTACCCCCACAATGATGATTGGCGCGATACTACGATCTTGCCAACCGTGAATGTAGGGGTGGATTAGGGCGTCCTCGCCCGTATATCCACCCGCTGTAACCCCCACATTGACGTTTGGCGACCTACTACGATCTCATCAAGCGTGAAAGTCAGCGTAGTCAATGCCCTGCAAGGGCTGGCGACACGCTGGACTCCCTTTAGGGAAGGTTCCATCGCCGCCGCCGCCGCCGCCGCAAATGGAGTCACACGCGAATCAAAAAGGGCGTCCGATTGGAACGCCCTCTGGTTTCTTGAAACTGCGACCAACCGCTACGCCGTACCCCAATCCAGATCGAGGTACTCCGCGCTGTTGACCCGCTTCATGCTCAGGCCTAGGCGGCGGTCTTTCACATCCATCTTGACCACGCGCAGCGTGACCACTTCGCCTTCTTCCAGCACTTCCCGTGGGTGGGTGACGCGCTGGTCGCTCAGTTCAGAGATATGGACGAGACCTTCAATCTCTGGCAGGTCGGTCAGGCGGACGAACGCGCCGAACTTGGTCAGCTTGGTCACCGTCCCCTGCACCAGTTGCCCGATGTTGAAGCCGGTCGCCACCGTATCCCAGGGATCAGCCGCTTGCCGCTTCATGCTCAGGCCGATGCGCTTGTTCTTCTGGTCGATGCTGATGACTTCGACCTTCACTTCCTGCCCGATCTGGAGCGCGTCTTTAGGATGGGTGACGTGCTGCCAGGAAATCTCGGTCAGGTGAACCAGGCCTTCCGCGCCGCCAATATCGACGAATGCGCCGAAGTCCACCAGGCTGACGATCCGCCCGGTACGGACTTCACCGACCTTCAACTGGCTGATCAGCGCCTCTTTACGGTTCTCCCGGTTTTCACGGGTCGCCATCCGCTCAGAGAGGATCAGGCGATTGCGCGGGCGGTCGACTTCCATCACCTTGACGGAGATCGGTTGCCCGACCATGCCGCCCCAGCGTTCTTCCGGGGTCTGGGTATCCGTGCCGCGTTTGCGGTCCGGCCCCAATTGGCTCTGCGGGACGAAGCCGCGTACCCGCCCAAAGCGGACGATCAGCCCGCCCTTGTTGTAGCCAGCGATGACGGTTTCGTACACCGCCTGCGATCCCTGGTGCTCGACGGCCTTACGCCAGTCGATTTCTTCCAGCGCCCGGTTGAGCGAAAGGATCACATTGCCGTTCTGGTCACGTGGGTTGACCACATACACCTGGACGGCGGCTTCAGGGACACTCAGCATTTCCAGCAGATCACGGCCCAGTCGCTCCATCTCCCGTGAAGGGATGATGCCAACTGCGCCATTTTCCAGTGTCACCTTGACCGAGGTCGGTGACGTTTCGGTGACGGTACCGCTGAGGATATCGCCACGTTTGAGGCCGTTGGCCTCGGCTGGTGCATTGGCCTCTTCCGCATGGGTTTCATCCAGCGGGGCCGCTTCATCAGCATGAGTGTCGGTGGCTGCTGGAGAGGCCGCCTCCGGCACATCCGACGCAGGCGTATTCACCGCACCGTTCTGTTCCATCCCCGGTGCGGACGCCGTTTGCGACGGGGCGGATTCGGCAGCCGCTTGATCCGAAGTAATCACTTCGGGTTCAGTCGGCCCTGTCATATTCATCTCCATAACAACAGACTCTCCCGCAGGTTTTTTGATTTTGGGCAGCAGGGGAGGATTATAGCGAGGCCAGTATAAAGAATCAAACGAACAATAAGGGAAACTAGCCGGAACGCTGCAAAATAACAGAAAGTGGGTAATAGGATGTCCGCAGAATGCCCTGTAAAGGGCGCTCAGGTTGCCTGGAAATCCGCCAGCAGATAAACATTGAGCGCCAGCCACACCCAGGTGGTCATTAGCACTCGGCCTCTTGGGAAGCGCAGCGCGCCGAACAGCAGCACCGTCAGCACCAGCCCGACGATGAAACGCATCATGCCCAGCGGCTCCCGGTACGTGGAGAACGGGACGACCAGCATGATGGCGGCGTTCGCCAGCAGGTAAAACGCATACGGGTGCGCTTCCCCCCGTAGAATCTCCCGTCCCGTGTGCCAGAGTCCCCACAGCGCCGGCAGGATCACTGCGGGCACGGTGTAGGCGGCGATCAGCAGGAAGAGGCGGAAGTCGCCCTCCGTCCACACGCGGATCAGCCCCATGAACGGGATGATCTCGAAGGGGGTGTTATCCGCCCCGCCGGAGCCGACTCCGAATGACCCCAGCCAAACTCGCAGGAACACCTGCCACAGGGCATATGGGAGTCCAGTCAGCAGCGCCAGCCGCAGCGCCCGGCTCCACTCGCGTTTCCATAGGTGATGCAACACGGCTGCACCCAGGAAGATGAGCGCCGTTTCCTTGGCGAGCCCGGCAGCCAGCCAGGCCAGCGGCTCCAGCCAGGTACGTCCTTGCATCCCCAGCCAGATCGCGACGATGACCAGCCCATAGGCCAGTGGTTCGGTCGTGCTCAGGCGGACGCTCATGAAGACGCCCACGAACAACCCGTACACCAGCGCGTGCCAGCGGCTGACTTTCATCTGCATCAGCAGCCGTTCCAACACCGCCACTGACCCGACCAGTGCGGTCAGGTTGATGGCGATCAGCGCCAGCGGGATGAGTGCCTCGTTCCCAGCCGAGAGTACCCAACCGAGGATGGGCAGCAGGATGCGCTGGTAACGATAGGCCGGTACATCCTGGCAGGGGGCCGCCCCGCCCGGGGCGCGGGCGATGTAATAGGCGAACTGCCCATCATAACCACCGGGGTTGGTCGTTGGGCAGTTGCCGCTGCAGGTGGCGAAGCAGGCATCCAGTGTGACGAATGTCAGCCAGTCGCCCCCGGCACGCATCAGCACCGCGCCCAGGTAGATCAGGCTCAGGATCAGGACGACCATCCACGGGCGCAGGCGCTTGAGCAGGGACATCGGAGGTGAACTTTCCAGTGCAGAAATGTTATCGACGTAGGACTTACGCAAAATACTGTTTTTGTAGGGACGAGGCGTGCCTCGTCCGCCCGTATGTCTGTCTCTTACCCTCTGTAGTGCTGTCTAAGCCAGTAGCCGAAAGTAATCCACGACCGTTTCCCAGTCATGGACCGGTTTTCCGCACAAATATCGGTCGTGGATCATGGACATGTTTCGGCGAATGGCTTAGTTTCGACTTTCCCTACCGCCTCCCGCCGAAGATCGAACCCAGCAGGCCCCGCACGATCTCCCGCCCGGCGCGGCTGCCGATCGCTTTAGCGGCGCTGTTCGCCAGGTTGCCGAGCAGATCCTCTGGATCGTTCTTGCTCCGGCGACGGCGCTTTTCTTCTTCCGCGCGCTGCTTTTCGGCTTCTTTCGCGGCTTCCTCAGCCTCGCGTGCTTTAGCCGCTTCTTCAGCTTTCTTCTGCAGGAGTTCGTAGGCGGATTCGCGGTCAACGGCCTGCTCATATTTGCCGTTCAGGGTCGATTGTGCGATGAGCTGTTTCCGTGTTGCCTCATCAATCGGGCCGATCTTGCTGCGTGGCGGATAGATGAACGCCCGCTGGACCACGCCCGGTGCGCCTTTCTCATCCAGGAACGAGATCAATGCCTCACCGACACCCAGTTCGATGATCACGCTGGCGACATCCAGTGTCGGATTACTGCGGAATGTCTCAGCCGTCGCCTTGATGGCCTTCTGATCTTTCGCGGTGAAAGCCCGTAGTGCGTGCTGGACACGGTTGCCGAGCTGACCGGCGACGCTCTCCGGGATGTCAATTGGGCTTTGTGAGATGAAGAACACGCCCACACCCTTTGACCGGATCAGCCGCACTACCTGTTCGATCTTCTCCAGCAGCGCCTTCGGCACATCATCAAACAACAGATGCGCCTCATCGAAGAAGAACACCAGCTTCGGTTTGTCCAGATCACCGACTTCCGGCAGGCGCTCGAACAGTTCCGCCAGCAGCCAGAGCAGGAACGTGGCATAGGCTTTGGGCGTCTGCATCAGCTTCTGCGCCGCCAGAATATTGACGACACCTTTACCCGCATCGCCTGTCTTCATCAGGTCGAAGATGTCCAGCGCGGGTTCCCCGAAGAAGGCTGCCGTCCCCTGACCCTCCAGTTCGAGCAGGCCGCGCTGGATTGCGCCAACGGTCGCTTTGGAGATGTTGCCGTACTCGGTGGTGTACTGGCTGGCGTTTTCCCCCACGAAGCCCAGCATCGAACGCAGGTCTTTCAGGTCGAGCAGCAGCAGACCCGCGTCATCCGCGATCTGGAAAACGGCGTTCAGCACGCCGCTCTGCGTGTCATTCAGGTCGAGCAGACGGCTGATGAGCAGCGGCCCCATATCGGAGACCGTAGCGCGGATCGGGTGGCCCTGTTCACCGAACAAATCCCAGAACGCCACCGGATAACCCTGGAAGGGGAAGTCAGTCACGCCCAGCAGCTTGAGCCGTTCTTCAATCTTGGGGTTCATGGCACCCGGTTGGCTGATCCCGGCCAGATCGCCTTTGACATCTGCCAGGACGACCGGAACGCCCGCGCCGCTGAGGAGTTCCACCATGCCCTGCAGGGTGATGGTCTTGCCGGTGCCGGTCGCTCCAGCCACCATGCCATGCCGGTTGATCATCCGGGGCAGGAGGGCGTAGTCCTGCTCGCCTTTGGCAATCACAAACGGATCAGTCATCACAGGCTCGCTTTCACTGATGATCGTATATGTGACGAATTATAACGCAGGCTGACTGAATGCGATGGATAAAGCAGGTGATCTACACCAGCGGCTTCTGGCTCGGCAGACCCGGTTTGCGCGGATAGCTCGCTGGCGTGCCTGCCACCTTGTCGATCAGCACCAGCAGATGGGGTTCCGGGATGCCCGGCAGCGTGACCGACTCGATCCCGGCGACGACTCCGCCCAATACGCTCAGCGCCTTCTTCGAGTCGGCAACCTCGGCAGCTGCCGTCTCCCCCTTCATAGCGATGCAGCGTCCACCCACCTTGCACAACGGCAGCAGATACTCCAGCAGCACCGGCAGCCGGGCGACCGACCGCGCCAGCACCAGATCGTAGTGAGCGCGTTGGTGGCTCATGTGACCGGCTTCTTCGGCGCGGGCGTGCAGTGTCCGCACCCCGGTCAGCCCCATCGCTTTGGCGGCCTCATCCAGAAAGGTGAGTTTTTTGCCAGTAGCTTCCAGCAGGGTGAGTTCAATGTCAGGGAAAGCGATCTTCAAGGGTAGACCGGGGAAGCCCGCCCCGGTGCCAACATCGATGACGCGGGTGCTGGCTTTTGGGAGTGCCCCCCGCACCACCGAGAGTGAATCCAGGAAGTGCCGCACCTCAATGCCTTCCGGCGAAGTGATGGCCGTCAGGTTGATCTTTTCGTTCCAGGCGACCAACTCCCGCGCATAGATCTCAAACTGGCGGATCTGCGCCGGAGTGAGTGCGATTTGGAACAGGTCAGCAGCATGTTGGGCGAGGGAGTCTGTCATCAGCAAGGTTCTGGCCTAAACGGAAGTCAAAATGAATCACAAAAAGAGAGGGCGGGTTCATACCCGCCCATTGCCAATCTTGTCTGTCAAATCACTTCAGTGTCTCGACCACTGACTTATGACCCTGAAACCCCTTTAGTGGGTTTGATTGTCACTAGCCGGACGTTAAAACGTCCGGCATATCCGATCAGCGTAGGCTGTACATCAGGTTGACCTGACCCGGACTGCGTCCGGTCGGATCGCGCAGGATGGTGAAGTCGCAGGTGCTGCGGGTCGTTTCCCGGTTAGTGCCGGGGCCGTAGTTGGCGAAACCGTCAAAAATCGCGCTGCTCCAGTTCAGGTTGAACTCGATGCCGTATTGACCAGGGGTGAGGTTGCCGATGTTCGCCACGTAGAACACGTAGAAGTTGCGGTTATTTGGGCGGGTGATGGCGGTGATGCCCACATCCACCAGCGGCGCACCGTTCAACTTGACATCATACTGGGCTGCGGCGATGTGTTCCTGCACCTGAGCTTCGGTCCGGGCGAACCACGACCAGAAGATGCGGACGTTATCCGTGTCATAGATGACGCCGGGGGCCGCGCCGGGCAGGTACTGATTGCATTCGGCAAAGACGACACCGGCATTCGGTCCGCGGGTGGTCGCCGAAGGCCGCCGCGCACCAATCACGACTGCGGGTTCCGGGGTCGCAACCGAGGCGATACCCGGGGTCAGCAGACCGCCGAAGGGGGAAAGCAGGTTCGCTCCCTTTACCGTCGTGGTTGTCGTCGTTCCAACGACTGCACCCGCCACACCGGTATCGACGCTGGTGCCGGGTTGGTTCTGCGGATTATTGCAGCCGTCCTGAATATCGTTGACGATGAATTCTTCGCTCTTGCCGCTGGCTGGCGCACCTTCACGTGCAATGAAGGCCACTACACTCCCTGTTTGACCGGCAGCGACGGTAGCACCCGTGTTGTAATTGACCGCTTCGCTAAACGCGTAAGCACCGTCGACTACTGCCTGCCGCAGCGAAGTCAGCGCCGTGCCGGTGCCACTTGGCCCGGAATACAGCGTGAAGTACACATCAAAACCGGCTTCCATCGTCCCGGTGAAATTGACGACACCCCGGTTGTCACAGGCCACATAAAAGATCGCCACGTTCGAGGCGAAGTCACTGGCAGCGGGAGTGGCATCCTGAGCGACCGTCACCGACAGGCCAATGGCCATCAGCGCCAGCAGCAATAGACCCAGACTCAGTTTCCGCATAGAACTTCCCTTTCCCTGTTTGATGAGCAAGCTGCGAGGAGTCCCGCGCCTGCCGATCAACGGATTGTAGTATCCCCGGCATGATAGCGCAACCGGCAGTGAATTGCCGGGGTACATTTGGGCGATTACTCCAGCAGCCGCCCCTTGAACAGCAACTGCGGGTCATCTTCGACATAGGAACGCAGTTCATCTGGGATGCCCGGCACAGCGCTGCGACCCAACACCTGCTGACCGTTCTCATTCAGGCGGATGGTGTAGTTGACCACCTGCGCAGGGTCGACCTCAGGATAATCGTAGCGTTGATGGGCACCGCGGCTCTCCCGACGTTCCAGCGCGCAGCGAATGGTCGCCTCGGCAGCGTAAAGTGCCCCTTGCAGGTCAAGCGCGGTCGCCAGGTCTTGCCAACCTTCACTGCTGGGGCGGACATCCACGCGTTCTGCCGCTTCTTTTAATTCCTGCAGCCGTTGTAAACCAGCCTCCAGCCGTTCCTGGTTACGGACCACCCCGCAGTATTCCCACATGGTATTGCGGACGGCCCGCTGCAGTGGGCGAGCCATCTCACCACCATCATGGATCAGGCTGGAGAGGGCGTCGTTCGCGGCCTGGATGACGGCCTTATCCCGCATCTGTACATTGATCGCTCCTGAAAAAGCCGCTGCTTGTTCCCCTGCACGCCGTCCAAAAACGACCGTTTCCACCAGCGAGTTTCCACCCAGGCGATTGGCCCCGTGCAGGCCGGCGGTCACCTCGCCTGCAGCGTATAGTCCGGCGACCTCAGTCGCGGTGGTTTCCGGGTCAACCACCACACCGCCCATACTGTAGTGCGCGGTGGGGGAGACTTCCATCGGCTTCTGGCTGATGTCCAGCATTTGGCTTTCCATGAACTGCCGGTACATGCGCGGCAGCTTGGTCAGGATGAAATCCTTCTCGCGATGGCTGATGTCAAGGAAGACGCCACCATGTTCTCCGGCCCGACCTTCGATTATCTCGGTGTAATTCGCCAGTGCGACCCGGTCCCGGGTAGAGAGTTCCATCCGTTCCGAATCGTACCGCGCCATGAAGCGCTCTCCCGCTGCGTTTAGCAGATGACCGCCTTCGCCGCGTACCGCTTCGGTGACCAGTGTCCCGGCCATCTCTTCTGGATGCGTCATACCCGTCGGATGGAATTGCACCAGTTCCATATCCGCCAGAGTAGCGCCGGCTTGTAGCGCCAGGGCATAACCATCACCGGTGTTCTCATCGCGCCGCGAAGAACTGCGCCGCCACAGCCGTGTATGTCCGCCCGCAGCCAGAATGATCGCGTCTGCCAGATAGACTGTGCGCTCCCCGGTGTGAATATCAAAGGCCAGCGCACCAAAGCACTGATGATCCTTGACCAGCAGCCGGGAGACATACTGGTAGTCATGGATTTGGATGCCCAGTTCATTGACTCGATCCGCTAATGTGTAGAGGATGGCGCGCCCGGTATAGTCCCCGGCATAACAGGTACGGCGGTAACGATGTGCGCCGAAGAAGCGTTGATCCAGGCGGCCGTCGTCTCGCCGAGCGAAGTTACAACCCCACTCCGCCAGCTCTTTGACCGCATTCGGCGCGGATTGCGCCATGATCTCGACCATCCGGGAATTATTCAGGAAGTAACCATCGCGGATGGTATCTGCATAGTGCCACTGCCAGGTGTCGTCGATGTCGACTGTTGCCAAGGCTGCATTGATTCCTCCGGCAGCCAGTACCGTATGGGCATCCTTCCGCAGCCGCTTGCCGATGAGAGTGACTTCACAACCCGCTTGATGGGCAGCAATGGCCGCCCGCATCCCGGCTCCGCCGGTGCCGATGACCAGGACATTTGAAACTGACGTGCGATACGATGTCGTCATGATGTACGTCCTCAATTCAGGTGGTATCCATCTATCGTGAACTTTATCACAATATATTGTGACGAAAATCACAATAACAGATGAGGAATTGTTTAGAAGTGCTGGCTGGACGGCTACTTATCCCGGCTGCCAGACCGGGCTGGCCGAGACAAAGGAATTCACCAGCAGGAGCTGGGCTTCTTCTAAACAACCACCCGGTTGTTCGAGGCACATGAGGTCGAGCGCGTACAGAGCCGGGATGCTCCCCCGGTTGGAGGTGAACGACAACCAGCGGCCATCGGGCGACCACTGGACGTTGGCGTAGCTGCTGGCGGGTGTTGTCACCGTCACGGTCTCGCCAGTCGCCAGCTTCAATAACTGAATGCTCATCAGGCCGCCTTCTAACTGCCGATAGGCCAGATACGCTCCATCAGGTGACCAGACTGGCCCCTGGTCGCGAATGGTGTTTTGCGTGAGCAACACAGTGGCATTGCTGCACGAGTCGTCTGCACCCAGGCAGGCGAGATCCACCAGACCGATTTCATAATAGCCATCCGGTTGGGCACGGGTGTAGGCCAACCGCTGCCCATCTGGTGCCAGCGCCATATCATCCACATAACGTCCGGTGTCCACCACCAACCGTGATGAGCCATCTGGTTCCAGACTGTAGATGAGTTGACCGAGCGCATCAGCGTCCGAGTCGGTATAGAGCAGTCGTCCCCCGGCTGCCGGGATCAGCATCACACCGGGGAAGAGCATCTTGGGGTGGAGCCGTTCTGAAAATGCACCGTTGATGGCGTCGCGAAAAATGCCACTGTTCTCGGCTCCCTGCCGATTGCGCGCATAGACAATGGCTTGACTATCCGGCATCCAGGCCAGTCCATAACTGAAACTGTCCAACGGGGTGAGGGAACTGAGGTCGCCACCGAATAGTCCAAGGCGGAAGTACGCACCTTCCAGCGCATCTTCAAAAGCCAGCCACTGACCGTCTGGCGACCACTGTAAACCGCCGTTGGTCGGGCGGTCGCTCAGGCGGGTCATCAGGCCGCGCGGAACATCCATCAGGTAGAGCCGCGTCTGTCCGATGACATGATTAGAGGCGAAGGCGAGCTGTTGACGTGGCCTACCCGTACCGATCCCCAGAGCAATCAGTATGCTAAGGCTGCCCGCAGCAGTCAGCAGCGTGATGAGGCGCAGAATCCGGCGAGGCATGATCATAGGCTTATTTTAGTCTTTGCCCCGATCACCGAACCTGCGTTTTGCCAGGTGGATATAGGTGCTAATGATCACTGGCTGTCTCGCTGATGCCGCTATAGGTGACCTTTCCCGACTCGGACGAGCAATACGTTGTCGTTAGGCAGGCTGGATGACCAGCAGCATGACTGATGCGGCTGGCAGGTCTACGCTTCCGCTGCTGAGATCAACCGGTTCAACCGGATCGGCTTTGTGGGCCGCATCCAGCAGCCAGGCATCCGCCGTTTCGCTGACCGTTATACCCGCAATCTCCAGGTTGATCGTCTTGCCGGCTAGCCCACGATTAACGATCATCAGGGTCAGTGCACCATCCGACCGGAGAGCCGCTGTAAGGGTCACTTCCGCGTCGGAAGATGTGCTGGTGAGCAGGGTCTCACCAAATTGTTTGTAAAGCTGATAGACGTAATAGGTTGGTCGAACTTCATAACGCCCTAACAGGCCAAAGCTTCCCAGCCCCGCTGAGGTGGACAGATTGAAGTAATTCACGATCTCTACTTGCTGGCGGATCATGCGTCCCAGCACATCGGCCCACCAGATTGCATGATACTCCGAGTCCGGCGACGTCTCTCCACCACTGCGAATATCCCAGTGTGAATTGACCTCGGTCACGGCAACGGGTAAATCATGACCTATGGTATCGCGGATCAGCGCACGCAGGTTGGGGATAATCACATCCCATTCCCCTGGATTGTCGCGCAGGTCTTCGATAGTCGTGCTGGAGGTCATACTGATAGGGAACGGATAGCGGTGGATTGACACAATATCGACCAGATCACCATTGACTTCCAGGAATCCGCGTACCATATCGCGCCGCAGGTTATTATACGGGTCGCCTGCTTCAGTCGGTGGATATTGGCTGACTTCCGGCCCAATCAGGATGATCGACGGATCGACAGCCTCCATTGCCAGCGCAATGGCTCGCCATTCCCGGTTCAGTTCTTCAACGGTGTAGTCGGTAAACAGGTCCGGCTCATTGCCGATGCTCCAGTAACGAATGCCATATCCTTTTTCGATGTTGGCATAACGTACCAGTTCGGCTGCCTGCTCCGGTGTTCCCTGGTCTAACCGGACACTGATACTCGGTTCCGACCCGAAAAGGCGCGCCTGGCTCATGAACATATCAAGCTGGAAGGGGGTGATATTGTTGAGGTCGCCCCAGTTACCTGCTGGGAAACGCAGATGAGTGACTCCCGCTTGTTCTGCTGCAGGCATCATGTCCAGTGAAACCAGTGCCCACGGCCCATAATTCGCCCCATAGATATAAGGAGAGATAGGCCCTAGTTCGGTACTGGCATCGACGGTTAAAGTGCCTTCTTGCGCCCGCAACGGTGTAACAATGAACAGGCTGACGACCAACAGGCAGAGCAGGCGAAAAGGTAACATGAGGTAATGTCCCTGTTGTCACATGAAAATGAAGGACGGCGCGGTTGTCGCGCCAGGATTCCAAAGAGCCATCTGTATAGGACTTACGCAACACACCGCATTGCGTAGGGGCGGCGCGTAGCGTGGCGTCTTCGCCGTATATCCGCCCGTGATTGCGTAAGTCCAACTGTAATTGAACTACGGGCGTCTACTTCCGCACCAGCACGAATAGGCGCGGATACAAGCCGCCAAGTGCCACCCGCAGCACCTGCTCCACGTCCCATACCGCCGACTCGCTCATCAGCGCCTCCATCAACCGCACTTCGTGGGTGATGAGGACGCAGCGTGCGCCGGGCTTTGCCACACGGGCTGCCTCAGCCAGTAACTCCGGATACAACTCCACATTATGCTCATGGGAACCGACCAGATGCCCGAAGGGGAGGTCACCCACCAGCGCATCAATACTCTTATCTGGCAGGGGCAGGTGACGGCAGTCGCCCACCCGCAGGCTGATCTGCTCGCTAAAACCGGCGGCGTCCACGTTCTGTCGCGCGCAGATAATCGCCTGCTCGTCATGGTCATAACCGGCGACACTGGCGGCAGGCATGTGTAGCAGGCGTTCGATGAGCAGCGTGCCGCTGCCGCACATCAGATTGAGGAAGGCATCATCCGGCGCCGGTTGCGTCAGGGCGACCATCGCATGGGCCACCGCCGCATTGAGCGCGCCTTCCCGGTTGCAGACTCGCCAGTTCCGAGTTGCCAGGGGTCGCGGCGAGAGCCGGACGAGCATTTCCCAGCCTTCTCCTCCCTCCAGCGGATGTCGCAGCCGTAACAGCAGATCCCCTTCTTCCGCGCCGGGCGCCAAGCCGATCTTGGCGCCTAGTTCGGTTTTGAGGCGCTGCATGACCGAGGACTCGGACCCGGCGGCGCTCAGGAAAAAGGTTTGGTAGGCATCGGCAGGCGAGAGCGCTCGCACCAGTGCGATCTGCGCCAGCAGCGCCTTAAAGTGCTGGTCACCAAGCAGGGCTTTCGGGCGCGGCACCGGGTAGTAGGCGCGGTGATAAACCGCTTGCACAGTTTTCAGGCGCGTCAGGTGGAAGGGATTCCCGGCATAGCTGAAGCGCAGGATGCCCGGCTTGCGGACGCGCTCTTCAAAGGTGACACCACTCCCCAGCAGCGAGAGGATTTCTTCTTCCGCCAGCGCTTCCAGCCCTTCGGCAATGTCTGCTTCATAGCGGTGTACGACCGGGGCAGGCTTCGGCGGTGGAGCTTCCGGTTTAGGGGGGGCTGGTTTGCGCGTTGGGCGCACATTACGTGGGACAGTACCGATAGGTCGGCGTTTAGCAGGTCGTTGAGGCATCAGCGGAACTCATTCAATCGATGGTGAATCAGGAAAAAAGTGACAGCCGCATAAGTCAGGCTGCTCAGGAACAGGATGACTGCATCCGATTGTTGACCACTGGCGAACAGGTCGAGGCTGGTCGCCATGTTGAACAGAAAACCCAGATAGATGGCGAAGTATGCCAGTCGGAACCAGCCCCAGATGCCCGCCACGCACAGCAGGCCGAAGACCGCCCAGGCAATGTGCAGCGGACTGGCGCGCTCGATGCCCCGGATCAGTCCAAGCACGTTGGCGACACCCAGGAACACCAACCAGCCAATCAGCAGATTGCCACGCGGATTCCGCAGGGGCGGTGCCGGTTCTTCCAGGTAAGGATTAGGCTTGAGCGGGTTCATACCATGATCGTACCAGATTTCTCATTTAATTGACCGTGTCTCCAGGCTGGGTGTGGGGTTTATGATAATTGTATTGGTGAACCTCTTCACAAGCACATCTGTCAATCGTTCACCTTTCCGGGCGGAATACCCCGCCGGAATAGCCTGGAGACACCATGACCACTCTTTCACCTGCTGAGAAATTCCCCAAAATCGAAAAATCTGTCTGGACGAGCGCCGTTAAGCCGTTCATGTCCAGCGACCTGCGTGCCAGTTTATGGCAGTTGGTGAACAGCATCTGCCCATTCTTCATCCTGTGGTACGTAGCCTACCGCGCCCTGGAGATTTCGATCTGGGCATCGCTGCCCTTTTCGATGCTGGCAGGCCTGTTCGCCGTCCGCATCTTCATCATCTTCCACGATGTTGGACACGGTTCCTTTTTCAAGCAGCGCTGGGCCAATGATCTGGTCGGCACGCTGACCGGACTGATTGTCTTCACGCCCTACTACTCCTGGCGTCAGGCCCATGCCATCCACCATGCCACCTCTGGTGATCTGGATCATCGTGGTGTCGGCGACATCTGGACTTTGACCCGCGCCGAATACGACAAGCTGCCCACCTGGAAGCGCATCGCTTACCGTCTGTACCGCAATCCAGTGGTCATTTTTGGCTTTGGCCCGGTGATCGATTTTGTGGTGCTCCAACGCCTGCCGATCTTCAACAGCGCCGCCACCAGTCGCGAAAAGTGGAGCCTGCACGGCACCAATTTGGCGCTCGCCGGTATCTTCTTCGGCATGTGGGGGACGATTGGCTTGGCCCCGTATATCGCCGTGCAACTGCCCGTCATCATGGTGGCGTCCGGCGTGGGCGTGTGGATGTTCTACGTCCAGCATCAGTACGAAAATACCTACTGGGAATACCATGACAAGTGGGATTTTGCACAGGCCTCGCTCTACGGTAGTTCCTTCTACATGCTGCCGAAACCGCTGCAATGGTTCACCGGCAACATCGGTTTCCATCACATCCATCACCTGGCACCCAAAATCCCCAACTACAAGCTGGAGGAGTGCCACAACAGCCATGAGTTGTTCCAGAGTGTGGAGCCGATGACGCTCAAGACCAGCTTGAAGTCATTGTTCGTCCGCGTGTGGGATGAAGACCGCGCCAAGATGATCGGCTACCATGCGCCAGATGATGCTGAAGCCGCGGTGATTGAGGGTCGGGAACGGGCAGCAGAACCCGTTTAAGGTCTCGTCAATAACGAGAAGGCGGTTCCCGGCAGGGGCCGCCTTTTTGATTCACGTATTAGGTTATGTGCGTAGGGGCGACCCGCCGGGTCGCCCCTCGTATATCCTTACGCAACCGACCTATGCTGTAGGGACGACGCTTGCATTATCCGTCTGCAGTCGACCTTCAACTACGGAAGCCCTACGATGGGAAAAACCCTGATGTCAGGCCACCAGCAGACGCATCCCAACCCCTGCCAGCAGGGCGACGATCAATCCGTAAGCGATCTCGCGGAAACCAATGACTTTGGCCGGGGTCGGTGTTCTGAAAGCGCTTACTCCCAACCCCGCCCGGATGAGCAGCACCAGTCCGCCGATCAGGTTCAACCAGGGGCTCAGGCTGGTGACCATCAATCCAGCCAGTACGATCAACCCGACCAGGTGGGTAATCATGACGGCGGGTGCATGAGCAGGTTTTCCCTTTTCCAGTCGCAGCCGTGCCCGAATATACAGGATGGAAACCACCGCGCGGATCACCAGCACCACCCATAGACCGATCGCCAGCGACCACTCCCAGCCGGATATCAGCAGGATTGAGGGTGCCAGTGCAGCAAAGGCGATGGCACCGCTGATTTCTGCCAATGGGTGTCGAACTTGATTCCGCAGCTCAAAGCCAATCTGAACCAGCGCAAAAGGTACTGCCAGCAGTAGCCCGTTCAGGAAGGGATGCGGAGCGAGGTTGATCGCCAGCAGTAAACTGATCAGCGCCATGCCGCCATACACCAGCACAAAACGCTCTGCCCAGTGGGTTCGCGCATAACGTTTGCGGCGGCGGTAATCCTTAAGCATTACCGTCAGGGGATGGTGGAGCAGCAGGGCGCTCAAAGCCGCCAGGCTCAGGCACAATCCCGCCCATGACGGGGCAGCGATCATCGCTGCCAGCGACGGTTCTAGCCAGAAGCCCCAGACCCCATGTTGCGCCGGCAGCGCGATGCTCTTGAGGTTCACGGAAGGTGACTGTTGCGGCGCGCTGATGTCCATGAGCAGTTGTTAGCCCTGATATCCATCTGTTGATTGGATTTTACCGTCATATAGGCAGCATCACAGGACCAACTGACGACGCTGATACTGCTCGCTAGCAGAATGATCTTTCAGAGCGCCACCTCACCTCCTGCCGGGTGTTGTGTATGGTACACTCGGCGAAAAGGTGAAACATGCAGGCGCTGGCTGTCGGTGATCGTATCCAGATGAAGAAGGCTCACCCCTGCGGCGCGACGGATTGGCTGGTCGAGCGCGTAGGGGCGGATGTCGCCCTGCGTTGTACCGGCTGTGGTCGCCGCGTCATGCTCACCCGCTCCGAACTCACCAAACGCATGAAACGACTCATCGCCCCAACGCGGGCAGAAAGAACCGACTCTCCATGAGCAAGCGCATCCTCCTCTTGTTCTCGGATACCGGCGGCGGGCATCGGGCAGCGGCGGAAGCCATCCGTGACGCGCTGCTGGTGAAGCACCCCGGCGAGGCGCAGATCGAGATGGTGGATGTTTTCCGCCAGTACACGCCCTTTCCTTACAAGTACGCGCCAGAGATGTACCCCTGGATGATTAACAACACCAAGTCGTCCTGGGCCGTCACGTATCAGTGGACGAATAATCCGCGCCTGGCGGCCATCATCGAAAAGACAGTGCATCCTTCCATGCGGAGCGGCCTGCGCCGTCTGTTCCGCGAGCACCCGGCGGATGTCGTTGTGTGCGTCCATTCACTGCTCACCCGCCCGCTGATGTCCACCCTGGCACGCATGGAAGAACGTCCGCCGTATGTGGTGGTTGTGACCGATCTCGTCTCCACCCATGCCTTCTGGTACGACACACGGGCTGACCGCACCCTGGTGCCGACTCAGGCTGCGCTGGAAGTAGGCCTCGATAACGAACTTGATCCGGCGAAGATGCGGGTCACGGGCCTGCCCGTTCATGCGGATTTCAGCAAGCGCCTGACCGATAAAGCGGCGGCACGGGCAGAACTGGGTTGGGATCCGGACTTACCGGCTATTCTGATGGTAGGGGGCGGCGAAGGCATGGGGCCGCTCTACAAGACCGCGCGGGCGGTCAATGACTTGAAAGCACGCTGCCAGATCGCTGTGATCGCCGGTCGTAACGCGGCCTTGAAAGAGAATCTCGAAACCAGTTCATGGAACCAGCCGACTCGCATCTATCCCTTTGTGACCAACATGCCGGTGTTGATGGCCGCTGCGGATATGCTGGTGACGAAAGGCGGCCCGGCCACCATCAGCGAGGCCTGTATCGCGGGCTTGCCCGTCATCATCTATGATGCCATTCCTGGTCAGGAAACGGGCAACGTGGATTTTGTGGTGAAAAATGACGCGGGCATCTTTGCGCCGTCGCCGGAGCAGGTCGCGTCGGCGGTCAGTCACTGGCTGGCGGAAGGCCCGGCGGGCTTGGCGAAGCGGTCCGCCAATGCCCGCGAACTCGGTCAGCCGGATGCGGTCTGGACGATTGCTGACGAGGTCTGGGAATACGCTCATCGCCCTCCCATCAGGCAGGAACGCAGGCGTCCCAGCCTGCGCTTGATGCGATAAAGCTAACCTGGCAAAGTTCCCCAGCGCTTGCGCCAACGGTCGCTGGCCCCGCGGGTGATCGCGCCGCCGTGACCAAAGACGGCGGCTTCAAATTGGTAATGGCACAGTTCCTTGAGGCTGCGCTTGCCCACCTCCAGGTTTTCGTAACCGAGGCTCCAGTCCAGCACGGGCAGATTGGCGCAAGTATCGCCAGCGATCAGCACGCCGCCATGCTGCTTCCACAGGAATGCCAGTTCACCCATGGAATGCCCCGGCGCGAAGATGACTTCGATATCATCAGCGAAGGGCAGGCGTTCGCCGCCGCGGAGCTCCACATCAATCCGGGCGGGTTCCAGTCCCCGGTACGGGCGGAGGAACATGCGGAAGAGCATCCCGACCAACAGGCCGGGTGCCGGGTTGAAAGGCCGCGTGTCATGGCGAGGATCAAAGTCTCCGCCGCGCTGGGCCACGCCCGCGTCCACCGGATGAATATAGGTTCTGGCCGGGGTGAGCCGCTGCAGCGCGGCCAGACTGCCGATGTGGTCGGGGTGAGCATGAGTGATGACGATGTGTTTCAGATCTTGCGGGGTTTTGCCCAGCGTATGGATCGCCTGCAAAATCGCATCCTGACTGCCCGGAACGCCAGTATCAAACAAAACCAGCCCGCCTGGGCTTTCCAGCAGAAAAACGTTGGCGATTCCAACGCGCAGTTCATAAAATCCTGGCACAATCTGTTTAGGGGGCATGACGTGACCTCTGGTTGCTGTCCGATCCTGTTATTCACAGTGTAGGGCAAACAACCACCTGCTGTGGCGTAAGGTCTCAATCTGCATTACGCTAGGTGGCATTGGCCCCGTATCTGGAGTAACTGCCCGATGGCCCGGATTTTCATCAGCTACAGTCGCACCGATGAAGTCTTCGCCCGCCAATTGGCGGAGTCCCTTTCTGGCATGGGGGCGGACATCTGGATTGATGTGGAAGATATTCCAGTCGGCATGAAGTGGAGCAGCGCCATTCAGCAAGGGCTGGATGCTGCCGAGGCCATGGTGGTCATCATCTCACCGGAGTCGATGACCTCGCGGAATGTGGAAGATGAATGGCAGTACTGCCTCGACCACAATAAGCCGATTGTGCCTGTATTGCTGCGGCCCGCCAAAATCCATTTTCAGCTCAACCGGATTCAGTACATTGATTTTCATCAGCAACCGTATGAGTTGTCTTTGCGCCAGCTTTATGTGGAACTCAGCCGCAAGGGCCTAACGCTCGCGCCGAACACACCCGATCCGGCGCTGGCTTACCGTCCGGCACCCCACCAGATGGGCGTGCGACCGGTTGCCGCCGGTGCAGGGAAGCGCAACCTGGTGTTGGGGCTTGGTGCAATCGGTGTGATCGCTTTACTCGCCTTGATCGCCTTCCTGAGCCAGAGTCAATCACAGCGCTCAGCAACACCTACTCCGGCATTGGTACTGGCAACCGGTATTGCCCAGGACCCAACCGCCACGTCGACGGATGTACCAACTGCAACGCTGCCACCAACCGATCAGCCGACTTCAACATCCCCACCGGCTACGCTCGCGCCGACTTCGACACCGGTCACGCTGGGCTTGCCGGGTAACCCAGTCATGTCCAACCGGTCGTGGACTCCTGTGCGCCGGACTCTGGGCGGTCGAGAATTAGTGCTGGTCCCCGTTGGTTGCTTTAACATGGGCAGTACCCCGCAGCAGGTCGAAGCAGCAGCGCAGCAGTGCTCAGATACGCTCGGGCAGTGCTCGCGTGCGAACTATGAGGATGAAGTGCCGACTGGGTTGGTCTGTTTTGAGCAGCCTTTCTGGATGGATGTGACCGAAGTCACGAATGGGCAATATGGTTCGGCAGGGGCGTTCCCTGGCGATGCCTATCCGCGCACGAACCTGACTTGGAACGACGCGCAGGCCTATTGTCAGTCTCAGGGAATGCGCCTGCCGACGGAAGCTGAATGGGAGTATGCAGCCCGGGGGCCGGATGGATGGGTTTACCCCTGGGGGAATGCTTTCGATGGTTCGCGGCTGAACTACTGCGAAGGCGATTGCCAGTATAACTGGAAAGATACAGCCTTCAGGGATGGTTACGCGACCACTGCGCCTGTCGGGTCATACCCCGCTGGTGCATCCTGGGTAGGGGCGCTTGACCTTGCCGGGAATGTCTGGGAATGGACCAGCACCATCTACAGCTATCCGTATCCCTACCTGGCCAGTGATGGCCGGGAAAATCCGTCCGACCCGGGTAGCAAGCGGACTCTGCGCGGCGGCTCCTGGAACTGGATTGCAGCCGATACCCGCGCCATGTCCCGTGACGACTTTGCCGAAAATACCCAGACTCGCTTCGAAAGCAGCGATTGGTACGGCTTTCGCTGTGTGCGCGACTTCACCCCGGCAGATTTCGCTTCCCCTTAACTTCATGTTTATGAACTAATCCCCTGGATTGTGCTAAATGCCGTCCAGGGGGCAGGATCAGCCCAAAAGCCTTGTGCAAGATGCACGATTTTATAAGCCGCATTTTGGCACCTTCAGCCGATTGGCATGATGACAGCCCAATTTGTGGTGCTTTTCTTCATTCTTTGACAATGATGAACGTTACATAATTCGGATTTAATGGAAATTTTACAATTGCGTTGCCTGAAGGCGGGTTTGTGAACAGTTAAATTATCGATAATTCTGTACTTCACAGGCGCCCCTCAATAGCTGTAATACCCTCCGTTGTAGTTGACATTGGCATTCGAGAATCATATGATGAGTGCAAGATAAAGAACGAGCGCGGGAAACCAAAGAAAATTCTTTAATAGATTTCTTCCCCGACCGCGCTCGAACAAACAACACCCCGCTTTTTTGGCGGGGTTTTTTGTTGTCTGGTTATGCCTCCGTGTTACACTCTTCACTGAATCTTATCCACGCTATTCGAGGTTGATATCCCCCATGGCTACATCTTCTCTCCAAACCTACGGCACTGCGCCAGGGGCAATTTCACCCAAGCGACTGGCCGAGTCCCTGCGTTTGAATGATGTGCAGTGGGATGACGGCAGCGGAGCACTCATCTGGCATGAAGCCGCAGGCAAACTGGGTTCCCTATTTGCCCAGTTGGGTGAGGATGCGCCTTATCTCCTGACCGGCGCGGATTTCAGTGTCCGTGGTACTGTCGGCTATGGCGGTGGCGAGTTCACTGTACGCGCTGGCGTGGTTATCGCTGCCGGGCCGGGTGGGAAGCTCTACCGGCTGGCACTAGCCGATGGCATCCTCAAATCCATCACTCCGGGTTTTGGGAGCGCGGCTGCACCAGCCCTGTCAGCCGATGGTCGATGGGTGCTCTATGTACATTCGCTGGATGGCATAGACTGCCTGGCAGTAGTGGCAGCCGATGGCACGCAGTGGCCGCAGAAGCTCCTGGAGGGGACGGACTTTGTCATGCAGCCGGCCTGGCATCCCTCCGGCGAGTATGCCGCCTGCGTGACCTGGAACCATCCTAATATGCCCTGGGATGGCACCGAACTGCGCTTGCTTCGCTTGAGCGGTGGTCAACCGACAGCGATTGAAACCCATACGATTGCCGGGGGTGAGGCGATAGCAGTGAACAGTCCGGCCTTCTCCCCGGATGGACGTTGGCTGGCCTACATTAGCGATGAGTCCGGCTGGAACCAAATCATGCTCTATGAAATGGCGACCGGGCAGCAGCGTCCCTTCACCAGCGGCGAACTGGATCACGGTGTACCCTGCTGGGTGCAGGGCATCCGCACCTTTGCTTGGATGCCGGATAGCAGCGGTCTGGTTTATGTGCGGCATCAGGAAGGGGTTTGTACCCTCTGGCGGCAGCGCCTGGATGAACGGCTCCCCTGGCAGGTGCCCACCGGTATCTATACCGAGATCCACCAGCCAAGCCTGTCCCCGGATGGGGAACTGGTAGCCTTTATCGGTTCGTCTTCTACTCAACCGCCACGCATCGTCAGTTTGCCGGTGGATGATCGTCCGCTGGCATTGCTCACCCCGGCAGAAGATAGCGTCACTCTGGTCACCAGCCAGCCAACCGGGTCGATCCGCATCCATCGGCGGGCCGGGATGGAGAATTTGCCCCCCAAACGTCTCAGCGCCGCTCGTTCGATCAAATGGGCAGGGCCAGATGGCGACCCGGTCTATGGCCTCTACTATCCTCCGGCAGGGGCCTTTGCTGCTGAAGATGCACCGCCCCTGGTGGTGATCGTACATGGCGGGCCAACCTCCCAGGTGCGGACGGGTTGGGAGGCAGCCGCGCAGTACTTCGCCACCCAGGGTTATGCAGTCCTCTATCCGAACCATCGCGGCAGTACGGGTTACGGACGTGCCTACATGCGGAAGCTGGACGGTAGGTGGGGCGTGGTCGATGTCGAAGACTCAGTCGGTGGAGCGCAGTATCTGGTTGAGGAAGGCCTGGCCGATGCCAGCAAGCTGGTCATCATGGGTGGTAGCGCCGGGGGCTATACGGTTCTGCAAAGTCTGGTGACCCAGCCGGGTTTCTTCCGGGCCGGAATCTGCCTATACGGGATCAGTGACCTGTTCGCGCTCCAGATGGAAACCCACAAGTTTGAGGCGCACTATAACGACCGCCTCTTTGGACCACTGCCCGCCGCCAGCGAGATCTACCGCGCACGCTCGCCCTTGTTCCACGCCGAGCGGATTATTGACCCGGTCTTGTTCCTGCATGGTGAGGATGACCCGGTAGTGCCGATCAACCAGGCCGAAGGCTTGTACGCCTCTCTCCAGCGGCGCGGGGTGCCGACCGAGTTCCATCGCTATGCCGGGGAAGGGCACGGTTTCCGGGGGGCGGAGACCATCGAGCATGTTTACACCTCCATCAGCCGTTTCCTGTTACGCCACGTCATTTATAGGTAAACCGTTCACACAAACTTTACATCTTTTTGATTGACAAGCAGTCTCGACCTCCGGTACTTTGTAGACAGCATGTTTATGATTTACCGGAGTTTGATCGAGGTCCATATGGCTGCACTGACACTGAATTATCCGCCCGGCCCGAAGTCTCGCGCGGGCGTGGGGATCTTCCTCAACCTGCTCGATGATCGCCGCCTGCGCTTTATGCTCCGCAACCGGGAAGAGTACGGCGATATCGCCTGCTTCAAGGTTGGGCCGCGCCGCATCTACCAGCTCAATAACCCCGATGATATTCACTATGTCCTGGTGGAAAACCCGGCAGCTTTTTACAAATCTCCCAACCTCAAACGGGCCGCGAAGGAAACCATTGGCAACGGCCTGCTGACCAGTGATGGTGAATTCCATCGGCGGCAGCGCAAGCTGGCGCAGCCCGCCTTTCATCACAAGCGCATCGCCAGCTACGCCGAGGTGATGGCTCGCTACAGCAGTGATCATCTGGAAGAGTGGCTTGATGGGGGGACTTACGATATGTCCCACGAGATGATGACCCTGACCATGCGGATTGTGGCGCGGACTTTGTTCGATGCCGACGTGCAGGATGCCAGCGCCATTGGTGAGGCCATCAGTCTGGGGATCGAGACGACCGCCCAGCGCATTGTTCGCCCTAATGACTGGTGGCTGAAGCTGCCGACCCCGCGCAACCGGAAGCGTCGCGCGGCCTCCGCTTTGCTGGAGCAGACCATCATGGGCTTTATCACCGAGCGCCGCCAGAGCGGAGAAGACAAAGGGGATCTGCTCTCGATGCTGTTGATGGCGGTTGATGAAGACGACGGCGGTTCGATGACCGATCAGCAGGCGCGGGATGAAGCCATGACGCTGTTCATCGCCGGGCACGAAACCACTGCCAATGCGCTGACCTGGGCGCTCTACCTGCTGGCGACTCATCCGGCAGTCGAGGCGCGCCTGATGGAAGAACTGGACAGCGTGCTGAACGGGCGGTTGCCGACCTTTGCCGATATGCCGCGCCTGACCTATACCCAGCAGGTCATCAATGAAACCATGCGCCTGTATCCACCCGCCTGGACGATCACGCGGGAGGTACAGGAAGCGGTCGAGATCGGCGGTTATCACATTGCCAAAGGCGATATTGTCCTGATGAGCCAGTATGTGATGCACCATGATCCGCGCTGGTGGCCGGAGCCGGAGCGCTTCCAGCCCGAACGCTTTGCGCCCGGTTGGGAAGCACGGGTGCCCAAGTACGCTTACTTCCCCTTTGGCGGTGGGCCGCGCATTTGCATCGGCAATCAGTTTGCCCAGATGGAAGCCGTCCTTATTCTGGCGACCTTGCTCCAGCGCGCCCATCTGACGCTCGCGCCAGCGCAGCGGATTGCGCTGGCTCCCATGGTGACTCTCCGCCCGAAGTACGGGATGCGGATGCAGGTGACGATGCGGTAGGGATCAGTCTGTAGCAAGTTTAGCGGACGCGCCGTTGCGCGTCCCTATTACCCACCACGCCGTTGACCAGTTGAACGCCTTGCGGATGCTTTTACTCAGGAGATCGGCTATTGATTGGCTGGTTGCTCACTTGCCGGGCTTTCCAGTCCTTGATAGCTGCCCGTGCTTCCGGGGTTCCGATATGCTTTAGGACGCGAAGCGCATCGCCCGAAACCGAGATGTTCAGACTTACACCCCAAGTACCCGTATCATCCAGCATGGTGATCAGTGATTCAACCACACGTTCGTCTTGCCCCAAAAAGACCTCCAGTGACCGAATCGCATAAGAGCGCACCTGCGGATTTGCATCTTTCAAGAGGCCAATTAATTCAGGGATCGCCCGTCGATCTTGCAGTTTTCCAAGCGCAACAATTAGTCCTATACGAAATCTATCTCTACCGCTGGTCAGCGTTTGGAGCAGTGGCTCTACCGCACGTTGATCCTTGAGTTCCCCCAAAGCCTCAGCAGCCTGAGATATTGCAAGACCATAACCCGTGTCCTGTTGTAACATCGCAATCAACGGTTCGACTGCGCGTGCTTCTCCCAACCGACCCAGTGACGAGGCCGCGCTCCCACGCACGCCTTCGTAGTCATCCTTCAACAGCTGAATTAAAGGGTCAACGGCCCGTGTATTGCCGAGTAGCCCTAGCGCGAATGCGGCTTTATCGCGTACGAAAGAATCGGGATCGTGGAGCGTCCACATCAAGGGTTCCAGCGCCCGCCCATCCCGTATCTGGCCCAATGCCCAGGCGGCTTCGCAGCGCATCCACGCACATTCATCATTTAATGCTATAAGCAGGGGGTCGACTGCGCGTACTTCCTGCAAGCGTCCCAGCGCAGTAACCACCTCTATTTGTACACGCTTTTCGGGGTCATCCAGTGCCCGTAGTAGCGCATCTGCCGCCCGCGTTTCCTTGAACATACCCAGGGCTGTGGCTGCGCTTGCTCGTATCCCAGCGTCAGAGTCAGAGGCCAGCAGGTCAATCAGCGGCAGTCGGGCTGCTTCACCAAAGTAGTGAAGCGCGTTCAATAAACTATTTTCATATTCGCCACTGGGATCACTTAATGCCTGCATCACGGGACGCAGCAGGCGGGGATCGCCAATCTTGCCCAGAGCCAGGGCAGCGTAGGATTTGATGTGACGGTGAGGGGAACTCAGGGTGCGAAGTAGGGGTTCAATGGCCTGGTCGCTGCGCTCAACCAGTGCAGCGATTGTCTCGTCAAAAGTTTGACGATTAGCGGTTTTTAGCTTGCGGATGAGGTCGGAGATACGCGGTTCTTCTTCATGATGTTTCATCTCTACTCGGCGCGGGCCTGTGACGCCGTATACGGCCCTCGTTTAACAGACTGGCGAATCGCCAAAAGTCCAGTTCACTTAAGTGAACACACAACATAGTATATCAGGTGAGTGCAGCTCACCATCCACCTACAATCCATTACTTGCTACTTGCCACCTGAAACTACTGCCCCTGCTTCTCCCACCACGCCGTTGACCAGTTGACCGCCTTGTGAATGCCCTCGCGCAGCGGGGTCGTGGGGTTATAACCAAGCAACTCGGAAGCGCGGGAAATATCCGCTACGTAATGAGTCACCTCACCGACGCGGGCGGGCTTGAGGGTGATGTCCGGTTGTTTGCCCAGCGCCTCCGCGATGAAGCCGGACATGGCGACCAGGCTGTTCCCCTGCCCGTAGGCCAGGTTGAAGGTCTGGTTGCTGACTCGCCCCTGTACCAGCCGTTCCACACCGGCGGCCACCCCGCGCACGCAGTCATCCACGTAAGTGAAGTCCAGCACCTTTTGCTCGCCGAAGATGGTGATGGGTTCGTCGTTCTGGATTTTGCGGATGAACAGCGGGATGACACGTTCCATGCGTTCGATGTCGTTATCAAAGCGCCCGTAGACGTTGCTGAAGCGGAAGACGATGTACTTCAGATCGTAGCATTGCGCGTAGGAGTAGATGAGCGCCTCACCAGCGATTTTGCTGGCGGAGTAGGGGCTTTCCGTATAGGCGAAGTCCGCCTGCGTTTCCTCGGTGATGTAGCGGTGAATATCGCCGTAGACTTCCCGCGAGCTGCTGAAGACGATGGGCAGATTTTGCTGGCGGCAGAACTCCAGCACATTGAAGGTCATGGTGATATTCTGCAGGGCGCGCCCCGGTTGCTCGACCAGCTCATGCACCTTGGCATGGGCGGCGAAGTGCACCACCACATCCAGCTTTTCCGGGTACTCCACGTAACCGATGCCGCCCTTATGGGCCGGATACTGGACGCTCAGGTCTTGCAGCAGCGTGGGGATGCGATCCGTCCATTTATTGGAACGGATGTCGATCCCAAAAACCTCATGCCCCTGATCCTGCAAGTAGAGGCCGAGGTTGGTGCCAATTTGTCCGCTGGAGCCGGTGATGAGAATCCGCATGGGCGTGATCGTCCTGATGAGTGGAATGTATCGGTGGGCAGACCCAACGGATCGCCCCATCTCTCATGATAGCAGCAGGCCACGATGACTGTGCAGGGTGGAGGCATCCCAGTACAATCCGCGAATATGATACATGGAGCCGCCTACATGGAACTTGACCAGTCCGACCATGCAGCGTAGCCACTTCGTTCAAACCGCTGCGCGTCCCTGCAAATCACCGCGTCGAACATGAGTCTCGTGCAATTTGTGGCAGTTGTGAGCGGCATGGACGCCGACTCGTTCATAAAAATTGCATGCAACCGCGAATCAAAACCGGGGTATGGTCGCCCACACTCCGGTATTCATTCTACAATCGCCGCTATTTCTAATTGCCACACACCCACAATCCGGAGCCAGCTAGCCCGGGCCAGTAGATTTCCATTGGCAGCTCGAAGCCTAGAGGACGCCCGAAACCTTGACAGGCAGTCCTGGCTTCAGCTTCCGAAACAGCCGTTACTGCGACCGTGTTATCTGAAACCGGTGTGGAGCAAGTGCCATCATAGCTAAGTGCATGTAAGGAAATATTGCCCGCTACATTTGGTGCCCCGCTGTAGGTGATGTCGAAAAAAGACTCTACAGCATTGTAGCAGCCGGCATATGAAACGCTTTGGCCGCCACTGCTGCTTGCTACTGGCTCCGCTGGTGGTGGCACCAGGAAGCGCCACTCCGGGTTGACTTCCTCGAGAGTTATGCGCCCATCATTTAAGCGGGCAATTTCCCACCCGGCTTTCCACAGCCACTCGTTGTCACACTTCCCGGCCATCGAGCCACCTTCATAACATTCGTTATCGGCACGGGTACTGCACACTGGCAGACCACTGCCATCTTCGGGATCAGTCGTGCAGGACAGGACTTCGTCAGCCCCTAGTACAACTGCGGCCAGACTGCCGACCAGTACCACGACCATCACCAAGATCAAGAAATGTTTCATCAGGGATATTTCCCTATCAGGTTCAAATGCGAATACACATAACGCTGATTGTAAGACGAGTATTTTGAACTGGATGATTAAGCTTCTACACGAGCGCAACCCCTTTCCATCAACTGAACCGATTCGAATCGGTTTGGGGTGAATCAACGGGACGCCTAACCGATTCTTGTTCACCGATCTGGAAAGCGATAAGCTCCAGTCCACGTCATCTGCAACTCATGGAGCCTTACACCGATGCCTACCTGGAACCTGACCAGCCCGACCATGCAGCGCACGCTCACCCTGGAGCCGGAGTCCGGCCTGAAAACCACCGCCTGGATCAACCGGCGCAGCGGCGTGGACTATCTGGCCTGGGCGCACCACACCTGGCAGCACGGGGAAGAATTCGCGCTGCATCTGGACGGTGTGCCGGTCAGCAGCAGCGAGGCTCGCCTCGACCTGATCGACGCTGCTGCCAGCGCTTCGACTTTGCATGTGCGGCTGGCGCTGGTCGGCACCCCGCTGGAAATCACCTGCCATTATGAACTCGATGCCGACTTCCCCGCCTGCCGCAAGTGGCTGACCCTGACCAACACCGGCGCTGTGCCCATCCGCCTCACGCAGTTGGTGATCGAGTCCGCCGTGCTTGCCAGCGGCCCGCCCGGCACCCAGACCCTACAGGCGGGCTACGGCATCAACCCGCGCGAACTGCTTTACAGTGGGCGGGTGGAGGACATGCTGTTCGTCCAGCGGCATATCGAAACCGGCGAGGGCTTTGCTGCGCTCAACGGTGCACCGGGGTACTGCAAAAAGTCGGAGACATTGGGTTGGGCGGGTGGCTTCCGGCTGGGCTATGACACCGATCTCTTCCCGTTCGAGCGCAGCCTCGCGCCTGGGGAGTCCTTCACCAGCGCGGTCATGACCGTGCTGTGGTTGGGCGGGGATGACACGCCGGACTCGCCGCGCTGCCTGCTGCCCGCCTACACCAATGCCCGACTGCGTCGGCACGCGGCCCCGCGACCCTTCATCTACAACACCTGGGAAGGCTTCTTCGAGAAGATCAACGCCGCGACCGTCGAGGCCCTCATCCCGATTGCGGCGCAGATGGGTATGGATTGCTTCGCCATTGATGATGGCTGGCAAACGGCCTACGGGGATAACGCGGTCAGCCCGGCGCGCTTCCCGGCAGGGCTGGAACCGCTGCGCCAGCAGATCGAGGCAGCGGGGATGCGGCTGGGCCTGTGGGTGCCGCTGACAGTGGTCGCGGAGGACTCCGCAGTCTATCAGCAGCACCCGGAATGGCTCTGCCGGGATGGGCGCGGGCAGATCAAACAGACCCGCACTGCCTGGGGGATGCGCCCGATTATGTGCCTGGCAAGCGACTATCGGGCCGCAGCCGCCCAGCGCCTGATCGACCTGGTCGGGCGCTATCACGTCCAGTACCTCAAGATCGACCTGACCAGCGTCTTTAATGCCTATGGCGAGGCACCGGGCTGCCACACGCCGGGGCATCACCATCAATCCTGGGAGGAGTCCCTCAGCCTGATTTACGAGGGGATGCGTTGGGTCTGCGAGCAGATCTATGCGGCCCAGCCGGATGTGCTGATCGACCTGACCTTTGAACTCTGGGGGCACAAGCACATCATCGACTACGGTCTGCTGGCCGCGGCAGACTTCGACTGGTTGAGCAACGCGCAGGATAAGCTGGATGGCTACTGGGGGCCGGTGCAGGCGCGGACGCTGCTCTATCAGCGGGCGCTGGCCGTCCCGACCGAGTCGCTGCTGATCGGTAATCTGGAAGCGACCCGCGAACCGATTGCCGACCGCTTTGCCACGACCATTGCCTCCAGCCCGCTGCTGCTGGGCGACCTGCGGCAGCTCACCCCGGCGCAGATCGCCTGGTACCGCCAGCACATGGACTGGTTCAAGGCGCTGCGGCGTGAGGTGGCGCTGGATCAGACCTTCATCCCGCTGGGGAACTGGATGCAGCCCCGGCAAAACCAGTGGGACGGGTACGCCCGCTTGAGCCTGAACGGGGAGGGCCTGTTGGCGATCTTCCCCAATGCCAGCGGGGTTGAGTCGGTCGAGCTGCGACTGCCCGCCCAACCCGACGGCACCTATCAACTCCGCCCCCCGCTGGAGACCGAGCCACCGCTCATCTTCAGCGGGCGCGAGCTGCGCGCCGGGGTGCGGCTGACTCTCCCCGCCGGGGCAGTGGGCTTATGGGCGGTGCGTGTGTCGGAAGCTTGACCTACAGGAGGGCATTCCCGCCAAGGATGTCGGTGGGAAGCCGGGAGGGTGGCGCTCCGGGTGACCGATGGCCTGGCGGGCGGTTCGGCTGGAGCCGCCAATTGGCGGCGTTGCTGGTGAAAACGCGGGAGGCTGCCACCGCCCGCCAACGACGCCAACGCCATGGTGGGCATAAGGGAGCGTGCCACCACAGTCATCGTGAAGGTTGGTCAGGCGCTCCGGGGTGGTGAGGTGATGGGTCGTCATACCCCCAGTATTGCATGGATTGGGCGCAAAAACGGAACATATGTTCCGTTTTTGGAGTTGGGCGCAGCGGCCTCACCCCTCAATCCCCTCTACGTTCGACGGCGTATACCATGTTGGTCGGGAGTCAGATTATGCTACGCCGTCGGGAGAGGGGACTTTTAGGAGGTCGGGACGTGGGAGAGGGGGAGTTGGAGCACGACTCATGGCGTCGGCGTGATCGTCGGCGTATCACTCTCTGTCGGACTGGCAATCGGCGTCCACACCGGGATGGTCGGCGTGGGGAACGGCGTGATCGCCAGCGTGACCGGGACGAGTGTCGGTGTGGCGGTGGCGGTTGGGCCGGGTGTTTGAGTCGGCCAAGGCGAAGGCGTGACTGTGACCGTCGCCGTCAGCTGCGTCAGATCAACCGTTGGCGTGATTGCGAGCGGCGTCCACACCGGGATAGTGGGCGTGGGGAAAGGTGTCCAAGTTAGGACAGGCCTCAGCGTATGTGGTGCGACATCTCTATTTGCCAGATGCGGACAGGTCGGCTCAGTATCCGTGACGTTGTATTGACGACGTTCGTCATCGGTCAAATCACGGACCAGGCGGGCGCTGGCGTCTTCGCTGGCAGTCAGGATGGAGCGTCCATCCGGGCTGAAGACCGCGCTCCACACGCCTGAGGTATGCCTCTCGAAGCGCCGGACTTCTGCACCGGTCGCTGCGTCCCACAGGCGGGCGGTGCCATCAGCGCTGGCGGTCAAGATGGTGGCTGCATCCGGGCTGAAGACCGCGCTCCCCACACTTGAGGTATGCCCCTCGAAGCGCCGGACTTCGGCAGCCGTCGCAGCATCCCACAGGCGAGCGGTTCTATCATGGCTGGCAGTCAGAACGAATCGCCCATCCGGGCTGAAGACCGCGCTCCGCACATTATCGGTATGCCCCTCGAAGCGCCGGACTTCGGCAGCCATGTTTACATCCCACAGGCGGGCGGTGTTATCCCCAGCGGTGAGGATAAAGCGCCCATCCGGGCTGAAGACCGCGCTAAGCACTCCCATACTATGCCCCTGGAAGCGCCGGACTTCAGCAGCCGTCGCTGCGTCCCACAGGCGGGCAGTGTCATCAGCGCCAGCAGTGAGGATAAAGCGCCCATCCGGGCTGAAGACAGCCCTATTGGTATCGGTAATATGTCCCTGGAAGCGCCGGACTTCAGCAGCCGTCGCTGCGTCCCACAGGCGGGCACTGCCGTCGCCACTAGCGGTCAAGATGAAACGCCCATCCGGGCTGAAGATCGCGCTCCACACGATTGAGGTATGCCCTTCGAAGCGCCGGACTTCGGCACCCCCTGTCGCGTCCCATAGGCGGGCGGTGTTATCCCCAGCGGTGAGGATGAAGCGCCCATCCTGGCTGAAGACGGCGCTCCACACCCGGTCGATATGCCCTTCGAAGCGGCGGATTTCGGCACCCCCTGTCGCGTCCCATAGGCGGGCAGTCTCGTCGCCACCCCCGGTTAGGATGCGAAGTCCATCCGGGCTGAAGACCGCGCTCAACACCTCGTCGGTATGCCCGTCCAGGCGCATGACTTCGGCCCCGGTCGCCGCGTTCCATAACCTTGCGCTGCCGTCGGCGCTAGCGGTCAGGATGCGAAGTCCATCCGGGCTGAAGACCGCGCTGTACACACTGTCGCTATGCCCGTCTAGGCGCATGACTTCGGCTCCGGTCGCCGCGTTCCATAACCTCGCGCTGCCGTCGGCGCTAGCGGTCAGGATGCGAAGTCCATCCGGGCTGAAGACCGCGCTGTACACACTGTCGCTATGCCCCTCGAAGCGCCGGAAATCCAGCAGTGGGTAGGTCGCTTGAAGTGCGAGATCGCCTGCCACTGTTTGAGCCGCGTTCACCGAACGTACCGCCAGCAGCGCCGCCGTTTCCCGGTTGGTGTCAAAGACCTCATTGCTTAGGGCCGCCAACCGCAGGGCTTCATTGCGGGCTTCCGAGTCGGCAATCTGCGTTTCGGCGGCGTTGAGCGTCGGCGGGATGTTGGTCAGGGTGGCGTTGGCGGCGGCCACCTGAGTCCCGGCAGCATTCGCCTCCCCGACTCCTCGCGCACCAATGATGGATGCCCCCACTGCGACCACGATAGCCACTACGGCAATGGCGCTGCCGATCACGCTGGCCCGGCGGATGGTACGGAGTTGGCGGGTGCGTTTGTCGCTGGCCTTGATGTAGGCCGTGTGCAGGTCGGTCGGGGCGGGGTCTTTGCCGGGGGCCGCCGCCAGCCAGTCCTGTGCCTCTTTCAATTCGTTCTCGATCAGCAGGAAGCTGGCATCCCGCCCGCGCCGATCCCACTCCAGCGCCCGGAGTTCGAGGGTGGTGTGACGCTCCGTATGCGCGTAATCCGTGCGGATGATGCGGAACAGGTTCGCAAAGCGAGCGGAGAAATCATCTTCCGCCTTGAAGAAGAAATAATTGATGTGTTTGAGCTCGGCGTCATTGGCGTCGAAGAGGTCATGCGGCTGTCGGTTGCCCCAGATCTCGCGGGTGCTGGTCTCCTCTTTTTTCGCCAGCCGTTTGGTGATGCTCACCAGGCAGGTTTCGCGGTCGTAGTCGATGTGCAGCACCGGGATGATGCGCTTCTTTAACTGACGGGCGTACTCGATCTCCATCTGGCAGATGGGGGAGGCCATGCTGGAGGGGGACAGCACTACCACGACGTTATTGGCCCGGGCGATGCCCTTCTGAATCTCGCTCCACCAGGCTTGCGAGGGTGGGATTGACTCCCAGTCAATCCATACCTCTTGCGCCTGGGCGATCAGCGCCTCACGCAGTTTGCCGACAAAATCCTTGTCCAACCGCGAATAGGAGATGAATACGTCGCTCATGGGCGTACCTCGTCACTGGACTGTGGCGCGGGGATTATAACGTGGATGCGGCGGGGTGTCGTGTCACGCAGATGGGGGACGGGGAACCTTCCCTAAAGGGACTTCCTGCGGTCGCACCCCATTCTTTTCAAGGGTAGGCGCAAGGAGGGAGGCCTCACCCCTCAATCCCCTCTCCGTTCGACGGCGTATACCGTGTTGGTCGGGAGTCAGATTATGCTACGCCGTCGGGAGAGGGGACTTTCAGAGGGTCCAAGATCGCATTTTCGACCCTCAAACACGAAAACCTACCCTTGTAAGGGTGACTGGCGGGCGCACAGCCGTCCCACCGGGAGGCTTCGCACTTGTGCGTCCCTACAGAATTGGCATTTAAAACCGCAGCGAGAGGCAGCTCAGGCCGCCGTCCATCTTCTGATATTCGCTCATCGGCACCGGCAGCAGGCGCAGCCCCAGCGCCGCGATCTGCGCCTCCAGGGCCGGATACCCCGCGGGCAGGATGACCGCGTCGTTCACGCGGATGCAGTTGGCGGCGTAGGCTGCCGCCGTCGGCACCCGGATGATCCGGTACCCGGCGAATTCCGGGCGCTCCGCTAGTTCATCGACCAGCACCAGCGTCCGGTCGCCCAGGTAGGACATCCCGGTTTTGAGGTGCAGCAGCGCCGTTGAACCCCGCACATCGACCAGGCTGGTGGTGAAGCCTTCGCCTTGCAGGAGCGCCGCAAGCTGCGCCGCCCCGGCAGGATTGGTGCGGGCGGTCACGCCGATGAAGACGTGGTCGCCCGCCTCGCAGATGTCCCCGCCATCCAGCGTCCCCGGCGGCTCAATGGCCGCCAGGCGTGGATAAAAACCCGTCAGGGCAGCGCGAACCGTGTGAATCTCCCCCTGGCGGCTGGGTGCGCCGGGGTGGGAGATGATCGCCAGTGCCGGGGTCAGCACCGCGGTATCCTCGACGAAGGTCGAGTCCGGGTAGGCATCTTCCGGTGGCAGATGCGTCAGGGTGAGGCCTGCCGCTTCCAGCGCGGCACAGTAACCCTGGTGCTGCTCCAATGCCAGCGGGAGATCCGGTGCGCCCAGGTCAGCGCTGGTGATGCCGTCCGCGTAGGTGGCACCCGGTGGGCGGACGATGGCGCGGGTGAAGTGCGTCATTCCGCCACCGTCACCCGTTCGAGCAGCCACTCGGTGATGAGCGGCAGGAAGGCCGGGTCGAATGTCTGCTCCAGTTCGGCATACTCGCTGGGGCTGCCGGTCTCCGCCGTCTGGAACAGGTGGTTGGCCTGCGGGATGGTGACGATGGTAAAGTCGGTGTTCCCCGCTTCGGTTAGGGCCGCTTCCAGCGCAGGCGCATTCTGATCCGGGATGACCTGGAGATCGAGTTCACCAAAGACACCCAGCACCGGCACGGTGATCTTGGCCCAGTCCTCGCCAGGGTTATAGCTCAGGAAGAAGCGCGCCCAGGGGTTATCGAAGAAGTCGAAGGTGCCATCAACAGTCTGCTGGATGAAAGCGGCTTGATCGGGAATGGCAGCCAGTTCTTCTTCACTCGCCATGTCGAGGAGTTGCTGGGCATAGTCAGTAGCGAGCGTTCGCAGCGCGTCATTGTCCTGTGCCGTCACCAGCGGATAGGCGGCTTCGAGGTAATCGAGTTGTGCCTGTACGGTTTCCGGGCTGGCTCCATCGGCCGTCAAGATGCGCTCGTTCTGGAGCGTCAGCACGTCACCCCCGTTGACGGCGGTTCCAGCCATCGAGATGATGAAGGCAATGTCGCTGTTCCGTGCACCCAGCCATGCGGAAATGGTACCGCCTTCGCTGTGGCCCAGCAGACCAATCTGCTCTGCGTTGATCTCCGGGCGATCTTGCAGATAGGTGATGGCTGCTGCGGCGTCGGTCGCTAGGTCAGCCGAGGTCGCAATGCTGTAATCGCCAGTCGATTGACCGACACCGCGATCATCGTAACGCAGCACAGCGATCCCGGCGCGAGTCAGGTGATCGGCGATGAGCGCGAAGGGCTTGATGGCGATGCCGCCTCCAGCCAGCGATTCATCCCGGTCTTGTGGGCCGCTGCCGGTGATGAGGACAACGGCGGGGTGCGGGCCATCGCCTTCCGGCAGGGTGAGCGTCCCGGCCAGCGTGATGTCGCCATTGGCGAAGGTCACATCCTCGGCGATGTAGGGCAGGTCACTGACAGGGGCCGCTTCCAGCGGGGCAAAAGCATCCAGTACGGGGAGGAAGAGGCCGCTGTGCAGCGCATCGTATTCTTCCGGCGGCCCCTGCACCAGCACGATGTAGCTGATGCCTTCCCCTTCATGCAGCGCCAGATCAACAGCGACGCTCATGCCCCCGGCGTTCACATCAATTTTGTAGAGCGTCCACTCCAGCGTGCCACCCTGATAGGTGCCGCTGCTTTCCGGGATTTCACTCAGCGCCAACTGGGGGAGCAGGCTCGGCCAGATTTGTGCGAGCGTGGCCGGAGCTGCCTGCTGCGCGATCAGGACGATGTCCCCCGGCGCGGATTGACGAGCGCGCAGGCCTGGCCCGGCGTTCTGCCAGCCTTCCGGAGCCACGCCCTGAATTTCAAAGGCTTCATCAGTGTAGGGAGTCAGGGTGAGGGTGCTGTCATCCTGCGCCAGTGCCGGGATGGCACTCAACAGCAGCAAGCCGAGCAGCAACCAGGGCAGGCCCAATCGTCGCAAAAACATAAGGTCTCCTTGAAGTAAGATCAAGATACGAGATTATATACGTGGGATAAGAGGAGAAAGTCGCTGGGTGGTAAAGCGCAACCACAATCGGCCTGGATCACCCAGGCCGATTGTGGCGGATTAGGACAGGCGGTTCGTCACCCACTCGACCGCCGTGGCGATGACCTTGGCCTGATCGACCTCGTTGTGGACTTCATGGCACATGCCCGGCCACCAGGTCAGGGTCTTATCTTTAGAGCCAACCCGGTCATGCAGAATTTGACTGCCTGCCGGGGGGCAAATCACATCGGCCTGCCCGTGCATGATGAGCAGCGGCAGGCTGATCTCCCCGGCGCGCGACTTGACCAGACGGCCTTGCTGCAGGATGTGGTAGCCCATCCGCACCGAGACATCCCCATGGAACACCAACGGATCGGCATTGTAGGCCACCCCGACCGCCGGATCGGTCGAGAGGGCGGTGCCGGGGACTGGTTTGGCGACTGCCAGCGTCGGCGCAAGCGTGTTGAGAATCCCGGCGGCGGTCACCAGCAGCTTCGGTTGGGCATCTTCGACCGCCAGCGGAGTCCCGGTGACGATCAATCCCGCGAGTTCGGCCTGATGCTGGAGGGTAAAGACTTCCGCAATCAGTGAACCCAGACTGTGACCATACAGGAAGATCTTGAGGCCCGGATGCGCCGTCCGCACCTGGTCGAGATACTGCTTGAGGTCGTCCATCACCTGCTGAAAGGTGTTGAAGTAGCAGCGGGGATGCCCGGCACTTTTACCGTGCGTCCGGTGGTCGAGGCCGTAGAAGGCGAAGCCGGCTTCGACGAAGGCCGCCGCCACATGGGGATAGCGCCCGATGTGTTCACCGATCCCGTGTGAAAACAGGATGACCGCCCGCGGCGGAGAATCCGGCAGCCACGACTCGGTATGGAGCAGGATACCGTCGGAGGCTTTCAGGGTGGCGGTCTGGTGTTGCATGAGCATCTATCCTTTGGCACAGGTGAAGTCAGTCTACAACCACTCGAACTTGATGGCGTCCCACTGAATGGTCAGGGTTTCTTCCACAAATTCACGGGAACCGCTGTCAAAGCTGGAGTAGTTGACCTCGCTGATCCACGCACCGGTAATCATCCACTGGCGGGTGGGGACGCCTTCATCGACGGCGACCAGCGTCAGATCGCGCTTGGGGCGGTCAAAATCGGTCTGGGCGTTGATGCTCTCCACCACCCACTTGTTGATCGGGCTGGCTGGATCGCTCTCCACCAGGCGGACGAGCTTGAACGGTTCCTTGAGCGCCTTGAGCGCGGTCGTCGGCTTGACATCCAGCTTGAAGGGCTTGAAATCGGTCAGGCGCAGCACCCCGCGCAGCGGTATATCTTGCAGGTAGACGGCGAATTCATTAGCGGACAGACTGTCCATCCGCTGGACGCTGGCTGAGGCAGTCAGGGTGAGATCGGTGGTCATGGTTGAGGCTCCCGCTGATTGGATGGCATTCAGATGAACGCATTATAGCGCAGGAGCGGCGACCAGACAGACAAACCGCCCGGGTGTGAGGGGGGCACAGCCGAGCGGTTTGCAGTTAGTGGGCTTGCCAGGGGACCGGTGACGCCAATCTCCGTGTCCAGACTTGCCCGTGAACCTGGCCTCACAACACAACTCGCACCACTTCGGAGGAATGAGCACAACCCAATTGCCAGAGTTCACTTGGTCACGAGAATAGATTTTGATGCTGAATTTAACGTGAGTTAAACATGAAAGCGAAATAAGAACGTAAAGCTGATACGAGATGGCTATCCGCTACGAGCTACCAGCTTTTGACGCATCACTTTGTACGACGCAGTTATTTGGAAGGATTATTATTGTAAAATATGATAGCGTATCCACTGAATGAGACTGATCTTTATGCCCTCAGCAAAACCAAAGCAAACCCGTATCCTGCCTAGCATAGTCCTTGTGGTTGGCTTGCTGTTGATTGCTCTGTTGGCACTTGTTGGGCCGCTGCAAGCCGAGCCGCTGCGCCAGGCTGCTACCGCAACTCCCTCGCCGTTACCGACCTCAGTTAATGGCGGCACCTACACCCTGATTGATGACGAAGTCGTATCCAGCATCGAGTTTGCCCGGCTGGAAGTCGATAGCAACGGGCTGCCAGTGTTGCTGTACGGCGACGGCGACGGCAGTGAGCTGGTGATTGTCCGCTGTCAGGACATAGCCTGTGTCAATCGTATATCGGCACGGGTCGCCATCAACAAATTACTCAATGCCGTTCTCGACTCACAAGACCGCGTTGTATTTCTTCGATACAGCTCAGGGTTTAATTCGCCACTCTTCATCGGGCGCTGCCAGAACTTGGATTGTACGACTTTCACCAGCATCCAAGTAGACGCCGGCCCAATTTATCAAAACACCTATGACAAAATGCTGGATGTCAGCAGTGGCAACATACCGAGTTTCGCCTATTTTCGGGCAGGTTCAAGTGCCGGCCCATTGTTGTTTGCTGGACGTTGCACGACCCCGACCTGTACGGGGGCTAACATCGACGGCACACTTGCTAGTAACGGAAGGCTGCTAAGACTGGCTTTGGATAGCAATGACGTCCCTATAGTAGTCTATACAACGCCTACTGAACTCTCTATTCTCCGCTGCACCAGCACGACATCGTGCACAGGTGCCACCTCGCAGTTTGTTGCTACTGTTATCACACCTAGTAGTGCAGTCCTCTCGCTCGCGTTGGATGCTCAAGACCGTCCGCGTATCCTGTTTGAAGGAGCGTTCGGGTTGACCGTCGCCGAGTGCGCCGATCCCGGTTGTACGGCGAACACGACCTTCCGAGTAATCGAACATCGCTTGGAAAGCACAGGCAACGTCTCTTCCGGGGATGAAATCATCCTGGGGGCAAATGATGAACAATTCATCGCCTATGATCGACAGGAGAGGTATGGCCTCAACCAGTTCTACGCCTACTTATTTGCTCAACGGTGTCTGTCCGGGTCATGCAGCGGGCGCAATCTGGCGCTCATCAATGATCGTTCTCAAAAGATAGGTACGGTGATGGGCACTGCCTATATCAATTCCACCTGGTTGATCGCCTATCGAGACAGTTTCTCCCCCGTTAACGGTTTCTTCCGTGTTTGGCTCTTCTCCGAGCCGGGTAGTTATCCGACGCCGACTCCCTCTGCCACTTTCACGGCGTCGGTTACGCCCACGCCGTCGGCTACATTCACCGCATCACCCACCTTCACGCCAACCCCGACAGCCACCTTCACACCCACGAATACTCATACGCCGACCATCACTCTCACACCCAGCCTGACTCCCACTGTCACGCCGTCCTCACCGCCGAATGCTGCCCCGCAGCGCAACCGTTACACACAATCGGCAGTGCCACTGGCTTGGCAACCGGTTAGCCGGGCGGTCACCTATGAGATTCAGGTGGCGACCGATGCGGCTTTCCAACAGATTGCCTTCTTAGATAGTGTGGTGCCGGGTGCAGCACCAAACGTCACCACGTCATCGCTGCCAGATGGACTCTATTACTGGCGAGTACGCGCTCTCCTGCAGGGTGGGGCTTTCTCTCCCTGGAGCGCCGTTGAAACCTTCATCATCCAAACTGCGCCAGGCTAAATTCAACAAAAAAGGGGCGACTGATAAGTCGCCCCTCGAAAGTTGTCCACAACTACCGACCCTTACCCTCCGCCCAGCACCGCCGCGACGACACCCGGGGTGATGCGCGATTCGATGATGGCGGCCAGCAGCAGTCCCGGCATGACCAGGCCCGCCCAGATTTTGAAGCTATCCGCCAGCGTGAAGGTCCAGGCTTGCCCGACCGTCATGCCCTGTGGGGGACGGGTGACAATCGCGCCCATTTTGAGGGCAGCAGCGGTCGCCAGTACGATCACCGGGATTTCGATGATGCCATGAGTCAGGATGCCAGCGGCCATGAAGGTCGGGTTGATGCCCGCCAGGACGACCTGACTGAACAAATACCCAATCACTACGTAAACCAGCGGCGTGACGATCAGCGCGGCGCTGCCGAAGGTGAACAACCCCAGGATGAAGGCGGCTGCCAGAATCCGGGCGTTATTGCCGACGATCCAACTGATGCCCAGCGGGTTGATCGCCATGGTGCTGTAGCTGCTCATAAAGGTGGCCGTTTCGGTCAGGTCCGTGTTGGGCAGCGGTAAGCGCCACTCTGGTTGCTGACCGATCAGGTAACCGCCGACCACGGCAGCGACAAAGACCAGGACGGTGACGCTGGTTGCCCAACCGAGCCGTCCGACTGCCGGGAAGACTCCGGCGCGGTACCACTCGATCAGATTGCGGGCGGGGGTGCCTTTCAGGTCAATGGCGCGGATGTAGCGCCAGATGCGCCCGAAGAGTCCCTTCAGGTTCAACTGGTCGATGGTGCGCCCTAGCAGTTCTTCCCGGTTGAAGATGGCGTTGCCCACGCGCAGCAGCAGCACCACCGTCACCCACATGCCAATGATGATAGCCCACAATGCGCCAATCCCACTGGGGGACTCGGCATCCGGGGCCAGGAACATGATGACGCTCTCGGCCTGCACCAGCAGCGTCATGGGGATGATGATGAAGCTGGCGAGCAGGTTGGCGGCGCGGGTGCTGGTGGTCTGGCTGCTGACGACGACCGCGCCGGTAATCATGACTAGCGCCTGGGTCATGGTCAGCAGGATGATTTGAGCGACGAGCATAGGCTGCGGACGCCAGGCCAGATCACCAAAGACCAGGCTGCTGAGGTAGACCGCCATCCCACCCAGGCTGGAGGCCAACGGCGGGATCATGGCGGCCAGAGTCTTGCCGATATAGAGTTCGGTGTTGGTCAGCGGCGTGCTGAGCAACGGCTCCAGGCTGCGGCGTTCCTTTTCCCCGACGAAGGTTTCCAGGGCGATGACCAGCGAGATCGAGATGGGGAAGAACCCCACGATCATCAGCAGGAAGGGGATGGTGCGCTCCCCGATGATCTCGGCGCCGTAGCCGGTCACGAATTCGGTGAAGCGCCCGGCGACGAACTGCGCCAGGAAGGGGAACAGGAATGTCAGGATGACAATCGGCGCGATGATGCGCCAGTCGCGGAAGCTATCCCGCACTTCACGGCGGGTGATGATGAGGGCGTTGCTGAGCGTATCGCGCCAGGTACGGCGTTCCGGGAGGGTGTAGATGGTGGCGGGATTGCCCTGCCGTAGTGTTTGAGTCGTCATCAATTCCACTTTCTAAAACTCAGTCGATTTCAATCCAGCCGTCACGGTGCGGCATGTCGACATGCAGGATTGCGTGTTCGAGTAGGTCGCGGAAACCAATCAAAAGAATATGAGTATCGGCGAACCAGACGACCGCTGTTCGCGGAACGGTCTGGTTGCCCAGTTCGTCTTGAAAAGAGAGAGTTACCCGCGCTTCAACCGCCTTGAACGATTGCTGGGCAATTCCAGCCTGTTCAAGTTCAATTGTGCCGGAGCCAACCAGTTCATAATCGAGCTGAGGCATGAGCTTTTCCGGGAGGAGTGATATGGCAGCACCAGTATCAATCTTCGCCATCGTCGGGTAATCATCTCCAGTCTTTTGTCTAATGTTGACGAAGACTTCCACCTCTCCAGGATTCACGTATAACCTAAGTTGGATACGTGCCATTAAGAAGCCTTTGTCGGATGAACGCGAAAGAAGGGTTGACGTTCACTGAGAAAGTAAGTGATTGGCGTGATTTCAGTGATCTCCGGCGGGAGGTTGCTCTCGGCAACTGCTGCTGCTTCGTCGATAGAGTCCCCCACACCAATGACCTGCTCTTGATAAATCAGCACAATGCGCTCGCCAAACTCCGCCAGAAGCGCCGCCTCATGCTCATGCGCCCAGCGAAAATCCGCCCAGGTGTTGGGTGGCACCTGCCCCGGTGGATGCCCCAATCTTACACGTCCCATCATGCCCTCCTCGATCCAACCTCAACGGGTGTCGTCGGTCAGCTTTTCATCTTCTTTGACGATTTGCAGATAGACATCTTCCAGCGTGCGGGAGACCGGAGCCAGGGTGACGACTTCCACGCCGACCGAGGCGGCCCGGCGCAGCACGGCTGGGTTGAGTTGAGCCGGGATCGGAGCGCGGTACTGCAGCCAGTCCTCCCCGGAGGCCTCCACTGTGACGAGATCAGCCAGGTCGCGGGCGAGGCCATTCATGGGGGCGGCAGTGCGGAGTTCCATGACCGGCGCACCGATGAACTGGCGGGCCAGGTCATCGAAGGTGCCATGGGCTACGATGCGCCCAGCGCGGATGACCGCGATGGTATTCGCCAGCGATTGGGCTTCGGTCAGGTTGTGGGTGGTGATGAGGAAGGTGCGTTCATCGCGCTGCAGCTCGATGATGGCATCGCGCACCTGCTTGGCACTGAGCGGATCCATGGCGCTGGTCGGTTCGTCCAGCAGCAGGACGGGCGGGTTATGGAGCATCGAGCGCACCAGCGCCAGCTTCTGCTTCATACCCTTGGAATATTCGCCCAGGCGCTTATCCAGCGCGAAGGTCAGGCCAAAACGATCCATCAGATCGAGCGACCGGCGTTTGCGTTCGGTGGCGGACAGGCGGTAGACCCGGCCAAAAAAATCGAGGTATTCGACGGCTTTCATGCGCTCGTAAAGGCCGTGCTGCTCGGTCAGCACGCCGACGTGAGCGCGGACGGCCTCCGGCTGCGTGACGACATCGTACCCGGCAATACTGGCGCGCCCGGAAGTGGGCGCGAGGATGGAGGTCAACATGCGGACAGTGGTGGTCTTCCCGGCTCCGTTCGGCCCCAGCACCGCCAGCACGGATCCGGCAGGGACGTTTAGCGAGATGTGATCGACCGCGCGGAAGCCATCAAAATCCTTCACCAGTTCTTGAGCATCAATCATGCGTGTTTACCTGTAGTGCACGGCTTGCGTATCTCCTCATTATTGCACAGGTTGGCAAGCAGGCAGGGTTAAGGGACGCCCAGGCCGATAATCCCCCTGCTTTTAGGGGGCGGCTTACACTGTTGGGTAGTGACCAGTCTACTGTGGCGTGTTTAAGGTATCTGCATGACACTTGGCAGCAGAAAACATGACAAATGGCTGAGTATGTGCAGCCTAAATCGCTGATGATGAGTGGTTATAGTGAGTGTGGCTAAGGTCTTGCGAGGTAGGTTCAAGTGATGGCACGACTGGTATTGGTTGACGATCATGTCCTGGTTCGGCAGAGCATCCGTGGCTTTCTGGAAGAATCCAATTTTCAAGTGGTGGGGGAAGCCAGTACCGGAACGGAAGCGCTGAACCTGGTCAACACGGTCCAGCCTGACCTCGTGCTGCTGGATATTCACCTGCCGGAGATGAGCGGTATCGAAGTGGCCCGCCGCATCAAGCAGGATCAGCCAGATACCCGGATTGTGGCATTGACTGCATATAATGAAGCCGCCTACCAGCGGACGCTGATGGGGATTGGTGCGGATGGCTATGTGTTGAAGACAGCCGAGTTTAAAGAATTGTTACAGGTGATTCAGGGTGTGCTGGCGGATCAGGCGAAAGAGAACGGCACCCGGCAGGCCTCTCCTGCATCTGAAGACCGCAACAGTCTGACCGAGCGTGAACGGGAGGTCCTGGTTTGCGCCGGGCGTGGCTGGACCAACAAACAGATTGGATCGCACCTGCACATTTCTGATCGTACCGTGCAGGTACATTTACAGGCTATTTACCAGAAGCTACAAGTGAATAATCGGACGGAAGCGGTTCTGCGGGCGATTGTCCTCGGCCTGATTAACTCGATTGATGGAGCGACCGAATGACCGACCTCATCGAACATACGACCCACGTCTTTCAGTTTGATGGTTTTCTGCACTGGTGTATCCAGATTTCGGTGGTGGTCTTTGCCATCGGCATCATCTGGATGATCTTCCGCGTCATTCGCCCGCTGCGCCGTCTGGCAAAACAGGCCGAGTGCATGATGGATGGAAAGCTGCCGACCTTCGACCCGCCATGGGACGGTATCCGCGAGATTGAACGGCTGCAATCAGCCCTCAAGCTGATGGTCCAGCAGATCCAAGCCGCCCAGGTGCGGGAAGTGCATTACCGCAACGCCCTGACCGAAAGCCAGGAACAGGAACGCAAACGGATTGCCCGTGAACTCCATGATGACACCATTCAGTCGCTGATTGTGGTCTCGCACAGCATCGAACGGGCGATGGGAGCCTGCGGTGGTGGGGATAGTGTGGCGCACCTGGGCCGCGCTCGGGAGCAGCTTATCCAGACGATTGACGACCTGCGTCACCTGATCGGTGATTTACGGCCTACCATGCTGGATGATCTGGGTCTGGTGGCGGCGGTCGAAAGCCTGGCAGAGGATTATCCAATGGTCGAAGTCGTGACGAACGGGGACCTACCGGCTCTGGATCATGACCGGGAACTGGTGTTATACCGGGTCGCTCAGGAAGGCATCCGCAATGCCAGCCGCCATGCGCGTGCTGACCATGTCAGTACGACCTTATCCACCTGTGGCAGCGCGGTTCAGTTGGAAATCTGCGATGATGGCGACGGGTTTACGGTGCCGAAACACCTGCACGAACTGGCGGCTCAACAGCATTATGGATTGCTCGGCATCTACGAACGGGTCACCCATCTGGGCGGGCGCATGGAGTTGAGCAGCAGCCCGCAGGCGGGCACCCGCCTGTGTGTGACGTTCCCGCTGGCCGTTCCACAGGAAGCGGAAGCCGCGCCGACTCCGGTACGGACGGTCGCACCCGCGCGCCGATTCGCCTGGCCGGTATTGCGGTTTCCACAGCCAACACCTCTGTTACATAACTGACAGGTAGGGCTTTGCGGCAGACAGGTTACGGGTAAGTGCAACGCGAGATATAAAAAGAGAAAGCCAGTCATGTGACTGGCTTTCTCTTTTTCAGCTAAGGAGGAAGGTTATTCCTGGACGATCAGGACGGTGACCATACCGAACATACCACCAGGGCTTTCCGCGTGGGTCAGAATATGGCAGTGGAAGGCCCAGACGCCCAGTTCGTAGCAATCGACGATGACATCATAGCGTTCGCCGGGGGCGATGTTGATGGTATCGGCGACGTACGGTACGGGCAGATTGTGACCGTCCTTCTGGAAGACTAACTGATCAATACCGTGCAAGTGCATCGGATGGATCATGAAGCCTTCGTTCATGTAACGGATGCGGATCTTATCGCCCAACTTCGCGACAATCGGCTGCGTATAGGGGAACGACTTGCCGTTGATCGTGTAACCGAGCTGGGTGTCATTCAACACCATGGTGTACTCGGCGCTGTATTCCGGTTCCATGCTGCGGTCTTTGGGATCAACAATGAAGGCACCCAGCAAACCGCCAGCGGTCTGTTCGGCGGCATTGTGATGCGAGTGATACATGAAGGTGCCATACGGATTACGAATAGTGAATTCGTAGGTCATGGTCTCGCCGCTCTTGATCGGCGGCTGGGTGACGAACGGGACACCGTCCACGCTGTTCGGTACGCGCATCCCATGGAAGTGGATGGCGTGGCTTTCACGCATGTTGTTGGTGGCGATGATGCGGACAGTGTCGCCTTCGGTGACGCGGATGGTCGGGCCGGGGACGGTGCCGTTGTAAGCATAAGCCGGGAACTTCATGCCGGGGGCGGTTTCCCACTCGATGTCGGTCATTTCCAGACGGAAGACCTTCACATCACCATCCATTTCCGGTTCCATCGCAGGCAGCCAGAAATTCGGGTCTTTGCCGACATTGTCCAGGAACATCTGGACGACTTCCCCATGGAGGCGATCCATCTCTGCCGGATCCATCTGACCCATTGGCGAGCGGGGCATTACCATGCCGCCCATGCTGACATCGCCGGAAGTGCTGGAGGCCAGGGTCGGTACCCGGCTGCCCAGCGCGGCGGCTGCACCCAGCGTTCCAGCGCCGACACCGGCCATCTTCAGGAAACGGCGACGATTGACCTGTTCACTCACGGCGGTTTCTCCCTTGGTAACGAACAAACGGATTGAAAACAGAAAATGACTAAGCTAAATGGCTTAGAGGAATTCTACTAAAGGTCTGGACATTACCTTGTATGACAATGTCATGTTTTCCACATGACACATCTCACTAGGCGTTAATGAAGCGCACGCATAACATGTTGCTTATCCTTGCGGCTATAATGTGAACCATCCAACCGCACCCCTGTTTTATAAGCTGACTTTGAGAGGATTGTATGACTGAAACGCCGCATAACGCTTCCAAGCCGTCTGATACGTCCGGTCTGGTACCTGCGTTAGTCTTCTTTGTTAGTGTGATGGTCGTGCTGGCGCTGCTGATGATCGCCCGCGCCCCGGCGCAGGAAGCTGCTGTTGAAACCGCGATTGCGCGTGCTTTTACCGCGACTCCGACCAGCACCAATACCCCGGAACCGACCAACACCCCCGAACCCTCACCGACGCTGGCAGCCACTGAAGTGGCGATGGGCGGTACTGAAAGTGGGAGCGGGCTGTTGACCTCTGCCATCACCGATCCGGAACGCGTCTCTAAAGGGAATACGACTTTCCGGATGGTCTGTGCCTCCTGCCACAGCCCCACCGGTGCTGGTATCCCTGGTCTGGGTCTGCCGCTGATTGGCAGCCAGTTCGTGAATACCCGCACCAACTCGCAACTGCTTCAGTTCATTATTGAAGGCCGTAAGATTGGTGACCCGGCCAATACAACTGGCGTGATGATGCCGGCGCGCGGTGGTAATCCCTCCCTGACGGATGATGATCTGCTGAACGTGATTCACTACATCCGCAGCCTGAACCCGGATGTGCAGCCGCCTGCCGATGATGGCAGCGTGGTCGTGCCGACCCTGCCGCCGCAGCCGACCTCCAGCGTGACCAATACCCCGGCGCCCACCATCGAGTTTGTGCCGTTGATGGTGCTGCCGACCGCCACCCCGCGTGATCAACAGCCGCAGCCGACTGCGGCAGTCGGAGCGGATGCAGCGGCGCTCTACGGTCGGACGGGTGAATCGCTGTATCGGGGTGCCTGCTCGACCTGCCACGGCGTCGATGGCTTGGGTTCGGATACCGTGACCTACAGCCTGGCCGATAGCGAGATGCTCCGCAGCCGGGATGCCATCCGCCTGCAAAACCTGTTCATGGAACAGGGCTTTAACGCAACCGGTCAGTTCCGCCACGCCTTCCGCAATGGCGAACCGCCGCTGAGCGATCAGCAGTTGCTGGACATCATCATCTATATGTATACGCTGCCCCTGAACTAGTTTCCATCCGGGTCGGCCTTTCTTGCTGACCGCTTCCCAACCAACACCGTGTTCTGCCTGCCAGAACACGGTGTTCTTTTTTGCCCATCCTAGCCTTTTTGGCAGGTTCGGTTCTGGGACTTCCAACTCTTTTCCAACACAGCCCATGCTACCGTCAGGAAGTGCCGATTACGGTCTTTCTCAACGAAGTGGTCAACGGTGAATATGCTTTCCCTGCTCATCATGGCTGAAAACCCACTCGCCCGCGTTGGCCTGAGCGCACTGCTGACCGAACAAACTCAGGTCACGGTGACCGGGCAGAGCAGCGGGCAGGCGCTGGCGGATGATCTCGATTTGTTCAAACCAGATGTAGTCATCTGTGACTGGGGCTGGGGCGGCGGACTGGATCGTCTGGTCGCGGCCCGCGAACTCGGGGTACCGGTGGTGGCGCTGGTGGAAGATGCGACCGGCGCAGGTGAGGCCTGGTCAGCCGGGGCGCGTGGCTTGCTCCCGCGAGAAGCCGATGCCGAGACGATAGCCGCAGCAGCGACGGCGGCGGCCAATGGCCTTTCGGTCATGCATCCGGAATACGTCAATACGCTGGCGCTGGTAAATCCGCGCTCAGAAGCCGATGTGGAACCGCTGACCGCCCGCGAGCGCGAAGTGCTGCAACTGCTGGCGGAAGGGCTGCCGAACAAGATCATCGCCGCCCGCCTGAAGATCACCGATCACACCGTCAAGTTCCACGTCAATGCCATCATGACCAAGCTCGGTGTGCAGAGCCGCACCGAAGCGGTTGTCCGCGCCACCCGTCTTGGCTTGATCCTCCTGTAGTCTACAGTCTTCATCGGCCTCTCAGCCTGTGACCTGTCATCCTCTGCTATACTGCTTTGTGATGATGTTCACAAATGAGGATGAATGGTATGTGGCGATGGATTGCGTTGGGCGTGGTTGGGGTGGCGGTGCTGGTCTTTGGCTTCAGCCTGATCGATTCCAGCGGGGCGGGCAATGTGACCGCCAGCGCCCAGTTCATCCCGGTCAACCAACCGATTGACGGCTTCGCCCGCGCCATTGATCCCTACGACTGGCAGTTCCCGCAGGACTTTGGCGCACACCCTGAATTCCAAACCGAGTGGTGGTATTACACCGGCAACGTCCAGACCGCCGAAGGTCGGCACTTCGGTTACCAATTCACTCTGTTCCGCCGCGCCATCAGCCCGACCGAAACGACCAGTGACTCGGCCTGGCGCACCAATCAGATGTATATGGCCCACTTCGCCGTCGCGGATGTCGAGGGCGGCCAATTCCATCACGCCCAGCGCTTTAGCCGGGGCAGCGCCGGGTTAGCCGGTGCCACCGCTGACCCCCGTTATCACATCTGGCTGGAGGATTGGGACGTGATGGCGGAAGATGACGCCGCCCAGTTCACCCGCATCCAGGCCAACGCCGATGGCTTCGGCGTTGACCTGCGGTTGGAGCAGATCAAGCCCTCGGCGCTGCAAGGGCAGGACGGACTCAGCCCCAAGAGCGCCGAAGAAGGCAACGCCAGCTACTACTATTCGCTGACGCGCCTGCTCACCAGCGGCACCATCACCATTGATGGTGAAGCCTTCACGGTTGAAGGGGCCACCTGGAAAGATCATGAATTCAGCACCAGCGCCCTCGGCACCCGCGCCTTGGGTTGGGATTGGTTCGGCCTGCAACTGGACGACAACCGCGAACTGATGCTGGGGCAAATCCGCTTGGTGGAGGGTGGAGTCGAACCGGCTTTTGGGGGTTTGCTCGTCTACCCCGATGGCTCGACCCGCTACCTGCCGCAAAGCGCCTTGACCTTGAATGTGACCAATACCTGGGTGAGTCCACACACCGGCGCGACCTATCCGGCGGGCTGGAACTTGAGCGTCGACATTGGTGAGGCCGAGCCGCTGGAGATCACGCTCACGCCGCTGCTGGCCGATCAGGAACTGCATGGCGGCGGTGGCATCGACTACTGGGAAGGCGCGGTGCAGATCAGCGGGGACGCGACGGGCTACGGTTACGCGGAATTGACGGGCTACACCCAGCAGATGACAGGACGGTTTTGACCTACTCCCTTAATCGCACCAGCTTTCATTTGGCCTTACACTGGGGATAGCACACAACGACTTCGTCATCACGAAGCCTCTCTTCGGCGAGGTATCCCCATGAAACTGGCAATCGACTTTGGCACCACCAATACCGTCATCACCCGCTGGACTGCCGGAGGCGCTGAAGTCCTCCCCTTGCCCGGCCTGAGCAGCACCCTCGATGGCGCACCATCCCTCCTGCCATCGCTGCTCTATGTGCAGGATGGGCAGGCGGCGCAGGTCAGCATCGGGCAGGCAGTTCGTGACCTGGCCTTCGATCAGCAGCGGGATAACCGCCTCTTCAGGAACTTCAAACGCGGGATTGCCGCTCAGCCATCCCCGCCACCGCGCCTGATCGACGGCGCTGCCTGGGATGATCGGCAGGCCGGGGAACACTTCATCCGCCGCCTGATCGACTCGCTGCCGCCGACTCCGGAAGGCATTGAACAAGTCGTCCTGACCGCGCCGGTCGCCGCCTTTGAAGACTACCTGACCTGGTTAGCCGGGGCCATGGATCGTCTGGGCGCGGAGCGGGTCTACATGGTCGATGAATCCACTGCCGCCGCGCTCGGCTATGCGGTCACGGAACCCGGTGCGCCGGTGCTGGTGCTGGACTTCGGCGGTGGTACGCTCGATCTCTCGCTGGTGCAGCTCCCGGAAAGCCGGGATACCACCGGCGGGTTGCTCAGTCGGCTCCGACGCGGGAATACCCGTCAGCGTACCGCCCAGGTCATCGCCAAAGCCGGTCGCACCCTGGGCGGCAGCGATATTGATCAATGGCTGCTGGCGGAGGTGCTGCGCCGCCTTGACCTAACCGCTGCCGAATTGGGGTATGGCTTTAGCACGCTGCTGACCGCCTGTGAGCAGGCCAAGATTCAACTATCGACTGCCCAGCAAACGGACCTCACGCTGTACGTAGCTGACCGAGCCCACACCCTGACGCTCACGCGGGCTGACCTGGAGTCGCTGCTGGAACAGCACGGCTTCTACCAGGCGCTCCGCCATGCCGTCGATAAGGTCATGCACATCGCCCACCGGGGTGGGGTCTTCCGCGAGGATGTGAAGGATGTGCTCCTGGTCGGCGGCATTTCGCTGATGCCCTCCGTCCAGCGCACCCTGCGGGATTACTTTGACGCGGCGGCCATCCGGGCCGAGAAGCCCTTCACCGCCGTCGCCGAAGGTGCGCTCCAGGTCATCGCCGGCTATGGCTTGGATGACTACCTGGGGCAGGGCTACGGCCTGCGCTACCTGAATGCCCAGGGTCAGCCTGTCTATGAAGAGATCATCCCCATGGGCAGCCGCTATCCGACCGAGAAATCCATCGAGGTTATGCTCGGTGCCTCCCATGCCGACCAGACCACCATCGAATTGGTCATCGGCGAGATCAGCGACGAAAGCGGCTCGATGGTGCAGATGCGCTACGAAGGGGGGCAGGCCGTCTTTGTGGCGGATTTGGATGGTAGTCCACAGCAGGTTTCTCCCCTCAACGCCGACCATCCAATCCGGGTGCCGCTGCATCCGCCTGGTCAGCCGGATGAAGATCGCCTGCGCGTGCGCCTGTGGGTGGATTCCGCCCGCCGTCTCCAACTCAATGTCCATGATCTGAAAACGCGGCAGGATCTCCTGAAGGATACGGTCATCGCCCGCCTCCAGCGGACGGAACAGACCGCTGCTCCGCAATTGAGCACGGTCAGCGGCTGCGAACCGGCGCTGCGTGGGCAGATGAAAGCCGGTAATCAGCGGCGGCTCTCCTTGCGCGGTCTGGCGACCATGCTCAATATCCTGCCACCGGAGTCGATTTCACTGGACGCGGCGGAAGCGGCCCTGCGGAGCGACTCGTTCCAGGCGCGTTACAGCGCGGCGCTGGCGCTGCGTCAGCGGGCTGACCGGGAGGCGCGCCTGGTGTTCCAGCGGGTGCTGATGGATGGGCGCGTTCCGGCGCGGGCCAGTGCTGCCCGGCATCTGGGCGGATTCTCGTGGTATTCCGCCGAGCCGCTGCTCCGGCACGCCCTGACGGATTCCGACTCGCGGGTGCGGGAAGGTGCAGTCTATGCACTCTGCGATCTGCGCGACCTGAACGCCTATCGGCTGCTGAGCGAAGCGTTGTCCAATGAAGCCGATAACGTACGGGAGGCCGCCACCACCGGACTGCGCGATTGCCATGATCCGGCGGCGGTGCCCGTGCTGCAGGCGGTGCTGCGGGCGGAAGACCCGGAAGTACGCATCAAAGCACTGGAAGTATTGAGCGTCAACCATACCGCTCCGGCGATACCCGTGGTGCGGGCCTCACTGGCTGATGCGGATACAGAGGTCGTCTATGCAGCCGTCCTCAGTTTGCTGGAACTGACCGGGGAAGGTGCACTTGAGGAGCTGGTGAGCCAGATCATGGAGACCCGTGGCGAGCGCCGGGAAGCGATACTGCGCGGATTCTTCCATGCCACCAACTACCTCAGCATGGATCTGGTTGCCCATCCGGTCGCCGAGCGCCTGATTGCCGCCTGCGCCATGGCTTTGCAGGATGCGCTGCCCGCCGCCCGTAAAGCGGCCATCTGGCCGCTGGCCTGGATGCGCCATCCGGGTGCGGCTGATCTGCTCCAGCAGGCCTATGAGCAGGAAACGGAGGCCGAGGTGAAAGCCCATATCATCCGGGTAGCTGTCAACCTGATGTCCCTGAATGGCGAGGCGCTCTTGCAGGCTGCGCTGCACAGCGAGGTCGAAGCCGTTCAGCAGACCGCCCAGCAGATCGTGGCCGAGCGGGCGCGTACCGGCGTGACGGTTCAGTTTGATGAGACGGCAGGGCGGGGTTCCGGGCTGATGAACTTGCGTCAACCGTCTTAAGCAGGCTGGGCTTTTGCAAAGTCAGCACATCACATTTCGCCCTCACCCTAAATCCGCCTTTGGCGTCCCGAACGGCGAATACGCCTGGGAGAGGGACTTTGCTCCCCTTCTCCCAGCGGTACTCCGCGTTCGGGAGAAAGGGCTGGGGGATGAGGGCTTGCGGGTGGACTACACTCAACGACTTTGCAAAAGCCCTGCTTAAGCAGGAAGCCTTGCTTGCATGGTCTATCCATAAAAGAGCATAATGTGTGGCAACGCGCACCCCTACGGAGGCACCGCTTATGTTCGGTTCCGTCATCCTCGATGTGCTGATCGGGTTGTTCCTGGTCTACATTGTGCTCAGCATCATGGCTTCAGCGGTCAACGAGTTCCTCATGAACATCACCAATCGCCGCGCCAAAGACCTGGCCGGGTTCGTGCAGGAATTCTTCCAGTCGCCGGGCAACCAGGCTGCCTCCCAGCAGATGGTTCGCAAATTTTATGACAGCGTGATCGTAGACCCGGCCAAGGGCAAAGCCAAGCTGCCTTCGTATATCCCCAATGCCGATTTTGTGCAGGGCGTCCTGGAAGCGATCACGTTCACCGTCAATGCGGATGCCAGCCTCAACGCATTGCGCTCGGCCACCCAACAGCTTCCCGCCGATTCGCCCGTTCGCAGCGTCCTGACGACTGCCCTGGACAAGACTGACGGCACCCTGCAAAGCGTGGGGCGTTACCTCGAAGGCTGGTTTGACCGGCAGATGCAGCACGTCTCCAACACCTATAAGCGCCGCACCAATCTCACGCTGGTGATGCTGGGCCTGCTGCTGGCCGGGGTGATGAACATTGATACCATCCGCATCGCCAATGCGCTGCTGGAAAGCCCGACCCTGCGGGCGGCCATTGTGCAGCAGGCGGAAGCCCTGAGCGCGCAGGGGCAGGCGGCGGCTCAAACCCAGGGCTTCATCGCCTTGCAGGATCAATTGGCGGCGCTGCAAATTCCGATGAGCTGGCCGGACCCAACGCATCCCTGCGTCGCGGCGCAGATCGCCACCGATTCCGGCACACCCAACGCGGCGCTGGATGCCAGTTGTAACGATGGTCAGACGGTCTTCGGGTGGTGGCTGCAAAAACTGTTGGGGTTGGCGATCACCGGCTTTGCGGTCTCGCAGGGTGCGCCGTTTTGGTTCGATCTGCTGAACAAGATCACCAACCTGCGCGCCAGCAATCGCCCGCCGGAAGCGACCTGGCAGGCCCCGGTAGCGCCGCCGGTGTCGCCTCAGGCAGCAGCCGTAGCCCCTGCCATTGCCAGTGTGGCGGCGGCAGCCATGGCCGGGCCAGCACCCACCTCCATCAGCGGCTCGGTGTATCCCGGCGTACAGGCGAATTTGCCCCCGCCGCCGGTCGTGAACCCGGCCCCGGTGATGCCGATCTTCCCCTCGGGCGATCCGATCCCGTTTGATGTGCCGGACGATGCGGTGGGCTGATACAGCGAACCTGGAGTCAGGCCCGTTTCGGGAAACACTAAGCATTTCTTAATGCGGTGTTTCCCCGGTAAATTTTGACAAGAAACCGTTTTCAGAGTTGTCAGTTTTGACAATCTGTTCGATAACTGAGCCATTAAGGCCTTTTATCACCTCTAACTCAATTTCTTTTCACAATCAAATGAAGATTTGATTGCCGTTGCTGCGTACCTCAGTTTATGCTATTCTCCCCTTGCCCACGTACATCCGGGTGACATTTGAGTGTCAAAAGATGTACGAGTTAATTGTTTTAAAGGAGTAAAGGGAATATGTTTGGGAGCAAGCCTCGCCGCCTCGTCGGTCTGGCTCTCGTCCTGGTTATGTCGCTGACCTTGCTGGTCGGCGTGGCCCAGGCGCAGGAGCCAACCACTCTGGTCATCGGTTGGGAACAAGAACCCCCGCTGTTGAACCCCCGCAGTGACATGGCTTTCGCCGGTTTGATGGATGAATTTTATGGCCGTGGTGTTTGGGACTGGGATGTAAACCGTCAGATTTATCCCATCATGGTGGAAGAAATCCCCTCGCCGGATAACGGCCTGGTCACCACCAATGACGCCGGCAATACCGTTGTGACTTATAAACTGCGCGAAGGTATGCAATGGTCGGATGGTGAACCGATCACCGCCGATGACTGCATGTTCTGGCACGACATTATGATGGACCCGGCCAAGGGTACCTTCCAGCGTGGCGTTTACCCGGATGTCGTCGAGAGCGTCACCAAGGTTGATGACCTGACCGTCGTCCTGGCCTACAACGCCCCCTTCCCGGACTATGAGAGCCAGGCGACCCTGACCTGCTCCTTCCCGGAACACATTCTCGGCCCGGTGGTCGAAGCCGAAGGCACCATTGACAATGCCCCCTACTTCCTCGGTCAGGGTACGGTTGGCTACGGCCCCTACGTCCTGAGCGAATGGCAGGTCGGCAGCAGCATGACCTTCGACGCCAACCCCCTGTGGGACGGCGCAGCCCCCGCTTTCCAGCGCGTCATCCTGCGCTTCATCCTCGACAGCGCCCAGATGCAGAACGCTCTGGAAGCTGGCGAAATTGATGTCGCCTTCAACTTCAGCGACGACCTGGTCGAAGGCTATCAGGCCATCGCCGGTTCGGATGTCTTCAGCACCCCCGGCGTCTTCGGTGATGCCATTTGGATGAACGTCGGCAACGGCGGTCACCCCGCGCTGAGCGATGTCAACGTGCGCCGTGCGCTGATCCACGCCATTGACCGCGCCGCCCTGGCTGAAGAACTGGTTGGCCCCGGCACCGAAGTGCCGAAGTCGTGGTACGCTGCTCAGTTCTGGCCGGAAGACCTCCCGCTGGATGAATATGATGTGGACCTGGCCAACCAACTGCTGACCGAAGCGGGTTGGGTGGACGCAGATGAAAATCCGGCGACCCCGCGTGTTGCCAGTGGCGTTGAAGGCGTGACCGATGGCTTCCCGCTGGTGCTGCGCTTCTACACCACCACCCGTCAGATCCGTATGGACTACCAGACCTTCATCCAGGAATACCTGAATGAAGTCGGCGTCCAGACCCTGCTGACCCCGGTTCCCGCCAACCTGCTGTTCGCGGACTTCCTGGAAAACGGTATCCTCGACACCGGTGACTTCGACCTGGCGATCTTCGCCCTGAGCGCTGGTGCCCTCAGCCCCTTCGCCAACGCGCCGGAATGGTTCGGTTGCGAGGGTATCCCGACCGCTGAAAAGCCGAACGGCAACAACGGTTGGGGCTGGTGCAATCCTGAATGGGATCGCCTGGACCTCGAAGTCGGTGTGACCGTTGACCCGACCGCCCGTCTGGAACTGGCCCAGGAAGCTGTCCGTCAGTTCTACAGCGGCGCTCACTGGCATGGTCTGTACCTGCGCGCCACCTGGTACGCGGTCAACAGCGCCGTGGTCAACCCGGAAAGCGCCCGCATGGTCGGTACGCTCTCCAGCAACTACTTCAACATGATCGAGATGTGGCAGCCCGCTGCCTAGTCCCGCCCCGCCTTTCCTCAAGCATATAGAGGAGGGGTTCTGGAAATTGCAGGGTGACCCACTGGGTCGCCCTGCATCAATCCTGATGAAAATGGGTAGGGGCGTCCAGTGGGGCGCCCTTATCGCACTTCTGGTGAACTCGTTCGGGCGTAACCTTACTGTTTTTTCAGGGCTTTAGTGATGTTCAAATACATAGTCCGCCGCATCCTCCAGGCGATTCCGTTAGTCTTTCTGATTACGGTCATCGTCTTTACCCTGCTCAAGTTCTCTGGTGATCCGCTGGCCTACCTGGCACAAGACCCGACAGTGACCGAAGCCGACCGCTTTCTGCTGCGTGCCAAACTCGGCCTGAATGACCCCATGCCCCTGCAATATGTTCACTGGCTGATTGGTGACAATTGGTATTGGCGGGATATTGATGGCGACGGGGTGGTGGACGAACCAGGCACCCGTATGGGCATCCTCCGGGGTGACCTGGGTGAGAGCTTCCGCTTCCGCAAGTCCGTCAACGATGTCTTTGCCGAACACCTGCCGCGCACGCTGATGCTGGCCGGAACGGCTTATATCGTCACGGTGGTCTTCGCGCTGGTGATCGGGGTGTTTGCGGCGCTGCGGCAGTACACGATTGCCGATAATATTATTACGGGTTTTTCGTTTATTACCTTCTCTCTGCCGGTGTTTTTGCTGGCGCTCATTCTGGTCCAGGTTTTCGCCGTGGAAGCGCGCAAAGCGGGCTTACCCGCGCTTCCCGTCAGCGGCCTGTGTGACCCGCGCGGGGATTGTTCCACCGATGAGGTCATCCGGCATCTGATCCTGCCCGTGTTGAGCCTCTCGCTCATCAGCATCGCCGGTTACAGCCGTTATATTCGCGCCACCATGCTGGAAGTCATCAATACGGACTACGTCCGTACTGCCCGCTCCAAGGGCCTCAGTGAAAACCGCATCATCTTCCTGCATGCGCTGAAGAACGCCTCGCTGCCGCTGGTCACGCTCATTGGGCTGGATATTCCCGGTATCCTGAGCGGCGCGGTTATCACAGAAACGATCTTCTCCTGGCCGGGCATGGGCTATATGTTCACCCAGGCACTCGACCAACTGGATGCGCCGCTGCTGGTCTCTTTTGTACTGATGATCGCCATCGCGGTCATCGCCTTCCAACTGTTGACCGATATTGTCTACGCGTGGCTTGATCCACGTATTCGTTACACCTAGGCTGGGGACGCTGTCATGGCAACGATTGCTCAAAGTAAACCAGGAAGCGGGGTCATCAGCCTCGAAGACGAAAAGCGTGCTCCGGAATCGATGACCAAACGGGTCGTCAAGCGCTTTATGCGGCACCGGATGGCGGTGTTCGGCAGTTTCCTGCTGCTGGCCATTGTCGTCTATGTCATTGGCGGGGCATTCTTCTACAGTGAAGCTTACGCCAACGACGCCAGCCTGCGGAAGCGTTTTGAAGCCCCTTCAGCCGAGCATCCTCTTGGCACGGATGAAGCCGGTCGTGATGTGCTGGCCCGTACCATCTACGGCGGGCAGATCTCGCTGGCGATTGGTGTCCTTTCCATGATGATTACGGTAGCGCTGGGGACGATTGTGGGTCTGGTCGCTGGATTCTACGGCGGCTGGATTGATGCCATCCTCATGCGTTTTGTCGAAGCGCTGCTGACCATCCCCACGCTGATCTTACTCCTCATGCTCTCCCGTGTGTTGATCGACCTCAGTAGTTCGACCATCTTCGTCCTGGGTCGGGAGATCAGCATCACGGTGGTGGTAATCGTGCTGATCGTCGGCCTGCTCAGTTGGATGAGCCTGGCGCGTATTGTGCGTTCGATGGTGCTCTCGCTCAAAGAGCAGGAGTTTGTCATCGCTGCAACCACCCTGGGGGCGAACAAGGTTCGGATTATCTTCCAGCACATTCTCCCGAATTGTATTGCGCCTATTCTGGTGACGGCCACCCTCACCATCGGCGGCGCGATTGTGACCGAAACGGCGCTGAGCTTCCTCGGCTTCGGCGTCATGCCGCCGACCGCCACCTGGGGCAATATCCTCAACCGGGCGCGGCAGGATATCGAAGCGTACTGGTGGTTGTGGATGGCTCCCGGCGCACTCATTACGCTGACGGTGCTGGCGATTAACTTCATCGGGGATGGCCTGCGGGATGCCTTCGACCCGCGCAGCCGCAAGTAGGGACGAGGCTTGCCTCGTCCGCATGGTAGGCACGACATACTGAAACGGGGTAGCATCAACTACCCCGTTTTGATTTCTGGTACACTTTGGGCTATTGGGACTAGGTTGATTTCCACTGTGAACTGAGAACTGTGTACTGTGAACGCTAAATACGATCTGATCCTCTTCGATATTGATGGCACCCTGGTCATCACCAAGGGCGCAGGCCGGGAATCGACCCGGCGCACCATGGTTGAGCTGGTGGGCGATGATTGCGGTGCGCTTGACCATCCCTTTGGTGGCAAAACTGACTGGCAAATCCTGACGGAATTGATGGCCAAGCGCGGCATCGCCGCGGAAGAAGCCAGCCGTCAGGTCGCCAGGTATGCCAGCAGTATGGAACGCCATTTGAGCGCCATCATTGCCGATTACCCCGTGTTGATCTGCGCCGGTGCGCGCGAGTCCGTCGATTGGCTGCGTGAACGGGGTGAACCGTTGATCGGTGTGCTGACCGGCAACGTCCAGCCGACGGCGCCGCTCAAGCTGCGGGCCGGGGGTTTTGATCCGGCCTGGTTCAAGGTTGGGGCATTTGGCAGCGAGGCCCACTCGCGGGATGACCTGCCGCCGCTGGCGATGGCGCGGGCGGAAGCCGTGCTTGGCTACCGGCTCGATCCGCGCCGGGTGATGGTCGTCGGGGATACCCCGGCGGATGTGCAGTGCGCCAAAGCCAATGGGTGCGTGGCTGTCGCCGTCATGACCGGCTTCAGCACCCGCGAAGAATTGCAGCGCAGCGCCCCGGACTACCTGCTGGACGACCTGCACGGCCTGCGCGATCTGATCGACTAAGCCTATAATGCAGGGTAGATCGAAGGAGGTTGAACATGGTGTTGTACGCTCCACCGATAGATCCCCCCCGTGATCCTGCGGAGGAATTTGAGGCCTTTACGCAACTGCCGGAGAACAGCGGACGCGATTTTGAACTCATCGCCGGGAGGATTGTCGAGAAAATGGTATCCGGGCCACGCCAATCATCAGTTGCCGCCCGGTTGCTTATTCTGATGGGAAGCTTTGTCCTTCAGCACAAGCTCGGTCGTGTGACCGGGGCCGATGGCGGCTACCAGGTCGGCCCTGAACGCTATATCCCGGATGTGGCTTATATCTCGAAAGCCCGCCAGCCCCTTCAGCCCGATGAGGCCTACAATCCGCTGCCGCCGGATCTGGCGGTCGAAGTGCTGTCTCCCTCGAATACGGACGACGACATGCGCATCAAGATAGGGAATTACATCGCGGCTGGTACGGTCGTCTGGGTGCTTGACCCGGATCGCCAGCGGGTCGAGGTGTACCGACCGGGACAAGCGGTGACGGTGCTGGGCATCACGGCGACGCTGGATGGTGGCGCGCTGCTGCCCGGTTTTGCCGTGGCTTTGGCGGATTTGTTTGCAGACTAAAGGACTGGAACCTATGGGCGCACAGGAACATCGGGAGAAGGCAGGGCGGGGGCCGGTCACGGTGGCGATTGTCACCGTCAGTGATACCCGCACGCCGGAGACCGACCAGAACCGCCAGTATATCGAGCGGCGCATGGCGGAACTGGGCCATGTGGTCGCGGCCTATCGGCTCATCAAGGATGAACCCGATCAGGTCGCGGCGGTCTTGACCGAACTCAGCGCCCTGCCGACCGTGCAGCTCGTCCTGTTCAACGGTGGCACTGGCATCAGCCCGCGGGATACCACCTACGATGTGGTCAGCCGTCACCTGGAAAAGACTCTGCCCGGTTTTGGCGAGTTATTCCGCATGTTGAGTTGGAATGAAGTTGGTGCGGCGGCCATGTTCAGCCGGGCGACGGCGGGTGTCTACCGGGGGACTCTCATCTTTTCGATGCCCGGCAGCCCGAATGCCGTTCAGGTGGCGCTAGAAAAACTCATCATTCCGGAGATTAATCACTTGGCGTGGGAAGTCGCCCGTAAGGGGTAAACCCGATGACCTATCCTGAGCGTGTGATCGGCTTTGATTGCCGGGAGATGTGGCTGCCGCCGGACATCAGTGATCCCTATAACATATTATGGCGGCGTGACATTACCCGGCGGCTCTCGGTCTTACCGGATGGTACGAACTGGCTTTCGGCATTCCGAAAAATTGGATGGGAGGGAGAGCAGCAGCACATTCGTGAACAGAATGCGGAGACCTTTCTCATTCCCAAACCGCCTGAATTTGGTATCTATGGGACTACGCCCATTGAATTCTGGAAAGACCTCACTGAGATGAGGGCCTTTCTGTTGAAAAAGCCCCGGCTCAAACCCAGTTGGCTGATCGCCATCACAGTCGTCGAAACCCCTGTATGGACAACTGCCCCTAGAGAAGATTACTTTCCCTGGGAGCACCGGCCCGGTACCGATCTACTGGCTTTTGAGCGACCTGATCCCGCCTGGCAACGGTTGGGCTACGATGTGCAGGATGCTCTTCAAAGTGCTGAAGGCATGGCACAAGGCACCTATCCTGAGCCATTCAATACCGAATTGTGCGAGAAATGGGGGCCACACCTCAATACGTACCACTTGTTTGAGGAGCAGCAACCAGCAGTTGATCTGGCCGACTGGTGGGGGCCGGCGGAAAGCCGCCTCTATTGGGTATTTGGCCTCTACTACTTACAGGATTTCCCCGAACCCTGACTAACGTGTGTTATGAACGTTCTTCCCGTGCAGCCCTCATCCCTCGGTTCCTTCTCCCATCGGGAGAAGGGGAGTCTGGTTTAAAAGTCCCTCTCCCTCAGGGAGAGGGATTTAGGGTGAGGGGATCAAAGCGCATAACAGCCTCTAACGCGGCAGCAGCCGCCCGACCAGATCGAGCATCTGATCGACGCTGACCGGCTTTGCCAGCATCAGGTCGGCGTCCAGTTCGGCATCCCGCGCCACGAACAGCGTCGCGCTGATGACCACCACCTTCACACCCTGGAGATGCGGCATCGCCCGAATCTGCTGGAGCAAATCCACCCCGGAAATACCCGGCAACTGAATATCCAGCACGATCAGGTCTGGGATGGCCGCGCCGGGATCGGCTAGACGCGCCAGCGCTGCCCGCCCGTTGGGGATAATCTCGCTATAGACCTGGAGCTGTTCCAGAATGGTGCCAAAGAGGGGGCCAAGTTGCAGATCATCTTCAATGATGAGGGCGTTATAGGCGTTCATAAACCATCCTGCCACAGCGGAGTCAATATCACCCAGACTCTCTACAGTGTAACATAACCCATGGTCGTACCGGGAGTCAGGCAGATGTCGGTCAAAAAATCGGAACAAAATCGGAACATATGTTCCGATTTTCGCCGGATCCGCACCTATACTGGGTCTGTATGTGGCTACCAAATCAGCAGCCGGAAACAAGCAGCAGTTTACAAGCATCAAGTCGTTGTCTATGGGCCATCAACCACAGGCTGTACTTGTTCACTAGCCGCTGACCACTGACCACCAGCCACTTTCTTCACTGTGAACTGGAGACCCCTATGCCCAACTGGTTCAGCCGCTGGCTGCCGCTGAAGCGTGCGTTGCGCCCCGCCCCGCATGTTGAAGCTGTCGCCCTCCACAACACCCATGCCTGGCCTAACCTGGCGGAAGCCGAGGCCCAGTCGCGCGTCTATCAGACCTCGCCCTGGGTCTACATCGCCGTCAACCGGATTGCGGAAGCCGCCGCCCTGGTGCCGCTGCACGTCCTGCGCATCGAGGGCGACCGCCGCCAGCAGGTCATCCGTCACCCATTGGAGCGCCTGCTGGAAGCGCCCAATCCCTTCCTGAGCGGCTTTGAACTCATCGAACAAACGGTGGGCATGTTGGAACTGACGGGTAACGCCTACTGGTTCCTCGCCGGGGATTCCAGCGGCACGCCGGTAGAAATCTGGCCGCTGCGCCCGGATCGGGTCAGCATCGTGCCGGATGCGAGGCGCTTCATCAAAGGCTATGTTTATGAAGTCGAGGGGGCTCGCGTGCCATTGGAAGCCGCCGAAGTGGTGCACTTCAAACGCTGGCACCCTGCCAATGATTACTACGGGCTTTCCGCGCTGGAAGCAGCCCGCCAATCCATCAGCACCGACCGTGCCATGGCGGAGTGGAACCGCAACACCTTCGGGCAGGAGAACGGCGTCCCGGCAGGGATCGTCACCATCAAGGATCGCCTTTCGGAAGCGGATCTCGAACGGGTGAAGCGCGAGTGGCGGCAGAGTTATGGCGGGCCGCAGCGCCGCACGGCCTTCCTCACCGGCGATCAGATCAGTTGGCAGAATATCGGCCTGGGGCATACTGACCTCGATTTCCTCAGTGGTCGCCGCGCCAACCGGGATGAAGTCCTCAATCTCTTTGGCATCCCGGTTGGCATGTTGAGCGAGAATGCGACCGAGGCCAACGCCACCGTCGCTGAGCGCCTGTTCATCGAGCGCACGCTCTGGCCGAAGCTGGTGCGGATCGCCGCCCGCATCACCACCGATCTGCTGCCTTTCTGGCCGGGGGAGGCGGTCGCCCGCTTCGAGGACATCCGCCCGACTGACTCGCAAGCCCGCCTCGACGAGATTCGCGCCGCGTATCCCGTCCTCAGCATCAACGAAATCCGCCAGCGCTATTTTCAGTTGGGGCCGGTTCATTGGGGGGAAGGATCAGTCAGCGAGCAGCCCTCAGCCATCAGCCCGGACAATCATGAAGCAACTGTTTCGGGCGAGACTGAAGCCACTAAACGCGCTTTGCTGACCGCTGATCGCTGTAAGCTGACCGCCGATAGTCAGGAGGTTGATCGCTCTTCGCTGAAAGCTGATAGCTGTTCGCTGTCTCCGCTCGACGAACTCCTCGCCTGGGAACGCTTCACCCTCAAACGCTGGGGACGCAGCCAGCCGCGTTCGTTTGAAGTCCGCGCCTTGCCGGAGGAAGTTGCCTTCAGCGTCAGTGCCGGCTTGCTGGCAGCAGGCTCTCCAGCCGAGGCGCGCCAGGTCTTTGCACTGGCCCGGGCAGAATTGGCTGATCGGGTTCCGCCGCCGCCGCCGCCGCCGCAATAGGATCAAGCATGACGACGACAAGCTGAGGCGCTCCGCAGACCTCAAGTTTGCCCATCGATAGAATAGACGCATAATAATGGAGGCAAATCAAGCAGTGAGGAGTTCACCTTGTCTGTCGATCAGCCTGCACAATCTGAACACCTGACGCATCTGCTGGCCGAAGCAGATCAGATTAAACTCACCGATTACACCCGCACCATGGAATTGGCGAGGCAGGCCTATGCACTCGCTATAGACCTGGCAGATGGGCGAGCGGCAGCTCACGCATCCTGGCTGATCGCCTGGGGTCACAACCGGCTCAAGAACTTTGAGGCGGCGGTCGAACCAGCACGGCGGGCGTTGGAGTTAGCTGAACGCTATGAAGACCTGGAAGCCAAAGGCTATGCGCTGCTTTGTCTGGATGCGATCCATGCAGTGGCGGGTGAACATGCCAAGACGCTGGAGATGTGTGAAGAAATCCATCGGATCGGCAAGGTGCTCAACCATCCCGAACTGATCACCTTTGCACTGTGTGATCTGGGTGCCAGCTTTGCCGATGCCGGTGACCTCGCCCAATCCAATCGATATCTGGAACAGGCCCTGGCCTACCAGTTGGAACAGGGTCAGCAGCCGGATACGATGGTGCTGTATAACCTGGGTCAGAATCTCTATCAGATCGGGGATACCAGCCAGGCCCAGGAATGGTTCGAGCAAGCCTGCTGGCTCTCGCATCAGTCCGGGCATCTGGAAGATGAGGTGGATTGCCGCCTGATGCTGGTGCATATGATGCTCGAGACGGATCCTCATGACCCCCGGATTGAGGAACAACTGAAGGATGCACGTCAGGCGGTTCAATCGCTGCCGCCGGACAATCGCCTCCTGATCCAGTTGAACCTGCAACAGGCAGATGTCTACCAGCACCGTCACCAGTTGAAGGATGCCATCCAACTGCTGACACCGATTGCGGCTGACGATCACAGTCAGTACCACTTGATTGAGGCTGTAGAGGCTTTGGATCGTCTGGCGACGCTCTATGAGCGCTTGGGCGATTATCCGCGCGCGCTGGATAGTCTGCGGCGTGTCAAAGTGTTGGAAGCGCGCATTCGCAATCAGGATTCAGAACAGCGCGTGCAACTGCTCCGCACCCTTTACGAAGTGGAACAGGCCCGGCATGAACTCGAAGAGCTCAAACGGACTCAAGCCGAACAACTTCTCAGGGAACGCGCAGAACGGGAAAACGAACTCAATCTGTCCCGGCGGCAGATCTTCAGCCGCCTCTCGCACGAATTCCGCACCCCGTTGGCAATCATCCGCAGTTCTACCGACCTGATGACCATGTTCTGGGATCGGATGCAGAAAGAAGAACGGGATGAACGCCGCGCCACCGTCAATCGTCAGTATGATATTCTCGAACAGTTGCTGAATGACCTGCGCGCCCTCCTGAAGATGGATGCATCGCCACAGGATACCAAAGCGGCTCCAATCGCGTTGACAACCCTGTTGACCGAAGTTCGCCATAAAGCCAGCGAGGCGGAACGTGTTCAGATTGCGGCTGACTCCGATGAGCCTGTGTTGCTGCCGGTCGCGATCATTCAGGATATTCTTGGGCGGCTGCTCTCCAATGCGCTGATCTTCTCGCAGGACGTGGTCGAATTAAATGCCCAGTTGCAGAACACGGGCGTCTTGTTCACAGTGGCTGACCGGGGCATTGGCATTCCGCCCGCTGAACTGGAAGCGGTGTTCCAACCGTTGGTGCGCGGTTCTAACCTGGAAGTTCAGCCGGGGATTGGCGTCGGTTTGAGCCTGGCGCGGCATCAGGCGCAGATTATCGGGGCACAGTTGACTTTGGAAAGTGAGTTGGGCGTGGGCACGCGGGCACTGCTGAGCGTACCGTTTCCTCAGGAACAGTTGGCGGTCGAGACCTCATTAGCTTGATTCGTCCAGTTCGCCCAGCGGCCCCGTATCCACATTTTTAGTTTCGACGCCGGAGAGTTCAACCGGCAAGGTAAAGCTGAAGTGGGCGCCATTCAATGGGCTGATATCTTCAATCTGGATCTTTTCGCCGTGAGCTTCCAGCACGCGGGAAACGAAGGCTAAACCGATCCCGTTTCCTTTCGTGCCTCGCAGCGGTTGGTTACTCTTCACCTGCCAGAACTGCTCAAAAACGCGCTCACGCTCTTTGAACGGAATGCCAGGGCCGCTATCAGCCACATGTACCACCAACTTACCCCGCGCCCGATCTTCCACCACCCATAAGCGGATTTCTTCACCCGAAGGGGTATAGCGAATGGCATTGTCCAGCAGATTGATGATGACACGGCGAATCTTTTCGCTGTCGACGTAAACCTGCGGGGTATCCGGCGGGATCGTCACGGTGAGCTTCAGGTTCGCTTTTTCGACCGAGGAGAGCAGCGTCCAGCGCGCCAGTTCGATCAATTCCTCGATGGATACGCTGGTGCGATCCAGCGTCATTGAGCGCCCTTTTTGAATGGTCAGCAGGCTCTCGATGATGTTCATCAGCTTATCGGCGCTGACCAGCGACATATTGATGGTTTGCTCGGCCACCGGGAACTGACCCGGAAGGCCCATGTTCTCCAGCGCAATCCGCAGCGCATTGATGATCGAAGCCAGCGGTGCCCGCAGATCATGGACCGCCATGCTGGTGATTTCTTCGCGGACTTTCTCCAATGCCTTCTCATCGCTGATGTCGCGCAATGTCAGCATCCGGCCCATCAGCCGGTAGTCTTCGTCGTAAACCGGCGAACCGATTTCCTCTACGTAGACCATCGATTTATTCGGCATCTGGGTCGCAAATTCACGCCGGGTGATATTTTGCGGATCGAGTCGGTAAATCCGGGCCAGGCGGCGCAGTTCTTCCGAAGAATAACCCGCTAGCAATTCCCCTTCCCGTTCATTGGCGTAGCGCAGCAGGGTCTCAACCAGCGACTCTCCAATATGGTCGGAGAGGTTGACCCCCAGCATCCGCTGCGCCGCCGGATTGTAATCCGTCAGTTTGCCATTGGTATCCAGCATGATGACGCCATCGCGCGCTGAGGTCAGGATGGCCTTCATCCGGTCGCTGCCTTCGCGGACCTGCGTGTAGAGCATCACATTATCCAGATGCCCCGCTGCCTGGATCGCCATCAGGTTGAGCGCATTCAGCAGCCGCGTTTCAAACAGGGTTTGTTCCGCAAATCCCAGCGCGATCACTTCCGTCACCTGGAAGGAGCGCATGATGGGTACGGTGATCAGGCTGGCTATCCGGCTTTCGACCTGCGTCCCCGCCGGGATCAGGTCACTGAGGGTGGTCTGTACCTCGGCCTCGGTAGCGAAAACCGCCCGCTGGGCGATGTAATTGAACGCATTCCGTTCCAGTACGCTCAGGCTTCGATTATCGCCATACCGTTCATTCAGCAGTTCGAGTTGTTCGATTCTGGGATTATAGCGATAGAGGATCGCGTACTGGGCTTCCGCCAGGCTGGCCGCTGTTTTGAGGATGACCTCGTGAACGGCGGTGGGGTTCTCGGCGCTGGTGAGTGTCACCGCCAGTTGACGCAGATTCTGGAGGGTCTTCACCTGGTAGTGCAGTTCTTCCAGCAGTTGACCGTTTTCCAGGCTGATGGTGGCATGACTGGCCAGATTCTGCAGGAAGCGCATCTGCGTATCGGTGAAGGCGTTCAGGGAGAGGCTCTCCACATTGAGAACGCCAATCACCGTGGATTCGATCATCATGGGGACGACCAGCGAGGACCGATAGGGGCCGCTTTCGACCAGGATGTAATCGGGGTCTTCGCTATTGTCGGAAAGGATGTAGGGCAGGCCGCTGGCGAAGACTTTGCCAATGATGCCGACGCTGACATCCTGCTGGAAATAGTAACGCTGGAAGCCGTCTTGATCCCGAACCTGTTCCACCAACCAGACATCCCCGGCATCCGTCCGTACTGCCAGTGAAACACTGTCCGCAGGTGTGGTCTGGAAAGTGGCTTCAAAGATGTCATTCACCAGGATCTGCGGATTGTAGTCGCGGGCCGTGGCGATTTTCCGAACCAGATCTTCAATCAACGAGGCCTGCTCCAGTTGTTCCTGGAGGGCTTCCTGGGTTCGTAAGTATTCCGTCAGGTTGGAGATGTGCGTCGCTATCTGGTTGGCGGCAGCTTCCAGCAACTGGGATTCACGTTCAATCAACAGGCGCGCTTTGCTCGAACCTAGCATGATGACGCCCAGCGGATCTTCATGGGCGACCATCGGCATCAGGTGCAGCGTGGCTAACGCCTGGGACTCCATCAGTGGGCGCAGCGCGTCCGACGCTTCAGCCACCTGGATGGTGGTGGCCTGGTGATGGGTTTGCAGGTTGTGTAATTCAGGGAAAGCCGGGATGATGCGCGGCGTACCGAGCAGGTTCAACCGGGTATCCCCAGGTTTCGCCAGTCCGATCCCGACATAATCCATGCCCGTCATTTGTTGCAAGACCACACTAATGTCCCGCGCCACAATATCCATATCCAGGCTGGAACTGGCGATCCGGGAGAGATGGACCAAATGGGTCATCTCAAAAGCGTGGATTTCCAGGGTGCGGAGCAAATGCGCGTTATCCAGCGCCGCGGTCAACTGGTTGACCAGAATATCAATCAGATTGAGTTCAGTTTCGGTGAAGAGGTGCGGTTGCTGATGGAAAACGGAGAGATACCCCATCATGACGTTACCGGAACGCAGAGGGATTTCAGCAAAGGCGCGGAAGCGGGCTTTTCGGGCGAAATCACGCAGGGCTACTGGAATCACGCTCTGCTCGGTATCCGGCACGATTCGCGGTGTGACCGAGTACATTTCCGGTTGGTAGGGCAGGTCACGTTCCAATTGTCGATGGATTTCTGTCAGGCCGATGCTTTCGACCAGTTGCAGCGTTTCTTTTTCTCGTTCGATTAAGAAGACTGCTGCTTTATTGGCTTTGGTGACCGCCATAGCGGTTTCGCAAGCCGTTTTGATCGCCTCCGATTGATCCACATTGAACATGGCATTCTGGATCGAGAGGTTGACCAGCGAGAGCTTGTGGAGCAGCGTATTGTTCTGTTCTTCCAGCAGTTGTTGACGGGCTTCCACATGGCTGTACCGCCAGCGGCGCATCACATTCACCGTCAGAATACCCATCATGACCAGGAAGAGACCCGGTTGGTCGCTCCCGGCAGCGACCGCCAACGCCAGCGGGATAGCCAATAAAGTCAGTTCGGTGAGCAGGGAGCGGTAATCCAGTGTGCCGTTGACCGCATCCAGATCAATTTCGCCAGTCCATCTGGTGAAGAAGCGATTGATGCCCCGCACAACCAGAAAACTGACGACCAGTGCTGCCAGCCCCGGCCCGATCTGTGGGCCGGCGGTTGCCAGGAAGGGCCAGGTGCCGCCGAGCAGGCTATAGACTAACCAGGCCACAATGAGCGCGGGCAGACTGCTTCCCAAGCGGAGCAGCGCGTGACGCGCGATCTCACGGCGGGTGGGCACGACAATGGAGGTCCATTGACCTAAGCCGACCTGCATCAGGCCGGAAAGTAAGGTTCCAGTTGTGATGACCGCAGCGGCAATCAGAGGGCTGCTGACCAGCAAGACCGTCATCACGGCTAGATGGACGAAACCCGCCTGCTGGTTGCGCCCGGCGGTTTCACCCAGTAGATCCGCTACAATGAACAAGATCAGGCAGGCTGCCCCGTTCAACCAAAACAGCGCGGTGGTGTGGTTTGTGGGGTTCAGGCTCAGGTAGACCAGAATCGCCGCGATGACCACGATGCCGCCAATCACGTACAGCAGCCCCGAATGGGGCATAGCAATGCCCATCGCGGTGGATTCTGTCCGCCGCGTGAGCATCGTGGAATTGGCGGTAGATCGGTTCATACAGGCACAGACCGAGCACGAGATACAATATTACAATTCTAGCATATCTGAATTGTTGAATCACTTTCCCGTAAGGTTTTTGTGTAACCAGATCACTGTTTTCTAACCGGAGCGGTCGGTTTGGTGACAAGCGCGTATTGTGCCGCAGCCAATCCAGCTAGTAACCAGTACATTACGGCCAGTCGATCCCAGAGCGGTACGGCATCTCCCAACGAATAGATGGTATGGGCCAGCAGGCCGCCACCTACGCCCAGCGCAACGACCTGCGCGGCCGGGTCTTCCTGCTGCCAGGTGCGGATGATCAGCGTGGTCAGCGTCAGTTGTATGCCGAGGAAGAGGACCAGACCGGGCAACCCCATGTCTGCGCTCATTTGTAACCAGGCATTATGTGCATGGGGCGGGCTGCCGTACGTTGCCGTCGGGAAAAGTGCACGTACCCGTCTATCCCGGTACATATTGGCTCCGGCCCCGGTGAGTGGATAAGCGCGGGTGATTTCTGCTGCGCTGATCCACAGCTCGAACCGGATGTTCATGCTTTCACTATCACGGTCGTTGAGCAGGCTATTGGCAGATGATGCTGGAGTCGGTCGCAGGATGATATAACCCTGGGCGATGATATAGAGCAGCATACAAACCCAGAGTGCATAACGGAAGCGCCAGCGAGAGAATGCCCAGGGCAGCAGCAGGATGAGGGCGGCGCTGATACCCGCCAGGGCGAAACGGCTCTGCCCCAGGATCGTCACGAGCAGCAGCCCACCCGCGATGATCGCCATGACCACGCCTGGAAATCGCTTTCCGTGAATTCCCGCCCAAATCGCCAGACTAAAAGCCAACGGTGTGAGTAAGGCGAGGGCACCCGCAAGCTCATTGGGGTTAAAGCTCGAGGCTTCTAAAGGTCGTAGGCCATCCCCCCACTGAGGCAGGATCTGGATGACCGCAGTCAGTGCGTTTGATTTCGTTGTCCAGGCGGTTGATCCGGTTGCGAGCAGTAGCATTCCGGCACAAACGCCTCCGGCAATCCATATGGTCCCCGCCATGCTTCGCTGCTGCTTTGCCAGCGCCACCAGCCACCAGACCAGCGCGATCCCTAGCCAGACACGGGCGAAGATGACCGTGTAGGCATAGACCGGATTCGCCGGGGCACGGTTGAACGGGGCAACCAGCACATTGAGCATTCCCAATAGGGCCAATCCCAACAGCCAGCGGTTCAGGGGGCTGGTCGGCCAGGCCTGCCCTGCCAGCCGCCAGCGCAAGACCATCACTGCGGGTATGCCTGCCAGAAGCCATAGCCAGGAGTCGCGGGTGGGCGTGGCGAACCAGAAACCGAAAAACATGGCTGCAATCAGGCTGGGTTCGAGTATAGCGAGTATGCGTTGCAAGGTGACCTCATGTACTGGGTTTTGGGGACTTGATTTTTTGAGCTATATTGGTACTAGCACAAAGGGATGATGCATGTTATCTTCCTTACTAAGAATGCATATGCATGAGTTGCTGATAGTGCAAACTGATGTATTTAATACTGCTGCATTTGACGATGAGCATATCTCAGGTTTGGTTTGCATCTACTTTCTATGTATTGAGTGTGAGTGATCCCTATGCAAAGTGTTCCTTTGATTACTACGCTTCAGGCTGACCAGCTTCGCAGTAAAGTGGAGTCTGCCAAAGTCATTCTGACATTGCCCTGGACTCACCGCCAATCGGCGTACCTGGCTCCTTTGCTTGATCTTTACGGGGATCGACTGCTCTATCATCGTTTGCGCGGCAATGACCTTAATCTCTTGGCTGTACTTGGCAATTTGCTGGATGAATTGCAGGTTGGTCTTCCTAAATTTGGCGCACAAACCCGGGCCGCTCTCAAAGGTGGCAAGGGACCGAAGCTGGGCGAATGCCTGGCGGCAGACCTGGCTGAACTCAAGGGTAAGCACATGGTCTACCTCGATGAATTTGACCGCTTGCCTGTGGATAGCAACGTCGACAAATTTCTTCGCACTTTGGTTGCTAACCTGCCAGCCAATGTCACCCTGACAGTGAATTCCAGACGCTTGACTCATCAACCCTGGTATTCGTTTGTAAAAGACGGCATTGCGGTGGTAGTCGGCAGTGAATTCGCAAAGGATGATGGTGTTTTTATGGTCGAGAAGGAAAACCGTCCCCGACTTGAAGTATATGCTTTTGGCAGGGGATATGCAGTTGTAAATGGATTTGTGGTTGACAACTGGGATGGTGCTTTACCCCGCAATCTCTTCTTCTACTTTATGGATAACACCCTGGTTACCCGCAGCCAGATCTTCCAGATGTTTTGGCCGGAACTCCCTGTTAAAGAAGCGACCAATGTCTTCCATGTGACAAAACGGAAGATTGCTGAACGCTTGAGCATGAAAGTTAATGACGGTCAAAACTATGAGCTCACCCGGTATGCCAACGGCTTCTATACCCCGTCTGAAAAGCTGGGACGGCACTACGACGTAGCCGACTTCCAATCGGCGGTAGAACGGGCATTGATGACAGGTGATAAGGCTGAGGAAGAAACCCTGCTTCGGCAGGCCGTCGAACTTTATCGCGGGCCATTCCTGAGCGAAATTGACATGGACTGGATTGTCGCCCGGCGGGACAGCCTGCGGCAGATGTACGCTCAGGCGCTCATCGGCCTGGGCCGCCTGACTCGTCGGCGTGATGATCTGGCCGAAGCGCTGGGTTATTTCACCCGTGCTTTGGCGGAAGTGCCGGAACGCGAAGATATTCACCGTGAAGTCATGAATATTTACATCAAGCTGGGGCGTAAAGAGGATGCTCGCCGTCAGTATAACCTGCTGGCAGATATGCTGCGGACTCAACTCAAGATCAACCCCTCCAAGGAAACGCAGGAACTGCTCAAACTGATGGGGGACTGATTACGGTCATCAGCCTGAGCTTTCCAAGAGCGCCCACCTTTTATCGGGCGCTCTTTTTATTTCCCGGCACCGCGCTGCCTGAGGATTATTTTGTCTTGCGGACTGCAGACAACCATTTCGTTTGAGAGACTCGGCAATGGCAGCTGATCAGTGCAAACTGTAATCGGTGAGCCTGCTTTCCCTGCAAAATTATGCTGCTGGCTCCGCTGATAAGTGTTATTCGTTTATTGAAAGTCCATTTATGATTTCGGTTGGTATTGCAGGTTTTGCGACCTGGTTCCCCCGGCAGATTCAAACTGCGGCTGACCTTGCGTTGTTGACCGGAATTCCGGAAAACGTCCTGCGCGAGAAGATGGGTATCGTCCAGCGGCATGTGGCCGCCGAGGATGAGACCGTTACGCATATGGCTTCATTGGCCGCGCAGCAAGCCATTGCCCAGGCCGGGATTGATCCCTCGCAGATTGGCCTCGTCATCTCTCATGGCAGCGAACACAAGGATCACCTGGTCTGGAATGCGGCTGCCAAAATCATGCAGAACATCGGCGCGGTTAACGCGTACGCCTTTGAGATGTATGCGCTGTGTGCCGGTGCGCCGATTGCCCTTCAAACTGCCCGTGCTCTGATGCAGGCTGATCCCCGCCTGGAATATGTGCTGCTGGCAGCGGGCAGCCGGGAAAATGACCTCATTAACTTCCGCAATGACCGTTCTCGCTTCATGTTCAACTTCGGTTCCGGGGGTGGCGCGATCCTGCTCAAACGCGGATTCGCCGAGAATGTCATCCTGGGGGCTTCAGCCATTACGGATGGCAGCCTTTCAGAAACAGTGGTTCTGACTCCGGCAGCCGTATCTGAAGGCGATCCGGCAGTGGTCGGTGAAGTCAGCGGACGGCTGGATGTGACCGATGCCGCCTACATGGCGGAACGGTTGGGGCAAGTCTCTTTGCCGAACTTCGTGCGCGTCATCCGTGAGGCGGTCGAGCAGAGTGGTGCTGCCCTGAGCGATGTGCGCTTCCTGGGCATCACGCATATGAAGAAGTCCTTCTATCTGGAAATCCTCCAGGCCATTGGCCTGACGGCAGAGCAGTCGGTTTACCTGGATCACTACGGGCACGTCCAGAGCGTCGATCAGGCGCTGGCGCTTCAACTGGGTCTGGCCCAGGGGAAGATCCAACCCGGCGATCTCATTGTGCTGGCGGGTGCGGGTACGGGGTATACCTGGAGCGCGGTTGCGGTGCGTTGGGGGAGCGTATGAGCATCCTTGCTTCTGACTGGATCGCCTTCCACGCTGACCGTACCCCGGATAAGCTGGCGATGATCGACCAGTCCACCGGTCGCCGCTTCACGTATGGGCAGATGAATGACCGGGCGGCTCGGTTGGCCGGGTATTTGCGGGCGGCCTGGGGTGTGCAGCGTGGCGACCGGGTCGCTATCCTGGCGAAGAATTCCACCGATTACTTCGAGTTTCAATACGCCTGTATCAAGCTCGGTGCGCTGATGTTGCCCCTCAACTGGCGGCTAGCCGAACCTGAATTGCAGTTCATTTTGCAGGATTCCGGGGCAGTGGGGTTGGTCTACGATGCCGAGTTCGCGGATCGTGTTCCTGGCTTGATGGTGGCCCCGTTGGTGCATCGGCTGCGCCTCGGTCTCACCCCCAACCCCCCTCTCCCAGAGACAGGGGAAGATGTGCCGGAGTATGAGGCGGCGCTGGCACAGGGTCTGCCAGTGGAGATGCTCTCGCAGACGACGCATGATGACCCGGTCATCATTATGTACACTGCCGGGACGACAGGGCGGCCTAAAGGCGTTCTCATCACACACGGCATGATGCTGTGGAACGCGGTCAACATCACGACGCCGACTGGCCTCAATCACGATAGCCTGTTTTACGGAGTGCTGCCGACCTTCCATATTGGTGGGCTGAACCTGTACGCCAACCCCCTGCTGCACCTGGGCGGTACCAACCTCATCGCCCGTCAGTATGATCCGGGCCTGACGCTCAAGACGCTCTCCGATCCTGAACTGCGCGTGACCCACATGTTCGGGGTGCCGTCTATCTATCTATTCCTGAGCCAGCACCCGGATTTTGAACAGACAGATCTCTCGTCAGTGCATTCATGGGGCTGCGGCGGTGCACCGATGCCGGTAGCTGTGCTGGAGGCTTACGCACGGCGCGGCATCATCATTCAACTGGGCTTCGGCATGACGGAAACCAGCCCAACTGTTTTCCTGATCGACCAACGGCGGGCACTGGCAAAACCAACCTCGGTCGGCAAGCCGCTCCAGCATACCCGTGTGCGGGTGGTGCGCGAGGACTTCAGCGATGTGAAACCCGGCGAAGTGGGTGAAGTGATCATCAGCGGGCCGAACGTCACGCCCGGGTACTGGAAGCGACCGGATGCGAATGCGGAGAGCTTCACAACTGATGCACACGGCAATCGCTGGCTGCATTCCGGTGATGCAGGAACCGTAGATGAAGAAGGCTGCATCTACATTGTGGATCGCTACAAGGATATGTATATCAGCGGAGGGGAGAACGTTTATCCGGCTGAAGTGGAGCAGGTGTTGTACCAGGTGGACGGCGTGGCGGAAGCGGCGGTGATCGGTGTGCCGGATGAACGCTGGGGGGAATGTGGTCTGGCAATCCTCGTCGCCAAACCGGGATTCACCCTCGATTCACAGGCGGTTCTGGCACACTGCCGCGCGAACCTTGCCAAGTTCAAGGTGCCGCGTGAAGTCGCTTTTATCGAAGTGCTGCCCCGGAATGCGGCGGGCAAGGTGCTCAAACGCGAACTGCGGGAACGATTTATAACCCATCCGCAAGGGTGATCTGCTGGATCACCCCCAGGATCGAAATTGAATTTTGTTGCTTTAAGGAGTTTCTGGATGTCCATTCCGACTATAGCCGGTATTACCGCCAAGACCATCAGCAGCGCCCGCCTGACGACCCGCGTCCTGTTCAGCGGGCCGGAGGACGGCATTCCAGTGCTGTTCCTGCACGGCAACGCTTCGTCTGCGACCTACTGGGAAGAGACGATGGTGGCGCTCCCGGCAGGTTACCGGGGGATCGCACCGGATCAACGGGGTTATGGCGAAGCTGACCGCAGCCAAAAGATTGATGCCACGCGGGGCATGGGCGACCTGGCCGATGATGCCTTCGCCTTGCTGGATACGCTGGGCATTCAGCAGGCACACGTCGCCGGGCACTCGATGGGCGGCTCGGTCATCTGGCGCATGATGATGGATGCACCGGGGCGGATCATCAGCGTGACACTGGCCGCGCCGGGTTCGCCCTATGGATTTGGGGGCAGTAAAGGCGCTGATGGGCAGATGTGTAACCCGGATGGTGCAGGCAGCGGCGGCGGTATTGTCAACGCGACCTTCACCCAATTGATGGCTGCCGGGGATCGCGGTACCGATAACCCGCAGGCATCACCGCGCATCGTCATGAACAGCTTCTACTGGAAGCCACCCTTCAAGCCTGCCCGTGAAGAAGAACTGCTCTCGTCCCTGCTTTCCGAGCATGTCGGGCCGCAGGAATACCCCGGCGATTCGGTGCCTTCCTCTCACTGGCCGATGACGGCTCCCGGCAAGTTCGGCCCGGCGAACGCGCTTTCGCCATTGTATGCCGGGGATGTGTCCCGGTTGAACCACATCAGCCCCAAGCCGCCGGTGCTGTGGGTGCGCGGTGCTGATGACCAGATCGTAAGCGATACCTCACTGTTCGATATGGGGACGCTGGGGGCTTATGGCGTCATCCCTGGATGGCCGGGTGCCGAGGTCTATCCCTCGCAGCCGATGGTCAGCCAGAGCCGGGCGGTGCTGGAAGCCTACCAGGCGCACGGCGGCAGCTATCAGGAGATCGTGCTGCCGGATACGGGTCATACACCCTATATCGAACGTCCGGCGGAGTTCAACGCGGCGTTCCATGCCCACCTGAAGGCGAATGGGTGAAGTCCGAGCGGGCGGACATGCAAGCGAAGATGCGCTTAGTCTGCCCCTACGGCCTACCTGGATTTGAGATACAAGGCGCATCCGGTCAGCGTTGGGTTTCTGCTCCATACTGGATGGGAGACGTGGAGTCCGGCATGAGGGCGGGATATGGCGAAATCGGTATTTGATGGCGCGTTTGACCAACTCGACCGCGCCATTCTGGAAGAGTTACAGGTCAATGGACGGATCAGCGTGGCGGATCTGGCGCGGAAGATTTTTCTTTCGCCCCCGGCTGTGTACCAACGCATCAAGCGGCTGGAACGGGCGGGCATGATCCGCCAGTATGTGGCGCTGCTGGATTACGAGATGGCGGGCTATGACCTGGTGGCCTTCATCCGGCTGAGTTTGCAACAGCACAGCCGGGAGCAAGTCGAGCGAGTGCGGGCGGCGCTGGAACCCCTGCCCGCTGTGCTGGAGTGTTATCACACAGCCGGGACGCATGACCTGCTGTTGAAGGTGGTCAGCAGTGACCACAAGGCGCTGGAGCGCTTCATCAGTGAGCACCTGATGACACTGCCCGGCATCGAGAAGATTGAGACGAGTGTCGTCCTGAATGAGATTAAAGTGACCACGGCTGTGGCCTTGAAGTAAAGGGTTCGCGCATGTTCATCGGGGATTACATCGGGCGGAGGGCGCTCTACACACCCGACCATCTGGCACTGGTGGATGCTGGCAAAGTGCCGCATCGGTCTTTCACCTATCGGGAGCTCAATACCCGTGCCAACCGGTTGGCAAACTGGTTGCACGACGGGGCGGGCGTGCGGAAGGGCGACCGGGTGGCGATGCTGGCGCATAACGGGGTGGAGTATCTGGATACGTTCTTCGCCTGCGCCAAGCTGGGGGCGATTCTGGTGGGCCTGAACTGGCGGTTGCACTGGCGCGAACTGGCACAACTGCTGGATAAAACCACGCCGAAGGTGCTGATCTACTCGGATGACTTCAAGGGCGCGGTGGAGCAGATTGCCGGGGAACAGAATGCCATCGGTCACTGGCTGCATATCGAAGGGACGGGCATCCCGAACAGCCGTTATTTTGAAAAGGTGCTGATGGACTCGGTGCTGCGTCCGGTCACGACCGAAGACCTGACCGAAGAAGACATCGCCTGCCTGATCTTCACGGGTGGCACGACTGGATTGCCCAAAGGCGCACAGATCAGCCACCGGATGATCGCCTGGAATACGCTCAACACTATCATCCATGACCTGCAACATGGGGATATTACGGTCAATACGTTTCCGTTGTTCCATACGGGCGGGCTGCTGGTTTATACCATGCCCCTGCTCATCCTGGGCGGGACGGTGGTGCTCACGCGCAAGTTCGATGCCGAGCAGGTGCTTAACCTGCTGGAAGAGTACGCCGCGACCATCTACGCCGCGGTGCCGACCACCTACCAGATGATGACGACTGCGCCCAACTGGGACGGCGCAGACCTGAGCAACCTGCGCTTTTGTACCAGCGGTGGCGCACCCCTGCCGGTGGCGCTGGTGGAGCAGTTCCGGCGGGAGAAGGGCGTGGTCTTCAAGCAGGGGTTTGGCATGTCCGAGTTCGGCCCCGGCGTGTTCGCGCTGGCCCCGGAAGATGCGATCAGCAAAGCGGGCAGCATCGGGCGGCCTAACTTCTTCGTCGATGCCCGTGTGGTGGATGAACACAATCAGCCCCTGGCGCCTGGTCAGGTGGGGGAACTGGTCCTGCGGGGGCCTTCCCGCGCTTCGGGCTACTTCAATGACCCGGAAGCCAGCGCCGCCGTCCTGGATGCGGAAGGCTACTTCCATACCGGCGACCTGGCGCTGATGGATGAGGGCAATTACTTCTACATTGTGGATCGTAAGAAGGATATGTACATCAGCGGGGGTGAGAACATCTACCCGACTGAGATCGAGCAGGTCATCTACCGGCACCCGGCGGTGGAGATGTGCGCGGTGGTCGGCGTGCCAGATCCCAAGTGGGGCGAGGTGGGCAAAGCCTTCGTTGTCCTGAAGCGGGAGCAGAGCCTGACCGCCGAGTCGCTTAAGCAGCATATTGGTTTTCACCTGGCGGGCTATAAAGTCCCGCGACACATCGAATTTCGGGATCAGCTTCCCATTTCGGCAGCCGGGAAGATCCTCAAACGGGTGCTGGTGGGCGAAAGCACCGAAGAAGCGGAGCCACAACCATGAAGCTGGAAATCGGCGTGACCGCCAGCCGGACCAAGACCATCACGGATGCCGATATACGGGCATTCGCGCTGGCCTCCGGGGATACCAACTCGGTGCATCTGGATGAGGAAGCGGCGGCTCAAAGCCGGTTTGGGCGGCGCATCGCTCATGGGATGCTGACCGCCAGCGTCATCTCTGCCGTGCTGGGCAATGATCTGCCCGGCCCCGGCACCATCTACCTGGGGCAGGAGTTGAAGTTCAAAGCGCCGGTGTTCCTCGATGACACGATCACGGCGACGGTTGAACTCATCCAGTACCGGGAAGACAAGCGGATTGCCACCTTTCGCACCACCGTCACCAATCAGGCGGGGGTGTTGGTTATTGAAGGTGAGGCGGTGGTCATCGCTCCGGCGGCGACCTGACCGTTTTGCTTGGGCTATTGCAGAGAAATAACTCATCCAAAGCGGGCGGATATACGGGCGCAGACTGCCCTAATCCGCCCCTACAACGGATCTCTTATTTTTCTGGAAAGCCTTGAATGCAGTATTCGTATTTTTTTTGGAGGGAAAGAGACATGTTTCGGAAATGGGTTTTGGTACTCACACTCGTCCTGATGGTCATCGGTTTTGGCGCGGTGGCAGCCCAGGATGGGGAGCCACTGGTCATCGGTCTGCTGGTCGATCAATCCGGCCCGCTGACAATCTACGGTTATGAACTGGAATACGGTTTCAAGCTCGGCCTGTTGTATGCGGCGGGTGTCAACCCGGCGGATCACAACAACAATATGGATGAAGCGCTGGCAGCGGCTTCTATCGGTGGTCGACCGGTCGAAGTGATCGTGCGGGATAACGGCAGCAATGCCGATACCGCGGCCAGCCAGGCGCGTGAACTGATCGAACAGGAAGGCGCTGAAATTCTGGTCGGCGCGCCTAGCAGCGGCGTCATGACCGGCGTCCAGCAGGTCGCGTTGGACTCGGACGTGGTGTTGTTCGCGGCTCCGGCAGCCTCCCCGGCCATCACCGGCGCGAACTTCAACGTCAACACCTTCCGCGTGTGCCGCAACACCTTCCAGGACTTCCTGGCGTTTGCCCCGTATGCGACGGCGGAACTGGGCAGCAATTTCGTCATCCTGGCGATTGATAACGACTTCGGGCGTGCCTCGGCGGGCGCAGCCGGTGTACTGGCTAGCGCCGGGATCACCTTCGTCAGCGAGCCGATCTACGCGCCGCTGGAAACCACCGACTTCACCCCGTACCTGCAGCAGGTACTGGACAGCGGTGCCGATGCCGTCCTGCCGATCTGGGCGGGTGACGGTTCCGTGACCCTGTTCCAGCAGATCGCCGAACTGGGCGTGCAGGATCAGATGGCTGTGGTGGCGGCCTTCAACTCCAACGACATCGTGGCGGTGAGCGACCCCAGCACCATCGGCAACATCTCCTGGATTGTGTACCACTACTCCTTCCCCGATAACGACATCAACACCTTCATGGTGGATGGCTACCGCGCGGTATATAACGACGTGCCCGATCTGTTCAGCGAATGCAGCTTCGCGACGGCGCAGGCGCTGGCCCAGGCTGTGACCGCGACCAGCGGCGACACGCTGCCGACCTCCATGATCCCGGTTCTGGAAGGCATGACTTTTGAAGGGCCGAAGGGCACCTATGCTATCCGCCCGTCGGATCATCAGGCGCTGGTGCCGATGTACATCGCCCGGCTGGCGAACCTGGACAACGCCGATCAGCAATTCTATGAACTGCTGGCGACTGTCCCGGCCAACCAGATCATCCCGCCGGTGCTGCTGCCGGAAGCGGTGGCCGCCGAGCGCCTGCCGCTGGATGAGGCCTTCAACGCGATGATTGCGGAGATGGGTTCGTAGTCTTCACCCCTGGCCCTTCACAAGGGTAGGTTTTCGCACGAACGAAGATTCATGTGGGGGTGAGGCACTGTCGCCTCACCCTAAATCCCTCTCCCGCGCACCCCTTAAGCGTTGGGAGAGGGAGGTCACACAGGAGCCAGGGTGCTGGAGAGGGACTTTTGGACGGGCGCATAACCGTGTGCCCCTAGACACAGGCGGACGCCAAGAATGGCGTCCCTACGGATGACGGTTTGAGGGCGGCAGTGACAGGGGGGACTGTTGCAGCGGTTGCTGCAATTTCAGTTCGGCGGGCGTCAGTCCTCGCTTGGTGAGATCGTAGCACCAAGGATGCAAAGGTTTGAGGGAGCTTGGTTGCGTTGATGGTGTTGGCGAAGTCGGCAAGCTCCAATTGGTGCCGAAGGTAGGGGAGTCCAGCGTGTCGCCAGCCGGTGCAGGGAATTCATTACCCCTCCTTTCACGCTTGGTGAGATCGTAGCACAGATCAGATCGAAAAACGGAACATATGTTTCGATTTTGAAGTTGAATAGAGGATTTATTACATGACGGATGCTCTGTTGAGTGCGCGCAACCTCCGCAAGACCTTTGGCGGACTGGTCGCGGTGGATGAGGTCTCGCTGGACATCAACAGCGGCAGCCTGCATTCGATCATCGGGCCGAATGGGGCGGGCAAAACGACGTTCTTCAATCTGCTGACCGGGCGATACCGGCCCAGCGCCGGGTCAGTCCTGTACAAAGGGCGGGAGATCACGCGGCTGCCGGTGCATCAACGCGCTCATCTGGGCATTGGGCGGTCGTTTCAGATCACGAACTTATTCCCCAACCTGACGGTGCTGGAAAATACCCGGCTGGCGGCGCAGGCGCTGGGCAAAGATAACTTCCGTCTGTTCCGCCGGGCGGAGACCTTTGATGTGTATACCCGGCAGGCCTACGCCGCGCTGGAAATGACGGGTTTGCGCGAGGTGGTCGGGCTGCCTGCCAATGTACTGCCCCACGGCGGCAAGCGCAAACTGGAACTGGCGATGATCCTGGCGGCAGACCCGGAACTGCTGCTGCTGGATGAGCCGACGGCGGGCATGGCAAGCGAACAGGTGCCGGAACTGATGCAGATCATCGAGCGCATCCGCACTGACGGGCGCAAGACGATTGTCATGGTGGAACACAATATGAACGTGGTCATGGGCAGTTCCGACCGGATCACGGTGATGCACCAGGGGCGGGTGCTGGCAGAAGGTGACCCGCGCCAGATTGCCGCGGATAAAACGGTGCAGGCCGTCTACCTGGGCGAACTCTATGACCTGCCGAAAGGGGAAAGCGCATGACCCCCATCCTTGAGGTGCGCGATATTCACACGTTCATCGGGCAGTTCCATATTCTGGAAGGCGTTTCGGTCAGCGTCGCCAGCGGGGGTATCACGGTGCTGCTGGGGCGCAACGGCGCGGGCAAAACAACGACGCTGCGGAGCATCATGGGGCTGACGCCGCCGACACGGGGCAGCATCCAGTTTGAAGGCAACCCCATTCAGGGGAAATCCACCCACGCCATCGCCCAGATGGGGATCGGCTACGTGCCGGAACACCGCGCCATCTTCAAAGGGCTGACGGTGCGGGAGAACCTGATCCTGGCGGAGCGCAAGACCGGGGATTACGCCCGGAAAGCCGATTTCATCTTTGAGCTGTTCCCGGATCTGAAGCGGCTGATCGAACTGCCGGGGGGCAACCTGAGCGGCGGTCAGCAGCAGATGCTGGCGGTGGCGCGGGCGCTGGTGCCGGATAACCGCCTGCTGCTGATCGACGAACCGAGCGAGGGCTTAGCGCCGGTCATCATCGAGCAGTTGATCGCCGCCATTCAACGGCTGGCGGATCAGGTGTCGGTGCTGCTGGTGGAGCAGAACTTCCGGGTCGCCAGCAAGCTGGCACAGTCCTACGTCATCATCGAAGAAGGTCACAGCCGTGTGAACGGGGCCATGAACGAGCTGGTGGGCGATCAAAGCCTGATCCAGCGATACCTGGGGGTAGCCTGATATGACCGGACAACGGGCGTCACTCATTGCCATCGTCGTCATCCTGGGGGGATTGGTGGGAGTCTCTGCCCTCAATTCCAGCAGCCCCGGCGACTTCGGCATCACGCTGCTTTCAGGACTGTTTCAGGGGATGCTGCTCTTTCTGGTCGCCAGCGGCCTCTCCATCGTCTTTGGGCTGATGGATGTGCTCAATCTGGCGCAGGGCAGTTACTTCATGGTGGGCGCGTATGTGGCTTATGACGCCCAGCACGCAGGTGGGCTGATCGACCTGACGGCGGTGATACCGGACCCGAACCTGCGCTTCATCATCGCGGTGATCGCGGCGGTGCTGGCCGGGGCGCTGCTGGGGTATCTGCTGGAGCGCGGCCTGCTGCGGCCGCTCTACAGCCGCCCGATCTTCCAACTGGTGCTGACGTTCGGCGTCTCGCTGGTGGCGCTGGAACTGGTCAAGTTCATCTGGACGACGACGCCGTATAGCTGGACGGAACTCTTCGGCGTGCGGGAGAGCTTCTTTGAGTTATTCGGGCAGCGCTTCAGCACCTACCGGCTGTTTGTGGTGGGGATGGGCGGCGTGCTGATCGTGACGATTGCGCTGCTGCTGCAACGCTCGCGGATTGGCATCATCATCCGGGCCGGGGTGGAAGACCGGGAGATGGTGCAGGCGCTGGGGATCAACGTCCGGGCGGTCTTTACGCTGGTGTTCACGCTGGGCTGCGCCATCGCCGCTTTCGGCGGTGCGATTGCCGCGCCGTTCCTGGGGGCTTCGACCACGCTGGGTAATGCCTTCCTGTTACAGTCGATTGCGGTGGTGGTGCTGGGCGGGATGGGCAGCTATTCCGGCACAGCGGTCGGCAGCGTGCTGGTGGGTCTGGCGATTGCGGTCGCTCAGGATGTCGCCATCGGGACGGATTTCGCCGCGCTGCCGAGCATCACGCCGATGCTGCTGTTGGTGCTGGTGCTGCTGCTGCGCCCCAGTGGACTCTTTGGAAATTCACGGTGAAAACGATGCAAGCACCTAATCAACCGACCTGGCGGCACTGGCTGCGGGGTAATGCTTTTCTGTTCATCCTGCTGATCGGGCTGATCCTGTTCCCGTTCATCGTTGGTGCGCTGACCGACTCGAGTCCGTTCGGGGTGCCGCGGGGCGACCGCATGATTATGCGCGGCGAGTCCGTGCGCTGGCAGTCCGTGCTGATCGAGGTCTATATTCTGGCGATCCTGGCCATGAGCTATAACCTGCTGTTCGGGTTCACGGGAGTGATCTCGTTCGGTCATGCGCTGTTCTTCGGGGTGGCGGGGTATGTCCTCGGCCTCATGCTGGAGTTCACCGCCATCGAAACGGGGTGGGCGCTCCTGCTGGGGGCGCTGGCGGGGATTGCCATCTGCGGGGTGCTGGGGTTAGTCGTCGGGCTGGTGACGCTGCGGCTGAAGGGCGTGTACTTCGCCATCTTCACGCTGGCGGTGGCGGAGATGGCGTTTATCTTCTTCGGGCGCTGGCAGCTCACCCGCGCTGAGGATGGATTTGCCATCACTGAACTGCCCCTGTGGCTCGATCCATCGCAGAACCGGCTGAACTTCTACTACGTCACGCTGATCGCGGTGGTCATCACGTTTTTGTTCATCCGGCGGCTGGTCAATTCCCCGACCGGGGCGGTCTTCAAGGCCATCCGCGAGAATGAAGACCGGGCGCAGTCGATGGGCTTCAATACGCTCAATTACAAGCTGCTCTCGCTGACGATTGCCGGGATGCTGGCGGGGGCTGCCGGACTCTTGCAGGTCATCCTGAACAAGAAGGTCGGGCCGGAACTGCTGGGCGTGTCCTACACGGTCGATCCGCTGCTGATGACCATCATCGGCGGCATCGGCACCTTCAGCGGGCCGATCATCGGGGCGGGTGGGCTGCACTTCCTGGATGTGTTCCTGCGGGATGCGGAACTCAACCTGGGTGGGCTGGTGATCGACATCGCCAACATCTGGGCGCTGCTGCTGGGCATCATCTTCATCCTGACGGTGATCGTATTCCCGTTTGGCATCATCGGCACCTGGCAGCGGTGGCGTGCCCGCCGGAAACCCCCGGCGTAAGCCATTCGTTCATTTGGTTCTCAAAAGGCTGCGGCAGTCTGTTAGAATCCCGGTTGGGCTTGGCTGACCAACACGGGATTTTTGACGATGGGACTGGATGCACAGGCGATTGCGCCCGCCGGGGCGCTGCTGACGGAAGCGGTCATCGCGGAGGCGCTGCACGCCGGGCTGGCGGGCAAATTCAGCGGGGCGCGGTTGCTCGTGCTGATCCCGGATCACACGCGGACGGTGCCGCTGCCGCTGCTGTTCCGCCTGCTGGTGGATGTGCTGCGGGATGTTCGTCAACTGGATTTCATGGTGGCCTTGGGGACACATCCGCCCTTGAGTGACGAGTCGCTCAACCGGTTGGTGGGCATCACGGCGGCGGAACGAACGACGACCTACGCGCACGTGGGCTTGCTCAACCACGAGTGGGATAACCCCACGGCGCTGAAGCAGATCGGCACGCTGACCCGCGAACAGATTCAGACGATTGCTGGCGACCGCTGGCATCCGTCGCTGGGCGGGGATGTGCCGGTGCGGATCAACCGGCATATTTTCGATTACGATCAGATTCTGATTCTGGGGCCAGTCTTCCCGCATGAGGTGGTCGGTATCTCGGGCGGGGCCAAGTACCTGTTCCCCGGCATCTCCGGCCCGGAGATGATTAACGTGACGCACTGGCTGGGGGCGCTCATCACCGTGCTGGATATGATCGGCCTCAAGCAGACCCCGGTACGCGATGTGATCCATGCGGCGGCAGCACTGATCCCGGTGCCGATCTCGCTGGCGGCGCTGACGGTGGAGAAGGGCGAACTCAGCGGCCTGTTCGTCGGCGATCACCTGAGCGCATGGTCAGCGGCAGCGGATCATTCCAGCCAGCGGCACATCATCTGGGTCGATCAGCCGTATCAGCGGGTGCTCTCCCATGCGCCGCCGATGTACGATGAGTTATGGGTGGGCGCGAAGGCCATGTACAAGCTCGATCCGGCGGTGGTCGACGGCGGCGAGATTATCGTGTATGCGCCGCATCTGGAAGTGGTTAGCCATGTTCACGGCTCGTATATCGACCAGATCGGCTACCATGTGCGGGATTACTTCCTCCAACAGTGGGATCGCTTCAGCCACATTCCGCTGGGGGTGATCGCCCACAGCACGCATCTGCGGGGGAGCGGTGCCTTTCGGGAGGGCGTGGAGTACCCGCGCATCCAGGTGACGCTGGCTTCGCGCATCTCCGCCGCTGACTGTGCCCGCCTCAACCTCGGTTACCTGAATCCCGATTCGATCAATCCCGCGGAGTGGCAGGGGCGCGAGGCCGAAGGGGTGCTCTATGTGCCAAAAGCTGGGGAGATGCTCTACCGGGTGAAACCGCGATGAGCCTGCTGGTGTTGGACATCGGCAGTTCCTCGGTGCGGGCGCTGCTCTATGATGAGTCGGCTCGACCGATTCCCGGCGCGGTCGCCCGGCGGGCGCATAGCTTCACCACCTGGGCCGATGGCACCTCGATAGCCGATGCCGTTCACCTCCGCACGCTGACTGAAGCCTGTATCGATGAGGTGCTGGCACATCCGGCTGCCGGGGCGATTCAAGCGGTGGGCATGGCGACCTTCGTCGGCAATCTGGTGGGGTTGGATGCGGTAGGTCAGGCGGCGACGCCGGTCTACACCTATGCCGATACCCGCTGCGCCGCCGTACTGGAAACGCTGCGCGAGCAGATTGATCTGGAAGATACTCACCAGCGCACCGGCTGCCCGCACTATACCGCCTACCATCCCGCCAAGCTGCGCTGGCTGGCCGAACAGGGCATCCGGGCGGCGCAGTGGAGTGACATCGGCAGCTATTGCTATCGGGCGTGGTTCGGGCGGCAGGTGCCATGCAGTTATTCGGTGGCGGCCTGGAGCGGTCTGCTCAACCGGGAGGCGCTGACATGGGACGCGGAATGGCTGAGTCTGCTCGGTCATACGCCGGATGATCTGCCTCCGCTGGCGGACTATACGACGGCTCAAACGGGACTGGCGTCGGCCTATGCGGCGCGTTGGCCTGTGCTGAAAGATGTCCCTTTTTTGCTGGCGGTCGGGGATGGCGCGGCGGCGAATATCGGTTCAGGGGCGGTCGGGCCGGGGCAGGCGGCGCTGACCATCGGCACCACCGCTGCGCTGCGGATCATCCGCACCGAGGCCTTGCCGCCTGTGCCAGCGGGCTGCTGGAGCTACCGGGTGGATGCAAAGCGGCACCTGATCGGCGGGGCGACCAACGAGGGCGGCAGCACCATCGCCTGGGTGCGGGAGACCTTCAAGGTGCCGGAGGATGCGGAGGCGCAACTTGTGACGCGACCAGCGGACTCGCATGGGTTGACCTTCCTGCCGTTCCTGACGGGCGAACGCAGCCCCGGCTACCGGGCGGAGGCCAGCGGCACCCTGCATGGCCTACGGGCGGCGACCACCCCGCTCGATGTGCTTCAGGCGGCGATGGAAGGTGTGGCGCTGCGGCTGGCGGCTATCGCGGAAAGCCTGGGGAACGATTTCGCGCAGGTCTTTGCCGGGGGCGGCGCGTTACAAGCTTCGACGGTCTGGGCGCAGATCTGTGCCAATGCGCTCGATCAGCCGCTGGCATTGTTATCTGAAGCAGAAACGACGGCGCGGGGTGTGGCGCTGCTGGCGCTGGAAGCCGTCAGGCCGGAGGCGGTGGTCGCACAGTTGCCCACGACGCGCATCCTTCCGGATTCAGCGGCAGTGCAGATCATGCGGCAGGCCCGCGCGCGTCAGGCTGAACTCTACGCCCGGTTGTATGGATAGTGGGATGTGTGTAACGCGCCACACTGGCTTGTGCCACCGTATACGCCAGACGGGCAAAGCGGATGTATTTACTCTCTCGTTTTGGCTCATGCCTATTAATTTTACTGGCTCAACTTATCTTGCAGCTGAGCACTTTATCCGAATATTCTCTGAACCTGCTTCAGCTCTATCCGCAGATCAATCTCATCACGCGCCCGCCAGCGGTTCGGCAGCGACGATTTGCTTGCTCTGCGGCGTGTAATAAATGATATAGGCATCCAAATGCTTGAAGGCGATATAGGCATCGCGATCTACTTTATGGAAGGTCACATCCCTCACCCGCAGATTGTACTGCGTCCCGCTCTCACCTCTGCTGCTGGTATAACACTGCACCGGACCGCGCACCATCTCTACCTGCCCGCGCCATGCATCAGCCTGAACCGCCTGGCCGCTCCGAATGATCGCCAGGAACAGGCCCATCAACCCCAGCCACACCAGCCCAATCACGATGCTCACCTGGGGGCTGCCGGTTTGCGCCTGCCCCAGAACCGCCAGAGGCAGCAGGATCACTGTCAGCAGCACCATTATCCCTACCATCCCCTGAACGGTATTGCGGCGCGCTTTCAGCAGCCTCTCCGCCTGCTTTTCGCTCAGGCGACCTTCACGGTTGGCTGCCAGATCCGCTTCATTAAAGCCGATGCCGCTGGCGAGGATGTTGTCGTGTGCGCCGTTCATGGATTGCCCTATATATGTCGAAGCGATGATGTTATCAGCGGAATTTTGTTGATGCCTGTAGACATCGTGCCAGTCAGCTATTGTAGCGCATGGTAGTCGGGCAGCGAGAAAAACCCACCGCTTGCCCACCGATGGGCTGCCGGGGGATAGCGCCGCGCAAGGCACTGCCGGTATAAGGGGAGGCTGAAGCGAGTAAGGAGTCATCCATGCGCCGCACCTTCGGAAGCCGCCTCATCAGTTGGGGCATCAACCTGTACGTGATCGCCATCGCGGGCTATCTGCTCGTCCGGTTCATCATCGGGGATCGGTTCTGGATGCTCTCCTTGTTGAACACCTTCGCCTATGTCGTCTTTCTCCCCTTGATCCCCCTGCTGCTGATCGGGTTGCTAATGCGCCAACCCCGCCCGACCCTGCGCCTGCTGCCGGTGATGGCGCTGGGCGGACTGTGGTTCGCGCCCTATCTACCGAAGGCCGCGCCCGTCTCCACCGGCCCGACCCTGACGGTGCTCACGCAAAATGTGTGGGGCAATAACCACGACCTGACCGCCTTTGAAGACTGGCTGCGGGGTTCCGGCGCAGATGTGCTGCTCCTGCAAGAGATTTCACCAGCCTACGCCACTGATGGCCTGCCGCGCCTGGCGGATGTCTTTCCCTATCAGGCGGCCCAGTCCGATGACTCGCGCTGGGGCGGCAACCTGATCCTGTCGCGCTACCCCATCATCGAAACCACCTATGTCGACCTGGATATTCCTGATACGCCCAGCCCGGTTCGCGCCCTGATCGACGTGGAGGGTCAGGTGATTGCGGTCTATAACGTGCATATGGCCTGGCCGGGGCGCAAACAGCCGCGCCTGAGCCTGCCATTTGGGCTTTCCAATCACTTCGGCGTGCATGTGGCGCTGGCTTACGATGACCGACTGCGTAACCGGCAGATCGCCAACCTGCTCGATCATCTGCAGGAGGAGTCGTATCCGTTCATCATCGGTGGGGACTTCAACACCAGCGATCAAACACCTACGTATCAGCAGTTGACCGCCATCATGCGGGATAGCTTCCGCGAAGCGGGGAGCGGGGCAGGCATGAGTTGGCCGGTCAGTTCAGCGCGGGGGATGCCCGCCTGGGTCCCGCCGCTCATTCGCATCGACTACATCTTCCACAGCGACGATCTGCGGGCGCTGCGCTCCTGGCAGGCTCCGCCGCTGGGTTCTGACCACCTGGGTCTGGTGAGCGTCATTAGTCTGGAATCGTGAGTTTCTTGACAGAGGCGCTCATCGTGTGTTAATCTCCAATTGAAAGCGTTTGCAAGATTATTTGCAAAACTTGTGACGCTTCGCCTGAATTACAGGCCGTACTTGTGTTTATTTGACCGATTTATTTGCAACCGATTGCAAGATTGCTTATGGCTACCGCCCGTCCTTCTCGTCGAAAAGTATCCAATAGTGTCACCATCGTGGATGTGGCGAAGGCGGCGGGCGTTTCCTATTCGACAGTGTCTCGGGTGTTCTCCGGTTACGAATTCGTCAATGAGGAAACGCGCGAGCGGGTGGTTGAAGCGGCTAACAAGCTCGGCTATGTGGTGAATTTGCAGGCTCGCAGCCTGGCGGGTGGACGCTCCAATATCGTCGGATTGCTGGCCCCCGGCCTTGATAACGGTTATATCACCGAGATCGTCAGCGGGATTGACCAGGAACTGGCACAGCACGGCCTGGACCTGATGCTGTACACCACCCACCGTTACCCCGGCAAAGAAGCCTTCTACGTCAAGACGATTGCCAATGGCCTGGTGGACGGGCTGATCCTGTTGGTGCCGCTGGTGACGACCAACTACATCCAGGCGCTGCCACGCCAGGATTTCCCTTATGTGTTGATCGACCAGACCAACAGCACATCGAACAGCCCCAGCGTGGATGCGACCAACTGGCAAGGGGCGTATGACGCCACTACCTATCTGATCAAGCTAGGGCACCGGCGCATCGGGTTCATCACCGGCTATCTGGAGTTGAGCAGCGCCACCGAGCGCCTGGATGGCTACCGGGCGGCCCTGCAACATCACCGTATACCGCTGGATGAAAACCTGACGGTCATGGGCGACTATCTCACCACCGGCGGTTATGCCGGGGCGCAGAAGCTGCTCAACCTGGCCGAGCGGCCCAGCGCCATCTTTGCCTCCAATGATCTGGAGGCGATTGGGGTGATGAACGCGGCCCATCAACGGGGCCTGCGTATTCCCGGCGATATTTCGATCATTGGTTTTGATGATATTCCCCAGGCGTCCCTGGTGTATCCCCGGCTCACGACCGTGCGACAACCGCTGGTCCAGATTGGGCAGGTGGCAGTGCGACTGCTGCTGGAACGGATTGATACACCGGAAAAAGATGCACGGCGGGTCACGCTTTCGACCGAACTGGTTATCCGCGAGTCCTGCGCGCCGCCCGCAGGCTAAACCGGGAAAGGAGATGACTGCTGGACGATTTATTCATGTCTGATTTGCAAACGCTTGCAAGATTGAATATCAGTCTGTATTAGAGGAGTAGTTCAATGAACGCCCGTAAATGGCTCATGCTAACGCTTTTGATTGCTCTGCTGTCGGTCAGCGCTGCCGCTGCTCAGGAAAATGTTGTGGTGCGCTGGTGGCACATCGTTACTACCCCCGCCGAATTCCCCGTCCACATGGAACAGGTTGCCAATGACTTCATGGCAGCTAACCCGAACGTGACCATCGAAATCACCAGCCTGGAAAATGAAGCCTTCAAGGAACGCCTGGCGACGGTGATGCAGGCTGGCGATCCGCCGGATCTGTTCCAGAGCTGGGGTGGTGGTGTGCTGTGGAACTATGCTTCGGCGGGCCTGCTCCGTGACATTACCCCGGAACTGACGGCGGATGGCGGTGCCTGGCAGAATTCCTTCAGCGCCCAGGCGGCCCTCAACCTGTTCAAGTATGAGGATGGTTACTACGGCGCACCGTGGAACTTCGGCGCGGTCGGCTTCTGGTACAACACTGAACTGTTCGAACAGGCTGGCATCACTGAACTGCCGGCTACCTGGGACGAATTCCTGGGCGTCGTCCAGCAGTTGAAGGATGCGGGCATCACCCCCATCGCGCTGGGTCAGAAAGACAAATGGCCGGGTCACTTCTGGTGGGTCTACCTGGCGATCCGCACCGGCGGTCAGGCAACCTTTGAAGCAGCTTATACCCGTCAGGGTTCCTTCGCTGATGCACCGTTCGTCCAGGCTGGTGAACTGCTCAACCAACTGATCGCCCTCGAACCCTTCCAGGAAGGTTTCCTCGGCCAGACTTATGGTGATGAAGCTGCTGCCGTCGGTAATGGCACCGCTGCCATGGAACTGATGGGCCAGTGGGCACCGGGAGTCCAGCGCGGTAACAGCACCAGCGGCGAAGGCATTGGCGACAAGCTGGCCTGGTTCCCCTTCCCGGCAGTCGAAGGTGGTCTGGGTACCCCCTCGGATGTTCTGGGTGGTGGTGATGGCATCGCCGTGGGCGTCAATGCTCCGGATGCAGCCATTGATTTCCTGAAGTACTTCACCAGCGCCGAAGTTCAGGCGACCCATGTCGAAGTGATGGGGACGCTGCCGACGGTGGCTGAGGCTGAAGCCGGCGTGACGGATCCGCTGATGCAGACGATCTTGGGCTTCCGTAACAACGCCAGCTACTATCAATCCTACTACGACCAATTCCTGCCGCCCGCTGTGGCCCAGGCGGTTCTGGATGCGGTCGATGGTTTGTTCAACGGTGTTCTGACTCCGGAAGAAGCAGCGCAGTCTATCGAAGACGTTGCCTCGATGGAGCTGTAGCGGTTCGTTCATAGGGGCGCACAACGGTGCGCCCTTACAAATTGGGCGACCCAGCGGGTCGCCCTGTGCTCAGACTGCCGCACGACTGTGTGTTTTGAATTGAGGAAAGTGCCATGTCCAGTATTGCCGGTCAGCGCTTCCGTGTGTTGCCGCCGCAGCGCCCAGCGGGCAGAAATCGACCCCGGACCACCCGGGAGCAACTGCTGACGATTGGCCTGTTCGTCATCCCCGGTGCCATCATCTATACCCTCTTTTTGATCTGGCCCATTTTCCAGGCCGGTTACTTCAGCCTGTTTAAGTGGAATGGCCTGGGCGTGCCGACGGATTTCCGCGGGCTTGAAAATTATGTGCAGGCCTTTAACCACGATGTCTTTCAGCAGGCGATCACCCACAGCCTGATCATCACGGTGCTGTCGCTGGTCGTTCAACTGCCGCTGGCGCTGATCCTCTCGGTGACGATTGGGCGTAAACTGCCGGGCCGGATGATCTTTCGCAGTATTTTCTTTCTACCTTATGTTTTTTCAGAAGTGATTACCGCCATCATCTGGGGGTTCGTCTATCACCAGAATGGCATGTTCAATACCATCTTTGGCACGATCATCCCCGGCTATGAGCCGATCACCTGGTTGGCTGACCGTAATCTGGCGCTCTATGCCGTCTTCGCCGTGATTACGTGGAAGTACTTCGGCCTGCACATGATCCTGTACATGGCGAGTTTGCAACAGGTTTCCAGCGAGATTGAGGAAGCTGCCCGGATTGATGGCGCGAGCGAGTGGCAGGTGCTGCGCTTCATCACCTTCCCGATGATGGCCCCCACCATCCGCCTGACCATTTATCTATCAGTGCTGGGGTCGCTCAACCAGTTTGTGCTGATCTGGGTGCTGACAGCGGGCGGGCCAGCCAATGCCACTCACGTCCTGGCGACCTATATGTATCGCTTTGGCATCAAGAGCTTCAACCTGGGCTATGGCAGCGCCATCGCGGTCATCATTTTTGCAGTCTGCCTGATCTTCTCTGTCGGTTACCAACGCACGATTATGCACCGCGACTACGCGGGTGCCGTGGAATAAAGCGAGGCTTTTGATATGAGTGCCATGGCTACCAGCGCCGTCCGGGCGCCTGCCCGCGTCAATAAGCAGGCGATTACACGCGAGTTGATCCTGCGCCGCATTTTCCAATATACGATCCTCTCGGCACTGGCTTTCCTGATTATCGGGCCAATCACGGTAGCCGTGCTGGGCGGCCTGAAAACCACCGGCGAGATTTTTGCCGAGCCGTTCGGGCTGCCCGCGGTGGCCCGCTGGGAAAACTACGGCGGTATCCTGGTCAGTGAGTTGTTCTGGCGGCAACTGGGCAACAGCCTGTTGATCGTCGGCGGTACGACGCTGGGGACGGTGTTCTTCTCCAGCCTGCTGGCCTTCGTCTTCGCCCGCCTGGATTTCCCCGGTCGGGATCTGCTGTTCAATTACTTCACGCTGGGGCTGCTCTTTCCGCTGACGGTGGCCTTTTTGCCCGTGTTCATCCAGGTTCGTAACCTAGGGCTGATCGACAATCATCTGGGGATCATCCTGCCGCTGGTGGCCTTTGGCATCCCCGGCAGCACCCTGATTTTGCGCGGCTTCTTCCGCGCCATACCAGCAGAATTGGAAGATGCGTCATATATCGATGGTTGCGGTACACTTGGCTTTTTCTGGTATGTGCTGCTGCCGCTGGCCCGTCCGGCGCTGGGTGCGATTGTGGTCTTACAGACCATCGTTTCGTGGAACGAGTACTTCCTGCCGCTGCTCATCCTGACTGATGACTCGAAATGGCCGCTGCCGCTGGGTATCATGCAGTTTCAGGGGCAATACGGCACGGATTGGGGCCGGGTGATGGCCTTTGTCTCGATCCTGATGATCCCGGCAGTTTTGTTCTACATCTTTACCCAGAAGTACATTGTCACCGGGCTGACAGGTGGCGAACTCAAAGGATAAGCTCATGGTTCGTGATGCATTGCTGTTTCAAGATGCCACCCGTCCGGTGGATGAGCGCGCGGCGGATTTGCTGGGACGGATGACGCTGGTGGAAAAAGTGGCCCAGCTCGGCAGTTGGTGGGTATACACCCTGCTCGATGGCGTCAAACTTGACAGCGCGAAGGCCAAGACTCTCATGCCGGATGGCGTCGGGCATATCACCCGCATCGGCGGGGCCAGCAATGTCACCCCGACCGAGAGCGCGGCGCTCGCCAACAGTATCCAGAAGTGGTTGCAGGAGAATACCCGGTTGGGCATCCCGGCGGTAGTGCATGAGGAATGCTGCTCCGGGTATATGGCGCGGGGGGCAACGGTCTTCCCGCAGGCGATTGGCGTCGCCAGCACCTGGCAACCCGAACTGGTGGAAGCGATGGGGGATGTCATCCGCCAGCAGATGCGCTCGGTCGGTGGGCATCACGCGCTGGCCCCGGTGCTGGATGTGGCCCGCGATGCCCGCTGGGGGCGCGTTGAGGAAACTTTCGGGGAAGACCCGTACCTGATCGCCCAGATGGGCATGGCCTATGTGCGCGGTATCCAGGGGCCGAATCTGGCGAACGGCGTGGTGGCGACGGGGAAGCACTTCGTCGGCTACAGCATGTCCGAAGGCGGGATGAACTGGGCACCGCCGCACATCATGCCGCGTGAACTGCGCGAAATTTATCTCTATCCCTTTGAAGCAGCCGTCCGCGAAGCTGGATTGGCTTCGATCATGAACGGCTATCATGAGATTGATGGGATTCCCTGCGGGGCGAATAAGTGGCTGTTGACCGACCTGCTGCGCGGGGAATGGGGCTTCGACGGCACGGTGGTTGCGGATTACTTTGCCATCAATCAGTTGGCGGATTACCACCACATCACGGCGGATAACGTCGGAGCGGCGCACCTGGCGCTGGCCGCGGGACTGGACGTCGAACTGCCTTCGACCCGCGCGTATAACGCCGATTTGGTCAAGGCGGTCGAAGCCGGGCAGGTGCCGCTGGAACTCATCGACCAATCGGTATTGCGCCTGCTCAAACAGAAGTTCAGCCTGGGCTTGTTTGAGAACCCGTATGTCGAGGAAAGCACCGTCGTCTTTGACACACCGGATCAGCGGAAGCTGGCGCGTCAGTTGGCGACAAACTCAATGGTACTGCTGAGGAATGAGGGTGGGCTGCTGCCGCTGCCTAAGACGCTGCGCTCGGTTGCCGTCATCGGCCCGAACGCGGATAGCATTCGCAACCTGTTTGGCGACTATGCCTATCCTGCCCATCTGGAAACCCTGGTCGAAATGACCCACGGCAATAACCCCTTCGGCATGTCCGCGACCGGGAGTGTCGTCACGGTGGAGGATTTCATCGTCACCCAAAGCATTCTGACGGCTTTCAAATCGGCGGATGACCTGGATATGGAAATTCATTACGCCCGGGGTTGTGACGTGCGCGATGAATCCAAGGCCGGTTTTGCCGAGGCAGTTGAAGCGGCGAAGAAGGCCGAAGTGGCTATCGTCGTCGTCGGGGATAAAGCCGGATTGACGGATGATTGCACCTCGGGCGAAGCCCGCGACCGGGCGGTGCTGGATCTGCCCGGTGTCCAGGCCGATCTGGTCAAGGCGATTTATGACACCGGGACGCCGGTGGTGCTGCTGTTGGTGAACGGTCGCCCCATCACCCTGGGCTGGATGGCGGAACAAATCCCGGCCATCCTCGAATGCTGGTTCCCCTCGGAAGAAGGGGCCGCCGCCATCAAGGATGTCCTGTTCGGGGATGCCAACCCCGGCGGCAAGCTGCCGATCAGCTTCCCCCGGCATGTTGGACAGATTCCGGTCTTTTACAGCCATCGGCCTTCCGGCGGACGTTCGCACTGGAAGACTGACTATGTCGAAACCTCGGTCAAGCCGCTGTATCCCTTTGGTTTTGGTCTGAGCTATACCACCTTCGAAGTCTCCAACCTGCGTGTCAGCGAGCGCGCCCAGGCTCAGGACTCGTTTACGGTTCAGGTGGATGTGACCAATACGGGCGCACGCGAAGGTGATGAGGTCGTTCAAGTGTATACGCACCAATTGGTGACGGGAATCACCCGCCCGCTGAAGGAACTCAAGGCCTTCCAGCGCGTGACTGTCCCGCCGGGGCAGACCCGCACCGTGACCTTTACGCTGCCGGTGCGGCTGCTGGCCTTCATCAATGCCGCTGATCAATGTGTGGTCGCGCCGGGGCCAGTCACGGTGATGGTCGGCACTTCTTCGGCGGATCTGCCTCTGCAGGGTACCCTCCTGATTGAGGGGGACGTGACGCCCGTGGAGCGCGCTTTCGTTGCAACGGCACAGGTTCAGTAATTGAGGGTGAATCTTAGCGGGACGCAGTGAATCGCGTCCCGCTGTTTCCCTTGTCGGGCGTAAAACTCCCTATTTGATGACGGCACACAGGCTTACTTCGCGTTGGCTGTAATCTGCTGGTGGCGAACATAAGTTCGGTTGATTATAATCGGCATGTGTATATTTCTGCCGCATCAACCGGGCTATACCCATGATAACTCTCTCGCTGGAGGCGGTGCGCGGCCTGATGATCGCTGCACAAGGCCTGACTGATCAACTCCGCAGCGTCCCTACCAAAAAATCCGTGCGGGACATCATCCGCCAGATGCATGTCCTGCAGATCGACACCATCAGCGTGATTGCGCGCAGCCCGTATCTGGTGCTGTGGAGCCGTCTGGGGAGTTATGAGCCGCGCTGGCTTGATGACTTGTTGGAGCAGGCGGCCTTATTTGAAGGCTGGTCGCACGCGGCCTGTTTCCTGCCCATTGAGGATTATCCCCTCTACCGACCCGGTACCTGGATCAGCGACCGTGCCCATCAGTGGTTAAAAGATCACACGGCAGTTGTCGAGCGGGTGCTGGATTACATCCGGGCCAATGGTGGCACACGGTCGGCAGACTTCGAGCGCACCGATGGTCAAAAGAGTGGGTGGTTCAACTGGAAAGAGGAAAAGATCGCACTGGAGTATCTGTTTTTCTCCGGCGAGCTGATGGTTCGCAAGCGCCACAACTTCCAGCGGATTTATGACCTGCGCGAGCGTGTTTACCCGGAGGCCGATACACTGCCGCCGCTGTCGATCGAGCAGGCTCACGACCAGTTTGTACTCAACACCATCCAGGCGCTGGGTGTGACCAAACCGGAATGGATTGGTGATTACTTCCGCCTGGGAAAGAAAGAAGTGACTGCGGCAATCAAACGCCTGGAAAAACAGGATCGGCTGATGACGATCGAGGTTGAAGGCTGGAAAACTCCGGCCTATATCGACCCTGCTAACCGCAAGCAGATTGAGGCCGCCGCGAAGGGGAAGATCCCGCAGTCCAAAACCACCTTTCTCTCCCCATTTGATCCGTTGGTGTGGGATCGCCGCCGGGCGCTGGAGCTGTTCGGCTTCGACTACAAAATCGAGATTTATACCCCAGAACCCAAACGCAAATACGGCTACTTCACCCTGCCGATTCTCTATAAGAATCAGTTGATCGGGCGGCTGGACCCCAAAGCCCACCGGAAAGAGGGGCTGTTTGAGGTCAAGTCGCTGCATCTCGAACCCGGCGTCGTGGTCGATGATGAGATGGTCGCTGCGTTGAAACAGGCTTTGCAGGACTGCGCTGCCTGGCACCAGACGCCACAGGTGATCGTCCGGCAGGCCGCGGTGCCGGGGTTGGCTGAACAGCTCTCCGATTAGTCGAACGCGGTATAGCGTGCTTAATGATATGTAATGGTTCGAATATCTGCACGCTTTTCAGAATTCATTGACTTGCATTTAAGATGGATTTACCCTGTAAGTATGGGCAATGTTTATGTTGCCGATTTCATCTGTTCATCTATCTATTCGGGAGTGGTTATCATGATGCAGTGGTTGCAACACTTGCGGAAAACCCAGGGGCAGGGCCTGGTTGAGTATGCGCTCATCCTGGTGCTGGTAGCGATTGTCGTCATCATTATGCTGAGCCTGATCGGTGGTGGCATCGGCAATATCTTCTCTAACATCGTCAGTACGCTCTAAATCGATCCGTCTTCATCTGACAAAAAGGTGGCTTAAGCCACCTTTTTGTTTTGCGCGGTATCATCGGTTCCATTAAATGCGATACGCCGAGGATACCATGCCCCACTCCCGCATCACTGCCCAGAACATCACCCAACTGAAGGAAATTGCCCGCGTCCGCCGGGGCTGGATCGCTGACCTTGCCTGGTCACCCACCAGCGCTGCGCTGGCGCTCGCCAGCGCGGAGGGGATCACCCTGTTTGATACCGCGCTGAATCCCCGCGCCGTCCTGACCGGGCATCACGGTCCGGTCAAAAGTCTGGCTGTCGGGCGTGGTGGGTGGTTGATTGCCAGCGGCGGCGCGGATACGACAGTGCGCCTGTGGGATTTACAGGCGAACGCGGCAGTGCGCATCCTCAACGGACATACGGATGCGGTTGATGGTGTGGCGCTGAACTCGGCCGGGACTCGGCTGGCAACTGCCGGAGCCGACCAGCGTGTGCAGCTTTGGGATCTGGAGCGCGGCGAATCGATCGCAGTCTACGCCGGTCATACTGACGAGATCACGTCGGTCTGCTTCCTCAGTGGTGGGGAGGTCGTAGCATCAGGCGGCTGGGATAAGACGATCCGCTTATGGGATGTGGCGACCGGCCAACTGCGGGCGCTGCTCCAGCATGACGACTGGGTGCGGGATTTACGCGCCAGCGCCGATGGGAGTCTGCTGGCCTCCGCCAGCCGGGATACTAGCGTGCGGCTGTGGGATGGGGCGAGCGGGGCTTTGATCCAGCGCCTGAACGCCCATCCCGGCGGGGCGGATGCGGTTGCCTTCAGCCCGGATGGGACGCTGCTGGCGACTGCCGGGCGCGACCTGCGGATTCAGTTCTGGTCGCTGCCGGGTGGCGAGCCGCTGCACACGTTTGAGGATCATACCAAGCCGGTGCTGACGCTGGCCTTCAGCCCCGATGGGACGCTGCTCGCGACCGGCAGCGGGGATAATACCCTGCGCCTGTGGGCGGTGTAACAAAATGGGCGAGGATTTCCCTCGCCCACGGATCGCTTGACTGAGCGCTTTCCCGCTACATCTGCACCAGGCTGTTTTCTGCCAGCACAAAGCGGTGGGAGCCGGGGCGAGTCTGCGCGGCGTTGACCTGGGCACCGTCCGCCAGCAGGCTGCTGTCGATGCGGCCCGGAATGTTGCGGATGGCGCAGCCCTTCATCAGGATGCTGGCTTCGATCTCGCTGCCTTCGATGACTACGTTATCGCCAATGGCGGTGTAGGGGCCGATATAGCTGTTCTTGATGACCGTGTTCTTGCCGATGATGACCGGCCCGCGAATGACGCTGTCGATGACCTGGCTGCCTTCCCCCAGGATGACGCGGTGGCTGACCTGTGAATTGCCGGTGATGAGGCCGTTGCCTTCTGGCGCAGGTGTATAGGGCAGTTCTTCCAGCACCAGTTGATTCGCCAGAATGATCGAGTCCGGCTTGCCCGCGTCAATCCACCAGCCCTTGAGGCGGTAGCCCGTGACCGGCTTGCCATCGCTGACCAGAATCTGGATGGCGTCGGTGATTTCGTACTCGCCCCGCGCCGACGGCTTCAGGCGGGCGATGGCATCCCAGATCGAGGGCCGGAACAGGTAGACGCCGCTGATCGCCAGATTGGTCGGCGGTTCCTTGGGCTTTTCAATCAGGCGGGTGATGCGGTCGCCATCCAGTTCCACAATGCCGAAGCGGGTGGGGTCTGGCACTTCGCCCAGGGCGATGGTGGCATCTGCATCCGAATTGAGGAACTGCGAGAACATGCCTTCCATCTTGTCCTGAAAGACGTTATCCCCCAGGAACATGCAGAAGGGCTCATCGCCCAGGAAGGGGCGGCAGACGCTGGCGGCATGGGCCAGCCCTAACTGTTGTTCCTGCACGATGTATTCCAGCTTCACACCCAGTTCAGCCCCATCCCCCAGCGCCTGCGGGATGGCCGAGTCCAGGTCATGGACGACGATGCCGATCTCCGTGATGCCGGAGCGTTTGAGAATATCAAAGGCGTAGCCGATCAGGGTCTGATTAGCGACTGGCACCAACGCCTTTGGCATGGTCAGTGTGACCGGGCGCAGGCGGGTGGCTTTACCGGCGGCCAGGATAATAGCTTTCACGCAGTTTCCCTCCAGGGCAAGCGTTCCGAATAAATTGCTGACAAATTCGACACCGCTCGGCGTGGTTCTCCCCGCGCGAGGGTGTAGTGTGGCCTCTTTACAGCATAGCGCCGAAGTGCCAATTTGCGGATAAACGAATGCCGATAGTACAGCAGGCTCACCTTGCGGGCAACTTATCGAGCGGCACTGTTGTTCCTGGCCTGTTGAAATATTTCTTTAGGTTTGTGTTATTCGTCTCATGCTAACCTGAAATAGTGTTGTACTTTAACGGGTACGGTCAGCGCTTCCGGGCTGGTATGGGAACGCGAGATCAGCCTCCCTGTTCAGAGAAGGTTCTTCCATGTCTTTCAAACGACTCGGCTTGATTTTCGCCCTCCTGCTGGTGTTGGCAGGCGGCGTAGGGGCGGTGCTGGCAGGCGATCCAGTCCTGACGATTACCAGCTACACGATCACCTGTAGCAGCGCGACCGTCACCTATGAAGCCACTGCCAGCGGTGGAGCCGATTTTGCCGATATTACGGTCGAGAACCTGACGACCAGTGAAGTGCTCGCCAGCGCGACTGACTCGCCCTTTGGTGCGACCGTCACCCTCACGTTCAAGCCGCAGCCGGTTGGCTCGGTGCTGATGATAAGCGTGATGACTTTTAGGCTGGCTTCTACGCCCCCGGAAGGGTGTATCGGTGGGCTCGAGGGTGCGGATGGGGGCGATCTACTTCCGCCGCGCTGCGCGGATGGCCGCCTGAACTTCTACGACTGCGAACCGCTGGCGATCTACCCGGTCATGGACGAAGGCCGCTATGGTGTGCAGGTGTGGATTGTCGAAACTGAAGATCAGGGGGCTGGTCGCTTTGGCTTCTTTGTCTCTTCGGCGGAACTGAACGCGCTGCCAGATCACCCGGAAGTGCCAATCCTGGTCGCCGAGTCCGACGATGGCTTTGCCCGCCTGTATAAACTGCCTTCTGGTGAACTGCAATTCATCGGTGGGCCGGATTACGAAGGCAAGTACTTCGTCTTCCGCTTTGAGAATTTCCCGAACCAGTATCCCGAAGTCAGCACCTACAAGCTGACCGATGTTGAATAACTGCGCTGAAATCAACCGGCCCCAGTGATGGGGCCGGTTCGTATCGGGGATGTTTATCTAAGCGTTCACGACCGGCACCAGGATGACCGGGGCGGCGCTGGGACCCTGTTCGCTGGTGCGCCCCTCTGGCGCTTCGATGGAGAAGGCCAGCGCTTGTACTTCTGGCGTTGTCGTGAGGGTCGTATAGTACACGCCCTGTGGATCGCGCCAGGGATAGAGCGCCCCGGCGGTCACGCTGCCATCTGCCTTGACCAGCCACAATTGCAGGACACGGTCGTCCGTTACAGCGGGGAGATCCGTCAGGCGCAGGGCCGTCCGTCCATCGGGTGCGATGACCGCTTCGCCGGTTGCGCCGCTCGCCACCGGGAAGGTCTGATAACCAACCATCGCCACAATCTGCTCATACTGCTGTTGACTGGGGTCGCCTGCCGGGCGGAACAACAGGATGCCGGCTACGATCACCACTAGCGCTGCCGCAGCCGCGACCAGTGGCATCCACAGCGGGATGCTCCGTTTTTGCAGGGTGGGCCGCGCCGTTGGTGCGGCTTCACGAGCGCCTGTTTTTCCGGTGGTGCTTTCGCGTTGGGCCGCCAACCGCGCTTTGAGATCGGCCTGGAGATGCGCCGGGGCAGGCCGCGCCGGGGCAGTCAGCATCAGCGTCTCCGCCACACCCTGGTACTCCGCCAGAAGCTGTTGGGCTTCCGCATCGGTCGCCAGCAGGGAATCGACCGCAGCACGCTCCTCTGCGTCGAGCGCGCCGAGAGCGTAGGCGGGTATCAGGTCTAACAGGTCGTTGCGATCCATGCGTTACATCGTCACTCTGCGTCGTTGCGCGTTCATGTTAACCGAATTACGTCGAATCCTGATCGGATGGATTGCCGCCAGCCCCGAGCCAGGCCTCTCGCAGCTTCTGCATCCCCAGCCGGATGCGCGTTTTGACGGTGCCCAGCGGGATATTCTGTTCTTCGGCGATGTCCGAATGGCTCAGGCCGCCAAAGTAGGCCAGCTCGATCAGATCACGTTGTTCGATGGGCAGGCTCCGCAGCACCCCTTCCAGCGTCCGGCGCAGGTCATTGCTGCCATCACTCAGCATATTTTCCCATAGGGCCGGGTCTTCATCCATGTAGAGCATCCCGGCGCGGGGTTCGCGGCGCTGGCGGCTGCGGATGGCGTCGATGGCGATATGCCGGGTCATGGTCAGCAGCCAGGTGATGAACTTGCCCTTTTGCGGGTCAAAATTCAACGCCCGGTTCCAGATCCGCATGAACGTGTCCTGGGTGACTTCCTCGGCAGTCTGCTGGTCATTGACCACCCGCAGCGCGATGGAAAAGACCAGGTTGGCATAGCGTTCATGCAGCTTCAGCAGGGCTTCTTCATCCCGCTGGCTGATTCGCTGTAAGAGCTGCATGTCCGTGAGTGGGGTCATGTCCGTCGGTCGCACAAGGTCTGGCTGAGCGGATACAGGCATAAGCATACCATGAAAGCTGAGTGTGTGTGTCATGCACCTCAGTATCCGGCGGAAGCCGGTTCAGGTAACAGTCCAACGACTGCTCACTTTTTGCTCAGTTTACCGGCGCGGTCTCAGGCGCGCAGGAAGCTCCATAAGGTTAAATCGGTGCCGGGGAACCGGTATTCCTCCATGACTTTGAAGCCGTAATGCGTGTACAGGCCCACATTCGAGGGAGTCATGGTTTCAGTATAGGCTGGCAACCTGCGTTGATCCGCTTCCGCCAGGAAGGGGCGTATCAGCTTGCTTGCCAGCCCTTTCCCCTGGGCTTCGGGCGCAACCGAGATGGTGTTCAGATAGTAATGCGGCCCATGGACGTATCGCTGCTTGAACTCATCAAACTTGGCGAAGATCGGGAACGCCAGCCGAAACCGGATGACAAACGGACTCAGGGCTATCTTCAGAAAGCCCGGTATGGATGGCAGCGCGGCGCTGAGTGGGGTGGTCGAGCCGGGTACGCTCCAGATGGCGACTCCTTCCAGCGGGGTTCCCGCGCCGTAGACTTGCCCTGCCCGGATCGAGGTGGCAAAGACCGGGGTGAAGCAGCGCCGTAAGGCAGCAGCCCGGCGCTGCGGATCAGGCAGTAAATAAACCCATAAGGGGTCGTCCTGAAAAGCGGCGGACTGAATACGGACTGATGCATCCAAATCGGACGGTGTAAGTGACACCGGCAAAGGGGTAGTCATGAACAGCGATACTCAATGAATCAGCATAACGATTTTTTCAGGCTATGCGAATCATCTGAGTATCGCTTGAACTGCGGATAAACATCCCTTGAACGCAGCCAATCGATCCTGCATTACGGATCAAAGATCTGCCACAACTGCTTGGTCAGATGGCGTGAACGCACCTGTGTCGTGACCAGAATGGCCGTGATGAGGAAGGTCGCCATAATCGCGACCCAGATCATCGGCGCAGGCGGCACAAACTGGAACGGCTCCGGCACGATGAACGGCACGATCATGGTCAGCCCAGTCAGGATCACGCCCAGGGTCACCAGCTTCCAGCCCCGGATCATGCTGCGCGTATCCAGAATATCAATATCGTGGATGTGCCAGAAGATGAGGATGCCGTAGAGCGCGATGTACATGGTGACGGCGCTCCGGGCCGCATAGAAATCGCTGTTGGTGCCGAAGTAGGCGATGACGAACAGCACGGCCAGCATGGTCGCGCCGGACATGCCTGCGATCAGCACGTAATCCATCACGTCCCGCCGGAACTGTTTCATATACGACGGGCGCAGGATTTTGAAGGCGATCAGCGTCGCCGGGATATTGACGGTGCCGAAGGTGATCCAGCTAATCTGCACCGGCGTGGTCGGGAAGGGCAGCAGCATAAAGCCGATGAAGAAGATCAGGGCGATGTTGTAGAAGTTCTTGGCCAGGAACAGCTTGGTCGTGGCGAAGATCGTCTGGGTGATTTCGCGCCCTTCGGCGAAGGCTAGCGGCAGCGTGGACATGGCATTGTTCAGCAGCACAATATCGCCCACATCCTTGCTGATCTGTGCGCCGTCATTCATGACCACTGCCAGATGCGCCTCTTTCAGCGCAGGGACATCGTTGACTCCGTCGCCGACCATCGCCACATACTCGCCCGCCCCCTTGAGCGAGGCGATGATGCGCCGCTTGGTATCCGGCTCGATGCGGGCGAACAGATCACCCTGCTGCACCGCCGAGACAAAATCAGCTTCATTCATGGCTTCGAGCTGCTCACCGGTGTAAGCGCGCTCGATGGGCATCCCGGCTTGCAGGGCAATCGCCTTGACGGTTTCCAGGTTATCCCCGGAGATGACCTTCAGCCGCACGTCCTGATCGCGGAACGATTGCAGCGTGGCCTGAATATCCGGGCGCACCTGATCGCTCAAAATGACCAGCGCCAGCGGTTCGGCATCCTGAATAATCCCATCGATGGGTGCCGCAGCAGTTCGGGCGAAGGCCAGCACGCGCAGCCCCTGGGTCGAAAGCTGCTCGGCTTCCGCAATCGCTGCGCTGGCACCGGCAGAGCGCAGCACGCGCTCCGGCGCACCCATGATGAACGTCTCCTGCTCGAAGACGACCGCGCCCCACTTACGGGCAGAGCTAAATGGAATCTCTTTCAACTTGGGCGGCGTAGAGCCGTTGAGCGACGGCGTGGTCGCACAGTAATCCGCGACGGCGTGGGCGGTTTTATTGCGGTGCGCCAGCGCCTCGGTGTAGAGCTTCAACTGCTCGCGGATGCTTTTCTCACTGACCCCATTCAGCGGCTTGAGGTCGATCACTTTCAGTTGGTTCTGGGTCAGTGTGCCCGTCTTGTCGAAGCACAGCACCGTCACATTCGCCATCGACTCGACGGCGTTCACGCGCTGGATGAGCGTCTGATGGCGGCTGATGCTGATCGCGCCGATGGTCAGCGAGAGGACAGCCACCAGCACCAACCCCTGCGGGACAATGCTGGAGACAAACACCACCAGATTTTTCACGATTTCGAGGAACGGCTGCTGGCTCAACCACCCGGCGATGAACAGCATCGGCACGAGGATAATCATGATGATGACGGTGATTTCGACAATCGAGTCGATGCGTTTCTGCGTGGGGGTTTTGACGTTACGGTAGGCTTTGGCAATGCTGGAAAGCTGGTTGATGGTGCTGTTCTTGCCGACCTGAGTCGCAACCATTACACCTGTTCCGGCAATACAGAACGAGCCGGAGGATACTGCCGAGTCAATCTCTTTCAGCACGGCGTCGGATTCGCCCGTGAGTTGGGATTCGTCCATCTCCAGCGCGTCGGCCTGCAGGATGCGCCCATCCACCACCAGCCGGTCACCCGGCTCAATCGGAATCAGGTCGTCCTTGACCACCGCGCTGATCGCCACTTCCTGCCGCACACCCTCCCGGATGACCTTGACGGTCGAGGCGTTGAGCGCTGCCAGTCGGTCGAGCTTGCGCTTGGCGCTGATCTCCTGAAAGCTGCCCAGAATACTGTTGCTGACCACGCTTAACCCGGCGAAGATCGCCGGGGCGTAATCCCCCATGATGACCACGATAATCAGCAAGGTGAACAACACGATATTGAACAGATTGAAAACGTTGTCGCGGATGATGTCCCAGTAGGAACGGCCCACGCGGGCTTTGAAGGCGTTGGTTTCCCCCCGGCGGATGCGCTCGGCCACTTCGGCGGCGTTCAACCCGGTGAGGTGTGATGGCGATGGCAAACGATAATCCTTACACAATGACAGTTATACAGTGAATCCAATTCATTATACCTGCCGGCTGATGCTGCGGACACATTACGAATACAGAACATGATACGCAGACTCGCTCCACCGGTTGCAATCGCCCACCGGAAACTCAGTACGCTCCCATTTAAGTCAGATTTAAGGTGAAGTTGAGCGGGCGTTTAAACACCGGAAGCCATCCTGCCTTATCGTGAGGCTGGATACGGTAACACAGCAGAGGAACCCTGGAATGGCAAACAACAATGACCGTACGCGTAAACTGCTGGTCAGAAGCGCGCTCGTCACCAGCGCCACGATTGCGACGTTCGTGGGCGCGCAAAACCTGGCGATGCTGGATGCGACCCGCCTGCAGCAATTGCTCACGCCTTCGCCGCAAGCCGTAGCCGAAAATCCCGTTGCGGTTGAAGCGACCGCCGCACAGATCCAGCAGGCGGCGCCCAATCTGGTCATTCAGCAGGCTGCCCCCAGCATCATCATCCTGCGGCACGGCGGTCAGCAGCCTCAGCCAGTGGTGAACACCGCGCCGCAGGCCGCTGCCCCGGCAGCTATTCAACCGCCCGCCCCGTCGCAGATCAGCGCGCCTGCACCCATCATTGTGCAGCAGCCAGTGACCCAATCGAGCAATTCCAGCCGATGAAATCCCTGTTTCATCTCGCCTGGCGGGCCATGGGGTGTGCCGTTTCCGTTCAACTAGAAACCGCAGCCGATGGTCACACGCTGCTCAAGGCCCTGCCGGACTGGATGGAAGCGGTCGAAGCGCGCTTGTCCCGTTTCCGCCCCGCCAGCGAACTGATGCACTTGAATGCACAGGCGGGCGAATGGGTCGCGCTTGGTGAGGTGCTCTTTGCCAATATTCAGGCGGCCAAGCACGCGGCTCGCCTGACCGATGGCGCGTTTAACCCGTTGATCCTGCCAGCGCTCCTGGCCAGTGGTTATGACCGTTCCTTTGAGGCGGTCAGCCAACCACCCACCACCGAACCCGTTCCCGCGATGGACTGGCGAGCGATTGAAATTCGGCTTGCTACGCGGGAGGTACGCATCCCAGCGGGGAGCGCCCTGGATCTGGGCGGGATCGCCAAAGGCTGGACTGCCGAAAACCTGGCGAATGATCTGGCACCCTACGGAGCCTGCCTGGTCAATATCGGCGGCGACCTGGTTGGGCGGGGTGCGCCCGCTGATTTACCGGGTTGGGAAGTGCAGGTGGCCGATCCTTTTGGGGACTCGCCGCTGGCTACGTTGTGGTTGCGGGATGCCAGTCTGGTGACCAGCGGCGTGGACTTCCGCCGTTGGCAGGGGCGGGATGGCCGTCCGCACCATCACATTATGGATCCCTTCACCGGGAAATCGGCGAATACCGATGTCTTGACGGTGACCATCCATCATCCCACGGCGACCACCGCCGAAGCTTACGCCAAAGCCGTCTTGCTGCGCGGCGCGGATGCAGGTCTCAACTGGCTGCAAACGCGCTGGGATGCCTCCGGGCTGGTGGTCCGCCGCGATGGAGCGGTGCTCACCAGTCCACAATTTTTAGCACGTGTTTCAGAAAGGAACCTTGCATGAAACGCCTGTCTCTCACAATAGCTGCGCTCATCATACTCAGCCTCGCGACGGTACTGCCCACCCTGGCTCAGAATACCGCTGATGTCATCACCCTGAATGACTCCACCCCGGCGATTGACGTCGCCATCACCCTGCCTGCGGATACCACCGGGACGGTGGCGCTGGATTTCAGCGGGGCAGCCGTCCGCCTGGCGGATGCCAGCGGCAACATCGTATTTGAAGCGGCGGATGCCCGCCTGCACGGGTTGGCCTTGAATATCGCGCCGAACAGCGGTTCCCATACCTTAACCGTTGAACGCCTTCCGGGGGTGACAATGGCTTCGGTGCGTGTGATCTCCTTACCGGAACTGGCGTTGCCCGGAAGCACAAATCTGATTTCCGGTCTATCGCTGGAAACCAGCCAGGAAGTCCTCCTCTCCCTGAATACCGACCACCCGGGCGATACCATCAATTTATTGGTTCCGGCGGCCTCGCCCGGGCTGATCACCGCCACTTTCCCCGGCGTCGGGGCGACGGCTCAACTGGTCGATACATCTGGCTTCGTCATGGCGGAATCGGTTGGCGGGATTGTCGATGGGATGAACCTGTTGGTCGATCCGGGTCTCTACCAACTCACACTCCTGGGGACGAACGTCCAGCAGGATGCCATCGTCGGGGTACGCTTGGTTTCGGCCAACGATGCTGGCATCAGCCTCATGCAAATGCCCGAAAGTCCCGTCACGACGGTCGCGAACACCAGCACGGCTGCGGCGTGTAACGCCAGAATCAGCGTCAGTTCGGTGAATCTGCGCAGCGGCCCCGGTACCGGCTATACCGTCCTCGGCTACGGCTACCGTGATCAGAATTTTGTGGTCGGTGGGCACAATCCGGAAAACAACTGGGTGGTGGTCGCCACGGGTGAGGGTGCCTCTGCTTGGGTTGCCAGTGGCAATGTGCAGATGGATGGCGCGTGCGATCAATTGCCGACCTTCAATATCCCTCTGCGGGATGCCCAACCGGCCTCGATCATCATTACCTCACCGGGGCAATCCGCTCAATCGGGTAGCTACCATGACGACGATGATGACGATCACGGTGAATCCCATGAAGAAAGTGAACATGAGAACGACGACGACGATTAAGCCATCCATTGACTGCCCGGCCAAATTCTGGCCGGGCAGCCTCCTTCAAGGAATTGCATCCTCATGAACAAAGAGAAATCCCTCACACGCTTTGATCTGCTGGTGTTGATCGCCAGCCTCATGCTGATCGTCGTATCGGTCATCATGATGGTTCAGGGCGGCACGCTCAATGTCAATCTGGGGGCCGATACCAAACTCTCCTGGCATCTGGTACGTTCATCCGGCATTGTGGCCTATATGATGCTGCTGGGTTCGACGGTCTGGGGCGTATTCATGAGCGCGCAGGTCGTCAAGGATTGGTCGCCCGGGCCGGTCTCCCTGACCATGCACAGCACCATCTCCTGGCTGGCCCTGCTGCTCTCCCTCGTGCATGCCCTGCTGTTGTTGCTGGATGACTACTTCACCTATACCCTGGGGGATCTGTTCGTGCCGTTCACTGGCCCTTATCGGCCAGAAGCGGTCGGCTTGGGCACCCTGGCCTTCTGGGGGATCCTCATCATTACCGTGAGCTTCTGGTTCAAGAAACAGATGGGGCATAAGGCCTGGAAGTGGCTGCACTACGTCAGCTACCTCACCTTTGTTCTGGTGTCTGCGCATGGCCTGTTTGCCGGTACCGAAGGCACCCAGCCTGGGTTTCAGATCCTGCTCGGCATGGGCATGGCTGCCACGCTCGTGCTGCTGGGCATTCGGGTCGTGCGGTCAACCAAGTCGCCCGCCCGCGTGGCGAGAACCTGAGTGTACAGCTTCAACCGGGGAGGTGCACTGTGAACACAGCACCTTTCCCGGTTCCCTCGCTGGTAGCCTCAATCCGCCCACCGTAGTGATCCACAATCGCCTTGACGATGGATAACCCCAGTCCATACCCTGTGATCTGCGCCCGTACCGTTTCCGAGCGATAAAAGCGCTCGAACAAGCGCGGCCCCTGTTCTGCGGGGAAGCCATGACCCGTATCGCTGATTTCAAAGCTGAATGTCTTGTGCTGATGCCTCACCTTGAGGCTGACCCGGCCCTGCGGCGTATATTTGATGGCGTTGGAGAGCAGGTTATCCAGAACCAGCCGCAGGTCATTCGGACTCATCGGCAGTTCCGGTAAGTTCGTGTCAATGTCGGCCTGAAAGGTCAGCCATTTGGCCTGAGCTTCAATCCGCCAGTTGCGGATGATGTCATGCAGGGTGGAGACGGTGTCGGTCGTCGTCTTTTCGGGCGGATGCCGACCTTCATCAATGCGCGCCAGGATCAGCAGCGACGAGACCAACCGCGCCATATGGTCGACTTCCTGCTGGATCTCGTTCAAGTACGTATCCCGTTCCGTGCTGGTCAGGTTCTCCTCTGCCAGCGCCTCCGCCCGCAGTTTCAGCGTCATCAGAGGCGTGCGCAGTTCATGAGCCGCATTGCTCACAAAGCTCCGCTGGGTTTTCATCAGGGCGTCGATCTGGCTGGCCATGTAATTGAACGACTCGGCCAGTTGGCCGATTTCATCCTGGGAGGTGATGGGGATGCGCGTTTGCAGGTGGCCTTTCGCCATCAGCAGCGCGGAATTGCGGAGGTGTTGGATCGGTTTGGAAATACTGCCGGACACCCACAGCGAAGCCGCGATCACCAGTCCGATGACCGGCAGCGTAGCGACGGCCAGTTCCGCATAGCGCCGGTTGACATCGTCATAAGCCGGTTGCATGGGCTCCGAAAGCACCAGGTAGCCCAACATATCACTTTCGTGCTGGATGGAAACCGCCAGATACAGGGTCGCTTCCCCGGCGCTATTCGGGCGAATATCCGCCCCAATCCCCTCCGAACGTGCCCGGGTCAGTTCCGGGGTGACAGTGACTTTTCCCCCCATCTGATAACCGCTGTTCGCCGTGTAACCGATTGCCCGATGGTTCATATCCAAAATCAGATAGTTATGCCCCACCTGTTGTTGCAGGGCGCTCAGGGTTCGGCCAAGGCCGTCATCGCTTTCGCCTTCCAACAAGTGACTGAGCGGTTCAGAGAACGTGGTCGAAACCAGCAGGGCATCCGTTTCCAGGTGGTGCTGATGAAACTCCAGCGTAGCGGCTTCCAGTTGGCGGCCTGCGATCAGGAACTGGACTGCGCCGCCAACAAAGGCGATCAGAATGAAAATCACCAGCAGACGGCGACGAATGGTCAGACGATGCAGCATCATGCTCAAGCCCGATCCGGGTCATGAAAGCGGTAACCCACCCCACGAACCGTTTGCAGATAGATTGGATTGGTCGGATCGGTTTCCAGCTTGGCCCGCAGCCAGCTCATGTGCACATCCAGCGTCCGAGTATCGCCCAGCCAGTCCGTTCCCCAGACCTCATCAAAGAGTTGTTCCCGGGTGACCACTTTCCCCAGATTGATCATCAGCAGCGAGAGGATTTCGTATTCTTTTTGACGCAAAGCTAACTCTTGCCCGCTGCGGGTGACCGTGTGCGCTTGCAAGTCGAGCATGATCTCCCCGATGCTGATGCGCTGGGGTAGTTGCTCACCCTGGTCAATGCGGACTCGCCGCAGCATGGCCCGCACATGGGCTTCCAGTTCCTTATAGCTGAACGGTTTGACCAATCATCTGCGCCGAGTTCCAGACCCTTGATTCGGTCGGTGCTGTCATCCAGGGCGGTCAGCATGATAATCGGCGTGGCACAGTGCGCCCGGATGGCCTGGCACACCTGCCAGCCATCCAGACCGGGCATCATCACATCCAGGACGATCACATCTGGCTTTTCCACCAGCGCCAGGCTCAGCCCGCTATGACCCTCATTGGCAACCGTCACCTGGTAGCCGGCCCGCTCAAAAGAGGCGCGCAGGGGATCAGTCAATTTGCGTTCATCATCGATCAGGAGAATATGCGTCATAGGCTGTAAATCGTAGCCTCCCCCCTTGATTCTAAAGCTGAATGAGCCGATTTAAGCCAGATTTAAGTTGTCTTCCAGCAGGTTGCAGATTCAGGTGGCCGGAGTCACAGTCCGCATACAGCTACTCATACGGAGAGGAACGATCCCCATGAATGTCCTTGATGCCATCCAGAAGCGGCGTGCCGTCCGCAGCTTTAGCGACCAGCCGGTGCCTGCCGACGTAGTCGAAACCATCCTCCGGGCGGGCAGTCGTGCCCAGAGCAGCAAGAATTCCCAGCCCTGGCGCTTCATCGTCGTCAGAAATAGGGAAACCTTGACCGCGCTCTCCCTCCTGGGGAAGTTTGCCGGGCATGTGGCCGGGGCCGATTTTGCCGTATGTTATGTCGGCCTGGAGCAAGCCACCTGGAACAGCTTCGACCTCGGGCAGGCGGCGGCCCAGATGCAGCTCGCCGCGCATGAATTGGGTGTGGGGTCGTGTATCGCCGCCATGTACGATCAGGAAGCGGCTAAAGAACTGCTGGGCGTACCGCCGGAGATGAACTTCTTCTGTGTGATCTCGTTTGGCTATCCATCTGCCGATCATCAACCACTGGTGATGGGTGGGCGTAACCCCCTCGATGAGACGGTCCGCTGGGAACGCTGGTAGACTGACCCCGTTCCAGAATCTAAATTGCCACCTGGGGTCGCACGCTGACGGTGGAGGGACGCCATGAATGGCGTCCGGGTAATGGAATGTCCCGGTAGTGACTTACCCCGTTCCGAACCCCGCCGCCAGCGTCGCGGTCAGGCGGGTGAGCGCCTTCGCCACCGGTGGCAGAACCAGCGCAGGGCGGGCCAGCGCAATCCCGTCCCGAATCAGGTCGATGAGTTGGCGGGTGGCGCTGCCATCTGCCGAGCGATCATACAACCAGAACAGCACCACCAGCAGATGCCCGGTGAACAGCAGATGGGCGAACTCGGTCGCTTGTGCGGGCTGGCGCGGCGCATCGCTGGCCGTGCTGACCAGTGTCTCGAAGGCGGCTCGCAGCCGCACTTGCACCTCGGACACAGCTAGCGGATTGGGAGGGCTGGCCGTATGCGCCGGGGCTGAGCTTCCGCCCAGCGCCGCGCTGAAAACGGCAGCAGCCATCATCCGGTAAGGCTTCAACTGGGTTAATTTATCGGTCAGCACCTGCTGATACCGGCTGGCGATGCTGCCTTCCTGTAAAGCGGTCATTGCCTCTACCGTTTCCGACGCCAGATGATCGAGCAGGGCCACCGCGACCGCGACTTTGGTGGGGAAGTGAGTCTTGAGCGTCCGGACGGAGCAGCCCGCACCGTTCGCCAACCCCTCCAGCGTGGCCGACTCATAACCCTCCCCGGCGAAGGACTCGCGGGCTTGCTCGAGGATACGCAGGCGGAGTTCGGCTTGAAGGCGGGTCACGGTTATATCCTAACGGCTATATCGCGGATGATGGCATTGGATGTGGTTTAACGGACGCGGCGTATCACCATGCCATCCGCGATTTAACCAAAATGCACGCTGCCTAAGCTCCCTGATTGCAGACTGCATCACTTCATCATAGAGTAAAGTGAACCACGCGTGCAGAGTCCTTACCGTTCGCTAAAGAAAGGAACCCCTATGCGGATTAAACCACTGCGTTTGCAGGCTGGGGATAAAGTGGCCGCAGTGACCCTCTCCTGGGGTGGGCCAGGCACCTTTCCATATCGCTATCAGGCCGGTAAACAACAACTGGAAGCGGCCTTTGGCGTGACCGTCATTGAAACACCCCACGCCCTGCGGGATGCCGACTGGATTGCAGCCAATCCGCAGGCACGCGCCGATGACCTGATGGAAGCCTTCGCAGATCCCTCCATCCGGGGCATCATCGCCACCATCGGCGGGGACGACTCTATCCGCACGCTCCCGTATCTCGATTTGGAAATCATCCGGCAGAACCCCAAGGTGTTCATGGGCTTCTCGGATACGACCATCACCCATCTGGCCTGCTGGAAAGCCGGCCTCGGCAGTTTCTACGGCCCCTCTATGATGGCGGGCTTTGGGGAAAACGGGGGGTTGTTCCCTTATCTCGCAGAGGCTGTGCGGCGGACTTTGTTCAGTGCCGAGCCGCTTGGTGTGATCCACCCCAACACCGACGGGTGGACGGTCGAACGGCTGGAATGGGCAGAACCCGCCAACCAGTCGATCAAACGCCGGTTAACGCCCTCGGATGGTTGGCGCTGGTCAGGCGGGGCTGCCGCCCGGCGTGGACGGCTGCTCGGTGGTTGCCTGGAGGTGTTGGACTGGCTGCGTGGCACCGATTACTGGCCGCCTCTGACCGACTGGCAGGATGCCATCCTCTTTATCGAAACCTCGGAGGAAGCGCCGCCGCCCCAGTATGTCGAGCGAATGGTGCGGGTGCTGGGCGCGATGGGGGTGCTCCAACGCTTGTCTGGAATGCTGGTGGGCAGGCCGGGCGGCGCGATGCCGGTGACGCAGTTTGCGGAGTATGATGCGGCGATCGAGCGCGTGGTGCGGGAAGAACTCGGCCTGCATGACCTGCCGATCATCACCCGCATGGATTTCGGGCATACCGATCCATACTTCGTGCTGCCCTATGGGGCGCTGGCCGAGATTGACCCGCTGAATCAGCGCTTTACCATCCTCGAATCCGCCGTGACCTAGGGGTTGTGCTGTACTGTGATGCCCTCACCCTAAATCCGTTTTCGGCGGTTCCTCAGGGAGAGGAACTTTTGAACGAGACTCCCCTTCTCCCACCGGGAGAAGGGGATGAGGGCTGCTCACCTTAGAAATACGTCCGCTCGCGGAAGGAATTGAGCAGCACCGCTGCCCGCCCCGGATGCTGGACGAAGAAATCCACGTCCGGCTTGTCCAGAAAATCGGTGAAGCCCTCAATTCCTTTGCCATCCTCGGCGGTGAACTTGTTGAAGCCCATCGCCCAGTTGGTGAAGGAGCGTGTTTCAATCGGATTCTTGTAGACGGTCAGCACGCTGACGTGACGTGGATCTTTCCGAATGCCTTCATACAGCGGTTCGACCACACTGGCTTCCCCTTCCAGTGCCTGGATGAAGAAGCCATCCCGGTAGAGCAGCATCCCGGTGATGTCATTGGGGCTGTTAAAGGCCCGGCATTCATCCAGCAGGGACTTGAGTTCGTCATCCGTCATAGTGTGTTGGCTCACACTCACATAGACGATGGTAATCAGACCCATGTGTTAACCTCCCTCGCTACTGTACGTTTTTCATAAAGTAGTCTAGCACGAGATTCGCGCCTTCTTGCAGTCGCAGACTTAAGATCTGAGTAGGGCGGGCGGGCGAAGCCGGGTACAATGGGAGTCTATCTCGTCTTATCAGCCTGGATCGTACCGCATGGACTCCGAACTGCAGCGCATCAGCCAGCTTATCCGTGAAAAAGCCTTTGCCCAGGCCGAGGCGGATCTGCGCGCCTATGTCAAACAGAATCCGCAAAGCCCGCAGGCCTTCTATCTGCTCTCCTATGCCTGTGACTTACCCCGCGAACGCCTGGCTGCCATCCGCCGAGCGCGTAAACTGGCACCGGAGAACGAACGCATAACCGCCCGCTTCCGCAAACTGGAAAGTGGACGGGATAAGCCCCGGCGCAGTGCCTGGAGTTTGCTGCCTTTGCTGTTAGTCATGCTGCTGGCCCTCGGCGCGCTGCTGGTCGGCCTGTGGGTGACTTTCCGGGATCAGTTGCCTGCGGCGTTGGGCGGGCCATCGGTCGTACTGCCGACGGCGATTGTCATCGAGCCGACGGCGACGCCGGAATCCACTGAACCGCCGCCGACCGCCACCGAGACTCCGCTGCCACCCAGCCCGACCGCTACGCTTGAGCCGACCGATACGGCGACCCAGACGCCGGTTCCAACCTCCACACCCGCCCCCACGACGACTCCAATCGTGTTGTTGACGCCGACGCCCTCCCTGACGCCTTTTGTCGGTCCGACGGCGGTGCCCTTCTTCGAGGCGCTGCCGCCGCCCGCGCCGCTGGGCAGCACCGGCGATGTGAGCGTGGGGCAGTTCACGGTGCGGAGCTTCTACCGTGCCGCCGAAGTCTTTATCAACGAAATCGGCGCGACCATTGACGCGCCACCACCCGGCACCGAGTGGGCGCTGCTGGAATTGCAGCTCATCTGCAATGGGGATGGCGATTGCACCCCGCCGTTAGAGTCCATGGCAGTGATTGATACCGTCGGGGCGATCTATCTGCTGGCTGCTCCGGAAGTGTTCCGGGTTGATCCACGCTTTGGGCCGGAAGGCTTCGCCAATAACCAGACCTATGGGTATGCGGCGGTCGCGCTCCCGCCGGAAGCGGCCGGGCTGGCGCTGACGGTCGATATTGACGGCCAGATCTTCACCTTCGCGCTGGAGTAAAGCCTCAACCGAACAGGCCGCGCCGGATGCCCACTGCATGGGTTGCGGTGGTCAGGCCGCCGCCGCTCAGGTCGAAGACCGGGCGCAGGTCATCCAGCATCAGCTTCATATCCTTGTGGCGGCTCCGGCGATAGAACATCTCCAGGAAGCCGCCCTCGCTGGTATACAGCGGCTGGCTGACCTCCGGCGTCAGGGCTTCCCACTTCCATTTTTCCGGGTAGTAGTAGTAATAAATCAGGTAGGTCGCCGCCGTAGTGACCGAAATCCCCCGCGCTTCGGAACTCCACAAATCCACGCCGCTGCTGGCCGCCGCTTCCGCCATTAGGACGAGTGAACGCGTCGCCCGGAACTGACGGCCGAACGTGCCGCCATCCTTGATGGCGACTGCGCTTTCCAGATAGCCCGCCGGTCGCACTTCATCCCGAATGGTCTGCCGGAAGATCTCCGCCCCGGTCTCGAACCAGTCGCCGTGCTCCAGCACAATCCCGCTGACCAGGGTCAGCCGCGCCAGCTCCAGCCGCTCATTAATCTCCGTGGGGGTCTCTGCCTGGGCGGCTTCCACCTGGGCGGCGAACGCCCTCGACCAATCCGCCCACTGGGATGGCCCCATATGTGGATGATCCCGCACCAGTTCAGCGATGTGCGCCAGCGTGAGCAGCATGGCGACCCGTTCGCTGCCGGTGCTGACGACGTCCCCGGCGAATAAATCCCGCGCCAGCGCATGAACCGTCACGTCACCCGCCGTCTGATCCTGGGCGATCCGCCAGCGCAGGGCGTTCAGCAGCGCCGCCGCCCAGGGATTTTCCACCGGGGTATGGAGTGCGTCCCAGGCTGCTTTCAGGGGTTCACGTTCTCGGTGCTTGAGCGTCTCTTTGATATGGTCAGGCGTGAAGTACAGGCCGCAGTGGAGGAGGGTAGGCATGATGACTTTCCGAAATTGCTGAACCAACAGACTGTCCTATTGTAACCGCAGTGTGGCCTGGATTTCGCCCTCAAACTACCACCTCCTCAGGACGATCACATCAAAACCAGATATGCGATCAGAAAGGGTCAGAACGTACCGTATGGACGGCATTTTTGCCGTCCTTGCATTCGGACGCGATTTTTCGCGTCCCTAATGAGTTGTGACGACCATGTTCAGTAATGACTGTTCCGGCTCGTAGGGGCGGATTAGGGCGTCTTCGCCCGTATATCCGCCCACTTACCATTACCGATTTTGCCTGTCAAATCTCATCAGACCTACAGTGCCCCTTATTTGTCCTGACGAAGATTTGATGTGATAGTTCTGACCTTGCCCGGCCCTATCACCCCACTATCCCACACACTGCACATCCGCCATCGCCGCCGAGTCGCTGTTCGGCAGCCACGCGAAAATGCGCTCCGCCTGCGCGATCTGCACCCGGCGCGGCCCGTTCCAGTGGCTCACGGTGCGGCTGTAGGCCCCATCCGCCGCTGGCTCCCGCGAGCAGGTGACAGTCGCCGTCAGCACCCGGTCAGCCGCCGGAACCGCTTCGATGGCTGTGACCGACTGCCCATCCCACTGGTACCATCCCGCCGCCGCGGTGGTGCCTGCTAGTACACCCCACCGGACCTGATAAACCAACTGGTTCGCCGGCAGCCAGTGCAGCGCGTCCACCGCATCCAGCGCGGGTGTCTCCGGCGGGGTAATGTCGGTCGAGCGCTGTCCATCCCACAGGTAGAGCCGTACCCCGCCGCTGGTTGCCGTGGTGCTGTAGAACAGCAGCGCCCCATCCGGGCTCCACAGATAGGTGCTGGTGGCTGCCCCGGCGATTCGAATCGGTGCAGTTGACGAGCGCCAGTCGATCACATCCAGTTCCAGACCGTCCGGCGTGCCGACGCGATAGGCGATGCGACCGTCCTGGGCCGGGCGCGGGTTGAAGACGATGGTATCGACGAAGTACGGCACGCTCAGGCCGCGCCGGAACGTGTAAAGGAAGTGCTGCCGGTATTCATCCAGTTGATCGGTGCCGTTGAAGATTTCCCGCGCACTGAAGGCCGGGGGCGTGTCATAGATGCCGTAGACCATGACCGCGTCGATGGGCAGCCCTTGCCCCGCGACCGAGGCGACGGTCACCAGCGCCAGCAGCAGGCCGGTCAGCACAGCCATCATGGGCAGGGGTCGCAGGAGTACCAGGAGCATCAGCAGGTCGCCTCCATCCACAGCGGTCGCTCGCGCCAGAGTGTACCGAATGGCTTTCGAGATGGCACCCGCGAAATCCGCAGCGGTCAGCCCCAACGCATCAGGGCGATAACCTCAGGTAGGGACGCGCAACGGCGCGTCCGCTATCCATCAGTTCGTCGCGCAGTAGAGGGGGGTGGCACCGGGGCGCAGCGCGTAGATCACCCCGCCCTCCACCAGTTGGATCACACGCTCACCCTGACGCTGCATGAGTGCCCAACCGGGGGCCAGAGCCTCGCAATAGAGGGGGAGAACCGCTTCGTCAGCCGCTGTTGCCGTGACCAATCGTGTGGTCCCATCGGGCAGCGCCGCCCACGTCTCGTCCTGATCGGGTGTCTGGCTCAGGTTGAGGGTCTCGACGCCATCCCAGCGGTACAGGTCAGAGGGATAAGGCCGCCCATCCTCAAAACCCCGCCGCCGCGCAATAAAGACCAACTGATTGTCCGTTGTCCAGGCCACCCCCTCCAACTGGGCGCGGTTCGCCAGTTCCGGCGGCAGGATCATCTGGACAGCCTGCCCATCCCAGATATGCAGATTGGTGAATCGGCTTCGTCGTCCGGCCTCAAAGGCCAGGTAGCGCCCATCAGGGCTCCACTGGAGTCCGTCGTAACGGATGTTGGCGATCCCGGTGACAATCGATACCGGCGGCTGACCACCCGCCAGCACATCCCGCAGCAGAATATCATCGCGGTCAGCGGCGCTGATCTGGGCATATGCGATGTGGTGCTGCGGGCTGAAGGCCACCCGATAGATATCATGCATCGTCGGCATAGGCGTGCGGAAGCGCCGTTCCAGATCGAGCAGATACCAGGTGGAGGACTGCGGTTGATAGGCCCAGTAGAGCAGCCAGTCACGCGGCGGGGTGAATTGCCGCAGAGCCAGGGAAGAAAACACCAGCCCGACCATCATGAAACCGAGGAGGGCGGCCAGACGGACGGGCTGGTTCACAAGCCAGGGCATGGCTAACTGGTCGGATGACCTTCAGCCAGCGAATCGAGCGCAGCCAGCATCTCGGCCACGCTGCTGAACTTCAGCCGGGGCGCACCGCGTTCCTTGCCGCGTTCCTGCTCCAGCCGATCAAGCTGTTGCCAATCCGCCCAGGTGACCACGCGGACGCCCCGCGCTGCCAGGCGGGCTTCCACCGCGCTAGAGTCCGGCTCTGCCGGGGTGTTGAGCGCGCCGGCGCGCAGGTCTGCTAGCAGCGAGTCCACCGTCTCCACCGAGTCCGGCTTATTGGTGCCGATGACGCCGCTCGGCCCGCGCTTGATCCACCCCGCGCAGTAGCTGCCCTGCAGGGGCGCTTCAGCAGTCAAGATGCGACCTTTGTCATTCGGCAGCACACCGCGTTTGTCATCGAAGGGCAGGCCCGGCAGCGGTCGGCCATAGTAACCCACCGACCGGAACACCAACTGCACTGGCAGGTTGTGGACTTCCCCAGTGGGAACAGCTTTGACGCTGCCTTTGCCGTCGTCCACTAGCCGGTTCTTCACAATCGTGATGCCCTCGACATGGTCATCACCCATCAGGCCGGTTGGGGAAACACAGAAGTGCATGATGACCTGACGGCGCTTCCCTTGTGGGCCAGCCGCGGCATACCCGCGCAGTGTCTCGACATTCTTGGCAACCGCTTTATCGGATTCGACCAGCGCCGCGCTGATCGGATCGAGTTCCAGGTCTTCTGGTGAGACGATCACCTCGGCATCCAGCAGTTCACCCAGTTCCTTGATTTCCGGGTTGGTGAAGGCGGATTGCGCCGGGCCACGCCGACCGAGCACATGGATAGTCTTGACGCGGCTTTCGCGGAGCGCTTCCAGCGCGTGGTCAGCAATATCGGTGGTGATCAGTTCTTCCGGGGTTTTCGCCAGGATGCGGATGACATCCATGGCGACATTCCCCAGGCCGATGACCGCCACACTTTCCGCCGAAAGGTCGAAGTTGAATTCACGAAAATCGGGATGCGAGTTATACCAGGCGACAAACTCTGTCGCCGGATGGCTGCCCGGCAGGTCTTCGCCCGGCACATTCATGTGCCGGTCGCCCTGGGCACCCACGCAGAAGATGATCGCGTGGTAATGGCGTAGCAGGTCATCATAGGTCAGGTCACGACCAAACTCTACGTTGCCGTAAAAATGGAAGCGATCATCGCTTGCCATTTTGTCATAGGCACGGGTGACAGACTTGATCTTCGGGTGATCCGGGGCCACACCGCCGCGTACCAGGCCAAAAGGCGTGGGCAGGCGGTCGAACATATCAATGTGGACGGTGAGATCGGGTTGTTTTTCCAGATGGTCGGCGGCGTAGAAGCCCGCCGGGCCGGAACCGACGATAGCGACCCGCAGGGGGTGGGTGGAAGTTCCGATAGATGAGGTCATGAATGCAGTTACCTCTCCGGAATGAAATCGTGCAACATTTCACATACTGCGATTATATCATCGTACTGCGTCCTGCTGCCTTCAGACTAGATGAGGAACGCAATTCAGGCCAAAGATCACCCCCGCCGCCTGACGTTTGTTGATCTGAATCCGGCGCGCATCCCCGCTTGACGGTTGCCATCCCGAAAAATACAATGAAGTCCTCAGGGGCCTATAGCTCAACGGCAGAGCTGCCTGCTCATAACGGGTTGGTTCTAGGTTCGAATCCTAGTAGGCCCATACCACCATCCGTCCATCTCCCCGTCTTCGATCTCCTGGCGCGTTACAATATCCGCATAGGCTGTAGGCCGCTTCGGCGCCGCACGCTGTTATGCTACCCATCAGGAGCCACTTGCTATGGACGATCAGAATTTACTGGAACAAGGCCGGGTGCTCATCCGGGCCGAAGCCGAAGCCCTGCGCCTGCTGGCGGATACACTGGACGCCAGTTTCGTGCAGACTGTGAACCTGGTAGCGGCCTGTACCGGCTGCATCATCGTGACCGGCGCCGGGACGTCCGGGGCCATGGCGAAGCGGTTGGCGCATCTGCTGGGCACCTGCGGCATGAAGGCGTTTCACATCCCCGTGAGCGATGCCCTCCATGGTGAATCCGCTATTCCAGGGCCGGGGGATGTCGTGCTACTGATGTCCAAGGCAGGCAAAAGCAATGACATCAACACCCTGGCACGCATCGCCCGTGAGCGTGGCGCAACCGTCATCGGCTGGACCGCCAACGCCGAAAGCGAACTCGCCAGCCTGAGCCATGTCGTCAATGTGATTCCCACCCATGCTGAAGCCGAAGGGGATGCGCTGCTGCCCTTTGGTAGTACGCTGGCAGCCGGTGCTTACGGGGATGCCCTGACTCTGCTCGCCAAGAATTTGCGGGGGTTCAATCTGGCGACGCTCGCCCAGACTCATCCGCTGGGCGGTGCTAACGAACTGGCGCGGGAAAAAGGGGATAAGCAGGGGCAGTAACGCCTGCCCCTGCTCATTTATCTATCACTGGACTTACGCAAAAAGGGTTTTCTTGTAGGGGCGCACGGCTGTGCGCCCGTCCGATTTCTCCCTCAATTGCGTAAGTCTTATATCAATACCTTATGCATAACCGAATCGGAAACCGCCGAATTGGATGTAGGGGCGCAGAGCGAAGCCTCCCTTTGGGACGGCTGTGCGCCCGTCTGGATTAGGTGTTTTCGTGTTGGTTTATCGCTTACTCGCCGCGCACCTTGATCGGTTTGACGCGCAGCCCCACGCTGTAAGTTGCATCAAAGGAGTCCGGTGTCATGCCGATGTCCCCGATGCCGCTTTCGTATTTGGCGAAGTAGGCCGGATGCTTCGAAGGCGGCGGGGTGCTGGGGTCGATGTGGGCTTCCGCGTGGAAGACCGTGTACTCACCCCCATCCGGGGTGCTGTTCAAATTCAGCGCTACGTGCGGATTCTTCTGTGCGTTCTTGACCTTCTGCGCGTTCGGTGACGAGTAGATCAGGAACGAGTCGTTCTCCCAGATGAACCACACCGGCGTCGGGAGCGGCATCCCATCTTCACGCACGGTCGTGAACCAGATCACGTAGGCATCCTTCAAGCGCGCTTCAAATGCGGGCGTCAGACCGTCGATCATGCTTTCACGACCCATTTGGTGGCGTTTTCGACACTGTCTTCCGGGCTGACCTTGATCGACTCTTCCAGTACCACGCCGTTTTCATCAATCACCCAGTGGGAACGGATGACTCCCATGTACTTCTTGCCGTACATGGATTTCTCGCCCCATGCGCCCCACTGTTCCAGCACGCTGTGTTCAGTATCCGAAAGCAGGTCGTAGGGCAGGCTGCGCTTGGCCTTCCACTTGCTCAACGCCTTTCCGTCGTCCGGGCTGATTCCCAGCACGACGGCGTTACCCGCCTCGATTTTCGGCATGTTGTCGGCAAAGCCGCAGGCCTGGGTGGTGCAGCCGGGGGTGTCGGCCTTCGGGTAGGCAAAAAGGATGACCTTCTTGCCCCGGTAATCGCTCAGTTTAATCGTCTTGCCGTCTTGGTTGGGCAGGGCAAAATCAGGGGCGTGTTCGCCAGCAGCGGGCATTATATCTACTCCCTCAGTGGTAATGATCCATTGCTTAGAGTAGTCGAAGCGCGTAATCCCTACATGAGAGCCGCCTGAGTGAGGCTTTAAGTTCAGGGGAAATAAAAGGGGCGATCCATTGGATCGCCTCTTCTATTCTGTCAGGTTCCCTTCTCCCAGCGGGAGAAGGGCTAGAGGGCTATTCTACCGGCGGCTGATGGCTGTACGTAGCCGGTTGCGGCGCCGGGTTGAACGGCTGCGGCGGGGCCGCTGGAGGGGCGCTCGGCGCAGGCGCTGCCGGGGGCGGCGTCGGCGGGCGGTTCAGGCCATCGAAGGGGTTATTACCCTTCATGATTTCCTCGAAGGAATTGCGATCCAGTGTCTCGCGTTCCATCAGCGCCTTGACCAGCACTTCCATCTTGTCGCGGTTGTCGCTCAGGATTTGCTTGGCCCGGTCATAAGCATGGGTGAGGATGCGGCGCACTTCGGCGTCGATGTCCTCGGCGGCCTGTTCGCCGTAATCCCGCTGCTCGCCGATTTCACGACCCAGGAACACGGCACCGTTATCGCTGCCGAAGGTGCGCGGGCCCAGCTTTTCGCTGAAGCCGTACTTGGTCACCATCGAGCGCGCCATGCTGGTCACGCGCTGGAGGTCATTGCTGGCCCCGGTGGTGAAGCGGTTGAAGACGATTTCTTCCGCCGCCCGGCCACCCAGCGCCGCGCAGATCGTGTCTTCAAAGTATTCCCGGCTGCGACCGAAGATATCCTCATCCGGCAGCGGCAGGACGTAACCACCGGCCATCCCACGCGGGACGATGGTGATCTTCTGCACCGGGTCGGTATCGTTGAGCAGGAAGAAGAGCATGGCGTGACCGGCTTCATGGTAGGCCGTGTTCAGCTTGTCCTTCTCCGAGATGACGCGGGACTTGCGTTCCGGCCCCATCGTCACGCGATCCATACTCTCGGTCAGCTCGCTCATACCGATGGTCTTCTTATTCCGGCGGGCAGCCAGAATGGCCGCTTCATTGACCAGGTTTTCCAGGTCAGCACCGGAGAAGCCCACAGTCATCCGGGCAACGCCTTCGATGTCCGCATCGGAAGCCAGCGGCTTGCCTTTGCTGTGAACCTTCAGGATTTCCAGGCGGCCCTTGATGTCCGGGTTATCCATGACCACCTTCCGGTCAAAGCGACCGGGGCGCAGCAGCGCCGGGTCCAGGATGTCCGGGCGATTGGTCGCCGCGCAGACGATCACGTTGGTGCCGGTCTCAAAGCCGTCCATCTCCACCAGAATCTGGTTGAGGGTTTGCTCGCGCTCATCATGACCGCCGCCCAGGCCTGCGCCACGATGCCGACCGACGGCATCAATTTCATCAACGAAGATGATGGCCGGGGCTTCTGCCTTGGCCCGGTCGAAGAGATCACGCACGCGGCTTGCGCCCACGCCGACGAACATCTCCACGAATTCCGAGCCGGAAATGCTGAAGAAGGGGACGCCCGCTTCACCCGCGACGGCTCGCGCCATCAGGGTTTTACCCGTTCCGGGCGGGCCGACCATCAGGACGCCCTTGGGGATGCGCGCACCCAGCCGGATGAACTTCTCCGGTTCCTTCAGGAACTCGACGACTTCCTTGAGTTCTTCTTTGGCTTCTTCACAGCCTGCCACATCGCTGAACGTCACCTGCGGGCGTTCCATATCCCGGCTGACGCGGGCGCGGCTGCGACCAAAGCTCATGGCCTGGTCCTGTCCGGAACGGACGGAACGCATCATGCGCCAGAGCAGCCAGCTAATCAGCAGGATCGGCAGAATAGAGATAGCAATTTGGAACAGCAAAGCACTGGTGTTATCACCGGGCTGCGGCGTCAGGGGAATATCCTGAAGCTGCGCGTCAGTGACACCGTACGTCCGCAAGAGCGCGAACAGGTCATCTTCCCGATCCTTATAGACCGCCAGGCGGCGACCATCGTTCAGATCAGCGATGACATCCTGTCCTCCCCGCACCGTAAGGCGGGAGACGTTACCATCCTGGATTTGCTCCGCCAGTTCATTCAGCGAGGTTTGCTGTCCGCCACCCATACTGCCGGGGGCGAGGAACGTGAAGAGCAGAACCAGGATGACCAGCGCACCGATGATGAGCCACATGCGCTGGGCATTCTTGCCCGAAAAGGGCGAGTTGTTGTTATTGGAATCGCCGGGTTTGTTATTCACCGGAATCGGCGCGTTCTGGCTCAGTGAGAGCAGCGATCAGCGCGCCTTTCTCCTTTCTGCTAGTACGTGGACAAGGGAAAACGGGGAAATCCATAGCAAAGTGCAATTGAGTCGTACCTTGTATACAATTCGTGCGGGGACTTCATTCAACATTATACAGCCTATCAGGCCGAATGTCTTATGCATAGCCGATTAGAGTTCTAAAGGGCATATCCCGGCCAGTGTTCATCAGTGTAAAGGGTATTGCATTAGATTCACGTCAGCGATCACCAATATCTAAATGCTTCATTCATACCCTTCTGGTGTTAGAATTGTTACATGATGTGAATATGCTGGGTGTGCGTTTGGTTACCGCCTAACAGGCAGAGCGAGAATGCGATGCACGAGTTTGAGCCAAACACACCGTCCCCAGAAGAGAGCGCAGAGGATCAGCCCATGGGTACGGCCACCAGTGACCGCCGCAGCGCGGCCAACCAACCGGAGCACGAAACGGAAAACACACCTGCCGCGCCAACCCTTCCCACGGCACCGCCGCCGCGTTATATGGGCACGCGCCATGTTTCCATTGCAGACGAAGAATCAGAACCCAAGTGGGGTACCGCCCATTTTGGCTCCCGCACCGAGCTGATTCTGATCGCACGCGATAACGGGCAGCAGTTTGTCTTCGACGCCGCCACCATTGATGAACTCATCATCGGTCGCTTTGACCCGGATACCAACACCAGCCCGCCCGTGGATCTGGAAGCGGCTGGCGGCATGGAACGCGGCGTTTCCCGTCGCCATGCCAGCATCATCCGGCAGGAGGGCTTGCTCTACGTCAGCGATCACGGCAGCCACAACGGCACCTTCCTGAATGGACAGCGCCTCGTCCCCCGCCAGCCTCGCATCCTGCGCGATGGCGATGATCTCCGTCTGGCGCAGTTGGTCCTGCGCGTCAAGTTCGTCCGCACCAACGCCGCCGAGTAGGGTCGGCGCATCTGCCTGAAACCAATCCTGTCCACATGCTGATGGGCGACCCGCCGGGTCGCCCATCTGATTCGCCTAACGCCTATCCTTTTCCCGTCAGGCGGTTCGATATCCCTCTGTGAATCTCTGTGTGATCTCTGTGCCTCTGTGTTGAAATCTGCTTTCATCACCCCGTCCGCCGATACCAGATCGCTGCCGCCTGCCCAATCGCCCGGGTTGTCAGGTAGTTGACCGCAAAGCCCACCACCAACCCCAGGATCGGCACCAGCTTGGCCGCTGCCTTCTCTGCCACCATCAGCATGATCCGCCGTTGGGCTGCCTGTGCCGCCGCCTGACTGCCTTCCAGCAGCAGATTGCGGCCCACGCCTTCCCCCCGTAAACGGATCGCCTCCGGCAGCGCCAGCACTTGACCGGCACGCGGTGTCACTCCGCTGGCATAGCTCCACCCGATGAAATGCAGCATCGAACTCTGAATCCGGGAAGACGCGATCAGGTCCACCACCAGGCCGATAGGCAGGAAGGGCAGCCCACCCACACTGGTGATGGCTCCAGCGATGCCCGCCTTGATCGCCTGGGCGTGAATCAATTGCTGCACCAGCTTCTCCGGCGGAGTCGTAGGCTGCTTGGCCCGGATGCGGTCGAACTCGGCCCGCAGTTTCTCTTCATCCGGTGTCAGCCAGGCCGCCCCCCGTTGGATGAACCACAGGCTCAGCCCGATCAGGATCACCGTCGGCACCACACAGCACAGCGCCATCCCAATGAGAAATGTATTCAGGTCGAATTGCATGGTCGATACCTTGTCGCCGATGGCAGATCACACATGGCTCTCAGCCTGTTGAAAAACGAGTACGAGTAATCCATCTGTTGAAAGGCGATTAAAGCCATTCTTTCGTCATGGTGAGATATACTTTCAATGTTACCATCGAATAGGAACTTCAAAATGCTTCAGGTCGTTCAAATTGAAAGCTCTGAACAGCTCCAAGATTATCGGGATATGGTCGCGGAACTAAGGGCCTGGTATAGTGAAATGTTATGGGAGTTTGGATTAGACATAAATGATTTATTCCCCCTCAGCAAACAGCCACCAGGAAATGAAATTCCGGTAGAATTCTCCCCGCCTACAGGATCTCTACTATTAGCTAGTTACGACAGACAATCGGCTGGTTGTGGTGGACTACGTATGCTCACATCGACGACTGGCGAAATCAACCGCATATATGTGCGACCAGCGTTTCGGGGAAAAGATATTGGTCGGACATTGGTGGATACCTTGATCTCAAACGCGCGACAGATCGGGTATACCTCGCTGCGCCTCAATACCGCTTCTTTCATGAAAGAGGCTCATGCCCTTTATCACTCGGTTGGCTTCAAGGACATTGTCGCTTATCGTGAAATCCCTAACGCTTTTAAGCCATATGAATTATTTATGGAACTTGCACTGTAGTATCTTGCCAAGTGTGAATGTAGGGGAGGATTAGGGCGTCTGCGCCCGTATATCCTCCCGCCAGAAACCCCACAATGACGATTGGCGAGATAATAGGTTCGTTTTTACGTAAGTTGGGGCAGGCTCTTATACTCGGTTACAAACCAAAAATCCAGGACTTACGCAAAACAGCGCCTTTTTGTAGGGGCGCACGGCTGTGCGCCCGCCTGAAAACCGGCACATCTGCGTAAGTCCAAAAATCTTTAAGTGCCATACGACAGTTTCCTTAGACGATCTTGTTCCCTAAGATAACTTTTACCGCTAAATCGAGGCGAAACTCGATTTGAGTTTCGTCCGCGAGTGCAATCCGATGACCGCGCTTCATCAAGAGCTTCATAGCAGTGGCTTTGCGAAGTGTGAGCCGGTCGCCATCCTCCACCAGTTGAGTCAGTTCTTCCAACTCTGTAGCGGAGATCGTGCCGCCGGAATGCTTGTCCATCAAGGTTGAAAGCCGCGCCTGCTTGACCGCCTGTAATTGCTCACGCGCCATCGTCCACAGCGCATCATCCGAGAGGTATTCCAGGGCGCGCAGTTCAGCGCGTTCGTCCGCGGGTAGATCAATCAGCGGTTGATCGAATGCGTCGGCCAGACCCATTTCAATAACATGGTCAACCGACTGGGCAGTTTGCGCGGCAATCCGCTGGGCCTTCTCATACAATCGGTCGGATATGGGGATCGTAAAGGTCATGATTGCCTCCTCTTGCCCTGCTGCTATCCATGTTACACTGGACGCCGTTGGTTGGAAACACGAGGCACTATGCAGCTTTCCGAATACCAGTGGTCGGGCAACCCGCGTGGGATGCATACCGAAGCCGCCTACCGTCCCCTCAATCACGGGCGCTACACCGAACTCCAGCTCGGCTGGCTCAAGCTCATCTGCGGTGGCGAAGAATACCTCGCAGATGTCGCCTGGGCGCTGCGAAACAACATCACGCCGATGATCCGCATCTACATCGAGCGACCCGGGGCCATGGCGATGACCCAGAGCCTGCAAAGCCAGTGGGCGGCCTATCGTGGGGCCGGGGCGCTCTGGTTCGAGTTCTACAATGAACCCAATCTACCGGATGTCGAATGGCCGGGCGGTGCCGTCAACATCAGCCATGACAACCTCGATGGGGTCATCCGCCCGATGATGGATAACTGGCTGGCCTTTGCCGAATACATCATCAGTCTGGGAGCCTACCCCGGCTTCCCCTCGCTCAGCGAGGTCGGTGGTCCCGGCGGTTCGATGGCCTGGCTACGCTCCATGCTCGGTTACCTGCGGGATACCCACCGCGAGCGTTTTATGCAGGTGGCCCAGCGTGGGCTGTGGTGGTCGGTGCATCCCTACACGCTCAACCACTTTTATCAGGAAGTCCCGGGCAACCCGGCCCAACCGCGCGACCCGGCGCAGTACAACGCGCTGGAAGGCGGCTGGCACTTCGAATACCCCCTCGACCCCTACACCCAGCTTTCCGACCCCGGTCGCACCCCACTGGGCGGCAGTCCCGCCAACCCCTGGGGCGACCCCAATGGCCTGATCGCCATGGGCCAGGCCAGCAATCAACTGTTGCTGGAATGGTTCGGGCTGGGGCCGCTGCCTGCCGTCGGCAGTGAGGGTGGCATCTACCCGCTGCCGATCAACGAGACGCAGCAGACCGACCCGCGCTATCCCCCCTACGACCGTCGCGCCCATGCCGAAGCCACCGCAGCCATGTTCAACTGGATCGCCACCACCGCGCCGCGCTGGTTCCTCGGTTGTGCCCTGTGGAAAGAGGACGAGTACTACAACAACCAGTTGCCCGCCGTCCAGCGCCTGATCGAGGTGCCGCAGGTCGGGCCGGATGGCATTCCCTTACGCGGCGGAGTCAGTAGCAGCGTAGCGTTCGTTGGCCCCGGCCCCATGGAGGGCACGCCGGATTATCACATCGTGATTTTGGCACCGGGGCTGTCGCCCGAATGGTTCTTCAGCGCGGCCCAGCCTTATTGGAACACCTTCCGCCCCTCGGTGACGACCCGTTGGGACTTCATCGACTTTGTCCCGAACGACCGCAGCCTGGCCGCCACCATCATCGCGCCGCCGGATGTCGCCGAGTCGATTCAGAAGGCGCTCAAGCAGCGCTACATCCACATCGTCACCGATATCCTGCTGGCTCGCGGCGACCTGACTCAAATTGCCGATACGCTCAACCAGCGCGTCTTCGCGGGGAGAAGGCTAGGCTAGTGCAGCCGCTATAGTGATCCATCGGATTGCGCGGCCTGCCACCGCTGTGGAGTGGACTGGCCTTCCACATATATGTTCATGAAAGCGGACTCGATGCTGAGAACAAAGAGAATGTAGCGATCCGCCGGAGCATACGAGGCGGCTTTCACCGCTGCTTCCCGCAGGTGCGGATCATGGCTTAAGGTCGCCCGTCCCATCACATAGAATTCACCGCTGCCGCCGCTTGAATCCTCAACCGCGCAGTGCAGTGCAAATCGGGCGTCACGCTGGAGGTCCTTCCCTTTGGGCGAAGTGGGTTCCATGAACAGGAACAACTGCTCACCGATGATCGGGGTCACGGGGTGAACGCGCGGGCTGCCGTCAGCCCGTATCGTGCCGAGGTAAGCAACGCCTTTTTGAAAGCGGGCTGCGCCAAAGGCTGCGATTTCCGGAGCCTGTTGTGCGAATGTGTTCCAGGTCGTCATGGTGAAATCATCTCCGCTTGGTGCCATTAAGCATGACCTCGCCTCAAAGAGCCGCCCAAAATCGGCTGCTTATGTTACGATTCAGCAAAATCATCCCGGGTCATGACATAAACCAGTGTAAACCTGAAAGATAAATCCACAATGTTTCGCTCTGGCCCCCTGAGTTTTCGCTTGCTCTTCGCCGCCCTGCTTCTGTTCGGGGGGGAGGCGCTCGTCTGGCCGCACATCGGTGGACGCAGCCTGCTCGATGCAGTGCTGGCGCTGGTCGGTTACGGCCTGCTGGCAGCCCTCTGGCTCGACCTCACCATCCGCTACCGCGTGCGTGATCTCTTCGGCTTGATGGCGCAGGCCGGGTTTTACGCACTGCTGGCGGCGCTGCTCATCCACCCGCAGTACAGCTATGCCGATCTGCCCACCAGCCTCATGACCCGCGTCATGGGCGCTCAGGCCCTCATCGCGTTGGAGATGGGTGGGCTGCTGCTGGCGCTGACCGGCGGCGGTCGCACGTTGACCCGTGTCTTGTTTGCTGGGGCAGTGGTGGTCGGCCTGGCTTGGGGATCGTGGCTGCGCTGGTGGCCGCCCGATCAGGGCCTGCCCCCGGTTGAGTTGTCCCTGCTGCTGACCATCGGCATCGGCGGACTGCTCGGCATCCTGGCGCTGACCCTCCTCAATGCCCGTCTGACTCAGGCCACCCCGGTCGACTCGCTCCGCCTGTCGCGCGGGGAACTCGGCGGGGTGGTGATCGGGCTGCTGCTCATGTTGGGCGTGCGGCTCCTCCAGGGCGTGGTCGATCCCGGCGCACTGCTGGTGACGGCGCTCCTCCTGCTGCTCTGCTGGGCCATCCTCTGGTTCCGGGGGCGGGAGAAAGGCGCGACCGTCTTGGATCGCTCGTTCTCAGACCCCGCTCACCGCACCCCCCGGCTCACGGTGCTCGTGGCGGCGGCGATCCTCTTTCTGGTCATCAGCATGATGGCTTTCCAGGCCCCGCGCCTCGGCTTTGGTGAGGTCGATCAACTGCGCTTCATTGGGGTGGGCTTCACCGCCTATGGGCTGGCCTGGTTGCCGACTGTCTCGCTGGTGCTCGGCGGACGCGCCTTCATGCGGCAGGTCAGCGAACGCCGCCTGTGAGAGACCACCCCTGCCGAGGATCATGGTTGTTTCGTACAATGTACGAACTAGGGTCTGGCTGTAACCCCTCGTTCTTATGAAGAGGGCTTAAACCGACTCTGATAAACCCCCTTCGCCCTGAGGGAGAAGGGGGACAGGGGGATGAGGGTAGGGTGCAGACACACGCTAGCTCACCTCTTTCAATCCATCACGGCACCGGGACAGCCTGGGTCCGTACACACCAGAGGGTACCATGGACTTTAACGAACAACTTGTGCGCTACGCCGATGTGATCATCCAGTGTGGCTTGAATCTGCGGGCCGGGCAGCGCTTGTGGATTCGGGTGGATGTGAACCTGCCGGAAGCGCCGCCGGAATCGCTGCGGTTGGTCTATACGCTGATCGAGCGAGCCTACGCGCATGGCGCGGCCAACGTCCACGTCCAATGGCGTGACCAATCGAGTCTGCTGGCGCAGCTGCTGCACGCCCCGGCTCTCGAACACTTCCCCACCTGGGAGATCGACGGCGCGATGAGCTATATCAACCAGGGCGATGCCTACTTGTCCATCCGCGCCACCAATCCCGACCTGCTGACCGCGGTGCCGCCCGAACGGATGCGGGACTACCAGGTCAAAATAGTGGGGATCAGCAGGCCGGTCAATGAGGCGATTTCCGGCTCCGCCATCAACTGGCTGGTGGTGGGGATGCCGGTCACCGGCTGGGCGCGGCGCGTCTTCCCGCACCTGTCCGATAGTGATGCGCTGGCAGCCTTGTGGCAGGCCATCTTCGCCGTCTGCCGTGTGAACGAGCCGGACCCGGTCGCCGCCTGGCAGACCCATGTCCATGGGCTGATGCGCCGTTCGGCCTACCTGACCGCCAAACAATACAGCGCGCTGCACTACCGCGCACCCGGGACTGACCTGCGGATCGGGTTGCCGGGTGGGCATATCTGGCAGGGCGGCAGCGCTCAGGCGCAGAACGGCATCACCTTTGTGCCGAACCTGCCGACCGAAGAGATCTTCACCCTGCCGCACCGCCTCAAGGTGGAGGGCACCGTCCGCGCCTCCATGCCGCTCATCACCACCGATGTGATCGAAGGCCTGCAACTGACCTTCAAGGATGGCGCGGTGGTCGAGGCACATGCCGACCGCAACCAGGCGTTGGTCGATAACATGCTGGGTATGGACGAGGGCGCGCGGCGCTTGGGCGAAGTGGCGCTGGTGGCGAACAGCTCGCCCATCGGCCAATTCGGCCTGTTCTATGACACGCTCTACGATGAGAACGCCGCCAACCATCTGGCGCTGGGCCGAGCCTATCGGTTGTCGTTGGAAGGCGGGCAGTCGCTGGATGAAGAGGCCTTCAAGGCCGAGGGCGGGAACACTAGCCTGATCCATGTGGACTTTATGATCGGCTCGGATCAGATGGATGTGGATGGCATCCTGTTCGATGGCACCACTGAACCCGTCATGCGCGGCGGTGAGTGGGCTTTCTAAGTGCTTCAACCGGTAATTAATCTAATCGAAATCAGTGATTCCTGTAGGGGCGCAGAGCGTAGCCTCCCGGTGGGACGGCTGTGCGCCCGCTTTGATCATTTACCGGATAGAGCACTTAGACACGATGAGGGCGACCCGTGACCAATAGAAGTCCTGATGAGTTTTGACATTCGTAGGGACGCCATTGATGGCGTCCGATACATCTCAAACCCGGTGAAATCGCTCCTAAAGCCCCTCTCCAGCACCCCGACTCCCGCATAACCTGCCTTTCCCAACGAGTAAGGGGTGCGCGGGAGAGGGGTTGCGACCGAAGGAAGTCCCTTTAGGGAGGGTGAGGCGGCAGTGCGGTGCTCCCGCATAAAACCCTGCTTCTGCAAAAAACCTACCCATCGGGAGAAGGGGCTGCGACCGAAGAAAGTCCCTTTAGGGAGGGGTGAGGGCCGCGCCCGATTAATCCTTCTCGCTGATGAGGGCGTTGAGGACCTTGACCCCATCTTCGCCCTTGAGCAGCATGATCTGCACCAGCAGGGTGAGCGGGACGGCCAGCAGCGCGCCGGAGGCCCCCAGCACCCACGTCCAGAAGATCAGCGATAGGAAGATGAAGAGGCTGGTGATGCCCAGGTCTTCCGCCATGAAGCGTGGCGCGACAAAGTTCTCAAAAATGGTGTTGATGAGGCTGTAGATCACCAGCAGGGCCACAGCCGCAAGTGGGCCATGCTCCAGCAGCGTGACAACCAGCGGCGGGATCAGCCCCAGCACGAAACCGACATTCGGGATGTAGTTGGTGATGACCGCCAGCACCCCCCACTGCACCGCGAAATCCACGCCCATCAGCAGCATGACGACCGTCTGGAAGCCAGCGATGATGACGCCGAAGACGGTTCGCAGGATCATGTAGCGCTGCACGCTGAAGATGAAGTCGGTGGCTTTCTCCAGCCAGCGGCTGTCGCTGGGCAGCACGGCGCGTAAGCGACCCGGGATATTCGGCGCGTCCATCAGCATATACAGCAGGAACAGGAAGATCAGCAGGACGTTGCCCAGTGAATCCCCGATGGTACGCAGGATATTCCCCGCCAGCGGGATGAGCGAGCGGAAGTCGAAGGTTTCGATGGCCTCGGTGGCTTGCTCCGATAGTCCATAGCGCTCGATCTGCCCCAGCACGTTGGCTTGTAAGCCCTGGATTTGCTGCTCGTAGTCCGGCAGCTTGCGGATGAGCTGGTTGGCGGAGACGCCGATGAAGGTCACCAGCGCCGCACCGACCCCGATGACGACCACCAGGACGATGGCCAGCGCCACCCCGCGTGACACGCCCCGCTTGAGCAGGGTGGCCCGCAGCGGCGCGACGCAGATGGCGATCAGGACCGCCAGGAAGAAGGCGCTGAGCGGTTCAGCGAAGGCGCGCAGCCCCGCGATGACCACCACCAGCGAGGCACTGACCAGCAGCAGACGGGTAATGCGGGAGTTGTCCAGTGTTGCAATCATAATGACTCCATATTACCCGGAGTCCCCAGGATTGTCAGCATCGCCATGCGCGGCGGGTCGCCCCTACCCGCCGCGCTGCCAAAAATAGTATCCCTACCGGAGCGAGCTGTAGGGGAGGATTAGGCGTCTGCGCCGTATATCCTCCCGTTTCCCTCTGTTCCGATTGTTGGCCGCAGCCACGTCCCCTTTCCAGCGGTTCGAGCCAATAAGTATTTCCGTAACCCTCGGCAGTCCAGCCAACATTGCTACTATACTCGACTAGCCAGAAAGTAAGTCCAGTGCGTCCACACTCCGGCCCGCTTATCACCGTAAATTCCCCGCCCGATGGTATCTGTCCAAAAATGGTTCCTGATGGCACATCTCGCAAACTATTAGGTTCACCATCTGAGACAATTCCCTGCATACCAACTGCCAGTCGGGTTGGCGGACTATTGGGGCAAGGCTGGCCTACATCAGATAAGAAAAGAGGTTCAAGCCAATAGTCATCAGCTTCTCCTTCGGCAGTCCATCCAACAATGTCATCGTATTGCACAAGCCAGAAAGTCATATTATCTATTCCGCAGATTGGCCCCTCTAACACGACAAAGTTGCCACCTGGTCGCATTTGTCCAACGACGTCACCCACAGGTGTATCTCGCAAATTGATTGCAATCGAGGTAAATACACGACCATGAATGCCAATCTTCAATCGTGTTGGGGCGCTATTGGGACATGGCTTGACTGGTATAGGGGTAGAAACCACGCTAGTCGGAGTGCTGGTTGGTATCGGGAAAATTTCTACGGGCCACTCAAACTCGCAGGCGGGTTGACCGCCGGGGCAGATGGCAGGTACACCACTTGCAGTCAGGAGTAAGCTATCCCTACGCTGGATCGCCAATGCACTTAGTTGATTGGTGATGGGATCGAACCAGAAGTTGTCGGCAGCGGAGATATTCAATAAAAAGACACGCCCGGCTGTGGCAGCCTCCCGGCATGCACCCGCCAATGGATCATCCGCTCCGGCAGGATCGCGCAGGACGAAGCAACTCTCTGCCGCTGCAATGCCGCCCGTTAATGATAGTCCATCGAAGGCTTCGATATAGATGAAGGGGCGTTGCTCGACTGCGACCAGTGTCAAGCCCGCTAGTGAGACTGTCTCCGGGGTATAGAGCGTCAGGCTCCCCCGTGAGATGAACAGTTGCAGGTTCAGGGTGGGAAATTGGGTGGCAGTCACGGTCGAGGTCGGTGTGAATGTAGCCGTCGAGTCCTGTGCCACTGTGAAGCCGCTGCTGGCGAGCAGGTTCAACATGATGAGTAGGGCGGCGAGCCGCCGTTGTGTGCTTGGCACGCGCATACATCCCTGTATAATCGGGCTCAAACAGTATTGTGGCATTTAGTATATCGTGCAAGAAAGTAAATGCGATCACTTAACGGGAATAGCTGAACAAATTCAGGGTTGGGAAATGACGGATGGTCAGGAAAGGTCGTCTGGCAACCATCCATACTCCAATGAAGAGAACGGTATGGAGGAGCGATTGAAAGTCTACGACTTCAAATTTGTCTCGGACATGAATCCGGCAGAATGTGCCAGGCGCATTCAGGAACTGAATAACTTGCGCGTGGTTGAGGGGCAGTGGATTGGGCAGGCCAATAAAGTCCTGAGCCTTGAGGAATACCGCTACCAATTCAGCCTTGAGTTTCAACGCGAAATTGTCTCGCGGTTTGGTCAAATAAGTAAGGTCAGTCGCGTTACGATTGTTGGCAACATTGACCGCAATGATGCCGCTGGGAGCAGCCTGGTGTTCGGCAGTTTATATTCTGGCCCAACGCTGGTCATCTATACTGCCCTTACGATCATCTCGATTGCGATTATCTTCGTTGTGCTGACCGACTTTCGAACTGAAAGTTGGCTGCCTTTGCTGGGCCTATTCATTCCCTTCTGGACAGGTAAAGTTGCCCTGAAAGCCTGGAACGACCGTCAGAATGCAATCAGGTTGCTGGAAAAATCCCTGCAAGCCAGCTACCGCGTGAAGAAGACGGAATGAGATTTTGGATACTCTGATGAGTGAAATCGACATCTTCCGCGAATATGCCAGCACGCAAGAGGACATGACTCTGGGCGAACCAGCCAGCGAAGAGGAAATAGCCGAGTTTGAAGCACGCTATGGCGTTAAGCTACCCACTGACGTCAGAGAATATCTGCTGAAGATCAACGGTGCATATGAGTCAGGTGGATATATTACTCTAGAGCCATTGAGCGAATGGTGTTTGATACTTGAATATGAATATGCTAATCCAGAGAACATCCGTTGGAAGCTTCCAGAGGCGCATACGTATTTTCGATTTGGAAGTTATGACATTCTGGTGTGGGATTGGCTAATCAAGCTTGATTCAAACCCTGATAACGAAACTCCAATTGTGGTCATTTACGAGAAAGCCACACAGATTGCAAATAATTTCAGTGAGTTTCTCCAAAAGTATCGCATACACAATCCATTATCGCTTTTGGGCTATGACGAATAGCATGAGTCGATGATGGAAGTTGATTAATGGCTTCTAGTGCTTTCCCATGAGTGCGGTCATGATCTTGACCTCCGATACTAGCTATGGGCGAAGCTGATAGCCGCCAGAATATCCTCGCGTTGCAGCCGGGGATGTTCGCTCAGGATCGTCTCAATGCTCATGTCCGCCGCAAGTTTTTCTAGGATTAACTCCACCGTGATGCGCGTGCCGGCGATGCAAGGCTTGCCCACCATCACCTGCGGATTAATCGAAATGCGAGGATGGGATTGCATGATGTGCGATCTCCAAAAGGTTGACGATGTATTCCTTGCAACAGTAACGGATACAGCGGTCAGTGTTCAGTCTGGCAAGTCCCTGAATCGGCGGGGGATAGACGAGTGCAGAGTGTGGGTGACTTAATCCACATCTCTACTCTAAATCGTAATATTAAGTAATCATTACCTGTTCCGTCCCTGCATAACAGGTAATAATCATCGTCACGCCGTCCCCCTCCGCCCCCCGCACTCTCTCACTTCTCCCCTCTGCACTGTCTTCCCTCAGTACTGAGCACTTCTTCCCCTCTTCACTGTGACTGTGAACTGTGTACTGTGAACTTCCCTTCCCTTCCCCTATCTGACCACCTCCACCACCACCTCCGTATTCGCCTGATTGCCCACCCGGTCGAAGGCCACCGCGCTGAACCGCTCCGTCCCCGCCCCCGTGATACGCCACTCGAAGCCATACGGATACTCGGTATCCGCGCCCACGAACTGCCCATCCCGGTAGAACTCCACTCGGTCCAGCGCATAATCGTCCACCGCCTCGGCCACCAGCGGAATGACCCGATCCCCCGGGAACCGGAACACTTGCCCCGCCGTCCCCGCCGTCAGGCTCACCGTCGGAGCCTGGTTATCCACCGTCACCTGGATCGTGGCCGTCTCCGCCGTGTTATCCAGCCGCTGCACCGTCAGCAGCAGCGCATACAGCCCGCCCGGCAGATTGCTGGTGTCCCAGGTGCCCAGCAACTGCCCCGGCTCGAACGTGGTCTGCTGCTCACCAATCGAGAGCCATTCGTTGGGATTCAGTCCCTGCCCATAGCTCAGTTGGAAGAACTGCATGTTGGCCGGATCGAGGCTGCCGCGCACATCGACCACCCCGCCCACATACGCCAACCGCAGCGGCTGCAAGATCTGCACCGAACTGAAGATTTCCGGTCGGGCTGCCGTGTCGTAGGTTTCCGGCGGCAACGGTTGATTGTTTGCCTTCCACCAGTCCAGCGCATCCGTCGGCGGAATGAAGTAGGTGGTCGCCTGCCGCAGTTCCAGCGGCGTATTGGCCGTCGCCAGCAGCCGCGTCTGCCGGTTGAGTTCCTTGCTCTGCCAGTAGGTGTCGATCTCGGTCGGCGCACGTCCCACCACAAAGGTCTCCGTCCGCGTCGGACAGACTCCGTTGGGCAGCAGCCCGGAACGCTCGCACACCGCTTCTTCAAACAGGTTGACCGGTCGCGTCCAGCCCGTCGGCGTCAGGCCCGCCCGATCATGGGCAAACCGCAGCAGCGTCGACCACAGTGGAGCCGCGCCAGATAGGCCACGCTCGTCCAATCCCATCGGCGCATCGTCCGCCCGGTGGAGCAGCACGCCGAGGGTCAACTGCGGCGTATAACCCAGCGTCCAGTTGAGGCTGCCGTCGCCCACCAGCCCGTTGACCACCGCCGCCGGTCGACCGGTCTCCAGCATCGGCATTTCACCCAGCGAACGCGACCGGCTGCGGGTATCCGCCAGCATGTCGTTGATGAGCCAGCCCACCTCCGCCGGGAAGATCGAAAGGCGGCTCAGGGCAGCTTGCTCAGACGTGTAATCCCAGAGCACTGTACCTGCCGGGTCGGTGATCTTCACCACCGCCACCGGATCACGCTGCCGGTAACCGGGAGCCACCGCCCGCACCGCCACGCCGTGCGTATCACCCAGCGCCGCGAACACCGAATAGGCATAGGTCATATCCAGCGCGGAGACCGCGCCACCGCGTTCCAGCAGGCTCAGGTCATAGTCGCTGCTGTCGCCCAGGCTGTTCAGGCCGATGCGGTGTGCCCGGCGCAGCACGTTATCCATGCCCCACTCGTGCGTGATCTGCACGGCAGGCGGCAGCAGCCACGCGCTGACCGCATCGCGCAGGTTGATCGGGCCGCGATACTGCCCATCGGGATTGTTCGGCTGGTAGATGAGTCCCTCGGCGGCACCGGGGAAACGCTGACCGGGCAAGTCCAGCACCATCGTCGCCGGGTTCTCCCGCGGATCATTGATGAACGCGTTGAAGTAGGCGAACGGTTGCAGCGTCACCCCCGGCTGCCGATCGACCGTCGTCGCCGCGCCGACCATCGCCCGGATTTCGCCGGTGGTGCTGTCGATCAGCACGATCACGCCGCTGTCCGGTGGGCTGGGGATGGGCGTCGTTCCGGTGGGCAGCAGATTGCCCGCGATACACGGTTGACCATCCCGCGCCGTACCCGGGACGGGCACGCCGTTCAGCGCCGCCAGATGCGCCGCCAGCGCACACTCGGCCTGGGTCTGCGCATCCAGGTCGAGCGCGGTAGTGATGCGGAGTCCGCCGCGAGCCACCAACTGGGCACCATCCAGCCCCAGCCCGTCGAGGATGATCTCGGCCTGCCGCCGGGCGTAGATGGCGTACTCCGGCGCGATCTGCTCACCGGTCGCCGCCAGTTGGATGACCGTCCGCGTGGTGGAGGCCGTCTCCAACTGTTGATCGGTAATCAGCTCGGCAGCGCGCATCGCCCGCAGCAGATCCAATTGGCGGCTGCGAGCGGCCACTTCATTATCAAAGGGGTTGTACTGTGGGGCCAGCGGAACCGCCGCCAACATAGCCGCTTCGTCCAGCGTCAGGTTGACCGCCCGCTTGCCGAAGTAGCGTTGGGCAGCAGCCTCGATCCCGAAGGCATCCCCACCGTAGAAATTGGTGTTCAGGTGCCATTCCAGGATTTCTTCCGGCGTATACAGCCGCCGCACCTCCGCCACCAGCGCGATCTCCCGCCCGACTGCGTTGGCGTCCGGTTGATCCGGCAGCGGGGCGATGGCATTCCGCACCAGCCGACCGGTCAGCGTGGTATCCAGCGCCAGCGGGCCGATGAGCGCGTTGCGCCACAGGCGGTTGACGGTGCTGAGCGCGTCAAAGCCGGGCGCGGTCAGGAAGTCCGGGTCCTCCGCCGTCAGCGTGGCCTGCACCACGCTGGTCGGCAGATCGGTCAGGCGCACCCACTCGGTCGCGGCGGTATTGGAGGCCAGCAGCAGGGTGGTTCCGGCCCGGTCATACAGTTCGGTCGGGCCGAGCGCGGGTCCCGCCGTGCGCGACTGCTGCGGGGTAGGTAAGCCCTGCACCGCGTCGGCATACAGCCACAGCGCCCCGCCCAGAGTCACCCCGGCGGGCAGCAGAATCACCGCCGCGATCAGGCCGTAGACCAGCCCGTTAAAGACGCGGCTCTGGGCAGCGCGGGCGGCCCGGCGGCGATCCCGGCTGCGGCGGCGACGGATGATATGGGCAACAGAAGCCATAGCGGATGACAATCCCTCGATTGACCGACGTGATGGCTTCTATTGTAGCGGGGTTCGCAAAAGGGGTGCTATGGTTCTAAGCAACTTTGCTACTCCTTTCCCTTTTTGCGCTATCATGGTCGTATGGTCAGCAGGCAAGCAGGAGACTCATCCCTATGGTACTGACCCCGGATCTGGAAATGCTGATAGAGCAACAGGTCGAACAGCGCGTGCAGGCGCAGGTCATCGAGTTGACCGAACTCCTGGCGCTGCGCCCCATCACCGAGGCAATTGCCCTGCGCGTCGAGGCGGTCGACAGTTTTAAGCATCTCGAGATTGTGGATGGTGAGTGGGTCGGGCTGGGTAAGGAGGATGGCTTCAGGGGTGGCGAACAGCATGGGCGCATTGAGTTCAAGCTTCTGCTGCGGCTCGGTATCCATGTCGAAGCCAACCACCTCGGAATGCTGTACCCCGGCGATACCGTTTTTGTATTGGATGGTGAACCGGGCAACATCCGCCTCAAGCGGCAGCCGGATGTCGCCTTTGTAGCAGCCGAGCGGGTGCAGTCCTCTGCCGGATACATTTATGGCGCACCCGATCTGGCCGTGGAGATCATCTCGCCCTCGGAGCGATCCACGGACATTCAAAGAAAGCTGCGTGAATACCTGCGCTACGGTGTGCGGCAGGTTTGGAACATCTACCCGGAACAGGGCGAGCTGGTGGTGCATCTGGCCGATGGCAGCGCCCATACCTATGGCATAGGCGATACAGTTCCTGGCGGAGAGGTTCTTCCCGGACTGGCGCTGTCGGTTGCGGATGTCTTCGCCTGAGGAGGGCTGCCTGTATGGGTGTCCTTCTGACCAGTGCCTGAAAAGTCCCCGTCACCAAATCGTCACACGCTCGTCAAACCATTTGGCGTGAGTTTGACGTATACTCATCACCACATGAGAAAAGCCAAACCGGGGGTACCCCGCATTGGCAGCAACGGTGTTATAATCACCAGAGCATAGACTACAGGAGTTAGGCATCATGCCAAATTTTGGACCAACCGAACTGATTATCATCCTCATCATCGTCGTGCTGCTCTTCGGCGTGGGCCGCGTGGGCAAGATCGGCGGCGAACTGGGGTCAGCCGTAGCCAACTTCCGCAAGGGGATGCAGGACGGCGCGAAGGATAAAGGGACCGAGGCCGCCAAAGCCGACTCCAAGTCCGAAAGCTAGTCGGGGCGGCCCGCCGGGTCGCTTGTCGGTACACTGGCCTGGGCGCGAGCCTGTAGTTTTACGTGCAGAATAGCCACGGATAAAATCGGAACCACGGTTCCGATTTTTCTGTTCTCGTAGTGCCGAGGTCCGCCTCGGCCGCCTGTCACCACCTCCCCCTTGACCCATCGTGTCGGCCCCGGGACGTACGCAAAACACCCCATGTGTAGGGACGACCCGCCGGGTCGCCCGTTTTGCAACCGATCCATAACGACACTTCAAAAATCACGCCGGTTCCCCTTCTCCGTACATGGGGAGGGGGCAAGGGTAGGTTTGTTCTGTGAGGCTGCGTTTGAGGGTGAAAAATGCGATTTTGGACCTTCTGAAAGTCCCCTCTCCCGACGGCGTAGCCTAATCTGACCCCCGACCAATACGGTATACGCCGTCGAACGGAGAGGGGATTGAGGGGTGAGGCCTCTCCCCTGAAAACCGGAACAAAAACGGAACATATGTTCCGTTTTTGAGTCCTTCCTGTGATACGCTGAAGACGTGAATTGGCCTCCTCCGTCCCGCATCTGCCCTACTCGAAAAACCGATCCTGAACCCCTTGAGTGGGTTTCCCAAAGCGTCGCCGGACGTGTTCAATGGCTGGCGTAACGCGCCCCCGCAAAAAACGGCTCAGGTAAAGGATGAGGGGAAGGCCCGCTTACCGTTTTAGAACCACCCCACAGGAGAATCCACCATGCCCAGCCGCTACGACGACTCGCAAAAACAGGCCGCCATTGACCAACTTCGCGCTAACCGGGGCGATGTTGCCCGTACCGCGCTTCAACTGGATATACCGGAGCGTACCTTATCGCGCTGGTGGAGTGCGGCACGTCATCAAAAAATGGCAAATGGCGGCGAAGCCCCGTCGCCACAGCCGCCACAGCCGCCAATTGTCCCCCTCGCCGATGCTGCCCTCGTCACCAAACTCCGCATCCAGCAAAGCCGTATGTTGGTAATCAACGACTTGCTGCTCGATGCTATCCCGCAGGCCATCACTGTCGCACCGCTTAATCAGCAGGTCACTGCCCTCGCCCAAATGACTGATCGTGTAATCAAACTCGCCACTGAACTACCCCAACCCCCGGAGGAAATCGACTATGAAGGCTACCTACCACCCCTTGAACAACCCACCCCGGAAGAAGCTGGACCTGCTCCCGCCGCATCGCAACCAACTGCCGATTCTGCTGAGTGATTCCCGCTATCGGGTCGTCGCCTGCGGACGCCGCTTCGGCAAAACCGAGATCGGCAAGCACGCCATCCTGCGTGCTTTCCTGCGCGGCGGCACCTGCTGGTGGCTGGCGCCCACCTACCCGATGGCCGAGTCCGTCTGGGCCGATCTCCAGCGGCTGACCGCGTCGCTGCCCGGCATCCATGTCCAGCGGAGCCAGCGCACCCTGCGTATCCCCAATGGGGGTGTCCTCAGCATCAAAAGCACCCACGAGCCAGATCACCTACGTGGCGCGGGCCTGGATTTCGTTGTGCTGGATGAAGCCGCTTTCATGGCCCCCGCCGTCTGGCCGGAAGTCGTCCAGCCCATGCTGCTCGACCGCCAGGGGCGGGCGCTCATGCTCTCCTCGCCCAATGGCCGCAACTGGTTCTACCAGGCGCATCAGATGGGTGTGCAGAGGCGCCGCTCCTGGCGGGATTTCCACTTCACCACTGCTGATAACCCCTTCATCAATCCTGCCGAACTCGACACCATCCGCCTCCAGGTGCCGGAGCGCATCTGGCGCGAAGAATATCAAGCGGAGTTCCTCGATGATCTGGGGCAGGTCTTCCGTGGGATTCAGGCCGCGGCCACCGCGCCGCTCGATGCACAGCCGCAGCCGGGGACTCGCTATGTCGCCGGACTCGACTGGGGCCGCGAGACCGACTACACCGCCCTCGTCATCCTGGATGCCGACCGCAAAGCCGTCGTGAGCATCGACCGCTTCAACGGCCTTAGCTGGGCGCTCCAGCGTGCCCGCCTCACCGCCTTAGTCGAACGCTGGCAGCCCACCGTCATCTGGGCGGAGAGCAACAGCATCGGTGGCCCCAATATCGAGGCGCTCCAAGAGGCGGGGCTGCCCGTCCGCGCCTTCACCACCACCGCCCGTTCCAAACCCGACCTGATCGAGTCGTTGGCGTTGGGCATCGAACGCGCTGAACTCGCGCTACTGCCCGATGAGTCCCTGCTGGGTGAACTCGCCGCTTACCGCCTCGAACGATTGCCCGCCGGTGGCTACCGCTACAGCGCCCCGGAAGGTCTGCATGATGACCTGGTGATCGCCCTCGCGCTCGCTTGGTACGCCGCCCGTTACGCCGCGCCCTCCATCTCGTTCGCCTGATCCCTGGCAACAAAAAAGGCGAACTGCCGCGCAGCCCGCCTCTTTCGATCTTGATGTAGGGGCGCACGGCTGTGCGCCCGACGGAATTCCCTGAAGGGCCTCGTCCGCCACTTGTAGGGGTGACACGGCGGGGCCACCTTCGGCGACTCCCCTCTCCCCGCCGTCTGCCGAAGGCAGAGCGTTTGGGAGAGGGGCAGGGGGTGAGGGCTGGAGCGATGAGGCCTCCGCCGCCCCAATAAAAACGCCCCTCTTTCAAGGGTCGTGTGTAATAAAACGGTAGGGGCGCACGGCCGTGCGCCCGCTTGGAATATCAGGCCGTGGTGCTGCCCGTGGTTTCGACCTGGACTCCCGGCCCCATGGTCGAACACAGCGTCACCCGCTTGACGAAGATACCCTTCAACGAGGACGGACGCTGCCGCCCGACCGCATCCACAATCGCCTGCGCGTTCTCCAGCAGTTTTTCCTGGCTGAAGCTCGCCTTGCCAATCGGGATGTGCAGATTGCCGGTCTTGTCGTTACGGAATTCCACACGACCAGCCTTGAGTTCGGTGATCGCCCGCGCCAGATCGCCCGCCTGTACCACCGTCCCGGCCTTGGGATTCGGCATCAGACCACGCGGGCCGAGGATACGCGCCACACGGCTGATTTTGCTCATCATCGAGGGAACGGCCAGCGCCGCGTCGAATTCGATGATGCCGTCGTTCTGAATACGGGTGATAACCTGCTCATCGCCGATCACATCGGCACCGGCGGCTTCCGCGGCACGGCGGTCGTCGCCTTCAGCAAAGACCACCACGCGGACAGTCTTACCCAGACCGTTCGGCAGCAGCACGGTGCTGCGGACCTGCTGGTCGCTCTGGCGCGGGTCGATGCTCAGGCGGAAGTGCAGTTCAATGGTTTCATCGAACTTGGCAGTCGCCAGCTTCTTGACCAGTGCCACCGCGTCTGCCAGCGGATAGTGCTTGTCCTCAACGATTTGCTTGACGGCGTTGAGATACCGTTTTCCCTGTGCCATGTGTTTTTCTCCTGTGGTCATATCGGGCGCGCAGCCCTGCCACATCTTTGTGCCTTCAGCTTTCAGCAAACAGCCTACAGCGAAGACAATATATACAATGATTGAACTATCACGCTCATACCCTGGTTAGGGCTGAACGCTGACCGCTAGTCGACGATTTCCACACCCATGTTGCGGGCGGTGCCTTCGATCTGGCGCATGATCATGTCCACGTCCTGCGTGTTCATGTCCGGCTTCTTGATCTCGGCGATTTCCCGAACCTGCTTGCGGCTCAGCTTACCGACCTTCTGGGTCAGCGGGTTCTGAGCGCCCTTGTCCAGCCCTGCCGACTTCTTGATGAGGAAGCTGGTGGGGGGGCTTTTCAGGATGAACTTGAACGAACCATCGCTGAAAATGGTGATCTCCGCCGGCACGATTTCGCCGATGCGGTTCGAAGTACGGGCGTTGTACTCCTTGCAGAACCCCATCAGGTTGATACCGTGCTGCGCGAGCGCCGGGCCGATTGGCGGAGCCGGATTGGCTTTGCCCGCCTGAATCGCCAGCGTGACGATTGCTTTGATCTTCTTTGCCATTGCCTTGTACCTCAACTGGCCGGGACAGCGAGTGAGTCTCGCTAAACGTGAACAGTTTATCTTACAGCCTGCCTCGTTGGATTTGAAGGGCGGGCCAGAACGACAAAAGGCAAACGCATCGAATAGGTGGCGCGTCAACGAGCGATCATGATGGATGGGTAGGGACGGCATTCTTGCCGTCCGCACGCTCTGAGGCGAAAAATCGCATAACCAAGTGTAGGGGGCCCGTCCGGTATGCGCGCATACCTCTCGCTCTTCTCCAAGTGAAATAACTCACCTTACGCAACTGCTCAGGTATTCCCTGCATGTCTCAGTATCCGGCTCCCCTCTCCCCGCCGCGCCGTCTTCGGCGAACGGCGGATTTTGGGAGAGGGGTTGGGGGTGAGGGCTAACTGCGTAAGGTGAGTGAAATAAACCTAACGCCGAACCATCATCCCTCGATGTCCACCCCCAGCCGTTCCAGCAGGCGGCGCGCCAGATGCGCCGGGTACTTGATTGGGGGCTGCGCCGGTCGGTGCGAGTCCGAACCCGCGCTGACCAGCAGATAGTGTCGCTGGGCGTAGGCCAGGAACTGCTCGACCTGTTCCGGTGTATGCCGTGGATAATGCGCTTCCAGCCCATCCAGCGGCACCTCCCGCCGTAGTTGATCGAGCAGAGCTGGGGTGAACGAGAGGAATTCCCCACCCCGGCCCGGATGCGCGATCAGCGCCACCCCACCAGCCACATGGATGGCATCGACCACATCTGCCAGCGGATTGGTCGCGAACTCGAAACCCGCTGCCGTGATCAGATCACCAGGGGAGATCCGGATTCCCGGCGCGGCGTGCCGGATGATCAGCTTCTGCAAGTCCTGAATCTGCTGGGCGGCAGGGGCTTGCAGAATGGTCTCTAATTCCGCCGGGTCATGTGCTGGCACGCGTCCTTGCTGCACGAGCTGATGGTAGACGGTGCGGCTGTTCTCACGTTGTCGGTGCCATACATCCTGCGCCAGCGCCCGCAGCACCGGGGCCTCCGGGTGAAACCCGTAGCCCAGTAGATCCACCAGTTGACCGCGCCAGGTGGTCGTCATCTCGACCGCGACCAGCAGCGGTAGCCCCTGCGCGTGTGCCAGTTCCTGTAAAGCCGCTGCCGTGTCCGGTCGGTCATGGTCGGTGATGGCCGCCAGCCCGAAGCCCTCTCGAGCAAAGTGCTGGATCAATGCCTCTGGCGTCCAGTCTCCATCACTCCAGATCGTGTGCGTCTGCAGGTCAATCGGCGCATCCGCCGGGAGCCGTAAGTTCTGCAGGGAAGTATTCATAGTGCAAGACCCGATTAAACATATAGGACTTACGCAAACCGCGCCATTTGTAGGGGCGCACGGCTGTGCGCCCGTCTGAAAACCGGCACATCTGCGTAAGTCCAAACGGATTAAATGGAGGGATGCCCAAGTGCGAAGCCTCCCTGTGGGACGGGGCATCCGCGATTTTCGGTGTTCATCTCTGTGCTCTGAAAATACAATAATTATCCCGTGTAGCGCACGCGCCAGACCCACCCGTAGACGTAATCCGCTACCACCAGCGCCCCCGATGGGTCCTGGGTCACATCAATCGGGCGGATCAAACCCGTCACGAAGGGTTCAGCGCGGTAATCATCCCGCTGGAGTCGCCAATCGGTCGGGTCCACGCGGACGATGGCCTGTCCATCAAAAGTATTGTTCCACAGCGCGACGAACAGGCTACCGAAGAGATTAGCCGGGAATTGTGAGCCGGTATAGGCCACGATGCCGCGCGGCAGGCTGAAATCCGGGAAGCGCGTCAAATCCGGGGATTGCTGGATGGTGCCGTCGGTCGGCGGGCAGGCGTCGCAGCCGCGCCAGCGCCAGTAAGGCCAGCCGAAGTGTAATCCTGCTGCCGGGGCCACCAGCCGGTCACCGGGGCCGGTCAGCAGACCCGTATCGGTGGCGAAGAACTGCCCGCTGGCGTTGAAAGTCAGGTCATAGGGGTAACGTAAGCCCTGCGCCCATACGCTGACTTCAGCCGTGTGCGGCTGGATCCGCAGGATGGAGGCTTCCCCCGGCACCAGCGTTGCATTCGCTGCCGTCTTGGGATCGGCTGGTTCGAGCCGGTCGGTCAGCGCGCCGATGCCCAAGTACAGGTAGCCATCCGGCCCAAAGACCATCCCGGCAGGCTGGTTATCAATCAGCGAGTAACAGCAGGGCAGCCCACCGCGTACCGAGATCGGCTCCGCCCCTTCGCCATCAATCCGGTAGATTGCGCCGCCCTGCAGCGCGCTCTCCCGCGCCGAGACATACAGGATGCCCGTCCCCGGCTGGAAAGCCAGCCCAATCGGTGTATGCAGGCTGCCGCCCTGATAGCGGGTGGTGCTGCCGTCGGCATTCAGCCGGTAGACCGCGCCTTCCCGTGTGCCGCCCTCCAGAACAGTCGCATAGAGCAGGCCGTCCGGCCCGTAAGTGATCTGCATGGGAGCGCCGGGGAAGCGCCCCACCGGCTCCACCGTGAATCCAGCCGGAACCCGAATCCGCTGCAGCCAGCCGTCCAGATCATCCTCACAGGGGAAGTCCTGGCAGCTCCAGCCGAAGGGCGCGCTCCGGTCAGCCGGAGGATTGAGATACGCCGCGGGCGCAGCCCCCAGCACCACCGGCGTGAGCGTTAGCAGTGGCACCGTGGGCGTGGCTGTCGGGGTATACAGCGGGGTGGGGGTCTCGGTCGGCGTCGGTGTGAGTGTCGGGGTGGCTGTGAAGATAGGCGTTTCGGTTGCGGTCGGTGTCGCCGAGGGTGTCGGAGTCTCAGTATAGATCGGCGCGTCGACAGTCAATGGAGGCAGCGTCGCCTGGAACGCGCCCGGTGAGCCGGGGTCGCAGGCCGCCAGGGCAAGCAGCAAACCAACGAGACTAATCAGTCGATAGCCCGCAAGCGGGAAGCGGGAGGCGGGTAACCGGGAGCTAACGGCGGAGGGCGGCATTGAATAACATCTCATCCATACGGGTTTAATCGCCGCAAATTATACCCTGTCAGGCGGGTTGGATGAATCGCTTACCCGGTCGAGTTTGTCAGCAGGAGATCTTCACCTCTGCGGCAGGGCGATGACATAGCTGGAGCTTCATGCGCGTCGGGTCGCCAGCGCCTTGAAAAAGGTGTAGCAAAAGACTCCGTCTGGGGCTGCGGTGCGGTACAGATCAGCGATGCCCGCATCAAAGCGCTCAGCATCAATCAGTCCGGTGGCCAGTGCCGCTTCTCGCACCCCTTCGATCATGGCTGTGAAGGTGTTGCGGGTGAACCCCTCGATCATGTGCGGTTTGCTGCCATCCACATAGACCATCCGGGGTGAAACCCGCGTGTCCTGGAAACCGGCTGCCGTCAGCAGCGGGTACAGTTCTCGGCCGATGTTGGAATTGCCGCCCGCCTGCGCCTGCAATTGGACCTGGCACTGGATCGCCTGGTGAGCCGCTGCACTTTCTGGATGAAAATAGGTGGAACCGTGATCGCCCTCGATGACGGTGATCGTTCCGCCCACCTTGAGCAATCGCTTGAGGATGACCAGCGCCTCGACCGGACGCGGCAGATGTTCCAGCACAAAACAGACGAAGATGTGGTCGAAGGAGTCTTCTTCAAACGGCAGATCAAAAATATCCGCCTGCTGGAAGCGCACATTCTTCAAGCCCGCTTCAGTGATTCGGCGTTCCGCTTCAGCAAGCGACCGGGCAGAGATGTCAATCGAGAGGATGTCCGCATCCGGGCTGTTCGCCGCCAGCGTGATGGTCTGTGCCCCCACGCCGCAGCCTGCTTCCAGCACCTTACTCCCTGCCGGATAAGCGGTATCGGAATGCAGCAGCTCAACCAGCGTGGATGCCTGGTCGTTCAGGCGAATGTTTTCCCGTTCAGCATAGCCGTGGACGTAGCCAGTTGTCATCGTCGGAGCTTCCCTTATCATCGCCTGAATCGAATGCCTGTTCTTTGTATCACAGTTTCCAACCCTTGTCGAAAGTGGCTGAACGGTGGGCAGGCGTTGAGTACGGGGCGCTGCCGGGAGCATATCATAAACGCTCGCAGGAGGTACCTATCATGCGACGACTCATCCTGTTGGTGACACTGGTCTGGGCGGGAATCGCTGTTTATCTGACTACCCAGCCCGGCTACAACCCGCTGGTCCAATGGTTTAACCGAACTATCGCCCGCACCCTGGTCGGCGGCACGCTGGGGCATCTGGCGCTGTTCGCCTCCGTGACCCTGATCGGGTATATCGGTTTACGAGGATGGTGTAACCGACCGCTGGCGTTGGGGCTGGCGATGCTGGGGGCGCTGACTGCTGGCACCGGCACCGAGGTCTATCAACTCCTGGTCGATGGGCGGCAGGCCACCTTGACGGATCTGCTGGCAAACTGGTTGGGCGTATTTATGGTGGGATTCGCCTTAGTGAGCGGGATGCTGGCGCTATCTATGCGCTACGGCTTCAGTCGCAGCCAGCGTGTGCGTAACGCGGCGCGTTACTGATCGGGGAGGTCTGGCGCTATGGGTTGGTGGGCGTTTTGATGGGAAGCTGGAGCCGGATCGTAGTCCCCTGGCCGGGAATGCTTTCGACCTGAACTGCACCTTTGTGTAACTCCACGGTCCGTTTGACGATTGCCAGCCCTAGTCCCACACCCCCTGAAACATGGCGCGATTTATCACCCCTGAAGAACCGATCAAAGATGAAGGGAATATCCTCGTTGGGAATCCCGTTGCCTTGATCGGTCACTTCGATGGTGATCTGGTTCTCGTCTGTCCGCTTGCATCGGATGTATACCTGCCGGCCTGCGGGGGAGAACTGGATTGCATTCCTGAGCGTTTCAACCAGCGCATGATACAGATAGTCTGCATCTAAACAGATCGAGGGGATATGCGTCTCTAGTTCTTCAATGAGGGTGATGTCTTTTTCTTTGGCTTCATCCTCACAGGCTTCGATTGCTTCTTGAATGATGACGCTCGGAGGTTGGCTTTCGAGCCGCAGCTCTTTGAGTGCATCCAGAATGGCCGTATGCTGCAGCTTCTCCAGAACTGAATGTAAGTAGGAGACATACATTTCGATCGTGCGTATTTTCTCCTTTCTTTTGTCCTCGTCCTGTGTGCGTTCGATGTTGCTCAAGCCGGTCAGGATCACTGAAATCGGCGTTCTGAAGTCATGAGAGGTATCCCGCATGAAGGCTGCCAGCACCTGAGTTCGTTGTTTTTCGGTCTCCAAAGCGAGGGCCTGTGCTTCGGCCTGCTTCCGTTCGCGCAAATCCGTAAATACCAGGCAATAAACGCGCATCTCATCAAGTTCAATGAGGCTGCCCGATACATAAACCGGGATCCTACGCTCCTTTCGGACGTAGAGATGGAATTCTTTATAGATTGCGCCGCGAGTTTGAATCGCATTCAGAAAAGGCCAGAATGCTTGGCCATCTTCCGGGGCCAGATAGGCATCAATATTTTGCGAAATGACGGCTGCAACCGAGCATTCCAGTAGTTCAGCGAAAAAATCATTGCAATACAAAACGATACCGTCAATCGAAAGGGTGACAGCTCCTTGCTTCATATTCTCCACGATCAGGCGGTAGGGCGAATCAGCACTCTTTAATGTGTAGGGTCGCACGCCGGACTTGTCCGAGACCACCAATGCGTCAACCTGACCGGATTGGATGGCCTCGAGGCTGTCTTCAGCCTCGCGTAACCGTGAGCGTAACGCGGCATTTTCTTTCACCAGGTCTTCGTAAGCGCTGCCGTTCATCATGTGTCACGAACTCCAAAGGGGAAGCCAACCTGCCCGTTACTATTGGGACCGTGGAAATTCCAGACCTTCGAGGACTTTCTCGGTATTGGATAAATCCCCGTAGAGTTTTATGACAGGTTCCGGCAGCAGTTTCACCAGGGTGGGGATGATGATGACCTGATCTAGCAGGGCGAGTTCAGGGCTGACTTGCAGATCAACAGCCTCGATCTCATAGATAGCGTCTTCTAGATAATGATCACAAATCCGCTTTAAATTAGCCAAAGCTCTGACCGATTTGGCGGATTGGCCCATGATGTACAGCCGAAATCGCCAGATTGTTTTTTGGCCCATGTTGCCATCTTGATCTATGCTATCCATCACGGCAACAGCTTTCTGCTGAAAAATTCAGCCCATGGGAAAGATCTCATTACACGCCATGTTTCCGCGCCAAATCATTTCTTTGGTGCTGAATCACTGTATTCCGTCTGGCTGTTTGATCTTCAATCAGCTGAAGTTCAGCACTTTCCATCCTTAATTCTGCCTGCAGGGCTTCGATCTGGGCCTTTAAGGCAGCCTGACGGTTTTCGAACTTCAGGCGTTTGATGGCTATCTGCTGCTGAAATTCCAGTTCCTCCAGTTCTTTCCGCATTTCCCGGGCGAGGCGTGCTGATCCCGTAAGCATACCCTCACTGTCTGTATACGCATCAATCAGGTATATACCGTCACTTGAAAATTCGAATTCACTGATTTGTTTGGAATGTTTCATGCCGCGCGATTTCAGCACATACAGGACCCGGTTGCGTTCTCCGCCGACTTCAATATCCTGTAGTGAAATCCAGGTATCCACCAGCGATGACAGGTTGGTCTCTTTGATAACGCTGCCCGGTGATGAGGTGATGATGCTGGTCACCAGGGTGGTGATGCCACGCATCTTGCAAAAATCAATCAGACGTGTGAAAAGCAAACTGATATCGGTTGTATTGCCGATCAGGTCAAAACTGGTGACCGGGTCGACGACAATGGTTTCTGACTGAAAATCCTGGATCAGCTTTTGCATCATGGCCAGGTGGATTTCCAGATTGTACATGGTGGGGCGGATCGCATGAATCTGGAGCAGATTGCCGGACATCCAGGGCCTGAGGTCAATCCCAATCGACCGCATATTGCGTAGAATCTGGCTGGCTGATTCTTCAAACGTAAAGTAGATACAGTGCTCGCCTCGCTGACAGGCTGCATTCACAAAATGCGCTGCAAAACTGGTTTTGCCAGTGCCGGAAGAACCTGAAACCAGGATCGTGCTGCCACGGAAGTACCCCTCGCCTCCGAGCATCTTATCCAGACCGGCAATGCCAGTAGCGACCCGTTCCTCACTGGAAGTATAGTCAAGGCCAACCGACGTGATGGGTAGAACAGACATACCATCCTGGTCGATTAGGAAAGGGTATTCGTCCGTGCCATGCAGCGAACCGCGATATTTGACAATCCTCAATCGTCGCCGGGCCAGCTGATCCTGGAGGCGCTGATCCAGGAAGATCACACAGTCAGAGACATAAGGTTCAATATCATGTCGGGTGAACAGGCCTTTTTCCGACTCGCTGGTGATGACGGTTGTGACCTTTTTCTCCTTAATCCAGCGGAAGAGACGGCGCAGTTCAGAGCGTAACCTGGCTGAATTGCCGAGCAGATCAAAAATGACTTCAATCGTGTCGATGGCGATGCGCTTCGCGTTGACTTTGTTGATGGCGTATTCCAACCGAATGAATAGCCCTTCCAGATCATAATCACCTGTCTGCTGGGCATGGTGGGTATCCATGACAATCTCATCAATGATGAGTTTGCCTTGCTCGATCAGGTGAGCCAGGTCAAAGCCCAGTGAGGCACAATTCCGAATGAGATCATCGCGGGTTTCCTCAAAGGCGATCAGGACGCCCGGTTCATTGAATTCCTGGATGCCATTAATTAAGTACTCGATCGCGAATAACGTCTTGCCGCTCCCAGGCCCGCCACAGATTAGGGTGGTTCGATCCTGTGGTAATCCGCCCCCGGTGATGTCATCAAAACCCCGGATGCCGGTTGGTGATTTAGCAAGCCCCTCGTTAGCTGAACGAAGGTTTGGAAGCATAACTGGCATTCACTACTCCTTAAGTGAAATCTTATGCACCAGAGCGCTTATTCAAACTTTGTTGGAGAATGTCTAGAAATTCCGACTGTCCAAAAGGTTTGGTGATATAAGCAAAAGCGCCTGCAGCCAGGCCCATCTCTTTGTCAGAGCGCATGGCTCGCGCAGTCAGAAAGATGAGGGGTATGAAGACGGTTACTGGATGTTGGCGCAAGGCTGCTAGTACGCTAAATCCATCCAGATGAGGCATTACAATATCACAAACAATGACATCGGGCTGGTGCTGCCGCGCTTTTTGGATGCCGTCTTCGCCACTGGAGGTGGAGATGACCTGATAGCCTTCAAGTTCTAACCACTCTGTGACTTCTTCCAGCAGGCTAGTCTCATCTTCGATGAGAAGGACAGTCGGCGACATAGGACCAACCTATACATGCTTGCAGGTGAAATAATATTCATCTTAACACGTATGTAGTTAATACGCATCTGATATATCAGTAATATATCTAAACCTTAACTCATTTGAACACTCACTACTTCCTTCTCAATATATTTTCAAGTTTCGATGGATAGTTGATTCAGAACCCGAAATACTTCTGCTGTATTCGGTAGGTTGGTCATTCACTTGACTCTGACGTAACGTGAGGGTGTATGCTGGCGGGCGTGAGTGGAGGAATTGTCCATCATGTACACCGTCAAACAATTGGCGGATCTGGCCGGGGTCACGATCCGCACACTGCATCACTACGATGAGATTGGTCTGCTGCCACCAACTCGTGTCAGCCCCAGTGGCTACCGCCAGTATGATGACTCGGCGGTGTTACGTCTTCAGCAAATCCTGCTGTACCGGGAGATCGGGCTGGAATTGCTCCAGATCAAGGATGCGCTGGATGATCCCACGTTTGATATGGTCGAAGCGTTGCGTTCGCACCGTGCGGTGTTGGAGCAAAAGCTGGGCCGCCTGAGTACGCTGATCGAGACGGTAGACAGCACCATTGAACATCTGGAGGGGAAAAGCATCATGAGTAACAAAAAGAAGCTGTTCCAGGGAATCAGCCCGGAACAGGAAGCAGAATGGGATCGTGAGGTTCGCCTGACCTATGATCCTGCGGTGGTCAAAGAGTCAGCGCGCTTATGGAAGAGCTATACCGAAGCACAAAAACAGGCCATCTTCGCGGAAGGCAATGCCAATGCCCAGGCGCTGGCCGAGGCCATGCAGGCCGGTTTACCGGCGACTGACGAAACCGTGCAGAAGCTGATCGCCCGCTGGCATCAGCACTTGCACTACTTCTACACCCCTACGCTGGAGATCCTGCGCGGGTTGGGTGAACTTTATGTCACTGACCCCCGCTTTAAGGCCAACTTTGATAAGGGTTCTCCCGGTTTTGCCGAGTACATGCAGGCGGGCATCAACCAGTACGTCGATGACCTCGAATATGCCGAGATCGAACGGATGCTGGCCGCCGATGACGCCGAACGCAGTCACTTGCAAGCTTAACTTTGCCCTTGCCGCGCTCCGCTTGCTCCGCTATACTGCGCGCATTGCGCCAAGGTAGCTCAGTTGGTAGAGCAATGCACTGAAAATGCATGGGTCCCCAGTTCAAGTCTGGGCCTTGGCACCAGAAAAACCCGATCTCACAGATCGGGTTTTTTGTTGTCTTCTACACGGTCTACTCAATAGATGGTATCAAGGAATGCCTGCATGGGCGGGAAGAGCGTATCGATCAAAGCGCACGCGCTGCCATAGATGCGTGCATCCGGGTAGCCTTCCGCAAGTTCGGATCGGCTCCGGAAGCCCAGCACCAGCGGAGCCAATAGATTTGGCGGGAGGTTGATGGGGCTGTCAGTCGGTCGGTTGAGGGCCTCCACGGAGCGCAGTTGCCCCTGCTCAAAGGATAGCGCCACCGCGTTGCGATACAGATTGATGACCACTGACTGGGTGAGTGTTGCAAAAGGGCTGCCGACCAGACGGCGCTCCAGCACCGGGCCGATCTGTCGCAGCAGCCGGGCGGGATCGACCACATGAATCTGCCACTGATAGCCCCCGCCATCTACCGCGCCGTAAGCGCGTGCCAGCGTGAGCAAATCGCTCATGACTGGCAGGTTGAAACGGATATACGGCTTGCCCCGTTCGATTGCCACACTCTTGAGCCAGGCCAACAGTGAATCCGCCGTCTGATGATCGAGGCGAGAGGCTTCGCTGACGATCAACCCTTCCCCAAAGCCTTCTTTGTGAATCCGGCAGTAGGCGATGATCTGCTGGTTGCGTTCCAGTAGCCAGGTATCTGCTTCCGTGCCAGTGCCGGGACTGTGTTCAAGCAGATAGCGCCAGATTTCCGCCGAACGGATGGTGCTGATGTTCTGCCGTTGGCTGGCGACCGCGTGCAACTGCTGGAGCATCGGAATATCCTCCACAGTCGCTTTACGGAACATGATTGCCGTGTCTGCCGGTGCCGGGATCTGCCATAGTTCGATTCGCCACTGGGCTTCCAACGGCAGGGCATATTCATAATCGAACTGCCGGTAAAAGTAGGGAATCCCCTGGATGGGACTGAGGTGGAAGCCGTCCTTGTGGAGCAGTTCTTTGAAGCGGGCATCAAGCACTCGCATCAGCCCGCGATTGCGATATGCCGCGGCCGTGCTGACAATTCCCATTTCGCCGCATTTAAGAACCGTTTCTTCATAGCGCCATTCCCACGGGATGAGGACGACCGAGGCGATAATCCGGTCCTGGTCTTTCAAGATGAGCCAGTAATCCGGACGTGAACTGGGGTGATGGGTGATGAGCGCCCGTGTCATACTCGCCTCGCCGGGGCCGAAGCTGGTGCCATTGAACTCCACCAGACGTTCGATATCTTCGGGGTTGGCGATTGAGGTGAGCACGAAACCGTTGTCAAGTTCGCGGCGGTAGGGCGTGAAATTCTGGAAGTTCAACACAGTAGTTAAGTCCTTGTGATGCAGGTCAGGTATGGAAAACAAAACCGAGCGGGCCAGGAAAGCCAGCTTGAGCATCGCGCCGGGTTGTTGAGGTCCCGGCTTAGAGGACTTGCACTATGTGCGAGGAATACTTATTAAACATAGCCTGTATTTTACCACGTGGTCCCTGCTGTGCGCAGCGGCCATGCAAGCTACCTGTTATTTTTATGGTTATACACTCATTTCAAAAGTGTAACATCACGGATGATTCATTGTTGGAGGTTTACTCATGCAGCGTTGGCCGTTTCGACTCCTGACTCTCTTGCTGATCTTGCTGCCCATTGGGGCCAGCCTGCCCAGCGCCGCGCAGCAGGATCAGAACCTGTGTCCGGTCATTGTCCAGCAAGCGCTGGATACCCTGGAACAGAACTGTGCTGGGCTAGGGCGTAACAGCGCCTGCTACGGATTCAACAATATTTCCTCAACCTTTTCTCAGCCAGTACCGGATGGCTTCTTCAGCAGGGCATCCGATAAGACTGAACTCGCCATTTTACAATCTATTCAGACGGCTCCGCTCGACTTGACCAGCCAGGAATGGGGCGTAGCTGTTCTCAGCGTGCAGGCCAATATTCCCGGTGCGCTGCCCGGTCAGGCAGTGACTTTCCTGCTGCTGGGCGATGCCTCGGTGGAGAACGGGGTTGACCCGGCGGAGGCGAACCCTGGTGTGCTGACGGCCATCACCAGCGCCGGGACTGACCTGCGTGAGTCTGGTTCGCTCGAGAGTGCGGTCATCGCTGCCATTCCCGGTGGCACGGTACTGGAGGTTGACGCCCGCAGTGCGGATGGTGAGTGGCTGCGTGTGCTGCCGCCGACTGGCCCCGGTTGGTTGGAACGGGCGGCGGTCAGCCCGAACCCAACGTTCGATCAACTGCCGCTGGAAGGGGAACAACGATTTGGGCCGATGCAGGCTTTTACCTTCCGCACGGGCCTGGGGGATCCGCAGTGTGTGGAAGCGCCCAGTGTGGTTGCCATCCGCAGCCCGCAGGGCATGACGGTTGACCTGAACGCGAATGGCGCCAATATCCGCCTGGGTTCGCTCATCATCATGCAGATCTTGCCGCCGGGTAACGTCATGCGGATCACGGTGGTTGAGGGCCGGGTGGTACTGGATGCCGGTACACCCTTTGAGACCGTCTTGCCTGCCGGTTATACCTCCACCCGCTGCGTGGTCGAACAGGACGGCGAACTGGTGGTCGGTGAGGAATGTGGTTGGACGGAGCCGGAACTGACCGATGAAGATTTCGTCTTCACCGAACAGGCGGTGCTGGCGACCTACGAAGAACTGGGCTTCGATGTAGAGGAAGTGGCTGAATGTGTCCCTGGCCTGAGCCTGCGATATACAGTCGCTCGTGGGGATACGCTCTTCGGGCTCAGCCGCCGCTTCAATACCGGCATGGGGTCGATCATGCAGGCCAACGGCCTGACGGATCCCAATATCCTGCCGCTGGGGGTGACCCTGACGATCCCGTGCGGGGCCAATGAGCCGCTGCCGACCGTGGTTCCAGTCCCCCCGTCGGATAATCCCAACACGTCGACCGCAGCAGTGGACTGTACACCTTTCCGGGGCACGTCACCTCTGGATGGCTTGGCTTATGGGAACAATACTTTCTACTGGGATGCGGCACCGGGCGCGACTGGCTACCGTATCAATGTGTACAACGTGGATGAACGTGGCGGTCAACTGATGACTAGCTTCAGCGCCCCGGCTGGCACGACCAACCTGAGCGCACCGATCACGGTGGAGAACACAGGCTTTGGCTTCACCTTCGCCTGGGATATTCAGGCACTGGGGCCGAACGGTGGGGTGGCCTGCAGTTCGGGACCATTCCAGATTCCGCGTCAACCGCAGGGGCCGCTGGCGCCTTCGCCGACTCCGACCCCGGTGGTGACTCCGGAAGCTACTTATGATCCATGCTATCCGTATGGGTGTGAGATCAATCGGTAAGTAGATTGACAGGACTTACGCAAAACAGCGTATTTGGTAGGGGCGCACGGCTGTGCGCCCGCTGGATTTCCCCTGCCTCTGCGTAAGTCCTAATTGATTGAAAACAGGTGAGGCGAGATGCCCACCTGTTTTTTTATGGGCTAAACCGCATGGAGGCCAGGCGGGGCGGGACGGTGTGATCGGCATCCACCCACCACTCGGCGAAGTGGTCGAGCCGGAAGCCCGCTGACTCGGCCGCCTGGGTGAAGTCGCTCAGGTGATGGAGATAGGCCGTGACCGGGATTTCCTGATCGCCCTGCTGGAAAACGGCCTGCTTACCCTGATACTGCTTGAACGGATGTAATTCACACAGGAAGACCTGTCCCCCCGGTCGCAACACGCGGCGGGCTTCCCGGAAGATGTGGTTCAAGTCCGGAATGTGTTCCAGCACCAGATTAAAGGTGATGAGGTCGGCGCAAGCCGGGGCGATGGGCCAGGGGCCGATCAGATCCGCCAGACTGAAGCGGGCCTCAGTCAGACCGGGCTTGGAACGCGCTTGCGCCAGCATCCCCGGCGAGAAATCAAATGCATAGTGCTGCTGGCTGATCTGCCGCAGCAGGGCCGAATTCTTGCCGGTACCACAGCCCAATTCGAGGATGGTGCCGTAGCGGTTGGGGCCCAGTATCTGCTGGACGACAATATGATCGAGGTCGCGGGTGGAATTGTGGTCGAGATCGTAGATGGTCGACCAGGCGGTATAGGCGTCGCGGATCGTGGGTGTGGTCATGGTAGATTATTCCAGAGTCCATAGTGAAAGCTGGTATTTTACCAAGCGTGAATGGAGGGGTGTCTACGCCTGTATATTCGCTCGCTGGAACGGCTTTTATCGCAAAGACATGGAGGAAGCAATGTTTATGCCAGTCGATCCATGGCAACGGCTGGCTTCTTCCTGTCTATAGCATAGTCTGGATGATTGCGCTAAAATGGAACATATGTTCCGGTTTGTTCTCCACTAGAGCGCCATGTACACTTGCCATGGTATTGGCGTATTCGAGAGCGGGGCAGGCATGGTCAAGGCTATTGGCAGGAAATTGAGTCCGGTGCGGATGGGTGTGGCGGCGCTGCTGCTCGGTTTGATGGCAGCCTGTGGGCCGGCAGCTTCCACGCCCGCGCCGAGTGCATCGAGCTTCACGCCGGTGCCGACCTTGCCCAATTCAGCGACTCCCAACCCGGAGGCGCTCATCGCCACGCTGACCGCGCTGGCTCCCACGGCTACCGCCCCCGCCACGCTGACACCACCTGCCGGGATCACCCTGACTTCAACCCAAACGCCGGTGGTCATCACCATCGAGCCACTGACCGGGCAGCGTGTCGAACCGCCGCTGGATATTACCCTGCCTGCCGGTTGGGAAACGGTCGGCTATGACGTGATGCTGCTGCAGGACATGGGCGAATTGCGCCCGGTGCCGCTGGCCGTCTGGCGCGGGCCGGTCACAGGCGGGACGGGGACGCTGGTGCTGCTGTGGGGCTTCCCCAATGCCATCAATCCGCTGCCGGAAGACGGCACACCCATGCCGGTAGCGCTCGACCCCATGACCGGGCAACTGGTAGTACCCGCCAACGCGACCCCGATCATTGACCTGTGGTCGGATGGGCTGCGGTTGCTGCGGGCAGCGGTGATCGAAGAAGGCTGCAATATCAGCACGGACCTGCGCCGTCCCTATGTGGTGGGCGGCAAGGACGGCATCGGCACAATTTTCTCGGCGGTGGATTGCCCCGACCCCGACATGTTGCCGACCCGCGGATTCTTCGCCGGGGTGCAGGAAAAAGACCTGAACTTTGTTTTTTACGCCTATTTTGAAGGTGCGGCGGTGATGGATAACGTCAATCTGGAACCGTACTATCAGGCCAGTGCCGAAGCGCAAGCGATCATTGCTGGGGTGCGCTTCCGCGTGCCGGATGTGATTACGGCCACGCCGTCACCAGTTGGGGGCGCGGCACCGCTTCCCCTGGCAACCAATACGCCCACGTCATGACCGCGCTGGATGACCTGCTCGACCACCTCTTTGAAGGGAAACCCTCCGAACTCTCCACGGAAGTGGAAGGTTGGCTGCGCGGGTCACGCCGGTTCCAGACGTTTGTGACCACCTACCGAGATAAGATCCGCACCAAGATCAAACATGCTCCCGCAGATGGCGGTCTGCTCGACCTGCGGGCCGAACTGGCGACCGCCGAAATCCTGCTGCGGGAAGAGCGCTTCACGCTCGCCTATGAAACCTATACAGCCGCCAGGCAGCGTGGGCCGGATTTCACCGTTACCTTCAAGACCCATACCCTCTTCAATGTGGAAGTTCGGCGCATCCGCAGTCGTGACCTGAACGACTCCGATCCCGAAGCGCGGATCAGCAAACTGATGAACGTGCTGTGTGACAAGGTCGGTCAGATGCCGCCGAGCATGATGAATATGCTGTGGTTGTACGGGGAGCGGGCGCTGGATACCGATGACTTCACCGAGGCAACGGTCAGGCTGCGGCAACTGGCGGAACGCAAGCAGGAAGATTATTTCACCCGGCGGGGTTTTCAGAATGCCGTTGATTTTCTTAAATGTTACCGGCAGTTGAGTGGGGTGGTGCTGTGGCAAGGTGGGCTGCAACACCTGTGGCTCAACTCGCTGGCCCGCCACCCCCTGCCAGCAGATCTTGTGAATGGGCTGCGACGATTGGAGCGATGACAATGGATAAGTTCACGACGATTGACGAGTATATTGCGGTCTTCCCGGAGGAGGTGCGGCAGCGCCTGGAAACAGTGCGCGCGACCATCAAGGCTGCCGCGCCAGAAGCCACCGAGAAGATCAGCTACCAGATGCCAACCTTTTACCTGGAAGGGAATCTGGTGCATTTTGCCGGTTACAAAGGGCATATCGGATTCTATCCAACCCCCAGCGGTATCACCGGCTTTGAAGCGGAACTCGCCCCCTATAAGGTCGCTAAAGGATCGGCTCAGTTCCCGCATGACCAACCGCTGCCGTTGGACCTAATCACGCGCATGGTCGAATACCGGGTAGCCGAGAATCAGCAAAAAGCGGCGGCGAAAAAAGCCAGCAAGCGCAAGAAATAAATACAGTCGTGCCGATGGTTCTGGAGTGGTCTGATGCAGAGACGTACGTTGTTGGGATTGATCGGTGTCCTGGCTTTGGGTTCGGTTGGGCGGATTTCGGCAACCCAGCCGAACCCGAAGCAGGTACTTATCATTGGCGCTGGCCTGGCCGGGCTGACGGCGGCTCGCGAACTAGTAGCACAGGGGCATGCGGTCACGGTCTTGGAAGCGCGCGACCGCATCGGGGGCCGCATCTGGACGAGCACGCGCTGGACGGATATGCCGCTTGACCTGGGTGCGACGTGGATACACGGGGTGCAGGGGAATCCCTTGACCGCCCTTGCTGAAACGATCCTGGCTGACCGGCTGGCGACCTCTTATGCGAACAGCATCACCTACAACACTGCCGGAGAACCCCTATCGGAGGATGAAGAGGCGATGTTGGATCGCCTCCGGGGTCGCCTTGAGCAGAGTTTAAAGCAGGCTCAGGGGCGGGATGATGATGCCTCCATCCGGCAGGTGGCCGATAGAATACTCGCCCGGCTCAACTCCTCACCCGAAACCCGCCGATACCTTGAATTTATTCTGAGTGGGGATCTTGAGCAGGAATACGCGGGCAGCGCAGAACTGCTCTCCACACACTGGTATGACGCCGCCGAGTCCTTCCCCGGTGATGACACATTGTTTGCTGCGGGCTTTCAGACGATCACCGAACATCTGGCGAGCGGCCTATCAATCGAACTGGAGCAAGTTGTCCAGGCGATTTACTGGGACGAGTCTCCAATTCGGGTCGTCACCGACCGGACAGCATTCACGGCTGACCAGGTGTTGGTGACGCTGCCGCTGGGGGTATTGCAATCGGGCAGTGTGCGCTTTGAGCCAGAACTTCCCACCGCGAAACAGACGGCGATCAACACGCTGGGGATGGGGGTACTGAACAAATGCTATCTGCGTTTCGCAGAGGCATTTTGGCCAACCGATGTGGACTGGATGGAATATATTCCGGCTGTTCCAGGCGCATGGACAGAATGGGTCAGCTTTATGCGGGTGGCGAACCAGCCCATCCTGCTGGGGTTTAACGCCGCTGACCGAGGGCGGGAGATCGAGTCGTGGTCGGATGCGCAGATTGTCGAGAGTGCGATGCAAACGCTGAGAACGATCTACGGGCCGGATATCCCTGATCCGCTCGATTACCAGATCACACGTTGGGCATCCGATCCCTTTGCGCTCGGATCTTACTCATTTAATCCTGTGGGTACCCGCGCCAACTCCCGGCAGGTACTGGCGCAGCCGGTCGGCAAGTGGCTCTATTTTGCGGGTGAGGCCACTGAACCAGATTATTTCAGTACTGCCCATGGTGCTTATCTGTCCGGTCTGCGCGCGGCACAAGAAATGTTGCTCTAGGCGCAGCGGAATAGCAGATTTGAACGGCACTCAACGGGTGACGAAGTCATATATACAGGAGGGGATCATGACCAAACATCGGATTTATACCATGAGCTTCGCCCGGGTGTATCCGGAGTATGTTGCCAAGGCGGAGCGCAAAGGTCGCACGAAAGCCGAAGTCGATGAAATCATTGGCTGGTTGACCGGTTATAGTCCCGAAGGCTTGGCCGATCAACTGGAAAAGCAAACCGATGTGGAGACGTTTTTGGCGGAAGCCCCGCAGCTGAATCCGGCGCGGGCCATGATCAAAGGCGTGGTATGCGGCGTCCGTGTGGAAGACATCGAAGAACCCACCATGCGGGAAATTCGCTATCTGGACAAACTCATTGATGAGTTAGCCAAGGGCAAAACGATGGAGAAGATTTTGCGGAAGATGTGAAAAAGGTCGATTCACCGCGAAGGCGCAAAGCGGTGTACAGCAGCGGGCGGACAAAGCGCTTTGTCCGCCCGCTGCTGCCTTAATCGAAATCGGTCGGCCAATCAGGATGGTGATAGTGGGCGTAGAAGCGCTGCAATTGCGCCAGCGTCACCCGCCCGACGGATAGCTCCAACGAAGGTAGTTCGGATTCGTCGAACCAACCCGTTTCTTCTGTTTCGATGTTGGCGACCAGATTTTGCTGTTCATCCAGCAGTTCACAGCGGAAAAAGACTTTGTAGATGTGAAAGATATGGGCCGGGTGATCGTGGCTGTTGCGGTCATACAGCGCCAGCAGCTTGACCGCTTTGGCCTTGTAACCGGCTTCTTCCTGAATTTCGCGCTCGGTCGCCAGGGAGGGCGGTTCACCCACATCGGCCCATCCACCGGGCAGAGTCCAGCGGTTGTCATCGCGCAGCTCGCGCACCAGCAGCATCTTGCCCTGATGAAAGACCACGCCTCGCACATCAATCTTGGGTGTGGCGTAGCCGATCTGCGCGTTGAAGATCACCCGCATGGCCTCGGCATCCATCTCCGAACCCCGTGCCAGCATGTCGACGGCGATTTCCCCAATCTGCTGATAGCGGTCGCGGTCGAAGTCATTGAGGGCGAACGATAGCCCGGTTTGCGAAAGGGCCTGCAAACGCTGGGCGATCTGGAACCAGCGGGGGGTGGTCATGGCGGTGGCTGCTCCTCAAGAAACCGGTGGGTACAGATGTATTTATCCATGATGGTAGCGATAGTATGAAAACAGCGCCAGTTGTGCCATCTTTGACTTTATCTGATAATGCCTTCCAGGACATTTGTCAGTTTGGGAGGCAGGTATGGCACGTCACCTTCTATCCAGAGGACTCTCGTTACTGGCTCTTGGCACGGTATTCTTGACTTTATTCAGGGTTCAAGCATTGCAGTTTCCATCAGGTAGGCTAATCCAACAAGCTGCTGTTACACCTACACCTGAAGCCGGTTTTTCCCCGATTACCAGCAATGACGATTGGGTACCTGTCGAGCAGGTATTTGATGACGGTATCTCTATGGTCCTTGTGCCTGTTGGTTGTTTTGAGATGGGCCGCGAGGGCGGCACCCGCGATGATATACCTGTTCACCAGCAATGCTTTGATGAGCCTTTCTGGCTCGATATGACTGAGGTTACACAGAGCGATTTTGTACGACTGGGTGGGAACGCTGCTCATTCACCAGTGGATAAGGGTGACTTACTGCCCGTGAGCAATATAGACTGGTTTGAAGCTCGCGACTTCTGTAATTTACGTGGCGGTCGCTTGCCCGCCGAACACGAATGGGAGTATGCGGCGCGTGGGCCGGATAACTGGATCAACCCCTGGGGAAATGACTGGAATGATAACTATGCCGTCTGGCTGCATGAAGGTGTGTCAGCCGAGGTTGGTAGCCGACCGGAAGGTCGTTCCTGGGTCGGGGCGGTTGATTTGGGTGGCAACGTCTGGGAATGGGTCAATTCCAGACATGATCCCTATCCCTATGTTCCGGACGACGGGCGTGAAGCTGAAATCGACCGAACTTCAGACGACTTTCGGGTAATACGAGGAGGCTCCTATCTCATTGAGTATTCTGAACTGTTGAGTTTGCCCTATCGCGGGCGAATGAAACCCGATGCCTTTGATGTGGACAATGGTTTTCGCTGCGCCCGCGATTACGAATGAGATGGATGACGGTTGGCGCTAATTCCTCGGCAGCCAGCGCTTTGCGATTTTGCAGATCATGGTATAAGCCGGGTCAAACATATTGCCAACGCTGTATTCAACGGCATACCCCAGCAGTAGATTGGCCTCCTGCGCCGAGAAGCCATAGTCGGCCTGTAACCAGCGCAGCATCTCGCTAGTGGCATGCTGTACGGCCTGGTCGAGCGGGCGGGCATTACCAGCGGTGAAGATGTGGGTGGCGTTTTCCCCACGTGGCCAACCGCTGGGCTGACCTTTGCGGAGGTCAACGCTGAACTGCATCTCGAATGAGGTTTCCACGCCGGTGCCGCTGATTTCCCCATCACCCTGCCAGGCGTGACCATCCCCCAGGTGAAAGAGTGCGCCCGGCTGAAAGACCGGGAAGTACGCCGTTACCCCTTCGCCGTAGCCGTTGTAATCCATATTGCCGCCGTATTCGCCGGAGGTGGCGGTAGAGATGGCTTGCCCATCAGCAGGGGCGACCCCGAAGCAGCCAATCATGGGCTGCAGCGGCAGGCTGAAGGCTCCCAGCTTGCCCATGGGTTCCTGCAGATAGACGCGGCCCTGCACCGGGTCAATGCGCCAGATCGCCAATTCTTGACGACTGGGCAGTGCGGCTACATCGGTGGGATCGACCACGTTGTGTGCCAGACCGGGGCGACCCCACCCGGTTGCCCGGTTCGGGATCAGTCGCTCGATGCGGACGACCAGCGTATCACCCGGTTCAGCGCCTTCGATATAGAAAGGGCCAGTCATAGGGTTGGGACCAGCGGTCACGGTCCGGTCGGCGGCATCCTGACCGTGGGCATCGACCGTGGTGGTGATGACGGTATCCCCGGGCGCGATGTGCAGCACAGGTTCATGAGAGCCGATGGTGTTGAAATAGTGGGTAGGGGTAAAGCGGTGGATTTTCATAAATCGTTGGCTCAGTTGTAGAGTCGGGTAAAGCGGGTTATGGTTGTAACACCTTCCGCCTAGTATAGCGCCACTCACAGGAACCAGCATGAGCACTACGCTGCGCGGCATTATCCCCATTCTAGTGACCCCTTTTCACCCGGATGGGAGTGTGGATGAAACCAGTCTGCGCCGGGTGGTGCGCTTTGAACTGGAAGGCGGCGCACACGGCCTGGGCATTGGCGGCTTCGCCAGTGAAGCCTATAAGCTGACGGATTTTGAGCGCCTGCGCTGCGCCGAAGTCGTGGCGGAAGAAGTCAACGGGAAGGTGCCCCTGATTATCGGCATGGCCTTCGGCAGTACCGAAGCGGCCATCGCCCAGGCCGCGGTCTATGCCGCTTTTCAACCTGCCGCCCTGATGACGCTCCCCCCATCGACCATGAAACTGGATGACGCCGCACTGGTCGAGCATTACGTGGAACTGGGTAACGCCAGCACCGTGCCGATCATGGTGCAGCAGTCACCGCAGATTCAGCAGTATGCCCACTGCCAACTGGAAACCGAACATCTGGCACGTATTCAGCATCGCGCCCCCAACGTACGCTACTTCAAGATTGAAGGCCCCGGTTCGGCCAAACGCATCAATGCCTTGCGCGAGCGTGTGCCGGAGGATGTGAAGCTGTTTGGCGGCGTGGGCGGGATCGCCCTGCGCGATGAATTACGCGCCGGAGCAGCCGGTCTGCTGCCGGGGGTGGGCTTCAACGAGTTCTTCATGCGCGTTTGGGAAGCATGGGAAGCCGGCAACTATGATGCGGTGGAAGCCACGCTGGGTCAGGCCCAGGAGCTAGTCGAAGCGGTGTCCGGCAGTGGTCATGAATATTCCCTGCACGCCCGCAAATATCTATTCTACCGCGCCGGGATTATCGCCTCGCCGACCGTTCGCCGACCGTCGGTCATGGTTGATACCCGCCAACTGGAAGCCTTAGGCGAGTTGGTGGATGCGCTGGGGCTGCGGATTGCCAGGAGGAGTTAATCGTGTCTATCACCATCGAAAACGTGCAGATCAAATCAACCAATCCCGCCATGACCGCCTATTTGGCACTGCCGGAGGGTGAAGGCCGCGGCCCAGCGGTGGTGGTTATACATGAAGCCTTCGGCCTCAATGACCATATCAAGGATGTGACCCGCCGCTTTGCTGAGCAGGGGTATGTGGCGTTGGCAGTGGATTTATTTGCTGGTCGCAATCAGGTGCTGTGTATGTTCCGCTTCTTCGGCGGGATGTTCCTCAACTCGCTCGATCATGAGGCCATTCGTAACCTGAAAGGGTCGCTCGACTGGCTGGAGACGCAGCCCCGAGTTGATTCCAACCGGGTGGGGGCGATTGGTTTCTGCCTCGGTGGGGGACTCGCGATTGCTTGGGCCTGTACCGATCCCCGCCTGCGGGTGATCGCGCCGTTTTACGGCCTCAACCCGCGTCCGCTGAATGTGGTGGAGCGCGCCTGTCCGGTGGTGGGTTCGTACCCGGAGAACGACTTCACCAAGGGCATGGGGGAAAAGCTGAACACGACCCTGCAAACCTACCAGATCGACCACGATATCAAGGTATACCCAGGGACAAAGCACTCTTTCTTCAACGATCAGGGGCCGAGTTATGACGCCGCCGCGGCGACCGATGCCTGGGGGCGGGTACTCCATTTTTTCGAGTCCCGATTGACGTAAAAAGTGCTAATGTTCAAGTATTGACGCGGTTATGCCCCAAGAATGTACAGAATGTCTGAAAAATTTGTGAATTTTCATTCACTGACAAAAAGCCTTAATGGACTACGCTGAACATTACGTTATCATGGGCTTAATGTTACAGTTTTTCACATTGAGGTTTGGCATCGTGGCCCCTGCTTCACTCAAACAGCTTGTCCACTCAGATGATCCGGCACTGTTGAATGGATTACCCCCTGAGGACTATGTACGCGGTGCGGCCCACGAATTACTGAACCAACTGACCGGCATCAAGGTGGTGCTGGATTATGTGCAGATCGCGGCAGAAGATGGCGCACCCTCCCCGGGGACGTTCATCGGTTTTGATGAGCGTGACTGGAATGAGTTGATGTCGGTCGCGCAGGACAACTGCAATACGATTATCCGCCTGCTGAACAATATGTACGCCTACGCGGATGCCCAGCCGCCGATTGCTGCCGATTCGATTCGCTGTACAGGCCAGTGCCGAAAGGTTGTTCAGTCAGCCGCCGATTGACCTGTCTGCTCCCTGCTCTCTACAACTGCTTAACTAACCCGCGAATACCCCGCCTGTTTTACGCTGGCTTGGTCAGTTACAATTTTGTCACGATTCGTTATATTTCTGTTGTCAACTGATTGCCAGAGGAATCCTCCATGACTGCATCCCCCCAGCGTATTGACCTGGATGACAAAACCCAGTGGGGTGAGTTCAGGACAGAGGATTACATCAATGCGGCAGTTCACCGGATGCTCAACCAGATGAACAGCATTCAATTCGTTATGGATGCAGTCAGTGAACCGGAAGTCATCAAAGCGATCACCGAAGCCAAGTCGCCCCTGCTGGAAGATTTGGATTTAAGCGAGCTATTAGGGGATGCCGCCAAAAGCTGCAGCAGCCTTGTCCGCACGATGAAGCAGCTTCACCGCTTTGCCGAATTCAAACGGGTACAGACGGACGGGACCCCACCGGAGCCCCTGTTCCCGGATGCGCTTTAACGAATTTCTTCCACGGCCCAGTGGTCGCCCATGGCGCGGCGGCCTTTGGCTAACCCCTCACCGCCAGATACCTCCCGCGTCAGATCGGCGCGTTCAAGCATCTCCGGCAGCAATTCCACGCCTAACCCCGGCCCCTGCGGAATATCGAGGTGACCGTCGCTGACGGTTGGCTTCCACCCGCTGAGGATGGGGAAATAGGTCTGGTAGAAGGCGCGGACGCTCTCCACATAGAACAAGTTCGGGATATGCGCGCCCAGGTGCATACAAGCCGCGTGGCAGATCGGCCCGGCGACGTTATGCAGCACCAGCGGCACGCCGAAGGCTTCCGCCATGGCTGCGATCTTGCGCGTCTCGGCGATGCCACCGTTCCACACCGGGTCGGTCATAACAATTTGCGAGACACCTTTGACCAGCCAATCGCGCAGTTGCCAGCGCGTCATCAGGAGTTCAGAGCCGATCACCGGGATGTTGATACTGGCAGCAATCGACTTGATCTCATCGAGGTGGACGGCGGGCAGCACATCTTCCATGAACAGGATGTGATACGGTTCCAGCGCACGGGCGATCCGCTCAATGCTGACGCGGTTCCAGCGGAAGTGGCACTCGATGCCGATTTCCATCTCGGTGCCAACCGCATCCCGAATCTGCTGGATCGGTCGCAGGCCGCGCTCGACATCCGCCAGACTGATGTACTGCCCGAAGGAACCTTCGCTGAACTGGTCGAACGGCCAGATCTTCATGGCCTTGACGCCGTCCGCCAGCAGGCTTTTCGCCAGCGCCCCGGCGTCATCGTGCCAGGCCGCGTAATCCTGGACAGGGCCGAAGCCGATACAGGTGTTATAAGTAGGGATGCGCTCGCGGGTTTTGCCCCCCAGCAGGTGATACAGCGGCGCGTTATAGTGCTTGCCCATCAAGTCCCACAGCGCCACTTCCAGCGCGGAGAGCGCCCGTGTCTCCGCCCCGGCGTAGCCGTGATACATGATGTTATCCATCACGAAGCGCCACACGCCCTCGATATCCAGCGGATCTTGCCCCAGCACCAGTGGGGCGATGGTGCCGTGCAATGCGCCTTTCGAGCCGGGGATTTTGTCGACCGTTTCCCCCAGCCCGATCAGTCCGCTATCGGTATGCACCCGGACGACCATCAGCCGTGGATACTCCGCCCACTGCAGGGATTCAATAGCCGTAATTTTCATTTAGGCATCCTTGAGCATCAACGTTTGAAAACATCTGTGAGAGGCAGTCGGAAGCCCGGCAGCACATCACCACCATCGAGTGTATCCTCCCGCTCAAGCGATTGGAAACTCTTGCCGTTGTATATACCGACTGTCTCCGCATTGGGGTAGAATAACCATATGAGTTGCGTGCCATATTTCAGGTATTGGACGACCTTGCGATGCACTTCTTCTGGGTCGTCATTGGGCGAAATGACCTCAATCGCCAGATCAGGCGCAAAGGGAACATAACCACTCTCCGGCAATTGATCCGGCAGTCGATGTTTGGCGATGAAACCGACATCCGGGGCGCGGACGGTATCCTTTATTTCCGGGTCAGTCGACTTATAGAGAATGAAGCCTGTTTCTGCGCCGGTTGTCATACCCAAATCGTGTTCATCGACAAAGTTACCTACCTTCCGATCTAGTAACGATGCCAGATTCCCGTGCTTCCAACCAGCCGGTGACATGACGATCAGTCTCCCCTCACTGAGTTCAAGTAATTTGCCAGCGTATTTCGGCGCACTGGAAAGCGCCAGCAAGTCCTCAGCAGAGTAGGCCATCTCTTTGATGAGCATGTTCCATCATCCTTCTATCGGTGACATGGGCAAGTTTACCCCAACCCGGCGATGATCTGCTCGACTTCTGCTTCCGCCTGGGCGATCTGCGCGTCGAGGTCGGCGCGTTGCCGGGCAATCGCCTCCAGCACGTCCTGCGACTGCTCCAGTTGAGTCAGCATCCGCAGGCGCAGCGGTGCTTCCGGCCCATCGCTGCTGAGGGCGGTCAGGTTCTCCCGCAGGTGCGATTGCTCCTCATAGCGGGCATCACGCTGCTGATCGAGTTCATCTTGCTTGCTGCGTGCTGCGTCGATCTGCCCCAGCGCATCCAGCATCCGTTCCAAAGGTTGAATGGCCCCTGCCGCTAACCAGTTGTGGCGGACGAACTCAGCCAGGCGGCGCTTGTTCAGGCTGCGGACTTCTTCGTGTTCAACCAGCTTAAAGCGGTGCCGGATGACCAATTCTGCCCGGCCATGCGGCTTGACCGAGACTTTCCAACGGCGATTCTCCAACGTGGTCACGTCTGGCGCGGGACTGTCGTACAAGTCCCACTGTGGGCTGATTTCCCCTTCGACGAGGACGGTGACCGGTTTCGCGGTTGTATTCTCCAGCGTATAGCTTCGGGTGGATGTCTGGTACTGCTCGAAGATGAAGTGGGCATCCTTGATCGTCAGGCCGGTGGTGATGGTTTCATAGCGCGAATCTTCCTTGACGCGCACGCCCAGTTCCACCGCGTAGGGGAGATACACGCCCGCGCCATCCTTGCTGAAGGGGATGATTGCTTCGCCCTTATAATCCCCGTTCTCGACCAGCGTGACCGGCCCGCGTTCGAGCGTCAGACCAGTCGGGTTGCTGAAGCGCAGGGCCGCCACCGGATGCCCGGCGAACTTGTTCCCGTTGTAGAGTAGCTCGCGTTCATACGCGAGTTCGGAACCGATGATCGGCACCAGCGCCGACTCGCCCCGCTTGACCGAGACCGGTGTGGTCACGGCGTACTGGAAGGTCTCGCCAGTGTCGCGGGCTTCGGCGGTCGGCTTCATGCTTTGGGCCGCCTGAGCAGGAGCAAAGCGTGAGACATAATCTGAGGACGCTATTTGTCCTGCGACGGGTAATCTTTTACTGAGTGCTACTCCGCGTGTGCGTTCCAATTCCATTGGTGACGGCTCTTCCATTGCGATGGCTTCATATTCAATCGGCCCCGGCGCAACGCGCGACTCATCCTTGACCAGCGGGCGCTCCGGAATACGCGACTCGTACAGATCGTACACGAACGAGATCGGCTGCCCGGCGACCAGCGTCACTTTCACCGCCTCGAGGTCTTCATCGAGCCGATTGTCGAACAAGCCCCAGCCTTGCAAGAGGGCTTTACCAGTTGTGCCATCCGGGTTGCTCTCCGCCACCAGCCGGTAGCTGACGCGCCAGGTCGGGCTGGGCGCGACGTAATACACCGCCAGATCGTGTTCGCCTGGGGAGAGCTGTACTTGGACTGTGCGGCGGTCGTCCTCGCTCCGGCTCATGTTCAGGAAGTAGTTCAGGTCTTGCGCCGCCTGTGGGTCGATCACCCGCAGTTGTTGCAGATCACTCAGATGCAGCGTGCGCACGCCCTGATCGGTGAGAATGCTGACGTAAGGCGCTGGGCTGACAAATTCACCCATGTCCGCACTATAAGTCTGGGGTGCATCCAGTCCGACCATAATGCCTTTGAGCAGTTCAAGTGTTTCCGGCCCATGCTGCTGGACGATCTCCACCTGCCGCCCACGCAAACTGGTGACCAGATCGCGCAGGCTGGAGTCTTTGTCGAGGTCAATCGAGCAGCTGGCGAGCAGGGCCTCTTTATCCAGCGGCGTCTGGTAATGAATGCCCAGTACCTGCCCACCAGCGCGGTCAAACACGGCCAGACTTTTGAGGATGTCGTTGATTTCGGCCTGCTTGAAGGTCAGCGTGACCGACTCGCCGCTGACTTCCCCGGCGCGGACGAAGAAGCCGACGCCGTGTTTATAGAGGACGATTTCCCGAACGGGTAAAGCAGTCATGGGCACCTCAGAAACATATCAATAACTGACTCTACACCACCACCACCGTGTTGACCAACCGGCCCACACCCTCGATCTCGATGGCGACTTCATCTCCGGCGGCGAGCGTGAACTCATTGGGTGGGACGACCCCGGTGCCGGTCAGCAGAATCGCGCCATCAGGATACTCGGCGCTGCGACCCAGATAGCCGGTCAATTCGGTCAGGCGGCGCTTGATGCGGGCAGTGTGAGTCTCTCCGGCGAAGACAGGTGCACCTCCCCGGCTGATGGTGATGCGGATGGTGGCGTTCGGCCACTCGGTCGACGGGTCGAGGACGATGCTCGGCCCCAAAGCGCACGACCGTTTGTAGACCTTTGCCTGCGGTAGATACAGCGGGTTTTCCCCTTCAATATCGCGGCTGCTCATGTCGTTGCCCACTGTGAAGCCGATCACCTCCAGCGCCGGCGTGATCACCAGCGCCAACTCTGGTTCTGGCACGTTCCAGGTCGCATCGGTGCGGATGCCGACCGTGTCCCCATGCCCGACCACGCGCTCGCCCCGCGCCTTGAAGAACAATTCCGGGCGCTCGGCGGCGTAGACGCGGGCATAGACATCACCCCCGTCCACCGCTTCTTCCTGACGGGCGGCGCGGCTGCGTTCGTAGGTCACGCCGGAAGCCCATACATCCTGTTCATCGCAGGGGGCCAGCCAACGCAGCGCGTCGGGTTCCGGGGCGGCATCCAGGGCGGAGGCCGGGTAACGGTCGATGCTGGCGTGGACGGCCCCGCGCAGATCCGCCAGCGCCGCCTCGATGCGTCCGCTGCTGGCGCGCAGAAAAGTGCCGATGGTCGGGTAGCTGCGGGTGACATCCATCAGCGTCTCACCATCGATGACACCGATGCGGACTCCCTGCTGCGGATGCTGGAACCGGACGAGATGGAGGGGGGGCATGACTAATCCTTTGGCGTGTGCAGGTTACGGACAAATATTGGTTATAATCAGTCTTGTGTAATGTGAGCAAGGTATGACCTTTAATGATTGTACAGGCACCCCCCATTACCGTCGAAGCATTTGAGGAGTGGATATACCTACCTGAAAATGTGGATCGGGATTGGGAATACATCGGTGGGGAGATTGTTGAAGTGGTATCCAGCAGCTATCCCTCGATGGTGGCAGGCTTAATCTTGGTCGAAATAGGTCTCTTCAACAAGTTGCATAACCTGGGTTGGGTAACGGGCGCGGACGGTGGCTATCGGGTCGCTGGCGAGCGTTATATCCCTGATGTAGCCTTTATCTCCAAAGCGCGGCAGCCTGAACTGCCCAATGTATCCTATAATCCGCTGCCACCGGATTTGGCGGTCGAGGTGCTCTCACCGACGAATCAATCTGAGCCCATGCGCATTAAAATTGCCAATTATCTGCTAGACGGTGTGCTGGTCTGGTTGGTGGATACTGCCCATCAGACAGTTGAGGTATATACACCGGGTGAACGGGTGCGAAAGCTGGGAATGAATGACCGGCTTGACGGTGGCAGTGTCCTGCCTGGCTTCAGCCTTGCGATCAAGGATGTATTCCCCGGCTAGTCTGCACCCAGGCATCGGTCTGCCACGGCCTTTGAAAGCGAAGCACCCGCAAGTGAGCGTACTCCGGTTGCACCATCAGTGCCGGATAGGTGCGGCGGTGACGTGGTTGGCTTTGCAGCAGCCACAGGAATAAGGACTCGCGGCTGACGAACTGCTTGCGCCAGCTCTCCCGGTTGCCGGTTCCCCACAAATCTTCCTGTGTGACGATGCGCTGGACCGTCCGCCGGAACAGGCGAGGGAACACGATCCACAACGGATAATCCAGCCAGATCAGGGTATCGGCCCGCGGCCAGAGTAGGTCACGGGCTTTGCTGTAGTTGCCGCTGACGATCCACTGATCTCCGGCGCTGACCGCTGCGACACGGGCACGAAATTCCTCCGCTGGGGCTTCCTGCCAGTTCGGCTTCCAATGAAGAGTGTCCAGGTCTGTGACGGGTAGATTCAGCTGTTGACCCAGTTGGTCGGCGAGGGTGGTCTTGCCGGAGCCAGTCGGGCCGACGATGACAATGCGCTGCATCCGGTTCATAGTCGTTCTTTACCATCGAATGTGCATGACCGTTAGCATAACGGGTCGGAATCCGCTGGAAAAGGATGATGGCAGATCATCAGGAAAATGGAGAGTGTATTCGCAGAAGGATCAGGTAGGTTGACAATCGAGACCGATTGAGGACAACCAGAAAGAAATGAGGCCTTATACAGAAGCATTAGAGGACCGGAGTGAGGAAGTGTCAACTGGGTTCAGCAGCTTGAACTGAGCGCAAGCTGAAGTGCTGGCAGGGTTTATATAGCCAGAGCTTTTTCCAAGTTAGCCAATGACATGGCTGGCACCCCTGTATGAGGATCCGCATACAGGGGTGTATTGTCCGTTGCGAGCCAACAAGTGGCGCTCTCTAGTACAGGTGGCTTATCGTGGAGTGCGCGCCAAGACCCTGATAAGGCGGTGGAAATCTACTCCTCCACCCCGAAGCGGCTGAGATCCGCGCGCGTGGTGAAGAGGGTCCCGTCCGGCAGGGTTGCCCCACGCAAGTTGGCATCCTCCAGATTGGCAGCGGTTAGGTTCGCGCCGGTCAGATTGGCATTCACCAGGCGGGCATCGGTCAGGTCGCACCCGGAGAGATTGGCATCCGTCAGGTTGGCATCGGTGAAGTCCGCATCGCGCAGGTCGCTCTCGGTGAAATCCGCCCGGTAGAGGTTTGCGCCGACCAGACGGGCATCGCTCCCATCCACGTTCCGCAGGGAAGCGCCTTCCAGATTCGCACGTGCAAAGTCGCCATCGCTCAGGTTGGCTTCATCGAAGGAAGCTCCGGCAAAGTTTGAACCGGCGAAGTCGCCGTCGCTCAAGTGAGCATCCCGCAGGACTGCCCCGGCGAAGTTGGTGTGATCTGCCTGCACATCGCTCAGGTTGGCCTCTCGGAGATCGGCCCCGGCCAGGTTGGCACGGCTCAGACGGGCATCACTCAGGTTGGCCTCCCGCAGATCTGCACCTTCCAGATTGGCATCGGAAAGATCGGCATCGCTCAGGTTGGCATCATGTAAATTTGCGCCGCGCAGGTTGCACTGTGCCAGCACCGCGTCACTCAGGTTGATCTCGCTCAGTTGTGCGCCTTCCAGATTGGCGTTCACGAATTGCGTTTCATCGGCATTGGCATCGTTCAGGTTGGCCCCCTGCAGGTTGGCCTGGTTGAAGTTGGCCTCGGTCATGACAGCAGATTCCAGGTTCGCCCCCTGCAGATTCGTGCCGACAAAATCACATTCTTCCAGCACTGCATCGCTCAGGTTGACCCCTTGCATATTGGCCTGGCTAAAACGGGCTTCCCGCAGGTTGGCCCCGGCCATATCCTGCCCACTGAGGTCTTGCCCGCTGAGGTTGACGCCTTCCATATCGGCATCCCGGAATTTGCCACCCAGGATGACGATGCGCTTCTTTTCCTTGCGCTTGGGCTTTTCGGTATCGTCCTCATCATCCATATCGATGTCGATTTTCACATCCAGATCGGCCATCGCCCGACGCAGGACATCCCGCGTCGAACTCATGATGCGATCCCGCAGTTCCCGCCCCAGGTTCCGCAGATCATCGATCGGCGGTTCAGGGGGGACCGGTGCACCCGGCGGGCGTGGTGGCATCCCCGGCCGAGGCGGTAGGGGCGGAGGCGGCGGGGCCATCGGCGGGCGCACCATCGACTCGATATAGGGCACCAGTTGGTTGACCGCCATGTGGACGGCGGCCAACTGCTGCTCGCCAATGTCGTCCGGCAGGGCCAGTGCTTCGGTCACATAGGGGTCATCCGCCAACAGCGCGGCGATTTTGCCGTGCAGGGCGCGGTAGCTGCGTCCGGCCATGGTGCCCGCCCCGGCCGTCATGCCCATATCCATCGAGCGGTTGACGCTCTCGGCGAGCGCTTTCAGTGGGCCGATGAGTTGGCGCAGGTCGCGCCGGATGTCGTCGTTCATGGTTATAGTCCTCAGTCGATAGTCTATAGCTGATACTTCATGGCTTATAGCCAGATTGTTGCCTGTTACTGGTTGATGATGGTGCCTGTAGGGGCAACCTAGCGGGTCGCTCCTACTCGCCTTCTATCGCCTCGAGCGTGGCTGCCGGGAGCATCTGCCGGAGCGCTTTCTTGGCGTAAAAGAGGCGGGATTTGACTGTGCCAATACTGCAGCCCATCACCGCTGCGATCTCCTCATAGGCGAGCTTTTCCTCCGCGTAGAGGATGAGCGCCTGCCGCTGTACTTCCGGCAGTTGGTCAATGGCCGTGTTGACTTCCATCGCCAGCAGCATCCAGCAGGTTACATCCTCCGGGCTGCAGCCATCGGCTGCCAACAGTTCCCCCAGGGGCTGATCGAGGCCGTCTTCGCCGGTGGCATCCAGCGAGAGGGGGAGCCCGCGTTTCTTCATGCGCCGCAGGTCGTCATAACAGCGGTTGCGGACAATGCGGAAGACATATGCCCGGAGCTGTTCCGGCGGATGAATGCGGCTCAGGTTCAGGTAGAGCGCGATCATCGAATCCTGCACGACATCATCGACATTGTCCAGCCGACCGAGCAGGCGGGCTGCGAAGCGCCGCATGGCGGGTTCCAGACTGGCCTGTAGATCCGCAAAGGCATCCAGGTCGCCTTGCTGCGACCGGCAGAGCAGGTTGATTTCTTCCGCTGTGGTCACAGTCGCGCTCCCTTCACATCCTCCTATACGGATGATCCAGTGATTGTGTTCAAAACCGATTTTGAGGACTTCCTCATGGGTCATTCATCGCAGGTCGAAGGGTGAATGCCTATACTGAACATGATCATCTACTTTGGGAAAGGATACCCCTATGGCGAACCGCACCCCTTTGAGCCATGACGAAATCGCTGCCGCACTGCTTGACCTGCCGGGTTGGTCGAGCGAGCGGGATGCGCTGCAAAAGACCTATGAGTTTAAGGACTACCTGGCTGGTATTGCCTTTGCCAGCGCTGTCGGGGTGGTCTCGGAAGGGTTAGATCACCACCCGGATCTCCATATTGGCTGGTGCAAAGTGACGGTGCGCTATAACACCCACGATGCCGGAAGCAAAGTCACGGCGGTCGATGTCAAATTGGCGAAGGCCGTGGAAGCGTTGCCGTTTAAGGGGAAATAGGGGTGGCCCGGTAGGCCGCCCCTATACGCTCAGGCATTGACGGGAAGGGTATCCGTGGTGGGCAGGGGTTCAATGTCACTGGCATCGGCTTGCCAGTCCGGGATGGTCACTTCCATCCGGCGCACGCTGGGGAAGGCGTAGCAGACGGCTGCCAGCACTGCGATCAGGATACCGGCTAGCCCGAACATGAGGCCCATGCCCGCTCCGGCTCCGCTGCCGACCAGCGGGGCGAAGCTCCAGGTCGCGGCCTGGGCCGCTGGCTCAAAGACGTTATCCGCCAGCGGGCCGACCAGCAGGGGAGACAGCGGCGTGACCAGCATCGTGAGTTGTCCGATGGCGGCGAAAACCCGTCCCTGCTTATCCGGTGGCACTTTGGCCTGCATGATGGACATCAAGGGGATGTTGGCCGCCATCGGCAGCGCCATGAACAGGAACAGGGTGATCCCCAACGGCACCGGGGCTTGGGCCATGCCCGCGAAGATCAGCACGATCCCGGCCAGAATGAGCGCGATCATCACTGTATGAATGCGGGGGCGCGTGCCGCCCCAGGCCCCGATCACAATGCCGCCGACAATCGCTCCCAGATGAGACACGGTCAGGATGATGCTCATCAGTCCCGTATCATTCCCCATCCGCGAGAGCAGGTACGGCGTAAGCAGCACGCCCAGCCCGACCCCGATGAAGTTGACCAATGTGAAGAAGCCGACCATGACCAGCATGGGTTTGTGTTTCAGCAGGAAGGCAAAGCCCGCCAGCAAATCCCGTAGGATGGAGGCCGTCTGTTTAGACTCGGAACGCGGTGGAGCCGGGATGCGGGCCAGCAGCATGGCGGTGATCGCTACACTAAAACTCAGGAGATCGACAGCCAATACGCCAATGATACCCACGGCAGCATAGATGATGGCGGCCAAACCCGGCGCAATCAGACCGGCCAGTGGTCCGGTCAACTGCATGACGGCGTTGGCCCGGTCACGCTGGGCATCCGGCACCATGAGCGCGACCGAGGCGCTGAAGGCAGGGTTTTGGAAGGCGCGGCAGAATTCAACGAACAGGGTGATGAGGTACAGATGCCAGACCTGAAAGACCCCACTGAAGAACAAGCCCATCAAGATCAGAGAGCCGACCGCCGCGCCGCTATCCGCCAGCGCCATGATCCAGCGCCGGTCAAGCCGGTCAGCGACTAAACCCGCTATATTTGCCAGCAACACATTGGGGATCAGTGAAAAGAAGGACACCAGCGCCAGCGGGGTGACATCGCCAGTCTGCTGGAAAAGCCAGATCCCAATCGCCAACCCGGTCATCTGGCTGCCGATCTGGGAAATGGCCTGCGTAATCAGAATGGTATAAAAAGTTCGTAACCGGCTCATGCGCTCCCCCTTGTAAGTGACATTACAAGTTCCCTTTACGAAACTTGTGCCGGATTTGTTCGCGAGCGATCTCCGTCTTTCGGCGGAGATTGGTTATAATCCGGCGCGGCGTGCCAGTGGGTGCGTCACTTTTTGTTTACGAGAGGAGCCATAAGCTCGTGAACGGGAAGCCGAAGTCTTACTTTTCCCCCGCCCTTGAACATCGCGAATTACCACACAAAGGCTTTTATGGGGTCTTTGCCCGTGCTTTTATCCCGGCTGGAGAGCTGCTGGTGATGTGGGCTGGCGATATCGTCCCGGCGGATCGACTGCATGAGGTTGATCCCCTCATCGTCAGCCGGAGCGTTCAGGTAGAAGAGAATCTATACCTGGTACCCGCGCAGGTTGAACCTTGTGACTTCATCAATCATTCCTGCAATCCCAACGCAGGGTTGAGTGGGCAGATTGCGCTGGTGGCGCTGCGCGATATCGCGCCTGGTGAGGAAGTCTGTTACGACTATGCCATGACCGACGGCAGCACGTATGACGAGTTCGCCTGCCAGTGTGGCGAGCCAACTTGCCGGAAGCAGGTCAGGGGTACGGATTGGATGCGACCCGAACTCCAGGCGCGTTACCGGGGGCATTTTTCACCATACCTGCAGCGGCGGATCGAACGGCTGGCGGTGACACAAGCCAAGGGCTAAGGCGAGTCTGGTCGCCCGGTTGATGCGGGCTCAGCGGGCAGCAATCATGGGTAGATTGATGGTCACCTGGGTACCCCGATTGGGTATGGAGGTGAATTCCAGATGTCCCCCATGCACCTCGACAATCATGGTGGCAATATGCAGGCCCAAGCCTAAGCCCTGCTGTTCCTTTTGCTTGCGATCGGGCTGGAAGAAGGCATCCCCGGCTTCACCTTCCGGCGTTGTGGCCGTGCCGGTGCTGCTATCCAGAATGGTGACCCACACTTGTCCTTCCGCTTTCCAACCGGAGATATGAACTGTTGCCCCCTCAACCGCGAAGTTCAGCGCGTTGGAGATGACTTCGGCAAAGGCGTGGCGCAGGCTTTGGGCATGGCAGCGAATGGTCGCGCGCTGGTCATGCAGTTGCGTCTCGATGGGTTTGTCATGGTTGCGGTAGGCATAGCGGCGGCTCAGGTCAATGGCTGCGGTCATCATCGTCCACAGATCAACTGTCAGGTCATTATTCTGAATGGTTTCGGAGGTGAGCGCTCCTTCTTCCAACTGCGTAAGGAACACCATCTGCTCGACCACATGGGTCAAGCGGTCTGCCCCCTGGGTCAGCAGATGCAGTAGTTCTGTGAGTTCCCCGTTCCCCAAATGGGATATTCGCCGTTCGATGATGTCCGAAACCATACGGATGGATACCAGCGGGGTCCGTAGTTCGTGGGTGATGCGGTGAGCCAATTGCGATTTCAGGACATCTAACTGTTTTTGAATGGCCTCTGATTGCAGGTAAACGCGCCCGATGCGGCTCTTGACGGCAGCCAGCAGTTCAGCCGAGGTGAACGGCTTGGGAATGTAGTCATCCGCGCCTAACTCCATCCCATGACGGACAAATGAGCGCTCGGCGTGGGCGGTGAGCAGGATGAACGGGATCAGGCTGATGGTCGGTGTGGTCCGTACCCGTTCCAACAGGGTATACCCATCCATATCCGGCATGGAGATGTCACTGATGATCAGATCAGGAATCTGCCGTTCCAGCAGCCGCAGGGCTGCTACACCATGCTCGGCCTGAATGACATCATAGCCTTCAAACCCCAGCATCTCGACAATTTCTTCTCGCAGACTCGCTTCATCTTCAACGATCATAATCGTTGTCATGGTGTTACACCTTTTGGCTGACTAAAAGGGAAAGTGACAAAGAAGGTCGTCCCTTGCCCGACCTGGCTGTGGAGGGTCAGCTTGCCTCCATGCAGCTCAACCGCATTCCGTGCGATGATAAGTCCTAAGCCAGTACCGGCAACCATACCGACATTGGATGCCCGGAAGAATGGCTCAAACAAGTGGGACTGATCTTCTTCCGTGATCCCAATGCCGTGATCGGTCACTTGGAGTGTAATGGTGGTTGCATCCATGCTCAGGCAAACCTCAACGTGGCTTTCCCGTGGGGAATACTTGAGTGCGTTGGAGACGAGGTTCTGAACCACCTTTCGCATGTGAGTCGGGTCAAACTCTGCCAGCAATTCAGCGGGGGCCGCACACAGGATACGGTTCTCATTCCCCGGGATGGATTGAATATCTTCGAGAATATCCTTGCAGAAATTCACCAGATCGAGCGCTTTAGGGTTGAAGCCTAGTTTGGAATTTTGGGCGCGGGTGAGGGTCAGCACATCATCCATCATATCGCCCAGGTGATCGACCTGTCCGATGATCTTCTGGAGCTTTTGATCCATTCGATCAGCCGTCATCTTATCGCGATACATGAGCAGCGTCTCGGTACTGGAGCGAACGACCGCCAGCGGATTACGGAACTCATGGGAAACGGTCGAGACGAAGCGCGTCTTGAGTTCGCTCAGTTCTTTTTCCTTGATGAGCGAATCGCGCAGGGATTGTTCCAGGCGTTTGATTTCGGTCACTTCGCTGATGACGTACCCCACCGCGTTAAAGGCCTGGATATCCCGCCCAACTGTGAAACGGTTGATGAGGAACGCCCGCTGGACGCCATTGATGAGTAATTCGACAATCGCTTCGGTCGCGCCGGGTTCAGTACCGGGGATGACTTCCACAGCGATTAAACTACCATCTCCCCCTTTGAATGCACGGGCTTCCCCCGCCAGGATGGCAACCCCAATATTCTCCAGCGTCCCAAAGACGCTTCGGCCCAGGGCATTGGCGGCGATCACCTGATTATCGCTATCGGTCAGCACAATGCCGGATCGGGAGAAATCAATAAATGCGCGCAGTTGGTCGCGGGTCAGGCGGACTTCGGCCTCCGCACGCTTTTGGTCGGATACATCCCGAATGATGATGACCAGGCCCTGGGTGGCGGTGGTTTCCAGGTGGTTCAGGGCCGAGATGCTGACCTGAGCATAGAAGGAACTGCCGTCAGCGCGCAGTCCGGTGAGTTCGACCCGTTCCGGTTGCCGGTTTTGCAGGACACGCTGCATGGTCATCTGGATGGCGAAATGTTCTTCTTCTTGCACCAGATCGTAGAACGACCCGGGGGTCATGATGCCACCCTTCGGTGCATATAAGGCGTTCAAGGCATAGTTGCTGCGATGAATGACTCCATCCGGGGAAACCATCAGGATGGCATCGGACGAGCTTTCCAGAATGGATTCCACACTGGTCCGCGCCCGCGCCAGATCGGCAGTCCGTTCCAGTACCCGCTGTTCCAGGCGGTCTTTTTCAGCTTCCAGGGCCTGGTACAGACGGGCATTTTCCAGCGCCTGGGTGATGGCTCCCATCACCAGAGAGACAATGTCCCGTTCTTCAGCGGTCACGTCCCGCGACTCCAAAGAGTCCAGGCCGATGGTGCCGATGACCTGATCCTTCACGATCAGCGGTGCGACAATCAGGGTCTGCGTACCCCGTTCGTTCATAATTTTCTGAAGGGCGTCTACTTTGTATTCAGACTGAATGTGCGTCGACACGAAGATTTCGCGGGTTCGCAGCACATATTCAGAGGCCGTGTTTCCATCGACCGCCAGGGCTAGCCCGATCACGGTGGGACGGGGAATACGGTTGTACTCAGCAATCAGTTCGATGGCACTCCGATCATCTGAAAGTAGACCGGAAGCTCCAAAGTCAAAGCCTAGCCAATCCACCAGTAAGCGACAGGTGTCTTCCAGAATCTGGTGGACATCCAGGCGCGAGCTGGCGCTGCGAAGCGTGCTGGCAATCAGGTCAAGTTCGCGGTTGCGTTTGAGCAACTGCAGATGGGTCGCGTTGTGCTCATTGACCTCCCGCTGGGCTTGTTCGTAGGCGTAGGCCTTGGTCACTGCCAGGGCGACGACATGGGTCAGCGGCAGCAGGGCGAAAGCATCGGACTGGGAGTAAGCATTGGGCTGGTCGCTGAAAAAATGAAGGACACCGATGATCTGGCTGAACGCGCTCACTGGTACCGAAAGTGAACTGTTCGCGCTGGTTGGGCAGTTCAGGCAGCGTCCATAAGTTCCCAGTTCGATATTGGCCTGTACGATGGCGGTGGATGATTCGAGTACGGCCTGATCCAGTGGGGATTGAGCCGGCTCAAAGCGGGTGGAAACTGCCTCACAGGCATCGCAACCAGAACTGGCACCGAGTCGCAGCGAATTCCCTTCAACCAGGGTGAATTGGGCGGTATCGTATTTGATGAGCTTACCGGCCTGATGCAGGGATTCGCTCAATATATCTTCGACCGTATACAGGGTTTCCAGTCCCAGCGTCAGGTTGACCAATACCTCCGCCGTTGACTGCATTTGCCGCGTCATCTGATCCTGTTCCCAGCGTTCACTGAGATCGGTCAACTGGGAGACCAGCGCGCCCACTTCCGGCACGCTCAGCAGATTACGAGAAGCAATATCGACGTAGCGCCAGTCGTCCGTTCCACATTGCAAACGCAACTGGATGGTCAAAATCTGTTGAGGGGGTAAGTTTAATAGCCGGACCTGATAGGCGGCAAAGGCTGGCCGATCATCCGGATGGATGCAATGATCCAGAAATCTCCCTTGAAAAGAGGTCGTTGTGTTGTTCAGCAACCGTAAGACCAATTCATTGGCATAGATCACTTCTCTGGTTGGAAGCCAGAGAATGGTTGCAAAGCAGAGGTGTTCAAGAGATAAGTTTTCTCTGACCTCCAACATAGGGTAGGCCTCTTCTAACTCAATCCCAACTTCCTTAATCTGTGTTCATTATCGTGTCACTTGGTGGTTTCTAACCTTAAGAAATCCATTCACTTATATTGCCGTTGAATCGTATAAACCATTCATGAATAATGTTACGAAATATTGATTTCAGCGTATTACAGCGGCGTTTATATATTGTAAGAATCAAAAGAGCAGTATGTTTTCATACTGCTCTTTTGATAATGCTGACCGTGTATTTAGGCAGGTTGCAGCTCAACCGGAGCATCTAAGGGTTGGAGCTGGCTTTCCCGTTCACCAATCCAGTTGATGGCGCTGAGAGCCGCTTTGCAACCATCACCCGATGCGGTGATCGCCTGCCGGAACAGGCTGTCGTGGATTTCCCCGGCAGCAAAGACGCCCTCGACGCTGGTCTGGTGCATTTCATCAATGACCACGTAGCCATCACCGCGCAGCTTGAGCTGTTCGCCGAACAGGACGCTGTTCGGATCGTACCCGATGAAGACGAAGAAGCCGTCAGTCGGTTTTTCCCAGGTTTCCCCGGTCTTGACGTTGCGGAGCTTCATGCCCTTGACGATACCATCTGCGCCCATCACTTCATCGACCACCGTATCCATTTGCAACTTGATCTTTGGATGATCCTTGACACGGAATTGCAGGGCGACGCTGGCGCGGAATTGGTCGCGCCGGTGGATGATGGTCACTTCCTTGCCGAACTTGGTCAGGAACAGCGCCTCTTGCAGCGCCGAGTCGCCGCCGCCGATCACGCTAATATCCTTACCCCGGAAGAAGAAGCCATCGCAGGTGGCGCAGTAGCTGACACCGCGCCCGATGTGTTCTTTTTCACCGGGGATGTTCAAGGTGCGCGGGTTAGCGCCGATGGTGACGATGACCGTATCCGCCATGAATTCATCGTTATCGGTCTTGACGTAGAACGGCGAGCCTTTGGTGAAATCCACTTCGGTCACGCTCTCATAGAGGAACTTCGCACCAAAGCGTTCGGCCTGGGCACGCATGTTCTCGACCAGTTCCGGGCCGGTGGTGCCGTTGGGGAAGGCCGGGAAGTTTTCGACTTCGTGGGTGGTGCTGATCTGCCCACCCAGCAGGCGACCTACCACGACGGTGGTGCTCAGTTGGGCGCGGGCGGTATAGATGGCCGCAGTCAATCCAGCTGGCCCGGCACCGATAATCAAGACACGTTCGCGTTTCATGGACAAATATCCTCTAGCTGTTTGAAGGTGTTCATTGAAGGCGTTTTTTACCCTAACTCGCCTTTGAGTTCGGCTTGCAGGATGCAGACTAGTGCCTGGAATTCTTCCCGGCAGTCGCTGCAGCATTGCAGGTGATACTCCACGCCTGGCATCAGATCGTGCAGGCTGGCCCCACGTGCCACCATTTCCGCCAGCCGTTCGAGATTACACTCGCAATCGGCGCAGCACATCGGGTCGTCCTGGTGGGCGACGACCATTTCGGCGATGAGCTTATGCAGGTGATGTCCCTGGTTTTCCGGCGTCATAGCGACCTCTCATCGTGTCGTCGTCCGTTACATTATCAGGACGACGGCATCCGGCACATTCTTACAAAGACTACTGTCAGGGGGTATCCTCTGGCATCCGTTTGGTCTCTCCCACGCAGCCGAGCAATCGCAGGTCAGCTTCCCGATCCGGCCACTGCCCGATAAGCTGGTCATAGGTGCCGCCTTCAAAGCAGGCGGGTGTAAAGCCGGGGGCCATCGTACAGCCAAACAGGGCATAACGCCCCCCTTTGACCACATGCCCCGCCTGCCAGACCCCCGCCGGTACGACAAACTGCACCCGCTGCCCTTTGAGGAGGTCACTCCCCATGATGATTTCTTCGCTGGAACTATCCGGGTACAGCAGGATCAAACGCAGCGGATCACCGCCGTAAAAATGCCAGACTTCGTCCGTCGTCAGGCGGTGAAAGGTCGAGGCGCTCCAGGGTTCCTCACAGTACAGGGCGACAATCGCGGAACCGACTGGGCCACCATCCGGTAATTTCTCAACAGATAACCAGGTGCGTTTGTACAACGTCCCTTCGACTGGCAGGTTGGTCATCTGAAAGTGGTCAATCAAGGACTGGACTTCCGGGTGCATAGCGGCCTCTCAGTTCGCTGCCTGCCAGATGGCATCCACCAACAACTGGGTCTGCTCACTCGCCTGCATGGAAGCTGCGACAGCCGCGCCGGTGGGGTCCTGCGCCAGTGCGATGAAGTGTTCGATCATGCGGCTGGCCTGCGGCTGACCGCTGGGAGCGAGCACCATTTCATAGTCAGAAGCTTTAACCACGCCCTGCCGCTGGATGAAGCGGGCAGGGTAATCCGCTTCGACATCGTTGAAGCCGCTTTCCCAGTCCAACACAAAATCGTCCAGGGTGATGAGACCGCGCTCGCCCAGCAGGTGCACATCCATGATGAGTGCGCCTACGTCAAAACCGATGTTCCAGGTCGAAGTCCGCCCCTCAGGGAACACCAGTAGGCCCGAACCTCGAATGACTGCCCCGTTGGAATCAGCCCGCTGAATCACGCTTTCGACACGGATGGGCGGCGCAAATGGCTGCATATACTCGACGATGGCCCGCATGGAATACCAGGCCATATCGCCAATCGCGCCCATCGGCTCCTGCGCCGGGTCGAGGCGGATGTTGCCGCTGTCCTGCCGCGTGGGGAAGAAGAAGGCGCTGTGCAAGGCCCGCAGGTTGCCGATGCGCTCGCTCATCTCGCGCTGGATTTGGGCGGTGCGGGGATGGTGAGAGAAGTGGGTCGCATCCATGAAGGCCACCCCATGGGTGCGGCAGGCAGCGGTGATGCGCTGGAGCGAAGGGTAACTGAGGAAGGGTTTATCGCCCAGCACATGCTTACCGTGCTGGGCGGCGGCGATACAGATTTCTTCGCGGACGATGGTTGGCGTTGCTACATAGACGGCATCGACCTCCGCCGACGCGACCAGTTCCTGCCAGGTCTCGAACACATGCGGGATGTTGAAGCGGGCGGCCAGCGCCGCCGCGTTTTCCCGCCGTCGGCTGCTGACCGCGGTGATGATCGCACCATCGACATGGGCAAAGCGTCGGGCGACCGTGTCCGCGATATAACCGCTGCCAACAAAGCCAAAGCGGAGAGGGGTAGTCATTTCAGTATGTCCTTGACGGGTAGCTTGAAACCAGGGAGGATTGACTCACCCTCCAGTACGCCATCTATCCCCAAGATCGACACGGGTTTACCCGGTCGGTGAACTTCCACCCGCGCCTCATCAGTGAACCAGACCCAGACCGTCGTGCCAGCCGCCAGGTAGTGGCTGATTTTTACACGCAGCTTGCGCTCCGAGTCGGTTGGCGAGACGACTTCGATGGCGAGATCCGGGGGCAACGGTGAGAATCCCTCATGAGGGAGTTCCGGCAGTCGCACTTTGGAGATGTACGCCACATCCGGTGCATAGAGTTCACCCGCCACCCAGTACCCAGCGGCTTCCCCGGTCACATAACCGGGATTGCTGTTCTGCAGCATCCACAGCCGAAGAGCAAAGATGAGGCGCGACCCGATTTCGGAGGAATAAAGATTCGAGGGCACTTCAACCGGCTCCCCTGCAATAAATTCAAAAACACGATCAGCGTTTTCAGGCTGGAAGGCAAAGGCTTCAAATTCCTCAGCGGTCAGGGGGCGGGTACGGGGTTCAGCGATCATCGCTCATCCTCCTGGTTGTGCTGGTCATCACAGGGCGGGTAATCCTCATTATACGTCAGCGTGTGAGCTGTTTGGGGAAGCTGGTCAGCACATCCACGCCGGTCTCGGTGATGACCAGGTTGTCCTCAATGCGGACGCCGCCCATCCCCGGGATATAAATCCCCGGCTCGACGGTGAAGGCCATCCCCGGTTGCAGCAGATCCGTCACACCGCTCGCGATCTGCGGGGTGAGTTCGTGCCCCTCCATGCCCAGGCCGTGCCCGGTGCGGTGGATGAAGTACTGACCATAACCGGCGGCCTCGATCACATCACGAGTGGCTTTGTCCACCGCGCCCATCGGCACGCCCGGCCCGGCAGCCGCGATCCCGGCTTCGTTGGCGGCTTTGACGATGGCATACAGCTTTTGCATGTCGGCGGTGGGCTGGCCCAGGCAGAAGGTGCGGGTGATGTCCGCCGGATAGTAGTGCATCGAACCACCGAAGTCGATCAAGAGCAGTTCATTCGCACCCAGCACCCGGTCAGTGACTTCACCGTGCGGCATGGCGCTGTTCGGTCCGCTCTGCACGAGCGCCTCGAAGGCAAAGCCAGTACAGCCAGCGGCCTTGACCTCGGTGTTGAGGATGTCCGCGATTTGCCGTTCGGTCATGCCCGGCTTCAGTTGCGGCAGGGTCGCTTCCAGGGCGCGTTCACTGCGTTGGCAGGCCTCCCGCATGAGGGCAACTTCCTGCGCAGACTTGATCGAGCGAATACGGGCCAGGTCACCCTCCACCCCTTTGAGGCGCAGCGTGCCATCTGCGGCCTGGAATGCCATCCCTTCGGTGACGCGCATGGTCAGGCCGTCCACGCCCAGCGTCTTGCCACGCAGTCCGAGTGCATCAACTGCTTTCTCGAAGGCTCCGGCATAGCCATCGGTGTCATTCCAGGGGAAGGCTTCGATCTCCAGATCAGGTCGGGCGATCAGGCGCGGCATTTCCAGTTCCGGGGTGATGACCCCGGTGCGGCCATCCGGCAGCAGGATGACAATGGTCGGGCGTTCGGAGAGGTGGAAATCCAGTCCGGTGAAGTAATACATGGCTTTACCGGGAACAAGGGCCACCGCATCCACGCCGGAAATTGCGCGGGCTTGATCCTGCCGGGATTCGTAATCGAAGGAGGGCATGGCTTCCGAACCTGCTTTCTGAATGAAACGGATTAGTGAGAAAGTCTGCGCTCCATTGAACCGCAATCAGCCGCCAGATGCAACCGCCCACTGACCAGCCTCAGGCATCGCCTTCGTCCAGGTTCACTGCGGACCAGTCGCTGGCGGGCAGGAGTTGGCTGCCCAGGCATAAGCCCACCAGCCCGAAGAAATACACGCGCAGCGGGTGCACTGCCCAGAAATAGTGGTCGAACAGGGCGATGACACAGATTCCCAGCAGCGCCCCGGTGAAGACCAACGAATAGCCGCTGGAACGGTTGCGCCCGCGCAGCAGTGCCCAGCAGCCCATGAAGAAGAGCAGCACTCCCGGTAAGCCGCTTTCCGCCCAAATATACAGCCAGGCATTGCGCACCGGCTGCAAAAGCGTCTGGTCAACGGTGCGGGCACCGACCTCCAGCATCAGATTGCCTGCGCCTACACCGAGGATGGGGTTCTCCTGGATGAGCGGCCAGGTTTCGACAAAAAAGAAGTCCCGCGGGGCAAACGTCCGCTGATAGATATTGGTCGGGTCAGCCGCCAGCAGTGCCGTGGCCCAGGCGCTCCCCAGCAGGATGGTCAGCATTGCACCAGAGATCAGGTTGCGCCGGACGATATAGGGCAGGCTCGTCCAGACGAACGGCAGCACCGAGAGCGCCCACGACAGCACACCGAGCGCTGTACTGCGAGAGAGTGTCGTTACTATCCCGGCTAGCAGTAGACCGATGATGCCGATCAACGGGATGCGCCAGCGGGTATTGCGAAAGCCGTACTGGGTCAGCGCCCCAATCGCCAGCGCGATCAGGAGATAGCCGCCCAGATGATTGGGGCTGCTGGTCAGGCCCGGCGCACGATAGAAACTGGTCACAGCGCTGGTCGCAGGTTCAACTTCGCCCAACACACTTAACCCCAGAGCATTGCCGTTCACCGCCTGGAGCAGCGCAATCCCGGCCTGAAACACCCCGCCAGCGATGAGCGTTCCAACCACGACTAACCGAATACGTTCGTGCTGCAGGAACAGGTCGCCCAGGATCAGCGCCAGTGCCAGCGCCATTCCCAGATGCAAACTGCTATACAGGGCGACGGCGCCATTGAGTGCGAAGAACACCCCGATCAGCATCCAGCCCAGCAGCAGCACCCACCATTTACCCGCGCCCCGCCCCGCCCACTGCACAAATCCCAGCAGCCGGGCTCGATAATCGGCTTCTGTGACCAGCCGCGCAGCCGTCACCAGCAGCAGCACGATCAGCGTCAGATCGGGCAGAGAGAGCAGGATTCCCCGAAATTCCAGCGGGATATTCCCCTGTTGGGAAGCGAGATACACCGTTAACCGGGGGCCTGTGATGCCACTCAGAAACAGGGTGGCAGCAACCAGGAGAATTTGCAGCCTGAAAAGAAGCATAGATAGTGATCCGATGAATGCATGAGTTATCGTGCCCATTAGAGTGCATTTTGGGGGAAATTGCTATCCGGGCATGATATCGAAGGCCATTATTCCGGCTCAAAATTGCGCGGATCAATCGAGCGGCGCGCCAATTGGGTCGAAAGTACCAGCGAGGTGCGGACTTCACCATAATCCTTGAGTTTCCACAGCAGCCCTTCCAGATGGGCCACATCCGGCACCGCCACTTTCAACAGATAGGACTCGACGCCGGTGATGGTGTGGCACTCGATGACCTCCGGGATGTCCGCCACGACCTCACGGAAACGGGTGGATTGACGGGCGCTGCTGGTCAGATGGACGAAGGCGCGGATCGGCAGACCGGCCTTGGCCAAATCCAGCTCAGCGTGATAGCCGGTGATTACCCCGGCCTCTTCCATCCGCCGGACTCGTTCGGCAACGGCGGGGGCGGTCAGGCCGATGGCTTCGCCTAACTCCCGGAAAGAGAGCCGCGCCTGTTCCTGCAAGCGCCGCAGTAAGGCCCAGCCGACACTATCAATATGAAAAGTCATAACGCCAAATCACTTTCATTAATGGGGCTAAAGTGACCATAATGGTTTTGTTGGTCACTGTCAATGCTGGGCAAATTCTCCTACAATGCCTCGTATTGCCTGATTCACCTGAAAGAACCGCTTATGGCCGCCCCATCCACCGTCACCGAAGTTCCCACGCTCGCTGGTTTCAAACTGGATCGACGCGTCTGGATTATCGTTTCGCTGCTCATCCTCTACATCATCTGGGGGACGACCTATCTGGTCATCCGCTTTGCGTTGGAAGGCTTTCAGCCCTACTGGATGATGGCGCTGCGCTTTCTGGTTGCCGGGGGTGGACTCTACCTGTTCCTGCGGCTGCGGGGTGTACCCAACCCGACCCTCAAACAGTGGCGCAGCGCGACCATCGTCGGGGCGCTGCTGCTGGGCGGCGGCATGGGCAGCGTCGCCAACGCGGAGCAGTCGATTTCATCCGGTTTAGCGGCGACCCTGGTGGCGACTATGCCGCTGTGGGCCATCTTCTACAGCCGCTTGTGGGGAAGGGTGCCGGCTCGCGGTGAATGGATCGGTGTCATCATTGGCGTGGTCGGTGTGGCGCTGCTCAGTCTGGAAGGGAATCTACAGGCCAATCCACAGGGGTTATTCCTGATGCTGCTGGCCCCGGCCTTATGGTCGCTCGGCTCGGTCTGGATGAACCATCTGGATATGCCCGCCGGCTTCATGGGCAGCGCGGCGGAAATGGTGGCGGGTGGTGGCGTACTGGTGCTGATGGCTTTGCTGAAAGGGGAACCGTTCCCGACCAATCCATCGGCAGGGTCAGTCGCTTCCTTGATTTACCTGATCGTACTCGGTTCGCTGCTGACCATGACCGCCTACACCTACCTGCTGCAAAATGTCTCCCCAGCACTGGCGACCAGCTATGCCTTCGTCAATCCGGTGATCGCCTTGCTGCTGGGGGTGGCGTTGGGCGGCGAGCAGTTGACCGGCAGCGCCCTCATTGCCTTGCCCGTTATTCTGATCGGCGTGGCCTTCGTCTTCCGCGCCAAACAGGCTACCTTCCGCAGCAGTGAAGCGACGACAAATACGTAGCCGTGATTTATAGAGCGCCATATCCCACGCAGGAGGTCGAACTAGAGGCCAAACCGCTGCCGACCGAGCTACAGACGCTCTGAAGCACTCAATGGGTTGGGGAGGGGGTGCTGCCCTCCGGCTTGAAGGGACTCGCCCCCAGCCACTCGATAGCGAGCAGAGTCCGGCTGTGGGGCGTGAAGTACACGGTGTACGGGTCGCCATGTTGCAGCAGATCATACTGGGCCTTGTAGACCGTGAACTCGATACCTCCAATCACCAAGTCATACTCACCTGGATTCTTCCGGGATGGCCTCGTTACGGCACGCCCATCTATAGATTCGACTTGTCTATCCCGTGCATCCAGCCAGAGCGCACGAAACTTCCAGATCGAACGGGCTTGATAGATCATCACCAGCACGACCACCCCGATGAACATCAACCATAGATCACTGGCATTGGGATTGGGCGAATTGTTGATCGCTAAAGCACAAATGACACCTATCACGACCAATACAACCACCATAAGAATGCCCAGCCCTGTCTGATTACCAACCATACGTTGGAGATTGGCGATCTGACCGCTGCTCAATTCACCGGCTGAGTTTAGCCGTAACACTTCAGGCGTGGTGTCGAAAGCGGCGTGCAGATACCGCACATATTCCTCGACTGCTGCCCGGCTACCCGTCCGTGAGACCAACTGACGATCCACCTGTGCCAGCATCGGCAGTTCACTGGCTGGCTTCACCAGCACCGCAATGTAGCTGGATGGTGTGTAGTACACGGTGTATTCTTCATCCGGGCGAATGGTGAGGTGGGTGGCGTAATCGGTTTCCAGCGTCTTGCTGTTGATATGCAGGTAGTAGCGCATCTCCGGCGGCATCTTGTTATCTAGGCTGGACATTGGTGCGCGCACGACTGATGTTTGAACATGCCCTCGGTCGGCCTTAACAGTCCCCCGTTCGGCGTCGTATATTATCGAAAAGACCGTATCCATTTTGATCTCTGAGGCCAGCCAGGCAGCACCGACCACCACACCCAAAATGAGCGAACCACTCACCAACACATCAGTGAAATTGGTTGGTTGAACTGTGAGAAACCTGCAGAACGAAAGAAGCAACGACACGATGATCCCTGCCGAGATAAACTCACCCCGCACTGACCGCCTGCGTACCTTGGCAAGAGCTTGCAGTTGGGCGATCTGCGCTTCGCTCAGATGGCCATCTTCATTGGCGGCTAAATCGTCCGGGGTGTAGACAGTAGCGCTTAGGCCAAGGGCGGCGCGTTTGCGTTTGACGGCTTCGGTCATGGAGATGACTCGTGTGTAATGCTGAATACCGTCCGCATTATCCACCCGAATCCGACCGCAAAAACCCCCACAGATTGGGGGTGCTGGTGCATCAGCCGTTGACGATCTGCCCATCGTTGATGTGCCAGACGGCGGCGCGGTCGCGGAAGGCGGGCGGGAAGATGTCCAGTTCAGTCGTGGTGAGGAGAGTCTGCGCCGTCGCGGGCAGGCGTTCCAGCAACCAGGCGCGGCGCGAGGAGTCCAACTCAGCGATGACCTCATCCAGCAGGAGCAGCGGTGGCTCGGCGATCTGCCGGGTGAGCCAGGCCAGTTCCGCCAGCTTGAGCGCCATCACCGCCGTCCGCGCCTGACCCCGACTGCCATACAGCCCGGCATCCCGCCCGTTGAGCATCAGGCGCAGTTCATCCCGGTGCGGGCCAAACAGCGTCACCCCGCGCTCGATTTGCTCGCGGAGCTGCTCGGTCAGGCGGGCGGCGAACTGCGGCGCAATCGTCGCGGCATCCAGTTCTCGGTGCAGGTCGAGGCCGATGGTGTTGAACGAAAGCTGCCCATCGCCTTCGACGGTGGGCATGAAGCTGGGCTGATAACTGAGCGTGAGCAGTTCCCGCTTGCCGGTCAGGTCGAGGTGCACTTGCTGCGCCTCCACTTCCAGATCGCGCAAAAACTGCTGCCGACCCGCGATCAACACCGAACCCGCCTCGACCAGTTGGGCATCCCAGTAACCCAGTTCATCTGGGCTGGCGTGTTTTTCCCCGATGCGCCGGAGCAGGGCGTTGCGCTGCGGTAGGATGCGCTCGTAGGTGTTGAGCGCGTTTAGGTAGGCGCGGTCGACCTGCGCCAGCGTGTTATCAATGAAGCGGCGGCGGTCGGAGGGGGCACCTTCCACCAGTGTCAGATCCTGCGGGAGAAAGAGCACCACCGCCAGCAGGCCGACCAAATCCATCACGCGCTTATCCGCCCCGTTGATCTTGACCACCTTCTTGAAGCGGGCGGTCGCCTCGGTACCGCGTTCCAGCACCAGCGTCAGTTCGACGCGGAGGAACCCGGCTTTCGACTGCACTTCCCCGGCCAGCCGAGCAAACGGAATAGGTTCATCCTCGGCGCGCCAGTGGATGAGCTGGCGGTCGCTGGTGGTGTGGGGGGAGCGGGCGGTCGCCAGGTAGTAGAGCGCTTCCAGCAGGCTGGTCTTGCCCTGGGCGTTTTCCCCGACCAGGACGATGGGCTGACCCACCGGGAGCGAGACTTCCAGTCGGGCGTAGTTGCGGAAATTGGTGAGCGAGAGGTGTTCAACGCGCATGGTGGCATCGGCATGGGTGGATGTAGAAGAGCTATTATAGCAGCGGATGCTGATGGAGCCTCCTCCCAGGTCTCAATTTTCGTGGAAGCTCATCCAATATACTCAAAAACCGACTCTGAAATGCCTAATCCTTTCCGGCCTACAAGCAACCGAATCAAGAGGGGCGAGCCACTGGCTCGCCCCTCTTGATTCAAAGAGCTTAGCTTCCGCTGCTGAAAAGATCACGGAAGGCGACTTCGGCATCGGTATACTTGAAAGTGAAGCCTTCTTTGAGGAGGCGGCTGGGGACAGCGCGCTGACCTTCCACCAGCAGGACGGCGAGTTCCCCGAAGGCCAGTTGAAAGGCAAAGGCTGGGGTGGGGAAGAAGGCCGGACGACCGAGCGCCTTCGCCATGGCCTTGGTCAGGGCGGCGTTGCTCAGCGGATTAGGGGCGGACAGGTTATATGCGCCGGTGGCTGTCGGGGTATCCATCAACCAGCGCAGGGCAGCCACTTCGTCATGCAGGTGAATCCAGGGCATCTGCTGCTTGCCGGAACCAATCGGCCCACCGACGAAGAGCTTCACCGGCAGCGACATCAGGGGCAGCACACCCCCTTTGGTGGTCATGACAATGCCCGTGCGGGCCACCGGACGGCGCACACCCATTTTTTCGACTTCAGCGGTAGAAGCTTCCCACTGCTTGCAAACGTCAGCCAGGAAGTCATTCCCTGCCGCATGGTCTTCGGTAATGTCCTGGTCGCCGTGAGTACCGTAGTAGCCCACCGCAGACGACTGCACCAGGACGGCGGGTTTCTGCTTGGCCGCGCGAATGGCTTCCACCAGGGCGGTGCCAGCCCGGAGGCGGCTTTGCAGGATACGTTCTTTGCGTTCGGGCGTCCAGCGAGAAGGTGGGAAGCCTTCCCCGGCGATGCTCTCGCCCACCAGATTGATGACTGCGCCTGCGCCATCCATCAGGCCGCCCCAGCCGGTGGTGGTGACGCCATCCCACTTTTCCAGACGAACCCGGCCATCGAGGCCAGCCGTTTTGTTGGTATTGCGGGAGAGGATGATGACCTCATGCCCATCGGCGGCTAATCCGTTGGACAGTGCCCGCCCGATTAACCCCGTTCCACCCGTAATGATGACACGCATGGTGGCTGCTCCCTCGTTGTGGTGCCTACGTTCAGAAAATTCAAAACGAATTGTACGATAGCGTCAGAAAGTCCGTCAACGAATGCTCATGGGTTTATCAGGAAGGGTCGCCGCATTGGAAACTCTGCAAAATGCGGACGCGCCTGTAACAGGATGTACTCACAGTCTGTAAATAATTGCGAATATAAAGCAAAAATGAGAAATAACTCCCCTTCTGAAGCGAAAGCGCCTATAATGTACAAGAGCGTTCTCATCGGACGCTCATCATTTAAGGGGGATTACGCTTCTGGTTTTGGAAGCGTCACCCGGGGATTACCCAGGTAACATTGTGACCGCATCTCTACTCCGACCCCGCCCCGGCACCAACGGCGAACTCGATTCAGTCCGTGTTGAAGCCGAAAGCTTCCTCAAACGAGCGCTGGATGCGCTTACCGAACATATTGCCATTCTCGATGACCGCGGGCGCATCATTCACGTGAATGCCGCCTGGAAGCGCTTCGCAGAACAAAACAACTACCGAGCGCCGGAATACGGCATTGGTGTCAACTATCTGGAGGTGTGTGATAAATCCGCCTCCTACGATCCGGATTCGGCGCTGGTCGCAAAGGGCATCCGCGATGTGATGCTGCGGAAGCGCGACGAGTATTACCTGGAATATCCCTGCCACAGCCCGACAGAAAAACGCTGGTATGTCGTGCGGGCCACCTACTTCGAGTGGTACGGGCACGTGCGGGTGATTGTGGCGCACCACAACATCACCGAGATCAAAGAGGTTCAGGTTGAACTGCGGGAGAGCAAACGCCGCCTGGAAGCCATCCTCGAAAACCTGGTGGACGGCATCATCACCTTTGACGATGGTGGCTGGATTGAGTCGCTCAATCAGGCCGGTGGGGTGATCTTTGGCTATCAGCCGGTCGAACTGATCGGTCAGCACCTGCGCTTGCTCATCCCGGAACTGGATGAACGGCAGAATGGTTCGATGCGGAGCTTCGCCTCCCGCCTGGGCAACCTGGGCGATGAGATGGAAGGCCGTCGTAAAGACGGCACCACTTTCCCGATGTACTTTGCCATCAACCGGCTGGAACTGGATAACCGGGTGATCTATACGGCGGTCATTCAGGACTTCACCGAGCGGAAGTTCCTGGAGCAGCAGGTGTGGGACAAAGAGCGCCTGAACCTGGCGCTGGAGCAGGAACGCGAACTGCGCGACCTGAAGAACCGCTTCATCTCCATGATGTCCCACGAGTTACGCACGCCGTTGGCTGCTATCCAACTGGCGAGCAGTATGCTCAAGTTCTACGGCGACCGCGCCAGCGAATCAGAAAAGCGCGAGGCCTACGACACGATTGACCAGCAGGTGGAGTATCTGGCGGAACTGGTCAGCGATGTGATGACCATCAGCCGCTCCGACTTCACGGGGAAGGAATTTAAGCCGGAGCCCACCGACCTGGAAACCTGGTGCCGCGATGTGATCGAGAGCATCCAGCACGCGCACCGCATGGCGAGCGGGATTGAGTTCATCGGGCCGGAGAAGCATGTGGTGGCCTACATTGATACCAAGATCCTGCGGCGGTCGATGACCAACCTGCTCAATAACGCCATCAAGTACTCGCCCAAAGAGAAGTGCATCACCGTCCAACTGGTGGCAGATCAGCACGAGGCGATCATCACCATTCAGGATCGCGGGATCGGCATTCCGGAGGCGGATCTGAGCCGTCTGTTCGAGCCATTCCACCGGGCGGGCAACGTCGGCACCATTCAGGGGACGGGGCTGGGGCTGGCGATTGCGCGGCAGGCGGTCGAGCTGCACGGCGGCACGATCAGCGTGAGCAGCGTGGTCGGTGAAGGGACGTGCTTCACGATTGTGCTGCCCCTGGCAGGCAGTTAGAAGGCTTGTGCTCAGCCCTCACCCCCAACCCCTCTCCCTGAGGGAGAAGGGAGCCAGAGATGGAAAACGGAGCGCATAAATGAGTAGTTGCGTAAGGTGAGATAGTCAATTAAAGGCCGCAGTAGTCCGACAATGAGAGTGAGGGGCAAGCGTCGACTTGCCCTTTTTATTTGCCCTCACCCCGGCCCCTCTCCCTGATGTAGCGAGGTTCAGAGGGATGGTTGGGCGACGGCCTCGCGGTAGGGGCGATAGGCGTTGACCCAGGCCGAGTCATGCTCGCGGATGAAGGACTCGGCTTGCTCGACCAGGGCGCGATCCCCGATGAACAGCGGCACGCGCTGGTGGAGTTCATGGGGCTGGATGGTCAGGATGTCGCCGAGGCCGTCGGAGGCATAGCCCCCGGCTTGCCGCGCCAGGAAGGCCAGCGCCTGCGCCTCGAACATCAGGCGGATTTTGCCGTTGGGCCGCCCGTATTCCGGGGCATCCGCCGGGTAGTAGAAGACGCCGCCGGTGAGCAGCGTGCGGTGGAAATCCGCCACCATCGAGCCGATGTAGCGCTGACCCATCGGCTTGCGGCCTTCGCCCTCGATGCCCTGGAGCCAGCGGGTGAAGCGGCGCACGCCGGGAGTCCAGTATTTTTCATAGCCCATGTTGGCGCTGAAGTATCCGCCACTCGATGGAAAGCGCAGATGATCGTGGCTGAGGAAGAACTCGCCCACCGTGCGGTCGAGCGTGAAACCGGCCACACCCTGGCCGGTGCTGTAGACCATCATGGTGCTGCTGCCGTAGATCATGTACCCGGCGGCGACCAACTGGGTGCCGGGTTGGAGGATGTCCTCCATGGTGCCGTGGGCGCCTTCGGTCACTTTGCGGAGGATGGAGAAGATGGTGCCGACCGGGGCGTTCATCTCGATATTGGATGAGCCATCCAGCGGGTCAAAGAGCAGGACGTACTTGCCGGTATCGAAGTGGGCGGGAATATCGATGATGCCTTCGTGCTCCTCCGAGGCCATGGCGCACAGACGACCGGTGTGGTCGTTGAGCTTGAAGATGACCTCGTCGGCGTAGACATCCAGCTTCTTCTGCTCCTCGCCGGAGCTATTGACACCGCCCGCCAACCCCATGACATCGCCCAGACCGGCGCGGAGCGTCTCGCGGGCGATCATCTTGCCCGCCAGCGCCATATCATAGAGCAGCCGGGTGAAGACGCCGGTGGCCTCCGGGTAGCCGCGCTGCGCTTCCAGAATATGGCGTTCGATCGTGACCAGTTTCTTGCCGCCCATCGCTGTCCCTCCTCTGTGAACCTGAAGTGGTGCGAAGTCCCCAGCCCCATCTTTAGTGTACGCCCATCCGGCACTACAGGAGCCTTGCGGCGGCGGCGGCGATGGTCCGCCGTTCTTCGTGATTGGACAATTTGGACAGATTGGACACATTGGACAGGCGAGATCGGTCAAGGTTGTTCAGCCCTCACCCCCAACCCCTCTCCCTGAGGGAGAGGGGAGCCAGAGCCGGAACCTTCCCTAATGAGATTTGACAGGCAAGATCGGTAATGGTAGTTCAGCCCTCACCCCCAACCCCTCTCCCTCAGGGAGACGGGAGCCAGAGATGGAACCTTCCCTAATGAGATTTGACAGGCAAGATCGGTAATGGTAGTTCAGCCCTCACCCCCGGCCCCTCTCCCTCAGGGAGAGGGGAGCCAGAGCCGGGAAGACGAGGAGTTACGTGAGCAGTTACTCATTGCCGAGGATGGTTGTCAAACTTCATCAGAATGCCCTGCGGCCTCCATGTTGCCAGGTTGGGGGGTGCGCCCCGCGCCCGTTCGGTGATGGAGAGTGGGAGTCCAGATGAGCATACCACCAAACGGGCATCAAAAACGGAACATATGTTCCGTTTTTGAGGGAATTCCCCCCGATTTCCGGGGTGAGCGCGTTTGAACGGGTGGTGTTATCCTGTAGGGAACCATGTGCGGGCGCACAGCCGTGCGCCCCTACGGGAACCATGACCGCCACAGGAGCCGCGCCCGATGCCACAATATCACGCATTCCTCTCCTACGCCCGCGATGATGACCAGCGACCGGACGGCAGCCGCGCCGACTGGAGCAAGTCAGACGAGTCCTTCATGTGCCGCCTGTACGAGGCGCTGACCGCCGCCGGACTGAACATCTGGTGGGACAGGGAAAAGCTGGAGTCACGCGGGTTGAGCTTCTCGGACGAGATCCGCGATGCCATCAACGACAGCCGGCGCCTGGTGCTGGTGGTCGGGCCGCATGCCGTACTGGGCGGGATGGACAAAGCCGGTCAGCCGATCACGCCCAAGGAATGGGTGCAGAAGGAGATCGAACACGCGCAGACCTACTGCATCGGCATCAGCCCGATTTTGCGGCTGGGCGATTATGACTCCTTCCAGAAAGTCCCGTATGAGTTCCGCAAAATCGCCAGAGGCGACATCCCTGACTTCCGCAACGACGCCGACTTCGACCGGGCTGTGAAGCAGCTCATCCGCCAGTTGCAGGGTGAAGTCGCCCCGATGGGGACGCTGCACGGTGTCCCCCTGCTGCCCACCTACTATATCAAACGCAACGATGCGCTGGATGAACTGGAGCGCAAAATCCGGCTGGACTCGGACAATGTGACGGTCATCAGCGCGCAGGGGCGGCAGCCGACCACCGATGAGCAGGCGGTGGCGGTGCAGGGCATGGGCGGCATCGGCAAATCGACGCTGGCGGCGGCCATGGCCCACGACTGCGATGTGCGCCGGATGTTCCCGGATGGGATCTACTGGGTGGAACTGAAGCAAACGCCCAACCTGGCGCTGCGGCAGGCCGACCTGGGCGCGCGCTTTGGCGATGATGTCAACGAATACCCGGATGAGCAGCGCGGCAAGCAACGGCTGAGCGACCTGCTGGCGGATAAACGCGCCCTCATCATCCTGGACGATGTGTGGCAGAAAGCCCACGCCGACGCCTTCCTCGTCCGTGCGCCGCGCTGCTGCTTCCTGCTGACGACACGGCTGCAAGCGCTGGTGGATGAACTCGACCTGCGGAAGGATTCCGAGGTGAAGCTGAACGTATTGACCGACAAAGAAGCCATCCAGTTGATCGAGGCGCGGCTGGGCACAACAGCGGAGGCACAGCACGAGACCTTCCGCCAACTCCACGCCCTGCTGGAAGGGCATACGCTGGCGTTGAGCCTGGCGGCGGCGCGGCTGGCGAAAAAAGGTGCAGCAGGGGCACCCGAGTACCTGGCTTCACTGCAACGCCGCCTGAACAGTGAGCGCCCCTTCTTTGAACTGGACAAACTGGGTGAAAAGCAAAACAAACAATTGAGCGTGGAAGTCACCCTGAAGGAGAGTTACGAGGCGCTTTCCGAGGACATGCAGCGGCGCTTCCGCTTGCTGGGCATCTTCGCGCCGGATGGCACGTTTGATGCGAAGGCGGCTGCCGCTATCTGGGAGGAACCCGCCGAGGATGCACCGGAATACCTGCAATATCTGCTGGATGCTGCCCTGCTGACCGCGACGGCTGACGAACGCTACGACCAGCACGCCCTGCTGCGGGCGCACGCCCGCGCCCGCATGACCGAGGCCGAACACGATGCACTGCCCGCCCGTCACTTCGGTTGGTACGCGAACTTACATGGAAACTTCGAGGCCAACAATGATGAAGATCGCCATGCATTGATTACGCCCGATTTTGAGAACGTTCAAGCGGCGCTGATATGGGGGTTCAAAAACAGACCCAGTGAGGCCTGTGACCTGCGGGCCGCGCTGGATTACTACATGCAATTTTACACGCCCTTTGAGGTGCGCCGTCGCCTGCTGGATCAATCGTTGGCTGCTGCCGAGGCATCACAGTACATATTCGGCGCGGCCAATACGCTTCAGGCGCTGGGCGACCTCAGCCTGCGGGTGGATGATTTGGACGGCGCACGCGCCTTCTACGACCGGGCGCTGCCCATCTACGAGCAGATCGGTGACCGCCTCGGCGCGGCCAATACGCTTCAGGCGCTGGGCGACCTCAGCCTGCGGGTGGATGATTTGGACGGCGCACGCGCCTTCTACGACCGGGCGCTGCCCATCTACGAGCAGATCGGTGCCCGCCTC
>JAFLCG010000039.1 GCA_017303635.1 Anaerolineae bacterium | reverse complement strand
TTCCGTTTCGTTCCCGACATAGGCTCGCGGTTCTTGCCTCAGAAAAGCGTGGATTTTTGTCCACTGGTCATTGGTCAGCGTCACAGGTTTCATCCGACCAATATACCTCAAATGTCAACACAACCTAAATGAGGCATCTCCATTTGAAGATGCCTCATGTTACAACTATATATGCTACTTTAGCGATAGGGGTTAGTCACCGGCAGGCTGCGGCGTCAGTTGCAGCGTCCCATCCGTGGTAGATTTGCCGTTGGCGGCGACACTGGCGCTCTCATCTTCACGGCGGAATTGACTCATATACAGGTCGTAGTAGGCACCCTTCTCAGTCAACAAACTATCATGAGTCCCGCGTTCAACCACCTGACCATCCTTAAGCACCAACACCTGATCCGCGTTTCGAATAGTACTCAGGCGATGGGCGATCACAAAGCTGGTACGACCTTCCAGGAGCTTCTCAAAAGCTTTCTGGATCAGCCGCTCGGTGCGAGTATCCACACTAGAAGTCGCCTCGTCCAGAATGAGAATACCGGGGTTCATCAGGGCAACGCGAGCGATAGCAATCAGTTGCCGCTGCCCCTGGCTCAAACCACTTCCTCGTTCACCCAGTTCAGTCTGATAACCGTCTGGCAAACGCTCAATGAAGGAATCCGCAGAAACCAACTTGGCGGCAGTAATCACTTCTTCATCAGTAGCATCCAACCGACCGTAGCGAATGTTGTTCATGACCGTATCAGAAAACAGGAAAGTATCCTGTAAGACGATACCGATCTGAGCACGCAAACTGGCCTGGGTCACATCGCGCACATCAAGCCCATCAATTTTCACCGCACCCTGAGTCACATCATAGAAACGGGGCAACAGATTGATAATGGTCGTTTTACCAGCGCCAGTTGGCCCAACAATGGCAACCGTCTGGCCTGGTTCAGCAGTCATGCTGACCCCACGAAGTACTGGCTCACCAGCCTTGTATTCAGCCCAAGCATCAACAAATTCCACCTTACCTTTGATCGGTGGCATCGCTTGGGCACCGGGTTTGTCTTCCAAGGTGATTTTCTCATCGAGCAGGGTGAAGATACGCTCGCCACCGGCAATCGCGCTCTGAATATTGGTCCATAGGACAGCGATTTGCTGGATTGGCTGGTTGAAGTTCTGGACATACTGCACGAAGGCAATCACAGTACCCAGAGAAATGAGTGAGGTTCCCAACAACGGCTCATTCCGCAATAAGGAAAGGCCACCTACGACAATTACAATACCCAAGGCGACATACCCTAGTGCTTCCAAAACGGGACTTAAGGCACTTGTGAAGGCAGCCGCGCGCAAGTTGGCATCCCGATTTGCGGCATTGACACGTTCGAAGTTCTCAATGTTCTCCTGCTCACGGTTAAAGGCCTGAACTTCACGAACACCCGCAATGCTCTCCTGGAGATCAGCATTGACGCTACCCATTTCCTTGCGGCTCTCACGAAAAGCCTTACGAGCCTGATTGGAGAAGTACAGGGTAGCCACATACATGACAGGCACAACAGCCAGGCTTAGAAGCGCATAGGCAGGACTCATCTGAAGCATCTTGACCATGATCCAGACAATCAGCAGTACGCCGCTTAATACACTAACCAGACCAAAGCCGATAACTTGTTGGATCGTCTCCGAGTCACTCGTGAAGCGGCTCATGATGTCCCCGGCTTCATGCTCGGAGTAATATCCCATTTGCAGTTTATTCAGATGATTAAACACATCCAACCGCATCTGGCGCAACGCGTTCTGCCCTGCCCAGGTCATCGCGTAGAACATAATTCCACGCAGGATCGAACCGATGACAAAGAGTGCAATAAGGACGAGCACCAGGCCGCCAAGTCCAGAGATCTTGGCAGCATTCGCAGCTTCGACCTCCATCGTGTCATATTCGGTTGCATCATACCAGCAGGTGCGAGCCGGTGTTGCAACCGGATTGTTATCCTCACTACTGGTTGGGGCCTGCGCCACCATTGAGGCAAATGGATTCTCGGTATACAGGTAACAGTCTACTGCCTGGCCAATCAAATCGGGGGCAATAATCTGCGTCCAGGTAGTAATCACCATGAGAACCAATACAGCCAGTAACGCGACCCAATAGCGGCGGAAGTACTGCCAGAACCGCCCCAGCGTGACGCTAACATTCTTCGGCTTGACAACATCCCGTTCTAGTAGACGGCGACCGCCATCCATTCCACCCATCATATTAGTTACTTGGCCTCCTGCAACGCAGCATCTGGTTCAGTAGCTTGGGCATCGCCCACCAACTGCGAGTGATAGATTTCGGCATAGATGGCACTTTCTTCCATCAGTTCTTCATGGGTACCGCAGGCCACGACTTGGCCCTTTTCCAATACTAGAATTTGATCCGCATTCAGCACCGTACTGATACGCTGAGCAATTACAAAGCTGGTACGGCCTTTCATCAGGTTATCTAGCGCTTTCTGGATTTTGTACTCAGTCACCAGATCGACACTACTGGTCGAGTCGTCGAGAATCAGCAAGCGTGGGTCCAAAATTAATGCACGTGCAATTGCAATACGTTGTTTCTGACCACCAGAAAGTGTCGTACCGCGTTCACCCACATCGGTATCGTAACCATTGGGGAAACTCATGATAAAGTCATGAGCTGCAGCGGCCTTCGCAGCTGCAATCACTTCATCGAGCGAAGCGTCAGGGCGACCAAAGGCAATGTTATCCCGGATACTGCCACTAAAGAGATTGGTCTCTTGCAATACAATGCCAATCTGAGAACGCAGGCTATCCAGAGTGACATCTCGCACATCAAGGCCATCTATCAAAATTTGCCCCTCAGTGGCATCGTAGAAACGCGGCAGCAGGTTGATGATGGTCGTCTTTCCACTACCGGTTGCACCCAAGAGTGCAATTGTCTGACCAGGCTGAGCTTCCAGACTGACTTTACGAAGGACTGGGTCACCACCACCAAAATAGCGGAAAGTCACATCCTTGAACTGAACATGTCCATTGATCGAGGGCAGCGTGGTGGCTCCGGTCTTATCTTCCACATCACTCTTTGCATCGAGGATTTCGAAAATACGACCGGCAGAGGATGCAGCTTGCGCCATCAATGAAATGATGAAACCAAGATTGCCCAGTGGGAAGAACACATAGATTAGATAGAGACTGAACTTCTGATATTCGCCGAGGTTCAGATCCCCCGTAACGATACCCCGTCCGGCAAAGTATAGAATCGCCGCCTGCCCTAGCTGGGCAATCAGGAAAATTACCGGAAACAAGAAGGAGAAAGTACGAGCAACCTTTATGCTCTGGCTCAAGAGGTCGGTAGCAGATGTTTCAAAGCGCTTCTGTTCATAAGGTTCCCGGACGAAGGCGCGTACCACCTTCATGCCGGCCAAACTTTCCTGCAAGACGGTGTTCAGATTGGAAAGCTTTTGTTGCACCGCGATGAACAATGGCTGTGCGACTGAGCCAAAGATAACAAATAGAATCATCGCCAGCGGCAAGGTAGGCAGGATGACCAGTGTCAGTTGCCAGTTTGTCAGAAACAGAATGATAAGCGTGGCAATGAGCAGAATGAACGCTTGAGCCGCCAACACCAAACCCTGTGCAATGAAGAGCCGCAGGTTTTCCACATCGCTGGTCGCACGGATCATTAACTGCCCGGTCTGGTTCTGGTCGTGGTAACTAAAGGAGAGCCTCTGAATCTTCGCAAATATCTGATTACGAAAGTCAAAAGCAACCCCCTGAGAGACTCGTTCTGACATATAAGCCTGAACAAAGGCAAACACACCCCGAATCACAGCGAAAGCGATTACCAGTAGAACCGCATTTACGAGAAGAGACTCGGCATTGACACTATTCGCCCTCAGTTGATCAACTGTGAGATTAAGCCGCTCGGCAATCATCGGTAGAAATGCTGCCGGGGCACGATCCAGAACCGTATTGGCAATGGTGCCGTTGGTCACGGCCTCTAACATATTCTGGACCAGTTGTGGCACAGCCAGTTGGGCTATTGTGGCAAAAATGAGGGCCCCATAGGCAATCATCGCTGGACGACGTTGATTACCGAGATAGCCAATGGCTCGACGTAAGGCAGCAAAGTTGGGCTTCATGCCCGACCCACCCCGCCCCTGCCCGCCGGATTGACGGGATGCGGTTGCTTGCACGGTGCTATTCCTCCATGTGATGATGGTTCAATTTGACAATGCGGCGGTGGGTGCGACTCAACCGCCGGGAAATCAGCGAGTCTTCAGGTAAATTACGGTTGAGCACTGTTGGCAGTTCGATCGTGCCGCAATTGCTCAAGGGCGCGCTCTAATGCTTCTACAATATATCGCTGCTCATCAATGGGCAGCGGACTCATCAATTGCACAACGCCTTGTAACCGCTGCTGATGCATCTGTTGGAGCACTGCTTTCGATTCTGCACTCAGGTGCAAGCGCATTAAGCGGGCATCTTCAGCATCTGGCAACCGTTGGATTAGATCAAGCTTTTCCATTTCACGGACCGTAGTGGAAACAGCTGCGGGCGTCACTTCCAACCGTTCTGCCAAATCTTTCTGAGAAAGGCCTGGTTCATGCATAAGACAATGCATGGCACGAAACTGGTTAACGCTCAACGTTCGCATTTGGGGAGGCGGGCGATACAACTGCCCAACCATTTTGAAAGACTCTTCAAAAACCTTGAAGAATCGTTGGGCAAGTTCTTCGGATTCGGATGGATGGTTTAGTGACAATCGCAACCCCAATTTAGTTAATTAACTTAACTAACAGGATCATACGACCCTATTGAGGGTATGTCAAGGAGGACTAGCCATAATGACAGGTTGAATGAAATCAATCATCTAAAAATGCGCCTTGGACTGCTTTTGACGGGTCAATTCAATCAAGTTTGGGGAGTGGTGAAGAAGATGGATACGGGTTAAAGTATGGGAAATGAACACATGCCCCTACTGCCAAGCAGAAATCCATCAGATGAAAGCAGGCCGAACCAAGGCCGGTAGCCAACGCTATCGGTGCGGACAATGTCAGCGCCGCTATACGCCCAACCCAAAGGAACATGGCTATCCGACCAGCC
>JAFLCG010000038.1 GCA_017303635.1 Anaerolineae bacterium | reverse complement strand
TTTGGGTTGGGCGTATAGCGGCGCTGACATTGTCCGCACCGATAGCGTTGGCTACCGGCCTTGGTTCGGCCTGCTTTCATCTGATGGATTTCTGCTTGGCAGTAAGGGCATGTGTTCATTTCCCATAATTTAACCCGTATCCATCTTCTTCACCACTCCCGCTACAGTACTTTTCGAAAAACTCGGCGACCTCGAAGGTTAGTTGAACTGCCATTACACTCTGGGTGTGATCAGCCATGTGCGCAGAGAACTCGAAGCGAGCAAGTCGCATCTCCATAAGTCGCTCCCGCTTTCCCGCGAGGCGGGACATAGTGATGGTATCTTCAGGTGTCTCAACACACTTGCCAATTTTACGTCCGATACTGATCCGCTTGCGGTAGAAGACCTCTTTTGCTAGGCAATCGATATTGCGGACAAGACTGGCGATCGTATGAGCAAGGCAATCGCGATGATGAATCTTGCCAATGTGCGGATGGACCAGGGGAATTATCGAGGGGCATTGACCTATCTGCAACCAGCCCTGGCCCTTTTCCAGGCTGTTGAGGCTAAAGGGGTCACTGGTGTTGCTCGGATGATTATTGGAATGAGTCACTATGAGCTTGGAGACTATGCGTTAAGTGAAGCGCATTTGCACGAAGCCCTTACGCATCTGCGTACAGTCGCACAAAATATACCGGGCTATGTTTCCTGTGCGTTGTACTGCCTGGCAGATGTAGTGCGTGCCCGAGGTCAGATTGACCAGGCTCACGAATATGGTGAAGAGGCGCTTATACAGGCAAAGGTGAACAACGAACCTTTTTATGTTGTCATTGCTCAGTTTCGCTTGGGTGCAGTTGAAATCGAACTCGGCAATCTGGTGGCAGCACGCCAACACTATGAAGAAGCACTTGTGTTGTGCGACGAGCATGAACTTGAAAGCGACAAAATAAGTGGGCTTATCGGTTTAGGACAAATAACGCTTCTCGAAGGCAATCCCAATTCAGCAAAGCAGAGCTTTACTAATGCGCTTTCGGTTGCTCACCGCTTCTCGTCTGAGGTCGAGGTTGCCATTTGCAACGCCTGGTTGGCAGAAATCGAACTAGGTGTACAAAACCTAAAAGCAGCCCATTCTTTACTTCATGAGGCCTTAGAAAAAGCAGCACACATTGAAAGCCAGCGCGTGCAAACATATATCCTGGCAGTCTGGACATGCCTGAATGAGCTGGAAGGTCACATGGAAGAAAGCGCGGTCTTGTTGGGCTTACTGCTACATCATCCTGCAACAGAATCCCTCACCAAAAAACGTCTGTTGATGCCGCTGCATTTGCGTCTCGAAGGGCGTTTAGGCACGCTATTCCATGAAGCCATGCTGCGTGGACAATCACAGAAGCTCGACCATAAGCTTGTGTCAGCACTTGCAACGTTTGTCACTACTTCATAGTGACAGAGGTATCTATGTTCGCTCTTGTTCCAGACTCAGAAACGGTCGTCACCTGCACCAGCACTGCCTCCAGGGTTAAGGAACGGCCCTGGGACAGCAGCTTCTTCAGCCGACGCTGGCCGTGGGACTGTACTAATCCCTGATGCAGACGGTCATGGAAAGGGCGATCCTGGTTCGGCTGGGCGGTGATAGCTCCTGACCAGAGCGCTGCCGTTTCCGCCTGCCCGGTTCGCAGGGCAAGATACGCAGCGCAGGGGATGACGGATTCGATCTCAGGTTGGGTACTCAGCGTCTGGCTGAGCGCCAGTGCCATCCGCAAATGCTGTTTGCTCTGGTCAAGCGCGTTCTGATCAAGGTAGATGAGGCTCAGACAGCGGTGAGCACGGGCTTCATAGACCGGGAATTCGGACGTATGAACCTGCTCAAGCGCCTCTTGCAGATGCGCCAGGGCGGCAGGCAGCTCCCCCTGCTGCCAGTAGAGGTAACCGAGGCTAATCAAGCCATGGAGCAGATCCCGGAAGGCGCTGTGCTCCCGCGTCAGCGTGATGCCCTCTACAAAATGCGGCAGTGCATCCTCCAACCGCCCCTGCTCGAGTAAACAGGAGGCCAGACCAATCAACGCAGGCCCCAGGGCAAAACGGAAATCGATTTTGCGGGAGAGGTTGACGGCCTGACGGTAGTAAACTTCGGCTTCATCGATCTTCCCCAGATGGCTGAGGGTTTCCGCCACGCCCTGCACGGCATAACAGTGGTCGACTTCCCAACCCGGTTGGGCGGTGATCTGCATACAGCGGAGAAAATACTGATGGGCCTCGGCATAGCGACCCTGATAATCCGCCACCCGGCCCAGCCCATGCAGGGCGCGAGCGGTCTTCATATGATGCTTGAAACGCTCAAAGATGCGCCGCGCCTGCTCAAATTGTTCCGAAGCTTCGTCAAAGCGCCCCTGATCTTCAGCCAGAGTCGCCAGTTGGTAGACGGCATTGCCAACGGCCATCTGATCGTTCACTCTTTGAGCCAGATCGAGCAGTTCGAGTGAACACTCCCGCACTTTCTCCAATTGGCCGAGGGTCGAGTATTCCGCACTCAATTTGTTGAGGAAGATCCGCTCGGAAACGGGATCCCCCGCCTGCCGTGCACCTCCCAGCGCGGCGATCCACCAGGCCAGGCGCTGCGGAGGGGTGCAGGTGAAAAAGACGACACTGGCCGCCGAGCGCCCATATTCCCGGCAGATAAAGGCCCAGTCCTTACTTTGCTGCTGGTGGCTGGCGGCGTGCTGCTGCCAGCGGGTGATATGTACCCATTCTTTCGCCAGCAGCCCGTTGCCATACTGTTTATTGGGTATTCCTTTGACCAGGGCGGCATCAGCGGTTCGGAGTTGGGTCAGGTAGTGGGTAGCGAGGCGGCGGTGCGTGGTTTGCAGGGTGTGGGTGGAGATCATGCCGGGGCACCTCCTGTTGACTCTAACTGGTGGATGACCTGCTGCAGCATAGTCTCGACAGACAGGTCGCGGCCTTCGGTCAAGAGCGCGTGAACACGCTCGGCACCCAGGGCTGAGAGGACTTCGCGGTGTGCCTGAGTTGCGACAGGGCTGCCGGCATCAGTACGGGGCAAGGCAGCGCCAAGCCAGTGTGCGCCCAATTGTGCGGACCCTATCCGCGCTGCATACAGCGCTGCGGTCAGCAAGAGCTGCGCCTGTTCGGGAAGGCTGTTCAGAGATTGGTTCTCCAGCAGTGCCGCCAACAGGTGCTGTCGGCTTTCTGACACCTGCCCCATTGAGAGATAGACCAGACTGAGATAGCGGTGGATACGAACCAGATGAAGCCGGAACTGGGACTGACGCGCTTTCTCCAGGGCTTCGAGCAAATATGCCAGCGCCGGTGACCACTCATGGCGCTGCCAATAGGCGTATCCCAAGCGCGTCAGAGCGTGCAGTGCATCACCAAGCCCACTGTATTCCCGCGCCAGAATCATCCCTTCTTCAAGGTTGGCAATGGCTTCGGTCAATTGACCCCGTTCCAACAAACAGGAACCCAGCCCGATCAGCACTGGCCCGATGGCATTCTGAAAGCTGATCTGGCGAGCCAGGTTAATTGCTTGCCCAAAGGCAGCCTCGGCTGCATCCAGTTGACCCAGGTTCTGCAGAGCTTCTGCAACACCCTGAAGCGCATAACAGTGATCCCCTTCGAGACCTGGTTGATCGGTGAGGACCTGGTAACGACTGAAGTAACGATGGGCTTCAGCAAAATCACCCTGAGTCAGGGCAATGGCCCCCAGGCCATACAGCGCCCGCCCGATTTTGACCTCAAATTTCAACTGCTCAAACAGAGCCAGTGCCTGCTGGTAGTATTGAACCGCTTCGTCAAGATAACCCTGATCTTCCGCGATGGTGGCTAACTGATAGGTGGCATTGGCAATGAAGTTCAGATCGTTATCGCTTTGAGCCAATGCCAGCAGTTCCAGCGCATAGGTTTTGACGGTATCCAACTGACCCAGCGAAGAATATTCCCCGGCTAGTTTATTCAGGAAGGTACGCTCAAATAACTTATCACCTGCCAGGCGGGCAGCTTCGAGCGCACTTTTCCACCACGCAATCCGTTCCGTGATTGTGCAGGTGAAGAAGATGGTATTGATGGCTTGACTACCATAATCGCGGCAGAGCTGCGCCCAGCCGCCAGCAGTACCCAGGTTAGAAGCGGCATGTTGCTGCCAGCGAATGATCTGTGGCCATTCTTTATCCAGCAAGCTTTTACCATAGATCTTATTGACAACGCTGCGCCGCATGGCGTCTTCCACCGTTTGCAATTTGGTGAGATAAAGCCGGGCGAGGCGATGCTGGGCAGCCTGTAGATTCGAGGCGGCGATCATGCGACCGTCAACTCCTGCAAGAGCGCACTGGCGTGTAGTACCAGCAAGGCGTGCATCTGGAAGCGTCCGCCGCTGACCGGCTCGATCAACCCACGGTTCATGAGGGCGCGGACGGTCGGGCGCGGGTCTTCCACATCCCAGGCGAGCGCCATGGCTTGCAGGTCAAAGGTGGCGGGCTTGGGGACGAACAGACTGAGCAAGGCGAAGCGTTCGCGAGAGCGCGCGTCGAGGGCATCGGTGCTGCGGCGGAGCAGCGCCGCCACCGTCGGCGAAGTATCGCGCCCGGCACCGGTCATGTCGCTGGGTACCTGCGCCTGGAGCAGACTGGAACCGCGTAATTCTTCCAGCAAGTTGCCGACGCCCCAACCCAGGCGAGCCTCGTTATGCAGCAGGCGTCCGGCGACATTGATGGCGAGCGGCAGCCCTTCAAGATCACGCACCAGTTGCAGCGCCCCCTCCGGGTAGTCCTGAACCGTCTCCGGCGTGAGCTTACCGAGCAGTTCCAGCGCAGCGGCTTCCGCCAGCACCGGCAGGCGGTAGACATCTGCCGCGGTGGGTGCCAAGGCGGTCGCCAGATCATTCAGGCGGGTGGTCATGACCAACGCGCAGGCCGCGCCGCCGACCCGGAACGGCAGCGCGTGTTCGGCCTGCCAGACATCATCGACGATCAAGAGGACGCGCTTATCCCGCAAGACTGCGGTGAGCTGACTGCTGAGTTCTTCGATGCGCGCAGGGCGACCTGGTTCGACCAGGTGATAGACCTCGGCCCAGGCGGAGAGCGCCATCAACAGATTGGGAGTCTCCCCCAGAGAAGTCCACAACACGCCATCCGGAAATTGCTGGCTGACCTGCCCATCGTGGGCCAGGGCGGCAGCCGTCGTGCTTTTGCCAACGCCGGGCCATCCCTGCACGATGGTGATCGGACGCATCGCCGCACTATTAATCCCCAGGCGGCGCTTGATCTCGGTTAGAACAGCTTCCCGACCGACGATCAAACCGGGCAAGGGTGGCAGGACGCTATTGGCCCGGCCCTGGCTGAGCACAGGCACACCCGGCGTCACATTCTCCGTGGTGAGGATGCGCTGATAGAGGTCGGTCGTCTCATTTTCAGGTGGGGTAGCGAGTTCCCGATCCAGCAACTCAAGGCACTGTTGATACTGGCGCAGGGCTTCCGAGCGCTGCCCATGGGCGGCATAGAGCTGCATTAGTAGGCGGTGGGCGGGTTCATGGAGTGGATCAAGCGCCAACCAGCGGCGGGCCTGATCGAGCGCTGCCGGCCCCTGCCCCTGCTCCGAGAGATAAAGGGCGTAGCGCCGCAAGGCCGCACCCAGTTCCCGCTGGAGCCATTCCCGCTGCATGAGCAGCCATTGATCGAAGTCGGCGCAATCCGGCAGGTGAAAGCCCGCCAGCAGATCCGCGCGGTAGAGATCGAGCGCGGCCCGCACCTGTTCCGCCTGTTCGGCTGTGAGCGCATCTGACTCTGACGAAGAGGAATAGGTCTGCCGGAGCAGATCGGTAAAGGCCCACACATCGACCCAGATGTGCTCCCGCGCCAACTTGAGGGCGGTGCGGTCGGCTTCCAACCAGGGCAGCGGCGAGACCCGAGTCAGAGCGGGAAGCGTCCCGCGCAGGCTGGCGCGAGCATGTTCCTGATCGTGCTCCGGCCAGAGCAAGGCCGCCAGTGTATCGCGGCTCTGCGGTCGGTCGGTCAGGGCCAGATACGCGGCCAAGGCCCAAGCTTTGCGTCGGTCAATCCCAACTGGTTGACCTTGCACTTCTAAACGCGGTACTCCGAGAAGATACAGCTTGAGATCTGACATGGTGCTTCCACTACTGCTGCGCTTCTGTTGCGATTACATGACGCTTGCTGTTTATCATCGCATTAACCGTGGGGATGTGCAACTCGCACAGAAACGTTTTACGGGAGCGTGATGACCATGACGAGCCGTGATGCGATACAAGACACCTTCTGTCTATTGACGGGAGCCAAACGACTTAACCATGTGGAAACCATCGATCAAGATACCAGAGAAATCATCCGGCACCAGCGGCCCGGTCGGCGTTGGCTGGTGGTGGCGTTGGTAGTCGAAGCGGCCTTCATCCTGCTTATGGTCTTTTGAAAGTTCACCGACCTTGTGAAGCCCGGCTGTTGGGGCGAGTTAGGACTCGCCCCAACAGCCGTTTCGTTAACCGTTCAGGGAGTTACTTAGACAATGAAACGCATGTATCTATTGGTCCCGATCATGCTGGTCGTCAGCCTCATGATCCTATCGATGGCGCTGCCCGCCAGCGCCAACCGTCCGTTTCAGTATGGCGACCTGATCGCCATTATGGACGATGGACGCGTCATCCACATCGCACCGACCGGGCAGCGCATCGATGTGATGAATGTGGGTTTTCGGATGACGGGCCTGGCTGATTGTGACTTCGACCCGGCAGGCAACCTGTACATCGCCACTGGCGGCGGTGGGCAGGTCATCCGCTTCAGCGGGCCGCAGTTCCCGCGCGTCAACCTCGGCCCCTGGGGCACTTATGATGCCGGGCCACAATCCATCTGGTTTGATAACAGTTTTGGAGCCTACATCGGGCTGGCGAATGGCACCCAGGACATCGTCTATCGGCGCGACCTGCCCCCAGTCGATCGCTCGTTTGATGTGGGGCTGGAAAATGGCGGGGCAAACTGGGTGAACAACGGCCCCACCGGGCAAAGTAATATCATCGCCTATACGTCCAACGGCATCACCATCCGGCGCTATGATGTGGGCGCAGATGCCCAGGCGCTGGATTTCGGCAGCCTGGCAAGCGGTGACATTGCCCAGGACTTTGATTACGGCAGTGGTCAAAGCCCTTACAACATCTCGGTGATTGTCACGCGCGGGCGGGATGTGGTGGCGATGGATAGCAGCGGCACCCTAGGGGCCAGCATCGCGGATGCAACCAATGCACAGGGGTGGTTCAGTGTGGATGCGGACCCGAGCGAGACATTGCTGCCGTATCCCTTCTTCTGGGCGGCAGATATCACGACCGATTCGATCTATCGCTTCCGGGAAGGTACGCCGGTTCAGGAGCAGCGGATTCGCCCGGATGCGGAGATTGGGCAGCTCATAGGCATGTGCGTTTATGACGATGATGATCCTTCAGCCCTGCCGCAGCCTACCCCAACCCCACTGCCGTCACAAACGCCGGTCCCAACCGAGACACCGACGCCGCTACCGACGGCTACCCCTACCGCCACCGTGACACCGGTCAACCAACCGCCGGTCGCTAACCCGGATACCATCGACCGGGATTATAACGGTGAGCAGATTGTGTCGATAGGCAGCGGCGAGTTGCTCCGCAACGATACCGATGACGGCCTGCTCGCACCACTCTCGGTAGTGGGAATCGGACAATTACCCAGCCTGGGTACGTTGACTTTCACAGGCGACTTCTTCGTGTATGAAGCACCGGAATGCTTTGCCGGGGAAGAGCGCTTCACCTACGTCATCAGCGATGGTGCACTTCTGGCGGAAGGTCAGGTGAATCTGCTGCTCAGCCTGGTCCTTCCGCCACCGAATGCAGAAGATGATACGGTAGGCATTGCCACCAGCGGCCAGCCCTTCATCATCACACGCTCCGACCTGGCGCGGAATGACACCATCTCCCGCTGCGATGACACCATCACGGTCGAGTTCGGCCAACCGACTAACGGGACGGTGGTCTTTGATGGCACAGTCGTGACGTATACCTCCAACCCCGGCTTTATCGGTGAGGATGAATTCACCTACACCTTGCGGAATGGCAGCGCTGAGGAAAGCACCGCGCAGGTCAGCATCATGGTCTCTATCTCTGATGAGACTCCTAAACCGACCGTGACACTGGAATCCACGGCAACCGCAACTCTAACTGCGACGGCACCAGCAACGGCTACGGCAACGGCCACTCCCACCATAACCGCGACCCCAACCGTCGTGAGCACACTGGCCCCGACTGCGACCGCGACGCTGCCTGCCGGAATCGGTCTGGAAGTCGTACAGGTGAACAGCGCCAGCGATGATGTCAATCAGGAAGAGGTGCGCCTGATTGATGGCAACCCCTTCATCTGGGCAGGTCGCGGGAATGCCGCCAGCACACTGACCGGGCTGCGCTTCAACGCGGTAGACGTTCCCTCCGGTGCGATCATCACCGATGCCTATCTGGAACTCTACTCTCCGGCTGACCAGTGGATTCAACTCGACCTGATTTTCACGGGCGACCTGAGCGCAAACAGCCAACCGTTCAACATCAGCCTGCCGGGGAGCCGTCCGCGTACGTTCGCCTCGGTCGGGTACAGCGCCAACGTGTATAACACAACCGGTTGGGTGAGCTTCAGCGGGCTGACGGGCATTGTGCAGGAGATCGTCAATCAAAGCGGCTGGACGAGCGGCAACAGTCTCGCGCTCCTCATCGACGGTCTGGGCAGCGACTGGGCGCGAAAGTTCTATGTGGCTTATGAGCTGAATCCGCTCCAGGCGGCGCGGCTGGTCATCCGCTATCAGGGCGGCATTGAACCCGCCAATCAGGCACCCATGGTGAATGCAGGTGCCGACCAGGCGCTCACACTGCCGCAGGATACGATCATCCTCAACGGCTTCGTCAGCGACGATAACCTGCCGCTGGGTTCGACCCTCAGTATCAGTTGGATGCAGGTCAGCGGCCCGGCTCCGGTGAACTTCAGCAATGCCGGTCAAGCGGCGACTCTGGCGAGCTTCAGCGCACCAGGAGCCTATGAACTGCGCCTGACCGCCAGCGACGGCGCACTTAGCAGCACCGACAGCCTGATCGTCACGGTCAATCCACAGCCGACGTCCTACGCGATCCTGACGCTGCCGATCAGCGCGCCAACGGATGATGTCAATCAGGAAGGGACTACGCTGGTCGATGGCAGCGCTACCGTGTTCTTCGGACGGAGCAATGCCACGCCGTCACTGACCGGGTTACGCTTCACGGGTGTGAACCTCCCGCCGGGTGCCGTCATCGCAGATGCGTGGCTGACAGTCTACAGCCCGTTCGATCAATGGATCGGGGTCGATATTGAAGTGGCTGGCGACCTGAGCGCAAACAGCTTGCCCTTCAGCAGCAGCGCCCTACCGGGAGACCGCCCACGGACCAGCAACCGAGTCAGCAGCGGCACCAATCGGCTGACACCCACGGGTTGGGCTTCGTACACCGGGCTGGCCGGAATCGTGCAGGAGATCGTCAATCAAGCAGATTGGGCAGCGGGCAACAGCCTCACGCTCGTCATCGAAGGCCGCGGGAGCGACTGGGCGCGGAAGTTCTTCACTGCGTACGAGGCCGATCCCGCACTGGCGCCCCAACTCATGATCGCCTGGTACCTACCCGATCCAACACCTATTCCGCCGACGACTGAGCCAACCGTCGAAGCACCCGTGGAAGCAACGCCGACGGCTGAACCCAGCCTGGAGCCAACGCTTGAACCGACTGCTTCACCTACCCCGGAGCCAACGGTTGAGCCGACGCTCGAAGCCACACTTGAGCCGACCACCACACCGGTTCCGACGGAGGTGCCACCCACGTCAACCCCGACGCCGGAACCGACTCTGGCATTGGTGCCGACGGTGACGATCAGTGCCGATGGGCTGGTCGGAACGGCCCCGCTGACGGTGCAGTTCAGCAGCGTCGTCACGGATGCCAGCGACTATGCCTGGGACTTCGGAGACGGGGTGGGCGTCAGTCTGGAAGCGAACCCGGTTTACACCTTCACAACGCCAGGAACGTATACGGTCACCCTGGTTGTCAGCGGGCCGGGTGGGCTGGCGAGCAGCACGCTCAGCATCACCGTTCAGTAGTTAGCCAGCACGATCTATCTATCGATCAGACTGCCTCATGTCGAATTCGGCTTGAGGCAGTCTCCATTTATGTACGCACCTCAGTTGATTAGCTTTCGGTATTCGACACAACAAGATGGTCGCCAGCATTCTGATCGGGAAGAGGATGTATGGAGAGCGAATGGGCACTCGACCGGATGCGCTTGTATCAGCTGCGCCGCGACCATCCTGACTGGACGTTGGCGCAGCTGGCGCGAGCGATTGGCTATAGTCTGAGCTGGGTCAAGAA
>JAFLCG010000037.1 GCA_017303635.1 Anaerolineae bacterium | reverse complement strand
GCGTCAACAAACTGAAGCATTTTCGTCGTGTCTTCTCTCGTTTTGACAAACTCGCCCGTCGTTACGCAGGTTTCGTCCAGTTCGCCAGTGCGCTCATCTGGTTACGTTGAAATGTCAACACAACCTAACAGTAATCCAAATCGTCGCATTGTGTTTTACTCCCTCTCTCTTCAAGCTGCGTGGGACCGACCATTCCTGACAACTGCGGAATGTAATCACACTTGCTGAGGGGCGGATGAGAAAATCAGCCGCTTGAGTGGAGAAAAATGGGTCGTCAAATTGTGCAGAGCGTACAGATGATTGGTTACAATGGGGTCAGTATACTGTCACATACTCAGGATCAAGTGTACGGATGCAGCACCTGACGCTGTTCCATAGTTCTGACCATCAATCCACTGAAGTGACCGATCTGCCGGGATTATTGGCCTCTGAGGACCAACTCTTCTGGCTGGATTTGCGCGGTCCGGATGACGAAGCCATGCGCCTGATGCGCGATGTGTTCCACTTTCATCCGGTTGCGATCGAAGATACACGCAACCATGAGCAGCGCCCCAAGCTGGAAGAATATAACGGGCATATCTTTCTGATTGTGAACCCGGTCTCCATGCATGGGGATCATGCGCTGGATTTCCGCGAACTCGATATTTTCGTCGGGCGGAACTTTGTCGTGACGGTGCATGCTGACGAAGAGCCGGTGATCAAGCAGGTGCAGGAACGTCTGGCGCACACCAATCGTTCGCAAATGAGCGTCAGTTATCTGCTCTACTTGCTGCTGGATGCCACAGTGGATGGCTACTTTCCAGTGATGGATGCCTATGAAGAAGCCATCAATCGTCTGGAGGACGAAGCCTTCATTAACCCGCGCCAGCAAACGCTCAACGATATTTTTGCGCTCAAGCGCGAACTCCTGAACCTGTGGCGGGTGGTCTGGCCTTCGCGGGATTTGGTGAGCAACCTGGCGCAGCCGCATGTGCGCGGCTTTGAAGATGGCAACCCGGCAGAATACTATATGCGGGATGTCAGCGATCATCTCTTCTGGATTGCCGATATGATTACCACCTTCCGTGAAACGCTCATGGGAATGATCGACCTGTATATGTCGGCGGTTTCCAATCGGCTGAATCGGGTGGTCAATCGCCTGACGGTGTTAACGCTCGGCTTCGGCGTATTTGCAGTCATCACCGGCTTCTTCGGCATGAATTTTACGCGCACCTGGCCTGACTTCGAGAATCCAATGGGGGTGCTTTTTGTCATCGGGCTGATGGTGTTGGTGGGTATCGTGATGGCCTATGTCCTCTGGCAGGTTGATCGGTACTATAAGACGTAGGCAAGAGCGGAAAGCCCGAAACCGGCAGACTGCTTGTCCATTTTATCGCTGTGACCGTGAGTAGAGAGCTGTAACTGTCGATCATGAGTGAACATCATACAAATGTGCTGATTGTTGGGGCTGGCATGGCCGGGCTCATGGCTGCCGGCGTTCTAGCCGAACAGGGGGTCAAGCCGCTGATCGTGGATAAGGGGCGCAGCGTCGGCGGACGGATGGCAACGCGCCGGGTTGAAGGTGGCCTGGCAGATCACGGCGCACAGTTCTTCACGGTGCGTTCGTCACGCCTGGCGGCCTACTGCGCCCGCTGGCAGGCTGCCGAATTGGTCTACCGCTGGGGGCAAGGGTTTAGTGATGGCAGTCTGGGGGAAGCGACGGATGGTCATCCTCGCTATGCGGTTCACGGCGGCATGAATGCCCTGACGCGCTATCTGGCATCCGAATTGGGTGACAGGGCAGATATTCGCGTGAATGTCACCCTGACCAGCATCGTGGCTGATGAAACAGGTTGGTGGGCTACCGACTCATCGGGTGAGGTCTACCGGGCGAACGCATTGTTGATGACTCCGCCTGTGCCGCAATCGCTGGCGCTGGTTGGCAACAGCCTGACACCGGAAGATCGCGCCGCGCTGGAGCGCATTACGATTGCACCCTGTCTATGCGGGATGTTCAAGATTGAAGGGGAGACCACGCTGCCAACTCCCGGCGCGCTCCAGCACCCGGATGGGGAGATCACCTGGATTGCGGATAACCAGCGCAAGGGGATTTCGCCAAATGCGCGGATTATCACCGTTCATGCCGGGCCAGCTTATAGCCAACTGATCTATGATTGGCCGGAAGCCGATGTGCTGGACCGCATGCAGGAAGAACTGGAACAATGGTTGGCCCCGGAGGCACGGATTGTGTACCGGGAGTACAAACGCTGGCGCTATGCCCTGCCGACAGTTCGACACCCCGACCGTACATTGGTGGCCGAAGCAGTTCCGCTGCTGGTCTTCGCGGGGGATGCGTTCATGGAGGCGCGTGTGGAAGGCGCGGTGCTCTCTGGGCTGACTGCCGCCGAGGATATACTGACTCGGTTACGCTGATCATAAGGGTGACTCAGCCGGTTGCCCCTGCCTGAACTGGCTACCTCAACTCAAAAAGGATTGCTCTCATGTCCGTCGTAAGTTTTGGTGAACTCCTGATCGATTTTGTGGCGCTGGAACACGGCGTCAGCGTGGGTGAGGCTTCCGGTTTCAAGAAAGCGCCCGGTGGTGCCCCCGCCAATGTTGCCGTGGCGGTACGACGCTTGGGTCATAAGGCTGCTTTTCTGGGTCAGGTGGGGGATGATCCCTTCGGTTGGCATTTGACCGAGGTGCTGCAAGCCGAGGGTATCGATGTATCTGGCCTGCGGCATTCGACCGAGGCGCGGACGATGCTGGCCTTTGTCTCCCTGACTAAAGAAGGTGAACGCAGCTTTGTCTTCTATCGGCATCCCAGTGCCGATATGCTGATGCGACCGGAAGATGTGGCGCTGGAAGTGCTGCAGGGCTACAAGATTTTTCACTTCGGTTCAATCACCCTGATTACCGAACCAAGCCGCTCAGCCCTGCTGATGACGGCGCGGGCCGCTGCCAGCCAGCAGATGCTCATCTCCTACGATCCCAATTTGCGGCTTTCCCTGTGGCCGAGCGCCGAGGCCGCCCGGCAGGAAATGTGGACAGGTTTCAATTACGCCCACATCGTCAAGATTAGCGAAGAAGAGGTCGAATTCCTGACAGGTGGGCATGATATTGCGCCATTGTGGCGGGAACAGACGCAAATCATTGCCGTGACACGCGGGGCGAAAGGCGCGACCGTCCACAGCCGTAAGGAATCCATTGATGTGCCGGGCTTCGCCGTTAATACGCGGGATACCACCGGCGCAGGCGATGCCTTTATGGCCGGGATGCTGGTTGGCGTGCTGGAAAACCCGGATAACTACTTGCTTAAACTGCGGGAGATCACCCGCTTTGCCAATGCCGTTGGCGCGATGGCGACCATGAATCTGGGGGCTATTCCCTCGTTGCCCACGCGGGAAGCTGCCGATCACTTCCTGAAGACTCCGCGCTGAGTCCCGATATAAGAATTGCGTAGAAATTGTTTGACTCGACTTCTAAGCCGCCCTACAATGAATCATGTAACTGACGTGTAATATTCCACTGGGTAGTGTATGGCGACTATGGCGAAAGACTACTACAAAGTGCTGGGCATTGATAAGAATGCCAGCGATGACGACATCAAGCGGGCCTATCGCAAACTGGCGAAGAAGTATCACCCGGATACGAATCCCAATAATCCAGAGGCCGAAGCCCGCTTTAAGGAAGTCAATGAAGCCAACGAGGTTCTGAGCGACAAAGACAAGCGCGAGATGTACGACCGCTTCGGAACCACTACGCCGGGCGGCTTTCCCGGCGGGGCCGGTCCAGACGTGCGCTACTATAACCAGGGGAACAGCGGCGATGTTCCGTTCTCGGATATTTTCGAGACCTTCTTCGGAGGCCTGGGTGGTCGCGGACGGGGTGGTGCTCAGGCGCAGGGTCGTGGCGCGCCCGGCGGATTCGGCTTTGGTAATTTTTCTACCAGCAATGCCGCTCAGGGGGAAGACATCGAACAACCAGTCACCATCACCCTCAAGGAAGCCTTCAGTGGGACCACGCGGGTGGTCACGCGGGATGGACGCAAGATCACCGTCAAAATTCCGGCAGGGGCCGATACCGGCACCAAAGTGCGCTTGGCTGGTGAAGGCATGCCGGGGATGGGTGGCCGTGATGGCGACCTATACCTGATTGTCACCGTTGACGAGGACATGCAGTTCGAGCGTAAAGGTGATGATTTGCTCACCGATGTGAAGATTGACATGTTCACCGCGCTGCTTGGCGGCGAGGCCGAAATCCCTACGATGGAGAAGAACGTCAAGCTGAAGATTCCGCCGGGGACACAGTCCGGGCGCAAGTTCCGCCTGCCCAACAAAGGGATGCCGTTGCTCAAGAAGCAGGGTGAATTTGGCGATCTCTACGCCCGTATCCTGATTACGGTACCGATTGCGCTGACTGAAAAGCAGCAGGCGTTGGTCGAGCATCTGCGCCAGAGCTTCCAGTAATTGACCAGTAATTGAAATGAAGGGCGAGCCACCGGCTCGCCCTTTTGATTCACACAGCCGCTATTCCGAAGGTGTCGTTTCTTTCTTAAGGTCGACAAAGCGCCCGCCGCTAATCGTCGCCAGTTGATCGATCCGCACCGGGAAGATCGCATTATGGGCGCCCCCGGCAGCATAAATCTGCTCGAACCGCCGCAGCGACTCATCCAGATAAATATCCATACCGGCTGTGCGATGCGCCAGCGGTGGCACCGACCCTGGCTCATAGCCATACAGGGTCACCAGTTGCTCGGCGTTTGCCGGGGCGACTTTCTTCCGGCTGACGCTATAGAGTGCGGCGATCTTCTTGTCATCTACGCGCTGGTCGCCGCTGGTGATGACGAGAATGGGTTTATCGTCCACCAAAAAAGCGATACTTTTGGCGATTTGCCCCAGCTCACAGCCGATGTTATCAGCTGCCATCTGGGAGGTGGCAGTGGAGTTTTCAAAGAAGCGAATTTGAATGCCGAAGCCAAAGGCATCCAGTGCCTGTTGAACGTGCTGCGGCGAAAATGGCTCTGGCAAAATCAATCCCCCTACTACCCACAATGAAATTTGTGAAACGATTTTACAGAAGCGTTGCGAGTGTCTACAATGGGCAGGACTTCATGAACCCATAACGCTTATAACATGACAGCCGTTAAAGTCAGGAGTGAGGAACTATGCAGGGAAACCTGCCAACTCGTGCCATCATGAATGGACAGGTGGCTCTGGAATTGATCGAGGGGGACATCACCACCCAGGCGACTGACGCCATCGTCAATGCGGCAAATTCGTCCTTATTGGGTGGCGGTGGGGTGGATGGAGCCATTCATCGGGCAGCGGGACCGGACCTGCTCAGGGAAACCCGTCAACTGGGCGGTTGCCAGACCGGCGACGCTAAAATGACGCGGGGGCATAAACTACCTGCCCGTTATGTCATTCACGCGGTTGGGCCGATCTACCAGTATGCGGATCCGGGGGTCGCTACCTTGCTCGCCAGCGCCTATCGCCGTTCGCTGGAATTGGCAACCGAATATCAATTGAACAGCATCGCATTTCCGTCCATCAGCACCGGGGCCTATGGCTATCCGCTGGCGGAAGCGGCTTCTGTTGCATTGCGAACCGTGATTGAGTACGGACGAGAACACGCCCGCCCCGCGTTGATCCGCTTTGTATTGTTCAACCAATCAATCCTGCAGGAATACCAGCAAGTCTTGCTCGGCTTCCTGCAGAAAAACTGGGTTGATCCGGCCTAGTCTAGGCCAATTGCAGGTTTTGCAGGTGCAGCAACACGCGCAGGAACGTGTCTAGCTCGCCCTTATCGATGGTGCCGTTCAGCCATTTTTCAATACGATTGGCGACTTCAGTAATCGCACGTTTTTGCTGGCGTGCTTTATCGGTGAGGGTAATGCGAACGGCTCGGCGGTCAGATGGATCGGCTTTTCGCTCAATCAAGCCCTTTTCCTGAAGTTTATCCAGAATGGGGGTGAAGCTGGTGGCCGCCCGACCTACGGAACGTGCGAGTTCAGAGGCATGGCGCGAATCCTCTTCGAGTAAAGCCCGCAGGATATACCATTCGATGATGTTCAGACCCAGGGGGGTAATGGATTGACCGTAAATCTGGTCCAGGTTGCGCAGGGCTATATCCAGGTTACACCAGAGTGAACCGTCGAATCGAAGTTGTGATGAGTCGGTCATTGCTATCATATGTCCAATCGCAACACCGTCCCAATCCCCTAAGCAGGTGCTGCAATGTTTGAGAAAAAGCAGAGGGACTGTTAGGTTCTTTGAGCAGAAATCGACAAACTTAGATCACCCAATTTGAGTAAATCACCGTTATGAATTGGGTAAGGAACATCTGCCTGTAAGCGATTGCCATTTATAAAAGTGCCATTTACGGAGTTGAGATCTATTACATGTAATATTCCTTCGTTGCGTACAAAGGTTGCATGTCGTCGGGATACCCCTCGCTCAAGCGCACTGTAGATCACCAAATCCACATCAGGCACGAAGGTGCTGCGTGCATCTGAACGGCCAATCACATATCCGTCATTTCCACCTAAATCAACCTGCATTGGCTCCAATGTGTTAATGGTCGGTGTTAATTGAATAATCCCGGTGTCCAGAATTGGTTTGGGTGGTGGGCTGACTTGACGTGCCATCTCGTTTTACACTCGATTGAACGAACTAAATCTAGACTACTAATGCAACAAGGCCCTTGTAAAAAGTTACAACATAGATTAACAAAATTAAGTATTGTATGAAGATTGTGCCGCACATTATGTCTAAAATCAAGGTATATTCACTGCATAATGCATGGTTTATATGTAAACGATTTGTAAATACTACATTCAACATTACAAATGCCTCGATTTAACTTTCCGATAATAACAATACGCGAAGATTTTGGATGTTACAGTATTGTACAATTGAGAAAATATAAAAACGCGTGAAAACAATTAATGATAATATCTCCTCAATGGATAAGCAGTGAAGGGACAGGAACGATGCCCAACGCGTATGCACCCTACTTCCTTAATGGAAAACTGTTTTTGCCACGGAAAACGGTCAATCTGTTACTGAGTGCTGGCTTGGATGCCAATTTGGCAGAGCAGGCGCGTCAGGGGTTGGCATTGGACGATCACTATGCCCAGATTGCTATCATCGGCAAAGCCCTGGAAGTGGTGTTGCGCCGCCTCGAACTCGAGCGCCCGGCATATGAGGTACTCTCGTCCAGCGAAACGCTCTTTATGCTGCATCCCGTAAGCATGGCGGTCTGATCAGACCCGCTTGATTTGTAGCAGGATCACACTCGCAATAATCAGCGCCCCACCGAGCCATCGTTGGGGCGTCATCGTTTCCCCTAACAGCAGGACGGCCCAAATGACAGTCAGCACGGGTTCGATGGTGCCGACGATAGCGGCCCGTGGTGCGCCTAAGTGCTGAATACCCGCATTGAGAAACAGGTTAGCCAGCGTGGTGCTGACGATCACCAGTCCCAGCAGGTTGAGCCATACAGGTAGGTTGGGGGGCAGGGCGATAACGCCCTCGCCGGTTGTCAGGCGCAGCGGAATGAGCAGCAGGAAGGGGAGCAGTGCGCCGGTCAGTGCCCAGCCGGTGGCCAGCATCGAGCCGCCGGATTTGACGACCCGGCTCCCCACGATGAAGTAAACAGTGGTGGACAAGGCGTTGACGAGCGCCAGCGCGATGCCTTCCAGGCTAATAGGTGGTTCACCTTGCGCTGGTGTTTCCAGGGTCAGCGCCACCCCGACTAAGGTCAAGCCCAGCGCCGCCCAACCGATCAGCGGCAGCCGTTCCCCCATCGCCAATGAAACCAGTGCCACCATCGCCGGATAGGTATAGAACAGCATGATAAAGAGTGAGACCGGAATGCGCTCCAGCCCGAAGAACGCCAGCAGCGCGTTCGAGGCCAACAGAAGTCCCATCAGAATAGGCTGCCATGCCGGTTGATTGACCGGTTGCGTTGACCGTCGGGTGAACGCGATCACCGCCCAGATCAGCGGCACCGCCAGTCCAAAGCGCCACAGGCCAATATCCAGCGAGGGCATCCCGCTGGTTTGCAGGGCTTTGACCCAGATCGAAAACATCGAATAGGCCGTGACCGAGATCACGATGTAGATTAATCCGGCGCGGCGGCTGGAGTCCATAAGCTAACCTTTACGGTGGGGCATCGATCCCGCAGAGTATAGCCGGGGTGTATGGAATCGCTTAGAGCCAACGGGTTCTGTGCCGGGCGTTCATCCGTTACAATCGATAGCTGGTTATGATTTTAAGGAGATGGACCCTGATGCGTGTGATCTTTTCGCTGCTGGCCGTGTTGCTGGCTAGCTTCCTTCTGGCAGCCTCGCCTGTCATTGCTGTTGCATTCCAGGTAGAGGGCGCGCAGACTCCGACGGATCTCTGCACGGCGGCGCTGCCGGCTGCCGACCCGGCGACTCGTACCTACACACAGGCGGAGCAGGTACTGGAAGCGGGCATCGACTACCGGGCGATCTTCTGCACTGAAGGCGGCCCCATCTATGTCGACCTTTACGAAGGTTATGCGCCTTTAGCGGTCAATAACTTCGTCTTTCTGGCGCAGCAGGGCTATTTCAACAACACCACCTTCCATCGGGTGCTGCAGGACTTCATGGCGCAGGGTGGAGATCCGACCGGGACAGGAATGGGCGGCCCTGGCTACCAATTCCCCAACGAGGCAGTCGGCTTTCTGACTTTTAGCAAAGCTGGTGTATTGGCCATGGCGAACGCCGGACGGGATACCAATGGCTCACAGTTCTTCATTACCACGGCCGCCACGCCGCATCTCGGTTATGACTACTCAATTTTTGGCGGCGTGCTGGAAGGCGATGCCCGAGTCATTCGCCTGCGTGATCCGGAAGCGGATACGACTCCCGGTGCGCGTTTGGATACGGTGCTGATCATCAGCGATCCGGCGACAGTGCAGACCACATATGTCGCCCCTGCTGCCCCAACCGCCGAAGAATACCGGGATGCGCTGGCGGCAGGCCAGGCGCTCATCACCTCCGATCTGGCCGATACGCTGGCCCTGACCACAACCCTCCAGACCACCGAAGAGGCGCTGGCCGCCGCGCCAGAAGCCAGCCGTGAGGCGTTGACCACCTGGTTCAACACCCATAGCGAAGCCTTTCGTGTCAGCGCGGTCATTGAAAATCGTGCCTGTAATCTGGACCTGATCGACTTCGCCAGCACGACCTATACGCTGGATGCCTTCGGTAGCAAGGCCGACGCCGCTGCCGCGCTGAGTGACCCGGTGCTGGCAGATCTCTCCACCGCTGAGGGGTATGGTGAAGCGCAGACTTCCCCCGATCTGCCCGGTGTCTACTACCTGCGCAACCACACCGTCTGCGACCAGCCGGTGGTCACTGCCATGACCCGCTGGCAGCGCGAACGCTTTGTCGCCACGCTGACCGTCACCTTCCCTGCGGCCAATGCCGAGCTGATCCCGGTGCTGCCCCGCATTCTCAATCAGGGTGTGGGTCTGCAATTCTTTGAACCGCTGTTGGCGGATGTATTCACCCGGGAACTGGCGCAGGGGTAATCGTTAAATCTCTGTAATGCGGTGAACCTTTTTGAACCGTCTTGCGATTTCGTGCGTAAATGGGACTAGGGAATGACAACAACTGGTCAAACCCTGCTCCCTTTAGCCCCTTTCTGTACGAGGCGGAAAGGGGCTGTTTATGGGGACTCCATCTCGGCGAACCAGGACTCCATCACATCCATCCACTGGACGAGTCCACGCCATGCCCCGAACGGCTCATAATAAGCGGCGATTTCGGCATCATTGCTGGCAGGTTGACCACCGTTGAGAGCGGCGTAGGCCGCCCGGCATTCCGTATCGGTCGCCAGTCGGTCGAAGTGACCCATCAGCCGCATGAGGTTGCCCGCCGCGTAATCCCCAAACCCCTTGAGCGCCTTGATGCGCTTGTACAGGTCAGGTGAACTAATCGCCGGGTCGCGCCAGCTTTCCACGTCGATCTCCCCGCTGTGGATGCGTTGCGCCAGCTCATGCAGGTAAGCCCCGCGATAGCCCGCCCGGATAGCGGTGTTAAGCGCATCCAGCGGCAGGGAAGCGATGCGCTCCGGGGGTGGGAACGCCTGACCACCCCCGGCATAGGGATCGCCCAGCGCGGTCAGGCGAGCCACCATCTGCTGGGTCATGTTCCAGGTGGTGTTGGTCGTCATCAGCGTCTTGGCCAGGTCTTCCCACACGGTCGGGCTGGAAAGCAAGCGGCCTGCACCCACCTGCGCCACCCATTGATACCGGGGATGGGCTGCGACCACCGCATAAAAGCCGGACATATCCCGATCAAGGTCGAAGCACCAGCGGATGACGGCCTCAACTTCGGCTTCCCGCGCGGCACTCAGTTTGCCGCGTACCCCTTCGACGGCGACGGTGATATGCTGCTCCGGGGTGCCGCTGATGACCAACCGCACCACGGCACCATCATTGAATTGATGCACTCGGTAGAGCGTTCGCGCCGCTTCATCCAGCGTATACGGCAGCAGATCGCACCAGCCATGCCCGGTCAGGCTGGGCCAGAAGCGAAAACCAGGCGGAGTGGGAATGACGAGGCTGGGCAACAGTTTACTCGCAGGGGTAAAAGGGTCTAACGGGGCAGTGTATCGGGGGCGTTGCAGGGTGTCAAGCAGGTCGGATGCACCTGCCTGACAGCGCCACTTAACTAATCGGAATGGGTTCGTTCCCCCACTGAATCGCAAAATCCCGGTAGGCTTCCCAAATCTCAGGGAAGCGAGTCACATTGGGGATATGGTTGACTTCCAACAGGTGCTTCTGCCCGTCCTCGCCGACGATGTAATCATTCCCGAGGATCTCCAGCCCAAAGCCTACCCGTACGGCTTGAGCATCCGCCAGCAAGTCCGGGTCGAGTTCCATGAAGGCGGCGGTATCGTGGTGGATGGACTTGAGCCAGCCATCGCCCTCCAGCCGAATTTGCCACGCATGATCCCCAATCAGCACCACGCGGACAGCTTGCCCCGGCAGATAATGCTCCACGATTGCAGGATTTTCGCTCGACCAGGTGCCAGTGAAACGTTCCTTGTTTTCGCCGCAATGCCAGTTGCCCCACTTGGCGACTCGTTCTACATCCGAGTCATACCGTACATACGGGGAAGCATAGCCCCGCGCCGGTGCGCCAAAGCGGGTGAATTGCATCGCCCGTACCAGACAGGGCAGCTTGAGGCGGCAATCCATCATGGCATGGGCACGGGGCATGACTGGCCCGCCCCATAACGCTAATCCGGCGATGAAATCGAGATCTTCCTCATAAATGCCGTGATAGATGACCTTGCTGATAGGCATGAGCCGGGGGCCGCGTGCCGCTTCCGCCCATAATTGCCCATCGCGCACCATGATCTTTGGCAGGGTGATATGGGCAATCGACGGCACATCCAGCCGTTCCTGAATGGCCTGCGCTTCGGGTTCATCCAATCCAACGATGAGGACATACTCGGTCATGATGTTTAGCTCCTGTTCTTCGACCGTCAGTCGTAGTTTACGAAGATCAGGCCAACTATGTCAATCCTTTGTGACCCGTTGTGGACTGAAAAACTTTCACTCTGCTGTATAAGACTCACTGCACTACCGGCTTTTCCCGTATCCGGCTCCCCTCTCCCCGCCGTCTTCGGCGAATTGGGAGAGGGGATGGGGGTGAGGGCTTACTCAGCCAACCATTCCGGCTTATTTGCTGCAACCACCTCGGTCAGCCGACCGTAGATCGCGGGCTTCCGCTGGGCCAGTAGTGGGAAGTGCCAGCGCCACTTCTCCAGCGTTTCCGCTTTCAGTTCCGCCGTGATGACCTCGGTCGTATTGCGTCCGGCCTGCGCCAGCACATTCCCACCAGGATCGCAGATGAAGCTGCTGCCGTAAAAGCCGATCCCGTTCTCCCGCCCGACTCGATTGGCCGCGCCGATGAAGACTCCGTTGGCGACTGCGTGACCCCGCATGACCGTCTGCCACGCCATGCTCGAATCCATATTGGGGTCACCCGGTTCTTCGCCAATGGCGGTTGGGTAGTAGATGAACTCCGCGCCGTTGAGCGTGTAAATCCGAGCCAGCTCCGGGAACCATTGGTCATAGCAAGTGGGGGTCGCCATCTGGAGGGGCCCGACCGGATGCACCGGGTAAACATCCGACCCTTTGAAGAAGTCGGTTTCGTGATAGCCCTCGCCGGAGGGGATGTGAATCTTGCGGGTGATTCCGAGCAGTGCACCATCCGGCCCATGAATGGTGGCGGTATCGAAATACTGCCCATCCGGGGTGATCTCAAACAGGCTGCCGACGACGCTCACGCCGAAGTCTTTGGCGAGTGTGCTGAAACACTGTTCAGAAAAGCCGCCGGGCAGCGTCTCCGCCCAGTTGAACCCGGCCAGGTCCCGCGTGCCGGGGAAGTACGGAATGCAGGAGAACTCTGGCAGGCAGACGATGCTCGCCCCGGCTTTGACCGCCTGCGGCAGCAGGTCACGGTACTGGGCGGCCATCGACTCGCGGCTGCCGCTCCAGGCCAATTGCACCAGCGCGACGGTGACAGATTGCATAGGTGGCTCCTTCGGTGCAGGCGCGTGGCAGAAGATACCCAACGACATAAGGTCAGGCCAAATATAGCATAGATTGAGGGAGGAAATGGAACACGAAAGGGGGTATCCCCTGTCATGGCGACAGGGGATATGCGGAGCGGTTACGGTGTAAAAGGATGCGGCTATTTATCTTCGTTGCCGTAGTTGGAATACATACGGCCATCGCGTCCCCGGTTCGAAGTCGGCGTTTCGACGGTTGCTTCGGCCGCTGCTGCTGGAACCAACACCGGCGCTTGACGGGGGCGGAGCGCTGCCAGCCACTGATGACCAGTGCTCTGCGAAGCGAAGAATAGCGCCGCCACGATGACGACCGCGGCAATGATCAGGATGAAACGAACCTCATTGTCCGTCCGGGGCATGACGGTTGCCGTCAGGTTTGTATCGGTGGTGGTGCTGAAGATCACGTTTGCACCCCGCAGGATCGTGAAGGTGCTGGCACCGGGCGGCAAGGCGTACTCAAACAACTGGGTCGCGGTGGCACCGGTACCCTGTCGCGTGGAGGTACCGCCCAGCGCTTCAGCGCTGCTGCTAACCGTGAAGGTCCGCGTACCGGTTCCCAACAACTGGGCCGCTATCGGCTCATTGGATGGATTATTGATGGTGACCGGACCGCCTTGTACGCCAAAGCTGAGGTTGGTCCCGTTAAACGAACTGGGCACCACCGAGCTGATCGCCCAGACCACGACGGCAATGCTCACGACGATGGCGGCGATTACTTTCCAATTCATCTTCATATGCGTTACTCCATTTTTATAAACATCTAAAATCAGGAATGGCAATCCAACCGTTCCCAGGCACGCACGGTGCCATCGGGGAATGGGTATGGGATGCGAAAGACCTGGATGCTGCTGATCTGCCTGCTGGCGATCAAGACGGCAATCCAGTGCACCGCAAGAGCGTGTCTTGTAAGAATGTTTGGTGAGCGGGGGAGGCCAAAATCCGGCTAAGACAAGAGCGCGGATTTAACGAGCATCATCAAACCAGGCGGCGGGAGGCCAAAGGTGGTGAACATACCCATCGCCTTGTGGGAGTCGATGAATACGATTTGCATACCTTATGCCTATAGTATAGTTCGCTTCCCGGTGGACGTAAAGCAATTGGGGTGGGTATGATGGGTTTATCCACCGACTCTGCCCTAAGGAGCCGATCCGCCATGACCCCGCCCACCAATCCCCACGACCGCCTCACCGAAATCAAATCCATTCACCGCGACTACCACAACTTTTATCAGTTGTTGCGCGGGGTGGTGTTGGTCGCCGTGTTGGCCGGGATCGGGGTGCTGATCTTCAGCAGCGATCTGCCGAGTTACTGGCAGAACATCTATGTGACCATCGTCGGCGCGATTGGCACCGTCCTCATCATCGACCAACGCGCCGAACAGCGAGCCATCCGTCAGCGGAAGGAAGAACTCATCGCGCAGATGGGAAGTAGGAGTAATGCCTTTGCGTTAGAGGCGGTGCGGTTGTTACGTAGCAAGAAATGGCTTATGGACGGTTCTATGAATGGGGCAAACTTATCTCGTGGTGAACTTGAGAATGCAGAGCTCCAATTTGCTGATTTGCAACTTGTGGATATGACTGAAACCAATCTAAAAAAGACGAACTTTGACCTTACCCCAGTTTGGCGGACATGAGAAATGTCCAATAAACTGAGAGTAAGGAGTGAAGGATGGGATACAAGAAGTACAGCGATGAATTCAAACGGGATGTGCTGGCGATGGTAGCGGAAGGCA
>JAFLCG010000036.1 GCA_017303635.1 Anaerolineae bacterium | reverse complement strand
GCGTCAACAAACTGAAGCATTTTCGTCGTGTCTTCTCTCGTTTTGACAAACTCGCCCGTCGTTACGCAGGTTTCGTCCAGTTCGCCAGTGCGCTCATCTGGTTACGTTGAAATGTCAACACAACCTAGTTACTTTAACCTTTGGTATAACAAACCTGGTACCCAATTACTTTAGCATATGAGCATCGCTTTGCACGTCCTGCTATACAATTCCACAAGTTTCTATCTACGCCCGGACAGGCCAACCTAATGATGAATAATTCTCTGGCCAAACGCATTGATCGGTATCGTGACTGGGTTATATATCTAGCGTTGTCTTTTCTACCAGTTATCTTTGGAATTGTATTTCTTGGTACCGTCATCCAAGCGTCAATTCCCGACTATGTTCCTGTAACATCATCGATCACTAGTAATGATGTCGTTGGATATTGGAGCTATATCGCCACGTTTAGTCAGGTTGGCTTCACTGGTGGATACTACGGTCCGCATGAATTCTTATCCCCCATATCAGAATCGCGCTTCGATGTGCATGGCCCTCTATTCCCCATGATCTATGGTTCGATTGCTACCTTTACTGGGTGGGCATACCATACTGGGATTTATTTCAACGCTGCTTTTATTGTCGCTGGCTTATTTACACTATTTGCTCTATTGCAGTTAGGCCCGTTCCGGGCTTTGCTCATTGCCCTGGTTGTTGCCTGTTTTTGGCCCCTCCAAATTTATCAGGTGGTTTTGTATCAAGAAGCCTTCCACTTTTCTATGACCTTGATCGTCGCGGGTATGTTCACTGTGCTGGTTCGGGAACCAAATCGCTTCAAATGGCCTTGGGCAGTTCTTCTATTCCTATTCCTCATCTTTCTATCGCTGATCCGGTTTTCCTGGGTGCTGCTGTGTGTGCCCTTGTTCCTGTTACTTTGGCCCCGCTTGAGCGTTGCCAAAAGTATCCTTTCAATTGTGGCTGGGCTGGTGGTTGCCTTTGCCATAACCACTTTTTTTGGCTTACTTACCCCACCCGGTGTCAACAATATTCTGGAGATCATGCGCGCTTTTCAGAGGTCTTGGTCTTCAGGTTGGGGGGAGCTCATTCGGGCGCTAGCCAAGAATGTACTTGGATTTCTGAATACCGTATCTGCTAACAACGGATACAACGTTGAGTCTTTGCTCTATGGATTGCTCATATTGATTTTAGTGAGTTCCGGGGCTGGGTTGCTTTTCGCCTTGCGCCGTCACTTATACCGTACCCCCGAACGCGAAGCTCTATTCCATCTAGGGAATCTTGGCTTGCTCATGGTGCTAGTTTTTGCCCTTTACTTGGAAATAGGTTTTTACCGATTACTAGGCGCTCCGCTTTTATTGAGCCTGTTGGTATTTCTGTTAATCCGGCCATCATGGTTAGCCTGGATTGTCCTGGGTGCAAGCTTACTGTTTTTGCCGCCATTTATTCAGCGATTTGGCGAACTTCGGCCCAGCTATAGCCTGTCCGTGCGCCAAGAACTGCAACATGACGCAGCTGAAGTAAGCCGCTATATTCGATTTGATCCTCAGGTGAACTACTGGTGCAATACCATCTTTTTGCCAATCTCACTTTATGATCGGCGCATATTAACATTACCGCCGGGCATAGGTGTCGCCTGGGTACAGGATGCCAGTAAAATACAGTATCCGCTAAAGTCGAGGTATTTGCTTTTCGATGAGTCCGTTGACAACGGCGGATCCGGCAACTACCGAGATTTCATCCGGTTAGAACTAATCGCCCAACTTGCAATTGGTGATCTATACCACAACCTGGATGCAACTTGTCCTGAACTATAATGTACCCATACTTTCTAGGTAAACCAAGATATAGCACCATATACAGGGAGAACTACCCATGTCTGCTGAATGGATGATCGTCTACGAGTCTCCTGATGTGAATGAAGCCCAAATTGTTGCCGGTCGCTTGGAAGTTGAGGGTATAAAAGCCTTAGTCAATCAGCCGACTATGGCTTCTGTGTTTGGATTTACGCTGGGTCAAATGGGTACTGTTACGGTTGCGGTTCACCTTGATGATTATGAACGCGCGCTCGATCTTCTCGAACCGGATGAAATGTACGGCTTAAATGATGATAATGAACGTGTGATTTACTATAACCTGCATCCGGATGATGATCGTGACGCTCAATAACTCAATTACAGCTATCGCAGGTATGCGGGTAGGTCATGTCACAGACCTTAATAACATAACAGGCTGCACAGTCATACTGTGCCCGGAAGGTACGGTTGGCGGGGTCGATCAGCGGGGTGGGGCACCCGGTACTCGTGAAACCGACTTGCTCAGCCCGATGCATCTTGTAAATCAGGTCAATGCAGTTGTCTTATCCGGCGGAAGTGCGTTTGGTTTGGCAACTGCTGATGGCGTTATGCGCTATCTGGCGGAACAGGGGATTGGTTGGCCGACCCTGGTTGGCCCCGTACCCATCGTACCTGCGGCCATATTGTTTGATCTGGCACTTGGCAATCCCGCTAAACCGGACTCGTCAATGGGCTATCAGGCATGTTTGAATGCTAGTGTTGATCCAGTAGCCGAGGGCAGCGTGGGCGCTGGGACAGGTTGCCGTATTGGTGGTCTGATGGGGAATGAACTCGCAACTAAAGGCGGGATCGGCTCATCATGTATTGATCTGGGTAATGGCTTGTTGGTAGCATCGCTCTTTGCTGTCAACGCGATTGGCGATGTGCTGAATGCCGATGGCAGTATCCTTGGTGGGCTACGAGATGGTACAGATGGATTTGCCGACTCCATGAACCTGATGCGGTCAATGGCCCAGATGGTTCAAACTCCCCCCACTCGTGAGAACACTGTGATCGGTGTAGTAGCGACCAATGCGCGCCTGACAAAGGAAGAAGTCAATAAAGTCGCCCAGATGGCACATGATGGGTTGGCTAGGGCTGTTCGTCCTGCTCATACACTATTTGATGGGGATACCATTTTTGCTTTAGCGACCGGACAAGTTCCGGCAAATGTCAATGTCATCGGTGCCTACGCGGCTGAAGCAGCAGCCCAGGCAATCCGGAACGGAGTTCAAAAAGCCGTTACATTAGGTGGAGTCCGGTCTGTTAACGGTTAAAGAAAATTAAAATCTGCATCGTCAAGGTTTAATGTCATCCTGTTACCCTTCGCATAATAACCGTGGGAAGGGTGGCTGGAAAATGGCAAAGGTGCTGATTGTTGAAGATGAGCTGACGCTGGCCAATAATCTGGCCGAAAAGCTGCGCAGCGAAGGATATTTGACCATCACGGCTGCGGATGGCGAGCAAGGGTTAGAGAAAGTACGTGCAGAGCGCCCGGACTTATTGGTACTGGATATTATGTTGCCTGGTCTGGATGGCCTTAGCCTTTGCCGCATCATTCGGCGTGATACTGCGACTTCCCATATACCGATCATCATGTTGACAGCACGCGGCACCGAAGTCGATAAGATCGTTGGCTTGGAAAGTGGTGCTGATGACTATATTGTCAAACCCGTTGCCCTGGGAGAGTTCTTGGCGCGTGTGCGGGCGGTCATGCGCCGCGCACCAGGTCGACCTGTATTACAGGATGAACTCATTTCCAATGATTTAACCCTAAGCCTGACGGGACGGCGTGTTTATAAAGATGGCGACGAGATCAAACTCAGCAACAAAGAGTTTGACTTGCTTGCGGAACTGATGCGCCATAAAGGGGTGGTCCTGTCTCGTGACCTCATTCTCACTAAAGTCTGGGGTTATGATTACTTTGTAGATAAGCGCACGGTGGATGTACATATCCGCTGGTTGCGCGAAAAATTGGAAACCGATGCCTCTGACCCTCGGCGTATCGTGACTGTGCGGGGTGTTGGCTACCGGTTTGAAGGCTAAACGTGCTATTCATCATTACTTAGGCTACGATAAAGTAGGCTGACATGAGTGGAATAGCGCAGAAGGTGTGTAATGGAAAAAATCCTCATCATTGAAGATGAGCTGGTGCTAGCGAAGCATCTGGCAGAAAAACTTCGCGACGAAGGTTACGAGTCGCTAACCGCTACCAATGGTGAAGAGGGACTAGAGAAGGTCCGCACCCAGCTTCCTGATCTGGTTGTGTTGGATATTATGTTGCCGGGAATCGATGGCCTCAGTCTTTGCCGCATGATCCAACGGGATCCGGATTTGATGCACATTCCGATCATCATGCTGACAGCACGCGGTATGGAAGTGGACAAGATTGTCGGGCTGGAGAGTGGTGCCGATGACTATATTGTCAAGCCAGTCGCATTAGGTGAATTCCTGGCGCGGGTTAGAGCCGTCCTCCGCCGACGTACCAAGCAACCCGCTGCGAGTGATGAACTGGTATCCAGGGATCTTCAGGTTAACCTGATTGGTCGTCGGGTACATCTGTCCGGTGAAGAGAAGCAGCTTACCAATAAGGAATTTGACTTATTGGTTGAGTTGATGCGAAACAAAGGCGTTGTGCTATCCCGTGATCTCATCCTCACCAAAGTTTGGGGATATGATGTGTTTGTGGACAAACGTACGGTTGATGTCCATATTCGTTGGTTGCGCGAAAAAATCGAAGTCAATTCGTCAGAGCCGGAACGCATTGTCACGGTGCGTGGAGTCGGCTATCGCTTTGAAGGGTAAGGCGGTATGACCGATTTTATGATGAATGAACTGCACCACTCTAAAACACTTGCTGCTCTGGCCAATGCGGCCTATGAATCTCTGATCGTACTTGATCAACAGCGGCGCATTGTTGCCATCAACAATACTGCGCAAGTGCTCTTCAATTGTTCCCAGCCGATTGGGGAGACACTCTTAGCGGTTAGCCAGTCGACCGATCTGGAGTCGATGATTGAAAATGCTCTGGATTACCGTGAAGAAGTCTTCGAAGATCAAATTACGCTTAATCGACGTGTTTTTCGTGTTCGTATTCAGTTGAACTACGAACAAACGGATTTGCTGATCGGTGTCGCACTGATGGACATCACCGACCTGGTTCGTCTAAATCGGGCCCGCCGCGATATGGTAGCCAATATCAGTCATGAATTGCGGACGCCTATCGCCAATATTCGTCTTATCATTGACAGTCTTTTTCACGAGGATGAAAAGCCGAAACGTAAACGCAGCATTACCTCCCTACAGGCCATCGCCCGCGAAACTGACTCGTTACTCTGGATTTTGCAGGAGATGCTTGATCTCTCAATGATCGAGTCCGGCCAATCGATTATGCGTATGGTTTCGGTTCCCTTACACGATCTTGTCCAGGAAGCAGTCGAACGGATGGAAGAACAAGCGGCGGCCAAGGACGTGAGCATCGAACATGATGTTTCATCTAAGCTGCAGGTCTTGTGTGATTGGGATCAAATTCGCCGTGTACTCATTAACTTGATCCACAATGCGATCAAATGGACACCCCCTGGTACGAAGATCACGATTGAGGCGGAAGCCAGTGATGACCAGGTTATTGTGGAAGTTCGCGATAAAGGTCCTGGCGTACCGGATGATCAGGTAGAGCGTATCTTTGAACGCTTTTATCAGGTGGACTCGTCGCGTTCTGGTAATGAAGGTACTGGCTTAGGGCTAGCCATCTGTAAGCACATCATCGAAGCTCACGAAGGTCGTATCTGGGCAGCCGGTCGAACCGAGTCCAAACACGGCTTATTTTCGTTCACGTTGGCTCGCAGTGAAGACTGAGGCTGATCTATTGCTCCTCTAATCTTCACCTGCTATACTGCCCCTAACAATTCGATACTGCAGACCTTCAGGGCAGGGTGAAAATCCCTACCGGCGGTGAAGTGCTATTCGCACCAGCCCGCGACCCGAGCCGCTCATTGGCTTCCAGTTATCCCTCTACGACAATCCCAATGAGTGCATTCCGATATATATGTATTGGAACGGTGGATTCGGTGTAAACCCGAAGCCGACAGTGACAGTCTGGATGAAAGAAGGTAGATCAGCAGAATGTATCGTTTACGGTGCATTCTCGTTTGATGTTGCTGGTATGCTGTCATGACCAGGATAGTACGATCTATCTCGGTTTTGTTTGCTTGCCTGCCTTTGCCCTGTGATTTGCTGTTAGCTCAGGGCGTGTTATGGCACAAGAGAAGCCCCTTACCTCTGCGATCTCCTATACAGTGGCGAAGCCAGTCCCCAGCTGGCATTTGGGGCTTGTGCTGCGCCGGTTTGTTCCCTGGATAACTGTCTTGGTCGTATTGATCGTATGGCAAGCCATCACCATGCTTCAATTGATCCAGCCTTTCCTCATTCCTGCTCCAGGTGATGTGCTTAATGAAGCCATTCTAGTTCTGCAGAATGGTACTCTCTGGGTACATATCCAAGCGACGATGGGACCCGTTTTTGCGGGATTGGGGGTGGGTATTAGCCTGGCGGTAGCGCTTGGTTATTGCATTGCTCGCTTCCCGTTGTTGGAGGATATACTATCTCCCCTGATTATCGCGCTGCAATCCACTCCTGTGGTTGCCTATGCCCCCTTGTTGGTGATTTGGTTTGGAAGCGGCCCCAACAGTAAGATCATCACCAGTGCCCTGATTGTGTTTTTCCCCATGCTGCTAAACACCGTTGCTGGACTGCGGAATGTGCCGCCTGGCCTGCGTGATCTGATGCGCTCGTTACGGGCTACACCCTGGCAAACTTTTACCCGATTGGAAGTGCCGGCTGCGATGCCGGTCTTGATGAGCGGTCTCAAAATCAGTGCTACCCTGGCTGTTATTGGTGCGGTGGTGGGCGAATTTATCAGCGCTAATGCCGGCCTTGGCTTTTTGATCAATCTGGCTCGCAGCCAGTACGATACTCCCCTTGTGTTTGTTGCTGTATTGACCCTGACGGTACTGGCGCGGCTCCTCTATAGCCTGGCTGCCTGGCTCGAGTACCGTGCTTTGTACTGGCAGCGTCATGGGCGTTATCTACCCAAATGATTGGGTTCTACAGGTATTGGAGTCTTTCAACATGTTTCGTAAAGTCGGTCTGATGATTGCTGTTGTGAGTGTGATGTTAGCTGTAGCTCCATTAGGCGCGCAGGAGACTAAATCCGTAGTGGATCAAACCTTCTTCATGACCTTCGTGCCAAATGTCCAATTCGCTCCGATCTATGTGGCCCTGGAAAAAGATTACCTATCGAATGCCGGGCTTAATGTGACGATTGAACACGGTGATGAAAATGTAGGGGTAGATCTCATCGCAACGAATCAGCGACAGTTCGGCCTCATCAGTGGGGAAGAAGTCCTGAAGGCGCGGGCGCAGGGTCGCCCGGTTGTCAGTGTTTATGAATGGTTTCAACGTTATCCGGTAGGGATTGTCTACCCGCTCGGGCAGGGCATTGAATCTCCGGCTGATTTGGCTGGCCGAAAAGTAGGTATTCCTGGTCGCTTTGGGGCCAGCTATAACGGATTGATCGCGCTGTTGAATGCCAACAATCTGACGGAACAGGATATTCAACTGGAAGCCATTGGCTTTAATGCAGCTGATGTCTTTTGTGTGGGTGGTGTTCAGGCGTCAGTCGTCTACATCAATAATGAACCCCTTCAAATTCAGAATCGAATCGAGCAGGGCGAATGCCAGGGGTATAGTGGCGTAGGGGTCTTCTCTGTAGCCGATTATGCCGATATGGTTTCCAACGGATTGGTTACCAATGAGGAGACGATTGCCAATAACCCAGCTTTGGTACAGGCAATGCTTACGGCGTGGGATCTGGGATTGAAGGATAGCATCCAGAACCCGGCTGAAGCCTATCTTATGGCATCGGCTTATGTCGAAAACTTACCAATGACTGATGACTTCCGATCTGCTCTGGAAGCTGCGGCTTCTTCGCAGGCAATCTTTCTTGAAGAGGCCAGCCCGGATCGTGCTGATATCGCCGCTAGTCGTCAGCAGTTACTGAGTGATCTGGAAAATCAGTTTGATGCGGAGATACTCGTTCAGTTCCGCGTACTACTGAATACCATTGATCTGTGGGATGCTGACCAACGAGGTGTTGCCACGCTTGAATCCTGGGAAGCTACTGCGGCTGTATTGCGTTCGATGGAGGTGCTGACAGGGGATATCGATGTAAGCGGGGCGTTCAGTAACGCCTTTTTGCCGGAGTAGTCGTGTCTATCATTTTTGGCGCTCAGGATGCCACTGTTGATTACTCCGTTGATGGATGGGGACATCTACCTGCGCTGGGTCCGGTCAGCTTCCAGATCGAGGCAGGACAATTTGTCTGCCTCGTTGGGCCCAGCGGCTGTGGCAAAAGTACCCTGGTGCGGCTTCTGGCTGGGCTACAGGCTCCTAGTGCTGGTCTGGTGACGATTAACAACGAGCCGATTACCCAGCCATCGGTGCAGGTTGGCTTGATGTCACAGGAAGCCAACCTGATGCCCTGGCGCAGTGTGATTGAAAATATCGCTTTACCCCTTGAATTAGCAGGCATGTCCTCGTCTGAACGAGGACATGCAGTTAACTCAATCCTCCCACGGCTTGGCTTGGAAGAATTTGGGAATGCCTTTCCGGGGGAACTCTCTGGCGGGATGGCGCAGCGAGTGGCTTTGGGCCGCGTCTTGGTGGCTTCGCCGGATGCGTTGCTACTGGATGAACCGTTTGGTGCATTAGATGCAATGACCCGCGAGCGCATGGGAATGGATTTGCTCGCTTTATGGACAGATCTGCGGCCTACTGTATTGATGGTTACACACAGTATTTCTGAGGCTGTACTGCTCGCTGACCGGGTTCTCATTCTTAGTCCACGTCCTGGACGCATCATTGCTGACCTTCATATTGACCTGCTACGCCCGCGCCAGTTAAGCGATACGCATAGCCTGCGATTTGGGGAACTGGCCCGGCAGGTGCGCGAACGCATTCAGCAATCCTGATCGTGTAGGTCGATGACCGGAATCTATGTTATGATTCCGGAGAGTGAGTTGATCTTTGCGCAGCATCCGGTTCAGGAGTCCGTTATGCCAGCCAATGTAGATGGAATGGTACGGGAAGGCATTAGCGCCTATCGCGCTGGCCGCAAGGATGAAGCTCGCGCACTGCTTCTGCGGGCTACCGAGATTGACCAGTATAACGAGCAGGCCTGGCTTTGGTTAAGCGCTGTTGTCGAGTCGCCGGATGAAGCGCGTACTTGCCTTGAAAATGTACTGACTATTAACCCAAACAATGAACGTGCGCGCCAGGGAATTGAAACCCTGGCTCAGCGTACTGGTGGTGCCAGGCCATCAGCCCCACAGGTACAGCAACAGGCGGAGGACATTCTTGCCAGTGCGAGCTTTGGCCCGTCGGCTAAACAGCCTGATGCGGATGAACTCCCGTCTAGCATTGAGTGGTCTGCAGATCAAAATCCACCAGTGGTCGCTTCCAGCAGCATCAGCATGAATTACAAGGTCAATGAACCGTCAAAGGAAGAGTATGACGATTGGGTGAGTGGCTTGGGGATTGGCAATGCTGCCTCTGACCCATTTGGTAGTGTTGGTGCTTCATCGGGTGTTAACCCCTTTGGTGATACTGATAGTCTTTTTAGTGCAGACTCTCAGATGGGGGCAGCCGATGATCTCTTTTCGTCTGGGCCGTTCAGTGAGCCTGAACCGATCTCACCACCAGTCAGTAAACCCCCAGTCAGACCAGCTGCGCCGCCGGTGAGTCCACCTCCAGAAAAGATCTTTGCTGAGGTGGAGGAGGCCGAGGAAGCACAATCACCTCTTTCCCGCCGGATGAATGCTGCTTCTGGAAAAGCTGCCAGCAAACCTCCTGCGGATGATGCGCTGGATCTATTGGATGACCTGGCAAGCAATACCGATGATCTGCTACAAGTCGACTTTGATAGTGACTTTGACGATGATGCGGAACTGGAAAAACCGGCTGCTGATGAACTCTTCGGCTACATACCCAGGGCCATTCGTGCGACTCGCTTGCCCGGTACCAACGAAGGCTATCCAATCGCGATTATCGCGGGTCTGATAGGTGTCCTGTTGCTCAATGTGGGAGCTATCGCGCTCTTTATCATGAACCTGACGCGCTAAAGCCACGCTGGACAGTCAGTTGTGTGGCTTGTACAATGCATCGTCATATTTGAAAGCACAATCAGTAGAGTAGAGGCAGTCCAGTCATGGCAAATCACAAATCGGCGCTGAAGCGCTATCGCCAGAGCGAAAAGCGCCGCACCCACAATCGGGTTTATCGTAATCGCGTACGTACTTTGGTTAAGAAAGCGCGTACTAGCATTCAGTCAGGTGGCGATGTCGCTGCCGCTCGTGAGGCTGCCCGTACTGCGATCCGTGACCTTGATATGGCAGCCAGCCGTGGCACGATTCACCCGCGCAATGCTGCCCGCCGTAAGAGTCGCCTGATGAAGCAGCTGGCTGCACTTGAGGCCAAGAGCTAAGCTAGTTTGCCTTGACAACTCAGACTGATAAAACCGACTTTTAAGTCGGTTTTTGATTCGCGATGTTATTTTGAGCCGGGTTTGGTGCCGTTAGGGAGTTGCAGGCAATATCCGACTTTACGGATCGTTTGCAGATAAGTTGGGTTGCTGGGGTCTGGCTCAATGACTTGTCGAATCCAGCGGATATGCACATCAAGGGTGCGTGTATCGCCCATATAATCCGTATCCCATACTTTTTCCATTAGCGTTTTACGGTCGAGTATCTCTCCGGGATGCCGGAACAGGATTTCAGTCAACAGGGCTTGTTTAGGAGTAAGTTGTGTTTCCTGCCCATCGACGATCAAGACCCGCCGGGTTAGGCTCATGGTGAATGGCCCGCAGGTCAGATTGTCATGGGACTGTGGCTGGAGTAAGCGTTCAACTGTTTTCCGCAGGCGCATTCCCGTAACCGGTACAACTAACAACACATCGGCAATGCTATGGGCCTGATCTTTGGGGCCCGGGTGAATGTGAATAATCGGAATATGGGGGAGCTGATCGCGCAGTTGTTGACAAATGCGGTCGCCTGGTGTTCGCATCGAATCGGCATCCAGAACAATAGCCTGAATCAGGTGTGCCCGGGCAATTTCAATCGCTTCCTTACCGCTGCTGGCCAGTATGATGTGGTGCTGGCGTTCGAGCGCTGCGGCAAGGGCAGAGCGATCTTTTGACCGGCTGCGACCAACGAATAGAAGACGCGCCGCTTCCATGGACTACTCCCTCTGGAGTCGGAAAAGGGGATAGGGTGAAGCTATGGCAATGAGGGCTAACTCAAAGCGCATTATAGCCTGTGTTAGAACCCCACGAAACCCCTGCTCGTGATTTTGTGGCATAATCTCCCCACATAAATCCGAAGATTACAAAGTGGGAAAAGCCTTGATGACTCTATCTCCTCGGCAAATAGAAAGCCGTTTCGATTGGGCTGGATTACCAGCAGTTGCCGCCCGGGTGATTCAACACGCTATTGATATTCAGCAAATTCCGGCACCAACCTTCGATGAAGCGCGTCGGGCAGCTTTTGTAAAAGCCCGTTTTGAAGCACTAGGCCTTGAGCAGGTCTATGTGGACGAGCTGCATAACGTGTATGGTTGCCTGCGTGGGATTGAACCAACTCGTTCGGCAGTTTTGCTTTCAGCACATACGGATACGGTTTTTGAGGCTGCGACTGACCTGACTATTCGCCGGGAGACTGACCTGATCTACGGGCCAGGATTAGGTGATAACAGCATTGGTGTAGCAGGCTTGATTTGCCTGGCTGAGATGCTCCAGGAGCGCCATCTGACCCCGGCCCGTGACCTTTGGTTTGTGGCTAACACGCGCGAAGAAGGATTGGGCGATTTAGGCGGTATGAAAGCGGTCATTGAGCGTTTGCGGGGCCGTATTTCCTGCGTCATTAATGTGGAAGGAATGGCTTTTGGTCATGTCTACCATGCTGGCATTGCGGTTCGCCGTTTGCACATCACTGCTAGCGCAGAGGGTGGGCATAGTTGGTTGAACTTTGGTCGTCCCAGTGCCATTCATGGGATCGTCCAGTTGGGGGCTAAACTCACCACGTTGCAACCTGCTTCAACCCCCCGGACAACCTATAACATTGGCTTAATTGATGGTGGTACCAGCATCAATACCATTGCATCCAATGCCAGCCTCTGGCTGGATTTGCGCTCTGAAGATGCTGGAGCGCTGGCTAATCTGGAACGGCAGGCACGTTCACACATTGAGGCATCCATAACGCCCGAACTTCGGTTTTCAGTCGAAGTGGTAGGGGATCGACCTGCAGGTTCAATCCCGCACAATCATCTTTTAGTACAGATCGCTCTTGGCAGTCTGGATGGGTTAGGTGTGAAAGGTACCTTGGAGACTGGCAGTACGGATGCGAATGTACCACTGTCGCAGGGGATTCCAGCCGTTACCGTTGGGATCACACGCGGTGGTAATGCGCATCGACTCGATGAATATATCGAAACTGCGGCGGTTGGGCAGGGAATGCGACATCTGTTTGGTGTGGTCATGGCGACCGCAGAGGCGCAAATCTGAGGGAGGTACTATGGCTCAGGTTGACATACTGGCAGCAATTCCAGCGGATAAAGCCGCTTTGTATCAACAGCAGTTGTCGTTGGTGCGGGACTTCAGTGTAAGGACCGTTGCCGATATTCAGCAGGTGTTTACAGCGTTGGCGGATCTCAATCAGCATACTGATGTACTGGTACTCGATATTAGCCTTGGGGCAGTCTACGATTTTATTGATGATCTACGCCATAGCTATCCGCGTCTGTTCATTGTCACCGTCGATGAAGATGCTGATTTCGGTACACCAGGCTACGCCGATGAATTATCTACAGCACCCTTTGTCGATAATGATCTCGTCCGGCGCATCACCCGTCTGATGTCCGACCGGCAAATGGAAACGCTGCGGGCCGACAGCCTCCCGGCAGTGCGTTCACTGGCGAAGGAACTACGGGCCGCTATTGGGCAGTCTGGTAAGGAACAAACCGCTGTCAACGCGATCCGCGCTGGTGGCTTTGATTATGTGGCCCTGTACCGGCTTGAAGATGAAGCTACGCTCCGCCTCACGCTCCGCGCCCAGGCTGGGCCCAAGCCTGTTGAGGCGATTGCACCTCGCAGCGCTACCCCAGATGATTTGATGACCTGGGTTTGCCAGAAGGGGCAAAGCCGTATCACGGTGCCGACTGATACGCCCAATCATCCTCTGGTGGCGCGGGGCCGCCTGGGAACCGCTGCCTGTGTGCCGATGCTGTTTAGTGGACATCGTTTTGGTGTGATTGTGGCCTGCAATGATCGTCCGGGGTCGATCACCCAGGATAACGTGATGATGGTGGAACTCGTGGCGGCCCAGACGGCAGCGGCGATTTCCAAAGAATTGAGCGGCAACTAACGGATTTGGCGCATCATTTGCCAGAATGAGCGGGCACAGCACACTGTACCCGCTCGCGACGCTTCTCTAAAGGGTGGCCAGGACGCGTGCAAACTGGTCAATTTCGGCATGGGTGTTGTAGTGTGCCAGGCCGACCCGGACCATGCCGTGTTCGCCCCGACCAAGCCGATCCATGATTTCAACCGCGTAGTAGTTTCCATTCCAGACGAAGATATTGTGGCGTGCCAGATGTTCGGCAATTGCTTCCGGCGTGTGACCCTCTTTGACGAATACGACTGTCGGAACACGTTCACCCAGTCGTGCTGGATCTGTGATACCCGCAATGGTGGTGCCGGGGGTCTTCTGGATGGCGTCGATCAAATGGGCGACTAGCTCGCGTTCGTAGTCCATCAGAACGGACATCGCCGCTTTCAGTGTTTGCCGACGACCGCTGAACTGTGGATAGCTGGCGCGGTGAGCAGCTCCGTATTCCTCTCCTATTGATTCCAGATAGTCCATCGCTGCGCCGACCCCAGCAATGGTTTCATAACTGGAGGTGCCGGTTTCCCAGCGGTTCGGTGATTTATCCTTCGAGGGGCGTACCTTATAGACCGGCAGGCTGGAGAGTAGGTCGTAGCGGCCCCACATGACCCCGATATGCGGACCGAAGAATTTATAGGCGGAACACAGCAGGAAATCACAGCCGATGGCCTGTACATCAATTGGTATATGTGGTGCACTTTGGACGGCATCAACTACGTATAGCGCACCGGCGGCGTGAGCCATTTGCGCGATTTGCTCGACCGGGTTGATGGTGCCGACGGCGTTCGAGGCATGAACGGTCGCGACGACTTTGGTGCGGTCAGTCAGGGCGGCTTCCAGGCTGTCCATATCCAGTGTGCAATCGGCCGTACGAATATCGACCCAGCGAACGACCAACCCGTGATCTTCGGCAATGCGAAGCCAGGGGGCAACATTGGCATCATGATCCATGCGGGTCAGAACAATTTCATCACCCGGTTTGAGTGTCTTCGCCAACGCCCGGCTCAGGCTAAAGTTGAGGGTGGTCATATTGGGGCCAAGAACGACCTCATCTGGCGAGGGGGCATTGAGGAAGTCCGCTACTTTGGCGCGGGCATCCTCGACCATTGCATCGGTACGCTGGCTGGTGCTAAAGACACCACCGGAGTTGGCATTCATGGTCAGGTAGTAATGGCTGACCGCATCAACGACCCGGCGGGGTACCTGGGTGCCAGCGGGATTATCGAAGAATACAGCCTGTTCCAGCGGGAACTGGGCGCGGATGGCGTCGAGATTCAGGGACATGGTTGGCTCCGGGCGGTGAAGATAGTCAAAGGTCTATAGTCTATAGTCGATGGTCTATAGTCGGAAGAAGCAAGTTTCAGGTTACTGGTTGCAGGTAGGGGATGGCAGCAATTTTACAAAATGGACAGATTTGACAGATTAGATTTACAGAAGTAGATCAGGGTAACTTTCAGATTAGGGCAGCTTTTCAATATTATGTAAAGTTACAAATTGATGGTTTTACGCTGAAACGCGACGAATTTATCAATTTTGAATCTCTGAATTCGTCATATTTCAGTGCTCAGGTGGTTTCCGTATTCACTCACAACAGCTTCAGTGTAGCATGGATTGAAAGGTGAATCGGAACGTATGTTCCGATTTTTGTTCGATTTTCCGGCCAATTGGTTTGACATTTGCAGACGGGTGTGGTCTGCTCAGGGGCTGTATCTTTATACCACATAGCAGCTTTTTATCAGCAGGAGCTTAGGCAAGATGAGTGTCTACAATATACGCGATTTTGGCGCGGTCGGTGATGGTGTGACGCTGGATACGGCGGCCATCCAGCGCACTATTGATGCCTGTGGGGCAGCGGGTGGGGGCCGTGTCCTCGTCCCGGCAAAGGGTGTCTACCTCAGTGGTACGTTCACGATGCGGTCGCATGTTGAGCTATACATCGAGCGCGGGGCGGTGATCGAAGCAAGCGGCAACCTGGCGGATTATCAATACGTCCAGACGGCTGAGAGCCATAAGGGGGTAGGGTATCCCAACCTGCGTGAAAGTGTCACGTTCATCGCAGCCAACGATTGTGAGGATATTGCCTTCAGCGGCGGCGGGGTGATTGACGGCGGTGGGCGCAAGTTTATCGTGGAAGATCTCCCACATATATACCGGATGCAACCCCAGCGCCCCTTTACCGCCGTCCTGATCGGCTGCACGAACGTCACGTTTCAGGACGTTGTGGTGCGGGATGGGGCGATGTGGACTCTGCGGCTTTCGGGTTGTGAAGATGTCCTCATTCAAGGCATTCGCATTCTGAATGACCTGAAGCTGCCGAATAGCGATGGCATCGATATTGACCAATGCCGCAACGTGCGGATTGCTAACTGCCACATCGTGGCCGGTGATGATTGCATCTGCATGAAAGCGGCAGCCAATGCCGGGCCGTTCGGTGCCTGTGAGAACATCACGGTGACTGGCTGCACGTTGGTTTCAACCTCGACCGCGTTGATGATCGGCTGCGAAGCATTTGCGCCGATGCGGAACATCATTTTTGACTCCTGCGTCATTCAGTCCTCGAACCGTGGGCTGGGTATTCATCATAGCCATGACAGCATCATTGAAAATGTGATCTTCTCCAACATGATCGTGGAAACGCGCCTGTTCCATGAGGCGTGGTGGGGCAGGTCGGAACCGATCTACATCTGTGCCATGCCCTGGACGCCGGATGTGCAGATGGGCAAGGTACGGGGTGTGCGTTTTTCCAATATCCTGTGCAAAGGGGAGAACGGCGTCTTTGTTTATGGCTGGCAGCAGGACACGCTGCAGGATATTGTGTTCGAGAACGTCCGTGTCGAACTCAACAAGTGGACCAAAATCCCGGCAGGCTTGCAGGATTTGCGCCCGTTTGAAGGTGGGGAAGCCATGCCGGAATACCCGACCTCTGGCTTCCTGATTCGGAATGCGGTGGGCGTCACCCTGCGGAACTGTGAGGTGGTCTGGGGGGAAAACTGCCCGGAAGCCTATCATCATGCACTGGAAGCCATTCAGGTGGAGGGCTTGCATCTGGAGAACTTCAAAGGCGAGTCGGCACATCCAGAACGGTATCCCGCCATTCTGCAGCATTAGGTAATGAGTTGCAGCACGCTCGCCCGGTACTTGATCACAACCATGCGATTGAGTACCGGGTGGGGCAACTATCTTTTCCACTGAAGAATATGGTATGAACCTGCCATGACTGACCTCATGCCCCTCCTAATGGAGGCCTTCCATTTCACCGCCGATGACTTGGCTGCTAACCGCGATGGCAAGGTGACGCAGAGTCAGCTTGAGCGCTTCGAGTTCGTCAAGCGCAATGATTTTTCGGTGATACTTGTTTACACGCTAAGCTTTCTCCCCTGTTTCCTATGTATTTCAGTGGCATCGCCCCGTGCAGGTAGCCCAGGGGTCGTATATGCCGTTCTCCTAGTCGTTATGTTGGTTGTTGGCTGGTTTTTGACACAACGACTTATTCAAAAGGAATCATCTGATCTGGTGTTGACGCAATATGAAGGTGTAGTTGAACTCGTATTGCACCGGAATAAAAGCTTAAAGAGCCATATGCTACACATCATGGGAACTTATCCAGAGTACTTCTACATAAGTCCCAAACAATATGAACAATTGAAGGATGTTTTGCAGCAGGAAACTATCCGCCTGAAGGTATATGCTCTTAAACATAGTCAGCACATTGTTTCAGCGGAAGTGCTGTGGCCTACTAACACACAAATCGGATGATTACACGGACCTGGTGATTGGAAATCATGAGCCAACCGAAAATAGAAACCTATGCAAATGCACAGGCTTCTGTTTGAGAGGTCAATTTAATTGCGGGAGATGAATTAGCGATTTTCGACCGAGTGAGCGACTGCCTCGACCGAAGCACGTTTGGTGATGGAGGAAGGCATGGTCTCCGGCGGTTGGGCCGGGGTGCTGTTGGTCGCCACTTCGTTGATGCCGTTCCGCACCTGCGCCATCGCCCGGTTCAACTGCTGCTCCAGACGGGTGAGGGTTTCCAGCACGTAGCGATACCACGAAAGTTATAGGATGAACCTGACATGACCGACCTTATGCCTCTCTTGATGGCGAAATACGATTTTACTGCTGATGATTTAGCAACCAACCGTCAGGGTAAGGTGACGCAAAGGCAACTTGATCGCTACGTATCTGCGAAGCGAGAGTTTTTCCGTATTGTGATGTTCCTCGTGACTGTAGTGTTTTGCCCGTGTTCGTGTCTGATATCGCTAACCCCGCCCACAGCACGTGACCCCGGCCCAAGATGGGTGTATATGTTGGTTTTCGCAGGAATATATGGAGTATGGGTGGTTGGTAGTTGGATTATTCAGCAACGCGAAGAACGGCTTGTCTTGAAGACTCCAACACTTTTTCAGTATGTTGGTGAAGCAGGAATTGTGCAGAGATGGGGTCGCCATCAGATACTGACCTTACCCCAGTTTGGCGGACATGAGAAATGTCCAATAAACTGAGAGTAAGGAGTGAAGGATGGGATACAAGAAGTACAGCGATGAATTCAAACGGGATGTGCTGGCGATGGTAGCGGAAGGCA
>JAFLCG010000035.1 GCA_017303635.1 Anaerolineae bacterium | reverse complement strand
GCCACACTCGTCTTCGAGCGTCAGGAAGTGGAAGCCTTTGGCGGTCGGTGGAGCTTGATGCACCACCATCAGCCCGGCCACCCGTACCTGTGATCCACTCGGACAGGCAGTCAGATCGGCACTGCTGCGGACAGCTTCGCGCTGTAATCGCTGGCGGTAGGTGGTCATCGGATGTGGCCCAGTCGAGAGGCCGGTCATCGCCACCTCCATCTCGGCAAACTCGGCGGCGCTCAGGGCGGGCAGGCTGACCGCCACCGCCTCCACCGCTAGCCCTAGCGCATCCAGCTCGCGCAGCAAGCCCAATTGCCAGAGCAGCTCGCGCCGTCCACCCCAGCCGCAGAGATCCATAGCCCCGGCCTGGATGAGATGCTCCAGGCCGCGGCGCGGCAGTCGGGCCCGGTGGACCAGATCGCTCAGACCGCGGAAGGGTTGCCCTGACCGGATCGCTTCAGCCTGGTCAGCAGTGATCTCCCGCACATAGTTGAACCCCAACCGGATAGCCTCACCTTCGACCATGCAACGCCACGTACTATGGTGGAGATCGACCCCATGAACCGCGATGGCCCGCCGCTTCGCATCGTTGATGAGGACAGCAGTTGTCCAGAAACCCATTGGTTGGTGGTTGAGCAGCGCCACAAAAAAGGCCGCCGGGTGATAGCGTTTCAGCCAGGCCGAGCGATAGACCAGCACAGCGAAAGCAGCGGCGTGGCTCTTGGGGAAGGAGTAACCACCAAAAGCCCGCAGCTTGTTGAAGACCAGCTCAGCAGTTTCGGCATCAACGCCGTTGTCAGCAGCTCCGCGGATAAATGCCTCGCGGAAGCCCTCAACTACCCGCCCATGGTCTTTGGCACCCAGCGCCCGCCGAAGCAACTCGCCCTCGCCTGCCGTGAATCCGGCCAGATCGCGGGCGACCTTCAGAACCTGTTCCTGAAATAGGATCACCCCCAGCGTCTCCCGCAGAGCCGGTTCCAGCAGCGGATACGGGTAGACGACCGGATCTTGACCCACCCGGCGGCGCAGGTAAGGATGCACCATATCGCCCTGGATAGGGCCGGGGCGGATGAGCGAGATACACACGATCAGATCGGCGAAGCAGCGCGGACGCAGCCGGGGCAACACCTGCGCCTGTGCCCGGCTCTCGACCTGGAAAACACCCACCGTGTCCATCGCACAGATCAGATCATAGACGGCGGAATCATCGAATGTCCCATCCCCAGGGTAATTTGCTCAACAGCAATCAAGATGAATCACACGATTGGTGATCGAACAAGAGCAGATTGAGCCCACTGATCTGCTAAACTTGATGTAGATTCACCCCACGCTCGACAACCCAGGAGAGATTGCAAATGCATCATATTGGCATCATCGGCGCAGGGGACTATGGAGCGCAGCACGCCCGTGCTTTGCAGGCGATTGACGATGCCCGCATCGTGGCAGCATCCCGTACCAATGCGGAAGCTCTCGCCCAATTCACGGCTGAATTTGGTTGTCAGGGTTTCACTGATTATCACGCGCTGTTAGCCCAGCCTGATATTGATACAGTCGTCATCGCCACACCCCATCATCAGCATACACCTATTGCATTGGCGGCGGCTCAGGCTGGCAAACACATTCTGCTGGAAAAGCCGATGGCCCCTACCCTGGCAGAATGTGATCAAATTCTGGCAGCAGCACTGGCTGCTGGCGTGCGGCTGATGGTGGGCCATACCAACCGCTTTGCCAGCACCTATCGGATCGCCAAAGCGCTAATTGAAAGTGGTGACATGGGGCGGGTGGTGATGGGTACTGCTGCGATGCAGAAATTCTGGTTTGAACCGAACCGCCGTGACTGGCATCTGGATCGCACCAGCGGCGGCGGGGTATGGATGACCGTGGGCATTCATCCCCTGGATCGGCTGATCTGGTTGATTGACAGCCCGGTCGAAACGGTCAGCGCCCGCTTTGGCACATATTTCCACGAGATGCAGGCGGATGATACCGGCATGGTGTTTCTACGTCACGCCAATGGCGCCGCCTCGATGGTCATCAGCACCGGGTACTCGACTGGTGCACCCAAACATACGACTGAATTGACCTGCACCAAAGGAATGCTATCCATCGACTATGCCACCGGGGTGCAGATCGGGCGGGAGGATCGCTGGCAAACCCTGCCAGAATCGGTGCCACAGGGCAGTTGGATGCATGAGGCGCTGGTGGCGGAGTGGCAGGGATTCTTGAACGCCATTGACCATGACCATGAGCCATCGGTCTCCGGGGAAGCAGCGCGGGCAACGATGGAGGTGGTGTTCGCCGCTGAGCGATCCTCTGCCGAGGGGCGTGAGATCAGGCTGGGGGAATTGTCATGAGTGATGTGGTGGCGCGCTGGAGCCTGGAAGATTTCGACTGCCTACACCAATATGCACGCTCGCTCGACCTGCCCGCATTTGATGGACAGGCTGGTTTTGGGATGTCCTTTTGGTTCTGGGCGCAGGAACATACACGCACTCAGGAAATCATCAGCAGCAGCGGGGCATCGTGTTCCTGGCGGCTGGGCGTGGAAGACGGCTCGCTGGTTCTGCATCTGGCTGAACCGGTTGGGGATTCGATCCGGCTGGCGCTGACCGGCACCGGCTGGCACCCGATAACTCTGATCGTTGATCCCACTCGTCACCAGCTAGAGCTGCGTGTGGGGCAGTTGAGCACAAGTTATGACCTGGCAACTGTACTGGCGGACGCGCTGCTCCCGTCCGGCTTGCTGGTTGGCGGCAGAACAGACCCGGCTGGCGGGCATTATGACTACACCTTTGGACGCGGGGGCAGCGGGTTGATTGACGACTTGTGTTGGTTTGCTGGCATACCGATCAACCTAGACCGACCCATTACCCATGCAGCCCCATTGTCAGTTGAGATCATAGTTGATCCCCAGGATGGCCCAGCTCCCGTTGAGATGCATTTTAAGGCGCAGGTGGATGAATTGGCACACAAGCCGATTACCTACCTGTGGGACTTCGGCGATGGGCTGCGAGCCCGTGGTGAACAGGTCACTCATCGCTACGAGTACGCAGGTCACTATCGGGTACAGGTGCGGGCTATAGATTCCCGGCACGCCCAGGCCACTGCCGACTATCTGGTGCAGGTATCCGGTCGGGAAAATCCGGTGCAGCCCGTCCCTGTATTCAGCAATGGAACTGAAGGCTACGCCTGCTACCGCATCCCCAGCATCGTCCGTGCCATCAACGGTGATCTGCTGGCCTTTGCCGAAGCGCGGCTTGAATCATGCAGCGACTCCACCCGAACTATCCACATCGTGTGTAAACACAGTCACGATCATGGTGCTACCTGGTCTCCCCTAACACGAGTAGCGGCGCTGGATGGCTTTGTTTGTATGAATGCGTCACCAGTGGTCGATGAGGTTCAGGGGACGGGGCGCGTGATCGTAGTCTTCCGGGCCGCCGATCGTTCCGAGTGGGATATTGCGCGGGGCGTGGGCCTAAGCCGGGCGTTATGCGTCAGCAGCGACGATCATGGCTTGACCTGGGATACCCCACGGGACATCACTGCCGCCGTGCATAAACCCTTTAACCCTGTTTATGCGGATCGTTTTCCGTATGCGGCGCTGCCGGAAAATCAGCCTCACGACTGGCGGATTCAAATCCCGGCCCAAGGCCACGCCATCCAACTGCGGCGGCTGCCCCAGACACGCGGGCGACTGTTCTTCAGCGGCAGCCTGACGCGCGGTGAGCGCAGTATTTTCGACTCGGAGAACTATGTCTTCTGGAGTGATGATCTGGGGCAAACCTGGGAAATCGGCGGCATCATCCCACGAATCGGGCTGAACGAGGCTATTGCGGTTGAGCTGGAGGATGGATCGATCCTCATCAATACCCGTGCATATACCAACCAGAAGTCGGATGGTCGGCGGGCGATCACCCGCGCCGGCTTTGATCGCACAGGGGCGATCCATTTTGAGCCGACCACCGCGGATGAGGCCCTCATCGACCCGGCGGTTCAGGCTTCCCTACTGCGCTGCACCTGGGCCGATCAGGCGGGACGCAGTCGGCTACTCTTCTCGAATCCTGCACATCCACTGGCACGGGTCAACCTGACCATCCGCTTGAGTTATGAGGAGGGCGCAACCTGGGCCTTCAGCAAGGTCATTGACCGAGGGCCATCCGCCTACAGCGATCTGGTGATGACCGCAAACCAGCAGCCGGCAGTACTCTATGAACGCGGCAATACCGGCGGGATCGCCTTCGCCCGCTTCTCACTCGACTGGTTGAGCGACGGTGCGGACGCGGGCTGAAGGCGTTTTCTTCTTACAGGGCGACCAATTCGGCAAAATCGGTCGCTTCCAGATTGCGGCGCAGTGCGGCTTTGGCATCCGCTGACAGCGGCAGACCGGGCAGACGCGGGTCGCCGCACTCGATGCCGATCAAACGCAGCACTTCCCGCAATGCACCGTTGAAGCCTACCTCTATCATGGCAGCGGTGACACGATTGGCGCGTAACTGCATCGACTGCGCGGCGCTCATATCCCCACGGGCGACAGCCTGCTGGATGGCGCGGTAGGCACCGGGCATGAAGTTGAGGGTGGAACCAATCGCTCCATCCACCCCCATCATGGCTCCATAGACACACTGTTCATCCATGCCGGCAAAAACGACCCATTTGCCGTCATTGAGGTCCATGATCTGACGCATTTCGTACATATTAGGGCCGGTATATTTGGCCCCAATCAGGTTGGGGACACTCTGCTGGAGTGCACGCATCACAGTCACGGGGTCAATGTGGGGGTTGAGAATGTAGGAGAAAAATGGCAGTTCCGGCACGCTGGCCGCTAATGCCTGGTAGTAAGCGATCACACTGGCAGCGCTGTTGTACATGGGCGGCATGATGCTGGCGAAACCCTGAGCACCATGAGCTGCGGCATGACGGGCCAGCGCCTGGGCATCGGCAAAAGCAACGGCGGCAACGTGGACGATGACCGGAATGCGACCGTTCACCCGTTTGAGCACCACCTCGGCCAGCAGTTGACGATCCGGGACGGACATATAGATGCCTTCGCCGGTCGTCCCGCCGATATACAAACCATCAATATTCTTGGCTAATAAATAGTCAACCAGTGCTTCCAGCGCCGGAACGCTGACCCCGCCCGCTGCATCACTCGGTGTGACCAGTGCGGGATAGATACCCTTAAATGTTGTCATGATTGTGACCTCCCTCAGGTCATGCTTGTCTAGCTGTTGAGTTGGGCGCGCAGATAACCGAGTTCGGCGCGAACCCCTTCCGCCGTGAAGAGCGTATCACCCTTATAACTGATGAAGTTAAATCCTTTGCGAGCCAACTTGAGCGCCCAGTCCGGGGTATTGCCGATGAAATGCATCCCGACTCCCACCTGATAGGCGCGGCAGATCGCAATGATTTGTTCCAGCGCCGCGGTGAACAACGGATGCTCATACTGCTCCGGGATGCCGAGCGAAATGGACAGATCGTGCGGGCCGATCAGCACGGCATCTACCCCACCCACCGCCAACAGATCGGGCAGGTTACGGACGCCCGCCGGACTTTCGATCATGATGATCAGGTTGGTATCGGCATTATATGACTCGATGTAGGCTTTGGTTTCCGGGTTGGGAAATTCGCTACGCTCCAGGGCAGCGGCCAGCGCCTCTCCCTTTAGCGGGCGGTATTTGACACCGCCAACCAGAGTCCTGACCTGCTCGACCGTCTCGACATAAGGCGCGATCACGCCATGGGCACCCAGGTCGACCGCCATGGAAGCCTGCGCGTTTGAGATTTCGGGAATACGCACCAGCGGCGCGATGCCCAAGGCAGCGTACAACTGGGCTGCCCAAGCCAGCGATTCCCGGTTGTTCGGGCTGTGTTCGCTCTCCAGCCAGACATAATCCAGACCCAGGTCAGCAAAGTACTTCGGCCAGCGCGCCTGCCCGATCCCCTCCATACAAATGCCATACACGGGTTGACCCGCGTGCAGCTTCGCCCGCAGCATACTTCCACGCATTTTCTTCTAGCCTTTGTTTGACAGGGGCCGGGACTCTACCCGGTTGACCCTGAGTCCTAAAGCACCATTCGTGGGTCAACCGCATCCCGGATACCGTCACCGACAAAGTTAACCGCCAGGACCGTCAGCACCAACATGATCGCCGGTGGAATCCACATCCATGGCAGATTACGTAAAATATCGAGATTACGAGCGGCCTCCAACATATTGCCCCAACTGGGCATAGGGGGTGGCACGCCCAGCCCCAGGAAGCTTAAGCCAGCTTCGGTCAGAATGGCGGAGCCGATCGCAAACGTGACCAGCGCCACTAACGAACCAAACACATTGGGCAGGATATGCCGGGTGATGATACGGACATCGGTATAACCCAGCGCCCGGCAGGCCAGAACGTAATCCAACTCACGGATGGACATCACCTGGCTGCGAACCATCCGTGCGGTGCCCGTCCAACTGAGCAAGCCGATGATGAACACGATCGTCCAGACGCTCCGAGGCAGCATAGCCGCCAGGGTAAGCATGATGATGATGCTGGGGAAGGTCATAAAAATATCGGTGATCCGCATGATGACCATATCGACCCAACCGCGATAATACCCGGCTAACGCACCGAGGACAGTTCCGATCAGCGTTGAAACCAGGGTCGCCCCGAAGCCCACCACCAGCGAAACCTGCCCCCCATTCAGCAGGCGACTCCAGACATCCCGACCGACGCGATCGGTGCCCAGCCAATGCTCCGCGCTGGGTAAGGCTGCTCTGGCACGCAGATCAATCTGTTCATACTCATAGCGTTGAAACAGTGGTGCGCCGATAGTCATGGTCACAATGATGACGACCAGACTGAGCGAGATGACGGCCGGCCAGTTCCGCAGAAAGCGCCGCAGAACCCGGTTTTTATCCGCCTTCGCGGTCTGAGCCTGCTGGAGGGTTGGAATCGGCGCGGCCGCTGACAGGGTTTGGTTAGTCATAACGAATCCTTGGATCAGCCAGCGCGTAGGCCAGGTCGGTGAGGAGATTGGCAGTCAGCACGACCAGGGCGATGACCAGGTTCATGCCCATCAGCAGCGGGACATCCCGACCGTTGACCGCCTCCAGATAGAGAGTCCCCATCCCCGGCCAACTGAAGATAGTCTCGGTAAAAACGGCACCGACGACCAGTGTCGGCAGGCTCAGGCCCAGGAGGGTGATGACTGGCAGCAGGGCGTTGGGGAAACTATGCCCCCAGGTGATCCGGCGCTCGGTCATGCCTTTGCCACGGGCTGTACGCACATAATCCGCCCGAATGACTTCCAGCATGGCGAAACGGGTATAGCGCATAAAATTGGCGATGGGGGCCAGACTCAGGACACAGGCCGGCAGCACCAAATGGCGGATGGTCGTCAGTAAGGTGGGTTCCTGATCGACCGGGCGCATCCCACCCGATGGGAACCAGCCTAGCTGGATGGAAAAAACATAGAGAAAGATAATCCCCGCCACAAAAGACGGAATGGAAATGCCGAGGAAAGAAAGCGATGTCAAGGAGAAGTCCCACAGTGAGTACTGGCGCAGGGCGGTGAAAATGCCCAGCGAGACGCCTATGACCGCACCGATAGCGAGGGCTGTGCCAGCCAGTAGGACAGTCGCGCTCAGGCGTTGGTTGATGGTGGCAGCCACCGGCTGCCCATTGGTGAAACGGTAGCCCAAATCCCCTTGAAAGACGTTCAGCATCCAGTTGAAATAACGCACAACCGGCGGTTGGTCGAGGCCGAAGCGGGCACGAATGGCTTCCTCGGCTTCATCAGTCATATTCAGTTCAGGACGAATAAAATAATCAGTAATATCCCCCGGCGCAATTTCGATCAGCGCAAAGATGATCGCCGTAATGGCAAAAAAAACCGGGATACTGATGAGCAGGCGACGTAAAAGATATTTTTGCATCGTGATCCCTCAGTTGAGGGCGTCCCGTGGGACGCCCCCAATTCCTATTGCTGAAAGGTGATTACCCGCCGACCGACCACAGCTCGGCGCGGTCATCATACGGGCCACCGGCAGGAGCTGGGAACCAGTAGAAGTCCTGCAGGCCACTGGAAGCAACGCCGAAGCGAATGGCCGTCCACATATAGCCTTCGGTAGCATTCTGGTTCTGGAAGCGGCAGATGTCCTGAACCAATCCCGTGTATTCGGGATCGGCAGCGACGCGAGCCTGGGCGATCAGGTCCAGCATTTCCTGATAGGTGCCGCCGCTCAGCGGAGCGCCATCGGTGGTGGGTTGGCCACCCGCTTCATAGAACGGGAATGGGAAGTTGGCGAAACCGGCCGCCACACCACGGTAGGAGATGGTCCAGCCTTCGCCCGTGTAGAAGTAGCTGTTGTAAGTCGGCACATCCTGGCGAATGGGAATGACGTTGATGCCTACTTCGGACAGGAAGGCCTGGATAGCCGCCAGTGCATCCGCATGGAACTGGCTGTCGTAGTAGGTGACGACTTCGATATCGACCGGGGTGCTGGGGTCAAAACCGGCTTCCGCCAGCAGTTGACGTGCCATTTCCGGGTCGTAAGCGTAGTCGTTCAGTTCTTCGGCAGCGGGGTACATGGCCGGGAAGGCGCCGATGCAAGGGACGACCTGCGCGGTGCCTTGCAGGATGGTTTCGGTGATGGCCTGACGGTCGATAGCGTACATGATGGCCTGGCGAACGCGCACGTCAGCAAAGCGTTCATCACGTTCGTTGAAGATCATGTAGTTGGTCACACCGGACGGGCCGGAGAAAACGTTGTAGGCTGCATTGCCTTCAAAACCGAGGGCGACATCGCCGCTGGCATAGGTGAACTGGATTTCACCAGCTTCCAATGCCAGGATGGCCGAGGTTTCATCGGCAAAGTAACGATTAATCAGACCTGAAAGGCGAGGGGCACCACGCCAGTAGTTCGGGTTCGGATCGAGCGCCCAGAACTGATCGCGCACAAATTCCTTGTGCATGAAGGGGCCAGTGCCGACAGCCTCAGTAAAAAACCAATCGCTATTCTGGTAATCTGCCGGGTTGAGATCTGCCAGCGCATGTTCCGGCAGAATCCACAGCAGAATCAGGTTGAAGGGCAGGCGCGGGTTGGGTGAATTCAGGGCGAACTCCACGGTCAGATCATCCACGGCGCGGACTTCGGCGACCGTATCCCGCGAAAGCTGGCTAAAGCCGGGGAACGAGGTCGCGGCATCCGGGTTCATCGCCAGGTTGAGGGAGAAGACCACATCATCAGCAGTGAAGGCTTCACCATCATGCCAGAGCACGCCTTCGCGCAGTTTGAACGTCCAGACCGTGTAGTCCTCATTGGCTGACCATTCGGTAGCCAACTGGGGTTCCAGGGCGCTGATGTCCGCATTCCAGCTCACCAGGGGCGACCAGATCTTCGACAACCAGGTACGACCAGCGGTATCCATGTAGGGGATGACAGCCGGTGCGCCACCGGGACCAACGTCAAACGCCCCGATTAGCACACCGGAGTCCTGGGCAACACCGGACATGACCGGGAGCAGCAAAACGAGCATCAAACACGGTATAAGGAGTTTCTTCCAACGGTTCATTCTAACCTCCAGGAACAACTTTCTCGAACAAAAATCGGGTAATCAGCCTTAAGCACGATGGATGGCCTAACCTCCTTCTATACACAAAATTTCAGGGATGAGCCTCGCGGCGATGTCCCGTAAACGTACTGCTTCGGTTTCATCAATCCAGCGGTAGGGCAAGCGTAACCGCGAGCCAATCCGTGCCCAACCGCCGATGACCGAAAGCAGTTTGTCCGCTGCCCCATTGGGATACCCGTGTTGTGTGACATACGGGCTGATCCAGCTATCAAAGAATTCCCGAATGCGCTTTTCGAGTTCCAGCGCCCGTGGCAGGTCCACGCGCATCAGGTCGTACCAGCGCTGCGCGCCAACCGGATGCAGGCAGGCGACGTTTGAATAGGCTCCAGCAGCCCCTTGGCTGAAGCCCGTCGCCAGCTGATGACCCGGGATAAAGACTGAAAGATCGGCACAGTGTGCGCGCATCTCGGCATACCAGGCATCATCTCCGCCGGCCACCTTGACGCCGACTAGGGCGGGAACCGCCTTTTTGAGTGTACTGATCTGTGCCGGGGTGAGGCGGCGTTTGGCATGAGGCGGGTTATACAGCACCAGTCCAATTGGGTCTGCCACCCGTGCCAGATGCTCCAGACAGACGATCATCTCGCTTTCCTGCAGCGGGAACCAATCGGCCAGGATGACCTGAAAGGCACTGGGTTTGAAGGCGACCGAACGGCGAATACGGCCCAGCGAGATTTGAAAACTCATATGGCTGGCACCGATCTGATACGGCAGGTTTGCAGCTTCACAGTAAGCCGCCACACGTTCGTGAATCTGGTCGAACTCATCTTCGGTTTGGGTGTGAAACTCCCCTGCCGTACCATTGGAATACAGCCCATTGACCCCGGCACGGATGAGGAAATTGAGTTCTTCCTCCAGCCGACCGTAGTCAATGCTTTCATCGGCATTGATCGGGAGCAGCAAGGTGGCCCAGTTGCCGTAGATGTCAGGGGCGGTCAAGGTCTTCATGATCGGGTACTTAATGCGTTTCTTCAGTCGATAGCGATTGTCTTTGCTTCATATGGGCTAACCGCAGTTTGATATCTTCGTAATGACGGCTCAGTGCACGGCGGACGGCGGCGGCATCCCCCGAACGCACCGCTGCCACAATCTCGGCGTGGGATTGGGCGGTACGCACCGGGTTGCTATCGGCAATCTGGGTGTGATTAAGAGCCTTACGCAGTGTGCTCCAGAAAATATCCTGTAGCTGGAGCAAAATGGCATTCCCTACTGGACGAAAGAGTTCGATATGGAAAGCGCGGTCAGGATCAACCAGGGGCAGGCCGTGGCGGGCGTTGTAGTGCATTTGCTCGACCAGCGCATCGAGTTTCTCCAGGCAGTCCGGGGTCAGGTTCCGCAGAGCCAGTTCAACCATGCCGTTTTCCAACACTTCACGGACAATGAGCAGGTCTTCCAGTTCGCGCAGGTCAAACAGAAAACCGTATTGCAGGTTTTCAATGAGCGGCTGGAGGGTAAAGCCTTTGACATACAGACCGCTGCCCCGGCGCACTTCGAGGATGCCGAGTGAAGCCAGCGACTGGACGGCCTCCCGCACGGAATTACGGCTGACCCCCAGTTGACGGCTGAGCGCATTTTCCGATGGCAGCTTATCCCCATTCTGAAGGTGGTTATCCAGAATGTACTGCTTCAATGCTTCCTGAACCTGATCATTGATCAGCGGGGGCAGTTTGATGGGTTGAAGAGGCTTTTCCACCGTAAGGTTCCTGAAAAATCCAACTAATTCGTCACAATCATCTTGAATTTCATTCTATCCAACTTGTAGGATATGTGCAACTCGTTGATCAAATTTGATCAGGCGACCTGCTGCTCAAGCCTGGCCGCTGTGGGCCAGTACCGCCTCCCGCTGAGCTGGTGCGACACTATGCGTGGCGACAATTTGGCGGCAGGCTGTAATCAGATCATCCAGGGTGCCGGCATACCCGTAGTGCTTCATGAGTGGCGGTACCCATTTCTGCCCAAAGCGGACGTGCATAGTTTCATCCATAATGTCGTACATAATGGGCTGAGCCGAGTCCATATCGCCCTGCTCCAGATAGTGCTGATAGCTGGCATGTTTGAGCTTGAACGAGTCGGCTTCAATGACATAGGTCAGCGCACAGTAGCGGATAAGCGGATCAAATAACTGCCGCCAGGCGTAGCTGCCCACGGCGCTGGGAAAATCGGCAATGTGATAACCCAATTGACCGAGGCGCGTCTGACCGATTTCGGAATGGCGAACTTCATCCCAGCAGTGCCGGGCAATATCGTAGTAAAACTCCCACTCGACCCCTTCAACTTCCCAGAGGATGGTTGCCAGCGTTTCGGCGGCCTGCATCTCCTGAACGTAGTTAGAAAACTGCCAGATGACGTAGGCGGCATGGTCGCTTTCCGCCGGTTTGGCAGGCGAGCCGATGGTGACTTCAAAGCGGTCGTCCCGGCGGGCTTCGACAAACGGCAGCAGCAAGCCATAGGCTGGTGGAAGTGTCGGCATCTCCTGGATTGGGGTATTCCCATCAATACCGCCGCAGGCGGCTAAGACTGCGTGGGAAAACTGCATCCAACGTTGCACCTGACGGCGCTTTTCGCCCGTGTCAGCCAGTTCATCGACGATGCGCCGCGCCCAGGTGGTTTGTGCCTGGCGCATGGGCAGCACATGCCGCAGCACCAACACACTGGGATGATCGTAGATGTCAAACGTTGTCTCGATATAGCGTTGATAGGCTTTTTCCAACTCTGCTTTCAGGACGAGATACACTCCTGCCAGCAGTTCAAAATCCGCCTGGGCCATCGCCAGCAAGTGAAAGGCATCCTGCAATTGTGGGGGAAGCTCACGATCCGGTTGGTTGACGCGCAACTCCCACAGGCGCGTACGGAGTTGGCGGCTGATTTGCAGATCTTCCCACAGATGGTAAGCGACCCGCTGCTTCACTTCCCAACGGGCAATCCCCGCTAACCAGCCCCCCAGCACGCGGGCAGCATAAGTCTCCAACGCTTGATAACGGGCGAGCCTGGTGACGTGGTTTTTGATCGTCCCGGTCAACTCGGATGCCATCACTCATTCCTCAGAATAGCCAACTGATGAAAAGTATAGGCAGCCTGTAGGATATGTGCAACTCAAAGGCGTATAAATTCTTATGTCGTTACTTGATCGGGCTGACGAGGCAGTCACGGGCAATCAGGCCGGCTCCAATTACCCCTTCATGGTTTCGCAGTGCCGCCGGAAACACGGGCACATCGACCAGCGGCGGATAGACCTGCTCACGCAGCGCCGCCCGCACACTGTCAAAAAAGCGATCGCCAATCCGGGCCATCCCACCACCAATCACGATGACCGATGGGTGCAGCAGGTTGACGGCGCTCGCCAGTCCGTAGCCTAACCAACCTCCCAATCGCTCGATGACAGCGTGAGCCGCTGGATCACCTGTTTCGGCAGCGCGCATCACCGCTTCGCCGGATTCAAGGGCGATGCCAGACAAATCGTTATAGGCACTGACAAGCGCCTGTCCACTGACATAACTTTCGAGGCAACCGCGCCGCCCGCAGGTACAGGGCAAGCCGTCTCGTACGACAGCGACATGCCCGAATTCCAGCCCGCCCAAATCATTGGCATACGTGATCCGGCCATCGACTACAAATCCACCGCCGATGCCAGTGCCGACGGTCACACCCAGCACGGCCCGGTAACCACGACCAGCGCCCAACCGCGCCTCGGCCAGCGTCGATGCCTGACCATCATTTTCTACCCCGACCGGCAGCTTAAACCGATCACTGAGGTACCCGCGAATATCAGTACCGGCCCAACCGGGCAGCAGGCCGGTTGCAAAACGAATGACGCCCTGACGGTCGACAACGCCCCCGGTCGATACGCCAATGGCCGCCGCATTGGGAGCCTGTTCCAACGCTCGCGCCACCGCGTCACCCATCCGGCGCAGCACAGCCTCAGCGCCATATTCGGGTTGGGTTGGAATACGATCATGGTGACTGATCTGGTTGGTTGCATCGAGAACGCCAGTGGCGATTTTCGTGCCGCCAATATCGACTCCGATAACCACGGCCTCCCGGGCGTGCTGGTAAGCGCGCAGACCACGAACATATTGGTCGGTGATCCAACGCGGCTTGGTGATCATCGAGCCACAAACTACTGCAAAACCACCTAGTTCCAGGACGCGGCGCGCTTGTTCCGGGGTTGCGATACGCCCTTCCGCGATCACTGGAATCGAGAGCGTCGTCGCCAGTCGTTCCAGCAGATCAAAATCCGGTTCTGTTTGTGGTGGACTGTAAGCGGTATAACCAGCGAGGGTGGTAGCTACGATGTCCGCTCCGGCTGCTGCCGCGGCGATCCCTTCTTCAAAGGTCGCAATATCTGCCATTACCGGTACACCCAGCGTTTCTCGAATGGCCCTGATGAGTTGCGCGGCAGGTAACCGTCCCTCCGTTTCCCCCCGGACGGTGGCATCGACCGCGACCAGATCAGCGCCCGCCTCCACAATCGCTCGGGCTGCCTCGATTGTTGGGGTGATACGAATGCCATAGCCCCGCAGATCCTGCTTGTCGATTCCGATGATCGGCAGTCGCGTGGCCCGGCGAATGGCAGTGATATCGGCAGTACCATTGGCGCGGATTCCAACCGCACCACCGTTCTGGGCGGCCAACGCCATATCTGCCATGACTGCCGGGCCGTATAAGACATCCCCCGGCCCCGCCTGACAAGATACGATCAAACCACCCTGAAGTTGTTGTACAATTTGATGCATCTGAATGAATCTCCCAACTAGCTTCAATCTCCAGAGTATATAAACAGTCGATGCAATCCAACTATTTGGACTTAATTGTGTCATCTATAACGGTCTATCAAGAATCTCTCACTATCAATTGAGCATTTGTACTCCATGCACGCTCGTTTCTGCTGGCACATCTTTCCCGTATTGCAATCAGCGCTACTGCAAGATTTCTCACAGACTCAACGGAATAAGCCGATTGACATTAACCTAGCAGTGAAACCCGCTAATCAGATAGATGAATGTGCGAAGCGGTTCGCGTCCCCATGTTGGATAGCAAATAGGGAATTCGATCATAGAGTGTATACCCGTATAACCAACTCATTCAGGTAGACTTACGCTGATGATGTGTTGTGAACTTAGGAAAACAGACGCCGTAAAGTGCGGTCATACTCAACCGGGCCAAGCCGCGGCAATGGTGATGCCCATTCTGAGGAATTTGTCGTTCTGAATTCTCTGAAATTGGCATCGCCAAAGCGGTCATAAGGGTTCCGATTTCACCATAGCGCTATTCCTTCGAAGCTTCAAAATCTTCTTGCGGATCGCTTCCCATATTCGTACAGGCAGAGCAGCACAAATCCAGAGCTACCTTACATCCTCATCAATAAGTTACTCCAGTACCGCCAGCTCTTCGTTTGTCCAGCGGTTTCCGCTGGTTTTGCTTTTTAGCCGTCGCGCTCCAATCATGCCAAATAATCTCCATACTTCTCTTCATCGCGGATAGGCTTTGGCGAGATGCGAAAGTTACGCGCTCCGATAATCTCATACGCCTTCAGACGGATGGCGTGCCAGGTACGATTAGGGAGAGGTGCAGACATGTTGACTTGATCTGCCACCTCATCGATCAGTGACGTCAGAGTCTCGACTTCCCATGTAAACCAGACAGTAGAGTCATCGGTGCGATGTACGATCTCAACCACATCGCTGGTGTTATCGCGCCAACAGACTTCTGCGCCTGCTACACGTTTTTTGGTACGAACTGTAATGACAAGCTGAAGTTCCCAAGTAGCGCATCCATTCTTGCCGGATTGACGTCAATTGATGCTGGAGCAGACGACGCACTGTCTCAAAGTGACTGAAACACAGATCACCTATCATTACAAAAGCAAACGAACGGACTGCCAGTGCAAGACGGATGTTCTATTCGTGCAATAGAACAGTCTGTTTGAGTTTGGTGTGAACATCCCTACTGGTCTCATGAGCCTATAATGTGGGCATAAGGGCCGGTCACATACCTAGGCCCATCTGATGGTACCTGATTGCACGGCGGAACTGAAGCGATCCACTCCCCCTCCAACGCCCGGATCAGATAACCTGCAGGATTGTTCGGGCGGACGCGTTCGATCAGTCGCAGAGCTTGGTTGATCTGATTGTCTGTGTAACCCGCCAGTAACTCTCTGGCTCTTGTTGGCCCAATGCCTAGCTGAACCAGCACTTCAAGCAATGGCTGCGTCCTGGCCCGATGATCGGGTTCAACAACAACCGTCTGGTGTTGTCCTGTTGTCTGTCTTTCTTGTGTGGATTCTTGTTTGTCAGAGTCTGTTATGGATTTGGCGATTTCAGCCTTTTCCAATGGGCGATTTGCACCCGTTGAGACTGGTGCTGCTGAACCATTCGAGGTGGCAGAAGTCGCCACTTGAGATGGGCTGGCTTCAGTCATCATCCACAAGCGGACTTGAACCGGTGTGACCTCCAAAAAGGCGGCCAGTCGGTTGATGAACGCATCAGCCTCCAGTCGATAGTGAGTGGTCGGGCAGCCATTGGCCTTGAAGGTTCCACGGGCAAATCCGATCTGCTCCAGCAGGCTACGGTTGTGGATCCGCTTCACCTGCGCCTGTGAGAGATTGCACTCGGCGGCCCAATCCCGCCAGGACTTGTAGACCCAGCCACCGGGTCTGGTGGCTTTGGGTAGCCAGTAGAGCAGACGCACGGCCATCGTTGCTGCCACCGGATCATCCAGCAGTTTGCCGATCAGGGCAGCAACCGAACGAATATCCGATCTGTGCAACGCCCGTACCAGGCGTGTCAGTTGAGCAATCCAATCCATCGGAACTGGCATTGGGACATCCGGGTTGTAGCTATTCATGGTCGCCTCCAGGCAACACAAAGAAGAAGTCAAAGGACTGAGAGAGCGAATTGATTACCAGTGGACGTGGAGTTTGCTACAACGCGAGTGTCACCTCAGACCGTAGCTGCACTCTCTGACCCACTAGTTCTTTAATGAACAACGGGACTGCCTGTGCAATTACGGCCCCCATCTTTTGATGATTTCGTGGACTCTTTGTAGCGAAATAGAATATTCGGCTGCAATTTCTTCGAGCGTACATCCTTCATCGTATTGCTGAAGGATAGCCCGATTGCGGTCGGCTTTGATGATTCGAGTAAAGGAAATGGGGATCGAGGAAATCGGAATCTCCTCGTAAAGGCAGTCAATTAGCCGAGAAATAGCTTTCAGCAAGCTGTATACAGAGGTGGGTTCGACGCCCGTTAGGGCTACAAAACTGTCCGTGGCTTGAAGAACCGCTGTTGAAGCGGTTTTTCATTTCTTCCCCCATATCATCCATCTGCAGAGCCGCCCTCATGACCAGGAACGGCTCTGCCCAACTCAGCAACTTGAAGTCCACAATCCGCTGGCGATCCAGGTCGTAGACGATTTCTTCGAACAGACTGTGAGCCAGCAACCGGCGGTCTTCCCCCTCGGTCACATCCCAGAACTGCTTCAACCGTTTCACCATTTCCAAGGTGGTCATCAACTCCAGTGCAATCTGCTGTCGATCAGTCGTCTGGGCTTCCCAATGGGCGATCTGCCGTTCGTGATAGTCCTTCTGGCGGTAGTACTCCGCCTGATCAATCTCTCCACTTTGGAACAGGATCAGATTGTTCTTCAACGCGCGCCGATGCTTACCCGTAGCAACTCGCTTCTGCTCGATGAGGTCATCTTCATCATTCGCACCGCCAAATCGTGATTGCACCGCCAGCTCAGCCATCAACTGGACGGCATCAGGATGAACTTCCAGCGCATCAATCAAGCGGGCGAAATCCCCTTCTATCACATGTGCCGGGAGTGAGCGCCGTTTGCCCCCACACTGGTAGTGATCTGCATGGCGATAGCGCAGCTCTCCGTTCTTGTTGTGTCCCGTGATCCGCGCTCGCAGTCGAGGATTATCCTGAGACCGGGCCATCTCGTCGCAATGAGCACAATAGGTCACAAACGACAGCGGGAAGATATGCGACTGCGATACCGAACCAGCAGGACGAGTGACGATGCTGCGGTGTTCCTGCACCCGTGCCACATCCGCCAGCAATTCCATCGGGAATACCGCCCGTCCTGTGTCGTGCAGCATAGCCGTTGGGTTCTCGATCTTGCTGGCAATCCGATCCCGCGCCTTGCCTACCTTACCCGGCGTTACCAGTCCAGCATACTCACGCCAATTGGACACCACCCGCCGCACATCATCCAGCGTGAAGGGACGCGGCTTACCCCAGCGATCCCGGAACGACCAACCACTGCGGTTGAGTTCATCAGCAATCCAACCATATCCATGTTGGTTATCTTTGTACAATGTCAGGATCCGTTCGGCGCAGTCAGCGTAGCCACGCCACAGCGCCTCGGGATGCGGTTGATGATCCGCAGTGCCTGGCTCGAATCGCCCATCGGGCAGCAGCCAGGCACCCTGTGATGATTTGACCAAGTGTCCTTTGTC
>JAFLCG010000034.1 GCA_017303635.1 Anaerolineae bacterium | reverse complement strand
GTAGTATGCCCACATTACACAGAGTTCGCCAGTAGTTTGCTGCCGCTTATCACGCTTGTCGCCATCCTTTAGCGCTTCCCACTGTGCCTTGCGGTGCAACGAACGACGCACTCTCGCACGCCACCCCGCCCTGTGGGTAGTAGGTGGGTTATCGACAGAAACAAAAAACCTACCCGATAGGTAGGATGTTGCCTGAAAAACTCTGTCTTCACCTCTCGATTAGGATGTTGACACTTTCAACCCTGATTGCTGACCATTCTGTTTACGCGAATGCCCAACCTGAATGATCAACGGTTCCTGTTTGCCGCACCTATATTGGTCTGCAGCGCTTTCACATCGAATGGAATCAATTTCTCCCTGAGAACTTTTCTTCTCTCTCTGGCTTCTCACTGATTTTCCAGTTCGTTGATGCGTTCGCGGATGTAATCCACCATGTCATCGCCCGCCTGTTCGGCATAGGACTGGTAGGCTGTCAGGGCTTCGTCCCGGCGTTCGTTGTCATAGAGGATGTCACCCAGAGCGGCATACGTCCAGGGATCATGTGGATCGAGTTTGATGGCCTGCTCATAATCGGCAACCGCTTTTTCCACCTCGCCCATTGACCCGTAGACATAACCGCGTTCGACGTAAGCCCAGGCCATCTCGCTACTCATCTCAACCGCCTGATTGAGATCAGTCAGCGCCGCCTCATAATCACCCCGGCGGCCATAGACCTTGCCGCGCAGCAAGAAAGAAACGGCGTTGTATTGATCCAGTTCTATGGTGTGGTTAGCATCGTCCAGCGCGTTATTCAGATCATAATCCTTGAGGGGTTTGTTGTTATCAACGGACTGTAAATAGGCTTCAATCCGCCCATAGTAGGCTTCCGTATACTCCGGATACAGTTCGATGACCCGGTTGTAATCGGCTGCTGCCAGGTCAAAATTGCCCACTTGCATGTATGCATCGCCGCGATCCATATAGGCGTCAGCGTATTCAGGGTACAATTCAATTGCCCGCGTGAAGTCCCGAATGGCTTCGTCATAATAGCCACGCAGACTCAACACTCTGCCGCGCGTGTAAATCACGCCGGAGTTTTCAGGTTCGAGCTCAACCGCGCGGTTGGCATCATCTGTTGCGTTACCCAGATCGTATTGAGTGACCGTCTGGCCGACATCCAGCGCATACAATAACGTTTCGACTGCGCCCTGATAAGCATAAATGTTGGTCGGATCAAGTGACCTAGCTTGCCGATAATCGGCCATCGCCAGATCATATTCGCTCCGGTAACGCTGGTCTTCCGCCCGCTGAATATAAGCTGAGACAAACTGCGGATCGAGTTCGATGGCGCGATCAAGGGCCGCTATCGCTTCCTCCAGATCGCCACGCCACTCGTAGACCGTCGCCCGGTCCGCGTGCCACTGTGGGTTCTCCGGATCGAGCTCAATGGCCTTGCGATAATCGCCCAGCGCCAGATCGAATTCGTTTTCATCTCGGTAGACCTGTCCCCGCAGGGCGTAAACTTCAGCCCTATCCGGATCCAGCTTGATGGCCTGCGTCAGATCTGCATTGGCCGTCTGATTATCACCCTGATTCAGATAAGTGATGGCCCGTTGCACATAAGCCTCAGCCAGCTCAGGCGAGAGCGTAATGGCCTGATTCAAATCGGCCTGAGCCAGTTCTACATTGCCATACTGGATATAAGCTTTGCCGCGTAGAACCAATAGGTCACTGTCTTCAGGCGTCACCGCCAGCGCAGCCGTCAGGTCATCAATAGCTGCTTGTGTATTCCCCTGCTCCTCATACAGCGCCGCCCGCCGTTGATAGATCGCCGTTTGATTCGGGTCGATTTCCAGCGCCCGCGCGAAATCGATCAACGCGCCCTCACTATCTCCACTTTGATAGTAGGCCTCGCCGCGTTTCGTCAAAGCGTCTACATTATCGGGTTCCAGTTTCAGCGCGTCATCATAAGCTGCTATTGCTTCTTCATAATCCTGACTAGCGCTAAAAGCATCCCCCTGCGCGATCAGATCGGTCACGGAGTCGGTGGATGACTTTGTTGGAGCTAGAGTTGCGGCAGGTGTTGGGCTGGTTACAGATGTCGAACTGGCAACCAGCGCCACCGAAGTCTCTTCTGGGGTAATGGTCTCAGCGGCAGGATTGCGCCCGGAGAGCAGCGCCACAATCGCGATCATGATCAGGACGGCAGTCCCACCGATCCACACCAGCGGCAGACGACGCGCGGGAGCAAGCGTTGAAATGCGTGCGGTGGGTGTAACGGGCGTGGGTAAGGTTGGTGGGACAGCAGCTTTGACAGGCGGCATCATGGGAGTTTCTGATCGGACGGTGACAAGCGTTTGTTCGCGAATGGCTGCCGTAAAAGCCTTCGCCAGTGCCCCACACGAAGGATACCTGTCACTCGGCTCACGTGATAGGGCTTTGAGAATCACGCTCTCAGCTGCATCCGGCAAATCTTCACGCTCGAGACTGGGTAGCGGCAGCGCTGTCCCCAGCAGTTGCATGTGGATGACCGCCAGTGGGGTTTCTGCCTGGAAAGGCGTCTGTCCCGTGACCATTTCGTATAGCACCACCCCCAGGGAATACTGGTCGGAGGCTGGGGTCAGGTCTTTACGTCCCTGACATTGTTCGGGACTCATGTATTGCGGCGTTCCGAGGATGGCATCCCCGGTCAGGTCGAGCGTACCTTCGACCATCCGCGCTAGCCCGAAATCGGTCAGATAAGCATTGCCGTCACCATCCACCAGCACATTGCTGGATTTGACATCACGGTGCAGCACCCCGTTGGTGTGGGCATGATCGAGCGCACTGGCAATCTGTCCGATCAGACGGGCTACCTCTTCCAGCGGCATGGTTTCCATCTGCCGGATGCGGTCTCCAAGCGTCCCGGCACGTAGATAACGCATGACCAGATAGGCCACGCCGTCATCTTCCCCGAAGGCAAACAACGGCAGGATGTGCAGATGTTCCAGCTTGGCAACCGCCATGGCTTCGCGCCGGAAGCGTTCGACAAATTGTGGGTCTTTGGAGTATTGCTGTGGCAGCGTCTTGATCGCTACATAGCGATCTGTGGAGGCGTCATAAGCTTTATAAACGGTTGCCATGCCGCCCATGCCGATTTGCTCAACGATTCGATAGCCGCCCAATGTCCGCCCAATCATCGGCTGGATTCCTTATTGCCTGTAGGTGCTTTTCTCATTGTAGTCGTCATTTGGGGAATGGGATAATGGGTAGTGCTTGATAAGTAGTGTAATCGCTTCAAAATGCTGGAACCCGCCAGCCCGGTCGAGCGCAACCGCTCAACTCAACCGGGGACGATGCAGAAGGGGGAACCGTCCAGCAGCCCGCAGGGAAGGCAGTAGTTCGGTCGTCCCGCCTGAAAGGTGGGATGAGCGTACTGCTGCCGGTGCTGGACGGCTGGGTTCCCTCGCATCGTAGAATCGCCGCGTGGCGGTTGCGGGGGTAGAAAGAACGTTATTTGAGTTTAGTACGGGCAAACACGTAGAGGCAGACGTTATCTATTCGTTGTGGGGTGGCGGCGGGAGCTCCCCAATGACTATGGCGTGATGGCGGGCGCGGGAGAGGGCTACGTAAAGGAGTTGATCGCGCTTCTCGGCATGGAGGTTATGCAGCTCGGTCAGGATGGTGACCGGGCTTTCCAGGCCTTTATAGCTGTAGATGGTCGAGATGCGCGCGGCCATCGGCATTTCGGTCTGCAGATCCCAGGTGAGGACAAAGTTGCCGAGCTGGTCATCGGCTTTCCACTGGCTGCGTTTTTCACTGGAGGGGGTGAGGATGATGATGTCCTCGGCGGGGACGCCTTCCTCGTTGACCAGGCGGTGCAAGACCCGCTGGAGTTCCCGGCGGGCGGCAGCTTTATCCGCTGCTGGAAGGATTTCGACCGGGCGACCCTGCGGCCCGATGCACTGCCCTTCGGCATCCCGCGAGTAGGGCTTGAGCCGCTCGTGAATGTGCTGGGTGTTACGGAGGTTTTCATCCAGGTAGAGCGGTGGATTCTCCATGGGGATCTGGCTGATCTGGGTGAAGATGCGCTGGTTATCATCGAAAAAGACGTAGAAGATGCCGGTTTCGGCGCTTTTTAAGGTCTCGAGCAAGCCAATCCACCAGGTATCTTCAAAATCCTGACCTTCATCGACGATGATGGCATCGTAGAGCAGGCTGGGGTCGGCATCCGGCGCGTGCAGGATGTTGGTGGCATCCAGGAGCAGATCAGGAGCCTGGGCATTGAACACATCCCAATCCCGGATGACGGGACGCGGCAGGCGAGCGCGGGTGGTCATGTGACCGACGAGGGAATGGAAGGTGAAGACATCCACCTGGGGATGCGGCAGCCGGTGCTTGATCCAGTCGGCCAGCTTGGTGTTGAAGCAGACCAGCAGCACCTTGAGGCCGGACTCGGCCAGTTGCGCGGCTTTTTCCAGGGCGAGCAGGGTTTTGCCGGTGCCGGCACCGCCGATGACGGCGGCCCGCTTCTGATAGCGCAGGATGTTGAGGATTTTGAACTGCTGGCGGGTGAGTTCCTCGATTTGGCGGTTTTCCTGGGCGAAGAGGTCGCTAATGCGCGGCTGGAGGCGGCGGGTGGGCACCAGCAGGCTAATGAGGGCTTCGACCGCTTTGGCCCCACCCATGCGGGCGTTACGGGCATCGGCATGGGCGTGCCAGTAGTCGAAGATCGCCAGGAGGCGCTGTTCGAGGGCGGGCAGGTGGGTGAGATCGATGAAAATGTCCTGCGGGCAATCCGGGCGGATGTGCCCCTCGACGCGGGAATCCGGCAGGGCGACCGCCGGGAAGAGCGCGAAGGGAAGGCCCCTGGTGCGCGGGTCATCGGCGAGCCAGTCGTGGAGGGCGCGGCGGTTGCGCTCCGCCTGGGCGCAGGGGTCTTTGATTTCATAGCGGCCACTGAACCAGCGCCCGTTTTCGATCTGCACCAGACCGCCCTTGACCTCCAGAATGAGGACGCCGTGATCGGGATGGGCGATGAGGAAGTCGATTTCGCCGACGGTGCCGAGGGTGCGGGCGAACCACTTGACGGCGTGCAGGACGGTGAAGGGTTCCGGCAGCCGCTCGAAGGCGTCATAGAGGTCGAGTTCGGCCTGGCTGGTGGTGTCATCCGAGCCTGCGCCGCGGTGAACCTTGCCCCGATAGAAGCTCTGCAGATAGCCGACGGTGATCTTTTCCGGGCGTTTGGTCAGCTCGCGGATGCCGAGGGTGGTGATGCGGAAGGCATCCTGCATACTCTCGGCATGGTGGGGTTGTTTTTCGACCAGACCGGCCTTGACCAGGTGGACATCGCACCAGGCGAGGCGGCTGACCAGGGTGAACTGATGACCGCTCATCTGCTGGGCTTCCACCTCGGAGATGCCGAAGTGCTGGGCGAGTTGATAGAGCATCTGCCCGCGGGTGAGGGTTTGCCCGGTACTGAGCAGGTTCAGGAAGGGGAGCAGGAAGTCGTTTTGGGAGGGGATGGGCATAGAGAGACTCCTTAGTTCACAGTGGGCAGTTCACAGTACGGAGTGAAGCAGGTTGTGGCGGCGGCGGCGGCGGCGGCGTTCTCGTTGGGGCCGACAGGGGGATGGATTGGACAATCTGGACACTTTTGACAGATTTGACAGCCTGGATTCGTCAGGTTGGATCAGATCGTTCATTTCAGCGTGGGCGAGGTGGCGGGCGGCGCGGGCGAGTCTCTCCCCAGCAACAGGATAGCACAGAATGGTGTGTGAATCGGAACGCATGTTCCGATTTTGGGTTCCAAGTGAGGATGGGTGTTGGGTGTTCACCTGGGGTTTAAACCCCAGGCTAGGGGTTCCGGCGGGAAGCCGACTGAAGTCGGCTGTGACCCGCCGGGCAGCCGCTAATGTGAGTAGGTGACGGGGTTTCGTGGTCATTTCAGATCATGTAGGACTTACGCAGGCGCGGGAGGACATGCGGCGCAGACGCCACGCTACGCGCCGCCCCTACGCAATGCGGCGTTGTGCGTAAGCAGGCACGGGAGGACATGCGGCGCAGACTGCCTACGGCATAATCCTCCCCTACGCAATGCGGCAGTTTGCATAAGCAATCTCCTATTCTTTATGCGCCACGGACGGATCGGCGGGGGGTGGATTGAGCCAGGTTTGCCAGTGGGAGACATCCGGGACGGCGTAGCCCTCACCCCCTAAATCCCCCTCTCCCTCAGGGCGAGGGGGACTTTTTGGCGCGGGGACGTGCATGGTGGGCAGGGCGGCCATCTGATCGTACATCTCCAGGATGATGCGTTTGGTGAGGTATTCGCCCTCACGGCCTTCACCCCCGGCAGCGGTGCGGGCGATGTCCTTGCGCTTGACGATGGGGAAGGTTTCCATGATGTAATCCACGTCGTCGCGCTGGATGTGATAGAGATGGAAGTAGAGGGCGTCGAGTTCGCAGCGGAGGAGGAAGCGGCGTTCCTCGTCCCAGATGAAGGGCGGGCCGTGATAGCCGACATCCTGGGCGAAGGGCTGCAAATCCCAGGCGGTGTAGGTGAGTTCCAGCACGCGGGGGACGATGAAATCCAGCAGGGGTTGGGTGTAGGTGTGGGGTGGGATGACAGGGAGTTGCTTTGCGTAAAACTGACTTATATCCGTTGCGCCAAGTTTTTGACGCATAACATAGTCACAAGCTAACGCATTTAATGCGCTCGTGAGCAAAATAGCACTGATTACTTCAGTTACAAATAGGAGCGGGGCTTTATCACCAACCGCCGCCAATGGTAGAGGGCTAACAATCATGGTGCGTTCATCTGTCGAACGTGCAGTTTTACGGTGAGCTAAGAGCCAATTGTCGCTTGTTTGAGAAGTAATATATTTGATATCCACCCAATAGCGCGGCATGACCAGCGCAGAGGGATCACGCAGTTCATCGGGCGATAGATCACGGGTCAGGAGTTTGTCGGTATCACTGGCGGCTTCGTCAGGTTGGATCGTCCAATGGTTGACCCGATCACGCCCTAGCCCAACGTCATAGGTCGCCCAGCGGTGGGTGAACTGGTGCATCAGCTTGGCTTCATACAAGGGCAAGTAACGCTCATCGCCACGTACGAAGTGGTTGCCGTACAGGGTGAAGCCCGCGCTTTCCAGATCAGCGCGGGTGTGGAAGAGGTGGGAATCGTTCGACATGTGGAACATGGTGGCAAAGCGGATACCCCAAGGATTTTCGAGCGGTTCTTCGCGCAGCAAGACGGGGACGCGGCGGTAAATGCCTTTAGTGATTTCGGCATCGCGCACACTGCGGAAGGTCGCCATCGTGCCGGTATTGGGATTTAGGGCGGCAATATCGCGGGCGGAGAGGGTGAAGCGGCGGTCAGGGTCGGTGAGGTCGCTGACGTTGTGGGCAAAAAAGATGAACTCGCTCACCCCCGCTGGAACCTCTGCGCCGGTCATGGTGACGAGAGCAAATTTATAGCTGCGATGAACGCCAGAGAAGATTGCATCCCGGTTTTCAAAATCGTAGAAACAGGCGAGCGATTGCGTTTGCATGAGGTCTTGAAAAAAGAATTTGGTGGTGTCATCGGTGGCGATGCCAGAAGGCACAATCATCCCCACGCGCCCATAGCCGTTGATGATGTGGCGGGTGGTCTCGGCAAAGATGGTGTAGGTGTTGACATCACCACGCCCGCAGAGGGGGAAGCGGTCGCTGACGCGGACGAAGTGGGATTCGCCTTCGGCTTTGCGTAAGTCCGCCTGGAAAGCGGCATAGACGGCGGGGTCGGTCTGCTGGAGCGCTTCGATCTGGCGCTTGCGGGCGGCGGCGTTGGGCGCGTTGGCGATCTCCGGCGCACGCTCGGCGAACCATTCCTTTTCCTGAATTTTGATGCGCTCCCAGGGTGGGTTGCCGAGGACGCAGTCGAATCCGCCGTGCCAGCCTGCCCTCATCCCCAGCCCTTCAGCCCTCAGCCCCAACCCCTCCGCATTCGCGTCAGGGAGAGGGGAGTCGGCGACGGTAAACACATCAGGGAAGGCGACATGCCAGTGGAAGAACTGGTAGCGCTCCTTGAGTTCGACGATGTAGGCGCGGACACTTTGCAGGTTCTCCGCCAGGGGGTTGTCCTCCAGGCGGCGGTAGAGGAGGTCGGTCAGTACGTCAGCCCTCACTCCCGGCCCGCCCTCACCCCCGGCCCCTCTCCCCTCGCCGTCTGCCGAAGACGGCACGGCGGGGAGAGGGGAGCCTTTCTCCCACACAAAGGCGGCGCACCAGGCATCCGCCAGCAGGCGGGCTTTGATGTATTCGGGGTCATCCGCCAGGGCGGCGTACTGGGCTTCCTTGCGGCGCACCTCATCGAGGGAGTTGTCCGGGGTGTCATCCAGCGCGTGCATGGCGGCAGTCAGGTGGGCGTAGTCGGCGGCAGGGGCGTCATCCCAGAGGCCTCGCTGGTAGACCTCGGCCTCGCGCTGTTTGCGTTCCTGTTTATTTCGCTTTTTGAGGGTGGCCGCCACTTTCGGGTCGTCCCCTTCAATGGGGTTGAAGGCGTCATCGGGGATGCCCTCTGCCATCAGCCGGGGGGTGGTGCCGAGGAGGCTATTGCCGACCTGGATGCGGTGGTCGAGGAAGTTGAGGGGTTTGCCGGGTTCGAGCGCCTCCAGCCAGAGGTTGACCTTGCAGAGTTCGACCGCCATGGGGTTGATATCCACGCCGTAGATGCAGTGGCTGATGACATCGCGGCGGGCTTCCTGGATGGCGGCGGGCGGGGGTTCTTCCTCGCCGGTGCGGACGAAGGCGAGCGCCTTGGCCAGGCGGTTAGCTGCGGCGATGAGGAAGTGTCCGCTGCCGCAGGCGGGGTCGCAGACTTTGAGGTTGAGGAGGCGTTGTTCGGCGGTGGACGCCTGGCCCTCATCCCCGGCCCTTCTCCCCTTGGGAGAAGGGAGATTCGGAGTGGGGAGAGGGGAGACAGAGGTGCCGCGGAGGGCGGATTCGATCACGGGGTCGAGGGCGGAATCCAGCAAGGCATGGACGAGGGATTCCGGGGTGTAGTAGCTGCCGGTGGTCTTGCGTTCGTTACCGGCGGCGGTGGCGAGGCCAAAGCGCCGCGCCGGGACATTGATCTGCGGGTGGAGTTCGAGCAGGCTCTCGAAGATGCTGCCGAGTTCATCGGAGCCGAGGTTCTTGTAATCGACGGTGCGATAGACCTGGGCCTGGTGGTCGTAGGTGAGCGAGAGTGCGCGGAGGGCATCCAGCAGGTGGGTGTTGGCGATCTGGCAGGCGATGAGGTCGGTCACGGCACCGTCACTGAAGAGGTAGGATCCGAGGGGGACGAGTCCCAAGCCCGCATTCCCAGCACTTTCCAGCGGGCGGTTTTGGGGTGCATGGCGCAAAGACGGAACCTCATCCCCTCCCACAGGGACTTCCTTCGGTCGCAACCCCTTCTCCTTCCGCGACGCTCCAGGTTGGGAAAGGGCGGTATTGGTTGGATGCGCGTCGCTGGAGAAGGGGAGTTCGGAGCGCGAAATAGCGGCGTCCCCACTGAGCAGGCGCATGACCAGGCGGAGTCCCTCGAAGAGGTCGGGATGGCGGGTGCCTTTGAAGTTTTCCGCCATGCGTCGCAGCCGCTGGGTGGAGTAATAGAGGATGTAACGCTCGCGGGCGACGGAGTCCGCCTGGGGATTCAGCAGCAAGTCACGATCTTCCGCCACGAACAGGAACAGCAGGCGGTAGACCATCCGCAGCAGTTGGCGGTAGTAGTCCTCTTTTTTGAGTTCGCCGCTGGTGAGTTTATCGCGCAGGGCGTGGTTGGCTGGGTATTCGAGGAAGCCGAGGCCGAGGGCGGTGATGGCGGCTTCCACGCCTTCGCGCAGTTGGTCGAGGGCGCGGGTGCCCTGTTCCTCGGCGACCTTCATCCACTTTTCCAGCCAGCAGTCGGTGGGGCGCTCGCCCTCCAGCCGGGATTGGTGGCAGAGCAGCCAGAGCAGCACAAAGTCGCTGTAGACTTCGCCCTCCAGCATGGCTTCCAGGTCAAATTCAACGTAGGCCTGGCGCGTCAGGCTGGCGTTATCGCGCAGCAGGCGGAGTTTGTAGCCATTGCTGACGAAGCCCCACAGGTGGCCCTCGCTGCGGTTGAGGAAGACCTGGAGCAGGCTGTGCGGACTGGCCGCAGCGGCTCCGGTCGCGCCGGGGGTGCGCTTGTCGAGATCCAGCTTGTAGCTGACGAGGTGCACCGGCACCTGCTCCCAGGCGTGGGAGATCGGATAGCTGCGTCCGTCGATCTCGGCGGCGGGGGCGGTCGGTAAGCGTCCGTAATCGAGCTCGCGGAAGAGCGGCAGCAGCCAGCGCTCGCGGGTGAGCGTGGTGCCAGAGTCGCCTTCTGGCAGCCGTGCCTGCGCCGTCCGGAAGCTGGCCCAGATGCCTTGCAGCGCGTTCCAGGAACGGTTGATGACCTCGTTCAGTTTCTCGCCGGGGCGGTGGTAGCTCTCCGGGGTCAGGCCGTCGAGGGTGGTGCCCTCGGTGATGCGCTGGAGCAGGTCCGCGGGCAGGAGCGCGCCTTCGGTGCGGATGGTGGTGAAGAGGGTGTTACGTGCGGGCATGACAGGCTTTCCTTAAACCGGACGCCCCGTTGGGCGCCCCTACGATTGACGACGGGCGGCGGGCGGACAACCGTCCCACAGGGAGGCTCCGCACTGCGCCGCTACTTTTTACCCATCACGGGCATGAAGACGTAGATCCCCAGTACATCGGGTGGCAGTTGGGCTTCGACGCGGTGCTGCGCCCGGCGATCTCCGCGGCGGTGGGCGGCCTCGCGCACGCGGATGTGGGCGGCCAGCAGGTCATCGCCACGCTTTTGGGCCAGTTCATTGAGGGTCGGTGCCAGGTGGTCAAACCCGGCGACGACTCGCCCGATGAACTCGGCAGCCTGCTGCGGATGGATGTTTTCCTCGGGTTCGGCATGGAGCAGACTCTCGGCTGCTGTCGAGTCCAGCCAGACGGCGCTCTCCGGCGCACCCTCAAAGGCGAGGATCAGGCTGTCTTCCGCCAGCAGTTGGCGCTCGGAGTCGGCGGTGCGGGTGATGAGATGATAGCGGAAGCGCATCAACAGCAGGGTGGTGCGCCGCTGGACAGCGGTGGTGCGGATGGCCCCGGCGCGGCGGGCGCGGGGGTAGTCGTCATCCGGTTCTGCCGAATCGAGGGCGGTGTTCATGACATAGGCCGCCAGCGACTCCACCAATGGATGGGTGCGCGTCAGGTAAAGCTGTCCCTCGCTCACCGGGAGTTCAAAGCGGGCCGCAAATTGCACCGTGCCGAGCAGATCCCGCAAGCCGCGTGGGGCGGCGGTCAGGTCAAAGTGGCGGGTGCCACGCTGTGGGTCGGAGACGATGCCCCGGTAGAGGCGGGCACTCTCGGTCATGAAGGCGGCCACATCCAGGCCGGAACCGATGGCGGCGCGGGCGGCATCGAGTTCCGCCGCGACTTCATCCACCCGGATGGCCTGCTGGGCGAAGAGGGTGCGCGAACGTTTCTCCCGGTCGGCAGCGGCTTCCCACTGTAAGTCGAGTTCCATCTGGCGGGGCTTCATGTACTCGTCAAAACCGGGCAGGAGGTTCTGGCTGAAGCTGGCATTTTCGCGCAGGAGCAGCCCCTCGAAGATGGCTTCGATCACGTCTTCGCTGTTGCCGGGTACCGGCACGGAAATGCCCAGCGAATTGCGGATGGTTTTGTGCTTCCGCAGCAGCACATCCAGCACGATCCCGTCAATCTGGTTGTCCAAGCCATAGTAGGTCACCACCTTGATGCGCTGGCTCGGCTGCCCGTAGCGGTCCACGCGACCTTCACGTTGTTCATGGCGGGTGGGATTCCAGGAGAGGTCATAGTGGATGACGGCATCAAACCCCATTTGCAGGTTGATGCCTTCACTCAGGCAGTCGGTGCAGACGAGGATGCGCTTGGGGGCCGCACTCAGCTGGGTGACGCGCTCTTCCCGCTCGGCTGGGGGCAGCAAGCCGGTCACACCCGCGACTTCGACACCGCGGGTGGCCTCCCGCAGGGCATCGGTCACGTAGTCCACGGTGGGGATGAAGCGGCAGAAGACAATCGGGTTATGGCCTTCGCGCAGCAGGTCTTTGACGATGGCGATCAGTCGGCCCAGCTTGTTGTCCTCCGCTCCCTGGAGTGCTTCGGCGGCCCGCGCCATATCGAGCAGGCGGCGGCGATGGTTGGTTTCATCATCGGCGAGCTTGCCAAGGTCACTGCCGGGGATGACATCCAGGCCTTCGGTGGACTCATCATTCATGAGGTCGAGGACGGTGCGCCGTCCAATGTCGTTGACGTCGGCTTCCGTCTCGGCTTCGGTGGTTGCGGCGCGGCTGCGGAGGGTGGCAGCAGCCGCGGCTGGGCTGGAAGCCAGCGAACGCAGTAAAGCCAATGCAGACCACCAGCGCACTCGCTGGCGGTAGCCTTCGCCGGGTTGCAGGACGGTCTCGCGGGCGTAGTTCAACACCCGGTCAAAGAGGCGCTTGTAGGCCTCGGTGAGTTTGTACGTCTCTTCAGCGGTATCGCGTTCCGGGAAGGGGGTGACGGCATCCATATAAGCGCGAATATCCGCGCGCCGCCGCTGTACCACATAGCGGGCCAGGTCCCGGCGTAGCGGCTCGTTGTCAGGGCCGGTCAGGTCATCTGGCAATTCTTCGAAGGCGGGATTGAGCATCGCCAAGAGGGAACGAAAGGCGTCTTCGTTGCCGCTGTGGGGAGTGGCCGTGACCAGCACGACGTGCCGGTTCGGATCCGCCGTCAGGGCAGCCACGAGTTCGTAACGCTGGTGCCTGCCGCCGCGCTTGTCGGTGGTATGCGCGACCGTGTGCGCTTCATCCACAATGATGAAGGGTGGTGCCGTACGTAGGAATTCATCCCGCCGCCGTTCCGACTTGATAAAATCGGTTGACACGACGACAAATGGGTGATGCTGGAAGAGGCTCTCACCCATTCTCAGGTGCCGTTCCAGTCGGGTGGCGGTGCTGGCCAAGACCAACTCGGCGTCGATGTAGAATTTCTCCCGCAGTTCGGTTTGCCACTGTTCGGCTAACTGTGGCGGGCATAACACGGCCAATCGGTCGATTTCCCCACGGTCCAGCAGTTCACGCGCCACCAGCAATGCCTCAACTGTTTTGCCAATACCCACATCATCGGCAATGAGTAGTCGCACCGGGTCTTGCTTGAGGGCCATCAATAATGGCACCAGCTGATAGGGACGTGGCTCGACATGGAGGCGGGCAAAGGAGCGAAAGGGTCCCGCACTGGCCCGGAAGCCTAACCGGACGGCTTCTCGTAGCAGTCGGGCCGAACGGTAATCTCCCACGGATTGTGGATCAGGCAGCATAAACTGAGCCGGTTCAACGGGTTCCAGCATGGTGAAAATGCCCGTGACTTCCTCATCGGTGCCGCCCAAAGGACGCACCCGCACCAGTTCATCGGTGGACTCGGGTAAGATCACCCACTCACGACCACGGACCCGGACCAGTGATCCAACAGTAAAGCTCACGCTCCACCTCCAAAAACGAGACTGTTTTGCGTCAGGAGTGCTGACCAATTATCCCGATAGCCAAATCGAATGACCTTGTAGCCAACGTCGTCCATACATTCGCTTTGCTGCCGGTCCCGTTCCTGCCGGTGCGGATAGTCGTGATGTGAACCATCCACGTAGATGGCGGCATACACGCCGCCGGAGTGATAGACAAAGTCCGGGCGCGTCTGGCAAGCTTCCACATAGACCTGAGCGGAGTCTGGCAAGCGAAGACCTTGTTCATGTAAGTTCAACAGCCACTCCCGTTCGAGATCTGACTCGCAAATCCGGAGTAAGTTTTCCAGGTGTGAATCTCTGGTCGTGCCAACCGGGCTGGATTCAACTTGTGCGTAGGCCAGGCTCAGCAAGACATCCCGGATGGCCTGACGATCCAACAGGGGGTGTTCGCGCTGGTTGCCATAGCTGAGCAAGCAATCATAACAAGCTGCTTCACAATCCTCGCGGGCACGGGGAGCATGGCGCAGGTCTTCACCGGTCTCCGGGTCGAAATGACATATCTTCAGGGCTTCTCGAGCGACTCGTGGCAGGGCTTCAGGATCATCCACTAGCTGGGATAGTACCCCGGCTCCCCCTTCGGCGGCTTCGTAGAAGAGTAAGCTTCGTCGGTTGTCCCGATCAGGTAAGGGTTCGGCTGCCAGTTCGTTATCCTCAAGCTGGAAGACAGTTTCAATGGCGCGTTTGAGGGCGGCTTGTAAGGAGGCCATCTCTTCCAATCCAAGCCCGATCATAGGCTCGATCAACAGGCAATTGCGGTTATCTTCGACATAGGGAATGACCTTGCGCGTCCGGGCGGACATGGGATCGGTCGTATCGTCTTCATTTTGTTCATTGCGACCCCAGTAACCGCGCTCGATATCCAGCACAAAGCCATAGTCATTACGGTTCTTGCGCCGTGTCCAGCCGAGGTTGATGCGCCAGAGAGTAGCCGTCTGGGAATAGGTCAAGCTGGCCAGATCCTGGTCATTCTGCCGGACCAGGGCAGTACGGATATCCGGGGTGCCGTGTTGTTCGTTAAAGCGTACTCCAGTGCGAATCTCGTATCCTAAACGCAAGCGATCTTCCTCGTCGGCGTTGATGCGGTCCCGGCGGCGCGTAACCACATTCTGGAGGCGGAGTAATGAATGTAATGGTGTACCAAGCTGCACACCACAGCGCTGGCAGACATCATAATCGACTCCGCTCTTGACTTGATGTACATAGCCACAATTAGGACACTGCTTGATCTGTGTGGTCAGCGGACCATCTTCATTTTCTTCGGTCACCGGCATGATGACCTGATTGATGAGATAGCGGGAGCCTTCATGGTAAATGACAGCGCGCGGCCCAAATTCCGAAATCGCCAGGAAGCGCGGACGGGAAAGGAAGTTATCACGTTGATTGGCTCGGCGGGCTGGAATAAAGGCGGATAGCGGTAGCCGCGGGAAGCTGTAACCAGGAAGGAAGCCTTGGGTGGCAAAGTAACGGTAGCTGTAGAAATCAGACTGCGCCAGGCTGTTCACTTCTGTCAACAAATCCATTTGCGAAAGGGCATCCCGCCGCAAGCGTTCAGCCTGGCGCTTATCCGCCTGTTGACGAGTAGGGTCCAGTCGGATGCTTTCCTGTGCTTTGACTTGTTTGAGGGCGGCCCAATACAACCCTCGCCAGCGATCACAGGTGGCATCAAAGGCGCGGACGATGTTCTGCATGGTGACTTCGAGCAAGTCGTCGGGCTGAGCGACTTCCGGGATAGTCTTCAAAATGCGTTCGGCGCGCTGACGGGCGGCCTGCCGGGCGGTGACGGACTCGGCCTGCTGACGGATTTCCGGGAGCAGGGTTAACACAGGCGGAGTTCCGTTCATATCCAGGATTTCTTTGAGGGTGTCCTTCAGGTCGATACCGGTTTCTGCCAACCAGATGGCGTGAATGTGCGCTCGCAGGAGTTCTTCATTACTCAAATCCAGACGCGGCGGTGTTACTGCTCCTGCCACCATGCGCTCGGGGCGTTTGAAAAAATATTGATCGTGAGGACTGCCTCCCGAACAATAGGTAAAGACCAGGGCCGGTTGACCACTGCGTCCGGCACGACCACTGCGCTGGGCATAATTGGCCGGGGTGGGCGGCACATTCCGCAGGTTGACCACGTTGAGTTCGGCAATGTCGACTCCCAGTTCCATCGTTGGGGAACAATACAGGATAGGTAGGTCGCCCGTGCGGAACTGCTCTTCACGTCTTTCACGCTCATCATAAGGAACTTGTGCCGTGTGCTCATGGGCTTCCAACCCAATTAGCCTTTGCGCGATACTGCGGTAGAAATCCACAAAGAAAGCGTTCGGACGGCCTCCTTCCTGCGATTCATTCGGGACGCGAATGGGATCATGGAAGGCGCTTTCCCCGGTTCCCGCGTACCAGCGCATGGCTGATGCCACCAGTTGATAGCCAGGTACATCGCTCGCGTCTTTGGGCTCCATGGTGACTTCAACCAGACCCGCTACGCGCAAACCTTCCAATAACTGACGGATGATGAGGGTTGTTTCGTCTAACCCAAGTTTGCCATATTGATGGGCATCGTATTCGATTAGTGTTCCGGGACGGCGCAGGTAGATACCAAAACCGCCTCGTGCGGAAACATAGGTGTAATTGCCGCGTCCATCATCGTTTCCGGCTGAGCGTGGAAGCAGGATTGAGGCATATTCCATACGTTCATCTTCATCTATGGCCCAGGGGGCAATCAATCGCTGACTGCTCATTTGCTGGATACGTTCCTGATATCGGCTGTCCAGATAATCCACCTTGATTGCCAGTTCACGACGCATGTAGTCCAATAGGGTTTTGGCGATGGTCATGCGCGTTTGTGGAGAGGCAGTTGTCAAGGCCGGATGACACTCGGCCCAGACATCTTCAGCTGTACAGACGGCATCCAGATCCGCATAGCCAATTTCGAGCAAACCACACTGTTCCAGATTGGGCAGGGCAATGCGCCAGCCTCGGCGCAAATCCCGGTACAGTCGGTAGCCTAGTACTTGCCGCAGTGCTCGTTGGGTCTCATTCAGCACCTGGAAACGTACATGTGGGTCAACAGCATAGAGTTCGAGCGGTAGATTGAGTGCCTCGAAGACCTTTTCAGCGATCAACTCATGAGTTAAACCAGCGGCCCCAGCCTGTGCAACGGCGTGATAAATGGCTCCGCGCAGCAGGCAGACTTCAACAAAATCATTGAAGTGTCCTGCCTGGAGGGAGGCATCCTGACGATTGTCAGTGAAACTCAATAACTTCTGCGCCTGACGAGGTAAGTCGCTGGTTTTCAAAGCGCGTATTGCAGATAGGCTGAGCAGGGTAGTCGCGCTGCTACGCCCTTCAGAACTCAATGTTGCCAGCTTGCCAAAATCACTTTGACGGGTCGCATAGGAAACGCCACAATGCAGGCAAAACATGAACGGCGCTGATATGTAGACACAGTTTGTCCCCTGGGCGTCTTCATGACCATCCGTTGACAGGGGGATATGTCGGGGTAGTTTTTCACGTCGATGTGAGCGAATGCGACGAACGCCATTTCGCTCTTCCAGCCAATCGTCCGGCAAGTAGTCTCCATCAATCAGGTCGTCAAGCTCCTGAGGCCAGGGGTGTTCGGAACTGATGTAGAGATAGCCTGCTTCACTGCCATCATCGGGAAGCCGATCATTGAAGTCGCGCGGCATTAGGTGATAGTCATCCTGCTCTGAGTCGACGGACAGGCGCACGGTGTAATATTCCTGCCCGCATTCCCGGCAGAAACAGAGCGGGAATAAGACTTTATCGCGCTCGCCAGGAACAAAACGCTGCCCATTTAATGTGATATGACGTGCATCCTCGGCTTCCAGGGTGCTGTAGACCGTATCACCCGGACTGATAAACTGGTGCAGGCGGAAAGCGAAAGGGGCAAAGCCGGTATCTGGATTAGGTTCACAGTGGTAGCCTGCCAGCAGCCACTGTTTGATGACCTGTTCGCAGGAGGCCTCACTTACTCCGGTCTGATTGCTTAGTTCCTGAGCCGCCTGTTTGAGGCTTTGAGGAATTTGACGAACTAAGCGATCTTCTTTTTCCTGCAGACCGAATGTGCTTTCGATCCAGGCCGAGAGCGGATGAGCGACAAAGTCCTGATAGCTAGTTGGAGCGACCAGATTGTTGCCTTCAGCCACCGCATTTCGGAGTGCTTTCACGTCGGGTTTGCTCACGCTACTGCGGCGCAGCGTTTCGCCGATCACCTGCTCAGGTTGAACCGCAGACCCGAAGATCTGGCTGCCGACGGCTGCAACCTGTGCGCGTTGTTCAGCAAGGTTGCCTTCTCCGGCCAGCGTAGCCGATGTGCCTACCATCAGCAGCTTTTGCTCGGAGGTTTCCAGCCGATCACGGACTCGCCGGACCAGCAGCGCTACATCTGCTCCTTGTCGCCCACGATAGGTATGTAGTTCGTCCAGGACCAGGAAACGCAACCCTCTGGCCCGTTCGATCAACTGACGCTCGCGAGGGCGTGTCATGATGAGTTCAAGCATGACATAGTTAGTCAGCAGGATGTCTGGCGGATGAATCATGATCTGCTGACGTTCAGTTTCACTTTCCTGACCGGTATAGCGTGCAAAAGTCACTGGGGCTTTCCCCGACGGATAGCCTTCGATCAAGAACTTTTGTAGTTCGCCAGCCTGACTATTTGCCAGGGCGTTCATAGGGTAAACAATGATGGCCTGAATGCCTTTGCCGCTGCCGCGCCGCAATACATGGTCCACAATGGGCACAATGTAGGCCAGGCTTTTGCCAGAGCCAGTGCCCGTTGTCAGGATATAGTTGTATCCCTGACGCGCAACCTCAATCGCTTCTCGCTGATGCCGATGTAGCCGAAGGGTTTGTCCTCCAGTCTGTTTTTGCTTCAGAAAGATGCGGTTACATTCAGGATGCAGTAGGCCTTCCGACACCAGTTCCTGGATCGTCCCGCCGCTTGCAAAACTGGGATTCAACTGGATGAGGGGATCGGGCCAGAAGACACCATCATGGAGGTTTTGGCGGACCGTCTCATAGATCCGTTGATCGCGGATTTGAATGAAGCTGCTGGCGTAAGTCGAATAATCTCTGATCAGTTGATTCTGTAATGCAAATACATCCATGAATAACGTCCTTCATTTGGGATGCTCATGGTATTCAATTTGAGGGACCTGAGATGGAGTTCAGCTAAGAATAGTGTCTCATTAATGAACGGGAATACTTGTTAGTATACCTTGATTAATGATTCCGCACGGCAGTTTCGAGAAGATTGGGAGTGTCTAAAGTTGAGCAGGCAAGAAATCAATGAGATGAGCCGGGTAAGCAGGAAAGCGCTGACGATGGAGTTGGCGGGTATTCCAGAGGTAAACAAACAAGCGGATGGCGCGACGGAGAGCATGAATACAACGGGAGAAACAGCGAGAGCGTCTGGCTAAACGTGCCAGATAGTGGCGCAACTCGGCATTATCGCCTTCAACGCGAAAGGTTTCGCTCTTGTTGGGCATAGGAGTGTGGATACCAGGGGTATAGAGAAGAGAGCGATAGACGGCTAGTAAGTCACTGTAGT
>JAFLCG010000033.1 GCA_017303635.1 Anaerolineae bacterium | reverse complement strand
TGCTGCGCGGCGAAAAAGTCGGTGTACTGCTGGATGCTCGCGGTCGGCAATTTGCCATCGTCCACCAACAGACGGTCGTGCGCCGCGTCGATATTCAGGGTGTAGTTGGTCACAAGATGGCGTTTGAAGACTATCTGCGCCTGATGTTGGCGGAGGCAGGCACACAATCAACCGCATAAAAGTCCGCGCTGTTCTTCCCTTGCAAGACTGGCGACATCCCCATACCGCCATGTTCGGACTGCTCACCCACAGGTCACGATGTCGCTACGCTCCTCGAGGAGATGAACCAAAAGAATCATACAGCTGGTGGTCAGACAGGATCTCACTGTCGATCATCCTGCCACCTTAGACTAGCCGGGCTTCCGCACTGCGGAAGCCGCAGCCGACCTTGCAGTCGGCTGCAATGCCCCGCTCAGTGTGTGACAGAATGATCGACTGCTAATCCGCCTAAATGAATTGGACTAAAGGCTGCCGTCGCATGAAACCGGTCATTCCAGATGTCTGACTCGTATTTCCACAAGCCCCGATTATGCGGATGATTAGAGGAACTCATAGGTGTTGAGCCGCTGCTGATGTTCACGCCAGGATGGCATGACCTGATCGAGCAAAGCGTAGAACGCCGAACTGTGATTCATCTCGCGCAGGTGACACAACTCATGCAGGATCACATAGTCGATTAACTCAGTCGGGGCCTGAATGAGCCGGGGATTGAGAGTCAGGGTACCACGGGGAGTGATGCTGCCCCAACGCAGTTTCATGGGGCGTATGACCAGCTTCGGCTTGTCCAGAGTCCAGTGCGTGAGGCGCAGCAAACACGTCTCCAGTCGGGTGGCAAAAACCCGTTCAGCCTGGCGAGCGAACCAACCTTCGACCAGATCCCCGGTGTGAACCGGATCCAGCGGGGTGCGCGTTTCGACCATGAGCAGACTGCGCGACCGAGTCACCCGTTCGATGCTGGACTCGATCACCTTGAGGCGGCACTGACGCCCCAGGAAGCGATAGGCTTCGCCGCTGACATACTCGCGGCGCAGACGGTGTGGACGCGCCAGCCGGTCAAAGTGCCGCCGCTGTTTGAGAATCCAGTTCGCCCGGCGCAGAACGCTCGCCTCTATATGCTGGAACTGCGCCCCTTCCGGAGCCTTCACCAGCACGCTCTGATCGGGGAAGACTGAAATCGCCAGCGTCGTCCGGGCAGAATACAGAATCTCGTAGTCGATGGTGCTGGTGCCATACTGGATGTGGTGGATGCCACCCGGAATCTGTCGGCGCATGTTAGAGACCGTCCCGTTTGCGGGCAACCATGATGATCGCCTCGATCAGCGCCGTCAGCCGTTCATCGCTCAGGCGGATCCCGGCAGTCCGCAGCGGATCATACAGCAGGTTATCGAGGTCGCGCTTCATCTGATTCTCGACATCCGGATTGTCAACCCAGTCCCGGATCTTACGCTGATTAATCGCCGCCTGGGCCTGCAAAGCCACGTCGACCATCCATTCCGCCGGAGATTCGATGTAAGACGTGACGACGCCATAGTAAGCAAACGCATCCCGGTGACCGATCAGCGCCGTCGGTTGCCCCTCCGCTTCCCCCTTACGCAGCAGATCCTGAATAGCCTCCGCCCGTTGATTGAAATCCAGTTCGCTCAGGCGTCCATCGCGGTAAGCCTGAATAGTCTCGTCGATCATCTCGGAGAGGCGGCGGTAGAAGGCCGGGTTCTCCTCCATCTTTTCGGTGATCGTGCGCTGGGCATGGGCGAGGATCGTATCGGCTTTGGCCCGGGGTTCAGTCAGAGCAGCGACAGCCGCATCGAAGGCCTCGGTATCGAAGATGTTCAGCCCTTCGACCAGGATCGTGACGCTGGTCGCCTTGATGTGATCGTTGAGCAGTTCCCGCACCCGCGCCTCGTACTCGCCGTATTCGATGGCCTCGGCATACCGCAGTTTGACGGCGGTGCGGAGCTGGTGGAAAAAGGTCAGATCGCGCTTGTAGGCGCTGATCTGCTTGGGCGGAGTCTCCTCAATGAACCACAGAGTAGACAGTGCCGTCTTGAGGACGCTGGCATAGGAAGTCAGCGCCTCATAAAACGCCTGCCGCTGATCTTCCGGTTCGAGGAAGCGCTCCATCGACTCGACATCGTCGCGGGTGGGCAGCGGCTTGAACACGTCCCACAGGGTTGAGTGCACCTGCGGCAGCGTGGCGATGACGGCGCGGGTATCGGTCAAAGTCTCCTGCACATCCTCGGCGTCGAAGCCCTCCAGCGCCCCGTACATCTGCATGGCCTCGTCCAGTTCCCCCAGGACGCCGCGATAATCGAGGATGTAGCCGTGCGTCTTGTTCTCAAACAGCCGGTTGACGCGGGCAATCGCCTGCAAGAGACCGTGTTCGCGCAGCGACTTGTCGACATACAGCACCGTGTTGCGCGGTTCATCAAAGCCGACCAGCAGCTTATCGACCACGATCAGCAGTTCCACGCCTTCGGGATCGCGGAAAGACTTGAGCACTTCGCGCAGATAGACCTTCTCATCGTGGTTGTACCGCGCCAGCGTCCGGCTCCAGAATTCGGCGACTGAATCCGAGCTGCCGTCCGATTCCTCAGTGCCTTCCCGGGTATCCGGCGGCGAGATAACCACCTCACAACGGATGCCCTCCTTCCGCAGCAGATCGGCGTAGGTGATGGCGATGGCCTTGCTGGAGGTGGCGAATTGCGCCTTGAAGCCGCTGCCCCGCCAGTTCTGCTTGTAGTGCGCCGCGATATCCCGCGCCACCCGCTTGAGGCGCAGCCGCACATTGAAGACTTCTTCCTGGCGGCTCATATTGCGCTTGAGGTCACGCTTTTCGGCATCGCTCATGCCCTCAGTCAGGTCCTCGAAATCGGCGTCGATGATCTCCCGATCCTGGTCGAGTTCGATCACCCGCCCTTCGTAGAGCAGCGGCACCACCGCGCCATCTTCCACCGCCTGGCGCATGGTGTACTTGTGGATGAAACCGCCGAACGTGGCCGCCGTACTCTTCTCCTGCTTGAGCAAGGGCGTGCCGGTGAAGCCGATGTAACACCCCTGTGGGAAGACCGCTTTCATCATCTGATGATTGAGGCCCAGGCGGCTGTGACCGCGATGGCTTTCATCCACCAATACAAAGACATCCCGCGCCAGACTGCGTTCCTTGCGCCGCGCCGCCGTCTCAAACTTATCGATGACCGTAGTGATGATGTCCGCCTTCTCATCCCCCACCAGGTCGATCAGGTTGGAGCCGCTGGCAGCCTGGGCGACATTCTTGCCGCAGTTCTTGAAGGTCCCCCAGATTTGGTTATCGAGGTCGATTCGGTCGGTGACGATGACCACCCGTGGATTGGGGATGGCCGGGTGCAGCGCCAGCGCCTTCGCCAGCATGACCATCGTCAGGGATTTGCCGCTGCCGGTGGTGTGCCAGATGACCCCGCCCGCCCGCGAGCCATCCGCATCCGCTTGCGTGACTCGTTCCATCGTCGCCTTGATGGCGAAATACTGCTGGTAACGGGCCACCTTCTTGACCCCGGCATCGAAGACCATGAAGCCATACGTCAGGTCGAGCAGGCGCTCCGGTCGCAGCAGTGCATACAGGCCCCGATCCTGGGCGTTGGGGGTGCGCTTGGGCAGTGCCGCCAGATGCTGCCGGATGCGCCAGGCTTCATCCCGCCAATCCAGCAGACGGGCGGCCTCCTCTGCCTTGAGCGGCTGGTTGATGAGCGGTGCCAGCGCCGCATCCTCCAAACCCTCCTCCCGCCATTCCGCCCAGTACGGTTTGCTGGTGCCGGTGGCGGCGTAGAGGGCATCGTGCGGGCTGACCGCCAGCAGCAGCTGAGCATACGCGAACAGGCGCGGGATTTCCTCCCGGCCCTGGTTCCGCAGCATTTGCTCCACCGCCTGGTAGACGGCCCGTTCGCCCTTGCGGGTCTGCATATCGGAGCGTTTGCATTCGATCACCGCCAGCGGGATGCCGTTGACGAACAGCACGATGTCCGGGCGGCGGGTCTGACTGCTGGTTTCCCGCTCGACCTCGAATTCATCCGTGACGTGATACACGTTGTTTTCGGGATGCGCCCAGTCGATGTAGATCAGGTCGAACGAGCGTTTGTCGCCGTTGAGGGTCTGTTCCAGGCTGACCGGCAGGGTGAGCAGGTCATAGGCCTCCATGCTGGCGGGGATGAGGCCGCGCCCGACCCGCACGCCGTCACGCAGTTTCTGGATCGCCAGCGCCAGATTGGACTCGCTGAACGGCACAATCCGCCCCTGGTGCTGGATGTGGTTATGCGTCCGCAGCCATTCGTGCAGCACCCCTTCCAGCAGGACGGCGCTGCGCTTGCCGCCCCGGGCCTCCAGGGCTTCCACCGGGGTCAGGTACTGCCAGCCCAGCGTCATCAGCAGGCGCAGGGCGGGGATCTGGGAGGCGGTCAGTTCGCGGTAGCTCTCGCTGGACATAGACGATTCGGTTGAACTCCGTCTCTATGACTCGGTGATTTCCGGCACATGCGCCTCTTCGTAGCGTTCGATCAGGACGCCGATCACTTCCATCAGGGAAGCCAGCGGATGCGTTTCATCTTCGCCAACCGTATCAATCAACTGATCCAGCACCTCCACCAGGCGCTGGTATTCGGCATCGGTGTGGGGAACATAGAGAATCTGTTGCACAGATGACCAACCCACCTCTGCCTGGCGAACCATCATCTCCATTGCCATGTGCTTATTCCCTCCAGTTGTCTTCGTCATATTCTGCGTGGGTCAACACCGCCCGAATATAGACCTTCCCTCGATTATAGTGGATGGCAGCAATGAGGCGCACTTTGTTGCCACCCACGTTGAAGACCGTCAGCTTGCCCACTTGATCCGCCGCTGGAAAAACCTCACGCAGTTCAGCGAAGTTCTGAAAATCGCGCTGCTTCACCTGCACGTACCAATGTCGCAAGGCTGATCGTGCCTCGGGATGAGCCTCAACGAAGTCATTCAGACGTTTTCGGGTGATGATGTGCATGGCTAGTCGTCCATCCCCACCCGCACCGCGCCGGTGAGCAACTGCTGCATTAGCCCGCGCTTTTGCCATCGCAGCAAATGAGCATAGTGTTCCAAACCTTCAACCCAAGCATCATTTGTTGAAAGCAAATCTGCAATTCTGAGTTGCTCATCAACATGCTCTGGAATGGGAATACTTGCAGAAGCAATTGCAGAATGTGTTAACCCGTAACGAGTAGCTCCATTTGCACGAGCAACAAACTGATGATGCACGTCGGGAGTCATTAGTAATTCGCGCAAGAATGGACCATATATTTGCTCTTGTATTGGGCGCAGTATAGCTAAATGGTATCCGCAGACAACGTTTTCCAAATCCTCAGCTACAACACTCGCTTGGGCAATATCCTCAGGCGTTTCGGAGTCTTTAGTTATGATTACATCATGCTTTTGGAGGGCGAATCGGTCAAATTCAGACTCAGTGACAGAGCCTTCCATAAATTGCATAGAATTCACAATGCGACTATTTCGATACACATCCATATAGTTGCACAATCGCACCATTAACTCATCTTCTGTGGTTACTTTGTCTACGTTGCTGATAATTAGGCGAGTGACTTCACTTAAGGACACCACATTCCACTGAGAACGCACCTCACCCGTGAGCAGAAGCTGCATGAGAGCCTGTTTGCGCCGTTGCAGCGCGTCGATCAGGCGGGTGGTGAGCGTGATGGCCTCGTCCCAGGTCGAGAGGATGGCCGCGATCGCACGTTGTTCATGCAGAGGGGGAAGGGGGACAACAAGAGAACCGAGAATTTCTTGACTTAAATTCGAGATGTTAGTCCCACTTCCAAAATGCGATATCTCGTTACGTGCTATATCTGAGCGAATAAGTTGTGCAAAGAATTCTGGTTGCATCACCTCACTGATGAAACGCAATCGGATTGTGAATCCAGAATGTGTAACAGGCTCAGACAGATTGCGGACAAAAAGACTGCGCCCAATCAATGCGCGATTACCATTGGAACGGACAAAAACAAAATCATTATCTTGAAGGAGGTCTTCAGGCCGAACTACGCCACTTGGGTTGATCTCGTCAAGTTCATGGTACGGTACGTCAACGTAGTTTTGGAAATTTGAGACACCTATAACCTTGATACCTCTCCCCTTGCTTGCTGCGCTAAAGTTCACACCATTCCTAAAGTCAGCAATATCACGGAGTAATACCGTATCCCAAAATGGTGACCAATTACTCACTGTATCCCCTACTCCCACCATTACGCCGTCATCCGGTCATGAATAGTTGTCATGCAGTTGCCCTCGTTATGCCACGCAACCAGTCAGACGGGCTGCCCCCCCAGGTTGATGTCAAGTCCAAAATCGAAACATTTGTTCCGATTTTTCGTCCAACCTGTGCTACACTGAGTCCGGTGTCACCTCACTCAAGACCCAGCCGTCCCTGCCTTGTTGGACAAATCTCGCCTGTCAAAACTGTCAAATCTGTCCATTTTGTCCAAAAGAGAAGTGAAGTGCCGTCGCCACTGCCAATCCTGACCGGAAGAAGCCTCTATCGAACATAACAGGTAACTGCTCAGACCCCACCACAATTTCCCTGTCCGGCTCCACTCTCCCCGCCGCGCCGTCTTCGGCGGACTTTGGGAGAAGGGCTGGGGGTGAGGCTGCCGCCGCCGCCGCCGCCGCCGCAAGCCCTAGCCATCCAGCCCCAACTCCCGCAAATACTGGGCCATGCGGGCGCGGACATCAGTCAACTGGGTTTCCAGCGCGTTGATCTCCTGCTGGACGGCAGCAATGTCGATGGGGGCCTCCGCCTCGAACGTATCCACATAGCGCGGGATGTTCAGGTTGAAGCCATTAGCCTCGATCTCGCCCAGCGTGGCCCGGTAAGCATACTTCTCGACCGTTTCACGGGTGCGGTAAGCCGCCACGATCTTGTCCAGGTCCGCGCGGCGCAGCTTGTTCTGGTTCGTCCCCGCTGCGAAGTCCCGGCTGGCGTCGATGAAAAAGACGCTCTCATCAGGCTTATGCCGCCTGAACAGCAAGATTGCCGCCGGGATGCCCGTGCCGAAGAACAGGTTGGCGGGCAACCCCACCACCGCATCCAGCAGGTTCTCTCGGATCAGCCGCTCGCGGATAGCGCCCTCCGCCCCGCCCCGGAACAACACCCCATGCGGGACGATCACCCCCACGCGCCCGTTCTCGGCCTCCCCGATCAGGGTGGTCTCAACCATGTGGCTGATGAAGGCGTAATCGCCCTTGCTCTTGGGTGGCAGGCCTCGGTGGAAGCGGTTGAAGCGGTCGGCTTTGGCCCCGTCCGCACCCCACTTATCCAGCGAGAACGGGGGATTCGCCACCACCACATTGAAGCGTCGCAGCTGTCCTTCCGGGTCGAGCAACTGCGGGGATTTGAGCGTGTCATCCCACTTGATGGTCGGCTGGTTAACGTTGTGCAGGAACATGTTCATCATGCACAGCGCCCATGTCTGCCCGTTGATCTCCTGCCCCCACAGTGAGTAGTCGTTGCTCCCCACCCGCTTCGCGCACTGGATCAGCAGCGAGCCGCTGCCGCACGCCGGGTCACAGATGCGCTCACCCGGTTGCGGGTCGAGCAGTTCCGCCAGCAGCGCGGAAACTTCCGGCGGGGTATAGAACTCCCCGGCTTTCTTGCCCGCACCGGAAGCAAAACGCCCGATCAGATACTCGTAGGCGTTGCCGATGATGTCCAGATCACCCACGCGGGAAGGGCGCAGGTCGAGCTTCTCGTTTTTGAAGTCTGCCAGCAGGTTGCGAAGGCGCTCATTGCGCTGGGCGGTCTGCCCCAGGTTGGCCTCGCTATTGAAGTCGATATTGCGGAAGACGCCATTCAGCTTGGCCTTGTTGGCGTTTTCGATGGCTTCCAGCGCCTTGTTGATGATCTCGCCCAGGTTAGGGGCGTTGCGCTGGTCGTAGAGCGTGGCGAAGTCAGCGCCTTTGGGCAGGATGAACCGCTCGTACTGAAGCTGACGCTCGGCGCGGGCGGTATCGCCATTGAACTGGACCAGCAGCGCTTCGCGGTGGTCGCTCCAGACATCGGAGATGTACTTCACGAACAACATCACCAGGATGTAGTTCTTGTACTCGGATGGGTCGATGGTGCCGCGAAAAGTATCACACGCCCGCCAGAGGATGGCGTTGATTTCGTCCTGATTGATGATGGTCATGTGTGCCTGCATCGTACGAATGAGTGTGGTTGCATTTTAGCATAGAACTCACTTCAAAATTCGGTCAACGCACCAAAGAATGATGGCAACGAGACAGAACCGCACGGTAGATATGCAATTGACAGTTATAACGTACTGCCAAGCGACGACAATTGCCTATCCAGCCAAAACAGGGTATGGTGGGGAGAATCTAGAGGAACTGGCGGAGTTACTGGATGACACCCGCAAGTATCTGACGAAAAAACGCCACTAAAGTTAGCAGCATTACCCTCAAGAATAGAGCCGCTCTGTCTGAATATCACGATGATGCTGGAACAGAGTGCGTTCAATAGCGCGCACACTGACGTTGAATTCACCTGCCCACAGGCGGATTTTGTCGAGATAATCCAGCCAGTGGAGCAACTGTAAGCCTTGCCCATCCAGATCGTAATCCACCTCATTGTATAAAGCTAGAAGCTGCCAGACCCGTATATCAATCACCCCATAATTTTCGGGATCGACCAGCATCAGGAAAGCCGATGCTACCGGAATCCCCACCCCGCGTAAACGACACAGGTGCAGGATGCGACGGGCTTCATCCAATGCGCCCAACGCCCGCGCTGAAAGTAGTTGCACCTCATCTTCCGTATTGCTTATCCAATTCTGCCGACGACGTTCACGTTGTTCCTTCCATTTGCACATGCGCAGGAATTCGCTGCGCGTGAAAAACCCGACCTCACGGACATGGCTTAAGGAAGTAATCAAGGCAGCAGTATTAGGATCTTCGTCGTGAACCAGACAGTCTGACAGCAAGGATGGGATGTCCGGGAAACGTTTTTCCATAAGGGCACTTTTTCTTTATATAAAGGTCAGCCAGTACATCCATTATGCTGTTCAATCCGCAATCTGGCGAGTGAATCGACGGCAGCAAGTCCTCGGATTTCCAACGCTCCTCACCTTAGCCCGATCTCTATGCCGTCTCTGCTCTATGACTCCTGTCTTTAGGTGCATTTCTGACTGCACAGTACCACGCCATCTCGCTGTCTCACACTCGCCAGCGGCTGCGGCTACGGGTTTGCTTTTGGCTTGCGCCGTTTCTCTCATGGCAAACCCGTGCCGCCTTTCAGGTTAGTAGCGGGGAACCCCAACGTGGTAAGCCCTGTGCAGAAATGTGCCTTAACAAAAATACATGTGGGTTGTCGATCATACGGATGTGTCGACAATCAGGCCGCGTTAGCTCAAAAGGGCGCGTCGTTTTCCTGGAGCCACTGTGCCCCGACGAACTTCTGTAGATGATCGCAATGTCCCGCAGTATCAAACACTCTCGATCCTGTGATGTGAGACACACCCCTGAATGGCAAAGTTAAGCGTGCTCAGAAAACCGTTCTGGAAGAGTCTTATGTGCTAGTAGATTTAGCGTCGGCGGATTTACACGACGAGTTGGAATAGTAGCAGTTCTACTACAACTGGTAGCGCGTGCATAGCTCTCTGAACAAGACGCCGATGGAGCGTTGCTGTGAACTGTTCCCATTAACGCCGTTCTCAGAAGAGGTCTAAGCCCAATTTGATGAAGATCGAGAACGGGATTTCCACCGCAATCGATTATTGAACAGACACCTCAAAAAGTGAAACCATGTCTATGAATCGTACACAGCCAAGTCAATTCAAGTTGCACCTAACCGCACCGCGCCGCTCATGCGCTCCAGCAGCAACACATCGCGCGCTCCGCCGCAGGTTCTCACTGCACAATGACATCGCCATGCAGGCATAGTTAACCGAAACATCTACGCGGTCGTGGCATGCTTAGGTCTATGGTCGGTGAATTTGTAGGGCATGACATCCTTCAAAAATGCTTCAAGAAACTGTCGATGTCTTCAAAATGGATGTGATTAAGCTCAGCCGGAATGCCAGCTTTTGGATGAACATGAACTGGAACGATGGGTCGTGGAAGTTTCAACGCGTGCTGCCACTCCGCACGAACGTTCTCCGAAGTTGCTGAATTCTCTGACCAAAAAAGCTGAAGAGCATCTGCCTCTTCAATCTTCTGCAAGATTGTTGGTTGCCATTCATCGCCTGCGCGCAAGAACTTGAAGTCGATCAGCGTTTCTATATAAGGATACCGTTGGTAGAAAAGGTCAATGAGTTCGACGACCCGACGGTCTCTACTGGAATAGGAAATAAAGAGTCGCTTGTAGGGATACTGCGTATCAGAACTCATCGCGCCTGATGACTTCGCCTGTTTGCCAACCTTGGCAACAATTGGTAGCGTGGCAACCACAAATCCCCCCATATAGATCGTGACCTCGCCAGATAAGCCAACGTTGTCCTTAATCTTCTCATTGACCTTCATCTTGAATTCGAGATGCTCGATATCGCCGATCCAGGTCACGTCGGCTCGTTCTGGGTTGACTTTGACGTTGGGGATACGCGGAACAATTGTAAACCTAGTCCCGCGCGTCACCGGCTGAGCGGCTTGCTGAGTTAAGGAGAGATGCAGTTCTCGGGCAACGTTTTGATATTCAAGGTCAATCTGGATTTGTTCGGCGAGCTTTACCAAATGAATGTAAACATGCATGGCTGCCTCGTCATGTCGTCCAAAAATACTGGGATAAAAATGCGTGAAAGCAACCTCTTCGGCAATTTCTGACGGTGACGCTGGTTCGTCACTCTCGGACGAAAAGTTCCGCAGCTTCAGCATAAAGGAAGTAGGGAGTTTGGGATTGTACCGACTGACTAATGTGATACCGAGTGTGATGAGCATCCATGGTATTTTGATTGCCGGCGGGATCGGAACGAGGTTGAGAGGCCTTAATCCTCCAGCCGCGCCCATGATACCCAGTAGTACAACAAGCCACTGAGGAAGGCGGCTGAGTGGATTGCTCACGTCGCGAAGCAGCACAGGAAAGACCGGGATACCCGCATCGCGGGCAATCATTAATTGGCTTTTTGTGACCTCCGATTTTTCATAACTACTTGATAGCAGCGGTATGAAGGCAGCGCACGCCACCAAGGCTATCTGCCAATCGTCGCCACTCTTTTCCAGATCTAGCGACATGACTACGATGTGACTGGCTCTCTTCAATTGTTGTGCGAGACGACGCGCAGCATCCTGATCTTCGCTGGCATAGCTTAGAAATATCTGCATTTACTCCCCTACCCGTATTTCCATGCTGATCAGCTTCGGCAGCACCGCAATATATGTTTCTGCCAGCACGGAATGTAGCCGCCCGACGAGCAGAGTAGCTGGCGCGTTCGGCGGGGGCGATGACCACGCCGTGAACATGGGTATAGCCACCCTGTGAGAGCCAATCCAACGCTGCGCATTCGATGGTGTCTAGGGTGAATCTGCTCAAAGCTCGCGCAGACTTGCGGGTGCTAGTTCGTTGTAGAACTTTGCAGTATCGCAACCACCACGTTTCACATATCGATAGCTACTTTTTAGACAAACCTGTTGAATTTTCGCTACCCATTTTTTGAACTTACCACGCTCTCCCGCGTATTTTTCGCTTTGACCATAGTCGTTTAGATCAGCCCATCGACGGAGGATGTATCCAATCAAATCCGCGATTTGAATAAGGGGCACATTCTCAGAGTCGGCAAAGAAAGGAACATCTATAAGTTGGTCGAGACGCTCTTGTTTCTTCTCGCGATCATAATATGTGTCCGACCAACCCGGCGGTTCTTGTACCAGCGAAATGATTCGGGATGGGTCTTTACCTTTATCAAAAATAAATAGAGTATGCCCCTTGTTTTTCTCATGCCCTTGGTGTGCTTTCTGAATCCCAAGCATGATATGTAATGCAGCAGCACACCATTCATCTACTAACACAGTTCGTCGTTGATCCGCTGATGTTTTGAAACACCCACGATCAATAGCAGAAAATGTGACCTTGTGATTGCGCTCAATGAGCCAATCAAGTACAAGATCAACAACACGATCTCGAACACCTGCATCTACCCCTCGCCATGCATCATTACCTGAGAATAGGTCTTTTGCATGGATTTCCTTGATGTCCTTTTTTGCAACACTTGCGATCCCATCAAACAGACCTTGCCATTCTTGTTTAGTCCGGTTCATACGCTGAATATCAACAATTATACCCACCAAAATCACGACTGTATCTTGTCCTGTACCAGTTTCATCAAGATAGCAGAATTTCAATATCGGCCTCCGCGATGTTCGTTAGCTTCATCTTCATAGGCACAGTCTATTTGTCTGCTTCGTGGTCCCTATGTCTCTGATACGTCGAATGCAACGTGACCCCATAATCTCCGATTGATGGATCAAAGATGCTGTGCATCTCAACTGGATCATCAGTTGCCACGGTCTCAAAGAGCATAATCAGCGCGTCTACTTCTACCGCGTAAAGCTTCTGTTTGCGTGAATGATCCGATGTGACAAAAATGCCACCAAGCGTATAATCATCGTTGAAGTAACCTGTAAATATATAACTATGAATAACTTGGTTGCACATTAGGAGGATAGGGACTTGCCCTTGGCTTGGGCTGGTAAAATCATAGTGCTCGTCTAACCTATGCGAGTTCAATCGAGTGACGCCTTTTTCTGTTGACGAATACGTGGTGACATCGATTTGCATTGTTTCTATGGTCACCGACAGTTTTTTCGCTTCAACCAGCTTACGAATTGCATAGAAGCCAACAAAAACATCCTTCTCTAGTGCGACGAATGAACGCGCAATCCACCGTGTCTGACCTTTGCGCTTTAGTATTCGCGCTCCAATCTTTCGCAAATCGTCTTTCCAGTACTGTGATTCGAAAATCAAAATTCGTTCTCAACTTTCTCGACTCGTAATTTCCCGCTGATCAGGTTCGGCAGCAGCGCATCCGTCGTTTCCACCGGCGTATGCGACATGCGTTCATTGTTGACAATTTGAGCAAGGAGCGGCTCCGACTATCCGGTGGTAGATCTCGTCGGCCGAGGGCCATCCGTAAGGCATCCGTCACCAAGGCTTCATCGCGGTAGATGCTCATGGCCCAACCCTGAATGAAGCGAGCGTAGGTATCCAACAAAGCGGCCGGGTACAGCCAGCTTTCGTCCGTCCAGATACCCAGAATTTCGCCCAACCATTTCTCATTCGGTGCATCCGCACTAAAATCGCGCGCCAGTCGGTTAGGTGCAACCGGACGACTTCGCGTTTGAATTCTTCTGTGTAGCTTTTTCGCTCGGATGTCATTGTCCTTTGCTCCTCAATTCAGTCTACCTGCCTCTTCGTTTTTCCTCCACTGAATCGGCTCTTCCCCAATTCATGTGAAATCCAGATCAAGCCTCAAGGAGGATCAAGAAAAGCTCTGCTGCTGAGGGAAAGAGCCTCTGGCAACGAACGCTCAAAAACCTGACACCAAAGCTTTGCACATAAAGTCCGGAAGAACCACTTTCACGGGGCAAGTCCAATGGGGGACCACTTGTACTCCATAACCCACACAAGCAAGACCAAGGCGTTCTTGCTTGAATATAGTAATCTATATTTGCTGTCATTGATGATAAGAAATTATTCGGTGAAGATATCAGCCAGAAAGAGTGACATTAATCACATTCATGGAAGTACGCATTTATCTTACATTTTGGTTGTATCTCTTTAACTTTGTCATGGTCTGTAATGGAGGTGTAGCAATGGCGAAAAATGTCAAAGAATCCAATGTCGTGTCAAGATGGGGTGTTTTAGTTGAAGGCGTTGCTGGAAAAGAAAGTCGTTTCTTCCAACTCGTACAAGACAGTTTGAAGAAAAGAGGTTGGCCATATGCTGTTCAACAAGTGGATGTAGGAGGTGGCTTCTTTGGCGCTGGAAAACCGTACCTAGAGACAAAGAGCGGTAAGATGGAAGCTTACGTCGGTGCAGAAAGCATCGGACGAGATTCGTATCTTGGATGGAGTCTGATGATTGCAGATCCAGGTATGTTCTCGAAAGCAATCGCCGCTGCAGGAAATTTCTCATCTGCGATCTTCCAGCAGATGAGCTTCAACGAAGCCAACAGTGCTCGTGCGTTTGCTACATCGCTCAATTACGCAGTTCAGGAAGCTGTAGATGTGCTACTTGACGAGGCCGGACTTGATAAGTCAAAGATTGACCGAAAAGTCTCTGGTTTGCTTATTTAACGTGGCATGAACTCTGAATATGGGTGACTTTTGGTCACCCATCACCCGTTCTGATATACCCAACTAATTAGCTCAATTGGTTCATTTATGACTACTGATCAAATGCCGTATATTCTAACGGTCTCTGACACAGCGCTTGTTGTTGGAGGAAGTCTGCAACTAGGTTCCCCGATTATTCCGACTGACCTGTTGCAACAAACAGGGCTTGTTCAATCTACTGATCAGGAAATCGCTAACCGCGTAATGTTTGGCTACAAAATACCCTATTTACCAGATATTTCTACTTCCCCGCATCTTATTGCTGAAACTGACAAAGAGATGCTTGTACAGGCTCTCGAACAGCAAACAAGGTTAGTTGGCAGTCTGGGAAAATGGAAGGGCATGGCTTTTTCGCTCCGTTACATCTGGTCTCCCGAAAAAGGGCAAATTGAGATTGCATTGCTCGGAAAAGGCATCTTTAAGCCTCAGAGTAGTGACTTTTTCGCTGAACGAATGAGTGAAGACGTTGCCAATCTGTTGCGAAGTTCTGATTTTCCTGTGATTCCTATAATAACAGACCATGAGTTGCGTAAACTTTTGGTACCTATAGATAATCCTTTCATCATCGATCTAAGACAGCATGAAGAAATAGCAGAAATGTATGCTGGTGGAGCCTATGTTGTCTATCCATTTCGTCTTCCAATGAGTACATGGATTACTGCATTTCGAATGCTCTCCCAGCAGAAAACACATTGCTTTATCAATATTCATTTACAACCCACATATCTTTATTACTTTGAACAAGAAGAGTTTTCTCGCGCTGCCCAAGTTGCTGAATCAGTAGCTGATATGGATTTGAGCCAAATGTATCTCACTCGTGAAGGGCGCATTTCTGACCCTATTGCACGAGTGGTTGCTCGTCTTTATTCAAACTTTGCCCATCGACTTTCGGAACCCTTTTTGCTTACTGTACAGGTTGGCAGTTCCGACCCACTAACGGCACAAAACGTAGCTCAGGTGTTTAAAAATGAAATGTCCGAGCAGCACAGTTTAGATGAAGCATCAAAGACTGAAAATCTCCTCCCTTCAGGCTGTGATCTGGTTTTTCCTCAGAATGAGAATGACCGGCGTGCCGCCTATCAAACACTTGGGGCATTGGAGCTTTATTCTTGGGGCTATACTGACGCAACCGTAGGTAAGGAACGTTTGAGATACCTAACCGATGCCCGTGCTGCTACAGCGGGATTTCGTTTCCCTGTTCCAGTTCGTGGTGGCGTTCCCGGTATACCAACGAGGCAGACCACACCAGACTATCACATTGGTCGGATCGTGCGAGAAGTTGCTGCTGATGAAATTTCTATCGGTGAATTCACCGATAGAGGCAGCCTTGCAACAATCCCACTTCAGCAGCTTAACCGTCACGCATTAATAGCTGGTTTTACTGGTACAGGAAAAACTACAACCTGTATGCACCTTTTAGGACAAATATGGGATCGAGGCATACCTTTTCTTGTAATTGAACCGGTCAAAACGGAATATCGTGCTCTCATAAAAACAAAAATCGGTCAGAAGCTGAACATCTTCACACTTGGAGATGAAAGTGTTTCACCTTTTCGTCTAAATCCGCTAGAAATCTTGCCTGGAGTTAGGGTCGAAGCTCATATTGCAGCTGTGCGGGCTTGCTTTGAGGCTTCATTACCTTCATTTGGGGTACTTCCATCGCTTATTGAAGAAAGTCTGCACAACGTTTACATGAATAAAAGTTGGAATCTAACGGATCGCGGCAAAGCGAACGATACTAGACTTATGCCAACACTTGGGGAGTTGTATATCGAAATAATCCGTGTTACAGAGTCTCGTGGATACTCCGATAAAACTTTGCAAGATATTCGCGCGGCGGCGGCTGGACGCATTGCCTCTCTTCTACGGGGCAGCAAAGGGCGAATGCTTAATACGCGAAGGTCAGTACCGTTCAGTCTCTTGATGAACACCCCTACTATCTTGGAACTTGAGTCTCTGAATGATGAAGAAAGAGCGCTGATCATGCTCTTTCTACTAACGATGATTAGGGAATATTGCCGCGCCACGCGCCGGGAAACACATCTTCAACATATCACGCTGATCGAAGAAGCGCATCGGGTAATGGGTGCAACTTCTCACGTTTCAAATCGTGACGTTTCATCGGATACCCGTGCTCAAGCGGTGGAGATGTTTAGTACCACGCTATCTGAGGTGCGTTCATTCGGGGAAGGGTTGTTGATTGCGGAACAAGTTCCTATTCGTTTGGGCGAAGATGCTTTGAAAAATACGAATCTGAAAATAGTACATCGTCTACCCGGCGAAGATGATAGACATGCAGTTGGGGCAACGATGAATATGAGCCAAGAACAGCAGAACCACATCTCTTTACTTAGTACAGGTCAGGCAGCAGTGTTCTTTGAAGGATATGAAAAGCCTTCGTTCACCACTATTCCAAATTACAAAAAAAGTAATAAGTTACCGGAACGTATATTTGAAGATGATATTGAAACACACATGACTGATTTTCGTAATGAGAATAGAGATTTGTTTTTACCATTCGAGGGATGCAAATTCTGCGAAAAACAATGCCAATACCGCGAACGAATAACATCTACAGTTTACGACGTAGAATCTGATAAACGCTATCGTCAGGTGTTGTTAAAGTTTCAAAACCATGCTTCTGAAGGCAATTTATCATCTGGTTGGACCGAGGTCGTAACGGAGTGCCAACAGGCAGTGGCTTCTGTGGGATTACAGGATGATAGATATGCTGCCTATTGCTATTTTGTACATTTGTGGGAACTGGATTTTGGAGAGCCAATGGCGGTCAATTTTTATAATGCTAAAGCATGATAGTCATCTGGAGATTAAACATGCCAAAAGATTACCAAGAAGATGACGAAACTAAGAAGCTCTTGAAAGAAGTACAAGAGAGACGCGAACAACAGGAGCGTGATATTGCGAATGATGCAAATAGGTTGAATTATCAGAAAGTTCAGCATTTGATGATGCACCCTAGTTCAATGCAACATGAAGTAGAGAAAAAAATGGAATCTGAAGCAGAAAAAACGATAGATGCTTCAGATAGGACCATTTCTAAGGACGTGCCGAAAAATCGGGAAACAGGAAAGATACTATCTGATGATCGTGAACCGGGGGTTTCGACACACCTTCACAAACATAATGACGGCGTTACGATATCGGTGAAAGATCAGAACACAGGCGAGGTAGAGAGATATAACTTTAACACTGGTGAGGGTTACAAAAAAAATGCCAGTGACATGACACCTGAAGAGCAACAGCGGAGGATGAGATCGGAACATACTCAAGATAACCCCAATCCAGATCGTGATACTATACCCGGTTTTCATAGCAGTACATGGACAAAACCAGAGTTCCCTAAGCGTGATACACAAAATGAAGAGTGAATTGGCTGGTTTTACGTGTGGGGAGTGGTGAAGAAGATGGACACGGGTTAAGGTATGGGAAATGAACACATGCCCCTACTGTCTGATTCTTTTGGTTCAGCTCCTTGAGGAACGTAGTGAGATCGTGACCTGTGGGTGAGCAGTCCGAACATGGCGGCATGGGGATGTTGGACTGACCCGGCTTTAACGGACCGTAAATTTGTCAAGGGGGAAGCGTTGCTCAAAATCGGCAGGGCTGAGATAGCCGAGTGAGGAATGGCGACGACGACGGTTGTACCAGCGCTCGATGTAGTCGAGGATCACGGAACGTGCCTCATGACGGCTGGTATAGTGCTGGTGAACGCACTCAGCCTTCAATGTGGCGAAGAAGCTTTCCATCATCGCATTATCGTAGCAGTTGCCACTTCGGCTCATGCTCACTTGGAGGTGTTCTTTCGCCAGAAGCTTCTGGTAATCGTGACTGGCATATTGGCTGCCACGGTCAGAATGATGCAGCAAGCCAGTTTGCCGGCAACGTCGTGCCAGCGCCATCTGGAGCGCATCCTCGACGAGCGCGGTCTGTTGACGTTCTCTCATCGACCAACCGACAATCTGACGGGAGAACACGTCCATCACTGTTGCCAGATACAGCCATCCTTGAGCGGTCGGGATGTAGGTGAAATCCGCCACCCATTTCTGGTTGGGACGTTGAGCCGTGAAGTCTTGGTTCAGAATGTTGGGCGCGACGGGCAACCGCGGGTTGGGACGGGTGGTTTGTTTGTAGCGCTGGCGCTGGATCGCCCGCAGCCCGTCTTGGCGCATCAGGCGGGCAATGCGATGACGACTACAGACAATGCCTTGCTCACGCAGATCATGATAGACCCGGCGACTGCCGTAGGTGCGTCGGCTTTCCTGATAGACAGCGCGAATGTGCAGCAGCAGACGCGTATTGCTCTGCTTCCGCTCACTGAGAGGGCGTTCGCGCCACGCATAGTACCCACCGCGCGATACACCCAGCACCTGACACATGCGCCCCACCGGGTACACAGCGCGGTGGGCGTCGATAAACCGGTACTTCATGGGCGCTGCTCCCGTGAGAAGACCTGGATCGCTTTTTTTAAGATGTCCCGTTCCTGCGTGACGATCTCCAGCTCCCGCTTCAGCCGGCGGATTTCTGCTTCGGCTTCCCGTTCACTGCTCGGTTGCAGCGTCGCCGTTGCTTCGTCAACCTCGTAGCGCTGCTGCCATTGACGAATCAATCCCTGCGATAAACCCAGATCCTTTTCCAGTTCCCGGATCGGCTTCTCCGTGCCCGCTGCCATTCGCAACACTTCACGCCGAAACTCTTCTGTGTGATCTGCCCCCAATGACTAGACCAGTGAGAGTCGGACTTGTTCCGCGAAGGGATTCGCATAAAGAGGGGAGTATGTTCAATTCCCTCAACATCTAACGCGACAAGGTGGTCGAGAATATTCTGATCGGAGCACAAACGAAGGGCCAGTTCCACTTGCTGTACGGGGCTGAAGGGACACAGGCATTGTTCACGGGTCTGGCGACCCAGGTGATCTACGGTGGTTGTGATGCGGATACCGCCGA
>JAFLCG010000032.1 GCA_017303635.1 Anaerolineae bacterium | reverse complement strand
GAGAAGGGTTGGCTGGCATTGGGAGCAACACCGTTGCTGGCGGTGACGGTACCGGTAAAGGTACCAGCAGTGGTCGGGTTACCGCTGAGGACACCGGCAGTGGTGAGTGTCAGGCCGGGGGGCAGGGCACCGGAGGTCAGGGCAAAGGAGATGGGTGTAGTACCGGAGGCCGTGTAAGTGTGGCTGTAGGCGGTACCGACAGTGCCAGCGGCAGGAGCCGCGCTGGTGATGCTGGGTGCGATAGGTGCGGGATTAATGGTGATGGAAAAGGGTTGGCTGGCATTGGGAGCAACGCCGTTGCTGGCCGTGACCGTGCCGGTAAAGGTACCAGCGGTGGTCGGATTACCGCTGAGGACACCGGCGGTAGTGAGTGTAAGGCCGGTGGGCAACGCACCAGAAGTCAGAGTAAAGGAGATGGGTGCCGTGCCGGAGGCGGTGTAGGTATGGCTGTAGGCGGTGCCTACGGTGCCACCGACAGGAGCCGCGCTGGTGATACTCGGCGCGACAGTTGCGGTATTAATGCTAATGGAGAAGGGTTGGTTGGCGTTAGGCGCAACACCGTTGCTGGCCGTGACGGTACCGGTAAAGGTGCCAGCGGTGGTCGGGTTACCGCTGAGGACACCCGCAGCGGAGAGGGTCAGGCCGGGGGGCAGGGCACCGGAAGTCAGAGTAAAGGAGATGGGTGCCGTGCCGGAGGCGGTGTAGGTATGGCTGTAAGCCGCGCCTACGGTGCCACCGACAGGGGCCGCGCTGGTGATGCTGGGTGCGACAGGCGCGGGATTAATGGTAATGGAGAAGGGCTGGTTGGCGATGGGAGCAACGCCGTTGCTGGCCGTGACGGTACCGGTAAAGGTGCCAGCGGTGGTCGGGTTACCGCTGAGGACACCGGCAGTGGTGAGTGTCAGGCCGGGGGGCAGGGCACCGGAAGAGACGGCGAAGGTGATGGGTGCCGTGCCGGAGGCGGTATAAGTGTGGCTGTAGGCGGTACCGACAGTGCCAGCGGCTGGAGCTGCACTGGTGATGCTCGGTGCGGCCACGGTATCGTAATAAATTGTGCCATTCCAGGTTCGCTGGGGAAAAATACAGGGATTCTGGAATACAAAGCCACGTGCGATACAGGCGTTGCGGTTACCAAACAGACCACCTACACCCACGCCTGTGACAATCGAGAGGTTTGAATTGGAATAAGTGCGGCTGCCAGTCGAATAGAACATATCTGTGCTGGCCGCGTCAATTAAGGTTGGTGTGACCGTGACGTAGAAGCCATATGTCCCTGGATTAAGGACTGGGCTGCCCACATTCACACGGGTTCGCCTGTTTAGGCCAGCACCAGATACATTGGCGGTTCCCATCAGGGTCCATGCCGCTGGATTGGTTTCAGAACCCACGTAGGTTCCACTGCGGTAATACACACTAACCGTAGTCGTACCGGGTTCAATGTTCATATCAAACGCAGTGATCCGCATCGGACTAACGATGTTCACGTTGAACATGTTTCCGTGGAACCAGGTCTGACTGTGCCTAAAAAGGGTTGTGATTGATCCCGGTACTGCTACAGCAGGCTGAATTATAAGTATAGAAACGGCTAGTGTTACGGCAATGAACACGAGCCGACGTAGAAAAGTCATTCTGCTCATAGGTGTTTCCCCACAAATTAGTCCCATGCTAACTATGGTTTTACGACCTTTCAAGGAGCTATCGCGCCAGCCTTGCTTGAAGGATAGAAATTGGTATGAGGCACATTCATGTGTGTGATCTCTATCCAATGAACTGGGTCTTCATCTGAAGATGTTATAATTCATGTACAGGAGATTTAGATCATCTGCAATGACGTAGGCATTGAGCCCAGACGGTTGAGGCCCATGAAAGCTGTGTTGAGAGGAACGGCAATTAAGTCCCATATACCCTCGCAGTTACAAATAATCGCCAAGTTGTTTAGGAAGACAACCTACACTTATTTCCTTCAACACAGGGATTAGTCGCTATGTGAATTGTGCTAGTCGCTCCACAAAAAAGGACTCGAATCGGGCGATATCCACAGCGACAGCTACCTCAATCGGGCTGTTGGGATCGTTACGCATGAGGGTCATGGCAGCCGTATATTGACCGCCTAGTTCGACCTGAATACTGACTCGGCGAGTTTGGACCAGGGTTGGGTCAATCACGACGGCTGCTGCCAACGGATCATGCAGGAAGGTGTAGCCGTGAGATTGGAACCATGGATAGACCTCAATCTGTTGAGCGACCATCTGCTGTAGCGGTGTACCTCCAGATCGAATGCGTTTCACACTTTCCCTAAGAATGCGTACCTGGGTGGTCAGATCCAGTGGAACAACCGTTATCGGCAAGCCGGAAGAGAAGACCACATGTGCAGCTTCCGGGTCACAGATAATGTTATGTTCAGCGAAAGGGAGATCAAGACGTTCTGATCCACGAATGACTCCACCCATAATTGTGATGTGTTTTAGAGGCAGTTGTGGATGGCGGATCAATGCCAGTGCGAGGTTGGTTAGGGGGCCAATGGCAATGAGGTGAATCTGGCCGGGATGCTGCATCGCCATTCGGATAAGGTAGTCAACAGCATGTTCGCTGGAGTATGCGATGTGTGTATCCTGTTCTTCGAGGAACCCCTTACCTTCGTGGCCTCCCCAGTAGATCTCGCGTTTATTCAGCAGCGGCTGTCTGGCACCTGCCATAACAGGGACGCTTGAATAGCCTGCAAGACTCAGCAGTTTAGTTGCGTAGCGCGCGCGGAGATCCACATCGCCATAAACACATGTCACACCCAGCAGGCGAAGTTCTGGAGAAGACAGAATCAGCGATAGGGCGAGCAGGTCATCGACATCAGTAGCGATGTCAGTATCCAACAAAATATCCAGTGGCATAGTGGAACCTCGCATATGAAGAAGTGTGTCTAATGAGAAGCAATTGGTGACATTGACCAATATTGGATCAATCTTTTGTCAGATTTATTGTAGCAGTCTACAATTTGCAGTGGTTAACTATTGGTGTTCCTTTTTTGCCCTACTTTAAGGAGTCAAATATGTTCCGTCTCGTCAACAGACGCCTGCTCTTGCTGATTGCCGCCATTACCTTGTTAGGAATAATGTCAGTTCGCGCACAGGATACGACCGAATACGTCGACGAATGTGTGGCTGAAACTGCGAGCGAAGCGCCTGCCGAAGCGGTTGCTCCCCCGGATAATAGCGACATTTCGTTCACAATCATACTTCCGAATCCCCGTGGTGACCGTTCATTCATCGACTCAGCAGCAGCTGGTGCAGAACGTGCCATCGCAGAGTTGGGTGTACAAGGCACTATCGTGGAGACAGCCGGTGTGCAAGAGCATGATGCGGCCATCCGCCGCGCCGTCCAGGATAGTCCAGACCTGATCATTACCATCGCGGTAGATGCCTCGACCATTGAGGAAATCGCAGATGAGTTCCCGGATCAGCTCTTTGCCGCGCAGGAAACCTTCTTCCCCGAAAACCCGGATTACGACAACCTGGCCTTGTTCAATATCTTCACGCATGAAAATAGCTATCTGGCGGGGGTTGCGGCAGGGATGTTAACTCGCACCAAGATCGTTGGCGCGGTCGGTGGTGGAGACTTCCCAGGTATCAACCTGTTCATCATCGGTTTCGAAGAAGGCGTGAAATCGGTCTGCCCGGAGTGCCAGACGTTGCGTTCATATGTAGGCAGCTTCTCCGATCCCGTTACCGCTAAGGAACAGGCGCTAAACCTGTATACCGAAGGTGCGGATATACTCTATCAGGTGGCGGGTCGTAGCGGTGAAGGCGTTCTCGCGGCTGCATCAGAGACAGGTAACCTGGCAATTGGTGTGGACAGCAACCAGGATGATCTCTATCCCGGTTCGATCATGGTATCAGCTATGAAGCGTGTCGATAACGCCGTGTTTGGATTTGTCGAGAGCATTGTCAACGACACCTATACACCCGGCGTGACCAATGTGGGCATGGCTGAAGGGTACGCCGGCCTGAGCTGGGATCTTGGCATTTGCTCGCGCACGTTTGATGAGAATGGCCCTGAGGATCTGGTTGCCAAGTTGCCAGAGGTACGGCAAGCCATCGCTGAAGCGCGTGCAGCCATCCTGGCTGGTGATATTGTGGTGACAAACGCCCTGTTGGAACCAGCTTCGTAAGTAACACTTCCGTATTAATTTGAGACCGCACCGAGAGCCAATCCCTCGGTGCGGTCTTCCGCAGTGTTGAGGGGGATATGAGCAACGCCATCGAGCTACAGCACATTCGAAAGTATTTTGCGTCTTCGCAAGTGCTGGCCTGCGATGATGTCAGTTTGAGCGTAGAGAGCGGTGAAGTCCATGCGATTGTGGGTGAGAACGGTGCTGGCAAAACCACATTGATGAGTATCCTCTATGGTCTGCTCACCCCGGATGAGGGACAAATCCTCATCAAGGACAGCCCAGTTCGCATCACACACCCCAACGATGCAATCCGTAATGGAATTGGTATGGTCCATCAGCATTTCAAGCTGGTGCCATCCTTTACAATTGCCCAGAACATTATGTTGGGCATCGAACCGAACCGCGCAGGCTTCATCAATGTCAACAGTGAAGCCGAACAGGTACGCAATCTGGCCGAAAGTTTTGGCTTGCCGGTCAACCCAGACTTGCCCGTACGTGAGATTTCAGTGGGCATGCAGCAGCGTGTGGAGATCCTGAAAATCCTCCAACGGAATGCACAAATTCTAATCCTGGATGAGCCAACTGCAGTATTGACTCCGCAGGAGGTGCGCGAGTTCCTGACGGTGGTACGACGGTTGGCCGGTACTGGACGAACAATTCTGTTCATCACACATAAGCTGGCAGAGGTCAAAGCCATTGCGGATCGAGTGACCACCATGCGGCGTGGACGCAATGTAGGCACGCATTTCGCCAAAGACCAGACTATCCGTGACATGGCGAACCTTATGGTGGGCAGAGTAGTGACGCTGACAGTCGAGAAAGGTCCAGCGCATCCCGGTGAGACAGTACTGCAAGCCGAAAACCTGTTGGTCGCTGGCGCAGATGGTATCCCAGCCGTGTTCGGCGCCAGCCTGGATGTGCGGGCAGGAGAGATTTTGGGTGTAGCCGGTGTCAGCGGTAACGGACAGACAGAACTTGTTGAGGCTATCGTCGGGATGCGCCCTGTTGATGGTGGAACCATTCGCTACCTGGGTCAGAACATCACACATGCCCTGGTACGTGAGCGCCGGGAAGCTGGGCTAGCACACATTCCAGAAGACCGGTTGACAACAGGTCTGAACTTGACCACGAATCTTGATGAAAATGTGGTAGTAACTAGTTATCAGCACAAACCCTACTCGCAGCAAGGGATCTTCAGCTTTGCACCGATTCGGGCGCTAGCCCAGGAGATTATCGACAAATTTGCAATTAAATCTGCACGTGTGGGCGAGCCAATCAAGACTCTCTCCGGGGGGAACCTGCAAAAAATTGTATTGGGGCGGGAACTGAAGGGTGACCCGAAGTTGATTATCGCCAATCAGCCGACACGCGGATTGGATGTAGGCAGCATTGAATTTGTGCATAAGACGCTCATTGAGGCACGGGACAAAGGAGCTGCAGTGCTTTTGGTCTCAGTCGAATTGGATGAAATCCTCGCACTGAGCGATCGTATTGCTGTTATGTTCGCTGGTAAGGTGTTGGCCGTGCTGGATGCCAAAGAAGCTACTGAAGAGAAACTAGGGCTGTTGATGGCAGGCAGCCTTGAATTACACGAGGCCAATGCCGAAAGGGCGCATGTATGAAGGCGCTGCGTCAAACGCTCGACAGTATAAGTATTCCTATTATTGCTATTCTGTTGGGTTTGGCGGCAAGTAGCATATTTGTTGCATTGGCGAACGTTTCGCCGATAGAAACCTACCAAAAGCTGTTCTGCGAAGGGTTCGGCCCGCGCGGCTGTCAGAACTTCGGGGACTTACTCTTCTTCCAGGTATCAAATGGGGATGGTGGAACAAGCACGGTATTCAGTCCCTTGTATGGCGAAGGCGGTAGCCGCATTGCGCTCCTCTTGGAGCAAGCGACCCCCCTCATCCTGACGGCGCTATCCGCGGCAGTAGCTTTTCAAGCCGGGATGTTCAGCATCGGTATGGATGGTCAATTTGTCATGGGAGCGATCACGGCGGCATTCCTGGGGTATTGGGTACCAGACCAGATTTACCTGCTGGTCGGGGTAACAGACCCGGAAGCTGCGCCGATAATCCTCAAGACCATTATGCATGGGGTTGTGCCGCTCATCTGCCTTGGCGCGGCCATGCTAGTCGGTGCAATCTATTCATGGATACCGGGCTATATCAAGGTGAAGCTGAATGTCAATGAGTTAATCAGTACTATCATCTTCAACGCAATCGCGGTACAGCTGATCACCTATCTTGTGAACTTCCCGATGCGTGCCGACTTCAATAATATAGCGCGTACTCGCCGCATCGATGATACCGCCTGGCTAATCCCCTTCAACCGGGGGATTTTCCAGGATGTGGAATGGTTCTCAGGGGCGCGAGTAGGAGTCGGGTTAATCATCGCCCTGATAGCGGCTGGCTTGGTATGGTTCTATCTGCGCCGCACAACAGCAGGCTATGAGCAGCGTATGACACGCGGTACATCGCTATTTGCGCGTTTTGGGGGCATCCCCACTGGGCGGGCAGTGCTGCGTGCGATGCTTATCAGTGGGGCATTAAGCGGGTTGGCAGGTGCGATTGCCATTCTGGGTGTGGAGCGGCGTGTAGTAGATGGCTTCGCCACCGGCGGTACAGGTTTTGATGGTGTGCTGGTTGCCATTCTGGCAAAAGAGTCAATTGTTGGCATCCTGCTGGTCGCACCGTTTTTCGCCGGTCTAAACCTGGGGGCGACCAATCTACAATTTGGTGATCTGCCTCGTCAGTTAGGCGGCATCATCATCTCATTCATTATTCTGTTCAACGCAATGGAAGACTTTATCCGTCAAAGGCTGAGAGCCTTGCTGCGCGGACGATACTGGACGCGCAAATCAAGCGCAACCAGCGGGGAAAGTACAGCCGTATGAACACGCAGGCTCAAGACTCTCGTCGCTACATCCGCCTGGCTTTGACGGCAATCATCGTGGTGGTCGCCATCCTGGTACTGCTGAATCTGCCGATCACGCTGCTCCAGAGCAGCATTCGACTGGCAACACCCTATGTCCTCGGTTCGATGGCAGCGATTGTTGCCAGCCGAGCGGGTGTGCTTAACCTGGCGATTGAAGGAATGATGCTCGTTGGTTCGTTCATCGCGGTAGCGGTGCTGTATCGCACCGGGTTAGACCCATTGGCAGGTGCCCTGGCCGCAACTGTAGCCGGTGGCATTCTGGGGATGGTCTTCGCCATTCTATACTTACGAATTCGCATCAACCTCATCATTCTGGCACTCGCGGTCAACCTCTTTATTAGTAATGCAACCGTATACTTTATGCGGACGCAGTTTGATGCCTTTGGCACGCTGGCAGATCCCAGCATTCGTGCATTGCCTACGCTGACGTTGCCGATTATCGATCAAATTCCGTTCATAGGTCAGCTTCTGAGCGGTCATAACGCCGTAGTCTACTTGAGTTGGATCATGGTAGTGGTGGTCTGGGTGATTCTCTTCCGAACCCAGTTCGGGCGGCATTTACGAGCAGTGGGCGAAAACAAAGCCGCTGCTGAAAGCGTGGGAATCAACATCACACGCATTCAGGTTTTCGCCCTGACGTTTAGCGGGATGTTGGCCGGGCTGGCGGGATCGTTCCTGTCCATAGGGGTGCTGAGCCAATTTGTCGACAACATGACGGACGGTCGTGGCTGGACGGCGATCACCGTATCCCTATTTGCCTTTGAACAACCGATAGCCGCCTTCTTCACCGCGCTGTTCTTTGGCCTATCGGAGGCGTTGTCGTTCTACTTGCAGGCCCGGCCAGAATTGGCACTACCGCCGGACTTACTGCTAGCACTACCGCAGATTGCAACGATTGCAGCACTGGTGATTGTAGCGCTGCGTATCCGCGCTGGAGAATTGCTCAAGCGCCGAGAGTTCGCGGCACAGTTCGGTCGGGAACTAAGCAAACTAAGACAAGGTCAGATCGCTGGGGATTGAGACCATAGGGGAGCAAAGCAACATGAGCATGACATACAACGGCGATCCATGGACGCTGGTCCGTACCATCCATGATTTTCCGGCCGACGAGGTGATCTCCGCATTGCAGAAAGAAATCCGGCGTGGGCACACCGAGAACGCGGCGCTACTCGCCTATGAGATGATCACCACCAGCCCAGAATTGGAAGCCTACCTGTGGGGGCGGCTGCAAGTCATCTCGGTTGAGGATGTAGGATTTGGAAGCCCTCAGGCACCCGTGCTGATCGAGACATTGTTCCAGATGCACCAGCGTCTGCCGCGACCGCGAGGAGATCGCTATCTGTTTGCTATCCACGCAGTGCGCTTTCTCTGCCAGTGCGAAAAAGAGCGCGGCAGCGATGATCTGCTGAATTGGATGGTGAAAGCAGTAGCGGCGGGCACAGCCGCACCAACGATTCCGGATTACGCCGTGGACATGCATACCCGCCGTGGTCAGACAATGGGACGCGATTATCGCCACTTCCTGAACGAAGCCTCCCGCGTAGCGCCAGAAATGCCACAGCGAGATACCACTTATCTTGATCGCTTGAAGAGTCTGCTCGATCACTCAGAGCAAGCCTGATCTCATTCGGAAGTTGCTATCGGTCAGGCGTCAAGCTGAACAACGAGATCGTGCAACCCCCGGATGACATAGCTATCTCGATATTGCGGCATATATTCCAGACGCATAGAAGGAATGCGCCGTAAGAGCGTGGCGAGGGCGATCTGCAACTCCATGCGGGCGAGTGGCGCACCCAGGCAGAAGTGAATCCCCTGGCTGAAAGTGATGTGCGGATTTTCAGTGCGGGTGATGTCCAGCACATCGGGTTGGTCGAATCGTGCTTGATCTCGGTTGGCGGAGCCAAAGAGCAGCGCAAGTTGCTCACCCTGCCTGAAGCACACTCCCTTGTAGTCTATATCTTCCAACACCCAACGGCGGAACAGCTGAAGCGGTGTGTCGTAGCGCATCATCTCCTCGACTGCAGTAGGTACCAATGCCTCCAGGTTGTTGCGAAGGAGACTCATCTGATCGGGATTCTGTAACAGTGCCAGCATCCCATTGCCAAAAACATTGACCGTAGCCTCATGCCCGGCATTGAGCAGGAGGACACATGTAGAGACCAATTCATCTTCGGTGAGCACCTCGCCTGCTTCTTCCACAGCAGCCAGTGCACTAATGAGGTCATCCCGTGGGGACTGTACACGGATGCGGGCAAGGTAGCGCAGATAGTCCGCGAATTCCTGGGCGGCTTGGATGGCCCGCTCTGCCTGGATAGGGGTATGGTTTAGCTCATAGAGAGCAACAATATCATGTGACCAGGGGCGTAACCGATGGCGATCTGCCTCCGGAATGCCCAGGAGTTCAGCAATGACTATGACGGGTAGGGGTACAGCAAAGTCTTCCAGTAGGTCACTTTCGCTGCGCGTGACAATCTGATCGAGCAGTGAATCCGCAATGACCTGGATGTGGGTACGTAAGTTTTCGATACGGCGTGGGGTAAAGGCTTTGTGAACCAAACCACGTAACCGGGTGTGATCCGGTGGCTCCTTGTCGAACATGGAGTTCTCACTCAGGCGGTCAAACGGTGCGTAACGCGGATCTTTGGGCGGGAGGCCCAGTTCAGAACGGCTCTTGATATGTTCAATAGAACGCCCCAACCGCCGGTCTCGCAGCAGGGCGCTGATATCCTCATAACGGCTGATGAACCACAGCTTGGATTCAGGTTCATAGAGAAAGGGCGTTTGCGCCCGAAGGTCCGAATAGGTGGTATAGGGATCACGTTTGAAGTCAGTCGCGTTCGGGTCAAACTTCATCTGGAATGTCTTTCCGCAGTAAGCTAGTGAGATACTTTATAAAGTCTACTGCTGTGTGACCTGCAATCTGGAGAGCAGTGGTCTTGACCCGATTCAGTAGAGGGTGCATAAGAGACAAGTGCAAATAATTGTGCGGTTTCAAAGTCTATGGGTCTGCGGTAGCCCAAAGATGAATGTACTCGCTGATGATGATAAAACACCCCAATTGTCTTAGACAAGATTTCATCTCATACAGGTGACTTAACCGACGACTTGTTCAACACATCAGTTAGGCATGCTTGACTCCTTGACTGACGTCAGTCACTAAATTCATGGCATCCGCTACGTGTCTGCTCTCGCGGTCACTGCGGAGATCGGCGGCAAACATCAGAGCAATGGCGGTGTACCGCCTGTTGTCGAACATGTGTTGTAGCAGTTCAATGCCTGCAGCTTGATGGTTTCGGTGATATTTATCGTGTGAGCTTCCTCACAGATGGACCTTCTTTTTCACCATTTATACGCTCTGTTGTCGAGCTACCAGATGAGAGTTGTATGGTAAGGGATAAACGGCTCCTCCGGGTTCTGGTGCTGGAACCCGGAGTGTGAGCGATGTTCTATGGCTGATTCAGCTAGGTGCGATCTGGTACCACTGCCATCACAATCGAGGAAGCCGGGCCGCCGAAGCGCATATCAACACAAGCGCTGATATAAGCATAGGCATCGAAGGGAGCCATACCCCACTCGTTAACTAGCAGGTTAAAAGCAGCATCCAGAGCAACCTGATGAGATTGCTCGAAGGTTTCACCCATACCAATGCAATAGGTTGCGCTGCCCACACGCAGTCGGGGGTAATCCAGCTTTCGACCTTTCACCACACTGATTTTCAGGGTCGCGCTGCCTGCTGCCTCCAGGCTGACCCATGTGGGTTCAGCGCTGCCCATCGCCGCGTGCAGATCGCCCATCGAGAGCAGCGCACCAGCTACCTGTACTGGTAGAAAGAGTGTCGTTCCCGGTTCCATCTCTCGCAAGTCCATATTACCGCCGTTGGGATAGGCTGGCATATAGGTCGAGCCTTTGCCTTCCTTCGGGGCCACTGCGATACATCCGATCATTGGTCGAATCGGCACCGAAACCTGATCGGTGATATGGGCACGACCATCGCGTAAGGGGATTTCACGCACATGAATATCTTTGGTTTGCTTACCCAAGCCACCAAACTCCGGCAACCAGACTGACCATGCCCGACGCACCTGTACATCCATGATTTCGACCTGGAGTGCATCACCTGGCTCGGCACCACGCACATAGACTGGCCCAGTCACAGCATTGAAGTTCTCCAGACCAATATCCTGGACTGCTTCCCCTTTGAAGAGGCGCTCATAGGCAGCATCGCCAGTCTCAAAAGTGACAGTTGTACCGCTATCGATCTCCAAGACCGGCGGGATAGAAGCATCCAGCGAAAAAGCCCGCTGTTCTTTCTTAAGGGTGTAGCTCGCTGCCATCAGATCAGACTCCTTCTTGATGGATTAATCCAGTTAACGATCATGTAATTCCAGAAATGCGGAGAGTACTTGAATATAACGCTCCGTTTCTTCGACATGGGCCATATGAGAACTGTTCTCAAACAATACCCAGGAAGCTCCAGGGATGCCGTTTTGGACAGTGGTGGCAATGAGCGGGGTAGCCTCATCGTACTTGCCTGAGGTGACGAGGGTCGGCGCATGGATCTCACCCAGACGATGGCGAACATCCCAGTCCTTGATGGTCCCAATCACATGGAATTCGCTGGGGCCATTCATCGTGTTGTAGACTTCCGGATTTTGGCTCATTTTGGTGTTTCCACGCTCAACGTAATCCGGGTTCGGTACCACGCGGCAGACGTGCCGGTTGTAGAACTCGACCATCGCGGCCTGGTACTCCGGGTCGTTGTAGGTGCCAGCGGCCTCGTGCTTGAGCAGCGTCGCCTGAATCTCCGTCGGGAGTTCATCGCGCAGGCGGTTGGCTTCTTCTACCCATTGAATCATGCTGGAGGGCGAGCTGGCAATTGTCAGGCTGGCGATGCCCACAGGTTGCGTGAACATATACTCCATTGCCAGCATCCCGCCCCATGATTGCCCCAGTAGATGAATGCGATCCAGCCCCAACGCCCGCCGCACGACATCGACTTCTTCGACATACAACGGGATCGTCCACATAGCTGGATTGCTGACCGGGATCGACGAATTGCCACAGCCCAGTTGATCGTAGTAGATAACCTGCCGCCCGGTATCAGCGATGGCATCCAGCGAGGTCAGGTAGTCATGGCAGGCACCGGGGCCACCATGCAGGCAGAGCAGCGGCAGCTTGCCGGGCGCAGTCGATTCCCCCACAATACGATACCAGGTCTGGTAACCCTTGAAGGGAATAGTGCCTTCCTTGATAACACGGTTCATATTCAAGATCTCCATCAAAGTTATGAACGGTGAGAGGTTCGGGGGTCGAGCGCATCCCGCACCGCATCCCCCAGCAGATTAAAGCCGAGCGTCGTCAACAAAATGGCCAGGGTTGGGATAAGTATCATCCAGGGAGCCAAGCGATAGCGGGTTTGCCCATCCGAGATCATATTGCCCCAACTGGGTGTGGGTGGCGGTACTCCCACTCCCAGGTAACTGAGTGAGGCTTCGATCAGGACGGAACTGGCGATGCTCAGGGTCATCCAGACGACAGTGACCGTGATGGTGTGCGGCAGGATGTGCTGGAAAATGATATACCAGTCGCCACCCCCACAGCAGCGGGCACTTTCGATGAACTGGCGTTCGCGTACCGAGAGCACCTGGCTGCGAACGACCCGTGCCAGCGTGGGCCATGTAATGACGGCCAGAATCAAGATCACTACTGGGATACTGGGCCTGAGCACAGAACCGAGTCCCAACGCCAAGAGAATTGCAGGAAAAGCCAGCAAGACTTCAGTGAAGCGCATCAGCAAGCTATCGATGATGCCGGAGTAATACCCTGCCAGCAACCCGATGAGTGTGCCAAGAATGGCGGCTGTCACATTGGCAATGATGCTGATCGCCAGCGAGACTTGCCCTCCGTAGAGCAATCGGGTCCACAAATCGCGCCCCAGGTGATCCGTGCCGAGGATATACTGCGCGTTGGGCGGTAGGGGGGTGCCCACATCGCTCAGACCATCACGGAATTGTGTCAGTGGATCAAGCTGTGTGAGCATAGGAGCGAGTATCGCACTGAGTAATACCAGGAGCACCAGAGCCAGTCCTACCCAAGCGCGCGGCATCCGGCGAATACGGTTAAAAAAAGTACGGTTATTGGCTTTGCTTTCAAGCTGAACCACAGGCACCTCAACTGACGCGGACGCGGGGGTCGAGCGTGACATACAAGAAATCCACCGCTAGATTGATGAAGACAACCGCCGTTGAGGCGAATAAAACTGTTCCCATAATGATGGGCGTATCCTGATTGCGGATCGCGTTGAAGGCTTGCAGACCGATACCCGGCCAACCGAAGACTGCTTCAATGACGACCACACCACCCAGCAGCAGCGCCAGATCAAGCCCTGCCAGAGTGACAGTCGGCAAAAGGGCATTACGGAGAATATGTCGCCGCAAGACGACGCTGGGCGCAAGCCCCTTGGCTCGTGCGGTACGAATGTAATCCTCTCCCATCACTTCTAGCAGGTTATTTCGCAGCACCCGTGCATAAAAGGCGGCGCCGCCAAATCCCAGAATGAGGGCAGGCAACACCAGATGCAGTGGTGTACCGTAGCCCCCCAAAGGAAAGATGGGTATCAGAAAACCGAAGACGTAGAGTGCAACCAGCCCCAGCGCAAAGGGTGGAATGGAAATACCAACCAGGCCAAAGACCGTAGCCAGGTTATCAATCCATGAATTGCGCTTGAGCGCCGCGACAATTCCCAACGGGATACCGATCGCCAGTTCAACGAATAGCCCGGCCACAGCAAGTTGCAGTGTGGCAGGCAACCGCTCGAAGACAGCTTGCAGGACCGGGCGGTTATCACGGGTGGAGCGTCCCAGATCACCTTGTGCCGCTCTTGCCAGGTAGCGAACATATTGCACCGGTAAAGGTTGATCCAGTCCCCACAGTTCACGGATGCGCTGGACAGTCTCTTCCGGAGCACGCGGACCAGCATACATACGGGCGGCATCTCCTGGCATGAGAAACACCATAATGAAGGTAATGGTTGCCACACCGAAGATGACGCCTACTGCGCCGATCAACCGACGAATGAGGTATTGAAACATGCGTTATCAATCACGTTACAAGCAGTGTGGGTGCCTTACAGCACCCACACCATAGCCAGATGAAATCAGGAACCCAGACTGGCCGAGTCCCACTTGAACAGCAGGGCCGCATCAGTCTCGATGCTCAGGCGGGTGCTGCGATAGTAGAAGTTCTGCAAGTGATACAGGAAAGCTGCTGGTTGGTCCTCAAACAGCAATCCTTCAAATTCAGCGAAGGCTGCCCAGCGGGCATCACCGAAGGGGATGAGGTTGTTCACATCAAAGACGGCCTGAATCTCCTCATTGCAGTAGCCACCCCAATTGTAGGAGCCACCACAGCCGAACAAGGGTTCATAGACATTCGATGGGTCCTGGTAATCCATATACCAGTTGGTCATAACAACCTGGAAGGTCTCCGGTTGGTTAATGAGGATATCCAGGAATTGGGCGTTATCGATGGTGCTGAGGGTCGCGTTTACACCGATCTGCGCCCAGTCCGCAATGATGGCCTGTGAGACCGAAACATTGGTCGGATCGGTATTGGTCAGGATTTCAGTAGTCAGGCCATCTGGATAACCAGCAGCGGCCAGCATCTCCCGTGCGGCTTCCGGATCATAGGCAAAGGCTTCCAATGTCGAGTTATCGCCCGGTGTGCCCGGCGGTACTGGCCCGGTGGCGGGGAATGCACGTCCATTCAGAATTTGATTCAGGCGGGTGCGATCGATCGCCATGCTCAATGCACGGCGCACATCCACATTGTTGAAAGGTTCGGTACGGGTCTGGAAGACCAGATAATCGATGTTGGGGAATGCAGTGGTCGCCACCAGACGTTCTGCCAGGATCGGATCCGCGTTGATACGCGGGAAGTCCGAGTTCGGCACGAAATCCAGGGAAATATCTGCCTCACCGCCGTCAATCCGCAGCGTACCAACGGATGGCTCTACGCCCAGGCTCATCTCAAAACCAGCGACACGAGGCATCCCTTCCTTGTAGTAGTAAGGGTTGGCATCACCCGCAATGCGTAGGCCGGGTTCCCAGGCGGTCAAGACGAATGGTCCCGCACCCAACGGCTGCCGACCAAAATCTTCACCGGCGGCTTCCACGCCTTCGCGGGCAATGATCGCTGCCGGAGGCAGCGCAAACCGCTGAATCATCGTCCAGACTGGGTAATCGAAGGTGAAGATGATCGTGCGATCATCTGGGGTGGTGATACCACTGATCGTATCGGCTTCACCGGCGCGATATTCGGCCACACCATCCAAGGAGTCGAAAAAGTAAGCAGTGGGGGATGGCAGTTCTGGGTCCATCCACCGTTCCCAGGTATAGACCACATCAGCAGAAGTCAGGTCACGCCCATTAGAGAACTTCAAGCCTTCCCGCAGGACGAAGGTGTACACAAGGCCATCATCGCTGACCGTGAATGATTCGGCCAACCCGGGTACAGCGGTATCGGCATTTTCCAGTTCGACCAACCCACGATAGAACAAGGCAACCGTCGGCCAGGTTTCCAGTTCATAGGCAATGTGTGGGTCAGCCGTGCGAATATCGGCATTGGAAAGAATGCGGAGGATGTTATCCTGCGCGCCGACTGGGGCAATACTGGCGACTAGAGCCAGTATCACCAGGACGAACATCAAGCGTGCATACTTCAACTTCACTCTGGTTTACTCCTGCAAGAGAACAATAAAGTTACACAACCGAGGTCAGGGCAATAAATACCCTGGTACCCACCTGAGTTTGAACAGAATAACCAATGATATCGTTTACTGAAAGGCCTTGGACTTAGTCGTTTTGATTTTTCGACAAAGAAATAACACATCCACGCCCTCATGCTCAGGATTGATGCAGAAAATAGGCTGAAGTTTTGGTCATTATTGCCAATAATCCCACCAACCTAATGCGAGAGCGGCGGGTTGGTGGGATTAGCAAGTGATTAGTTGTTGATGGTTGCGCTCTCGAAGTTCAGCAACAGGGCTGCATCCGGCACCAGTCCTTCAACACGTTCGCTGATGTAGTAGTAGTTGACCACATGTACCAAGTTGATATTGGGCATCTCTTGTACCAACAGGGATTCGAGCCCGGCATAGGCGTTCCAACGTTCATCCCCAGGCGGCATGAGCTTGGCTGCCTGGAAGACTGCATCAATCTCCTCATTGCAGAAACCGCCGACGTTGAATGAACCAGCACAGCTGACCAGCGGTTCGTAGACATTGGAGGGATCCTGATAATCCAGGAACCAGCCAATGTAGCCAATGGGCATCTCTTCCGGTCGGTTGCTGGCAATATCCAACCACTGGGCGAACTCGACCGGCACCAGTGTGGCGTTGATGCCGACAGCGCTCCAATCCGCGATGATCGCCTGGGCGATGGCAACATCGGTCGGGTCGGTAGTTGTGACTAACTCGGTGCTGAAGCCATCCGCGTAACCTGCCTGTGCCAACAGTTCACGGGCAGCGTCCGGGTTGTAGACACTGCTGACATCAGGATTATCGCCAGAGACTGTCGGCGGGATCGGCCCCGCAGCCGGGACAGCACGGTTGTTATAGATCTGTACCAGTCGTTCACGGTCGATTGCTGCGCTCATGGCGCGGCGAACATCGACGTTGTTGAACGGCTCAATGCGTGTGTTCGGGATCAAATACTGCACATTCGGGAAGGCAGTAATCTCAATCAGGCGGCTCTGCAGGGCCGGGTCAGTGGCAATACGTGGGTAATCCGAGTTTGGCACGAAGTCGAGGGAAATATCAGCTTCGCCATTATCAATCCGCAGGATGCCGACTGAAGGCTCCACACCGATCTGGATTTCAACATTGTCCACCAGCGGCAGACCCGGCTTAAAATAATTCGGATTGCGGGTCGCTAGCATCTTCACGCCGGATTGCCATTCGACCAGGGTGAATGGGCCAGCCCCAAGTGGTTGACGACCGAAGTCTTCACCGGCCGCTTCCACACCTTCACGGGCGACGATGAAGCCTGGTGGTAATGCGAACCGCTGCATCAGAGTCCACTCCGGTCGGGTGAGTGTGAACTCGACCGTCCGCTCATCCAGAATGCGAATACCAGAGACTTCTTCCGCATCACCCGCGATGAAAGCATCAGCACCTTCGATCATCCCAAACATATAGGCAGTGGGAGAAGCCGTGGCTGGGTTGAGCAACCGCTCGAAACTGTACTTGACGTCTTCTGGGGTGATGGCCCGTCCGTTCGAGAACAGAATTCCATCACGCAGAACAAACGTATATGTCAAGCCATCCTCACTGATTTCGAAGGAGTCGGCCAGAGCCGGTTCCGGCGTTTGTGAATCCTTCAGTGTGACCAAACCACGATAGAACAGAGACATGGTTGGCCAAGAGAGGGTATCGTAGCCAATCGCGGGATCAAGGCTGCTAATGTCGCTCAGCGTAGTGACGACCAGGGTGTCGCCATTCTGTGCTGCGACGGGGGCGGTTACCAACAACAGGGTGAAAGCCAATAAAAAGACCCATGTCAAACGGAAACTCATACCAGTACTCCTCAGCGTGCAACCATCGATACAATAAAACTGGGGCCGAATCTCTCTCTTCAGCCATCTGCCAGCGGACAGTGTAGCGAACACCGAACGGGCCTCACAGGCATTTCTCATTCAAGATTAACTCAGCTTTATCAACAGACGTAGCTGTGTGTTGCTAGTGGGATGCCTGGTCGACGCCACTTTACGCGCTGGAGCGAAGCCGTTCCTTTTGGCCCTGCATGGGAAACCCAATATTCAGGTTGATGCCTTCCCGATGGATTTGCCGTGCGTTTGCCTGATCTCAGTACCGCTGATGCCACCGGGATGGGGTGAGAATAAGATCTACCCTTTGTACGTTCGGCACATTGCCATCCCAATCCCGGTTATGGCGCGTTTATTGCCGAAGTGAGCTTCGGTTTTGTACGGTGAGGCACTAAAGCAGGGTCAGTCTAGAGACTCTGGAATACGATCATTCAGCCGATGCTCGATCCAATTGACGACCTCTCCTAAACCTTGACCACTTTTCAGATCGGTAAAGATATAAGGCCGCTCACCGCGCGCTTTTTCTGTATCACATTGCATGACTTCCAAGCTCGCCCCGACTAATGGCGCAAGATCGGTCTTGTTGATCATCAGCAGATCGGATCGGGTTATACCGGGTCCACCTTTACGTGGTATTTTGTCACCGCCTGCGACATCAATTACATAAAATTCGACCTCAACGAGCTCCGGGCTAAAGCTCGCTGCGAGGTTATCTCCACCGCTCTCCAAGAATATGATATCGAGGTCGCCGTTGAAGCGCTGCATCATCGTATCAATTGCATCCTGGTTGGCAGAAATATCATCACGGACAGCAGTATGCGGACAACCACCCGTTTCGACCCCGTAAATACGGTCTGAGTCCAGGGCACTTAAACGGGTAAGAATGGCGGCATCTTCTTTGGTGTAGATATCATTGGTGATAACCGCGATCTGATGGTTTGCGGACATGGCTTTACATAACTTTTCGATCAAAGTGGTTTTCCCCGCACCAACGGGCCCACCGACACCAATCACCAACGGTTTCAATAAGGGTGATTGACGTTCGAACGAGGCTTCAGTGTAGTTGACCTGACACATGTTGAATGTTCTCCTGATTTCAACCATTTCATAGTCGAGTTATGAGATAAATAGTCGGCGGAAAAGTCCTTCATGCTGCATTGCTCGTAACTCCAACCCCGGTGCGAACCCACCAAAATCGTCCAAGGTTCGGGTTAGAGCGATGTCGACTGCGGTGGTAATGTGGGGCTGCATTCCCGTGATAAGGGTTTGTGCCTGAGTTTGTCCCATCGCCAAGAGTTTTAGCGCTGCAGATGCTTGATTTGCTACGATCCCGAATCCGAAGGCCAACAGAGCTGCCCGCGCATCTAATCCCAATGCCGCATACGCTGCACCATGTACAACTGCATGATGCCCACCTTGTCCGGCAATGATCGCAGCGCGATAGGCAGACAGTCGCACATCAGGATGTACGAGTAGCACATTATCAAGCATACGCCGTCCGACACGCTCACTGGCTTGACGGGTCTCACGGGCAACCTTTGAAGCACAGCAGAGTTCGTCAAGCATTGCTAGTTGTGCTACGTCATCAGCAACAAAGGCACGATGTGCGAGATGCACAACGATCAAGTCAGTTCGCGCCGCGTTTTCCAGCTTAACTTGAATCAGCGCAGCAAGTTGGGCCGCATTTTCGACCTGTCCCGACTGGGTGTAGGTTTCTAACCCCCCAGAATGGGCAAATGCACCTGTTGGAAAGGCAGAATCTGACCATTGCAGCATCATCAAAAGTTGAGATGAGTCGATGTTCATCGTGGTTAGAACAAGAAATAACGCTGTGTCATCGGCAAAGTGGATGCTGGCTCACAGGTAATGATCTCACCGTCGACTCTGACTTCATATGTTTCCGGATCCACGCTGATATTCGGTAAAAAGTCATTGTGAATCATGTTGGCTTTAGTCAGATTCCGGCAGTTCTGTACTGGCGCGATTAGCTTTTGTAAGCCTAATTGCTGATGTACCCCAGCGTTATAGCCTGCCTGCGACAAGAACGTATAACTTGTCGTCTGAATTGCACGCCCAAAGCCCCCGAACATATACCGTCCATGAATCGGTTGCGGAGTTGGAATAGAGGCATTCGCATCACCCATCTGTGCATACGCTATCAAACCACCTTTGAGGATGATATCTGGCTTGACCCCATAAAAGGCGGGACGCCATAGCACCATATCTGCAAGTTTGCCGACTTCAATAGAGCCGACATATGCTGAAATCCCATGTGTGATAGCAGGATTGATGGTGTACTTGGCAATATAGCGCTTGACGCGAGCGTTATCATTACGCGGATTATCATTGGGCAGATTGCCGCGCTGGGTTTTCATCTTGTGAGCGGTTTGCCATGTGCGGATGATCACTTCACCTACGCGCCCCATCGCCTGCGAATCCGACGACATCATGCTCAATGCGCCCATATCATGCAAGATGTCTTCAGCGGCGATCGTTTCTGGTCGAATGCGCGACTCGGCAAATGCTAAGTCTTCAGGAATAGACGGACTCAGATGATGGCAGACCATCAGCATGTCCAGATGTTCATCAATCGTATTGACGGTGAAGGGACGCGTCGGGTTAGTGGATGACGGCAGAACGTTGGCTTCTCCACATACCTTAATGATGTCAGGAGCATGTCCACCACCTGCACCTTCTGTATGAAAGGTGTGGATCGTGCGACATTTGAAAGCAGCAATCGAATCATCGACAAAGCCGGATTCATTCAAGGTATCCGTATGAATAGCAACCTGTACATCATACTCTTCGGCCACGCTCAAACAGGTGTCAATGGCTGCAGGAGTTGTCCCCCAGTCTTCGTGGAGTTTCAAACCGATTGCGCCTGCTTCAATTTGCTCCCGGAGTGGGTCCGGTTGGGATGCATTGCCTTTGCCTAGAAATCCCAAATTCATCGGGAAGGCTTCTGCAGACTCTAACATTTTGTAGATATTCCACGCGCCAGGGGTGCAGGTCGTTGCATTCGTGCCCGTTGCGGGGCCCGTACCTCCACCCAGCATGGTCGTAATGCCAGAAGACATTGCGATTTCGATTTGTTGTGGCGCAATGAAGTGGATATGGGAATCGATGCCACCAGGGGTCAAAATCATGCCCTCGGCTGCGATGACTTCTGTTGATGCACCGACAACCATACCGGGAGTTACACCTGCCATCACACCCGGGTTGCCGGCTTTACCAATACCCACAATTTTGCCATTACGTACGCCAACATCAGCCTTAACGATGCCCCAATGATCAATGATCAGGGCGTTAGTGATAACCAGATCAAGCGCACCATCCGCACGAGTAGTTTCAGGCGCTTGTCCCATTCCATCTCGCAGCGTTTTTCCGCCGCCAAATTTGGCTTCGTCGCCATAATGTGTGAAATCGCGCTCAACTTCAATAATCAGGTCGCTATCTGCGAGCCTTACTCGATCTCCGACGGTTGGACCATAAATATCTGCGTAAATGTGACGGGGAATCTGGAGCGGCATGAACTATGCCTCCTTTGTGATCGGGTCAAGTGTTCCATTCACGCGATTGTTCAGTCCGTATATGGTGCGCGTTCCAGCAATGGTGGTCAGTTCAACGGTTTTCTGGTCGCCGGGTTCAAAGCGTACTGTTAAGCCAGAAGGGATGTTCAGACGCATCCCATAGGCTTGTTGACGATCAAACTTCAACATTGTATTCACTTCATAAAAATGGAAGTGAGAACCGACTTGTATAGGGCGGTCCCCAGTATTTGCGACCAAGAGCCTAACTACAGGACGATCTATGTTGGCAATGATATCGTCGTCTTCTAGAAAATATTCACCAGGTATCATGGATAGAAGCGCCTTACACAATTTAGCTTAAATGTTCGCTACGGAATTGGTTGGTGAATGGTGACCAGTTTGGTGCCATCCGGAAACGTGCCTTCGATCTGGATTTCGTGCAACATCTCCGGAATGCCCTCCATCACATCATCACGAGTTAAGATCGTTCGCCCATACTGCATGAGTTCTGCAACGGTGCGTCCATCCCGGATGCCTTCCAATACATCCGCAGTAATCAGCGCAATAGCTTCTGGATAATTTAGCTTCAAGCCACGTGCTTTGCGCTCACGCGCCAGCAGTGCGGCCAGGTAGATCAGCAATTTGTCTTTCTCTTGAGGCGATAGATTCATAATTTATCCCTATTTCCGTAGCGTTTCTCCCGATAACCCCAAACAGACTCGTAAATTGAGCCTTAATTCAGCAAAGTGCGCATAGATCGATTCTAAGCGGTTACCCAATATACGGACGCAGAAACCATTGCGACTCAATAGCGAGGCTGCGCTAAGGGTATCATCTTTCAAAGAGGACCCTGTATAGGTTTGATAAAGGCTATGCATATCAAATTGCCATCTCGTGATATCCCCCACTACATAAAAGCTGCCCCAACAGGTGAAACCTTCCAAAATGCCTGCTTGCTGTAGGTTCATCGCAGCGGGTTCCAGATGGACCGAATCGTATAGGAGTAGTCCGGCAACATCGCGCACGATTAAGCGGTTGCTATAACGCCGAAATTGCAGGAATTCCCCTTGCGCCAACCGTCCGGGCATGACGAGATCGTGCAGGATGAGCAGTGCTCCTGGCTGCAATGTGACCTCCATCGTCTGTTTAAAATCGGCTCCTGCATACAAGATGGTTGCATCTGGTACAAATTCCAGTATTGCTCCCTGCTGGATCGTCACCTGAATGTGTTGTTCGGCTTGCCCTATCGGCATTTTGTACACGCGGGTAGCGGATGTCGTAGTGAACAAGACATGTGTTTGCGCATCAAGCTCAAGCGCCATGTTGTAGAAGTCACCTTGCACAACTCCGCCTGTAGGACTCAACAGATATATACAAAGTGATCCTGACCCACCCGGGATTGCTCGCATTACTTGTAAGGGTGGGCGTGAGTAATTTTCGACCAAAGTAGTCTTGTTTTGGCGCTGCACAAAACGCAACCGTAATTCACCGTGCCGCCCTATTTCCGATGTTAGCATCCCATCTAGCCCAAAAACTCCGGTGTCTATACCAACTATGCGAACAAAACAGATCGCTTATGCGGATTACCTGATTGGTGAAGTATCAATCGATATTGCTCCTCCGTCATGAGAACTTTTCTACGAAATATATGAATGTTGTTTCGGCATTGTGGGGGTGTTTTTCTACCAGACCGGCCTTGACCAGGGTGAACTGGTTCCCGCTCATCTGCTGGGCTTCCTACTGGGAGATGCCGAAGTTCGGGGCGAGTTGATAGAGCATCTGCCCGCGTGTGAGGGTTTGCCTAATGCTGAGTAGGTTAAGGAAGGGGAGCAGAAAGTCGTTTTGGGAGGGGATGGACATAAGGCCTCCTTAGTTCACAGTTAGTGATGGGAAGTGCAAAGTACGGCGTGAAGAAGGGCAGAGATAATACAGGTTGCGACGGCGGCGGCGGTGTTGTCGTTTGGGCGGATGGGAGATAGATTTGGACAGATTGGACAGATTGGACACTCTGGGTTCGTCGGGTTGGCTGAGCCAATTCACATGCGACGATGTTGCCCTACAGGATGTCGTTCGGCCACCGCTTTCATCGAGGGACAGGTTTAGATTCACGGCAATTTTGATTCATCAAATTCAACGTGTTTCAGGCTCGAGGGTGATGCAAGTGTTCCTGAAGGATGAGCGGTGGTCGCAAATTGGACTCCATGGGTTTGGACGTTGTGAGAGAGGCTATCCTCAAGATGAGGATAGCACAGAATGGTGTGGGAATCGGAACATATAGTAGGTCAGTGGAAGTTGTTAGAAAAGAGAATACGTGAGGGATCGCCGGGGCGGTTCTGGGCAGTGACCATGCGTTGAACGTTGTGGATGACCTGATCCAGAGTGGGAAAGAGCTTGTTGGGACAG
>JAFLCG010000031.1 GCA_017303635.1 Anaerolineae bacterium | reverse complement strand
GAGTACATTGAAATCTGGTACAACCGTCAGCGGCGGCACTCGGCTTTGGGTTATCTCAGCCCTGTCGATTACGAGCAACTCGCCTGCCCCTGACACTTTTACTGTCCGTTGAATCGGGGTAAGGTCATACAATACTATTTGCAAGTTGGTGCTGTCGAATTGGAACGCTCTGAATTGGGCCCAAAAGAATTAGAATCTATGAGAGCGTGTATTGAGGGTAAGTCAGTGCGTTTAAGAGCCTATATCTTGAAGTACAGCAATCATGTGGTTTCCATGGAGGTTGTGTAGTTATATTGACCTAAAGGCTTAAATCAAAAACAGGAACCGATGCAAACGCACAGGCTCCTATTTGAGAGGTCAATTCAATTACGGGAGATGGATTAGCGATTTTCGACCGAGTGATTGACGGCTTCGACGCCTGCCCGCGTGGTGATCGAGGTGGGCATGGTCTCCGGCGGTTGGGCCGGGGTGCCGTTGGTCGCCACTTCGTTGATGCCATTGCGAACCTGCGCCATCGCCCGGTTCAACTGCTGTTCCAGACGGGTGAGGGTTTCCAGCACGTAGCGGTCGGCCTCGGCAGTGATTTGCTCGGCCTGCTGCTTGGCCTGCTCAATGACATTGGCGGCGTGGCTCTGGGCTGCCTGGACGGTGGGTTCTTTTTCCACCATCTGCATCCCATGCTCGCGTGCCTGCTGGAGCATCCGGGCGGCTTCTTCATTAGCCTGCGCCATGATGCGGTCACGCTGCGCGAGGACGCGGGAGGCCTTCTCAATTTCTTCCGGGATCGAAATGCGCATCTGGTCGATGAGTTCGAGGGCGCGTTCCTCATCAATCATCGTGAACTTACTGAACGGCATATGCCGTCCTTCATCAATCAAATCTTCTAGACGGTCAACCAGATGCTGAATATCCATAATAGGCGGTCCTCCCGGTCATTAATCCCGGATGCTAATCGTATATCCGGGGCTGCTCGCGCTGGCGTGTAGATCGGCAAAACGTTTTTTCAGCGCCATATCTACAAATTCTGGCACCATTTTAGAAACATCGCCACCCAGCTCCGCAATTTCGCGGATGGTGCTGGAGCTGATGTAGAGGTGCCGTTCATCTGTCATGATGGCAACCGTCTCGATCTCAGGAGACAGCTGCCGGTTTGCCAGCCCCATGCGGAATTCAAATTCAAAGTCCGAAAAGACTCTTAAACCCCGGATGAGTGCGATTGCCCCGATGTCCTGCGCATAGTTTACAGTCAATCCGGAATATTTCGCAACTCGTACATTTGTAACACCTGCGAATGCCTCTTCCGCCAGTGCCATTCGTTCCTCGACACTGAAGAGCAGCTTCTTTTTGGGCATGTCGTAGACGGCCACGACCACCTCATCAAACAGACGGGCAGCTCGCAGCGCCACATCAATGTGCCCGTTATGGATCGGGTCGAGCGAAGCAGGGTAGAGCGCAATCCGGTGCATGGTTAACTCACATCCGTGTTATCGGTCCCGTGCATCGCTACCCGCTCTGCCAGCAGGTAGTGCTGCTCTTGAGTCAGGTCGGGATCTTCTTCGTAGATGGTGCGGGCTTCGCGTTGGGCGAGTTCCACCAGTTCCGGGGTCATGACCTGCGCCAGTTGCAGCCTGGAACCGCCGCTCTGCTGGGTGCCGACCAGATCGCCTGCGCCGCGCATTTTCCAATCCATCTCCGCTAGTTGGAAGCCATCGGTGGTGGATTCCAACGCCTGCAGCCGTTCGCGGGCGGTGGCGTCGTTGGTATCCGAGAGCAGCAGACAGTAGGAGGCGTGTTCACCTCGACCGACGCGCCCCCGGAACTGATGCAACTGCGCCAACCCGAAGCGGTTGGCTCCTTCGATGACCATGACAGTGGCATTGGGGACGTTGACGCCCACTTCCGCCACGGACGTGGTCACCAGCACGTCATATGCGCCGGTGCTGAAGGCCGCCATAACCTCATCTTTTTCAGCAGGTCGCATCCGCCCGTGCAGCAGACCAACCTTATACCGATGGAAGACATCCTTGAGCCGTTCATAGGCTTCGACGGCAGCGGGGGCATCGATCTTCTCCGACTCTTCGACCAGCGGGTGGACGACGAAAGCCTGCCGACCTTTCTTGAGTTCTTCTTCGACGAACTCAAAGACGCGCTCGCGGTTGACCGGATCGACCACACGCGTGCGGATCGGGATACGTCCGGGGGGGAATTCGTTGATGATGCTCAGGTCGAGGTCGGCGAAGATGGTCAGCGCCAGGGTCCGCGGGATGGGTGTGGCTGTCATCACCAGCAGGTGAGGGTTGGTACCCTTACCGCGCAGCGCGCCACGCTGTTCGACCCCAAATCGGTGCTGTTCATCAATAATGGCAACTGCCAGGTCTTTGAACTCCACACCTTCCTGAATGAGAGCGTGGGTGCCGATGACCACGTCAATCGACCCATCCGCCATGTCGCGATAGATCGACTCGCGCTCGGTTGTACTGAGTGAGCCAGTCAACAGGGCGACCACCGGCCGCCGCCAGCCCAATAGGCCTTCCGGCATCCGGTGCAGCGCGGCTTCGATATTGCGGTAGTGCTGCTCAGCCAGAATGCTGGTCGGGACCATTAACGCGGCCTGCTTGCCATTGGCGAGCGCCAGCGCCAGCGCGACAGTGGCGACGGCGGTCTTGCCGGAGCCGACATCGCCCTGCAAGAGGCGGTTCATGGGCAGGTTTGATTGGGCATCCCGGCGAATATCCTCAACCGAACGGCGCTGCGCTCCAGTGAGCGGATAGGGGAAGACATGCTGCAGGAAGGCATCCAGAAATTCATCCGTGATGCTGATCGGCTGTCCCGGGACGGACTGCCATGCCCGGCGGTTGCGCAGGACGGCCAGTTGCAGCAGCAGCAGTTCATCGAAGGTAAAGCGCCGCTGCGCGTGCATCAGATGGTCAGGGCCTTCCGGGAAGTGGATATGCTTGAGCGCCCAACCGAGGTCGGCTAGTTCGGTGCGTTCGAGCGTCGCTGCCGGAATATGGTCAGGGATGCGTTCTGACCAGTAATCTACACCACTGCGGATGAGCTTCCGGAGCGTTTTGGCTCCCAGCCCTTCTGTCAGGCTGTAGACAGGGACGATACCCACTGTGTGTAGATTTTCCACATCGAGCGGTTCCCATTCCGGGTTGACCATCTGGATGCGATTCCCATACATCGATGTCGGGCCGCTGACGACGATCTGCTGTTTCTGCCGGATACTCCGCGCCAGCCAATGCTGACCAAAGAAGGTAATGCCCATGCGGGCGGTGCCATCGTCCAGTACCAGGAAGAAATCCCGGCGGCCTTTTTTTGCGACCCGTACCTCGGCATGTTCGACTGTGCCGATGACCGTCACCTTGAGGTTTTCGTCCGGGGTTAGTCGGGCAATCGTGCGGATGTGCGTATAGTCATCGTAGCGACGCGGGAAGCGGAACAACAGGTCTTTGACCTGGTGGATACCCAGTCGCCCCAGCGTCTCCTGCATGGCCGGGCCTACACCCTTAATGACGCTGACCGGCTGCTCCAGCGCTCGCAGTAAATCGCCAGCCTGTTCCAGACTCATCTCTGGGCGTGGTCGACGCGGTACACGTGCCAGCCGCACCGGTGCCGGAATATCCGGCACTGCCGGGGCGCTCTTACCCTTGCGGCCACGACCACTCGGAATGTCGTAATTGTCGTAGCTCAGCTCATCGCGCTCGAAGAAGCCGCTGCCACCACTGTCGCGGTCATCTTCATCGTCGTCATCGGATTGCTGAGACTGCTGGCGTCCACGGTTCTGCGGCGGGCGCGTGTCTTTTTCTGGTCGGCGATTAGGTTTCTTGTCCCGGCGCGGCTCAACGCGTTCCTGATGAGGCGGTTGGCTCTCAACCGGCCCGTCAGCGGCTGCTTCTGGCTGCGGCTGGTCAGGGCGGCGGCGTTCCCGACGCTCTCCCTGTGGCATGTCACGGGGTTCTGGCCGAGGGCGTTCGCGCCGTTCAGGACGGCTGCCACCTGTGCCCATATCAGCCGCTTGTTCTCCATCTCTGCGTTCGGGGCGTGGACGCTCTGAACGTTCTCGCCGTTCTCGCTCAGGTCGTTGGCGCGGCGGGGCTTGTTCCTGTGGGGGCGACTCACTACTGGCGACTGCTGAGTCGGTTGCTGATGGTGCCCCTTCTGGTGCTGGCGGCGGTGTGTAGCGGTATTCTGGCGGGGGAGGAATGCGCCCCGTGATCCGGTCAAGCATGTAGCTGATCCGGCTCTGGCGATCCGCGCGATTCTCCAGCCCTTCATAACCACGCAGATTCACCGCCAGTTCATCCACCAGCAAGTGATGTTCTGGCTTTTTAGCCTGTTTATGGGCATCTTGGGTCCACTTTTCGCCAAAGGCGGCTATGCCGCCAATGACTGCTGTGTTCTTGCAACCTTGCTCACGTTCGAGCTTGAGGATTTTGACGAGCGTTTCGAGTGCCGATGGCATCTACGAGGTTCTCCAGCCCTGCTTGAGGGTCGTTACACCCAGCGCACCGGGGCCAATATGCGTACCGATGGTCGGTGTGACCATGGCGATGCGCGTATCTGCCGGGGCGGCGCTGCCGAGTTTCGATTTCACTTCCTGTGCGCCTGCTTCATTATTCGCATGGACGATGGTCAGGCGTTCTAGTGGAACTTGTTCCTGCGCTAACTCTACCAGTTTATCGATGGCTTTGCTGAATGTACGGACGCGGGCGATGGACTCGATCTTCCCTTCACTGGCCAATACGACCGGCTTGATCTGCAGCAAGGCTGCTGCTCCAGCCGCCGCCCAACTGACGCGCCCGCTCCGCCGCAGGAATTCCATGGATTCCGGTGCCGCGTAAACGCGCTGGTTCCGTCGCACCCGCTCGATGGTATCCAGCACTGCTTTCAGATCACCATTTGTCTGTTCAGCGGTTTCTGCTGCAAACATGACCTGATAGCCCATACCCATGGTGAGGGTGGTGGAGTCGATTTGGGTCACCCGGTCTTGCGGCAGACCACTGGCTCCCAACCGCATCGAATTATAGATGCCGCTGAGGGTCGGTGGGGTACAGATAATGACTAAATGGTCGCAACCCTCAAAGGCTTTGCCGATCATCTCTTCGGCGAGGGCAGGCGGCATTGCCGCAGTGGTCGGATGGCTGGTCATACCCGGCAGATCATGATAGTACTTGACTCGATCCAGGGCTTTGCCGTCGTCAGCGTAGCTCTGGCCGCCGTAGTTTACAAAGGCCGGGATGACCGTAATATTGTAGCGATTGATGACATCATCCGGTAAATCACTGGCACTATCCGTCACGAAATGTATCTTCGTCATCTTCTATTTCATCCATTTCCAGTTCTTGTTCCAATATAACCACACCAGAAGCTTCGGTGCCGATCAAAGCCGCCATCGAAGCTCCATAAACACCATAAGGGAAATGTTGATTCGGGAAGTCTGTCGCCAACCGATCCTGAATGGATCGGGTCGTTTCAGTAATGTGTCCCCGATTCTGCAGGATCAATACATCTTCAAAATGAGCAAACTCGGCAATGAACTCAACCAGTCGATCTATAGCCTGCCCGCGTGTCTTGACCTTTTCAATCGTGCCGGGGCGTCCATCTTCGAGCCCCAGCAGCGGCTTGATCCCCAGCATCGCACCCAGAATCGTGTGTGAGCTGGAGAGGATCTTGTTTTGTTGGAGGAACCCAACCGATTCAACGTAGTACACGGCGTACAGACGCTCGACCGCGCCGCGCACCGCTTTCACCATATCATCGAAGTTTTCGTGATCGCGGATGGCACGGATGGCGGCTTTGATCAACATGCCTTGAGCTGCATCCAATGAACGCGAGTCGATGACGGCGATCTGACAGTGACCCGCCAGTTGACGGGCTGCCGTCATGGCGTTCTGCCAACTGCTGTAGACCTCCCGTGAAGCGTGAATGGAAATTATGGCATCGCACGAGCGCGAAAGCCGGTTATAGACTTCCAGGTAATCCGCCGTCGAGGGGGAGGTCACCAGGGGGGCATACGGTTCGTTGCTCAATAACCGAAGGGCTTCTTCAGCGCTTAGGTCGACCGTTTCACGATATAGCTTGCCCGCAATCGTGATGCGGTTCGGCACGACGGTGACCGTGTGCTGTTCCCAGAAATGCGGCGTGATAACATGCGCGCAGCTATCAGTGACGATCTGAACGTTCATCTATTCGATGCTGATGACGTATGGGTATAACGGTTGACCGCCATTGACCACCTGGATTTCTGCGCCAGCGTAATGACCCCGCAGGGCGGTTGCCAGTTCCTGCGCTTGCACTTCTGTGACAATATCCCCATAGTATAGTGTAATCAATTCGCGTTTGTCTGCCCCGGTTTTGTCCAGCAACGCCCGCGTCACATTGAGTAAACCATCACCGGCGACCGCCAGCTTATCATCTATCAGGCCGATGTATTCGCCTTCACGCACCTTGATGCCGTTGAGATTGACGCTGCGGGTCGCGGTGGTCACTTCACCAGTCGTTACGTTCTGAAGGGCGGTTTTCATGTTGTCCGCCAATTCATCCAGTTCCAGGCTGTCTTTTTCATTGGCATATTCGAACATGGCCGAGATGCCCTGTGGGATACTGCGGCTGGGGACAACCCGCACCTGTTTGCCTTCTGCCAGTGCAGCGGCCTGTTGAGCCGCCATCAGGATATTGGGATTATTGGGTAACAGGATGATTTCGGTATTGGGGAGGGTTTGAATTGCGGTGATGAAGTCTTCTGTGCTGGGGTTCATCGTTTGACCGCCAGCAATTACATAAGCGGCCCCGAGGTCGTTCAGGAACATCTGGCGGAAGCCGTCCCCGGTTACGGTTGTCACAACGGCTATGCCTTCGACACGAGCCATGTGCTGCTTTTCGCGGGTGGCCCGGTTCTTCACATATTCCTGATACTGAAGCTGCATGTTTTCCACTACGAGGTCATCCAGCAAAGCGCCTTTACCGATGGCATAACTGAGGGGCACGCCAGGGTCATGAACGTGGACGTGAACTTTAATCAGTGTGCTATCCCCGACGACCAGGGTTGACCAGCCAATGGCCGAAATATCTGCCCGAACTTGTTCAACATTCATGCCCTCACCCTTCATCAGGAATTGGACATCGTAGCCATAGCCTTCTTCATCCTGAGGAACGAGCGATTCTTGCCAGCCTGGCTGCTGAACGGCGACGGCTTGCACCGAGCGGAAGTGAATGTCTTCCCCGCGCAGCATCCGCAGCATACCTTCGATAATGAAGGTCCAGCCCTGCCCACCGGAGTCGACTACACCGGCATCCTTGAGCATGGGCAGCAACTCTGGCGTATGCTTGAGTGATTCATACGCGGCGGTAACCTTGATCTCAAATAAGGTATGCAGATCGGTTTCCACATCCGCTTTTTCGGATACGGCTTCCATTGCCTGGCGGGTGACGGTCAGGATTGTACCTTCGACCGGGGAAACAACGCCTTGGTAAGCGCGTTCAACAGCACTCTTGCAGGCGGTGCTGAACAATTGGGCATCGAAGCTGGATTTACCTTCCAGCGCTTCGGCAAAACCGCGCCACCACTGAGAAAGAATGACGCCAGAATTGCCGCGCGCGCCCATCAATGCACCACGTGCCAGTGCATAGGTCAGCTTGCCAACATGTGGCTCATCCATCTGGGCGATGTTATCCCACGCATTTTGCATGGTCAGAGTCATATTAGTGCCGGTATCGCCATCCGGTACCGGAAACACATTCAGTTGATTGACTTTTTCCTGGTTGCTGTGGAGCCATGCCAGACCTGCTTCTGCAAGCCGCTTCATCATGTGACCATCACAGGCCGTGAGCGCGCCCTTTGCTGCCATATTCGGTAATCCCTTTTCCGATATTTAAGGAAACAGCGTTACATTAAGCCATTTCCGGTGATTATAACCCAGCTTTAGCCCATACTTGTACGGGAAGCCGCTGCACGTACCTGTGCGACACCCTGCGCAACACTGAAATGGGGGTTGAATACTGCGGTTCCGGCGACCAGCACGTTGGCTCCAGCTTGTACCACTTGCGGCGCGGTTTCCGGACCAATGCCCCCGTCTACGCTGATTTCCACATGGCCGAGTCCGCGTTCATCCAGCATCTGCCGGATCTGCCGGATTTTGGGCAGGGTTTCAGGTAAGAATTTCTGCCCACCGTAGCCGGGGTTGACTGTCATAGGCAGCACCAAATCCACCATGGGCAGTACTTCACTGAGGCTGCTGGCCGGGGTTGCCGGGTTGATCGCTACACCAGCTTTGCAACCGAGTGAACGAATGGTTTGCAGGGTACGGTGCAGGTGGACACAGGCTTCCTGATGGACGGTGATCCCGTTGGCTCCGGCTTTGGCGAAGCCTTCCAGCAGGTGACCTGGCTCCGTCACCATGATATGCACATCCAATGGTAGGGAAGTGACCCGTCGGGCAGCTTCGACCACGATTGAGCCGAAGGAAAGGCTGGGCACAAAATGCCCATCCATCACATCAATGTGAATCCAGTCGGCACCAGCGGCTTCGGCTTCGCGGATATGCTCGCCCAGGCGGGTGAAATCTGCCGCGAGAATGGAGGGTGCAATCCGTATTGGGGGAGTGTTAAGCATCATAGATTAGCCTCATAGAAGTTAAACGAAATACATGCTCAATAGTTGCGGTATTGTTAAAACGTTTTCTGGACAAAGCTGCCTCGAACCTACGGACTGAAATCCATAGGTCGGCATCAGATGATATTTTGGGAACGCGATTGTCGCGCGTGAACGAACGTCCGGCAAGAATATCATCTGTAAAGAGCTGCAATGACCCTTTGTTGCCTTAATGCCTTATGAGATGATTACTGCCAAGATAGCTGCTGATGGACGCACCATAACTTTTCCAACACCCACTCCACTTGTTGGTGTGGCTGATTAACGATTTGGATAAACCCCGCGATGACAGTACTTGAAAGCGCATCCGCCTTGCCCCGGTCAACCCCTGAACAGCAAGGCATTTCGTCGGCTGCGATTCTCAAGCTGATTGATGCGCTTGAAAATCAGGTGCATGAACTACATAGCTTTATGCTGGTGCGCCATGGTCATGTTGTAACCGAGGCCTGGCGGACACCCTACGGAGCGGCATTCCCCCATCAGGTCTTTTCACTCAGTAAAAGCTTTACCTCGACGGCTATTGGACTGGCTGTCGCTGAAGGTTTCTTTTCCGTTGAAGATCCAATCCTATCTTTCTTCCCGGAAGTGGCAGCGACCGAGGTGGGTGCGCTCTTTTCAACGGTGCGTGTGCGACATCTGCTGACCATGTCCACCGGCCAGGCTACGGATACCTGGACCGCAATGGTAGAGCGCAGGGATGGTAACTGGCTCAAAGGTTTCTTTGAAGTGCCAGTTACCTATGAGCCAGGTTCCCACTTTGTCTATAACACCGGGGCGACCTATATGCTTTCTGTGATTTTGCAGAAAGCGACCGGGCTGAAGCTGATTGATTTTCTAAGGCCTCGACTTTTTGATCCGCTTGGAATTGAGGGTGCAACCTGGGCGGAATCGCCGGAGGGTGTTAGCGCAGGTGGCATTGGCCTAAGCATCAGGACGGAAGATATTGCTTGCTTTGGTCAGTTGTACTTACAGAAGGGTCGTTGGAACGGTCAGCAGATAATCCCTGAGGCGTGGGTCACAGCCGCGAGTACCAAACAGATTCCCAATGACGGTCATCCCAACCCGGATTGGTCGCAGGGGTACGGGTATCAGTTTTGGATGTGCCGGCATCAGGCTTTTCGGGGTGATGGTGTTTTCGGTCAATACTGTATTGTGCTGCCAGAACAGGATGCGGTCCTGGCGATCACCAGCGGCATCGACATTTTTGATATGCAGACTCCGCTTGATTTGATTTGGGAGCTCTTGCTACCAGCTATCAGGGATGCAGTATTGCCGAGCGATGCTGATGGGCATGGTGCTTTGCAGTCCAGGCTGAAAACTCTGTCTTTACCGGTGCCGCAGGGTCAGCCGACTACCTCAACTGCCGATCAGGTTTCCGGGCGTACTTACCGATGTGATCCGAATGAACTTCACATTGAAGCGATTACGCCACAATTTTCAGCTGGTACTTGCTCCTTCGTGCTAAAGACTCAGGATGGTGAGGAAACCATTGTCATTGGGGCCGGAAACTGGAAACAGGGTTCGACACGCCTGTTTCGGCAAAAGCTGCTGTTTGACCGACCGCTGACTGCTTCCATCGGCACATGGGTTTCAGATGACACGTACACAGCCGTGATCTGCCTCTACGAAAGCCCGTTTTATCACCGCTGGACTTGCCACTTTATGGATGATGGCCTGATCGTGGAAGTGGGAATCAATGTCTCCTTGGAGAGTATGAAACCCATCCTACTGACCGCGTTCAGGACGTGAATCTTGAGAGGCTTCGTGGTGGATTTATTCCGTTCTGGAAGTCATAGCGGTGTGAACCATCGTGGAAGAACAGCGAAATAGGTTTTGGCCTTGTAATGATCATTCAGGTGCTGTTGTAACCGAAACATATGCTGCCCACCTGATTACAGGGAGACCCCTAACAGGCCGCGGGTGACCTGAAAATTGACGTTACCCGATTGGAGTACGTTGGGCAAATAATCGCCAGTAAAGGTCGCAATCAGCATATTGAGTAATCTGTCGGAATCTGCATAGGGTTCCCCTGTGAGCGGTAAATCCGTTTGCCCATGGGGGTGTTCACTAAGTTGCAGCACCGGGATCATGGGATGACCAGGAAGCGGTTGGTGATTAACCAGCGCCACGATCACGTTCACCCCACTGGCCCCCAGGCCAGTTAACTGTTCGCCCCAATCCCGCGTGGGCATCGCCATGAGATGAAATCCTTGAAATTCGATAACCTGGGCGTATCCGAGACTGGGGAAGGGAGGCGGTTCCAATCCAAGATGGGCGGCATAGGAGGACTGGAGCAAGCTATCCTGCTCGTGAACCACGACGGTGCCACCGGCTTGTACGAGGTTTCCCGTGATCCGTGCCAGAGTAGCCGCTGCTTGTTCGGAATGGTCACCATGGGTCATAATCGCAATACGTAATCCATTCAAGCCGATTGTGATGGGTTTAGGCCGGGGCGATTGGGTGAGCTGGTCTTCAAACCAACTCACCATATGTTGCATGACACTTTGAATGCCCCCCTCTAGCTGAATGCTCGCCCAGCCATAATCCCGGGGTTCAAGACCACGCGCACGCATGGCATGACGGAAGTAGTCATTGTGAGTAGCTTCGCAGCCATGTTCCAGCAAGAGGGCATGGTTGACCGCGGGATGTTCCAAATAACCCAACAACGTATTGCGAAAGTCGTCGTTAGGGGAGGCTCCGCAGCCTTCTGTATGTACCAGAGAGACAAAGCGTGAAATCGAGCTTTGCCTGAGCTTTGCATTCGAGTTTAAGATCTGTACACACAATTGGGCAATCTGCCCCGAGCATAGGCTGGTGGGCAGAATTAAGCCGACTCTTTCACCCGTGTAGTGCTTACCAGCAGGGTAGGCTTTGAACGAAAATGCCGGAGTATCTCCGATGGTCTTGATCGAGATTGGTTGACCGCTGTAGGTGCGGTTCTGTAACGGTTCCAGGATCACAGGCGCATCGAGCTGCCAGTCTCGCCAGATTTGTACCTGAGCATGCCGGGCTGTTTCTCCAACAGAAAGCTGACCCGAAGCGACCGCCAGCGTATAGTCCAGAGTTTGACCGCCGACCACATCCATCGGGGTGCCATCGAGATAGGCACCCGCGTTGATATCCATATCATCTTTGAGCAGACTAAATCGTTCGGTGGTAGTCACAATCTTTATGGTCGGTACAAAAGGGAAGTTTGTAATTGAGCCGTTGCCGGTGACGAAGAAGATTAGGTTACAACCAGAGGCTACTTGCCCGGCCACACTTTCTAGATCATTGCCCGGGCTATCCATAAAATAGTAACCGGCTTCCCGCATCGGTTCGCTGTAGTCGATGACGTAGTCAAGCCGAACCTCTGGGTGTTTTTTATTGGCTGCCCCTAACGATTTCAGGTAGATGTTATAAAGGCCACGGAATTTGTTTCCACCGGATGGGTTGCCATCCGCGCTTTGCCCGTGCCATGCGACCCGTTCTTTGAAACGCTCCATAACAGAAAGGAATTTTTCTGCGGTCGAAAGGTCACGGACTTTATCCAGAATATAATTTTCTGCACCGATGAGTTCATCGGTTTCAGCCAGATTGGCCGAACCACCATACTGGATGATTTCTTTGGCAACCCAGGCCGCTAGCGGATTACCACTTATGCCGGAGAAGGCATCGGACCCACCGCATTGGAGACCAATCTTCAAGGCATTGATGTGCTGTGGGCTGCGTTCCATCCGGTTCACGTCAGGCAGCCAGCTCCGAACGATCTGTTCAGCCGCGTACAGATCATCGTTAAACGATTGGGTCAGGCTGAAGAATTGATGGATGACCGCTTTCAAGGGGTAATGATGTTCGCGCAGATAATCCTGCAAGACGGCATTGTTGACTGCCGCGGCACTGTAATCGACAATCAGGACTGCTGCGACATTGGGATGGACTGCAAAGCCAGCCAATGTGCGCAGTACCAGATCCAGATTATGGGCTTTAGCGTGGCTGCCCTCTGTATGGGCAATGGCGACAATATCTTCAACATTGGGATAGTCGGCGGCGCAGTCTTTCAGGCGTTTTTCGAGCTGCCGAACGAACCCGGCGACGAGCGAACTGGTTCCCAAAATAACAATCGTGTTGCGAGTGCCAACGCCACGATTACCACGCCGGGCATAACCCATGAAGTGAGGCATGTCCTGGTGGTAGGGTAGGGGGGCGGTTGCTTGAAATCCAGCCGCATCGAATTGGTACCGTTCCAGATCATTTTCGAAATTGGGGGCGGCGGGCAGGTCAATATCCAAAGATCGACGGCGTAATTCCTGCAAGACATCGGCATTGATGACGTAATCACCGGGCATGATGGGTTGGGTGGCGATGCCAAAGGTCTGCCCCCACGAAAGCAACCTTTCCCCGACGGCGATTGGTTTTACTGCGAAACGATGTCCAAGCAGCACGGCATGTGACAGGGGAAAGTTTTTCTCACCTGTACGAATGATCGTTCCGGCAGGCAGGAGGCGAGTGGCAATGGCGATGTTATCGCCGTTGCCAGGTAAGCGAGCTACCGAATCGAAGTCGACTATCATGTGGGGGTTCCATTCAATCGCTGAATAATCGGTAAGAGACCGTCTGTATTCATTCGTTCCAAGTAGCTCGTCATCAGCGGATGCAGGCCGGGGATCTGGTTCAAATCATCGTCCCATAAAGCGGTATTGCCGAGCACTGCTTCTACTCGTTGGGAAGATGTCCGGTTGTCTCCCCATATATCATTGAAGAACTGGAGTGCGGCGGCTTCATCCTGCAAAGGAATGGTGTGGTGATTCCATTCCCCTTTGTAGAAACGGATGAAGGCTGCCAAGGCCAGTACCAGCCGGGTGGGTAAGACCTGATGTTTCTGATAGTAGGTCTTAATGCTGGGCACGATCCGGTTACGGACTTTGGAACTGGAGTTGACGGCAATACTGAGCAGTCGATGGTGGATGGATGGATTGTGGAACCGATCAAAGGTATCTTGCCGGAACTGTTTCAATTCCGATTCCGGCAAGTCTAATGTGGGAATGATCTCCTTGTCGGCTACATCTGACAGAAACTGCCCCAGATCAGGATGTTCCACACACTGCTTCACAGACTCCAGGCCAATCAAATAACCCATCATGACCATCGACGTGTGTAAACCATTCAATATACGTACCTTGGTCACACGATATGGGGTCGTGTCAGGAACCAACCGGATATTCGCTTTGAGCCTAGTCACTGGGAATTCGCGTTCCAGAATAGGCGGAGCTTCGATGACCCAACTCAGGTAGGGTTCCCCAATAACCAGCAACCTGTCTTCAAATCCAAGTGTCTGGTGTAGGGCGGCAGCCTGCTCGGTGGGATAACCACTGACAATGCGATCAACCAGGGTGTTGCAGAAGAGATTGTGCTCGGTCAGCCAGCGGATGAACCCGTTTTCAAGCTGCCATTGCAGTGCATAGCGCAGAATGGTGTCTCGTAGTTGCGTACCATTCTGTTCGATCAGTTCGGTTGGCAGGATAATACAGCCCTTATCGGCTGCCCCGGCAAAGTGCAGATACCGCGTATATAGAAAGAGTGTAAGCTTGGCGGGAAAGCTAGCAGGTGGCTGGTCATCGGACTTGTCGTGGGCATCGTAGCGAATGCCCGCTTCGGTGGTGTTGGAGATCAAAAATCGGATTTCTGGTTGGCGAGCTAATGCAAGATAGCTGGCATAGTCTAGATATGGATATACCGTTCGCTTGATGCAAGTGATTAGCCGGGTATCAGAGACATACTGACCATTCTGGATTCCCTGGGTAATCACGTGGAACAGGCCATCCTGTTCGTCCAGTTCCTCATAGGTGTCATGCGGCGTGACTTTCACAACGACTACTGAACTGGCGAAATGGTGCTGCTCATTCAAAACCTCGATGATCCAATCCACAAAAGCCCGCAGGAAATTGCCTGCCCCGAATTGGACGATGCGTTCCGGATAATGGGTCGGGATGGCACATGTGCGGCGGCTTAAGCGCGGTAAGCTGTTCATATTTGTAGGGTTTCTTGACCAGATGATAAGCCATATTTGCGATCATCATATAGGCATTTTCGTCATCAATCAGACCGGGGCTACATAAGCCTGCTAACCAATCGGCAGATGCTCTGCGCCAGACCGGATGGCACGCCTTGATTGATGGAAAAGCCTGGATGTCATCATTAAAGCCTGCCGTGTTGTAGAGATCGGCTGTTTCCAAAACTCCACCCAGATAGTGTCCCATTCCAATCAGGCTGTCAAAGAACTACCACAGTGGCCCCAGTCGCAGAACCGGGTAGTGACAGGCTAATGGCACCAGCTCTCGTCCGCAGTTGGTTTCATCTGTGAATCTGCAGGACTAGACCATCTTCTCTGCTCATCCATGACATTGCTGGTGAAGCGGGCGGCGCAGTACTTTATGAGCGTGGTATCGTCGTTATCGTGAAGTTGGTAAGCTTGATTTTTCCTTCGATGTCGTGTGTTTGGTCAAAACATTGCAGTGGATTATTTCCTTTGTCTCTTGGATAGCGTTATTTGACAAGCTTGGAAAAGCAGTATAAAGTCTTGTGAAATCGTTTCAATGAAAAGATTTTTCACATTACCAATTATTGAACATGGCGAAAATTTCTGATGTTGCGAAATTAGCCGGGGTATCTTTAGGAACCGTTTCACGGGTGATGAACGGCGCAACAAATGTGCTGCCGGAAACCCGTTTCAAGGTTCAAGCAGCTATCGCTGAATTAGGCTACCAACCCAACCTGCAGGCGCGTAGTCTGCGTAGTCGTCGTACTGATACCATCGCGCTGGCGATCCCCGAACTGACCAACTACTTTTGGACCACAGTGGTGCGTGGTGTGCAGGATGCCGCGCAAGCCAGTGGCTATCATGTCCTCATTTGTAATACCCTGACCAAGTCACGCCAGAATCTGCGTTATCTAACTTCGATCATCAATCGGGTAGATGGCATGATCCTGAGTCGTAAATCGGAATGGGAAGCGCTGGTGGGCGCCGAAGTCAATAGTGCTTCACCAGTCAGTAAGCCGATTGTGATGGTTGGACAATCACACGCAGCGCGTTGGAATGTGAGTAATGTCTACAGCGACTCGGTGTCAGGTGCGTTCCGCCTGACAGAGCATTTAATTAGCTTAGGGCATCGGCAGATTGCCATTGTGACCGGACGGCAAAGTTCGGCCAGCGCCAGCGACCGGGTGGCAGGCTATGGTTTGGCCTTGTATAAAGCGCAATTGCCGCTGAATAACAACCTGATCCGTTGGGGCGAATATGACCGTCATAGCGCTGAACGGTTGACAGCTGAATTGCTGGAGGCGCAACCGGACACTACCGCGATTGTCGCCGCTAATAATGAAATTGCGATTGGCGTGGCTCAGGCTTTGGAAAAACGCCGTAAGCGCATCCCCCAAGATATGGCATTGGTATGCTTTGATGACTTTTATCCGGACTCGCGTTTTGCTTCGTTCATGACGGTTGCCAGTCAATCACCATATGACATCGGTATCAATGCTGCGGACCTATTGCTCAAGCGCCTGCACTCTGACGACTACATACCGACGCAATCGGTCGTACTGCCGACGCGCTTGATTGTGCGTCAGTCCTGCGGCGGTACGCCAACGCCGATAGTAGAGATGGATACTGCTTATGAGGTGGTACAGGGTGAACTGATTCTACCACTCACGCCGGAGGCACTACGAGAGGCCTCGCCGAGCTTGAGTCTCTACGTGCCCAACGTAGCGGATATTCAAGACGACCTGTTCAGAACCGATAAAGTCAATGTGACGCTGCTGAAAAAAGTCTTGCTGGGTCAGGCTGAAGGTCAGCATCGGACGCCTCACTTTGAATATGAACTGGCTAATCCGCAGTTGTATCGTACCCTCCTGGAGCGCGAACCGCGTTATGAGGAATTGGGACATACCCAGGTGATTACCGCTGAGGACCAGATTGAATTTGCGTTGCGTTGTGGTTTTGACGCAGTTCCCTGTAGGCTGCCATATCAGATTGATCGTGAGCAACTCTTGAGTGTGGATGTGCAGGATTGGCCCCTGGTCTTACCGCGCTTCACCGAGTTGCTCGATTGGTTTGATAGTTATGTGCGCGCTGCCAAACGTGCCAAGGTCGGTATCGTGGCTGATTTCCGCTGCATGGTGGCAGATATCCTATCATTATGGGATACCTTGAAGTCAAGCAACTCACAGCCTGAAGTCAACCTGCGCCAACTTGCCCAGAGCTTATTCGATTATCACCGCAAAACAGTGCAGTTGCTTTGTGACCGCTTTAGCCATGACTTTGCTTTTGTCATATTGAGTGACAGATGGGCGGATGAGCGCGGGATGCTCATTCCGACAGACTCTTTTGAAAAGATTTTCTACCCCCAGCTACAGTTCATCGTGCAGTCTATTCAAGGTTATGGCCTCCCAGTGGTATTGCACACGCCGGGCAAGGTGGATGGCTTGATCGGGCTACTGCGTCAGTTGGGGTTTGATGGCTTGTATATTGCTCAACCGGAGATCAATGATCTTGCAGCAATTCAACGGGATGCAGGTCGGGCTTTCAGCTTGTTGGGTGGGGTCTCAACGGCCTTGTTGAATCACCAATCGGAAGTGTTGATCGAAGCTGAGTTTCAGCGAGTAGCTGCGACGTTGGGCGGGGGCCAACGCTATGTGCTGGGATTAGGAGAGGGCAATCACGGGGAGATTGATCGGCAAAGCTTTTTTGCCTATCTACGCAGTGCGACGGGACTAAAGGGAAGTGAGTAGAGACGTTTCGTTTTTGATTTAGAGATAGGCAAAATTATGGGTGTTATGCGTTCATCCGAAACCGTTCAGCCAGCCATTAGCGTGCGAAGTGCTACTGCCAACCGGGGTTCCTTAAGCCATTTACTGCTACAGATTCGCCGTCGTTGGCAGCTCTATCTACTGCTGGCGCTCCCGATTGCCTATATCATCACCTTTGCCTATATCCCTATGATCGGTGCCCAGATCGCTTTCCGTGATTACACAGTAGCGGGTGGGGTATGGGGGAGTGAATGGGTTGGCTTTGCCCACTTCGAGCGTTTCTTCAATTCTTACCAGTTTACGCGGCTTATCACCAATACCATCTCCCTGGGAATCTACCTATTGGCGGTAGGCTTTCCAATTCCAATCATCCTGGCGCTCAGTTTGCATCAAGTACAAGCCTTATGGTTCAAAAAACTGGTGCAGATGGTCACCTATGCGCCGCACTTCATTTCGACGGTCGTCATGGTCGGCTTGATTCTGCAAATGCTCAACCCGCGCTTTGGCATCCTCGCACAATTGACCACAGCGCTCAATTTGCCGCAGGCGAATGCCATGTCCAGGCCAGAGTTATACCAATCCATCTACGTGTGGACCGATATCTGGCAGCACATGGGCTTTTCCGCCATTATCTACCTGGCGGCTCTCACCAATATTGACCCGGCTTTGCACGAGGCGGCGGTGGTGGATGGAGCAAGCCGTTTCCAGCGCATTCGCCACATAGACATCCCAGGCATCATGCCGATTGCGACCATGTTGCTGATCTTGAACTTCGGCAACTTCATCAATATCGGTTTTGAGAAAGTGCTGCTGCTGCAAAATCCCGTCAATACCTCCGTTTCTGAAATCCTTGATACCTATGTCTATAAAATCGGCCTGGCCTCACCAACCCTAGACTTCTCTTACGCCACTGCGATTGGCCTGTTCAAAGGCGTGATCGCCTTCCTGATGGTGGTGGTCGCTAATTACGCGGTCAAAAAGATGGGACAGGAAAGCCTGTGGTAGCACATCCAAAAGGGGAATAACGATGACATCCTTAGGCTTGAGCAAACGAGCAACGGTCGTAGATAACACCATTCGCGCCTCGGCAGGTGATCGCGTGTTCATGGTTATCAATTACGTACTGCTGACGATCATCCTGCTCATCGTACTGTATCCGCTGGTCTATACCCTCAGCGCCTCCTTGAGTGACCCCTCCGCCGTCATTACCGGGAAGGTGGTTCTGTTTCCGGTTGATTTCTCGTTGAGAAGCTACGAGAAGATCTTTAATTATCCGAGCATCATCAACGGAATGTTGAACTCGTTGTTTTACACCGTGGTCGGGTCGTCTGTGAGTATAGTGCTGACCTTTCTTGCTGCGTATCCCTTAACTCGTAAAGATTTACCCGGTCGTCGCTTCTTCACGATCTTGTTTTTCTTTCCGTTGTTGTTCAGCGGCGGCTTGATCCCTTTCTACCTCGTCACCCGGGACCTGGGTCTGGTGAACACGCGTTGGGCCTTGATTATTCCAACAGCCCTGAGCGTGTGGAACTTGATCATCACCATTTCTTATCTGCGTTCGAGCATCCCGGAAGAATTGTGGGAAGCTGCCCAGATTGATGGTTGTAGCGATATTGGCTATCTCATGAAGATTATTCTGCCATTGTCCAAATCGCTGGTGGCGGTATTGTTCCTGGTTTATGCCGTCGCCCAGTGGAATCAATATTTCTTCTCGCTGATTTTTCAGACTAATCCCGATCTCGCGCCATTGCAGATCGTGCTGCGGAACATCTTGATCCTGAACAAGATTGACCTAGGCATGATTGCTGATGTGCAACGGCTTGCGGATCAACAGGCGTTGCAGGAACAACTTAAATTCTCGTCAATAGTGGTGGCCTCAATCCCTGTACTGATGCTTTATCCATTTGTACAGCGTTACTTTGTTCAGGGCCTCACGATTGGTGCGATCAAGGGCTAAAGGAGGTGAAATACATAAGCCAGACCGCAAAAGCAGTATATGAAAACTCTGTGAAGTGAATTGAGAGGTAAAAATGACCAAGAAACATCTGATTCTCGTCTGTTTCAGCCTGGTACTAGTCAGTATTCTTAGCTTTACTGCGATGGCTCAAGATAGCGGAATTGCAAGCGGCGCAGGGGAGTTCCCTGTCGTAAGTGAACCCACTGTGTTGAGAATTTTGCTGGCAAATTCTGAGCAGGTGTCTGACTTCAATGACAACGCCTTCACTCAGTGGATGGAAGAAAAGACGGGCATCGACCTGCAAATTGAAGTGGTCAACTTCCAGGATGCCCAAACCAAGCTCAACCTGGTGCTGGCGAGCGGTGATCTGCCCGACATTATCATGGGCTTCCCGATGACCTCCAGTTTGCTGGCGCAGCAAGGTTCACAGGGCGTGTTTGTGCCGCTGAACGACCTCATGGCGACCTACGGCTATGAAACCAAGCGCATCTTTGAGACCGAACGTCCACATCTGCTGCCCTTGATTACCTCGCCGGATGGCAATATCTACGGCTTGCCGGAAATCAACGAATGCTTCCATTGCTTCCTGTCACAAAAGATGTGGGTCTATCAGCCCTGGTTGGAGACCCTCGGCCTCGCGGTGCCGACGACCACGGCTGAATTTGAAGCCATGTTGGTGGCTTTCAAAACCCAGGACCCGAACGGAAATGGTGTCGCTGACGAAGTGGCCTTCTCTGGTAGCGCCGAAGGCTTGGGTGGTTGGCACAACAGTGTCGATCAGTTCTTGATGAATTCCTTTGTGTTCTATGATCGTATTCAACATGACCGTCTGCTGCTGATTGATGGTCAAGTCCAGGCTGCTTATGCTCAACCTGGTTACAGAGAAGGTCTGCGTTACCTGAACAGCTTGTATGCACAGGGTCTGATTGATCCGAATGCGCTGATCCAGGACAATGCCGCTCTACTGCAACTTGGCAGCCAGATGGAACCACACTTGTTGGGTGCAGTGACGGGCGGCTGGATGGGGACCTACACCGAACCCAAGACCGTTGCTCAGGGCGGCGAGATGGATAAGTGGATTGCTATTCCGCCGCTGCTAGGGCCGGATGGCGTGCAGACCGCAGGTTATGCTCCCTGGGGCTTTAATGTGGGTCGATTTGTCGTTACAAGCGCGGCTCAGCATCCTGAAGTTGCCTTCCGCTTGGCTGACTTGATGTATAGCTATGAAGGCACGATGCGTAATACTTTCGGCGTCCCCGAAGTGGATTGGATTATCCCGCCCGACGGCGAATTGGGTATCAACGGCGAGCAGGCAGCTTACCGTACCCTCGCCAATTGGGGCGAAGGTATGACCAACTCGGCCTGGCGTCAAACGGGTATGACCTACCGGACTAGCGACTTCCGTCTGAGTCAATCGGCGCAGGATCAATTCGTCGAAGTGCCATTGTTTGTGGCCTCGAATGCCATGCTGCCCTACGCACCAGCCATTGATACGTTGATCCCGCCTCTGACCTTTGAAGGTGATGCGGCCAGCGAAGTCACCGAAATCCAATTGGCGGTCAAGACCTATGTTGATGAAATGCTGGTTCGCTTCATTACCGGCGACGCAAACGTAGACGCGGAATGGGACAGTTACCTGGCGACTCTCGACTCGCAGGGTCTCTCGCGTTTGTTGGAACTGACACAGGCAGCCTATAACACTGCTGTAGGTGCGTAACTATCCAACTATCGATTTAAGGAAGGGTGTGGTTGCTAATTCATTGCAACTGCACCCATTCCACTCTTTGACTTTGAAGTTTGGTTAAAGCATCACGATAGATTGCTTTAGTGATGATGAATAAACAATAGAACCTCGCGCTTGATCGGTGAGGCCTGTTTTCATGTTGCGTAATGCTAGTAGTTTAGTTGCCTAAGATGACTTGTCTTCTGCTCGTTCTTTTCGGGAGACTTAACAATGACTTTTGAACCTACGCTCGAATCGGTAAGTCAGCACCAACTACCAGATTGGTTTGCCAAAGCCAAACTCGGCATCTTCATTCACTGGGGCCTGTTTTCAGTACCAGCCTGGGCACCACCGGGTGATGACATTGATCGGCAGGTGGCGGAAAAGGGTTGGCAAGCTATGTTCGCCAATAACCCCTATGCCGAATGGTATCAGAACTCCTTGCGGGTTGGGGATACGCCAACTCGCCGCCATCATGCCGAAGTTTATGGCGCAGACTTCGCCTATGAAGATTTTGTAGCGAACTTTAATGAGGCAGTGCAAGCCTGGAATCCTGATGACTGGGCCGAGTTGTTCAGTCGAGTGGGCGCTCGGTATGTCGTCCTGACCACCAAGCATCACGAAGGATTTCTACTGTGGCCAAGCCCCAATACCAGCCCGAAGCGTCCACCAGGCTTTGCTTGTCCGCGCGATTTGGTGGGGGATTTAACGGCTGCGGTACGTCGTCATGGAATGCGGATGGGCGTCTACTATTCAGGCGGCCTCGACTGGACCTTTGAGCAGCAGCCAATTCTTGATGTACACGACGTGCGGGGCACGATTGTCCAGTCGCAAGAATTTGTGGATTACGCCAACGGCCATTTTCGGGAATTGATTGACCGATACCAGCCGTCGGTGCTGTGGAATGACATCGGCTATCCCAAATTGGGTAATTCACCTGAGTTATTCGCTTACTACTATAACCATGTGAGCGACGGAGTGGTCAATGATCGTTGGTCGCAGCGACCCGCTGAAAAAGCCGGTGCCGACGAATTTGGTCAGCCGGATGACCACACCCGCGAGTACCACGCCGATTATGTCACACCGGAATATTCGACCTTCACTGCCATCCAGCCCAAGCCGTGGGAGATGTGCCGGGGCATAGGTCACTCGTTTGGCTATAACCAGATTGAAGGTGACAGTGACTACTTATCCGTCGAGGCACTGGTTCACCTGTTTGTGGATGTCGTAAGTAAAAATGGCAACCTGCTTTTGAACGTAGGCCCGACTGCTGACGGCAAGATTCCCGACTTACAGCGGCAGCGCCTGCTTGGTCTCGGTGATTGGCTGGTGGCCAATGGGGAGGCGATGTTCGATAGCCGACCCTGGATAGTACCGGATGGCAAAACGGCTGACGGTATCGACCTCCGTTATACCCAAAAAGATGGGACACTCTACGCCATATTGTTGACTACGCCAGGCAGCGAGATCCTTACGATCGAGCACTATCAAGGTGGACAGCCGCGCACCGTACACCTGTTGGGTTCAGATTCTCCCTTACGTTTTGAGCATCAGGCTGACCGGTTGACCATCCATCTGCCTGCCAATTTGCCGCCGAGTCCCGCTTACACCGTGAAAATCGTGTCATAAAGCATTCAGGAATAAGGAACCCAGTACCATGGCAAAACAAGCCTCCCAACACGGTTTAGACCATTTCCAAGATATTCGCTTTGGTATGTTCATCCATTGGGGATTGTATTCGATTATCGCCAAGCAGGAATGGGTGATGCACACTGACCGTATCCCCGTATCGGAATACGAGAAGCTCGTTCCACAGTTCAATCCGGTCAAGTTCAACGCTGACGAATGGGTGAGCATCGCGGCGGATGCTGGACAAAAATACATGGTGATTACCAGCCGCCACCATGATGGCTTTTCGATGTATAACACCGCTTTGAGCGACTATAAAGTGACCAACACGCCCTTCAAGCGCGACCCCATTCAGGAATTGGCGGACGCGATTGCTAAGCGTAATGACGTGCAGTTAGGGTTTTATAGCTCATTGCTGGATTGGCATCACCCGGCCTATCGATTCCGCAAAGAGAGTGGTCTGGCGTGGGCGGATTATCTGGCATTCCTGCATGGGCAAGTGCGCGAGTTATGTACCAATTTTGGCGACATCGCCTGTGTTTGGTTTGATGGTGATTGGCCTCGTCATGCCATTGATGAAAGTAATGCTTACTTTGAGGCTGGCGGTTCTTTCGAGTATGACCAACTGTACGACTTGATTCACACCTTGCAGCCGAATGCGGTGGTGATCAACAACCGCCATGAAGACCCGCTACCCGGCGAAGATATTCAAGGTTTCGAGCAGGACTTACCCGGTGTCAATACGGCAGGCTTTAACACCACGACCATTTCTCCTTTGCCGTTGGAAGTTTGCATGACGATCAACGACCACTGGGGTTACAGTGCCGCTGATGCAAATACCAAATCTACGCGCCATTTAGTGCACCTGTTGGTACGGAGCGCCAGCGTAGGAGCGAATTACTTACTCAATGTGGGACCAACAGCGTTGGGTGAGATTGTCCCCACGCACGCTGCTCGTTTGCGTGGGGTGGGCGAATGGCTGAAGGTCAATGGCGAGTCCGTTTATGGGACGCGGGCGGGTGCGATTGCGCCAACCGAGCATACCGTTAGCACCCGTAAGGACGATACCCATTACCTGCATGTGCTGAACTACACCAGCGATTGCGTCAGCGTAGCGGACATGCCCAGCGGCGTGACGCAGGCGCGGGTGCTACACAATGGTGCACCATTGTCACTGGAGCAAAAAGACGGCAAGACCGTATTGTGCATCCCTGAAGCCCACCGTGACGCCTTTGATACTGTGGTAGTCCTCTCCTAAGGAGGTTGATATGACGCTCAGTATCTCTGAAAAAGGGTTAAGTGCTTTCCAGGATGCACGTTTTGGCATGTTCATTCACTTTGGGCCGACTTCGGTTGCTGCCCGTCACGACTGGCTAATGGATGGCGAGAATATCTCCGTGCCAGACTATGAGCAGATCTCGGCACAGTTAAATCCAATCCGATTTAACGCTGATGAATGGGTGAGCATTGCGGCAGATGCCGGGCAAAAATATATCGTATTCACGACCAAACACCACGATGGGTTTTCGTTGTACGACACGGCCTTGAGCGATTACAAAATCACCACCTTCACACCTTTCAAGCGCGATATGGTGCGCGAATTAGCCGATGCCTGCGCCCGGAGGAATGACGTAAAGCTCGGACTGTATCACTCGGTCTTGGATTGGCATCACCCTGCCTATCGCTTTCGTCAGGAGAGCGGTCTGGCATGGTCCGATTATTTGGGCTTTCTGCATGGGCAAGTACACGAACTGTGCAGTAACTATGGCGAAGTCGCTTGCATGTGGTTTGATGGTGATTGGCCTCATCATGTGTTTAGCGAGGAGAAAGCGCATTTCATCCCCGGTGGCTCATTCGAATATGACCGGTTATACGACCTGATTCATACTCTGCAACCAGACGCTGCCATCATCAATAATCGCCACGCCGAACCTCTGCCCGGCGAAGACATTCAAGGCTTTGAGCAGGACTTGCCGGGCGTGAATAGCGCGGGTTTCAACACGTCCTATATCTCTTCTTTGCCACTCGAAGTGTGTATGACTATCAATGACCACTGGTTTCATGTTGATGGCAGTATCAACTACAAATCCACACAGGCGCTCATCGGGTATCTTGTGCGCAGTGCCAGCGTCGGCGCCAATTATTTGCTCAATGTTGGGCCGTTGGCGACTGGCGAGATCGTGCCGACGCATGTTTCCCGTTTGCATGGGATAGGGCGCTGGTTGCGTACAAATGGTGAGTCTGTTTATGGGACTCGTGCCGGGGTAATTCCGCCAACAGCGCAGACGGTGAGTACGCGTCGAGGGGATACCCATTACTTGCATATACTGGCGGATGTCAGCGATTGCGTGATTGTTAAGGGGGTTCCAGAAACGATTCAGAGTGCTCACTTGTTGGCGACTAGACAGGCGGTTGAACTGGAACGGCGCGAGGACACCGTCGTGCTGACCATTCCTTCAGCACAGCGTGACCCATTTGATACGGTTGTCATGTTGCGCTAGGTTATACATAGCCAGTTAGATGGTACGGATCGGATTTGAGCTGCGCCGTATTCGACCGCGCATGCCGGTGCCGTTGGATTTGGAGATTATCCAGTCCACTTGCTGGAAGATTGCCTTATTCCGAAAAAGGGTCAGGCCATGCATCCGGTCTGAGTTGATTAAGGTGCTGACTGGTGAGGATTTGCATCACATCATGACTACGCCGCCGTTGACATCCAGTGTTGCACCAGTCACCCAAGACATCTCCGGTGTGCAAAACGGTAGAATGCTCTGGGCAATCTCGATCGGTGCCGCCATGCGTTTGAGCGGTACCGTCTCGACATAAGCTGCCACTTTATCTGGCGGGATTGCCTCGAACATGCGCGTATCGACGGCGCCGGGTGCGATGGCATTGATCAGAATGTTCCATGGCGCGTAGTGGCGTGCCAGTGATTTTGTCATCGACAGCACGCCCGCTTTTGTCGCACTGTAGACCGTTGCGTTGTGGATGCCGCCGACTCGTCCGCCTGTCGAGCTGATGTTAACGATTCGCCCAAAGTTGTGCGGCTTCATCGCCTCTGCGGCTGCCCGCGACAGGAAAAAGACCGACTTCATATTAATGTTTGTGATGCGGTCGAACCATTCTTCAGTCATCTCTTCCACGGGGATGCGCGGGCAAATTCCTGCATTATTGACCAGAATATCAAGCTTGCCCCAGCGCGCCACCACATCTGCCACCAGTTGATCGACCTGGGAGGGCTTGGACACGTCACAAGGTAAATTGACAGCCTCACCGCCGGCTGCATTGATTTCGTCCACAACCGTCTGCGCGACTACCTGGTCAATATCAGAGACGATAACCGTTGCACCTTGTTGGGCTAGCAGCGTCGCTGTCGCCGCGCCGATTCCACGGGCCGCACCGGTCACAATCGCAATTCGATTTTTTAGCATGTTTACTTGACCAGCCTTATTCCACATAGGGTCGCAGCCGCTCGAACGCCACTGCGCTTTCGTGCAATGTATCGTTACGGTTGACCTCAAACCAGTCAGCGCAGACATATTCGACTGTCAGCGCACCCGTATAACCAACAGCCTTCAGCCGCGAGATCAGGTCTGGGAAGTTGAGCGTCCCCTCATCATGGGCGACTTGCAACTTGCCCGGTTTTGCCTGACGGACATGGACATGCCCCGTGTACGGCACCAGCGCATAGGCGCGTTCGACCGAGATGTATTGCAGGACAAAATGGGCGAGATCAAGCGTGATTTTTAGCCCCGGTACTGCGTTCACGATCCCCAAGGCCAACTCTGGCGTATCTGTGACTGATCCCATATGCGGCTCGAAGCGTACCTCAATTCCGTACTCGCCCGCAATATCAACCGCCCGGCGCAGGTATTCTGTGGAAACGGCCAGATTATCCGCCAGTGTACGTGAGATATGATCGGCTCCTGGCAGGATAGTCATACCTGGGCTGCCGATCAGCTTGCAGAACGCAGCCGCGCCGCGCACATAGCGCATATTTTCTTCCCGTACTTCCGGATCAGGGTCATTAAGCGAATGGAGGCTTGGTGCGACTCCGAACTGCGGAAAGAAGTCAGTCACGCTTAGGTCATATTTTTGCAGTAATGGATTGAGGATATCCGCCTGCTTCTGCGGGTTCGCGGCGACATCCTGCGGCTCAAAACTGCACTTGCCACGCTGATAAAAACCTGCGATATCGACTGATGAATAGCCAAGCGAACGGCTGACCATCAGCGTCGCTTCCAGTGGCAGCACCTCAAACGAGAAATTGGCGACGCTCAGGCGCATAAACAGTCTCCTTATTTGTGGTGCGTGCGGTTTGGCATTCTCAACACGCTACCCATCTCACTAGAGTAGGTTGTATTGCGTCCTACGCATACAAGTCGGCTATCTGCACGGGCATCCCATTCAGTGCAGCAGAGCGGGCGGCTGCCTCCAATAGTTCGACCGTGAACAAGCCATCAACCGCGCCAGGGAAAAGCGGGATCGCACCATCAAGGAGGATGCTGACGAACTTATCGACCGGCGTTGCTGCTGGATAACCGGGACTGTGGCGCGGCACATGTTCTTGCCGCCCATCATGCAGATGCATGAAGAATTCACCAGTGAAACCATCAACTAAAATGCGTCCCCGGTTACCATGCAAATGCACTTCGACTGATCCGGGGTCGCCGGGCCGCAGGTTACCACTGCTACCAACTGTGGCCAGTGCTCCCGTGTTCATTTTTACAGCCATCGCATCAATGACATCGACTTTTGCCTTGAGGTTATTCATAAACGCAGTCACTGTCTCGGCGCGCATACCCGGCGATAGATGAAACATCATCGCTGCCAGGTGTGTAATCTGCAGGACTCCTTGCCCGCCGCCTGCTACTCTAGGCTCACTATAGGTTTCGCGAGTTGGCCCGGTGACGGCGTACCCACCGGCGGGTTCAAAGCGTTCGGGATGTCCTAGCAATAGGTCATACGTGACAGATGACATGCTGCAAGCCACGTACTCGATTTCACCAATCAATCCATCGTCAATATAGTGCTTTGCCTGTGCCACTGTCGGCAAATAAGGAAAGGTGTAGCCCATCAGGATTTTCAGATCGCGTGCCGCTGCCAAGTCCACCAAGGCCTTCGCCTCGCGTGCGTAGATTGTCATCGGCTTTTCCAGCAGCAAATGTAACCCGGCATCCAGTGCCTCTTTGGCTGCGGGGTAATGTGCATGATGGGTTGTGGCGATGATCGCCCCCTGCAAGTCTGGATGGGCGGCTTTTGCTTCGGAGATAGTGGTATAGCAATGGGCCAGTGGAATTTCGTATTTCACGGCGGCGGCTCGTGCAGCCTCTGGATTCTGATCGACGAGTATGATTTTGCCGACTCGTGGATGTTCAATGAGTGCGGGGATGTGTGCCGTCGTTGCCCACCACCCTGTCCCAACGACAGCGATGCTTGCCTTATCCGCCATTTGGATCCCCTTTATAAGTCATTTTTGTTGATTATTGTTGAAATTTGTCTATACTTGTCGAAGTTAACGCTCTTTCGCACATTTGTCAAAAGACTTTCCCCGCAAAGGGTATCCATTATGTTCTGGCAAAAACCAGTTTCACTCACCATCCAGGCGATTGAGACCGAAGCAATTCGTGTGCCACTCAACCGCGTCTACAGGGGTAGCAAATACTCCATGCAGAACCGCTGCACCATCATCACCCGCATACTGACCCATCAGGGTGTGGTGGGGGAGGTCTACACAGGTGACACCGATGATGAGCAACCTGTGATTCTCAAAATCATCCACGACGAACTCGCCCCGGCGCTGGTCGGAATGGATGTCTTCAACACTGAAGGTTGCTGGGAAGCGATGAAACCTGCCACATACGATATCCTGCGTGACCGAGGGGTTGTTATGCAGGCGATTTCGGCGGTGGATACGGCCCTGTGGGATACGGTTGGGAAAGCACTTAATATGCCGCTCTACCGTGTGTGGGGAGGTTATAACAACGTGCTGCCCATGACGGCCATCGGCGGTTACTATGGGCAGACCCGCGACGAACTGGCCCGTGAGATTGCTGATTATGTAGGCTACGGTGTCATCGGCATGAAGTTCAAGGTCGGCGGCGCGACCCCAGAAGAAGATCTCGAACGGCTCAAAGTAGCGGTTGAGGTTGGTGGCGCGGATTTCCGGCTGATGGTTGATGCTAACCAGGGCTACGACTTGCAGCAGACGATCCGGTTTGTACGTTTGGCAAACGAAGCAGGCATTGAGCTCGAATGGTTCGAAGAGCCAGTGCGTTGGTACAATGACAAGCGCTGGTTAAGGGATGTGCGCTTGGCGACTGGGCTACCTGTCACTGCCGGTCAGAGCGAGTACCGCATCGACGGCGTGCGTGACCTGATCGAAGATGGCAGTATTGACTACTGTAACTTCGATTCGTCCTGGGGTGGCGGGCCGACCATATGGCGGCGTGTTGCGGCCATGTGCAGTATGTACGGTGTGAAGATGGCACACCACGAAGAGGCACAGGTCTCCGCCCATTTATTAGGCAGTGTAGCGCACGGCACCTATGTGGAGTGTTTCCATCGCGACCGTGACCCGATATTTTGGGATATCCAGGAAGAACCGCGCCCGCTCAAGGATGGATACTATACCATTTCCGATAAGCCGGGGCTGGGCATTGAACTCAACCGTGATTACGTGAAAAAGTATAAGGTGACGTGATTGTGTTAATTAAGAAACTTGATGTATATCCACTTGAATTTCTAGAAGCGGTGGACAACTACTCGACCCGTTATGTCGTGCTCGTGCGCATTGAAGCCCAGGATGGTACCGTCGGTTGGGGTGAATGCTTCAGCCTATTTCGTGAGGCAACGGCTGCCATCGAAGCACTTATCAAGGCGGGATTAGGCAGTATTGTCATCGGCAAGGATGCCTATGATATCGAGACTCACTGGCAGGCGATGCGTGAGCGCGCCTGGTGGTATGGGGACGCGGGAGGCATCGCAGCCTTCGCCATTAGCGCCATCGACATGGCCCTATGGGATTTGAAAGGTAAGCTGCTCAAGCTCAATCTGTCGCAGATGTTGGGCGGGGTACAAACCGAGAGCCTGCCTGTGTGTGCCAGCAGTCATCCCAAAGCTGCCAAGATTGACGATATGGCTGAAGAACTGGCAGGGCATATTAAAGCCGGTTTCAAGTTCGTCAAGGTAGGCTTTGGCAAAAAAGGCGAGTCCAACCTGGGGGTTGATGCTGAGCGCGATATCTACTTCGTCAAGACGGTGCGAGCAGCCATTGGCCCCAAAGCCGGATTCATCGTGGACGTGGGCGCACGATGCCGGTGGGATATTCCGCGCGCCGTCTATACCGCCCAGGCGATGCAGGCGTCCAACTTAACATGGATGGAAGATCCATTTCATCCCGATAACTTCAACGGTTTCCATCACCTGCGGGCAGCAGTGCCCGGTATGCGGATCGGTTTTGGCGAGCGGCTTTACAACGTCTATGACTACAAGCGGGCGCTTGAAGCCGGTGTGTGCGATGTACTCCTGATTGATGCTGGGCGCGCCGAAGGTGTGACCGGCATGTGGAAAGTGATCCAGATGGCGGCGCGGCACAACGTGGCAATCAACGCGCATTCCTTCAGCAGTGCTATCAATACAGCAGCCAGCATCCACCTTTCGTTATGCGCTCCGTTACGCATCCTTTTTGAATTGAAACCGATCGAAACGGCAATGCATCACGAGTTGGTACGTAACCCGGTCTGGCATGTCGATGGGCAGATTTACGCACCAGAGGGCTATGGGCTAGGGGTAGATGTGATGGAAGATGCTGTCGAGCGATTCACAATTCGGTTCTGATAAGGCTCTTGGGGCATTTACAGCCCCAACTCGCAGGCGCAGCTAACGTCCGCCATTCTCGTTTGGATAGTGGAGATCGACATTCGCTGGTGAGATGAAGGTGTGTTCGACATAGACAGCGGGCGGCACTGGTTCGCCGCTGAGGATTTTCAGCGCGATGTCGATCAACGCCGTGCCATAGTGCTCTGGATGAAACGCTGTCGACCCAACAATGCGTGTATTCTCGTGGCGCAGTTCGTCACGCAAGCGCCGATCCGCGCCTTGCCCGACGATCAGCACTTCATGTGTGCGGTAAACTTTGCGAGCTGCTTCCAGTGCACCGACGGCTGCGTCATCATTGAAGCAAATGACAGCGACACGGCGATTGCGCGGTAAACCTTCGAGGGTACCATGTACCGCTGCCTCACTGATACTGCTTGTGTTGCCACTATCCAGAGTGATTACACTAGACGGGTCGATCGTACCGATGATCGACTCGACTCCATCACGCTGCCCCTGAATTCGGCTGGCAGTGAGCTGTCCCGCACGTGGATGCTCTAGCACGATCAGTGTGTCGATTTTGCCATCCCACTCTCGCTGAATCGCCTTGCCCAGTTCTTCACCCGCCAGGAAACCGGTCTTGTAATTGTCAACGCCAAAATAGGTCGCCCCGACCATTGGAATATCAACCGCAATAACCGGGATGTTGTGCTGTGAGAACTGGTGCATCAGCTGACTACCGACTTTTTCATCGATCTGAAACTCAATCATCAGATCGATGCCCTGGTTAATGAAATCATCTGCCAGCTTCAGCGCGTGAACGCCGCTCAACTGGTTGTCAGCGATGACCAATTCGATCTGCCCATAGGGTTTCGCAGCCAATTCCAAACCCCGGCGTACATCCCGCCCGAATGGGATTTCTTCAGTCAGGTTAGCGAAACCGATCTTGTAACGGGTCTCCTGTGTATTCTCTGGTGTAAAGGTTGTTGTGGTGTGGTCGCTGCACACGGTTACGGTTAGACCGTGTTCACAGGCCCGCTGAACTTTATCTGATGAGACTTCGCTATCCGTCAACAGGTGGTTGATGATTGAAGTAGGCGCGAATGAACTCAGTGTCACTCGGTCGAACTTGGTGTGATCAACCAGGGCGATAACACGCTGTGCACTGCGTACCATGAGCGCTTTCAATTCTGCCTGGGCCACATCAGTCTCGGTCAGGCCAGCATCGAGCGAAAAGCCCGCACACGAGACAAACGCCGTACGAACATGCAGGCTATCAAGCATGTTCTGCCCAAGCAAACCCGTGATGACATTACCATCCTTGCGGACGATTCCGCCGAGCAGGATAACCGTGTTGAGGCGTTGTTCCGCCAGACGCCTTGCGACTTCCATGCCGTTGGTGATGACAGTCAGGTCACGCCGATTCGACAGGTAATTGACCATGTGGAGGACCGTCGTGCTGGCATCCAGCAAGATGGTGTCCCCATCTTCGATCATCGTTGCCGCCCATTGGGCGATACGCTCTTTGGCATCGGCATTCGCCAGTGTGCGCTCTTCGAAGAGGTGGGCCGCATTAATGCGCTGTGTGCGCGCAACCGCACCACCCCGCACGCGCTTGATTTGATTCTCATCGTCAAGTAGTGCCAGGTCGTTGCGAATGGTGCCTTCGGAGACGTTCAGCATTTCCGCCAGATCAGTTACTTTGATCCCGGACTGTTCTTCGAGGATACGCACGATCATCTGGCGGCGTTCGTATGTGGTGAGTGTCTTCAAGGGGACTTCCTACCCGATCTGATTTCCAAAGTGACGGCATCGCAAAGACGCTAGTTGTTCATTGATCCCACTCTAGTCTACTGCCAAGTCTTTCACCACTCTAGTTTGCGGTACCTGTGTTAGGTTGATTCTTCAGCCGGTTTCAAGCCTCTATCAATAATAACAGGACTTGCGCCGTTGAGGGCGTAATCCCAATTCAGGTAGCTGCTGGTTTCAGGTCATACCAACAGATTCAGTATCGCATTGAATGGATGATGAGAAAGAGCATAAGTAGGTATGTGGAAAAGGGTAGAAAGTAAAATAGAATAGAGGGATGAACAAACGATATCCCAACTACACGCTGCCGGAAGTGGAAGTAAAGCAACTGGAAGCTGCCATACGGTCGGATGAGC
>JAFLCG010000030.1 GCA_017303635.1 Anaerolineae bacterium | reverse complement strand
GAGTACATTGAAATCTGGTACAACCGTCAGCGGCGGCACTCGGCTTTGGGTTATCTCAGCCCTGTCGATTACGAGCAACTCGCCTGCCCCTGACACTTTTACTGTCCGTTGAATCGGGGTAAGGTCAGGGATAGGTTGAGCGGAGGTCAGCCGCCCACTGCCCGACTGTGACGACAACCCCTGAACGCCTATAATCGAGGCAGAGAAGCAGAATTGCAGAGGAGGGTATGCATGGGTTACTTCCATCTAAAAACCCGTAACCCTTTGCGGCCTCTGCGCCTGTGCGGTTAAAGTTTTGTTGGGGTGAAAAATCTGATGGTCAAACGGGCGTGGCTGCTGCTGATCGGATTACTCCTGGCTTCCTGTACACTGGCAGTGCCGGAGGTCACGCCCACGGTCGCGCCGACCCGCACACCCACCGCAACCATTCCGGCCACCGCCACGCCGCTGCCAACCGTCGTCGTCATCCTCCCGACGGCGACTGCAACAGCAACCGCGACCCTGACTCCGACCGCCAGCCCCACGCCTACGCTGACCGCGACCGCGTCGCTCACCCAAACGACGACAGCAACGGCGACAGCGACCCACACCCTCACAGTGACCTTGACTGCGACCAGCACCCCCAGCGCGACCGCCTCGAATTCGCCAGTGCCGAGCGTCACCGCGACCGCGTCTGCCACGCCGACCGCCACCTTGACGAATACGCCCACCGCTACCCCGACCGCCACGCTCACCCCATCGCACACCTTCACGCCGGTGCCAACTGCGACGCAAACCCCCTTGCCCAGCCCGACACCGCTGCCGATCATCCCGACCGCGACGCTGACCGCTACCGCGACCCCACCGCCGACGGAAACACCGACCGCAACGCTCACCTTGACGCTCACGCCATCGCTGACCTGGACACCCAGCCTGACACCGCTGCCACCGACCGAGACTCCAGCGCCGACGGAGACGCCTACCCCTACAGCCACGATCACACTGACCGAGACTGCGACTGCCACCGCGACCGTGACTCTGACCGCCTCGCTGACCGAAACGGCTTCGACCACACCCAGGCCAACCGCGACCAGCACGCGGACGCTCTCGCCAGAAGAACTGAACGCCATTCAAACCGCTCAAGCTCCGGTACCGACGCAACCACCTGCTCCGACGGCTGAACTCCCCACCGCCCCGCCGCCGACGCTCGATGCGACTCCGACCTTCATCACGGCAGAAGCTCCACCAGCCGAAGTCTCGCCCATCCCGGCAACGGTTGATCCGCAGGCAGGTGTGCCGACCGCGACCGCCACTCTCCAGCCGACCGTCGCCTTGCGCGTGACTCTGGCACCCATTGTCACTGCCGCCCCGCCGGTCTTTTTCCAACCGCCACAGCCGGAAACCCGCGCCTTTGCCCTGACGACCAACGGCGGGTTGATCAGTACCGGCTTTACGCTGCTGCGGGATACCGCGCTCTTCGCCCGTAATCCGGTTGACCCGAACCTGTACGTCACCACCGACTCCAGTGGTAACCTGTACCTGACGGGCGTCAACGGTGCCGGTGCCTACCGCCCGGATATGTCCCCGTTCTCCCAGTTCTTCGCCGAGACTCGGGAAGGCAACGATGCCTACGTCAGCGCGCTGGCCTGGTCCCCGGATGGGCGCTACCTGGCCTTTGTCGTCGCTGGTCGGAAAGTCGCCAAAGATGGCGTCTGGTTCGTGCAGCCGGGTCAGTTCCCGCCCATCCAACTGCTGGTGGATTGTCCGTCCCCTGGTTTCCCCGGTTGTCAGATCATCAGCAATCCGATCAACCCGGATAACTGGGTGACGGATACCATCGCCTGGTCACCCACCAGCGATGCCCTCCTCGGTCAATTGACTCTGCCGGCGGAAGGTGGGCGGGGTGCCATCATCATCATGCCCGTGACCTTTGATGAACGCGCCCGCGATGTCCGCCCGCCGGTGTTCCGTCATGACTACGGCAGTTGGTCGCGGGATGGGAGCCGGGTGCTGGTCAGCGGGCGCGGCCCGGATGACAACGTCTACGTCGGTTGGATCAACCGGGATGGCAGCTTCAGCGAACTGCTCTTCGCCGCGGCCGATAACGGCCTGTGGATGGGTTTTGCCAATCAGGCGGTGGATGGCAGTGTCTATGCGCTCGGCGGGCCGGGGGGGCGTGGTGCGCCACCGGGCAGTCCGCTGGCGCTCTACAACATGTTCGGTCAGCCCCTGACCGCGCCGATTGGCGACGGCTTCCCGCAGCGAGTCATCTGGAGCCCGGATGGGCGCGCCGTCTATGTCGAAGCGAATGGGCGGCAGTACCTGGCCTCCATTGATGGCAGCGTGACGGAGATCACCGGCCTGGTCAGTGGGGCGCGGGCGGTCAACTGGGTGGAGGGCGACCTACCCCCCGGCGATGGCTTCAGCGGGCCGACCACCCCGCCCACACCAGCCGGCGTAGTCGAAGGAGCCATCTACTTCCCCGGTCAGCAGCTGCGCGTCTACTCGGAGACCCTCAATATCCGCAGTGGGCCGGGTACCGGCTTCGATTTTGTGCGCGGTTTCCTGGTCACGGGCGAGTACGTCGTCATCCTGGCAGGGCCGGTCGAGGCCGATGGCGCAACCTGGTGGCAGGTGCAGACGGCTGACGGCGCGATTGGCTGGATTGCCGGTGCGATTGGTGGTATCGTAACGCTGGGGCCGTGACCTAACCAAAATGACAACACTTGCGTAAGATTCCGCCTTTGTAGGGATGAGGCGCGCCTCGTCCGCCCGACATCGACCATCATCTGCGTCCGTCCCAAAAATGAGCCAAAATCGGAACGTATGTTCCGGTTTTGTTCCAGATAGATGCTATGATGTTGCCAAGTGTGAATGTAGGGGTGGATTATGTCGAAGGCAGTCTTCGCCCGTATATCCACCCGCTGTAACTCTAAATCCGTCTGCCGAGACTGAAATTGCAGCAATCGCTGCAACAGTCCCCCCGGTTTGATTGCTGCAAGCAAGAATGGATGTAGCGCGATGATGATGGAAGCCACCACCACGATTGACCTCCAGGCCATGGGGCAGCATGCCAAAACCGCCGCCCGTCAACTGGCCCGCCTGACCACAGACCACAAGAATGCCGCCCTGACCGCCATTGCCGATGGGCTGGCCGCCGGGACAGCGGATATTCTGGCCGCCAATGCCATCGATGTGCAGGCAGCGCGGGAAGGCGGCACCGATGAAATCTGGATCAAGGATCGCCTCGACCTGACCCGCCGCATGACCGGCATGATCGCCGATGTTCGCAAGGTCATCGAACTGGCCGACCCGGTTGGTCTGGAGTTCGACCAGCGCGTGCTGGATAACGGCCTCAAGGTCAGCAAGCGGCGGACACCGCTCGGCGTGCTGGGCGTCATCTACGAAGCCCGCCCCAACGTCACCGTGGATGTAGCGGTGCTGGCGCTCAAGAGTGGTAACGCCGTCATCCTGCGCGGTGGCAAAGAGGCCATGCACAGCAACCGCGTCATGGTCGGGATCATGCGGCAGGCGCTGGCAACCTGCGGCCTGCCCGCGGACTGCATCCAGTTCATTGATAGCACCGACCGCGACTATGTCGGGCAGATGCTGCGCCTGCACCAGTACATTGATCTGATTATCCCCCGTGGCGGCAATGCCCTGCATACCTTCTGCCGGGAGAACAGCACCATTCCGGTCATCACCGGCGGCATCGGCGTCTGTCATCTCTACGTCGATGCCAGCGCCGACCTGGAGAAGGCGCTGCCCATCATCCACAATGCCAAAACGCAGCGCCCCGCCGTCTGCAACTCGGTCGAGACCGTGCTGGTCAATAGCGCCGTCGCGGCCGACTTCCTGCCCCGTATGGCGAATTTGTTGGGGGAAGCGGGGGTGGTCTTCAAGGCCGAACCGCGTGCCTATGCCATTCTGGATTCAGCGCCGCATAGCTACCGCCTCGACGCGGCCAAGCCGGAGGACTTCGATACCGAGTGGTATTCGCTGGTCCTGAACGTCCGGGTTCTGGATACGCTGGATGAGGCCATCGACCATATCACCACCCACAGCACCCAGCATTCCGATGGCATCCTCACGCAGGATATGGCCCATGCCGAGCGCTTCCTGAACGAGGTTGACTCGTCCGCCGTCTACCTGAACGCCAGCACCCGCTTCACCGATGGCAGCGCCCTGGGCCTCGGCGCGGAAGTTGCCATCAGCACACAGAAGCTCCACGCCCGCGGGCCGATGGCGCTGGAAGAACTGACCACCTACAAGTGGATTATTTTGGGGGATGGGCAAATTCGTCCCTGATCAAAACCTTTAGGCTTTGCCCTCCCTTCATGACGTTACAATGATAACGGGGAGGCTATCGCAATTATCGTCAGCGCGTTGAAGCCTAACAGGAACATTCATGTCCACAATTCTACTGGTGGAAGATACCCTCGATATGCAAATGCTGCTCCGTGACCTGCTGGTACTGGATGGTCACGAAGTGCTGCTGGCCCGTACCGGGGCGGAAGGCGTGGAGGTGCTGCGTGATTGCGGCGACCTGCTGCCGGATCTCATCGTCAGCGATGCCAATATGCCGATCATGGACGGTTATGAACTGCTGGAGGTGGTACGGTCTGAACCCCAGTGGGCGCATCTGCGCTTCGTTATGATGACCGCCAATGTGGCTGATGAGCGCCTGGCTCTGCTGTCCGGCCTGGACGGGATTTTCCCGAAACCCTTCAGCCTAGATGAACTCCGGGTGGCTTTGGGAGTCTTGAGTTAGTATCTTTGGTCATCCGTCCGTGTTTGAAAAGTAGTCAACAGTTGGGCGTCCCGGCGGGACGCCCACGTGCTTTTGAGATAGTAGTGGTTGTTTTTGCACTAAAGGATCATTTACCGTGTCCAAAACGCTGATCATCCTCAATCCCCGTGCCGGGAGTGGCCGCGCTGGCAAAGCCTGGACGGAACTCGAACCCCTGCTGTGGGATTTACTTGGGGAACTGGTCGTCGCTATCACCGGCCACCCGGATGAAGTCGCCCGCCATCTGGATGCGGCCCGGCAGGCCGGTTTAACCCGCGTCATCTCCATCGGTGGGGATGGCACCAATCACGCGCTGGTCAATGCCCTGGCTTCTCTGAACGAACGTTACCCAACCGAAACGCCGATGGTCTACGGCAACTTGCCGATTGGCTCTGGCCGGGATTGGGCGCGGCATCAGCATATTCCCTTTGACATCAAAGCCGCAGCCCATTGGATCGCCAATGCCCAACCGACCCCCACCGATGTCGGCCTGCTGACCTTCGATGGGCACCGTGAGCACTTCCTGAACATCGCCAGCGCTGGCCTCAGCGGTGTGGTCGCGCAGATGGTCAACCGGATGCCGGTACGCCGCCCCTGGACGTTCCTTGAAGCCACCGTCCGCGGTCTGCTGACTCATCAGCCGGATGTCGTGCAGGTGCAGTTGGATGGTCAGGACTGGTATGAGGGCAAGGCCTATCTGGTAGCGGTTGCCAACGGCTCCACCTTTGGGCATGGCATGAAGATCGCCCCTGAAGCGCAGACCAACGACGGTCTCTTTGATGTGGTGCTGGTCAAAGGGGCCGCCAAGCTGACCTTGCTCATGGCCCTGCGCCGAGTCTATGACGGCAGCCACCTGACGCATCCGGCGGTCCAGTTTGGCCGTGGGAAGCTCCTGCGTGTGCGCGGGCAGCGTGGGGAGATCACCCTCGACCTGGATGGCGAGTCAGCGCGTGGTAAGGAACTGGCCTTTCAGATGCAGCCCGGTTTGCTGCATATGCTGGGCTGAGGCAACTGGCGTATATGAAGCACTGTCCTGCCCTCACCCTGTATCCCTCTCCCTGAGGGAGACGGACTCTTGAATCCTGTTTCCCTTCTCCCGGTGGGAAGCGGGGTTAGGGGATGAGGGCTATAAGCGAGCAGAAGCGCATTACGGACTTTACCGTAATTCCGGCGGCAGCTCATCCGGGTTTTGCTCGGCCTTCGGCTGGAAGCGTTCACCAATCTGCCAGTGCAGGAGTTCCCGATGGGTACCCGGCAGCATCAGCGGTTGAGCGATCATGCGCCCTTCGCGGATCATCACCAGGTTGTAACCGCTGCTGTCGATGAAGCGCATCGAGCGCGGCGTGGTTGGGTCAATATTGAACGAGACCCCGGCAGAAGCCACGCTCGGCACGCCTTCAAAGACTCCAACGCTGGTGAAGTGGATATGCCCGGAGAGGATGCCGATCACATCGCTTCCCCGGATGACCGCCCCCAGGTCATCGGGATTATTCAGGACCCGGTCATCAAACAGGCGATAGGTGCTCCGCAAGGGCGGGTGATGCAGCATGATGAGGGTGCCGCGGGGGGCCGTTGTCTGAAGCTGCTCCTGCAGCCAACTTAACTGCACCGCATCCAGCCAACCCTCGACCTTCTCCCCGGCGGCTGTGACTTCCGAATCCAGTGTGATGATGCGCAGGCCATCTACCAGGCTAGCGTGGTAGTAGCCGTTGCTACTCGGCGCTTCCCCCAGGAACCCCTCCCGAAAGGCGCTCCGGTCATCGTGATTGCCCAGCGCGACCAGTATAGGGACACCAAATGTGGCGGCCTCTTCATCCAGAACCGTCTTGAGATGCACATAATCGGCGCGGGTGCCTTCATGCGCCAGATCGCCGCTAATGAGGAAACAGGCCGGTTTCAGGCTTAGGTCCCGCACCGCCGCGAACACCGCTCGCAAGCGAGCCGTCGAGTCCAGATTGAGGAACTGTCTTGCACTTGGCGCCTTGACATGGGTATCCGTCAGGTGGATGAGATACAGTGGTTCGGTGGACATCACGCTCTCTTTGAGGATCGCTTGGTACTGAATAAGCATAAGGCTTACCCGGTTTATTGAGGATGATAGAGTAGTAAGTTTAAGATCTCATTATGTCCGTGTTGATGTCGCAACATGCCTGTCCATAGATACGTATAGAAGACTGGATCAAGGTGCTGTTGTCGATAGCGATGAGGAAAGACCATGACCAAAGTGCTGAATGACCTGGAACTGCAGGAACTGGAATGGGTAGCGGCCAATGGTTGGCAGCGCAGCTTTGACCTGAAAGATGGCCATGGGGAAGTCGTAGCCCGGCTCACCCGGCCCACTTGGTGGAACTCGATTGCAGAAATTGAAGCTCCCGGCAACCGCTGGCGTTTTGAACCTTACGGCTTCTGGAAACGGCGTATTCGGGTGCGCTCGGTCGGCACTGATGAAATCATTGCCGAGTTCATCCCCAATAGCTGGGACCCGCACAAGGGGACTCTGCAATTTACGGATGGGCGATCCTTCCACTGGCAGCCCAGCAATATGTGGGGTTCCAAATGGGTCTGGATGACCGATGATGGCGAACCAATTCTCGGCTATCGCGCGGGCGGCTTGTTCTCACTCAAGGGTGAGTTGAATATCGAGCCGGAACGGGCGGATACACCGTCGTTCGGCGTGTTGGTCTTCCTCGGTTGGTATCTGGTGCTGTTACAGCGGGAAGACTCGGCAACCGTGGTTATGGTCGCTACCTAGCCTGCACATCATGCCGGAGCATAGACGCAATGGTCAGGGCAGCGGTGGCATCGCCGCCGTCTTCCATCGACCAACTGGCACTCAGGCAGGCATACGCGAAGGTGTAGGCCAGCAAGCGTCCTTCATCCAGCCTGGCTTCCCGCGCCAGCAGCGCCGCCTGTGACCGCAGGCGGTTTTCATTGAGTACCAACTCTGGCATACCTGGCGGATTGCAGAGGGTATTGGCGGCATCATAGGTGCGCTCGCCGATGAGCCCCTTGGGATCAAAAGCCAGCCAACCACGTCCGGCCTTATGCCGGATGTTCTCATGATGAATATCGCCATGCAAAACGCGCACCTCTCGCGGATCAGCCAGCAGCTTTTCCGCGACAGCTGCACCCTGCTGGAAAAGCGCTGCCAGCTCTTCAGTATGCTCTTGTTGTGCCCGGCGAAAGAGTGACCGGAACCAGAGACTCAGCGGCTTCAGCCCAGCGGTGGGCAAGGGTGATGAGGCGCTGTGTAACTGATTGAGCACTCCGGCGATCATCCGCGTGGCTTCTGAATCATTCCCTTGCCGAACCCGCTTCGCAAGATCAGCGCCCTCGGCATATTCCAACAGATGGGCATGGGCATCCTGCTGGAGCAAACGAACCGCCCCCTGACCCTGCCAGTAGTCCAGCGCAACGGCTCCGCCCCCTTCATCAGCAGCCCCGACTTCATTCAGCAGTTTGAGGACAACGGTTTCCCCCTGATGCTGTACGGTATAGATCGAACTGGTTGCAGTCGTGGTGAGCAGGTGGGCGTCAGTAAGTGACCACGCTTGTAGGTAGCTATCGAGCTGAACAGATGAGGTCATTTTCCTGGCTTCCAATTACGACCAGTCTATAGTAAACGTTGTATCAGAATTTTGCCCTTGGCTTGACAACAAATTGTAAATGGCGTAGATTATCGTTAGTCGGCTAATGAAAACGATGACACCGGAACAATTTCAGCAAACCATTAGTTTCCTCCTGGCGCAAGTGGGCAAGGCTCATCGGGGTTGTGCGGAAGCACGCCTCACGAAGGTGGGACTTCATGCCGGTCAGGAAATGTTCCTGATGCGCCTGTGGGAACAGGATGGTCAGACTCAAAGCCAGCTCGCCGGGGATATGTGTATCCAGCCGCCGACCATCAATAAGATGGTCAGCCGGATGGAGGCTGCAGGTCTCGTTCGGCGTGAAGGCGATGCGGAGGATAACCGCATCACGCGGGTCTATCTAACCGAGACTGGGCAATCCATCGTTGACCAGATGCAAGTGGTTTGGTCCGAACTTGAAGCCCAGACTCTGGCGAACCTGACCCCGGATGAACGGGTGCTGCTGCGCCGTTTGCTGCTTCAGGTGCAATCCAATCTCACCCAAGAGTGAGATTTATTTTGACCAATTGATTAGCCGACTAATGGTATCTATCTACACTTCGGAGGCCGAGCATGTCTGTATCGAGTGGATCAGTGGAACAGTTGGCCCCTGCCGGGCGTATCTGGCAGGCGGGTTTATTGGCAGCGGTGATCGCGGCAGTGATTAATGTCGTCCTCTATCTGATTGCGCAGGCTGCGGGGGTGAACTTCAATTTTATGCCTGCGGATATGCCAGCCCCGCCCTTTGCCTTTGCCGTGATCTTCGCCACATTCGTCGGGGTCCTTTTGGGCACCTTGGTCTTCACATTGATGCCCCGCTTTAGCCAGCGTCCCATCAGTACCTTCCGCATTGTGGCGATTATCGCGCTGGTGCTATCGTTTGCCCAACCGCTGCTGCTGACCAGTGGCATGATGCCGACTGCCGCGCCAGTTGGAATCGGTACTATTCTGGTTCTCGAATTGATGCACATCGTTGCCGGGGTAGCCGCCATTTACTTGTTGACCACTCGTGGTCGCGCCTAATCCTGCCGATATCCAGGAGAAGGTCCCATGACGAACTTTACGCTGGCTGTCAGTCGTTTTCTGGATGAAGTGCATTTTGCGGTTGCGGCGACTCTCGATGCCGATGGCCTGCCGCATCAGACAGTCGTCTGGTATATGCGTGATGGTGATGATCTCATCATCAATGTGCCGGAGAGCAGCTTGAAGTACAAGCATTTGCAACGGCAACCGTATCTATCCGTCTGCATCGAGGATGGCTTTCGCTATGCGACCGTCTCCGGTTCTGTGGAGTTGATCCCTGATCCGAAGCGCGAAATCTATGGGAAACTAGGCGAACGTTACCAGGCTTCTCTGGCACAGAGACCCGCGTTCTCGGGTCCGCCAGATCCCAAAATCATGCGGCATCTGAACGCTGAACGCATTACGGTACGGATGACCGTCGAGCATGTCATTGCGAATGGTTTGAACTAACTGCACAGGTTGGCTCTGGGAGCCAACCTAATCCCTCCGCTCCATCTACGCCTCCCCTCCGCCGGAAACAACAGCCCCTTTTATGCCGAACAGCCCAAAGCGGATGGGAGTACATTCTGCATACACGGAGGGAAAACGCCATGAGACAGTCCAGGCGCTTCTGGCAGTGGGGAGTCGTTTTTGTTTTTGCGCTGATCGCTGGAGCGATGGTGGGGTGTTCGCTGACCTTCACGGTGGATGATGATTCCATTACCGTCTCGCAGCCGACCGCGCTGATCGAACGATCGGGTATCGAGACAGCCACCCCGATTATCGTGCCAACCAACTTGCCGCCGACCGCAACACGAATACAACCCACGGCGGTGCCCAACTGTACGGTGCGAACGGACTGGCCTGCGTATACCGTCGTTGCAGGGGATACGCTCGGTATGATTGCGCGGCGCACGGGCAGCACGTCAACAGCCCTGGTACAAGCCAACTGCCTGGCCGATGCCAATCTGATTGCTGTGGGCTAGCAACTGCGGGTGCCATCGCTACCTTTGCCCCCGACCACCCTGCCTCCACTCACACTACCAATCCGACAAGGCTCGATTAGTGTGTCACCGTTCCTGATGGCGGATGCTGGCAACTTCGTTCTACAGGGTGGCAGCGTGGTCACCTTTCGTTGGGAAGGCTTGCCCCTGGATGGCATCGTCACACGGGTGGATTGGGAGATGGTCAGCGCAAGCGGCAATGGGGGACGTATCCCGCTGGGTGCCGATGAGATTCCCGGCGATGGTTTCGCGGTGACCTGGCTGGTGCCGGTACGTTTCGAGGGGACGATTGAAGCACTTGGTCGCTGGTCGAACGGGCAGACGTTTGTGCCGGAGTTCGCCCCGCTGCTGTATGCGAATGACCCGGCTGACCCAGACTCGCATACCCTGTTCATCACGCCAACGCTGAACTTTGATGGGACGACTTATACGGTGCCTTCCCGGCAGCCATTGACCATCACCTGGCCCACTGCGCCGCTGAATGCTGCCTATATCGTGTTCACGTGGTCACCCGGTGACCGGGTTAATCCGCCAGTGACCATCAGCACTGACCGTAATCTGACGGATGGAACCGCAGCGACCTGGCAAGTGGAGCCAGGCAGCGTGGGCATTGTCAGCGCAGAGGCATTCAATGCCGATGGTACGCGCTATACCTATGCGACAGCCTTGACCTTGTACGGCTCGCTCAATAATGCGGGAGGTTAAGGTTTGAGCAACCGTCGCAGATCGCCATAAACTTCCATGCCCGCGTGCTGGCCTGTTTCATGGAAGAGGGTTTGACCGGTCAAAGTAGTCAAATGGACAGTGATGCGGGCAGAGAGGGTTTCCTCAACGCGGCGGTGCATCTGGGTACGGGTGGGTTCATGCAGTAACCCACCCTCGGCGCGTTCGGCCAGGATGTGCAGGCGGTGCCCACTGCCGCGCATCACCCAATCGACGTGGTCATCGGTGACCACCAGCTTTTCGACCTGCGCGCCGGTATAACTGGCAAAGCGATAGAGCTGACCCTTTAGCCACAAACCGACAATAAAACCGGGCCAGGTGAAGCCGAAGTTCGGGATGACGGCAATCGAAGCGGTCAGGCTGGCGGTGACGGTTGGGAAGTGATTCGTCTGCATCCAGATGTAGCCAGATGGGAAGGATTGCCCCCAATCCTTCTCGATATAGCCTCGCCCACCGCTGAAGTCTATCGTGCTGCCGTTGATCTGGATTGGCCCTTCGATGGCGTGGTCAAAGCTGACAACCCCATGATTACATTCCATGAAATTCAACCAGCCGAAGGGTCCCATAATACCGGGTGAACCGAACGTCACGGGCCAGGCTTGCCCGCCTGTGAAGCGTAAGTCGGCTTTGAGCTTCAACTGCTCGGTCGCCCCTTGGCCGCTTGCATTCGTCAGGTCAAGCACCAACTGGTCAGCGCGGAAGGTATTACCCGCGATCCTTATATCCAGTGCATCCGGCGCGGCCTTGAACTGGTCAACTGGAAAGGTGAAGTAGGCGGATTTTGCCTTCACGCCGTCCAGCACCTGGATGAAAGCGGTGTTCAGATCAGGATTGGCATTCAGGAAGATTCCGGGGATAACTGCATATTTATGTTGGGTGGTCGGGTCAACCAGTTTGTAATACCACCCCTCGAAGAAGGGCGGTGTGCGATTGTGTCCGTGATACCACTCTGGATGCAGGGCACGTTGAATATAGGATGGCATCGTCATGGCCTCAGTAGGGGAAAGATAGCAGTGTCTGGAAGGTACGCTATGTTGATGAGACAGAGGTGAAGATGAATGGAGGGGGGACTGGGGAATAAAAACGAGGAGCGAGTTTGACTACTCGCCCCTCGTTGTGATGCCTGATGGCTAACTGGACGCAGCCGCATTCACCTGGAAGACGAAGGTGCTGCCGTCGGCAAAGACCTCGGTCAGGTAGTCGGCACTGTGCGGATCATAACCGAAGTTGGCCGCTTCCGGGGTCATCAGCACATAGTCCACGTTGAACTCGGACAGGATGCGCTGCCGTTCGGTATCCGGCGTCTCCGGGTTGAAGAAGGCTTCAACCATCGCCCGTTTATCGAAGAAGTTGAGCGTCTGCGCCCAGTGCCCGAGGAAACTACGGGCACCCGTCAGCGCAGGAATATACTGGCCGATGTCATGGGTAGAGAGAACCACATCTGTACTGGTGACATTGGCTTCGATGTAGTTCAGTGCGGCGACTTCCGTCGTGCGGAGGAAGTAACGCGCTTCCGCATCAGCATGACCGGCAGCGTCTACATAAAGTTCCTGGCGCTGCGTGCGGTTGAGATCCAGGAAACGCCAGGCCAACAGGTAGAGATTGGTCGGAATGATGAGCAGCAGGAACACGGCTACCAGTCGTCGCCAGAGGACCGGCTGCGGAGTCTTGGCAAACCGTTTTTGCAGCCAGGGCAGGACGCGGGTAAAGAGGCCAATGGTCGCCAGCACACCACCTACGACTTGCCAGCCGCTGAGCAGATGGATCTGGAAGTTCAACGGCAAGTAGATGACTACAAAGTGTGAGAGGAACCAGGCCATGACGAACAGGTGGGTGTCATCCCGGTCTTTCCAGGGTGTCTTGATATCCAGCGCCCAAATGGCCATCAGCCAGGCCAATCCCATCAGGATGGGCAGCAACCAGGGTGCAGGTGTCCAGGCCCCAGCGTTATCGAACTGCGCCAGCACACCCTTCCAGACTGGGTCAGCCGTGGTGATGTAGTAGGCTTGCAGCGCCGGCCACATGGAAATAAGCACCACGATGATGCCCAGTTTGAACAGGTACATCGGGAAGCGCCGGTCACGCAGCCAGATGAACAGTGCATACAGGCCGATGACTGGATAAATGATGAACATATCATAGGCGTGCTGCATACTCAGCAGCAGTGCCAACACGGCGGCGATCCAGGCATAACGCAGACTTTGTGACTTCTGCCCGATCAGGACGAAGGCTAGCACCAGGGTGATTAACCCGGCGGCAATGGTGAAATGCGGGAAGGAGAGGGCGGTGAAGAAGGTATTTGGCTCACAGGTGTAGATGGCAAAAGGCGAGTTCAGATCAGGAATATCCCGAACGTATTTTTCGACCACCAACAACCAACCGAGGCCACCAGCCAGCATCCCAATGAGCGTGGCGCTAATCCGCTTGCTGACATTGGTAAAAACGATACTGGCGAAGAAATAGAAGCTGATCCCGGCAAAAATAGTGGCCCCGACACGGATGAACTGATACCAGAAGGCATAGTCCAGGCCGGTCAGCCCCTCCAACCGCCCCAGCACCAACCACAACAGGTTGAACAGCAGCGGCTCGCTATTCTCCGGGGTGAGCTGGTTGGGGACGAGGATTTGCGTCTGCCCTTCCCGCATCCAGGAGAAATACTGGAAGTGATCCGCAATGTTGAAGGCCAAGCCCATAAATTGTTTATCGGGCGGGGTCCTCAGGTAAAAATAGATGTAGGGTAGCGAAGTCAGCAGGACCAGCGCCAGAGCGATCCCCACAACCAGCATCCATTCACGACCGGTGATGCGGGGGTAGCTCTGTGAACTGGAGCGGGTACTGACCGGCGCAGCGGGTTTCGCTTTTGCTGCAAGGGTACTCATGAGGGTAAACCTTCTTTCAATACAAGGATGTCAGTGTGCCTTAAAATATGCCCCCATCATGCCGGTATGGACTTGCGAGCAACTTGCTCCACCAACCGGAGCAATTGTTGCCCCATCACACGCCAGTCATACTCCCGCTCGACCAGGGCGCGGGCGTTGGTTGCAATGCGGGTATGCAGGGCATCATCCCTGAACAAGCGATCCAGCGCATCACAAATGCCTGTCGGACTATCGGCCAGCAAAATCGTTTCGCCATCAGTGACGTTCAGCCCCTCAGCTCCCTTGCGACTGGCAACGACTGGGACGCCCTGGGCCATAGCTTCCAGAATTTTCAGGCGTGTGCCGCCTCCCTGACGGAGTGGGACAACAACCGCACGATGCCGCTGCACCAGTGGGGCGATTTCTGGCACAAAACCGGTGAAATGAACCCCGGGAAGCGCCTTGAGTCCGCTGATATCTACCGTACCGGTGCCGCCGGTCACAGTGAAACTGGCATCAGCATGGCGGGCGCGCAGCAGCGGCAGCACATCATGCGCGAAGTACGTGACCGCATCGAGATTGGCGTTATACGTAACGGCCCCATTGTAGACTGCCGTATGGGGTTGAATTTCTATGGTTGGATCCGGTTGATGGATGTGGGTATCGACACCATTCGGGATGACTTCAACCTGGGATCGAGGCGCAAATAACCGAACGTAATCCCGTTCGGTTTCTGAGACAACGGTATAGACCACACCCCGTTCTAGCTGAGCCCGGGCACTGCTCTCCATTTTGTTTAACGTGAGTTGGGCACGCATCCGGCGGGTGGTGCTGGCCGCATTCTCCACCTGGTTATGGAAACTGGTGATTTCAAACTCTTCCAGAATGGCAGGTATCCGAGGCAGCAGGTCGAGATACCGCATGGTTTGAAATTCGGAACCAATCAGCAGGTCAATGGGTTTTTCAGCTGCCATGTCCCACAACAGCTTAGCCATCGGCGCACTGTAGACATCCACCAGCGAACGCGGCCAGCGCGAGAAATAACCCAGCATGGCTTTCATCCCGCCGGGGTTATACTGTGGCTTCGGGATACTCTCAACCCGTTCGCAAAAGGATTGCAGATGAAGAACACTGTCGGGCGTGGCATCACCAGGATCGGTAAAGGATAACAACGTGACCTGATGCTGCTCAGCGAGACTGCGGAGCAGATTATAGACGCGAATCTTGGAGCCATTAGTGGCAGGGTACGGCCACCACCAGGATATAAAGACGATACGCATGGACAATGGATGCCTTACATTGAAACCTGGCCGAAGTGACCAGTCGAATAGTCTTTGAAAGCGCGCCACATCACCGACCGCAGGTGTTTGCGGTCAGCCCATTTGGGGCGCAGAGTCCAACTGAGGAAGGTGCGGGCATATTCCAACAGGGTATTGGCCCAGGTTCGGATACCAGCGCGAGTATTCTTCAGAAATAACAGGCGATTACGAGTCATGTAGTAATAGGTGCGGGGTGATGCTGCCCGCGCTTCGATAGAGATCTTGTGCCAGAGCATCGCCTGGGGAATATAAATGATGCCATAACCAGCACGGCTGGCACGAACACACCACTCGGTTTCCTCGTAGTACATGAAGAACTTGTCATCCAGCAAGCCCGCCTTTTCCCATACGGCGCGCTTGCCCATGATGGCGCAGCCGGTGACAAAATCGACCCGGCGCGGTTGTTCCCCGAACTGTCCCTTATCCAGTTCGTTCAAGCCGATCATGCTGGTGAGACCATGTGACCAATCAATAGTCCCGCCTGCCGACCAGATGGTTTCCGGTTGCGCGTAGTAGTAACAGGTTGGTCCGCTGACGCCAATGCTGGGATCGGCCTCCATGGCCTTGACCATCACATCGATCATATCTGGCGCAACCACTACATCATTGTTCAGCAACAGGATGTAGTCGGCACCACCCTCGAGCGCCCGTTGAATGCCTACGTTATTGCCACCGGTGAAGCCCAGATTCTTCCCAGTCTCAATCAGGGTGAGATAACCAAATTCCGACTTGATGGCGTCCACTACGCCATCGGTGGATGCATTATCAACAACGATGACCTCTACGTTGGGGTAAGTGAGGTGTTCAAGCGAACGGAGGCAGGCGACCATGTCTTCGCGGGCATTGTAGCTCAGGACAATGATGCTTACTTTAGGGGCCATGTACTGCCTTTCAGGTCGAGTCAGTCAGGCGGGTTAATCGGCTAATTGAGATATATGAGGTGTATGCTAAGGAGGTGGCCTTGCAGCGGACTAACCATTGCTCTCAACTCCTTTAGTGCACTGCTTGACTCCCCCTTCATGCCCGCCTATACTAGTTTTTATGAATATCTGTTTTCTCATGCCCATGCGAATGCTATGCCCACCTGACCTGGACAGACGTGGATGGCAAGCGCACGCTTGAGTGACGCCCGGCCTGATGAGCGAACCGTCTGTCCCTAAGGATAGGCGGTTTTTTATTTGTCGATCACGGCATTTTGCTCAGGACGCTGCACCAACCAGAAGCGGTCGACCCAAGGCCGGGGAAATAGGTTACACTCTCTGCTATTCCGACTGTGAACTGTGAACTCGAGGAACCATGACCACTGCGCCCAAACATATCCATGTATCGGTTGCCTGGCCGTATGCCAACGGCGATTTACACGTCGGCCATCTGGCGGGGGCGTATCTCCCTGCGGACATCTTCGCCCGGTATCACCGGCTGAAGGGCAATAAGGTGCTGATGGTTTCCGGTTCGGATAGCCATGGGACACCTATCTCGGTGGAGGCGGATAAGCTGGGGGTTCCGGCGCGTCAGGTGTTCGAGAAATATCACGAGCGCTTTTTGCTGGCCCAGCAGAAGGTAGGCATCAGTTATGATCTGTTCACCCATACCGATACGGAAAACCACCACCGGGTTTCGCAGGATTTTTTCCTGCAACTGCTGGAGCGCGGCTACCTCTACAAAGAAACCCAGCAACTGATGTTCAGCGAGGTGGAAAAACGCTTCCTGCCTGACCGCTACGTGGAAGGGGAATGCTATATTTGCCACTTCGCCAACGCACGCGGTGACCAGTGCGATAACTGCGGCAACCTGTTGGAAGCGACCCAACTCATTAACCCGCGCAACCGGAACAATCCCTCCGATAAGCTGATCGTGCGGGAGAGCGAACACTTCTTCCTCGACCTGGGGCGCTGGGAACCTCAACTGCTGGAATACCTGGATAAACATGAGTCTCACTGGCGACAGAATGTGGTGCGCTTTAGCCGGAATTTCGTGGCGGACGGCCTGAATGGGCGACCGATCACCCGGGATATTGACTGGGGTATCGACGTACCGCTGGAAGGGTGGCAGGCCAAGAAGCTCTATGTGTGGTTTGAGGCGGTGATCGGCTACTTTGCGGCCAGTGTTGAGTGGGCGAAGAACATTGGTCAGCCGGATGCGTGGAAAGATTGGTGGTATAACCCGGAGGCCCAGATTTATAACTTCATCGGCAAGGACAATATCCCCTTCCATACCATCATCTGGCAGGCTGAACTTTTGGGTGTGGATGGGATCTATAACGTGGGGGAGACAGCGCAGGGCAAGACGTACGATGCGCCGCTGCAACTGCCCTATGATGTCCCGGCAAATGAGTTCATGAACATCGAAGGACAGAAGTTCAGCAAGAGCCGCAACTGGGCGATCTGGTTGCCGGATATTCTGGAACGCTACCAGCCGGATGCGATCCGTTATTATGTAGCTTCGACGTTTCCGGAGTCTTCAGATGCGGACTATGCTTGGGATGGGTTCCTGAGCCGCGTTAACAACGAACTGCTGGCGGCCTGGGGCAACCTGGCGAACCGGATGCTGAGTTTTGCATTCAAGCGCTTTGAGGGCAAGGTGCCAAGCATCAATCCGGCAGAATTGACCGAGGCCGATCAAGCCATGATCGCCCAGAGCGAAGCCGCTTTTGAGACGGTGGGCGATTTGCTGGAGAAGGTCAAGCTGAAGGAAGCCCTGCAAACGGCGATGGGCGTGGTGCGGGATGCCAATGCCTACCTGGATCGGCGTGCACCGTGGAAGAGTATCAAGGAAAATCCAGCCGATGCCGCGCTGGCGGTCTATTCGGTGTTGAAGGTCATTGATAACTGCAAGACTCTGCTGGCGCCGTTCCTGCCGTTCACTTCGCAGAAGGTGCATGAGTTCCTGGGGTATGACGGGCAGCTATTCGGGGTTCAGAAGATTGAGACGTACCAGGAAGCGACCCGCCCGCACAAGGCGCTGATTTATGATGGCAGCGCAGCGATTGGGCGCTGGGCCAAGAGCGACCTGCAACCGGGTCAGAGCTTGCGCGAACCGGCCCCGCTGATCGTCAAACTGGAACCGGAGATCGTCGAGAAAGAACGGGCGCTGCTGGGACAGGCGCGGGACGAACGAGAGATCATCATCTAGTGTCGTTGGGTGTTGTCGTGTAAAGGGACGCAGCAATGCGTCCTTTTTGTTGCTCACAAGATTCACAAGCATATATGATACATTAATTTAAAATTGTGACGTGATTTGAATACAATGAAAATGTTGTGGTTGCGGTAGATCCCCTTCTTTTTACTCTACCCACTTATACGATCTTAGCTGTACGTGCAGCAAGTCCAGGAGGCTTGTGATTATGGGTTCGTTTGTGATGTCACCGGAAGTGCGTTCGGTTATCAGCGATCAGGATCGGCTGAAGGTGCTGGCTGATCTGGCACTGATTGATGCCGATGAAGAAACGGTCTTTAACCGACTGACTACGCTCGCCAGCCAGATCGTGGGTACGCCTATGTCCATGATGTCGATGGTGGGCAATGACTATCAATTCTTCAAGAGCGCGGTGGGCGTCGGCGAGTTGAAAAGCACCCCGCTTTCGCACGCCTTCTGCAAGCATGTGGTAGCGGAGAATGCGCCGTTGATTGTGGATGATGCGCGGGTCCACCCGGTGCTGCACGATAATGGTGCGATCCAGGCGTTGAATGCTATCGCTTATCTCGGCTTTCCCCTGCACATCGCCAGCGGTAAAACCCTCGGCTCCTTCTGTGTGGTGGATAGCGAACCGCGCCATTGGAGCGATGAAGATATCGAAATCATGCGGGAACTGGCCGAGATGGTGAAGTATGAGATTGAGGCGCGGGCACTGTTCCATAAGGCTGAGATCGGCACTGACCAGTTGGAAGATCTCCATAACGCGATCATCGCTTTTGCGGATCGTATCGATCCGACGGCACCAAAAGCGGTGCTGGTGGAGCAGATCCGCAGTGAACGCCAGCAATTGTTCGCAATGGCGTAGTGGCTGCTTCAGTCTGTTTCAGGGGCCTGCTGAAATACAGGCCCTTTTGATTCCGGCAGTATTGGCGAAGCTTCCGCTGACGAGTGGAGTGAGAAGACGGGAGCGCCACGCTAAACGGCGATATACGAGACCATCCCTATCGGCGGGAACACGAGAGGCAACCACTTCAGCTTGACGACTATGGTGGGAGGCAGGGAGCGTGCCGCCGCTGGATAACAATGACAAGTGATTGGTGGGTAGGCGGGAGGCTGCCGCCATAGTCGTCATGCAGACTGACATCGGAAGCCAAGCATGGGTGAAATTGGGGATCGGTGCTCGTGTGTTCATCACCAGAGCATAACACAGATTGATGCTCAAAACGGAACAAATGTTTCGATTTTGGATTATCGTGAGGGTAGGACTATGCCGATAACACAACTGTTACAGATCTCACACAACCGGATTGCAGATACGGATTATGCTGGAGCTAGACCCTGAGCATACAAGGAGCTGCGGCATGACAACACGACTGCGCTGGATCAGTTCGGTGACACTGGTTCTTACTCTGATGGCCGGTTTGCTGGCGCTCGCCAGCGGGCCGCAATCGGTTAGCGCCCAACGCGATCGGGCGACGCGGACACCCCGTTCCGGTGATGGTGGGCAAGGCGGCGCACTTCAGGCAACCCTGACCGCAGTGGCAGGTTCCGCGAGTGGGGCATTCGGGACCGCGCAGGCGGCTTTGACCAACCTGCCGAATACGGCGGATGGACTGCTGGCGACCGCCCAGGCTGCGATGACCCAGGTATCCGGCGGCGCGGCGGGGATGCTGGCGACGGCGCAGGCGTACCTGACTGCACTGCCACCCCTTTCGGCAGACGTGATGGCGACGGCACAAGCTTATCTGACGGCGATCCCCGGTCAATTGAATATGGACTCGCTGCAAGCGTGGCTGGCGACCCTCTATGAGGTCGGGGGCGTAAACTATAACCCACAAACCGGCGTGCTGACGCTGAGCGCGGAGATCAGCGAGGCGAACCTGAATACCGCGATCACCCAGGCTTTGCTGGCTGCTGGTTACAGTGCCAGCGGGGTGGTGGTCGATCTGGTCAGCGGCGGCATGACGGTGACGGTGCAGAGCATCACCCTGAATGCGGAGATGAGCGGGTCGCTGAACATGACCTTGACGGTGGGTGCCGTGGATGGCCGACTGGAACTGCATGTGACCAGTGCTAGCCTGAACGGGCGGGCACTCCCAGCAGGAACGGTGGCTGAACTGGACGCGGCGCTGAATTCCGCACTGGATAGTTATGTGATCACTTTCCCGTTCCCGTACTATGTGCAGGCGGTGACGGTCACGGATACGGCGATCATCAGCGTGGTGGACATCATTCTGCCGACGGCCTGAAAGAATCTTAATGTAACAAATTTCTCATCTGTGCTACGGTAGGTATAGGCGATTTCATCAAGGATGCACATCCCTATGCCTGCCACCACTGAACGCATTGCGCTGGGCATGTACTGTATCTGCCTGAACGGCACGATTACGGCGGATGACCTGTATGCAGGGCGCGATGGAGTCGAAGCGCTGGCGACGGTCGATGGCATTGACCGTTTTGTCATGATGGTGGATGGTACGGTGATGCAACAGCCCCTTTTCGATGTACCCGTGTATCGCCACGTGATCACCAAACGGATGATGGCTATTCTGGCGCTCAATGTCTCGTATTCGGGCATGGTCATTGGGAACATTGTCCGGCAACTGGTCTCTATCCCCGTACACTTTTATGATGATCGGCAGCAGTGGATGGCTGAAGCGGCCCGGTGTTATGCCGCGTGTAATCAGTTTCACTTAAATATGCAGTAACATATGTCTTAAGGAAATGTGCAGTCGAAATAGTAGTATGGTAAGTGTAGATCTTACTTCGCTGGAAGCCTGTGAACCCTTATGCCCGCCACGACTGAACGTATTGATACCGGTTTGTATTGTGCGCATTGGATTGGCACCATGACGGTGTTGGATCTGTATGCGGCCCGCGACGGGGTGGAAGCCCTGGCGAATGCCGACGGTGTTGACCGTTATGTGCTGATGATTGATGGAACCCAGCTTAAGCAACTGCCGTATGAGGTCAAAGCGTACCTGGGTTCGATCACCAAGCGGATGCTGGGGATTGTGGTCCTGAACGCGCCCTATGCCGGCGTGGTCATCGGGCGCATTTTCAACAAGCTGATGCCCATTCAGGCACAGTTCTTCACCAATCGTGAGCGCTGGATAGCAGAAGCCGCGCAGATTTATGCGCGGCACCAGCAGGCGAAGTGACATCGAGCCGTCTGCTTCTGGAGTACAATGGCAGCAGATGAAGCCTCTCTTGATACGAGGTGACGGATGGTGCCTGAGCCAACCCCCAGCAGTTCCCCTTCTTACCCGGACATTTTAGGTGCGATCACCGGCGGCGCTCGCTATAACGCCGGAGTCGTGCAGGTGGCGACCGCCACCCGCCCACGGATAGTGCGGGCTGGCCGCCCATTTGAGGTAGTGCTGCTCATCCAGAACGCCAGCGACGCGGATATTGATGTGACGGCGACGCTGCATTTGCCTGAATTGGATGCTAAAAAGCAAAAAGGTCGCTTTGCCCATCCGGTCACGCGGTTGGTGGTGGGACTGAGCCCGGCGGAAGTGGGTTACGTGACCTTCCCGGTCGGGTGTGCGGCGGATACGGCCATTGCCGACGGTTACAAAGTCGGTGTGGGGGTGGAGGTCAAAGGCGAGGGCAAGCCCAAGCGGATACGTCCCGCGGAGGGTGGTACGGCTTCGCTTGAGGGCGTTCCCAACACGCAACTCGAGGCGTTGAACGCGCTGAAGAAACTCTCGTTCTCAGCCGTGCGGCGCGGTCTGATCGGCGCGGCAGTGGAAGTCAGTTTTGGCGTGATGGGCGCTCAACCGGGGGACGCTCCACCGTTGGCGGAAAAGCCAAGTTGGGTGCATTTATGGGGCATCGACAGTCACGCGAGCATCGGTGATTTGTTTAATCGGTATCAGGAGCCGCTGGTGCGCTATGTGATCGCCCGCTTTTCAAGGGAGAAGCTGTACAGCGCCCTGTATGCAGCCACTCGGGAACGGATGACCGGCGCGGGGGTTGAAATGGCCCCGGTGGAACTGCATTTCATCAGCAAACTCCTGGTGGCTATTCTGGAGAAGTCGAATCCACCGGAGAAGGTGATCGATTACCTGGGCGGGGAGCATTTCAATATCATCCGCTGGGTGAAGCCAGGTGGTTCCAGACCTGGGGAAGCGGATCTGCCGCACTGGTGCCAGGGGATGCTGCGACTGATGGCGAGCGACCGCAAGGCGGTGGAGAATCCGGCTCAGACACTGGCGACGACGCTCTACAACGATTTGCTGATGGATGCGATCCCGCACGCGCTGATGATGGTCACAAACGTGACCGGGGAAGACCTGGGCGGGGAGCATGACCGGGTGGAATATGCGCGGGAGCTTATTAAGCTAATGGCCCAACCGACGGCGCTGCACAAGCTCAACCTGACGGATGTGTATCTGCCGCTGGTGATGGGCGGCATCATCTATTATGACCGCGCCATCCTGAAAGAAGAGAAGATTATCGAGTCGCTGCAGGAGATGACCCTGCAACTGCGCTCGCGCGAGGATGAACTGCTCACTGCCGAGAACGAACTGGTCTTTAAGCTGATGCGGAAGGTGCTGGATAGCTCCATGCAAAAATACGGCTATCGTGCATAATAGGGGGCAGATATAACAGAATTGTAAAATCGGCTGTCTACCGATTGGCTAATTTGAGCAGATGAGGACGTTATGCCGACCAAGCGTCTTGAACCGCTGTACCCGGATGTGCTGGGCGCGATCACCCGTGGCCCGCGCATCACCATGCCAAAGCTGCAGGCAGCCTTGGGTATTTTCCCCCGTCGAACCTTCATCAACCAACCGATTGAACTGGTGCTGATCCTGCAGAACATGGTCGATCAACACATGCAGGTGGTGGTTGGCCTGCAACTGCCCAATCAGGACAAGAAGGGCAACCCGGTGGTGATTGACGTGCCGAAGAAGGCTTTCACGCTAGGGTTACAACCGGGCGAGGTCGGTGCGCTGCGGGTGCCGCTGGTGCCCCAGCATCCGACGCATCCGGGGACAGACCTGCCGGTTCGGGTGGCGGTGCGCTATCAACTGCCACCGGGGGAAAGCAAGATGGTGCGCCCGTTGACCGGCGGCGCGCCACCGTCCGTCGTGAGTGTGTCCTCGGTGGAGATGCATGTCCTCCAGGAGATCGACTACGAACATTTTGACTTCAACCCGGCTGCCCAGATAATCCAGTCGACCTTTGATATTGCGGCGAAGCGGATGCCCCCGCCCACGGAACCGCTGCGGGCCCGCTTCAAGACCATCTGGCGGCAGGAGGAAATGGCGGAAGAAACCGAACTGGTGATGGCGAAGATTCAGGAAGCGCAGCAGCTTTCCAATACCTTCTCCCGGAATTCGGTCTTCAAACCGCTGATTGGCCTCGTGAGTGACCGCTTTGCGGACCAGGGGATGCCGCTGCACCCAGGCGAGGCCAAGGCCATCGCCAAGATGATGACCTATGCGCTGGATGAAGGGATGGAACTGGAAGCCGGTTTCTCTTTGGAAGACAGCCGCTGGTTCCAGGTGCTGTGCCAGGTGCTGGCGCATGACGACTCGCTGCAGAATATGGTGCCGGGCGAGATTGTGACGCGCTTCCTGTTCGACGCGACCCTGTACGATGCGGTCATCCTGGGATTCGCGGTGATCGACCCCAAGATCAAAGAAGACCTTGGTAATGCCAATGAACGGGCTGGTCATGCCAACCGCATTCTGGAGTGGATGGGCGCTCAGGCAGACCCGGATATGAGTTATATCTATCTGCCGCTGGCAATGGGTGGGATAGTCCTCAACCGGATCATCAGCCTGCGGGATGAGAATCCGTGGGTGATGTTGATGGAACTACGGGAAGCAACTCGGGGGCGTGCCAAGCTGGCTGCTGGTGAGATGACGACCGTCTTCAAGCTGGCAAACACGCTTCTGGATGCCGCTGAAGAATCGCTGCGGCGGGCGAACATCGTCCCGCCGGGGCCGGGTGAAAGCTAATCAAGCCTGGTCATAGGTCAGTTGCAGTTTTTTCGGGGCGATCAAGCGCCATGCGATGTCGATATAGTGCGCCAGGTCAGCATCGTTGATATTGTTCAACTCGATGCCGACCCAGCCGCGCACGCCGACATAGGGCGGCCTGAAAAAAGTCTCTGGCGCGGTGGCGATGAGGCTTTCCTGCATTCCCTGCGGGGCAGGCACCCAGACCGCGACTCGACCATCCCCATGATGATTATTAGCACTCATGACGAAGACCTTCTTGCGGACGAAGAAGGTGGGTTCACCATGCGAAAGCTTTTCGGTGGTTTCCGGGTAGGCGAAACACAATGCGCGCACACGCTCGACCGGATCAGGGTTCATGCCGTTGGCGTTCCTGTTGATCAGTGCGTCAGGGTGGCGATGCAGTCGATCTCTACGAGTGCGGCGCGCGGCAACTTTGCAGCCTGGATGGTCGAGCGGGCTGGCGGCGCGACGGTGAAGAATTCGGCATAGACGGCATTCATGGCGGCGAAGTCGTTCAGGTCTTGCAGATAGACTGTGACCTTGACGACCTGATCGAGGCTTGATCCAGCGGTTTCGAGGATGGCTTTGAGGTTGTGCATGACCTGCCGGGTCTGCTCGGCGATGCCGCCTGCTGCCAGTTCAGTGGTGCCGGGGACGAGAGCGATCTGCCCGGCGGTGTAGACGAGTCCACCGGCGACAATCGCCTGTGAGTAGGGGCCGACAGCAGCGGGGGCGTTGGCGGTCTGGATGACTTGTTTGCTCATGAGGCTGTTCCTTTTGGTTTCAGGTGATCGGTGGACATGCTGTCCCACAGGGAGGCTTCGCTCCTACTAACGATCCGCCCGCAAGTGCCGGAGGCGGCGGGCTTGCTGGATGGCGAGATCCATGCGGCGGGAACTGCTGACTTCGACGGCCAGTACGTATCCATCCGGGTGGGTCTGCTCGGTGTTGGACTCGTGGGCGAACTCGCGGAAGTCCACGCCCTCGCTCATCACGTCGATGCTGCCTGGCCCGCGAATCTCCGCGATGACATCCTGTACCGCGCTTTCGACAGGCCCGGATTCGCCATCGACCATGATGACAAAATCGCGGTCATCGGGGAAACGCACCACACCGACAAAGACTTTCAGCATCGAAGTTCTCCTTCAGGGGTATTGCGAGATGACCCCTGTTGAGGGGCGGACGCCCCACTGTACATCTCTACTCATTGTATCCAAAGGTGGGGCCGCTCACACATCCAGCGGGATGAAGCTGTTGACGAGATTGAGCAGGATGACCAGGATGCCCACGATCCAGACCGGGATGGCGAAAAGCGTGCCGCCGGTGGTATCCCGGAGGAGCCAACGGCGGGCACCGCGCCGTTTGAGGCGTACTATCAGATCCATTACGATGAGCGCCAGCCCGATGGACATCATGACGATGGGATTACTGAGGCGCAGGAGAAAGCCACCTGCGGCTGCGATCAGGCCGCAGGTTATAAACATGGCTAAGCCGAGCGCGTTTCCTGAAACGGGCACTTTCACTACTCCCTGGTGGGCAGAGAAATGGTTGCATCATCCGTACATTCCGGACCATTCGAGCGACCTGCCGGGTCGCCTCTACGTGGCGGTCAGGACGATACCCTCTCGGCCTGGCACATTCAGGGTGATGCGACCGCCTTCGACGGTCGCTTTGCCTTTGCCGTAGGCGGCTGACAGGACGGTGCCATCGGCGTAGAGACCGCTCACATCCAATTCTATTTTCTGGGCTTTTTCACCAACGTTCATGGCAACGGCCAGTTTATCGTCACCATGTACCCGCGCGAAGGCATAGGTAGTCTGCCCTGCATGCAGTCGCTGATAGCTACCGTGACGGGTGGCGGGATGGGCGTGGCGCAAGACGATCAACTGCTTGTAGGTCTTGAGCATGTCCAGATCCCAACTGCTGCGGTCATCCCAATTGATCGTGCGGCGGCAGTCCGGGTCATCGGCCCCGGGCAGCGCGATCTCATCGCCATAGTAGACGCTGGGCGCACCGGGGAAGGTCATCAGCAGTAAGGTCGCCAATTTGAGGCTGTCCGCATCGCCGCCGCAAATCGTCAAGAGGCGGGCGGTATCGTGACTATCGAGCAGGTTGAGTTGGGCACGGGTGATTTCCCACTCGTAGCGATAGAGCTGTTTTTCGATCTTGGTGGCGAAGTGAACACCATCAATGGCGGGATAGGGATCATAGCTCTTGGTGCTGATGGCGTGGGCGCGATCGAGATGGTTCTGACCACAGAACTGGATGACCGGCTCGGTGAAGAGGTAGTTCATGACGGCATCGAACTGGTCGCCCTGCAGATAGTTGGTGCTATCCCACCAGACTTCGCCGACGATATAGGCCTCCGGGTTGATGGCCTTGACGCGCTGCCGGAACTCGTTCCAGAAGCCGGGACTAGTGATATTGAAGGGGACATCCAGCCGCCAGCCGTCAATGCCTTCGCGCAGCCAGTGTTCCGCCACGCGCATGATGTACTCGCGCACCTGGGGATTATCGGTATTCCATTTGGGCAGGGCGCGGTTGCCGACCCAGGCGACATAGTTGGCAGGACGCTCGCCACTGTAGGCGGTCAGGGGCCAGTCTTCCACGATGAACCAGTCCAGCCAGGCGGAATGCGGACCGTTTTCGAGGATATCGTTGAAATAGAAGTTGCCCCGGCTGGCATGGTTGAAGACGCCATCCAGCACCAGCTTGATGCCACGGGCATGGAGGGCATCCCGCAAGGCATAGAAGGCCGGGTTGCCGCCCAGCAGCGGATCAACCTGATAGTAGTCGTGGGTGTGATAGCGGTGGTTGCAGGCGCTTTGGAAGATGGGGGTGAAGTAGACCGCGTTGATGCCCAGATCCTGAATATGGTCGAGGTGTTCGATCACCCCATAGAGGTCGCCGCCTTTGTAACCCTGCCACGTAGGTGGGGAATCCCAGGGCTCGAGGTTGGTCGGTTTGACGAGGCGGGCGCTCTTGGCGAAACGATCCGGGAAGATCTGGTAGAAGACGGCATCCTTGACCCAATCAGGCGTCTTAATGGTGAGCATGGGTAAGCAATCCTATTCCTTTAGGTGATCTGGGACACCCAACGGGGGGCGTCCCTACTCCACAGTGGCTTCGGCGCGTTCAAAGTGCAGCGCGTCACCCTCCACACGGGCATGGATGACATCACCGGGTTTAAAGGCATCTTCGACAATGCGCGTGCTGAGGGGGCGTGTCACCAACCGCTCGATGGCGCGGCGCAGCGGACGCGCGCCATTGGCTGCGTCGGTGCCTTTTTCGATGATGAGCTGGCGGGCATCTTCGCTGAGGATGAGCGAGAGTTTCTGTTTCTTGAGCCGGTCGTAGAGTTCCTTGAGCTGCAGATCCAGGATGCGGTTGAGCGCCTCGGTGTTCAGCGGACGGAAGGTGACAACCTCGTCCAGTCGGTTGAGCAGTTCCGGGCGGAAGAACTCTTTCAGGAACGGTGTGTAATCCGGCTCGGCATCGTCTTCGTCCTGGTTCATTAGGCTGATCTTGCGGGTATTGCGTCCGGTGCCGATGTTGCTGGTGAGGATGAAGACGGCGTTGCGTGCATCAACGGTGCGCCCTTGCGAGTCGGTGATGCGCCCTTCGTCGAAGACCTGTAGAAAAATGTCGAAAACTTCGGCAGCCGCTTTTTCGACTTCGTCCAGCAGGACGACGGTATACGGGCGGCGGCGCAGGCCATCGGTCAGTTGACCACCCCGGTCGGCATCCTTGTAACCCGGCGGCGCACCGATCAGACGGGCGACCGTGTGGGCGTCGTGGAACTCGGACATATCGAGGCGCAGCATGGCGTCCTCACTGCCAAAGAGGAATTCCGCCAGCGCCCGTGCCAGCTCGGTTTTACCGACGCCAGAGGGGCCGAGGAACATGAACACGCCTACCGGACGACCGGGGTCACCCAGTCCGGCGCGGGCTGTCCGCACCGACTCGGCCACCAGCCGCACGGCATGATCCTGACCGGCGACACGCTGCTGAAGGGCTTTTTCCAGCCCGGCCAGGCGTTTTTTCTCGTCGGTGCTGAGGTCGTGTACCGGAATGCCGGTCCAGTCGGAGAGGACGGCGGCGATGTTCTCAACCTCGACGGCAGGCACCCCGTTGAACTCATCCGGTGAACTGGTGCGGATGATGACGCGGGTGCAGGCTTCGTCCAGCAGGTCAAGGGCTTTATCGGGCAGGCGGCGATCCGGCATATAGCGGACGGAAAGGGCAATGGCGGCTTCCATGGCCTCGTCGGTCATGGTGACACCATGATGCTTTTCGAGGCGTTCGCGCTGGCCCTTGATGATTTCCAGGGTGTCGGCTTCGCCTGGTTCTTCAATATCAATGGTGCGGAAGCGCCGATCCAGCGCCGGGTCCTGGGCGATGGCCTTGCGGTATTCAGCGTGGGTGGTCGCGCCGATGACCATAATATCGCCCCGGGCCAGCGCAGGCTTGAGGATGTTCGCGGCATCCAGGTTGCTATCAATGGTGTCGCCTGCGCCGACGATGGTGTGGATCTCGTCAATGAAAAGGATGACATTGGCAGCAGCGCGAGCTTCATCGACGATGCCGATGAGCCGTTCTTCAAACTGACCGCGCAGGCTGGTCCCGGCGACCAGTGTGCCGATCTCGATCTGGATGATGCGGCGGTTGAGCAGGGATTTGGCCGCCGTACCGCTGTGGATGGCATACGCCAGACCTTCCACGACGGCGGTCTTGCCGACGCCAGCATCACCCAGCAGCAGGGGGTTATTCTTCTTGCTGCGCGCCAAAGTCCGTGCCAGCGCCCGGATTTCGCGGTCACGGGCGATGGCCGGGCCGATTTTGCCGTTGGCTGCTTGCGCGGTCAGATCCCGACCGTATTTATCGAGCAGGGGGGTGGGATGGCTGCTGCTGACTTCGCCACCCAGGAGGTCATCGGAGCCAAATGCCATATGTTCGTCACTGATGTCAAAGGGGTCATCATCGATAGGCGGCGGTTGGAAGCCAAAGCGCGGACGGCTGAAACCGGGCGGGGGCATCGGTTGGGCCGGCGGCGGGGGCGGCATCATGCCCCGGATGACCGAGTCAGTTTCCAGCAACATGGCCTTCAGCCAGTAGTTCAGGTCGAAGTTCAGTTCCAGCAGTTTGCGAACCGGGATGCTTTCGCCTTCCTGCAGCATGGCAATCAGGAAGTGGGCTTCATCCACTTCGCCGCCGGTCTGGTCGCGCTCCCGGTCCCGGTCGTAGAGCATGATCGCCAGTTGCAGAATGATCTCGGCACGCGGGGTATACGGGATGACCTCGCTCAGTTTGTTATCACCCACGCCAATATCCCGGCGGATTTCCGACCGGACAGCCCGCGGGTCGAGCCGGGCCTTCCGCAGCAGGTTCGCGGTGGGCGTATCATCTTCCCGCGTACAAGCCATGAAGAGATGCTCCACACCCACATAATTGTGGCCCAGCTTCCGCGCTTCTTCAGCGGCAGCGCTCAGAAGCGTGGCACAACGTTCACGAATTTCTTTTTCATCCGGTGAAGAAGACACATCCACCTCAACATGACACTGATCAAAACAAGTGGTCGATTATGCCCTGTTTATGCGCGGGCCGCCCCCCACAATATCGGGGGTTTTCCGGCGAAGCACGTTACAAGTTGTATACAAGTATACCCAGTCTGGCAAGCGACGGGTAAACGTTTCGTTTCTGGACAGGGTATTGTGGGTATACTGAAAGAGCATTTGCATCACCTTTTCTATGGATACAGGCATGTCAAGCGATCCGCTGATTAATCAAAAACTGGGCGATTACGTTATTGTCGATGTGCTGGGTCATGGCGGCATGGCGCGGGTTTATAAGGGCATCGACCGGAAGCTGAACCGCTACGCCGCCGTCAAGGTGATTGATGCCAGCCTGATCCCCAGCGTGGATCAGGATGAATATCGGCTGCGCTTCACCAATGAGGCGCGCGCGATTGCCCGGCTGAACCATCCGAACATCGTCGGCATTTACCAGTTCGACCAGGTGGGGTCGATCTATTACATGGCGATGCAGTTCATTGATGGCCGCGACCTGAAGTCGATCATTCGGACGTATGCCGAAAATAAGTCGTACCTTCCCTATACCGATGTGCTGCGGATCATCCGCGACATTGCCAGCGCGCTGGATTATGCCCATGCCGAGGGGGTTATCCACCGGGATATCAAACCCTCGAATGTGATGGTGACGAGCAGCGGGCGGGCGGTGTTGACGGATTTCGGGCTGGCGCTGAGCGTCCCTGAAGGCACGATTGGCAACACCTTCGGCAGCGCCCATTACATCGCGCCGGAACAAGCGGTGTCCTCCGCGCAGGCGGTGCCGCAGAGCGATTTGTATTCACTGGGCGTTTGCCTGTTTGAGATGCTCACCAATCAGGTGCCGTTCACGGATCAGAACGTGATGGCGGTGGCGCTCAAGCACCTGAATGATACGCCACCGACTCCCAGTCAGTTCCGTGACGGGGTGACCCTCAAAGTCGATCAAGTGGTGGGGCAGTCCTTGAATAAGACGCCTAACCGCCGCTTCGCAACCGGGCAGGCATTAACACGGGCGCTGGAATTCGCGCTGGCTTACGATAATCCGCAGGTGGCAGAAGCGCGGTTGCTGGAGAACTGGGATAACCCGGCCCGTTCGGAAGGGTCGGCGATTGCTCCCCCGCCACTGGCCCCACTGTCGCTGAGTGACAGCCACCTGAAGCCGCCGACTCGCAGTTCAAAGCCACGTCCGCTTGGATCGACCAATCCCCTGCCGCCCAGTCTGGATGATCCGACAATTACGGACTCGAAGAAGTCGGCGGTCACCCGCGATTCGATCCTGTCCGCGACCAGCACGGTGCTAGGCAACCAGCAGGAACGGCGACTGCCGATGCCGATCTGGCTGATCGCCCTGATCGCGATAGGTCTGTTAGTGGTTATCGGCTTAGTGGCATCCGGTCTTTTGAATGGTGCGGTGGAGACTACGCCCACAGCGGTGGCGCTGCAAGCCAGTGAGACGAGCCTCCCAGCCAGCCTCACGCAATCGCCGCCAACCAGCAGTCCGACCTCTGTAGTGACGACTGAACCCACCGCGATTGAAGCCAATCCGACGGCTATCGAGCCGAATCCGACGGCGCTCGAACCTGATCCCACGGCCATCATTCCAGAACCCACGGCATTACCCAGTGAGACCCACACGCCCAGTCCGACTCCGCTGCCCCCAACCGCTACCCCGACTGAAGCGGTCACGTCCGAGCCGGTCAGCGCTGTGCCGACGATCAACCCGGACGCGCCGGTGATGTTGTACTGGGACAGTGAACAGCTCACGCTGATGAATCAATCACGCAGTGTTGTGAACGTGTCCGGGCTGTCGTTCATCCAGATCCTGCCCAGTGGCACCGCGGTATCCTTTGAATCCCGCAACTGGGGCGGTGGGGCCAGCCCGCCGGAAGCCATGCGTTCCGGCGCGTGCTACCAGGTGTTCACCGATCAGACTGGCATCAGCGATCCGCCAGCGGTTTGCCGGTCACGCCATGCATTCTTCCAGGTGCCGCGCCAACGCTGGTTCTGGATCAGCACTGATCCTGAAGCAGTCTTCCGTGTGGAGCGCGACGGTGATGTGCTGGCGGAATGCCGCATCGCCGATGGTCAGTGCGCGATCACTGAAGGGGTTGCAGGCAACTAGCTTTCAGGTCACATGTTCCGGCAGGCCGAAACGCGATACGAGGCCAGGGGTGCGGAAGGTGATGATGTCGCTCACCTGCACCCCCTTGAAGGTCACAACCTGTATGCCATAGGCGCTGTGACCGCCGTGTTCCGGATCGATCCGGTAGAGGCCAAAAGCGATCTGCCGGTTGGCTTTGGCCGGGATGAGCCGCCAGCGACCGGCGGCTGGCCCGGCAAAAATGGTCTTGCCCACTAACCTGCCGATCTCCGCCACACCCTGATACCAGCCGGGGATGGGGGGCATACTGAAGGTGGCATCTTCGGTTAGCAGTGCCAGCAGGGCGGGAATATCCGCTGACTCCCACGCTTGAACATAAGCCTGCAAGCGCGTTTGCAGGGCGGTATCCAATGGCGGTAGTGGCGCTTCTGGCGGCTGTCCGCCGAGGTTGACCCGCGCCCGGCGCAGCAGGCTCTTGACGGCAGGTACGCTCAGATCGAGCGCTTCCGCCACCTCGCGCGCAGACCATTCCAGTACTTCACGCAAAATCAGAACAGCTCTTTGGCGGGGTGGGAGCAGATGCAGCGCCGCCATGAACGCAATCGATACTCGCTCGCGCCCGGCGAGCAAGGCCTCCGGATTGGTTTCATCCACGCCCAGCCACTCATCCGGCAACGGTTCCAGCCAAATTGGTTCATAGATGGATTCACCAATGGGCTGATCGGTGGTGGAGACGGCTCCGCGCGTGCGGGGAATCAGGCGGCGAGGGCGTTTTTCCAGGGCATCGAGGCAGGCATGGGTGGCGATGCGGTACAGCCAGGCACTGAAGGTCGCGCGCCCCTGGAAGGTTTCACGCCGCTTCCACGCTCGCAGGAAGGTCTCCTGCACCAGGTCGTCCGCATCCTGCAATGACCCCATCAGCCGGTAGCAATGCACCCGCAAGCGGGTACGGAAAGGTTCCAGCGCCTGCCCGAATGCCTCTCGTTCCAGGCGGTGGAGGGCCGCCGCTTCATCAGCATAGGGGTAAGGCGTGGTCATGGTGGGTATCCCGTGTTCGCGTGCATTGCATTCTTACACTATATTATGAGGGTGCTATTCGTACAAACCGGGGTCACACCGCAACTCCGCATTCCACCGAACCCTTTTGGCATCTGCTACCGTCATAACACGGTCGGCCTCGATTGAGGTTGGTCATGAATCACTGTATGGATGCACTCAACAAGGGAGTCGTTATGCCGTCCGCTACCAGTAAGAAGACCCTGTTCAGCACCGAATGCGCCGTCGAGATCGATATTCAAGCCGCGCCGGAAAAGGTCTGGGCGCTGCTGACCGATGTTCCTAACCTCACCCGCTGGAATTCCACCCTCATCAGCGTTGAAGGGCGCATTGCGCTGGGCGAAACGATCAAGCTGAAGGCCAAGACGGCCCCCGACCGCGTGTTTAATCTGAAGATCAGCCAGATGACCGCCCCCGGGCTGTTGGTGTGGGAAGACGGCATGGCCCCGATGTTCAAGGGGGTGCGGACCTATACCCTCACCCCGCAGGGGAATGGCGGCACGCGCTTTGCCATGCGGGAGGTCATCAGCGGGTTGATGCTGCCGATGATCGGTGGCTCGCTGCCGGATTTTAAGCCGTCGTTCGATCAATACGCGGCGGACTTGAAGCGGGCGGCAGAGCAGGGATAGCGGAACGGGCCGCACCCCTCGGCCCCGCTCCGTTCGTGCCGTCTCCCGAAGACAGGAGGGCGGTGGAGCGGGGGAGTCCAGATTTTGGTTCGCATTCGTTGTTGGTTCATTTATGAAGGAGAACGATCATGGCACAGGGTAAAGGCACAAAAGACGATCCATGGCAGCTGAAGACCCCGCCTGGTACGGCGGACTACACCATGTACAAGGATGAGAGCAAGGACCCGCCGGTGTTGGTCTGTCAGGTGGGGACGACCACGCTGCTCTATGATCTGCGCTGTCTGGAAGATCTGCATGCCATGCTGAAGGCACACGGCGACTGGATGGAGCTGGGCAGCGCCGATGAGCAAAAACCGGCGAAAGAAGGGACGGTCGAGGCCTGGGGACGCTCCGAGAGCAACCCGGTCGGCGGTTGGTACGGGCTAAAGAAGGGGCTGCGCGGGCGCTTCGGCATGTATATTCCTCCTCTGATGGAGGCGCTCGGGTTGGCGGAAGTCGAGCATAATCCGAAGGGCAACCGGATGCGGGCGATATAGGATCAGTACAGCGTGCAGAAGTGCAGAGTACGGAACCTCAGTTTTGGATAGTTTTAGCCCTCACCCTAAATCCCTCTCCCTCAGGGAGAGGGACTTGGAGAAACACTTTTCCCCCCTTCTCCCTCAAGCAGAAGGACTTGGAGAAACACTTTTCCCCCTTCTCCCTCAAGCAGAAGGCCTTGGAGAAACACTTTTGACCTTACCCCGATTCAACGGACAGTAAAAGTGTCAGGGGCAGGCGAGTTGCTCGTAATCGACAGGGCTGAGATAACCCAAAGCCGAGTGCCGCCGCTGACGGTTGTACCAGATTTCAATGTACTC
>JAFLCG010000003.1 GCA_017303635.1 Anaerolineae bacterium | reverse complement strand
ATACCGCCAGGCCATAGGCGAGTCGAACATGTCGCAGGTTGAAACGATTAAAGTAAGTTATAAATTCCTGTAAACTGTTACTAGTGAAGCTTTGAGCAAGCATGGGCTTTGATCCAGTGAAGGCAAAGGGCGAGGCAGTCAGCTATCTGGCAAATTCGGCAAGAAGCATTATCTTCACGCGATGTTTATAGATAGCACCAATGGACAAAATCTGCAATCGATTCATGTTAAGATGCCCACATCTGGGCATGATCACATTCCTACTGCAAAGATTTGATGGGACCTACTCATACGAACGAAAAACAGAGTGAAACGAGGGACTTAATGGATGATTACTATCACGCGCTTGGACTAAAGTCAGTTTCTGTTGATGAGCCAGACGAAATATACCCTGATCTAATTTGATGACCACCATCCCAACTATAGCAACCATGCGGTCAAACGCTATTTAGACGAAGAGACATTGACCGCCCGCATGGTGGGGAAGAGTATGAAAGGTCAGGTGCTCATCAAGCCGGGAGGATTCTTGGTTTTCGACGATACGGTCTTGGATTATTTATAATTGAACCCGTCACGTTCTATTCAATCTGTAGAATCTACTTGGCTACCCTTCCTCCCACAACCGCGACAGGGTGATTCTACGATGCGGGGGAACCCAACCGTCCAACACCAGCTGCAGTACGCTGGCACTACCCTGCGGGCAGCACCACCGAACTACTACCTGCCTATCGGTCTGCTGTACGGTTCCCCTTCTGCATCGTCCCCGGCTGGGTTGAGCGGTTGCGCTCGACCGGGCTGGCGAAGTAGCGCGGTTGCAGGCGGGGCAGCACCTGCGCCTTTGCCCTACTCTCCACCTGGAAGACACCCACCGTGTCCGCCGAGCAGATCAGATCGTAGACGACGGGATCATCGAAACAACCCTCAGGCGAACGCTCATCCACCCGCGACTCGGCTTCAGCATCTTCGAGTGCTTCCCTGTCCCACTGTACCACGACGCGGTACACCATCCAACTGCTGGCTGAGGTCGATGATCTGCATCCAGGTCGGGATGATGGTGCCCTCACCCATTACCTCGTGCAAAGCTGAAATCGTCCCCACATCCCGCGCCAGCCAGGTATCGAGCGTCCCCGCGACCTGGTCCAACACCTCCGGTGGCAACCCGAAAGCTCTGCCCAGATCCCGGATGGCACTCCGAGCACGGAAGGTGACGAAAGTACAGGCCATCACCGCGTGATCTGTGCCATAACGCTGGTAGACGTACTGGATGACTTCTTCGCGCCGAACAGCATCAAAGTCGATATCAATGTCTGGCGCGACCTGCCGCTCGGTCGAGAGGAAGCGCTCGAAGACCAGATCATGCGTCAGCGGATTGATCGGGCTAATGCCCAGCAGATACGCCACCAGCGAATTTGCCGCACTGCCCCGCCCCTGGCACAGGATGCCGTTTTCACGAGCAAAGCGCACGAGGTCCCAGACGATCAGGAAGTAATTGGCAAGATGGCTCTCCTCGATAATGCGCAGTTCATAGGCCAGTTGAGCTAATCCATTCGACGGGAGATCGAGGATTGCCGCCTGCGTCTGGCACAATCTCGCCAGATAGATTTCAGCGCTCAGTCCATCGGGGGCTGAGAACGACGGGAGTTCTTGCAAACCGTACTCCAACTGAAATTTGCAGAGCGCCGCAACCTCACCACTATTGCTCAGAACCTGGGGATAGCGGGCAAACAGCGGTGCCAATGCGTCCCCTGGCTTGAGATTGAACTCGGAGTTGGGACGCAGGTGGCGGCATTCATCCAGCGTGGTGTGATGCCGGACAGCGACCAGCACATCCTGCAAGGCATTAGCGGCGGGGTCAGCATAGTGGGCATTATTAGTGGCGACACAACCTAGGCTGAGATGCTGGACCAGCGCGACCGATTCGACCATATGAGTTCGGTATGAACAGTAGTTCTTCGCTCATGAGCCTATAATGTGGGCATAAGGGCCGGTCACATACCTACGTCCATCCAATGGTACCTGCTTGCATGGCGGAACCGAAGCGATCCACTCCCCCTCAAGAGCCCGGATCAGGTAACCTGCAGGATTGTACGGGCGGACGCGTTCGGTCAGTCTCAGCGCTTGGTTGATCTGATCGTCTGTGTAACCAGCCACTAACAAACTTGCTCTTGTTGGCCCAATCCCCAGGCAAACCAGCGCATCAAGCAAAGGCTGCATCCTGGCCTGATGATCAGGTTCAACAACAACCGTCTGGTGTTGTCCTGTTGTCTGTCTCTCTTGAGTGGATTCTTGTTTGTCAGAGTCTGTTATAGATTTGGCGGTTTCAGCCATTTCCATTGGGCGATTTTCACCATTTGAAACGGGCGCTTCTGACCCATTCGAGATGGCGGCAATCGCCACTTGAGATGGGCTGGCTTCAGTCGTCATCCACAAGCGGACTTGAACCGGTGTGACCTCCAAAAAGGCGGCTAGTTGATTGATGAAGGTATCAGCCTCCAGTCGATAGTGGGTGGTCGGGCAGCCGTTAGCCTTGAAGGTGGCGCGGGCAAAGCCAATCCGCTCCAGGAGACTGCGGCTGTGGATGCGCTTCACCTGCGCCTGTGAGAGATTGCACTCGGCAGCCCAATCGCGCCACGACTTGTAGACCCAGCCGCCGGGACGGGTGGCTTTGGGTATCCAATAGAGCAACTTCAAGGCCATTGTCGCCGCCACCGGGTCATCTAACAGCTTACCGATCAGAGCCGCAACCGAGCGAATGTCTGAGCGGTGTAGCGCACGCACCAGGCGTGTGAGTTGAGCAATCCAGTCTATCGGCTGGGGCGATGCCCCAGCCGGAGAATAACTCGTATTCATGGCCGTCTCCAGGCAACACAAAATAGAGGTCAAATGACTGAGAGAGCGATATGCAGTTGCCAGAGAACGGGGAACATGCTACAGTCTGATTACCACGTCATACTGTAGCATTTCTTCCCCCGCCCATCTGGTCACTGATCCGATGGGCTTTTGTTTGCGCTAGGCGGCGCGCGAATAGAAGTCATAGTGTTTTGTTCTAAAAGGTCTACCCAGGTAGACCAATTGAACTGGTCAGGACTTCTTCAGCATCCGCCAACAACTTTTGCATTCCCTGCAAGCGCACCCGCGCGATCTTGGCATCTCCTTCTTGTTGCATCAAGGCACGAGCGATGTCCTGCGGGGTTGACTTCTGGCTCGTCAGTGTCAGCCGTGCGAGTTTCAGTGCCGCCGCAGGCAACGAGACAGTGTCATCTGTATGAGCTTCGGCGGTATCAATACCTGCTGCACAGATTTCTTCGACCTGACGACTGGTCAGATTGAGATCAACGATCTGCTGGACGAATTCTGTGTGCAGATCAGAGTCAAGCGGAACGACATAACGCAGTTTCTTTTCATCAATCGCATGACGATCAGCTAACTCCAACGCATCATCTGAGAGCTTGAGGAGCATCTTGTATTGATGGAAACGCCGCTTGTCGATTCCGCCCATTGCTGACAGGATGGCATCGGTGTGTTCGCGATGCCCCCGCAGATCAAGCTCCAATGCCTGGCGGTAGAAGTCGTTGTTCACAGCATAGGCGGGTATCTCGTAACCATGCACGGTCAACAACAACAAAGCTGCCTGACGTGCCATCGCAATCGCTGTCAGTCCTGACCGTGCAGTATTTTCTTTAGCCTGCCGGAACACGGATGACCGCTGTGCCGGTATCACGATGCAGGGGATGGTGCCATTGCCTGTGTAGTTGGGGATGAAGTCACGCAGCAACCAGGTGGCCCAGTAGCGCCGCTCGCCCGTTTCGATGCGATATAGACGAGTCACACCCTGAGAGGCATCCACTACCGTTAAGGGATTGACCTGACCATCATCCCGGATCGTGACTGCCAGATGCACCAGATCGCGCAGTAGTTGTTCTTCCGGGGATAACTTGGCTTCAGCATCGCCCTGCTCCGTGTCGGCGTCAGGCAGCAACTCCAGCACGTTAGTGAAGGGGCGTCCGCGCTGCCGGGCAGCCACCTGAACCCGCTGCACCAACTCCCGCAGCGACTGAGTAGGGGTCAGCCGATTGTCATGAAAACTGTGATGCAGGGTCTCTGGCAGCACACGGCGCGGTTGCACTGGATCCGGGCGCACCATCTCCATAAGCAAGTTCTCAACCCGCAGACCATGTTCAGCTATAGGTTGTTGTTCGCCGCCGATCAGATCAGCCGTGATCGAACCGAGCAGTGCATCGAGTTTCTGGGTGCCGTTCCGTTTAGGCATCACACACCTGCCTTGAAGACCCGGTGCAGCAGCGTGCCGACCAGCTTGAGGTAAGCCACTCCGGCGCTGGCCTGCGGATCGTAGGTGAAGATACTCTGATGTTCGCTGTGAGCGTAGGACACGGCTTCATTAGCCGGAATCACCCCACAGAACAGGCGACCTAGAATGTCATGCTGCTTGAGTTGATCCAGCAGATACCGATGTCCGCGCACACGCGTGTCCACCTTTGTGACAACCACGCCGCTGATTCGGAGGTTCGGCACTCGCCAGCCATCTCGGATATCAGCGATCTTCTCGATGACGCTCATCAAGCCGACCGTTTCCAGATAGCGTGGCTCGACTGGGACAATCGCATCGGTTGCGGCAATCAGCCCCATCTCTGTCAGGAGTGAGAAGGAGGGACGGGTATCGATGATGACGGCGGCATAGTGATCGGCAATCCGGGAGAGCGGTTCCGCCAGACGATAAGGCGCACCTGCCACGCGCATCAGTTCCCGTTCAGCGCCTTCCAGCAAAGGCGATGCGGGCAGAACGTGTAAGTCGGCATCCCAGTGGCTCTGGACAATCGTGTCCGCCATGACTTGTGGGGCTTGCTGACGATCAGCCATCAGCACCCGATACAGGCTGTCTTCGGTGCCAAAGTCATTGCGACCGGTCGTGACCAGAGTGGCATGTCCCTGGCTATCGGTATCCACCAATAGCACGCGGTTGTTAGGCGCGCCCATTTTTCGCAGTACCCGGGTCAAACCCAGCGCGATGTTGGTGGCAGACGTGGATTTCCCCACGCCCCCTTTGTGATTGGTCAGTGTGAGAATACGAGTCATGACAATCCCTCCGTGAAGTGAGAAATGAACACACCCGCCAGAGGTCAAACACGATAGAGCCGGGTCATGCTAAACTGTTGACCGGGAGTACCGTTGCCCTCCGTGGCGGGACTTCAAGGTGGTTGGGGGAGGGGTCGCCTCCCCACAATCACCGCAAAGCCTAATTCAGTTGTGTTCGAGAAGGGATTTGGTCAATCGCATCAATTCAGCCTAGTTTCTATGGCTGACTCTGCGGCGTCCACATCAATAAACGTTTACGATTGGGGAACTGTACTTGAGCGAGGAATCGGATGGTGGATAGCGATTTTGATTGTTCGACTGAAGTCTCTTCAGGTCCAAGTTTCCATAACTAGGCATATACACATCATCGGGGAACGGGAACGTGTAGTAGAGCGTTCCCGTTCCTTCTTTTATGACAATCTTCGCCCTGGGTGGCAAAGCCCGCCTCCACATAACGGGCAAAGATCGTGCAGTTGCCCACCTGCGGTGTGATGACCTCATCCACCGTCAGCAGCGGACGTTGGCGCAGATGGCTATTCGGATCGTCCTGATTGGCGTCGGTCGTCGCCGGGCCGCTCGCCTTGCTGTAGAACTCGGCGGTATCCGCATCACAACCACCGTAGATCACCTGGGTCGCCAGACCCGTGAAAAGCGCCTGTGTCCCTTCAGCCCCGTACAGCAAATGGAACTGACCTTTCGTTTGTGCTCCGATCAGAATTGGTTCGATGGGTTTGTCGAGTCAATTAGAAATCATGGATTTGGGAAGACTAAGCTGTGTAAACTCAGTTCACTACGTCATAATTGCTTGGGTAATCAACTCACCAAGCCCATTCTGATACAACCATAACCCATTGGTTGGCCCCCTGAAGCTGGGTTCCCCATCCAGTTTTCCGGTCAACATGAATCCCGAAGCCAATCCAATACCATAGAAATTAGGAATAGGCTGGCCATTAATACCTAAAACTAGGCAAGGGTGAGCATATTTACCACAACACCCAGACAGAAATCCCAAAACTGCTCACACCTGAACCAAGCAGCGAAATCAACTGCCCAAACGCCATGCAATAGAAAGCAGGCATACCTTGCAGAGGTGGACGAGAACCGAGCAAGTTCAATTTGCCTTTAAGAAGCGAATGTGCTAAATTCCGAACGAATATGATACTTCGTATCAATTAAGAAGAAGAACGAGGAACATCAATGAAGCTACGTACCATCGTACTGGGACTTGTTCTCACTGTAGTCTTTGTAACTTGGGTTGCTCAGGCACAGGATATTGCACCCCGCACTCAGTACCCAGTCACGGTTGAAAACTGCGGACGAACGTTGACAGTTGAAGCGTCGCCTCAGCGCGTACTCGCAACCTGGCAAAACACAGGCGAAATTTTGCTCGCACTTGGACTCGAAGACCGCCTTGTCGGTGTGTATTACGGTCAGCCCTATGCGGAACTCCCGGAGTACGCGGGGCGTTATGACAGCTTTAATCTGTTTCCACGCTTGCAGCGTCCGTCCCGTGAACTCATTGTCAGTGCGAATGCCGATTTTGTTTTTTCGGCTTATCCCACCTCGGACTTCAACGCAGATCGCGGATTGGTCACTGCTGAGGAATTTATCGAGGCGGGCGCAAACGTCTATGGTCTAACCGACCAGTGTATCGATAACCCACAAACCTTTAGCCTGGACAACAGTTATCAGGACATTCTCAACATCGGTGTAATCTTTGATGTGCAGGATCGTGCTGAGGCACTTGTTGAGGAAATGCAAGAGCGGATCGCTGCCGTACAAGACCGCGTCGCTGATCTGGAACCTGTAGACGTGATCATGATTGATCGCGGCAACGGCCCAATTGGTGTCTGGGGGCGGGGTTATGAAAGCGTCCTCATCGAACTGGCTGGTGGGCGCAATCTCTTTGGTGATGCCGAGACCTCCTATGTTGAAGTCAGTCTGGAAGCGTTTGCTACCCAGGACCCGGATTTATTCATCATTTACGATTACGAAGATGCTGAAGGGGTACCCGATGAGGCGGAATACGCGGCATTCCTCTCCGAGACCTTCCCAAACATGCGCGCTGCACATTCCGAACAATATGCGCTGATTGGCGCGGAAACCAACACAGGCATCCGTGCACCATTGGCGGTTGAGCGATTGGCAGAGCAGTTTCACCCGGAAGCCTTTGAGATGGGCGCCGAACGCACCGAGTACCCCGTCACAATTGAGTCGTGTGGTGAGACGATCACAGTCGAGGCGCGACCAGAACGCGCGGTCGGCTACTGGACAGGGCAAACATCGATCATGGTCGCACTGGGTGCGGCAGACAGCATCATTGGACGCTACTTCTTCTTCGAGTCGGATGTTAATGTACCACCCCCTGCTATCGCTGATGCCGTTTTCGCCATTCCGCTTTTGGGGAATGCTGGTGAAGCGCCAAGCCGTGAAGCAGTCATCGCCGCACAGCCGGACTTCTACTATGCAGGGGGTCCGAATGCATTCCCTGAAGGGCAGGCATCACGCGAAGACTGGGAGTCGGTCGGTGCGGTCGTCTACAATGGCCCGTCATCGTGTGCCGCGCCGGACGATTTGACGATTGAACTCCTCTACCAAGAGATCATGCAAGTGGGCATCATCTTTGATGCCCAGGCGGAAGCAGCAGAAATCGTTCAGGGTATCCGCGACCAGATTGCTGATGTGCAGGAACAGATTGCGGGTCGCGAGCCTATGACGGTAGTGTGGATTGACGGATTTAGTTCTGACCCGATCTTTGCGCTGGGCGATGGCTATTTCACTGACTTACTGCGTCAGGCAGGTGGGATTAATCTGTTCGTCGGTGCGAATTACGACACACCGCCGTCACTGGAAGACTACGCTGCCTCAAACCCGGATGTCCTGTTGATCTTCAGCTATGGCAAAAGCACCGATGAACTCATCCCGCGTTACCGTGAGGTCTTCGCCAATTCTAGCGCTGTGCAGAACGACCAGGTCGGCACAAACACCTATCTCACCAGCCTGAGAACCGGTGAGCTGATTGAGCAGGCTGCGCGGGTGCTGCATCCCGAAGCTTTTGAATAGCATGTTCGTGCGCACCCAAAGTGGCATGGAGGTGGATCTTCATGCCAGCCCACACCTGATCAAAGGGAGCGGGTATCGGCTGTTCGTCTCGGTGCTATGCTTGCTGGTCATGCTGACGGTCGTCGTGTCCGTCAGCATTGGCTCGGTTTCGATCCCGCTCAATGAGGTCTGGGTAGTGATGGGGGCGAACGTGAGTGCGCCATTGACAGGCAGCGCGCTCGCACCTGGAATCGCCCCTACGACGAACCAGATTGTCTGGGACTTCCGAATGCCGCGCACCTTGCTTGGGCTGGTCGTCGGCGCATCGCTGGCGGTGGCTGGCGTGGTCATGCAGGCAGTTGTGCGAAACCCGCTCGCCGACCCGTACATCCTTGGCACAGTTTCCGGCGCGTCGGTGGGCGCGGTTGCTGTCATCACGCTCGGTATCTTTGCAGCCACGCCTTCCGCAGTGACAACCAGTGCTTTTATCGGCGCAATGGGGTCGCTGTTGCTAGTGTTTCTGCTGGGACAGCGACGCGGCATCTTCTCGCCAGGCCGCCTGATTCTGGCAGGTGTCGCCATCAGCTATCTCCTAAGTGCCATCACCAGCTACATCCAGCTTCAGGCAAACCCTAACGAGCTGCGGGCAGTGCTGTACTGGCTGCTCGGTAGTGTCGCAGGTGCGGAGTGGATCGATCTTGGTGCGGCAAGTGCCGTGGTCGTCACACTTACACTTCTTCTGGTCTTGCAAGCGCGTCCCCTCAATGCACTGCTGATGGGTGAAGAATCGGCGTATGCGCTGGGGGTCGATGTCAACCGCTTTCGACTTCTACTCCTGGGCGCAGCATCGCTACTGACAGCGAGCGTTGTTGCTGTCTCTGGTGGCGTCGGCTTTGTGGGACTGATGATCCCACACATGGTGCGGATGCTGGTCGGACCCGACCATCGTCGTGTACTACTCACTTCAGCGCTGGTCGGCGGCATCTTCCTGATGTGGGTCGATATTTTCGCTCGTATCGTCATTCGCCCTGCCGAGATGCCATTGGGCATCATCACGGGCGTGATCGGCGCGCCGTTCTTCATTTACATTATGAGCCGCAGCGGTAACACAGGCGGAGGGTCATAAGTGCGCGTTCAGCTCGAAGACATTAGTGTTGAAATCGAAGAGACACGCATCGTCAACGCCGTCACCCTATGCGCTGAACCGGGGACGATGGTAGGTTTACTCGGGCCCAATGGCTGCGGTAAATCGACCCTGCTGCGCAGCATCTATCGTGCACTCAAACCAGCGACAGGTGTAGCACTCATCGATGGGCAGAACGTGTGGACAGACCTTTCAGCACGCGAGTCGGCAAAGCGTACTGCGGTAGTTGCGCAGGAGCGAGCCGCTGACTTCGATTTTAGCGTTTTGGAAGTGGTAGCAGCCGGGCGAACGCCACATAAGCAGCTCTTCGACCGCGATAATGCGGAAGACCGCCAGATGATCGCGGATGCACTGGCGCGTGTAGGAATGCACGACAAAGGTGGGCGTATCTTCGGCACCCTCTCCGGCGGCGAAAAGCAGCGTGTGCTGGTGGCGCGTGCGCTGGCGCAGGGAACACAGGTTTTGATCCTGGATGAGCCGACGAATCATCTCGATGTACGGTATCAAATCGAAATCCTCGACTTGGTACATTCGTTGAGTCTGACAACAATCACCGCACTGCACGACCTCAATCATGCTGCGGCGTATTGCGACCGTGTCTACCTGATGCAGCAGGGTCAGATTGTCAACCACGGTACAGCGCGCGAAGTCCTGACTGCCGAGCAGATTGCGACCGTTTACGGTGTGTGCGCGGAAGTCGAGATCCGCCCCTCGACCGGACGCCTGCACATCGTCTTTACAGGGATTAATCCTGTCGTCTAGACGAATATCCTCGTGATTGGCTCGCGCTGTGTTGGAGCTGAGTAATAGATAATGACCGAGCGGGATGCGACGAAGGTACTGCGCATCGCGCCGAAATCGATGCCAAAGAACAAGCACAGCCGCCCCCATCCCTGACTACACCACCAATGATGTGTGACAATCTGCACATCACTTCTTACTGGCGCAGGACGAAACGTGGGTGAACGTCAGCCGATTGGCGCAGCGTCTCTATGAACGCTTCTACAAGCTTAAGCCCAGTTGCCTCAGGCAGTCAGGCAAGCACTACACCAGCATTGTCAGGTTCCTCGCCGACATGCACGCTTTTGTCATGCGCCGTGATCCCGAAACGGGTGTGTACTGGATTCGTCAGGCGTAAGCCGCAGCTGCTGCCGCAGGCTATGACTGGCTCGCATCCAAACACGCCGGATGTAACGTGGCGCTTTGCCTGATCGGAGATGTCCAGTGCGCTCGCCCGGTCAACTTGCTGGGTCTCGATCACGAATAACCCTTCCAGTTCAATCCGCCCACTGCCTTCAATCAGCTCCTCCGTCCACACTTCAATCAGTGTCTTCAGCATCCTCTGGACATCTCGGTTCTTCAAGCGTGTGCGCCGTCCGATCTCTCGGATCATCGTCTTTTTGGTCAGGGTCATGCGCTCAACTCCAGTCGTGCTGGGGGCTCCTGCCGCTTCTGCTGAAGGCGGTCCTTCATTGCGTTCAGACTATCGCTCTTGACCTTGCCACCGGCCTTGGTCGCTGCCAGCGCCGCCACATTCTCCATCACCGCTTCGGCTGCTCGCTCGAGCAGCGGCGAGGGTTCATCAGACGGAATCGCAGCTTCAACGGGCGACTGGAGATTGAGTTCCAATCCTCGCTCCAGCAGGAGCGGCGCAACACCTTTTGAATGCGCTAACCGCGCTTTCCAGTCGTCGCGTTTGTAGAAGCGGGTCAGACGTGCATTCAGCACCACCTGAGTGTCAAAGCCTACTTCGACATAGCGAGCGAATATCGTGCAGTTGCCTACCTGCGGCGTGATGACTTCATCCACCGTGAGCAGCGGACGTTGGCGTAAGTGGCTGTTCGGATCGTCCTGATTGGCGTCGGTCGTCGCTGTACCGCTCGCCTTGCTGTAGGACTCGGCGGTATCTGCATCACATCCGCCATAGATCACCTAGGATCGCCAAACCGGTATAAAGCACCTGTCTCCCTTCAGCCCATTACAGCAAGTGGAACTGTCCTTTGGTTAGTGCTCCGATGAGGGTTATTCTGGACGGAATTATCCTGTAAGTTTCACAAGCATCAGCCTCACATGTCGCTGCTCTAAACTTTGTCTTGATCATTTCTTGATGTCCCAACGAAATACTCTGACACCTTCCTGACCTCGCCACTGCGATAATCACTCTATCCGAAAACCTGCATTGAGGTTGAGCCACATCGTGAGCCTTGAACTCGTTATCGCCGGACTGCTAGCGTTTCTGCTACTCATCTATCTTGTCTATTCCATGCTCTACCCTGAAAGGTTCTAGCCGATGACACCTTTAGAACTATTGCAACTCGTCGCTTATTTCGGGCTGCTCATCGTCCTGACACCGCTGCTGGGTGGCTTCATGGCACGCATCTTTGCCGGCAAACGCACATTCCTCTCGCCTGTCCTGCGTCCAGTCGAGGTCATCACCTATCGTCTGACAGGCGTGAAAGCAGACGAAGAGCAGGATTGGCGAGGCTATGCGGTCGCGCTGGTCGTGTTTAACGTCCTCGGCTTCTTCGTCGTCTTCGGGCTGCAATTGGCGCAGGGCGTGCTGCCGCTGAACCCAGCGGGACTGCCCACCGTCGAAGCGACGCTGGCATTTAACACGGCAACCAGCTTCATGACCAACACCAACTGGCAGTCCTACGCGGGCGAGACGACCCTGAGCTACGCCACGCAGATGCTGGGGCTGGCAGTGCAGAACTTCGTCAGCGCGGCGACCGGTATCGCCGTCGTCAGCGCGCTCATACGCGGGTTGGCACGCCGCACCGCGCATACGATTGGTAACTTCTGGGTCGATCTGGTGCGGTCGACGATGTATATACTGCTGCCGCTGTCGCTGATCCTGGCGTTGGTGCTGGTCTCGCAGGGTGTTATGCAGAACTTCAGCGCGCCTGTTGAAGCCACCACACTCACTGGTGTGACGCAGGCACTGCCACAGGGACCCGCCGCCTCGCAGATCGCTATCAAGCAGTTGGGTACCAATGGTGGTGGATTCTTCAACGTCAACAGCGCGCATCCATTTGAAAACCCAACACCGCTCAGCAACTTCCTGCAAATGCTCGCCATTCTGCTCATCCCAGCGGCGCTGACCAACACCTATGGGCGAATGATCGGCTCGCAGCGGCAGGGATGGGTGATCTTCGCTGCCATGCTCATCATGCTCATTACCGGTCTGTCGCTCATGCTCGTCTCGGAGTACAGCAGCAATCCAGTCTTTGGTGTGGCGGGGGTGCTGGAAGGGAAAGAAGTCCGCTTCGGGATCACCAACAGCATCCTGTGGGGCGCAGCAACCACCGCCGCCTCAAACGGCTCGGTCAACGCCATGCAGAGCAGCTTTACACCGCTGGCAGGGGGCATCGCCATGCTTAACATACTGCTTGGCGAGATCATCTTCGGCGGCGTGGGCGCGGGTCTTTACGGCATGTTGATTTTCGTCATCATGACGGTCTTCATCGCCGGGCTGATGGTCGGACGCACGCCAGAGTACCTGGGCAAAAAGATCGAAGCGCGCGAAATTCAGATGGCGATCCTGGCGATTCTGCTCCCCAGCGCCGCCGTGCTACTGATGACGGCGCTTGCCTCTGTCACCGAGGCGGGCTTGAGCAGCCGCGCCAACGTAGGTCCACACGGCTTCAGCGAAATCCTCTACGCTTTCGCGTCGGCATCGAATAACAACGGCAGCGCGTTCGCCGGATTGAATGCCAACACACCGTTCTACAATCTACTGCTGGGCATCGCCATGTGGGTCGGGCGCTTCGGCGTCATTATTCCAGTGCTGGCAATTGCGGGCAGTATGGTTGTCAAGAAGACTGCCCCGCCCTCGCCCGGCACATTCCCGACTGATGGCGCGGTCTTTGCCGGGCTACTGATCGCTATCATCCTGATCGTCGGCGCGCTGACCTTCTTCCCGGCGCTAACGCTGGGTCCCATTGTTGAACATCTGCTCATGGCTGCCGGTCGCAGCTTCTAGAGGTGCATCATGTCGAACCAATCATCGGCTCGCCCGCTGTTTGAGGCATCCATCCTGCGCCGTGCGCTGCTGGATGCGCTGCGCAAGTTGAACCCATTACAACAACTCAAGAACCCGGTCATGTTCGTAGTCGAGGTCGGTGCGATCATGACCAGCGCCATTCTCATTCGTGATGTGCTGTCGGGCGGCGGCACGGAATTCAGTTTCAATCTGCAAATCACGCTCTGGCTGTGGTTCACCGTGCTGTTCGCCAACTTTGCTGAAGCGATGGCCGAAGGACGCGGCAAAGCGCAGGCGGATAGCCTCCGTAAGGCACGCAAAGAGATGAGCGCCCGCAAGCGCATCGGTGATCGAGAAGAGCGCATCGCGGCGTCACATCTTCGGCTGGGCGATCTGGTCGTCTGTGAGGCAGGCGACCAAATTCCTGGCGACGGCGAAGTGGTCGAAGGCATCGCCAGCGTGGACGAGAGCGCCATCACCGGCGAGTCAGCCCCGGTTATCCGCGAGAGCGGTGGCGACCGCAGCGCTGTCACAGGCGGCACGCGCGTGCTGAGCGACCGCATAGTGGTCAAAATCACGTCAGAGCCGGGTAGCACCTTCCTCGACCGCATGATCGCCTTAGTCGAAGGTGCAAAACGGCAGAAGACGCCAAACGAAATCGCACTCACGATCCTGCTCTCCGGGTTGACGATTGTCTTCCTGCTGGCGGTCGTGACGCTGCGCGCGTTCACCGCCTATGGCGAAGTGGAGAGCGGCATCGCGCAGACAACCGCAACGCTGCCCGTGTTGATCGCACTACTGGTCTGCCTCATTCCGACCACCATTGGCGGGCTTTTGAGCGCCATCGGCATCAGCGGGATGGATCGCATGATCCAGCGCAATGTGCTGGCGACCAGCGGACGTGCGGTCGAAGCAGCAGGCGATATCGATGTCCTGTTGCTCGATAAGACCGGTACGATCACACTCGGCAATCGCATGGCGACAACGTTCCATCCTGCCCCGAACATCGCGCCCGACCGCCTGGCGGATGCGGCACAGCTTTCATCGCTGGCGGATGAAACACCGGAGGGGCGTTCAGTCGTTGTTCTGGCGAAGGAGAAGTTTGGTTTACGTGGACGCGAAATCGCCGACCTGAAAGCCGAGTTCATCCCCTTCACCGCACAGACGCGTATGAGCGGCGTCGATTTCCATGCCCATGACGGACAGGCGCCGCGCAGCATTCGTAAGGGCGCGGCGGACGCGGTGAAGCAATACATCATCGCAGGAGGCGGGCGCGTGCCCAACGAGGTCAATGCAATTGTGGACGGAATCGCCAGGAATGGCGGCACGCCACTGGTCGTCTCTGAGAATGCAGATATTCTCGGCGTCATCGAACTCAAGGACATTGTGAAAGGTGGCATCAAGGAACGCTTTTCGCAGCTTCGCTCAATGGGCATCCGCACGATAATGATCACAGGCGATAACCCGCTGACTGCCGCCGCCATTGCAGCCGAGGCAGGTGTCGATGACTTCATGGCGCAGGCAACACCGGAGGACAAGCTCAGACGCATCCGCAAAGAGCAGGATGACGGACATCTCGTCGCCATGACGGGTGACGGCACCAACGACGCCCCCGCCCTGGCGCAGGCGGATGTCGGTGTGGCCATGAACACCGGCACGCAGGCGGCACGTGAGGCCGGCAATATGGTTGATCTCGATAGTGATCCGACCAAGCTGATCGAAGTCGTGGAGATCGGCAAGCAGCTCCTAATGACACGCGGCGCGCTGACGACCTTCAGCATCGCCAACGATGTCGCCAAGTATTTCGCCATCCTGCCCGCGTTGTTCGGGGCGCTCTACGCTGCCAACACAGGTGAAGCGGGTCCACTGGCGGCGCTCAACATCATGGCACTGCACTCGCCACAGAGTGCCATTCTGAGCGCAACCATCTTTAATGCCCTGATCATCATCGCACTCATCCCACTGGCGCTGCGCGGCGTGAACTATAGGCCGATGGCGGCGGCGCAGGTCTTGCAGCGCAACCTGCTCATCTACGGTGTCGGGGGACTGATTATACCGTTCGTCGGAATTAAGGTTATCGACATGATTATCGCGGCCATTGGGTTGGCATAGGAACGAGGCACCATCATGAAAACGATTCTCACTGCCCTGCGAATGCTCGTCGTTCTGACGATCCTCACCGGCATACTTTATCCCCTGGTGGTCACGCTCGCCGCACAGGTCGTATTCCCGGTGCAGGCGAACGGTAGTCTGCAAATCCATGATGACGCAGTCGTCGGCTCGTCACTCATCGGACAGGAAATGAACAGCGACCCGCGGTATTTCTGGTCGCGTCCATCTGTCATCGGCTACAACCCCCTACCATCAAGCGGCAGCAATCTTGGGCCGACCAATGCGACCCTGGCACAGGTGGTCGAAGAACGTGCGGTTGCTTTCCGCGAGGCGCACAACCTGGCCGAAGATGCGGTCATCCCAACAGACATGCTATTCGCATCGGGCAGCGGGCTTGACCCGCATATATCGCCAGTAGCGGCACAGTTACAGGTGGCGCGTGTAGCAGCTGCGCGCGGGCTGACGGTCGAGCAGGTCAATGCACTGGTCGATAGTGCCATCGAAGCACCACAGATCGGCTTGCTCGGTCAGCCGCGTGTCAACGTGCTTCTGCTCAATCTCGCGTTGGACGGACTACAATAGTAGGCAGATCTTGAGGTATACAGTTATGAGCGAAAACCGTCCGGATCCCGATGCGCTGCTTGCTGCGATACAAGATCAGGAACAGAGACAGCGGCGCGGCAAACTCAAGGTTTTCTTTGGCATGGCGGCAGGCGTTGGCAAGACCTACGCTATGCTCGACGCGGCGCACATGCGCAAAGCAGAAGGCGTCAATGTTGTCGTCGGCTATGTCGAGACGCACAATCGCGCCGAGACAGAGTCGCTGCTCGACAGACTGGAGATCATCCCACGCCAGAAGGTCGAGTATCGCGGGACGACGCTGGAGGAAATGGACTTAGACGCTATTCTCCAGCGGAAGCCGGAACTTGTCCTCGTCGATGAACTGGCGCATACCAATGTGCCGGGCGTCCGGCATCCCAAGCGATATCAGGATGTGGTCGAAATTCTCGAAGCGGGCATCAACGTCTACACGACAATCAACGTCCAGCATTTCGAGAGCCGCGCCGATACCGTCCGCCAAATCACCGGCATCACCGTCCATGAGACCGTGCCCGACTCGATTATCGACCTGGCAGACGAAATCGAACTGATCGACCTGTCGCCGGAAGACCTGCGCAAACGGCTCGCCGAGGGCAAGGTCTACGTCCCGGAAAAAGTGGAGACGGCTGCAAACAACTTCTTCCGTGTCGGCAATCTGACCGCGCTGCGTGAGATGGCGCTGCGTCTGACCGCCGAGCGCGTCGATCACCAGCTTCAGAATTACATGCAGATTAAACGCATCGCTGGACCGTGGAAATCTGGGGAGCGGCTGCTGGTCGCGGTTGGTCCCAGCCCATTCTCGGAGCAACTCATCCGCTGGACGCGGCGTATGGCATACAATTTGGAAGCGGATTGGCTGGCGGTCTATGTCGAGACTTCAGGCATGCTCACGCCGGAGCAGCGTGTAACCCTAACGCACAATCTCGAACTAGCGCGCGATTTGGGGGCGGAGGTTGTCACAACTGCAGGCGACGACATCCCGGCAACCCTGCTGAATGTCGCCCGCCAACGCAACGCCGCCCAGATCGTCATGGGCAAACCTGTACACTCTCCGCTACGGGATGCACTGCGCGGTGGATCGCCCGTCGATAAGGTCGTGCGCGCCAGCGGCAGCATTGATGTATTCGTGGTAACTGGCAATCCGACGACGACACGTCCGCCGCTCTTCAATCTCGATACCCGGCAAACATCCAATCCAACCCAGTATGGGATCGCGCTAACGGCAGTGGGCGCAGTCACGCTTGGACATCTGATCATTAGCGATATTGTCAGCTATGAGCTACTCGGTTTGATCTATCTCATGGCGGTGCTGCTGATCGCCGTCTACCTGGGGCGCGGACCCGCCGTGCTAGCGGCAGCGACCAGCGCACTGGCCTGGAACTTCCTCTTCATTGAGCCGCGCTTCACGTTCGAGATCTCTCGCGCGCAGGATTTACTGCTCCTTCTCCTCTTCTTCTTCATCGCGCTCTTTGCGGGTAACCTGACCGCACGCATCCGCACGCAGGAACGGCAGGCGCGTCATAACGCCGAACGAAACATGGCGCTGTACACGCTGGCGCATGAGACCGCATCGGCCGTCGATATGGATGCGGTGTTGCGCAGCGCTGTGGCACAGATCGGACGCATCTTTAACGGCGATGTTGCGATTCTCTTGGCGAAAGACGACGCATTGAGCCAGACACCACATCCGAGCAGCACATTGACGATGGACGAGCGCGAACTGGGCGCGGCGCAGTGGGCATTCGAGAACGGGCGTACCGCAGGGCGGCATACCGATACGCTGCCCGCCGCTTCCGGTCGCTACCTGCCGCTTCGAACATCGGCAGGCAGCGTGGGCATCCTGGGGCTGCGCCTCCGCGAGGATGAAAGGCTGACCTTTGACCAGGAGGCGCTGCTGGAGACCTTCACCAATCAGGTGGCGCTGGTTATCGAGCGCGAAATGCTCGACCAGGCGGCGGAGCAGGCGACCATGCTGCGTGAGAGCGAGCGACTGTACACAGCGCTGCTCAATTCGATCTCGCATGAGCTGCGGACCCCTATCGCAACGATTAGCGGCGCAGCGAGCGGTTTGCTCAATCTGGCTACCGCCAGTGACAGCAGCAATCGTGCGGCGCTGGCACAGGACATCTTAACCGCCGCCGAACGGTTGAATCGGCTCGTCGAGAACCTGCTCGATATGTCACGATTGGAGAGTGGGCGGCTGATGCTCAAACGTGAGTGGTGTGATGTTTGTGACTTGCTCGGTGCGGCGGTGCAGCGCATGGGAATCGCGCTGGGTGAACGTCGCCTTCAGATCGACTGCCCCCCTGACCTACCACTGGTGCAGATGGATTTTGTCCTCATTGAGCAGGTGATCGTCAACCTTCTCGACAACATTCGTAATTACACCCCGACGACGACACAGGTCGATCTCGATGCAAGAGTCATCGAGGGCAACCTGCGTGTCCGCGCAATGGATGACGGTCCCGGCATTCCTAACGAAGAGATAGAACGCATCTTCGATAAGTTTCACCGCGTTCCTGGGACGCCCACCGGTGGCACCGGGTTGGGCTTGTCGATCAGTCGCGGACTAGTCGAAGCGCACGGTGGGACACTGAAGGCTGAGAACAGAACTCCTCACGGAGCCTGCTTCGTCATCCAACTGCCATTAGGGGCAGCACCACCGCCTGTGAAGGAGGCTGCATTGTGAGCGAAGGCGTTCATATCCTGGTGATCGACGACGAAGTACAGATTCGCCGTTTCCTGCGCATCAGCCTGGAGGCGAGCGGTTATCATGTCATCGAAGCTGTGACCGGGGGCGAAGGCATCACCCGTTCTGCACAGCATCGACCAGACATCATCATTCTCGACCTGGGTTTGCCGGATATGGATGGGCTGGAGGTGCTGCGCCGACTGCGCGAGTGGACGGCAACACCCGTCATCATCCTTTCCGTGCGTGATGATGACCAGGGCAAAGTGGCGGCATTGGATACAGGCGCGGATGATTATCTGACAAAGCCCTTCAGCACAGACGAACTGCTGGCACGCATCCGTGTCGCCATCCGCCACACCCAATCAGAAGCACAGGAGCCCCTCTTTCGCTGCGGAGACCTAACAGTCGATCTAGCACGACGGTTGGTCACGCTGCGCGGCGAAACGGTCAAGCTAACCCCGACCGAATATGCGCTCCTGCGCCTGATGATTCAGCACACAGGCAAAGTGCTGACGCATCAACAGATACTACGCGCGGTGTGGGGACCAGAGTATGTCCACGAAACGCACTATCTGCGAGTCTACTTTGCGCAACTTCGTCAGAAGCTCGAGGATAATCCGGCACTGCCGAAGATGCTGATTACAGAACCCGGTGTAGGCTACCGGCTAGTCGTCGAGTGATAAGTCTGGATTAAGGCAGCTTCGGAGATATTTACTCGTTCGCATTCGGAGACGCTGATACGGCGAAACCTCAGTAGTTTGGCAACCTGTCAATCCGAAAGCATTCGATTGCGTCACAATGTCAACCTCCAGCACCATGAACCCTTCCAGTTCGATCCGTCCACTGCCTTCGGCCAACTCCTCCGTCCACACCGCAATGAGTGTCTCCAGCATCATCTGGACATCTCGGTTCTTCAGCCGGGTGCGCCGTCCGATCTCGCGGACCATCGTCTTTTTGGTCAGTGTCATGCGCTCAACTCCAATCGTGCTGGAGGCTCCTGTCGCCTTTGTTGAAGGCGGGCCTTCATTGCGTTCAGACTATCAGTCTTGACCTTGCCACCGGCCTTGTCAGTCGCCAATAACGCCATCTTGTCCATGACCACAGCCGCTGCTCGCTCTAACAAGGGCAATGGTTCATCAGACGGAATCGCAGCTTCAACGGGCGACTGAAGCTTAAGTTCCAATCCTCGCTCCAGCAGAAGCGGCGCTGCACCTTTTGAATGCGCTAACCGCGCTTTCCAGTCCTCGCGTTCGTAGAAGCGGGTCAGACGCGCATTCAATACCACCTGAGTGGCAAAGCCTGCTTCGACATAGCGAGCGAATATCGTGCAGTTGCCGACCTGCGGCGTGATAACCTCATCCACCGTCAACAGCGGACGTTGGCGTAAGTGGCTGTTCGGGTCGTCCTGGTTGGAATCAGTTGTCGCCATCCCACTCGCCTTGCTGTAGAACTCGGCGGTATCCGCATCGCAGCCTCCATAAATGACTTGCGTCGCCAGACCGGTGAAAAGCGCTTGTGTCCCTTCAGCCCCGTACAGCAAATGGAACTGGCCCTTCGTTTGTGCTCCGATCAGAATATATTCGATAGTTTTGTCGAGTCGAATACATTTACAGAAAAGTGCGCTAACTCTCCTCTGCAGAGACATGAGCAAACTCACCACCCAAATGTTGACTCAGTTCGTGCTGAGTCAAAGAAATGTGTTGTTGCGCACGTTCTCTCGCAAGCGCAGCGTTGCGATGGCGGCAGGCCTCCAGAATAGCTTCGTGTTCTTGATGTATACGGTTGGTATCCCGTGTCATAAACATGTAACGATAACGATAAAGTTCACTTCGGTCCCAGAGCATCTGGATTACCTGTAACAAACATTGGTTTTCCAGACTGCTGTACAATCGCAAGTGAAATTGACGGTTCAGAGCAATATAACCGGGAATATCTCCAGCGGCAGTAGCGTGGCGCATATCGAGAATCATCTGTTCAAGTTCAGTGAAATCCGCCTCAGTAAGATTAGGAACCGCGTGATAGATAGCCTCGCCCTCAATCAACTGCCGTGTGAAATACAATTCGTTCATATCATTGATAGAAACTTCTACAACAAATGCACCTCTCCGGGGTTGAATTTTAACCAATCCCTCGGCTTCAAGTCCCTTTATCGCTTCGCGGATGGGAGCCATACTGACTTGAAGTTCATCGGCCAGTTTATTCTGATCAATGCGCTCGCCGGGTTTCAGTTGGCGCTTGAGGATTGCATCCCGAATGCGTTCCTCTACTTGGGCAGCCAACGTGCGCCGGGTAGTTTCGATGGGGGTGAAAGCGGTTGAGTTCATGTGAACAATCCCAAAGGTAGCTGCAAAAATGCACTAGGATGATTTGACAAGAAATAAATTCGAATTTATACTTTCGACATTCGTTTTTTGAATTCTATCAATTAACTGTTTATTTGGAAACTGCATATGCCCATTATCCATGACAAATCCCCGGTAACAAATGCTGATTAGAACGGCTCCTCTTCGGGCATTGTTATCTGTTATTAATAATTGTCCTCAATTACCAGGAGGTTGAACTCTCCAGTCACATGATGTGATCTCAGCAAACGCAGGTATCCATTCTTTTCCAAAGATGATCCCTAAAAGGAGTTCCCATGTTGAAGCTAAAGGTTCTTGTTGTCTTAATTCTCACCTTTGCCCTGATGGCAATCGGCGCTGCGAATGCTCAGGAGGTGACTGAGATTCGATTTGGAACTATCAACGATCCCGCCGTTGAGCGCGTCAATCAATTGCTAGTGGAGAATTTCCAGGCGCTGCACCCAGAAATTGAAGTCAAAGTAGAGTACATCCCTGGTGCAGACCTAGTGACAACCTATACCACCCAGGCTGCTGCCGGGACGCTGCCAGATGTGATCTGGTTGGCGGATCTTTTTGTAGTTCCATTTGCTCAAGGCAATATCGTTTACGATATGCAGCCTTTAGCAGAAGGTGATACCAACTTTGATTTGAGCGACATATATGACAACTTACTCGGCCTGAGCCGGGTAAATGGCGAAGGCCTGTACATGATCCCCTCATCATATGATGTGGTCACTATGTACTACAACAAGACCATGTTCGAGACAGCCGGTGCACCGCTGCCCACCCCGGAATGGACCTGGGTGGATTACACCGCAGCATGTAAAACCATCCTAGACGTCACCGGAAATTATTGCTTCGCCAATGGCGGCGGCCTACCAACCTTTGAGTGGTGGGCGTGGGTGGTGCCATTTGTTGCCGGTCATGGTGGTTCGCTACTGGCGGAAGACGGTACAACCGTGACACTCAACTCACCGGAAACATTGGCGGGCTTCCAGGCATATGTCGATATGTGGACTAAAGACGGCATAGCCCAACCGTTGGACTTTGACGCTGGCGGCAACTGTTTCGTGGTCGGCAAGTGCGCTACTGCCTTCTTCATCCCTGGCTTGATGTCCGCCCTGCGCGCCTTGGAGCCACAACCATTTGAATGGGATGTACAGGTTGTTCCCAGCCATCCCCAGGGTAAGTTCACCGGCATGGGCACCTACGGTTATGCAGTTTCTGCCAATGCACAAAACCCAGAACTAGCCTGGGAATTTGTGAAGCATCTGGCTTCGGCAGATGCCCAATTGGCGATTGCAAGCAACTATGCTGGTACGCCGCTACTGCGTTCCTTGCGAGAAGATCCGGGCATCACTGACCTGGCGGCCCCGCCAGAAAATATCACTGCCTTCATTGAGAACGGTGAGAATGGCATACTTCCCACCGCCTTCCCCGGTGAGTGCGGTAGCTTATATGCGGGGCAGATCAGTCAGGAAATCAAAGATGCTTTGGAAGCAGCTATATTGGGTGTATCTTCTGTTGAAGATGCCATGAATATGGCCAACGAGAATATCCAGGCCTGTCTCAGTAGCTAATCAAAGAAGCCACTTCAAACTTTCTTCCACAGGTGCTTGACCTGCTCTAGCAACCGAGCAGGTCAAGCTATTGGTAAGGCTAATCGAACAGGCTTATGACAGACCTCGCAATACATCCCGCACCACACAACCGCAAACGCAATCCGCTCTTCTGGCGGAACACACTGGAAGGCTACCTGTTTATATTGCCAGTCGTGTTGGGGTTGGTCATCTGGACTTTTGGCCCCATGCTTGCATCGGCCTACTACAGCCTGACTGACTACAAGATCGTAGGTGAACCCCAATTCATCGGTTTCGACAATTACGTCGAGTTATTTACGCGAGATCGACTATTTGCACAGTCACTGAGTGTGACCCTGCGCTACGCGGTCATGTATATGGTGATCGGGCAAATAGTTAGTCTGCTCATTGCCCTCTTGCTCACCCAGCGAGTGCGCGGATTAGGTATCTTTCGCACATTTTTCTACCTACCGATTATCGTACCCTACGTGGCCTCCGCGCTGTTATGGAGGTACCTGTTCAATAAGGAATATGGGCCGATCAACGCCGTCTTGCAGACCATAGGGCTCCCTGCCATTAACTGGCTTGGTTCCCCAGAGTCCGCCCTGTTCTCAATGGTCATTATGAGTGTGTGGACGGGGGCAGTTACGACCATCATCTATGTAGCGGGTCTACAACAAGTCCCAGAAGAACTTTACGACGCCGCCAAGATTGACGGCGCAAACGGTCAGCAGCGGTTCTTCGCAGTTACTATACCCATGCTATCACCCACCATATTTTTCAACGTAGTGACCGGGTTCATAGGCGCGTTCCAATTCTTCGTTCCAGCGTTCATTATGACAGAAGGTGGACCCGTCAAATCTACTTATTTTTACAATCTAAACCTATATGAAAAAGCCTTCAAATGGCTAGAGATGGGATATGCATCTGCTATGGCATGGGTGATTTTTGTGGTCATCATGGCGCTGACCCTACTCATTTTCCGTAGTTCACCCCTGTGGGTCTATTACGATGGGGAGACGCAATCATGAGTGCAGCCTCTGCCCGACCTGCTGTTCTAAGAATTCAATCCGACGCAGCCCACCGCCGTCGTAAGCAAGTCGGTATAGGGACGGTCTATGCCTTGCTGATCGCTGGCTCACTTATGTTCATGCTGCCATTAATTATCATGGTGGCTACCTCCTTCAAGTCCTTCAATGAGATTAACAGCTATCCTCCAACTTTCCTGCCCAAAGAATGGTTCCCCAACAATTACCCTGATGCATGGACCTACCAGAATACCAATTTCCCTCGCTGGACGGCCAACACACTACTGATCGTAGCAGCGACGTTACCCGGCGTGGTCATTACCTCGTCGCTGTGTGCTTACGGCTTTGCCCGACTGAAGTTTCCGGGGCGTCGCTTATGGTTCCTTCTAGTGCTGGCCTCGATCATGCTACCACCACAAGTAACGCTCATTCCTCTGTACATCTTGTTCTTCCGACTGGGCTGGCTAAATACATTCCTGCCTCTGATCGTCCCGGCCTGGTTCGGCGGAGGTGCGCTGAACATATTCCTGCTTAGACAGTTTTACATGCAAATCCCACGTGAACTGGATGAAGCAGCCATTATCGATGGTGCCAACCACTTGACCATCTGGTGGCGGATATATGTGCCGCTATCGCGCCCGGCGCTGGTCTCAGTTGCCCTGCTCACTGTGCTGGGAATCTGGAATGACTTCTTTGGGCCGCTCATCTATTTGACCTCGCCTGACAATTATACGCTCGCGCTGGGGTTGAACATGTTCCAGGGACTGTTCCTAACCCGCACAGATTACATCATGGCGATTTCGACATTGATGGTCTTACCAATGGTTATCATGTTCTTATTAGCACAGCGGTATATTGTGCAAGGCTTCGTAACTAGCGGTCTAAAGTAACGCAAAGGATTTCATCATACTATGCCGCATTCTTCTCATCCGCTTCGTTTTGCCTATAGCACCATCAACTGGAGTACTAAACCAGACTTAGCCACCATGTTTGACGCGATCCGTACAAATGGTTGGCAGGCGGTCGAATTATTCGATCACTCATTGGATTGGCTCGGCCCGCCAGAATATTTGCGGCCCCTGCTAGGTGATTTGCAGGTCGCCACGCTCTTTGGTGGGGTGGACGTACCTGTCAGCCCGGAGCAAATCACGATCCATAAGCGGAGGATGGACTATGCGACGCTCTTTGGGGCAGAGATGTATGGCCTCGTTGGCGGCACACGGTTACGGATGCGCCCGCCAAACGCCGACGAATATAGCAATCTGGCAACTGCTTGCGAAGAATTGGCTCTTTATGGTGCGGATAAAGGGATGGGTCTAGCGTATCACCCGCATGTTGGTTGCACGATTGAAACCGAAGCCGAGATTGACATCCTCCTGAATGCAACACAGCGAACGCAACTGTGTCTGGATGCCTCGCACATTGGATTGGTTGGAGAAGACCCAGTCGCCCACTTGCGAAAATACCAGTCGAGAATCGGCTATATCCATCTGAAGGATTGGGCTGCAGGCAAGTTTATGGAGATGGGGCGGGGTTCTATTGGGCTGGACTTCGCGGCGATTTTGGCAGAACTCCAAGCACAGCAGTTTGCCGGTTGGGTAGTGATTGAGCAAAGCACCAGCGAAGTTTCGCCAGCGCACAGCGCACAGATCAATGCCGATTATCTACGAGGGCTGGGCTATGATCTGCGCTTGCCGGGGAAGACTATCTCATGAAATTTGCACTGGGCTTAGTCGGTTGTGGCGGAATGGGCCGCCGCCATGTGCTGGGCATGAGCAAACTCCGCGCCGCCGGGCAAATGCAATTTGAACTGGCCGCAGTCTGCGATGTACTGCCTGCCAATGGTGAACGATTGGCAACACAGGCCGAGGAGATGCTAGGTCGACGACCATCTGTTTATACTGATCTTGACACCATGCTCAAGGCGGTCAAGCTGGATGGGATTATCATCACCACCACGCCGGAAACTCATACAATGGTCGCCTTGGAAGCTTTTTCGGCTGGAGTGGATGTGCTGGTCGAAAAGCCGATCACCCTGACGGTAGCGGAGGGAGTACGCCTGGTGGAAGCGGCAGACAAAGCCGGGCGCGTGCTGGCTGTTGCCGAGAATTACCGCCGCGACCCAATCAACCGCCTCGGCAAGGCATTGGTGGATGGCGGGTTGATCGGGCGACCCTTCCTGGCGACTCAAGCCTCATCCAGCGCGGGTGAGTTCGTCATCATCACCCCCTGGCGGCACCGCAAGGATCGTGGTGGGATCGTCATTGATATGGGAGTGCATTACACCGATATCCTGGAGTTCTACCTGGGACCGATTGATATCGTCTTTGGCCTGAGTGCCATCGTCGATGCCAAGCGTAAGGACGCAGAGGGCAACCTGCACCCGGCTGATGCTGAAGACCTTTCAGTAGGTGTGATGCGCTTCCGTAGTGGTGCGCTGGTCAATTGGATGTTGAGCATGGCCGGGCGTGGTGAATCGCTCTTCAGCCGCATCATTTACGGCATCGGTGGCTCACTCGCTATCCCCAATGACCGTACCGGAAAACCTCTGCGCCTGCTCCAGAGACAGGCAGGAAAGGATGTTGAAATTCTGGATTCTGAACTACTCCGGCTGGTACCCGAATTTGCGCTGGATGCAGTCACTGCCGCGCTATTCGGCGCGGAGCGACTGACCAGCTATGATCTTCAGTGGGCCGATATTGACGCCAACTTGCTGGGAATCGAGCAGGCTGATTTTGTCCAGGCGATCATCGACCATCGTCCGCCTGAAGTCACTGGGGCGATGGGCTTACGCTCGTTGGCGCTGACCTTTGGCCTGCTAGAAGCGGAACAAGTGGGCCGCCCTATCTCTGTAGATGAAGTGTTGTCACGCCGTGACCTACCCTATGAACTGAGTGTATTGAAAGGCACGACGCCATGACTTCATGGTCACATCGGATGGACTTTGGTGTTATCCATCCGTTGATATTCCTAGAATGTCGGGGGGGAGAAGGGCCGATTCTCGAAACCCTGCCGACTATCATCAATGACTCAATCTTCGGTGCTATCGAAATTGCGCCGATCAAAAACCCAGAGGTACGCCAGAAAGCCAAACGCCTGTTGGCGCAATCCGCCCTGCAAGTGGTCTATCTACCGATCTTGCCAGTGCTGCTAGAAAAACTGGAACCAGGTAGCGCCGATCCTGACCTGCGCCGGGTAGCAATTGAGCGGTTGAAAGGCTTGATTGATGAGGCGATTGACTTCGGGGCCAGCATGGCGATGGTGCAGGGGCCGCTCGACCCCGGCTCAGATGAACGCGCTGCCACAACAGCCCGCCTGATTGAAGACTTGCAGCAGTTATGTGACTACGCAGCCGCGCACTCGCGAGAGCAACTCCTCTTTATCACGCTGGAAAACTTCGACCGGGATGTAGAAAAGAAACGACTGATCGGCCCAACGGCTGAAGCGGCGGCGCTGGCAGCAGCGGTCAACCGCCCGAATTTCGGCCTGACCATTGACCTCAGCCACCTGCCGCTGCTGGGGGAAACTGCCGCCCATGCCCTCCAAACTGCTGCCCCCCACCTGATCCACGCCCACATTGGCAACTGCGTCATCGACCATCCGGGAACGCCGCTCTATGGCGATTTTCACCCGCGCTTCGGTCATCCACTGGGGCGTAATGACCTGCCAGAGGTCGTCGACTATTTGCGGCAACTCAATTCAATTGGTTTTTGGTCAGCCGCCCGCGCACGGCTGGGGCGCCCCCCTATCCTCTCGATGGAACTACGCCCAGTGCCGGGTGAAGATGACTCATTAGCAGTATTGGCGAACGGCAAGCGGACTTTCATGCGGGCCTGGGCCGAAGTGAGCGTATCATGATTCAGATTGGCGTATGGGATAACATAGGCAATGTGTTACTAGGCGTGCGGCTACGGACGCAATACGGCAACGAGTGGCTGAAGTACCTTAAACCAGACGACCCGGCGGCACTGGAGTCCGCGCCGGTCTTTGAAGAACTCTTCGCCGATTACGAAACGCAGGTACATGAGTTCAACACGCTGACGGAACTGGAAGCAGTCATCGCTGATCTCGATTTCCTGGTCGTCCACAAGGAGCGCATTCCCCCGGAGGTGTTGGCAAAAGGCAAAAAGCTACGCCTGATCCAACACCTGGGGCTGGACTACCGCGGTGTTCCGATGGAAGCCGCACGGACGCGGGGTGTGCCAGTCTGCGCCACCCCGCTCATCAATTACATCGTGGTGGCAGAACATGCCTGGGCCATGCTTCTCAACCACTACAAGAAGATGCACGCTCAACGCCTTCATATGCTTCAGCGGGCTTATGTCGAACGTGGTTGGGGTGCGACCATACCGGGTGTCTATATTGTTGAAGGCCGGACTCTGGGCTTGCTCGGCTTTGGGGAAATTGCCCGTCCGATGGCACGCTATGCCCACGCTTTCGGTATGTCAATCATCTACTGGGATGTGATGCGCTTTCCTGAACTCGAAGCCGAATACCATCTGGAATACGTTGAATGGGATGATCTTTTCAAACGGGCCGATGCTCTCAGCGTCCACATCCCCATTAAGCCGGAGACCGAGAAAATCATTGGCGCACGCGAAATAAGCCTGATGCAATCAGACGCGCTGTTCATCAACACTGCACGCGGCAAGCTAGTCGATCAACCTGCGCTGGTGGAGGCACTGCAAAATCGGCGTATCGGTGGGGCGGCGTTGGATGTGATGTACGAGGAACCGCTGCCGATAGACGACCCCCTTCATTCGCTCCATGAAGACCTCAGCTATAACGTTCATCTGACCTCGCACTCTGCCTGGCAAGGCCCATGGACCTGGGTTCACGACTCACTCAATATCTGGCTGAACGTACTGGCGCAGTTACGTGGCGAGCCACTCAGGTATCAAGTGGGGTAAAGCCGATGTTTCCATTGCAATTTGGTTACTGTGTGCCGATCTTTGCCTGGCCGGGTGGCGGACTTTTCCGCACGCCGAACTTCCCGGTGCTGGAAAGCCGCGCCGCGCTTGAACTAGGCCGCCTAGCAAATCAATTGGGTTACGACTCGATCTGGGTAGCCGATCATCTGATGCTGGGTAGGGATCAAGCGATCCTCGAAGGCTGGACAACACTGTCCACCATCGCTGGGGCAACCGACCGTGCCAAACTGGGTATCATCCATCAGGCGCACTTCTTCCGTAATCCGGCGGTCGCTGCCAAGATGATCGCTACGCTCGATCAACTCTCAGGCGGACGATTCATCTACTTTGCGGATACTGGCACCCGAGCTGGCGAACATCAGGCTTACGGCCTTCACTATCCTGATGTCGTTGAAGAGCGCATGGCCGATTTCCTGGAAGGACTGGAACTAACGCTCAAGCTGTGGCAGGCTACCCCGGCAGCGCCTTTAACCTTCAACGGTGACTATTACCAGGTCAAAGATGCCGTCTGTTGGCCTCTGCCGATGCAGCGTCCGCACCCGCCTATCTGGTTTGGCGAGTCCCACCCCCTCACCTTTGAAGCTGTCGTCCGTTATGGACAAGGTTGGAACAGCGTGCCAGTCGGTCTGGGCGCCATGACCGAGCGCATGGCCCAGCTCAAAACGACCTGCCAGCGTGCAGGTCGGCCCATTGATGAGATCGAAATCAGTTATGAGACGCAAATCCTTGTTGCACCAAGCCGTTCCGCCATCCGCGAACATCTGCGGGATATGTTGGCGCTGACCCCGCCGGGTGAGTCAACACCTGCGGATTCTGACTTTATCGCATTTATCAATGGCGAAAGCGATGTCTATCCGCGTTACTTAACCGATGCCTGGTTGGTTGGCACACCAGATGAGATCATCGCTCAAATACAGCCGTACCTGCACCTGGGGGTGAACCACTTTATGCTATGGTTCATGGATGCACCCGGTACTGAAGGAATGCGCCTGTTTATAGAGCAAGTTGCGCCGATCTTGAAATCATCACACGCATAATGAGACACAATGACTGATTTACTCAACAAACTCTTCCGGTTGGATGGCAAGGTAGCGTTAGTGCCGGGTGGTTACGGCGGCATTGGCGAAGCGGTCTGCCGGGGATTGGCTGCCGTCGGCGCTAAAGTCATCGTTGCCGGGCGTAGCCTGTCGAAAGCCCAAGCTCTGGCAGACTCGCTGATAGCCGAGGGAGGTAAAGCTGCTGCATTGGGATTTGACGCGGCTTCCGTCAAGCAGATCGAGGCAATGGTGGATGCAGCGGTTGCCCGCTTTGGGGGACTGGATGTGCTGGTAAACTGTGTCGGTTTCAACCGGGAGCAGAAAGCTGGTGAGATCACCGAAGATCAGTTTGATGAAGTCTACACCGCCAACTTGAAGGCAGCTGTTTTTCTGGCACAGTCCAGCGCCCGCCACATGATCGCCAGTGGTCATGGCGGTAAACAGGTCCATCTTGGCTCAGTGCGAACTCAGTTGGCGCTGCGCGGGCGGGGTTATGCTGCCTACTGCGCGGCTAAAGGCGGCCTGGGTGTGATGTGCAAACAACTGGCAGCAGAGTACGCTCCACATAAGATCAATGTCAACGTGGTTGCGCCAACTTTTGTGCGGACAGAATTGGTTGCGCCGATGCTGGCCGATCCTCAATTTTATGCCACACTGACTGCCCGCATCCCGCTGGGCCGGGTGGCGGAACCGCAGGAGATTATGCAGGCTGTGCTGTTCTTTGTCGCCCCGGCGGCAGACTTCATCACCGGGCAAATTCTGTACGTAGATGGCGGCATCACCGCCACACAGTGAGGGAGGGTGTATGTCCGCATGGAAGAGTCCCCTGCATGAGATGGCTTCAACCACCATCACCGATTTTTGGAATGACTCGTGTGCGGTGGCAGAACTGACCTATGCCCTGGAACATGGCGCGGTCGGTGCGACCAGCAACCCGGTCATTGTACTGAACACCCTCAAAAAAGAATTAGTGCTGTGGAAAGCGCGCATCCAGGAGTTGATCGCTGCCCATCCCACCTGGTCAGAAGTTCAACTGGCCTGGGCTATCTATGAGGATATCGCAGTTCATGGCTCCAGACTGCTGCTGCCTATCTTCGAGCGCGAAGCTGGGCGCAAAGGCTGGCTTTCGATCCAGACTGACCCCGCCAATTACCGCAATACGGCTGCGATGGTAGAACAGGCGCGCCTTTTTCAGGTATTGGCACCCAATCTGCAAATCAAGATGCCGGTGACTGCCGCTGGGATTGAGGCTATCGAGGAAGCCACTTCAGAGGGTATCAACATCACTGCGACCGTTTGCTTCACCGTGCCTCAAGCCATTGCGGTTGCTGAGGCTATTGAGCGTGGCATCGGACGACGCAAGGAACGCGGTGAACCAACTGACCATCTCTATCCAGCTTGTGCGTTGATGATCGGTCGGCTGGATGACTGGATGCAGGTCTTGCTCACGCGAGACAATCTGACGACCGACCCTGGCTCAACCCACTGGGCAGGCGTAGCGGTCATGAAGCGAGCCTATCAACTCTACCAGGCACGCGGCTATCGAACTCGTTTGCTGGCGGCGGCCTACCGGCATCATCTGCACTGGTCGACTTTCATCGGTGGCGATGTCATCCTGACCATCCCTTCCGAATGGCAAAAGCGCTTCAATGCGTCCGATGTGCCGGTTGTCGCCCGCATGGATGAACCGGTAGATGATCGTATCATACATGACTTATACACCCACATCCCGGATTTCCGTTGTGCTTATGAGGAAGAGGGTCTAACTATCCAGCAGTTTGATAGCTATGGCGCGACAGTGCGCACATTAAGGAGCTTCATTGCTGCCAGCCATGATCTGATGACCTTCTTACGAGAGGGCTTTCTACTGCCCAACCCAGACGTACGTGGCTGAATACAAGCATCCTTGGATGAACTACAATACGCGATTCGTTCGACGGGCGGTCTACGCAAACATGCACTTAGATCGCCCGATTTATTCATTATGGTTCTATTTTGCTCTAAACTTTACGTTGCGAGCTTGATTGGCTGTGCCATGTAGACAACTTCCACAACGTGGTCAATTATGATGATACTTGCTATAGCCCTTGCTAATCCACTGATGTGAGTACAGATGAATAGATTATAAAAGAGATGTTCCGCTACCGACTGTTCATCCAGCGCAGAACATCCACAACAGTTTGTAACCGACAGTCGCCCGACAACTCCACCACTACACTTGGTCAGGGATTGCTGACTTGTTCATTTACCGCTGTAAGTCTTCAGCCGCCGACGTAGAGTACGACTCAACCGCATCGTTATCCTTGGGGTCTGAATTGACGCCTGACCTCTTGGGAATATGGTGGCCTGCTACCGCGTTTCAAGAACAAACAACCCCTCCAACTCAATCCGCCCACCCTCTTCTACCACCTCCTCCGTCCACACTTCAATGAGCGTCTCCAGCATCCTCTGGACATCTCGGTTCTTCAGCCGGGTGCGCCGTCCGATCTCGCGAATCATCATCTTTTTGGTCAGGGTCATGCGCTCAACTCCAATCGTATTGGGGGCTGCTGTCGCCTCTGTTGGCGACGGGACTTCATCGCGTTCAGGCTATCGGTTTTCACCTTGCCACCCGCCTTGTCAGTCGCTAACACCGCCATCTTGTCCATCACCACTTCTGCTGCCCGTTCGAGTAGCGGCGATGGTTCATCCGGTAGGTTTTTGACTTTTTCCGGCGGCTGGAGCTTGAGTTCCAGGCCTCGTTCCAGTAGCAGCGGCATGGCTCCCTGTGCGCGAGCCAACCGCGCTTTCCAGTCCTCGCGTTCGTAGAAGCGGGTCAGCCGCGCATACAGCACCACCTGGGTGGCAAAGCCTGCCTCCACATACCAGGCGAAGATCGTGCAATTCCCCACCTGTGGCGTGATGACTTCATCGACCGTCAGCAGCGGACGCTGGCGCAGGTGGCTGTTCGGATCGTCCTGATTGGCATCGGTGGTCGCTGTACCGCTTGCCTTGCTGTAGAAATCCGCTGTATCCGCATCGCAGCCGCCATAAATGAATTGCGTCGCCAGCCCGGTGAACAGCGCTTGTGTGCCTTCTGCGCCGTAGATCATGTGGAACTGGCCTTTCGTTTGTGCGCTGATGAGGATAGCTTCGATGGAGTTGTCGAGTCGTTGAACCTCAGAGCCATTTCAAACCCCATCAACTTCGCTTGAATCCGGTGGCATTCTCTGCCATCCGATGACACGGTCTTTAAGTGCTTCAAACAGAAGCGACCTCTTAAAACAAGACATGAGCTGACTTAACTCAAACTGACGCTCCACACCATGTCCGCTGGATACATTCAGCACAGAGTGCCATCATCCCGATTTGATCGCACTCGTCTAAAGAAGACAAAAAAGTTTGCTGCATGGACTCCTTGCCTGTCTATTTCATCCATCTGACGGACGCCCACATTAAGGCACCAGGAGCAAAACCCTTCCTCAATCTGGACATGTCAGCCAAACTACGTATATTGTTCGCGGCAGTCAAGGAACTCAGCATCCAACCAGTTTGTTTCATCATCAGCGGCGACCTGACCCATGAGGGTGACACAGCCGATTACCAACACTTCAGAACCCTGGTGGATGAAACCGCCGCTGACTTTGGCGCGCCAAAGTTGGTCGCGCTGATGCCCGCCAGACCATCTTAACCCCAGCGATAAACATGGCTGCGCGCATGGTTATGAGGGAAGAAATCCAATGCTGTCCCATTTTCGCAGTTAGTTCAACCTGTCGCGTCAGTGATAAATTTGCTCGTACGCATCTCACTGTAGGATTCGTGAAGATTAAGGTTGTTAAACAGTCGGCAAATTTGCTGCGGCCTATCACATCGATTATGAGGAAAAGTTACAAGTTAGCTCAATGTCAAATAATGACCAACTAGAATCGTTTGAATTGAGCAGTTGAAACAATCGCATCAACAGGACATTGAAGCCCACACTCAAGAACGAGCGTAATTGGTTGGTTAGACTCAGCGATTGACGCTGGCTATTCCCGCGTGATCAAATGTAAGTACTAGGAGGATGTGCAGCGTTTCTCAGTGATTCATAAACATCATTTCACCTCTCTGATGAGATTTCATGAGCAGGCAGTAGCCTGCTCACGAAAGAGGTAACTATGATCGAAGAACAAAGGCATGCTGCCTTAAGAATTCATCAGCCTGAGCGGCTGTAAAGACACTAGTCGTTGTTCCAACTGCGAGAGTCGCTGAAGCTCCAAGTGCGCTGGCATAACGCAACGTTTCCTCTAGCGACAATCCATGACAGATACCATAGATGAGACCTGCTGCGAACGCATCACCACCGCCTGAAGGATCAACGGTGTCCACAGGAAAAGCCGGGGCGCGCCAAAGCTTGCCTTCATAGGAAGCCGTCAAACCTTGCGCCCCCTGCGTGATGACCTGGGTGCGAGCCCCCCAATTTTCAAAGATCGCGATCTGTTTCAACACATCTTTAGTGCCTGTAATGATGGCTGCTTCGTCTTCATTGGGAATAAAGTAATCGACATAGGGTAAAATCTGCTTTAAATCACTGAAATCGGTGGCATGGTGTGGGGTAATGACATCTACCACAGTGGTTACACCCTGATTGCCGCAGAATCGTAACAGCTCTGCCAACTCGTCCATCACAATTCCGGGGAGCACATAAAGGCCTCCAATATAGAATAGGCGGAGCGTGCGCACCCAGTCACGGTCGATCTTGCCAACGGTCAGCGCCGAATTGGCTCCGAACAAGTGAAGATAACGGCGATCCTGTCCTTTGACGAGCAGCGCGATGGTCTGGGAGGTAGGCATCGATTCGGAATAGACAATACGCCCCGAACTGACGCCGGCTTGTTCCAGCAGAGAAACTACAATTTGCCCGGCGGTGTCTGTTCCCAGACAGCCTACAACCTCGGCGTGTACACCCTGCCGAGCGAGGTCGATAGCCACATTGGCGGCACAGCCTCCAACAGTGACGGGCAATGCATCAATCGCGAGCAGTTCGCCTGCATGGGGCAACCGATCGAGTGGCCCACAGAAGGTGTCTGCGACCAGGATGCCGGTACAGCCCACCTTGAACTCGGATTTTTGAGCCTCATCGCCCATGCCTTGCTCTCCCTATACAGCCCAATATCTGCATCTTATCCAGTACTGCATCGCGCACGGCATGGCGACTCGCTACCATCACATCAGGAATGCCTCCCATGCCCAATAGCTCATGGGGGTTGGCTTCGTGTGTATCCAGCGCCGTGCGCACCGCCCTCAGATACGCCTGTTTGAGTACTGTGCCATAGTTAACCTTCGCCACGCCCAATTGAATCGCCTGTCGCAGCGAATCGTCATCAATCCCTGTACCGCCGTGCAGGACGAGCGGTACCTTACTCACGGCGCAAAGTGCTGTAATACGTTCCAGATCGAGCGTCCGCCGTCCTTGCTGGAGGACATGGACGTTGCCAGCGCTAATCGCGAGCAGATCGACCCCTGTCTCCGCGATAAATGCTGCCGCCTGTTGAGGATCGGTCACTTCACCGCCGCTGGTTGTGCCAAAGGGTAGGGTACCAAGTTCAGCCTCAACTGCGACGCCATGATCATGCGCGAATGCTACGATGTTACGGGTTCTGTGTACATAGGCCGAATCGGACTCGCCTTCTGCCGGAACAGGCATCACGAGGTTAAATCCCGCCGTGACCGCGCGCCGCACCCAGTCATCCGACGGGCATTCGTTGAAAATAAAACTACAAGGAATGGAGGAATGTTCGGCTGCCGTGCGTCCCAGAGCTCCAAGCCACTCCAGGCGCTCAGGAGCGATACGCTCCGGGTTGCTCATGAACTCGCCATTGAAACCAATGATTAGGGGCGACTCGGCCATCTCTGCCGCATCAATCACTCCAAGCAGCGACTCAATATTCCAGCTTTCAAAGTAACCCACTGCATACCCGCCAACCTGGGCGGCACTCATCAGTTTGGCAATCGGGACCAGAGGCATACCGTTATATCCTCATCTGGTGAAGGGGCGGTTTCACACGTCTAGGAAACAATCGAGCATAACGCCTCTGCAATACGATGCCGGTCAGGTCGATACCTGTTTTCAAGCACGGGTGAGAAAGGTACCGGCACATCGGCGGAAGCGACCCGCATCACGGGAGCCACCAGCTTATCAGGGAAGCGTTCCATAATGCCTGCCGCCAGTTCCGCGCTCACACTACCGGTGATCGGCCCTTCCTCAACAATTAGCACACGACCAGTCTTATCAATGGAGTCACCTATCGTATTCCAGTCAAACGGTGCAAGGCTCCGTACATCAATGACCTCGGCACTGAGGTCCGATTCAACCAGTGCCGCCGCTGCCAGCGACTCATGCAGCATCAAAAGCCATGCCAGAACGGTGACATCACTGCCTTCACGCCGCAGGCTGGCTGTCCCCAAGGGCACCACATAATCTTCATCAGGAATATCACTGCTGGCGTTGGTCGTACCTGCTTCCGCGCGTGCACCCTTTGACCCATATAACAACTTGTGCTCAAAAATCATTACTGGATCATCATCCCGCACTGCCGCCTTGAGCAGTCCCTTGGCATCGTAGGCGTTGGACGGCGCAACAATCTTCAGGCCCGGGATACCAATAAAGAAACGTTCCATATTCTGGGCGTGCTGCGAACCGCGTCCCGTTGCACCGACCGGAGCACGAACGACCAGCGGAATCTTGATGGTTCCACCGGACATGTAGCGCAATTTTGCCGCGTTATTGGCGATCTGGTCCATCGCCAGGAACAGGAAGTCACTGTACTGTACGTCTGCGATCGGTCGCATTCCCATCATGGCCGCGCCGACCGCCGCACCGATGAATCCAAGCTCTGAGATAGGTGTATCCAGCACCCGATCCGGGAAGCGTTTTTCCAGTTCCAGCGTCACTGTAAACGCACCGCCGAAGCCGCCGGGAACACCAATATCCTCACCGATGCAAAATACGTCACGGTCACGTTCCATTTCCTCTGCGATCGCTTCGCGCAGCGCTTCGGCAATACTGTGATGCTTCATGACTTCAGCTCCATCGAAAAGACATCTTGTGTCAGGTCATCTTCAGTCGGAAACGGCGCTTCACGTGCAACACTGATGGCATCCTCGATCGTTTGTGCCACTCGCGCGTCAATCGCTGCCAATTCCGCAGCGGTGATGTCGCGACTGCTAAAGATGCTGTTCTTGAACATCTCAATGGGATCACGCGCGAACCAAAACGCCTGCTCACTCTTGTCCTGATAGTGCGCGGGGTCACGGCGGGAGTGTCCAACACGACGATAGGTCAGCAATTCCAGAAGCACAGGACCTTGTCCATTGCGGCATTCTTCCGCAGCACGGTGCGTTGCTTCGTAAACCTTGAGGACATTGTTGCCGTCGATCGTCTCCCCACGGATGCCATACGATGCAGCACGCTGTGAGACACGCGGCACTCGTGTGGTCTTAGAGATCACGGTTGAAGCGCCATACAGGTTATTTTCACAAACAAAGATCACAGGAAGCGACCAGATGCTGGCGAGATTCACACCCTCATGAAACGCGCCTTCATTTGTCGCGCCTTCGCCAAAAAAGCAGGCTACAACCTGATCACGCTGGCGCATTTTGAACGAAAGTGCCATGCCTGTGGCCAACGGAATTCCGCCACCTACGATCGCAATCGCAGGAACCATGCCCTTATCCATGTTCCCGATATGCATCGAGCCGCCTTTGCCTTTGCAGCAGCCCGTTGCGCGACCAAACAATTCCAGCATCATCTCTTCTGCCGTCAAGCCTTTGGCAAGCGCGTGCGCGTGTGGGCGATGGGTGGATGTAATGTAATCATCCTTGCCCAACGCGGCACATACACCCACTGCGGTTGCTTCTTGCCCTTGGCTCTGATGGATCGTTCCCGGCATTGTCCCTTCGAGAAAAAGGAGCTTCACCCGGTCTTCGAATTGGCGGCACAGTACCATTTTCTCATATAAATCCATAAGGAATGTTCGTGAATAATCATCTGTAACTTCAATAGAGTTTGTCAGCTCAATATCCATCGGACACCTCTCGTAGCGACTCGATTTCTGTAACAACCTTACTGAGAAACTTTGCGGCATACTTGCCATTTGCCACGCGATGATCAACTGACAGGGTCATCTGAACTCGCTGCTGAATCACGATGTTTTGATCAACGGGTACAACCACTGGCGCAATCTTCCCAATTGCTAGTATGGCTGACTCGCCGGGATTGATAATTGCCGCGAACGACTCGATGTTTTCCGCCCCCAGGTTTGTGACCGTAATTGCGGCAGGGACAAGCTTCTTTGCAGCAGCATCTCCCTGCCGAATGCGTTCCACTTTTTCCGTGATTTGCTGTGATACTTGCTGCACTGTCTGGGATAAGGGATCGCTGACGACAACCACGTACAGCGCGTTATCGATGTCCGCCGCCACGCCAATAGCATTCGCTGGCAGAGGATTCAACCGACCCTCGTCATACATGTAGGCCATGCGTGGGTACTCTTGCAGAGCACGCGCTATCGCGACAACAAAAAAAGCATCCCATACGATCTTTTGCCCTGTCGTCCGCAGAGCAATCATGCGTTCCGCATTCGCAGATGTTTTTAGATAGAAATGCGGGATGGTCTGTTTGCTCTTCTGCAGGCGACTGGCTAATTCGCGCTCTGTAATGCTCAGCACAACTTCGCTCGGTGCGGCTGGTGTGCCATCTTTCCGTACCATTTTGTTGCGTGCAAACATCGATGTTGTTGGCGCTGAAGGTCTAAGCGCAGGCGATTGGGACTTCTCCCTTAACGTTGGTACAAAAGCCGGGGCTGTTGATATGGTGGTTACAGCAGGTTGGTCACTTAGTTCTGTGTTTTTGATGACCGCGATGACCTGTCCCACCGCCGCGCTCTCATTTTCCCCAACCAGGATAGCTGTAAGAGTCCCGGCTGCGATGGACTCTACGTCCATAGTGGCCTTGTCCGTTTCGATTTCGAGCAGTGATTGACCCAGTTTTACGGACTTGCCGATTTCAACTAGCCACCGCACAATCTTAATTTCACTTTCAGTTGTTGCCAGATCAGGCATTTTAATCTGAATATCCATTGGGATACCTTTTAGTCGAAACGCCAAATACATCCACCAAGTGAACAATAACCACAACCATCGCAACTCCTGCGTGTACCTGAGAGGACTATTCAGTTCACGGACAAAAGAACCTAAGGGGAATCAATTGGCGCGTTCAGCTCGACGTAATAGCGAACGCGGTCGCCGCGCATCACGGCTTTGCTAAAGACGATAGGATGGTCACCATAGGTATAGGTAATGGTTTCGAGAAGGAGCATCGGCGTATTGATCGTGACGCCCAATACTCCTGCCTCAAATTCATTCGCGACCGTCGGTTCAAAGTAATGCTTGCTATGAACTAGATTGACGCCGTAGCGCTCTCGCAATAACTCGTAGAGCGAGGGGCCAACGACCTCCACCGGCGATAACTCCGGGCAAATATCATAAGGTAAATAAATGGTTTCAGCAATCAACGGCTCATTATCGGCCAGTCGCAGGCGGCGCAGTTTGAAGATGTTCGAGCCTGCCGACAGCTTCAAATAGTTTGTGGCGTATTTCTCTGCCGGAACAGTATCAAATGATAGTAGTTGGATAGTAGGCTGTTTATTTCTCCGCTCAATCAACTTAGTGAAGCTATAGAAGTCACTCAGGTGGTTCTCCACTTTAGGAGGCAACACCATCGTTCCCTTACCCTGCTTGCGATGGAGCAATCCCTTACGCACAAGGTGATCTAGAGCTTGACGCACAGGACCACGACTCACCTGGAACTCTTTGCAGAGCGCCATCTCATTGGGAATAGTTTCGTTTACGGCCCATTCACCAATGGCAATACGTTCAGCGAAGATTTCTTCTAGTTGAACATATAACGGGATACCATCATGTTTTAGTGTCGCCACTGCCAATACAACAACCCCACTATCAGCTTTATTTACACATAATAGAGGCTACCTCAGGTCACTGAAATTTCCTACACTATAGTCAAGTGCGGCAACTTTGTCAATACATATATATGTATTGACAATTGTACTTAATGAGGTCGACAAATGTGTATGATTGTGAACTGTACACTTGGATATATCCACCGGTTAAACATTCTCTTGCCAGTTTCAACCGAACATAGTTTGCAAAATCACAATAAAGAGCAGCTTCATGCAGAGATACTTGATATGCGATTTGGGGGCATGAGCTACCGAATCGGTTACAGTAGACGGCACGGACCGAGTTGTTCATGCAGACGATAGCAAGTGTCTACAAAAATAGAAGATTCTGCCATCGCTCAAGACTCCTGACATGCAACCTTGAGCTGCTCAAGCCAGGCCTGAGCCGTTGCATCTAAATCCATGGATGCACCAGCTGCCAGATGCATATTGAGGACGTCCTTTGACAGTTCAATGTGCAATCTCTCGAGCAATTTGGGCAAGCGCCCTTTTCGTGTTTCCGGGGGTGTGGCCGGATGCGCCTGAATCAGTCCCACAAGCCGGGCTGATTCAGTTACTTGACCCATCTCGAGTGAACACCAGGCTACACTCACCAGCAAACCTAACAGCACGGGTGATAGACCGATATTCAGGCTGATCTCCAGTCCCTCAGAGAGTTCATCCAACATATTGGGCAAACTGTATTCCAGTTTGAAGGCTGCTGTACTGCTTAGGATACTGGCGGTAATAGTCGGATCACTCAGCGTGCGGGCAAGCATCAAGCTTTCCTGATAATGCGCATCGGCAGCCTCTGGTTGATGCAGCCCAGCATCCACATCACCCAGCAGGCTCAACACGGTTGATATTCCAGCTTTGTCACCAGTCGCTGTGTTTAGTTCGAGGCTCTGTTGCAGAAAGCGTTCGGCTTCGGCGTAATCATTTCGCAGGAGGGCGATACCACCCAGGTTTTCACATGTCAGGGCGATCCCACGCTGGCTTCCAATCGACTGATAGATGCTTAAACTTTCTCTGAAGCAACGTTCAGCCGTCAGATCGTCACCTAAATTGACAGCCGCATTCCCGCGATTGTTCAGTGTGAGGGCAGAACCCTCCCGGTGACCAATCTGCAGATAGCAGTTGGCACTCTCTTCAAAATACGACTCAGCTGCTTTGAATGCACCACGTTCAAGAGCATAGACGCCGAGGTTATTGAGGCATGTGGCGACTCCCGGAATATCGTTAAGCTCACGGCCTATCGCCAGGCTATCCTGGATATACTTCTCGGCATCCTCATAGCGCCCCAGATAATAGGACACATTGCTAAACCCGATTAGATTGCGTCCGATTGCTCTCTTATCATTGATTTCCCGGCTCAGGGACAGACTTTCCTGGTAATACGCCAGGGCAGCCTCATAATTCCCACGGCGTTCATCCGCGATGGCAAGGGCGTTCAAACTACGTAGTGATTCAACATGGATGTTCAACTGTACAGCCAGGGCATAGGCCATCTGTGCATGGGCTTGTGCCGCCTCGTACTCAGCCCGCCGCCACAGGCTTTCTGCACGCGAGTTCAAAAATGGAGGTCTGCGTCTATCGTCTTCGTCCAGCAAGCCTAAGGCGCGCGTGATGAGTGGATCAGCCTGTTCATGGGCACCCTGAATGCCAACCATCTGCCGCGTGACGATTTCAAGGTAGAACAACTCGCGGTCAGGATCACCGGCTTTCTGCCAGTGCGACAAAAGCACCTCATGGTAAGGCGCACGCGCCTCTGGACTCTGGTAAACCTGTTCCAAAGCTTCCGCGACTGCGCGATGCAACCGAGCGGATTCTTCCTCAACCTCAACCAGCACGGCTTCGCGGAGCTTGTCGTGGGCAAAGCGCCACTGCTCATCGGCGATTTCCAACACAGTTACATCGGCACAGGCACGCAGCCATTCATCAAGAGCATGGTCCCCCAGACTTGGTTCGGTTGCCAATAGTGTATGGATGACCGGCAGCTCAAGCTGTCGTCCGGCGACTGCTGCCAACTTGAGCAGGCGTTGCCCCCAGGAAGGCACTCGTTCCAGTCTACGCCTGATGATTTTTTGAATACCGCCCGTGAAGATCGAGATAGGCAGTTTCATGCCGCCGACATTGTCCAACCGTCCAGCAGTCTCCGCCAATGCACGCACGATCTCAACCATGAAATAGGTGTTGCCTTCTGTCTCATGGTGCAGGCGCTCGACCAAGGCCGGATTGCGTCCGCCTTCGCCCAACATCCCCGCACTGAGTTCGGCGATTTCGCCTGCGCTCAGGCGCTCTAAACGCAGCATCTGCATATTGGACAGTTCCTCGGACAGATGGGGGCGTTCATCGCTGCGGAAGTTAGCGACGATCAGCAGTGGCCACGCACGCAATAGTGGCGTCAACTGCTTGAGCGGTTCCAGACTCTCCTCGCTCCACTGGAGGTCTTCCAATAGTAAGACTGTGGGCTTAGGCTGCCGCTGGATGACATCAACCAGCGTCTGGATGAGCCGCTGCTGTCCCGCCGGGCCAGGAAGTTCCGGCGCATCGGGAATGTCGCGTTCGAGCAAAGTACTGATTTCCGGTACGACTGCCTTGAGGATGCCCGCTTCCAGATCGTTCAGTTCGACGGACAGCACCAAGCGACGTAAGGGTTCGCGCCAGAGTTGGTAGGTCAAGCCGCCACCCTCTACTGCTTGTCCACGGACCACCAACGCCCCTTCGACCAGCGCTTGCGTCCGTAGCTCGTCCAGCAAGCGCGACTTACCTACGCCGCTTTCACCACCCACCAACCACGCACTGCCCTGTCCATTGATAGCGGCGTGCAGGGCGTCAGTGAGTTGTGTTAATTCGCGCTTCCGTCCCACAAAATCGGCTGCCTGAATGAAGCTCTCGCGCAAGGCGACGGTTTCGGCAGGTGGTTGCTGACCAAGGGCCACACACAAAGCCAGGATAGAGGCATCGGCATCGGCATAACGTTCATATGCCGTTTTGGCCAATAACCGCTGAAGCACACTGGCAAGTTCATCCGGTACTGGCAGCGTACTTACATCGACCGGACGGTTAAGCACACCCTGAATGAAATCTTCTAGCCCTCCAGCGTCGTCAAAGGGCAAACATCCAGCCACCAATTGATAAGCCATTACACCGACTGCGTACAGGTCAGAACTGGCCGTTAGCTCTCCAGTAGCCAGTGTCTCCGGAGCCATGTAGTGCAGTGTCCCCGCCATGGCTTCATCGGTCTGAGTTCCACGCCGTACCGCTAGGCCAAAGTCCAGTACTTTGGCCTGCCCATCTACAACCAACACGTTTTCTGGTTTCAGGTCTCGGTGAATCACCTCACGTCGATGCAGGTAGGCCAGCGCTTGCAATACTTGAATGATGAGGTTGATCTTGTCGGGAATGCTTTTGTCTGCACCGTAGTTGAGCAGTGTGGCAGGCCGAGTCAGCAGTTCCATGGTATAGAAGGGCTGACGGTGGGTGTCAAAACCGTAATCCAGCACACTGATGATGTGGGGATGGCGCAATGAAGCCAGGGTCTTGAACTCTTCGGCCAGGGCCGTCCAGAGTCCATTAGTCGCACCCAGACTCGCCCGCGACATGAATTCGAGGAACTCCAGCGGGATGTTGACCTGCTTGAGCGCCACCTCGGTCCCATTGAGGCGGTCATACGCGCGGTAGACAGCACCCATCCCGCCTGCACCGAGTTGTTCACCCAGGCGGTAACGGTGGGCAATAATTTCTACGGTATTCATCCCCAAACTCCCGAATGTACTAGAGCAAACTACTTACCCATACAGATTAGTTCCATTCTATCTTTCAGTGCCCCCTGACCAATTCATATTACGCGAGTTGAGGCTTTATCCAGTATAGGGTCACAAACAGTGCACAAAGCGTAAATGAACTCAGCAAAGAGTTACGGGATATGGATATGCTGTTGGTGAATGGCTTATTCATGAGATGTTCCTCTAGCGTTCGTTCTGCCAGTTCAGAACATCCACAACAGCATGTAACTGGCACTCAGCGGCTAACAATGCCACTACATTGGGTCAGGGCTTGCTGACTTGTTCATTTGTGATGCTGCTGCGAGCCTTGAGCCGTCGACGTAGGGTACGGCTCAAACGCATCGTTATCCTTGGAGTCTGAATCGAGGTCTGACCTCTTGGAAATATGGTGGCATGCTGCCGCGATTCAAGAACGAACAACCCCTCTAACTCTATCCGCCCACTTCCTTCAGCCAACTCCTCCGTCCATACCTCGATCAAGGCTTCCAGCATTAACTGCACATCCCGGTACTTCAGGCGGGTGCGGCGTCCGATCTCACGAATCATCGTCTTTTTGGTCAGGGTCATGCGCTCAACTCCAATCGTGCTGGGGTTGTTGCTGCTGCTGGTACAGACGGGCTTTCATCACGTTTAGGCTTTCGGACTTCACCTTGCCACCGGCATGTTCAGTCGCCAATGCTGCTAGGTCGAGCAAGGGCGATGGTTCATCAGACATGCTCGCCGCTTCAACGAGAGGCTGGAGCTTGAGTTCTAGACCTCGTTCCGGCAGGAGCGGCGCAGCACCTTTTGAATGAGCCAACCGCGCTTTCCAGTTCTCGCGCTCGTAGAAGCGGGTCAGACATGCATTCAGCACCACCTGGGTGGCAAAGCCTGCCTCCACATATCGGGCGAAGATGGTGCAATTCCCCACCTGCGGCGTGACCACTTCATCCACCGTCAGCAGCGGACGCTGGCGCAAATGGCTGTTCGGATCGTCCTGATTGGCATCGGTGGTGGTGGTGACGCTTGCCTTGCTGTAGAAATCCGCTGTATCCGCATCACAACGCCATAGATCACCTGGGTCACCAGACCGGTGAAAAGCGCTTGTGTCCCTTCAGCCCCGTACAGCAAGTGGAATTGGTCTTTAGTTCGCGATCCGGCTAAGTGGAAAGAGCTTTGAAGCGGGAAATCGATTATCCCCATTTCACAATTTGTTGTACTCGCGTCCAGTGGATGCCGAGGGCGGCGCCAATCTTGCGGTAGCTCATACCCTGTTGAACCATGACGAAGATCTCAGCGCGAAGCTGTTCTTTGTCGGGGTTTCGCAACCGGTTTTCGGTGGATTCTGGAATGGGGATGGTAAAGCGGTGGATATGCCTAGCTAACGGAACTCTACCCCTCAGGTCCACAAGCGGAGAACCAATCCGAACAGGTTGTACCAGCCGTCATAGTACGGCTGGTTTCGTGTCGGTCACCTGCCAATTCCATCAGTATGCGCTCGGTAATGTGCCTGATATAGGCAAATGGCGAGTGCCACTCCACGCGGATGATGTTTCCCAGTTGGTCAACAACGACCCGCTCCACAATCTCTTTCAGCAGGCTTCTTCGATTGTTAAAGTCCAGTATTCAGTCCGTGATGCCCGCTCCCAGGTAAGCTTCTTGAATCGCATGGCTTGCCAACATATCAGATGCTTTGCCCTCCAGGACGATGCGTCCATTTTGGAGCACATAGCCACGATGGGCGATTTGCAAAGCCAGATTGGCATTCTGCTCGACCATGAACACAGTCGTGCCCGTGCGGTTAATCTGCTGAATATGTTCTAGCACCAGATCAACCACTGCAGGAGCCAAGCCCATCGTCGGCTCATCCATGCAGATGAGCTTGGGTCTACCCATGAGTGCTCGCCCAAAGGCTAGCATTTGCTGTTCGCCACCACTCAAGACGCCACCGCGCTGATGCAGTCGTTCACGAAGGCGTGGGAACAAGCCCAGAATATATTCATAATCGCGCAGTACTTCTGCCTGATCCGTGCGATGATATGCACCCATCAACAAGTTTTCACGCACGGTCATACGAGGGAAGATGCGCCGCGCCTCCGGTACCGATCCGATACCCAACCGCACGATCTGCGAGGTCGCAATCGTCGTCAGTTCATGACCATCAAAAGTCACCTGCCCCCGGCGCGGCTTGACCAATCCAAGAATAACCTTCATGGTCGTACTCTTGCCGCTGGCATTTCCACCCAACAGACATACAATCTCGCCAGGATTCACGGCCAGACGAATGCCGAAATGCACCTGCACCGCACCGTAGTAGGTATCGACATCACGGAGTTGAAGTAGGGGGGAGGTTGCTTCGTTGGTACTCACCTGAGTCATGGCGCTGTCCTCGCTTGAACGTTGGCGTTGGTTCTATCAAGCGCAGTCATTTCGGCAGCGCTGTCAGCTGATGGGCGTCGATGCCCCAGATATGCTTCGATCACATAGGGATCACGTCGGATCACATGAGGAACATCTTCAGCGATCTTGCGACCGTTGTCCATGACAATCACCCGGTCTGATAACTCCATGACAAGTGAGAGCTTATGCTCGATCAGCAGAATCGTCAGCTTCTGGTCTTTCAAGCGTCGGATGAATTCGAGGATTTCCGCTGTTTCAGTCGGGTTCATGCCCGCTGTCGGTTCATCGAGCAATAGTAACCGTGGATGCAGGGCAAGCGCACGCGCCAGTTCGACCCGGCGACGGTTGGCATAGGAAAGGCTACTCGCTGGGTGATGCAAGCGCGGCGTCAGGCGTTCACCAAACAAGGCGATAATTGATTCCGCGTCGTGTCGTACGCGTGCCTCTTCCTCCCGTAGCGCCCGCGAGGTTACAATCGCACCCCACAATTCACCAAGTGGATTTATTGTCTGTTGCGATGTACGCCGGGCGTGGGTACCGATCAATACGTTGTCCAGCACACTCAGGTTGGCGAAGACCCGCCCATTTTGGAAGGTTCTGGCAATGCCCAACGCCGCGACCTGATCTGGCCTCAGGCCCACCAAAGACTGTCCGTCAAAACTGATCTGACCGCTGGTAGGTTGATCAGTACCGGCGATCAGGTTGAAAAAGGTTGTCTTTCCCGCACCATTCGGCCCGATAACTGAGACAAATTCACCGGCTTTCACGCCTAAGCTGACATTATCGACCGCCTGAACACCGTCAAAATGTCGTGTCACTTCATGAATGGTCAGCAGTGGTGGCATGAGCTACTCTGTCCCCAAAAGCCCTTGAGGGCGAAACCGGATGAGGGCGACGAGCATCACACCATACATCAGATAGCGGAAGTCCATTAGGTCACGAAACAACTCTGGCAGAATTGTCAGCACCAAAGCGCCGACGATTGCGCCCAAGATGTTACCCATACCGCCCAGGATTGCCATCGTTAGAGCAAGAATTGACAGCGGGATAGTGAAGGTCTGATAGTTGATATAGGTATACATATGCGCCATAAATGCGCCGCTAAGGCCAGCAATGAAGGCGCTCACGGCAAAAGCCAGTCCCTTGTAATAGTTCAGGTTGATCCCATAGGCTTGCGCCGCAACTTCATCTTCGCGCACTGCACGCCAGACCCGTCCCAACGGGGAATTGATGAGCTTCCACTGTAATAGAGCCACGCCGACCAGCAAAGCAAACGCGAATAGATACACCTCCTGAGGACGGACAATCTCATGTCCTAGCAGCGAGGGTGGCGGGATATTGGTCAACCCTAACGCTCCGTTGGTGACAGGGCGCCAATTAAGGATGATCTGGTTGATAATTTCGCTGATTCCTATTGTGGCTATGGCGACATAGTGCGAACGCAGGCGAAATGCGGGCAAAACGATCAACGTCCCCAGAGCTGCAGTGAAGAGCGCAGCACACAGCAAAGCAAGTTCGAACGGCAGCTGCAACCGCAGGGTCAGCAGCGATGCTGTGTATGCGCCGATCGCAAGAAAACCTGCCTGCCCCAATGAAATCTGCCCTGCAGTTCCTGTCACTAATGTGACGCTCAAGGCTACCATCCCAATCAACCAAGCATTGGTAAGAACCTGCATGACATAGGGATTGGGGAAAAAGAAGGGCAGCGAGAGTGCGACCACTCCGCCAAGAACAGTAGCCCAAACTGGGATGTGGATGCGCTTGTTATTAGGAATGAAGGTTCCTGTTAGCGGTTCCGGTGGAAGCTGCCGCTTGGGATTGAATAATCCATTTGGTCGCAGCAGCAGCATGAGAATGACTATAATGAAGGCGAACAGGCTGCGATAGGAGGTGCTAAACAAGGCGACGCCATAACTCTCGACCAGGCCCAACAGCAGTCCACCTAAGAGTGCGCCGGGAATGCTGCCAAGTCCTCCCAGCAAATTAGCAGCAAAGCCCTTCAAAACGGCTTGTGCACTCATAGTCGGGTACACCGTTTGGAAGTACATGCCGACCAGTAACCCGGCAATGCCACCTAGAATTGCTGCCAGGGCGAATGCAATCCGGTTGACCTGGTTCACATCCACCCCCATTTGCTGCGCGGCTTCACGGTCTTGCGAGGTTGCCCGCAGTGCCCAGCCGAGTTTGCTATAGCGCAGAAATACATAGAGTAAAGTGGCAATGGTGATGGCTACAGCTGCAATCAGTACGTCGAGCAGGCCGATGCTGGTAGTCCCGATGGGAATGCGAATTGCAGGGATCGGACTCTCAAAACGTTGGGGGTCGGGCGTGAATAGAATCTGCACCAGTTGGTCCAGGATGAAGCTGATGCCAATGGTCGCCAGCAGTGGAGCAATCCGTGCAGAGCCATGGAGGGGGCGAAGGCCCACCCGCTCAATCAGGATGCCGAGGATGCCACAGATCACCGCCACCACTACAAATGCAACTGGCAACGGCAACCCCAACTGCATGATGCTGTACCAGCCCACATAAGCACCCACCATATACACAGAGCCATGCGCGAAGTTGATGAGGTTGGCGACCCCAAAAATGACCGCCAACCCGACCGCAATCAACCCATAGATATTGCCGATCACCAATCCGTTGACGGTTTGATCGAAGAATATAGACAGCGATTGTTCCATAGCAAGGTGTCTCAGACCGCCTCGGCAGCGAGTGTACTGGCCCGGCGCAGCGCACGTAGGTTATACGATGGGACATCCGTATTGGTGCCGCAGCCGGGTGTAAGTAAAAGGTGCCGGCCTCCAGTCGCGCGAATAGCCTCCAGCGCCTCACCAGTTACCTGCGCTGGCGTCCCGGTTTGCAATGCGCCTAATTCATCAACCCCACCGACTAACGCCTTATCAGTTTTGCTTTGTGCTTCACTCAGTGTAGGATTATTCTGCCCAAGGGTCGCCCAGTTGATTGCATGAACCGGGTAATCGGTCACAGAATCAAAATAGGCATATTGACCACAAATGTGGAGCAAATTGAATGGCGCTGATTGAATGGCCTTCAGGACTTGCAGATCATAGGGCTTGCCGAATTCGGCAAATTCAGCTTCGGTCAAAACACCCTGGCGCGCCAGTTTGACGATGGCGAAAAAAATACCACTCGCCCCAGCTTCTACAACTGCTGCCGCATACTGGGCCAGTGTCGAGGCGATATTGCTCAGAGCTTCGTGTGCGCCTTGCGGATTCTCATGAATGAAGTCGCGGATGCCTTCGTTTTGCGCTTTGGCAAAGTCCTCAAGGCGATCACCTTCAGGTCGCGCAGTTAAGAATGACAGCACTGACAGCGGTGAAAAAATGGTTTGCAGAAAGTGAGCATCACCAATACCCTTGCGTACAAGTCGGGTGAGTTGTAAATGCTCATCAAATACGCCGCTTGTGGGCGGCAGAGCCGTGATTTTCGCAAGGTCGGATGGTCTTTGAAGTGGCCCCTCAGTCAGGGGCGGAATGATTTGTGGGGTGCTACTAAGGTCATAGCGGTTGCCCCATGCTTCGGCATAGTAAGTTGCGCGGGGGTTGACTTTCAGCCAATCCCAATCGAACTCATTAAAGTGTCGTAGGCTTACCTCCGCCAGGCGCACTGGGTCGTGCTCTTCATCCAGAAAATGCCGCCAGGCAGAAACCGGCACGCGGTCAACCGCCTCGCCTCTGAGGGCCGCATTGACCCGTTCGAGTTTTGAAAGTGCAGTCATGGAATTGTCACTCTTTCTCAAGATGAGCTTCAGTATTTTGAGAGGGCAGCATACTGCCCTCTCGCTATCAAACAGAGAGTTACTTCGAGCTTGCCTGAGCATCAAACGGAATAAATGCACCCCCGTCGACGATTAGATCAACGAACTCGGGGTTGAGGACACGACGGTTTTCCGGGTCGAATGTTACCGTGCCATACAGGATGCTAGGCACAGCTTGTAGTGTCTTTAAGCCTTCGAGAACACCTTCGCGAGTTGGGCCACCGAGGCGGATAGCCTCGGCAATGATGTTGATGGCATCATAGGCGATGACCGCAAATAGATCCGGGGTTTCCTCATCGTAAGCCTCACGGTAGGCATCCACGAAGGCTTGCACATCAGGTCGCGGGTTGGAGGGCAGGAACTGACCGATGACCAATGCGCCTTCGACTGCATCCGCACCCAAAGTCAGGAAATCCGGAGTTTGAAGCGAACCCGATCCTACTAAGGGGAGATCAAGACCTGCTTCGCGAATCTGCTGCGCGATCAAGGCCGCATCAGGCGCATATGAGATCAGAACAATACCATCCGGATTGGCATTGCGGATGTTGGTTATGGCAGAACGGAAATCAGTATCATCTGCCAGATAGCTCTGGGTCGAGACAACATTCGCGCCCAGCTCCGCAACACGATTGGTGAAGTAATCGTAAGTTGCAAGCCCCCAATCATTGTTCAACTGGAAGACTGCAATGTTCTCCAGGCCGAGCCGCGTGACGGCGAAATCGGCCAGCGCTGGGGAGGCCTGTGCCTGTGTGACCGAGGTACTCCAGGTATATTCGCCTCCCGCAAAAGTGAAGTCAGGGTGTGAATTGGTGAAACCGAACTGCACGAGGCCACCACGCTGGTAAATTGGGGAGGCCGCCATGGAAGCAGTACTGCTGAAATCACCCAGTTCCACGATGATGCGCTCATCGGCAACAAACTGTTGGGCGACAATGACTGACTGAGTTGGGTCGCTCTGTGAGTCCTCGAAGATGTAGATCAACTCTCGCCCATCGATACCACCAGCGCCATTGATCTCGGCAAGTGCTAGGTCGAAGCCTTTCTTCCATTGCGCACCATATTGCGCTAACGATCCAGTGAGCGGTCCACTCACGCCGATGTAGATAGGGTCGCCAGTAAAGGTGGGGCTATCGGACTGTGCGAAGGCGACGAGTGAAGTTGAAAGAACAGCGATCAATGCGATCCATAGTGCGTATCTCTTGAACATGGTGTAGTACCTTTCATAGCTAAATACAGACCAGACTGAGTTAGTGGATTCGATAAGGGTGAACAATTACAACAACAGTCAGATTTCATGGAATCCTCCTCATCAAACAAAAAGAGCCAATCCTGAATCAGGATTGGCTCTCGATTACGTATAAAGCGGTTCGCTCTAGATCGTATCGCTCCAATGACCTGGCACAGGGCAGCACACCTGGTTAAGACACAGGCTACAGCAACAACATACACAGGTCATTGAACGGAACATAATCATCACAAGCGACTCCGGGAATAGATCTACAAAACAGCCAACACTCGCGCTGGGCCACCTGAACCCTTTTCCCATCGCGGCACACCCACAAACACCGTCGCCTGGTGATCCTTGATTGAGGCAAGATTAGCTACACCTTCAATGCCATACTTACCTGCACCAAGGATCGTATAATGCACATCAAAGGTCGTGGATGCGCCAATATCCAGGCTCAGAGTATCCACGCCAACCCCACGAATATCCCGTTGCTCAACTAGAAATGCAGCTGCTTCAGGGCTAAAGCCCGGGTAATGCTGCACTCCTTGTTCATCAGCATTACGGAATGCTTCTGGATCGCTCCAACGTTGATCCCAACCAGAGTACAAAAAGACAATCGCCCCTGCTGGAATCGTCCCGTTTGCAGATTCCCAGGCTTCAATGTCAGCCACATCTAATGTGGCGTCAGCCGTATCAGCAGTTTTGGCAGAAATATCAATGACGACTGCCGGGCTAATGAGTAGTTCAGCCGGGTACTCATCAACAGTAGTACCATCAGCGATGAAGTGCGCTGGAATATCAACATGCGTCCCAGCATGTTCTGTGAATGTCCAGCGCTGAATGTAAAAGCCGTTCGCTTCCACAGTTACAAAGTCCTCGTGTTGAGGCTTCTCATCAATCAAGTAAGTTGGGATGGTCGAACCAAAGACGTGAGACAGGTCTACCACCTCTCCACTTGTTTCATGGGCACGGACAGTAGCTGCTCGACCAGCGACAGATGAGAGCAATGCAGCTGCAGCACCAGCTCCTCCCATTTGGATGAAACCCCGACGGCTAAGATTTGGCAATCCATCTTTAGCGATGCGTTCCCGTACCGAGTTGACAATATGAGTTGAGCACATGATTTTTCTCCTGATCAGAAATAGATAAGCACAAAAAGAAACGCCCCGGTTATCATTCCGGGGCGGTTGCGAACAACTAAATGAACGACAAAGCCCCGGCTAACCAGGGCTTTGGCATCGTCCAGGGCAAGTCATTATCCTGGCAGATCAAACACCTGGTTGTGATAGTTCACATCCATTTGACAACAACATTGCATTTTGGGGAGGTGGTTGATACGCACAGTATTGAACTCATAGGAACAGGCTACTAGATTAACCATAGCTAACCGCTCGTTGATTGTCAAGTTAGTCACGATACAATGACCTATGCCGCTTTGTGAGAGTAGAAAATCTGTTTCAGCAGATTGATGGTATAGTCGATTTCTGCAACCGTGGTCTGAACGCCAACCGTCAGGCGGAGGCTGTTAGCAGCGGTTAATGGATCGTACCCTAACGCCAGCAGCACACTAGACGGTGTGGTACTACCCGTCTTACAGGCTGAGGCTGCACTTGCAGCCACCCCTGCTGCGGCTAAATCATCTAGTAGGCCAGGGTATTCCCCCTGGAAAACAAAACTAGCATGTGAAGGCAAGCGATTAGTCGGGTGCCCACTGAGGCGTGCATTCGGCACAACAGCCAGCACACCCCCGATCAACCGATCGCGAAGTGCGGTATAGTGAGCAATTCGAGTCTGGAGGTACTCATAGGCAAGGCGGAGCGCTTCTGCCAGGCCAACAATAAGAGGTGTATTGAGGGTTCCAGCCCGAAGACCGAATTCATGACTACCACCTGTCTGGGTTGGGATAATATCTACACCTTCGCGCACGTAGAGCGCTCCAACACCTTTGGGACCATAGAACTTATGCCCTGACAGGCTAAGCAAGTCCACCCCAAGATATTGGACATCTAGTGTGAGTTGACCAGCGGCCTGTACCGCATCCGTGTGAAAAATAACTCCATTGGCATGAGCAACAGTCGCCAATTCCCGAATTGGCTGGATGGTTCCCACTTCGTTGTTGGCGTACATGATGCTGCACACGGTGGTATCCGGACGGCATGCAGCAACCAGTTCTGCCGGATGAATGATGCCATAATGATCCGGCCTCAGATACGTGCTTTCAAAGCCGTTCAGCGTGACTAGTTGATCTAACGTCTTGCCTACTGCTCCATGTTCGAGCGGGGTCGTAATCAGATGCTTTCCCCGTCCTTGGTTGGCCCAGGCCGCGCCACGTACCGCTAGATTATCACTTTCAGAACCCCCGCTGGTGAAGATGATTTCGGCAGGCTTGCAGTGGAGAACACTAGCGATAGTTTCGCGGGCTTCTTCAATGGCTAGTACGGCATCACGCCCGAAAACATGCCCAGAAGAAGCATTCCCATAAAGCTGGGTAAAGAACGGAAGCATTACATCCAGGACCCGCGTGTCAACCGGAGTAGTTGCGGAGTGATCAAGGTAGATGTGCGGCATGAGACAAGTCCTTTCACGATAACTAATAAAAAGCACCTCTTGAAGGCGTTCAAGAGGTGCTATCACTGGTCACCGTGGGTCATTTGGCTTGTCACGGTGATGTGACCACATCTCCACTGGTGTGGACTGGCACCTTGGAATGACTACCCAGGTTGCCGGACTCAGTTAACTGAGCCTCTCTTGATGCAGAAATGACAGTAATACCAATTCTGAGTTTTGTCAATACTCCCTGAATCTAGGTTGGGCTGTAGCCACAGTTCCCGCCTAATGCAGCACCCGTAACCAGTGAGGAATGCGGCTAGGCCTCCGATGCGGAGACGTGCGCAGAATCATCACCCAAATGTTGACTCAGTTCGTGATGAGTCAATGAGATATGTTGTATGAGATGGCCTTGGTTCACCATCCCTAATGGGCAAGGTCAGCAGTACGGTTGTCCCACGCCCCGGTTCACTTTCGATGTCCATCCTGCCACCCATCGCACTAGCTCGTTCCCGCATACTAACTATGCCGAGGCGATGCCCTGCGGATGCATCTGACGACCGCTGCATACCGCAACCGTCATCGGTGATACTCATGACGATGTCGTGCGCGGTTTGGAGAATGGAGAGCGAGACATGGGCAGCGCGGGCATGTTTGGCGATGTTGTTCAGGGCTTCCTGCGCCACATAGTAGAGGGTGTTTTCCACGCCTGGTGGCAGATACTCGCTCCGCATAATGGTAGCGACTTCCACCGGCGTTTTGTGAGATGTTTCCCATTCATTGCACAGTTGCCGGATGGCCCCGACCAACCCCTGTTGCATGACGATGGTCGGGCGCAGGTCTACCAGCAGGCCACGCAAATCCAGCAAGGTTTGTTCCGCCATCCCGGCGATGATTTCTGCCTGTTTGACCCCGGCAGTCTGGTCACGCTGGATCAGACCTGGCAAGGAGGATGTACTGACGGTCAGGCTAAAGAGCCGTTGGGCAATAGCATCGTGCAGATCGCGGGAGAGGCGCATTCGTTCAGCTTGAATTGCGGCTGTCTCCGCCTGTTCCAGCAGAGCCGCATTCTGTTGTGCCAGATCTCTCAGTACCTGCACATTCTGCTGGAGCGCTCCGGCCATATCATTGAACTGACGGGCGACCTGCCCCACTTCATCCGCCGAAGAATCCTGCACACGCACACTATAATCTCCGGCGGCAAAGGCGCGGTTAGCCTGGGTGATCCGCCCCAGCCGCCTGGCCAACGGTCGCCCGGTGATCCACATCAGCACCACCGCCGCCGGAATTGCCATCAGGCCAAAAAATAGCGAGGTTGCCAGGGCATAGGGCAGCACACCGGGAATGTTGAAAGTGGTCAACCCCAGTCCCAACGGGACATACCAACCCAGGATTTCATCCAGTTGGAAGGGACGGATGTGGGCGATGGCGCGTTCCCCGGTTAACGCATCAAGGACGACTTCCACCACTTGCTGCCCCGCCGGATTCTGAATGAAGCGTTCGCCAGTTTCCAGCCCGACCAGGTTCGGTGCACAATCCGCCAACATTTGACCGACTTCACAGGGATTGGCATTCGCTCCATACGTTTCCATATACACGACCTCCCCCTGCGCGGAAACCACCAACGTGAACCGAATATCGCTGCCGATGGGGATGTCCATCTCAATAGCTGGCAATAACTCACGGGGAGGCAGGAACTCGCGCTGCTTGTAATTGATGAGCGCCTGTTCGGCGTAAAAGATGTATTCATCGGGGGAAGTTTCCTGAATATCCTGTTGCACAAGGATGACGGTCACGCCGATCACCAGCGCCGCAGTCAGCACCACCGCCAGAATATAGGTCACGATCAGGCGCACCATAACGGATGCGCCCATTTGTTTCAGGCGTTGACCCAGCTTCCTGACCCGCTTCATGGCAAATCTTCCACGCGGATGAGTCCCCGCTTGAGTGCGTAGATTGTCACCTGGGTGCGGTCGCGCAATTGGAGTTTATCCAGCAGATTGGCGATATGTGTGCGAATGGTGCCTTCACTGACGACGAGTGTTTGAGCAATCTCCGTATTGCTGCGCCCCAGCGCCATCAGGTCGAAGACATCGCGCTCACGGCTGGTGAGCGTGCTGATGGGGTCGTTCTGCTGGACGCCACGTACGAGTACCTGGCTGGCAATTGGATCGAGTGCGTAGACGCCGGACATCACTTTCTCTATCGCTTCCAACAGCGCCGCCGGTCGGCTGGCTTTGAGGATGTAGCCGTGTGCCCCGGCTTCCAGTGCCCCTTTGATGAGGTGATCTTCCGTAGAGGAGGACAGCACCAGAATACGGCTGTTGACGCTGATGCGCCGGATTTGCTGAATGCCATCAACGGCGCTCAGGCCGGGCATGAGTAAGTCCATCAAAATCAGGTCGGGAGTATGCTTGCGGGCGAGTGTGACGGCAATTTCAACATCCGGTGCCTCCCCGACCACCTCGACCTGTGGCTGTGATTCGAGCATCATGCGGAGTCCCTGCCGCACGATGGCGTGGTCATCCACAATCAGGACAGTAGTGGGGCTTTGCATACGATTCCTCGCTTCCGCGTCGACACTTCCTCCACTGTAGTACGAAATCCCCGGCAGCAGCGATACAGATGCGTTGAGTTTACCTCTGCAAATTGCAGAGACGCCCTCCGCAAGCTGTCCGCCTGCTTTCGCGCCCTGCCTGAAGACGGCACAACCGCCTGCCATTACCCTGAAGACACGAAACGCGATATCGAGGAGGACAAACTTATGTCCGTGTGGCGGACTTTAGCAGCAGCAGTCGTATTGATGCTGCTGGTGCCAGTGCTGGGACTGGTGGCGATGAACAACGGGACGGGGGTAAGCGAAGGCTCCCTGACCGATTTCATCCAGTCGTACACCGTCAGCGCAGGCGATGTGCGGGATACGATCTCAGCAGTTGGACGGCTGGAAGCAGATCAGACGGTCAGCCTGAACTTCCGGTCAACGGGCCGGGTGACTGAGGTACTGGTGCAATTGGGAGATAACGTTCAGGCGGGTGATGTGTTAGCCCGGCTGGACAGCACCAATCAGCAGTTGAGCTTCGACCAGGCCATGCTGGCTTACGAACAGGCGCAGATCGCTGTACAAGAGTTACTGAACTCGCCCACCGAAGCTGAATTGACCGCTGCAGAGGCAGCACTCAGCAGCGCACAGGGCAGCTATGCCGCTAGCCTGCAAAGCACTTCCCCGGAGGAGATCACCGCAGCCGAACTGCGTTATCAACAGGCGCTTCAACAGGTTCAGAGCCTGCAACAGACCCGCAACAATATGACGACCGATCTACCACAGCAGCAGTATCAACTGGCGGAAGCACAAATCGGCGCGGCAGGCTTCAATGCTGAGATCGCCCGACTGCAATTGGAAAACCTTCGCATCCGCAACCAGGGACCGAATGCTGAAGCCGCTGCCAGCGTCACTCTGGCGCAGCTCCAACTCCAGAGGGTGCAGATGGGGCCACGCCCGGAGCAAATCGCCATCGCGCAGGCAGCGGTGCAGCGGGCCACCGTACGCGTGACCGAAGCCCAGATTGCCCTCGACCAAACCACCTTGATAGCACCGATAGCCGGTGTCGTGACGCGGATCGGCGTGCAAATCGGACAACCAGCCGATCAAAGCAGCACCGCCTCAGCAGTTGAAATCAGCGACCTCAGCCGCCTGTGGTTAACCGCTAATGTCGATGAAGTGGATGTAGATCGGGTCTTCATCGGCGTGCCAGCTGAGGTGCGGCTGGACGCACTGCCCGCTGAAGGTTTTGGCGCCAGCGTCCAACAGTTGGCGCTGCTGCCGGTGGTGGTGAATGGCGTGGTCAATTTCCCGGTGCGTTTCCGCATCGAAAGTCAGGATGATCGCCTGCGGGCTGGGATGACCGCCGAGGTGCGGGTGGTGATTGATGAACGCACCAATGTACTGCTAGTGCCAAATGAATACGTGACATTGGAAGGCGACCGTGCCACCGTGACTCGGATCACCCCCACAGGAGAAAAGCTCTCTGTGGAGGTAGTGATCGGCCTGCGCGGGGATACCGAGACAGAAATCATCAGCGGATTGCGCGAAGGCGACCAATTGCTGCTCGCGCCTGCGGACTTTGGGACTGAGGGCTAAAGACGATGCAAATCATGATTGGAATTGGAATCGCAGGGCTGGTCATTGTGTGGTTGGCGGGCAAGCTGAAGTCAGGTGTGCTGCGCTGGGTGGGGCGGCTGGGCGCAGTGGCAACCGCTGCGGGCTTGATCTACCTGCTGAATATGCAGCCATCTGATGCAATTGCCGGTGAGTTAGCGGCACCTGGTGTCATCACCCCGTTGGATGAAGCCGGCAATCCGCTGCCGCCAGTGGAGACAATCACCGTCCAGCAGGGCAATTTAGCCGTGACGGTCAACGCGACCGGCAAGATCGCCCCGGCACAGCAGAGTATCCTCTCCTTTGAAACCCCGGCAACCGTCCACGAAGTGCTGGTGACAGTCGGGCAGTTCGTCCGCGCTGGGGACGTGATTGCACGGGTGGATACGACCGAACTGGACACGGCTCTGCTCAACGCGCAGGCGGCAGTGACCGAAGCAGAAGCCAATTATCAGGCGGTGATTGCGCCACCGCGTGAGATTGATGTGCAGATCGCGCAAGCAGAAGTAGCAGCCGCCGAAACGGGTCTATACGCTGCTAGTCTCAGCGGACCGACCACCTATGATGACCAGATCGCTGCACTACAGGTGCAAATCGCAGGCAATTCATTGTGGCAGGCGCAACTCAACCGTGACCTGGCGGGTGGCGGCCCCGGCATGTGGATTGATGGCTCCGGCAATGGATCGGTCATCGCCGGGATCAATAACGCTCAGTCAGAGGTTGCCATCGCCCAGGCCAACCAGGATGCCACTCTTAACCGGGATGCCAATGCCGGGGTGCTGGCCTCTGCCAATGGTCGGTTGGAACAGGCCCAGGTGACACTCAACAACCTGCTGCAAGGGCCGACGGCAGAGCGTCGGCGGCGGGCGGAAATCGACCTGGAGAATGCCCGGCTGGCGCTGCAACAGGCGGAAGATCGGTTGCAGCAGGCGGAATTGCGCGCCCCTTATGACGGTATGATCGCTCAGGTCAATTTGGTGATCGGTCAAGCCGCCACCCGTGACCGCACCGTGACAATAATCGACAGCACCTACTACCTGCTCGATTTAACCGTGAATGAGAGCGACATCGCCAGTATTCAGACTGGGCAAGCAGTGGAGGTGCGGTTGGATGCCGTGCGGGAAGCCGTCCTCAGTGGGCAGGTGATGGTCGTCGGCACCGTGCCGATCCCGACGGGAACGACCGCCAGCCAGCGCGTGACCTACAGCGTCCGGGTGCGGCTGGACTCGACCGGAATGGTCATCCGCCCCGGCATGAGCGCCAGCGGCAACATTGTGCTGGAAACGCTGACAGATGCACTCATCGTGCCGACGCGCTTCCTGCGGACTGACCCCATCACCCTGGAGTCGCTGTTGACCGTACCGGGAGCAGAACCGGGAACCTATCAGCAAATCCCGGTGACAGTCGGCACCCGCAACCGCGATTTCACCCAGATCACCGCCGGAGTAGAAGCTGGTCAGGAAATTGTCATCCTGCCGGAACTGCCCACCGCGCAGGATGCCGGGTTCGGCCTGGGCTTCTAGGAGATTTCAACATGAGCGAACAACCAACCACACCCGTCATCGACATTCACGGGATCACCCGTTCCTACACGATGGGCGACGAAACCCTGCACGTTCTGAAGGGTATTGACCTGCAAATCCATCCCGGCGAATTTCTCGCCATCATGGGACCGAGTGGCTCTGGCAAGAGCACATTGATGAACATCCTCGGTTGCCTCGATCAACCCAGTTCCGGCGAGTATTACCTGGACGGCGCGGATGTCTCCAAAGTGAGCGAGCGAGACCTGGCGAAAATCCGCAACCGTAAGATCGGGTTTGTCTTCCAGAATTACAACCTGCTCAAGCGGACAACGGCACTCAAACAGGTGGAGTTACCACTGGTCTACGCCGGGGTTGGCAACCGGACTCCCCGCGCCCAGGCGGCGCTGGCAGCGGTCGGACTGGAGCAGCGTATGGATCACTTGCCAACGGAACTCTCCGGTGGGCAGCAGCAGCGCGTCGCCATCGCCCGCGCCCTGGTGACCGAACCCTCCATCATCATGGCGGACGAAGCCACCGGCAACCTGGACTCGCGCAGCGGGCAGGAGGTGTTGGGTATTTTCCAGCGGCTCAACCAGGAGCGCGGCATCACCATCATCTTCATCACGCACGACCCGTGGACGGCGCGGCACACCCGGCGGTTGGTCATGCTGCGAGATGGCAAGGTAGTGGCGGATAGCCCCATCGAAAACCCTTTGGATGCCGCTACTTCCCAACGCCCATCGGAAGCCGAAGAACTGGAGTCGATCTTCCAGACCACTTACTACGGTGGTAAGAAAGAGGAGTACGCCTGAGATGAACCCCGTCGAAGTCTTCTCGACAGCTCTCCATGCCCTTCTACTGAACAAGCTGCGTTCTGGACTGACTATGCTGGGCATCATCATCGGCATTGCGGCGGTGGTCAGCATGGTCAGCATTGGGCGCGGCATTGGCGACTACATCAACCAGCAATTCAGTGACCTGGGCGCAACCCGTTTGCAGATCAGCTCGCAGGCACCGACCAGCGGCTTCACCACCCGCATCACCCCGCTGACTTCTGCGACGGCGGCGGCGCTGGCGAACCCGGTCAATATTCCTTCGCTGGCGCTGGTCGCGCCGGAGTACAACCTCAGTTCGACCGTCCGCGCCGGTGGACGCGGCATCGGCATGAACGTCATCGGCGTGACCCCGGCATATACCGAAGCCTATAGCTGGCAGACACAGCCAGGCAGCGCCTTCATCACTCAGGCGGATGTAGAAAACACTGCCCGCGTGGCGGTGCTTGGCACCAGCACGGTCAAGCGATTGTTCGGTAGCGAGAGCTTCAACCCGGTCGGCTTGCAGATTGATATTGACGACCTCTCGTTTACGGTAGTAGGAGTGATGAACCGCCGTAGCAGTGCTCTGGGCTTTGACCCTAACAATGCAGTACTCGTGCCGATCAGCACGGCACAAACCCGCCTTGACAATGCCCGCGAACGTGGTGGCAGTCTGCGCGTTTCCCTCATCACCGTGCTGGCGCGAGATAAGGACGCGGTTGCGGCGGCCTCGCGGGAAATCCGCACCTACTTGCGTTCAGCACATGGCATCACCGACCCCGCCAATGAAGATTTTGCCATCTATAACGAGGCGCAACAACTCCGCTCACTCAACCAGATTTCCAGTCTATTGACTCTGTTTCTTGGGGTGATCGGAGCGATCTCGCTGGTGGTGGGCGGTATCGGCATCCTGAATATCATGCTGGTATCAGTCACAGAGCGCACCCGTGAGATCGGTCTGCGGAAGGCGCTGGGCGCCACGCGGGAGGCCATCCTCAGCCAGTTTCTGATCGAAAGTATTCTGCTATGTGTGATTGGTGGCGGGGTGGGCATCCTGCTTAGTTATGGCATCGTCGCCCTTGGCAATCAACTCGCCCCCAACTTCGGCCTGAGCGTCCGGCTTTCGCTGGCGGTGGATACCTTGATCCTGGCGACGGGTGTTAGCAGCGCCATCGGCATCTTGTTCGGCTTGTACCCCTCCAATCGCGCCGCCCGGATGCGGCCCATCGAAGCCCTGAGGTTTGAGTGAGTATGAATACCCTCCTCGAAAATATCAGCATGGCGCTCACTAGCCTGCGCGGCAATACCCTGCGTTCCCTGCTGACCATGATGGGCATCATCATCGGGGTGGCAGCAGTGGTACTGCTGGTTTCACTCGGTCAATTTGTCCAAACCGGCATCCGGGCGCAGTTCGCCTCGCTGCGGGTCGATCAGATCAGCGTCTTCATCTTCCCCGATGAAAGTGGTCGCTTCCGACCGCTCCGCATGGGCGATGTCCGCCGCATCACCGAGCAACTGGCACCGATCAGCACCTTCCGCGTGATGCCGCAGTATGATGAAACCCTCAACATTCTGCATGGCAGCCGGGAAGTCAGCAGCACGGTTAGTGGTGTGACCACTGATTACCTGTTCATGAATCCCTCGACGATTGTGAGACGAGGTCGCTTCTTCAATCAGGAAGAGGTGGATAGCATCGCCCGTGTCGCGGTCATCGGTACCGGGGTAGCCCAGCGTTTATTCGGCACAACAGACCCTATTGGGCAGGGCATCCGCCTGAACCAGACCAGTTATCAGGTGATCGGGTTGGCATCTGCCGGTGCCGCCGGAGGCATCTCCGGCACCGGGGATAACTTCATCCTCATCCCGCTGACGACCGCGCAAACCCGCCTGAGTGGCGAACGGCTCGTGCCCGATGAACGCCCCACCACAAGCGTCGTCTTCCAGCCAACCAGCCCCAACCCCGACCTGAATTACATCACCAGCCGCATCACCGACATCCTGAGAGAGCTACGCGGCATTGACTCCTTCAGTGGAGAACTGGATGACTTCTTTGTGCTGTTCCTCGGCAGCTTCCTGAATACCTTCACCAGCATCATCAATGTCTTCACCATTTTCCTGGGCGTAACTGCCGGAATCTCGCTGCTGGTCGGCGGCATCGGCGTGATGAACATCATGATGGTCACAGTTACCGAACGCACCAGGGAGGTCGGCCTCCGCAAGGCGCTGGGTGCAGAGAACCGGGATATTGTGCTTCAGTTTTTGGTAGAGGCGCTGGCGATTACCCTGATCGGCGGCGTGGTCGGTGTGGCGATTGCCTTTACCATAACACTCATCGCGGCAGCACTCGGCTTTAACGTGGTCATCCAGCCAACCAGTATTCTGTTGGCGGTCGCGGTCTCCAGCAGCGTCGGCATTTTCTTTGGCATCTACCCAGCGCAGCGGGCGGCCCGGCTCAATCCGATTGAAGCCCTGCGCTACGAATAACAACACGGCGTACTTCACCCACGCAATCGAAAGGACACAACATCATGGACATCATTACCGGCGCAGCGTTGGCGCTGCCCTTCTTCCTCTACCTGCTCCTCCAAACCCTACGGAAGCAACCGGGCCACGGATGGCTGGGACGCTTGTTAGGGATCGGCGCGGTGCTGGCCCCCACCGCCGCGTTGACCTTCGCCGACTTCACTGGCATCCCCTCGCCACAACCTGATCCACTGCTGCTGGCGTTGGCGGCGCTGGGGATCGGGTTGGGCGGCGTTCTCTTCCTGCTAGAACGTCGGCAACCAGGTTATAAGCTGGCACAGTCACGCGGTTTGTTGAGCGCAGGCATCGGAGTGCTGCTGTTGGTCGCGCTGCTGACCATACCACTGGTTACCAATCTGTTGCTGGGACAGGCTGCACTGCCGGGCGATCCCTTCACCCAGACGGCGATGGCTTCTAGCTTCGAAGGGGACAGCACATCAGTAAACTTAGAAGACAAGACCGCGCTCGAAGGCCCGCTACCATCGCCCACCGCATCACCCACGCCTCAGCCCACCCAGATGAGCTTTCCGACCGCGACCTTCACCCCATATCCCACCGGGACACCGATGCCCACCTTACCCGGACTGCTGCTGCCGACTTCGACACCGGGCATCATGCCAGAATTGACCACGCCGGGCGAAAGCACACCTTTGGTACCAGACTCTAGCGGTGAGGCGGATTGCCTGGTCACGACTGGGGCCAATCTCAATCTGCGGCAGGCACCCGGCACCGGGGAAACATTGCTGGCGACCATTCCCAACAGCACCAATCTTGATGCGACCGCCACCACCCCTGACCGGCAGTGGTGGCAGGTAAGCTACAACGGGCAGATCGGTTGGGTAATTCGGGATTACCTGATTTTCGGGCCGGACTGTACTCGGATGCGCTAAGACGCTCAACACTGTGTAGAAGCAGGTTCTGCACGGTGCTGATTTCAAGCCATCAGACTGACCGATCAGACTCAACGCGGGACAGACGACCTGACGCCCGACCTGTTCCATGATGAAAGTGAGGTGCAGAAAAACACCTCACCTTTCCAAACCAACCTGTTCAGGAGGTCATCGTCCTATGTATGTCTCGTTCAAACGTCTCGTGTTGGTTGCAGTATTAATAGCTGCTATTGCCGTCTTTGTCTCGCCCCTCTCCGCACAGCAGGCACAACCGAATCTGGTGGTGATCGTGCGGAATACGCCTGTGCTGGGTGGTCCAGGTGGTAGCCCCACCAGCGTCACCCTGCGCGCCTGCCAGACATTCTTTTTGCGGGAAGTGAGTTCCGATGGTCGTTATGTCCGGTTGAATATCACCAACAGCAGCAGCGTCTGGGTGGATGCTACGGCCGTGCAGGATGTGGCTGAGAACTACGGGCAGCGCAATGGCGCACCGGCAACCTGCAGCGGCGTTCCACTGGCGGCACCGACCAGTGCCACCTCAGTTGCCTCAACCCCTGCGCCGACGCCTGTCGCTCCAGTTGCCAGCCCGACATCTGCCCAGGTCAATACCCGCATCACCCCGAACCTGGTGCTGGTCAATACCAATAGCACGCTGTCGGGCGTTCCTGGTGGTGGCAGCATCGGCGTGATCGTCCGCACTTGCCAGACTTTCTTTGCCGTTGAGATCAGCGCGGATCGCCAGTTCTACCGCTTGCAAATCACCCCCAGCAGCTTCGGCTGGATCACGGCAAACAATGTGCAAGATGTGGCAGAGAATTACGGGCAGCGCAATGGTGAGGCGCGGGTACCGGGATGTTAACACGCGCATCAAGGTGAGCGCTCAGCCAATCTTCGATACTCACAAGTGGCCCTAATCGTGAGCTGATGTAGTGGCAGGGTTTACCTTGCCACTACATCAGTCAATTAATGTGAACTAGACAAGACGTAATCTGACACGCCTTATCCCAAACATTGAACGGGTTGAGACCGCACAATCTGTTCCACCCTCGTCCAGTGAATACCGAGTTCAGCACCAATCTTTCGATAGCTCATCCCTTGGTGAAACATTGCGAGAATATCCGCGCGAAGCTGGTCTTTATCGGGATTGCTTAACTTGCTCTCAGTGGATAGTGGAGCAGGTATAACAAAGCAGTGGATATGCCTAGTTATCGGAATTCCACCCCTCAGGTCCAAGTCGCAATCACTAGACACAGACAGATGATCGACGAACGTGAACGCATTAAGATGTGTTCCCGTTTTTGTTTTTATCGGTGCCCCTCGTAGCCGGCGTTTCACTTTTTGAAGTACCTGTTACACCACATTCACTTTCGTAGTAGACCCTCTGACGACAAATACTCGACAAAGCGCACTCCGAAAAGCGCCGCCTGGGTTCGGTCGCGCACATCCAGCTTTGTCAGAATGTTGCTAACGTGTGTCCTGACCGTGTTCTCACTGACACACAGCTCTGTGGCGATTTCATGGTTTTGCAGCCCGCGAGTCAGGAGCTGAAGCACTGCCAGTTCGCGATCGCTCAGGCTCTTCATTAGCTCAACTTCTGATTGGTGATCATCCACCAGATTAGATGCAATTTGTGCGATCACTTTGGGGTTTAGGATCGACTGGCCGTGATGTACCGCCTCGATTGCCTGCGCCAACTCATCCGGTTGAATATCTTTAAGCAGGTACCCGGCAGCCCCCGACCGAATAGCAGGAAACACATGCGCGCTATCCAGGAAGCTCGTCAGGATAATGACACGCACGTTGGGATGTTGGGTTGAAATAATTCGGGTTGCCTCAGCACCAGAGATGCCGGGCATAACCAGATCCATCAAGATGATATCGACGGTCTCCCTCTCCAGAATGGCCAGCACCTCCTCGCCGCTCGCGGCTTCGGCGACAACCTGCAATCCGGGCTTTGTCTCGAGGTAGCCCCGCAGTCCAAAACGCACCATTCCGTGATCATCGGCAATCACAATCCGAATGGGAGAATTCGCAACTTCGCTCATAAATCATCCTATTCAAAGCAGTTTTAGGGTTTGTTTTTGGGTATTTGGATTCGATGTCCGGCGAAGGTCCATCAATAGGGTTAGGCGGGTTCCCGCACCTACTGTCGTCTGCAATTCATAACGCCCACCCGCCCGCATCAGGCGTGTTCGCATTAAGGCCAGCCCACTGGACGTGACCGGCACAATGTCCGGCACAAATCCTTTGCCATTGTCCTCGATGATGACATGCGTGATCAGTCCGAAGTTGCAGGAGACATGCAGCACAGTCGCCTCGCTGTGCCGCACGACATTCGAGACTGCTTCCTGCACCGCACGGAACAGCGTGTGTTCTTGTGTCAGCGTCAACGTATTAGTGCCGACGACGCGCCACAGGAATTTGAGGTTATGGATCTCGCACAGCGGTGTCAGATACGCCAGCAGCGCATCGTCTAGCCGCTTTTCCTGCATGGATACCGGAACCAGCTCCTGCACCAGCGCGGTCATCTCAGACTGCGCCTGATGCCCAGCCTGAGCGATATGGTCGAGATACGTGTGCACTTGTTTGGGTGCGTGATCCAACAAGTTCATCGCTGCCTTTGCCGAGAGCGTGATGCTGAAGAGCTGCTGCTTTACACTGTCATGCAGCTCGCGAGCAATGCGCTGACGTTCTTCCAGAACCGCCGTCTTGCGCTCTTCTTTCGCCAATTTCATCAGTTGTAGCTGGTTCTGCTTCTGCGCATCAGACTCTGACCGCATGGCTTTTCGTAAGTTTTCGGCCATTCGATTGAGTGCTTCCCCCAGATAGACGATATCCGCATTCGTTTCACCGGATAAATCGATATGTGTATCATAACGTTCCAGGGCGAGTTGCTGGGCTGCTTGCCCAATTTTATGGAGGGCAGACTTGGCATGTTGAGTAATCATCACGACGAAGAAATAGCCAAAAGCAAAAAAGATGAGCAGGACAATGAACATGATCAATCCAGTCACCACGATAGATGAGGATAGGTCTTGTATAGCATTGCCCATTTCAAGCAGGATCTGCTGATACGCCAGGTCGCCTTGCTCTTGGAGGACCGTCGTCGTGGCTTCTAGCTGTTGACGCACGACTTGCCTGGTATCGTCGGGGGCGCTGCTCACAACAAGACTACCCAGGCTCCGGTAAACATTCAGTGCGTCAGAGCTGGATTGCTGCATCCGGCTTAGTGTGATGTAATCGGCAGGCTGCGCGGTCGCCATCGCCGCCTCGATGGTCACCATGGCATTCTCCAGCGCCAGTTCCCCCGCCAGTGCATTGCCCGGTGTATTCAGCACGAGCGTTTGCTGAATGCGTAGCCGCGCCTCCACGATTTGCTGGACAAGTGCGCTGAAAGTATGAAGTCGCTCAATCTCCTCGCCAAGCGCTCGCATCCTGTGCTGGTAGGACGCAAATAGGATACCTGTAGACACAAACATCAATGTGCCCAGAGCAACGATAATGAACCTCAGGCTACTGGTCGGTTGCTGCAAAGGTCTAGAAAACCAGTTGTTCCTGCGCCCAAATATACGAAGCGAGATTGTCGCGTCCATAACCACGTATTTTCCAGGGTTCATTGGCAAGTTCAGGATCGCTCTGCACATCACGCGTGATGAGCGAGCCGTCCGCAATGATCATGGGTGGAATTTCTTCCCGTGCGGGTTCCAATCCATGTACAGCAGCATAATACCCCGCTAGCACCGCCCAGCCATGCACTCGCGGAGATGAGTTGCGAGCGGTCACCAAAAGACGATTGTCGATGACTGCCCGGATAGCGGGAACCATCGCATCGACGCCTCCCAGCATGACCTGATTCTGCATACCGTAGCGCTCGACGACTTGCTGGGCAGCCAGCGCCATATCGTCATTGTGCAGGAAGCCTGCTGTCAGATCTGGATGACGATTGAGCAGGATTTCCCAGATCTCCGTCGTCATCTCGACATTCCAATCGCCGGGCTGATCATCCACGACTTCGATATTCGGATACCGTCGGACGACGTTGTAGAAACCCTGCGCACGTCCCTGGGCACCTGTGTGCCCCTGCCGCCCCCAGGTGTGTGCAATCTTGCCTTCACCGCCCATCTTGTCGACCAATACCTGCACGACACTTTCTGCCATAGCCACGTTATCCGGGGTGATAAAGGTGAGAACGCCGATCTCCTGCAAGATGGGGAATGGGGCGATCAGCGTGTCCATATCAATGACCGGTATACCGCGGCTCGTCAGACGTTCTGTAGCCTCGACCAGTGTGCCGATGCTCCCAGGTTGCACAGCGACAAAATCCCAATCCTGGTTCGCAATCTCCTCCATGTTGGCGCGCTGCTGATTGAGATCGAGGTTGCCGTCGAACCATTCAATTTCAACACCTAGCCACTGCCCGAATTGCTCCGCAGCCAATTTGCCCTGCGCGCCCCAACTCACCACCAGCCCATCGTTCATCATGGCGGCGCGCAGCGGTGCCTGGCGCCTTTCCAGGGGAATATTTCCAAGTAAGTTTGCAAAGGGTCCTAAAGTGCCTGCAATAGCCATATTTCGCAAGAACGACCGACGGTCAAGCTCAAACAGAGTGGTCATTTCATAAATCCTAAATTGTAAGGTTCAATTTATGCATTCAGCGCATTCACGACGTTCAAGTTATGTTCTTGCGCTCATGTTCTGTTCGGCCAAGTATACTGCGCTAAGGTTTGGTCTCAACTGCTGGCGGGCGGGATGATGAACCGTTGCACTAGTTCGAGCAAGTCCTCAGGCGAAAAAGGTTTCTGTAAAAATGCTGCACATCCGAACTGCTCAGCCAGCTTAGCCTCTTTCAGTCCCACTCGAGCAGTACATGCAATGATGGGAGGCGCAAGTGCGCCTCCCATCTGTTGGATGAGCACCTTGCTCAGCGTCCGACCGTCTACATCGGGCAGGTTGAAGTCCATCAGGACCAGATCAGGCCGCAACCGCCTTGCTTCCTGTGCCGCGGTCAGCCCTCTGCTGAAATGACGCACATCGTAATGCGCTGCAGTCAGAATATGAATGATCATATCGGCGTTATCTTTATTGTCTTCAACAAGCAGTATATAACCCATAATTGAACTGACTTTCTATGACATTTGAGGTGCTATGTCCGTTTCACAACGCTGCTTAGTTGCTCTTGGACGACCGTGATGACTTCATCCGGCGTCACCGGCTTTCCCAAAAAGACGGCTGCCCCGGCATCCAATGCCCGCTGCCGATCATGTGAGGCCGTACAGACGACGACCGGAATATCCTTCGTCTCAGCATCGCCCTTTAACTGGCTGATAACCTCCCAACCGCTGACATGCGGCAGGTTGACATCCAGGATGATTAAGTTGGGCAGCAGCCCCAGCGCAAGCTCCATGACTTGCGCGCCATCATGGGTGTCGATGACCAAATAGCCGACGCTCTCGAGTGCCCGACGCAGCAACTCTCGCATGCTCACTTCGTCTTCAACCAGGAGAATCGATAATACCTCGTCCGAACCGATGTTCTCGCGATCGAATATAGTGAATGAGTTGTTATTAGCTACAGGCAGGGTCTTCGTCATGAGCTGATCGGCTGTTGCAAGAGGCAGCGTAAACGAAAATCGGCTACCCTTGCCTTCTTGGCTATGCACGCTCAAGTCACCGCCGTGCATTTGGGAAAGTTGCTTACTGATATCTAGCCCCAGGCCGGTGCCTTCGATCTCAGTAAATGCACCACTGCTGATCTGACGGAAGCGGTCAAAGATGGCAAAACGCCCTTCCTCAGGGATGCCGATGCCGGTATCGATTACGGATATCGTTACCCAATCGTCATCAACTTCCGCCTTCAAAGTCACACTGCCTGTGTTTGTGAACTTGATTGCATTGGAGAGCAGATTGAGGATGATCTGGCGCACACGAATCGGGTCCGCCCACACGAGTGGCATGTCTTCGGGGTATTCAGGCCGAAGCTGCAGCGATTTGTCTTTCAGCAGTCCAGTCGCCGTTGCCAGGACGCCGCGAAAAACCTCCGGCAGATCAACAGTCGTACAGACGAGTTCGAGCTTTCCGGCCTCAATTTTGCTGAGATCGAGGATGTCGTTGATCAAACCGATCAAATAGTGACCGTTATCCTTGATAAGCTTGAGATAGGGTCGGTATACCTCCGGCATCGTCACATTGTTGAACATTTGTGGCATAGCGAGCATCGAATGCGAATAGCCAATGATGACGTTGAGTGGCGTCCGCAGTTCGTGGCTCATGTTGGAAAGAAACAGCGACTTGGCACGGCTAGCATCTTCGGCTTTGCGCTGTGCTTCGCTCAACTTCAGATTCGCCGAAGAAAGCTCAGCAGTGCGGCGAGCTACACGATCTTCAAGACCGCCGTAAAGTGCCTTGAGCTCTCGCAGCATCGCGTCGAATGCATCCGCCAGATGACCAATCTCGTCATGTCCACCAGTGCCAGGCACGATGACATCCCAATTTCCCTGGCGCACATTATCGGCGACATCCGATAGTTGCCGTATAGGGCGAACGATGCTCCGTGTCAGAAGAATAGCAACCAAGATCGCTGCCAGCAGGGATATTACCGCCAGGAGTATGACAATCTCCTGGGTGGCAGTCACTTCCCCCACAATAGCGCTGATCGGGATAGCGCGGAATACCAACCAGCGGATCGCAATCTGAGTTTCTGGACGCAAATGCACATAAACCTGTAATGTGTCGGGTGCATCGATTGAATCCGTCACGATTCCCTGGCGGTTGGCAAACATAGCAATCACATCCTCGCGTGAACGTTCACCATCGAAGGTGACGTTATTGTCGAGGACACCACCGTACAACTTGTCCGAATCCGGATTGAGCAAATAGCTGCCATCACGGCTAACCAAATAAAGCGGTGAGGGATTTCTGGAAAGAATATCGGAGAAAAGCGACATCAGACTGACTTTTGCGACCAACACGGCAATGTTTGAACCGTCGACCTCCAGCGGGACGGAGTAGTACAGCACGGGTACATGCGGAACATTGATCACACCGTCAGTGCGATCCAGGTCATACTCAGAGATATAGACTTGGTTTCCGGCGAGCCCAATCGCCTGATTGAAATAGGCTTCCCCCGCAAAATTCACACTGCCAGGCCGGAACGGTAGTTCGCCAGTGCGATCAACATGCATCACTTCCTGTCCGCCGATGTTAATGATGCGAAATTCAAGGTAAGGCGTGGTCTCTCGTTCGAGAAAGGTGCGGAGCAGCACGATCTGAGCATCGCGGTAGGTGTTTGCCACATCACTGGCCCCATTGATGATGGTTGCGAAGCGCCGCGTGGGCGGTGCCAGGCTGAGGAAGATCAGGTCTTCTTTGGCATCAATCAGTCGTTGTTCGAGATCGTTTGCCTGCGAAACTAACGCCCGCAGTTCTTCTGCGCCGATCTTCTGTATGAGAGTGGTTGCGGCAGTCCGCAGGCTATAAAGACTGATTATCGCCGTTGGAATGAGCAGGACCACCACAAAAGCGATGATAAGCCTGTACTGGAGTCGGCGTGTCACTTTTGGAACCGAAAGCCGTGTCATAGTTGTCGCTTCAGTATAAGTCACGTCAACAACCTCTCTCTCATCCTAGAGTTGAACAATAATTCGTCTTCACGGATGAAAAGTCCCCAACCTCGTCGCTCTATACTGGGCCACAGAGATCACTCTCTTCTTTATGGAACTGATTCAGCATAGAAGGAGATGCCTATCGAGCCAGTTCATATAACTCTCCATACTAATAATCCTCATTACCCAACGATACCCTCAATTAAGGAGTACCTATCCATGCGTTCCCGTCAATTACTCTTAGCCGTTCTTGTCACTATCTTCGCAATTCTTGGATCTGCAGTGCTAGTGCATGCGCAGGACCAAATCACGGTTGGTTTTGCCCAGACCGGTTCGGAAAGCGGCTGGCGGACGGCGTTCACTGAAGCGATGATCGCCGAAGCTGAGAGCCAGAATATCAACCTCATCTTTTCCGATGGTCAGCAGAAGCAGGAAAACCAAATCGCTGCGCTGCGTTCTTTCATCGCGCAGGGTGTTGATGCCATCATCCTTGCACCGCTGGTTGAAACCGGTTGGGATGAAGTGTTCCAGGAAGCACAGGATGCCGGAATTCCGGTCTTCATCATTGACCGTAACGTGACCGCTGATCCGTCGCTGTATGTCACCCGTATCGCCTCAGACTTCGTTTACGAAGGCCGTCTGGCAGCTGCATGGCTGGCAACCGCGACCGCCAATCGTGAACAATGCAATATCGTTGAACTGTACGGCACCGTTGGCTCCAGCGCCGCGATCGACCGTGCAACCGGTTTTGCTGAAACGATTGCTCTGTTCCCGAATCTGGAACTCGTCGCTTCCCAGTCGGGCGATTTCACCCGGACCGGTGGTAAGGAAGTCATGGAAAGCTTCCTTAACTCTCTGGACCCGGCCAGCATCTGCGCCGTCTTCGGTCATAACGACGACATGTTGATCGGCGCTATCGAAGCGATGAAAGAAGCTGGTATCGATCCCGCTGACGACATCCTGACGGTCTCGGTCGATGCAATCGACGATATCTTTGTCTCGATGATGAATGGTGATGCCAACGCAACCGTGCTGCTCAGCCCGAACATGGGTGTGCAGGCCTACGCGGCGATCCGCTCGTATCTCGCTGGCGAAACTCTGCCGGCGCTGATCCCCGTGCCATCGGCCATGTACTTCCAGGATACTGCGGCTGAAGAATATGCTGCCCGTACTGGCGGCTAGTTTCCTTCGCTCGACACTTCCTTCATGATGCAGGCAGCCACCTCCCCACCAGGAGGTGGCTTGCCCATATTACGGCTCATCAAAGTATGACTTAGGAAATGGCCACTTTGGAACGCTTATGTTTACAAATGCTCATCCGATCGCGGTATTGAAAACTGAAAAACTGACGAAGTCCTTCGGCAGTGTCAAAGCGCTGTCGAATGTCGATTTTAATCTGTACGCGGGGGAGGTCCATGCGGTACTGGGTGAAAACGGCGCAGGAAAATCGACTCTAATTAAGCTGATTACAGGGGTTTATAACAAGGACCATGGAGCAATTTTGCTCGATGGTAAGGCAATTGAACCACACAGCCCGCATGAAGCGCAGTCGCTCGGCATCAGCGCAGTTTACCAAGAGATCAATCTCGTCCCGACACTATCCGTCGCGGAGAATCTCTATTTAGGGCGCCAGCCCATGCGCTGGGGCATGATCGATACGCGCAGGGTGAACACGAACGCCAAAGCCCTTCTCAAAACCTATGACCTCAATATCGACGTAACACGCACACTTTCGACTTTCTCCACGGCTATCCAGCAGATTGTAGCCATCGCACGCGGAGTCGATATGTCCGCGCGAGTGCTCATTCTGGACGAACCAACAGCCAGCCTCGATGCCAATGAGGTACAAATGCTGTTCGGGGTCATTAGCTTGCTCAAGGCGCGTGGGATCGCCATTCTGCTCATTACCCACTTTCTTGATCAGGTTTACCAGATTTCCGACCGCATCACCGTGCTCCGCAACGGTGAGAAAGTAGGGGAACACCTCACTGCAGATTTACCCAAGCGCCAGTTAATCCCGCTGATGTTGGGGCGCGACTTGGCGATCAACGATCCCGCGGACAGCACAGCTCGCATCACGTCAGATACGGGTACCAATACATTCCTCCAGGCAGAGGGGATTGGGCGCCATGGCATGCTGCACCCACTCGATCTACACGTGGATAAGGGCGAGATCGTCGGGTTGGCGGGTCTGCTTGGCTCAGGCCGAACTGAAGCAGCAAAACTGCTCTTTGGCATCGTGCCCCACGATGCAGGCGATGTTCGGGTGAAGGGCAAGAAAGTGTTGCTACGGTCACCTCGAGATGCCGTTCAGAACGGTTTTGGCATGTGTCCCGAAGACCGCAAAGTCGAGGGCATTCTGGCGGAACTGTCCGTCCGCGAAAACATCGTGTTGGCGCTGCAAGCCAAACAGGGTTGGTTCAACTCGCTCGGACATAAGCGCCAGCAGGAAATCGCTGAGGAAATGATCCGGGCTCTGCACATCGTCACCCCTGACTCGAATAAGCCTGCGGGCGAGCTTTCCGGAGGCAACCAACAGAAGGTGATCCTGGCTCGCTGGTTAGCATCCCAACCGGAGTTTCTCATCCTGGATGAACCCACGCGGGGCATCGATGTCGGCGCCCATGCAGAGATCATCCAGATCATCAAACGTCTGTGTGCGGAAGGCATGGCCTTGTTAGTCATCTCTTCTGAGTTGGCGGAAGTGGTCGATTACAGCCACCGCGTCATTGTGTTGCGCGATCGCCAGAAGCTTACGGAACTGAGCGGCGAAGAGATCACCGAACAGACGATCATGCAGGCGATTGCGGAGAAATAGCCATGCCCGAAAACAAAACGCATACTGAGGTGAACGACGTAGCACCTCGATTTAACCTCATACAAAGTCTGCACCGTAACCGGCGCCTGTTATTCCCGGTAGTGGCGCTCATCCTCATTCTGATCGGTGACCGGATCATTCAGCCGAACTTCTTTAACATTCGTGTGGTCGATGGCCGTCTGGTAGGTAGCCTGATTGATATCCTGAATCGTGGTACACCGACCGTGCTGTTGGCAGTGGGCATGACGCTGGTCATCGCGACCAAAGGAATCGACCTTTCGGTCGGTGCGGTAATCGCCATCTGTGGTGCGGTAGCAGCCGTACTAATCAGTACGACTACGCTACCACCGCTTATCGTCATCCTCATTTCCATTGCTGCCGGTATGCTCTGTGGCCTGTGGAATGGCATCCTGGTTGCCTATATGGGCATTCAACCTATTGTCGCCACGCTGATACTCATGGTCATCGGGCGGGGTATCGCCCAACTCATCACGAACGGACAAATTGCGACTTTCAGCAACCCGACCCTCGAATTTGTTGGGAAGGGTGTCCTGCTTGGCTTTCCGTTCCCGATCTTCCTCTCGCTCATCGTCTTTGGGTTAGTGTGGTTGCTGGTACGGCGCACTGCGATTGGTCTTTTGGTCGAGTCGGTCGGTGCAAATGATCGGGCCAGCTTCTTCGCGGGGATCGATGCGGCGCGCTTCAAAGTGTTTGTGTATGTGATTTCCGGGGTCTGCGCAGCACTTGCCGGGTTGATAGTCACAGCAGACATCAAAGGCGCGGACGCAAATAACGCTGGGCTGTGGCTGGAATTGGATGCGGTGCTGGCCGTCGTCATCGGCGGGACAGCCTTGACCGGCGGACGCTTCTTCCTGGGAACGAGCGTGATCGGCGCGTTTATCATCCAGGCGATTCAAACGGGCATCTTCGTCAGCGGCCTGCCACCGACATTTAATCTGATCGTCCAGGCGGTCGTCATCCTGGCAATCCTGTTCCTGCAATCCGAGGAACTCCGCCGTCTCTTCGTTCGGATATTTACATCGTTGAGAAAACCAGCATGAGGAACCGCGCTTTTCCACTCATCGCGACTATAGTCGTATTTATCATCCTGTATCTGATCGGATTCCAGCGCTTCCCAGCATTTGGGACGACACGCGTCATAGCGAATTTCTTGACGGACAAGTCATTTCTCGGCATTACAGCCGTCGGTATGACCTTTGTCATCCTGGCAGGCGGAATCGACCTGTCAGTCGGGTCAGTGATTGCTTTCACAGGCATCTTCTGCGCACTGGCAATCGGTCAGCTTGGGATACACCCCTTGGTGGCATTTGCGATCATCCTGGTCATCGGCTCAACCTTTGGTGCCGGGATGGGTGCGATCATTCACTACCTCAAGATACCCCCTTTTATTGTCACCCTGGCGGGTATGTTTTTGGTGCGCGGCGGTGCGTTCGTACTAAACCAGGCATCTGTGCCGATCGAGCACCCATTCTTCGAAGATATCTCCAATCTTTACTACGTTTTTCCTGACCGTGGACGCCTGACCTTTGTGGCCGTTGTGTTTGTTCTGGTTCTGCTGTTGGGCATTGTGGTGGCACATTACACACGCTTTGGGCGCAACGTGTACGCTATCGGCGGTAGCGATACAGCGGCGCTATTGTTAGGTGTCCCCGTGGGACGGACCATTATCGGCGTGTATATGCTCAGCAGCTTTCTGGCGACGCTCGCGGGCATTATCTACGCCATTTACACAAGATCAGGTTATCCACGGGCGGCAATCGGCGTAGAGTTGGACGCGATCGCTGCAGTGGTTGTGGGGGGAACCCTCCTTACAGGCGGCGTTGGTTATGTCGCCGGAACCTTTGTGGGCATCATGATTCAGGGCGTTATACAGACGTATGTCAACTTTGACGGCACCCTGAACAGTTGGTGGACGAAGATCGTTATTGGTTTGCTGCTGTTTCTCTTCATCGCATTGCAAAAGTTTCTGACCAGTTATCGCGGTGGTTTCAGCCTTGGCGGTCTGCGATTGCGGCGACCACCATCCCCAGAGGTGAAAATATCAGGGTAGATCGGTGTGATCGTTGTCCCACAGAAATCCACGATAAAAGCGCAGGAAAAAACAGGAATGTGTATCCTCACATTCCTGTTTTTGTTGCAATCTTTGTCATTATATGGTCAGCATCGCTGGATTATGTCGCAGAAGCGGCCTGTTCCAGCTTAGCCAGATACGCGGCGCACTCCGGGGAACCTTCCAGCGGGGCCCAGGGCGCAAATTGCTTATGGGTTGCCGGGTCGTACGGCCCCTGGATGATCTCCAGCACGGCACAGGGGGTCAGCGCCACGAAATTATGGTAAGCCCTGGGTGGAATATCGACGGCACGGATCGGCCCCTCCGCATCCATGATGACCATCTCCAGAATGGCTCCTGCCGCGTCATAGTGGAAGAAGGCCGCCCGCCCGGTCAGGATCGAGAGCATCTCCACCTTATCCGGGTTTTCGTGTTTGTGCGGCGTCACATAAGTGCCGGGCACCAGTGCGTTAATCATGCGCTGGACAGTGTCCTGGGCTTCATGAAAGTTGTAGTTGGCCCGCAAGCGTGTTGACTGGGCCGCCTGGTCGATGAGGTTCTGGACGAGTTCAGTCGTGATCGTACGGATCGGCACGGGGTTAGCTCCGCTTGCGTTTGATAGCCTGGCTGACTTCATCATCGGGTACGGTTTCAATCTCGCCGTCATCGGTCAGGCGCATCCGGGATTCGCGCTTGGGCTTCTCGTAGACCAACGACTGCTCGCGGGCGCGGTCAATCTCTGCCTGGATTTCGGCCTCGCGTTTAGCTGCCCCGGAACCATACTTGCTGTTGTATTCCATGACATTAGCGATCAGGCCGATTCCCCAGCCCAGCGTCACCCATAGCGGCCACGGCATTCCACCGTCGAACTGGAAATCAGCAGGGAACCCATTGGTGAATGCCCAGAAAATCCACAGCATCAGGTTGACCATCAGATAGCTAATCGCATGACCGCGCAGTTCCTCACGCTTCTTGAAGCGTTTTTCGATCCGGCGGCGGATGCTCTCTTCCGGGTCGGCGGGCGCTGGCCCACCGATCCGGATAGTACGCGGCTTGCTTTCGCCATCCCAGTCTTCGAACTGCTCGCCCCATTTCTCGATACGTTTGCCAAATTCTTCCAGCTTGGGGGCGTTGCGCTCGATCTGCTCTTCAATCTGCTTGCCGATCTTGCCCAGCCCTTTCAGATCGCTGAAGTCGATGTGTGCTTCAACTTTGCGGCTGGGCGTGTTCACTTCAATGCGGCGATTGGGAATATCGACACTCACAGAGCGACGCCGCGCCTTATCCTGAGCCCCCGACTCGGGAGGCAGTGGCGACGGAATCGAGGGAACCATCGGTTTGGAGATGGTATTCCCATCAGGAACTGTGGCAGGCTGCTGCTTCGCCAGCGACTCTTGGGCTACTTTGTCGCGGTGGGGATTGAGCGCCCGCAGGCCAGAAGCGGCCAACGCCTCCTGAAAATCACGCATCATCTCGGCAGCGGAAGCGTAGCGGTCAGCCGGGTCTTTCGCCAGCGCTTTGAGCAGCACCTGCTCGACCGCCGCCGGGATCTCCGGGTTGACCTCTGACGGCTGGGGTGGCGCGGTGTAGATATGACTGTGCACGATGGCATAGGGAGTATCGGCGCTAAAAGGCACCCGACCGACCACCATTTCGTAGAGGATGATGCCCAGCGAGTAGATATCGGTGCGGGCATCCAGGTTACGCTCGCCCTGCGCCTGCTCCGGGGAGATATACTGCGGCGTGCCCAGGATCATATCCGTACTCATCGTGGATTCGCCCGCCTGAGCAATGCGCGCCAGCCCGAAGTCAGTCAGATAGGGTGTTCCATCTGCGGTCAGGATGATATTGGAAGGTTTGATGTCCCGGTGCAGCACGCCCTGTTTATGTGCGTAGGTGAGCGCATCCGCGACGGCGGTCATAATACGGCTGATCTCCGCCAGTGGCAGCGGTCCACCAGAGAGCAGGCGGCGCAAAGTCTGCCCCTCGACATATTTCATGACCAGATAGGGCTGGCCGTCATCTTCGGCGTAGTCGTAGACTGGAACAATACCGGGGTGTTCCAGCTTGGCGACGATCTGGGCTTCCCGCTCGAAGCGGGCCGTGAAACCCACATCATCCTTGTAGGCCGGGTGGATCACCTTGATGGCGACGTTCCGATCCAACCGGGCATGATAGGCTTTGAATACAGTAGCCATGCCGCCTTTGCCGACTTGTTCCTGCACCAGATACGGCCCTAATTGATGCCCGGCGCTAATGGTCATTCCAGATAGTCTCCAGCTTTGTGATAAAGCGTATACGCATTATAGCCGACGAAGGGTTCATTTTCGACGTATGTTCAGAGAAAGTGAGTTCATAACGTCCAGATACTCCTGAGGATTCAATGAGAACGTTTTCTCGCGGATTTCGGGACTAATGTCATGAAGCATCCCAGCCTAACGTACATCCTTAGCTGTCGCTTTTGCGTATAGGGTTATAAGAAAAGGGGATGGTCCATGAACCAATTCTGGAACCGATGGGTGATCTGGTTATTGCGGTCGCCACTGCATGGGCTGGTCAGCCGGGGGATGCTGCTCATCACCGTGACCGGGCGCAAGAGTGGCAAAACCTATACCACGCCAGTCGAGTACCGGCAGGAAAATCAGTGCGTGACCATCATCAGCCGTCAGGGGCGGACTTGGTGGAAGAACGTGGTCGAAGCCGCGCCGGTGACACTCCTGCTGCGGGGGCAGGAGGTCAGCGGGCAGGCGCGGGTGCTTTCATTAAATGATACGGATCTGGTCCGCGTCCTCCACCAGCGCTACCCGACGGCGCTGGCGCATAAGCTGGAAATCGAGCGCGATCAGCTGGTACTGATCGGCGTGGAGATTGATTTGTAGGGGCGCACGGCTGTGCGCCCGTTGCCTCCTTACCGCAAATCCAACCACGCCAACTCAGCCGGGCTGAGCTTGAGATGCAGGGCTTCGATATTCAGTTTGCATTCCTCGGCGGTGCGCGGCGCGAGCAGCGCGTAGATGTCCAGCGGCTGGTTGAGCACCCAGGCGACAGCGATCTGGGCGATGCTCACGCCTTTGGCCGCCGCTAACTCACGGGCACGATCCAGCCGTTTGAAGTTGTCCGCCGAGCAGTAGGAATTGACCACCAATACATCGAAGTAATCGGTGAAGCTCTCCAGATTATCCGGCGCAAAGCGACCAGAGAAGAATCCCCCCGCCAGGCTCGACCAGGTGAACAGGGGCATCTTCTGCGCCGCGTACCACTGCCGTGCGGTTTCCCCCTGCGCCCCAGCGATGCTGATGCAGTTATCCCAGGGTTCCTTGACCATATCGGCCAGGCTGTAATTGGGACTGCTGACGGCAAAGGGGACGAGCCCATGAGCAGCGGCATATTCATTGGCGGCCTGCACGCGCTCCCATGACCAGTTTGAGCCGCCAAACGGACCGATCCGTCCTGCCCGGTGATGCTCGTTCAGCACTTCGACAATCGGCCCCACTGGCACATTGGGGTCATCCCGGTGGAGCAGGTATAGATCCAGATAATCGGTCTGGAAGCGCGCCAGCGTATCGTGAATATCAGCAGTAATATCGAAAGGGGTCACCCGCCGCCGGTCGGCATTGTGATGCGCTCCCTTGGCGACAATAACCACCTGATCCCGAATATCGCGCTCCCGAATCCAGGCCCCGACGGTGCGTTCGTTATCACCGTTGCCGTAGACATGCGCCGTATCGAACGTATTGATACCCTGCTCAAAGACGGCATCCAGCAACTCGAAGCTTTTGGCCTGTTCCTTCGAGTTTGCCATGATGGTGCCGTGAATAATCCGCGAAACCGGCTGGCGCACGCCGGCGATAGTCCCATATGACATCATAGTCGGTTCCTCATGGTGGTTTCTCATTTATGGGTAGATGGCTATTCCATCGGGTACTTCAGGCCCCATTGCGCCCGAATGGTATCCATCATCTCGACGATGGACAGGGTTTCATCTAACGGCATCACCGGGCTTTCGGTCTGGCCCTCGCGTAAGCAGCGCGCGACCTCAGCGGCCTGATAGTTATACCCGTTGCCGACCAACGGCATCTCGATCTCCGTTTTCTCTTTTCCATGCACGGTGACGCTCACATGGGTCGGTTTCCAGAACAGAGGCGGTATACGGATCTGCCCTTCTGAACCGGAGATGATGGCTTCCATCGGCGTATTGGTCCGAATGGCGGTTGAAAGCAGCGCGAGCTGCCCACCGGAATAGCCCAGAATCATGGCGGCACGCTCATCCACCCGGGTTTCACCCAGATGGGCCATCGAGGTGATACGCTCCGGTTTCCCAAAGATCATGGAGGCCAACGAGACGCAGTACACGCCCACATCCAGCAGCGCCCCACCCCCCAATTGCGGGTTAAAGAGCCGCCCTTCCGGGTTGAATCCGGTGCGGAAGCCAAAGTCGGCGGTCAGCATGTGGGGTTCACCGATCACGCCCTGGGCGAGTAGTTCACGCACCCGCACCATCGCCGGGATAAAGCGCGTCCACATGGCTTCCATCAGGAACAGACGCTGCTCGCGGGCAAACTGGATGACTTCGCGGGCTTCCTGCGCGTTGATCGTAAAAGGCTTTTCCGTGAGAACGGCTTTGCCAGCACGTAATGCCTGCAACGTATTCTCTTTGTGCAAGGGGTGTGGCGTGGCGACATAGATGGCATCCACCCCGCTATCTTCCGCCAGTGCCGCATAGCTGGCATGACGACGAGGAATAGCAAACTGGTCACCAAAGGCGTCCGCGCTGGCCTGGCTGCGCGAGCCGACCGCGACCAGTTCTGCATCGGGCAAGGCGCTCAGTCCATGAGCAAATAATTTGGCGATGTTGCCAGTTCCAATGATCCCCCAGCGAATTTTTTCGTACATAACCAGTCCTTTGCCAATCATCTCATGTAGGGGCGCAGAGCGAAGCCTCCCGGTGGGACGGCTGTGCGCCCGAAAACAGTACCCAAATAGAGGGCGACCCGGCGGGGCGCCTGCTTGAATTCCGAAAGTCCCGTAGATGCAGGTCAGTGTAACCCACAACCCCCCTGAACCCTATGTCCGAGCGAAAGGCGGCTCTATCGGCTACCATTATGAGGTCTTGATCTAACCGAGTGGAGTAGCATGATGACCGAGAATACGCTGGTTTCGACCCAATGGCTGCATGACCACCTGCATGATCCAGATGTGCGCGTGGTCGATATTCGCGGGCATGTCATCCCGGCGACTGAACCGCCCCCGCATTACTTCAACCACCACGCGGATTATTTGGTCAGTCACATCCCTGGCGCCGTCTTCATCGACTGGGTTCATGAGATCACCGATCCTGCAGACCCACGTCACGCGCAGATCGCCCCGCCAGAACGCTATGCCGCAGCCATGAACCGCGCCGGTATTCATGAAAACACGTTGGTAGTGGCTTACGACGATGCCGCCGGCATGTTCGCCGCCCGGCTGTGGTGGACGATCCAGTATTACGGGCATAGCCGGGTAGCGGTGCTGGATGGTGGCTGGAAAAAGTGGATCGCAGAAGGCCGCCCGGTGAGCGCGGAAGTGCCGATGGTCACGCCGGGGAGCTTTGTGCCGCGTCCGAATCCGGCGATCTACCGGAATGGTGAACAGGTACTGGCCGCCCTGGATACCAGCGTCGCGCTCCTGGATGTGCGTTCTCCAGCCGAGTTCAACGGCGAGTCGTCGCGGGCGAAGCGCAAGGGGCATATCCCCGGTGCCAGGAACCAGAGCCGTCACGGGTTGTACAACGCGGCTGACGAAACCATGCTGGCACCGGATCTGCTGCGGGCGAAGTTCGCCGAGTCCGGCGTGACTCCTGCGACTGACGAAGTGATTGTGTATTGCAATGCCGGTGTCTCGGCCAGCTATGGCTTACTGGCGCTGCGGGTGGCAGGCATCGAAACCGGCGCGGTCTACGACGGCTCGTGGAAAGACTGGGGCAACGATGAGACCAAACCGATTGCCTAAGATGATGTAGAAGCGCTGAGCAGACTCACCACGGCTGCCTGTGTCATTTTCAGGAAACGCAGGGCCATTTCTTCGGGTGGGTAAGGCTGGTCATTTTCCAGCCACCAGACCAGGGTGGCATTAAGCGCCCCGGTGACATACGCCGCGATCATCTCCAGCGGGGCGTTCGCCTGATGTTCTACCGGAATCAGCAGCTTGAGCCGTTCGAGCACTTCGGCGGCGGTTGACTGCTGAAAGCGCGCCATGATGCCACTCATGCCACCTCCGCCGAGAATGGCACGGTAGAGATTTGCATTTTCTGCCGCATGCTGGAAGGCATGAATGCTGGGGACACTGGGCAAACCGTGGGTGTGCGCCCGTTTGAGGATATCCTTTTGTGCCACATCCATAATATGAAGCAGCAGTTCATCTTTGCCGTTGGGAAAGTGGAGGTAGAAGGTGGCGCGCCCCAGGTTTGCTCGATCCACGATGTCCTGCACCGTCGTGGTTTCATAACCTCGTTCCAAAATCAGGGCAACCAAAGCTTCACGTAAGGCGGTCTGAGTTCGTTCGCGGCGGCGGTCGGGTCTGGGCATGAGTGCCAATCCTGGAGGTGTGACCAGTAGGTAATACTTCATTGATTCAGATTATAGACAAACTGCCCTCGCCAGCCTACCTCTGGTCTAAGAAGAAGATTTTTTCAGCTTCATCTTGTCTGCCAGCTCGGCTTCGAGTTCCAGACGCCGCCGGGTAGAAGCGGCGCGGGCTTCTGCCAGAGACTCTTGCCAGCCCTGCCGGAGCCGCGCCTTCAGTTCTGGCGTACCGGGCATCAGCCGAACCAGCGCCGCACCGATCAGACCGCCTAAGCCAAAACCGATCAATAAACTGAGTATCCTTCGCATCAGCGTCCCTTTCATAGCGCACCTGAATGCCTGATGACCAGTGTACTCCTGACAGCGGCCTCCCCGAAAGTAGAGCGGTCAAGTCATGGAGTATCGGTATAATCGCGCAGGTTCAACCCACTGTTACCACAGGTCACATCCATGCTCACACCGTTTGCAGATTTGTTTGCCCGGCTCATCGTCTTTAGCCTGGGTGCAGGGCTGGTCGGCTACACCCTGATGTCTGCCATCCGCGCTTTTGTCCTGCCGCGCGGGGATAATGTGCCGATCACCCGCTATACCTTCCGCATCATCAGCCGTCTGTTCATCTGGCGTGCAAACAAAACGAATTCCTACGAAGGCCGTGACCGGGTGATGGCGCTGTTTGCGCCCGTCACGCTGCTGGTGCTGCCGGTGATCTGGATTATCCTGATCCTCGCCGGTTATATGCTGATGTACTGGGCGTTAGGGGTGGGGACGCTGTACGATGCGTTCAAAGTCAGCGGTTCTTCCCTGCTGACTCTGGGCTTCTTCACCAATGATACGCTGGCAGCTTCCCTGCTGGAGTTTTCCGAAGCAACGATTGGGCTGGGCATTGTGGCGCTACTCATCTCCTATCTGCCTACCATGTACACCGCCTTCTCCAAACGGGAAACGCTGGTGACCATGCTGGAAGTACGGGCAGATTCACCGCCCTCTGCCGTGACCATGATTAGCCGCGCCCAGGGAATCCGTGGCTTAGAGTATCTCGATCAGATCTTTGAGGACTGGGAAATCTGGTTCGCGGAGTTGGAAGAAAGCCACACCTCACTGGCACCCGTGAATTTCTTCCGTTCGCCGCAGCCCGATCGCTCATGGATCACGGCTGCCGGGGCGGTGCTGGATTGCGCGGCCCTGATGAACTCGACGGTTGATGTGCCGCGCACCGCGCAGGGTCAGATTGTCATCCGTGCCGGGTTTGTGGCGCTGCGGCATGTCTGCGACTTTTTCCAGATTTCGTATCATCCAGATCCCCGTTACCCGGCCCAATCGATTAGCATCGCGCGGGAAGAATGGGAAGAAGCCCGCCAGCAGCTCATCGCCGCCGGTGTACCGGTGAAAGCCGATGTCGAGCAGTCATGGCAGGACTTCGCGGGCTGGCGGGTCAATTATGACACGACGTTGATCGAGCTATGCCAGATTCTGATGGCTCCCTACGCCCCTTGGTCAAGCGACCGCGGACGGCGGCGGCGCTAGGAGAGGGGCTGCCTCCCCTTCGCGGTCTGGCAGGAAGGAAATGGGGACTTTCACGTTTTACTGTAGAGTTACCCCAGCCTGGGTAAGACTACACTAAACCGTGGAACCGATTCTTGTAGGGGCGCAGTGCGGAGCCTACCTATGGGACGGCTGTGCGCCCGCCCTAAAATCTATCCACAACGGCTCTCAAAGGGCCTCATCCGGTTTCCTCCCCCGCTGCGAAGCCACCGAAGGTTATTCGGGGGAGGTTAGGAGGGGGTCACACGCTTCTACGTTTTACTGTAGAGCTACCCCAGCCTGGGTAAGACTACACTAAACCGTGGAACCGATTCTTGTAGGGGCGCACGGCTGTGCGCCCGCCCTAAAATCTATCCACAACGGCTCTCAAAGCGCCTCATCCGGTTTCCTCCCCCGCTGCGAAGCCACCGAAGGTTATTCGGGGAGATTAGGAGGGTGTCACACGCTTCCACGTTTTACTGTGGTGCTACCAAGCCTGATCTCACCCAAAAAATCGGAACATATGTTCCGATTTGTCAACCAAACTGTGCTAACTTGGGTATAGAGCCGAACACAACCTTCTAAAGTCCTCAACAGACGAATCCGATACGATCTTCACAATGGATTGTTTGACCCCTTGGCCGACAATAATGGCGACAATGATAGGAGCCATTGCCAGGTTTGTCGGCTCCGACAACGACAACAACGCCAACAAGGTGGCGGACTGGCTCCGCCGCCGCCGCCGCCGCCGCAATAACAGACCCGGACTGCTCAGCGACCGCGCCGTTCTAGATAATCACTATAACCGCCCAGGTAGCCGGTCACGGCACCCGCATCCAGTTCGACAACACGATCCACCACCCGGTCGAGGAAGTAGCGGTCGTGGGAGATGGTCAGGATAGCGCCCTCGAACTCGTCCAGCACGCCTTCCAACACTTCGGTAGACGGGATATCGAGGTTGTTGGTCGGCTCGTCCAGCAGGAGCAGATTCGGGTTCTGGAGCATCAGGCACGCCAGTTGCAGGCGGCTGCGCTCTCCACCGCTGAAGCCGCCAATGGGCAGCCGTAACTGCTCATACTTGAACAAAAAGCGCAGTAGAAAGGCGACCGCAGCCCCTTCCGACATGGGTTTGACATCCTGCACCAACGCCAGCGGCGAGCGCGTCATCCAACCCGCCAGTGTCTGATGTTCCTGGGAATAGTAGCCCAGGCGGCAGCTCGGCCCGATCTTGATGATCCCATCCAGCGGGGTGAGTTGGCCCAGGATGAGCTTGAACAAAACCGATTTGCCCGCGCCGTTCGGCCCAACCAGACCAACCCGTTCGCCATGCTGCACCAGCAGATCAATATCCATGAAGAGCAGGTCATCGCCAAAACCCATGGCGAGCTGCTTCAATTCCAGCGCCTTCTGGCTGCCGCGCCCGCCTTCCAACGACAGTTCCATGCGTCGGCGCTCCTGCACACGCTCCACCATCTCGCCGTTGGCCTCCATCCGGGCGAGCATTTTACGACGGCTGGCAGCCTGCCGGGCATGGCGCTCACCCAGATCGGCTTTGGCTTTTTCCTCGCTGATCTTGATGAAGGCCTCGATCTGGTCGATACGTTTTTGCTGGGCGACATACATCTGCTGCTGACGCAAGCGCCGTAGTTCGGCCTCGACCGCATAGGCGCTGTAATTCCCGGCATACATCTCCAGTTTGCCCGCGTCGAGTTCGGCAATATGGGTGACGGTTTCATCGAGCAAGTAGCGATCATGGGAAACGATGACCACCGCGCCATCATAATTCCGCAGGAAGCCTTCCAGGTGGCGCTTGGCTTCCAGATCGAGGTGGTTATCAGGTTCATCCAGGAGCAGCACTTCCGGCTGACGCACGGCCAACCGCGCCAACACCACCAGCTTCTTCTGACCACCACTGAGCGACTCGGCAGGCAGGTCATAATCTGCCGGGGAAAAACCAAGCTGCGAAAGCGCGGCTTTCACGCTGGAGTCATGCTTGAGGCCTCCGCGCTGTTCATACTCCGCCAGCGTTCGTTCCTGCCGCGCCAGCATCCGTTCAAGCTTGCCCGCATCCCCGTAGACGGCGGGATCCGCCAGAGAGGCCTCGATACGCGCCAGTTCGTGTTCCAGCGCAGCCAGTTCCGGCGGGACAGCCCGCGCTTCTTCCCAAAGCGTCCGCCCGGCGGGCAGGTCGATTGACTGTGGCAGGTAGCCCAGGCGAGTCCCTTTGTAGAGGCTGATGGTGCCGCTATCCGGTTGAACTTCCCCGGTGATGGCTTTCAACAGAGTCGATTTACCGACGCCATTCGGGCCGACCAGACCGATGCGTTCATGATCGCCAATCGACCAGGACAAGTCCTTGAAGATAAGGCGGGCGGCATGGGTGACGGTCAATCGGTCGATGTGGATGACGTGCATGGTTACTCCTTCGGAGCGTTCACAGTTCTCAAGACACAGTTCACGGTTGGATTTTGGCTGCCAGCTACGAGCTACCAGCCGCCAGCTTTCAGCGGATAGCCCGGAGCCATCAGCTTCTACTGACTGTTTGGCTATCAGCCTGTTTTCACTAATCACCAATCATTAACCACTTCTTTCACTAGCCACTGATCCCCAGAATCAAAAACGGCCAGGGATGCGCCCTGACCGTTTGCTCTACAAACGAAGGTAAACCGCGTTTAGGTGGCGGTCACCAGGCGCAATCCGGCTAGGGACGCGCCGTTATCACCCGCGATGACGGCCCGAAAATGGGGGTTGAGTCCGGTGAAATAGTTCATGGCAAATAGTGTAGCAGAAAAAGCAAAGGCGTGTCTATCCGTCATTGGATGGCGAAACCCAATGCTGACATTCTTCCGGCAGGATGTGATCGGTCACGGTCAGCATCGCGCCCACTTCGATGGTCACACCATATTCTTCGGCGATCTCCCATACCAGCGCCGCTTTGAGCGTCTCGCCAAATTCCACTCCGCCGCCAGGAAATTCCCATAAACCGCGCTCATTCTTGGCCTTTGGGCCGCGCTTCGCCAGAAAGAGCCGCCCCTCCGCATCCACAATGATGGCTCCTACACCAACCCCGATATAGTCGATCCCACGGCGCATGTGATTCGTCCTCTGTGATTGTCAGCCCCGGTCGCTATCGCATTCGGCGGTAAGGTTTATCTGACTAGCAAACGCAATGAACGGCGTCCCTATGTGAAATAGGGGCAACCCATCGGATCGCCCCTATCTCATTTGCAGTGCTTCCTTCAGCACTCTGTACCCAGCGCATCTTCGACCTTCACCGTGAACTGAGAACTGTCCACTGTGAACTCATTCACACCCCGACATCCCGCCGCTGAAAGAGCCATACGCTCAAACCCACTAGCACCACCGTCACCACCAACAGCAGGCCCATTTCACCATAGTTCAGGCCTTCACGGGTAATCGCATTGGGATTGTAATAGTGGAAGGGCGAGAGCGGACTCAGCGTATTCAGGAAGGACCCTTCGGTCGAACCGCCGAGGAAGCTCACGATATACCCGGCCATAACCACCCCGGAAGCGGCCCCCAATGCCAGGGCACGACGGCCAAAAGCAGCGCCGCACAGCATGGCGATGGCGATCAGCGCCAAAGTCAGCGGCACCAGCCCGATGAAGTTGTCGACCATCCGCGCTTCATTGATGACCAGTTCTGTACCCCGCAGACCGACCCATAAGCCAATCCACGAGAACGCGACCACTATCACGCCAATCAGAGCAAAGGCCAGGAAGCGTTCCAGTTGTAGCTGCCAGCGCGGCAGCGGCCAGCTCAGCACCACATCTAGAATACCCTCACTTTCCTCATCACTGCTGACGGCCAGTCCTACGACGACCGCAAACACGGCCATCAGGATGATGGCACGGGCAAAGTACGCCGAGGCCAGAAAGCTTTCTGGCCCAGCCAACTGCGAGACGTCGTCCACCCCTAGCATTTGCAGCATGACGGGCGGCATATTGGCGATGGCCTCGGTCAACCGCGTGAGCGACTCCATATTGGGAATCGCAGCCATCGTCACCCAACCGATCAGCGCCAGACCAATGCCCCACAGCAGGGTAAAGCGCCAGCGATGGCGCAGAGTCAACCAGAAGATACTGCCAGTCATGAGCTTGCTCCTGTCCGGTCAGTCGTGCGCCGACCATTGGATACCGCGTTGCCGTTACCATAAAAACCAAGGAAGATGTCCTCTAGCGAGGGTTCTTCGACGTGCATATCCTCGACATAGGCCGCCGACAGCGCCTTCAGCAGCGGGTCAAAGTCCCCGCTCAGGCGCAGCGTCACATGCCCATCCGCTTCCTGTAGATCGCTCACACCGGGGACAGCTTGCAGCATCGCGGCGCCACCGCCGCCCTTCAGCTTGAGCGTGACCAACCGTACGTTGCTGCGAGTCAGCGCTTCGACCGTCGAAACCGTCTTGAGCTGCCCACCGTTCAGAATAGCGGCCCGGTCACAAATGGCCTGTACCTCGCTCAACACATGCGAGGACAAAAAGACCGTGCGTCCGTCCGCTTTTGTCTCCAGCATCAGCTCATTAAAAGTCTGCTGCATGAGCGGGTCTAGGCCGCTGCTGGGTTCGTCGAGGATCAGCAGTTCCGGCTTGTGCATCAGTGCCAGCACCAGACCCAGCTTGCGTTTGTTTCCGGTCGAGTAACTTCGCACCCGCAGGCTGGGGTCAAACTTCAGCCGATCGATCAATTGATCGGCATAGCGCCAATCGGTCGTGCCGCGTACCCGCGCCATATAGTGCATGACTTCGCGCCCGGTCAACCCTTTCCACAGGTTGAGTTCACCGGGCAGAAAGCCAATGCGCCTGTGGAGTTCAACTCCCTGCTGGCGCACATCCTGCCCGAACATCCGCGCCTCCCCGCCGGAGGGTCGGATCAGGTCGAGCAGAATGCGGATAGTAGTGGTCTTGCCTGCGCCGTTGGGCCCCAGATAGCCAAAGATCTCTCCCGGTTGCACACTCAAACTGAGGCTGTCGAGCGCCTTGATCCCACGCCCATACGACTTACTCAGGTTGCGTGTCTCTATTACGAGTTGTCCTGTCATGGTATTGCCTTTCAGATTGCCAGGTTCCAGTTGTTGGGATGTCCCTGTTTTTCACGGCGAATGAGAACGGTGAACTATTCACTCATTCCTTCAACCTGTGACTAAGAAAATCCAGCAACACGCGGTTGAACGCTGCCGGGTTATCCTGATTGGCGTTATGGGCTGCATTCGGGATCACTTCGTAACGCACATCGGGTTCGACTGCCGCCCAACCCGGCGCATCACGCCGGATCGTGCCGTTTACATCGAACTCCCCGTGTGTCAGCAGGAACGGCACATGAATATGATGACCGGGCCACCCCTCAACTGTCGCCACGAGAGTGACCCCTTCCCAGATGGTCATGAAGTCCGCACGCTTGATTTGTCGCATAGCGTTCAAGGTCATAGCGCGAGCAGACTCGGTGCGGGCGGCGGTGTGGGCCGCCGTCCGCAGGAAATGGTCATAAGGCCAGGCGCGGATAAGGGGCATGGAGAGTTTGAGCGCCCAGGCTTCCCAACGCGCCAGCGGCTTGGCCAGGTTAGTTGCGCCGATGACGACCAGCCCTCGAATTCGCTCAGGATGCTGCCGGTAAGCGATCTGGCTGATATATCCCCCCATGGATTGCCCCATCAGGATGGCTTTCTCCACCCCGACTGCATCCATCAAGGTGAACAGGTCTTCAGCACACAGCTCCAGCGAGAAGGAGTCCCCGATAGGCTGGGACTGCCCATGCCCGCGTACATCCCACGTCAGAACATGGTAATCATGTGATAACGCATCGATCTGGGCATCAAACAGGTGATGATCAACACCCGCGCCATGGGTACAGACGATCAGTGGTTTTTCCGCAGAGCCGCTTAACCAGTAGTGCAGAGGAGCGTTATGCCGGTTCAAGATACGGGGCGGGATTTGGGTTGAGGATGCCATCGGCGGCCTCCGTTCAGCTTTCATGTTACGGGTAGCCCAAGTTCTACTCTGAAAACGGGCTACCCACTTTACTTCTCGACCTGCATTCACGGGTTCGACCGTGAATACCTACTGGAGTGGTTCAAAATGCTCCGCGCTAAACGTGTACGCGGCGGCTGGAACCTCCCCGCTGGTTTCAACCACGCGGATTTCATAATCCGTTAAACCGCAATCGCCCGGTTCTTTGGGTACAGTCGTGTTGAAGACCATCAGCGCCGCGTAGTCGTAGGCGCTGCCGTCAAAGATTCCCTTGCTGCCCAGCGGGATAGCTTCCACCGTATCGCCCGTCACGCCCAGCGCAACCAGTTGCAGGCTTTCCTCGCCATCGAGCGAGAACCCATGCGGGCCATTCAAATCCAGCGCATAGTAATTGGCGCCCAGCTCCTGAATACCGGCCCCGGTAAACGTCCATGCACCCGTCTCGGTGATGGTGTTTTCCAGCCAGACGGTTCGCTCAAAAAAAGGCGCCAGATCATAGGCGCGGGCGAAGTTCTGCACCCGCCAGCGTTCGATTGCCGCGGGCAAAGTCGTCCCGACCGAGTCGAGCGTCTGGGTCAGCGTCTCCCAGCCGTCATAAGGCACACTGTTTTCCCACAGGCGGACGACCACCGACTCGCCGTATTGGTCCGCCAGCGATTGCAGGAACGTCCACTGACCGTAAGCCAGGTAGCCATCCTGCTCGTTGGTGGTGAAGCAGAGTTCCGGCACCTCAAAATCACTGGTCACGTAATCCGTAGCATCCTGATCGTTGCCGACAGTCACCGTCTCGATCCACGATGCTGTCGATTCAAACATCCAGGCCAACCCTTCCTGATGGTCATAACCAAATTGGATGATGTGATTGAACTCGTGCGTGATCGTGGCCCGCATCAGGCTGGAAGCTGAAGCTTCCTTATCCAGGCCGGCAAAGTCGTTATCAATGACGAACACGGCGCGGGCAGCCTGTTCTTCCCGAATGTCCGCGCTGTTGGGATTGTCGAACGTCACCACCACCGTCTTGGCATAGCCCAGCGCGCCGCCATCACTGATCGTATCGGCAATGTAGGCCGGGTACAGGCCCGTGTCATCCCGCACCGGCTCCCGCCAGCCCATCTGGTTGACCTGTACGTCATAGATTTCTTCCAGGGTATCAGCCACTTCCTGAGCGTACTCCGGCGTGGTCGCATCTCGGCCTTCCAGGGTGTAATGCAGCCGATAGTTTGCCGTTTCGATGATCTCCACTGGCCCGCTCAGCGTGACGGTAGTATCCAGCAATTCCAGCAGGACACCCACGACCGACGCATCCACCGACGACAGCACCAGTTGGAAATCCCCGCTGCTATCACTGCGCGGAAAGCGTTCGATCACCACCGTATACACACCCGCTGCCGGGGCCGTATAGGCAATCGCCGAGTTCAACGTGCCATCGCCCCGGTCATCGTTACTGGCAACCGGGAACCCTTCCGGGTCATTCATCGAGAGCACCGTATCCAGGTCACCGCTGGTCGCGTCACCAACCGCTAGTAAGGTTTGACCAGCGTTCAATTCAACCGTGTATTCGACTGAGGTCTGGTCATCATCCAAAGTCCCGCTGTATTCAGCAATGCGCGTCCCTTCAATCGAGGCAAAATTGAAAGGGGGTTCTGCCTGCGGGTCAAGCGCAACCGAGAGCAGCAGGTCACCGATGCCGGTTCCGTCATAACTGGTGACAGTCACCACGTAGGGACCAGATTCCAGAACTTCAAAGATAAGCTGCGAATTCAGGCTGCCGTCACCGCGATCATCGTTCTCCGCCAGGCGGGTGCCATCCTCGGATTCCAGCCGGACCAACGTATCCAGATCAGCCGTGAGTGCCAACGTCGAAATGACCACAATCTGCCCGGCTTCCAGGTCAACCGGGATCTCGACACTGGAGTCCGTTGCATCCAGCGTCACCTGTTGTTCAATGAGGGGTTCTGCTGCTTCCGAGAGGCCAAAATCCGCCCCAAACCGGATGCGTAGTGTGAAGTCCCCCAGATCATCCTCGTCGTAGCCAGTAACCACTGCCGTAAAAATACCGCTGTCTTCTGCCACGTAGATCAGGCGAGAGGTAGTAATCCCGTCGGCCTCATCATCATTCCGGGCCACTTCTTCCCCATCCGGGTCATTCAGCGTCAGGATCGTATCCATGTCCTCGGCGGCTTCCGTCGATACCGTAACGATCTGTCCCGCCTCAAGAGTAAACTCAAACGAGACCTCTGACTCGTCCTCCGTCAATTCACCCTCGAGAACAAGTTCATCCCCCTGGGCAGAGATGGCTGGAACCAGTCCCAGCAAAGCACAGAGCAAAACCAGGCTGGCAAGCAAACGGGCAGGCATATGAGAACGCTCCTTATATAGTTGCAACAGAATCATCATACGCCCACTTTACGCGGCACGCTTCCATCAGAAGCTTCACATCAATTCAGGATTTTGTCGGATGCAGTTTGGGTTCCGGTGCTCCCAGAACCTGTTGAATCACCCGCACAGCTTCACCCACGCCATCTTCGGTACGAATTCGCTCACCCAGTTGCAAGGCTCGCTCACGCATAGAACTGTTCGTGACCGCCATCTTCAGGGCTGCGGCTAAGGCTGCCGCGGTCATGCGCTTTTGCGGGATCGGCGCAGGCCCGACACCGAGTTTCTCCACCTGCTGCCCCCAGAAGGGTTGGTCAGCGATGAACGGCACAATCACAGTGGGCTTACCGGCCCGCAGCCCCGCGCCGGTTGTCCCGGCACCACCGTGATGGGCAACTGCCGCCATCTGTGGGAACAACCAGTCGTGCGGCGCTTCCTGCAGCCGGAAGATGCTGGCTGGCAGGTCGCTTGCGCGCAGCCCACCCCAGCCGGTCGCCAGGACCGCCCGCACCCCAGCCTGTTGAATCCCTTCGATGACCGTGCGGGTGAAGCTCTCGGCGTTTTCCGCTACCATACTGCCAAAGCCCACATATACCGGGGCCGGGCCCTCCGCCAAGAAGCGCACCAGATCATCAGGCGGTATCCAGCCAGACCGATCCTTCAGGAACCAGTAGCCGGTCACATGCACACTGGGCGGCCAGTCTGCCGGGCGTGGGATGACATACTGACTGTAAAAGTACAGCACCGGCACGGGCTGACCCCGCAGCATCATGCCCTGAATGACGTTCGATGTAGCGCTCAGGCCAATCGACTGCCGCCACTCCTGAATCATGCCGCCGAACGAAGCCGCCGCTGCATCCACCAGCTTGTAAGTCAGCCGATTGAAGAACCCACCCAGCTTGGGCAGCGGCAGACCCGGTGCGGGGAAAGCGCTGGTCGGCGCGACAATGGGCAGCGCGATAGCCGCAATTGCCGGGATTCCCAACGCCTCCGCCAGGTGCAAGCCACTCAGCGCCTTGGGGTGATAAATCAGGGCATCGGCGTTCTTTGCGGCTGCCCAAGTATCATCCAGCAAGCGGCGCATCAACGGGAAAACTATCGTTTTCATATGCTGCATCACGCGCATCGGATTGCCAGACTTGAGCGCCTGACCCTCCGGCGAATCCATCAGCGCATAGTAATCTGCCCGCAGCGGCGCATAGTCCACACCCTGCCCGCGTACAAAGCCTTCAAAGTTCGTGCCAGCCGCCACCTTGACGGTATGTCCGGCAGCCTGCAAACCCTGGGCCAGCGCCACGTACGGCTGAACATCACCGCGAGAGCCGACCGCCAGAATAGTGATATTCATGATGATCTGTTGCCTTTCGTTTTCATCTTTTCCAGCATCGGTCGCATGTTGGCCAATGCCTGTACGATAACCTGCTTGGCTGCTTCTGGGTCGCCCCCGTCTGCGGGCCGCAGGGCTGTATCCAATAGCAAGGCCAACGCCGTGCTGACTTCATCAAGCGGTGGCTGCTGCGCGACCGGCACCACTTCGCCAATCGTCAGATAGCCGTAGCGCACAATCGCCATGAAGTGAGCGATCACTTCTGCGCTCAGGTCAGCCCGCACCACCCGCGCCGCCTGTAAATGCCGGACAAATTCCAGCCGGAACAGATTGGCGTCAGCCACAAAGGCGCTATCCAGCTTACGGGTGTAATCACCCAGCACCCGACTATCTTTCGTCACCAGCGCCTGCATCAGCGGATTGCGGGTAGTCACCTTTAATGCCAATCCAAAAATGCTGAAAATGCTAGTCAGTTCCGGCTCCGTATCAATTAGCTGAATCAAATCATCCAGTACCCGCCCGCTCTCGTGCAGGATGAGCGCCTCGAATAAGGCATCCTTGCTCTTCCAGTGCAGATAAAGCGCCCCCTTTGAGACTCCTGCTGCCTCGGCAATATCGCTCATGGTGGTTTTGTCATAGCCATAGTGGGCGATCATTTTGGAAGCGGCTTCCAGAATGCGGATTTCACGTTCTGGGTTCGGGGTGTCAGCCATGCCGGATGAATGCTCCTTGTATTAGGACAACGATTGTAGGGTCGCAGGCAGGGGAGATTGTGTGACCCATGCCCGCACGACGGTATTGAATAAGTCTGGTGCTTGCAGATTCCACACATGCCCCACACCCGGTACCAGCCGTCCGGTTGCGCCGGGTATATGACTGAGCGGCCCTCGTGCAGCAGCTTTAGCGGCCGCTGTTTCCTTCCCACCCACCAATACCAGCAAAGGCACCGCACTCTGCTCTGGCAGGTGATGCATTATCAGACCCTGCGCGACCCGTCGATTGAATCCAGGTTCGCCGGCTCGCAGCAGATCGTCATAGACCAACTCACGGTGTGTCTCCAGGCCAAATTGCTTGATAGCGGCGTTGGCTAACCAGGCAGGCGGCATCAGCTTGCCTAAAGCCGCACTCCATATCATCACCCGGCCCAGCATGGGACTCAGCGGTCCAGAGGTGCCGGTCACTAATAGGCTTTCAACACAGTCCGGATGCTGCCGCAGCACTTCTAAGGCGACCGCGCCACCCAGGGAGAGGCCCACCACATGAGCCTTGTCCGTTGGCACTTTCGCCCGGATGAGCGCCACTACACCTTCGACCGCAGCTTGCAGGTCGAACGGCCCCGGCGTCTGCCCCTGTTCGGGTAAATCCGGCGCCAGGCAGTAGAAATCAGCAGCCAATGCTGCCAACTGAGGTGTCCATTGTCGGCTGCTCAGGCCTGCACCATGCAGAAAGACGATGGCGGGCTGTGCCGGGTTTCCGGCGGATTGGACATAGAACGGGTTGTTGCTCATGTTGCTAACCTGACTTCTTGACCGAAAACGCATTTTGGGTCAAACAGTCACAGCATACGCCTGTTTTGGGGTTATGCGCCCCCCAATTATTGGGGGTCTGGAGGCAGAGGTTCCGCCAAAAGCCCGATTGACATCCGTTCTGGCCTCTACTAGACTGTAACCATCCAGGCGATCTAGCCAACCTCGGCGGTTCCCCTGGATTTCGTTTGCACAAGTAGGACGTGTATGCGTACCGCCTGACGACCTGAACCCGGTTCATAAAGCCGCCAGCCTGGATGACCATCCGGCGGCGCTGATGGATCGCCTTGCTGCGAGGGCGATGACGGATTCAGATTCAGCATTGATTGTCCTGCACGGTGTAAATGAGGTTCGTTCCCCATGCCCCTGTTAAACATTGATGGCGTCACCCAGGCCTTTGCTGGCCTGGACGTATTTCGTAATGCCTCCGCCCGCATGGAACCCGGCGCACGGGTTGGGCTGGTAGGTCCCAACGGAGTCGGCAAGACTTCCCTGCTGCGGATCATCGCCCGGATGGATACCCCAGCGGCGGGTAAAGTACATCTGACACAAGGCACCCGCATCGGCTACCTGCATCAGGAGGCCATGCAAGCTCTCGGCGATGAAATCGATACCCTGATGGAAGCCATGCAGCGCGTCTTCGAGCCAGTGAAGGCCATGGAAGCCCGCCTTCGCCAACTCGAACATGAGATGGTCCATGACCCGGCGGCGCTGGATGAATATGGCGATGTACTGGAACGCTACGAAGCGGCGGGCGGCTACGATTACCCCAACCGCATCGAGCAGACTCTCACCGGCTTAGGCTTCATCGCCGACGACTATGCCAAACCCCTGGCGCACCTCAGCGGCGGGCAGAAGACCCGCGCTTTGCTGGCGCGGTTGCTGCTGGAAGCACCTGACCTGCTCATCCTCGATGAGCCGACCAACCACCTCGACATCGAAGCAGTGCGCTGGTTGGAAGGCACCCTGCGGAATTGGGGCGGCACCCTCCTGATCGTCAGCCATGACCGCTACTTTCTGGACGTAGTGGCGAATACCATCTGGGAACTGGGCCGGGACAGCATCGAAACCTATCGCGGCAATTACAGCGCCTATCTCAAGCAGCGTACCGAACGCCGCGAGTTTGCGAGCAAGGTCTTCGATCAGGAAAAGGAACGGCTGGCCCAGGAACTGGACTATATCCGGCGCAATATCGCCCGTGCCTCGACCAATGGCATGGCGGTAGGGCGGCTGCGGCGTTTGAGCCGCGATCTGGTCGCTATACAGCAAATGGGGATGGTCGCTTACCTGAAGAGTCCCAGTTGGTCAGAGACCGGCATCGGCAGCGTGCGCCCGATGACTGTTGCCGAGGCCGAAAATGCACTCAAGGGGTTGCAGAACCCGGTGCGGCAGGCGGCCCCACTCAACCTGAATCTGCGGGTGAGCGGTCGCTCCAGCGAGACAGCCCTCCGCACCAATCGCCTGAACATCGGTCATGAGGGGAAGTTGCTCTTCATGACCGAGGACATCGTACTGTTGGCAGGCGAACGGGCCGCGCTGATCGGCGGCAACGGCGCGGGCAAGACCACCTTCCTGCGAACGTTGCGCGGCGAGATTTCCCCGCTAGATGGGCAGTTCAAGTTGGGGCATGGGGTCAAGATTGGCTACTTCGCCCAAGCACATAACACCCTACACATGGAGAACAGCGTGCTGGATGAACTGCTGCGCCATAAGCCCATGAATCCCGGTGAGGCGCGCAGCCTGTTGGCCCGCTACCTCTTCCGCGCCGATGATGTCTACAAGCCGGTGAGCGTCCTCAGCGGTGGCGAGCGCGCCCGGTTGGCACTGGCGATCCTGGCGCTGGATGGGGCTAACCTGCTGCTGATGGATGAACCCACTAACCATCTGGACATCCCGGCGCAGGAAGCTTTGCAGGATGTGCTGGAGACTTTCGAGGGAACGCTCCTGCTGGTGACACATGATCGCTATCTGGTTGACCGGCTGGCGACCCAAATCTGGACGCTCGACGATGGCTTGCTCTCGATCTACCAGGGCAGCTACCGCGAGTATCTGACGGCAGGGAGCGTGGTCGCCCCCCAGCCAGAACGTTAGTAACGTACGCTTACGCGCAATCACGGACTCAGCTTGCCACTGTCTCGCCTGGCTCACACATCAGCTTGGAGCAGACTGGGCTGCTGGGTCCGTCGGGTGGCAGGGGAGTCGAATTCGGCACCAGCACGTTCAGGCTGGCCTTCCCCTGATTGCTATAGTTGAACTGTCAGGGCGATGGTGATTGTGCTGCTTTCGCCCTGTTTGACCTCTGCCGGGTTAAACTGCTTGGTAACGAAGATGCTCCCTGTGCTAATGAAAAGCCCTTGCGTGAAGTAATCGTAGGAGTTAGCCACACTGCCAGTCTGCTTGCGGCAGTTGCAGCTCAATGACCGAACGGGTCACGACCTGCACCCCCAAACAATGATTTCCATCCCGGTTGCAGGGTCGCCGCCGGATGCTATAATCTCCCCATCACATCCGCCCGTTTCCCATTGCAGGCCCCCAGCCTGCGCTGCCCCATTAGATGTCTTGAGGAGGTACAACCTTGACATCCCTCGTCCTCACCCTCACCGAGACCCTGCGTTATAAAGGCGCGCTCGGTCAATGGAGCTGGGTGCTCCATCGCATCACTGGCCTCGGCGTGGTGCTGTTCCTCGTGCTGCATGTAATTGATACGTCGTGGGCTTATTTCTATCCAGAGTTGTATGTCAAAGCAATTGCAGTTTATCAGTCCCCCTTGTTCACCATCGGCGAGTTCGCGCTGGTGGCCTGCGTGGTCTACCATGCCTATAACGGCCTCCGCATCGCGCTGATTGACTTCAAGCCGGTCTGGTGGCGGCATCAGGAAAAAGCGGCCCGCTATGTGCTTATTGCCACGGCGGTGACGCTGGTGCCGGTCTTTGTGCTGATGTTCTCGCATGTCCTCAAGCACTACCAAAGCCCGGATGTCCAGGTGCTGGGGCTGGATGCCGTCGTCGAGTCGCAGATTCCGTTCATTGCCGGGTTTGTGATCGCCGGGTTCGCAGCGCTGCTGCTCTCTGCCATCACTATGGCCATCCTGCCGAAGTCAGCGGCCGGCCCCAAAGCCAAGCCCACCGGCAGCCAGATCGAACGCTTCTGGTGGTCGTTCATGCGTCTCAGCGGCGTCTTGATTATCCCGCTGGTGTTCGGTCATCTGGCCGCCATGCATGTGCTGCAGGGTGTCTTTGATATGACCGTCGCCGGGATGACCGTGGTTGGTGTGCCCGTCAGTGGAGATGCCACCGCGCTCTGGAATGGCATCAACGCCAGCGGTACGGCTGTCGAGTTCGTCGGGGAACGCTGGAACCACCTGCTGGGCGGGGTCGCCATCTGGCGCGTGTTCGATGCAGCCCTGTTGATGCTAGTCACCATTCATGGCTTCAACGGCCTGCGCTACGTCCTGACCGACTACACATCCTTCAATCCGATGCTCAAGCGTGCCGCTATCTATCTGTGCATTATGGGCGCGGTGGTGCTGCTGGTGACCGGCATCGGCGCACTGCTCGGCACTATTGACCAGACAGCGGTGGATATGGCGAAGGAAGCGACTGCCAAGCTGTTCGCGCCGTAATACCCCGGACCGTCAACAATAGGGACGCCATTTGGGCGTCCTCGATCAATACACTGTAGGGACGCGCAACGGCGCGTCTGACTGGACAATCGAGCACAACATCGCAGCCAAACCGACTTCGAGGAGTAATAGACTAGATGCCAACCACACATCAATTTGACGCCATCATCGTCGGCGCGGGCGGCGCGGGACTGATGGCGGCGCTGTATGCCAGTAAAGGCGGCGCAAAGGTCGCCGTCGTCAGCAAGTTGTACCCCACCCGCAGCCACACCGGGGCCGCCCTCGGTGGAATTGGCGCGGCCCTCGGCAACCTGGAAGAAGACAAACCCATCTGGCACGCCTACGACACCGTCAAAGGTGGAGACTACCTGGCTGATCAGAACGCGGCGCTGGTGTTGGCGGAAAATGCCGTCGATGCCGTCATCGAACTGGAGCACATGGGCCTGCCGTTCGACCGCACGCCGGAAGGCAAAATCAGCCAGCGCCGCTTCGGCGGTCACACCAGCAACTTTGGTGAGAAGCCTGTCCGCCGCGCCTGCCATGCCGCTGACCGAACCGGTCACATGATTTTGCAGACGCTTTACCAACAATGCATCAAGAACAACGTCAAATTCTTCGATGAGTTCCACGTTGTGGACATCATCATGAATCAGGGAGCCTGCGCCGGCGCAGTCGCCATCGAGCTCGGCACTGGTGACTTCCACATCTTCCATGCCAAGGCAACCTTCTTTGCCACCGGTGGCTGGGGCCGCGTCTGGCGCGTGACCAGCAACGCCCACACCCTCACGGGCGATGGCGCTGCTGCAGTCTTCCGCCGGGGTATTCCGATGGAAGACATGGAGTTTTATCAATTCCATCCCACCGGCCTCTATGGGCTGGGTGTACTGCTGACTGAAGGTATCCGTGGGGAAGGCGGCATCCTGCTCAACGGCAAGGGTGAGCGCTTCATGGTCAAGTACGCCCCCAATATTAAAGACCTCGCCAGCCGCGATGTCGTCAGCCGCTCAATTTACCTGGAAGTCCGCGATGGCAATGGCGTCAACGGCAAGGATTACGTCCATCTGGACATCCGTCCCTCGACTGTCAATAAGTATCTGGAAGCCGCCGGTGAAACCCGCCGTGTCGACGAGGCCTACATCGCCCGCGTGCTGGCAGAGACTCTCGATGTCTGCCGTACTTATGCCGGTGTCGATCCGCTGACCGAACCGATGCCCATCCAGCCGACCGCCCACTATGCCATGGGTGGCATCCCCACCAACATCGATGCCGAAGTCATTTCCGATGCGCGGGATACGGTCGTACGCGGTCTTTACGCCGCGGGCGAAGTCGCTTGTGTGAGCTGTCACGGGGCCAACCGCCTCGGCACCAACTCGCTCGTCGATCTGATCGTGTTCGGTCGTCGTGGTGGCATGAAGGTAGCCGATTACGTCAAGCACGCCGATTTTGTCCCGCTGCCCGCCAACCCGGAAAAAGAAACTGAAGCCGAGTTCAAGCGCATCCGTAACAGCAAGGGCAAGACTCGCCCAGTTGAACTCCGCAAAGAGATGCAGCGTATCATGATGGACAAGTGCGGCGTCTTCCGTGAAGGTAAAATGCTCGATGAGTGCGTCACCGATATGCAGAACCTGCGCGAACGCTACCGCAAAGACCTGCATGTGGATGACCTGGGCAGCAAATACAATACCGATGTGCTGGAAGCCTGGGAACTGGGCTGCTTGCTCGATCTGGCGGAAGTCACCGCTGTCAGCGCCGCCAACCGCACCGAGAGCCGGGGCGCGCACAGCCGCGAAGACTTCAAAGAGCGCGATGACAACAATTGGCTGGTGCACACCTTTGTCACCCGTGACAGCACCGATGTCTATACCGATGGCAACCCGAAGCTGGTGATCGACACCACCAAGAAGGTCGATATGTCGCTGGCGGAAAAAGACCCGGCCTTTATGCCAAAGGTGCGTTCGTACTAGGCTTGCCCGTTACAGGTCGGGGCGATCCGGCGGGTTGCCCCGATATCCTGGCATCTGATACCTGACACTTGTGACCTGAAACTATTCTGAGGACGATACATCTAATGGAAGTGACATTCCGCATCCGCCGTCAAAACCCGGAAGACCCGGCCAAGAAGAAGCCCTACTGGCAGGAATTTACCCTCCAGAACGTGGCCGAAACCGACCGCGTACTGGAACTCATGCACCGCATCAAATGGGAACAGGATGGCACGCTGGCCTTCCGCCGTTCCTGTTCGCACGGCATCTGTGGCTCGGACGCCATGCGGATCAACGGACGCAACGCGCTGGCCTGTAAGCTGCTCGTCCGCAATGTCGGCAGCAAGATCCAGCTCGAACCGATCCTCGGTCTGCCCGTCCTCAAGGACTTGATCGTGGACATGGAACCGTTCTTCGACCACTACCGCTCGATCATGCCCTATTTCGTCAACAACAGCCCCGTTCCCGCCAACGGGCGCGAGCGCATCCAGATGCCGGAAGACCAGGTGTTCATGAATGACACCGGCAACTGCATCCTGTGTGCCTGCTGCACCACCTCCTGCCCCAGCTTCTGGGCCAATGGCAAGTACGTCGGCCCTGCGGCCATTGTGCAGGCGCACCGCTTCGTCTTCGATACCCGCGACGAAGCCACCGCCGAACGCCTGGACGTGCTGGCCGACCCGGATGGCGTCTGGCGCTGCCGCACCATCTACAACTGCACCCCGGCCTGCCCGCGTGGCATCGAAGTCACCAAGGCCATCGGTGAGGTCAAGCTGGCGGTGATGCGCGGCACCAACAAGGGCGTTATCAAAGCCAGTGACATCAAGGTGAATCATTAATCCGGGTCGTCGGGCTGTACAAGCCGCGCAATAGCGTTATACGAGCGGGTTTGGAGTTAATCCAAGACTGAGTGTAAAAGAAGCGAGTTTATTCTCGCTTCTTTTGTTTCCCTAGATCAACGGAAATGGGTCAGGGAAGATTTCCCATCCATCCTCACCCAGAGCAATTTCGCGTTCGGTGAGCAGTGCCATCTGCAAGCGCTTCATCAGGCTGTCTTTGGGCATATCGATGCCAATGAAGACCAGTTCTTGTCGTCGATCTCCAAAAGGTTCCTCCCAATACTGAGAAATGTACTCGCTAATCTCAGGTCCCTGCGGACGAAGCGAAGGTGGGGTTGCCGCCAGCCACTGACCTGCTGGGGATATCCGCGCAATATGTCCTGCAATTGACCAGTTAATCCCTTCGTCTGGACGTGTCGCCAGCCAGAAAAATCCTTTTGAGCGTATGACTGATTTCATCATTGGATCACTCAGGCAGTTCATAAGGCGCTCTGGATGAAAAGGACTCCGCGCCTTGAAGACAAAACTGCTGATACCATATTCCTCAGTTTCAGGCGTATGTTCGCCTTGGAGTTCTTTCAGCCAACCGGGCGATTGTCGTGCCTTCACCATGTCAAAAAGGCCGGTATTCAGAATGCTGGAAGGGTCAATCATGCCCTGCTCAGATCGGAGCAACCGTGCTGTAGGATTGAGTTTGCGTAGAACGCCTTCCAATTCGGCAACCGTATCTTCCGAGGCTAAGTCGACCTTATTTAGAACGATGATGTTGGCAAATTCGACTTGGTCAATCAAAAGATCAGAAATCGTGCGGCTATCGCCGTCGCCACTTTCCAATCCCAGCGTCTTGAGTGCCTCTCCCTTGCGGTAGTCATCTAACCAACTGTTGGCATCTACGACCGTCACCAGGGTATCCAGACGAGAAATATCGGTCAGAGAAGCGACCCCGTCCGGCGTTTGGAAAGAGAATGTCATCGCCACTGGCAATGGTTCACCAATTCCGGTGGACTCAATCAGGAGATAATCAAAACGATCTTCCCGCGCCAGGCGTGTTACCTCGGCCAAAAGATCATCGCGGAGCGTACAGCAGATGCACCCATTACTCATTTCCACCAACCGCTCATCCGTCCGGCTTAGCTGCGCGCCACCGTCCCGCACCAGTTGGGCATCGATATTGACTTCACTCATGTCGTTGACAATGACTGCCACGCGCATACCCTGGCGGTTGCGAAGGATATGATTCAACAGGGTAGTTTTGCCAGCACCCAGGAAGCCAGAAAGGACTGTAACAGGCAGTTTCGTGGACACCATAGATATTCTCCTCAACAAGGCTATACTCAATTGATACATTGTATCAATTAAAGTGTCAATGGTGCTTGCGTGGTGCAATCCGATGGCCTTCAAACCGCCTACATCGCCATATCCTCAACTAGGGACGAGGCCCGACGCTTCCGTCACTAGCCGGCGTTTGATCACCAGCGGGGGAGGGGGCAAGACCTCCTTTTCTATTGGAGCAATACCATCCGCCCTTAGACCAATGTTGAACGATAGTGCAGGTAACTACTCAAGTACCTACTGTACTTTCCCGGCTCTGGCTACCCTCTCCCCTCCGTCTGCGGCGGATTTGGGAGAGGGGTTGGGGGTGAGGGCTGAGTAGTTACTAGTGCAGTATGATACACTGAAGCTCTTAACGTTTCTCTAAAGGTCAATTGATGATCAGTCCGCTTCCAATACCAAACCGCAACATTGGTATTTATTATGTGATGACCTGCGCCCTGTCAGCGTCATTCATCAGCAGTAATTGGATTTTCTTCTGGCTGCGCCTGATGACCTATGGGCAGCTTGGGTTGGTCGATGCTATCGGGTTTGCATTTGGCTTACTGATGGAAATCCCGACGGGTGCCATCGCCGATACCATGAGCAGAAAGCGAACCCTGATTCTGGCCTACGCCTTCGCAGGTGGTGGCTACATCATCATGGCGGCATCCGATGCAGCATGGGTGTTGATCTTCGGCTTTTGGCTCTCGCAGATCGGTTGGGCGTTTTACTCTGGCGCGGCGGAAGCGATAGCCTTTGATTCGTTAAAGGAGCGCGGGCAAGAAACCCAATATCCACAGGTCGCATCGGCTGTGAACATGCTGGCTATCATGGCCTACATCGTCGCCCTCCTGATCGGCGGCATCCTGTACAACATCGATATGCGTCTGCCCCACTATGTCTATGCGATTGCCTTGATGATTGGCATGGTTGCGGCATTCGGACTGCACGAGCCGCAAGTGAAGGCAGTAGGTCACTTAACTTTTCGTGCCTATCGCAACCAATTGACGCAGGGTTTCCGCCAGTTGGCGATGCCGGAGCTGCGCCCATATGTGGGGATCATCTTTGCAGCGTTGGGCGGTATGTTTCTCTTCTCATTCGGTTTGATACAACCGGCGATTGCGACCAGCTTTGGCTTTTTCGCCGATGAACAAGCAGTGATCTACGCAATTGTGGCAACTATCGCAGTCCTGCTGATGCCCCTTGTACCCTACTTGCGTAAACGCTTCAATGACTTTACGGGTCTGGCTGTCCTGACCCTGGTGCTTGCAACAGGTTTTGCGGGGGCGGCACTGCCTTTAGGCGGGTGGGGCTTCTTCGCGCTGCTATGTCTCCGCATCGGGGGAGAGATGTCGCGGACATGGGCTTCGATTGTCTTGAACGAGCGCATCCCTTCCGAATCTCGCGCAACAACCCTTTCAACCGTGGCGTTACTCACCCGCATCCCCTACGTGCTGACGGCGCTGATCGCAGGCGTCATGGTGGAGTCAGGCACGTTTTCATGGTTTAATTTGGCCGTTGCACTGGTCATTGGCCTCATCGTGGTGAGGAGTTTCATCTATAGACATGCCCTTGCCAGTCGTTTAGCCAAACCCCCGATTGTAGCGGGTGAGGCATGACCTGGAGCGATGCGCTCACACTTCAGGGATCAGAGGCACATCATGCAGGGCGCATCACGACATGAATTGATCGTGGTTTTCCTAGTGTGGACGCTACTTGGCTTCTTCAATTTTCGCCTGATTTATTCCATCAGTCGCCAAGGAGATGCGCTGCTTGGCATCCCATATATTAGGTTTGATGTTTCAAATCCGGATGTGCTGCTCCCCACGTCCTACCGCCAGCGCCGCATCCGTCTGCCGCGTACCCTCCGCCGCCGCGCTGACCACATCCTGTCCATTCCCTACTGGTTACCGCGAGTATGGAAACCCATCCCAGCCTAACCACCCACATCGCCACATCCGCCGCTGCACGCTATCATCTCCTCCCATAGTTGAAGCCGATTTTGTACAGGAGAGTTACGCCTTATGACTACTCGTTCCCCCATGCATCAGCAAATCGATACCCTGCCGGATCTAGTCCGCGCGGTCGCCCAACCCTTTGATGAATCCGCCCGCCGCAGCTTCAGCTTTGAAGTTTGCACCGGCGTCAAGCGCATCTACCTGGTCGGCTGCGGGGATAGCTACCACGCCTCCTACGGCGCGGAACTGGCGTTCCACCAACTGGCGGGCATCCAGGCACAGGCGCTCAGTTCACTCAGCTTCAGCCGTTATACCGTCGGCTATCTGCCGCCCACCGGCCCCCTGACCAACCTGGTCATCACCGTTTCGGTCAGTGGCGTCGTCAGCCGCACCATTGAAGCGGCGGCGCTCGCTCGCAAAGCCGGGGCCACCGCCATCGCCCTCACCGGCACGGCGGGTTCACCGCTGGCCCAAACCGCCGAGTCCACCTTCCTGACCACCGTTCCACCGCTGCCGGATGAAATGCGCGGCATGGTTGTCCCGGGCGTACGTTCGTATCTGGCCTCCCAGGTTGCGCTTTACAGTGCCGCCATCCGCATCGGGGAAGTGCGCGGTCACCTGACCACCGCCGCAGCTGATCAACTCCGCGCCGAACTGCGCGGCCTGGCGGATGTGCTCGCCGCGACCATCACCGCCTGTGAGCCGTTGGTCAAGGAATGGGCAGCCAAGTGGCCTACCGCAACGGCTTTCGATTTTGTGGCCGGTGGGCCGCTCTTTGGTGCGGCTATGTTCAGCGCGGCCAAACTGCTGGAAGCCACTGGCGAACCGTCGATGGCGCAGGAAACTGAAGAATGGACTCACCTCCAGTACTTCGTCAGCCAGCCGACCCCCACCATCCTGCTGAATGCCGCCGGATTTGACTCCGACCGCATGGCGGAACTCGCCCGCGCCGCCCAGAGCATCAGCCGCCCGGTTGTCGCGGTAGTACCGGAAGGCGAGCAGGCCATCAGTCAGTTTGTGGACGCCGTCTGGCCGATCAAAGGGAAGGTGCGCGAATGCTTCCTGCCCTTGGTTGCCAGCATCCCCGGCGAACTGCTGGCAGCAGAACGCGCTGCCATGCTCGGTACCGCCTATTTCCGTAACTTCGAGGGTGGGCGCACCGTCCCGTGGTCGAAAGAAGGCGCTTCCCGCATCCGCGATAGCCACATGATTGATGAGGTGCTGCGGTGAGCGCGCCGGAGTTCGTCTGCGTCGGCAGCATCATCATTGATGACATCGTTTACCCGGATGGCCGTACGGATATGGCGGTCATCGGCGGCGGTGTGACTCATACGGCCTCCGGCTTAATCTGTTGGGAGGAGCGGCCCGTCCTGTTGGCCGCCCTCTCCAGCCAGCGCGAAACGATCCCGGAGTCGGTCATCAGCCGGGTGGAGCGCGACTTTGACCTGTCCTACGTGCGCTACCTCGATCTGCCCATGATCCGCGCCTGGCAGATTTTTGAGTGGAATGGTCGTCGTACCGAAATCTGGCGCACCAATGATTATCAGCCATTCCTGATCGAGCCAACCCCGGAGCAGGTGCCGGAGGGAGCCAAAGGGGCCAAAGCCGTCACACTCCTGAGGGATGCTGCCGAATTCCGTCAATACCGGGCGCTCTTTAAGGATGCAGTTGTATTCTGGGAGCCGGAGCAGCACTTTATGGTGCCGGAAAATGCCGCTGACTTCCGGGATGCCTTGCCGCTGGCCGAGATCGTTTCTCCCAATCTGCTGGAAGCCAGCCTTATCTACGGGGTCAAAGAGCCAGAACACCTGCTGCAAAAGCTCTTGAGTGATGGTGCGCGCGTGGTCGCCCTCCGAATGGGTGAGCAAGGGTCGCTGCTGGCGCAGCAGGGCAGCAGTGAGGTGATTCATATCCCGGCAGTCCCCGTTCCCCAGGTAGTTGATGTCACCGGGGCGGGCAATACCTACTGTGGCGCGTTTCTGGTCGGCTGGATGCGCTCAAAAGACTTAAAGACGGCGGGTTGTTACGGAACGGTCGCTTCATCGTTCAGCGTGGAGACGGTCGGCGTGCTTGACCCCTCCCGACCGAATTTTGCCCAACTGCGTGACGAGCGTTTTGCCTGGGCTGTGGAGCATAGTCGCTAGTCAATAGTGCAGGGGCGGACTAACCCTGTCCGCCCGATTCACAAACCGGAACCGACTTCGACGACCACCGCGCCACGCAGCCCATACATCGCTTGACACCCGGTCTCCTACCGATATAGAATCCGATCAAATGCACATTAAAGCGTGCATTTGTTCATGCCTATAGTTTCAATATATATATTGCAAAGGCTTTACGATGTATCTCTACGCTGACCGCTTCCCTGCTGGCATCCGCATGACCGATTACGATGTCTGCATTGTCGGTGCGGGGGCTGCCGGCATTGCCATCGCCCGTCGCCTGATCGGGTCGCCGCTGCGGGTTTTGCTTTTAGCCAGCGGATCATCCAACGACCGGGGCCGCCCGGTACCCGCTCAACAGGCCATCTACAAAGGGACTCACGGCGATTTCCTCAGTAAAGTGGATCCGGTCTTCAGCGATCGTTCCCGCCTGCATATGTATGGCGGGACCACCAACCACTTCGGTTTCTGGTCCCGTCCGCTCGATCCAATCGACTTTCGCTCCCGCCCTGGCTACCGAGATGCCAGTTGGCCTTTTGACCTGACCGAACTGCTTCCCTATTACGCCGCAGCCCATCACTTCGGGCATTTTGGCCCCTTCAATTATGATGACATCGCTTATTGGGAGCGTGTTCTCTACGCCCATTCCTTTGATCCGCAGCCTGGGGACGCGCTGACCGGCGCGATCATGCATGCCCAGTACGAAGAATCGCTCCATGATTTTCAGGTGCAGTTCGGCCCGGAACTGAGCGCCGCCGATAACGTCATGGTGTTGTTCAACGCCCACCTCATCGGCATCAACACCACCCCGGAACAGGATAAGGTGAAGGGCCTCCAGTGTCAGACCATCGAGGATGGCAAAGCCGGGCGACGCTTCACAGTTGGGGCTAAACGCTATGTGCTGGCGATGGGTGGCATCGAAAATGTGCGGGCGCTGCGCCTGGCGGGTGATTTAGGGCAGAACGCTGCCGGGCATTTGGGCCGGGGCTTCCATGTCCACCCCCTGCTGACCAATGCTGCTCGTGTACGTTTTAGCGCTCCAGTCGCTACAGAAATCCGCAGTTTCTTTCGTGACCAGCAGGTGCGCCTTGAACCCCCGCCGATCGAAGGCGGTACTTATCGCCACGACAGCGCGCCCCTGGTCAACCCGGAACTGCTCTTTGATATGTGTGTCTTTAACGCCTGGGGGGTACTCGTCCCGACTGAAGCGGCGCTGGAGGCCGAGCACATCGGCAACTTCCGTATCATTTTGCGCTTTAACCCTGCCGGGGATGAAGCCGTGGTCAACCTGAATTGGGAACAGGTTCCCAATGAGGTCAGTGAGATCAGCGTGAACCCGGCGCAAACCGATGCGGTTTTCGGGCAACCCGTCGCCCATATCGACTGGCGGATGCGCGAGGAAGATAAGCGCACTGCTGTCCGCGCGCTCGATTTGTGTGAAGCCTACCTGCGCGAACGTGGGGCGGTTGAATATGAATACATCACGGATCTCAGCGGTGGGGCCGAGGACTGGAGCTTTCCGCCGCACCCTGGTGCGCTGGCAACCGGCGACCATCACATGGGCGCATTACGGATGAGCAGTGACCCGGCACAAGGGATCGTTAACCCGGATTCACGCCTGCACACCGTGGAAAATCTGTATGTCGCGGGCAGCGCCGTTTTCCCCACCGGCGGCTTTGCCAACTCCACCCTGACTATCGTCGCGCTCTCACTCCGGTTGGCCGATCACCTCAAAAGTCGTTGAGCGATCGCAATATAAAACGGCATCAGATTTGTTCTGATGCCGTTTCAATTCTGCACGATAATGAGTTACCACAAACTCAATTACCCACCGCGATACCAGATCGTACCCTGCGGTTGCATATCTTCCCAATCGGTATCCCAATCTCCAGCAGTCACCTGCTTGGGCAGTGGCTCCCAGGCTAGTGTAGGCACCACCGTTAGAGTCAACATCAGAATCAAAACAAGTACGGATAAAAGAGTGCGCCATCTTGACATATTACACCTCCTCTGAAGGGCATTCGTCTTGGAGCCTTATTCATCATTATGAGGTCATAAGCGGTCAAATTGAGTAAATGAATTTTGAAATTTAACGAAAAGAGGTAAACAAAACGAGATGGTGGGTACTCTTTAACCCACCATCTCGTTTTTAACTCAGCCTAGAACCCACGGAAGCGGATAGTACCGTCCTTCACGCCTGCCTGGGATTCTTCGATGCTGCTGTTGTTGGCAAAGCTCTGCATGGCAACCGATGGGATCAGGTAGTGATCGTTGCTATTGATGTTCACCAGCATCAACACACCCACCTGACCGGGGGTATTGCGTGTTGGGGTCGCATCCACTACCAGATATTCCCCAACCGGAACCGAGCCGGTATAGGTGCCGTTGGTGCGGTAGGCCTTGAGGTCAGCGGCTGCTCTCACCACCCATAAACCAATGGGTTGACCAGGCTGCGCACTTGAGGAACTCGTCATGACCAGGTTGGCTGCGCAACGCGTCAAGTTATCAAAGGATGAAGCACTGTTGAGTTGGCTGGCGCAGGTACTGCGCCGGTTAGCGCCGATCATATCTGGCACAGTGCGCGGCAGGTCAAAACCTACCATGATCTGGTAACGCGCGGTCGCCCGATTCCAGGCTGCCTGGATCAAGTCCTTGGACATCTGATCACGAATGACATCCAGCGAATACGGATACCAGCAGACCTGCTCCAGACCGATTGAGATGCAGCTGTTGTAGGCCGCAATCACCGCCCCGGCGTCCACCCGTTCCAACCGTCCATCGTTGAAGTAATCTACAAACGCGCTGTAGAGCATGCCTTCGGTATAGTAGCTGGTCGAGTTTGTATAGAAGCGCAGTTCCATTGGCGGCAGGCTCGCGCCGTTGCTGCCCTGCTGGAACACAGCGACCACTACACGGGTTCCACGTCCTCGCTGCCAAACCGCCCCGATGATTTTGCCGGGCATTGGATTCGCGCCGGGTGTCGTCATATTGGGGTCCAGCACCGCCGTAGCGCTGTTCTTGATGGGAATGACCAGTTCCATCAGATTCCCGGAACGGTCAAAGTAGCTAATCGCTTTGTCGTAATCCAGATTGCTGGGGACACCCGGTAATGAACTACTGCTGAAGCCGTTCAACTGGTTCTTGATTGCGATCGGCGTCCCAAACGGGGTGAAGGTCGGCCCGTTCGTCTGGTTGATGACCTGATTCAGAATGGTCTGGCCGGGAATTGCCGGCAAGGATTGCGACTGCGCAAAGACCTGCCCGGCCTGTAGGATGAACAACACAACGATGATCTGGATAATGAAATTTGCTTTCAGGCGCGCCATAGTGCACTCCGGGAGGAAACGACCAAGCTGTTTCTAATCTAGGATTATGGCGGAGGTCCGGCAGAAATAGCGTAAATATATTACGAAAAATTTCTGCAAAGCGTAAACGATGCCGGCACCACATGGGATGCCGGCATCGTTTTAGGTGATAAACGGGGTATGGTGGGGGTTAACTAACCTTCAGGAGCCTTTGGCCTAAGGCGCTCAGGTCAAGCGGGTCATCCTGCTCCAGCGCGGATGTAACCTGTACTTCCGGGAGCCGGGCCTTGATGGCTGCCACGATCGGTTCGGCCAGGCTTTTGATCTCCGGGTTAGTGGCTGGGTGCCGCGTCGCCAACCGCAGGAGTTCCAGGGCGTCGCTATCCCGATGATCCTGTACATAGACGCTGGCAATCCCCACCAGCGATTCCAGCGCAATCGGGTCAGCACCCAGTTCCAGGGCATCCCGCAGGGACTGGCGGTAATACATCAGGGCCTTGGGATAGTCCTGGCGCCCCTTAGCCACATGCCCCAGGTTATTGACGGTGTTGGCGACACTTGCCCGGTCACCAATCGCTTGCAGCATCTCCCGGCTGTTCTCAAAGTGCTGTTCCGCTTCAGGGTACTGTTCTTGTTGCAGTGCGATGAAGCCGAGGTTGTTGAGCACAGCTGCCATCCCCCAGCGATCTTCAATGTCGCGGAAGCTGCTTAAGCTCTGTTGATAATGCACTGCCGCTTCGGATAGATTGCCCTGGAACATCGCTACTTGCCCCAGGTCGAGCAGCGCACCGGCCATGCCTTCCCGGTTGCCAATCGAACGATACAGTTCCAGGGAAGACTGGAGATACTCAACTGCCTGCGGGAACTCGCCCCGATCGGTCAGGACATAGGCAATACCGGCCATGGCCTGTGCCTTTGCCCAGGGATCGGCGCTTTCTCCCAGCGTCGTCAAGCTCTCGCGGAAGTAGGTTTCGGCCTGTTCGCCCCGCCCCTGGTAAATCGAAGCGCGCCCCAGTGAAATAAGTGCACGCGCAGCGCCCAGCGCGGATTGATGCTCGCGGTAGCGTTGTAGACTGTTGTTCAAGCGGCTTTCCGCTTCGCTGTACTCTCCCTGGTAGAGCGCGATGCGCCCCATCTCAGCGGTGATCTCGGCTGCTTGCAGGTTGTTCCCGGCTGCGACCAGTAACTTTTCATCCAGTAAGGCGCGTGCATCGTCATACTGGCTAAGACGGATGTAGACTTTTGCCAGTTTGATGGTGGCATCCAGCCTTCGCTCGTTGCTATCCAGCGTCGGGTTGGCATCCAGGATGTCCAGCGCCCGTTTGAACGCAGCCACACTATCTAGATTAGCGCTGGTCAGGTAGGCGGACTCACCCGCCAGCATCACGTAGCCTAACTCTTTTTCCGGGACACCAGCGGCCCGCCAGTGCCGCGCCAGACGGGCTGCATATGGCTTCAGATCTGTCACCGTGGACTCAATGGCCTCCGCCAGATGGCGATTAAAAGCTGGAACATCAGTTGTGGCTACATCTGCCAGCAGCGCCTCACGCAGTTTGTCGTGGGCAAAGCGCCACTGTCCATCAATAATGGTCAGGACGGCAGCATCCGAACAGGCGACCAGCCAACGTTCGAGATCCAGCCCAGTCAGATAATCGGGATGGGCTTTGAGCAACCCCCGCAGCACGGGTTCTTCAAGCTGTCGTCCACCAATAGCGGCAATTGTGAGCAATCGCCGCCCCACCGTTGGCACCCGCTCCAACCGTTTCCGAATTACCGCCTCAATACCGCCGGATAGCACTTTCGCCGGTAACGAGGCCCGCCCAATATCCTGTAAACGACCGGACTCGGCGGCCAGCGCCCGTACCACCTCGACGATGAAAAAGACGTTTCCCTCTGTCTCTTTGGCGATCAGTTCTCGCACGCCCGGGACATTCGCCGCCTCGCCGATCATCTTCTCGCTCAGCTTCATCACGGCATCGGCATCCAACCGTCCCAGCGGGATGACCTTCAGGCCTTCCAGGTGGGTGGTCAAATCCGGGGCTTCGTCATTCCGGTAGGTGCCGACCAACATGATCCGCATTTCACCCAGTTGGGTGGCGATCTGCCGGATCAGTTCATGGCCCTGTTCGGCCCAGTGTAGATCTTCCAGAATGATCAGGAAGGGTTCCGGGCAGCGTCGCAATAAGTCGCTGATGGTGAGCGCCAGGCGGCGCAGACCCGCATCACCGGGTAGTTCAGCGGGATCAGCAATCGGTCGGCCCAGCATCTCGGCGATATCGGCTACAAACGGTTTTAAGATGGCGGCTTCCAGGTCACTGACTTGTGTGGCGAGGATCAGGCGGCGCAGGACATCGCGCCACATGGCATACTGACTGCTGTCCCCTTCAACTGCCTGCCCGCGCACCACCTGGACGCCACTGACCAGCGCCCGAATTCGCAGTTCATCCAGCAGGCGGGACTTCCCCACGCCGGACTCGCCACCGACCAGCCAACCACTGCCTTTGCCTTCTGTCGCCTGGTGGAGTGCTTTTTCCAGGATGCCGATTTCAAAATCCCGCCCGACAAACGAGGCAGCCTGCAGGAAACTTTCACGTACCGCCGCCGATTCAATCTGTGTGCGGTGAATGACCGCGCTTAGGGCAGTGCTGACCTCCCAGGCTGAGGGATAACGCTCATTTGGCTGGCGAGCCATCAACCGCTTCACAATCGGCTTGAGCGCTTCTGGAATCGCGCTTTGGTCGATATCCAAAGGCTTCTTGAGGATCAGCTCGATCATCTCATCCAGCGAATCCCCATCAAAGGGATGGTTGCCCGTCAGGAGCTCCCAGGCGATCACCCCGCAGGTATACAGATCTGCGGCGATGCTCGCTGCATCGCCTTCCAGCACTTCCGGAGCCATGTAATTGATTGTGCCGGCGGTATCCCCTTCGATTTGCCCTTCGCCTTCCCGGAGGGAAAGACCAAAATCGAGCACCCGGACCAGATAATCTTTGCCATCAGGGCGGTTCATCAGCACATTGCTGGGCTTTAAGTCGCGGTGGATTACCCCTCTGCGATGCAGGTAGTCGAGCGCCTCGAACATCTGGAGCAAAATATCCACCTTTTGCTCGGTGGAAAGATTTTCACCTGCACCGGTCAGTTCTTCCGCATGATCAATCAATTCCATGACCAGATAGGGTTGTTTTTGTTCATCAAACCCGTAGTCATAAACGGCGATGATGTGGGGATGGCGAAGCGAAGCGAGGACTTCAAATTCTTTGGCCAGGCCGATGTAATAGTCATCGCTGCGCGTGCGCGACATAAAATCCAGGAGTTCAGGGGGTACTACCACGCGCTTGATGGCTACAGGGCGGTCGTTCAGCCGGTCAAGCGCACGATAGACGATACCCATCCCTCCGGCACCCAGAGGTTCGATCAGCGTATACAGGTTGCGGATCGTATCGGCAGTCGTCATCAAGTATCTCGCTTCTTGAAGAGCGGTTGATCGTTACGGATTGAACCCTACATCTATCTTACTCGAACATTCAGCTTCTGGTTGCCTGAATCGCCATCATTCTTTACAAATTTCGTCATGCCTTCACAGCCTTTTCAGGATTGACCGCTTAACGTGAGCCAATCTTCATGCTACGCTTTAGATAAAAGTGCTAAGGTTAATATGTAAGATCGACCGAAAGGTTTCCTGGTCTATGGACAATACAATCCCCGGCCTGAAAGTAGAATCGCTCGAAAATGAGGCGGTTGTGGCCTATACGCTCTCCTCTGCTCAGACCAGTACCATTTCGGCCTGGAGCAACCTGGCCGTGAGCAAATTGAGCGAGTGGCCCAAAGACCGTCCGTATCTGGCTCTGCATGACTTATCCCATCCGGGGGTAGGGCTGCTGTACCTGACGGCAGTGGAGTTTGACCCCTTCAACGTCGGTGTGACCCAGATGGGGCGTCAAAAGGCCCATGAAATTATGGCCGCCCACGCAGGTTGGCCGGTGGTTCTGGCGCTGGTCGTGTCGACTTCCCTTTCCGGTCGGTTGACGCGCTTGCGGATGGCCGATATTATCAGCGATCTGCCGAAGATCACGTCCCGTACTTTCTTTAAAAGGACTGCTGCGCTGGAATGGCTCTTACAACACCGTGCCGACCAACCGAAGGCGGAAGTGGTTAGACCGGTTGTTGCCTCACCGCTGGTATCGCCGATCCTGCCAGCACCAGTCGTAGCAGCGGTGTCCGCTCCAGCCCAACCAGAAGCAATCGCCCTGCAATCTGAAGTGCAGATCAAACCGAAAGCCGTGCCTTAAGTCTCATGTCAGCTACCCTGTCTATGATTGCCGATGTAGAGAACGCCAGCTTGTTCGAGCGGACCAAGTCCAACTTGTCCAAGGTAGAGCAGCTCGAAGATCGTGCCAGGGATGCCTCAGTGACCGCTTCGATCGCCGATTATCTGCCAGATGGTGTGCTCCGGATCGACAGACACGGACGTGTGCTGGAAAGCAATCAGACCGTTTATCATCTTTTTCAGCCCAGGAATACCCTGCTAGCCCACATTGCTGACCTTCTGCCGGTCGAGATTCAGCAACCATTCCTGCTCACTGTGCAGGAAGCACTGCAGTCAAGGCTTTTGCAGCAGATTGACTTTGAACTCCATGGGGAACATTTCTTACGGCAATTTGAAGCTCGACTACAGCCGGTGACCGAGACCGAAGTGGTTGTGATCTTCCGGGACATCACCGAGCAGCGTTGGCTCCAGCAAGCCCGCGCCTTTTCCGGCAGTTACTTTCAGTCGCTCCTTCAGCACCTCAATACCGGTGTGCTCATCTGTACCTCGGCTGGCGAAATTGTGCTGGCGAATCATGCGCTGCTGCGTTTGCTCTACCAGCGGGATGAAGATCTGGTCGGGGAAGATTACGCGGCGTTGGCCCGGCGCATCGCCCATGATGAAGAAACCCTGACGGCGCTCCTCAAACAATATCAATGTGTGACTTCCAACACCCCAATCGTCCCTCAGGTGACTGTTGAAATCATCAGCCCGAATGGAGCGAGCCACAGTTGGCTTTTGGTCAACGCTGAACTGGAACACAATCAGGAAACCCAAACCCGCCAGCTGAAATTCACCTTTACCGATGTGACCGACTTCCGTAATGCGGAAATCGCTTTGCGGGAAAGTGAAGAGCAGTACGCTGCCCTGCTAGACCGTGTGACCGATGTCATCTATCATCTCGATCAGCAGCAGGAAATTCTGTTCCTGAACGCAGCCTGGCCGCGCCTGACCAACTATACGGTCGAAGACAGCCTGGGTCGGCGCATAATGGATTTCATCCACCCGGAAGACCGTGCCATTTGTGCCGCCGCTTTCCAGAGTCCCACCCCATCCGAGTCCTCAACCGATATTGAAGTGCGCCTGCTTCGTCCCACCGGGGGCGAATGCTGGGTGGTGCTGCGCAATCAGCAGAATATCAACACAGAAGGTTCGATCATCGGCAACTACGGCATGATGATCAACATCACGGATCGCAAACGCAGTGAAAGTGCCCGGGCTGCCTTAGCCGCCAAAGCCCGCACCATCGAGTTATTGACCCAACTGCTCACCAACCTCTCCCATGACCTTCGCACCCCATTATCGATCATTGGCGTGACCAATTTTAAGGTGAACCGTTATTGGGATCAGCTTGAGGTGGGGCAGCGGACAGAAGCGCTGGCGCGAGTCGATGACCAGGTGAGCCGCATCAGCGCCTTTCTGGAGGAATACAGCGACCTGGCGCGGTTGGATATTGATCTGACCGACTTTAAGACCTCACCTGTCGCCCTGCATCCGCTCATCGAATCGCTGGTTCATACCATGCAGAATGGTCAGCCCCACTTTGACTGGGTATATCAGTGCGACCACAAAATCAGCTTCATTCAGGGGCATCATCACTGGCTGAGCAAGATGGTTCGCCATGTGCTGGATAATGCTGCCCAATTCTCCCCGGAAACAGGAAGGATTGAAGTCCGGCTCTTCCAACAAGACCAGCAAGTCATCCTGGAAGTGATCGATGCCGGTATTGGTATTGCCGAAGCCGACATGGAACACATCTTCGAACCGTTCTACCGGGCGGATAAGGCCCGAGCGGTGGAAACAGGTCTGGCGGGGCTGGGCCTGACCTTCGTCAAGCGGATCATGGAAGCCCATCGCGGTACGGTTCAGATTACAAGTGCGCTAGGCATCGGCACCACCGTCCGCCTGACCTTCCCCCACTATCCGACCGACTAAGCTAGAAGGCGTAGCCGCCAGTCTGTAATCAAAATGGGCGTAGGGAGATCCCCTGCGCCCATTTCATTGAGACAGGTCGATGCCTCTCTGGCTAGGTGACCGGGAACAACCGCCAGCCCTGGGGCAGCAGCGCCACACCGATGAACACCAGCACCAGACAAACGATCACTAGAATCAGGCTATTGCGGTAACGGGTCGCGTCCGGCGCATTCTTCCACATTGCACGCATTTCGCTCAGGAAGACGACCACCGTCATCACCGTCAGATGTTCCCAAACGTGTCGCGGCGTATTGGCAAAGCCTAGCGGCACGATGTAGAGCACCGTCGCAAAAATGATGCCAATCAACCACTGTACTCCCAGCACCCGCGCGAAGACCGTCATCAGGAGGCTGGCCGGCTTGTCATACGGCCCACCCTGCGCCACACCCATGCCTAGCTTGACGAGCGCCGCAACCGCCACAATCACCGCGATCCACCGCACCAGCGCGTGGGTATGCAGCAAGCCCGTCACCATCCCGCCAGTACCGCTGCTCGCCGCGCCATCCTGTGCCAGTGCCGTCCCGGCCATCAAGGCCAGCACCAGCAGGGTGACGATTACCATCAGTCGTTTCATGTCAGTCTACTCCCACATATGAACCCAGTGCTTGGGATTATCATCGAAGGCGACTTGCCAGACAAGGTAAGGGAGTCGACTCACTTCACCCCGCTCGATGCAAAGCTTTCTACAAACCGCCGTTGGAAGATCATGAAGACAATGCTCAGTGGCGCGATCACCAGGACTGTCCCTGCCATCAGCAGGCTGTAGAGCGATCCCTGGTCCGCGGTGCGGATCAGCTTGTTGATCGCCACCGTCAGCGGGCGCACACTTTCCGATTGTGTGACCACCAGAGGCCACAGGAATTCATTCCAGTGGGAGCTGACCGAAACCACTCCAAATGCAATATAGGTCGGAACCGCCAGCGGCACATACACATGCCGCAGCACCTGCACGAGGGTCGCTCCGTCGATGCGTGCCGCTTCTTCCAACTCAATGGGCACTTCCCGGAAGGCCTGCCGCAGCAGTAGCGTGCCGAAAGCACTCCCCCAGTATGGGATCATCATGGCAACGTGGGTATCGAACAGGCCCAGGTCACGGATGGTGGCGAAGTTCTGGGCCAGCAGCACCCCCGGCGGAATCATCAGTTGCAGCAGCACCAGAATCAGCAGCAGATCGCGCCCGAAGAACGTCATCCGGGCGAAGGCATACCCCGCCAGCGTGACGGTCACCAACTGCACCGCCAGCGTCCCCACCACAAAAATGATGCTGTTGCGGTAGTGATCCGGCCACGGGGCGATCTCCCAGGCGCGGGTATAGTTTTCGGTGGTCAGGATTGTGCCGACGAAAATATTCCCCTGGGTGACTGGCTCCGCCGGGGGTCGGAAGCTCATGAGCGCCGTGAACAGGAGCGGCGTCAACCAGATCCCCGCGGCGAGGATGGTGACCACATTTGCCAGCACGCTACCCCAGGAAAAATGCCGGCTGATGGACCGAGGTTTAGCGTTCACTTTCCCGCCCTCCGCGCTCGAAGAACAGGAAGCTGGAGAGCGTGAAGACCAGCACAATCACGGCCAGAATGATCGTGATGGCGTTGATATGACCCCAGTTCCGTCGTTCCCCGATGTTCTGATAAATGAAGTAGAGGATCAGGTTGCTGCGGTCGCCCGGGCCGCCTTCCGTCAACCCTTGCAGCAGTTCGACCGCCTGGAAAGCAAACGTGAACGACACCGTCAGGACGAACAGCGTCGTCCGTCGCAGCAGGGGTAGTGTGAGCCGTAGCAACTGCTGCCAGTAATTGGCCCCGTCCAAAGCGGCGGCTTCATACAGGTCGCGGGGGATACCCTGCAAACCGGCCAGGAACAGCAGCATGTAATACCCCGTCTGGCTCCACACATTGACCACGATCACCGCCCCCAGCACCAACCCCGGGCTGCCCAGCCAGTTCGGGTTTGCTGCGCGCAGGATAGCTGCCAGCAGACCCACCTGATCGGCATAGATGAAGGCCCAGATGCTGGCCGCGCCGATCAGCGGCAGGAGGGATGGATAAACGAAGCCAAAACGCCAGACTCCCCGCAGCGGCAGTCGGCGGTTGATAAGCAGGGCGAACCCCAGCGCCAGCGGCATTCCAATGGCAACCGTTCCGAACGCAAACAGGACGGTATTCAGCAGAATGCCACCGAAGCGTGCGCCCAGATGATGCGTTGGGTTAAAGAGATCGGCATAATTCTGCAGCCCGACAAAGGCAGGTGGATCTTGCGCCAACCGAGCTGGTTTGAGCGTGCTGTCGATGACGGCGCTGACCGCTGGCTTGAGCGTGAACAGGAACACAATCAGGAATGTCGGGGCGATCATCAGGTACGGCAGCAGTCGCTGAGACCACGGCTTGCGGGCTGGTGAGACGGAGCGGTTGGTAACCGGGAGCGCAGCTTGCATAGGCAGCCTCGTGAGGGTGCTGGAAACACAGCGGGCGGGATTGCTCCCGCCCACGGTCATACAGCCAGTCGAATTATTCGGCTAACAGCGAGTCGATTTGTGCCTGCGCTGCTTCCAGCGCTGCCGGAATATCAGTCACGTCCCCGGCGATCACGCTGCTCAGGGTGGTGTTGATGACGTTCTGAATATCAATGCTGCGGAAGGCGGTGAATTCCTTCCCGGCGAAAGCCAGTTGGTCACGGGCGACGGCATACTGCGGCTTCTCGGCCACCAACGCGGTCAGCGTATCCGTTGCCCAGGCGCTTTCGCGGGCAGCGATATAACCCGTGCGGGCGGTCCAGTCCGCCTGAATCTCCGGCGAAGACAGGAACTGCACCCATTCCCAGGCGGCTGCCTGTTCTTCCGGCGAGCTGTTGGCGAAGATGTACAGGTTACCGCCGCCCGTCGGCGCGCCGTAGCCAGTACCGTCTTCACCTGCCGGGCCAAAGGGCAGGAAGGCCGTACCCACTTCAAACGGGGCTTCGCTCAGAATACGGGTCAGGCTGCCGGTCGTATGCACCAGCATAGCCGCCTGTCCACTGGCGAAGATGGTCGGGCCATCGCCCCACGAGAGTGCACCTTCTGGCATGACCTGGTGGACTTTGCTCAGGTCGAGCAGATACTGCAGTCCTTCTGCAGTCGCGGTGGTATTGAAGAACACCTGGTCAAAGCGTTCGGCCACCAGCGGCTCGCCGCCTGCGATCTGGAACGCGGTGAACAACCAGATCGGGAAGCCTTCCGAGGGGAACCACAGGCCAGAGCGCCCTTCAGCCGTCAGCGCCGTGGCTGCTGCGACCAGTTCATCGCGGTTAGCCGGGGCTGCTTCGATGCCTGCTTCGCTGAACAGATCCGCATTGTAGTACAGGATCGGCGTGCTGCGCTGGAAGGGGATCGACCACAGTTGGCCGTTCTCATCCACGCTGTTCAGCAGGAAGGCATCGAAGAAGTCCGCTACGTAATCCGCGCCGCCTTCGGTGCTGTCCACAAACTGCTGCACCGGCACCACCGTCCCGGCTTCGATGAAGCTCAGCAGATCGGTTGAGAGCATCACGGCCACATCAGGGCCTTCGCCAGCAGCCGTCTGCGTCTGGATGATGGTACGGTTGTCGGTGTAGCTGCCCTGGTAAACCACGTTGATGGTGATATTCGGGTGGGCTTCGCTGAACTGGGCGGCGTATTCTTCAAAAATGCCCTGGGCATTATTCGCGGTTGCTTCCGGGAAATAGAAATCCAGTGTGACCGACTCCTGCGCGGCAGCCGGGGCCACTACCGCCAGCAGCAAGGCGATCAAACTGACCAGGAAGAAGGCTAAACGGCGACTGAACATACGTGGAACTCCTTGAGGATGACCGTTACATAAATAGGTCGCACGGAGGCGTCAACATACGTGACCCCCATTATTATGCCGCGAACGGGTCAAGAAGGCATTATCAAGCGTCGGTGAAATGTAGTTAATCTGCCGGGGCTTCAGAATCAACAACGCGGCGCACCGAAACGGCCACCGCGTTGTGGATAGGCAGTATGCAGTTTACACGGACTGGCCTCAACCACGCGTTTAGCGCGGCATCCGCCGATCCGGGCGCACTGGAACGCGTACCGGGACTGGGACAGGCGCGCGTTTGGGCTGCCGGGGATTCAGTGCACGTTCCAGTTCATCCAGCAACTGGCGCAACCCACGCGCAATCTGATCGAATGGATTGTCCTTGGTCTTGCTCACAAGTAGCCCCTTTCAATACTGGGACTCATCAGGGAACAAAAAGCCCTGATGGACATCTACCATCAGGGCTTCACCAGGTCATGGACCTAAAGAGACTCGAACTCTTGACCTCTTCAATGCCATTGAAGCGCTCTCCCAACTGAGCTATAGGCCCGGATTGGGTGGCATTGTAGATGGCGGTGCCGCTGATGTCAATACTGGAAGGATACACCCTTTTTGAAATTCTGCATACGACCTGTTGCACAATTCTAATGGCTTTTTACTGGAAAACTTACCTAAAACCCCCAACCTGACGTTTGGTTACGCCCGAAACTAGGACTTGCGTACCCCGCCGTCCTTTCTTGCACAGCGTTTACGACCCTCATACGTTCTTCTTGCACTTGCCCGGTTATGCTGTCCATAGGTCGCGCTGGCGAGCCAATCCGCCTCCCGCGCCTAAATCGAGTACAATTTCAGGAACGCGGTGGCTTCACTTCACCCGGTGGCAGGCCCCGCAAGCCGGAATAGTCCCAATCCGACCGGAGCAGATGAGAAGGACAATCCAATACCATGATGCGTTTTGAGCGTTTTACGGAACGCGCCCAGGATGCCGCCGTCCGTGCGACTGAAATCCTCCAGCGCTACGGGCATAACCAGGTCGATACCGAGCATGTGCTGCTGGCCTTGCTCGAGCAACCCGATGGCGTGGTCAGCCAACTGCTGACCAAGATGAATATTGACCCCAACGCCATGCGGACTCGGCTGGATGAAATCCTCCGTGCCAGCCCCAAAGCCGCAATCTATGGCGGGGGCAACGGGCAGGTCTTTATCACGCCCCGCGCCAAGCGGGTGATCGACCTCGCCAATGAGGAGGCCAACCGCCTCAAGGACGAATACATCTCCACCGAGCATATCTTCCTCGCCATTTTGAGCGAACGGAACACCGCCGTCAGCAAGATCATGCAGGATAACGGCATCACCCGTGACCGCGTCTACGAGGCGATCAAAGACCTGCGCGGCGGGCAGCGCGTGACCGATCCGCAGGCCGAGAGCCGTTACCGCACGCTGGAGAAATACAGCCGTGACCTGACCCGCATGGCCGCCGAGGGCAAGCTCGACCCGGTCATCGGGCGCGACCAGGAAATCCTGCGCGTGATTCAGGTGCTCAGCCGCCGTACCAAGAACAACCCGGTGCTGATCGGCGAGGCCGGCGTCGGCAAGACCGCCATTGTCGAAGGGCTGGCGCAGAAGATCGTCAGCGGTGATGTGCCGGAAATTCTGCTGGGCAAGCAGGTTATCTCGCTTGACCTGGCCGGGATGCTGGCAGGTAGCCGCTTCCGTGGTGAGTTCGAGGAACGCCTGAAAGCCACCATCGAAGAAGTCCAGCGCGCCGAAGGGGATATCATCCTCTTCATCGACGAGTTGCATCAGGTCGTCGGTGCCGGTGCAGCCCAGGGCGCGCTCGATGCCGCCAACATGATGAAACCGGCGCTGGCTCGCGGCGAACTCCAATGCGTGGGCGCGACCACCCTGGATGAATACCGTCAGCACATCGAGAAGGACAGCGCCCTCGACCGCCGTTTCGCCCCGGTTTATGTGGATGAACCCAGCGTCGAAGACACCATCGAGATGCTCTACGGCCTGCGTGACCGCTACGAAGCGCATCACAAGGTCACCATCTCCGATAACGCGGTGGAAAATGCGGCCCGCCTGTCTGCCCGCTACATCACCGACCGCAAGCTGCCGGATAAAGCCATCGACCTGCTGGATGAAGCCGCCGCCCGCCTGCGCGTGGCGCTCTACTCCATGCCGGAAGGCCTCAAGCAGATGAAGGCGGAAGTCACCCGCCTGCACTCCGAGGAGGAAGCTGCCGGTGCCGCCCGCGACTATGAACGCGCCGCCGAGTACAAGATGCACCGCATCCAACTGGAGGAACAGTTCGAGCGCGACCGTGACATCTGGCAGAAGGAAGCCATGCTGGATGAAGTGGTGGACGAAGACGACATCGCCCAGGTCATCAACCAGTGGACAGGCATCCCGGTCAACCAGATGCTGGAGTCCGAGAGCGAAAAGCTGCTCCGCATGGAAGATTACCTGCACGAGCGCATCATCGGGCAGAATGCCGCCGTCAGCGCCATTGCCGATGCCATCCGCCGCAGCCGCAGCGGCCTGAAAGACCCCAAGCGCCCGATTGGTTCCTTCATCTTCCTGGGATCAAGCGGTGTGGGTAAGACCGAGCTGGCGAAGGCGCTGGCCGAATTCCTCTTTGACGATGAGGACGCTCTGCTCCGCATCGACATGAGTGAGTACCGCGAACAGCATAACACCAGCCGCCTGTTCGGTGCGCCGCCCGGTTACGTCGGCTACGAGGAAGGCGGTCAATTGACCGAGGCCGTCCGCCGCCGTCCTTACCGCGTCATCCTGTTTGACGAAATCGAGAAGGCGCACCCGGATGTCTGGAACGCGCTGCTGCAAATTCTGGAAGATGGCCGCCTGACCGATGGGCAGGGCCGCGTGGTGGACTTCCGCAACACGGTCATCATCATGACCAGCAACCTCGGCACCGAGTTCGCCCGCAAGGGCGGCGTGCTCGGCTTCGTCCAGGGCGATGACCAACAGGCGGTGGTCGATCATCAGAAGATCGAGAAGGCCATGCGCGACACCTTCCGACCGGAGTTCCTCAACCGCATTGACGAGATCATCATCTTCAGCCCGCTGGCGATGGTGGATATCGAGCGCATTGTCGACTTGCAGATGAGTGGCATCGCCGAACGCATGCAGGAATCCGGCCTCAGCATCCACCTGACCGAACCGGCGCGGCGCTGGCTGGCCGAGAAGGGCTACGATCCGCAGTTCGGGGCGCGGCCGTTACGCCGTGCGCTGCAGCGCTTCATCGAGAACCCGCTGAGTGTGCGTCTGCTCAAGGGCGAATTCCAGCCGGGCGACCTGGTGGTGATTGACGAACTCAATGGCGAACTGGTCTTCATGCGGAACCAGGACACCGCCAGCGACTACCTCAACGTCCGCCGCGATGAGTACGCAGGGCGGTAGCGGATAGCGGATAGTCGATAGCTTATAACCAGATCAGACGGCGTTGGCAGGTTGCCAGCGCCGTTTTTGATTCGGGGGGCTTTGCGGCGGCGGCGGCGGCGGCGGCACCCCCAGCCTCTTCTCCCGCGTTCGCTTCGCTCTCTTCAGATGGCGAGCTTGGTGGCGTTGTTCGCGTTGCGGAGCCAACCAAACCCCCGGCACCTTATAAAGGCAGGTTTTTGCGCAGAGCGGGCGCAAACAGGGAACCTCACCCCAACCCCTCTCCGATTCGCCTGTCTGCCGCGGACGGCAGGACGCGGTAGAGGGGGGAGTCCAGAACAAAGGGTAACACAGATCGAGGGAGAAAACGGAACATATGTTCCGTTTTTTGTTCCGTTTTTTGAGCGTGACGGGTTCTAAACCCGCCGCAGATCAGGGGGTTGCAACCGCCGTCGGTGTACCGAGCGCCGCCTCCATCTCCTCGATGCGTGTGACCATGAAGGGTTCCAACTGCCCGGTCAGGCGTTCATAGGTGCGGTAGTCGGCGATAGCGCGTATGTCCTCCCACACGTCCTATCGTTCGACTTCGCGCAACCTGTCATCTTGCCAGCGACGTGGATTGTAAAGCACATATTCCTGAATGCGCCTCAAATCAGCTTCATCCCGGATGATGTGGTCGTGGTAGCTCCGTTGCCATAACTTCCCTTCAAACGACGTCCATCCGTTTCCGCTTACACCCTGCGTGTATTCAATGGTGGTAATCGTTTTGAACCAGTGCATCACTTCAGGAAGGGAGACTTTCAGATCGTTTTGCAGAACGACTATCCCATGAATGTGGTTGGGCATCACCACAGAACAATCCAGTTCGACGGACGCAAAGCGTTTTTGGATGCGCTCCCAGCAGCGGTCAATCATCTGCCCAGCAGGTGACAAACGCATCTGTTCATCAATGATTTCCCCAAACAACCATTGACGGTATTGCACACAGACCGTTACGAAATAAGTGCCGTGTTGGCTGTAGTCATACCCCTGCAAGCGCGGAGATTTGCGTCTACGGTAGGACATCATGGGCTTCTCTTAAAGACGATGGGAAGGGCGAACGGCAATGTGTTGTGTGTAGGGGAGGACTAGCCCGCCAGGGCGTATGTCCTCCCACATCTATCACATTATATTGGTACAATCCCTTGATTGCATTGGATGCGTTTCATTTTGTGGCGCAACGGGAGGACATACGGCGCAAGCGCCTAGTCCTCCCCTACGAGGCACCAAATGCACCGTTGAGCGTCCCTACACCTGTCCTCGGCACTCGTTACTCATGCCTTCCCCAAAATCTGCTCCACCCGATCCAGACCACCGACGCTGCCTTGAACACACTCAACCGCCGCCGTTCGTAGAGACTGACTTGTCCAGCAGGTATAGCATAAGGGCGCACAGTGCGACAGCCACCTCTGTAACCACCTTTGTAGGGACGAGGCACGCCTCGTCCGGGCGACCTGATTTCCTGCAATACCCTTATACTGGGATTCTAGGACTCAATATGGAACCCTGCCATAATCGTCAGAGACAATGATCGGATTGGAGCAATCCGCATATGGAAATATCAATCTCGATAAAGCCATTGGTTGCACCCCTTACCACCGTCTGTGCTGTAGTAGTCTTCATTACCTTGCTGCTGGTGTCCAACGCCGATGCACAGGAACCCGAACCCTATCTGTATGATGTGACACCGCTCCTTGCCGTCAGCCGGGACGGACGAGTGGCAGCCATCGCAGGTCGAAGGGTTCCTGATTCAACCGCCCGCTTGGAGTTCAGATACCCGATTGACTTTTACGACACTGAGTCAGGCGCTTTGTTAAACACCTATGGCAGCGAAGATGACGCGATTACGGGGCTATCGCTCACACCTGACGGCACACTGCTGGCGTACAATACAGGCTTTGGTGACCTGCGAGTGATTGATGTGCAATCTGGGTCTCACGTCCATATCGTATCTCGGGGCGGCTCTCTGGAAACCGGCTATCCTCGCTGGAATGCTGATGGTACGCAACTTGCTCGATTTGCAGGTAGGGGGCTGCAACTATTTGCGATTTACCCTAAAAGTCGATTAGGCTCCTTCTATGCTGAGCAAGGTGACATTGTCGGATATGATTGGAGTGATGACGGCTCCACCATCGCTGTATCCATGATTCAGCCCACCTCCAGACAGGGTTCACTCGCCGTGTTGGATGTCGATGAAACCGGGCAACTGACCCTCCGGAATCGCTTCGATAGCCCGTCAAGTCTCGTGGTCGAAGTCAATGTGGACGGTAGCTCGATTGCTACATCAGTTACGGATGGCCTATTGATTACCCATGCGGAGGATGGCTCGCAGCAGCTATTGGAAAATCCCATTGCGGGAATGATCCAGAACTCCATTGCATGGAACCCGCTGGATAGCCGAATAGCGGTCAGTACTTTTGAACACATCTTCATTTGGGATTCGGCCTCAGATGATTTTCTTCAGACGCTTGAAGTTGAAGGTGCAGCAAACGACATCTTCTGGTCGGCAGATGGATGTGATCTATTTCATGCCGGGCCGCAGGGTGTGTATCGGAATAATGTGCCGATAGGGTGGCAGCCAGCCACCACACCGACTGAATCGCCCGGCGGATGTGCTGACGCAAGACAGTGAGCAGGCGGTTGGTCAGCAGGGACTTAAACCGTTAAGTCGTCCAGTACGAGGACTTGCACCTCGGTCACGCGCTTGAGGCCGAGATCGTTGGTGAGAAATGCATCACACTGCTGATAGAGTGCCACCGCGATTTGCAAGGCATCCGGGGTTTTCAGGTTATAACGCGCACGCAGTTCGGCAGCCCGTTCGGCAATGGTGGGGTTTATCGAGATCAGAGCGATATTGTTTGTAGAGGTCAGTAAGTTTCGATACGACATTTGTAGTTGTTGATTACCTTCTCGTATCGGTTTGGTCAGCACTTCTGTCAAAGTAATTGACGCTGTGTAGACTTGGATATGCCCCTGCCCAATCTCATTGAACACGATATCCAGACGTGGCAAATAAGTGGTATTCAACTCAAGGTAGTAGATGAGTGGTGCTGTATCGAGAGCCAGCGTTGCTACCGAAGCTAGTGCTTGGGCGACCTTCATGGGCGATGATCCCACTCGCTACGGAGTTGATTGACATACTCCTGAGCATCAGTGCCGTCTGCGAGGCCTGCCCCAATCCCACGAAAATCACGCACATCATAGCGTTTCTCGCTGGGAGTAGGGGTATTCATGATGTCAATCAGGTCATGCAGAAGTTCGGCTCGTTCTTCACGTTCCATCAGCTTGAATTGCGCGAGGATTTCACGAGTGGTCATGGTAGACTCTCCTGCTTCATCTGCTCAGATTTTACAACCAATCAGGCTCGATGTAATGAGTTTCATGGGCGGTGATCCCACTCTGAGTGTAATTGATTGACATACTCCTGAGCATCGGTGCCGTCTGCCAAATGCGCTGCAATGCCTTCAAAATCGCTCAGATCGTACAGCATTTCTTTCTGGGTGGGTTCGCTCAAGAGATCAATCAGGGCGTGCATCAACTCAACACGCTCAACTTGTGTTGATTGTCGAGCTTGTTCAATGACTTCCTGAACAGACGACATAGCACACGCCCTCTAATATCAACCGCCTCTCCTACCGCTCGCCCAAAATCTGCTCCACCCGATCCAGATTGCCGACGCTGTAATACTTGGCTGCCGGATGATGCACCACAATCGCCGCCGTGCTTTGCTCCGGCACCAGTTGGAAGCTCTCGGTCAGCGTCACGCCCAGTTCATCCACAATCTGGGGCATCAGTTTCCAGACCGTCGCATGATCGTCCAAATCGGGGCAAGCCGGGTAGCCCCACGAATAGCGTTTGCCCTGCCCGTTGGGGATACCCAGCGCCGGGGCGATCACCTGCCGGTTGACGAAGTTGGCCGTCGCCTCCGCCGTCTGCACCGCCAGCCCGTGGAAGAAGTAAGCCTCGCTGTATTCGTTCGCCCCTTGCAGCTTCTCAAAGGCGGCGTCCGCATGTTCACCCACCGTCACCACTTGGAGTGCCACCGTATCCACCTGACCGGACTCGACCGGCGCGAAGTAGTCGCTCAGGCACAGGAACTCCCCACCCGGTTGGCGCGGGAAGCTGAACCGAGCGACTTCCTTCAATTTCCCCTCTCCCTGTGGGAGGGCCAGGGGTAAGGTCGTATGATCCCAGATGATGAGATCATCGCCCTCGCGGTTACACGGGAAGAAGCCGTAGACCGCTTGAGGCCGCAGGGATTGATCCCGTAGCGCGTCTTTCTGCATCCGGGCGAGCCGTTCCTCGAACTCGGCCTCCAACTTGACCCACTCATCGCCGTGGGTGTTGGTCGCGCCCCACGACAGCCGATACAGTTCCGGCTTGTGCAGGTACTTAAAGATGATCTCCAGCGGCATCTCATGGATGGTCTTCACACCCCAGAAGGGCGGTGTTGGAATGCGCTCGGCAGGCGGGATATTGCTCGTCCCAGAGACATTTGCTCGGCGCTTCGGCGCAACCTTGCCCAGTTCAGCAAAGGCTTCGGCTTTGACTTGTTCGACAAAAGTCTCACGGGTATCGCTGATGAGCGTATCCATGACCGAGAGCCCCTCGAAGGCGTCCTTGCAGTAGAACACACCGGGGGCATACGGTTGCTGGGTATCTTCCAAAAAGAGGATGCGCCGCCCAAACTTGCGGTTGATGGCTGCTCCGCCGATCATGACGGGCACGTCCATCCCGCGCCGCGCCAGTTCATTGACCACAATCGGCATTTGCTTGCTGGTACTCACCAGCAGGGCGCTCAGGCCGATGGCATCCGCCTTGTACTCCTGCGCCTTTTCGATGATGGTGTTCACCGGCACCTGCTTGCCCAGGTCATGTACCGTGTACCCGTTGTTGCTCAGGATCGTCTTGACCAGGTTCTTGCCGATGTCATGCACATCGCCGTAGACCGTCGCCAGCACCACCGTGCCTTTGGTCACACCCTCGACCTTATCCATGAAGGTCTCCAGATAGGCGACCGTCTTCTTCATGACCTCAGCGGATTGCAGGACGAACGGCAGGATCAGTTCACCTGCGCCGAACTTGTCCCCGACTTCCTTCATGGCGGGCAGCAGGACGTTGTTCAGCACGCCGACCGCATCCTGCCGGGTCAGGCATTCGTCGATCAGCTTCTCGACGCCGTCCTTCTTGCGGTGGACGATCTGCCAATGGACGGCTTCTTCGGCGGTCATGTCAGCCGTCGGGTCTTCGACTTCTTTGGCCGTGCTGACCGTGTTCTGCTCAAAATACTGGATGAAGCGGGGCAGGGCGTCCGGGTCGCTGTTGAAGATCAAATCATTGGCGACCTTGCGCTGGTCTTCCGGGATTTCAGCATACGGGGTGATGTGCGCCGGATTGACAATCGCCATATCCAGCCCGGCCTGCACCGCGTGATACAGGAAAACGCTGTTCAGCACCCCACGCGCCGCCGGGGTCACGCCGAAGCTGACATTGCTCACACCCAGCGCAGTCATCACACCCGGCAGATTCTGCTTGATGAGGCGGATGCCCTCGATGGTTTCGATGGCGTCATTCCGCAGTTCTTCCTGCCCGGTCGTCAGCGGGAACGTCAGCGTATCGTAGATCAGGTCTTCCGGGGACATCCCGTACTCGTTGACGGCAATCTCGGTGATGCGCTTGGCGATGGCGAACTTCTTGTCCCGCGTGTGTGCCATGCCCTCCTCATCAATCGTCATGCTCAGGACACCAGCCCCATGTTTGCGGGCAATCGGCAGGATGGTGTCGATACGGTCGCGCCCATTTTCCAGGTTGTTCCCGTTGATAATCCCACGCCCCGGATACAACGCCAGCGCCGCCTCCGCCACGTCCGCCTCGGTTGTGTCGATAATCAACGGCACCGTGACCGCCATCGAAAGCTTCTTGACGACCTTCTCCATCTGTTCTTTTTCGTCAGCGCGTTCGGTCAGCGCCACGCACACATCCAGCATGTGCGCGCCGTTCTCCACCTGATCAACCGCTATCTGCACCAGGCTGTCGTAATCGTCGGCCAGCAGAAGCTGCTTGACCTTGCGGCTGCCCTGGCTGTTGACGCGCTCACCGATCAGGGTCGGACCGGGGTTCTGCGCCATCAGGGTCGCGGTCATGCCGGAGGATGCCATTGCCTGATGTTCGATCTCGCGGACTTTGGGTTTCACCTTCTGAATCCCCTCTCCCTGTGGGAGGGCCAGGGGTGAGGGCTGCAATAAATTAACCTGGTGCGCCGCCAGATACTCCTCGTAGCTATGCCCATGCACCGCCCGATAGAGGTGATCCAGATGCTCGGCACGGGTACCACAGCACCCGCCAACCACGCTCACCCCCCAGCGGGCAAACTCGGACACCATCGCGCTGAAGGGTTCCGGCTCCATCGGGTAGACCGCCTCACCATCCACATTGATGGGGAGACCCGCGTTCGGCAGCACACTGATGGGCAGGCGGCTGTGTTCGACCAGATACTTGATCGGCTCACGCATATAATCCGGGCCGGTCGAGCAGTTGATGCCGATCACATCAATGGGCAGGCTTTCCAGTGTGACCACCGCGCCCGCCATATCTGTGCCGAACAGCATCCGCCCGCTGGTATCCAGTGTGACCTGCGCCTGCACCGGAATGCGTACGCCAGCCTCCGCAAAATACCGATTAATACCGACGACTGCCGCCTTCACTTCCAGAATATCCTGGCTGGTCTCCAGCAGCAGGACATCGCAGCCGCCCTCAGTCAGACCGCGTGCCTGCTCGGCGAAAATATCACTGAGTTCATCAAAGCTGATATTGCTCAGGTCGGGATCATTACCGCTGGGAAGTTTGCCGCTTGGCCCCATGCTGCCCGCCACAAAGCGCGGGATGCCGGTCTCCGCCGCGATGCGGTCACACACCCGCCGTGCCAACTGGGCTGCCGCCCGGTTGATCTCCAGCACGCGCTCGCCCAGGCCGTACTCACCCAGCGTCAGGCGGTTGCTCCGGAAGGTGCACGTTTCGACCACCTCACTGCCGACATTGAGGAACGAGGCATGAATTTCCTCGATCACGTCCGGGCGTGTGATGACGAGATAGTCATTGCAACCGTTGTACTGCTCGCCACCGAAGTCGGCAGCCGTCAGGTTATAGCGTTGGATGCTCGTCCCCATCGCACCGTCATAGATGACGACGTGATCGGCAATCGCGTCCAGATAGCGGCGGTTGGTGAAGGGGAGGGTGGTGTTGGTTGGGGTCATGTGTTACTCGATCTTTCCACGAAAACAAAAAACGCGCCCATGTCAGGAGCGCGTCAGATCAATCGGATCAGGTCGCGCTCATCTGTGCGGAAATAATCCCGCCGGAGTTAGCACCGTCCCGAGGCTTCGGGGGTTGCTGCGGTTTCATCGGGCCAGTCCCTCCACCGCTCTCGATAAGCATCTCTGTATGGTAGTAGAGAGCCGCGCCGCGTGTCAAGCGGGGCCAAGCTAAAAACCCCTCCGTGAAACCTGTTCAGGGAGGGGAAGTAAGATCAGCGAGACTACGGCAGCGGGTAGCTCTTGTACCAGTCCGGCGATGAGGGCATCGGGCTGTAGAAGTCCGTCCACGGGCGCGCATGGGCGGAAGCAATCTCATTCAAACGCTTCACGCGGTCAGCCGCCTTGCCTGCCAGGAAAGCGGCACGCTCCGCCGGGGGCATGACCACACATTCTTTCCAAATGGCGCGCCCGGCCAACCACCCGCTGGCACCAGCCTTGCAGGCGATCTCGGTCTGCTGCTCAAAGGTGCTGAAATCTACACCAGCGCTCAGCAGGACCCAGGGGACCGTGCTCACCTGGCTGACTTTTTCACAAGCGGTCTGCCAACCCTTCACATCCGTGTCAAAAGCGGCATCCATCGGGAATTCCAGCTTGAGCACATCCGGGCCCAGCTTGCTCAGGCGGTCCGCTGTATCGATGACGACTTGCGGGCGAGTAGCCGCGAAAGCTGCTGTTTCCTTGCCGAAGCTAGCATCCGTGCTGTAGGACATGGGCTCCAAAAACAGCGGGAGTTCATACTTCCGGCATTCAGCAATCACGTTGCTGATGACCCCTTCAATCTCCTCGGCCAGGGCACCGGAGTGCGGATGATAGTAGGCCAGCAGCTTGATCGCAGTGCCGCCCATTTGCTTGATCTTCGCCACAGTCCAATCCGGGTTGAAAATCAGCTTGCGGTAGGTGGCATCCCCGCTGTAACCACTTTCTTCCAGCGAAAGCATTACCCCGCTGCCGCCGTTCATCTGCTGGATCGCTGGCAGACCATACTGGTTATCGAGCAAGGCGGCGCTGGTGTGATAGGACAGCGACACCACCACCTCGCTCTTAATCTCAACAGCCGTTTCATAGGAGGTATCCGCGGGCAGCATCTTGCGGTAGCTCCCGCGCTGATCGAACGCAAGAATAGCGAAAATATTATTGGAAAGGCTGGTGCTTTTCAGGCCGCGCCAGCGGCCCGGCGTTAAGGTGGTAGTCACAGAGTCTCCTTCAGGTAATGCGTTATTCACAGACCATCAATAAAGTCTAACGGAGACTGACCACGCTGTCGATTGGATTGGCTCAGGCAACCGGTTCGCTCAAAGCTGCCGCAATGGAAGCCCCCCACAAATCAATTGTTTTCCAGTCCCGGAAGTCTCCATCAAAGCCGCTGGGCCAGGTATGCCCATCATAGCGTGCCGCCAGCGTCCAGCGTTCGTTCCAGTCAACCTCATCCAGGGAAAGCCGACCGGCTAAGACTGCCAGTTCTTTAAGATTTAGATTTTTCATCAGGTCGGAATTGACGTAATGGTCGCGGACGTGTTCCTCACCGTGCTGTTCCAGTACACGGATACAACTCAGCCACATCCACACGGGCTTTTCCGAGAGTTCGTGGCGAAAGCGATTGATGAAGTCCGTGATTTCCGGAAGCCACGCCCCGGAACGCACTGCTGAACCCATCACCACCGCATCAAAACCCCCTAACGACTGAACTTCGCGCACATCCAGCACGGTCACCTGATGCCCACGCTCAGCCACACCATGCCCAATCCGCGCCGCGACCTCCGCTGTGGAGCCTTTGACACTGGCATAGGTTACTAGCACCTTCATGAGTTTCCTCCCGGTCGATAGGTACCTTGTTGCAAAGTATAGGGGTTACTGTATCACCCTGCCAGTAACAACCCACACGGCAGAAAGCGTGATCTCTGGCACCGGATGAGAATCGCAGTTGGAATTATTGCTGTTAACTGTGCAAGGTGTATAATCGCCCCAAAGAAGGATGTGTTTGGAAGGATCGGCGGTCATTATGATCGAGGTACAAATTGACAGCATCCGCGTCAGTCTGATGTCTCAGCATCGTGTAGTCGTGCTGAAAGATGTAAATGACGAGCGCTACCTGCCGATCTGGATTGGCCCATGTGAGGCTGAATCCATCACGGTACGCTTGCAGGATTCCCCCGCGCCTCGTCCCCTGACTCATGATTTACTGCGGAACGTTATTCAAGAGATGGGCGGCACGATCCGCCATATTCTCATCAGCGATTTGCGAAATGAGGTCTACTACGCGCGTATTGTCGTGGCGGTCGGTGGCGAAGAACTCGATATCGACTCTCGTCCCAGCGATGCCATTGCCCTGGCTGTCCGGGCAGAAGTGCCGATCTATGTTGCCGAGGCAGTCATGGATAAAGGTGGCACCGAACCCGAAGCCGATCTCGAACACGAGATTGTGGATGAACTGGACGAAGAAGAGGCCGTCGATGAGAAGGTCGATAACCGTAAACTGAGTGCCTTCGCCGACTTTGTCGATACACTCAATTTCGACGAACTGGACGACAAAGACGACTAGTGCCGATTGCCAGTCCCTAGTCTAAAACGGCGAGGCTCCACAACAGCCCGCCGTTTTTCATCTCACGAAACAGCTTTAACACAAAGCGGCAAACCTTCTTTCTGGCTATCAGCTATCGACTAAAGACTAGCGACTATTCCCATGACTGACCTGTATACCTCTTCATCCGGCGCGCCCGCCATCCCCTACAGCCAGGAAGCCGAAGAGGCTGCCATTGGCGCAGTGCTGATTAACCCGGACTCCTATTACGGACTCTCCGCCTTTCTCAAAGAAGACGATTTCTACCTGCTACGTCACCGCTTGATCTGGCAGGCGCTGGATCGACTGGCAGGGCGCAGCCAACCGATTGATTACCTGACGCTGGTGCAGGAACTGCGTGACCTGAACGCGCTTAATGACATCGGCGGCCCGGCCTATCTCACGCAGTTGATGAACAACACGCCGACTTCCGTTCATGCGGAAGTCTATGGGCGCATTGTGGAAGGGGCCGCCACCCGCCGTCGTTTGATCGCCGCCGCCGACCAGATCAAGTCGGTCGCCGGGATGCAAGACCTGACGGTACAGGAGGTCATCGCGCAGAGTGAAGCCAAGCTCTTTGATGTGACCGAGCGGCAGTTGACCAAAGAACTGATCCCGATGCGCGAAGCCATGAATATGTACTACGAGCGCATCGAGCAGTTGATGTACAACAAGGATGGGGCGCTGGGCGTTCCGAGTGGCTTCAAGGATTTGGACAAGCTGCTGGGCGGCTTGCAGAAGTCCGACTTGCTCTTGTTCGCGGGCCGCCCCGGTATGGGAAAATGTGTCGCCGCCGGGACGCTGGTGCCAACCGAGCGCGGGTTGGTACCGATTGAGTCCCTCAAGCCGGAGGGCGTACAGGGAATCCCGGATGATGAAGGCGGCGTGTATTATCCGCTGGAGATCGGTGTGCAGACGCCGACAGGCTCCGGGTCAACAGCCTACTTCTACGATAGTGGTCTGCGCGAGACGCGGACGATTACCACGCAGGCCGGGTATACGCTGACGGCTACGCTCAACCATCCACTGCTCAGGCTCTACCGCAGCGGACGCCACGAATGGACACCGCTGTACGAGCTGCGCCCCGGCGACTGGGTTGCGCTCCAGCCCGGCGCAGATGGCGAGTTCCGCTGGGATGCGGTGCAGCGCGTCAGGCCGGGTGTTATCCAACCGTGCTACGACTTGACACTGCCCGAAGGTCACGCTTTCATCACCAACGGCATCGTCAGCCATAACACCTCATTTATGCTCTCCGCCGCCGTCAACATGGCACGGTTGGGGGCGCGCATTGCCATCTTCAGTATGGAAATGGGCATCGACCAGATCGTACAGCGCCTCGTCTCCATGGAGGCGGCCATCAACAGCCAGAGCCTGCGCCTCGGCCAACTCACCCAGCAGGAGTGGTCACGCTTCGTGCAGGTGGCGGGCAACATGAGCAACTTCCGCATCTTCATTGACGACACCGCCGCCCTCAACCCCATGCAGTTGCGGACGAAGTGCCTGCGGATGGCGCGGGAACACGGCGTTGATCTGGTGGTGGTCGATTACATCCAGTTGATGAACTCTGGCGGCGTCTACGAGAACAACCGCGTGCAGGAGATCAGCTACATCAGCCGCTCGATGAAGGAACTGGCCCGCGAATTGAATGTACCAGTGCTCTCCGCCGCCCAGCTTTCGCGTGCGGTCGAACAGCGGCAGGACAAGCGCCCGCAGCTTTCTGACCTGCGCGAATCCGGCTGTCTGGCAGGGGAGAGCCTCGTTTACTTGCCGGATGAGGGCAAGCAGGTGCCGATCCGCGATCTGATGGGGAAGACGGGTTTCCGTGTAACCAGCCTGAACACCGAGACGTGGAAGCTGGAGCCGGGCATTGTCACCAACGCCTTCTGCACCGGGGTCAAACCTGTCTACCGACTGACTACCCAGCTAGGGCGATCCATCCGGGCAACGGGCAATCACAAATTCCTGACCATCACCGGTTGGAAACGCCTGGATGAATTGACTGGAGACGATCATATCGCCCTGCCCCGGCATCTGGATGGCCCGACTAATAGACTTGGGCAAAATCATAGAATTGTATGCCTCAGGGCCAGGCGCGTCACAGAACCCCTATCCCCCAGCATCTTTACCCATGTAAAGAGAAAGGGGATTCCAGAGCGCGCTCGTTCTTACAATGCGATGCTACATCTAGATAGCCCATCAAATGGTGATGTCTATTGGGATCGCATAGCTTCTATCGAGCCTGACGGTGAAACCGAAGTGTTTGATCTCACAGTACCGGGAAATAGCTGCTTTATTGCAAATAGAACAATTGTACACAATAGTTTGGAACAGGATGCCGACGTCGTCATGTTCCTCTACCGCGATGAGGTCTACAACGAAGCGACCGAGTTCCCCAATCAGGCGGAAATCATCATTGCAAAGCACCGTAATGGCCCGACCGGCACCGTCAACCTGTATTTCGAGAAGACTCTCACGCGCTTCATGAACGCCGCCGAGCGCAGCGTTGACCTGAGCCATCTCTGACCCTCGAATCAAATGGGAGGGGACTCCCCCTCCCATCCTTCACTCAGCACTTCCTCACTTCCTATAGCGGCTCGATCCAGTACTGACCGCTGCCACCTTCCGGCGTCCAGCCAACAATACCGTTGTAGTTCACTTGCCACCAGTAGAAGCCATTGGCGCAGACCGGGGCAGCCAGCACGGTGAAGACTCCGCCCGTCGGGATCTGCCCGAGTAGCGCACTGTTGGAGGTCGGGCTTTGGCGGATATTATTCGGCAGCCCTGGCGTCACCCGCCCGGTACGCCCGACAACCAGGCGCGGTGGTGGAGCGGTATTGCAGGTGACCGTCGGCGGCGTAGAGGTCGGGACAACCTGTGCGCCACCATCGGTGATCGGAATATTGGTCGCGTTGAAGGCGGTTACAAAGCGGGCGTTCACCCAGCCGATAGTGCCGTTCACATTGATCTGCCACCAACTGGAGTTGCTGTTGCGGCCCACAATGGAATAGCTCTCATTGCGGTTGATCTTGGTCAGGATGGTGGTGTTAATCGCGCTCGGCAGATTACGGACGTTCAGCCGGAACGCGCCGGTTACGGTGATATAGGCACCCGTCAGGATCGGCGGCTGGGTGGGTTGAATGACCGCGCCGGGCAGACCAAACTCATAGGACAGCGATGCATTCCCGCCCGCCTCATAGAACTCCACCAGAAAGACATGCTGACCAGCGTTGAGGGGCACCGTGGCGGTATAAGTTTGACCGGTTGAAGCCGCCCACTGGTTGATATAGGTAATCCCGTTGATGACCACACGGATACCGTCATCAGCCCGGACGCGCACCAGGTAGTTACCGGCGGGCAGGGTCTGCGTGCTGGTCCACCGCACTGACCAGTTATCGGCTGGAATGCTGGCAAAGGGCGATCCGGCACCCCAGTCACGAGTCGGCGTGGCCTCGCTCAGGATAGCTGTGGGTGAACCGCTCAGGATCGCATTGGCATAGTACTGGGCAGTCCAGGGTGCAGTCCCTGCCGGGATGATCGGGGTATTGGTTGTGCTGCCGCCACCCTGACCGGGATTCAGGGCCAAAGCCTGAAAACTGGGCTGCGGGTTGCGGTTCTGCGCCAGGTTAAACCACTCCAGGTAGACATAGGCATTCCCACTGAATTCCTGGTAGTCCAGTTGCACGTGGGAAACGCCAGCTGGAAGTGCAATATCCACGCTGACGATCTGCCCGACTTTGGGTGAGGCAATCGTATCGAGCTGTGGTTGGAACGGGAACCCAACCGCCAGCCGCACCGCATCATCAGCCAGGATGAAGAAGCGGTAAGTCCCCGCTTGGAAGAAGGGGTCGGAGGCAAAGCGCACGCTGAAGTTATCTGTATTGACACCGGTTCCCGGTGAACCAGCCGCCCAGTTGAAGGCCAACGCGCCTTCGGTGCGCGTCAACACCTTGGGATCCGTGAGATTGGTATTGTTGTAGTACTCAGCTACCCAGCTAAAGCTCTGTGCGCCGACCGGCAGGACGGTCAGCGCGCCAAGTGCCGCCAGCACCACCAGTAAAACCCAGACTCGGACTTTCATGATACACCCCCGCTAGACAATGAGTATTGCGTTCTGATCTACCCACAGTATACGCACGATTCCAGCGGCGCAGGGCAATCGTCAGGCAGGCGTGGATTGAGCGTCATTGCAGTTCCAGTGAGAGCAATACAGACATGGTACCGGAGTCCTACTAGATGTAGCGATCAAGCTGATGTTACAATCTATTGCAGTCACAGACAGGTTAGTGTAAGGCGGGCCAGCTATAAAAGTGGCTGTCATCTGATGGGGTAGTGCATTTGCGGGGGTGGGGCCATGCCAGCCGTACAGGAAGACCACAGTTCACATTTGACGCCGGATCAGATCACCGATTACTATCGTCGCGCCTACCGCATGGTCTACAACCGGGACCCGCAAGTGGCCCACGCTTTCGCCGAGTGGTATCAGGCCAACGGTGAAATTGTCCACCGCATCACCCTCTTTGCGGAAATCACCCGCCTGCGCGATCAGGCGCAAAAAGAACGCCTCAAGCAGGCCGACCGCAGTGTGATCCAGCGGCTCATCGCCCGCCTCAAGAGAAGCTAAAGCACCCATTCATCGTTCGACCGCTCAGATTGACTAGACTTGCATATCCGCCTTACTCAATGGCAGGATCACCGTGAAGGTCGCCCCATGACCTTCCTGACTTTCGACCAGCACGGTGCCCCCATGCAGGTCTATAATCTCTTTGACAATCGCCAATCCCAGGCCAGTGCTGTCGCTGCGTTTCCCCGCCCGGTAAAATGGCTTGAATAGATGCGGCAGATGTTCCGGCGCAATACCGCTGCCACTGTCTGTGACCTGGATCATGGCTGTTTCGCTCGACTGGCTGAGTTGCACCCGGACAATTCCGCCCGATGGGGTGTAATTAAAGGCATTGGTCACCAGGTTAATCATGACCTGGTTCATACTGGCCACGTCGACCTCCGCGAAAACCGATTCGGCGGGCAAGTTCACTTGTAAAGTGATGTCTTTTTGTTCCGCCACCGGCTCATAAATGGCTTTAAGTCCCCCCACAAAAAGCTTTAGATCAACCCGGCTGGTATGCAGCGTAGCAACCCCTGTTTCATAACGGGAAAGATCCAGCATAGTCTTCACCAGATTGACCAGATGATCCGTGACCTGGTTCAGTACAGCCAGGTGTTCCTCAGCCTGTTCCGGTTGCCGTTGGAGCAGGTACAGGCGCGTGCGGAGGCTGCTCATAGGGTTGCGGAGTTCGTGGGCAGCGTTACTGATAAAGCGTGCTCGGTAAGCATCAATCGCGTTGATCGCTGTCACATCCCGAATAACGGCCACATCCCCCAGCACGCGCCCCCGGACATCGACCATCCGGCGCAGGTGTAAGTTGGCATCAAAGACGGTACCGTCACGCCGCTTGAGACGGATTTCGACGTGCCGATCGTAGACTCCTTCTGGCCATTGCAGGATATTCGCAACCTGTGCCTGCCAGTCCGCTGCGTCGATGTCATCCGGCTTGACGCTGAACAGGCTTAACTCTTCAATACCGCTGCCCATCAGTTTGGTAAATGCGTAATTGGAATACCGTTCTCGTACGCCACCTTGGGGGTCAAAGAGAACCCCGGCCACGGCATCCCCAATCGCGTTTAACAGGGTGCGAAGGCGTTCGCGTTCCTGTTCCAGTTGGGTCACATACTGCTGTCCTTGCCGTTCCAGCAGGTCTGCTCGCTCGCGGGTTTCCCCATACAGGCGGGCATTACGGATCGCAATGCCCGCATAATCGGCGAACAATTTGAGCGTGGTTGCATGGGCCTGGCTGAAAGCGCCGGCAGTGGCGCTGTCCATATTGATAAAACCGATGACTTTCCCATCAACCGCAATCGGCGCATTAATCGAAGATCGTATCCAACGGGTTTCAGAAAACTCGCGCCAGTTCGGATCAAGGTGCGTATCGGGAACAAAGATCGGTTCGTTGGTTTCCATCATGCGGCGCAGGTTGATAGTCTCTAACACCGGCATCCGCAGTGTTTGAATCAGGCGCTCGAGGTTCGGGTCACTGTAGCCATGTGTGCGAACCGATACCGCAATACCGTGTTCATCAATCAGGAAGACATTAACCGTATCGCCAGGCATGATCTTGGCGACGGTCATCATAATGCGGTCGAGAACATGCTCAATTTCCAGGTCGCTGTTGATGACTGAGGCCACATCTGACAGTGCCTCGGTCAATCCGGTCGAGGGCAAAATTCGGGCTGACCCCTGTAAGGCATCTGGAGAACGCAAGTCGGTGACATCAATAGCCACCCCTTCGTAATACAGCAGATGTTTCCACTCATCCGTGACGGCCCGAGCATACAGCCGTAGTGTCACACGGAAACTATCTGGTCGCATCCAGATCGTTTCCATACCGCGGGGAACATCCACGCGGTCAGGGGGCAATGGAAAACGCAGATCTGCCTGGAGAGCTTCTTCGGGCGTGTTATACCCCAGCAAACGCATCAGGCTGGGATTGACCAAAATCAGGCGTCCTTCGGCATCACAGCGGAAAATACCTTCGGAAGCATGTTCAAACAAGCTGCGGTACCAGGCTTCCCGCTCGCGCAGGAGCCGATTTCCCAGTCGTTCCGTGAGCCAATGCAGACGCTGCATCAGTTCCAGTTCTACGATGGGGAGCTTCAGAATATCGCTGGCCCCGGCAACACAAGCCACTTCAATGGCCTGTTGTTCGTTTTCTACCAACATCAAGATTGGAAGATCTGGCAGTCGGGACCGCAGTGCCTTACAGAGGGCTGCGCCGCTGGGAGGAAAGGCGCTATCAATCAAGACAATCGAAGGCTGAGAATCGGTCACCACCGATTGAAGTTCATCATAGGTGTTCGCCTCTACGAATAAGTAGTTTTCACGTTGAAGGAACTGGCGCAGGGTTCGTCGAAGCTCAAAACTGCCAACCGCGAGGAGTAGAAGCGGCATGAAGTGGTTCTCTAATATTTTGTGTAATCTTCTTCATCTGCAGTATAGTACAATTTGCCTCTTAATTCTGCTTAGTGATTCGTAATGAGATCCTCATGAAACTAGCGATTCAAGAAGACATGCTGGTTGGTTCCAGTGCCGAACACCGTTTTGAAGAAGTCCGCCGCCTGGGATTTGACGGTATAGAAGTCTGGGGAGCAGGATTGACCGAGCGTGTGCCGGAATTGGTCGCTGCCAGCCGGAAAACCGGGTTACCTATTGCCGCTGTCAATCACGGTCGGCAGAGCCGCTTAATCGACCCGGATCGTGCTGAGCGGGAACGGGCGCTGGCAGAAGTACGCCAATCCATCTGCAATGCGGTTGACCTGGGCGCGCAGGCTGTCATTGTGGTGCCGCATTTTGGCCCCCCTACTGTGCCGGACTTGACCCCCTACAAGGGTGTGTTGCAGCTTGAGTTTGAACTGCTGCACAATCATCTGCGTTCATTATCCGATTATGTTTACGCAATGGGCGTTGACCTCTATATCGAGCCAGTCAACCGCTACGAGACTCACTTTATTGTCACGCTGGCAGATGGAGTCCGGGTACGCCGCCGTACCAAAGATCATCCCCATGTCAAACTGTGTGCCGATGTCTTTCATTCGGCGCTAGGGGATCACCCTTTCCCTGCCTGCCTCAAAGACTATGCCCCGGACATCGGTTATTTGCATCTGGCCGATCACAACCGCCGACTTCCCGGCCAGGGACTGATCGATTTTGGGGCAGTGTTAGACGCGCTCCACGCTGGTGGCTATGAGGGTTGGGCATCCCTGGAATGCGGATCGCCCTCGGAAAATGCGGAATTTGCTGCTCAATATCAGGCGGAATTACCTGCTTCACTCGCCTTGCTTCGGCAGGCCGGATTTTAGTCCGTAAACCACCTCAATCCTCAATCAAAAGGCGCAAAAAAAGCGCCCACAGACGAACCTGTGGGCGCTTTCCCAGTCATGAAGTGATGAACGGGCTAGTTCATGAACCCGTCGTAGTTCCGCATCACCAGTTGCGCTTCAATCTGGCGCAGCGTATCAATGACCACGCCTACCACGATAATCAACCCTGAACCACCGATAACCAACGCCGCATTGGTGGCAGAGCTGGTGGCGCTGGTGGCTTCCAGAGGAAACAGCAACCGGTTGATGAAATCGACCACGCCGGGGACGATGGCGATCACACCGAGGAACAGCGCACCGACGAAGGTAATCCGCCGGGTCACTCGCTGGACGTATTCCTGAGTGCGCTTTCCCGGGCGAATACCGGGGATAAAGCCACCGTTCCGCTGGAGTGTCTCCGACAAGTTCTGCTGGGCGACCATGATATCGGTGTACACGTAGGTGAAGCCGACCACCAGCACGAAGTAGGTCAGCCAGTAGGCCAAGCCCTGATGATTGCCGAAGGTCTGGGTGATCTGCGTACGAACCGGGCCTTCCGGGAACAGGTTGACGATGATCGCCGGGAAGGTGATGATCGACTGGGCAAAGATCAGCGGGATCATGCCCACTGCGTTCACCTTGAGCGGGATGTGAGTGGAACCACCGCCATACTGCTTGCGACCACGCACCCGCTTGCCATACTGCACTGGGATACGGCGCACACCTTCGTAGATCAGCACGATGACGAACAGGCTGATGAGGGTGATGACGACGAACATCACAATGTTGTAGACCGGGTTGGCGCTGTTGGTGACCAACTGAGCCAGCGAGGTGGGGGCCTGCGCGACGATGCCGCTGAAGATGATGATCGAGAGGCCGTTGCCAATGCCCTGTTCCGTGATGAGTTCACCTAACCAGATGGCGAACATGGTTCCGGCAGTCATAGTGGCAATGACTGAAAGCGTCAGCAGCAAGTCCGTGCCGAAGCCGGGGATGATTGGCTGACCGCCGAGCGTACCAAAAATCTGCACCTGACCGACGGCCTGCAAAATGGCCAGCGGGATCGCCAGGAAGAAGGTGTAGCGCTGGATTTTTTCCTGACCACCGGGTTCCTTCTGCATGGCTTCCAACTGGGGAACCAGCGGGATGAGCAATTGCAGAATGATCGAGGCCGTGATGTACGGGTAAACACCCATCGCCAGCACGCTGAAGTTGCGGACTGCACCACCCGAAAGCAGGTTGAGAGTCCCAACCAGACCACCGGCCTGTCCGGTCAGCAGGGCTTCCAGAGCGGTACGATCCACGCCGATGACGGGGACGTGCGCGCCGAACTGGTAGACCAGCAGGATAAAGGCCGTGATCAGGAGCTTGTTGCGGACGTCTGGTAGCCGCCAAGCATTCCGAAGTGCTTCTAACATGCTGAAGGTTCCTCAAAAAGATTTAAGCGAACGTAACTGGCGGGCAAGTATAGCGGGCAGCGGCGGGGAAAAACAGTGGAGAGTAGGAAAGGGTACATTTGGACTTTAGAGCGAGTTCAGCGGCAGCGCACCTTGCCCGCTATTCTGGACATAGTTGACAAATTGGACAGATTAGACACAACTGATTTGTCCACTAACGCCCTGGTCGGTTCGTGATGGGTAGGGTGGCATCAAGCTCAGTTTAGCATAAAGTGGACTCAAAATCGGAACAAATGTTCCGATTTTGAGGTTTACCAGGATATCACCAGTCTCATTCCTACCATCAGTTAGCCTGACGTCTTGTGGAACCTGTCAGGCGGGCTCACCCCTTGGCGGGTTTCGCCACAATTTCCGCGTAAACATCGTCCAGCGGTTTGACCGCCTCACGGTAGTCATAACGCTGCATGACCATGTCGCGCCCATTCTGGCTGATGCGCTGGTTGAGGTCGGCATCGGTCAGCAGGCGCAGCGATGCCTCGGCAAAGGCCGCCGGTTCATCCGCGATCAGAATATCCTTATCAGGGGTGACTGCGATGCCTTCGCAGCCGACGGTGGTGGTCACCATCGGGATGCCCTGTGCCAGCGCATTGAGGATTTTGACGCGCATCCCGCCACCGGCTTTGAGCGGCACAATCATCATGCTGGCATCCTGCAAGTAGGGCAGCGGGTCATCGACATAGCCCGTGACCGTCAGTGAAGGGTCAGCCTTGGCGCGTTCGATAATCGATTCGGGTGGGCGTGCGCCAATGAGGGTACAGCGCACTTCTGGCAAACGCGCTTTGATGAGTGGGTAAATGGCATCCAGGAACCAGTTGATGGCATTGATGTTGGCCGGCCAGTACATGGTACCGATGTGGATGATATGTGGGCCTTTCGGCTGGCGCTCGATATAAGGTTGCGAGTCCAGGTCAACTGCAATCGGAATAACCGTCATCGCAGATGGCGCTCCGGCCTCAATCAAGGCAGCTTTATCTTCCTCGCTGACAGCGGTCACCGCATCAAAACGGCGGCACATCTCGGCTTCATAGCGCTTGAGCAGCGGCCAATCCCGCATGAGCAGGTACTTCATGGGGTTCGTGAAGGCTTGCGCTTCGGACATGCGTTTGTAGAGCACCCACAGCGCGTTATGGAGATCCAGCACCTTACGTCCACTGGGGAATGGCAAGGCATACTGACCCATATTGAGTTGGTCGGCATGGACAATATCGAACTGGCTGGTAGCGGCCAATTCGGCCAACGCCGCCCGCATCTCCGGGCGTTCATCCCGCAGCATCATCCAGGGCTGCCCGCTGAGCAAGCTTTTACCGAGGAAGACCAGATCCCGGCTGGCGGCGCGCTGGATCGGTACGGTGATGACACGCTCGCACAGGGTTTTAAGGTGCGCGATATATTCCGGTTTATCCGTATCCCGAACAAACGCCACCAGCGTGACCCGGTGCCGCTGAGCCAGATATTTGATGACGTGGTAGGTTTTGATCTTGGGGCCGCTATCCGGTGGATAAGGCAGTACCTGGGTGAGGAGGAGTACGCGCATGGTGGTTCCGGTTTTGATAAGGGCGACTACCACCAGCGACCAGCCGCTAACCAGAACCGTTCTGGCTATCAGCTAGCCGCTCACAGTGATCAGCCCGGATAAACACGCTGATTAAGGGACAGTCACACGCTCGGAAACGGGCTTGCCCTGCCGCACGATCTGGGCGACGCGACCCGCGTGGACAATCGCGGACTCGCTGGTGGGCAGGTCAGGATAGACCTGAGCCGTGTTTGCCAGATACAGACCAGCATAAGGTGTTTGGACAGCCGGCATGGTTTCCAGCATGTGGATATTAAAAATGGGCTCCACATAACGCGAGCGACTGACCGCAAAATGCTCAATCCAGCTTTCATTAAAAGCCGGGAAGATGAGCTTGAGGTGGGCCAACCAGGCTTCCCGGATCTCATCATCCGAAACACCCATCCAGTCGTTATCCGGTGCGGTATAGCGGGGCAGATAGACCACATGGTAATTAGGGTTGACCGGATGCGGGGTAGAAATCACCGTCGAGAACGGGCTTTCCGCGTCCGTCAGATTGAGTGTCCAGTAGGGGGAAAGCGGGTGATTCAGCACCATAACCGGGCAAATCAGACCAAGATAGGTTGAACTCTCCAACCGACGCAGATAACTCGATTCAGCCGAAGGGATCAATCGGGAGAAGGTCGGTGTGGCAATGGCCGCAACGACTGCATCAAAATCCAGGGTGGTATCGAAGGTGCGGACGCGCCCTGCATGTCCATTGACCAGTTCGATTTCACGCACACGGGTATTCAAAAGGATCTGGCCGCCGGCATCGGTGATGGCCTCGGCGAGCTTCTGAATCAGGGAACCATGTCCACCACGCAGGTAGCCAATGGTGCCCTGCATGGTCGGCCCCTGGCGAATGCCGGACATCCGGTTGAGCCAGGCCCAGACGTAGGTTGCAGCGACCTGATCATAGACACCGTCAAATTTGGCTTCCAACAGAGGTCGCCAGATTTGCTCAAAGGCAGATTGACCGCACATATTGACCAGCCACTGCCGTACTGGAATGCTATCCAGCACCAGCCAGTCTTTCCGGTTGCGCGCCTGGATAATGGTATTGCCCAGACGGAAGCGGTCACGCAGGTTGATTAATGGGAAAACCAAAAAATCCCGAATGTTGGTCATCGGGTAGATCTGGCGTTCATGGACAAACCCGGTTCGGGCATTCTGGAAAATCAGGTCATCCTGCAAACCGAGCCGCGCACACAGATCCTGCACAGCCTGATCGGTTGGAAGGATGGCATGTTGGTAACGCGCGACCGTGAGACCATCCTCAAAATCGAGGTCACCGTTCAATCCGCCCAGGTCATTTCCCTGTTCGATGATGGTCACCTGATGGCCGGCCTGGGTCAGCAACCAGGCGATGGTGGTACCCATCAAACCGCCGCCGATAATCCCTACGCGCATAAGCTATCCCTAAAAATTACAGTTCCACAACCCTGCTTACCCTACTCATTTCGCCTAACAAGCACCGAACAAAACGGACGGGAGTTCCAGGAAGTTGAAGATTAGAGACGATCCTGGAGGCCGATCACCGAGAATCCATGCTCGTGCTGGCTGAGTCCGCCATTCATCGTTACACTGTGCGGATCATTCGGTCGAAGTCAGATAGACCAGCGGACAAGGCCCGCCTTGTCCCTACTGCATTGTCCAGAACAGGTAAGGTTTCACCGCATGGCGGATACCCTTCACGAGGCATCATCCCTCGTACTTCAAACGGATACAGACGCGCTGGCCGCACCAAGCCCTTTGCGGCGCTTGTTGATCGTGCTGGCCCTGGAAGCCGCCCTGCTGATGGCGGCGCTGCTGCTGCTTTATAACTCGCTGTTCGTCGAAACGGCTAGCGCAACGGTTGAGCTTTCGACCGTCGGTCAATTGATGACCTGGGTCGCCGGTCAATCCGAGGAACGCGAACCCGAAGGCCTGTTAGGGCAAATTGCCAAAAGCTGGGCAGTCGGACAGGGGCAGGAATCAGTGAGCACTGAGGCGGCGCTCGGCGTGGCGCGGGGTGGGACACTGCTCCTGCTGGGGTTCGCTATTCTGCTGGCTGCCATGGCACTCCTCACTCAATGGAAATGGGGCCGCTTAGCCCGGCGCTGCGTGATCGCCCTGATTCTCCTGCTGGATGTGCTGCTATTCCTGCTGCCACCTGCTCAACCGGGCTATCCCGGCCTGAATTTGGCCATGATCGGCATCGTGCTGGCCCTGGCAATTCTGCTGCTCACGAACCAGCGGGCCAGTAAATTTGTGGGTGTGGTGGTCATCATCTCCGCGCTGCTGCTCACCTGGGAAGCGCTTAAAGCCTTTGGCGAAGCGGTTGATTACCAGATTGGCCTCCCACAAGCCAGTTGGAACTATCGCACCTATCCGGACGAGACTACGACCTTGATGGCCCTGCAAAATGGCGAGGTTGAGGCGGTCATCGTCGATAGCAACGCGGTGGAAGACCTGACACCGGCTTTCCCCGATGAAGGCGATGCCACCGGACCTTTTGCCGATTTGCGACGCCTGCCCACGCTGGATGGCACCCAGTTCAGCGGGCCATTTGAAATCCGCCCCGCGCTGCCGGGACGTTACGTGGTGGTGGTGCGCGCCGACGAAGCCGGGACACTCACCAGCTTTAGCCAGATCGCGTCCCGCTCGATTGGCACGATTGCCGAGGGGCAGGCGGTTGACCGCTTTCTGAGCCAACCGCGCAACCTGGTGCTGGTGGATCTGCGAATTACCAATGATCTGAACATGCCCCACCTTCAAAGTATTGCTGTGGCGCTGCTGCAACCTGCTCGCCGCAACGGGCCGGTCCTGCTGACTAGAATTCTCGCGGAATCCGCCCTGACTACCTGGGGCGAGGCGCTGATGGGGTTTGTGGCCGGTGGGTTACTCGGCTTCCTGCTGGGGACCGTCTACGCCCATTCCAAATTACTGGAACGCGGCTGCCTGCCCTATGTGGTGGCTTCGCAGACGGTGCCGATCCTGGCAGTCGCGCCGATGGTGGTGATCGCGCTGGGATCCGGGCCGGTGGCGGTGGCCGTCATCAGCGCCTATCTGACGTTCTTCCCGGTGACAATCAATACCCTGCGCGGCCTGACTTCACCCAAGCCAACCGCGCTGGAATTGATGCGTTCCTATGCGGCGACTCCCTGGGAAATCATGTGGAAGCTGCGCTTTCCGGCGGCCTTGCCGTATATCTTCACGGCGCTGAAAGTCTCCGCCACAGCCAGCATCGTGGGTGCCATCATTGGTGAACTGCCGTCCGGTGTGGCTGGAGGGCTGGGCCGCGCCATCCTGAACTTCAACCAGTATTACACCTCAGACCCGGCTAAGCTGTGGGCGTCGATTGTGATTGCAGCCCTGCTGGGAATCGGCTTTTTCCTGGTCGTCAGCCTGATTGAACGCATGGTGCTGCGCGGGCCAGCATCGGATAATCGATAGTCTATGAAGTCGTACGAATACAGTGATCGTTCCGGCTGATCGCTGACAGCCGGACACACCGCATTGCACGGAGTATGGTTATGGCAAGTACCCCTTCCGCGTCCACTCCCGTCATCAGCATCAAGGGAGTGAACAAGATCTTCAAACAGGGCAGTGATGAGCAGGTCATCGCCCTGAAGGATATTCAGGTCGATATTTTCCCCGGCGAGTTCATCTCCCTGATCGGCCCTAGCGGCTGCGGCAAATCGACCCTGCTGCGGGTGATCGCCGATTTGCTGCCGCCCACGAATGGGCAAATCAGGATCAATGGCAAGACTCCGGCGCAGGCGCGGCTTGACCGGGATTACGGCATGGTCTTTCAGGCGGCGACGCTCTATGACTGGCGCACCGTCAGCGCCAATGTACAGCTTCCGTTGGAGATCATGGGCTACTCGGCAGCCGAGCGCAAACAGAAGGCCCAGCAAATGCTGGAACTAGTCGAACTGGGCAAGTTCGGCAAACACTATCCCTGGCAGCTCTCCGGTGGGATGCAGCAGCGCGTCGCTATTGCCCGTGCCCTGGCTTTTGATCCGCCCCTGCTGCTGATGGATGAACCCTTCGGCGCGCTGGACGAGTTCACGCGCGAGCGAATGAATCTGGAACTGCTGCGGATCTGGGAACAAACCAAGAAAACGGTCATTTTTGTGACCCACAGCATTGCCGAGTCTGTGTTCCTCAGTCAGCGGGTGGTGGTCATGTCACCGCGACCGGGGCGCATCACCAAAGTGGTCGATATTGATCTGCCGTATCCGCGCACCTTTGAAACCCGTGAACTGCCGCGCTTCTTCGAACTGGTCACGGATGTGCGGGAAACCCTGCGAGAAGCGCACAGTTATTGACAGATGTCCGTCAGGTTCACGAGGGCGAGCAGGATGTCAGCCTGCGCCCGATCAACCTGGGCATCGGCGGCCTGATCCGCGATGGGTGGACCCCGCTCTGGAGTTGCGACGATGAGGTCGCCCAGGAGCCCAACCTGGTGGCGCCACCCGCCGTCAAGCAGGAACAGGACGAAGACTCACAATAACAGCAGGAAAACAACCTGCGGCTAATCAAAACCAGGGGCCATGTGGCCCCTGGTTTTGATTCAGTCTATGGCTGTATCAGTAGTAACGACACGGAGTGGATATCCACCTAAGCACTCAAACCACACACAGACAAGGACACCAGAGATGCCCACACGGACAAAGCCACGCCCCTATCAAGAAGTTAACGCGGGCAAAATACGCCCGGACTCGTTATAATCCGACACGACTAACTTCCAATTGCTATGGAGCATATTCGTCATGGATCGTCGACTCCGTGCGTTATTCAGTACTGCGTTCATCGTCGGCGCAGTTTTCCAGGCCATGAACCATGTTGCCCGGCGGGATGAAGCCGCGGCCTGGTGGGATGTGCTGCTGCTCATCGTTCTGGCGCTTATCATCTGGCTTTGGGACTGGCTGAGCGTGCGCTTTGCCTCCAGCGAGCCGAGTGAGCGTGCCATGACTATCCGTCCTACCGAGGCGGTTGCCGCCGCCCGCGCTGCTGGGGCGCAGGTCATTGCGGACTTGAAGGCCAATCCAGTGACCCCGTCTGCGCCGCCGCCGCCGCCGCCGCCGCAACCCGCAGTCACTCCGATGGAGTCCACACCGGCTGAAGCAGTAGCTGCGGCCCAGGCCGCCGGGGCTGATGTCATGAAGACAATGGCACTGCCGCTGCACTATACCATCACCGGTGTGACCGATGGCGAAGTCATGGATGACCATACCCACGATGTCATGCTCAAGCCGGAGGGTGGGCAGGCAGTTCGTCGCGTCGATATTGACCTGGACGGTGAACGGCAGGTTTCACTCATTCAGCCCCCCTATAGCTATCGACTGGATGGGGCCAGCATGGCTCCCGGTGCCCATGTCCTGGACTTTACCGTCACGGGTGTGTCCGGGGATATGGAACGCAAGCGCATTCACTTCACGGTGCCGGAGGCAACCCCGGTTGCACCCGTTAAGGCAACCGTTCCCCCACTGGCCTTCGATCTGACCGGCGTCATGGAAGGCGAGCGCGTGGGTGACGATACCCGCGATGTCATGCTCAAGCTGGCCTCTGATCAGGCCGCCGTCACCCGCGTCGACTTTGACCTCGATCATGAACGGCAGGTCACGCTCATTCAGCCACCATACAGCTATCGCGTGGATACCGCTGGGCTGAACCCTGGCAATCACAGCTTGTATGTGACGGTCACCAATAGCACCGGGGAAACTCGATCCGTACGGCGTAACTTCAGCATTCCCGAACCCGTCCCTGCGCCAGTGAAACCTGCGCCGGCGGCAGTCCGTGCCACCCCCAAGAAATCCGACAAGGACGACCTGAAACGGGTCGAGGGGATCGGTCCCAAGTTCGAAAAAGCCTTGAACACGGCCGGTATCCTGACCTTTGAGGATCTGGCGAAAGCTACTGAGGCCGATCTGCACGGCGCAGTCGAGAAGGCCGGGATGCGCTTTGCGCCCAGCATTCCAACCTGGTCGAAACAGGCGGAGTATCTGGTGGTGGATGACCAGGCCGGGTTAGCGATCTTCCAGAGCATGCTGACTGCTGGTCGCATGGATGATCCGACCGTGTTGGATCGTGCCCCCAAACCGGGTACGACCCCACCCGCTTCTTAAGGATAGTTGTTGACACGCGCCTGCCCGACCGAGCAGGCGCGTTTTAATTAGGCTACTGGTGATTGGACGAGGGATTTCCGATGACGGATGACAGCCGTTACCAACGCGGGCTTGAGCGACTGGCCGAACTCAACCCGGATGCCAGTGCGGAGATTTTGGCCCCGTTGGGCGACCTGGGACGCTATGTGTTGGAGTATGCCTACGGCGATGTTTATTCGCGGCCCGGCCTGAGCCTGCGGGAACGGCTGATGCTGACGATTGGCATGCTGACGGTGCTGGGGCGCTGGCCGCAGCTCAAGATTCACATCGGCAACGGGCTGCGGGTGGGGTTAACCCCGCAGGAGATCGAGGAAGTCATCCTGCAAAGCACGCTCTACGCGGGCTTTCCAACGGCGATTGACGCGATGCAACTGCTTCAGGCGGTGCTGGCCGAGCGCAAGGATCAGGCAGAATAGGCTGCAACCTGCATTGAGCCTATTCCGCATCCCCTGATTGGCTTAGGGCAGCCGTTCGGCGATCAATTCCGCCACATCCATGATGACCGGGCCGCCAGGGGCGTTGGCCTTGGCGCTTTCAAACATCTGGGCGCAGAACGGGCAACCGACCGCCAGCACATGCGCGCCGGTTGCTTTGGCTTCGGCGTAGCGTTCTGCATTGACGGCTTTCTTGCCGTGTTCTTCTTCTTTCCAGAACTGGGCACCACCGGCACCACAACAGAATGAATTGGTTTTGGTACGCGGCATTTCGACCAGCGACTTACCAAAGGACTCCATGACCGTGCGTGGGGCTTCGACGACACCGTTTTGCCGACCGAGGTAGCAGGGATCGTGGAAGGTGACGTTGGCTTCCTGCTTGGGATAGGCGTTGGCCGGCAAGCGACCAGCCGTGATGAGTTCCTGAATCAGTTCAGTGTGATGGATGACTTCGTAGTTACCCCCAAACTGATGGTACTCCTTGCCCAGGTTTTGCAAGCAGTGCGGGCAGGTCACGACGATACGCGGTGGTTTGACCTCGTTCAGCAGTTCGACATTGCCACTGGCGAGTTCAAAATAGAGATCTTCCTTACCGGCACGGCGGGCCACATCACCGGTGCAGTTTTCCTGTTCACCGAGCACCGCAAAATTGACTTCGGCGGTGTGCAGAACTTTGACAAAGGCGCGGGCGGTTAACTGGGCGCGGGGATCGTAATTGACGGCACAACCCGTCCAGTAGAGGATTTCAAAGTTCGGGTTTTCATCGACAGTCGGCACCGGGAATTCCAGCCCTTTGGCCCATTTGAAGCGGTCTTCACGGGGGGCCTGCCAGGGGTTGCCCTGCCGTTCCATGCCTTTGAAGGCGTTCTGCAAATCCTTCGGGAATTCACTTTGCATCAGCACCGCATCACGGCGGATGTTGAGGATGTCCAGCATCGGTTCGTTACCCACCGGGCAAATATCGACACAGGCACCACATGCGGTACAGGCCCACAGGGCGCTTTCGCTGATGATGGTGCCGACCAGGGGAATATCGACTTCGTTGCCAGCGGCCAGATCCGCCATGTGTTCCTTGATGAAGTAGCGTTTGTTGATTTCCAGCGCCGACGGCGAGAGTTCCTTGCCGGTGGTATAGGCCGGGCAGACATCCTGGCAGCGGTTGCACATGATGCAGGCGAAGCCATCCAGAATGTTGGTCTTGGGCAGTTGGTCGAGCCGATTGACGCCAAACTGTTCCAGCGTGTCGTCATCAAAATCCAGCTTATCCATTTCGCCGAGGCTGGTACGCTTCGGTTTGGTCAGGAAGTTGAGCGGGGCCATGAAGAGATGGGCGTGTTTGCTGTAGGGGAAGTAGGGGGTGAACAGCAGAATGCCGCCGAGTGCCAGCCACCAGAAAACATGCTCCAACAGAACCGACATATCCGGGGCAAGGCCTGACCAGAGCGGGGAGACCAGCGTGGCGAAGGGCATGAACAGATCCGGTTCACGGGCGGCAATGACCGATTCGCCGAGGAAGCGGGCACCGACGTGCATCAGGATGAACAGGGCGACGATCAACGAGTCCTGCTGGATGCCACCGGCTTTGACGGCAGGATGTAAAAGCACATTATCGTGGAATTGCAGTTCAGTCTTTTTGGGCAGGAAGAAACGCCGCAGGATGAAATAAGTGACACCAACCAGGACGACGACGCTGAGGACATCGGCCAGCAGGCGGTAAAAATCATAGAGGAGTCCAAAGCTCTTGAGCGAGTCGGTGAAGCCAGGGATAAAGCCACGGAGCACATCGAGGCCGTTGACCAGAAAATAGAAGGTGAAACCCCAAACGACACCGAGGTGGATGAGGCTGGTCAGGCGGCGGGTTTTGAGGGTGGTCTGCTGGCTGAAATAGACCCGGAGGGCGTGAATAGCACGGCGCGGCAGGTCATCCAGATGGAACTGGCCGGTTCCACGGTTGACGATCAGGTACATGTCACGGAAGCCAGCGTAAGTGGCGCCAATGGCGAGGATAGCCAGCAACAGGAAGAGTACTTGTTCAAATGCAGTCAGCATGGAGTGTGTCCTCGGCGTCCAGGCACTATGGGTGTTTATGCCTGAGTATAACCTGTGTACGGTAGGGGGCAAATGCGGAAGTGCGGCGTGCTGGGTGCAGAGTGAAAAAGTAGAGACAGGAGTAGATGAAATGGGAAAGGTTAAGCGACAGAGGGCATTTGTGACCTGATATGCAGGGAAATAACAAGTAATTATTACGTAATATTACCAATGAAATCCGAACCGGCTCCGCCCTTCAGGCATTGCGCTTATCTGGAGCAGAGTCGTTAGGGATGGTCATGAGAACTGGCGCCCCACCTTTGAGAACGCTTGTAATCAGGTGCTGATAGTACCTGCTCATTTGTTCCGGTGAATAGCACAGATCATGTTCTAACCACCACTCCACGAGCGCAATGAGCGACATGACACTGTAGTGCAATGCAAGTTCAGGGGGCAGCGGCGCGCCGGGTTGAAAGAGCGGCATGCAATGTTTACGCAGATGGTTGACCAATTTCTGTTTGAGCTGCTGAAGCACCCGATTTGTCCCCGGTTGAGTGATCAGAATGCGGTATAAGTCAGCGTTAGACTGCACCTGTTGAAAAATATAGACCCCTTCCGTGAATAAGTCCGAGGTTCGGGCAGCGTTTTCAACTTCATTTACAATCTCTGAAAGCATTTGATTGAGGAGATCGTCTTTATCGCGAAAATGGCGGAAAAAGGTCACATACGCAACATCGGCACGGTCTGTGATCGCCTTGATGGATACTGCATCATAACCATACTCCATCGACAGTGAAATCAGGGCTTCCCGCAACAGGCGGTGCGTTCGGCGCACGCGTCGATCCACTTTTTCCACGTCTATTCCTCCACGTTATGATCCAATTTCCTAGTTTTCAGAACTTATGTTACTGGCACCAAAAAGTATTGGTTGACCCTGTTTTCCCCTTGACGCAGGATAGCCAAAGTCACTTATGCAACACCCTATACTAAAAGTTATAGGGTATTCAGTAAAGGAACCCTGATGGACATTTTCAGAACCCAGACGACATTAGAGCGGATTGGTTTAAGGCCCGGTCAAAAGGTGCTGGAAGTTGGATCGGGAGGCGGGCGATTGTTAATTCCAGCAGCGAAACGGGTATTGCCCGGAGGTGAGGTCGTCGGGCTGAACCTCCTCCCCAACAGCACGAAACAACTGCAAGAACGCGCTGCACAGGCCCGGGTGACGAATCTGAAAGCCATCACGGGTGACGCGGTCCTGCCTCATTTTCCAGCAGATACTTTTGACCTGGTTTACATCTGTACGGCCCTGGGCGAAATTTCTGATCCGCAGGCAGCGATCAAACAGTGTTATGCCGTTCTGAAAGCTGGCGGCACACTTTCGATCACAGAGATGATCCCGGACCCGCATTATCAAGCTCAAGATAAAGTGTGCGCTCTGGCTGAAACCACCGGTTTTGAGTTCGTACGTGTTGAAGGAAGCTGGCTTTTCTATACGATGAACTTCCGGAAGCCCGTTATCAATCAATCCTGAGGAACTGCTCGTTGGTCTAGAGGAAGTCCGTCTCTGTTTTGGAGGCGCCCAATACTGGCCTAAAAGCGGAGGGCGTCCAGTTCCTGTTCGCGGGTACGCCAGTCCGGCATGTGGGCGGACATCATGGCTTTGAAGTCCTTACCATGATTGAAGACCCGTAGATGCACCAGTTCGTGCAGGACGACATACTCGGCCAGGTGCGGCGCAATCCAGGTCAGGCGGGTGCTGAGGGTGATGTGGGCGCGGCTGGAACAGCTGCCCCACTTGCGGCGCATATCGCGGAAGGTGATGCGCCCGGGCTCGACTCCCAGGCGGCCCGCCCAGACCAGCACCATCTCCTCAATCTGGGCGCGGGAGGTTTGTTCGGAGGGAACAGGCGGGATTTTATCACCCAGTTTGACCAGCCCCTGCTGGATGAACTGTTGGACTTTGGGATTGGTCGGCTTGAGGTAACGCGGGATGTAAACTTCGACGCCACCGGGCACAACGCGCATCATCAGGCTGGCGCGGTGCTGGCGGCGGATGGTGACGGTGGGCGGTAATGGCATGGGCTTGCATCCCAGTCTGGTGGATAGTACTGCTCATTATGAAAGCGGAAGGTAATTCCGGCTATGGAGATTTTGCCGGGTGTGGCTGATTCATATAGTGTCCTTACCGATTGTTTATTGCTTAATCACGATCCGGATGAACATTTGATGCGAAGATGTGAAAGCGTTGGGTAACGAAAGCAGCGCCCGATTGTGGCGCTGCTCGATGCGTATATACCCACCACCATTTCCGACTTTGTACCTGTCCAGACAAGTCCCGACGAATAAAGCCCTCCAGAACTTTGATTTTAGGCTAATCGGTCGAGGTGCAAGCTAGATAGGGCGTGGTTCATGGAACTGTCGCCACTCATGCGAACTACTGCTCAATAAAGCATGACTCGGATCAGAGAATTCCCAATGATTGAGTTGTGCCTGAGTATGTGGTTGTCGAAACATAGCCAAATTCATTGTCATCATCAACTGTAACTGCTGAACCATGCTACGTCTCGCTTCGGGATGATTCTTCAAATGATTACGCACGATTGTCTCAAAATCCTCCGCCTCACGCCCGGTAAGCATCGGAACCACATCAGTGGGTGCATTCACGGCAAATGCATTCTCTTGATAATCCCGCACATACTGTCCATACTGCGCGATCAAGTAATCTGAAAACCTCATCTGTTTCATGGTTCGCGCAAACATCCAGAAAGGGATGTTCATGTAGCGAACCCGGTGCCCGAGTACCCGAGCAAATGAGTCGGCCAAATCATGAGGTGACATTAATCGCGGACCTGTTGGGCGGTAAGTTTTGCCCTTATGTCCTTCTGGATGAATAAGAAGTTCAGCTGCAACACGCCCGATATCATCGTTTGAAGGAGGCGCATTCAGTCCATTTCCGTAGGGCAAAGTTAACAATCCTAGCTGAGTGACAAACGGCAGCACCTGCAAATCGTTATCGGCAAAGAACCCAGGGTTAATGTAGGTTACACTGGTGTCACTAAGTTGAGCGAGCAACCGATCCGCGAGCCAGACTTCACGCGTATGTACCGCTGGATGAAGGGGGTTGGAAAGCCACTGACTCATGGCGACCACAGACTCTAATCGATGATCAGATGCGACTGCGGTAAAGATCGCGGCCGCCTTAAGGTACCCTTCTGCATTGGGGGGACAGAAATAAGCTCGATTCACCCCCTTCATGGCACGCCTCATATCACCCACGTCGGCAAGGGAACCAACGACAATATCGGCCCCTCTGCTTTTCAGGTATGCACTGCGGTGATCTTCCCGGTGAACAAAGGCTGTTACAGCAAATCCTTGGTCGAGAAGATGGAGCGCGGTTGGCATACCCGTTCTACCGGCGGCAGTGAGGATAAGAATTCTGGTTGCAGGCATGATTCAACAATCCCTTTGGAAGCTGTGTAGACAAACAGTGTGCTGGAAATTGGATCAGTGAGCTTAGGTGAGACGGGTCACTACACTATGTGGGGATGACTTGTAGGTGCCCGGTTTGGATATTGTAGACCATACCAGTTACCTGCCAACTTGGAGGTAACGGGATACTTGCCTTGAGAACCGCCAGGTCAACAACAATCGAATTGTACGGATCACTAACCGCTTTTGTTGGCAATTCAGATGGATCAATCCCGAAGTAGCCTGCCAGCAGATCCGGATTGCTTTCGAGGCGAGTGATGCCACAGTCTGTGTGATGCAACAGTATCAGGTTGAATTCACTATTCGGGCTGGCACCCATCACCTGTCCTATCATCTGCAATAGATTCATGTTTTGTAGAGTGCCTGGGGTGATACGACCACCAACATTGCGGATAACAGCGACTTCTCCGGGCTCAATGCCAAGAATATGTGCTGGATCAACACGTGGGTCTGCACAGGTGATGATCATCGTGCGTAAAGAGGGCATAAGCGGCAACCCTACTCGCACATCCTCTGACTCTAAAGCCTGATTTCGCTCGATTAAAGTATCCAGTGTAGACATCGCTAGCGTTCCTTTATCAGTAGTGGCTCACGAAAAGTGTGCTGCCTCAAAGCGATGTCGTCACTCTACAGTTTTACGTTACGTCAAAGTCAAGCCCTCAAATTTTGCTCCTTTTTTATCACTGGGATTTGTAGTTCTATCACTGCGTCCGCGTCAGGACCGAGTGTAGGGAGCTGCATAATGACTTCGCGCCCTAAGCCCGCGATCTGATAATCTGCTTTTTCTAATGCAACTGCAAGTAACCCATAACTGCGATGACTGGTTTCGACCGGGCCGAGATGCACAAAAGTTGCCATGGTTGCTACAGCAGGGAGCTCTCGTAAAGTTAATACCCGGTCGTTAGGAAGCTGCACACAGTCTGCCACTTTTCCTGTTGCTACATAGCCAATTTCAAGATCATATTCAGCAGGGTCATATATCGGTGTATGTATAACGATAGTAATCGCACCAAGTAACTGAGGCCCGACACTGACCGGAACTGTATTGCTAATGATTTGTACCAATCTTTTAACTGAAGGCATATCCGGTAATACTTCTCGCAGTGCCAGGAATGGCTGTGCCTCAACAGACTTGAATACAACATCAGGCTCCTGAACCTGTCCAAAGGCGTTAAGCTGATCCAGACGCGATTCCACCATCCTTAGTCGTGCTGATTCTTCCTGAAGAGATTGTTCAATTTGTGCTTTTCGTAGTGCCAGCATCCCACGGAAGGCTTCTGTAGGAAGATCCTGTGCCAGCAGATCGGTAATTTGCTCGAGAGATAGTCCAAGTTCTTTTAACACAAGGATGCGATTGAGCCGGGGGAGTTGTGTAGCACTATAGTAGCGATATCCGGTCTGTGGGTCGGTGAAACCCGGGCTAAGCAGTCCGATTTCATCGTAGTAACGCAATAAACGACCGGAAACCTGGGCGATCTTAGAGAATTCTCCAATGCGAAACATCTTCATTCCTTTCATCAAAGCGTAATTGCAGGAATCTAATGTTTGACGCTACGTCAATGTCAATCCTCTTCTATAGTTCGGTGCGGCAGATGAAAGAGAAATTCAGGATTTACACCGGGCAAAATCTCCGTCTTAGGGCGCAGGACAGCGTGGTCAAGATTGCTCTATACTGAGGGCGACAGACCTGATCCACCGGATAAAGCAGGAGCAAACCCCATGCGACTCTTCCGCGTAATCGTCCTCTTGTTTATGTTATCGGGTGCATCCGTGCTGGCCGCGCAGGATGCAAGCTGCCCGGCACTGATCGAGCAGGCTCTGGCAGCGGTACAGGATGCCTGTGCAGAGACCGGACGCAACCAGGCCTGCTACGGCAATATCGCGCTGGAGGCTATACCCCAGGATGGAGTCTCCACCTTTAACTTTGAGCAGCAGGGCGACCTGGTCGATATTGCTGATCTGAGATCGCTGGAATTAAGCTCACTAGATGAAGTCCTGGGCCAGTGGGGAATCGCGCTGATGAAGCTCCAGGCCAACCTGCCGGAGTCGCTGCCGGGGCAGAACGTGACCTTCCTGCTGTTCGGCGATGTGGAGATCGAGAGCGCCGTGGAGCCAGGTGACGAGTCGCTCACCCCGATGCAGGCTTTCAGCTTTCGTACCGGATTAGGCAGTACCACCTGTGCGGAAGCGCCAGCGGACGGCATCCTGATCCAGACGCCGGAGGGTGCCGGAAAGGTCAACCTGCGGGCAAACGGTGTGGATATTGAACTGGGGTCGACCGCCTACCTGACGGCGCAGCCCGGCCAGTTCATGACCGTCAGCGTGGTTGAAGGACAGGGCACCGTCACAGCGGACGGCGTTACTGTGGAGGTCCCCGCCGGGATGCAAACTTCCATCCCGCTGGATGACGATCTGAATGCGGATGGCGAACCGAGCGAACCTGCCCCTTACGAGGCCGCCCCGTTAGAACTGCTCCCGATCGAGGTACTGCCGGAAACCATCAGCATCGCAGCCCCATCACCATCTGCTCCGCCGGTCACATTCAACCCGATGGATCCCACGTCGATCATGGGGATCTCACCGGCAGTGTTCTGCCCGTATCTCGACCAGGGATTGGCGGAAATGGGCATGAGCTATGACGAATATCTGGCACTGATCGACCAATTCCTTTCCATGCCAGCGATGCCAGGGGTGAGCATCGAAGGCATGCAGCAGGTGCGGGACATGATTGCGGCCTGCGCAGGATAGCAGGCAAGGGTCTGATGGCAGTGCTGTGAAATGCCACCAGACCAGCTTCCCCAACTGTTTTCTGAACCCAGAACAGGCTCCGATTGCGCCGCTACCTCATCTGAATGGAGATTTTAATGTTTATTGAAATATCCTATGATTAGCGTAATGGATTATGGGGGAGCTAGAGCATGGCCTATCAGTTATCGTGGCTGCTGGAAAACCGCATCCTCCTGATCCGCTATCAGGGAACCCTGACGCTGAAAGACCTGGAAACCTACCTACCTGAAGCGGCTCGTATGCGCGACCAGGCGAATGCCTTCCTTGGCGCCAATGGGCCGCTGGTGCATACCATCACGGATGCCAGCCAGATGGAAAAGAATGCGATCTCACTGCCAGAAGCACTGCAGGCGACGCGGCTCACGGTCAACAACCAACAGCGCGTCGGTTGGTCAGTGTATATTTCCGCGGGTGTCATTGACCGCTTTTTCTCTACCGCTGGTCATCAATTGGCCGGGGTGCGCTATCGGGCGGTGGATTCGATTGATGAGGCGGTTGCCTTCCTCAAGAGTGTGGATGATACGCTGAGTGATTTCGTGCTGCCGCCTGCCTAACGAGCTACTGCACCAACCCAGACCGCCCAAATGTGTCCTGAGTCCTATTTCGCAGGAAGCTCCCCTGCCTGCATAGTAGAGCATGAGCCGTATTGGTTTATGCCTGTGGGTGGTTTATGCGCCTTATCTCCGCATTCTTTTTGCTGATTCTGTTCCTCGGTGTGATACCCCAACCTGCTCTGGCGGATGCGACCGTAGGGGATGGTACCCCCGGCAGTTGTACCCGGGCGGCTTTACAAACGGCCATCAATGGTGGTGGGCTGATCACCTTCAACTGTGGCCCTAATCCACACACGATCACACTGGATCAAACCCTCTCGCTGGATATGCAGTTTACCAGTGGCTCGCTCACGGTCACCATCGATGGCGGCGGCCTGATTACGCTGAGCGGAGCCAATGCGCGGCGGCATTTTTATCTGCGTTCCTGGGGGCCGCGCGCGCCCAGCCTGACCCTGCGGAATATCACGCTGGCCAATGGGCGGGCGGCGGGCAATACGACCGCGGCCAACGGTTCCTCGATACAGGCGCTCGACCAAGGATTTAACCCGAGTCTGACCGCTACCGATGCAGTGGTGATCGCCGAGAATGTCACCTTTCAGAACAATGTCGCTAACCTGACCTGCGGGGCGGGCTGCGCCAATGAATATGACTACGGCGGGGCGATTTACTCGCTGTTGAGCCGGGTGGAAGTGCGGGATAGCACCTTTAGCGGGAACGAGGCACAGAATGCGGGCGGTGGGGCCATCCATATTCTGCAGAGCACGCTGCTGGTCGAGAACACCACCTTCAGCAACAACACGGCGATTGGCGGCGGTCAGGGCGGGACGATCTACATCGACGGCGTTTCTGGCAGCGCGGGTTTTGCCACCATTCGGGATAGCTCCTTCAGTGGCAGCCGAACACATAACGCGGGCGGCGCTATCTATGTGAACCTCTACGAGAACTCGACGGCGCTGACAATTGAACGTTCGAGTTTTGTGGATAATGCTGTGGTGGGTGGTGACCGGGCGACGGGCGGGGCGATTGCGGGTGGTTCGACCAATATCGGCGGCAGCACAGGCAATGCGCGCATCACCATCACGGAGAGCCTGTTCAGCAACAATCGGGTGGATCGACCGGGTACGGCGGATGGTTCGGGCGGTGCCCTGGGCTTCGATCAGAGGGCCATTGTCACGATTGCCAACAGCACGTTCACGGGCAACCGGGCTGAGGGCATCTCGTTCAACGCCAACGGTGGGGCGTTGTACATGGTCAACCACACCACTGCGTTTCAGGTCATCAATTCCACGTTTGCAGATAACTTTGCCGGATGGGTCGGCGGGGCAATCACCGCCGGCAACGGTGTCCTGACCAACGTGGTCTTTTCCAACAATACGGCGGCGAATGGTGGCAACCCCTGGAATATTCAGGAAACCTGTTCCACCACCCTGAGCAGCGGTGGGGGCAATCTTCAGTTCCCCGGCCTGACCGCGCCGAATGACCCGAATGATCGCCTGTGCGCGAGCGGTATCACGATCAGCGATCCGTTGCTCGGCCCGCTGGCGGATAACGCCGGGCCGACCCAGACACGGGCGCTATTGGCGGGCAGTCCGGCGATTGATGCCGGCGGGAACGCGGCCTGCGCTGCTTCCCCGGTCAGCAACCGCGACCAGCGTGGATTCAGTCGTCCGGTGGATGGAGATGGGCTGAATGGGGCGGCCTGTGATTCCGGCGCTTTTGAGTATGTCCCGAATCAGCCACCCGGCACGCCGACGCTGCTCAGTCCAGCGAATGAGGCGAGCCTCACAGCGACCACGGTGACCTTCGCCTGGAACCCGGCTGCGTTTGCCACCAGTTACCGGCTGGAAGTGGATAATGACAGTGACTTCAGCAGCCTGATCTGGAACCAGGTGCAATCCGGGACGAGCTTCACGCCCAATTTTATAGGCGGCGGCCTCTTTTACTGGCGCGTGACGGCAATCAATAGTAATGGGGATGCCCCTAGCCAGGCACGCAGCTTCACGCTCAATTCAGCTACGACGGACGCACCTGTTCGCAATCGCTTAGGGAGTAATCCTACGCTGACCTGGCTGGGCGTTCAGGATGGGGCGGTGACCGGCTATCAAGTGCAGATTGCCAGGGATTCGGCTTTTACCCAACTGGTTGTGATCAGCCCGGATAGTGTGAATGCCGCTACGTTTGAATTGAGTCCGAACCTGATACCGGGAGTCTACTACTGGCGGGTGCGGGCGCTGCGAGGAGCGGTAGCCGGGGCGTGGAGTTCGGCTGAAACCATTGCGGTTGGGGTTGGTAATTAAGGGTGCCCATCCGGCACCAGGATAGCCGGATGGGCAAACCAATGGGGAGAGGGAGAAAGTCGTTAAATAGGGCCGCGAGTGGGTACAACCGCTGAGCAGGCGACGGTTTCATCCGGCGGCGGGGCAGCGGACACATTGAACTGGGGAAGATTGGGCAAAGAGAAACGGAGCGTTACCGTTTCCGCAACCAAGTCGATGGCAATAATCTGCCAGTAGTAGAGGCTGTTCGATGGAGAGTCCACGAACATGCCCAGGCTCAATCCGTCACAGGTATTCTCGGCCACCGGGGCGGGTTCGCCACAGTTCGCGGGGCGAGCCGTCGGTGCTACATAGTCCCGGCCAAAACACATCTCATTGCTCTTGCCGTGTTCATCAAAACCGGCCAGGCAGATTTGGGGTTCGCCACTGGCTTTGCCGTTGACGAAGAGTGTGGACGGGCCATAGGTGCCGTTACCCTGAGCGATGATGACTGCCGCGCCAACCGCGTTGGTGGTGCTGAGTTCAACCAGAGCCGCATCAATATCCGCCTGGCTCCAACGCATCAGTTCCTGACCCGTGGCGCTCAGGAGTGTGCAACCGTCCTCCTGATTACAAAAGAGGGCATCCCCACCGAAGTGAAACTCCAATTCAGTCAGGCGGCCATCATAGAAACCGCAATCGCCTGCCAGCAAGGGAACCGCAGCAGCAAAAACCAGTACCAGACTGGCGATGATAATCACTAGATTCCGACGTATGTTCATGAGATGGCTCCGGGCACAAGACCCTATCTAAATTTCAAACTCTATTACACCGTATCATTGTTCTTTAATTGTCGTCAATCACTAAATAATTGAGATTTTAATTGTATAGAATCTCTGACGGATCATGTAATCGTGTTGAGCACACATATACAGTGACGGGAGAAAAGAACCTAAGCAGTTCTAAGGGGGAAAGGCTGGTCGGCAAACCAGCCTTTGGTTCGCTGGATTGGCTAGAGACTATTCAGAATAGATTGGCGCAGTTTCTCGTATTCCTCGGCGCTGAGCAGTCCCTGATCGCGGGCCTGTTCTAGCTGCTTGAGCCGGTCAGCCAGCGTGCCACCGGGATTACCCAGATTACTGCTGTTGGCGCTGAAGACCAGCGGTTGGTCGCTGCCCTGGTTAAGGGTCATGGCCTCATCCATACCGGGCATCTGAATGCGGACGCTGCCATCTGCACCCCGCTGAATATCGAAGCCGGTCATCTGTTTGATGGTATCGAGGGATTGATCGCTCATATCGAGTGTTTGGACGCTGCGTTGGACGGTGAACCCGGGTTGCCCACCCCCTCCGGGCGAGGGCTGCATCACAATCGGACGGCCCACGATTGAGGCCGCGCTGGCGAGTGCGGCGGGTGATCGGGCAGCGCTGCTGACGCTGAATATGACCAGGAATAACCCGATCAGGAACGGGATCACAAAGCTCAAGGCCGAGACAACCAAGCGTTGACCTTCCTGATCCTGGGTAAAGGAAATTTGATCTCCGTCTTCATTGACGCAGTAGCTCTCCAGCGCAAGGAAGGTTTCACCAGGGCGGACACTGTAGCTGGAGCGATCATGCCCGTAAGTCTGTCCTGCAGGGCAGAACAACGCCCCCTGGATACTCAACAGGATTGGTATATCCCCCACCCCGGGGATGACTGGTAATACAACCACCGCAAACAGCGCCACGACCGCAACCAGGATCAAGAACACACCCAGCAGGCATCCCATCCGTCGCATCACAATCGCTCCATGCTGAAATCTACATTGTTATTGACTCCATCATAGCCAATCTGGTCTGGTCGGCAAGCAGACAGGAGCTTGGTTATACTTCTCAACTGATCGGCCTCATCCACCGAATGGACAATCATGATGATCCCCATCTTTGACGGACACAACGACGCCCTAATGACTTATGCTCCAGCCGGTAAGCATCCGCTGGGGGACTTTTTCCAACGCACGCCAGATGCCCAGGTGGATCTGCCCCGCGCCCGTGAAGGCGGGATGGTGGGCGGGTTATTCGCGGTGTTTATCGAGGATGCGTCTTCACATAATCTGATGACCAACTTCGACCCATCGAAGCCGTTCATCATGGATGCACTTGATCTGCCGACGGCTCGTGAAGCGACAGCGGCTCAGGTGGCCAATCTGTACCGGCTGGAACGCGAGTCAAAAGGGCAGATACAGGTCGTCCGGACGGCGGCGGCGCTGGAACAATGCATTCGGGATGGGATCTATGCGGCGGTCTTGCACTTTGAAGGCGCGGAGGCCATTGACCCGGATCTTCATGCCCTGGAAGTGTATTACCAGGCCGGACTGCGGTCGCTGGGGCTGGTATGGAGCCGCCCGACCCTGTTTGCAGAAGGCGTACCCTTCATCTTCCCACATTCGCCGGATATTGGCGATGGACTGACCGAAGCCGGACGCCGGTTGGTGCAGGCCTGTAATCAACTGGGTATCCTGATCGATCTCTCGCACCTCAATGAAAAAGGCTTCTGGGATGTGGCCGCGCTGAGCGATAAGCCGCTGGTCGCCAGCCATTCCAACGCCTGGAACCTGTGCCAACTGCCGCGTAATCTGACCGACAAACAACTGGATGCAGTCAAGGAGTCTGGCGGACTGGTCGGGCTGAACCTGGTGACCCCGCTGGCACGGGCAGATGGGGTGGAAAGCCCGGACACGCCGATCGATGTCTATGTGCGTCATGTCCAGTATATGGTCGAGCGGATGGGCGTGAAACATGTGGCGATTGGCGCGGATTACGGTGCGGCATGGTTCCCGCGTGATCTGCCCGATGTAAGCAGTTATCCAGTGCTGATGGATGCATTGCGTGCAGCCGGTTTTAGCGAGGCTGAACTGCACCTCATCGGCTGGCAGAATTGGCTGCGGGTGTTGAAAGCGACGTGGAGGAATTAGCCCTGGCATTTCTTCAGTGAACCATATCTCAGATGCCCAATGGGGCATCCCTACGAATGAGAGTTATGTGCTATGACCAAAACCAAATCCACAGTGGAGCAAATCCGGGCGCGTTTTGACGCGGATGTGGAGCGCTTCTCCAATCTCGAAACGGGCGTGACCGCCCAGGTCGACAGCGGCCTATGTCTCGATTTGATCGCCGCTTCAGCAACCGCGACCAACCCGCAGGCCCAGGCGGTGCTGGATGTGGGCTGCGGGGCCGGGAATTATACGGTTAAGCTGCTCCAACACCTGCCCACTTTGAACTGTACCCTGCTCGACCTGAGCCGCCCGATGCTCGACCGCGCCCAGCAGCGAGCCGCCGCGGCGACCAGCGGTCAGGTGACGACGATCCAGGGCGATGTGCGGGAAGTTGATCTGGGTAAAGGGCAATTCGACCTCATTCTGGCTTCAACTGTACTGCATCACCTGCGTGCGGATGCTGAATGGGAAGGGGTGTATGACAAGCTATACCGGGCCCTGCGACCCGGCGGGATGTTGTATATCTACGACATGATTACGCATGAGCTGCCTGCCATTGATGCGGGCATGTGGTCGCGCTTTGGCGCCTACCTGACTAACCTCAAGGGTGAAGGCTACCGCGACCATGTGCTGGGCTATATCGACGACGAGGACACGCCCCGTTCGCTGGGCTACCAGATGGGTGTGGCGCTGAAGGCGGGCTTCCGCACCGTAGAGGTTCTGCATAAGCACCTGAACTTCGCCGCTTACTACGCGCTGAAGTAGGCCATAGCCGCTGTTCATCTTCGGTGAGTACAATACCTGCGTGCTCACAGTCCGATGAGTCAGCACAGGGATGAATACATTCATCCAGTCGTTGTTCCAGGAATAGAAACGGAACCTGAATGCTCCACGAAACGGCTTCTTCGCGGGATCACCGTCCGATTGCCCGCCCAGTCATGGCCCCTATCAGCCCGGATGAACTTTTCCAGAATGCGCTACGCGGCACCATCAGCGAAGTCATGGCGATTGACTCCGAGGTCTTCGTCCCGGCAGAGCCAGATGATGAACGACGAGCCGCGCCCTTCGCCATGATGGGCGGTATGCCAGTTGCCAGCTTCCGAGGTCGGCTGCTGCTGGACTCGGAAGCGGCCTATGAGAAGCTCGATCAACTACTCATTCCGACCAACCACACCGCCTTGTTCCGCTCGGCAGCAGAGGTTCCCGCGAGTGATGATCGCCCTAACCCGGCCGCACCGCATGTGATCCAGATCATCAACGGGCGAGTCAATCCTGCACCGCGACCCTGGTGGCCGAACGCCCTGCTGTTTGTCATCACGCTCTTCAGTGTGATGTACACCGGCTTTGTGCTGGCGACCTATGATATGTCACCAGGCGATATTCAACGCGCTAGCGACCAGTTTCCGTTTTCGCTGTATCTGGGTCTGCCGTATGCCTTGAGCATTCTGCTGATTCTGGGCGCACATGAACTGGGCCATTACTTCGCCGCCCGGCGGCATAACCTGGCGGTCACGCTGCCGTATTTCATCCCCCTGCCGATCATCAGTTTGCTCGGGACGATGGGCGCGTTCATCCAACTGCGCCAGCCGATGCGGAACCGGAAGGTGCTGCTGGATGTGGGCGCAGCCGGGCCGCTGACTGGCCTGATCTTCGCCATTCCCATCCTGTTCATCGGGCTGACGATGGCGCAGGTGAACTCGGTGACGAGCTGCTTCCCACCCGGTACACCGGAAGCCCTACGGTTCAGCACGTATGAAGGCGATTCATTCCTGTATGCGCTCGCCAAGACCCTGATCTTTGGGCGCTACCTGCCGAGCGGCGGTCAGGATGTGCTGATTAACAGCAGCCAACTCGCTTGGGCGGGGTGGACAGGGCTACTGGTGACGGCACTCAACCTGATCCCGATTGGGCAGTTGGACGGCGGTCACGTTCTCTATTCATTGATCGGTGAGCGCGCCCGGAGGCTGTATTACCCGGTGCTGCTGGGGATGTTCGGCTTGACTTTGATTAGCCAGAACTGGCTGATCTGGGTGCTGCTGCTGCTGTTCCTCGGTCGGGTATACGCCACGCCGCTGGATACGATCACGCCGCTGGATAACCGGCGACGCTGGATTGGGGTGCTGGCGCTGGTTGTGCTGGTGGTGATTTTTGTCCCGGCTCCGCTGGCGACTACCGCCCTGCCACCCTGTGGAACACCGCCATCGACCGACTCGGTAGATGCTAACCCGCTGCTGACCGCCGCGCTGTGGATTACGCCGGCCGTCGTGGCATTGGGTTGGCGAGTCGCCAGACGTTAAGGCAACCCGTCCACGATTACTCAATTTGAACATATGTTCTGCATTTTCTTGGGTGATTTTGTTATGATGGCTTCATAGCTCGGATGAGTCACAGGAGTACATCATGCAGAATCCGGTCGGCTATTTTGAAATCGCGGTGCGTAATCTGGATCGTGCGACAGCTTTCTATACAGCAGTCTTCGGATACGACTTCGAGCGTCTGGAGATTGATGGCAACCAGATGGCGTTGTTTCCACTACATGAGGGGGCGCCCGGCATCACTGGTGCGTTGGCTCAGGGTGAGAGCTACGTGCCAGGCCAGCAAGGCTGCCGCCTTTACTTCTATACCGCCAGCATTGCAGAAACGCTTGCCCGCGCCGAAGGTGCCGGCGGCAAAGTCCTCTATCCAAGAACCTCGATTGGTGACCTGGGCTGGGTAGCCGAGTTTGAAGATAGCGAGGGCAACTGCATCGCCCTCAGTGAGCCGCCCGCAACGCGCTAACCCTTGGTCTGCCGGAAGTGGTTGGCACGGATATTCTCTGCTGCCAACCGCACCGTCTCCTCGACCCGTTTGGCGCGTGTCTCCGGCTTTTTGGCGGATTCAATCCACCAGAGAATATTCTTCTTCGAGGACGGGGGGAAGGCATCGAAGTAGTCTTTCGCGGTCGGGTTTTCCAGCAGGGCCGCCGCCAGATCATCCGGCACCGTCAGTTCCTCAATGGCATCATAGCTTGACCAGGTACCATCGGCCCGGGCAGCTTCGACCACGGCCAGGCCCGCCGGAGCCATCAATCCGGCGGCAGTCAGGCGTTCGACCCGCTCCTTGTTCAGCTTCGACCAGGGGGATTTACCCTTGCGCGGCGTGAACAACTGCATAAAGCGTTCATCATCAATCGCATTGGGGCGGCTATCCACCCAACCAAAGCACAGCGCCTCTTCGACCGCATCCGCATAGGCCACGCGGGTCTTGCCACTGCCCTGTTTATAGTAAATCCACCAGACCCCCGGCGACGTGGCATGGTTGGCTGCCAGCCACTCGCGCCAGGTGGCGCGGTCAGGGGCGTAATACTGGGCGTAGTCCTGGTCGGCGGGCATAACCTCTACCCCTATCACTTAGCTGATTGATCGTACTCAAGAAGGCCTTACCAAGGCAACGGCTGACCATCCCGGAAGAAACCACCGCTGGGGCCGTTATCCGGCAGGGTGGCTGCCCAGACAATGCTGGCGGCACCTTCCGGGATGGGTCGAGCGCCCATCGCTTCCATGCCTGGTGCGGTGGCGGTCAGGCCGGGGCAAACGGCGTTGACCAGCACGCCTGTCCCGGCCAGTTCTGCCGCAAACTTGACTGTCAGCGCGTTCAAGGCGGCTTTGGAGATGCCATAGCTGGCACTGCTGCCGCCATTGGTGTTCAGGCCGAACTGCATTTCCCCATGCGAACCGGCCCCACTGGAAACATTCACCAGACGCGGATGGGCACTTTTCTTTAGCAAAGGCAGGAAGGCCTGTGTGACACGCCACGAACCATAAAGATTAATCTCCATCAGGGCTTGAACCGCCTTCAAATCTGCTGTTGACGGCTTCTCCATCCAGTCAGCAAAACCGGCCGCATTGTTCACCAATACATCTAACCGCCCGTACTCGGTTTCTACCCAGTCCACCAGCGCACTGACGCTAGACGCATCTGTGACATCCAAAGGATGTGAAACGACCTTCAGACCACTGGCAACCAGACTGGCGGCAGCGGATTGTGCCTGGTCTGCGTCGCGGGCTGTCAGGATAACGGTCATCCCTTTTGCTGCGAGCTGCCGCACAACTTCCAGCCCAATGTTGCGGGCTGCGCCGGTGACTAATGCGAGGGTGGGTGCCTGTGCCATGATCCGCCTCCCAATCCAGATTTGATGATGCTTTCACTCTACATCCGCTGATGCTTAAGGCGCTAACCCACCTCCGGGGAAAGGTGACCCATTTCCGGGAGACTGGTTCTGGTTGGCCCGCCATTCCAAGGGCGTAACGCCCACCTGCCGCCGAAAGAAACGCCCAAAGTGCGTGGGCTCCTGGTAACCCAGGTAAGTGGCAATCTCATTGATCTTGAGATCTGTCAGCGCCAGCAAGCGACGGGCTTCCAGTGCCGTTCGTTCGGCAATCAGGCTGGACGCGGTTTTGCCGGTCATCCCTTTGATCGTAGCGCTCAGATGATCCGGGCTGATGTGCAGCCATTCAGCATAGGATTCGACTGTGCGATGAGTCAGAAAATGCTGATTGACTAACTGCTGAAAACGAATAGCCAGCACCTGCCCGGCGGATTGCCCACGTAAGCGATCTTGTCCGGCATCATATAACCGCAGCAGATCATACAGGAGAGCGGTCAGGAGGGCTTGCAGGATCTGAATGCGGTAGGGCTGATCCCGTTTGAAGTAGGTCAAGACATGAGCAAACGAGTCGCGCAAGACTGCCATTTCTACTGAGATGATCTGAAGCCAGTTCACGGCATCCAACCTGAAGTACGGGAACACCGTTTCGATCTCGATCTGGGGCAGAAAGGCGGCCTTGAAGTACAGGATATAGCCGCGCTGCTGTTCACCTCGTACCCAGGCCAGTACATGCGCTGGTGATGCAAAACTGATCGAGTTGCTCAACTCCGGCACCGTTTCGGCATTAATCCGCAGGGTGGCATCTGCTGAGTGTTCGAGCAGCACCACCTGATACCAGTCGAGCCGGTGTGGAGGCATCACCTGCCGAGTATGGGGATAGGTGCTTTCCAACGTAAATACATGAAAATCGGGTAAATCAGTCCGACCCGCATAGCCAGTAGCGGCATGGGCCGCATTGATGTCCTGATAGAGTGGAATCGTGTGCATAAGATCAACGTACTCATCGCTAACACCAGGGTCCAACTCTAGTCTACTGGCTGGATTATCACTATGTCATGTGCGCGTCAGCCGACCCGATGGTACTGGCAGCGTCCTGCGCCAATCGCTATGCTTCATCTGGCAGTATCAAAAGACAGATCATGATTTATAGGGGGACATCATGGAATACGTCCGTTTAGGAAGAACTGGTTTGATGGTCAGTCGGCTGTGCCTGGGCACGATGAACTTTGGCGTTCACATGACCTCGGAAGCCGATGCCTTCAGCATCATGGATCAGGCGCTGGAACTGGGGATTAATTTCTTCGACAGCGCCAATGTGTACGGGGGCAAACCCGGTGCCGGTGTGACCGAAACGATCCTGGGCAACTGGTTCAGCCAGGGGGGCGGTCGCCGCGAGAAGACCGTCCTAGCGACCAAAGTCTACGGCAAGATGGGTGAGTGGCCGAATGAGAGCCGCCTCTCCGCGTTGAATATCCGGCGCGCCTGTGATGCCAGCCTCAAACGCCTGAAAACCGACTACATCGATCTGTACCAGATGCATCACATTGACCGCAATTCGCCGTGGGAAGAAATCTGGCAGGCGATGGAGACGCTGGTCCAGCAGGGTAAGGTGCTATACGTGGGCAGCAGCAACTTCGCGGGTTGGCATATCGCCCAGGCGAATGAAGCCGCCAAACAGCGCCACTTTATGGGACTGGTCAGCGAGCAGAGCCTATACAACCTGGCCGCCCGCACCATTGAACTGGAAGTGCTGCCTGCCTGCCAATCCTATGGGCTGGGCATGATTCCGTGGAGTCCGCTGCATGGTGGGATGCTCGGTGGGGCGCTGAAAAAAGCGGCGGAAGGTCGTCATCTGGAAGACCTGCAAAAACGCCGCCTGGAACAGCATCGTCCGCAGTTGGAACAGTACGAGGCGTTCTGCGATGAGATCGGCGAACATCCGGCAGACGTGGCGCTGGCCTGGATGCTGCATAACCCGATTGTGACCTCGCCGATCATCGGCCCGCGCACCGCGCAGCAGCTCAGCGGTAGCTTACGGGCGCTGGAGATCAAGATGAATGATGAACAGATGAAGCGTTTGGATGCCATCTGGCCGGGGCCGGGTGGGGCTGCTCCAGAAGCCTACGCCTGGTGAAGAATCAACAGGGCGGCCCAATTGGGCCGCCCTGTTATTGAACATCAGATCAGAAGCGGCTTAGCCACCCATCAAGGGGCCAAAAGCTTCTTCCATGATCGTCTGGAATTCTTCGCCAGTGACTTCACGCGCACCTGCCGGAACAGCCGGGGCCGCGGTGGCATTCTGACCGGTCATATCGACGGTCAACTGCACAGCGAGGACAATCGGTTCCATTGCAGGCATGGTCGGCATGGCTGCCGCGCCATCCGAACCACCCATGGCTCCACCCATCATCCCGGCCATCGCGGTCATATCCAGGCTCAGGTTGATCGACAGATCGACGCGGTAGGGAAGCTGATCGTTGAGCCCCACCCAGCGGGTGAAGGTAATGTCACCCTGGATGAACTGCCCCAGCATCCCGACCATCATCATGGCGGAGGACAGATCACTGTTGTCGCCAGCCATGTTGCCCACGCTGTCCATCGCGTTCGCAAGTTCCGGGTTATTCATCACATCCGCGATATTCAGGGTGTATTTAAAGACGGCGGTCGACTGTCCATTGACGGTTTCATCGGCCAGGCGTTCCTGCGTCCCGAACTGGGAGAACATCGCCATGGCTTCGGCGCTATCATCGCTGCCACCCATCATTCCCATAACGCTGTCGAGCGGGTTCTCCCCCTCGAAGATTTCAGCGACCGGCGCACCGATCCATTCACCCGCCGAGGTCTGGGCATAGAAGCGATCGCCCACTAGCGCAAAGCTGATCGGGCCGGAGGCATCATTGGTACCATCAATGATGCTGCCTTCCATATCCAGCGCCAGCGACGGGCTGCCGCCTGCCATGGAGACCGGGCCGCTGCCGGTGGAGGTCACGCTGATCGAAGCCGGGGCGGTGGGGTCCATCGCTGCCATGCCGCTCAGGCTGAGGCTGAAGGAGTAGCTTTGGCTGAAGGATTCCAGAGCGGCGAAGTTAGCCAGACCGGCTTCGACCAGAGCGCAATCGCTCTCAGATAAGTTCAGACAATTAGAGTTCTCTTGTGCGCTGGCTGCACTAAACCCGGCCAGGGCCATCACCAGCACCAGACAAATCAACAGCAAACGGGACTTCATTACAGCATTCTCCTTGAACAACAACTCTCAAAAGTGACATGCTGTATAACATGTCACTTTTTCATGCTACGCCATTATTGCTGGACTGCCAATAGGCCTAAAGCTTAAGAGTCGATCAGTAGAGGACCACTGACCGCGCTACAATAAGGGTGTTCGAATGATACCGGAGCGCATACACCGATGGCTTTTTGCCGTGCATTGCTGATCCCTTCGCCCGCCAGACAGGTATCTGCCGGGGTACTATGATCCGCGTCCAGCGCATGCTGTTCCTGCTGGTCAGTGCTGTACTCCTGCTGGGTACAGCGTCCAGTGCGTTGGGCCGCGTTCAGCCGGAAGTGCCGCCGCCGATTTATTACCTGACCTCGACCATCCTGCCGCCCGATCAGCTCCAGTATCAGGCTCAGGCGCTGGATATCAACACACGGGTGATTGCCCGCCTGGGCCGCCCGCTGCCGCTGGATAATCGTTTATTCGATCAGGTGGCCTGGTCACCAGACCGCCAGTGGGTCGCCCTCAGCGGTGAAAGCAGCGGCTTGGTTTTGGCGGGGATTGCGCGCGGTCAGGTCGAGCCGATCATGATCCAGGGCCTGGTGGATTCGCCCATGGCCTGGTCACCGGACGGCATGCGCCTGGCCTATGTCGCGCTGGCCGAGGACGATCTCATTCAGTTTGAGGGGCAGTTGGCGCTGTGGGTCTATGACCGGGCAGACGGCAGCCGCCGCCAACTAGCCCGTGACCCTGCCCAGTATGCCCGCCTCGACTGGTCACCGGATGGGACCCGGCTGGCTTACGTGAGCTTTGACGGCACCACCCAGACCATCAATCTGATTGAGTGGCTGCCCGACTCTAAACAGACCGTGTTGGTCACCGATGCCAACGATCCGGCCTGGTCCCCTGACGGCGCATGGATCGCCTATTACGCCTTGCAGGGTGCAGATCAGGAGATTTTTGTCATCCGGCCTGATGGTACGGAAGGCCGCCCGCTAACCCGCAATCATCTCCAGGACGTGCTGCCCACATGGTCACCGGATGGGCGTTGGCTGTCCTATCTTTCGGTGCGGGGGAGTGACCTGGATATTGTGGCGCTGCCGACAGCCTGCCTGACCGACCCGGCCACCTGTACGCCGCATATTCTGACGGCCAATGACCAGATCGACTCGCCTTTCATGTGGTCACCGGATGGGCGCTATCTGCTGTACCGGACTTTCCCACCGGGGCTGCCCCCACAATGGCTGCTGCTGGATACCGCCTGTCTGGCTACGGCAGCCGGTTGTGACGAGGCCGCTTCACACCCCTTACCCCTCCCCAGCGATGAGTCCGCACTGGCACTGGTCTGGGGCGCAGGTTGAGAACTGCCTGCAACCTTCCCCGTAATGGATGCGTATAGCCCGGTAGAGATCTGCTACACGAGGGCTAGAACCATGACCACATCTGACCAATCTCCCCGCCGCAGCCAGACCGTTCCGGCGCTGGCGCTCATCGGCCTGGGCGTTTTCTTCTTGCTGGCGCAGGTGATTAACCTGGGTGGCCTGTTGGCTTTTGGCTGGCCGCTGTTCGTGCTGCTGCCGGGTGCCGCTTTCCTATACGCGGCTTTCAATGGTGGCAAGAAGGCTGCCGGACTGGCCGTCCCGGGTAGCATCGTCACCGGAACGGGTTTGCTGCTGCTGTTCCAGAACATCACGGGGCACTGGGAAAGCTGGGCCTATGCCTGGACGCTCTATCCGGTGTTCATCGGTCTGGCGCTGCGTTTCATCGGGGAACGCACAGACCATGAAGGTACATTCCGCACCGGGCAGGGCATGGCCCGCTGGGGCGCAGGTGCTTTCCTGGCGATTGGCGCGATTTTTGAACTGCTGATCTTCCGGTCTGGTGGAATCCTGGGGACGGTTGGTGTGCCGCTGCTGATGATGGGCATGGGGTTGTATATGCTGAGCAGCCGCCGTACCAGCGCCCCGGCCAAGCGCAAATACATCCCGGCGCGCCTGAGCGACTCGGAACTGGAGCAGGATCTGGAAAAACGCAAGCGTGAGATAGGGGAACCGTTGAGCGGTGAACGCCTTGAAAAGGCGATCGATGCCGCGCTGCGCGATGAGTAAACCTGAACTAAAAAGGAGATCCCAACTAGGATCTCCTTTTTGTTTTAGGCCGACTGAGCGGCTGGTCGCTGCGCCCGCATGTAACGGTTGAGGATGCCCAGTTCTTCCTGATACATCCGGTGAATCATGGGGATCATCAACCAGCGCCGAAGCCAGCCAGCCGGGTTATTCGGGAACTGGAACTCACTGTCGAAGGTGACATGGCTTTGCCGACCTCCGTTTTCCGGTTCGACATAGAAGGCGGTTACGACACTGCCATCCAGATTCGCTTCCACCATAAGCCGGCCCGGATCCGGTTCGCTGACTTCAAAACGGAAGCTGCTCTTCTGCCCGAACACCTTCATATCAGCGCGGCCAATAGTGCCCGCGCCGTAACCGCCAGTTTCGACATGGATGCCGGTGAACTGTGGCGGCAGGATGGCTGGATGCCCGACATGGTAATCCCGCAGCACCGCGTAGACCGCTGCCGGGGGCGCGTCAATGACGGCGCTTTCGATCACACGAACCTGAGTCATGTTTCTCCCTCTCCTGAATAACTGCATTCAATCAGGGCGACCGTAGGCGCCACCCTGATGTTTATACCCGTAGGGCAACGACATTCGCTTCGATGTAGGCTTCGCCCAAAGCCCGCGCCACCGAAACACGATGATGTCCATCGCGGACGTAATAGGCATCCCCCACCTGCACCAGATCAACCGGCGGCAGTGGGACACCCGTCAGGCGGGCTCTGGCGACTCCAACCCATCGTTCTTCGATATGGGATCGCTTGGGATAGAAGTGCGCATCAAAGTCATAGACCCGATTCTCGCTGCCGACAATCTGCTGCAAAGGGACGGTCTGATGACCGATGTGCTTGCCCCCGTGAACTTCGACCTGATGAAGCGACAGCAAGTCACTGCACCGCCGCCGCAACAGGGACCACAAGCGGTAGCGCAGACCGCGCCGCGCAGAGGTGTGATAGAGTTCCTGGGCGACCGGCGTGAGCAGTTCGCGCTGGAGGCGGGAATGCTTCTCGTTTGCCAGTTCATGGAGTTGTAGATAGTTGTTCATGGCGCGCCCCCTTTCCGGCGTAAGCCTATGCCTGTTTAGTAAAGCATAGGGCGGCAGCGCTGACCTCAGACCGGGGATGGGACTTGCCCTCCGACTTTTGGCGGAGGAGCGCTAGGCGCTTGACTTTGACGCGGCGTCAACGTTTACGCTCCCACCATATTGGATCAAACCAAGGAGCAAACTGGATGAAACGTCTGCTAGCCACCCTCCTCGTCGGCAGCCTGCTGCTCGGCAGCGGACTCAGCCTGGCGCAGGAAGAAGCCCTCTTTACCCTGGTGAGTGAAGACCCGGTCATTCGGCACAGCGACCAGGATGGCGATTGGGACGACCGCTTCACCGATCCCGGCGCGGTCTTTTATCACGAAGGCCAGTTCCATATGTTCAGAAATGGCTTCCAGAACTGGCCGGACAGCGTGCAGATTGGTTACCTGACCTCCGCCGATGGGATCACCTGGGTTGAGCAATCGCCTGATCCGGTGTTGACCACCGCCAAAGTGCCGTATGCCGGGTTGGCCGCCCTGGCCTCCAGCGCCACTGTGCTGCCGGACGGCACCTGGGTGCTGTATTTCTACACCTGGGAGAACCGCAGCCGCACGGCCCGCAATTTCATCGGGCGGGCCACTGCGTTGAATCCGCTGGGTCCGTGGACAGTTGACTCGGAGCCCCTCCTGTCTCCCGGTGCCGAAGGTGCCTGGGATGATCTTGGCGTGTTGGGGCCGCGTATCATCCAGCAGGACGCGACCTGGTATATGTACTATTCAGCGGCGAACAGCCGTCAGCGAGCTTTTGCCGGCATTGGTCTGGCGACCTCGGCGGATGGCATCACCTGGGTGAAATACAACGATCCAGCGACGACGTCGGATGGCTTCGCGGAGAGTGATCCGGTCTTGCAGGCCGAATCCGAGCGTAGTTTCGTCCATCAACCTAGTGTGCAGCCAACTGCTGACGGCTGGGTACTGTTTTACCGGACTGCGCCCATCGGTCAGGGGGACAGCGCCATGTCGATCCGGTATGCTACCAGCACCGACGGGATTCAGTGGGAACGCGGTACGGCGCCTATCTGGCAACCGCGCACCATTCCCGGCATTTCCGGCTTCTGGTGGACGGCATCTGCCCGGCGGGATGACACCTACTATCTGTATGTCGAAGGCGGCAGTATGGGCGGGACGAATATCTATGCTGGAACTTTCAGCGGCAGCTTCACACCCTGATCGGCACGACTGACGGGTATCTGAATTTCAGTGATGCACTCATCGGGCGTGCCGCGGGACTGGAGGTAAAGTTCCCGCGGCACACCGGCGATGGCATAGCCATAGTGTTCAAGATAGGCGAGCAGAGAGCGATAGGTCTCAAACAAGCGCTGATACGGGCCGATATGCAGCGCACAGGCGGCCTGGGTCACCGGATGGAGGCTGATCGCGGTCAATGTGCGTCCGGCTTCCACGGGGACGGCGCGCGGGGAGCGCGGCATGACAAAGAGCGCATCAAACTGGTAGGGTTCTGCCAGCGGTTGCCCCGTCAACATGGCAATATGCCGGGGATAGAAGCCGATGGTCGCCCGAACTTGCCGATACAAACCCCGTTCCTGCAAGCGCTGGGCGAAGCTGTTGAAGAGTGCCTCGATGGTTTCGCCCGTTTGCACGGTGGTCTGAATATGCAGCCCCTTGAAGGGTAGCAAAGGTTTGATGACGACATCCAGCAGGTGCGCCGCCGGATTTTCCAGCGCGGCCAATCGAGCCGCTGTTTCCTGCTGCCGGGCCTGTTCCACCAGCAAACGCGCCTCAATCCGCCGCTGATGCAGTCGCAGCAGGGCGGCAACCTCGGTCGAAGACAGGTGATCGTGGAGGATCTGGGCAATGTCGGCCAGCGGCAGGCCCAGGTCGCGCAGGGCGAGAATACGTTGCAAAGGGATGACCTGCCCGGTGTGATAGTAACGGTACCCGGTTGCCCGGTCGATGTAGCCCGGCTTGAACAAGCCGCACTGATCGTAGTAACGCAGCAAACGGGGAGTCACACCGGTCAAGCGGGCAAAATCGGCAATTTTGAGCATGAGTCCAAAAGACCATCGCTGAATAGCTTCATTAATTACTATAGCCTGACGACCTCAAAAATGCTTTCTCCACAACAAAACACCCCCATCGCTGTAGGCACAGGATGGGGGTGGCAACTGCTGACTAACGGCTAACTGCTAACGACTTTACGCCGCTGCTTTGGGAGCCTTTGGCGCCGGTTCCGGGTCTGGCTGACGCGCGACCATCGGCGCACCCGGACGATGCCGGTAGAGGAAGAAGAGCGCCGCTGCGATCGCGGTGACGGCGGTCACCACCTGCGACCAGTTGATCGAACCGACCAACGCCACATCGACACGCAGGAATTCCAGCAGGAAGCGGATGACGCTGTAGCCCACCAGATACCCCAGGAAAATATCGCCGGGGATCAGGCGGTTGCGCTGACGGGTGAAGAGATTCAGCAGCAGGATGAACAGCAGCAGGCAGAGCAGCGATTCGTACAGAAACAACGGGTGGAAGCGGGTGGTATCGACCGGGAACTCCACATTGCTGGTGAAGGGCGCCACGCGCTTGGCAATCGGAATGCTGATGCCCCACGGCAGGCTCGTCACCGTGCCATAGAGTTCCTGATTGACGAAGTTAGCCCAGCGGCCAATCGCCTGGGCCAGCGGCAGGGCGACCGCCGCAATATCCAGCCAGGGGCCGAGCGCCAACTTGTTACGCCGCGCATAGATGTAAACCCCGATGAAACCACCGAGCACCGCACCGAAGATGCTCAGGCCACCGCTCCAGATCGCCAGCGGGCCATTGGTCAGATCGCCGATGTTCTGCAGGAACCAGGCGGTATTCCGGCAGATGTCACTGACGGCTTCCGTCGCGCAGCCCTCGGTGATGGATGACGGTGGGAAAAACACAAACCACAGGCGGGCCAGGATGATGCCGGGGATGATCGCCCAGGTCAGCGCACCCCAGACGTGTTCGGGATCACGGCGGTCACGGCGAGCCAGGCGGGCCGCAATAAACGCTGCTACCAACATCGCTGCAACAATAATCAGGCCATAGTAACGTATTTGCAGGGGCCCGCCGAATATACCCTGCACAAAATCAAGGACAATGCCTTCGGCTTCAAAACGCATGATGGATGATACTCCGTAATCTTTAGGTGTGTCGGTAGACGTACCACATGCGCTGCAGGGCGGTGAAGTTCGTCCCAATAGCCAATACCCACAACCCTAGCTCCAGGAGCATGGGCAGCAGCAGCACTGTGAGGATGATAATCACACGCACCAAACGATCAAGCAGACCCACTTTGACCGTGAGCCCCGCTTCGCCTGCTCTGGCACGCACATAACTGACCAGTAGTCCTCCGGTCAGCGCGGCCAGCGCCAGCAGCATGTAGTCGAACCGATCTTGTACGGCGAAATAATAACTCAATCCGCCAAAAATCATAGCATCAGCATAGCGATCCAGTGTGGAATCGAGGATGCCACCGAACTTACCTTTGCGTCCCATCGCCCGCGCCACCGCGCCATCGACGGCATCCAGCGGCAGGCCCAGGATGAGGATCAGGCCGCCTAACTGGAACTGTCCCTGCGCGATGAAATAGGCCGCCAGCCCGACAATGCCGGTTCCCAGCACGGTGATCGCATCCGGGTGTACGCCCAGCCGGTACAGGCTGCCGCCAACCCAGGCCATGAAGGTGCCAATCTGCACCCGCACCCAATCGGTGAAGATGAAGGTCTGCTGCATGACCGGCTTGCGCGGGCGTTTGACCTTCGGGCGTTTGACGCGGGGTAGGCGTAAGACAGTGATCTGTTGCATGAGACGGCCTTTGACCTCGTGTGTTGGTGAAATGACCCTATCTTACCCTCTAGAACCCGTTGAGTCAGGGTTGGTTATGGTAGACTGGGAAGCAAGTTCACAGTACACAGTACACAGTTCTCAGGCTACAGCGAAGGCGGGTGCTGCGTACAAGGTATTGTGTACTGAGCGAAGAAATGAACAGAGGCTGATAGTCGACAGCCAGACCTGCAATCCAAAAGATGTTTGCTGGCGGCTGGATGGTGAAAGCTCCTAACCTGGAACCTGAAACTTGAAACTTGAAACCCTTTCCCCTCTGCAACGCAACCTGGCCGGACTGGCGCTCTTCGCGGGTGTGCTGGTTGCCGATCAACTGACGAAATATGTAGTCGAGTCTTCGCTGGTCATCGGGCAGGCTTACCAACCGATCCCGGCGCTGGCCCCCTTCTTTCAGATTGTCCGCAGCACCAATACCGGCGCAGCATTTGGTCTCCTATCGGGCTTTGGGGATGTTTTCCTGGTCATTGCCGTAATCGTGGTCATCGGTATGGCGATCTGGTATCCACGCATCCCGGCGGAGGGGCACTGGCGGCGCATCGCCGTGGCGCTCATCAGCGCCGGAGCGATTGGGAACGCGCTCGACCGGATCGAGTACGGGCATGTGGTCGATTTCATCTATTATTCGATCCCCGGTGTGATTGCCAATGTCTCCAACCTGGCCGACCATGCCATTGTGGGCGGCGTGATTATCCTGATGATCGCCACCTGGCTGGCGGATCGGCAGCAGGTAAAAGCGTCAACGCCAGCCGCCCCGGTCGAGGGCGGCTCCCCACCGGATGAGCGCCCTGTCACCTGAAACCAGCCACCAGTAACTTACATCCCAATGTCTAACACGTTTCTTATGGCTGCGTGGTAATCTGGTATCCTGCCACCTCATCTAATCTGCACGTTGCCTCCCCGCTACTGAGGAATGGAGCATGCCATGCAGCGAAAAACGGCGGAAATTCCGATAGCCGTTGCCTTGCAAGATCAGCGCTGGCTGATTATCGCCCGGCGGAGTAACCCGGCCTTCCGACCGCCGACGGATGTGATCGAGCTTGGTGACCGCTTGCTGGTACGGGTTGAGATTGCCGGGATGCGTTCCAGCGATTTCAACATCACCCTGCATGACCGGGTGCTGTTGGTGACGGGAACGCGGGAACAGCCGCCCCAGACCAGCCCGGCTTATCATCAGGCTGAAATCGGCTACGGCGAGTTCAGGGTCGAGATCACGTTACCCTGGTCAGTGGAGCGCGAGCGCGTCAGTGCCAGCTACGAGGCTGGTTTTTTACAGGTTGAATTACCCCGCCTGGCGGGCAAACAGATTCCCGTTCGTGATGTCAACGAGTTGGAAACGGATTCAGGACAATAACATGCCAGCAAAACGGAAGAAAGCACTACCGGAAGTCGACTTCACGCCGCCGGAAGGCACCGAGGAGATGGAGATTCCCGTCAAGGATAGTCCGGAGGGCGAGGACGGCGAACAGAAGCTGGTCATCCCGCCGGAACTGCCGATCCTGCCCCTGCGTGGATTGGTCGTCTATCCACAAACCGCCATCCCGCTGACGGTCGGGCAGCCCCGCAGCATCAAGTTGGTGGATGATGTGGTGGCGGGCGACCGGCTGATCGGCCTCGTCGCCGCCAAAGACCCGGAGATGGAAACCCCCGGCCCGGATGATGTCTATAAGGTCGGCACGCTGGCGAGCATCCACCGCCTGTTCCGCGCCCCGGATGGCACCATCCGACTGCTGGTGCAGGGCTTGCAGCGCATTGAGGTCGATGAATACCTGACCACCGAGCCGTATCTGCGCGCCAAAGTCCATGCCGTGCCGGAAACGGTCGAGAACACGCTGGAAATTCAGGCGCTGGTTCGCAATGTCGTCGACCAGTTCAGCAAGATGGCTGATCTGGTGCCGAGCATCCCCAACGAACTGATCCAGTCCGCGCTGAACGTCGATGACCCGCTGCAACTGGTCTACGCCGTCAGCACCTACGTGCGGATCAGTCTGGAAGATGCCCAGGAAATTCTGGAAATCCAGAGCACCGATGCCAAGCTCCGCAAGCTGATGGGTATCCTCAGCAAGGAACTGGAAGTCCTCGAACTGGGCCGCAAGATTCAAAGCGAAGCCCAGTCGGAGATGGAGAAGGTTCAGCGGGAGTTCTACCTGCGCGAGCAGCTCAAGGCCATCCAGCGCGAGCTGGGCGAAGCCGATGAGCAGCAGGTGGAAGTGGACGAATTCCGCAAGAAAATTGCCGAAGTCGGCATGCCGGAAGAAGCCCGCAAAGAGGCCGAGCGCGAACTCGATCGGCTCTCCCGCCTGCCGACCGCTGCCGCCGAGTACGGTGTCATCCGCACCTACCTGGACTGGATGACCAGCATCCCATGGAACAAACGCACCGAGGACAAGCTGGTTATCAGTGAAGCCCGCAAGGTGCTGGACTCTGACCATTACGGTCTGGAGGACATCAAAGACCGGATTCTGGAATTCCTGGCGGTGCGCAAGCTGCGGCTGGATCGCGCCGAGGAACTGGAAGAGACGGAAGAAGAATACACCATCCGCCGGGATCGGCGTGGGGCGATCCTGTGCTTTGTCGGGCCGCCCGGCGTGGGTAAGACCTCCCTGGGGGCCAGCATCGCCAAGGCCATGGGCCGTAAGTTCATCCGTATGAGCCTGGGCGGCGTGCGCGATGAAGCCGAAATTCGCGGTTTCCGCCGGACCTACATCGGCGCCATGCCCGGTCGCATGATCCAGACCATCCGCCGCGTCGAATCGCGCAATCCGGTCATCATGCTGGACGAGGTCGATAAGCTGGGGCGGGACTTCCGGGGTGATCCGGCTAGCGCCCTGCTGGAAGTGCTCGACCCGGAGCAGAACGCTGAATTCCGCGATCACTATCTGGATGTGGCCTTCGACCTGAGCGAGGTGTTCTTCATCACCACCGCCAACGAACTCGACCCCATCCCCGGCCCGCTGCGCGACCGTATGGAGATCATCAACCTGAGCGGCTACACCGAACAGGAGAAGGTCGCTATCGCCGAGCAGTATCTGGTGCCGCGCCAGATCCGCGAAAATGGTCTGCGCCAGGAAGAAATCGCCTTCAAACATGAGGCGCTGCTCAACATCGTACGCGACTATACCCGGGAAGCGGGCGTCCGTACCCTTGAGCGGGAGATCGGTCGCGCCGCCCGTAAGGTGGTGACCAAGATTGCTGATGGAGCCGCCAAGCAGGTCATGATTGATGAGGCCGCCGTGCGCGATCTGCTGGGCAAGCCGAAGTACGGCTATCGCGAAGAAATCGCCGAACGTACCGACCGTCCCGGCGTAGCGACCGGGCTGGCCTGGACGCCGGTGGGTGGCGATGTGCTGTTCGTCGAAGCAGCGCGGATGCCGGGGGCCAAGGGCTTCCAACTCACTGGTCAGCTCGGTGAGGTCATGCAGGAAAGCGCCCGCATCGCCCTGAGCTATATCCGTTCACGGGCCGCTGATTTTAAGCTGGATGAGGCCTTCTTCGACAAGAATGAATTGCACATCCACGTGCCTGCCGGGGCGCAGCCGAAAGATGGCCCCTCTGCCGGGGTGACGATGGCGACTGCGCTCATCTCCCTGCTGACCGGACGGCCGACGCGCCGTAACGTCGCCATGACAGGCGAAATCACACTGCGCGGGCAGGTTATGCCCGTCGGTGGCATCAAGGACAAGGTGCTGGCGGCCCACCGCTTCGGTGTGGATACCGTCATCCTGCCCAAGAAGAATGAGAACGATCTGGATGATCTGCCGGATGAAGTGCGGAATCAACTGCACTTCGTGCTGGCGGAACAGGTTGATGACGTGTTGAACGCCGCGCTGATGCCCGCCGAGAGCAAGGGCTATGCGGCGCAAGCAGCCCCCCCGGCCAGCAGCGCCGTCAAGCCGAAGAAGAGCCGCAAGGTCGAATCCGGCGGTTCAACGGGATTGACCAAGTAAGGACGGATTAGCGTCTCAGGACTAGTTCTATCCATCATCGGACGCCATAAATGGCGTCCGATGCATTTTAAGATCAGGCGCAGACATAATCCCGGAAGTGGGTGGTCATGGTCGCCTGACCCTCCCGGTCGATCATGTAGCCCTCCACATCTGGCAGGGACTCCAGAAAGTAGATACCTGCGCGACCCATGGCAAACGCGGCTGTTGCCAGTCGGTCAGCTTCCAGCACGTCAATGCCGATCACCGTCAGGCTGACCACTTCCTCCAGCGGATCATCTGCCTTGAGGGGGTTGTAGATGTGCTTGCCGCGCATGTAGGTGCCGGAAGTCGCAATCCCGCGCTCGTCCAGCCGCACCCGTTTGACCACTTGCTTGAGGTCGAACGGGTTGCAGATGCCCAGCGTCCAGGCTTCGCCGTGGGCGTTCTTCCCGTAGACCTGGGCATCACCGCCCGCGCCCACGTAAAAATCCCGGAAGCCATTGCGATACAGCAGGGAGGCCGCTTCATCAATCGCCCAGCCTTTGACGATGCCGGACGGATTGAAGGTGCCGTTGTGCCACACATCGAAGTACCCGCCGCTCTCCGCTTTGGTTTGCGCCGCCAGCTCCAGCACCGTGTGCATATCGTCGCAAGTGGCCTCCAGCGAGAGTTCCCCCTGGTTCACACGGGAGACTTCGCTGGTCGGCTTGAACGGGCTGAAGGTTTCGTCCACATACTGGAAGAAGCTGTAGACCTCATCGAAGGCCTCGGCATGAGCCGAGGCATCGACGATCTTGACGGTGATGGGCATCCCCATCAACCAGCGGGTTTGTTTCACAGGTCCACCCCGATGGCTGCATCCAGCAGCGCCGATTCCAGCGATTCGACAAAGGCGCGGCTGCTATCGGTCGCCCGGGAGACATAATCCACGTCTGCATCCTGCGCTTCGATCGCTTCGCTGATGAGCGTGGGCAGGGCATTGCGGGTGATGATGTCCGATTCGTAGGTGCTGCGCGGGTAATCCGCGATCTGCACATCGACCAGTTCGCCATTTTCGATGACGGCCACCACCTGTAACGTCCCCCAGCGTCCCGCCCGGATGGCGTCCCCGTAGTAGCTGCCGTCGTAGAATTCGGCGCCCTCGGCCTTTTCGGTCGATTGGGTAGCCTCTACTTCGGTCTGCGCCGGTGCCAGTTCCACCTCTGGCGGCGTGGTATCCATCCCTTGCAGGTGATGATTTTCCCCACCGCGTCCGGGGCGTCCACCCCGTCCACCGAAGGGCGGTTGACCGGGTTGCGGGGTCACCTGGGCGGCTTGAGCCGCGGGATCGACTTCGGTGCTGGCGGCGCTCAGGCCAGCCAGTCCGATGGCGCTGGATGCGATGATGGCGGATGCGCCCAGTGCGCCAGCCTGCCACCGCTTGATACGTGAAGTCTTCATGCTGACAGTCTCCTTATCGGTTCAATTTGATCGCTTGGGGTCACGATGAAACGGCGTGACCAACACGGGATTGAGTAACAGATTTCATGCGGTTGACTAACCAACCGACGGGTCGGCTGACGACGATGAGCAGCACAGTGGTCGCCAGGATCACCCACAGGTCATAGGCCACACTGCCCAGTTCGTCCCAGCGCAGGCTGAGGAGTTCGCTGCTGCCTTCGTCTGGTGGCAGCGTCCCTTCGGCTTCGCTGGTAGTGGTCGCAGTGCTGCTTTCACCCATCAGGCGGGCCGCTAAATCCGCGACGCTGACGCGCCCACTGTTGACCACCGCCAGCAGGTTTTCCAGGCTGCGGCCCTCCGCAGTCATAGTGGCGGTCACTGCTTCGACATCGACTCCGGCAGCCGCCAGTTCAGCGGTGAAGGCCTCCAGCGTCATCTGTTCGACCGGGCTGGCTTCAACCGATTCCACCACGCTGGTGGTCGACTCGGTCGTGCTCTGCTCGGTGGTGGTAGTTGGTGCTTCAGGTCGGGTGCCTTCTTCACCGACCATGGCGAAGCCTGCCTCCCCGGAAGACAGCTCCATCAGCAGAGTCGTGCTTTGCAACGGGTTAATCAGATCGCCCTGAGTCCACAGGAAGGCCCCGCTGATAATGACGATGGCGACCAGGATGGCGAAGGCCAGCCGGCCCTGACGAGCTTGAGTGTGACGTGTGGTCATGATTCAGGCTTCCATTCCGGCAGGTGCTCCGGCATTAAGGGGGATACGGCCCTCGGTTGCTGCAGTTTGGCGTTCAGCTTCGGCAGCCAGCCGAACAGGTACTTGGGCGCGTTGGTCTTGATCCACTTCCAGTGCATCGCTACGTGCAGCGCCACGACCACCAGCACCAGTTCTGAACCCACCATATGCAGGGATTGCAACGTCCGGCGGAAGTTCTCATCCAGCGACAGGTTCAGGCCGAGGGTCCGCGAGATCAGAATGCCGCTGACCGTGACGAAGGCCATCAGGAGGAACAGCGCCACATTCAGGATGTAGTTGAGCCGCGATTCGTGCAGCAGCTTCTGGAAAAAGGTCCGCGTGATACTCACCACCCAGTCCCAGTGCAGGATGATGTGGATGAGGAACGCGCCCGCAAAAACCAGCCCCAGTAGTTCATGCAGGGCGAGGCCGGTGAAATGCTCTTCCATCTCGACGATGAACATCCCGGTCAGGAGCAGGTCGAGAAAGACATTGAGCTTCGTCTTGTTGAGGTGCCAGCGGCGGGGCCGCTCAGCGCTCAGGGTTGCCATTGAAAGAGTCCTCCGCACCAACGGTTAACTGAACGAACGGGCCCTACTATAGGAGGAAGATGTTCAGAACTTGTTTAGAAGCGGTTGCTTTTCTGTGCGCGTTTTCTTTGCGGGAAATCAACAGGTTCTGAACATCTTTTGAACATGCGGGGGGTAGGCTAATGCTGTTTGATATGCCCCGGTGGTAAAACTATGATCGATGCGAAAGACACGACTGATGACACTGCCACCAGGACAATCATCCATGACGCTTCAATTAACAGTAGAAAGTCCACTTGCATGACCACATCTACGTCTACTTTTGTTCCGGCTCCTGCCGAGAGCCAGGCCGACTTCAAGACGCGCTTCCTGGCACGCCTGACCCCACCGGTCATTGCGGTGGTCGGCATCATGCTGCTGGCGGCCTTGCTCAACTTCATCAACATCGACTCGATTGGGCAGGCCAATACCTATTACACCGCCGCCATTGAGGCCATGCTGCAATCGCCCTCGAACTTCTTCTTCGCCGCAGCCGAACCCGGCGGCAGCGTGACCATTGATAAGCCACCAGTCGGTCTGTGGCTTCAGGCCATTAGCGCCTTTTTCCTCGGCGTGAATGGTTTTTCGGTCGTCCTGCCTCAAATTCTGGCGGGGATTTTCTCGGTGCCGCTGCTCTATGCGCTGGTCAAACGTTACTTCGGCACCGGCGCGGGCCTCATCGCGGCGCTGGTCATGGCGATCATGCCGGTATCAGTGGCTGTCCAGCGGAACAACACCATGGATGCCACGCTGATCTTCACCCTGCTGTTGGCGGCCTGGGCGTTTATTCAGGCGACGGAACACGGCAAACTGAAGTGGCTGCTCCTGGGTGCGGCTCTGGTCGGCATCGGCTTCAATATCAAGATGATGCAGGCTTTCCTGCCGCTGCCCGCCTTCTACGGGTTGTACTTCCTCGGCTCGAAAGTAGCCTGGCGCACCAGGATCGTGCATCTGGTGGTGACGACAGTGCTGCTCCTGGCGGTATCGCTCTCCTGGATCATCGTGGTGGATCTGGTCCCGGCGGAGAACCGCCCCTATGTGGGCAGCAGTCAGACCAACAGCGCCCTGGAACTGGCCGTCGGTTATAACGGCATCCAGCGCTTGCTGGGCGGCACGGGTCGTGCACCGGCCAATCGGCAGAATGACGGTCAGGGATCGACCACGAGCGCTATACCCGGAACAGGTACCGATGGTCAGGGATTTGCTCCGCCGACCGGCGCCAATGGTCAACCGATGCCCCCTCCCGCTGGCGCGCCTGGTGCGGGCGGCGGCATGTTCGCCAATGAAGTTGGCACAGCCAGCGTGGTGCGCTTGTTCACCCAACCCCTGGATAATGAGATCGGTTGGCTGCTGCCCTTCGGTCTGCTCAGTATCGGTCTATTAGCAGTAGATTCTCGTCCCCGCCTCCCCCTATCCACAGCTCACAAGGGTGTGATCCTGTGGGGTGGATGGCTGGTCACGCAGGTGGTGTTCTTCAGCGTTGCCGGCTTCTTCCATGCCTACTATCTGGCCATGCTCACACCGCCGCTAGCCGCGCTGGTCGGCATCGGTGTGATGCGCCTGTGGGAGGGGTATCCGGGGCGCAGGTGGCTGAGTTGGTCACTGCTCGTAGGCTTGGCCGCCGCTATGCTGGCGTGGCAGGCCAGCATAGCCGCTGGTTATATCAACTCGGTCACGTGGATGCTGGTCCCAGCCGTCACGCTGGCACTCGGTGCACTCATCCTGATCGGCACACGCTTGCTGCCGCAGCTTTCCCGCTATGCAATCGTGGGTCTGGCCTGCATCGTCATCACCCTGACAGTTGTGCCAGCAGTCTGGACTGGCCTCTCCAGCACGCAGACCAGTGCCAACGTCAACCTCCCCTCCGCCTACAGCGGTACTCAAAGTCAGGGCGGTGGCCCCGCTGGCGGATTCCCCCCTGGACCGCCCACTGGACAGGATGGGAACCCAGCCAATCGACCGGATGGTGGTTTTGGTGGTGGAGTCGACCAAACCCTTCTTACTTATCTGCAGGCCAATACGGCCGGGATGCGCTGGATGATGGCCGTCGGCAGTTCGCAGCAGGGCGCGGGCTACGTTCTAGAAACCGGGCGCGGCGTCCTCTATATAGGTGGCTTTAGCGGTCAGGACCGGGTCGTGAATGCGGAGAGCCTTCAAGCCTATGTCGATGCCGGGGACCTACGTTACGTCCTGGGTGGCCGAAGTGGGCAGAGCCGAGCTGGCATGTCGACGGACACCAGCATTCAGACCTGGCTGGAGTCGAGCTGCGCGGTCGTTACGGATCTCAACCTGAGCAGCGGTACACTCTTCGATTGTGCGGCATAGAACCGAGCAGAAGGTAAGGCAGCATGAAGACCATCCTGATCGTGGATGATAAGCTAAGCGCCCTGCGGATGCTGGCGGATTACCTGACCGAGAACGGCTTCCGCACCGTGACCGCCAGCAATGGGCGGGAGGCGTTATTCGTCTCCCGCCATGAACGCCCCGATCTGGTACTGCTGGACATCATGATGCCGGAGATGGATGGCTTCGAGTTCCTGCGCCAGTTCCGCAAGGAACGCAGCACGCCGGTCATCATGCTGACGGCGCGGGTCGATGAAACTGACAAGGTGGTCGGGCTGGAACTGGGTGCGGATGATTACGTGACCAAACCTTTCGGCATGGCTGAACTGGTCGCCCGCATCCGGGCGGTATTGCGCCGGGTGAGTGAACCAGTGCCGACCCCGGATGTGCTGCGGGCAGCTGATGTGATTTTGGATAAGCAAACGCATGGTGTGCAGGTGGGTGAGCGTAAAGTGGAGCTGACCCCCTCCGAGTTTGATTTGCTGGCGGTGCTGATGACCACACCGGGGCAGGTCTTCAACCGCACCCAGTTACTCGAACGGCTCAAGGGCGACCTGTTCGAGAATGTGGAGCGCACAGTCGATGTCCACATCCGCAATCTGCGGGCCAAGCTGGAACCCGACCCGGCGCACCCGCGCTATATCCTGACCGTGTTCGGGGTCGGATATCGCTTTAGTGCCGAGGAGCCTGCGCCATGAGGCGTTCACTGGCGTTCAAGTGGATCGCCACCCTGCTGCTGAGCAGCCTGATCGGCGTGGTGCTGATCGGGCTGTTTGCGTATCGGGCCACCACCAGCGAGTTTGATCGCCTGCGTGCGGAACAGGCCGTCAACGACTTTGTGGTGGAGATGCGCGCTTACTATGCGGAATACGGCTCCTGGGAAGGGCTGGCCAAGCCAGATGGCGAAGAGCCTTATGACCGCGACGATGGCGATGATCGGCGTAATTTTGAACCACGCAACTTCTTCGCTCTGATTGATCTGGATGGTCGGGTTGTGCTGGGGCACGGCCCTTACGAGCCAGGCATGATGGTCCCGGCAGCCGAGCTCGCAAACGGCACCCCCATCCTGGTCAATGGCGAGCAGGTCGGTACCGCCCTGCTGGCGCTGCCGCCCCCCGGCCTTGACCCCCGTGAACAACGCTATGTCGATGCCACCAACCGGGCGCTGTTGATCGGCGCGGTCGGCGCAGCGATGACTTCACTCCTGGTCGGGATACTGCTGTCGCGCGGCTTCCTGCGGCAGTTAGGTGAACTCACACGGGCCATGGCTGCCATGCGCCAGGGCGATCTGAACCAGACCGTTCAGGTCTACTCGAAAGATGAGCTGGGGGCGCTGGCCCAGGCCTTCAACCAGATGAGCGCTGATCTGCACCGGGCCAACGATTTGCGCCAGCAGATGACCGCCGACATTGCCCACGAACTGCGGACTCCGCTGACTGTCATTTCCGGCTATGTGGAAGGCCTGACCGATGGCACCTTCAAACCGACTCCGGCTCGGTTTGAGGCCATTGGGGCGGAAGTCGCCCTGCTGCGGCGGTTGGTCGAAGACCTGCGGACTCTCTCGCTGGCAGAAGCCGGCGAACTCAAGCTGGTCAGGCAGCCGGTGGCCCCGGCGGATCTGCTGGAGAGCATTCAACGCGCCTTCGGGAGTCTGGCAGAAAAACAGGGCCTGACGCTCAAGGTCGAAGCCGAATCCAACCTGCCTCTGCTGCCGCTGGATCGGGAGCGTATGATCCAGGTGCTGGCGAACCTGACCAGTAACGCGCTGCGGCATACCCCTAACGGTTCGGTCACCTTGAGGGCGCGGCAGATGAATGGCATGCTGGAACTCAGCGTCCAGGATACCGGCGCAGGCATCCCGGCGGAGCATCTGCCGAATGTCTTTGAGCGCTTCTACCGCGTCGAGCCGTCACGCCGCGCAGAGGAGGGGGAATCCGGTCTGGGCTTATCGATTGTCAAGGCGATTGTTGAAGCCCATGGCGGGACGATCAGCGCCACCAGTGTCGTCGGCAGCGGCACCACCATGACCGTTCGACTGTCGCTTCCACCGCAGGCGGGGTGAGCCTGGCCCTCACCCCGCATCAGTTTGGAAAGGCTATCCCTTGATCGCGCCCGCCGTCATACCCGCGACGATCTGCCGCTGGAAGAACATGAACATGATGAGCGGCGGGATCGTGATGAGGACGACGTTGGCAAACAGCAAATTCCACTGGGAAGTGAACTGGCTGATGTAGCTGAACAGCGTGACCTGGACGGTGACATTCTGGGAACCGGGCAGGAAGTACAATGGCCCGGTGAAGTCGTTATAAATGCCGACTGATGACACCACGATCACCGTGATGATCGCCGGTCGCAGCAGCGGCAGAATCACGTAGAAGAACATCTGCATCGGCGAAGCCCCGTCGATGATGGCGGCTTCGTCAATTTCCCCTGGGATAGAGGCCATGAAGGTGCGGAAGACCAGAATGGCGAAGGGCATGGTGTAGGCCACCTGCACCATAATCATCCCCCACAGTGTCCGGTACAGGCCGATCTCCTGCAGCACGAAGATGGTCGGCACAACCGCCGGGGGGATGATGAGTCCCGCCAGCATGATCGAACTGACCGCCGAGGCCACCCGGTCACGGCGGCGTTGCAGCACAAAGGCCACCAGCGCCGCCAGCAGGACGATCAGCGTGACCGAGGCAACGGTGATGAAAATGCTGTTGGCAAAGGCCAGGAAGATGCGCCCATCCCCGAATTCGACCACTTCCTTGATGTTTTCTAGCAGTTGAAACTGGCTCGGCCAGGTGAATTCAAACATGGCCGCTTCGGTGCGCGGCTTGGCTGCCGTCAGGAAGATGAAAATGAACGGCACTACAAACACGATGCTGATGACGATCAGCGATACGACATCGATCCACAGGCTGGCGATCAGTTTGCGGATGTTCATAGTTCAATCTCCACCCGCTGGAAGAAGCGCATCAGGGGATAGACGAGGATGGTCACGAGGACGAACAGCACCACGTTACCGGCTGCCGAAAGACCGTAGAAACCCGCCTGATACTGCTTATAAATGACCGAAGTCAACACATCGGAGGCGAAGCCTGGTCCACCGCGGGTCATCGTCCAGATCAGGTCAAACGTCCGCAGCCCGCTGATGAACGACAGCAGGATGACGGTGAAGGTGGCGTTGCGCGAGAGCGGCAAAATCACATAGCGAAACTTGATCCACGTCTCGCCTTCCAGCCGGGCGGCGTCGAAGTAATCGAGCGGGATCGACAGGATGCCCGCGATGAAGATGACCATGGCGATGCCGACGCCCTTCCAGACATCCACCAGCGCCACCGAGAACAAGGCCAGATCCGGGTCACCGAGCCAGTCGATCCGGGGGATGCCGAACACCCCCAACGCGGTATTGATGAGGCCGATGGAGGGCTGCATCAGCGCGCCGAAGGTGATGCCGACCGCGACGGTACTCACCAGCACCGGGAAAAAGATGATCCCTCGGAACAGACCCTTCAGCCGAATGCTAGAGGTGAGCAGCATCGCCAGCGGCAGCGCAATCACCACTTTGAGGCCGCTGGTCAGAACCGCATAGATGAATGTATTCCGCAGGCCCGCCGTCAACTGGGGATCATTAAAAAAGCGTTCGTAATTATCCAGGCCGATGAACGTAGCATCAAAGAGCGTCCAGCGCGTCAGGCTGAAGTAAAAAGCCAGCACCGTCGGCACAACAAAAAAGATGGCAAAGACAATCCCCGCAGGAATATAGAACCAGTGGGGATACGTTCGCAGGACGGTCTTGGGCCGTAAAGTCGCTTCCATAAAAATCTCTCTAGGTTTGTTTCTATGTTTGCGGTGGTCATGAAGTGAGGGAACGGCTGGCAACAGCCGTTCCCTCGATAGAGTAACAGAACGCTACGGTTTACCAGCCGGGAATGCCAAGCTGCTGCGCCTGACGTTCCACATCCAGGTCATAGTTGCCTGCAGCCGTCGCTGCATCCATCTGACCCGTACCAACCGCGACGCAAAGCTGTTCCAGGTTCGGCCCCTTGATGGGGGAGACGAATTCCAGCGCCGGGTAGGAATTGCCGGAGTCGATGTAACCAGCCAGTTGCTGTACGGCGGGCAGAACGGTGTCCGGCAGGCTCGAACCCTTGATCAGATACGGGCCGTTCGGCGGGACCTTGGCGGTGATGGTATCCACACCTTCGACCGAGGCGATGAAGGCCAGGAAGGCCTTGGCTTCTTCAACATGCGAAGTCGTCTGGGCGATGTAGGTGCCAGCCGGCATCCAGATGGTCGCGCCGTTGGCATCTGCGCTTGCGCCCGGCTGGGCGAAGAAGCCGATGTCGTTAGCCTGATCCGGGAAGTTGGTGGCGATGGTGGACAGAGCGAAGGTTAGCATGGGGTAGTGAGCCACTTCAGCGTTCGCCAGCAGGCTCAGGCCCTGCTCAAAGCGAGTCGTGGCAAAGTCCTGCTGCCACCAGCCCAGTTCGAAGCCCTGCTGCAGATACTGGAAGCCCGCCAGCGCCGCTGGAGTAGAAGCATACTTAGCCTGATTGCCCGTGTAGGCATCGGCAAAGCCGGGGACAGCCTGTTCGACGTTGTAATAGTCCGCCAGGACGAACAACTGCGAAGTCCAGGTGTCGCCAAAGGTCGCCAGCACCGGGGGGATACCCGCTTCCTGGATCGCCGCGTTATTAGCGACAAATTCGTCCCAGGTGGTGGGGATGCTCAGGCCCAGTTGTTCATAAATCTTGGTGTTGTACAGAATGCCGCCGCCCATCGCCGTGCCGGTCGGCACGCCGAAGATCGCGCCATCCTTGGACACGGTCGGCAGGAAGGACTCAACGATATTGGCGATGAACGGCTCACCGGAAATATCGACAATCGTCTGCGCCGGGTTGAGGGCCTGCAGCAGCGAACCGGAGTTGTAGAAGAAGATGTCGGTCATATCGCCGGTCGCCAGGCGGGTCTTGACGATGTTGTCACCGTCGGTACCACCGGGGCGGCTTTCGATATTGATGGTGATGTTGGGGTTTTGCGCCGTAAAGGCTTCCACCAACGCCTTCGCCATATCCTGGCTGTTCTGGCTGTCGTCAACCAGGTAGGTGAGCGTCACCGCATCCTGGGCGGTGGCCGCCGAGACGACCAACAGCGAGAGCAGCAAAAGAAACAATACTTTCCTGATCATGTGAAACACTCCTTGCAATGATAGAACCATTCTTCAAGAGCTCCCTTGCGGGTTAGCTCCTGTTCACAAAAAGTAGTGGGTGCCCCAAACCCATTGCTCGACCTTAGCGGGGCGCTGGCCCGGTGGACTCCCGGATGTGTAACTGCCAGCCAACAGTGACAATTTCTTGAGGACGTTGCGGCTCCTGCATACGGCGCAGCAGCACACGAATAGCTTCCCGACCACCTTGCTCGGGATGACCTGAAACACTGGTCAAACGCGGGACGGTGTACTGGGTGAAAGGGATGTCATCGAAGCTGGCGATGGATACATCCGCAGGCACGCGCAGCCCCAGGTCAGCAGCCGCGCGGATCGCCGCCATACCCATCAGGTCGTTGATGACCAGCAGGGCGGTTGGGCGGTCGGGTCGGCTCAGCAGAAGGCGCGTGGCCTGATAGCCATCCTCGATGAACTCGCCGCATTGCTGCACCAGGCTTTCGTCGTAAGGCAGTCCGGCTTCCTCCAGCGCTTTACGATAGGCATCCAGCCGGTCAAGGCCCTGCCTGATGTGGGTAACACCCAGAACGAACCCAATCCGCCGATGGCCGAACTCCAGCAGGTGCTGCATCAGGGCGCGTGCGCCTTCGCCGTAGCCCTGAATAACGTAATCAAATTCAAATGGGGTCGAAGTCAGAACGACAATAGGGCGGTTGGAGGCACGCAATTGCTGGAGTACCGGGTCCGAGAGTTGTTTGAACCCGATCAGCATCACCAGCCCATCCACACGCTGTTCCGCCAGTTCACGGATGCTCTGGCTTTCCTGTTCCGGGGTGAGCGAACTATGCGCCAGCAGCAGGTTGTAACCAGAAGCCTCCGCTTCCCGCGAAATGCCGAGCAAAATCTGCCAGAAGTACGGATTCTCGTACATCGGCAGCATGACACCGATGGTTTTGGTGTCGCCGCTGCGCAACGCCTGTGCGCGGGCATCCACCTGGTAGCCCATCTGCGCGATGACCTCTTGGACCCGCTGCCGCGTCTCGGCAGAAATCGGTATCCGGTCACCGGACACATCATTCAACACATAAGACACGGTCGCGCGGGAAACCCCGGCGGCACGGGCCACATCAGCCTGGGTCGGACGTTTTTTAGTCATAAAAAGAAACCAATAACATCATTTGCACGAATCACCTTAATCGTGTAAATTTAGCTATAAAGTAGATACTTTCCGTCCATTTGTCAAGTAAGTCTTTCTGAACTGGTGCATTTCATATTGGAGGATAGGAGTCTGTACTGAACACAAGATTGGAACATGCGTTCCGTATTACCTTCCGTGCAATGCTACACTAAGGCAGTTGTGACCCTGAATCCAGGCATTAGATGAAGGCAGCATTGGTATAAATACGACGAATCCGAGGAAAGAAGCCATCAATTCTTAACTTTACGCATTTTGAAAAGCTGCCCAAATCTGAAATGTATCTTTTCCAAACGTACCGCTAAAAGGATCTTGCATGACACAGGTTAAGCATCTCACCACCGAGTATCGACCCAATCCGCTGGGCATAGATGTGGAGCAACCGCGCCTGGCCTGGCGGCTCCAATCCGAGTGCCAGGGCGCACGCCAGACGGCCTGGCAGGTCGTGGCGGCCAGCCAACCCGCTCTACTGGCTCCAGGCCAGGCAGATTTGTGGGACAGTGGCAAAGTCGAAAGCGACCAATCGGTACAGGTGGTCTATGCCGGTAGCCCGTTGACCTCCCGCCAGCGTGTCTACTGGCAGGTCACCATCTGGGATGAAACCGGGGCCAGCGCCCAAAGCGAAGCCGCCTGGTTTGAGATGGGATTGCTACAAGAGACGGACTGGCAGGCTCGCTGGATTGGCACTGCCTTCTCCGGCGGTGCACGCAGTATGTTTCCGGTGCCTTATCTGCGGAAGGGCTTCACGCTCCCGGCAGGCGTCGCCCATGCCCGGCTGTATGTCACCGCCCTGGGTCTGCTCGAATGCTCGATCAACGGCCAGCGCGTGGGTGAAGATATCTTCGCCCCCGGTTGGACGGATTATCATCAGCGTATCCAGTACGTTGCCTATGATGTCACCCACCTGCTCCAAGCCGGTGAAAATGCCATCGGCGCCATGCTGGGCGATGGCTGGGCCGTTGGCTATCAGGGCTGGCAGCATCGGCAGAACTATGTGGATCGCCCGCAGCTCCTGGCCCAGTTAGAAATCACCCTCCAGGATGGCAGCACCCATCTGATCCGCTCCGATGAAACCTGGACCTATGGCTTCGGGCCGATCACCCACAGCGATTTCCTGATGGGTGAAGCCTATGACGCCCGTAAGGAAATCCCCGGCTGGAACACAGCACAGTTTGATGCTCAGGGCTGGCTGCCTGCCGCCACCTTCGATCACCCCGCTGTCAGGCTGGTAGCGACCAATGGCCCGACAGTGCGGCGAATTGAAGAACTTCCCCCTATCACCGAGCCGCTCAATCGTGGCAGTATGGGGCGGAAACGCTATCTGTTTGACCTGGGCCAGAACATGGTCGGTTGGGTGCGCTTCAAAGGCGTGGCTCCGGCGGGTACCACCGTGATTATCCGCTTTGCCGAAGTCACCAATGCGGATGGCTCCCCTTACCTGACCAATCTGCGTTCCGCCCACGCCACCGATTACTACACCTTCAAGGGAACCGGGGAGGAGGAAGTCTGGGAACCCGCCTTCACCTTCCATGGCTTCCGCTATGTGGAAATCGAAGGCTACGGCGGTCCGGTTTCCAGCGAGACCATCACCGGGGTGGTGGTGCATTCCGATATCCCGCAAACCGGCGAGTTTGAGTGTTCCGATCCGCTGCTCAACCAACTGCAGCGCAACATCCTTTGGGGTCAAAAGGGCAACTTTGTCGATGTGCCGACCGACTGCCCCCAGCGCGATGAGCGCCTGGGTTGGACGGGCGATATTCAGGTCTTCGTGCGGACAGCCGCCTTCAATATGGATGTAGCCGGGTTCATGACCAAGTGGGCCTACGATGTCACCGACTCACAAGGCCCTGCGGGCGAAATCCCGGCGGTAGTTCCCTTCGCGGCGGATGTCCCGCGTGATGGTGGCCCGGCCTGGGCGGATGCCGCCGTCATCTGCCCCTGGACGATCTATCTCTGCTACGGGGATAGCCGCATCCTCGAACAAAGCTACTCGACCATGACCCGCTTCATGGATTTCCTGCTGGCGAACAGCCCCGGCTACGTGCGCTGCGCTGCCGATTGGGAAGGCTGGCCCGGCTTCGGCGACTGGCTCTCGATCAATGCCAGCACCCCTCGCGATTTGCTCGGCACCGCCTTCCTCGCCTACGATGCCAGCCTGATGGCGAAGATCGCGGCCATCCTCGGCAAGGCCGAAGATGCCGCCCGTTACCAGCAGCTCTTTGAGGATGTCAAAGCCGTCTTTGCGTCCCGTTATCTGGTCGGTAGTCAGGTGGAAATTGTGCCGGTGACGCCTTCGGAAATCCGCCGCCAGATGGATGAAGCAGATGCGCTCTCACGGGGCAATCTGCGGCAGATCGACTACGGCCCGATCACCTCGCAGGTGTTTAACACCGAATACTTCACCCCCACGCAGACCGCCTATGTCCTGGCGCTGCATTTTGACCTGCTGCCGGAGGAGCTGCGTTCCGCCGCGGTCGATGAACTGGTCGCGGATCTGGAACGGCGTGGGATGCACCTCTCAACCGGCTTCGTCGGCTCACCGTATCTCAATCACGTCCTCAGCCGGTTTGGTCGGCTGGATGCGGCCTACGAACTGCTCAACCAGAAGACCTGGCCGTCCTGGTTGTATGCCGTCACCCAGGGTGCCACCACCATCTGGGAACGCTGGGATGGCTGGACGCAGGAAAATGGCTTCCAGACGCCGGATATGAACTCGTTCAATCACTATGCTTACGGGGCGATTGGTGCCTGGCTGTACAACACCGTCGCCGGCATCGAGATCGACCCGGCTGCGCCCGGCTACAAACACGCGCTGTTGTGCCCGCAGCCCGGCGGCGGCCTGACCTATGCCCGTGCCGCGCTGGATACCGTCTACGGGCGGCTCTCCTCTGCCTGGAAACTCGAAGGCAGCACCTTCACCTATGACATTGAAGTGCCGCCCAATACCACCGCGACGGTGCGTCTGCCGCATGATGGTCGCATCAGCCTTAACGGCAGTCCGGTGAGCGGCCTGGTCCATGAAGTTCCGGCAGGTACTTACCAGTTCGTCATTGCCTGATTACCACACGGAGAGTGATCGGGCACATTTGGATTTTGGGGAATGTAGGGGAGGACTAGGCGTCTGCGCCGTATGTCCTCCCGCAGAGATGCACTCGTCAGGTGGCCTCTACCCAACCAGTTGCTGCCGGAGCCATGCCCGGCCCCGCGCCAGATAGTCCCGTGTCAGTTGGGCGTTGCGGACGATGCTTTCAAAACCATGCGGTGCTGCCGGGACAATATCCAGTGTGCAGGGCACGCCCGCTGCCTTCAGCCGCTCCGCATAGGTTTTGTCTTCCTCGAAGAACAACTCAATATCCCCAACGCCGACCCATGCAGGGGGTAAACCTTCCAACCGTTCGCGGCGCGCTGCCACAGCGTATGCGGGCACCTGATCGGCTCCGGGTTCGCGCCCCAGGAAGGCCCGCCAGCCAAAGCGATTTTGCTGGTTATTCCAGATTTTGTGGTTGATCACATCCAGTTCCTGCCGGGCGGCGGTACGGTCATCCAGCATCGGGCAGAACAACCACTGGGCAGCCGGTTGAGTGCCGCCCGCATCGTGAATACGCTGGATAAGGCTGGCGGCCAATCCGCCTCCGGCGCTTTGCCCGCCGATGGCGATCCGGGTTGGGTCAAGCCGGAACTGCGCCGCCGACTGTTGTAACCAATTCCAGGCTGCGAAGCAGTCATCCAGGGCCGCTGGAAAGGGAAATTTCGGGGCCAGCCGATACTCGGTCGAGACAACCACGATCCCCAGTTCACGGGCGGTATCCGCGCAGAACGGATCATCCTGCGCAGCCGTCCCGATGACCATCCCCCCGCCGTGAATCCACAGGAGGGCAGCTCCCGTCAGGCCGCGCTCCGGGGTGAAAATCCGCAGTCGGATTCCATCGGGTGTGGTGTGCCGCTCGAGCCGGACGCCCTCATAGGTTCTCGTGCCCATCGGCAGGCGGCCAACCGCCGCGATAATCCCACGGAAAAGCGCATTCGAAACAGGAATTGGGGGTATTTTTTGGATCTGATCGCGGAGTTCTGGAGCGATGTCAGAAGGTGCCATCGGTCTGGCGGGAGTTTGGGCTGGCATAGGCTTAAGTTTCCATTCTGTGGTGCCGAGCGTGTAAAAGGTAACAGCCATTCCCCTGAATGCACAAATTCTCTCGCGAACGCACGTCGCTGGCTTGCTCCGTATGGGAGGGCGCGCTATCATCCCACTTCATGACACCCTTCCTCACCGAACCCATGCTGCGCTATCGGGATTCATTTCTGGCAGCCATCCGCGAATTTCAATCTGAAGGTCGCCACACCGACCTCAATACCGCCGAGATGCAGCAATATTTCCCGCGCTACCTGCAGTATTGGCGGGATCGGAAGCAGAACCCCGCACCCGGCCTGGTCGCGGAAACGACTTTCTGGTTGATTGATGGGGCCACCTTTATCGGGCGGCTTTCCCTGCGGCACGAACTGAATGCCAACCTCATCCGCTTTGGCGGGCATATCGGTTATGAAATCCGCCCGACCAAACGGCAAGCCGGCTATGGCAAACTGATCCTGCGCCTGGGGCTGGTGCAGGCGCAGCAGCGCGGCCTGACTCGTGTGCTGGTCACTTGTGATGATACCAACGTGGCTTCAGCCCGCATTATCGAATCCAATGGTGGCATCCTGGAGAACACCCTTCAGATCGAAGGTCGCTTGATTGCCACCCGGCGTTATTGGATTGCCATTCAGGATGCCGGATAGCGATCAGGCGCTCATCGAGCCGCAGACTGGCGCGGGCCAGGTGATCCGGGCATGTTCAGCCACGATCGCATCGAGGCGGGCGGCCAGTTCCGGCGGATAAGGCGAGGTGCGCCGCGCCTGTAAATCGGCATGGGCATGGACGCACTCGAAGATCGAAGACAGATTGCCCCGTGTTTCATTGACCATGAACATCAGGTAGTGCAGGCGTTTGGGCGTGCGGGCCAGCAGCCGCGCTCGCACTGCCACCACATCCCCAATCAGAACTTCGTTCAGGTAGTGGATGTGATGCTCCAGATCAAAGCCGCCATTCCCACTGTGGGCATAGTAATCCGGGTCTTCCCCCCACAGCTTGTACATCTCATCCCCGGCCTCATCATATAGCGCCAGGTACCAGCGGATGTTCATGTGGTTCATCCGGTCACGGTATTCCGGCGGGATGGTCAGCCGGTAAACGACCGGTAGGATTTCCAGTTGTTCAGGTGAGATGGGTGCTGGTTTCATAAGGCTGTGGTTTTACGTTTGCTGGGTTTCCGCCCCGAACGCGATGGGCGGCGCGGTAAATCCGCCGGTTCGGTTTCGATGCCCGCCGGGTCGGTGATCACCCGCAGGCTAGCGGGCAGCCGAATATAGAACGTACTGCCCTGGCCGGGCGCACTGTTAAAATCGATGCGCCCACCATGTCGCTCGACAATCGTTTTGACCAGGCTCAGCCCCAGGCCGCTGCCTTTAATGCCTTTGGTCTGCTCGGTCTTGACCCGGTAGAAAGGCTGAAACAGCCCAGCCTGCTGATCGAGCGGGATGCCGTAACCGTTATCGCCAACTTCGATCACGATCTCTTCAGCTTCAGAGCGTACCGCCAGGCTCACCACACCCTGTTCCGGCGTGTACTTGAACGCATTGCCGACCAGATTGCTGATAGCTTCCTGGAGCAAAATACGATCAACCTGCAGGACGAGCGCTTGTGGCAGTAAATCAACCCGCAAGGTTTTGTTCTGGCGCGCTGCCTGGTTACGGTATTCACCGATGATCTGCTGAGCAATCGTCACAATATCGACGGCTTCGGTAATCAGGCCATTCTTGGCAGTATTGGCCCGCTCCAGCGCCAGAATGTTACGGGAAATCCGGTCGATCCGATCCGCACTTTCCGCCAATATCCGCAGAAATTCCTGATGGCGCTGGCTCAACTGGTCGTGGAGTTCCATATCGAGCATTTCGACATAGCCGCTGATCGTGACCAGCGGATTCCCCAGGTCATGGGCCGTGATGCGGATCATCTGCGTCTTCAGTTGTTCCAGGTCGCTCACCTGGGCGTAGAGCGCCTGGAGTTCCGCCACTTGTTTTTCCTGCGCTTCGTACAGACGGGCATTGTCGATGGCAGCGGCGACCCGGCCAGCGAACAAGCGCACAAATTTGAAGGTTTGTTCATTGAAGCGGCGGGGATCGTCTGATTGGACGTTCAGCACGCCGATCAGGCTTTCCCGCGCCAGCAGCGGCACCGTGATCTGGGCGCGGGTGGTGGGTACATTGGGGACATAGTCCGGGTCTTTATGGACGTTGAGCACCATTTCCGCTTCCAGCGTGCGGGCGACCCGTCCGGTGATGCCGCGATCCAGTGGGATCAACACCCCCTGTGCCGAAGCCGCTTTGAAGCCGCCAATCGCCCGTACCAACCGGAGCCGATCGCCTTCCAACAGGTGGATGGCTCCGGCGCTGGCCCCGGTCAGCCGCACAGCAGCATTGATCGCCGTCTCAAACACCGCCTCCAACTGCCGCAGTTGGCTTAGTTCGGTATCCAGTTCCTGCAGGACTTCCAGGCGCCGGGTATAGTCGCGCTGGGCGGCCTCAATACGTTTCCGGTCGGTGATATCCCGGCTGGTGATGGCGATGCCTTCGACACTGGCATCATCCCCAAAGATCGGGGTGAGAGTCACATCGGTATCGATGACAATGCCATTGGATTCAATGCGTTCCTCGAACTGGACGCGCTCACCCTTCAGAACGCGCTGCAGCCGTTCCATCCAGGCTTCGGCGACTTTGATGTCGCTTAATGGAATCGCCAGCAGTTGACCAATCTCTGGTTCCACATCGTACAGCGCCTTGATTCGCTGGCGGAAAGTCGCGTTCATGGTGATGAGCCGCAGGTCTTTATCCAGCGAAGCCAGGGCATCGTGGATGTTATCAATCAACACCCGTTGACGGGTTTCGCTCAGCGCCAATGCATGTTCGATTTGACGGCGCGAAGTCACGTTCAGGCTGTAGACGGCTACGCCATTCACGTTGCCATTTCGCGCGCGGATTGGGTTGAAGTAGATCTCCTGTGCACCACGAAAATCAGTGCGCTGGGGCTGGTAATCCACAATGAAGGAGTCGCCGCGCAAAGCCCGCTCATAATGGATCTGCCAGAAGCTGCGCTCAGCTCCCTTGAATCCATTCAGAACTGGCAGATTAGGACCGGGTGCGAATCCGTTCATCGCGGTGAAGCGTTCCCGGAAAGTTTCGTTAAAGGCGGTGAGTTGAAGCTGATGATTAACCGAGTGAATTTCGGCAGCGGTACTGTTAATGAGGGAGGCCGAACGCGCTTCACTTTCAAGCAAAGCGGCTTCGGCAGATTTGCGTGAGGTAATATCGGTGGCAATGCCCGCAATCAGGTAAGACCCATCCGAATCGACCAGGCGGGTAACCGAGACATCCGCCCAACGGCGGCTGCCGCCCCGATGCCGGAATTCCTGCTCGAAGTGTTCCGCCTGGCCGGTCTCCAGGCAGCGGGCAATATGTTCAAAGACCGCCACCCAATCAGCAGTATCGACCAGATCAACGGCAAAGCTGGTACGTAACTCTTCCAGGCCGTAGCCGGTGAGGCGGGCAACCGCTGGGTTGATGTAGGCGACTTCCGTTCCCCGCAGGATGAACACCATCAGCGGTAGATGATCCAGCAGGCGGTGTAATAGCTGCCCGGCCTTATGATCTTCTGGTAGATCCGTTTCCCCCGAAGACTCCAGCAGAGGGCTGATGACATCTTCGACATCAGGAAGCGCATTGATCCAGAAGCCCGCGCCCACCACCACCCCGTTATCGAGTTGCAGGGCCACCGTTTGCTCAACTGAGATAAAAGCACCATCGGCCCGTTCCAACTGCCAGCGAGTGCGCTGGTGCATACGGCGCGCCAGAATTTGCGTCCGAAAAGTCTGTGACCAGGCATCCCGCGCTTGGAGGGGAAGGTACGAACGAAACCATTGACCCTGCACTTGTTCTGGTTCAATTCCAAGCAGATCAGTGATGGCGCCCTGGGCCTTCAGGATCCGTCCATGACGGTCAACTTGAAGCAAGGCAGCCCGATTGAGCGTCAGTAAGGCACTGAGATCGAGATTCCAATTCGGTTCAAATGCTGGAGGCAAACCGCTTGGATCGGAATAAGAACAAGGCGGGGACTGCATCCCTCGGATCTCCACACTTTCAGTTGTTGGCATCTATGCTATGCATTGTAATCGTTTTCCAAAAATGAGTGTCCTTGATTTTTTCTGTAATGTCAATCGCAACAAAATATATCTTGAGAGCTATTGCCAGCTATCACAAACCTTCTTCTAACGGTCTTCTACCGATATTAGTGACTTGTCACAAAAAGACCATTTGTTCTACACTGAAGCCCGCTCTGTTTGATTCTTGTTATGCGCGGAGGCCGACCATGATCGACAAGTCGGAATTGCAGCCGGTTTTTGCCTGGATCTGCCAGTATGTTGCCGAAAATAGTTATCCACCCACCCTGCGTGAACTGGCGCTTCAGTTTTATATGTCACCGGGGCGTATCGACCGGATGCTCACACGCATGGAACTCCATGGCTGGATCGCCCGCGAGCCGGGACGCAAACGGGGGATTACCCTCCTGCGCTCCTGCGATTCGGCCCGTCCCATTCAAAGTGGCTAACCGCAATCAGAAAGTTACTGTCTTGAGCGCATCCCTATATTGGCGTTAAGGCGCGGGCCAATCTGGTCCGCGCAATTTGTGATACTTCCCCCTTTCACCGCGTATAACTGAATAGTATGGACACGCGGCTTACGTCCCCCCCACCTGCCGAAGCTCCACCGGAAGCGCCTGATTGGGACGCGCTCTACACGGTCTGGCTGCCCCGCGTCTACAACTATTTCCGATACCGGGTGGGTGACGACCCCCTGGCGGAAGACCTGACCGCGACCACCTTCATCAAGGCCTGGCGTTCGCGGGTTGACTATGATCCGGCGTTGGGTGCGGTGTCAACCTGGCTGTTCGCCATTGCCCGCCACGTTGCTGCCGATCATTTTCGCTCGCGGCTGCCTGACCTGCCGCTGGTGGATTTTGAGACGTTGCCGGATGAAGACCGGGTTGAGGCCGTGGTGGAGCAGCACGCCGAACACGCTGCGCTGATCCGGCTGCTGCTGGCACTCCCGTCCCGCGAACGGGAGATCATCGCACTCAAGTATGGCGCGGAAATGACCAATCGGGCCATCGCCGCCGTCACCGGCCTGACCGAGTCCAACGTGGGGACGATCTTGCACCGCACGGTTCATACCTTACGTAAGCAGTGGGATTCCCAATCATGAATGACGATTTTCTGCACAACCACCGCCAGCCACCGCGCCAGGACTTTGCCGAGTCCTTGCGCCAGCGGTTGCATGAGGAGGATACGCACATGACGACAGAAGTCATACAACTAACCACAGAGACACACAGGACTGAAGAATTAGTGCAGAGAGGCAGAGAAGCAGAGAGGCAGAGTGCCAATGGACACCAGCCTTCTGGTCGGATTCCTCGGCGGGTTCGAGCCGACTTCAGTCGGCTTCCCGCCGGAACAGATAGCCCTGGGTTTAAACCCAGGGCGGGTGCGTGGCTGACCCTGGCCCTCGCTCTGGCAGCCATGCTAGCGCTCATCAGCCTTGTCATCATCGGGCGGACTCCCCCGGCAGGCGATCCTGCCCGGGCCAGCCTGCCGCCACTGCTGCCGATCACTGCCGAAAATGCAACCCGGGTGCGGGAGATCACCTCGATGGGAAAAGGCAATCTCCATCAGGTCGCCTACTCCCCGGATGGTTCGCTGCTGGCCCTGGCTGGCACGCGCGGAGTCTGGCTCCACACCACAGCCGACCTGACCGCTCCCGCCCGCCTGCTGGAAGGCACTGATACAAGTTTCATCAAGCGTGTGCTGGCCTGGAGTCCCGATGGCTCGCTGCTGGCGATGAGCGATGGCGATGGCACGCGGGTCTGGAATCCGGTGACAGGTGGGGTTGTGACCGATCTGGAATACCCCACCCAGGTCACCGCGCTGGCCTTCAGTCCAGATGGAACTGAACTGGCAGTGGGAGGTGGGGCCTGGGATGACCCAGACGGAACCACCTATCCGGTTCAGGTTTGGAAGACGCAGACCTGGCAGCAGGATCAGACTCCAGTTCAACTTGGCGGGCGGGTCAATGCCCTAGCCTTCCAACCAGGCGAAGATGGATTGCTAGCGATTGCCTTTGACCTTTCTGCAGAGGCCCCGACCTGGTCCTTGATGCTGATGCGGACGGCTGACAAGACCATGCATCGGAATGAGTACTTCGATGAGGAGGGCGGGCAAGACTTAGCCTTCAGTCCGGATGGGGCAGTCATCTACAGCAACCAGCGTAGCCGCATCGTTGGCTGGAACGTGGATACTGGCGAGCAGGTCATCGAGAGCCAGGCGTCAACGAACTTCACCGCCTATGATCTATCTCTGTCAATCAATCCGGCAGGCACAGAGATAGCCTCCGCCTCGGTCAATGGGGGGCTGAAAATCTGGTCGCTGACCGGGGATACTAGCCGCTTCCAGACCTCCGAAGTGCAGACCAGTCTGGAATACACCACCTCGGTGGCCTACAGCCCGGATGGGAGTCAACTGGTCACGCTGGAATATGCCGGGCTAGTGCAGGTCTGGGATGCCCAAACCGGTGACGAGGTTGCCTCAATCCGTGACTACGCTGGGAACATCAGCGCCGTCAAGCTGACACCCGACCAGCAGCAGGTCTTTGTGGCCGACCAAACCGGTACCCTGCGCTTCTACGATGTCGCTACAGAGGAAGAAGCCCGGCGTTTCGAGACAGACGCGACCCTGTATCGGGATATGGCGGACTTGAGCGCGGATGGCAGCCTGATCGCCTACTCTGACTTAAACATTCGCGTTGTGGGAACGAATTACCAGACGCAAAATCAGGGCGTGCGCTTGATCGATACGCTGTCAGGTGAAGTCCAGACTACGCTTAATGTGCCTGATGGTGTGTGGGGGACGGTACGCTTCAACCCGGATAGAAATCAACTCCTGCTGACAGGTACCAACGGTTCGCGCTTGTGGGATTTGACGCTCCCCGGTCAATACCAAACTATCTTCACGCGGGACACCACTTCCTATGACGGTGCCTTCAGCGCGGATGGACAAATCCTGGCGTTCAGTGATGGTCTCAGCAATGGCATAGGGCTTACCATCTATGATTTACTCAAGCCGGAACAGATTTACGTGGGCGATTACCCTGACGTGAATAGCGCCTATGGCTCCAGTCCAGCTTTGGCCTGGTCGCCAGATGGTCGCACGATTGCCCTTCCGATCAATGTCGAGCCAGCCGTGCCGGGCTACCGTCTTCAACTATTCGATATCGAGTCCAAATCGTTTACGTCGACAACTTCGGCTGATGCCTACCTCTACGACCTGGTTTACAGCCCGGATGGCTCAATGCTGGCGGTGACAGTCAACGGTCGCGTGACGCTCTATGATGCAACGACCCTCGATGTGCTGGCGGAACTGCCACAATCCGCCGCGTATCTGGTGAACTTCAGCGCCGATGGCTCCATGCTGCTCACCGGCGGTTGGGATGGCATCGTACGCATCTGGGGTGTGACCGAGTAACCGTCCGTTCCTCAAACTACACCCTGTTCGCGCAAGCGGCTGATGTCAGACTGCGTCATACCGAGCACCTCCCGCAGGACGTGCTCGGTATGCTCACCAACCTGCGGCGGCGCGGACTCGATGCGGGCGGGCGTGGCGCTCAGGCGGACGGGTGGGCCGACCAACCGAAGGGTGGACTCATCCGGCATCGTGACCGTTTCGACCAATCCTCGCGCCGTCACATGGGGGTCATGCAGCGCTTGCTGCACCGTGTTGATCGGCCCGGTGGGGATGCCTAGCGCCAGCAGTCCTTCCACCCAGCTTTCAGCATCCTTCAGCTTGAAGCGTTCATTTAGCAAGGGGATGAGTTCAGCGCGGTGCGCGACGCGCGCCGGATTGGTGTTGAAGTGCGGATCAGTCGTTAGGTGTGGGCAGTCGAGCAGGTCGCACAGGGCAGCGAATTGGCGGTCATTGCCCACCGCTACCACCAGCGGTTTATCTGCCGCGTAAAAGACCTGGTACGGCACGATGTTGGGATGCCCGTTGCCCCAGCGGGGCGCGTCCGACCCGGAGACCAGCACATTGCTGGCGACATTCACCAAAGCCGCCAACTGCGACTCCAGCAGATTCACATCCACGTATTGACCCTGCCCGCTGCGTTCGGCATGGCGCAGCGCCGCCTGAATCGCATTGGCGGCAAACAACCCGGTGAACACATCGGAAACGGCTACGCCGACTTTATGTGGTTCGCCCTGGGGTTCCCCGGTGATCGACATCAGGCCGCTCATGGCCTGCACCACGTAATCATAACCGGGGCGCTCGGCGTAAGGGCCGTCCTGCCCAAAGCCGCTGATCGAGCAGTAGACCAGTGCCGGATTCACCGAGCGCAGCGACTCATAATCCAGCCCGAAGCTCGCCATCCCGCCGACCTTCATATTCTCGATCAGGACGTGGGAGCGTTCAGCCAGTCGGCGGGCGATGGCCTGCCCTTCCGGATGTTTGAGGTTGAGTGTCAGGCTGCGCTTGTTGCGGTTGACGCTCAGGTAGTAGGCGCTCAGGCGTTCCTGGCCCTCGCCGTGCCAGGGTGGCCCCCACTCACGGGTTTCATCGCCCCGCCCTGGCGATTCGATCTTGATGACCTCCGCGCCCAGGTCGGCCAGCACCATCGTGGCGAACGGCCCCGCCAGCACGCGGGAGAAGTCCAACACACGGATGCCCTCAAGGGCCTTTGGCTTTTGCTCTTCAATCGGCGTCAGAGAGTCACTGGGCATGCCCATCACACCACAGGGTAGACCAGGCGGAAACGCTCGCACACCACCGGCATCTCCATGCTGGGTGTACGTCCGATCACCGCGCAGCGCCGCCCAAAATAAGCCCAGTGCGCTTCCCGCCAGTAGGCCAGCGAGCGGTCGCCTTCGCCTTCATCATAGGCGAATTCTGCGGGCACCTGCTGATACGGCAGCACTCGCACCTCGGTCGTCTGGATGATGCACAGTGCTTCCCCGCGCCCATCCAGAATGATGCTGTAGTCACCGACCTGTGGCAGCGCCTTGGCATCAGCCTCGAACTCCCAGCTCAGGCTGGCCGTGGCCGTCTTGATGCCGGTGGCGACCAGCGCCCCCAGCTCATCGGCCAGTGGTGGGTTATCACCAAACGGCCACACATCGGGTGTGAGCTGCGCGACAGCTTCGGCATCCGGCAGAGTTTGGCAGAAGGCTGCCCAGAGTGTAGCGGCACTGGCAGGTTCGATCATAGCGGTTTCCATGTGGGCATGTGGAGATTAATCGCCCGCCGCACTGTGCACGGGAATGGCAGCTAGGTGCTCGTGGTCAGGCTGGTCGGGATCGCGCATCAGGAGCCAAAAGGTGAGCGCCGCTACCAGCCCAATCACGGCGCAGACTGCGAACAGCGGTGGATAGCCTAGACCCGGCAGGCTTAGGTTCAGAGCGGGAATATTCAGACCATCCACACCCAGGCCAATCAGGATTGGCGCAAGCATACTTGCGGGGGCGACAAGGGTGTTGGAAAGGCCGATATACAGCGGCTTTTCCTGTGTGGTGCCGAAGTCCAGCGAGAGCGAGATAGCCGCCGCCCACACACTGGCAGCAGAAGCGCCTGCCAGCGCAAAGGCCGGGTACATCCAGCCCGAGTCTGGTGCGAAGGCGGCGATGCCCGCACTGGCAGCCATCAAGGCTGCGCCAATCACACACATCAGGCGATGCCCAACACGGTCGCCCCACCAGCCGAACAGCACATTGGCGACGGTCTGGGAAAGGGTCAGGATACCCGTCAGAATGCCGATGGTCTCTTTGCTCATCTGGAAGTGGTTGCTGGAATACACACTATAAAAGCCTACCGCAGTGTACGAACACATGATGAGCGAGCGGGACACCAGGAACCAGCGGAAGTTGGGATCGCGCCGGAGGATAGCACGCATCTCCCGCAAACCGAGGCGTGACCCCGCCAGACGCGGCACGTCCTCGACAATATGCGCCGGTTCATGCGCCATGCTCAGGAACCAGACGGAAATCATCATGGCAATTCCCGCCAGCCCAAAACACAGGGCATAGTTCCATGGAGAGTCCATGCGTTCCAGCAGCACGCCCGCCAGGACTGCTCCACCCGCGCCCAGTAGGTTGACCAGCGCCGACTGCACCCCAAAGAAGGTGCCGCGCAAGTTCTGCGGCATGAGCTTGCCGATCATGCTTTGCCAGGCGGTGGCGGCCATCCCGCCACCCAGGGCGATGATGAGGACAAACAGAACCGTCAGGGCGATTGTGAGGTTAGGATGTATGACTGGCACCAGCAGCGCCACTCCCGCCAGCGCGAAGTAGGGCCAGCGTTCATGGATGGTCATCGCCATGACCATCGGCTTGTAACGGGCCAGACGGCTGACGTGCAGCGCGGTGAATAACTGGGGAGTTTGCCAGCCGACAAAATACATGGCGGAGACAAGCCCAATCAAGAAGGCGCTGGCCCCCAATGAATCCATGAATAGGGGAATAACGGTGACGAGCGAGGCCAATCCGACCGAGGCCAGGCCGAAGAAGGCTCCATCCCCAGCATTGACGATAAAATTGAAGCGGACTTTCTGGCGGAGTTCAGGCAGCATAGGTTTGGTTGGATCGTTTTTTGATGGTTGAGTAGTGAAAATGCCGAGCTTATTCGCGTACGAACGCCCGACACCGGCTCATTATACAGATTGCCGATCAGCGCCGGACAGGGATGGTACGGGATGGTCAGGGCAAATGCATAAACCTCGAATGGCGATCAGAATGGTTCAGAACCAGGGTAGAGACGCGATTTTTCGCCTCCGAGAGCGCGGACTACCAATCTGCCGTGACCCTCTATTGACCCACTGGAAATAAGTTAAGTTCGTTCTGCGAGATCAGACCGACAACAGAAAGGGGCATGGGATACTCCCACACCCCCTCATTTGACACTTTATCGTGGGCGACCTGCCCGGGCTAACTCCCCAGCGCGTCGCAGGCTGGGCAGCTCCCATCCGGGCGGATCATCGCGTAGCCGCCCATCGGGTCGCTGCCCCCCGTATCCGGGAAGTCCACATTCCAGACGATCATCAGGCGGACTTTGCCACTCCGGGCCGAAAGTGCGGCGGCTTGATCCAGCCAGGCGGCGTGCTGCCCGACCGTCACCCCTGCCGCCCAGATGAAGCCTTCTGGCAGCGAACTGATCCCTTCCGGTGACAGGTAACCCAGTTCCGTCCAGCAGATCGGGCGGCGACCGCCAAAGGCGTTGTAGTACGTGTTCAGCATCCCGGAGAAGTAGCGCGTGTAGTAGCCGCTGTTGCCGCGCGGGTCGCCGCTGGTGGCGGTCGGCGGTAGGATGCCTTCATTGTAGTGCGCGCCCACGCAGTCCATCACGCTGGCGGCACCGGCGCGGGCCATCGCAGCCAGGAACGCGTTGTCATTGCAACCCTGGGCCGTGCAACCGGCCTCGCCGAAGAAGCCAGTCGGGGCGGGTGCGCCACTGATCACCAGCGTATTCGGGTTCGCGCCCTTGATGGCATTGTAAGAGCGCCGCAGTAAATCGGTATAGAGCGCCCCATCGATGGAACCAGCCGGCCATTCACGGTCGATGTTCGGCTCATTCCAGATTTCGATGGCATCCGCGCCCAGGGCGGCCAGTCCCGCGACAAAACCCGCGTACTGGTCGAAGTAGCCGGGGTTGAGAACTTCGCTCGGTGCGCCGACCACGCCCAGCAGAATGCGGTAACCGTAGGCGTGCGCTTCATTGATGACGCCTGCGGCATCCTGCGGGTTTTGACCGGCGGTGTAACGGAACTGCTTCTTCACCCAGCTCATCCCGGCGCGCTGCAGTGCGTTCAGGGTCGCCTGACCAAAGCCATTGATATGACCGCCGAGGTTGAAGCCGCTGACCGGCGCGACGTTGACGATGGCTTCTGGGATAGGAATCTCGGCGGCCGGTTCACCCGCTGCAGGGGCAGCAGCCGGGGCTGCGCCACTGCCGGGGGCATCCGTAATGGGCAGCGTCGCGAAGTCTTCCGGGGTGATCGGCACAAAACGCAGCGAGACCCACCCGGAACGCCCGTCACCCAGCGTGATCCGAATCCAGTCCTGATTGGCGTTGCGACCATTGGCGCGGGCATTGGTGCCTGGGGGCAGTTCCGCGATGATCTGGCCATCCGTGCTGGGCGTGTTCCGCAGGCGGACGAAGTTCCCGACCGTGACCGCTGGGCCATCGCCGGAGGGTGCAGCCACCGCTGCCGGTGCGCTGACCGGCGCGGCGGTCTGTCCCTCAACCGGGGCAGCCGGGGCCGTTGCGCCGCTCAGGCCGAGTTCGGCTTTCTGCGAATCCGGGATCGCGCCGCCGCGTACCGGGGCAAGCGTGAAGGGGACATCGACCCATATGGCCGGCAGGGTATTCACCTGATCTTCAGTCAGGTCGATGGCGCTTTGGATCACCCAACCGACAATGCCGGAAGAGGTGACGCCGCGTACCCAACCGCCACCGGGCGCACGACCATCCAGCAGCAGGACTTCCCCTGCCTCCACCGAGCCAATCCAGGCCCAGTCGGTGCCGGGGCCACCGCGCAGGCGCGCACCGTCTCGGATCGTGGCGTTCAGGCCACCTTGGGCCAGGGCGATGGACATACTGAGGACAATAATGCCCAATAACAGCACTGTGGCGATACGGCGCAGCGTCTTCATGCTTTTCCTGTCTCTATAACGAACGATTGCGTCCGGCATTCTAGCAAAGTGGGGGCAACTCTGGCAACCAACGTTCCGCTGGCGACTTATACCGCCACCTTCGTAGGGACGCCATTCACGGCGTCCGCCCATCCCCATCATCCCGCCACGCACGTAGGGGCGATCCGTCGGGTCGCCCCTACCTACCTGACAATGCTAGGCAATGAATTGTGGAATATGAGAATCTGGAGGGATCAGAATCCGCTCGCTGCCGCTCAGCCCTTGACCGAACCCTGAAGCAGCGCAGAGATGATCTGGCGTTGGAACAACACAAAGACCACCAGCGTCGGCAGCAGGATCAGAATCGTGCCCGCACACAGCAAAGGCACATTGGTGGCATAGTGACCCTGAAACGCGCCGAGCGCGCCAGCCATCGTGCGTTCGGTTGGGTCTTCGACCAGCACCAGCGCAAGCAGAAACTGATTCCACGTCCACACGGACATGAGGATGCCGAGGGATGCCATCGGCGCACGGGCCAGCGGGAGATGAATGCGCCAGAACAGATCCCACAGTGTGGACCCATCGACGCGCGCCGCTTCCGAAATCTCCGTCGGCATATTGACGAAATGAGCACGCATCCAGAAGACGGCGAACGGCATATACAGGCCAATCAGCGGCAGCACCACCGCCAGCCGTGTGTTGTAGATACCCAGCGCCCGTTCCAGATAGTAGAGCGGGACGATGATGCCGCCAAAGGGGAGCGTCAGCCCAAAGACGAATAGCGCCAGCAGGATGCGTGAACCGGGGATGCGGAGCTGACCAATCGCAAATCCGGCCATCGTCGAAATGATGAGCGAGATTGGCACCACCGCAATCACGATATAGACGCTCGAACCCAGCAGCGCCGTCATATTCGCCACGTTAAAGGCTTCAATGAAGTTGCCCCACTGTGGGTCGGCGGGCCATTCCAGGCCCCGGGGGACTGTCCCGGAGGGATGCAGCGCGGTCATGAAGATGCTGATAAACGGCAGGATGGTGATCGTCATCAGCACCAGCAGCAGGGCACGTCCACCATAAAGCTCGGTACGATCAATTTTCATCGCTAGGCCTCCCGGTTCAGGCGCTGGAAGGGGAGGATCACGATCAGCACCAGCGCGGTCAGCATCACCGCCAGCGCGGAAGCGGGACCAATCCGCTGCTCCGTAAACGCCAGAATATAGATCTGGATGCCGGGGACAGCGGTGGAGTTACCCGGCCCTCCTGCGGTCGAAACGTAGACGATGTCAAAAGCCGCCAGGGCGGCAATCACCGTGACGGTGAGGCAAACACCGATCTCGTTTCTCAGAAGAGGAACCGTGATCCGGATGAACTCGGTGAACCAACTGGCGCCATCAATCCGTGCCGACTCAAACAAGGATGGGTCGAGCTTGGTCATGGCTGTCGACAGGAGGACAGTACAGAAACCCAGCAGAACCCAGACGCCGATGAAGCCAACCGCCGGGAGCGCCCAGTCGAAGTCACCAAGCCACGCGCGGGTTACATCATCAAGGCCAATGGCGCGGAGGATTTCGTTAACCAGGCCGGGCAGCGAAAGCAGCCGCCCCCAGATAATCCCGGCGGCCACCAGAGGAATCACTTGAGGCAGGAACAGAACAGTTCGGGCGAGCGCTCCATAACGGCCTGTCGCGGTGCGATGCATGATGCTGGCGATCACCAGCCCCAGTGACACGGGGATAAAACTGAAGAAGACGACCAGCCGGAGTGAGTTGAAGATCGTTCCCAGCAGGTCTGGGTCTTCCAAAACGCGGATGTAGTTATCGAGGCCGACCCAGGTCATCGGACCAAACCCATTCCAACGAACGAACGAGTATTGCACGCTCATCAGAAGGGGCAGGAGTACAAAGGCTCCATACATGACTAAGGCGGGTATCACAAACAGCCAACCGACAACGTGTTCCCAGCGCCCCCCTGCGAAAGGGGGGCGACGAGAATTCATGGGGGCCGCGGGACGATTTGACGTTTTCATAGTCATGGTTCATCTGGCAGCACAGGCATCGCCCTGCGGCCTTTACCACTATTCAGAGAGCTGACGTTCGTATTCGGCCTGAACAGTTTGCAGCAGACCCGCCGCATCCTGCCGGCCACCCACCATCTTCTGCAGTTCCGGGGTCCAGCCCTGGGCAAAGATGGCGCTGGTCGCATTGGCGATGAAGTCCATCGAAGTCCCGGCTTCACCAATGACCGAGCCAGCAGCCAGCGTCTCATTGGTGATCGAACCTTCGGCAACGGCCGGCATCGGCAGTCCGGACGGGCCACCGGGGTTGGAGCCACCGACATCGACGCCAATCTGGCGAGCGACTTCGTTGGTGCCGACCCAATTGAAGAAGAAGGCCGCGCAATCGGCATTGACGGCATTAGCGGCGATGCCGAAGGTCAACGGAGCGGACATCGCAGCCGGTGAGCCACCTTCTTCTGCGGACGGCATGACGAAGAAGCCGACATTGCCGGACATGGTTGCGTCATAGGCGGCGTTCTGCCAGTCACCATTGAAGATGAAGACGCCTTCACCTTCGCTGAAGCGGGCATTGGCATCCGTGTATTCAATGGCGTTGATGTCTTCTGGGAAGTAACCGTTGCTGATCCAGTCCGCCAGGTGCTGCGCGGCGACCAGATTCTCCGGGGTGTCGATGGTCGCGCCGGGCTTCTGGAAGATCCAGTTATTGATGGGGTCAACTGAACCGACCGAGGCCATCAGAGCCTGCAAGGGGAAGGCCAGACCCATACCGCTCTGAGCGCTGCCCCACTGCATGATGGGCAGCAGACCGGCTTCCTTAGCGGCGGCCAGCAGAGCTTCGAACTCGGCCAGGGTGGTGGGCGGTTCGGTCATGCCAATTTGGGCAGCCTGGTCACGGTTGTAGAAAATGCCGGTCAGGCTGTAGTTGAGACCCATGGCGTAGAGCGAACCCGAACCGCGTGTCCCGTCTTCGGCAACACGATTCTGATTGAGCTGCGGCACCGGCCAATCATTCCAGCCAAACGCTTCCGCATATTCGTCCAGGTTCTTGAGCAGCCCCTGGTTCGCAAACGAAACCATCGTGGGCAGGCGGATGAGATCCGGCGGATTATCACCCGAGAGCAGACGCGGTGTCGCGTTGATCAGGTTGGCGAACTGATCCTGGCTGATGTCCCAGGTGACATTCGGGTATTGCTTGGTGAATTCTTCAGCCAGTCGGAACGGCAGATCGAAGCCGGTTTCAAAGTAGCCGCGGAGCGTGATCGGCTCGGTTCCGCAGTCGATTGCATCCTGCGCGACAGCCTTGGGTGTCCGCGCCACAGCCATGAACATGGCGAATACAGCGAGGGCTGAAAAGATGAGATAAAACGAACGTTTCATGCTAATATCTCCTATGTCCGTAAATCAGGTGCAATAATGTGCCTGGAAAGAGAGTCGGGCGGCATCCCGGCTCTTTTTCTGACGACCAATCTCGATGAAAAACTCCTCTCTGACCATCGGGTCGATACTGCCAGTAAGGTTGTCAACAGAACCCATTCTGCACTGGGCAGATCACGTTCTGATTGCTCCTGAATGAATCGCTTAACCAGCCCCCTGAACCGGATTAAACGGCTGGGTTGTGCCACGTACGATCAGCTCCAAGGGCGGCAGTTGCCGCGGCAGAACTTGGTCGGGTGTATTCAACATCTCCAGCAAGGTTTGCATACCCATGTAACCGCTTTGTTCCAGGTGTTGCCGGATGGTCGTCAGTCCCACGTACCGGCTCAACTGCACATCATCAAAGCCAATCACAGAAATATCTTCCGGCACGCGCAGACCGGCGGCGCGGATAGCCTGAATACAGCCCACAGCCTGAATGTCAGACATCGCGAAGATCGCGGTGGGCGGTTCGGGCAGGTTCAAAAGCGCTTGGGTCAGCGTGTACGCGGCTTCTTCACCGTGTACGCCCAGCGCCACATAGTTGGAATTAAATGCGATACCGTACGATTCCAGCGCGGAGAGATACCCCTGATAGCGTAGTTCGCTGGTGGGGATACCGTAATTATTCGGGAATGCATCGCCCACGTAGGCCACCCGCCGGTGCCCCAGTTGGAGGAGGTGCTGTGTCGCCAGAGCGCCACCCTGGATGTTATCCGGGCTGATGCAGTTGTTTTCCCCGTTGCATTCATCGCTGAGCAAAACAAACGGGATGCCCGCTTGTGTCAATAAGCTCCGCTCCTCATCGGAGATGTTCAGGGCGGTGATCAGCAATCCGTCTACCGTGGACTGGTCGATGATGGTCAGGAGTTGTTCACGCTGGCGATCCGGTTCGCTAACCGTGTAGAGGATTAGATTGAAGTCATTGTCCTGATGGCTCAGCGCCATTTGGATGCCACGCAGCCGCTCGACAAACGAAGGTGGGGTGATATACGGCATGATTGCACCAATATTGCGATGCTGAATGCCGGTGGAGAGTTGACGGGCGACTTTGCTGCGACGATAACCGAGTGCCCAGATGGCACTCATCACTTTTTCCTGCGTTTCCGGGCTGACGCGGGTGCTGTTATTCAGCACGCGGGAGACGGTGCCAACCCCTACTCCTGCAGTTCGCGCAACATCGTAAATAGTTGGGTTACCCATTAGATACTCTAAACAAAATTAGGAATAGTTTTCAACAGTGGAAGCGCTTCCACTATAGTAAAATCCTTTTGAAGCGCTGTCAAGTATTTGGGATTCCCCCTGACTGCATTTTCAGGATCACATCCCACACCCGTAGGGACGCTATTCATGGTGTCCGCCCTTACCGAAACCGATAGGGCAGGGTATAAATCCTCCCGCCTCCACTTCTACAATTAATATTTCGTAATACATTACCTGTTTCTTCCCTGCAAAACAGGTCACAAACCCCTCATTTATCCCAACTTATCCCCTTCATTATCCCAACTTCCTCCTCCGCTACTGCCCACCCGCTTCACTCCTTCAATCTGCACTTCCCCACCCTTCCCCTAGCCCCCAATCACCTTCCTCGCAATCACCAACCGCTGAATCTCACTCGTCCCCTCACCGATGGTCATCAACCGTTGATCCCGGTAAATCCGCTCGACAGGAAACTCCCGACTGTAGCCATAACTGCCATGAATCTGCACCGCATTCCAGCAGACTTTCTCACACACTTCGCTCGCCTTCAACTTCGCCATCGCCGCTGCCAGGGCAAAATCCCGCCCCTGATCTTTCAGCCACGCCGCCCGGTAAACCAACAGCCGCGCCGCTTCGATCTCCAAGGCCGCATCGGCAATCATCCACTGGATCGCCTGATGCTCATGGATCGCCTTGCCAAACGCCCGCCGCTGCCCGGCATACTGCAGCGCTTCCTCATGAGCTGCCCTCGCCAGCCCCAGGCAGATCGCCCCGATAGTAATGCGCCCACTATCCAGCGTCTGCATCGTCTGTTGAAACCCCCGCCCAACCTCGCCCAGCACCGCCTCTGCGGGCACCCGCACCCGGTCAAAGGTCAGCATCTGTGTTGGACTGGCATTCAGCCCCATCTTCTTTTCCGGTGGATGAATCGTGAATCCATGACGTCCTGGCTCCACCAGCAGCATGGAAAAGCCTCGTGTACCTGCTTCCCGATCCGTCCGCACCAGTACGATCACCACTGGCGCAAATTTCGGGTTGGTAATCCAGGCTTTGGTGCCGTTGATGACCCACTCATCGCCCTCCCGTACCGCCATCGTTTGCACCCCACCCGCCAGGTCCGAACCAGCATTCGGCTCGGTCAAAGCCAACGCGCCCAGGTGCTCTCCGCTGGTCAGTTTCGGCAGGTAGTGTTCCTTTTGGGCTGCGGTACCCCACCGGCTGATCGGCCCACAGGAAAGGCCGTTATGTGCTGCGATGCTCAACGCCGTTGACCCGCAGGCCCAACCCAGTTCTTCCAGCGCAATCGCCGCGCTCACCGTATCCAGCCCCGCACCGCCGTAGGCTTCTTCGACCTGCAATCCGGTCAGCCCCAGGTTCGGCATCTTACGGATCGCCACCCATGGCAATTCGCCGCTGGCATCAATCTGCGCCGCATACGGTTTGATCTCCGCCGCGCAGAAATCCCGCACTGTCCGTTGATACATCACTTGTTCAGCGCTGAGGTCAAAGTCCATCGAGGCTTGCTCCTGAAACAAAACGCGCCGGAAGGGTTCCGGCGCATTGCTGGTGGTTATGGTTATTTGCCAGCGGTTTTTTTGGCTGCCGGCTTGGTTTTGGGTGCAGCCTTCTTCTTTGGCGAGGCTGCCTTCTTGCGTTTGGCCTTCTGGAAATGCGGAATGATGTGTTCGGCATATTCCGCCACGATGCGCTCTTCTTCGCCGCACATCAGGTAGATGTTGAACTGGGTCACGCCAGCCGCTTCCAGTTCTTCCAGCTTGGCGATGTGATCCTTCGGTGAACCCAGGATGGCAAACGAATCCACAATATCATCCTTGATGAAACCGAGGTGATCGGCGTCCTTATCGGCATGGTGCTTGTAGTCGTAGCCCTTGCGGCCTTCAATATAGTTGGTCAGTGATTGGGGAATGTTCGGGTCGCTCTTACCGTACTTCTCCACAATATCCGCTACATGGTTGCCGACCATCGCCGGGAACCAGCGAGTCTGGGTCCGGCCTTTGGGCAGGTCACCCACCCACACCGGCGCAGCGGACATGACCTGGTAGTTGCCCATCTTGCGACCTTTGGCTTTACCCGCCGCAATCGCCTGCTCGCTGAACCAGCGCACCAGGCCCGGATCAGCCAACTGGATAATGAGGCCGTCGCCGGATTCACCGGCACCGGCCAGCGCCTTCGGTCCGTAAGCCGCCACCCACACCGCCAGATCGTAACCGCTCACCCAGGGCAGTTTGACCGAAGTCTGTTCATCGTCGTAGGTGACTTCCTTGCCCTTAATCATGCCCTTGACCGCTTCCGAGAATTCGACCATGGTTTCGATGGTCAGCGGTTTACGGCCGAGCACCCGGCGGCTGCTATCGCCGCGTCCCACGCCCATGTCAAAGCGCCCGCCGCTTTGCTCCATCAGTGTAGCGAATAGACTGGCCGCCACCGACCATTCCCGCACACCAGGGTTGGTCACGCAGGGGCCAAAGCGCATGTGCTGGGTATGTTCCATGCACATCGCCATAGTCACGTAACATTCGCGCCAGAGGACGTGTGAATCAAAAAACCAGCCGTAGGTAAAACCTGCCAACTCCGCCTGTCGGCACAAGGCCACTGTCCGCTTGGGGCTGATATCCCCTTTAAAGGTAATCGCAAAATCCATGAGCAAATACTCCTTCAGGGCAGAAAACATCTTTTCCAGAGGTCGGCAGAGAGTAACACATGCCTGCTGAATGCTCAAACTGCTTGGCGGAGCTGTAGGATCTGAGGTCGCTGCGTGGTATAATGTTCATAATCGACAACTCACGATCAGGAGGTCAACCATGACCGAGATGAATGGCGCGCATGTGAACAACGCTGCCGCTGCCGAAATCACTGATGATCTGCGGGAAATCGGGCGGGAATTCAACAGCCGTGCCGAAGATGTGCGGAAGGAAGCCGTCAAACTGCTCCACACCGCCGCGGAGAAAATCCGCGAAGAAGCCCACGAGCGTCCCATCGGCGAAGAAGCGGCTCACGCTGCGGATGAAGTGGCGAAAGGCTTGGAAAAAGCCGCCCACTACCTGAACAATCGCTCCGTGGAAGAAATGGGCAAGGATGCCAAGCAGGTTGTCCAGAAGTATCCGGTTCGTACCGTCACAGTAGCGGTGCTGATCGGCATCATCATCGGGCTGATCCTGCGCGGCGGCAAACGCTAATTCATCATCCAGCAGGGCGGGTCTCAGTCCCGCCCTTTGACTCCACCCACCATGATTAAATTCCTCATCGGCTTTCATCCCCCCACTGACACCGCCGGTTTTGAAGATCGCTACAACGATTTTCTGGCATTGTGCGAACGCATCCCGGATATCGCCCGGCGGCAGGTCGTGAATGTACTGGGCAGCCCCAGCGGACAGCCGCGTTACTACCGCATCCTCGAACTGTACTTCGCCGACCAGCCGACAATGGAAAACGCGCTGCGCTCAAAGATCGGGCAGGAAGCCGGTGCGGAACTGGCGAAGCGTTTCCCGGCAGGTTCCTTCGATACCCTGCTGGCGGATGTCTTTGAGGAAAACGGCGGCAGCACGCCCGCCTCCTCAGCCCAGTAAGCGCCCCAACCAGTAGATCACCAATCCACTGTGCGCTGTCCACGCCAGCGTCCGCAGCCAGTTGCTGCTGACCAGCGCGGCATGGGCCGCTGCATCAAAGCCACCGCTGAGTGTATTGTGCGCCGGAATGCTGAAGAATAAAGTCACGCCCCAGGTTGCCGCCGCCAACACCAACCCAATCCAGGGGGTCAGCCGGTCGAGGCCCGGCGTGGGACTGAGCGCCAGCACGAACGCAGTCCCTAGTTCGACCAGCATCAGCGGCATGACCAGCAAGGTGATGGATGCGCTATGCGCATATTCGTAAGCCGGGAACTGCTCCCGTCCGACTAGTGCAAAGAGCGGATAGTGCACCACCTGCACCATCCAGATGACGCCAGTCATCAGCAGTGTTGCAGCAACGTTTGCAAGTAGGATCAAGTACATGGGTGATAGACATCCTTGTTTTCTGGTTGATTTCAGCAGTCGATGGCGGAATAGTGCTTGCGGAATCCGGCTTTTGCTTACCTATCTTAGCGGTATTGGACAATGCAGCCCCAGGTGAGAATGACGTCATCCTCACTGCAGCGCATAATCGTTAAATGAACCTTAGCCATATTTAACAGTTTCTCATCTAGGCTACGGTAAATAGCACCTGCCGACTTTATGCATTCTGCCCTATACACCCCATAATTGTCACATAGTGACACCCCATACCGGCATTAAACTGGTCACTTCGCTGTCAAGTTGTCTATTTCTTACAATACTTTATCTGCGTTTTTCAGACTAAATCGCCCTTCGGACAAGGATTTCATCTCGTTACACTGCCCTCCATTGACCGCAACACAACAGCTTTCGTTCTCAGTCAGGAGGAAACCCAAGATGCAGAGACAGCGTCGCATGTGGCGTCGTATTATCGCTCTGGCGATATGCACCGTCATCCTCGCCGCCTTCGGCACCAATTTCACCTTCGCGCAAGATGTGACGACCCCGACAATGGATGACATTGCCGCCGTCAAGACTTCTATCGACACGACCTGGGTTTTCCTGACGGGCTTCCTGGTGTTCTTCATGCAGACGGGTTTCGCCCTCCTGGAAACCGGTCTGATCCGCCAGACGGGTGCAGTCAACGCCCTGCTGGAGAACTTCATTGATGCTGGCCTGACAGCCTTGGTCTGGTGGGCGGTCGGTTTCGGTATCGCCTTCGGTGCCGACAACGGCAGCGGTTTATTCGGGACCAGCTACTTCTTCATCAGCGCCGCGCAGATGAGTGAACTATATCCCGGCCTGACCATCAATCTGCTGACCATGTTCTTCTTCCAATTCGCCTTCGCCGCGACTGCCAGCACCATCACCACTGGCGCGATGGCCGAACGCACGGACTTCATTGGCGACCTGATCTACAGCGCCCTGATCGCCATCTTCATCTACCCTGTGATTGCGCACTGGGTCTGGGGCAGCGGCTGGCTCTTCCAGCAGGGTTTCCACGACTTCGCTGGCAGCACCGTTGTACACACCGTCGGTGGTGTGCTGGCGCTGGTCGGTGCCTGGATGCTCGGCCCGCGTAAGGGGAAAGTCTGGGGCAAGATCCCCCCGGCCCATAACCTCGGTTTCGCTACGCTCGGTACCATGATCCTGTGGTTCGGTTGGTACGGCTTCAACCCCGGTTCGACCCTGGGCATGGGTAACCCTGGCCTGGTCGGCCTGGTGACCCTGAACACCACCCTGGGGGCCGGTGCGGGTGCCATGGTTTGCATGTTCTTCATGTATGCTCGCACAGGCAAATGGGATTTGGCAGGCGCCTTGAATGGTTCGCTGGCAGGTCTGGTGGCAATTACAGCCCCCTGCGCCTTCGTTGAACCCTGGGCAGCCATCCTCATTGGTGGTGTTGGTGGCGTACTGGTCGTGGTCGCAGCCGACCTGGTCGAGAAGGCCAAGATCGATGATCCTGTGACTGCCTTCGCCGTGCATGGCGCCAACGGTATCTGGGGCACAATTGCCATCGGTATCTTCGCCATGCCCGGTTTCCTCTTTGCTGGTCCCTATGCAGCCGGTGGTGAACTGGCCGGTCAGGGTGGTCTGATCTACGGCAACGCCGGTCTGCTGGTCACCCAGTTAATCGGTTCGGCCTCAACCATCATCTACTGTGCAGTCACCGGTTTGCTGATGTTCGGCTTGCTCAAGGTTATCAACCGCCTGCGGGTGAACTCGAAAGCCGACGAAATCGGGATCGATGTTTACGAGCATGGTGTCTCGGCTTGGCCGGATGTCCTGCCTGTCCCGAGCGAAGATCCCCTGGTCAAGGGTGCGCCTTCCAAGGCTCCTGCTGTCGGTGACTAACCAGTCCTGAATGAAACGGGCGACCCAGATGGGTCGCCCGTTTTGATTCCGAAGCTGATTTAGTCGTTCGTCCAGGCTGCCCCGGCCCGGTCAAAGTGATAAAAGAGATAATCCTGCGGGGTTGTCGCCCCGCCCACACGATGCAGCGCCGCCAGTGTCTGAGCACGGTGATCGGTGCTGTGGTGGGCAACCTGAAACAGCGCTTCATAGACCGGGATCGGCGGTTGGTCGGCCGTCCAGAACGGCGGTTTGACAGTACGGATGAGTTCTGCCGGGGTCAGATGGGCGACATATTCCCGAATCAGGACTTCGGTTTCATCCCATTTGGAGCGGATGGTGGCGCGATTTTCGCAATCAGCCTCGGTCACGAAGCGGAGTTCGCCTGTTTTGAGGAACTGGAACCACCAGTGTTCAACGCCCATCTGGTGGGCGGTCTGAATGTGGATGGAGCCAATGGAGTAGTCGTTGGGCTGGTCGAATTGTGCTTCGCTCAACTGCATCACGCAGTCCCAGACCCGCCGATTGGCCCATTGGTTGTAGGCAAAGAGATTAATGAATACATTTGCTTCCATAGGTGCGCCCTCCCGGAACAGATGTTCGGTAGTGTAACGCGGGTCGAACATCTGTGCAAAGTCTGATATGCGAATGCGGGCATCAGAGGATAGGGCTACATAAAATCATAGAAGGCCTTTTTGTAGGGACGGCCCACCGGGTCGCCCGCCTTGAAATCCTTCTACAACGGCTTTCCAAAGGTCAATTTAGTTCCTCCGCTCCGTACATGGGGAGGGGTTCCGTCTCCCCGATCTATTGTGGTGCTACCAACAAAAATCGGAACATATGTTCCGATTTTTGACTCACTTTCAGGTACAATGGTTACAAACCGACTCGCCCGAACCGTCTGAACATCACGCCAGATGTTGGACAAGACAGGCTGTCAAATCTGTCCATTCTGTCCAATATGTCCAGAACCGGGAGATGTCGCCTTTACAGACCTGCCTTGGCTGGCTCGGTTTCCAGGGCCGTCGCCGCCGATAAACGCATCCAGATCATTCTCACAGTCGCTTCAGCCCGGAAAGCGGCTGCCTGCTCGGGTCATCCTGTCTACAGCGGCTGATGATGATCCACGGCGCGGTAGAGGATCGCCAGCGGGGTATGGCGCTCCGGCAAGGGCTTCCCCTTCAGATGGTTGTGCATCCCGCGATACTTCCCCGTGAGGAAGTCCTGCGTGCCAGGTACGGCAAAACCATACTCCACTTCCAGAAAAAAGTCGCCATCGCTGTCGCGTTCACCTTTCGCGGTCAGCACTTCACCTGTGACCACTTGTCCTTCCCTATATAAGCGCCGTTGCTGAACCATGTGGACGATGCTGCCGATGAACATCAGCCAGGCAAAACCGTTCCAACAGATGCTAAAGACGAACAGAAACGGGATCTCGGAGCCGGTGGCAACCCCTACCAGCACCGAGATCGCCGGGTCGCCCTGAACGTAGCGCACCTCGACGGGCTGCCCGACTTCCATCCGGTCGTACACGTCTTCATCCAGGCTCAAGCGATCAGTCCAGGTGCGCCCCTCAACCTCAAATTGATAGTGGACGTAATAACTGTCCGAATCCCCTCTGGAAATCGTCTTATCGGTGACTCGGCCTGCGATCTCCATCCCGCGTCGATCGAGTGACACTTGCTCGCGCAGGCTGTTCAATAGGAAGCCGACCATGAACACGCCGATCAGCACAAAGGGAATCAGGAACAGCGTCAGGCACCCCTGGGTACCAAACCCACGGCCTCCGCGCTGGAACCGCTTCACATGATCCCGGTCGATGATGAACACCGCGGGATCGGTCAGTGGGGAGGGGCTGTGGGTGGTGGCCTGCTCCGTCGGTAAGCTGGAGCCGGTTTGCTCCGCTCCGCAGAACGTGCAGATCGAGGACTCGCGCGGGTTCTGCCCACCGCAGGAACGGCACGTCCAGCCTTCTATCGTGACCGGATTCGCCGGAGAATCCATGGCCTCGATTTTCTTCTTCGTCAGCAGGTTTGCCGCCAGGTCACGCACGGCTTTTTCCCGATCGGTACGGTTGACCTCTTGCAGGAGTTCGATCACTTTCGGGTGATCGGATTGCCGGATTTCGAGCAGGGCTTCCAGACGGGCGTCAGGATCGGGGTCGGTGAGGATGAGGCGGGTGAGCTGCTTCAGGCGGTCGGTCGAAAGTTGGCTCATGGGGCGCTCCTGGTGATGTTTTTTCCTTCATGGCCTATCTTCAGTGTAGGTTCGATCTCCCGGCGGAAACGTAAAATCCCGGTTAAGACTCTTTAACGCTTAGCCAGACTGACTAACACCAGGACTGTGCAACTTGGTCAGGGATGATGGTTGAAAGGCCCTCTTAAACCTGTTATCCTCACTCATCGGTTGCTCATATTGAACCCATCGAGTGAGCAGCGCGTATACAACACAACGCACAACAGAATCGTTTCACTTCATACAAAGGAGAGCCTATGTCCAGGAATCGTTTGGTAGGGCTGCTGCTCGTCATCGCCCTGCTGGCCTCGCTGTCCGTCGGTCTGGTTGGCGCCCAGGATAAGAAAATCCTCGTCACCGGACGTCAGATGGGTTCCAGTGATATTCCCACTATTGACCCCGCTATTGCTGAAGATGTTCCCTCGGTTCAGATCATTGATGAAATTTTTGTCGCGCTGGCTCGCCCGAATGAAGAAACCGCAGCCCTGGGGTCGGGTATGGCGACCTGGACGGTTTCCGAAGACGGTCTGACCTACACCTTCGACATCATGGAGAATGTGCCCTGGGTGCGTTACAACGCGGAAATTGATGCGGTCGAGCAGTTGGTCGGTGCCGATGGCACCCCGCTGGTCGTCACCGCCCAGGACTTCGCGTACGGTATCCTGCGTTCGCTGAACCCGGAAACCGCCGCCCCCTATCAGTACGTCCTCAGCCCGTGGATCGTTGGCGCGCCGGAATACAGCAACGGTGAAGGCGCTGCCGAAGATGTGCAGGTGGCCGTGGTGGACAGCAATACACTGACCATCACCACCCCCGCACCGTCGGCCGTGGTGCCCTTCATCTTCACCATGTGGGTGACGATGGCGCAGCCGCAGTCGATCATCGAAGAATATGCCGAGTTCTGGATTGATCCGGAAAACATCGCCACCTATGGCCCCTTCGCCCTGAAGGAATGGGTCCGTGGTGACGGCGGCAGCCTGACCCTGATCAAGAACCCGCTGTGGCCTGGAACCGAAAATATCCCCGTCCCGGCGCTCGATGAAGTCGTGTTCCGTTTCCTGGATGAAGAAGTTCAGCTGACCGAGTTTGAAGCCGGTACGCTGGATGTGGCCGAAGCTCCGGATACCGAATACGCCCGCATCAGTGCCGATGCCAACCTCAGCGCCTCCTACTTCACCGGCCCCGGCACCTGCACCTACTACTACGGGTTCAACGTCGAACGCGAACCGTTTAACGATGCCCGCGCTCGCCAGGCCTTCTCCATGGCGATTGATCGCGAAACCCTGACCACTGATGTCCTCGGTGCGGGTCAGATCCCGGCTGGCCTCTTCGCCCTGCCCACCCTGAATGCCGCCCCGACTTCGGAAACCTTCCCGGATATCGGCATCGGCACCGACCTCGAAGGCGCTGCTGCCCTGTGGGGTGAATACCTGGCGGAAACCGGCAAGACCGCTGCTGACTTCAACCTGACCCTGTTCCACAACGAGAGCGGTCTGCATGCGACCATCGCCCAGGCTGTTCAGCAGATGTGGGCGGAAACCCTCGGCGTGAACGTTCAGATCGCCACTGCCGACTTCGCCACCTATCTGGACACCCGTGGCAACTACGATGTCTATCGCGCGGCCTGGTGCTATGACTATCCGGATGCTCATAACTTCTACTATGATGCCGGCTGGCACAGCGACCTGCTGAGCGAGAATGACACCCACTGGTCGAACGCCGACTACGATGCCCTGGTTGATCAGGCCTTCGCAGCCCCGACCGTCGAAGAACGTGCTGCGCTCTATGCTCAGGCTGATGACATCCTCGTGAACACCGAGGCCGCCATTGCCCCGATGTATTACTACGTCACCAATGACCTGACTGCGCCGTATGTCACCCGCACCCACTCTTTCATCACTCGTGAATACTACGAGAAGTGGGACATCAATCGCTAGGTGATTGAACCTTCATCCCCTCTCATATAAGGCGAGGGGATACGTACAGGGGTGGCTCGCTGGGCCGCCCCTGTTCACACGATTGATGCAACGTAGGGGCGTCTTGATGGACGCTCTCCGGTCAGGGGGCAAAGCCGATGGTTCGCTTTATAGTACGCCGCTTTTTATGGATGTTTCTGGTCTTATTCGTTGTCAGTGCGATCACCTTTGTCCTTTTGCGGGCGGTACCCGGCGGCCCTTTTAACTCCGAGCGCGGCGTCCCCGCCCCGGTGCAGCGCAGCCTGACCGCCAAGTTCGGCCTCGACCAACCCCTCATCAATCAGTACCTGAAATACGTCGGTGATATTCTGGTCCCGCGCATCACGGACTCGACTTTCAAGCGCACACTGACAGAAGATTATTTGATCAACATTGATTTACCGTTCCTGGGTGAAGAAGCCGCCTTCCGCTGGATGAACTTCGGTCCTTCACTTCGCGTCCGCAGCCGCACCGTCAACCAGCTCTTTTTAGAGAACCTGCCGGTTTCGATCCAACTGGGCAGCGCTGCGCTGATTGTCTCGCTGGCGATTGGCGTGCCGCTGGGCATTGTAGCTGCGCTCAAGCGTAATACCCGTTATGACTACGCCAGCATGGGTGTCGCCATCATCGGCGTCTCCATCCCCATTATCATCATGGCCCCGCTGTTGCAATACTTCTTCGGGGTTCAGTGGGGGACCTTGCCTGTCTCTGGCTGGGGGACTCTGGCGCATATGATTATGCCCGCCTTTGCCCTCGGCTTTGCCCAGTCCGCTATCATGGCCCGCCTGACCCGTGCCAGCCTGCTCCAGGTGCTGGGTGAGGATTACATCCGTACCGCCCGCGCCAAAGGCCTCTCGGAACAAAAAGTGGTGCTGGTTCACGCGCTGAAGAACGCGCTCATCCCGGTTGTGACCATCATCGGGCCGTTATTCGCCGCCCTGGTGACCGGCACTTTCGTGACCGAAACCTTCTTCTCGGTACCGGGGATGGGCCGCTACTTCGTCACCAGCGTGACCAACCGGGATTTCACGGTCGTCATGGGGACGATCCTGCTATATGCGGTCTTTCTGGTGCTGGCAAATCTGTTCGTCGATGTCGTCTATGCCTGGCTTGACCCACGCATTCGCCTGTCGTAATCCGTAGAGGCGTATATCTTATGGCTACGTTGTCCCAACCCTCGAAATTACCCGGCAGCGGCGTCACCAGCCTGAGTGAACGCCCGAAAGGTGAAAGCCTGTGGGCCAATTCGCTGCGGCGGCTCGTCCGCAACCGTCTGGCCGTCATTGGCTTTGTCATCATCATCCTGATGATCCTGGTCGCTATCTTTGCCGATCAAATCGCCCCCCGAGGCTTTGCGGAAGCCAATTTTAAATCCGGGGATAGCGCCCCAACCTGGGTGACCCGGGTCTTCCCCAGCATGATTCCGGAAGGTCAGGAAGGCGGCTACGTCATCATTGACGAAAGCTATACCCTGGGCGCGGACGCACTGGGGCGGGATCTCCTCAGCCGGATCATCTATGGCTCACGTGTTTCGCTGACGGTCGCTTTCATCGGGCCGTTGTTCGCCATCGCCATCGGCCTGTTCGTCGGTATGGCTGCCGGGTACTTCGGCGGCGTGGTCGATAACGTGCTGATGCGCGCCGTTGACATCATGTATGCGTTTCCCACGCTACTGTTCATCATCCTGTTGATGACCTTCTTCCGCTTTAGCACTGTCGCCCCGGAACCGGGATCGCTGGCCGCTACCCTGGGTCAGTTTGATAAAAACAGCGGCGGGATGCTCTTCATCTTCGTGGGTATTGGCCTGACTTCGTGGATGCAGATGGCCCGCCTGGTGCGTGGTCAGGTACTGGCCGCCCGCGAGCAGGAGTACATCCTGGCCTCGCGCTCCATTGGCTCCAAAACTCCCCGCATCCTCTGGGGGCATATCCTGCCCAACATCCTCGGCCCACTGATCGTCGCGGAAACGCTCACGATCCCCACCTACATCTCCTATGAAGCCTTCCTCAGTTTCATCGGGCTAGGGGTGCAGCAACCGACCCCCAGTTGGGGCAGCATGATCTCCGAAGGCGCGAACGCCATCCGCAGCTACCCGAACCAGGCGTTGTTCCCGGCGCTGGCGCTCTTTCTGGTGATGTTTGCTTTCAACTTCCTGGGCGATGGCCTGCGCGATGCGCTCGATCCCCGGATGCGCGGCAAAGACTAGACTCCTGCCCCGCAGTCCTGAAAGCACCGCCAACCACAAAAGAATTGGTCATGTGGGCAGGGCGGGCGTGAGCGCGGTAAACTCTGTTGGAAATAGAGTTTGCAGCATCTGCGCAGCTTAGTCAGGAGTGTTCATCGTGGAATACAGATTATTGGGCGGTTCGGGCTTCATGGTGCCAGCCCTCAGCTTCGGCACCGGTACCTTCGGCGGGAATCATCCGTTCTTCGGCAAATGGGGCAAGAGTGACGTTGCCGAAGCCCGGCGGCTGGTCGATATTTGTATGGAGGCCGGGGCCAACCTGTTTGACACCGCCGACATCTACTCATTTGGTCAGTCGGAAGAAATTCTGGGTGAAGTGATTCAGGGGCGGCGGGATCAACTCTACATCTCGACCAAAGCCACCTTCCGCATGAGCGACGAGCCCAATGATGTGGGCAACTCGCGGGTGCACATCATCAAGTCGGTGGAGGCCAGCCTGCGCCGCCTCAAGACCGATTACATCGACATCTACACCATGCACGGCTTTGACGCCCGCACCGATGTGGAAGAAACCCTGCGGGCGCTGGATATGCTGGTGCAGAGTGGCAAGGTGCGCTTCCTGGCCTGCTCCAACTTCTCCGGCTGGCACCTGATGAAGTCGCTGGCGATTTCGGAGAAATACGGCTGGGCGCGGTATATGGCGCATCAGGCGCACTACTCGCTGCTGCGCCGCGAATATGAATGGGAACTGATGCCGCTGGCGCTGGATCAGCGGGTTGGCACGCTGGTCTGGGGGCCGCTCTCGCAGGGCCGCCTGAGCGGGCGCTTCCGCCGGGGTCAGCCAATCCCCGATGGCAGTCGTGTGGCGCAGGGGGCCGCCGAAGGCCCGCCGATCTCCGATGAATGGCTGTACAGCGTGGTCGATGTGCTGGATGCCATCAGTCAGGAAACCGGCAAGACCGTCTCGCAGGTCTCGCTCAACTGGCTGCTGCAACGCCCGACCATTTCCAGCGTCATCATCGGCGCGCGCACCGAGGCCCAACTGCTCGACAACCTGGGTGCGGTCGGCTGGAACCTGACCCCGGAACAGGTGGCGCGGCTGGATGCGGTCAGTGAGCTGGATACCATTTATCCCTACTGGCATCAGCGCGGCTTCCAGGAACGCAACCCGGTCGCTACCCCGTTGTACAAATAGGATCGCTTGAGCCGCGCCTGTGTCCACCTTACCTGATGACCGCCTGATGGACGCGCTCGACTTCGACGCGGACGATCTGGCGGCTAACCGTGCCGGGGAACTCAGTCCCCGGCAGCGGCTCCGGCTCACCAACCAACGCCGGTTGCAAGGCTGGTTGCTGACCCTGGGGCTGGCGATGACGCTGATCGCCCTGGTGCTGGTGCTGCGGGTGCGGCTGGGCGGGGCACTCGTCTTCTGGGTCGGCGGGGCAGTGACGTTGTGGGCGCTGGGCTTTGGCCCGGCGCAGTCGCTGTTCCGCTGGCTGGGCTATGACCGGGATATCAAACGCGGGGTCGTGCGGTCTGTCCAGGGACGCCTCACCCTGAGCGTGCAGCCGGGCCGCCGCGCCAACCAGACTCTGACCATTGGCGGACAAAGCTGGGAACTCGGCACGCTGCCCAAGCGGGTGTTCCAGGCATTTGAACACGGTGCTATCTACCGGCTGTATTACGCGGCAGGTTCCCGAACGATTCTTTCAGCAGAGGCTGGGCAGGGCGATTAAGCCCGGTCAGGTCGCCCCATGTTCAGAATGCGGTTTAACTGCCGGATGATCGACTCAGTATTATCAAATGGGACGTGCTGGAAGACCCGCAGTTGAGCCGGTAAACGCTGGATGGGCATACAAATCAGCGGCACAATCGGTTTGCGCTCATCAATAAAGTACTGATACTCGATCTGCACATAGAAGGATTGCAGCGCGTCCGGCGTCACGCAGAGCACCATGGCGGCGCACTCGTGCAGGGCGGTATTGACCTCGTTCAGCCAGTTCTTGCCCGCTTCCAACGAATCCTGATCGAACCAGATGTTGAAGTTGGATTGCCGTAACTGTGTCACCAGGGTCTGGGCGTACTTCATCCCATCCTGCCGACTGTACGAAATGAAGACCGGCGGGGTTGGAATGGCGACAGATGCCGGGGCTTTTGGCGCAATCTGCGCCGGGGCAGGGGCGGCTTTGGCCCGACCGCGCAGGCTGGATTCCACCGCCATCGCCAGATAATCCGCCAGACCTGACAGATATTCCAGTTCATGATCGTCGAACTGCCGGGGTGTGCCACCAAACTGCCGAATGACGATGGCCCCCAGGGCCTGGTTGGCGCGGCGGATAGGCGCGGCCATGGCCCCGGCCAGCGGGAACGGGGAAGGTCCACCCTGACCATCCTGGCTGGTTTTGAGCGCTTCCCGGGTTTCCATCACATGATGGGCAAGCGGGTCATCAACGACGTAACGCACCGGATGAGGCCGGTCCTCACCGACGTTCTGCAGGCAGTAGCAGACCAACTGGTGCCCTTCTGCCAGGTAGATGGCACTCTCGTGACTGCCGATCAGGCGATGGGCAGCCGTGAGGGTATAGACAAAGACTTTGGCAAGGTCATTTTCCAGGTCGGGCACCGGCAGGTTAGCGATGATGCGCCCGACTTTATAGAGCGCCTTTAATTCCTGGAAACGGCGGTTATTGCCAACATTGGCGCGGGTGATTTCGCGGGCCAAATCATCGCGCTCCCGCGTCACGCGGCGTTCCCGAAGGCTGCGATCGACCGCTTCCAGCACCTCGACAGGGTTGACCCCCTTCTCACCTTTGATGAGGTAGTCCCGTACCCCCATGCGGAACAGGCGCGTCGCAACCGACTCGGAACCGTGTCCGGTCATGACGATGATGGGCAGTTGGCTGCCTTCTTCATTCAGATGGATAATGAGGGCTTCCCCATCCATCTTATCCATTTGCAGGTCGGTGATGATGAGGTCAAACGAATGCAACTGGATCTTTTCCAGGGCATCCAGCCCATTGATGGCCTGAATGACGGTATAACCTTCGGGGATCAGGATGTCGCTCATCAGGGAGCGCATGGCCTGATGGTCATCCACGACCAGGATCAATTCATCGCGCATGGGATAGCCTGTGGTATGTACTCGGTGATACAAACTCTATTCGACCTCAAAACCGGGCAGACTGCCAATAAACGGACTGGATATACCCCTAATTCGTCGGGTGGCGTCCCATAAACAGGGGACGTATACTGTGGTCAGCGCCTGATTTGGTCGAGGGCCCAGCCATGCCAGTATCACCCCCCACAGCCACTATTTACCGCCAGCGGCCCTGGACTCCGGCAGAACTCACCCGGAAAGGGTTTCGGTATTACCTGCCGGTCAAACGGGTCAGCCTGGTGCGACGCCTGCCAGAAGGCACCGCCCCGATGACGATCAAAACCCCTTATGACACCATCGTCGCAGAGGCCGGGGATTACATCGCCTATGTGGCCGGTACAGAGGTCAAGGCGAAGCTCGAAGATTATGAGCCGCGCCCGATTGAGCCAGCCATCTTCGATGCCACGTACCTACCCTGGGATGACGACACATGGTCGCCCAGCCCGACCGAAGCCCACCTGCTAAGCCTGGGCTGCAAACCTTACTACAAGGTCGCCGGGGTTTGGGCCAAGCAGTTAAAAACGCCTGCTTATGTCCAGAGCATCGAAAGCCCGGAACTGACGTTGGTGCCGGTAGGCGCATGGCTGTGCATCGGTACGGCGGGCGAACCCTGGTCCGTCACGGACGAATGGTTCCACGAACGCTATCAGGTCTAAAGTCTTGAGCAGACCACCGCCGGGGTTTGCAAAATCTTCATGAATCGCTTGTGTTGACAGACGCATTACGGGATTACACTAATCCTATAAACTGTAATGTCTGAGGCGATTTGAAGTATGGCTCCGTCTGAACCGAATGCGACCCACGCACTGATCTTCAGCCTGAATAGTGAAGGCCGGTTGACGAGTTTGTATGGCACAGCCGCCGCCGCGACCGGATGGCAGCTCGGCCAATCGATTCAGTCGCTGGGGGCCGACCATCAGGGCTTGCTGACCGCGGTCGAAGCAGCCATGAAGGGCGAAGTCGGCAGCGCGGCACTCACCCTGGCGGACAAGGTGTATGCACTGAGCCTGATCCCTCAACCGAGCGGCTATCCGAATGGTCATGGTGTGATTGCGCTCTCACATGAATCCGAGCAAAGCCAGCTTGATCAGATGACCAGCCGCTTCATCTCGATGATCACCCACCGTTTCCGCAATCCACTGACGGTCATCAATACCACGACCTTTCTGCTGGAGCGCTACGATAGCAAACTCGAAAGCGCAAAAAAGAAAGAATACTTCGACAAAATCCGCACCCAGGTCAGCCATTTGGATAGCCTGATCGACCAGGTGATGATCGTCCATGGCAAAAGCGATCATGTCTTCGCACCGGAACCGCTCGACCTGAGTGAACTCGCGCAGGCAGCCCTGAGCCAGGCGCAGGGAATGTCCACACCGGCACATCAATTGCATCTCACCATCAGCGGCGATCTCCACTATCCGGGGGATCCAAAGTTGCTCACAGATATGCTGCTGCATTTACTCGTCAATGCCATCAAGTTCTCTCCCGCAGGGGGCGACATCAATCTGCATTTGCGGCGCGACCCTGAAGCGCTTTGCATCGAAGTCGCCGATCAGGGTCTGGGCATTCCCCAGGCTGACCTGCCCCGCATCGGTCAGCCGTTCTTCCGGGCCAGCAACGCCACCTATATGCAGGGTTCCGGGCTGGGGCTGCGGATTGCGACCTTGTACGCAGAGCAGCACGGCGGATCGTTGGACTTCACCAGTGTGGAAGGGCAGGGTTCGCTCTTTACAGTTCGGCTCCCCGCCTCACAATCTTGACAATTCCCTAACAATTTAGATGTCGATTTGGTCGTGGCCCGTTCGTCGTATGAGTAGAAAAGCGTGATCCAACGCTTTGTAAACTCTACCGGAGGACCCGACCATGCAGTACATGCTCCTGCTCTACGGAAACGAAGCCGCTGAAGCCGCCAAGCCCAAAGCCCAGATCGACGCCGAGATGGCAGAATACTTCGCGCTTGACAGCAAAGCCAAGCCCCTCGGCATTACCATCACGGGCGGGGAAGCCCTGCATCCCACCAGCACCGCCACCACCGTCCGCATCCGGGCGGGCAAAGCACTGACGAGTGACGGCCCCTTCGCAGAAACGAAGGAGCAGATCGGCGGCTATTACATCGTCGAGTGCAAATCATTCGATGAAGCCCTAGCCTTTGCCAGCCATATTCCTGCCGCCCGGGATGGCAGCATTGAAATCCGTGAGGTGGTTGACCTGAGCAGCCTGGGCGCATAAGGCAACCGTTACCGGAACGATACCGTTGGGGTGAGATGCAGTGCATCTTGTCAAACATGCTTTCAACCAATTTCGCTGATGAACATTCAGGAGCAACATCCATGCAGTACATGATCTTGATCTACTCGAATCCCGAACTGTATGCCGCGCTTAGCAAGCAGGAACAAGACTCGATGATGCCGGACTACTTCGCCTTTAATGCGGAGACGGCCAAACGTGGGGTGCTGGTGCAGGGCGCACCGCTCCACCCGGTCACTACGGCCCGCACCCTGCGAATCCGCGATGGCAAGCAGGTCGTGACTGATGGGCCGTTTGCGGAGACTAAAGAAGTCCTCGGGGGCTACTATCTGCTCAACTGTCAGTCACTGGATGAAGCCATTGATCTGGCAAAGCAGATCCCCGATGCGAAGTGCGGCAGTGTCGAAATCCGCCCGGTGGTGGACTTCAGTCAGCAAGCGTAGTAAAACGGAGCATCCGCCTGGGCGCACTGGAGTGCGCCCGGCAGCCAAAGGATGCCCATGACCCCTTCACACGATCTGGTCGAACAAACATACCGTCAGGAATATGGGCGGGTGTTGGCCGCGCTCATCGCTTATCTGCGCGATATCGACCGGGCGCAGGATGCCTTACAGGAAGCCTTTATCACCGCGCTGGAACGCTGGCCGCTGGACGGTCTGCCACAGAACCCGGGTGCCTGGCTGACCACCGCTGCCAAACGCAAAGCTATTGACCGGGTGCGCCGGGACATCAATCTGAACCGCAAAGTCGAACGTATCGGCGCACTGGCGGATCTCCGGGCGGACAGCACCGAGGACGAGATTGAGATGTTCGACGACATGCCTATCCCTGATGAACGCCTGAAGCTGATGTTCACCTGCTGCCATCCGGCGCTCAATCAGGAAGCACAGGTCGCCCTGACGCTTAACACACTGGGCGGGTTGAGCGTGCCGGAAGTGGCGAAAGCCTTCCTGGTCGCCGAGCCGACCATGGCGCAGCGGCTGGTACGGGCAAAACGCAAAATCCGGGATGCCGGCATCCCCTATGAAGTGCCGGGGGCGGAACGTCTACCCGAGCGACTCGATGCGCTGCTAGCTGTGGTGTATCTGATCTTCAATGAAGGCTATGGCAGTGCTAGCGGGGATGCACTCATCCGGCAAGACCTTTGTGTGGAAGCGATCCGGCTGGGGCGCGTCCTGCGGCAGCTTTTACCCAGGCCGGAAGTCGAAGGGCTGCTGGCGTTGATGCTGCTCCAGCACTCGCGGCAGCGGTCCCGCACCACGCCCTCCGGTGAACTGGTGCTGCTGGAAGATCAGGATCGCAGCCTGTGGGATCAGGGCTTGATCGCCGAAGGTCTGGCGCTGGTGGAGGCAGCGCTGCGGCAGGGTCAACCGGGGCCGTACCAGGTGCAGGCAGCGATTGCCGCGCTCCATGCGCGGGCGCTCGATCCCGCTGAGACCGACTGGCGGCAGATTGCAACGCTCTACCGCGTCCTCGGTGAAATGATCGAGTCGCCGGTGGTCGAACTGAATCGAGCGGTCGCCGTCGCTATGGTAGAGGGCCCTGTAGTCGGGTTACGCCTGTTGGATGCGCTGGACGACTCCGGCGCCCTGAAAGATTACTATCTGCTGCACGCCGCCCGTGCGGATTTACTCCGGCGGACGGGCTGGCTGGATGAAGCTGCGACGGCCTATCAGCAGGCGTTCGACCTGTGCCAGAACCATGTCGAGCGCGCCTTCCTGCACAGGCGTTTGAACGCCGTCCTGTCGCAGATCCGGGACGGCGGACTCAGCTGATAGGCTGGACGAAGTAACGCTCATCCAATCCTTCGGCTATCCAGCCCTGAACCGCATTGATGCCGTATATCACCTGGAACCAGGCAATGCCATCGGCACAGGTTGGCCCGGCGAGCACCTGGAAGGTCTGCCCCGGCGGGATCTGCCCGACCAGGGCAGCATTGCGATTGGGTTGACTCCGCACATTGAGCGCACGTGCATCGTCATCGGCCACCTGCCCACGCACACCCACATACAACAGTGAAGGTAGCGTACCGGGACAGCTTTCCGGGTCGGTATAGGGTGGCAGGCTGGTCGGAACGGGCAAGCCAAACTGGATGCTTTCCTCGTCCGTCAGCGGACGTTCCGCGCAGCACTCCCGCGCAAAACGGATCAACGCCTGCTGGTTGTTCCAGATCTGCCAGATGCGCGCGCTGCCATCGGCGCTGGCCGTGGCGACAAAGCGTCCGTTGCTGGCCCAGTCCAGATCCCAGATCAGGCCACGATGCCCTTCCAGCATCAGGAGTTCACCGCCACTTTCCGCATTCCAGATGCGGACGGTGCGGTCTTCGCTGACGGTGATGAGGCGGGTTCCGCCAGGCGACCAACCCAGATCACGCACGGCGGCGGTATGACCAAACAGCGTGCGGAGCAGCGTGCCGGTGGTCGCATCCCAGACCTTGGCGGTGCTATCCGCGCTGGCGGTCGCAATCCGCCCTCCATCCGGCGACCAACCGACCCGAATCACGGGCCGCGTATGTCCACTCAGGGTAAAGAGCACTTCCCCGGTGAGGGCATCCCAGATGATAGCGGTGGTATCATCGCTGGCCGTCACAATCCGCGAGCCATCCGGCGACCAGAGCGCCCGCCGCACCTGCCCGCTATGCCCGCGCAGGGTCGCCAGCGGCGCACCCGTAGCCGCATCCCAGATGCGGGCAGTCATGTCTTCGCTGGCGGTGACAATCTGCGTCCCATCCGGCGACCACTGCACGCTGTTGACCGGGGCGCTGTGCCCCTGCAGCGTGAACAAGAGCGCACCGGACTCGCGCTCCCACAGGCGCACGCTGCCATCCACGCTGACACTCGCCAAGCGGCGGCTGTCCGGCGACCATTCCACGTTGTAGATGGCGGCGCTGTGCCCGGCGAAACTGGCCCCGGCCAGGCCCTCGGCGGACCAGACTTCCAGATCACCATTGGCATCCCCGGCTGCGATCCAGCGACCATCCGGCGACCAGAGCGCCCGCGCCACAGGACTGCTCATCCCCAGGGAACGGATCTGCTGACCACTGGTCGCATCCCAGATTCGCACGGTCGCATCGTTGCCAGCGGTCAAGACCTGCGTGTTATCCGCCGACCAATCCACACCCGTGACTTCCCCGCTGTGACCTGACAGTTCACGACGAGCCAGTTGATTGACAACGGCCCGCGCCAGCGCCCGTTCCGCCTGCCAGGTATAGGCAAACCGTTCAAAAGCGCGCAGCACCAGCAGTGCCGCGCGGTCCGGGCGCGGGCCGTTGATTTCCACCTCGGCCTGACCTGCCAGCGCAATCGACTGCGCCTGACGCCGTTCATCCGCGACCTGGGTGGCAGCGGCCTGGGCAGCATTGCGTTGTTCGAGGGCTTCTTCCTGAGCGGCGACGGCCGTTGCCGCCTGCTGGTAAGCAATATCCTGCGCTGCGACTGCTGTAGCGGCATTTGCCAGGGCGGCACCACGTTGGATTTCAGCCTCACCCTGGGCTGCGACGGCCGTCGCAGCCTGCTGGTAGGCAATATCGTGGGCAACCACAGCCGTGGCTGCGTTGGCTTCGGCAATCGTCCGCTGGCGATTCGATTCGTTGTTGAGGAGGAAGGCCAACAGCGCCAACCCTAGCGCGACCACCAGCGCCATGCTCACTCCAGCCAGCAGCAGCCGTCCCCGGCGTGTATCGGCAGCGCGACTGGCCGTGATGTATTCCACCTGGATCGGCGCAGCCGCTGGACGTTTACGAGCGGCTTCGGTCAGCCAGGCTTCGGCATTCGCCAGATCGCCACCGCGCAGCAGGAAGCTGCCTTCCCGCTGATTACTTTCCCATTCACGCGCACGGATCAACAGGCGGGTATGGGCGCGGACGTGGCTGAGGTCAGTCTCGAGGGCATTGAGCAGTGACAGCAGGGCCTTGTCGAATTCATCCGATGGACGGAAGAACAACCAGTTGTGCGACCCCACCGACGGGTGCATGGAGCTGTTGCCTTCGGGCTGGCGACGCAGAATAGGGACGATGCGTTTTTGGTTCTGAACGGCATGGTCAATTTCCCGGCGGCAGATCTCGGACGCCAACGAATCCGGGCTGATGACGAAGACGAAGGTATCGGCGGCTTCGATCCCGGTGGTGACTTCCTTCCACCATTCAGCGGTCGGTGGAATATCTTCCCAGTCCACCCAGGTATCCCGGCCATGCTGCTTGAGGGCTTCATGAAGCTGCCGGACAAAATCGGAGTCTTTACGCGAATAGGAAATGAATACATCAGCCATGCATACCCTCCTGCCTTACCCTCTTGATTATAGCCGACACAGGAAAACGCGGTGGGGGCGCATAACAAGGATCTTATCTATGAGGGCATTGTCCATCGCATACCATAAACCACACATTTCTTGACCTGCGCTACAATTCTTCAGAGTGACCGAACAGATGACGGATGAACACACGATGCTTAAAGACAAAATTCTCGGTGGATTGTATGGACAGGCACTGGGTGATGCCTGGGGAATGCCGGCTTACTTCGACCCGGAACAGACGTGGTCGGCTTATGGCTGGATCACCTCCTTCCTGCCCGGCCCGGATGATCACGAAGTCCATTCCGGCCTGCCTGCCGGGCGCATCACCGATGACTCCGAACAGGCCTTTTCGCTGGCGCGGGAGTATGTCAAAGCGGGCAAGGTGACGCTGGAGGCGACGGTTCGTGCCATCATCGACTGGTATGACCGCACTGGCGGCGACCAATCCAAGTATGTAGGCCCCAGCACACGGCGCGGGGTGCTGGCGCTCAAGCGCGGGGAAGATCCGCACATGACCGGGCGGATGGGCGATACCAACGGTGCACCGATGCGCGTATCCGTCGTCGGCCTGATCCACCCGAACGACCCAATTGGGGCGATTGAAGACGCACACATTTCCTGCATTCCCACGCACAATACCAGCGTGGCGATTTCCGGGGCAGCGGCGGTCGCGGCGGCCGTGTCCATCGCCATGAACGAAGATGCGACACTGGATGCCATCATCGCCGCCGGACTGCTAGGGGCGGAACTCGGTCGGCAGCGCGGCGGCCCGTGGCTGGGGCCATCGGTCACGCGGCGGATCGAGATGGCAGTACAGATCGCTCGCAAAGGCACGGATGCCCGCGCCCGTCTGCGTGAACTCTACGATGTCGTCGGCACTTCGCTGAGTGTGCCGGAAACCGTCGGCGCGGCCTTCGGCGTGCTGGCGATGGCCGAAGGTGATCCACAACAGACCGCCATCTACGCGGCCAATCTCTCCGGGGATGCCGATACCGTCGGCGCGATTGCCTGCGCCATCGCGGGAGCCTACCGGGGCATCAGCGCCTTCAGCCCGGATATTCTGGACACGCTCAACGCCGATCCCATCAACGCGGGTTATAATCTGCCCACGCTGGCGGTCGAACTGGAAGCGCTGGCCCGGAAGGGTTAAGCCTTGAACAGTCCGCGAACAGCCCTCAAGCTGTTCGCTAGAATCATCTAGCCGTGCAGGGGCTGCGCCAAACAGCTGGCCATTTGCTGAATGCTCAGACCGTATCTTTGGATTATGTATGCATCCGGGTCTGACTTCTGGCTGGTCGCTGGAAGCAGGTAGCCTGCCTTAAGCTGAGAGCTTTAAACTATGCCTCCAACCGTCATTTCCATCGGCGATCTCGTCGTTGATCTCATCACACCCACCCGCCTGCCGATCCTGCCGTTCAAGCACCAGGAAATACGGGGTTTGTATCTGGAGGCCGGGGGCGGGTGTAACTTCAACATCATGGGTCAGCGGCTGGGGCTGGATGTGCGCCCGGTCGGCGCAATTGGGGACGACATCTTCGGGATGGCGTTGGCGAACATCCTCCAGGCCGAAGGTATTGACCTGAGTGGCGTGGCTGTCCTGCCCGGGTCCCGTACCTGTGTGGTGCTGGATTTGATCGACCGGGACACCCATGCCCATACCTTCGTCGGCAGCCTAGCGGAAGGGCCATTGGTCGAGTTCACCCCGGCCATCGAGAAACTGGTCCGCCGCGCCGGAGCTATCTTCGCCCAGGGCTATAACCTGCACGAAGATCAATTACCGATCTTGCTGGATGCGGTGCTGACCTCAGCCCGGCGGCATCAGGTCCCGATCTTCTGTGACACCGGCCCGACCCTCGGCCACGGCATTGACTCGGAGCGGATTCGGCACCTGGTCGAAAGCTGCGACATCCTGATGATGACCGAGGAAGAAGTCCCGCTGGCCTCAGGAGGCCGCACTGGCGAGGCGGCCTACACCTATCTGTTTGAAGCCGGGGCACAAACCATCGTGGTCAAGCAGGGCGGCGCAGGCTGTAGCGTCATCCTGCCAACCGAGCGCATCACGGTGCCGGGCTTCAACGTCCCGCTGGTGGATACGGTCGGGGCGGGCGATTGCTTCAACGCAGCGCTGGTCTACGGGCGCTTGCACGGCCTGGATTGGTGGGGGGCGGCGGAACTGGCGAACGCCGCCGGCGCCGCCTCGGTGCAGAAGCGGGGTTCTGGTCGCAACGCACCGACCCGCGCTGAGGTCGAGGGCGTGCTGGGGCGAGCATTGGCTTGATCTTAATAATAACCATTACTGTATACGTCTATAATCAACTATAGACGTATATGATAATGGAGCCTTGCCGAACATGTCATCACAATCCGACTGGGACCCGGGTAACTGGAAGCCGCAACCGATCTACTCCAACACAGGCAAGACATCCAGCTATGATGGTCGTTACCGCGGCTTCTGGCTGACTGCCTGGATCATTGCTTCCGGCCTGCTTTCGGCAGCCGCACTCTTCCTTATCGCTGCCTCAGGGGTGAATAACCCAATTATTCTGCTGCTGGCTGGCCTCTCGGTTGTCAATCTGATTTCACTGGGCGGAATCTGGCAGTGGAAGAAGTGGGGCGCGTATGGATCCATCGCTGTGACCATCATCTCACCCATCTTTGAGGTGATGTTCGCCCGGCCCACGATTTCTGATTGCATCGCCCCCTTTGTACAAGTTGGCATCCTGTACCTGCTGGTGATGAACCGTTGGAGTGACTTCGATTAAAACGGTATTGCCCGCTCATGGCCTAATCAGTGCCAGCACATGCGCCCGAGACTCTTGTCCTGAAATACCCGCCTCAGCAAAGCGAAGTCCATCCGATAGCGAATAGGTCGGAAGGCTAATCACGAGTATCGGGCGAATCAGATTCAATTCGGTGCAACTGATCGAGTGCCGTCTGCGCGGCTTTCCGCATCTCCGGGTCATCACTCTCGCCCACAATGGCGGTGAAGGCTTCAACGGCGCGGGGTGTATCCAGCTTTTTGAGGGCATCCACGATAAAGCGGCGGATGCCAACGATACGTAGAGGGCTTTTTTTGACTCCCAGCTTCCACGCTTCGATCAAAGGTTCGACGGCTACCCTGTTGCCGAAGTCGCCCAGCGCGTTCGCCGCCATCAAGCGAAAGCTATCACTCGGTAGATACGCGATCAACGGGTGCACGGCGCTCTCATCACCCATTGAAGCCAATGCCCACTGGCACCAAAACAACAAATCGCCTTCGGCCTGCTGGCGGATTAATCGGATAGGTTCCAGCGCCCGTGCATCCTTGAGTATACCCAGCGTATATACAGCACCGTCCTGTACCTCCGGGTCTGTATCCTGAAGGGATTCGATCAAGAACGGCACACTACGGGTGTCTTCAAAACAACTGAGCATACGGGCTGCATCTTCCCGAACTTCTGAATCCGGGTCTTTCAGGCAGGCGATGAGGGGATCAATCGCTGCGTCATCCCCGATGCAACCAAGTGAATCGACCGCTGCCCTTCGCACCTCAGAAAATGGGTCGCATAGGAGGGGAATGAGGGGTTGGGTCGCCCGCGAGACTCGGACGGCACGGAAGCTCGCAGCGGCGGCTTCACGTAACTCAGTAGCCTCGTTTGAAAGGTAGGCAATTAAAAGGTCAATAATGGAGTCTACAAGCTGAGGTGTCTTGGCAGCATCGCGTGATCCCCAGGAATCAGCAGCACAGCCTACTAATCCACTTAGTGCACGTTCCCGCACGGCAACATCTAATTGCTCATCCACCAGAATATCTATTAGTGGTTGAATCGAAAGCGGCGCAAAATCGGCAGCAGCCCATGATACAGTACGACCGATTTCTGCATCATGGAGTGTGTCCATCAAAAATGGAATCACCTGGGGATCATCTATAGTGACGAGTGCAGATAGGGCAACATCACGAACCCGAGTCACCGGATCGTTTTGGACGACCTGCTTCAGCGGCTCAATCGCTTCGACCGCTTTGGCCTCGCCGAGTGCCTTCGCCGCTTCCCGGCGAACTACCGGGTCAGGATCGCTCAGTTGGGCGATCAGGTCGGGAATGGAGAGTGGAGTGTCGGTCAAATCGGATTCACCTATGAACTCGCTGGCAGATCGGGATCAATCCCCTGAAGGCGCTGTAGCGCAATCTGTGCTGCTCGCTGCCGGTTGGGGTCACTATCATCGAGTGAGAGTGCAGTGAACGCTGCCATCGCTTTTGGCAGGTCGAGCTTTTTCAGCGCCTTGATGATATGGCGACTCATCACAGTGCCATAATGCCATCCACTTGATTTCCAGGCGTCCAGCAGAGGTTCAAAGGCTGCTGGATTGCCCAAATCGCCCAATCCCCTCGCTGCCCGCCAGGCCCGTGTCCCACGATCAGGCAGGCGGTCAATTAAGGGCTGCAATGCGCGGTTATCGCCCAGTTCAGCCAAAGCCCAGTAACACCCGAATACGATGTCCTCGTCTGGTTCGGCCTCAAGTTGTTCAAGCTCAAGGATTTTTCTGATGGGTTCAAGAGCGCGTTGATCTCTCAGTTCGCCGAGAGATTTGATCGCGTATTCCAGAACATCAAGATTAATGTCAGTCAGACAGGCGAGGAGCGGTTCCACTGCGCGCATGTCATCCAAACAACCGAGCGAAAGCGCCGCTTCTGCCCGCACCTTCGCCACCTCATCCGTCAGGCTTTCAATCAGAAATGGTACCGTGCGAGGGGACTTAAAGTAACTGAGCATGTCAGCCGTCTTTGCCCGGACGTCTGAATCCGGGTCTTTCAGGCAGGCGATGAGGGGATCAATTGCGGCTTCATCCCGGATACAACCCAGTGAATCGACCGCTGCCCGCCGCACAGCCGGAGATGGATCGGCTAACAGGGTAAGTAAGGGTTGCGTCGCCCGCGAGACACGTACAGTGGTTCGGGCTTGGGTCGTTGACCGGACATGAACATAACGGAAACTCGCAGCAGCGGTTTCCCGTAGCTCAGTGATCTCATGGGAAAAGTGTGCAATCAGCAGATCAATGATCGGTTCAAGGATGTCCGGGTTCTTCTTAGATTCGAGATGCGCCCATCGGCTGGAAGTGCAGGCTGCCAGACCATTCAGTGCGCCTGCCCGAACAGCAATCTCCTGCTGCTCATCCATCAGCACATTCATCAGTGGCTGGATAGAAAGCGGTGCTAAATCGCCAGCATCCTGTGCTGCACTCCAACCCATTTCTGCATCGCGGAACAGGTCGATCAAGAATGGGATGACACGGGGATCATCCATGTCACTGACTGAGCCGAGGGCAACATGGCGAATCCGTTTCACCGGATCGTTTTGAACGACCTGCATCAATAGCTCAATCGCTTCGACCGCTTTGGCCTCGCCGAGTGCTTCAGCCGCTGCCCGGCGGACTGCGGGGTCAGGGTCGCTCAGTTGGGCGATCAGGTCGGGAATAGAGAGTGGGGTGTCGGTCAAATGGGGTTCACCTATGAACTCGCTGGCAGATCGGGATCAATCCCCTGAAGGCGCTGTAGCGCATTCTTTGCCGCCTGCTGCCGACCGGGATCGTTGTCATCTCGGGCGAGTGCGGTGAAGGCTGCCATCGCTTTCGGCAGGTCGAGTTTTTTCAGCGTGTCGACAATGGCAAAGTAGTGCGAGTTCCAGTTATCCATCCATGCCTTCATCAAAGGTTCAAAGGCCGTCGGATTACCTAGATCACCCAATGCCTGAGTTATTGGCCGAAGGTACTTCGGGTCGCTTTGGAGGTAATCAATCAGGGGTTGGAACGTCGCTTCATCGCCCAGTTCAGCCAATGCCCAGATACACCAGAAGGTTGTACGCCGATCAGTGCCTCTCTGAAGTGTATTCCTAAGTGGTTCCACCGCACGTGGGTCGCGGATTTGCCCCAATGCTATCGCTGCGTGCCAGCGTACATCATCAGTGGGATCGTCCAAACAGGCAATCAACAGATCAACAGCTGGTACAACCTTCAACTTACCCAGTGAATCAGCGGCATAAGCTCGTACCCGACCATCTGCATCCTGTAAGGCGAGTAGCAAGTAAGGGGCAGGCTTAGGATTATAGAACCAGCCCAACACCTTCGCTGTGCAAGCTCGTATCAGGGCATGAGGGTCGTTCAAGCAGGTAATCAGGGGATCAATCGCCTGTGTATCCTTCAGCCTGCCGAGGGCATCAATCGCACCCCGGCGCACCTCAAATACCGGGTCTTGCAAGCGAGCAATCAAGGCGGGGACTGCATTCTTGGCACCCATCCAGCCGAGGCTGTAGGCACAGGATTCACGGATACCCGCTTCGTTGTCATCGAGGTGTTTCAGCAGGGCATCCGTGATCTCTTCGATCATCGCTGGCGGTGTAGGCGCTGCATGATCGACCCAATCCGAAAAGAAGCAATCGCCCAGCGCCGTCGCTGCATGTGCCCTGGCAATAGATGGTTGCTGAAGATCAACCAGCGTATCGATCAACGATTGTATCGAAAACGGTGCCAGATTCGCCAAAGCTGTAGCGGCTGAAGACCCCGTCTTTGGATCACTCAACTGGCTCAAGAGCAAGGGGATGACACGTCTATCACCGATCATCCCAAGCGCGGACAAAGCTGCACTGCGATTTACCTCATATGCATCGCTTTGCGCCATTTTCATCAACGGCTCAATGATTTCGACTGGTTTGGCAGCGCGGAGTGCTTTCGCAGCAGGCTGGCTGACTGCCGGATCATCGTCCCGCAGTTGGGCGATCAGGTCGGGAATGGAGAGTGGGGTTTCGGTCAAATGGGGTTCACCTCTCAAGTCTATGGTCTAATCAACGCTAGCACATGCTCCAACCGCTTGAGGTCGTGGGAAAGCTGCCGCGCCAGCGCCCGACCGCAGCGCACCAGAAAATCGTAGCGGGTGCGCTCGTCCTCGATCTGCCACGAGGCATAACGGATGGCCGCGCCTAGCAAATCATCGCCGGGGACTTCCGCCGCATTTAGCACCAGCGGGTAGAAATCCTGCCGCTGCATGAAGCTGACGATCAAATCCCGTGGGCAGAGTTCGACGGCGGAGAGGCTCATCGGCGGGCGCGGCGGCAGGCTGTGTAGCAGTTCACCCCCGGCATAGCGGCAGCCGACGCTGATGACGCTGATCTCCAGCGGCACCATCCGGTTTTCACGCTGGTCGCGCAGCACGTTCGAGTCCACCTGATCCGCCATCACCAGTTCGCTCACCAGCGCGTCGTCCTTGATCTCCACCGCATAGGTCAGGCCAATGACGTGGACGGACTCGTCGTTGGCAATGGGGGCCATCACCAACGCGCCGAAGTCATGCCGCGCATCGACCCGGTTGCTCTGCGTGCCGCAGGTGAAGCCGCGCGTGCTGGCCCGCAGCACCCGCCCGACCATGTAATCTGTGTTGGTGGCGATGGTTGTCATGGTGGTTAGTCCTCGTAACGTGCAGGGGCAATCTTAAGCCGGCACATAGGTCAATTTGATCACATCCTCGCCGATCCGATCATGAGCCATCAGGCGGAGCGGCGGTCGGGGTCCGGCGAAATAGGGCGTACCATCACCCAGTACGACCGGGTGTAGATAGATCCGATACTCATCAATCAGGCCCAGTTCGGTGAGGCTGTGCGCCAGGGTCGGGCCAGCAACTTCGATCTCGCCGTCGTGCTCGGCCTTCACCTGACGGATCGCGGCCTCAAGATCGCCTTCAATCAGAATAGCGTTCGGTCCAACCGACTTCAATGTGCGGGAGACGACCCATTTCGTCTGTTTCCGCCAGGCCGCCGCGAAGGCGTGTCGATCGGCATCCCATTCCGGTTGATCGTCATCCCAGTAACGCATGAGATCGTACACGTTGCGACCGTAGATACTGCCTACCTGCCCCTGAGCTTCCTCGATGAAATGGCGGAAGAGTGTGGGGCTTGGCCCAAACTTCATATGGTCCACGTAGCCGTCCAGCGACTGGTTCATTCCGAACACAAGCCTAGCCATACCCACTTCCTTCCTGACGTGACATTCTGATGGCACACTGTGCGCGCCCCTACTTCATCACTAACCACTAACCACTGACCACCAGCCACTACAACTCATGGACTCGCTTGTCCCCCCGCGCCAGCCGCTTACCCTGCAGCTTGGCCGAGAAGACTCGCGGGTCAATCCCCTGACGGCGCAGTTCGACTGCGATCAGCTCATCCAGCCGGGATTTATCCCGCGAAGAGACAACCGCCAGTTCATCAGCGCGGGTCAGGGCATAAGGATACGGGTTGCGCCCCTGCATGGTGGCCTGGTGCACAATCAGCGCATGCAGGTGATCGACACGGGTTTTATCCGCCGCCACCCACATGGGCAGATCCACGCGGGCAATCGTGTCCTGATAGCCGCTGGAGGCTTTCACATAGAAGAAGGCAATCTCAAAGTCTTTGCCCCGCTTCCGGTAGGCAAGGTTACGCGGGCTGTTCTGGGCCATCAGCGCCGACCGCTGCCCCGGTTCCAGAATGGCGTTGAACAACTGGGCGTCGTTCAGGCTTTCCAGTTCGCGGGTATAGCCCAGGTCGCTGGTGCGGACTTCGTCTTCGGTCAGGTGCAGCAGGTGCAGCAGACGCAGCACCATGCGGCTGCGAGTCGGATTATCGACATAGCCGCCCAGCAGCACACCGGATTCGCGCAGGCCGCGCAGCGCATCAAAATAGCGGCGTTCCAGCTTTTTATGATCGCGCACATCCGGCGGGATCGACATCAACAGGTGGTTATCATACAAACCGACCAACGGGCCGACCGTCTCCGGGGCCAGCAGTTGAGCGCGGTCAGCTAACTGCTCCATCTCGCGCACTGTCCGCATGGCATCCACCGTACGGTTGTTGACGATCCGCCCCGCTTTATCATGCACATGGTCGCGGTGATAGTAGAGCCGGGGAACCGTGACCGTTTCCGGGGCACGATCGACACCATGATGGTAGATGAACATGCCCACATTGATGAGGAAGTAGTGGATGGCGCTCTGGTCGGAAGGGTAAATCTGGGAACCATCCGCGGCAATGAGGGTAGCGCGGTCAGGTAGCGGGGGACAGTCACGAACGAGGTTCAGCGGTTCGTCGTGACCGGGGTCGAGCGGTGCCGCCCCGCGATAGCCGCTGACCTCCGGGCTGCGCGCTAACTCGATGCGCTCGTGAATCACGCGGAGGTCGGGTGCTCGGCGAAAGCGCTCCAGCGCGATTTCGAGCCGACTGCCCGCATACTGGTCGAGCAAGATGTGGGCCATTCCACCGAGCTTGCTCACCTGATCAATGACCTTACTGAATTCCAATGCCACGACGCGCTCACAGACTCCCGTTGGAAACAGGTTGGATTACCGTTGCTTACAGTAGCACTGGTGTTCGGTTCTTGTCAAGCGAAGCAGGTGCGGGGAGGTGCTGTGGTCATCGGGTGATTTCAGGCCCTAAATGGCTGCCCAGGCAATCGAATTTGTAGAAACGGCCTTCTTGACGGACGGCTTCCCTACCCTGGAACACTTGTCCTATAGCCCGTTTGCGACTAGACTTTCTCCATCACAAAGGGAGAGAGTCGCATGGATACCGCCTTAAAGACCCTGGTTTGGGATCAATTCGGGGCCGCCATTGATATGCTGGATGATGCAATTCGCCTGTGCCCGGATGATCTCTGGACGACCCGCGTCTGGACAGACTCGGACGATGCGCGTTATGGGCAGTTCTGGTTTGTCGCTTACCACACGGTCTTCTGGCTAGACCTGTATCTGGCAGGCTATTCGGATGGCTTTAAACCACCGGCCCCGTTCGTCCGTGGTAAACTGCCAGATACGCCCTATACGCGGGAACAAGTCCGCGCCTATTTGCAAGCGTCCCGGCAGAAATGCCAATCGACCATCGAGTCCATGACGGATGAGCGTGCCAGCCAACGCTGCACCTTTGCCTGGATTGAAGCCAGCTATCTGGAAATGCAGATTTACAGTATGCGGCACGTCCAGGAACATGCCGCCCAACTCAATCTCATCCTGGGGCACCATGCGGTGGAGGGGCTGGACTGGGTGACAAAGGCCCGCAATCCAACCTCGTGAACGGCTTCTTGTACAATCAATGCCGGATTAGCTTTAGTTGAGGGTAATTGCTGATGGACCCGCTCCTCGTGCTGTTTTCCGTCTGTGGAATCTCGGTGGTCTGCCTTGGGCTGATCGGTGTGCTGGCAGTGCTGCTGCTCCGCTTCACCGGGCGGAATTTGTTCCAGGGTGTCGGCGGGCTGGAAGGCGTGGTCGGTGCGCTGGCGGGTGTGGGCGATGACAGCGGTGACGACGATTACGAACGTCTCCAGCGGAAATCCCCACAGCGGCGTGATCTGCGCGCTGAAGCCCAGTCCCTCGACTTTCAATCCACGGTCGAAAAATACCGGACTGGGCAGCCCGGCGCACAAAGCGCCCGCCCGGCGAATCCCGTACCGCGCCCGTCAGCGCCCAGCACCAATCCTTTTGATACACCGCCGTCGCTGACCGACCGCCGCACGACCCAACGGCGGCGCAATGATAGTGGCGAAGACGAGGATGGCCTGATGGGGAGCTTCCTGGATGATGGCGACGGCCCGCTTGTGTAAGGGCTTCATCCGGCAAGTGACTGAAGGAACAACCGCCGCCGTCGTCGCCATGCAGGTGGTCGGCGGTCGTCTCTCCGAACTTTTCCACTTTCATGCTACACTCCAGCCATCAACAACCGTCTCTTACCTATGGATACACACCCATGTCCCTGAACACCTTCGGCGCGATCCTCACCTATGCCATTGAAATGGAAAAGAAGTTGGCAGAGTACTATACCGGCCTGGGCGAAAGCAGCCGCGCTGCCGATGCGGATAAGCGCCGTTCCAAACTGGAACGTGCCCGCCGCGAATATGTCCTGGAAATTACGTTGGAAGCCATTGATGGTCTGGATGAAGCCAACTATGCCCTCAACCTGGGGGATACATCTGCCGCCGGGCAGAAGCTAGTCGAGGGCGTGGCAGCCAGGTTCTATGCGGAAGTCGCGCCGCGCATCAATGTGCGGGATGCCCAGCGCGTTTTGGAGAAGTGCGGCAAGGAACACACCGCCCTAGCAAGCTGATCTGCCGCGCTAGTCTGTACTGCCCAGGATCGCCGCCAGCACATCATCCAGGGTGATTTCCTGGGCTAGCGCCTTCGCATCACTCATCACCCGTGGGCAGAGTTCCGCTTCCAGATCAAGGTAGATCTGTTCGGCCTTCTGGCGGGTGACGGTGCGCATGGGATATTCCATGGCAATCGTCAGCAGCTCGGCGGCGCGTTCTTTTTCCTGCTTGTCGATCAATACCTCGGTCAACCGCACCAGAGTGTCCATCACCATCATCATGGCATCATTTCGCAGTGCTACTTTTAGGGTACGATGCAGACGGTCAATCGTCTCTGAACTGGTGTCCATTGAAAGGTTGTCCTCGTAATAACAACTTATTGAATGAATTGTACTCTCTCTTGTCCGCCTTGCCACCAACTTGCCTAAAACGTAAATTTTGTAATAAACAAAAAGAGCAGCCGAAGCTGCTCTCTTTGTTCGGATCAACCGACCTGAATTACAGGTTGGTGACGATGTTCGAGAAGATGTTACCGATGGCCGGGCCGATCAGGGCCAGGATGACGATAACGACGACGGCGACCAGAACCAGGATGAGGGCGTATTCGACCAGACCCTGACCTTCTTCACGAGGCATGTACAGCATTGCGGTTACTCCTAGGACGTAGAACGGATAGATATGGATGAGCGTGTAAAATAAGTCACGCTTATCTATACAATAAGGGTATTAAGCCTTGAGGTCAAGCGGCAAAGCATTAAGAAACCCCGGATTTCATGAATTCTTGGGAATCGTTTCCAAATGGGTTGCGAGCTGCGTCAGTGCCTCTGGGAGGCTGCCCTGTTGCAGCGACGGTTCCGCCAACAGCTTGCTCACCCAGTAACGATCATTCATGCATCCGGCCCGGATACCCATCAGGTTGTGCTGGCCGGGCTGGCGTAGCATCGAAGGATATTCCTGCGCCATATGGAAGCGCAGCGTTCCCAATATCGTGTCCAGCTTCATGGTCCGCCCGTCGACCCGTAGGCTGATTTGGTCCCGCTGCTCCCGGCGCAGCGCCGCCGCATCGGCGGCCTGGTAAACCGCCTCGACTCGGCGCAGACCTTCCCGCAGCCAGTCATCCAGAGCCGCATCGCGGGGGGGTGGGTTGACTTTCTCGCCCCGGATGGTCATTCGCAGCGCGATAAAGAAAGCTTCGATGTAGCGGCGGATCGGTTTCATGAATCGAAATCTAGTACATCCATTGTCAGGTCACGCAGCACGGCCTGAATGAGCGCCAGCGTGTGAGCATAATCTGAACGGCGCAGCAAGGCTGCCGGGCTGTGGATATAGCGGCAAGGTACTGAAATGACCGCACTGGGTACACCGGCACCGGCGCGATGGATGGCTCCGGCATCGGTGCCGCCGCCGGGTGAGGTCTTGAGTTGGGTGGGGATGCTGTGTGAATCGGCCACTGCGCGCAGGAACCCCAGCAGGCGTGGGTTGACGATCAGGCTGGCATCCATCACTGTCAGCACCGGGCCATCTCCCAGCTTGCAGGTCGGATTAGGGACGGTCGGATCGTCGGGTTCCGCGGTCGGGTTGAGAATATCGTTGGCTGTTGTGCCTTCCAAGGCGATGGCGACATCCGGCTTGAGCGTCTGCGCGGCCACTTTGGCCCCCCGCAGGCCGATCTCCTCCTGCACGGTGAAAGCCGCCAGCACATCACAGGGATACGGGCCACCTTGCAGCACATCAACCAGCAGCGAGCAACCGACCCGATCATCGAAGGCTTTACCCCGCAACGTCTCGCTGCCCAGTTCCATATAGGCGCTGTCAAAGGCGATCCGGTCACCGGGTTTAACCTTGCCAGCTACTTCATCTTTACTGCTGGCGCCAATATCGATCCGCAGGCTGCTAATCCCACGCGTAGCCTGATCCCGATTCTTATGGATCGGCGTCCACAGAATGACCCCTGGGATCCCTTCCTCGCCCACGCGCACGCGCAGCGCTGGCAGGATGCGGTCATCAATGCCGCCAATCGCGGTGAAGCGCAGACTACCATCCCCGTCAATGCCGGTCACCATAAAGCCGACTTCATCCATATGTGCGGCTAGAAGGACTCGGGGGCGGGGTCGGCGCCCTGGTTTGACCGCCCGCTTGAGCGCAGTGATGTTACCCATCGCGTCAATGCGAATATCCTCAGCATGTTCATCAATGTGCTGCAGGATGATCTGGCGGACTGCCGCTTCATCACCGGAGACACCCACCGCTTCAGAGAGTTCTTTGAGAATCATGGAGATTAGTCGATAGTCAATAGTCTAAGATCAATAGCGGAACCCCCCGGCGAAAGCACCGGCATGGCGCCGCTTGTAGGCTATTGACTATAGTCGATTGACTGCCGACTGGCAAGCAACTACCGATTGCCGACCACCGGCAGGGTATTGATGTTCACCCGTGCCCCCTGCCGCGTCACAATCAGCAGCCCGGCAGACATCCAGCCTTCCTGAATGCGCCCGGTTGATGGATTGCTGAACCGAATGCGTACCCACTCCGCATCGGCATTCCGTCCCAGAACGATCACCCCGGCGTTGTTATTGAGGGTTGCCAACAAAGCCGAATTGACTGTGGCCTGTTCACGGACGTTGACCTGGTTACGTGCCAGTTGACCAGCAAAACTGAAGCGGGCCGAGATGCCCTCGCCGTGATCGACAATCAGGATGATGCGAGGCGGCTCGTTGGGATTGGGCGCAGATGCGACCACATAGGTATACACCTGGCCTTCTAATAACTGCTGGCGTCCTAGAGCGGTAATGGGCTGACCGCTGAAAGCGACCTGTACATTGACCTGTTCATAAATTCCGGCAGGGACTTCTTCTTCACCGGCGATAAAACCAAATTCGGTATCCGGTACCAATTCACGCGGTCCCAGAACCGGGTTAGTCGGCGGCGGAGCGCCGGGTGTGATCGGCTGTGAAGGTGAGTTCAGGGTCAGCGCCGGGAAGTTCACCAAAGCGTGAACCAGGCGCACCCGCGCAAACCCGGACTGGGTCTGAGAAACATCATCCGGGGTGAGTGCCAGGATCATTGGCCCGCCCCGCGTAGGAATGCTGCGATTAGGATTATCCGTAACCAGTGCCGGATTGTCACTCGCCAACAGGACGGGTTGACCGAGCGTGGGATCATTTTGCGAGGCATTTAATAGCAGCAGCGACCAGTTCTGCTGACTTTGGTTATCGGCATTCAGGGTTAAGCTTAAACGGGCCAGCGCTGGTGAATCCGACGGCGTGTTATAAGGGCGCAGCGCGATCACATGGCTGTAGCGCTCCAGCCCAATATAGGTGGTAAACTGCCCAAAACTGAGCCGGGACGCCACCAACCGCTCGTCAATATAGACATCCACCACGTCAGTGTTGACGGCCGTATGGATGATTCGCAGCGCGATTCCATTCGGGGGTGGATCAAGCGGTGCTGTGATGACGAAAAAGCGCACTTGATCCGTCTTGCCGGGGGCGCGGTCGCTGACCTGTAAATCCGGCACGATGATGAACGTGTAGAGCGCTCCGGCGAACAGATTGACTTCGCCCGCCCGGTAGCGGATGGGTAAATCAGGCAGAGCTGCATCCACCAGCGTCAGGCGATAAATGCCTGGCGCAACATCGACTGTGCCATAGGCCTGCGCGTAGCTCACCTGATGCATGATAGACGCTCGGCTGGGATAGGCGACGCTGAGCAGGTTAGGTGCCCCTGCTGCCAGGTGGATGGCCGTCAAGCGCGTGCCGCCCAGTGGAATCGGATTGCGATCTTCGACCTGGCTAAAAATAGACCCTGCGGCTGCATAGGTTGGCGGGCGGACACCGCTGAATTGGGATTGGTAGATGACTGCCGTCATCACGCTGTTAGCCGCTACGTCAATCACATCGCTGGCGACCGGCTCGGCGGTCGCATCGCTGCCAACCATGCGGGCTTCAAGCCGATGTCGGCCTGCCGGCACATTGAGGTATGAGCTAGCGGTTTCCGGCGGCAGATCCACCCGGACAAGCACACCGTTGAGATAGAGGTCAATATTGCCGAGTCCGGTCAGTGCATTGACCAGTCGGAGTTCTCCTATGTTGCCAGCCGGTAGCTGTTGTGCTGCGGTCGGCACCTGGCTAACCAGTAACAAACTGAGGAGGAGGAACAGCCCCAAAACACCTTGTCGTCTCATGCACTCAATCCATTTCACATTTATGGTAACGCAGTACCATCCTTATCCACCCGTAGGTGGATCGGTTGGTGGTACTGCGGTCGGTGGTACGTCAGTTGGCGGGACCGCTGTCGGTGGGACATCAGTCGGTGGGACATCAGTCGGTGGGACATCAGTCGGCGGTACTGCAGTCGGCGGGACTGCCGTCGGTGGTATTGCGGTCGGTGGGACATCCGTTGGCGGTACGGATGTGGGTGGCGCTGCGGTCGCCGAAGGATTCCCGCGAGGCGTACTCGTTGGCCGACGTCGCGTGGGTTGAACGTTAACACCGCCGGAATTGCCGCCGGAGTTATTCAGTTGATCAGTAGCTGGTGGCAGCGTCGGTGTGCCGGGCAGGAATGTCTCGGTTGGCAGGAAAATGGGCGGGATGCGAGTCGGGGTGGCTGTCGGTTCTTGCCCGGACAGCAAAATGGTCGCGCCGCAACCATAATTCTGCAGTTGGATCAGACGAATCGGTGGATTGTTGGAAGCCGAACCCACCAGCATATAGGTATAGACCATACCATCAATTAGCCGTTGGTCGTTCAGTTGAAACACCGAACTCCCATTCGTGTTGAGCACAAAGTTTAACTGGCTGTATTGGCCAATACGGGTGGAGAACTCATCAGCATAGCCGCCAAACGGGGCCAGGTTGATCAGCCGCTCGAAACCCGGTGTGGCCGTTGGCACGCCGGGGGCCAGGGTCGGATCAGGTTGCCCTGGAATGGGGTCATATTGCACGTTGTTGAGGGTTTGTAAGCTGATCGGCAGCAGACCGTCCACGGCATTGACCAGCCGCAGTCGTGCTTCGCTTGGATTGGTCGTGGTCACATTATCCGGGATCATGCTCATCAGCACCGAACTACCGGGGGCCGAGAGGATCGTCGACGGTAAGCCCAGAATTTGACCGGCTGCTGCGGCAGCTTCATTGGCAGGCGTGCCATTCAACAGCGTCATCGTCCAATGAGTCAGATTGCGTTGAGCAGCCGCAATATCATAAGTGCCTTCCGCCAGGATCGCACCATCAGGGCCGCTGCCAGCCCGCCGGATGGTCAGCGTATGCACAAATCCATCAATGGCCTGATAGGTGGTCGAACCGGCATAAGGAATGCTGGGGGCGATGAGGGCCCCATCCATATACACATCCACCACGGGCGAATTGAACGCAGCGTTCACAAAACGGAGATTGATCCCGCTGCGTGGGGCAGTCTGTACGGGCGCACTGACCGTAAACAAACGCAGTTGATTAGTGATCGTGGGCAGCACCCGGCGGTTGTTCACCAGGTCGGGAGGTCGCACATCCGGCACAATCACCAGCGTCTGCAGCATGTTGGCATTAAAGATGGTATCTGGCAGACGTTCCAGAACTTCTTCGCTATCCCCGTTGCCCTCTAACAGCGCCAGTTGATACTGGGCAGCGTTGATATCGACACTCCCGGCTTGCTGCTCCCGTCCCAGTTGATAGATAAGGGCCGCACGGGGATTCCCAATCGTCAGATATTCCGGTGCGCCGGGTGCCAGATGCGCTGCCCGCACCCGGGTATAACCAGGGCGCAGGGCCGAACGGTCATCTTCCAGGACAAAGATGCTGCCGGACTGCTCCAGCATGGGTTGGTAATCCACGGAAGCGAACTGCCGCTGCCAGGCGATGGCTGTCTTGCTGAGGCCAGCGCTGACATTCACCAGCATATCCGTGACCGGGGCGCTGAGGGGGTCGGCATCCTGCGGGCGGATGGCCAGGGAATATTGCCCGGGGGTAATGCAGAAGTACGAAGTGGAATCCTCCGGAAGCAGGCCATAGGCCACCCGGCGATCATTCAGGTAGACATCCACCGGGCCGATCCCCAGCAAGCCGTTCACAATACGGATGCTGCCGACCGATTCCGCCTGGGCCGTACCTGGGATAATCATCAGAATGCTGGCGACAGAAGCCGCCAGCAAGAAAAGTACACTCAACGCCAGTTTGGCAGATTTTGTCATGGCCGTTTCCTCACCCCTCAACTTGCCTTCACGGTGTTGGCGAAGGTGTCAATCGCACATCCGCCAGCAAGATCAGTGCATAGGCCACTTGCCGGATTCCATCAGGCCGGTTAACCGTTACGCTCACGCTCTGCGGGCCGGCTGCCAATTGCAGTTCTGGCGGGATAGTGATGACCACGCTGAAACTGCCATTCGGTTCGACGGTCCCCGTTGCAATTTCCTCCCCAATGGAGTCCAGCACGACCGAGTAACGCCGTCCCGGGGCGAAGTTGACCGCACGGAGTGTGAAGGTGCCACCGATAACCTGATTGGGCGGCACCAGATCCACGCTGATCGCAGGCGGCAGCACATTGGGCGTATTGGTGGGACGGGGCGTATTCGTCAGCACTGGGGTCGGTGTCGCCGTCGGCGTACTGGCCTGGGTCGGTGTACTGGTCACGCGGGGCGCGGCTGCCGTCAGGGTCGCCTGAACGGCTTCAGCAATCGCTTCAGGATCACCTTCATTGATCGCCAGATTCGTGATCTGTACCTGTGGCTGAACCACAATCAACTGGGCAGACCCCGGATTGTCCCCCGGCAGCACGATCAGATCATAAATCCCGCCGGCTGACAATTGCACCTGCTCCAAGCCTGCCAGGGTATTGGCCGTTCCCGAAGGGACGATTCGGATGGCGTAGCTGCCCGGTATACGGGTGATATAGTCGGAGAAAGCCCCCAACCGCACCGCCGTATCCGTGAGGGTGACCCAGGGATTGCGGTCTTCGCCAATTTCCTGCGTCGTGACATCTGCCCCGGCGGTTTGCACCTGCTCAAACCGGATTGGGCGCACCTGCAACAGCAAGGGCACCGAGTTCGGCAGCATATTGATCATGCGTAAGCTGGCATTAATGCTGGATGTCGGTGGGTTCAGAGACAGGGTATTGGCACAGATGGAGAGCGTACCGCCCGTGCCGGTCACCGAGGTCAGCAGGATGAGCTTGTCGCTTTCCACCTCACTGGCTTCCTGCCATGGCCCGAGTCCGCTGCCCTGGCAAGAAATTTGCAGGTCTGCGCCAGCCTGATTGCTCATGGTCATGAGGCTGCCAGAAACCGGCACAGGAACCGGGTCGCTGATTTCCCCCGGTGCGAGTTCTGGCAAAATGGACTGCTGATTGAGATGGATCCGCACATTGCCGATGGTTTCGGCAGCATTAATGAAGCGGGCGAAAACCTCTCCGCGCGGGATACGTGTACTGCCGGAAAAGACTAAGGCATCCGTCAGGCGAGCATCCGCCCCCCGATAGGGGGAAAGCACCACAATGTAATTGCGATACGAAGCAATCTGGATCGTTGGCAGGCTGCCAATGTATTGATCCGGGAATTTGCTGTCAAAGAGGTCAATGGTGTAGTCACCGGAATCAACATCCAGTGGTCCGATGACACTCTCAGCCGTGAAGTTATAGGCGATCGCTTGCTTGCGGTCGGAAAGGATCGCATTGATAGGTAACAGTTCCGGATTTGAATGCAGGATCGTCAGGCGGCTGCGTCCAGTGCCCAGCGGAGATGCATCCTCGCGCAAGGGCAACAGACCCAACCGGACGTCGCCTTCGCTAATCTGCTCGTTGCGGATGATCACCGCCGTGGCTGAACCAGCGGGAATTTCGATCGTCTGGCTGATGACCGGCTGCGGTTCTGTAGCGCTCAGGAAATCATCGACCGTTCGTAAAGTCACCCGTACTGTACCCGGAACCACCTGCAAGTAGCCGGTGCCCTCACCACGCAGCAAAGACCGCTGGATGCGCTGGTCGTTCACATAAATATCAAATGGAGAACCAGTTTCATCTTCCAGGGCGGCAAGGTCACTATAGGCGTGGAGTACCCGCAACCAGGCCGTATCCGCTTCAGCAGCGGCTTGGGGGGTATTGGTATTCAGCGGGGCAAATGTCACCGTCGGCGTCTCGGTCGGTCGCGGCGTGGCTGTACTGGTGACAAAGCGCGTGGGTGTGAAGGTAGGCGTAACGGATGGGGTATACGTAGCACTGGGGGTATAAGTAATCCCGCCCTGCGCGGCTACGGTGGCGGTTTGGGCAAAATTGACCGCTGCTGTCCCGGTCAGCGCTTCATTGACTGCATTTTCCAGCGCGACGGTGTCATCGACCGCCGTGATCGGGACAACCACGGTGATGGGCGGGGGTTCCCCTGTGTCACAGGCTGCCAGCCCGGCAGCCACCATGACCAGTAACAAGAGTGTGCGAATCCATGCAAGTCGTTTCACAGCAGATTTCCCATGTACGTGCTTCATCATTAGGTTAGATAAGCTGCGCGACAAAGACCAGGTCGCCCGCGATGATGCCGCGCTGATCCAGGATGGGGTTATCCTCCTGCAAGATCTCGACCGGGACATCAAATTGCGCCGCCAGCTGTTCTAAAGTTTCTGTTCCATTTGCCACGTAAACGGGTGTCCGATAAGTGCGTGGCGGAGAAAGTACCTGGACATTCTGGGGGATGATGAGCCGCACACCGGAACCTGAATCGACGGTGGGCAGCAGGCGGTTCGCCATGCGGATGACATCAATCGTGGTATTGTACTCAACCGCGACATCAATCAGCGGTTTACCCTCTTCAATCACCAGATAGCGAAAGTGGGGTATACCCGCTTCCATCGTGCGGGTCGCATCATTCAGCGCCAGGCGGATTGCCGTCCGTACAATGCGTGTATTGTTGTCATAGGTAATAGCCAGGTTACCCTGCCTATCATTATAGGTTATGGCAAACGCCACCCCGGCAAATAGGGCGCTCACCAGGATCAGCAACAGAAAATTGCGAAGGAAAATACGAAAACGCATGTCGATCCTGCAGGATACCCTGAAATGTGCAGCACAACTGTCCAGTGTAACCGAAGTATACACTTAGAACAAAGGCAGTTTAGCGATGCCCGCCTGTCACTTGCCTTACAACCCGGCTTTTTCAGGTGGCTATGTTGGGTGTTCTCAAGGTTGAATCTGGTTTAACTGGTGGATGATTGTAGGAACCCATTCATGCCCCACTGGCTCAGGAGGATTAGGTTGCTTCTCATTGCACGTGCACCCGTTCGGATCAGTTTTGGCGGGGGTGGCACCGATCTACCCGCTTACTACAGCCAGTTCGGCGGGGCGGTTTTGAACACGGCCATTAACCGCTACATCTATACCACCATCTCGACTGCAGCGACCCCTGCCCTCCAGGTGATCTCATCGGATTTCCGCATGTTTTACCGGCACGAGCCCGGCCAGGAATTGACTGCGGAAGGGGAACTGGGGCTGGCAAAAGCCGTCATCCGCGAGTTCCCGAATATGGAAGGGGTCGATATCTTCCTCTCCTCACAGATTCCGCCGGGGACTGGGCTGGGTGGCTCCGGGGCAGTGGCCGTCTCGCTGATTACAGCCATGTCGTCATGGAATGCCCGCCCGATGAGCAAGCAGGACATCGCCGAAATGGCCTGCGACATCGGCATCAACAAGCTCAAGCTGCCCAGTGGCAAGCAAGATGAATACGGCGCGACCATGGGCGGGCTGAATTACATCACGTTCACGAAAGAGAAGACGACCGTTGAACCCGTCAAACCACCACCCGGTGTGTTAGATAGCTTCCAGCGCCGTCTGATGCTGTTCTATACAGGCAAATCCCGTAATTCCGAACAGATTCTCTCCAGTCAGTCAAAGGCCAGCCGCGAGCAGGACCCGGCTACGCTGGAAAAGATGCATCGCATCAAGGCCCTGGGCTTGGATATGCTGCATACGATTCAGGAAGGGCGGCTGGATGACTTCGGTGATCTGCTGCACCAGGCCTGGATGCAGAAACGCGGTGTCAATGCCAACATCACCAACAGCCAGATTGATGTAGCCTACGATACGGCGCGTGCCAACGGGGCAATTGGCGGGAAAATCACCGGAGCGGGCGGGGGTGGCTTCCTGATGATCTATGCCCATGAAGAACACCATGCAGCCATCACAACAGCCCTGACCGCCCTCACCCTCAACCGGATGGATTTCCGCTTTGATCCGGATGGCGCGACTGTGCTGATGCGAGCCTAACGCGGTTGGTTTCCCTCACGAATCAAAAGGGGCGCATTGAGTTGCGCCCCCTGGGCAGGTTGGTGAGTACAGCGATTCGATGATGGCCTGCCCGAAAATGGCGACCATGCCCTGGCGGCGATGGGACTGCGATGGTGTAGGAGGGAGGGAGCATCGGCTTGAACGTGAGTGCGATGACAGGCAGATCGTCCATTTGTGACAAAATTAACGGACAAATGTGAATGCTTTATGAGAAGCAGGATAGAAAACTGGTCATAAAGTTTTCAATACCTGAACAAAACCACTAATGAGTCATAAAATGGAGCTAACAACGATCGGAGGCAGGGCAATGGAAAAGACCCTGATCTTATTTGCCGGGATGCCGGGCAGTGGCAAGACCACGCTCGCGCGTATGGTTTCCCATCGGCTGAGTGTTCCCGTCTTTGCCAAAGACCGGATGCAGCGCGTCTTGCGGGATCACCACCTGGCGGCTGAAAACAGTGGCGATGGCTACTATCTGATTCTGGATATGGCGGATGAGCAGCTTTCGCTGGGGCTGACGGTTATTCTGGACGCCACCTTCCCCTTGGACCACTTCCGCATGGTTGCCAGCGAGATCGCAGCGCGTCATCAGGCCAAGTTCTGCGCCCTTTACTTCCATTGTTCCGATGACCAGGAATGGCAGCGCCGGATGAATCAGCGTGTGCAGTACGTCCCCGGTTGGCGACCAGTCGGCTGGAGTGACGTGATGCGCATGCGGGATTACTATCAACCCTGGAACAATAATGCCCTGACCGTCGACTCGCTCTATCCACCGGAACACAATTTACCCATTGTGCTGGAACACATTCGGCGGGCAGGCAGACAAGCTTACGTGCCCAATCAGCCGACTGAACGCTACGAATAAGGTCTCTCATGTCTGCTGATCTGATCCGCGACCTTGAATCCCGGTCAATGACGGCCTGGCCGTCCTTCCAGACAATCATTGATGACGGCTGGGTACAGCGCTTTGCCGGGGGCTATAGTGGACGGGCCAACAGCGTCTACCCGCTGTATCCCGGCCTGGACTCGCTCGACGCCAAGATTGACCGTGCCGAAGCCCGCTATCGTGCCCAGGGCATCAAACCAGCCTTCAAGCTGACTCCCGCCGCCGAACCCTCTCATCTGGAAGCGGCCCTCGAACAACGGGGCTATCAGCGGGCGCGTTCCACCAGCCTGCAAATCGCTGAGCTAACCTCGGAGAATCTGCATCTTACGGCTCCACACGCTGCGGAATGCCTGATCGAGACCCGCCTGACAGGTGATTGGCTTGCGCTGGCCGGCGTGCTGCGAGAGATGCCCGAACGTGATTTGGAACTGATGGCGCAGGTCCTGCGTCTGTTGGTGGTGCCGACTGCTTTTGTGCGTCTGATCGCCAACGGCGAGCCAGTCGCGGTCGGGATGGGTGTGCTGGATGCGGGCTGGATTGGCCTGTTCGATATTGCGACGGACCCGGCTGAACGGGGCAAAGGCTTTGGCCGAGCCATCTGTCAGCAGATCATGGCCTGGGGCCGGGCGCAGGGCGCACACCATGCCTACCTCCAGGTGATGCTCCACAATGCACCCGCTTTGCGGCTCTACCAGTCCCTGGGCTATCAGGAAGTCTATCAGTACTGGTACCGGGAGTGGATTGAGGGCGTCCGGTGACGCCATTCTTCGCCTGATAGGGTCCACACTTTTGGCCTCAACCCCCCATTTTTAGGTTAATGCTGTGACCCCGCTCCTGTGCTATGCTTGATACGTACCCAATGGACGGTACACCAGCATGAAAAAAGGACCCGCATGAGACGAGGCAGCATCTTTGTCATCCTCTTTGCGCTCTTGGCCGCTGCCATTGTCGGCGCGAGCCAATTCCTGCGTGCCCAACCGGCGCTGGAAGTGCGTATTGCCGTCGATCCGCTGATCGCGGGTTGGGCCGAAGCGGTTATCCGCGATGTGAATGCCACCCAACCGCTCATTAACAGCACCCGCCGAGTCCAGTTTGTCACCATCGTGATTGATGACCCGGATGTGTGGGGCGGACGTGCCAATTGGACACCCACCAACCACCCGGATGCCTGGATCCCCTCGGCGTCGCTTTCGGTCGGCTATGCCTCCAGTGAAGGGCTCCCATTTACGACCAGTCAGGACTCACTGGCGCGGACTCCGCTGGTGTGGGGGGGCTACCCCAGTCGGGTGAATATCCTCACAGAGAATGGTGCCCAACCCCTCGACTTCGGCGCAGTACGCCGTGCGGCTGAAGCCGGGCGTTGGGATCAAATCGGCGGGCAGGCTGCCTGGGGCTTTATTGACCTGGGGCTCCAACAACCGTCACGGAAAATGGGCGGCCTGGCGGTACTGCTGACCGGGGCCGCCGATCTGGCGGAGAATCCTCAGTTGACCGCTTCCGATCTCAGCGGCTCCTATCGGACCGTCGCGGCGGGTTTACTCAACAGCGTGGTGAACTTCAATACGCTCGGCGCGGACCCCGCCCGGACGATGGCGAGCAGCTACGATTCGACCGTCGAAGTCGCCCTGCTGCCGGAGTCGCTCTGGCTGAATAACCTGCCCGGTCTGGTCCGCCATGAACAAGGCTTCGTTTTCAACTATCCGGCTTATCAATTCGTGTTGACCTTCCCCTTTGCGCGCTGGACGCCTGACCTCAACACGGCGCCGGAGATTGCCCCAGCGCTTGATCTGCTCCAAAGCTGGTTGACACGTGCCGACCAGCAGGCCCGCCTGACGGAGTTCGGTCTGCGCCCGGCGGCGACCGAACCCGCCGTGACGGATGAAACTTTCTCGCTGGGCATCCCCTATGGCATTGCCTTGACCCCGAATTACGGTCAAGCGGTCGTCCCGCCTTCACGCGGCGATGTGCAGGGGATCGTTGAATGGGCCGCGCAGCAGTAGGGATGCGCAACGGCGCGTCCGGGCCGATGTAGGGACGCCATTCATAGCGTCCACCAGGTGACAACACCGATTCGCTTTTGCACGTCCGGGGTTGATTTGACGGAAGGACATAGACCGATGAAACGTACCGCTATGCTCATATTACTGGTCACAATGCTGGCGCTGCTCGCCGCCTGTGATACCAGCGGGGGTGGCTCGACCACCACCGGCCTCACTGCACCCAGCAACGCGGTGGAGGTCAGCATCATTTATGCGCCGGAATCGGCCCAGTATATGCCGCGCCTCATCACGGAATTCAACCAGATCAGCGCGGGTGGCACCAACCCGGCAACTGGCGAGCGCTATGCCAGTGGTGAGCGCCCGGTGTGGGTGGTAGACCCGACCAATGGTGTGGGTGGTTCCTCTGGAACCGTCACCGATGGCATCGTCAATGCCATCATCTCGCCCAATAACGCCAATGTGGCCCGCCCGGTCATCTTCCAACCGTCAGTGAGTCACTGGCTGGCGCTGGCGAACGAACGCGCCGGTCGGGAAATCTTCGACATGGGTAACGTGCAGGGGACAGCCAATGCCCCGGTTGTCATGGCCATCTGGGAAAGCCGCTTGCGCGCCATTCAGGAGAAAGTCGGCTATCAGGAAATCGGCTGGGAAGAACTGCTGGATGTCCTCAACAGCCCCAACGGCTGGTGTGACTATGGCATCCCGGACTGCCGCAGAACAGTCTACTACGGGCATACCGATCCCTTCATCAGTTCGACCGGCCTCAGCACGCTCATCGCCGAGTTCTACGCGGCGGCGCGGGCAACGGGTTTCACCGGGCGCGAGCTGACGCTGGCGGAAGTCCGCAATGCTGATGTGCAGCAGGGCGTCCGTGAAATTGAGCAGCTTATCCGTCACTACTCACGGCGGACGACCGAGTTCAAGGAATACATCGCGCAGGGGCCGGAATACCTGGACTTTGTCGCGCTAGAAGAAAACGACCTGATCTATATCAACCGGGGGCTGACCCAGTATAAACCGCCGGAAAAGCTGGTCGCTCTTTACCCCAAAGAGGGAACCTTCTGGCATGAGCATCCCTTTGGCATCGTCAATGCCGACTGGGTGACTCCGGAGCAGCAGGCTGCCGCCCGTATCTTCACCGAATACGTGATCGCCGAACCAGCTCAGCAGATCATCATGGCCGAAGGCTTCCGCCCGGTGAATACCAATGTTCAGTTGGGCTTCCCCTTCACCGCCGAAAACGGGATTGATCCCAACCAGCCGCGCACCATTCTGAATGTGCCGAATGCCGATGTGATCGTCGCCATTCAGGATAGCTGGTCGGTGGTCAAGAAGCAGGCGGACATCATCATCCTGATGGATGTTTCCGGTTCAATGCTCGATGAAGACAAGATTGGGCAGGCGCGGCAAGCGGCGGAAGTGTTCCTCAACATCATGGAGAGCAATAACCGGATCGGCCTGACCGTCTTTAACAGCGGGGTTGATGAACGGGTCGCGCTGGATAATGTCGAGTCCAATCGTAGTGAAATGCGCCTCACCATTCAGAACCTGCGCGCGGATGGCGGCACCGCCCTCTTTGATGCCCTCCAGCGCGTGGTGACAGAACTCAACGCCGAAGAAGCTGAAGACCGTATCCGGGCCGTTGTCGTCTTGAGCGATGGCGAAGACACAGAAAGTGACCGCGCCACCCTCAATGATGTCATCGCCGCTATCGAAGCCAGTCGCGATAGCCTCAATCCTGTGATCGTCATTCCCGTCGCCTATGGCTCGAATGCCGATACGCGCACCTTGGGCAGCATCGCCCGTGCCAGCAATACCACCGTCCAATCCGGGGATCCCTCCAACATCGGGCGTGTGCTGGAGATCATCGGCAGTTACTTCTAGTCTCTACCTCGTCCCCATCCCGCCGCAGGGCGGGATGGGGACGACTGCATCATCGCATTACTCGTGTTGTTGATTGCATAGAGAGGTAAAAATGCCCATTCAGGATTATCACTTTCAGGATCGGATCTTTTTTGCCCGCGAAGTGGATGTAATCACCCCTGAAGATGCCCGTGAATGGGCCACCCGCCTGAAAGAGGCCGCTGCGCAAAGTCCAGTACCGATTGTCGCGCTCGTAGATGCACTGGGCGTGAGCCGTGTTTCAGTCGGGGCCCACGATATTTTCAGCAAAGCGTCTTATACCCGGAACGTCAAGCGCGTGGTCGTTGCGACCAATGTTGTGGTCAGCGGCAGCGCCAGCAATATCAGTCTGCTCGGCAAACGCAATCAAACCGAGGTCTTCCGTACCCTTGAAGAAGCTCGCCAACACGCTGAATCCCTCGTGGTCCAGCCTGGGACGGGTGAATTGAACACGACCTAACCAAATCGATATGGATCATGGATCAGCAAATCGCCGAACTCGAATTACGCCTGGAACAACTGCAGCCCCCCCTTGAACGGGTGAGTACCCTCAATCAATTGGCGGATCACCTCTTGTATAGTGATCCCTTGCGCTGCCTGAAGCTCGTCACCGAAGCCAGGGAACTGGCAAAGGCCCATACAGATCAGCCCGGCCTGGCCTTATCACTGCAAAACCAATGCTATGTCCAGCGCATCCTGGGCGAACACGGCCTGTCCATCCAGGCGGGTTTGCAGGCCTTATCGCTCTATATGGAACTCGGCAATCGGCAGCAGGAAGCCACTGTGCTGCGCGTGCTGGGTCAAATCTATGCTGATCTGGGCGAGTTGCCGACGGCCCTGGACTACCACCTGCGCGCCATTGACCAATTCCGTTCACTGGAAGATCAGAACGGAGAAGCCAGATCATTACTGTATGCGGGGGTTACACACAGCCACGCCGGCGATTCGCAGGAGGCGGTAAATTGTTATCGGCAGGCGATCGATTTATTGGTCAAACTGGATAATGTGCACTTGCAGGCTGTGGCCTGGAATAGCTGCTGTGTGGACTACGCCAAACTCGGTCAATACGCGCAGGCTTATGAAGCAGGCAACTGCGCCATGGCCCTCTTCCAGCAAACCGACGATCGCTATGGGGTGGCGGTTACGCAGAGCAGCCTGGGCGAAGTCGCACTGCGAAGCAGCGATTACCAGCAAGCCATCAGTTTATTTGAAGCGGCCTTGAAGGGGTTCAAGGAAAGCCGTCCGGATGTACTCAATGCGGAGATGATTGAGACCCTGTTGAACTTGGGCAAAGCCTGGCAGCAGCTTGGTAACCCGGATCAGGCCCTCGGCTGGCTTACCCGTGCGCTCACGGAAGCCGAAAAGCAGCAATTGAACTTGCTTGCCATCGGCTGCTATCAGACTCTGGCCCAAGTCTATGAGGATAAAGGGGATCCGGCCGCTGCGCTGACGCACTACAAACGCTATATGGCGCTGCATGAAAAGGTGATGGGTGAAAATAACCAGCGCACCCTGGCGAACCTCCGCGTTATGTATGAAACGCAGGAAGCCCAGTCGGAAAGTCGCCGTCAGAAAGCCCTGCGCGAACACGAACAGCAGCGCTTTGAACGGCTCACCCAGTTGCGCGATGATTTCCTTCATCACACCACCCATGACATCAAGAACCCGCTCACCATCATCGGCACCTCCAGCACCCTGCTCAGAATGCGTCTGAAGCCCACCGACGAAAAAATCATAGAGTATCTCGATCAGATCGAGTATGGCTTCACCCGGATTCGGCAGTTGCTGGAAGATATGCTGGATCTCGCCCGGCTGGAAACCCTACCCGCCCTCCAACTGGAATCCGTGGCCTTGCAGCGCTGGTTGGAAAGTATCGTGGCCGAAGTCAAGGCGCTGGCTGAAGCCAAGCACATCCATGTGCAGTTGGAAGTGCTCCCGCCGGACCTGGTGATCCAATGTCATCCACTTCGGCTTCAACAGGCCATCGTCAACCTGCTTACCAACGCCATCAAGTACACCCCGGAAAAGGGCTTGGTCCAGATCCGCGTTGTCCAGGTCGAAAACCAGGTGCGGATACAGGTGATCGACAATGGCATCGGCATCCCGCCGGAGGCCATCCCGCGCCTGTTTGATCGTTTCTACCGCGTCCACAATTACCCCGTGAGTATTGAAGGGACGGGCCTCGGCCTCAGCATCGTCAAACTGGCGGTTGAGCAGCACGGCGGCACCGTGAAAGTCGAAAGCGAACCCGGGCAGGGGACCGTCTTCACGCTCTTGCTCCCTGATGATGTTTGACAACCATCCTCGGCAATGAGAATGCAGCCTCCCCCTCTCCAGCGACCCGGCTCCCGCGTCAACTCACCCCATCAACCAGTGAGGGGAGCGAAAGAAGACGCCGAAGGCGGCTGGGGGTGCGACCGAAGGAAGTCCCTTTCAGGGAAGGTTCCGGCTTTGCGCTCGTAGCCTTTACCGATCTTGCTCATCAAACCTCATTAGCCTGAACTTTAGTCTAGGTCTACCCGGTTCGCCCTTGCCAGGTGCATTTCGCAGCGCTTAAATTATATAGAGTGCTCTACATAAATAAGGCTATGATGCAAAAAGGTACCCAAACCAAAACCCGCTTGCTGGAAAAGACCGCCGAACTGCTGGCGGTACAGGGCTACCATGCCACCGGCCTCAACCAGATCACTCAGGAGAGTGGCACGCCCATTGGCTCCCTCTATTATTACTTTCGGGGTGGTAAGGATGAATTGGTGACCGCTGCCATGCATGTCGGCGGCGATGCGGTGGCCGGGGCGTTGAGCGCCGCCTTTGCCGCGCCGGATATGCCCACGGCCATCCGTTCGGTAGTGCAGATCCTCGCGCAGCAGCTTCACGAATCGGACTACCAGAAAGGCTGCCCGGTAGCGACGGTGACGCTGGAAGCTGCCGCCCAGAACGACTCCATTCAACTCACTGCCCAGGCTGTTTACCGCGGCTGGCAGCAGCAGATCGCTGCCTACCTGATCCAGGCGGGCTATGAGGCCACCCAGGCCGAGTCCATCGCGGCTTTTTCGCTGGTCGTCATCGAAGGCGGTCTGCTCCTCAGCCGGGCCGAACGCCATACTGCGCCGCTCGAACAGGCGGGCGAACACCTCATTCAATACATCACGTGCCTCCGTTCAAAAGGATAAAACCATGTATGCGGTTGCGGATAATGTCTACTTGCTGAAAGGTGTGCCGGACTATCTGGTGAATGTTTATCTGGTGGGGGATGTCTTGATTGATGCCTCAACCCGGATGGCAGAGCAGGGCCTCCTGCGCCAGCTCAAAGGGAAGCGGCTGTCTGCCCATGTGCTCACCCATGCCCATCCCGATCATCAGGGCGCCAGCAAAGCCGTCTGCGACGCTTTCCACATCCCCCTGCGCTGCGGGGAACACGACGCCGCGGCCATGGAAAGTGGCGACCTGAGCGCGCAGATTCCCCGCAACCTGGTCACCCGGGCCATTGATGTGATCTGGACTGGCCCGGCGCATCCCGTGGAGCGCACCCTGCACGAAGGGAATGAAGTGGCTGGATTCACCGTCCTCGAAACGCCCGGGCATAGTCCCGGTCATCTGGCGTTCTGGCGCGAGTCCGACCGCACGCTGATCCTCGGCGATGTGGCCCGCAACGTCAGCTTCGTGACTCTGCAAACCGAACTGGGCGAACCCCCAACCATCTTTACCCATGACATCGCCCGGAATCGCGCCTCGATGCGCAAGCTGGCAGCGCTGAATCCCCGCACCGTGTTGTTCGGGCATGGTCAGCCCCTGCGCGATGGCGCGCGCTTTGTCGATTTCGCCGCCAGCCTGAGTGCCTAGTGCAAATCTAGGGACGCCCCAAGGGGCGTCCGCAGCGTCCAACATGCATAGGACTTACGCAAAACAGCGTGTTTTGTAGGGGCGCACGGCTGTGCGCCCGCTGGATTTATCTCGCATCTGCGTAAGCCCTAATGCAATCTCTGTATGCTGAACCGGCCACGTCCCCAGACTAATCCGCGACCGACTCACGCCCATCATGGACTTCGCTAGTGCGGGGTGGAGATCAGCGGTAAGTCGCGCATCGCCCGGCGGGTTTCAGGGGGCGGCGCAAGGCAACTCATCCCCCGGCGGGGAGTCGACTCTCATACGCTACGACTCAGCAAAGATCGACTCCGGCTCCCCTTCTCCAGACGGTGCATGCATAACGTTATTCTCGGACGGCTTTATTCGCACCGTCGGAAGGAGAAGGGGCTGGGGGATGAGGTTCCCTCTTTGCGGTCGCCTTTGAGAACACACAGCAGAGATGAACTATCTTCACGCCCGACACATCAAATTCTCTCTACAATAAAGGCATCAGCCATCAAATAGGCCGCACCCCATGACCGACCCGGACAAGCGACTATTCCCGCAGTTCACCGGCGCGTCCGACCAGTGGGAAAACCTGAAGGCCTACGCCCGTGAAATGCGCCATCAGCCCACCCCAGCCGAATCTCACCTCTGGCGGCGCTTGCGTGGGCGGCGTGTCGGGGGGATGCGCATCCGGCGGCAGTACGCCATCGCCGGGTTCATTGTCGATTTTGTCTGTCTGGAACGCTTTCTGATTATCGAAGTCGATGGCAGCATCCACGACCTGCCCGACCAGCAGGAACGCGATGCCCTGCGTCAAGCCTATCTCGAGTCGCTCGGCTACCGGGTGCTGCGCTTCACAAATAGCGATGTCTTGGGATCGGTGGACGCAGTGCTGGAGGTCATCGGCGCGGCGCTGGCAGAAGATCATCCTTGAGCGAGTGTTTATGGGAGATTCCGTCTGTGCAGTCGCCCGTGCCAAAACGCGATATGAGATGGGAGTCTCCCCCTCTCCAGCACCCCGACTCCCGCGTCACCTCACGCCCATCAATCAGTTAGGGGTGCGAAAGGAGACGCCGAAGGCGGTAGGGGGGTGAGGTTCCGTCTGTGCAGTCGCCCTACCAACACCCCAATCTTGATTCGACTCCGGACTCCCCGCCTGCGGCGTCCAGCGACGCGCACCCAACCATAACTCACTTTTCCCAACAAGTAGCGTCGCGGAAGGAGAGGGGGTAGGGGGTGAGGTTCCTTCTCTGCAATCGCCCCCCCCCAAAACCGGAACAAAATCGGAACATTTGTTCCGTACTCATCCACCCATCTGTGTTATGATACCCGTATCGCCAAGCCTGCATCCGATCCCATCCAGAGAGACGAGCTGCTGCTGAACACCGCCAACACAGACAAGCTTTGAGTGGCTCCGAGCGTGCTTGCCGCCGGATTCTGGAGTGACGCCATCGCCGCCGCCGCAAACACGGTCAGCACCCCACGTTCCCCCGGCTGTTCGCTGTTCGCTGTTCGCTGTTCGCTGAAAGCTTACACCCGCGGCACCATGTGGATGATCGTCACGCCGGCGCCGCCGCCGCCGCAAACACATTCAGCACCCCACGCCTCTCCGGCTGAAAGCTGTTCGCTGCTCGCTGAAAGCTTACGTCAGCGGCACCATGTGGATGATCGTCACACCGCCGCCGCCCTCTTTGGGGGTCGCCTCGGTCACTTTGGAGATCAGCGGATGCCCGGTCACGCGCTCGCGGACGGCCTTCTTGAGCGCCCCCGTCCCCTTGCCGTGAATGATGCGGGCGAAGGGTAAGCCCGCCATGTAAGCCGCGTCGACGTACGTTTCCAGCCGGGCCAGCGCCTCATCGACTCGCTCGCCGCGCAGGTCCAGTTCCAGCCCCGGGGTCTGCCCGCGCGGGACAATCGGATCAGGGGATTTCTCGTACTGGCGGACGTGCCCGCGCTTGGACTCGCGCTTTTCGCTGCGGGTGCGGTGGCTGACCTCATCCAGTCCGGCGCGGACTTTCAACGTGCCCACCTGCACCACCACCGCGTCCCGGTCGAGTTCGGCAATCGTGCCTTCTGCGTTCAGCTTCGCCAGCCAAACCGTCTCACCGAGCTTGGGCTTCCAGTCGGTTTCGACCACCTGCTCGACCTCATTCGGCACGGTCTCCTGTGCGTCGACGGAGAGCTTTGCCGCCTGCTCCTGAATATCCTTCAGTTGTTCCAGCGGCAGGCTGGCGGAGCGCATCTCCCCGCGCAGCTTCTTGATCTCGCGTTGGAAGTCCTTGATCTCATCCTCGGCCTGCCGCCGCGCCGCCGCGATGACATTGCGCCGTTCATCTTCGATCTTATCCAGCCGTGCCTGAAGCTCGGCCTGCTGCTCTTCGACTTCTTCCCGCAGCGCCGTGATCGCCACCTGATTCCGCCGGATTTCTTCGCGGGTGCGCTGGATTTCATCCAGCAGATCGTCCGCTACCAGATCCTCAGTTGCTACCATCTTGCGGGCGGCTTCGATGATCTCTTCGCTCAAGCCCAACCGGGTCGCAATCGCCAGCGCGTTGGAGCGCCCCGGCAGACCGATAATTAGCCGGTAGGTTGGGCGCAGCGTTTGCAGGTCGAACTCCACGCTGGCATTCCGCACGCCGGGGGTCTCCACGCTGTAGATTTTCAGTTCGGGGTGATGCGTAGTCACGACCGTCGTCACACGCCGCTCCACCAGATGCGTCAGCACCGCCCGCGCCAGCGCCGAGCCTTCCGCCGGGTCAGTACCGGCGCCCAGTTCATCCAGCAGCACCAGCGAATGCTCATCACACTCGCGCAAAATGCTGATGGTGTTGGTCATATGGGAGGAAAATGTCGAGAGCGATTGCTCAATGCTCTGCTCGTCGCCAATGTCAGCAAATACACCGTCGAACACCGTCAGCTTGGCTTCCTCTGCCGGGATTTGCAGGCCGCACTGGGCCATCAGCACCAGCAGTCCAATCGTCTTAATCGAGACTGTTTTGCCACCCGTGTTCGGCCCGGTGACGACCAGCACCCAGGTTTGTTCATCCAGTTCGACATCAATCGGCACCACGTTGCCGGTCAGCAGGGGATGGCGTGCGCCTTTGAGCGTGATGGTTGTGCCGGGATGGTTGGGGTTATTCGGGCGGGGTCGGACGGGGAGAAGGTCGGGCATGGCCGCCCGCATCTGGATGGCGTAGTACGCTCTGGCAAAGACCAGATCAAGATACGCCAGCACCTCGACCGTGCGGATGATCTGATCCGCCACTTCGCCGACTTCCTCGGTCAGCGCCAGCAATATCCGCCGGATTTCCTTCTCCTCGGAAAGCTGAAGCTCGCGGTACTCGTTGTTGATCTCCACCGTCGCCAGCGGTTCGATGAACAGGGTGGCCCCACTGGCGGACATATCATGCACGATGCCGGGGATGCGCCCCTTGAACTCCGCCTTGATCGGCACCACGTAGCGTCCGTTACGCGTGGTGATGATCGACTCTTGCAGGTAGAGTGCGTTGGTGCTGCTGCTGATGATCCGCGCCAGCTTCGTCTGGAGCTTGTCGTAGCTCACCTTCATATCCCGCCGGATGATGGCAAGCTGCGGGCTGGCACTGTCCAGCACTTCGCCCTTGTCGTTCAGCACGCGGGCAATCGACTCTTGCAGCGCCTGACATTCTTCGATCTGCGCGGCAATATCGGAAAGCAGCGGATACGGCCCTTTCATCCGCCCCAGCGTGCGCTTGATCGTCGTCCCACGCCGCAGCGTGTACCGAATATCGAGCAGCACCTGCGCCTCGATCATGACGCCCCGCGTCGCACCCTGCGCGGCCTCCCGCACATCCCGGGCACCGCCCAGCGCGATGCTGGTTTGGTCCTCGATCAGGCGCCTCGCTTCCGCGGTCTCCAACTGCCACGTTCGTGCTTCGTCCAGGTTGCTGGTCGGATGCACGGCGCGGGCCAACTGCGCCCCGCCGGAAAAGGTCGTATGTTTGACAAGTTGCTCAAGGATTTTATTCAGCTCAAGCGTCTGAATGGATTTGTCGCTAATCATGGTTGTTTAGTCGCCAGTCGATAGCCTATAGTTCATAGTCTACCGGGAATGATGATCACAAGGGGTAAATGCCCGCTGAGGGCAGTATAGGAGTCCGGTAGGGGAAAGTCAATGCACGGTTGACAAGGGGTCAGGAGGGACTAATACTAAATCGGCACTGTAGCGTAGTTGGCTATAGTGCATACGAAATGCACAGATGAGTGAAACGGTGAACGATCATGGTTCAACGACAACGGGAGTTGGAGTGCCTGTCGAACGAGTTTCGTCAGAATGCCGATTCCATTGACAAACTGCGACACATCTTGGAACAGCTCCTGACGATTGGCGCAGAGGCTGTCCCAACTTTCCTCAATTTACTCGATGAACGTATTCTGGAAGGTGATCGGAAGGATTGGATGCAACGTGCGAATATACGATTTATTATTCTTAGAGTACTTGACTATTGGTACGAAGAGTCAAGTCCGCTTGCACAATCAGCCTTGATTTCTCCAATTCAGTTCAGGCGGTGGTGGGCAATAGAACGGCTTATTGAACTGAATGGGCGCAGCATGATCCCACAATTGCGACAATTGCTCGATGACTCAAGCCTTGAAGTACAACTGAGTGCCATCGAAACGCTGGGAAAGTTTGGCGATGTGGAGTCGCTACCCCGAATACGAGAATTTCTGAATGATGCTGATAGAGATTTGTTGTGGGTAGAAGCGATCAAGGCACTCTGTAGGTTGGATGACCGAACGATTATTCCTCGCTTACGCGAGATGCTAGATGAATCGGATCGAGAGGTTCGCAGAGCGGTTATAGGCGCATTGGGACACTTCCGGGATAAAGAAGTTGTTGATCGGTTGTTCGCGCTTTTCCGTGAACCAAGCGGTAAACTGCTGGACTATACAGATAGCCATGCGATCTGGGCCCTCGATAAGATCGACCGTTCGATGCTTTGCGACCGACTTATTGATTTACTGGCTTCTTCTGATCCGCAACAGCGTCGTAAAGCTATCAAAATGCTCGGGGGTGTTGGGGGCAAGGATGCTATTCCACACATCCAGAAATTGCGGGATGATCCTGACCAGTATCTCCAGGCCGACGCGATAATCACCCTGGGAAGATTAGGTGATCCCGCAGTCCTGCCAGATATGCTTAAACTCCTCACCACGAGATTTCTCGGTAGCCTCTATGATTTTCATGAACAACAGAAGATTGCTATTCGCTATTTCACTGAACTCGGCGATCAGACCTTCCTCCCCCATATGTTGGAGTTGATGAAGCACGATAGCGAATGGCTGCGCTGCGTTGCCATCCCATTGGTTGCTACGCTGGGTGGAGTTGATATACTCCCGCGTTTACGTGACATGCTGGCTGATCCTGAAGCTTCTGTAAGAAGTGCTGCTATTGAGACCTTAGGGCCAATCGAAAACCCGGACGAATACCCCCGTCTGTATAAATTACTGGATGACCCTGACGGCTGGGTTCAACGGGCAACTATGGAAGTGATAGCCGAAATAGGGGCAAGTGATGCCATACCGTTGCTTCGTAACAAGCTTGCCGATCCCGATGATGTTACTGTCGGTCACGCCGCAGAAGCACTCGAAAAACTCGGTGACAGGCACTTGCCACCAGAATTCTTCCAACGGTTTGCGAACCCAACAGACGATGAGAAATCCACCTTTATCCACGCACTTAGACGACTGGGCGACCAAACAGTAACACCCTATCTGCTTCCATTTCTGGATGATCGTTCTGAATATGTCAGAGAGGATGCCTTGCAGGCATTGGCACAACTGAAAGCCACAGACGATATGTTGCCGCGTATTCTCTCAATGCTCAGTGATGATGAGGTCGGGTGGACTGCATTGAAGACGTTACTTGTAATTGAGGGTCGGGAAAGCGAGCGAGTAGAGCCTGACGAGATTGATTTGGCTCTCGGCATCTATAGGTAATTGGAGTCTGGTAATCCAACGTAAGGGCGGCCCGCCGGGTCGCCCTTACGTTGGATTACCTATCCCACTACCCCACCCGTCCGAACGCCTTCAGCACGCGCAGGTTATCCAGCGTCAGCGCCCCGCGCCACTCGCGCTCGGCCTGCGCCCAGGCCTCCGGCCACAGGTCACCCCAACTCCAGGCGGGACTCCAGGTGCCATCCACCCCCTGCTGCTCGATCAGGAAGTCCAGGTTCGCCTCGATTTCTGCTGTGAATAAGCCTGCGAACAGCGACTCCGGGGACTTGATGACTCCCAACGGCGGCAGGCCGTAAACCCGCCAGGAATCCGGGTTGCGCTCCACCGTATGGTTGATTACCGCCGTCAGTTTTTCCCGTAGCGGCTCCCGTACCACCGCTGGTAGTGAGCGGGTTTCCAACAAGCGCAGGCAGCATAGGAGATCGTGCATCTCCATCTCATTCGATTGACTCACGAGATGAGTGACCACCGAGTCGGTTAATTGCTCTCGCATCCCTGACGGAAAATGGGCGGCATAGTCGTAGACATAGCCGAGGATTTCCACACGTGGGTTGATCTGCCGGCCCATCAGATCACCATCAAATTGCCACCAGGGCGCATGGGGCGCATCGTCGATGCTCGGCGGGATGATCGACCAGTTGAGATGGTCAGCCGCGTATTGTTCACGCAGGTAGCGGCAACCCGCGACCACCAGCGGATGATCGGCAGGCGTCTGGAGTTCGCGCAGCCATTGAAACGCCACGGTGGTGGCGATGACCGATGACCCCAGTAGGCGAATATCGGCCTCCAATCCATGACCAAAACCACCATCCGGGTTTTGGAAATGAGCCAATTCCGTCCACACCCGTTCGGCGGTGCCACCTTCAAAGAAGTACGCCACCAGCGCCCCTTCCAGTGGACGCGCATCATTTTTGAGGAAAGAAACTGCTGCCTGCCAGCGCTTCGTAGAGAGGGTCTTCATGAGTCTGTTCTCCTGTCGGAACCGTGATCTACTTTGACGATAAAACGAAAGGAGGGCAGAATCAGTCCTTGTTTTCGAACCGCATTGGAGAGGCGATCGCCGGAGCGCCCCATGGTCTATCATCCAACGGCCAAAGTCTTGGCGGTACTGGAACTGCTGCAGACGCACAAACACCTCAGCGGGCAGGAACTGGCGCACCGGTTGGAGGTCGATGTCCGTACCATCCGCCGCTATATCACCACGCTGCAGGATATCGGTATTCCAATCGAGTCGGAGATCGGGCGACATGGCGGTTATGGTCTGCGACCCGGCTTCCGCCTCCCGCCGCTCATGTTCAGCGATGATGAAGTGTTGGTGCTGACGCTCGGGCTGTTGCTGGCGCGGCGCCTGGCCCTGACCGATGCAGCCAGCGCGGTCGAAAGTGCCCTGGCGAAGATCGAGCGGGTGCTGCCTCTGCCGCTGCGTGACCGCCTGCGTGGGCTAACCGACTCGCTTCGACTGGATGAACCCACCGAAGTCATTCAGGTTGAAAGCACCATTCTGACGACCCTCAGCTTAGCGAGCAGCCAGTCCCGGCAGGCAAAGCTGCGTTACGCCTCCGCGGAGGGGGAAACCACCCGCCTGTTCGACCCTTACGCAGTACTCTTTCATCAGGAACGTTGGTACACGGTGGGCTACTGTCATCTGCGCGCAGGTCTGCGCGTCTTCCGGTTGGATCGAGTAAGGGAGGCCATACTGACCGAGACCCCGTTTATATCTCCACCCGATTTTGACGCCTTCACCTATATGCTCATGTCCTTTGAAGCCATTCCTGATGAGTGGGATATCGATGTCCTGTTAGCGACCTCGCTGGAAACGGCCCGTAAACGAATCCCCCGGTCATTGGCAACACTGGTTCAGGCAGGCGACCAGGTACGGTTGCGCGCTTCGATCCGCGACCTGAGCGACATGGCGCTCATCATCATTCGGCTCGGCTGCCCCTTCACAGTCGTTCACCCGCCTGAACTCCGCACCGAACTGCGGCGCATTGCGGACTCCGTTCATCGCTGGGCTGCCCCCGCAACCGGATGAGATGCCCTCGGCAAGATCACCCGTTATAATGAGGGTAGTCAGGATGCGTATTGAGTAATGAGTCATTTATGTCCAAGATTTTTGCGGTGATTTATACCCCGGGACCCGCCTGGGATGCAGACAAACCGGTCTGGGATCAGGAACTACAATTGCACGACGATTACCTGCACAGTCTGTATCTGGCGGGTAAGCTGCGGGAAGGCGGCCCCTTCAGTGATAGCGGTGGAGGGATCGCCATACTGGAAGTCGAAACCGAGAGCGAGGCGCGGCAGATCATTCGCGATGATCCGGCCTTGATTGACGGCATCTATACAGCCCGGATGCACCCCTGGTTTCCAATCGACTGGGGCGCTTACCAGCCGAGTTCGTGACCGACCACGACCCAAGCCCAGCCCGTCCGGCCGCAATTCACGTATAATCAGATTGCCCGGTCATGCCCCAGGAGGATACGTCATGACGACTGCGCCTGCCCCCATCTCCCACGCACTGGTGCTGCCGGATGCGGACTTCATGAACTGGTACCGTGCGGTAGACGCCTACACCAAAGCCTTTGAGCGAGTAGCAGTGGTGCGCTCCCCCCGTGGCAATGACCTGAACCGCTTCCGCAATGTGACGGCGGTACAAGCGCCCGGTGTCTGGCAGAACAACGATGCCGTCCGGCACATCCGCACCACCTATCCCAGTGTCGTCCGCGTTGACTTGATCCGTGCCACAACTCCAGCCCAACTGACTGCGGCGCTGGCCCCGCGCATCGCTGTTAAGGATCGCTACGGGGAGACGCTGAATCCACAGAATATCTTTGACCGCTTTGTGCTGGATTGGCCTGCGGAAGCGCGCCCTGCCCGGATCGTGGCGGCTTTTAATGCCCTCACTGGTGGTCGAAAAAACGAAGGTGTGGACTGCTTCGCGCCAAAGGGCAGCGTCATCCGGGCGGGGGTGGATGGCACCGTAGCAGCAGTTATCCGCACAGCAGGACCGTTGGGTTATGGTCAGTATGTGCAGGTGTCCTCGGTCATTGGTGGGACACAATATCTGGTGACCTATGCTTATCTGCAAAACATCAAAGTGGCGCAGGGCGCACGCATCAAACTGGGCGATGTGATCGGCGAATCCGGCTCGGCGCTGGATGTGGTCAAAATTGTTGTGCAGCAGCCCGGCGCAGGCTTGGCGGGGTATGTGCTACCCAACGTCGTGGATCCGACCATGCTCATCTACTGGACCGGCATCCGCCTGCGGACGACGGCCTCAACGCTGCGCATTCGGGAAAAGCCCGGCACCACCTTCAATATCGTCGGCACACTGCGCGCGTTTGACCGGGCGGAGACTCTGGAACCCCATGGTCGCACCCTGGTGAAGGTCACCCAGAAAGACCAGTGGATTCGACTGCGTTCGCCCAGTGGGGTTGAAGGTTACGCCAGTGCCGAATATCTGATCGCTGACGAACGCGATGCCATCAGCGCTTTGAACATGACCGGCATGAATATTGATCTGTTCCATCCGCTTGGCAAACCCGCCCCGGAACGCCTCAAGGGCATCGGCTGGGTGCGCTTTCCGTATAATGTCTCGCAGGGGCGCGGCTCGCAGGATTTGAACGCCGCGCACGCCATTCATGCCCCCTGGATCGAACGCTACGCCAAAGCCGGTTTGAGCAATATCATCATCCTGACGCATCAGACCTTCGGGGAAGGTGCGGGCTATGTCTGGCCGAGCATGGACAGCGGCAAGTGGCGGGAGTTCACGGCCCGTTTCCAGGTGTTCGTCAAAAATATCGCCCTGCGCTATGCCTCGACCAACTGGATCAAGGCCTACCAGATCTGGAATGAGCAGGATACCGATCCCAAAATCGCGCATGCTGCTGTATCCATGCCACCAGCCGATTACGCCTATCTGCTCGCGGAAACCATCAAGACGATCCGCAGCGTGGATGCCCGCACACCGATCATCACCGGCGGTCATGTGGGCGGCCCCGGCCCTGGCGCGACCTATGCGCGGGCCGTCATCAAGGCGCTGCCCAGCAACATCCGCCCGGATGGCATTGCCGTGCATTCGTATGGGCGCGGGGTGGTCGGCAACCGCTATAGTCCCTTCGGCGCGATTGATGACGATGTGAATACCTATGGGGACATCATCCCTGGCGCACCGGTATGGATCACCGAATGGGGCGTGTTGGATTTGCCCAATGATCCCGCTCGTGATGTGGCCGATTACGCCAGTCTCTTTATCAGCCGCCTCAAGCGCCTCTACGGTGGACGGGTGGCGACAGCCTGCTGGTACGGTTGGGCGGACGGGATGCACAATGGCTATGGCTTGGTCGATCCGGCTGACCGCGTGAAAGAACCACTGTACAGCAGCTTTCTTAAGCTCTGAGGGTGATGATGACCCAACAGGCAACACCGCATCCCTGGCAAACGACTGATTGGACCGGGCGCTACCTGAGCGGTCTGCGAGCCGCGCTGCCGCTGGCGAGCGAACAACTCGATGTGATGCTGTATGTCATCCAACAGTTGGGGCAGCCGGTGCAGCGTTTCCTCGATCTGGGTTGTGGCAGCGGCACGCTGAGTCGTCTGCTGCTCGACCGTTACCCCTCTGCGCATGGCGTGCTGGTCGATTTCTCTGCACCCATGCTGGACGCAGCTCGACCAACGTTCGACCCGGCGCAGGTCACGCTGCTCGAGCATAACCTGTATGAGTCCATCCGCACCCCGGCGATACAATCCCAGGCTCCCTATCAGGCCATCGTTAGCGGTTATGCCATCCACCACCTGAGTGATGACCGCAAGCAGTCCCTGTATGCCGAAGTCTTTGATCTGCTAGGGCCAGGCGGCATCTTCATCAATGTGGAGCATGTCGCTTCCCCAACGGTCCGTGTCGATGACCTGTTCATCACCGCGACTGCTGATTCCCTTTTCCGGTCGGAGCAGGCCGCTGGAGCCTCGCCGGATTACGAAGCAATCGTCGCCAAACTGCGCGAAGATGACGGCGATATCGTGGCCTTGGTTGAAGATCAATGCAGGTGGCTGCGCGGACTGGGCTTTGCCGATGTCGATTGTTATATGAAGATCTACGCATTTGCAGTCTTCGGTGGGGTTAAGCCGGGGGCAGGTCGCTAAAAGAGGAGGGCGCATCCAGGGGATACGCCCTCTTTCGTGATTTCTATTCCGTCACCACACACGAGTTCGTCAGGGTGCCGATACCCTCAATGGTGATACTCACCGTATCGCCATCCTGTAGATAGGTCTTGGGACTCATCCCCTCGCCGACGCCTGCCGGAGTCCCGGTCAGGATCAGGTCGCCCGGTTCCAGTGTGAACATGCGCGAACAGTAAGCGATTAGCGTGGGAATATTGAAGATGAAGTCTTTGGTGTTACCGTCCTGCCGGAGGTTGCCGCTGATCTCGGTCTTGATGCCCAGGGCGTGTGGGTCAGCAATTTCATCTTTGGTGACAATCCACGGACCAAGCGGGCAGAAAGTATCCAGGCTCTTGCCGCGTGTCCACTGGGCATCGGTGCGGAGCTGCAAATCACGGGCGCTCACATCATTGGCGATGGTATAGCCAAAGACGTGTTTGAAAGCATCTTCTTCGCTGACGTTGCGCGCCCGCTTCCCAATCACCACAGCCAACTCGCCTTCCCAGTCGACCTCTTTGGTGATGCCTTTACTCCAGGTGATGGCTTGCCCGGTGGCGATAATGCTACTGGGAAACTTGGCGAAGATAATCGGCGCCGTCGGCACATTGCTGCCGGTTTCTTTGGCATGTTCGGCATAGTTCTTGCCGATGGCGATGATCTTCCCCGGTTCGACCGGCGCATTGAGAGTCACTTCCGTTAATGGGTAGCGTTCGCCCATTCGGGTAGGGGTCATGCCGCGACGTATCATGTACTGCATAGTGTCGTCCATATTGGTCACATGGACGTAATCGCCTTCGATCAGGCCGATGCGCGTGCGCTGCTTGTGCGTGAAAGTCACGATTTTCATGGTAGACGATTATCCTTGAGCCATACCGAATGCATTGATCAACAATGACGATGAGTGTACCTGAAAGGCGCGGCGGGAGACAGGTAGCCCGTTAAGTCCAGATCATCAATGCAACCGGGAAGGTGGCCGCTGCGTATAGATAGGAAGAGCCACCCTGTTCAGGAGGATGCCACCATGCAATCTGATCCCGGCAAAGTTGTTGCGACTGTCTTTATGTGGATTATGATCGGTGCGATTGGCATCACTGGCATGGTGAATGTCGGACCCGGTGGTATGGAGGGATGGATCACGCTGCCACTGGTCGCAATCCTGATGTTTGGTGGCGCGGTCGGCATGATGGCGCTCTGGCGGCGGATGCCCTGGGAGGGCAGTGAACCCGTCATCATCGCCAGGGAACAAGCGGAAAAGAGCAAACGCCGTGGACGGGTCGACCGGTTGATCGACGGCTTAAGTGACCAGGAACGAGAAGAACTGCTGACCCGCCTGACCGAGTCCGATGGCGAAGTTTCGCTGGATGAAGTCTTGCGACGTCGGTAGCGCACTTTTTTATCGAGGAGTCCGATATGAGATCAGATATTCCCAGGGCTTTAGCCACTTTATTTGTCTGGCTGATGGGCGGTGGGATTGCCATCACCGCGCTAATCCAGGGCATGTTCATCGGGGGCGGATCGGTCGTCTTCGTCGTCTTGATTGCGTTGGTGGCAGCCATGGGCAGCACGCGCTTCATCTGGGACGCTGATCGCTCCTCTGCGGTCGAAGAATCGACCAAGAACAAACGGCGGGGGCGGGTTGACCGCTTCGTTGAGGATTTGAGCGATCAGGAACGCGAACTCCTGCTGACCCGCCTGACCGAGTCCGATGGTGAAATCTCTATGGAGGAAGTGCTCCGGCGGCGGTAGACTCAGCCGTAAAAGGAATCCCTCTATGAAATCAGAAATTGTCCGCACAGTGGCGACGCTGGGGATCTGGGTGACGGGTGCGGCGGTCGCGATCACCGCACTCATCGGCATGATGCTGGGCACCCGCATCATCTGGCGGCCTTCTCAGCAGCTTGAGTCCGGCGAGAATCCGTCAAAACACAAGTAGCTAAACCACGTCTGCCGGTCCCTCGAATAACCCCAGTAGAATTGCACTGGCCGGTTGAATCCGGTTAACTATTCCCCAACGACTTTATCTGCTTGAAAGGATAAAATTCGTAAAATCCTTTCATAGACTGGGGAATTATTCTGTCAGGAGCGTGTGACCATCAACGCCTTACGTCGCTTTCGCGCTCCGTTTTTACTGGCACTCGTCTTGTTGGTCGTGCTAATCCCACTCCTGCTGCGTCCTGCTCCACCGACCGCCAGCGGTTGCCCAAACCTTCCCTGGCCGATGATGAGCACCGAACTGGAAGCAGCCTGTACCGGCCAGTATGCTGGCACGGTCGTCCGCATCAGTAGCCCCGTCACCGAACCCGAACAAAGCCGTTTTGACGCTGCCATGCGGGACTTTGAGTCCTGGACGGGTATTGATATTCAATACGAGGCGTCTCGGGGGTTTGAAGTCAATATTAATGCTCAGGTACAGGCAGGCATTCCCGCGGATCTGGTTTCGTTCCCACAACCCGGTTTACTCAAGCGCTTCGTCGAAGCAAACGCCGTGATTGATGTCAGCACGTTCCTGCACCCGGATTGGCTGCAAACCAACTATGCCCCGGACTGGCTGGAAATGGCGGAGATGAACGGCATCACCGCTGGGGTTTGGTGGCGCTATAGCAGCAAGAGCCTGATCTGGTATGCCAAACAACCCTTTGAATCCGCCGGTTACCGGATACCCCAAACCTGGGAAGAACTGCTGGAGCTGACGAATCAGATGGTCGTTGATGGACGCACCCCCTGGTGCATCGGCATGGAGTCGGGGGTGGCAACCGGTTGGATCGCGACCGACTGGATCGAGGACATTCTGCTGCGGACGACTTCAGTGGCGAATTATGATCGCTGGTCAAGCCCGCCTACCGCATCCGAGCGTTTGCCCTTTGCCAGCCCGGAAGTCAAAGCGGCTGCCGAACGCATGGCACAGATGTGGTTTACAGAGGGGTACGTGTTTGGCGGACGGGGAATTATTGCCGGCCTCGCCTTCAACCTGGCCCCGGCACGATTGTTCACTGCGCCACCTGGTTGCTACCTGCTCAAAGACAGCAGCAGTGTCATCAACTATATGGGAGAGGGCAAACAAACTGGAATCGATTACGATTTCTTCCCCTTCCCGACCATTGATCCGGCCTATGGCAATCCAGCCTTAATCGCTGGGGACATCATCGCCATGTTCAAGGACCGGCCGGAAGTACGAGCGGTTCTCGACTTCCTTAGCCGGGGCGAGTCGATACGACCGTGGTTGGCTCAGGGTGGGGCGCTTTCCCCACATCTGGATACACAGCCTGACTGGTATGCGAACGAAACCGAACAGCAGATTGCCGCTTTGGTCGAAAGCGCATCAGCGATCCGCTTTGACGGCGCGGATCTCATGCCGGCTGAGGTGGGGACGGCGGCGTTCTGGCGGTCGATGACCAACTGGGTCAACGGCAATGTGGATTTGGATACCGCGCTAACCACCATTGATGCAGCCTGGCCGAACGACTGAGGTCATTACTTGCCGCTGATGACCTGCTTGCCCTGACGGCGCATCCACTTGGGGATAATGATCGAGGGAACCGTCATCGGGGCGTGTTCCCCCGTAGCCAGGTGTGCGGCTGGTTCCAGCGTCGGTAGGCGGACGATGAAGGTGCTGCCCTTGCCAGGTTCGCTTTCCACGGTGATCGTGCCATGATGAGCTTCGGCAATCCAGCGGGCGATAGCCAGTCCCAGACCGGCACCTTCAGCCCCATTGGGTCGGAAGCGCGCCGGGTCTGCCTGATAAAAGCGCTCGAAGATATGCTCCACATCTTTCGAGTCGATGCCAATGCCACTATCGCTGACGGTGAGCAGGGCGCAGGTGTCACTTTCCCGCTTGAGTCCCAGCGTGATCGTGCCGCCATCTGGCGTAAACTTGATAGCGTTATGCACCAGGTTGAAGAGCAGTTGCTGTAGGCGGTCACTGTTGCCCTGGATGCGAACCGTGTCGTAGACCGCCAGCTTGATGGTCAGATCGCGGTCTTTGACCAACACCAGCGCCTTTTTGTAGACATCGGTGACAACAGCATCCAGGTCGGTATCCATCAGGTCGATCTGCAAGCTGCCGTAATCAGCCCGTGCCAGCGTGAGCAGGTCTTCGACCATGCGGTTCATGCGCTCCACTTCGCTCTGGATGGACTCCATGCAGGCGTCATCCATGCCATAGCGCTTGACCAGATCCAGATTGCCCCGGATAGTGGTCAAAGGAGTGCGGAGTTCATGACTGACATCCGCAACCAGGCGCTGCTGCGCCCCAAAGAGATGCTCGATTCGGTTCATCATGCCGTTGAAGACATCGACCAGTTGACCGAGTTCGTCTTTGGTGCCGTTCCATTCCAGCCGGTTCTTCAGGTCTTTAGCCGTGGAGATGTTGGCGGCTGCTGCCGTCAGCGCGCCGATGGGTTGGAGTGCCTGCCCGGAGAGCAGTAGCCCCAGGATGAAGGACGCCAACACCGAGGCCATGCTCCCGACGATCATAATCAGGGCCAGCTTATTGGTCGCGCCGTTGAGCGTCTCCATAGAGGCTGCCACCTGAATATTACCCCACAGAGTTCCCTCACCTTGGGGATTGATCGGCACTGTCAGGACGCGGAGTTCGACCCCTTCTACCCGCACGCTGCTCTGAACTGGGGACGTGCTGCCCAGCATATTGGCATCCAACGCATGACGGTAATCCCCCAGATTGGTGGATTCAGCCCGGAGTTCGTGCTGCTCGCCATCGATGCGCCAGGCTTGAACCATCACGCCGGATGCCCGGAAGATGTCCGGCGGTGGCAGAAAGACTTCCCAGCGCACAATCTGACCGAATTCCCGCACCGGATAGACCTGGCTGTGGTCAATCACCTTGCGCGCCTCTTCCTGCAGGGCGGCGTCCAGCGAATCAATCCAACTGGCGCGGATGACCACAAAGGCAAAGATGCCCAGGACCAGCAAGGTCAGTGCCACCAGGGAGGAATAGAGCAGGGTCAGCTTTTTACGGATGCTCATGCCAGGTACTCACGCAGACGGTCAGGTAGTAGATTCTTCCTGACCGCACAGCGTTTTATTCTTCTTCGCGCAGGACGTAGCCGACACCGCGCACCGTATGGATCAGGCGCGCAGCGCTTTCTGTCTCCGTCTTCTGACGCAGGTAACGCACGTAGACCTCGATGATGTTGCTTTCACCGCCGAAGTCATAGCCCCAGACGCGGTCAAAGATGACATCGCGGGTCAACACCTGGCGCGGGTTCCGCATGAACAGTTCAAGGAGTTCATACTCTTTGGCGGTCAGGTCAATCGGACGTTCGCCCCGGTATGCCCGGTGCGTGCCAGTATCCAGGGTGAGATCAGCGAAACGCAGGATTTCCGGGCGTGACTGGGGCTCGCTGCGGCGGAAGAGCGCCCGTACTCGCGCCATCAGTTCATCGACTGAGAAGGGTTTCACCAGGTAATCATCTGCCCCGGCGTCTAAACCGGTGACCCGATCCTTGATGTCGTCCTTGGCAGTCAACATGAGGATCGGCAAGCTGCTGGCGGCCCGCAGGCGCTTACAGACTTCCAATCCATCTAATCCTGGCAGCATCCAGTCCAGAATGACCAGATCAGGCGGATTATCGCGGGCGATCATTAGCCCGGTCTGCCCATCCCGGGCAACACTCACGCGGTAGCCCTCGTAGATCAAGCCACGCTCGATGAACTGCGCGATACGCGCTTCATCTTCGATCACCAGAATGCGTTCCGAGGGCATGGTAATCCCTCTCCTTTCGCTGAAATCCCAATCGGTAGCGGGAGAAACCCACCCTACCGCGCTGTAGAATACCTACAATAGTACCTCTCATAATACTCGTCATTAGTTAGACGTGGATTAGCACCCGGCACCCAGCCTGAGCCAACCGTGAGGAGCGCATCCACAGGATACGGACAGGATGTGAACAGGACTGGGACAGCCAGAAGAGGCTTATGGACAACCAAATTAGAATCCGCCGAATTTCGTGTAGGGGCGCACGGCTGTGCGCCCGTCTGAATTAGGCGTGTTCGTTTTGGTTTATCCATTAGGCCTGAAAATCAAAGAGGCGACCCTCATGGATCGCCTCTCCTGTACAACACGGTTAGTAGGGGCGACCCGCCGGGTCACTCCTACCTTCAAGATTGCTACGGGGCGACTACATACCAGACATCGCCCAGGCCCTGACCGAGAGTTTCGCCAGGAGCGCGGTCGTCTTTCCAGTAGTACAGCGGCATTCCGTTGTAGGTCACCTGAACGCTGCCATCATCGCGGGTGATCGTACCGAGTTCGCCTTCGATACCGGCAGCGGCGACCAGCTTGTCAGCACCACGCAGCGGGAAGGCCGGCCAGTTCTCCAGGCATTCACCCGTGCAGTTGCTCACGCCTTCAGCATCATTCTTGAACATATACAGGGTCAGGCCGCTCGAATCCACCAGGAAGTCGCCCAGTTCAGCCGTGTTGCCGAGGGCAACGGTTTCCGGCGCGACGGTGTACCACACATCGCCGACACCTTCGCCCGTGGCATCACCAATCGCGACATCGTCTTTCCAGTAGTACAGCGGCATATTGTTGTAGGTCACCTGCAGGGTGCCGTCCGTCCGTTCGGTGGTGCCAATGGTGCCGGGCAGGTTCACACCCGGGATGATCGCATCGGCGCTGTCGACCAGCAGCGGCGGCCAATTGGTGGCGCACTGATCGTAGCACACGCTGCTGCCATCGGTATCATTGGTGAACATGTACAGGGTCATGCCGCTCGGCCCGACCAGCACGTTACCCACATCCGCTAGGCGCTGGGCGTAAACCGTCGCCGGGGGAACGATCCACCAGACGCGGCCCACATAGTGACCAGTGGTGTCACCAACAGCTTCATCACGGAACCAGTAGTAGAGGGCAATGCCGTTATAGGCGACCTGGAGGGTACCATCCGAACGCTCAAAGGTGCTGAGTGTGCCGGGGATGCCTTCACCCAGGGTCAACTGGTCGGCGCTTTCGACCGTCAGCGCGGGCCAGGCTTCCAGGCAGCGGCCTTCACAGACCGAGGTGTTCAGCGGGTCTGGTGTAAAGCTGTATAGGGTCATGCCATTCGGCCCGACCAGATACGGCCCCAATTCCTCAGACATCGCCAGCCCAACGGTCGGGGCATCCTGCGCCTGTACCGCAGCGCCCATCACCAACAGCGCGATCAACCCAAGGAGTAAAAGAATACGGCTTTTCAACATGATCCCTCCAACGGAATACCATTTTGATGTTGAGAGTAACTACCCTCTGATACCCCTATCGTTCAGATTGGTGCGTTTGGATTGGATCAGTTTCATTTTGCATCCCGATTGCCCTGCTGATAGACTCCTTTACGGAGTAACTATGGCTACTGCATTTGATGACATCGTTGTGATGAAGCAGATCGCCGCGCAGGATCAGCGGGCGTTTCAATTGCTCTACCGGGAATACGGGGCAGCGGTCTACAGCCTTGCCTATCGCATCCTGCAAAATGGGACCCTGGCGGAAGAAGTTACCCAGGACACCTTTCTGAAAGTCTGGCAGCAGAAAGCCAGTTGGGACCCGGCCAAAGGCAAGCTCAAAAGCTGGCTGCTGACCATTTCCCATTTCACGGCAGTAGATCGTATCCGTCAGGAGCGCCGTCAACCCAACGTCTTGCCGGACTCGATTGACGAGTTGGATGACGGTGCACCAGCCTTACATGGGGACTCGATGTGGCAGGAAGGCACGCTGCTGCGAATGTTAGTCGGGCAATTGCCGGAGCATGAATCCGCCTTGATTGACCTGGCCTTCTTCCAGGGGATGACCCATGCCGATATTGCCGAGGAAACCCGCCTGCCGCTGGGCACCGTTAAGACCCGGCTGCGGAGTGGCTTGCAGCGCCTGCGTGAATTGTGGTTGCAATCTACGCGGCAAACTTTACCGTATTCATCGTAGACTTGTGTTGTATGAGTTGTGACGTAAACGGCAAACCAGTATGAGCAGTCAACACACACCAACCCTAGATTGTACGGCGATCACCGAGCTGATCCCGGACTATGCCTTTGGCTTGACCAGTGCGGAAGAATCACAGTGGGTCGAAGCCAACCTGACTCGCTGCCCGGAGGCGGCTGCCCAGTTAGCTGAGTTCCGGTTGCTGCAGGATGACCTGCGGACGAGCGTACCGGTCATGGCTCCACCAGCGGGGCTGGAAGCGCGTCTGATGGCGGCGCTAGGAGATGCAAAGGTTGTAGGGACGCCATTCATGGCGTCCGCAAATCAACCAACGCCTGTAGTCACACGCAACGGCATGTCCGATGTTTACCCAACCGCAGGGACGCCATTGATAACATCCGTAGCCAAAGCACCTGCCCGGCGGAATGCCTGGATAGTCGCGGCGGGGTTGGCGGCGGCCTTGCTGCTGGTGACGAACCTCTATTGGCTGGTACGATTCAACCAGACTCAAGCGCAGTTGGACCATATCACAGCGCTACTGCCGGCCGACCTGAATCAACTGGCGCGGGCTTTTGTACTGCCGAATGCCGATGACCTGCGTTGGGTCTGGCTGCGGACGGGCGAAGAGGATTCGCGGACGGCAGCCTTGATGATGTGGGATCAGGAAACCGAAACCGGGCTGCTCTGCGCCTGGGGCTTCCCGGAATTACCGCCGGGGGAAACGTATCAACTCTGGTTGACACCACCGGATAGTGACAATCTGGAGCCCGTCGGGCAGTTCCGGGTGAACGACCGGGGTATTGGCTCGATTGTCTTTAACTCGTCACATCCGATTGACCGCTTCACCTGGGCGCGAGTGACGACGGAACCCGAGTCGGGTAGCCAGCAGCCCAGTGATACCACCGTTGTCCACGGGGAAATCTAAAGACCATGAATGAAGTGCTGCTGATTGCCGGCATGGCGCTGGTGACGTTCTTACCGCGTTGGGGCGTGATGGCGCTGCTGGGCCGGGTGGAGATGCCTGCACCACTGTTTAATACACTGAAGTATGTGCCGGTGGCGGTGCTGGCGGCCATCATTGCGCCGGAGCTGCTGCTGCGGGAGGGCCAGGTGTATATCAGCCTGCAGAATGCCACCTTGATGGCCGGGTTGGTAGCAGGGCTGGTAGCCTGGCGGACACGGAATCTGCTGGCGACAATTGGCGTCGGGTTGCTGGTCTTCTTCCTGTGGCAGACCATCGTGGCACCACCGGTTGCCAGTGCTCAAAGTCCGACTGAAACCGCGGTTCCGGGTGCGGATATGACGGCGACACCGGAAGTAGCCCAGATCGAATTGCTGCGGCCAGTGGTGCTGAACACCTATCCACATGACACCAATGCTTTTACGCAGGGACTGCTGCTGCATGAAGGCGTTTTCTACGAAAGCACGGGCCGGGTAGGTTTTTCGACTCTGCGAAAGGTCGAGATTGAGAGCGGCGAGGTGCTGCAATCGGTCGACGTGCCACCACCAGTCTTTGCCGAGGGATTGACCTTAGTCGATGACCGGCTGATCCAGATTACATGGCAGTCGAATGAGGCTTACGTCTACGATTTGGAGACGTTCGAGAAGCTGGAAACCTTCAGTTATGAGGGGGAAGGCTGGGGGATTTGCTACGACGGCGAGAGCCTGTGGATGAGCGACGGTAGCAACATCCTGACCGAGCGTGATCCGGTGACGTTTGAGGTGCTGGATACGGTCGAGGTGCTGGCCTGGGAACAGCCAGTGACCATGCTGAACGAACTGGAATGCGTGGATGACGTGGTCTTTGCCAATATCTGGCAGACAGATTTCATCGTGCGGATCGACAAAGCGACCGGAACGGTGACCGGTCTGGTGGATGGCAGCGAATTGTTGACGGTGGAACAACGGCAGGAACTGGAGCCGGGAGCGGTTCTGAACGGGATTGCCTGGAATCCAGAGGACGAGACGTTTTACCTGACCGGGAAGCTGTGGCCGATCGTCTTCGAGGTGCAGCTGGAGTCGGCAGGGATGTTGAGTCCGGGGCGATAATAACCAATGATTACCTGTTATGCAGGAAAAGAACAGGTAATGATTACGTAATATTACAGATGAAATGTAGAGGTGCACGGCTGTGCGCCCGCATCTCATGTAGGGACGCGCAACGGCACGTCCGCAAAATGCTCATTTAATCCAGAAAGTGAAGTGTCTCTCATGCGGAAGATGATTATTGATACGGATACCGCCTCAGACGATGCCGTCGCCATCGTGATGGCCCTGCAAACGCCGGATATTGAGGTAATTGGCATCACGGTGGTGGCGGGCAATATGCCGGTCAAGCAGGCCAGCATCAACGCCCGCTACAGCGCGCAGATGTGCGGCAAGACGCCGCCGGTCTACGACGGCATCGACACGCCGTTCATCCGCGACCCGCACCGCGCTTACTTCTTCCACGGCAGCGACGGCATGGGCGAGATGAAGTATCCCGACCCCGTTCAGCAGCCGGAGGCCGAACACGCCGTCCCCGCGCTGATCCGCCTGATCCGCGCCAACCCCGGCGTGGAACTGGTGACGCTCGGCCCGCTGACTAACGTGGCGGCGGCCCTGCTGCAAGCGCCGGATATTGTGCCGCTGGTGAGCCGCTGCGTGATGATGGGCGGGGCGGCCTGCACGGTGGGCAACATCACCCCGGCGGCGGAGTTCAACATCTGGTGCGACCCGGAAGCGGCGCGGATCGTGTTCCGGTCCGGGCTGCCGGTGGAGATGGTCGGCTGGGAACTTTGCCGCGGTGAGGCCAACCTGAGCGACGCCGACATGCGCTACATGAAAGAGCAGATCAACACGCCGCTGGCGCACTTCTCCATCGACTGCAACGCCTCCGCTATCCGCGCCAACCGCACCTGGCTGGGTGATCCGGCGCTGCCCCTGCCTGACCCGGTGGCGATGGCGATTGCCATCGACCCGACCATCTGCACCCAGTCCAGCTTGCATTATGTGGATGTGGAATGCGAGGGCATTTTCACCCGCGGCATGACGGTGGTCGATCAACTGGATGTGACCCACAACCCGGATGATCTGGCGGGGTCGATGTGGGCCGTCCACCGGGCGAAGGGCAAGCCCTGGGTGCGCGTCTGCTGGGCAATTGACATCCCGCGCTGGAAGTCGCTGTTGTACAAGACGGTGGCGTGACGATTAAAGACAGTGATGAGTTGCCGCCAGACGTTAAAACGTCTGGCTCCGATTAATCAAGCCCACTAAAGGGGCTGGCAGAGGGCGCTGATCGTATTAAGCGCCCCAACAAACAGGCAGAGGCTTCGTTAGCTTAATGCCTATGCATGGCTGTGCGACCGCTCCTTATACCAGTCACATTGCTCCTGAAGCCCCTTCAGTGGGCTTGTCTTTCCCAAAGCCGTACCCTTTAGGGTATGGCAATTGATGCGCTAGACTTGCCACCGGGCAGCACCATTCGTATGTTATTGAAACGTATGCGATGACTCATCAAACAGTCGTTCAGCGCTTTCCGCCAGCCCCTTCAGTGCGACTGAAGGAAATCCCTATGGGAGGCTTGTCTTTTTGGAACCGTACCCTTTAGGGTATGGCGATTGATGTCATGACCTTCTGGCGCTGTTACTATCATGTCATCTGGGCAACCAGCCACCGAGCACCGCTGATTTCCAGCCCGATTGAAGCCTTGATCATCAACGCAGTTCGGCATAAATCGGACGAATTAGGCTGTACGGTGTATGCCGTAAACACCGTACCAGATCATATCCATGTTGCCGTTGCCATTCCACCGCGCCTGCCCGCTGCCGACTGGGTCCGACAGGTCAAGGGTCTTACTTCCTACGAGGTCAATTCAACGAACCCATCCATGGCGTTTCACTGGCAGTCTGGTTATGGGATTTTAACTTTCGGGCATCGCAACTTATCATTTGTGACGCGCTACATCGAGAATCAGAAAATACACCACGCCAATGGAACCTCTATGGCTTATCTGGAAGCTGTTGATGATCCAGATGACGCCTGACGGCTTGTTGCCAGGGGTTCAACCCCCCGGCTAGATGCTTCGGCGGGAAGCCGACTTGAGTCGGCTCTGACCCGCCGGAAAACCTGCTTAGGCATCTCGCCCCCAGCCCCTTTAGCGGGCTTGTCCTTTCGGAGCCGTACCCTTTAGGGTATGGCGCGACCTCACCCAATCCGCTGACCCGTGGCCGTGTCGAAATACAGCAGGCGCTCCGGGTCGAGCGCACAGCGGATGGTCGCACCCCATTCCACCGGCTGATCCAGCGGGGTGACGAGCGACCAGCGTTCCCCGGCCAGGTGCACCGTCACCAGATGATGCCGCTCGGCGTAGAAGGGGATGGTTTCCTCCACCACGCCGTAGACTCCGTCCTCGGTCAGCCGCACATACTCCGGGCGGATGCCCATGGTGACCGGATGCTGCGGTGGGAGATCGCGCCGAATGGGGAAGGGGCCGAAGTTTTCCCCGCGCCAGGCGCCATCGTCCGCGTGCCCCTTAAACAGATTCATGATCGGGGTGCCGACGAAGGTGGCAATGAAGGTGTTGACCGGGTTATCCCGCAAGTCCTGGTAGGTGCCGAGCTGTTCCAGCTGACCATCGCGCATGATGGCAATCCGGTGGGAGAGCGCCACCGCCTCCACCTGATCGTGGGTCACGTAGATCGAGGTGACCGGGAAGGCGTTCATCAGGCGGCGCAGTTCCACCCGCGCCTCGGTGCGATACTTGGCGTCCAGGTTGGCGAAGGGTTCGTCGAAGAACAGCACGCGTAAATCGCGGGAGAGCGCCCGCGCGATGCTCACGCGCTGCTGCTCCCCGCCGGAAAGCTGCCCCGGTTTGCGCTCCAGCAGCACATCCAGCCCGATGCCGGTGATCTTGGCGATCTGCTTGAGCTTCTCCGGCACTTCTTCTTCCCGCTTGCGGATCGACAGGAAGAAGCCGACGTTCTGGCGGCTCGTCCAGTGCGGCACCAGCGCCCGATCCTGAAATACCATGCCGATGCCGCGCTCCATCAGCGGCACCTCCTGCAAATCATCATGGTCGTACAACACCCGCCCACTGTCCGGCTTGATGAGTCCAGCCGCCAGTCGCAGCAGGGTCGATTTACCGCAGCCGGATGGGCCGAGGATCGCCAGCACCTGCCCTTCGTTGACCTTCAGCGAGACATTCTGCACGGCGGGGACTCGCCCGCGCTGCTCGCCATCTTCCGGGCCAAAGCTCTTGCTGACGTGTTCGAGGGTGATACTGACCATGATCGCGCTTCTCTCTCCCGTTGCGGGCTAGAGTCATCGAAGTCGGTTTAGGTGGATGGCGTTGGATCGCTGCTGGCGGGGGTGCTGGGCGCCGCTGAACCACTGGAATCGGCCAGATCACGCTCCACCCGGTCAATCGAGTCGCCCCGGCTCAGGCGGCGGGCGGCTTCAGTGAACTGCGTCCCCATATCGGCGCCGGTGGTATCCGCCACCTGCTGGAACATGCGCCCTACCTCCTGCGGATTACCTCCTTCCAGCACATTGAGCATCTCGCCTGAACTCAGGCTGGAGAGGTCGCGCCCCGGTTTGGCAATCGCCACCCGACGGATGCTGCGGCCTACCTGGTCGCTGCCGCAGTGGGGGCAGGTCTGCCCGCTGGCGGCTTCGTAATCCTTGAAGGATTTGTAGAACAGATCAAATTTGCGTCCGCAGTTCTGGCAGCGGTAGTCGTAAGTTGGCATAGTGAAGTTTGTCTCACGGCATCCAAAGCATAGGCGGAATTCGGCGGATGGTGTACCCTAATTCCATTGTACTGTGTATCGGTTTTGGCGGGGTGGACCAATCCATCACCGCATGGATTCTACTGAAAGCCCGAATCATGCAAAATCCACCGCCGGAACGCAAACGGCATCCGCTCGAAGTCCCGCCGGAGCCACCCAAAGCCGACCCCCAGGCGGCCCAGCGCCGCCGGCTGACCCTCCGCATCGCCGCTGTCCGCCCGACCGTCACCTATGTGCTGATCGCCCTCTGTGTGGGCATCTTCCTGCTGCGGGCGACCTCCCCGACCATGGATGCCAACCTGCTCGATTGGGGAGCCAATGGAGCCGAGAGCGTCCTGGTCAACGGGCAGACCTACCGCTTGTTCACTTCCATGTTCCTGCACCAGGGCATCTACGATTCGCGTGGCGATCAGGATTGGTCGGGGATCGCCCATCTGGCCTTCAACATGTACACGCTCTACGCGGTCGGCGCGACCCTCGAACGGCTCTTCGGGCACGCCCGCTTTCTGGTGGTCTACCTGCTGGGTGGCTTGTTCGGCTCGGTGCTGAGCGCGCTGCTCAATGGGCCGGATAGCATCTCGGTGGGGGCTTCCGGCGCGGTCTTCGCCATCATCAGCGCCGAGTTCGTCTACCTCTATTACCATCGCAAACTCATGGGCGAACTAGGGCGGCAGCGCCGCAACAGCCTCATCGTCTTTTTTATCATGAATGCCGCCCTTGGCCTGCTGACGACTCTGCCCGGCAGCCGCATGTTGATCGACAACTGGGCACACTTGGGCGGGGCGGTCGGTGGCGCGGCTCTGGCGTGGTTCATCAGTCCCCGGTATAACCTGCGGATGAACCCGGCCAATCCCGGCGAAGTCTTTGCCGAGGATGTCAACCCGTTCAAGAATCGCTACTGGGTCATCCCGGCCTATGTGACCATCATGCTTGTGCTGGTCTTCATCGGCGTGCAGATCGCCCGCACCTAGAGTCGTTTTGGCATCACATCGAGGTTGTCCGACCATGCTGGATTTCAGCCAGATCAAAGCCGTCATCTCCGATATGGATGGAGTCCTGTGGTTGGGGGATACCCCCCTGCCCGGTTTGCACCCCTTCTTCCAGCATGTACAGTCGCGCCAGATCCCCTACGCGCTGGCGACCAACAACAGCATGAAAGCCCCTGCCGATTATGTCCATAAATTAGCAGGCTTCGGCCTGAACGTGCCGGAAAGCGCCATCCTCAATTCCGGGCTGGTGACCATGATCTACCTGCGGCGGCACTTCCCGCCGGGAACCGGCATCCACGTCTTTGGTGGCGATGGCATCCGCACACTGGTCAGGCAGGCCGGGTTCACCCTGGCCGATGAAGGCGCGGCGGCGGTCGTCGTCGGGCTGGACTACAACCTCAATTACGAAAAGCTCAAACGGGCGGCGCTCCTCATCCGCGCCGGGGCGCAGTTCGTCGCCACCAATGACGACGCCACCATCCCGATTTCGGAAGGGCTGGCCCCGGGTGGAGGCAGCATGGTCGCGGCCCTGCGAACCGCCACCGGGCGCGAGCCGGATGCCACCATGGGCAAGCCGCATCCACCGCTGTTCGAGGCGGCTATGGAGTTCCTCGGCAGTGATCCAGCCCATACCCTGATGATCGGCGACCGCATGAACACGGATATTGCCGGAGCGGTGCGCTACGGCCTGCGGACGGCGCTGGTCTTGAGTGGCGTGGCGACCCGCGAAGAAGCCCTCGCGTCCGAGACTCCGCCCGAAGCCATCTTCGACGACCTCGGCGCGCTCGTCACCGCCTGGCAGCAAGCGGGTTAACGCAGGTTCAGTCGTTTGAGTCGGACTGGCATTAGGGCACTGGCGCTTGCCCCACAGATCCATAGCACAGATTCGAGCGCTAACCACTTCCCACAGATGCGCTTATATGGTCGATGGTTGTCTGGCAAGTCTGTAACACAGTGTCCCGCAGTTCCGGTGGCGACATGATCTCACCCTGATCCCCCAGGCCGATCACCATCATGGTCGCCATCACCATCGACTCGATCTGGCAACGCAGCGTCACCCAGGCATCCTCACGCGTATTGATGACCGTGGTCCGCCCCGGCAGCAGCCACCGTACAAAGTTCAGCTTATCCGGGTGAACACAAAGCGTAAACTCATATTCTGAAAAAGCGTGGATGAAGCTATCCAGATGTGCGTGCCAGTAAGTCTGCAGATCAAAAGCTGGGTCACGCGCAAAGTGCTGATCAAGCCGAACAATCTGACGAAAGCGGGATACGCGGTAGGTCCGCATCTGATCATCGCGGCGGGCGACCAAATACCAGTAGCTGGACTTGCAGACCAGGCTGTACGGTTCCAGCACCCGCTCAGCGATCTCCCCGTTATAATTCTCGTAAACGGCCTGAATACACTGATCAGCATAGACCGCCTGCTGCAATTCAGCCCAGAAAGATTGGGGTTCGCCTTCATGCCACCACCACAACGGATCGATATAAATGCGCTGTTGCATGAAGCTGACCGCAGCATGATGTCGGTCAGGGAGCGCCGCCGTCAACTTCAGGTGAGTGCTTTCAGCCGCCCCGCCCAGACCGATGTCCTCCAGCAGTCGTTTATTGCCACCCAAAAAGAGCGCCCGCGCTTCCTGCTCATTCAGGCCGGTCAGACTGGTGCGGTAGCCTTCATCCAGTGAGATGCCGCCCCCATGCCCGCCCTCGGCATAGATCGGGATGCCAGAGGTGGACAACGCATCCAGGTCGCGCAGGATCGTGCGGCGGGAAACCCCCAGCTCGGCGGCCAGTGCTTCAGCAGTCATCCTGCCCCGCGTTTGCAGCAACAATACCATCGAAACCAGCCGGTCAGCGCGCATGTTTCAGCTCACAATCTTGGGTGACAAAAGGTGTCACCCAAGCCATCTTATCATGAAGATTGTAAGCAGCTACTCGATGAGAGAGGACAAATCCCATGACAACCGGTTATCTGCCGATGGATGATGGCAAGCTGTACTATGAAATGAGTGAGGGTGGGGCCGGAAAAGCCACGCTGGTGCTGAGCCATGCCTTGTTTTTGGACAGCCGCATGTGGGATGACCAGTGGGCAGCGTTCAGCCAGGCGTTCCGCGTGGTACGGTATGACATGCGGGGAAATGGCCGGTCAGATGTGGCGACCGGGCCGCGTTGCCGTCGGGAAGATCTCTACCAACTACTGCGTCACCTGGAGATTGAGCAAGCCCATTTACTCGGTTGCTCGGTCGGCGGGGAGATCTCGATTGATCTGGCCTTGGAACATCCGGCACTGGTGCAGTCGCTTGTGCTGGTCAATAGCGCCATCAGCGGCTTTGAGATGCAGGGACCGCCGCCCGCGCCCGTTATGGAGATGATCGGCGCAATGCAAGCCGGGGATCTGGAGCGCACCTCTGAACTGCAGCTACAAATCTGGTTTGATGGTCCGCACCGGCTGCCAACCGCGGTCAACGCCGCTCAGCGTCAGCGCGCCAGCGACATGAACCGTCTCTATGTTCAGAATGGCACCTTTGCTATTGCCGATATGCAGCCCTTGAACCCGTTGACACCCCCGGCGGTCAACCGACTTGGGGAAATCGCCGTTCCTACGCTGGTCATCAGCGGCGCGCTGGACTACGCGGAAAATCAGCGGGCTTCAGCGCTTTTGGCCGACTCGATCCCCGGCGCACAAATGGTCACGCTGACGGATTCCGCCCATGTCCCTAATCTGGATCACCCAGTGGCCTTCAATCAGTGTGTGCTGGATTTTATGAATCGCCTTCCCTGACCTGGAAAGCCATCGCGAACCATCAATCGACTGTTTGCGCGTCCGCCTGATTTGCGTAAGGACTAGTTCTAAAAATCGGAACAAATGTTCCGGTTTTTACTCCGTTCTGTGTTAGAATTTCCCCAATGATAAGCTAGCTCACAGGAGAGTCGCCGCATCGCAGAAATGAACCTGTTCGCCGGGTGCGCTTGTGGCTGGAATTGCAGCAACCACTGCAACAGTCCCCCCGGTGTCCTTGCTGCTTTTCCGGCAACGACGACAATGGGTGGTGGGGCTATGTCGCTACAGGAGATCAAACCATGACTGAAAACGCGATCTCGGCCATCCGCCTCCATCAGCAGGGCATCGCGCCGCACCGCTTCACCGATCCTGCCGAGGTGGTGCGCGGGTTGGGGGCCATGCAGGCGCAGGATTACCATCAGGCCGTCTGGGCCATCGGTGCCCGGCTGCCAGAGGGCACGCTAACCCAGGTCGAGCAGGCCATCGCCGCCGGGCAGATCCTCCGCACCTGGTCGCAACGTGGCACCATCCATTTCGTCGCCGCCGAGGAAGCCCACTGGCGGGTGGCGCTCTCTGCCGACCGCATGATCGCCAAAGACGCCCGCCGCCTGGAAGAACTCGAACTGACCCACAGCTTGATTGAGCAGTGCGGGGAACACCTGCGGCGGGGGCTGGCGGGCCGTAACCGCCTCACGCGCTCCGCCCTGATGCAGTACCTCGAAGACCAGGGGATTTCGACCACCGGGCAGCGTGGCTACCACATCCTCGTGCAGTTGGCGCTGCGGGGACTCATTTGCATCGGGCCGCAGCAGGATAAAGAGCAAACCTTCGCCTTGCTGGATGAATGGGCACCCAATCCCCGCAGGCTCACCCGCGCCGAGTCGCTGGTGGAACTGGCGCGGCGCTATTTCACCAGTCATGGGCCCGCCACCGTCCAGGACTTCGCCTGGTGGGCGAGCTTGACCCTCACCGATGCGCGGGCCGGTCTGGAAGGTGCCAAACCCGCCTTAATCAGCGAAAAGATTAACGACCAGACCTATTGGCTGACCGCCGCCGCCGCCGTCGCCGCCGCAAATGCAACCACCTCCGGACTGGCCTTGCTCCCCGGCTTCGATGAATACCTGCTCGGTTATACCGACCGTTCCGCCATTCTGGAGTCGCAGCACGTCACCAAAGTCTGTCCCGGTGGCAATGGGGTCTTCTTCCCCATGATCGTCATTGATGGCCAGATCGTCGGCACCTGGAAGCGCACCTTCAAGAAGCAGACGGTCATCATCAGCCGGCAACCCTTCACCCACCTCACGCCCGACCAGTCCGCCGCGTTTGAATCCGCTGCCCGGCGCTATGCCGCCTTCCACGGACTTGAAGCGGTGTTTGACTGAAGTCGAATCAATCGCTTGACAAACCCCGGCGGGGACGTTATCTTTCCCGGCGTTGTCAAACAGGAAGTGGTTTTTTTGATGCAAGCGCAGTTCGCCCCCATGTGTTGTCTGTGTTGTATGGCTCACACACGCCGGGCTTTGCGCTGCTAGGAACCTGCACCGTTTCTAACGACCAACCGCCCCGGCACCCACCGGGGCTTTTTATTGCACTGTGACCCTACAGCCCCGGAACCCCGGGGCTTTTTATTTTCTGACACAGGCACGCGAGGTTGCCACCCATGACCTTCAACTTCCCCGCAGAGAGTCCGCATCAGGTCAGCGCCGATTGGTTGGCGCAGCACCTGAACGAACCCGACTTACGGATACTGGATGCCCGCCTGCCAGAAGCCTATACCGAAGGGCATATCCCACAGGCGGTATCGATCCAGTTGACCAGCCTGCGTTATACCAAAGCGGGCGTGGAAGGCATGTTGGTCGAGCCGGAAGTCTTTGCCGAGCGCATCAGCGCCGCCGGGATCGGCCCGCACAGCCGCGTCGTGATTTACGACGATTACTTCGGGCAACTGGCTGCCCGCATCGCCTGGAGCCTGCTCCGCTACGGGCATCAGTCGGTTGCCCTGTTGGATGGTGGTTGGGATGCCTGGGAGGCAGCCGGTCTGCCGGTCAGCACTGAAGCGCATCCGCCCGCAACCGCCTACTTTACCCCCACCCCCGCCGATCACTACGGTGTGGATTACGACTGGGTCGTTGCCCGACTGGGAGCGCCCGGAGTCGTGCTGCTGGATGTGCGCTCGCCCGCCGAGTACGCCAAAGGGCATCTGCCCGGTGCGGTCTCCTGGAACTGGGAATCCGGTACCGCGCTGGATGCCACCTTCGCCCCGGCGGAGGCGTTGCGCGCCGAGCTGGCTCAACTGGGCGTTACGCCGGATAAAGAGATCATCACCTACTGCCAGAGTGGGATGCGGGCCGCCCATACCTTCTACCTGCTCTTGAGCCTGGGGTTCCCGGCTGTGCGGCTTTACGACGGTTCATGGGCTGAATGGTCAATCAGAGAAGGACAAGGTATTCATGCAAGCTAAAGGCACCAATTCGTTACTGGGTTTTGGAGTGCGCCCGTCCGAAGGGCAGACGGTAGGACAGACCGGCAATCAGCGCTTTTGGTCCGGGTTGGTCGCGGTGCTGGTCGCGGTCGGCGTATATGCCTTCGCGAACGCCAACGAAACCCGCATGGGGTTATTCTGGGTGTTGGGGCTGGGCTTTGGTGCCGTCTTACAACGCAGCCATCTGTGTTTTGCCAGCGCCTTCCGGGATACGTTCCTGCTGGGGCAGGGACGCAACCTCAAGGGAATCATCATCGGCCTGGCCGTTGCCACTGCCGGCTTCGCCGCCCTGATGGCCCGTCAGGTGCCCAATACCGCCCTCGGTACCTTCCCGCCGGATGCTCATGTGCTGCCGATCGGCCTGCATACCATCTTCGGTGCCGTCATCTTCGGCTTCGGGATGGTGCTGGCCGGAGGCTGTGTTTCCGGCAGTGTCTACCGGATGGGGGAAGGTTATGTAGCCTCCTGGGTCAGCTTTCTGGGGATCATCTTCGGTCTGCTGGCGGCCAGCTTCACCTGGAACTGGTGGTACACCTTCACCATCAAGGACAGCCCGCGGATTTGGTTGCCACATTACCTGGGGCATGGCGGAGCGGTCGCCCTGACTTTCGCCCTGCTCATCCTGGCTTATCTGGCAGTGCTCTGGTGGGAACATCGCAATGGGGCTGTCGCCCCGGATGCCCCCTTCAAGGGCGAGCCGGAAACCAACTTTCGCGCAGTCCTGAACAATCTGCGTCGGCGTGTCTTTGTCCATGGCTGGCCGGTCTTGCTGGGGGGCGCGCTCCTCGGTGGCCTGAATGTGATCGCCTTTGTCTCCGAGCGTCCCTGGGGCTTCACGGGGGAAATCTCCCGCTGGGCCATCGGCATCAGCAACGGACTCAACGTCGGTCCTGGCAACCTGCTGGGTGTCAACCTCATCCCCGGTTGCGTCCTTGACCCCGGTGATGGAGGTGTGCTGAACTACATGCTCTTCCTGGTCATCGGCATGGTCTACGGCTCCTTCCTGGCCGCCCTGTTCTCCGGCGAGTTCAAGATCCGTGTGCCCAAGCAGAAGATCCGTTTTGTCCAGGCAGGGGGCGGTGGCCTCATCATGGGCTATGGCTCCGGCACCGCCGTGGGCTGCACCATCGGGGCTTTTTTCTCCTCCATCCCGTCGCTGGGTTTGAACGGCTGGGTGTGGGCAGTCTGCCTCCTGATCGGGGCCTGGTTGGGTACACAGGCCATCAAACGCATTCCCTGATCGTCATTGAACGTGAACACGTAACGCGAAAGGAACTGACAGCATGGCAAAGCAACTCGATGTACGGGGTGAAATCTGTCCCTACCCGATGATGAAAACCGTACAGGCCCTCAAAAAGCTGGCGAAGGAGGAACATGAGTTAGTCGTCATTACGGATCATGCCCCGGCGTTGGATACGATCCCAACCCAGGCGGTACGGCTCGGCTTCAGTGTCGAGATTCAGGAAACCGGGTCGCCCGAATGGCAAATCACCCTGACCCGCAAGCCCTAATTCGCATTCAGATTCAGACTATTCGATCAAGAAGGACATCCATCATGAAGACTCGTATCCTTTTGAGTGTTGCGGTGCTGGTGCTGCTTTTGTCAGGGTTGCTGCCCGCCCTGGCCCAGGATGAAGTGTTGGAAGAATTCGTCAACGCGGATTTGCTGGTAGATTCCACCTGGGTGCAGGAGAATGCCACCGCCGAAGGTGTGCGCCTGATCCATGTGGGTAGCGATCTGGCAGCCTTTGAAGAAGGGCATCTGCCGGGGGCAAATTTCCTGGCGCTGGTGGACCTGACCAATCCGGATGACCCCATCCGGGGGCAGATCGGCACTGATGAACAGGTGGCGACTGCGCTGAGCGCATTGGGCCTCACCACCGAGGACACCATCGTCCTGTACGACGCCAACAGCAATCTGCTGGCTGCCCGCGCCTACTGGGTGCTGAAGTACTACCAGCACGCCGATGTCCGCATCTACAACGGCGGCCTCATCAAGTGGCAGGAAGATGGGCTGGAACTCGTGACGGAAGCGCCTGAAATCGTGCCGTCTACCTACGAAATCGCCGAGGCCGATCCTGAAATCCGCACCACCGGGGATTACGTACTGGAAAACTTCGACAAGGCCGGTGTCCAGTTGTGCGATGCCCGTAATGCTGAAGAGTTTATCGGCACCGATGTGCGTTCAGCCGTTGGCGGTCACATCCCCGGCGCGATCAACCTGGATTGGATCAATACCGTGGCGGTCGATGGCACCTTCCTGCCTGCGGCTGAACTGGATGCCTTGTTCCAACTGGCAGGCTTTGAGCGTGAGAATGAGATCATCACCTATTGCCAGACCGGGGTGCGCGGCGCACATGTCTGGTTCATCCTGCGTGAACTGCTGGGTTACCCCAATGTCCGCAATTATGATGGCTCATGGGAAGAATGGGGCAATGATCCAGCCTTACCGGTCGAATCCTAAATCCACGACCTGATCGCAGATCATCTTTCAGACACCGACAGCCATTCCGGAGCGATCCCGAATGGCTGTTGTTCTTGATGCCGGGAGTCTTCAACCGGTGTATGCGAAAATGGAGGGCTGCACAGGGATGCACAATCGGTTCCCCTCCACCTGTGGGTGGTAGGGTGACATCTACTGTCATCCGGCACACTGTAATCCGCTCAGGTGCCGGACTAGCCCGCTTGATCCACCCGGCTGAGCGCTGCCTGCAACCGCTGTTGTTGAACCGTGGTGGTCAGGTCGCCGCGTGTGCGCTCCAGCACCCCGCGCACGATGTCCGTCTGGCGGCGAAGCCCGCCGGTGAGCGCATCCGGGAAGTCCATCGTCACCAGTTGATCGTAGATGTCGTCCATCCACTCCAGCAGGCGCTCGGCTTCGGTCAGGTCGGGTTCTTCCCGGCGGAGAATATCGAGGATAAAGCGGCGCAGTTCGGTAGCGGCTTCCGCCAGTCCGTTGAGATAGGCCGCTGGATCGACGCGCAGCTCGTCAGGTGTCGGCAGCGCTTGCCCCTGCACAATAGCGCGGGTGCAGTAGCCCTCCACCAGTTCCTTAAGTGCATCCTGGGCATAACCGCTGGAAAGCAGGTCAGGATAGGCATCAATGCCAGCCGTCATCGAGTCGGCCACTGCACGGGCTTCAGCCAGTTTGGAATCGGCTTTCGGCCACTCGCGGCGATGAATAGCACGGATGGCCTCCGAACAATGCCGGATGAGTTCACGGCTGCGGGCGATAGCTTCATCGCGAGCGGCGTTTTTGGTCACCAACCCGGCACGGATCCCTTCGGCGATGGTCAGCAGGTTGCTCATGACCCTTCCTCCGGTGCAGTCGGCGGTGGGGTGGTCGGCGGCTTAAACAACTGGTCGGCCAGCGATGGCGGCTGCGGCGGCACCTTGATCTCCCCATGCAGACCTTCAAACTGGGTGATATTGGTGCCGAGCGCCTGCAAGAACAACTTGGCCGCCGTCGGGGTCATGACGATCCGGCTCAAGACGCGCGCACGCGGGTCATTGGGCATCACCTGGACAAAGTCGAGCACCACCTCGCTCAAGGTCTGGCTGATGACGACGGCATTGGAATAAATGGCGGTCAAGCCGGCGGGTAGCTCCAGGTTGACCTGACGGGTAGTTCCAGGGGGTTGAGCTGGCTGCTGCATAGGAATTCCTCCACGGGGCGGGCGCTGCAAGTCCCATCCACCGCGCTATATAGTGAAAACTGGCGCGGTCGACCGCGCCACCCATTCGCACATGACCAACGACAAAAGGCTTCAGAAGGTAAACGTCGCCAGAATCTGCCTGACAATATCGCTCAGCACATCGGCCTCATTGCGCAGGCTGTCCGCCAGCACCGCGACAAACTGATCGTTGCCGTAACTGGCGACCAGCATGGTCGTATTGATCGGATCATTATTGGTGCGCGCTTCCGCTACAGGCAGATCACCCACCTGGCTTTCCCGCACAGGGCCAAAGGTCAGGGGATTATCACCGCCGCTGAATGCCTGCACCACGATCTGGGCCATATCTGCCAGCGCCAGGTCTTTTTGTCCGGTGAGCTGTTCGCCATTGATGATGAACAGGATGACCACATAATCGCCAGCTTGATACTCGGCCTGCGGATCTGCGGCCCGTTCGTTGCTGGAAATAAAGATGTTGTTGCGGCCTTCCTGAGCATTCCAGCCTTCCGGTAACCGGAAGCGGACGCCTGCCTCCGTCGTAAAGTTTTGCGTCAGTTCAACCTCAGCCGATGTCGCTGGTTCTGGCGACGCTGTCGGGGCCAGCGTCGCAGCCTGCACGGGTGTAGCGCTTGCCAGAGGGGGTGGTGTTGCCGAGGGACGCTGACCCGCCGCGACCTGAGCGGTCGCCAGTTCTGCATCCAGCGCGCTGACCTGGGTCTGCGCGGCCAGCAGACCGCTGACGGCAGTCGCCCGGTCTTCGGCTGCCGAATTGAAGGCGAAGACAAGCGCATTCACCTGCGCGGTGGCCGTCCCCAGGTTGACCGACAGATCAACAATGCTGGTCGCCGCGCTTTCCAGGCGCGCCTGGGCAGTGCCCGCCAGCGCCGTCGCACCCGCCGCGACCGTCGCATTGGCTTCAGCCTGGGCGGTCGCAGCAGCCTGCGCGCTCTCTACATCCGCCTGGGCCGTGCTGACGCTGATGGCACCAGCTGTCTGCACGACCACCGAGGTCGCGCGGGCGTTGGTGGCCTCCACAGCCGCCGTTGCGGCGTTCTCTTGCGCTGCCGCTGCATCCAGGACGGCGGTTGCCCGGTCGCCTTCAGCGGCGACCTGCGTTTGAATCGCCTCCTGGGCCAGCGCCACCGCGGTCACGCGGCTGATCTCTGCTTCCCGTTCTCGCGTGCTGGCGGCAGCGATCTGTTGGGTGGATTGCTGCTGTTGAGTGAAGCTGAAGATCGCCAATCCGACCGCGAGAACGACAGCACCAATGGCGAGGAGGCGTTGGGACATGAGGCGTATTCCTTAAACATCGAAGGTCACGCCCATGATGACACAGAAACCAGAGGGGGGCAATAAACCGACAAGGCAGCACTCACAGCCTGCTCATGCCCCCAGATTCTGCGCGATCTGCGCCATCTGTGCCCGGATGGCGGCTTGATCAGCTTCAGAATACGTACTCATATTGACCGGTTCCTGCGCGTAATCGATCTTGTACAAGTACGGACGCTGTCGAAGGGTCTGATCATAGATGTTGCCAAAGTCAACCGGGACAACATCGTCACCATCCAGCGGCAGGTTCAACACCGGCAGCGGGTCCAGGAGGCCAAAACTGTACTCCTTAATGGGCCCCTCCACACGTGAGAGGCGCGGATCCATCAGGAGAATATGGTAGGGCAGTGCCCCGGCCTCCTTTGCCGAGTAATCGGAGATGGAGGTCAGTGTGGGGCGACGCTCGTGAAGAAAGTCGATCTCCACCAGTCGCAGACCGCTGTGCAGAGTTTCTGCCCGTTTGCTGATGTATGAATCATGATGGGAACCCGGCGCTTTATTGGCAGGCGACAAAAGTTCGATGCGCGTCACGGGACGGTTATCATGGTAGATAACCAATGCCACCAATTCCTCAAAAGGGTCAAGGGCTTCATCCAGCGTCAGTACATGGGTGGGCACTGGATTGCTGATGGCACCCGCTTCCGTCGCTGGCGCCCCAGCCAACCGAGAGATCATCACGTCCGGGCGGTGTGGGCTGTCACGCTCGGCCGGTGGATCATAGACGCGAATCTGAAGTGAGGCTTCTGCTTCAGCATAATAAGCACCGGGCAGCGCGCTGTTCAGATGCTGGGCCAGCATAATCAGGTGATAGGTATGAAAGCTCTGCCAACCGCCCCCACTTTGCTGGAGGGCACTGTTCAGATGCGGATTGATACCGGGGTACATATTGCGGTCAGCGCGGATGGGCATGGTTCATCAGCCTCGCCTAATGAATGGCCTCCCTCTATAATACAGCGCGTTTAGCCACCCGGTCTATCAGCGGAACCGAACATGACTCAACCTCTCAACTTTCAGCAAGTGATCCTCAAGCTGCATGAATTCTGGGCGGCGCAGGGCTGCCTGATCTGGAACCCGTACAACATGCAAGTCGGCGCGGGGACCAATAACCCGGCCACCTTGCTCCGTGTCCTCGGGCCAGAACCCTGGCGCGTGGCCTACGTCGAGCCGAGCGTCCGCCCGGATGATGGGCGCTTTGGCGAAAACCCCAACCGGATGCAGTACTACTTCCAATATCAGGTCATCCTCAAGCCAGACCCCGGCAACCCGCAGGAACTCTATCTGCAATCGCTGGAGGCCCTGGGCATCAGCCCGCGTGAGCATGACATCCGCTTCGTCGAAGACAACTGGGAAAGCCCGGCGCTGGGTGCCTGGGGCCTCGGTTGGGAAGTGTGGATGGATGGACAGGAGATCACCCAGTTCACCTACTTCCAGCAGGCAGGCGGCCTCGAACTCGATCCCGTTTCGGTCGAAATCACCTATGGGCTGGAGCGTATTGCACTGGCGCTGCAAGGCAAAAACGCCGCCTGGGAGATCGACTGGCTGGGCGATCTGAAGTACGGCGATGTCTTCTACCGCAGCGAAGTCGAACATTGCATGTACTACTTCGATATTGCCGACATCGACGGCCTCCGCAAAGTCTATGATGTCTACGAAAACGAGAGCAAGCGCGCCCTGGCTGCCGGAGCCATCATCCCTGCCTATGACTACGTGCTGAAGTGCAGTCACCTGTTCAACGTACTGGATACGCGCGGCGCTATCGGCGTCACCGAACGCGCCACCTATTTCCACCGCATGCGGAACATGACGCGCAACGTCGCCAAGGCTTACGCCGAGCAGCGCGCCGAGATGAACTACCCGCTACTGAATGTCATGACCGCGCCCGCCGGAGATTCGGTTGTAGGGACGCCATTCATAGCGTCCGCTTTGCCCTCTGGGGGTGAAGTTGCCGACTTCCTCTTTGAAATCGGTGTCGAGGAACTGCCCGCCGACGATGTGACCTCCGCGCAGGAGCAGTTGGAGGACTTAGCCGCCGATCTGTTCGAGCGCCTGCGCCTGACCCCGCCGCAGGGTGTGATGGTATTCAGCACGCCGCGCCGCCTGACCCTGGCCGCCTGGCAGGTACCCGGTCGGCAGTCGGATGTCGAGCGGGTGGAGAAAGGCCCACCGGCAGAACGCGCCTTCGACAAAGACGGCAAACCGACCAAAGCCGCGGAAGGCTTCGCCAAATCCCGCGGCATCGCGGTCGACCAACTCAAGATCGAGGAGATCGACGGCGGGCGCTACGTGACCGCGCTGGTCAAGGAGACCGGGCGAAACGCGATGGACGTGTTGGCGGAGGCGCTGCCCAAGCTGGTGGCGTCGATCAAGTTCGGCAAGACCATGCGCTGGAACGCCAGCGGCGTGGCCTTCAGCCGCCCGATCCGCTGGTTCACCGCGCTGCTGGGCGATCAGGTCATCCCCTTCGAGTACGCGGGCATCACCAGTGGGGCGAGCACCCGTGGCCTGCGCCCCTATGGCTCACCGGAAATCCCGGTCAGCGGCGTGCAGGATTACTTCGATAAGCTCAAGGCCCAGGGCATCATCCTCAATGCGGAAGATCGCCAGCAGGCGATCAAGGCCCAGGTGGATCAGATCGCTGCCAGCAAGGGCGGACACGCGCCGGATGATCCGGGGCTGCTGGATGAGATCACCAATCTGGTGGAAGCGCCGACCAGCCTGCTCGGCACCTTCGAGGAACGCTACCTGGAACTGCCCCGTGACGTGCTGGTGATGGTCATGCGCAAGAAGCAGCGCTACTACCCGGTCGAAGGCAAGGACGGGAAGCTGCTGCCGCTGTTCATCACCGTTCGCAATGGCGATGCTGAACATCTGGACATGGTGGCGGACGGCAATGAGCACGTCCTGCGGGCGCGCTTCTCCGATGCCGCCTTCTTCTACAAATCCGACCGGGAGAAGCCGCTGGTTGAGCATCTGCCCCGCCTGAGCACGCTTACCTTCCAGGAAAAGCTCGGTTCCATGCTGGACAAGAACCGCCGCGTCGAGGCGCTGGTTGCGCCGCTAGGTGAACTGCTCGGCCTGAAATCAGCCGATCTCAAGATCGCTACCGAAGCCGCTAAACTACTCAAGGCCGACCTCGCCACCCAGATGGTGGTGGAGATGACCGAACTCCAGGGCGTGATGGGCCGGGATTACGCGCTGAAGGAAGGGGCGGAGGCCAGCGTGGCCGACGCGATCTACGAACACTGGATGCCGCGCGCGGCCAATGCCCCCCTGCCGACCAGCCCTGCCGGGACGCTGCTGGCACTGGCTGACCGACTGGACAGCCTGGTCGGGCTGTTCGCGGTCGGACTGTCACCGAAGTCAAACGCCGACCCTTACGGTCTGCGGCGGGCCGCGCTGGGCATCATCCAGATTGTGACCGCCAAGGGCATCGACATCGACCTGCGCCGCTTGATCGAGAAAGTGGCGGCGGCTCAGCCAGTCGAGGTGAGCCAGGCCAGCCAGGCCGAAGTGCTGGACTTCATCGCCGGGCGGCTGCGCTCGTGGCTGGGTGAGCAGGACTGGCGACCGGATGTGCTGGAAGCGGTGCTGGCGGCCCAGAGCCACAACCCCACCCGCGCACTCCAGGGTCTGCGTGAACTGACCGGCTGGGTGACGCGCCCCAACTGGGAGGCGCTGCTGGATGGCTTCGCCCGCTGCGTCCGCATCACCCGCTCGGAGGCGAACCGCTACGGAATTGCGCCGGATGCCTTCGTCGATGGCGCGGAACGGCACCTGTTCGCGGTCTATACCGAGGCCTTCAAACGCCTGCCGGAAGCGGGCAATGTCGATGCCTTCCTGAACGCCTTCGAGCCGATGCTCCCGGCCATCACCGACTTCTTCGAGAAGGTCATGGTCAATGCGGAGGACACCACCATCCGCCAGAACCGACTCGGTCTGCTCCAGGCCATCAGCGCCCTGCAGGACGGGCGTGCCGACCTGAGCAAGCTGACCGGGTTCTAGCCGGGGTGCTGTTTCAAATGGCGGCTGTGGCGGCTGTGGCCGAGGGGCTTCGCCGCCACAAGCTCAACTGTCGTCGTCGGAGCCAACAGGCTCAGCATTCGGCGCAAAGATGACGAGTTCAACGTTAGCATACCATCCATTGTCGATTAAACCGGAACATATGTTCCGGTTTTTGATTCATCTGCCCGAACCCGCTTGGCGATTCGTCCGGCATGACGCATACTAGTCGGTATCCCGTTCGCTTGTAGCCATAGTTCCGCCGAGGCCAACCCGTGAGCCACCACTTCATCAGCTACTCGACCGCCGATGGACTCGACTTTGCCCGCAAGCTGCACGACGCCCTGGAAGGCGGCAGCCCCTCCCGACCTGCATGGTTGGATAAAGAAGACCTCAAAGGTGGCATCGACTGGGATGTGCAACTCAACCAGGCCATCCGCGATTGTGCGACGCTGCTCTTCGTCATGACGGCGGACAGCGTGACCGATGAATCCGGCTGCAAACCGGAGTGGGTGAGCGCCCTCAAGTACAAGAAACACATCGTTCCGCTGCGGCTCGACCCCGGCGCGGAACTCCCTTTCCGGCTGAGTTCCCGGAACTTCATCGATTTCACCAAAAGCTTTGAGGCCGGGCTGGCCCAACTCCGTCAGCACCTTGACTGGCTCAAATCCCCGGATGGCGAACTCCATAAACTGCGCGAACGCCTGAAAGACGCCGAACGTGATCTATTGCGCGAATTCGACGCCAGCCGCCGCGCCCGCATCGAGACCGACATCCGCGACCTGCGCGACTCTATCGCCCGGCAGGAAGCCATCCTGCGCGATCCGCAGGCCGCCGCCGAGCAGACTCGCCGCAGTGTCGAGGCCGGTATTGAGCGCGAACGCCAGCCGGAAAAGCCGGTCACCGGGCAGAGCCGCAGCAAATTTATCAACCCGCCGCCGGGGGAAGCCCCGCCTTACTTCGCCGGTCGGGAGGCGGAGACGCGCTTGCTGGCGAACTTCATGAAGAACGACAACCAACGCCTGTTCACGCTCATCGGGCGCGGCGGCGTCGGCAAGACCGCCCTGGTCTGCCGCCTGCTCAAGGGCTTGGAACGCGGCGAACTGCCGGATGGCCTGGGCAGCCTGACGGTGGAGGGCATCGTCTACCTCAGCGAAAACGGCTCGCGGCGCATCACGGTCGATAACCTGCTGGGTGACCTGAGCAAGCTGCTGACCGGCCCCGCCGCGGACGAGGCCGCCAAACTGCTGCAAAACCCGGCGCTGGCGACCGAGGCCAAAGTGCGCGGACTGCTGACCTACTTCGGCGAGCAGCGGGCCGTGCTGCTGCTGGATAACGCCGAAGACCTGCTGGATGAGGGCGGCAAGTTTAAGGATGCCGAGCTGTTCGAGGCGCTCAAAACGCTACTCAAGGCCGTCAACCGCTTCAAGATCATCCTGACCAGCCGCGTCAGGCCGCACGAACTGCTGTTGGTCGAACCGGGGCGGCAGCACACCCCCCGCGAAATCACCGACGGCCTGGAATCCCCCCATGCCGAGGCCATCCTGCGGGCGTTGGATGACACTGGCGAACTGGGTCTGAAAGACGCGCCGGACGCCCTGCTCAACCAGGCCCGCCTCAGCACCCGTGGCTTCCCCCGTGCCCTGGAGGCGCTGGTCGCCATCCTGCGGGCCGACCGTTACACGACACTGCCTGACCTGCTGGAGCGCGACTTACCCGAGAACGTCACCGAGACGCTGGTGGGCGAGGCCTTCGCCCGGTTGGAGCCGACTGCCCAGGCCATCTTGCAGGTGCTGGCGGTCTACGGTCGTCCGGTCACTCCGGTGGCGGTCGATTACATCATGCGCCGCTTCCACGAGACGGCGGACAGCGCCCGTCTGCTGCGACGGCTGGCGGCCATGCACTTCGTCCGGGCCGAGGCGGGCAAGTTCTTCCTGCACCCGGTCGACCGCGCTTATGCGCTGGAGCGCCTGCCGAAGGGCGAGGACTCCGACCGACATGAAGCCGGTGAACCCGTCTTCACCCGGATTGGGTTAGCAAAGCTGGCAGCGGATTACTTTAAGACGACCCAACTCCCCCGTGAGCAGTGGAACAAGCTGGAAGACCTGCGCCCTCAACTGGATGAATTTGAACTGCGCTGCGAGTCGGGGGATTGGGACACGGCAGCAAATGTCATGCTGGATGTCATCAGTTACCTGCTGCGCTGGGGATATGCTCAGCAGGTCATCATATTAATTGAAAAGATTCAGGGCAAGATCACGGATCAGGATATAGCAGTCACCAGCCTGATGATGCTTGCACGGACATATTCGGATTTGAGCCGTTTTCAGCAAGCGGTTGCAGTCTATCAACAGGCATTAGCCATGCTATGGGAGTCATCAGAATATCAACGAATCCAAGAATCAGACAATGCCTTACGAAATCTATATCGACTAATCGGAGGCGGACCACTAATAAAAGAATCAATCATATTGGACAATATCGGTGTAGATTATAGTTACATGGGTGAATATGCTAAAGCAATTGAGTATCACGAGAAGGCGTTGGCGATCAGACAAGAGCTTGGGGATCGTGATGGGGAAGGAAAGACCGTCGGCAATCTAGGATACTGTTACAACAATCTGGGACAGTATGCCAGAGCCATTGAGTATCACGAGCAGGCACTGAAGATCAAGCGCGAGGTCGGGAATCGCGCAGGGGAGGCAACCACCCTCGCTAACCTGGGCGGTTGCTACAGCAATCTGGGGCAGACCGCCAAAGCCATTGAGTATCACAAGCAGGCGCTGGTCATCAGCCGCGAGGTCGGGGATCGTGCCGGGGAGGGAACACACCTCGGCAACCTGGGCACTTGCTACAGCAATCTGGGGCAGACCGCCAAAGCCATCGACTATCATCAGCAGGCGCTGGCGATCATGCGTGAGGTCGGGAATCGCGCCGGGGAGGGGGCCACCCTGGGTAACCTGGGCAGTTGCTACAGCAATCTGGGGCAGACCGCCACAGCCATCGACTATTACCAGCAGGCGCTGGCGATCAGCCGCGAGGTCGGGGATCGCGACGGGGAGGGGGCCAACCTCGGCAACCTGGGCGGGTGCTACAGCGATCTGGGGCAGACCGCCAAAGCCATTGAGTATCATGAGCAGGCGCTGGCGATCAAGCGTGAGGTCGGGAATCGAGCCGGGGAGGGAACTGACCTCGGCAACCTGGGCAGTTGTTACAGCAATCTAGGACAATACGACAAAGCGATTGAGTATCACCAGCAGGCGCTGGCGATCTACCGTGAGGTGGGGAATCGGGACGGAACGTTCTATCGACTGGATGATCTGGCCCGCTGCCATGCCCTGCTAGGTCAATATGAAGCGGCTGCGGACTATGGGCAGCAGGGGTTGGAACTTGCAGCGGAATCCGAAGCTCCCTCTGCATTGCCACGCGCCTCCCGCCGGTTGGGTTACATTGCCCTGCTCCGTGCCGATTGGACAGACGCCGAAGCGCACTATCAGGCCTGCCAGACGCTGGCAGATGAACGGGGGATCGACTGGCTGCAACATATCGCCCGCTGGGGATTGGCACAGGTTGCACTTTACACAGGCGATGTGTCCACTGCCCGCGCTCAGATTGACGCAGCACTATCGTTCCCTGAGCAACTCTATATCCACTTATCAAACAAAGTGCTGGGCGTGGTCGCCCTGCGACAGGGCGATACGGCTGCGGCGGTCGTGGCCTTCCAGACCGTCGTCACCCACACCGACGAACTGCTCGGTCACAGCGACCAAAATTACGACGCCTGGGATGCCCGCTTCATCGCGCTGGCGGGGTTGGCGCTGCTGGCGACCGATCCCACCGAGCGCGAATCCCATCTGGCCGGGGCGCGGGCGGCCTTTGCCAAAGCGCGTTCAATCACCGACGCGCCGGGGGTGGTCACAGGTGTGCGCCAGTTGCTCGATGCGCTCAAGCTGGCGGACACCGACGGCCTCCTGGGCGACCTCTGACTCCCCCTCGCCAGTGACACGGCTCAAACGGGGTGTACTACACTTCACTGCCCAGCGTCACGCGGGAGAGGGGGCAGGGGGGAGAGGCGGCAGTGCGCCCCCTCACGCAAAAACCGAATCAAAAATCGGAACATATGTTCCGATTTTGATTCCCAATCTATGCTATGGTCTATCGGTAGGGACGCCATGCTTGGCGTCCGTGACCGTTACTCAAATGCGACAACCTCTAAGTCCCCGTGGGGCCGCGTCCGCCTGAAATCGTCCCTCGATCTGCCGGAAGTCCCTTGGGATCGATGGCAATGGTTTGCAACGCCAACAACGCCACCAAGCTCCTGTCGTCCACCCCCGATAGGGCTGTCCAATCTGTCAACTGTGTCAAATCTGTCCAAAGAGACAGGACTTCCACAAAATATGCCTGCCGCTCACCGGCTACTTGACCACCTGCCACACCAGCGCATTGTCATCCCGGTAGACCAGTTGCAGGCCGGGGTCAGCATCCGCCTGTGCCGCGAAGTCGTCATGCTGCTGGTCACTGACCACGTAAGCCGCCCCAAAACGCTCCCGGATCGCGGTCGAGGGTTGGGCCACTTCGCCCCGCGTGATAGCAACCCATTCATCCCACAGGGCGGGATCCGCCAGTTGCAGGTAGGTCGGGTCCAGCCCAACCGTGTAGATATTGGCCGGGTTGTAATAGAACAGGCGCGTGAAGTCGTCCCAATCCGTCTGGAAGATGACCGACCCCGCCGGGCTGTTTTCCCGCAGCCAGGCGGAAGCCCCGGCCAGATAGTCCGGGCGGGAGGCATCCCGGATTTCGCGATCAGCAGCGCGGAGCGTCAGCCCGATCCCCAGCAGCAGCGCGGCGACCGCCCCCACCGGAATGAGGCGGGCAGCCCATCGGCGGCCCATCGGCACCCAATCCTCGAGTTGGATCTGACCCCGACCCCATGCGGCTGCGCCAAAGAGAATGCCAAAGGCCGGGAAGTACTCGATGAACCGGCGCGACCGCAGCAGCATGAACAGCGTCATGAACGCGATCAGGAGCAGCGCCGTTTCGATGGCATCCCGCCGGCGACCGCGAAAACTGGGGCGCAGCACCCCCAGCGCCAGCAGGAGCAGCGCCCCGCCCGATTTTTCCAGCAGAACGCTGGTGCTATAGGGGTACCACTCATTGCCGACCCGGACTCCGTTTTCAAAGTCAACTTTTGCGCCCAGGTGATCGAATATGAACTGGAGATTGGCGGGAAAGTACGGGTTGATGACCAGCCCCAGCACGATGCCGGCCACCGTGTACACCACCGGCTTCCACAGGATGCGTCGTTCAGCGATCCAGACGGCCAGCGCGTACAGGCCGACCACGCCGATCAGCAGCACGAAGCCGTTATAGAGCCAGGCATAAGCGAAGGCCAGCACCAGCAGCCAGCGATCCCGCCGGGCGACCACCAGCATCAGGGCGATGATGACCAGCAGCAGCGCCGCCCCTTGGGTCCGCACCATCAGCATCCGGTAGAGAAAGGTCGAAGACGCCGCCAACAACCCCAAAGCCCACAGCATGGCATACTGCACGCCGATCTGCCGCAGGAAGGCCCAGGCCGCCACGATCACCCCGGCGGCGATGCTCACCGTCGCCAGCTTGACCCCCACTTCACCACCCAGGACCATCCAGGGAGCGGCGTACAGATGAAACAGCAGGTGATGATCGACGAACTGGGCATTGTTCAGAATAGTCATCGGCAGCCAGGGGAAGTCCAGCCGCAGTCGCCCCTGCACAATGAACTGCTCGCTGATGCGGGCATGGTAGTAATCGTCGGTGCTCAGGTAGCCCGGGACGGCGAAAATCAGCGCACTCAGGATCACCGCTGCCAGCGCATAGAGCGCCAGCCCTCGCAGGAACAGGTATCGATGAGCCGGCGCAGCCGATGCCCGCTCGGGCGAGTTGGACAGTGTAGGGGCGAAAACGGCGGTCGTTTGCATGGTCTTCCTCAAGAAAAGGGGCGGGCTACAAGCCCACCCCCGGTTAAACGGATTAGCGCGGTTTAATCGTCGTCGTCGTCGCTGCCGCTGTCGTCATTGCCGTTGTTACCGTTATCGTTGCCACTGTCGTCATCGTCGTCATCGCCGTTGTCATTGCTGTTGCTGTTACTGTTGCTGCCGTCGTCGTTGCCGTTGTCATCGTCGCCGTTGTCATTGCTGTTATTGTTGCCATTGCCATTGTCGTCGCTGCCGCCACCACTGCGCGGAGCTTCTTCGACAAACAGTACCTGACCGACAAAGATGGTGCTGGGATTGGTGATGCAGTTGACGGCCACCAGGTCATCAAAATCGGTATCGGTGATCTGGGCGATGCGGCTGAGGCTGTCGCCAGCGCGGACGGTGTAGGTGGTCCAACCGTTGGGCATCACCGGCGGGCAAACGGCGCCGTTGTCATTGCCATTGTCGTCGTTGCCGTTGTCGTCATTACCATTGTCATCGCTGTTGTCGTTGCCGTTGTCGTCGTTCCCATTGTCGTCATTGCCGTTGTCATCACTGTTATCGTCAGCGGTTGCCGGACGGACTTCACGGGCTACCAGCACACCATCGACCACAGTGCCTTCAACCTTGACGAGGATGCCCACCATCAGTGCGGGGCTCATCTGGGCGTTGACGGTCATGAAGGTCAGCGCATCCACCAGCACGCTATCCGCACCGATGGCATTCAGCGTACCGACATATTCAATCTGGGTAACATCGGAGAAATCATCGTCATCCGGGCTAATTGCTTCGATTTCACGAGCAACCCAGGTGCCATCAGCACTGACGCTGGCATGGGCCTTGACGACTGCGCCCACAACGACACCCGCCTTGATTTCCGCCAGGCTGCCATCCACGACCTGTCCACCAATGGTGTAGAGCGTGCCATTGATCGCGCTCAGGACGCCGCGGATTTCCAGTTCGTCTACCGGGTTGGGGGTATCATCGCCGCCGGTGCCATTCCCCAGCGGATCATTGACCTCGCGGGCGACGATCAATCCGCCTGCTGCCAGGCTTCCCTGAACTTTGACCTGTGTGCCGACCGCCAGTGGGGTATTGATTTCGGCTACGCTGATGTCGATCACCAGACCGTTGATGGTGATGCTGCTGCTGGTCATGGCATCAATGACACCGACAATTTCAATCTGGGTGGCATCGTCCTGCGCGCCGACCAGGGTGAACCCGGCCATCATGCTTGGAACCAGAATGAGCAGAATAAAGAACGAGCGTATCAACCGTGACATGTTTTCTGATCTCCCTATAGTCTCGATTAGCTTTGGGAACGCTGTATGCGATCCGTTACACCCTAAACGACGGCAATAGCAGGAGAAGGTTACGGTCACTTTGTCCGGCTTTGGACTCTCTCATCTGGCTCTCATTTTAGGAACGGGTGGCTGCGAAGAGCGCCCGCACACCGGATAAGTGCAGGCAGACCGCCTGCATCCCGGCGTCCCGCATCAGTTCCAGGTGTCGTTCTGGGGCCAGGGGAATATCATCCCGGTCATGCAGCGTTTTGAGGTGGGCGTTGTAATCAAGTCCTTCATGGGTGGCTTGCTTCGAGTCCAGCTTTTGATCCAGCCAACGCCAGAATCTTTGGTAAGCGGGATAGAGCGCCGGTTGATTGACATGGATGCGATCCAGTAAGAGGAAGAGGCCGCCGGGGGCGAGCAGATCATGGATGGCGCGGTAAGCCACCTGCATTTCGCTGTCGGTCAGGTGATGGAGCGCCTGTACGCTGATGATCGCACTGGCCTGAGCCGCCGGTACCGGCAGATGGGGCAAATCGCGCAAGTCATGTTCGATCATCTGAAGGCGATCCTGATAGGGCTGGAGCCGTTCCCGCGCCAGGCTCATCATGGCCGGGGAGTGATCCACGCCGATGACTTTAACCGTGGGGATGCGCTCGAACAGCAGCTTCTCCACTTGCCCGGAACCAAAACCGAGGTCGATGAGAGTCGCGCCAGGCTGGACATGGTCGGCCAGCAGCGTCAGCAGCAGATCGAGTTGTTCCGGTCGAGTCGGGTTATACCAGACGGTATCCCGATCCCATTCCTGCGCGGTTTGAGCATCTTTGAAATCCTGCGGCATGATGTTCCTCGATTGCAGTATAATCAAACAGTCAGATGATAACCCGGATGTGGGTCGTGTGGCGCTCTGTTGAATCCAGAGGAAAGCAATGTCTACAAAACAGGTGATGGATGCGCAGGATTTGATCGACGAGGGTCGTTACGACGAAGCCCGCAAAATCCTGAAGAAGATCAAAACACCCACAGCCCGTAAGATGCTGGCCGAGATTGACGAACTTTCCCCCCCTGCCAGTGGATCGAGCATTGGGCGGGATGCGCTGCACGTCATCCTCATTGGCTTGATCGGTACGCTGCTGTTCAGCGCGGTCGGCTTTGGGATCGCCAGCGCCATCGGTATCCAGGGGACGGGTTCAACCACTGTCAATCAGACCAATGGGCAGGTCGCGCTCAATCCGACAACTGTGCCGGCTGGTCAGACAACCAGCGAGACCGCCACCCCACTGCCCTCTCCGACGCCGACCGAAGTCCCGTGCCTGGGGCCGGATTGGTGGAGGGCTAACGGCGCACCCTTACAACAAACCGTCGATGCCCTGCTCGGGCTTTCACTCCTGACCCCACCGGCGGATTTACAGGCGGCCCGTGCCCGCTTTGACGCCTGGCGCAAGATTGTGGAAGTTGCTCCGGCCAACTCACCGTGTGTGGTCCCCGCCGATGAAGCCCTGCGTGCGGCCTTACCGGATATTGGCACCGCTTTCAGCCGTTACCTGACCACCAGCACCGGGGCGGAACGCGCTCAATCCCTGCTGGATGCGATGGATGGACTGCTGGTGGTTGCTGATGCGCTGCCCGACATGCAATTGGGCGGCGTGGAAGAATCCCTCGCGAACCAGATCATCAATTTCACGCGGGCGGAATGCCCGGCCCGCCGCTGGGTGACAGAACGCCTGCTGGCGCGGGATTACGAACGTTTCTTTGATGTCTTCCAGGCGATTGACTGGAATGCACCCGGCCTGGCGCAAGAGTCCCTGCTGACGATGCGGAATTTCAGCAGCGCCTTTGCGACCGATAACGGCGCACAGGGTGATAACGACCCGGTGCCAGCCTGTTTGCGGACATCGCGGGATCAATTCCAGATCGCGCTAAACGGGTTCGTCGGTTATGCCAACAATCGGCTGGGTGGAGATATTGGGCGGGCCGATCAGGAAGTTCAGGCGGCCCAAACGGCGCTGGCGAACTTCTATGCCGGGATCACCAACCTGGATCCGGCGCTGGCGGGGGTTCGGCTGGACGGTTAGCGCTACTTCAGCGATGGCCTCAGGACTCACATAGATCAACCGCATTTGTACGGGCGCACAGGTTGTGCGCCCGTATTTCATCCCTAGAGGTTAACGCCTACGCATTGACCGGTATCGGCATCTCCAGCACTTCAGGCCGGGCCAGATCCCAGTTCAGTGTGGAATCCATATCGCGCAGGAACTCAATCGCCTGCGGGATCGAATTCATATGCCGGATCTGCTTCTGGGATGCATTGCTGATGGTGTTGAGCACGAAACGGAATAGCCGGGAGGATGGGCCGGAAATCACGTTCAGGACCCAGCCTTCATTGGTGTGGGTACCTTTCGGTACATGCCGCCGCAGCTCCAACAGGTTGGGATTGTGGGTGACGAAGGATGAGTCGGCAATGATGTGGACTTTATGGCCTTCGCTCGCGTTGTAAGCGGCGTAGCAGTCCTGGAAATACTGGACATAGTCCTCGACGGTGAAATCACCATGCAGGTGAACCATTAGAATCTGCTTTTCAATGTACCAATCCATATGATAGGGCATGGTTATGCTTCCTTGATAACGCTAATGGGTACCCTTTATCTAGATTCATCATAGGATCAAACCATGCATAAAGAATTGAGATTGAACGTGTTTTGTATAACAATTGTCTCATTTTTGTCCTGTTAGTGGCTGCAAGGGAACAAATAGCGCGGTTTAATCGTCAGGTGTATAGTATTTGCAAATCAGATTAGGGTTGAAGAACAGGATTCCGTCATGTTTATGCGAAACCTGACTCGTGCGCTCAGCGCGCTTTTGGTGGTCGTTTTACTGGCTGCACTGGTGACCCCGGCCTTCGCTCAGGCTGGAACCCGTGCAATTGTCCACACGGGCAAACTGAACGTGCGGACTGGCCCCAGCATTGCCTACCCGATTGTGACCAAGCTCGACCTGCGGACGGAAGTCATCCTGCTCGGTCGTGCTGAAGGAACCACCTGGGTTCAGGTGCAGACTCCCGGCGGCGCACAAGGCTGGGCAAATTCCATTTACCTGCAACTGTTTACCGCACTGGATACGCTGCCGATCACCTGGAACAGCGCCATTCCCACGCCTGTGCCGCAGCAACCGCCTCCTGCCCCTGGTCCGACCGTCTACGTCGTACAGGCAGGCGATACGCTCCAGAATATTGCGGCCCGCTACGGCACCACCTGGCAAATTCTGGCCGCGGTCAACAACATTGTGAATCCCAACCGCGTCTTTGCCGGTCAACGGATCGTGATCGCTTACAGTATGCCCGCGCCCCAGCCGCAACCTCAACCGCAGCCCCAGCCGGGTGGCAACGTTTACGTGGTGCAGGTCGGGGATGAACTCCGCACAATTGCCGCCCGTTTTGGCACGACCTGGCAGGCAATTGCGGCGGCCAACAATTTGCCGAATGCCAACTTCATCTACCCCGGTCAGCGCCTGGTGATCCCGGTAGCCCGTCCGGCGCAGACCTATGTCGTCCAGCGCGGCGATACCCTGTTCAGCATCGCGCTGCGTTATGGTACGACGGTGCAGGTCATCCAGACCGCCAACAATCTGCCGAACCCGAACGCGATCTTCGCCGGTCAGCGGTTGGTGATCCCCTAGAGACGGTCTACGACCAATGAGAAAGGGCGACCATGTGGGTCGCCCTTTTTTGATGGCTTGCTGTTGTTGGGTCTAACTCGCCGGGGTAAAACTCGTCTGGCTGGCGATGGCGATAGCGGTGGGCAGCCAATCGGCTTCTTCATCGGGGTGAGTGAGCAAGCTCATGCTGATGAATACACCCGGCTCGCGCTCAAAGACCCATGTTGAAGCAGCGAACGTTTCTCCAATAGTGCGGACATAGATTGCCGGGTAGTCATCGAAGGTCACTTCGACCGCCTCCTCCATTGTCCAGCCATCATTGCCGGAAAATGACTCGGCACCCTCGACGAGTAAGGCTCCAACTCCCGCCAATATGTCCTCATTGTCAGTCCCCAGAATCTCCTGCATCTGCGCGGATGAATAGCCGCCGATGATGATGCTGACCTCCCCCGGTTGGATTTCATCCCCCAGGGTGCGTGCTAGCGCAGAGGATTGATTGGCCAATACGACTGTCGTTTCATCAGACGATTCGAAACTGCTCTCCCAATCTGCCGGGTAAGAGACCGTGATCTGATCGTTCTGGCTGCTCGCTTCCTGCGTCAAGGCTGGAACAGGCAAGCCGGCCTGATACTCAATAGAGAGAAAAATTGCCTGGCCGATTGCTTCCCATGCTGATAGGTCGGCCTCCGTCGTGGTTAACTGGGTCAACGCGTAGACTCCGGTCTCCACCTGACGCAACCAGACCACGCCGCTGAAGCCATCTTCTACGCCATAGCGCATCTGGACGATAACGAGGTCATTATGGTTGATCGTTTCGATCTCACCAAACAGATCCGGGAATTCTGGGCTTTGAGCAGTGGCAGCACCTGCCAGCGCCTGGAGAACTTCTTCGGGAGTGGCATCGTCAAAAGTTGTCCCCAGTTGTTGATTGAAGTAAGCCAGCGTGACCGTACCTGCCAGCACATTGACCTCACCGCTCACTGCCTGATCCCCAAATGACAGGTTCAGGGCGACTTCGCTGGTTGCAACATAGGCGGCGGTGTTTTCCGATGCACCCTGCGCCACCCAGTCCGCCGGGAAGCGGAAGCGGGTCTGCCCATCACCAGTCACATACAGCTGTGGCAAGGTGGCGTCCGTGACGAGATTTTCCTGTGCCAGGACGGGCAGGCTGAAAAGCAAGATCAGCGTGAGTATCCATAAGTTACGAACCAGACGCATAGCTTGAATTCCTCGATGTGACAGGGTTTATCCACATATGACCTTAGCGCATACTATTATCGCTGGCAATAGGGCTTTCCGGGGGGACGAGAGGGAGGGGCGCATTATTCGTGCGCCCCTTGATTTGCTGAGAATTGAGCTAACGGGTCTAGCCAACCTGCTTGCGGCTCTGGGCATCGACCGCCGCAACCGCCGCCATAGCAACAATGTCTTCCACATCGTCACCGGCTTGCAGGACATGGATGGGTGCGCCCACGCCCAGCAGGATCGGGCCGATGGCTTCGGCATCCGTCAGGCGGGAGAGCAGCTTGTAGCTGACGTTGGCCGATTGCAGGTCGGGGAAGACCAGCACATTGGCATCCTTGACCTGACTGAAGGGGAAACGCCGTTCGACAATGTCGGCCACGACAGCGGTATCGGCCTGCATTTCACCATCACACAGGATATCCGGGCGACGGTGCCGGACGATCCGAGCTGCGTCCCGCACTTTATCAGAAGCCGGATGCGGTGCGCTGCCAAAGTTGGAGAACGAGAGCATGGCAACCCGTGGCTCGATCCCCAGGGTGCGGGCGAAATCCGCCGCGAGGATGGCGATCTCCGCCAACGTTTCGGCATCGGGATCAATGTTGACGGTCGCATCGGTGAAGAAGTAGACGCGCCGCTTGATAATCATGATGTAGACACCGCTGGCAACGCGGACGTTGTCGCGGGTATGGAAGATTTGCAGCGCCGGACGGATGACATCCGGGTACTCATGAGAGCGACCATTCAGATAGGCATCGGCATCACCCATCTTCAGCATCATGAGGCCGAAGGTCATACGGCTACCGGTCAGACGTTCGGCGGTGGTGCGGCTGACGCCCTTGCGCTGGCGCATCTGATAGAACGCTTCGGCATACTCACGGCGTTTTTCGTGTTCGGCCAGTGGCTCATAGATCACTGGGTCAAACTCCAGCCCCAGTTCCTGAATTTGGGCGCGGATCCCTTCCGGGTGCCCCAGCAGGATCGGCGTACCAATGCCTTCTTCCTGTACCTGGGCAGCCGCACGGATGATACGCGGGTCGTCGCCTTCCGGGAAAACGATCCGCTGACGTTCGCCCAGCTTGGCCTTGCTGATGATCTGGTTACGGACTTGCTGCCCAGCTCCCTGCCGTTGAATGAGTTCTTCGCGGTAAGCGCCCAGGTCAATAGTGCGCCGGGCGACCCCCGTCCGCATAGCCGCCTCGGCTACAGCCGGGGCCAACCACAGCAATACACGCGGATCAAGGGGTTTGGGGATCAGGTAATCGCGCCCGAACTTGAGCGAGGTCAGGCCGTAAGCAGATAGCACACTATCCGGTACATCTTCATGGGCCAGAGCCGCCAGCCCACGCGCCGCCGCCAGCTTCATGTCCTCGTTGATCGTGCTGGCGTAGACATCCAGCGCACCCCGGAAGATGAAGGGGAAGCCCAACACGTTATTGACCTGATTGGGATAATCGCTGCGTCCGGTGCCGATGATGGCATCAGAGCGAACTGCCAGCACTTCTTCCGGCATGATCTCCGGCGTGGGGTTTGCCAGCGCGAAGATGATGGGATTGGAGGCCATCCGCCGCACCATATCCTGCGTGACAGATCCGGCGACTGACAGGCCGAGCATCACATCTGCACCTTCCAGCGCTTCCGCCAGGGTGCGGGCGTGGGTGTAGTTCAGGAAGCGGGCTTTATACTCATTCAGGTTGTCTTCCCGCCCGGCATAGAGCACACCCTTGGAGTCCACCATCAGGATGTTTTCCCGGCGGATACCCAGGTTGACGTAGAATTCACCAGAAGCGATGGCGCTGGCCCCGGCGCCATTGATGACGACCCGAAGCGTATCCAGTGGCTTGCCCAGCACTTCGCAGGCATTCAGTAAGGCCGCACCGGAGATGATGGCGGTACCATGCTGGTCATCATGAAACACAGGGATCGGCAGCATTTCGCGCAGTTTGCGCTCGACCTCGAAGCATTCCGGCGCTTTGATGTCCTCCAGATTGATGCCGCCAAACGTTGGGGCCATGGCCTTGATGACCGTAATCATTTCTTCGGCAGTTTTGGCGTTGATTTCAATATCAAAGACATCAATATCGGCAAATTTCTTAAAGAGGACGCCCTTTCCTTCCATCACTGGCTTGGAGGCCAGCGCGCCACGATCGCCTAAGCCCAAAATCGCCGTACCGTTGGAGATTACAGCGACCAGGTTGGATTTGGCCGTGAGTTCATAGGCGGTCAATGGTTCGCGCTCAACTTCCAGCACCGCATCCGCCACCCCGGGCGAATACGCCAGTGAAAGATCCCGCTGCGTGGCGAGTGGTTTGGTCGGGGTGACCTCAATCTTGCCCGGTCTACCTTGGCGGTGGTAGTCCAGCGCGTCCTGTTTGGTGATTGCCATTGCAGTACTCCCTCTCGATGGAGATAGCATTGTGATGGCTCGATTGTAGCGCAGTGCAGCCATACCCACCTAAGCGGGATGTCATGGTTTGGTCTGTGATTCGACAGGGAGTATGTGGAATGCTGCGTTAGAAGCAACTTACCGGGAGGACAAGCTGCCCTCCCGGTAAGTCGTTAGTGATGAGGATTACGTCGGCGTAGCCGTCACCGTTGCAGTCGGCGGGCGGGGTGTATTGGTTGCCCGGCGGGTCGCGGTTGGCGGCACCGATGTTGAAGTCGCGCTGGGTGCGACCGTATTGGTCGGCGGTACCGGCGTATTGCTGGGCACAACCGTCGCCGTTGGCGGCACCGGGGTGGCGGTCGCCGGGACGGGCGTGGCCGAAGCAGGCGGTACAGGCGTGCTGCTGGCAGCAGCCGCGGCTTCGGCAGTCGCTTCTGCCGTGACTTCAGCGGTGGATTCCAGCGTGGCCGCGATTACCGTCATCATCGCATCCATCGTCGCCGTTTGTTCGACGACCGCAGTAGCGGTCTGCTCAACTTCACTGAACGGATTTGGCGTGCTGGTCGGCGTGACGGTCGGTGTTGCGGTCGGCAGGTATGGTGGCGCGGTGATCTGCCCCTTGAGGTTATCAATGTCCGACTGATTGATGACGTAGACTGTTGTCGTGTCATCATTAACCAGCGCATAGTAACGGCGGGTGGCCGCATTGGTCGCGCCGACGCGCACCGTGTAGGTTGCCCCGGTGCTGTCGGTCAGGATCAGGATGTACTGCGGCGCATCCAGACCAAAACTGGACAGGGCGGTATCCCCCAGCGCGAAGCTCTGGGTCGAGTTCAAGCCGGCGAGTCGGCTCATGGCAGCCACCGCCTTGGCCTGATCCGTACCCTGGTCGCCGGGCACACCGGACTCGGTGACCGCCCAGTTATTGGTGGTGGCATCCTTGGTCATGACGATCTTGGTGCCAGCGGTCACATCTTGCACTTCAAAGCGCACAATGCTCGCCTGGTTGGCCGCATCTGCGATGGTCGGGAACAGCGGGCCAGCGCCTTCCCCAGCAGCCGTGGGGGTAGCGGTAGCGGCGGGGGTAGCTGCCTGCTGATTGGTCAGCAGAACGCCAACAACAATGACGATCAGCGCCCCCAGAAAGGTTAAAATGGTACCGGGCTTGAGCCTCATACGGAAACTTTCTCCTTGACTGCCGGACGTACCTCGCGGTTCAGCCACCAGACGAGTACGCCGATAATCAGCACACCGAATGGAATGACAAAAACAGTGATGAGGTTGATGTTGCGGACGACATCTTCAGTAGCGAAGACCGGGGTATCCTGCGGTCGGAAGCTGGTGGTAATGGGCACCTGCCCGGCAAAGGCATCAGCCCCGGCGGCCCATTGCAGCGAACGGGTCATGAATTCCCCGTTGACCGCATTGGTCCCAGCCAGCGCAGCCAGCGAGTTATTGGTCGCCAGCCAGTCGCTGCCGATGAGGATGACGCGCCCGCCAGTGCTGCTGTTTTCGGCAGAAGCGGCCACTGTGAACGGACCAACCGCATCGGTTTCCACCTGAGCGGCGGTATTGGCCGGGTCAGCAAGCAGTGCACCCAGATCCGATTTGCTATAGGCACTTTCTGCAGTCTGCGCCAGCGTGACGACCGAGACACCCGTCGGCAGCGTTTCAGCCTGTTCAATGGAGTGGGCAAAGCGGAAGACCAATAGCGGGTTATCCGCCGCGAGGTCATCCACCACAAAGCTGCCCGTACCCGGTAAGGCGATGGGGCTAAAAGCGTCGCCCGCCTGAGCGCTCAGATCGAGGATGATGTCCGACCGGAAGCGCAAACCGAAGTTCTGGAACAGAAAGTCACTCATATTGGGCGCAGCCGCCAGCGTGGTCGTGGCAGTCGCGGTCGCTTCCGCATCGCCTTCGCCCGGCACGGATGTGAAGCCCGGTGCTGCCATCAGCACCAGATCGCCACCGGCGCTGACAAAGTTGGTGATGACCGCCAGATTTTCATCGGAAAGCGCGGCTTCGCCACCAGCGATCACCAGCACGGTGCCATCAAAGGCTGGATCTTGCAGATTAACGGTCGGTTGTTCGGCACTGATGTCGAAGATGGAGACATCCTGTACCGTCCAGTTCAGGTCTTCCAGGCTGGCCTTCAGCAGCGAGAGGCCATCGCCTTCGGTGCTTTCCGTGCTCAGGCCACCTTCCGTATTCAGGAACAAGGCCCGGAAGTTGCCGGTTGCCATCACCCTCAGGGCGGCATTGCTGAGTTCTTCCTGGCTAAAGAGCCGCACCAGTTCGGCGCGTTCTGTGTTCACCGTGCCATCCGCGTTGAGCGGCGCGACCACAATCTGACCAGGGGTCGTCACGCCATATTGCTCCAGCAGTTGCGGCGAGCGTTCCGGGTCGATGAACTCATACGTGATTTTGCCGTTCGAGGTCGTCTGATAATCCTCTAACAGCAGGGTATCCTGATCGCGCCGACCCGCCTGCTGCTGACCATAGAAAGCCAGCATTCTGACTGATGGAATGCTCGGATCAGCCGCAAGGGTAGAAAAGGCAGCGCGGGCTTCAGCCGTCAACGAGAAGTCATTGGTTTGGGTCAGGTCGGCCCGAATGTTCTGGTTGCGGATGAGGATGTAGATCACCACTAGCGCCGCCAGGAACACCACCGTGACGATCACGCTGGTGCCACCGTAACGCGCCGTCTTGCCCGTCAGCAGATTACGGGCTTGTTCCGGGGACATGAGCGCCCAGGCGATCAAACCCAGCAGTCCCAGCCCCAGACCACCCCAACCAACAACCGTGAAGGTTGGTTGGGTGACGAGGACGATAAAAGCGATCACAAAGCCCACGATGGCGACGATCAACAGCCAGAAGGGCGGGATAAAAGGTTCCTGATCCTGCGGCGGGGGCAGGTTCGGAGTCTGTATTTCAGGGGTAGTCATGGATTAACCTCTCCAGCGGCGGGTTTCGACGATCCGCACGGTTATGAACAGTGCGCCCACGATCACCAGAATGAAGTAGGCGATATCTTCTGCCCGGATGATGCCGTTGGCGAGCGTGCCGTTATAGTGCGCCTGTAAACCAAGTTCGCGGACAAAATTCGACAGACCGGAAAGCCCCGGCGCATTGCTCAGGCTGGTGGCTGCGCTCTCCGCCAGATAGAGGACGAGGACAGTCGCAGCGCTCAGGAAGGCCGCCACGATCTGATCTTCCGTCACAGCCGACCAGATCATGCACACGGCCAGCACCGCGCCACCATACAGCCAGGCTCCCACATACTGCCCGAAGGCCGCGCCGTCATCCGGCACGCCGACCTGATGGCCGATGACGTGGTAAACCAAGGTGATGACCAGCACGATGGTGTAGAACGTCCACACCGCCAGGAACTTGCCCACAATGAAGTGACCTTCATTCATTGGCAGGGTCATCAGGGTTTCGATGGTGCCTTCGCGGGATTCTTCCGCCAGCAGGCGCATGGTCAGCAGCGGCCCAACCAGGAACAACAGGAACACCAGCACGCCGGTGGTCAGGTTGAGTTCACTGGCACCGACTGGCTGCGCGCCCTGCTGCCCGGCGAACTGGTTGTACTGGACGATCTGCGAAAGCTGACCGCTGTACAACACGCCCAGGAATAACAACAGCGCAAAGGCGACCGCATAAGCAATCGGGGAACGGAACAGCAGCGCCAGTTCGCGCTTGTAAACGGCAATGGTCTGCCTCATGACGATGCCTCCGAAGTTTCTGCAACCGGTTCAGCCGAGGCCGACTCGGCCTGCCGGGTAAGTTCAAGGAAGATTTCTTCCAGGTTGACTGCCAACGGACGCAGTTCAATCAGTTCCCAGCCATTTTCGACAATGGCGCGGGCAACTGCCGGACGGGGATCCGTGTGGGACTCTTTTGGCAAAATGACGATGGTGTCCAAAGATTGGGCAGCCTGGGCAACTGCGGGCAGATTTTGCACCACGGGCAGCACCTTGTCGGCACTGGCGTTCGTCCGCAGAACGATGCGGCCACCGCGTTCGAGGGTCGTCCGCAGTTCAGCGGGTGCGCCCTGGGCGACGATGTTGCCACGATTGATGATGACCACTTTGTCGCAAACCTGCTCGGCTTCGGACAGGATGTGCGTGCTGAACAGGACGGTATGTTTCTTGCCCAGGTCACGTACCAGATCGCGCAATTCCAATACCTGAATGGGGTCGAGACCGATAGTTGGTTCGTCCAGAATCAGCACCTGCGGATCATGGATGAGGGCCTGTGCCAGACCCACGCGCTGCCGCATCCCTTTGGAAAGGGTGCGGATTTTGCTGTTGGCACGTTCGATCAGGCGGACCCGTTCCAATGTTTCCAGGGCACGGGCTTTGCGGTTAGGCACACCCCGGATTTCCGCCATGTACATCAGATAGCCCAGGGCGGTCATATCCCGGTACAGCGGCACATTTTCCGGCAGATAACCGACCGCCTTCCGCACTTCCATACTCTCATCAAATGCATCTTTGCCTGCCACCATCGCGTGACCACTGGTGGGCGGCAGGAAGCCCGTCAGCATCCGCATGGTGGTGGTCTTACCAGCCCCGTTCGGCCCCAGGAACCCGGTTACCTGACCGGGCTTGGCGTCGAAGGAAATGGCGTTGACCGCTGTGTAGGAACCGTAGCGTTTCGTTAAGTCTTTTACTTCTATCATACGTGGCTATTCACCCCTCTGCCGCGCAGATATGCACGGCCAAAGCGTTTGAACCCGATTATTACTGACCTGGTTTTCAGGTTTTCCTGAGCGTGAATCAACGATTTTCAAGGATGGCCCAGAACGGCGGGATTATACGCTTGTGCATTATGGAACGAAAGACCCGCCATGCACTCTGGACTGTCAAAAGATAGTTAGGCAGAGCCTTTGAGCACCCTATTCTGAACCACCGCAGCCAAAATAGGGGCGAATTGTTGAGTTTGAGTCGGAGGAGAATGAGCGTTGGATGAGTAAGCAAAACACGCTGAGAGGCTGGTCAGGTGGGCGGATGAACTATTCACTGAGGCTCTTCGTATAGATACAATAATCTTTTTGCCAGACACACGGAGTCAATCCACTTCGTATGAGATGAAGGAACCAATCATGACGGTAGCAACCCCTGTTGAAGAACGCAAGACTGGCGCAGAGCAGATCGTCTGGGATTTGTCGGTGTTCTACGCCGGAATTGATGATCCCGCACTCGAACAGGATATGAAGCGGGTGAGCCAGATGGCAGAGGCCTTCGCCGCTGAATACAAAGGCAAAGTCGATTCGCTGGATGCCGAGGGCTTGATGGATGCCATGACCGCCATGGATGCCATCACCGATCTGGGCGGGCGGATTGGCAGTTTTGCCGGTTTGCTCTACAGCGTGGATACGGTCAACCCGCAGTACGGTGCCCTCATCCAGAAAGTGACTGAATTTGGCTCACAGATCAACCAGAAACTGGTATTCTGGGAGCTGGAATGGAACGCGCTGGATGAAGCCAAAGCTGCTGCCCTGCTGGCCGACCCAACCATCACCCCTTTCCGTCACAAGCTCGAGTCCGACCGGCGTTTTAAGCCCTTCCAACTGAGCGAAATCGAAGAACAACTGCTGATGGAGAAATCCGTCACCGGGCGCAGCGCCTGGACCCGCTTGTTCACGCAACTCATCGCTGCCATCCGGGTGGACTGGGAAGGCGCACACATCACTTTGACGCAGGCGCTGACCAAACTGCACGATGCCGACGCCGATGTGCGTAAGCGGGCGGGTGCCGCGATTACGACCGCCCTCAAGGGCAAGTCGATGGAGTTGAGCTACATCTTTAATGTGCTGGCTGCCGATAAAGCCAGTGAAGATGCGCGCCGTCAGTATCCGTCGTGGATTTCTTACCGCAATCTGGATAACAAAGCGCCGGATGCCGTGGTGGAAGCGCTCATCAAGGCCGTCACTTCCAATTACGACATTGTTGCCCGGCATTATGCCCTCAAGCGCCGGATGCTCGGCCTCGATAAGCTGACGGAGAATGACCGTTACGCGCCGTTGAAGATCGCCTCTGCCGATCATTTCTATAGCTGGGAAGAGGCACGCGACGTCGTGCTGAAGGCATTCCAGGCCTTCCACCCGGATTTCGCAGCGGCGGCCAAACGCTTCTTCGATGAAAACTGGATTCATGCGCCCGTGCTGCCGGGTAAACGGGGTGGCGCGTTCTGCTCCTACACCGTTGCTTCGGCGCATCCCTTCGTCTTTCTGAATTACGAAGGCAAAGCGCGAGATGTGATGACGCTGGCCCATGAACTAGGTCATGGAATCCACGCGTATCTCTCCGGCAAAGCACACGGCAATGTGGGTATGTCCACGCCGCTGACGACCGCCGAAATGGCTTCGACCTTTGGCGAGCGACTGGTCTTCCGCGACCTGATGGCGAATGAGCCGGACCCGGCGGCGCGGCTGGCGATGCTGGCCCAGAAGATCGAGGATAGTTTCGCCACCGTCTTCCGGCAGGTTTCCATGAACCGCTTTGAAGATGGTTATCATAACGCTCGGCGCACCCAGGGCGAACTGCCTGCCGATAAGCTCAGCAGCATCTGGCTGCAAACTCAGCGCGCCATGTTCGGGGACAGCGTTGAATTAAGCGATGATTACGGGGCGTGGTGGAGCTATATCCCTCACTTCCTGAACACCCCCGGTTACGTTTACGCCTATGCCTTCGGTGAACTGCTGGTGCTGGCACTCTTCAAGCTGTACGAAGCGCGGGGTGCGGCCTTTGTACCGCAATTTATGGGGGTGCTGGAAGCCGGTGACTCCGACTGGCCGGAAGCCATCCTCGCGAAGGTGGGCGTCGATCTGACTGACCTGACGTTCTGGAATCAGGGGCTGGATGCCATCCGCGAACTGGTCGCTGAAGAGGAAAAGCTGGCGAAGGAAGTGTATGGTCTGTAGACAATAGTCTATGGTCGATTGAGAAGGCAGGCAGAGCAGACGCTCTGCCTGTTTTTGATTCCTTGAGCATTCTTTATCAACTACTCATGGTTGATCTGCAACGTGAGCGTTGAGGCAGAGACTACAGGATAGGCAAATCCGATATTGAGAGTTACAGATCAGATTCCATCATGCTCATCCAGGTGAGATCCCCTTAATGCAGAAATCCAGCAACTCAACGTAGAGTCAAATTCGAACCTTTTGATCACACACCATAGAACTCCTGGGTTTACATCATGAATCTACTTGATCAGCGAGCGTTTGATCTCCAGCGAGCTGTCTTACAAGAATCAGCCTTTTATCCACCTGCCAGGGGAGCGGAATTGTATTCGCTCGAAAAAACGATTGAGGAAGGGAAGCTCAGGCCTGATGCGAACTTACTGGTCATGGAAATCGAGCAACGGGCTTTGGCCTTTGTCACCCTCCAACTGGTCTATCACCATGTTGCCCAGGGTGTGTTAGATGATATTCCCTGGGTAGTTTCTTTTTGCTCGATTTGCAATGGTGGAGCTGCCTTTTCCCCGCAGGTAAACGGTCAGGTTCTGCAGTTCAGCGTGCGCGGAGTCTATGATGCCATGATTCTGATGGGTGATGATGAAACCGGTTCTTATTGGGATCATCTGACGGGGTTATGCGTACATGGCAATTTGACCGGCCAGCGGATGAATCGACATTCCAATCTGCTCCATATGACTGCGCGTAAAGCCTTGACTGCTCACCCCGGGATTCAGGTGGCCTTCTATCCTCTTGGTGCGGAACAACAAGCGGAGGCTCAGGAGGACGAAGTCTGGCGGAAAGAGGCACAACCGGAGTGGAGCACACGGCTCCAACAGACACTTGCCAATGAGGATACACGTTTGCCGCGCCTGGATATGGGTCTGGGCGTTTGGACGGATCATCAGAGCCGGTACTATCCCATGACGCAACTCAACCTGATTGACAATGCCTTGATCGACAAACTGGATGGGCGGCAGTTACTGGTTTACATCGATCCGGTATCCCAAGTGCCGGATGCCTTTTACACCGATGCAACGGAAGCCATCACACGGCGGGATACCATCCAGTTAAACAATGGCGATACGCTGCGAGATGGGGGTGTCTTCAACAAAGAGGGACAGCTTCGGCGCGTAGAGCGACCGTTGCAATTGTTCTCTCGCTGGTACGCGTTCGCGGTGCGCTTCCCGGGTTGTGGCATATATGCCGGAGCTTGAGATTCTTACCCCGGCTTGATGGCGACGATGCTGGAAGCGCGTTTGCCTTCAATGTGATGCACAATTTTCCAGTCGGCAAAGTAACCCGCTAACTCGCCTTCTTCCAGCACATAGGCCGGGTTAAAGTCCCGCGCCGTCGCCAGGTGATGACGATTGAAGGTTTCGTAGAGGATGCGCCCGCCCGGCTGTACCGCCGCCCGCAACTGCGGGAAATAATCCCGCTGGAGAAAACGAAAAACACAGATGACGGCATAGGCCGCTTCCGGCAGGGTGTACTCGTCCAGATCAACCGGATACAGGTTGACCGAACGCAAACCGCGCCGCTGCATCTCATCGTGGGCCAGCGTCAGCCCGGCCCGGCTGATGTCGACCACATCTACGGTGTAACCCTGTGCCGCCAACCACAGACCATTTTGACCAACCCCACCCGCCAGATCGAGCGCTCGCACTTCGCCCTCAATCGCTTCCGGCAGCGGTGGTACATACTCGAACAGCAGCGGATCCGGTGGAGGATAGGGTGCGCCCGCCCGCGCCCGGTAAACCTCATCCCAATGGTGTCGATCCTGCACACTCATCAGCGAATCCCTCCAAAGACCGGACGGTAAGCCAGCGCATCGGGCACAGCGGCCAGCGCCTCCGCATCGCCGGGGTAGAGACGCGCATCCGGCTTACGCTGGCGGCGGGCATGGAGCGGATAGGCATCGCGCAGCGCGGTGAAATCTGGCGCTTGCCAACCCTCAGCCGGGATGCTCAGGCAGTTGAGCAGGGCCCGAATCCGTAGCCCGCCGATGGTTTCCCAGTCGGGCGGGGCGTTGGCAGCCATCAGGGCTTGAGCAGCTTCCGCCTGCCCGCCGACCTTGTTCATCAGCGTGCCGCTCAAGCGGTTGAACATACTCTCGGCGGCGCTGCTATCGACCTTCCCCAGCATCCCGCGCACATCTTCCGGCAAGGCTTCCAGCGGTACCGCCATCACTGGCGGTTGAGCGGGCGCGGTGCGCGGCGGCACAATCATCGGGCCACGGATCGCGCCGATCACATCTTCCGGCGTCGAACCCGGTCGGAGATAGTCACGCAGAGCAGCAGTTACATCGCCACCGGGGACTGCGAAGTCCGCGTCTTCACCCGTGAGCGTGATACGGAGTGCCGGGGGAAAGGCGCTCAACCCGCCCAACACCGCATCATCCGCCGCACCGACGACCCGCACCCAATCATGCTGGGCGGGTGCTACAAACAATTTGACGGTCTGGGCATAGGCTCTGGGCGGGATCAGCCCAAAGGGTTCATAGACCTCATAACCCAGTGTGGTCAGGTGTTGGCGCAAAGCCGCTTCGACCAGCGCCGGATCGCTCGCCCGGCAGAAGATGCTCGTCCAGTTAGACATCATTCCCATCCATACAGGTGATCAGACAGCCCTCAATGATAAATCCCATTCCGCTTAGAACCGATCCCCATGCGGACTGTCGAACAGGTGCATCGGGCAGAATCAGCAAGGTTGTATCCGCTTCATTCGCAGCCGTCATGACCGTATGAAGCAGCGCTTCCAGACCTGTTTGATCGCGCCACTCCAGCAAGTTGATATAGGCAGCTTCCGCGCCTAGCCCCAGTCTGGCCAGACCGATAGGCTGATGCAGGTCCCCGACCTCAACACAGAGCATATCACCCACCTCACGAGTGACCCGGTGCTCATGCATAGCCATGAGCGGCACAGGGTGTTCGGGCGTGAGTGGTCGCAGCGCTAGCGGAACACGCACTTCGCGCCGTAGCCCGACTGACTGAATCTGGTCGCGGTACTGGGGCGGAAAAAGTCCCTCAATATACTGCAGACGGGCGGGCCGCCCCAGTTCACGTAAGCGGTGCAACCCCCGCTGCACATCCCCGATCGGGACATAGGCTGTATTCCGGCGCGGCACCACCACGTTCAACGCCGGGTGCAGGTTATCCGGATGCCAGTATACGTCGCTGAGTCCCACGGACTCGTGCTGAGCGCCACGCAACTCCCGGCGGACGCGCAGGCAGGCATCTACCTGCCGGAGTAACTGTCGTATTTCGCGCACCTGCGCCGCTTCCGGGGACGGATTTTCCATGCCATTCCGTTGGTCTGAGCGTATCAACACACTATGGATTGTAACCCTGTTTTTCCAGCAGGATGTTGGAATGCGGTTTGAAGAGAGCACATCCGCATTTTGGGCCATTACATACGGGCTGAATTTGTGGGGTCGGCATGAATATCTTGTGACATTGGATGTACGTAAATGAGCGACAGAGGGTTAGGATACGAAGTTATACAAGCAAAAACGGGGTCAAGGCAAACGATTTTAGTCTTGGCTTGTGTCCTATATCTTCATCTATCCCTACCTCGCACAACATCAATGTCGTCCCAACGATGTGTTCTGAACCAGACTAATCCCAACAAAGGGACGGTCGGCAAGAATGCCGACCGTCCCCACCAAGTCATCCATTGGATGCGTGGGCCTAGTATGCGCCCTTGCTCATCAGCACGGAGGGGATGGTCTGGAAGATAATCTGCAAATCCAGCCAGATAGAGTAGTTGCGGATATAGCGCATATCCAACCGGACGCGCTCTTCATAGGTCAGTTCGCTGCGTCCGCTCACCTGCCAGAGGCCGGTAATGCCCGGCTTGACCGTCAGCAGGTTCAAGCCCCAACGACCGTACTTTTCGACTTCGGCTTTGGTAATCATCCGGGGGCCGACCAGACTCATCTCGCCGCGCAGCACATTGAGCAACTGGGGCAGTTCATCGATGCTGGTCTTCCGCAGGAAGTTGCCGATACGGGTGATACGGGGGTCAACCTTGAGTTTGTAGTACTGCTCATATTCCGCGCGGGCTTCCGGGTCACGGGCCAGCAGTTCATCTAACACCTGCTGCGAATTGACCACCATCGTGCGGAACTTGAAGGCATCAAATTCCTTGCCGTTCACCCCTACCACCCGCCGCCGGTAAATGATCGGGCCGGGGTCGGTGCGCCGCATGATGATGGCAATGACAAGGAATAAGGGGGAAAGCGCCAGCAATCCCAGGAAGGCACCAACATAGTCCAGAATGCCCTTGAGAATGATATTAGCCCCGGTCAGGCGCACACGGTTGACGCTGACCATTGGTACTGCGCCGACATCCTGTACCTGCACGCCGGTCGTCAGAATTTCGTACATGCCAGACGAGAGCCAAATGCTGACCTGATCGTTATTGGTGAAGTTGCGGAACATATCGATCATGTTGACGCGGTGAATACCGCTCGTCGCTACGATGAGCCGTTCGACACCGAAGCGATCCACCAGATCAACGGCCCGGTTCGTTGGCCCATGGACGACAATGCCGGGAACAACTTCTTCCCCTATGGGCAGGTTATCGTCCAGGAAGCCGATCACATTGACACCGGTCATATAGTTGCCGACTAACTGCTCGGCAATGGCAATGCCTTCCGCATTGGCACCGACAATATAGGTGGGGGCGACAAAATGCCCCCGGTTGCGTAACCAGAAAATGATACGGCGCACACTAAAGCGCGTCAGGCAGATGGTCACAACCGCCAGTACCCAGGAAAGCAAAATCCAACCACGCGCAATCGCCAGGGTCGGATCAAGGAAGATCGCCATGATGACGACCATAATACCGGCTGTGCAGGCATTAAAGACGTGGGCATATTCCTGCTGCCCGACCAGAATCGAGGCCGGATCATAGAGCCGGAATAAATAGAACAATAACAACCAGACGGGGATGAGCAGGAAAGCCGTGCTCTCATAGAACTGATTGGAAGCCGCACCGCGCGGATCAAACAAGGCAGAAGTCGGCGCGACGAAACGGATTTTATAGGCGGCCCAGAAAGCTAACCCGATCATCAGCGCATCCAGGATGACCATGCTGAGCCGAACGGCGCGCATCTTGGTGATATTATTGCGCCGAACGGATGCCACCAGATCCAGCGGGTTGAGCGTCAGATAGCCATGCGGCTCGCCAGGTTGATGCGCTACACTCGCCATATCACAATCCTGTCTGCAAAATTTACATCTTTTATTGAGGTTAAACAGACAGGCTTACGCGCACCTTGCACGTCCTTGAACCAACGATGTAAGCAGGTCGCACTCCGCAGACCATCATAGCCCACTAGCCATCTACCGATGGCACCTATAGACTAACCACAGTGGACGCATCAAGATACAAGGATCAGCCCGTGAATATATTCATGACTGTACTGCTGGTGATGGTCGTCGCGCCGGTGGTTGGTTGGCGCGTTCTGCGCCGCAAGCCGAGACAGGTCAACCCGGAGAGCCTCATCATCCGTCTGCCGGGGGATGACCCTAACCGCCTGATCCCACTGCGGGGCGTTATCAACTTCCGGGATATCGGGGGCTACGCGACGGCGGATGGTCGGCGCGTGCGCAAGGGACAGGTCTACCGGGCCGGGATGTTAGCCAATCTGGAAGCAGATGACATGGCCTATCTGGAAAAGATCGGTCTGAAGCTGGTCTGCGATCTGCGCTCGGTGGAGGAAAAAGATCAGGCACCGGATAAGCTCCCTGCGCTCGACGGGCTGGAGTACCTGCACCTGCCGCTGAACGCGGAGGACAACCGGGCTGAGCGCCTGCGCACCTTGCTGCTCAATCCCCGCGCTTTTGAAGACATCATGGTGCAGATGTACAAGGATGTGATCGTCGACGGTAATGCCACCCTTTACGGCACTATTCTGCGCCGGATCGCCGATCCAGCGAACCTGCCTACGCTCATTCATTGCACCGCCGGGAAAGATCGCACCGGCGTCGGAGTGGCCCTGCTGCTGATGCTGCTTGGGGTACCGGATAGCACGATTGTGGCGGACTACACCCTCAGCAACACCTTTCATGAGAGCTTCCGGGCGTTTGGTGCACAGGCGGTGGCGCGGCTGAAGTGGTTAGGAGTGACTGCAGATGACATTCAACCGCTGCTTATCTGCCGACCGGAAACGATGCAAGATACGCTCGACCACATCCGGGCGAAATATGGCAGCATTGAAGGCTATCTGACCGGTGCCGCTGCTCTGGATGCCAGCACACTGGCGGCCTTGCGGAATCATCTGCTGGAATAGGCTATTCAGACCCAGTCAGCAGCTCACCAGCCAAATGTTAACCGGGGTTTATTGACGAGGGACAGGAACAGGACTAGAGTCAAAAGTGAAAGACGGTTGTAGAGAAAGGCAGACCACATGATTGTGGATGACATCGCACAACCGCATAGTTCCCAACCACCCTGCGCCTGAGGCAGGGGCACAAGCCCCGGAACGGGGTTGTCCAATCGAACAGCCGAACCTGATTTGCAAACGCGCCACTCCCATAGGCGCGTTTGTCATTTATAGAGCGGGATTAGCGAACCAGCTAGGAGGTTATAAAGGTCTGTATATAAATTGTGGCAGCAAGCTTGGCGTAATGCGTTCTCAAGCAAACTAACTTTTGAGATTAAGACCTATGCCATTGAAGATTCATCATGACGCTTACCCATACCGATTTTGCAACTGAAGTCCGTTCTGACCGCCTCCGCCTGCTGGCCCGTACCACCTGGATTGGCACCACTGCATTGGCACTGCTGTTGATTCTGATCAGCAGCATGACGCGCTGGCCGATTCTGCCCATGGTGCTTCTGGGGATGTGGATCAGCTTTGGCTGTGGTGGAAGCCTGCTGCTGCTCCACTCTAACCGTTACGCAGCGGCTGTTTGGACGTTCGCGCTGGGTGCCATCATCGGCGTTTATAGTCTGGCGCTTTCTAGCAGCGGCGATGTGATGCGGTTGGCCCCTCTGGCACTGCCGCTGCTGATCGTCACGGCAGGGCTGATGCTGTCCTCGCTGGGGACGGTGATCCTGACCGCGCTCACCACTGTCCTGGTCCTAGTGGGGGGATGGGTGATGACGGGACAACCGGCTGCCGGGGAGCCTGCTCACTGGATGGCTATCCTGCTGGGTTGGCTGGGGGCGGGACTGGCGGCACAAGTCTCCGGGGAGTTGTACCAGATCACGGAATGGGCGCTGCTCAATTACCAGCGGGAACGGCGTACTTCCGAAGCCCTGTTCGATAACCGCCAACAACTGGAAAAAGCCCTGCTCCGCAGTCAATCCCTGAGTGAAAACCTGACTGAAGCCAACATCCAGTTAGAAGCTGCCAAGAACTTCCGAGGACAATTCCTGGCGAATATGAGCCATGAACTGCGGACTCCGCTCAACGCGATCATTGGCTTCAGCGAAACCATGATCCGCTACCCGCAGATGTACGATGGTATTCCGCTGCCGCCGATTTACCAGCAAGACCTGGGTGAAATTTACAACAGCGGGCGGCAGCTCCTGAACCTCATCAACGACATTCTGGATCTGTCCAAAGTTGATGCGGGTAAGCTGGAGCTCCATTTACACCGGGTCCCGCTCGAGCCAATCACGGAAGCGGTGCTGCACATCACGACCGGTCTGCTGGGCGGCAAAGCCATCGAGATGCGACGGGATTACTGCAATCCTCTGCCCGAGGTGCTGGCGGATGATACGCGGCTGCGGCAAGTACTGCTCAATCTGCTGGGGAACGCGGTCAAGTTCACGGAAAGTGGCTCAATCACCCTGCAAATCCGACCGGAGGACGGCGGCGTTCGCCTGAGCGTGATCGACACCGGACAGGGTATTGATCCGGCGTTGCACGAATCGATCTTTGAAGAGTTCAAGCAGGTGAACAGCATCGGACGCGATCCACGAGCCGGGGCCGGTTTAGGCTTGGCGATCAGCCGGCATCTGGTCGCGCTGATGCATGGGCGCATCTGGCTGGAGAGTGAAGCGGGCAAGGGCAGCCGCTTCCATATCTGGCTGCCAGCGGCGGAGTAACCCCTTGCATATCCTTTATGTCGAAGATAACGCACCGAACCTACGCCTGATCGAGCGCGTGGCGCGCATGGGTGCACATCGCCTGACGGCGCTGATGGATGGGCAAGCCGCGCTCGATTTTCTGGCGACGCAGGAACCAGATCTGATGATCGTTGATGTCCAACTGCGAGGGGATCTGGATGGGCTGACGGTGGTCCGCCGCCTGCGGGAACAAGGCTCTACCCTGCCAGTGATCGCGGTCACGGCCTACGCCATGTCTGGCGACCGTGACCGCTGTATGGCGGCTGGCTGTGATGCCTACCTGCCTAAACCGATTCCGATCCCGGAACTGGTGGAACTCATCAAGCTCTTTGAGTCGCGGGTACAGAAGTAGACCAGGGGCGAACCGCCCCTACACAATGCGATCTTTTGCACCAAGCCCTATGAGAATAGATTTGGCGAAGCTTCGCTCGAACACCTGCTTCAACACTAGGTTGAAGGGCTTAGTCCGCCATCTCGATCTTGCCGTTGTCCATGCTGGTAATGGTCACCAGTGAGCGCACCGGAATGTGGGTGTAGCCCGCCTTGAGCAACTCGCCCCGTCCGCCCTCAAAGCTCTTTTCCACCACCACGCCCACCCCGACCAGGTTGGCTTTGGCGCTGCGGACCATCCGTGCCAGCGCCAGCAGTGTTTTGCCGGTCGCCAGGAAGTCATCCACAATCAGAATGTTTTCATTGGGGTGCAGGAACTCGGCGGAGACCAGCAGATTGACCTCGACGCCTTTGGTGTGGCTGGGCGCTGTTTCCAGGAAAACCGGGCCAGCCATGGTGATCGGCTTGACCTTGCGGGCATAGACGACCGGCACGCCCAGCGCCAGCCCGGTCATGAGGGCCGGGGCAATGCCGGAGATTTCGACAGTGAGAATGCGGTCAATGGCTACTCCAGCGAAACCACTCGCCATCTCCTTGCCCATTTCGAGCATGAGATCAGGATAAATCTGATGGTTGAGGAGACTGTCAATCTTGAGAATGCCATTGCCGAGGTTCTGGCCTTCGGCTGCAATCCGTTCGCGCAGGGCTTTCATAGTGGGGTTTCTATCCTGTGTGGCTCATCATTTTCAGACCATAGTCTATAGCCACGAAGGCGCATCGGCTAGGTTCAAGCCACCGGGTGGTCAATCCAATAGGAGCGCCATGCTCAGGTCATCCACATAAGCGCCGTCCTTAAATAGACGGCCTTTATGGATACCTTCCTCGACAAAGCCAAGTTTGCGATAGATGTGAATACCGCGCTCGTTGCTGGTCAGCACCAGCAACTCCAAGCGCTTGAGCACGCCCCCCTGACGCGCATAGTCGATCAGCCCGCGCATGAGTTCGGTGCCGATGCCCTGACCCCGCCATTCCGGTCGCAGCGAGAGGCCGATGACGGCCGTATGGTAGACGGCGGCCCGGCTGCCACCCGCCAGCGTCGCCAACCCGACCATCTGCCCCTGCGGGTCTACGGCCAGCAGCATCAAGCTATTGGGCGCCGCCTCCATATCCACAATGATCTTGCGTTCGGCTTCCAGCGTATAGGGACGCTCACCTGGGCTGAGCGACGTATTGTTATAGGGTTCATCTGCCAGGGCACCCAGATAGTCGATAATTGACTGGGCATCGTCCGGCACGGCAGTCCGCAAGGTATAGTTGGGCATAAGCCTACTCACTGGTGAGGAAGGGATGGATTAGTCCAAGGCTGCAATGAACAACGCCATGCTCAGGTTGTCATGAAACTGACCATCTTTGAAGAGCTTGCGGCGGTGAAGCCCTTCCGGCACAAAACCAAGCTTGCGGTAGACGTGGATGGCACGCTCATTGGTGCTGATGACTTCCAGTTCCAAGCGCTTGAGCACGCCGCCCTGACGGGCGAAATCGATGATCGCTTGCATCAGGGCAGTGCCGACGCCCTGCCCACGCCACTCCGGGCTGACGGCGATACCGATGGTGGCGGTGTGCCGGTTGGCCTGGCGACTGCCGCCGTGTAACCCGGCCAAGCCAATAACGTGCTGATCCGAATCCAGCGCCAGCATGGTGACCGAATTGGCCGAATGAGCTGTTTGGGCGAAGCGCTCGCGCATTTCAGCCTCGGTCGGCAGGGGATCATCCGGGCCTTGAATGATGCCGTTGTTCGGTTCCCGCGCGATCATTCGGCGGTGTCGTAGAAATTCGGCTGCGTCATCTGGCCCAGCCGGGCGAATGGTAAAGTCGGGCATTCAGGCCTCGCTCCGATTTGGTTCAGCGGCAAAGGCCGTATGCAGCCAAGCCAGCGTGATACCGGACAGTGACGGCACCAGGACAGTCGGTTTAGAAGCCGGGTCAGCCGCTACACCGACCACACGGAAGCCACCAGCCAGCGCCGCCGCCACCCCGGCCAGCGAGTCTTCGAAGATGATGGCTTCATCGGGCGTGACGCCAAGCTGTTCCGCCGTTTGCAGAAAGACATCCGGGGCAGGCTTATGCCGCTCGACCGAAGCGCCATCATTCAGGACATGAAAGCGGTCGGTCAACTGCAGCTGGCGCAGCACATTGCGGGCGTTCATGCTGGAAGAGGCCAAGCCCAGTTTGAGACCGGCGGCCCGCGCCTCATCGATCAATTCGACGGCACCGGGCAGCGCATCGGCTGGGGACATCTGCAAAAGGAGTTCATGGTAATGGGCGTTCTTCCGCGCCATAATCCGATCCGCATCCTCTTTGGAATGCGGGCGGCCATGCAGGAAGAAATGAAGGGCATCCCAACGGTAGACACCCTTCATGTGTTCAAACCGCGCCGGGGAAAAGGGAATATTCTCCTCATGGGCAACCGCCGCCCAGGAGTGATAATGCGAGGGATTGGTGTCCGCAATGACACCATCCAGGTCAAAAATCAGGGCGCGTAGATCAAAGGCCATGCGTGTGCTATCCTCAGGTCACCAATCAAGCGGACGCTCAAAGTGGGCGTCCCTGCCATCACCATCGTACACTATGTTTCTACCAAAACTGAACGTCTATTTCTGGATTTTGTTGGCGCTGTGGTTGGCGGCTTGTGATCCAATGGCTGCGCCGCTGGCAACCCCACAGACTCTCATCATCACCGCCGTACCCAGCAATACCCCTGCCGTCACGCCCACGCCGCTGCCCCCGACCAATACACCGGCACCGACCGATACCCCTGCGCCGACGGCCACGCCCTTTCCCTGCCGCACCAACAGCGGGCAGGTGGTGCGGGTGGATACCTTCCCCAGCGTAGTCGCCGGGGGGGAAAATCTGCGCTACCGCGTTTATGTCCCACCCTGCTATCAGGAAAGCGGACGACGCTACCCCTACCTGATCCTGCTGCATGGGGCGGCCAGCCGGGAAGATCAGTGGGAAAACCTGGGGGTGACATTAGCGGCTGACCAGGGCTTCACGCTGGGCGTTCTGCCCCCCATGATTATCGTCCTGCCGTACTGGGGGTCGATTGGCAACGACAACACCTTCCCGCCCGATCCGTCGTATGAGGATGTGGTTCTGAACGAACTGGTCCCGGCGATTGAGCGTGACTTCTGCACCATCAACAACCGGGAATACCGCGCCATCGGCGGCATCTCTCGCGGGGGATTCTGGGCGTACAGCATCGGCCTGCGTCACCCGGATGTCTTCGGCATCATCGGGGGGCACAGCGCTTTCTTCACCAGTGACCTCAATCTGGTGCCGCCCGCCTTCAACCCGACGGAACTCGCCGCCAATTCCGCCCTGCTGCCCCAGGCTCGCTTACGTCTGTATCTGGATAACGGGGCTGATGATCCGGCAGGCCGCGCCATCGAAACATTCTCGACCGAACTCACGCGCCGTTCAGTGCCGCATATCTATGTCGTCAACCCGACCGGCGGCCATGATGATGCTTACTGGGCTTCGCATGTGTCCGAGTATCTGGCGTTCTACGGGCGAGCATGGCCCCGCAATGCGGCAGAACTGCCCGCTTGCTCGGAGCCAAGCCCATAGGGGATAGGGATTTCAGGGGCGCAGCAGCGCCTCGGTGCGCTCGACGGTACGTGACCAACTGAAGTCCTCACCCCGGCGAAGCGCCCCGGCGGTCAGGCGAGCGTTCAAGTCAGGGTCCTGGAGCAGGCGTCTGATCGCCGCAGCCAGGTCAGTGGGTGAGCCGGGCGGCACCAGCAAGCCGTTCACACCATCGGTCAGCACTTCGGGGTTGCCGCCCACAGCGGTCGCCACTGCCGGGGTGCCGACAGAGAGCGATTCCAGCAGCACATGCGAGAGGCCTTCGGTGTAACTGCTGAGGACGAACACATCGGCGGCCCGGATGAGCTTGAGCACTTGGTCATGGTCTTGTGGCCCGGTGAAACGAACACGTCCGGGATAGGCGGCGGCGAGGGCTTCAAGGTCAGGGCGCAACCCTCCCTCTCCGACCATCACCAGCACGGCATCCGGCACATGGGCTAAGGCCGCGATGGCGACTTCCGGCCCTTTGATGTTAATCAGGCGGCCTACCCAGGCTAAGAGGGGTTGATCGATCGGCAGGCCGAGTTCACGGCGCAGCGCGGCCCGTTCGACCAGGCGCAGGCCGCTATCCGGAATGGCATTATGGACGACGTGAATGCGTTCAGGCGTTACCCCCCAGGCGCGGACCAGACTGGCAATATGGTCGCTGGGGCCGATGACCGCATCCGAGAGGCGCAGCGCCGCGTGATAGACGGCGCGCAGCACGCGCAGCTTCAGTGAATGGGGGGCGGATTGAAACGCGGTCACATCCAGTTCCGTCAGCCCATGGCGTCGGGCGTACTCCCAGGAAAAATCCCCCACGACCTTGGTGACGACGCGTTTACGGAATAATGGCTTGAGCAGCAGCAAGGGAAATACATAGCCCTGCACATAGAGGACATCACACCAGCGAGTCAAGTCCAGGGCAGCGCGCAGATACGCGACCAGGCGCAGCGGCACCGAAGCCCGCCGGGAGATACGCTGCACCGGATAACCATAGTCATGGGGCGGGGCATCGCCATAGCAAACCACGCGGATCTCATGCCCGCGCCGCTGTAAATCCGGCAGCAGGGCAACCAGATACGTTGGTGGGCCACCGACTTCCGGGTGAAAAGTCCCGCTGAGAATGCCGATCTTCATGCCATCACACCTGCATTTCCTACACGCGCTGCTGTAACCACTGAATAATCAGATCGCCCAGGTCAGGCCGGGTAAAGAGCATATCAGTCCCGGTGCCTGCGCCCGTCAGCGGTTGAAAGAGTACCTCACCCAGCGCAGCCGCTTGAAGGGCAGCGATAGCGGCAAAGGCGGCGGTATCTTCATCGCTGGCGGTCAACAGAATGGGGCGATCCCCATAGTTACCCATCGCGGTCACGGCATCGAGCAAGCCCGCCGGACTCAGGAGCACAGCGGCATCACACAGTAATTCGGCACCGCAGCCAAACAGCGCCAGATCCGCGCCCATATTGGAGCCGATGACGGCCAGGCGGTCGGGCTGGGCGAGACCGCTGCTGAGCGAACGGAGCATCACTTCAAAATCGGGCAGCGCGCCGATGACATCGGTCGAGCGCATATCCATCACCAGGACGGTGAACCCGGCATCGACCAGCTTGAGCGGATAGTCTCCCCAGAAGAGGTGATCCTGCGCCAGCAGCAATACCCCCGGCCGTCGGTCACCGGGCATCAGGTAGAGATCGCCCGTGAGCATCGCGCCATCTTCGGCCACGATCTCCACCGGCTGACGGATGCCGTCCGGTGTGCTGGCCGGGTTGAGCATGGGCGGCAGCGCCGAGTCCGGGGCCATGGCTGCTGCCGTCGGGTCATTCACGCCGATAAATTCATCCGGCACCATTTCAAAGGGGTTGGGCTGGGCAACCTGAGGACTGGGTTCGATGGTCGGCCCGGATAAGGTAGATTGCGGAGTCACGGTGGGCGCGGCCAGCGTATCGCATGCCGCCAGCAGCGTTAACGGCAGCGTTAACGGCAACGCTAAAAGCAACGGCCCCAGCCTCTTGATCGCGGTCAGAAATCTCTCAAAAGTGCACATCGCTCACCCTGTGATCACCAGCGCAGGTAGTGTACCAGAGTGAGCCTCGGATGCCTTGACTCCAGTGCTCCGAGTTTCCCCGCAATTCGATTCAGGGTATAGTCAATTCAAAGCAGAAGCACAACGCCGGAACCAAGCCACCGGGAGGAAACTCTGATGCGGATTCGATTAGCGATACTGGGGCTTATTTTAGCCCTGATGACGCTGACTCCAGCGCTCTCGCTGGCCCAGGAAGATGCCGAAACGATTGAATATGGGGATACCTTTGAAGGCCGTATCCGCAATTCGGATACCCAGCACTGGTACGTCTTTGAAGGCCGCCGGGGTGACGAGATCACCATCAGCGCCGAAAGCGACGATACCGATGTCTACATTCAACTGGGCAATGAAGAGCTGGATTTGCTGGCTGAAAATGATGACATCAGCCAGAACAACCTCAACGCCCTGATAGAGGATTTTGAGCTACCGGAAAGCGGCACCTATTACATCCTCGTCCGCGCATATGACCGGGGCAACTATACCCTGACGCTGGAAGAAGGACGTTCAGGGGGCAGCAGTTCGAGCAGTTCGAATAATTCCAATAGTTCCAGTGGCAGTGAGGATGTCACTGAACTGGGATATGGCGACACGGTTGAGGGCGAAGCCATCGACCTGGAAACCCCGGTTGTCTATACCTTCAGCGGGCGGGCCGGCGATACCGTCACCATCAGTGTCACCAGTGATGAGATCGACCCGTACGCGATCCTGGCAGACATCAACGGCGATACGATTGCCGAAAACGACGACATCGAAAAGAACAACCTCAACAGCTACATCGAAGCGGTCCTGCCCGCCAACGGCGACTACCTGATCGGTGTTTTTGGCTATACTGCCGGGCCGTTTACGCTGGAATTGAATGAAGGCGACGGCGGCGGCACTACGCCGGTGGTCGAAACGCAGGATAACGAAGAAATCCTCTCCGGTGAAATCACCGACCGCGAATACTTCGCCGAATTCCCGATTGAAGGGGTGAATGAAGGCGATACCATCAGCATTGAGACCCGCGCCACCAGCGGCGACCTTGACCTGTACATCGGCTTGTTCCAGGGCGAAGACCTGGTGGCTGAAAATGATGACCGGGAGCAAGGCACTTTCGACGCGGCGCTGGAATATGCAGAGGCTGCCGCCGGAGATTACTCGGTCATCGTCACACGATACGGCTTTGAAGAAGGCAACACCGAAGGCGAGTTTGAACTCTCGATCAAGGTGAGCGGCGGCGGTGGCGGGATTGTTGCTGATGCAGGTGACACGGTTGTCTCCAACCCGGTGGCGGCTGGCTACCCAGTCATGAACCCCACGCCGAGCATCGCCGAATGGACGGTGCTGGTCTACATGGGCGCGGATAACAACCTGGAAGATGGACTCATCAATGACCTGGATGAGTTCGAGCGGGCTGGCGGCAGTAACGACCGCGTCCGCATCGTGGCGCTCATCGACCGCGCACCCGGTTTTGACCGCTCCAACGGCAACTGGACGGATACGCGCCTGTTTGAAGTCGGGCGCGACCGCACGGGTGATGCCGCGTTCCAGTATCCGCCGACGATTGATACGCGTGAGATTGCCAGCCTGGGCGAACTGGATACCAGCTACGGGCAGAACTTGCTGGATTTCCTCGTCTGGGGTATTCAGACTTACCCGGCGCAGCGTTACGCCATCTCCCTCAACGATCATGGTGGCGCGTGGTCGGGTATCGTCACCGACGACACAACCGGACGCGGCATCCTGAACATGCCGGAATTGCAGGCGGTTTTCCAGGGGGCGCTCCAGCAGACAGGCATCGACCGTTTTGACCTGCTGATTAACGATGCCTGTTTGATGAGCAGCGTCGAATATTATGCAGCGATGTCCCCGTATTTTGATTACGTCATCAGCTCGCCGGAAATCACGCTCAACCCCAGCTTTGATATGGACTTGCTGACGCGGGCGCTCAACCGTGACCCGGAGATCCCCATCCCGGATCTGGGCCGCCTGCTGGTGGATAAGTACATGCAGGATATGCAGCAGCTTTCGCCGGATACCGCCCCGGTCCTGGGTGCAGCGGTGACTGACCTGCGCGAAATGGGGACGGTGGTCGAGGCGATGGATAACTTCGCCGCTGTCTTCAATGCCCAGCCGCAAGCCTATGTCTCACTGTTCGGGCAGGTGCGCTCCAATACCTACACCTATTCGTTCTTCCTGCCGGAAGACCAATTCGGTCCGGCCACCAACATTGACCTGGGCAGCTTCATGCAGGGCGTGGTGGATAACACGCGGGATGAAGACCTGCGCGATGCGGCGGAAGATGTGCTGCGCTCGCTCAACGACATTCGTTTGTATGCGACGGCGGGCCAGCAGCTGGATCGCTTCAGCAGCTACTACAATATCTACTTCCCCTCCCGCAGTTCAGATTTCCAATCCAATTACTTCCAGGAAAACCCACTGGAAAGCTGGTCGCTGGTGCTGCGGAATTACTTTGGCAATGTCAGCGCAGGCGGCGGAGTCCGTGGGGTACGCGCCCCGGCAGGCGGGGTGCAGGGTGCGCCGCCGCTTTCCCCGGTAGACGCGCCGAGCATCGTGCCGGAAGTGACCATCACCAACCTGTTCCCATCTGAAGGCAATGCCAATGTGCCATTCAAGGTCGGTATGGAAGTCACCGGACGGAATATCAGCCAGGGCATCTTCACAGTTGACCAGATCCAACCGGACGGCAGCAGCCTGCGCCTGGACTCGTCGCTGATCGTCACAACGGTGGTCGAAGACGGGGTGGTAGATCGGATTAACTTCTGGGCACCCGGCGTGGATGACTTCACCTTCACCTGGAATGTCGAACTGTCGATGGTGAGTGATGGTCAGACCAGCGACTTTGAACTGGTCCTGCTCAACGACGACATCTATTCACTGGCCGGGCGGTATCATCCACCGGGCAGCGATGAGTGGGTGGATGTGACCCTGATTTTTGGTGATGATAACCGTGTTTCCAGTGCAGTCTCCCGGCAGGAAGGGACTAACGCACTGGCTTCGATCCGTCTGGAAGAGGGTGGCGAATTCCAGACCTACCGCTCGATTGTTTCCCCGGATGGTATCGTCCAGACTCAGCCGGGTACCACTTACCAGTGGACGGAAGACGGTTTGAGCTGGAGCCAGGAACCCGCGCCCGAAGGTGAATACAACCTCGGCTTCCTGATCGAAGCGTTTGGTGGTGCGACCGGCTTCAACTCCACCCGGGTGACGGTCAATAACGACGGCGTGAATCCGGAAACGGTGGGTTATCTGGACACGGATTGGGGTTTCCTGGTCCAGCGCCCGGATGACTTCAGTGCGATGGATTACTTCCCGGATGGCCCCTTCCTGCAAGCCAGCAAGAACGGCGAGGAATACCTGTTCGTCTACCCGGTCTTTGAGGTGGATGATCCAGAAGATCTGGAGAGCATCGCCCGGCAGGCGCTCGATCCATTCGGCACCGAGTATGACCGCCGCTTTGAGGAAGCCACTTACGGAGACAAAGATGGCCTCGAATTCACCTACACCTATACCAACGGGGACGATGATGAATTCGCCGGTCGTGGTTTTGTCATCTATCTGGAAGACCTGGAACTGGGTCTGGTCTTCGCTTCCGAGGCGCTGGATGAAGACCGGACTGATGAACTCTTCGAACTGATGCTGAATGACGTGGTCTTCTTCGACCCGGCAGCCTGGGACGAAGGCGATACCGGACGCTGGCAGCGCGATACCTATGACGCGGACACCCGCTACTCGGTGCCGACCACCTGGATGCCGGGTGGCGAGCGCGAGGACACGGGCAGCATCTGGTTCTACTCGCCGGATGATGACAGCAGCAGCCCGATCTTTGCAGCGGTCACCGCTTACCCGGATCGGGAAGACACGGCGGAAGATCTGCGCGATGCCTTCATCGAAACCTATGTCGAAGATCAGCGCGGCTTTGAAGTGGTGGACAGCGAAACCTACTACGGCGAAAATGAGACCTGGGAAGTGACCACCTACCGCCGGAATGGCTTCGTTGGACGGGTCTACACCAGCATTGGTGAAAACGACACCGGTTACGTCTGGTGGTTCGAAGCGCCGGAAGATGAGTTCAATGACCTGTTCGATACGACTTTCCGGGTGATGGTGGACAGCTTCAACATCGAGGTTGAAGACTAACCCCTCCCCCCATCGTTCGAGTAGCCAAAACAACGGGCGGCCTTATCCAGGCCGCCCGTTGTTTGATTCCGACTCCTCATCTTCCCGTAACATTCTCGCAAGAAATCCAGACTACGCTCAAGCACGTACCTATAGAGAGTTCTATGCTTTGAAAGGCCTTTACGTATGGCACGTACCAGACCGGGACTCCTGACCGGGGCACTGGTCGGTGGCTTCCTCGTCACCGCCCTGATCGCTATCTTCTTCCTGGCTGCGGCGCTGGTCGGCACGCCGTTCGTCCCCTTTGATATGTTTGACTGGGTTGGCCGCGTCCTGCCGGGGCCGGTCATCACCTTCGGCATTGATACCATCGTCACCGTCATCACGGCGCTGAACATCGGTGAACTTTCCAGCACGGCCAAGCTGGCCGAGCAGATCATGGCCGTCGGCGGGATGCTGGTGACGGGCATCGTGGTAGGCGCAGTGGTCTTTGAACTGCTCAAGCGCGTCCGCCTGACACCCGGTGCGGCGGGGCTGATCGCTGGTCTGGGCGTAGGTCTGCCCGTGGCGCTCATCAGCCAGCAGGTCAACCGGACGGCACTGACCGATGACAGCCTGAACCTCGTCTGGATTGTGCTGGCGTTCGTGCTGTGGGGACTGGCGCTGGAATGGGCTTTCCGCCGGATTGCCGGTGCAGAAACCAGTCCAGATGGCTCTGGCAGTGTGCAGCAGATCGATCGGCGGCGCTTCCTCATCAATGTAGGCGGCGCGACCGCGGCCATCACAGTGCTGGGCAGCGGCATCGGCGTGCTGCTGAACGGTCGTAAACCGCAGGAAATCACGGTCGCCCTGGCGGAAGGGGAAGGCGCACAGCCCTGGTCGGCGAGTAATGCCTTGCCCAATGCGGATGATGTGCTCGTCGCAGCCCCCGGCACCCGCCCGGAACTGACTCCGCTGGCGGATCACTACCGGATTGACATCAATCTGGTGCCGCCAACGGTCAATGAGGCGGATTGGGCGCTGAAGATCGACGGGCTGGTTGATAACCCGGTTGACCTGACGCTCGACCAGATCCGCAGCAACTATGAGCCGATCAGCCAGTTTGTGACCATCGCCTGCATCTCCAACCGGGTCGGCGGCGACTTGATTGGCACGACTTTGTGGACGGGTGCACGCTTGAAGGATGTGCTGGCGGATGTCGGCCTGAAGCCGGAAGCCACACATTTACGGATTACCGCTGCTGATGACTTTGACGAGATCACCTCGATTGATCTGGCAATGAACGATGACCGGGTGATGCTGTGTTACGCCTGGGACGGACTGCCGCTGGAGGTCAAGCATGGCTTCCCGCTGCGGATTTACCTGCCCAATCACTACGGCATGAAGCAACCCAAGTGGATCACGCGCATTGAGGCTATCCCCGCCTGGGAAGAAGGCTACTGGGTACGGCGCGGCTGGGATAAAGACGCGCTGATGAAATCGACCTCGGTGATTGACACCATCGCCACGGAAGCGATTTACGAGCGGGATGGGGCGCAGTTCGTCCCGATTGGCGGGATCGCCCATGCGGGTGACCGGGGCATCTCCACGGTTGAGATCAAAGTGGACGATGGCGATTGGACTCCGGCGCTGCTGCGGAAGCCGCTTTCAGAAACCACCTGGGTGATCTGGCGCTATGACTGGCCGTTCAGCGAAGGGCTGCACACCTTCACCGTCCGCTGTGTGGATGGGGATGGGGTGGCGCAGGTCGAGGATGTGGCTCCCCCGCGGCCCAGCGGTGCCACCGGCCTGGATACGATTGACCGGAGCGTGTAGCGGTCATATCACTGAGAGGGACGACCATCCAGGTCGTCCCTCTCAGCTAACCATCATGCAGGCCGAAATCCGTCAGCAAGCACAATAACCGCCTATCGGCTGACCAGCCTTCAAAAGTGGTATAACAACCATCACCCCAACCGGAAGCAAACACAACCATATTCGCCCCAGTCGCTGCATCAACTACATGATTCATCCAAAGGCCGTTATTGCTGGTGAATAATTTATCCGCCAGCCCCATCCAATAGCTCCCATCGTCGTGATCAAGCAAGTCCGCGTTCAGCCGCGCCGCACTCACATCCATGAAGCAACCAACCCCGGCATCTACCCCATAACAGAATTCTTCGCCGGGCTTCAAGGTGACGGCATCCTGACCTTCTTGCAGCGCCATCTTCCATTCGACAACTTCACCTTCGGCAAGATGCAAACGGGCTGCCAGCGGACGGTTACCGCGCTGAGGATGCCGGATGAGCGCGATGCTCACCGGGTAACGCCCCGGCGGGACGTGCTGCACAAACGGAATAGTGTCTCCATAGGACGGGTCACAGGCTACGACCTGACCGGTCGGCAAGACGACCTCCGTGAGCATTTCGACATGGATGGGAATGACTTCCCCAAGAACCTGGATGGTCGCCCCCTCACGGTATAGACGGTTGAAATCTGCTCGCTGATCGCCCAATTCACCAATCTCCGTAGGGTTCCTCATTATCCCCGCAGCGGCAGCACCAGGTCTTTCCTGAACGGAGTGATCGACACCAGCGCCCCGCCCGCATCCACAATGAACGAGTCCTCCACCCGCACGCCAATCCCCTGTTCCGGGTAATAGACTCCCGGCTCGATGGTGATGACGTTCCCCTGTTCCAGTACATCTTCCTTGACCAGATGATGCAGCGAAGGCCGTTCGTGGATGTTCAGGCCGATGCCATGCCCCAGGCTGTGGACGTAGCCGACCTGCGTGCCGGGGTGGCTGCGCTGGGTGGGATGTCCGTAACCTTCCAGGCAATCCAGCGCTGCATCCTGAAGGGTATGGGCGGGTTGACCAGCCTCCTCAAAAGCATCCACCGCCCGCTGGAAGGCCGTCATCACCTGATCGTACATCTGCTGAACCTGAGGCCGGGCATAACCAATCGACCAGGTGCGGGTCACATCATGGCAGTAACCGCCGCCCATCGTCTGCGGAAAGAGATCAAAGACAATCGGCTGACCCAGCTGGAGCGGGTCGCTTTCGGTGCCGCGACTGTGGGGGAAACCCGCGTCCCGCCCCTGGGCGAAGATCATGCTGGGGCATTCCAGTTCCCGGTCGAGCAGTTCCCGCCGGATGAAGCGTTTGACATCGCCGACGGTCAAGGGGGAGCCATCGGCCTTGACCACCGACTCGCCCTCGGCCCGATGCCCGGCGATGAAGTCCCAGGTGGCCTGTAAGACCTCGTTGGTCTGCTGCGCGATCTGCTGGATGATGGCGATCTCATCGGCGTCTTTGGTCCGCATGGCGATGTCGAACAGGGTCAGACCGTTTTCACCAACGACGGGATGCTGGGGATAGTGTTCCGCCAGTAAGCGCGACCGTTCGATCCAGACATGGATATCCCCGGTGCCATAGACTCCGATTTTGCCCGGGGCAATGGCGAACCGTTCGATGATGCGGCCCCAGAGGATAGTCTGGGCGCGGGCACGGTCACCTTCAACCTGCTTGAGCGCTTCCGAGAAGTTGAAGTCGTCCAGCGTCAGCACGGCTAAACCACTTTTTTTGGCTTCTTCGATCTCCATGCTGGTGACGATCAGGGTAGCGGGTTGGCCCTTCGGCTTGACGACCATACCGCCGTGAATATCAATGCCATTGCAGATCCACGCCCGCAGGGTATTGGGCTGTTCCCCGCCGGTGACGATCAGGGCTTGCAGGTCGCGTTCCGCCATCAGGCGGTCGAGGTCAGCGCGCATCAGGTACTCCTATGGAAATCAACTGAATATGTAGAGCATAGCGCAGTGATCCGGTTCGTACCATGTGGCAAGTCGTATGCATCAGCTATAGACTCGTCTGTATCGACTTTGCTCAACAGGACGGAGTCCACCATGAAGAAGATTGTCGTCCATGAATATGGCGAACCGGATGTGATGAAGCTGGAAGAAGCACCCATGCCGGAACCCGGCCCCGGTCAGCTGCGGATCAAAATTGAGGCGATTGGCCTGAACTATATTGACACCTACAAGCGCAGCGGCGCTTATAAAGGGGCGCTCCCGATGACACCGGGCGAAGAAGCAGCCGGTGTCATTGATGCCGTGGGCGAAGGAGTGACCGAGTTTAAGGTGGGTCAGCGCGCCGCCTACAGCTTTGTGCAGGGGGCTTATGCCCAGTACAGCGTCATCCCGGCGGAGAAAGCCCTGCTGGTACCGGATAACCTCGATACCCAGACGGCAGCGGCAGCCCTGCTGCAAGGCATGACGGCCCACTACCTAACCCATGATACCTTCCCGCTGGGGCGCGGGCATACCGCCCTCATCCATGCGGCGGCGGGCGGCACCGGGCAACTGGTGGTCCAATTGGCGAAGCTGCGGGGTGCCCGCGTCATCGCTACAGTCGGTTCGGCGGAGAAAGCGGCGCTGGTCCGCGACCTGGGGGCGGATGAGGTGATCATCTACACCCAGCAGGATTTTGAAGCCGAGGTCAAACGGCTGACCGGTGGCAAAGGGGTGGATGTGGTCTATGACTCGGTGGGCAAAGATACATTCGACAAAGGGTTAAATCTGCTGCGCCCGCGCGGTTATATGGTGCTGTTCGGGCAGGCCAGCGGCGCTGTTGGCCCGCTTGATCCGCAGGTGCTGAATGCCAAAGGGTCGATCTTCCTGACGCGCCCTTCGCTGGGTCACTACCTGCTCGACCGGGCCGAACTGGTCTACCGCGCCAATGATGTGTTCAGCCGGGCGGCCTCCGGCGCGCTCAAGGTGCGGATTGATCGGCGCTTCCCGCTGGCTGACGCAGCGGAAGCCCATCGGGCACTGACGTCGCGTGGTACAGCCGGCAAGGTGCTGCTGCTCCCCTAGAGCGTGTTCTAAACTTTCTTCCATGCAGCCCTCATCCCCTAGCCCCGCTTTTGGCGTCCCACTGGAAGAAGGGGCTGGGGGATGTGGTTACATTAAGTAGAGGCCATAAGGGCCTCGACCGCCGCCCGTGTGGGGATGCCCATGCGCCCTCCGGTACGGGTGGCTTTGATTGCGGCGGCGGCGGCGGCGAAGCGGATGCGCTGTTGCATGGGCAGGCCATCAATCAACGCGACCATGTAGGCTCCGTGGAACACATCACCGCAGCCGGTCGTATCGACCGCCTCTACCGGGAAAGCGGATTGATGCTCCAGGATGATGCCATTGGTAGTGTACCAGCTCCCGGTATCGCCCGCGGTGACACAGGCCAGCGCGCGGTCGGGCGCGCTTTTGAACAGCGCCAGGGCAGCCTCCCCCGGGGTGGCCGCGCCGGTCAGCGCCAGCGCAAACCGCTGCGACACAATCAAGTGATCGACTAACCCCAGCAGGTCGGCTAATCCCGGCGTTTGCAGCCGTTCAAAATCACCGACTACGGGGATGCCCACTGCCCGCGCCAACCGCGCCGCCCGGATATGCCCAGTCAGTCCAAAATCATCGACCATCAGGCAGCGCGCTGAACAGATCAGATCCGCATCAGGCAGGCTGGGATGTGCACCATGTATATCCGGCACGGTGTAGAGGATGGTGCGGGTGCTGTGTGGCGGGGGTTCGACCATAATCCAGGCTTGAATCGGGCGGGCCGCCTCATCGTAAACCACGGCGGACACATCCACACCATCCCGCGCCAGATCATCCACCACCCAGCGCGAGGCATCATCCCGGCCCATCCGACCGGCAAAGACTGCTCGTTTGCCGAGGCGCGCTACAGCGACCAGCGCGGTCGCGGTGAGGCCACCGCCGAAGCGTTCGGCCCGCTGAGCCTGCTGCTTGGTATCGACCTGCGGAAAATGGTCAATATACAGAATATCGTCAATGGTTGCGCTGCCGAGACCCAGAACATCCGGGGGTAGAGAACTCATAAGGACATCTCCAGTTTGGGAGAGAGTCTAGCGGGTGCTGCACCGTTCGCAAACCAGTGGGTATGGCCGGGTGCATTCCGATTTAGGATGCGTTTATCGCCTGCGTCATTTCCCGCTATTGTGGACAGATTAGACACATTGGACAGATTGGACACGCCCAGGTGGTTCGCGATGGGCAAAGCTCGGTTTAGTACAGACAGGACTTAGGCCGTTGAGGGGTGCTTTTCAGCATTCCCGGATTCAGGGCGACGACAACAACAGTTTAGCAAGGATTATGAGGTAAATCGGAACATATGTTCCGATTTTGTGTCGATTTTTGTTCAGTTTGGACCGAATCAAAACCGGGGGCTGTTTGGCCCCCGGTTTTGGAATTAGCTGCAGGTTGTTAGCTTGCTGCTACTGTGAGTCTTCGTCCTGCTCCTGTTCGACGGCAGGTGGCGCCACCAGGTTGGGCTTCTGGGCGACCTCATCGTCGCAGCTCCAGAGCGGGGTCCAACCATCGCGGATCAGGCCGCCGAGGCCCAGGTTGATCGGGCGCAGGCTGACATCCGGCTCCAGCCAAACGGTCTGTTCGCCGTATTCACCGATGGGGGTCTGACCTTCACGGCTGGCATTTTCTTCCGCCGGGGACATCATCGGATAAATGTCCTGATGGGTATCGAAGGTCAGCTGATCAGAATGGTCTTCCACGCGCACGGATGGGTCGATGATGGGCGTGGCCTGTTCTTCGTAGATGTCCGGGTTGCCGTTGATGTCGCTGGTGAAGATCAGGGTCACACCGTCGCAGCGCCAGGTCGGGGCGTAGTCGTTGATGGTGTTATCGGTGATCTTGCGGGTGGTGCCGCTGCCGAACTCAAAGGCATAGACATCCAGGTCGCCATCTTCGTCGGACTGGTAGGCGATCAGCGTATCGAACGGTGACCAGGTGTGGTTGGTCGCATCTTCTTCCGGACGGGTGATGGCGCGGCGACCCGATCCATCGGCACCCATGACTTCGATGACGCTGCGGGCATCTTCCTCGGTGTAGCTGCGGAAGGCGATGCGGGTGCCATCGAATGAGTAGACCGGCTCCACATCAATGGTGCTGCCATCGCTCAGGCGGGTGATCTCGCCGGTGTTCAGGTCGAACTCGTAGATCATCCACTTACCTTCGCGGTTGCTCTGGAAGGCCAACTTCTGACCATCCGGCGACCAGGTCGGGTTGATGTCATCCGCTTCGTTGATGGTGAGCTGGTATTCTTCCGCCGTCGACATATCGATGACGAAGAGATCCCAGTTGCCGTTACGGTTGCTTTCAAAGACCACGAAGTTGTTCGGGCCCCAGACCGGGTCGGTGTCGTTACCTTCACGGTTGTAGGTCATGCGGATGACGGCATCCGGGTCGCCACCTTCAGACGGGGCGACGTACAGTTCCCAGTTTTCCGGCTGGCCGGGTTCGGTCGCACGGTTGCTGCTGAACACCACGTAGCGGGTATTCGGGCTGAGGCTGGGGGCCATATCCTTGACCCCTTCGCCCTGGCTTTCGGAGATGTTCCGGCGGTCGGTGGTACGGGTTTCTTCATCAGCGCCATCGAGGCGGAAGATTTCCCAGTCGCCGGTTTCGTCGGTGTGATAGAGGCGGAAGTCCGGGCAGTTGTGACCGCAGACCGGCTGATCCGCCCAGACGCCGTTGATGCCAGTGCCGGGGGCCGGGGTCGGCTCCATCACACCTTCGCCGTCCTTAGCGGGTTCCGGCGGACGCGGGCATTCATTCTGGAGCCGCGCCTGGACACCGTACTCGGTGAAGAGCATGGTCGCGCCGTAGGGATCAATGCCGGTCGGCAGGACGATCACTTTGCTCTCGTTGGTATCCAGTTGGACGGTATCAAACGGCATCTGTACGCGGCTGCCCTGACCATCGAACACCTCAAAGGGATGTTCGCCGGTCATCTTGCCACCCGTGTTGGTCACGATGAAGGCAATCGGCTCGCAGCTGGCACCCAGTTGCAGCACGGGGCGGTCACAATGATGCACGAGGTCGAGCTTGCCGGCATAGTCGTCGCTGGCAAAGGTATAGGTGTCATACGGGTCGAGGTCGGTCAGTTCGACCACCTGGCTGGCACCGGCGGCCAGGGTGAAGTCACCAGTGATGACCACATCGCCCAGGCTGTTGGTGATGGTAAAGCCCTGCGGCTGGAGCATTTCACGACCGTTGTTGGTGATCGTAAAGGTGACCGGGATGGCGCAGAGGGACTCGACGGTCAGGCCAGGATCGGCGCAGTTCTGGGTGTGGCTGGTTTCGCCAGCGGCGAAGCCACTGGTGGTCAGCGTGTATTCCAGGTACGGATCGACACTCGGCAGGCTGACGGTGATGCTGTCACCTGCATCCAGTTGGAAGCTGCTCACGCTGGGCGTGACATTCCCGCTGGGGCCAGTGACGGTGATGTCCTGCGGCAGGAGCATCTTGCCGCCGGTGTTGGTGATGGTGAACTCGACCGGGCTGACGCACAGACCACTCATCGTCAGATTCGGGCGGTCGCAGTGATGGGTCAGGTCGAGCGTACCCGCGTAGTCATCGCTGGCGAAGGTATAGGTGTCATACGGGTCGAGGCCGGTCAGCGGGATGTCGTAGGTGCCACCGGCGGGCAGGTTGAAGTTGCCGCTGGCGACGACGTTACCCAGGCTGTCCTCGATGGTGTAATCCTGGCTGCTGAGCATGGTGCCCGCGCTGCTGCCATTGCTGACGGTGAAGACTACCGGCCAGTCGCACTGAGCCGTCACGGTCAGAACCGGATCAGCGCAGTTGTGGGTGTGGCTGGTTTCGCCAGCAGCGAAGCCGCTGGTGGTCAGCGTGTAGGCCGCATAGGGATCGACGTTGGGCAGGGTGACGGTCAGGCTATCGCCCGCTACCAGTTGGAAGCTGGTGGCAGTCGGTGTGACGGCATTGTTGCTGGCATCCACCACGGTGATCAACTGCGAGGTCAGCATGTCCCCACCATTGTTGGTGATGGTGAACTCTGCCGGGTCGGCGCAGACGCTGGTGATTTCCAGCACCGGGCGCGTGCAGTCGTGGCTGTAGTTGATGGTCGCTGCGTAGCCGCTGCTGGTGAAGGTATAGGTGTCGTACGGATCGAGGCCGGTCAGCGTCACGGTCTGGTCGGCACCGGCGGTCAGATTAAAGCTGCCGCTGGCGACGGTTGTACCAAGGCTGTCCTTGATGGTGTAGTTCTGGGCCAGCAGCATGTCACCGGCAGCGCCGTCATTGCTGATGGTGAAGACCACCGGGTAGGTGCAGCTGGCATCTACGGTGATGACCGGGTTCGCGCAGTCATGGGTATGGCTGGTGGAACCACCGGCAAAGCCGCTGGTCGTCAGGGTGTATTCTGCGTAGGGGTCAACGCCGGGCAAAGTGACGTTCAGGCTGGCACCGGCGGCCAGTGTAAAGCTGCTGGCGCTGGCAGTCACGGCGTTATTGCTGGCATCCACCACACTGATCGGCTGCGAGGTCAGCATGGCCCCACCCGTGTTCTGGATGGTGAACTGAGCCGGGTTGGCGCAGGTGCTGGTGATGACCAGTACCGGGCGGGCGCAGTTGTGGTCCTGGTTGATGGTGGCCGCATGACCGTTGGTGATGAAGGTGTAGGTGTCGTAGGGATCGAGGCCGGTCAGCGTCACGGTCTGGCTGCCATTGGCATTCAGGTTGAAGCTGCCGCTGGCGACCAAGTTGCCTGAGCTGTCCTCGATGGTGTAGTTCTGGCTGCTGAGCATAGTGCCCGCGCTGCCACCGTTGCTGATGGTGAAGACTACCGGGTAGGCACAGGTGGCGCTGACCGTGATGGCCGGGTCGGCGCAGTTGTGGGTACGGCTGCTGGAGCCACCGGCATAGCCGCTGGTCGAGAGCGTGTAGGCCGCATAGGGATCGGCCCCCGGCAGAGTGACGGTGAGGCTGGCGCCGGTCGCCAGTTGGAAGCTATTGGCGCTGGCCGTCACGGCGTTATTGCTGGCATCCACCACGGTGATCGGCTGCGAGAGCAGCATGGGGCCACCAGTGTTGGTGATGGTGAACTGGGCCGGGTCCGCGCAGACGCTGGTGATGGTCAGCACTGGGCGGCTGCCGCAGTTCTCCGTGATGCTGAAGGTGCCGGCGTAGCCTGTGCTGCTGAAGGTATAGGTTTCGTAGGGATCGACGCCGGTCAGATCGACGTTCAGGGTTTCGCCTGGGTCCACATCGAAGCTGCCGCTGGCGACCTGTGTGCCACCACTGTTGGTGATGGTATAGCTCTGACCCGTGTGCATCGGCCCGACTTTGGGATCACTCGGGTTGGTGATGGTGAAGCGGAACTCGGTCGTATTGACGCAGGCACCCGTGATGCTGATCTGCGGCGCGTAGTTGCAGTTGGTCGAGGCCGTCACGCTGCTGCTATCAGTCAGCGCGCCGGTCACCGGGCCGGACATATTTTCCACATTCACGGTGATCGAGGTATTCGCGCCGACCGTGAAGACACGGATGGCAACCACCGTCCCATTTTCGTCACGGATGGTCAGCGTATCCGGGGTGGTCATAGCCGCGCCGGTATTGCTGATGACGAAGCTGGCCGTCCGGTCAAGGCCGCAGGTCGCCGTCATGCTCAGGACGGGCGGATCACTTTCAGGATCGACGACGACTTCACGGACGACTTCGCCGCCGCCGTTGAGTTTCATGGTGACGAGGTAGCTGCCCGCACCGGGGAAGGTGTGGCAGACGCGACCTGTCGCGGTGCTATCGGTGCTGCCATCGCCGAAGCTCCAGCCGACAACCGTCGAACCACCACTCAGCATGGGGTCGAAGCAGTAGAGCGCGCCGCCCTGGGGCTGGATAGCGAAGTTATTGGCGGCTTCCTGCGCGGTATAGGTACGGATGATATTGGTGGCGTTGGCCGAACGACCACTGCTGTTGGTCACGCGCAGGCTGATCGGGATGCGCTGACCGGCTACGGTGTAATCACGGCAGATTTCCGCCGGGATGTTATTCCGGTCATAAACCAGTTCATAGCTGCCGTTGCCGTCCAGATCCCATTCCCACTGGTTGAGCTGGGCGTTGCTGCGGCTGGCATCCGTGAAGCAGACGCGCATCGGGGCCACGCCGGCATACTGGGACGGACGGAAGGCGGCGCGGACATCATCCGCCGCGATGACGTTGACGTAGAGTTCCGCATCGGTGGTGCCGAGCGGGCCCGTGCCGCGCACCGTCACCCGGTACTGACCAGGGGTGTTCAACTGCTGGCTGATGCTGGTGCCGCTGCGATTGGCCGCACCGACCCGGACATTGCTGCTGTTGTAGATATTCCAGCTGTAGCTGTTGATGTTCACACCGGTGGCGCTGAAACCGAAGGTCTGCCCAGCGTAGAAATTCGCGTCTGTGCGGCTGATGAGGATGCTCTGTTCACGCCAGACGCTATAGGTCACCTGCTGCTGACGGATTTCGCCGTATGCATTGGTCCCCACCAGGGTGATGGTGTAAGTACCTTCTTTGCTGAAGCTCAGGCAGCCCGGTTCCTGGGCGGTGCTGGTCTGGCTGCCCAGAGAGTTATCCGCCGTGCCGAAGTCCCAGGCGTAGGTCAGACCATCAATGCCGTTGTGGCTGGTGGTCGAGGTGTTATCCAGGCACACCTGCTGACCAATGGCGATATTGGCAGCGGTCACGTCGCGGGTGAAGCTGACGCTCCAGGTGCCGACGACCAATCCCTGGCTGAGCGAGCATTTATGCGGGGTCCCGAGCGAGGATACATCGACGCGCAGGGTCTTATTACCCACTGGGCCGAGGTCGGCGCCGCTGATGCCGGGAGCCGGGATGGTGACATCCCCATCAATGGTCGAGCTCTGGGTGGCGACGACACGCTCAGCTCCATAAGCATCCACCAGCACCCAGCTGTAGTCCAGCATGAGGCCGTTGGTGTTGTCCACATTGACGCGATAGCGATAGCTGGTGCTCGAAGACTCGGGCGTAAAGTCGCCGTAGCTTGTCACCCAGGCATCGCAGGTGAAGTCTGCGCCTGTGGTCGGGGTGGTGATGAACATCCAACCGGAGGTGCAGTTCTGATCCGGGGTGGCATGCACGACGGTGTAGCGCACGCGGTAGCTGGCATCCGGGTCATTGAACTGATAGCTGTAGCTGGCGTTCGGGCTGGTTTCGATTTGGGTCCAGACACCCGGCGCGGTTTCCTGTTCCAGTTCCCAGAGTGTGCTGACGCGGGTCCGACCGAATTCATTGCTGACGCTGTAGTTGAAGGGGACGGTTTCACCGATGACCGGGCGGGTATCCCCCGTCGGGGCCGGGCAGGAGAGCGCGGGCATGGTAACGGTGACGGTTGATTCGGTATGGCTGCCGTCATTGCATTCTTCGGTGGTGCCGTCGTAGTTGGTCGCCACGACTTCCAGACGGAAGGTATAGCTGTTGCCAATCTCGGTCCACGGCCAGTTTTGGGTGAAGCTGGTCGCGCTGCCTGCGGAAGCTGCATCGAGCAACCAGGTGTAGGTCAGGGTACGGCCATCATCACCGGAAACGCCCGCGCTGTAGGTGTAGTTGTTGATGCCCGACGGATCGCTGGGCATATTCGGGCGCGGCGTGGTGGAACCATTAATCCAGCAGATCAGGTCCGAGTATTCTGCCGAGATATTCACGCTGGACGAGCAGGGATCACCCTGACCCACCTGCGGGATCACGCGCAGGCTGATGATTTCAGTATGACCGGTCACCGTATATTGACGGTTGAGAGTCGTGCTGGGGCCACTTTGCACCACCACGTTGTCGACTGACCATTCATAGGTCAGGCCGGTGCGCCCGTTGACGGCGCTGACGTTGGCGGTATAGGTGTAGCTGGTGTTATTCGGCAGCGGCACAAGATTACCGCTGATATTGCAGGTCAGGTTCGGCCAGACCGCGGTGACGGTCTTGTCAGCGCTGGTGCAGGGGGTACCCTGCGACGGGATGATCTGAACCTGGATCGTATCGGTTGTATTGTTGACCGTCCAACTCCGGCCGAGTGTATTGCTGGCTCCACGCTGGACTTCGGTGCCATTCACGAACCAGACGTAAGTCAGGGTCCGGCCTGCGATGTTCCCAGCGCTGGCGGTATAGTTGTAGTTGCTGCCGTTGGGCAGGGGGGAGACATTGCCAGTGATGGCATTGCAGGTCAGCGCCGGGTAGGTGATGGTGACCGTCTTGGTCACGGTACAACTGGCACCATCGGCGGTGCTGCCGCGCAGCGTAATGTTGTAGGTGCCTTCGCCTGCCGGGAAGGTGTAGGTCAGGTTGGTGGTGCTGAAGCTGGCATTGACGCCGTTACCCTGCACCAGCCAGCTATAGCTGACCGTCCGACCGGACGCCCCGGTCATGCTGCTGGTATAGGTCTGTGCGCCCGCCGCCGGGGCCAGACTGAAGGTGCCGCTAAAATCGCAGCCGAGCGCCCGGCGCTCTACGGTGACGATCGACTCAACGAAGGAAGAACCGCCGGGGCCGCTGACGGTCAGGCGAATGGTATTCGCACCGTACTGCAGGACGCTGCCGCTGTTCCCGGCATTGGTCGCGGTGTAGGAGCTGTTGGAGGGGCCGCTGGCAACCTGGGTGCCGTTGATCGTCCAGGTCCACAGATCAATCTGACCGCCGCGATTAACGCTGTCACTGCCGTTAAAGGTGATCGAGTCGCCGGTCTGGATGGGCGAAGTCGAGGTGAAGTAGGCCACCGGGGATTGCACCACATTGAAGGTGTATTCCGCTTCGGCGCTGGCATCACCGGCCAGATTTTCGACGCGCAGTTTGACTGTATAGGCGCCATCGGTCGGGTAGGTGGTGCAGACCACAGCGCTGTTATCGGTCACATCATAGGTGCCATCCCCATTGAAGTCCCACATGTTGCGGGCGATGGGGCCTTCGCTCTGGTTCTCAAAGCACACGACGATGCTGCTGCCTGCGCCGTTGGTGGACGAAATGCGGGCGTATTCCGCTACCAGCGGCGCACCATCCGACATGACGACCACTTGCTTTTCGACCCAACCACCGCCACCGGGGCCGCTGTAATCCATGCGGATGGTGTAGGTGCCTTCGGCGGTGAACTCGACGGTATGCGGACCCGCGCCGCTGTTGCCGCTCAGGTTGCCGCTAGGTGTCACCGACCAGCTCCAGGCGGTGATCGGACCACTGCTGGCGTCCGGAATACCTTCAACTGTCACAGTCAGGGGGAAGGTACCTGCCGTATTCGAAAGCGTGAAATCGGCCAGCGGCGGGGGTTCAATCACCACAAATTCGACACTCATGGTATCGGAACCGGCGCTGGTGCTGACCGTCAGCGTGACGCGATACGTACCCGCATCACTGAAAGTGTAGTTAAAGTTAAAGGCGCTGCTGGTGTGCAGGGTTGTGCCTGAGTTGACATCCGTCACCGTCCAGGCATAGGTCAGGTTATCACCCGTGCTCAGGTTGGAGGTGTAGATGGTCAGCGGCTTGGTACCGCCCAGGGGACTGACTGAGAAATTGGCATCCGGGATCGAAGTGATATTGACATAGCCCGTCACAGGCAAATCGCCCAGGGTGAGCGAGGTGCAGACCAGGCGGATGTCATAGGAACCGACACCGGGGAAAGTATGCGTATAGGTCGGGTCAGTCGATACACTGACGTTGTTGATGAACCACTCGTAACTGTCAATGTTGGTGGCGTTGGCGACCAGCGTCCAGGTCAGGGCGCTGCTATCACCGGCGTTATTGATCTGCATCTCGCAGGTAGCCGATGATGGCCCAGCCATCACACTCATCGATTGGGCTTGAGCTACGGGAGGTTCAGCGGGGATGTCCGGGGTGGCTTCTGGCGTGACTTCTGGTTCAGGCGTGACATCGGGAGTCGCGCTGGCTTCCTCAGTGGGAACCGCAGTCTCCGTTGCTTCCTCGGTGGGCAGCGGCGTTTCCGTCACTTCCTCAGTAGGAACCGCAGTCTCCGTTGCTTCCTCGGTGGGCAGCGGCGTTTCCGTCACTTCCTCAGTAGGAACCGCAGTCTCCGTCGGAACGGGTGTTTCGGTTGGGGCTTCCGTTGGCGGGAAGGGTGTTGCGACCGCCTCAGCACCGATATCCTGACCGTAGATGGTTGGGACGACCGAGAGCATCAGAGAAACGATCAGAACGATGATAATGGCCAGCCGATGCTGACGGGATGAGGCCTTACGGGATTTACGCATAGCTATCTAAAACTCACCTGAATAGAAAAAGCAAGGCAAAATGATTCAAGATTTAGAATAAGTTGTTTTTAGATGCGGAGAGAATTAAGGATCAATCAAATTCACTTTTTTCGTAAATTTTTAGGAATTTGATGAAGAAAACGAAGCACAAACCCCGGAAAAAGCGTTAAATGAACCGCTTTTAAACATTAAGACACACACTACAATGGTTCGCTATACAATGTGTTCACAGCATATTGCGGTGCGCAGGTTGGAATTGAGTTTTGCAGGAACCCTGCTCACCCGGCCATAGATGCTGATCTGCCGGGTGAGCGCACACGGCCTGTTTAAAATGGGTTCAACAGACCCGTGCAGAAAATGAAGTCTGAAAGGTAGAGAGTCATGCGGGTACTGATCATCGCCCATAACGAAACAGATTATCATCTGACGCAAACTTGTCTTGCGTCAGCGACATCTTCTGCTTTCGACCTGTGCTGGAAACTGACGCTCGTGGAGGGGGTGGCGTGCCTTGAGGCCAAGGCTGCAGATGTGATCCTGCTCTACACGCCCCTGCCGGACACAAACCCACAAGCGGCGGTAAGCCGTCTGACTCTCCAGTTTCCGACCCTCCCAATGATTGTGGTGCTGGAGGCGGAACACGAGGCCCTGCCGGTTTCGCCGATCCTCGATACCCTCTCTCGCCAGGAAGTCTCGCCGGTATTACTTGAAAAAATGCTGCGTCATGCCGTTGAGTATGGTCAATTTCAGTTTGCATTGCAGGAGAGCGAGAATCGCTATCACGCGCTGCTCAACCATGCCCACGATGCCATTTTCCTGTTGGATCTCAACGGGCAGCTAATGGATGTCAATCAGCGAGCTGCCGATTTGCTGGGCTATACGCTGGATGAAGCCAACCTGTTATCGGTCACAGACATATCCGGTGAACTGAATGCCAGCCAAACCGCTTTTCAACGATTACTGGAAGGCGAGTATCTTCCGCCTTATGAGCGCCTTTTCGTCCGTAAAGACGGAACGGCCCTCCCGGTGGAAATCAACCTCAGCCTGGTGCGGGATGCCAGCGGCGAACCCCTCTATGCCCAAAGTGTGATCCGGGATATCAGTGAGCGCAAACGGGCTGAGGCTGACTTGCGCGAGAGCGAAGCCCGCTACCGCAGCGTGGTCGAAGACCAGGTTGACCTCATTTGCCGCTATGACGCCCATATGAAAGTGACCTTCGTCAATTCAGGCTTCGCCGCCATTCACGGCAAGCAACCTGAGGAGATCATCGGGCAGGATTCTTTCAACTTTGTTCCAGAAGACCGACAAGCCATTTTGAGAGCCAAGATCGCGGAATTAACGTTGGCCCACCCGGTTGCGGTGAGCGAAATTGAATGGGAGATGCCGGACGGAACCCGGCGCTGGCATGAATGGACGGACCGTGCCCTCTTTGATGATCAGGGGAACATCCACGAATACCAGGGTGTCGGGCGCGAGATCACCGAACGCAAGCGGGCAGAAAATGAACTGCGCTTTCACAGTGAAGTGCTGGAGCACATGGCAGAGGGCGTGCATATCGTCCGTATGAATGATCAGAAAATTGTATATGCAAATCCCACAATGGAACACATATTCGGTTACAATTCCGGTGAACTGCTCCACCAACACGTCAGTATCCTGAATTCGCCCTACGAGAAAAACCCAGAGAGACTTGTCGAGGAAATCATCGCCCAAGTGGAACTCACAGGCAGTTGGAATGGCGACGTTGAAAATGTTCGCAAGGACGGATCCGTTTTCTGGTCAAATGGCAGTGTCGTGCAATTTAAGCATGATGAATACGGTCCCGTTTGGATCACCGTTCAGCAAGACATCACCAAGCGAAAACTGCAGGAAAGGCTCCAACAGAATATTACCCATGTATTGGAACTGATTGCTGAGGATCGGCCCCTTCCAGCCATCCTCGAGCGGTTAGTCCGGACGATTGAACAGCATCAACCGGATGCAAAAGCATCCATCCTCACTCTGGATCGCATAACTGGGCAACTTCACATTGGAGCTGCGCCCAACCTGCCAGATGGTTATAACGCAGCGGTCGAAGGTATTCACATCGGAACAGGCGTGGGTTCTTGTGGGACAGCTGCCTACGAAAAACACATGGTGATTGCCGAAGATATCTCCATTGATCCGATGTGGGCGAACTATCGAGAAATAGCGGCAGCTTATAACCTGCGGGCTTGTTGGTCACATCCGTTTTATGACCTGAACGGGGACGTGCTCGGCACCTTTGCGCTCTACTACGCTGATCCGCACAAACCAGATGAAAGCGAGCTTGAACTGGTCCGGCTGGCCGCCCATATCGCCGGACTAGCGATCCGCAGCCAGCGCGAACGCGAGTCTCTACAAAAAAGTGAGGCCAAACAGCGGGCGCTGCTCCAGGCCATCCCCGATATGGTCTTCCGCTGGTCGCCGGATGGCACCTTCCTGGATTTTCATGCTCCCTCACCGGGCCTGTTGATTGTTTCTCCCGAAAAAATAATCGGTAAGAACGTCAACGAAATTCTGCCGCCGGATAGCGTCCGAGATATTATGACGGCTATTCATACAGCCAATAGCGCTCAGCAGACCACCGAGTACGAATATGAAGCCAAGACGCAGGATGGCAAAGTTCATGCCTTTGAAGCGCGGGTGGTTCCCTCTGAAGCCGGGGAGACTCTGGCGATCATCCGGGATGTGACCGGACGCGAACAGGCCGAACGTGAATTGGCGGCACTGTACAATGCCACCTCCTATTTGTTCCAGGGGGACAGCGTCGTCAGCCTGGGCCAGCGCATAGTCGAAGCGGTTGTCGAAGAATTTGACCAGGCTGATTGCGGCCTGCTGTTGGTAGATACCGCCACCCAGACCATCCAGCGTGTCGCTCGCACTGGCAAAGCGGGCATCCAACCGCTGTCGCAACTCACCGTCGATGGAAAAGGGCTGGTACCCCTGGCTATTCGCCAGCAGAAGATGCTCTATGTCGCCGATGTCACCCAGGAACCTCAATACATCCCGAATAACGAGCGCACCCGTTCAGAACTGGTTATCCCCCTCAAGACTCCGCACAGCGTTATCGGCGTGCTGGACTTGCAGCAGGAAAAGGTCGATGCCTTCGACGAGCGCGATATCCGCATTCTGCTGGCCTATGCCGAACGGGCGGCAGCCGCCCTCGAAAGTATGCGCCTGTACGACCAGATCAATCAGTATGCGCTCACACTCGAACAGCGGGTGGCTGAACGCACGGCAGCACTGCAGCGCACGACCGAACAGATCGAAGCCATCTTTAACCACAGCGCCGATGCCATTCTGCTGCTGGACCTGGAAAAGGGCATTGTGCAGGCCAACCAGGCCTTTTATACCCTCTTTGATTTATCGCCCGGTGCCACAAAAGGCAATCGCCTGGAAAACCTGTTCATGGGGCAGGATCAGGATCGTATCCGGGACATCATCCAGCAGTCAGCCAACCTGCGCATTGCCATCCAAACCGAAGCTAAGGCGCGCTGTGGGGCTGAACAACCTGTGGATATCGAGATCAGCCTGGCCCCGGTGAACCGGTCCAGCGAGTCTGTTGCCAGCCTGGTGTGTATCATCCGGGACATCACCGATCGCAAAGCCGCCGAGCAGCAGCTCCGCTACCTGGCTAGTTTGCAGGAATACATGTATGACGCCGTCATTGGTACTGACCTGCAATACTACATCCAGAGCTGGAACCAGGCCGCCGAACGTATGTTTGGCTGGTCTGCCAAAGAGGTGATCGGTAAACGGATGGGCGAAGTCCTCCAGACCAGAATCGTGACTGGAGAGACGATCAAGGCGGCCACGTCCAACCTGCTCAACCAGGGGTATTGGACGGGCGAAGCCATCCATCGTCATAAGGATGGGCATGAGGTACATGTCCTCGGTTCCATCGTCCTGAACAGGGATCAAGACGGTATTCCAGTCGGCATCGTTGGCGTCAACCACGATATTACCCAGCGCCTGGAAGCTGAACGCGCACTACAAACCAAGCTCCGTGAGGAGCAGGAACTCCAGCAGTATTTGCAAACACTGCATGAAGTCACCATCGAACTGACCGCAATTGAGGATCTCGATGAGTTCTATAAAGCCGTGGTCGAGATGGGCCTCAAGCGGCTGAAGTTTGAGCGGATGGCCCTCTTCCTCTACGACGAGTCGAAGAGCCTCGCCATCGGCACTTATGGAACCAATAGCGAAGGAAAGGTGCAATCGGAACATCACTTCCAGTTTGTGCTGCAGCCAGGTGGTTCCATGTGGGCAGCGCTCCAGGAACCCAACCGCTTCTACTTTGCCGACGGCATGTCTCTGCAAACCACCAGTGAGGTGGTTGGAACAGGCTGGAACGCCGCTGTAGCCCTCTGGTACGGGGAGCGTAATCTCGGTTGGGTTGTGGCCGATAACCTGGTCCATCATCAACCCGCTTCGCCCATTCAATTAGAGATCATGGGGCAGTACGGCATTTACATTGCCGCTTCCTTGGCGCGGCGGCAGGCCGAAGAAGCCATGCGCAAGAGTGAGGCTCGCTACCGGCTGCTGGCGGAAAATGTCACCGACATCATCTCGCGTCATACACCGGATGGCACCATCACCTACATCACCCCCTCGGTTCAGGCGATCAGTGGCTATTCGCCGGAAGAACTGATTGGTCAGCAGGCAATTAACTATTTCCACCCCGATGATCAGCAGCGCCTGGCAGAACTCGGTCAACAGTATACACAGACACTAAATACCTACACCCGATCGTATCAGTTCAGGACAAAAGATGGGGATTACATCTGGCTGGAAGCCACCAGCCACCCAATCAAAGACCCGATCACCGGGAAACATGTGGAAACCATCGCCGTTTCCCGCGATGTGACCGAACGCAAAGCCACTGAAGTTGCCCTGCAATCGCTGTCCCAGCGTCTGGAGTTAGCGACCCAGGCAGGCGGCATCGGCACCTGGGAATGGGACTTTATACGGGGTGGGATTAGTTGGGACAATCATATCTACACCCTGTACGGTCTGCAGAGGAAAGAAGACTACCTGAGTCCAGATGCCGTTACAGAACTCGTCCACCCGGACGACCGTCAGCGCATGTCAGATGCCGTCAATGAAACGCTCCTTGCTGGCAAACCCTATGACACGTCGTTCCGTATCTTGCATACCAGCGGCGAAGTCCGGCATCTGAAAGCCAATGGCATGATCATCCGTGACAAGGATGGGATGCCCACTAAACTGATCGGAGTGATGTGGGACCTTACCGATCTCAAGCGCAGCGAAGAGTCGCTGCTGCGCGCCCTGGAACGGGAAAAGGAACTGGGCGAACTCAAATCCCGCTTTGTCTCCATGGCCTCCCACGAGTTCCGCACACCGCTGGCAACCATTCTAGCCACCGCTGAGTCCCTGAGCATCTACCGGGAGAAGATGAATGACTCCCAGATCAATAACCGCCTGCAGAAGATTAACCAGCAGGTCATGCACATGCGGGACATTATGGAGGATGTGCTCCAGTTAGCCCGGATGCAGGCGGGGCGTGTCGAATTTAAGCCAGACGAAGGGGATTTGGTGGCCCTGGCAGCGGATATTGTGGAGGAGTTTGACAGCCAGCCCATCCACCAGGGGCGCATTCACTACACCTGTTCACTGGATAGCCTGTGCATCGAGTTTGATATCCGCCTGATGCGGCAGGTACTGGCGAATGTCCTCTCCAATGCGCTGAAGTACTCCACGACCGATAAAAGTGTAGCCGTATCGCTCACCCAGGACGACGAGCATATTCGCTTCCAGGTGATCGACCAGGGCATCGGTATTCCGCCGGATGATCTGAAACACCTCTATGAACCCTTCCACCGCGCCGCCAATGTCGGCACGATCTCCGGCACCGGATTGGGCCTGAGCATCGCCCGTCAGTCCGTTGAGCTGCATGGTGGCCGGTTGGAAGTGGAGACCGAAGTCAATAAGGGGACACAGGTCACCGTGGTGCTGCCCAACATCATCCCGGTGCCCCAGTACATCAATGTGATCCACTGATTTGTTGTCCCCTGACCTGGTTCCCAGGTCAGGGCGCAGTCGGGGATGGGGTCAGGGTTGGCAGAACGGTTCCCATCAACTCGGCGGCCTGGGCGGTAGCGGTCTGGGCCAGCAGTGGGCGGGCAGCAGTCGGTACGGCCTGCACCGTCGCCGGGAAGCCGGTTGCATCCAGCGTGCTGTTCGGGCGGAAGCGATCCAGCGCGGCATCCACCGTGACGGCGACCAGTGTATCCAGGCTGTTGTATTCTTCGCGCGGGGCCTGGATCTGAAACACACCCACCAGGATCAACCCGGCCACAAACCAGAAAATAGCCGCAGCGGCCAACACCAGGCCAATCCGCCGGTTGCGGTTCCGCAGTTGCGGCGTCAGCACCCGCATGGGAGGGCGTGCGCCCGGTGCGCTGGCATGGCTCAACCACTGTTGGATGGCTTTGTAGTCATATCCATCAGTGAAGTCGAGTGCGCCCAGATGCTCGATTACTTTTGGCAGCGGCGCATCTTCAACCAGTACCGGCAGCAAATGCTGGCTGCTATCCAACGCCCGCAGTAACCCTTGCATGAAGCTGGGATCAGTTTCGCTGTTCGCCCCCAGCAGGGCGATCACCACCTGAGTCCGGGTCGTGGATTGCGCGCTGTCAATCGCTTGGCCTGCGCTTTGCAAATCTGCTCGCAGGCGGTCAGCAGTGGCGCGCGCTGCGGGTGTATGGAGGATGTAGACCATGAATATGCCTCTCCTTGAGACGGTGCTGATTGAACGTTCAGCGATCAGCCGATAGCGTCAGTTTTGGGCTGAAAAGTTGATACTAAAGATGCAATCCACAAGCGGATCGCTGTACGCTGAAAGCGATCCTCAAAAATCCAACTGCCGCAGATAATTTACGACGTCCCAGCGCTGCGCATCTGTCCATGAGGACTCACAGGCCGGTAAGAGACCGCGCCATCCGGTTGCGACTGCATTGTACAGGGCTTCATCCCGTGTACGCTCGAGCGACTCAACCAGTTGGCTCAATCCGCTACGACCCTGCCAGTCGCAGCCTGTGGCGACCAGCGCCGCGCCGCGCTCAATCGAGTCTTGTGTCGGCAGGGTCGAATTGAAGCGTGTGGGCGGCGGATTGAGCGTCAATTCATACTGCAACCGCGCTTGTCCATCCAGGTAGAAACCAACGGCGGTCAACCCGGCGGTTGACAGGATGGTCAACAGGGCGATGAAGACAAAGACCGGGCGCAGATCGAGCCGCCGGTAAAACGCCAGCACCGTTGGATACAGCGCAAAAGACAGGGCCGCGATCACCCCGCCCATCGCCAGCACCGTCATCAGGCTGGGAGGCCGGGAGAGCTGGACGGCAGCGGCATCCTCAATCGACCAGTCGAAAGCCGCACGGGTAATTTGACCATCCGCGCTCTTGAGATCGACCAGCGACCACCAGCGCCCTGCCCGGTTGATCTCACCGCCGGCAGCCACATACAACCCGGCTTCGGCATCTTCGGCAGGCAGCCAGTCACCCTGCCGATCACGCTCGGGTTGGACGATCTGAGTCCGCACCATGAGTCCTTCAACCGGCTGATCACCCTGCGTGACCAGCGTGTCATAAGTATTGACCCCCGGCCCGCCGGGAGTGACGCTCTGGACGATCGTGTAGCCATTGACCGACAGGCTCTGCCGGGGAGCCGGAATATTCTCCTGAATGAAGTCCGGCACCGGGATAGGGGTCGAACTCAGCAGCGCCATGGCACCCACTGCCAGCGCCGCGATCAGCATCTCCAGCCGCAGCGAGGGGATAAAACTACTGACCCGCTGACCCAGCGCGGCGAAGCGTGCATAGCGTTCAGGGCGCAGCGCGATATGGTGTAAGGCCCCGATCCCCACCATCCCCACCACCAGCAGCACTTTGAGCCCCAGCGCCAGGCCGTATGAGGTGGTCAGATCGCGGGGGCCATAAACCCAGTTGCTGCTGCTGTAAATGCCAGTCGTGACGACGATGAACAGGCAGGCGGTTGCCAGGCGGGAGAAGCGGCTCATCACCGCCAGCAGCGCCAGCCGCCGCGTGTCGCCACTCACAGGCTGGAGCGCGATGGGCAGTACCAGCGCCAGCACCGCTAACCCACCCGCCCACAGGCCGACCGCCAGTGTATGCACCCAGTTGACGAACATAGCCGCCCACGGCCAGACCAGCGATCCGGCAGCATGGCTGACCACGGTGAAAGTCCCCAGCATCAGCACCGCAGCCCAGCCTGCGCTCGACCAGAAGGGACGCACCCACTCCGGCTGATTCTCTTTCACCACCCGGCTGGCGATGAACAGACCGGCGATGACCGCCAGCAGCAGCATCCGCCAGTTCCAGTAATCGCCAAAGCGCGTGCTGCTCCGCACCGTCTCCCACAGTTGTTGATTGATCACCCGCCCGGCATCGGCCTCGAAGTACAGCATCGCCTGCTGTACCAGCGCCAACCCATTGCCCAAAACGGTCACGATCAGCCCCAGGATGACCAGCCCGCTCAAACGGTTCATGAGGCGGGTCGGCAGCAGTCCGGCGGGATAGGCCGGATTAGACCAGGCGGGCACCAGGACGGCGTTATACAGGGTAAAGATGCCGAACAGCAGCAGCGATCCGCCCACCGCCAGCGCCCGCCAGACGACTTCCAGCAGGTTGGCCTGGTCGCTGGCTTCCTGCCCACCCACGCCCTCGCTGGCCTGCCCGATGAAGAAGACGCGCCGCTGCGCGATCAGGTGACCATCGCTGGCGAACGCGATCCGCATATCGGCGATATAGGCTCCGTCGGGCAGATCGCGCGGCAGGCGGACGGTCAGCAGGGACTCGTTTTCCGCGGCAGTGCCCCCCTCGGCGACCACCTCACCGTCAATGTTCAGGACGCGCAGCGTGCTGAAAGCGGGTTCCAGCGGTTCGCTGAACCAGTATTGCAGGCGGGCCGGGGCGCGTTCCAGCACCGCCCGATCTTCCGGGATGGAGCGCAGCAAATACCCATGTGCCAGCACCGGACTGACGCCCAGGGCGAGGGTCAACAGGAGGAGCAGGACGAGCAGCGGACGCAATGATCGACGCATAATTCAGGAGTTCACCACCGGGACGAGACACAGAGGACACAGAGATTTCACAGCGGGCTTTGCAACTTTGCTTCTTTGCCGCTTTGCATTAAATCTTCTGCTCCCGGCTCTGTGTTCCTCTGTGATCTTTCTCTGTGTCTCTGTGTTTTGTCTTCTTTATGTGAACAGTTTCACAAGTATCCTACTGTTGAACGGGGCGAATTGCGAGTGAGAAGCTGCTGAGAGGCCAGCCGTCAGGTGAACGTGGGTTAGATAACCGCCACAGGCCGCGTCAGCTATGGTAAGATGCCAGACACTTGTAGGGGCGCACCGCTGCGACCGCAGGAAGTCCTTTAAGGCGCGCCCGTCCTTTAGCAATGGAGACAATCACCCCGATGATGCTGCGAAAGTGGTTCTTCACCGTCGTCGTATTCAGCCTCTGCGCCGTCAGCCTGACCGCTGTTGGTGCCCAGGAGGGCGGCACCGTCGCCCCGATCTTTGAGCCGGAAATTTGCGCGTATATCCCCGGCCAGCCCACCTCACAGGAATGCCTCGATCTGATGGCGGCCTCGCCCAAGCCACAGTTGGCGGAGATCGACCTCGACCGGGCCACGCTCGGCCTGTACAGCTTTTGGCGTGTCGGGCCGGATGCTGTCAACAAGTATGATGCGCCCGGCGGCAACGTGGTCGGGCAGATCGGCGCGGGCTTCAACTTCGTCAATGTGATTCAGGAAGATGGTGAGTGGCTGCAAATCCAGGGTGGCGAGTGGATTCAGCGCGGGACGGCTTACCTCGTGCCTCCATCGCTGTTCACCGGCGTGCTGCTGCCGGAAGGCTGGAATCAGAGCTTCGCCTGGGTGCTGGATACCACCGGCATCTATGCCTCGCTGGTGCCAGGCGGCGATGGGGAAGCGGAAAGCGGCTACCTGACCCGCCGCTACGACATCGTCAACATCTTCGCGGAAGCCTATGACAGTGAAGGCTGGCGCTGGTACATGATCGGCCCCAACCAGTGGTTGAAGCAGACCTTCGTCGCCAAAATTCAACCGGCGGAGCGCCCGGAAGGCGTGACCGGTCGCTGGGTCTCGATTGATCTCTACGAGCAGACACTGGTGGCCTATGAGGATGATCAGCCGAAGTTCGCCACCCTCATCTCCAGCGGACTGGAACGCACCGAAACCAATGAAGGCTTGTTCACCGTCTGGGCGCGGCTGCCCAATGACCGCATGTCTGGCTTTGCCGGTGCGCCCAATGCCTATGACCTGCAAACCGTCCCCTGGGTAATGTACTTCGACAGCAGCATCAGCCTGCATGGCACCTACTGGCATGACTACTTCGGCTACCGCCGCAGCCGGGGCTGCGTCAACCTGACCATCAGCGATGCCCGCTGGCTGTATGCCTTCCTCGAAGGTGGGACGCCGGATGCCAACGGTGCGGTGACCAACTACGTCTGGGTGCACAGTACCGGCGAGTTCGGTGCGCCGCCCACCTCCAGCGGCATTTAGCGCCTTCACCCACACAGGCGACCAATAATCCTTCCAGGGGAAGGGTAGGCACTCTGTAAGGGGTAGTTCCATTTGAGGGCGGTCGCAATCGATGTGACCGCCTCCGGCTCCCCTCTCCCGTGACGCGCACCTAACCACCATCCCCCTTTCCAACCAACTGCGCGTCGCGGAAGGAGAGGGGGCTGCGACCGAAGGAAGTCCCTTTAGGGAGGGGGTGAGGCCTCCGTCTTTGCGGTCGCTCTACGAAAAAACCTGATCTCGTGAACCGGCTCCCCCTCTCCAGCGACCCGATTCCCGCGTAGCCTCCGATTTCCAGCGGCGTAAGGGTTGCGGAAGGAGAGGGGGCAGGGGGGTGAAGTTTCCGTCTTTGCCGTCACCCTACGAAAAAACCTAACATTGCGAGGGGTTCCCTCGTCGCCCCCTCACGCCTCCTGATTATTCCGCCGGATGAGCTGGCTGGTCGCGTCGATCTCAAAAGCGCCCTTGAGGCCATTGCCGCGCAGATCGCAGTGCTCGACTGTGCCGCGTGCGTTGGTGTGAGCATAGATGCCTGGGCCCTTATGAACGCTGATGGTGCAGCCGCGCAGGGTGGGATTGCCCGCTTCGCGGATTTCGACCCCTGGGTAGTTCTTATCGCTGAAGCCGTTGTTCACGATATGGCAGTCCTCGAAGATGCCAGCGGCATTCTGCGAGACCAATACGCCACCTGTTTTGTTCTCAACCATCCGGCAGCGGCGCAGGATGGGGTTTGCCCCGGTTTTCGCTTCAAAACCGCTGAGGCCATTGCCGACCATCTCGCAGTCCTCGAAGATGCCAGTAGCATTCTGCAAGACCAAAAGGCCACTTGCTATGTTGTCCACCATCCGGCAGCGGCGTAGGGTGGGATTTGCCCCTTCTGTTACCTGAATACCACTCAACCCATTGCCGACCATCTCGCAGTCCTCGAAGGTGCCACTGGCCTTCTCGTAGGCCAAAACTCCTGCACTATTCCCATTATGAATGCGGCAGCGGCGGATGACTGGATTCGTCCCGGCATTGCAGACCTGGATACCCGCCAGCGACGATGAGGTGATGTCACAGTCTTCGAGGATCAGACGGCCTTTGGGGATATAGACAGCCACTTTTTGAGCTTCGGGCGTCCCGGTCTGGCGCAGGCTCAGACCCCGCACAGCGGCGAAATCGGTATCCATCCATAGTACATTGCCATCCGCGCTCTCGATCAGAATGTCCTCGCGGTGGCCGTCCCCGATCAATTCGACGGCTTTGGTCAGCTTGACACTCTCGCGGTACAAACCGGGCTTGACCTTGATGGTCGCGCCTTCCGGGACTTTTGCCAATGCCTCGGTGATGCTGCGGAAGTCGGCCGCTCCCAGCTTGGAGACCGTGAAGACCGGGCCAGTCGGTGCCGATGCAGCCGAGGGTGGTGCAACCGGGCGAGGTGCAGGTGCCGGCGGCGGGGCGCCCCCCTTCAGCGTCACATTCAGCGCCCGGCCCAGCTTATCGGTGACGGTGGCCGGGATCGGCGCGGTGGCGATCCAGCGGGTGGCGTCGATGTAATCCAGGTAGCCGAGGAAGAAAATCTCATGGGGAAGTTCGGCGTCATCCAGCCGCAGGACGATAGTGGTGATGTTCTTTCTGTCTGCGTACTGCACCTCGCGCTTGACCCATTTAGAGGCAGTCGAGTCCTTGCTGACCAGGAACAACAGGAAGCGGCTGTTCTCGATCTCCTGCGCGATGCGGGCGGGGAAGTTATCCCCCTGCATCCGCTCGTAGTCGATGAAGACATCGAGGTTCGCGCTCCGCAGTAATTCGGCAAAGGCGTTGGCGGCATCCATATTGAGTCGGCTGTAACTGATGAAGACATCGGGCATGGTGGCATCGACCTGTGGCGTGGCTTGATTGCTATTGTAAGAAGATTATAGCGAAAATTCGATAGGGCGCGGGAACGCCCCGTTCACGAGGGAGGGTGCCTGTGAATTTTTTGGGGTAATCTGAGCGAAAAATCGGAACATTTGTTCCGATTTTTCGTCTGTTCTATGCTAAACTGACCTTGATATAGCCCTGCTTGGAGCTTACTCATCCCGACGTGGTTGGACAACGCGGGCGAGTCCAGGCTGTCAAAATGTCCAATGTGTCCAATAACTCCCCCCAACACCCCTGCGTCCCTACGCCATGACCGCCTGAATTGCCCGAAGGAGTTCCGCTTCTTGACCAGGCAGGACGGTGCGCGGGTCAAACAGCAGCCGATCATCGGCAATCCGGGCGATCACCGGGGGGTGATTGGCCCGCAGTCGAGCCAGGACGGAATCTGGTGCAGGCAGGTCGAGCGCCAGCAGTGCGGTGGGCAGGGTTTCCCCCGGCAGGCTGCCGCCGCCAACGGCTGAAACGCCATCGATCACTGCACCGCCCACCTGCGCCTGCCACGACTCGGCCTGCGCGCGGATCGAGGCCACTGGGCGGGCGATCATCTGCCAGACGGGGATGTGGGTGAGCGCCTCACCACGTCGGTAATGTTCCAGGGTGGCGGTCAGCGCCGCCAGGCACAGCTTATCCGCCCGCACTGCCCGCGCCAGTGGATGCCGCTTCAGCCGGTCGATCAACGCCTGCTTGCCCAGCAGCAGACCCGACTGCGGCCCACCCAGCAGCTTATCCCCGCTGACCGCCACCAGATCCACGCCAGCGGCCAGGCTTTCCTGCACTGTCGGTTCATGTTCGAGGCCGTAGGGAGCCGTATCCAGCAGCGCCCCACTGCCCAGGTCATCGACCACAACCAGGTTATGGTCATGCGCCAAACGCGCCAGGTCAGCCAGGTCAGGCTGCTCGACAAAGCCGATCTGTTTGAAGTTGGACGAATGCGCCCGCATGAACAGCGCGGTCTGCGGCGTGATAGCCCGTTCAAAGTCGCTCAGGCGGGTGCGGTTTGTGGTCCCCACCTCGACCAGTCTCGCGCCGCTCTGCTCCATCACCTCCGGCACGCGGAAGCCCCCGCCAATCTCCACCAGTTGCCCGCGTGAAATGACCACTTCCCGGCCCAGCGCCAAGGCCGAGAGCAGCAGCACCAACGCCGCCGCGTTGTTATTGACGACCAGCGCGGCTTCCGCCCCGGTGACCTGTTGAAGCAGGCGCTCGGCATGGATCAGGCGGGAGCCGCGCTTGCCGGTTTCCAGATCAAATTCGAGCGTGGAGTAGTGTCCGCTTGCCTCCACAATTGCCCCTTGAGCGGCCTGTGAGAGCGGGGCACGTCCAAGATTGGTGTGGATGATGACGCCGGTGGCATTGATGACCGGGCGCAGCGTGGGCGTGAAGTCCGCCCGCAGCGAGTCAGCAGCGTGATTCAGAAGGACATCTGCCCCGCTCGCCAGCATTTCACCCGCCCGGAGCCGTTCACGCCACTGGTCGAGGGTGGTGCGCAGCGCGTTGAGGGTGGCCTCCCGCCCGTAAGTCGTCAGCAGATCCGCCGCAACGGGTTCCCGCAGGAGCAAGTCGACCGAGGGCAGCGCCCGCAGCCGGTCAGTCATCGCGTTCATTCTGGATTTCACGGGAGCGGAGGAAGACTTCAATGACAGTGAAGACCAGGCCCAGCAGGAAGGCAATCGGCAGGTTGAGGGCACGCGGGATTTGCAGCCACGCACAAATGACCACGAACAGCCCGATCCAGACGGCTTGCCGCACGATCACACCACCGGGGGGCGGTTCGACCTGAAGCGGTGTAAAGCGCACGTTCAGGTAACGCACAAACGGGATGACCGTCCCGACCACCGCGATCAGTAGCAGCATGAAGAAGATCCAGCGCTGCCCAACCCTGGGCAGGGTCGTGGTGATGAGTTGGTAGAGGCCAAACCACCCCAGCACCATCATGACCACAGCCGCGATCAGCACGCCGAGATGATCGGCAGGGATCGGTGCGGTCAGCGGTTGACCGGGTCGGCGCGGGCGCGGGTCAGGTGGGGGTTGGGTCATCGGATAATGTGATTAGTGAATAAGTAACGCGTACATAGTACAAAGTGCCGAGGGCGGAGTACAGAGTGAAGAAAGGAAAAGCAGGCGCTGGCCCTTCCTCCGCCGATCCTGTGATAGAATATTTGTTTCAATGCCAAGGAGGGGATGATGAGCCAGAATGCCATAAAACGCCTGTATCTGATGCAGGTCGGGTCGATGCCAGAATACCAGATTCCGATTGTCTGCTATCTGGTGCAGACGAATGACGGCAAGAATATCCTGATCGACACCGGCCTCCCGGCGGTCATCCCGGAAGAAGGCTCCGATTTCGAGAATGGGCAGGATATGATCGCCCAGTTGGCGAGCATTGGCTTAACACCGGACGATATCGATACCGTCATTTCGACGCATTATGACATCGACCATGCCGGGAGACACGCGGCCTTCACCAAGGCCCAGTATGTGGTTCAGCGCGTGCATCATGCGGATGCAGCCACCAATCCGCGTTTTGCGGCCAATCGTCCCCAATGGGATCAGCCCATGGAGCGCATTCGGCTGGTGGATGGCGATGTGGAACTGCTGCCGGGGCTGGAATTGATCGAGACCAGCGGGCACGTGCCAGGGCATCAATCCGTGCTGGTACGGCTGCCCAACACCGGGACGGTTTTATTGCCGATTGACGCGGTGCCATTCAGCGCCGGATTCACCCGTGATCTGCAGGACGACGGCAGCAATCCGGATGCCCAAGCGATTCACGTCAGTACGGTCAAGCTGCTTGATCGGGTCGAACGGGAGCAGATCGGGCTGGTGATTTTCGGCCATGACGCGGAACAGTGGCAAGGGCTGAAAACACTGCCGGAATTTTACGACTGAGGATGTAACCACCCCTTTCCCTGTTCAGAAGGAACTGATTGCGTGGCCTTCGACGGTGCCATCCGGCAGGGTGTAAAGCCGGTAGCGAGTCAACGCAGTGCCAACGGCCCAGGGTGTCTGCTGGTAGGTCATGGTATAAGCGCGTTCCGGGGCGGTCGCCCAACCCAGTTGTTCACGAATATTGGGGTAACCAGCCCACACCTGACCAAAGGTATTGAGTGGGCGGAATAAGTCCGCCGGGGGCGGAAGCGTGAAGGGTTCAGTGATGACCGGCAGATTACCCGGCATGACCAGGAACGAATCGCTGTTGGCAAAGTAGAACCAGATGTACTCGCCAGCGCGTTCCAACATATAGCCGTGTTGGAAGGGTTGGTAGACGGCCTCGATCTGTTGGGCGGGTTCGGGGCAATAAGCCGGGTCGCCAGACGGATCGAACCAGGCATATTGGCAGGTAATCTCCACAGTCAGGACGTCCTGGGGCAAGCTACCAGTTGGATTGAGCGGATCGGGCTCCACATAGGCGTACAGAGTGACGTTTGCCTGAAGCGCGGGCGGCACCATGAAGGTGGTCGTCCCCTGAGCGGGCAGCGGTTCCGGCAGGGCATAGCGGCGGGGCTGCCCAGAGTAAGTCAGGTCGATGATGACCTGTTCAACCCCGCTGACATCCCAGGTCACCGTCAGAAGTTCACCTTCAGTCAGGTTGAAGGAGGACACTTCAAACTGGTTGAGTTGGGCACGTTTGGTCTCCGTCCCCAGGGGCAAATCAATCTGCCGTGTATCGTAGTCCCAGCCTGTTTCCAGATCCCGCAGCACCAGCCGCAAACGCAGTTGGTTCATCGTATGGTCATCTGGCAGTACCGGAAACACCTCGCCAACGCCTGACGGCGTGACCAATCCCCCGGACTCAGGGGATTCCAGAGTGATGATCTGCCAATCCTCCAGGATTTGCTCAAAGAACAGCTTGCTATTCGCGGGTTGGTTGCGGACTTCCCACATGACCGAGACCGGTTCATTTCCGGCGCGTAAACCCTCGGTGCTGACCTGGATAGTGCTAGAACTGAAGAAGGTAATCTGGGGCAGATCAGCCGGGATTTGTGCCTGTGTCAGGTTGACCGTGAGCATTATCAACAGGGCAATGATGAGCATTCGTTTTCTCATGCAGTATCCTCCAGCAGGATCACGAGACTGGCACTTTCAATACGCCGTTCCAATGAAAAAGGTTCCCACTGGGCGGTTCTAGGTTTCGCCCGTTCGGCAGGCTACAATCGGCCCCTACGGATTTATCATTCAAACGGACGATTACCATGACCCCTACCTGGCTGACCGACCTCTTCGGCGTACCCAAACCGATCATTGCGATGTGCCACCTCAAAGCCCTGCCTGGTGACCCGGGTTATGATGCCGCCAAAGGCATGGACTTCATCATCGAGTCCGCCCGCCGGGATTTGCAGGCGCTCCAACGCGGTGGCGTGGATGGCATCATGTTCTCCAACGAGGCCAGCCTGCCCTACCTGACCAAAGTCGAACCGATCACGCTGGCCTGTATGGCGCGGGTCATTGGCGAACTCCGGTCGGAGATCACCGTTCCCTACGGCGTGAATGTGCTGTGGGACCCGGCAGCGTCGATTGATGTGGCGATGGCGACTGGTGGCCTATTCGTGCGGGAGATTTTCACCGGCGTCTACGCCAGCGATTATGGCCTGTGGAACACCAACGCGGGCGAGATCATCCGGCATCAGCACGCGGTCGGCGCGGGGCATATCAAGCTGTTCTTCAACATCGTGCCGGAGTCGGCTGTGTATATGGCCCAGCGTGATGTAGCCGAGATTGCCCGATCGACCGTATTCGTCGCCCGCCCGGATGCCTTGTGCGTTTCCGGCCTGACCGCCGGGGCAGAGACTTCCGCAACCACGCTCAAACGGGTCAAGGAAGCCGTGCCGGAAACGCCGGTCTTCGCCAACACTGGCGTGAATATCCACAATCTGGCGGAGCAGCTGGCGATTGCGGATGGCACCATCACCGCTACCCACTTCAAACGAGATGGCTACATCTGGAATGAGGTCGATGAAGGCCGGGTGAGCGCCTTCATGCAGCGCGCGCGGGAGATCCGCGGACGCTAAAGCGCCACACAGGTGCAATAGTGAGCAAAGAGTTTCATCAGGGCAAACACCTTTGCACCTGCTCATGAACACACCCCTAATCAGACAGGCGCTCTGGTTGACAAGGCGCCTATTCGACTTTAGTATATCGTTAGCTGATTAACAAACCCTGCGTAGCAAACAGAAACGTTATGGATCAAATTTCTATTCCCAATTCAATCAGTTTTATTCTGATGGAAGTCTGTAAGCTGCGTCGAGCTATGTCGGATTCGATGCTCAACGAGATTGGGCTGCACGTGGGACAGGAGATGTTCTTTGTCTCTATCCTTCATGAAGAGGGAGCTACTCAATCCGAAATCGCGGAACATCTACACGTACAACGTGCCACCGTCACCAATATGTTGCGTCGTCTGGAAGAAGGCAAGTTGATTGAACGGCGCGGAGACCCGAATGACCAGCGGCTGTTACGAGTCTACCTGACAGATAAGGGCCGTGCCATCCAGCAGCAACTGCAGCAGGTGTGGTACATCATCGAAGATCAGACCACCCAGAACATGACACCGGAAGAACGCCTCCTCTTTCGGCGACTACTCTTGCAAGCCCAGCAAAACCTGTTGACTCATCAGCACAGCGCCCCCTGAGGACTTGATCCAGCCGGTCAGTAGGCATATTTTGTCGTTATGATGTTAGCTAACTAACAATATGGAGTGAGCATGAACGCTAAAGAAGTGGTCCTTCAACATTTGCGGGCACTTGAGGCGGGTGATTGGGAGAAGGCGTTGGGCCTGATTGCTGAAGACTATCGGTTGGAAGGCGTGATTCCTTTCCCGGTTAGCCTGTTCATCCGCATTGGGAAAAAACAGGCATTGGATATGCACAAAGCGCGTAAACGCGCTTTACCCGATTTCTGCTTCAATGAGACCATTGTCGACGAAACTGCGGAGTCGATCAAAATTCAAGTGAACCTGACGGGCACCCATACCGGGGTCATCGACTATCGAGGGCTGCTACGTGGCATCCCGGTAATCCAGCCAACCGGCAAGGCGGTCAAACTCAATCCTGAATGGTTCACGTACCAGGTGAGAGCCGGACTCATCATTAAAACGATTGGCGATATTCCCAAGAATGCGGGTGTCCCGGGCCTGGTACGGGCTGTAACGGAAGGCTGACCCATGCATATCGCCTTATTTGGTGGGACGGGCCGCACTGGAGAGCGGGTGTTGCTGGCAGCATTACAGCAGGGATGGAATGTGACCGCGCTGGTACGCAATCCGCAGAAAATGACCCTGACGGATGCCCGCCTGAGGATCATCACTGGAGAGTTGAGCAATACGCAAGCCTTGCGGGACACACTGGCAGGCGTGGATGCTGCCATCATCACGCTGGGTACAGGTACTGATCTTCAGGCTACCAATGCCCTCTCTGAAGGCACAGGCCACATCCTGAGCGCATTGGAGGCGAGCCAGATCAGGCGTGTTGTATGCTTGCTCTCCGGTTGGCTCTTTTACCCGGTGGTGCCGCCACCGTTTGTGGAGATTACGCGTGACCACGCCCGGCAGTTGGCCCTGTTGGAGGCCAGCAATCTGGAATGGGTGGCCGTATGTCCTCCCGCGCTGGTGGATAAACCTGCACAGTCGCGTTACCGACTGGCGCTCAACCACTTGCCAGGTACGGGCTATCAGGAAATCGGGGTGGATGATCTGGCAGCTTTCCTGCTTCGTGCAGTGGTCGAAGCGGAATTCACCCGGCAAAAGGTGGGCATCGCCGATTAATCTGACCCATATATGGGGATTTAGTTGGTGATGGCAGATACGGATTCCTGGGGCATAATCCCGCTTATATACATAAGTAGCGGGAGCTATCATGGACAACATCGCAGAGCTGCGGAAGCGGCAGGTCAACCTCTCGAAGAAAACACTGGATATTCTGCGGAATGTGCTGGCGGATGTGACTCCCCAGCAGGCGCGGACCTTACGGGATGGCGCACACGGTTGGACGGTGCTGGAAGTGGTCTGCCACTTGCGGGACTTTAACGACATTTTCCACGACCGGGCGAAGCTGATCCGCGATCAGGATCGCCCGAACCTGCCCGCCTATGACCACGAAGCCCTGGCGGTGAAAGGGCATTACAACGCGGGCGATTTGAAAACAGCCTTCGCCGCACTGGTCGATTCGCGGCGGGCGATGATCGACACGTTCAAGGCGCTCACACCAGAGCAGTGGGAACGCACAGGCATCCACCCGGAGCGCGGTCTCTTCACGATGACGGATGCGGCTTTGCAGGTGGTCTCCCATGATTGCGACCACACCGAACAGATCACGCGGATTCTGCTCCAGCGCTGAACAAGCGCATCCAGACAACAAAAAGAGCGCCCCTCAGATTGAGGGTCGCTCTTTACTTCTGTGATTTAGCTGACAGTTCGCTCAGTCACCGATGGCAGGTGCAGGCTGCCGTCCTGATGAACTTGTTTCTCCCTTAGAGCGTCCCCAGGGGGTACCGAGCCAGCGGAGCAGGAAGAAGTCCGCACCCAGGTAACCCGCATTCTTCCACGCCAGAACCAGGACGATGGCACCGACCAGCAGCAGGCCGTTGGTGCTGGCAGAACCCGCCATGATGAAGTTCCAGTTCATGAGGGCGGCAAACAGAGCGGCGATGCCGACGAAGGCACCGGCGATAAGCGCGACACCGACCATGAATTCACCAATGGCGACCAGCTTGGCGAACCAGACGTAGGAGCTACTGTCGAGCAGGCCCTGAATGAACGAACGGTACCAGTCGAACGAGATGGCCGGGCGACCGGTTTCCGGGATAGCGACGGCACGGGCCCAGTAGCCTTGCAGGGCGACGCCGGTTTCCATCCAGTCCGGGTTGCTCAGTTTGCCGAGCGCGGATTGCAGCCACGTCCAGCCGATGAGAACACGGATGACCGTCCACACCACCGACATGCGGGTGTCACTGAACAGGAACTTGGCAAACGGCGGATCTTCGACGGTGCGGCTGTTCTTGAAGCTGAGGATGTTGGCCATGATTTTTCTCCCTTTGAGTTATCTGTATCGGTCGTTGTTATGACATGATCTTAGGACAGATCGACTCGGGGAGGTAGCAGGCAAAACCCGCTACTTTGTCAGGTTCTACAGTCAGGTTTTGTCAGGAAATTCCTGACAGGGTGAGCCGTAGAAGGCATCTGCTTCCGTGTGATCGAAGCCTTTGCGATAAAAGAAAAGGGCGGGTTCTTCACCCGCCCCGCTCATGACTGCTTACACAATGCTACCAACTACACCACCAGATTCAGCTTCGGCTCCTGACCGTTGCGCCCAGGGATGAAGATGATCTTCTTCGGTGCGCCGTCCGCCAGCCACTTCTGGACGGCCTCGTTCGCCAGCGCCAGTTCAGTGGCTCGCGCTTCCTCGATGGTCGCCGGAACCATGATGCGCTCGCGCACCTTGCCGTTGACCTGCACCACCAGCGTGACCTCATCCTCGGCGGCTTTGGCAGCGTCGTAGACCGGCCAGTTCTGCTGATGGATGCTGTACGGGTGCCCCTGCTGCGCCCACAGTTCTTCCGCGATATGCGGCGTGAAGGGAGCCATCATCAGCAGCATATCGCGCACCGCCCCACGCCAGGACTCAGCACCCACACCGCCGGTCTTCAGCAGTTCGCGCAGTTCGTTCCGCAGCTTCATCAGCGCGGCGATACCGCCGTTGAAGGTGAAGTTTTCCAGATCATCCGTCACTTCGTGGATGGTCTGATGCACCTTGCGCTCGACATCGCGCTCGACGGCGGGATTGCCCTGGGCAGCGGGGGTCGTGTTCGTCACCAGATCCCACACATCGTTGATCCAGCGCACCACGCCGCTGATCTGCTGGCTGTTCCAGGGACCACCCTTGGCCCAGTCAAAGCCGAACATCAGGTACGCGCGGACGGTATCCGAACCATACTTCTCCACCAGGATGTCCGGGTTAATCACGTTGCCCTTGCTCTTGGACATGCGCTGGATTTCCAGATGGTGCTTCAGTTGGTCGGCCCGCGCCACACCCTCGATGCCGGGGATCGTCACCGTGGCCTCCGGTTGGACTTCCACTGTGCGGGTTTCCCCGCCACCGATGTCCACCGTCAGGATGTTCTCGGTGCGCTTGATGATCTCGCCAACCACCCCGGCAGAATTCGCCGGTGCATCTGCCGGATTAATCACGGTCACGCTGTCCGCGAACAGCTTGGCGGCTTGCCAGGTGCCGGTGGCCACGATGAAGTGTCCGGCCCGTTCCTCACCCAGCACCTGACCCTGGTTCCGCAGCTGCAGCATGGGTTCACCCAGCTTCAGCACTTCAGGGTCGCGCCCATGCTGCTCCATGATCTTCATAGTCTCATCGAACATTCCCAGATCGCGCATGGCGCGGGCGAACCAGCGCGAGTACAGCAGGTGCATGGTGGCGTGTTCCGCGCCGCCGGTATAGGTATCGACCGGCAGCCAGTACGCGGCTTCTTCCGGGTCAAACGGCCCCTTCTCGTACTTCGGACTCAGGTACCGGTACCAGTACCACGAGGAACACATGAACGTGTCCATCGTATCGGTTTCGCGCCGCGCCGGTTGACCGCTGCTATCGACCGTGTTCAGGAACGGTTCGTGATAGGTCAGCGGACTGCGACCCGTTGGCAGGAACTCGACATCAGCAGGCAGTTCCACCGGCAGTTGATCGTCCGGCACCGTTTCCATGGTGCCATCCGCCTTATGGATGATGGGGATCGGTGAACCCCAGTAACGCTGACGGGAGATCAGCCAGTCGCGCAGGCGATAATTGACAAATTCTTTGCCGTAGCCCTTCTCCGCCAGCCAATCCAGCACCGCGCTGATCGCCGGGTTCTTGCGACCCTTCTCGCCGTTGGAGAAGTGTCCGTTGAAGTCGCCAGAGTTAATCATGAACCCTGCGCCGTCGTAGGCCTCGACCATGGTCGCGCCGTCGAAGTGCTCGCCCTCCGGCTGGATGACCGGGATGATCTCCAGGCCGAACTTGCGGGCGAACTCGAAGTCGCGCTGGTCGCCGCTGGGGACGGCCATGATCGCGCCGGTGCCGTAGCTAATCATGACGTAATCCGCAATCCAGATCGGCACCTTGGCCCCGTTGACCGGGTTGATGGCGTAGGCACCGGTCCAGACGCCGGTCTTTTCCTTGCCTTCGGCGGTGCGGTCGATCTCCGTCATGCGCGCCGTCTTTTCGACGTACTCGCGGATGGCCTTCTGCTGCTTCTGGGTGGTGATCTTCTCCACCAGCGGATGCTCTGGGGCCAGCACCATGAAGCTCACACCCCACAGCGTATCCGGGCGGGTGGTGTAAATCTCAAACGGCTCCCCTTTTTCCTCCCCTCGCCCGGTGGGAGAGGGGTCAGGGGTGAGGGCAACATGGAAGGTCACACGAGCGCCTTCGCTCTTGCCGATCCAGTTGGTCTCCATCACGCGGATCGGTTCCGGCCAGTCGATGCGGCTGAAGTCCAGCATTTCCTCGGCATAGCGCGTATAGCGGAAGAACCACTGGGTCATCAGCTTTTGCACGACCGGTTGCCCGGTGCGCTCATCCTTGCCGTCGATGACCTGCTCGTTCGCCAGCACGGTTTGCAGCGTGGGTGACCAGTTGACCAGCGCCTCGCCACGATAGGCCAGCCCACCCTCATAAAACTGCTTGAAGAACCACTCCGTCCACTTGTAGTAGATCGGGTCGCAGCTCACCATCTCGCGCTCCCAGTCGAACATGGCCCCCATCGAGCGCAGTTGCCCGCGCATCCGGTCCATGTTGGCATACGTCCACTTCATCGGGTGGATGTTGCGCTGGATGGCAGCGTTCTCGGCGGGCAGGCCGAAGGCATCAAAGCCCATCGGGAACAGCACGTTAAAGCCCTTCATCCGCATGAAGCGGGCGCGGGCATCCGAGGGGGTCATGGCGAACCAGTGACCAATATGTAGGTCGCCGCTGGGATAGGGCAGCATGGTCAGCGCATAGTGCTTCGGCTTGCTCCAATCGACTTTGGAGCGATACAGGCCGGTTTCATCCCAGCGGGCGCGCCATTTCCCTTCGATGGATTTTGGATCGTACTTACGGTTATCGGTCATGGTGTATAGCTTTCAGCTAAATCGCAAGGTTACTCAATGGATGATCGGGTTGTAGGGGCGCACGGCTGTGCGCCCATTCTATCTCGTAGGGACGTGCAAGTGAGAAGCCTCCCTGTGGGACGGCGCGTCCGGGCAATGGCGGTTGATGAGCAGGCAATCAAGCAGAGCAACTTAAGCTGTTCGCTGTAAGCTGATGGCTGAGAGCTTGAATTGTTTGAGGGGGGAGGAGGCGCGCGGTCGCAGACCGCTACAGAAGGGAAGAGCGGCTCACCTCGGTCGCCGGGGTGGGGATGGGGAACATGTGGTGTCTCCAGTCCTGCGTAGATATGGAGCAGAGTGTAGCACAGGTAGGGGGGGCAGGGTCAATAGGCGAGTCAGGGCGACCTGCCAGATCGCCCGTCCTAAAGCCGCTTTCCAGCAACCCGAACCCCATGTTGCCTCACCCTTCCACTACACAAGGGTCGCGGAAAGAGACGCCAAAAATCGGAACAAAATCGGAACATATGTTCCGACCCAGCTCTCTCATCCGTACTACACTGAGGGCATGACCAACCTTCACCCCCATCAACGACTTTCCTCAGCATGCCATCACGATGGTGTTCATCTGGCGGCAGCCTCCCTGCTTTCCACCATGTCGTTGGTGTCGTTGGCGGGCGGTGGCAGGCTCCCGGCTTCCCGCCGTCAACGCCAAGTTTTGGCGGCTCCAACCGGGTGTCTCGCCAGCCATAACCGCCATACTCGCGCCAGCCTCCCGTATTCCCGCTGTCCGTGTCGGCGGCTGCATGACCGACTTGGCGTTTGAGAATGTACCCAAAACAAAAAGGGCGACCCAACCGGATCGCCCTCTTTTCTTTGCTGTGAACTGTGAACTGCCCACTGTGAACTGTCTTCTCACTACCCCTTGACCGACCCGGCCATCAGGCCGCGCACGAAGAAGCGCTGCAGCGAGAAGAAGACCGCAATCGGCACGACCATGGAGATAAAGGCGGCTGCCGTCAGTAAATGCCAGTCCTGACCGCGATCCCCGACCATAGCAGCGATGCGCTGCGTCAGCACCTGCATATCAGCGTTGGTCACACCCAGGAAGATCAGCGCCACCAGATAGTCATTCCACACCCACAGGAACTGGAAGATGGCGAAGGACGCCAGCGCCGGAACCGAGAGCGGGAGGATCAGGCGGAAGAACACCGTAAAGTGGGACGCACCATCAATGAAGGCCGATTCCAGAATTTCCCGCGGGAGGCCGCTGATGTAGTTGTACAGCAGATAAGTCGCCAGCGGCAGACCGAACCCGGCGTGCGCCAGCCACACCCCCAGGAAGGTGCCGTTCAGTTGCAGGCCGACGTAATCCCGCAGGATCGGCACCAGCGCGATCTGCAGCGGCACCACCAGCAGCGCCACCACGATGATGAACAGAATCCGCCGACCGGGGAAGTTCATCCACGCGAAACCGTAGGCTGCGAAGGCTGCAATCAGGATCGGGATGACCGTTGACGGAATGGTGACGGTCAGCGAGTTGATGAACGCCCCGATCAGGTTATCACCCTGAATAGTGGTGACGTTGCCTTCAACATCCCGCACCGTGTACTCACGTCCGGCCAGCACCTGCCCATAGTTATCCAGCGTGAAGTTAACATTGGTCACAATCTGCTGGCGATAGACATCCAAACTGCCCCGGCGCAGATTGCCGTTCCAGACCAACCGGGTGCCATCCCCCATATCCACCCCGGCCTGCCATTGATCGTAGGTGGCCGTCACCCCGTCAATGGTGATCGGTTGGTCACGGGTCTGACCTTCCGGCAGGGGGCGGGTTTCGCCAGTAGCGACCCATCCCTGATGCGGGATAACCGTCCACCAACCGCTGCGTTGAATATCATTACGCTCGCGGAAGGAGGAAATCAGCAGGCCTAGCGTCGGGACCGTCCACAGGGCGACGATGATGAATAGGACGAGGTTGACCAGGATCAGGGCGCGGCGTTTTTCTTTTACCATGATGGCCTCCCCTAGAATGCCCGGCGCTTGCTGAATTCGCGCAGGTTATAAATCATGACTGGAATGACCGCGATCAGCAGCACGATGGCGATGGCCGAGGCTTTACCGGCATCCGCATTCGTGAACATCTCCCGGTAGAAGCGCACACCGATCACCTCGGTGCCGAACTGCCCGCCGGTCATGACCATCACCACATCGAAAATCTTCAGCGTGAAGATGACGACCGTGGTGGTCACCGTCAGCAGCGTACCGGCGATATTCGGGATGATGATCTGGAAAAAGATCGTGAACTCGTTGGCACCGTCCACGCGGGCGGCTTCCAGTAGCTCATCGGAGATGGACTTGATCGCAGCCGAGATCAGCACCATGGCGTAACCCGTTTGCAGCCAGACCATCACCAGAATGAGAAACAGGTTGTTCCAGGGCTGCACCAGGGTGAGCCACGCCTGGGCTTCGCCGCCCGCGCCGGTCACAGCAGCATTCAGCAGACCGATGTTGGCATCCGGCGCAAAGACGAACTTCCAAATGATGCCGGCACCGACCATCGAGATTGCCATCGGCAGGAAGATCATCGACTTGGCGACGTTCTCAAAGCGGCTGCGATCCGCCAGAATGGCGATCAACAGACCGAACGACACCGTTAAGCCGGTGCCGATGACCAGCCACAACAGGTTGTTGCGGAAGGCCTCGATCATGATACGTTCGCTGAAGACCGCCTGATAATTCTGAAGGCCGACAAATTCCGAGGAATCCCGGTTGTACAGGCTCAGGACGAAGGTTCGCACCGTCGGCACGGCCAGGTACCAGGCCAGCAGTGCCAGTGCCGGACCGACAAAGACGTACGGCTGCAACCGCGCGGCCCAGGCGCCCGGCAGGTGCTCCACCAGATTGTTGGCGACGTAGTACAGCAGAACGACCCCACCCACGCCCCAGATCATGGCGAAGATGGCCGTCGCAATTTGCGGCAGTTGGCTATCCCGCAGCAGGACGAAACCGGCATACAGCGCCACGAACGTGCCAATCACCGTTGCCACCGCGATGACCAGTTGACCCGGACTGTAGACTTCATCCCGACGGGTCATGATACTTTCCATAGCACCACCTCGATTAATTCACCAAAGAGCATTTTATCGTTCAGCAAGAGACTCTATCTCAAAAAAACACTGCGTAGGGGCGACCCGGCGGGTCGCCCCTACAAATCCCCCTCTTCTTAAATGGAGAGGGGGCGAAGTTTAGCTCGACGGCCAGGAGGCGTCGATTTCCGCCAGGGCGGTATCCAGGTCAACCGTACCGGACACCCAGTCAGTCATACCCTTCCAGAACGAACCTGCACCAACGGCACCCGGCATAATGTCGGAACCGTCGAAGCGCAGGCTGGTGGCTCCGGCGACCAGTTCGGCGATGCCGCGTTCAACATCGCTGCCGTACCATTCCAGTTGAGCATCATTGTGCGGGGAGAGAGCGCCACCGCTCGCCAGCCAGGTCTTCAGCGAGTCGCCACGGCTGAAGAAGTCCATGACGGCGCGGACTTCCGGTCGGTCACTGAACATCGCGTAGATGTCACCGGCAACCAGGAACGGATTGCCATAGGCTTCGTCGATACCGGGCAGGTAGAAGAAGTCATAGTCTTCACCGGCAACCAGACCTTCGGGGAAGAAGCTGGTGATGAAGTTACCCTGCTTGTGCATGTAGCAGCCCGGGTTCTCATCGAACATCGGGGTCGGGGCATCACCGAAGAAGGTACCGGCGATGGCTTCGCGCCCACCGAACACATAGTTCTCGGTGAACCAAATGGTGCCCAGGGTTTCGGCGGCATTCTTCACTTCAGGGCTGGTGAAGGGCAGGCGATCTTCCGGGGTAGCGGGCAGGGTCCAGTTGTCATAGTTCTCCAGCGAGGTGGTGCGGAGCATGACTTCTTCCATCCAGTCGGTCGCGGGCCAACCAGTGGCGGCACCGGATTCGATACCGACGCACCACGGGCTGCTGCCATCGGCAACGATCTGGTCAGCCAGGGCGGTCAGTTCGGCCCAGGTGGTCGGGACGGTGTAACCGGCTTCTTCAAAGGCCTTCTTGGGGTACCAAACCAGGCTCTTGCCGTTGTAACGGGCCCAGATACCAGCGTTGATGCCGCCGATGTTCGCCATGTCCAGCCAGCTCTGGGAGTAGTTGGTGGAGAGCCATTCGGAGTTCATGAATGTGTTCACATCCACGACCTGACCGGCATCCACGAACCGCTTCAGCAAACCGGGCTGCGGGAAGTCCGCAATATCCGGGGCAGCGCCACCGTCAACAGCGGCGGTGATGGCGACTTCGAATTCCTTCGAGCCGGTGTACTGAATATCGATGCCCGTCCAGGCTTCGAAATCAGCAATCGATTCATTGAACTTCACTTCGTCGGCATCGGTGAAGGGACCGGTCATGGTGACCACGGTACCCGCCAGTTCGCCGGCGCAGGCCGAAGTCAGTTCGGCGCTCATCAACGACCACAGACCTTCGGGGCAACCCGCCGGGGCCTGCGCCATGGCCGGGGCCACCATCACGCTCGCCATGACGACGAGCATCAACAACATACCAATACGCTTCATAGGTACTCTACTCCTCTTTGCACTGCTCAATAACCATAGATGCGGAAGTTGAAACGACAATGTCCGTTGCAAGCAGCCTCCTTCCTACACAACCATCAAGTCATCAGACCGGCGCGCTACCCTTTCACAGGTGGATAAGGGCGCGTGGTCTGTCGGGCAATCAACTCAATCGGGGGAAGCAGCGGAACGGGGCAGTTCTCCCCGCTCAGGCGCTTCAGGAGATAATCAATCGCCAGGCGACCACTCTCCAGCAGATGCTGACGCATGGTGGTCAGGCGGGTGTGATAGCTGATTTCGAGGTCGTCATAGCCGATGATCGAGAGATCATCCGGCACCCGCAGCCCGCACTCCTCAGCGGCCGCGATGCAGGCCAGCGCCTGCATATCGCTCATGGCGAAGATGGCGGTGGGCAAATCGGGCTGGCGAAATAACTCCAGGGCGCTGGCGCGGGCCGCGTCGTAATCATGCGGGGCCAGACAAATATGATGATCCGGCACGCGCAGGCCATGGGCTTCCATCACCTGGCTGAAACCGGTGTAGCGTTCATAACTGGTATTGAAGGCGTAAAACACATCGACGAATTCATCGCCCACATAGGCGATCTTGCGGTGGCCCAGGCTGAGCAGATATTCCGTCGCCATCCGCCCACCGTGAAGGTTATCCGTACCGATGCAGGGCCATTCTCGATTCTGGAAGTGATTAACCCCCACAAAAGGCAGATTGTGCGCTAGGAGCAGTTCATGCTGCTCACCCGTCAGATCCAGGTCGATGATGATGAGGCCCTCAACCTGCCCGGTCTGGATGATGCTCCGCAGGCGTTCATCATAATGGGGCATCGAACGCACATTAAAGAGCACCAGCTCATAACTGTGGTCGATCTCATTCAGGGCAAGCTGCACACCGCGCAGCCGTTCGGCAAAGCTGCGGTAGCTGACGAACAACTGCGTGATGACACCAATATTGCGGATGCGCATCTTCCGGGGAAGTTGGCGGGCCAGGGTATTCGGCTTATAACCGAGGATAGCAATCGCATCCAGCACGGCGCGACGTGTAGAAGCAGTCACCCGTGGGCTGTTATTGAGCACGCGGGAGACGGTGCCGATGCCGACACCAGCCCGTTGAGCCACATCGCGAATCGTTGGATGAGTCATCGAAAATAACGACCTGCAAGAATACTATCAGCTAAACATCAGTACATTATTGAGTTTGTGAAACGTTGTAGTGGAAACGTTTCCACAATCTACCCGTATTATAGACACGTCAGCCGGCGCTTGTCAATAAAATCTCGCCGGATTGTGCAATCCACACAAACGCAAGGCGGCTAGCAATCGCACAAGCGTTCTTTCTGGATCGCCAGTACACTGGTCATCAACCAAGGAGCATCATCTATGGATCAAAATCTGAAAACGAGCATCTGGATGCAGTTCGGCGCGGCGATTGACTATCTGGAGGATACGATCACGGCTTGCCCGGAGTCCTTTTGGCAGGCATCACTCTGGCTCACGCCGACGGCTCGACCGGAGTTTTCACAGTTCTGGTATGTGGCTTATCACACCCTGTTCTGGCTTGATCTCTACCTGACCGGCGCCGAGGAAGGCTTTCTGCCCCCGGCACCTTTCACCCTGATCGAGCAGGATGAGCATGGCCCGCTGCCGGAGCGCGTCTATACCCAGGCGGAGTTGCTCGGCTATCTGGCGACCTGCCGCCAGCGCTGCCGGGCCACCATCGAGTCACTGACGGATGAAGCTGTGCAGCGGCACTGCGTCTTTGGCTGGGGGGAATGCAGCTTTCTGGAATTGCTTATCTACAGCCTGCGGCATGTGCATGGGCACACCTCGCAGTTGAATATGCTGCTGGGGCAGCACCTCGGCCCGCAGCCGGATTACGTGACACGGGCGCGAACTTAGCTGTTTCGCAGGCGCTGGATTAGGTCGGGCAGTTGAACCAACGGCTTATGCTGGACGCCCGTCGGAGCCTTCAGATTCCAGGTGACGATCTCACTGTTGAGCTTAGCGACGGTTGCGGTCAGGCTTTGCTGAGCCTGCTTCCAGGCCCCTTCCCCTCGAATCCGTTCCATGATGGCTGCTGAAGCCTGAGTAGCCTCATAAGCCCGCAGCGCCTGCCGGACCTGCTTGACCAGCGCCACCATCTTGGCATCCAGGTCCTTGGACTCCATGATCCAGTGGGGTGCCAGGTCGTTATCTTTCAGGATTTTGTTCGCCAGCCAGTTCTCATCAGCATCTTCCGGCTTCCAGGCGAATGGTTTGCCCTGGCCCGGCAGGTTATCGAACTCCCCGGCCTCCATCGCCTCACGGATGGCTTTGTCGACGTAATTGGCCCAGTCCGGCATGATCGCATTCCTTTGCGAACCCCTTGTGAGATCAAATCAGCACGACTTTACCATCAGGTGCCGGGATGCTTCCACTCCCGTCCACCACCCAGTCGGCAATCGTGCGCGGGGGATATAAGGCCAGGTAGTGGTCTTCGGCGGGCATCCAGTCCTCGACCCACTGGGCGCGCATCACTTCACCATCTCGTTCGATACCCCGCGCCAGGCGGATGTCGCGTGGCGTTTCCACCAGGACCGCTGCGCTATAGAAGGGGCGCAAGTCCGGGTATAGGCTATAGGTACCTTCGACCACCACGAAACCACCCGGCGGGATCGAGTACCATTCCGCCAGAGCATCCGTCGGCCAATCGTAGCGTTGATAAGCTGCCGCTTGCCCGGCGACCAATGGCTTTAGCACCTGATCGCGCAGGCGCGGCCAGTCATAGGCACTGGCAGGTCGCTTTTGGGCGCCGCGCTCGATAGGCTGATCGGCTCGCGGACGGTAGAAATCGTCCATCTGCACCAGCGTCCCACTCGCAGCCTGGGCCAGCGCCCGCCCGAAGGTGCTCTTGCCGGAGCCGCCACAGCCATCCACCGCCACAATCCGTGTGGCGTGCGCCTTCGGTCGCCTCTGAATCTGGGCGACCAGATCAGCATAGGAGATGAACATCGCTGCTAATCCGCACCACCAGGCTGAGGTTGCATCTGCCGGATAGGTCGTCGCCGACCGTCGATGCTCACGCCCAGTGATAACCCGGCGGCCACCAGCCCCAACACCGCCGCGCTGATGAAGATTAGGTGATAGTCCCCCAGCAGATCGCGGAAGAAGCCGCCTGCCTGCGCCGCGATGCCCGCGCCGATCATGTGCGAGCAGAAAATCCAGCCGTACAGCGTCCCCAGCGAGGCCCGACCAAAACGCTGCGCCGTCAGGTTGACCGTCGGTGGCACCGTGGCGATCCAGTCCAGCCCGTAAATAACCGCGAAGATCAGCAGGCCGCGCATGTCAATCAAGAACGGCAGCGCCGCCAGCGAAAGCCCACGAAAGCCGTAGTAGAACATCAGCAGCTTACGGTTGTCGTAGCGGTCAGAGAGCCAGCCGCTCGCCAGCGTCCCGGCAATATTCATCAGCCCCATGAGACTGACTGCCCCTATAGCCTCCACCTCGACGAACCCATGTTCAACCGCGTGCAGCAGCAAATGATGTTGAATCAAGCCGTTGGTGGTGTACCCGCAGATGAAGAAGCTGAGCGCCAGCAACCAGAAGTCACGGGTGCGGATGGCCTCCCAAAACGGCGTGCCGGTCTCGCGCAGCCCGGTCGCAGCCGCCGCCCCACCCACCGGCTCCCCCCCGATGTCCGATGGGTGATTGCGGATGAACAGGATGACCGGGATGAGCATCAACGCAATCAATACGGCGACCAGCCCGACCGCTGACCGCCAGCCGATGCCAGCGGCGAGATTGAACATGACCTGCAAGAAGATGAATTGCCCGGCGGCACCCGCCGCCCCCAGCGCCCCCATCACGATACCGCGATGGGCATTGAACCAGCGGTTCGCTACGGTTGCACCCAGCACATTGGCAATCGTCCCGGTGCCGATGCCCACCACGATGCCCCACAGCAGGTTCAACTGCCAGAGCTGCATCATGGTCATCATCAGCCCGATGCCGAGCGCGGTCAGGCCGATGCCGATGAACATCACCCGGCGCAGCCCCAGCCGTTCGACCAGCGTCCCGGCAATGGGGCCGCCGAACCCAAAGGCGAACAGGCTAATCATGCTGGCGGTGGAGATGGTAGTGCGCGTCCAGCCGAACTCTGCCTCCAGAGGCGGGGTAATGACGCTGGGGATCGTGCGGACTCCCGCCGCCGCCAGCAAGACGAAGAAAGTAACTCCGGCAATGACCCAGCCATAATGGAAGGGCAGAGCAGATCGGCGCATGGGGTTGTCTCCAGGGAGTGCAGTCATGTTGCCTGACTCTACGCGAAATTGGACGAATGCTATAGCGCCAAGTCCGCCCGCAAACCCACTAAAGGCCTTCCGGGAACCGCTTCAGCCGGTTTTCCCTGAATAGCTGCGGGTTCAAAACCCGCAGCGACAGTGAACTTCTGCCCGCTGCTCGGTGTATAATCAAACACACCTATAGAATTGGCTGAGTATGGTTCAAGAAGTCCGCAGCAATCCGGGCGTGGTCACACCGACGCGCTCCCTCTTTGCCGGGCCGGTCGAACTCGACCGCCGCCTGCCCGCTTGGGCGCGCCGTTCCAATCCGGTGGTGCGTCGGCACCTCGGCCTGTTCTGGAAGACCATCCTGCCGGAGCTGGGCTTTCTGCTGCGGATTTATATGGCCCAGGTGGCGATCATCGCCATCAGTCTGCCCATCCCCTTCCTGCTCGACCTGCTCGCCCCGACCATCACCGCCACCATTCTGCTGCTGCCCTTCGCCCTGGTCATGTACATTCAGACTCTGGTGCTGATCGGTTATCAGGCTGCCATCATCATGACCGCCGAGATTCAGGCTGATAACCTGACTCTGCTCCGGGTGACGCCCCTCAGCATGCGCTCCATTCTGGGTAGTCAGGTGGCCTCAGTCGTCTGGCGGCATGTGGAAAATCTGGGGTTACTGATCGTAGCGGCTGGGCTGCTGACCCTGCCCATCCTCATCACCATTTACGCGCAGCAGTGGCCCCTGGAGGAATACCCCATCGCCTCCCGTTTGGCGATGATGATCGGGCTGGCAGTCGCGATGCTGCGCCTGGTGATCGAGCCATTCCTGATCGGTGTGATCGGCACCACCTGCGGGGTGATTTTCCGCCAGCGTTCCCCGGCGGTGCTGGCGACCTTCCTCTTTACCGTCATCTACTTCCTGGCGATCAACCTGCCGCGCCTGCTGCACCTCTCCCCGCTGCCGGGGTATCTGGTGGAGTTCGTTCTGCCGCTGGCCGCCCCGCTGGCGATCATCGCCGGTTGCTTCGCGCTTTCCCGCTACCTGCTCGAACGGGATTAGGACGGCGGGACGAGCTTTTGCCTCGCCCCGGCCTAACCACGCTAGCTTAATAAATCCCGCTGATGTCCACGCTGTTGATCTTCTGCATGACCTCGTCGGTCAGCAGTGGCAGCGCCTCGAGCGCCTTGACGTTGTCGGTGACCTGTTCCGGCTTGGATGCGCCCATGATGACGCTGCTGACGTTCGGGTTCTTCAAGCACCAGGCCAGCGCCATGTGCGCCAGGCTGGTGCCGATTTCATCCGCGATCTGCGCGAACTGACGGATGGCGTTCAGCCGCACCTGACCGCGCTCGCCCATCAGGCGTTCTTTCAACCATTCGTAACCGGGCAGGTTCGCGCGGGAATCCGCCGGGATGCCGTTGTTGTACTTGCCGGTCAGGAAGCCAGTCGCCAACGGCGAGAAAATCGTCGTGCCGATCCCGACGGTCTCATACACCCGCTGGTATTCTTCTTCTACCCGCTGACGGCTCAGCAGATTGTATTCCGGTTGTTCCATCGTCGGCGGGATCAGCCCATACTGCCGGGCCACGCTGTGCGCTTCCATGATCTCGGTCGCGGACCATTCGGAAGTCCCCCAGTACAGCACATCCCCCCGCAGGATGAGTTCGGTCATGGCGCGGACGGTTTCTTCCACCGGGGTTTCGGGATCGGGGCGGTGGCAGTAGTACAAATCCAGATAATCGACCTGCAGGCGTTGGCGAGCCTGGTAGCAGGCTTCGTAGATGTGTTTACGGCTCAGACCATGCTGGTTCGGCTTGGGCGCGCTGGTCTGCGAGCCGAAGAACACCTTGCTGGAGACCACATAGCTATCCCGTGACCAACCGGCTTTCTTCAGGGCTTCCCCCATCAGGATTTCCGCCTGACCCGCCGCATAACCTTCCGCATTGTCGAAGAAGTTACACCCGGCATCGTAAGCGGCCGTCATGCAGGCCAACACCTGGTTGACATCCATCTGATTGCCAAACGTGACCCAGGCCCCGAACGAGAGTTCGCTGACTTTAAGACCGGATTTTCCTAAACGACGATAATTCATAGTGTCTTTCCTGTTGTGAAGAACAATGACCCTCGGCGCAGCACCCGGCTGCCACCGCGCAACCGATCATACATCATCAGAATTTGGGCTGCACGGCGTCTTGGTCATGGACTCGGCTGGCTCGATCAGGGGGTATAGCCCAGCGCATTCAGTAGCTTGATCATCGCCAGCTCATATTGATCGGTGTGTTCCTCCACGATGCGGATAGCATTGCGGGCGCTCAACCCGGCGGCCTCGAGACCTTCGCCGCGGTAGCCGTTGTGCCAGATCGGGATGAGGGTCATACCGGGGACTTCCTGTGCGATCTTGATCTCATATCGCACCCACTCTTTGTCCAGTGTGCCGGGGGCCAGCAGCAGGATGAAATAGCGGCTCCCGCGAATGCTCGACTCAATGCGCTGCTGCCAGGCATCCCCGCCTTCGATGTTCATATCGATGAAGGGATTCGGCACGCCCACCGCTTTCAACCGGGCAACGACCAGCAATCCCAATGCGCTGCTGGTCGCCCGCTGGTAGGAGATGAATACGCTGGGCGGTGCCAGCGGCTTTTCCAGCAGTTGAAATGCGCTCTGGCTGAGGATAAACACGCGGGAGTTGCTGTCTTCCTTGACAGGTTCCAGGTGCATATAGCCCAGCGCCCGCAGCAGCTCCAGATCCGGGACTTCATTCTGCCACTTGGTTTCGATGTACTGGACGAACGAGTCGTGGCCTTTGGGGTTATGCTGCCAGAACTCGGAACCACCCGCAGCATAGGCCACCACGCTCAGCCGCGCGGACCAGTCCCGGTTGAGCACGCCCCACGCCAGATCACGGGCGAAGGCTTGCACCCGTTCCAGCGGGTCCAGCGGCGCAGGTTGTTCGAGTGGGTTATCCATAGGGCAGCCTCAGGCATGGGATGAGTAGAGTTAGGACTTACGCAAAACACCCCATGTGTAGGGGCGGATTAGGGTGTCTGCGCCCGTATATCCGCCCGTGATTGCGTAAGTCCTGAGAATTTCACTCCCACCAGCATACTGCAATCCGCCCAACCGCACCCAACCACCTTGATGAAGAGGACGCCCACAGCGACGAGCGTATCGCGTCCGCGCTAGTGGGCCGCCCGAAAGGTTCGCTTAACATTCCGCCACAGTACCGCCCAGATCGAGGGAGTCATCAGGAGCGCATGCCGCTGCCGGGGAAGGACTCAGGGCAGCGAGCCGCTTCTGTATCGCCTGCCACATGCGCTGCTGCTTGGAGTCGGTGCGCTCCACTGCCTGATGGAGTGTCTTGATGGCTTCCAGTGCGATCAGATCGTAAGGATTACCCGGTATCATGTTCATGCTCCTGTTCTGCCCCGTTAATACCTCGCTGGGGCTATCTGGAAACCACTCTACGACTTTGAGCGCGCTCGAAGTCAAGAGGGCAAAATGGGAGCATCCTACCAACCTTGAAAGGTGCGGCTCGTAGGGGCGGATTAGGGCGTCTTCGCCCGTATATCCGCCCGTGCTTGCGTAAGTCCTAACTTGGTGAGATCGGAACCATTCCAACGGATTCAATGGCCTTGACTTCGAGTGCACTCGAAGTTGTAAACTCAATTTCATGAACACATCTGCACATAACCTCACCATTCAGCAAGTGGCTGAAGCCACCGGCTTGAGCGTCCATACCCTCCGTTACTATGAACGCATCGGGTTGATCCACCCCATCGACCGGGCGCAGAACAGCCATCGCCGGTATTCGCAGGATGACATCGGCTGGATTGAATTTCTGATGAAATTGCGGGCAACCGGCATGTCCATTCAGGATATGCAGATCTATGCCCATCTCCAGCGGCAGGGGGATTGCTCACTGCCTGAACGTGTCGCCATGCTCACGCAGTTAGAAGCTGAGGTAGAAGCTCACATTCGGGAGCTTCAGGAACACCAGAAGCTCCTGCGTCACAAGATCAAATATTATGGGTCACTGCTGACTGCACCCGAACGCGAAGCCAGCTAGCGTCGCTCATCCAGACCGCCTCAAAAGAATTGGATTTATGCAGACACGCCGTTGTGCGCACGCCTGATTTGCGTAAGGGCTAGGACAACATTAAATCATGGAACGACTTCTTGTAGGGGCGATCCGGCGGAGCGCCTGTCCGCAAACTGGTACATCTGCGTAAGTCCAGAAATTAGTTCAAAATCGGAACAAATGTTCCAATTACTCACTCGATCTTTGGTATCTTGATCCTGTGAGAGTGCTTAAGCTTGTCACCTTAGCTCTGAAAACAATCGACGACAACGACATCAACGACAACAAGCTTGTGGCGGCGGAGAGGGTCTGCCAAAGCCGCCATAGCCGCCACAGCCACCGACACAAATTTTTGACCGCAGCTCAAAAAACGCGTTGCCCTTGCGGCTCACGGACTACCGACCGCCAGCCACCGACCACACATTAGAATTCCACCAGAAAACCCCCGCGCCCGTAACACTTCGTGGTACACCCATGACTCACAGATGGTTTGTCATCAATGGGAGAAAACGCAATGCATAACGGTCAATCCACGCTGGAAACGATCACGCTGGCCGGGGGCTGCTTCTGGTGCCTGGAAGCCGTCTACGATGAACTCAAGGGGGTCGAAGATGTCGTCTCCGGTTACTCCAACGGACATGTCAAAAACCCCACCTACCGCCAGGTCTGCGATGGCGATACCGGTCACGCGGAAGTCATTCAGGTAAAGTTCGATCCCGCCGTCATCAGCCTGGGCGATCTGCTGGATGTGTTCTTCACCATCCATGACCCGACCACGCTCAACCGGCAGGGAAACGATGTGGGCACCCAGTACCGCTCCGGCATCTACTATCACACTCCCGAGCAAAAGGCGGTGGCAGAAGCCAAGGTCGCAGAATATCAACCGCTGTGGCGCAGCCCCATTGTCACGGAAGTTCTGCCCATCCAGAATTACTATCCGGCGGAAGACTATCATCAGGAATACTTCGCCAACAACCCGAACCAGGGCTACTGCCAGTTCGTGGTCGCGCCCAAGGTCGCCAAAGCCCGCCAGAAGTTCATCCAGATGCTGAAGAAACAGCCGGTCCGCTAAACCACAGTGTCCGTCAAATTCCCGGTCTACAAGGATGAATTCCTGTATCTGACCACCACCGGGCGCAAGTCCGGCCAACCGCACGAGATCGAAATCTGGTATGTAGCCTACCAGGGCCGTTACTACCTGTGTGCGGAGGGCCGGGAACGGGCGAACTGGGTGCAGAACCTGCTGGTCCAGCCGATGGTGCGCTGGTATGTGGAAGGGCAGTGGTGGCAAGGCAGCGCCCGCCCGGTACACCCGGGGGACGCTGCCGGGACTCATCAGGCGGTCAGCGACCGCTTTGAGGCCAGGTATCAGTGGAGTGACGGTCTGCTGGTGGAGTTGCAGCCCGACGGATCGCCACTTAGCCCATAACTTCGAGCAGGCGGGGGGCGAGCAACCAGAGCAGCGCCCCTTTGATCGGCTCGCGGGAGATCAGGTCGATGCGCGCCATCCCGCTTTTCTTCATGACCACATCCACCCCGCCGCTCAATTCAGCCACCAGCAGGCTCAAGTCCGGCTCGTGACCGATGAACAGCACATCGGTGTTGTCGTCTAAACCGTCAATCAATCCACTAACGGCGGCGCTGTTAAAGCCAAAGTTGACTTCATCCCGCACCGCTACCGTGGCCCGCAGGTCTTTCGCCAGCAGATCCGCCGTTTGCCGCGCGCGGATACGGGGACTGCTGTAGAGCATGGCAGGAGTAACCCCCACGCTTTGCAGCAGTTTACCGAGCGCCCGCGTGGTTTCGATACCCTTGGGAGTCAGGCGGCGAGCGAAGTCATCGAACTCTGGCCCCTGCGGATCTTCGGCATGCCCATGCCGGATGAAATAGAGCCTCATCGCTTCCCCCTTCATATTGGTGAGGCTCTATTATGCCAGACTGTGGTGAGTACAGCATAAAAATGGACAGCCCGTTCAAAAACGGACCTAACCGCCTGCCAGGGCCTCCAGCGCTTCACGCGGCGCGCTGCTCAACCAGTGCATGTCCTGCTGGAAGATACTCTGGGCCAGCAATGCGAAGGCGCTGCCCGGTGCCGCGTACCCTTCTGGCAGCGGGTCTTCAAACCGGAGAGCGAACACGCTTTCCGCATCAAGCTGCGGCGAACTAAAGTCGATCACTACCATGAATACGCCTTCCGCGGACTGCACAGTGACAGTGGGTAGCATCAGGTTGCGGTCAGCGAGCATCTCGGTAAAGGCGCTCTGTGTAACCAGGCTGACATAAGCCGCGATCCGCCCCGGCAGGATCTCCGCCGTAGCCTGCGCATCGGCCTCCACCGGATAGGTCAGGATCACTTTGCCCACCTGCTGACCCTCGCTGACGGTATCCGCCACCATCAGAAGTTGGAACGGCGGCAGGCTCACATAATCTTCCAGCAAATCCGCTGCCAGCCGCTGAATTTGCTCTGGTGACAGGGTCTGCAGGTTAATCCCGGCCAGCGGCTCACTCAAGAGAAGCAGATCCTCACCACCGAGCGCCATCGCCTGCAAGAGGATGCCGTCCTGCGTGGCTGCCGTCAGCGATGCCCGCCAGAGAGGATCTTGCGCCAGCGTGGGCAAGTCCCTGTTGGCGGCGCTCAGGTAATCCCGCATCAGCGGTTCGGAACGGCTCCCGATCAATTGACCGTCAGCCACCAGCATTGGCCAGTTCTGCCCTAGAGTTCCGCCGAACGGATTAGCCGGATCACGCGCCGCCATTTGAACCTGTGAACCTGTCAAACAGTCTTCTTCACACCACAATTGAGCAACTGCATTTTCATCGATCAGGCTGTAGTTCCGGTTCGCCAGCGCCCCCCGGACGGACTCCGCATCCCAGTTTCCCGCCAGATAAAGCGTGTTCTCCGGCGGTTGACCAAAGCTCAGCTCTTGCTGCACCTGGAAAAAATCAAGCCCGAGCGACGTGGGCAGGGTATCCGCCTGCGTCATGCTTTGCGCCATCATCGAACTGGTATACCGGATGAAGATCCGCCACCAGATCTCCTGCGCCCGAGCCTCAGGGGTCTGATCGTCGTTATCGAGCGCGAAGAAGGCTTCCAATGCGGTGGGCATCTGCGCTTCCGGGTACGCCTGTGTGATCGCCGCCCGGTCGCTGAACGTCAGGTAGCTGGTAGGGGCACCCTGCGGCACCTGCGCCAGCATCTGCATGATCGGCTGGTCATCCAACATGGTGGATTGGGCCGCCGCGCTGTTCACCAGTACCCACACGAGAAGCACCACTCCAGCAATTGCTTTGATCCGCATAACCACCTCCTATGATGTGAGTGGATCGATCCTGTTTTCAGGCTTCACACCCCCGGTACTGAGCCTGCAACTGGCAGTATCGCCAGCGCGGGAGCGCCCCCTGCCAGGGAGCGGCAAATCGGGTGTAAGCAGGGACATCCAGCACCAACCGCAGATGATCTACCCGCGCAAACGGGTTGGTCGCCCAGGCGGGCCCCACCCGTACCAGCAGCGCCCCGTAGACCCAGTCCTCGCCGACCGCGCCATAGCTGACCCGCTGGGTTGGCGGGCCAAGCGCCTGCAGCAGATCCCCTATGCGCAGGTCAAAACAGTACAGCAGCACCGTTTTGACCCCGATAATCTGATACCCAAAGTATACATCCACGCAGCCGGGGCTGATCGCCTCCGACCGGAAGGCCAGCATCCGGTCACTCAATTCCAGGTTCTTACTCTCTGATGCGTAACCCAGGCCTTCCAGCCGCTCCCGGGCCAGCCGCACATCGGTCACACCGGGCAGCATCCCGAACCAACAGGGCTGAGACTGACCCTCACACACCGAGGCCAGGTGATCGAGGGCCGGCGAAGCGCCGAGCATGTGCCCTGCGCCGAGGCTTAGCATCACGCCTATTCCAGCCAGGAGCATCAGCCAACCGGCCCAGCGCAATATCCCCACTAGCCTTGGCCCACGCAGTAACGCCAGGCCGGGGCAAACCCGCGCCAGGTGTGCCGTCCGCCCGTCCCCGCTTCCTGCTGTACGTTAAAAAGCAGGCTGTCAATCGGGATGAAGGCCGTCCATTGATGGCCTACTCCCCACCACAGGTTCAACTGGGTATTGCCGGGCAGCCGCAAAAAAGCGGCTCTTAACCGTGAACAGGGTACCTGTACGACCGGCGCGCCCATCGCCAGGATCAGGTCGCCCAGCCGGGGTTGTTCCCGGCAGTAGAACGCCAGCACATCCTGCACGATCTGTGTCTCCTGGATCGGCGCACTGGCGTACAGGCGGCAGGCCGTGTACTGCTCGGTGTTGGCCTGGAGCTGCCGCTGCAGGGTGACATCGGTCTCATAGCGGACGGCATAGCCCAATCTACCCCAGATACCTTCAGCCTCTTCCAGCGTGGATTCGCCAGCGGTGATGCCATGCCAGCAGCGCGTCAGGTCATCACAGCCCTGCATCATCTCCTGAATGGCCGGATGCAGCGGTTGCAGCCCGCCCAGGGCCATCGCCCCCATCGTGCTCATGAGCAGGCCCGCGATCAGGGTCAATGCCGTCCGAATGAACATCATCGTGGGCATCCTGGAACTGGTGGACTCAGACGCTGGCAGAAGCGCCAACGAGGGATGAAGCCGTACCATTCGGGTGCTAAATCCACTGGCGCAGCCAGCCGGATCACACTGACCGACGCAAACGGAGAGCTCGATAAATGGGTGTCCAGTGGGAAGCCCCCGTACTGAATTTCAGCCGCATCCACCGAACCACGGGCCGGTGAACCCAGCAGTTTCAGTACCGCCCCGACCGGGACACTCACCTCAGGGCAGAAACGCAGGATGATGCTCGCCACCACATCGCCCTCCAGCCGGATCAGGACCCGGCACAGTTCGGGGTGGGGAGGTGGCAGCACGACAATCTGGGCAGCCGCCTCCTGGATCACATCAGCTTCTTCACCCATATCGGTGACCGCCAACGCCTGGATTGAACTGGTGACGCCCGGACGCAGGCCAAACCAACAGGGTTGCTCATCAGCTTCGCAGTTGCGGAGGAAGCCATCCAAAGCAGGTGGCAGGGTTGCATCAGCCAGCAGGCGCGGCACCAGCATCACCAACATAACCAGGGATACATAGAGCAGCAGGGCCGCCCGCATCATGGCTCAGGACCGCCGCTGCCGCTGCATCTCGAACAGGATGACCGCCGCCGCCAGTGCCGCATTGAGCGACTCGGTCGCGGCGCTCATCGGAATGGTGATGCGCTCGGTTGTCAGCGCCCGCGCCTCCGGCCCGGCACCATCCGCCTCGCCACCGATAATGAGCGCCGCCGGTCCCCGCCAGTCTACCGTGACGTAATCCCGCTCGCCTGCGCCGTCCGCCAGATAGACACCTTTACCCCTACAGGCGGCGGTGATCGCGTTCCAGGCTGCTTCGATGACCGGCAGGCGGAAGTGGGCGCCCATCCCGGCGCGGAGTGACTTTGGATTGTACGGGTCTACGCAGGTTGGCCCGAGCAGCACCGCATCCACCCCGGCGCCGCCAGCCGCTCGCAGGATCGTCCCCAGATTACCGGGGTCGCGGATCGCGTCGAGGATCAACAGATGGGTCGTCACTGCGGGCAGGGTGGGCCGGGGCAAGGGGAATACCCCCAACACACCCTGTGGTTGATCGGTGTCGCTGATCTCCCGCATCAGGGCCTCGCTAATGAGCGTCGGTTCTGCCTGGAAGTCCTGCAGGAAGGCCGTTTCCACTCCAGGGCTGACCAGCACAAAATCCGGGTGCAGCCCCTGTTGGAGGGCATCCCGCACCAGCCGCACCCCTTCCAGCGCGATTCGTCCTTCTTTGCGGCGGGTTCTGGCCCGTGCCTGGAGGGCATGAGCCAGTTTGACTTTCTCGTTCTGCGCGCTGGTAATCATCAGTACTCGTCTCGGATCGCTACGCCGGTGGCAGCACCCATTCCGGCCCGCCTATCTGCGCGATGCAGCTTGCATCCGGTTCTACAGTCGGGTTATCAAGGAAGTCCTGCATGATGCCCTGTGAGCATTCATTCATGTCGATGACGCCATGCCCCCCACCCGGAAAGACGAAGAAGAAGCTGTTCGGCAGATGGCTGGCCGCGCTCTCCGCCCATTTGGCCGGGGTGATCGGATCAAATTCACCTGCTGCCACCAGCGTCGGAATATTGCTGACCACGGGCTGGGCTTCAATCGGGTCAGCCGCTTGAACACCCCAAACCTGGCAATCGGCAAACGTCGCCCGAATCGCATTCAGGCTGTTGTTCCGCAAGGCCTCCGGTTCGTCCGGCACATTCGCCAGTGCCGCCGTCTCGTCCAAAAAGGCAATTTCTTCCTGGCACTCGACCGAGGTATTCATGCCTTCGCTGTCCGAAATGTCCTCACCATCGATCTGGCGATAGCCGCCTTCGGGCATTTCGCCGTATTCCAGGTCGTCCAGTGCGGCATAGTTGCCGTTGGCAATCTCGCTGATCGCCCAGGGGATGTAAGGGATACTCTCTGTGCTGTACATCACCCCGAACAGGCGGTCAATCAGGTCGCTGCCGCTCAGGGGGGTGTCAACAGTCTCGCCTGTATCGGCATCCACCCCATCATACACCACTGGCTCCGCATCCAGTTGGGCAGCGGTTTCATAAAAGACCTGCTCCAGGTTGGGGAAGGCGGCGTTGCATGCGTTATCGGCGGCACAGGCTTCAAACAGCCGATGGAACACATCTTGGGTATTTCGCCCGTATTCTTCCCACGAACTGACTTCTGGCGGGTAGACCGAGTCGATGATGACGCTGCGAACCCCTTCGGGGTAGTCCCGCATGACGGTCAGCGCCAACCGCGTGCCGTAGGAAATCCCGTACAGGTTCCATTCGTCGTATTCCAATGCCACCCGCAGATCAGCGACATCGGCGGCATTTTCCGCGCTGTTGTACGCCTGCAGGTCAACCCCCTCCTCGATGAGACGATCCCGGCAGGCTTCCGTGCCATTGTCTTCCCCGGCTTCGACCTCCGGGCAATTCAGGCTGGGCAGCGAGTAACCCGTCCCCCGCTGATCCAGCAGGATCAGATCCCGATCCCCCAGATAAGGGATCTCCAGCCACGATTCCACATCGGCTACTGCATTGCCGCCGGGGCCGCCCGCCAGATAAATGATTGGGTCCGGCTGCACGTCTTCGGTAGGAGCATAGACGATGGCGAAAGCCAGTTCGATAGTCGGCGTGTTACCCGGTTTGGCGCGGTTCTCCGGCACCAGTAGGTAGCCACACTCAATGTCCTCACCTTCCACGAAGCCATCCGGCAACTCCATCCAGCACGGCGTCCATTCGATCGCAGGTGAATCCTCCTGTGCCAGCACCGGCATACCGATGAAGAGTATCGACAGAACCCATAAAATAGAACGCAAGCGCATTATGCAAAATCCTTTATTTCGAGTAGGGATAGCTATGCTGATTACTCTATTCATTGTACCGGGGATTAATCCACACGCACGCCGAATCGTCTGAAAGGTCCGGCGTCATAGGCCAGTGTTAGGCAGCGCGCTATACTGGACTGCACCTCATCCTGATGCAGGAGATGATGGGAGATTTTAGAATGGCAACCGCAAAAGAAAAATACGAACAGGCCGTCCACCTCATCCGTGACCGCAGCGACTTTGGCGGAGGCCGCCAGCTGCTCATTGAAGCCCTGCGTGAAGACTCCGCGATGGCGGATGCCTGGTACTGGCTGGCGCGCACCATCACCGATCCCTCCAAACAGCGGGATTGCCTCGATAAGGCGCTGCGGATTGACCCTAATCATGTGGAAGCCACCAAGCTCCGTGACCGCGTGGAATTCCAACTGCTGAATGCGCCGCCGCCGGAACCGACTCCGGCTGATGCACCGCGCACCGGTGTCACGGGATTGCTGGGTGGCACACGCCTGGGCACTGGTCCACTGGCCCCCAAAGGGAACACCGGCCCGTTGAACGCGGGGAAAACAGGGCCGCTCAATGCCAAAGCCGCTACCGGGCCATTGAACGCAGGCAAAACCGGTCCGCTCAACGCCAAAGCGACCACTGGCCCCTTAAACGCAGGGAAAACAGGGCCGCTCAATGCCAAAGCCGCTACCGGGCCATTGAACGCAGGCAAAACCGGTCCGCTCAACGCCAAAGCGACCACCGGCCCCTTAAACGCAGGCAAAACCGGCCCGCTCACACGCAGTGGAGCTGCCGGACGCCTGAACGAACCGCTCACCAAGCTCCAGGGTACCTTCAAGCTGCGAGGTGGGGAACTCGGCGGCGTCTTGCTCGGCCTGTTGGTCATGGTCGCGCTGACCGTCGGCGCGGTGATTGCCTTACCGCAGATCAATCCTCAACTGCGTCTGCCCGCCTGGGCCACGCCGATCCTTTTTGTCGTGGCGATTGTGACCGGCTTAACCGCACTGACCCTCTTGTACAAGCTGTTCATGATGCTCGGTATTCAGTTGGAGCTGTACGAAAACGGCCTGGCTTATACGCGGGCAGGTCAGCGTACCGAGTGGAAGTGGGAAGCGTTGGGCGGTTTGAAGATCAATGAAGCGGTCTACGGCAGCAGTCCATTAAGCTGGGAAATGTGGTACCTGCAATTGTTCGACCGGGATGGCCGAGAAGCCCTGCGGTTCAATAAAGAAATCAAAGACTTTCGGAAAGCGGCGGCCATCATTGACCGCTTCACCACGTCCATGTGGCTGGATGAAACCTATGACTCTTTCCAGCGCGGGAAGGTGGTTCAGTTCGGCGCGGTCAGCGTCAGCGCTGCCGGGGTGGAGCGCGGGAAGGAACGGATCCGCTTTGATGACATCGAAAGCTGGAACCTGAACCGCGAGATCCAGATGAGCTTCATGCTCAAAGGAGCCAGCAAACCGGTGCTGATCCCGGTTAAGGATGTGCCTAATCGGGCTGTGCTGGTGCGCCTGATTGACAAAGTGCTGGGCCTGTAGGCCAGATTCGCTGAACTTGTGTGCGTGATATCCCCCGCCCTCAATCCGCCTGCGTTTGCACTTTGACTGATCGCAGGGGATGAGGGCTGCACGGGAGCCTCAGGGCATCACCTGAGCTTACCCTTGTTGGTCCGCTTTCTTCCCCGCTGCCCACATCTTCTCATATTGCTTGACCCAGTACTCAAACCAGTGCTGGGATTCCTGTCGGCTGATTTCAATGTGCATCCGCTCGGTGATGAGGTCGTTCTGATAGCCGAAGAACTCTACGATGACCTTGCCCTCACGGCCTTCCGGATCCACCACCACGATGCTAAAACCGGGTGAATAGGCCAATAGGCGATACTCAAACTTGCCGCCCCAGTCCTTCATGCGCCCCAGGTTATCAATGGACATGCGCAGGCTGTTTTCCAGATCATCGGTCTGGTCGAGGATATGGTGAAGCTGGTCGAGGCCCGCAGCCGCATTGGGGTCTTGCACCAGCACCCGCACCTCACCGCCGCGGTCGAGAATATCTTCCCGGATGAGCGGGCGATCTCGCAGGATATTGACAGCGCTGGGGCCGTAAATCCAGAGCGCCCGCCGCCCTTTGATCAAATCCTGAAAGCGCCCGAACCCGCGCCGATCCTGCAGGACCTCATCCAGATCTGCCGACCGGGTCTCGGGGCGGGTGGTGTTCAGCACCAGCAGCGCCAGCGCCGCCAGAATGGCCGAGAGCTTGACATTCAGTGGAATGATGTCATCCAACACGCCCAGAATAGCCAGCACAATGGCGATTGCGCCCACCACATAAGCGTCAATATTGCGCCCGGCCAGGATGTCTTTACCGATACGCTGTAACCTGCGGATGATGAACATCTTTGATCCTTATGAGAAATCGGCAACACAGTGACCAGTTTAGCTGTCAGTCAACCAGGACGCGAAAAATCGCGCCCCTACGCCTGCACGTCTTCACTGTGAACCCCGGCTTCCTATCGAATCACACTGTACAGCATCTCTTTCCAGCGGGGAATGTCAATCTCCCAGATGACAGTCGTCGACGGTTCGCGCCCGGCGAAGGCGCTCCACACCTCACGGTTGCGTTCGTCGTGCGTCACGCCCAGTTGATCGACCACCGTCATACCACGCGTGAGTTCACTGATGGTTTCCACATCGACGTGATGTTTGCTGGAGCGCTTGACGATGCTCGGTTCCAGCGCAATCGCCATGCCGACCGGGTCAGGGAGCGCCAGCCCGATCTGTGCCGACTGGGTATAGTTAGCCTTGATTGCGACCTCGTTGCTGTCGATGGTCAGGTCGGCCAGCGGGGTCTTGAATCCCTTGACCATGTTGATCTCGGCTTCGTTGAGGTTGGCCTCAAAGCGGCAGAGTTCCCAACCGGCCATCTCGACCGCCATGCCCGACCGGAACACGATGCGCGCTGCTTCCGGGTCACACCAGATATTGTATTCGGCGGCGGGAGTCACATTGCCGACGGTGCAGGCTGCCCCGCCCATCATCACCAAACGACCGACCAGCGGCACAATCTCCGGGGCGCGGATGATCGCCAGCGCGACATTGGTCAGTGGGCCGAGCGTGACCACGACCAGACCCGGGTTGGCCTTGATGGTGTCGATCATGGCGTCCACCGCGTGGCGCTTCTCTGCTTGTTTGGTCGGCGTGGGATAGCCCTGGTCGCCCATGCCATCCTGCCCGTGATACCAGGTGGCATCCACATGCGGGCGCAGCATTGGCTTGGGTGCACCCGCGTAGACCGGCACGGCCGATCCACACAGTTCTGAGGTGTACAGGGCGTTGGTCAGCCCTTGATGCAGCGGCATATTCCCGGCCACCACCGTGATGGCCTTGACGTCGACATCCGGCCACTTGAGCGCCATGATGATGGCAACGGCATCATCCGATGCGGTATCGGTATCAATGAGAAAGGGGCGGGGCATGATGACTCTCTCCTGCAAGTATGACCAGATGTTGGGGAGAGAGTACCATACCCTGCCGACAGGAGAAAACGCAATGGTTCCGGTCTCACCTCAGGACTGCACGACCTCGTAGATCAGGCCGACGACGCCTGTGCTCATCGGACGGGATTCCAACAGCTTCAGGTTGGCGGTGGTGCCGTCTTCGAACAACCGCTGACCGTTCCCCAGCACCACCGGGTAGACCAGCAACCGAATCCGGTCGACCAGATGGTTTCGCAGCAGGGTCTGTACCAGCTTGCCACTGCCATGCACCACCAGATTCTCGCCCGCTTCCTGCTTGAGCCGGGTGATCTCCGCGACGACATCACCCCGGATGATCTGCGAATTGTTCCAGTCAGCGCTGGTCAACGTGTTGGAAACCACGTATTTGCGAACCCCATTGAAGTAGGCCGCACCCGGGTCTTCATTCCCGCGCTGTGGCCAGGCTGCCGCAAAACCTTCGTAGGTCACCCGCCCCAGCAGCAGCACATCGTTAGGAGTGGTCTCCTCGCCCTTAAACTGGGCAGTTTCGTCATTCCAGTAAGGGAAAGTCCAGGCCGGATTTTCCATCACACCATCCAGCGAGAGAAACTCGGTTACAGTCAGGCTTCGCATGAGATTATCCTTTCGGGTCATTAATCCCGTACAACGTCTTCATCCTAGCTCAGTTTGTCCGCTGCGTCTTGCAAAAAAACGACACGCTATAATGATGATCGCTGTAGCCATTGATCACAGGAGCCTGACTGCATGACCGAAACGACCGCGCCCCCACCCGGCTATCGGGATGTCTCGGTACCCTTGACGGAGATCGCCACCAACGGATTATGGTTGAGCCTGCTGCTCTTGGCGGTGCCGCTGGTGCCCTACTGGCTGGTCTATGGTTTTGGGCCGTTCTGGGGGGCAGTGTCCGGGGCGGGCTGGCTCTGGATTCTGGTCTGGGTGCTGCTGCTGATCCTCGCGCATGAAGGTGTCCACGCGATTGGCTGGAAGTACGCCGGGGGACTGCAGTGGTCGCAGTTGAAGTTCGGCTTCCTGTGGAAGACCCTCAGCCCCTACTGCCATGCGTTGGCCCCCATGCCTGCCGGAGCCTACCGGATTGGGGCGGTGCTGCCGCTGATCGTGACCGGTATCCTGCCCTGGATAATCGGACTGTTACGGGCTGATGCGCCGTTGACCTTTGTCAGCGCCATCATGATTTCGGCGGCAGTGGGGGATCTGATCGTGCTCTGGATCATCCGGGATGTGAACCCGGCTACCCTGGTACTCGATCATCCTTCCAATGCGGGCTGCTATGTCGCGGAATAAAAACGGACAGGATACGGCAGCATAGCCGAGTCCTGTCCATTTTTCCTCAAACTCCGGTCGATTGTCCCGCTGTAACCTACGCGCCGAACTTGACCAGCCGGTTGGCGTGGGCCAGCGCCAGCATCATCAGCTCAGCGGCGGGGAACTGCCCCAGCGCACCCATGATGCACTCGCGCTCACCAAAAGCCTGCGCCCGGTCGGGCATGGCCGTTTGCGGTGCGTGCAGCAGGGTCGGCACCGGGTGCCAGCTATGCGCCTTGTACTTGGCCGGGGTGGAGTGATCGCCGGTCACGACCAGCACATCCGGGTTCAGGCCCAGCAGGATCGGCAGCGCCGCATCCACGCTCTCGATGACCTTGGCCTTCTCCTCGAACTTGCCATCTTCGCCCCGGCTGTCGGTGTACTTGATGTGGATGAAGAAGAAGTCATAATCCTTCCAGGCGGCTGCTACCCGGTTGAACTCATCTTCCGGGGTGCCGTGCCCGCCCACATCCAGAATATCCATGCCGACCAACCGCGCCACACCCTTGTACATCGGGTAGACAGCGACGCAGGCCGCCTTCAGCTTATACACATCCTTGAACTTGGGCAGCGCCGGGTCCATGGCGAAGCCACGCAGCGTGACCATGTTAGCCGGTTCGTGCCCGGTCAGTATTTTGCGGGCTTCTGCCAACCACTGGTTGATAAGTCCCGCCGTATACTCCGCTTCCGGGCGCTCGGCGCGGGCGGGCAGCGTTGGAACGCCGGTGGCCTGCGGGTCTGTATCGGCAATGCTGCCATCCAGCCCCGGCCCACGCAGCATCAGCGCAAAGCGGTAATCCTGTACGGCTTCGACAATCGTCTCTACACCGGGTAGTTGAATCTGCTTGAGCAGTTCGACGCGCTTGGCCCCCTCTTCGGTCGGGATACGACCTGCGCGGCGGTCAGTGATGTTCCCGGCGGCATCGACCGTACAGAAGTTACCGCGCACTGCCACATCGCCGGGGTTGACGTGCAGGCCGATGCCGGTGGCTTCCAGCACACCGCGCCCGATCTGGTATTCGATGGGGTCATAGCCGAACAAGCCCAGGTGACCGGGGCCGCTGCCAGGGGCAATACCACGGGCGACCGGGATGCTCAGCCCGAGGCTGCCGGTCTTCGCCAGCGCATCCAGGTTGGGGGTGTGTGCGGATTCGAGTTCGGTCAGGCCGTCGGGTGTCAGGGGGAGGCCGCCCAGGCCGTCCATCACCAGCAGGATGATCTTGCCGCCGGATGCCTGCGCCAGTTCGCGGGTCAGGTCAAAGTTCGCCATAGATAGGTTATCCTCATGGGTATACGGATACGGGCTGAATTGTACCCTATGGGCGGCGCAAGCGGCGACTGACGAAGGTCATTTTTCAGGTATCCATAGCAGGGGCGAAAAATGAATTGTAGACTATACTATTGAACAAGGTTGGGCAGTACTTTCAGAGGTCGCTATGGCCGAATCCCCAATGTGGGTTGTGCAATTTCGCGGTAGTCCCTTTTCCAAGCCGCTGACTTTCCGGGTCGATGATCGCGTGATGATCGGTCGTAATGTGGCCGGGGAAGCTGCCCGCGTCCAGGTTGACCTATCGCCTTACGATGCGGAACAGTTGGGTGTTTCCCGGCAGCATGTTCAATTAGCGGCGGAAGCCGACCGGCTGATGGTGGTCGACCAGAGCAGCGGCAACGGCAGCTTCCTCAATAACAATCGGCTTAAAGCCGGTGAGGGCTACCGCCTCAATCATGGGGACACGCTCATGCTGGGGCGAATGCGGATTGAGGTCGCTATTCTGCTCGCGCCGGATCAGGGTGGCGCGATGCAGAAGCAGCCCAGCCTCCAGATTCATGAGCAAGCTAAAGCAGGGCGCGGTCAACTGGTGCTGATCGTTCAGCCGCACCCGGAACTGGCCGAATCCCTCTCACAAATCCTGCAGGGTGCCGGTTACCAGACCAAGATCACGCATGAAGTGGTCGGCGCGATCCGCACCTATAATCAACGCCGCCCCAGCGCCGTCATCGTGGACCGCAACCTGCCCGATATGAGCGGGCTGGAGTTCTGCCGCTACGTCCGCCGGGATGTGATGCAGAACACCATGCCGGTCATCATCACCGGCGAGTCCCGCCCGGAAAACAATGACGCCGCCGATTCGATGCAAGCCGGGGCGGATATTTTCCTCAACAAACCGATCAATGCCCGCGACCTGACACAGGTCGTCTCCTCGCTCATTCTGCAGCATGAGGCGGGCAACGTGGGCATGTATACCAAGCATCTGGTCGGCACCGCGCCGCTCAAAGCCATGCCTGCCGAGTCCCGCAAGAATGCCGCCGTCATGTTCATCGCCGGTTACCCGGATGCCCCGGTTCCCCTGGTGGTCAATCAACCGGTGTCCTTTGGGCGCGCACCCAGCACCGGCAGCCTGAAAACCCACGTTGACCTCAACCGCTACGATGCCGCCAATACTGGCGTTTCCCGGCTGCATATGTTCCTGCACTTCAAGCAGGGTAAATTCTTCATCGAAGACGCGGACAGCATCAACGGCACCTACCTGAATGGCGAGTCGCTGCGGGCACGCAACCTGACCGAAGTCCGCAACGGGGATGAAATCCGGCTGGGGCAGCTCCGCATGTATATCTACTTCATCACCGAACCGATTGTGGATGCCTGATGCCTGCAACCCATATCGCTACTTTTGCCGTGCGCCATTACGAATGTGATGCCTACGGACACCTGAACAACGCCAACTACATTCACTATATGGAAGAAGCGGCCTTCCAGGCTTCGACGGCGGTGGGTTACTCCAAAGCCCGCTATGAAGCCATGGGGACATTGTGGCTGGCGCGGGAGACTCGAATCGAGTATTTAGCGCCGCTGGTGTATGGGGATACCGTCGAGGTCAAGACCTGGGTAGACGACTTCCGCCGGGTGCGCTCGCGGCGGCGGTACGAGTTCCGCCGACTGGGTGTAGATACCCTGCTGGCCCAGGCTGAAACCGACTGGGTTTATCTGGATGCAACTACGCAGCGCCCGCTGGTTGTCCCCCCGGAGATGATCACAGCCTTTGCGCCGGAGGGTCTGCCGGAGACCGCGACCCCACGCCCCAAATTCCCGGCCCTGCCACCTGTTCCCCCTGCACCCTACAGCTTCCGGCGCAAGGTTGAGTGGCGCGATATTGATACCGCGCAGCACGTCAATAACGCCGCTTACTTCCACTATCTGGAAGAAGCCGGTGTCGAAGCCGCCGCCCACTTTGGCTGGTCGATGCGGCGCTGCGCGGAAGCGGGTTTTGGCATCATCGCCCGCGAGGTCCATATTGAATATCGCCTGCCTGCGCTGCTGGGGGACTCGCTGGAAATCGAAACCTTTGTGAGCGATCTCAAACGCTCGAACGCGGTGCGTAACTACCAGGTGCGGCGCGGTACTGATGTGCTGGCGCAGGCGCGCACCCGTTTTGTCTGGGTTGATCTGGCAACCGGCAGACCGATCCGCATCCCCACTGAATTTGCCGAGGCGTTCGCCGGGCATCTCGCTCCGTAAAGGCCCCGTAAATTCTGCGTAAAACCCGTAAAATCTCTCAAACAATTGCGAGGTGGTCTTATATCTGTCTGGCATTTGCAAGGTGTTTCAGTTAGAAACATTTCAAAACTGTTACACGATGGCAGGTATGACCTAAAAAATGCCCACCCCACAGGATACAACGCTGCTCCGTTGGGCGCAGTATCCAGCTGACCTATTCATTCGCGAGGTACTGCAGGGTGATCTGCTGGAGACGGTTAACCTTGCCTCCGTCACCGCCCGGCTCTACGCTCAGGCAGTCGCCCGGACGACTGGCACCCTCGGTAATCAGGACTCGGCAGTGCAGTTACGCGAACGCTTCAACGGCATCCGCACATGTATGACCGAAGCGGCGGACCTCATCCGCGAATCCGAGTGGGACGGCAGTGATCCGGTGCTGTACATCGGCAACCTCCTCGACCGTCTGACGCTGTGTATGGAATGTGTGGTCATGTGGGTACGGGCCGTCGAAGCGGACTCCAACATGGCGGATCTGACGCTCCCCACCTTGCAGGGTCGCCGGGTGATGGATGCCATTGCCGAGGTTGAAGGCCAGGCCAACAGCATCATCGCCATATTGCGCTTCGCCCTTCAGTATCAGCGGGCGCTGGAACGACGGCGGTAACGCAGGCTTAGCGGGTCTTTACCGTGGAGAGTTGGCAGCCCACGTGTTCCGTAGCGTATTGCCGCAATCGAAAGATAGCGGGATCATTATGAAAATCTGTATCGGAAGCCACGACATTCAGCTTGTCATAAAAAGTGCAGGCGCGTTCCGTTTCCCCCAGGTAAGTTGCCAGTAACGCTCGCCCGATCAGAACCTTGATGATATCAACGCGACTACCTGCCTGGCGGAAGAGAGTTTCACTGGTTTCATAGTAGGTATTGGCCAAAGTAAAACGCCCCTGGAGTACCGCTAGATCGCCTTTGCTCCGCCAGGCATATGCCGGGCTGGTTGGCAGTCCGTGCGCCTGCGATAGCGCCAGGGCAGCGTCAAAATGGGATTGAGCCGCTACCAAATCACCTTCCAGCAAATCCAAGTGACCTAATGAGTTCAAGGTAGCAGCTTGCAGCAGCCCGTAATCGAGTTCACGGTACAATTCCAGGCTGATTTCAAAGTGTTCGCGGGCGACTTCCAGTTCACCACGCCGCTGGGCCAGTTGACCTAAGGAATACTGGACGCTGGCTTCACCATAAGATTGGTCAGCCGCATCCAGCTGAAGCGCTTCTGACTCCTCAAAATAGATACTGGCCTCGGTCCAAATGAGAGGACGTTCTAGACGTTCACTGGGCCCCAAGACCGGGGCAATACCATCTAACTGTGCGTAGAGCTGTTCATAATTGGCAACCAAATCGGTCAAACTGTCGGCCTCTAACGTGAACCGCCCTAAAGCCTGGATCATCTGGAATTGACCTGTGGTCAATTCCGCGTACTCATACCAGGTACGCGCGTCGGACGCCAATTCTTCGGCTGAACCAAGATCCCCGCGCAACCACTGAATATTAGCCAATTGATTCAACAGACTAGCTACCTGCTCGCTATCTTCCAGGTCATAGTAAGCACGGCCTGCTGCTACACATTGATCGTAGGCTTCCTCCAGCATCCCCCGATAGTATGCCAGATTACACAAGAAGCGACGGGCAGTCGCTTGTCCATCCAAATCTTCAATTTGAGTAAAGAGCAGCAAAGCGGTTTGATGGGCAACCCGCGACTCGGCGTAGTGTTCTTCAGCAAATTCCAGCTCGCCCAGAAGGCGAAATGTGCGCGCTTGCCACGCCACATCTTCAAGTTCAGTGAACAGCCCCAGCGCCTGGTTCAGGTTAGACCGGGCTTCCGTATAGCGTTTGGTGAAAATATCAGCATAGCCTAGGTAAGCTAAAGTAGTCGCCTCACCCAAGGTATTATCGGTAAGTTGATAGAGGGCCAGGGCTTCCTTGAATGCAAACCGCGAAGCTTCCAAATCGGCATTGATACTGTACAGCGTTCTACCCATTTCCAGCAGCACATCCGCCTGACCATTGACATCACCTAATTCACGATAGATCGTCAAGGCGCGCTCAAAGGCTTTCTCCACCGGACCTGTGTCCCCGCCCTCAACCCATTCATCTGCCGCTATCTGCGCTAACTCCAATTGCTGTTCGGCCTCAGCCCGGAGTACCGCATCGGGCACTGGGGTAGTGGTAGCTTGTTGCCAGGCAGGTCTAGCAGGCCGGGAGTTGGAGGCATACGCCTCATTCCACCCAAACAGACCGATAGCGAGGATTAAGAACCAGACCATGAGTAGACCGCGCAGATAGCTCAAGCGAAGCCGTGCATAACACCCTCGGCTATATTTGCTGAAACGATCAACCATTGTTGATGATCCTTACCGGAAGCAGATACTGAAAATTATAACAGACTACGAATATTTGGCTGTTTTCTGATGAACGTTAACCAGAATGGCTTGGCAGGGTTGCCGTCCACCCGGTATCATGGCGGGCATTATGGCACGACGCTGGGGACAACGACTGGGTGGTCTGCGCGGTCTGCTGACCGGCAGTACCGGAAGCACCATACGAGCGCATAATCTGCGGGCGGTTCTTTTTGCTTTCCTGCGTCAGGAGTCGGTCTCCCGCGCTCAACTGGCTCAGATCACGGGCCTATCTTCCACCAGCATCACCAACCTGGTGCGGGGGCTCATCCGGCAAGGCGTGTTGGCGGAGGTCAAACCCCAGCGCCGCCGGGCCGGTCAACCGCCGGTTCCGCGAGGAGTCGGACGGCCCCAGCGCGCCCTGCGGCTGGTGCCGGATGCCCGCTTCGCGCTGGGTGTCCACATTGATGTAGACCGCGTCTATCTGGCGCTGACGGATTTGTACGGTCGTCCTCGCTTGACGGATACCCTGACTTTAACCGAAGGCATCTCGGCAGCCGACGCGCTGCAACAGATCAGCGAACGGGCGGCCCAGGTCATCGCGGCCAGTGCCGTTCCGCCCGGATTGATCCTGGGCGTGGGGCTGGGCGCCTCCGGGCTGGTCGAACCAGAGACCGGCATCAACCGGATTGCGCCGGGATTAGGCTGGCAGGATGTCCCGGTCGTGGACACCCTCAGCGCCAGGCTCCGGCTGCCGGTCGCGGTCGAAAACAATGTTCGGGCGATGGCGCTGGCGGAAACCTTCTGGGGTGCCGGGCAAAACGCTTCCTCACTGGCGTTCATTTATGGACGGGTAGGGGTGGGCGCGGGTCTGGCACTGGATGGCAAGCTCTACCGGGGAGCCAACGGCGGCGCGGGTGAGATCGGTCATATCACGCTCATCCCTACCGCGGGCGAACGCTGCCGCTGTGGCAATACCGGCTGCCTGGAAACGCTGGTTTCGGAAGCGGCCATCGGTCGAGCTGCTGCCCACCTCGATCTGCCCGCCGGAGAAGGAAGCGTACTCGAACGCTTGCTACAGGCCGCCCGCGGCGGGCACGCCGATGCTGTCAACCTGCTGGACGAGCGCGCCCGTTACCTGGGGATCGGCCTGGCAACTGTCGTGACGGTTTTCAATCCCGAAGTGATTGTGCTGGGCGGTTTCTTCGCCCGCGCCTGGGATCTGCTGGGTCCCGCCGCAACTGCTACCCTGCGCGAACGTACCTTTGCCGGCATGGGCGAGCGCACCCGCATCGAAGTCACACGCTTTCAGGAACAGGCAGGGGTGATTGGCGCGGCGGCCCTGGCATTACAAGCCTTCTTCTTTGAACCCAGTGAAACATAAATCGGCTGTCTTTTAGGACTTTTGTGATGTTGAACAATGCGGATCTGATCCTCGCCCGCCGCCGACTGACCGGCTACCTGCGCCCCACGCCACTGGAACCCGCCCTCGGATTAGGGCCGCATATCTGGCTGAAGCTGGAGAATGCCAACCGCACCCATTCATTCAAGTGCCGGGGGGCGCTGAACGCCATGCTGGCGCTCGATGCCGCCGCCCGGTCGCGGGGTATTCTGGCGGCCAGCAGCGGCAATCACGCGCAAGGGGTAGCATTGGCGGCCCATCTGGTCGGCGCAGAGGCCACGATCATGATGCCTGCCCACACCCCCCGCCGCAAAGTCGATGGAGTCCGGGCCTGGGGCGCAACCCCACTGCTGGTCGGTGAAACCTATGACGAAACCGAAGCGGCGGCCCGGCAGATGGAACGCGATACGGGCAAGACCTTCATCTCGGCCTATAACGATCCACAGGTGATTGCCGGAGCCGGGACAGTCGGACTGGAAATTCTGGATGATCTGACGGGAATTCAGCGCGTGATTGTGCCGGTCAGCGGGGGCGGACTCATCAGCGGCGTGGGCATAGCCATGAAAGCCATCAACCCGGCGATTGAGGTGATCGGTGCTTGCTCCGTCGCCACCCCCGCACTCTATAACTGGATACACGGCACGCAGCACCCGCAGCAATGGGAGACTCTGGCCGAAGCCCTTTCCGGCGAAATCGAAGCCGGTTCAATCACGCTGGCGATCAGCAAGCAGGTTGTGGATCGGGTCGTGCTGGTCACCGAGGAAGCGATTGCTGAGGCGATCCGCTGGTTAGCATTTGACACCGGCTGGATTGTGGAAGGGGGGGGAGCCGTCGGGGTAGCCGCCCTGCAGAGTGGACTCATCCCAGTCGATGGCAAGCTGACCGCGGTAGTGGTCAGTGGGGGGAACATCGACCGGGAAACGCTCCAACGCGTACTGGGCTAAATGTCTAGCCGCCGAGACCCAGTAAAATCGCCAGGACGCTGACCGCATCCTCAATCTCGCCTGCCTGCGCCATGCGCCGAACCTCTGCCAGCGAAAAGCGGTGGATGCTCATCACTTCAGCAGGTTCGTGGTGGGTTTCCCCCAGCCTGACCCCGGTTGCCATAAAGATGTGCGCCTGCTCGGTGCCGATACCCTTCATGGTGCTGGTCGTCAGCAGGGCGCGCCACTCCTGCGCGGTGCCACCCGCTTCCTCTTTCAACTCCCGCTGTGCCGTTGCCAGCGGACTATCGCCCGCATTGATGCTGCCGCTGGGCAGTTCCCACAGCCACCGCTGAAGCGGGTAGCGGTAGTGCCGCAGCAGCACTACCTCGCCGGATTCGGTAATCGGTAGTATCCAGACTGCGTCCGGCAGTTCCAGGACGTTATACTCGCCTTCGGAGCCATCCGGCAGTTGGATACGATCTTTGCGCACACCATACCAGCGGCAGTTCCAGGCCGCCTGTGAATCGAGCGCCGTGATCGGATGATCGCTCCGCAGCGGGAGATTAGCGGTCAAAGTTGCCCTTCACTCTCGTAACCGGACCTTAAGGCCCTCATCCACCAAAGCCCCGGATGAGCGTATCGAGGCTGGCATCAACCATCCCATCCACCGTCTTATCTGCCGTCAGCGGAATTTGATTTTCCAGCAGCAGCAGCGCCAGCCCATGAATGGCGCTGAAAGTGATGACCGTCCGAAGTTCGACCGGCTCGCCAAAGGTCTGGGCGATGGTGCCGTAGAGCAGGCCGAAGGACTCTTTAGAGGCCGTGTACAGGCTGGGGAAGTCAGCACGGTCAACCGTCAGGCCGCTGAACATCTCCCGCATCAGGGCCGGGTTCGCCAGCGCGAAGCCGATATAAGCATGGCCCATCGCCCGGAATTGGGCACGCCCATCGGTTGGATGGACGGATGCCAGTGCGTCCCGCATCGCTGTGGTCAGGCTGGCAAAGCCTTGTTCGGCAATCGCCGCGATCAGGGCGCGCTTATCAGGAAAATGGCGGTACGGCGCAGCATGGCTCACGCCAGCCATCCGGGCCACCTTGCGGAGGTCGACCCCAGCCACGCCTCCCTCATTGAGCAACTGGAGGCCAGCGAGAATAAGCGCCTCGCGCAGTTGACCATGGTGATAGGCTTTGCCGTCTTTGACCGTATCCATGAGAAAATCATGATCCTATGTTGACAATGTAAACACTGGGGCATTAGAATGTTGACAGTGTAATCATTGTAGTGCCTGGAGCTTGCAGATCCTATGAGCAATCCTACCACAGCCGCAGCCAAAACTGTCATCATCACCGGGGGCAGCATGGGCTTGGGTTTCCAAGCAGCACGTCATATTGCCACCACCTATCCGCAGTGGAATATCATCATCGCCAACCGCAGCACGACTGCCGGGCAAGAAGCCGTGCAGGCGATCCGCAAGCAGGCTCCCTCGGCTTCCATCGAAGCACAGCCGCTGGACTTAGGCTCGCTCGCGAGTGTCCGTACTTTTGCAGCCAGCATCACTAGCCGGAAGCTGCCGCCCATTCAGGCGTTGATCTGTAATGCCGCCTTGCAGGTCGTCAGCGACACGCGCACAGTCGATGGTTTTGAGACCACTTTTGGCGTGAATCATCTGGGCCACTTCCTGCTCACGCAACTGCTGCTGCCGCATCTGGTCGCCCCGGCGCGGATCATCAATGTGAGCAGCGGCACCCATTTTTCCAGCACGGATGTCGGCCAGGCTGACAAGGGCGGTATGCCGGACCCAGCCTATACAACCGCCCAGGCCGCCGCCTTTCCACCACCCGTCAGCGGCGGAGACCTGCAGTTCATCGGGCGGCAGCGCTATGCGACCTCCAAGCTGGCCAATATGTGGCATACCTATGAACTCATCCGCCGCCTGGAACAGGATACGCGCCTGCCGCGACCGATCACGGTCAACGCCTTTGACCCCGGTCTGATGCCCGGCACCGGACTGGCGCGGGACTATGCGCCGCCGGTGCGTTGGGTCTGGGAAAATGTGCTGCCGCGCATCCCGGCACTGACCCGCCTGATGCTCGGCGCAGCTCCCACTTCAGTACCGGTCTCCGGTGCCAATCTGGCGAGGCTGGCGGTCGATCCCGCCTGGGAGGGCATCACGGGCAAATACATCCAGGGCGATCAGGCCATCCCCTCCGCCAGCGCCTCCTATGATGAGCACATCGCTCGCGAACTGTGGGAGTCGAGTAAGGAACTGGTCAAGCTGAAGACCCCTGAGGTAGCGTTAGCCTAGGGATGGGGGGCGCAACGTAGGGGCAATCCGGCAGATCGCCCCTGCGTCAAATCTCACTGGCTTTCTGTCGCCAACAGCACTGCCTTGCGCTTCACGCCCCAGCGATAGCCGCTCAGGTCGCCATCGCCCCTTACCACCCGATGGCAGGGGATGACCAACGCCACCCGGTTACTCGCACACGCGCGCGCGACAGCCCGGGCCGCGGTTGGCTCGCCTAACGCCTGCGCCACCTGGGCATAAGAGCGAGTCTCTCCGTAGGGAATCTGCCGCAGCGTTTCCCAGACTCGCAGTTGGAACGCCGTCGCCTGAACATCCAGCGGCAGGTCGAGGTGGGGCAGGTCACCGGCCAGGTGCCGCACCAACTGCTCGACCACCGCAGCCAAACCCGCATCAGCCTGTTCGAGTTCTGCCTGCGGGTAATCCGTCTGGAGCCACTGTTCGACCGCCGCCGGACTATCCCCCAGACTGACGGCGCACAGGCCGCGCTCGGTCGCGCCGACCAATAAATATCCCAGGGGGCATTCGCTGATGGTGTATCGAATGTGCATTCCGGCTCCTCCTTTACGGTAGGCAGCAGGCGTCATGCCCAGCTTCGCGCCCGACTCCTCATACACCCGACTGCTGGAACTAAAACCGGCATCGTAGAGCGCAGCCGCAATCGGTTGGCCTTCACGCAGATTGGCTTTGAGCTGACCGACTCGCCGCGCTTCGACATATTGGCGGGGACTGACCCCTGTCACCTGCTTAAAGACGCGCTGCAAATGGGCCGGACTTAAGCCGACAGCTTCCCCCAGCCGATCCAGCGTCAGGCGTTCATCCAGATGCGCATCGATGAAAGCACACACCCGCGCCCCGATCTCCGCCTCAAACGCCAGTCGATCCGGGGCGCAGCGTTTGCAGGCGCGGAAGCCTGCCGCCTCGGCCTGAGCCGGTGAGTCATAGAAATGAACGTTCTGGCGCAGCGGTTGGCGGCACTTGCAGGATGGACGACAGTAGACTCCGGTCGTCCGCACCGCAAAGACAAACTGCCCATCCTGGCTGGCATCCCGGTCGATAACCGCCTGCCAGCGCTGCTCATCGAGGGTGATAGGGATCGCCATAGACTTAGCTCCTGATCTGCGTCGGTTTTCATTCTGATCAACCTATGCTGTCAGGATACGGCATTCAGGCAGGTGGAGCTATCCGATTCTTGCGGGGAAAGTCGGCAATCCCTCAGCGGTTATCCCTGATAAAATAGTCTCATACTAGATCGGGAGGTGTGCGATGACTCTCTATGAAGAAGCACTTCAACTCACTGAGCGTCTGAGCTTGATCGAACGAGTGCAATTGCTTGAATATCTCAGCAGCAACCTGAAACATAGTCTTCAAGTCGAAGCTTACCGGCATATTCCGTGGAACGAGTTTTTAGACCGCACCTACGGCAGCCTTGCCCATGATCCCATTGAGCGCGATCAACCACCCGACGTGGATGAGCGAGACGCAATCGAATGAAATATATACTGGATACCAATACTTGCATTCGTTATATCTATATCAATGCCAGAGCACCACGCATCCGTGAACGAATGCGCTCAATCACGGATGTAGATATAGCAGTTAGTGCTGTAACCAAAGCAGAGATGTATGCGGGGTCAGCAGGTAGTCATAATCCAGCCGCCTCTCGTGCTATACAGGATTCATTTTTCATCCGTTTTGCCTCGATTCCCTTTGATGACTACGCAGCGGATGAATTTGGTCGCATTCGGACTTACTTGAAGCAATCCGGTACGCCAATCGGCCCTTACGATATGCAAATTGCCGCAATTGCAGTAGTGCATAACCTCATCCTCATCACCCATAATACAAAAGAATTCAGTCGTATTGGGTGGCTAAAAATTGAGGACTGGGAGTGAATTCACCTTAACCGCTAACGAGGACTCTCTGCTGCAATGACCCTTCACACGCTTGAACCCACTCAAGAGCATCTGGTCGGCTGTTTTTCACGTGGGCATTCCCCCATCCTGACCATCGACCCTGGTGAGACGGTGCGCTACCGCACCCTGGATGCCGGTTGGGGATTGGAGCCGCTGGTCACGTTTGAGATACCGCGCAAGAAACTGGAGCCGCGCCATGGAGAATCGGACTCCGGGCATTGCTTGGTCGGGCCGATTGCGATCCGGGGAGCCGTACCGGGCATGACGCTGGCGGTCGAGATCGGCACGATCATCCCCGGCAGCTATGGCTTCACACTGGCAGGCGGGTGGGATCACCCGATCAATCGCCATTTCAACATGGGTGAAGGGGCAGATGAGCGCATCCACACCTGGACGCTCGACCCGGCGGCCATGACCGGGCGCAACCAGCATGGGCATACGGTGGCGCTCAAGCCGTTCATGGGCGTGATGGGCGTGGCCCCACCAGAGCTGGGTCAGCATCCCACGCCGCCGCCGCGCAAGTGGGGCGGCAACCTGGACTGCAAACTGCTCACCAGCGGCTCGACGCTGTTCCTGCCAATCGGCGTGGAAGGGGCGCTGTTTTACACCGGCGATGGTCATGCCGTGCAGGGCGATGGTGAAGTCAGCGTGACGGCCATCGAATGCCCGATGGAGCGCGTAGACCTGACCTTCCATCTGTGTGAGGATATGCCGCTGGAACGTCCCCGCGCCTCTACGCCGGAAGGCTGGGTCACCTTCGGTCTGCAAGAGGACCTCAATCAGGCCACCTGGCAGGCGTTAGAGGATATGCTGGTGCTGATGCAATCGCTGCTCAAGGTGGACATGCGGGATGCGCTGGCATTGGCGAGTCTGGTGGTTGACCTCCGCATCACGCAGATTGCCAACGGGGTGAACGGCGTTCATGCCGTCCTGCCACATGGGGCGGTGCAGTGAGTTGAAGTGGCCCGGGCCTATTTACAATAAAATGCATCGAGCGCAGGAGGTGAACTATGACCGTCCCTATAAGGGCCTTATGCTCGTGATTAGGCGATAAAAACGATGAAACTATTTACTTTCCATTTTGCAAAGGTAAGCATAGGTACGGCAGTCAAGGCGCTCTTGCGTCCGCCGACCAGCGCACAAGTCCCTGGCCTCGTCCACGCAGAGTGTATGTCGAAGATGACGCTGGGTGCCCCTATCCTCTCTCCGGAACGGATGCAGATCCGCCAACTGACGATGTTTGCCTCATGGGAGAGCGATACTGCAATAGACGATTTTCTTGGCGGTACACAATTGGGGCGTGCGCTTGCCGCTGGCTGGCATGTGCGGTTAGGGTTCCTGCGGCGCTGGGGGCACATTACCGAATTCGATGGCCTCCCTGAAAGCATTGGTGAACAAGACCCCGAAGCTCCGGTGGTTGCGGTGACCCTGGCACGGATGAGGTTGCCACAGGTACCACGCTTCATTTGGTGGGGCAAGCCAGTTGAATCACTTGTGCGCGACCATCCAGGCACGACTTATGCCGCTGCGGCCATGCGGCTGCCGAACACAGTTTCGACCTTTTCTGTGTGGACTTCACAGCGAGAGATGGTCGATATGGTACGTGGGCATAGCGAAGTGCCTCAACCGGAGCGCCATGCTGCCGCAATGGTCGAGCGCCAGCGCAAGGATTTTCACTTCGAGTTTACGACGCTTCGCTTCAGACCGCTGGCAGAGTATGGGGAGTGGGAAGGACGTACCCACATCGTTCCGACCCGTGACTCAGGGTAACACCACAACCTACTCCTGGTGAGTTTCATCCTGTCCGCTTGAGTCGTCGTTCACCTTTGCTTCCCGCCGTGCTTGCAACCGTCGTTCGCGCTCTAGTCGCCGTTCTTCTTTCGCTTTGTTCCATTGAGCCATTCTCACAGCCGCTTCAGCCCGGAATGCCGCTGCCTGCTCGGGTGATAACGGCGTGCCGTCAGGATTACGCGGCGGCTCGTAGATAAAGCGTCTTCGCGGATCGTCGGCAGGTATTTTACTCACCGTAGCCCTCCACCCTAATGGACGTATCTTGAATACGACTTACGCAAGCAACCTGCCTTTTATACAGGGGCGCAGAGCGCAACCTCCCGGTGGGACGGCTGATTTGCGTGAGCCCTGGATGTGCCAAAAAATCGGAACATATGTTCCGATTTTGCACTCACTTTCAGGTACAATGTATACAAACCGACTCGCCCGAACCGACTGACTATCACACCGGATGTTGGACAAAAAAAGGCTGTCAAATCTGTCCATTCTGTCCAATATGTCCAGAACCGGGAGCTGCCGCCCTTACGAACCCGCCGTGGCTGGCTCGGTTTCCAGAGCTGTCGCTGCCGATAAACGCATCCAGATGATGCCACCGATCACGCCTGTAACAACTTTGAAGGAGTAGTACAGCAGCGAGAGCGCCAGCGCATCCGGTTGGCTCACCCCCACTTGCCCCAGGAAGGCGATGAACACCCCTTCCCGCATCCCCAGGCCACCAATCGAGATTGGAATGGTGATCACCAGCCACACGATCGGCATAACGATGAAGTAGAACGGCAACGGGGTGGTCAAGCCCAGCGCCTGCCCTAACCAGACCACTGAAGTGATTTCGATGCTTTGGACCACCAGCGACATCAGCAGCGCTTGAATGAGAATACGCGGGCGGTTGTGAAAGCTGTAGAGTGCCTCGTACAGGCTGCGGATCGGTTTTTCGATCCGGGGCAGAATCGGCAGGCGGAACATCAGGCCAAAGATGAACTCCATAAAGCGCCGATTGAAGAACAAAAACCAGCCCACCACAAAAAAGACAGCCACCCCACCAATTACATAAGCGGCAGTCAGATCAGTGAAGATATTGCTGCCGAGCAGCAGGGCGCTCCCCGCCAGAATCGTCAGCGAGACCAGGCCAACCACCCGATCCAGCAGGACGGTAGAGACAAAACTGGCACTGGTGGCCGACTGCATCCCGCGTGTTGCGCGCGCGACATCCGAGCCAACTGCTTCCGGCAAGAATAGGGCGAAGAAATTACCGACCAGCGTAGTCGCCAGCAGGCTGCGATACGGGGTTTGATCCCCGGCAGCACGCAGCAGATAGCGCCAACGAGTCACCCAAACCGCGATGAAGAGACAGAACGTGGCGAGGCCCAACAGGTAAAAACTGAGGTTCAACTGACTGATATGTTCTACCATGCTCTGACGTTCTTCAGCGTCAATGACCAGGGTAAAGAGGGCGATCATCAGGGCAACTGTCACCACAATGCGGATGATGGCAGTTAAGCGGCGTCGATTCATAAATGCTACATTTCTCTACATAGGCTAGTCTGGTCACAAGCTTAATCCTGAAGGAATAAAACTTGCAACCAGATAACGGACTGGCCCACTGTAGTTCCATGGCGCGATCAGATGAACGACAAGCCCCGACCTCTCACACAGTCACGGACTCACAGCCCGCCGGAAGAACGCGATGCATGCGATCAATCCAGCGCGAACTGGACTTTCATCCGGGCCGGATCATGCTGGGCCAGCTCAAAGCCGCGCTCGAATTCCCGCAGCGGCAGGCGGTGGGAGATCAGCGGCGTGACCTGCACCGCGCCGCTCTGAATCAGCGTGATGGCTTGTGGGAAGGTACGGTTGACGGCAAAACTGCCGATGATCTTTAGGTCTTTGCGGAAGATGTCATAGGCTGGCACGCGAATCTGGGTGCCCGCCGGTGTCACCCCAAACACCCAGAATTTGCCCCGCGGTTTGGTGTAGGCAAAGGCAGCTTCCAGTACGGCGGGGACGCCGGTCGCATCAACCACCACATCATAGCCGTAGGGTTCGTGTTTCTCTAAAACACTCCCGAGGTGATCGCCCGGCAGATAGGTATCGGTCGCGCCAAGTGACCGGGCCAGATCAAGCCGCCACTGGACGGGATCAATGACGGTGATGCGCGCGGCCCCGGCGCAGCGGACCGCCTGCAAGAGCAGGCAGCCCATCGGCCCGGCCCCAAACAGCAGCACACTGTCACCCGGCTGGATCTCCACCTGCTTCAACCCCCAGACCACACACGCCAGCGGTTCGATCAGCGCAGCAGCGTCGAAGGCCAGGTCGCCGATGGAAAAGACATTGCCTTCCGGGGCGGTCACATACTGTGCGAATCCACCATTACCCGTCACGCCAATAGCCCGCAAATCCCGGCACTGATTGGGTTCATTACGCTGGCAAAACGTGCAGCGGCCACATGGCACATTGGGGTCAGCGGTCACCCGGTCGCCTACCTTGAAGCGGCTGACCTCCGCGCCAACGGCAGCCACGACGCCGCTGAATTCATGACCAGGGATCAGGGGGTAGTGAGCCTCATATTCCCCTTTGAGGATATGCACATCGGTGCCACAAATGCCGGCATATTGAACGGCAATCAAAACATCCTGCGGGCCGACTGACGGTTCGGGCATGTCCTGAAAAGTCAGGCTGCCCGGTTGATGAAAAACTCCGGCCTTCATGGGGCCACCCTCCGGGTTTAATCGTCTGCAACAGTAATCTGCACTTTGACCGAGGTTGGCGGCATGTGCAGGGCATAGTCAAAGGCCTTGACACTGTCCGCAAAGCTGAAGCGATCCGTAATCAACGGTTTGACATCCAGCTTGCCGCTGCCCATCAGGGCCAGTGCGCGTGGATAGACATGCGCGTAACGGAAGACATTTTCGATGCGGGCTTCTTTGATCTGCGCGGCAGAGACATCAAACGGGAATGGACTGCCGGGAATACCGACCAGCACCACCGTCCCACCAGGGCAAAGCGGCTTGAATACATCAGCAGCCGCTCGTTCGTTACCGCTGCACTCAAAGACGATGTCCGCGCCCCAGCCTTCGGTATGGCGGTTGATGACTTCGACCAGGTTTTCTTCTTTGACATTGACCGGGATAATCGGGCCGAGCGACGCAGCCAAATCGAGTTTAGGCTGCTGCACATCGCTGATGAAGATCTGGCTGCATCCCCCTGCCAGTGCGGACAGGGCAGTGAGGATGCCAATCGGGCCAGCACCCATCACAACCGCCACATCCCCGGGGCGGATGCGGGCTTTATTGGCAGCGTGCAGGCCCACGGCCAGCGGTTCGATCATCGCGCCTTCAGCATAGGTCACGTTGTCTGGTAGTTTGAAAGTGAAAGCCGCCGGATGGACGACGCTGGGACGCAGCACCCCGTGGACAGGTGGGGTTGCCCAGAAGCGCACTGCTGGATCCAGGTTATAGATGCCGAGGCGGGTGGCGCGGCTGTTGGGATCCGGGATGCCCGGTTCCATACAGACTCGATCTCCCACTTTCAGATGGGTGACTTCCGCGCCGACTTCGACCACTTTGCCAGAGGCTTCATGACCGAGGATCATCGGCTCATTGACCACGAAAGGGCCGATTTTGCCCCATTCGTAGTAATGAACATCACTCCCACACACCCCTACCGTCCGCAGATCAATGCGAACATCGTGTGGTCCCAGCGGTTCTGTGAGGGAAATATCCCGAATACGCAGATCGTGTTGCTTTTCCAATACGACGGCTTCCATGGTCGGGTGCCTCATTCCTGTATAAAGATGACCCGCTTTTGCCCTGTCATCCGGTCAACTCCAGTCTTATGTCTGACGCTTCGGTGGGGCCGTTGAACCGCGCACAACCAGTTTGGTCGTCAAGACCGCTTTGACTGGCGGTTGATCTTGCTTGCCCATTTGATCCAGCAGCACCTCGACCGCGGTCGCCCCCATTTGATCCAGCGGTTGGGCGACAGTCGTCAGCTGGGGGACGGTGTAAGAGGCAAAGGGCAGGTCGTCATAGCCCATCAGCGACAGATCGTCCGGAATGCGCAGGTTCATCTCCGCTGCTGCATGCATCACACCAATGGCTGTCACATCCGTCAGGGCAAAGATGGCGGTCGGCGGAACCGGCAGGCGCAGCAAGTGCAGCCCGGCTTCATAGCCCATGTCAAACAACTGCGTATCTCCCACCACCAACAGTTCAGGATCATCATCAATCCCGAAAAACTCAACGGCTTCACGGGTTCCCCGGATACGGCGTTGCAGCGTTTCCGGGTAGCTGGGTGCGGCAATCACCCCGATGCGCCGATGCCCTAGTTCCACCAGATGCTGGATGCCGCTAAAACCACCCTGCGAATTATCACAGAACACCTGGTTGCACTGTACATCGGAAAGGACCCGGTCAAACAGGACAATCGGAATGTGATTCTCGTGCAGCTCGGTCAGATTTTTGGAATTGCGTGCCGACGAGTCGATAATGATGCCTTCAACCCGCTGCCGCAGCAGCATTTCGATATAAGCGCGTTCACGATCCTCATCTTCCTCGGTATTGCATATAAGCGCCTGGTAGCCACAGTCGAATAGGCGGCGTTCGATGACGGATGCAATGCGGCTGTAGTAGGGGTGTTCGAGCAGCGGTACCAGAATACCAACCAGCATCGAACGCTGTTTGGCCAGGCTCTGCGCCACTGAACTGGGGTGATAGTGCAGCTTCTTGACCGCTCGCCGCACGCGGTTTTCCAGCGTCTTGCTAACCCCGCCCTCACCATTCACTACCCGCGATACCGTCGCAATGGATACACCGGCTTCCTTTGCAACCTCCAGCATTGTTGCCTTACTCGTTTTTTGGTCCACACTAGGCTTCCGAAAATTCAACTATGAGATGAGACCGTAAGTATAGGCCAACCGCCTCCCTATTTCACGGCTCCCATGGTCAGACCTTGTACCAGTTGCTTTTGGGCAAACCAGCCGGCAATGACGACCGGCAGCACGGCTGCCGTGGCCCCGGCAGACATCTTGGCCCAGAACAGGCCTTCAGCGGTTTTGAACGATGAAATATAGACCGATAGCGGAGCCGCATCCGTGACGGTCAGGCTAAAGGCGAAGAAAAACTCATTCCAGGCGAAGATCATGCATAACAGGGCTGTCGCAAACAGACCAGGCCGTACCAACGGCACTGCGATGTGCCGGAATTCCTGCCAGAGTCCGGTACCGTCAATCCTACCCGCCTCCATGATTTCTTGCGGAACATCCAGGAAAAAGGATCGCATCATCCAGATGACCAGCGGCAGGTTCATGGCGGTGTAGATGATAATCAGGCTCAGGTGAGTATCACGCATCCCCAAATCCCGGAAAATGACGAACAGCGGCACGATAATGCCGACAGGTGGCAGCATTCGGGTAGAGATCAACCAGCTCAGGGTGAAATCGCTGCGCCGGGTGGGGTAATAGGCCAGGGCATAAGCCGCCGGAATACCCAGCCCTAGGGCGATCAGAGTTGAAATCAGCGTGACGATCAGTGTATTGGCCAGGTGGCTGGTGAAGTTGGAGTCCAGCAGGGCGATCTGCCAGTTAGCGAGCGTCGGCGAAAAGAACAGTTGCGGTGGGAAGGCAAAAGCATCCCCTTCGGTCTTAAATGAGGTCAAAACCATCCATAGGATCGGGAAAAAGACTAGGATAGCAACCAGGTAAGTTAGGGCGGTCAAACCAAAGCCCATCCAGCGGTTTGACTTCATGCGGTTACCCCCTCATGGCGACCACGCCGCAGCACCCGAACGAAGAGCAGCACCACGATATTCGCCAGGATGATGGCGTAGATCCCCATGGCGCTGGCCTCACCAATGTTCCAGCGTTGGAAGGCTTCCTGGTAGATGCCAAACGAGAGGTTGGTGGTTTGGATGCCCGGCCCGCCTGTCGTGGTCACAAAGATCTCGCCAAATACGCTCAGGATGAACAGCGTTTCCATCAGCACGGCAATTTCGATATAGCGCTGCAAGTGCGGCAGGACGATGTAGCGGAACTGCGTAACCCGGCCCGCGCCATCGATCTGCGAGGCTTCCATCTGCTCGGCATCCAAGGACTGCAGCCCGGCCAGCAGGATCAGCATCATGAAGGGTGTCCACTGCCAGACGATGACCGTAATGACCGATGCCATCGGGGCATCCGCCAGCAAGTCCGGTCGTGGCAGCCCCAGCATCGCGTAGATGGCTGCCAGTAACCCAAAGGCCGGGTTAAACAGCACGTTCTTCCACAATACGGCGGAGACGGTCGGCATGATGAGAAATGGGGTAATCAACATCGTTCGCACGATGTTCCGCCCCGGGAATTCCCGGTTCAGGAGCAGCGCCAGCAGCATGCCTAAAATAAGGCTCAGGACGACGACCGACAGAGTCAGGACGAGTGTGTTTAGGATGATCGTCCAGAAGTCCCGGTTTTCCAGGATGTTGATGTAGTTGTTGAACCAGATGAACGCCCGTCGTTCCGGTCGGAGTAAATTCCAGCGCTCGAGGCTGTAGCGTAAGGTCAGGATCAGCGGGATCTGGGTGACGACGATCATGAAGATGATCGCCGGGAGGGGGAGTGACTGCCGGGAAAACAGATTTTCAAAAGGTCGAGCACGCTTTTTGGGAACCGGGGCCGTAACGCTGTAAGTGGTAGTCATCAGACCTATTCTCGTGACTAATTTTCAAAGAAGGGAAGCGGCAGGGCTGCCGTTGAAGACCGCCCTGCCGTTCAGTTACCAGGCGTTTAGCCGTCGTAGTAGCCAGCTTCTTCCATGGCTTCCCGTGTAATCTCGTTGGCCCGCGCCAGCGCAGCTTCCACGGTATTATCACCAGCCAGGGCTTCAGCGATCAACTGCGAGACATCTGTACCAATCCCCTGGAATTCGGGAATGCCGACGAACTGCACGCCGACATACGGCACCGTATCACGGGTCGAGTCGGTCGGGTCGGCGCTTTCCATCAGGCCCAGGACCACCGGGGCAAACGGAGCAGCTTCCAAATATTCCGCGCGTTCATAGGTGGAAACGCGGGTTCCCGGCGGGATGGTCGCCCAACCATTGGTGGTGCCGACCAGTTCAATGTAATCACGGCTGGTCGCCCAGGTAGCGAATTGCAGGGCTTCAGCGACATGGGTGGTGGTGCTGGGGATTGCCAGCGACCATGCCCACAGCCAGTGATTACCCTTGGCAACCGGGCCGACCGGAGCCGGAGCGAAGCCGAGGTCATCGACGATCTGCGACTGTTCCGGATTAGAGAGGAAACCGGCAGCGACGGTGGCATCAACCCACATAGCGGCCTGTCCTTGCGCCATCAAAGTCAAGGCTTCGGTGAAACCGGTACCGGTTGCGCCGGGCTGACCGCATTCATTGATCAGGTTGACGTAGAAGCTGACGGCGGCATTCCATTCGGGTGAATTCAGTTGGGGTTCCCAGTTCTCATCGAACCAGCGGCCACCATAGGTATTCACGACGGTGGTCAGCGGAGCCATGATTTCGCCCCAGCCCGGCAGACCGCGTAGGGCGATCCCGTAACGGCCATTGTCCGGGTCATGCAGCGCGCAGGCGAATTCCCGAACCTGATCCCAGGTGGGTTGTTCCGGCATCTCGAGACCAGCTTCAGCGAACATGGCCTTGTTGTAGAACAACATGCTGGATTCGCCGTAGAAGGGCAGCGCGTACAGTTCGTTCTCATACGACAGGCCCAGCTTGACGCCCGGCAGCAGGTCATCAAAGCCGTAGTCCGCCTGGACGTTGTCTGGGTACTGGGCTGCCAGATCATCAATCGAGTGGATCCAGCCGTTCTGCGCCCAGATGGGGGCTTCGAACATACCGACCGTCACAATATCAAACGTGCTGGAGCCGGTCGCAACGTCGGTGGTGACGGTAGCGCGGAGTTCATTTTCAGGCAGGATAACCCAGTTTAGAGAAATATTCGGATAGGCAGCTTCAAAAACCTCCGTAAAGCTTTCCATGACGACCATATCAGGATTATTGACGGTAGCGATGGTCAGTTCCACTGGGTCCTGTGCAGAGACCAGCGTACCACCTACCAAAAAGAGAAGGACTACTAAAACGAGCATTGACCTAAGCATACTTTCGATCCTTTCAGTACAACTTTACCAATTGTAAGCGTTTACAATTGTAAACGCTTACAGACTAGCATGATTTTGAATCGCTTGCAACTAGGAAGTTAAAAAGGGGTTGTACTTTCTGCCTGATTCGAGCGGGTCGCGCTGAAACCAGGTGGTTGGCGGGCGGGTCAACAGCGATGTAAAGTCATCCAGCTCCAGCACAGAATCCAACAGGTTGACCATGCTATTCGATCTTCCATATCAAATTGATTTAGGTGCTTATCAAGTCCCCGGCTCAGCTGTTGAGGACTTCCGTCAACAGGCGATCATCCTGACCAGCCCTGCCGGTGGTGGCTCACACTTCGTCTGGCGGCGTTTGACCGGGGACTTCATCCTGACGGCGCGGGCCACCTGGAATGGGAGCCACGCTCCCGCTCAGGTCGGTTGGCTGGCCCGCGCGACGCTGGAGGCTCATTCGGCGCAGGTTTCCGCCAGTCTGTCTGGTACGGGAAGCGCACTGCTGGACGTTCGGCGGGCAGCCGAAGGTCACTCGGAAGCGACCCCGCTGGCAGTCAATGGGGCAGATGTCATTCAACTGGAACGGTGCGGCACCACCTATCGGTTGTCAGCAGCCCGCTTTGGCGAACCGTTCGCCACTGTGGAGGTAGCCGATGTGGACTTGGGTGCAGAGCTTTATGTGGGCTTGTTTGCCTCGCCTGCTCAGGATAATGCGGCATCCGAAGTGGTCTTTCGGGATGTGCGGGTGGTTGTGCCGGTGGCTGCCGGTTTTAACCGCGAGCGTGATCCCTTCGGCAGTCGTTTGGAAGTCTTGGATGTCCGCAGCGGGTATCGCAGTGTGCTATACAGTGCCAACCACGTTTTTGAGGCACCAAACTGGACACGGGATGGTCAGGCATTAATCTTCAACCAGGCAGGACAGCTCTATCGCTTTGATCTGGCAACCAAGGCTATTGAACGGATTGACACGGGAGATGTGCTCAGAAACAACAACGATCACGTCATTTCGTTTGATGGAACTACCCTGGCGATCAGCCATCACCTTCCGCCTGATTATCACTCTCGCATCTATACGGTGCCTTTGACTGGGGGGCAGCCTCGCCTGGTGACACCCTTAGGACCCTCTTATCTGCATGGCTGGTCGCCAGATGGTCAGCATCTGGTGTACACGGCCTTGCGCGACGGCGACTATGATATCTACCGGATTCCAGCAATTGGCGGGGCCGAAGTCCGCCTGACGACCGCGCCGGGTTTGGATGATGGGCCGGAATACACACCGGATGGACAGTACATATACTTCAACTCAGTGCGCAGCGGTCGGATGCAGATCTGGCGCATGAAGGCGGATGGCAGCGCGCAGGAACCCATGACCGACGACGAATACAACAACTGGTTTCCCCACATCGCCCCGGATGGTCAGTCGTTCGTGTTCCTCACCTACTTGGTGGGGGAAGTTGAACCGAGCGATCATCCGGCGGCCAAGCGAGTCTATTTGCGGCAGATGCCGCTCAACGGCGGCACCCCTCGTGTGATTGCCTACCTGTATGGCGGACAGGGCAGCATCAACGTGCCGTCCTGGTCGCCGGATAGCCAGCAGATCGCTTTCGTCAGCAATACAGTGCCCTTTTAGCGCCGACCTGACTTTGAAGAGATCATCTTGACAGGTGATCGGTTTCGTCGTATTTTATTGGTAACACTGTTTCCGAAGAGCATTTACAGCGATTATGCCAGATGCACCCCGACATAAGGCTTACTCACAAGTCCGCGATGATGCCCGCGATCTCCTGCGGCGTAATGTGGTCGAAGCTGCTGATCATTTACTCATGACCGAGGGGCCAGAGGCATTAACAGTCCGCCGTATTGCGGATGAACTCAACGCGTCCACTAAGGTGCTTTACAGTTTGTTCGAGGGTAAAGATGGATTAGCGAACGCGCTGTACCTGGAAGGCTGTGCTCGACTGCGGGATACCATCGGGCAGGTCCCGCTTGAGGGCGAATTGCGGGCTTACATTGTCGGTTGCTGCCGGGCATATTGGGCCTTTGCGCAGGCCAATCCTGGTTATTATGGTGTGATGTTCGGTAATGCGATTCCGCACTTTGAGCCTGACCAGGAGAGCTTGGCAACAGTCACTACCGCTTTTGGCAAGCTAATCGAGACCCTCACTTACTATCAGGCGCAGGGCAAACTGCCGACTAGGACTATCCCCGAGCTGGTGCATCTTATCTGGGCACCCATCCATGGTGTGATAAGTCTCCTGCACGGAGGACATCTGACGGAGGATGAGGCCATCCGCTTGTATGAGTCGGTGGTTGCGGCAGTGACAGTTTATGTGCTGGGACCTGTCTGATTCATATATACGGAAACATTGTTACCAATCGGTATCGTTGATTTAGTCAGGATATTCAGGAGAGTAGTCATGAACACGTATCAGGGGAAGCAGGTGCTCATCACCGGGGCGTCATCCGGTATTGGTGAGTGCTTTGCGCGGGCCTTTGCGGCTCAGGGTGCTGATTTGATCCTCGTCGCCCGCTCCGAGCAGAAGCTCCAGTCCTTAGCAGCAGAATTGTCCGGGCAGCACGCTATCCATGTGAGTGTTATCCCGATTGATCTTACACAGCCGCGGGCGGCTGAAACGCTCTATCAGCGTACAGTCGCCGAGAATCTCAGGGTGAATGTGCTGGTGAATAATGCCGGATTCGCTTCCCACGGGTACTTTGAGCAGGTGGGTTTGAAGCGGCAAGTGGACAAGATTACCCTGAATATATCGGCGCTGGTCGAGCTAACGCACTGGTTCTTACCCGGTATGCTCGAACGAGGCATCGGAACCATTATCAATGTCAGTTCAACGGCGGCTTTCCAGCCAGTGCCGTATATGGCGGTCTATGCGGCCACCAAAGCCTTTGTGCTGAATTTCAGCCAGGCATTGTCTGAGGAAAACCGGGATCGTGGTATTCACGTCATGGCGCTTTGCCCCGGTGCGACCGAGACCGCATTCTTTGAAACGGTGGGTGCACAGGAAGCCTCGGTGGGCACACGCGCCACCCCGGAGGCTGTGGTCAAAACTGCGCTCGCGGCCCTCGATCAGCGGCAGAGTTTTGTGATCGAAGGGCGCATGAATAACCTGCTGGCTGTCCTGCCTCGGTTCGTGCCTCGTTCTTTGGCCGCACGGATTGCAGGTAATGCGGTCAAACCCCGTACTGCTTGAGCTTGCCCACCACGTTGGGCGCACCGCAAAACCGTGCGCCCCATTCAACCTCTGTGTAACTACGAAACGATTTGTCCGCAAACAGACACGGGCTACACTCCTTCAGGCATCGGTTGTTCTGCCAGTGCCGCCTGTACCCGGTCAGCGATTTCCTCCCACTCGATGCTGGTCTGCCGACCTGCGTCGAACTCGGCCAGGAGTTGCTGATGGAGTTCCTGCACTGACGGGTGATCTTTCGGCAGATCTAACCCCAGGTGCTGGCGAATGAGGAAGATCAACCCGGCGATGCCCGAGTCTTTGGTCAGCGAGACTTCTAGCGGGCGACCGAGCAGGTCTGGCACATTGAACGGTGCGTACATCCACCAGAATTTGTTCAGGCCATCGGCGTGAACCCCGGCGCGAGTCCGGTGGGCATCCCGCCCATACAGCGGGTACTTGGGCGGGATCGCCTCGCCCATGTCTGCATAGAGATCCACCAGTGCGTTGAGTGCGGTGAAATCTGGCTGTGAGTCACTGAAGTAGCCCATACCGCTGAGGTGCAGCAGCACCTGTTCCAGCGGCGCGTTGCCCGTGCGTTCGCCTTTGCCCAGCGACGTGCCATTGATGACCGCGCAGCCTGCCCGCACCGCTGCCAGGCAGTTGGCGACCACTAATCCGGTGTCATTGTGCGGGTGAAATTCCAACTCGGTGGAATCGGCACCCGCCGCCCGCAGCGCCCGGATCATGCCGGGGATGCTGCGTGGCAAGCTCACATCCTCATACGGCAGGCCTAGCCCCATCGTATCGCACACCCGGAACTTCGGTCGCAGGCCAACAGGCTCGCAAATGCGCCAGACAGCCTCGGCAAACGGCAGGATGAAATAGAGTGAGGCACGGGTAGCATCTTCCAGATGCAGGCGTGGGCGAATCCCGGCATCCACCACCCGCTGTACAGCTTCCAGATAGGTTTCGGCGGCCTGGTTACGTCCCCCCGGCTTGAACTTGTGGAAGGTGTGGTAATCCGAAGCGGATGCCAACATGCCGGTTTCCCGCACACCCAACGCTTTGATCAGTTCAACATCTTTAGCCGCTGCCCGGATCCAGGTCGTCGGCTCAATCGGTGCGCCACCTCGCCAGCGTTCCAGCGCCCCTTCCAGCGTAGCCTTGTCCGCCGGACGGTACACAAAGAATTCCGCCTGCCGGATCGCGCCGCTGCTGCCTGTGAATGCACACAGGATGTCATAGATTTTCAGGCTTTGCTCGGTAGTCAGGGGTAGGCCGCCCTGCTGCCCATCCCGGTGGGTGGTTTCGGTCGTCCATGCCTGAGTCGGTAGTTCAGGGGGCGTCGTCCATTCATAACGCGGGAACGAGTCGCGGGGGAAACTGGCTGGAAAATAATCCGGTGCATCCGGTTCAGGCATAATCTTCGACATGATCGGCTCCAGGTAGGTGCTTCTTTTTCTAATCCTTCCCAGCGTAACTATGTTGATATAGACTGTCAATCTTGATTGAGTAATCAATATATCCATCGAGGGGCTATGCCAGATCGTTACCTTTCTGCCGAGGATGTCTGTGCCCTGCTGGGCATCAAGACCGCTACCCTGTACGCCTATGTCAGCCGTGGCTTGATCCGCTCGGAAAGCAGTGATGACTCCAGCCGTGAGCGGCGCTACCTGACCGAAGATGTAGAGGCGCTCGCTCGGCGCAAAGCCGAACGCAAAGACCCGGCGACGGTCGCCCGCGGTGCGCTGGATTGGGGATCGCCCCTGCTGGATAGCGAACTCACGCTGATCGACGGGCATCGGCTGTACTATCGCGGGCTGGATGCCACCGTGCTGGCGCAGGAATGGTCGCTGGAGCAGGTGGCTGCGCTGCTGTGGCTCGATGATAGTTCAGCAGCACAAAAGATCTTTACGGCAGCGGAGCAGAGAATAAGTAGGGACACCATTGATGGTGTCCGCTCGGACATCATCACACAGGTCGGAAGTTTAGGATTGCCGCCGCTGAATGCCATGCAAGTTGCGTTGGCGCTGGCCGTGGAAGAGGATGTTCGCGCTTTTGACCTGAGCCGCGAGTCGGTCGCGCAGACCGGCGCCCGCATTCTACACTTGCTGACGGCTGCCGTGATCACCTCGGAAAACCGCGGGGTGGATGCAGATGGGAACACTGCCCAAATGCTCGCTCAAGCATGGCAAGTAGATGCCGTAGCCCTGCTCAACGCGGCGCTGGTGCTGTGTGCCGATCACGAATTGAATGCGTCATCATTTGCCGGGCGCATCACCGCCTCCGCCGAAGCCACCCCTTATGCGGTCGTGCTGGCGGGTCTGGCAGCGCTCAGCGGGGTGCGGCATGGGGCGCATACCGCCCGCGTCCGGGCGCTGCTCGAGTCGATTCCCTCGCCGGAGCAAGCACGCTCGGTGCTTCGGGATCGGTTGCGGCGGGGAGAAGATATTCCCGGGTTTGGGCATCGGCTCTACCCCGAAGGTGATCCGCGTGCCGATACCTTGCTTGGACTGTTGCAGGAAATTCCCGCCAGGACACCCTTCATGGCGTCCGCCCGTGAACGGATCGACGCTGCCCGCCGCGAAGGCGAATTGCTCACCGGGAAACTTGTCAGTGTGGACTTCGCATTGGTGGCGCTGGAACTGACGTTGGGGCTGCCACGCGGTTCTGCACTGACCTTATTCGCGTTAGGCCGAACCGTAGGCTGGATAGCCCATGCCATCGAGCAGTATGAGTCCGGTCAACTGCTGCGTCCCCGCGCCCGCTATACTGGCCGTGCGCCGCAGCGCGACGGCTAATCCAGCACGTCCGCCGCATCAGCCTAGCCGGGCAGATAGGCTTTGAGCCGTTCAACCCGCTCGGCTTCGCTGAGCAGCGGGCAGGTGGCGCAGTAGCCGTAATGGGCCGGCAGCCCATAGGAAAGGCAGCAGCTCCCCCGTTTGAGGAACGCCCGCTGCTGACCTTCATGTTCCACCCACAGCGCTCCACTATGACCTTTTAGCGGGGAGCCGACGACCTGTAGCAGGTGTTCGATTTCCGCCTCACAGCGTTCCGGCTGACCAAGTAGCTGGGTGGCTGTGATGATGATGCTCGCGGCGTTATCCGCCACCGCCGCCCACAGTGCCCGTTTACCGAGCGGGGAGTGGCTCTTGAGCCGGTCAATGACCGGTGTCAGATGCTCGTGCAGTTGATCGCGGAGTGTGGTCGCCAGGGCTTCGCGGTTGGGCAGGCAGACTGCATCTGTATCCCCTGCATCGGGATCACCCGGCAGGCAGTAGAAGCGCCCGGTTAAGAAAGTGATTTCGTCCACATAACCCCCTTCACCATCAAAGTGAAAGCGCAGGTTATCGGCGCTGATGAACGGTACGCGCTCCGCCAGATAGTAGCAGCCCAGCGCCGCCGCGATCATCATCCAGTAGCTGTTGGTGAAGGCCATGGCCCCATAGCGCCGGTCAGTCGTCTCGCGGGCCGTCATAATCTGGGTCAGCAACTCATCAAGCCGGGTACTCCCGGGCTCCAGCAAGTCCAGGCTGCTAAACCAACCGGTATCCTCTGGGCTACCAGTACGCACCTTGAGATAGCTATGCAGACTACTAAGAGTTTCCAGACTGGGCATGAGCGCCCAGGTTGTCTTTATCATGCCGGAATCTGGACCTCATCTATCCATTCGATAGGGGTGTTTGTCATGGCCATGCGATTCATCCGGCCTATGGGAACCACCAGCGGCGTCCCGGCGACCGGGTCCGGGATGATGCGGCAGGCGATACCGAAGACTCGTTCCACCAGGTCTTCAGTCAGGATGTCTGCCGGGTTGCCCTCGGCTTCAATCTGCCCGGACCGCAGCGCCACCAGATGATCAGCATAGCGGCAGGCCTGGTTGAGGTCATGCAAGACCATGATGATGGTTTTGCCCTGCCGGTTCAGGTCATGGAGCAAGTCCAGCACCTCGATCTGAAACGCCAGATCAAGGAATGTGGTTGGCTCATCCAGCAGCAGGTAGTCGGTATCCTGGGCCAGCGTCATGGCGATCCATGCCCGTTGGCGCTGCCCACCGGAGAGGGTATCGACCGGGCGGTCACTCAGGTCAGTCAGTCCCGTGATCCGCAGCGCTTCGATGGCTAGGCGTTCATCCTCACGGCTCCACTGCTGTAAAAAGGTCTGGTGGGGGTAGCGCCCCTGCGCGACCAGCTCGTAGACCGTCAGACCTTCCGGCGTGACAGGAGACTGCGGCAGAATGCCTAGTTGGCGGGCCAGCACTTTGGTGGGCATCGAGCTGATGTCATGCCCATCCAGCAGTACCGAACCCCCGCGTGGCTTGAGCAGGCGGGAAAGCCCCCGCAGCAGGGTTGATTTACCACAGCCATTCGGCCCGACCAGGGCCGTCATCTGCCCACGCGGCAGGCGCAAACTCAGATTCTCAATGATGGTAGCCTGTTCATAAGCCAGGGTGACGTGGTGGACTTCAAGACCGGTCATAAAGGTGTTCATCCGTGACGCTGACGATAGAGCAAATACAGGAAATAAGGGGCGCCGATGATGGCGGTCACCAGACCGACGGGCAGTTCAGCCGGTGCGATCACCCACCGACCGATCAGATCAGCCAGCATCAGGAGCATGCCGCCAAAGAGGGCGCTGGCGGGTAGCAGACCTTCATGCGCTGGGCCGACCAACCGCCGGGTGATATGCGGCACGATCAGGCCGACGAAACCAATCGTCCCGGAGACGGCTACCGCGGCGGCAGCCAGTGCCACGCTCAGGGTCAGCAGCAGGCGTGCGCCTTCCACTCGCTGACCCAACCCTCGAGCCGATTCATCACCCAGGTTGAGTACATTCAACTGCCGCGAAGCCAGAAAACTGATTGGGAGCAAAATCAGCAGCCACAAGCCCAACGTCTGCATATGCTCCCAATTCCGTCCGTTGACGCTGCCGCTTAACCAGACGAAAGCCTGCTGCACCTCACGGATGTCCGCAAAGATGATGAGCAGGTTCAGGAGCGCGGCCAGCACCGCCTCCAAAGCGATCCCGATCAGGATCAGGCGGATAGTAGCGCTGCCGCCTTGCCGCCACGCCAGCACATAGATCAGCAGTGCTGCCAGCAGTGCCCCGCTGAAGGCCGCGAACGGCAGCAGGCTCAAGGCAACGTCATCGAAATACAGCAGCACGCTCAAAGCGGCCAGGCTGGCCCCGGCACTCACCCCCAGTAATCCCGGATCAGCCAGCGGATTACGCGTCACCCCCTGCATCAACGCTCCGCTGACGCCCAGGGCTGCGCCCACCAGAAAGGCCAGCACAATCCGCGGCAGCCGGAATGTCCACACCACCAGGTCATAGTTGCGGGCATTGTCAGTCGTTAGGCCGAGGATGGTTCGTAGCACATCCAGCGGGGGAATAGGGTACTCGCCGTAACTTACGCTCAGGATCAACACCAAACTGGCGAGCGCCAGCAAGATCAGCGCCACCGGAATCACACGGCGACCCAGTCGGAAAGAGATAGGCAGTGCGCGCGGGCGGATCGTCTGCCAGACGGCGCGAGGATTCTCTACAGGAGGGTTCGCCATCAGCGTTTGACCTTCCAGCGAGCCAGGTAGATGAAGAACGGTGCGCCGACCAGCGCCATCACAATCCCGACCGGCAATTCTTGCGGGCGGATGATGACGCGGGCGATCACGTCCCCCACGGTTACCAGCAGCGCACCGCCGACGGCGCTATAGGGGATGATCCAGCGATAATCCATGCCGACCAACAGGCGGACGAGATGCGGCACCACCAGCCCGATAAAACCAATCGGCCCGGCCAGGGCCACCGCGCCACCAGCCAGCAGCATCACCAACAGCGCCAGCACCAGCCGAATCCAGCGGGTATCTTGGCCCAACCCTTTGGCGACATCTTCCCCCAGGCTGATGGTCGTAATCTGGCGGCTCATGATCAGCCCGCCGGCTAATCCGACAAGCATGAAAGGGGCCGTTTGCAGGAACAAAGCCATCTCTCTGCCAGCCAGGGCGCCGACCGTCCAGAAGCGGACTTGTTCCAGCGTTTCTTCATTCATCAGCAGCAGGGCGGTGGTAAAAGAACTGATGAAGGCTGTAACAATCACCCCGGCCAGGGTCAGTTTGAGAGGCGTCGCCCCACCGCGCCCCATCGAGCCGATTCCGTAGACGATCACCGAGGCCACGCCAGCGCCGCCGAAGGCCAGCACTGCGTAACCCCACAACGGCAGCGCACCCAACAGGGTGACCCCTGCCACAACCGCGAAGGCAGCCCCGCCGTTGATCCCCAGTAAACCCGCGTCCGCCAGCGGATTACGGGTTAAACCCTGCATGATGGCACCTGCTACCGCTAAGGCTGCGCCGACCACGGCCCCTGCCAACACGCGCGGCAGGCGCACCGTCTGGATGATGAGGTGGTCGTAGTTTTCCGCGTCATAGTGCAATAGCGCCTCATAGACCACCTGTGGGGTGATCTCGGCCGCCCCCAGCGTGATGCTCCATAGGAGCGCCAGAGCCAGTGCGACCAGACACACCAGCAGCCCGGGGAGGAGCCATCCCCGGGCGCTGATCAGTCGGTTTTCAGTTGCGGATACGCGGTTGGTGTGGACAGTCATCTCGGGTCAGGATCAGCTGCTAGCCGCCTCGCCGAAGATCGCCTGCAATTGGGGCAGCGCCGCCTCTAGCGCAAACGGCAGGCTCAATGGCGAGCTAAAGCCCAGAGCGTTTTCCGCATCCAGTTCAAAATACACGACCCGCCTATCCTGCACCGCTTCCAACTGGCTGAACAACGGATCAGCTTCCAGGGTTTCCCGCCCGCCCTCGATGAACTGGAGGTTGACGATGACGATCAGATCCTGGTCGATCAGGTCCATCCGTTCGGCGCTGACGTTCGCATAGAAATTTTCACCGGCCAGTTCGACCATTTCCTCAGGCACTACAAAGCCTAAGTCGGTGAAGAAGCGGGCACGGGTATCCTGTGCAGTATAGAAGCCAAAAGCACCGTTGAAGTAGTAAGCTACAGCCACCGATTTGCCTTCAAGAGCCGGGTTGGCTTCACGGGTTTCAGCGAACAAATCTTGCACATCCGTGATGATCGCTTCGGCTTCATCATGCAGGCCGAAAGCATCGCCAATCGTCTGCATGGTGGCTTCCCAGGGAATGCCAAAATCGATGTAGCCGTCTGGTTGAGCGATCGTCGGGGCAATCTGCGAAAGCAGCGCATATTCTTCTTCCGTAATTCCGGCAGTGACGGCACTGATCACATCCGGTTCCAGCGCCAGAATAGCCTCATAATTCAGGCTGCCGTAGGTCATGTTCAGGACGGTGGGATGTTCACCTTCAACCCGATCTTCCGCCCACGGGAAGATGGCGTTGGTTTCATCACCGTACCAGTACCGGACTGCCACCGGGGTGATGCCCAGCGCCAGCAGGAAATCCTGCTCGGTGTAGCCGATAGCGACGACGCGCTCTGGCATGCCGCTGATTTCGGTCGTGCCGAATTTATGCTCGACACGCAGCGGGAACGGTGAGTCATCCTGCGCGGCAGCGGGGGCCACCAGCAAGAGGAGAGCCAAAATAAGGAACAGGCTAATCGTGAACTGCCGCTTCATCAGTAGATCTCCTGGGAGTTGAAGCTCGAATTGGGATGTGGGAATAACGACCATTGCCCGTCCAGCATAGGGGAAAGTGCCAAGCCAAGTCCACATAGCGGGTTAAGGGCTAACTTTCCCTGTGGAACGTTCCACACGCACTGGATTGAGACTTCAAATTCAGGGGAGGTAAATCAAGGGATACGGCTCTGTCAACGAGTGTATAACAAACGTTAAATTCACTTAAGGGGAATAGGATGTGTGGCCCGGCTTGTCCAAAGCAACGCATTCGGTTGGACAAATCACGAAGCGCGTGCTTGAGCCGTATCCCCGCACACACTCTGCCAGAAGCGCAGGGTATGTGCCTGTAAATCCACATCGTAGACCATACCGGCATCCGGGCAAACCTGCACCAGTGCCTCGAGGAAGGCGCAGACCGCCCCGCGCTCGGCGGGTGTCATCGCCCCCACCCGACCGGAAAAATAATCAATGAAATTGCCATCAAAGTAATTCTGGATGTGTTCATCGAACTGCGGCGTCAGGGCGAACACCAGGTTCTCGGTGAAGACTCCCATCTCATCCGGGTGATACAACACCGCCAGCATAGAGATCGGCAGGTAAAAGCGAAAAGCCGCCGGTGAGAGCGCGAACCATTCCCAGCGATGCCGGTAGAGGACTTCCAGGCTCACCTCCGACCAGTGTCGCCCGCGCAGTGCGCCAACGATCACATCATCCTCGTAGTTGGGCAGGACAAGCTGCTCATCCCCGGGGTAGGGCGTTTGCGAGAAAGCCGCCTCAATCTGGCGGGCGGTCAAGTCGAGTACCGAGTCGGTCATGGTCATCCTGGGCAAGCATGCATCTGTCAGCCTCTATCTTTACCTGTTCAGGGAATCTTTGCAACTGTGACCGGGATAATCGCATCAGATCGTTTCCGGAAATGCATTACGTCGTAGCCAGATGAGAAAAATCGGAACATTCGTCCCGATTTTTCGCTCATGACTGTGGTAGGATGCTACTGTCAATGGAAATACCCGGCAGAAATTGCAGCAACCGCTGCAACACTCCCCCCGGTGTAATTGCCGCAAGAAGGAATGACGGAACGTGGATCGGCACTTTCAGAATACCTTCATCGTGATCCTGCTCATGCTGGCGCTGACCGCCTGCGGAGCTGAAGCCAACACCCCGACCGTCATACCGCCCGCCGACTTGCCCAAACGGCTGGCGACTGTCTTTATTTCTCCCACTCCCAATGCCGATGAACAATTGGCGACTCGGAGCGCGCAGGTGTTGACGCCCTTGCCGGGTACAGCCACGCCGCTCCCGTCGCCGACGGCCTATGTCGGGGTGTTTTTGGGGGAAGCCGCCCTGCCGGAGGAAGGCCCCATCTACAGCGGCGGCCTCGAGACCGGCTCCGGCGCGACCGAGACACCCATCAGCTTCGTCGTCCAAAATTGCCCGGTGTCGGTCGATACCACCATCTTCGGCACGGCCTGGCAGCAGGACTCGGAGGTCGTTTCCCGCCTCGGTTGCCCCATTGAGGCGCTCCAACCCTTCATCGGCACCTTACAGATTTTTGAGCGTGGCGCCATCTACGGACGCGGGAATGGGGAATTGTGGGCAGTCGCCCCGCAGCAATCACGTTATTGGTATGTCACCACCGCACCGGCCACCGCACCCGGCGAGATCAGCCCGCCGGAGAGCTTGCTGCCCCCCGATCCGTCCTTCGGCGGACTCTGGCGTGGGTTAGCAGGAGTCAGCGACGCACTTGGTTGGGGGCGGACGCAGATTCAGCAGGCATCGTTCTCTACCCAGCGCTTTGAGGGCGGCGCGCTCTTCCTTGACCGCGCCAGCGGGCAGCTCTATGTCCTGTGGTTGGATAGCACGATGGCCGGTCCCTATTGAGTTCATGCAGTACTGTACAGCTCTGAAGGTCTTCTCTTGGCGATCCATCGTCTATCGCTACCGGCACGTTTAGCACTCTGTACTCAGTACTACGCCCCGCCTCCCACCCGTGAGATGCTCAGCGTGCCGTAGTGGACAGTCAGGGCGAAAGCATCCGTCAACACTTGCAGCGGCTTGCGCTGCCCCGCGGTACCCAACCGTAGATTGACGATGGCGGTTGCGGGCAGGGTGCGGTCCTCAGGATGCTGCAAATGGGCGTAAACCCGCCACTGTAATTCGCGGCAGTCCAGCATCACCATCTGAAAAGGAACCGGGTCGCTGCCGGGCAGATCGTAGTGGCACTCGAAGACCACTTCACTCCCCCATCCGAAGAAATGCACATCCTTGATCCAGAAGGTGCCGCCCGGTGTGACGCCCAGTTGATCACAAACCAATCCACGATCCATGCGTCATTATTCCTGTAACTTAGCGATGATGTTGCATTGTAGCGGCTTTGGTCAGATGAGGCATTAACGACAGATCAGGACGGATGACTTCAGTTATAAGGAGTCAGTTCATCCTCCGTCCAAGGGAGCGTCTAAAGAGAAGTAGGTGGGTATAGTAGAGAAATGAACACATACCCACACTGCCAAGCGCAGGATCAAAGCGGGTAGCCAACGCTACCATTGCAAGCGATGTCAGCGCACGTATACCCCCGAACCGAAAGCCAACGGCTATGAAGAGACGGTGCGGCAGCAAGCAGTGCTCCTGGTAGCCGATGGGATGAATTATCGTCGGGCGGCTCGCCAAGCATTCTGGAACCGGAGAAGTGCGCGGCCATCGGCTGGTTCGCGCTGGATGAGATCCCGGAAGATCTGACGCAGGTCACGGCTCATGACCTTATGTTGTACCGGGAGTATGTGAAAGGAAAGCTGGATCCGCTCATGGCCGGATAATCAGCAACTTTATCCTTGCATCTGCCGCGCCAGGTCGAGGTTGTGCTGCACCTCAGCGGCGCGGTCGCTCAGGCCAAGCGACTCGTAGAGCCGCAGCGCCTCAGAGAAGTGAATAATCGCAGGGTCGATCTGCCCGCGGTTGCCCGCTGCGCTGCCCAGGCTGTAGAGCAGATCCGCTTCTGCCACGGGGTCGCCAATCTCGCGGATGAGAGCCAATGCATCCCGGAAGGCATCGGTTGCCATGCTGTAATACAGTTCAGCCTCAAACTGGGTACCGCTAGCCCGCCCCAGATCGGTATTGATGTTGCCGATGGTCGCCATACGATAGGCGGCTTCGGCTTTGTCCCCTACGGCGATATGCGCGACCACACACTCGTGCAGCGCTTTGATGGCTTCAGCGGGTTCGTTGGCGGCCAGATGACTGTTCGAAAGATGGATGAGCCGGGTTGCCAGACCTCGCTGATCCCGCAGGGAGCGAGCAACCGCCGCGGCTTCCCGATGCAGTGGGATAGCCTCTGCCGGGTTGTCCAGGTCATCCTGCAACAGCCCCAGGTTACTTAGCCAGATCCCCCGCCCGCGCACATCACCGATCTCCTGAGCAATGAGCAGCGCCTGGTTGAGATGGCTGATGGCTTCATTATAGCGGCGCAGTTCACGCAGGACGTTGCCCTTGTTGCCGAGCAATCCATCTTCGGTCAGACGGTCACCATCGGCGCGGGCATTGGTCAGGGCTTGATCGAAAGCCGCCAGCGCCGCTTCCGGCTGACCACCCCGGTAGTAAATCAGGGCGAGATTGCCCAGGTGCCGGGCTTGCGCGGCATGGTCGCCCGCTTCGGTAGCCAGCGCAACCGCCTGTTCCAGCGCGTTGATGGCCTCCGGGTAGTTCTCCTGTTGGAGTGCCAACCGCACGGTTCGCAGTAACTGGGCCAGATCACCCGGTTGACTGGTCATAAGCGGCGCTCCGGTTGAGTTTTATTTCCAAGGACAATCAGCGTGATAACCAGCGCTGTCAGCACCGCCAGTCCAGCCAGCCATAACCAGCGCAGATCAACCGCCAATGGTGGCATTTGAGGGGGCTGTTCGGTCAGGTCGAGCCGGTAGATGGTGAAATCGCCAGAGACTTCCCGCAGGTTGTGCCCATTGACCGGGCGGGCGATCATACGCTCCATCACCAGATCGTAACGGGCCGGGGCTTTCTGCCGGAATAAATTCAGGGCGCGGGTGGCTTCCGCCCGGTCGGTGACGGCGGTCGCCAGGGCGTGCTGGACACGGCCACCGATCTGTACGGTGACATCGGGGTTAGCGGCGGCATTATGGACCCACTGGGGTTTATTTCCCCAGGCGGAAACGACGTAGACTTTTCTGCCGTGCCGACGGAATTCGAGCATGGCGCGGCGTAGCTTGCCGGTTTTGCGCCCACGGGTGGTCAGTACCATCAGCCGCAGGGCCATCAGCATATCGCCCAGTCCCATGCGGAAGAGCAACAGCGGCAGGCGGGCAGCTAACTTCCCTGCCAGACTGCCCGGATACGGGAGCCAGCGGCCCAGTTGGGTGCCTTCCAGCGGTTGCTCGTGTTTAGTGCGTTCTACAGTCCCGTTAGTGTGCATCATGACGGGTTCAGGTCGTTCGTGTAATAAGGTCATATCCTAGTATACCATTACGCCATTTGTTTGATTGGATTTTCTGGCGCATACCTTATCTGCGCCTTGCGTCAGTCCTGGGAATTTGATGAGCGGTGGCGCTGCTCCCGCAGGTGCTTCAGGAAAGGAATATCCTGATATTGATCTGGCTGCACACGCTCCCAGTCAATGCCGGACGGCTGCGGGAATGGCGAATGAGTCTCGATAACTTCATCCGGGGTGATGATCCAGTGCAGCGCCGAGTCGTGCGGTTGCATGATGACACGGTCATCCGGCACCACCTGAAAAGGATGAACCGTCGTCACGATGGGCGTAGCGGTGGTCATCAGGCCATACTCGCGCAGCACACCAAATTCCAGATCGGCAAAACCAGCACCCTTCCCTGTACGGCCCCCCTGCCGCGTGACGGCCACACATCCCGTGACCACCAGCTCCATCGGCAGCATATCTTCATACCGGACTTTCTGCCCCACTTCCACCGCCCGCGCATGGAAAGAGGCCTCGGCTGGACTGACCCCCTGAGCCTGGAGGGCCTGCGGATCAAGCAGCACAAACGGATCATCATGGGTCAGGGCTGGAACCGGCATATAGATCAGCTTGCCCGCTTCCAATGCCCGCCGCCGGACTGGAGCCTGGGCGGTATCCGGGCTGCAATTCAGCACTCTGGCATTGATCCAGATGGGGAGTTCCGCCAGCCGGGCAGCGGCTTCTTCGCCACCCACAAAAACCGGGATGCGGTGCCAGGGGTTGCCGACCGCGGCAGAAGCCTGCTCCAGCTTTGCCCAGATTTCATGGCGGAGGGCTTCTTTGTCAGCGTGCCTTCCAGCCCACTTGGCAACTAGTGACTGTGGATCGGTGAGTCTGTTGGTCATAGTGGATGTACCTCGCTGACTGTGTGCGGGCTATCATAGATTCTTGTAGCTTTTTCTCCCATGCAATTGAGGAGTATACCGTCAATGATTACCCGTCAGCGTGTCCTGTTTGTCGTGTTGGTGCTCATGCTGGGCGTGGGTGTTTTCAGTGTCGCCGCGCAGGATAAACCTCTGCGTGTGACCTACGTCGTGAATGGTACCCTGGGTGATAAATCCTTCATCGATTCCGCGCAGCGCGGTCTTGACCAGAGTGTCGAAGAATTCGGTATCGACGTTCGCACCATCGAGACCGGCTTTGATCCCGCCAACTGGGAAAGCGGTCTGGCGGATATGATGGCTGACACCGATAACTACGATGTCCTGATTGCCGGGTCGTTCAGTATGCTCAACTACATGGCGAGCCGCGTCCATCTGTACCCGGACAAGGTCTTCTTCTTCTATGATGCATCCATGCCCTATGATGATCCGTCCATCTGTGTGGATGGCTGTACCAATGTCTACTCGATCACCTATGCACAAAATGAAGGTTCATTCCTGGCCGGGGTCTATGCCGCTGCCATGAGCCTCCAGACGGATATCGAAGGCATCAACGAGTCGCCGATTATCGGTGCGCTCGGCGGGCAGGATATCCCGGTCATCAATGACTTCATTGTGGGTTATGAACAGGGTGCTTGCCTGGTCAACCCGGAGAGCCAGGTGCTGGTACAGTATGCCGGCAGTTGGAGCGACCCGGCCCGCGGAAAGGAAATCGCGCTGGCGATGTATGACCAGGGTGCCGATATCGTCTTCCAGGTAGCCGGTGGTACGGGTGAAGGTGTCTTTGAAGCGGCGACCGAGCAGGGTGCCTTTGCGCTGGGTGTTGATAGTGACCAGGCCAGCATTATCGCGGATACCGATCCCGATCAGGCAGCCCGGATCCTGACCAGCATGATGAAGAATGTTGACAAGTCCCTCTATCGAGCTATCGAACTGTACCTGGCGGGCGAACTCCCGATTGGCACCGCCGATGCCCTGGGTATTGCTGATGGTGGCGTGGGACTGGCCTATAACGACATCTATACCGAAGTCACTCCCCAGCCGGTTCAGGATCTGGTGGCAGCGGTTGAGGCGGCGGTACTGAGCGGTGACATTTCAATCATCACAGCCTTTGGTGATGCTGCTGTGCCGGTCGGTCAGGGTTGCGCGGCCATGCCGGAAACCGAATTCGACGCGGCTTCGTTCCTGAGTTCATAAGTCTGATCCGTATCAGTCGATGATCACCGGGGTGGGCAGTGCGCTGTCCGCCCCGGTTTTGTAATCAGCAATGGCCTGCAATGGCACCACTAGAAGGTGTCCTCTTCTCTTATTATGAGCGCGCAGCGTCAATGAGAGAAGAGGCCCACATGAATTACCACCTTGCCCAACTGAATATCGCTCGTCGCTTATATCCACTGGATGACCCACGTATGATCGGCTTCACCTCCCGGTTGGCGGAGATCAATGCGCTGGGTGAGCAAACCCCAGGCTTCGTCTGGCGCTTGGTCGACAGCTCCGGCAATGCGACGGATACCCGCATTTACGGGGATGATCTGTTGATCGTCAATCTCACGGTCTGGGAATCGATTGAAGACCTGCATCACTATGCTTACTCGACTGCCCATGTGGAGGTTTTTCGTCAACGGCGCGACTGGTTTGAACACGTCAAGGACCCCATGGTCGTTCTCTGGTGGATACCGGCAGGAACCGTTCCGACCGTGACGGAAGCCTGTGAACGGCTCGATCATCTGCGGGCGAACGGTCCGACTCCTTATGCCTTCACCTTCAAGCAACGTTTCCCTGCGCCAGAGGCATAAGCCAGTGATTTCCCAAACAGGATGATCCCGATCTTGGGATAACAGTCGTTCGAAGCTAGGACCCGATTTCCCAGGCGGCGAGATCAGCCAGGAAGCGGTGAGCGGTCATATCAAGGTGGATGGGCGTGATGCTGGCATAACCGCGATGCAGCGCCCAGAGATCGGTGCCTTCTTCGTCAGTCATGCCACCGGGGAAATCCCCAACGATCTGGCAGCGGTCGCCTTCCCGCTGGAGCGCATCGGCATAGATGCGGATACCCTGTCGGGTGAGCCGCAGGCCCTTGACCGGCCCCGGCGGCACATTCACATTGAGGATGGTGAAGGACGGCAGGGTCTTGGTCAGGACGGTCTGCACCACCTGTGCCGCGATGCGGGCGGCTTCGGCGTAAGCTTCGACGCTGTTGGCATCGTGGTTATCCAATGAGAAAGCGATGGCTGGAACGCCCTGAATGGTGGCTTCGAGCGCGGCGGTAGCGGTACCACTGTAGGTGATGTCCTGCCCCATGTTCGCCCCCCGATTGATCCCGCTGACGACCAACTGCGGAGGCCACTGCACCACACCCAACGCCGCCAGCGCGATACAATCTGCCGGGGATGCGCCTTCAACCGCCGTGGCTGAAGTCTGCCCGTCAAACATGGTGACGGTACTGACGCGCATATCCTGATGCATGGTTTTCTTGTGACCACTGGCGCTCTGGTTGCGAGCGGGGGCAATGACGCCGACCTCGCCAAAGGGCTGCATAGCCCGGGCCAGCGCCAGAATACCGGGGGCGGTCACGCCATCATCATTGGTCACAAGGATATAGGGGGTCATTGAAAGGCCTTCATTCAGTGGATAAAACTTTCACCAACGCTTTACATCCGGCAACCAAAAACGCTCGTAGAATGAGACCAGTCTGCGCTGGATGGCGGATTGCTATTGCGTGGGCTGTGCGGAGTGTAGTATACAAAAAACAGGGTCAGAACTATATGCCCGGCAAGGTGGATGGCAATGCCTGAAGACCGCGATAATCCCAATCTGACAGAAGGCCGTAACGTTTATCAGAGCGCCCGACGGCAAGCCTTCTGGCACGATTTTGTCAATCTGCTGCGTGGCAAATCCACCGAACTGCTCAACTTCGATGATATTAAAGCGCGGCTGCGGCTGCGCGAGGAAAGTTACCGGGGTATCCAGAACATTCCGGTTGACCGGATTGTGGGCAGCGTAGGCCGTTACCAGGACTTCACCGCTAACTTCCTGCCGCGCAAGAGTACCAACCAGGATCGCTGGAGCCGGGTGTATGCGGTGGTCAACGGGATGGAAGGAGTGCCGCCCATTGAAGTCTACAAGGTGGATGACGTCTACTTTGTGCGCGACGGCAACCATCGTGTATCGGTTGCCCGCCAGATCGGCTCCAAGACGATTGAAGCGCATGTGACGGAACTGCCGACCAGTGTCGATCTGGAACCGGGCATGTCGCCGGAGGAGATCGAGCAAAAGACCGGGTATGCAGCCTTCCTGGAAGAAACCAATCTTTCGGAAACACGACCGAAGCATCAATCCCTGGAGCTTTCTGAACCCTCGCGCTACCCGGAACTGCTGGGGCATATCTACTTACACCGCAGTTTTCTGGAACAGCTCCGCAAGCGAGAAGTGACCATCGAAGATGCGGCGGCAGACTGGTATGACAATGTCTACCGTCCGGCAGTGGCGTTGGTCCGCAAACATGGTCTGTTGGAGCATGTGGAAGACCGCACCGAAACCGATCTGTTCCTGTGGATGGTCGATCACCTGCGGGATGTGCGGGAAGCATTTGGCGAGGAAGCCGAGGCACGTTCCTTCAGCGATGCGGCAGTGGACTTTTTGACCGAGCGCCGCCTGCCGATCCCCAAGGAACTGCTGGTCCAAAAGGATTCTTCGGTGCTACTGACCAAAACGCAGGTGCTGCGGGCGGTGGAAATCGCCCGAATGCGGGAGAGGCACGCTGCCGAGGGCGATCCGACGGCGGAGTGAAGTGGAGAAGAGGAACAAAGTCCCTCTCCCAGGCGTACTCGCCGTTCGGGACGCCGGAGGCGGATTTAGGTTGAGAGCCAGAAGTACATGCGCACCGCACCACCCGGATTCTGCTGTACAATGAGAAACGGCTTAACGTGACCAGGGGGCTGCGCGCTCATGACCCAGCACATCTTCGTTTCCTATAAGCACGAAAACCACGACTTTGCCACGCAGCTCATCCGGCAGTTGGAGGTAGCGGGTTTCAAGGTCTGGATCGATGTGGAGCAGCTCCGCGCCGGGGAAAACTGGCGGGAAGCCATCAACCAGGCCATCAAGGATTCGTTCGCGCTGATTTTCATCATCACGCCGAACGCCAAGAAGTCCGAGTTCGTGACCTATGAATGGGCGTTCGCGCAGGGCGCGGGCGTCAAGGTCATCCCGATCATGCTGCAATACACGGCGGCGCTGCACCCCCAGTTAGAACAACTGCAATACCTCGACTTTACCGATACGGCCCGGCCCCCGTGGGATCGGCTGATCCGCCGCCTGTACGAAATCCAGGGCGAGTCCCAACCGAATACGGTCATGATCCCCCGTGATGCGCCGCCCGCCGTCAAGAGCGCGGTAGCCGCGCTAGATAGCCACAACGCCGAAGAACGCCGTTCGGCGCTGAAGTCGCTGGCACAGATGAATCATACGTCGGCCTATGCCGCGTTGGTGGGAGCCGTCCAGCACCCGATGCGCGATGTGCGGGTGGATGCGGCCTTCCTTCTGGCGAAGCAGACCGGCAACAAGGAACCCGCCGCCGTCCCCGGTTTGCTGGATGCGCTGACGGATGAAGATACTCGAATCCGCTTGGCTGCGTGCAAAGTACTGGGTGAGATCGGTTCACCGAGCGCGGTGCCGACGCTGCTCAAGCTGTTGAATAAAGAAGCGGACGGTGATCTGCGCTGGGCAGCGACACAAGCCCTGAGCAAGATGGGTGATGCGGCTGCACCGGGATTGATCGCTGCCCTCAAGGATGAGGACTGGAAGGTACGCCGCAGCGCCGCCGACGCGCTCTGGGGCCTGCGGGAGCCGTCAGCAGTCGAGGCGCTGGCCGAAGCCATGACTGACCGCAACGATGTGGTGCGGCAGGCGGCGACCGGCGCTATGGAGCAGATGGGCGAAGGGGCGGTCACGGGCCTCATCAACGTGCTCAAGACGAGTTCCGGCCCGGTCAAACAAGTAGCGGCGCAGATGCTGCAGAAGATCGGCAGTCCGGCGGCTTTGCAGGCGCTCCAACAGGCGACCGCTCCGCTCCCGCAAAAACCGACGCGCCCCCTGGATAATCGGCGGTAATCAGCCAGCAGGACCCAGCCAGCGCTGGGTGCCATGTTGGTCGCTGTGGGTAATGATCGCCTGTCCATCGGGTGTCCATTCCAGGTGCTGTATACCCTGGGTCTCGAAAGACACCACTTCCACGTCTTGAAACGGGTCGAAGATGGTCAGCCGGTGTGGGAAGGCTACTGCGATTAGCTCACTCTCAGGATGCCATTTCACGAGTACGGGCAAATGAACGCCATTGTCTGCTGCAATCGGTTCCCAGTGAATGACTTCAATAAGGCTAGAATCACTCTCACCAAACATGTATGAATGATAGTTTTCGCGGTGGTAGCCCCGAGACTGTCTGGCCGGACGCCTGAATTCCAGTTGATACTCCACGCGATAGGTTTTCAGCATCCACTGTTCGGCATCGCCTTCACCGGCACTGTAGGTGAGCACCGCCAGCTGTTGGCTATTCGGACTCCAATAGAATTCCGTGAAATGGGCTTTATCGGCCTTGATTTCTAGGTGCATACCCTCATCCTGACGCTCAAACACCTCAATGTAATCCTGTTCATCCCCCCAGGCTAACGCAATTCTGTGTTGATCCGGGCTGAAGGCGAACTGCCTCAACCGATTGATCCCATAGGCTTTCAGGATATGATCGGCGGCATCGATAAAACACTGGCAACGATGTTCGTAGGAATCTGTAGTATGCTGTGCGCTCCAGGTTTCATCGGTGTGTATGACGAGGTTCCATTGGTCGGTGATGGGTGCATTATCTGGAAACCAACGATCCGGCTTTATGCCAACCGGGTTCCCTCGAACCGTTAGTGCAATCTCCTCTGACGAATGGATGTCAATAAACAAGCCATTGAATGTATATAAAGTCAGCAGATGCCGGACTAAACGATGAGGTAGTTTCAACTGCTGCATCAGTTCAAAATAATCGATGACAGCAGTTACCGCGTGCGCTAGATCGTTAGAAGATTTAATACGAACATCTATCTGCGCGTACCTGAGGAAGACATGCCATTGTTCAACCTGAAATATGATGTCAAAGATGCTGCTGAACCAACGCCAGCCTTGATTATCATCCTGATCTGGTGGCAGATTACCGATTATCCACTCCGATCTTGCGACATGGACGTACAGGCCAGCGGTGCTTAGTCTCTCTCGTGCTTGCTCAATATCCACAGTACAATTCCCTCTATGGATCATGAATTACCTTCTATCCGCCCGCTGAAGGGCTGCCTGATCGTGTTGGCGGCGGTGGTGCTGTGTGTGGGCAGCGTAAGCGCGACTTTCGATGCCCGCTGCATGTCTACCTTCAGCACCAATTTACCCAGGCACCCGGAAGCCCAGATGGTGCAGGAATTTTACCCCTTTCTCGGCACCAAGTTCCTCTATGTGTATGTGCCGGATGACCCGGTCACGGTGCAAACCTGGTACAGCCAGCGGACGCATGTCGCCAAGCGGAATGACCGCCTCAACGGGACCTATACCGCCTGGTATGGTCGCTGGCGCTCAACACGGGCGGCAGACGGCACGGGAACCGATGTCATCCTGTGGGTGGATTGCCCATAGGGTGAACCTCAAGATTTCTATTTGTAGCAAAATTGATCCATCCTGACCCTTTAATATCCCAATATTTGCGATAAGATAGCAACTTTGGGAAAAGGGGAATCGTAGATTAAGCACAGGTAAAGGCGTTGTGACTGATTCCGAGAGGGTGCTACAATAGCTTTGGCAACAGTCACAGGATTCGCGTTCAACTATGTCTAAAGGTGAGCGCAAGGCCTGTTATGCCAGACTGTAAGCGGACCCTATTCCGGAGATTGAGGCGAAGCGTTGTCCCTGCGCGAACCGTCCGAAACCCGTGCTGTTACGCTGGTGGATATTCCGCTCATCCGCCGGTTGAGTGAACGCGGCACCGTGCTGGACAGTGAAATCTGTTTCACACGGGATGCCGGTGGGCCGCAGGCCGCGCGATTCTTCACCCTTCTGCTGCCGTATGGTGGAGTCTCCACCATTATCGCCCGCGCTAATCAACAGCATGTTGTCGGGCAATTTCGGATGGATACGGATGAAGATCACCTGGCGCACATCACCTATGTAGCACCGACCCTGAACGAAGGGGACGACAATACCGCGTGGCTGCATTTGCTGGATGCAATGGCGGTCGACGCAGGCAAACGCGGCGCCCATGTGTTGATCGCCGAAGTCGATGAGATGGCCCCGCTGTTCACCACATTGCGGACGGCAGCCTACTCGATCTATGCCCGACAGGAAATCTGGTGCCGCCCGGCGGGTGAACAAACGCTGTCCTGGCAGCCGGTCGACCTGACGGAAGCCAGCGAGGACGATCTGGCGGAAATTCATGCGCTGTATGGAAATATCATCCCGAAGTTAGTACAGCAGATCACTTATCTGCCGCAAGCGCGTTCCGGCTACGTCTACCGGCATAACGAACGTGTTGAAGGCTTTGTGGGCGTGACGCAGGGCAAGCAGGGAGTTTATCTGACGCCGCTGCTGCACCCGGATGCTTTCCGGGATGCCCCGGCGATCATCGCCGCAGCCGCAACCCAGGCCAACCGCAGCGCCAGCGTACCTGTCTATGTGCGGGTGCGGCGCTACCAGGATTGGCTCGACCGGGCGCTGACAGAGACCGGATTTAACATCACAGCACGGCAGGCGGTCATGGTCAAACATATCACTGCCGGGGTGCGGACAGCCAGTTTTGCCCCGCTGCATCATCTGGTGGAAGGGGCAGTGCCAAACAGCGCCAAACCACCACATAAAGGGCTTATGGATGGCTCGTGAGTTCCAGCAAGAAATTTCCAGCAAGTCACTCATCGTATCCTGGCAGCAGGACCCGTTTCCAAAGATCAAGCAGCTACTACCCTATGTGATCATGGGGCTATGTTTGCTAATTGGACTAATCAACCTCGGGTTTAATGGGTTCATCCGCAACTATGGGAAAGAGGGTGTTGATTTCCCTCAGTACTATGTGGCGGGTACATTGTGGTCGCAGGGCCAAAATGCCTATGATCTGGCCGTATTTCAGGAAACGAACCGCAAGCTGGGTCTGGGCGACCTGAATATCGACTTTGGCCTTTTATATCCGCCTCAGTTGTACTGGATCGCTGTTCCTTTATCCTGGACTGCGCCACAAACAGCCCAGCAAATTTTCGGCATCATCAGCTTGATGTTGTGGATTTTCAGCACGGGTATGTTAGGCCTGTTGATTTACCGGGAGGGCCATTTCAACTCCTATGCCCTGGCTATTCTGTTCTTATTGATGGGCAATTTCGGGGTGGTCAATTCGTTTATTTCCAGTCAGATCACGCCCTTTATCTTTACCAGCCTGATACTGGCGTACTTTCTGATGCAGCGGGGGCATTTTGTAGCCAGCGGCTTTATCCTGGCATTTGCGGCGCTGAAACCACAGACGATTTTTCTGTTGATACCGATTATCCTGTTCCAGCGCAATTACCGTATGTTGATCGGCCTGCTGATTGGGGGACTGGTATTCAACGTGACCCCGATCCTGCTCATGGGTCAATCCGTCCTGGATGTGTTCATCAGTTGGGTAACGCGCCTGGAATCGGTCGATAACGGGTTGAACATTCCCTACCCAGCTGAAACCATCTCATCCAACATGATCCATTTACAGGTCATCACCAATCGTGTATTGAACCAACATTCGTCTTTTTCGATCCTCATCAACACGCTGGTTATAGGGATTCTGGTCATCGCTGCGCTTTATCCCATTGTGCGGGCAGGGTCCACCGGGAAAACACGCCTGCTGGATTTTGCGCTGGGCTGCGCGATACCCCTTACGATGTTCTATAATCGTTGGTACGGGTTATTCGCTTTAGCACCGGCGGTCATGGTGATCTACGTGCATATTCGATCACTCGAGTCGGCATCGGCACGCCGCTGGTGGATTGGCTGGTTGGTCATCATTCTGGTGATTTTATCGATACCCAACCGCACCCTTTGGGATCCAATGGCGGAACTGCTTGACCGACACCCGGAGATGTGGTTGGTACAAGTTCTACTGCCGTATCAGGCCTGGCTCTGCCTGGGGATCAGCATCAGTTTGATTTATCTGCGCTGGCGTGCCTGGTTCAATAGCGGCTCAAGGCAGTCGGTTCGACTTGAGACGGCTGCCGCATAAGCAAGGATGATGAATAACCTGTGTAAGCCCAGTTGGATGGTGAGCTTTCCCACATTGTTTTGACCGGGAATGCACGCATAGGGCGTGCCGCTTCCCGTGATGAGCTTCTCTACAAGGAGCAAGTGACCAACTCTATGGAACGACGTATAACTGATAACATCCTCGAACTGCGACGTGTTTTGCCACCCCCGTTTAATGCCGCGCTCGACCACATTGGGAATACCGACGAATTACTCGAAATCGTCCTGGATCTGGGGCGTGTGCCGACAGCGCGTTACCTGGATAAAGAAGTGGTGCTGCTGGATGAAGAAGTCACGCGTGAGGACATTGATGCCATTGTCCAGAACATCGGCGAATTCGACAGCGACAACCGTGCCGGGATGGAACGCACCCTGCACCGCATCTCGGCCATTCGCAACCGCAAGGGTGTGGTGGTCGGGCTGACCTGCCGGGTAGGCCGCGCTGTATACGGCACGATTGACATCATCCAGGATCTGATTGAGTCCGGGCAGAGTGTGCTGATGATGGGGCCGCCCGGGGTGGGCAAGACCACCATGCTGCGTGAATCTGCCCGCGTTCTGGCAGAAACCAAGCGGGTGGTGATCGTCGACACGTCCAACGAAATTGGGGGTGACGGCGATGTGGCCCATCCGGCCATCGGACGGGCACGGCGGATGCAGGTCAGCCACCCGGAACGCCAGCACGAAGTCATGATCGAGGCGGTGGAGAACCATAACCCGGAAGTGATCGTCATTGACGAAATCGGGCGCGAGCTGGAGGCGATGGCGGCCCGAACGATTGCCGAACGCGGTGTGCAATTGATCGGCACTGCACACGGTAACGCGCTGGATAACCTGATGTTGAACCCGACCCTCTCCGACCTGATCGGCGGGATCGAGTCCGTCACGCTTTCCGATGAAGAAGCGCGACGGCGCGGGACGCAGAAATCGGTGCTGGAACGGCGCTCCCCCCCGACATTTGATGTACTGATCGAACTGCAAAGCCGCAATCGGATGGTCGTGCATGAAGATGTGGGCGCAGCGGTTGATGCCCATCTGCGGGGTAAACCGCTGCCGGTCGAAGTCCGACTGCGGAATGCCGAAGGACAGATCGAAATTGAAGAAGTGATCCCGGAGTCCAAGCTGCTCAACCAGAAGGATTCACGCGGACGCGAACGGGAACGTGACCGCGAGATCAACCCGCCGACGCAGGGGATGCGCACCGTGAAAGGCAAGGCCGGGGCAGCGGCTACCGCTGATGCCCGCCAGAACGGGGATTCGGGCGGCTCCAGCAAAGATGGACGCACAAACACGGTCAAGTTGTTCGCCTACGGCGTCGCACGGAACCGACTGTTCCAATCGGCGCGGCGGCTACATGTACCGGCAGTGATGGTCGATGACGCAGCGCAGGCTGACGCTATTGTGACCATCAAGAACTACTATCGACGCCGTCCCCGCCTGGTGGTGGATGCCGAACGGCAAGGTACGCCGATCTATGTGCTGCGGGCCAACACGGTCTCGCAGATGGAAAACTTCCTGATCGAACTCTTCGGGCTGGAAGATCACCGGCAGGCAGATCCGTTCGAGGTGGCGATGGAAGAAGCGCGGGGCGGCATCATCAAGGTGCGAAGCGGTGCCGAGTTTGTGGATCTGAATCCACAACCGGCCACGGTGCGACGCAGCCAGCACGACATGGTGCGGAATTCCGGGCTGATCTCCGAGAGCTACGGCGATGAGCCAAACCGCTACGTCCGGATCGTGCGGAATTAGTTCACGTCCTCAACCCCTCTCCTATCGCCGCAGACGGGAGGGAGAGGGACTTTCGGAGGTCAAACTGCATGAACATTGACATGAAAGTCGGGGCGGTCAACATACTTCCTCTTGATGCCATACGAGACTTTTGCCAGCGGCAGCAGATCAGCGAGTTTGCCGTCTTTGGTTCGATTTTGCGACCTGATTTCCGCTCCGATAGCGATGTTGATGTGTTGGTTACGTTCCGTCCCGGTGTGCGCGTATCCTTGATGGGATTGGTGACGCTGGCGGATGAACTGGAAACCATTCTCGGTCGTCCGGTCGATTTGCACGAACGAGTCGGAGTCGAGGAAGACCGTAATTACCTGCGGCGGAACAGTATTCTGGGTTCGGCACAGGTGATCTATGCGGAGTGATGATGTACTGCTCCTGGATATGCTGTTGGCAGCTCGCCGTATCGTAAAGTTCACAGATGGGATGTCCGAAGCCGAATTCAAAAACGACGAGAAAACACAAAGCGCAGTATTGCGAGAAATCACCGTTCTGGGTGAAGCCGCCCGGCTGATTTCATCTGAGACGGAAAGCTCACATACTGAAATCTCCTGGCGGCAAATTGCAGGAATGCGGAATAGACTAATCCATGAGTACTTCAATGTGCGTTTGGATGCCGTGTGGGAAGTCATTGTGAGCGATATTCCAGCCTTGATGAAACGGCTTGAGGCGATTGCGCCTCCGCCAGAGCCACCGACCTCCTGAAGAAGGAATAGACCACTGTCCCGTGTGCCTTTACTCTATACGATCTTTTTTAAGTGAACTGAAACTGTCAGGCAGAGCGTAACGTATAAGGTGCAGGCGCGTTGTACGACGTGTAGACTAGCACCGGAGCCACGCATGGAACTGACCTCATCGCAGCCGATCCCGACCACAGCTTCCCCACCCATGACACGGGGCCTGACCGAAGCAGAGGCGGTTCAACGCCGCGCAGCCGGGAAGGGCAACAACATCCGCCTGGAGACCAGCCGTACCTACTGGCAGATTATCCGGGACAATATCTTCACCTTCCTGAACATGGTGTTGTTCAGCATCGGCGCGGTGCTGGTGCTGCTCGGCCTGCCAACCGATGCTTTTCTTTCGGTCGGCATCGCCCTGCTGAACGTCGTGGTCGGCGTGGTGCAGGAATTCCGCGCCAAGCGCCTGTTGGACAAGATCGCCCTGCTGACGCGCCCCAAAGCGACCGTCCTGCGGGATACGGTAGAAAAGGTAGTCGATCCCAACCAGATCGTCCTGGGAGATTGGCTGATCGTCCATCCGGGGGATCAGATTGTCGTCGATGGGCGCCTGGTTGAGGGCAAAGTCGATGTTGACGAGTCCCTGCTCACGGGCGAATCCGACCTCATCCCCAAACAGGTTGGGGATACGCTGTACTCCGGCAGTTTTGTCGTCAACGGCAGCGCGACCTTCGAGGCCGAGAAGGTCGGCGCGGAGAGCTTCGCCAACCAACTGACCGCCAGCGCCCGCACGCTCAAGCTGGTCAAGACCCCGCTGCAGATGGATGTGGACATGGTCGTCCGGCTGCTGGTGCTGCTCTCGGTGCAGTTGGGCATCCTGTTCGGCATGGCGATGATTATTGATGGTGTCGAGGCGACCGAGAGCGCCCGACAGGCAGCGGTCATCGTCGGGCTGATCCCCAACGGATTGTTCTTCATGGTGACGATTGCCTACGCCATGGGCACCGTCCGCATGGCGGGCAAAGGGGCACTCATCCAGCAATCCAACGCGGTCGAATCCATGAGCAATGTCAACGTGCTCTGCCTGGATAAAACCGGCACGCTGACCGCCAACCGGATCGGACTGCATCAGGTTCAACCGTTCATCCTCAGTGAGAGCGAATTCCGCCGGGTGCTGGGCATCTACGCCCACTCCGGCACTACTGGCAACCGTACATCGGAGGCGCTGGCTTTAGCCTGCCCCGGCGAGTCCCGCCCGTTTGTGGAGGAGGTGCCCTTTTCCTCCGCCCGCAAGTGGAGCGCCCTCAGCTTCGATCAACCGGATATGCAGGGTGTGTATGTCCTCGGTGCGCCGGAGATGCTGCGGCCCTATCTGAACGAGCAGCAAGCCGACTTCGGCGCGGAGATGAGCCGCTGGATCGAACACGGCTACCGGGTGCTGCTGCTGGCACAGTATCCCGAAGTCACACCGCTGCACGACTCGCTGGGGCAGCCACAACTCCCCCCCGACCTGATCCCGGTGGGCATCCTCAGCTTCAGCGACGAACTGCGCGCGGAGGCCGAATCGACGCTGAAAGGCTTCAGTGAGGCCGGTATTCGCCTCAAGATCATCAGCGGGGATAACCCTCAGACGGTGCTGGCGCTGGCGAAACAAGCAGGTCTGCGTGGGGACATCAAAGCCGTTTCCGGCCTGGATCTGGAGGAAATGACCGAGGCACAGTTGGGCGATGTGGCCGAGCAATCGACCATCTTCGGGCGCATCACCCCGCAGCAGAAGGAACGGCTGGTGGACGCGCTCAAGCGGCGCGGGCATTACGTCGCCATGATCGGAGACGGCGTCAACGATGTGTTGTCGCTCAAGAAGGCGCATATCGGTATCGCCATGCAGTCCGGCACGCAGGCGGCGCGCGGCGTTGCGGATATTATCCTGATGAACGACTCTTTCGGGGCTCTGCCCCCGGCTTTCCGGGAAGGCCAGCGCATCGTCAGCGGGATGCAGGACATCATGCGGCTGTTCCTAGCGCGGGTGCTGTTCCAGACCATGATCATCGTTGGGGCGGCCATCATTGGGCTGGCCTTCCCGGTATCACCGGTGCATCAATCGCTGCTCTCGCTGTTGACGGTCGGCATCCCGACGCTGTTCCTGGCGGCCTGGGCGCGACCGGCGATCCCGCGGTTCCGGCTGCTGAAATCCGTCATGCACTTTGTTATACCGGCGGGGTTCACGCTGGCGCTGCTGGCGCTGGTCTTCTACTCGACTTATATCTTGTTCCCACCGCCGGAGATTGCAGCCGACGAGGTGGTATCGATGGCGCGGACGGTGCTGAACACGCTGACGGTCTACGGCGGGCTGATGCTGATCCTGTTCGTGGAACCACAGACTCCTTTCTGGACGGGTGGAGACGATCTGGCCGGGGATACGCGCCCGGTGGTGCTGACGATCATCATGGGGCTGACCTACGCGGTAATCCTGCTGGTGCCGGGGCTGCGGGAATTCTTCCAGCTACACGTCCTGCGGTTGGTCGATTACGCGGCGATTGCCGGGGCGCTGATGCTGTGGGGGCTGCTGTTGCGCTGGATGTGGCGGGCGAAGATCTTCACGCGCTTCCTGCGGCTAGAGAGCAGCGGGTATTAGGCCAGTTCGTTGTTGCGGCGGCGGCGGCGGCGGCGGACGCCTCACCCTTAACCCCTCCCCCGTAGCCTGGGGTTTTAACCCCAGGCTACCCGTTCCGACGGGAAGCCGACTCAAGTCGGCTCTGACCCGCCGGGCAAACCGGCAAGACCCCGTCAAAAATGATCGCCCTTCACAGGCGGATGCGATGAATAGGCTACCCCCGTATTCACGCTTGGCAAGATCATAGTATCTCACCAAGCGTCATTGTGGGGGTAGAGGCCTCACCCCCCGCCCCCTCTCCGTTCACGCCCCTTACGCCTCTGAAGGGCTGAGACGATGCGAGATTCGGGGCGTGGGAGAGGGGGAGTCCGGAGTCTATACGGCACATTATAGAATCTGCACCACCCCTACTTTCACACTTGGCAAAATAATAGCACGGGTGGGGGTGAAGAAGCGGAACAAATGTTTCGATTTTGTTCCGGTTTTTGCGGGCGCGAGGAGAAAGACTTTCCCTAACTGAACTTACGTAGATGCAGGAGAAATCCAGCGGGCGCACAGCCGTCCCACAGGAGGCTCCGCACTGCGCCTCTACAAAAGGCGCAGTTTTGTGTAAGTCCTTCATCGCCTGTTTTTGGATGTGTCGTCCCACTGAGAAGCTTCGCTCTTTCGCGTTCCTATGTCATTTCGTGCTGTAGAACTGATTTATTTCCAGAATCTACTTAATGCTTCATCCCGTAAATGATCAAAGCAGGCGCACAGCCGTGCGCCCCTACAGGTATTGCTGACTTTGATCGGTATTGTGCGTCAAATCCAAATGGGATTATTCAGGGCACATCGGTGGTGACCTGGCAAACGGGCGGGCCTTCCGGCGGGTACACCCAGGTTTGGGCGATGGGGACTTCGGCAGTCATGGCCCGGAACTCGTTATAGGTGGCGATGAGCGCCGGGCAATCCCGGCGGATTTCAGCCGCTTGCCCCTGCAAGTACCAACACTCAAATTTACGTTCGGGAATAGGGACGCCCTGCATCACCTGTAAGGTGGTGCAGCGGTTGAAGGCTGCCTGCGCCGCTTCATAATCGCCGCTCAGGAATTGTTCAAACCCGAGTTGATACCATCCCTGCGAAAAAGTCGGGTCCAGGCGAGTGACGGTGGTACAGTAATCGACCGCGGCTTGCCGTTCCCGCATGGTACTGGAGAGCTCACAGAGGCGCAGGTGCGCTTTGACATTATCCGGGTCATACGCGATGACCTGGAACCAGGACGCGGTGGCAGTATCCGAGTCGCCCAATTGCATGGCGAAGAGCGCGCGCTCAAAGTACAACGGAATCAGCCGGGGATAGGCATCAATCGCCGGTTTAATCGTGTCCAGCGCCAACCGATAATTGCCCAGGTCGTTGTAACTGATGGCTAAAGCACGGCGGGATTCCAATTGCGCGCCGCCCTGCTGTAGGGCCTGGGTACTTTCGCGGCGGGCGATCTCAAAACTGCCGACCGCTCCATAGGCCAGGGCCAGGGCCGCCCGCGCGAGCGTATTGCTGCTATCCTGCTGAAGGGCCTGGGAGGCGACTTGCGCCGCTTCGATTGAACGGCGATTGGCCTGTAGCGAAAAAGCATAAGCTGCTAACCGGTCAGCATTGTTCGGGTCATCACGCAGCGCTTCTTCGGCAATCTGTACCGCTACTTCCCGATCCCGTTCATGGTTAAAGTCGACGTAACTGCGGTAGACCAATGCCCGTGTCAGCAAAACCAAAGCACTGGTCGAACTGGAGTCGGCACTCAAGGCCTGGCGAGCCAATTCGATGGCTTCATCCAGATCGCCACGATCAAACGCTTCACCGGCTGCGGCGGCGAGGCGCGTCGAAGTAGGGCCGGTGCCTGGCTGAGAATTGAACAGGCGCAAGCCCAGCCAGTTGATCGAAATGGCGGCGATACTCACCAGCACACCGACCAAGACTGTTAAGGAGAGGCACCCTGCACGCCGCCGTTCCGGGCGGGATCGCCGTTTGAATAATCGTCGGCGATTACGCTGAATTTGCATGAAAGCATACCGCTGGATAATGCGGGATAATGTTGGTTACATCGTAGCGTACTTTTTAACAAAATGCACGCGCTTGCTGTGGTTGAATCAAAGCCTTAAACTAGGGTGGTCCGTATATGGCCTGATGAGGTACTGTTATGCTGCCCAACGCACCTAAAGCTCACTATCGGTTAGGCACTCCCCGCCCATTCAATCGTCATACGGAATATGCCTGCTGGTTGCAGGCTGATGCCCGCCGTGAAAAGCGCCTGCTGGCGAGCATCGCTCAACTCGACTGTGTCCGTAACTTGCGTCGGCATCGCCCGACCGGCCGTGTGCTGGTCGAGATCAGTGACGAGCATGACCCGGATGAAGCCTGGCACTGGATTCAGCATGAACTCTATGACGCGGCCAGCTTCGTGGAACTCGATCCAATCTGGGAAGAGGCAATTCGGTGGCTTCTTTAGTCCAACTGCAGGATGTCTACGCCGCGCAGGAACGCATTCAGGGTAAGGTGCGGCGTACCCCACTGATACTGGCACGTCCGGTGCGGTACATGCCGGTGCCACATCTGTACCTGAAACTGGAAAACCTCCAGCTTACGGGTTCGTTCAAAGCCCGGGGTGCCGTTAGCAAGCTGACCAGCCTGCCGCCAGAGGCTGTTGCCAGTGGGATCATCACGGCTTCCGGTGGTAATCATGGACTCGGCGTGGCATATGCCGGATGGTTATCGGGCTCCCCGGCGACCATCTTTCTGCCAACCAGTACACCAACCGCCAAAATCCAGAAAATCCAGCACTGGGGTGCCAAAGTGGTGGTTGAAGGGGCGGTCTGGGATGATGCCAATCGGGCGGCTCTGGCGGTCGCCAAGGCGGAAAACCTGACTTACTTCCACCCATTTGCTGATCCGGTGGTAATCGCCGGGCAGGGGACGATTGCGCTGGAGGTGCTGGAAGATCTGCCGGATGTCGATGTGATTGTGCTGGCGATCGGGGGTGGCGGTCTGGCGAGCGGCGTGGCGCTGGCAGCCAAGTCGTTGAAGCCCGAGATTCAGATCATCGGGGTCGAGCCGGTCGGCGCACCGACCCTGTTAGAGAGTCTGCGCGCCGGTCATTTGATCGAACTGCCGGAAATCCGCACCGCCGCGAATACGCTGGCTCCCCGCCGATCCGAAGCAATTAACCTGGAACTGATTCGGCAGCACCTCGACTCGATCGTGCTGGTCAGCGACGATGAAATGCGGGCGGCGGCCCGCTGGCTGTGGAGCGAGATGGGGATCGCCGCCGAACTCAGCGGTTCGGCGGCCCTGGCCGCTATCCTGACCGGGCGAGCGACGATTGATACCCGCAGCCGGGTGTGTGTGCTGGTCTGCGGTGCCGGGACCGATGGGATCAGCTAAGGCCTAAGCCCCTTCATCCTGCAAGACCTGCATGACCGCTTCAACCACCCGATCGTGGATGGCGCCGTTGCTGACGATGATGCCCCGGTTCGCCAGCGATAAGCCCTGCGTAAAATCAAGCGGCGAGCCATCGACATCGCTGACGCGACCACCCGCCGCTTCCACCAGCGCTGTCCCAGCACAGTGATCCCAGATCATAAACGGACGTGAACTGGCGATGCGCGGCAGGCGCAGGTAGAGTTCCGCATCCCCGGCGGCGATCCGCGCATACTTCTCCATACTGTCGATGCGAGTCAATGACACGCCAGCTAATCCGGCGGCTTCCCGCACGCGGGCCATACGTTCATGATTGGCGTGGCTTTTCTCCACACTTTCGAGCGCCCGTACCTCGGCCTCCTGAACGCGTGTCGAGGCTTTCAAGCGTGTGACCACCCCGCCCGCCAGCGGCTGACTGAAGGCCGCGCCACTCTGGGCATAGAACAACTTGCCACGCCGGTCTTCGGTCGGGTAACCCGGTGCGCCGATCACACCGCCGACAGGCTTGCCCGCGACCATGATTCCGGCGGCAACCACATAATTCCGCAGGGCGATAAAGCCTTTGGTGCCATCAATCGGGTCGATCACCCAGGTGCGTTCGGCCTGAACCTCGCGCCCGTAATCCAGCCAGCGCACCACATCATCCTGGCTGACTGGTTCGCCCAGCAGTTCACTGAGCATCTGCACCACTTCACGGCGATCCGCTTCGGGCACCAGTTCGATGAACTGGGCACCCGCTTCTTCCGCAATGACGGCATCAGCGGGGTACGCCTGGCTGACGGTGCGGCAGAGGATCGCCTGTGCGCCGTAGTCGGCCATCGTCACGGGGGAGTGATCGCTTTTCTCTTCGGTGACGAGGTGCGTTTCCTGCACACGACGGCAAAGGTCGGCTGCCAGTCGAACGGCGTGCAGCATGGGTTGCAGATCGAGCATTTTGAGTACAGTCCCTGTATGGAAGCCATCAGCCCATAGGATACTGAGGCCAGTCCAGTCTCGACCAGACCGAATAGCACCGCCCGGATCGTCCAGGCCCCATTTGCCGATAGACCATTGACCGGCTACCCCTGCCACCGTTAGCCTGAAGCCGTTTGCACATCAGCCAGGATAGGACGTGTATGGCGCGTAAAGTCTTTGTGAGCGGTTGCTTCGATCTGCTGCACAGCGGGCATATTGCCTTTCTGCAATCAGCGGCAGCCTATGGTGATTTGTATGTGGCGCTCGGCTCGGATGCGACTGTGTTTGGCCTCAAGGGGCGGATGCCGATCAATTCTCAGGATGAGCGCCTGTATCTGATGCGCTCGGTGGCCTGCGTCAAGGACGCCTTCATCTCCACGGGTTCCGGTCTGCTGGATTTCGAGAACGAACTGCGGTCAATCCGACCGGATGTGTTCGTGGTTAACGCGGACGGCGGCACCCCGCAGAAAGAAGCGCTGTGCCAGGAGCTGGGCATTGAATACGTGGTGCTGGAACGCACGCCGCACGGTGATTTGCCCGGTCGCTCCACCACGGCCCTGCGCCGGATTGAGCAGATGCCCTACCGACTCGATCTGGCAGGCGGATGGCTCGACCAGCCGATGGTCTCCAAACTGCATCCCGGCCCGGTCCTGATGATCTCGCTGGAGCCGACCATCGCCTTCAACGAGCGCAGCGGCATGGCGACCAGCACCCGCAACAGTGCGCTCGACCTGTGGGGGCCAAAGCTGCCGGCTGGCGACCCGATCAAGCTGGCGAAGATTCTCTTTGCTTACGATAACCCGCCCGGCACCGCCATGATCGCCGGGTCGCAGGATTCGATTGGGATTGCGGTGCCGGGACTCAGCCGGGCTGATTACGAAGGCGCGTACTGGCCGGTTCGCATCTCCCGCCGGGGGGATGAACATCTGCTGCGCTTCATTGAAGACTCGCTCTACCTGGTGCCGCTGGGTGAACGCGCGGCGGATTACAATCCGCTGGAAGGCACAAACCTGACGGTCGAGGGCGCGCGGGCGCTGGCCGCGGCGACTGATGCCTGCTGGGAGGCCATTCACCGGGAAGACCGCCCCGCGATGGGCGCGGCGATGCGGGCTTCCTTTGAAGCGCAGGTGAGCCTGTTTCCGCGCATGATGAACCCAGTGGTGGCGGAGATGATCGCCCGCTACCGTGATCAGGCCTTCGGCTGGAAGCTCTCTGGCGCGGGCGGCGGCGGCTATCTGGTGCTGGTCAGTGACCAACCGATCCAGCACGCCATCCGCCTGACCATCCGGCGGGAGATCAGCTAAGGCTATGCTCACCGTCACCCTCAACAGCGTTTTCTGCTTTGGTGCGACCATGCTGGCAATCTACTGCTGGCAAAAGGGCTGGCCCTTCACCCGCCATGGCTGGCGGGTGATTCAAACGCAGGTGGCGCACCCGGATTACCGCGTCAACGTCGAGCGGCGGCGCGCGATTGAAGAGGGCGGGCGCTTCCTGCTGGCCGGTGTCGGTTGGCTGATCGGGAGCGGTCTGTTGGGCGTGGCAGCGGTCTACTTTGGTTGGCTGGCCTTCCGCTTGACCTGGAACCTTTGACAATTAGGCACCCATCCATGAATCGCACCCAAACTGCCTATCTGCAACTGGCGCTGGCGATGACGCTGGTCGGCGCGAACATCGGAATCAGCCGTGCCTTGCTCGACCATCTGCCCACCTTCACGCTCGGCGCGCTCCGTTTCCTGATCGCTTGTCTGGTGCTGTTCCCGCTGGTCGCCTGGCGGGGTGAACTCCGGCTGCCGGGGATGCGTTGGCGCGATTATTTGATGCTCTTCCTGCAAGGGCTGTTTGGCGTTTTCCTCTTCAATTTATTCTCGTTAAGCGGCATTCAGTACACCACGGCAGCCTCTGCCGGGATCATCACCAGCACGCTGCCCGCCACCATTGCCCTGTTGGCGCTCGTCATTCTGCGGGAACGGCTGGCCCCGGCGCGTTGGATTGGCGTGGCGCTGGCGGTCATCGGCGTGGGGGTCATCAATTTGCAGGGGGCGCAGGGGAATGCTGAGGGGAGTAATCCGCTGCTGGGCAATACACTCATCTTCGGCGCAGTGCTTTCGGAGGCGATCTTCGCCATCCTGGCGCGGGCGCTTTCCGGCAAGGTACTGCCCTTCATGATGGCTGCCGCCATGAATCTGATCGGTCTGCTGTTGTTCACGCCAGTCGCTCTGACCGAAGTCGGCAGCATTGATTGGGCAGGAATCCCATCGGGAATCTGGGTTTTATTGCTGATCTACGCGCTGACCGCCAGCGTGATCTCGTTTGCCTTATGGTTTAGCGGGGCCGCTGCTGTACCCGCCAACCGTGCCGGACTGTTCACCGGCTTCCTGCCGGTGAGCGCTGTGCTGGTGGGGGCGCTCTTCCTGGGTGAGCAGCTGACTCTCGCCCACGCCATCGGGATGGCCTGCGTATTGGTTGGCATAGCGCTGGGGACGGTAGGCGACAAAGCAACGAAAGATGCTATTTGATATTGCCTAGTCCTCGTCGTCTGCATCGTCTTTCTTGCCCTTCTGTTTGGGGAAAATCGGCTCCTCTAACTGGAGCCGGGCCGCCTCCGCCAACTGATTAGCGAAGGTGACATGGTCGGGCAAGGCAAAGGCCAAGACCTCGTCCGCGACCAGAAAGCGCACCAGCCCATCCGCTGCCGGCGCATCCAACCGCTGGAGCGCCCCTACCTGCTCAATCTGGTCCAGTGGGATCTGCCGGGTGATGATGGTGCCCTGGAGCAATAAGAGGAGACGGGGCATCAGATACAGATGGATCGCGTCAGCCAGCATCCATGAACCGTGAATCGTCTGCGTGGCGGGTTTAGCGTGGACGGGCCCGGCATGGATATACGGACGGCGGCGACGGTAGGCGGTCACCAGCTCCGGCGCGACCAGCGGTTTGAGAGACCGCACCAGGCGGGCCATCGCCGAGCGTTCCTGCCAGAGTTTGAGCAACCGCCAGCCTTCGGGTGTCTCCCAATGCAGCCAGATTTCATTGCTGCCATCGTGATACTTGACCGGGCGACCAAACCAGCGGAGGTGGTCGTAAGTGGCGCGGAACCGTTCTTTCGGCTCCCGCCCCAGTTGATGTAGGCTCAGGTTCTCCGGCCCCAGACACGCGATCACGCGGCGGTAGTTCCGCGGCTGCCCCTGCAACGGCTGGATTTCAGCGCGACCGCTCGGCCAGCCATCCAGCAGCAGGAGGGGATTCTCCCGCGACCGGATGGCCTCGATCTGTGCCTGTCGCCGGTTGAAGGCGCTCACCAGCCCAACGATGGACAGGATAAGGACGCACAGCCCGCCCAGTACCACAATGGGGATGATCTGGTTTGCCATACGCCGCCCGCCTGGCCCGATGGGCCAACTTAACTCAAACGGTATAGATCAGTGAATTTCTGCTCCAGGTAGCTGAGGTACGGCCCGACCGTCAGGTCACTGCCGGTGCAGCGTTGGAGCAGTTCGGAGGCGCTGTAAGCGCGGCCATGCCGGTAGATATTCTGTTGGAGCCAGTTCAACAGCGGCATATAATCGCCACCGTCCAGGCTGCTATCCAATCCGGCCACGTCACGGCGGGCCGCCTGCAGGAATTGGGCGGACATGATGTTGCCGATGGTATAGCCGGGGAATGAACCAAAACCACCCCCTGACCAGTGAATATCCTGAAGGACCCCCTGGCTGTCATTGGGCGGGACGACCCCCAGATATTCTTTCATCTTGCTGTTCCAGATTTCCGGCAGGTCAGCAACTTTCATGCTGCCATCCAGCATCCCCATCTCGATCTCCACCCGCAGCATGATATGCAGGTTATAGGTCACTTCATCCGCTTCGACCCGAATCAGGCTGGGCTTCACGCGGTTGACGGCGCGGTACATCAGTTCCGGATCTGCGCCCGCCAGTTGTGCCGGGAAATACGACCGCAGGCGGTCGAAGTGATTGTTCCAGAACGCCCGGCTGCGACCGATCTGGTTTTCCCACAGGCGAGACTGCGACTCGTGTGCGCCGTAGCTGGTGCCGCCGACCGGATACTTCCCCAGGAAGTCGATGGTCAGGGCGGTACGGGTTAGGGATGGATCGACGCCCTGTTCATAGAGCGCGTGGCCGGTTTCATGGAGGGTGCCGTAGAGCGCCTGCGGGAAGTAATTCAGGTTGTAGCGGGTGGTGATGCGAACATCATTCCGGGTGAAGGAAATCTCGAAAGGATGCGGGGCTATATCCAGCCGACCGCGGTCGAGGTCGTAGCCGATCTTCTGCGCCATCTCCAACCCGAAGGCTTTTTGTTTATCCAGTGGATATTCATGTTCCCACAGGTTCCTGGGCAGCGGTGAATCCTGCGCCACAATACGGTTGAGCAGTGGGATCAGCCCCTGCTTCAGTTCACCGAAGATCACCTTGAGCTTGGCGGCGTTGACGCTCGGCTCGTATTCAAACACCAGCGCGTCAAACGGGTGATCCTGATAGCCGACCGCATCTGCCTGCCGTTTAGCCAGGTCAAGCTGCTGCTGCAGGTAGGGGGCAAAACGTTTGAAGTCGTTATCCCGCCGCGACTCGGCCCAGACGTGCTCGGAAACGGGTTCCAGCGCGGCTTTGTCACTGACCAGATCCAATGGAATCCGGCGGATAATTTCATAATACTGGCGCGTCTGCTCGACTGCCCGACGGCGATATGAGTCGCTATCGTCACCGGCAACTTCGGCCTCGGCGGCATCCAGCAGGCGAGCGGTTTTCTCGCCCGTAAAATGCTCCTGGGCGATCCGGGTGAGGGTCGCCAACTGCATCCCACGGGTTTCCGCGCCGCCTTTAGGCATCATGGTGCGGGCATCCCACTTGAGGATGGAGATGGCGTTGAGCACATCGCTCAGTTCGGCGATGTGGGACTGGAACTGTTCATAGGCACTCATCAAATTTCTCCTAGATAGAACGCATCATGCCGCCGTCCACCCGTAGGGTGGCGCCGGTGATATAGGCCGCGGCCGGGGAGAGCAGGAACGCTGCTGCGGACCCAAAATCCTCGGTGGTGCCCAGCCGCTTCAAGGGAATGCGGGCGATACTCTGGGCGCGGACTTCCTCGACGCTCAAGCCGCTGCGTTTGGCCGCCGCTTCATCCAACTGGGCGACCCGTTCGGTATCAATCCGCCCCGGAATGAGGTTGTTGACGCGGATCTGCTTCCCGGCCAGTTCATCCGCCAGCGTCTTGACCAGACCGGCCACACCGGAACGCATGACGGTGGAAAGCCCCAGCCGTTCAATCGGTTCGCGGATCGAGGACGAGGTAATGGTCAGGATGGAGCCGCCCTCAGTCATGTGCGGGACTGCCGCCCGGATCATACGCACGCTGCTCATGAGCGTGAGTTCAAAGGCGCTCTGCCACTGGGCATCGGTCATCTCCAGGGCCAGGCCGCCAGGCGGGCCACCGGCATTGACCAGCAGCGCATCAATCCGTCCCCAGGCGGCTACCGTCTGTTCAACCCAGGCGGTGATCTGGTCGGGTTTGGTCACATCACACACCGAGGCCAGAATATCGGCACCGGTTTCATCGCGCAGGCTCTGGGCTGTCCGTTCGACATTGCCGGCTTCCCGACTGCAAATGGACACCTTCGCGCCATCCCGTGCCAACGCCCGCGCCACGCCGTAGCCCAGCCCTTTGCTGGCAGCAGAAACCAGCGCGATTTTTCCTTTTAGACCTAGGTCCATGGTTCGTTCTCCTCAGCTTGGAAAGCTTAGTTTTTGGGTCGGATCGGTAATGCCCACCCGCTTCAGCATCCAGTCGATCTCCGCGCCGGTGCCCGGGTCGAGCGGCGCGAACGGCGACCTCAGAACCGGGTGGGCAATGGCCCCGCGCCGGTAGAGCAGCTCCTTGCGGAGTGTCAGGTTGACGATGGGCTGGTTCTCGTAGCGGATGAGTGGCAGATAGTGGTCGAAGATACGTTCGGCCTCGGCCATGTTTCCCGCGATGAAGGCGCGGTAGACGGCCACCAGCACCTCGCTGAAGGCGAAGCCGGTCATGGTGCCGGAAGCGCCGCGCTGGAGTTCTTCCAGCAGGAACATGCCGCCCAACCCGCCGAAGATTTCAAACTGGTCGGTGCGGGCGCGGATGGCGGCGATCTTCTCCATCAGGGGCGGATCTTCCAGCTTGAGGTAACGGGCATTGGGGACGACCCCTGGCAACCGACCGAGCATCTCCGCCGTCATGATGACCCCATTCACGGGGGGAAAATCCTGCACCACAATCGGGCAGGTCACTTGCTCGGCAATGGTGGCGTAGAGCTTGATGATATCGTCATCACTCGGTTTATCCATCGGCGGCGGCGCGATCATCACGCCATCGGCACCGGCCTGAACCGCTGCCTGCGCCAGCGCGATGCTGGTTTCCAGCTTGGTGTGGCTGGCCCCGACGACGACCGGAATGCGCCCGTTGACGGTCTGCAAAACCGTCTCCATGACAGTGTGGCGTTCATCCACGCTCAGCTTGCCCGCTTCGCCCAGAACGCCGAGGATGGTCAGGCCGTAGATGCCTTTATCGATCTGAAATTCGACCAGATGGCGCAGGCTGGCTACATCCACCTGCCCCTGCGGATCGAAGGGAGTCGCCAGAATATTGAATATGCCGGAAATCTTTGGAGTCATCTCGGTTCCTCAAGCGTTAAAGCGAATTCAGGCGTGGTTGTATCCGTCACGCGGTGCCGGAAGATCAACACGACGCTCACCGCGGTGACCAACACGCCCAGCGCAACAATCTGCATGATAAGAGCAAACCCATACTCTTTTTGCAAGAAGCCACTCATGGCAGTGGCCCCAAACCAACCCAGGTTCCACAGGATCATGTTCAGGCTGCTGACGAGGTTGTGCTGTCCGGCTGGCACGTGGCTCATGACCAGGGGCTGAAAGACGGGCTGCATCACATTGCGGAAGGAGGCTGCCAGCACATAGAACACGATGCTGAGCGCCAACGTCTCCGCCAGGCTGAGGCCCAGGAACGACAGCGCCGCGATGCTGAGCGTGATGCCCAGCGTCCACACCCGCCCAAAGCGTCGCTCCCACAACGGATTGAAGAGCGGAATGAGCGCCATGCCGATCCAGGCCAGGCTCAGGATGATGCCTACCGACGGATCCGGTTGGTCAAAACGGGTGCGGAAAAACAGGTTGTAGAAGGGAAAGGTCAGGCCACCGGTGAAGCCGAAGGTCAGCAACGGCAGCGACAGCAGGAGCAGCCGTCCCCAACGGACCCGCGCCTGGGCACCGGGTACGAGCGAACGCGCCCGCTGCCGGATGGTATCGGTCGTGAGGTAGAGGAGCGGCCAGATGCTGAGCAGGCCGATGAAACCGGCTAGCAGCAGCGCCAGGCCATAGGCAAAAGAGGTGTGGGGGTCACTGATGCCCGCTGCTCCGCCGAACAGCGCGACCATCAAAGCCGGGGTGAAGCCGCCGACAAAACTCCCAAAGGCCATCCCGAACATACTGAGGACGTTGTGCGCCGCGAAGAAGCGGGTATGTTTCTCCGGTTCGACCAACGCGAACATCAGCGGCGAGAGGGCGATTTGCTGTGCCCCGTACAGGAAGCCGAGCATGAAGCGGCTCAAGGCCAACGCCGGGAGAGAGGGGAATAAGACCAGGGTGAAGAAGGTCAGGGCGGCCCCGGCCGTCGAGGCGATGATGATGCGCCGCGCCCCAAAGCGGCTGGCAATCAGCCCCACCGGAATGCTGGTCACGAACCCGCCTAAGCGCGGGAGCGATTGCAGCAATCCGATGGTTTCTTCGGAATGACCCAGGCTGACGAAGTAAAAATTCAACAGCACATCATTCATGCCCAGGAGGCCGATGTGGAAGACCACCGCATAGAGCATGAACAGCAGCGATTCACGGCTGCTGGTGACACCCCAGGCACTCAGAAGTCGTTTCAAGTTGCACTCTTGTCGGTCAATCCCCGACGCCGATCATCTTCTTGCCCGCGATAAAGGTCATCTGAACCCGGTTGAGGGCATCCAGATCGGCGACAGGGTCGCCATCAACCACGATCACATCAGCCTCTTTACCCACTTCCAGCGTGCCGAGCTTGCTCTCCAGCTTGCTGACACGGGCGGCCACGATGGTGGCGCTGCGGAGCGCGGCGTAGTTATCCGTCACTACGCCGACCTGCACCATGAACTTGAGTTCCGGCGCAACGATCTCGTGACCGACGACCGGGCTGCCGGCATCGGTACCGAAGGCGATCGGAACACCGGCTTTGGCGGCGTTGACCAGACCGGCATAACGTTCCGGTTTGGCGATGGCGCGCTGGCGTTCTTCGATCTTCCATTCGGGTACATTGTACTTGCGGGCGATCTCCGCATTGGCCTGCATCACCACCGGCGCAAAGGTCGTCACGATGGGAATGTGCTTATCCAGCAGCAGTTGGATAGTTTCGTCATCCATCGAGCCACCGTGTTCGACCACATCTACGCCGAACTGGGCGACCCGCTTGATGCAGTCGTTGTAGGTGGCGTGGGCGGTGATGGGCAGACCGTTGCGGTGGGTCTCGTCAATGACGGCCTCTAGTTCCGCATCGGTGAATTCTAGCGTGTCATGGCAGGCCATGATCTTGATGAGATCGGCACCGCCCCGCACCTGTTCCCGCACGGCGCGGCGCATTTCGTCCGCCCCGCTGGCTTCCCGGCAGCACCAGTAAGTATGGCCGCCGGTCTGGATGATGGCCTCGCCGCAGACCAGCAACCGGGGGCCGGGGAAAATCCCCTGCTCGACGGCTTGCTTGGAGAAGTAGTTGCTCTTGTTCATGCCCAGGTCGCGGACCAGGGTGATCCCAGCTCGCAAGCTCTTGAGCATGTTGGAAGCGCTCTTGTAGGCGCTGATTTCCACGGCGTCATCCATCGACTGCCGCGCCAGATCATGCACGCCGTCCCAGGCCAGATGGGCATGGGAATTCATCATGCCGGGCATGACGGTTTTGCCGCCCACATCAATGACTTCGGCATCGGTGCTGCCCAGGTCACTGCTATGGCCGATGGCTTTGATCTTGCCCTTTTCGATTTCAATAAAGCCGTTTTCGATGACCTCATCCCCGACACAGGTCAGCAGCCGCGCCCCTTTCAAAATGCGGTGTGGCGACGGGATGTCAAACATCGGGCGAATAATCTTTTGGTATCGCCAGGCAGGTGGCTCAGGCATGAGACATGACTCCTTTAGTTCATGTGGACTGCTGCAGTTGGACACCATTTCAGCCGGACGCCATGAATGGCGTCCCTACAAAAAGGGCGGTTGGCGCAAGTCCTATTCAAAGTGAAATGATGCGTTTTTCCGGTGGGTGGTTAGCCAGGAAGCGGCTCACGACCCGGGCCTCGCCCTCGGTCACAATCATGCTGTTGATCGTGCGGTAGCCATCAATTCCCGGTCGGTAGATGCCCGGTTCGTTGGAAAAGACCATGCCAGGTACTAACGGGGTGTAATCGCCCGGTGCCAGCCAGGGGCCTTCATGCCCCTGCAAACCCATGCCATGACCAATCCGGTGTCGGATGGCATCACCCAGGCCGTAATCGCGCAGGGCTTGTAAGGCCGCTTCATTGACCGAGGCGCAGGTGGCGCCGGGGCGCAGCGCCTTGACCCCGGCGGCATCACAGGCAGCGGCCGCTTCCAGGCAGCGCATGACATCGCCACGCGGTTCCCCAATGACGAAGGTCGCCCCACTTTCGGCATGGTAGCCACCGACGGACGCGCCAATCCCGGCGATCATCGGTTCCCCGATCTGCGGGACTCGTTCAATCGGCGAGCCATGGGGCAAGGCCGCCCGCGGCCCACTGTGAACAGTGCCAACCACTGAACTGGCCCGCAGATTGAAGATTTCGCCGACTTCGGCTTTCATCTTGGCGGCGGTCGCACTGACAGACGCTCGCAGGATAGTGAGTTCAGTGCCGCCGTCCCGGATCATGGCTCCGGCGTGATCCCGAATGTACTCGAGGCAATAATCAGCATAGGTGGCGGCGCGTTCGACCAGCGCCAGTTCTTCCGGGTCTTTCACCCAACGCATCTGCTCGATCAGTGGGGTGATTTTGACGTCACCAGCCAGTTTCTGATACACATCCACCGTCAGCGTATCAATGCCAAGCCGCCGGACACCGGCTTCCCTGACCATCCACTGAACCGGATGGACTTCGCCGGGATACTCAAAGTAAGTGCGGATGTCCTTGATCCAGGTATCCCCGGCGTTTTCCTGTTCCAGCAGCGGGACGAACAGCGCGACTTCCCCCTGTTTGGGGATGAACAAGCCTAACGGGCGCTCTGACGGCACATGGAAGAACCCGCACGCGTAGATGACATTGGGCACATCGAGCAGCAGCAGGCCATCCAGATGTTCCGCATCCAGCCGTGACTGGATCTGGGCGATTTTGCGGCGGTAGAAGGCTTCATTGAGTAACTGCTTCATGGTTTACGACCTCTCAGGCTGGCAGGGTGATCGTCGCTGTTTTGGAACCTGCCCGCTGCGCGCCGACGTTCACCGTGAGCGCCGTGCCGGGTTGCCCGCGTACCAGCCATTCCGCCTTCGCTTTGGTCTGGTGCCAGTCTGGCATCCAGGGTGACCAAGTGGCCACGCGCTCATCGCGCCCGGCCAGATGACCGAGGTCTTGCGTCTGTTCACCCATCAGCAGTTCCTGATCGGTGGTCAACTCGACCGACGACTTGACGCTGCCTGCGGTGCCAAACTTGAGGGCGCGGGTGGTCATGTTGGTTGGCAGGAAGCCATGATTGCCGATGACGGCGGTCACTTTGTAGAGGTTGGCGCCCAGCGGCTCGGCCTTGACCGAGTCGATCTGCACCAACGGCGAGCAGGCAGCGTGACGGAGCGTGAACAGGCAGTTTGCGTGGATCGTATCCGGCAGGAAACGGCGTGCTCTTTCGGTGGTCGCCATCGAAGCCGGGGGCGGATTGCGGAAGGTGTACATATGCGTCCAGCCGCCAATTTCCACTGGCCCTAACTGGGGATGGTCGAACGGCTGCCAGTTCACAAAACCGGCACTCCCCAGATGCTCATCGTTGTATTGCAGCAGTTTGATCTCGTCTTCGGTGGAACGGGCGCGGATCTGATACTTGGCTGGCTCAGCAATGCCTGCTGCCAGTTCCGGGTTCCAGAGTTCGGTGGAAAAGGTGATGATGCCCAGCTCGTCATATGACCACTGCATCAGCGATCCGGTGCGGGGATTATCCGGGTCGGTGGTGAATTCCTCGTAGACCGAGATGGTGGGATAGCCCGTCAACTCGGTGCCGATGGCCCCGATGCGTTTGATGAGCGCCAGGTCGGCACGCGGCAGGGTGCTATCGGGTGCGATCAGGGACGGGCGCAGGTGCAGGCCGCCATGGGTGTGATAACACTGCATTCCGGCGATATTCGGATGACTGAGGATGAACTGCGCGCAGGCTAAGGCTTCTGGCTCCGAGAGGGGCAGATCCCCCGCGCCGTATTGCCGCTGCTCTGACCACCACCCCGCCGGGAAATTGCGGTTGAGGTTGCCATCGCGGGGGCGTTCAATCTCGATGGTGACACCATCCCAATCGCCTTTGATGACGCCTTCCCGGTAGAGCCGGTAGTAGGGGCCAGCGCCGACTTCGCCGGGCTTCCGCTGGATCATCAGGCGTGGATCTTCCGGGGAGATTTTCCACTCACCGGCAGGGTCTTGTATCCGCATCTGAACGATCAGGCCATCCCCGTTGATGTCTTGCTGGCAGAGGCCCTTGGTTTGTTCTTCACCAGGCAGGTAACGCCCATTCCCACACCAGTGATGCCCGGTGGTCAGGCTGATTTCTGCGCCATCGGGATTCAGACGCGGGATGATGTAAAAGCTCAGGTTATCCAGCAGCCAGGTGCATTCGGCATCGCTGCCATACTGGGTCAGCAGGTACCAGATGGTATAGAGCGCCGTATGCGAGGTGGTGACTTCCTCCGCATGGATATGGGCGTCAATGTAGAAAGCCGGTTTAGTGTCATGCGGCCCCGTCCGTGGATTGGTGAGGGTCATGCACCAGATGTCTCGCCCTTGCCAGCTCTTGCCCAAGGATTCCAGAGTCGCCAGACCAGGGTAGGCCGCCGCCAATCCCTGTAGATGGGCGGTCAATTCATCAAAACGGAAATACTCACCAAAATCCAGTACATACGGCATGAGGTCTAAAATCCTTTATCAATCTGATTGGGGTCAGGGCGGACGAATTGGCCCCAACCGGGTTGACCTACCACTTCCCCATCGACAAAGACGGTGCGTCCATTGACCAACGTCCGGCGAACACGCCCCTGGAAGGTCCGTCCGTCATACAATTTGTCACTCACGCGGGCCTGGCTGAAGAGCATATCCGGGTGGATGGTGGTGGTTTGGGCAGGGTCGTAAATCACCAGGTCGGCATCGGCATCCATGATGATGGCCCCTTTGTGGGGATAGATGCCAAAGCGGCGCGCGCCGTTGGTACTGATGAGGCTGACGGCCTTCTCGATACTCAAACGGCCCTTGAGGGCGGCATCCATCATGCCCAGCACCAATTCTTCAACACCGGGCGCACCGGGCGGCGTCCGCCAGATGTCGGTGCGGGCGCGTTCCTTCTCTTCCACCGTGAACGGGGAGTGATCGGTGGTGACGGCCATCAGGGAACCGTCGGCTAACCCGCCCCAAAGCGCATCCTGGTCAACCTGTTGGCGCAGGGGGGGATTGATCTTGGCGTAAGGGCCAACCCGGCGCAGGTCTTCTTCGGTGAAGAACAGATAGTGGGGGCAGGTTTCTGCCGTCGAAGTCGAACCGGTTTGCTTCCAGCGCCGGAACACTTCCAGCGCGTGTTTCGAGCTGACATGCGCGATATGCAGGTTGCAGCCAATGTTTTCATTCAGGCTGTGCAGAATAGCAATCGCGGTGGCCTCAACATGGGGCGGCCGGGATTCGCCGTGGGCTTCAATATCGTTGCGATTGGCGGCTTTCAGTTGGGCGGTATGCCATTCCAGCAAGGCGTTATCTTCCGCATGGACGGCGCAAACCAGTCCGGTCTCCGCGACAAGCTGTAACCCTTGATAGATTTCATGGGTATAGGGCAGGCACAGCCCTTCAAACTCGTCGTCCCGGCCTGCCGGGGCAGCGGTCATAAAAATCTTGTAGCCAATTGCCCCTTCCGCTGCCATGTCCTTGACTTCAGCGCGTTTGAGCAAACCCGGCGCGCCATACAGACCGAAGTTGACATAGGCGTTAGCTTCCCCCAGCGCTTTGCGCCGGCGGAATATATCGCCCGTGGCGCAGCAGGGCTTGGAGATGGGCATCTCGAAGATGGTGGTCACACCACCGGCAGCGGCGGCGCGGGTTTCAGTGGCGAAGTCGCCCCGCTGAGGGTAGGCCGGGGCGCGGCAGTGAAAGTGAATATCAATGGCGCCCGGAATGACCAGGTGATGACGCGCATCAATGATCTCGCGGGCCTCAAAGGGGGTATCAGGAGGAAGCAAGGCACGAATCTTGCCATCCTTTATAAGAATGCTGAGCTGTTCCTGACCATGCGGGGTGACAACTGTGCCATTGATGATCGCCGAGTCAAATGTAGGCATAACTCACCTGGTCAATAGTGTTTGCTCAATAAATGTGGTCAATATGGACTGAGTCTGCTGCAGGGCACTGATTTCGACATATTCATCGTAGGCATGGGCCACCTCATAGCTTCCTGGCCCAAAGATGACCATTTCGCCACGGGTGGTATCCGTCAGATGTTTGGCGTCGCTGCCCGGCAGATAGCCAATTGGGCCGGGGTGATCGTTGAGTATCTGCTGTACACAACTCAAGAAACGCTGTGCCAGTGGGGTTTCTATACTGGAACTGAACCAATTGGAAACCTGATACTCGCCAACACTCAATTGGGCGGGAGCGGCATCAACCGAGGCGATGACCTGTTCCAATTCCTGCTGTACTACGACGGGGTTCTCGCCGGGAATCATGCGCCGATCGAGTTGAATAAAGCAGCTATCCGGTACCGCGTTAGCCGTACTGCCGCCCTGAATCACCCCTACATTGCAGGTTGGTGAACCTGCAATCGGATGCTTTCGCGGGGCCAGTTCCCGATGATACTGCTCAAGGGCCAGCACCGCTTTCGCCATAGCGGTGATCGCGTTGATGCCTCGATCCGGATTGGTGGCATGGACCGAGCGGCCTACACTGCGGACGGTTGCCCGCAGCACACCTTTGTGGGCGGTAGCGACCCGGTTATGCGTCTGTTCACCCACAACAATGAAGTCGGATTTGGGTAAGTGGCCGCTCTCTGCCAACCAGCGTGTTCCCAAGCGTCCGCCAGTTTCTTCTTCGGCAGCAGCGACCAGGACAAGGGTTCCCTTCAGTTCCGCCGCGTGTGGCGCTTGTTGAAGGATGGCAGACATCATAGCAGCCAGGGGCGCTTTATCGTCTACGCTGCCTTTGCCATACAGCCGCCCGTCTTCGATCACGGCGGCGTAGGGGTCTACATGCCAGTGAGCCGCTTCGTTCTGGGCGATAGGCACGGTATCAATATGCGCATGGAGCATGATAACCGGATCACCCTGCCCCAGCGTGGCGATGACGCTGGGTGCTTCCGGCTTATTCGGTGGCGCGAGCGTTTGCACGTTGCACCCGGCTCGCGCCATTGTTTCCGCAATAAAGGCAGCGATGGCGCTGGTATCTCCCGGCGGATTCGGGGACGGGATCCGCACCAGCGCCTGTAAGAGTTCGATGACGTCCAGGCTCATGTGCAGCCCAGTTGGCTCTGAACACCGTCGGTGGTCAACATATGAGTCACTCCTCAGGCGGTGGCCCGGTAGCGGGCAATAATCGGTTCCATACGGGTTAAGGCTTCCTGCAGCAAGTCCGTTGACTGGAGAATGCTGATCCGCAAGTATCCGCCCCAGTTCTCGCCGAAGCCGGTTCCAGGGAAGATGAGTACCCGACCTTCTTTAAGCAGGAGATAGGATAACTCGGTCGCGTGGATTCCAGTTGGACTGCTATTCGTCCAAAGGAAGAACGCACCGCGCGGCTCACTGAAATCCAAGTGCATTTTATGCAGCCCATCCATCATGAGCTGACGACGTTCTGAATAGATGCGGTGAAAGTCAGCAATGGCATCCTGGGGGCCGGTGACGGCGGCATGGGCAGCCCACTGGCTGATGGTGGCAGCGGGGCCGGTGGTGACGGCTTTGACCTTCGCCATGGCTTCGATGAAGTTGCGGGGCGCTGAGACATAACCGACCCGGAAGCCGGTCATGGCATACGATTTGGAAAACCCGTTGAGCGTGATGGTACGCTCGGCCATATTCGGCAGCGAACCAATGCTGAAGTGCTTCCAGGGGCTGTAGACAAACTTCTCGTAGATTTCGTCAGAGATGACGACCAGATTGTGCCGAACCGCGATAGCAGCAATTTCCCGCAGGCGTTCTTCTGTGACAATGCCGCTGGTCGGGTTGCTGGGCGTAATGAGCAGAATGGCTTTTGTGCGAGGTGTGATGGCGGCTTCGACTGCTTCCGGTCGCAGGTTGAAAGCATCAGCATGGTCGGTAGGCACAAGGACGATCTTGCCACCGGCGCTATCAATCGCTTCATCGTAGGAGGTGTAGCGCGGGTCCGGAACAAGCACCTCGTCGCCGGGATCGAGCAGCACCTGCATGATCAGGAATAAGGCTTCTTGCCCGCCAGTGGTGATGATCACGTTCTCGGTATCAGCAGGGAGGCCATTATCGCTGCGGAGTTTTTGGGCTACGGCCTGGCGCAGTTCCGGCAAGCCCGCGACGGGCGCGAGCCCTGTCCGCTGCTGACGGATGGCGCTTTCGGTCGCCTGGATGATATGGGGCGGAGTTGCTAGATCGGGATCACCCCGGCCAAGCGCAATGGCATCAGGATACTGGGCGGTCAGTTCCATCAGTTTGTAGCGGAGCTGCGTGCCATTGGCAGCTACTGCACGAACGTCTTCTGGAATATTGGGATTCGTCAGACTCATGATTCCGCCAGTCCGAGCGCTGCCCATTGCGAGATGCTGGTGCTGCAAATGGTCATGCTCTGCTTGTAGGCACGGAGTTTATTGGCGGCTTTGGAACCGGCAATCCAGCCCACACGCCAGCCTGGCAGTACGTTGGAGAAACTGCCAATCGAAATCACCCGGTCATTCAGATAGGGATGATGGACAGGATGCATGCCGGTTGGTTCGCCAACGCTGGTGTCCCAGATGATCCAGCACTCGCTTGATTCCACCTGGTTCAGAACCTGCTGTATCCGTTCGGGATCATCGGTTGAATTCAGATAGACCACGCCGATGGTCGACGGATCGTCGATCTCATGAGTCAGGGTCTGCCCCAGCAGTGTGGCGGCAGGCTGGATATGTTCACTACTCCCGCTGAAGGCAAAAACGCGCTTGCCCGGTCCAACTAACTGTTTGAGCGATACAAAGCGCGCCTCAGTCGCCCCACAGGTGATGGTGACTTCATCCGCGCTCAATTCCAGACCGTAGTGTTTACCCAACCAATCCACGGCTAGTTTGCGGAGGGGTAGTATGCCGGGACGATCGGTGTAGTGGGTTTCCCCACGCGCCATCGCCGCAAAAGCGGCTTGCATAACGGCTTCCGGCACCGCCTGCGACTCGGTGGTTGATGTAGAGGGTTCGGCCAGCAGGGCGACCCGACTAGCCAGTGGCAGCGCTAGCTGCTGCGGACCATTCATGAAGCGACGACCTCACGCGTGAAAGGGAAGTCGATCTGGAGTTTTTGCGCCAGCTCCTGGAGTTGGTCAAAAATGACGGCATCCAGGCGCGCGCCGTTCTGGCGGTAGTCCATCTCTCGGCGATAGTCAATCTCACCCGGCACTAGAATTTCCGTAAAACCGGGGCGCAGTTTCGCCGCTTTAATATCACGGATAAACGAGTCCATGCGGGACTTAAATTCACTCAATGGCATGAACCATTCAATATCAATTGCCATGAAGAAGTGAGAGACATCCTGCCGTGAGGGATTGGAATAGGGAGTCAGTCCGAAGCCACCGCCACCCAGCACCCCGGTCATGACATCGGTCATCATCGAGAGGCCATAGCCTTTGTACTGACCAATGCCGAGCAATGCACCCTTCATGGCGGCAGCAGGATCATCAGTTTCAAGGCCATCGGGTGTTAAAGCCCAGTCCAGTGGCATTTTGCGGCCTTCCCGCTCATACCACTGCATCATGCCCTTGCCAGCGGTGGTCAGGGCAATATCCATCACTACCGAGAAATCACCCCCTGTGGGTGCCGCAATTCCCCAGGGATTGGTGCCGACGACGCCGGTCGAGGCTCCCCAAGGAGCCATTTCAGGGCCTGCGTTGGTGGTCGCAATACCGATGCATCCGGCATCGGCAGCGATGCGGGCATGGACGGCTGAGGAGCCAAAATGGGTACTATTGCGGACGATGACGGTGCCGACCCCGCAGACTTTGGCTTTTTCGATGGCGATGCGCATGGCACGCTGGGCGACAGGCGAACCGAGGCCATTATGCCCATCGACCAATGCCAGAGCCGGTGATTCCTTGACGATTTCGAAGGGCGCGCCCGGCTGGACGTACCCTTTGGTGATGCGTTCGTTATAGACCGGCAAGCGCCGTACACCCTGGCCCTGACCGGGCAAACAATGCAGTTCACTTTCCATCAGGCCACGAGTACAGGCGCGGGCTTCATCTTCAGGCACACCCATGGCTCTGAAGGCGTTGAACGTGAATTGTTCCAGTGAATCAACCGGAACCTTCACCAGTGTAATACCCATCTAAATGCCCTTTACCGCTTTGTACTCTTCAAGCTGCTCCGGGGTATAGACCTGCATCATTTCGATCTCGATGCCGCCAGTCTCCTGCTCCAGGAACGCTACCCAGCCTTCCGGATGGACATGACTTCCGGTGACTTTGCAGGCACTGCATTCTTTCAGGGTTGCGCCTTTGGCCTGAGCATCCGCCAGCGCCTGATCAATATTGGGAACGGCATAGCAAATGTGGTGTAAACCTTCGTAACCGCGTTCTTTGATCCAGGTATCGAAGCGCCCCCCTTCATCCAGGGATTGGCACAATTGATATTCCACATCCCCTACCCAAAACTGGGCGACGCGGTTGCGTGACTTGGGATAATCCTGCACTTTGGCATCATGACCGACACCGATGAAATCCTGATAGCGCTTGAGTGCTGCGTGAGCATCTCTTACTGCAAAAGCCATGTGTTTGATGTAGCGACCATCATTGCTCATAACGCCCCCTATTGCAGGTTAAAAATGTCCTTGATATTGACCCCTGGCGTAACGACGGGTTGGATGCCGCCTTTCATGCTGGTCATGACCAGGGTGACCCCTGGGCCATAGCCAGCGCGAGGGCTATCCCCTTGTCCAACTACACCAATGCCGACGGCTCCCCGCAGGTAGCCGTGGTTCCAACTGCTGTCGTAATCCATCAACGCCACCAAATCACCCAAGCGAAGTTGATCTAGTCCGGCTTCAGCCAGGGCGACCCGATCCTGTGACTGAATATGTATGGAACCGCCTTCGCTGGTCAGCCCTGCGCCAGCGCCGAGCAGGTGCGGCGGGACGACAGCGACGACCGGCACATGCAGCTTGCCATCCTGACCACTGGTGACTTCCAGTCCCTCCAGAAGTTCAAGCGAGCAGCTCTTGAGCATCACATCGGGATGATCGAGCAGGTCCATGCCCGCGCCGGCAGAGCGGATGACAATCTTGTCTCCAATCGCCATCTTCTCGCGGGAGGCTTTATCAAAATGCATGATGACGTGTTCGGAGAAGCGACCGGATTTACCCGTGACCACGCCTTTGGCGCCTTTGGCATCCCCGGACATGACCATCGCGGTATTCCCTACGCAGGCCAGCAGGTTCAGACCACGGTTGCCGTTGTCATCCTTCAGCGAGATGCTCACGCCCGGATGCACGCAGTCCGCCAGCCAGCCAAAAGCTGAATCGCCGACCGAGACGTTGTAGACTATGCCGCCATAGGCAGGCCAGAGGAAAGGTCTTCCTGCTGAGTCCAGCCGATAGGGTTCAGCGGGCAGACCTGGCAAACCCGGCGAGGCAATTTGTCCCATGACCGACACAGAGACTAATTTAGTGGCGTTGGTTCTGACGCTCATACGACCTCGCGAATCTTCAGGTAATTAGCAATGTTAGCTTGGGGATCAATCACCCATTCAATGAAGGGTTCGGGTGTAGTCATCAGGGTGAGGATACCAGGCCCATGCCCGGTCATCACTGAGTCGCCATGAATGCAGAGCGCGATGGTGACAGCGCCTTTGCGGTAGCCACGTCCGTAGCGATGGTCAGCATCCGGAATGACGACCAGATCGCCGAGCCGCATCTGGTCAATGCCCAGTTCAGCCATCAATGCCCGATCCCCGGACATCAAGTCCTGATCGACGTATTCCGAATTGAGTTCCGCGCCTGAACCCATGATGCGGGGTGGTAATTCCATGGTGACGGGCACGCGCAGCTTGCCGCCCGCTTTCTCCAGGGGCATGTTATTGATGAGGCGCGGGCTGCATTTCTTCAGTTCAATCTGGGGGAAGTCGTCGAAGGCCAGACCACGCCCGTAAGCGATGATCTGAATGTTATCGCCCACGCAAAGCATCTCGTTCACGTCCGGCGCGAAGTCGATCAGCATACGCGCATGTTCGCCCGTCACAATCCCCTCAGCGCCTTTGGCCAGGCCGCTGGTGACCACTGCTCGATTACCTATACAAGAGAGATAGTGGAGCGCGAATTCTGCCGCAGCATCCGGGTTGGCTATAGAAACGCCGGGCTCTACATGGTCGGCAGCCCAACCAAAGGCAGGGTCACCAACCCGGGTGTTGTACACCACACCGGACATCCCCGGCCACACTCGCCCATTACCATTAGCATCCAGCGTATAACCCGGATAGCGCAAGCTGGGCTGACTAATTGCGCCAGTGACGGCAATTTCAACCAGATGGCGCTCGTTCGTCGGAAGAGGCATTGAAGTTGATCCTCTGGTGAATGGGACTAATATGACCGATTTGCTTGACACCCGTGAAGGTGCCTCATATAATCCTGTCCTGTCGGCAAAAGATTGTCGACAATCGACAAAAAGCGATTATAGGTAGTGGGTAGAAAGTTGTCAAGTTGATGGCAGCACCGGGAAAATCCCTCAACCACATTGATAACAAGCCACTGCGTGATCGTGTCCTGGATGCGTTACGGGATGCGATCGTTTCGGCTGAACTCAAGCCGGGTGAACCGCTGATTGAGTTAGAGTTGTCGGCCCAGTTGGGCGTCAGCCGTGCGCCACTCCGCGAAGCCATTCAAATCCTGAGTAGAGAAGGTTTGGTTGAGACGATCCCCTATCGCGGGGCCATTGTCCGCAACCTCTCACGCCGGGATATAGAGGAACTGTATAGCCTCCGCAGCGTACTGGAATCGTTTGCGGTCCAGCGCATTATCGAGCGGAACGACGCTGAACAAGTGACCCGATTGCGCGCCGTCTTTGAAAGTATGCTGACCGCTGCCCAAGGCGGCGACCTCAAAGCGGTGAACAATATTGACCGAGAGTTCCACGATACGCTGATTGAACTCAGTGACCATAACCTGCTGGTCATGACCTGGAGCAGTGTCTCTATGCGGGTGCGGCAGGTGATGGCGTTACGCAACCGCCGCAATTCAGATATCACTCGCATCGCCTACAACCATCTGCCCATCATTGAAGCAATTCAAAAGGCAGATGAAGCCGAAGCGCTCAGACTGATCCGTGAACACGTCGCCTCATCGGGAGATCTGCTGGCAGAAAATTGGGATACCGTCATGGAAAGCCTGGCCCAATGAGCAAGCGCGTTCTCGTGACCGGCGCCGGCGGTTTCGTCTGTACCCATGTGGTCCAGGCGCTCCTCGGGCATGGTTGGCAGGTCACGGCGCTCGACCGGGTCATCCCAGAGGACTTACAGAGTTCCTGGGACTCGCAATGGCCGGGACAAATCCAGTGTATTGAAGGCGACCATCACGCCCTACCCGATGCACCATTTGATGCCGTTGTTCATGGTGCGGCGATCACTGCTTCTGCCAGCGAACGGGGCGAATCGCCTATCGCTAATCTGGAAGCGAATATACAACCGCTTCTGGCGGTGCTCGATTGGTCGGCTCGGCAGCAGGTCAAGCGGACGGTGTTGGTCAGTTCAACCGGCGTGTTTCAACGGACTGCCGCTGGCGTGGTTAATGAGGATATACCGCCTTCACCGATCGGCATGTATGCCATTGCCAAGCAGATGAGCGAACTCCTGGCGGAGACTCTTCGCCAACAGCATCAGCAGGATGTCGTCGCTGTGCGGTTGGGCAACATTTATGGCTCCGGTGACTGGCCGCGTCCCACTCGACCGCGCGTGAGCCTGGTAGCACGCCTGGTTCGGCAAGCCGTCCAGTCGGGCGTCATTCAGGTCTATACCCCGGACGAACGCCGGGATTGGACCTTTGCGCCGGATATCGGCGACTGCATCCATAACCTGTTAGCGGCACCCCGCCTCGAACACAGCCTGTATCAACTGATCGGGCCAGAGGTGCTGTCCACGTTGGAAGTCGCAACATACATTCAACGCGCCCTGCCGGGTACCGAACTCGTCATCCACCCGCAATCTGAACCGGGCATCCCGCCGCTCACTCGTTTGGGGACGTTCAGCGGCGCTCGTTTTGAACGTGAATTGGAATTTGTACATTGGACGCCCTTCAGCAGCGCAATTGGGGCGGTGATTGCTGAACACCAACAGCAGATGGAAGCAGTTTGATGGAACGCTTGCGAGTCATTTTGGCAGGGCTGGGTGTGCGTGGGCGTCACTGGGCAGAGGTGCTGCGCCGTACTTCACGCTGTGAAGTGGTCGCGTATGTCGATCCTAATCCGGCAGCCCGGCAACGGTTGAACGAGCAGTTAGGCGAGCGCCCGGGCTTCAATACCCCGGAAGAAGCGTTGGCCGCCATGCCCGATGTGGGCGGCATTGTCCTCGCCAACCCACCGATTGGCCGCAAGGCGCAGATCGAGGCGGCAGCAGAACGCCATATCCCAATGCTGGTCGAGAAGCCGCTGGCCTTGAGTGTGGCCGAAGCCGCTGAGATGGTCCATATCGCCGAGCGCCATCAAACCCCGTTGATGGTGGGTCTCAACTTCCGTTATCTGGCGGTGACAAAAGCTACCCGCCAATTGTTAGCTGATTCGACCGTTGGTCAACCTGAATTTGCACGCTTTACTTACGAACGCTACCGGGACGGCAATCGTCCTGATCTGAACAAATACCCGTTGCAGATGGATCAACCCATGCTGTGGGAACAATCGATCCATCACTTTGATCTCATGCGCTACGTCTATGGGGCGGAGCCAGTGGAAGTCCAGAGCAGAACCTGGAATCCCTCCTGGAGCATGTATGAAAGTGATGCCAACGTGGCCGCCCTGTTCACCTTCTCCAATGGCATGACGGTGAACTACCAGGGTACCTGGCAGAGTGGTTGGTCAGTGCCCAATTTTGAGTGGCGCACCGACTGTACCAACGGTGTCATTGTTCAGAAAGATCAGTTCGGTGCACTCCATATGGCGACTCAGCCTGCGGCGGCCTTAACCCCAATCGATTTACCGCCGCACGAGTTATGGATCACCGAAACCCAGGGTTTGCTTGATGCGTTTGTGAATGCCGTCATGGATCACAAACCGCTAGAGTGCAGCGGAAGGGATCATCTTCAGTCGCTGGCGATGGTCGAAGCCTGCGCGATTTCCAGCCGCGAAAGTCGAACTGTGTCTATTGATAGCATCATTCCACCGCTGTTCAGTTGACCTGAAGACAGCTTGTGGGAAAGGAGTACGCCTCAGCCGAAATCACTGCACGTTACCCGACTCGTTTGTGCTGGTCTGCAAACAGGGAGATAGAAAGACGATGAATGCAACTCGGTTACGTTTGATCTTGCTCATCAGTGCGTTGAGCTTGCTGGTGGCAGTGATGCCGGTTCTGGCGCAAACGCCAGATGAGAACACGTTGATTATTGGACAAAGTGTGGATGTGGGTGCCCTGGATCCTGCCAGCGTGAATTCGCGCGCAGAAGCCAACATCTTCTTCCATGTTTTTGGTACGCTCTTTGAAATTGGTGATGACGGCGTCCTGCGTCCCTATCTGGCGACTGAATACGCCATTTCGGAAGATGGTAAGGAATGGACTTTCACCCTCAATGAAGGTCTGACCTGCCATGACGGTGAAGCACTGACCGCCGAAGATGTGGCTTACAGCTTCGAACGCGCTGCTGACCCCGCCAACGCCTTCACCGGCAATACGGCTGGTTTCGCCCTGCCGGCCATCGGCTACCAGGGTATGCGCGTCGATGGTGACCTGCAGGTGACCGTTCTGACCGACCGCTACCAGACCCCGAACCTGCGCCTGGCGCTGATCTCGGAAGTTTACATCCACTGCAAGGACTCGTATTCGGCCCTGTCCCTCGAAGAAGCTGGTCAGAACCCGATTGGTTCCGGCCCGTACCGTTTCGTCGAATGGGTCCCGGATGACCACATCACCCTGGAAGCGGTCGAAGGTTACACCCTGCGCCCGACCAACTTCCAAACCCAGATTTGGCGTGTGATCCCGGAAGCTTCGACCCGCGTGGCCGAACTCATTGCCGGTAACGTCGATGTGATCGCCAACGTCCCGCCGGATCAGATCGAAGCTGTCAATGCTTCTGGAACGGCTCAGGTTCAGGCCGTCGCCGGTACCCGCCGTATCTATGTCGGTTTCCAGTTCGGTGAAAACTTCGCCGATGCCCCCGGCTACGAAGCCCTGCAGAAGACCGAAGTTCGCGTCGCCCTGCAGTACGCCATCGACGTGCCGACCATTTGCCAGACGCTGCTTGGTACGGAATGCGAACGCGCTTCCAGCATGGTGAATCCGCCGAACAACAACCCGAACCTGGAACCATACCCGTATGACCCGGCCCGTGCAGAAGAACTGCTGGACGCCGCTGGTTATCCTCGTGGTGAAAATGGCGTCCGCTTCGAGACCGTGCTGATGGGGCCGCGTGGCCGTTACCTGAACGATGCCAACGTCGTCCAGGCCATTGGTCAGTACCTCTCGGATATCGGTGTCCAGACCACCGTCGACATCCGTGACTGGGCGGACTATCGCCAGCTCATCAGCCCCAAGGAAGTCGGCCCGATGTTCTTCCTGGGCACCGGTGGCGGTACCTGGGACGCGCTCTATGACATGGCTGACCTCTCGGGCCCGGACGCCGGCACCAACTACACCAACTGGAACAACCAGGAATGGTTCACCCGTTGGGACAGCCTGGCGGACATCCGTGATCTCGACCAGGAACGTACCGTCATCAACGAGATGTTGGAAATCTTCTACAACGACCCGCCCTGGCTGCTGCTGTACTTCCAGCCGGACTTCTACGGCGTGAGCAATCGCCTCAACTGGAGCGCTCGCCGTGATGAGTGGATCGTCATCTACAACGCAACCCTGAAGTAATGTTTGTGGAGGGGCAGGGTGAACACCTTGCCCCTCTCATCTGGATGAGAAGGTTCATGGGACAATACATCGTCCGCCGCCTGCTGCAATCGATCATCGTGATTTTTGGGGTCACGCTGCTTTCTTTCCTGACCCTGCATCTGGCGGGTGACCCGACTTATTTCTATGTCAGTGAGCGGGCCAGTGAGGAAGAAATCAATGAAACCCGCATCAAGCTCGGGTTCGATAAACCTCTGCCCGTACAGTATCTTAACTTCCTCGGCAATCTAGCACGTGGCGATCTAGGCATGTCCATTCGTTCCCGCAAGCCCGCTATTGAGCTGGTGATGGAACGCCTGCCTGCCACGCTTGAATTGACTTTCTTCGCCATGCTGATTTCGATTGTGGTGGCGATACCGATCGGCATTATCGCGGCGACGCGGCGTGGGACAGCGGCGGACGGCGGCATCATGCTGATGGCGATGTTTGGGCAATCCATGCCCAGCTTCTGGCTGGGGATCATGCTCATCATCTTTGTCGGGTTGCAACTCAAATGGCTGCCGATTTCCGGCCATGTAGCGGTGATCCAACCCTTTATGGAAGGTAACATTGCCGAAGGCTTTGGTAACCTCCCGGAGGCTATCCGCTTCCTGATCATGCCCGGCGTCACGATCGGCCTGTTTTCACTCTCGCGGAATGCCCGTCTGGTGCGCTCCTCCATGCTGGAGGTGCTATCGCAAGATTACGTAGTGACGGCGCGTTCCAAAGGGCTGCGCGAACGGGTCATCATCATGCGGCACGCTTTCCGCAACGCGCTCATCCCCATCGTGACCATGCTGGGGTTGGAGTTCGGCTTCCTCTTAAGCGGCGTAGTGGTGACAGAAACGGTCTTTTCCTGGCCCGGTGTAGGGCGCTTGGTCACGAATGCCATCACCCAGCGGGACATCCCAGTGGTGCAGGCATCGGTGGTCGTCTTCGCAGTGCTGTTCATAATCATTAACCTGCTGGTGGATATCATCTATGCCCAGCTTGACCCCCGTATTCGGTTGAGGTAAGGCATGGCAACCGCTAACCCCTCCATTGCTCCTGTCGTTCAACTCAAGCCGCCTGAACCTTCCGTACTCAAGCGGGCGGCTCGCAGTCTGCTTAAAGCCAAGTGGCCGATACTCGCGCTCTTCATTCTCGGCGCGGTTGTCTTTATGGCGCTCTTTGCCGCCCAGATCGTGCCCAAAGACCCTAATCGGCAGAATTTGGTCGAACGCCTGTTTGAACCCCTGCACCGGGATGAATCCGGTCAAATTCAGTACTTTCTTGGTACGGACGGCCTGGGCCGCGATCTATGGTCACGCATCATCTACGGTGCACAGGTATCTCTGGCGGTCGGCGTCATGGCCGTCGCGGTGGGTGGAATCATGGGGACGACCCTGGGCATCCTCGCCGGTTACCGCGGTGGCTGGGTCGATGACTTCATCATGCGCCTGGCGGATATTCAACTGGCGTTCCCCTTTATTCTCCTCGCCATCATGGTCCTGGTCGTGCTGGGGCCGGGGGTGTGGAACCTGGTACCGGTACTGGGGATTGGACAGTGGGTGACGTATGCCCGGATTGCGCGTGGGCAGACGATCTCGCAGCGCGAAAAGGAATATGTGGAAGCCGCCCGCAGTATGGGCGCGGGTGATCTGCGCGTGATGCTGCGGGCTATCCTGCCCAATGTCATCGCGCCGCTGATCGTCATCGCTTCCTTCAATGTCGCCAGTGCCATTCTGGCAGAGGCGTCGCTCTCCTTCCTGGGACTGGGTGTGCCCCCGACCGTACCGACCTGGGGCGGCATCCTCAACGAAAGCCGTGATCAGATTTTGGCAGGCAAGTGGTGGCCGGCGTTCTTCCCTGGTCTGGCTATTATGCTGACGGTGCTTTCCTTAAATATCCTGGGTGACTGGCTGCGGGATTTCCTGGACCCGCGTCTGCGGGGCAAATAACGGGTCACTTTTTCAACATCATCGAGTAGAGAGACTATGGCAAAAACATTTGTTGGCATCCAGATTGGTGCGATCAGCTTCATCGATGAAGGCGTCGAGCAGGTGCTGGATGTACTGGAGAGCCGCGCAGGGGTGAATGCCCTGCTGATTTCAGCACTATCGTGGAGTTATGGGAATGCCGGTCGGGCTACCTACGGCTTCCCTGATCATGGGGTGGCGGAGGCCGATAACCTGCAAGGTGGTGCCTTCTACAAGCCGGATCCTGCTTATTTTGAAGCAACCGCGCTCAAATCATTTGGCGCTCCGGACCCGCTGTATGCCGGCTTTGATGCCCTGGCGGATGTGATCCCGGCAGCCAAGAAACGCGGCATGAAGGTGTATACCTACTACTGCGAAACGGCGGCATCCTCCATTCGCTCGATCTGGCAGCCCGGGTTCCACCATTTTCTGGATCGGGATCACTGGGGGCGTACTGCCACCCGTCCCTCCCTGTTGAATCCGCATTTTCGGGCCTGGTGGCGTTCGGTGATTGATGACTGGTTCAGCAATCATGCGCTGGATGGGATGCTGTGGGGCATTGAGCGGCAAAGCCCCTTGATGGACATCTTCCGGGCCGATAGCACCACCGGCTTTGATGAGTACTTCGTCGCCGAGGGACGTGCGCGAGGGATTGATGTCCAGCGGGCCATCGAAGGCTATCGCAAGATTGACCGTTTCCTGCAGGGCGTACGGGCAGGCGAGCGCCCGCGTGATGGCGTTTTTGTGACCCTGCTGCGCCATCTGCTGCATCATCCGGAAGTCCTCATGTGGGAAAAGATGTGGTTGGACGCTCATCAGGCGCTCTACCACGAAATCGCCGGGATGGTTAAATTCTCCGATCCCAAGCACGAAGTTGGTTATGGTATCTGGCAGGTCATCAATACCTATAACCCCTACCTCAAAGCGCAGTACGATCAGTCGGACTATGCCATCGGCGCGGACTGGCTCAAGCCAGTGCTGTATAACACCCCTGCCGGGGCACGTTTCTCCAACTTTGCCGACTCCTGGCAAAAAGGGGTACTGGCAGATGCCACCCCTGAGGGCGCCTATAACGCCCTGGCAACCGTCCTCGGCCTGGATGAGTTCATCGCGCCCCGCGCTGAGGCTCCGATGGCCGGGTTCAAGCCGGAGTACGTCAAACAATGGACCGAAAACCTCATCGCGGATACCGGCGGTCGCTGCAAAGTTTATCCGGGCATTGGCGCGGGTGTGGGCGACGGCGGTAAGAGCAAAGCCATCACCCCGGAAGAAATCACGGCGGCGACGCACGCGGGTTTCGAGGGTGGTGCCAGCGGTGTCTTGATCTCCCGCAATTATTCCGAAGCGGAATTGCGCTGCCTGGATGCGGTCGGACAGGTCTTGAAAGAACGCGGTCTGTGGTAAGGATGAGGATATCTACACTATGACGATTAAAGCGGCAGTCATCGGAGCCAGCTTTGCGCGGGCAGCATATCTGCCCGCCCTCAAGCTCATCCCGGATGTGGAAATTGTAGCGGTTTCCAGCGCCCGTATGGAAAGCGCCCGTTCGACGGCTGATCTGTTCGGTGTGGCGCACGCTTATGACAACTGGCAGACCATGTTGGATGCCCATGATCTGGACTTTGTCGGGATTGCCACGCCAACGGTGTATCACGCCCCGATGACGCTGGCGGCTCTGGAACGAGGGGCGCACGTCCTCTGCGAAAAGCCGATGGCGATGTCCGCGGATGAATCCCGCCAGATGCTGGAGATGGCAAAAGCCCGCAACCGGGTTCATGTCATCGGGCATGAACTGCGCTTCAACCCTAACCGACGCAAAATCCGCGACCTCATCGCTTCAGGAGCGATTGGGCAGGTGCGCCATGCCAATATCGTCAATATCTCGGGCACGTGGGGCGACCCAGCCTCCCGTCCAGCGGGCGATTGGTGGTCGCTGGCAGAAATGGGCGGCGGACGCCTGGGGGCCAACGGCTCCCACCAGATTGACCTGCTGCGCTACTGGTTGGGGGATTTCGGCGCGGTCATCGGGCAGATTGCCACGATGGTGCCTAACCGGGTTGACAAATCAACCGGTGAACCCTGGATCGCAACGGCAGATGATCAGGTCAGCTTTACTGCCGAGATGACCAGCGGCGCATTGGTGACGGTCTTCATGAGTGGGGCTGCCCGCCACAATATCGGCAACCAGAACATGATCTTTGGCAGCGAAGGCACGATCAAACTCTTCGATGCAGATGAAAAACTGTTGGTCGCCCGCGCCGGGGAAGATTTCCAGGACTTGAGCGAAGCGGACCCGAATGCTGGTTTGGAAGGGGTTGGCAAAGGCATCTGGAATGTCTCGGTGGTCGCCATGATGCAGGAAATCATGAACGCTATCCGTGAGGCGCGCCCCACGCAGACCTGCGCCACCTTTGAAGATGGCTTGAAGTGCCAGCAAGTCATGGACGCTGTGCGAGTATCGACTGCCGAACGGCGTTGGATTAATTTAACCTAGGCTCCATCAGGTAGAAACATGGATTACTCAAAGTATCTTTCAACCCGTGCCCATGCGCTGCACGGTGCCTTAGGCAAGCAGACCTCGGTACCCATTCCGGGCTTGATTAACCTCGGCAGCGGTACGCCGGATTTTGTACCCCCGCCCTTCGTCATGGAAGCCATGCAGCAGGCGCTGCGTGAAAATAAAGTTCAATATACCGCCTGGACGGGTATCCCTGAACTGCGGGCGGCCATCGCGGAAAAGCTGAAGGTCGAAAACAACCTGCATTACGATCCGGCGACTGAAATCCTGGTCACCTCTGGCGCACAGGAAGCCCTCATGACGGTCATGATGGCCCTCTGCAACCCGGATGATGAAGTCGTCACGCCCGCGCCACACTATGATGAATATACCCGGGATACCCGCATCCTCGGTGCCAAACTGGTCCCCGTGGAAACGACCCGCGAGACGAACTTCACGGTCAATGTCGCCGATCTGGCAGCAGCCATTACGCCGCGTACCCGTGCCCTGATCGTGCTGACGCCCAATAACCCGACCGGGACGGTCCTGCCGGAAGCCACTTTGCGCGGGATCGCCCAACTGGCGCAGGAACGGGATCTGCTGGTCATTTCCGACGAGATTTATGAATACTACGTGTTCGATCAGCACCGGCATATCAGTATGGGGTCGCTCCCCGGTATGCACGAGCGCACCATCACCGTCAACAGCTTTTCCAAGAGCTTCGGCCTGACCGGGATGCGCCTCGGCTATATCGCAGCGCCCGCCCCACTGATCGAAGCCATGCTGCCGTTCCACCATGCCATGATGATTTGTGCCAATGTCGTCACGCAGTATGGGGGCCTGGCTGTTTTGCAGCAGCCCCGCGACTGGTTCAAGGAACACCTCAAGGAGTACGACCGCCGTCGTCACCTGTGGATGGAGACGCTAGATCGCATTCCGCTGCCCTACAGCGAACCGCAGGGCGCTTACTACATCTTCATCGACATTCGTCCCACCGGGCTGACCAGCGCCGAGTTCTGTGCCCGCGCGCGGGAAGAAGCGCGTCTGGTCTTCCAGCCAGGGACTATCGGCGGGGGTGCTGGTGAAGGATTCATTCGCGGGGCGCTCACCAAAGGCTCGCCGGATTTCGAGACCGGCCTGGATCGCTTCACCACCTTTGTTCAGGGTCTGCTGAAATGAGTGATCTGGCCGGAAAAACAGCCGTCATCACCGGCGCGGCGCAGGGATTAGGCCGGGCGATTGCCATGGCCTATGCCCAGGCCGGGATGCGCCTGGCCCTGCTGGATGTGCAGGCGGATAAGCTCAAGCAGTTGGCCCAGGAATTAAACACCGACTGCCTGACCGTTGCTGCGGATCTCTCGCAAGCGGCGGATACCCAGGCGGCCATCGATACGGTTCTGCGGGAAATGGGCACACCGCACATTCTGATCCATAACGCGGCGCTCCTCATCACCCGTTCGATGCAGCAGATTCAACTGGCGGACTGGCAAAAAGAGGTCAATATCATTTTGCAGGCCGCCTTCATCCTCTCAAAAGCGGTCTGGCAGCCCATGATCGATGCCGGTGGTGGGCGGATCGTGTATCTCTCGTCCGGGTCCGGCATCCGGGGGTTTGTCGAAGAAGTGGCCTACTGCCCGGCCAAACATGGGCAGGAAGGCCTGATGAAAGTCCTGGCGATGGAAGGGCAGCCGTTCAAGATCGCAGTCAACACGGTCACGCCGGGCGCGCCCATTAACACGCCCATGTCCGCCATGAATTACACCGATGACCTCAAACAACAGTGGGTTGATCCGATGGCGCTGACCCCCGCCTTCCTCCACCTCGCCCGGCAGCCGCTTGGCGGCCTCAGTGGCGAACGCCTCAACGCCTGGGAACTATCCCAGCAAGTTGGCGGTTGATCTCCAGCACCGAATCCATCCCCCATCGATCACACCAGGATGATGGGGGACCGCGACTCCGGCGTGCTTAGTCGTTAAACGGCCACTCGATACTCATGTGCTCACTGCCGCGCTCCATAGCGTGCCAGACTTCCCGCGGCGAACCTGCCATCTGATAGCCATGCCGGGTAATCCAGTCCGCAACGGCGTCATACGCCTTGAGGATGTTGGGAAAGTCGCACTCGGAACCCTTGACCGTCACACAGGCGAGTTTACCTGCCGGGAGTTCGTCCGAACCGGGGACAGCCGCCTGAAGCGGCAGGCAAACCTGAAGCGGCCCGTTCGACTCGTCATTGATCTGCCCATGGAAGATGCCAAAAGGCGACCCACTCACCACAGCATGCTGCTGTACAGCCAGCGCCTTTAGTTCGGTCACACTGTTCTGAATGAACGAATCAAGACCGTCCACGTAAACGTGCTTGGTCCTGCTGAGGACGGGTTGTGCGGCGGTCGTCTTGATCTCAATGTGGAAAGCGGACATGGGATTCTCTCCTTTTAGGCTGGCAATCACATCAGGAACCAGCACCCGTGCCACTTGCATCTGCTGCTGCAGGCTGGCCCAGTGCGCCTGCACCTGGGCCACGGCCTCCGCTGGGGAGCCCTCCAGCACGCCGCGAATGATCGCCAGGGGCATCTCGAGCTGCCGCAGTTGGCGAATCAAACGCGCACGCCCCAGTTGATCCGGATGATAGTAGCGGTAGCCGGAGTCCGGATCGATGAGCGCTGGCGGGAGGATGCCCAACTCGTCATACAGGCGAAGCGCCTTGATCGAGAGCAGGCTGGCCTCAGCAAAAGCACTGATGGTGAAGTGGTGGTTGCGGTTCATGTCAGGAGCTTAAGCCCTGCCCAAAGGGGAGAGTCAAGAGGTTAGATTGCCCCGGGGCGACGAGAAGCGTGTCCCGGGGCGGTCGCGGCTTTTAGGTTACAGTCCCAGCGACACGTATTTGACTTCCAGATACTCGTCGATGCCAACGGAGCCGCCTTCACGCCCCAGCCCACTCTGCTTGACCCCGCCGAAGGGCGCTTGCGCCGTGCTGGGTAAGGCATCGTTCGCGCCGATGATGCCAAACTCCAGACGTTCGGCGATGCGCAGCACCCGGCTGACATCCCGCGTGTAGAAGTAGGCCGCCAGGCCAAAGGGGGTGCCGTTGGCCTGCGCCAGCACTTCATCCTCCTCGCTGAAGGGAATGAGTGGGGCGACCGGGCCGAAGGTTTCTTCCTGGGCGACCAACATCTGCGAGGACGCATTCGCCAGCACGGTTGGCTTCCAGAAGGTGCCGGTTGGGTTATGGTCGGCGGGCAGCGGTGCGCCACCCGTCAGAATTTGCGCGCCATGCGCCGTGGCATCCGCCACATGGCGCTCGATCTTCTGGCGCGCCGGTTGGTCGATGAGCGGACCAATCAGGCTATCCGGTTGCAGGCCGTTGCCGACCGGCATGGCTGCCACTTCGCGGGTAAAGGCTTCGGCGAAGCGGTCATAAATGCCGCGCTGGACGAAGATCCGGTTGGCACAGATGCAGGTCTGCCCCGCATTACGGAACTTGGAAGCCACGGCCCCTTTCACCGCCGGGATCAGGTCCGCATCGTCGAAGATGATGAAGGGTGCATTGCCGCCCAACTCCATGGACATGCGTTTGACCGTCCGCGCTGAATTCGCGATCAGGATGCGTCCGACTTCGGTCGAACCTGTGAACGAGATTTTGCGGACGCGCTCATCCGCGAAGATGGTTTCGGAGAAAGGGACGGGGTCGCTGGTCGGGACGATGTTGACCACACCGGGCGGGAAACCGGCTTCGATGAAGATGCGCCCCAGTTCCAGCGCGGAGAGCGGAGTCTGTTCCGCCGGTTTGCAGATGGCGGTGCAGCCCGCGGCCAATGCCGGGCCCAGCTTACGCGTGAGCATGGCCGCCGGGAAGTTCCAGGGGGTGATGAGGACGCAGACCCCCACCGGTTGGCGCATCACCAGAATGCGCTTGTTCGCGCTGCTGGCCGGGACGATCTGGCCGTAGACACGTTCGGCCTCGCCCGCAAACCAGGAAAGGAAACTGGCCGCATAGGCGATTTCGCCACGGGATTCGCTGATGGGTTTGCCCTGTTCCAGGGTCATGATGGTCGCCAGCCGTTCGCGCTGTTCCAGCATGAGGGCGGCGGCTTTCCGCATCAGGTCAGCGCGTTGGATGGCGGGCAGGGCGGACCAGGCAGGCAAGGCGGCATAGGCGGCATCAATGGCCGCAGCAGCCTCCGGCGCACCGGCATCCGGTATGGTGACGAGGACTTCACCGGTAGCCGGATTCTCGACCGGGAAGGTGCGGTCGGCACCCTGCCACTGGTTGTTGATGAAGACGCCGTAGGTCGCCCCGGCGAAGGTCTGCTGAGTCAATTGGTTGAGTTCTTGTGCTGAGAGCATGGTAGGCCGCCCTGTGGTGGTTATCTGAACATGAGCAGAGTCTAGCGAATGGGACGGTAGGGGGCAATGGGGTGCCAAGCAAAGCGATTCCCTAGTGAAAGCTATTTTGGACAGATTGGACAGCACCTCTGGTCCAATCAGGCCGCCGCTTGCGCCAGGTGGGTGGTCAGTGGATGCGGATCACTATCTCGCCAAGTGTCATTGTGGGGTTCCAGCGGCCTCACCCCCCTCTCCTTCCGCACCCCTGGCTTCTCGAGCATGTACGACCAGGCACGCGCTGGGGTGTTGGGGAGGGGGAGCCGGAGGTTGCGACCACCCAAAAACAACCTTACAGAAGAACCTACCCTGGCAAGAGGCGCTGAAATGCTTAAGTCCTAAACATAATACTCCGGTTGAAAAACAAAACCGGAACATATGTTCCGGTTTTGTTCCGTTTTCAGATTAAGACTTTTCAGGCGGCATCCACACCGCATGCTGACAAAACAGCATCCATTTGCTCAAGAAACAGAAATATCGTTTGCTGCCATTCGTTACAGGAACAAGCGCCAGTGAATGGTGCCGGCTGCCACTGCGCCGGCATAAGCCAGCAGGAAAATCAGGACGAAGCCAAAGAAGGCAATCGTCTTGTACTTCATCCGGTAGTCCCAAACGCCTCCAAGCCAGAACATGGTGTTCATCTCCTGATCGGGTTGTGTCCTCTGATTTCAGCGTAGTCCTGTTTTTGCGATTGTCAAATGAGTACATGTCTTAATGGTCATTATTTGTATACAGTTCACAATAAATTCATGACGCGGCCTCTGCTGGTCGCAGACTGATGCGGTAGCAGGAGAAGCGGACGGCAGTGTAGAATACCCTCACCTACTTTCATCTTACGGATAAACGCTTATGCCAACCATTAACCTTGTCACGGAGATTCCTGGCCCGCAGTCGAAGGCGCTGGTCGCACGGCGCGAGGCCGCCACCCCACGCGGTGCCGCCAAGCTGACCCCGGTCGCCATCGTCAAGGCGCAGGGGGCTGCCATCACTGATGCTGACGGCAACACCTTCCTCGACTTCGCCGGGGGGATCGGCACGCTGGCGGTCGGTCACTGCCCGCCGAGCGTCGTCAATGCCGTGCAGGCGCAAGCGGCGGATTTGCTGCACCTGTGCGCCATCGTCGGCACGTATGAACCGTATGTGCGCGTCAGCGAGATGATGAATGAGATCGTGCCGGGGGACTTCCCCAAGAAGACGATCCTGCTCAACAGCGGCGCGGAAGCCAACGAAACCGCTATCAAGATCGCCCGCAGCTACACCAACCGCCCGGCGGTGATCGTGTTTGAAGGGGCGTATCACGGGCGTACCAATCTGACGCTGGCGATGACCAGCAAGTACGGTCTGTTCAAGAAGGGCTTTGGCCCCTACGCGCCGGAGATTTACCGCCTGCCCTATCCCAATGTCTACCGCCGTCCGGCTGGCCTGACCGAAGATGAATTCATCGATGATTGCATCTCTCGCCTGGAGAACGCCTTCATCGCGCAGGTCGATCCGAGCGCGGTGGCGGCGATTGTGCTGGAGACGGTGCTGGGCGAAGGCGGCTTCATCCCTACCCCGCCGCGCTTCCTCCAGCGGGTGCGCGACCTGTGTACGCAGCACGGCATCGTCTACATCGCCGATGAAGTCCAGTGCGGGATGGGGCGTACCGGGAAAATGTTCGCGGTTGAGCATTACGGCATCGTGCCGGATGTGATCGTCACCGCCAAGTCGATTGCGGCGGGGATGCCGCTGGCGGCTGTGACCGGACGCGCCGACATCATGGACGCGCCGCATCCGGGCGGGTTGGGCGGCACCTACAGCGGCAATCCGGTCGCCTGCGTGGCCGCCATCGAAGCTATCGAGATGATCCGCCAGCCGGCATTCCTGGCACGGGCGAATGCGATGGGTCAGCGGCTCAACCAGCACCTGCTCGACCTGCACGCGGAAGTGCCGCTGGTGGGCGATGTGCGCGGGCTGGGGCCGATGCAACTGATGGAACTGGTCAAAGACCGTACCACCAAAGTACCTGCGCCGGATGAAACGCTGATGCTGACTCAGGAAGCCTTCAAGCGCGGCCTGATCGCCATCCGTGCCGGGTTGTACTCCAACTGCATCCGCTTCCTGCCCCCGCTGAACATCACCGATGAGCAGGTGGATGAGGGTATGGCGGTCATCGCTGAAGGGCTGCGCGTGGTCGAGAGCAAGCGACAGGCGGCGCTGGCGTAGAGACAGAGTTCACAGTGGACAGTTCACAGTCACAGTGAAGATCGGGTTAGGACGCGCCGTTGCGCGTCCGCCTTGTAAGGGCGCACTTCCGTGCGCCCTTTTTCATCCTATTCCCATCATGCTGTTGGAGTAGTTTGGATGCCTCCTAAGGCTTTCAGCAGGTTATCGCCAGTTAAGCCACGAACATATGCATCCAGCAGTTGATCGAATGTAAATGATGTATTTGAACTGCCATCTGGAGCCACGAACTGGAGATAAATTTCACTGTTTCGCGCTGCGAATTCAATACTGTCCCAGTTTTCTACCAGAAATGAAACCATTCGGGTTAACTGATCGTTGACGGTGGCGTGATCTTGAAGCGAAATTAGTTCGATATCGACGTAAACCTTGCTGTAAACGGGTACAAATGGCTCGTCCGTATTCATCATGTAGTAGCCTACTGTCGTCAATGAGATTGTTCCCTTAATCCGAGCAGAGATCAGTTGCCCTACAAGGCGGCTGTACTCCTCATAGCCAGTGCTGAGGGTCGCCAGCATTGTCCCACAAATCTCCGGTGGGATAGCTTGACTAAGATAGGTTGGGGCAATGGTGGGATCGAGGTAACACGGTCGTCTAGGGTACGGCACCTCAGTCATGATATTTCGTAATACATCATTGTAGATGATCTCGGCAAAATACGGGGTGGAGGATAGTGCCAGCGTTGGATTAAGGGTAAAGATGGCAACAGCCGTATCCTCGAAGGCTACTGTAGCGATGTAATTTGCATCAGTGCCAGTCGCACCCGGTGTGACCATCGCGGGACTGACTGCTGGGGATGATGGTTGTCTAAGCGCCAGCAACAAGCTGACTGCGAGCATGATGACCGCCAATAGAATGAGTAAAGCGATGGTGTTGCGTCGGCGCATGATGGCACCTCCAACCATGTCGATGATACCGATTGTACCTCGCCTATCCGGATCGATAGATAGGTATGCCTATGCCGCCAGAATGAGTGCTGCCGCGCTATAATGGCGGCATGACTACACATCCTGAACACCCCTGCGGCGTGACCCTCATCAGCGGTGCCTCCAGCGGCATTGGTGAAGCCCTGGCTTATGAACTGGCGGCGAAAGGTGGGTGGGTGGCGCTGGCCGCCCGCCGACTGGAGTCTTTGCAGACTGTCGCCGCGAAGTGCGAGGCGCTGGGTGGGCGGGCGCTGCCCCTCGCCTGTGATGTCGCTGCCCGCGCCGACTGTCAGGCGGCGGTCGCCCAGACGGTCGCGCACTTCGGACGGTTGGATACGCTCATCAACAATGCGGGTATCACCATGTGGGCGCGGGTGGATTCGCTGGCGGACGGCGCACTGATCGAGCAGATCATGCGCGTCAACTTCCTCGGCGCGGTCGAGCTGACGGCGGCGGCGCTGCCTCACCTCAAGACGAGCCAGGGACGCATCACCTGCATTTCCAGCATGGCCAGCCAGATCATCGCGCCGGGCAACAGTGGATATGCCGCCAGCAAAGCCGCCATGGACTCGTATTTTGAGGCGCTGCGAGCCGAGTTGATCGACTCGGGCGTCAGCGTCACGCTCTACAACCTCGGCTTTGTGGAGACCGGGATTGCCAGCCGGATGCACGATGCCCAGGGTCAGCAATCCGGCAGTATTGCCGGTCTTATCCCGCGCGGTGCACAGATCACACCGGACGCTGCCGCCCGGCAGATCATCACGGCGACGGTCGCCCGACGGCGGCGCGTCTTTAGTTCGGTGGGCGGCGTGCCTGGTCGCTTGATCGCGGTGCTGCGGTTGCTGCTGCCGGGCGTGATTGAGCGGGCCGGTATCGATTTTATGAAGCGCGGCGGGCTGTAAGAGAAATCGACTTTGCATGTTTGCCTGTTTGCGTTGAAAATCTGCCGGGTTGGCGCTGCTTTGCATCTGATTTGAATGTGTGCTTGCGGCGGGAGGACATGCGGGCGCAGACGCCCTTAGTCCTCCCCTACGTTTCTTGCTCGCTGTATCGTTATTCTGCGGTCAATAAGCGGAAAGGGTCCCTTTATGCCTACCGGAAAAGATTTCGTCCAGCATATGAATAATTTGACCGTTCTGCCGCACAGCCTGGCGATCTACGGGCTGGGGCAGATGGGGTTTGCCATCAAAGGCCCGGATGGGGTTCTCATCATCGATGCCTGCCTGACCGATGTCATCCGCGAGCGCTTTGGTGACTCGTGGGCGCGGGCGTATTCCCCGCCGGTGGAACCGGGGCAGCTCTCGAACGTGACGGCCTGCCTGGTCACCCACGAACACATGGACCATCTCGATCCGCTGACGGTGGCCGGGGTGGCGGTCGCCTCGCCGGATGCTCATTTCATCAGCCCCGGCTGGTGTACCGAGATCCTCAGCGGCGAGTGCCAGGTGGCAGCGGCTCGCCAGCATGTCCCGGTCGCGGGGCAGCCGATGACCATTCCCGGCACCAGCGCCCGCCTGACTGCCATCCCCTCGGCGCATTACGCCAAAGAGTACGATGACGCCAAAGGCTATCGCTGGTTCGGTTATCTGATCGAGTGGAACGGGGTTACGGTCTATCATGCCGGGGATACCATCATCCATCCCGGCTATGTCGATACGCTCAAGAGCCTGCCGACCGCCGATGTCGCCATCATCCCGGTCAACGGGCGCGACTGGTGCCGGGAAGAACTCCTGGGCGCGGTGGGCAATCTGATGCCGGTCGAGGCGGCCTGGCTGGCGAAGGAATGCGGCTGGTCGGTGGTTATCCCCGGTCACAACGACCTGTATCCAACCAACGTGATTCCGCAGAGCGCGATTCTGGACGCCTTCAGCACAGGGGCACCGCGTCAGCCGCTCAAGTGGGTGCAGCCCGGTGAGCTCTACTATTACGTGAAATAGGCCAAACCCTACCCATCGATGCGGGCGAAGGAGACCAGCGCCGCGTGGGCGACCCGGTAGACCGGCTCGGCTGTACCCACCAGCGATTCCTGAAGTTGGGTGGTCTGGCCCAGGCGGGCCAGCGCCATGGCGGCGTTGTAGCGCACGTCCGGCGACTCGGCCTCGCCCGCGTGGACGATCTCCATCAGATGCGGGATGGCGGCGGCATCCCCGATCTGGCCTAAGGCCCAGGCCACGTTGTACTTAACGGCATAGTCCTCATGTTTGCCGCGCCGGTAGAGCGGCTCAATCGCCCGGGCATCCCCAATCCAACCGAGCACCGTCGCAGCCCGCCAGCGAACTTCTTCGACGGTATGATCCAGCGCCGGGATGAGCAGGTCGAGCGCTGCGCTGCCCTGGGCCATGAGCGCCGCCGCGGCTTCCAGCCGGGTCCGTAGTTCAGGTGCGCCCAGTTGTTCGATGATGTCCGGCATGGGGTGACCTCCAAAGTCGCGTAAACGGTTCAACTATACCGTGTATCGGCAGCGGATTCGATTGGGCAATTCTGGTGCATAGGTTATCATCGGGGCAAGGGCAGCGCCGCTGGTGGATGCGTCGCCCAACCATAAGCTGAAGAGATCATTTTTGAGTGGAGAAGTGCTTTCATGACCGACTCCTATATCGTGGGTATTGATGGTGGGACGGAGAGCGCTCGCGCCGCCGTTTTTTCGACCGACGGGCGGATGGTCGCCTCTCATGCCGTCCAGTACCCGCTGCGGCATCCCCACCCCGGTTGGGCCGAGCAGCGCCCGGATGAGTGGTGGCAAGCCATCACGGGTGCGATCCGCACAGCCGTTGAGAAATCAGGTGTAGCCAAAGACTCGATCATCGGCCTGTGCGGGGACTTCACCTCGTGCACGGTCGTGCTGCTGGATGAACAGTTCCAGCCCGTGCGCCCGGCCATCATCTGGATGGATGTGCGGGCCAGCGAGCAGGCTCGGCGGATCGCCGCCAGCGGGTTCCACGCGCTCAAATACAACGGCTTCGGCAATGTTTCAGCCGAGTGGATGCCGTGTAAGGCGCTGTGGGTCAAGGAGAATGAACCGGAACACTGGGCCAAAGCCAAATATGTAGGTGAGTACAATGATTGGTTCGTGCAGAAGCTGACCGGCGAGTGGGTTGGCAGCATTCTGACCGTGAGCGTGCGCTGGTATTACGACCGGGACGAGGGCGGTTTCCCGCGGGATTTCTACGAAGGGATTGGGCTGGGGGACGCGGTGGATAAATTCCCGCAGCGCATCCTCAACCTGGGTGACGTGGTCGGTCCACTGCGCGCCGACATCGCCGCCGAATTGGGTCTACCCGCCGGGATTCCAGTGGCACAGGGCGGCACCGATGCCATGATTGCGCAGTTGGGGCTGGATGTGCTGGCACCGGGCAAGGTGGCCTTCATTCTGGGGTCATCCCATCTGGTGCTGGGGCAGTCTGCGATCAAGTTCCATGGACGAGGAGTCTTTGGCACTTACACTGATGCGCTCATCCCCGGTGTACATCTGGTCGAGGGCGGGCAGATCAGCACTGGCTCGGTAGTGCGCTGGTTCCGCGATAACTTCGCCAGCGAGTATAAGCGCCGCGCTGAAGAAAAAGGCACGGATGCCTATACGCTGCTGACCGAAGATGCCATGAAGCTCAAACCGGGGTCGGATGGGTTGATCGTGCTGGATTTCTGGCAGGGCAACCGCACGCCGTATGTGGACCCGGAAGCGCGGGGGATGATGTGGGGCTTTACGCTGGCGCATACCGCAGCCCATGTCTATCGTGCATTGATCGAGGGGATCGCCTACGGGACGGAGAATATCTTCCGGTCGTTCCGGCAGCAGGGCTACGCGGTACAGGAGGTGGTCGCCAGCGGGGGGCCGACCAAGAGCGCGTTCTGGATGCAAATCCATGCTGATGTGAGCAATGTGCCGATCACCCTGACTGAGGCCGGCGACTCGGCGGCACTGCTGGGCTGTGCGGCTTTGGCCTGCGTGGGAGCGGGTGTCTATCCCGATCCACAGGCGGCGACGAGCGTGATGGTCCGCAAGACGCGGACGATTGAACCTAATCTGGAACGGCACCAGCAGTATCAGTTCTTCGTCGATCAGTACGTGGCGACCTACCCGCAGATGGCTGACCTGATGCATTCGATGACCCGGCATGTGGCGGCAGGGCGATCATAGGGCGGTGAGGATTGGGCACCGGTTCGGCCACCCGTTTCCCAAAACATCTACAATAGAGGTAGATAGGAGACGTGACTACGGACCACAGGAGCAGCTCTCAACATGGAAAAACCCCTGCTGATCGCCCGCCTGGCAGCAGATCGTGCTCGCTTGCTGCACGCCTGCCTCGGCCTCAATGAACAGATGCTCACACAGCGTTTGGTACTCGGCGACTGGACGATTCTGAATATGCTGGCCGGTGCTGGCGAGTACGATGCCCTGTATGCCAACGTGATTCCGCAGGCGCTGAACGGTCAACTCAAGGACAGCGGCATCCATGACCTGGCTGCCCATGACTTCACCCTGCGGGATCGGTTTGCCGGGTGGGACGTCGCCCGCGTCATGCAATATCTCGATGAGTCGCGGGCGGCGCTGCTGTCCGCGCTGGAAGCCGCCCCTGAGTCGGTCTTGAGCGTGACTCATCATTTCCCGTGGGTAGGTGGCTTTAAGGAACGGCGGGGGCAAGGTTCGATCAGCACGTTCATCAAGTGGCGCTTTTTGCACGACAACAGCACCCGTGAAGATCTTGAGCGCTGGCGTAGAGCGCAGGATCTGGCAGAGACGGCCTTCCCCGGCCCCAAGGCTTTACTGATAGCTGCCCTGGAAACTGCGGAAGCCGATTTCTGGGCGACGGCAGCCCTCGTACTGGAAGCGGAACGGGAAACCCGCAAGGTCTGCGGCATCTGGTCACTGAAGGATGCGGTGGGGCATCTTGCTGACTGCGATGATTATTACACCCAGACCATCCGGGTGATGTTGGGGGAACAGGTCACCGACTGGGCAGAAGTACTAGATTTCGACGCCCAGAATGAACGGTTCTATCTGGCACGACGGACGGATTCATGGGAGAAGGCTCAGGCAGACTGCCTTCGTGAGCGTCGTCAGCTCGTGGATCGAGTAACCAAACTGGATGAAGCGGCGCTCCGACGGCCCTATACCGGCAGCGCCTCGGTTAGTTATCCGACCCTGTTCCACTGTTATTGGTCGGCGGTCGAACATTACCTCGATCATGCGGCGGTCATGCGCCGGGAACTGGGGCTTAAGCTCCCGGCCTATCTGCTGAAGTTCACAGGGCCGTATGGTAGTTGATGACCACCCTACGGTATTGACTCTAGCCAGGCCAGTGCTTCGTCAGGATCATCAAAGATCTGTACTTCCACACCCATCTCGGCGTACTGCTTAATGGTCCGCTCCATGGTCATTTGCCCGCCGGTTTTGGTGGGCATGATGACGGCCCAGTGCTTCCAGCCCGCCTGAATACAACGCGGGCTCCAGTCCTCAAATGTCCAGGTCAGATCGCTGGTTGGGATGGCAGAATTTTTGCGATCATCCGAAAGCCACTTGGCAGCGCTGTTTTGTTGCAATGCCTGGAGGCCGGTTTCCAGTACACCCCGAAAATGTTCCCCATGAATGAATTTATTGAACTGATGACGGACGATCTTGCCTTCAGGGTAATACCACAAGGTAGCGTAATCGGTATCCAGTAAGGTCAGTTGTGACATATTCTGCTCCAGGTGTATTGGGGGGATAAGCCATCAGCCTGAGATATTCCACGACCGTTATTGGTGTATGAAACCGCCAATAACGGTCGTGGATCATTTTCGGCTATCGGTCAGATCAGGAAAGGGATTCCAGCCACTGCATGGCTTCTTCCGGGTCGTCAAAGACCTGCACACTGAAGCCAGTTTCAATGTATTGCTTCAAGATGCGGTTCATCGTGAGTTGACCGGCGGTTTTGTCCGGCATGATAATCGCCCAGTGCTTCCAACCCGCTTGCATACAGCGCACGCTCCAATCGGTTGTGCTCCAGACCAGATCTTCAGTCGGCAGGGCAGAATTTTTGCGATCATCGGAAAGCCACTTATTGGCGCCATGTTCTTTCATGGTTTCCAGCCCTTTTTCGAGCACATCCCGGAAGTGCTGACCATGGATGAATTTATGGTAGATATGGCGAATGATCTTGCTTTCCGGGTAATACCACAGCGTGGCGTAATCGGTATCCAGTAAGGTCTGGCGTGACATCGGTTTCTCCTTAAAAACAGTCCCATAGCCCTGGCTTGAGCTGCGGGGTAAATGATGATTTGTTGGACGAGCTTAGATTCCTTATAAAGTCATTCAAGAATTGGTGTCAAGTTGAGATTTACGTCTTTCAGAGGGGAACATTTACGGCATTGGCAATTATGAAAATCTCATCAAGGCGGCACAAATTTCAGATTTCTTTACGCAATCTTCGATTTCTATCGCATTACAATTTAGTTATTCAAAGCAGGGCCTATTCCCTTTTAATCCGTGTAAAAGCAATCAGTTCAGATGGAAGTGCTCATGGATAACCACACTATGACCGTTAGTGCTGTATCTCCGGAAATGGATACGGTTGACGAACTCAAGCTAAAGATCGAACAGCTTCAAAAGGAAAATGCCGGACTCCGGCAAGACCTGGCAGATGCCAACATTGAAATTGAGGCGGTCGTTGATGAATTCCAGCGCACACAGGTCGAAATTGAACAGGCCAAGAAGGACGTGGAACGCGCCAAGGAACAGGCCGAACGTGCCAATAACGTGAAGTCCGCCTTCCTTGCCAGTATGTCCCATGAACTGCGTACACCACTGAACTCAATCATCAACTTCAGCAAGTTCGTGGCTCAGGGGGTGATGGGGCCGGTTAACGATGAACAGCGCGAAGCACTCGGTGAAGTCATTGACAGCGGCAAGCACCTGTTGAGCCTGATCAACGATGTGCTGGATATGTCCAAGATTGAAGCCGGTGCGCTGCGCCTATTCATGGAAGATAACGTCAACGTCACCACGCTTCTGGAATCCGCTTTGAGCACTGCCAAAAGTCTGGTTGCGGATAAGCCGGTGGACGTGACCCTGGAGATTGAAAAGACTCTTCCGCTGATTCGGGCGGATCGGCAGCGGCTGCTTCAGGTAATGCTGAATATTCTCTCGAACGCCTGTAAATTCACCGAGAAAGGTTCGATCCGCATCAAGGCCCACAATAATGATGACACGGTGGTGCTTTCAGTGACGGATAGCGGCCCCGGTATTGCAAAAGAGGATCAAGCAGCCGTATTTGAACCCTTCAAGCAGACGGATACTGGCTTACGACAGGGGGGCGGCACTGGACTGGGAATGCCGATCTCCAGGAAGCTGGCGGAAGCCCATGGTGGAACTTTATGGCTGGAAAGCCAAAAAGGCGAGGGTGCCACCTTCTTTGTCGCCATACCGGTCACTAAACCGGCAACCTCCCCATCCGCCTGAGCCGGAAGAAAGGTTTGACGATGTCCAACTACCCTGCCATCTTGTATGTCGAGGATGATGCCCGCAGCGCCCGCATCATGAAGATGCTGCTGACCGGCACGATGAACCTCCAACATGTGAACATCTTTGAAGAAAGCAGCGATTTTATCGAGCGGGTGGAAGCCCTCTCCCCCCAACCGGATGTGATCTTCCTGGATATTCACGTCAAGCCATACGATGGCTTTGAAATGCTGCAGATGCTGCGTGCGCACCCGAACTACCGCAATGTGCCGGTGGTTGCCCTGACCGCCAGTGTGATGAATGAAGAAGTGGAACAGCTTCGCGTTGCCGGGTTTGATAGCTGCTTTGCCAAACCGCTCGATATCGACCAATTCCCCGACCGACTGCAACGGGTCCTGAACGGGGAAGTGATGTGGTACATCCTGAGTTAACGGACTGTTATGGAAAATCTATTAGCAGGTAAACGGATCTTTATCGTTGAAGACAAGCTCGCTAACCGCATGATTTTCAAGACTCTGCTTGAAAGACACGGGGCGGTTGTCATCTTCGATAACTGGGGCAATGAAACCTCGGAAAAGCTTAACGCTGCCCAACCTATCGACCTCATCATCATGGATCTGATGCTGCCAGGCCGGTTGACAGGCTATGAAGTCGTCGCGGATCTTCGCAAGCGTTCGGTTATGGGAACTATCCCCATCGTGGCGGTATCCGCCGCAGACCCTTCTGAGGCGATCCCGAAAGCCCGCGAACATGGGTTTGATGGTTTTATCAGCAAACCTATTGATTTTGTGCTTTTTCCCCAGCAGTTGCGGCAATTACTGGATAAGCAGCAGGTCTGGCATTCGGCCTGATCTGAACCACATAGCGCCAATCCATTCACATTCAAGGATGAAAGTCATGCTCGATATTCATGCACTGGTGATTGATGACAACAACCGTAATCTCAGTGTTGTCTCCCAGTTATTGGCACTGCAGGGTGCCCGTACTACGCAGATCAGTCACCCCAATCAGTTGTTTGACGTGGTGCCTACCCTGGAACCCGTCGATCTGGTCCTGTTAGACCTGGAAATGCCGGGTCTGGATGGGTACCAGGTGCTGAACATGCTGCGTTCCGATTCCCGCTTTGACCGTGCACCGATTGTCGCCTGCACTGTCCATGTCAGCGAAGTGGGCGTGACCCGCGACCAGGGGTTTGATGGCTTCATCGCCAAACCGATTGATAGTGACCGCTTCCCGGAACAGATCGAGCGTGTTTTGCGCGGGGAGCCGGTCTGGGAGGCGCGTTAAAGCCGGGACTGAACTTGAAGGAGGCACACCAGGCCGTGAGGTGCCTCCTGTCCGCTGACGCTACCAGCGACCAGTCGCGCCGCCGCCCGAAGAATGCCCCCCACCCCCCGATGACCTAGACGAACCCGAACCAGAGCTGGAATTGCTATCATTATCGCTGATGCGAGCGATGGAGCGCAGCTCGGTCGTCGCATACTGGCAGTTCGGGCAGTATTTGTGGACTTCCTTTTGCCCTTCGCTGTAGCGGGTGGCATGTTCGATCACGGTTGAATCGATCTGCAATGAAATCTGGTTACACTGCGGGCAGCGGTGGGATTCGCGCCACCAGAAGACGCCGCCCGCACTCAGAATGAGCCCGCCTATCCCAATCAACCAACCCATCGGGTCAACCTGACCCACGACATTGCCGATTTGCTCAAAGACGGTCGGGGCCGCGCCATCCGGCCATTCACCGGTGGACATATGGATGGCGGCTCGCACACCCATCTCCAGGCCACCTTCATAATCTTCCCGCCGGAAGCGCGGCAAAATAAACTCATTCATAATGGCTTCGGCCCGCGCATCGTAGGAGGCGGCATAGCCTGAACCCAGTTCCAACCGGATGGCCCGGTCATCCACCGCCATGAGCAGCAGCATCCCCCGGTTATCTGGCAGTGAACCAATCCCCCAGGTATTGAACAGGCGCGTCGCAAAGTTTTCGATGCTGGTATGGGTTGCGGAATAATCATCGACCCGGTCGATGGTCAGGACTGTCATTTCCAAATTGCGATCCTGCTTCAGATCCTGCAACCAGGCGCGTATCCGGGCTTCACTTTCGGAGGAGAGCACCCCGGCCAGATCATTCACATACGGGTCACTACGGCGCGGGAGACTGGTCTGGGCAGCGGCTGGCAACAAGGGTAGAGCCAGCAAGAGCAGTAGAATGAACAGCCACTTTTTCACGGCAATCCTCCCTGATTGGCTTCACAGAATTCATTCTAAGGTCATTTGCCCGGTTGGATTCCCCCGACATCCGGGGGGATCCCGCCAGAGGCGGCGAACGGGGCGTTGGACAAACGGTTAAAATCTGGATAATATGGAAATGTGGCGCAAAGTAGCGCCCCTTTTTGCAGTCACGGCGATGGCTCAACACCGCCTGAACGTTTGCCGACCTGACCTGCGCCGGGCTGACCCGCCCCGCAGATGTGGAACTTGTTTGTGCCGATTCAACTGGAACCGGGTAATCGTAAGATCATGGGAATAAGACATTACGAAGATTGCGGTCCACCTGTTGTAGATGAATAATCGTTGACCTTTGCGGGCGGTGATTAATCCTGCCCTGCTGTTGTTCTTTTAACAGCGATCCGGCACAACTCTATACGCGCATCGTTCATACTCCGGGCGACTAGGCCAGCCGTGAATGCGGGAACGCACACGGCCTGTTTGCATTCAGGGGGTAGCTGTGGGTGTCATCACCGCGCTGGAAGCGCAAAAGCGCAATAAAGAGCGCGTCAACATCTACATTGATGGTCAGTATGCCTTCAGCCTGACCTTGATGGAGGCCGCCCGTCTGAAGAAAGGGCAGTCGCTGACTGAGGCCGAAGTCGCGGCGCTGCAGGGTGAAGATACGGTGCTGCGCGCGGTGGACTCGGCGGCGCGCTTTTTAAGTTTCCGTCCGCGCAGTGTGGCGGAAGTCCGGCGTAACCTGACCGCTAAAGAGTTCCCCAAACCGGTGGCGGAGGCCGCCATCGAGCGCCTGACGGCCATGGGGCATCTGGATGACCTGGCCTTTGCCCGATTCTGGGTGGGCAGCCGAGGCGAATTCAAGCCGCTGAGCCAGCGGGCACTACGAACGGAACTCAAGCGCAAGGGCGTGCCTGACCCGGTCATTGAGGAAGCCCTGGCCGAGCAGGATGAAACGGAACTGGCCTACCGCGCAGCTCAAGGGCAGTTGCGGAAGCTCAAGGGTGGAACACTGCCGGATTTCAAACAAAAAATACTGACCTTCCTCCAGCGGCGCGGCTTTAGCTACAGCACCGCCCGGACAACCCTTACCCGTTTGATCGAAGAACTGGAACTCCGTGACGAGCCGTTCTTCGGAACTATTGAAAGCGATGAGGACGATAATGGATATTCTGATCCTGATACTTGATTTTGTCATCGGCGCGGCTGCCGGGGCGGTCGTCGCCTGGTTGGTCAGCAGCCGGATGACCACCTCCCAAGGCAAGACCCGCCTTGAACAGGCGGAGTTGGAAGCCCGTGCGATTATCAGTCAGGGGAATGAACAGGCGCTCAAACTCCTGAATGAAGCTGAAGATAAAGCTCGTGTTCTGACCCTCGAATCGGAGGAAGCAACCACCAAGCGCCGCCGTGAACTTGACCGCGAAGATGAACGCCTGCGTGCCCGCCGCGAAGAGCTGGACAAGCGCATCGAAAAACTGGAACAGCGCGAACAAAACCTGAATAAACGCCAGAGCCGCTTGGATAAGCAGCAGAATGACCTGGAGAAGGCTGAAGCGGAAAAGCTGGAACAACTCCAGCAGATCGCCCAGATGACTGTCGATGAAGCCCGCCGGGATCTGATCGCCCAGGTGGAACGGGATGCCCGGCAGGACATGGCCCGTACCATCCGCCAGGTGGAAGCCGAAGCGCGGGAAGAAGCGGACAGCCGCGCCCGCGATGTGATCGCGCTGGCGGTGCAGCGCTTGGCCTCCGAACACGTTAGTGAAATCAGCGTGAGCGTGGTCACCCTGCCGAGCGATGAGATGAAAGGCCGCATCATCGGTCGTGCCGGGCGCAATATCCGCGCCTTTGAAATCGCCACCGGGGTTGATGTGGTGGTCGATGACACGCCGGAAGCCGTCACGATCAGCAGCTTTGATCCGGTGCGGCGCGAAGTTGCCAAGCGGGCGCTGGCGAAGCTGGTGGTGGACGGACGCATCCATCCGGCTCGCATCGAAAAACTGGTCGAAGACTCTAAAGCTGAGGTGGAAGCCTCCATCAAGGAAGAGGGCGAACGCGCCGCCTATGAAACCGGCGTACCCGGCCTGCACCCGGAGATCATCAAGCTGCTGGGGCGGCTGAAATTCCGCACCAGCTACGGGCAGAACCAGAATGCCCACGCCATCGAAACAGCGCATATTGCCGGGATGATCGCCGCTGAACTGGGCGCCGATGTGGCCCTGGCTAAAGCGGGCGGCCTGCTGCATGACATCGGTAAAGCCATTGACCATGAGGTGGAAGGAACCCACGCGCTCATCGGCGCGGACTTCGCCAAGCGCTACGGCGTCCCTGCCAAGATCGTCAACTGTATTGCCAGCCATCACCACGAAGTTGAACAGGAATGCGTGGAAGCCTATATCGTGGAAGCCGCCGATGCCATCAGCGGCGCGCGACCCGGCGCACGGCGCGAAAGCCTGGATACCTACATCAAGCGTGTCAAGACGCTGGAAGACATCGCCAATAGCTTCGACGGTGTGGACGCCAGCTACGCGCTCCAGGCCGGTCGTGAAGTGCGTATCCTGGTGCGCCCGGATGTGGTCGATGACCTGAAGGCGCTGCAACTGGCCCGTGATGTGGCCCGCAAGATCGAGGAGACCATGCAGTACCCCGGTCAGATCAAAGTGCAGGTTATCCGCGAAACCCGCGCCACCGAGATGGCGAAGTAAGTACACTCCCCAACCCACTACAGGAACAACACACGTTGTTCCTGTAGTCTCCAACAGTGATGTGTCTGCAATAATTGGTGGTATCATTCCGGATACGTTTCCAGGCAATAATGACTTTCACTGTTCACTATTTTGGAGGCCCCCTATGCGCCTGACTGTCGCCCTGGCGCAGATGTACCCCAAACTGGGCGATATCGCCCACAATCTCAACCGGCATTTGACGCTGGCTGCCGAGGCCGTCGCGCAAGGCGCAGATCTGCTGGTATTCCCGGAACTTTCATTGACTGGCTACCAGGTACAAGATCTGGTGCCGGAACTGGCTATTAAAGCGACCGGGGACAATCCCACCTTTCATGCGCTGCTGGATGCCAGCCGCCAGATTGATATGATGGTCGGTTTTGTCCATGAAGATCGGCGGCAGCGCTTCTATACAGCAGCGGCCTATCTTTCCCGCGGGGAATGCCTGCACGTTCACCATAAGCTTTACCTGCCGACCTACGGCATGTTTGATGAAGGTCGTTACTTCGACCAGGGCGAACAGGCCCGCGCCTTCGATACCCGCTTTGGTCGCTTTGGGATGCTGATCTGCGAGGATTTCTGGCATATGTCTCCGGCCTACCTGCTCTGGCAGGATGGTGCCGATGTTCTGCTGTTCCAGAGTGCCAGCCCCGGTCGCGGCCTGGACGGGGATGAGCGTCTGGCTGACCTGCGTTGGGTCGAACTGGTGAACCAGGCGTATGGCAGCATGTTCACCAACTACGTCATCCACTGCAACCGCGTTGGCTACGAAGACGGCAAAAACTTCTGGGGCGGTTCCTCAATTGTCGATCCCAACGGGGAATTCGTCACACGCGGGCATTACTTCGATGAAAACCTCATCATCCAGCAGATTGACCTGAACGATATTCGCCGGACCCGCGCCCGGCTGCCGCTGCTGCGCGATGAACGCCCGGAACTGGTGCACCGCGAACTTGGCCGCATCCTGCACCGGAATGGTGAGTAAGCCCAATGAGTGAGAACGCATCACAAACGCAGCAGAATCCATTGGTCACATCTAACGCCGGGATGCGTGCCATCGCCCAGACGACCCTCTATAACAAAGGGGATTTTGCCCGCTTGCGCCAGTTCATCGAGCAAAACTATGATGAAGAGATGCTGGCCGAGGTCGGGGCGGGTGTGCGACTGGCTGAAATGAAAGCGACCTACCGCCTGGCTGGTCGCTTAAAAATCGAGCAGGTGATCGGCATTGATAAACATCGGGCGCTGATTGCGGTCAGCGCGGAACACGGGGGTATGTATGCTATGCAGATGATTGTGGCGGAACCGTATCCGCATAAGATCCTGGCCTATGTGCTGCAACCCCTTATCCCGCATGAGACGGCAGAGTAAGTTACTGGTTTCAGGTGGCAAGCAGCAAGACCCGGCGTTATGCATATAAGGCTGTTTTCCTACACTAGTGTGATTGACGGACGTAGCGACTAGCCGTTTCTCGTCACTGATTTGACTATTACAGGACTTACGCAGTTGAGGGAGAAATCGGGCGGGCGCACAGCCGTGCGCCCCTACAGGAAAACCCTTTTTGCGTAAGTCCTATATCAGCTATCAACTATAGACTATGGACTATCCCCAATGCCTGACCTGCTCCACCGCTTGAACATCAACACCGACGTAGGCCGTAAGATCATCACCGGCTTCATCCGCGATCAGGTGCAAAAGGCCGGGATGAAACGGGCGGTGCTGGGGCTTTCCGGCGGCATCGACTCGGCGCTCTCGGCGTATCTCTCGGCGGACGCCTTGGGTGCGGAAAACGTCCTGTGTGTGCGGATGCCGTACAAGTCTTCCGCCCAGGCCAGCCTGGATGACGCCCAACTCGTGATTGATGCGCTGGGCCTGCCGACCATCGACCTGCCCATCACGCCGATGGCCGATGCGCTGATCGAGCGTTTCCCGGATATGAGCAACCTGCGTAAGGGCAACATCATGGCCCGCCTGCGGATGGTCACGCTGTACGATCAATCGGTGGCCTGGGGCGGACTGGTGATGGGCACCAGCAACAAGACTGAATTCCTGCTGGGGTACTCGACCATCTACGGGGACAGCGGCGTCGCTATCCAGCCGATTGCCGACCTGTACAAGGCGCAGGTGCGACAGTTGGCGAAGGCGATGCAGATTCCCCAGCCACTTTTGGATAAAGCCCCCTCGGCGGATCTGTGGGAGGGCCAGACTGACGAGGGCGAACTGGGCTTCACCTACAACGATGTCGATCAGGTGCTGTTCCTGATCGTGGATGAACGCTACTCGCTGGAAGAGGTGGTCGAGGAGGGCTTCGACCGCGCCTTTGTCGAAAAGGTGTGGAAGCGCGTCAAAGCCAACCACTTCAAGCGCACCATGCCGAACATCTGCAAACTGAGCCGCCGCACCATCGGGCATGACTTCCTCTACCTGCGCGATTTTACGGGGCGGTAATAGACAGCGGAACCTCAGCCTTCGGTGCTCATGGGTGCATTCAGATTTCGGGGGGCGTTTGTCACCATTGGCGGCTGTGGCGGCTGTGGCAGAGGGCCTACGCCGCCATTTCAGTCGATAGTCGATAGCTGATAGTCAATGGCAAGAGGGCTGACCACTTGAGCTAACAGCCGATTTGCAGATTGGGCACTATGGACAGATTGTATAGATTAGACTGCCCGCATTTATCCAACGACGCCGAAGGCAGTAGGTGGCGGACAGGGGGGAAACAAGGATAGTTTAGCACAGTTTGAGCAAGGAATCGGAACATATGTTCCGATTTTGACCCTTGCGGAACTACGCACCATTGGTGACAAGTTCCAGGCCTTGCCTGACGATATGAAGCTGGATCAGGCCGAAATCGACGCGACGTTAGCGGATTACTCACCTCGATAACGTTTCCCTATGTAAACTCAGCCGCCGCACCATCGGGCATGACTTTCTGTATCTGCGGGATTTCACGGGGCGGTGATGCTGAAACGTGATGAGGTCAGCAGAGGTTCATGATGAAGGGAGACAGTTATGGAACGGGCAACCCTTCGGCTCATCTTGTCCACCGCGATACTGGTTGTATTCTGCACCTACATCTTCATTGAGATCGGACGCAACCCAAGTACGGTGGTGTATGTTACAGGCACGCCTACAGGTCATGTGGTCTCGCTTCAATATCGAGATTGTTTTGACCTGGATACCGGTGCAACTATCCCCTACGATTTGTCGGTTGGGGGATGTCCAGGAAACACCTGGGACATGTCTCTCGATAATAATGACCTATTGCCGCCCAATACGAGCCTGTGGATAAGCCCAGGAAATCAAACACAGATCGCTTTTAGCAACGACAGCTTTGAACAGGTGGACTTGTCCACTGTCCAATCGTTAAATTTTTCCAACACGTTCCCTGACATACCTTTTGTTCAGATTGCGATTATGCAGACGGCGACCGGACAATACTACAAAGTACAGCTCGTCTCGGAAACCCGAAACAAGAATAGGGCAACCATTCAATGGGAGCAAGTCAGGTGATACAAAATGAAATCGATGCGGATGCCCCGCTTTCAAAGACTGAACGGCTCATCATGTCCCTGAGCATCACGGAAGATGACCTCGACCTGAACGCAGAGGGGAAGCTCTCACCCACCCAACTTAGACATCTGAAGACTGACCGTGAGAACCAGACATGGCAGATAGTTACTGCTGGGATCGGCGTACTCTCGATGACACTTTATCTCATCAGAGGGAGCGTTTCAGAGTCTTTCTTTGACAACGCGGTCGTCATCCTGCTCGTCATAGTGATCTCGATCATTGGGGCTGTACTAGCGGTACGGAAACGAAATGAAGTCAAGGCGGATATCAACGCCGGTTTGGTGAAGCGGCTGGATGGGCCTGTCCAGGCTGTGTTGCCTCAACGGTGGTGGACATATGCGGTAGTGAGTAACGACATTCGGTTTCAGGTCCCACGCCGTACGTTCAAGGCGTTCACCTTTGGGGAGCGCTATACCATTTACTACGTACCCAGAACGATGAAAGTGGTTGGGGTGGAGCCTCTTCTATAGCACGATGCCCAATAGCTGCAAGCTGAGCCGCCGCACCATTGGGCATGATTTCCTGTACCTGCGGGATTTCACGGGGCGCTAACGCGGGATGAAGTCGGTCTCCGGCGTTACCATCCGCGCAAAGGCGGCGATCAGACGGGCGGCGTGCTGCACATCGTCCATCTGGATCATCTCGTTGGGCGAGTGCATGTAGCGGTTGGGGATGCTCACCACCGCGCAGGCCACCCCCAGCCGCGAGTAGTGCATCACATCGGCATCCGTCGCCGAGCGATCCGGGTGGGCCTTCATCGTGTAGGGGATCTTCTCCCGTGCGGCGGCCTCCACCAGCATATCGACCACCACTGGACTATTGACTGATCCCCGGGCCAGGGCGGGGCCACCGCCGAGTTTGGCTTCGCCGCGCAGTTTCTTATCGCTGTTGGGGAAGTCGGTCGCATGGGTCACATCGACGATGATGGCGGCCTGCGGTGCGAACTGGAAAGCGGTCGTATAGCCCCCGGCGTGGTTGATTTCTTCCTGCACTGGGGCGCTGGCTGCGACCGTCGCCGCCGGGCGGTCGGCGGCCAGCAGGCGTAGTGCCTCCAGCACGGTATAGGCTCCAATCCGATTATCAATACTGCGCGAGACGATGCGCCCATTCGGGAACTCATGTAGATCGGCATCAATGACGCCGGTGGTGCCGACCCGCACCTGCTCCAACGCTGCCGCGCGATTCTTCACGCCAATATCGATCCACATATCCTCGATGGTGCTGGCTTTCGTCCGTTCTTCCGGTTTCATCAGATGGATGGCCTTCTTGCCGATCACGCCGATGACATCGCCATTGTGGCCTAGCAGGCGGATGCGCTGCCCGATGAACACCTGTGGGTCCCAGCCGCCGACCCCGGCGAAATAGAGGAAGCCGTCGTCATCGATATAGGTGATGATGACGCCAATCTCATCAATGTGGCCGGAGAGCAGCAAGCGGGGTTCACCACCCTTCAGGACGGCGGTGCTGCTGCCGCGGATATCGGTGTAAACCTCATCGGCGAAGGTCGCCGCTTCTTCGCGCCAGATGCGTGCCGGGCGGACTTCATTGCTGGAGGGGCCGGGTGCGCTCAGCAAGCGCTTGAGAAAATCGAGTGACATGGTGTGATCCAACCTTTTTGAGAGATATGGCAGGATTATAGTCAATAACGGCCCCTGACAACCTGTGTGGACTGCTTGGAAGACCTGTATAGGATGATGAGAATCAGGATTCGTCACGCGATGCTTTCATAAACAATTCATACATAGTTAAGAACTATAACGCAAATAATCAACTTTTCATGATGTAATGATGGAACGTTTATTCTCGAGATCACTGAAAGGGTCGCACTGATGTATCCATCCATCTTGCCCCGCACACTCCTCAAGATTCTGATCGCAGCTTGTGTGTTGGTCGGCGCGCTCGGTACCGTCCGCGCTGCTACCTACACCGACTCGGGTAGTCTGGGAGCCTACGGTTCCCGTACCTATCGGGCGTTGATTGAAGCCAATACTGATGTCACTGTGACTGTGACCAGTGATGGCTTTTTCGGGATGCGGATTTATACGCCGACCGGTGTGGAGATCGGAACAGGGTATTACAACCTAAGTGGTGGCCCCAATGTAATTGCTACCTTCAGGGCGACCGAATATGGTCAGTTCCAATTTGATTACAACAGCGGCGAAGGACGACGGATCAACTTCAACGTCGTCATTGAGTATACCGCTGGTGCGCCCGACCAGGATAACGACCGCATACCGGATAGCCAGGATAACTGCCCTACCGTCCTCAACCCGGCACAGGTCGATAATGACAATGACGGTCTGGGAGACGCCTGTGACCCGACGCCGTATGGAGATTTCGATTCCGACGGCATCGACAACATGGTCGATAACTGCTATTACACCGCCAATTCCGACCAGGCCGATAGCGACGGTGACCGGGTCGGGAATGTTTGCGATAACTGCGCCTCGCGGTCTAACTCCGACCAAGCCAACGACGATGGCGATACGATGGGCAACGTCTGTGACCCCTTTCCGCTGGATCGCCTCAACGATGTCGATGGCGATACCATTAGTGGACACATCGACAATTGCCCACTGGTTTCCAATATTGACCAGGCCAACACGGATGGAGACAGCCTGGGCAATGTTTGTGACCCGACCCCCAATGGCGATACCGATAACGATACGATTGACAACCTAGCAGATAACTGCCCGGGTGTTGCTAACACCGATCAGGCCAATACCGATGGCGATGCGCTCGGCAATCTCTGTGACCCGACCCCCAATGGCGATACCGATAACGACACCATTGATAATCTGACGGACAACTGCCCGACAGTCGCCAATACCGATCAGGCCAATACCGATGGTGATGCGCTCGGCAATCTCTGTGACCCGACCCCCAATGGTGATGCCGATAACGACACCATTGATAATCTGACGGACAACTGCCCGACAGTCGCCAATACCGATCAGGCCAATACCGATGGTGATGCGCTCG
>JAFLCG010000029.1 GCA_017303635.1 Anaerolineae bacterium | reverse complement strand
GCTCATCCGACCGTATGGCAGCTTCCAGTTGCTTTACTTCCACTTCCGGCAGCGTGTAGTTGGGATATCGTTTGTTCATCCCTCTATTCTATTTTACTTTCTACCCTTTTCCACATACCTACTTATGTTCCGATTTTGGACTCGAACTTGTGCTATTGTAAGTCTGGAGTGGGTGGCCCCGGCCTCTCGTCAGCTTGGTTGGGATGGCGGCACTCACGGGAACAGCCGCCAACGCCAACAACGCCACCAAGCTCCGCCGCCGCCGTCGCCGCCGCAAATGAAAAGCATCGGTCGGTGGGCAGTGATCTTCTCGGACTGCTGGCTATCAGCTATCAGCCATCAACTACATCTGATAATTCGGGTCGTCGTGGAACACCAGTTGCTCCGGCCCCACCCGCACCACATCGCCCACGTTCAGCATCTGGGCGGCTTTCACCGGCTGATCGTTCACAAACGTGCCGTTGGTGCTGCCCAGGTCTTCCAGAAAGAACTGCCCCTGATCGTGTTTGATCTGGCAGTGGAAGCGGGAGACATTCTTGGCATCCAGCACAATTTCATTCTGCGGTGCCCGCCCGATCCGCATCAGGTCGCGTTCCAGCTTGAGCATCTGCCCGCGCCACGAGACGTAAATTGGCACCACGCCGCGCTTCTTCTCGGTCGGGGCCACTTTGAGGAGCCGTTCGATCTCCCGCGCCCGCATGAACATGGTGTCCTCGTGCCGGTCGGTCATGGTGTACATGGCCTGGGTGGACATCATCTTGCGGTTGTAACTGCCGTAGAATTCGGTGCCGCGCTCCATCGCCTGCGCCTGCTGCATCAGCGCTTCATGCTCATCCCGCAGCGCCGAATCATTCCGCAGCGCCGAGTCATCCATCGACTCGGCTGCCCGTTTGAGCAGCATGGAGGCTTCGCTGAATTCGCCTTTGTCCGCTGCCGCGACGGCTTCCCGCCTCGCCTGGGCAGCTTGCAACAGCAGCACCGAGCGCCGTACTTCGGGATTGGGTGCCGGGAGTTCCGCACCGGGTTTCACATTCACCATCACGGCGCGTTCGATCACCTGGTGCCGCGCCCCAGCCGGGCCGATCTCATCATACTCAAAGCGCAGGGTCGCGATCTGCTTGTTACCCACGGCTTTGAGCGCTGGAATACTCAGTTCCAGCACCAGGGACTTCACTTCATCCCCGAAAATATCGCCCAGTTGGAAGGTGGTGACCTCGCCGTTGGTGTGCATCGGATAGGCGTTGAGCTGGCGGACTCCGCCGACTTCACTTTCCGGTTGAACCGTGACCGTCAGGTTTTGCCCGACCAGGTTCAGCAAGCCGCGCAGTTCTTCTTCAAAAATGAGGGGGGCTACTTCCGGGCTTTCGATGAAGTAGAAGGCTCCGCCACCTGCATCCGCCATTTCCATCAGCAGGTCTTCGTTGAAGTCCTCACCCAGACCCATCGTCGTGGTGCTGATGCCTTCTTCACGCTTTTGCCGCGCCAGTTCGACCAGCTTGCCCGGCGCGGTGATACCCCGGTTTGCCAGGCCATCCGTCATCAGGATCACGCGGTTGAGTTGGTCGCTTTTGAGATTGGTCGCCACGTGCGTGCAGGCTTGCAGCCAGCCACCGCTCAGGTTGGTCATGCCGCCGACTTTGATGGCTCCCAGTTTTTGATTGATGGCATCCTTATGCGTGACAGGCTCCGGGGGCAGCAGGGTTTCCACATTTTCGTTGTAGAGGACGACCGACAGGGTATCTCGACCACCGAGGTTCTGTACCATGAACTGGGCAGCCTGCCGGGTATAGCCGATTTTGTCCCCACCCATCGAGCCGCTGCGGTCAATGACCAGGCTCAGGTTCAGGGGCCGTCGGTTGGATTGTTCCTGTGCCGGGCCGGAGACGAGCCGCGCCATCAGGAACAGCCGGTGCGATTGCTCCAGCGTTAACACATCGTATTCGAGGGCGAAATCAGCCTGCATAGCGGCATCCCCTGAGTGATGGCGACAATCGCATCTGCTTCTATTCTAATCGAAATAGCAAAACGGATTACAAGTCGGCTCAATACGAACGATTGGCAGTTGCCTGAACAATGGCACCATCGACCAGCGTCAATGTGCGATCAGCCCGGGCTGCTACCCCTGGATCATGCGTGACGATGACGACGGTTGTGCCGGAATCCCGGCGAATTTGATCGAGCGCCTCCAGAACCATCACGCCGGACTCTCGATCCAGATTTCCGGTAGGCTCATCGGCTAACAAGAGCGGCGGGTTGTTCGCCAGTGCGCGCGCAATTGCTACCCGCTGCTGCTGCCCGCCGGAAAGTTCAGAGGGCCGGTGATGCAGCCGATCCCCTAGGCCGAGTGCCTTCAGGAGATCACGAGCGCGTTTCATGGGACTAAAACGGGGCTTATCTGCAAACTGGATGGGCAGCGCCACGTTTTCGACCGCGCTGAGCGTGGGGATGAGGTTGAAAAACTGGAAGATGAATCCGATCTTCTCATTGCGGATAGCCGTCAATTGATCTTCATTCATGCGGGAGATATCCACGCCATCAATCAGAATCTGCCCGCTGCTGGGGGTATCCAGTCCACCAATCAGGCCGAGTAGGGTCGATTTGCCGCTGCCGGACGGTCCAACGATGCTGACCATTTCTCCTGCGAAGATCTGCATATCGACCCCGCGCAGGGCGTGTACCGTCGTTTTCCCCATTGGGAGTTCTTTGACAATCTGGCGCGTTTGGATGACGGGGTGGGGCGTGCCGTTTGCGGTGCTGGATGGCAAGAGTTGTGATCCTTCAAACTTCAAAAACCAAGGCGGTCCGGGGATTCCCTTACATCGAGTCCCTGATTGCATTATAGGGGGGATTACATAGGCGTTCAATTACAGTAGGGAAAGCACAGGGTTTGATGAGTGTTTGTCCATCTGTTTTGAGTTTCTTGTACAATATTTCACAAGCGATTGTATTGGAAGGATTACTGGAACGCGATGAACGCCTGGATCACACAGTTTACACAGATTGACCAGCGAATTACGCGCTGGATGGCGGATAATGGCATTACCCTGCTCAGGATCAGCGTGGGCATTGTATTTGTCTGGTTTGGTGTCCTCAAATTTGTACCCGGTTTAAGCCCGGCAGATGAATTGGCGACGCGCACGATTGCCACCTTGTCCTTTGGATTTGTTCAGCCGGATGTTTCTCGCCCCACCCTGGCACTTTGGGAAACCTTGATCGGCTTGGGACTGATTTCTGGTCGCTTCATGCGGGCAACTTTGCTCCTGCTCTTTCTGCAAATGGTGGGTACGGTGACCCCCCTGTTTCTCTTTCCTGCGGAAACATGGAGTCGTTTTCCGTTTGCCCCTACGCTGGAAGGGCAGTACATCATCAAGAATATTGTTCTGGTGAGTGCGGGGTTGGTGATTGGTGCCACTGTGCGGGGCGGCGGCCTGGTTGACGACCCGGTAGCCCTCCGCCGAGCATCGCAGGCACATTGACCTGGATGAAACGGTACAGGGCGCACTACACAGTGCGCCCTGCACATCAGTAAAGCATTTTTTCCTCTCAAGCAGCCTTGCTCAGGCGTGCGTCTCAAAGGCAATATGATATTGACGCGCCGGACTCAGCAAGGTCATAAAGGCTGCCAGTATATCGGAACGGGTGATGATTCCCACCAGGGTTTCGTCTCGCATGACCGGTAGACAACTGATCTGGTTGCTCAGCATCAGGCGGGCAGCTTCTTCCGCCGGCGCTTCCGGCGCGACGACAATTGGTGCCGGGGTCATCATGGCGCGAATGGGCAAATTGTTTGCCAGTTCTTCATCCTGCCAGCGTTCCCGCATAATGTGCGGTGAATTGAGGGCCGTTCGGCAATCGCGGTCACTGATGATGCCGATCAAATGACCCTCTTTACTCAACACCGGCAGGTGGTGACAGCCCACTCGTTCCATCGTCTCGAGTGCATCTCTCAGGGTGTGGTCAAGACGAACGGTAACGGGTTTATGTGTCATGATGTCGGAGATATTCATGGTATTGCACCCCTGTCGGTCTACCGTCTTACGGGACTGGCTGAGCCTCAGTGGTACCCATGCGAACCAGCATTCTGAATATGTCAGACTCCGTAATCATCCCTACCAGTTTGCCTGATTTTTCCACAACTGGCAAACCGCTGATTTTCTGATCGAGCATCAATTGGGCGGCTGCCAGCACGGTTTCATCCGGACCTACTGTGAATAACTTGCGGCTCATGATCTTTTCGACGGTGAGCTGTGACCACAGGTAGTTGAGTTCCCAGATGCTTAGGGTAGTTGCATCCGAAGGGCTGGCTTCACGTACATCCCCGAGGGTGACAATTCCCACCAGATCGTCATTGTCCAGAACGGGCAGGCGGCGAATACCCTTCTCTTTCATGATCTGATGGGCGTTGCTGATCGATGTAAACGGGGTTACGGTAATGACTGGAGTGGTCATCCATTCCCGAACCAGGGTAGTGCCTAACATGGCTGAACCTCCCAATAGTGTAACTTTCTATTGGTCACTATAGAGGATTCAGCTTATTTGCCCCCACTGCCGAATATCACGCAAAGCGCGTGAGGGTTAGTACCTACTCCGTCATTAGGTCGTCTGTACCGGGACGTTAATGCTTAGGCGGGTGCCTGAACCTGGTGCGGATTCGATCTGTACTTCGCCGCGATGTAAGCGGGCGCGCTGGCGGATATTGCGTAACCCCAAGCCTCCATGGCGCTCGGCGGCTTCCGGGTCAAAGCCTTGACCATTATCAGCGATCACCACATGGAATTGGGAACCATTGTAATAGGCCTGGATTTGGAGATGGGTGGCGCTGGCATGGCGGATCGCGTTGCTGGCAGCTTCGTTGGTCATCTGGCAAATGGCCTCGAATGTGGCTGCGGTAAAGCGCGGTGGGGTATGCGGCGCGTCAATCTCTACTTTCATCGTTTCAGGGATGAAGAGCCGGTTCACAATTTCCTGAAGCTGATCATGGCAACTGCGTGTCGAAGGGCCTTGTCGTAGATTCATGATATAGCGGCGGATGTCATCAATCGTGGTATTCAAGCCGTTGATGATCTGGCTCAGCGACTCTTCATTGGTCTGACCGGTTAACCGCATGAGGTCAACCTGCATCCCTAACGCATAGAGGGATTGGATGACCCCATCATGAAGCTCCATGCTGATGCGCTCGCGTTCTTCCAGCACGGAAAGGCGCTGACGCTGCCCGCTGAAGGCTTCCCCAGCGATGACTAAAGCCGCGTAGCTCGCCATGACCTCGACCAGCCATTCATCCTGCTCATCGAAAGGCTGACCATCCCAACGGTCGCTGAGATACAGCATGCCGAAGAGCTGGTCACCTACCTGAATGGGTGTGCCCAGAAACCGATCCATAGGTGGGTGGTGTGTTGGGAAACCCACCGAACGATGGTCATCGGTCATATGCTCCAGCCGAATGGTTTCTCGCTCGCGCATAATCGCACCGAGCAAGCCTCGTCCTTTGGGCGGATGTTCAATCTGCGCGAATTCGCTTTCTGTCAGCCCGCTGATCTCAAAGTGCTGCATGCCGCCTTTACCATCTGGCACACCTAAAGCACAATACTTGGCGTTGACCAAATCAGCAGTCGCTTCGGCGATTCTTTTAAGTACCTGCTCGGTTGTCTCACCTTCTGTGGCGTTGATAACGGCTGATGCGATGGCTTGTAATTGCTCTGAAGTGACAACCGTCCCAGATTTTTCGTACAGGAAATCAGTTTTCATCGTTGGTTTATCAGCGTATAATTGAACCCACTATCCAGTTTAGCCTGAGTCAAGACGAAACGCGAGCAAAACTAATGTCAAATCCTGTACGAATATTGGTCGCGGACGATCATTCTGTGGTTCGGGCGGGACTGCGGGCGTTATTGGAACGTCAGGGGCGTTATCGGGTGGTTGCCGAAGCTGCCACCGGGGAAGAAGCCATCGCCAAGGCTCAGGAATTTCAACCTGATGTCGCTGTTCTCGATGTGCGTATGCCGGGTGTATCCGGTATTGAGGCGTGTCGCCAGATCGTCAAGAGTGTTGAAAATTGCAGAGTGATTATGTTGACATCCTATGCTGAGGATGAACTACTTTTTGCGGCGATTCAGGCCGGAGCATCAGGTTATGTTCTGAAGCGTATTGGCGATAATGATCTGGTATTGGCGATTGATCGAGTCAGCCGCGGCGAGGGAATGCTTGATCCGGCCATGACCGCCACCGTCTTTGCTGAAATGCGCCGTGCCAATGAGGCGCAGCAAGCAGTTGCTTTTGCTGATCTCACCGCGCAGGAAATGGCTGTGTTGGCATTGGTTGCGGATGGCCTGACCAATCGGCAAATTGCGGTGAAGCTCTATTTAGGCGAAGGTACTGTGCGTAACTATGTCAGCAGTATCCTCTCTAAATTAGGGGTAGCGAACCGTGCTGAAGCCGCAGCTTTTGCGGTCAAGCACAATATTCGGGAATTGGTGCCGCCTGAATCTGAAACGCCATCTTCCGAATAATGCGATGGCATCAATCAAACGGGCGCGACTTTTCGCGCCCGTTTGATTCTATGGCCAGGTTGCGGTGCTGCTGGTTGCCAATCCGCTCTTAGACGGGTTCCGCTATTTTTTCGGTTTTATGTGCGGTTTTGGTCGCCTCAGGTTTTTCTTTGCTAGGGATGACAAATACCGGGCAAACCTTTGCTTCCAGCACTTTCTGGGTGACGCTGCCGAATAACCAGCGGCTAATGCCTGAACGACCGTGAGTCGAAATCACGATGGCATCCACTTGCTGTTTTCTGGCAATCTCGATGATGGTTTCTGCAGGTTCACCAATTTGGGCTTCAACCCGAACCTGGAAACCCTCTTTGTGCAGATCGTCTGCGACACCATCCAGATAATGCTTGGCAGCGGGGACGAGATCGGCAATGGTGTGCTCATAATCGGGGACACTCACGGCCGGGTAGTAACCGTAAATGGGCATTTCGGGAACTTCGACCGCGGCGACCAAGGTCAGTTTCCCCCCTGCCGGGAGCAGATTCTTGGCATGGCTGATCGCCTCTGCAGCTAATGTTGAACCATCCAGTGGAACTAAAACATGGTTTAACATCATTTGCCTCCTTAAGATCCTCTATAAGAACGCTTCTCACTATTGATTTCAGTGTAGGCTTGGTCGCAACTGGTACGTAGTACCGAACATCGTATCGGATGCGGGACGAACGTCACTTACCCAGGCCGAAGGGGCGGCATAGACTACAAGGGAAACTGGCGCTGTGAAACGTTGCGTTTTGCTGCCGCCTGACCGTATACCCAATTTCCTGAACAGGGGGCAATGACCACATTATGAGCTGGCAGCTACGTAAAATCTCAGCGGATGATGCCGCTGGACTCGTTCGATCCGGCCAGCGGGTATTTCTGACCGGCAATATCTCCACGCCCCAGCGTTTTTGCGAGGCCCTGCGTAACCGTGCTGAAAGCCTGCGGTCCGTCGAAATCGTCCAGTTGCTAGATCTCGGCGCTGGCGACTATATCACCGAAGAGATGAGTGACCATATCCGCATCAACAGCCTGTTCATCAGCGGGAAAGTGCGGAAAATCGTCAATGCGGGTAAGGCAGATTTCACCCCCGTATTTCTTTCCGAAATTCCCCGCCTGTGGAAATCAGGTCGGCTGCCGTTGGATGTAGCGGTTATTCATGTCAGTCCACCGGACGAGCATGGTTACTGCTCCTATGGCGTAGAAGTCGGCGTGACCAAGAGTGCGGCGGAGACGGCGGGGATGGTCATTGCGGAAATCAATCCCAATATGCCGCGTACGCTCGGCGACAGCTTCATACACGTCAGCCAGATCAACCACTTTGTGGATGTGGACTATGAACTGCCGGAAATCTCGCCTGAACCCGCTTCTCCGATTCAGGATCGGATCGCCAATTACATTGCGGAATTGATCCCCGATGGTGCGACGCTCCAGACCGGTATTGGTGGTATCCCGGATGCGGTCTTGCGCCGCCTGACGGGCCATAAGAACCTGGGTATCCATACCGAACTTTTCTCCGATGGTGTCATGGACATGATTGAGCGAGGTGTTATCACCTGCCAATCCAAGACCATTCATACGGGTAAAGTGGTGGCTGGGTTCGTCCTCGGTACGCGTAAGTTGTTCAGCTACATTCACGATAATCCCATCATCGAACTGCACCCAACCGAGTACGTCAACGATCCGTTTATCATCGCGCAGCACGATAAGATGGTTTCGATCAACTCCGCTTTGGAAGTGGATATCACCGGGCAGGTGTGCGCGGATAGCATGGGGCCGAAGTTCTTCTCTGGCGTGGGTGGTCAATTGGACTTTGTGCGCGGAGCGGCTCGGAGCAAGGGTGGCATGACGTTCATTGCCTTGCCCAGCACGGCCAAGAATGACACGATCAGCCGCGTGACAACCGCACTCAAGCCGGGTTCCGGCGTGACGACTACCCGCAATGATGTTCACTTTGTCGTGACAGAATACGGTGTGGCCGACCTCTGGGGCCGCACGATCAGCGAACGGGTGGCCGCCCTGGTTAACATCGCCCATCCGAACTTCCGTGAGGAATTACTGGCGTATGCTCGTGAGCAGCGCTACATCAGCCCGATCTATGCTTTTGGCGACTAAAGTGTAGGTTTAGCTGCCATAACCGAGCACCGCAGATGCCTTAGGCATCTGCGGTGTTTTTGTATCAGGCTGGGCCGCCACCCATCGCAAACTGGGCGCTGAAGACGAGCAATCCAAGTGCGGACAGGATGAAGCATAGCATCCGCAGGTGCTTGGGTGCGCGTCCCAGGTAGTCTGCTAACAGGATTGTGAAGGGGAATAGGGTGAGGGTGTAACGAGCCATGCTCTGGGTACCCAGGAGTTCAGTATATTCACCCCAGGGGTAATTGAGTTTTGAGACGAATACCAGCAGATAGCCCGCACAGAATGCGATCAACCACCCACGTCTAAACCGCTTTTCACGGATGAGCAGTAGCGTAAGAGCGATAGCAATCACTAGAGCCAGAGTATCCACATTTTGTAGCGCATTAACCGGACTCAGGAAGATTTGACGGAGATTGCTGATTAAGCCGGTAATTGGATCCACTAGCACCACATAGGATTCCTGACGGAATATGGTGTCCATCGATGGTAGGCCGAGGGTGTTACGATACAGCAGAAATCCGCCATAGGCCACGGGCAGCAAAATCAGCGGAAAGCCTTTCACCACTACGTAATGCAGTGCGCTTGACCAGGTGTTTTTGTGTTCCGCAGTACGACTCTTGGTCAATTCGATCGCTTGCTCGATGAGCAACAATCCGCCTATCCCCAGCAGCATTACACCCTGCGAGCGGGCCAGCGTCGCTAATCCACCAAAGATCCCGGCTAACCACCATTGACGTTTAAAGCCAAAATAGCAGAAAGCCAATACCATAGCCACATAAGGTGCCTCGGACATGGGGGCGGCAAAGAAATAGGACAATGGCAGCAGTGCAAGGACGATGACGGATCGTTTCGCCAGTTCGCTATTGTGGAAGCAGGCCTCGGTTAAGCGATAGAGAAAGGTCAGTGCCAGACCAAACATGAGGGTACTGAAAATGATGCCCGCGATTTCAGCCGGTCCAGGTAGGAAGGTATCCATAAGCCGGATACTGACTGGCGCAAGCGGACTGAATACGGTCGGGCCAGGATCGCTAAGTCGATAGCCATTCTGAGCCAGATTCAGATAGTGCGTGCCATCCCACCGCCGCCAGATGCCCAGAAAAGCGCGTTCGATGGGCGTCTCCATCAAGGGCAGGTTTGACTGTCCTCTGGCTTCGGTTATTTCGAGGGCATGAACCAGGCCGTATGGCTCGCCAACCACAAGCCATACTGTTGCTAACCAGAAGGTCAGGAAAAGCCGATGAATCAGGGCAGTGCCGAAACCCCAGCGGAGGGCGTCGCGCCAATGAGCAGCAGGAGGGAAGGGGGATGAGGTATTTGGCATAGACCTCATGATAACGGCGAACAGCATCGATGTTCAAAAAGAATACAAAACAAAACCGGGCCTATACCCGGTTCTGAATAGTCCTGACAGTGTGCAACTCTACGACAGATAGTCCCGTAGGTTCAGGGCCAGCCGTGGATGGCGCAGACTGCGGAGGGCTTCTTTTTCCAGTTGACGGATGCGTTCACGGCTAAGACCGAACTTATTGGCGATCTCTTCCAGGGTATGCGGTTCACCGCCACCCAGACCAAAGCGCAGGCGCAGGATATGGCTCTGACGTGGGGTGAGTTCACTCAAGACTTCTTCGATGGTTTCCTGCAACAGATGCTGTGTGGCCGATTCCACCGGGCTGGGCGACTCTTGATCTTCGATGAAATCCCCGAATTCGCTATCGCCGTCGTCCCCGACCGGGCGTTCCAACGCAATGGCGTGTTGGCTGGCATCCATCATGCCGCGCACGGCCTCAGCGGGTAGATCCATCTCGGCAGCAATTTCTTCCGGAGATGGACGCCGACCCAGTGACTGCTCCAGATTTTGCGCGGTGCGGTACATCTGGCGGATGCGCTCGGTCATGTGCAGCGGAATGCGGATGGTACGGGTCTTTTGAGCGAGTGCGCGGGTAATTGCCTGACGAATCCACCAGGTGGCATAGGTGCTGAAGCGATTGCCGCGCTTGTAATCGTATTTATCGACGGCCCGCATCAGACCGACATTGCCTTCCTGAATCAGATCCGGGAAGGGCAAACCCTGACCCATATAACGTTTTGCGATGCTTACAACAAGTCTAGTATTGGCGCGGCCTAAATGTTCACGAGCGGCTTGACCATCTAGAATGAGGCGGTCGAGGTGGCTGACACCAGCGGGGCCATAAATGTCGCGTGCGCCGGGGCGGGCAAGGCAGCGACGCGAGTCTTTTCCGGCTTCAATGCGTTTTGCGAGGTCAATTTCTTCGTCAGCGGTGAGGAGGGGTTCCTGGGCCATTTGGCGGAAGTACAGGCCGACAGGGTCATCTGGGGACACGGCGCTGATATCGCCGACGCCGGGGGTGGGATCATGAAGGAGTTCTTCAGGCTCAAATTCGGCCTCTGGCTCCTCCGCATAACCGAACCGGGATGCTGGCTCGCTTTCTTGACGAATTTCGATTCCGAGTTCATCAAGTTCGTAGAGGACGGTTTCGAGTGCGTTGACATCGTCACCATCTTCATCCAACACTTCGAGTACATCCTCGAAAGTCAGATAGCCGCGTTGGTCAGCCCGATTCATGAGTTCCTGTATCAATTCGGTACCCTCGCTTAAATCTTCGATTGTAGAAATTGCATACAGCCGACTTAAGGTGCGTTGGTCTTCCGCGTAAACGGCAACCCCTTAAACACGAGTATTGTAGCATAACTTTTTTGAAATGTGAATGAATCGTGAATAAAAGCTTGCGTAAGGATGAGCATGAAAGGCTGTAAGCATTAAGAAATCAGAGGATGTGCTAATAGAATTGGTGAAGAAATGCTAAAAAATCATAAAAAAAGGAACCTTGATTGATTTGTAAAGATAATGACAGTATCATTAAATTGTTACGATTCTGTATGAGAAAGTAGCGTGCATGGCGACTCGACGCTTTACTGGTGACTTGCCTCCGGAACAGCCCGCCCCGCGTTCGGCTGCTGCTCCTCAGACTCCACAACCCAGAGTGGCTCAAACTCCTCCCCCCGCCCAGAGACCGGCTACCGCGCCCGCGTCATCGGCTCGGTCGGGTGCCCATTTGCCACGAACCCTCACCCAGGTTCTGGCAGAGGCTAACGATCGCATCATTTCGGGCGATCTGGCGGATTATGTGCCACTCTCCACTGGTTTTGATCCGTTAGATGGTTTTATCGGCGGTGGCCTGCGTAAGACGGAATTGGTGCTGCTCGGCGGTGCCCAGGGCATTGGTAAGACGATTTGTACCCTGCAGATCGCCCGCAATATCGCCATGCGCCCCGATCAATATGCTTTTTATCTGTCCTATGAGCATACCGAAACCCATTTGATGCATCGGCTGCTTTGTATGGAAAGCCTGAACCCACCGGAGATTGACCTGAGCCGGGGTATCAAGCTGCGTGATCTGTACCAGATTATCGTGGCAGAGCGAGCCAAAGGGTTCATGGGTAAGGAAAGCGGCGCCCCGGGTACTTTGCAGGCGATTCTGAAGGATAACCCGAAGACAGCGCCGGCCCTGACGCGGATGGCTCGTTACGCGGACCGGATGATTATGGTCAAGGCCAGTCCGGCAGTGACGACCCTCAAGGCGATCAAGGAAATGACGGCCCGGCTGTGCGATGCGACCGGCGGGAATGTGACGGTCTTCATCGACTACCTGCAGAAGATCGCGGTCTACCCGGAACGCCCGCGCGATGAGAACGACAAAGTAACCATCATCGTGGAAGGGCTGAAGGATATTGCGCTTTCGCTGGATGTCCCGGTCTTTTCCATCGTGGCGGCGGATCGCGAAGGTCTGAAGAGCAAGCGAATTCACTTGTTCCATCTGCGCGGTTCCAGCGCACTGGATTACGAGTCGGACATCGCGATCATCATGAATAACAAGTATCACATCCTGTCAAAGGATCATGCGGCGTTTAACCCATATGCTGCCAAGCAGTTCCGTGACTGGGTGGTCTTCACGGTCGAGAAGAACCGCGCCGGGCGCGCCATGCAGGATATGGAATTCCAGTTGCATGGACAGCACTTCGCTTTTGACCCGCGTGGTCAGAAGGTGCAGCAGCAGCTCATTGATGATAAGGTCATCGAGAGCTAGCATTGATCAGCCATGGGAGACGAGGGGCGCGAACAGCGCCCTTTTTCGTTTAATGAGTTCGGAGAATCAACATGTCAAAGGTGTTTATTTCATACTCTCGTGCTGATGGCGCGGAAGAAGCAAAGCGTCTTTATGAACTTTTGCGTGTGTACGGCATTGAGACTTGGCGTGATGTGGATAGCCAGCGCATTGGTGAGGAATGGACAAAGGCAATTGATGATGCCATTGACGATTCTTATGCAATGATTGTGATTGCGACTGAGGGGGCAATGGCATCAACGGCAGTGACTTACGAATGGGCGCGGGCGCTGGGACTGGGAAAAGATACCATAAAGATATTGGTCATTCAGAAGTGTAAATGGGATAGAATCCATAAACAGCTTTGGGTTTATCACATTTCTCAAGAAGGTGAACCAAACTTAGACTATAGTTTGATGGACGCACTAACTCAGTATCGAAATCAAGATGGGATAACTCATGTACGGATTCCCTCTGAAGCAGATCCCGAACTTAGACAATTAGCTCATTTGGCCTATGATATTCGCTATGGGATAGATAGCAATCTTGAAGCTATTCGTCGCCTGGCGGATATGGATGATGATATTGCTAGGTTGATACTGATAAATGGCTTGAACAAACGCGAAGATACCATCAGGCAGTATATCCTTAAGCTAATGGATGAAAATCGTTTCGATGATGAGCGAGCGATTCCAATCTTACTGCATATAGCCTTGAAAGGTCGTCACAGCAATTCTTTCATTGAGAATCGACGGAATGAAGATAGATCAGGTGCAAATAACATTCTTCGTTGGATGCCGCAAAAGGCACTCCCTTATTTGGAAGTAGAATTGCTAACTGGAGAGGATGCAGACCATGTCTCACTTGTCTTGAATACTATTGAACGATTATCGTTGGGTGCTAGGATTATACCCCTGATTTCGGCTCTTATTACAAAGCTAAATGCAAATAGAAGCATAGTATTTCTTGCAATAGATCGGTTGAAAAAACCATTACTCGATCCACATATTCGAAACAGCGGCGATTTTCCAACGTTAGTTGGTGAATTCATAGTGCCGGCGTTGGAGAAGATGCAATCTGAGTTAAGCTATGAAGTGCTTGGCACAGATGAGGTTGAGATTTGGGCGAATTTTTGTGTAACGCTAGAACAAACTGGGATCATAGGTGTAAGTGACTTTTTGCTACGGTCTAAACAGCGTGGTTGGTAGCATGAGGTAAGAAATGAGCCTGAAAATCGCCTTCTCATGGCTGGTCGAGTCCCTGCGTGGGTTGGATAACCTCAAAGACCTGCGCGTGCTCGATCAAGGGGCGGTGCATGTCACAATCAAGCAACCGACCTTCGACGAAGAGATTATGATCTATGTGTTGGCCGGGGAGCTTTCAACAGGGTTCGTCAAAAAGACCCTGAATGCCAATACCGCCCGTGATATGCATACGCTGTTCATCCTCTCGCCGGACCTCATCACGGAAGATGGTCGGTCTGCGCTTCGCAGCGATGCACTCAAGCTGGTGCTGACGGCTCACGGGGGACGGGTCTATATCTACCAGATAGACGGTCGCAGTATCGGTATTGTGCCGGTAGAGATTGATCGGCAGTGGCATCTCAGTTACGGATCATCGGTTGATCTTGGTCAACTCAGTGGGGATTATGCTACGTTTAATGATAAGTACCTGCTAGGGGTACGGAAGGTAGCGGGGTTCAGCGCCTTCGAGCAGCATGGATATCACCACCATGCGGCAGGGGAACAGTATTCACCCCCGCGCCCAGCGGCACCTGCAGATCCATTATGGTCGGCCTACGATCTGCTGGGGGTGACACTAACTGCCAGTGAAGACGAAGTCAAACAGGCTTACCGGCGTAAGGCACGCCAGCATCACCCTGATCTGGATACTTCCCCGGACGCCACCACCAAAATGCAAGCGATCAATGAAGCTTATGCCAAGATCATGAAGCGCTTTGAAGTCAGTCTGTAGTCGATAGCCAGAAGACCTATAACCGACCCGCAATATGGGTAAGTCTTGTCCTGAGGCTATCGACTTATGACTATTGAGTATCGACCTCGACACTTCGCACACGAATATGGTTGAGTTTGGAGAGTTCCCGCACCTGCCGCTCAGCCCGATAGCTGCTGCGGACGAGCGGACCACTTTCCACCCACTTGAAGCCCAGCTCCTTGCCAATAACTTCAAAGCGGTCGAATTCCTCTGGCAAGTAGAAGCGCTCTACCGGCAGATGCCCCTTGCTGGGTTGCAGATACTGACCGACGGTCAGAATATCAACATCGCAGCCGCGCAGATCACGCATGACTTCGACCACTTCATCGAAAGTCTCACCCAGGCCGACCATAATGCCACTTTTTGTCAAGACCAACGGGTCCATCCGCTTGGCATTGGTCAAAGTCTTCATGGCCCATTCGTACTTGTCCTGCGGCTGTACCTTGCGGAACAGGCGCGGCACAGTTTCGACATTGTGGTTAAGGATTTCCGGTTGGGCATCCATCACAATTTTTAAGGCTTCTTCGCTGCCCTTGAAGTCGGGAATCAGGACTTCAATCGAGCAACCAGGTTGGAGTTTGCGAATCTGCTGGATGACCATGGCAAAGAGCGGTGCGCCGCCATCCTTGCGTTCGTCGTGGTTGACGGAGGTGATGACGACATGTTGGAGGCCGAGCGCCCGGACGGATTGGGCGACGCGCAGCGGTTCCAACCAATCGAGAGGATTAGGCCGCCCGGTCTTGATGTCGCAGAAACCACAGGAGCGGGTACAGGTGTCTCCACCCATCAGGAAGGTGGCGGTGCGGCGGCCCCAGCATTCCCCAATGTTCGGGCATTGTGCTTCTTCGCAGACGGTGTGGAGGGCTTGGCCACGCATAAGGCCACGAACTTCTTCAAACGCTTCCCCCTGCGGGGCGCGGACTTTGATCCACGGGGGACGCCGACGTGGATGGGCCGGGTCGGGTTGCCAACCGTCTGTCGGGACGGTCGGGATGGCATTGAGGTCAATGAGATCGGTCACGATATATCTCCAGTTCTCATGTTGGTTGATTATAGCGCGATGCGACTCAGGAGGTCTAGCTCCTCATCATATCCATTCAAGCGCCAGCGGAGATGCCTCCACAGCCAGCCAATCAGCAATTCACGCGATCCGACAAAGAGTGCGACCCGATACAGGATGAGCAGCAAATCAAAACCATCCAGCGATTGGATTTCCAGGGGAAACAGGATTGAGGGCAGGATGAAGCCCGCCAAAACAGTCAGGACCATGGTGGTCAACTGGTAAACGGCGAAGAGTACAAAAGCCCAAAACTGAGCTTCAAAAGCCTTTTCGCTCCTGGCTGGAATCAGAATACCGATCAGAGTGGCACTCGTGCGATTTTGATCGAAATACAATTTGACGCAAAAAGTACTACTTATGACGTAGGCGGTGACAATGACTGTGTCGAGTGGTTCTCTTTCAAAAGAGAATAGGAAAGCACTCCCGACGAAGTACAGCAAAACCAGAATCGCCAGAATAGATAAGGCGCGAATCAAGGGCGCTAAAGGGCCGTACCGAAACCATGCGAGATTCTGGCGAGATGGGCTTGAGGCGTGCGAGGTCGCAATCCAGCAGTGAAGGCCGAATGCCCCGAGGTTCGATAGGCTGACCAGATCATAGGTGCCCCGCTGACGTTCCGCGGCGATCAAACCACTGAGGCGGGCAGCGCGGAATGCAGACTGCAATCCAACCAATGCAAATAGCAGGATGAGGATGATGCCGACCGAAAGTACCTCCCACGGCAACGATCCGAATCCGAAACTTGTTCCAAAGCAGCAACTGAAGCCGATCAGCCCGAACACGAGGGCGCCTGTCAGTTGCTGTGCCAAATGCAGGCGCTCCCCCAAGCGCTTTTGTTGTGGAGCAATGGGGTAAGGAAAGCCGGGCGTTAGCCGCAGTTGGTGCCCGACGGACTGACTGGGCAACCGCCATTTGCTAGGGTTCAGCATTAGCCAATTCTTACGGTGGTGGCAGGTAGATCAACTGCATTGACATCTTGTTTTTCGGCGTGGTACTGCTGCTGTACCAGAGTCCAGAGATAGATGACGACTAGCTCCCGGACGGTAAAGAGCAGCACCACGCGTACGATCGGCAACAGGAGAGTCCTTATCATGGGTGACACCAGGAGGGCAACCAACAGATCAGGCAGTACTGCAAAACCGAACAAGCCCACAACGGCGTAGGTGGTCAATTGCAGCATGGTGTAGACCGTCAGGGCTAACAGTCCAGCATCGGCGGTGCGGGTCGTGTAAGTCGGGGCTAAAAGCCCGATCATGACGGAGAGTCCAACCGAATGTACGTGATCGATCAACAGGGCGCACATCAATATCGCGAACGTATAGATGGAAATGATGATTGCATCCGTCTGGTTGTTGAAAGTTACATCCAGCGAGAAGATCGCAACCGAGGTGAAGACTATGAGCATGAGGAAGCCACGCAGCAGCCAGGAAAAAGGAGTTTCCAGCACATAGAGCATGCCTGTACGTTGAATGGCCCCACAGGCCATGACCCAGGCGCTTCCGAATGAACCGTTGGGTGTGAGGGCCAGCAGGTCGAAGCGTCCAGTGACCTGTTCCCTGGCAATGCTCTGGCTGATGAGTGTGGCCCAGCGCACTCCGTAGACGGCACTGGTGAATACAATCGCCGGAAGCATGATGACTGGCACGAGGAACAACATGGCACATTCCAGCATGAACGGCAGGGGTGGCGCGGCCTGCCCAACGATGCGGCGATGTATCGGATTTTCCAGAATATGGACCGTATAGCGACTGATCTGCCGCCAGAGTCTCCAACCGAGCATAGGCAGTCCTTAATTCCCCAATGCTCTTATTGTAATGCAAACAGGTTATGTGCGCTCTGGACAATATTCTGTCAAACAATGGCTCGGATGTCGCTTGAGGCCAGTTCTAACTCGGTCACGATCCGTTTCCAGACCAATCGAATAATGCCTTCGCGGATGAGTAGGTATAGGGCTATCTGGGCGACAATCAGCATCAGCCTTCCCAACGTGCCGAGCGTGATGAGTAACTGGGGTAATATTCCCAAGGCAAGTATCCCCCATAAGGTATAACTGATGACCTGGAGGCTCAAGAACAGGCCGACGGCCCACAGTCGGGCTTCTGCGGCCCGCTTGGTCCAGACAGGGACGAGCATTCCACAAAGGGCACAGAGGGTGATACTTGTAAAGTGATCGACATAGAATAGCAGCAAAAAGGTCAGCAGCCCTAAACTGGTATTCAGACTGGTCTGTATAGCCGGGTTTAGGCCATCGGTTGCTCGCCCGCCACCCGCATTGATGCCGATCATGCAGAGGCTCAAGGTGGCGAATCCCCCTAGCACGATGGCTATGCCGCGAATGATCCGATGAAGATTGGTCAGGCTTTCCAACCGATGCAGGATGCCCGTGCTGATGGCAATATGCAGGTTCAGGCGACCGCCTGGTAACACGGCATATTGATCGTAGACCCCCCGGCTTTGCAGGTTGGTCAGTAAGGCAGCCATCTGATTAGCCCACCAGGCACCAAACAGGGTGCCATTCAAGATGATGACCAGGACAGCGATTGCCAACCAAAAAATGATAGCCGGGGTGAGCATAAGCCCGCAGGTGAATAGTAGCCCGATCAATTCCATGACTGGGCGGAAGGGGATGCGGATGGCGGGTAGGGATGGCGGATGGTGCGCCAGACGATAGAGGCGTCCATGACCTGCTGGCGCATAAAACAAGCGAGCTAAGCGGACGAGCAAGAGCCGATTCATGCGACATCCGGCAAGCGGTTGAGTGCCAAACGCATTTCATCCGCTGAGGCATTGAAGAGATTTCTCGTGGAGCGAATCTGTGTATAGATAATGCATTCTCGCAGGCCGAAGAATGCTGCCAGGGCAATAACGGGTGAAAGCGCAGGCGGGAGGTTCAACAACGGACTGAGCAGAACGACGCCGAAGAAGGTTCCGTAACTAAGAACTTGACCGAGTATCAGACCGGCTACTGCCCAGAGGCGCGTATCACCGGAAGTGCTGGTTTGGGGGGCCATGAGGCCAAAGAGGCTTCCTATAATGATTGACTGGACGTGGTCGAAGTAAAATAACACTACAAGCACCCCCATCCATACCAGAGCTACTGGAGAATTGGTCAGTAAACGGTTGAGGGCCAGATTGGCGGTGACGATGAGTGGAATCATCAGCATCAGGCGGATGGTCCAGGCTTCTTGGGAATTCACATGCCGGAAAGCATCCCCCTGATGCAGGCAGCCCAGGCAAATTGTCCAGTTTACGCCAAATGTACCTTCCGGAGTCAGGCAAAGCAGATCATAAGTACCGGTACTGCGTTCATGTAAGATCGTTCCGCTCACCCCCACTGCCCATAGCAGTCCGTAGAATGTGCCACTGAGCAGCATGAGTGGTAAGGCGCGTACATCGAGAATGAAGACCAGGGACCACAGCCAGACTTGCCCTTGAATGGCGAGGTTATTCCACCAGAGTGAACGTAATGCCGGTGAGAAGGCGGCATTCAGCGCGACACGCTCAAAGAGTGGCTTATTCATCGGCGGTTGACTGAAAGCTCTCCAGAGCCGCCTGGTGATCATGGTGGGGGGTATCCCCAGGCAACCACGCTGGGTCTGCCGAACACCGGAAATAAACCGAAACTGAGTTCAGTGAAGATACCGCTTTCCGGATCCAGCGCCAATAAACGATAACCGCTGGAGTCATCTGGAAGGGAAGCCCCAAAGGCTAACCGAGTCCCATCCGGCGACCAAACCAGATGAGGGGTATCCGGCACGGTTTCCGTAATCGTTAGTCCACAATAGGCGCGTACAGTTCCGCTGGTGATATCCAGGATGTGGAGCGTAGCTGAACCACTGTCTTCGACCGGGTCTAGTCCCCGTAGCGGCGTGACCCAGAAGGCGATACGTGTCCCATCCGGTGACCAGGCTAACTCGTTTGCGCCACGCCCGTTAATCCGCAGTGGGCCATAGTCTGCTGTCAGATAGGTCCAGCGAGTCAGGGTACTCTCGCCGGGGCGAATCGCATAGATTTCCGCGCCCAGGGTTTGCCCGGTGAGGTCTGCCGGGGTAGGGGCCACCAGCGCTAACCACTGACCATTTGGTGACCAGCCCGCTGCATTAAAGTAGGGACGGTCAACGCCCAGAATTGTGCTTTGATCGATGCCCAAAGCCCTCGCCCCCAGATCAGTCAAGGTACGGTAGAAAGTATCCCCTTCCAGGCGCAGTGCCAGGGCATACCGTCCTCCCGGTTGGACTAGAAAGACTCCATTGACCTTCAGATTCTCACGCGAATCAACAGTTTCCGGTCGCAAGTAGGCTTCATGCGCGGGAGTCCAGACCAGCAGAGTATCCGGCGACCACCACTCCACGTCAGAGGCATAATCGACTAACGGAGTGCGTTCGGTTCCATCCAACCGCATCCGGAAGTAGCTTTGTGTCGCCGAGTCCACGTAACTGATCCAGCGGGCGTCGAAGGAGAGATGACAATTGCTGGCGCACGGATTGGTATCCGGCAGGGGATAGCGCGTATTGCTGGCGACGTTATAGACCCACAGGCTGGCACGATCAAAGGCCGTCAGGATGATGCCGCCGGGCGGATATTCTGGACCGCGGGGCTGTACGCCTGATGATTCACAGACCTGTGTGACGGTTGGCGGAACTTGTGCGCTTGCCGGATAGAGTCCAACAATGAGCAAGCAGATCATGACAAAGAGGAAACGGCGAAAAAGCATAGCCAGGGCACCCGTGGTATGGATCGGCGGATCTGCACAATCTCCTGACATAGCCTCAAGTGAAGTTATGTGGACACTGATGTTATAATACGTAGACTAGCGCCGTCCTGCCAGCCAATCGCGGAGGCCGCGATGACCGAACGTCAGCCAGGGTCAAGGGTACAGGGTCGTGAATGGTTGCTCGAAGGTGTGCCGGAAGCCACTGACGCGCAAGAGAATCGGGAGTCACCACCTGTGACTCCTAGTGAGTCACTTATTGTTCGCAGCGCTCAAACCCCTACGGGAGTTACGGGTCCTCTTTCAGCTGGGAGCGCCTTGCTGGAGGCGTTAGAAAGGGATGACCTGCGTGATTCGGTCAGTGCGGAAAATGCGGCCATGGTCAACCCGGATATTGCCGCAAGAAAGGCAAGCCCTGTGGCATCAGTACTCATCCTGGAAGATACAACTGAACTGGCTGAAGTGATTCAGGCAACGCTGGAGCGCCTGAATATACGCGTTGCTATTGAGACCCATGGCGGGAAAGCCCTAAGCCATTACGAAAGCGTCAAGCCAGATGTGGTGTTGCTTGACCTCGGTCTGCCGGATATGAACGGTTGGAAGTTTCTTGAGGCAATCAAGGAAAAATATAAGTCACAACTGCCTGTCATTATTGTGATTACAGCCTACGGTGATCCAGCCAATCGATTGGTCGGCAAACTACAAGGCGTATATGACTATTTGATCAAACCGTTTACTTCCGATGAGGTCGAACGTGTGGTGATTGGCGCAATCAACAGCCGTACTTCCTGATGAATTCCAAGGTTGTGATTGAGCGAGCAGTCAGGTTAGGCCTGCTGCTCGTTTTATTTCTGCTGGCGGCTTGCAACCCAGCTTCCAAATCTGTTATTGATGTGTCTTATTCGTATGCGGATAACCTGGCTGCCGGGCGTCTATTGCAAGCGCTGTTTGAAGTTGAGGCCACGGCTGCCCGCGAAGGCTGGACTATTACCCGGCATGAGCAAGCCGCCGATTTATGGGATCAACTGGGCGATCGGGAACGCGCCATCCCCCATTGGATGGCGGCAGCCGAACAGCAGCCGACAGAAATGGGTTTGCGCCGATTAGCAACGGCGCTGCTCTATTTGCAGCGTTGGACTGAGGCTGAACAGGCGCTGGGTCAACTATCAAGGATTGTTCCTGCAGATGCCTGGACGGCTTACCAACGAGGGCTGTTACTGGCTCCAACTGAACCTGCTGAGGCGGTTAAACTCCTTCAAACCGCCAGCGCTGACGTCAATTTTGTGGCCGCTGCCCGAGATTTGATGCTGCTGCTCCAACACGACGCCACAAACCCGGATGCAATCTTGCAGATTGGGTTATGGATGGCGGGGCGAGGTTTTTGGCCGCAGGCAGAGCGCGCTTTCACCCAGGCAATCCTGCTGGACGGACGCTTTGCGGAGGCATTCGCCTATCGCGGCCTTGCACGCAACAACCAGCAGAAATCCGCTGAGTCTGATTTTGCTCAAGCGGTGACTCTGGCGCCGGGCAGCGCCCATGTACAGTTCCTTTACGGTCTACATTTGCGGTTGAATGAGCAGGTCGAGAACAGCCTGACCGCTTTTATCACGGCCACTCGCCTCGATCCTACAAACCCGGCTTATGCGGCTGAACTTGGCGCGGCTTATGAACGGGTTGGCGACCTCGTACAGGCACGTCAATGGCTGCTGCGGGCGGTTGATCTTGCTGGTGGGGATGCCCGTTTTCAGCAGTTTGTCGCCGAGTTTGATGCCCGTTACCCTCCGACCAGCTAACCGTTTCAGCCCGCCTCTCACCGTGTTAGAATCGTTTGATCTGTACTTATCTGCCACGGGTGTAAATATACGTGCGTCGCTGGCTGTTTCTGTTATTCTGCCTGCTGCTGCTTGCCGGAGCATTTGCTCTCAACCGGGTTAGTCCAACCTGGCACTACCTGGTTCCAGTGACTCCTGGCGCGGTAGCTTATGCCAATACCTTTGAGTCCGTGCCTGCTGACTGGACGTTGTATAGTGGCCGTCTTTCAGCATCAGTCGAAGCCGGACGATTGATTCTCGAAGTGGATGAAGTGAATCAGAGTGCTTTTTCCCTCCAGCAGCTGCACTGGTCGGATATTGATCTGACGGCACAAGCGCAGACAGATGCTGGCCCGGCGGATAACGGTTATGGATTGATTGTTCGGCTGTCTGATAAGGGTAATGCTTCTCCGAATGATGATGATTATTACCTGTTTCTCATCAGCAGCGATGGCTTTTATCGGGTGGTGCGTTCGGTCAACGGGCTGCAGCGAGAACTGAGTACCTGGATTCCTTCAGCGGTGATCAGACAAGGCTTGGGCGTGACCAATACGCTGCGGGTACTCGCGCAGGGGGATCAGTTCAGGTTTGTTGTCAATGGCACACCGATGTTGTTTTGTGTGCCCAATAACCCGGATGGACTCAGTACATTCACCCGCGATGGCATCTGCCAGGATGGGCAGATGGTCGATACTCTGATCGATACATCCATCCCAGCAGGGCGGGTTGGCGTTGTGGCACAGGCTTACAGCCAGTCGGGGGTGGTAGCGAGTTTCGATCATGTGATATTGAGTGGCCCTTAAATGAAGGTTTACCTGCGGACTCATGGCTGCCGCCTCAATCAGGCTGAAATTGACAGCATGGCGCGTCAATTTCAACAACAGGGACACGAGATCGTCACGGATCCTACGCTGGCAGATCAGATCATCATCAATACCTGTGCTGTTACGGGTGACGCTACGCGAAGTAGCCGCCAGACTGTGCGCGACCTCCATCGAGACAATAATCAGGCAGCGATCAATGTAACGGGTTGCTACGCGCAGATTGCTCCTGCAGAGATCAGTGTAATGCCAGGGGTAGCGCGGGTAGTCGATAACCTCGCCAAAGAACGACTGGTGCAAACAATCACAGGACAGTCGACCGAACCCTATGATCGTGAGCCACTGGAACGGGTAGTCAAAGGCGGCGCATATGGGCGGACGCGGGCTTTCGTCAAAGTGCAGGATGGATGTGATAATGCCTGTACGTTCTGTGTCACGACGATTGCACGCGGCGCTGGACGGTCGCGGCCTCTGGATCGGGTGATCGCAGAGATACGCGGACTGCTGGCCGCGGGCTATCAGGAAGTCGTGCTGACTGGCGTGCAGCTTGGTAGTTATGGTCATGATTGGGACGACCGACAGGGTTTGGTTCATCTGATCCAGGCGATCCTAACTGAAACGGATACGCCGCGGTTGCGGTTGTCTTCGCTGGAACCGTGGGACTTGGATGAACAGTTTTTCAGATTGTGGGTCGATGAAGCGCGTCTGTGCCGCCATCTGCACTTGCCGTTGCAGAGTGGATGTGATGCCACTCTGCGGCGGATGCGTCGGCGGACCAGTCAGACGGAATTCCGGCAAGTGGTGCAACTGGCACGAACGGCAGCCCCGGCGATCAAAATCACGACCGATGTCATAGTCGGCTTCCCCGGCGAGACCGATGATGAATTCGCTACGACGGAGGCTTTTGTGCAAGAGATGGACTTCGCCGGAATGCATGTCTTCCGTTACAGTCCGCGCCCCGGCACACCCGCTGCGAAGATGAAAGATCACCTGCCAGACAGAGTCAAGAAGGCCCGCAGCGCCCGGTTGTTGGCATTGGCAGAAGCGGGTGAAAAGCGTTTTGCTCAGCGTTTTGTGGGCGAGGAATTTGACGTGCTCTGGGAGCATATCAGCGGGGCGACTGAGGACGGCTTTATCAACGTGGGGTATACTGACCACTATGTGCGGGTGCGCTGCATTCACCCACGTATCTTGACAGATCACATTACACGGGTTCGCCTGGGCGAGTACATTGATGATTATGTACAGGCTAGCCCCGTGTCAGGAGGTTGAACATGACTGATTTGAAAGCTGCCTTGACCGCAGCGCTAAAGGAAGCGATGACGGCGAAAGATAATGTTCGCCGGGATGCCATTCGCTTCCTGCAAAGCGCTATCAAACAGGTGGAGATAGATACCCGCAAAGAACTCTCTCAGGAGGATATGCTGGGTATCGTGCAGAAGGAATTGAAAAAACGTAAGGAATCGCTGGATGAGCTGACGAAAGTGGGTCGTACCGAAGAAGCAACGGCTGCCCAGAATGAAATCACCATCATTGAAGCATTCCTGCCCAGGCAGCTTAGCCGTGAGGAAATTGCCGTCTTGGTGAACGAAGCTATTGCTCAGACCGGGGTGACTTCGGCGAAAGAAATGGGCAAACTCATGGGGGCGTTGATGCCCAAGGTGAAAGGCCTGGCCGACGGTAAGCTTGTGAATGATGTGGTGAGGGAACTCCTCAAGTAAGTGACATATGCTCAGTCGCTTTCCCCGCCTGATTGACCGTGATGAGTGGGACTCCCATCGGCTGCTCCATGTGCTAGGGGTGGCTGGTGCGACTCTGGCATTTCTGCTCACAGCTACTCTATTGGTTGCTTATGAGGGGCTGTTTGATGGGGCAGGTGAACTGGCTAACCTTCGGGATGGCGATATTGCTTCGGAAGATATTCGCTCTCCCATTGATATTGAATACACCAGCCAGATCCTGACGGAACGCGAACGCCGGTTGAAGGCGGCGACCGTTCCTGTCCGGTATTTTCCCCCGGATCCGGCAGTAGCCCGCCAGCAGAGTGCGCGGGCGGCGCAGATTCTCACCTTTATCAACACGGTACGGGAAGACCGGTACGCCACCCTCTCCCAAAAGACGGATGATCTGACTCGGATTGAAGGTCTTACGCTGGATTCCGATGTGATTCGTACCCTGCTGCGGATGGATTCTGCCACCTGGCAGGATGTGAACCAGCAGGTGGGTTTGGTATTAGAACGGGCGATGCAAGGCCAGGTTACTGAGAGCGACTTGCCCGGCATCCGCACCCGTTTACCAACACAAGTTGGTGTGCGTTTTTCGGACGAACAAACGCGCGTGATTGTTGACCTGGTGGACGATCTGATACGCCCTAATACCATCATCAATGAGGCTGAGACCGAGGCTGCTCGCGAGCAGGCGGTCGCGGACATTAATGTGTTGGTCAGCTATCAACGCGATCAGATTGTAGTGCGTGCCGGCGAACGCATTGGTTCGGAAGCCTATGAAGCCATGGGGCAGCTCGGCCTGCTACAGGTAACCGATGACCGCTTGGCCTCACTGGCGCGCGCATTTGCTGCCAACATCATCATTATGGTGGCAACAGGTCTATTTGTCCTGCGGATGCGACCGACGCTGTTAGCATCCTCGCGCTTTATCGCGGTTTTATCCGGGCTATTTCTGATCTTCCTTTTTGGTGCTCGGATTGCCAGCACGAGTGGTCAGCTTTACCTGTATCCGGTAGCGGCCCTGGCGCTGATCCTGACTGCCTTGACGGCTCCCGAAATTGCGGTGCTAGGTATGATGGGGTTGGGTGCGCTGATCGGCATCATGACCGGAAATTCGCTGGAGATGGCGACGCTGGTGGTGATTGGCGGTGTGCTGGGCGCGATGACGCTCCGCCGTACCGAACGCCTGAACAGCTATTTTATGCCTGGCTTGCTAATTGCGCTGGGAAATATCGTGGTTGTGGGTGCTTTCTATAACACCGATTTTTCGATGAGTGCGGATCTGTCCATTGGGTCACTGTTGCTATATTGCTTCCTGAATGGAATTTTGTCGGCAGTTGTTGCAATTGGTGTGCTGTATCTGGTTTCAGTCATATTTAACTACCCTACGGCAGTCAAACTGTTGGAACTCAGCCAGCCGAATCATCCACTTTTGCAGCGCTTGCTGCGGGAAGCCCCCGGTACGTACCAACATTCCCTGCAAGTTGCCAATCTCAGTGAACAGGCAGCGAATGCAATTGGTGCCAATGATGATCTGGTTCGGGTCGCGGCGCTGTATCACGACATCGGGAAGATGGCGAACCCGGCCTTCTTCACCGAAAATCAGGTTGAGGGGATTAACCCCCACGATGTGCTCAATGACCCGGCACGCAGCGCCGATATCATCATCAGCCATGTGACGGATGGCGAGCGCATTGCCCGGCAGTATCGACTACCCTCGCGTGTCCGTGACTTCATTTTGGAACACCACGGCACTCAGATCCTGCATTTCTATCAGATGGCCTTGGAACAGGCTGACGATGATGAAGTGGTGGATGAGGAACAGTTCACCTATCCCGGTCCGAAGCCACAAAGCAAAGAAACGGCTATTTTGATGCTGGCGGATACGTGTGAAGCGACGGTACGCGCTCGTAAACCGACCCGCAAACCAGAAATTCTTGAGATTGTTCAACAGTCCATTGAGGGCAAGATCAAAGCCGGGCAGCTCGATGAATCCGGACTGACACTCAACGACCTCAAGACGATTAAGCGGGTATTCGTCGATATGCTGCAAGGTATTTTCCATCCACGGATTTCCTACGCAGCTCCAGCAGCGACGGCAACCCCACCTAAAGAGCCATCTCGAGATACGACGGATGCTGGGCCAGCCCGCAAGATTGAGCCGAAGGTCGACAGTCGTGAGTCGGCTCGGATTAGCTTGCCAGATAATCGACAAGCCATTACCCCCTCTCGACCACTGACTCGCCCGGTGCCCGTGGGGATTCAGAATGGGGAAATGCCGCGAGTTGAGGTGGATGATCTACCAGAAGATGATGACGCACCGCTGCCCACTGTACCTCCGTTACCTCGCACGATGGAAATGAAGGCAGTTCAGGTCAACCAGAATGGTGCTGCGGCTGCGCCAGCTTCAGAACCAATGGTGAAAAAGGATTAGTACCGTGCTGTTTGAGATTGATGTACAGAATGATTTAGCCTATCCAGTGGATGGAGGGCGATTGAGCACGGCTGCGCAGGAGACCTTGCGTCAGCAGGCAGCGGTGAATGGTGCTGCCCTCAGTATCGTCCTAACAGATGATGAACAGGTGCGCGGACTGAATCTGCAATTCCGGGGGATCGACTCGGCAACGGATGTCCTGTCCTTTCCTGCGGATGCTCCTCCAGTCGAGATTGAGGGTGAACCGCCCTATCTTGGCGATTTGGTAATTGCGTTTCCTTATGCCAGTGAGCAGGCTGCTCGAGAAGGTCATGCTCTCATGGACTCGTTATGCTTGCTGGTTATACACGGCACATTGCACTTGCTGGGCTTTGACCATGATACATCTGAGAACCGCGCCGAGATGTGGGCGGCACAGGAATCAGTACTGCGAGCTTTAGGTATTCCGACTGACATCGTACCTGCTTTGGAGTCAGCATCGCATGACCACCCCGCTTAAGCGTATGTTAGAATCTTTGACCAGTACTGCGCAGATCGACCCCACTAAGCACAGCCTGAATATCAGTCCTAATCGGATCGAAAGTCTGGGGTATGCGCTGGCGGGTTGGCTGTATATGCTGCGCTACCAGAAGAATACGCGCATCATGTCGGTCGCGAGTGTTGCTATCCTGATCGTTGGTCTGTGGTTACAGATCAGCCTGCAAGATTGGGCTATCCTGATCGTTACGATTACGATTGTCTGGATGGCCGAATTCCTGAACGCAGCGGTTGAGGCTGTGGTTAATTTGGTCACACGTGAGTTTCATCCAATGGCGAAGGTTGCCAAGGATGTGGCGGCAGCTGCAGTGCTGCTTGGTGCCGTGGCCTCGGTGCTGGTCGGGTTGCTTATTCTGGGGCCGCCGCTTTTGGCGCGGTTGGGTATCGTCATCCCATAGCGATAGGGGAGTCCGTCGTGGAAAATCCATCAACCGAAGAACCGCGCCGTCATAAAGCGCGCGAGCGTCACGAGCGCCGGAAGGAACGGCAGGGTATGGCGACGCCTTCCGGGTTGACTAGGCCCCAGTTAAGACCCACCGGCTCTTTTGAGATGCCGAAGATTACCCTGCCGCGGCGTGGTCTGTGGCCTGTCTACGGTGTCGCCGGGATCATTTTTATCATCGCCGTCGTATTGCTACTGGGACGGGTGCGGAACGCCGAACCAGAAGATGAGCCGAATGCAATCTGGCTAGGTGATCAATGGACCTTGAATACGCCTTCCGAAGAGCAATTTACGGTCTTGATTCAACGGTTATTGGATACACGGATCGGGACGATCTACGCCTGGGTGAGTCTACTTCAACCCAATAATGCCTGGACGAATACCGGCCAATTGGATAGTGCCCGTGCTTTTGCAGCGGAATTTAAGCGACGTTACCCACAAGCTACTGTGTTGGGATGGCTGAGCATTGCCGCCGACGATGCCGAGGGAAATAATCGGTTGAGCGATGTAGCGACTCGGCAAAACATCGCCGATTTTGCCGGGCGCGTGGCGGGTGACCTTGGTTTTGATGGTGTGTTCCTGAATGTGGTGCCGGTGTCTAACGCGGATGAGGATTATCTGGCGCTGCTGCGCCAGGTGCGTCTGACTCTGGGCGAGGACACGCCACTGGCCGTCGCGGTGCCGCCGGATTGGACCCCTGATGTCGAAGGTATTCCCATTCCCGCTCAGATCGCACCAGGAACGATTTGGGAAGAAGCCTTTAAGCAGCGGGTGGCGCTCTTGGTCGATCAAATCTATGTGGCGAATTACAACAGTGGCTTCGCTTCGACGACGGACTACAGCGCCTGGGTCGCCTATCAGGTACAGGTTTGGGCGGAGGCTCTCGATAGTCTGGATGTGCGGACTGAACTGATTATGGGCGTACCGACCTATGATACTGTGCTGCCCGATCACGACTCGGCCATTGAGAATGCTGAAACTGCTATTCAGGGTATTCGCGATGGCTTGACTTTAGCAGGGGATGCCGCCGGTGTGCTGCGTGGGATTGGTCTTTATGCCGAGTGGGAAACGACACAGGCCGAGTGGGATCAAGTGCGTCAATTGTGGGTTGGATCCTAGAGAAGAACACCACGCCGCAAAGCAAAGATATAAAAAGGCGACCGTGTAAGGGTCGCCTTTTGAATTGCCTGAGGACTATCAGCTTCTACTTGATCTGTCCAACCTCATCGAAGAAGCAGATGGCGGTATCGATACCGCGCTTGAACATCTCCAGGACGAAGTGCTCATTGGGGCCGTGCGCACCGTCGGTTTGCAGACCAAAGCCCATTAGCATGATCGGAATCTGGTTCAGTTCGCGCTGGAAGTCCGCCAGAATGGGCAGGGTGCCGCCACCGCGTTCGTAGACAGGTTTTTGCCCCCAACCCTTCTCATAGGCGCGGCTGGCAGCCGCCATATAGGGGGAGTTCAGATCCATCAATGCAGGGCCCGCAGATGCCAACTGACGGACTTCCACCCGGACAGTCGGTGGGGCCAGTCGCAGGATATGATCCCGCACCAGACCAAAGATCTGGTCGGCGTTCTGGTTGGCGACCAGACGGCAGCTTATCTTCGCCAGCGCTTTACCCGGCAGCACGGTCTTTGATCCCGCCCCATAGAATCCGCTGACAAAGCCATTGATTTCCAATGTCGGGCGTGCGCCAATGCGTTCGTGGAGCAGGTACTCTTTTTCGCCCCAGAAGGCTGGAACGCCAGTCGCTTCTTTCCACTCGGCGTCGGTCCACGCACTCTTGGCCAGTTCTTCGCGTTCGGCAGCTGAGAGCGCTACCACATGGTCATAGAATCCCGGAACTGCCACGCTGCCATCCGGGTTGTGCAGTTGGGCGATGATTTCTGCCAGCGCCTGTGCTGGATTGTGGACGATGCCGCCAAAGGCTCCACTGTGCAAATCCTGCTTGGCTCCAAAGACTTCCATTTCCAGGTACATCAAACCGCGCGTCGAATAGCCAATTGACGGTCGGTCCAGCGCGATGACGCTGCCATCGGAGATGACGCAGACATCTGCCATGAGCAGCTCACGGTGTGCAGCGACGAACTTGCCGAGGTTGGGCGAGCCAATTTCTTCCTCACCTTCGATCAGGAACTTGACGTTCACGGTTGGCTTGCCGTTTGCCAGCAAGGCCTCGAAGGCCTTTAACTGGGCGAACATCTGCCCTTTATCATCGGATGATCCCCGGCAGTAAAGGACGCCATCCTTGACAGTCGGCTCAAAGGGGTCTTGATCCCAGCCATCACTGGTCACTGCAGGCTGTACGTCATAATGCCCGTAGACCAGGACCGTCTTTGCATTTGGCCCTGCACCCAGCCATTCCCCATAGACCACGGGATGCAGTGGCGTAGGCATGATCTGAACATTATTCAGACCGATTTTCCGCATATCAGCGGCTACCCATTCGGCGGCCTGTAGGGTTTCACCTTTGCGTTCAGGATCGGTACTGACGCTGGGGATGCGGCATAGGTCGATCAATTGCTGTTGAAAGCGCTCCTGATTCTGGTGCGCGTAGTCATGGGCAGTTGTCATTGTGTCTTACAATCCTTTATTTACTTCGTCGTAGAAATACAGCATCGTATCGATGCCCCGATACCACAGATCCAGATACACGTGTTCATTAGGGCCGTGCGCGGCACAGCCTTTATACCCAAAGGACATCAGCACCACTGGCGCAGGGATGTTTTGCTGAAGTTCGACTACGACGGGAATGCTGCCGCCTTCACGGACGTAGATCGGTTCTTTGCTCCAACTCCGCTCGATGGCACGGGCGTAGGCCTGGACGGCCGGTGCGTGACGGTCGATGAGCGCTGGGTCACCAGACTCAAGATAGCGGAGTTCACTCCGCACGGTGGGCGGCGTGATTTGTGCGACGTAATCGCGCACACGCTCATAAATGCGCTGAGGATGTTGATCGGCCACTAACCGGCAGCTGATTTTTGCCAGAGCCTTACCGGGCAAGACGGTCTTGAAACCATCCCCAGCATAACCGCCTCGGATGCCATTGATCTCGAGGGTGGGGCGCGCACCGATTCGTTCGTGCAGATTATAGGCGGGTTCTCCCCACTGCTGCGGTGCTGCCGCCACATCCCGCCATTCCTGCTCGATCCATGGGAGCGCTTTCGCCAACTCGGCGCGCTCATCCGTATCTAGCGGACGCACCTCGTCATAAAAACCAGGGACCGCCACACTGCCATCGGCATGGTGCAGTTGGGTGATGATCTCGGCCAAAGCCTGAACTGGATTGTGGACAGTACCACCGTAGTGCCCACTATGGAGATCCTGTTTCGGCCCCCAGACTTCGAGTTCCATGCAGGAAATGCCGCGCAATCCATAGGCTAAGTCTGGTTGATGTAAGTCAGCCATGCTGCCATCACAGACGGCAACGATATCTGCCTTGAGGCGTTCTTTGTGGGCAGCGACAAATCCGGCAATGGCGCCGGAATTGCTCTCCTCATCGCCTTCAAACATGAGCTTGATGTTGACCGCCGTTTTCCCGGATTGCAGGTAACTCTCGGCAGCTTTCATTTGTGCCATGACGTTACTTTTGCTGTCAATCGCGCCGCGAGCGTAGATTTTGCCCTCGCGCTCGGTGGGGATAAAAGGGTCACTGTGCCAGCCGTCAGCCATCTCGGCGGGCTGGACATCATAGTGTCCGTACACAAGTACGGTTGGCGCATTTGGCCCGGCACCCAGCCATTCGCCATAGACGACGGGATGCCAGGCAGTCGGATGGATTTCGACCGTGGTCAAACCGATTCGCCGCATGTTGGCGGCGATCCACTCTGCAGCCCGTTCCACATCGGCGTTGTGTTCGGGTTGTGTGCTGACGCTGGGGATTGCCAGCAGATCAATCATTTCCTGTTTGAAGCGTTCGGCATGTGTACGAGCGTAATCGTGCGGCGTGGTCATGGAGTGAATACCTTTGCAGCGTCTTGCCAGAGTGCGTGACGGTCGCTTTCTTCTGGCTTGAAGGGAAAGTAATAACCAATGCGGTCGAGCAGTCCGGTATAACGATCTTTCACTTTACGGGCGAGATCGGCTTCCGGGGCGACGACCGCGAATTCCTCTAACATCTCGTCACTGATTTCCTGCCACATCTCTGCCCAGCGACCTGCGCGACTCATGACATTTAAACGCTGGCCGACTTCCTGCCAGCCATGCATTTCCAGTACAGCCTCGTAGCTGGGGGTACTGGCATAGAAAGCGATCTGGGACTTGACCAGGATCGCGTTGTTCTGAATCTCTTCATCGCTCTTGCCGGTCACGACAAAGATGGCGCAGTTGAGACTGATGTCTTCGCGCTTGCGTCCGGCTTTGGCGGCTCCAGCTTCGATATTCGGAATGATGAGTTCGCGCAGGTAACGGGGAGTATGGAATGCATGGACATGGAACCCTTGGCATAGTTCACCGGCTAACCGGCATAAGCCTTCGTTCACCCCGGCGATATAGATGGGAATATCGGCATAGGGCATGGCATTGGGGGCGAAGAAGGGTGTCATCAGCGTGAACTTGTAATGCTCGCCCTCGTAGCGCAGCGGTGTGCCATTCTGCCAGGTGCTCCAGATGGCGCGCATAGACTCGATGTATTCGCGCAGCTTGGGGACGGGCGGCCCCCATTCTGCGCTGAAGCGTTTGGTGATGTGGGCTTTGATTTGTGTGCCCAGACCAAGGATAAAGCGACCTTTTGATTGCTCGGCTAAGTCCCAGGCGATATTGGCAACCACCATCGGGCTGCGCGGGAAGGCGACCGCGATGGCGGTGCCAAGATTGATGCGGTGGGTATGGGCGGCGGCGTGTGTTAGCGGTAGAAAGGGATTGTGGGCGGTTTCTGCGGTCCAAAGTCCGCTGAAGCCACTTTCTTCGACCGCTTGAGCCAAATGACCGACCGTATTTAAATCTTCGGGAAATATTGTCACATCAAATTTCATTTTAGCTCCAGGAACCAGCGCAGGATGGTGCGCTTCTATGCAGCATTCAAATGGAATCGTAAACGATGCGTCCCTAATTCGCCACAGCCGTTACGCTGCTATATAATGCCATTCAATCACTTAGCAACACCCGGAAACACCATGACTGTCCTGCCGCTTACCCCTAATCTGACGCCCGATCACCTGGCAGTGCTGTATGAAATTTTGCGTGTGATGAACTCTAGCCTGGAGTTCGACCAGGCGTTAGAGAATGTAATTGACTCGGTCATGCGGATCACGCGAGCAGAGCGCGGTGTGCTGATGGGGTATGACTCGCCCTCAGGCAGCCTGACCTTACTGGCGGCGCGGGGCCTGCATGGCGAAACACTGACTCAGGATGAAGCCTACAGCACGACCATCGTCCAGCAGGTGATCGAAACCCGCGAACCACTGTTGACCAACAATGCCATGTTTGATGACCGCATCAAACCCGGTCAGAGCATCATCATGCGTGGCTTACGAGCGATTTTATGTGCGCCTATGCTGGTGCAGGATCGCTTGGTGGGCGTAGTCTATGTCGATACTGCCATGAAAACCGGCAACTTCTCTGTAGCAGATCGTGACCTGTTAAGCGCAGTTGCCAGTCAGGCTGGGATCGCACTGGAAAATGCCCGGCTCTATTCCGTGGCAGTCGAGAAGGGGCGGTTGCAGCGCGAACTCCAGATGGCTCGGGAGATTCAAGAGGGCTTGTTACCCCGGACAATGCCGCAGGTGCCGGGCTATGAGGTAGCAGCGGTCTGGCAATCTGCCCGCGAGATGGCCGGTGATTTCTACGATGTCTTTCAATTGGATGATGGTAGCCTGTGTACGGTTGTAGCCGATGTTTCGGATAAAGGTGCACCGTCGGCGATGCTGATGGCTGTTTCACGCAGCATGATCCGCAGCTTTGCCTTTGGCGGTTTCGGGCCATTGGCGACCATCAGCCGTACCAATGATCTGATCCTCGATGATACGGGCAGCGGTATGTTTGTGACGGTCTATCACAGCCGCTTCCAGGCGGGCGGGCTGAGTCAGCATATCAATGCCGGTCATAATCCGCCGCTGCTGGTGCGTCCATCGAATGGGGATGCTGTCTTTCTGCCGCGAGGGGGGCGGGCGGTGGGCTGGTTCCCGAATAACCCGTTGCGTGAGGTGGAAATCAGCTTGCAACCGGGCGACTTCATCATTTATTACACCGATGGGCTGACCGATGCCGAGAATCCTGCTGGGGAACCCTTTGGCGAACAGCGTCTGGCGAAAGCCGCTCTGCACGCTGTGAATACATCGGCTGAGAATGTTCTCGCGCACTTGCTGGAGGCGGTGACACAGTTCGCTGAAGGCACGCCACCTTTTGATGATTTGACCTTGGTTGTTGTCCGTTATACCGGCTAAATGAGAAAAATCGGCACAAATGTTCCGTTTTTCGCTGTGAACTTGTGCTACCATTTCTTCGAGCCTGACTATAGAGATATGCAACGTGTGTTTGATTTCGTTGAACCAGGGGTAGCATTGGACAAAGAGGCCTGTCCAATCTGTCAAACCTGTCCATTTTGTCCAGTTAAATCTCCGAAAAGCGCGATTTAGCGGAGTCCCATTCGTCTATTCTGTTCATGATTGTTGGCTTGTTTTCGGGTGAAGGGAAGATATATGGTGCGGCTTTCAGGGGAGTCATCCGGCGGGCAGATTACACGGTGGGTTATCACAGCCTTCTTCACCCTGATTCTGCTGTTGGCGGCCTGGCAGGTGAGGAGCACACTGCTGCTCTTCTTAGCGGCCATTATTGTAGTTGTGCTGCTCACCATTCCTATCCGCTGGCTGCAAAAACTGGGGATGAAGAATCGCACTGGAGCGACACTGATTTCGCTGGCCTTGTTTATAGCGGTTATCATGCTGTTGTTCCTATTGGCGTTGCCGACTTTGCTGGAACAATTTGGCACACTGGCGCAGGATGTACAGCGCGGTATCGAAGAAGCGGTCGCGCTTTGGAACCAGATTCAGGCAGCACCCGAAGGTGATGCGCTGCGTGAACAAAATCAGTGGATTGTCAGCCTGCAAACGCTGGTGGCGACGGTGTTCCGGGATACCAGTTTGAATGAACTCATCAATACCATTTCTGGTCAATTGAGTACCGCTATTGGACGTTTGAGTAGCTCGGTGCTGCCGGTGGTCGGTGGGGTTGCCAGTACGCTCCTTAGTGTACTGATCGTTCTCTTCCTGAGTTTGTATCTGCTGGCGAATCCGCGCGAACACGAAGATGCATTCATCAAGTTGTTCCCTATCCCGTACCGGCATCGTGTCCGCTTCATCATTGATCGGATCGATTTCACGCTGCGGCTCTGGCTAGAAGGTCAACTGCTTTTGATGGTGATCGTCGGTGTTCTCACTGCGGTCTTGTTGGGACTTTTGGGGATCGAGCAAGCGGTTGCGCTGGGCGTGATGGCCGGGGTCTTTTCCTTTGTGCCGAACTTTGGGCCGATTGCTGCCCTGGTTCCGGCGCTAGCCGTTGGTTTCGTTCAAGCTCCACAGAGTATTGGCTGGATCATCGTGATCATTTATGGAACTTCCTTCCTGCAAAGCCAGGTGATCGCGCCGTTAATCTTCAAGCAGAGCATTAATCTGCCGCCGGTACTTGTCTTGATGGGGCAGATTTTCGCAGCGGTATTCCTCGGCTTTATCGGGATTATGCTGGCGGTGCCGATTATCGCCATCCTGATGATTTTGGTTCAGGAAGTCTATATAAAGGATGTGCTGGGGGATCGACCACCGGAGGAGCGCGTTTCTGCTTCTTTGGAGGATGCCGCCAGCCCGGTTTGAATGGCGATTTATCCCAATATCGCAAATATCCCAAACGACCTGTTTCATTTGTTAAAAGAGGTCTTGACACGGTATGGATGCGGTTATAATATGACGGAACTTCGCGCCAAAACGGCGCGATTTGCACCTTAACAACAGGATAGTGAGAGAAAGACAGCAGGGTTCGAGCTAAGAATTGACCCAAGCATGTTCTTGCAGGAATGCGGGGATATGTTTTACCTCTTTCGAGGGGTAGTCAAGAAAACTGAC
>JAFLCG010000028.1 GCA_017303635.1 Anaerolineae bacterium | reverse complement strand
GAGGAGCCAGCGATTTAGCTGGCCTGCGCGGGGGTGGGATGAGTTACTCATCCAGAGTGAGGGTGTTCCACCCCACCCCCGCGCGTGGTTGCCGCGCCCCGACGCGGCAACCGGGCGGCTCTGCCGCCCTTCTGCAGTGCGTGTGTCGGACATTACCAGCCTCGCTCCTGAATACGTTTTAACCGCCGCTGACTCTCGTTGTCTGCCATACCACTGGCTCCTGCAGGAGCGACTGCACTTGGTATCGCCTGCACAGTTGGACGAGCCGCCAGTTCATGCAGATAGCTCTCCAGCCAGGCGGGCATGTCGGACAACGCCCGTCGGATCCAGGCGGTATCCTCCCGAACTTCGACCAGTTCACGCAGATCGGGCTGCCGTTTGCGCCTCGTTTCCAAGCCCAGCCGCTCCCGGATCAAGTCGCGGATGGTGTCGCTGCGCTGCCCCTCGTCAATGGCTTCCCACCAGGCCAGGATGTCCTGGTCGGTGTCGGCATAGACCTTGAAGCCAATGAAGCGGTACTCCCGTCGTCGTTTGCGCTGCTTGCTCATGTCTCTCCCTCACGTTCTGGTTTAACGGGTTCAACACATCCGTTTCACCCGTTAAACCGCTACGGTTAGCTTCGCTGGGTGAAATGGGCGTAGTAGAGATAGCCTCTGGCGTTGGCCAGCTGCGCCTGCGGCACCAGCTTGGTTTGTGGATAGGCCTGATAGACCTCCTCATACACCAGCTCCGCGCCGCCGCCGGACAGGTAGATGACCTCAACGGTGGTGCCGCGCTGCCATTTCTCGGAGAGCAGATTGAGGGTCGCGCTCCGCAGCGGCTGCAGGGCATCTTCGACTTCCTTGCGGTAGTCAATGGGTTTGCCCAGCGCCGTGAACAGCCCAGTTCGCAGCACCTGATCGACCAGCTTGTGCGGGATCTTCTCGCGGTAGTCGCGTTCGAGCATGTCGGCAATGCGTTCCTGGGCGGTGTAGACCCCACTCTCGACCGAGCCGCTCTCGGCATCGACAAACTGCCCATCATCGTCCAGCGCGACATCCACGGTGTAGGTGCCCACATCACAGACACCCGTCCGCATGAAGGTGTGGTAGACATTGATCTCGCCGGTGGGGGTGAGCATGTTGGCATAGACTGTGCCCAGCGGCTGCGGCATGACCATGACCTCGGTGACATTGGCGATGAAGTCGTTCTGGTCGGTGCGGATACGATGCTGACCGAGCAGGGCAGCTTTCATCTCAGCGGCATCGCGCATGTGGTCCACCGGAAGGCCGGTCGCCAAGCGCAGGTGGACAACATCACCGCGACTCACGCCGTTCCCGAACAGCTTGCCGATGGCGACCTTTGCCAACCGAACGCGGAAGGCATTGCCCATGGTGGTCTCGTTAGCGGTGCGCCCGCGCAGCCGGAGCAGTTCCCCGGTCGGTAGTTGATTGAGTGCCAGATCACCGATGAACCACCCCCCTTCATCGTCTTCGACCCACTCTCCTGGAAAGCGGTTGGCTAGGTCATCACGCCCAAAACGGATGTCGCGGGCATGACCGGCCACTGACGGAAAAGCGATCTCCATCTCACGGGTCACGGCTTTGGTCACGCCATACCCGATGTCCAGACCGAGCGTATGAACGCCCGTGGATGGAGCCGATACCGACCCATTCATTGAACCTGCTTTGCGCTTGTGCATACAACCTCCTGTTGGACAAGCAAAAACAGCCACGCCTACTCCTCATCGGCAGGCGCGGCTGCAGGACCCTCAAATTCCAATGGCGAGCAGCGGGCGATGGCGTCCGCGATCTCACCGGGATCAAAGCTTTTGCGGTCTTGTCGAGTTGCACTCGTCAGAAGAAGCAGCGCTGTTCCTCGCCAGACACAGCCGCTCGGTGGATGTGTGGGGGCTGCCGGGGAAACATCTCGGTGAGTATAACCAGGTGGTGGTCGCCGCCATCAAGGGCGACAACCCACGTCCCGAACCGCTGTACCACACGATCCTGGCACAGAAGGCCGCTCCCCGTCTTCTCACGGTACAGTCCGAACCTGTCTACAAGCTGCCGCCGCCACCGACGGTCAACCGCTTCGTCTTTGCACCCGACATCATCGATCCGGAGCAGGGGCTGCGCTTGATCCAGGCGGGTGGGGCGTGGCAGTCGAACGGTTTTCAGGCATTGCTCGATGTCCCGCCGCCAGCGGCACAGATTCAGCCGGTGGTTGCGCCGCGTCCGGGGCATCTGGCGCTGGTGCTGGCAGCGGGTGTTGCCAACGGTGCAGTACTCGACACCGAGGCGCATGGACGGGTCGCCATCCGGGGCAAGACCGTTCACGTCGAACAAATCGCCCGCGTCGAAGTGGAAGCTGCCCCCGGCGACCCTGATCGGCAGGTCAAGAAGACCACCGTGCGTCTCAAACCGACGACCATGCTTACGCTACTGTCCGAGTGTGGTGAAGTCACCGAGATGGAAGGCGATGAGGCGCTCTTGAACTTCATCACCGCCAATAAGCCGGCGCTGGCAAGTTACTTGAACGCGAAGTTCGACCCGCTCTATCGCTTCGACTTCGCCGGAATGGGACGTTTCCTCGACCGGATCAAGCTCAAGGGCAAACACACCCTCTATGGCGCACAGAAGCACGTCATCGGTGCAGTCGTGCGCGGCTTCCAGCAGCGCGACAGCATCCTGCTGGTTGGGTCGATGGGCACCGGCAAGACGGCCATGGGAGGAACAGCCGCGATTGCGATTGCCTCCGGCGTGGTCGAGGCGCTGCGCGGGCAGGTGCGCGATAACCAGGTGGTGCTGGTGGTCGCGCCGCCCCATCTCATCGAGAAGTGGAAACGTGAGCTGCACAGCATCAGCCCGAACGTGGTCACCCGCCGTCTGGATCGGCATGAGGACATCAAGGCCTTCATGGACGAGGCAGCGCGGCTTGGTCCCGGTATCGCCAAGATCGGACTCATCAAGCGGGATATGACCAAGTTGGGGGCGGGACGCGAAGCAGCGGTGATCTGGCGGAACGAGCCAACCGTGTTATGGGCTTCTAGTGCGCCGACCCCTTGGGGTTACGAGGGCAGATCACGGATCGTCAAGCAGGGCGTGCCGAAGTGTCCGACCTGCGGCTGCACGGTTATGCAGGAGAAGAAGGGAGCGACGGTTCTAGCGAGTGAGTCCTGGCTCTCCGGCGGCAAGCGGGTCTGCGCGGTGTGCCAGTCCCCGCTGTGGCAGCAGGCACGCGATAGCGGATCACGTCCGAAGGCGGGTGAGAAATTCGCCATCAAGAACCCACGTTATCGCCTGGATGAGTACCTCAAACGGGTCTATCCCGACCGGGTGTTTCTGCTGGTCTGGGATGAGGTGCATGAGGCGCAGCATGGCGATACTGGCAACGGCGAAGCCTTCGGGCGGATGGCGGGTGTGGCGCGCAAGGTGTTGGCGATGACGGGCACGCCCTTCAACGGACGCGCCAGCAGCCTGTTCAATCTCGAATACCATCTCAATCCGCGTGTGCGCGAGACCTACAACTGGGGCGGTGCGCCGCGATTGAGTCGCAAAGAGCGTGGCAGCGACTGGCAAGCCATTGAAGACGATCCAGGCAAGCAGCGTGGTCGTGCCGAGTCGCGCTGGGTCGAGGCGATGGGTGTGCGCGAGCAGGTCATCGAGGAGCGTCCCAGTTACGACCGCGATACGGGGGCCTTCACCGGGACATCGACTTACGAGCGTCCTTACGAGGAAGCGCCGGGGATCTCGCCGCTGCTGGTGGCGGAAGTCCTGGATCACGCCATATTCTTCTCGCTGGGTGATCTGGGCAAGTGGCTACCGCAGTTCGAGGAGATCGCGCTGCCGGTGGAACTCGATGATGAGGTCTATGCCCAGTACGACCGGACACGCCAACAGCTCAAGGACTATTTGATCCAACGCCGTTGGGAGGGCGATGCTACCTTTCGCGGAGCCTATCTCCAATGGGCGATGGGCTGGGTCAACACGCCGTTCCGCCCCTATGAGGTCATCCACAACCTGAAACACCCGGTCACAGGCGAGAAGCTGGCGCACACCGTCACCACGATCCCGTCGTTCGGCGAGCATCGGATCTACGCCAAGGAACAGGCGCTCATCAATCTGGTGCGTGACGAATTGGCGGCAGGGCGACCGTGTGTGGTCTATCTGCGCCAGACCAGCACCCGCGACATCCAGCCACGCATCGAGGCGTTGCTGCAGGAGCATGTTCCCGGCGCACAACCCTACATCCTCAAGAACACGGTCGCGGCGGAACGACGCGAAGCAGTCATTGAGGCAGAGTTGACGAAGGGGATGAATGTCCTGATTTGCAACCCGGAGTTGGTCAAGACGGGTTTGGATTTGCTGTTTGCACCCACCCTGATCTTCTACGAGATCGTCTTCAACCTGGGGACACAGATGCAGGCGGCGGCGCGGTCGTACCGCCTGAACCAGACCCACGCCCATTGTAAAGTGGTCTATCTCTACGCCGAAGGCACGATGGAGCAAACGGCTGTCCAACTCATGAGCCGTAAGCAGCGGGCGGCCAAGTTGCTCACAGGCGATGTCGGGCTGACTGGATTGGATGCGCTGACGGAGGGCGAAGGTGGCTTCGAGCAGGCGCTGCTGGATGCCATCGGGCGCGACGAGGCGCTGGTCAATCCAGCGGAGTTGTTCAAGGCGGAAGGCGTGGCGGGCGAGATCGACGCCGAAGACGCCGCCTACTGGAATGTCGAGTTGGCGGACAAGACGTGCGAAGAAGCGCTGCTCATCCCGGTCGAACCCATGTCTCTTGAAATTGTCTCACTACCTGTTTCCGATGTGGACTGGATGGTGCAGCGACGGGATGTGCGTCAGACCACTGGCAAGCGCCGGAGCCAGCGCGATCCGTTGTATGTGCCAGCCGATTGGCTCACCCCGGAGACTCCACTCCGTCCGACTCCCGCAGCCGAACCCCTGCTAGTGCAACTGTCTCTTTTCTGAGAGGTGTCTCATGCCTGCCGATACCCTGGCCTTTCTGGAGTGCCTCTTCAGCCGCTGCCTGATGCTTGTTGATGCTGCTATCACCCTGACGGCCATTCATCCCGATGGCGGTCACCCGACTCCATCCCGACATATCCCGGTTGGACAGCCTGAAACAATGCATAAGGCATTGGACGCTTTGGAAGCCGCCAACGCGCAGGGCTGGGGCGCATACGTCGCGGTTGGTCTACGGCGTCTGGGGCTGACCCGCTGGCAACGTGGCGGTCTGTCCGACGTGGTTGCGCTACCTGCCCTCTTCTGTGATATAGACGACCCATCTGACGTCATGAGTCAACGCTTACACGGCTTCTCTCCAGCACCCAGCATCCTGGTGCATTCCGGCGGCGGTTATCATGCCTACTGGCTGCTGGATGAACCGACGGCTGATCTACCGACCGCCAGCTGTCTGCTGGATGATCTCGCTACTCACCTGGGCGGCGATCATCTGTCGGTAGCGACCTCGCTACGACTACCCGGCACCCGCAACACCAAGCCCGAACGCGCCGGGATGATCTGCCAACTCCTCGACTGCACTGACCGCGCCTACGGATTGTCCGACTTTGCACCGTTCATGAAGCACGACGCCTCACCTGTTCAGCGGCGTTCGTCGAACTATAGCACCGAGCGAGAGCAGCGGCTCAATCCCGATGTGATCGAGGCCGTCGTCTACCGGCTCTACCGCGACTATCGGGCGCGGAAGGCACGTGGCGGCTGGATACCGGCATTATGTCCGTGTGGTCATGCTCGTGATAGCCCCGGCGCACACTTCTGCTTCAATCCCGACATCGGCTGCGGGCGCTGTCATGGACGACACGGAATGCTGCGCCTGACCGATCTTTGTTCACTACTGGGTATAGATGCCGCCGCTTATGGCGGCATTTTCAAACGAAAGGACACCTTTGTATGACCGACACTACGCCCCTCGTCATCACGCTGAACTTGCCGGAAAGCGAGGACGAGACCAAACCGGGGACGCTGCTGGTAGGGCGCGGCGACCTCGCCCACCTGCGGCAGTTCAGCTACACACACCTGTCTGACCTGGGTGACATCATTGCTGAGGCAATGGAGGCGCTGGCAGCAGTGGAAGGAACCCCACCCATCATCCCCGAATCACCAAAGACAGAGCCAAAACCTGCTACATCACGCAAGTCCTCAACGAAGGCATCCGCCGCGCCAGTCGAAGTGAGCGAGCCAACCATCGACATCCCCCTGAAGAAAGGGCAGCGCACCATCCCCATCAGTCATCTCAAGCTCACCGGCGGCGACACCGATGCAGCGGCCTACCAGCAGGCTATTGGATTGGCGGGGAAGCTCATCGACGGCGGGTTGTGGGATGGGGCGAGCGCCATCCGCATCCCGGATGTGTACGTCCTGCAACGCAAGATCGGGCATCTCAGCCCGGCGGAAGTGACGCTGTTCAGCCTGGATGAACTGGTCGAAGCCGAGGCCGTCCCGGCCTGATCCCCAGCCGTTTATTCACACTCTCATTTATCGAAAGGAACCTGTCCACATGTCTGACACTACAACCACCGCCCCACTGCGTATCTTCAAGACCGGCGCGACCCGCATCATCGAAGACGAAACCCTGCGCGGCAAGAGCGTCGAGGAAGTCCGGGCGTTGCTGCGGAGCGCCTACCCGGAAATCGCTAATGCCACCGTCCGCGAGACGACTACCACCGAAGGTCAGCCGGTCATCGAATTTCTGCCTGTCGCTGGGCGCAAAGGTTGAGCGATGGTTGCTCATGATTCTGCGCTGGAGAAGTTGCGCGACTGCCTGGCGACTCTGCCGCCGGTTGAACTGAAAGGGATGGCGCTTCTTCGGGAGCGTCCGCCCGATCTGGGTTTCTTCCCGCCCCTGGGCGCCTCTCGGGGCCAGATTACCGAGGCAGTGACGGAGTTGGTGGCCTATACCACGGCTTGCCAGCACGCGCTCCAGACCCTTGCCCGGTTGACGCCAATTCCGTTGTTAAATCTTTCGTTTCTCGACTACGGATTGTGACCCATGCTCATTCAACTGAATACGTTTCTTGCCACCGCCATCCGGGCGGATCCCGTGCTGAGTCTGGCCCAGGCCGTCTGCTGGCTGGATCCGTTGTGGGCGTCCGACCCCGACAATCTGGAAGATGACTCGCTCCTGACGGCCTTGCAGGTGGTGCGGACGGCACTGCCGGAAGCCTATGCCCAGGCGGTCGAACAACTACGGGCGGGTTTGCCCGTCGGACAGATCGAACAGTCGATTTGCAACGCTATCCGGGGCTACGGCATCGAGATTGAAGAGATCGAGAGCCTGGCTTATGGCATCCCCATCCCAACCTATGGTGCACGGCTGGATGATCCCGACTTTCACGAGTCCCATCCTGATGTGGTCGCCATCCTGGCCTGGTTCGATCAAGAGTCAGACGGCGACACGTTCGATCTGGATGAAACCGCCTTGCAGGTCGGCAAGTGGCTGCACGAGAGCCTGATTACCACCTCGGATGCTGGCTGGCAGCAGGTCGGTTGGGCGCTGGGCTGGTTGTTCTCATGCACGGGCAACAGTAGCGTCGATCTGGACTGGGAATCGCTAGATGGTCTGACACCTCTCGACTGGACGCCCGATAACCTGGCCTTCGCCCGTGAACTCATCGCGGAAGCCGACACCATCCTGCGCGATGTGAATGCAGGACTGGAACATCTGAGGCAGCCGGAAGCGGCCCGTGAAATGCAATCCCATATCCGCCGCCTGAAGCGGCATCTGCAGAAAGGACACTCGTATGCTGACGCTCCCCGCCTCGTCTGGCGCACTGCTCTCGACGGCGCTGACCGAGCCGCCCAGACTGACGCTCAGTTTCTATAGCTTTGGGGTGCTGCTCCGCAAGACCGATGGCGAACGGATACAGGAGTACGCAGTGGATCCGGCCCAGATCGCGCTGGCACTGTCGGCCCGGGTCACCTTCGACACCGGGTTTCTGGGTGGCAATACCTTGCTGGTACGGCAGGATGGGCTGAAGAAGACGGTGGTCGAGTATCGTCCGCCGCAGAAGACCGGGCTGTTCCTGGATGGTTCGGAGACGGCGCTGCGGCTGCCACTGCCCGGGCTGATCCTCGTCCGCACCACCAACGATGAATGCCAGCCACAGTATCAGCTATTCGCCGTCAAGCGTCGTCCGACTTTGCTCTCGGCACCCCTGTATCACGCCCCGCTGCCGAATGTCTTCGGTAATGGTTCCATTTGTTGGGGTACGGTTCAGCGTCCGGCTGATACGGTGCTGAAGACTAACTCACTGGCTGAGGACTGGATGCAGTTGCTCGGTTCCCGCTTTGGCGATCATGCCGTCGGTAGCAAAAGCCAGTCGCACCCCGGTGACATCCGCCGCCAGTGGATTGCGCTGGAGGCGAGCGCGGCCAAACGCTATCCAACCACCGACCTTATCCCGTTGCAACGCACGCTTTCGACCGTGCTGGGAGACGACCATGCTGCACTTTGACCCGCACCTGAATTTGCGAACCATCACCCTGGTAGGCTGCGGTGGCACCGGCGCGCAGGTCGCTCGGTCGCTGGCCCGGATGGTCTATGACCTGCGTGAGACACGACGGCAAGCGCCCCAGATCGTCCTGATTGACCCGGATGTAGTCGAGACTCACAACGTCGGACGCCAGCTTTTCACCGAAGCCGATGTCGGACAGCCGAAGGCGCAAGTGTTGATGCGCCGTTTCAATCTGGCATTGGGCCTGAACATGATCGCCATCTGTGAACCAGTCGATGCTGAACGACAATTTGAACGCTGGGGCAACCTGATCGTGGGCTGCGTGGATAACCATCTGGCGCGGCAGACATTATCGCAAGTGAGCGATGCCGTTTGGATAGACGCAGGCAACCATGCCAGCGCCGGGCAGGTGGTCATCGGCAACAGTGGCGACCGCGACCGGGTGCTGCGGCAACTCAAGGGGCGGGATGACCAGCTCAGTTACCTGCCTCATGCCGGATTGCTGTTCCCGGCGCTGCTCGAACCGGAAGTGGAATCTGCGCCGCAGCCGGGGCTGTCCTGTGGTCAGTTAGTGGCTGCCCGCTCGCAGGATTTGCTCGTCAATGACTGGATGGCTGTGGTCACCGCCCAGTACATCTATCAGATGTTGCACCGGCAACCCATTCAATCCTTCATCAGTTTCATCAGCAGCGACGCATTGAGCGTCCGTAGCATACCCATTACCCCGGAAGAAATCCGCACCCGCCTGGAGGCCAACGCATCATGATTACCTTCATCGTCGAGTTCAATGAAGACATCGGTTTCTGGCAGTTCATCGTCAAGCTGGATGGCGAGGTCATCTGCTTCCGACCTGGTTTCCGCAGTCATGACGAGGCTGAACGAGTCGGTGACGCCTGGATACGGGACATTCTGGACGGGCAGCCGGTGGATGAGGAGAGAGACTAATGCTGTACAGCAAGCGCCAGAACTTTCACCGCTCAAAGCTGCCAAAGTTGGGGGAGATGGGACACATTGTCGGACTATCCACCGTGAACGCGAAGCGGCGCTGCATGGTCATTGCCTATCCACTGTGCGACGGCGCGATCTATCATCGACGACTGCTATCGTATGGCATCCATACTGTCTGGGTGCGTTTCCTCGACACGTCTGAAATAGTCCGCTTCAGCGGCATCTGGTTTCAGTCTGACACACCCTAGTCATCTCTTTGTCGATCTTCGTTTGAAATCCAGGAGGAATCTCATGACACCTGCTGAACAGCCTGCGTCTGCATTCGTGCGCTACAACACTGCGTTTGATCACACCCTCTATACCACGATTGGCGAATTCATCGCCTCAAACCTCAATGCCGAACGCGACGACCCGCGTGTAGTTGCGTTGATGACAGCGTTGCAGGATGCCAGCCTCGAATTGTGTGGACATCCCGATCAGGGTGGTGCATTCCATCGGTTGGCGGTATCTTGCGGACAGAGTTTTCTCTCCAGGCACACGCTTGAAGCTATAAGCCACTTTCTGCAACGGTTTGCTGCTGAAGAAGACCTCCGCAATGCAGATTTCGAGGGGACGGCAGGAGCGATGATGACCGGATACTCCGGACGAGATGATCTTCAGACGGCAGCCGCGCACGCCAATGGTATTCATTCCTGGCAGGGACGTGCCGCTTATCACCTGCTCGTTGCCTGCGATTTCCTGACCCTGACTGCCATCCAGCTTCTGGCACACGGCGATGCCGCTTATATCCGCGAGAAGCTCAAGCAGGGTGTGGAGCGAATCACCGCAGCGCTTTACGAAGGTGTCCGACACAGCGATCAGCCAGACCTTTTCGACCTGACGACCACTTGTTTCCCGTCCGAAGTGGATCGGGGTGATTGACCTCTACACTAAGCGGGCGGGATCCGCAGAACGGGCAGCCGGTTGATGAGGAGATAGACTGATGTTGCCAGACTCAGCGGCACCCTCTCAGTGGCTGCAATGCTTTCCTGTCAGCCAGCACTATGAAGTGGACTGCTGCCCCATCCATCTACGTTCACGGGGCGAGGCAGTCTGCATTGGCGTTCAATCCCGCTGACGCAGCCTATCTCTATCGAACCCGGCGCGGGCAGTGGTGTCTGACCAGGAGCCTGATGACGTAGTGGCGAAGGTCGCTTGCCAGACATTCAATGATTGCACCGGCTTCTGCCTTTGTCATTGACTGGCTGCGTTCGCCTTCTCGTTTACCACTCCGTTTGATAGATCGCCGCACTCATCGCCGTGCAATCGGTATAGTCTGCCAGGGTGTATCCCGGTCGCTGCTCAGGGTGCTGCATCACTCCCTTCATGCCGATTGATCTGCTGACAGCCTGGCAGGTGCGGCAGCCCGTCAACCCCGTTGGCACGGGGTCGCTACACCGTTTTTGCCTGGCTGGTGCCGCTGGCGCTCAACAAAAACGGCTTGCGCCTGCGGTGACCGTCTGCCTGATGCACCTGCCGATGTCGTGTCAGCAATCGGCAATTGGGTCGATGCAGACACCAGCGCAACGCGCTACAGGAGATACACCTCATGGCGACTTCCCTCACTTTTCAAGTTACTGGCTTCGTGGGCAGCGATCCGCAGATCAAGACCGTCGGTGAACAACGGGTAGCGAGCTTCAGCGTGGCCATCAATCGCAAGAACAGTCGGGGCGAGAAGCAGACGCTCTGGGTGCGCGTGAATGCCTGGGGCAAGCTGTCCGACATCGCCGGGCAATACGTCAAGAAAGGCTCGCTGGTACAGGTGACGACTGAGTGGCTGCGCCCCAGCGCCTGGCTCGATCCGAGTGGTGCGCCGCAGGCTGGGCTGGACATCGACGCCAACCGGTTGGTGCTGCTCGACCGGGTGGAACGCGATGAGCAGGAGGAAGTTGCCTTCTAGGCGACTGTCTGACAACTGCATAGCACAACAGGCGGCACTCGAGAGGGTGCCGCTTTTGCTGTCGGGGCACAGGCGTATAACGGGTAAGACGAATTGGTATAACGCGTATGACGCGAACCGGCAGACAAGCAGGGGGAACGATTTTCACAGGGGCGATAGGGACACATGGCGGAGCCGTCCGACGGCGCTGCTGCCAGGCAGCGCCAGGCGTCCCTTCGGGGACGCCCGAACCACCTCAGCCGCGATGCCGTGTTTGGCATGGCGCGAGCGTCAGCAGGGGATGACGTGCGTCAACACCCGGCTGAGGTGGTCGCAAGGTAAAACCTTGCCACCTCTCGCGCCGGTGGGGGCGCAGTGCCGCGCTCACGCGCCGCACCGCTGACCACGCACTGGGGTGCTGGTCAGCGTATGGATGCGGACTACCGCATCCACCGGACGCACTCTCGGCGTCCGTTTGAGATCAAGCTGTGACTGCCCACTCCGCCGCCAGCAGTTCGGCTTGTTCCAACACCAGTTCAGTAGCTGCGTCTTCGAGATCCGGTGGATAGCCGTAGTGCCGCAGGATGCGCTTGACCAGGATGCGGATTTTGGCGCGGGCATTCTGCTTGACCGTCCAATCCACGGTGACATTCTCCCGCACCTGTGTGACCAGGTGCATGGCGATAGCCGCAAGCTGCTTATCGCCCATGACTTCCAGCGCGGTGTGGCTATCAGCCAGGGCATCGTAGAAGGCGGCCTCGGCTTCATTCAAACCAAGTTGTTCGCCGCGTTCGCCCGCCTTGCGGATGTCTTTTGCCAGGTCGATCAGTTCAGTGATGACCTCGGCAGCGTCGATAGTCCGGTTCTGGTAGCGGTGGATGGTTTGTTCGAGCAGGTTGGCAAAGGAACGCGCCTGCACCACGTTCTTGTGGGCGCGGCTCTTGATCTCGTCGTTGAGCAGCTTCCGCAGCATCTCCAGCGCCAGATTGCGCTGTGGCATGTGCCGCACTTCATCCAGGAATTCATCAGAGAGGATCGAGACATCCGGGCGCTTGAGGCCCGCGGTGCGGAACAGGTCGATCACATCCCCGGATACGACCGCTTCCGAGACCAACTGCTTGACGGCAGCATCCATCGCCGAAGGGGGGCGACCATCCAAGGGTGTGTTCTTCTCAAAGGAGGCGCGGACGGCCTGGAAGAAGGCCACTTCCTCACGGATGTCGATGGTTTCATCGGCAGGGACCGCCAGGGCGAAGGCCTTGGTCAGGCGGGCGACTGACTCCATGAAGCGGCGTTTGCCGTCCGGCTGATCGAGGACGTATTCCATCGCCTCCCGGAGGACGTTGAGGCGTTCAGACGGCGGCGCAGTGAAAAAGGCGCGGTAATCGAAGCCCGCGAACATGCCGGAGACGATGCTGTACTGATCGAGCATGACGCCGATCACGCGCTCCAGATCCTCGACCGGGAGGCCGCGACCGCCTTCCTGGGTGTAGAGATCGACCGCCTGCTGGAGATCGGTGGCGATGCCCAGGTAATCGACGATCAACCCGCCGTCCTTGCCCTTGAACACCCGGTTGACGCGGGCAATGGCCTGCATCAGGTTGTGACCCTGCATGGGTTTATCGACATACATGGTGTGCAGGCAGGGCGCATCGAAGCCAGTCAGCCACATATCACGGACGATGACCAGCTTGAAGGGATCAGCCGGATTCTTGAAACGCTCCGCCAGGGCTTTGCGCCGGGGTTTGTTGCGGAGGTGCGGCTGATAGCTTTCTAGGTCAGCCGCGCTGCCGGTCATCACCACCTTGAGCGCCCCGAAGTCATCGCGGGCATCGTCCCACTCCGGGCGCAGGGCAACCAGCGCATGGTACAGATCAACGGCGATGCGGCGGCTCATGCAGACGATCATGGCCTTGCCAGGGAGCAGCTTCTCACGCGCTTCAAAATGATCCACGATATCCTGCGCGACCTGCGCCAAGCGCGATTCGGTACCGACCATGGCTTCTAACTGTGACCAGCGGGTTTTGAGCTGCTCCTTGACCGAGTCTTCCTCGCCTTCGGTGACTTCCTCAAAGGCCGGGTCGAGGCGGGGGCGCTGTTCTTCCCGCAGTTGCAGGCGGGCCAACCGGGCCTCGTAGTAGATGGGGACAGTGGCCTTGTCATCCACTGCGCGCTGGATGTCGTAGATGTCGATGTAATCGCCGAAGACCTGCCGGGTGTTGGCGTCGGTCTTTTCGACCGGCGTTCCGGTGAAGCCGATGAAGGACGCATTCGGCAGCGCATCCCTCACATACTTGGCAAAGCCGTACCCGAGCGTGCCGCTGCGGGCGTTGACGTGGGCGTGGAAGCCGTACTGGCTGCGGTGGGCTTCGTCGGCGATGAAGATGATATTGCGCCGGTCGGAGAGGCGCGGGTAGTCCAGCGAGCCATCCTCCGGGGCGAACTTCTGAATGGTGGTGAAGACCACCCCGCCGGAGGCCACGCTCAGCAGGGTTTGCAGCGAGTCCCGGCTGTCGGCCTGAGCGGGCGTCTGCCGGAGCAAATCCTGACCGGCAGCGAATACCCCGTAGAGTTGATCGTCCAGGTCGTTGCGGTCGGTGAGGATGATGACGGTAGGGTTTTCCATGGCCGGGTGCTGGATGATCTTGCCGGCATAGAACAACATGGAGAGGCTTTTGCCGCTGCCCTGCGTGTGCCAGACCACCCCGACGCGCTGATCGCCCTGCTGATGGGCGGCTTCCAGCGTCTTCTCCACCGCTTTATTGACGGCGAAGTACTGATGGTAACCCGCCACTTTCTTGATGAGGCCACCTTTTTCATCTTCCTCGAAGACCACGAAGTAGCGCAGGATATCCAGCAGGCGATCCGGCGCGAACACCCCCTTGATGAGCGTTTCCAGTTCCGGCCTGTTGTCCAGATTGACACCATCGACCGAGCGCCAGGGTTTGAACCACTCGAAGCCGCCGGTCAGGGTGCCGAGCCGCGCCTGGGTGCCATCGCTGATGGCGAGCAGGCCGTTGTAGGTGAAGATCGAGCCGATGTCGTCCCGGTAGGTCCGCAGTTGATTGTGGGCCATCTCCAGGGTGGCGTGGGCATCGGCCGCGTTCTTCAACTCGATCAGCACGAGCGGCAGCCCATTGACGAACAGCACCACATCCGGGCGGCGATTGGTGCGGGCCTGCGTGACCCGGTTGAGATCGGTCACGGTGAACTGGTTGACCGCCAACCACTCATTGGCGGCGGCGGCGGCGGCGGCGATCAGCCAGACCTTGTCATGGCGGATTTTGCCCTGGTGACGGAAGCTGACCTCCACGCCTTCGACCAACAGCTTGTGAAAGGCCCGGTTGTTGACCACCGGCTGCTGACCGGGCGTGCGCTGGATCCGCCGGATGACCTCCTCGATGACGTCCGGGCGGGCAGGGGCGGGGATGTGCGGGTTGAGCCGGTCGAGCGCCGCCCGCAGCCGACCGAGCAGCAGCACCTCCCCGTAACTCTCCCGTTCAGCGGCGGCTTCACCGGGGGCGATGGTCGCGCCGTGGACGTAGTCATAGCCGACTTCCTGCAACCAGGTGAGGGCGGCTTGCTCGACGGTGTCTTCGTTGAACGGGCGCATCGGGGAGTCCTCAGTTCAGAGTGGGCGGTGGGCAGTTCACAGTTCACAGTTCACAGTTCACAGTTCACAGTGAAGAAGTGAAGAAGTGAAAAAGTGAAAAAGTGCAGGGTGGCCGGGCGCGCTTGGCGGCGTTGGTGGCGATGTTGTCGTTGCCGGGGTGGGCAAGCTTGGCATCGTCGCCGCCCTGGAGGGTGGATGCGGTTGGGAAGGTGCGGCCCACCTCACCCCCTGGCCCCTTCGCCAATACGAGAGGGGGAACAGGAGGCAGCCGGGGGATGCCTTCAGGGTAGCACAGATGGGAGTGGAAAAACGGAACATATGTTTCGATTTTCTCTCATCTTTTGATCCAATCCGCGTATGTCATGAGTATCAGTTTATTGTTCTAATTCATTGCTTTGATACTCAATTTTGGCTAATTCCACTTTGAATCCCATGCGTTCTATGTCTTTCTTAGTTTGGAGTAGATTCACCTTACTGAAGAAAGGCAGACTACCTGCTAGTGAAGTATGTTTGCGAGATGAGATTGCAAACACAAACTTAATCTTGCTCTTGTCTGGATTGATTACATCAAAGAGCATCGGCCATTCGGGAGGGGTTTTTCGCAAGACTGCTTCACGGTAACTTTGGTCATCATTGAAGAGGATCGCTGATACCCGTCCCTGCGCAAACAGATGACTGAGGGTTGATGATCGCGTCTCCTTCTTGACACATACGAAATTGCAATCTTTCGTCAGAATATCGCATATCTCAATAGTCTGATGACCAGTTATTTGAATTAGCTCCCTATCTAAGGTGATTACACTGTCTGGGAAAAGACTTGCGATTCTCTGATTATATTCCCCTTCATGTTCGTCTTCTATCATTTTAGGCAGAGTATGCTCAAGTAATTGAATTTTGCTGACTTCACTTTGAACTCGCTGGATATAATCTGCTGAGACCTCATACCATTTGCTTAACGACAAGATGTATGTTCGTTCATTTAGTTGGGTCTCAAATACAATGTAGTCATAGAGCTTGTCCCCCTTCGTAACTGGATTTTGATTGTTATCTAACCCTATGATTGTTACATTGTGAGGATTAATTTCTATGGGATCATCAGAATCTGGGATCTCGAATTCTTCTTCAAAAAATCGATAAACCTCTTCAACTGTTACTTCTTCAACATCTCTTGACTCTCTCAAGAACCTAATCCGAAATGACTCGATTTGTTCTTCACTATCTATGGTAGGCTGAGCAAGTGTAAGTTTTTCCGTTGAACGTACAGCTAGAGTTTCACGAAGTATTTGATCAAGACGCTTTATAAGTGTCTTATCTCTTACCTGTTGTATATTGTCAACAAAATCGAAGCCTTCTTTATAGTCATCCCTCTGATATATATCCAGTAATTCTTTGCACTTCTCCCCTAATCTTTTGAAGTCAGCTTCATAGGTAAGAATCAATGAATCGGAACCTGCCACTTTCTTACCTATTTTTGTATTCTTTGGTTGGCCTGCGATTGAACTAATCAGATCATCATCGCTATTCAGTTCAAATTCATTAAGGCCGCTATCTAGATTGACATTTGTGATCTTTTGCCGAGTGACTAGATCAATATTACGGGCTTGAACTCGCTTGATGCGATTGGGATCAATCATGTTCAAGGAGGTACGTAGACCAAAGTTCATTTCTAGCTTGTCACGATTGATAGCAGCAAAACCAAATCCGGTAGTTATAGCAAAGATTCGATTGGATACCTTTATCAATAGCAGGAAGGAATTTGTCACATTTAGTATCTGAGATACGTCTCCGACCTCACAATGAGGTGTTATGAATCCTAACCACTTTGGAGGCGTCGGGCGGTTCCTTTGAAAGTAAGCCTTGCCTACAAAAGGGACAGATTCTTTTAGGTCTACGCCTGCAAACTCTGGTTTGTCTCCACTTGTCTTATCAGGTTTCACCACATCGTCAAATTCGTGTACAGTATCGTTGAATAGATAGAATGAGAGCTTCATTGGTCGAAATGTCCTAAACAGATTGGTTGACGATTGGCTTTATTCCCGTGTTACCCGTAACTCCCCGCTAATGAGATGTGGCAGCATCGCATCGCGGGTTTTGGCTAACCGTTCGTTTTCGCTATGGCTGGATTCTTGCTTCTGGAGCATCGGCAGTACCAGATCGTCAAACCGGGCGAGAACCGCCGCTGGCGGGATGACAATCAGTGGTCGTTGTAAACCATTCACATGCAGCATGTTTACAGTTGTACCATTTGCGTAACCACTGACTATATCATGAAAGTAATTTGTTTTTAGGAGGAAATACACATAGGGTAAAGTAATGGGAGAGTAGGCCAGTGGGCGCACACGATAAAGATGGTGTGAAAATAGACCGATCGGATAGCGTGTCGGGATGAGTGCAGGATAACCAATCAGCAACAGATCATGCCCTTGCTCAGTGTTGGTTACGATTAAATCGCCTGCCTTAGCCAGGTGTCGTTCCTGGTATTCTCCACTGTAGTATTTCATCCCTTCATACTTGTAGCCGCCACCTTCATAGACCGAATTGAGGTTGTGCATAGGCAAGCCGCCTGCGGCATCAGTAAGCCCACTGCCCTTGTAACTCAATCCGCGAACGGCTTCGATATGTTCTGATAACGGTGCTACCCGCCACCCACTGGGAATTGGCCCCAAGGCGCTGTCCTCGAACGAGTCCGGGAAGAGGGCCGCTGTCGCCGCGTCCATCCCCTCCGGGGCGCGGCCCTCGGCTTTGGCGCGGACGGGGTCGAAGTCCACGAACCAGGACTGGAAGAGGGCGCGGGCGGTGGCCTCCAGCGCGGCGTTCATGCGGCGGTTGAGGTCGATCTTGTCGTCGAAGGCGGCGAGGATGTGGGCGATCTCGCGCTGTTCGGGGAGGGGAGGGAGGGGAAAATAAAGTCGGTCAAACGTGGCAAGATTGATATTGTCTTGAACACTTCCAGATGCCTCAAGCTGTATTCTTTGCTTGAGTTGCCGAAACATAAATTCAACAAAATGGACATCGCATCTAGACTCATCTGCAATGAAGCCGATTACACTATCAGGAAAGCACGCTGGGAAGGTCAGAATCGCAGTTTCAGCGATGTTAGCCGCTATTGTTATGCATAACGTATTTGCAGGCCAAAGGCGACTTTGGGCTAGACCTGCTTCACTATAGGTTTGCGTAAAGGCAGTTATTCTCCCGTTGGCTGCTTTAATGTCGCCTGTCTGTATAAACGGATAGGGGCCACCGTAAAGGTGTTCAGCGTAACGGGGGCGATGTCTGGATCGTCCTCTATCAAGCTGTCCAATATCTTTTAGACGTGCCATAGTCCAATGTTCGGGAAAACTGTTTATCATCTAGTTATGTGCCATCACTCATCGCTTCGGCTGATAACGGGTCGGGTTGCCGTAGGTCGGCTTCGCCAAGTTGGGGAAGACATGTCCGCTGGGGTTGATCGCCGCCACTTTGTCGTGCAGCTCACAATAGGCCTTGATGAAGTCGTCCAGGCGCGGATGGTGTCGGCCTGCGACGTAATCAAAGACGATGAGGTAACAGTAGTCCGCCGCGTGGCGCTCGGCCTGGGTCTTCCAGACGATGCTGTACTGGCGCGGCTGGATCTCCGGGTAGGTGGTCAGGTACTGCTCGATGACCGGCTCCAGTTCAAAGTCGGTGGCGATAGCCATAAAGGCGTGTTTGAAGGGGGCCATGCGGTCAGGTCTCGTCCGGCTCTGGCGGCAGGGTGGCGAGCATGGCTTCAACGGCGGCGCGCAATGACTCCAGTTCAACCGTAATGATGCGCCAGACCAGCCCCAGGTCGACATTCAGATAATCATGTGCAATTCGGTTTCGGAAACCCCGTATCTGCACCCACGCGATCTGGGGTTGCGTATCGCGCAATTCCTGGCTGATATTCTTGGTGGCTTCCGATAGGGACTGCATGTAATAAAGGACGCTGGCCTGCTTATCCTCATCCGCACGGAAATCAGCTTCGCCGGGCTGCGTCAGACGTTGGACATTGCCAATACAGCGCTGGATGAAAAGCAGATGCACGCGGTCTCGGTTCATAGCGGGATCGCTTCCTTGAGGATGGAATCCCTCACATACGGGGAAAGCCCGTTTTCCGAGATCACATCCACCCGGCGACCCAGCAACTCGGCTACGTCGCTATCAAAGCCCACGCCGCCCCAGGCGGAGACGCGGTCATAGTCCCAACTGACCAGCAAATCAATGTCACTTTCCGGGGTGGCTTCTGCCCGCGCCACGCTGCCAAAGACGCGGATGTTGTAGGCACCGTGTTTTTCCGCCAGCGCCAGAATCTCATCGCGGTGAGCGCGGACGAGATCAAGTGATGGGGCGGTTTCCAGGATGGGGTTACTCATAGCCTAACCTCCGTAGATTCTCGCGAATTATACCTTCCAGTCGGGCGCTTTCCGCGAACTGCTCGCTCAGGGTGGCGGTCAGGCGGGTCATCTTCTCGCCAAAGGGTTCACCGTCGTCTTCGGCATCGGCAGCGCCCACGTAGCGTCCGGGGGTCAGCACGTAGCCATGCCCGGCGATCTCCTCCAGCGTCGCACTCTTGCAGAAGCCGGGCTGATCGGCGTAGCCCCCCTCTGCAAGTCCCTCTCCCAGCGGTACTCCGCGTTCGGGAGCGGGATTTAGGGTGAGGGCAGGGGCCCGCCACTGGTGATAGGTGGCGGTGATGTGGGCGATCTCCTCGGCGGTCAGGTCGCGCAGGGTGCGGTTGACCAGGTAGCCCAGGGCGCGGGCGTCGATGAACAGCGTCTGCCCCCGGCGGTGGTCGGGTTTGCGCCGGTTGATGAACCACAGGCAGGCCGGGATCTGCGTGTTGTAGAACAACTGCGGCGGCAGCGCCACCATGCAGTCGATCAGATCGGCTTCGACCAGGGCGCGGCGGATGGCTCCCTCGGTGGCGGTGTTGGTGCTCATCGAGCCGTTGGAGAGGACGAACCCGGCCCGTCCGCTGCTGCTCAGGTGGTGGATAATGTGCTGCACCCAGGCGTAGTTGGCGTTGCCCGTTGGGGGCAGGCCGTAGCGCCAGCGCGGGTCATCGGTCAGCAGCCCGCCGCCCCAGTCGCTCATGTTGAAAGGGGGATTGGCGAGGACAAAATCCGCGCGCAGATCCCGGTGCAGGTTGTGGTGGAAGGTGTCATCCGGGTGGGTGCCCAGGTTGGACTCGATTCCCCGGATGGCGAGGTTCATCTTGCACAAGCGCCAGGTGGTCGGGTTGCTCTCCTGTCCGTAGACGGAAAGATCGCCCACGTTGCCACCGTGCGCCCGGATGAACTTCTCCGACTGGACGAACATGCCACCGCTGCCGCAGCAGGGGTCATAGACTCGGCCACGGTAGGGTTCCAGCATCTCCACCAGCAACCGGACGACTGAGGCTGGGGTGTAGAACTGACCCCCTTTCTTGCCCTCGGCCGTGGCGAATTGCCCCAGGAAGTATTCGTACACCCGCCCGAGGATATCCTGCGAACGGCTCTCGGCGTCGCCCACCGTCACCGTGCTGATCAGGTCGATGAGTTCACCCAGGCGGCGTTTGTCCAGGTCAGCCCGGCCGTAATCCTGCGGTAACACGCCCTTGAGCAGGGGATTATCCGACTCAATGGCCGCCATGGCCCGGTCAATCAGGATGCCAATATCGGCGCTGCGGGCGCTCTGTTGGAGGCGTTCCCAGCGGGCTTCCTCCGGCACGAAGAAGGCGTTCTCGGCCAGATATTCGTCGCGGTCTTCGGGATCTGCCAGCGGGTCGGCGCTCAGGCGTTGATACAGTTCCTGAAACGTATCGGAGATGTACTTCAGGAAGATCAGGCCCAGGACGACATGTTTGTACTCGGCGGCGTCCAGGTGCCCGCGCAGTTTGTCCGCGGCGGCCCACAGCGTGGATTCGAGGTCGGCAGGCAGGCCGTTTCCGTTGGCGGTCTTCGGCATTGATGTGCTTTCGATTGCTGTTTTGTCACTGCGTTCAATTATAGGGGCAGATAACGACTTTCTCCAAATGATCCTGTGTGTAATATTACGTAATTATTACCTGTTCTTTTCCTGCATAACAGGACATATTGGCCCTCATCCCGGTCCTACTCGCGGTAAATTTCCCCTCATCGCTTGGCAATATTCCCCCGGTTGCTCCTGGATACTCTGGCATACTGCTTCTAGATGTGCTCACCTGGAGTCTCATGATGACCCTCTATCCCGTCCGTCGCAGTTTGAGTCTGACTCAGGACATGGCCGATCGTCTCGCCCTGCTGGTCAGCCAGCAGAACCGTGATGTGACTGAAGCTGACCTCATCCGTGATGCCATCCGCCGCTATCTGGATGAACAGGCTGACCTGATGGGTAGTCGCAAGCACTTCCAGCGCAGCTTTGAACGCCGCCTGGATGCTCTGGAAGCTGCCCTCAGTTTTCATCTGGATGTACTGCTCTTCCTCATCCTCGGTGGTCAGGTCGATAACGCAGCCCTGAATGCCGCTGTGGATGCCGCTCGCAAGCATCATGCCGCTCTGTCGAAACACCTGGCTTCCGTCCGCCATGAATGACCTCATCATTTCAGACTGGGCCTACAAAAGCCCTCGCCGCAAAGGTCGTGGTACCGGTCGGCAAGGACTTCAGGCGACGCTCAAGTATCTCCAGTACCGCGATAACGCCCAGGATCACATCCAGCAGGATGGCCAGATCGAACGCTGGGTAGATCGAGGTCTTGGCACCCATTACCGCGCCATCTTCGAGTCCTGTGATCGCCTCCAGAGCAAGCATGTCCTGGCCTGGACCTGGGTCGTCTCACCGGCTCCCGACCTGATGGCGCTCATCCCGGATGATCTCAAACGCGACATGGTCTGTGAACTGACCGAACGCATTGTGGAGGATTACTACCTGGCTCGTGGTTATCACCTGCCGGAATACAGCTATGTCCTGCACAACCGCCTGACCGATACCGAGGATGGTATCGAACCGCTCGAGCAACTGCACACGCATGTCATCCTGCCCGGCACCGCTCCAACTGCGGATACCGACATGCCCATGTACAACAACGGTGATAAGGGTCACATTGAACTGCTCAAGGACATCTCCAACCGACACATGACCGAGATCCTCGATGAACTCATCGGCCCGGAGTGGTATCAGTTGCGCTCTGAACCGAAACCGGAGCTTCCGCCGACAGATGACCTTGACCTGTGGTTCCCACGCATGGAGATCGGCTGATGTTCTATTGGCTATTCACGGAAGGTCGTTCGCTACTGCAAGGGCTGTTGGCACCGCTCATCTGCCTGGCTCTCATGCTGCCGCTCATCCTGAGTGCCTTGCTCGGCGCAGGTATCCAGCGCACAAGCCTAGCGAAACCATTTGGAGACTGGTCATCCATCGGACGATTGCTCACGCACAGTGTGGTTTCGCTGGCGGTGTTGGCACTACTCCTTCTCGTGATGGGTGCATCCGCGCTCCAGCCCGCCCGTGGTCGGCAGACCAGCAATGCCCTCATCCGCTTCCTGTCCGGCGGCCCGGATCGGATCCAGCACATACGATTGGTGCTGTTCGGCTCGCTCATGCTTTTTGCGGTTGGGACGATCAACCTGCTTCTCCATAACGGCCTTCGCAATGGCGGCTGGCTGCGCGAACGAGTCGATCGCCTGCGCGTCCCTCAGTTCAAGCGTGGCGCACTCGGTTCCTCGCACTTCTGCACGATGCGTGAATATCGCCGCTTCCGGCGTGCTGACCCGGATGGCCTGACTTTGCTAGGTGCATTCTGGGGTGAGGAGAAACGACGGCTCGATCTCGGTACTGGCACCTTCTCACTCAGTGGGGAAGACATCGCACGCGGTATTCTGACGCTGGGCGGTCCAGGCAGTGGCAAGACCCAGGGCATCATCCTGCCTGCCATCGCCGACCGGATGGCTGCCGGCCATTCGCTGATCGTGGCCGATCCACAAGGTGAGATCACCGCCCATGTGCTGAAGTATGCTGCTATCACCCAACATCTGATCGTGGTCCATGACCCAACCGCAACCAGCGGTCCCCGCTATAACCTGGCTGCCGGGATCAATACGGTATCGGATGCGCGGTCGATCGCTGACGTACTGGTGCCATCCGCCGCTGGAGATAATCGCTTCTGGACGGATAGTGCAGCAGCACTGCTGGCCGCCTGCCTGATCCGCTTCGATAACCTGGGTGACATCTACAATGCCATGAATGATCTCAAGGCACTGGCAAAGCAACTGGCGTCGAAGAAAGATGATGCGGCACTGCTCGCCAACTCGTTCATCGCTTCGGTCGGGTCAGATGGCAAGGTCGCTTCCAATGTGGTGGCGACGCTGGCAACTGCTTTAACGGGTTGGGCTTCGACCGACGTGCGCCTTAATACCTCGGTCTCAGACTTCAATGCGGATCTGATCGTCGAGCAGCCCAGCGTCATCCTGCTGACCTGTCCGGGCCGAATGCGAGCGGTATACGCCTCCTATCTCGGTGCGACTCTCCGGAAGCTCATGCTCGATCTGGACACGATTGGTGAACGGAACAAGGGTCCGCTCCCTGTCCCGGTCGGGGTTATCCTTGATGAGTTCCCCACGCTCGGCAAGCTCGATAGTCTGGTCGCAGATGTCAATCTGGTGCGCAAGCGGCGTATCAGCATTCTGATCGGGACGATGCCTACTTGGACGGCCTTGTCGTGTCGAATGAGGAATGCTGCTCACTATCACTGTCATACGCGGTTGTGAACAATAAAACCAGCAGTCAACTAGGCAGATTTCATATCGAAGACTCTGAGCCATGCCGAACCGTTCTGATACAGCATTAGGAGCAAGCATTATCGGCACTCGGTATATCATAGGGATTTCCATCGTGTAGCTAGATTACCTCGGCCTCGATTTGTACCATCCGAGTGTCGTTCTTGTTTGGCGCATCGTGATTGATTGTAATTCGATCGTGATACTTGCCCTGGCTCGACACCTGTGCTGTGACCGTGACTTCAAGCATGTCGCCCGGCGATAGCGTGACCGGTAGAGGTAGGCTAGTCGAGACTATGAAATTCGGCCCACTGACAATTTTTGCAGAAAAGACTTCAACCGGGCTGCTGCCATCCGAATGGAGTTTGAATGTGAAGTCGGTGGGGCCATCGATCTGCCCGAAGTTGATTATGTCCGGCATACCGGAAAGGTGGGCACCCGCTGTACGTGCATTTGCTATGACCAACGCCGAAGGACGCACTGGGTCGTCTGTGATGACATGGAGCGGAGTGTTAGAAAAGTTCGCAGACGTCAGACTGTAGTAGAATTCGATAGATACCTCGATTTCCTCACCCGGCTGGAGTATCGTCGGTAGGTACTGAGGATAAACAAGTCTAAACGCACCTTGACCATAACAGATCACGCCCAGCAACGTGAGGGGCACATCGCCCACACTACGTGCCCAGAATGATCGCCTGACGGTGGTATTGACCTGCACGAAGCCGAAATCTAGTGAGGTTAGCTCTAGCATGCCGCCAAGGTTCGGGATTCGCTCGCCTGGCACGGTAATAACTATATCCGGTGGCACCGTGAGAATATCCGCGGGAATAAGTGGCTTGCTGGACAGGAATAGGGTTGGGCGGGTAGCAAAGCCAGTAAGCGGAATAAAGTACTGCTGTCGCAGTTGTTGAGTGCCGTCGGCCTTCGTCAACATGTCTACCGCCAGCGTGGCTGTTGCCGCTCCACGCGCTTCTGGATTATAGCCTATCGCCACGGAGTCCCGTTCACCTGGCGATAGATGGTAATGAATTGTCGAAGGCAGACTGAATTGTCCAGCTGGTTGCTCGTTGATGAGAGAGAGACTATAAGTCAGTTCATAGGTTTCGCCGCTGTGAATGATTTCCAGTATGCGATGCATTGTGCTTTTCAGTGGCAAATTATCGAAAGTGAGAGAATTTGGCATGAACCGTAGTGCCCCACGTCGTCCAAGCGGGTAAACACGAGTGGAGAGCGGAACACTGAACACCGGCTCAATCGTGTCGTTGCTAGCGACCTCGACCGTGCCATGGACCATTCCGGCAGCGAGTGATGTAACAGTCAGTTCGGTGCGGTAATTCTGACCCGGTGCGATATCAAAGGGTACCGGTGACCGCAGGTTGAATATGGCGTTGGTGGTGGCGTCGGTGCTAACAGTTACTCGCCGGACAGTGATCGTCTGGTTAGAAGAGTTGTGTAAGAACAGCTCTCTTGTTGACGGAATGCCCTCGACCGTCGCGTCCGGTTCATAAACATCCAAGACTTCGCCTACCCAGCCAGCAATGTACAACGCGCCGATCCAGCAACGCGGTAGTTGGTCGAGCGCGTTTAGTCCTGTCCCTAGCGTATCCACCACCAGCGAGGGTAAGCCACTAAAAAAGTCGTTGTTCACGCGGATAGGTACATTCTGCCCCGCGATTCGCACGCTGTAGATCACTGCGCCAGTGAGGATATGCTGAATAGCGTCCGCGACCGTGATCGGCGACCAGTTTGAGCCTGCAGGTCCGCAGATGTGCGTGATACTGCCATTGGTCGCGCGGCGCACGCCGACGATCTGCCGACTAATGCCAACTGGTTCTAACCCACGCTGGCGGGTAAAAGTATTGCTAAAGGTTGTCTCGGCACCGACTACACGCAGCAAGGCATCACGCCAGCGGTTTACCCGATCGCCGTAGAGTCTCAAGACCTGCGCCTCGTTGAGCTTGTTAATCTGCCCCCAGTGCGGGCGCCCACCGTAATGAAGAGCGAGCGTCTCAACGAAGCGCATATAGACGGCGTTGTCGGGCAGACCTTTCAGCGTAGCAACCTCGATGGACACCACATAGGTTGTCGATATGTTATGCATAGAGAGTTCTGCGCGCGAAGGGCGGGTATAACGCAGTGAAATGTAGCCGAGTTGTTTGAAGCCCGGCGCACCGTGGAGCAGTCCATCGAGGAAGTCGAGGTAGGCCGTGCTGGTTGCCGAGAAGATGACCTCAATCGAGTCGGCACGGTAGCAATCGCTGTGACTACGCGCGCGACTGCCGCTAGTGATAAGATGATGCGGTCCGCGTCGCCCATCAGACTGAGAAGCGCGAAATTCTAGTTCGATTGCAAGGCGGTTTATTGCTGGCGCGGTACTCCCCAGCGGCGGGATATCCCACACGGTTTGCAGAACCGCGGCCATTGCCTGTCCTCCCGTGACGTTTGGATCTTGCGACATATCAGCGAAACGTGCGGCGTCGACAGCCACGCGAGCGGCCACATATATACCATACAAGGGGATAGCAGCAGCTATTTGTCCTGCCGCCCCCCCTATGATAGCAATCGCGCCTTGGAGGAATGCATTCTTACCTGCATAGCTGCATGGAAAAGGTTCAGCGTCTTCGACGTTCAAATCGGGCGTGCCCGCTGTCGTTTCCCAGCGGCGCTGTACCCACAGATCCTCGCCATTCAACGAGTTGAACACGAGTTGCAAGAAGGTCGGATCGGACTTACTCATGATACCGTCGGTCATTGCTTCGGTCAGCGTGGACGGTAGTCTCTCCGTCGAGAGCAATTGAAACAGCGGAGCGAAGGGCTTCGACGCTTTTACCGACAGCCGGAGAATGTTGAGCACGGCGGCGCGATCAACCTTGTGTATGACTTCGACTACGGAGAATGACTGTCGTACCTCCAGGACGAAGGCGTAGATGATGCCGAACCGCCCGAACGAGACGAGTACAGCGTTGAATATCTCATCGCTTCGCACGATTTCAGTGCTTGGGCAAGGAAGAGCAGCGAGCAGGGCGGTGTCGTCGCTGGTGATCGGCTCGGACGCCCGCTCGATCCACAGTTCGCGGCCACCATAGGTAACGAGGTGGATAGCCCGCACGAGGTCAGGTAATGGGGGACGCTCCCACTCGCCACCATGCGTAGAGGTAGAAATCGCTCCAGCTAGGCTTTGACCATTTTTGCCACCCAGGGTGGGCATGGCGAGACCGATTCTTTGCAGCTGCTCACTCAGTTCGCCAATCTCAATGCCAGCTTGGACATGGTAGAGGCGGCGTGGTGATGCAGTGTTATCCTGGCGTCTTTGCCACTCGTCTGTGAGCGCTAGGCTACCGTCATCGACCACATTGAGCAAGCGGTATTTGAGTTTGGACAAGCTGATAACCCAGTCCTCTGAACTGGCAAGGTCTTCGAACGCCCATGCACTGCCGATGGCGTGCAGTTTCTTGAACCCTAGGGCCGCATTCCGGGCAACTATGACGAGGTCACTCAAGGTGGCTGGCCTAAAATACCGCTCAGCCGAATACTCTACAGAGCCGTTCCAATTGGGCCAGCGTTTGTTGAATTCTTGTTCAAACTGTTCGTGGAAACTGGGAGAAAAGCAAACCATTGGAATACTCCTACTTGGCCAATACATTGGCCTTGATCTCGCTTCTTCGCAAGCGTTGGGCTACAACGCAAGTGCTAAAGAGACGTATTAGTGCATTTGGTTAGTAAAACGTCCATTTCAATGGCTCAACATGATCCCCATTGCTTCCATGATTATGCCCCGACTGGGAGTCCCGATCATGGTACACCGGGACTCACCGTAACAAACTCACCAGAACTATCAGGGGCAACGGCATGGGGGATAGGTACTTGGATCAAAGATATTTGGTACTGACCCACAGCGTGATGCCGCCATTAGGATGCGGACAAGTGTACTTAGTAGACCGAACCCCATCAGCACTGCTGGAGCACCAGGTGCTCCCAACGCATACAGACCGAAAAGTGTGACAACCAGCACATCATTGAACATAGCGACCCAGCGGAGCAACGTACAGCAGCGCCAGAAGCTAAGTGCACAGGGCCAACAACAAAGGATTATCCACAACACCAGCGCCAGTGTTGCAAAACCTGCCGAGATTAGAGCAGCTGGCCAAAGTTTAAAGTAGAGCAAACTGCCGACAGCTAAGTGCGAGAGCCCCCACCACCAAATGAGGATGCAACATAGGGTGAAACTGCAAGTCGGTGGCGTTGTATCTGGGCAAGGTGGAACAATTACCGTAACACTGCTGTCGGCTGTCGGGTTAGTACAGCCCTGCGTCTGAATACGCACCATCACCGTGTATTCACCGGGGCCTGGAAATGCATATGTAAATGCCGCGCCACCTTGACTTTGGTGAATAGGCATCGTATCGGGGGTCTTAAACACCTCCCAGCTATAAGTCCCCGTGAAAGGTTTTGAAGTTGTCGCTGTATAAGTTTGCGGTGCCGTCGGCGGGCCGTCAGTACAATCTGTGGTCACTGGACCTGATAAACTTATGGTGCAAGCTGTTGTATCTGGGCAAGGATCGACCTTCACAGAAACGCTGCTGCTGGCTGTCGGGTTAGCACAGCCCTGCGTTTGGATGCTTACATTCACCGTGTAGTCGCCAGGTCCCGGAAATGCAAATGTAAATGCTGCGCCACCTTGACTTTGGTGAATAGGCATCGTGCCGGGGGACTTAAACACCTCCCAGCTGTAAGTCCCCGTGAAAGGTTTTGAAGTTGTCGCTGTATAAGTTTGCGGTGCTGTCGGCAGGCCGTCGGTACAATCTGTGGTCACTGGACCTAATAAACTTATGGCGCAAGGTGTCGTGACACAGTTGAGCAATGTGAATTCTTCGCCATCCGTGAGCAACGTGTCATTGCATTCTCTGTCCTGCGCGACACGCACGCTAACACGGTAAGTTTCCGCAGTGTTGAAGTTATAGGAGAAGTTGGGGCCTCCGGCGGTGTACGGCTGAATGATTGCGCCAGTAGTGACATTCCTTACAAGCCATTCAAAAGGATTCGGTGATACGCATCCTGTTGGCAAAAGGGTTGCGGCGAATCTGATCTGGACATTGCCACCACCTACCGGAATGCACGGCAATGGTGAGGTTACTCGTGTTAACACTACCTCATCACAGCAGTTTGGCGGATCGCAGTCCAGAATTATGGGTGTTCCCGTGGGGTTAGGGTAGATACTATCAGCGTAACCCTGTCCCAATCCTGCTATACACGATGCTTTCACGGTAATTGTAGAACCGCATGGGCATCCTTTATCATTGGGAACGGATATCGTCCAATTTCTGACAGTTGTTCCAGGGACTTTAGTCCCTTGAATGTTATTAATAGCGTTATTTGAGCAGCTAACCGTGAGAGTAAGTTCCTCACAGTTGTCTATCGTGCCTGTTACTTCAATCGTGGATGGGCTTAAGGAAGTACCGCCCAAACCTTTAACACTTGTAATCGTAATTGCCATAATTCCCCCTTGCATCAAACGTATGGACAGACCACTAACGATTCACCTTGGAACAGATTTGCTAACGGATTTTGGATAGCATAAACGAACGCTTGGTAAAGTGGAAAACCTGCTGAAAAGTGATACAGCGCGGATGAGGCAGGATTCTGAAATAACAGATTTATAGAACAGCAATCCCCTCTGGGTCGCCGTCTCTCCACAACTTAAATGTCTCAAAGTGACCAACGAGCACACATGTAAGCGGCTCCAGGTTTTCTAGCGGAACTCTTTCGTCCCGCAGTCGCACTTTGCATAGATTATGCGTTTGAGGGTTCGATGGATCAGTTGCGAGAGTGTAGCCCATGATCCTCACATTGGAAGATCTCAGCGAGACCTCGTCAGAATACTCAATTGCAAAGCTGGCTGAGATCGAGGCGCCTGGTTCAGGAATAAGCCAATCTGACCAAAGGAAATCTACTACAATATCATCCTGAGGGCTTAATGTGACTGAAACACGCTTTGAAAAAACACCACGTTGATTGAGAAGTGCTTTCTGGAAGAAGGGGTGAGCCACTCCCCGCGGATGATACTCATCGGTCCAACCAATTGGCATGGTGCCAACCGGTGTTGCAGGTCGCCAACCGGGGTCCTTGTAGAAAAATCCCCAGCAGCGCGACGGTACTCCGGCCTGATGCCCCCATGTGTATGGATTAAACTCACTTGCTGGATGCTCAAGGCCACTGTTCGGCTCGATGTCCACGAGGCGTTTCAGATACCAATCCCCCGCTTTGACCTCCATGGGAATTCCATGCTGATGGTACGCAAACCGAAACGCAGAGTCCAGATCACCACGCGGGATATCTAGGTTAAATGTCCCATTCCCACCTTCGTCATGATATGCAAGACGTGATTTATAGTGTGAGACACGCGATCCCTCTAATGCTCCACTAAGGTGACCCCCTACAATAAGTGAGGGGCCACCGTCGAAGAGGATTTTGGCGGGATCTTCCGGGCCCTCCCAGTGACAACCTATAAATGTGTGTGGTGCGTTGGGGTTGATCGCATGGAAGCCGTATGCATTTTGCTCTGCGGAAGTGCCAACATAAGTATTGCCCACACCGCCTTCATCTCGAATTCCATAACACTTGTTTCCACTCGCCTTGAACTGAAGGCATAGACCGTTGCCGGAGACATCGCCCCTGACGTGTAGCCCGTCATGAGCACAGCCGTTAACAAAAACCCGTTCAATGTACCATTCCGACGCGTTGGTCAACCCAATGGACGGAAAGTCCAGTGAAGCGATTGTAATGCCGTTTCCTTGCATCTCACTTATTGTGATATCAGTGATCTTGCACGAAGCATAGACACGTATACCATCCTGCGTCTGCGTAGCAAATCGGGCCTTGTAGATCTGGAGATTTCGTATAATCGCGCCCTGGCCAGAACTATACGAACCTGGTGCCGCAAAACAACTCGTAGAGTTTCCCCAGGTAGAGGGTGGCGTGGTCGAGTCGACCCACCGCGTAAATTGCCCACTAAGTCCCATGATGGAGTCTACTATTAAGCCGTGACCTTCGACAACATATAGTGTAACGTCACCGCGACCGGATGCTTCGCCAACTCCTTCAAGAATGATCCCTCGACTAATATGTATGTTTGTAATGTAATAGTTTCCGGGTGGTATCACGATGCGGGCAGTTCCAATAACAGGAACAGAGTCGATTGCAGTTTGTATCGCACAGGTATCGGTGCGGCCGCTGGTATCGCCGTTGCCAGCGCCGAATTGTCGAACATTAATTTCGAATAGTCGTGGAGATATCAGCCCTGTGTTGCCATTAGTTCTTGTTGAAAGTTCCGGAGACGTTCGTACCCACCGACCTGGATCTGCTTGGGATTGACCCGTTGGCATGATGACACTCCCACCATTGTCACCTGCTATGCTTGCAGGATCCCAGAAGAAATACCCGCCACCACCGTCATATGGATCGTAATACCCAAGGAGGAGTACAAAGTCATCTACATGGCCCGTAAAAGCGCGAAGCGAATCCATTATGTCGATATGATGCACGGTAGTCACGTATACTCTCCTTGAATTTCCAGTCAAATCATTTTGACATTAATGGAAGTTACACAAAATGCCGATTCTGTAGGGACGGGGTATGCCTCGTCCTCCTGAAATCTACCCTCTCAATGCATTTATCAGACGATCCAAGAGTTGTGCCGGAGAGTTAGATACATACTGTGAACGAAACGCATAATTACAAATATTCATGATGAATTCCTCTTCAATGACGGTTTGATATGTAATATGTTCAGTGAACTTGTGTTTTCTATTTACTTTAGCCTTACAAGGCGATTCGCCGACATAGTGAAATGAGTATATGATGTATTTGCTCCCATGGATTTACCTTTTTGGGGAAACAGAGGGGTCATGGACGAATCCACATCACGACTTATGCAATCGCTTGAAAACTCAGAGTTGATTCTCAAGGCTAGTTTTGGAGAGTTGTTACGATCGCTGCGTGAGCGAATGGAATTTACACGCCAGCAATTGTCAGAACTTTCACTTGTGTCCTACAAAACGATCGTCGATATTGAGTATGGTGAAAAAGCACACTTAGATCGAAGAACGGTCACATTGTTAAGCAAGAGCCTCAAGCTGAGTGGCTTCATCCGTCGCAGTTTTTTTGTGGCAGCTGGTCTGATACCAGAATTTGAAGCGGGTTTACCTGCTTGGTCCACAGAACTGCAAGAATTCCATAAAGGTATGAAATATCCAACTATCGTTGCCGATAGTCTAGTGGATATTCAATCACTCAACGCTTATTTACTGGCGCTGTTTGAAATCGATCTAGCACAACTTGGAGACCGGATTTTCGACTCGGCGGGACCAAATGTACTACGCGTTATGTTTGATCCCTTGTTCAATGCGCGACGACTGTTTGCATCCGAGTGGGTAGCTAATGCACAACTTCAGATTCTAATTTTCCGATATATGTCACTGCCTCGCCAAAAAGAGGATCGGTATGGCACCTTGCTACAGGAACTACACAAGTTGCCCGACTTTTCCGACATATGGCATTCAACAGAAAGTATGGTTCTGCCTTTACCGCCATTTCTTGCTACGATAAACAATAGTCGGTTTGGCAGAATCAGGTACATGTATGGGGAAGCCGCCGTGTTTGGTCCCTATTCAGAGCAAATGAAAGCTGTATTTTATCTCCCTGCTGGTCCGGAAGATGAAAAGACTTTCGAAATGATTCGGGGAAGCACCGCAAATGTAGCGATTGAGTTTGTTGGTGATCAGAAAAAGATGGGGCGGATTTTGTAGGGGCTCTGATACCTTAATCAGAGAAAGAGAATACAGCTTTCTCTGGACTCAATGGTCGGATCGATTATAGGTAGAGTGAGATAATCTGCGGTGTACTGTAGATAGTTGAGATGCTGAATTGGGCGCGATTTTTCATCACCATAGTAATCATTAGTGCTGGGATATGGGTAGGGAAATGAGCTCAGCCTACCAGACCAATTAACATCACATCCCGCAAAAGCACGCAATTTGTAATAATGAATACAAGGGAGTTTGCCTGATCCGGTGACCTTGTCGAGTCGAATAAGTTGCAGTCTTCAGGACTGGTTCAGATCCTCGGAAACAAAACAGGCAGTCGCGTGACTGCCTGTGATAGGAGTGGTCGTAGAAAGCGAGTTACTTCATCAGGTTGTCCAGTAAGGTGTTGATGCCAAACGGGGCAGCCTCCGGTGCTGGAGTGACATCGGTCGGGAGGGGGGATGACTGGTGTTCCAGCCACTGGTGGTAACTCATCCAGATGGGGATGGGGCAGCCTTTGCCAAAACCTGCATTCGGACTATGACCAGCTTCCAGCAGCCGGGCCACTCGCGGCAATCCCAACTGCTCGCAGTGATTGTGGATGGAACCCCAGGTGCGATCCGGCAGCAGTTTCATCAATTCGAGCCGGGGCAGGTGGAGGTTATCCCGCAGGATAGCATCTTCTTCTGGTGTCCACTTGAGCCGGGTGTGCGGACGGCGTTCGGGTGGGGTGGGTTGCACCTCGCCAGGATGTTCAATCAGCCAGTCATTCCAGGAACAGTTATCGCGGATGGCCTTCAGTTCCGGCCAGCGTCCCAGTGCGGTCAAGTCGCCCCGCCGATCCAGTCCCAGTCGGTTCATCTGACGACAAATCGCTCCCCAGGTGCATTCCGGCAGGTGCTTCATGAGATCGACCTGCGGCAGCAAGTAGTGCTCCAACAGAATGGCATTTCGTTCGTCGTTCCACTCCGTCGGACGAGCACGCACCAAACGGACGCGGAAGGTCTCAATCTCGGCGGCATCCAGGGTGGCATCAAAGGTGTGTTTCCAGTAAATCCAGATGTCAAAGTAGCCGGTAGTGCCGACGCGAATGCCGATCATCTCAATGAAGCGGGTCAAATAGCGCCGCTGCTGCCGGGCGCTGAGCTGTGACCAGTTGGCCAGCAGATCATCGAGGGTGGCAAAGACCTGGCTCATCTCCTGGGCTTCCTCCTGCTGCGACCGGAGTTCAGCCAGCCGAGCGGTGGTGGTATCCAGATCGCGGGTCAGGCTGCGTTTGCGCTGGAGGAAGTAGTTCATCTCATCGGGTGTCAGACCGGGCAAGGTCATGGCTCGCAGATTGCCTTCCATTTGCTCCTGGATTTCACGCTGCTGGGTCTCCAGTACCTTGTGTCTGGCTCGCAGTTCGTTCTGGCGGATAGCGGCCTGCTCCTGATAGATGGCCGGGTCGTATTCTACCTGCGAACGCCGCAGCCGATTGAGAAACCGCTCACTGACCGGGCGATCCAGTACGGCTGCCTGAATCGACCAGCGCTGAGGTTTGGGGCCGGGTGTGTTCTCAACACAGGCATAGTACATGACCGGCTCGGTCTGGCGATGATAGTTGGCGGTGTGATGCTGGTAGGTGACGGGGAGCGGTGGCTCGCTGCTCACATCATAGAGCAGTCCCAGCAGCATCCCGGCACTGTCCGGCCCGCGCACCACCCGATTGGCAGGATAGGCTCGGTAGCGATTGCGTTTGGCATTGAGTTCGCCATTGAGGTCGTAGGTGGAGAGGCGCTCGAACAGGGTGTAGAAGGTATCCTCGTCCAGAATCGCCGGGTGGTTCTGTCGCTGGGCAATCCTCCCGCCGACCAGCCAGTGACCGATGTAGACCGGGTTGGTGAACAGGGAGTAGAGACCATAGACTGAGGCGTAGAACAAACCACCTGCCACTGGTTGCAGCCGGACGCGCGAACGGACACGGGCATCAATGCCCGCTTCCCACTCCGGGAAGACCAGACGGTGTTCCAGTGCATAGCGGTAGAGTTCGGTGATGGACAAGTCGTCTGTCACCATGACTTCGGCCAGACGACGGACGACTGCCGCGTGGGGTTCGTAGAGGACATACCGGCGATAGGCAGGGTTCTCGCTTCCATCGGGCAGGCGTTTGTCGTAATCGACCCGGTAGCCGGGGGCAATCGGACGACCGTCGTACAAACCTTTGAGCGCTTTCTTGCGGCGCGCACCAATCAGGCGTTCCCGTACATAGTCGGTGATGTAGGCAGCAGCATACTCAGCTTTCTCCCGGAACATCTTGACATGGAAGCGTTCGGCGAAGTTGTAGACCATGGAAGGGGTCAGGACGTAGGCATTGTGTTCCCGCATGAACTTGATGAAGACATTGACCTGGATCATGCTCTCGTCCCGAAACAGACGATCCTCATTGACCACCAGCACCGCGCGGGATTGCTGCTGGTCGATGCGCTCCATCACTTTGGTCAGACCGAGGCGTTCGTCGATGCCGAGTGTGCCAGAGACCCCCAGGTCATCATCAATCAGGAGACACTGTTCCCGTGACCAGCCATAGCGGATGCCAATCTCGATCAGGTCGGCGGTTTGCATCTCGGTCGAGGTGGCATGGTTGAGGACTTGCGCCTGAGTGGACTGACGGGCATAGACAATCAGGTTCAGGTGAGTGGGCAGTTGAATGGGTTGAAAAGGGCCGGGCTGGAGTTCATCCAGCGCATCGGCAGCCCGAAAACGGCGTGGCATAAGGTTACACATCCTCAGTAGATGGGGTTATCGGTGGGATGAGCGCCAGTTCCGCCAGCAGGTGAGCCGCTGTCTGGTGTTGGTCGGGGGTGAGCAGCGGACGCTGCCACTGCCCGGCTTCAACCGCCTGCTGATAATTCCGGTGCAGGCGTTCCAGATCGGTCAGGCTGAGCGGTCGCGACGCAGGCTTGGCGGACAAGGCAGGCTGCTGAGATTTCACAAGTAGCTCCGAGGCTGGATGAGCGAATCATCATCCAGTGTGCCTCAGGTGCCATGTGCAACTCGGGAAGGATTTCAGGTTGGGGGATGCAGAATTCCTCAACCCGAATTCGTCTTTTCAGCCTGCGCCTGCCGCCCTGATTATTCAGGTATCGAGATATTCGGTGAGACCGGTGACGGCGACCAGAAGATCACGCTGACGCAGGGCTTCATCGCGCTGCTCGCGCAAGCGGATGGCAATGCGGTTGAGGCTGGCAGCGGTGTAGTGCAGCCCATACACCTCATCTTCCAGCGCATCCACCTGCTGTCGAATAGCCTTGAGTGCCAGTTGCATGGTCAGTGGGCCGTCTTCCTGACGCTCGATGTAACCGAGCGCTTCCTCAAGGGCGGCTCTGACCTGTTCCAGAACGGTATTGATCTCGATGAGCGGCTCTGGTTGGAGGGTGAGTGTCTTGCTGCTCATTGCGAGAGTTCCAATCGAGGGCGATGGCGGTTATGCAGTTGGGCCAGTGCGTCCGACACCAGATCATGTATTTCCGCATCCATTTCTTCCCGGCTGCGGAGGCGACCGAGTTGGTAGAGCAGGTCATGGGTGGCGAGGGCGGTTGCTGAGGGGGCGGAGGCCGTATGAGCCGGAAGCAGACCCGCGATGGCTGGAGCGGGTAACCGTTTTCGCGATGGCGGAGCGGGCAGCAGCAAGGTCGGGGGCGAGGCATACGCAAGCGGTGCAGATTGCAGTACAATGTGCATAGGGATAGGTCCTTTCTATCCTAAGCGGCGGATCAGCCTCTCGCGAAGGCTCCCGCCGCGTCCAGTTCTATAAGGAACAACCTGTTCCTTATATGACATGATCGTAGACACGAATCCTTGTATTGTCAAGTTAGATTGCCCATGACCTCAAGTAATCGAACGGGAATTCAAACTGAAAGATTGCGAGAATGGCGTGAGAAGCGGGGCTGGTCGCAGCGAGAATTAGCACGCCTATGTGGTCTTGGGGAAGCGCAAGTGAGTAAGTACGAGAATGGTCATACTGACCCGTCTGCCAGTGTACTCAAAGCTATTGCTACTCAATTAGGTGTGAGCGCTGATTATCTACTGGGTCTGAGCGATAGTCCGCGTGGCGATCTGGTCACGGTTCTGCATGACGATGAACGGAAACTACTCGAAGCACTCCTGGCAGGAGACGGCCCGACCGCCCTCACCATCGTGTCTGACATGCTGCGCCAGCAGGCGAAGTAAATCCCTTTCCTCTCTACAAAAACCTGCCGCCATAAATATGTGAGCCGTTTAGCGTCATGCTCAGGACGACTGCCGCCTCAGCGGTAAGCCCGATTGAGTTCGCTGTGAGCCTGCCGCCGCAGGTAGAACACGGTCGATTTGGGGACACCGAGTCGCTGCTCGAGCGCGGCACAGCTTTCATGGGCAGCCAGACTCTTCAGCACCGCGATCATACGGCTGTTGCCCCGGCTGGCGTGGCGCTGGATGACCTGCTGAAGCGGCACGTCGTCGCCCGCCAGAAACTGGCTGCGCCAGTCATTGCGGCGTGTGTCATACAGCTCCAGCAATGCCTGTAACTCTTCGCGCACGGGCTTGACGATGCTGGTCAGCCACCAGCCTTTCTTGCCACCGGCTCGCCCAGCCAGTGAAGCAGCATGATCGACGTTCACGCTGGTCGTAACGTAGTAGAGGGCGACCAGATGCGGTTGACTGTCCTGATAGCGTTCAGCCAGGGTTTGGATGGCCCGCTCCAGATCCAGTCGCAGATCGACCTGGCGCGTGAAGGCAGCCTGTCTGCCGCCTCCGATGCCGAAACCCTCAATCAGGAAATCATCTGGCTCACCGCTGCTGTCAGCCAGTGCTTCAAGGGAGACCTCTTTGCGGTCAAACTTGCGATAGTGCTGCGGATTGAGACGATTGAGTAGCAGGCGCAGTGCCTCGTTCTTGCTGGCATTCTCCAGAAAGGTCGCGTCGTCCGACAACGCCTGCCACAGCCGCATGAAGCCATGGGCGTGTAGATCGTCCAGATCTGCTTCCGGGAAGTGGTAGTAGCGCATGAGGCGAAACAGATTGGGTGTCAGGGCATCCCGGATTTCAGCAAATGTGAGCATACCGGCCCAACCGGTCATAAACGTGGTCATGATGGAACCTCCTCCGCATGGCTGGGTACCGCCAGCCCGGTCGAGCGCAACGCTCAGACCCGCGGCCTGCCGCACTGAGGAGGGGACCCGTCCAACAGGCAAAACGCCCCAAGCAGCCAGTGGATGAGGCGTTTGTGGGTGGAGGGCGTTTTGCCAGACGGGTAGTTCGGCCGTCCCGCCCGGAGGGTGGGATGAGCGTACTGGCCGCCGGTGCTGGACGGGGAGGCAGCCCGTGCGGCACACTCGCCGCGCCGACGTTGCGCGCGCCCCACCTCCCAGACACCGAACGCTTTAGCGTGGAAACCAGTCGTCCAGATCGTAGCCTTCGGACAATGCATTTTCGGGTTCCGGCTCTGGTTCGCGGAGAACACGCCATTCTGGTCCGACAAAGTGATCCAGCGCCTCTGCGAAGTGTTTGGTTCCAACTTCCCGAAACAGGCGGTCGTGACCTTTGTCGGTGTTGTTGTAGACCGGCACCCGGTCGCAGATGCCATGGGTGGTCGTGCCGGGCAGCACGACATGGACATGCAGATGCTCGAGTGGTTCGAGCCCATCCTCTGGTTTTGTCATCGCCCGATGGATGACAAAGCTGTACTCCGGCGTATCCAGATCCCGCGACTCGTAGTAGTCCTCGACGATGCTGTCAGTCAGATCAGCCAGGGCATCCCGTCGTTCAGCTTCTGGGATCAACTGCATGAGTTCAGGATCGGGGGAGAGGACCCAGGTCCACGCCAGGACGTGTTTGCTCTGAAGATGGTCGCAGGCGTTGAAGATGTCGCGATAGTGATGACCGAGACCGCGGTCATACCAACGCTCATAGCGGTGATCCTGTGCCAGGTGGTTGTTGCGTTCATCGCGGTACTGGAGGTAACGCAGGGTAGCGCGGAGACCCTGCGGGCCAGTCCCGCGTCCTCGTCGCTTGGGACCTTTGTAGGCAAAGTCGGTGACGATGATAGCTTTCATGAGAGGCTCCTGGACACTCCAGCACAGAAGCAATTGTCGCAAAGTGAGGCGGTCAGACAGCCGGAATACTTCAGGATGGGATGGGTAAGATTACCGGGGGAGGGCTGGTGATTGCAGGATGAGGGGGGAAACACGGATTCGGAACGAGAATCTGCCGTCTGGGTCGGACGGACGCCCCGCGTGCGTCCGGTGGATGCGGTCTACCGCATCCACACGCTGACCCGCACCCCGGTGCGCGGTCAGCGGTGTGGCGCGTGGTTGCGGCACACCAGCCCTACCGGCGTGTGAGGTGCGAGCGGTTTTAGCTCGCGGGCTAGTCTAAGGTGGTGAGGGTAACTCATCCGCTGGTGTATGATTCTTTTGGTTCATCTCCTCGAGGAGCGTAGCGACATCGTGACCCCTACAATCATCCGCCAACCGATTGGCAGGGAGGAGGATGTATGGAGAGCGAATGGGCACTCGACCGGATGCGCT
>JAFLCG010000027.1 GCA_017303635.1 Anaerolineae bacterium | reverse complement strand
GCCACACTCGTCTTCGAGCGTCAGGAAGTGGAAGCCTTTGGCGGTCGGTGGAGCTTGATGCACCACCATCAGCCCGGCCACCCGTACCTGTGATCCACTCGGACAGGCAGTCAGATCGGCACTGCTGAGGACAGCTTTGCGCTGTAATCGCTGGCGGTAGATGGTCATCGGATGTGGACCAGTCGAGAGACCAGTCATCGCCACCTCCATCCCAGCAGACTCGGCGGCGCTCAGGGCGGGCAGGCTGACTGCCACCGGCTCCACCGCCAGACCCAGTGCATCCGGCTCGCACAGCAGCCCTAATCCCCATAGCAGTTCCCGCCGTCCACCCCAGCCGCAGCCGTCCATAGCCCCAGCCTGGATGAGATGCTCGGCAGCCCGGCGCGGCAGTCGGGCCCGGTGGACCAGATCGCTCAGACCGCGGAAGTATCAGGGTAGATTGGCTTTGAAGGGACCCACTGCGCTTGAAGCAGCGCTTCCAGTAGGGCGATGGTTGACTGAGACACAGATCACCTATAAGCATTACAAAAAGCAAACGAATGGATTGCCAGCGCAAGACATATGTTCTATCCGCGCAATAGAACAGTCAGTTTGAGTTTGGTGTGAACATCTGTACTGGTCTCATGAGCCTATGATGTGGGCATAAGGACCGACCACATACCTACGTCCATCCGATGGCACCTGCTTGCATGGCGGAACTGAAGCGATCCACTCCCCCTCCAATGCCTGGATCAGGTAACCTGCAGGATTGTTCGGGCGGACGCGTTCGGTCAGTCGCAGGGCTTGGTTTATCTGATCGTATGTGTAACCAGCCACTAATGCTCTGGTTCTTATTGGCCCAATCCCCAAGTGAACCAGCGAGTCAAGCAAAGGCTGCATCCTGGCTTGATAATCAGGTTCAACAACTATCGTCTGCTGTATATCTTATTATGGATTTGGCGATTAATGCAGGCGATACTCTCCGCGAGATTGCGAGCGAGTTTGATATCTCCGTCGCGCACCTCCAGCAGATCAGCAAGCGTAATTCCAATTCAAGCTTACCTTGATGCCTTAGGCACTTGCTGGATTCCCGCTGTGCCTACGCACATCGCCTGACCATAACCAATATTAAGGTTTCCCCGATATCGTCGATATCAACTTTAAAGATCGCTTCCTCAGCATTTAACAACATCTCGATACCTTCAAGCAGTTCTTAGCTGACTTCTGCCGACATTATCGAGACCTGATTCAATATGCCGATGCTTGATGTTCGCGATTTGCGGGTTGTCTATCCGAATGGCAACGAAGCCCTCAAATCCATCAGCTTTACTGCCAATGCAGGTGACATCATCGCCGTAATCGGGCGCAGCGGTGCGGGTAAATCCACGTTGCTGCGCTGTATCAACGGATTGCAGGAATCGACCGCGGGCAGCATCACACTGGATGGTGAAACCATCACCTCCCTCCGCGGGGAGAAACTCCGCAAGGCGCGCCGCTATATCGGCTTCGTCTGGCAGGAGTACAACCTGGTCGAGCGCTTACCTGCCATCACCAATGTGCTGACCGGTCGATTGGCCTACGTCAATCCACTGGCGGCCTTTATCGGCTACTTCGGCAAGTCTGACCGGGAAATCGCCCTCAGGAGTCTGGAACAAGTCAACCTGCTCAACCGCGCCAAATTCCGCGCGGACCGACTCTCCGGTGGAGAAAAGCAGCGCGTGTCCATCGCCCGCGCCATCGCCCAGGAACCCAAAATCCTGCTGGCAGATGAACCCGTTGCCAGCCTTGACCCAGAGCTTTCGGTGCAGGTGATGAGCGATCTGGCCCGCGTGGCCCGCGAAGTCGGCGTGCTGACCCTCATCAACATCCACGATGTTGAACTGGCAAAACAATATGCTGACCGTCTGATCGGCATCGCCCAGGGCGTGATCGTTTTCGACGGCACACCCGGCCAACTGGATGAAGCGACGATGGACGAAATCTACCGGTTTGATAAAGACAAAAAAGCGGCTTCGGTTCAAGCCGTACCAGAACCTGTCGGCCTGACTCAACCTGTCCTGGCATCCTGAGGCATATTCGAACATGGCTACATCCGTCCCAGTCACAACGATTGCCACCAACCCGGAAGTCCTGCGGGAGCAATTACTGCGCCCGTTTCCAACACCTGGCGTCCGTACCCTGGGGATCCTTTTGTTAGTGCTTTTTGTTTTGTCATGGTCGCTGTCCGCAGTTGGGCCCAGCGAAACCAACCGGATTACATCCATCTTCGATCCGTTCATCGCCATGGGAAATCTCATAGGCAGAATGATGCCGCCCGAGTTTGAGGTAGACCGGGTCCGTAGCGTTGAAGTAAGTGTACTCGGCAATCAGATCGCCGAGTTTGAAATTATCCGCAGCGAAGTCAACTTGTTTGGAAATACGCTGCAAATTGGCTGGTTGCCGATCATCACAGCCGTGTTTGAGACCATTCAGATGGCGATCATCGGCACGTTAGGCGCGGTCGCCATGGCGCTGCCGCTGTCCTTATTTGCAGCACGCAATACCGCCCCCCATCCAGTCATTTACAATGCCACCCGGCTGGTGTTGAACTTCCTCCGTTCGATCCCGGAATTGGTCTACGCGCTGTTGTTTGTGGCCGCCGTTGGTCTGGGGCCGTTCACTGGGGTACTGGCGCTGGCTTTTGGTTCAGTCGGTTCACTGGCGCGGGTCTTTTCCGAAGCCATTGAACAAATCGACCCGGCACAGGTCAACGCCGTGCGGGCGACGGGAGCCAACGGGCTACAAACCTTTATCTTTTCGGTCATCCCGCAAGCGTTTCCGTTGTTCATTTCCTACTCCATCGTTTTCTTCGAGAGCAATGTCCGCCACGCCACCATCCTCGGTATTGTCGGCGCGGGTGGTGTTGGCTTTCTGCTGTTCAAGTACACCGGCACTAGTGATTACCCCAAAGTGCTGGGTGCGGCTCTCGTCCTGGTTGTGGCTGTCACGATCATTGATCGTTTCAGTGGGTGGCTGCGCCGCCGCTTCATCTAGCGCGGCCTACGCCTACCTGCCTGTTTTGCATCGCTTATTCTGTTCGAGGAGAAAGTCTGCATGAAGAAGTTTGCCGTGTTGCTCCTGGCCGTGGTCGCGGCCGCCCTACTGGGCCTGAGCCTGGTCTCTGCCCAGGATGTGGATCGTACCGGTTGGCCGGAAACCTTCATCATCGGTGTCTACCCCGGCGACGATGTAGCCGAAGCCCTGGCTGCTGTCGAACCCATGCGCGTCTACCTGGAAGAAACCCTGGGTGTGCGGACCGTCCTCATCACCGGCACCAGCTACAATGCCGTGATTGAAGCCATGGCCGCTGGCCGCGCGGATGCCATGGAAGTTGGCCCCTTCAGCTACGTCCTGGCCGCCGATGTCGCCAATGCCGAAGCGATCGCAGTCGCCAACTATGAAGTCGAAGTGGACAAGGCCGAAGTCCCCGGTTACTTCAGCCTGCAGTTCACCAAGAAGGGCAGCGGCATCACCAGCATCGCCGACCTGGCCGATCGCAGCTTCGCCTTCACCGACCCGGCTTCCACCAGCGGTTACCTGGTCCCCGCTAACGACATCCTGCAAGCGATGGAATTCACCGATCCGGCCCAGATCGAAGAATTCGCCAGCGTGAGCTTCGCCGGCAACCACCCGAATGCCGTTCTTTCCGTGTGGAATGACACCGTGGAAGCCGGTGCGACCTTCGATGCCAACCTGCCCGCCCAGGTTGAAGCTGCCGGTGTTGAACTGTGCGGTTTCAATGACATGGGTCTCGAAGGCCCGGCCACGGCTGAAGAATGGCCGTACCTTGAATCCATGACCAGTGAAGAAATCATGGCGATCTATGAAGCCTGCCCGGAAGGCAGCATCGTGGTCTTCCACCAGTCCCCCCTGATCCCGGAAACCCCGTTTGCCATCAACGCCGCCCTGCCCCAGAGCTTCAAGGATGCCGTCAAGGCCGCCCTGCTGGCGATTGCGGACAACCAGGACCTGGTGGCTGAACTGGAACGCTACTACGTTGACCCCACTGTTGAAACCGGTGCGGAAAGCATCGACTCGCTGTATGACAGCCTGCGTGACATCGCCGCTAACCTGAACATCGACCTGCGGGCGCGCTAAACCTCACCCCTTTTCCCCCTCCCTGCGGGGAGGGGGATTAAGCGATAGGCAGCCGGGGGAAGTTTGCCCCGGCTTGCTGTCTGGTAGGATACTGACTCTAGTAAGAAACCTGGACGCCAATTGGAATTGCTCATGCCCTACAGCCATAGTCAGTCGCTCACCCTGCTGACCCATGCTCCCGCCCAACCCGTCAAAGACCTCGCTGAAGACATACTCCCCCACCTGGGTGATATTCAGGTCCTGGTCAACCGCACTGGATTGGTGATGCTGCCGTATACCGACACCGCGACCGGCACCCGCTTCCATCTGGGCGAGGTGTTGGTAAGTGAATCGCGGGTGCGGATTGAAGCCGGTGCCGAGGGGTACGCCGTCTGCCTGGGGCGCGACCTGGAACAGTCGATGGCGATTGCGCTGCTGGATGCGGCTTTGCAGGCGGGGATCCGTACTTCTCTCATCGAGACTTTCCTGGCCGAGCAAGAACAGGCTCAACTGGCTGCTGATGATCTCCTGCTGCGACAAGTGGAAGCCACCCGCGTCGAGATGGAAACGTTCTAGGCAGTGGCTAGTGGTCAGTGATTGGTGATTAATGACTCTCGGTGATTAGTGAGTACTTTTGTCCGGCTGGTATCAAGAATTACTTGAAACCTGTAACCATTTTCTTGCATCTTGGAACTTGTTTCTTGCGACTAACGACTATCGACTAAACCATGAGCATAACCCTGTACACCCCTGAAGAAGCCCGCCAGCGCGAAACCTTTCTCGCGCTGATGTGGGCGTTGAGCTACCCCGGTCGCATTCAAACGCTGCCGGAAATGCGTTCCCCACTGGTTGACCCAACCCTGAACAGCTTCGGCCTGATTGCCGAGGCGCTACTCGATCTGGAAACCAGTTACTACACGCCGGATGCTGATCTGCGGGCAGCCCTGCACGCGACTGGTGCGCGGGTGCTAGCCCCGGGGGAAGCGGCTTATCACTTCTACCCGGCATGGGATGAAACCGGACTGTCGCAGGCAAGCATCGGCACCCTGCTGCGACCGGATGACGGGGCAACCCTCATCATGGCAGGATCGGTGGAGGGGGGCAGGCGTAGAACCTGGCGCGGGCCGGGGATCAACAGCGAGATTGAGGCGCACCTGAATCTGCCGGACTCGTTCTGGGCACTGCGGGCGGCGCGGCTGCGTTATCCGCTGGGGTGGGATGTGTATATTGTGGATGGCGTACAGGTCGTCGGCCTGCCCCGTTCGACACAGGTGGAGTAGCCCTAACCCCCTAACCCCCTCTCCCAATTCGCCGAAGACAGCACTGAGAGAGGGGAACAAGAGTAGCGATGTTACGATGCAGGTAGAAGGATTGAGCGCATGTATGTAGCAGCCAAAGGCGGCGAGCAAGCGATCCAGAATGCCGAACAGTTCTACGGGTTGCTCAACGGCCCGTTGACCCTTGAGGCGGTTCGCCTGATTCAGGAACGTCTGCCCTATCTGGTGGATCGGGTGATGGGCGAAGGGTCGCTCTACAGCCCGGAACTGGCGGCGCTGGCGCTGGCGCAGACGGGCGGCGATCTGTACGAGGCGGTGCTGCTGCTGAGGGCCTACCGGGCGACCCAACCGCGCATCGCCTACGCGCAGCCCGCCAGTGCTGACCGCCTGCTGACCGTGCGGCGGATTTCCGCCTCGTTCAAGGATATTCCCGGCGGGCAGATTCTCGGTCCCTCGCTGGATTACAGTCATCGGCTGCTGCGGTTGGATGTGCTGGATGCAGCTTCCAGCGACCAGCGATCAGCGACCAACCAGACAGAAGAACGTGCTGTGAACGGAACTGGGGCAACGAACGGTAGCCATCAGCTATCCGCTATCCGCTATCCGCCAGAATTCACTCCCGCCGAGCGACCCTCCCCACCCAATCAACCTGCCGTGGCGGATTGGCAGCGCGGGCAAGGACTCTTACCGCCGACCGAGCCGGAGCAGATCGACCCGGCAGCCATCCCGGATGTGACCACCGATACGGTGATGTTCCCGGCACCGCGAGCGCACCGTTTGCAGGCACTGGCGCGGGCCGATACGGGCGGGACGCTGGCGCTGGGCTACTCGGTCATGCGCGGCTACGGCATGATCCACCCGACGGTGAACGAACTGCGACTGGGTTACGCCGAGGTCGAACTGACACATCCGGTCACAGGTGCAGTTTTCAGCGCCGGTCGGGTGAAGGTCAGCCAGTGCGAGGTGATTTCCCCGGACCACGGCGAGCAGGGTTATATGCTGGGTTTCGCGGCGACTCTCGGCTGGAACGAGGTCAAGCTGATCGCCGCCTCCACACTGGATATGGACATGAGTGCCGGTGGCGAGAACCCGGCGCACACCGAAGAATTTGTGATGTACCACACCGAGCCAGTGGAAGCCTCCGGGTTCTGCATTCACTTCAAGCTGCCGCATTACGTCACCTTCGCCAGCGGGCTGGATAACATCCGCAAGATGCTGGGTGCGATGGGCTGGGATCAGGGCAAAACTACCGAGACGGCTGCTCCTGCCGCTGAGAGCGAATCGAAGGCAGAAGACGGGGAACAGGTGGAGGAGGCAGTTTTGTGAGCGCCGTCCGCCGGACGGCTCTTTGGACAAAATGGACAGATTGGACAGATTGGACTCGTGGGCGCTGTCCAAATTCGCCGCCTGGATCTCATTAGGACTTACGCAGTTGAGGGTGAAATTCGGACGGGCGCACAGCCGTGCGCCCCTACAAATATCGTTGAACTGCGTGACTTCTACTCATTTTGGAAGGTGCGACCTAATCAGGCTGGCGACCGTTGAACCGCCCCTACAGGCAGAGTTGATGAGAGCGTAGCACAATTTCAGAGGAAAATCGGAACATATGTTCCGATTTTGAGGATTGACATGACTTTACGAGAATTGACCACCCCCCAACAGGATTACAGCTACGGCTACCTGGATACGTATGCCAAGCGGGAACTGCGCCGCCGGACTCTGAAGGCGATTGCCATACCGGGCTATCAGGTGCCATATGCCAGCCGGGAACTCCCCATTGCACGTGGCTGGGGGACAGGCGGCCTCCAGGTGACGCTGGCGCTGGTCGGGCCGGAGAGCGTGGTCAAGGTGATCGACCAGGGTGCGGATGACAGCGTGAACGCCGCCAACCTGCGCCGCTTCATCACCCGCATGAGCGGTTGTGGAACCACCACCGACACGCTGCAAGCAACGCTCCTGCAAAGCCGCCACCGCATCCCGGAGGAGGTCATGCAGGAGGGACAAGCGCTCATCCTGCAAGTGCCTGACCCGGAGCCATTGCGGGCCGTCCAACCGGACATCAGCAAGGCCGCCGGGATGCACGCCGACGCCGACTATGGGCAGATGTGGCTGGGCCTGTACGAGCAACTGGTGCGCTTTAAGCAGTACGTCCAGGGGGCGAGTTACCCCTCGCTGGTCAACGGACGCTACGTCATCAGCCCCAGCCCGATCCCGCGCTGGGACACGCCCAAACTGCATCAGGCTCCCAGCCTGACGCTGCTCTCCGCCGGACGGGAGAAGCGCCTGTACGCGGTGCCACCGTACACCGAAGTTCGCCCGCTGGAGTTCAGCGATATTCCCTTCCAGGTCGAAGATCAGCGCGGGTGGGTGTGCAAGACGACCGGTGCCGAGAACAAGTTCATGAACGAACTGCCGCAGGCTGACGGGACGGCCCAGTACGAGCTTTCCGACAGCGGCTATGCGGAAAAGCTGGCGAATGAGGTCGCACCCGGCGCAACTTACTTTGACGATCAAGGACGTTTCTATGTTGATGGCTTCCTCAAACCACCGCGCCGCCCGGCTTGATGCGCCGCGCCTGGTCCAGCATCCACCGCTGCTGCGCGCCACTGGCCTGACCAAACGCTACGGCGGGCGGCTGGCGGTAGACAACGTGTCGCTGGAGGTCTACCCCGGCGAGGTCCTGGGCGTAGTGGGTGAATCCGGTTCGGGCAAATCCACCCTACTGCGAATGCTCAACCTGGAAGAACAGCCCGACGCGGGAACCTACACGCTGCATCTGGACGGCATCGCCGGGCAAGACCTGTTCGCGCTGGATCGCTTCGACCGGCGGCAGGTGCAAATCCAGCGGATCGGCGTGGTGTATCAGAACCCGCACCTGGGGCTGCGGATGCGCTTCACCAGCAGCGGCAATGTGGCCGAACGCCTGCTCATCGCGGGCGAACGCAGCTTTGAAACCCTGCGGGCGGCAGCGCGGGAGTCGCTCTCGGCCTCCGAGTTCCCGCTCGACCGGATGGACGATCCGCCGCGTGTCCTCTCCGGCGGGATGCAGCAGCGAGTACAACTGGCGAAGGCGCTGGCGATGAAGCCGGCCCTGCTGCTGCTGGATGAACCGACCACCGGGCTGGATGTGAGCATTCAGGCGACGGTGCTGGATACGCTCAAGCGGTTGCAACGCGAGCGCGAGATGACGATTGTGCTGGTCTCGCACGATCTGGGCGTGATCCGCACGCTCTCCGACCGGGTGATGGTGATGCGCTACGGGCAGGTGGTCGAGGCCGGTCTGACCGACCAGATTCTGGATGATCCGCAACACCCGTACACGCAGCAGTTGGTTCACGCGAAGCTGTGAGGCAGCTTTCAGTAGTCAGCGAACAGCTTTCAGCAAGACACAGCGAAGCGAAGAAGTTACTGCAGAGGGGCAGAGGAACCGAGACGCAGAGAGAGTCTGTAGGGACGCCCCGTTGGGCGTCCGTCGGTGGAACATGTAGGGGCGATCCGCTGGGTCGCCCGCGAGATAAGGCGATAAATCCATGCCGTTGTTGCACGTAGATCAGTTGACCAAACAATTCGACATTCACCATCTCCAGCGGGAGATCGGCGTGTTTTACAACCTGTCGTTCACGCTGGAGGCCGGGCAGTTCCTGCTGGTGACCGGTGTCAACGGCGCGGGCAAATCCTCGCTGCTGCGCTGCCTCTACCGGACATATGTGCCGACCGGCGGTCACGCCTGGTATGCCAGCCAGCACGGACGGGTTGACCTGGCGACGGCTGCCGATGTGGACATCGCCCTGCTGCGGCAAGCTGAGATCGGTTTTGTGACCCAGTTCCTGCGTCCGCGCCCGCGGGTGAGCGCCCTGGAGTTGGTGATGGAACCACTGCTGGATGCCGGGGTGGACTGGGATGCCGCGCAGGCCGAAGCCGAGTCCTGGCTGGACTCGCTCAACCTCAAGCGCGAGGTGTGGGGCGCCTATCCGACGACTTTCAGCGGCGGCGAGCAGCAGAAGGTCAATCTGGCGCGGGCACTGATTGCTCCGCGGCGGTTGATCCTGTTGGACGAACCGACTGCCTCGCTGGATCGGTTGGCGCGGGAGTCGCTGGTGGAACGCTTGACGGTTCTGAAAGAGTCAGGGGTGGCGATGATCGGGGTGTTCCATCACCCGGAAGATATTCGGCATCTGGTCGATGGGGAAATTCTGCTGACGAGCGCAGTGATGAATGGCGTGGCGTAGAACCTCACCCCCCGCCCCCCTCTCCTTTCGCGCCTTCAGCCGAAGATGGCAGGGGGCTGGAGAGGGGGAGCAAGGGACACGATCAAGAAATGGAGTGCGAGAGCATGTGGTTGAGTGATTTACAGTTGGTGCTTGCGGATCGGGTCGTCGAACGGGGTGCCCTGTGCCTTGAGAACGGGTTCATCACCGCGGTAGTGGAGGGTGATGCCCCGGCGCTGGATGCCTTCAGCGGGCGTGGCCTGACCGCCATCCCCGGCATTGTTGACCTGCACGGCGATATGCTGGAACGGGATATTGAGCCGCGCCCCCGCGCCCGCTTCCCGGTCGAACTGGCAATGCACGAACTGGATAAGCGGCTGGCCGCTACCGGCGTGACGACCGCCTACGCTGCGGTTGGATTCGCCTGGCGTAAGAGCGACCTCCGCACCCAGGAAACCGCCATCGAGATCATCCGGGTGCTGAACCGGATCAAGCACACGCTGCTGACTGACTGCAAAATCCACGCCCGCTTTGAAGTCCGCAATGAGGAGACAGTTCCCATTCTGGAGGACATGCTGCGCCAGGGCTGGATTGATCTGGTGTCGATCATGGATCACACGCCGGGGCAAGGGCAGTACAGCGATACCAGCCGCTATGTCACGTTCCTTAAGGAGTGGCTGGGCTTCACGGATGCCGAGTTGGGCCCGGTCTATTCGCGCATCGAGTCGAAAGTTGAGGTCATGGCGGTCACCCCGCGCGACTGGACGCTGGCGAAAGCCATCATCGACACGGCGCTGGCCCATGATGTCGTCGTCGCCTCCCATGATGACGATACGGTTGAAAAAATCACTGCCCAGGCCGATATGGGCGTGACGATTGCCGAGTTCCCGATCAACGTTGCTTCCGCAGAGGCGGCGCGGGCACGCGGCATGCACACCATCATGGGTGCACCCAACGCCTACCGGGGCGAGAGCAACACCGGCAACCTGAGCGCCATGGACGGCATCCGCGCCGGCGTGGTGGATATTCTGGCCTCGGACTACTATCCGGCGGCGATGCTCCAGACTCCATTCAAGATCGTCCAGCACGGAGTGCTGCCGCTGCCGGAAGCCATCCGATTGGTGACACTCAATCCGGCGCGGGCGGCTGGCCTGACCGACCGGGGACAGATCGCGGTTGGTCAGCGGGCAGATCTGGTGCTGGTCGAGCCGGGCGACGAGGTGCGCGTGCGGGTGACTTTGCGCGGCGGTGAGGCTATCTACATGGATGCGCATGGGGCGCGGCTGTGGCAGGCGCTGCCCACCCCGGCAGACGTGGCGATGGATTGAAGTTAGATAAACGCAGAAGCACAGAGTGAAGATTTATCGCAAAGCGGCAACGTCCTTTGATGAATCACGCTGTGATCCTCTGTGTCTCGGTATCTAATCCGTTGACTCTCTGGCTATCGACTATAGACTATCAGCCATAGGCTAAATCCCATGAAACACATCCCCCACTTCAGCAATCGCGGCGACCAGACTCACATCGGCATGAAGGCGCTCGGTGAGGAACCCGTCTTCCACAGCAATGTGGTGGTCTATGACAGCCACTTTGGCGCGTATACCGAGATCGGTGCGAACAGCGGTGTGGTGGAAACCACCTTTGACGATTACAGCTACACCGCTGGCGATAACCAGATCATCTACGCTGAGGTCGGCAAGTTCAGCAACATCGCCTCGCACGTCCGCATCAACCCCGGCAACCACCCGATGGAGCGCGTCACGCTGCATCACATGACGTACCGGCGGGCGCTCTACGGCTTTGGCGAGGACGACCAGGCCTTCTTCGACTGGCGGCGGTCGCACAAGTGCGTGATCGGGCATGACACCTGGCTGGGGCATGGCGTCATCGTCATGCCGGGGGTCTCGGTCGGCACCGGGGCGGTGGTTGGGTCAGGGGCGGTGGTCACCAAAGATATTCCCCCTTACATGATCGCCGTCGGAGTCCCGGCGAAGGTCATGCGCCCGCGCTTCCCCGAACCGATCATCGAGGCCCTCCTGCGAATCGCCTGGTGGGATTGGGATCATGCCACGCTGGGCGCTCGGCTGGCCGAAATGAATGATGTGCAGGCCTTCGTGGAGAAGTACGGATGAAGTTACAGGCGGTCATCTTCGACTGGGCCGGGACAACAGTCGATTACGGTTGCTTCGCCCCGGTGACGGTATTCGTGGAGGTCTTCCGACCGTAGGGTGTGCTGATCGAAATTGCTGAGGCTCGCATCCCGATGGGTCTGCAAAAGCGCGACCACATCAAGGCTATCACAGATACCAGAAGTCGCGGCGCGCTGGCAGGCAGCAGATCAGCATGCCGTGAACGCGTATGAGCCAACATGCTGACCTGATCCCCGACACGCTGGAACCGGTGGCCTTCTGCAGGGCGCGTGGGATGAAGATTGGCACGACCACCGGCTACAGTCGTGCCGTTGTAAAGAGATTAACGCTGCCATCATGAATTACCTGAACACCTTCGCACGGCTCCCAACGTTCGACATTGCCTAACGCTGGCACGGCATCTACCCCTGGTCAACGGAAAACGGGAGGTTATGCTGTCTCCATCTCGCGGCGTGACCATTGTCAAGGGGCTGGAAGTTTCCGGCAAGACCCTCTCGTTCGGTCTGGCGGAAGAAGAGGTCAGCAATCGTTCGTTACATTCCTGACCTGTAACGAACGATGGAGCTATCCCAATTATGCCCAACCTGGCCCACAGAAGATCGGGTTAGAGATGGCTCGCAAGCGCCCGTCTACCGACCGAATCTCAACGGCGCACCAACTACGCTGAACTGCTGGCAGGTGCCAACTGCGGGTTCCACCCGTCGTGGTAGTCAAGTGTTCCATCAACGTGCCATTGACCTGGATGAAGAGTTGATCGTCTGGTTGGCAGCCCTCCCAGACCAATGTGAAGCGGATTTCCTTGCCGGTGATGTGATCACCCATCATTGCGGAATTGCCGGATGCTGATTGGGCAGTGAATTTCAGGCGCGGCCCGCTGCTGATGTAGAGGTGTCCTTGCCGAATGCCTTTCAGAATCTCGAATTCACTGCGTTCCTGCGCGTAGACCAGATTGAAGCCGGGTGCCGGGTCATAGATCAACGGACCATGAATATCGGTGCCAGCCGTGCCAACCATGCGGTAGCCCTGATTTAGCCACTCGTACCAGGTCTGTAGTGCGTGCTCATTGCCACTGTCGCCATCCCACGGTCCATTCCAGATTTCGACACAGCGGGCATTGCCGGGCCACATCTCGGTGTACTGCCAATTGCAGCCGGTGCAGTACGGATCACCGATGCTGTGCGGATGGGCAATGATGAACAATGCCCCATTCTGCATGGCGCGTGCAGCCAGTTGCGGCATCGTCAGTCCCGATGCACCGACACGCCACTCCTGCCACTCGCGCACACCCAGCGCCAGCGCGTGACCGTAGTAGGTGGTCAGTTCGGTGCCGCCCATCGTTAGCAGATCATCGCTCGCCAGGCTATCGACCTGCGCCAGCGGCGAAACCGTGTTGTGATCGGTCAGTGTGACAAAGTCTAGCTTGAACTCTCGCCCATAACGCACGAAATCCGGCACATCCCAATCGGCATCAGAATGGCGGGTATGCCCATGCAGATCGCCCCGATACCAACCCGGCCCACGCGGCTTGAGTACCGGCTTGACCCACTGGTGAGCAACCTCGTTAATGGGTTGGTCGGTCGTCTCTATTTCCAGCCAATAGTGGATGGTCTCAGCAGGCATGATGCGGTGGGCATCTATCCACACGGTCCAGACGCCGGGTTCCAGCCCTGGCAGATACCCGACGGTCGCTTGATTGGCAGTAATGCTCAAGTTGCGGTCAGGATTGCAGTGCCTGGCCCCGCGAGCACCGTTCGGGTCAAAGAGTGTCAGGCTCAGATCATTCTGAACTGGCTGACCTTCCGTATGCATCGGCGCATAGTCAAAACGAATGTCCAATCGGGTTGTACCAACCGGGAGCGTAAAGGCGTGAGGAATATGCGACTTGCTCTGGTGGAAGTCTAGCGCACCATCAATGCGGATCTTCATAGAATTCCCTTCACAACAAATCCGGTTGATCGGAGCAGATGCCATCGACACCGAGCGCCTTGAGCGCGGCGATCTCCGCCGGACGCTCCTCGTGCCAGCAGATCACCCCCAGTTCGGCGCTTCGGACCCGAGTCAACCAGTTGGGAGTTAAGAGTGTATGCGGCTGCGCTACGGCATTTTCCCAACAGGGATGGACATAGTTGGCACGGACTGCCCTCGCCAGCGCGACTGGATCAATATGAGTGGAGCCAAACAGGATGGAGGTGTTGAAGTCCGGCCAGTGCGCTTTGATTTCCGCCACATAATCCGGACGGAAAGAACCGGCAATCGTCACTGAAAGCAGGCTATAACCCACCAGATGGGCGTAGACCTGAGCCATCGCTGCCGGATTCATCTGCTTGATGTCGAGGTACAGGCCAAGCTTATGCCTGGCACAGATGGCAGCAACTTGTTCAAAGGTAGGAATAGGTTCACCGTGCTGACTGGTGATCGTCGTTAAGGTGCTCAAGGTGAGCGAGTCGATCGTTGTGTCCACCTGATACAGCCGCTTGAGATTTTCATCATGGGCGATGACCGGATGTCCATCTGCCGTCACCCGCAGATCCACCTCAACCATATCGGAACCTAGTTCCGCAGCTTTCTCGAAAGCCAACAAGGAATTTTCTGGCGCATACGCGGAAGCGCCGCGATGGGCGATCTTGAGTGGTTCAGTCCGGGCGCTCCGTTCAAGGCCCGTGAATGCGAGGCGCATTAGCCACCTCGATCCTTCAGGAACTGGCGCATGAGGTCCAACTGAGCGATGAGGGTGGATTCATCTACTTCTTCGATCTCCAGAGTAACAGCTTCCGCCGGGCAGCGATCAAGCAACCAACCGAGCCATTCCAGGTCATCCAGACACACTGGCTGATGCAAATCAACGCGCTGCCCGCGCTGCCAGCCGGGTCGATTGAAATGTACTTCACGGATTTTTGCCAGCGGCATGGCACTCAAGTAGCGAGCAACATCCCCAGCCCACTCTGGCATGTTGCGGGCGCTGATGCGGGCATGGCCGAGGTCGAGCAGGACGCCACAGCCAATCTCTGAAATCAATTCACTGAACTGACCTGGCTCACAAATATAGTCATAGGCATTGGTGGGATGGTAGTTGAAGTTCTCCAGAAGCAGCGGCACGCCCGCCCATTCCTGAAGTCGCTTACCATGTTTAATGATGTTGGCCGCTACCACCTCGCGGGATTGGCGCTGCTCCAGGTCAGCCTCGCGGTAAGGGCCATGCCGGTGCGCCTGTGGTTCGGCGCTGGCCCCGATGCCAGTTGAAAGCCAGGGTGTTCGCGTGACCTCCATAATCGTCCGGGCGAGGGTCATGACCGGTTCATCGAAGGGATCGGTATAGTTCAACCAAAACGAATCCGATAGATCGTGGAGCAGTACGGGTTTGTGCGGGATGACTTTATCCAGCCCATTCAGGCCAATCTGCCCGTACCAGACGAGATAATCGGCATTCAGGCGCCCTTCAGCGGCCAGGCGCGCTGCAGTATGTGAAATCGAAATTCCCAGGCGGATCATACAGCCACGCTCATTTCCAGCGGGGCAACCGCCTCCCGCTTGACCTCAATCGGCGCTGCTCCATCCCGAAAAATCGTGAAGCGGCTAGGGTTCAGACCAATGAGTTGGTTCTCGCGCAGGTCGAGGGCTTTCGGGGCATAGACCTTCAATGTGCCGACCGACGGTACCTTCACCAACAACTTACGATAATGCCCCAGGTCAATAATCTGTTCCACCTCACCGCCCCAGGCATCCACATCGGATTCGCCCACGATCGCGATGTCTTCCGGGCGGATGGCAACCGTGACCGTGCCATTTACTCGTGTGGGCGATTCTAACCTCAGCGCACCCAGATCAATGGTCGCACCGTTTTGCTGGGCCGGAATCAGATTCATCACCCCGATAAAGTCAGCCACGAATAAGGTAGCCGGTTGGTCGTAGATGCGGCTAGGTACATCGAGTTGCTCAACCCGACCTTTGCTCATCACGGCAATCCGGTCAGCCAGGCTCAGAGCTTCTTCCTGATCGTGGGTGACGAAGATGGCCGTGATCTTCACCCGGCGCTGGATGCGGCGCAGTTCTTCCCTCAGGCGCACCCTCAACAGCGCATCCAGGTTACTGAAGGGTTCATCCAGTAGCAGGATTTTGGGTTCCAGCACCAGGGCGCGGGCTAGAGCAATGCGCTGCTGCTCGCCACCGGAAAGCTGATTGGGCATCCGCTTGCCGTAGTCAGGCAGGCCGACCAATTCCAGCGCCTCGTTGACCTTGCGGTCGATCTCGGTACGGGCAAGGCCACGCAGTTTGAGGCCGAAGGCGATGTTGTCGTAGACCTTCATGTGCGGCCAGAGGGTGTACTTCTGGAAGACCATCGCGGTCGGACGATGATTGGCAGCCATCGTCACGACTGATTGCCCATCGATCAGGATGTCACCGCTGGTTGGTTCTTCAAAGCCAGCGATCATCCGCAAGGCGGTCGACTTACCACAACCAGATGGCCCCAGGATACACAGAAATTCGCCATCGCCAACTTCGAGATTGATTTCATGGACAGCAGTTACATCGCCAAATTGCTTACGTAATTGCTTGAGGCTGAGAGTGGACATGCGCTTAAACTCCAAAGCCAGCGGTCAGGTAGCCGCCGCGTAGCAGACGATTGGCGAACAACAGTAGTACCACCGAGGGTGCAAATAAGACCAGCGAAAGGATGGCACCGTACTGCGGAATCGGTTGGTTATTGATGAGGGGGAACATGATAACCGGAATGGTCAGTACATTCGGCGCACCGATCAGGAGCGCCCCGTAGGTCTCGTAGAAGGTATTGACGAAAGTCAGCAGTACCGCCGCGAACACTGCCGGAAAGACCAGCGGCAGCGTGATTTGCATAAAAACGCGCAGACGACTGGCACCCACATCCAGCGCAGCTTCTTCCAGCGATCGTTCGACACCCTGGAAGGCTGCCGTCGGTATCCAGATCATCAACAGCAAGGTGTTGAGCAACTGCACGATAACAACCCCGGCAAAGGTACCAACTAGCCCCAACCGGAAGAAAATGATGGCGATGGCGACGTACAGCCCCAGGCGCGGGAAGGCATTTGTGAACAGAAACGATAGCAGAAAGAACTGCTTGCCCCGGAAGTTCATCCGGGCGAACGCATACGAAGCCGGCAGGCAGATGACCATCGAGAGCAGCGTGACGGAAATCGACAGCACAATGGAGTTTGGGAAAGCGCGGCGGAGGTCGGCACGGCTGAGGGTCTCTTGCCAGAAATCAAAGCCCCACTCGGTTGGAATGACTGCCGGGAAGCGCCAACGGATCGCAAACCCCCAGAGCAGCACCGTCAGAATCGGCAGGACGATAAAAATTATTAGAAAGATCAAGGCGAACAGGCCGAAGCCTTCGCGGGCAGCATAGCGCTTCAGACGGTCTCGCATGGAGAGTGTCAATGTCGTCATGGTAGTTTAGTTCCGCCCCGTGCGTTGGGAAGAAACGGTTCGAACATAGAGCAAGCCCACCAACGCACAGACCGCAAAGGTGATGACGGCCTGCGTTTCGGCTTGCAAGGGTTGAGCATATTCCTGATAGGTGCGCTGCATAAGCACGCCGAGCGTTTGCGGAGCGGCTGGGCCAAGCAGATAAGGGATGGTGTAGCTACCGAAGATGGCGATGAAGTTCAGGCAAAAAGCGATCAGCGCCGCCCGCCGGGTCAAGGGCAGGATGATCTGGAAAAAAATCGTCCAGCGGCTGGCACCGACATCCTGGGCACTTTCGATCAGTCCACTTTCAACCTGGCGTAATCCAGCCAGCAGAACGAGTACCGTGAAGGGAATGCTCTCCCAGATGGAGCCGATGATGATGCCTTCCGGCTTCACATAGGGGGAATAGTAGGTTTCCGACAGCACCGGACTCAACTGGTAAATGATCGTTTCCAGCAAGCCGCGCCCGCGAAAAAAGCGAATCAGGGCATAGGCGGACATGATGCCCGGCACGAACAGTGGCAGCAGGGCGACCATCTGCGCCCAGTAGGCAACGCGACTGTTGGAAAAGCGCAGGTAAAGCGCCAGAGGATAGCAGATGGCGAAGAGACCGATCAAAGATAAGAAAGTGACTTGAAAAGTGAAGATCAGGCTCGTAACAGATGACCGATCATTCATAAATTCAAGATAACGTTCGAAGGAGAAGCTGCCATCGACCCCGGTCAGTGTGCGAACGAAAGATTGGGCAGCCGGGAAGAAAATCAAGCCAAAGACCAGGATAATCGGCGGCGTAATGAGGATATAAGGCAGGAGCGAACGGGTAGAGCGTGCGACCATGTGCAGTTTTTTCCGAGAATTGGGAATGAATGAGGGGTGTGGAATAACCACACCCCGGCAAGATGACAAAACTAGCTGTTCGGGTCGATATTGGTGGCGACCGTTTCGTACCACAGCTCGGTCAGCGGCGGGTTGTAGTCACCGCCCGGCCAGGTGGGGACGTTGTCGGTGATGACACTGTTAAAGCGTTCCTGGAGTTCCGGCGTGAGCTGATCCCAGGCGATGGCCGGGAAGCCACCGATCACTTCGACCACCAAAGCCTGCGCCTCCGGGCTGAGGAACCAGTTCACGAAATCCTGTGCACCCTTCAGGTTGGCAGCGTTCTTGGGGATCGCCAGCATAGTGTAACCACCGGGCATGGGCAGATCGGTGAACTGAAGCAACTTGGTCGTCTCGGGCAGGAAGCCACGGTCAATGCCCTGGATAGCCTGATCCGACCAGGCCGAGATCATGCTGACTTCACCCGAAGCAAACAGTTCCAGCACGGGGTTGTTACCCGCCGGATATGCACCATCATCATAAATGAATGGGTGAATTTCCTGGAGCAGTGCCATCGCCTGCGGATAGAATTCATCGACCAGTTCCTGGTTGAATTCTGGCGTCCAGACAGCGGGATCCATACCACTGACTTCATAAACTGCACGGCGAACGAAGTTGCCGCCGCTGCCCCCACGATCCGGGCGGCAGTATACGAACTGACCAGGGTTCGCCTTGATCCACTCGATCAATTCGGCAAACGTGGTCGGAACATCTTCTTCAGCAACAACCTCGCTGTTATAGGCAATCAACACCTGCGAACCACGATAGGAAGCCGCCAGCGGAGTAACCTGGGCCGCTTCGATCACATTCGCCAGGTTGGGGATTTCTTCCACCGTCGGTTCGTACCACAGACCAGCTTCAACCGAGGCACCAAAACCACGCGGATCAATGTCCATGACTTCGACCTGCGGATCGTCGTCGGTCTGCAGGGCAGCCATGGCGCGGTCAATAATGGGTTCGTCGCCGGCAGCACGGCTGTTGGTGAACTGAACCTTGTACTGGGGATATTCAGCTTCAAAGGCGGGGATGATGATATTTTGCAGCCAGTCGGTGATATTGGTATCGCCAGAGCTGTACAGGTTAATGATGCTCGGCTCTTGAGCACTGACAACCGAGATGCCCAGCGCGAGCATCACGACTACGCCCAGCAGGGCGAGCCGAAGGACAAACTTGCTCGTACGCATGTCTGCTGTTCCTCTCTCAACGTGGATTGTGCGAGTTGGCAACTTCGAAGTACCAAGTCAGGAGATTAATGGCTGAATATGAAGACTGATGGGGTTCATCACCAAATTCTGATTAAGCTCAGGAAGCTGTTTCTTAAAATTGGGATGATCTTATTCGGACATGGCTTAACATGTAGCGGCTACACTGGAAATCGCGTTTTTATCCAGGAGAAAGTGTGATGTTACTGCCGTTGTCGCCGCCCTTGATTGTGCATCATATGGCGGCCCCTCATGATCTCTATCCGCGGAACTCGTTAGAGGCCATTCGCACCTGCCTCGAGCAGCAGGCTGCCTTCGTGGAGGTGGACATCACCGCATTAAGAGCTGATGACTACTTGCTGGTGCATGACCCCGTGCTGGAACATGAAACCAATGGCAGCGGCCCGGTTGGGGAAAGCACTGTGGAATCTGCCCGGCAACTGACTTATAAATCGACTGCGTATTCAGTCGCGCTCCTGAGCGATGTCGTACACCCGTTTCTCGATCAGGCCGGGCAAACCCGGCTGCAACTGGATTTCAAGAATGTCCTGCCGATGACTGAAGATGAACCCCTGCGCCGCCTCGTCCGCCTGATTGAGCCGCTGGGAGAACGCGTTATCGTCAGCAGCGGGGCGGACTGGCACCTGCGGCGACTGCGGAAGCTGGCCCCCTGGCTGGACCTGGGTTTTGATGTCCATTTTTATATTGACTGGCGGGCAGCCGATGAAACCATTGATCCGCAGGTTCCTCCTTTCCACTCCGGTGCTTATAGTTATTGGGATGATCACATCCTGGCGCGGCGGCGCTACTGGTCGACGGCGGAGTATCTGTCGGAACGCTGTAACAACCTGGTGGACAGTGTGCCGGGCATCAGCACGTTCTACATTGACCACAAACTGATTGCACAGTCGCTGGATGATGGCTTCAATTGGGCGGAAGCCCTTCACGCACGGAGTATTAAGCTGGATGCCTGGACACTGGACATGGGTAATCCAGTCGCCGAGATAAACGCACGGCGTTTGCACGCTGCGGGGGTAGATCAGTTCACGAGCAATACACCCATCGCCCTATATACATGGCTTTCAGTCAGATAAAAGTCAGGGGGTGGGCCATTTGGGGCTTAGCACGGGTTATGCTTAAGGACCTGTTTTTATGCGTGGCTCTCTCCACCCCCATACTTTTGTCGAAAGCCCTGGCTCACTCTCAATCTTCGTCCCCAGGCGCTTCTGCACCCTAGCACCACATGCAGCTCGTAGCCCGTACCGCGATCCCGAAACAATCACCCGTGTTTCTGTTGCCATACATCACCACATTCCAACAGCCAAATCGTGCGTGCCAAAAACAAAAGAGAGAGGCTTGTGCCTCCCTCTGAAAAGTCTTATGCAATTGTTCAATCGTCCATCGACGCAGCCTGCTGCCTGGATGCACTCCGACTCGTTGTTACGAGACCTCGAACGGTTGACCGTTCCAGTAAGCTGTTTCTTTTCCCTCATAGCCCCATCTGCAACCAGCTGCGTCATCTGATCCTATGTCAGGGACGTTTCGCACTGCGAAGAAGCGCGACTTCCTGCAGGAGACCGTCAACGCGCATCGGCGTTGGGCAGGATTTACAGCGCTGCCCTTTCGAGCGAGCGCGGCCTTCCAGTCATCCGTGAGGTCGATGCCCCGCATGTGCATTTCTTAACGTGAAATGACGCACTTCCAGCGCACGACAGGGAAAACCCGCCCGCTACCTGCAGGGCGGCACGGTTTTGCCTCTGGCTTGCGCCAGTTCCCTCAAGGCAAAACCAAAGACGAAGCCGCATGCGGCTTTAGCAGGGCGGGGTGGCGTGCGAGAGTGTGACGTTCGTTGCACCGAGAGTGGAGACACGCTGAAACGGGATTGCACGGCTTATAGAAAGCCTGTGATTCCTCCCTACCCAAGTCGAATACTGTCATCTTCATTCTTCCGTAGATCCTGCCAGGAAGTGTCTCGGACGGTATGAAGTATCACAAGTTCGTCCGAAATATCAGCACCTCTGTGACCTCTTGAGATACTTTATAAACTGACAATCAGGATCTTAATGCCTTCATCTTGGGATGAAGCTTTAGAATCAGGTGAGTAATCAATCTATGTGATGACTCGCAGAACGGACGTATCCACAATGAAGCGATGGTTGACAGCTATGGGACTGGTGCTGGCGATGGTCGGGTTTGCGGCACTGCCGGTGATGGCACAGGAGAATACCGACGATCAAGGGAACCCGAACAACCCGGCAGTGAATGACCGCGCGAATGCCTGCTTTGCAGGCGGTAGCATGCAAGGCCAATGCGATGATGAACTGAAGTGGACGGCAGGCTGGTACCTCATTCGCTTCGAAAAGAGCTTGCTCAAGCGTGAAGATGTACCGGATTGGGCCAATTGGGTACTGCCCCCACTCCTGCCCCCGCCGCCGGTATCTGGATCAGCTGGTGGGCCTGTCGAGCCACCGCAGAATTGTTCCATGACTCTGTCTAACACTACATTGAGCTTGACGGGAATTGCAACCAATCCCATTACTATTCCGCTGAATGTGGTCAACGGCTCGGTGGATCCAAACGATACGTTTGGTGTTAGTCCCTATGGATTCAATTGGTCAGGGAGTGATTTACTTCTCTTTGGGCCCGGGGGTGCCGCTCCTCATATTTGGAGTTTCGGTTCATGGATTTCAGGTTTTATTGTATCGACTGACTGCCCAAACGCGACTCCTCCTACCAGCACGTAACCCTCGATAATCCAAGCCAGGTTATGTACGAGTCACCGGCCTACCTAAGGTGGGCCGGTGTTTTTTCCTCTTACCCGATGATTCCTCGTCTGGGTCTGCCATAGCGGATGGTGCCAGCCCGCTCGTGTGATACTTCATAAGTAGACTCTATGGAAGGTGGCAGAAGCGCATCTTGCGAGATGGACCAACCGCTACGCGACTCTGCCTGCTTACGTGAAGATCGGCTTCAATACCTTATTGATGAACATGTGATCGGGATCAACGCCAAGTTGTGTCTTGATGCGGTTAAAACGCTCAATATTTGCACCCATATTCTGTTTGATGTGCTCGACAATGCCGGGGATGTGCGCGTATTCTTTTGCCCAGTGAATCATCCCACCGCGTAAAGATAGCCACTCGCGCCCAAGTTCACCGGAATAACGCTGCCATTCAGCATCCTTAGCGCGGCTTAACACTTCAATATAGCAAGTATGCCCTTCCCCATAAGCGGGTGACAGCCACGCGGTGCTGTTATGGATAAAGCGCACGTTGAGTGTCACGTTCATCGGATATTCCCGTTTGGCAGCATACCGATTAGTGATGTTAAAGCACATCGCTATCGCTTCGCGTACATTGGTGAAGTCTGGATCAACTTTGAAGGCGACTTCTATGCAGCCCATACGTGTGATTTCAATACCCCGTCGATAGTGAATTGCTTCAACAATCGGCAGCACTTGGTCACGGTTTGAGGGCGAAAAAGCGAAGGTTACTGGGCTAAGTAGCGGCGTGCTGCGCGGCACGTTGCGCTGTAATTCAAGTATTTGCTGATAGGCGAGCATTTCGATATGAGAGCGGACACGCTCTGCTTTTGAGTGGCGCGGACGAGCGGTGATTGGTGCGTCAGTGCGCGTCCATGATTTGACCCAGAACTGACTGGAGAGAGGCCACCAGAACAAGTCAAGGTTATCGTTCTGCTGTACCCATTCGGGCATGTGATCCAGCGCGGCTTGAATGGGGATGCGCTGATCTTTGGCATGAACATTCCATGTCGGCTGCACATTGAGCGTCATACGGTAGATCAAGCCGAACATGCCTAAGTGCAAGCGGGCAGCGTTCATCACCTCTTCGCTGTCGATGCCCGTTTCAAAGCGGCGCAACGTCCCGGATGCGTCGATGATCTCAATGGCATGCACGAGATCTGAGAGGGTATGATTGTTCCAACCTGACCCATGACTGCCGGTCGCAATCAAACCACCGAAGCGCACACTTTCAAGCACCACATTGCAAGGAAGCGCGTAGCCCGCCGCTTCCAGCACATGGTTGACTTCCTGTACTGTCGCGCCACATTCCATCGTTACACGCGGAGCAGTCGGATCGTTCAGATCAAGTGTCACACGGTTCAAAGCGGTGATGTCCACCAGGATTTCATCTGTCGCCGCAATCGCTGACCATGAATGGCCAGTCGCCACTGCACGGAGATGGGAGCCCGTTTCGCGGGCAAAGTGAACAACCTTGCTCAGGTCGTCAGCGGTACGGGCGAAAAAAGTGTATTCCGGGGTACATTGCACGGTTTGCGCCCAGTTCTTCCATACACGGCGCCGATCATGCTGAATCGACGGGGCGCTTGGGGCGGAGACAGGAGGTTGTACTTGGGGAATGATGTTCAAACCATGCGCTCCTCAACGCAATCTGAGTTTCTCTAAACGTGTTTCATGACGAACGAGCGATACGTTCTGATTCATCTTTGATCGACATGCATTCGGTTTGCAGTCCCGTCGCAAGTTGGGGGCGCATCAACCTGACGACGAGACGGGCAAGGCTACCTTGCATGATTTCAGTTTCGCGGAAGCGCGTCGTGCCCTCTGGCAGCGGTTCAAGTACCCGACAGCGCGTTCCACGCACGAGAAATTGATACCAGTTGAGCGATACCCAACATAAACGACTCTGCGGACTCACTTCTAGTACGCGGTTATTAACACGCTGTAGGCTGTTGCCTAAACGCACCACAATTTCGACTTCGCCACCGACGACGAGCTGACCGTGCGCCTGAAGAGCATAGCGATTCCACGAAGGGTAATCATCGAGTCTGGTCAGCACATCCCAGACGATGGCGACAGGGGCATTGATAAGGACTTGATGCTCGATGATGGTGGAAGTGTCCATGATGATGCGTTCGGCGATATAAGCAATGGAATGTAATGCGTGTGCTATAGATTGCACTCGCTGCATAGTCGATTACAAATAAAAAGCTCTTGGGATAGCTATTAAGATTTCTATCTATCCGGATTGTACTCAATAGGCATAACAAGCACAACTGATCTGCCGTTTGGGGGAGTGTCTAAAGAGAAGCAGTTAGATATAGTAGAGAAATGAACACATGCCCACACTGTATGATTCTTTTGGTTCAGCTCCTCGAGGAGTTGAACCAAAAGAATCATACACACCTCATTGACTTCCTGCCTGCTCAACTTTAGACACTTCTCTTGACAGTATATTGCCCACTGTATACAATCTGATTGTGTCAAGTAGATTTTGTTTATAGATTTGAGTTAACTGTTGGCTGCAAACTCTTTTTCTCAAATACGATCAGTTAGTCTGCGAGAGCAGGTCGTGGAGCAGATTCGGACGGCAATTATTGAAGGCCGCCTGAAGCCCAATGACCATATTGTTGAGCAGAGTCTGACAGAACAACTGGGTGTCAGCCGGACTCCAGTGCGTGAAGCCCTCATCCTCCTTGAACGTGAAGGCCTCCTGGTAGCCTCGCGCAATCGTGGCTGTTTTGTGCGTGTATTCACCCAAGAAGATGTTGAAGCCATATTCTCCATGCGAACGGCTCTGGAAAACTTCGCTGGTGAATTGGTTATTGATCGTCTGAACGCGGATGACCTTGCACATCTGGAAAATACTATCGAACGTCAGCAGAAGTTTATTGAAAAAGGCGATTTCAAGAATGTCCGCAGTACGGACATGTCATTTCATCACTTCCTTATCAAGAAAAGCGAACATCCTCTCCTTTCTCGCAGTTGGGCAGAGTTAGTGGCGCAGATCGCGGCACTGCTCTACGTCCGCGCTGAAGCCATACCCGACTATGATGAGTATCTGGCAATCCGAGACCATCAAGCCATCGTTGATGCCTATCACCAACGAGATTTGGACAGCCTGCGTGCAGTGAATAAACGCATTAATGAGCGTGTTGCAAGAGAGTGCTGCCTGGGCCTGGATACGTAATTGACCTTAGAATATGTCGTCGTCGATTATTGCAGCACCAAATTGTATACAATATGCAATTGCAGATCCCCGGCAATGCCGGTTTCTGAGCGACCAGCGAGGGCTGGTGCTGAACAGTGAACAAGAAGAAGAAGGAGATGCCGTGGAACCAATCAATAAATCATATGTAATGTGCTCTTCAAAACAGAATGCTACAAGAGAGGATGAACAAAATGCGTCGTTTCGCGATCATTAGTCTGGTATTGATTACTGCCCTGGCTCTCGGTCTGGTGAGCACTGTACGCGCCCAGAGCGATATCACTATTTGCTTCGGCTTCCAGGATCTGGAAACGGAATTCTGGGTAGCCGGTCATAAGGCGATCACCGAAACCCTGCGTGGTCAGGGTATTGAAGTTCTCGAATACAATGCGAACGAAGATCCCAATCGTCAGCTTGAGCAAGTGCGCGAGTGCATCGCCCAGGGCGTGGACGGCATCATCATTATCCCCCAGGATGGTGACAGCGCCGTAACCATCATCAACGAAGCCCAGGCTTCTGATGTGCCGATCGCCGTCTTCAATCGCCCGCCGAACGACCGTTCCCGTGGTATCACCGTGGTTGCGGACAACGTGAGCGCTACCGAGCAGGCAGTCGAATTTATGGCACAGCAGGCCCTGGTCAAGTGGGCGGTCACCGGCAATACCGTCCAACCCTTGATCCTGGTCGGTGCCTTGCAGGATACAAATGCCATTGGCCGTCGAGAAGGTTTCTTCAACGTCATCACCCGCTACAGCGAAAAGTATCCTGGTCTCTTTGCGGAGCCCATCGAAGTTGCGACCGAATGGGATGCAGCAACCGCGCTGGCAAACCTGGAAGCGGCGATCACTGCTAACCCCAACGTGGACTTCATCTTCACGTCGTCGGACTTCCTGTTCCCCACCATCCGCTCGGTCCTGGAACCGCGTGGAAAGTGGGTGCCGCGTGGTGATGCCAATCACGTCATCATGGGTGGTTTGGATGGTGATGCAACTGCATGCCAGTTGATCGATCAGGGTTTTGTAGATGCTACTGGCGTTCAGGACTTGTTCCTGGAAGCCGAGTTGACGATGGACCGGCTGCTGGAGGCCATTGCGAACGGCGAGACTCAGCCGAATGAAGTCTTGCTGGACCCAGGCTTCGCTCTAAGCGCCGCCAACATTCAGTTCGACCGCAGCGATATGTGGGGCTGCGTCCTGCTGGACGAGGGCTTCCTGGACCAGTAGGCCAAAACTCGGGGTGGATCAGGGCAACCTGACCCACCCCTGGTCAACCACGCAGCGACTAACTATTGAAGGGTGCACTGTGTCCACTGTGAATGATCGTCTCAGCCAGTTGCAAAGCCTGACACGCCGGAAAAAGTCACATAGCGCGAGTAGTTCGACCGCTACACAAATGATCCGAAAACTCCTTCTTTCGGATTACTTTGTCCTTTATTTGACTCTCATATTATTTATGTCAGCCGCAGTTTTCTTTCCTACGTTGGGGACGCCGGGCAATATCGCCAATCAATTACAAAATATGTGGCCACTACTGGCCGTTGCCATCGGACAGACCTTCGTGCTCATTCTGGGTGGTATTGATCTTTCCCTAGGCGCAACAATGGGGTTTACGAGCGTAGTTGGGGCGATTGTGATGGCCCAAAACCTCGACCCGGCCTTCTTTGACAAAAGCCCTCTATGGGGAACCTTGATGCGACCGGAAGGCGGGTTGCTGGCAGGAAGCGCATTGGCGGTACCTGTCGGCGTGCTGGTCATGCTGATCGTGGGAACCTCCATTGGTTTTTTGAATGGGTATGCTATCACACGCTTCAAAATGGCCCCCTTCATGGTCACGTTGGTCACTTCTACCTTCTTCGCAGGATTCGCCCTGTGGCTGACGCAGTCACGCAACATCTCCGGTTTGCCTGAAGCCTTTATTGAACTGGGCAAAGGCGATATTGTCTCGGTCTACCTAGGGCCAAAATTGACCCCGGACATTGCCCGACGGGACATTCTTCAGTTCATCACTTATCCGTTCGTTATCGCTGTCGGGTTGGCAATCTTAGCGCAGTTTCTGCTCTCGAAAACCGTATTCGGGCGACAGATGTTTTCCATCGGCACCAACCGGGTCACCAGCGATATTTCCGGTTTGCCCAGCCAGAGCGTCATCATCCGTGTGTATATGTTCAGCGGTTTTTGCGCAGCGGTAGCCTCCATCCTCTACTCAGCCAGACTCGCCATCGGGCAGCCATCTCTGGGTGGCGGGAACCTGTTATTGGACATCATCGGTGCTGCCGTGATTGGCGGCACCAGCCTCTTTGGCGGGAAAGGCTCGGTGCGCGGCACTTTTTTTGGGGTCGCCTTCTTTGTCCTCCTCTTGAATATCCTCAATGCCATGCGGCTCGATCCCTTTGTGATTGATGCAGTGAAAGGTGGCTTTATTCTCTTGGCAGCGCTGGTTGATGTGACCCGCACACGCCTGATGAACCGGGAGCAGCGCGCATGACCCCCTTGCTGGAACTCCATGACCTAACCAAAGCATTCTTTGGCGTAGCTGCCGTTAAAGGCGTGAGCCTGCATGTAAATGCCGGTGAAACACTGGGTTTGATCGGCCAAAATGGTGCTGGAAAATCTACCCTGATGAATTTGGTCGGGGGTGTAGTTCATCCGGACAGTGGGCGATTGCTGCTGAAGGGAAATCCGTACCATCCACGCACTCCAGCCGATGCTCAGCAGTCGGGAATTGCGTTCATTCATCAGGAATTGAACCTGTTCACCAATTTGACCATTGCCGAGAACATTTTCATCAGTGACTTTCCCCGAGGCGGGTTTCCCGGCACCTTTAATCGGGCAAAGATCAAACAACAGACTCGTGAGCTATTAAACGCTGTCGGGCTGGATATTGCGCCAGAGACCCCGCTGGATCGCATCTCTCCCGGTGAACGCCAGTTGGTGGAAATAGCACGAGCGCTGCATCAGGATGCTGCCCTGATTATCTTCGATGAGCCCACTACATCGCTGACAGCGCGCGAGACTGAGCGCCTATTCACCATCATGGATCAGCTCACAGCACAAGGCAAAGGCATCATCTACATCTCCCATATTTTGGGCGATGTTCGCAAACTTGCGGATCGGATTGCCGTGATGCGGGATGGGGAGCTGGTCGCCCTGGAAGCAGCGGATAACTTCCCTATCAGCCGCATGATTTCGCTGATGGTGGGTCGCAGCATTGAGCAGTTATATCCACCCCGTACATCAGCCCCAACCAATAAATCCCTACTGGAAGTCAGAGGAGTCCGCACTGCCGGGATTGTCGAGAATATCTCCTTTCAACTCAAGGCGGGAGAGGTACTTGGCTTATTCGGCCTAATGGGTTCTGGCCGGACGGAGCTGGCACGGATGATCTTCGGCATGGACCCGTTTGATAGCGGCAGCATCCTGGTCGAAGGCGAACCACTCCATAAGCCCTCCCCCCGTGCGAGTATCCGCAGCAAGATTGCCTTCGTAACCGAAAACCGGCGCGAAGAAGGCTTGTTGATGAGTATCGACATCGCGAACAACATCAGTCTCGTTTCTCTGCCGGAATTCGCCAGCAATCTGATTCAGATGGTAGATCAGCAGCAAATGCACGAGGCCGCACAGGAAACAGCCACTATTCTTCAACTGAAGAGTGGTGACATCCGGCAGCAACCCGTAAAGGCCCTGAGTGGTGGCAATCAGCAAAAGGTAGTCATTGCCAAATGGCTGCTTTCCCGCCCATCAATCTTCATCATGGATGAACCGACAAGAGGTATTGATGTCGGGGCAAAATACGAAATCTACAGCATCATCGACCAACTGGCTGCGAACGGCAGCGGTGTCCTGATTATCTCCTCCGAACTCGAAGAACTAACCGGGATGTGTGACCGAATTCTGGTGATGAGCCAGGGTGAGGTGGTCGGGGAATTCGACCGCGCTGCCTTCAACCGGGAACGTATCCTCAGTGCTGCATTCCGTGAGCATAATCCTGAACAGCCTGTGAGTGGATGAAACGAGACTGACCATGCCCAAAAGACGCTTCAACTTGTTTCAGTTCCTACTGAACAATTCCACGATTGTGCTGTTCATCACGGTCTTTGTCCTTTTCGGATTAACCTCACCACGCCTGGTGATTGAGGGAATCGGTCTGGAGTTCCCGCGCTTCTGGCTGCCGGAGAACATGCTCAACATCATCAAGCAGGCTGCTGTCTTTGCCGGCATCATCGGCGTGGGCATGACCTTCGTGCTGCTTACGGCAGGCATCGATCTCTCGGTCGGTTCCAACATGTATCTCTCGGTCGTATGCGCTGGATTGCTCATGCGGTCGAGTGGTCTGGAAATCATCCCGGCACTATTGGTATCGATTGTTGTAGGAACGCTGTTCGGGGCGTTCAATGCGCTCTGCATTGTGCGGTTGAAGATCATCCCGTTTATGACCACGCTAGCCACATTGGTCATTGGTCGTGGTCTGGGTACCGCGCTGACCGAATCCCGCCAGATTGACTTTCCGGAACGGATGAATGCCTTCGGGCAAACACTGCTTCTGGGATTCATTCCCATGCCCATCGTCGTCTTTGGATTGGTGGTCCTGGCAGCCTGGTTCATCCTGACGCGCACTCCTTTTGGGCGACAAGTTTATGCAGTCGGAAACGATATCGAAGCCGCCAAGAAGGCAGGGATTAATACCGATCGCACGCTGGTGCTGGTCTACATCATCTCAGGTTTCTGCGCGGGGTTGGCCGGGTTTATTCTGGCCTCCCAACTGGGTGGACGGGTTGACCGCAGCTTCGGCGAGACCCGCGAATTCGATGCCATCGCCGCTGCCGTGCTGGGCGGGACAAGTTTGTTCGGCGGAGTGGGCAACGTTTTTGGGACGGTGATCGGCGCACTGCTCATTCAGATGGTCGGAACAGGCTTGCAATTTAACCTGGTCAATCTGTACCTCCAACCCTTAGTGCGCGCGCTCATTATCTTTCTGGCGATCTTCTTTGACAGTCTGCGGGAAGCAAATTTGCAGAAGCTTAAACGGCGGTTCATCCGTCCGGTCGAATCCTCAGGTACGACGGTCCCACAACCTGCCAGGATGGAATGATGGGTACCGATCGCATCATCGCCACTTACCGCATCGAGACGAACCATCCATTGGAACAGGCTGCCGCCATCATGGCCGGAGAGCAATCCGCAGGGACGTTCGTCAAGGTGCCGGGTGAAACGCCCGAATTGCTGGAACGGCACGGGGCGCGGGTGGAGCGCATCACTCAACTGGAGACGGCCGAAACACCCTCGCTTCCAGGGGCCAAGCCGCCAAAAGACGGAGGCTCAGCTCGGTACCGGCGTGCGGAGGTAGTACTGTCATTTCCGTTTGTGAACATCGGCACCTCCCTGACAACCTGCATGACTGCCGTGAGTGGCAACCTGTATGAACTAGGGCCATTCTCCGGCCTGAGGCTGATGGATGTAGCGTTCCCGGAAGCCTTCAACGTACATCCAGGGCCACAATTCGGTGTGGAAGGCACAAGGCGATTGACAGGGATAGAAGGCCGCCCATTGCTCGGAACAATCATCAAGCCGAGTGTGGGACTCACGCCGCAGCAGACAGCGGATCTCGTCAAGACGTTGTGTGAAGCTGGCCTGGACTTTATCAAGGACGATGAACTCCAGACCAATTCACCACACTCGCCGCTAGCAGAGCGCGTACAGGCTGTCATGCGCGTCATCAATGACCATGCCGACCGTACCGGCAAGAAAGTCATGTACGCATTCAATATCACTGGCAGTCTGGATGAAATGCAGCGCGGACACGATACCGTGTTCAAGCATGGCGGTACCTGCGTCATGGTCAATCTCATTGCGGTCGGTCTAGCCGCAGTCGAGTGGTTGCGGCAGCAAAGTCAACTGCCCATCCACGGGCATCGGGCGGGCTGGGGTGCGCTCAGTCGGCACCCCTATCTCGGTTGGGACTATGTCGCTTTTCAGAAATTCTTTCGCCTCGCCGGGGTCGATCATTTGCACGTCAACGGTCTGCGAAACAAATTCTGCGAGAGCGATCCTTCAGTCATCGCCGCAGCCCACGAATGCCTGACACCCATGCTAAATGGATACACAGTAATGCCGGTATTTTCATCCGGTCAATGGGCCGGGCAAGCACCGGATACCTATGCAGCAATTGGCAGCACCGATCTACTCTATCTGGCGGGTGGGGGCATTATGGCTCACCCGGATGGCCCAGCAGCAGGGGTCACCAGTCTGAGGGAGGGGTGGGAAGCGGCCTTGAAAGGTATTCCACTGGAGACCTATGCGGAGACACATCCTGCGCTGGGTGGAGCATTGAAGCTGTACGGTGGCTTATGAGCGATTTGCTGCTGACATGGTATGGTGACGACTTCACCGGCTCCACCGACGTGATGGAAGCGCTGACATTGGGCGGGGTACCTGCCGTACTGTTCCTCGAGCCGCCGACTGCGGAATTTGTGCAGGAACGCTTCCCAGCAGCGCGAGCCGTGGGAGTGGCAGGTGTCAGTCGGTCGATGACCCCGGCGCAGATGGAGGCTGAACTACCGCCGATCTTCACAACACTCAAGTCGCTGGGAGCACCGCTCTTCCATTACAAACTGTGCTCGACCTTCGACTCTTCGCCCAGTGTGGGCAGCATTGGGAAAGCGATTGAGATCGGCTGGTCCATTTTTCAGCCGGATGCAGTGCCAATGATGGTGGGCGCTCCGCCGCTGAAACGCTATCTGCTGTTCGGCAATCTGTTCGCTACCGTGGGAGAGACGACCTACCGTCTCGACCGCCATCCCACCATGAGCAAACATCCCTCGACACCTATGAATGAGGGCGACCTTCGGCTGCATCTGGGTAAACAAACAATACGAGCAATCGGTTTGATCGATGCGCTGCATCTGGCGGACTCTGATGAACAGATCACGGCGCGTTATACAGAGCTAGTCAATCAAGGCTGTCAGATCATCCTGCTGGACACGCTCGATCAAACCCATGTGGAGAAAATTGGACGGCTGGTGTGGTCACTGCAAAGTGAACGAGCCATCTTTTCGGCCTCGTCATCCGGTCTGGAGTACGCCCTCACCGCGCACTGGCAGCAGACCGGGAAAGTGGTCAAACCGCCACCACCCCCTCCAGTTGACCGCGTTGACCAACTCGTGATTGTTTCCGGCAGTGCCGCACCGGGGACAGCGGCTCAGATCGAATGGGCGCTGGCGAATGGTTTCGTCGGTCTACGTCTGGATACGAGCAAGTTAGTTGACCCGGCGCAGGCCGATGCCGAGCGAGAAGCCCAGATCAAAGCTGCGCTGGCGGTATTGGATACAGGCCGCAGTCCCCTGCTCTATTCCGCCTGCGGGCCAGATGACCCAGCCATTCTGGCTACTCGCCAGCGACTGAACGAATTAAATCTGGAACCTGCCAGTGTCGGGTATCGACTGGGCACCCAGCAGGGCTTGATCGTCCGCGAATTGCTTGAACGGACGGGTTTGCGACGGGCCGTCGTCACTGGTGGGGATACCTGCGGTCATGCAGCCCGGCAATTAGGGATTTATGCCCTGGAAATAGCTATGCCAGTGGCACCCGGTGCACCACTCTGCCGGGCGCATTCGACCCACACGGCATTGAATGATCTGCAGATTGCGCTCAAGGCCGGGCAAGTGGGGAAAGTGGACTATTTTGGAAGCATTTTGAGCGGGCGGACGCCGTGAATTAAGGACGGGCGATTGCATTGGAGTGCGCCCATATATAGGAAAACCAGACGCGTTGTAGTGCGTCTTTACAATGGAGGAATACACAGATGACAACTCGAATTGCTCTAATGGGTGCGGGCGGCAAAATGGGCTGTCGCATTACGGATAACATCAAGGATTTGCCACAATACCAGATCTACTATGTCGAGGTCAGTGAGCAGGGCAAGGCTAATTTGGCTAAACGTGGGGTGAGCACCACCCCGCAAGAAGAGGCACTAGCCAATGCCGATGTAGTCATCCTGGCCGTGCCTGATGCGCTCATCGGGCGCATCACCCACAGTATCATCGAAGACCTCAAACCCGGAACCATGATTATCGGCCTGGATCCCGCAGCGGCCTATGCTGAGGTATTGCCGATCCGCGACGACCTGACCTACTTTGTCACTCACCCGTGCCATCCACCACTGTTCAACGATGAAGTGACCGAGGAAGCTCGCACGGATTGGTTTGGTGGGGTCAAGGCCAAGCACCACATCGTCTGTGCGCTGCATCGTGGACCAGAGGCTGACTACGCCAAAGGCGAGGCAATTGCCAAAGACATCTACAAACCGGTGATGAAATCGTTCCGAATCACCGTGGAGCAAATGGCAATCCTCGAACCAGCGCTGGCAGAAACCTTCACCGCAACCGTCATCACCGCTGTCAAACAGGCCTATGACAAAGCGGTAGAGATGGGCGTCCCGGCAGAAGCAGCATGGGAGTTCCTCAGCGGTCATGCACGCATCGAGTTCGCCATCATCTTCGGCATCTCCGGTTTCCCCTTCTCTGACGGGGCCAAACTGGCGATTGCCAACGCCTATGACAAAATCTTCAAGCCAGATTGGATGGAACAAATCATGAATCTGGATGCCCTCAAGCAGAGCGTAGCAGACATCACCCACAAGGTGGCGAAGTAGTCGTGAGCCGCATCCACTACCGGCAACTGCTCGATGTGCTGGAGACTGCCAAAGAGCCACTTGCACCCCTGTCGTTGAGCAACGGCTTTAGCCTAATCGTCACTCAGCGAGGCGGGCGTGTATTTGGCCCGTTCTGGAACGAGGGCGAAAGCCTGACCTGGATCAATCCAGCGCTGGCAAGCCCTGAATCGTTTGACGCTTTCCGCCGCGCCGGTCAATGGAACCTGGGCGGCGAGCGTCTTTGGATTGCACCGGAAATTCAGTACAACATCAAGGATCGGGCGGATTTCTGGGGGTCGCACCACGTCCCGCCGCAGATGGATCCCGGTCAGTACACGCTGGAACCGGGAGCGCGTCAAATCGTACTAAAGGCTGAGATGCGGCTCCCGGCCTATAACCTTAGCAGCGGCACGGCTAATCTGTGGTTAGATCGGACAGTGCAACCCAGTCCGGTGCCTACCCCGGCGGGCTTGCCGTTAGATGTAGCCTTCGCCAGTTATGAGCAGCGCATTTTGTTGGATGAGACTTATGCTTCCGCCCCTGTCAGCCAAAGCTGGCTGCTGACGCAGTTGAACCCCGGTGGTCAGCTTATCATCCCATGTGAGCAGGGCGCAAAGGGCATTCGCTACTTCGGCGACCCAACTTCAGATGCACTCACGCCGAAGGACGGTGCCTTCCGCATCAGCCTGACCGGGCAGCGGCAGTACAAAATGGGGTATGCTGCAGAGGCGATGATCGGGCGCATGGGCTACCTCAACACGCTGCCGGATGGGCAGGCGTATTTCCTGTTCCGTGAATACCTAATCCATCCTCAAGGCCTCTATGCAGAAGAAGTCCCGGATCAACCCGGCATCAACGGTCATGTCGTCCACGTCTATAACGACGGCGGCCAATTTGGGGCTAACGGCGAGATGGAGGTCAGCGGCCCAGCAATCGGCGGCACAACCGGGATACGGAACAGCGTGGATACGTTCAGGATGGAGGTCTATCTGGGACCGCTGCCTGCCATTCAATCGGTCGCAGAGCAGAAGTTGGAGCTAAAGTTATGAAGCTAGGCATTGGCAGCTACGCCTACGCCTGGTCGATTGGCGTATCAGGTTACCCTGCACCATCCCAACCCATGAATGCGGTAGGTCTAGTACAGCGGGCCGCAGCCTACGGTGTGCATTTGGTGCAGATTGCTGATAACCTGCCGCTGGATGCCCTATCTGAGCCAGCTTTGGAAGCGCTAATAGCAGAAGCAGCCCGGTTGGGAGTCAGCATCGAGGTTGGCACACGTGGTATCCAGCATGACCACCTGCTGCGCTATCTGGAGCTTGCGAAGCGCTTTCAGTCATCTATCCTGCGAGTAGTCGTGGATAGCCGCGATCATCATCCTGAACCAGATGAGATAGTCAAACGACTACATAGCTTACTACCCGCCTTTGAGTCCGCTGGTATCAAGCTGGCAATTGAGAATCATGATCGGTTTAAAGTTCGGCAGTTGGTCGAGATCCTCTATGCCCTGGATAGTCCTGCTGTGGGCATCTGTCTGGATACAGTGAACTCGTTCGGGGCGCTGGAAGATCCTACTCGGGTCATCGCAGAACTGGGACCGCATGTCGTTAACCTGCATATCAAGGACTTCCAGGTGCGGCGGCTGGATCACCAAATGGGATTTATGGTAGAAGGTAAGCCCGCTGGACAGGGGATGCTGGATGTACCCGCATTACTGGAACGCCTTCAAGGTCGTAATTTCAACGCCATTCTTGAATTGTGGCCTGCACCAGACGCGAATGCCGATGCCACCGCTGCCAAAGAAGATGCTTGGGTGCGCGAGAGCATTCCTTATTTGCGGCAATTCATCCCCACTTAGGAACAAAGTTTGATGACCATCGCAAATATCCTTCGTTATGGTGCTGAAGCACCGCTCCCAGAAGCAATTCCACTACGGGCCGGACCACTTTCACTGATCTATGAAAATGGCGACCTCCGCTATATCCGCCTGGGCGAGCGCGAAGTCATCCGTCGTATCTATATTGCCCTAAGAGATCATAACTGGGGGACAGTTCCCAATATCCTGACAAACATCCACATGGAGATCGCTGACGACTCATTCTCCATTGAGTACCAGGTCAAAAATCAGCGTGGCGAGATCGATTTTGGCTGGAGTGCGAACATCACCGGCAGTTTGGATGGAACAATTAACTTCACCTTCGAGGGTGAGGCCCATACCGCATTTCGTCGCAACCGTCTGGGCTTTTGCATATTACACCCTATCCAGGAATGCGCAGGAGCAGCGTGTACACTGGAACATACAGATGGTTCGCATACGAAGACTCACTTCCCGCAGTTGGTCGCACCGCAGATTTATGTCAATGGCCTGCCAACGCCTCACCTTCCATTCGTCAATTTACGCGCCATGACCCATCAGGTACTGCCAGACATCTGGGCAGAACTCCGTTTTGACGGAGAAATCTTTGAGCTGGAAGATCAACGCAATTGGATCGATGCCTCCTTCAAGACCTACTGCACACCACTCGCCTTACCCTTCCCCGTTGAAATCCCGCAGGGGACGCTCATACGCCAGCAGATTCGCCTGAGCCTACAGGGAAAGATCGAGCCAAAGATCTTTAGTGTAAGCGAGATTACACAAGTGGATTGGCTAGCTGATGCGACCCGGCATCCGCTGCCATCGCTTGGTGTCAGTACCGCCAGTCATGGTCAAGCGCTAACTGCACAAGAAGCCGAACGGCTCCGCGCTTTGCAGCTTTCGCATCTACGCCTTGAACTCAACTTATCTCGGGCAGATTGGCGAACTCGGCTGGAACAAATCCATCAAGAATCCCAGGCACTTGAGTTGCCGCTAGCGATCACGTTGATCTTGAGTGAGGCGGGAGAAGCTGAGCTGCGGACATTGGCTGATGCCTTAACGGAGATCAAACCACGCCTGGCAGCCTGGTTGCTCTGGCATCAGGACGAACTGGTAACGAGTGAGCGCTGGGTGCAACTAGCGCGTTTAATCCTGAGTCCCTATGACCCCAGCGTACCAATCGGTGCGGGCAGCAAAGCCAATTTCGCTGAACTTAACCGTGCCTGGCCAGACCCATCACAGCTTGATTTCATCAGCTTTACGGCAAATCCGCAGGTCCATGCCTTTGATAACGCTTCGGTGATGGAGACTCCGGCGGCACTGCCCGCTATCCTCGCTACTGCACATGAGCGGAGCGGCGGCAAACCAATTGCACTCAATCCGTTGACGCTGCGGCAGCAGTTCAACCCGGTGGCGACTGGCTCGGAAATCACGCCACCACCCGGCGAGTTACCCTCCAAAGTAGATCCACGTCAAATGTCACTCTTTGCAGCCGGGTGGACTTTGGCTTGCTTAAAGCATCTGGCGGAAAGTGGCCGATTACATCACCTCACCCTCTATGAAACAACCGGTTGGTTGGGTCTGATGGAGCGTGAAGTTGGCTCACCCCTCCCGGATAAATTTCCTTCGGTAGGAGGGGCAGTTTTTCCAATCTATCATGTGCTGGCGACATTAGGCGCATGGCGTGGCTCACAAGTCATTCCACTCGTTTCCAGCAAGCCATTAGCGATAGAGACTTTGGGACTGGAGAAAGATCGGCAGCGCCGAATTCTGCTGGCAAACCTGACAGATCATTCGCAGACGGTACGTCTACCAGATGGTGCAGCACTGGCCCGTGTGCTGGATGAACAGAATGTAGAGGCATTTGCTTTGGCACCTGAGCAATTTAGCCTACAGCAGGGACAGTCACTAACCGATCAATCGTTAACGCTCCTGCCCTATGCTTTTGCCTGCGTGGAGTATCAAGGAAGTGAATGATGACTAAGTTACGCTTTGCCCTATTTGGAACGGGCTTCTGGTCACGGTATCAACTCGCAGGATGGATGGAGACTGGCGGTGTGGAATGTGTGGCACTCTACAATCGTACACTCCCTAAGGCAGAGGCCCTGGCAAAAGAATTTGGTATACCGGCAGTCTATGATGATCCCAAAATGCTGCTCAATCATGAGAATCTCGACTTTATAGATGTTTGTACTGCCGTCGAAACACATGCTGATCTGACCCGCATGGGCGCTGACCGAGGGCTGCCAATTGTTTGTCAAAAACCGATGGCGACCACGCTGGCAGAAGCCGAGTCGATGGTAGCCTACTGCCAGGAGCGAAAGGTGCAGCTGTTCATTAATGAAAACTGGCGCTGGCAGTATCCCATCCGACAATTCAAACGCATCCTGGAAGAAGGGCGTATTGGCAAACCCTTCCGTGCTCGCATCGACATGATTAGCGGTTTCCCAGTCTTCAAGAATCAGCCATTTTTGGCCGAACTGGAGCAATTCATCATTACCGACCTGGGTAGCCATACGCTGGATGTAGCGCGCTGTCTCTTTGGAGAAGCCAAGCGCCTCTACTGCCAGACCCACCGCGCCCATCCTAACATCCGGGGTGAAGACGTAGCCACCATCTTACTTAGTATGGAGGCTGATATAAGCGTGCTGGTACAAATGGCGTATGCCGAAAACTATTTAGAACGTGAGGCCTTCCCGCAAACTTTCATCATGGTTGAAGGAACTCAGGGATCCCTGGAATTGGGGCCAGATTACTGGATTCGGGAGACAACCGCAGCGGGGACGTTGGCCAAGCGCTACCCGCCCCCTCGTTACGAGTGGGCGAACCCCTTCTACGATGTAGTACATTCCAGCATCGTCCCCTGCCAGGCTGATATTCTCAAGGGGCTACAGGGTTACAATGCAGAGACTACCGGCCAGGATAATCTCAAAACCGTACAACTGGTCTTTGGGAGTTACGAATCCGCGGCGAGTGGCAAGGCATTGAATTTGAGCGAGTTGACTGCAAGCTAGATGCCCCAGGGAGTGTCAGATAGCACGAACACTAGAAGTCGATGAATTAAGCAGGATTCGGGGGATAGCAGAGACTGTAGAGTTGACAGCAATTCCACAGAAAGACAAATTAGGGTCGCTCCGCCGCTCCAGCACGCCCGAAAGAAATCCCTACGGAGGGATGAGGGAGCCGTACCCCGCCACGCCACACGCCCCCAACACTCGACTGCACTCCCGCCTCAAAATCGGAACATAAGTAGGTATGTGGAAAAGGGTAGAAAGTAAAATAGAATAGAGGGATGAACAAACGATATCCCAACTACACGCTGCCGGAAGTGGAAGTAAAGCAACTGGAAGCTGCCATACGGTCGGATGAGC
>JAFLCG010000026.1 GCA_017303635.1 Anaerolineae bacterium | reverse complement strand
GCGTCAACAAACTGAAGCATTTTCGTCGTGTCTTCTCTCGTTTTGACAAACTCGCCCGTCGTTACGCAGGTTTCGTCCAGTTCGCCAGTGCGCTCATCTGGTTACGTTGAAATGTCAACACAACCTAGTCGGCCTTGAGCTCGCAGACCGGGGTGAGATCCAACGTAATCCGGCGCTCAAGATCGGCTATCTCGATCAGTCCCAGGGGTTGCTCGACCCTGATATGAATTTGGTTGAAGCCGCTTTATTGGGCCTGCCAGATTGGGAACCGCACCAGATGCACACGTTTCTGATCCGAAGTGGCTTGTTCCACTATGCCGATTTTGAAACACGGGTCGGTGACTTGAGCAGCGGTCAGCGGCGCAAGTTGCAAATCGCCCGGATGCTGACGGGCAGGGCCAATCTGTTGGCGCTGGATGAGCCGACCAATGATGTCAGCTTCGATGTACTGGAGGGGTTGGAAAGCGCTATTCAGGCTTTCCCCGGCCCGGTCATCGTGGCAACGCATGACCGACGCTTCCTGCAGCACTTCGGTGGGCAAGTCTACCGTGTGGAGGCCGGTCGACTGATCGAACAGTAAAGAAGATTCAACATTAAAGGGCAAAGCCTCAAAGAAACTTGCTTTGCCCTTTTGATTCTTTACCTTAACTGTTTTCGCTGTCTCCAGAGCGTTCCTTGCGGCGCTTGAGCAGCTGACCAGCCACGTTGCCGTCGGGGGTCTTCGGCAGCAACGGTTTTGGCTCCGATGGGATGGCCGGCTCTGCCGAGGATTGGATTTCCTGCGGACGCAACGTCACCGTGCCCCCGGTTTCCGCCTCAGCGCGCTCACGAGCGCGGGCTTTGGCCCCGATAAGGGTGGAAAGCCGTTCCGATGTCGCTTCCGCACCGCCGCGGTTAAAGAGCCAACGACGCAGCCGCAACCAGTCAGATTGGGTAATCACCAACCGCCGCACGGCAATATCGAGAGGCAGGAGCAGCATGGCAGCCAACAGGAGCCAGGGCCAAACGGGAGTCGCCACCGGTTGCGCTTCCAGATTATGAGCGAATACACCTGCCGGATCATCTCGCAGTGAGCGTCCGCCAGTGAGCGCCGCCAGTTCGGTCAGCAACGCCGTCCCATCCCCCTGATTACCTGCGCTGTATTCAGCCGAATAACTCATCACCCAACCCGCTGTCTGGTCGTAGCGGGTGAGACCGTCACCGCTGGTGCCCGTCACCCGGAGCAAATACGAGCCTTCCTCGCCAGGGCGAAACGTCGCTTCATAACGACCAGGCGCTACCTGCCGTAGGTTGAGCAAACTGGCCTCCCGCTGTGGATCAACCAGCGAAAATTGCAAATTCAACCCGTTGAGGAAATCCCCACTGTCATCACGAGCATCGACGATGAGCCGAGCCGTTTCCCCTTCCATCACCACCCGGCTTTCGAGATTGGCATCCGCCCCTTCAGTAATCGTCCAGCGGACAGCCTGGCTCCAAAAGCGGACAAAGTTATCCCAGGAGATCCAGTTGCCTGCCCAGCGCGAAGCTGCATCACTGGTGAATGCGACTGAGCGGCCCAGCCCATATTGCCAGGTCGCCAACAGCGGATCACGGTACGGTTCCGGCCCACGCAAAATCACTTCTGCCGTCTGCTTGGGGGAGGTCGCCACATAACCGAGCAGGTCTGGCGCGCTGGTGATGCCATTCATAATGGGGCTACTGCTGCTCAATGCCGGGACAAAGGCTTCCTCCACAATGTAGGAGCGGGTTGCCAGAACAGTTTCCAGCGTGAAGATGGTCGGGATCTGCTCGACGATGTCCACCGAATGGTAGTTGCCACCGCCTTCCCGCGCCATATCGGCGAGAAACGGTGCGCCCCCGGCACCAATTGCGATCACCGAAGTCGTAATATCGTAATTCTGATACAACTGCCGCGAGAGTTCGACCAAACCGGTTGGATCAGCCCCACCATCGGTCAGCAAAATGATATGCTTGCGCTGCGACGGATCATTGACAATATCAGTTGCAACCAGGTTCATACCGGCCAGAATATCCGTGCCGCCGCCGGTCCGCAGGGTCGCGATCAAGCGCTGCAAGGCCAATCGGTCCCGCACCTGCTGGATATTGGCAATCCAATAGCCTTCACTGTCGAAAGAGACGACACCGGCCCGATCCGTTGGCTGCAGGAAATCGATTGACCGGATAATGGCTTCCTTCGCCAGTTCCAGATTTTCGACGCCGCTCGGCCCAACCGCGCCCATGCTGCCGGAACGGTCGATCACGTAGGCAATGGTCAATTGCGGGATACGCTGCTGATCGCGGATTTGCGATTCCAGCGGCAGCGCTTCTTCTAATGGGGTGGCAAAGTAGCCACCAGGACCATAAGAATCCGGACCGCCAATCGTCACCAGCCCACCACCTAAATCCCGCACAAAGGCTTGCAGGATTTCCATACGGCGCGGCGTGAGGCGAGTGGCCGGGACGTTCGCCAAAATCACGGTGTCATATTGGGCCAGCGGAACCAGATCAATGGGCAAATCTTCCGGTCGCGTGATATCCACACTCAAGCCAGATTGCTCCAGCGCGGGTCGCAGATTGGCAATCTCTTCCAGGTTCGGCGTGACCAGCAGCAAGCGTGGTGGACCGATGACACGGCTAAAGGTCGAAAGCTGATTATTCTGAAAAAAGCTGTCACCACCGGCTGGATCAACCCGCACTTCAAAGTCACGGAAACCGCTGCCACTGCCCCGCAAGGGCAGCACGAAATTGTTGCTCCCCTCTTGCAGGTTGACTTCCTGCCGCTGGATGATCTGCCCGCCAGCAAATACGGTCAAGGTAGCCGGCGTTGCAGCTTCGGCCTCGACACTGATGCTCAGGTCAAAATCCTGACCGGCGTTGACCGCTGCCGGTGCATCAAAACGTGTAACCAGCACCTCAGGCCCAGGGTCAGTCGAGAACTGCACATAACTGATCTCGACACCAGTGGCCGCAGCCAGTTCGGCAGCGGACTCGGTTGCCCCCAACGTGGCTTGCCCATCAGAAAGGATGACGATACGGCGGCCTGAATCTGCAGGAAGCAGCCCCAATGCCAGTCGAACAGCCTCCTCCAAGTTCGTATTGCCGGAGCGCGGCGTCGACAGAATAGCCCTTAACTGCCGGAGATTACTGAGAGGTTGCTCCAGCAGTGCATCCTCGCCAAACACGATTAGCCCGGCCTCATCATCCGGCCCCATTGCGCCAAGCGCATCAACCACATATTGCCGCGCTGCTTCGCGCGCAGTCGCACCCATGCTGTCGGATAAATCCAGCAGGAAAATGACTGCCAGACGATCCGCCCCGCGCACCAACTGCGCTCCGGCCAGTGCCAAAATCAGCAGCAACAGGATGACCGTTCGCAACATCAGGCTGGCAATATCCCGCGCCCGGCGGAAGCGCTGCCGGGGCCATCCCAGATAGATGACCAACGGCAGAACGATCAACAGCAGCAGGCCCAGTGGGGCGCTAAACGACATACAGAATTACCCCACACTACGCCGACGCAGGACGGGCTGGAAGACCGTCCGCGCCTGCACCCGGCGTTGATAGACGTACCACTCAATGAGCAGAATCAGAATGGCAGCCAGCGCCGCCCACGGCCAGAACTCACGCTGACCGACCTCATCGCGCAGCGCCGGGGTAATCTCCACCCCGCTCAGGCTAATCGACGCCTGCGGAGTAATCGTACTCTCGACCGGGGAAAAGAGATTGACCGCAAAGCCAGCCCGTTGACTGACCTCATCGCCGCGCAGCACCTCAACCGTGTAAATGCCCGCCAGGTCGGTATCAGCAAAAGCAAGTGTCTGCCGGTCAACCGACAGGGTGCGGATACTGCCATCCGGTCGAGTGATGCGTATCTCGGTCGAATCCAGTGGCGGGCGCAAACTCAATGAACCACCGACCTGGATGCCATCCAGCGCAGAAATCACCGCGGGTGGTGCATACCAGTTGAGCAGGTTGGCGATCAAAATCGGCCACGTAATCTGCAATGGCAGATCAGACTCGGTCAGCGCAAAGGTGAGCAGCGCCACCTGCCGTCCATCCACCTCACCGGCCAGCAGCAGCGGTCCCCCAGCTGCCACAATCAAGGGATCAGCCCACTCCACCCCGGCAAAGGTCTTGAAACGCAGCACACTGACATCGGCAAAATCAACGAAGGTCATGCGTGGGTCATTTTGTAGCACCGTCGGCGAGGCCGTGTCCTCACTCTCACCGGTCAATGTGAATAACAGTGAACTCCCCGGCGGATTGATGACCAACAAATCGCCAGTGGGAAGTGTGGCCGGCAGCCAACCATCCAGGATATACAGATCATAATCCTGGTTGGGCAAACCTTGAGTCACATCACCCTGCGTATACTGCACACCGGGCAAACTGCGCAGAACTTGATCGAGAAAGCGGTTGGGCTGGGCGCTCATCACCAGCGCCCGACGGTCGCTGGCCCCGCTGGAAACAGCCCAGGCGGTATTATCCTCTGCCAGATAGTCGCGGGCAGTGGAGGCAGCAGGCAGCGTTAAACCTGCCTGCAAAGCAGTGAAATTGACTGGCAATCGGCTCGAAACTATCGGCAGGTTTTGTCCGGCAGGGACGGTATAACGCTCTGCCACGAACAACTCGCCATCCACTCGCAGATCAAAGATAACTTCAGTATCCTCGCTGCCATAATTGGTGATCTGCGCGAACAACTCGGTCTGTTGACCAGGACGAGCACGGGTCGACAGGGCACTAATCGCCAGATTATCACTGGCCTGACCCACCGGCACATAGCGCAGGTTGCCAGGAACCCCGGGTAAGCCGCTGGCCTCCCCTAATCCCCCGTCACTGATGATGACCATACTCACGTCGGCTGCGCCAGTCGCGTCAGCAGCCGCCAGCGTTAAAGCAGCCGTCCAATCCGCCTCAGCAGTTCCAGCCTGCGCACCATTGATCGCCTCCCGCAAAAGCACCGGGTCGGCAGTCGCGCCAAGCAGCACCTCCGGCACATCGCTCACCCGGATGACGGTCATCAGGTCTCCTGCGCCCATCGTATCCACAATACCCAGCGCCTGCTGCCGAGCTGTCTCAAAGCGAGAAACGCCACCGGGTTGATCGACTGCGTTCATGCTGGCGGAGGCATCCAGCAGCAGTTCGATCTGCCCCCGGCTGACGGTCGGCACCGTAATGAAGGGTCGCGCCAGCGCGAACACCAGCGCCGCCAGAATCAGCAGTTGCAGAAACAGGAGGATATTGCGCCGCAGCTTCTGCCAGGGCGTGTTGGCTTCAGTATCGCGCACCACCTGCGCCCACAGGAAGTTACTGGAGACCAGCACCTCGCGCCGCCGCAACCGCAGCATGTACAGCAGCAGAATCGGGATCGCCAGCAACGCAGCGATGAAAGCGAGGGGGGTTAGGAAAGACATATGCTACTCAGAGTCTCCCATCACAACCTCTAGTGGAGCCAAGCTATTATGTGTGACTTGAATCTCTGGTATACCAAAATGCGGCAAAACATCCTCATAGTGCAAGTAAATGTACTCAATGACTCTTGTTGAATCATCATAGAAGCGACTAGCCCTCTCCAAATCAATCCTGTCAAGTAGTTTAGACTCTGGAGGCTTATCTGAATCTCTGACTATTTTCATTTCAGGTTTCGCGTGTACAACAGTGTTTCGAAAACCAAAAATCTCTGCAAAGCTTTGAAACGGGCGCCGACTCATGTCATAGTTGAATGGTTTTAGCTCAGCTAGAAGTTTCAACTTTTGGTCAGGTCCAAGCTTTGCTTCAATTTCATTCCATGTTTCAGGCAGTTGCTTAATTCCAACCAAATTCAAAAAAGACTCAAGAGCAAACGCAGAAAACAACATTGTTGAGAGAAGATTGTAAAACCGTCCTTCTTCAGTCTGTCGTGCTTGTTGTAGACAGACGAAAGCACCGTTAGTGAAATATGCATGAGGATAAATATATCTCTGGATAGTCGAAGATATTGTGGTCATCAGTTTTCCCTACTTCACTGTCCCCAGTCGCCGCAGGTTATATAGGATGATCTTTTCCCACGGCGTATCGGTGATGACCGGGACGTAATGCACACCCCGGCGAAGGCAATCGGTGCGGATCGAGTCCTGCCATTCGGTGAGCCGCTTCATATACAGGTCGCGCATCCCACCGTCGATGCTGACCTCCTGCGGCTGGTTCGTCTCAATGTCGATCAGGCGGAGATCGCCGCCCATCGGTGGCTCGACCTCGTCCCGCGCCAGCAGATGCAGGATAGCAACCTCATAGCCCTTGCCCTGCAAGACCGACAAACCTTCCATGAAGCCCGCCGGGGCCAGCAAATCACTGATGAGGAAGCACAGGCCCGGTCGCCCGGCACGCAGGGCATAATCGCGCAAAGTTGTGTTCAGGTCAGCGGTACCATCCGGCTTGAGCGCACTCACATAGCGCAGCACGCCCAGGCTATGACCACGCCCACGCACCGGCCCAAAGCCTGCCTGACGTGAATCGTTGAGCGTCGCCAGGGTCAGACGGTCATTCGAGCCCATCGCAATCGTCGCCAGGCCCGCCATCAACCGCTGCCCATAGAAAAACTTATGCTGGTCGCGTTCGCCGTCGCCAGGCCAATCCATACTGCGGGAGCTATCCAGCAGCAGGTGGACCGCCAGGTCTTCTTCATCTTCCAGCAGCTTGATGAAGGGCTTTTCCAGTCGGGCGTAGATGTTCCAGTCCAGACGGCGCAGGTCATCGCCCCGCACGTAGTTCCGGTAATCAGCGAATTCGATGCTCGTACCGCGTTTGATCGACCGGCGCTCGCCTTTCATCGCCCCCGCCCGGACGCGCGTCGCCACCAACATCAACTGGTCAAGTTTGCGCCGAGTCTTCTCGTCAAAGAGTTTATCGTCAGTCATCAGCGAGTCTTTGTCAGAGCGAGCCGGTAGACCACTTCGCCATCTTCAATCAACCCGGTATCATCAAAACCGAGACTGCTGTACAGATTCCGGGCCGCAATATTTTCCGGCACAAAGCTGATGAAGATGCCGGTATGTGTGGTCGATTCTGCGCGCAGCCGCGTGAGCAAAATCTCCATGGCGGCACGTCCGTAACCATGCCCCTGCTGGGTGTGATCGATCATTAAGCGCCAGATTGACCAGGCCCGGCCCATGATGCCGTAATCCTCATCCCGGTACATCACAAATCCAACCGGAGTTTCGCCATCATACACCCCCAGAGGAGTCAGATCAGGTTCGTATTTGGACTGCGCCAGCGACCACGGATTACTGGCGACAAAATGCTCTTGCTCCGGTGACACCTTGAGCTTACCAATAGCACGATAGTTATCCCGGTCGATCTCTCGTAAGGTAATATTCACGCTTCAATCCTCATTTGGCGTTCTTTGCGTCTTGGCGGTTCAATTCTTTTGGATAGCCTTCAGCAAATCTGCGACCACATCATCCGTGCTGATCCCCTCCGCCAAGCCCTCAAAATTGAGCAGGATGCGATGCCGCAATGCCGCTGGAGCTACTGCCTGCACATCTTCAAAGGAGACATTAAAGCGCCCTTCCAGCAATGCATTGATCTTCGCACCCAGGATGAGCGCCTGTGCCCCGCGCGGGCTGGCCCCATAACGCACAAATTGCTTGACGCGTTCCGGTGCAGTCGCATCTTCCGGGTGGGTGGCAACGATCAACCGAGCCACATATTCGTTCACATGGGTCGGCACCGGGGTATTCAGCGCCAGTTTCCCCATCTCAATCACTTCTGCGCCATTGGCCGTTTTCTTGGCCGTCGGAGCATCCGCCCCGGTCGTGCGCTCCAGCACGGTAACCAGTTCAGCCGCCGTCGGGAATTTCACGTTGATCTTGAACAGGAACCGATCTAGCTGGGCTTCCGGCAGCGGATAAGTGCCTTCCATCTCCAGCGGGTTCTGCGTCGCCAGCACGAAGAAGGGTGCTTCCAGCTGGTAGCTGCGGTTGGCAACGGTGACAGTCTGCTCCTGCATTGCTTCAAGCAGGGCAGATTGCGTCTTGGGTGTAGCACGGTTGATTTCATCCGCCAGCACCAGATTGGCGAAGATCGGCCCCTGCTGGAACTGTTTGATACGCTTGCCATCCTCCGTTTCTTCGAGGATGTCCGTCCCGGTAATGTCCGCAGGCATCAAATCCGGCGTGAACTGGATACGGCTAAACTTCAAATCCAGCACATCAGCCAGCGTGCGGATGAGCATGGTCTTGCCCAGGCCGGGCACGCCTTCGAGCAAGGCATGACGACCAGCGATGACGCAGATCAACACACCGCGCACCACGTCGCGCTGTCCAACAATCACCCGCCCGATTTCAGCTTCAATCGTCCGCGCCAGCTTACTAAATTGTTCGATGTTGATCTCTGCGGTGGCAGCCATGCTCTTTTCCCTCACCTGTTATATCGGGCGCACGGCAGTGCACCCCTACCCGATTATCAGACGCTCTTTTGGGCATCCCTACCGACTTATTGCAATTTGCTGCTTGCGACTATGGACCGTTTCCATTCCCCTGTCCTGGCTCCAATGCGGAGAAGTAATCCCGCACCACATCGCGCAGGCCAAGAGGGATATAATCACTTTCCAATGCCCGATTGGCGGCATCGCTGTAATCCTGGTAAACCTGATCGTAGGGAACCGTCGTCTGTCCCGTTGGATTCTGGGAGAACTCACCCTCGGTGACAGGCACGCCGCTGGCGTCCGGTTCCAGGACGATATTCTCCTCGCCCTGCCCCCCAATCCGCTGCGGAGCGTAGACTGGGTCGTACTGCCCTTCACCCTGCCCATCAGGATTATTATTCTGGGGGACGTTCCCAGCCTGAGCGCCACTCCCCTGGTCAGTGCCTGCGCCGCCTGGTGCATCACCTGCACCAGCTCCACCCCCTTCCGAAGATGGACCTTCACCGGGTTGCTCGCTTTGCTGACCGCCTTGACCCTGCCCGCTTTCATCCGATTGCTGCGGTTGTCCAGGCTGTTGACCGCCCTGCCCCTGTTGTCCTTGCTGGCCCTGTTGACCGGTTTGTCCGTCCTGGCCTTGCTGACCTTCTTGACCCTGCTGACCGGGTTGGGGCTGACCACTCTGACCTTGCTGTTGATCACCGGCCGCCTGGGGTTGACCCTCCTGACCAGGTTGGCCTTGTTGCCCTTGCTGTTGCTGATCTTGTCCCTGTTGGCCTTGTTGTTGGTTCTGGCTCTGCTGACCTTGTTGCCCCTGCTGCTGTTGGTTTTGCCCCTGCTGCCCGGACTCGCTCAATTGCTGAGCCGCCTGCTGGACTTGCTGGGCCTGCTGGCCTAACTGCTGCCCGGTTGCCTGCTGGTTCTGCGCCGTCTGCTGGGCGCTCTGGGCCGTCTGTGCCCCTTGCTGGAGGTTCTGCTGGGCCTGGGTCGGATTCCCCTGTTGAAGCGCATCCGCAGCCGATTGTAGAGCTTGTGAAGTAGCTGCATCGCTCTGGCTAAGTTGATCGGCAGCTTGCTGAAGCAAGGGGATCGACTGCTGCTGGCCCTGCTGGTCTAGTGTGGGGATACCTTCCGCCAGCGACTCGAGTGTTTCCGAAAGCGAGGTCGGGTCAGTCGCCATCCCTAACTGCTGCATTTGCTGCAGGGTCTGGTTGGCCGCATTTTGAGCATCTTGTTGGCTCATCGCCGCCTGCTCGAACTGCTGCGCCTGTTCCTGCAAGGCCGACTCGGTATCAGAGAGGGCCGCAAAGGCTTCTTCCGGGGAAATGTTCTCCTCATTCAAGGCTGCGCTGGTGGTCTGGAGCGTTTCCAGCAGGCTTTCCCGCTGTGCATCGTCCAGCACCGGGTCAGCCGCGACTTCCTGAATGATCTGATCGATTTCGTCTGCTGCGGCCTCAACTGCTGCCGATTGCTCATCCGCAGCCACAACCGACTCGGCCTGAGGGTTTGGTAGCAACAGGAGCGCTGCCAGGATCACCGCCAGTAGCAGCCCCACTCCCCACTCTCGCCATCGAGTGGCAAAGGGCAGCACCTCCGCTGGTCGCGCCGTCCGCGCCTGTTGCAGAGCATCGGCCACCTGCAAACTCATCAACTCGTCATTGGCGTGAATGCGACCCTCGAGTAGTTCCAAAGCGGTCGAAACGCGCTCGTTAAGGCCCAGCAGCAGATCAAAACGCCGCGCAGCCTTGATCGTCGGTTCCGGCCAGAACCAAACAGCCAGCGCCAGACCGAGCATACCCAGACCCAGCGCGATGCCGGTGATCAGGAGAATCTGCTCGGTGAGGAGAAACGGTCGCAGACGGGAGACAACGGCCAATACGATTCCCACCAACAAGCCCGGCCAGAACGCGCGCGGCAGCAGCAGGAACAGCCGAGTCAGGCGTAACCGCCGATCCCATCCGCGCAGCAGACCGTAAAAGGCTTGCTGCTGCTCTCCCATTGTGATCTGTGCGGCCATCGTATTTCCCTTCACCCACAGGACGAAACAGCATCTATATCTGTAACGCCCCCATCAGTGGAATAGTTCCACGGTGCGAGGTTCCCTTTGGGGCGACTCTTACTGGACAAAATGGACACTTTGGACAAATTAGACAGCCGGTGCTGTCCAGATCCAATTGAGCGATTGCGGGCTGAATACGGTTTCAGCGACATCAGTGTATCACGGGGCTGAGATCCAAAACAGAACATTTGTTTCTATTTTCTCTCATTCACGCCTCGACCTTCCGCATCCGCCGGACGGAAAGCACCACCAACACCGTCGCCGCAACCAGATAGATGATGGTGAACGTAATCCAGGGGGATACCCGCGGAATAGTGCTGCCGTCCGAAGCCAGAGTATGGCTGAAGAAGCCCAACACCTGATTTTCAACCAGTTGTTGACGGCTAAAGAGGGCCGCCGTGATCGGATTCATGCTTCGCAGGAAATCGTCAACATAGATCAGACCGGCCTCCACCGCGGGGCTAAGCGTGCGGAGAGGCGCAGTCACTATCGTCAACACAATACTCAAGATCAACGGTACAGCAAATGTCACCACCAGCGTGGTGGAATAGGCGCGTACGCTGGCCGAGAGCGTGCGAGAAGCCTGCGTCGAAAAATAGATACCCACCGTACCCAGTGTGATGGCTGTTACCAACAGGATGATGAAGGCCAGCACCAGTTCCAGTTCACCCACCCCGCCGAACAGAAACGCGATACTCTGCAAAGGAATCGCCGCAAAAAGGAGCAGCAGCACGTAACTCAGTGCCGACTCAAGCTTACCCAACACAAAAGATGGCGCGGGAAGCAGTGTGGTCTTGAGCAAATCGTAAGTCTGGCGTTCACGCTCGCCCGTGATGGCTCCAGCCGTAAAAGCCGGTGCAATGAAGATGATGAGCAGCAGTTCGATGCCCACCACCCCGGCAAACAGCACCCGACCAATCTCACCCGCAGCGGCCGACCCGCTGATCTGGTTAGCCGGTAATGCAATCAGGTAGAGCAGCGCCATGAACGCGCTCATCAGCCCCAGATAGACCGTCAGCACGACAAACGCTCGCACGCCGCGCATGCGGCCGCGCAGTTCTTTCAGCATGACCGGGTTGAAGCGGAATGCCCGGATTTCAGGTGCGATGATGACCAGTGCCCAGACAATTGAGACCAGTGCGATCACCGCCGGGGTAAATCCAAGAATCAGGATCGAGGCACCATTGGCTATAGCCAGAATCAGCATAGCCGGAATGGCCCACAGCTCCCGCGCCAGCACGCCGACCATCATCACCAGCAGCAGACTGAGGTTTAGCTGCGTGAGAAGCACCAGCACCGCCACGGCAGAATCCGGCGCACCGGGATAACGCATCAGCAAGATCTGTTGCAGCGTCCCGAACAGGCCCGCATTCGCGCTCACGGCAGCAACTACACCTATGATGATGAGCAGCGCCGAAAGGACACCATAGGCTATCGCCGCCCATTGCAGCACGCGTGCCGCCCGGTTGAGCCGCTGCTCCCGGGGAGAAAGAGCCTCTTCAGGTTCATCGATCAGTTGAATAGGGACCAGTTCTTCAGCCATAGTATTCTCTGTTCCCCTCTCATTGAGAGAAGGGCTAAGGGTAAGGCTACGTGACCAGACCCTTCGTCACCCGCATAAACATGCTTTCGAGGTCTTTTGTTTCTTCAGTAAAGCCCAGCAGCAGCACACCCTCGGCCAGCAGTTTTTGATTGATGGCCGCAATGCCTTCATCGTCCCCGGTGAAGTCAATGCGTATACGCGAACGACCGGCTTTCGGTTCAAGCACCTCGACGGCAATTACATCAGGCATGCCCGCCACCAGCGACTTGACCTTCTGAGCCATATCATCATCGCGAACACTGACCATAATTTCCCGGTGAGGATTCAACTGCGCCCGCATCTCCTCCATGCTCCCCTGCGCCACGATCTGTCCGGCTTCGATGATGCCGATATGGGTACAAATCTCGGCTACGTCCGCCAGAATGTGCGAGGAGAAGAAAATCGTCTTGCCCATTTTGGCCAGCTCGACGAGCAGCTCACGGATTTCCACACGAGCACGTGGATCAAGGCCAGAGGCAGGCTCATCCAGAATCAGGATTTGCGGATCATGGGCCAGCGTCCGGGCCAGCGACAGGCGCTGCTTCATACCCCGGCTCAGTTTGTCCACCATATCATCCCGGCGATGACTCAGATCAACCAGTTCCAGCAGATCATCAATCAACTTCTTCCGGTTGGCCTCCGGGATGTCATAACAGGCAGCAAAGAAGTCGAGATATTCCCAGGCGCGCATGTCATCATACACACCAAATTCATCCGGCATGTAACCAATAGCCCGGCGCACCTGGCGGGGTTCCTCCGTCACGCTGTATCCAGCCACTTTCGCCTGACCCGAGGTTGGACGGGTGAGGGTGGTCAGCATCCGCATGGTGGTCGTCTTGCCCGCACCATTCGGCCCCACAAAGCCGTAGATCGACCCCGCCGGAACTTGCAGCGAAAGTGACTTGACGGCCTCAAACTTGCCAAAGCGTTTATGCAATTCCCGCGTTTCGATGATCAGATCAGCCATTTTATGCCCTCATCAATAAGCAGATTGCCGCAATATTCTCTGCTTTAAATTGGTTTCCCTGGCGCTTCAATTGACTTCAGTAGGTGCCCCGCTGCTCAATCGCCACATCCTGAATCGTCGAGAACGAACCGATGTCATCCGCATTCACCCGCAGGCGCACAGTATTCTGTGCGCCGAGATAGTCCGCAGGCCGCGGGACTACAAAACGCCTGCCACCCGTCACTTGCAGGACATCCCAGCGTTCTCGCACCCAGTTCCATAACTGGACTGGCACCGAGCGAACGGCATTCCCGTTACGGTCGATCAAAATCGCCAATTCATCCACACTAGTCAGGACGGACTCGGGCAGCGGGGTAAAAGCAAAAGCCACACTATCGCCTGCCTGCATCCGCAGACCAACCGGCACCAGGTCCGCCAGGCTGCTGCGCTCAATCACTGTCCAGGTGAACTGGTCAGCAGTAATCAGCGTACGCTCGGTAGGTTTCTCTACCTCCACTGCCAGCTTCACCAGGTAGAGCGTTGTATCAATGGAACGGCCCACCGAACCCGTCAGACTGACATCCAACGGAGCCTGGCTCGACCATGCCGCCAGATAGGCATGGTTGCCGCGGGAAGTGAAAATATCGCTGGCATCCTGCGCTAGTGCGGTCACGAACTGGAGGCGGCGATAAGATTCTTCACTGTTCGGGTCAGCGGGTTCAATCCGACCAAAGCGCCGTTCGTCCGTTGCCAAACCAAAGATGTCATTCACCGTGCGGGATCGGGACGAATTATAGAAGGCAAAAGACCGGTTAAACACCGAGGCAAATTCACCCGGCGCAAAAGCGATCGGGGCCGGGGACGGATAATCCGCGCCTGCCAGGGTCACTTCAAACGGCCACACTTGCCCAGGTTCCAGACGAGCCGTTAACCCATAGGCCACACCGCGCACTAGCACGACCGGATTCTCCAAAGGAACATCCAGCCCATTGCTGACCGAGCCACGCATGACCTGTTGACCATCCGAACCCTGAGAAAACAACGTAACTGAACCCGTTACATCCGGCGGCGCTGTCATGGTGCTGGCCGCGAACGGCGCAATAAAACTGGCATCGACCGGGAAATCCTGCGCCTGGAATTGTTCAGCCTGATTGATCTCGGTATTGCTATCTGCCGCAGTGCCCAGCAAACCACGCTGCTCCAACCGCGGGATCGGTCGCAAGAAGGTACCATCCCCTACGGTGAGGTCATAACGAGCACGGCGCGGTGACAGCAAGCCAACCACCTGCTGCACACGGGCACGGTCCGTGTCCGGCCAGCTTTCGATGACTGCTAACCGACTGATCGTGACTTCATTACCGCGCAGATTAAAGCCAACAACCCATGCCAATACACTAAAGATGAGGATGAGGACGGGCATCGTCACCCAGGCCAGTTCCCGCCGGTTCAGTCGGTTCAGCACCAGATAGTTGATCGGCCCAATCAGCAGCATATAAGCTGCCAGGAAGCCGCATAAAGGCAGCACATCCGGCAGCAAATTGACCCCCGGCAGTACATTCACTGCCGTCTGGATGGCGGACCAATCACTGCCAAGTCCAGTATTCCAGGGCGGTTGAGCATCAACTGTTGACGCTAATGTCAGCCATAAATCGGGAAGCGCACTCCAACCCCGCAGCGGAGCCGCACCGGGATCGAGCGTCAAGTAATCGACCGTTCCCGCACCGAGCGATCCCCGGATGAGCAAAGGGCGGTCATCCTGCCGGACGAGCACCTGGGCATTTGGCTTGACCGACCCGGCAGCGATTATGCCTTCCGTAGCCAATTCATCAGCACCTTGACGCAGCCAGTCACCCAGCGCCGATGCTGCCGGTAGCGTTAGGCTGCCCTCGGCAGTAAATGGAAGTAAATCGGATAATCCAGCACTGGTCGCTTGCCAGGATGCACCACCCGTAACGATCAGTTGTCCGCCACCGATGACCCAGTCCTGGATGGCCTCACGCTGGAGCGGTGTGAGCAAGCTGGTATCGACATCGCTAAACAGAAGGGTATTGACGCTGCTCAACCCTTGGGCGCGCTCCGGGATATTCTCGATGCGCCAATTCGCCTGCACACCGTTATAACCGGCATCATGCACACCAGACAAATCAACAGAACCTGCGACCGATTGAGTCACCACTACATGCAGGCGATCCCGGGGTCGAGCCAAGCGAATGGGGGTATCGACGAAAGCAACCACAACCCCATCGTCCCGAATATATTCAAGTCGGATTTGATCGGCCAGGCCGGTCAGCGTGATATAGAGGAAGGCCGTTTTGCGCGACCCTTGCGGCATACTCAGCGGCAGGCTGTAGGTATTATTGACCGCGTTGATCGACGTTTCCGGGCGGATGACAAGGCGACCTTCGAGATCGGGGCCGGTGTTTTCGATCCGTGCCAGCACGGGTGTCCACTGGTCAGCCCGGTAGTTTCCTTCAAAGGCAGCATCTATCGTCAGGCTGAGGGGGCCGCTGGTTTCCTGTGCAACCGTCGGAGCAATCATCCCCATAATGAGGATGAGAAAGCTGATGAACCCGATCAATCGTCTGCCAGTCTTCATGGGCATCTATTTCCCGCTGCAATGCTTGATTTACCGCGACGGCGGTGTTGCGGTTCACTGGCGATGCGTTGGCACAATGTGGCCTCCACCCGAGCCACACTGAAAGCCTAGCATAACACAGCCCGGCAAGCCGTACCAAGCAGCGGGATGAGAGTTTTCAGACGCTGCCCCTATGAAGGACGAAATACATACCCCACACCCGGCTGAGTATGAATAAAACGTGGGCTATCGACAGTGGGCTCCAACTTTTTCCGCAGGCGGCTGACGTTCACCCACAGGTACTGGGTTTCTGCCTGGTACTCTGGCCCCCACACTTTCTCCAGCAGTTGCTTATGGGTCAGCACCTGCCCCTGATTAACTGAGAGAGTATGCAGCAAATCATACTCAATGCGGGTCAGTTCCAATGGCTTCTTGTTCAGGAAGACCTCGCGGCGGGCAAAGTCGATGTACAGCGGCCCCAAATCGAGCGGCTCTCGGGTGCGGTCTGGGATGCGACGGCGTTTAATAATCACATTGACACGCGCCATCAGCTCCTCATCGCTGATCGGCTTGGCGAGGTATTCGTCCGCGCCCAGCATCAGCGCCTTGACCTTTTCCTGCTCAGATGGTTCGTCCGCAAGTAGGATGATCGGCACTTCCGTGCGCTTGCAAATGCGCTCACAAATATCCAGGCCGTTGGCATCCGTCAGATTCACATCCAACAGAATCAAGTCCAGCCGCACCGAGTTGATATCCCGAACAGCCTCTTCACCTGACCGATAGGTGATAAGCTCATAATCCGCTTCCTTGAGCTTCTCCCGCAGTCGACCGATCAGGCTGGAACGCCCCTCGATCGACATGATGGTATTCGCCTGAGAGACCGGCACACGATGCCCGCTCCCAGACCGATCCAGGCTGACGGGAGAAGCGGGTGCCGCTGCTATCGGAGCGACCGGGATTGGCGCAACCGGTACAGCGGCTGGTGGTACCACCCGTACATAGCGCACATCTTCGGAAGCCACAATCGGAAGTGAAATCGTCACAGCAGTACCAAAACCGGGGCGGCTGTCCACGCTGAACCGACCACCATGCCGTTCGACAATCTCTCGAGCAATATACAAGTCCAGCGGCATCCCGGTTGCACCATCAGTCGCATTAAATGGATCGAGAAGCGCCGCCAAATGCTCGGCAGGGATAACAGCTGCCGGATTATGAACAACCAGGTCTACCTGGTCTACCTGCGGCTCCAGCCGGATCATCACCATCACCCCGCGCGGCAATCCCGCCAGCATTTGATTGAGCAAACTGTGGATCATCTGCTCGATTCGCAGTTCATCCAGTGCCAGCAGGGGCAGCCGTGCCGGGGCATCGACTTGCACCTGACGACGCACATCCAGGTAGCTACGCCCTTCCAGCGCCCGCTGGATCATGTCATACAGGTCAACCTGCTCTTCACTAAGCGACAACCCCGATGACTCCATCTGGAACAGCGAAATGAAGCTGGTCCATTCATGGCTCAGGCGGTCAAAACCGCCTTCCAGATTGCTCAGGTAACGGGCACGGTCCCGGTGGTTGAGGCGGCTGTGCTGCTCACTGAGTTCAGCGGCCAGACCGCGTAACTGTGCCAGCGGCATCCTGATGCGCCCGGTGAACGTATCCACCATTTGCTGGTTCGGAGCAAACGTAGCGGCAGCCGACATATTTTCCCGGAAGAAACCCGCCCACCCCGTTCGGCTGTCCGTTTCACCCATGCCCATAAACTCGACCTGAAGCTGACGCTGGGGATTCGCCAGGGTTAACTCGACAATCTGGTAGTCATCCGGCCCCGTATTAGCCGTATTCAGAACTCGGTTAACCGCCTCCCGAAGTTGGGTACCAACCCGTTCTGGATCAGTCGAGCGCGCCGCGATACTGGAAAGCAAATGCTCCGGTGATAGCCCAACCACCTCGGATGGGCTGATTCCCGTTCGCTCCGTCAACTGCGGATTGCAGAATGCAACCGTATCCGTTTCATCCACAAAGAAAATACCCTGTGAGGTGCTCAGCAGCAGCGCCTCCAGCCGATTGCTCTTTTGTGCCATATTCTGAATGAGCGTAGCCCGTTCCAGGGAAAGCGCGGCGGCATGGGCCAGGCTGGCACACAGCACTCGCACATCATCGGCGCTGTACTGCCGGTTAGGGGCCATACCGACGACAATCCCACCGATGAAACGCGCACTGTCAAAAATCGGCACCAGAATAAGCTGCTGGCTGCCTAGCGCCTTCGCCAGCGCAAAGAATGGCTCGCTCTCCTCCGGTTGCATAATCAGGGTCTGGGCGCGGGCCGGGTCAAGCTGGTCAATCGCCTGCTGGACGTAACCGGATTGCATCAGCCCATCAAACAACCGAACGGTAGCCTCATCAGCAGCATGGACGACTGGCTCTGGCAGCAGCGGATCGCTGTTATACATCCAGACCAAAGCCTGTGTGACCGCGGGAACACCCACAATTTGCTCGAACAGAGAATTCGCAATATCTTCCGATGTATGCAGTGGGCTGAATTTCTGCCACGCGCGCAGCAGATGTTCACTGGATTCAGCACTGATGCGCTGGCTGCGCTGATACCGCGCATTATTGAGCGCGACCACAAACTGCGATGCGAACAACTCATAAATCAGCAGATCTTCATTGACCAGCGGTTGCTGCGGCGTGCCAAAGACCGCCAGCGTGCCCGCCCGGTAATCCTGATAGCTCAGCGGCAGCAAAATTGCGGATTCAACATCCGGCAAATTGGGAATCGCCGTGAAGTGCGGATCAGCCTTGATGTTCTGAAACCACTGCACCATATTGCTTTGCATGACGCGGAAGAAGGGATCATAACGCGCTGGACTGACGACCGACTCGAGCAAACCTGTACTGGCATCCCCACCCGTATAGAGGTGATAGCTCTCCCCTTCCACCAGCATCAGCGCCATCCCATACAATTTGAAGGTGGCGGTAGCCCGTTCAACCGTGTCCTGGATCAAGAGATAAGGGTCAGTGGCGCTGTGCATCCGTCGGGTTAGAACGGTGATCGAATGCAGGTTCTGGTTACGTTGGGTTAAGGCGCGAGCCTGCCGCCGTTGCCGCAGGTTCAGTTCCAGACGGCGGTTCACTTCTTCTTTGGGCATCCCCACAGCCAGAATACCATCCGCACCAGCCTCCAACAGATCCGTTTGATAGGTCGTATCCAATTCAGCAGTCAACACCAGCACTGGCACCAGTGGCTCCCGGCGTTTGATCTCCCGAACAGCACTGAGAATTTCCCCATCAAACACGGTATCTTCCAACACAAATAAATCCCACCGGACTTTCCGAAGGGATTCAAGAGCTTTGGCCGGATCTTTAAACGCCTGCACCCGGAAATGTTCCGAATCGAGTAACCCACTCACTTTACGGACGTTAGCGGTGACCAGCAGGGTATCAGCAGGTTGAACCAGCATAGGGTCTTCATTCCTATCAGCGGAGGCCAGCACATCGATTACAGTTGGTGTTAAGTCCAATTATAGCAGAACCCCGGCTGGGGACTTAACGCATCCTGTGCAACAAAATCGTTCATCTCCTATGCGTAAAAGAGCATGTTATAATCGTTCAGATAACCTCGCTTGTTGGGGAGGCCGTGTATGAGTGGGAAGACGCGTAAGCTCGATTTTAGTAAAGATATTGCCGCCGTTGCGACCCCTGAACTCAAGACCATTGACATGGGGATGCCCCGTCCATGGCGGATCGCTCTGAATCTGGTCGAGTATCAGATGCAGATGATCTTTGACCTGACGAACCCAGTTACCATCGGACGTGCCTCGCCGGAAAGTGGCTATAACCCGGATATTGATCTGGGAGCCTACGCCGGCAGTGACCGTGGCGTTTCCCGCGATCATTTGATTATGAAGCTGGAAGGCGATCGCGTGGTAATCGTGGATAACCACAGCGCCAACGGCACCAAGCTGAACGGGGAATGGCTGGAAGCGGGCGAATCATACCCGCTACGCCATGGGGACGACCTCCAACTCGGTCTACTGCAACTACGCGTGGAACTCCTGACCAATCCTTTCGGCTAGAATCCTTCTCTATCTTTCCGTTCTGATCTTTGACAATCGGCTGTAATGGCCGATTGTTTGTTTGAGACTAAAGGCTGTTATCCTTCAACCCTCAGGTTATAATTTGCGCGCTCGCAAAGAACGCTCTCAAGCAAGGTGGTGTATGGTGGGCTTCCTCAATCGTCGTGAACATGAACAACAAGTCAAAAAAGAAGGGCGCTTGCCCCCCGGTCAATCCCTCACCGAAAAATTCCCGGTACTGACCTACGGCCCGACGCCGCCCTTTGACCCGGCTACCTGGGATCTGCGTGTCTTTGGCTCCGTTGAAAAAGAAATGCGTTGGAACTGGGAAGAATTCCAGAAGCTGCCAACCAAAACTATCACGACGGACATCCACTGTGTCACCCGTTGGAGCAAGTTCGACACCGTCTGGGAAGGTGTGCCCTTCAAGGATTTTGTCAACTTATTCGGCCTGAAGCCGGAAACCAAATTTGTCATCGCCCACTGTGAATATGGCTACACGACCAATACACCGCTGGAAGCCATGCTGGATGATGATGTACTGCTGGCCTACAAGTACGACGGCAAACCGATTGAGCCGGATCATGGTTGGCCGGTTCGCACGCTGGTGCCGAAGCTCTACCTGTGGAAGAGCGCCAAGTTCCTGCGTGGCCTGGAGTTCAGCCCGGTGGATAAGCCCGGCTTCTGGGAGAATGCGGGCTACCACAACAATGGCGATCCCTTCAAGGAAGAGCGCTTCCAGCGGCGCGGTTGGTTCTAACCATCGTGCCACCTACCGAAACCGTCCTCGTCACGGGCGCAACAGGCTATATCGCCCAACACTGCCTGCTGCAATTGCTCCAGCAGGGCTATCGTGTGCGTGGCACTCTTCGCAATCCAGCGCGGGAGGCAGCCTTACGCCAAGCGCTGCGACAGCATGTGGACGCTGACGATCGGTTGGAGTTGGTAGTCGCGGATCTTGAGGCAGACACGGGTTGGGCGGAAGCCACCCGTGGCTGCACCCACTTGCTCCACACAGCCTCCCCCGTCATGAGCAGCGAACCGAAAGACGCGGCGGAACTCATTCGCCCCGCCCTCGAAGGCACCCAACGGGTCTTGAGCGCCGCGGCGGCGGCTGGTATCCACCGGATTGTGCTGACATCTTCAGTGGCAGCCATTTCCGCCGGTTATCCGGCAGAAAAGCGCACCTTCGCCGAAGCCGACTGGTCGAATGAAGCCGGGCCCATTGGAGCCTATGCCTGCAGCAAGACGCTGGCAGAACGCGCAGCCTGGGATTTTGTGCGCCAGCATCCAGAGATAGAACTGTCCACAATCAATCCGGTTTACGTGATTGGCCCCTCGTTGGATGGGCATTTCAGTCCATCCGCCGATATCGTGCGCTTGCAACTCCAGCGAGCCTATCCAGGTGTCCCTCGCCTGGGATTCCCGTTGGTCGATGTGCGCGATGTCGCCAGCGCCCATGTAGCTGCTCTGAACACTCCAGCTGCCGCCGGGAAGCGTTTCATCTGCAATACCGGGTTTTTATGGATGAAAGAGATCGGGCAGATTCTCAACGACGAATTCGCCAGCCAGGGCTACCGCATCCCGCTCTTCCCGATCCCGGACTTTGCCATGCGGCTGATGGGACTGGTGGATGGCACCGTCCGTTTACAACTGCCCCAACTTGGCAAGACCATCGACTACTCAACGCAGTTGACGCGCCAGGTGTTGCAGTGGGAACCCCGCCCGCTGCGCGATTCCATCATCGATACAGGTCGTCAACTGATTACCAGTGGTAGCCTGTAATTAGTCGTCGTCACCGGCATCCCCGGCCAGGTCGCCCGCGCCGGAAAGCCGTTCGGCCTGGTCACGAGTCGCCATCTCATCAATGAACGAGTCAATGTCGCCGTCCATCACCGCTGGCAGGTTATAGCTGCTGAAATTGATGCGGTGATCCGTCACGCGGCTTTGCGGATAGTTATAGGTACGGATCTTTTCGGAACGGTCGCCGCTGCCGATCTGACTGCGGCGTTCACCTTCCAGTTCAGTCCGCTGTTTTTCCATCTCCAGATCATACAAACGCGCCGCCAGGATTTGCCGGGCGCGCTGGCGGTTCTGTAACTGGCTGCGCTGATCCTGCACTTCGACCACCAGGCCAGTCGGTTTGTGCACCAGACGGACAGCACTGGAGTTCTTCTGCACATTCTGACCGCCCGCACCGCTGGACAGCGTAAATTCTTCCTGCAGATCGTCTTCCCGTAGATTGATTTCGATGGCATCCATCTCCGGCAGGACGGCCACAGTGGCAGTGCTGGTGTGGATGCGCCCCTGGGCTTCTGTCGCCGGCACACGCTGGACGCGGTGGACACCGCTTTCCCACTTCAGCCGGCTGAAAGCCCCTTTACCCTTCACATCGAACGTGATGTACTTGTAACCGCCGACGCCGATTTCGCTCTGCCCGGTCACATCCACTTTCCAGTTCCGGGCCAGCGCATAACGGTAGTACATGCGGTAGAGGTCACCGGCAAAGAGCGCGGCTTCATCGCCGCCCGCCCCGGCGCGGATTTCCATGATGACGTTCTTTTCATCGCGTGGGTCTTTGGGAACCAGCAGTTGCGTCAGTTTGGCTTCCAACTCAGTCGTCGAGACGGACAGCGTATCCATCTCCTCTTTAGCCATCGCCAGCAGATCCGGGTCGCTCTCGTCATAGAGCACCTTTTTGGCTTCGTCCAGGTGCTGAAGCTGCTTGCGGTATTCGCGGAAGACCTCAACAATTTCTTCCAGCGACGAGCGCTCCTTGGACATTTCCGCGATCTTGCTATAGTCGGTCATATTGGCCGGATCGCTCATCAGGCGTTCAAGTTCGAGGTAACGATCCTCGATGCCTGTCAATTTGTCTAACATAGGGACCTCATTCGGCAATGGGTGTTGGAATGCTGCTCATTATACGCGGCGGGCTGGCAGGCGTGTAGAGGCTACAGTTGCGACAGATTTTCCGGCAGCGGCAGCGCACCATCCGCCAGCAGAGCCGCATTACCCGTCGCCGCGCTGGCGTAGGTGTAGATCGGCTTCCCCTGGGCGCGAGCGAAACGAGCCGCGTGCATAGCACCGCCGTCGACGCTGGTTTCGACCACGATGACCACATCACTTAGTCCTGTGATGATGCGGTTACGCGCCACCAGATTGGATGGAGACGGCCCCGCCTGCGGATGGAACTCACTCAGCAGGCAACCGCGTTTGCCGATGCCCGCCGCAAACCGTTCCGACTCGGGTGGGTAGATATTCAGCACCCCGCTGCCCAGCACGGCAAAGGTACGACCTGAAGGCACCGCCATAGCCCCCTGATGGGCCAGATAATCAATGCCCCGCGCCAGACCACTGACGATGGTATAGCCGCTTTCCGAGAGCTGCATGGCGATTTCGGTCGCCCTGGTGGTGGCCTCCCTGGATGGCGTCCGCGTGCCGATGATCGCGGCAGTCTTTTCCGGCAGATTCAGGGAATCCCCTCGGTAGAAGATCGTTGGCGGCGCATCCTCAATCTCCCGCAGGCGTGCGGGATAGACTGCCTCATTCGAGGTGGCGATCTGAACCCCCGCTTGCTGCCAGCGCGGCAACAACTGCGCTACAGCCTGCACATCCACCGCCTGAATGCGCGCGCTCATCGTCGGGCCGATCCCCGGCACCCGCCGCAGCGAACGGTCGTCCGCAGTCAATACGCGTGCGGGATCGCCAAAGTGGTCAAGCAGGGCCCTGAAGGTCTTGCCACCAATCCGCTCGACCAGACTCAGGGCGATCCAGGCTACATCCACGCTTTATTCCGACTCATAGTATTCGATGATGGAGAGGAGGATGGTATTGATGAAGGCATTCACCTGCCGCAGCAGTTGCCCCCATTCCACCGAGGTATTGTGCTGGGGAGTGATCTCCGACCAGGTGACGATCGAGTTAATCACAAAGTCGCTGAAGTAGAAGAAACCGCGCACCGCATCCGCCAACAGCACATCCTCATTGCTCAGTAATTGAGCATAGTTCTTGCCCAGGGTGATAGCCTCCCCCAGCAGCGCATCCGGTGCGCCGGCAGCCAGGTAAGTGCGGATACCATCCAGCGTCTTCATACCTTCCTGCCGCAGTTGCTGACGGGTACTGTCGGTCAATGCCCCGTACCAGTGTTGATTCTGCAGGCTGCCCGCCCCAACCCCCATCCGGGTCTGCCCCAGTGCGTTCTGGATGATGACCTGCACCTCCAGTGGTTGCAGTTCCCCCCGCGTTTCAGCATGGCGCAGAATATCCTGCCGACGAAAGCGACGGTGTTTACCGGGAGTCCGGCGGAAGGGCAGTTCCCCGTCATCCGCCCATTTGCGGACAGTGGCAGGATGAACACCCAGCAGTTCGGCAGCGTGACGCAGGCTAATCCACTCAGATTCGGTCATACGGATGGCCTCTTAAGCATGATGCGAGCATCCTGTACATCATACCATAGCGAGGCGTAAAAACCCGGGAAAAGCACAACGCCCTGACCTATGGCTATGCACCATCGGCCAGGGCGTTGCAAGTCAGGGCGACCGATTGGGCCGCCCACGTAGATCAGGTTAGTTAGGCCGCGCCTGGAGCGTCAGCGTCAGGTTAACCGTCTGGCCGTCCCGCAGCACCGATAGATTGATCGTCTGACCGGGTCGAGTATTGATCGCCAGGTAACTGATGAGATCGCTGAAGGTCGTCACGGGGCGGCCGTCAATAGCCGTGATGATGTCAGCGCTAATCAAGTCAAAGCCGCCGTTCTGCAGGCGCTGCCCACGGGCTGATTGCAGGCCGCCCAGTGCTGCCGGGCCACCTGCTTCCACATCCGTCACCACCACGCCGCGGGTATTGTTCGGCAGGTTCAGTTCCTCAATGATGTCCAGCGACATTTCAGTATCCGCCCGGATGCCCAGGAAGCTATAGGACACTTCGCCTTCCGCGATCAGATCCGCCACCACGCGCTTGACCAGATTGCTGGGGATGGCAAAGCCAACGCCGGTATTGCCGCCCGTCTCCGAACGAATCTGCGAGTTGACGCCGATGACTTCCCCATTCAGGTTGACCAGCGGGCCGCCGCTGTTGCCGGGGTTGATCGCCGCATCGGTCTGGATGACCGAACCGACCGAGTAGTTGCTGATGCCGCGAATCGTACGGTTGAGGGCACTGACGATACCAGTCGTTAGCGTCCAGCGCTGACCGAAGGGACTGCCAATCGCCAGCACAGTCTCACCAATGAACAGCGCATCGGAATCGCCCAGCGGCACCGGTACTAGCCTGTCAGCCGGAATATCGACCTGCAAGACGGCCAGATCCGAGTCCGGGTCTAACCCGATGGCTTCCGCATTGACAATGGTGCCATCCAGAAAATTGACCTCAATCTGGGTCGCATCTTCGACCACGTGATAATTGGTGACGATATGCCCCTGTGTATCAATGACAAAGCCGGTGCCGCCCGCACCAAAGAGGCCATTGGCATTCCGCCCCACCACGCTGATGGAGACGACCGAAGGGCTCACCCGGTTATAAATGTCGGAGACAAGGCTTTCAGCATCGGTCAGCGGCTCCCGCGGGACGGCGGTTGGCTGGACTTGCTGGACGATAGGGGCTTCGGCTGGAGCAGCGGAACTATTGAGCACGGTCGTGCCGAGGACAAAACCAAAAGCAATGAGCATGAGCGCTGCACCCAGCAGCGCCAGTTTGCGGAGTGTCGAGTGAATCATGGTACTCCCTCAAGGGTGACGCAATTGACTAACGAACCAGGACGATTGAGCTAAGCAAAAACAGTCTAGGGCGGCAGTGTAAGTACCGCCTTAGAAATTTGTAAATTAAGTGTTGCCGCTGCTAGAGGCTGTTATGCACTTTGATGCCATCGCCCTAAATCCACCTCCGGCGTCCCGGTGGCTGAACGATTGTTGAACCAGCCTCCCCTTCTCCCGTTGGGAGAAGGGGCCGGGGGATGAGGGCCGCACAGAAAGAAAGTTCTTAACAGGCTGCTAGTCGGTCGTTGGGCAGCTCGTCACCTGGACGACCGCATCCGAACGCACCCATCCGCGAATTTGTGCGCCGCTCGGCCCGCCGATGTCTGCCACGATCAGATACCATACCGTGCTGTCATCCAGGCTGGCCCGCACTTCCAGGACCGAGCCAACCGTCCCTTGCGGGAAGTCAGCCACCTGTGGGTTGGCGGTCGAGGGGCCGGAACGCACCCGTGCCGAAGTCTGATCCAACCGCGTCACTCGGCAGAGTTCAGTCGGCGTCGGCGATGGCACTGAAGTATTGGTCGGTGTCGTGGTCAGGCTGGGCGTAAACGTTGGTGTTGGCGTCAGGGTATGCGTCGGTGTCAGCGTAGCCGAGGGCGTCCACGAAGGTGTCACCGTGAAGGATGGCGTGATCGTCGGCGAAGGTGTCCACGTCACGGACGCAGTAGCCGTCGGTGTATACGTGCTGGTTGGCGTCGGTGTGTTCGAGGGCGTGGGTGTATCCGAAGGCAGCGGCGTCACGCTGGGTGTAAAGGTCGCCGTCGCCGTCGCCGTCGGCGGTGGGAACAGAATCGGCGACCAGACCCCTTGCGTAGCGACCAGCGTGACCAAGCCCAGGGTGGCAATCCCGGCCACAATCCCGGTCAGGGTAATGGTGCGGCGCTGCTTCAGGCTGCGGATGGCACTTTCCAGTCGCTGTACTTCAGTACGACGGCCCAGCACCCGGAACGGTTCTTCGCGGAGCGTCTCCAGCCAACCGGTCGCTTCCGCCGCCTTGCCTTCTTCTACCGCGAACTCGGCCCGCTCCAGATAGCGCCCCAGCAGGTCGCTGACGACATTCCGGTAGCGTTCATCCTGCGCGTATTCCCGCAGGCCGGCCAGCATCGTCCGGGCCTGCGCCAGTTCATTATCAAAGTTCTGCGCCACCAATGCCGATGCGCGTTCGATCACTTGCCGGGCGCGCTGCATGTCGCTGACCGAAGCGCGGGTATTAATCAGCAAATCGGCCTGTGCGCTGTCCGCCGGGTCCAGCTTGACCCCTAGTTCGATCAGTTGCAGAGCTTCATTGGAAAGGGACAGACGTTCATCCAACCGATTGGAATTCCCTGCCCGGTTCAGTGCTGACTGCGCCTGATCGTTCAACTGGGTCTTGATGCCGGTCAGGCGGTTCTGAGCATTCTGATTGAGCTGCCCCAGGCGCTGGCTGTCCGGCAGCAGTTGGCGCACGCGCATCAATAAATTCAGGACGTTCTGCAATTGCGCGACCTGCTCCGAAAGCGGTCCGCTCAACATACTCATCTGCACCGACAATTGATCGGTGTCCTGCTGGATACGCCGCACCAGCTCGATGCGTTCCTCTGCGACTGGATCATTGGGTACAACCCGCAGCGCGCCCTCATATTTGCGGAGCGCCTCCGCCCAGTTATCCGCCTTGAGCAGCCGGTCGCCATCCGCCATCAGCTCGCGAGCCAGCGCCAGATCCTGAATATCCAGCAGAGCCTGCTCGGCGTCCTTCCAACTCAGGATGCCGGAACGCTCCGCCAGATCACGAGCCTCCCGGTAGAGTCGTTCGGCCTCTTCATAGTTACCGGCACGCACCAGTGAATTCGCCCGGTTGTAGGAGACGCGCGCGTCAAACGGAATGCGGTGATCCGGCACCACACCGCGGATCAGATTGTCTTCAGCCTTTTGACGATAATCCAGCGCGGTCGGGTTACCCGGTTGTTGGGTCAGGATGCGGTTGGCGAAGTCGATGGTCTGTTGATACTCACCGGCATAATACGCCTGCGTGAGTTCTGCCTGTAAATCATCAATATCCGGTGACTGATACATCGGGCCGCGGCCCGCGCGGCGGCTTTGCGTATCGGTCAGGCCCGGTTGCGCTTCCGGCGGCGGATACCCAGCAGAGGTCGGGTATGTACCAGCCGAGTCCAGCGGAGGAATTTTGGTCGTGATCGGGCGGGAAGGCACAGCCGGCGTCGGCGGTGGGGTAACCTTCGCGTTGGGTTTCTGCACCCCGTAACGGTTGAACAGGTCGGTCACCCGCTGCCCGGCGTGCGGGCTGCGGCCAGCAGATTCGGTCAGTAGTTGAATGACATCTGGGTCACGTGGATTGAGCGCCAGCCCTTCCGCCAGAATGTCAATCGCTTCGTCAATATCGTCGTCGTCCCCGGCAATTTCCAGCCGAATCCGCGCCCGGCGCACCAGCCCGCGGATAGTCGCGGCAGCCGGTGAAGTCGCATTCCCGCTGCGTGCCATCTCGGCAAACAGCGCCTGAGCCGCTGGCTCATAGGGGGTATTTTTAGCGTCGCTCAGCAGCGCGCGGGCGGCCTTCTCCAGGTCGCTCAGGGCATCCGGGTCCGGTTCGTCGCCCAGGGCACGGAGTTGGCGGCGCAGATCATCTAAACGGCTTTGCAGGGTATTCATCAAAACTCATCCCTCAGTGTGCAGCCAGCAAAAGTACCGCATTCGGGGGAATGCTTCAAGGTGCGCTGCCCACCGTTTGGCCCCCAGCCGTAGCGAATTTGCCTGTCGAAAGCGAATTTATTCAGATTGTAATATTACGTCATTATTACCTGTTTTTCACCTGCAAAACAGGTAATAATCCCTTCATACAAGGCCAACTTAGCCCAGGAACGGCTCTTCTTTCACATTCACATCAATGGCCGCCTGCAAACTTTGCAGCACCTGCCGAACATACCCAACCACATTCTCTAAGGCTATCAGTTGGTTCTCCCCGCCGCTCCGCAGTTTGACCTCCACCCCACCCTTGGCTAAGGATTTAGCTCCTATTGTCACCCGCACTGGCAGCCCAATCAGATCCGCATCATTGAATTTGACGCCCGGTCGTTCATCCCGGTCATCGAACAGGACTTCAACCTTGGCCGCTTTGAAATCCTCGTAAAGCTGAACTGCCGTAGCCTTCGCCGATTCATCACTGCTGTTGATGTAGACCAGATACACCTGGTATGGTGCAATCGAAACCGGCCAAATCAAGCCCTGTTCATCGCTGTTTGCTTCCGCCACGCAGGCCAACAGTCGTCCAATTCCGATGCCATACGACCCCATCACAACCGGCTTTGTCTCCCCGTTCTGATCCAGGTAGGTACAGCCCAGCGAATCCGAATAACGAGTCCCCAGCTTGAAGATGTTCCCCACCTCTACCCCACGGACTTCTCGCAGTACCCCGGCCCCATCCGGCGACCTATCCCCTGCCCTTGCCTTTGTGATATCCGTGACCAGGTCTGCCTGATAGTCCCGCTTCAGATTGGTATTGAGCAAATGAAAACCCGCATCATTGGCACCGGCCACCAGATTTGGCGACGATGCAACCGCTTCATCCACCACGACTAGTGCATCCCGCACCCCAATCGCTGATCCGTATCCCGGTACAGCCCCATGCATCCGAATCTCGTCCTCAGTCGCCCGCCGCAGGCCTTTGGCCTTCAACGCATTGAGCACTTTGACTTCATTCAGATCCATATCACCGCGCAAAATAGCCACGATGAAACGCTCAGTCCCTGCCTCAACCTCAGCCATGAGGAACATAGCTTTAGCCGTCTTGCTCGCCGGAATGTTCAGAAACGCGGCTAACGCCTCAATCGTACTGGCATCTGGTGTTGATACTTTCTCGACAGGCAGCAGAGGTTCATCTGGCACGGCTGGCTTCAGGAACGTCGCCACTTCCTGATTGGCTGCATAGCCGCTCTCATCGCAGATGAGCAGTGTATCTTCGCCGATCGGTGTCAAAAACATGAACTCATGGGCCATGCTGCCGCCCATCATGCCCACATCCGATCCAACCGCAATGACTGGCAAGCCACAACGCCGGTAAATATTGAAGTATGCCTGATAATGCTTTCGGTACTGTTCGTCCAGCCCTGCGTAGTCCAAATCCAGGCTGTAACTATCTTTCATGGTGAATTCACGCACCCGGATTAACCCTGCCCGTGGACGTGGTTCATCCCGGAACTTGGTCTGAATCTGGTAGATGAGTTGAGGCAATTGCCGGTACGAACGGATTTCCCGCCGCACCAGATCACCGACCACTTCCTCATGAGTCATGCCCAGCACCATATCCCGTTCCGCCCTATCCTGAAACCGCGCCATCTCCGGACCGATCCGGTACCAACGCCCGGTTTCTTTCCACAAATCGGCTGGATGCACCACCGGCATGGTGATCTCCTGCCCACCAATCGCGTCCATCTCCTCCCGGACGATAGCCTCGATTTTGGTCAAGGCTCGCTGAGCCAACGGCAAGTATGAGAAAATCCCGGCTGCCAATTGCCGGATAAAGCCTGCTCGGAGCAGGAATTGATGGCTCTGAACATCGGCTTCCGCCGGTGACTGCCGCAAAGTCTGACTAAATAGTTGGGAAACACGCATTGGACTTCCTCCCTGCGACCATGCGGCAAATTCTAACCTGATCCTTCAGATTTAGGATTAGTGAATGCTGTTGCAGCCGACGAGGACATGCTAGAATCAAGGCCAGTTGAAAGTTCAGGAAACTTATGCAACCCATCCGAATAGTACCCCGCTACCGCCTGATTCTCTCTTACGACATCCGTGCCGAGTCGCACGATTCGTATTTTCGCTTTGTGACCAATGATTTCGTACCGGCACTGCAGAACATGGGCCTATACATGCTCAGTGTCTGGCATACGGCCTACGGAAACTACCCTATTCGGCAGGTCGAATTCGTCAGCGAAGACCTTGAGACCGTACTGGATACATTCCGGTCACAACGTTTTAAGGATTTGGAATCCCGCCTGCAGCAGTACACGATGAATTACCGACGCAAGCTGGTCCGCTATCAGGATCGTTTTCAATTCTGATGGCAAAAATCTTTACGAAATTCACATAACTGCTTGTTGTACACTGTAAATCATGGCTTATTGGGTGCAGTCGAGGCTATATGCAACCCCAAGCGCTCATTGTAGAAGACGATAACGCCACCTCCACCCTGCTGCAACAAGTGGTTCGCAGCGCCGGGCTAGAACCGCTTTACACCGAAGATGGTGCCACAGCCTTGCAGATTCTGGAGCAGATCACCCCAGTTGTGGTCATGCTGGATGTATTGCTGCCGCATGTGAATGGCCTGGAAGTGCTGGAGTTTATTGAACAAACGCCCCGCTTGAACAATTCCTTTGTGATTGTCATTAGCTCGCACGATCCCAGCGATTACGGTTGGGAAACTACCCGGGCAAACCTCTATTACGTGAAACCAATCCGAGTCAAGGAACTGCGAAGCATCCTCCAGGCAGCCATCGAGCAAGCCTCCTAGCTCGATGTTTACCAGCCCCAGGTTCCCGGAGGTCCTTTGAACGGACCGAGGACCTCACTCGTAATCCACCCACCATAAAAGTCCCCTTCTTGCGGCAACACTCGTTCGTTATCCACAAAACAAGCATCCACGCGTCCTGGATAAAAAGCCAGATAACCTCGAATGACTTCAAAGCCAGCAGATGGAGTCTGGTAACTCCAGGCAACATTTTCAACTTCACGATTACCCACACGTAAAGTCCAATAGCTGGCTGCACCCTTAAATTCACAAAAGGTGTGTCGCGCTGTAGGTGTTAGATATGCCATCTGAATATCGTCTGGTGGCAGATAGAAGGCCGGTGGATGACTGGTTTCCAGCACGCGCATCGCACGGACTGTATCCACAATCGTCAGCCCATTAAATTCCACACGGACACGCCGCGAAGTCGGTTCAACCCGCGGTGGACGAGGATAATCCCAAACCGATTCCTGACCAGGGCCAGGAATCGGGCGTTCAGTACGGGTTGCCATATTGATATACCTCTTTCCAAAGTGCTTCAGAACTCAATGCTCATATAAGCAGCACCTAGGCATCCGCCAGTATGAAGCGTTGCTCAGCATTTTGTGAGTCCAGCTCAAAGAGTATGCCATGATGTTTGATTTTGAGGGGTTGTAGGCTAGGGCCATCTGCCAGCAGGCTGTAGGCAACTTCGACAGTGTCAGCCTGACGAGTAATGGTAACCTTTAAAACATGATGCTGACGATGCCGAACACGGAAACTATAGGACTCCCACTCATCAGGCAAATACGGCTTATAGTGCGGAATACTGTCACCAGGATATTGTCCGTGTTCCAGCCGCAACCCGGCAAACCCATTGACCACGCTCATCCAGGTGCCAGCCATGTTGGCGATATGGACTCCAGCAGCAACATTGCCGTGGCTGTCGTCCAAATCCATCCGCGCAGTCTGCATGAAATAAGCATAGGCCATCTCACGGTACCCAATTTCACTAGCAAGAATGCCATAGGTACAAGTGGATAGTGACGAGTCGTGCGTAGTGATTGGCTCGTAGTAATCAAAGTTGCGGCGTTTTTGTTCGAGTGTGGCACGGTCGGGCAGCAGGAAGAACGCCAGCATCACATCAGCCTGTTTGCAGACCTGATGACGATAGATCACCAGATAGTGAAACCGGTTGAGCAGCACTTTCTGACCGTCACGATTGCCCCAGTCCCAGCGCCATGCAGGACGATTGAAGAAACCATCATCCTGCGCAAACAGCCCACGCTGCTCATCATAGGGTATATACATAGCATCCGCCGCCTGCGCCCAAGTGGAGATTTCTTCTTCAGCCAATGGCGGTTGTAACCCTGCTCCGATGTGTTCAAGACGCTCTGGCTCGTTCGCCTTCAACCAAGCCGCCACGTCGACAGCGTAGCGCAAATTCTCCTGAGCCATCAGATTCGTGTAGCAATTATTGTCGACGATGGCGGTGTATTCATCCGGTCCCGTCACGCCGTGTATACAAAAGGCATTGCCAAGCGAAGGCACGTAAGTTCCCAAATCAGCCCAAAGGCGAGCAGTCTCAAAAACGATCTCTGCACCCTTATCCACCAAAAAGGACGTATCACCCGTAGTCGCCACGTAATTCTTGACTGCGTAGGCTATATCAGCATTAATGTGATACTGGGCCGTGCCTGCGGGGAAAAACGCCGAACATTCCTCACCGCTGATCGTACGCCAGGGATACGTCACACCCTGTGGATGCGAGAGTATACGCGCACGCGCACGTGCGTTCTCCAGAATACTATGCCGATACTCAAGTAATTGGCGACACACTTCCGGTTCGGCATATTGGAAGAAAGGCGCAGCAAAGATTTCCGTATCCCAAAAGTAATGGCCCTCATAGCCCTCACCTGTTAGGCCTTTGGGGCCAATATTGGTCCTGCCATCCCGACCGGCAGCTTGCAGCAAGTGAAACATATTAAAACGAATGCCTTGCTGCAATAGTGCCACATCTCGACCACTGATATGAACATCCGCCTGACCCCAGAAATGCTGCATATAGGCACGCTGCTCTACTGCCAGTTCATCAAAGCCAATCTGAGCCGCTTCTGTCAAATGTTTCTGAATTTCGTCACTCATTGTAGATGCGGTTGAAGATTGTTTAGGGGCATAGCTATAGGCAAGGAACTTCTGTAAGGTGATCGGGGAGCCATTTTCCGCCTTCACCTCAAAGGTGACCCTGATGAGGTTAGCATCCCCGCTCAGTTCACCATCGTGGGCAGTATCCACTACGGGCAATTGTTCATGTTGAGTTTCTGTTCTTAATACGTTCAACATACCGCTGACGAGCATTAAACCAGACTCTTTGGTTTCCTGCTGGAGAAGGCCGCCTTCAGGCATTAGCAAGGGCGCTTCCAGCATTATCAGAGCATTCCCCTCCAGATGACTACCGATACGAGGATCGCTAGTAGCGCTGACGTTTTCCACATTGCCGTTGAGGATAGATATAAGCTGGATACGCCCATTGAAATGCGGCACCAGTGTAAATTCGATAGCTGCCAGATGCGGTCGTTTAAAGCTGACGAGCCGTCTGACTTCCAATTCAACCCGAAGCTTTTGCACCGGAGACTCCCAAACCAGCCTCCGTTCCAATAATCCGTCCTTCATGTTAAGGGAACGGATCAAAGTTTCTAATCGTCCTGTATCGACCTGAAGCAGTTCTGGTTCGATGTTGCCATCAGCACTGAGCAGCACACGAATGATTTTGCCGTTGGGGACATTCAGCATGGTTTGACTGTTTTGTGCGTTCCCGTAGGCATTCTCCGGATATTTAATGACTTTGCTCTCGTAAAAACCATTAAGGTAGGTGCCATCCACGCTGACAAGCGTTTGTTCATCAGAAGCACTACCGATATGGTTTGGATGCCGGGCAGATGACAAACCTTCTTCAAAAGTGCCACGCATCCCGATATAGCCATTGCCCAGCGCAAAAATACTCTCACTCTGGTACCAGTATTTTTGACAGTGTGACCAGGCAGAGATTTCTTCGACAATGTTCCAGTCGTCGGGCTTATAGTGCGGGGTGGCTTTCACCTGGTGAGCCATAGCGCCTCTTCAGTTATATGACCACAGATAGAAGAAAAACTGTTTTAGCTTGCAACCGTCATATCATACTCGTCACAAAAACGGTTCACCACTACAGCTGGCCCTGCGGCATGTGTCCTGACTTTAAAGCAACAACCTGTTCTTCGGTAAAAGGCGGGTCGAAGAGATGGCCTGTTTCGTGGAAGCAACGGAAGAAGTCGAGGATAAAGTGGAGGCGTTCCGGCAGATTAGCCCAATCAACTGCGCCTGATTCGATCACGCTATTTGGACTTGGATCAAGTCGTTCAAGTAATTGACACAAGTCCGGCAAGGTCGGATGTTGAAGCACAAGCGGAAATTCTCCGACTATATCCCGGCTTAAGTGCAAACGATGATGTGGTGGAATTTCCAGCGTCATCAGATAGTTGGTGATAATCTGGCGCGCTTGTCGCCTCGCTTCAGATAGCAAACTTTCGATCACTCTATCAAACGCGTTCAGACGGCCAAACAACCGCATAACCAATCGAGGCAACAAGATCCACAAAGGAAAAAGTCGCGACATTACTTGCAACCATATCTGCAGCGTATGAGTAAACGCGGAGTCCAAGGCTTCAGCGATTTCAGGCTGCAAGCGTGTTTGCTCATGATAACCAATTTCTATATTGGCGAGATAGATCAACTCGGCACGCCGCGTAGGGATATCTTCAAAAAAAGCCTGATAATAATGAGTGAAAGCCTGCCTTAAGTATTGTTGCCCCTCTGGCGGATTTCCTGGACGTAGAGATTGACAATAAGTATTGATCGTCTCTGCGGAATAGATCGTATCCTCTAAGCAAGTAGCATAAAATCGAGCAAACTCCCGCGCGATTTCCTGAAAGACCTTGTTATTGCCCCGGGCTACGGCAGCACTGGCACGATCCATAGCAACTAATGGATTTATTGCCCGGGTTACAACCTGCTGAATCTGTATAGGATCATGGTCAGAACCAAGCGCTTGTGCAGAGATCACCAAGGACTCAACCGTCTGTGCTGAAACTGAAACATTTTCCAGCATTCGTGAAAGATCTTCCTTGCGAATGGTTTGACCAGCTTGTTTGGAAGCCCAAGTCGCAAAAGTGCACCAGTTGGCATTTGTACCGGTACGGATGGCCATAACCTGTGAGAGCTCATGGTAACACTGGGTTATGCGCAAATTGCGAACGACTGGATCACCCAAAGCGGCAATGTGATCGACCTCAGCGATTGAAGGAACACGTTCGGCCATAATGCGTTAGGCCTTCCGCAAACCAGGATACTGTAAGAACAACACCTCGAGTGCCAAACGCAGATTGAGATTAAGCGCAAGTTGATCGCGGGCGCCGCAAGTGGCTTCCAATGCGCTAATGGCTTCTTCGGGGGCTAATTCCCGAGCAAGCTGCTCAAGGCTATGACGACGATCCTGATTGGCAATTGGTACAGGAGAACCCGTAGCCAACAAAACCACATCACGCCAATAGGATTGCCACAATTCAATTAGCGGATAGATAGCAAGCTTATCCTTTGCCAGGTCTTCAGCCACCTCAAAACGACGAGCACGGGACATCCCAACAACTTGTTCCAGAAGATCCAAGCCAGCTTCACGTTGTTCAAGTAACCCTGGATCATCAACCACCCGCAAAGCCCATCCCAACCGTCCGCTACTCAAACCGGCCAGAAGTTCAGCCTGATCAGATAAAACGCCCTTATGTTGTATGAGCGTTCCATAGACGGTCTCCAGCGCAACCGGACGCAGATTAATCACCTGACTGCGACTGACAATCGTAGGCAAAAGAGATTCTACTGATGGAGCCAGCAAAATGAGCAATGCCTGCGGTGGCGGTTCTTCCAGGGTTTTGAGCAAGGCATCCTGTGCAGGACCACGGGCTTTATCAAAATCTCTGAACAGCGCAATCCGATAGTTGGACTCAAATGGCTTAAGCGCCAGCTTCTGGCAAACAGCTCGAACTTCTTCGATTTTGAGCGCCCCGGTATTGGCATCGTGCTCAGCGTAGATCACATCGGGGTGATTACCACTCCCAATGAGTCGACAGGAACGACACTCTCCACAAGGACGCCAGTCGGCGTCAGCATGTGTACAGTTGAGAGCCATCATGAACGCTCGAGCCAGAGTTTCTTTCCCAATTGCTTCTGGTCCGGTTATGAGATAGGCATGACGCACCCGCCCGTGTTGCAGGCCTCGGCGTAGATGTTCCACCGCCCAATCATGACCATATACCGGCCAATTATGGAGAACGCTCATGGGATCGGATTCCAGATATTGATTCGCGTAATTGCGATATGATTTTACAATGTCACTAGCTATGTTGTCAGAGTCGAGTAAGACACAATGAATGCAGCCCACTTAAAGTCTCTGCTTGAACGACTCGTCGAACCGTATCAACCGATTGTGGACGAAGACCAGGCAGATCAAGCGCGCCTATTGGCGGGCTTGAGCCTGACAGCACTGCTCATTTCACCGATTTTGCCTACACTCTATACCATTAATTCCGGCGAAGGAGCTAGTCCGCTACAGTGGTTAGCTATTGTCGTCAGTATGATAGCCATTGGGGGGTTATACCACTTTGCACGTAAAGGACATACCCGAGCGCCATCGGTCGCCATAATCGTATTTTCCATCACAATCCTCTTTGCTGCCCCCGGTTTTACCGCGCCGCCGATTGATCTCCTCAGCCTGTATCATGTCGTGGGGGTCATCCTCTTTGCCGCCATGTTCCTGTCCTTTCAGTTTACGATAACGCTTTCGATATTGGTTGTGCTGGGCATGATAGCTCTCCCCTTGGTTTACCCTCGATTAAGCCTATTTGATGTCGCCAGCGGACCGGCCGGTTTCACTTTTTTTATGAGCTTCATCATCGCTTTTTACATTCGCTATCGCCTGCAAGCCGATGAGCGTCGCCGTAAAAGGCTATCCGAGAGTGAAGAACGATATCGCCGCATTTCAGAAGTGACTTCAGACTATGCCTTTTCCTACCGGGTCGAATCCGGTGGGAGCATGATCAAAGAATGGAGCACAGATCCGTTGCCGGGTGTTCCGGAAAATATCTCCCTGATTCTCAACAGCAGCACTAAAAAGGTTAGCCTGCTGGATGCAGAAGACTCGGTCGTGCTTCCCAGCAGTGTGACGACCTTATTAGGTGGAAAAAGTGGAGAACGAGACTACCGACTACGCGAAGCTAACGGTCAAGATCACTGGGTTCGGGTGTACCGCTATCCAGTATGGAGCGACGATGAAAAACGCATCACCCACATTTACGGCGCAGTCAAGGATGTGACCGAGCGCCGACTTGCCGAAGCCGCCGGTCGGCAGCTAAAGCTCCAGCAAGAACGATTAAATGTGGTCAATCAATTGACGGAAGCCATTTCCCATGACTTCCGCACTTCGCTTGCCAGCATCGTGACTAATCGCTATTTACTGGAACGCAAACTGGCTGCGGACGAAGAAGCTCAAAAACGGTTGGGCATCATTCAGAAGATGGTCGACCATATGACCCAGCAACTTGACAAATTCAAGCATCTGGCAAGCCTGGTTCAACCTCGCTTATTGCCGACTGATGTCAATCAGATTTTGTCTGCCATGACTGAAAAGTACTCAAAACAAGCGCTCAATGGGGGATTACAGCTCACTTTCGATGCAGATACCAAGCTTCCCTTAGTCCATGTCGATTCCGCAGAGATTGAACGAGCCATCAGTTATTTACTGGACAATGCACTATCGTTTACCCCATTTGGAGGAAATATCTATCTCAAAACATCGTTCGATGCAGAAAACATTCAGATCCAGGTGCAGGATAATGGGCCAGGTATTCCAAGAGAAGCACAGCCCCATATCTATGATTTCTTTTACCGAGCAGACCCGGCCCGCTCAACTGAATCAGGAGGTATTGGGATGGGCCTCAGTCTGGTTAAAATGGTAGCCGAAGCCCACGGGGGACGTATTCAAGTGACTAGTGATGTGGGAGTCGGGAGTACTTTCACGCTTACTTTACCCATTAGGTCAACTGACAGTGCGGCCAATGAACCCTATATTGAATCAATCGCAGCAGATTAGCCAGTGAGGATCACGATTATATGGATGAAATTCGTAATAAACTTCCTCGGGGCGCAGGTGGTACTCCTGGTGGATTGGGCACTTTTGTCCTCGGCCTAGCGATGCTATTGATCGGTGGTTATCTCTTTTTCGATAACCTGGTGGTCACCAGCAGTTTCTCGGTATTCTGGGGGCGGAATGCCTCCGCCCTGCCTTTACTCATCCTGATGGGGGGAATCGGGCTTTTATTTTTCAGCGGGCGTTCGTGGATTGGCTGGATACTGGTCGCAATAGGCCTGGGCATGATCTTCCTCAATGTCATCAGCAATCTGGTAATCTATTTCCAAGCGACCAGCTTCCTGCGAACGATCATCATGCTGGGCTTAATCGCTGGTGGTATTGGGCTGATTGCCCGTGCCTTGCGCCCCTACTCATGAGGCCACTTCGACCACGACTTTGCCTTTAGTATGACCGTTTTCGACATGCTGGTGCGCATCAACAATCTGCGCCAATGGGTAGCAACGATCAATCACCGGGCGGAGCTTGCCCTCCTCCAGTAAATTACTGAGGAATTGCATATCATCCGTATTTCCCTCGGTCAAATGGGTTTTGAAATGGGGATCACGGGTCATCTGACTGAAAATCCACTGTGGGATTTGTGCGACTGGCTTTAAAGGATGTTCTGAAATATAGATACCTGTTGGCGTCAGGGAAGACTTGCAACTGGCATAGGTTCGTTTGCCGACCGCGTCCAGAATCAGGTCATAGCGTTGCCCATTCTTGCTGAAATCCTGCTGGGTATAGTCGATCATATGGTCAGCCCCCAACGCCCTCACCCAACCTTGATTGCCTGTGCTGCATACTGCGGTGACCTCTGCACCAAAATGTTTGGCAAGCTGAACAGCGAAATGCCCGATACCACCGGAGGCCCCATAGATCAGTACCTTGTACCCCGGTTTTACCCCGGCAACTTTCTGTAATGCCTGCAATGCGGTCATTCCGGCGCAGGAGATAGTCGCGCAATCCACAAAGCTGGCATTGGTGGGCATCAACACTAAACCCTTCTCACGCGGGGTCACATACTCAGCATGAGAGCCAAAACACCCACCGAAGACCCGGTCACCGGGCTTAAAACGGGTGACATTCGCCCCGACCGCCTCCACTACCCCAGCCACATCAATCCCTAATACATGATCTTTGGGTTTGAACAAGCCGTTTGAAAGACGAGTCGGCAGGTACCCACGCCGAAACAGTACATCAAAGGGGTTGATCGAAGCTGCATAGACCTTGACCAAGACCCGATCCGGCGAATCCTGAACAGACGGCTTTTCGACCTCTTCGATTTTCAAGACTTCAGGGGTCCCATAGGATTTATAGACAGCAGCTTTCATCAACTTCAAGCTCCCATGCGTGGATAGTATATGTGGATGAGATGCCTCGGAGCGCGCGGGTCAAGCTGCCCAGCCCAACCCACGCTTTCCAAAGGAGTAAAGGGAATTAGTGAATGTGTAGCGATGCCACGGTATGTTTCGGTTCCAGCGAGGCGCTGGCGACCTCTTTGAATTTACCGTAACGAGTTTGCAGGCGAGTACCCTGAACGATCAACCATCGTCCCAATCGTTCCAGTAATGGATAATAAAAACGAATGCGGGAGTGGCCATCACGCGCAATCATGGCCAGACGAAATTGATCAGCAATGCGACGCTGTTCATGCTGGTAATGTTTAACAAAGGAACGTGTGTTGTGGAAATCTGGCATCATCAGATCAATCCCTCCCATACCATTCTTTACGTTCCGGTCATATCACTGGGCAAAATCAAATACGCACCGGTAGCTCAACCGGGTCATACAAGCAGATCGCAAGATTTTCGAGCGGCGGGGCGCTAATCCATCCGCAGGAAGCGGCGCAAGGCACTCAAAGTGTCATCCAATCGCGCCGGATTCAGACTATAGCATTTGGCAACATCTCGTCGTCGTTCGATGACATAGCCTGTCGCCACCAATTGACGCAAATGACGGGATGTGGCGGACTGGCTGAGATTAAGCTTTTGCATGATGTCCTGTGCACAGATTTCGTCAGCAGACGTCAATACTTCCAGGATACTCAACCGATTTTCATCGGCCAGCGCATTGATACGAACGAGCAGCTCGGCCCGGCTGAGAGCAACCGAGCGCTTGCGTGCCCCTTCAGGCAGGCGAGCACCAAAAATCACGCGGCTGATCTGCCGCGCTGAGACCAGCGATAGGCTGAGGTATGGACCAAAGTGTGCCGAAGGCACAAAGATCATCTCTTTGCCAAAGTTTTCGTTTTCCCAGGCATAGGAGAGGTCGCGTCCGGCAACAGCACGGATTGCTTCAAGCGGAGCCAATCCCTGGTAGCGGTGTTCCAAAGCAGTGAAGGCCTCAACCGATTCCTGAAGCATCGGCAGATTCCGTTCCCATTCTTCGGCAAGGTATTCATTCCACATTACCCGCAGATGCCGGACTGCAAAAGTCTTTAAGGCTGCTGGATCATTCAAGAGCCGATGAGCTTCAACAAAGAGCGCAGCATCAAAACTAACAGCTTTTTCAGCTGCTTTTCGAGCGTATAAACGTGCCATGTAATCCAGATAGTACGGCAAATCATCCAAGGCACGCTGCCCATCAGCGGCTTCCATTTCTACATCCCAGTGATGATTCGGTTCGGTGAGCTGCTTGAGAGCCTGGTCACGCAACGCAACGGGGGCAAGAGATTCCAGATGATTGATATAATCCGGAAAGCTCGGCCAACTTTCCGATACGTCCATCACATAGTAGAGCGCCCGGCACAGCAACTGATGATTGAAGGCCTGATCTTTGGAAAGACGCGCCGCCGTTTGCGCCAGCCACTGGCTCATACCAGAGTTTTCTTCCGGATAGGCCATCATTCCCAGTGAATGAGCGCAGTTAAACGCCGGTTCCAGGGCAAACCGTACTCGGACGCTAGGTACTGGCGGGACGATAGCGCGGAGTGGATCAATCACAGTATGTGCCAACCTTTACTTAAGTCAATTATGCGGTTAAGTGCATAATATGAATACAAGATAGCATACATTCATTTTGAATGTCAAGCACGACCAGTCTTGAAGGTGCATTTCATGTTTGGGGCCAGCCAAGCCAAGGTGCGATAAAAGCGACGAAGATAGAATTCAAATAGATAACAGTCTATCAAGAGAGTACGAATTGGACAGGCGTTTCATCTACTGGCTGTATCTCAAGGTCATGAACTTTCCTTTAGGTCTATAATGCTGGAAGAAGAGACATCAGAACTTACGCAATTCGTTCATGAGACAGAGTAACGCGCGATTATGCGTTCCTAGCGTGCGTAAGTGAGTGAACCGCAGGGGGACCGAAGACATGGATGCCCGGACGTTGTTCCGCGAAGGCGTGACTGCCATCCGAGACGAAAAGGATCTGAACAGAGGCCGTGATCTCTTGGTGCAATCATTACGGCTAGATCCACAAAATGAACAGGGTTGGCTGTGGCTTTCGCGTACCATAAGCGATCCACAAAAGCGGCTTCAGGCCCTTGAAAGAGCGCTACGGATCAACCCCAACAATACACAAGCGATTCAACTGGTTGAACGAATTCAAGCGCAGATGGGGACTGCACAAACAACACGGTCAGCGGTATCGACTACCGAAATGCTGGCAACCAGCACGCCCGCGGCCTTCCAAGACGAAGATCACATTGAGCATACGCCAGAACAAACCTATATAGAACATAAAGCAGCCCCCCTCAAGCCAAGACCCGCCGATCAAAGCCGAATTCAAGATCTGCTGGCTAATGCCGAAGAACGCTTAGCAGCCCAGGATACTGAAGGGGCTATTGAGCAATGGGTAAGGGTTCTGGATCTACAGGTTGACCATGAAGAGGCGCTTGGAAAAGCAGTGCGTCATCTTTCCCGGCTCAAGTACCTTGATGATGCCCGAGAACTGGTCTGGCGAGCACTCGATGCCAATACACAACATCCCTCCATCTATCTGACCGCCATAGATATAGCGCGAGTACAGGGAGACGAAGGCATTTCGGACGAATTGCGTCTGAAGCTCGCCGGGTTGCCCACTGCTGATGAAAAAGTCATCACGCGGCTTGTAGAATACTTTATCAAGCGCGATCGTCGACCAGACGCCATCACGGTCTTTGAGAGATCGATCGAACGCTTCCCCAAGAACCAGGCTCTGCTCAAGCAGTATGCTGACCTGTTGATGGAACAGGCCCGCCCTAATGATGCAGTCGCGATTTATGAACAAGTCGCCCAACTTGGTGCCGGAACCCAAGCCGGGAAAGAAGCGGATAAAAAGCTCCTCGCGCTCGCGCCCGGGTTAGGCGACAAGGAACGAGGCAGCGTCATACTGGCTGTCCGGGAAGCTGCTGGCTTCGGTGTGCTGGCACTCCTGATGGCCTGGCAGGATGCTGGCCTAAATTTGCTTGCCCTCGGCCCAGCCCGCTTGTTCGGGGTCATCATGAGTATCGTTGGTGGTTATTTGCTCATTACGGCAACTTCCTCCGCACAGCAGCAACCGCTTGCAACAATGCTTGGTGGTGTAGTGCCACCCGCGCCACCTCCACCCAAAAATGACTTTGAAGCCGCTACGACTGTGCAAGCACCGCCGACCCAACTCCCACAGATTACTCTGCCGCTGCGACTGCTCATTGGTGCCATTGGTGGCACGATTTTGATCATCGCACTTTATTTGGTCTTTTCGACCTCGATCAACCTGACACGTAATCCGGATTTCGCTGATGTTCGGATCCCCACTATCGAGGAATTGCTCAACGAAGCTGAAGTCTCCCCCTAGCAATTACACACGAGGCTGCGGAGTATTGCCATGTTTTTGTTCATCTCGTTTCTCATCTACATCATCACAACGCTATTTTTTGCGTCGTTGCTATTCCCCACACCGCTCAGTGATAACGGTAATGTTCGTTACTCTTCGCTGCCAATCATGACGTTCGTACTCATTTTCGTGAACTCGATGGTCTTCATGATCTTCCAGGGCTTCGACTTTTATCAGGGTGTCAATGCATTGGAAGCTGGAGACATGAATAGTGGCCTGAGCCTCATCAATAACTATGTGCAAACCATCTGGATGTACGGCTATCGTGGCGCCCTACTGCGCGAGTCGGTAGGGATAGGTGCAATGTCCACCTTTACCAGCATGTTTATGCATTCCGATATGTGGCATTTGTTAGGAAACATGATATTTCTATGGGCATTTGGACGACGTGTCGAAGATGCCTGTGGATCATGGCGGTTCCTGATCTTCTATCTGTGTGCTGGCATGATAGCCAATATCGGCTCAGAAATTCTCAACCCATCCCAGGTTGATCTACCCGGTATCGGTGCCAGCGGCGCCATTTCCGGAGTCATGGGCGCGTACCTCATTCTGTTCCCCAATGGACTCGTGACCTGCTTCTGGGGAATTGGGATCATACTCCGCTTCGTCATCGTAGCTATTATGAAAGTTGCCGGCGTCAACGCTGTGAAAGGGGCACCAACCTGGCGCTGGACTATCCAGCTTCCAGGTTGGCTGCTGCTCATCTACTTCCTTGTTCGTGACCTCATTCCATCCCTGGAAACCATTCAACAAGGGCAAGACTTCGGCGGCGTGAATAACCTAGCTCACCTGACAGGATTCCTGGCCGCCATCGTCATTTTCCTGTTCGTGCGTAAAGACCTCGTCACTCGTTACTTCAGCGGACGCGCGATCTGAGACTGGTATGTAATGCAGCAACAGGGTAGACTCTTTCGGTTATTTGCTGTGTCCATCCAACCAGAGCGTATGGCTGCATGAATCGATTCTCTGCTGCGGGCAACCTGACTATTGAAGTAGCCCCGGATCAATGGCGGTTAATCGCCAACGGTAATTTTCAGGAACGCGTGCTGCTTGAAGCGAGCACCAACCAAGCGATTAGATACATCCCGGCCTTCGCCAATAAGCGCCGTTTACCTGACAATGGTGAACTCCCGGTCAGTACAGTGCAACGAGTTGTGCTGGGTTGGTCACACCAGGATGAGTCCTGGCATCTGGGCCTGCTATTGGGTCCAGAAATCGCCACCGACCGGGGCAGCCGCTGGGTAGAACTAGCTAGTTGGCCTGATGCAGAAACAACCGTTTTTCGTGAACTCGCAAAAGATGCCGGGAAACATCTGGGTTCGGTACTCTCGCGTCCCTTTAGTCTGGTTGAGCCGCAAGCGAAAGAACCAGTACCGGAACCACTCCCGCCACTACGCCCCCTCCCGCTTGAATTCGATGATTGGACACTGGTTGAAGAAGGAACGCTCCGCTTCAACCGCGCCCCTGGCTGGCGTTGGCCCAATATCCGCCGGGCAATCTGGTACAGCCTGCTAGTCATCATTTATGTGGTGCTGAGCATTGTCACACTACTGCAACCCGTTGCGCTGCCACGCCCGGAATGGCTACCGTATTTGGGTCTGGCAGTAGCCGCTGTCTTGCTCGGCCTGGTAGTGTACACCCTCTATAGACTCATGACCGATTACGATCATGTGGTGCTGGATGATACCCGTCGCAGTATCGTCGGGCGACGCGGGGACAAGGAACGCTGGCGAGTTGATAATGTTGCCATTGTCTCGCTGTATGTCAGTGAAGTGGTGAAGCAAAAAGGCGAGAAGCGTCAGATACTGCATGGCGAAATCAACGCCCAATTGCAGGATGGCGGCTTCCGTAATTTATTGACTCAGTATCAACCAACTGAAGACACGCATAGCTATCCTGATTCTGAGATCATTGATGGCGTCACGCCCCTGACTGCCCGCAACGCTACCTCTGATTTACAACATGCGGGATTATGGATTTCGCAATCGCTCGGCGTCCCATCTTATCTGGATATTCGCCGACGATAAACAGCTCGGGCATTCATTCAAACGATACTAAAGGGCCAATTGCTTCCAGCAGGGATGGCCCTACCCCTTCGACTTCATCCAGCGCGGCCACATCGGCAAACGGCCCGTTGACCTCTCGATATTCCACGATACGGCTAGCAAGTTCCGGCCCAATTCCGGGCAAGGTGTCAATTTCTTCAATCGTCGCCTGATTAATGAGAACAATCAGTGGCGCATTGACTGTGGGAAGCTCAACTGACTGTCCAATCGCTGGAATATGAATCTGGTCGCCATCGCGCAGCAGTGCGGCCAGATTAACTCGTTCACGATCCGCCGTATCGGTAAAGCCGCCAGCCAATTGAATCACATCCTCGACTCGACTCCCAGCGGGAAGTGTGTAAAGCTGGGCCGAATTGAGGACCTCACCTGTGACATAAATCGTCAGGGGTGAGGTCGTCATGGTTGGCAGAGGAGTTTGGGTCGATTGCGGCGGGTTAATCGTAATCTGCACCGGCGAAGGCCGGTTCGTCACCAACAAAATAGCGCCCGCGATAATCGTCAGCGCCACAATTAGAAACACAATCATTGTTAAGCGGGAAGTACCTGAATTAGTGTTGTCCATCAGTGAGTTACCGTTGACAAGAAATAAAACAGGACGGAGATGAGTCCGCCCTGTTTAGTATAGCTCTGCTTTCGGCTTACTTGGAATTCAACTTCTTCAATTCGGCCAACATCTGTTCTTCAATGCTGGGACCAGCCGGGGGCGGCGGGGGGGGTGGCGGCATCATCTTGTTCATTCCACGAATGATAAAGAAGAGCACCGTACCAATGATGATGAAGTTGATGATGGCGGCAATCAGAGCGCCCCAACCTAACACGGCTGCCGGCGTAGCACCGTCAGCAGAAGCCGCACGCAGGACAATACCAGCCGAGGCCAGATCACCAGTAGGCAGCAAGACACCGATAATCGGATTGATGATGTTATTCACCAACGCATTGACAATTGCACCAAACGCTCCGCCGATGATCACACCAACGGCGAGATCAACGACATTGCCGCGCATCAAAAAGGCTTTCAGCTCTTTCCACATGATTCAACTCCTCCAAAGGTGTGGCACAGGCAGACGGTCGATATTGTAATCAATTGCTCATTTATTGCAAATATTTCGTGATTATTTAGCCTTAATTAAAATTCAGTCATCTCCAGAATTAACCAGAGATGGCTGAATGAAACCTGATTAACTTTTAGCTGGCGTAAGCAGCATTCCGTTGACCACCCAACCCACCACGCCACCTAATATCTGAGCAACGATATAGACGGGAACATAGCTCAAGTCACCGCCGACGATGGCTGGGCCAAGAGTCCGGGCCGGATTAAGCGACGCACCACTGAAGACGCCACCCGCCAGAATACAGGCTGCCAGAGTTAGGCCGATCGCAATTGGAGCCAGGTTTCCAGCACGTCCATGGGCGGCTGTCTGCCATACCGTAGTTGCCAACAAAAAGGTAAAGATAAATTCCAGCATACCGGCGCCCAAGAGGTTGCTGCTCGTGATACCGCCGGTCGCCTGACCCGCATTACCCTCAGGTAGAATAGCTTCAATGACAAACGCTGCAATCAGCGCCCCGATGACCTGCATAACAATGTAGATTCCACCCTTGACGGCATCTATCTTGCCACCGAGGAGCAAGCTGATGGTAATGGCCGGGTTCACATGCGCCCCACTGATACCTCCATAGACAAAGGCGATTGCTAACAACGCCAAGCCGTGAGCCAGAGCCGGAATCACCACATTGCCACCCGCATTGAAGGGAGCAAGGGTGACAGCGACCACGCTCAAGCCACCAATAAACACCAGCGTAAAAGTTCCCAATAACTCCGCAAGATACGATTTCGTTGAATTGTCCATCTTCTTCAGCTCCTAAGTGAAGTTTGCAAACTGCTTCTTGAGACTAGGTTGCTAATATATCGTCAAGAAACACCTGTCGACAATATCGACCCATGTTCCACATACGGTTGTATAAGACGTTACATATGGTTGTTTCTAAGAGAAGCAAGAACCGGGCAAGCGAGGAAAAGTGCCTGCCCGGCAAGATCGTATTAGTACTTCCGCACCAACGTCTTGTAGACAGCAGGCTGACGGTTCTGGATGAACTGGAATTCTTCGCGGTACTTCCGCACTTCGTCCAGATCAATACGGGAAACCGCAAAACCTTCTAACGGTGCACCCGTCTTCTCATCACTTTCGCTGGCGAGGGTGGCATGGATATGCCCGCGCGGGCCGACGATCATGCTTTCACCACCAAAAGTGAGGGTGACATCTTCACCAACGCGGTTGGCTCCGACCACAAAGACCGAATTTTCGTAGGCTCGAGCGCGCAGATAGGTCTTCCATTCGTCGATGTTGGTGGCTTCCCAGTTACCCAACACACAAATGACTTCCGCGCCATCCAACGCCAGACTGCGAGAAACTTCCGGGAAAGCCAGATCGTAGCCGATGGTCAGGCCAATGTTACCGATTTCAGTCGGAATGACCGGCAGCTTATACCCTTCACGGAAGGCCATCCGCTCTTCACCACGTAGATGGATTTTGTTATACACGTCCAGTAGTTCGCCATCCGGGCCGACCAGCACGGCAGAGTTATACAGGACGCTTTCAACCTTCTCTTTGGTCACCATCCCAAAGGCGATATACACACCATATTCGTTCGCACGTTGAGCCAAGAGATTGATGGTTGGGCCGGGAACCCGCTGGGCTAGTTCGGTGAAACGAACACCCAGTTCATAACCACTGGTGATGAGTTCAGGGAAAACAATTAAGTCTACCTTTTGCTGCGAGGCGATCTTGGCAACCGTCTCGCTCATCTTGACCAGATTTTCTTCTGCTTCCCCTAGTTTGGGCCGCATCTGTACGGTGGCGACAGTCACTTCACGCATTCGATGTTCTGTCCTTACTTGCGGATGGATGTTCAAGCCAATGTGCGTACATTATACCCGCAGATGGATACCCGCACGAGTAGCGCTCAAATGATAGCACAAACGTTCCACAAAACCTATGCCGAGATCATTATCAATACAGGGTTAAGCCTGCCGAAGTTTATCTAACACGTTTTGCAGACCCGCTGGTAAGGGAGCATCAAAACGCATTCGTTCTCCGGTGCGAGGATGATCGAAGGCCAACGATCCGGCGTGCAGGAAATGCCGACGCAAACCAACGCGCTGTTTGCGGAAACCATAAACCCGATCACCGACTATGGGCGCGCCTATAAAAGCCATATGGACACGAATCTGATGGGTGCGACCCGTCAACAGATTGATTTTCACCAGTGCCTGATCGCCCATAAAGGCAGTATCAATCACCTGATACTCGGTGATGGCGGGTTTACCGCCCCGCTGAACCGCCATACGTTTGCGCTGATTCGGGTCACGCCCAATAGGCGCTTCAATTCGTCCAGTTTCGGTTGGCGGTTTGCGTTCCAACAGCGCCAGATAGGTCTTTTCGACCGTCCGCGCCTGAAACTGGGCCATCAATCGCCGCCGAGCCACATCCGTTTTGGCAATGATGAGTAAGCCACTGGTGTCCTTATCCAACCGATGGACGATGCCAGCGCGTTTTTCTTCGCCCTGCATCTCACCAATCTGAGGCCAACGGGCCAGCAGCGCCGCGACGACAGTCCCGGTTTCGTTGCCCACGCCGGGATGCACCGTCATTCCAGCAGGTTTATCAATTACCGCCAGATCAGCATCTTCAAAGAGCACTACCAGATCAATGGCTTCCGGTTGGACTTTTTGAGGCACAGTGGGTGCAGGTAAATTCACATGAATAACCTGACCGATTTTGAGCTTGATACCGGGTTTGACCTGTACCCCATCGACAGTCACGCTGCCTTCTTTGATAAGGGACTGGATCTGTACCCGCGAGAGCGCATCACCGATCTGATTGACAATGAGCTTATCGAGCCGCTCACCAGTAGCTTCCACAGTAAATTCGACGGATTGATTGGTCATGAGGTCTGCGCTTTTCACAAACGAGGTTGGGCTCGTCCCTACAATGCCGGGGTGGACAAGTGTGGTCGTCCTCTCAGGAAAGTGCCGAGGACTAATTTCATGTTAGCACAGTGCCGGCGAAAAAAGTACCGTTAGGCTCGATTGAGCCACTCCAGGGCCGCCTGTCGATCACTAAACGCGTTGAGGTCGAAGGCCAATCGGCCCAATGAGGCGAAGAACAACCGCGAGTAAAAAGGTGCAGTGCGACTGGTAAACAGAAAGGCGATTTTGCCGCGTCGTTGACGATAGTGACTGAACAGACGCTGGGTGGTCTGACGAGCATAGGCAGTGAAGTTCACCTGCCGAGCAGAGACATCCATCAGTACACGAAACTGCAGATCCGGAGGGGTGGTATCAATAACAGATGCCAGCGCGCCTGCCCATGCATCCACAGCTGCATCATCCGATGAGGTGAATACATGCGCTTGCACAGCCCCAAACTGCTCGATATAGAACCCTACGGACATAACAACGACTCCGGCGGCGCAACTCTTCACGGGATAGTATAGCGCCAGCCGGGGTCGTTATCCGTAGATTACTTACTATGCACCTGCTGGTATGACTGCCTGAGCAGCTCAACCAGAGAGTCGTTAATCTCCTCCGGTCGACTGACCTCCACCATATGACCGATGTTCGGCATGGCACCGAGGCTTTTGGCCTTCTGAACATAACCATCAAAGGGGCGATCCCCAAGATCAAGACCCACACGCAGTCCCTGCCGTGTGAGGGTGGCGCTGGCGAAGCACTTCTTACCTTCGATTGATACATAGGCTTTGGTAGGAATAAGATCCACATCCGCTGGCAGATGATCGCGCACAGCCGTTTCCAATGCCCGATAAAGCGGGAGAAGACCTTCTTTGCCCTCAAAGAGTTTGGCAAACAACAGCTTCCGGTCAAAGACAGGCTGACCATCATTCATGTACATCTGCGCGAGAAAATTGGCCTTATCGTGCTTCAGGCCGTATTCGCTTTTCAGCCAGTTGAGGATCGCATTCACTTTATCCAGTCCGGTTGGACGAATGATCGCCATCCATTCGGAGATGCTGTGACCCGTCAAAGTCTTGGCGTTTTGGATAAATTCCTGTTCAAGGCGTTCGGTTTCGCGGGCCATATCAAATCACCTTATCATTTTTCCCGGCAAGCTGCCGTAGGTATTCAAGCTGACCAATATGATAGGTCTCATGCCAGAGCAGGAAGGCTACCCACTCCCCCTTGGTCATCTGACCACCCTTGATGATCTCCTTGCCGGGCTGACCCAATTCGACAGTATCTGTTGTTTCCAGGCGGGTGTGCAGGTGCTGATGTGCCGCTTCAAAATCCTGCAGCATGCGCCCCAGACTAATGACGGTTGGACCATCTTCAAGCACTGGTGGTGAATCGCGCTGGTAGCGTTCGACTTCGTCATCCGTCCAGCGAGTTGGAAGCTCGAACAGCTTGAGCAGGCGCTCGCGGCTCTGAGTCAAGTGCCCCAACACCCAATTCAGGCAATTCCCCCGAAAGGGCGGCTGGAGCAGGCTCTCGGCATGCGTCAAGCCATCACATTGCCGGAGCAGAATACGGTAGTTTCGTTCCAGAACCTCGATCAGTTGGGCTGCTTCCGTCATAAGTCCCCCTGTGTATGCATATTGATCCGGTCAATAGATCAAATGTACGACTTCAAGTTAACTTGAAGTCAAGGGGGCAAATCAGGTATTTGTGGGGTTCAGGGGATCACAAGCATCTAACTCAAATAACAGAGATTCACAGCGAATCGCCTCTTCAAGCAAGGCGCGTAGTTCTTGTGCTCGGGCGATAATATCATCCACTTCGCGAAGTTTACGCCCGGCCATCTCTCGCCAGCGAGTGGAGGGGGTTCCACTCCCACGTATATCCACCAATGCCCGGATTTCATCCAGTGTGAAATTGGCTTCCTTTGCAAGTTGGATGACTGCCAACAATTGCAGTACATCCCGCCTATAGCGGCGCCGTCCGCTCACCCGGCCAGGCGAGGGCAGCAGGCCGATGCTCTCATAGTAGCGCAGGGTAGAAGTCGCCAGACCAGCCAGGCGGGCGACTTCCCCAATGGTGAGGTTATCAGGGTCGACATTCATGCTCATATTCTATGTGAATTTCGATCAGACAGAAACTACCCTATGCTATAATGCGCCTATGAACTCCGAGACGATGATCCCTAATCTGCACTTTACGACCAGCGGACGCGGGCCGGATGTGCTTTTGATTCATGGATGGGCCAGTTCTGGGGCCATGTGGACTCCATTAATGGACGGTCTGCGGCAGGATTTTCACTGCATCGCGGTGGACCTGATCGGATTCGGCGACTCACCGCGACCAGAGCCACACCACGAACTCGACATTGCCATGCATCTCCAAAGCCTGATCGCATTCTGCGAACGACGGCATTTGCGACCGCGAGCGGTGATCGGGCATTCAATGGGTGGAATGCTCAGCCTCAAATTAGCACAGGCACAACCCGACCTGATGGATCAACTGGTGTTGCTGGCGCCCGTCGTGCGAGGGCGCATTGGTAAGCTGGTGGAACTAGACAAGCTGGTCACTTCAGATGTCGGTGACTACGCTATCCAGCGGTCGGAAGCCCTGTGGAAGCTGGTACAGTCAGATATGGTGGATGTGATCGCGCCGCTGCTAGGCCGACCGGGTATGGCCGACGAACACTCGATCCTGCGTATACGGCAGGATGTCAAGCGGTCTCATTGGCGGGCAGCGGTGCATGGAATCCGCAGTATCGCCCGTGAAAACCTGGGGCCGCACCTGTCAGAGATCAAGCAACCCACGCTGGTGATCGTCGGTTCACGGGACCAGACCGTTCCCCCGGAAGAAGGCAAATACGCTGCTGAGCACTTGCCCCAGGCGGAACTGCTGGAACTGGCGGGGCTTTCCCACCAGGTGCTGGATGAGTCGCCGCGCCGGGTAGTGGATGCCGTGCGCCAGTTCCTAAAGCCGACCTAGCGAGGCGATCCAGTGGATCGCCCCACCCCATTTAGAACATCCCACGCTTGGGTTTTTGTGCAAAAGCGCCCTGAATGGTCTCCGGGCTGAAGTGGCTATCGACGGTTCCACTGGTCGCATAGCGGTAGAGCGCCGCCTGATAGATGCCACCAAGAGCCGAACCCACCAGACTGAGCGCGATGATCGCCAGGATCATGGCAATCACTGCAATGGCGACCAGCACTCCGGCATCAATAGCGGCAAAAGCGGCAATCAGCACCATGCCTACAATCGCGATGCCAAAGGTCGCCAGACCAAAGATCATGCCCATCCCGAAGTTGGCGGCCAACTGCTCACCCCAGGTCTGCTTGAGCAATTCACCGCTGCGCTTGATGGCATCGACCGGGCCGACTTTTTCCATCACCAGAACCGGAATGACGAGGAAGGTTAGGACACTCCAGGCAAAGCCGAGGATGGAGGAAGCAATCTGCCCGATCAGACCGCCACGCTCGGAGATGGCGCGCAGGATCATACCGACGGTCGCGGAGATGGCCGCGTAGGCCACGATGATGCCAAGGCGTTCACGGGCGATACGGAAGCCATCCGCCAGCGTGGGGTTACCGCCATCCAGACGGATCATGGCGGCACCCACCAGGGCCGTGTTGGAGAAGATGACCACGGTATACATGACCAGATAGAAGAGGAAGCCGACCACCAGGCCGAAGAACCCAATGTCGTCACTCCCGCGGGAGGCCATCGAGTCGAAAACACCGGCAGCGATCATGGGAATGGCGAAGGTGATGAGGACGACGATGCTACCCAGGAAAGAGACAATCGGAAAAATGAGCAGTTCCTTGTCCTGCCGGAGCACTGCCCAACTGGCCTTGACCAGCTCCCAACTGCGGTTAAAACGTTCAAACATAGCCGCTGCCCTCCGAGTATAAGGTGAGTCCGCGAGCGTCAATTGTTGCTCAAGGTTCATTATATGCGGAATTGGGAAGGTGGCTCACCTATTTTCTGAGGGATTGCGGCGGCGGCGGCGGCGGCGGTCACATCTCAGCCAGTCTGACGGCGGCTACCCCTATGATTGCCGCTATTTCGGGCCAATCACGTGGCGGTTAGGGTGATGTTTTGGCGGAATTGTGGCAGGTGTTGGCTATGATCAGATGCGTGGCCGACGCTCTGGCCCGCGATCAGGACCGTATCTCGCAAAGGGTCATTGTGAGAATTCCACCGGGCGGATATACGGGAGCAGACTGCCTCCATGGCTACTTTCGCACCTGAGAACATAATAGCACAGGTTCAATGGATAAATCGGAACATAAGTAGGTCAGTGGAAGTTGTTAGAAAAGAGAATACGTGAGGGATCGCCGGGGCGGTTCTGGGCAGTGACCATGCGTTGAACGTTGTGGATGACCTGATCCAGAGTGGGAAAGAGCTTGTTGGGACAG
>JAFLCG010000025.1 GCA_017303635.1 Anaerolineae bacterium | reverse complement strand
CTTTGAGCCGTGTCTTGAGCGCCTCCCAGGCCGGTCGATTATGTTCACGTGTCGCCGATTTATGACCCTGAACATCTTCGTACCATTCCGGCGTCCAGCCATGCTTTTCGCAGGCGCGCAGCAAATTGGCCTTCTGCCGTTCGGGGCTGGTCAAATCATTAGCATCTTTAGTGAAGGAAAGCCGGACATAACAGAGGGCGACCGTACGCAAAGCAGACATCGTGGGATGACCTTTCAACTGAAGAACCGGATGCGAAATAGCACATTCGCCACCGACGCGCTACAGTTGGTCGGAGGTCGTGCGCTAGATGAGATAGTGCTGCGACCAGGGCGGCATGGTGCTACCAACACCATGCCGCTCGTCATCATGCTCAAGAACTTACCCCTATTCATGATTGTCGTCAAGCCAGACACCCCGGGTCATCGCTTTCGCCTGGATACGAGTCAGCACCTTGAGGAAATTCGCCAAACCGTTTATCGACTCTCGCGAGTTCATCCCTGCGTTATTCTGTCTGACCGACCAATCGGCACAGACGGCCGCTGCAAAGTCCTGCAGTTGGCGTTCGCCCGGTGCCATGTATTCAGTTGTAACCGTTGTAGTCTTCAACCCCAACTCTGACTTTCCTCCATACGATTCGGTCACGCGCATTCAAGACTAGCACACTGGTCTCGACGAAGGGCTGTAAGATTCCGGTTTTGGGTTGGGAATATTTCATTTTGAGTTGGGAATCGTCCGGATCAGCTGACATATCGTTCCGCGGAGCAGCTGATTTTCCGTCACGTATTTTGAGCACCGCTCAGTTCGTTTGAGATCAGGATAGTGGCCAATAGTTTAGGGAAATGTAATGAGGCTCATCGTTAATTGACCTTGCGGATTGAAATGTTGAGGCTAAATCAAAGAGGACATTCATAATGCAAGTCTTTCTCGCTGTTCTATTGCCCATCATCGCTCACACCCTTGAAGGCGGCAGTAGTGCTATTGCTGGGTTCCTGCACCCGTTACTGGGTTTGGATCATCTTCTGGCGATGGTTACTGTTGGCTTGCTAAGTGCACAGATCGGCGGCAAGGCTATCTGGGTCGTGCCAACTACCTTTGTTGTGGCGATGGCGATTGCCGGGGTATTGGGTTACTTCGGGGTGCCACTGCCATTGGTGGAAGTCGGCATTACGGGATCTGTGGTGATACTAGGGCTGGCACTGCTCGCAAACCAGAAAATCCCAATGTGGCTAGCCATGATCTTCGTCGCCATTTTTGCCCTATTCCATGGTCATGCACATGGCGCGGAATTGCCAGCAGTTGAAGGCGATATTCTGTATATCCTGGCCTACGTGCTGGGCTTCATGACGGCGACAGCCGGTTTGCATGTTATTGGGGCGCTGATTGGCTATATTGCGCTGCGTAACCAGCGTAGTGCCATGATCCTGCGGTTCGGCGGTCTGGCTATTGCCCTGATGGGTGTCTATCTGGTTTCCCAGGTATTCACTGGGGCCTAGAGAGTTTACAAAGGAAAACACTATGGCGGCGACTTCAGCTCAAACGTCGACTGCCACACAGCCGCTCAAAGGTTGGGCGGCTTTTGAACATCGTGTGGCGCAGTCGGCAGAATATTTACTCATCTTGACGTTTGTGGTCATCTTCTGGATGGCCGGTTTCGTCGATCTCTTCACTCATACCAGCGAACCCAAAGATGTACTGGGGCTGTATTCGTGGCCGTTTTTTATCGCTCTGCTAGTCTATGGCGCTGGATTTGTACTTTGGGGCATGTTTCTGTTTCATTCTAGGGGTCTCGACCGGTTTAAGGCGACGATCACCTATATCCAATCCCGGGCCTGGTTAGGGATTGTGATCATGCTGGTCTTCATTGCTCTGATTGCCAGCATGTACATCCTGGGTGAACGCTGGATCCGGTTTCCGCTGTTGCAAATTGCGGTTCTGCTGATGATTGTCCTGTTTACGCCAGTTATTCTATTTGCTAATCCAGCCGGTGGAAAAGTACAGCGCTGGCGTAAGACAGTTATCGCTATTCTGGCTGTTATCATCCTGGCTGAAGTCCTGCTGCAGATCGGCGCGCTGCTGCGAATTTCCCCGATTCAGAATTTGAACGGATTGTTTACCCCTTATGGACGGATTTATATCCCCGATGAAGGTGGCAATAGTGGGCAAACCAATGCCAATGGCTGGTACTATCCGGATTTTCGCCTAAAAGATGGCTCAGAACGCTATGTCTTGGTCGGTGGATCTTACCTGATGGGTTTGCAGGTTGCGCCTAATCAGAATATGGGCATCGTCCTCGACAGGTTGATGAATACCGATAAAGAAAACCCTCGAGAAGTCATCAGCATGGGCACACCGGACTACGGTCTGGAAGTGTATCTACACCCGCGCATTTACCCTTTCACAGCTGGAACCGTCCAGCCCAAAGAAGTGTTAGTTGTTATTCATCCCTTGAATGATTTCATTGCACCAGGAACTCCGGGTGGGATCATCCCTTTTCCAGAGCTACAACCTGCAGGCACGATCGATGTACCAGAAGATGAATACATTCTGCGGCATGATTTGTGGCATAAAGTGATCCGGGGCTACGACCCGCCCAATCCGGCTCAGACTCTTCAGAGTCATTTGTTCATTGGGAACCTAATGGCTAGGTGGCTGAACCAGGCTACAGGAAGCCTGGATTATGTACCGATGGGTTATCCTAATAGCGCACAGGTGAGTGAAGAACAGCCGTTTGCAGGATTGGAATTTCTATTTCAGATAGAGGATAACGATCCGCGTTCACTGGAGCTGTTGAGTCTGACGATTGCGCATCTGGAAAGCTGGAGAGCAAAGCTGGAAGAGGCGGGTGCAAGAATGCGCCTGGTCATCCTGCCGTACTATCCGGCAGCGTTCTATAGTGGCAACGGTATTGTCGAAGGCTACGACCTGTACGCTCCAGAGCGTGCCTTGCAAGCTTATGCGGTTGAGCATAACATCCCTGTTTTACCGCTTGGTCAATACTGGGAAGCCGCAGGGGTTTCTCCATCAAATCTGCAGGCGCTATTCCTGCGGGATGGGATTGGTCACTTTAATGTCCAGGGGCATCAAGCTGTGGCGGAGGCCATCTACAGTTGCTTCTACGCGGACTTACCCGTAACAGGATCAGCAACGGCAGCAGTCGGTTGCACAGGTTCGTGAGCTAATCGCCAATATAGCAATCAGGCCAGGTGAGTCATCTGGCCTGATTGCTTTGAGGAGAACATAGACGATGCAAGCCATTGGCGGGTGGGTCAATACGCTGCGGCGCCGGAATCAAGCCATTCAAGGGCTTTTCTCCCCAAGCCACTTAATCACGCGCCGCGATTACGTTTATCTCATTGTGCACATTGTCGTAATGCTCGTGGCCTACATGGCTTTTGAGTACTGGTTGCGGAGGGCGGTTGTCATCTCCTTTGCGGGGTATACACAACCGCTATTGGTCTTTGAACTCCTTCGGCAGTTGGTGAGTGGAGCTATCCCCTTAGCAGGTCTGGGGCTGCTGGTTGCGGCTGCCACCATTGGGAGCAAGACCCTACTTAACCGCTGGGCTGTCTTTGAGCATAGCTCGGCATTAAGGTTGTTGGTATGCGTGATCACTTTTGTAACGGCCTGGACGTACTCTACTTACAGCTACAATTTCTATTTTGATCAGGGTCATTACGCTGATCGGCTCTTGCTCATCAGTCTGTCAATACTCGTCTGGTGGCGACCCCTATTTGTAGTTCCGTACACTGCGTTACTGATGTGTATCTTAGGGCAGTTTAACTATCCTCTAACCGACCAGGTCTCGCTGTTGGCGAGCTTCAATCTGCTGCTTCATGCTTTACAATTATTCAGTGTGTTTGTACTGCTGCATCTGGTCACTGGCACCCGCTGCACTGTTGACTTTATCTTTCTCCTGTGCTGCCTGATTGGTGCTTCTTACTTCCGGCCCGGCCTCGGCAAGCTCCAGATGTCATGGCTCAGCCATCCCTATCTCTACTTCCTGTTGCCTGGGGGCTATTCCAATGGCTGGTTAGCCTTCTTACAACCAGAACAAGTGGCGGGGCTTACCCAGTTCATTCGTCCGTTTGTGCTACCGATGATGGTCTTTACGTTGTTGGTTGAACTGGGATCGCTCTTCTTCATGGTCTATCGTCGTCTATTCTATTTGTACTTTCCACTATGCATCGTCTTTCATATAGGCGTGATGCTGATGTGCGGCATCTTCTTCTGGCACTGGATAGTGCTGGAGGTAGCGTTGCTGGGGTTCTTTTTCCTGGTGCGGAAGCAACCTCTCCAACTCAATACCAAAGTTCATATTCTACTCGCGTTAGTGCTGATTGTAGGCGGTTCGGTCTGGTTCCGCAGTATCAACCTTGTATGGTATGACACCAACTTGTACTACGGTTTCCGCTATGAGGGTGTCACCGCCAGCGGTCAGAAAGTCATGCTCGATAACCGTATGTTCGCACCTTACGGTGATCTATTCCGATTTGAGAATTTCAGTTTTCTGTCCCGCGAGCCACAATTGACCGCCACCTACGGGGCAGTCAACGATCTTGCTCTGGCAACTGCACTAGTCCAGGCGCGCACCCCAGAGGAGATATTTGCTCTGGAAGCACAATACTCAAACGAGCCATACAACCCCGTACCTGCCGAGCAGTTTGCCAATTTGATCGCCACCTTTATCAGTAACTGGAACCGCCACAAGGAGCAGAATCCAGCATGGTGGTCATTCCTAGTGGCACCAGGTCAACTGCTAGGCTTCCCACACCCGGATGAAACCGGGGCTTTAGCAGAGCCCATTGAACAGGTAAACGTTTATCAAATCACGACGTTTTTTGATGGTGAAATCTATTCGACCATTCGGCAGCGTATTGTGCTGGAGGTTAGCATCCCATCAACGACTGGATGAAATAATGTGGACTATAGTCACCTTTACACAAACCGTGAAAGGTTGATGTTATGTATAGCCTCCATAGTGGCCACATTGAGGAATAATCAGAGATTAAAGCCATCTATCAATGAAGACATTTATTATTCCTGCGCAGGACATTCGCATCATCGTTCAAAAGGTCGGTTTAGATCATCTAATGGATGCGATGATCTCCCGCCTGACGACCACCTTTCGTCAGTTTGATGCAGCCTGTTACAGCATTCCGGCTCGTTCCGGCTTCACCTATCACAACCCTTATTTGGGGCTTCTGGAGTGGATGCCGGTTATGCAGCATAAGGCAGCTGTCGCCATTAAGGTGGTCGGCTATCACCCCTCCAATCCGACCCGCAATGGATTGCCTACCATCCTCTCCACAGTAAGCAGCTACGATACCCATACCGGACATTTGGTCGGGTTGGCCGATGCCACTTTTTTGACTGCCTTGCGAACCGGAGCAGCTTCTGCCATTGCGACCCGTGCCCTGATGCACCCAGATAGCCGCGTGGTTGGATTAATCGGAGCTGGGGCACAGGCGGTTTCCCAACTGCATGCGCTCTCCCGCGTGTTTGAGATCGACCATGTGATGGTCTATGACGTTGATCCCATGGTAACGCGCAGTTTCAGCGCTCGGGTTGAATTCCTCAATCTGGAAGTCACCCCGGTCGATGGTAGTGGCTTGAGCCGTTTAGCCAGTGATGCCGATGTCATTTGTACCGCCACCTCGGTCGAGATCGGCGCAGGCGAGGTTTTTCACGATCGGGATTTGAAGCCCCATCTGCATGTTAATGCGGTGGGGGCGGATTTCCCTGGCAAGTTTGAAGTACCTTTGACGCTGCTCCAGCGCAGTTTTGTTTGCCCGGATTTTCCCGAACAAGCTTTTAAGGAGGGAGAGTGCCAGCGGTTGCTCCCGGAACAGATCGGTGGTTCGCTGGTTGATGTCATTCAGCAGCCAGAGAAGTACGCCTATGCCCAACAGATGTCAAGCGTGTTTGACTCAACAGGCTGGGCGCTGGAAGATCAGATCGCTATGGATCTGTTGCTTGATTACGCCGGGGAGTTGGGGCTGGGGATGGCGATTGAATTGGAAAGTGTTTCCCGAGATCCCCGCGATCCATATCACTTTGCCAGTCCGACCTATCACCATAACAGTCAATCATGATGCCATACACTATTCAAAGGGCTTGCTATGGATTTCAGTTGGTCGCCGGAGCAAATAGCTCTTAAGAAGCAGGTTGTCGACTTCGCTCAACGAGAATTGAATGCGGATGTACGCCAGCGGGACCGGGAAGGTAGTTTTTCCCCTGACCTATGGCGCAAGTGTGGCGCATTTGGTGTATTGGGCTGGTTCATGCCAAAAGCTTACGGCGGTTCTGGATATGATCTGCTGACAACGACTCTGGCACTGGAAGCACTTGGTTATGGCTGCAGAGATAATGGCCTGACCTTTGCACTCAATGCCCAAATGTGGAGCACCCAACCAGCGTTGCTGGAACACGCAACCGAAGCACAAAAGCAGAAATACTTGCCACCGTTGATCCGGGGCGAGCAGATTGGTGCCTACGCCATGACAGAGCCGGGCAGCGGCTCGGATGCCTACAGCGCCAAAACCACTGCGACCAAAACGGAGAGTGGCTACCTGCTCAATGGGCAGAAGATGCTCATCACCTTCGGCCCGATTGCCGATTTTGCCATCATTTTTGCCAGCACCGACCCCACCAAAGGCAAATGGGGTCTGAGTGTCTTTATCGTCGAAAAAGGGATGCCAGGCTTCCAGCAATTGCCGGTGCAAGAGAAGATGGGACTGCGGACGGTACCTATTGGGCAGTTCGTTTTTGAGAATTGCTTCGTCCCAGAAGAGAACCGTATCGGGGCAGAAGGCGCAGGCGGCAGCATTTTCAGCAGCTCACAAGAGTATGAACGGGCTTGCATCCTCGCCAGCCAAATCGGGGCGATGGAACACCAATTGGAAACCGCCATCAAGTACGCACGGGAACGTCAGCAGTTCGGCCAGCCGATTGGCAAGTTCCAAGCGGTTTCCCATCGTATCACGGAAATGAAACTGCGGCTGGAATTGGCACGGCTTATCACCTACCGGGCAGCCTGGGCTAAGGCCAACGGCAGCAGCACGATGATGGACTCGGCATTGGCGAACCTGTACCTAGGGGATGCCTTTGTGGAGTCGAGCATGGACGCAATCAAGGTGCACGGCGGTCGTGGCTACCTGACCGAATATGAAATCGAGCGCGACCTGCGCGATGCCGTGGCCGGGCCAGTTTATGGTGGCACCTCGGACATCCAGCGGAATATCATCGCTCGTTTTCTGGGGTTGTGAACATGATTTATCTGTTGCCTCAGGCGGTTGATCAGTCTGCCGACAAATATCCTGACCATGAGGCGATGCGCTTCAACGGTCAGGGGATAACCTATGCGGAACTCGCTCGCCGGACAGATAAGTTGGCGCGACTGCTGAGTGTTCAGGGAGTTCGCAAAGGGGATCGAGTTGGTATTTACCTGAATAAAAGCCTGGAATCGGCCGTTGCCATTTATGGGATTATGAAAGCAGGCGCGGCCTATGTGCCTCTGGATCCGCTGGCACCGATTTCCCGATTGAAGCTGGTCATCGAGGACTGTGGTATCCGGCATATCGTCAGCCATCCACCGAAGGCCAAATCAATTCAGGAATTGATCTCTGAATGCCCTGGTCTGGAATGTGTGGTGGGTTTGGCACTGACCGAGACATCTGTGCGCTCAGTGACGTGGGAAGCAGTCAATAGTCTGCCTTCTGGATCTGCACCCGCGCTGAACTTGATGGAGCACGATCTGGCTTACATCATGTACACCTCCGGTTCGACCGGCAAGCCCAAGGGCATGATGCACACCCACTACAGTGGCCTGAGCTATGCGAAGATGGCGGCGGATGTCTACGGGGTAACCCATCAAGACCGCCTCAGCAACCACTCGCCACTGCACTTCGACATGTCTACGTTTGATTATTTCAGCGGGCCGTTGTGTGGGGCAACGACCATTATCATCCCGGAAGCTTATACCAAGCTGCCCGCCAGCCTTTCAAAACTGGTGCAGGATGAACGGATGACCATCTGGTATTCGGTACCATTTGCACTCATCCAGATGTTGCTCAACGGTGTGATGGCGGAACGTGACTGGAGCGCCCTTCGCTGGGTTCTGTTCGGCGGCGAACCATTCACCCCCAAGCACCTACGGGCACTGATGCAGCGTCTGCCACAGACGCGCTTTAGTAATGTTTATGGCCCAGCGGAAGTCAATCAGTGTACGTTCTACCATGTTCCACCGCAGCCAGAGGATAAAGACGAACAGGTTCCAATTGGGCGCGTCTGGGCCAATTCTGAAGGATTAGTCGTTGACGAAAATGATCAGCCTGTTCAGCCGGGCGAGGTGGGAGAGTTACTCGTTCGCACGCCGACGATGATGCGTGGTTACTGGGGGCGACCTGATCTGACAGAGCGCGGTTTCTATCGGCGGAAAACGCTCGGTTATCTGGAGGACATTTTTTACCGTACAGGCGATCTGGTGCAGGAACTACCGGATGGTGAATTGCTGTTCCTGGGCCGCAAAGACCGACAGGTAAAAATTCGCGGTTACCGGGTTGAATTGGATGAAGTCGAAACAGCGCTTTCCCGGCATCCACAGGTAGATGAGAATGCCACCTATGCTCTGCCACTGGCAGACGGGAATGCAGTGATCGAGGCGGTTGTAATTCTTAAGCCAGGGGCAGCAGTCACGGCTATGGAACTGAAAGGTCATCTAGCGACGCATCTGCCGCCGTATGCAGTACCAGAGAAAATCCTCCTAATGAGCGATTTCCCACGTACGACCAGCGGCAAGATCGACCGACGTGCGCTGAAGGAACAGGCGCTGGTCGCGTTGGATGGTGCAGGTGGATAACCAAGTATGAGAGCTATTCTATCCCTGCCACCTAAACGCCGTCAGCGGCATTGGCAATTGGCGTTGATTGCTGCCGGTTGTGTTCTGTTGTTCTACCTGATCTTCGGGCTTTCCACCGAAATGTGGCTGGATCACAGTTACGGCACAAAGTCCGCTAGCTTCGAGTGGCGAGTGAGCATGGCCCTGGCCTACACAGCAGTGATTTTTTTGGGAATCACGCTGGCTATAGGCCCAGTGAATGCGCTCCGCCACCGACCGACTCCACCGCATAGTTACCTGCGGCGCGATATTGGCATCTGGGCCGGGCTGCTCGCGTTGGTCCATGTGGTTTTCGGGGCCAGTATTCATATCGAGAATTTTCAGGTTTGGACCTTGTTCCTCAAAGATACGGGCAGTGGCTGGGTGTTGCAGGATGGCTGGTTCGGCCTGGCATATTATGTGGGACTGCTCCAAGTCGCTATCCTACTTCTGCTGCTTGGCATTTCCAATGATGTGATGATGCGGCGGTTGGGCATGAGCCGCTGGAAAAATCTACAACGACTGCTCTATACGGTGATGGCGCTGATCTTTGTGCACGGGTTTGCCATGCATCGAGCGGAAAATCGCGAACGGGTGGTACGGCTTGTTTTCATGGGCATGATGTTGAGTATCTTACTTATTCAGTTTGTCGGGTTTATAGCTACCCGGCGTAAGCAACAACGGATTTCACAGCAGCCTGCGGATGCAGGTTCACAACAGGCTTAAGGATAGGGTGGTATGGATATCAAAGAACAGATCAAGCAGTTCATCATCGTTGAATTGGCTGGACAGCCAGGATTGGCATTGGGCAATGATGATGATTTGCTGCTGAGCGGCCTGGTTGATTCGCTCGGCGTGGTGCGGCTGATCGGCTTCCTCGAAGAGCAGACCGGGGTGAACATCCCTCCAGGCGAGATCACTATCGAGAACTTTGGCACTGTGAACGCCATGGCTGCTTACCTGGGCGCGAAAGTTGTCAGTGGATAGTGAAGAAGTTGCAACGCAGTGTGCTGAGTACCGGTTCAAGAGTAGCGTGTGATTGAGCAATATGGTCATTGAAAAAGACATCATTAAAACCAATAACAGCGATCTGGCAGCACAAAGTAATCTTACGCGCAGCCAGTTCCTGATCTGGTTGGGGCAGACTCTGGCCCCGGATGCCCCGCTGTACAACATGATCCAGACCTTCCGGTTTGAGGCGGTACTGGATGTGGAGGCATTTCAGCAGTCATGGGCGACGTTGGTCGCCAGCAGTGACGCCCTGCGCACCATCATTGAGGAAGTGGATGGGGTGCCGCAACAGCGAGTATTGGACTCCCTGCCATATCGACTGGAATGGGTTGATCTGCGTGGGGAGAATGACCCGGTGAGGGCCTATCAGGTCTGGCTGGAAGCCCGTCGCACCCGCCTGCATGATAACGGTAAGCGGCTATTTGATACAGCGCTGGTGCAGCTTGGTGAGGCGCACTTCATCTGGTATCTGAACCAGCATCATCTCATCACCGATGGCTGGTCGTTCTTGCTGGTTTACCGACGGATGGCGGCGCTATATGAACAGGCGATAGGCGTAACAGATGCCAGTACGAACATCGTTACCGCAATGCCCGGTTATGTGGATTATGTGCGTCATGAGCGCAGCTTCCGCGAGTCGGCTGCCTTCGCCAAAGCTGAAGGCTACTGGGCCGATAAATTGGCGACGCCGACACCGTCGCTGACGTTCTATGACCGCATTCCGCGTACTCCTACTCACCGCACCGAGCGTATGGTGTGTGATCTGGGCGCAGAACGCACAGCCCGTCTGAAGGCTATCTCCGGTGAAAAAGGCATTCAAATTCTCAACGCAGAGCTGTCGATGTACAACGTGTTGGTAATGTTGTTCACCGCGTATCTGCACCGCATCAGTGGAAGTCAGCAGATCACACTCGGATCGCCGTTCCATAACCGCCCTACCCCTGCCTTCAAGGAGACGATTGGCGTCTTTATCGAGGTCTGCTCGCTGCGGTTGGATGTGGCGGAAGACGACACTTTCATGAGCCTGCTGCAAAAGGTCATGAAGGAGAGCTTGAACGTACTGCGCTATGCACTGCCGGGCACCAGTCGCGCTGAATATAACCGAGCGTATGAAGTACTGCTCAACTTCGTCAATGTGACTTTCCCGCCCTTTGCCGGGATGCAACCAGAAATTGAATGGGTTCATTCGGGTTATGGCGATCGTGATCACGCGCTACGGTTGCAAATTCACGATTTTAACGGCACCGGTAGCTACAAACTGCACTTTGATTTTAATACCCAGGTCTTCACCGAACCGCAGCGTGAACTTGCTATTCAACACTTCTTGCGGGTAGTGGATGCGTTCCTGGATAACCGCGAGCAACCGCTTCAAGGAGTGGGTTTGCTGACTGCGGATGAACACATCCGATTGGTAGAGACTTTCAACCAGACAGCGGCGGATTATCCGGCTGACAAGACGATCATACACTTGTTTGAGGCACAGACTGCCCGCACACCGGAGGCTCCGGCGGTAAGCTTAGGGGCAACTGCCCTAACTTATTCCGAACTAAATGCCCAGGCAAATCGACTGGCACATCACCTGCGTGGAATGGGAATTCGCCCAGGTATGCCGGTTGCTCTCAGCATGGAACATTCGCTGGAGGTAGTGATTGCCATCCTGGGTGTATTGAAGGCGGGTGGGGCCTATGTGCCCATTGACCCAACCTACCCGCCAGAACGCGCTCAGGTGATTCTGGATGATTTCGGTCAGGAATCCATCTTCCTGACTCAGGCTCACTTGCAGGCCAAATTTGCCGGCTTAAAGGCTCGAATACTCACGCAGGATTCGTTGGGACAGTCGGAAACCGATGATCCCTCCCCTGCCGCCAAGCCTGAAGATCTGGCCTATATCCTGTACACCTCGGGCTCCACCGGCAAACCCAAAGGCGTGATGATCGAGCATCGCTCGCTGGTAAATTACATCTGGTGGGCGCGAGGGCAGTATCTTGATGATCAGGTGCGGGATTTCCCATTGTTTTCCTCACTGTCATTTGACCTCACCGTGACGTCGATCTTCACTCCCCTTATCACCGGCGGGCAGATTGTGGTCTACCCGGAAGAAAGCGGTGTGCGGGGGATGTCCATCCTCAAGGTGATTGAAGAAGGCGCAGTCGATGTGATCAAGCTGACCCCGGCACATCTGACGTTGATCCGCGCGATGGATTTCAGCCGGACGCGCATCAAAACCTTCATCGTCGGTGGCGAGGACTTCAAGACCGAACTAGCCCGATCGATCAGCGCAGCATTTAATCATCAAGTCGCGATTTACAACGAATATGGCCCGACCGAGGCGACAGTCGGTTGCATGATCCAGCGCTTTGATCCGGCGGAGTCGGCACTTTCGGTACCGGTGGGTCTGCCAGTTGCCAACGCACAGATTTATGTGCTGGATGCTCATCTCAACCCGGTCCCAACAGGCGTCATTGGCGAGATGTATATTGGTGGTGATGGGTTGGCACGGGGCTACCTCAACCGCCCGGACTTGACGGCGGAACGCTTCATCACTAATCCGTTCAAAGCGGGGACACGCCTGTACAAAACGGGCGACCTTGCGCGCTGGACGACGGGTGGGAAGCTGGAATTTCTGGGACGGGCTGACCATCAGGTGAAGGTCGGTGGGGCGCGAATCGAACTGGGCGAGATCGAGTCCCGGTTGGCGGCGCACCCGCAGATCAAAGAGAGCGTCGTCACCGTGGTGCATACCCACCGCGCTACTCCAGAAGGCGACTTGCAGTACTGTACGCGCTGCGGCTTAGCCTCCAACTTCCCCGGTGCGAGTTATGACGACCAGGGTGTTTGTCACCTCTGCCGGGCCTATGACAGCTATAAGGATCGGGCACAGGCCTATTTTAAGCCGATGACCGAGCTTCAGGCACTATTCGAACAGATGAAAGCAGGACGCAACGGAGATTACGACTGTGTGGCGCTGTTCAGTGGTGGTAAAGACAGCACCTATATGGTGGCGCAGTTGGTGGCCGCCGGTTTAAAAGTACTGACCTTCACACTGGATAACGGTTATATTTCCGAACAGGCAAAGGCCAATATCCGGCGAGTTGCGGCGACCTTAAAGGTGGACCATATCTTCGGCAAGACGCCAGCCATGAATGCCATCTTTGTCGATAGCCTGAAGCAATTCGCCAATGTATGTAATGGCTGCTTCAAAACCATTTATACATTGGCGGTCAATCTGGCACGAGAGAAGGGGATTCGGTACATTGTCACCGGGCTTTCTCGTGGGCAATTCTTTGAGACTCGCCTCACGCCGGAAGTCTTTCAGGATCCGAACTTCAACGTCGAGGAGATCGACAGATCAATATTGGCAGCCCGTAAAGCATATCACCGTCGGGATGATGTCATCTCCCGCGAGTTGGATGTGGACGCCTTCCGCAGCGACGCGCTGTTTGAGGATATTCAGTTCATTGACTTCTACCGTTACTGCGATGTTGCGCTAGGCGATCTGTACGCTTTTCTCGACCAATACGTTCCCTGGGTGCGGCCTTCGGACACCGGGCGCTCAACCAACTGTCTGATCAATGACCTGGGCATTTACCTGCACAAGAAACAGCGCGGCTATCATAACTACGCCTTACCCTATAGCTGGGATGTCCGCATGGGGCACAAGCAGCGGGACGAGGCGCTGGATGAACTGAATGACATAATTGATGAGACGCAGGTCAAGCGCATGATGCAGGAGATCGGCTACACGGAGCCGAATCTGAGTGACGACCCCTCAGCGAAGCGGCTGGCTGCCTACTATGTAGCAGAAGGTTCATTGACCAGTTCAGACATGCGGGGGTATCTCAGTCAGCATCTGCCTGAGTTCATGCTGCCAAGTTATTTCATTCGCCTGGACTCGCTGCCGCTAACCCGCAACGGCAAAATCGACCGTACGGCCCTCCCTGATCCACAGGCCGACCGCCCAGAACTAGCTTCGGCTTATCAGGCGCCGGAAACGCCCTTGGAGACTCAGTTGGCGGTGATCTGGTCAAAGGCCCTTAACCTCGCTCAGATTGGTATTCATGACAACTTCTTTGAATTAGGCGGCAGTTCGCTGCCCGCTATTCAGGTCATTTATCAGGTGAACCAGCGTTTTGGGATAGATCTGCCAGTAGCACGTTTTTTTGAGAACCCGACGATCAGCCAGATGAGTGCACAGATCGAAGATCTGCTGATCGCCCAGGTGGCCGGGATGAGCGACGACGACGCAGCTCGCCTACTGGCGAGCCTTCAATAACGGACACATGATGACGGATTCACGCGAACAACTCTCGGATGCCAAACGCGCTTTACTGGAAAAGCTGCTGGCGGGCAAACGTCCGCCTCCGGCAGATCTTAGCGGGATACGCCCTCGACCCGCTGATGAACCGGCGCGACTTTCGTTCGCGCAGGAACGGTTATGGTTCCTCAACCAACTTGATCCTGCCAGCACCGCCTATAACATGCACGATGCCTTCCGGTTGCGGGGGGCACTGGATGTAACAGCGCTGGAGCAGGCAATCAAAGTGGTAATCGACCGCCATGACAGCCTGCGGACGGTATTTACTGCTACCGGTGGGAAGGTTGCACCAAGGCTATTGCCCGACCTACACCCGATACTCGATCAGGTGGATCTGAGCCACCTGTCGGATGCTGAGCAGTCAGCGGAGGTTCAGCGCCGGGCGGTGGCGGCGGCGAAAATGCGCTTTGACCTGGCGCAGGGGCCGCTGATTTATGTCGGTCTGGCGCGTTTGGCGGCGGATGATTATGCGCTGTTCATCAGTCTGCATCACAGCATCTCGGATGAATGGTCAAATGGTATTTTCTGGAGAGAACTCGGCACGGCTTACGATGCCATTACTCAGGGACGGATACCTACGCTAGCGGATTTGCCAGTGCAGTATGCTGATTACGCCTACTGGCAACGTCAGTGGTTGAACGAAAGCCTGATCCAGAAGCAGCTTACCTATTGGAAAAACCAACTGGGTGATGAACACCCCCTCATTCAGTTACCGACTGATCGACCACGCCCGGCAGTCCAGAGCTACCGAGGAGCGCTGCGGAGTATCAATTTGCCTGCCAGCATCCTGCCAGCGTTGGATGCACTCGGCCAGCAGGCAGGCGCGACTCCGTTTATGGTAGTGCTGGCGGCTTTCCAAGCGCTGCTTCATCGTTACACCGGGCAGGCGCAGATCAGTATCGGCACGCCGATTGCGAACCGCAATCGACCGGAGATTGAGCCGTTAATCGGCTTCTTCCTGAATACGCTGGTGCTGCGGGCCGACCTGAGCGACAACCCTTCTTTTGCGACGCTGCTGGCACGGGCAAAGGATACGGCGCTTAATGCCTATGCCAATGCGGATCTGCCTTTTGAAAAGTTGGTCGATGAACTGCATCCGCGCCGTGACCTGAGCTATAACCCACTCTTCCAGGTCATGCTGGTCTATCAAGAAGAGACTGCAGTGTTGCAGCGTTTGCCGGGACTGACTACAGAGGTAATCCCAGTGGATGGCGGCGTCGCCAAGTTTGACCTGACGCTGTTCGTCACCCGGCAGGCGGAAGGGTTACGGTTAGCGATGGAGTACGCTAGTGATCTGTTTGACGCAGCGACGATTGACCGTATGCTGAATCATGCTGGGACTCTGCTCAGTGCCGCGCTGGAAAATCCATCTTGTTTAGTCAGCCGACTGCCACTGATGAGTGCTGCTGAACAACACCGGCTTGTGAATGACTGGAATGCGACTGAAGCAGACTACCCCCGCGATCAGCGCATCCACAACCTGATCGAGGCGTATGCCGACCAGACTCCAAATGCCCTGGCGGTGATTTATGAGCGCGAGACTATAACCTACGCTCAATTGGACATGCGGGCAAACCAACTGGCACATCATCTGATTGGTCTGGGTGTTCAGCCCGGCGATCGGGTGGCATTGTGCGTCGAACGCTCGGTGGAGATGATTGTCGGCATCGTCGGCATTCTCAAAGCCGGGGCGGCCTATGTGCCACTAGACCCGGCTTACCCGCAAGATCGGCTGGCGTTTGTGCTGGCGGATACGGCTGCACCAGTGGTTATCACCCAGCCGCATCTCAAAGGCATACTACCTGCTTCAGATGCCCGAATCGTCGTACTGGATAGTCTCGGTACGCAGGTCAGTAGCCAACCTACAACCCGTCCGATTGTACCGGTCACGCCTGATCACCCGGCATACGTAATCTACACTTCTGGCTCGACTGGCAAACCTAAAGGTGTGCCGATCAGCCACCGTAATTTGGTACATTCGACCACTGCCCGATTCCATTTCTACCCGGAGCCAGTCAAACGCTTCCTGCTATTGTCATCGTTTGCGTTCGATAGCTCGGTGGTTGGCTTATTCTGGTCGCTCTGCCAGGGTGGGACGCTCGTGCTGCCTCGACAGAAGCAGGAACAGGACGTCTATGACATTGCAGCGCTGATTGCCCGGCATAACATCAGCCACATGTTATGCCTGCCATCGCTCTACTATCTGCTGCTGGAACATGGCGACGCGGGCAATCTCGGCTCACTCAAGACCGTGATCGTCGCTGGGGAAGCCTGTACAGCAGATTTGGTGCGCGCTCATTACCGACTGCTGCCTCGTACCACGCTCTATAACGAATACGGCCCGACTGAAGGCACCGTTTGGGCGGCGGCTTGCGCCATCCCTGCGGACTTTAGCGGAAGTGCGGTGCCGATTGGCAAACCCATCCCCAATATGCAAGTCTATGTGCTGGATTCCCAGCAGCAGCCAGTGCCGCTGGGAGTCGCTGGAGAACTTTACATCGGCGGCGAAGGCTTGACCGCTGGCTATCTCAACCGACCAGAATTGACCGCCGAGCGTTTCATTGCAAACCCCTTCCGCAATACGGAACGGCTGTACCGCACGGGTGATCTGGTGCGTTGGCAACCGGATGGTCAATTGGCCTTCCTCGGTCGGGTCGATCAGCAGGTAAAGATTCGTGGACATCGCATCGAACTTGAAGAAATCGAAGCAGTGCTGCTCGATCTGGAGGGTATCGGTCAGGCAGTGGTGATTGCGCGAGCCGAGGCACCGCCCGCGCTCGATCCGGACGATCTGGATGAATTGGCCGCGGCTTTAGAAGCTGCCGGGGACAAAGGACTACACCTGCTGACGGCACTCGAATTGAGTTCATCCGTATCACCTGAAAGCATAACCATATGAGCCGTAAACTCCGCCGCACCGCTGATTTTGAGATTGTGTTGGATGTCAAGAATGACCGCTTTATCGCGCCGCCGCGCGAGTCGCAGCGGAATGCGCTGCTCAATAAAGCAGTCGCTGAATTTGCTGATGACTTGAATCAACTTCATCGGCTGGCAGCGCGATTTGTGCCGGGTCTGGATACGCTGCAAGTGCAGGAGCGCACACATGCTGACCTGACCGATGAAGCCATTATGGAAGACTGGCAAATCCCGCTGATGCGGGCGATGGCAGCGGTCGCTACGGCAGGGCACGGTGACCTGCTGGAGATTGGTTTCGGGCGTGGAGTATCTGCCGGGATGATTCAAGAGATGGGCGTAAAATCCCATACGATAGTGGAATGTAATGAATCAGTTATTGAGCGCTTTCACGAGTGGAAGGCCAACTACCCCGGTAAGGATATCCGGTTGCTGGAAGGCCGCTGGCAAGATGTGACCGACCAATTTGGTGAATATGACGCTATCTTTTTCCATACCTATCCCCTGAATGAACAGGAATATCTGGAACTAGTTGCCAACAGCGCGACCTTTGCCGAGCATTTCTTCCCTACAGCAGCACGGTATCTGCGCCCAGGCGGGATCTTTAGTTACATGACCAATGAGATCGACTCGCTCAGTCGTGGGCATCAGCGTGCTTTGCTGCGCTATTTCAGCAGCTTTAGCGTTCACCTGCAAGCATTGCAGATGCCACAGGATGTGCGGGATACCTGGTGGTCGGACTCAATGGTGATTGTGGGGGCAGTGAAATAGATGAGTGATCTGATTCAGCGTCTGCAGCGTCTCAGTCCGCAGCAGCGTGCCCAACTGGCAGCACAAATCCAGCCGCAAAGCAGTGGCCCGATCAATACCCGTTTGGTCGCTTTTGTGGTTCCTGGATCTGGGAAGGCGATTGATCCAAGCGCAGTACGCGATGATTTGACAACTCGCCTGCCCGATTACATGGTGCCGAGCCTCATTTTGCCATTGGACTCATTACCCCTGACTCCCAACGGAAAAGTTGACAGGCAGGCTTTAGCGAGTATGGAACTGACCCCGGTCAGCGGGGGGCAAGCCAGTTATGCTGAACCTGCTAGTGAAATCGAGCAAGCATTGGCGCGCATTTGGTCGGAGGTGCTTGGCCTGGATATGCTCAGCCTGCATGATAATTTCTTTGAAATCGGTGGGGACTCGATCCTCAGCATTCAGATCGTTGCCCGCGCTCGGCAGGCCGGAATGGAACTCACGCCGGCACTGTTGTTCAAGCACCCAACCATTGGTGAATTGGCATCCGTGGTAGCCGCCAGTCAACCGAGCCAGGCCACCGCGGAGCAGGGTTTAGTGACTGGTCCCGTCCTGCTGACGCCCATCCAGCACTGGTTCTTTGAAAATCAGCTTCAACGGCCTGAACAGTGGAACCAGGCGATTCTGCTACGCCTGCGGGAGCCGATCGCGTCGGATGCACTACAGGAGGCCATCCAGGCGCTGTTGGGGCAACACGATGCGCTCCGAACGCGGTTCATCCAGCAGGATAATCGCTGGACACAGGAACAGGTAGGTTTACCGAGTGAACTACCTGTAACGCTGCTCGACCTGCGAGGCAAATCAGTTGCCGAACAACGGGCCTTGATCGAGCAAGCAGCGACCCTGCAACATCAGTCACTACAACTGGGGAAAGCTGACCTGCTGCGCCTAACACATATCCGTTTGAGCGAGTCTCAAGAGGCGCTGCTGCTTGTCCTACACCACCTGGTGGTTGATGGTATCTCCTGGCGGGTACTGCTGGAAGACTTACATACCGCCTTAGATCAACGGCGCAAGAGGCAGCCAATTGCGTTGCCATCCAAATCAACTTCCTTCCGGGTCTGGAGTCAACAGCTAAAGGCTTACGCGGAGTCGGACTCAGTAAGTAAATATCTGGATTACTGGTTGGGAAGTGGTTTCCAGCAGGCACCGGCACTGCCCCGTAATCAGGGGGCTGGTGATGTGGTCAATACCATAGCTTCAGCCTGCATGATCACACAGGAGCTCTCTGAATCGGAGACACGAGCCTTACTTGAAGATGTGCCAGGGGTGTATCACACTCAGATCAATGATGTGTTACTGACAGCGCTGGCACAAACGCTCGGTGATTGGCTGCAAACGAATTCGGTCCTCTTTGCGCTGGAAGGACATGGGCGGGAAACGCTGTTTGACGGCGTCGATGTCAGCCGTACAGTCGGCTGGTTCACGAGTGTATTCCCAGTATGGCTGGAACTGCCGTCAGGGCCAGATCTTGGTCAGAATCTCCTGGGGGTCAAAGAACAACTGCGAGCTTTACCACAAAACGGAATGAGCTATGGGTTACTCAAGTATTCATCACGCTATGGAACGCAATTGACCGGCATGGCAGAGCCGGAGGTTCTGTTCAATTATCTCGGCCAGACCGATAACCTGCTCAGTGGATTAGATGGATTCTCGCTGGAAGCGGATGCGGTCGGCGAGGCACGTTTTCCACAGGATCAGCGGCGCTATCTGATTGAAATCAATGCTTTCGTTCGAGATGGTCGCTTCCAGAGCCGCTGGTCGTATAGCAGTAACGTTCAAGACGAAGTGACTATCCAACAGTTGGCCCGTCGGTTCCATCAAGCACTGCACGCCATCATTGATCATTGTGCCTCGCCCCAGGCGGGCGGTCACTCAGTTTCGGATTTCCCGTTGGCAGATCTCAATGCGGATAGCTTTGAACAGATCGCCGGTTTGCTCGATGCATTAGATAACTGACCTCTTCGGAGCCACTCATCACTATGAAAAATGTCAGTGACATCTATCCACTCTCCCCGATGCAGGAACTGATGTTGGTTCATTCGCTGGCACGGCGGGGAAACGACTTGCTTTTTAACCAGGTTGTCTACAGGGTGGAGGGTGATTTTGATGCAGTTGTTTATGAACAGTGCTGGAATGAGCTCCTCAAGCGCCATCCTATTCTGCGAACGATGTTTCTGTGGGAAGGTTTAAAGGAACCAATGCAGGTTGTTCGAGAGTCGGTGACACTCGACTGGCAGCATCTCGATTGGCGGACACTGTCCACTGAAGAGCAGGAAGCGCGACTCGATCAAGTTCTGCAGGAAGACCGACATCGCGGGTTTGAACTCAACCGTGCGCCTCTAATGCGCTTTTGTCTATGCCGTCGGGCAGATAGCTGTTACACACTCATCTGGAGTAGCCATCATCTTGTCTTGGATCGGTGGTGTATTGGCCTACTGATGACGGAGATCGCTACCCTTTACGACGCACAGAAGACGGGTCGGCCAGCACGTCTGGAGACCCGGCGGCCGTTTCGGGATTACATTCGGTGGTTAGCACAACAGGATGCCGCCACAGCGGAGCATTTTTGGCGGGCAGAACTGCAAGGGATCACACATACCACACGCTTGGATAGCGCGAGCCGAACAGTTAAAACGGACTCGCTAGGGGAGAAAAGCTATCGGCTGGATGCGAACTTTAGTGCCCGTCTGCGCCAATATGCCGCGGAACATCGCCTGACCTTGAGCACAGTAGTGATGGGAGCTTGGGCGCTTCTACATGGTTTGGTCACTGGTACCGAAGACTTGCTGTTAGGGATTACCGTTTCCGGTCGTCCGCCGACACTGCCTGGAGTGGAAGGGATAATTGGCCCTTTCATCAATAATCTGCCGCTACGGGTAAGCTTTTCCGCAGAGCATTCGCTGACAACCTGGTTGCAAACCCTTCAGGAACGTCAGCAGGCGATTCAATCTTATGGTCATATGTCCCCGCAACAACTTCAGGAGTGGAGTGAACTGCCTGCTTCAGATACCTGGTCTGAAACGCTGTTTTTGTATCAGGCACCTGTCAATCAACCTGCGTCGACGTTCCAATTGCGGCTTGAGCGTGCCAGCCTGCAAACTAATTTTCCACTAACTTTGACTGCAGCCGATGACCCAGATGGCTTATTGATTCTGCTCACTTACCAGGAGCAGCGTTATTCAGTCGCGGCAGTAACCCAGTTCCAATTGGCTCTGGTGCGCATCCTCGAAGGGTTGACTAACGCGCCTGGTTCTACGCCGATTCAATATTTGGAACACTTACAGGCTGGTGGTTTTGTTTTTGCAAGCAAAGCCGAAGCTCAGACTGTTGAATTAGCAGCGGATTCCAGGCGAGTAGCACCCCGCAATGGGTTAGAAGCGCGTCTGTTTAACCTATGGGCAGCTGTGCTGGGGCATGAGTCCTTTAGTATTCACGATAACCTCTTTGAACTGGGGGCGAGTTCTTTTCAGGCAGTTCAACTGGTAAGCCGAATACGGCAGGCTTTTAACCGCGAGTTGCCAGTGGCAACACTGTTCACGGCACCAACTATTGAGCAACTTGCCAATCTACTGGCGGATGGCAGTCCGCTGCCACCCTGGTCATCCTTGATACCAATCAAGGCTTCAGGTAGCAAAGCCCCGCTGTACTTGGTACATCATGGCGGTGGTGGTCTGTTTGGTTACAGCGATGTGGCCCGCTATCTCGATTCAGAACGCCCGTTATATGGGTTACAGGAACCAGGTATTGAAGATGGCCAGCAACTCCCGGTCAGTGTTGAAGAAATTGCTAGTCTATACGTTCGGGAAATTCAATCAGTACAGCCACATGGACCTTACCATCTAGGCGGATTCTGTTTTGGTGGGGTGGTCGCTTTTGAGATGGCCCAGCAGTTTCGAAAGATTGGGGAAATGGTCGAAACCCTGATCCTGCTGGATGCGGTTTTACCCGGTTATGCACCACAGCCCACTACCCAGCAGCGGTTTGCCCGGCATCAAGCGCAATTGGCTCAAGCTTCGTTTTCCGATAAGGTCAAATATCTGGTTGGGCGTGTCAAACGGCGGGCGAAGTGGGAAGTTGAGCGGCGCTACATCGACGGCAGTCGAATCGTTGAACGCATGGCTTTTGATGTGTTGGAAAAATCTCGCCGCTCTGTACCTGCTCGCCTCCGTCAACGCCGCCTGTTACAACTCAATGGCCAATTGAATGATGCCTATACGCCACACCCATATTCAGGTCACGTTGTGCTAATCCGGGGTACGTATCCGGAATTACACTACAGCCTGGATTTTGGTTGGAATGCGGTGGTTCAAACCGGTATCGTGGTTATCCAAATGGAAACTCAGGATCATCTGCAGATGCTAGTTGAACCTAATATTCATCTGTTGATCCAACATCTACAGGGAGCACTGGAACCGGGTTGAGCTTGTGTGGTCGATGACCAGCATGATGGATGGGGCGGCCAAATGTTGATTCCGTTACTGTTTGGGGAGAGCTTCCTGCCCCTAAGCCCTGATTCAGTTCACATTTGGCAACTGCCATTGTTGGAGTTGCAACCCGACTTCCTCTCAGTGGACGAACGAGTGCGAGCTGCACGCTTCCGGTTTGACCATGATCGTATGCGCTGGCGTAATGCCAGGTCAATGCTGCGTCAATGCCTTGCTCAGTACGTCAAACACACACCAGAAAGCCTGCGATTCGGTTACACGACTCACGGCAAACCTTTTCTCGCTGACCACCCTGAGATCACTTTTAATCTCTCTCATGCTGGCGACTATGGGTTGCTAGCCGTGACCTGTGGTCGGCAAGTAGGTGTGGATATTGAATTAGTTCGCCCGGATTTTGCTGATCCAGCGGTTGCCTGGCACTTTTTCTCAGACGCAGAGCAATCTCAACTGGCTCATCTAGCTACAGAGAAATACACCATAGCCTTCTTTACCTGTTGGACGCGCAAAGAGGCTTATATCAAGGCGCGTGGAGAAGGCCTCTCCCATCCACTGAAGGACTTTGATGTCTCTATTCAATCGGATTCCTGCAATCTCTTGCTTTCCACGCGCCCAAACGAGTCAGAAGCATTGAACTGGCACGTGCAGGCGGTCAAGGTACCAGATGGTTACTTGGGTGCGGTGGCCACTTCCATGAGAGACTGATTCCAAAGTATCTCAGAAGATGTAGTTATGGGCGAATTGATGACCTACACTGCGTATCATGAAGTAATACTGTATGGACTCATTAACAAGTAAGTGTCGATGTGTTCGATAGCGATGAACCATTCGGCCCGCTCCATACGCCGTTCTTCGATCAAGCCGGCCCGCATGAGGTCACTGGCAAACATGCGCGCCTGCTTGGCTGAGAAGTTCAGGTTGCGATACAAGTCGCGCAAGCCCACGCCCCCTGCTCCGGTCTGACAAATAGCGTACAGCAAGCGATCGATCCTGTTGCCGCTTCTCCAGCACGGCCTCGCCGCTGCGGTCAAGCTGTTCCAGCAGGCGGTGGGCGCTCATGCGCCAGTCTTCGGCGATGCCCTGCGCTGCACTCCAGTGATCAGCGGTAAGAGTGGGAGCCGGATCATCCGTGTCCAACCAATCGAGCGCGGCGAACAAGGAAGCCAGCTTGAAGGCCTGGACGTGCATCCGCCCGTAGATACCCTTGAGCCGGTCATCCAAGTCGGTGTCCCCGTTGGGTGCACAACGCTTTCGCAGCCAGTCACCGTACTGCTGGCACTCCGCCCAGCATTGCACCTCCAATCGCAGTGCACCTGGCGCGTTCAGGCCAAACTCGCTCGGCTCCGGCTGCGGCAGCCGGTTATGCAGACGTCGCAGATCATCAATCAACGGTTGCGGGACAGCCCTACATCTTGAAAACTAATCTAAAAGTGTCTTATGGCACATACTAACTACGCAACATCTCTATCACAAACATTTCAGTGTTTCGTATATAAATTATTATAATTGTGAATGATATATTACTAAAGACATGGTTGCCAATCATAGGAAATCTCTAGATAATTCAGTTCCATGAGAAGTACAGAGGAGGATGGCGCCCATGACCATGTTCGCAATCTTTGCAGTGGCAATTAGCCTGCTAATCTCCACATTGCCTGCTTATCCTTCACCACATTTGACTACAAATTGCCCAGGCGTAATTGCAAGCCGTCTCTCCGTGGGTACACAAGGTCAAGTGGAGGCCTCTTCTGTTCGACTTCGGGCGAGTCCTGGCACCAACAGTCAAGTTCTGATTGCATTGCCCTCCGGCACTTCGTTTACTGTAATCGGGGGGCCGGAGTGTGCGAATTACTCCTGGTGGGAAATTCAGCTTGAAGATGGAGCAACGGGTTGGGCAGCAGAAGGGTTTGGTGACGAATACTTCATTGGGCCAACATCCCCAAATTCAATGGTCGTAAGCACTCCAGATGACGAGGGCAATAGCTTGGTTGATGCTGACCAAGATGGGACTGAATCGGTTCCTTCAACAGAGAATTTGGGTTACTCTGTTGAGGATTCTACAAACTTGACTACCGCTGTTTTCGAAAGAGCCGTTGGTGCAGATGATTTGAGAGTAACAACTCGACTTGCTAGCTTGCCAGATACAATCAAGCGTTCAGTTGCATCTGGAGTTGAGTCTGGTCAAATTAGGTATGATTTCACCCTTGAAGCGTTTGTTACCGCTGAGGGGTATCTCATACGACCCGATGCAATACCATTAGATGGAAATGGCTACATACATGGCTCATACACCCCTGAAGAGGCGCTCGCAGCCTCTGAAATGGTTCTTGGATCTACACTAGTAATAAATTTAGGAGACAGTGGGGAAAAAGTAAGTTTCATTTTTGAAAACCCGGTAATTTATGGGCCTCTTACAGTAAATCCTGTTTCTTTGGAAGCCATTTATGATTTTGTTCAAAGAAACGTAGAAGCATTTAGTCGATATTCAGGCAGAACATTCATCATTTCGCTTGTGTCAGATGTTGATGCTGACATGTTAAGAAAGATGGCTGTAAATTCTAATGTTGCGATAAACATGACATTCGGAAACAACTTTTCTCATAGTGGCTATTCATTTTCTCAACAAGGTTCTACTGAAAACCTAATTAGAATTGCTACTTGGAGTAGTGTTCAGGGGGATAGGTGGAACAGTTCAACATTTGGTTTTACAAATGTCATGGTGGCAATAGCTACAGGAATGAATGTTGAAGCTGCAGGTTTTGGTAGAAGGTCAAACAATATGGCTTTAGCTAACAAGGACAATGAATTGCTTTATGCAAGTCTTACTTGTAGCATGGCAGGCCTAGACACAGAAACTCAAAGTTGCTATGAAAGCCCCTATGAATTGATGAGAAATGCAACTGAAGGAGCTATACCTATAATTCCGTTAAGTGGTTAATCGGATTGTGTGTTCTTGAATATAAACTATTTGCAATCCGGAAGTGTCTGACTAACATCCTGGCCCTGAAGGGGCGAGGATTTCTTAAATGCGAATAAAAGCTCGTCCAGCTCTTGCAGCCGTCACGTTGACAAGGCAGGTAATTGATCGAGACCTCCAGACTAAAATAGATTACGCAGCAATACATCAAACTGACGAACAAGCTTGCTGATTCCCTCCCAGTTAGAATGACCAAAAGATTGTTTCGTCTCGGCTGACAGGTTTCCTGAACATTCAGAAATCACTTCACTGTGCTACCTAAGCTACTCCACCAAGCAAGAACGTGACAAAAGTCACTAGCCTAAATTTTGCAGGGGTTTTACTGTATTTATATACAGGCGGGTAACATTCAAATAAGGCATTTCAGCCGCCGAAATCTGTCTCCCATGGACAGCTATTTCGGCTTTTTTGTTTATTTCACAACTGGCGCTACGACACTGCCACAGCTAGTAAAAGCCTATTTTCGTAGTTTACCCACAGAGTAGGCACATCTTTAGAGAGATTGTGGGATAAATTTTGGTTCAACTCTTGTATTTTCTCTCTACACCCCTCCACGCCAGTCATTGCTGACTACATAGACTTGTGATACTTCATATCCTGTAAGACATTTGAGCAACTATTTTAGTAGAGAGCGCATCACTTCATAAGGTGTTTGTCCGTCGAGGGACATGTGAGGTCGATGATAATTGTAGAAGTTTTCCCAAGCTTCCAGTTTCGCAGTTAAGTCAACGTCGTCGGTGTAGGTCAGAAGTTGATAAAACTCAGTCTCATCCGTTCGATGTGAGCGTTCGACTTTGCCGTTGAGCTGAGGTGTACGCGGTTTGATGTAGACATGCTGTAATCCCTGATCTTCAACATGCCAATGAAAACGGGCTTGAAACTCATGTCCCCGATCCGTTCGAATAGTACTGATCCGAAATGGGAATTTCTCGATTACGTAGTCGATAAACTGAATAGCACAATCCTGATTATGGCTTGAAAAGACCTGTAATGCTCGAATACGGGTTGCATCATCGATGGCGGTGTACTGATAGCGCTTTACAACCTTACCGGATTGATCCTTCAGGCTCAAGAACTTAACATCGACTTGAACATGGTGACCAGGAACCGTTTTGGCGTACCGTTTACTATGCAGCGCGCGCCTTGGAGCAGATTTTGGTAGTTTGCTGACGCCATGCGCTCGCAACACGCGGGTTACAGTCGCCTCAGAAGTCTTGATCCCGTGGTACCGATCCAAGTAGAGTGCGATCCGCAATGCGCCCATTTGATAGGTGTTGCGCAATTTCAAGATTTTCTCAACCACCTCGGGTGTAGTTTTGCGGGGATGGTGATGGGCGATGGGCTTCTTGCGATACAAGCCTGCTCGTCCTTGTTGCTCGTACGCTTGTTTCCACCGGTAAAAGCTTGATCGCGCGACGTTGAATTCTCGACAGGCTTCAGTGACGCTGACATGTTTTGCATATTCAAGCACAATGAGCTTGAGTCTGAGGTTTAATTCCTCTCGTGCTTCTGGATGCATACCGTCCTCCTCGTTCTTCCATAGATCCTAATATGAAGTGTCTCGGAGGGTATGAAGTATCACATTTCGAGACAACTACGCCTTGAACGGTGGCGGTGCTATCCAGAATGGCGGCAATCTGGTCATTCAAAATAGTATTTTTCTCCGAAACCAGTTCCCGGTGGCTGGCGGTGGCGGTGCTATCCAGAATGGTTCGATTTTCGATGCAGGTACTGTCTCAATAAGCTGTACACTTTTTGAACAAAACAGCGCCAGCTATGGTGGCGCACTGCTGAACGTCAATGGCTCCATGAACGTGTTCAACAGCATGTTCAAGAATAACCAAATTGCTGGGAATCCATTCAGCGATGGTGGGGCTGCACACAACGTTTCTTCCACACTGAACTTGAGTCTCAACAACAATTATTGGCCGACGTGGAATGGGGCAATTCCGATCCCAGGTGGGGACAATCCATCAACTCCCGGACAGGATACCATCAATATTTTCGTCACAGTGGGCAATGTCCTGGCGGGCGACCCAACTGGAACTGCTAACTGCCCCAATCCTCGTCCTCGAAGGGTTGCCCCCACACCCGACCAGGAATTGCTTGACTACCAAATCGATTTAGTAACTTTAGCCGGATCATGGGATAGCTACCTGAATGACCTACTTGCTGGAACACGCAACACGGCTATCGCATTGGCTATTCAAAGCATTGGTAATTCTATTTCAACTGACGATTCCCCAATTGCAACCTTCCGCCGGGTCATGATTGGCAACGGTCCCAATTTAATTCTGGAGAGAGACTCGCTAACTAATAACACAGTATGTGTAACTACTGGAGACATTCCCAAGATTGAATGTGGCACCGGAAATACTACGAGTCAATACACAATAACGCATGAGTATGGACATCTGTTTAGCTATAGGACAGGTCAGCAAGGGACAGGTTCACTGGTAAATCGTATGTCTACGGTTGGCAGCAGTGTAAAGGACTTTTATCCAATCATAGAGGAGAGATGGGTTGTTTTTGGTGTCACAACTAGAGATTCGCGCATAGGTTCTGAATGGTATCGTGGATTGTTCGGATGGGGGAGTGGGGCAATTCCATGGAGATCTGATTGTAAGGGGCCAGTGAGCCCAACATCTGTACCTACCAACTTCCAACAGAATCCTTGTGACATAGTAAACCTAGCAGCTGTAGACCCAAATGAAGCTGAAGAAGCATCTGCTGATATGTTTCTCAATTGGGTATACAAGATATTGGGCGACGGGGGATTTCTGAATAAGACCTGGTATGCGGCATGTGACACAAATATCAATTCTCCCCAATGTGATGACGGCGGCAGACAATCAGGAGATGCGCGTTATCAATGGATGCGGTCACAAACGTCTGCGACATATGCAGCTAATTCTAGTTGGTAGTGAGAAAGACTAATGAGGAACAAAATGCGTAACTTCCTATTATGGGCGATTCTATGGTTGACCATATCAATACCGACCATGCAAAACGTTCAAGGGCAGACCAGTGTACAAGTGTTTACAGTAGCTTGGAGTCCAGATGGGAGTCGTATAGTAGGCGGTGGAAGTAACGGAATGCTACGTATCTGGAACTCAAACGGTCAATTAGTTCGAGATATACCAAATCTCATCGGTAACATAAATAGTGTAGCATGGAGCCCCGATAGTACAAAAGTGATAGCAGGTGGCAATGAAGGCGTAGTAAGAATATGGAACGCAGCTTCTGGGCAATTATTGGCGACTTTGACGGGTGAGGGAACAATAGTACAAGCAGTCGCATGGAGTCCTGATGGAACCAAGATAGCAACCGGAAGTTGGCGGGGAAACATCCCCTTACAAATTTGGAATGCCGCTACATATACACAGATCACAACCTCATCTTCAGGGGAAATATTTGACATACGTTGGAGTCAGGATAGCAGTAGGATAGCTCTCGGATTTGCAAATGGTTATGTTGCCTTTAGAGATCCTAACTTAAATCGCTTAGGCAATTTCGCTGGTACTACTAGCCAAGGGATAGATGATAGTGTTTATTCTGTAAGCTGGAGTCCCGATGGAACAAAACTAGTAAGTGGATTGTCAAACGGTGTTATGAGACTGTGGAATTATTCAACTGGAACCGTGATCAGAAGCCTTACTGGTCATACGAACTCAGTGGATGCTGTTGCCTATCGTCCAACCGGACAACATATCGCCAGTGCCAGCAAAGACGATACAGTGAGAATTTGGGATGTCGATACGGGGCAAACGATTGCTGTTTTTCCAAAACCAACCACCGATTTCACTGCCTCAATATCATGGAGTCCTGACGGGAATAGGCTCGCGTTTGGCGGAAACAACGGCGATCTCCGAATCATCAACGTCTTCCGGGATGGCACCGGCCTGCGCGGGCAGTACTTCGACAACGCCGACTTCACCCTGCGGCGCTACTTCCGCCTCAACCCCACCGTCAACTTCAACTGGGGCATCGCCTCGCCCGATCCCTTCGCCATCCCCGCCATCACGGCCGATACCTTCTCGGTGCACTGGGTCGGCAAGGTCGAGCCGCTGTATTCCGAGACCTATACCTTCTATGTCACTCACAACGATGGCGTCCGCTTGTGGGTCAACGGGCAGTCGGTCATCAGCAACTGGAATAACCAGACTGCCGCTGTCACTTCCAGCGGCTCGATCACGCTGGCGGCAGGCATCAAGTACGATGTCACGCTGGAATACTACGACAACACCGGCGCGGCCCAGGTCAACCTGGAGTGGCAAAGCGCCCGCCAAGCCCGTCAGGTCATCCCGCGCACCCAGCTGTATGCGCCTGAAGGGCAGATCGCCTTCAACGGCAAGACCGGCAGCTTCGGTGAAATCTTCGTCCGCAATGCCGATGGCACCGGGGAGATCAATGTCTCGAACAACGCCGCTGACGATAACAGCCCCGCCTGGTCGCCGGATGGCACGCGGCTGGCCTTCGTCTCCCGGCGCGATGGCAACGAGGAAATCTACCTGGTCAATGCCGATGGCACTGGCCTCCGCCGCCTGACCAACAACGCTGCCTCTGACCGTGAGATCGCCTGGTCGCCGGATGGCACCAAGATCGCGTTCTACTCGGCGCGGTCGGGCGGCGGCGACCTCTACACCATGGATGTGACCGGCACTGGCATCCCAACGCCGACCCTGTTCAGCACCTTCTCAGCCTCCAATGAATACCTGCCCATGTGGTCGCCCAATGGCAAGCTGATGACCTATGTGGTGGACATTAGTGGCTTTGGCCCGGAGATTTACATGCTGGCGGTAGCGGCCAATGGTCTCAACTCCAGCGGCAGCGCCATCCGCCTAACCACCCGCAACGGCAATGATCTATCGCCCTTCTTCTCACCGGATGGCAGCAAAATTGTCTTCCGTGCCCCGCTCAACGGAGTCGATCAAATCTATTCTGTCAATACCACTTTCCCGTATGGCACACCCCAAAATCTGACCAGCAGCACCGGCGGCAACTACTTCCAATCGTTCTCACCGGATGGCAGCAAGATCATCTTCCTCTCTGTGCGGGATGGCAACGCCGAAATCTACAGCATGAATGTCGATGGCAGTGGTCAAACCCGGCTGACCAATAACACAGTGGGCGAAGCCTACGCAATCTGGTCGGCGGATGCCCGCCAGATCACTTTCCAACGGGGGAATGATCTCTGGCTGATGAATGCCGATGGCTCCAATCAGCGCAATGCCACCAACACCGCCACCCGCACTGAGCTAGAAATAGTGTGGTGGCAAGTTAAGCAGTCGTAGTAGACTCCGTCTATCAACCCGAAACAAATGTCTGAACATTTGTTTCGGGTTCTGCCCCCCACCTGTCCTCGCCTCATCACCATATATCCTCACCACTGCAGCCAACCCGCAGCGACACGTTTTGGTTCCTACATTTCGAGCTAGTTGATGCTCCGTAGTAGCAAATGGAAATTCCTACAACTTTCGTCAATGATTTTTACCCTGTATGATTTGAGAAACTCGCTGAGGCGAAATTCCGAACGCCCGCCCAAGTTCAGAAATAGTTTCCCCTGCTGCGAAGCGCAATCGGACTAGCTCGTTTCGTGTATGGGTGATGGCGTACTTTAGCCCACTGGTTTCCAATACCCACTGTACGATTTGGGTAAATGGTAATCGTATGAGTTGAATACCCGTTAGGGCTATAGCTGTACACAACCTAAACGATGCTGTGCAGCACATCTTGACCCGCCTTTACGCGGGTCATTGTGATTCTAGGGGTCACCTGCAAGGATCACATCGCCCAAAGGTAGAGCGCAACGCAGCAATCCTTGCTCGCTTCAATGCAGGCGATACCCTCCGCAAGATTGCGAGCGAGTTTGACATCTCCGTCGCCCGCGTCCAGCAAATCATCAAACATAATTCAGAACCAACCTCATATTAGTCAGATCTATCTTGAGGAGCCGAAGTCTGGCTCCCCAAGATCACTTCAAATTGATCTGCTGTGTATGGGCAGGAGATAATATGGCATTGGAGATAGCATCAGGAGCTATCAATAAAGCTCAAGATGGTTTCACCTATTTGGAAAGCTGCAAACTGTGATGCACAGAAATCCAACGAGACTCAAATGAAAATTAAACCCATGTCCTTCAATTAGCTTGATACAAGGGATGTAAGTCACAAAATTCATATGACATGATGCAATGTGTAGGGACGTTTGCATATCATAAAATTTACCTTATGAATTATCCCCTCAGAAATGGGGGGATGACTTGTATTGAGATCTGTTTAGACTGTAACTATATAAGAGATACAACCTAGTAACGACGAATCTACATCATACATTACTGCGTCACCATTCATCGAACTCATGTAGATGTTCAGGAGTGTTTTACCTGCTGAGGGGGAATCATGGGACGCAAGCATTTTTTGATCGTCGGCGCGATTGCAAATGCGATTGTATGGCTAGGGCTTGCTGTATTAATTGTCTTCGGGGTGCAGCGTTCCAATATTGTTTTGCCAACCCTGGCTGTTCTGCCCACTGAATTTCAGCAGCCATTCCCCCCAACCCCTACGAGTGGCAATTCGCTGGTAGCTGATGCCGGTGATTTACTCACCACAGCTCCAATTCCACCAACATCTCCTACAATTAACGATGGTATCGATAGGGCTACACCCGTAGTTCTACCGACTGAGATTATCCAGCCGCAGATTCCCCCCGTAGAACCTATCCCACAACAGATCGTGGTTCAGTTTAGTCCAGCGGCTTCCGCAGAAGAGCGACTGGCTTATATTGCCTCCATCGGCGGAACCGTCGTCGAGCAAATCGAGTCGCTGAATAGTATGGTGGTGAATGTGCCAGTCTCCACGACGGCACAAAGCCTACCTGCGTCCGCCATTGTCGCAGCCAGCGAACCGGACTATCAGGTACAAGCGCAAGGGGCTTTCATCCCCAATGATCCGGTTTATCCCCAACAATGGGCGTTACCGGCCATTGGCGCGCCGGATGCCTGGGGTTCCATGCCAGCCAATGCAGCCCGCGTGACGGTTGCCGTTATTGACAGTGGCGTTTGTCTCGATCACCCTGATCTCCAGGGGCGGATTCTGCCTGGGTGGGACTACATCGATAACGACAGCGTGCCACAGGACACCTTCGGTCATGGATGTGGCGTGGCGGGCATTATTGCGGCCAACTTGAATGATAGCATCGGTATGGCGGGACTAGCACCCAATGCCTTGATTCTGCCGCTACGAGTCTTAAATGGTAGCGGTATCGGTGCGTATTCAGACCTTGCGGCGGCGATTGTGCGTGCAACCGACGACGGCGCACAGGTGATCAATCTCTCCCTGGGTGGCGCTGTCAACTCAACAGTGTTGGAGAATGCCGTCAATTACGCGATTGCGCGCGGGGTGACGGTCGTGGCAGCGGCGGGTAACACGGGTAGCGAGCAGGTATTGTATCCCGCAGCTTATGCGCCTGTGATCGCAGTCGGTGCAGTCAATGCCGAGCTTCAGCCTGCCAGCTTCAGCGCGCGTGGTGCTGGCGTGGACATCTGGGCACCCGGTCAAAACATTCTCACCACCCGTTTGGATGGGGCACTTGCGCCGGGCAGCGGCACCAGCTTCGCCGCTCCCTTTGTGGCTGGCGCGGTTGCGGTGTTGGTTGGCGTATCAGAAACGCTGACGATCAATTTCAATGGTGGGATGTTGTGGCTTGACGCTGACAATACGCCAGTGACACCAACAAGCGACCATTATCCCACCTCAACGATACCACCTGTTGAGTTGCCAATAGTGGTTGAATTTGCTTCATTCCCATCAGTCCCAGAGCAGTTACGTCCACTTGTGCAAGAAGCATTTGCTTCAAATCCCAATCGACTCAATCAGGGCGCGGAAGGTTTTGTAGTTACAGCGTTTAGAAGTTTTGGAGAATGGGCACACCTTGTATTGGTACCCAAGTCTGTGATTGAAAGCGGATGGGAAATAGGTTGGGACGAAGACACAATTGTAGAGCTTCTGGCTCAAAAACAACCTTCAGGTATTTGGGATCTTCATTTCGATAGTGATCCCAATTTCCTAGATATTGCTCAGCAAGTTCCTTCCAGCTTTATTGATTTCTCTAATTCATCTTCCGGGCTTTCAGATCGTATTGACTATCTCTTTCCGTGGACACAAGGTACATCATGGGCCAAAACATGGGGTTGGCACGACGGAAATGCAATTGATTTTGCCCCCCGGGGCAGTGCAACTACGACAGTTCTAGCGACTATATCAGGTAAATTAAGGGTGTTTTGTAACGACGGTTACCAAGCTTCTATTAGCATCGATGACAATAATGGTGTCGGGCTGGCAACATACTTACATGTATCAGCAACATCTCTCCTGCCTTACCTCAATGGACAATACGTAGCTCGTGGCCGTTACCTAGGAGTTCTTTATTCAGGAACCCAAGGCGCACAGATGGTGGACGGCACCCATTATCAGTATTGGACGACTTGCGGTCGGGGTACTGGAACCCACTTACACTTCATTTTGCCTAATCGAGATGTGACTATTGATGGTCAACCCGCGAATAGCGTAGCCAATGCATCAAACAATGTTACCTTTCAATCAACGAATCAACGCCTAGATCGAACTGCTCTGGTCGCTTGTACTGAAAGCTTCTATAGGGGGCAATGTCAGAGATTTACGGAGAGCAATTGGGATCTGTCAGCACATGCAATTGGCAATGACACTATTTCGTCAGTATTTGTGCCAGCGAATTGGCAAACAACTTTCTGGGAGTATTCTAATTCACAGAACCGTGGTGCGTGCCTACAACTCGCATTATCTGGTAATGACACTCCAATCACCGATCTCTCGGAACAATTTGTATGGACGGACTGCGGACGAGGTGGATCCTCAGGGCAAAGCCTTGATAATCAAATATCTGCGATTGAGATGTATTCAGCCTTTGTATGTTCGCTTGATGTTGAAGGTGAGAACGTATGTGAGCCTCCATCAGAAGAGACGGTTACCCCACCAACCCACACCCCACAACCTGGAAACGACACCACCCCACCAACCGCCTCGTGGACATCGCCATCCAATGGGGCGACCATCAGTACAAACACCATCACGCTCAGCGCGAATGCTAGCGATAATACGGGCGGCAGCGGCGTGCGCGAAGTGCGTTTCAGCGCATTGTGGAACAATGTATGGTCCGGTATTGGAGTCGATACCAGCGCGCCTTACAGCATTGAATGGGATTGGTGCGCCGCGAATGTTCCCGATGGTGCTGTTGAGCTGGGACTAGAAGTTTGGGACAATGCCAACAATAAATGGGTCTATAGCCAGCACTTTACCAACATCCGTGTCATCAAGAGCGGCAATTGCTCCGGCCCGTTCAACTGGCTCTTGGAGTGGTCCAAAGCCGAACGTCCTCCGTTGGAAGTAGATATCCATGCTCGTGTACAGTGGACGAGCAATTTCGACGCATTCCGTGTTTGCTTTGACGGACAGAACTGCCAGGAAACTTCCGCAACCGAGTTGTACCATACCTGGAACACGTTCGGTTGGGCAGACGGCTATCATGTGTTGAGCATTGAATACCGTCGTAAGTCAGACAATGGAAATTGGAATACGGCACTCCGTCAAGAGGAGCAATATTACCTTTCCCCAAATCGTTCCGGCATTGCACCTTGCGACGGGGGTGACGGGGCTTACCTGCGGACAGGCACAGAATGTATTCGCCTGACCGCCAGTCAGGTGGATCTGGCGCCGCTCGGTTGGGCCGACCGCACCAACCTAAGTATTTCGGTCCTGGGAAATCATGAAGCCTGGGCTTTTGATGATCAGGGCTACCAGGGCAGCTCTCGAGTAGTCAAGAGCGGCGAGAACAAGTCCGTCGGCAGCCTGATCTCTAGTGTCCGGCTTGATCCCGTTTCAGCGCCACCACCGCCTTTGCCCAGCACTCCGTTTGTGTGCGATGGTCAATCCATTTCGCTGTACCACTTGGACGAAGGCAGCGGAAGTATTGCGACGGATGCCTGCGGTCGCGCCAATGGCACGCTCAATAATGGTATTGGCTGGACCAGTGGACAATTTGGGGGCGCGGTCAGCTTCCCGAATCCGCTGGATGGACGCGGCATCGATGCGGGGACACTTGATGTCTGTCCCATGACTGTTGAACTGTGGGTACGACGCTCAGGCGGAACAGGCGGTCGCCTGATTGGGCAGCTCAACGGCGGCGGGCCGAACAAGTGGCTGCTCTCCATGGACGGAGATAGGCCACGTTTCGAAGTGTGGGCGAACGGCGGCAGCCGCGCACAATCCAGCTACAAAACCATTGCAGATACAAACTGGCATCTGCTGACCTTCACATATGACTGTACTTCAACAGCCACGTTGTACCTAGATAACGAATTGGTCGCCAGCCGTGCGGATGTGGGCATTTGGAATGGTGGCAGCACGCCGCTCGAGATTGGTGCCGTTGAAGGAATCTATCGCTACTCTGGAGACATTGACGAAGTTCGGATCTCTCAGGGGGTTCGTCCACCACAACCGCCACCTGCTCCAAGTGCCGCATTCTCCGCTTCCATTCAGAGCGGAATCGCCCCGCTCAGGATTGTGTTCACTGACCAATCCACTGGGAGCATCAGCGCATGGAACTGGAACTTCGGTGATGGTAGCACCAGCACAGAACGCAACCCCATCCATTACTACAATACACCCGGCACTTATACGGTCAGCCTGAACGTTACCGGCCCCGGCGGCTCCAATACCCAGACTCAAAACGACCTCATCGCGATTACACAACCTCCTCCAACCAACTGTCCATCAGATCCGAATGCTGTAACACTTTACACGGATGCAAATTTCAGCGGGACCTGCCATTACTTCCAGGTAGGCGACTATCCAGACCTCAGCCTATTCGGTCTCGATCAGAATGTCACTTCCATTCGAAATCCCAACAATGGTTTCGCCATTTACCTTAATGATGGCGTCAATTTTAGTGGACAGCCTGGTGTGTTCGATCAGGATGTAGCCGACTTGACTGCCAACGGGTGGAATGACAGGGCGCGCTCTGTACGCATCAACCGCCACAATGATACAAGTTGTAATCCTGGTACTGATGGCATCATTCTCTACCGTGATCGCGATTATCGTCCTGATGGAGGCTGCCTGTTTATCACGGGCGACATCACTGACCTTAGCCCCTATACCTTTGAACGTGGGGTCTCATCCATTCGCTTTGTTGGCAGCTATGCACAGAATTATCAGCTTCAGATCTTCCGCCAAACGGGCTTCCAGGATCTTTGCAACGCGTACTGGCAGGATCAATCGGATCTGATGAACTGCATTGCACAATCCATGTCGGTTCGAGTGTTGCCGTTTACTCCACCAACACCAATCCCAACCCAACCAGGCTCAATATTTGCAGGTAATATTGCACCGTTTGCCTATGTCGAACCGACAAGTGCATCTAGCGCCATTGTCGATGGCAACCTTGCCACCGAGTGGGTAGGTGGACACAAAGCAGCGTCAACTTTCTCTCTAAGTTGGGGGGCACCTACAGAAGTCCACCGTCTTGTGGTATGGGACCGTGCTTACTCAGCAAATGAATCTCAGGGCATTAATTCAATACTGCTTGCATTCAGCGATGGTACAACGACCAGCAACATTGACCTAGGCAGCCTCGGTCCGCGCTGTGCTGACATTACGTTCCCTGCGAGAACAATCACCTGGGTGCGGGTCATTCCCGTTGACTCTAACGGCAATAATGGGTTCCGTGAAATCGAAGTTTATGCAACAACGGGACAGCAATATACCAACAACACATGTGTGAATCCTAAGTCAGTGACACCTACCCTCGGCATAGTGACACCGCCAGCAGTGACCGCTACGCCTATACCTGGGGTCACAATCACACCACCGCCTCTGCCTGGTGGTGGCAAGATCGCACATGTGTCTACAATCTCGGGTAACGAGCGCATTGCTCTGATCAATCCTGATGGAAGTGGCTATATTGACTTGCTCACGGGGGGCATCGTTCCAAAAGGCAACGTGCCGGTCTTCTCGCCAGACGGTCGGTATATCGCATTTGAAGGTTACGACCAAGGACCCGATATTGACAGACGATTGTGGATCATGAAGGCGGATGGCAGTGGTCAAAGTCAATTAAGCACGCTACCTTTGAACCATGTCACCATTGTCTGGGCGCCAGACAGTAGCCTGATCATGTTCCAATCTGGAACCAACACGTATGTCGTAAGACCAGATGGAACAGATTTGACGCTTGTAAGCGGATGGCCCACCGGCTTCACACCCAGTTCCTGGTCACCGGATTGCAGCCGCATATTGGCTACTACACTCGTTAACAGTGTTGGTCAGATTTACAGCCTGAATCCAGATGGCTCCAATGCGTCGTTGGTATCAACATCAGGAGCTTACGAGTTTGGTGGTTTCTGGTCGCCCGATGGCGGAAGTATCCTCTTCCAGAGCAATCGGTCTGGACGTCACGAAATGTGGCGCATGGCCGCTAACGGTGCTAACCCGATGCAGCTTACGTTTGTTAGTGGCACAGACATGTCATTCTACGGGCGCTGGTCTCCAGACGGCACCCGGGTTGTGTTTGCCTCGACGAGCGGCGCAGCCGGCTACTATGATTTGTTCGTTATCACATCGGATGGACAGAACCGGACCAATATCACTAATTCGGCCAACGCTGCCGAACAGTGGTCGTCATGGGGGCGTTATCCGGCGGCAGCTTCCGTTCCAGTGTGTTCACCAACTCTTTTCTGGACGCCGACTCCAAGCCCAACACTAACCCCAACGCCAACAGCGACGTCTACATCCACAGCAACAGCGACTCCGACGTTTACGGAAACGCCGACTCCAAGCCTAACTCCTTCACCAACCGCTACTGCTACACTTACACCCACCCATACGGCAACTCCGACTCTGACGCCAACTCCCAGCCCTTCACCAACGGCTACATCGTCATGGACACCCACAGCAAGTATTGTTGATCCCATATTCGCTGACGGTTTTGAGAGCGGAAATCTGGCTGCCTGGACTTCAAACACTACCGGAGGTGGTGACTTAAGTGTTACAACGGCAGCGGCATTGATAGGAACATCTGGGCTGCAAGCTGTGGTTAACGATAATACAGCCTTGTATGTCACTGATGACCAGCCTAGTGCAGAAAAGCGATATCGGGCACGTTTCTATTTCGATCCTAATTCAATCACAATGGCAAGTGGCAATGCACACTTCATTATGATGGGATACGCTGGTGCTTCTACAGCAGTCCTTCGCGTGGAATTCAGTTTTTCCGGCGGTAGCTATCAGCTACGTGCCTCTGGATTGACGGATGCCAATGCCTGGGTCTCCACCAATTGGTATTCCGTCAGTGACGCCGTTCATGCAATTGAAATAGATTGGCAGGCCGCTGCACCTGCTGCTAACAACGGCGCACTTACCCTGTGGATTGATGGTCTACAACAACAGGCATTGATGTCGATTGATAATGACACACGGGCTATTGATCGCGTCAGGATCGGTGCCATCAGCGGCATTGACACAGGTACCAGAGGGACCTACTTCTTCGATGGATTTGTGTCACGGAGACTCACGTACATTGGTGCGGATCCATCTGTACCAACGCCGACACCAACTCCAACCCGTACACCTACCAACACAGCTACGCCGAGCAACACGCCCACTGCACCTGATATGATCTTTGCTGATGGCTTTGAAGCTGGGAATTTGGCAGCCTGGACTGCAAGTAGTGTGAACGGTGGCGATTTAGCTGTAAGCATATCCAGCTCACTGGTCGGTAATTATGGTATGCAGGCTATCATCAACGACAATACTGCAATCTATGTAACCGATGACTCCCCAAATGGCGAAACACGGTATCGAGCCCGTTTCTATTTTGATCCCAACGCGATAGTGATGGCGAGTGGGAACGCCTATTACCTTCTGTATGGCTATTCAGGTACTTCAACGATAGTCATGCGAATGGAACTTCGCTTTGCGAGTGGAACCTATCAGATTCGCACATCATTACTGAATGATGCGACTGCCTGGACAAATACAGCATGGGCGATCATCTCGGATGCGCCTCACTATGTCGAAATTGATTGGCAGGCAGCTAGTGCACCGGGCCTTAATGACGGTAGGCTGTCGTTCTGGGTAGATGGAACTCAAATCGGCAATATCGTGGGTATTGATAATGATACTCGTCGTATTGATCGGGTACGTCTGGGGGCGGTTGGCGGAATCGATACGGCTACGCGCGGAGTTATCTATATCGATGCCTTTGACTCTCGCAAATCTAGTCCTATAGGCATTGCTAATGGAGTTCGGGAGCAAGTTGGAATTGTAGCGATGGGCGAACTGGAACCAGGCTCCACGCCTACTCCCACACCAACTCCTGTTGCATCGCCAACGTCACCCCCACTGCCTACCATGGCAACTACTTCAACACCTTTCCCCGTACAGTTGTCCTTGCCCATCTTTGCTGGAATGGATGATGGTGCACCAGGCTGGGTGGGACATCCTGGATGGGCCCTGTTAAGTCAACCGATGTCTAATGGCAGTAACTACGCATGGGAGGTTAGTAACGTTAGTATTCCAAGCGTGCTGACCTGGGAGTACTCCATCGATCTTAGGACTTCGCAGCAACCAGTACTTGCGCTACAGACTCAAATGGTAGCATCGCACTTTGGTGCGGAAATCCAGATCACAATTGATCGACTAAACTGGACAAGGGTTGCATCAGTACCATCCGCAGCGACTTGGCAGACCTTGACTGTAGATCTTGCTGGTTATCGAGGTCAGATCGTATGGTTACGGTTTATGTGGTTACCACAAGCTCAGTCAGATAGCGCCAATGCTGTGCCAGAATTCTGGATCGTGGATAATATTTCCCTTTACGAGAATGCTGGTCCAACTGCAACCGAAACGCTGCCACCGGTCTTTACGGCGACTGCAACTCCCACAATGGACCCAACTGCGACTCAGACACCAGCGCCAACAGTAACTGTGTATCCAACCGATCTTCCAACTGAAACTCCAATCAATGTTGAACCAACACCTACTGATCCGGGTGTACCCGTCCCCACAGTGGAGGGAACCGCTACGGAATGAGCGCAGTCTGAGTTAGTCAGGATATAGGCATATGTGGCTGTTGTTTACTTGAATACATCGAGTCTTGTAAATAATAGCCACAGCCCGCTTTATATAAGCATTCAGACAATGTGCACGTTCAGTTCTGCTTGAACTAAGCAGTCTGAAAAAGTCGCTGAATTGAGAAATTGAACGCTGGTATGTCCCAACATAGAGGCATTGGTATATCTGTTGGTCAAAAGAATGTTTGCAGCGAGCTGTCCTGAAGTCATCACTTCACCAGAGGTGACAATTACACATCATGCTCTTGAGATTGTGCAACGCCATCTCGCCAATTCACGGGTAAGCGACCTTATCTCTAGGTGAGTAACCTGTCCAAGACATCAGGTTCAGAATTGTGAAGATGTGGCAATACAGTTACGACATATTCAACAGAATTAGTGGCTTGAACAAGTGCCTATACTTGTGATTGCAGTATGCGTCAAATTTGAACACCAAGCATAGCGAAGCGGCTTAAGGGTGTATCAGCGCCAGATGTATTCATAACAGATCAGGTAGAGATCTTCTCGCTTCAAACGTTTCTTGGAAACATCCGATGTGGTCTCACTCAACGGACTGCCTTGCTGCACATATAGTTCACGCAGGATACTGATTAACTCACTGAGCTGCCCAGAACTGGTGTATTCTTGGAGCGCTTTTCGTAACCGTTGTACAGATGCTCCAACCAAGGGCTGTTTGAGGAACTTTCGAAGTTCACGCAGTTCCCTGCGGTCAAACTCCGGGCTGTTAAGATGCTCTTGCAGGATTTGCGAGACGATATTCTGCTCTTCCGCGACGGGCTTGGCGACAAGCGCTGCGACTTCTTGCTGTTCCACATCCGCCAGAATACTTTGGATCACGCGCTCCTGTACCTCATACACGTTGATCTCCTGGTAGGGCGGTGGAAAACGTGGTGTTTCAGGACCACATGCAATGATCTGCATAATCTGATAGCGATTATCAATGATTCGATTCTGGGCAATGTCGTAGTAACGCCAGAAGTGACTCCGCCCTTGCTCAGGATGAAGGGCGGTGAAATAGAAGAACATACCGCGTGCGTCACGCCGTTCCAAGCCGGAATGAATTCCGTCGTCGAGATCGGTCAACCACTGCCGGGCTTCCGTGGCGAGGACTTTTTGAAGCTGGGCGAGCAAGACCTCACTGCTCGCCAATTCGAGGAACGACTCTTGTTCCTCAATCACCGTGTTATCCTCGTCCGCAATGCGCCGCAGTGTATTGAAGTCGCGCGGTGTGACAACTTCACCGAGAACACTTGCGTCCAGAAAACCTGTCTGATTGATGACATCAATCTTGGACGTGAGGCTTTTGACCAACCCCAGTAGCGCTTCGAGTGCCCGATCCGGGAACAGATTGTAGATTGTCAACGTCTCGAACACAGACCCAAGACGATCAATGCGTCCGGCACGCTGCACCATGCGGGTAGGGTTCCAATGCAGGTCATAATTGATGAGATATCCGCAGTCTTGCAGGTTTTGCCCTTCGGAAAGCACATCCGTTGAGATCAGGATGTCGATTTCATGCGCTGTGCCGCGAACATGTGGTTGCCCACTAGCAATCGGTGCGAAATTTTCCACACTGCGAATGCGATCCGCCGGTTTAACATTGCTGTCAACACGGCGGATGTTCGGCTGCCCCATCGCCTGAAGCCATGCAGCGTTGTGGTCTTCGGTCAGTCCCCGATACAGATAGCGAGCTGTGTCCTTGTAGTAGGTGAAGATGAGTACCTTCTGCCCGCGAAGGTCCGTTTCCAAGAACTGCTTGAGGCGCTCCAGCTTGGCATCGTGCAGATAGCTTATATTCTTTATGTCATGCCAGATTTCGGTCAGCGCATCGATATCCTCCTGCAAGGCGCGGTGTAATGCCCGCCGATCATATTTGGCGGGATCAAGCCGGGGCAGCCCCTCGATCAAATCACGCGCCTCAGTTGCCGCATCCATTTCGGAGGCACGCGAAGCAGGAGTCATGTCTTCGCTGTCGGCATCATCCTCTTCGAGCAAACGCATCGCATGCTGAAACGACGCAGCATCCAGCACGGTGTTATCCTGCAAATATTCATCAAAGGTCTTGACGAACTCTAGCCCACGCCGAATTGAGATGCGAAACGCATCAATGCTGGACTCCAGCCGTTTGAGAAAGCGGCTCTTAAAAATGCCTACCAGGGCGACTTGCCGACCTAACTCGAACTCGTCGGGCTTATCGCCCAGCTTGTACGACTCAAGGTTGTAATGGGCAAGGTTCAGTCCTTCAATACGGCGGACAATCTGCTGATAGAACCCTTCATAGGCGGCTTCGAGGTTATACTCAATCGTGCGGAGTTGACGCTTGGGCCAAGTGACTTTCTTGCCCCGGATAGTTGCCTCGGGATAGGCGCGCTGGATAAACTGGCGCGTTCGGCGAATGACCACTTCTTCGAGCAGATTGAAAATGCGGATACTGCCTTCTTCAATCGATTCGCGGCGGGCTGCGAGGAAATACTTGTACAGGTCGCCAATCCCTGCCGACGAAAAATACGTGCGGTCATTCCCCGTGAACAGGTTGATCTGGTTGTAGAGGTCAAAGATATTGTTATTGATCGGCGTGGCGGTCAGCAAAATCAGTTTCTTGCGTCCACCATCGCGCCCACGCCGCCCATTTGCTGCGAGGATGGTCTCCAACTGGAAATAGCGCTTCGCACGCTTATTGCGGAAATTGTGTGCTTCATCGACGAGGATCACATCCGCATCGGCATAGTCCCGTATGTCGAGGTCATCTTGTCCAAGGCGTTCCTGCGTGACGACATATGCCGAAATCGATGCGGAACGCAGTTCTTCTTCCCATAGACGCTTGAGTGAGGCAGGACAGACGACAACCGCTTTTTGCCGCTGGTGATAGGCGTAGTCTTCGAGCAGCTTCTTACCGATCCAGGTTTTGCCCAAACCGACCGAGTCCGCTACGATGACACCGTCGTAACGGGCGAGAATGCGTCGCGCTTTCTTGACTGCATCGTCCTGAAATTCCGCTAGTTCCACCGCTGACCTGGTGGACGGCAGGCTAAGATCACTGTCCAGGTCATCTTTGAAGTATTCGTACAGCGCCTTCATGTAAATCTCGTAAGGCGTGTACTCGCGCCCGCCGAATTTCGAGTTTTCCAGCAATGCGATGAATTCTTCTTTGAAATCAACGGCAAGGCCCCACTGATCATCGTACCAGCGAGATAGATCCATAATGGCCCGCGCGCCCACTTCACTTTTGAGCAAACGCTGGTTATCAGGCGTGATTCCCGTGTTCAAGCGCGAGTCCGTTTGGACGCGCACATGTCCCCGCGCTTCCGGGTCGTCGATCTCATCTTCATCAAGCAGGGTTTTGTGTACGAGGTTTAGTTCCCTATTGGTGAGCAACCCTGGCGCAGTGAAGTTGCTGCTGCCGACAATGCCCGCCAGCGGGTTGAGATAGTCGAACAGCGTTTGTTGATTCCCGCGTCCGCCGTAGAACAAGTAGCACTTGGCATGGAGGAAATTGCGCCGTCCTTTTTCGGACGGATCATGACCGAGATACAACCGTACTTCGACATCCTCACGACGCAGAAAGCGCACTAGTTCTTCGACAAGCTGCTGAGTCGCCTCGGTGAGCGGCGCAGCGTTGAGTTCGTGGCGGAGATAGGCGCGGGAGTTGGGCTGCAAGCCGATGTCATCCGGGTCTTGCGGATGGTCCCCCAAAAGCAGGCGAAAGTGTCGGACAGCGTGCAGCGCCTCGCGAATCAATTCGTAGCCGCGCACGCTGAAATAGGCGGTCGCAACGTCCACCTGCTGACCCGTTTGGCGCTGAAGTAGATAGTTCAGCACATCGGCGAGGCGCGTTTCTATGTTATCGATGACATAGGGAATACGCATTAAAATAGCCTGTCCTGATTGGCTTTTTGGCTTGGCTGTGCACTTTCGAAGGCGATTGCAACAATCCCGCTCGTCAAAACGTCATCTAGTTGATCGAGGATAGCCTCAAAAACATCAGCCCTTGATCCTATATAGGCGTTACCAACAAGCCCCGTGAATTCAGAATATCTCAAAACACGTCCGATCTCTTCAGGGTAATAAAGGGTTTGGGATTTATATTCTTGCATTCGACTTTTGATGAAACATGCTTGAACATAAGCTCCATCGATGAAGTTTTTGTTTGGTACTATTTTGTGCTCATCACCAACCAACTTATAGAAAACTGGGCAGGTCGCAAGTCGTATTGAACCGCTTGGTGCGTATACACAGGGACTATTCCGCTCAGCAATATGTAAACAGGTCTGTGTTTTATCGCAAACCGACAATAGGGTATCAAGTTGATTGTTATCTTTGCCGTGCAGTTCTAATTTTTCACGAACTCTCTGTTTTTTTGAACCGCCGCTCTCTTTTTTCAGAAGCTTGTACTGAACAAGTACAAACGACTTGTTCACACGTGACGCATAAATCAGATCTGCGCCTAGCGCATCGCTCACAGTACTACCTTTTTTGCCTCGACCTTTTCGATGTGCCAAGAATATAAATAGTTCTCTGCCCCCATCGACCATTCGCACACAATGCCGATTCCATTCCTCGTCCTCACCCATATCAGCGTAGTACTGCTTATCGTGGCTGAAGCTTGGAAGTTCTGCCGAGTCACCAAATATGACTGAATCTTCCGTACGCGGAGGTTTCTTTCCGGATTTGCGCTTGTTAACTGATTTATCTAAGAGTGTGCCCGCTAGGGCGTAATCGGGGTCAGTTACACGATCTACTTTTTCGTATTGCCCACTTTCCTCAAGAGAATGAAAAAATACTTCAAGATCAGTTCTGTCTGATCTTACAGCTAACTCACGCGCATCGCGCAGACTTTGATGAATCTGTCGCCAATTACCGGGCCTGAACATATCTGTGAGAGACCACATAATGTCGTATGTTATTGCTTGAGTGCTCATGATCGTCGAGGGTTTTCTTTGAGCTGCTTCCAGTTGATCGATTACCCTGCTCAGATCGGTGTTGCGCGAAATAATCACCTCTTTTAGGGAATTCCACTCACTTTCGCTTAGTGAGTACTTGCCTCGATGATTTATAAGCTTTTCCTGCCAGCGCTTCTCTAGCAACGGTTCCAACGTTTGATTGTCAATACCGTCAATCAATCCAGCTATTTTCAGCGTCCGAGAGTCATATCCATCTATGGAAGTGATGCGATCACTTTGGAAAGACAGGACAATATCGTCTTGAAAGAGTCGATTGAAATCGCCAAATGTGTAGGCAGGTGAGTAGGTTCTATCGACGATCCATGCGCGAATCGGGTTTGCCATTGTTACACCATCCCCAGAATCCCCAGCGCCCAACTTCTTGCCTGCCCCGCCTCATCGCGGCTGATGACCTCATCATGCGCCGCTTTGTTGCGCACTTCGCGCATCGCCTCGTCGTTGAGCGTCGTAGCAAGACCATCTACGTCGCGGATCACCCCGCTGACGAAGCCGCGCAGGGCCTTTTCGCCCGTGCTGCTGAGAATAATCATGTAACTGCCCAGTGTGAGTTCCTTTTCGCCGCGCATGAACTTTTGCAGGAACTCGTTGCGGCAGTCGGTATCACGGTGCGCCTGGCGGAATGGCTCGAAGATGCGGCGGTGAAGTGCCACCTCCACCGCTTTGGTGTAGGGGATGACGCTGCTGGAAAAGTCCATATGATCCGGAAGTGAGCGCAGGTTGTAATCACCGGTGAGCAAGAAGGTCGGCGCATCCGGGGGGAGCGCCCGCCAGTTGGGGAGTTCGCCGTCGAGCGCCGACTCCACCTCGTGCGGATCGATACGCTCGAAGAAGCGCTGCGCGGCGGGCAAAATGCTTTCGGCGATCTTGTCGATCTTGACTTCATCGTCGGTGATGCGTGCGTTGGCAATGACCTTTACCTTCGCCTCGGCGAGTGCCTGCTCATACTGCGGACGCTCGATCAGTTCAATTTCGGTGTCGGTCAGCCCGTAGAGCTTATACACAATCTTGTCGATCAGCGCGTCGGTCTTCGCCAATTGATCTTTGATAGGCAGCAGCACTTTGAGCGATGCCGTGTATTCGCGTTCGATCTCCACTTCAACTTTCGTTACCGCCACACTAAAGTCCTTGAGCAGGCGATAGTAGAAGTCCTTCCATGCGATTTCCGGCTTTCCCTTCTGATAATCGCCGAGGTAATCTTGCAGGTAGGTCTTTCTCGTCAGCGAGTCGATCCCGGTGGAAGCGTCCGCTTTGGGCGCGATTTTGAGCTTGCCTTCCAGCCAAGCGAGGAAGCGTTTGACTTCTGCCTGTTTCTGCTTATTCAGGTCAATCATCTGCCCTGCGAGATAAGCCAACACATCATGCACGACATCGGTTTGACCCTGTGCCAGTGCCGCCGCTGATCGCTGCAAGGCGAGTTGATAACGTCCGTTCGCGTATTCGGCAGTGATCGCGTTTACGGCGCGGGTGCGTACATCGGCGGGGGTGGTGAAGTCAATTGCATAAGCTGGAATTTCGTTTAGATTGTTGGCATTGAATCGGCTGTAATTGTTTAGTTTAGGTGGGCAAACCTGGACTAGGTAACTTGATATGAGATTTGAGTTCAAGATTGACAAAATGAAATTTAGACCGATGTTTGAACTCTCTTCAAATATGAAACCTGGTGTATTTGCGCCATTAAACGCACTCATGCCATTCAGTAGGCCAACATTAGATACCTTGTCGACACCGCGAATAATCAGCTTTGGGGGGGCGATATAACCAAAACTCCCTGGTCTGAGATAACAATACCAGTTGTGTTCCTCAGCATATTTTCGTCGAGAATCAAGTCGTTGCATCAAAGCAGATTTGTACTGCTCCAGATACCTATAAGTATTGGGATACTTCTTCTGTAGCTCCTTTGGCGCGATTAGAATAGCCTCGCTGTTTTTTCCGCGCTGATAAGGGTAAATCACCTTGGCTTCCGGTGAAATCTGCCCATAACGCTCGACCTCCTCTCCTCTGTAGGCGTATGGGAGAAGTAAAGCTGACTCGAGTTTGTAATTGTCGATTGTATCGGGATATACAACAAAGACTTGGTCACTTCCTGTTAAAGCACCTATAAAGAAGTGACCATAATCTGATAGCGAACGTGTCTTCGGGTGCTGTTCACCTATCCTCAATCGTAGGTCTAGATCTTTCTTGATAATCCAAGCATCGTCGTTCAGTTGTGAGAGTAAATGCCTCATCGGTTGCATTCTTTCCAACGAAGCAAGGGACACTTCACTTAGCGTTTCTACGTTGAAATAGAGAAGCTCTTGGTTGTTTTCCGCAAAGACAAAGATTGCTGGATATGTGGAAGCGTCCTCAAAAACGGATAAGCTGCCAAAATCGACAATCCTAACCACACGTCCATTGCCGAAATAGCGTCGTGCGGCAAGTCCATAATCCGTACTAGTCCACTGCGATGACGATATGAAACCAGCTCTACCTACAGCATTTATAATGATAGTTCCAAGTTCGAGGAAACTAAGGGAAATATCGATTTTTTTGTGTGAAGTTTGGTATCGCTCAAAGAGATAATCAATTACGTCATGTTCAATACGCTGTACCCTTACATATGGCGGATTCCCCACCACTGCATCAAAACCGCCATTTTCACGCAGCTTCACATCCTGTCCACCGGGGGTAGACGGCGCAAAGAACACTTCGGGGAACTCCAATTCCCAATGGAAGAAGCGTTTGCTGGTGGCGGCTGCCAGCGCGGTTTTCGCCACTAGTCCGGCCATCATGTAATCATCGGCGGGCAGACGGTGCTTCGGGTTGTGCGGGTCTTCCAGCCAGGCCTGTGTATCATCACGTTTCAAGAACTCGATGGTCGGATCAAAGTCCCCGCTGCCGCGTTTGCCTTTGGTCGGTGTATTCCCGAACCAACGCGAGGTATACACATCCAGCACGCGCTTGAAGGGTGCAAGCTGGTCGCTGGCATCGCGGTAGGCATTCTGACTGGCCTGCACCTGCGCGACGGTGTTGTCGCTCAAATAGCTAACTTTTTGCATTAGATCGGTGGCGAGCATCACGCCCGCGAATTTGTTGCTGCTGAACAGCGTTTGCTGTCCTTCCAGTGCCGCCTGCACCTCACGCACCCGCACCCCGATCAGCGAATTGCCCCACTTGAGATGATGATCGAGGAAGCTCAACGGTGCGCCGAGCGTGAACGCATCCAGCCACAGCGAGACTTTCGCCAGTTCCACCGCCATCCCGTTCAGATCCACACCGTAGACGCAGCGTTTGAGTACCGCCCGCTTCAGCAGCACTACACGGGTCAGCTTGTCTGCGTCGATGATGATCTTTTCATCTAAGCCTGCCAGAATATCCTCGCGGGTGCGGTCCAGCGCCGCCCAGACCGGATTTTCGCTCCACCCGTTCAGGAAGTCGATCAGCTTGTTGCTGACAAAATCGACTACTTCGACCAGAAAATGTCCGCTGCCCATGGCCGGGTCCAGCACGCGTATATTCAGGCAGTCATCGACCAACTGCTGCATGGCCGGTTCTTTCCAGAACAGTTCCGGCGATTGATCGTTCCCCCGCGCCTTCACCGTGTCGCGGTGCTGCCGATACCGATTCTGTGCATCGCGCAGTTTCGGGGCGCATTCCCCCAGCTTGCGCTCCAGCACCGGGCCAACGGTGTGCTGCACGATGTACTTGACGATGTAATCCGGCGTGTAGTAGCTGCCGGACGCCTTGCGCTCCTGCTTGTCGTTCTCAAGGTAAGGTTCGCCTTTGGAGACGGCTGCTGCTGCATCTTTCTTTTTCGCCTTTTTCAGCGGGATATAGAGTTCGCGTTTGCCGTCCTTTTCGACCGCGAGCGGTTCAGCGGCGATTCTGAGCTTGAATTCGAGCAGCCCTTCGTAGATGCTACCCAACTGGCGCACGCCGAGCGATTTGAAGTCGATGAAGACCAGCTTCTGGGTCTTGTCGTCCTCGTCGCGAGTCAGCCGATCCAGACCGAGCATCAGGAATTGGTCGGGGATCGCGTAGCGTTCGAGGAACAGCCCGCTTTCGTTTTCCGCGCTGAACAAACCGCCGTTGTAGGTCGGCATATTCAACGTTTTTAGGTCTGCATCTTCTACCTGAGCAGAGCCTTTGTCGATGAGACGAAAAAGCTTTTCCAGACGATCATAAATCGCGGTTGAGTTCGTCGTGTAGTGCTTCTTTAGCTTGTCAGGCGCAGCGGCCTCATTTTCACCACCTACCCCCGCTAGTTCTCGCTTGAGCGCATACAGGCTGTATTCTCCATAGCCGCGTTCTTCGCTCACAGGCAGTAGATCGAGGCTTTCGGCGTACAAGATAAACATCATCCGGTATAGGAACGTCATCGTACCGGAAAATACGAGGTCAAGGTTGATGTCCTCTGCATTCACCCCTTGCGACCGCATGTGCGTAATAAAACCTTTGGCGAACTGCGGGAAGATGCGCAGGAACACGTCATCCTTGAGGCGTTCGCGCAGTTGGGCAGCGTATTTATTCGACTCGCTCAGGAGCATATCCAGGAAACCGGTGAAGGCCTGTTGCCGAAACATCAGCCACCAATATTTGAGCGCTGTGATCTGCTCGGTCGCAGCAATTGCTTCTTCGAGGTCAATCTCGTAGTAGTTAGTCGCCTTGTTGCTGGCAGTGGAGGAATACAAGCGCCACAGCTTGCCATTCGTGACGATCACCCATGGGACTTGCGTTTTCTCCAACACACTGACGACCATCGCGCCGGGAATTTCATCGGGTGTGCCATCTTCCGGTTCGCGGGTCGTGTCCACGTCATCCAGGTTGCGATTCCAAACATACGTGAGGGCGACCGCGATGGGCTTGCTCCTGTCTCCTTTGGTGTATAGTCGATAATCTGGTTCGTCAGCAGCCGAGTCGCTCGCTTTGTTCACCTCAAAATCAAAGCCAAGCAGCGTAAACAGCGGTTCGTAGAGTCCCTTTCGGATCTTCGCTTCGGGCTGTCTGCTGAAGTTCTTCCGCGCACTGACAATGTGTCTGTATATTTCGCGTCCCGTCGGACGTACATCCTCATTCCACTGCGGGGTCAGGCGGGAATCAGTCAGGCGCTGCTTGAGGTAATAATCGGAGAACAGCGCCCGGTTGTTAAAGTATTCCTCGCTCCACTGGGCCAGCTTATAAGCAGAGCGCAGCTTTTCCCATTGATAATCACTATCCTCTTCCGTAAAAGTGAATCGTTTGAGAACACGCAGTTTCACAGGTTCAGGGTTGCGGCGGTTGATATTGAGCGGAATCGGACGAACAAGAATTTGTGGCTCCAGGCCTTTCCGTTTGGTATCAACGATCCCACGTTCGATCAGTGTAAATTCAAGTTCCTCGTAGTTCTTAGTAAGAACCAAAAGAACATTTGTATCATGTGTGCCCTTGAAGCCGTTTGCCAATGCATTTCTAAGTGCAGCAGTGACGGAGCGCACCTCAAACAGATACACCTTAATGACACGTTCATCATCGGTTGCAATCAATTCATGATGGTTTATTTCAATGCGAACAGCATCTTTGGGCAAGTAGGTCGCTGCGGAGTTCGGAATTCTGCGGCGCGCATCCACGTTGTAACCCAATCGAGCAAACAGGTGCGCAACTTCGTCTGCATTCTCCAGCGTGCCGATATCGGCAGCGGTCAGTTCAACATCGTTAACGTGCAGATTATCCAGCATGATGGCTCGTTTCTACTTTGAAAACAATCCGATGTGACTTGCAGTAATTTTAGTATGTATTCTACTGCCAGGGGACGTTAATCGACAAACGGGCTGACGAGTGGTCAAGGGCAAGTATAGTCAATGGAGTGATATGAAGTCATTAGCAGAAATGGTCATCCGATGTTATGCTGCCAAAGCATTGCTACAGACTCATTTGAATACCTTCAGCAGCACAATAGTATCTGAGATTGGCTCATGCTCACTGACACGCTCATCCAACAACTGTTTGCGTCCTACCCATCTCATTTGGGAACCATCGCAGCCGATTACAAGGAGATTCAGGAAGGATTCTCCGGAGCGAAGGTGTTATTGGTTGATATTCTGGGAAGTGATGGTGCCTACAGCGGCAAAGCCTATGCCAAGATCGACCGCAGCGAGCGAACTACCGCGGAGTTCAGGCAACACGCACAGGCACGTCAGGGCATGGAAGACCACATCCCGGCAGTCATTCACGCGCCGATGGGTCACGTGGATGGATTCAGCATGGTGCTCTATCAACCGGCATCGGAGGTGGTGTGGGGCGCACGCTCCCTGAGCCGCGTGCTCGATGACTTTGCCGCGAACCGACTCCGCTGGGATGAAGTTGCGCCCCAGATCCGCCGCCTGACCAGCGAAGTACTGGCCGGGTGGCAGATCCCTAAACGCCTCACCACCGGCAGGAAGGGATACGCGCCACGTCAGCTGCTGCAGGATGTGCTCAATCGGGGGAATGACAACCGCTTTGACACCCTAGCAGAGCGCTTCAAGACACACTTCGGAATTCAGACCACTACGTCCCTGTTGACCTTTCTCGCTGATGTGACGCCACCCAACAATGCGATTACGCTGCCTAACCCCCTTTACTTTGCCCTGCAAGACGGCTTGCTTCCACAACTCACGCTCGCGCGAACACCGATGCATGGGGACTTGCATGGTGGCAATATCATCTGCCGACTTGGGCAGGATGGTCGCCTAGCAGATGTAGCGCCCCAAATGTTGGATACGGCGCTCTTTGAGCCGCAGGGCTTACTCTTCTTTGATCTGGCGTATCTCGAACTGAATGTAATGGCTCGCTGCCTGACTGTTAAGGATACGGCTGATTGGGCAGATTGGCTGGCGATCCTACCCGCCATGACGCGCTTCGATATTCGGCTCAAAGGTGAGCCGCCTGGGATGCGTCCAGCGGCAACCTGGCCTCTGCTGAAAGCCATTCGGGATCGGGTGGCGGATCTTTTGGAGGTGCTGGAGAAGCGATCAGCCAGCGTGGCGGAGGAGTATCAGGCGAGCTGGTGGTTGGCGGCCTGGGCAGCGGGCCTATCGATCAGTCGGAGCAGTCACAGTCAGCCCTGGCTGCGGAGCGCAGCACTGCTATACGCGGCCTATAGTCTGGAAAGCCTGCTGCGGATGTGGGATATCCCCCTCGGAGGAACTCCCCAACCCCTGCGTTGGGATCCAGAGCGATTGGAATTGCGCGCAGGGGAATCAAGCGCCCCCCTTCCGGTTGCACCCAAGGTACTTGGACGATTATGGGAAGTGCCGTCCGTGAGCGAAGGTTATCTGCAGCGCCTGGATGAATTGACCACGGCGCGTGGCTTGCTGTTGGCCCATGCCACCACGGCGGTAACTGCTGTTGGACGGGATAACCGTGTGGCCATCCAGGGGATGGGCGGCTTAGGCAAGACGGTCCTGGCGGCCATGCTCTGCCGGGATGAAGCGGTGCGGATGGCCTTCCCGGATGGCATCTTCTGGCTGACGTTTGGTATGCAGCCGCAGATTGAATCCTTGATGGCCCGCCTGGCGAGTTATGTTGAAGGTCGCGCGACCGCCCTCAGCGATGTGGAGAGTTTGCGGACACTGCTGGTCACGCTTCTGGGGGAGAAGCGCTGTCTGCTCGTCTTAGATGACATCTGGGACCATCAACATGTGCGCGGTTTGCTGGGGCTGGGGCCGCAAGTGCGAGTGTTGGTAACGACCCGCAAACAGGATGTGGTTCGTGCGGTAGATGCTGCCATTCATACCCTGCAAATGCTCAACAACGAAGATGCCCGTCTGCTACTCGCTAAATCCAGTGGCGTGACCCTGGAAAAGCTGCCCAAAGCGACAGCAGGCATCCTGAAAGCCTGCAATGGGCTGCCGCTGGCGCTAGATATGATCGGGCGGGCGCTGAAAGGCAAGTTGCTCAACCGCTGGGATACCATGCTCAACCGATTGCAGAATGAAGAACTGCCTGATATCCCCATCCAATCTGCCGACTACAACAAGGGCTATAACAACCTGTGGACAGTGGTGCATGTTAGCGTGGCCGAATTACAAGAGGACATGGGCGAAGCCGTTGAAGGCTGTTACTTAGATTTGGCGGTCTTCCCAGATGATGCGCAGGTGCCGGAGTCTACGCTGGTCACCTACTGGGCGGCCCGCGGCCTGAATGTGGAGGATGTACAGGATTTACTTGATTCTCTGGTGGATCGAGCGCTGCTGTTGCGGGAAACGCGGGATGAAAATCTGAGCCTGTACAAGCCGCACGACCTGCAACTGGACTATATGCGCGGGCGTGTGAAGCAGTCAGGCCAGGGACTGACCGCCCTGCATGAGCGGTTGCTGCGGGCTTACAACCCAGAGAACCGGCCCTGGCACCAGGTTCCGGATGACCACTACCTGTACCTGCGGCTGGCCTATCACCTGCAAGAACTGGGGCGGATGGATGAGTTGCACCGGTTGGCGGTGGGTTCGCCAGAGTGGCGCAATGCCAAGTTCAGGGCTTGCGAAGGCGATGCCGCCTATGCCGATGACCTGCTGCTGCTGCTGGGGCGCTATAAAGACCGCCACCCCCCGACGGCGGATGAAATGCTTCGCATCGCCGAGCTGCGGGCGGCCCAACAAGTGATCGCCGCCCGAGCTGATCGGTATACCGATCTCGACTTGCGGCTGCTGGTCTGGTACGGGCGGTTGGGGGAAGCCCTCAGTTATGCCCGCATGAGGCGCAGCAGTGCGACCCGATTCAAGGGCTTGCTGGCAGTGCGGACGGCCTTGTTGGAAAACCCTCGCGGTCAAAACCCATCCGAAGCCGCCGCCATTAAACGGATCACCGATGAACTGCTTGACTCGCTGCGGGATGACTACGGCACTGAATTCCTGGAGGATGCCCAGACCTTTTTGTTGGCGCTGGTTCAGGAAGGCCAGATCGAGGCCGTTCGTGCCGGGGCCGAAAGCATGCGCGCGGCGGAAGCCCGCGCCGGGGCTTGGACTCAAATTGGGTCGGTGCTCACCAAGCTCGCCAGCGACGCTGCCGAGCAGGCCTGGGAGTACAGTCTGGCGGCAGCGCATACCCTTCGCTTCGAAGGGGCACGGGCGAGTGCGCTGAGGGCGATCGCGGAGGCGCGGGCGCAGGCCGGGCAGGTTGAGGCCGCCGAGGGCATCGCCCGGGGGATCGACCAGGCCTATGCGCGGGCGAGTGCGCTGAGGGCGATCGCGGAGGCGCGGGCGCAGGCCGGGCAGTATGAGGCCGCCGAGGGCATCGCCCGGGGGATCGACCAGGCCTATGAGCGGGCGAGTGCGCTGATGGCGATCGCGGCGGCGCGCGCCGAGGCCGGGCAACCGGAACGCGCTTTCGAGGTCCTGGGTTCACGTGAGCTGTCCGAGTTTGTATCTGCATTGGTCAGTTGGGGGCCAGGTTTTGAGGCGATTGCCGAAGATCTTTCTGTAGAGGTGCTGCGGGTGACCTTACCCATCCTGGCCTGGGAACAGGAGAAGTGGTTGCCCACGGCTCAGGTGTTGGCTCCGCGCTTCCCGCAGGGTTATGCGCTCGTCATCGGTGTCGGTCAAACCCGTGACCCTGCCCTGTCGCTGGCGCTGACGGCGGGAGATGCCCGCGCAATTAGTCGCTTCCTGCGGCGGGAGGCGGGTTACGGTGCTGTACGCCTGCTGACCGATGCCCAGGCAACTGGCGATTCCATTCGTGATGGTATGCGGTGGCTGGCGCAGCAAGCCGCCGAACATCCCGAAGCCTCGGTCATCATCTATTACTCCGGGCATGGGGCCAGATTGGTGGATGGGCGCGTCTTCCTCATCCCGCATGACACGGATCGACGAGATATCGCAGGTACTGCCCTCTCGATGAGCGAATTTGAGGACTTGCTGGGCGACATTCAATCTCAGCACCTCAGCGTCTTTCTGGATTGCTGCCATGCCGGGGATGCCGCTTTGACCAAAGACTCGCTGGGTATCCAGTTCGTCGTGCCGGATGTCCATCAGATGCGGAACAGCCGCGGACGGGTATTAATGGCTTCCTGCGGTGAGCATCAATATTCCCATATCTTGCCCGGTCATGATCACAGCCTCTTCACCGAAGTGCTGCTGGAACAGCTCCGCCAACCTGGGGAAGTCGATCTGCTCGCTCTATGGCAGAAGCTAAGCCCAGAAGTTAAACAGCGCGCCCGTGAGGTCGGCAAAGTTCAGACACCCGAGCTCAACGCTGTGGGTTACAGAGGGGTGGTGTTAACCGTCAACCCGAAGGCGTAATCAGCAGGCTGGGCAGCGACTCGCGGGTGGTATGCCTGCCGCGCAGTGGGATGACATGGCCCACGTGACGCCTGGCATCCGCCTGTGCGCGGGCGCTCACGCGGATGGCTTCGCAGCCCGGTGGCATCTCCACAACCATCCAGAAAGTTCGTAAGCCGAGCAAGGCTTCATCCTGCGGGTCAATCGTCCAGTAGGGTTCGCGGCTTTCCCGGCCCAGAAACCCGATACACTTGGGTTGGATGACACCCACAGCCAGATCGGTGCTGATGCTCCCTAATGATACTTCGGCTACGTCTGTGACCTTGATTTGTGGCTCAAACTGCAGTTTCACCATCTGTGGCTTGGTGCCGTTCAGTTGACGTGGCACGATATCGTAGACGGCAGGTTGAGTGTAATTGGCACTGGCCGCCCACAACCACGACTCACACTTGGCGGCTACAAAGCGAACGCCATCCCGCTTGGCTGCATCCTGCAGGTCAAACTCAAAAGCTAACCGTACAGCTACCAAGCGGGAACCGGCTTGTACGGCACTACGTTTGGTCTCTTCTGCGCTCAGCAAACGCCAGCGCGGCTGATGTACCCGTACAATACCGTTCAGCGCCTCAGTCTGCCGCTCGGCGAATGATCCCGGCAGTGAGAATTCTTCACTGTCGATCGGTTTACTGACGACAGCCCCTGCGTTGTCTTCCGGTAGCAGTACATCCTCATACCAGATATCCGTCATGGCTAACTTTACCTTTCCATGATCTATGTCTGTTCAAACTGGTGCCGTCATCACTAAACACAGGTGCGAGCCAAGTGTCAGCACAAGCTACCCTAGTATATCGAAGTCTATAGAATTCGATTACTACTTGAAGATATAGTATCTTTGAAAGGACTGCATTAGTACGTCATGATCTGTTGTATGAATTGTTCACGCTGACTACTTGCGACCCAGAGTCGTCAGACAAGACATGTGTTTATGTTATTCTGCTTGTCCGGCCCACCTGCTGAGTGAGTGTATTGCAGACGACCTCGCAGTCGTCTGCGCTTCCGCTATGGCGGAAGCCCGGCTAGTCTAAGGTGGCAGGATGATCGACAGTGAGATCCTGTCTGACCACCACCTGTATGATTCTTTTGGTTCATCTCCTCGAGGAGCGTAGCGACATCGTGACCCCTACAATCATCCGCCAACCGATTGGCAGGGAGGAGGATGTATGGAGAGCGAATGGGCACTCGACCGGATGCGCTT
>JAFLCG010000024.1 GCA_017303635.1 Anaerolineae bacterium | reverse complement strand
TTCCGTTTCGTTCCCGACATAGGCTCGCGGTTCTTGCCTCAGAAAAGCGTGGATTTTTGTCCACTGGTCATTGGTCAGCGTCACAGGTTTCATCCGACCAATATACCTCAAATGTCAACACAACCTAGCTATCGACAACCTATAAGCGTGATACAAGCCACATCATTTAGTAGCAACACCTGTTAGGAAGGCAACATTTTATCAGGGAATGCAGGGATCAATTTCATGTAGCGCGGGGCATTCGGTCCTTCGTTAAAAATAAGATCTATTATGCTAACAGCGTGGGAAAATGGTGGGAACAGTTGTGAATATACTGGATAATCGCTATAGTCCATCCATTCAACCCGCATGCCAGCATTGAAAAAGAGTTGCTCATCCAGGTAGTTTCGAGCCGACGGTCCCGAGAGATAAACCTTCGCATTCACTTGTTGGCAGAGGCCAATCAGCCTATCAGTTTTACCATCCAGCAGTTGATAGGCGGATGACCAAGTCAGTGACGTTTTGATGCCAAGCAGATCAGAAATGGCCTTCAAGAACAAGTAGTTAACTTTGCTCAGATGGGTCTCTGAACGTGCCTCTTTATACAAATCTTCAAAGAAAGAGCGATAGTCTTTGAAGTAGGGTGCGCGCGCATAATTGTGCTGTATAGTCTTCCAGTGTTCTATCGCCCAATCAGGTCTACTGATGGTAGTTTCACTAATCTTCTGATAGCGCTTGCCCTTCACATTAACAGGAATGCTCAACCATTGTGCCCCGCTTGCGGTCTTGATTTGATTACGGTTCCGCCAATCGCGAACGGTGTATTGAGCTTCATCAAACAGAATAAATTCATCTACCCGTTTGATGATATCAAAATAGCCCTTCCAGGGAATATAATTCGACTGGATGATAGCAACAGAACGATCCATAAATGGAAACCTTCTTATGAGATATACCAACTCACCTATATGCTACAATAATAATCGAATAAATCTGTGTAAACCATTTCCACATCGTTTTATCATCAATTGGAGTATTCAGTCCAAGTCATGAAACTATCCTTCGTTGCCACACTATACTACTCACTGCCCTATATCGAGGAATTCTACAACCGCAGTTGTACAGCAGCGGCGCGGATCACACCAGATTTTGAGATCATTTTGGTGAATGATGGCTCCCCAGATATGTCGCTGCAAAAGGCTTGCGAACTCCATAACCGGGACGCACGTGTAACAGTAGTTGATCTTTCCCGGAATTTTGGTCATCACAAGGCTATTATGACAGGATTAGCATATGCTACCGGCGATCTGATCATGTTGATTGACGTAGATTTGGAAGAGCCCCCGGAAATAGTGTTGGACTTCTACGAAGCCTTCAGCCAAAGCGATGCCGATGTAGTGTATGGAGTACAAAAGACCCGCGAAGGGAACATATTGCGACGAATCGGCGGTGGCCTTTATTATCGCCTCTATAATCGACTATCGCAGGTACAAGTACCGTCTGATACGCTCATTGCCCGTTTGATGACTCGACGTTATGTGCAACGATTGCTTGAGCATCGAGAACAACTCTTCGGCATTGATGTGCTCATGGAGATCACCGGCTTCAAGCAGATTCCAGTATTGGTCAATAAGCACTACAAAGGTTCCACGACCTATAGTTTCCAAAAACGGGTTGCGCTCGCAATCAACGGCATTACTTCCCAAAGCAATAAACCCCTCCAGTATATCGCTTATCTAGGTGTGTTGATCACTATTCCATCAGGTTTGTATATTCTACTCTTATTGACCCAGGGACTACTCGGAATCACCACAGAAGTCGAGGGCTGGACTTCTGTTATGGTATCACTTTGGTTCTTGGGAGGACTAATCATCTTTGTCCTGGGGATTATAGCAGTCTATCTATCTGTCATTTTCGTTGAAATCAAAGCCCGACCATATACTGTCATTAAGGATGTATTTCGTACAACGAGTCCACATCAAACCCTTTCTGACCAAAAACAGACAGATGTGGATCAGTTGCGACTCATAAGCGTTATCCCTGAAAATCAGAAGTCTACTGCAAAGGAATAAGTTGAATGTCCACTGTGGAAAGCACCCTTAATAACCTGAAACAGTTCTTTGAGAAACAGATCGAACAGTATGGCACGAATGCAAAAGGGGTAGATTGGAAGGATCAGGCTTCGCAGTATCATCGCTTTGATCAATTGCTCAAGATTCATCCCGATAAGAACGAACCATTTTCAATTCTCGATTACGGCAGCGGCTACGGAGCCCTGGTCGGTTTTCTGAATGACCGAAGCTTTAGCTTCACCTATGTGGGCTATGATATGAACGAGAAAGCTCTGGAACAGGGTCGTATTGCCTTTGGTGCAGGCAATGTGAGCTTCAGCGCCGACGAGCCAAACCTTGCCCAAGCTGATTATGTCATTGGCAGTGGGCTATTCAACATGAAGTTGAATACCCCTGAAGCCGATTGGAAGACACATATCCTTCGTACAGTTGACCGTATGTGGGCGCTTTCTGCTAAGGGACTGGCCTTCAATTCGTTGACAAGCTATTCAGACGCGGAGAAGATGCGGGCTGACCTATACTATGCTGACCCGCTCTGGTTATTCGATTATTGCAAGCGCAACCTCTCCAAGCAAGTCGCCCTCCTACATGATTACGGTATGTATGACTTCACCATTCTAGTCCGCCGGGAATCTTGACCCATGCCTGAAGCACGGAGTACCAGCCCTATGCTGATTGGATTCTTCTTTGTCGCCCTGACCATTGCGCTCACGGTCTATGGTCAATTGGTATTCAAGTGGCAGGTTGATCTAGCTGGAGAAGTGCCGACTGGATTCGGGGAACAAATTGGCTTCGTCTTTCGTCTACTGCTCAACCCCTGGGTAATTTCCAGCTTTGCAGCTGCTTTTCTGGGATCGCTAACGTGGATGGGTGCGCTCACGCAATTTGAACTGAGCTTTGCTTACCCTTTCATGAGCTTGGCCTATGTCGTGGTGATGGTCTTTTCCTACTATCTGTTCAATGAGCCACTGACGGCTCCCAAGATCGTCGGCACGTTGGTAATTATCGTCGGATTGTTTATTGTGACACGCAGTAGTTAAATCAACGAAGCATTGTTTGGGGAGTCTACAATTGAAGGCTTGGTTATCTATCACCCCAGTCAGGGTGTTGGCATTACTTCCTCTTGCCTTGAGTTTATTATTAACAACTGTTTATCTACGAGTAGATTTTTCACACTACCTTCCTCAATTCTACCGCGTTTATAACGACGCCATTTATAACTGGCGACAAGCATATACCTTTAGCGCCGTCGGTTTTGACGGCGGATATTATACCGTCAATGAATTACCAGCTCCCGCCAGTTTCAGTCACTTCTATGCGCATGGCCCCGGTTACCCCATGATCTATGGATCAATTGGTCGAATCTTCGGTTGGACGCTGACATCTCAAATTTGGATCAACCTGACCCTCGTCACACTTGCCTTATTTGCAGTATTAAGTGGTCTTCGGCCAGGACTTAAACAAGCCTTGCTTTTCGTCATTTGTAGTGTCGCGGTATGGCCTGTTTTGATCTATTTGCTCACCGGCATGACAGAGAGCTTACATCATGCAACCGCCATTCTGTTTTCCATCCTTATGTGGCGTCTTATCCGCGACTCAGCTACCATGCAGGTTCGCCTTTATGTTCTCCTAATATCTCTCTTGACCTTGCTTACCCTAACCCGCCCAACGTGGGGCGTCCTGTTTATTCCGGTCTTTATGCTTCGCACAAAGCAATGGCGTTTCTGGAAATCGATTTTGCTCGCAGTGCTCGGTTTTGCCTGTTTTGCTGTGCTATTCCAGATTCATATAGCGGTCGCTTCACCCTACCCTTTCCTTGATGCTGATCCTCGCACACAACATGATTTGATCGGGTTTATCGACACACGGCTAGAACGAGCAAATCTCAACTTGCAAGCTTGGACACAGGGTATTCCGATTGAGGTCATGCAGCGATACACACTTGTAGCCCTTCTTGTTGGCATAATGATCTGGTCGGTAATCAAGCGGCGTGAGGTCGGGCGCGAAGCAGTGTTCCATCTTATGAACATCGGATTTCCACTGGCCATTAATCTATTTGCCAATGATATGGCCTTCTACCGGGATTTTCGAGCAATGGCCCCCCATCTTCTATTGAGTCTTTTGGTCTTGGTCGCTTGTCGACGGTGGTGGTTACCGACAGTATTTATCATATTCCAGTTGACCATGTTCCCGGCATTTTTGACCGAATACCGTGCCACAGTCGAACCCCAATTTAGCAATTCCGAAGTAATCAGTTCAGTCAAAACATTTCAGACACAAACAGCACCCGTCCTAATTTATCAACCGAATGCCCCGTCCCCCTGGTGCAATACACTGCTCTTCATCATGGAAAACTGGAATGACCTGGCCATGAGTATTCCGCCAGAGTTAGCCTTCGTTGATCCGGGGATCGGCCTTTCATTCTATGTCGGTTACTGGAACACACCGCCTGCACTGAACTTCCCTCTGAAATCACGTTATGTCCTCTTGAGTCCATCAAACCGTGATAAGATCGGCGATCAAGCTAATCTAACCCTGTTGAGGTCAACCATTGCAGGTAACATCTACCGAAATGAAGACCGTGAATGCAGCACACGAGAATGACGAACCCGTAAGATGTCTAAACTATTCCATAAACCGCAATTATGGTTCATCATCCCGGCAATCGTTTCAATTGCCCTTTTGAGTGCATTTCTAAGAGCCGATTTCAACCAGTTTGTGCCAAGCTATTCGGATATATATAACGATGCCTTTTACCATTGGAGGCAAGCTTACACCTTCAGCGCCACAGGCTTTAATGGTGGTTATTACACGATCAACGAACTGGCTGCCCCGCTGTCTTTCAGTCACTTCTACCATCACGGCCCTGGATATCCGGTGCTATATGGCACATTAGGTAAGCTTCCAGGGTGGCAACTCACCTCATCCCTCTGGCTCAACATGGTACTGGTCAGTCTGGCATTGGTTATTCTGCAAGCAGGAATTCCTCTCACTTTACGGCAGCGAATCACCAGCAGTCTGATCGTCATTGCTGTCTTTCCGGTTTTGATCTACATGGCCACCGGAATGGCAGAAAGCCTGCATCATGCCGGGGCCATTTTGCTAGCCTACCTGTGCTGGAGATTGATCAACGAGCGACAGTCGCTCGCTTTACGACCCTATGTTTTCTTGCTCGCGATCATCACTGCCCTAACGCTCACCCGACCAACCTGGGGCATCCTGTTTATCCCGGTACTGCTGTTGCGTGCGCCGCGCTGGTCTTTAGGAAATATTCTGCTCTACAGTGGTATTGGGGCAGTTTGCTTTGTCGCCCTTTATGGATTTCACACCCTGCTGATTGCGCCTTATCCATTTCTGGACAAATCGCTGGGACTGGAAAACGGGCTGATCGGTGCCATCCAATTAAGACTGGATCGGCTCAATCTCAATCTGGAAGCCTGGAACCGGGGCATTCCAGTAGAAATCGCACAACGCTATATCGTGGCTGCACTGCTTCCAGCCACAGCTGTTTTATGGATAGTTCGGCGCAGATCCTTCAGCGCCGAAGCGATTTTCCATCTGGCAAACCTGAGTTTGCCACTGGCAATCAATCTTTTTGCCAATGATATGACCTTCTATAGGGATTTCCGGGCCATGGCGCCCCATTTGCTCCTGAGTCTGCTGGTATTGATTGCCTGTCGCCGCTGGCTGATACCGGCAGTCTTCATCGCCCTTCAGACGGTCATGCTGCCGCAATTCCTGACCGAGTACCGCGCCACTGTCGAACCTCAGTTTACGCCAGGTCTGGTCGAACAGATCACGGTCTTCCGCGATCAGACCCGCGAAGTATTGACCTATGACCCGCTTGCATCGTCTGCCTGGTGCAATACACTATTGTTCGTGATGGAAAATCGCGATAACCAGGTGTTGACCATCCCGCCTGAATTAGCGCTGATCGATCCCGGCATCGGCCTGTCATTCTACATCGGTTATTGGGGGGAAACTGCCCCGTTGACCTATCCCCTTCGGTCGCGCTACCTGCTCTTGAGCGAGGGCAACCGCGCCTTGATCGGGGAAAATGCCCGGCTGACGCTTCTGGTCAATACAGCAGCAGGTGGGGTATATCAGAATGAGGATACCGAGTGTTGAAAAGTCGGAGCAAGAAATCGGAACATATGTTCCGATTTCTTGCTCAAGTTCTGCTACACTAATCTACGAACGCCCCCGATTGAAGGAGCATGCAATAGCCGGGTTTTGGACAAGAACAGCGATCCTAATCTGTCAAATCTGTCCATTGTGTCCAATCTGTCCAAAAGCAACCAATTGGAAGGCAGGGCTACGTCGGGCGCTGTGCCCGCTGACGAAAACACAGCCGCACCCTCCAGACGGCTACTTCTTCAGCGCGTTCACGCCCGCGAAGAACCGATCTGCCGCAGCTGCCGTCTTTTCCGGTGGGAGCGCATAAGAGAATCGTACCCAGTTCGCGCCGGCAGGTGAGAAGTAGATCCCTGCAACCACCGCAATCCCATACTGCTCTGCCAGATAGGTCATCAAGGCTTCCGAGTCAGCCAGACCGCCCGCCTCGATATAAGGCGTGCAGTCAATGAACGCATAATAGCCATCGCCCATGATGAAGTTCGCGCCCTCAGCTTCGAGCTTCGCACGCAGGACTTTGCGGCTTTGGCGCGTCGGCTCAATGATACTGGCGCTGGCTTGCTCGAAACCCATCTCATAAGCCGCAATCGCTACAGCCTGTGCAAAGAAGCCCGGCACCACCCCATGCGAGGCCTGACTGGTGATGTAATTGACGACCTTCTTACCCGCTACCAGTTGACCACTCCGAATGTTGGAGGCACCCAGGCTTTTGGTGATACCATCCAGGAAAATCAGTCGTTCGCGCTCTTCCGGGGAGAACGCCTGCAAGACCACGTTAATGTCCGAGTGACCACCATCGGTCACCCAGTGATAAATCCAGTCGAACAAGACGAAGGGATAACCCGCTTCGAGGGCAGCCTTTGCCAATTCAATCTGTTCCTCGACCGGGATGGTGCGCCCGGTAGGATTGTCCGGCGAGGTGATGACGATACCCGCCACCTTGCGCCCTTCCCGCTCGGCAAAGCGAGCTGTCTCACGGATCGACTCCGGCGAATAGGCCCAGCCATTCTCTGGACGACCAGGAGCCAGCAGTACGTTCAGGCCAACTGCATACGGCCCCCAGTTGTAGCTAATCCACGGAACGCGGGAGACCACCACCGCATCACCCACCCGCCCGTTACCGAGCGAAACCATCGCCTGATACGCTTTTTGCAGGCCATCACGCCCACCCTGCACAAAGACGATGTTCTCACCTGTCCAGCCAGATTCTGGTGCAAACTTCCAATAGAGTTCAGCCGCCGCCTTGCGGAAGCGAGCCGTCCCCCAGGGTTGATCGTAAGCCGTGCCATGCTGGATTTGAATCTCGACCGCTTTCTGCAGAATTTCCTTAGGCACGCCCGGCAGGCTGGCTCCACCATCTCCCTGCGAGGCGTCATAGGTGGGAGCATCTGCTCCATGAGTCTCTTTGTACTTCTTCAGCGCATCACGGATGAGAAACATACGCGACGGAGGAATGGGGGTCATGGACGCCGGGTAGCCATTGACCGGGACACGGTATTCGGGGGCAAGTACATATTCCGGCAAATCAAGATTGAGCATTGCCTGGGCCAAAAGAAACCTCCAGTTTAAGAAACGAAAACACCCCGTCGAGGGGTGTTGATTGCGCGCATGGCGAAACCGGACAAACCCCGTCAGGGATGCCTGAGATTAGTGTCAGTGGTCATAACCGAAATCCGCATCGCGCAGTCCTTTGCTAATGATGAAGGGATTGTGACATGACCCCCACAACCTGTCAATCGTGCAGGGGGCAAGGTTAAACCATTACTCAGCTTGTGCAGGATGCACCTATTCGACCGTCACGCTCTTCGCCAGGTTACGCGGTTGATCGACATCCGCGCCGCGCCTGACGGCGATATGATACGCCAGCAATTGCAGTGGCAACACTGCAACGACTGGACTCAACAGGTAAGGAGTCTCTGGAACATACAGTACATGATCGGCCTTCGAGGCAATGACAGTATCACCTTCAGTAGCCAACGCGATAACGATGCCGCCCCGCGCCTTGGCCTGTTCGATCTGGCTAATCATCTTATCGTAGAGCATATCTTTGAGCGCGATACACAAAACAGGCATTTGCTCGTCAATCAGGGCGATCGGACCATGCTTCATCTCGCCAGCCGGGTAGCCCTCGGCATGAATGTAGCTGATCTCCTTGAGCTTGAGCGCCCCTTCTAGCGCAATCGGGTAGTTGATACCACGCCCCAAATAGAGAAAGTCACTGGCATGGTAGAGCATCCCGGCAAGTGCTTGCACTTGCGAGTCAATTTCCAACGTACGCCCCACGAGATCTGGCAGGCGTCCCAAATCAGCTACATACTCGCGGCGCTGGGCTTCAGTCAACGTGCCCCTCATCTGCCCAAGGTAAAGTGCCAACAGGTATTGATCGACGATGCTGCTTGTGAAAGCTTTCGTCGAAGCAACTCCAATCTCCGGCCCAGCATTCATAGTGATGTAACCGCTGGACATCCGCATAGCCTGGCTGCCGATGGCATTAACTATACTCCACAGGCGAGCACCCTTGACGTGAGCCTCCTCCATTGCGGCTAATGTATCCACCGTCTCACCACTCTGGGTGATCGCCAAAACCGCGGTGTGCTCATCCAGAATAGGGTCACGATAGCGATACTCGCTGCCATAATCGACCTCAACACGCAACCGCGCCAGATGCTCAACGAAGAACTTACCGACCAATCCACTGTAATAACTGGTACCACAAGCGACGGTAACCAGATGGTCAAGCGAGGCAGCCTGTTCGTTTGTTAACTTCAGATCAGGCAGATGGATAGTCGCATGATCGAAATCGACACGCCCGCGAATAGTGTCGGTCAGGCTCCGGGCCTGCTCAAAGATTTCTTTCTGCATGAAATGTTTGAACTCGCCGCGTGCCGCACTGACCGGATCGTAGGCGATGCTATGCACCTGCAAGCGCACCGGTTGTCCATCGAGTGTTTGCACGGTAAAAGAGTCAGCGGTGACGGTCGCCATCTGCCGGTTTTCGAGGAAGATCATGCGGCGCGTGTAATCGAGGATAGCCGGAATATCCGAGGCAATGAAGTTCTCCCCATCACCCAATCCAAGCGCCACCCCACCGGCATTCCCAATCCGCACCGCAACCAGTTCACCCGGATTACGGCGGCTCATAACCACAATGGCATGTGCACCTCGTAGCAGAGACACCGCTTTCCGGGTCGCTTCGGTGAGATTATGCGCCGCGCCATTCTGCGCAAAGCGTTCAATCAGATGAACAATGACCTCGGTATCGGTCTCAGAGCGGAACTCGACACCCTCGGCCTGTAACTCCGCCTTAAGTTCAAGGTAATTCTCGACGATGCCGTTATGTACCAGCACATAATCGCCTTCCATGCTCAAGTGTGGATGGGCGTTATGTTCAGCAGGTGCGCCATGCGTCGCCCAACGAGTATGACCAATACCGCTGCCCCCACTAATGGGGTCTGCAGCCACTTTTGAGCGGAGATTACTGAGTTTGCCCACATCACGGCGGATGTGAATCGTCCCGTCCTGTATGACGGCAACTCCTGCCGAGTCATAGCCGCGATATTCCAAGCGACCGAGACCATCCAGAATCAGCGGGGTTGCGTCACGCGGGCCAACATAGCCGACAATACCACACATAGTCGTTGTGTCCTTTAGTTGATTGAGATTGACAAGAACACTCGACCAGCGAGGCGTCGGAAGCCGCTGGTGAGTTCATCCACAGGCCCAGCACTTGTGACCGGTTCACACCGGGTTTTCGTGCCTGACTTCAATTGTCGGGGAAAGTGACTGCGGGTGTGTGGTCGGCACCCGGACGGCATCCGCTGATCTAATCGATTTTCGGCTGACCTCGCGGTCAGCAACCGTCACCTCGTCACCCCGCATCTAGGGCGGGGCCATGCGCTGGTCATCCCTCATTACAAGACGCCGGACGCCTCCTTAAAACATTCAACGTAACCTATTAACAAGATAAGGCACTAGGCCTTGCAGACAGCTATAGCGATCTAGACAAACTCCAGATAGCTCGTCGTAGCTTTACTCACATCAGAGTAAAAACCGCGCAGGGATTCGTCCGGCACTGCCAGCGCCAGTTGGTACATCGCCTCGTGAGACATGGCCGTGAGCGACTCGCGTGGCACGCGCTCCCCCGCAGCCTTTAAGCGGAAGGGTCGCCCGAAGTTAACGCGAATGTGTGGACGCTGGAACTTGAGCAACCGTTCTTTCCAGTCGGTTGCTCCAGCGATGCCTGTCGGGATAATGATCGCATCCGATTTAGTGGCAATGTACGCCAGCCCATCCTTCGCCTCCACCAGCCCTTCCGAGTGGCGGGTGCCTTCCGGCGCGAGCAAGATCATCTGACTGGCCTTTGCCAACTCAATCGAGTTCATTAACGCTTTGCGATCAATCTCCCCACGTCGGACGGTGTAGGCCCCCCACCACCAGATGAAGAAATTGAAGAACCAGTTCTGGGCATTTTCGATCTTGGTCATGGGGATCACAAAGCGATTGGTGACAGCTCCCATACACAAGATTGGGTCAATAGCAGAAATGTGGTTCATCATGATGATTGCAGGGCTACTGGCTGGAATATTCTCGGCACCCGTAACCTGCACATCCCATAAGACCCGGAAGCCCAGCCACCGGATAAAGCCGCGCAGGGCATGGCGTCGCCAGGTCAGGCTTGGTTGCCGGGCAACATAGGCTTGCACTTCGGCAGACTGGCTCATGATGAACGCTTTGGCCTCCGGGGTTTGCCCCCACCCCGCGGCGCATCACCGCCACGTTCAGCGCGCCGTCCACCACGTGGTGTAGCGGGCTTACGATCTCTGGTAGGCCCTCCTGTTGGCTTACGGCCCTGGGGACGGCCTGATGATTCTTCGCCCGTGTCAGCAGGTCGGTACGGGCGGTTCGGCGCTTTACTGATGCTACCTATTTCTGGTGCCGTCATCTTCAACAGCTTCAGGTCATTAGCGTCTAATTCGCGCCATTCACCAGGTCGGATCGTACCCAATTGCAAACGACCCAGATGGGTACGGACCAAGGAGATCACAGGATGGCCGAGCAGCGATGCTATTCGACGAATCTGACGCTTTTTGCCTTCGGTCATCACAATACGCAGCGTAGTTTCCCGCCCGCCATCGGTGATCTTCACATAGCAGGGCTTGGTGGTATAGCTAGTACCATCTTCCTCAACCAGCGTAATCCCTTTCTGCCAGCGTTCGAGCGTCTCTAACGAAGGAAGTCCGTTCACCACCACTTTATAGGTCTTGGTATGACGGTAGCGGGGGTGAGAAAGCTGGTTAGCTAACTCACCATCATTGGTGAATACCATCAAGCCTTCGCTATCGGCATCCAAACGACCTATGCTGAACAAATGCCCTTCTACGGGAATCAGGTCGCGTACGGTACGACGCGTATCACCCTCGTGAGGATCGGTGGTACTAAGGACATTGCGCGGTTTGTTAACGGCAATATAGGTTTTGGAATCGGAGAAAGCCAGTTTCTGACCATCCACCTCGATCATATCTACCCGCGGGTCAGCCTGGTCACCCAACTTGATCACTTTGCCATTGACACGGACCCGACCCTGTTCGATCAGCGCTTCAGCACCACGCCGGGAAGCGATATTGGCCTGCGCCATTAGTTTCTGTACACGTTCTTTCACGATCAGTCTGCCTGTCTCTACATTCGTCGTGTGCCGATTATACCTGAAGGCAGCGATGTTTCTGCATCATCGTCATCACGACGGCAAGCGGATATACGAGCGCAGATTGTCATCGTGTCTTCGACAACATCAGCCCCTACTTTCACACTTGGAACAACAATATCACACACCGAGTCCAAAAAAAGAACACATGCTCCTATTTTGGGATATTTCAGGACATACGCAGCCATGGGCGGATACACGATCGCAGACGCCCTAATCCACCCCAAGATATGGGGGGAGATGCGTAAGTTCAAATTTCATGACTGTGTGTTGAATGTGAGAAGGCCATTCCCCACAGACCTCAAGATGCGGATCATGAATCGCCCTTTAGAGGTTCACTGAGCTTGACGCCGGTGAGCGACTCATAGACACCGACGACAGCGCTATTGTCCTGCTCGCGCATTCCCATCTCCAGCATGGCAGTGTACAACTGCATGACGACCGCAGTCATGGGCAGTGGGATGCCATAGGTGCGTCCGGTATCGAGGCAAATGCCCAGGTCTTTATGCTGCATATAAGCTTTGAACCCCGGCCCACGATTACCAGCAAATAGGCGCGGTGGCTTGACATCAAGCGTCCACATCTGGGCAGCACCACCCTTGATGGCGTCAACCACACGGCTGGGATCAACTCCGGCTTTTTGGGCGGTAATGAGCGCCTCCGCCATGCCGACCATCTGTGCCCCAACGATGATCTGGTTACACACTTTAGCAATCTGCCCAGCACCGCTTTCCCCAACCAGAACCCAGGCTTTACCCATCGCCTGGAAAAGTGGTTCAGCTTTCTGAAAAGCGGCCTCTGGCCCACCGACCATGATGGTCAGTGTACCGTTCTTCGCACCCACATCACCACCGCTGACCGGTGCATCAAGCGCCTGCACCCCGACTGCAAGTAATTTCTCCGCAATCGACCGGGCTGCTTCGGGCTTGATGGTGCTGTTGTCAATGTAAATCAGACCCTCATGTGCGCCCTCAATAATGCCATCCCGCCCCAAGACAACAGCTTCAACATCCGGGGTATCCGGCAGATTCGTGAAAACAAACTCGACCTGCCGAGCTACTTCCTTGGGAGTGCTGGCACCAGTCGCACCGAGAGCCACCAGTTCATCGACGGCTCGCTGGCTGCGATTATGTACTACCAGTTCATGCCCGGCTTTAATCAGATTCCTGGCAATCGACCCGCCCATAATGCCAAGGCCGATATATCCTACTTTTGCCATGTGAAGCCCCCGTTGGGACGAAAGAGCGCACACAAACGCGCCTACGTCCACCGCGTGTAGGGGCGCACGGCTGTGCGCCCGAAAATGGAATATGGATGTGGCAGAATCTTAACTAAGAACTGTGAACTGTCTACTGGCAACTCCAGTTAGGTCTTCCGACTAACTTTGAAGCGCAGGGGGATACCAATCAAGAGGCGGGTCTGGGCCTGCATGACCGGAATGGCAACAAAGATGAGGGTCAAAATCGGTAGCAGCGGAAAACTGAGGAGAGTCCAGACCCGCTCCATAAGGGTTTGTTTATGCGTGCGTGGAGGACGAACGATTACATCCTGAAACCAAAAGACAATGCCCAAAATTGTCACAAGCAGGAAGGAGATTTGCAACAACACATACACCGGGTTATTCAAGCCTTCGTTCAGTACCTGCCCCAATAGTCCCGGATGCATCAGAAACGGTAATTGGCTACCGGCTGTCAGAATCACCCAACCCGCGCCTGCCAGCAGAATATCATGAGCCACCCGGAATAAGAGCTTAAACGAGGTATTGAAGTCCACATCAGGCCGCTCGATCATACGGGCGACTATATAACCCACTTCCTTGCTTCCCCAGGCATGCCGCAACGTTTGTTGATAGCGATTGACAATCGCCTGCCAGAGCGTGTCCCCTGTCACTGCCGTCGCCGAAAATGGCAGGAAAATGCGGTCCAGCTTGACCTGCCCTTCCCGCACAAAGTACGCCTTGATAAACATATGCCATTCGTCGGCAATCACGTCGCCATCCCAGTAGCCACTCGAATCAAGCAAGCGCAAGCTGAGCGAATAAGAGGACATCGGCATCGGTATCCACCAAGGAGCCGCCAGATAGGCCAGTTCAAAGGCAGTCGAATAGGCGTTTACAATCCTTAGCAGCGGATTGATATCCCAGATGTTGGTATGGTAACGAATGGGAGCCTGCCAGAAGCGCAAGTGCCGATCAGGATTCGTTGCGAACAGATAGGTCAGCGCTTCAAAATAGTCTTCGTGCCAGAGCGTATCGGCATCCATGGTCGTCACTACAATGTAATCGATGTTATAGCCGAGTTGGTCGACCAGCTTGCGCTTGATCCAACGGGCCGCCCAAGCTTGATTAGCCGATTTGCACTGCATCTCCCCCGGCAAGCCACGAGGGTGTACAGCAAAATAAAGCGTGTGAAACTGCCCTTCGTATTCGGACAGGAGTTGTTCGGCCTTACTGGTACAGTCTGAGTCAGCAGCCTCCATCGCCAAAATGATATTCATCTGCGTTTTCGCCAACCGCTTGGAAGCCAGGTTATCCAGGGTGCGGCGGAGGATTTCAATCGGCTCTTTGTAGTTGGGAATAATTACAACATGCTGTACCGATTCCCAGATGAGTGACTCCGCCGTGGATTCTACCCGATGCCGGTCACGCCAATTCGTCGCTTCCCATCTTTTGATCTTGCGGAGGCCCATGACATTGGCGATGCCGGCAAATAAAAACCGCACTGCCGAGTAAAAACCCAACAGCGCGGCGATCAATAGTAAAGTGCGGGGGAAGGCAAAGGCCGCAATGATCGAAAAAACGAGTGCGAGCCATGCCAGACAACCCGGAATACCATCCAGAGCGCGCTCAGAAATGGTTGGGCCTGAACCACGATAACCCGCTGAAGGACCGATATGGAGATTCTGCGGACGACCAAATTTGGATTGATATGGCACAATCACTCATCCATTTACTTCATGCTCTGAGGATACCACACTCACTAATCTGGCTACAGGTGGCTCACAGAGGCTTAACTTATCGCTCACATCTGGCTCTGCTACAATGCACGGAGGTTCAGCCACCAGAGAACATCCACTGTGAAAACCGAAGTTATTCCGATTGACCCGCTACACATTGACGCCACTGACTTGGAACAGGCTGCCGCCATTATCCGGCGAGGAGGACTGGTCGCCTTCCCAACCGAGACTGTCTATGCCCTGGGAGCCGATGTATTCAACCGCACCGCAGTAGAGGCGGTCTTTCACGCCAAGGGGCGTCCAGCAACCGACCCCCTGATCGTCCATATTGCCCATGCCGAACAGGTCAATCAGGTGGCGGCCAGAATGCCCCTGCTGGCACAACAGCTCGCAGCAGCCTTCTGGCCGGGGCCACTGACCCTGGTCTTGCCGCGCAAGGAGTCCATCCCGGCAGAAGTCAGTGCAGGCAAAAATACGGTCGCAGTACGTCTACCTGCTCACCCGGTCATCTGCCGCCTTATCGAAGAGGCAGGTGTACCCGTCGTCGGCCCCAGCGCCAATCGGTTCGGTCATACTAGCCCAACTTCTGCCCAGCATGTCCTCGATGATCTGGATGAGCGGATTGATGCGGTCATCGACAGTGGCCCGACCCTGATCGGTGTCGAATCGACAGTACTGGATGTCAGTGGTACAGAACCATGTCTCTTACGTCCCGGGGGCATCTCACTAGAGCAGTTACATTCGTATATTCCAGATCTAAAGTTCGTGCCCGCGTATTTGAATGAGACAAGTGCTGCCACCGGCCCAGGGATGCTACTGACCCACTATGCTCCCCGTGCTCGCCTGATGCTCTATGACGGATCACGTGATGCTGTACAGATAGCTCTCATCCAAGGTATCGCTGAGCAACAGCAGCTTGGTAAATCAGTAGGGGTATTAATCATCATGGACAACCCCACCCGCTATGAACAAGCTGGCGCAAAGGTGATCCATGCTGGTGAAACGCTTGAAAGTGCCGCCAGCGGTCTCTTCCGAGCTATGCGCGAACTCGATTCACAGGGTGTGGATGTCATATTGGCCGACGCCCCACCTGCAAGTGGTATAGGTCTTGCCATACGCGACCGGCTCATTCGGGCAGCAAGTGGGCAAATCATTCGCGTGCACTAACAATTATGAAATTTATGCAATATAAGGCGAAAGGAAGCCGTTAGGTTACATCATTAACATTGCAAGAAATAATCCGCAATAGTATAAGCAGAATTCAACTATGACGATTCTGATCATTGAAGATGACCTGGAGATGCTATTTCTGCTTCGGCAAGATCTAGAAGCCCAGGGGTTCCGGGTCATCACCGCCACCAATGGATTAGAAGGATTGCGAGCCTTCCACCAGCAGCAACCATCTCTATGCATTATTGATGTCGGGCTACCCATCATGGATGGACGCACGCTCTGTCAGCGAATTCGAGAAGTCTCGACAGTACCAATCCTAATCATGACCGGCAGAGCCGTGACCGAAAAGGATATTGCTCAAGCACTGGATTTGGGAGCCGATGAATATGTCCTGAAACCACTGCGATTGGTCGAGTTTGTAGCGCGGGTGCGAGCACTACTGCGCCGCTCGAAACTCACTGGGATGCTACAACCCCAAGCAGTCAATGGTTACGCAGATTCTTACTTGAGTGTGGACCTCTCCAGCCGTATTGTAAGGGTGCGTGGCGAAGAAGTCCGTTTAACACCCACCGAGTTCAAGCTTCTCTCTATCTTCATTCGCAACCCCGGGAGCATCCTGACCTTCTCCCAGCTACTAGAACAAGTCTGGGGAGCCGAATATATCCGCGAGAATCACTACCCGCGCATCTACGTTTCCCATTTGCGCCGCAAGATAGAACCTAACGCCAAGGAACCAACCTATATTCAGAATGAATATGGCATTGGTTACCGCTTCCACTCGCATCTGGAAGCGCAAACTTAACGCGGAGTCGCTGCCGGAACCCGTCCTTTGCCCTTAACACCCTTCAAGCCTCTCTGGGCAGTCAACTCCACCAGATTACTCTGGTAGTTATAGGTATTACGGCGCTTGTTGACATATGCGTCCTGGGCCAATTCCACTAACTTGACAGCGACATCTCGCGGCTGCATCCCTTGATGTTGCCATAAGTAAAATGCCAGCGACCCTGGCATAGTATTAATCTCGTTGAGGATAATTTCATCGGTATCCAGCTTGACGAGAAAATCCAGTCTCGCTGTACCACGCCCTTCAATAGCCCGAAAGGCCTGGACTGCCATCTGTTGAATCCGTTCGGTGAGATCAGATTTCAGCGGCGCAGGAATTAGCCGTTCGGCACCCTTCATGCCGCCACCGCCACCCCGTGTATATTTATCCTCGAATGAGAGAAAGTCATCCCACGAGACGGGTTGCTCCAATACAGATGCCGTGATCTCTGTGCCGTTCCCCATGACTGCACAATTGATCTCAAGCGCATTTTCTATCCCAATTTCTACCAGCACCCGACTATCTAAGTTCAGTGCCACTTCGATGCAGGCCCTTAGCATCGTTTCATCATTGGCCTTGCCAATGCCGATACTGGAACCCAAGGTCGCCGGTTTGACAAAAACGGGGTACTTCAATTCATGGGTGATATGGCTAACGACGTTATCAGGCGCCTGTTCCCATTCAGCGCGGCTAAACGATACTGCCTCAGTCACGGGAATTCCCTGTTGGCTCAGAACGATCTTGGTGAGGATCTTGTCATTGGCAAGAGCCGAACCCAATACGCCACATCCTACGTAGGGAATATCCGCCAGCTCAAACAATCCCTGGAGCGTACCATCTTCGCCATGAGAACCATGTACCGTCGGGAAAATCACATCCAGTCGCTTAACTTCACTTTTTTCAAAACGTCCGGCAGTCGGGTTAATGATCAGACCGTGATGCTGTACCGAAGGCGACAGAATAGCGCTCTCGACGCCCTTTAAACTCACCACTTCATTATTGAAGTTCTTAATCTCCAGCAATGGTTCACCCGTGAACCAACGCCCTTCCCGATCAATGTAAATCGGCACAACTTCATAGCGCGCAGGATCGAAGGCGCGAATCACCTGCTGGCCCGTAATGATGGACACATCATGCTCTACACTGCGACCGCCGAAGATCACCCCGACAACCGTTGGTTTGCTACTCATAACAGACTTACCTTTCAGGCATAACAGGGCGATTATAGCGGTGCTGCCTGAATGGTCAATCCACGCTACGACAGTCGAGTAACCTGTGTCTCGACCAGAACCGACTCAAATTCTGCACGTGTAAAAGCCCCACCACCAACTGACATGGCATTGGCAGTACCTGCAGCCGTCGCATAAGCCAGTGCCTCGTTACCCGGCATTGGCCGTGTGATACCTACCACCAGCCCGGCCAGAAACGAATCCCCGCTGCCGACTGCATCCATGACCTTGACTGCGGGAGGAACCGCTAACCAAGCCCCATGAGGATCAGCATAAACCGCACCACGTGCACCTAGCGTGATGGCAACTCCGCTGGCGCCATGCTGGACAAATTCAGCCGCCGCACCGGCGCAATCATCTGGAGTCGCAAGAGTGCGGCCGAGAATAGCTCCAGCCTCATCATCGTTCACTTTAATACCAATACCCGGAATGCCAATCATGGCCTGTAAGGATTTTCCACTGGTATCTACCCAGATGGTATGCCCGATTGTGCTCAAATCGCGCACGAGACCGACAAATTGATCCATTGGTGAACCTGGGGGCAGGCTGCCACTAAAGCAAATGCAGCTTTTACCTTCAGCAGTATGCTTCACATCGTGGATGAAGTGTTCCCAATCTGCATCGCTCACTGTAGGACCGTAATCATTTATGACAGTTGCTTTACCGCTGGTTGTATCTGCCACAATACAACAGGTTCGAGTCTCTGCTTTGATGAAGGTCCAAACATGTGGTAGATCTTCGTCATGCATGAGGTCTACAATCCGGTCACCCGTATGACCACCGAGAAATCCACCACAAATCGGTTCGCCACCCAGATTCTGAATGGCACGAGCAACATTGATCCCTTTACCACCAGCGGCCACCACCGTATGGCGCGAACGCTGCACCTGAGCCAGCGTAAAATCCGGCACTACCATCGTAATATCCAACGCCGGGTTAGGCGTAATGCAGAAGATCATGATCATTCCTGTTTCCAAGTAAATCGGCTAGGGCGATTTTACCCGGAACGCAGGGATTTCTTCCAACCTTCCGGTATCTGACCAGCGTAGTCTATACGTTCAGCCTCCAGAAAATGTGCCAGATCCGCAATCGAAGCGGCGACCGCTCGGCCCGTGCTGGCATTAACACGTGCCTTCGGCTCAGCATAGACATTATTGATCACCAAAGTACCTGTTTTGCGGTTCATCAGCGGATCAATCCGCCCGATGAGTTGGTCACCATGCAGGATAGGCATCACAAAATAACCATACTGGCGCTTCGGTTTGGGAACATAAATCTCAATACGGAAATAGAAGTCAAAGGCCAGTTCGGTATAGGCCCGGTCACAAATCAGATTATCAAATGGGGACAAGAGGGTCGTGCGTGGCTCGAAATCTCCCTTTTCTATGCCTTCGAGCAAACTGACATCATCCCGGTGCAAGTACCAGTTTCCTGACCACTGCTTTGAAGCACCATCGATACGAATTGAGATCAGAACCCCTTCTGCAACCAACTCTTCAAGCACACTGGTCAGATCTTCGTAACGACCCCGGACAAAATGCCAACGGATATGCTTCTCGCGTGAAATACCCAGCGCCTGAATCGCACGAATGGCTCCCTGCCGCACCACCTCACGGCGAGATAATACGTGACGAGGGGTCCATTCCGGCAAGCAACGCTCGGCCAAATCCCAGTAACGTGTCTGTCCCTGACGTCTGGCAACCAGAATATCCCCGTGTGCCCACATAAAATCCAACATTCGGCTGACTGTCCGGTTATTCGTCCAACCGCTCGACCACCAGGTCGTCGTCGACTTATCTTCGAAATCTTTGGAGGTCAATGGGCCACGTGCCTGTAATTCCTCCAAAATGTAACGGCGAAGTCCTTCATTAGCCTTCATCCAGTCCCGACTTCCCTGATGCCAACCTGAATCGCCCCGCAAAGGATTCGCCATTCGCTCCGCAAAGATTGGGAAATCTTCAGTCAACACAATCGAAGCAACATGCGCCCAATATTCAAACAAAGAACGATCCTGCCACAACAATTGATCCAATAATTCACGCGGATAGCTTCCCAGGCGACTCCACAGAATCAGAAATTGATTACGAGCCACTGCGCTGGTTGGATCCAGTTGCAGGCATGTAATCGCCCGAACCAAATCAAGGATCGCTTCTTTTGTAGGCAGAGGTGGCGTACCAGCCAGACGCTGGGCTGTAATCGCCAATTGACGGACATGTTCTGGTTTGACAGGGCGATGCATCATTAAGGTTCACTTTGAGATTAGAATAGGCGCAGTTGTTCGGGGGGGCGTCCACCCTCTAACAGAATATATGGCGCAGCCTGCTCTGGCGCACGAATTCCCAGCTTACGCAATTGACCGAGATCGGTCAGGCGAGCCTTACGCCGCGCCCGAATGATCGAATCAGCACCTTTGGGACCGATGCCTGGTACGCGCATCAGCTCTCCCCGATCCGCCCGCATGAGGTCAATAGGTTGATGGCGTAATTGAGATTCAGCCCATGCCCGCTTTGGATCAAGGTCGAGCCGAAGATTACCTTCACCTTCAAACTGCAATTCTTCGACATTCCAACCGTAGTCTCGCAGCAGAAAGCTGGCCTGATACAACCGCAATTCTCGAGTTGGCAACGTCGGAGTCAGATTCTCAAACGGCGTATCGACCACCGGATGAAAAGCCGAGTAATACGCCCGCGCCAAGCTCATCTGCCGATGCAGCTTCTCGGTCAAGCTCAGCAATTCCAAATCGGTCTCACCAACCGCGCCAACCACAAACTGGGTCACGCTGCTGGCGCGCAGTCCTTGTGAGCGCAGTTCGTGCGCCCAGGCTAAGCGTTGAAGGAGTTCGACAGTAAAATCTTTTTTGGGGGCCAGCGCCTGTAACCGTGCATCAGTCGGGCCTTCCAGGTTGATGGAGATACGGTCAGCTAATTCCATGGCCCGTCGGAGTTGATCATACTCGGCACCCGGCATAACTTTCAGGTGAACATAGCCCTGATAGTCGTAGCGCTTACGTACAATCTCGACTGTGTCAAGGATTTTGTCCTGCGCCATCACGCTCCCTTTGATGATGCCTGACGACAAAAACAATCCGTCAACAGCGCCCTGCCGTTGAAGACCATCAAAAGCTGAGGCCATCTCATCTGGCTTGAACGTGACCCGCGGCGTCTTACCCCGCCCTGCCCGGAAAGGGCAGTAATAGCAGTTGCGCTCACAGGCCGTCGTCATCATCGATTTCATGACTGACTTGGGGCCGCGGGGAGTCGCTACTTGTGTGATACAGGGCAATTCAGCCGGGGAGGGTTTACGGCGAACTTCGGCAACCGGGGTATCACCCGCCGGTTCAAAGGCCGTTGTATCCCCTACAAGGTTTAGCTTCTCCAGGGTGGAAGGGGTTCGTACAATGTTCATCCACCCATTTTACAAACATTTGTTCTACACGTCAAATCGAGGGGTAACTGCTATTTTCTACTGACGATGAATTAAATTGGAGTAACCTGCTTGTACCAGTTTGCGCTCGATTTGTTCCTGTGTTTCCCGCATTGAAAGTTCGAGATAAGGAAAGCCCAGCCACGCATTCATCAGCCCAAACAACGCACCTGTCAGCACCCTGAATTCGGGCAGTGTTTCCCGCGGAGGCCATAAATTGAACGGCGGGTAGCCAAGCAACTGACTAAACCCATCAATCCCAATCGGAGCCAGGCCGAGCAGGACATATAACCATAAGGGAACCGGACGAAGGCGTCGCCGGAAGCGCGCATAGATCAAACCACCAACGAAAATCCCACTGTAAATAGCTACGTCGCGGGCGCAAAGGGTCATTTTGTAGCCCATTTGCTCATTACCCACAAAGAAGCGAGCCGCGCCTTGAAAACCGGCACTAAAACCTTCAAGGTTTTCACCTACAGCTCCAAAAAAGGGGTATACACGATCTGGGGCAAATTCAGGAATCCCAGCGACATAGGACTCAAATGAATTAAATGCCGAACCCGTGTTATAACGTGGGTAAAAAGGCTGCTCCCCAAAAAGAAAGGCGGAACGAAACGCAAACTGGTGGCAAAAAGGACTGTATAAGGTATAGAGCATATTGGCAGGACCGGTCAAACCGATCTTCATCAACATCGGTGTTACATAGGGCAACCCTGCATAGATCCCGATGATGACCAACGCTATCCGAACCCAGTGCCGCGTAAGGGATAACAGCAAGAGATTGAGTCGCAGACCCGTACTCGGTTTAGGCGCCGGTGTCATTAAGGTCATAGCTATTCCCTGGATATTATATGTAGCAGCGCAAGTCTATCAGCGGCTCAAAAATGGCGCTATGGCAGCCTCCAAGTGTCCATTCACCACCGCACCGTAGAAGATGTTGGCAATACGCCCATCCGGGGCAATCACAAACGTGGAAGGTTGACCACGCAGGCGATAAGCCGTTGCAATCGCTCCATCTGTATCAAAGGCTATATCAAAATATAGCCCATTGCGTTTCACCCAGGAGTCCACAACCGGATAGGTCTCACCCAGATTAACCGCGATCAGCCTCAAACTGCGCTCGCGGTACTGCTCATAGACGGACTGTAAGTATGGCATCTCAGAGACACAAGGTTCGCACCAGGTTGCCCAGAAATTGAGAATCACCGGAAAACCACGTAACTCGCGAAGATTAATGCGACCAATCAGTGCTGTGGCCTCAAAAGAAGGAGCTAACGCACCAATTTCCGGCGCAATTATCTGATCGTCGTTACTCAAAGCTCCAATAAACTGAGTGCGTTTTGGCAAACTGGTCTGGAGCAGCATAATCGCTGCCCCAGAAAACGCTACTAAGGCCCCAATCAGGCTTGCTACCTGCAGTTTCGTCATGCCATAACTTCGTCAAGCAGTTCACTTAGCTGATTCGCCAGAAGAGGCCCACGATGTACCGCAACAATCACTCCATTTTGGTCAAGGAGGAAGGTTGTTGGATAGCTACTGATACCATACTGCTCCTGAATGCTGCCATCACTATCCATGACTATTGGGAAACTGAGGCCCAGGCTCTCACGGAAAGGATTGATCTGTTCTGGGGTCTCCATGAAGTTGACCGCCAGAACCACAAACCCTTCATCCTGTCTTTCTTCATACACGGTTTGGAAGGAAGGCATTTCGATCTTGCAGGGACCACACCAGGTCGCCCAGAAGTTCACCAATACCACCTGCCCTCGCAAATCACTCAGGCGGACAGGATCACCGGAAGTATTTACCGTCGCAAAATCCGGAGCTCGGTTGCCTACTTCCAAGCCAAACGGGGCTTCGTCGACATTAGCTGCTGCCCCAGTAATGGTGCTCAGCGTGTTTGACCCAGTTACAGAAGGAGCAACAGTTTCTATCGCTTCAGTCTGACGGACAATCATGCTGTAGGCTGCGTCGTCATCATCCTTCAATACGGCAAGATTGCTGATTGTCAGGCTATAGACCCCTGATGTTGGCAGGGTCTCAGTCATAATCTGATAGGTATTGAAATCTGCACCTGGCTCCGGCCGGCTGACGATCACAGGGACATCAGCACGAGTTGGGTCAAGCAAACGCACAACAGGTTCAATCGTCTTAGAGCGATCAATCAAGGTGATGGTAAGACCAGTTCCCGCTTCCGCCCGAAAGATAAAATCCGACTGAGTGTTAGTCGCGTTAAAGTTCCCGGCAGCCGTGCCACCAATCTCAACCAAGCGTTGAGCCCCGCTAAAGCATGGACCGGCATGATCCAAGCCAATCTCACCTGTAAATAGGCCAATACCACAGTCTTCAACCCGCAGCGAGAACTCGCTAAACCGTTGAGTCGCTTCAACACTCAGGCTTTGTAGAGTGCCAGTCGCCACCATCACACCGATCAACACGAGGAAGCTGCCTGTGACCAGTTCGAGCTTATGCATGTGTTTCTGGAGGCGCTTCAGCCCACCTCGGGCAGAATCCAGCAGTAAGGCAGTCAACAGAAATGGAATGCCCAGACCCAAAGAATAGGTTGCGAATAGCAGACCCGTTGAGAGCGTATCCGTCGCACCTGAAGCTGCCAACGTGAAAATACTCCCCAAAATCGGCCCAATGCAGGGAGACCAACCAGCGGCAAAAACCACTCCCATGAAGGATGAACCCAGATAGCCCTGATTGCCGGTCGCAGCCATCTGCCGACGTGTATCCGTGTAGAAGGCCTGCTGAATGCCTGTAACAAGCCGCGTCCAGAACAGACCTGGGTTGACAAAGGCACCGCCTAATACCAGCCAAAGCAAAAAGGCGGCCAACGTAAAGATCGCCGCAATCGTCGGAATTTGGATTTGCTGTGCGCCGGTAAAATCTATCGTGCTCAGCGCCGGAGTCAATACGCCCGTGAAACCCCAAAGGATAAAAGCCGTTCCAAGAAGCGCTACCACCATAGTGAGAAATGGATTATTGAGCCATTTGGGATTTGCCAGCGCCCGCTTAAACAGTCCCGGCAATACCCCCATAAAGTGAAGCCCAAACAAGATGATGATGACCCCACCAAAACGCCCTATCATATCCCGAGCAGCGATGATGAGGCTGGACGTCACCATACCGATGACAACGAATACAAAGGTGAACCCGAGAACAAAAAAGATGCCATGTAACAAGATGTTAAAGCGGGAGGCAATTCCAGGCAATGTCATTGTGCGATTGCCACTGCTAGCCAGAGCAGCCTGTGCTGACAGCGCATTTGTCATGCGCCCGCCCATATAGCCAATGTATGCCGGAACCAAAGGCAATACACACGGGGATACAAACGAGAGTAGACCTGCAATAAAGGCCAACCCTAAAGTCGGTGTTTCAATACCCATCAAGACCCATCCCTGTAAACTCAAATGATTGAAGGGTTGAACGAGTGTTGCATCCAATTCTTACATAGTGATCACGCCACTGTCGAGGAACTACACTACCAGGATGTGACTTTTCTCATCTAGCATGCTGTAGATCGTAGCAGCTGTAAGAATAGGAAGTTCGATTGATAGACCAGGATGACTAGTACCAAACCGATTATGCCAGTAGACACCATACAAGCTAAGGCCATCAGCATAAAGAGAATATGGAACACCGTATCGACTTCCCTGCCGAGTCGCGAATTGTCGTCCAGTCAGGGGATAATCTCCCGTAGCCACAAGATCCCCGACAGAACATACCGATTGTATTGACAGTCGGTCAGCCGTATAAACACTTATCTCATTAGTCTGGCGATTAACCATTACCTTATGCGATTGTGCTGGAATCTCAAGTTCAGTCACACTCGACCAGAAAATCGACTGAGTCCAACCTAACACATTATGATCAGCATCTGAAATGGCATACCATCCACTGTATTTATCAGGAAGGTAATCGGCAACATATGCTGTAGCGCCATGACCGATGTGAGTCACCAAAGGTGCATCCGCAGCACACCACTGCCGGACCGCTGCTGCAGGTCCGCTTACGGTAACTGGCATCCCAATCTCCAAAACTGGATCAGCCACATCAGGAATATAAGGATGCATCGGTTGGAGAGATTCAATAGGCACAAAACCATCCACGAGGCGATACCAACCAGACTCTATTGCTTCAATTTCGAGGACACTATTGGGCCATAAATGTCGAACTAAGGCACTTGCCAGCGTAGGAGCCGAATGCACGGGTACAGCGTTAAATGCTCGTGCATACATGGGTTTATGTATCGCTGAAAGGATTGGCAGCGGCACTTGGACCGCGATCAGACTGATCCCTGCAAGCCGCAAGAAATCACGTCGAGAAATCGTTGAAGATGTCATAGATGGACTGCGCTCACATGAATAACCGTACGATGTATGGGCGACCATACACCCTCCGAGTCGACTGCACGAACACTGATCATATAATGCCCAGGCGCAGGAGGCATCCATTCAGCCTGCCAGCGTGTCCAGATTGTCGGTGAATCAGGTCGTTCAAAGACCACAGGCATCCAAGCTGCATCATCTATACTGACTTCAATCATGTCGATAGTGCGATTACCCGCATAAGCAATACCGGCAAGCTGAACTTCTCCTGTAAGTGCTGCGTGATGCTGCGGATACAAGAGTGCAGCACTTGTCGGGACGTTATACACAGATTTTGAAACTATAGTACCAAGCAATTCAAGGCGCTGAAGCCATTTAGGCATGGCCCTTTCGGTCAAACCAGGTGCGATCAAGCGTAGGGGAAAGCCATGAACGTAGGTCAATGCTTGCCCATTCATCTCCGTAGCCAAGACAGCATCATTCAAGTGTTCCGTTGGCAACGACACTTGGTAACCATCAGCGCTATAGAACCGCACCCCGGGATAGCGGTTCTCGACCTCGGTAAGGGCTAGTATGCGCTTAAGCGGGACTCCACCCCATAGAGCGTGGCCTATCGGCAATTCACGATCAGTTATATGGTTGCAGAGCGTACACTCGACCTGTTGATAGCTAATACCGACCAGATCGGACAAGGTCAACCGTAGAGGTTTTATACCAAGTCCATTGACGACTAGTTGCCATAACGAAGCATCGATTTGTGGCACAAATCGATGGGAATTGGCAAAAAACGTGTTGACCGGGGTAAAGCCATCTTCCGCAAGAATCGCATGATTCGGAACAGTAAGTCGATGACTAGAAGATGGTTGATTAGTGGATATCACCGCAGATGAAGGGATAAGCTGCATACGTTACATCATGACCCTGATAACTTATCATTCGATGTAGTGTACGCCAGAAATAAAACCGCGCAACCCGGAGTGCGTTTGCTCACAGTTTGCGCGGCATATCATATGATCTCAGTATCAAGAATTCGGATTATTTGCGAGCTACCGCTGCTTCTACGCAACAAGCGCCCTTATTCCCAACAATCGTTCCATGCCGGACCCCGGCAGGAACATCGACCCGGTCGCCGGGTCGCATAATCAACTGCTGACCCAAATCCGGGAAAGACAACTCAATCGAACCATCAACCACATACAACACTTTGTCATAACCATGACTGCGAACACCATAGCGATGATTCGCCATATTGGTCCACATATAAGGCCGCAGGCCTTCTTTCTTCATCTGGCGGGTGATATTGGAGAAGGTAGGGTGCTCACTACCGCGCCAGCGGGTTATTTTCACATCTTTTTGAACGATGCTCATTCAATGTTCCTCGGCAAATTCTCGTGGTAACGGTTCCACGTTACCATAAGATCGTTCAACATTACATTAAGTCCAATTTGAAGAGGCATTCTATCGCGCCGTTTTGGCAGGACGCAAGTCCTATTGACCGGTGTTTGTAAATTCTAACCATTTTGTATAGGTATTTGCGAGCAGATTCCGTCCGCAATCCATTTCTTAATTTGAGTTAGTTCATCAGAACCTTTTGCTAGTTCCCCATCCAGCAATCCGTCACGTAATCGTTTTAGAATGAGGCTATAGCACGGCCCAGGGGGTAACCCCAATTGGCGGAGATCATTGCCATTCACAGACGGCCTGATATACCGCCAACGCTGTGAGTAATTCACAATCCGTTCTGAGGCGACCGCAGATTGCATCAAAAACCAACTGGCAAGCAAAGCGGATTCAGGTAGCTTGTTTAAGCGTTCCACAATTTTGGACGGTCTAGCCAAGTCAGAATTGAGCCATTCCTCCGCTTCCAAGAGTTGTCGGGTTGCCAACCAGGCTTCGACTTCTCCGGTAGGTATAAGCAAGCGCTCACCGAACGAAGAGAGCGATTCGGGATTCAAATGGCGTGCAAGAATGTGCCAGTAGAGATTATCCAAGCTGAAATCGGGACTATTCCAGGGAAGCGCGATATGCCGAGCACGCTCAAAATCTGCAACCGCTTTCGAGGGAAATGTAAATTCAGGATGGATACCATGGAGGATGCCACGTTTGTCTAGAAGCGACAATATTTGTTCCGGGCGTTCTTCCTGAAAAATCAAGGTGAATTCATTGCGAAGTCGCTCACCCGTAATGCGAGCTAACATCGGCATTGCAGTATTGATCAGATCGTTAGTGCGTGCTTCAATCTCAAATCCCAGCCGGTGACTAAAACGGTAGGCCCGCAAAATACGGGTTGGGTCATCCACAAAGCTGAGGTTATGCAACACACGGATAATTTTTGCTCGCAAATCCTTGACCCCATGGAAAGGATCAAGCAAGCGACCATTAGCCGCTAAAGGGCTTAACTGTATCGCGAGTGTATTGATCGTAAAGTCCCGTCGTGCCAGATCGAGTTTAATAGAACCTCTATAGACGGTGGGCAATGCCGTGGGTGTTTCATAATACTCATTACGAGCAGTCACAAAATCGATATGATCGGGCAAGCCAGTCGTTTGTACACCCAATCGTTGAGCAACTGCAGCTTCCAGTTTCCAAGTCGCCGTACCAAAAGGAGTATAAGCACTGATATCACCCCCATAATTTGCTGCCATCTGGCAGGCCAATGCAATCCCATCCCCTTCAACAACAAAATCCAAATCCAGATTACGGCGCGCCAGTAGCAAATCCCGTACACACCCGCCCACCAGATAGAGCACCTGCCCATTGGCTTGAGCTGCTTCAGCAATTCGTTGAATAGCTAGTGCTGCATCTACACCCAGTACATTTCTGATTTGATCGTAGTTTAAGCTCTCAGTCGCTGCACCTGGATTGTTATGCAGCCGCCGCCAGTGAGATAACACATCAGTACGGGTAACAATGCCAAGTACCTGCCCACTTCCATCAATCACCGGAATCTGACCCCGATCTGAGTCGATCATGATCCGCTGAAGTTGGTCAAAGCTATCATCAGGTTGAATCGCAACTGAACCTGCATTCATCACATCGCGTACACGCAAATGACCTAATCCATGTTCCAGAGCACGGTCGAGGTCTCGGCGAGATAGCAAGCCAATAAGCCGACCATGTTCCACTACAGGGTAGCCTTCATGACCGATTCTTCGTAACCGCGGGGCAACTTCTTTCAAATTCAAGTCAGCTTCAATGGTATAGACGCCATACGACATCAAATCCCGCACCATAGTGACAGGAGAAATGTATTGTTCTACGATCTGCCAAATAGACGATTTGACCTCAGCGAACGTATGATCCTTAACAGTAGCCGCAGCAGCCCGACGATGCCCCCCTCCACCATAGGTACGTGCCACACTACCTAATTCAACAGTATCGACCGTTGAGCGCGCCACCAAATGTAAACTGGCAGGCAACTGAACCAGAACCAGCAAGATCTCCGTATCTAACAAATCACGCAACCGATGAGCAACTGTGCTAATCTCGGAAACATGCTGGCTCATCCTCGCGTCGGCTACGGTCACCGAATGACCTCGGATTTGGCGGGTTTCAGCCCCTTGTATCAATTGAGAGAGTAAAATCTGCTGACTATCATCAAATGGGTGAGCCAAAAACTGACGTACTGTATCCAGAACAGCGCCCTGATCGAGCAACCAGGCAGCACCACGCAGATCTCGCGACCTGGTGGTACCATAGCCGAGTGATCCAGTATCCTCATAAATACCCAACGTAAGCAGTGTTGCTTCCAGCGGATTGAGACTCAACTCGGCTTTTTCTATCTGTTCAACCAGCAAAGTTGTACATGCGCCCATGACTTCGCCGCTGAAGGATTGATTTGGTTTCAATTCAACAGCCAGAGGATGATGATCAATAATCAGCGTATAGGTTTTCTTACCCATACCCTTCCAATGAGTTACCCGTTGTGTATCTACAGCAATAACCTGTTCAATCCGTTTAGGAGTAACCTGGCTGCGCGAAACGAAAGGTAGTCCGCTCCCATAAAGAGTCAGAAAACGGGAAACGTTGGCATTTAATTGATCTGGCAGTATTGGGACATGTTCAGGATTAAGCTTGGCTGCCGCGAACATCGCTGCCAGCGCGTCGAAATCAGCATGGTCATGGGTAAGGATAAGCTTCACAGCGGTTGATTGCGCTAGGGCACTAGCCAGGGGCCGGTGAAACCACGTTGCAGCATACTGAGAGAAGTAAAACCATTAAAGATACACAACAGGGTAAAGGCGATCGCAGCACTTCGATCATCACGGCCGCGGAGTAAGGAGAACAAACCCGGCATAATGATGACTAACCATGCCATATAGAGATAATATGTGACCAGTCGAGTGGTTTGAAAACCTTGTAGAGTCAGGATGATGCCCATTATGAGAACCGCGGCAGCCAGCAAAGTTCCGGTCGCAACTGCTCCCCAGAAATTACCGGAAATCGATTCGCGTCGGGCAGCCATAATCGCGCCCCAAATACCAAGTACAAACGAATACAGAATATGCCAATTGAATAGTATGCCGTGAAGATCGCTGAGACTCATTGATAACCATTGTCTTTCAATGTCGTGTACTTGGGCAGCGACACAGTGAAGGTGCTACCTTCACCAGGTCTGCTATGCACATCGATGCGTCCACCATGCCCGTCGACAATCATACGAGCAATTGCTAACCCCAAACCTGTCCCACCAAAACGACGAGTAGAGCTACCATCCACTTGATAGAAACGCTGAAAAATCTTCTGGTGCTCGCTTTCAGGTATACCGATCCCATAATCTCGGATGCTTACCTGAAGCGTTGGCCCACCCGCATCTTCTACTGCAATTTCAATCTGCCCACCACTGGCCCCAAACTTAAGCGCGTTATCGACCAGTTTATCCAAGGCCTCAGAAAGCGCCCGGCTATCCCCTTGCACTGGTTCAACAATTGCCGGAAAACTGCTTTGCAACTTGATTCCGATGTCGTTCATTCGAGGTGTATATTTCTCTATTACACCTTGTAAGGTTGCGTGCAAATCAACAGAGTTCTTCTCGAATGTACGCTCAGTCGCAATTGCAGAGACAATATCTTCAACGATTTCGGCCAGCTTCTGCGCCTTCCGCATCATCGTGTCGAGGGCATCTTTTTGGCCTTCATTGATCTCACCCAGATCCCCTTCAACCATCAACCCACCATACCCAAGAATAGAAATCAGGGGCGTACGTAGTTCATGCGATACATTCTGAATAAACTCATCCTTGGCCTTGTCAGCTTGCTGCAATTCCCGGTATGCATTCTCTAGCGCACGGGCACGGTTCTCCAGGGATTGATACAGTCTGGCATTAACGATAGCGGTGCTAACGACATTAGCGATCCCCTGTGCAAGCCGGATTTCACCTTCATCAAACAGGCGCGCATCCTGATCCAACAACTTGATGGCACCTACGGCTTTGCCTTTTTCCATCAAAGGAACGATCAGGCAGGAACGGCCTCCACGACCACTGACCCATGCCGACTCATAGGGGTCACCTTTTAGGTCCTCGAGCAATTTCATCTGAATAGCACCGGTACGAATAACTGATTGCGTCGTCGGATATTGATCCAGACTAAGAATGGACCCAGGGCGAGTAGTCCATTCGCTAAAACCACGCTCCAATAACAAACGGGAAAAATCTTCTCCATCTTTCCAGGAACGGATCATCAACCATTGCGACAGACCTACTACCATCAGCTTTTCAGCGAGTCGCTGGAGTTCTACTGGTGATACCCGTTCGATACTTTCGCCTTCAATACTGTTGAACCATTCCCGTACTCGAGTGCGAACTTGCTGAACATCACTTTCACTATATTCGTGCTCTGGATACAGATAAAAGAGGCTGACAATCAAGTGATCTCGATCTCTGAGCTTCTGCGGAATATGAATAACCTGCCCCATGCCGTTGGCTTCGAGCATGAGACGATCTTCAGTGGATAACACAGGGTCAGTGAGGCTGGTCTGCAAGGCTTTCATTTCGCCAACAGCAGCTTCAACCAGTGGTAAAACACGTAAGGCTTGTCTGGGCGCATCATCCCAAAGCCATGCAATATCGCATTGTTCGGCTAGTGCCTCCAGGCGATGCTGAGCCTCGTCCAGCGACATAATGGAACAGCGTGCAACTTCTAACCCTTTGGCGATATTTCGCGCAACCCCTTGAATAACCTGAGAGAATTCCAAGGTCGAAGAAGCCGCAGAACTAGCCTCGAACAACGTACCCAGTTCTTTTACTCGACGACGTGTTTCATCAAACAATCGCGCATTCTCGACTGAAATTGCTGCCGTACCTGCCATACTCTCCAAAAGACGCACATCATCTTGAGTAAACTCACCGTCGAGCTTATTCACCACTTCAATAACGCCGATGACACCCTGTCCAGCAATGAGTGGCACCGCAATCAATGAGCGCGTATCCAAGCCAGTTTGCTCATCAACACCTTTGAAAAAACGAGGGTCGCGCTCGATTTTGCTCACCAACTCGGATTTCGCTTCGCGGGCAACCCAGCCTGCCACACCCTGCCCAACCGGCACACGCAGACCCTGCATAATGTCGGAAGCAGTACCGACGGCTGCAACTACAATCAATTCACTAGCGTTATCTTTATTAAAGAGGAATAGGGAAGCACCTTGCGCTTCAACTACACTCATCGCCGCATCAAGAATATTCTGCAGGGTTTCATGCAGTGAGACTTTAGCGGTGATTATGTGAGATGCTTTATTCAGCGCACCCAGTCTACGAGTTTGAAGCTCAAGTTCATCCTGCCGCTGCTTCTGGTCGGTCATATCACTAAGAACAATAACCTGATTTTCCAGATCGTCACTCTGGGAACGAGAACGGCTCATCCAAACCGGAATCACACGATTGTCCCGCGTCATCAATCGCTGATCGAAACGCATCGTCGCACCACCTTCACGCAGAAGGCCTATCATGACGGCTATCCGATCATCAGGATGAAAGAGTTCACCAACCGAACGACCTTCGAGATAACCTTTGGGATAGTCGGTGAGACGCAATAAACGTCTATTCACATATTTAATAATGCCTTTTGAGTCAATAACGACCAAGCCATCACTCATGGTATCCAAGACCATCTGACGGAAGGTCTGTTCGCGACGCATATCCCGTTCACGATCGGTCAAATCGAGAATCAACCTGGAATAATCCAGCGCGATAGCCGCCTGACTGGCAAGAGAGGTCACAATCTGTCGGGTGCGTTGGGTTTCCATATCAACAGGCTTAACACTGCCGAGCACCATCACACCAGATGTTTTACCAGCGGCTGTAATCGGAACAGCAGTCAGGTAGCTCAAACGAAGCGCAACAGTCGCTTTTTGCAGCGCCTGCATGGAAGGTACTGTCGCTAACGATGAAGTGAGCAGATTTACCTCTGTCTTGCGCGTCACATATACTGCACAGAATGGGTTATGATCTTCATTTAAGGCGTAAACTGGAACGGGTTCACCCTGCCCTGCAGTGACCAAAAAATCAGTTTCCTGCCGTTGGCCGCCCGTGGTTACCAGAATACGACTACGAAGGAACGCCATTTCAGAATCAATACCCAATAACCAGACCATATCGCAGCCCATGATTGCCAGCGCAGAATGTGCCACTTCTTCTAATAATCGCTGCACATCCACAGGGGTCTGCTGATCAGCACGTGAAAGTGCGATTTCTATTCGACTGACGAGTTCATTGAGATTGACGGGCTTTGTGATGTAATCAATCGCACCCGCCAGCATCCCCTCAGCACGAGCATCACTTGGGTTACGGGCGGTTACCAAAATCACCGGAATACTGGCTGTAGCGGGATTAGCCTTCAAGCGGCGGCATGTTTCCATACCATCCATCTTTGGCATCATCACATCCAATAGGATTAGGTCTGGCTTACTCTCAGCCGCAATTTCAAGAGCCTTGACTCCACTGGTAACACCCAGAGTGTCATACTGGTGACTCGTTAACCAGTCCTTTAGAAGTTCGACCGTATCTGGAATATCGTCTACAACCAGAATACGGCCTTTGGTCTTGACCTCAGTGGTGGTCATCAGGGCAAATACCTTCGCAAACAAACATCACAATAAGAATTATAGTCCAGAAGCGTTGGTTCTATCAATCGAGTTCAAAAGTAAAATGCTCACGTAGGAAGAAATAAAAAACCCCGATGGAAACCGATCATGTTCCCATCGGGGTTCATCCAATTCGTTACAAGTTTACAATGTAAGTTGCAGGTATACGGTGTAGGCAAGCCAGGCTGCAACCGTCAGGTTGACCGCTAACAGGCCTTGAATCTGATACTTACCGCTGATGTCAACAGCCTCACCACCACGCATATCGCCGCGAGGGCTAATCATCATACTTACCGGAATGCTGGCAACGAGAACCAAGCCCAACCAGAGTGGAAAAGCGTTCTGAACAATCGCTGCTACGATACAAGCTGCAGCCAAGCCTATCGAGAGATACATTGCACGACGGGTATTGGCTTCACCCAGCAGGATGGCGGTATTTTTCAACCCAGCGGCCTTGTCCATTTCGAAATCGCGTATCTGGTTATAGAGTTGACCGTAGACCGAGAAAAAGGTCACACCCGCAGCGACATACCAGACGATACCCGGTTCTGTGTGATAAGTGTAGTAACCTGCCAGCAGCAGCAACCCACTGAGCATCAATGAATGAGAAACAATATCGGTTACCGGCCAAGCCTTCAACCGCACGGGACGCCATGAGTAAAGATGCGAAAGGAGCAGGGTCGCTACCCCAATTGCAAAGGCATAGCCACCGGCTAAGGCATACAAAACGAGCGTAACCCCGGCAACGAACCGGCAGGCTGCATAGCCGAAGCGAATGCCAATCTCACCCATCGTAATGGGGTTCCGGGCAGCACGATCAGGATCACGAGCATCATCGGGCGCATCCTCGATGTCATTGATCATAAAAGCGTAAGCCACAGCCAGGATATTGGCGGCAGTCACAGCAATAAGCCGCCAATCGAGCGAGATGCCGTATGGATGAACAGCCAACAATCCACCGAGAACTGTCAATGGAATTACAAATGGCACATATTCTTGCCAGCGTGTCAAGCGGACAAGCCCGCGAATTTGATCTGGGACTGGTTGATTTCTCATGATCCCCCTCGAATGGGTACGATTGTGTGTGTCTTCAAAGATAACACTTACTATTGCTATACGCTGCGCTATAAATACTGGTTGCACAGTTGGCGAAGCTAACGCAAGCAGGTATGATGGCCGTATGCGATCTCTGCCCTACTTCCCCTTGCTGCTCCTGGTATGGGTGCTTTCAGCCTGCTCTTTAGGTAGCCAGGCAGCCTCAGTACCATTAGTCATCACTGAAATCATTCAGCCGACCACACAACCCACGCTGGTACCAACTGCCACCAGACAGCTTCAAAACATTCCTACGCTTACTTTCACACCGGACACCCGGAACGTTGAATGTTTGACGGAAACAGAAAACCAGCATTTAGTAGAGGCCGTAGTCAACTATCCAATACAAAGCGTCATCGTACAGCAGGAAATCAAATGGTTCAATCGGGGAGATAGAGCGATCAGTCAAATCGTTCTAAACACCAAACCGAATGAACGTCCCGGTGTATTTGCACTCAATGAAGTTAGTCTGCGGTTTGGTACACCGAGTTATGAATTAGCTGGTCAACGGTTGACCATCACACTGACTGAACCTATAGAAGTCGGTTGTAGCGTAACAATAACCCTCAATTACACCTTAAACATCCCGTCCCTAGAAGACGGGGAGATTAATGCCTATCAAGGGTATCTGGGTTTCGGTAATCGCCAGTTAAACCTTGGACGATGGCTGGTCAGTTTAGCAGCCCGGCAATCCGACCAGTGGATTACCCATGAGAATACGTTCATTGGCGAGCATGACATTGATGATCTCGCTGATTACGATGTCACTCTCACTCTGCAAAATGCGCCAGCCAATATCCGCGTGGCAGCACCCGGAGAACCGATTGAAGTAAGCCCGGAAAGATGGCGATTCAAGCTAGGCTCTGCGCGGGAATTCAGCGTAAGCCTAAGCCCATCCTACATTCTCACAGCGGCTCAGTCGCAGAGCGGCACCATGGTTGAGCTTTACTCATTTGAGGACGCCCGCATAACCGATGGCAGCAGCACCATCGACAGCGCTGCTTTTGCACTAGACGTAGCAACACGAAGCCTCGACCGCTACACAGAACTCTTTGGCCCTTACCCCTACTCGCGGATGGTAATTGTACAGAGTGATTTCCCAGATGGGATGGAATTTAGCGGGCTCGTTTTTGTCGGTGGAGAGTATTTTCGCAGTTTCAAAGGGCCGCAATCCTACCTGATGCTCATCACCGTTCATGAAATTGCCCATCAATGGTGGTATCAACAGATCGGGAACGACCAAGCAATCACGCCCTGGTTGGACGAAGCATTGGCTACTTATAGTGAGTATTTGTTTATCGAGTCGCAGTTCCCTGAGCTAACCCAGTGGTGGTGGGACTTCAGAATTAACACTTACTCGCCGCAGGGTTTTGTCGATAGCAGCGTCTATGAATTCAGCAGCCGCCGGGAATACATTAATGCAGTCTATCTACGCGGCGTACGGATGTTAGGTGATTTACGAGCAGTACTAGGAGACGCGACTTTTCTTAACTGGCTACGACGCTATGCTCATGAGGCCACTGGCAAGATTAGCTCGCCGACGTTCTTCTGGTCGTTGCTTACCCCCGAAGAATACACCTCAACCGACGCCATCCGACAGCGATATCTACGAAATCCTCAAATTATCGTCATTGCACCAGGATCCTAAGACCGGATCATGGTGAGCGGCATCATTAAAGAGTAGACACATGTGACATATTTGACACATTTGAATACCCTGATTTGCTGCCTTGGGGGCTGTGTTCAAAGCGATGAACTTGTCCCTCAAGGATGACCTACCTACGGTCACGCATTTGAACCCTTAGATTCGTCGTGGGTGGTATTCGATGAGCCGTCCCTGACCACAGCGAGACCTTCAAACACCGATGCTGCTTTTCTCAGCTTAGTAGGTCGCCAAGTGTCATTGTGTGGGTATCCTTCCGCCCCCCTCGTTTGTTGAGAAAATGAGTCACTGTGCGAGTCCGGGTGCTGGATGCCGAAGGCAGGGGAGTCCAGCATGTCGCCAGCCCGTGCAGGGAATTCATTACCCCTACGTTTACGCTTGGTGAGATCGTAGCACATTCCTGGCCGCAAATCGGAACATTTGCTCCGATTTCAGTTTTATCCGAAAACAAAACGGCCCCGGTTATGTAACCGGGGCCGTTTGCGTTCTGGCCAGATTAAGTCTGGTTACCACCACCCGGTTCGGTCGGCGGTATGTAGTCCGTCGGCGTACGTGTCGGCGTCGGCGTACGAGTCAGTGTACGAGTCGGTGTCGCACTCGCCGGCGCATTGGTATTGGTCGCCGTGGGAGTGGGCGTACGCGTCGGCGTATTGGTCGGCACCGTCGGCGTACGCGTCGGTGTATTGGATGGCGTCCGAGTTGCTGACGGCGTGAACGTCGCAGTTCGAGTTGGCGTATTGGTCCGCGTCGGCGTAATGGACGGGGTGAAAGTACGCGATGGCGTCGGCGTGATAGTCGGCGTATTGGTCCGCGTCGGCGTATTCGACGGCGTAAACGTCCGCGATGGCGTCGGCGTAATCGACGGTGTAAACGTCCGCGTCGGCGTACGCGTAACGGTTGGCGTAAAGGTCCGCGACGGCGTCGGCGTAATTGACGGCGTAAAGGTAACAGTCGGCGTACGGGTTGGCGTACGGGTCAGAGTCGGCGTGCGCGTCGGTGTATTGGTCCGAGTCGCGGTCGCTGTAGCCGGCGCAGTATTGGTAGCCGTCGGCGTCGGAGTAGCAGCATCAACCAAGGTCACCGTACCACCGCAGTTGAAGGTAAAGGTTGAGCCATTGAAGTCGGTCGGCACAGCACCGATGCTGGAGAGCGACCCGGCAATGCCGCCAAAGTCGAGCACCAAATTGGTGAATGACGGCGAACCGGGCGAACCAACTGGGAAGTCATAGCTATCAACCCAGGCAGATTCAGTGCTATTGGTCGGTGGCGTTGAATCCTGCCCAGCAGCGCCCTGCCAGATCAACTTGGAACCCGGCGTGCCCGGATCTCCGCCACCAGAGACACGATCCAGCGTTTGACCTGTCTGGCGCGATACCCAGTTGATGTTAAAGCCGGTCAGTGTCGTCACCGCGTTGGTCTCGTTACGCACCTGGAGACGTACCAGCCCAAATGTATCGAAGCCCAGGAAGATGACTTGTACGCGGTTGGCAACACACAACTGAGTCGGTGTAGCACTGGGCGAACTGGCGGTCGGCGTTGCCTGCGTAAAGGTCAAGGTACAAGGAGTCGTCGGTGCAGATGGGTTGTAGATCGTAAAGTTCGTCCCACTGTAGGCCGACATATTGGTGACATAGGGAGCCACATTGCTGGAAAGCTGGGCTACCCAAGTGGTATTGGCCTGACCAGCCAGAGCACGTCCGGGACTTGTCGGAGGCGTATTGTTAAAGTAGTTGGTCGGCAAGGAGGCATCAGAACTGGTATTGGTTGGTGAGGCAGTATCACCTGAACCTGTATGCAACCAGTGATTGACGATTGTCGTCGCCGAAGATGGATCAACAAGGCCCATGCCCATGACAGCCAGGTTGGGCAAGGCCGCAATGGTCGGCCAACGGAAATCAACCTGCGTGAGATAGGTAGACTGAGCATTGCTATTGTTGATGCGGAAGCGCACTTCAGTGGCCCCATTCGGTCCAGGCTGCATACCGAGCGCAGTCAGAGACAAACCGATGCACTCGAAATTCGGAGCAGGCGTCCAGGTTGAAGTCCGCGTAAAGGTGCTGGACGGCGTGAGCGTCGGGGTGCGCGTAAAGGTCGCCGACGGTGTTAGAGTCTGAGTAGGTGTATTGGTCGGCGGCGCGGGCAAGGTGGCGTTCAAAGGCGAGTTGTTCTGCGGAGGCAGCGCACGGCGGAACGACTCAACGATGGCACTACGACGAGCCTGCATCCGAATGAAAGGCGCAATGCCAAGTGGGGTAATCAATGGGTGATTATAGGTAATTACTACCGTGACCGTATCACCAGGGCCACCGGCATCCATGGTTGGCACACCCGCATTGACCGGCACACCAGCGGTCAGCTGAACTTCATTCAGCAAACAGGCCGCATAGTTCAGGCGTGGGGGGACCGGAGCAGTCGTCTGGGTAACCGGCCGCAAAGTCTGATTGGCAGCGTTCCGCAAGTCCGTTACCGTGCCGTCATCAATGTAGGTGACAAAACGATTACGCTGGTAGACACCCGGATTGCTGGCACGATTGAAGTAGGTGCCATTGTTCAGATTGTCTTTATCACGGGAGCTACAAACCGTGACATTAAACCAGGCGCGATCCGCCGAACGCGGATGGGGAACGCTCAAGGGGTCCAACCACGGCCAGAGGCGCGGGTTCAGTTTATCAAGACCGGCTACGTCCAGGGGACTGGGTTCCAAGGAGAGGCCAGAGGCCCCGCGCCGGGCTTCCTGCATAATCGAAAGCAAGCGCACCATATCACGACGGCGGAACTGGTCGTTCTCATCTTTCGGATTACAGTCGTCACCATCGTACATGGTGGCATAAAGCGACTCGGCACCGCCCGTGTAGATCTGCATTGAATAATCAGATCCAGGCGGCGTGTAGGTGGTTAACGTACCACGCTCCGAACCATTGCCAGAAATACAGGGAATGAGTCCGCTCGGATCATCCGCCACTTCCAGTCGGTGATCGAGCTGCATGGTATAGAGATTCTCGAAATATTGGCCCGTGCTGGCATAACGAGCCGCAGTACGAGCCGCATTCTGGAGCGTCACCCATGATTGAAAGATACGCCCAAACTCAATAATGCCGAAGGTCAGCAAGAGGACGATTGGCAGAGTAATAGCAAACTCGGCTAGCGTTTGCCCTCGCCACCTTTCCTGGACTACAGGTTGAACTGTGGACATCAATACCCCCTCACTGACCTATTTCACTTTCGGGCAAAATACTCTTGCCCTCGCAAATGATTGACTCGCTTACAGGGAACAACCTTGAAGATTGTTCCCTGTCAAACTAACGGGTAATTCGGGTAAACAACTTACCGGCAATGTCATCGAACACGGCGCGCAGGCGGCGTTGATCCGGGGCATTATAGTAGTTACCACAGCTTTCACCATGCGCCATGGGCTGCAACATACCAACACGGGCTGTAGCCACATCCTGGGACGGTGAGTTTAAATCAATACTCACTGGCAAGGGATTTTCGCAAGCACCGCGATCACCCCAGTCATCGCGAGATGGATTACGCAAGCTAAGGTTAACGACGCCATCATCGATCATGTCCTGCTGCCAGTCACTGTCAACGCGGTTATTGTCACCGACATCAGCGATGTAGCGCAACAATTCCTCACCCAGACAGTCATCACTGTCTGCCAGACAGCCCGGATTCCATGCCAGTCCATCGCGATTAGTCACCCGGAAATCCAGACCAAAACCGATCGTATAGATGGTTGGACGCTGGATCAACGCCCAGGAACGCTGCTGCACCTGGTCAATCGTCTGCTTGGGATTTTCGATTTTGGCGACAAAATCAGCCCAGTCACGGGCATAATCATCGGCATCATAGCGTTCAAAGCAAGACGTGGTCCCGACAGTCGTCGACACCTGTCCGTTGGCATCCACGGTCGTGCAAAGTGTACGGGTCTCGGGGAAGCGGTCAGAACAATACGGACGAACCGTACTAAAATTGTCATCCGTCAGAGGACCCGGGTTCGCCGCAGTGCCATAAGGGCAGGCTCCATAGGAACCATACTGACCGCCGCTGGCCACCTGACTATACTCGGTCGCATTGATCGGGAAGAGGTTGCTGGCAGCCAACAACGCACCACCCGAAGCGGTCGTCATGGGGTCGGTACCGGCAGCCGCACCGTCACCCAGCATAACCATGACCCAGACGGCACCATTCACACGGACAGTCGCGGGATCAGTCAAGGCATTATTGGCCACACGCAAGCTGGCACCGACATTACTATCACGGCAACCGGCGCGGAACTGATAACTGTACAGCGGCTTGAGGTTATCCAGTTCAGCCTGGGTGAGGGAGGGCAGAGCAGCACCCATGGCCGTATTCCAGGCCGTATCGTTCAGCGGCGGGATCAAAACCGACGACAGTGACGTCGGAAAACGGGCAGCGTTATAAGCATAGCGCGGCAACTGCGCCTGGGTAAAAGGCGTATTGACATCATATGTTGGCGAGGGGCCATACCAGGTCGAGGCCGGTGATGCATACAGGCTGTTCGGCCAGCGAATAGCCGCATTGGCCACGTAGCAGTTACCAAACACCGGATAGTCATTCATCAGACCTAGTTGGCGCTGATTGAAACCGCCAGTTGAATTGTAGTTGTAGGGAATGACATTGCTGGTCGACGGCGGATTCCAGGGGGTTCCGCCAATGACATAGCCATCCCAGTAGCCATTCCCATCCGTATCAGCATAAAAGTTCGGCTCGGCGCGGACACCCACCACCTGGGACAGTGTATTCCGGGCGATGGTCGGATCGGTCATCATGGGGGCATTGGCCGCACCTGGCGGATCGATCAGGTAGGCATCACGGTCGAAGGTGACAAAAGCCACACGGTCACCACGGCTGAAGTCGATCCGTTGGATGAATTCGTCACTAGCCTGGCGTAATTGACGGAACGGCTGGCAAATCAAGTCGCTGAAGTTTTGATCTCCGTTGGGATCGTTGCAGCAGCCAAAGTAGTTGAAGCCGGGGGCGAAACCACTCCAGCCATAATTTTCGCCCTGCCCGTTGGGATACAACGCCGGGGAAGTGAGCAAACCTAAAGCCGTGGCTGCCGCCGTATATTCCTGACGTACATCCAGGCTGGGATGAGGCGGCGGGCTCACCGTTGCTGACGTATCCCACAGCGATTGATTAGACGCAGCATAAGGCCAAAAACGGATACGGCATTCTTCACGAGGTTGGACGGGGGCACCCGTCGCAGCAATATTGGTTGATACCGTTCCGGAACTATTCACCCAGAACGGCACCCCTCTGAAGGGATATTCGCCGCCAGGGCGCAAATCCCCTGCCTGTTGATAGTCGAGCAACTGACGCTGGGTTCGGGTCAACATGAAGTTCCAGATGTTGTTGACGCGCATAGGGTCGGTATGCAGTGCTGTCAGTAAACCCTGAGTCGCACCTGCGCCGGTGGGTTCTACCAGACGCAAGGGGCCATTGCTGATACGCGGCGGCAAATACCGCATACTCTGGTTTTCCTGACCAGTAGCCTGATTGGGAATATTCGCCCAGTCGTCGTAACTGGTCTGCACCGCCATCGACTCTGACACATCAAAGATCATCACGATGTCGAGCACAGCGGTTTCAGAGATCGAAGTCGCCTGCAGGGTGATGCGGTCCCAACCAATCAACCGCAAGAAAGTAGTGAAGGACTCGATTTGGGCAGTCACTTTCACTAACTTCCGGGGCTGTTGGGTATTGGCACACAACAGTTGATTAAACGTAATCGGGTCATTTGCCGCTAACACAGTCGCACAGGTATCGACCAGTACGGCGGATGGCTGAAGACCGTAGAATTCGATGTACTGACGTGCCGTGAGGTTGACCGTCGCGACATTCCGTGCATAAGCATAGCCAGCGGCCCGATTCGAAATCTCTTCGGCTGTTCCGCCGCCGCTTGTTGCTTTCGTCAGGTCATCCGCGGTCACTTCAGGACGGCGCACCTGCCCGGCAGCAGCCACCGCCGCCGCATCTACCGCACGCCTGAGGGTCGTATATCGTACAAAGAGCAAGGATACATCGGTGACGATACCGATGAAGGCCAACAGGACAATAAACCCAAAAGCCAGGATCACAATGGTCTGGCCGGTTTCGCCCCGGCGCAACGTCCGGCGAACAAATCGAGATAGAAAAGGTGCTTTCATCATCGTACCTCTGTACGTCTTGTTGCGCGCACTTGGCTAGTAATTGCTGAAATCAATACGCGGTTCGGTTGAAGTTAAGGGGAAGGCGGCCCACACCGACACTGGCGCATTCAGTGCATCCAGCGTACCGATAATAGCTGTCAGAATGGGTGAATTGAGCAGCATATCATGTCGCCAGAAGATCTCGACCAGCACAAGCCCGCTTTTATCCGGCAGTACGCTTCGCTCCGCATTACCTGACAGGCTCCAATTTGGCAAATTGACGAGACGCTCAACTTCGACACTGGTCCAGTTTGAACCAATGCACGCCGCATTATTCAGCGGATTGGTGGAAACATGATTCCCAAGATAAGAGAAGCCTATGAAACCGGAATCGGTACCCACATCCATACCCTCGAGTTCGATCCAGTTTTCATTACCAGCCACGTTCCCCAGGCTGGGCGATACTAGACGATAGTCGCGGGTTGAATTGGAAAGGTAATCAAAGGGATCGACGGGTTCCATAGCCCCGCACTCATTGGCGTTGGTGGGATAGCGCCCTACCACCACGATACGTGGAGAGGTAGCGGTCATCCCCGGCACGGTTGGCGGATTCGCACCAGCCACATTGGGTAAAGCACGCAGATCGGTCGAGTCTGCACCGGTCACAATGGGTGGACTCACTGCATCGACGGTAGCAGGATTGACCAGTTTGAGAGCGAACGCTGATACTACGATGTCATCAAAGCGCGTACCGTTAAAAAGACGGTCACCCACCGAATCACCCGTGTTATCCATCACCATAGGACGCAACGAATCAACTACCGTGCAAACCACATCACTGTAGAAGCCGGGTGCATCTGGCCCACATCCCCCCAGCACACGCGCTGCGACTGAATCAACATTACCGATGTTATAGAGACTAGCGTTATTATCCCATTCCAAAGGTGAGCGTTCCGGCGGGAGCGTAGTCGCAAAGCGTGCACCAGCACGCGAAGCCTCCAACATAATCAGATAGTTATTGGCAAACCAACCCATCTCTACCAATGCCATCAACATGGCAATCAAGAGAGGAGTCACCAGTGCCAGTTCGGCAACACTTTGCCCACGCCAGGGACGATGACCATACTCGGCGGGAGTGCCATCCAAAACTGCCAGTAGCTGATGAAGCAGGTTACGCATTGCTGGCCCTCAATGACTGACTTGTCACGCAGCGTGATACACACGCTGTCAACGTATCATAGCACAGGGTTTTGCGTAGACGATTGAGGCAGTGATAAGAAGTTGATCGGATTTTGTAAAGGTTATCGTAAAAATGTGAAGGGGCGCTCAGCGCGCCCCCCCACTTGGTTGGTTTTCGATTTGAACATGGGCCTTCACGGTGTATCCCCTGCCATGCCTGGAGAGAATGATGGCCGGACGTTCAGGATCGTCTTCAATTTTACGGCGCAAATTTCGGATATGGTTGCGAACCAGCGCCGCATCACCCGCGCCATGTGGATAACGCCAGACACCCATCAGTAGATTTTCGGTCGAGTGAAGTTGATTGGGTGTGTTGGACAAATACATCAACAACTCAAATTCTACCTGCGTGAGCGCAACCTTCCGTTCGTTGACCAACACAGACAGGTTATAGGGCAGGATCGTCAACCGAGTTGTATCTTCGGGAATGCGACCAAGGTTTGTACGCCGCAGATGTGCCCGAATGCGCGCAGAGAGTTCACGCAACGCAAATGGTTTACGGATAAAATCATCACCACCGGCTTCTAAGGCGCTGGTGACATCAAAACTGGAGCCCGGCGGCATCATAAAGATTACCGGCGTTTCCACCGTTGCCGGATTGGTACGGAGGCGACGGCATAAGGTCAAGCCATCCAATCCAGGGAGGTTTGTGTTCACCAGCATCAATGAAGGTGCTGATTGCTCGACCATGTGCAACGCTTGCCGTGCCGAACCTGAAGTCGAAACCCGGTAGCCTTCCTGCGTCAGGAACTGCTGCAGCACGCCCAGAGATTCCGGATCATCATCGACGGCAAGTATGGTGTACATCATTGACCAGTTCCTGTTACTACAAAATCGCTATACTTTGAGTATATGCAGGACTGGGCTCTGTTTGTGGGTCGCCATCTGAAACTTTTGTGAATTTTGGACCTCAGTGAGGCAATAAAAATGGCGACACGCATGTATCGCCATTCTCAAACGTGACTCTCGTGCTGGACTCACGTCGCAATCATATAGCCTACACCGTGGATTGTCCGAATATAGCGCCGATCGGTATTTTGCTCAATCTTGGCACGCAAGTTGCGAACATGAGCACGAACCAGATCCGGGTCGCCCGTATTGGGTGGGTACTCCCAAACGGCTTGCAGCAAGTGCGAGGGGGACAGCGCACGGTTTGGATTTTCCATCAGATATCGCAAGAGCCGATGCTCGGTTGAGGTTAACTGAATACGATCCGCCCCCACAAACACCTGATAGGTATCGGAGTCGAGCGTCAAATCATTCGCCTGAAGGACCTTACCCGTAGGTGAATCGCGCCGAGCACGCCGTAAAAGTGCATGAAGTCGAGCACGCAGTTCAGCCAGTTCGAATGGCTTGACCACATAATCATCAGCACCGGCGTCAAGCCCATCGACAATATCGTCTGTGCTGCCTTTAGCCGTCAAGAAAAGTATTGGCGTTGCGATAAAACGGATGTCACGACGTAGATGCCGGCATACTGAAATACCATCCATCCCAGGCATCATGATATCCAGGATGATCGCATCCGGTGTTTCTTGTTCCAGCCTCTGCAGGGCTTCGGTTCCTGAACGTGCCAGACCGACAGTGAATTGTTCACGCTCCAGCACTCGACTAAGGGTATCCAGCACCTCTGGATCATCATCAACTGCCATAATATATGTCACAGTGAATCTCCTTCGCGGTTGACTGGCAGGCGCACTAAAAATCGCGTTCCAGAACCTACTTCACTTTCTACCTGGATGCTACCCCCGGCTTGCTCGGCTGACTGACGGCAGATGTGCAGGCCGATTCCAGTTCCTTCACCGATTGGCTTGGTGGTAAAAAAGGGTTTAAAAACCTCATGCTGAATGGCCTCTGGTATACCAGGGCCATTATCTTCGACAATGACCTCTAAAACTTGATCTTCTGATATGTATCTTGCTTTGATGCTCATCCATGATTCTGGTCGACCCAACATGGCATCGTGAGCATTCATCAGCAAGTTTAACCAGATATCATCTAATGTGCCGGGAACTGCCCATACTGGAGGCAACCCGGCTGGCAGATCAGCCAGCACCCGAATGTGATTCCGCTCTATACGTGCTTGCACCAGCGACAGCACCCCCTGGATGGTATCCACCACATCAATCGGCATTGGTGGCGACTCGGGGTCGCTGGGACGCGCAATCGCCAGGAGTCTTTTGGCAACCCCAACTGCTCGTTTCCCAGCCCGATGAATGGATTCAATTGATCGGTAATTCCGTGACCCCGGCGGCTCATCAAGCAGCATCATCTCTGAGTCTACCATGATAGTCGTCAAAGGATTATTAATTTGATGTGCAACTGCGGCAGCCAGTTCCCCCATGGCAGTCAAGCGAGCAGTTTGAACTAAACGATCCTGGGTTTCCTGCAGTCGAATAAGGCTTTGTTCCAGATCATAAATCAAACTGGCATTCTCCAGCGCTGTGGCAGCCTGGCCTACTAGAGCACGCCCCAGAGCTAACTCTCGATCACTAAATACGCGATTGCGCCGACCATCCGCAAACAAAACCATACCACGAACCTGTCCACGCTGTATCAGTGGCAAGCCCAGCACGACCCGGCTATGGGTTTCATCGATTAGTGCGCGATAACCGGGTGTCAGCCGTCCGGTCTCGCCCGATATATTGATAAAACTGGTTGCAGATTGTAGCGGTTCGGCAATATCTGGATATTGGTTCAGGTCAATGTAGGGTTGCGGGGAGACTAACCACGTGGCGTCACCAACTTCGACCAGCGTAGATAGTTGGAATTTATCGGCATTCCAGATAGCTAATTCGCACCAGTCCGCATTAAGAAGTACCACTAATGACTCGAATACCCGGTAAATGCCCGCGACCTGAGCCGAACGTAATTGACCAGTCAAGCTAACAAAGGTTTCCAGCGCCGTCCGGTGGGCTTTCTGAATCTGTTCAGGGCTAGGCGCAGCTTGAGGGTGTGCACGATAAAACCCAAACAGCACACCAATCACCTGTTCACTGGCTGTCACTGGAATGATCTGTACCGCTGAGACCGAACGTTGTTCAAGAAGCGTTTGAATGTCCGAGGAAGTTGATACATCGGAAATCGCTTCAAAACAGGGTTCACGGCTTTGCAAAACATCAGCCAGAGACGAGGACTTGGGAAGCTTGAGGATCTGACCCTGCCCGATAGCCCAGGAGGAACGCACTGAACGGGCCATTGCCCGTAACCAGTTGAGTTCAGAGTCCCAAGTGTAAATCTGGGCCAGATTGACATTAAGTATCCGCAGCAATTGTTCGCAGATCGTAGGTAGCGTATGTTCCAGCGAAAGAGTCGAATTGAGAATTAGACTGGCTTCGACCAGCGTTTGCAGTTCGAGAGTCCGTTCGACCGATTCTTCATGAACACGGGCATTTTCGATGGCAATCGCCGCAAAGGAAGCCAGATTGGTCAAGAGTTCTTGCTGTCGCAAATTAAACAGGCCGTTGGAAACCCGGTTATTGACACCTAAGACTCCAATAGTCCGGTTTTCATAAATAATGGGGACATACAAAAGTGAATGAACTAAATATTCTGTTTTTACTTTCTGTAGACCTTGTCCACCAATCAACAGCGGCAGACCACTTTTCATCACATTACCGGCATGGGTATCATCTGTGCGGACACGGAAATTGCGCGCATCCTCATGGTCAATCCCCACCTTGGCACGTAACAGAAGGTCGCCGCTTTCTTCATCTGGCAGAAGAATCATGCCTTCTTCTGCTTTGGTCAGGCGACGGGCCGCCTCAACCACGCGATTCAGGACTTCCCCCAGGTCAAGCACTTCAGTCAAGGATTTACTGAGTTCAAACAGTGCCTCAAGTTCTTCACGCTGGGCTGGAAGATTTTCAGTGGTTGCCAGACCTAACCGAATATCGCGAGTCACACCCTGCCTGCGGGGATTCGGTTGAAAGAGCCGAGCCAATGCTTGATGGATTTCTGCCTGGCCGAGCGAAACTGGAATCAGGTTGCCAGGGGGCTGTATCAGAGGATGTTGCGAAATCGCAATGACCGGAAGCATCGGTTTCAAGCGAGCCAGGGCAGTTGGCGTTGGTTCCCCGGATTCACGACTAATCATCCGGTCGTCCACGAGGATTACATCAAATGTACTACTCTCTAGCGCATATAAAGCGTCCCGATGACTATAGGCATTTTGCAGAGAGAAGACACCCTCAAATAAAGAATCATGGATCTGCCGAATGACAACGACATCATTGGAGACAACCAGTATGCGCTTTTCATCTATCGGCATGTATTTACTTCTTGCTCAGGCGATCCCGACGGTTGGCGAGATCATCATCGACTTCGACTTCAGGCGGAGTAGCAGGTGGAGAAGTGGTCTCACTCACCTCACGCGCTTGAATCGTGGACTGCAACTCGCTAACGCGTTCACGAAACTGATTGACCAATGAATTGACCTGATCTGCAACGACACCAAAATCCAAAGAGGCTTCCGGCCCCTGATCTTTCGACAGCCCTGCATCAGCTACAGCAGCTTCAAGTTCATTTACGCGGAGCAACAGCTCTTCGGTAACTCGTTGATGCTGACGCAAATCCGATTCCGCGATGGTCGCCCGTTGTTTGGCGAGAGTCAGTTGTTCAACTGCGTAGCGGGCGGCGGCCTCATCCCCCTTACCGACCGCGATGTCAGCAGCTTCATCCCAATGGGTGACTTCTGATTCCAATGTTCGCAAACGCGCTTGAAGCTGATTTTCATATTGAATAGCTTCATTCACGCGCTGGCGCAAAAGCAAGGCATCACGCCCCAGGTCAGCCCCACCCCTTCCAGACAATTTAGAAGACTTAGCAGAGTCACCAGAACTAGTCAGGGTTGAACGCAACAGCACATTGAGTTTATTGAGTAAGTCATTCATAGCTCATATTCTAACCCTATTGAAACATCTGGCAACCACATTTCAGGGTGGACATTGGCGATCCCAGGCCAGACGGTAGACCGTCATATTGGAACCCCCGGCTTCGGGAGAGGCAGATCCCATCGTTGTAAAGACCGGGCATAGTCGAGAGTCGTGAATGCTGCCACCTGGAATTTGGTCAGGAAATGCCATCAAATAGCGAGCCTCTTCGCGCTCTAACCAATTCCACAAGGCATTCTGATCCAGTATGAAGGGCACAATTTCTGGGCTGACTAACCCGGCCAAATCAAGAATAGGACGAGAAGCGAAGTAGCCCACCGCACCAATATCATGGACAGCCAATAAATCCTCTCTTGATACATTGTTCTCAATCCACTGCGCCGATGCGACCATCTCCTGGTTGATAATGTTAACATCGGTACGATAAACGGCTGGCCCAGCCCCGAAGGCAAAATAGAACCAACCGAGAGCCGCAGCAATGGCGCTGGATCGAGCAATTACCCGCACAGGCATAGATGATCGTCCATCCCTTAGTAACCAGGCGCAGCCTATTATCCCGACCATAATCAAAGCGGGTAAGGCTGGGATAACATATCGACCATGCTGGTAAGCAACCGGCAAACGCGCAGCATACAGTGCAATCAAGGCTATTGCCCAGATCAAAGGCAATAAATAGATAGCTGCTTTGGCTTCTCGGCGTAAGCGCATTACGAGCTTCCAAACAAAATAGACCATGCCGGGAATCAATAACAATTGAACACCAGCAATGAGGGGATATATAACCGTACTTAATCGCTCCAGGTAAGGTACCTGAAGCAAAAACGCCGTTTCTGCCATCTTGGCGGCAGCCGTATCCGGCAACAAGCCGCCCGTCTGCGCGATATTGAAGCTGAGATAAGGACTAAGAACCAGGATAAAGGCAATACCTGATCCGACACCCCATTGGATAATACGCTTCAGACTTCCTTGTGGTCGCAGTAGTAACATCAATATCCCGATTAGACCAACCAGCATCACTCCTTCAGGCCGCGTTAAAGCAGTGAGCGCTGCGGCAATCCCAAACATTACGGAACGCCTGAGAATAGCTTGCAGCTTGGTATCAGCTTCGTCGAATTCACGCCAAGCAAGCAATATCAAGATCAGTGTCCACATGCAGAAAAGCATTGTCTCCATGCCAGATACTGCTGCCCATGTCAGATGCCATGCTCCAATCAGAGCCAAACCCGCTGCCCAAGGCAAGCGACGATCATGAGGCAAAAGATGAGCAGTCATACGGGCACCCGTTATAGCAGCCGCTGATAGAGCCACCCAACCAAGAGCGTGTGTCCACCACACATATGGGACATTCAGGCGATAGCCGATGGAAAGCAGCACTGTATAGAGCGGAGAGGTCGAGGCCGCACTAGAGACGCCCGGCACAAACGACCATTCGTTATAAAGCGCCAGATTTCGTCCATAGACCTGATGTATCCAACTATCATCCAGCGGGAACCCACCCGGTTGAACCTGCGCCAAATAGAAAAGCATCAAGCCAAGAGAAGCTAAGCCTAATAATGCATCGTAGAGACGAAACCGGTTAATAACGGATTTCATAGAGGCGCTTTCCAGAATCAGTCAACGGAACAGGAATCAAGAAATCAGGTGTTTGAGTCAAAATCGACCATAACTCAACTGGTGCCGCCGACGGAATTGTGCCATCCGCAGTCACCCCTTCTAACAGCAGATAGCGCACACTGTATTTACGGGCGATCTCTGGAATCACATCAGGTGAAGCTGCTGGCAGGACCACTCCACCTAAACCCGTGCGATAGTAGAATTGAGCCGGATCATTAATCATGACACGGGCATCAGCCGGCACTATCGCAGCAACTTCGGCATACTCACCAGGACCCGTTATTGCAGGCACACGGTTTGGCAAACTAATAGAAAAGCTCAAAGCTAAGGCCAGCAAAACCAAGCCGGATGAAAATACCCACTTGGCCGAAGCAGCGCGCCACTGTCGCCGCCGTTGTGCCAACCAATCCACTGCATCGTCCAGCCCTATCAGACCCAGGATGGCCCACCAAGGTACCAGGGCCGCGGCTGAATGAAATAAGCCACCTCGGTAACCTGGAAAAGGAAAAACAAAAGTCATCACCAGGTGCAGCCCCAGTGCATACATCCAGAATGCGCGCAGAAAGGGATCATGACGACGCTTCCAGAGTCCCAGCAGCATGAGCGGGGCTATCACGACCAAGCCCTCAACCACAATGAAAGTGCCAAGATTATTGGTCAGAGCCAACCAGCGTGAATTCAAGAAAGCCCCCCACCCATCGGCAAATAACGTAGCCGGACTGGCTATGGGTGGATATGCAAAAATATCATTGTATTGCCGAAACCAAATCCCCTGTGCTCCGCCCACTGGCAATGGCGAACCAATCAAAGTCAGGTTACGGGCAAACCAGGGCGCCATCACCATCAAATAAGTGACCGTCATTAAACTCAGGCTGAGCAAGCGCAAACGCCAGTGAAGTCCCTGTTTGCCAAAAGGCCAGAGAATAGCTGACCAGCCAACCAGCAAGAGCAAAATACCATCGGCCCGCGTCAGGTGCCCAAGGCCCGCAAGCATACCAGAAAGCACAGCAAATAAAGCAACCTGACGCCCGGTACGCCCCGGTTGTAGCACTAATCCCAAAGTGAACAGACAAGCTGCGCCAACCAGTGCATAGGGTGCAAAAGTATCAATCGAACCCCAGAAGCGGACAAAAAAACCACTAAACAGCGTGAGAAGCCCCGCCATCCAGGCATGACGGCGCGTGGTTCCGTAGCGGGCACCCAACCCAAAGCCGATCAGCGTCAGTCCCCAATACATCCCGATGAACGGAAGCTGCGCTGCCCAGTAAACACCCGGCGCATTGAAGAGCAGCATCCCCAACGCCGCGCTGATCGAAGTCAACGGCAGCCAGTAGAGGTGTGACGGAGCAGGAAGGGACTCGGGCAGACCGATATACGTCCACAAATAATCATCGGTCAAACCCTGTCCTGAGGCAAAGCGATTAGCAGCATTCAGATGATAGAAGGCATCGGTAAAACCTGGCCCTTCAATCAGTCCGCGAGTAAAAATCAAAGCCCCCAAAAAAGCAATTAGAGCAAATAGAAGCCAATCCCGGCGCAAATTCATGTGGAGCTTGCCTTCTGGGCTGTTAGATCCCACCACCAACGACGAGTCCACCACAATACCGGCAGACTAATCAAGGGAATCGTCACATAAAGTGATGGGTGCTCAAACTTACCCTCTCCCAACGTGCTGATGAAATGTATCCAGGGAAGGACAATCAAAGCCACAATCCCAACTATCGCCAAAATAGCATTTCGGCGAACCCAAGCTGACAACACAAATATAAAGGGCAGAAAATAGATGACATAATGAGGGGTGGCAGTGCGCGGTGCCACCACATGCGTTACCGAAAGCGCCAATGCACAGGCCCATAACCAGCGCTCAGGATGTCCGCGCAGTACCGGGACCCATTGAACGATCAACCACAGTACGATCAAACCACTTATCCCGATTTCTGCCCATGAACCCAGTCCCAACATCATCTCAGTAATAACTGAAACTGGCGATCCAATGACTGCATGTGAGGGGTAAAGAGCAACCTGAGTAAGCCAATCTGCTATCCAAGTGGGTTCCATCAGAAAGGAAAGCGTGATGAGTAGAAGTGAAACTGCTATAAAGACACTCAGAAAACGCCAGCGCCGATTCATTAGCGCCCACAGGCATAGAGCCGGAATAATCAGAAAGCCCATCTGTGGTTTCATCGTGGAGAGCGCAAGTGCTACCGCCGCCAGATTATCTCGCCCCTTCCACAGCCCCCAGAGTGTGACGATCTCTAGCCAGTACATCATGACACCAATCTGACCGAGCAAGAGGCCCCGCACCGTGTAATAGAAGCCAAAGGTGAGGATCATCAACAAACCTAACATCATAGGAGATGGTCGCCACCGAATCAGATCACAAATCATGATTGATGCGGTAACAAGCATCACCTCCAGAGCGACCATCCAGATCGCGCTGGCCCAAGCATAAGGCATGTAAACCAAAGGCAGTAGGAAAGCAACCGTATACATTGGATAAGCAAAGAAAAACACTGAATATTCATCTGGGGAAGCCAGACGACCTAACATCCGCATCTGGATATTGATCGTCGTTTGTTCAAGGTAGGGATTCAGACCATCCTTCCAATAAGATCGGGCTGATTCCCAGACGACCAGAAAATCGTTGTGACCGGGAAAGGGCTCAGTCAATAAGTTGTGATGCAGCACAACTAAAACTGCTAAAAATCCAAAAAGAACCAGGATTCCAACAGTAGTTTTGATCGGTTTGGCTAACATCATATGTGAATTACACCCGACTCCACTAGCAGAGTATGTTCTCTACCTATTCCATCATATGGGGGAGTATTGATTTACGTGCTTAAGAATTCCGTATCGCTTCACCCCGTCACTGGTTGTCAGAAAATGGAGAACTAACAACCAGAGGGGCGTTCGGGGAGCGGATTAGCATAGAGCGTCAGTATCAGGTCATTGAAAGTCATGGTTTCAATAGCTGTGAAATAGGAATTCAGCCACTCCAAAGCCTGTCCATATTCCGATCGACCAGCCGCCTCAGCTTGAGTAGCCACCCGTTCAAACTCGATCCACCAAATTCGAGTGGCACCGTGAGCCGCCTCTTGAACACACTCATTTGCCAGCCAACCTAAAGTTTCCTGAGTAGGTAACGCCAGTGTGTCTTGAGGGCTACCGGGAGGATCGCCAATATAAGTCTGTGTCAACTCAGATCCATAGAAAATCATCGGCAATGCGCTGAGTTTATTCTGATGGATGATGATATCGCCCGATTGCCACTGCGACTCAATGTGTTGGGTGACAGCATTAAACGGAGAATTCGGAAACGTTGACCAGGTGTACTGAAAGTAGAGGCCAACGCTAAACAGGATACAGAGTGGAATGACCAATAGACGCGACAGGACACGAGGAAATACCTCCCCTGCCAACATCCAGCCAATAAATAGATACAACAGCAACGCGGAAGGCAGCAGAGCACGTTCCAGATAAACCGGGCGCACTTGTGAGACCAACCACATCAGCAACACAGGTATCACCGCTAACCATAAAGCGGTCAGGCCGCCAGACAATGTAGCTAGTTTGCCTTTATGCCGATTCATCAATCGGAACAGTAGAAAAGCACCAAGTAATGTAACCAGGAAAACGGCGATCGATAAAGTCCAGACAAACGTCTGACGCGGTATGTCCAGATTGACTACAAGAAATGAGAAGGTTGTTCGCAGGAAAGCTGCGATGTTCGGCTTTTCAATCCAGTAATAAGAACCCACCTTCGCCAATTGACCGGGCAATTGCAGCAACCAGGGGGAATAAATCAGCAGCGCAACACCAATACCCACTTTCAATCCAGGGATTAGCTGCCAGCGCCGCTTCACGACTAGAAGACCCACAATAGCAATAAGATAGAAAGCGGCCAATTGCTGTGTATACATCATCAGGGCTGCCAATACGCCAAAGATGATCCAATAGCGCCAGTATGATGATGGATAGCGGTCCGTCGAAGCCTTTAGAAAGGTATACGTTGTTAGCAAGGTCAAGAGACCTAGTAGCGCGTACATGCGGGTCTCTTGAGAATACTGGACGTGAAAAGCAGCTAGAGCCGCAATAATAGCGGCTGCCCAGGCGACTCGTACATTGATGAGCTTACGCGCCAGCGTGAACATTGCTGCGACCGTCAGCACACCGAGAAAGACACTCCACAAACGTACTGCAAAAGCGCTTTTCCCAATTACACCCATCCACCCATTCAGAGTCGTGTAGTAAAGTAGCGGATGAATATCTGCAGCACCGCCGGCAACCGGGGTTAACGTACCGTAGAGCATGGCATCTAGGCCTTTTTCTGCAAATAGCACAGCAAAGGCTTCGTCATACCATAGAGGGCGCTCGTCAAGGTTGATGAGGCGCAGTGCAAGGGCAACCAGTAGCAAGAGTACCAGACCACGCCAGCGCCGGAAGCGAAGATGGCTTATTGATCCCACACGTCGATCTTTTTGTTATCCGCAACCCGACCCGGTTTCTTCAAAAGATAGGTTGAAAACTCTGAACTGGACTCAAAGCTCACCAATTCCCATCCATCTTTCCCGAGTTCATTTAATGGATAGTAAATGGGTTGGTCTTTCCAATCCGGTTTGGATTCGCCGTTCACTTTGTACTGAATGCCGTAAGAACGCTTCACTTCAAGGGCACAATACTGCCAGGGGCCGCCAGCAGCGCCACTGCCATTGCCTGCGCCACTCATATGGGCGGCAATAGCAGCAAACTCCGGTTTATTCTCCAGCGGAGCCAGTTGATCGAGCTTATCCAACCACTTCTGGGCAGTCGGATCCGCCGGAATCTTCAACAACAAGGCACGCGCCTTGTCGTACTTCTTCTCGTTAATCAGATCAAGAGCTAACTGCAATTCGGCTCGTCGTTCTGCCACCGGAGAATCTCCTGAATCACATTCTTCACAACCAGATAATTTGATTATATACAGGAAGCCTTGTCACTACGTTGAGGAAACTGGTTCCTCACGCAAGCGCCGATAAAGCGCAAAACAAATACCAACCAGAATCGCGGTACGCGCGATCACCAACAGCGCAAAGGGCGTGATGAGCGCGCCGCTGATCGCCCCACCTGTGTCACCCGTTCGGAGAAAAAGCAGAGGATATTCGACGAAAGTCAGCATAGAAAGCATGACCGCAATCAAGATACCGTTTCGATCCGGGAAGCAGAGTAGCAGCAAGGGAATAATCTGCGCTAACCACTGCGGACTCCACCCCTGGGCTTGCAGAAAGAAGATCAACAGCGTGACCGTTACAAAAGCAACTAAACCTTTATCATCCAGACGGCGGGCCCGCAGAAACACGAAAAGGCCTGCAATAAGCGCAACACCCAAGCGAACAAAACCCGGTACCACTGCGGGATTACCCAGTGTATCAGCAGCGCGTTCGGGGTCGAGCCGGTCAGCTACTGGGCCAAAGTTGCCCGTTCGGAAATTGCCGTCGAGAAGCGCCCAGACGGTCTGATAGGATGCCTTACTAAACTGAGCCGTCAACGATGGTAAGGTCATCGAAGTGTCATTGATAAATAGAGGAATATAGACCAGCACAAAAAGCGCCAAAACGATGAGGGCATACCGTAGTGCCCATCCGCGATCCAGAAAGCGCCAGGCAGCGCCCAGTAACAGTGCCGGGGTAAACTTGATTAACGCACCGATAGCGGCTGCAACTGCTGAAGAACCCGGCTTTTTGTCTAGTAAGAAACTCAAGCCGAGCAATAACCAAAAAGCAACTACAACTTCGAAATTCCAGAAGCTGAATATTAGGGGTGCGGCCAACACTGAATAGATCCAGGACAGAGCCATGCCAGTATTCGATCCATGCAGGTGTGTGCCAATACGGCGAATCAGCAGCAGATTGCCGACATCAAAAACCAGGATCAGCACGCTCATCAGCATGGCAAAACTGGCATAAACACCGCTGGAGAGCGCATACAAAATGACAGTAGCGAACGACCAAATCGGTGGGAATTCACTCCACCAAGCATCAAAGGGCAAGCCCGCCGTTACGGATAGACCAGCGATGGCATGATAGGTCGCGAAGTCACCACCGGTTGTTACACCGCGTTCTCCCCCACTTACCTGCAATGGTTGATAAGCAATCAGTAGGCTAAGACGCAAGGCCACAAACAGGATAACAAGCAGACGCACATCAGCGAGCAAGCCTGTCAGTGTCACTTTAGAATTGGGGGCGGGCATGGTTAGGCAGTCTCCCGGACAAAGACGACAGCATCCAGGCCCTCACCACCATAGTCCAGTCGCCAACCCGGTTCAACTGCCAGTACGCGAGCCAAACCGCTACCGGCTTCCACGACGACCAACCGAATGCCATAGCGATCAAGGGTATCGCGCCAACCATCGGCCCCTGTCGCCGTCGCTAGATACTCGTTCGTCAAGAACTGATCCCCATATAGATCCGTCCGCCCATCAACAAAGACCTTTTCCTGAGGCCAGGCAAACATGAAGTAGCCGCCCCAGTTATAGCTGTTGAACATCGGACCACGCAGATTACTCACGCGAAGATGATCCGCCACATCTAGTGGCAACGTCAGCGCCTGAGCTTCGCGCAGCGTCTTGGGCTCTAGCACGGTCAAAACCTTCAATACACAGGCCAACAAGATCACACTCACCAAAATGAGATTGAGGCGCGCCATATGGGGAGTCACCCGCTGCACAGGTCTGATGATCCAGCCCCGGTCCGTTAGCAACGAGTCCAGGTGACGCGTCAGAATCGGAGTCGCAACGACCGCAAATACAGCAATATTGCGTCCAGCTAGCAGTGCCATAAATGCTGTACCGGAAAACAGCAGAAAATCTGTCCAATCCAATCGTTTACTACTCGCCCCAACCGCACCCAATGTCCCTAACAAGAGCAGAATAAACGGCCAGGTTTCCCGACCATGAAAATCAGGCGAGTTCCATTCCTGGATAAAGTTCTGTAGCGCACCGATGCCCACGGTTTGAAAAGGTACCGCCAACATCTGTACGCCATACGGATTAATGATAATAGCCATAACCGAAACGATAGTAACGATTACAAGTTTACGAATCTGCGCCCACGAAAGCACTGCATCGGCAGACGGGGTCAGTAACCGACTGAGGATCGCGCCTGCAATCGAGCCGCCGAGTAGGATGAAACCTATTGAAAAACCCGCATGCAAGTTCCCCCAAATAGCCATCAAGACCGGGATCAACCACAGGCGATCAAGACCTTCTCGTCGGTGAAGATGCAGCAAATAGAGCAGCACTGCACTCAACAGAAATGAAAACATCTGTGGTCGGGGCGACCAGAAGACTGCCGCTGTAGCCGCACCAATGACCAGTGTGAACGCCCGTAGATAAACACTACCCGCACTTACTCGATAGACGTACCACATTCCCAAAGTAGCTAGTAGCGCCATAAACAGTGACAGGCCCAGATTTCCAGCTATGAGCCAAAATCCATACAACATGATCTGTGCGCCCCAGCTATGATTGATCCAGGGTTCACCCGCTTTGGTAAATGAAAACGGATCGCTATAGATGATGCCGTTCTGCAAGGTATATTCAGCACTCCGCAGGTGCCACCACGTATCGGTATCCGTCGGGAAACGGGCTGCCAGTGCAAACAATAATCCAAAAAGGATGATAACAGCAGCGCGTTGGATACTCAGTTGGCGCATAGGAGTTCACCACAGTCCTTTAGGAAATTTTCGCCCAGTGCTTTGCAGAGATCATGTCAGAGCCCGTTCAAGCTGATCTATCCAGAATAGTAATACCAGATCATCATCCACATAATTGACCTGCGGAATAAACTGACGTTCGATCATCAACCGCAGGAATTGGGCATAGGCATAATTCACACCAAGCGCCCAATCTGCATCAAACGGATGACCTTGAAGATTTGTTCGGGCCATAACGAGCGCGTTTCGGGCAGCGGTGTTATCTCCGTTACGCAAGGCAATCTGCGCTTCAAGAATCTGTACCCAGGAATGCGCAGGTGGCGTTCGAGCGAGGCTGGATACTTCATTCAGTAACATTTCCGCTGCACTACCCTCTCCTTCGGCAAGTTTGAGCAATGCAGAAAGCACCGATCCACGTATAGGGTCTGGGTCCGCGAAGTCACGCCAACTAAGCGCAGCCGCTTCCAATTCGCCTGCTACTAACCTGAGACTGAAGCGGGCCGGAACAGACACTTCAATCGATTCATCAGGTAGCCTTCCGATTTCAGGAAGTAGAAGTACATCCGGGTTAAGTGTACTGATTCGCTCAGTCATAGCCCTCACTATTGCGGTATCCCCTAGCGCCTCAGCATAGCGACGACGCAGCATAACCAGTTGCCAGGATTCCGGCGCACCAGCCATCGCCCGGTCGAGCGTTTCCACCGCAAATTGTATCTGACCAGCCTGCCAGTAAAGCGCACTTAGATTCGTCAGGGCAACCACATTGGCAGGTTCTAACCGCAAAAAGTGCTCATAGGCAGCAATGCCGCTTGCAATTGCACTCGGATCACCAGCCACCGCCCCCATTCCATATAAGAAAGCCTGCTCATAAGAATATAAAGCCAGCCCAGGATCAGCTTCAACCACCCGATTCATTTGTTGTGCGGCAGCAATATAATTCTGTGACCCTGCCGCTTCCTTGAGAATACGGACATAATCGGTATAAATCTGGCTGCTCCAGAAACCTGTTATCAGTAGCGCCAGCAACAAGATCGAAATCCCAACAGGATGACCTAAGACCCGCCAACGTGCCTGCATCGGGGTAGGTCCTGCGGGTGTCACCGTTACAATCCATACGATCAGGCCACTTAAGGCCACCGCAGGCATCATAGCTGGCAGATCCAGCAGATGATGAACGCCAAAACCGACTACGGCGCTCACCCCAGCGATCAAGCCAAGCCGAGTATGAACCTGAGTTACCTGCCAATTACAGCGCGCCATCCATAGAGCAAGAGCTAAAGTTACCAATAGAATCAGTAGGCCAGGCAAGCCTAGTTCGGCCATAATGTGGAGAACTGCATTATGAGCATGGGCATGAATCTGGACTGGCGGCGAGGACTCTCGCGTCATCAACTCCAGACCAAAGGTGAATAGTCCACTGCCCGTCAGTGGCTGGGCTGCGAATGTTTGTAACGCGCCCTCATAGATGAAAGTACGCAGATCGGCGCTGCGCCCCGGCGCATTTAACGACCGAATGAGAAAGATACCCATCACCAACGAAAGCAACACGATCCCAACTCCGCTACCGATGATCAAGACCCGCCAGCGGCCTGCCAGAGTAGACCATCGCGTTAGGATACCTAGATGGATTGCGAACAGCACCCCCAGGGTCACAAAGCTGGCGAAAGCTCCCAAATAAGCCCCCCGCGAACCACTCAAAACCAGCAATACCAGCGCAAGTCCCCCATAAATCAGCAAAATAACACGCGGAATGCGCTGCCTGACCGCCAAAGCACGGGCAAAAGCAACCGGTATCATTACCACCAATACTGCACCTAACGCATTGGGATTACCCAGTGTACTCACCAGACGAGGTACACTCATCAATGTAGTCCCAGGTTGGCGCAGTGACACAATCAGTTGGACGTAACCAAAAATCAGGATGATGACGCCGCTCATCAGCAAGGCATCCAATAAAGTTTCTCGGCGAATCACACGATTCGCCAGCAAATCCGTGAGCAGATACCAGACCGCTACATAAACTCCAACGTACCAGAAACCAATTGACATACGCCGCAGCTGGTCGAGGTTCGCCAGAGTTGCAATTGCAAAAACAATTCCCCATCCCAGAAAAACAACATTCCAAATCGACTGATGCCATTGCCAGCCCCGTACTCGGTGTAGAATCAGCCACACCCCGCCGCTCAGCCCTAGAATGCCAAGCGCAGTGATATGCATCTCTGGTTGCAGAATGCCATTAAAGGTAGCTCCAATCGACAGCATATAGCTGAAGATCAAAGTCAGGGCGGCGAAGGCGACCAAATCCGAGCGTCGGCTCAACAGAATACCTTTGTGAACTATATGCTTGTCTTCCTAAGCATACACCGAGCCATCAGTCGCTGCTGCCTTAACTTTCGTCCTGTAACAACGCTGCAACAACGAGTGCTATAATTCCTCCAATAAATAGCCCATTATTGACCAGAGGGGTTTATGGCCGATTATGTAATCATCGGAGCCGGAGCAGCCGGATGTGTCCTTGCGAATCGTCTAAGTGCTGACCCATCCGTTAAAGTGCTTTTATTAGAGGCTGGTCAACGAGATAGCCATTTCAAAATCCATATTCCGGCGACCTATGGAGCCGGTTTGTTCAAGAGTGCGATTGACTGGAATTACAACACCGTTCGACAGCCCAATATGGATAATCGTCAATTATTTTGGCCACGGGGTAAAGTGCTGGGCGGAAGCACCTCGATTAATGCCATGATTTATATTCGCGGCAATCGGTGGGACTACGATCACTGGCGAGAACTCGGCAATCTGGGGTGGGCCTATAGTGATGTACTGCCCTACTTCAAGAAATCCGAACATCAGGAACGGGGCGAAGATGCGTGGCATGGAGTCGGCGGCGAGTGGAATGTGGCCGATCTGATTTCGCCCAACCCACTCACCCAGACATAAGTAGGTATGTGGAAAAGGGTAGAAAGTAAAATAGAATAGAGGGATGAACAAACGATATCCCAACTACACGCTGCCGGAAGTGGAAGTAAAGCAACTGGAAGCTGCCATACGGTCGGATGAGC
>JAFLCG010000023.1 GCA_017303635.1 Anaerolineae bacterium | reverse complement strand
TGCTGCGCGGCGAAAAAGTCGGTGTACTGCTGGATGCTCGCGGTCGGCAATTTGCCATCGTCCACCAACAGACGGTCGTGCGCCGCGTCGATATTCAGGGTGTAGTTGGTCACAAGATGGCGTTTGAGGACTATCTGCGCCTGATGCTGGCGGAGGCACGCACGCTGCCTGTCGAGTAAATCCACTCAGTTCTTGCATTGCCAGACTGGCGACACCCCAATGCCGCCATGTTTCAGGCCGCTCCCCGACTGGTCACGATGTCGCTACGTTCCTCAAGGAGTTGAACCAAAAGAATCATACAGTGCAGTTCGCTGGTCTCCAAACCGCCATATTTATTCTGCCATCGGTACACTGTTTGCTCGGCTACGCCGTACTTCCGGCAGACCTCCGTCACACTGATCCAGCTTTCCACTTCCTTCAGAATGCGGATGATCTGTTCTTCTTTCTACAGTGTTCCCTTGCTTGCCATGAAACTATCCTCCTGCTTCCATTCTATTCAGATAGTCTCACTCTGCCTGGTACAGTTTATGGGGGGGATAGATCATACCTACTCGCCTGACTGGACTTTATGAATGATTTCGTTCTTGATTTCTCTCACGACTCGAACTCGCATTGTTTACCCCTTTTTGATCCTCATTGTCTCAGACAGTTGCCTTACTTTAGGGGTACTGATCCTCTACCTGTATCATCCAAATGGTTTCGGAGTCGAGTGCCACATTCCCAAATTACATTCTTAGCAACAGTTCGTACGGTTGGATTTATGTCTACGAGATACTTAGTCCATTCTTTTTGTTTATCTACTAGTAATTTACTCACTGATTTAGATTCATAAGTTTCGTCCATTAACCATGCAAAATCATCGGGAATTTTCAAAAACAAATCAGGGCTGCATCTAACTGTTTGAACGATTTCAAACCTTCGCTCAATAGAATCTATTTGATCTATGCAATCTAGTAGAGATCGTTTTAAGTTATGTGTCTGGGTTACTAAATCTATGCGGCCCAAGATAAGCTGTCGATTTCCATAAGACATGATAAATTCGTCTAGGATACTTAATAGACTATTCGTTATTCGCCGAATTCGCATATACTTACTTCTTTGAATAAAAAGGTCAATGACGTCGTTTAGGCGAGTGTAACCACTATACTCTTTCCACTTCTCTAGAAAAGACATTTCATCTCTTGAATTGCGTATTTCTTGAACTATGAGCTTGAAAGTTCCCCATTCATAATTACCCGTCTTGTAAAGTGAGAAAATGGAAGTGCCCCTAAGATCTTGATCATTAAATCCCGGTCGAAATAGTTTCTTGTAATCATCATCTGATAGACTTTTGATGGCATTGAATAGTTTGTTTAATTCGTGCAAATTTCCACTTTCCCAAAAGGCTATGTAATTAATGAACGTACCAGATACTGGAATTACCCCAGCTAAGTAATCCTTATATACTTCCATTTTGTGAAGTGCTCGTTTATTCCGCTCATTGATATCTGTTGATGTATCAACTTTTGTAATTACACCCAGAATGTTCGATTTTTTCGCTCCCGGGACTTGCTCTGAATATGCTTTTAGCACTGGTATGTCGTTAACATCCCTTTTTATATCAAAAACGTAAATGATCGCATCTACTTCTGGAATGCGATTATCTTCATGTAATGTGTATTCAGTATCGACTTTATTTAGTCCTAAGAGGTTTAAAGTCATATTTTGTTGATCGCCTAAAGCTGATAATAGGCCAGGTGTATCAATGAAGCAAAGGGATTTCAACAAGATGTTGTCCAAAAAGACTTCTATAGAATCAATTCGGATAGTGTTTTTAGTATTCTTTAATATATCATCAAGTTTATTTATATCTTTTTCGTATGTGACCGTCCCATCGCTCCAATAACAGCGTGCTGAAGAGGTGAGGGAGTCTTCAGTAGCACTGTGGCGAAAGTAGTTTAGACACGTTGTTCTCCCCGAAAAAGTGCTTATTCTCTGACGAAGTATTCCCTGAAGTAACATACTCTTTCCAGAGCTTTCTCTCCCAATCATCGCAATTGTAGTAGGACGATTAAGTTGCCTTGAAAGATCTTCAATGGTGGTTAATAATTTTGTTGACACCCTAGCGGCAATTGCCAACTGATATATCTCCAGTACAATATCATCTAGCATATTCAATTTGCCTTATTGCATTAGATCATAATGCCAAATGGAAACCAAAGATTCTTCAACGGATGCAACGAAGTCACTTGTTCGGTCGTCAAATTTGACGTAACTAATCGAACCTGTATGGATAGTTGGATTCTTGAATAGTTCCTTTTTGGATTTAATATCCCAAATTACAATCCGACTGTAACGACTTAATGTCGCAATCAACTTCTCATCTGAACTAAAGGCTAGCGAAATTATTGTATCTCTATTATAGAGTGTCAAAATAGTTTGGGACGTGAGGGTGTCAATAATTATAACATTGCCGTTGCTGCAATATGCTGCAATATATCTACTACTATTTGTTACTGCAATCGAGATTACAGAGTAGGCAATTACCTGTTCGTATAGTACAATATTTGTAATTCGATTAGTAATGATTACATGATTATTTTTTCCTACTACAATCATATTTTTGGAATTTGAACTAATATTTAACAATTTGATTTCTCCGAAATGTTGAGGAAGAGTGCCGAATAAGCACTTATCTTGCACATCCCAGACTCCAATATATTCGTTTGGCACAGTATCTATTGCAAGCTCTACTTCTCCCATCTGACCTATGAATTTGGCACCTTTATAAGGAGATTGGGAAAGGTAATTTGATTTAGGAGTATTGTTCTCATAAGTTAATAGAGCCGCACCTTTTGCGGCTAAAAGCTGAGGAAATTCTAAACAAAGCGTTTTAATTTGTAACTCATCTTCTATTGCGCCCTGCAGACCAAAACTTTGTGAGCCTCCTCCGCCGAGAAGAATTTTCGAAATATCCCCAAGTCCTCTGGATATATTTCGGTGAAAATCCCGAAGTGCATAAATTAATTTGTCTTGGGTACGCCGTAGGGCTTCTTTTTGAAGCAAATCATCTCTGGTGAAATTGTAATTCTCTACCGTTAATTGGTTTACTCCTACCAATTCATATACGAGCGTGAAATACTCTTCCTTCGATAATCTCTCACGACCTTCCCGACATTGCTTAATAAGTTCGCCTAGTTGATGCTCATTTAAATCTAAACCTGCCAATAACTTTGTTTGAAAAATCGAGTGAAAAAGCGCTAAGTCAAGCTCATTACCTCCTACATTAAGATACTTTGATTTGAAGATCGGATCATGAACACTACTATCTGAATTAAATTGAACCGCCGTGATTTCTGTGTGAGAGGCACCAATGTCACAAACTATGCATTTTTCTGCATAATCAACATCACTGAAATGCTTATAAGCAGTTGCAATAGCAGTCGCTGAGGGAACAAGAGATATATATTTGTATCCGGCTTGTAACGCGATACTTTGTAAAGATTGTAAGTCCGTGATAGTAAATTTCTGCGAATATGCCAAAATCGCATGTTCCACGTCGCACCCAAGATCTTCATTAGCCATTACACGTAGGTCCATCAACGTCTGTTGTGTATTGACCCTAGGTGATATCATTTCGCCAAAGTAGGGTTCTCTAACCAAATCATTGTCGGACAAGAGATAGCGGATTAAGGGATGATCCTTGTCATTGAGGTATGGTCGGATATAAGTCCGTGACAGTTGGTTACGGAACTTATCGTACCAGACTGCTTTGCTAATAGCGCTTCCAATATCTATACCAAGTGCAAACATAACTACATTTTCTCAAGAGTTGTCTGAACGCGACCCAAACTCACTAGCATGTCAGTTAATTTTTTAGTTATATTTTTCCATTCGCGAAAATGCTGTTCACGAATGGTTTTAGTGGAATTGAAGTGAGAGGTTTTTTGCGCACTATCCTTCTTAAGTTCTGTGATGCGGGATGTAAGGTCTTGTTCTCGTTTCTGTAAAGTATTCTCAACCTCAGCCCAATAAGCATCGTACAGCCCTTCAAATGTGTTCTCAATTATGCCCATCCCTTTGTCCTTTTTTTCGAAGTCTTGTTCAATAGTAGCTATAACATTATGAAGGGATCTGATCAATCCGTCCTTTGTAGACTTAAGCTCGGCTTTTTGTGTTGACGCTATCTCAACAAGTGCTCCCAAAGCAGAAGCTACCACTGAAACCCAGAAGGCTTTCTTCTCATCATCCTTCTTTTGCTCTTCTGTCCTATTTTCTCTAAAGGCAAACATTGCCTTCAAGCTTATATTGGCGAAAAAACCAGCTGTCAGTGCTCCAGCACGTGAACGCTTTACATAGTTCCAAACTGAATCAATTTCTTTGTTTGACGGAATTGTAGTGATCGCTAGTTGCGGTCGATTAACAGGAACTATCAGCCTTTGAGTTTGATGTGTAACTTCGCCTACAATTAGAGAGGAATCATTCTGTGCATCATATACAAAAATGTCATATTGTTCTAATGCACGATTTTTGACAGCCTCTAAGAGAGTGTTTCCTATTTGCTGTAATTCTTCTCCAGAAGATGCTGCTTCGATTAACTTTACAAACTCTAGACTAAGATCTCGTCTAAGAACGTCGCGCATCCTTGTCTTCCCTCTAGTTGCTACTGCCCTAAGTCTCCTCTTTACGTCATCTCTTTTCTTTCCAGAACTACTCCAATCAAGCATGAACTGTACTTTTTGAGCTTCTGCCTTCTTTATATCATTAGTATTTCCTATTGGGCTTTGTAATGACATTAGTCTTTCAGCTAAACACGCTTCCATTTCCGTAGCATATGCAAAACAGTCAATGACCGCGGATGAAACGTTTACCCATCTATGATTTTGTAGTATGAAGGACTCAAGAGACTGCTTCATGGATCCAAACCGACTCCGGTCATACAAAAACTCATCCGTACCACCCTCGATCCAGAATTGTTGAAACCACAAGCTGGATACAGGGTTGATTACGGGATTTAGGATACGGTCTGAAAATGTTTCTCTAAGTATTGCTTCGCTTTGTTCCTTGATTTTCTCCCATTGTTCGACTGAGGGAATATCAATCTTAGTCATTACAAAGAAGATATTTGATGTGTGGCGAAGAATCTCCGATACATAACTGACTTCAAGCTCATTAAGTGGCGCAGAACTATCAATGACGAAGATAACAGCATCGGCACCTGAAATCTCACGTCTCGTAATTGCAGAGTGTTCAGGATAAATTGATCCAAGTCCTGGTGTATCAATAACGTCAACATCTGAAACAAGAAAAGCATTCGGGATGTCTACTTCAATCCATCTTAACTTCTTACTTAGCTGTACATTATCGCCAGCATTATATAGTGCCTGCGAACCAATTCTTGCTAATGAAATCATATCGAAATCGAGCTTACTTGTAGTTCCGTCTTCAAATCTTAGACGGGCTTCGCGCAAATTACGATTCTGTCTTACCAAAAACACTTTACTAGTTGCAACTTCCTCATAGACTGGCAATATATCCTCTGAAATAAGTGCATTAATGAATGAGCTTTTGCCTCTTTTTGCTTCTCCTACAACAACCACTCGTGTAGATTCCACGTCTTCTAGCAAGGATTGATATTTCTCAAGCATATTTTCCGTTTCAGTGTGCGGTAAATTAAATGATTTGCGCCCCTGAATCATTTGATTTAGCAGAAAAAGCATTTCAATTCTAAGATCTTCAAGAAGATTCGAAATCACTTTAGTATTCATTGTGCTGGTACCCGCTCACTATAGGGCAAGAAGCTCTGAATAATAACGCAAATAATGATAAGTGCCATATTTTTCCACTGTGTATGTCGTCAGAGCAAATCAGACCGGAGAGGGATAGAAATAAGAGAGACTTCAGTGATGGTTTTACCCTGAAGTAGTTGGTCTTGAACCGATCTGGTGGAGGGTGAATAAGAGACAGTGTCAGGATAAAAAGGCGGTTTCAAAGTCTGCTGGGCTACGGTAGCCAAGCGACGAATGCAACCGCTGACGGTTGTAAAACACTTCAATGAAGTCGAACAGGGCGGTTCGTGATCTATCCCCCAAAAAACTGGGTACAGTACAACTTGCCTCCGGCTGCCTTCGCGGAATAAGTCCGACTCTCACTCCCACTGGTCTAGTCATTGGGGGCAGATCACGATGACTTCGGACTTTATGGGCTACCTATTGAGATTTGAGAATAATCAACATAAATCATCAGTAAATACTCAAAAGTTATGACGAGGCAAAAAACCGAGTAAAAACTCCTCGTTCGATATACTCATCGAATATCCGATCAGACTTCTGCGGTAAATCACCACCGCGTACAAGTAGACCTAACTCAATGTTAAGTGACATTGCGTATTCGGTCAGATTTGCACTTGAGACAAGTAAGTGTGTACTATCAGCAATTACTGCTTTGGCGTGCAGGACACCTGTCCTTTCCCGGAGCGTCTCGGGCTGCTTGACGGGTGACCAAGTATAAAACTGCACAGTATTTGCCAATTCCTTACCATACAACTTGACAATGTCGGGCACCTTTCCAGATTGTGTTGCCATGAATAGTCTTATGGACACATTGCGCCCCACTGCCGATTTCAGTGCTTGAGTCAAAGGAACTATGCGATACAACGCATAACTTACCAGCGTCAAGCTCAAATTGGCTTGTTGGATGAGTTGGAGGATTGTTTCATCCGTGCGGCGCAAGTGAAATGGAGGAAAAATGGGACCACTACATATCAGCTCAAGTTTCGGTACTTCTCGATGATGCGCTTCAACGGAAATCGCGGCGCGCAACGCAAAAGCCACTTCCTTGGGCAAACGACCCTCAAGCTGAGACACATCGACAATCTGCCTGAAAAGATCAGCAGCAAAGGGGTTGTGAATGAGGGGCAAGACTTCCATTCGAATGTGATGCCAGATGTTACTGTCTCCAAGTAGAATTGATATTTTCTTGCTAAACTCCAATGGAACTGTGCTCACAAATGTTTGGAGACATTTTAGCAATGTGTCATTCATAGTCCACGAGCCGCGAAGAAGGGATATTTTCGACGTTCATAATCAATCGTCGGCACCAATACTGAACGGTCCAGATATCGATTACCTTGTTCACAGGATGTCTCTGGCACAAAGAGACAAGCATGGCATGCAGCAGCGTGGATAGTTCGCCCCTGTGTATCAATATTCCGCTCAGCACATAAGGGATCCCCTGCACATAATTCCATGCTATCCAGTGCTGCATTTACCAACCGGTAGAGGTTACTTTCATCGTCAGCTAGGCTGATCAATCCGCCCAGGGTTCCCTCGCTGTCTGCTGCGGCTGTATATATCAAGATTCCTGCCATTGGCCCGCCAGAATGAGTAGAAGGACGAGCGTAGATTCGTTCTTTCAAACTTGCCGCTGAATATCCTGCTTCAAGTGACATCTGTCGCATCAGAGCATGGGAGAAACTATGCAGCAGAACATAACGCATGCCAGGAAAGTCATCTTGAGGACGAAGCTTCTGTATCCCTCGTTTCTGTTGCCAAGAAGTGTGAGCTGCCCGGAATGTTTCAGCATGTTCTCGAAGGAGAACTAAAGATTCCCACTCATGAATGGCTTGCTCATCAAATCGCAAGAACAATCCTTCTCCGCGAAGTTCAGTGGCAGGTAGCCAGTCTGATTCCTTCCGAGCAAGTGGCGCAGCATTCACAAGAACTTGCTGCTCAGGATCTGTGAGTTCACCTACAGCATCGAGGCGAGCAAATCCCAGCATAGCCTGGACTTCACGAAGTCTTTCAACAAGAACCAGGTCTTGGATATGCAGTGGCGCCCAATTAGGTCTCAGTGAAACCCGTCTAGTGCGAAACTCAGCACCGTTCTGCGCTGGATCAGCTTTGCATAGAACATTCCATTCCGGTAGCTTTATATCTGGAACTGTGTTTGTTTGTGTTTGAGCCTGTCGAGCATGATATCTGTTGACCTCCTGAAATATGCTCTCGTTGTCATACGTCTCTAATTCACCTTTTAAGTACCCCAACTGTCGGAAGGCTTCGATGGTCTCAATGCTGGTGACTACTCGCAGAGTGTTCCAGTTTTCCTCAATCAATTGAATTAGTTTGTCCGTATCGGTTGGTATTGATAGCACTGCCAACGTGATCGGAAACCAGAGGTTAGTCGCACCAAGCACAATTGCTCGCGCATGATGTTGGCATGGGCTTGTATCATAGTCTCTTAGATGTGGGCGACGGGCTGTGCATAGGGGCATTCTAGTACGATTTTCCACCCCAAAAGCCTCGGATAAGCGGCGACTAGCTCCGCAATCACAGCGAACTTCAAGATCACGCGCCTCACCCGTTGCACCGTATTCTAGCAACCTGAGCAAGGACTTTTCATGGCGACACGCCGCGCCTCGATGAACAAACTCAACCCAAGGGAAATCATCAAGATGACCATCTTCGCAGGCTACCAGAATACGTGAAGGAATTGCCTCAGGTGGTTTCCTTGCATCTGTACATCCGGTATGACGATAGACTGTACGATCCGGTTGATATGGCTTTTTATCTAACTCAAATAATCCAGAGTTCAGTGGAGCGAGCCGACGACAAACTGGGCAGACCCACCAGCGGGGAAACACAGCAACCGGGACGCCATACAGCGCCATAGAATCGAACGGAGAAGTGGGTTCACTTTCCGCATGAGGCAACGCTCTCAATTCTTGCACATTAGGTAAATGATACCGAATGGCATTCACTAGACGGGGTTCATTAAGAATGGCGGTTTGGCGCGGCCAGTCATCGAGACCCATTACAATGACCGAGAGACTGGGTAAATCGACAATCGACCCTACACCATAGGTGTACATCAACTGGCTAGGCCGCACTTCGCCTACAAACAATCGGTCACTCATTGTTCATCGTCCATACGATAGTCATCGAGAATGAGGCGGATCGGAGTTTCCACATCGCGCATGGAGTTCAAGCTCGTAAACGGTTGCCAGAGACTATCCGATTCCTCAGGGCTGCTAAGTAGCTTAATCTGTGCACCTCGTTTGCTAGTATAGGTCAATTGGGATGAAGGCAAACGTGTTTTCCGCAACCATTCATCCAGACGTCTTTCAAGCATTGTGCGAACCAGATCTGCTACATCTTGGCGCTCTGTGACCATGCCTGCTCGCCGGATAATCCATTCCATAGCCTGTGCAATCCGTTCGTCATCCCGTTGAACTCTTCCTGCACTGTCATCTTTGTTGAGTCGATCATCGAATAATCGGACAAGTGCAACGAAGACAGCAGACAAAGCACGGTCGAGCGCACGAGGCGCAAAAGGTGTCACTGAGAGCGCTTCGACTTGCTGATAGAATGTCGCATGATAGTGTTCAAAGCGTTCATAATGGCTAAGGTCTCTGGGACGTGTCCAGTTGTAAACTGCAATGACCACTCCCGGCGCACGCCGACCCACACGGCTGGTGGCCTGAATATACTCCGCAGTGGCTTTTGGCTGACCAGCCACCACCATTACCCCGAGGCGGCCCACATCAACACCGACCGAAATCATGTTGGTTGCCAATACAGCATCAAGAGGGCGACGGCTCGCAGCTTGAGTCCCGAATGATGACTCTAATCGATCGAGTATATCCGGTATTTGGATCGCGCTTTTTCGCGAAGTCAGTTCCTCCACCGTACTCGGTAAGATGACTCTTCGGGCTAATCCTCGTTGATCCATTCGCCGTAAGCGGGACTGGACAGCATCATCCATTACCCGCAGCATCCCGCCTAGTTCACGCACTGAGTTGAAATACCCAACCAATGTCATGTACGGGTCGGCTGCTGCACCGTACCGCTCATAGAGCGCCTGGGCAGCAGACATAGTAGTGACATAGGCACGAATCAGAACGGATTTTAAACGGGTCCCAGAAGCGCAGATACCCAAATACAAACGACCAGGAGCACTTCTATCCTCGATGGCGAAGAAATTGTCAAAAGCATCCAGTCCAGACGGAGGAAAGATATTGACTCTGCGCTGGAACAGGCTATGAACCTGATCGCGTGCTTTTCGAATAGTTGCTGTTGATGCCACGACTTTGGGACGAATAGTGATATCGCTCAACTGCCACATACACAATGCATCAATAGCTGTTTCATATAGACCAACTAACGTGCCTAGCGGTCCACTAATCAAGTGTAATTCATCTTGAATAATGAGATCGGGAGGCCGCAGACCTTTTGAAAGAGGCTCCGTGCGACATGCAGGATATGGCCCTTTCTTTGGGTGGCTATCCGCATCCGGCAGATCTGGAGAGCGATACCCGTGTCGCGGACACCAGCCATTGACTCTGCCAAAAAGCATCTGTGTTGCCCCCTTCCAGGGCATCTGGGCGAACTTGTCCACCGTGGCAATCAACAGGGCAGGCAGTCGTCGATAGATTTCTTCATCAACAACCACGATGGGCAACCCCTCACCTTTTGAGCGGCGTTCGCCAAAAGGACATTCGCCAAATGTATCGCTACAGTATTGCAGTGTGCGTCCAACACCCTGATCAACCGTTTCGACCCGGATATTCTTACCGGGGACAATGGGACTGCCGCACCAAGGGCAGGTCTTGAGCTGAACTGGTGTTCCGCTCCCACCCACATTGCCGCGCCACATGCCATGCGCTTCGGTGATGGCTCTCGCCGACGCTTCGGTATAATTCGGTGTGCTGCGAGAGCCAACCCAAAGACCGATGCGGAAGGGTTCATCTCCCCACGTTGCAGAATCTTCACGCCGCAGAACTTCGCAGGCTGCGATGAGTGCGGTCGCACGTTGGAACTGCTGGAGAGTCAACAGACGCAGCGTATAACGCATGATTACGGCAACACCGGCACCCTGTCGATCAAACCCACCTAGATTGCCTTGCAAGCGGCGAGTAGCGAGAGTGAATGCAGTCAAGCCCAAGTAGGCTTCAGTCTTACCGCCGCCTGTCGGGAACCACAGCAGGTCGGCCAAGCTGTCTGATGTATCCGTATCGCTGCGATCAGGATGTGTCGGATCGACCATCGCGGGCAGATTCAACAAGATGAAACCGAGTTGGAATGGACGCCAACTCCGGTTTTCGGGAACATCAATGAGATTGATATCCGGCTTACGTTCCCGGCGCACCTCTTCTGCGAAGAGAGTATGAATGCGCTGCTGCGCCATGGCTGCATTAGCGAACTGGAAAGCCAGTGTAGCCTGTGGATCGGTGTCTAGGAGATCAATACCTGCTTGAATACGACTCAACGTGAGCTCACCCTGCGCCAAATGCCTTGCTGTTGTTTCGTCTTCCACATAGGGTCGCAGCAGATCGTCTGGGTCTTGGGTTTCTGCCTCTCTTGCATTTAGCCATGCCTGATATTCCCGTACCAGCGGTGAGAGTGCCGTCCGAAAGCCACCCTGTGGGGTTTGCGCCAGCACAGCCATATCTGTCACCAAGTCGGGTATACTGCGAGCGGTCATCTGGGCGACTTCATAATGGGGCAGGATGCGCGTGGCAATCTTCAATGCCCGCGCCGGGTTTCCGGGGACTGATTCGACCGACACACTGGCTCCGTGCCCAACTGCGAATTCCTGATGACCGCGGTAGAGCATTTCCATCGACCGATCTTCCACATCTCGCTCGGTGCGCGGCATGGCACGCTTGGCAAAGATCGGCGATCCATCTGGTGCGTACATCGTGATTTCGGGTTGAAAGACCCATGTCTCATCTTTGTTCCGCTTGGGTTCAGCCTGCCCATTTACCAGGAACAAGGTCAGCGAATAACCACCGTTGGCTTTGCGGCACAGGCCGACGAGATAAACAGCGCGTCCCCGTTCAGTATGAATCTGCGGTATCAGTCCATCCCGCACACGAATAGGCTTGCTGGTGAATGTAACTGGGACTCGCTGCCAATACGGACGGTCAAGTGCCTCATCTTTATGACGCTCATAGCGACCATAACTAACCTGAACAATCACGTCCCGGGCATCTTCGCCCAAGGATACAGTCAGACCCAACGACGAGGGTATGAAAGCCGCGGTGTCACCCACATCAGGAACGCCGGGCGCTGCGCTGCCATCATCACCCACATCCCCGCCGCCTACAGCAAGTTCGCCCTGCTCGTCGATAGGATCGAAGGGCGTCTCATCTGGCTCTTCAGCCGATTCTGGATCATCGCTTGTCGCTTTACGGCTTGGAGCGAGCGCACCAACCAGATAGCGGTCACGTATGCTGTACTCGTACAGTACTTCATCCTCGCCGCCCGCTGGTCCAAGCCAGTCCCTGACCAGCATGTCAAGGAATTCGGCGCGGACCTGCTCCGGTGACACAGCGGGCAAGGCATCTGCTTCAGCCTGTTGGTTCTTCGGCGGTTTAGCTGCCATCATGCCCCCTCAATATCCTTGAAGCTGCTCCGAAGCATTCTTGACATGCGTTCTCCCGTGGGCAGAACCCCACCCTTGATCCGCTGCTCTTCGCGTTCACCATCGGCGACAAACAAGTGATGATAATGCTCATCATAGCGTTCAAGCGTATCAATCTTCATCCGCAGACGGAGCGCTACCCCTGGCAGATGATACGGCGTCGAACGATGCTCTGCACCCTTTTCGCAGAATAAGCCCGTATCACCGCTGGCGATGAAGAAACTTCCACCTTCATTGCAGATCCGATAATTCATATATAGACCAAAACCGCTATTCACCCACGGGTCGTCATCACGCTGAGGTTTACCTTGCCACATTGCGCCCGAGATGCCGGGCATCAGTGCAAACTTGATAGCAGTACGGTCATCAACCACGTGGTCGCGGATAATGGGATTATTCCGCAGGCTTGCGCGTAAGCCCCTCCCACAGTCAAGCAAAGCGATCTCAGCTTCACCACGAGAATCCCAATATTGCGCGCAGTACCAGTAATCTGGTGCCTGAGCGTGTTCAGCGACATTGCGGATGACTTCAGTGAAGGAGAAATGCAGCGTTTTGACCAATGCGCCGCTCTGACGCTGGGTGAGCTGCTGTGCCAAGCTTAAGCTCAGCTTCTCGATTTCACTGCCATGCCGCAGCCCGGGATCTTTTACCTGGGTCATCGGCAGGTAGGTCTGACCACCGCGAGCGTTGCCATAGGGTTTTTCGACGTGTATCCCACACGCTTCGAAGAAACCCATATGAGCGGCATAGCGTTCGATATCATTATTGGGGAGATTGACAGGTGCAAAGATGACCGCTGGATTATGTATTTTGAGCTGCCTAATGGCCTGGCTGACGATGAGCATCCCAAAGGGACGCAACGGCAGTTCATAAGACTGAACACTGTTCCAGGCGCTGAAGTCAACGCCGAGGAACAAGGTGTTTTCCGATAAAGCAGCTAGCTGCCCCGCAAATGCCAGGGCAGCTTCCAGATCAAGGATACGCGGAACGGCGATGTGCTGGACAGATGTCATGGCTGTTCCCTAAAGCAACCGCTGCTGCTTCGGCTCATCATCATCCAAAAACGACATTTGCTCTGGGGGCATGGCATTCGGATCGCCATCATCCCCGTTGGATTCGTCGCCGTTGGCGGGCGCATTTACTGCTGCGGCTTTTTTCCCGCGCTTGCCCTTCTTGACATCGACCCCCACGCCCAAACGCTGCTCTTCTTCGTACCGCTCGAAGTTGAGCGCCAGCAGCCGCTTGAGGACTTCGCGGCGGGCGGTTTCGCTGATGGTGTAGCGAATGCCCTGCGCGGTATCGTGGAAATCGTGGTCCAGTGGCAGATCATCCCAGCCATAAGCAGCGCCGACGGCTTCATCCATCTGGCAGTGCAGTTCGCGCAGATGCTGAATATCAGCACTGTGTTCATCGGGGTTGTGGAAGCGATTGTAGGTAGCGGTTAGGCCTTCTTGCCGGTTCAACATGATCTGGCGGCGTGTTTCGTGGTAGGTTTCGCCGATGTCTTCTAGCGATGCGAGATTTTCAGTGAATGGGAACGGAAAGGTTTCAAAAGCATCACTCAGAATGTATTTCAATCTTGTTTCCAAAGTTGAGGAAAACCGACGTACCCACGCTTCATGAATGGCTGATGCCAAAATAGTAAAGAACGAAGCGCTTTCCTCAGCTATGATCTTTACCATGTGAGAGAAAACGATACCAGGTGTGTAAAACGTGAAAGTGCAGTATTTCGTTGTTTCAGGAACAACGAGTACTCGACTCATTGGTGCAACGGTGCGGTATAGTTCAGGTCTGAGGTGTTCATACTGCCACCATACTTCTCTGACTCGTTGTCGGGATACCAACGCACGTTCTGGCTTCACCTTTTCCTCAACGATACTATAGCAATTATGATATTGCATCGCTCGTTCATTATCCCATTCAAAGAAATTGATTATCCAGCGCGTTGGACTCTGGTCCGGTGAGTCATTCAAGTCTTCTCCATTGAGGTATGGAAATACAACATCACGATTCCGAGGATCACTTGAGATAAGACTTAAGGCATCTTCAGGTGCCAATACAAAGCCCATTCCGTTCACTTTGGAACCGCTGAAGCTTTTTCCAGAATTGGTCTGAAGTTTGTTTGGTAAATAGTGACCTTCAACCGCAATATCATCTAGCAAAGGCGTTATGAATGCTACTGAGTTATCGTCTAAGTAAAGTATATTTACATAATCACACCTGCAAATATGCACCACATCCACGGCTACTGCTGCCGCTCCTTGCCACGGTACATTGTTCGTGGCACGGTAAATCGTCGCCCCTTTGTTAGCCAACTGCACTAAGCCCACATCGCGTGTGTCTCCCTGGGCAATAGTATTAGTGGCGATCAAGCCGTAAGTTCCGCCCTTGCGCAATAAGTCATACGCCCGCAGAAAGAAATAGGCGCATAAGTCAGCGTTTCCTCTCTTGCCGTCCGCCACATTCTCCACCAAGTAATCGCGGTAGGGGACACCGTGTGCCCCAGTAATGTTCGATCCACCCTGAAACGGGGGATTACCAACAAAGGCATCAAAGCCCCCACGTTCACCAATGAAAACTTCGGGGAATTCGAGTTCCCAATGGAAAGGCGTGCGACTGAACACATCCTCTACTGGCGCATAGTAGCCTTCAGGCACATCGGTTCCCTTCTGTATCACTTCCAGCAGGTGGCCGCGCATCGCCGCCTGTTCTTTCTTGCTGTAGGTGTTAAAATAGCTCGCCAGCAGCAGGTTACCCGCGACACGCAGGTCGTGGGTCTTTGCATCGGCTTCCGCCAGCAGTCGCGCCTTCTCCTGCTGATCTTGTACAGTGTTCACTGTGAAGGATTCAAGTTTCCGACGCAGTTTCACCACCTCGTCAATCTGTAGACGAATACGCGTTGCCAGCAAGGGGACGTTCTTGGGGGCATCGCTCAAATCAAGCGTCCAGTTACGGAGCTGGTCAAGGTTCACACCCAGCAGCGAGTCACCACATTTCAGGGCGTGATCGAGGAAGGTGAAAGGTCGCCCTTTCGCCAGTGTCGTCAGCCACAGACTGAGCTTCGCCATTTCCGATGCGAGTGGGTTCTTGTCCACTCCATACAGGCAGCGATCCGCAATCAGGCGCAGCGCCAGCGTCATACGCTCGTTTGGGTCGTCGGGAATCAGGATTTCAGTCAGCGCACCCGTCGGTGGTTCGCCATCAATATTCAAACGGGGAATCGGCGTGTCTTCGGCTTCGATGCGGCGTTCCCACGCTTCAATCAGCCGTGCCGCCAGATAACGGCAGGCTTGCACCAGAAATGCGCCGCTGCCCATCGCCATATCGCAGACTTTCAACGACAGGATTTCACGCGGCGCTTTTAACGCCCATTCATCAGGCGGTAGCCCTTCCGCCACACCGCGATAGACCAGCGGCTCTAAGGTGTGTTCGACAATCGGTTCGGTCAGCGAACGCGGCGTGTAGTGTGTGCCAGTGGCGCGGCGCTCCACCCCGGAAGTCACATAAACGCTGCCGGGATGAATCACCAGCGGATTGCCAAATTCATCATCGCGCAGCAGGTTGAGGTAGGGCATCACGCGATCAAATAGCGCCCGATCACTGCGGCAGGAATGCTCGAACAGGCGGCGCAGGCGTTCACCGTCGGGCGATTTTTTCAGCGCATTTTTGATCGGCGATACGCTGCTGCGCCCGGTTATTTCTTTCAGGTATTTGATAACGTCTGACTGGGCTTCCAGAATAGACAGGGGGATTTCTGGCTGTTGATTCTTTGAGCCATCGAACGCAAGGACAACCTCGTCGGCGCGGCGGGCTTCGTGGTCGAGCAAGCCTTCATAGACATGCCCAATCTGCTCAATATCCAGCGCCCGGAAGCTCAGACGGCGGGCTTCACCCCGCGTTTGCAGAATTTGCAGCGCGTCCAGCAGGTGTAAGACGGTGCGATTATCCACAGCGGGCGGTATACCTGTCTGACCGCCTTCCAGAAACGGGAAACGCCCCGGATCAAACAGACTGCCGCCATACGCAGGGAGTTTCAAATCCTGATGGCTTGCCCCGTAATACACCAACCGGAAGGTCGCCAGCAGTCGTGACCAGGCATCGCTTCGGCGCTCCAGCACTTCCTCGCCCGTTCGATCTGCCGCTTCGTGCAGTTGGGCGCGTAAGGTCGAAATCGCGTAATTCTGGTCGTACAGCTCATCACCGAGCAAAAACAGCCCGCGTTCTTCGGCACTCAACAGAAACACGAGACGCATCATCACCGTCAGCGTAGCTTCATACAGGCGGGATTCCGGTATACCCTCAAGCAGCGCACCTTTCGTATCCTGATCGCAGCGATCCAGCGCCCGCACCAGAATCTCAACCGCCTGGCGCACCTGCATCCCAAGCTGGTCAGTCACCTCCTCGGCATCATCGGCACTCTTGAGGAGCATCGCCCCAATCGTATCTTCGTCTGCCACCCCAAAGAAGCGCCGTGCTTCCAGCAGGCTCACAAAGGCGCGCAGCGTCAGGCGCTCTTCATTCCACAGATCGCCATACCACGAGATAAACCCTGCCATGCCGGTTTTTGACGCGCTGACGATCATCCACTGTTCGCCGTTAGTCACAAGCCCGATCTGCACACCTGTTGCGTGCAGCAGTGCCAGCATTCGCGCCGCTGGGCTTGCTGACCACAATGTACGCGGCAGCGATTTGTCCAGGGCTACCTCCGGTGTATAGACGCTGACTATTGCCCGCACCAAATTCGGCTGGCGGCGTTCATGCAGGATGAAGGTTGGGCGGATCTGCTCTCCGCCATGTTCGACGGCGGTGTAATGGAATGGTTCGGGAATTGCCTGTCCTTCCGCCAGTACCGTGTCATCCCATCCCAACAGCGTTTGCAGCACATACAGCACCCACTGACGATGGAAGCGCGGGTCTCGCGGTGCTTCAACGCTCCATTCCTCGTATGCTGCCCGCAGTTCGCTGGCGCGGGCGGGTTCGATCATGTCCACGCCCTGCGGGAAGACTTTGTTCAGCACTTCGAGGCTCAAGAACGGACCGGAAATTTCCAGTAAAGACAGCCACTCGGCGTGTTGCTGTTGGACAGTAGCCATAGTTTTCCTCTAACGATCCATACTGGCTGGTATGAGAAACATCACGGCAACCGGGAACAGGCGCGGTTGCAAATCAGAGTAGCGTGCCATAACCGCCTGCTGCTCATGCTCGATTTCATCTGGAATGCGCTCAAGTCTGGCACGCAGTGCGTTGAGATCCCGTTCATACTGTTCACGCTCGCTCGGCGCAAATCCCGGCAGGAATTTCTGCACCGCTTCAGGGGCGTTGAGTTCCCGACGGATTGAAGTTTCCAGTTCCATCAATACTGCACGCACATCCTCAGCTTCATTTTTTCCCCGATCCGCAAGCTGTTTTGTGATGGTCTCAATGCGCTCACTCATTCGGACATCCAGCGCGGAGCGCAATGACGGTGCGAACACATCCCAATGATGTGTAAGACTTTCCAGGGTGCGTTCACCGGGTAAACAGGCTTCGGCAGCATCCAAAGCGGTGTTTAAATCACCTACACTCATCCGTCTAAAACTGGGACGCTCTCCGTAGGTCAGTATCCCTCCTGCGGTAATCAGTTCTTCGTGCAGGCGATACCGTCCACCACCTACCACGACCAGACGAGCATAAGCAACCACTGCTGGCGCATTCAACGCATGATTCGGCACAATCCGTGCTGTTACCCGATGGAGGCTTCCCTGTGGCGACCACACTTCCGCCCGCAGAAGTCGCTGTGCCAGCAGCACCAGAGGATGGTTCAGATGTGCCAGAACAACACTATCATCTCCTGCCAGACGCTCATCGAAGACCACCGGGCGTTCTTCTTGGGTGAAGGGATGTGCCAGCCCATTTTTCGCCGCCTGCCATGTCCCCTTCATCGACGGGATAAAGAATGCTCCCGGTTTGCCCGCCGCCGGTTGAAGCGCTGGCTGTCCTGCGATATCAAGCGCTACTTCGACGACTTTCTGCACATGTTCAGGGGTCAAGCGAAGCACATGTCGCTGATCGTAAAACGCCTGTATTTGTTTCTGGATGCGCGTATCGAGTTCTCGCTCTAGCTTGAGCAGCATTCGTGCCGGGCGCGTCTTCTCTTCAACGCTCGCCAAGTCAAGACGGCGGCGGAAACCAAGCATCGCCTCTTCCACCTGGGCGGCAATGACATCGCCTACCTTACCCATCAGGTCTTCCCGCATCTGCTCAACTTTTTCGACTGCGCGCATGAGAAACTCAAGATCGCCTTCCAGTTCGTTCATCGAGACGCCACTGGAGAGGCTATCCACTGTACGCTCATAGCCACGCGGTACAAAGTGATAGATCAGTGGTGCATGCTTCTGCCCCATGCGGTCAATACGTCCATTGCGTTGTTCAAGGCGGTTGGGGTTCCAGGGAATCTCGATGTGAACAAGTCGATGGCAGTAATTCTGGAGGTCGATGCCCTCGGAAGCAGCATCCGTAGCCAACAGGATACGAACGCGATTTTCTGTGCTGGGAGCAGCCTGGAAGGCCGCCTTGATTGCCTCGCGCTCATCTCCGTCCATCCCCCCGTAAATCAGCCGCAGTCGGTCAGCATCGCCAAGTCCCGCCGAAAACAGTACCTGTTGTAACCATTGCTGTGTAGCGCGATACTCGGTGAAGAGGATCACGCGCTCGTCATTCCAGACACCATCGGGCTTGACGACCTGCTTCAACCATTCAATCAAACGCAATGTCTTGCTGTCACGGCGCTCGCTGGCGAGTTTCGCTGCGGCCAGCATGTGGTCAAGTAGCCGCTTCTCTTCATCTGTCGGTGGAGATACAGTTCGAGTTGCAGCCACTACAGCGCTGTCGTTGGCGCTTTCGATATCCTCGTCATTGGCATAGTCTTCTTCTGTGATGGCAATTTGCCGCCGCAGAACACCCACTGAACTGGGGACATCAGTCTCATTTGTGGATCGAGGTCTAGTGATGCTCTCCTTGTGACGCTCCAGTGTCTTACGGAACGCTTCAGGTGAAGATAGTAAGCGTTTCTTGAGTAGTTTCAGCACAAACTCAGAGGCGTAACGCTCTTCATCGGATCTTGCATGACTCCGTCGAAGCTGTGCATACTCGTTCAGCCAACGGTGAATCTGGCGCTCTTCGCCCGAGTAGCTCACTTCAATCGGCTCTATACGCCGTTCTGCAAAGATCGGTTGGTCGAATCGGTCCCTCAAGTCACGCTTCAGGCGTCGTACCATTACTGCTTCCAACTGGCGCGGATCTGGCGTAATGCCCCGAGCAAATCGTTGATTGTCTAGCAATTCCAACAGTGCACTGAAGCTTTCCGGGAATCCGTTGTGAGGCGTTGCTGAAAGAAACAAATGATGCTCAAAGTAAGGCACAATCTCGCGAATAGCCGTCGTGCGCTGGCTATCCAGTGCGTAATTTCCGCGTCCTGATGGAGCAACATTGTGGGCTTCGTCGATCACGAGAATATCAAATGGACGGGGATAACGGGGTTTATCCTGTAAGCTGTTAAGAAATTGCAGCAGCGGGCGATCGCGTTTGATGAAGTCCATCGACGTGATAAGACGCGGGAAGTGAGTCCACGGATTGACGTGGATACCACGTGTTCGCCGGAGTTGCCGCATTGATTCGCTGTCTATAATACGAAACTCTAGACCAAATTTGTCCCGCATTTGGTCGCGCCAGTGAAGCTGTAACCCGGCGGGGCAAATGATCACTGCTGAACGCGCGCGGTTGCGGGAAATCAACTCTTGAATAATCAGACCCGTCTCGACGGTCTTTCCCAACCCCACATCGTCGGCAATCAAGAGGCTAACACGTGGCATTTGAACAGCACGTACCAATGGATTAAGTTGATAATCCTGCAGTTGGATGCCGCTTCGGAATGGCGCTTGCAACGCGGCACGATCAGCCTGTGAAGCAGATCCCCATCGCACAGCGTCTAGGAAAGTGTCCAAGCGCTCCGGTGTGTCGAACCCCGATAAAGACGGTAATTCGGCGCGTTCGATTATTTGTGCGTTGACTTCAGTCTCCCAAAGAACTTGTATCGATTCTCCGAGAGCATCATCCTCTACTGATGCCAATGTGATCAAGTTCATTGGCAACTCGACTGTAGGCGAAGCTATGCTGCTAGGACGCACTTCAGTGACGGTATACATCCTTCTACGCACACTGACGATCTGTCCTTGCTCTGGTAGTTGCATATTTATCCCTTAACAAGCAAACAATAATGGAGATGCATTGACTTCTTGGTTTTCAGAATGAACTGCTAATTGAGGTGATTGACACCCTACGAGTAATACGTATGATCTCATATCCAACAACTACCTATGTAGATGAGATACGTCTATTCTAACGTTTAATAGTGTCTTGTGGGAATTGATATCTCGTCACCTTAAAAACACATCACACTTGTCATAGCAATAGGGTTACATTTAGTCCTAAATCTAAGGATATGAAATTCGATCAGTTCATACTTTCCTCCCACAACCGTCACGAGGTGATCGTACAGCGCGTGGCCCCGCCTATCAAACACCGGCAGGCGGTACGCTGCTCCCATCCCTTCGGGACGTGACCACCGAACCACCCGCCTAGCCCGCTGACGCGGTCTTGTTTGACAGGTTCCTCCCCTGCGCTGGCCCCGGGTGCCTGAGCGGTTGTGCTCAGCGCGCTGGCGCATCCAGCACGGTGGGAGGTTCTCATAATGTCTGCGTCTCAGTCTTCATTGCAGGTGGCTGTCTACCCGACTTCATGGGCAGGTGAATTCACGTTCGAGCAGCTCTACGCTGATCTCGCACACTATGTGACCAACGTCATGAAACGCAATGGCATCCAGCCGCATCAGTTGGACGAGTGTCTACAAATCGGGATGATGGCGCTGTGGGAGCAGCTCGCAGCCCAGCCCGACTTCCTGACTGAGAAGACCCGCCGACAGGCGGTCTTTTTTGTCCTGGCACGCTGCAAGATTTCGACCCTGCGCGATCAGGAAGGGCGTTATGATCGGCTGGAGCCGTTGGTGGCTGCCGAGTGGCGAGGCAACGGAGATGAGTTCGTCATCACCGGGTTGGAACACCATCGCAGCGAGACCTGGGCCGCATGGGCGACTTACGTCGATATGCGAGTGGACATCGAACGCATCATGCAGAAGCTGGCGGCGAAGTACGCGCAATCGTTCAAGCATTTGGTCGCGCTGTATTTCCTGACGACCGAGGTATCCCGCAAGGATGCAGCGGCATTGGCGGGAATGGATAGTTGGCGCTGGTACCAACGCTTCGTCCTGCCGGTGCAGGCCGATCTGCGCTATGAGTTCTCCCAGGTGTTTCTGGAGCAGCACGACTATCCGCCAACGGCCTGTAAGGAGCCTATCGTGTCCGCACCAGCACGGCACTGCCCGGCCTATCGCTCCTGGCGGGAGCAGTACCAGCGCGGTCACACCTCACCGGCTGAGATGCTGGCAGCCAGCTACCGTGACACGCCCTGCATCGGTGCAGCGATCCAGGCGCAGATAGACGGCAAGACCTACACCGCGGCGGCAGAAGCACATGGTCGCAAAGCATCGACCTTCCGCAAGCACATGAAGCGGGCGGCGCGGCTGCTCAACGCAGCTTATGCATGAGCGATAGCTCATCGTCCTGGCTGTGACGCAAAACCAGCCATCTCGCTGTAATGTTGTACGTAATGGGTGTAGGATTACCAACCCCAACCTGTAAGATTCCGGGGTTTGGGCTCACCCACTTTGCTATGCTGTTGTGACAGATTTAACACAGCCGAGAGCAAAGCCATGCCGCCACTGCCCCATAGTGTTGATGACAAGACTGCACCGAAGACAGAAGGAGTTGATCAGCTGGCGCTCTGCCGCGCCTTGCTGGAGATTGTTGCACACTTCGAGGAAACGCTGTATAGTGACGCGCAGTCAACTCAGCATGTTCGCCAGACCGCCGGGAGCCAACCCGACGACCTGGCTGACCCCGCAAGTGGTTACGACACTGTGCAGGGCTAGGACGCATTGTACATCATGCGCTCGGCTCTTGTCGTACCACACGCAGGAATCGGGCGTTTTTGTTGAGCTGTGCAGGAGTTGAGAGATGCCAACGCGCTACATCCGACGACCCGAACCCAAGAACGACCATTACGGCGCATCTCCCCTGCCGGTGGATCGCCCTGCCGCGATTTACTACCGTCAATCCACCGATGCCCAGATTGGCAACATCAACACCACCCTGCAAACCGTTGATATGTTCGAGCATCTCGTCCGCCAAGGCTGGTCGCCAGATGCCATCCTGATGATCGACATGGATGCCGGGGTCAGCGGCTCGAAGAAGATCAGCGAACGCCCTGGCATGTCCCATCTGGTCGACCTGATCGAGAGTGGTCAGATCAGCCTGGTGGCTGCTCAGGATGTGGATCGCTTCTTCCGGGATGTGACCCAGATTCAGGTCAACATCTTCATCGACGCCTGCAAACGCAATCGCGTCTGTGTGCTCACGCCCCGGATGCTCTACGACTTCAACCACCCGACCATGGGTGCCTATCACATGAAGATCTTCCGCGATGAAGCCCAGCACGCAGCAGACTTCCTCGAATACCACATCAAGGGTCGCCTGCACGCCAGCCGTGCTCATTTGCATGAACAGGGCAAGTGGGCGGGTCGCCAGATCATCGTCGGTTACATGGTCGATCTGCGTCCGAAACTGCCGGATGGTACCCCTAACCCACTGCATCGCAGCTATGTCCCCTTCCGCCCGGCGGCGGATGTCATCCGTACCTACTTCGAGTTGTTCAAACGCTTCAATCGCAATCTGATCAAGACCTACAATCACATCGAGCAGTACGGTCCGTTCTTCCCTGACAACATGAACGAACTGGTGCCGGAAGGCTTCAAGATCGACCAGCGGACGCGCTATCGCTCGCGCCATTCCGGGCGGGTCATCCCCTCCCTGACCGGCTTTGGCAAAATGCTGACCAATGTAGTTTATGTTGGACACTGGGTGCATCGGGAGGCGATCATCCGCTTCTACAATCATGAAGCGATTGTCGATGAAGACCTGTTCATGTATGCCTTCAATGCCCTCTCTCCCAACGATTTCTACGGGGAACCGAACCCTCACTACCATCCGCATCGCACCTACAATCGCCATGCGCGGGCAGATCGGACCGAAGCGCCGCCGGTCTATGGCGGGCTGGTCTTCTCGGATGACCTGCCGGACTACCCACATCGCCGCCTGCACATTCACTGGAACAGCCACAACCAGGTCTACCAGTACTCACTCCGTAACCTTCATCGAGAACTGCGCTTCAGCGCCAAAGCCAGCCGCATCGACAAGACCATTGATGATCTGCTGCTGGAACGCCTGAAAGCCACCACCGTGGATGAGACCGCCTGGCAGACCGCCATCGCCAGCACCCGGAAGAATGGTCATGCCGAACTGCGGCGGGTTGAGAGTGACATCCGTTCCGCCGAACGCGCCAAAGCTGCCATCCTGGAGAACCTCAAGATGCTCCAGCACCCGGACATGGTCCGCAGTCTGGAAGCCAGCTACGCTGCCAACCAGCGTGAGATCGAACGCCTGCGGAGCGAACTGGCCGTCCTGCAGCAGGGAGACGCTACCCAGACGCTTCTCGAAGATGTCCGCCCGGTGCTGGATAGCATCATCGCCCACTGGGGGCATGTCCCCGCCACCAAACGCCGTGCTTTGTTCGAGGCGCTGGCCGACTATGCCAATGTGACGGCTCTGGACGAAGTCCGCCGGGAACTGACCGTGCGCTGGCGAGATGGTTCGCAGACCTCGCTGATCTTCCGCTGGGGCGACTACCGCCAGCACTGGACCCAGGCCGAACTGGAACGACTGCGTGAGATGGTCGAGGCGGCGCGTCCCCAGGTCGAGATCATGAGAGCCTTCCCCCACTGGAATTGGAGCAGCATCGCTTTCCACTACGCCTATCACTTCACCACTGACCGCCGCTTCACCAACCACTACCGCGGTGAGAAGAAGTATCCCTACCGCTGGAGTTGGTCGGATACGACCGAGTACCAGCTGGAACAGGCTGCGTTGAATCCGTTGTCGACTCACACTTCTCCTCCGTAATGTGATGCAGATACACACACCACAGCGCCAGCCCGCCATCCTGCAGCCACTTCCAGGCGTGGCGCAGATAGGCGAACTCGACCCGTTTACTATCCTTGAGCAGTGGATCGTGGTCATACGGTGGGTTGAGCCAGGCGGCGCTGAAAACGTTATTCGATGCCAACAGCCGTTCGACATCACCGCGCACTGCCTGTTTCGCGCCGAAACGTTCAACACAGGCAGCAGCCCGTTCGCCGTCCAGCTCATTAGCATAGGGTGTCAGGTTCCACGCCCGCGCTGCCGCATCGAGAAACGCGCCTTCACCCGCGAATGGATCGAGCAGTTTGTGAGCGGTGGTGGCGGGCTGCACTAATGATAGCAACGCCGGGTAGTGGCGCTCCTCGATGGGCAGATAGCCCATGACCATTTTGGACTCAGCTCGTGCCATGATCGTCCCTTTCTGGAATCGAAAATGCCGCACTGAGGCGGCGAGATAAGACCCAATTCGATGATGAAGTTAGTGAAAGTAGATGTCGCCGCGCTCTAGACCGCCTGTAATCAGCCGAGTCCACGCCGTTGCATCCAGATCGACCGTCAAGAGGTCAATCGCACCTGCGCTGCGTGTCTTGCAGACGAGTCCGGCAATCTGCCCGGCAGAGTAGAGGTAGTCCGCCCAGGTATCGAACACCGGCACCTTGACCAGTTCAGTCACATGATGCTTGAGATTCGTTGTTGCCTGCGCATCGTCCATGCGGAAGAGGAACGTGGTTGCCGCGCCATTGTAGTTTGGCACCACTGCCCACTCATGCACCAGGATCAGCGAGGTGAACTTCGCCTCCGGGATGTTGGTCAGGTAGGCGTGATACATGCCGCTGTTGCCTTCGCCCGCCGTCAGCTCGACCGACGGCGCATCCCACGGCGCACACGACACGATATCGCCCTTCGCGAGCTTGGCTCTAATGGCTTCGACTGCCATGCGCGGACCACCCATATTGACATAAATGCAGATGCCCTCGTGGATGGCGTAGCCGTAGCAGTGGACATCGCCGGTGATGCTGCCCGTCAATTCGCCGACGTACTCGTGCCCAACTGTCCGGAGAGCCCGACTAGCCATGGCGCACCACCTCAAACGTCGCCAGATGCGCCTGCTTGCCGCGCCGTAGGGCATACTCATACCCCGACTTCGTACCGCGGCTGTCACCGTTCCAGACGAACACTGCCCGGTCGCACAAATCGACCAAATAGCGGTCGCGCTCGTGGTAGCGGTCGAACAGGCCACCGCCCGCCGTGCGATACACCCCGCATTCGAAGCGGACATACTGTCCATATGAGCTTTGCCCACAACCGCCGTTGCGCGGACGCTCCGTCAGGCCGACAACCATCACCTTCGCCTTCAGCCGCCGACACTCGTTCACCACTGCCATATCGACACCCTTCGGGTTGTCGCCGACCGGCACCGTCCAGCCGAGTTGATGCACACGCTGAACGACTAGTCGTACATAGTCCAGCGCCGCCCGCGTTGCATACCGGGATCCCGCGATCATCACCCGCGTTTCTGTTGCCATAGTTCACCTCGTCAATCCAGAAAAATCAATCCGTGTACAAACAAAAGAGAGAGGCTCGCGCCCCTCTCTGAAAAGTCGTATGCAGTTGTTTGATCGTCAATCAACGCTGAGTGCTGCCTGGATGCAGTCCGGGATCATGTGAATGACCACCTCGAACTGTTGACCGTTCCAGCAGGCTGCTTCTTGTCTCTCACAGCCCCATCCACGACGCTCAGTGTCATCTGACCTGGTTTGGTCAGGGACGTTTGGCACTGCGAAGAAGCGCGCCCCCCTGCAGGAGACCGTCAACGCGCATCGGCGTTGGGCAGGATTTACAGCGCTGCCCTTTCGAGCGAGCGCGGCCTTCCAGTCATCCGTGAGGTCGATACCCCGCATGTGCATTTTGTAAGGTGCGCTTTCGCACAAAAGAGAACGCACCGGGTTTCCCAACCCGCTACCCGCAGGGCGGCACGGTTTTGCCTTGAGGGAATCGGCGCAAGCCAGAGGCAAAACCGTAGCCGAAGCCGCTGGCGGCTTTAGCAGGTTGGGGGGTGCGTTATCGTGCGAAATCAAGCGCACCGAGATGCACAGGGGGTTGGAGACGGGGATGAACTGAGAGATACGCCTGCCTCAAGCACAGAACAGAGGATTACATGCCCATAAAATGCAGATGGTCACCAGGTAGTATTGAGCCTACGCCGTGCAACACACCTTCGATATTGGAAATCCGAATATATCAAGCCAATTGATGTGCCTCAACCATCAAATAGCTTACTCACCAATCCCACCATGTGACCAATGGTGGCGGCTGGTGGTGATAAGGATTTCAGGTTTTGAGAAACTTGAGTTAATGCGTAGTCAATCGTTGTCATTTTGACAGTTGGATCAGCCCGATCTATAATTCAATAAATCAATTGAATATTTGACCATAAACATGAACCATCGTGCATTTAAAACTGAGATCAATGAGCAATTTGCCCGGATAGCCAAAGCGATTGCCAACACGCACCGACTGGAGCTGGTGGACCTGTTGGCTCAGGGCGAACGCAGCGTCGAGGAATTGGCAAACGAGGCTGCCCTCTCCATTGCCAACGCTTCGCAACACCTTCAGGCTCTGCGAGAAGCGCATCTCATCATCGCCCGCAAACAAGGACTACGGGTGTACTATCGGCTAGCTGATCCTACTGTTTACCAATTGGTACAGCTCATCCGGCAAATTGCCGAGCGTCAACTCGCCGAGGTGGAGCGCATCATCGATACCTATCTGACCGAGCGTAAAGTCCTGGAACCAGTGACGATCAATGAACTTATATCTCGCCTGCATGAGCCAGGGTTGATCGTTCTGGATGTACGCCCCGTACTGGAATACACGCAGGGGCATATCGCTGGAGCGCGTTCGATCCCGATTGATGAAATTCAACAACGTCTTCACGAACTGCCACCCGACCAGGAAATCGTGGCTTACTGCCGGGGAGCATACTGCGTCTTTGCCGATGAAGCCGTACAACTGCTGCTGTCGCACGGCTATCAGGCGCGGCGGATGCAGCAGGGTTACCCGGATTGGAAACTTGCCGATTTACCGACTGAAACCGACTAACCATCAGGAGCACCGCATGATCTTCCGACAAATTCTTCATCCACAAACGGGCTGTGCGTCATATGTATTCGGCTGTACTGGCAAAGCAAAACTGGCGGTGGTAGACCCCCACCTCGACCACATTGCCGATTATCTGGAAGTGGCACGGCAGGCAAATTCCCCTATCGTCGCCATCTTCGAGACCCATGTGCAGGCGGATCACCACTCCGGCGCAACCTTGCTTACTGCCACCACCAACGCCCCAATCTATCTGCACGAATCCGCACAAGTAAGGTTTCCCTTTACTCCACTGAAAGATGGTGATGTGGTGGAACTCGGCAACGACTATGTGCGGGTGCTGCACACCCCCGGCCATTCTGCCGACGGCATCAGTCTGATTGTTGGGGACAAAGTGCGTTCGGAAATGCCCTGGCTGGTGTTCACCGGCGACACCTTGTTTGTCGGCGATGTCGGACGACCTGATTTGCATGGCGACGCAAACACCGCCGTGTATGCAGGTCAACTATATGACAGTCTTTTCAACAAACTCCTGAAATTGGATGATATGGTTGAGATTTACCCAAGCCACTTTTCCGGCTCAGTGTGTGGACGCAACATGAGCGGCAAGCCGAGTTCAACCATTGGCTTTGAACGGCGCTTCAATGCTGCCCTGCAACACACGGAACGGGATGCTTTCATCGCTTTTGTTCAGAAAGATCAGACTCCCGCGCCACCGGAATTTACCACCATTCGAGAGTCAAATTTGAACGCCCACATCGGTGAGTTGGCATGACAAGCATGCAAAGCCTACAACTCGGACTGCTTGCCAACTGGCGACAGTTCACGTTGTTGGTAATTGTAAACGCTTTTGTTGGAGCGATGCTGGGGCTGGAACGCACCGTTGTCCCACTCATCGCCGCCGATGAATTTGCACTCACATCGGTGAGTGTCACGCTGACCTTCATCATCAGCTTCGGAATCGTCAAAGCACTGGCGAATCTGTTTGCTGGACGAAACGCGGATCGCGTCGGACGCAAGCCGCTGTTGGTCGCAGGTTGGCTGTTTGGTTTACCCGTCCCCATCATCATCATACTCGCACCGACCTGGGGCTGGATTGTCTTCGCCAATATCTTGCTGGGTATCAATCAGGGGTTGTGCTGGTCGTCGGCAGTCATCATGAAAGTGGATTTGGTCGGTCCCGTCGGACGCGGACGCGCAACCGGCTTGAATGAATTTGCGGGCTATCTGGCAATGGCGCTCTCGACGGCTGGGGCGGGCTGGATTGCCGCGCAAACGGCACTGCGCCCGTACCCATTTTATCTCGGCATCGTTTTTGCCATTGGTGGGCTGATGCTGTCGTGGTTCTTCGTCCGCGAGACGCGGGGTTATGCGCTTCAGGAAGCGGCTCAACATTACCAGCCAGAGGAAAGGCTCTCGTTTTGGACGATTTTCCGGCGTGTAAGCTGGCAGGACAAAGCTTTTTTCAGTTTGTCACAGGGCGGACTGGTCAACAACCTTAACGATGTCGTGATCTGGGGACTTTTGCCACTGCTAGCAGTAAGCGCGGGGGTATCCATAGCGGAAGCGGCGGCTGTTGGAGGTACATATCTGGCAGTCTGGGGCATCAGCCAACTTTTTACCGGAGCGCTCAGTGATCGGATCGGACGCAAACCGTTGGTGACTGGCGGGCTGTGGGTGCAGTCATTGGGTATCGCTATATTTGTGTTGGGTACAAACTCAGCCACATGGCTGCTGGCAGCCATTGTGATGGGGTTAGGAACGGGGATGGTCTATCCGACACTGCTAGCTGCCATCAGTGATCTGGCACATCCGTCATGGCGAGCCTCGGCCCTGGGTGTGTATCGCCTGTGGCGGGATAGCGGCTATGCTTTTGGTGCGGTGGTAGGTGGTGTACTGGCTGATCTGTTTACCATTCAGGTGGCGGTGCTGGTCATTGCCGTGCTCACTGCTATCGCTGGGGCTGTGACCTTCTTCCTGCTACCGGAAACACTGGTTAGACTTCAACCGACAAAATCCATTCCGCCTTTGGAACCAGCAATTGAACCTCCTCTATCGGAAACACGCTGACAGGAGCGATGAATGCAGCCATCTATTCTGGATAACAAAATATATGCCGCACCTTCGGTTTTTACAGCGGAGAACCTGCTGCGCGAGGCACGGCGGCAGAAGGCGCTTCCGGAAGGGAGTATTCCAAATGTTTGTATCCTTGACCCGGACGGCGATATTGCTCAGCATCTCCTGTCGACGGGACAGGCAGCCATTCATCCGCACTGGGCCTGTTATCACACGAAACTATATATCTTTCATCAGGATAGTGTTGAATACGGGATTATCCCGCATGTCGTCGGAGCTTCGTTCGCAGTGCTGGTGGCTGAGGAGTTGTTTGTCTCTGGTTGCAAGCTGCTCATCAGCATGACTTCTGCCGGACAAATCATACCGATGGGACAGCCACCATATTTCGTGTTGATCGAACGAGCGCTGCGTGATGAAGGCACAAGTTATCATTATTTACCACCTGCGCCTTACAGCCAGATTGACCCAACGCTGCTCACCTGTCTGGAAGGTGCTTTTGCCGGGGCATCGGCGCGAGTATTGGGCGGCGCGACCTGGACGACGGATGCTCCGTTCCGCGAAACGGAATACGCTATCGACTATGCCCGATCAGAGGGTATTTTGGGAGTCGAAATGGAAGCGGCGGCCCTCTACGCGTTTGCTCAGGTGAAGGGCAAAGCGGTTATCTGTTTCGCCCATATCACTAATCAGATGGGGCAGATTGAAGGCGATTTTGAAAAAGGGGTGGATCAGGGCAGCCATGATGCGCTGAATGTCATTAGGCAGGCCGCCCGGCGCTGGTTAGATCAAAATCCACATTCGAGCCATACGTTATCTCGCCTCGGCGATTAAAGACACCCTCCCTTTAGGACGCAGCGCAATCAGTGGCTCCATCTGTACAGGGGGTTGTCTACCTATCATCTTGAGACGATAGCGACTGGCGACAGTTGCCAGAATCAACCGTGCTTCCATCAAGGCAAAGCTGTTGCCAATACAGACGCGCGGTCCGGTGCTGAACGGCAGATATGCCATCTTGGGAGCGCTGGATTGCCGATGTGGATTGAAATGTTCTGGTTCATCCCACCAGCGTGGATCGTGGTGCATGGCATAGGTATTGAGGTTGACTTCGCTGCCTTTCGGGATGATATAGCCGCCGACTTCCACATCGGTGAGCGCCTGACGGCTCATATTCCATACCGGCGGGTACAAGCGCATGGATTCTTCCAGCACCAGTTCGGTATAAGGTAGCTGTTTCAAGTCAGCCAGTGTTGGTACTCTGCCATGCAGTATACCGTGAAGTTCCTCATGCAGTTTTTGCTCTACTTCCGGGTGCTGTGCCAGCAGATACCATGTCCAACTTAGGGCATTCGCAGTCGTTTCATGTCCCGCCAGGAACAGGGTGACAATTTCATCCCGGATTTGTTGATCGGTCATCCCCTGCCCAGATTCGTCTAAGCTGTTGAGCAGCATCGAGAGCAAATCTCCTCGATCCTCAGCAGATTTTCGTCGTTGGGTAATCAAAGCAGCAACCACATCGTCCATCGCTTTTTCGGCTTTCCTCTGTTTGACATGTGCGGGGGTTGGTAGCCACAGCGGAAAGATGTCTACCCCGAAAGCGAGATGCTGAAAGATCGTGACTGCCTCCGCGATTTTCTCAGCATCGGACCTGATGTCCGTATCAAGGATAGTTTTGGCAACAATGGCTAACGTCAACCGCATCATCACATCATTGATCTCGATTGTTTTGCCATCCTGCCATCCTTGCAGCATAAGTTGGGTGAGTCTAACCATTTCTTCGGCATAGGCTTCAATACGGCGTGCATGAAACGCAGGTTGAATGAGTTTGCGCTGCCGTCGCCAGTAATCGCCATCACTGGTCACCAGACCATTGCCAAGAATGCGTGCCAACCCGCGTTTTGTGTCCTTATAACTGCCTGCTTTGTGAAACTGATTGGCTTTTTCTACCAGCACGGTATGAAAGTGGTCAGGATGCGCGAGAAAGTACACATGTGCCTCCTTGCCAAACTGTAAATGAACCACGTCGCCATACTGTTTGAACCAGCCAAGCATCACATTCAGCGGGTCGCCAGTCACGTGCAAGCCGAAGCGCAGTTGGGCAAGCAGATTGGTCCCGATAGGTGGTGGTCCAGGCGGATTATGCTGTTTGAGTAGTGTAGTGGTTGTCATTGGATTGATCCGGGAAACAATGGTGCTTTCGCATTGATGAAGGGATGTGTGAGATAACTGAGCAGTAACCCGATCACCCCTGCCAGAAACACTGCGCCAGTCCAAAGATGTACTGACCACCAGATGCCTGCAGTGATAATGAGGATGACGAAAAATAGGGCGAACAGGATAGCTGGAACTGCGAAAGCAAACAACCGCAGCGCATGTACTCGAACCGCTGACGGTCTGAGCAGACTATAAAGGACATCTGCCGCAATACCCGCCACGAAGACAGCGACTAATATCTGCGGATACATATAGACTTCTTTCAGGTGAAACCAGGTCATCAATAGGCCATTCCCAACGATCAGGAAGGTCAGACTACCTGGCGGGAGGGTCCAGTGTCGGAGGGCGAACAGGATTACCCCCATCAGAAGTGCCGAGGGAATCAAGACACTGGCGAGTGCATGGGTGTCATTAAGGAAGGTGTCGCTTCCTGACGGACGAATTGCCATGAAATTTGGGTAGGTGATAATGGCAAAGTCACCATTGAAAAACGTCAGTACTGATAGAATCCCTAGCAGTGACAGCACAACCGGCAGCAGTTCATGCCAACCCTTGACCTCCTGCTGAGCGCTGCGCTGAATGGTCGCCCGCAGCGGACCAGAAATCATAAGCACGCCGCCGACCGCCAGCGCCAGATGGGATGGGCTGACCAGGGCCTCTAGCCCAACCTCGAACCCAAAGGCAGTGTGCCAGAGGAAATCTGCGCCGCCGGAAAACAGGAAGATGACTGATCCAAGCAGGGAGGTCATATAGCCCTGCGGTAATGAGTGTGTCCAGCGGTAACCTTTCGACACGTTGCGCCACTGCGTTATCAGCAACAGTCCGGCGCTGGCAGCGAAACCGGAATACAGAACTGCATGCCAGGGCGTGAAGAACGTTTCAATCAGATCGGGAATATGATGATGGGCCGACCCATCCAGGTAGAGTCCAGCGAGTATCCACAACGATAACACTGAGACTATCAGATCAAATCGCCGTCCACTTGCGGGATAACGCCCTGCTTTTTCACTTTGCAATATCGGTTGCACGTCTTGCTTGCCATGAGTCGGTGCCATTTCGTTACCTTACTTTATGAGACATAATGTCTCAAAATAGATGGTCTACATCATAAAGTGAGAAATAGTCGGGTCAACGAGCAATCGACGCAGGCTATAGCATAATGGACAGGTGTCTCAGAGTGTGGAGGATTATCAAAATGGAAAAGACAGATCGTCGGGTGAGAAAAACGCTGCAAGCACTGAGTGACGCGCTGGTCGACCTCATTCTAGAGAAGGGCTACGATAGTATCACCATCAAAGAGATTACAGATCGCGCCGACGTTGCCCATGCGACCTTTTATCGTCATTACCGCGACAAACACGAACTGCTGAGGCGAAAGCTGGGGGAGATTGTTGGGGAGATTGAGGGATTGACCCGCGAACCGACCTTACAAGATGCGGAAGGCTATCTCATTTTCAAACACGCTGAGGAGAACTCTACACTCTATCGCATTCTGCTGGGGAGTCAGGGAACACTTGAAGTGCGGAAATGGCTGCAAGACCGGATGGCCGCCAACACACTGCGGACGTGTCAATCGCTCTACCAGCCGAACAGCCTGGTTCCACCACAGGTCGCTGCTCATCATATTGCGGGTTCGCTGCTGCTGCTGATTGAATGGTGGCTCAATCAAGCGATGCCCTACCCGCCACATCAGATGGCAAAGATATACGAACGATTGATTGTAAGCGCCACCTTGAATGCGGTTCAGTTAGAATCGGATATGGCATGATCTTGATATGCGACTATCAAACTGCAGGAATGGGATGACTGATCACGCCTGCAACAGCAAAATCACGACCAGACATAATACAACCAAAGTCCAGAGCGCAGGTGAAACATTAGCGTCGTGATATGCCGTGGGAACGAGTGTTAGCTGATAGGCGCGATATCGCTGCTGGAGGCGGTTGTAGGTGAGCGCGAGAAACACCCCGTACAATAGATGCCCAATCAGGGAGGGAAAGCTGGCAGAAACGGCTGCCAGTGACCACTGGAGAGGCAACCCCAGTAGTGAGGGCATCAACGTCAGCGGCCCAAGTATCCACCAGACCATCCCATAGACGATGCCCCACGCCAAGGCGGCAAATGGTGATTGTGACTCGCGGCGAAAAAACAGACCATAGGCCGCACCAATGAGAGTACTGATGCCCATATGGATGACAAATCCCTCGACCACACTGGACATTCCCATCAATCCCGCAACCTGTGGCAGGGCGTTTGTAGCAATCATGATGGAGGTGAATGCCAGCCCACCGACGAGGCTGGCTGAACTGCCCAACAGCACTCCTCGCAATCCGCGAGTGCCAGGCCCTTCCGGATCGCGGCGAAGTGGATCAGAGTCGACAAACAGAATGCGCCAGACCTGACTAAGCAGCGCCTGCAAGATGCCCAGTATCACGCCATAGAGCAAATGTCCGATAAGGGACGGAAAAACGGCTTGTGCTGATCCCAGCCCCCACTGGACACCCTGACCTAACAACCAGGGCATCAACGTCAAGGGTCCCAGTACCCACCAGATCAGCCCATAGACCATTCCCCAGGCGATACTTGTAGCAGGTGTGCGCGTTTCGCGTTGGAAAAGAATCCCATAGGTGATGCCAATCAAGAGGCTGATGCCAAAGTGCAGGCCGCGCCCGGTAGCTACATCGGTGGAATTGACCAGCCCCGCCACCAGCGGAAAGAATCCCACTTGCTCCATCCATTGACCGAAACTCCACCCACCCAGTAGCCCCGCCAATCCGCCGCTAATCGCCGCTTGAACTGAATAGATGCTGGTCTGGCGGATCCATTTCAGGCTGAACGGTTTTTCAGTCATCCCGACCAGGCACCAAAAGATCAGCCCCATGAGTGCCCCATACATAATCGCCAATCCGGCAAGCTGCGGGAAAGCCGACTGGGCCAGCGCAATACTCCAGTCCGGTCGTTCACCCTGCCCGAGTGGAAAGAGCGTCAGCGGACCGACGAGCCACCAGGCTGCGCCCATCACGATCCCCCAGACTAACCCTGAACCAGGTGTTGTGATCTGATGGCCCAGCGTGATCCCAAAGACCAGTCCTACCATCGCGCTCAGTAAAAGATGAAGCACACCATCTCCAGGTAAGTCAGTGACGCTCATCATCGGAGACATCTGCTGACTTGCCAGTAACCCAGCGTAAAGCCATCCCGCAATCAGACCTGCAAGACTACCGGGCAAGGCATAGCGCAGCCTGGAAGTGGAAAAGTGCCGTATCGCAGACGGCGGATTAATGATGCTGGTCACAGATTAATCTCCTGCGGCTGGTGCAGCCTCAGTACGTTCCTCGATTAATGGCGCATAGGTGATGTCGCGGGGGAAGAACACATCAATCACCCAATCAAGCAGGACACGAATTTTCTTTTCAAGGGTTGGCAGTTTGGACAGATAGATGCCTCGCCACAACAACCAGGCGAACAAACCGGAAAACTTAAAGCCAAACACCTCGGCGCAGGCTGTTTGATGCCCGACAACGGCAAGCGCACCCTGCGAGCGATGACTGAAGACCATTGGTTCGCGCCCGTTAAGAACGGCGCATAAGTTATAGGCCAGTGTTTTTGCCTCACGTAGCGCATATTGAGCCGTTGGTGGCGCCTTCTTCCCAGTCACAACATCCGGGATGGAGGCACAGTCACCAACGGCCCAGATGTTGTGCTGCCCGCGTACCAGCAGGCGCTCATCAGTGATAACTGCCCCCCGGTTGTCCATCTCGCAACCGATCTGCTTCAGCAATGGATTGGGCAGGTTTCCAGCCGTCCAGATCAGCGTTTCGCTGGAAATCGCTTCATCACCAATGCTGACGCGGCCCAGGGAAGCATCAGTCACACGCGCATTGCCGCGAATGGTCACGCCACGATCGGTCATTTTTTTCTCAGCATACCGGGCTAATTCCGTGCTGAGTTCGGGGAGAATATGCTCACCAGGATGTACGAGCAAGAAGGTTACATCATCATTGTGGAGGTGTTTGTAATACCAGAGGGATCCCCGCACAAAGTCATTGAGGCCACCAATCAGTTCCGTACCCGCAAACCCGGCCCCAACGACGACAAACGTCAACATTGTGCGCCGGTTCATCGGATCGGGTTCGCTGTCGGCGCGTTCAAGGCAATCAATCACATGATTGCGAATATGGATGGCATCAGCCAACGACTTGAATGTGAAAGCATACTGTTCGAGGGCGGTATTACCAAAAAAATTCGGCACTGCACCCAACGCCAGTACGAGGTAATCATAGGTCAGATCTGTGATATTTTGGCTGCCGGATTGCACCAGAACGCGGTTTTCGGCGATACGAATTTCTGCTGGCTCGCCACGCATCACCTGCACCCGCCGGAAAAAGGCACGCAGCGGTGGGCTGATATGCTGAGCTTCGACACCACCTGCGGTCACTTCTGCCAGCATGGGCGTGAAAAGCAGATGGTTAGTACGGCTGACAAGAGTAATCTCCACATCGCCGGTCTCCCCCAGGAGTTTTTCTAGCTCTTGAGCGGTGGTCACACCAGCAAAACCACCCCCTAGGATAACTACCCGGCGGGTAACAGTCGGATGCTCAGCGGTATCCCGGGTCGTTGCCATTAATCGCAGCAGGCCGGTGGCTTCCAGGACGCGCAAGGCTAACGCCAGTAACGCACCTTGTAGCAGGTAGACCATCAGGAGCGGGAACTGCCCGGCGGCATCGACTGCATTCCAGCGCGGGCCGAGACCAGCAAACACTGGTACCAGCACCAACCCGAAGAAAACCCAGGACAGGAGGCCGTATAAAACGCCCATCACAGCAAATGGATAACGATCAGTGTGCGCCCATAACAACCAGCCATAGCCCGCCCCTGATGCCACTGCCAACCCGAGATACATCAGAAGGCCAGGTACAAGACGGTTGGTATCGGAGCCGGATACGATGATGAACAACCCCAGACTCAACAGCGCGGCCCCGCCCCCGGCCAGCGCACCAGATTGTATCCATCGCCGAGTCATCCGTTGCATCCTGCCACCTTTCCGGAACCGCCGTTCAAGTTCGTCCGCAGGCTTCTAATCCGCTGCCGGTTGTGAGTAGTAAATCCGCTGCCGCTGTTCGGGTGTGAAGGCCTCGCGTCTGACATCTGCAACAACGCGGCCATCCCGCAATCCGATGATGTGGTCAGCGTATTGCATCGCGTAATTTTCCTGATGCAAACTGCACAGGATCGTAATGCCGTCCACTTTGGCTATCGACCGTAGTTCATCCAGCACTACGAGGGCGGATTCAGGGTCCAGGCTGGCGACGGGTTCATCCGCCAGGATGATCTTTGGACGTTGTGCCAGTGCGCGGGCAATTGCCACCCGCTGCTGTTGACCGCCACTTAATTGGGAGGCGCGCCGGTCCGCATATTCGGATAAGCCGACCCGTTCCAGACAGTGTAGCGCCCAGGCTTCGTAGTTGGCTGGAAATCGCCGTAGGGCCGCCCTCCAGAACTGCACGTAAGCCAGTTGACCTGCCAACACATTTTCGATCACCGTCAGCCGACCCATTAGATTGTATTGCTGGAAAATGGTTGCCATCTGGCGGCGGGCCAAACATAGATCATGGGAGGACAAGTCCTGCCAGTCCTTCCCCAGAACACGCACTTGCCCATTATCTCGCCGCACCAGCAAATTGAGGCATCGGAAGAGGGTGGATTTGCCGCTGCCACTCCGGCCCAGGATGGCTGTGAATTGACCCTGCTCAACCATAAACGAAACCCGGTCTAGTGCGGGCGCAGCGGTGTTTGGGTACTGTTTGCTGAGGTCAATGATTTCAACGATGGGGGTCATAGAGAAGACTCATTCTTTAGCGCAGGGCTGCACGCAGGCGTATACTGATCTGGTCGATGACCGTGACCATCACCAGGATGATGAGCAACAGCACTCCCAGGTGCGGGAAGTTAAGGAGGTCAATCGCATTCTTCACATCCTGCCCAATGCCGCCTGCGCCGACCACGCCCAGCGCGACCGACAGGCGCACATTCAACTCCCAGACGAACAAGGTGGTCGAAATAAAGGAAGGCAAGGCATCAGGCAGGAGGGCGTAGAGGAGCGCCCTGGGGCGGCTCACACCGGAAGATTGCAGCGCCAGCATGGGGGCCAGTTCGGTGTTCTCCAGGTTTTCGGCATAAAGTTTCGCCATACTACCCCAAGTGTGGAAGGCGATACCCAGTACCCCGGCAAACGGCCCCAGCCCAACCGCTGCCACGAAAAACAGTGCGAAAATAAAACTGTCAATGCCCCGCAAAACATTCAATAACCAGCGGGTGGGAAAGAAAACCCAATTTGAGGAGGTCAGAGTACGGGTGGCGAAGACTGCCGGAATGACTGCCAGCACCGCTGCGGTAGCAGTGCCTATAGTTGCTATCGCAACAGTTGTTAGCGCATTGTACAGGTAGGTGTTGAGTTCGGTGCTGTTGGGCGGACTGCGAAAGTTGTCATAGGGCGGGAAGATGCGCGAAACCCATAGCCCGATACGAGGTGCATTCTGTACCAACCGACCCACATCAACCTTTGCCAACTGCGCCGAACCGCCCAGCAGTACTAACACAACCAGGAGAATCAGCCAGCGCCATACGTGCTGGTTGATGCCAAGTGGCCCCTTTCGTGGCACCCGGACATAAGGCGGCAAATCTGACGGAAATGGGGAAGCCGAAACCTTATCCATTGCCATACGAGCGATCCTCCGATGCAAGCGAAGCTGTAAACAACGGGGTGTGACATCGCTCACCCCGTCTGGTTCCAAACATTGGCAATATCAGGATGATGCTTCGGCAGATGACGCTTCCTGATCGCGGGTACGCGGCCCAACCCGACCAATGAAGATGCCCGCCTTACGGATAGAGGCATAGCTGGCATCGCTAGCTTCGACAAAGCCTGTGTAGCGCACGGTGCTGTTATCGGTTCCTGCGATACCGATCTGGAGTTCCTGAGCCTGTTCGGGCGTGATACTCAGCAGGATGGTCTGAAGCTGCTGCACGAAGGCGGGGTCAAGCCCGCCGCGCACGGCAAAGGCATCGTTTGGCAGCGGAGCCGATTGCCAATAGACTACCGATTGTTCCTCCGTAAAGGCACCATTGCTAATCATGGTGTTTCGGTTGCGGTCAAAATCAGTGGCGAGGTCCACCTGATTGTTAACAACTGCGGTTTCATTCGCAGCGTGGGTCGCACCTTCGCTGTAACTGGTGAAATGCTCTCGGGGATTAACTCCGTAGGTTTGGAAGAAGGCTGTCGGGATCAGGTAGCCGGAGGTTGAACCGAGGTCAGCAAAGGAAATGCTGTACGGAGCGGCGGCGGCTAACCAGGCGGCGACTACATCATCAGCCGGTTCCGTCCCCATATCCAAGAGCGGCAATTCCAGGCCGGGGCGGCCCACCATAATGGCGTGATAGATCGGTCGCTCATCATATTTGACTGTGGCAATGGCGGTGATTGGATTTCCGGTCAGCACTTCAGAAGCATCATTCGCCAGTACATAGCCCCAGGGTCCCATCCAGGCGACATCAACTTGCTCAGAAATCATCGCCACACTAATTCCCGCCCAACTATCAGTAGCGGTGAGTTCATAATCAACGTCCAGTTGTTCAGCCAGCCAGGCGATGAATGGCTCAAAAGCGGCCTGCGTGCCAGCGGGAGTTGGCTGGAGAGGGCCAACTCCGAAACGGATGATTGTCCGTTGCGCCCCGGCAAATGAGGCTCCCGACAGGACAACCGTCAGGATCATGAAAAAGACAAATACCATGCGTCGCATAGAAATGCATCACCTTTATAGGAAGCTGGATTGTGATCAAGGGTTGGGGAGTTACAACCCGGGCAACTTACGTGAAGCTGCCCGGGTCGTGATACGGCGGCAAAAGGTGCGCCAGTCAGCGCACCTCGCTACTGCTGCGGAAACTACATGCCTGCCATTTCCATATTGAAGTGGCTGAGGAACCAGGCGTCTAGTTCGTGGCGCAGGTCAGTGCACGCCTGGGGTTCACCGGCGATGTCGCCGCTGGCCAGCATGGCCATGCCTTCCATGGCGACTTCTTCGGTCGGTTCCATAGCGACTTCTTCAGTCGGTTCCATGGCAACTTCCTCGGTTGGTTCCATCTGCGCCATCTCAGCCATCATGGCGTCGAAGAGCGGGGCGTACTGACCCTTGTCAATGTTGGATACATCGGTCATCGGGAAGTGACCATACACATGCTCGGAGATGTAAAGCAGCGAAATGAGAGTCAGGTCGCAGGTGACCATCTCACCTTGAGCACGGGTGACGGAAGTCGCGCGCAGGCTGAAACCAAATACTGTTGCTACAACCAGAACGGGGATCAAAAAAGCGAGGACAATACGTTTATTGCGATTCATGCTGCATTTTCTCCCTAGGAACAATACGATTGACTTAAACCGACTTTGAAAAAGATACTGGCAAATTCTAACGCAATTCTTACAGCCATTTGAAGAACGCGTTAATCTTTGTCTCTAGAAGTTGCGGTTTCGAGGCAAGTCCGTTATCTTCCGCCAGGGAACCCGGGGTGTGCAGGGCAACCCTTAATCTTTCCATAGCATCCACGAAAGAAATTCGTAAGATTTTCCCGGTACGGTAGCTAAAATCCAAGTCAGGCGAGTATTTGAGCAAACTTTATGATTGATTCGCTGCGTACTTCTAATGTCAGCCTGTTGCCCGCTACTCCCGCCTTCCCAACCGAATCCAAAGCCGATTACTTGCCCGCTGCCTATCGTTCTGTTGATCCTGCAACTCGGGCAGCTATGACCGAAGAGCAGCCACATTGCGTCTTCATCGAAGTCACCAACCACTGCAATCTGTTATGCGAAACCTGTCCGCGCACCTTCACCACCTATGAAGAGCCTAAGACGCTGGGTTGGGAGAACTTTCTCCACATCGTCGATCAATTCCCAAATATGGAACGGGCGGTACTGCATGGCATCGGCGAGCCGCTCATCAACAAAGATCTGCCCCGCATGATCGCCCATCTTAAGGCGCGGAATGTCTACGTCCTGTTCAATACGAATGCCACCCTCCTGAATGCCGATTGGTCAAGACAACTCATCGAAAGCGGACTGGATGAGATGCGCTGCTCGGTCGATGGCGCAGACCCCAAAACCTACGCCCTGATCCGGGGTGCGCCGCTGCTACACAAGATCGTCAACAACCTGAGCGCCTTCATGGCAATGCAGCAGGAGATGGGCGCGGCCACACCGCGCACGTCGTTGTGGATGACCGGAATGCGAGAAAACATCGAGGAATTGCCTGATTTGCTGCGCCTGGCGGCCAAGATGGGTGTACCAGAAGTGTATCTCCAACGCATGGTGTATTATCACGAAGCAGAAACTGCGCCGGGGCTGATGGATGCTGGCCATGGGTTGTTCGATGATTTCGATATGCAGGTCGAGCGCCTGATCGTCGAGTGCGAAGTCCTGGCGCAAGAACTGGGGCTTCATTTCAAAGCGGCTGGCGCGACCAATCCCCATGCCAGCCTGGAGGCCAGCAAGCAGCGTGACCGGAAACCCTGGAAAGCCTGTATGCGCCCCTGGACGACCGCTTACATCACTGCCAATGGCAACGCGCTCCCCTGCTGCATCTCTCCATTCGCCACCCAGGACTATGACAGTCTGAAATTGGGAAACGTATTCGAGCAATCGTTCGACGAATTATGGAACGACACACGCTATCAACAGTGGCGCGAACGGCTATTGAGCGATAACCCCCACGAAGCCTGTGCCGGTTGCGGTGTACATTGGAGCCTGTAGGAGAGATTGATGAGTATAGAGACCTTTCTAAACGGACAAGGACAACAGCAGTGTCAGGTTCCCGCGTTGCAGTGGAAGTTGTGGATTTATACCAATTACGACTGCAACCTGCGTTGCTCGTACTGCGTCGCCAAGTCCAGCCCCAATGCGCCGCGCCGCGCCATCGGCTTCGAGAATGTCAAGCGGTTGGTAGATGAAGCCTTGGCGCTGAGTTTCGATCATGTGTTTTTCACGGGTGGTGAACCGTTCATCCTGAATGATATTTATGATATGTTGAGCTATTCATCGGCGCGGGTGAAAACAACCGTCCTCACAAACGCCATGATTTTGCGCGGACCGCGGCTGGAAAAACTGAAGGCGATAGCCAATGACAACCTGATCATCCAGGTGAGCCTGGATGGTGGGCGCGCTGAAGACCACGATGCCTACCGCGGAAAGGGCGCATGGGCGAAAGCCGTCGAAGGTATTCAACTGCTCCAGGAAGCGGGTTTCCGCGTCCGCATCGGCACCACCGAAACACCTGTCAACTGCGCCCACATGCATGAACTGCATACCTTCCGTGAGTCGCTGGGCATCCCCAACGAGGATCACTTCATCCGCCCGCTGGCGAAGCGCGGCTACTCCAAAGAGGGCATCGTGCTGGGGATGGATAACCTGGTGCCGGAGTTGACCGTCAACATTGATGGTGTCTTCTGGCACCCACTGTCCACCGACGGGGATATGCAGGTCGCCAAGAAATTGTTCCCGTTGAAACATTCAGTCGATAAAGTCCAGGGTATTATGGACGAAATGGCGCTCACAGGCAGCGTCCCGCAGTTCACCTTTACCTGAGGGTAGAAAACCCTCCGGCTCTCGTGCAGGGCCACACTCTGATCGGTTAGATACATACAAGAGGGATTTATGATCTACGCTTACGTTCTCATCGAAGCCGAGCCGACGCGCGTCCAGGAATTGGTGCAGGAGTTGGCTGGGATGCAGTTGGACGCTTCCGTCATCAAGTCAGTTCATGCAACCACTGGGCGGTTTGACCTGATTGCCTATGTCGAAGCACCGACAATTCAAGACCTGGGCAACTGAATTAGCCAAGGAATTGCGAGCGCCGTGGGCGTTCGCCGCACTGAAACTTGTCTGGTCATTTGGTAGCAGATCGGATCGCCTATGCTGAACGCACCACCCCCAGCCACCGAAACACTTGACGCGGGCGTAACCGGGTGCGGGGATCTGGTACTGCTGATTGCACAGTTTATGAAGGGTCTGTTGCCGGGCAGCGTGCTGCATGTGGTCGGCTATGACCGCGGCGCGGCGCAGGATATTCCCGCCTGGTGCCGGATGACCCAGAACACGCTGCTGCATCAGGATGTACCCGGAGACCCCAACCAACCATCGCATTTCTACATTCGGAAAGGTGTGTAACGTCATGGCAAAGCTGCTCGTCAACCTGAGTTCAGGCAAAGACAACATTGATAAGGCCACCGTCGCCTTCGTCGTCGCCAATGCGGGAATCGCGGGTGGTCAGGAAACCGCTGTATTCCTGACGGTAGAGGCCGTTCTGCTGGCTCAACAGGGCTTTGCCGATGACATTCATGCGGCAGGGTTCAAGCCGCTGAAGGAACTGCTTGATAGCTTTGTGGCAGGCGGCGGGATGATCTGGGTCTGCCCGCCGTGCGCGACTGTGCGTAGTGTAACCGAAGATAAGCTGATCCCCGGAGCGGTGCTGGCGGGCGGTGCCAGGTTGGTCGAATTCCTCTCACATGGCGCGGGCAGCGTATCTTATTGATCTGGCAATAGGGACAATCAGACAGGTTGTCCCTATTGCCAGATCCCTCCTACGGCTCCGTAACGGAGTCTGGTTGTCGAAAGACCATTCGATCATCCTATGCTCGACTAACGATTTGGTCGGGAACGGTCTTTACCGAAAGTATTGAGCAATGCCACCCAAACCCTGGAAAACCCAATCCAGCCGCGAGATTTATCAGAATAAGTGGATGAGCCTGCGCGAAGACATTGCCGAATTGCCGGATGGCCGCACCACTATCTACGGCGTCTGCTCATTTGGTCAGTGCGTCGGCGTACTGCCTTTCCTCGATGACGACCAGGTCGTGCTGGTACGGCAATATCGGTATGTGCAGAAAGAAGATTTCCGATGGGAGATGCCCACCGGCGGGATCAAACCGGGCGAATCCCCGGAAGAAGCGGCGCAGCGCGAACTAAGCGAAGAGGCAGGTTATCGTGCTGCCAGTCTGGTTCCGGTCAGCATTTATTACACCTCTAAGAGTGTATGCGACGAAACAGCGCATCTTTATCTAGGCTATGGCCTGAGCCAGCATAAGCTGCCACCTGACGACACTGAGTTCTTTGAAATACAAACGTTCCCCTTCGATGAAGTGTTGCGAATGGTGAGGGAGAGCGAAATCCGCGATGGCATGACTGTTACAGCCGTACTTCATGCTGCGCTGCACCGCATGAACCACTCGACCAAATAGCCGCGCTTCAATAAACAGGGAGAATTGGCATGACGCAACAGACCGTCGATCAAGAGACAAAGGCCCAGGTCGGGGCTGCCGGAAACACCATCCGCATCACCACGATTCATAAAGTGGGGATGCTGATTGTGCGTCTGGCGCTGGCGTACTTATTTTTCACCCAGTTATTCTGGAAAATGCCCCCGACATTTGGCTGCCCAGCGGATTTTTCGTTCACTACGGGTGCTATTCAAGAGGGGCGCATCCGCTTGAATCGAACAACAGGCCTCTGTGACTGGTTGGGCATTCAGTCCTTCTATGCGGCTAACCGGGAACTGCGGGTATTTGAAGCCAACCTGGATAACACCGGCACGCCGGAAATCTTCCTGAATTTGACAGGGCTGCGACAGATCAACGGTTGGGTGGTGGATAACATCATCATACCGAATATCCGCATCACAGGCTGGTTGGTCTGGCTGGCCGAGTTCTCCATTGTCATCCTGGTTGGCTTAGGTTTGTTCAGTCGGTTGGGCGGATTAATCGCCCTCGGTGTATCAGCCCAGTTAGCCGTCGGCCTGGCGAACATTCCCAGTCCATTTGAATGGGAGTGGATTTATCTGAACATGATTTTCTTGTCGATCTTCGTCATTACCTTGGCACCGGGGCGTTTCTTCGGCCTGGACGCTCTGCTGATCCCCCGCCTGCAAAAGATGGCAGCGGATGGTAACCCGTTGGGGCGCATCGGCTTGCTGCTGACCGGGCAATAATCCCCATGTACAAGAGCCTGTGATTGTGACGACTTCCTGGTTTCATCAATATCGGCTCTTGATGATCTGGCTGAGGCAGCAGCCCCTGGCAGTCCTGGGGTTGCTGTCGCTGCCGTTGTATCTGCTAGTGCTACTGCACGGCCATTTTCGTCCTCAGCGGATGGAGCCATTTTTCCCGATCTTTTTTGGCTTGTTCATGTTATATGCGCTCGGATGCTGGAAGGTTATTCGATCCGCTGAGAAATCCTCACTGAGGATGATTTTCGGCTTCGCCCTGGTGTTCAATCTGCTGCTCATCCCCTCCTGGCCGACTCTCTCGGATGATATGTTCCGTTACATCTGGGATGGTCGGGTACAGGCGGCTGGGTTCAGTCCGTATCGGTATCCGTCGAATGCCGCCGAACTGGAACCCCTCCGTGATGAGGTAATCTGGCCGAGCATGAACCGTCCGAATGCCGTCACCATTTACCCGCCTGCCGCACAAATGGTCTTCGCCTTTACCTGGCGCCTATTCCCGGACAGCGTGACGGGCATGAAGGTGGTGATGATCGGTGCGACTTTGCTGGCTGGTTGGCTGCTGGTCCACTTGCTACAGGTACTCAACCAATCGCCAGCGCGGGCGCTGATATTCTTATGGAATCCGCTGCTGATCTTTGAAGTCGCACACGCGGCGCATGTCGATGCGCTTTACCTGCCGCTGTTGGTTGGCGCATTTCTACTGCGCGCGCGTGCGCCCTCCAGCCGGGTAAGTTGGCGCTATGAAGCAGGCATTGGCCTACTGCTTGGGCTGGCAACCTTGATGAAGCTGTATCCCGCGATGCTGGCTGTGCCATTATGGAGCCTGGTTGATGACCACAGGCGGCGTCACTGGCGGCTGATGCTGCCCATCACCCTGGTGCTGACGGTGCTGGTTGGTTATGCGCTCTATTTCCAGCCGGGAGTCAATTCACTGGGGTTTTTGTCCACCTATGGTGGTGAGTTCTTTAACATCTCGCCGCTGATGGGGTTGGCGACCGATCTGGCGAGGGATTATGGCCTTCGCTGGCAAATCCCCGGCAATGTGGGGATGCCGCTGTTGGTGATCATTGCCAGCTTGTACATGGTTGCCCGCCCTGCCCGGACCGCGCGGTCGGCCATTCTGCGCTGTTTTTGGCCCATCGGGATTTATCTGCTCATCAACCACAACCTGTTCGCGTGGTACGTCTTGTGGTTGCTGCCGCTTATCGCACTCGAATTGTCTCCCCGGCTGAATATGGCGCTGGCCTGGTGGAGTTTCACCGGGACAGTGGCCCTGTCCTATACCTTCTTCCTCCGCTGGAGAGAGGAGGCCTGGGGTATTCATCTTCAGTTCTGGCCGTTGTACCTGCTCCTCCTGCTGGCGGCGCTGGAATGGATACGCCAGCGCTGGATGCTGCCCCATCTAACGCTTTCCTCCCCCAGTCAACTAACAGGTGAACATGAACGCTCAACGCTCAACCCTTAAACGCGCATTGATGGTGGTCGCCAAACAACCTGCACCGGGTCAGACGAAGACGCGCCTGACACCGGCGCTCACCGGCGAACAGGCATCGGCACTGTATGAGTGCTTTTTGCTGGACACCCTGGACCTCATCCGGGCCGCACGCGCTCAGTTAGACATCACGCCGATCATTGCTTATCTGCCACAGGAGGGCGAAGGCTATTTCCGCCAGATCGCACCCGATTTTGAACTGCTATTGCAGGAAGGCAGTGATCTCTCCGAGCGTTTACATCATGCCACCACGCGCTGCCTGACCCAGGGTTATGATCGGGCGGTCATCATGGATAGCGACAGCCCAAGCCTGCCTGCTGCCCATTTGGTCGAGGCCTTCGCGGCATTAGATGCAGCGGATGTCAGCCTGGGGGCTTGCGAGGACGGTGGTTACTACCTTATCGGTCTCAGAAAGCCAGCCCCATCCCTGTTTCTGACCGTGACCATGAGCACTGATCATGTCACCGCCGACACCCTGGAGCGGGCCGCACAGGCGGGGTTGAGCGTACATCTGCTGCCAGTTCACTATGACATCGATTATGTATCTGATCTCAAGCGGCTGACTGAGGAATTGAGCCAACTACCAGACCAGATCGCGGCGCACACACGGGCCTTCCTGAAAACCAATCCTGTCGAGATGATCGACTGATGCGCCTGGCAATCATCATCCCGGCGCTGAACGAAGCGGGTAACATCCGCCGTCTGATCGGCGCGATTCCGACCCAATTGCCGTCCGTGAGCAACATCAGCATCATCGTTGTCGATAATGGTTCAACTGACCAGACTGCTGATGAAGCGCACCAGGCGGGGGCAATTGTGGTACACGAACCCCGGCGCGGTTATGGTTATGCCTGCGCTGCTGGGGTGGCTGCGTCTGAAACAGCCGATGTGCTGCTCTTTCTGGATGGTGATGGCAGTTTTGATCCGGCGGAACTACCGCTGCTCATCCATCCCATCGTCGAAGGTCAGGCCGATCTGGTCCTTGGGTCACGCTCTAGGCAGATCGATCCAGGTGCCATGCCTCCGCACCAGCGATTTGGCAATCAACTGGTCTCCCACCTGATGAGGCTGCTGTATAGATTGAACGTGACGGATCTTGGCCCATATCGCGCTGTCCGGCGCGATTACCTGCTGGAACTGGATATGCGTGAGATGACATTTGGCTGGCCGACCGAGATGATGGTGAAGGCCGCGCGGCGTGACTTCCGAATTGTTGAAGTCCCTGTGCATTATCGCAAACGGTGGTCAGGTCACTCCAAAGTTAGCGGCACGTTGCGAGGCACCCTGCTGGCGACGTATTTTATCCTCGGCGTTACCCTGCGTTATGCTTTCGTGCCCAGTAATTCACTCAAAGTCAGGCCAAAGCGTTGAGCCAGCAACCGTCCGTGATCGAGCCGCAGCGGACGCTCTCCATCCTCGTATTGTTCAAGGTAATCGTAACGGATCGCCAGTTCGTCACTCACGCTGCTGAGAGTCAAGCCTGCTGACTGACGCGCAAACTTCAAACGTCCTCCAATTGCCTTGTCATCAGCCGTAGTATGCCGCCGCCGCTGCCAAGTACTCAGGTGATATGCACTAATAAACAACCAGGCGTATCCCATGTAAATTATGACCGGCACCACGTCCAACCAGGGCAGACGCAAACCAGCCCGTGTCTCCACAAACATGTAGTTGTACAGAAATGCCTGCCAGGTAACCAGGTAGCTAAATATCAGCGACAGTCGTCGCAGTGGCGTATCTTCCAGCAGCGCGATCAGCGCAATCAGCCAGATCGCATACCAGGCATGGAACCACAGTGAAGCAATCAGGAGATAAGCCAGTATGATGCGGGCAGTGATCCGAACAGCATTAATTGGCTGATAGTCACGCCATAACTGTGCCAACTGCCACAGATAAAATAGTCCGAACAGCAGCAATGTGCCGTTCGCCAGCAATGCATTGCTGTTCGGCGTATTGCGAGGTAGTGTTTGAAGATCGGCAGCACCATCCAGGTAGAACATCAACCATTGCCGGATCACAGTTGCTGCTGATCCGGTATACATCAACTCCCGCCTCTGAATTCTTAGCGTGTCCCAACCGTGCCAGTATGGAGCATAGAGTGCCACTGCCGTGAATCCACAGATTAACGCTGAGGTAATTACATAGCGCAGCCATTGACGCCTTCCCAGTTCCCGTAGTGCTACCAAGGCGATGATGGGAATGAGCAACACCGGAATGAACTTGATCAATGTTCCCAGGATTGCGGCAAAGGTCGCCGCAATATACCAGCGCCGACTGAGACAATAGACTGCTAACGCCATACTGGCTGTCATGAGCGCGTCATTGTGTCCCGTGCCAGCGGTCATGTAGATCACCAGCGGATTCCACAGAAAGAGATAGAGGCCAGTCACAAGTCGATGAGGTGCAATTCGCTGTAACGTTAACCCCAGGAACAAAGCAGTCAGCCCATAACCTGTAATCGCCAGCAGCTTGTAGGCAATTACCTGCTGGTTGCGGGTAGCGTTAGCGGTCAGAGTACTTGTCATGTGTGCCAGCATTTCCCAGGCAGGGCCGTAGGCGGAGGCAGTTCTGCGCCAGGAGGCAAAGCGATAGAACGGATCGCGCATGATCTGATCGGGCGTATTCAGCATAGGGTTTAGTTCATACACGGCAGAGATGCGCCCCCGAATGATGTAGTCATACACATCAGAAGCATCCACCGGGTACATGGGCAGCAGGATCAGGCTGAATACACTGCCACCGAAGATCACCAGCGCCAACATCCCATATCGCTGTCGATTAGTAAAGTGAACACTTGCCCGCACCGCTGCCCAGAAACCCCACCCATACAAGACGAAGAGCAGCGCCATGCTGCCGACAAACCAGTAGGCTCCCTCATTGGAGAATGTTGTCAGCGTACCGATGGACTGGCGTGGTCGTTCGCCATACTTCTCCATGCTGTAACGTGCGCCGAAGCCAATGTGATACACCGTCATCAGCAGCAAGCCGCAGATGATAATGATGTAGCTTGATATGCGCCGCTGATTCACTAAATTCAAGGTGTTAGCCCTTCACGATTCAGTTCCGGCATTGATGGTTGCTGAAAAGAATAACAATTTGATGACATTTCATTATGTCTGTACAGCAATTCAGGTTCCAATATAGATGGACTGACCCCGAAACAGTGAAAGAGAAATTGTATGCTAGCCTGAATTAAACACGGATCAGGAACATGAAATGTAGAAAGCGGTACAACTGCGACGATGGTTTGCCTCACTGCTTGTCAACGTCGAAACTACCCCGGCAGCACCGCCCGATCACATTGAATTAGGTGGCGTGCCTGGGCCGCGACCTGCTATGAGCAAGCCCATCAAGAGTACTGAAGAACCTACCCAAATGAGTGAACTCAATTGGATAGTTCCCACTATCTTGTGTCGCAGGTACAACTAATCTTTTTGTCTATGTCGAAAAGTGAATGGTTAGGTAATAACCCATCAGGTTGCTTCAAACAGCTTATAAAGGTCAACCCACCAGCAGACGCATCCCAACACCTGCCAGCAGAGCGACGATCAACCCGTAAGCGATCTCGCGGAACCCAATGACTTTGGCCGGGGTCGGTGTTCTGAAAGGGCTGACTCCCAATCCTGCCCGGATGAGCAGCACCAATCCGCCGATCAGGTTCAACCAGTGGCTCAGGCTTGTGACCATCAACCCAGCCAGCACGCTTAACCCGAGCATGTGCGTAAGCAGTACGGCGCTTGCATGAGCCGGTTTGCCTTTTTCCAGCCGCAGCCGAGCCCGAATATACAGGATGGAAACTACCGCGCGGATCACCAGCACTGCCCATAGACCCATCGCCAGCGACCCCTCCCGGCCGGACATCAGTAGGATCGTAGGGGCCAGCGCAGCAAAAGCGATAGCACCGCTGATTTCTGCCAATGGGTGCCGAACTTGATTTCTCAGCTCAAAGCCAATCTGAACCAGCGCAAAAGGCACTGCCAGCAGTAGCCCGTTCATGAAGGGATGTGGAGCGAAGTTGACCGCCAGCAGTAGTCCGATCAGCGCCATGCTGCCATACAGCAGCACAAAACGCTCTGCCCAGAGGGTGCGGGCATAACGTTTGCGGCGGCGGTAATCCTTTAGCATCACCGTCAGGGGATGGTGGAGCAGCAGGGCGCTCAAAGCCGCCAGGCTCAGGCACAATCCCGCCCATGACGGGGCAGCGATCAGGGCTGCTAGCGACGGTTCCAGCCAGAATCCCCAGACCCCATGTTGTGCCGGCAGCGCAATGCTCTTGAGGTTCACGGAAAGTGAATTGGTGGTGTCCACAGACGACATCAGGTTTGCCGCTTCATCAGGACTTACATATAAAGGATTTTTTGCAGGACGCGCACCGTTGCACATCCGCCCGATTTCCTGCCTCAACCGGGTAGCCCTGTTCATTGAAAAGGGCAGACATTGCTGCCTGCCCATCTAATTTTATCTCTCGCTGGAGGGCTTTTCATCCGTCTCGGCACCAATCATGGTGATGAGGCCGAAGGAGCCCATCAACGCAAACAGCATAGGGGCCATCACGGGTGCTCCCCGGATGAAGCGTTCCCAGACGATATTGGCGGTACCTTCTGGGAGATCAGCATTGACGTGCAGGCCAAGTCCTATCACACCCAGTACAATCATTAGGATCATGATCCAGAAGAAGATGAACCAGTCAGCAGCTTTGTGATTGGCGTAGAGCGCCATTAGCGTGGTTGCTACTGCGCCGAAAGCCCCCAACACCACCGGAGTCCACACGAACACGTTCTCAAACGATGTGCGTCCGTGATCGAGGAACGAACTCAGCGTTGCCGCATAGAGTCCGAAGGCGATGAGCCACAGGAACTGCCGGGTTTGGGGCAGTAGTGTGTTGAAACTGATGATACCCGGCAGGGTCAGCTTTCCGCTCTCAGGTTGAGTATCTTCCAGCACGGCGATGATCGCCAGCAGACCGACGCCCGCAAACGCCAGTGGACCCAGGATCGGTGGCGCAAAGATCAACCAATCCCAACGCAGGGCAGCACCGGGAGCAGAAGCAGGCGGCACGACCCGTGCCCAGTGGAACGCTGAACCGACCACACCAACCACCACGCTGGCGGCTGCTACCGCCAGAATGATGAGGCTGGAGAGCGTGGTTGCCCGTCGGCTCAGGCGTAGGCCCAACGCGCCGAGCAGGATCACACCGAAGATCGGCCCCAGGAACACAGGGATGGATTCCGCTGGTTTAACATCGCCACTGATGAGATGTGCCAGGTAGGTCTCCACCCCCAGCCCAATCTGCATCATGGCGACCATGAGTAAGAGCAGATCGTTCCGGGAAACAGGTAGCCGTAGCGCTCCGATACCCGGAATACGGGTGGGGACTGTCGTTTGCGGTGTCATCGTTTTAACTCTCCTGTGCGGCCAGGTAGGCGCGGGCAGCGTCTATACCGGGGAAGCCTTCCGGCATCACTAGAGGTTCCAGACCGGCGGCTTCAAACTTGGCGTTTGCCATTTCGACCAGTTCCGCACAGTCCTGCATGATCTCGTAGATTCCGTGCCACTGCGCGTAGTCCGCACCCTGCATCCAGACGCCCGACTTGGCGGTGCGTCCAAAGTGATGCCACAGTTCGTAGTACACATAGTCGATGGGTTCATCGAATGGCGCGGCAGTGACCAGGTTAGCTTCCTTAAGCTGTGCCCAGACGGCCTGTGAGAAGCGCACGAAGGTATTGACCGATTCGGTCGCTGCGTCGGCTGAAACGTAGAATTCCTCAATGAAACCATCCGAATGGCAGGCGCGGCAGACGTTCTGCATCCGCAGCCGATTTTCGGCGAAGTTCGGGCGGGCGGTTGTGATGGGTGCCGCCAGATACCAGCCAAGGCGGTCGCCCACATCATGGGTCGTCGGTGCACCGCCAAATCCGCTGAAGTGGCAGGTGGCACAGGTCGGCGCAGGGAAGTCGGCGGTGGTCAGGGTACCGTCTTCGGCTTCCCAGTTCCAGCTATCCCCCATCGTCGAGTAAGCGATACCATGCGAGCTTTCCACATAGATTTCCCACTGGGGATGATCAGGACCAATGTGGCAGTTATTGCAAGTTTCCGGTTTGCGAGCCTGTTCCAGGCTGAATTCATGCCGGATGTGGCAGGCTGTACAATCGCCAATCGAGCCATCCAGATTCGGTTTGCCGACATCGTGGCAGGACTCGCACGAGAAGCGTGTGAATTCGGGACCTTCCAGCTTGTGGATGGCATTGCGGGCGATCATCGCTTCAGGATTGAACCCGCCTTCCGGGATCGAAGCATAGATAGCCTGATGTTCGGCACTCAATCCCTCGGAACCGGCATAGGCCACGTAGGATGGCAGAGCGTGACGGCTGAGATTGAACTGCTCAACCTGTGTCCGGTGACAGGTTTCGCACATGGCGGAAGAAGATCGTGGCAGCACATAGAACTCGGACTCGGGATGCTGCACCGCGCCGCCGATAGTCTGTTCGACCAGATGGCAGTCCGCGCAGGTGGTGGCATTGCTGTAGTGGTCGCTTGCCAGATACTGGTTGACGATACCCGGTGTGTGGTTGGTATGGCAAACCACACACTCATCATCGGATTGGGCCAGGGCCACTTCCGCCGCCAGAATGGTATTGGTTGAAGGCAGCCCGCCCGCCCGTGTCGTCTCCGATGTATAAGCCACGATCAGGGCAGCGGCCACGAGCACAGCCCTGTGATGAAAGTGGCGGTCAGTAACAACCGCGCGCGTCCTAAAAATCCAAACATAGTTCCCCCTTATCAACTGCATGAGTACAGTGTGGTCTTTGATAACGGCTTGGGTTCATCGCCCTCCTTGGATAGTATCGAGTCAAAAAGTAGATGCCCTCAGCGGCAGGGGCCGCTGCTCTACACCATCAGGAAGGAGTCTGCTCATTCAGGTAGTGGCCGAGCTGAACCTTTAGCCGCTGCCGGTCGCGTTCATACCGACCTCGCTGCACCTTGCCCGCTTGGTATCGGGCATCCAAACGGGCGATCTTCTCCAGCAGTCCATGCTGCATAGCCGCCGCTGACCGGCTGAACCGCCACCCAATCAAGCCAGAGCCAATCATCAATACCAGTCCTGCCATCGCTAGCATGACCGGCATCGAGGGAAGCGCCGTAGGAACGGGTGCATCGCTCAGGCGGTAACGAATGACCTCACTCGGTGCCGGTGGATCTGCCAGATAGATCTCATACGCACCTGTCGAAAACTGCTGAATGCCCTGCCCCCTAAAGCCTTCCGCCTCCAGCGTGAAGACGCCCGGGCTCAACATCAGCTCCAGTTGATTGGTCATGCGGTAATCCAGCGTGTATGCCGGTGCGGGACTGCTGCCTTCCGACAGGGTATAGACCGCCCGGATCATGTGGTCAGCCCCCGGCAGTAGTGGCTCCAGGTCATAGAGGATGCCGTCTTCGACCACACAGCAGCGCAGCAGTTCAGCTTCATTGAGGAGTTGCGCTCCGGTTGGCAACTGCAGATGCCCAGCCTGATCACGTCCGTTAATGGTACGTTGAAACAGGCGGTCACTGGTGTTGCGGAAATTGACGATTTCGGTGAAGACGATCTCCTCATGTTGCTTTTCAATGCGCGTCACCAGCAGATCAATCTCGACCACCGTCGGGTCTGTAGTCGCTTCGTAGATCGTCAGCGGAATGGCCTGTTCGGGAGCAGCTGGATCGCCAATGAGGAACTGGCTGCTGAAGACCGTGCCGTTGTAGATGAGCGTGATGACAAATAGGCGGTCTTCTCGCATGGAAACGTTCTCAAAGCTGTAAGCACCTTGTGTAACAGTCCCCATCTCAAAGCCGACTTCTTCAAAATCGACCGTCAGGGTTTGCAGTGCCACCGAGAGTCCATCGGGTACCGTCATACCCGCAGTGCCATGGGTCACGGTTCCGCTGATAACTCCCAGGGTTTCTGGAAGTGGGACGGGGTTAGTCTGTGGCGGGCTGGCGATCACCGCTTCAGACCCTTGGGTCAGGCTGTAGACGTATTCAGCCACGGACCAGCGCTGTTCTTCCGTCAGGATGCCTCCCCAGGGCGGCATATATTTGTCCAGGCGGCCATCGGTGATGACCTGGTACATCATTTCAGCCGAGTTAGTCGTCAGCGTCGTGGGATCGCTAAAATTAGGGACTTTAGGGATCGCGCCGCTGATAACAGAGGGGCCGTCACCCAGTCCGGCAACTCCATGACATGCGGTGCAATTTTCTGCAAACACCTGCGCGCCCCGTGAAGCGTCTCCTGCCACCAGGCGCTCGGCAGGGATGGCGCTGGTTGGTGCTAGTGTGGGCAGCGGCACCTGGGTTGCCACAATGCGCGGTTCGGTTGCCATGCCGCAGCCGGCAATAGCGAATGCCGCGAACACCATCAAGATGAGCAGGCGGTTCGGTCGGTCGTGCATCGGCTTCCCCTCGGATGAACCATAGTGAGCGTTTATTCAGGAATCAGGCAAAGCTTCAGACCATGTCGTTGGCTCTGATTGCTCAAGCCTAACCGAGGGTGAGTTGTGGCTCTTTGATGTAGATCAAACAGGCCGGGTGATGAACATCACTTCAAGCGCGGACACTTGTCATTGGTGATACAATCCAGGGGAAATGGGTTGGTATAAGGACTATCGTGTGGCCCTCCCTCGGACCAAGATCAACTTAAGCGTTATCCCGGCCTTTTCCCGCCTGCAACCGGTTGTCATCCGGGAGTTGGAACTGTGTGCGGCAGTCTATACGCTGGAGGCTGGGCAATTTCTGTACCAGCAGGGTGACCTGGCACGCGCTTTTTTTATCGTCTGTACCGGTGGGCTGCGGCTGGTCGAACACACGGCAGATGGGCAGGATGTCCAGCTCAAGATTTTTGGGCAGGGGAGTTATTTGCCCTGTTGGCTATCTCTGGTGAATATCCGCACCCGGCAGGGGTGCAGGCCATGGATAAAAGCCTGGTAGCGGGTATATCCGGTGCAGCGGTGCGGTCTTTGGTCGCTCGTTTCCCGGATTTAGGCCTCCTGCTGATTGACCTATTAGTCGAGCATGTGCATCATTCCCACAGTCGGATTCGGCAGTTCGCCGCAGAGCGGGTTGAACGGCGTTTGGCACGGGCGCTGCTCCATTATGGTGATAAGTTCGGCACCCTGCGTGAAGGTATCCTCTCGATTGATATCACCCTCTCGCAGAAAGACCTGGCAGAGTTCGCTGGGACGACCATCGAAACAGTCAACCGCACCCTCAGAATCTGGGAACAGCGCGAATACATCCGGCGCTCCCGTCAGCATATCGACCTGCTGGATCGGCTGGCCTTGATAGCCGTTGCCGAAGATCAACTCTACATGGGCCAGCGTTTTTGAGTCATTGGGATACTTCAGCCCTGTACAGCAAGTAGAACTGACCTTTCGGTTGTGCGCCGATCAGAATATCCTCGCCCCCTTGTCGCAATTGATATTGGGCTGAAATTACCTACTGTCACTCAGCTCACTGATAGATTGATCCTGGATCTCTTGCAAACTGACAACGGCCCTTGTGCTGCCCCCTGGTTTACTGGTAAGCGTGGCGCTTCCGCCATGAACCTGAGCAATCCCTCTGACAATCGGTAGTCCTAAGCCACAACCCTGTTGTTCATAGTGGTCGCGATCCAGTTGAACAAATCGTTCCCAAATCCGAGAAATTTCTTTCTCAGGGACGCCTGGCCCATGATCCTTTACACTCACACTCACTCGCCCACCATAGCGCGCAATAGTGACTTTGATGACCCCACCAGGCGGGGTAAACGCAACCGCATTGCGGAGTAGTTCTTCGATCATCATCACTAGATACACAGGCAAGCCAAAAACGTAGATGACTTCCGGGCTTGCATCCAACATGATGCTTACCGGTTTTTCACGCTCGCGTGCTTCCTGATTGATATTGGCAATGGCCGTCTTGACGAGTGAAAGTAGATTCAGTATCTGTCCGGCATCAGCAACCGCCAGTTCCATAATGCCGCCATCCAATTCAAGCAACGCTTGAGCCTTGCGAGTAAGACGCACAAGGCGCTGTGCACCTGTACGGATCAAGCCAATCATCCGGTGGACAACTTGATCCGGAACTTCGGCTAGAATTTCTTCTAACATTTCGGAACCGCCAAAGATTGAGGTCAATGGGGTACGTAGTTCATGGGCCATCATATTGACCAAGGCTTGCCTGGACTTGTCCAAACTCTGCTGTGCCCGCGATTGGATTGCTTGAGTGCGTTTCAACTTATTTTCCATGGCAATCACCAAGTCGCTAGCCTGGAAGGGCTTAAGCACGTAATCATCAACGCCTAGCTGCCGACTTAGTCGAATAGAGTCCGGTGCGTTGTAGGCAGTCAGAAATAGGAACGGGATCTGATCCAAGTGAGATGTGGAGCGCACATATTCCAGCAGTTTAAAGCCATCAACTTGAGGCATGGCAATATCACTTACTACAATATCCGGCAGTGAAACACCGGTACGCAACCGGTTGAGAGCATCCAGACCGTTCTCTGCCTGGATTACCTCATAGCCCCGTAATTCAAGTTCAAGCGCTATATTTTCAAGTAGCATCACATTGTCTTCGGCAATGAGCACGCGTGTCATTCCTAACTCCCTTCAGCTTGATTTTGGTAACCAGAAGCAGAACATCGTTTCGACATTGGCCTGGCTGTGGACTGTAATATCGCCACCATAGGACTGTAAAATATCTTTCACCAAGGAGAGGCCAAGACCCGTTCCATGTATATTCGTACCGGCGGCCCAACCACGGAAGAAACGTGTGAACAGATGCGCTTTATCCTGCTCGCCAATGCCCGGCCCGTTGTCGGAAACGATACCAATGATGTACCGCTGAGACATGACCTCTGGTGGTAAGATACCGAGTTGCACTATCTTGTTTTCTGCCGTGAGACTGCTTGATTCATAAACTGCAGCAGTGATCTTGGCACCATTGCCAGCATACTTGATCGCGTTACTGACCAGATTACGCCAAATTCGCTTTACATCAGTGGGTTCACCCGGCACTACAGCCAGTTGTATTGAACTGGAAATGGTAAGCTCTTGCTGACTGTTTTCGGCCTGAGGTTGCAATTCATGCACTACAGACTCAAGGGACTTTACCAGATCAGTCTTCTCGGTTGAGGGCTTGTGTCTGCGTTCGGCAAAACGAGCCGTATCCAGAATGGCATTGATCAGTTCGGAGAGCATGAGGGCTTGTCCCTGAATTTGACGGAGTTTATGAGTTTTCTGGGCATCGGTAAGGCGCTCATAATAATTGCTCAGGGTCTCGGAACTCAGCAGGATAGTGCTGATTGGGGTCCGCAACTCGTGACTAACCATCGAGATGAACTGATCCTTCATCCGTTCAACCTCTTTTAACGGGGTAATATCCCGCAGGCTGCACACAACATGCCCGCCATTATCCTGGACATAGGCCAACGCCACATCCGCATCAAAGGTAGAACCGTCCTTCCGCCTAGCAATCACCTGAAAGCGTTGTCCTCCGAGTTGGTTTTGTGCTAATTCCATTGCCTGCATTAAGGTTGACTGGGAACTTGCATCAGCCAGGCTTCCAATATGGATACCAAAGCCTTCATCATATTCGTACCCGAACAGGCGACCAAAAGATGCATTCCCACTCTCAATATGACCTCTCCCGTTGAGCAGTAGAATGGCATCACTGATGTTGTCCAGGATGGTTGTCATGCGATCATTCAGGCGCTTAAGCTGATGAGTGCGTTCACTGACCTTAGCCTCAAGGTCAACATTCTGGAGACGTACAGCCTCATGCAGAATTTCAAGCTCTTGGTTGCTCTCCCGCACTGTCATTTCAGCGATTTTGCGTTCAGTGATGTCCTCATGGACAATCACCAGGCGGAGCGGACCTTCACCAATGAAGCGTGTTACCCGCCCCAGGAACCAGCGCTGTTTATCAGGCGCATGACAGGGGTATTCCATGGTAAATTCATTCAATTCTCCACGCATTACCTGACGGATACCACTCAGAAAGGTCGCTGCACCCTCATGGGAGTCGCTGGTTTTGTCAACTGCCTCGAGAACTGAGAGATAGTTTGTCCCCTCACTGACTGAATCCGGCGCTACCGAATTCGCCTGGGCGAATTGCCGCCAGGCCTTGTTTACCGTAATGATCTTTCCAACTTCATCGAGTATGACAATTTCTGTCGAAAGCGAATCAATAGTCGAACGGGCGAAACGTTCAGCTTCGCGTAGCTGCTGCTCAATCTGTTTTAGAGTTGAGATGTCCCGACCAATACCCACCACACCATAGACTTGGTTGGTTTCGTCACGTAGTGGAGACAATGCTATTTGCAGGATACGATTCAAAGTTGACCATTCATAAACTACTGGATTCCCCTGAAGTGCCGTGGTATTGGCTTGTTGGTGAATAGGTGCTTGGGCTTCACCGACAATATCCGCTACGTGCTTTCCCAAGAAGTCGTTTGACTCAAAATCACCCTTGGTCAACCACTGACCATAAACCCCGGTATATCGTTGGTCGGTATCGAGGGTGAAAATGATATCGTCGGTCGATGTGACCAGGCTGCGGAAACGTTCTTCGCTATCGCGTAATGCCTCTTCGGTAGCTTTTCGTCGGGAAATGTCTTGTGCAACCGAAATGAAGTACTTTGGGGTTCGATCATCATGCCAGGTGAGCGCAACGGTAAGTTGTACCCATTGAACGCTTCCATCCTTGCGGATATAGCGTTTTTCCAGCGTATAGTTTTCGATAGCTCCTTCCAGCATCTGTTGAACCTGGCCCAGATCCACGTTGAGATCATCAGGATGGGTAATATCCTGAAATCTTCTGGAGAGCATTTCCGCCCGACTGTACCCGATAAGTTCACAAAACTTCTCGTTGATCCGTAGAAAGTGTCCGTCCGGAGCAACATGGGCAATACCTACCGCCGCCTGTTCAAAGGTCATTCGAAAAAGTTGTTCACTTTCCCGTAGCGCTTGTTCAGTCTGACGGTACGATGTGATGTCCTCCTTAATTGCGACAAAATGCTGAATAGCTCCATCATCACCCAATACCGGCGAAATGCTGATCCGTTCCCAAAACAGATCCCCATTCTTTTTCCGGTTTTGAAGCTCGCCATGCCAGGGACGACCGTTCTTGATGGTGGCCCAAAGCTGATCGTAGATGTGGGGTGGCGTCAGACCTGACTGAAAGATACGGGGCGTATTGCCTTTTACATCTTCCAACTCGTAGCCAGTCAAAGCAGTCAGGAGAGGGTTGCCGTACTCAATGATGCCTTCAGGGTTTGTAATGACGACCGATACAGGGCTTTGTTCAACCGCTTCAGTGAGTACCTTCAACTGCGCCATCCGCGCATGGTCGGCTGTAATGTCACGGATTATGCTGCCGAGCTGAAAGCCAGCTTCGGTCTGAAGTGCGAATAAGGTGGTTTGAATCAGACGCTTTTCGCCGCCTCGTAACCGAATCCATCGCTCAGTTGGTTTTTCTGACCAGGCTCCCGGTCCCTCAACCAGCAGCCTTTGGATCATATCCCGCAGAGAGTTATAAGCTACTGGTGTTCGCTCGGTATCCGTTGCAAGCTGAAATTGAAGATCCCAAATGGGTTTGCCGATAGCCACTACAGCAGGAATCCCAACGATGTTTTCAAGAGCCGGATTCCATAAAGTAATTTGGCCTTTTTCGTCAGTCAGGCTAACTCCATTTGGAGAGCTGAGGATGAATTGAAGTAAAGTTTGTTGAGTGATGACGGCATTAGCCGGTATTTTAGTATTCATGTTACGCGCTTTCCCCGGAACCTGCGATGCGATGGATGGTTGAAATCAATTCATTCTTAAAGTTAGATTCCTCGATCAGACTATCCAGATCGTTTACAAAAAAGTGTCCGCGGTAAGATTCAGCATGGGCGGCGATAGACTGTATGATTTTGATATTTGGCTGTTCTGCTCTTAATTGCTTTACCTTAGCCTGATGAACAAGCAAGGCGCTGCCGCCAATGATGACAACGACATCAGGCTTCAGGTCCTTGGCATACAGGAGAACCTCGGCAAGCTTGCACATCGCAATCGGATGAATTGCTGCATCCTCACTCAGAAGTACCCCAATGCTCTTAGCCAACCAGACATTGTTGCAAGCAACGAGAATCGACAGACGAGGCTTCATAAGAGGCTTCTTTGGTGTGGCTTCAGGTCCTGTCTATAACTTGAGGATATGACGAGCATGGGTTAATAGACCATCCGTACAAGTACGGAATCAGCATAAAGAAATCCCTGAGCCAGTCTTGGCTCAGGGATTGGAATCCAGATGGGGGATGTGGTAGCTACTTCAAAAGACCCCGCTGGACAGCATACCGTATCAGTTCGCTCTGGTTTTTGAGGGACAGTTTATTCATCAGATTTGAACGATGGGTTTCAACAGTTCTGACGCCGATCACAAGGCGCTCGGCAATTTCTGGATTGCTATGACCCTCAGCTGCCAGATGCAGCACTTGACGCTCCCGCGCAGTCAGAAGCTCATAGGGATCGGAACTCGGTTGATTGGCCTGGGCGATATACGCCTCCAAAGCACGATCAGCGAGCGCAGGAGTCAGGAAGCGGCGTCCAGCCATAACGCTGTGGATGGCTTTAATGAGTTCGCTACTACCCGATTCTTTGAGCAAATAGGCAGATGCCCCCAACCGAAGTGCTTCAATCACATAAGCTTCATTAGCGTGCATGGAAAGCATGATGATGCGGGTATGCTCGCTGTATTGGCGTACACTACGGATGACATCCAAGCCATTTAGTCCTGGCATCATCATATCCACAACCAGGACATCGGGTTGCAGCGCTTCTACGAGTTGAGTGGCTTCGATACCATCCCCTGCCTCGCCTATCACTTGAAAGCCCTGCTCCTCTTCCAATAGTTTTCGTAATCCCTGTCGCAACATTTGATGGTCATCTGCCAGGATTATGCGGATCATGGTCATATACTCGGCTTATGTGGCAGTTCAACAGGAATGGTAACGCCGATAATCGTACCAGAGCCGATACTCGACTCGATCTTGCACTTCCCGCCTGCAATTTCGGTGCGCTCGCGCATACCGAGAAGCCCAGCTGTCTTGATTTCAAGCGGTGAAGTCTTTAGGTCGAATCCCTTACCATTATCTTCAATTTGTACATGAATCACATCTGAATTAGCCCACAGTTGTACTGAAGCATGCGCTACCTGTGCGTGTCTAGCCACATTGGTGAGCGCTTCCTGAATGATCCGATAGACAGTCGTCTCGATCATGGGTGCATAACGCTGTTCAACACCACTGTGGCGAAAATCAATCTCTATAGCGGTCTGTAATTTGTAGCGCTTAAAATACCAGATAAGCGTGGGAACCAATCCTAAATCATCCAACATCGACGGGCGTAAATCGAGCGAGATTTCTCGAATGCGCTTCATCAGGTCAGTCACCAGGTTGTGTGCTTCGTTTAGTTCCCGGGTCTCCTGATCAGATTCAGTTCGCCGTCGATACATTTCTAACATCAGATTAAGGGCTGTCAGCGTTTGCCCGACCTCATCATGGAGTTCGCGGGCGATATGACGGCGCTCGTTTTCCTGTGTTTCGACCAGTAGTGCCGAGGTTGCCTGCAAAAGTTGATTCTTTTCTTGAAGCGTTTGCGTCATCCGAGCGTTTTGAAACGCGATAGCAAGTTGATTGGCAATTTCCTGCGCAATTTCACCGTGTTCGGCGGTGAAAAAGTTCGGCGTTTTCGACGCCATACTAAGCAAGCCTAACAAAGTATCCTGGATTGTTAATGGCGCATTTAAAGTTGCCCGCAGGCCCATTTGTAGTGCTTTTTGCCCTAACTCTGAGAGTGATTCTTGTACATCCATTAAGTCGGAGACAATCAACAGTTGACCCATCCGCATCATCTCCAGACTCCGATTGCGAACTAACGGGATCACTGTCTCATTAGCGACCAACCATGCCTCGTTGTAGTTTGATGTATAGATCGTAGCAGTATCGGCGGTCTCGTCGATCAAAATAATACTTGCACTATCGTAAGGGATTAAGTCCCGGATGCGGTTGAGGACGTTTGTGCTGATGTTTTCAGGTGAGTGGGCTTTAATGATGTCAATATCGATTTGACGGAGAATGGTTAGTCGTTCAGTATAGAAGCGAAGCGCCTGTTCCGCCTGCTTACGTGCTCGGATATCGCGGTTGATCCCAATGGCACCAATCGGATTTCCATGACCATCATAGGCCAGAGCTACAGAAGATAGAACGTCAATGGGCGTCCCATCTCGATGACTCTGTATAACTTCGCCACGCCACTCGCCTTTGGATCGGAAGTGTTCCATCACCGATGGGCCATCGTTATTTAAATAGGTCGTTTCAATAATGCTATTTAGTGGTTTCCCCAGCGCTTCAGATGCGCTCCAACCATACAGGTTTTCCGCAGCCTTGTTCCAACTACGTACTACAAACTGAAGATCGGTAGAAATGATGGCATCAGAAGCGCTTTCAACCAGATTGGCCAGATATCGGATATGTTCTTCGGCATTTTTGCGCTCGGTAATGTCTCGGGCAATACCTTCAAGGGCAACCGCTTTGCCCGCCTGGTCATAGATGAGTACGTTGTGTTGTTCGGCCCATAGAATTGATCCATCTTTACGGATCCAGCGAATGACAATCGAATGAGAGCTGTCGTCCCCGGCGCTACTCACTTGTTGCAACAATGCTCGATCTTCCGGATGAACCAGTTTGATGCCTAAATCCGGATCAGCGTAATGCTCTTCTGGTGTATAACCCGTCATTTTGGTTGCTGATGGGCTTACGTACTCGAAACCAGGCTTAGGCGCAAATACATAGCGATAGATCAAGTCCTGTGCATTTTCAGCGAGCAAGCGGTAACGCTGTTCACTATCGCGCAGTGCCACTTCCACAAATTTACGCTGGGTAATGTCCTCGCTGAAAATAATGATTCCGCCGATGACATTTTCACTGTTGTGCCAGGGGTGTATTTCCCAGTGCAGCCATTGTACGGAACCATCCAGTCGCTTGAAGGCATCCTCTTCAGAGCGCTGTACAATACCTGACAGGCCCAGCTGGTGGGCCACTTTCCACCGATCTGGAGTTTCGGGAAATACTTCATAATGGGAACGCCCGATGATATCCGGGTTTTCTAACCGATAGTCATTGAACCACCGTCGACTGACTGCAAGGTAGCGCATGTCCTTATCCAACATGGCCAGAGCAGCGGGAGCATGTTCGATAAATAGACGAAAACGTTCTTCGCTTTCGCGCAAGGCATTTTCTGTAGCGCGACGCAGTGTAATATCCTGAGCAACGACTAGCACTGCCTCATGACTATCATATTCCAAAGTATGAGAGGTAATTTCGACTTCAATAATCTGGCCGTTCTTCTTACGGTGCCGCCAATTTCCTGAATGCTGAAAAACGGGTCGTACCTGCTGTACAGCATCCCTCAGGCGCTGATGGTCTTCTTCTGGTCGGATGTCCAGCAGTGTCATGGATAAAAATTCAGCTTTTGTATATCCATATTGCTCAGTAGCTGCATGATTCACTTCGAGAAATCGTAATGAAGCGGGTGCATAAACCCACATCGGATGAGGATTACTATTGAAGAGGAGATGGAAGCGGGCTTCGCGTATCTTTACTTGTTCTTCGGCTTGTTTCCGCTCGCTGACATCCGCCGCAATGCTGATAACCATGCGCCGATTTGCGGAATCCCGCCCTAGTGGGGTGGAGCTGAATGCCCAGATGCGCTGGCTACCATCAGCACACCGAACCGTAAATTCGCCCTCGTCTATGCGGTGATCAATACTAAAAAGCTGGTCGATAACAGCCCGAACAAGCTGTTTGCGTTCCCCATAAGCCAGTTCTGTCCAGCTATCGAGTGTTTTTAACTGTTCTGATGTATAGCCAGTGATCTCCGCCCAGGCGCGGCTTACGGATATGACCTCGCCATCTTCAGCAAAGATCATCACAGGTACGGGAGCTTCCTCGACCGCCTTACGAAAACGAGCTTCACTTTCTTCCAATTGACCAGAGTAGTAACGGGTTCGCTGTACTTCAGCGGCAAGCGCCGCCTCTTTATCCATCTGCTGGCGAAGCCCCTGCCTGAGGATAATGAACAGAAGCAATGTGGTAATAAATACAAATCCCAGTCCTTTATAGGTGTTGATGCTATCTGAAACCGAAGGGAATTGTGCTTGTAGGATCGCTACAATAGTGTCTGAGCCGACAATCCACAGCGAAGCAAAGAGGCCATAAAACAGCGTGATACGAACATCAAGCCGATTGAAGATATTCGCCATGTCCTAGCCCTTTCAAGCTCAACCTGACGATACACAACATAAACTGATACAGAATGTCCAGGAATTTGCACATTATTTGTTATTTTATTACCAACTAGTGGGATAGGCTATCATATCGGCGTGGCAAGCTCACTTTTCTTCTTCAACTTAATTCTTAAGCACAATGTTTAGCTGCTTTCTAAACTTGCTACTCATTCGCAGGGAAATGCGCCTTAAGGGCTGTATGGATTTTCGGATCCCTTTCACGGGTTTCAACAACGAACACCCCCTCCAACTCAATCCGCCCACTTACTTCTACCAACTCCTCTGTCCACACCTCAATGAGCGTCTCCAGCATCATCTGCACATCGCGGTTCTTCAGACGTGTGAGCCGTCCAATCTCGCAAATCATGGTCTTTTGGGTCAGGGTCATGCGCTCAACTCCAATCATGCTGGGGACTGCTGTCGCTTGTGTCGTCGACGGGAATTCATCACGCTCAGAATAATTGCTTGGGTAATCAACTCGCTAAAACCATTGGTTTGCCCCCTGAAGTCGGGTTCCCCACCAAGTTTTCCGTTTAACACGAATCCCGAAGCCAATCCAATACCATAGAAATTAGGAATAGACTGTCAATTAACACCTAAAATGAGGCACGGATCGTCAACAAGTGGCGGAGTGCCGGGGCCATTCCATTTGTGGTGGCTTTCCCAGGTCGCCGGAGCGACCCAGCGATAGATCATTTCATCCGTATTGACGATGGCAATTATGCGGCAACAGGAGGCTGAGGGTATTTGCAGGCTACCCATTCGGCGATAACGTCCTTGGTATGCCTGCAACGGGTAAATGTATTAAGATACGCGTGATGGACTTCTATCGCTGCGACGACCAGGCCATTGTCGAGAACTGGATTCCAATGCACATTCCACACATGTTCCTACATATGGGCATCGACGTATTTGAGCGTATGCGCCACCAGGCTTATCAGCATCAGCCAATTCGTATCAGTGAGTGGTTGTTTCCACCCTAAACGCGACATCACCCTCAATTCATTCGCCCAAAGACTTACTCTAACGAAGGACTTTCTATTTCCTAATAGGAATGGTTACATCTGAAAATACGATCCGGATAATTTGTGTCACTTTGAACTAGGTGTATAGTCCCAACGTGTGAAGTGAAGTATCACCCCCTTTTGACGGCAGGCTGACCGTCACAGTTGTCCCCACACCTTCCTGGCTGCTCACGCTTAAGCGACCCTCATGGGCCTTAACCACGTCATGTGCCAGGGTCAGTCCCAGCCCCAGCCCACCCCGTTCATTGATATTACTCCCCCGGAAGAAAGGCGTCATGATGCGAGCCTGCTCATCCAGCGGGATACCAATTCCCAGATCGGTGATCTGCACCTTTACAGTGCTATCCTCACGTTCAGCCCGGACTTGAATGGAAGTCCCTTGCTTTGAAAACCGTGCCGCGTTCGACAACATCTCATGGAACGCTCGCTTGAGGCTGCCGGCATCCCCGGTCACCTGTAAATCGCTTGGGACGCTCAGGACAAAACGATTATGCTGCTCCAGTTCAGCCTCAACCGTGACGACCACCGCCTTCAATAGATCATTCAAATCGATGGTACTTCGGATGGAAACAATAGTCGCGAACTCGCCCCGTACTGCCAGACCGATGTCGTCCAACATCTGCGTTAGCTTTTGAATTTGTTGGTGCATCGTTTGTCGTTTGGCCGCTCGTTGCTCCGGGGTCAAGCGGTCGAAGTAATATTCCAACGTTTCCAAAGAAGACAGAATAATCGCCAGAGGAGTACGGAATTCATGGGCAAGACGCAGCATCATG
>JAFLCG010000022.1 GCA_017303635.1 Anaerolineae bacterium | reverse complement strand
GCGTCCCGTAGTCCGAGAATGGCATCGCGCACCAGCGGTACAACCTGCTTCGGGTGGTGTTTTGGCGCTCTTGACTGCGCCTGGAACATCTCCACCCCTTGTACAACCGTCTCCCGAAAACGCCGCAACCACTTCTTGACCCAGCTCAGACTGTAACCAATCGCTCGCGCCAGCTGCGCCAACGTCCAGTCAGGATGGTCGCGGCGCAGCTGATACAAGCGCATCCGGTCGAGTGCCCATTCGCTCTCCAAACATCCTCCTCCCTGCCAATCGGTTGGCGGATGATTGTAGGGGTCACGATGTCACTACGCCGTTTGAGGAGTTGAGCCAGAAGAATCATACAGCACGGTTACGCGAGTAGGAAGCGGAGAACAGCCGCCTGAAGCGGATCGTCGCGCAGCAAGTACTGGACATTTCTCATGTCCGCCAAACTGGGGTAAGGTCACACACCTCATTATTTCCCCTTGCAGATAAAGTGCGGATGAGCCACTAAACTGGGGTCAGTTCAGTACCTCTATTCTATAGGACTGTATAGCAATTGAAATCTTCGAAAACAAATCGATTAGCCAGGGCACTTGTTTGTGTGATTCGTAGACATCATTTCAATCGCTAAAATAGGCGAATGAACGATGAAATCAAACAACGATTGAAGTGGGTCAAACTCTACGAACAGACGCAGAATGCCGGGTTAGTCTGCCGTCGCTGTGGCATTTCGCGCCCAACCTTGCGGAAGTGGTGGCGGCGTTATCAGGAACACGGCGAGGCAGGACTGCGTAGCCTCAGTCGCCGCCCCCATCAGTCACCCAAGCGAAAAGTATTTGAACAGGATGAGCAGCGTATCTTGGAGTTGCGCCATACTCGGCATCTGGGCGCACGCCGCATTTAGCACGAACTTAAACGCCTGTTCAACTGTGAGTTTGGCCTAGCAACAATCCAGAAAGTGTTGCAGCAGCATCGTATCCCACCTCTAAAGCGCAGCCGCCGCAAACAGCACACCCGGTATGCTCGACCTGTTCCAGGTGATCGGGTTCAAATGGATACCTGTAAACTCGCTCCTGGCTTATATCAATACACGGCGGTAGATGACTGCACGCGCTTGCTTGTCGTGGCAATACACCCGCGCCGGACAGCAGCCCACACACTGGATTTCATCGAGCGAGTGGTTGAGCAAATGCAATTTCCGATTCAGCGTTTTCAGACCGACAACGGACGGGAGTTTACCGCCCAGAAGATGCAGGACTTACTCTTGGAATGGGGCATCAAGTTTCGTCCCATCCATCCCGCAGCACCTCACCTGAATGGCAAAGTCGAGCGTGTTCAGAAAACCGTTTTGGAAGAGTTTTATGTGCTGGTAGATTTAGCGTCGGCGGATTTGCACGACGAGTTGGAACAATGGCAGTTCTACAACAACTGGCAGCGCGAGCATGGCTCACTGAACAAGACGCCGATGGAGCGTTGCTGTGAACTGTTCCCAATAACACCGTTCTCAGAGGAAGTTCAAGCCCTATTTGATGAAGATCGAGAACGGGAATTCCACCGCAATCGCTTATTGAACAGATACCTCAAAAAGTGAAACTATGTCTATGAATCGCACAACTTATTGTTGTCAAATGTGATCCTCATGGAGATCGGTATCATGGAGATCGGTATCATGGAGATCGGTATCATGGAGATCGGTATCATGGAGATCGGTATCATGGAGATCGGTATCATGGAGATCGGTATCATGGAGATCGGTATCATGGAAATGGTCATGTATAGTCGCTGAATAGTGAATAGAGTCACTGGCATCTGTTAGACTAGTGTTCTGCCCAATCTTTACGCCAGCTACTAATCCAACACCTGCAGACGGCCCATATCGTTCAAGTAGGTTTCTGATTTGGTTATAAATACGTTCAGGGATAAATTCTGGGCTCTTCATCCGCGGGAAATTGGCCGGATCAATAAACTGACTAACTTGTATCAAGTCTCCTAAAAGCTTTGCCACCTGTTCGACATTGTTTGTCTGAGACAAATCCAAAACTTGATATTGCAACAATCTGTCTAGAAACTCACTACTAGGCAATTCTGTTAATTTCACTAATACTAAAGGTTTACTTTGGTTGATTGCGCGTGTTACTTCCCATTGGCACCACTGAGATCTCAATGAGTGCGGAGTCATAGCGTATATTACCGCATGTGCATTATCAATTGCGTTAGCAAGTTGCTCTTTCCACTTGGGTCCACCCGAAAACAGACTCTCATCAAACCACACATCATGGCCACCTATAGTCAAGATATTGACCAATGACGTGACAGAGTTTCCGTTGATTTTAGTGTCTTCATGAGCATAACTCAGAAATAATCGCAACTTCATATCGTTTATGTTCCTTTAATTTATTGTATGAAGATATACGAGAATTATCCTCTTAGCAAATCAATTCTATAAATTTCATCTATGGTAAAAACAATGTCTCAAAGGTGATTTATTGACAATTGTCTGATCAACCATCCACCGAAACCAGACACCTGTCTTATATATGGGTCGATTTATCCAAAAAAGTTGAATGGTTTAGAGTAATAAAAGAAAATTCATCGGAATCCTAATAATTTGAGAAACCATCTGAAAATCAGGACGAGAGTGCTTTCAGAAGATGATACTTGGAAGCTAACCAGATCATGTCTTCACTACTATGAACAGATTCCTCATAGTCTTTGCTGAGACGACGGGAAGGCCCAAACCAGTCGGATGAGCGTTCGACTACCCAATGACAGGGCAAAGCTTGAAAACCCTGCTGAGTAGGCGGCTGTGAAATAATGTCTAAATTCGCGTCACAGCGAACATACCACCAGCTGACCAACTCTTCTTTGTAAGCCCCATCCGCCCAAACTCTTTGTGGGCGTAAGCTAATACTGCGGCTAAACGCACCGATAGCAGTTTGGCACCGTCACGATCCTGAATATTTGTAGTATGAATGACCAACGCCAACAACTCGCCAGCGGTATCAACCAAAATGTGCCGTCGTCGCCTGACGACTTCCTTCACCGTTCTCGAAATGATAATGGACACATTGGAATTCAGGAGAATCTTTTGGTGAGTTTGCCCACTGGTACCAACTTTTCAACACATACAACATCACGTTTACGGCTTCTCGCATATCAATTTTTGTCTGTTGCCCACATCCTGTCGGCTTCAACCGCAGCTACGGTCTTGAGTATCTCCATTGAGCATCGCTTAATTCACTGGTGTAACTTTGTCTCTCATGCGACATTGTGATTTCCTTTTGGGTGCTGAATGGTTGGTTGCTACCTCCATTCTACCCATTAGGACTTTTCAAACAGCTTCCTAAAGAATTAAATCTAGTCTATATCGAGTTGACTCTGCGCTTCAGGGCGAAGTTGTTTTTATACATTTCTGGCACCATGTCACTGGTGTCATCGCTTGCCAATCACCCATTCGTGAGCAGATCTAGGGGGTGGGGTAGTTTTTCTGAATCATGCCAGAAGCACAACTCGAACCTGGTGACGTAGTGACAGCGATGACACCCACATAATTTGCATCGCATCCCAGCGTCATGCCTGAAACCGAATTGCAGCCGTTTCTAACGTGAGTGATAATTCCCTCATTGGGGATAACTCACGAGAAGATACTGCTGATGAACGATCTCGCTCGCCTACCCGACCTGCTGATGCCCGCTGCCGAAAATGTCCCTGCACGCAGATCGCTGCTGCGTGAGGCGCTCGGCGCTCGGTCGCCCCTATTGGCTTCCATCGTCTATGAAGGTGGATCGCGCGCCTTTGTGGTTGGTGCGTTGGTCGCGTTGGCGGTTGATCGCACTGCGCTCGATGCCCTGTTGGATGTTGCCAAAGATCGGCCCGACGTAGATGCCGCTGCGGTCGAGGCGCTGCGCTCTGCCCTGCATGCCTGGGCAGAGAGTGGCGCGCCGCGCGATGTACTGGAAGCCCCCGCGCCCATGCCGACTTCCCCAATATTCCTCTCGTATTCCCGCGCTAATCGCGAGAGCGCCCGCGCCTTGTACGCCGAATTGGGCAGTGTGGGCTTTACCCTGTGGCGCGATGTGCATGACATTCCGCCTGGCGACCCCAACTGGTGGGGCACGATCTGCGACGCCATCGACGGATGCAGCCGCATGATCCTATGCCTGTCCGTGGACTCGCTGCGTTCGACAGTGGTCAGCGACGAGTGGAATCGCGCACAACGCCAGGGCAAGCAGATTATCCCGGTTGTCGTTGATGAGGTCTTCAGGCATCCCGCTGTGCTATCGGGGGACCTGATCGTCCCAAAGTGGCTCACAACCGTCAACATACCCGATCTGCGACCGGATGCGCCGGAACGCAGCACCGCCTTTGCCAATCTTACTGCCGCGCTTCGTAAGCCCTACACCCAACGTAAGATATCGATCACCACCAAAGCCGAACAGCTTCCACATAACTTCGTCCCGCGCCCACGCGAATTTGAACCGCTGGTGACGGCCCTGACGGTCGAAGATCACATCGGGACGGTGGCGCTGACGGCGGCTTTGCGTGGAGCGGGCGGGTATGGCAAGACCACGCTGGCGAAAGCGCTGTGCCGCGACTGGCGCATCAGCGGGGCGTACCCGGATGGAATCTACTGGACAACACTCGGCGAGAAGCTGCTGACCATGAGCGCCGAGGTGCGCGAAGCGGAACTGGTGGATCGGCTGCTGGATCTGGTGGTGACGATGACCGGTGTGCGCCCCGGTGTGCAGAAGCTGGACGCGGCTGGTGTGGGCGGCATTAAGTGGAAGCACGGGACGGGCAGTGCGTTCCCGCAGCAGGTTCAGAGTGGGTGTGACCTGTGCGTCTGGCAATCGGTCAATCCGATTGGCAGCGATCACCAGGGATGCGCCTTGCGTCCGTAACCGTGAAATCCAACCGAAATCGATCCCGCTCAGCGGCTGGGTGGCATCCAGCACATAGACGATGAGGTCAACCCCTTCCAGTTTGTAGGTGACGGTGGCGGTATCGGCTGGATCGGCGGGTAGATCGACCAGCGTGAACAGACCGAAGTTGCGGATCATCTCTGGTGCATCGGTGACGGCTTCCCAGCCCCATAGCGTATTGCAGAGCGTTTTCTTGCCGACTCCGGGCAGTCCGACGATAGCGATCTTGCCGCTGGCACGCCCCGGCGGATCGTCTTCTTGCGCCCAGTTCCAGCGCAGCCGATTGAGGAGTGGGGCACGGTCGGCCCAGTTGAAGCTTGTCTGGGTGTTCATGGGTATCAGCTCACCATCCGCCCGACGACCGAGCCAACGCCGATGGTAGCGAACACGCAGACACCGATGAAGGTGACAAAAAAGGTGAACAGGCACCCCCGATAGAACCACTTGACTGACATGGCGACCTCCTGCTGCTGTTAAACGATGCCATCAGCATGACAGAAGTCGAGGGGCTTGTTGAGCGATTGTGTTCGGGGTGTTCTGCGAAGGGATTCGCATAAAGAGGGGAGTATGTTCAATTCCCTCATCACCTAACGCGACAAGGTGGTCGAAAATATTCTGATCGGAGCACAAACGAAGGGCCAGTTCCATTTGCTGTACGGGGCTGAAGGGACACAGGCATTGTTCACGGGTCTGGCGACCCAGGTGATCTACGGTGGTTGTGATGCGGACACCGCCGAGTTCTACAGCAAGGCAAGTGGGACGGCGACGACCGACGCCAATCAGGACGATCCCAACAGCCATCTGCGCCAGCGTCCGCTGCTGACGGTGGATGAAGTGGTCACACCGCAGGTGGGGAATTGCACCATCTTCGCTCGTTATGTGGAGGCGGGCTTTGCCACCCAGGTGGTGCTGAATGCGCGTCTGACACGTTTCTACGAACGGGAGGACTGGAAAGCCCGGTTGGCTCATTCAAAAGATGCTGCGCCGCTGTTGCTGGAACGAGGTCTGGCACTCAAGCTCCAGCCGCCGGAAGAAGTCACAAACCTACCGGATGAACCATCGCCGCTGCTCGAACGGGCAGCAGAAGCGGTGATGGACAAGATGGCGGTGTTAGCGACTGACAAGGCGGGTGGCAAGGTGAAAACCGATAGCCTGAACGCGATGAAAGCCCGCCTTCAGCAGAAGCGGCAACAGCCTGCAGCACGATTGGAGTTGAGCACATGACCCTGACCAAAAAGACCATGATTCGTGAGATCGGACGCCGCACCCGGTTGAAGAACCGAGATGTCCAGATGATGCTGGAGACGCTCATTGCGGTGTGGATAGAGGAGTTGGTTGAAGGCAGTGGGCGGATCGAACTGGAAGGGTTGTTCGTTCTTGAAACGCGGCAGCATGCCACCACATTCCCGAGAGGTCAGGTCTCATGTCAAACTCCAAGGATAACCATGCGTTTGAGTCGTATCCTACGTCGACGGCTCAGGGCTCGCAGCAGCACAAATGAACAAGTCATCAAGTCCTGACCCAATGTAGTGGCATTGTTGGCGGGCGGTTGCTTGTGATACTTCATACCCTCCGAGACACTTCGTAGTAGGATCTATGGAAGAATGAGGAGGACGGTATGTATACACACTGAGACTGAATATCCGACCTGAAAGGTACGATCAATGAGGAAACCCGTGTTGAGCATCTGACACCCTGACTAAACTCAAGGGTAGAATGGAATATCAGGATGAACAACGAGCTGAGATTATCAGCACGAAATTGGGCTTGTTGAAACTCGCTGAACGCTTGGTCAATGTCAGCGAAGCACACAAAGTGATGGGGTACTCGCGCGACAGTCTCTACCACTTTAAGGAACTGTACGACTATTCTCGCCTATACGGGTGTCCGAGTGGTTTTGAAAGGAACAAATCACTCTGTTAGAGCCATATTGAACGCAGAACCAGTATGGGAACTATATTCTGATTGACCATGGATAACCTGCTCGATTTGGAGATGATATAGCCCTGCTCATACGTCAAAAGAGTAGGTGTACAGTCACTATACCCGAAGAACCTGCAATCCCAGCTCTTCAAAGGCAGCAATCTGGTCATGCGGTGCTTCCCGCCCAGTAATCAGCATATCCACCTTGTTCGCTTCACAGATCATTGCCCGTGTGGTTATCCCAATTTTCGTATGGTCTGCCACAACAATCTTTTGTTTGGCCTGCTGGATCATTGTGCGCACGATAGTCGCTTCATCTACATAGTGCGAAGTCAACCCGCTTGTAACATCAATACCATTTACCCCGACGAATACCCGCTCAAAGTACAAGGACCTGATCGCTTGTACTGCAGTATCTCCAACGAGTGAAAACCAACCCATGCTCAGATATCCACCTGTAACAAACAACGTTATATCCTGCCGTTGGCTTAATTCCATCGCGACATTGACCGTGTTGGTTACGAGCGTGACATTCTTGACGTGCGCCAGGTAGCGCGTAATCTGTGTTGTAGTCGTACCGGCTGTAAATGCAATGGTTTCACCGGACTGGATCAACATGGCGGCTGCCTTCGCGATTCGCCGCTTTTCGTCCGTATTCACCATTTCCTGATTGCTAAAATTGATACTGTGTCGAAAGGGCTCGTATAACAGGGGCTGAACTAACTCAGCGCCACCGTGGAAACGCCGCAGGAACCCCCGGCTTTCCATTTCGGTCAAATCCCGACGGATAGTAGATGGAGACACATCCAACATTAAAGCCAGATCATCGACTAGAACTTGTCCGTTTTGGTTCAATTGATTAAGAATCTGTTCATGGCGTTGCTGTGTCAATAAATCAGATTTGGACATTCGGGTGTTCTCAATTAAAGTTCCAATTTGCACTCATTATCGGTGCTGCACCTGCAAGTTTCAACTCCCCTTGATTCCTGAGCCAACAGTCAAAACCTGCACCATCGAGACCAGATGCTTCACCAAATCAGGTGGACAATCCGGCACGCCATAAGTTCCTAACGTAGCCGTTGATGCTGCAATTCCCCACTGTGCGCTTTCGAGCACATTCTGCGACTGCACATAGGCATAGCAGAATCCACCCACCATAGCATCCCCACAACCAATCGTATTTATCCGATCAGTTCCCGGCAATGAAACACCGTGATCAGGGATCGTCAGATGCCAGATCTGCTCTGAATTACCCACGAGCAGTCCTTCTTTTCCCAGCGACAGCAAAACCACATCTGCCTGCACACCCGCAACAGTCCGAAGTGCCGAAACTTGATCGGACAGTGTGGGAGTGGCGCGCCCGACAATCTGCTGGAACTCAAAAAGATTAGGTTTAATTGCCCATGGATGCTCAGACAGCGCATATTTCATCGGCTCAGAATGGGCATCGACCAGGGTCTGCACACCATATTCACGGGCTAACCGCATTGCCTGTGCATAAAAATCATTTGGAATGCCGGGCGGCAAACTGCCAGACAGGATTAGAATTCCCGTGTCAGGCAAATGAGTTTCCAATCGTGCTAGAATCTGTGAAGCACATTCCGGATCGACCTGTGGACCGGGATCGATGATTTCTGCGATGTTCCCCAGCTTGCGATCCAGTAAAACAAACGATGAGCGATTGGGAACAGAATTCACAACCTCATCATAGGACATGCCCTGTTGCTGTGCAGCAGCGATCCACCGTTCGCGGTTATAGCTGCCGATAACGACTAATGAGCAGGACTCGCCACCTAACTGATGAACTACTCCGGTCGCATGGGCACCAGATCCTCCCGCTTGATCAAAACTGAGTACAGTGCGTGAAGGTTCACCTGGAATGAAGTTGTCCACGACTGAGATACGATCTGTTGATGTATTTGGCGAAACGCTCAAAACCAGTGATTTCATGCCCTGTTTTCCTTAACTGCGCCAGAAAAACGAACTGCGGTTTAGCGTGCTTTTTCAGCTTCAATGATTTCTGCCGCAGTCTTTCCTTCATGAACAATACTCATGAAAGCATTAAGTGTGGTCCGCGGATTTTGAGACTGGTAGATATTGCGGCCATACATCAGGCCAGCTGCGCCTGCCCGTATGCAGTTTTCTGCAACCTGATATGCTTCGTGTGGGTTGGCCTTGCGTGCGCCCCCAGCAACTAATATTGGAGCCGGGCATTCTTCAACGATCTGCTGCATTTTGGCTGTATCATCTGGGTAGATGCATTTCACAATGTCTGCACCGATCTCGGCTGACATCCGGCAGTACATGCTCATCACTGAAACATCTGTCTTATCTTCAGGGACATATTTCTCACGGGCACTGCGTGGCTCGATAATCAAAATCAGCCCCAGCTTGTCGCAGGCGCGAGCCAGTCGAGCATTACGCTCGATCTCTAGTTTCTCTTTTTCCGGATCACGATGTCCGACATAAAGATAGGTCATCAGGGCGTCCGCACCCGCTCGTAGTAGATCCTCAACCTGCGCAAGTTCAATTACTGAACCTTCTTCGTAAGGAATCGTACTGCGGCTGTAACTCTGCCAATCCATGTGAATCACCAAGCTAGGGCGATCCTTGCCTACAAACTGATCTTCCAAATACTTGACCATGCCCGGTGTGATCATCAGACCATTGGCACGTCGCATCGCTTCCATATTGGTTCGCATTTCGTCAAGTGAACGCATACCCTCACTTGCCCCCATCAGCACACCATGTGAATAGGCCAGCACCAGACTGCGTTTGCTGATGGCATCAAATAGACGTCCCATGCGAATGTTCTTGCCTGTGCGCGAATCCATGCCCAACACCCCCTGGTAAAATTTGCTCACTATGGACTTAATATACCATATTTTTGCTTATTTTGCGACATTTTAGCTCCATTTATGCTCATATCGGTCTTATATGAGCTAAATCTGTTGACAGACCGGACGAAGCCGTGCTATATTGACAAACATCGAAGAAAGGTACGAATAAGTTGACCCCATTACGTGACAGCCTGATCAACTTGCTAGGATCAGACCGGGTTCTACCAGAAATCGCCTGCGAACAATACGCTTACGACTGGTGGCCCGTTGCCGCAAAGTGGCGTAATCAGGGCAAATCTCCACTTCGTCCAGAAATTGTAGTTCGCGCTAAAGAGGTGGCAGATATTCAGAAACTCCTAGGCTGGGCCAATACTCATCGTATTGCCATCACGCCTTGGGGCGCAGGATCATCCGTTACTGGCGCACCACTGCCGCTGACTGGCGGAATCACACTCGATATCTCTGGCTTGAACAACACAATTGCCATTAACATCCAGAACCTCATTGTGACGGTAGAGGCTGGTAAGATGGGGCATATTCTTGAATCAGAACTCAACCAACTGGGATACACGCTCAATCATTCACCACAGTCGCTGGACCGTTCCACGGCTGGCGGATGGCTTAGTACACGTGCAACCGGTCAGTTCTCATCCAAATGGGGTGGCATCGAACAACTAGTTGTTGGTTTCGATGTAGTGCTACCTAACGGAGAACTGGTGACATTTGAGGCGGGGCCACGAATGGCGGTCGGCCCAGATCTGCGGCATGTGTTTATTGGTGCAGAAGGAACGATGGGTGTTATTACTCGCGTCACCCTGCAAATATTCCCTCAATCTAAACACCGCATTCTGCACGCGCTGGCGTTCGACAACCTCTCAGACGGAATCACTGTAATGCGCGAGACCATGCAGCGCGGACTACGTCCGTTTTTGCTGCGCTTCTACAATCCGGCAGAATCGCGTTATGCGATGAGAGATACTGGGTTTACAAAGTGCGTGATGTTTCTAGGCTTTGAAGGTGAACCCTCTATCGCCGAAGCCGAATTCCGTGTTTGCCAATCCATCTGGCAGCAGTTCACCGTGGAAGAACTCGGTAGCGCACCGGTTGAACGCTGGATGCAGCATCGTTTCGATTTTTCCACGGTCGAGAATATCCTTCGCCGCCCAGGCGGGCTGGCGGAGACCATCGAAATCGCTCACTACTGGGACGGAATCCAGGACACATTTGATCGCCTGATGGCAGCCTTATCGACTTTTGGAATCGAAGTTCTGGCACATTTTTCGCATACCTACCCGCAGGGAACATCTCTGTACATGATCCTGCTAGGCGAACGCGCCAACGACGCTGATGCCGAAGCAACGCTGCTGCAAATTTGGCAAACAGCCATGCGCGTAACGCTGGATACGGGAGCTGTCCTTTCACACCACCATGGCGTTGGGGTCGTCCGCAAAGACTTTGTTCGCGAAGCATTGGGATCAGCCATGATCGTTCTCGATCAGATCAAGGATGTTCTTGATCCGAACAACGTTCTGAGCCCCGGGAAACTCGGGCTTAATCCAGACCAGACCATTCAATCGGGCTGATGAGATTTCGAAAATCTCAAGGAGGGAAGGGAAGGTATCGCACAAAAGCCGGCAACCTTTGACCCGATTTCATTCGATACATACTGCCTATTTGGAGAAATAAGATGAAATTCAAAGCGCTGTTACTTGGTCTGGTCATGCTCCTGTTCTCGGTCAGTATTGCCACGGCGCAGGAAGAAATCACCATTGGTGCACTGTGGCTGGATGCCAGCGAGTTCTATACCGGCGTTGCGCGCGGTATTGATCAGGGAGCGGCCGCTCAGGCTGACTACAATATCACTGTGCTTGGCAACAACAGTCAGGGTGATGCCGCCATCGAAGCCGAACAAATCCAGACTCTGATCGGTGCCAATGTTAGCGCCATCATCATGTCGGCTGTGTCGGAAACGTCTTCGGTCGCGCTGATCGAAGAAGCGAACAAGGCTGGCATTCCAGTCATCTGCTACAACACGTGTATCGCACAGGCAGACGCCGAACGCCTCGTCTACTCATGGGTCACTGGCGATCATTTCCAGCAGGGTGGCGGTGTGGGTAAAGCCATGGGCGAATACTTCGTCGCTAACAACATCACTGAGCCTGCCATCGGTGTTATCTCCTGCGAACGTTACGGAGCCTGTCAACAGCGCATCGCCGGATTTACTGAAGAACTGCTCAAGCTGGTCCCCGGTGCCACGATCGTGGACAATCAGGAAGCGCTCGAAGTTGACAAGGCGACTGAGGTTGCCACGAACATGCTGACCGCCCATCCCGAAATCACCGCCTTCTATGGCGAAGCGGGCAATATGGTTGCTGGAGCTGCTGTTGCAATCGACCTAGCTGGTCTCACTGGCCAGGTAGTCGTTTTCGGTCATGACATCTCTCCCACCACGGCTCAACTCCTGCTCGATGGGCAGATCGTCAAGTACATCAACGCCATGGTCGCTGAAGACTTCGGCATGACGGCCCTCCGCCTCGCGCTGGATGCTATTGAGGGTAAACCCAGTCCCGGCGTCATCTACAACATGACCCCAGTCGATTTCTTCTCCTCCGATCCTGCCAAGGTCCAGGCCTGGATTGATGGACAGAGTGGATAACTAAGTCTATTCGGGCACCGACGGTGTTGGCCTCTGCAATCAAAGAGAGGTCAACACCTTTTTCATGTGTGCAGATGTGCTGAAAATTCATATACGGCTGCACAAGGGCTAACTCAAGAAATATCAGTTATGGAAATTGATCCTAGGACAAGACCGCCTCTCAATCATCTCTCTATCTGAACAGAAAAGTAACAGAATGGGTTGAGGTCAAAGAATTAGTACTAACCATAACTTATGTTAGGAATTAACCGGATGACTGCAATCCCAGCATTGGAACTCAAGCATATTTATAAGTTCTATCCGGGTGTCACAGCACTTGAACAAGTCGATTTTGCCATTCAACCAGGTGAAATCCGGGCGCTGGTTGGAAAGAATGGTGCAGGGAAATCTACTCTCATCAGACTTGCCTGCGGACTTGAGAAACCTGATCAGGGGACTATTGCGATTCGCGGAAAACAAGTTCATCTGAACAGCCCGGCAGATGCCCGTAATCTGGGCATCGAGATCGTCAGTCAAGAACTCAATCTCGTCCCCTGGATGGATGTAGCAGAGAATATTGCGCTAGGACGTTGGATCAAACGCCGCGGGAGGATTGATTATGCCGAACTGCGACGGCGTGCGGTCGCTGCGCTTGCCCGCCTGGATGTAGAGATTGATCCCCATATGCCATTGATTCGGTTGAGTCCTGCACAACAGCAGTTGGTTGAAATCGCAAAGGCCTTGTCTCGTGAACCTTCTGTTCTTTTGCTCGACGAACCCACGTCCAGTCTTCCACTGACCGAAGTTGCAATTCTGCTAGCCACCATCAAACGTATTGCCAGTCAGGGTGTGGCGATTATTTATGTGTCGCACCGGCTGTCCGAAATCGCAGAGATTGCAGACTCAGTGACAGTGCTGCGAAATGGAAAACTGATCGGAACATCTTTGCTCAAGGATGTAAACGAACAAGATATTGTCGCGCAAATGGTGGGTAGTGATGTGGTTTTGCATGAGATCGAAACCCAAAACTTCGCACAACAACCTGTAGTCCTGCGAGTAGAGGATTTAAGCATACTGCCCCGTGTAGAGCATGTGACTTTCGATCTACATCAGGGCGAGGTCTTGGGTCTGGCGGGTTTGCTTGGGACAGGGCGCAGCGAAATCTTACGTACCATCGCTGGTTTCAACCGTGCTGAACAGGGAATAATCACGCTCACATCAGGTGGAACGCACAGGGCAAGTGTTCCGCACATGATCGCACAGGGCGTAGCACTTGTGGCTGAGAACCGACGTGATGAAGGCATCATCCCGCATTTGGGCATTCATGAGAATGTAGCGATGGGACGTTGGAAGCAGGTCACACGTAAAGGCATAATCTCATGGCAACTGGTACGTTCAGTGATGGCCGATCTGGTCCAAAAGCTCTCGATCAAAACGCCTACACTTGAAACGCCGGTTATGAACTTGTCGGGTGGCAACCAGCAAAAGGTCGTCATCGGTCGCTGGTTGGAAGTAGCTGATCGAGTACTCTTGCTCGATGAGCCTACTCGCGGTGTGGATGTGGAAGCCAAGAGTCAGATCTATACAATCATCCGCAGGACTGCTCAGCGTGGAGCAGGTATTGTGGTGGTTACCAGCGAGCTTGAAGAACTGCTCTGGTGCTGTGACTCGATCATTTTTCTACATAACGGAAAAGCTTCCAGAAAATATACACGTTCGGAACTCAATGTTGATCGCCTCAACTCATTGGTCAACGGGGGAAAGCTGCAATAATGTCAAATCAGGGCGTAACCGTTACAAGTCATACGGCCTCCAACCTCAAGCAAGGAAGTAGGCTAAAAACCTTCATTCGCAGAAATCTGAACGAAATCACCCTGTTGATTGGGCTAGTACTGGTGGGCGCATTTATTAGCTTCAATTCATCCGCATTCCTCACCCCAGCAAATCTCATCAATGTTCTTCGTTCAGCGGCATTTCTTGGCATCGTCACATGGGGAATGACGTTAGTCATCATTGCGGGCGAAATCGATGTGAGCGTCGGTCCTGCAGTCGCGTTCAGTGCCGTTTTCTTCGGGTGGCTGGTCACAAACAACCAAATCCCTCTTCCGCTCGGCATTGTGCTAGTCATGATAACTGTCACTGGAGTCGGCTATATGGCAGGCTTCATTCGTGCGCGCTTTAATGTGCCTTCCTTCGTCACTTCGCTCGCCCTGTGGAGTGTGTACGACGGCCTGAAACAGGTGCTCTCGAACAATATTCCTATTCCGGTCGCAGACGAATCATTCCGGATATGGGGGCGCGATGATCTATTGGGCATACCTTATCCAATTATCATCGCTGGCATCCTGTTTCTCGTGTTCCGTTACGTCTCGAAAAACACAGTGTATGGGCGTTCGATCTATGCAGTGGGCGGAAATGCCAAAGCCGCCTTTGCCTCTGGCATCAACGTCTCGAAGATTCGTGCTTCCGTGTTCGCTATCACAGGTGCACTCGCCGCCATTACTGGATTGCTGCAAGTATCACGGTTAGGTTCAGCCACTGGACAAGTAGCCGCAGGATTGGAGTTTTCGGCTATTGCGGCAGTTGTCATCGGCGGAACTTCCCTTTCAGGTGGGCGCGGTACTATGATTGGATCGTTAATTGGCGTGCTGTTTATCTCAGTGATCGGGAACGGTCTGGTCCTGATGGGTGTCAATTCGCAGGTACAGAATGTCGTGCGCGGGGTGCTCATCCTCGTGGCGGTTCTGCTGAACGTGATCTTCAAGCAGCAGAGCAAGGAAATCTAGGCGAATCGGTCCAGCATCGCACCTCGGAGTGATTGATGAAACATTATCTCGGTGTGGATGTTGGCACATCCAGTCTGAAGGCTGGATTGTGGCGTGAAGATGGCGAGTTTATTGCCCATGCCAGTTCGGCTTATGAGACTCAACGTTCTGCACCTACCTGGGCGGAACAGAATCCACTGGACTGGTGGAAGGCTCTGCGGGAAAGTGTGCAGAACATCCTATATACCAGCGGCCTGACAGGACAGAATATCGCGGGTATCAGCGTAGACAGCATGGGATGGACGTTTGTTCCAGTTGATCGCGCTGGCACTCCCCTGTACGCAGCGATGACCTGGCAGGATAGGAGAGCTGTCACAGAAGCAACCGCGCTACGCGCTCATCCAGATGCAAACCGCTGGGTGCAGTTGAGCGCGAACCCGCTGGACGAAGCCTATTCCACTGCTAAGCTTCGGTGGCTGCAAATCCATCATCCCGACATCTATGACCAGACAGATCTGCTGCTCATGGCCTCTGCCTTCATTAATCGCAAGCTGACTGGCCAAAGCATCTGCGATTACACGCAGGCCTATGCTTTCCACTGCTTCGATGTGCACAACCTGCGCTGGGATGAGTCGGCAGCCGAAGCAATGGAAATTGATCTGGCCAAACTGCCTCCATTAGTGCAATCCTGCGATGTAATTGGCGAAGTCACTACCGCCGCTGCAACTGAACTAGGACTGGCAGTTGGAACACCCGTGATTGCGGGCGGTCTGGATGCTGCCGTTGGCGCCTTTGGCAGCGGGGTCACCCGCGCTGGTCTGACTGCCGATCAGGGTGGCACGGCATTTGGCCTCTCCGTCGCACTGGATCATGTGGTAGTCGAACCACGCCTGATCTTCTCGCCGCACGTCATACCCGGTTTGCATTTGCTACAAGGAGGCACAGTCGGAGGCGGCACATTCGATTGGTTCCGGCAGCAGCTTGGCTATGCGGAACAAGTCGCAGCTGATGTAACCGGACACAGCCCGTATTCGATCATGACTGATGAAGCAGACCAATCGCCACCAGGTGCAAATGGCCTGGTTTTCCTGCCCTATCTTTCCGGCGAACGATCCCCGATCTGGGATAGCAACGCCCGCGGTGTTTTCTGTGGTCTGAACTATACAACTAAACGCGCCGACATCATCCGAGCGATCATGGAAGGCTGTGTATTTGCTGTTTATCACAATATGCTAGTCGCTGAAGAATCCGGAGCGCAGGTGCGGGAGTGGATCGGTATCGGAGGGGCGGCCAACAGCGGCAGTTGGTGCCAGCTCAAAGCAGATATCAGTAACCGCCCGTTCACTGTGATGCGCCGCGCCAAAAATGAACCGGGCGATAACACCTTAGGCTTAGCTGTCATGGCGGGATACGGCACCGGTCACTATCCTGATCTGGCAAAAACGATTGAACAATTCTTGCCCAGACGCACCACCTATAACCCGAATCCGGAACATCATGCCCTCTATCAGGAACTGTTCCCGATATATCGCAGTCTATACGAGCGTTTAATACCAACCTTTAGTGAACTCACCCGTTTCACTTCGAAAATCGGGCAGCACAGTTAATAATTTCCTCTGGAGGAGAACGATGATGCCTTCACTACCTGCCACCATGAGTGCGGTTGTCCTGAATGCGCCAGAGCAAATTACTTATCAGACCATCCCTATACCTACATTGGAGCCTAATTGGGTATTGCTGAAGGTCGGCGCAGTCTCGATCTGTGGATCCGATGTGCTGCGGGTCTGGCATGGGCATGCGAAGGTACTCCCTATCGTACTCGGTCATGAATGCGCTGGTACGGTGGCTGCCGTTGGCGAAGGTGTAGACACTGCACTCATCGGTCGACGCTTCGCGCTTATTCCACTCATCCCCAATCTGGAATCACCTATCAGCGCGATGGGGTTCTATTCCTCATCGCCCGGTTATTCGTTCATCGGCTCACGAATCAACGGTGGTTTTGCCGAATATGTCGCAGCTCCCGTCACTAGCATCATCGAACTTCCTGATAATGTTCCAATAGAGATCGGCGCGCTGCTTGAACCCTGCACTGTCGCCTATCACGCCCTCAACCGCGGTGGTGGCGTGGCGGGAAAAACCATAGTGGTCTTCGGGGCGGGATCGATTGGACTACTTACGATTCAAGTGGCTAATGCGCTGGGCGCAGCCAAAATCATCGCCGTAGATCTTTCCGATGCACATCTGAAGTCTGCTGCTCAGTTTGGCGCGCGAATCACGCTGAACCCACACGTGACCGATGTGATCCAAGTTATTATGAACGAGTCACATTTGGGTGCCGATCTGGCATTGGAAGTGGCAGGAGTACCGGACACACTAATGCAGGCAGTCCTGAGCACCCGCCCCGGGGGCGATGTTGTGCTGGTGGGCAATCAGCCGGTCAGCAAACAAATTTCGTTAGACATCATCGAGCAGATGATGCGCCGCCAATTGAACATGCACGGTTCATGGATGTCATATTCTGCACCCTTTCCAGGACGTGAGTGGTCGGGAACATTGGCTCTGATGCAGGCCGGTAAACTCGCGCTAGATGCTATCATCTCGCACCGCATCATACTTCCCGAACTTCCAGCGATGTTTGAACGCATCCACCAAGGCGGTTTCGATTACTGCAAGATCATGGTGAACATATCTTAGGTGCTCATTCCCAAGTTGAGTAAGGCCACTCCCGCCGCTAGTGTGGGCCATGATTTGGGTCTTCGGCAGTGAGCTGGTTACCCTTCAATGACAGCAACATGGTTTGGAAGCGACCCAGTGGCTGGGCTTCGTACACCGGGCTGGCGGGAATCGTGCAGGAGATCCTCAATCAATCATATTGGGCAGCGGGCAACAGCCTCACGCTCGTCATCGAAGGCCGCGGGAGCGACTGGGAGCGGAAGTTCTTCACTGCGTTCGAAGCCGATCCCGCCCTGGCGCCCCAACTGATGATCGCCTGGTACTTACCCGATACAACACCCGTTGCACCGACGACTGAGCCGACCGTCGAAGCGCCCGTGGAAGCAACACCGACGGCTGAACGCAGCCTTGAGCCAACGGTTGAGCCGACGCTCGAGCCCACGATTGAACCGACCACCACACCAGTTCCGACTGAGGTGCCACCCACGTCAACCCCGACGCCGGAGCCGACTCTGGCATTGGTGCCGACGGTGACGATCAGCGCGGATGGGTTGGTCGGAACTGCATCGTCAGCGGTGCAGTTCCGAAGCGTGGTCACGGATGCCAGTGACTATGCCGGGGACTTCGGGGACGGGGTGGGCGTCAGTCTGGAAGCGAACCCGGTTTACACCTACACTACACCGGGAGCGTACCTGGTGACGTTGATAGTGACCGGGGAGGGCGGTACGGCAAGTACCACCCTCACGATCACCGTTCAATAGTCAGCCAGCACGATCTATCGATTACACTGCCTCATGTCGATTTCGGCTTGAGGCAGTCTTTATTTATGTGCACACCTCAGGTGATTAGCTTTCGGGTATTCGACACGACAAGATGGTCGAGAATATTCTGATCGGCGCACAAACGAAAGGTCAGTTCCATTTGCTGTACGGGGTTGAAGGGACACAGGCGCTTTTCACCGGTCTGGCGACCCAGGTGATCTACGGCGGCTGCGATGCGGATACCGCCGAGTTCTACAGCAAGGCGAGCGGCACGGCGACGACCGACGCCAATCAGGACGATCCGAATAGCCATCTGCGCCAACGTCCGCTGCTGACGGTGGATGAAGTCATCACGCCGCAGGTGGGGAATTGCACCATCTTCGCCCGGTATGTGGAGGCAGGCTTTGCCACCCAGGTGGTGCTGAATGCGCGGCTGACACGTTTCTACGAACGGGAGGACTGGAAAGCGCGGTTGGCGCATTCGAAAGGTGCAGCGCCGCTGCTACTGGAACGAGGTCTGGAACTCAAGCTCCAGTCGCCCGTTGAAGCTGCGAGCATATCTGGTGAGCCCTCGCCGCTGTTGGATCGAGCAGCGGCAGCGGTCATGGACAAGATGGCGGTGTTGGCGACGGACAAGGCCGGTGGCAAGGTCAAGAGCGATAGTCTGAACGCAATGAAGGCCCGCCTTCAGCAGAAGCGACAGCAGCCCCCAGCACGATTGGAGTTGAGCGCATGACCCTGACCAAAAAGATGATGATCCGCGAGATCGGACGGCGCACACGCCTGAAGAACCGAGATGTCCAGATTATGCTCGAGACGCTCATTGAAGTGTGGTCGGAGGAATTGGTCGAAGGCAGCGGGCGGATAGAGTTGGAGGGGTTGTTCGTTCTTGAAACGCGGCAGCATGCCACTACATTCCCGAGAGGTCAGGTCTCATGTCAAACTCCAAGGATAACCATGCGTTTGAGTCGTATCCTACGTCGGCGGCTCAAAACTCACAGCGGCAGCACAACAAATGAACAAGTCCGACTCTCACTCCCACTGGTCTAGTCATTGAGGTCAGATCACTAAGGCACTCAGGAGTAAATGTATGAACGCTGTAGGGACGATTGGTATCGTTACCGACTGGGTGAGCAGCTGGGTGCGGGCGGGATGGGTATTGAGCTATTCTATAATCGTCAGCGCATTCACACTTCCATTGACTACACCAATCCCACTACCTTTGAAGCCCATCATCAATCCTGAATGTTCTCACACCTAATCCATCAAACTGGGTACAGTCCAGAGATAGTGCACTTTGATTCCACAGAATCGTACAATTCCTCCTATAAGCTGCAGCTAATACCCTGACAGCAGTAAGACATTCTAGCAAAGGGCGTTTCTAGAGGCGCATAATCAATAGTACGCAAAATATACTAAGTCAAATCAACTAAGTAAAATGTACTAAGAATTGTAATAAATGACATATCACCACTGGTTAGGTGACATTTTTCACCCTGGTATGCATCATGAAGCGCCTATGATGAGTGTAGATGCTTCGATCAATTGATCACGAGGATGCACATGGATGCGCTAACGTTAGCCCGATTGCAGTTCGGAATCACCACGGTCTATCATTTCTTTTTTGTCCCACTGAGTCTGGGACTTTCTATTATTGTCGCCCTAATGCAGACCCTCTATGTAGTCAAGAAGGATGAGCAGTACAAGCAGATGGCCAAGTTTTGGGGCAAGCTGCTGCTGATTAATTTTGCTATGGGTGTTGTCACCGGGATCGTACAGGAATTCCAGTTCGGCATGAACTGGTCAGAGTACTCACGGTTTGTTGGCGATATCTTTGGTGCTCCACTTGCTGTTGAGGCGCTTGTCGCCTTCTTCATTGAATCAACTTTCCTTGGTATATGGATCTTCGGCTGGGACAAGCTTGGAAAACGCATACATCTGGCGGCAATCTGGTTGGTGGCACTGGCTGCCAATGTTTCCGCCTTCTGGATTCTTGTCGCCAATTCGTTTATGCAAAACCCAGTTGGGTATCAAATTGCGGAAAGTGGCCGCGCCGAAATGACCGATTTCTTCGCGCTCATTACCAATCCCAATGTATGGCTTCAATTCCCTCATGTGGCGCTAGGTGGTTTAACTACTGGAGCCTTTTTTGTCTTGGGCATCAGCGCGTTCCACTTGCTGCGGAACAAACAAGGTAACCGGGCGGGTTACCTTGCCTCTGCCCAACTGGCGTTGATCATTGGTACGGTTGCTGTATTAGCAACGATGGGCTTTGGTCATGCCCAGGGACAGCGCATGGCAGATACCCAGCCAATGAAACTGGCGGCAGCTGAGGGTCTGTGGGAAACCGAAGACCCGGCGGGTTTGTCCATGTTCCAGATCGGTAATGAAGCTGAACGAGAATCTGTCTTTAATCTGCGAATTCCATCGCTGTTAAGTTTCCTTTCTTACAATACCCCAGATGGTAAGGTCCAGGGTATCAATTCGCTTCAGGCTCAGTATGAGCAGCAGTATGGTCCTGGTGACTATGTGCCACCAGCTATCTGGCTCACCTACTGGAGCTTCCGAGCAATGGTCGGCGCTGGTGCCCTGATGTTTATCATGGGGTTGGCTGGACTGCTGTATGCCTTCCGTACGGGCTTTGGGGATAGCCAAGGTCGCTGGTTGTTGAGGTTAGCTATTCCGGCCATCATCCTGCCTTATCTGGCGAACTCAACCGGGTGGATGTTAACCGAAGTTGGGCGCCAGCCGTGGATTGTGCAGGGATTGATGACCATCGACCAAGCCGTTTCCCCAAATGTCACGGTCGAAATGCTTTGGATTACACTGATTGGCTTCACGCTTATCTACGCATTGTTGATGATAGCCGACATTTACCTGCTGCAAAAGTTTGCCCGCCATGACATGAATGACAGCAATCAACTGATACCGTGGGCAGGCGATAACACTCAAGCCAATACGACAACGCGCTATGAAGGCGCTTACTGAGAGGTCACATCATGGATCTGCAAACTCTGTGGTTCATCCTGATTGGAGTCCTGTTCTGCGGGTTCCTGTTTCTTGAAGGTTTCGACTATGGGGTGGGTATTCTACTCCCCTTTGTTGGGAAATCGGACAAGGAACGTCGCACCATTATCAATAGCATTGGGCCAGTCTGGGATGGCAATGAAGTCTGGTTACTTACCGCTGGTGGAGCGATGTTTGCCGCCTTCCCGAACTGGTATGCCACCCTATTTAGTGGTTTCTACCTGGCGCTGTTCCTGATCCTGATAGCCTTGATTATTCGGGGAGTCGCGTTTGAATTTCGTAGCAAGGACCCACGACCTAGCTGGCGTGCCTTGTGGGATGGAGCCATTTTCGTAGGTAGTCTGCTTCCGGCTTTACTGTGGGGTGTAGCCTTTGGCAACATTCTGCGCGGTGTAGCAATTGATGCCAGTATGACGTATGTGGGTTCTTTCTTCGATCTCCTCAATCCGTATGCGTTGGTTGGTGGCTTGGTAACGTTGACTCTGTTCATCCTGCACGGGGCACTGTTTCTCGAGCTCAAGACGGATGGCGTCGTTCAGGAACGCGTAAGGCGTACCGCCCGGCGCTTCTGGCTACCGGTGACAGTGCTGGCGGTGGTGTTTGTGGCCTTTAGTGCGTTTGAAACTGACATCCTCTCCCGGTTGAATGTGGTCAATATAGCGGGATTGGTAGTTGCAGTCGGCGCGTTACTGGCAACAGGTTACTCCATTTTTCAGCAACGCTACGGACGGGCCTTCCTAGGAACTGGGCTGACAATTCTGGGCGTAGTCGCATTGATTTTCGGCACACTTTTCCCGCGGGTGATGCCCTCCAGCCTCGGTTTTGATCTGACGATCTACAACGCTTCCTCTAGTGCTTACACGCTCCAGGTGATGACGGCTATCGCACTTACGCTGGTCCCGATTGTGCTGGCTTATCAGGGCTGGAGCTACTGGGTTTTCCGCAAGCGTCTCACTTCAGAAAGCCACCTCGAATACTAACCACTGTATTCGCTATAAACTGTCGATGCCGGGGAATATCTCCGGCATCGCTTTTTCTATCGACCATTTACCGGATTGAGTATGTTGTGGCACCTTCAGTTTCGAGCGGTAAACATAATCTTGACGCACGGTTGTTGCGCGAAGCTCGGAGTGCTCCCGGCTACCTGATTGCCAATCTGGTTAGCAACGCATTGGGGGGCCTGGCTATTCTGGCACAGGCCTGGTTCTTAAGTCAGGTCATCCAGCGCGCGTTTATTCTGGAACAGCCCCTTGAGGCGCTAGCTCCATTGTTGCTGGCGATTTTGGTCACGATTTTGGCCCGAGTGGTACTGGCGTATCAACAAAGCTGGACGTCAGCTCGATTGGCTATCGTCGTCAAAGAGAGGCTGCGATCCCATCTGGTTACCCATCTGACCACCCTTGGTCCTGCTTATACGCGGCAGGAGCGTAGCGGTGACTTGAGCCTGACTGCGACTGAGGGCATCGAAAAACTGGATGGCTACTTCCGTGACTATTTGCCCGCCATCTTCAATGCGCTGTTTTTACCGGTCTTCATTGCGCTGGTCGTGCTCCCCTTGGATGGATTGACTCTGGTGGTGTTTTTATTGACTGCGCCACTTATCCCATTCTTTGCGGTTCTGATTGGCATGGCGACGGGTGCCATTGCCAGAAATCAATTCATGGAGATGCGTTACTTGGGTGCCCATTTCCTGGATGTGATGCAAGGCCTGACGACCCTGAAGTTATTTAATCGCAGCCAACATCAAGTGGAGACTATCGGTCGTATCAGCGGGCAATATCGGAAATCTACCATGCGGGTCTTGCGGATTGCCTTTCTCTCTGCCTTGACTCTGGAAATGCTTGCCACATTGAGTGTCGCTATTGTTGCGGTCGAAATCGGTGTGCGGCTGCTATACGGTGGAATCCCCTTTGAGCAGGCTCTCTTCCTGTTGATGATTGCACCAGAATTCTACTTTCCGTTGCGGACACTGGGGGCTAAATTCCATAATGCAACGGAGGGCAAGGCCGCTGCCGAACACCTATACGCGATTCTAGATATTCCCCTTCCAGTCCAAAATCAGACCAATCAACAGTTTGTGCCGGAATCCTATACAATTCGTTTTGAGGACGTGTCTGTCACCTATGCGGGTCGACAGCAGCCAGCAGTACATCGATGCAGCTTTCGGATCGAGTCTGGTCAGAGGGTTGCCATTGTTGGACCGAGTGGCAGCGGTAAGACCACGCTCTCCCAGCTCTTGCTGGGCTTCCTCAAACCAGATTCTGGACGGATCCTCATAGGAGGAGTTGCTCTCCAGCAGATACCCAGTGAAGAGTGGTACCGTCACCTTGCCTGGGTATCACAAACTCCATATCTCTTCAATGACACTATTGAGGGCAATATCCGGGTGGGTCGCCCCGGAGCCAATCAGTCTGAGGTAATCGAGGCCGCACGGGCTGCCGGTGTGCATGACTTTATCACCCAACTGCCAGAAGGCTACGGAACTTCATGCGGAGAGCGCGGATTGCGCTTGAGTGGTGGGCAGGCACAACGAATCGCGCTGGCCCGTGCCTTTCTGCGGGATGCGCCTATTGTCTTGCTTGATGAACCGACTTCACAGCTTGATCCAGTCACCGAAGCACATATTCTGGATGAACTTCATGACTGGTTCGCCGATCGCACACTGATTCTGATAACACATCGATTGAACGCTGCGATTCGCATGGATCAGATAATCGTTATTGAAGCGGGCACTGTGGTTGAACAGGGTACGCCTGACTTGCTCCGGAAAACGAACGGTGCATGGGCACGTCTGATTGAACAAGAAAGCGGGAGGGCTAATGCAAGGTAATCCCTTGCTCAAGTTGCTGAGGCTAGCATTGCCGTTTTGGCGTGGGATGCTGCTGGCCGCCTTGTTGGGCACTCTGACCATCAGTAGTAGCGTGAGTCTGATGGCAGCTTCGGCCTGGCTAATCTCGCGTGCAGGTCAGCAACCGTCGATTGCAGAGCTCAGTTTAGCAGTGGTCGGTGTCCGTTTCTTCGGTATTGCGCGAGGTGTCTTCCGCTATCTCGAACGCCTGGTCTCCCATGACGTGACTTTAAGACTGTTAGTACAACTGCGAGTTTCATTCTATGCTGCGCTGGAGCCATTGGCTCCAGCCCGTTTGCTCTCATTCCGCAGTGGCGACTTGCTCAGCCGCGTGATTGATGACATTGAAAACCTGCAGAACCTGTATGTGCGGACGATTGCGCCACCGATAGTGGCCATCCTGATTGTGATTGGAGTCAGTGTTTTCTTGGGCGCATTGGATCTCAGTCTGATGGTGGTCGTACTGGGATTTCTGCTAGTTGCGGGGATCATTATCCCGCTGTGGGCCTGGCAGATGAGTCATATGGTTGGGGCGCAGCGCGTCATGGCTCGTTCAGCTTTCAATGCGACCCTGGTTGATACTTTACAGGGTTTGCCCGAAGCCCTGGTCTATAATCAGATCCCTCGTCTACAGGCTATGATGACCGAACGCCGCCAGGCCATGCTCACGGCTGATAAGCAGGTTGCCCGTGCGGACGCGTGGCAGGTTGCCTTGATGATGGCAGTGACAAGTGGGGCAGGTTTAGCGGTTGTAAGCATGGCGATCCCGCGCATTGAAGGGGTACTGCTGGCAACGGTTACATTGGCTACTATCGCCGTCTTTGAGGCATTTACGCCGTTGGCACAAGCAGCTGTCCATCTCGGCGTGTATAGTCAAGTGGCGGAACGACTCTTTCACTTGACCGATATATCGTGTGCTGTGAAAGACCCGGCAGTACCAGCCCCAGCCCCGGCACAAGGGCATGTGCAGTTCGAAGCTGTGACCTTTCGCTACAGCCCAGAAATACCGTTGGTACTCAATTACCTCTCGCTGGATGTGAAACCTGGCGAACACATTGCTATACTGGGATCAAGTGGTAGTGGCAAATCGACACTGGTTAATCTGCTATTGCGTTTTTGGGAGTATGAAGACGGACATATCTGGTTAGATGATCGCGAACTGCGTGACTACCAGCAAGTAGACGTTCGCCAGTTTTTTGGAGTCATGACGCAGCGTACACATCTGTTCAACACCACAATTCGGGAAAACATCGGTATCGCTCGCCCTGACAGCACCCCAGAAGCAATCGAGGACGCAGCACGGCGTGCCCAGATCCATGAGTTTATCTGTTCACTACCGGACGGTTACGATACCTTGGTGGGAGAAGATGGTACTGCTCTCAGCGGTGGGCAGCGTCAGCGAATTGCACTGGCGCGGGTTCTGCTCAAGGATGCGCCTGTTATCATTCTGGATGAAGCCACAGCGAATCTGGATACCGAGACTGAGCGTGCTGTAATGGAAACTGTCCTTGAGGTTGTGAGTGGTCGAAGTCTGATCCTGCTCACCCACCGCCAGGTTTTGTTGGAGCGAATGGATCGCATCTATCGTTTTGAAGAGCATAAATTGGTGCCATATTTACCTTTCAAAATTTCCAATTAACGATAGAGAAGGCTAGAACACTACTACTGCAGAATATGCACTCGTTCAAAGAATCTAACCGACTCACTTACTGATTCTCGGGCCGAAGCAATCTCCGGTAGATGCTCTCTTTTGCGCCAGGAATGGGAATCGCCCCGACCGTCTTTGCATAGTAGTCGATCGGGCCGCCCGATAATGGCATAGGCATGGCCATCCTCATACAGAGCATAAAGGCTAGCCAGAAGCAGTGCCGTCCCAGTGCCACGTCCGCGTGCAGTTTCATCAACGTGAGTCGGACCAAAAAAGCCCTAGGTGGTGATATCAAAAACTGCAAACCCAATCACACGCTTCGCTTCGATTCGATAACCACAAAACAGGTAGGTGGCTGATGAGCAAATGCCACTTCGACTTCACTTACCCAAAACTCGCTGAAGGCATGACGCACAAACTCTGTGATACTTCATGCGTTCCGAGACACTTCGTAGTGCAATCAACTAATTCAGGGCTTCTCTCCCTCACATGTCTTCATGGATGTCAGTAGCATCGCCCCAGGGATGAACTTCGTTGATACGTTTGAAAAGCATCAAGCGGCTCCGGCACCCATCAGGTAAAGACAGTTTCACAGATTTCGCAGCGAGATTGCAGAGGAATACTACAAACACTTCACCATTGGCCATCATCAACTTCGCTCCTTGAGTTGAAATCGCAAGTATGTCAAACGGCGTAGAGAAGCCACTCAATCAAGCCGATATAATATTATTTTTCCAAGTCAACTACAGCAGGTCGTTTTATCAGATAGATAGGATGTGAGAATGACGCATCAGATGGATTCAGAGTTTATTGAACGTTTTGGAGGGTATCAGGATGGGCAGCTCGCCATAGTGCTCTACCCAGAATTTACGGCACTTGATGTCTTTGGGCCGCACCATATGTTCATCAATTTGATGGGCGAGCGAACCCTGCTTGTCGCCAAGACTCGTGAGCCTGTCATCAGCGACACCGGGGTTTACGTCACACCGCAGCTAACCTTCGAGGAATGCCCTGAAGGCCTATTGGTTATCTGTGTACCTGGGGGCACCAATGGCACACTTCGTGCGATGCAGGATCAAGCAACGCTTGATTTTCTCCGAGTACGTGGGGAACAGGCGCGCTGGGTGACGAGTGTTTGCACCGGATCACTGGTACTCGCCGCCGCCGGATTGCTCGAAGGCTATCAGGCAACTTCACACTGGGTAGTTCGCGATTTGTTGAGCGAATTTGGAGCGCAGCCGGTCAATCAGCGCGTGGTGGTGGATCGCAACCGCATCACGGGCGCGGGGGTTACTGCCGGGCTGGACTGCGGGCTGGAAATCGTGGCTCGTTTGCGCGGCAATACCTATGCCGAAGGGGTGCAGCTTTTGTCCGAATATGATCCGCAGCCGACGCTGAATGCTGGCACGCCGGAAAAGTCGTCCCCGGAGACGGTGCGGATGATGCGCGCCATGTTCGATGGCTTTGTCGAGAACGTCAAGCAGGTGTCGGCGGCTCGTTTGTCGGCGAAGGCTGCTCCAGCGGAATAAATATCAGATGCAAGCAGTCACGGCTTGGGTGGCGCGTGTGGATGGCATCGACACGGAATACCTGCTGAATCAGGGTGCGCGTCAAGGTTGCTTCAGGCGCGCCTTCAGCGGCAATTTGCCCCTGCTGCATCACGTACAGATAATCGCAGTACATCGCAGCCAAGTTCAGGTCGTGCAGCGTGATTAGGGTCGTAATGCCAAGCCCGCGCACCAGTTCAAGAATCTCTAATTGGTGATGGACGTCGAGATGGTTGGTCGGCTCATCAAGGATGAGCAGTTTCGGCTGCTGTACCAGCACGCGGGCGATCAGGACGCGCTGCTTTTCGCCGCCGGAAAGCGTTGAAAACGGGCGCTCGTCGAAGCCTGACATTTCCACCCGTTCCAGCGCGGCGCTTACGAGTGCGGAATCAGTCTGCGTATCCAACGCGAAGGTATCTTTATGGGGGGTGCGCCCCATCTGCACGACTTCGCGCACTGTAAACTCAAAGTCGCTCGGCGTTTCCTGGACCACTACCCCGGTACGCCGCGCTGACTCGCGCGCAGTGAGCTTCCACACATCATCGCCGCCCAAGCGCACATAACCCGCTTCTGGTTTGAGCATTCGGTAGACCGTTCGCAGCAGCGTCGATTTGCCGCTCCCGTTCGGACCAATTAGCCCGACGACCTGACCCGGCTGAATATGTAGCGAAATGCCTTCGACAATGCGCTTTTCCTGAATAGCGACGGAGACGCTGGTGATCTCGATGTTCACCGCACGCCTCCCGTCAGCCGCCGCTGCCAGAGCATCCACAGGAAGAATGGTCCGCCCACCGCCGCCGTAACGATCCCTACCGGAAGCTCGGACGGTGCGATGATTGTGCGCCCGATGATATCCACGAGAACGAGATAAACAGCGCCAAGCAGCGCCGCAATCGGCAGGACACGTCGGTGATCCGCTCCGACGAGAAAGCGTACCAGATGCGGGATCATCAGCCCGACGAATCCGATCGCACCGCTAATGGCGACGACAGTGCCAATGAGCAGCGACGTTAAAACGAAGAGCTGTAACCGGAAGCGTTGAACGCTCACGCCGAGGCTGACCGCCGTTTCATCACCCGCCAGCAGCGCGTTAAGCTGGCGTGCTTGAAGCATCAGCAGAAGCGTGGCGGCAAGCACTGTAAAACCGGGGATACCAAGCTGTTCCCATTTCGCTGCGCCTAATGTACCTGCCAACCAACTCAGCGCGACCGCCGCACTGTTGGTGCCGGGACTGCTGGCTCGCAGCACCAAATAGGTGGTAATGGCGGAGAGTGCGTAGCTGATGGCAACCCCTGCCAGAATGAGTCGTCCGGGGCTGACTTGTCCTCCCTGCTGCGCGATCCCATACACGATAACCATCGTGATGAGTGCGCCTATGAACGCCGCACCGGACAGACTGAATCCGGTTGCAGCACCTGCCCCGAGTGTGATCACTAGCACCGCGCCGACTGATGCGCCATTCGAGATGCCAAAGGTGTAAGGGTCAGCCAGCGGATTACGGACCAGCGCCTGTAATGCTGTTCCACTGACTGAAAGCGCAGCTCCGACCACCACCGCCAGCAGTGCGCGCGGCAGCCGGAACACCCACACAATCTGCTCTTGAACGGGGGTCCAGTCCACACTCATGATCCCTGGCGCGATTTTCGAGAGAACGATTCGGACGACCATGTCATAGGGAATAGCGACCGGCCCGATGACGACTGCCAGTACGACGGAGGCAATGGTAACCAATGATAAACCGATGACCAGTAACCAGAATCTGCTCGGGTAACTCATCAACCTGCTATGTGATGGAGTAGTGGATGGGAGACTTGCCAATAGACTACCTTTTTCAGATGAGTACGATTTACGGCAAAAGCGGAATGAACATCATGTTCATTCCGCTTTTGCATTCCCAGTGTGATGGGATCTATTCAAATACCTCGGGATGGAATGCGCGCGCCAGTGCATCCACAAGTTCAACCACTCGTAACCCAATGCCACCAATATAGCGAATTGGAATAATTCGCTGATTGTTTACTGCGTTGGAATCAATAAAGACCGAGTTGATAAATGAGGTTGGCAGGGTCTCGGCATTGTTATCCCAGAGCAATATCACATCGGGATTTGATGTAGCAAAGACTTCGCGTGATGGTGGCGCATCATAGGATGCACCATCAAAAATGTTATTCCCGCCAGCCAGTGTAAATACCGCTTGTACAAGTCCGTTGCCTGCCGCATAAAGGATTTCACTGCTTCCCTCAATCAGAACTGCGTTGACTGTTTCGCGACCTGCAACCTGTGATTCGATGGTCTTTAGACCCGCGTCAATTTCAGCAACAAGTGCCTGAGCCTGGGCCTGAACATCGAAGATCACACCCAGTGTAAGAATCTCATCGAACATCATATCCAAAGTCTGCAGCTCTGGATCTACACAGCCATAGGCAGATGAGAAGACAGTTGCTCCAATAGAAGCGAAATCCTCTACTGTGGCCCGGCCATCAGCAAAATCACTCGCATTATCGGAATAGAAGAAATCAGGATTGAGCGCAATCGGCACTTCCCGACTTGGTGGTACGCCATCAACACCAATTACAGGGATTGTCAGGTAGGCTTCGCGGAGATCAGGTGGGACTAGGCGATTTTCCTCATCGGGAAACCGATAGTACATACCAATAATCGCTTCTTCCAAACCCAGGGCCAACATATAAGCAGCTTGTCCACCCCATGACATAATTGCACGTTGTGGGCGAGCAGCGATAGTAATTTCCTGTCCGCAGTTCTCGACGGTCACCGGGTACTGCGTCTGTGCTGCGGAAGCGGGGGCAGCAGTTGCATCGTGTGTTAGGTCGGCAAACGCTCCGGGATGCAGGGCGCGAGCCATTTTTTCAACAGCGATAGCGTTACCAGAACCGGCATTCAACTCTATATTGGTTAAGACTTCAAACCGTCTGCTCTGTGACACTGGTGCGCTAGGGAACGTAGCAAAGTAGTACTCAGCTTTTTCCTCTGCTGAAATTGTGCCTTCCCACTGCATGACAAATAGCACATCAATCGGACGTGCTGCCACCACTTCCGGGTTGACTTCGGTATATTGTTGCTGCTGATCGGCAAACACATTTTCACCACCCGCCAGTTCGATTAAGTCGGTGTAGATACCAGCGGCGTAGAAATATGGAATGCCGTTCTCGTCGATATAGTCGAGAATAGCAGTGCGGGGTGCGGGTAGACCATCGACACGACTACTCACCATATCAATCGTTTGCTGCATCTCATTAATCAGTGCTTCGGCACGATTCTCAACATTGAAGATACGTCCAATATCCCGAATTTGCTGGTACGAATCTTCGATTGTGCGAACTACGTCACTATTTATGCAATCAGCATTTGATTCATATACGATTGTGCCATTTTGCTCCCATTCTTCACGAGTAGCACGCCCTCTCGATGTATCATACACATAAGCAGGAAAAGCGAAGATTGCCAAATCGTATCCGGCAGTCACTGCTTGTTCTCTCGCTGGGAAGCTCTCCCAATAGGTTGCCCGTCCTTCAAGCTGCGAAAAGGCGTTGGTGACATCCGACATGAGGGGTACTTCACCGACACCTGTATATCCAGCAATATATTCCCCAAGACCTAAACGCAGCATCAATTCAAGCTGGGTTTGGTAATCAACAAAAACACGGGTAGGTGTTTCGGTAATGGTCAAAGTGCGCCCACAACTTTCAATCGTCACGGGATAGATTGTAAGCTGCTCAACTTCGGGAGTAGCTTCCTGAGCGATGGCGGGAAAGGCAACCAAACTCAGAAGCACGACAAATAGCGCGAGTCGTAAGACACGGGTAAAGATCATTGGATATCCTTATTGATACAAAGTATCATTGAATATGTTCGGAGATTAGCACGTCATGGTTAAAACGTCAACAGCTCACGGACAAAGTAGTGCAAATCCGCCGCGTGCAAAACCTGATGCTGCGTGAAAAAAGTGGTTGTGAATGCATTGCACCTGCATTCACAACCAAACGATACAAGGCAAAGTAAACAGTTACTCAAACGCTTGAGGATGCAGCATCCGTGCCAGTTGCTCGATGGCTTCGATGGTGCGATACCCTGCCGGTGTAGTGCCATCTGGCATCAAAATAGCCTTGTTGTTGATTGTTGCAGGGGCATCTGGAAACGTTGAGTACAGGAATGCTCGCAAATTATCGAACGTATCAGTCCAGGGAATAATGAGATAGGCTTGTGGCGCGAGTGCAGCGATCACTTCCGGACTGGCCTCTTCCACCGTGCGTTCAGCATCGGGGAAGATTGTCTGACCACCCGCAAGCTCGATGATGCTGCCGTAGACGCCGTTGGTAAAGACATTGAGGGGACCTTCGCCCCCGTAATAGATCATAGATGTGACGGGTTGAGAATCCTCTAAGGCTGACAGTACCGCATCCAACCGTCCCTGCATCTCAGCAATGAGTGCCTCGGCTTCAGTCTGGACATCGAAAATAATCCCGATGTTTCGTACATCGTCGAAGAACATTTCGTAACGCGCCTGGGTCGCATCGCCACCGCCGCATTCTGTGCTCATGCTATAGACTGGTGTACCTGATGCCGACCAATCCTCGATGGACAGTGTTTCTGGCGGGAAGTCGAACGTATCGTAGGATGCAATCACGAGATCGGCTTGCAGCGCCAGTGCTTCTTCTGCGGCAGGGTACCCTTCGTATTGATTAGGAATTTGAGCATACTGCTCGGCAAGTTCCCCGCCATCATAATCGCCCTGATAGGCATTCCCGACGACGCGATCTGCCAGCCCAAGGCGTGCTAACAGATCAAACCCGTTCCAGTAGGTAGTATAGACACGCTGCGGCGGGGCATTGACCGTGATTGTCCGCCCACAAGCTTCAATCGTGACTGGATACTGCGTGTGTGTGGTTACAACTGGTGCAGGTGTGGCTTCAGCCGTGCTATCGGCAAATGCATCGGGGTGCAGGGCTTTAGCAATCGTTTCCAACCCGTACATAATACGGATGCTGTTCTCAACATTGATCGTCTCAATGGGATACAGGCGACCATTCTGAACTGCTGAGACTGTTGGGAAGGTCGTTTGCAGGAACGTGCTCAAATCTTCTGCTGACTGACCGGGATAGGTTCCCATCAGGATGACTTCGGGGTCCGCTGCTGCAAACTCTTCGACACCCACTTGAAATGCAATGGGATCGAAAACGCTTTCCCCGCCTGCAGTGACCAACAGGTCTGCCCACATGGACGAGTTGAGGACAAACAGCGGACCCTGACCGCCATTATAGAAAGCGACCCTTACCGGTTCGCGCCCCTGTACTGCGTCTGTCACCGTCTGACGCTGAGCCTCCATCCGCGCAATCAGTTCTTCGGCGCGTTCGCTTGTGCCAAAGATCGTGCCGAGCGTGCGGATATCATTCAGCACCCGGTCGATATTGCGTGGGGTGGACTCTGGATTGGCATAGTTGCAGGCAGCGGACGCATAGACAGTTGCACCGCTTGCTTCAATTTCTTCGACGGTCGCATAGCCGAGTGATGCGTCGTAAGCGAAGCTGTCCAAGCCTTCCGATATGACGAAATCGGGCTGCTCTGCCAGCAGTACTTCGCGCGCTGGCCACGCCATGGCAGTGCCGATGGCAGGGATACCCTCCACAATCGACGCAAATACATCGGGATAAGGAGCATAGCTGCCTGCCAACGCGATGATGCGATTCTCAACGCCGAGCGCCAGCAGCATTTCGGTCGGCGGCTGCCACAGGCTGATCACACGTTCCGGCGGTGCGTCGAAGGTTAGTTCGCGTCCGCAGTTTTCGACGGTGACCGGGTAGGTCGAGAGATCAGGTTCAGCCGACGGCAGATTTTCCAAAATGGGAAAACTAGTCAGAGACTGCTCGTTCGTTTCAGTCATTGCATCCTGTGCAGCGATGAGGGTTGCCCCCATCCATAGGGAAGAAAGTACGACGAGCAATACAAACGGAAGTACATACAGTCGTTTCATGAGTCTCATAGACCTTTCCGAGGAACCCTATTCGATTACAGTAAAATGAACCTGTTGATTTTACTTTGGTCACTCACAGCACGACATCAGCTAAATAGCGTAGATGCATATTGCAATCGATATTCTGTGTCCGACACTACCGGATTATTTGTGTTTTGGAGCAGGCTTGCCATCGAATGCGACAAGATGGTTGCCAGCATTCTGATCGGCGCACAAACGAAGGGCCAGTTTCATTTGCTGTACGGGGCTGAAGGGACACAGGCGCTTTTCACCGGTCTGGCGACGCAAGTCATTTATGGCGGCTGCGATGCGGATACGGCCGATTTCTACAGCAAGGCCAGCGGCACCGCCACTACCGATGCCAATCAGGACGATCCGAATAGCCATCTGCGCCAGCGTCCGCTGCTGACGGTGGATGAAGTTGTCACACCGCAGGTGGGGAATTGCACAATCTTCGCACGGTATGTGGAGGCGGGCTTTGCCACTCAGGTGGTGCTGAACGCGCGGCTGACACGTTTCTACGAACGGGAGGACTGGAAAGCGCGGTTGGCGCATTCAAAAGGTGCTGCGCCGCTGTTGCTTGAACGAGGTCTGGACATCAAGCTCCAGTTGCCCGTTGAAGCTGCGAGCATATCTGGTGAACCCTCGCCGCTGCTCGAACGGGCAGCAGAAGCGGTCATGGACAAGATGGCGGTATTGGCGACGGACAAGGCCGGTGGCAGGGTCAAGACCGATAGTCTGAACGCAATGAAGGCCCGCCTTCAGCAGAAGCGACAGCAGCCCCCAGCACGATTGGAGTTGAGCGCATGACCCTGACCAAAAAGATGATGATCCGTGAGATCGGACGCCGGACGCGTCTCACTAACCGTGATGTCCAGAGGATGCTGGAGACACTCATTGGGGTGTGGTCGGAGGAGTTGGTCGAAGGCAGCGGGCGGATAGAGTTGGAGGGGTTGTTCGTTCTTGAAGCGCGGCAGCATGCCACCACATTCCCGAGAGGTCAGGTCTCATGTCAAACTCCAAGGATAACGATGCGTTTGAGCCGTATCCTGCGTCGACGGCTCAAGGCTCGCAGCAGCATCACAAATGAACAAGTCAGCAAGCCCTGACCAAATGTGATGGCAGTGTTGATGGATGAGTGCCAGCTACAAGCTGTTGTGGAAGTTCTGTGCTGGCAGAACGGACGGTAGAGGAGCAACTCATGAATAAGCCATTCACCAATAACATACCCATATCCCGTAACTCTTTGCTGAGTTCATTTACGCTTTATGCCTCTGGGGGCTACTTTTCGCATCTGAGGGAGAAACGATGCGTCTGGTGCAGCGCCGAACCTCGTGATGCAAGCCTCCCAGAATTGGAAACGCGATGATTTTGGTCCCCGTCTTCTGTTGTTCGTCTGCTTCGGGGGGGAACAGGAATGCGATGGCCAATGCCTTGGTGTGGTCGGGCAGAGTTGAAGTACTGCACGTAATCCTAGATCACTCGGTGCAACTGCCGTTCATTGACGATCCACACGTGATCGAGACACTCACGGCGGACACTTCCCAGAAAGCGTTCACAAATGGCGTTCTGACGATCTCAATGCCGCTGGCAGCGCGGGCGAGCGCTGCACCGTACTTGCTGTCGTTGTCACGGATCAAGAAGCGTGGCTGCACGTCAAGTTGTCCGTCTTGCTTGGGCGGATTGTTTAATATCCACTTGCGCCGGACCAACTCCCGATGCCAGCGGAGTAGGGTGTCCGGTTTGAAAATCAGGATCACTTGCTCAAGCTGCACTTCTTGGAGATGAGCGAACAGATGCAGTTTCTCGACCAAAGTCATGAGAACGAGCTTTTCGCTGCGCATAATGGTGGGTCCGCGTTTTTTGCGACGGCGTAGGATGAGCAGTTGCTGACGCAAGCGCAGAAGTTCAATTGCTTTGTCATCAGGGGAAAGACGACTAAAGCGGAGACTATCTCTAAAGTAGAGTCACCACAAGGTGAATGAGATGCCAGATCATCGAAGGTTGGTTCGCATCAAACAACAATATCGACGGACTATATCAGGCGGCGTTTAGGTTTATTGCTACTACACCCCCTTATCGCTATATCGGTTACGATGTCAGAACGCTCCGACTGGAGCCGAGCCACAAAAACATTACACAGATGGCTTAAGTAGTCCCCATAGGGGGCGCTGGCGCTGTTATGACCATCACCCCCGCCAGACTGTCAGCAGCGCCTCGCGCAGACGCACATAGCGCGCGTACACCGCGTCATATGCCGCCATGCGCTCGGCGACTGGCGTGAAGACGTGCGCCTGCAACGGCGTCGCTGCAACTGCCGCGCTAATGCTCGCGTATGCCCCGATACCGACCGCCGCCAACAGCGCCGCCCCGCGTGCGCCAAACTCCCGCGCTTGTGGGCGCAATACACGCTTGCCCGTCACGTCCGCCGCCATCTGGCAGAAGAAATCGCTGCGTGCTGTGCCGCCTGTCAGCCGTATCTCGTCGATCTCTGCGGGGATGCAGGCGTAGCCATCGCGGATCGACAGCGCCAGCCCTTCATAGACCGCGCGCAGCATATCTGCCCGCGTATGTTCAAGCGTCAGCCCGGCGAACTGCGCGCGCGCATTCGGCTCGTACACGGGCGCGGTGATGCCCTGCGCGCTCAGGTAGGGCAGATAAATCACCCCGCGTGCGCCGATGCCACTCGTCTCAGCCATCGCCTCAAGCATGGCGAACAACTCCGCGTCCGACGCAGCCGCTGCGCGTTCGGGCGCGAAAAACTGTGCGATCAGCCAATCCAGACTGGTTGTGCCCGACACGTTGAGCATCGCACGCAACCAGCCGCCTGCCGGATGGCAGAACATGACGCCAACATCGCGTGGCTCGAAGATCGGTTCTGCGGTGACGAGGCAGTTAAGGTAGTTCGTGCCGAGCAGCGACACCGCTGCCCCAGGCGCGACCGCCCCCGCTCCAATCGCCGTCGCCAGCACATCGCCCGCGCCGACGACGACCGGCGTCCCCGCGCGCAAGCCGACCGTCGTGACAACCTCCGGCAGCAGCACGCCGGCGATGCTTTCTGCGGGCTTCGTCGCGGGCAGCAGCCCACGCAGCGCTTGCAACCCGAACAGTTCGAGCATCGCAGGGCTGATGTCACGCGCACGTGCGCTGCCCGGCATCACCGATACTTCCGACGGGTCAAGTTGCATCGTCCCGGTCAGCTTGTAGATGATCCAGTCCTTGCAGCACAGCAGATGGCGAGCGCGCGCGGGGGTCTGCGGCTCGTTTTCCAGCAACCAGCGCAAGACGGGCAGCGTGCAGCCCTGCTGCATAGCGCTACCGGATGAATCGAAGACCCTAGAGAGGAAGCCGGGCTGTTCTGCGCTCAGGCGCTCGATCAAGCCCTGCGCACGCCCATCGCTCCAGAGGATGGCGGGGCGCACAGGCTGCCCATCGCTATCCACCAGCCACGCGCCGACCATCTGCCCAGTCACGCCGATGGCGGCGATCTCGTCGCCGCGCACGCCCGCGTTCGCCAGAGCCTGGGGGATGACTGCACATGCCGCATCCCACACCGCGTGCATATCCGTCTCTGCCCAGCCGGGCTGCGGGTTGAGGACGCGCGTCTCACGCCCCGCTGCGCCGCGCTCCTCGCCCGTCAGCGTGAAAACCGCCGCCTTGATCAGCGACGTACCGGCGTCAATGCCCAGTATCATTTCACCGCGCCCGCCGTTAGACCCTCGACGAAGTTGCGTCCGACCAGGGCAAACAGCAACAGCACGGGCAGCGTCGTCATCGTCGCGCCCGCCATCAGCAGCCCCCAGTCGATCTGGTACTGCCCGATAATGCCCGCCAAGCCGACGGGCAGCGTGCGGCTGGCGTCGCTGATGATCAGCACCGAGGCAAACATGTACTCCGTCCACGACGTGATGAAGGCGAAGATAGCAATGCTGGCGACGCCCGGTGCGGCAAGAGGCAGCAGGATGCGCGTGATCACTCCCAGGCGCGTCGCGCCATCCAGCGCAGCCGCCTCTTCCAACTCCATCGGGATGGTGCGAAAGAACGCTTGCAGCATCCAAGTCGCAAACGGTGCGGCAAGTGTCACATCCACGACGATCAACGCCCACAACGTATCGATTATGCCAACATCGGTCAGCAGCCCGTAGAGCGGGATGAGCAGCAGTACGCCGGGGAAAGCATAGGTGATGAGGATGACGCGAAAGAGTAGCCGCCGCCCCGGGAAGCGCAGGCGATACAAGCCATAGGCAGCCAGGGTCGAGAGGATGACCGTGATGATCATCGTGCCAAGCGCGACGATCAGGCTGTTGCCCATGTACGAGAGGAAGAGCGAGCCACCCAGCAGGTTATCGTAGTGCTGCGTTGTAAAGGACTGAGGGAAAAGTGTTGGTGGGCTGGCGATAACCTCTGGTGGCAGCTTGACCGACGAGGTGAAAATCCAGTAGAACGGCGCGATGACTAGGAACATCAACAGCGTGACGGCGATGGTGAGCAGCGTGCGGCGGACGACCAGACTCATATCCGCCCCTCCTCTCCATCATCTGAGGGCGGCGCGGCAAAGCGCATGAAGACCAGGGCGAAGAGCAGGAGGAACACCCCCGTCACGACCGAGATTGCGGCTGCCTGACTCAGGCGGAATTGTCGGAAGCCCGTGTCGTAGATCAGCACGGGCAGCGTGGTGGTTGCGGCTGAGGGACCGCCCTGTGTGAGCAGCCAGATCACATCGAAGATGTTGAAGGACATGAGCGTGCCAATCAAGCCCATGACGAACAGTACCGATTGCAGCCCCGGCAGCGTGATGTTGAAGAACTTTTGCAGCGTCGAGGCACCATCGACCGACGCCGCCTCGTAAAGCTCGCCGGGGATACGCTGGAGCGCGGCGAGCAGGATGACTGCCTGAAAGGGGAACCAGCGCCACGAGTTAATGGCGATGACCGACGCGAATGCGCCATCCCCCGTGCTGAAGAAGCCGATGGGTTCGGGCGTGATGCCCAACGCCACCAGCGCGTAGTTAATGATGCCGCCCGATGCACTCAGCAGCCAGCGCCAGATGATGACCACCACCACCGTCGGGACAATCCACGACAGGATGATCCAGATGCGCGCGACTCTGTGACCGGGAAAACTCTGTTTGAGGATGAGCGCAGCGGCGAACGCCAGCACGGTTTGCAGCACGGCGTTGCCTAGCACCCAGATGAGGCTGCGTCCGAACGCCTCCCAGAAGCGTTCGGACGCAAACAGCCGTGTGTAGTTGGCGAAGCCGACGAATTCGCCCGGCGTGCCGATGACGCGCACGTTTTGGAATGAGAGCGCCACCGACTGCACCAGCGGGATAAGGATCGTCGCCGCCAACCAGAGCATGAGCGGCAAGACAAACGCATACCCCAACCAGCGCGGAGTGCCGACCCCGCGTCGGCGAGGCTGTGTGATGCTTGCGCTCATACAAATACTATTCCCCAATCGCCTCTTCCATCAACACCTGCCCCTCGGCGACCGCGTCTGCCGCAGTCTCCCCGTCAATGACGATCAGTTGCAGGGTTTGCGCAAGCAGATTTTGCGCACTGATGGCGGAGATGCTGGGGAAGGTGTTACCGTTGGTGAAGCCAAACAGACGACCACTGGAAGAGTTTGCCACCATCGTCTCGACCTGGCTGCGATACTTGACGACCAGCGGGTCGTTCCAGAAGCTCTCTGCTGTCGCGCCATCTTCGGTCACGGGCAGGAACAGACCGGGTTCCATGTTCAGGAAGCGGCCGTAGTTTTCCGGCTGCATCAGCCAGGCGATGAAACGCTGCGAGGCTTCCAGCTTCTCCGGGTCGTCGGTCAGTAACATGACGCCGTTGGAGTAGGAGATCGCGCCGGGGTTCTCTGCATCTGCGGATGTGGGGATGGCGACCACACCCAGGTCTGCCGGATCGCCCTCTGCCTGCGTGTCATAGGTGGTGATGACCGTGAACTGCATGATCATGGCGCAGGTACGGTTGGCAAAGCAGGCTTCCGCCTCACCCCACGTCCAGCTTGGGCTGTCGGGCGGCGAGAACTGATACAGATCGCTGTAGAACTCATACGCCGCGACGGTGGCTTCATTGGCGAAGCGCAGCGTGCCATCACTGTTGTAGATTTCGTCCGCGCCGGCGTTGATCATCAGATTGTAAATGGTCTGATCGGTGTAGAGCTGGCGGTTGGCGGGGATGCCAACGCCGTACTGGTCATCGGTCGTCAGCGCTTCGGCAGCAGCAAGCCACTCGTCCCAGGTGGTCGGCGGGGTGATGCCTGCTTCTTCAAACACACTGTTGCGGAACCAGAGCGAATGCACCATGTTGTATAGCGGGACTGCCCAGATGCCTTCGTCATAGCTGTATGGCGCAACGGCAGCCGGGTAGAAGGTGTGTGCTTCGTCGAGCGTGGCGATGAAATCCGACACATCCTGAAGCTGACCCAGGTCCTTGAGGATGGGCGTGAAATCCGGGATGCCGAACAGCATCTCTGGAGCGTTGCCAGCGGCGACCGAGGCGGGCGCTTTGGTGTAGATTTCGCCCCAGTTTTGCGGTTCCTGCGAGACGACTACATCCGGGTTGGCGGCGTTGAATTCGTCCATCAACATCTGAATGCGCTCGACGCGATGCGGCGGCTGTTCCATATGCCATAGCGTCACTTCGACCGGGCTTTGGGCGGTTGCGGGCAGCACGCTGAGGACGAGCGTGAATGCCAGCACCAAAATCATGAGACTATTTCGCCTGAGCATTGCTAACCTCCATAACAAAGTACAACTTGCCTCCGAAGTCACCGACTCCTCATTGCGGTCGGGAATTCGCACTTTATAGATGCGGGTTGCGCCCGCGATATCGCGCCACCAGATCGGCATTACGAGCTTTTGCACCCGGCATATTGGCGCTGACGTAAATCGGCGCTTGTTTACCGTGTGTTTCCAGTTGCATCGCTGCTTCCATCAGGATGGCGTTCAGGATGAACGCGCCTGCAATCGTCGAAAGCGGACCCATCGACGCGCCGCCTTCACAGACTGGGATGAGTGCATCACCAGGGACACCCTGGTTATCAATCACGATATCCGCAATATCCGCCAGTTTTTGCCCACTTATTCCAGCAGATGCAGCTGCTGCGTATTCCAGCGCCACCACTCCAATCACCGTCAGCCCGCGCGTCTTGCCGGCGCTCGCCATCTCGACGGGCAGCGCATTGACGCCACTATTGGAAAAGATGAACAGGACAGAACCGGGCGCGAGCGAGTAGCGATTGAGGATCGTTTCGGCAAGTCCGCTCGTGCGTTCAATCTGCGTACTTAGCACCGCGCCTTCGTGTAGCATCAGGCTGGAGTGCAGGATCGGGCAAACGGCGGCAAGCCCGCCCGCGCGGTAATGCCCCTCCTCGGCGATCATGTGCGAATGCCCGGTGCCGAACACGTAGATCATGGCGTCATGGTCGAGTGCGCGATAGACCGCATCCACCGCGCGTGCAAACGCCGCCGACTGCGAAGCGACGAGTGCATCGAGGCTGCTGTGGAGGGCAGCGAGGTAGGTGTGCGTGGCGGGTAGGCTCAAAATCGTCTCCTCATTCCGTTGGTACGATCAGGTTGAGCGTAGTCTGAAGCTGGTAGCGGTCACCACGATAGACCGACTGCACATATTCGACAGGCTGCTGGGCATCATTGAGCGTGACACGGTGCAACGCCAACACGGGGATGCCATCGCCGATCTGGAGCAGATCGCGTTCTTCCCGTGTGGGCATCCGCGCTGCGATCACTTGTTGTGCCAGCACGAGCCGCTGTCCGTAGCTTTCGCGCAGGACGGCATATAGCGAGGTGCGGCTGAAGTCGTGACGGTCGAGGATGTCTGGGCAAAAGCGCAGGTTGAGATGGCAGATTTCCCACGCCAGCGGTTCGCCATCCGCCAGCCGCAGCCGACTGAGCAGCCCGATTTGCGTGAGCGGCGGGACGTGCAGATGTGCGGCGATGTCTCCCGGCGCGGCGGTCTTTTCGGCGCGGATGATGCGGCTGCCGGAGGTGCGCCCGCGCTGTGCCATGTCTTCGCTGAAGCTGGTGAGGTGGCGCAAATCCTGGGCGATGCGCTGTTCGCGGACGAACGTGCCTTTGCCGACGCGCGTATCGATGAAGCCGTCCTGCATGAGCGCCTGGATTGCCTGGCGCGCGGTCATACGGCTGATGTTGTAATGCTGCGAGAGTTCGCGTTCCGAGGGCAGGCGTCCATCTTTGCCGTAGACACCCTCTTCGATCTGCGTTTTCAGATGCGTTTTCAGTTGGAGGTAAAGCGGCACCACTGATTCAGGATTGAGCATATAGTCCACTGGTACATTCTGGTCTAGACCACTATGGGGAATTTAACAAGATAGATGATAGTTGTCAAGAGAGTGGGCAAAGAAAGTAAACAACCCGTGGGGTGCAAAAATCCCATCCGCGCGCGAAATCAAGCAGTACTACACCATAGAACTGCTGAGTCATCTCACCTACCTGCTGGACTATGTCTCAGACCTAGCCTTCAAAGACGACAATAGTGCACAATTTGATGATGTATCTGCACTCCGTACATCTATGGGTGCTGAGGTAACAAACAAAACCAGCCAACTGGTTCTTAACGACATGGTCATGCAAATATAACCTTATCTTTGTGTTCCAGACCCTTCAGTGGATCGTGTTTTGCTTCTGAAGACTCAAGAAAACACAGTTGAAAGCTGTTTGCATATCCAAACTCCGATGGGATTGAGCTGATACAAATTGCTCAACAGCAGTTGTTTCTGCGGACAGAATGGAGGGCGTGTGAATGACTCCTGCCCTCCATGGTTGCGAAGCGAGTTATGAAACTGGGGTTCCGGTTGGAGCGGGGTAGACATAGCGACGGATATAGCTGCGTTCCGGGGTGACGATGACGACGCTAAAACCCGGCGTAGCGGCGATCTCTCGTTGGTTCGTCGGGGTGACGGCGGGCCAGAGATCAGGTTGCCCCATCGGGCTTTGTACACAGCAGTAGTAAACCCCATCCTGCACAATATCCACCACTTGATGAATATGACCGAAGAAGACTGCACGTAAGCGGGGAACGGCCTTCCGCAGCACAGCGTGAACGGCCTGACCGTTAGACATCCCAAAGAAATCAATCATCTCGTTACCCAGGCTGATGGGCAGGTGGTGCATGGCGACCATGAGTGGCTTTTCCGGCTCAGCCATGAGCTGCGTTTCCAGCCAACCGAGTTGTTCATCGGTTAGAAAGCCGCCATGATCGACGCCGTTGGTGGCAGTATCCAGGCAGATCAGGCGCACACCATTCCGCTCAATCACGTAGTCCAATGCGCGGTTTTGGAATGAGACGGAAGGCATCAGGCTGCGGAGTCCCTCTCCGTTATCATGGTTACCCGTCAGATAGTAAATCGGCGCATTGAGTCCGCCAAAGACTTGCCCTGGCAGCGCGTATTCCGCTGCGCTATCTGGGTCGGTCATGACATCGCCGGTATGCAGCACAAAATCGAGCTGGAAAGGTACCCGATTGACTTCATCCACCAGCGCCTGGTTGGCAACATCGGCTGAAACGGTTGCTTTATGCCCGCTGGCAATATCGACTCCGCGTTCTTTCAAGGTTTGAAAGTAAGCCAATACGCGCGGCGAATAATGCGCCGGGCCGTAGTCGTGGTGGGCGCTCCCGGTGAGGTGGGAATCGCTGATGTGGGCGAAGGTCAGTAAAACGTTGCTCATGAATGGCTCCCGTGTAATAGGTTAGGAAAAGCGTTGGCGAAGCTGATAAAGCTGGTCGGCGTCCATCCCCAGTTGCTGCTGGAAATAGCCCTCGACGCTGCCATACTTCAACGTGAGGTAATCGAGTAGAGCTTGCATATCTTCCGGGCGGCTACTGAGCATGGGTTCCAGTTCGTCGGGATTGCCACCCCGCACGACGGCCTGGGCCACCAGCACCGGGCGCAAGGTCTTCATTGCCTGTGTGGTCAGCCCATAATCCGCTGCGATAACCTCTTCATCGACACCCGCCAACCTCAGCAGCAGGGCCGCCACCACCCCGGTGCGATCTTTCCCTGCACTGCAATGAAAGAGGACACCGCCTTCCGGGGCTGTGCGGATGGCGCTGAAGGTCTCGCGCAGGCCCTCCTGGCAGTCGTCAACGATGTGCAAATAGATGGAACGCAGATCGGGCGGCATGGTTCCGTTACTGCCCACCATCACCCTGAAGAGCGGCAAGTGATGGTAGTTCACCTCCGGCAGCCCGGCCAATCGATTCGGTGCAGCCTTGACCTCCCCGTCGTGGCGCAGGTCAATGACCGTGCGGATGCCCGCGTCTAGGAGCGCCTGCACATCGGCATCACTCAACTGGTGAAGACTATCTGCACGGAAGAAGGCACCCCAGCGGGTTTCCCCAGTCGGCGTGGAGTAACCGCCCAGATCACGGACGTTATGTGCGCCATCCAGAGGGATGTGTCGCGGTGGTTCCAGTTTCAATTCATGCATTAGCGTAATCCTGATTTGACAAAGGAGTCGATGATCTGCCGCTGAAGCAGGACGTAAACCACCAGAATAGGCAGGCTGGCGGTAGTCGCAGCCGCCATCAGTGGCCCCCATAGATTGCCATCGGTCGAGAGAAACATTTGCAGCCCAATCTGGATGGTGGAGTTTTCCAGGTGGCTCGTCACCAGCAAGGGCCAGAAGTAATCATTCCAGGCGGAGATGAAGAGCAGCACGCCCAGCGACGCGATAGACGCCCGCAGATTGGGGAAGATCACTTTCCACAGGACGCCCCAGTTGGTGGCTCCGTCAATCCGGGCGGCGTCGATCAACTCCAGCGGGAAGGACTTGAACGATTGAAAGAGCAAGAGGATGGCGAAGGCTGAACTGGCGTGCGGGATGATGAGTCCCGCCAAGCTGTTGCGCCAGCCGAGTTGAGTCAACGTGACGTAATTGGGGATCATGGTCGCCTGGAAGGGAACCAGCCAGGTGAGCGCGAACAGTGCATACAGGATGCTCTTGCCTCGGAAGTTCCACCGGGAGAAACCGTAAGCCGCTAGCACGCTGGTCATCAACTGGAGCAGCGTTTGCGAGGCCGCCATCACGACCGTGTTGAGCAGCATCCGCCCCATCGGGATGGCGTTCCAGGCACGGGCGTAGTGATCCAGCGTGACTTGCCCCGGCAGCAGGCTGGCCGAGTAGAGTTCCCCATCGGCGCGGAAGGAGGTCAGGATCATCCAGTAGATCGGGAAGACCGCGACAAGGCTGAGGACGATCAGGAGCAGGTGGCTCCTTGGCGACGACCTCTGTAACTGGCCCCCGGTGGTGGTACGTAGTGCTTCCATGCGCCCTCCCTTAGTTATCGTAAAAGGCAAGGCGATTGCTTAGACGGAGCGTCACCAGCGCAATCAGGCCGAAACCGACGAAGAAGACCATCGCAGCGGCGGAACTCCAGCCGACGGCGAACGACTGAAAGCCGTAATTCCACAACAGGTAGTAGATGTTGGTGGTGGCGCTGAGTGGCCCACCCTGCGTCAACACGTTGATGTGAGCAAACGTCCACTGAGAAGCCAGCAAGATTGTCAACATGCTCATGAATAGAATCGTCGGCGAGAGCAGCGGCAGGATGATATAGCGGACAGCTTGCCAGCGCCCGGCTCCGTCGATAGCGGCGGCTTCCAGATACTCTTTGTTGATGTTCGCCAGCGCCGCCGAGAAGATCAGCGTGCTGAAGCCTATGATCTGCCAGCCTGTGATGAAGATGATGCTCAGGATTGCCAGATTGCCATCGGTGAAGAAGCGAATGCGCTCCTCCAGGTTGAAGAGGTTATCCAGCGTGTTGTTGACCACTCCATTGGTGGGGTGCAGGATCCAGCGCCAGATGGTGGAGATGACTACCGGGGCCATAATCATCGGCGTGAAGATCAGGGCGCGGTACAGGTTACGGGCGCGTCCCCGAACGTTATCGGTCAGGATGGCGATGGTCATCGGCAGGATGACCGAGAGAGGCAGGATGCCGACCATATAGATCAGCGTGTTGACCAGTGCCCGCTGCATCTCCGGCAGGCTGAAGACACGGATGTAATTCTCCAGGCCGACCCAGGTGCGCGGCGAGGTCGGGATCAGGTTCCACTGGTAGAAGCTGAGTTCGAGGGTTTGCGCCAGCGGGCGGTAGACCCAGATCAGCACGGTGATGAGCGCTGGCAGCAGATACAGATACGGTTCGATGTACTGCCACCAGGGCCGCGCCGGTCGGACCACCTTCCGGGTCGTAGCGGTAACCTCCCCGGCTGCAATCGGTAAATTGACTCCTCGTTCCATAGCGTGTTTCCGGCCTCCTCAATAAACAGTCTCGCAGATAGCCGGAACCATCTGCGAGGGACTGTTATGGAGTGTGTAGACGAGTATCGATCAGGGCATCAGCGCCTGAGCGCGGGCTGCCGCATCGGTCATGATGGTCGCCACATCACCATCGCTGGTGACGGCTTGCTGCACAGACTCCAGCAGGATGGTTTCGATCTGACGCCAGTTCGGGCCGGGGTAGGAAACCCAGGCGCGCAACCGGGTGAGTTGTTCCAGGTTCGGCAACACCAACGGATTGGCTTTCGCCCATTCCTGTAGGTATTGCGGGTCTTCCACAATCGCTGGGCGCAGCGGTAGGTAGCCGATGTCTGAGGTGATGATGGTGTAGCCGCGCTCGCTGGTGACGAACTTCAGGAACTCCCACGTCGCGCGCTGCCGGGCGGGGTCATCGGAGAACATGAACAAGGCGCTGCCGGAATTGACCGGGGTGGTCGGCAGGTCGCCAAAGGCGGGCATGGCGGCGGCGCGCAGTTCCCAGCCGTTGGTTTCCGCATTGGTGATGAGCGTGCGCTGGATGGCGCTGGATTGAAGGTACATGCCCAGGTTGCCGGTGAACATGGCCTCGGTGATTTCGGCATCGGTAAACTGGCTGTGGGCACCGCTCAGACGCAGGTCCTGCCACATGCTGATGGCACCGATAGCGGCTTCCGAACCAAACTCGATGGTGCTGCGGTCAGCGGAAAGCACCTGCCCGCCGTTGCTGCCAATGAGCGACTGGACGATCCAGTCGAACCCGCCCAGACCGGCGATGTGAACGCCTTCCGCCTCGGTGGCTTCAGCGATCTGCAGGGCGTATTCCTTGACCTGCGCCCAGGTGGTCGGCGGCGCATCCGGGTCCAGCCCGGCAGCGCGGAACAGGTCAGCATTGTAGAACATGACCGGGGTGCTGAAGGTGAACGGCAGGCCGTAGGTCAGGTCATTCAGGCGACCAAGCTGCAGGCCATTGGGGGAGAAGCCCTCGAAGTGGGCCGCCAATTCCTCCGGCGGGACGATGGTCTCCAGTGGTTTGGCGTTGAAGTTGGTGGCGATAAAGTCCAGCCCGTCGAAGATCAACTGGGCGACATCTGGCGGGGTGCCAGCCACAATATCCGCCTGAACGCGGGCGGTCATTTCCGCGGCGGGGACCGGCACGCCCTCGACCGTGATGTTGGGGTTGGCTTCCATGAATTCGGCGATGAGCTTCTCGGTGCCGGGGCCGAAGGCGGCGTTGCCCAGGTTGTAGCTATAGAAGCGGATGGTGACGTTCTGGTCAGCCGTCAACGGCGCGGGGTAATCCTGCGCGACCACCAGACCGGCCAGCAGGAACAGGCTAAGAGCAACCAAAAGGACATGAGCAAGACGAATCATCCGGTATTACTCCTCAAATCGAAAGGGTAAAGAGAGTTGCGCTACGATGTCAGTTCGGCTGGCAGTGGGTTAGACTCGCTGACGACCTGCGCGAGCGAGTCTCCCAGATGCCAGTGATAGACCTCAGTCTGGGGGCCAGGCAGCATCATCGGCTGGACGACCATGTTTCCATCCTGCACCATGACCAGGTTGTAACCGGCACTATCGATGAAGCGCATGGACTTCGGCATGGTCGGATCGAGGTTGAAAGCGACCCCGGCACAGGCGGCACTGGTGATGCCATGAAAACTGCTGAGACTGTTAAAGTGGATATGGCCGGAGAGCAACCCGATGACATCACTCCCTTCGATGGCTGCTGCCAATTCGTCAGGGTTGGTGAGGATATGGTTGTCTAGCAGGCGGAAGGCATTCCGCATCGGGGGATGATGGAGCACGATGATGGTGCCACGTGGAGCGGACGTGGTTAACTGCGTCTTGAGCCATTCAAGCTGCGCCGCATCGAGTTTACCTTCGACCTTTTCTCCTTTATCGCTGATTTCTGAATCCAGCACGATGAAGCGCAAACCATCCACCATGGTTGTGTAGTAGTAGGCCGCATTGGAAGGGCTTTCACCCAGGTAGCCTTCACGGAAAGGGTTACGATGGTCGTGGTTGCCCAGCGCGACCAGCACTGGCACGCCAAAGTCAGTGGCGGCTTCATCCACCAGGGTTCTGAAGTGTTGGTAATCGGCGGTGTCGCCCTCATGGGTCAGGTCGCCGCTGATGATGAAACAAACTGGTTGGATGCTGAGTTCCTTAACTGCCGCGAACACATTGCGCAGTTTGGCGGACATATCCAGATTGAGGAAGGGTCTTGCTCCTGGTGCCTTTATGTGGGTGTCCGTCAGATGGATGAAATAGACAGGCGAGGAGTCCATGCAGCAACCTTTTTGTTTTCTTTAGACGAGTGCGATCTGTGCTGAATGTATCTAGCGGACATTATGTGGAGCGTCAGTTTGAGTTAAATCAGCTCATGTCTTGTTTTAAGAGGTCGCTTCTGTTTGAAGCACTTACAGACCGTGCCATCGGATGGTAGAGAATGCCCCGGATTCAAGCGAAGTTGATGGGGTTTGAAATGGCTCCGAGGTTCAACGACTCGACAACTCCATCGAAGCTATTCTGTTCGGAGCACAAACGAAAGGCCAGTTTCACTTGCTGTACGGGACTGAAGGGACACAGGCGCTTTTCACGGGTCTGGCGACGCAGGTGATCTATGGCGGCTGTGATGCAGATACCGCCGAGTTCTACAGCAAGGCGAGTGGGACGGAGACGACTTATGCCAATCAGGATGATCCGAACAGTCACCTGCATCAGCGTCCGCTACTGACGGTGGATGAGGTGGTCACACTGTAGGACGTCAGCATCTGTGAGCAGCAAGGCTGGACGCCGGAATGGTATATGGATGCTGATGGACACAAGACTGGCACCAAAGAAAAGAATCGTCCGGGGTGGCTAGCAGTCAAGGCCCGCCTGGGTGATCCCGATGTGGTTGCCCTGGTTGCCAATGACTTATCCCGACTACATCGCAAAGGTTGGCGGATTGGGGACTTGCTCGACTTTGTCGATGAGTATGGGGTCAATCTGGTGCTGGCTGCGCCGGGTAAACAGATGGATTTCTCCACCCCGCAGGGGCGTATTGTTGCTCAGGTAGGGGCTCTATTTGACGAATGGTATGCGATTGACATCTCACAACGCTCCCGCGACATGATCGCGCATCGCAAGCGGGATGGAAAGACCGTGGGGTTGCCGCCGTTTGGAACGGCGCGCGGTGAGGATGGGTATCTGAAACCCTCTCCACTAGGTGCCTGGTTGCTGCCGGATGGCACCTTCTGCTCCGGGACAGCCGACGCTTCACCCGATGCGGGAGCGATGTGGCGCAGCTACTACAAGGCCGCCGAGCGGGTATTGCAGATTTATTCTGAAGACAAACATGGGTTTCCTACCATTGCCTACCAGATTCAGATGGAAGGCTGGGCCTACCGGAGGCGCGATGGTGAACCAACTGTCTTTGAAGCTGAAGACGTTCGTCGGATCGTATCGAATTGGGGTGAATATGGGGGCTATGTCTGGAAACATCGTGCCCGCGAGCGGCATCCCCATGACCACAATCCTGCTGATGTACATCTTATCGCCGAGCGGGCCGTGTTCCCGCTTGAACTCCTGTATCGAGTGGGGCAGGTGCGCTACAACCGGGCCGTTGGGCATCGTTCCGTGCGACATGGGATCAAGGCGGCGGATTATCCCTATGCACTCAATGGGATTATCTACTGTGCCCACTGTGAAGGCAATGCAGTGAAGCACAATGATGGCGGATTGCGTTCGCGGCTGGCAGGTATGTGGCATGATCGTAATCCACGCTACCGACATAAAAGCGGGGTCAAGTGTGGTTGTACCAATCGGTCAGTGATGGCTTCCGTACTCGAAGCTGAGTTTACCCGCCTGTTGAAGTTGCTGGTGGTGCGGGACGATCAGATCGAAGCATTAAATCAGTTGAGTTTGAGAGCGGCGCAGATGAGCCCGATGGGTTCCGAAGTGGAACTGGAGGCTGAGAAACGAACGGCTCTGGCCCGATTACAGCGGCAACAGGAAGCCAATCGGCATCTCTTCGAAGATGGCGATCTCACGCGAGAAGAGTACCTGCGGCGGCGGGAAAAGTATGAACGGGAGAAAGCCCATTGGGAAGCACGAACGAGCGAGAGTGAAAAGCTGGCTTTGGAACTAACGTTGTGTGTAGAAGCGGTCCATCGTTTATCTTCCTTATGGGAAGTGAGCACTGATGAAGATCGGCAGGGTATGGCACGCAACCTGTTCAACTATGTGATATTTGATCTGGATACCCATCGGATTGTTGATTTCCGACTCAAACCCTGGGCGGATCGATTTGTGACCCTGCGGGCAGCCCTATATGAGGAAGTAAAAGGCCTTGAGAGAACAATTATGTTTTCTCAAGGCCAGTATACAGAGGTAGCCCTAACGGGGTTCGACCCCATAAAAGTGTCCACGACCTCAAGGTTCAGATTGCCAAGCAGTGGGTGCTGGCGTCGGTCTATTCTGAAACCGCAGTCCCTTCAGGGATGGCAATCACCCATCGCAATGCCGAGATCATCCGGCGGTATGCCAGCGGGGAGGGCATAAGCGACCTCGCACGCGAGTACGGAATCAGTCCGCAACGAGTGTTTCAAATTGTAAAGAAGTCGCCAGCCAATACGGGCGAGACTTCACGTCCCCATGATCTAGTCCTCACGACCTACCCTAATTCTGAACAAGTTGTGCGTTCTGAAGCTGACCTCGATGCCGAGGACTCGGCTTCTATTGATTCCGAGGAGTAACTGCGATGTTGTCCCAGATTCGTCCCTTGACCCAGGAAGAACGTCAGATCGCCTATGCTGCCGCACAGGAGGCGGTCAATCGCGCCGTTGGCGAGCGACCGGAGCGCGACCTGTTCAACCAGTACGCGGCCCTGCGCTTCCCGCCCCGTGTGACCAAACTCATCACCGTGCTGTGCATCGTCCTATTGCTGGCTGCCTTTACCCCATCCGCTATTCGATTGTACGTGATTGGGTCAGAAACGTTTGGCGCAGCCGTCCCGGATGATCGAGCTGCCGTGGCGGTCGGAATTGCGACGGTGTTGACCGCCGAGATCGGGCAGGTGGTGTTCTCGCTGGCGCTAGCGACGTTGGGGACGACCGCCAGTGTTCGACGGCTTCTCTACATCAGTATGGGAATCGCAACCGCCATTGCCCTGGTCGGGAATGTGCAGGTGGCGCTGCCCGGTCACATGCACAGCCCCTTCGCCTGGCTGGAAGCGATTGCCCCGCCCCTGATGGTCTTGAGTACGGCTTACGTGCTCAAAGAGCAGATGCTGGTCGCCATCGAGCAGCGTCACGCCAACGAACGAGCGTATCAGGACGCTATCAACGACTGGCAGCGGGCGACCCTCAACCCGGAGAACCATCCACGCTGGATGCAGTTCTATGCCAACGCCCTGCGCGATGCCCTCCGTAAATCCAACAGCCGCAAACGGGAAGCCCTGGAAGTGCTGACGACGGCGGACTGGCGGGGGCTGGTCTTCCGGGAACTGCAAGCTGACCAGTGGTACGAGCAGCCCACTTTGTCTGGTGAAGTGATCGAGCGCGTGCCGGAGGTCAGCGCCGAAGCACTCCCTTTAGCTCTGACGATCAGCCCGAACGGGAATGGTCAGCACCCGGCAATGCCCTCGGACGGGCAGTAGTGCGGTGTTTGGTGTGTGGCGAACCGTTGCCGCTTTCCACTTACTACGCTGGACGCAAGCGGCTGTACTGCAGTAACCGCTGCAAGCAGAAAGCCAAGTGGGAACGCTGGCGCGAGGAATACCGGCATTTCGTGTCAGACACTTTGTTACATCGAGGCGGAACTGAGGCATGAGCAAGCCAACCATCATCCCGAACTGGCACTACCAGAAGCCGAGCAAAGGCGGCTATCGCTCTCTGCGGAAGCTGCTCAAGTATGTGTCGTACCGCGAGAGTCCAGATCACCGCCCTGTCGATCTGAGCGACCGCTGGACGGATTGTGGGCTGGGTGCAGGCTGGAAGGCGGTGTATGAGGGGGCAGGGCAGCAAGCGGGACCGTATGTGCTGGCGCATCACCTGGTCATCGCCCCAGCACCTGACCTGATGGCATTGGTTCCTGAATCCATCCGGGCGGAGATGGTGCGGGAAGTCACCGAACGGACGATTGAGGGCTGGCACGTGGCGCGTGGACTGAACATCCCCGATTACAGCTACGTGCTGCACGACCGGGATACGGATGACGAGTTCGGTCTGCAAATGCTGCACACCCATGTCTTTGTGGCCGGGACGATAGAGAACAGCCTGGGCGAACGCGAGTCGCACATGACGCATCGTGGGCAGGTCTGCACCGACCGGGGCGGACTGAACCGGGAGGACAATCTGCACCGCATTGCAAGACAAGAGTTCGAGCTGGTATTGGATCGCACCATCGGGCAGGAGTGGCGTCGGACACGCGAGCTTGAGCAGCCCGAAGTTGAGATGGATCGAAGCGGAGGTGTTGAGCATGACATCGACTTCTAAGCCTGTCCGACCAGCGGCGCAGTGCGCCGAAGAACCGAGCGGCTTTGCGCCGCTCGCGGGTGTCCCGGCGTATGACACGCCTTCCCAACGATGCCTACGGCACGCCGGGACACCCGACCCACTACGGAGTAGGGGTGGCGAGTTTAATAAACTCGCTCCTCAGGTGCCGGAGGGGCTTGACGCGCCATCCCTCACGGGATGCCGCCAGCGCCGCTGCCCCAGGGGGCCACCGTCGCTGAAAGGCATGGCGCGTCAGGGGTGACAGCGCCATGCCCGTCCGAAAACGTCCCGCTTTCGTCCAATGAAGACCTGAAACACGAGGAACTATGTCCGACCACCGCACACCCTATACCCATCGCCTGACCGTCCACATCACTGCGCCGATGGATGACCGGCTGGAGCAGATTGCGAAGCAGCGCGACGAACCCAAAGCCGAAGTCGTCCGCGCTGCACTGCGGGCCTGGCTGGATGAACAGGAAGACCTGATCGGCAGCCGCAAGCATTTCACAAGGATGTTCGGGCGGCGGGTGGATGCCCTCGAACGCCTGCTGGTCATCACGCTGGGGATGACTCTGGAAACGCTGCACCTGTTCAAAGAGCGGGTGAACAAGAAACCCTACGACCCAGGTGAGTTGCTCGAAGACATGATCCGTTCCGGGCTGGCCGTCCAGGACGACATCCAGATGCTGATCGAGCATGTCGCCCAGTCCAAAACGAAACCGCCAGCTTAAGGGGCTGGCGGCACGGTTGGACGGATGTATCCGCCGATCTTGGTAAATCGAGGATACATCAGTCCGGCTGTGCTGTCCATCAGATTGTATTGCACATAAGGAAAGCACACCCATGACAAGCGAACATCAGCCGCCTATCGTCCGGGCGGCTCAAGCGGTCACTCTCATCGAAGCGGCGTCCGCCTACGCGGCGCTCGGCCTGAGCATTTTGCCACTCAGCGGCAAACGTCCGGCACTTACCAGTTGGACCGCATTTCAGCAGACCGCTGCAACCCCTGAAGTCATCCGGGGCTGGAGCAGCGCCGGGCTGATCCAAAACATCGGGCTAATCTGCGGAGCCGTATCCGGCAATCTCGTCGTGCTCGATCTGGATGGCGCAGCGGGGTATCCCGCCTTTGCTGCTACCTTCCCACATCTACGGGAGACCTTCACCGTCGCCACAGGTGGCGGAGTTGGACGGCATGTCTATTTCTATGCAGATCGTCTGCCATCGAGCGTTAAGGCGATGGGAACGCCGATTGGTCATCTCGAACTGTGTGCCGAGGGGCGGCAGGTAGTCGCGCCGCCCAGCATGCATCCCATCACAGGTAGCGCCTACCGGGTCGAGTTGCCACTCGATATCCTGCGCGTCGCGCATCTGGATGACCTGGCAAGCTGGATCGAAGCATTCAAACCGCGTGAGGCTATGCCAGAATGGAAGCCACCTCACGTTTCAGCACCCGCGGGACAAGGTAACCTCAATCCGCGCCTCATCGACGCGATCCGAGATGACCTGCTCAGTCGCGCCTTCAAGCCACATGGCGAGTGGCTGCATGGACGCTGCCTGCATCCAGAACGCCACACACATGGTGACCGGAATCCGTCCTTCGGATTCAATACCGCCAGTGGCTACGGGCACTGCTATGTCTGCGGGACGCTGCTGGCAAAGGACATTTGTGCGATGCTCGGCATCGATCCAGCCAGCGTCGGCGGGTTGTTCGAGAAGCCTGTGATCGCATCAGCGCGCAGCATAATTCGCCAACCTGCGCCGCCGAGCGATGCACCACCGACTACTTCGACCAACTATAAGCTGCCAAACTGGCTGGCGCAGTATCTTGATTGGGCAGGCGCGACTGGCAATCAGACACCGCTGGTGTTCCACCAGGCGGCGGGACTGTGGCTGCTGGCGACCGCCGTCGGACGCAGGTTGTATGGCGAAGCACCCTGGGGCGTCAAGCTCTATCCCAACCTGTACCTGATGCTGATCGCCGGGACGACCTTCTACCGCAAATCGACCGCCTACAAACTGGCCGAGCAGGTGGCGCGGGCGGCTATCCCGCACATGCTGATGCCGACACCTGGATCGCCGGAACGCTTTCAGGAGGCGCTGGCCGGTCGGATGCCGGGCAACTTCGACAAGCTCGGACGCGAGCAGCAGGAGCGTCTAACGAAGGCGCAGCCGTTCGCTGCCCAGCGCGGCTTGCTCAAGGACGAGGTGGCTGGGTTGTTCGGTGCCATCAACCGCAAGGATTACATGGTTGGGATGAAAGACCTGCTGATGGAACTCTACGACTGCCCGGACTACGTCGACAAGGACACCCAGACCGGGCTGAACATTGTTCAGAATGCAGCTCTTTCCATCCTCGGTGTGACCACCCCGTCTAGCCTGTCGAGCGCCGTCAGCGGCGGGGACTGGGACAACGGCTTGCTCATCCGCTTTGCGCTGCTGACGCCGGAGCCAGATTACGCCGAGAGACCCGCATCAGTCAGCTATCGGGATCTCCCGCAACCGTTGATTGATGATCTGCGCCGCCTGCATGACCGGCTGCCGCAGCCAGAGCCAAGCGAGTTCGGTCTGACCGCACCGGGTGCGCTCCGGCTGGATGTGCAATGCTGGTCGGAATGCCAGCAATATGGTGACTGGTTGCGCCGTAAGTGTGCGCCGGGTGAAGATAGCGAATTGGATGACCGGCTCAAGGGTATCTACGGGCGGATGCACGTTCAGGCATTCAAGCTGGCTTCCTTGTTCGCCGCGCTCGATTGGTTGGACACGGATGATCCGGCTCCCACTATTACCGCTGATCACTGGAGTGCAGCGCAGGCTATCGCGGAAGAGTGGCGCATGAGTGCCCACCGCCTGTTGGAGCAGTTCGATCGCAGCGGCGAGGCCGTGCTGGAGAAGCGCCAACAAGATCGCTTGCTGTACGCCATTCGTCAGGCCGGAGCAGGGGGCGTGGGCTTGCGCGACTTGTATCGCAACCTGAACTTCTCAGCCAAGCAGGCGCGCAAGTTGGCCAGCGACCTCATGCGGGCTGGTTTGATCGAAGAACGGCGCATGGAGCGCGCCGAATGGTTCGTCGCCATCGAACACATCGACGGGCAGGTGTAATCCACCGACAAAACCGACACACCGACTACCGACGACAAACTGTCGGTATTGTCGGTTGTCGGTACTGGCAGTTGACTACCGACAAATCAGGAGAATAGCGATGAACCACACTCAACGAGTCGCCCACGTCGCCCGGCAGCGGCGCTACTTGACCAAAGCCCTGGTGCGTGAGGCAGTCGAACGGTATCTGACGGCGCTGGCAGACGAGATTGCAGGTGGCGAGTGGGTCGACATCCCGTACCTTGGTAAGATCCAGGTTGTCCGAGAGGCGGGGAGCGGCTACGTGAACGCCATTATGGCTGGTGGCACACGAGCCAAACGGCGAGTGCAGATTCGGTTGCGTACCCGGGTACGACTGAATGAGCGATTCAAGCGGCGTTGCAGAACTGATTAGAGGAAATGGGCTTGGCAGGAGCTATTACTGCCATGCCCAAGTTCTGATCTGCCCAGCTCAATCTGTAGCTATGGCAATCCCCCCACAACAAAAGCAGCTCAATACTTCGGTGCAGACCACTCGGAGTTTGCACGAATCGTTGATTGGGTAGTCACCAATGCTTCTATGATAGTCATCTACTCATTGATCATCTTACGATAAAATTCGGTCGTCAGCGCCTGCTTTGCTCTGTCATCAACAGCCCAAGTTATGGCAACGACGCTGCCTGCGCCACTAATCAAGAAGACGTTGGCGAGGCTTTATAGGTTGTTGGACGTGACGTGTCCCAGGGAATATGAAGTATCACACAGTGATGACAACCTTCCCGCCACCGGGGGGATTAGCGAACAGAGCTGTCTGAGCCTCTGTTAACGGGAACGTTTGGCTTACAATGACCTTGAGCTTGCCCGCATTGAAATCCTGTGTCAACGCGGTCAACTGCTCGATGTTAGGCTGCGTAAACGTTCCAGATGCCTTGATACCGCGCAGTGCAGCAGCCTCTGAATCAACCTGCTGCACTGCTGTCGCCACATAGCGACCCCCCGGGAGGAGTACGGCGAAGGAACGGTCGACCAATCCCCCCATAACCAAATCGAGAACGACATCAGGATTGTTCGCTTTGTCTTCAAACCGCTCTGTGTCTGCATTGATGAATTCGTCAGCCCCCAGCGATCGTAGTACATCCATCTTTTCGCCTTTGTCATGGGCAATCACATATGCGCCGGCATTCTTCGCAAGCTGCACAGCGATTGACCCAATCCCCCCGCCTGCGCCGTGAATAAGAACTCGCTCGCCTTGCTTTAACTGCGCGATCTGGAAGAGTGTTTGCCATGCTGAGAGGCCTGTCAGCGGAATAGCTGAAGCTTCAACATTATCAAGCGTCCTGGGTTTCAGCGCCACACCCGCAGCATTGACGACCGCGTATTCAGCGAAGGTACCGCGCATCAAGCTCATACCATAGACCGAATCACCAGGACTGACATGCGTTACCCCTTCGCCAACCGCGACGACCTCACCTGCGAAGTCCGTCCCTAACGTCAGCGGTGCAGTGACAAAGGCAGCCATGTATCCGGCAACGATGGCACGATCAACTGGGTTTACAGAAGCGGCATGAACGCCGATAAGTACTTCACCAGCGCCCGGCGCTGGTTGCGGAATTTCTTCGATTTGAACGGGTGTTGCCCACTTATTGATTCGTACAGCTTTCATTGTTGGACCTCTTTCATGTTCATCTACATACTCACGATATTATCGACGTTAATCGCTAAAGCAACATTTGTCGCCTATAGTGAGCAGTATAAGATGGGGTAGGTAGGCCATTCAACCATCAAGATTCAAGAAATGTGGTCTAAACGACAAAGATGGAACACTGTCGTCATGGGATGTGAAGGCGCGTGATCTGCGTGTGTGGCGAACGCGGATAATGGTTGAGAAAGCATTCTTCACACTGGTTCAAGACCAGGATTTCCGGTCGGCCACTGTTCACAATATTGCGGGTGGAAGCATGGTGAACAAAGCGACCTATGGTCACTTCACGGATAAGTTTGAGTAAACTATACGAAGCTGGTTCCACAAACCCCAAGGAACAAACTCAAAGGATGGTGGTTGACGCGGATTACCTAGCGAATTGTCAGCTGTAGCATGAATCGCCCGGGCAACTGCTATGACAATGCAATGGGGGAGAGTTTCTTTGCCATAATCAAGTTCGCAGCGCTTCACGGACGAGCCTTGCGACCCACTCAGGAGCAGGCTTGGCGATTTTCAACTACCTCAAGTGTTCTACAACCGCCATCGTCGGTGGGCCATCTCAGCTCTGATGGCTTCGAGCAGCTTCACTGCCTTGGAATTGGCTACCGTGCGTTGAATTGGGATAAGGTCATTTGACCTAAATTGTCACAGATCTTGGTCTTATTTTCGGGGTATACCGATCAACTTATTTGATTTCAAGACTCTTTCCAATAATTGCTCAAAAGCCATTCTGTAAAATCATTAACCTGTTTGGATGAAATGGAATGTCCATTCCCATCCTCGGAAAAAGTTACCTGAATGCCGAGCTTTTCCAATTCTTGCTTGTTCTCTGAAGCATAAGTAATCGGCAGCATATGATCACTCGTGCCATGAGACAAAAAAGCTTTCATGTTTTTTAAATCATCTGATTTATTGACGTAGGGTATGAATTCTTCTATAAATCTACCACTAAAAACCCCAAAACCTGACACGAGCTTGGGTTGACCTATTCCAATACTCTGTGCCATATTTGCTCCCTGGCTAAAGCCTGCCACAACAATCCTATTTGTATCAACCATATACTTGACCGAAATATCCTTGATTAACCCAATCAGCTTCTTTCTAGTCATTTCTTCTTCTTCAATATTAATTGCAATTTTGCCGCCAAACATTTTTACATCATACCAACGGTAGCTATTGGGACCAATGTTATAAGCGCCACGAACAGAAACTACTAACCAATTATCAAGATAATGATTAGGTAATAAAAGCAAATCTCTTTCATTACCACCATGTCCATGAAGCAATATCAACAAAGGAGACCCTATAGTGCTATACTTCGGTATTCGGACAATATACTCTAATGGTGTCGATTCTTTTATTGACATAATGTTGTCCTATGATTTACTACTAAATAGTAATGGTTGCCATTTGGTAGATATTGTACTTCTAGGATTTACATAAGCGCGGGACGATATACGGACGCAGACGCCCTAACCCGCCTCTACACTTAGGGCGTTTTGCGTGAGTCGTGACTTCATTTGCTTTATTGAAAAACATTATGCTTTATGAGTAAGCAAAAGTTTATTTCCTGTAGGGTCTGATGTCCAGTATCCATCGCCATTTTCCTCAATATTAGTAAGTGCGGTCACCGTCTGTTGAAGTTGCTCTCTTGAGTTGAAAATAATTTGATAGTGCTCCAGACCTGCATTTTCCGTTGGAGCTAATGGTCTATCTTTCCCATGCCACGAGTTCATTGCTATACGATGCTGATAAATACCTCCAGCACCCAAATCAGCATACATATACTGAGGTAAATAATTAAATTGGGTGAAACCCATTGCTCGATAGAATTCGTTTGACTTTGTCACATCGTTGGCAGAAAAATGTACGTGTCCTATTTTAGCCTCAACTGCAATGGTTTTTGTCAAATCCTCGTCTGTAAGGCTTTTCAACACAGCCTTTGTGTCTAAAGGGGCAGAGGCAGATCTTACGGTTCCATCGGCGTCTTCCATGAAGAGTCCGCCTTCGGAAATCACCCTCTTAAACCTTTCGGGTGTTTCTAGTGCAAACTCTACTGTGATTCCATCTGTATCAGCCAAATAAATCGATTGCGTCATAGTGTGATCAGTCGGGGAATGCGGATAACCATTTCGCTGCAAACGATAAAGGGTTTTTGCAAATTCCTGTTTATCAGGAAGGTGAACGGCAAAATGATAGATACCACTATATCCTTTTTTGAAAGCCGATTTGGCGGTTTGATGCACAACCACCAGTGAATGCATTTCTGTGCCGAACTCTGCGTAGGTAGCTGATTGGGTACGTAATTTCATACCTGCTATATCTGTCCAAAAAACAATTGCTTTTTCAATTGATGTATTGTTAAGGTGAATAGTACCAAAGGAAGCTATTTCACTATCACTTTCTGTTCCCATGGCGTTTTGAAGGCTTTGCGAGTTCGTCATCGTTAACACTCCGTCCACAGATAATAGTGATGTTCATTGAAATTGGAAAACAGGTTGCGCGAGCGCAACGACCACAAACACAGCAAGTGCGAGCAAAACGATGTTCATTTGGGATCATGTTTCTCGCCGCTTGCAATTAACTCCAGCCGCTAAGTAAGGCCATTCTATGTGTTTGTGAGAATGACGGCATTGCTTGCTAAAACAACATTTGTCGCTTACAATAAGCACTATAAGACGGTGTGGTAGTCGATTCAACCATCAAGATTCAAGAAATGTGGTCTAAACGACAAAGAGGTAACAATGTCGTCAAGCAATGTGAAGTCACCTGATCTGCGTGTGCGGCGGACGCGGATGATGATTGAGAAAGCATTCGTCGAATTGCTTCAAGAAAATGGTTTTCATTCGATAACCGTTCAAGATATTGCGGACAGAGCCATGGTGAATCGAGCGACCTTCTATGATCACTTCACGGATAAATACAAGCTATTTGAGTACACCATACGAAACTGGTTCCAACAAACCCTAGAGAATAAACTGCAGGATGATCTTAATCAGGGTAAGCCGAATGTCGGGGCCCTGATCGAGACAGTAGCAGATTTCCTCGCCATGCTCGATGACCATTGTCGCGCCAAGAATCCCAACGGTTTACCAGCTTTTAATGAGCAAGTAGTCGATCTCGTTAGTGAACAACTTTCGAAGCATCTTGAGGAGAACCACCAGAACAACCAAACTACTTCGGATACCTTAATTGCAGGAATGGCAAGCTGGACACTGTACGGGGCAGCGCGTCATTGGAGTCTGCAGAAGCAACGTGAGCCCATCAACGCATTCACCATGCGAGTTGCACCTCTTGTATCAGCTATCATGCAGCAAGGGGAGATTGTAGAATTACGCTGAGAATTGCTTATCATCTAGTGTTTCAGTGGTTCTATTCGCGCGCACCCCGTGCGAAGCGGGCGGGCGATACCCCAATGAGTCGCGTAAAGTGCGCGGTGAAGTGGCTCTGGCTGGAGAAGCCGCACTGAAGTGCAACCTCGGTGACTGTTAAGCGCGTTCTTTGTATGAGCACACGCGCTCGTTCTGCACCTTTCCACCATTAATATGCATTTCCATCAGGGTCGAACCTGCTAACAGGAATGCAAGCATATCGTTGCCCAAGTACGGAGTGTAATTGAACTCAGGAGTGGCCTTATGCTGAATGATGTCCAGCCGCGCGTCATTCCAGTCAAGCGAGTCGCTGTTGGTTATTTTTTGAACGTCTGGGCGTCCAACATATTCTTCAAAGGTAACGCGAGGTAGCTTGTCCATGGGCTGCGAGCTTTCTGTTGACCAGTGAGAACATCTGGTTGCAGATCTAGCACATGAAGCATTGTAGCACTGTTGATCTCGGATTTTGGTCTATAGTGCCCTCATCAACCAGGCTCAGTATGTAGTGTTCGCAAGAGAGCAGGCACATCGCTCTGTTCTCGCTATTGCAGTTTGCTAACGGTGTCTTCGTTGTAGTTTGTTCATTTCGTTCATGTGGTGTTGTTGACGCTTTATCGGACAAGGTCAAGTTTCACAGGCCTTCATCGCCAAACGCTATGGAACAACTGAACTCAACCTCAGCAGATGGCTCAAGAAGCATGGCCTCAAATCGGTGTCAATATAGCATTGCTACTTTTTCAACAGGCTGCGTTATTGTGCGACATCCAACAAATGACTATTGGGAAAAGTGCCCATCAATCAGCCGTTGTAGTAGCGGGGTAGTGGGAGTAGCCTTTGATGACTTGGTAGCACAAGTGCCAGCAGCAACGTTCTTTCGATGGATGCTTATCAAGCATAACGCTAATTCATGTCCATGGAATTGCTCACACAAACCCAAACCATGTATTTTGCTTCCCTCGCAGGCAGCATTGCCTTTGCGCTGTCTGGCTTTTTGGTGGGCGCACGCAAGAAGCTAGATTGGATGGGTTTGTTCATCCTTGCGTTTCTCACTGCCAATGGTGGCGGCATTTTGCGCGATATACTGACGGATCGACCGCCCAGCATTCTGCTCAGCAACGAGCCGTTCCTGCTGGCGTTCTCTGTGACGCTGATTGCGGGCTTATTCAAGCTGCACCATAAAGACGCTATCGAAACCCGTTGGTTATTTGTTTTTGCTGATGCCGTGGGGCTGGTTGCTTTTGCGATTACCGGTTCGCTGGTCGCTCTGGAAATCAAAGCGCCATTCTTTGGGTTTGTAACCCTCGCATTCCTTACTGCCGCAGGCGGTGGCATCTTGCGTGATATTCTGGTGAACAGCCTTCCCGACGTGCTGCATAGCGGCTTTTATGGCAGTATTGCGATTGTGGTGGCGGTTGCAATTTACCTGCTGGGCATGGCGCAGATGGTCAATCACACAAGCCTGCTCGCAGTCTTCGCGGGCGCATTGTTACTGCGGTTAATCGCCTATCGTTATCGCTGGCAGTTGCCGAAGTTGTAAGAAAGCGATCCACCCGTATTTCACGCATCAAGCACTACCTACGCACATGCGCTGCATCGAGGAAAGCGGGATGTATCGCTTATCTGGCCTGACCAAAACGCTTGTCTTAAGCAAAGGCTAGAAGCTGATAAACACCGGCATCCAGTTAGAAAAGCGCTCTAAGGCTGGGGGTATTGGAAGAGCGTGCGCTGATTCATGGGGCGCGCCCAGGCTGCAAAATCAGCCTTATCCAAGTGCGAAAACATATCTTGTTGCCTGCCGCCAGTATTCCGTAGGGACTCCGCCTGGGCGAGGCAGTACAGATTATGCAGCACCTCGGCGAGGGCAAGTTGTTGTTCGGGGTTGAGGCAATTGCCTTGCACACGCTGCTGAAGATCGCACAGATCATGGGTTTGCAGCTGAGTGAGCGATGCTTTCAGGCTTTGGGTAGCCCGGCGGATGGCGGGGGTTGTTTTGGGAGAGTTTGTCACGTTCATCCATCGGCTGAGTTGTTGGGATGCCTGCTCGCGGCACATCCGGTATACCAAGCCCATACAGGTGTCAATCCGGCTTGGATTTAGAGCAGTCCCGCCCACCATCGGCGGGGCTGCCACAAGGCTAGTATTCCTCGGCGAACATGACGGTGAGGACACGCACGGTCTGTGCGGGATCGGCAGGGTTTTCGCTGCCGTGCCGCAAGCCTGGGGCGTAATAATCAATTTTCCAGAATATGCGGTTGCCCTCATGGGTGAATGCCCCAAAATCCCGCTCGCCATGCGGATTATTATCCGGCGTAAAATCGCTGATTAATTCAACCTCTTCGCGGATAGCCGATCTTTCGGCTTCGGGCACGGCAGATATACCCCAGGAATAAACCCATGTGCCGCCGATGCTGTTCTTCCCTTGCCAGACTGGCGACACCCCAATGCCGCCATGTTCAGACTGCTCCTCGCCAAGTCACGATGTCACTACGCTCCCCGAGGAGATGAACCAAGAGAATCATATACCTACTATGAGTTGTCTCGGAAGGTATGAAGTATCACACTTAGCTTACCTCGGAAGAACACAAGAGTTCAGGCTGTTCCATAGTGAATCCTGCACCAAGGTAAGATCAGGTTCATGACTGACAAGGTCGACCCGGGGGAAAGATTGATTCTGATCCGGTTCAATGAAAGCCATAGCATCTGGTAAATGATTTCGGCGGCTAGCGTTCTCCTCACCGAATGACTCCAGCGGATACACATCCGAGGCAGGATCATCCGTCAATTGGATCGCATCAATTTCTACACGAATTGAAGGGGCAGTGATGGGCAAAGCAGATACTTGATAGAGATTAGCATCGCCTGTGATTTCTGAGGTAAAGACCAGTTCGCTCGAACCACAACGCCAGGTCGGTGCATAATCATCCACCGTGTTATCAGTTAGCTTGCGGGTCTGCCCGGTCGCAGTCTCATAGATATAGATATCCAGATCTCCATCCAGATTGGACTGATAGGCAATCAGGCTGCTATCAGCTGACCAAATCTGGTTCGTAGCATCCCCTGCTAGATCTGAAATAGACCGGGCTGCGCTCCCATCCGCATTCATCACGTAGATGGCTGTCCCCGTGCTTCCATCTCGATCAGACCGGAATACAATCTGTGAGCCATCAAAGGAGTAGACCGGATCATAGTCATTACCCCGGCCATCACTGAGTCGTTGCCACGTCATAGTCAATAGATCGAGACTGTAGATCTGCCACAACCCATCCCGATTGCTCTGGAATAACAGATGAGTACCATCCGGTGACCAGTAAGCGTTGACATCACTGGCCGGGTTCTCAGTTAGTCGTGCTTCAGTTCCACTAAGCACATCGAATAAGTAGAGCTCCCAGTTACCATCCCGCGAAGACTCATAGACTATATACTGGTTCGGCCCCCAAACTGGATCAATATCGCGAGCCTCCGTATTGTAAGTCAGCCGTTGCAGCATCGAACCATCTGGACGTGCCACGTAGATTTCCCAATTGCCGTCACGATTACTCGCAAAAGTAACCCATTCCGCATTGGGCGAACGGCTTGGTGCAATATCATCCACGCCATCTCCTCGCCCCTGCGACACATTTGGATCTCCAGCAACTGTTGTTGGTAAGTCACCCAATCGGAAGATTTCCCAATTGCCAGTACGATTCGTGTGATAAAGCAGCCAATCAACACATAAGCGTTGGCATGCATAGCCCTCTGATGGTGACAGCCCCACGCTGAGAGGCACTGGAGTGGGAGAAATAATACCCTCAGTGACAGGAGATGGTGCCGGCAGCGTCGGCGTGTTGGACGCTGTGTTGGTAGCAGTCGCTGTCGCCGTGGGTGTAGACGTATTCGTCGGTGTGTCCGTTGGTGTGTTAGACGGCGTTTGGGTGGCAGTCGCTGTCGCCGTGGGCGTAGACGTATTCGTCGGTGTGTCCGTTGGTGTGTTAGACGGCGTTTGAGTGGCGGTGTTCGATGGTGTCAAGGTCGCTGTCGCCGTGGGTGTGGACGTATTCGTCGGCGTGTTTGACGCTGTGTTGGTAGCGGTCGCTGTCGGTGTCGGCGTGAACGTATTCGTCGGTGTATTGGATGGTGTATTTGTTGGCGTATTTGACGCTGTGTTAGTAGCGGTTGCTGTCGGTGTCGGCGTGAACGTATTCGTCGGTGTATTGGATGGTGTATTTGTTGGCGTATTTGACGCTGTGTTAGTAGCGGTCGCTGTCGCCGTGGGCGTAGACGTATTGGTTGGTGTTCGCGTAGGCGTGAGGGTTGGTGTGTTGGTCGGCGGTCCGACAAAAACACTTGCAGTAGCCGGAACATTATCTGTTGTAGACAAAGTAGTATCGATACGCGTACCCGTACTAATTGACCCTACATAGCCTACTACGCTGTTGGTGTAGGTTCCTGGTGTGCTAGTAACGTTGACTTGATAAGTTAGCGTGCGCATGCCACCAGGCGGAACGGTGAATAAGCCACTCCAGGTTAAAGTTGGACCAGTTCCCCCGGTTGGATCCGCAATGGCTGTTCCATTAAAGGTCGATGTTCCAGCAATATAGGTCAAACCAGAGGGTAAAGTATCCCGCAAATTGTCCAATGTGATTGAATCAGAACCCGTGTTGTTTACGGTGACTGTAAAGGTCGCGGTCCCGCCTGCTAGCAGGGAAGCTGGTGAAACGCTCTTGCTCAACGTCGAAGCGTTAGTCGCTGGTTGCACTGCCGGAGCAGCTACGGAATAAGCACCGGTATGCTTAATTTCGTTCCCACTAGCGATGTAATTAACCGGGGCAACCGATGCCGGAGCACTAGACGCACCAACAGCAATAAACGAATACACTATGCGATAGCAAGAATTGGTGCCACTGAGTCCCGCAGTTGAGAATTGTAAGGCATCATCAAAGGTGTTGGTCACTGCGGTAGCAGGTACACCGCCAACCGAATCCGGGCAAATCGAACTATCCCAGTAATCGACGTGAACATCAACTAATTCATAGGAATTGGCCGGCCAACCGATATTGGCGGCGGGTGTCATCGAGAAAATATTCTGAGAGCCAATGGTGCCGGTTTCACCGACCACCGTCATAGTCATCAAACCACCGATAGTAGCCGGGTTAGGCCCAGCCACAGTCGTATTGACTTTGTTGGCATTCGCGGCGATGGTATCATCAATGGCAATCACAGTATCGATGTAATCGCACGTCTCGGTACCAACAGTCGGATCCCCACTATATACATTGACTTCATATGTAGCATTCAAACTGCCGTTATCGACTGTCGCAGTTGGCACAGCCAGATAGAAATACACCTGACGCACCGCACCGGGTGCCATAGGGCCAATGTGAGCAATCCCATCTTCACCGCTCCCCAAAGCAAATTGGGTTGTACTAAAGTTCGTCAGGCTAACCCAAACGTCAGGAGCAGTAGTAGCCCCATCATTTCTGATGGTATAGCCGATATAAGCAGCCCGCAGTCCATCATCATCGTCAAAGAAAAATGTGGAACCAGAGACGTTATCAATCACCCTGACCGTATTGACTGCACAGGCAGCCGAAATAGCGATACCACTGGCCGGTCTTACAGTCGGTCTTACAAATGGGGTTGGGGTTGGTGTACGCGTGAATGTCGCTGTTGGTCCGGCTGTCGGTGGTATTGGCGTGGTAGTTCTAGTGGCCGTCACCGTTGCGGTATGGGTTAGTGTAGCTGTTAAGCTTGCCGTTGAAGTCGCAGTCTCGGTCAAAGTGGCACTGGCAGTAACGGTTAGTGTAGCCGTATCAGTTGGAGTAGAACTAGGTAGATCCGTAGCAGTCGCCGTGGATGTTTCAGTCGGCAATGAGGTCGGAGTAGCTTCAGGAACGTTAGTCGGCGTCTCGCTAGGGACGGGGGTTGACGTTGGTTCAGGTTGCGTACAAGCACCCAGATAATCCCCCTCATGCCCATCCTGGGCTGAGCCATCTTCATTTAAATGTCCATTGGGTCCAAAGACATTATTCCTGGGAAGTGTAAGCGTATTACCGTTATGGCAGATCGTAACTGAATCTTCGGCTTGTACTAATGCTCCACTACCAGGTACGAGTGTACGGCTTTGACCCTCTCCTATAGGCGAAGAGGTTAGTTGTGGCGCTGGCTCAACGATTATAGTTGACGCGACCACCGTTACTTGATCTTGAATAGGAGACGCTGTCGGTTCCAAGGCTGTCCCCACAATTGAGACATTATCTCCCGATGATATAGTAATGATAGCAATAGCACCCATTATGCCAATAGCAATAAGTATTACTGGCCAACCAAATTGGCGCGAAATTTTAGAAAGCAATAGGTTCACTTTAATGAATCCTAATAGGAAGGGTTATACAACACATTCAAAATAATATACCACTCACCAAAAGCAAGATACGTTAAGGTTTGGGAGGATCCCATAAAAAGTTAAGGTTGAAATAATTTCTCAATTCTTTATTAATCATATGTCGTGACAATAATTGAGGAATATCATCTACTTCTACGTTCAGAGTTTGACTATGTTGATCTCCTTTGCATTAAGCCTCGTTTTACCTCTACTGATTGTATATATCGTTTGGTTACTCGATTTTTATTCCCTCAATCGAGTGAGGATGGTGATATTGGCGTTGGTCTGGGGAGGGATGGTATTTGGTACCAGCTTATTTCTTCAAAGTGCCTTAGTCCGAGCCGGATGGATCAATTACTTTCAACTCGTTCAATGGGTTGCCCCAGTGATGGAAGAAATTCTAAAAGGCCTCTTCATTTTGCTGCTCGTTTGGCATGCGCGGCTACATAGTGTATCTGAAGGCCTGACATATGGTTTTGCATCCGGCATTGGTTTTGGGATGGCAGAAAATCTATTCTATGTTGCCACCAATCCTACTCAACCTCTGACAGTAGCTACTGCTCGAATCGTGTCAAGTACATTGATGCATGCGATTGCGTCAGGAATATTGGGAGCGGCTGTTAGTCGCACCAGCGTGCAAATTGATATGCGCCGACGACAGCTTTCTCAAGGACTACTGACTGCAGTGGGATTACATCTCATCTACAATCACCTTGCTCTAGCTGTATCAGGCTTGTATCTCATTCTTGTTGGGATGACTATTGGGATTGGCGGGTTATGGCTCATCTGGCAACGCATACGAGTTGACCTTCATGAACAAGCTCACCAGATTCGTCAATATTTCCGGAGCCATCTACCGACTGGGGAAGTTGATGCCTTGTTGAACCCCGATATGGTGATGGACAAATTAAGGTCCCAGAACGGCATTTTTTCTGCAAGTACTACTCGCTTACTTGAAGAATATGTCAGGCTTATGGCCCGGCGTGCTATGCTTGAACGCTACCAATTGCCGGCTGACATTGGACATCATAGCGGCAGATTTCAGCTTCAGTTGGATCAGATTGACCAATCACTACAGAAACTCCATCAAGAAATGGGGATTTATGCTCGATTGTGGCTACGGAGTGTGTTGCCTTCCAGCGAGAGTGAATTATGGATGGCTTTGGGCACTGAGAATGAACTGGATACAACTACCCATGATTTGCTGCAACGGCTGTCAACGAGCGCGACAATTATCTCTCAAGAAGAATTACGAAGTCGCATTGCAATTCTGCAGAAGTGCAATCTGTTTAGTAAGTTGGCATGGCCAGATTTGCGTGATCTTGGTCTCTTGATGGAATGTAGTCATTTTGAAGCAGGAGATCTCATCTTGACATCCGCCCATCAATATGACAACTTGTGCTTGGTCAAGTCCGGGGTGATGATAGCCACTATATCGGCTCATAATCAAGATAGTATCATCGTTTCTACGTATACTGCCGGGGATTGTTTTAACGAACATGGTCTGATGATGGGAATCACAGGATCCGAACAAATAGAAGCACTATCTACAGGAGAACTTTACCGCTTGCGTCGTGATGATTTCGTGTCACTAGTCTATGGGCGTCCACATATCGGGATCAATATGATCCAAGGTTTAGTGGGCCAGGTGCAACAAAGGACTGCATTAATTCAGTGGGTACAAGATACAGCCGTCACACCGTTGTCACTGGCCAGTTAAATCGACCTATCAGGCAGTCGTCTTATTGATGAAAGTAGAAGATGTGGCACCGCAATTCCCGATTATGCTGTTGCCCAAATAAAACGTTGCGAATTCGCGCTAGACCAACACCCACGGATCAGTAGACTTCACAATTTCCTTTCATCGTTACTTGATTCACATATGTCCATCTTTATGTCTCTGTGCTGGTAACTTGGTTTTTGCTACTCTCAAACCTGATTGCTGACCGTTCTGTGCGCGAACGCCCAAGCTTGAATTATCAACGGTACCTGTTAGCTGAACCCATGCGCAGATTGCGGGTGTGAGTTATGCGGCAGAAGCACACGGTCGCAAACCCTCAACCTTCCGCAAGCATATGAAACGTGCCGCGCGATTGCTCGATGCCGCTTATGCCTGAGCCGCTACTCACTGTCCTGGCTGTGACACTAAACCAGCCGCTCCCTGAAACCCGGAATCTACCAGCCCAGAATGTACGATTCCCAACCCAAAACCGTAATATTACCAGCGTTTGTCGAGGCCAGTGTGCTAGTGTTGAAAGCGCGTGACCGAACCGATGGAGGAAAGTCAGAGTTGGGGTTGAAGACTACAACGGTTACAACTGAATACATGGCACCAGGCGAACGCCAACTGCAGGACTTTGCAGCGGCCGTCTGTGCCGATTGGTCGGTCAGACAGAATAACGCAGGGATGAATTCGCGAGAGTCGATAAACGGTTTGGCGAATTTCCTCAAGGTGCTTACTCGTATCCAGGCGAAAGCGATGACTCGGGGCGTCTGGCTTGACGACAATCATGAATAGGGGTAAGTTCTTGAGCATGATGACGAGCGGCATGGTGCTACCAACACCATGCCGCCCTGGTCGCAGCACTATCTCAGCTAGCGCACGACCTCCGACCAACTGTAGCGCGTCGGTGGCGAATGTGCTATTTCGCATCCGGTTCTTCAGTTGAAAGGTCATCTTACGATGTCTGCTTCGCGTACGGTCGCCCTCTGTTATGTCCGGCTTTCCTTCACTAAAGATGCCAATGATTTGACCAGCCCCGAACGGCAGAAGGCTAATTTGCTGCGCGCCTGCGAAAAGCATGGCTGGACGCCGGAATGGTACGAAGATGTTCAGGGTCATAAATCGGCGACACGTGAACATAATCGACCGGCCTGGGAGGCGCTCAAGACACGGCTCAAAG
>JAFLCG010000021.1 GCA_017303635.1 Anaerolineae bacterium | reverse complement strand
CGCTGAAGGCGCTGGGCGACCTCAGCCGGCGGGTGGATGATTTGGACGGCGCACGCGCCTTCTACGACCGGGCGCTGCCCATCTTCGAGCAGATCGGTGCCCGCCTCGGCGCGGCCAATACGCTGAAGGCGCTGGGCGACCTCAGCCGGCGGGTGGATGATTTGGACGGCGCACGCGCCTTCTACGACCGGGCGCTGCCCATCTTCGAGCAGATCGGTGACCGCCTCGGCGCGGCCAATACGCTGAAGGCGCTGGGCGACCTCAGCCTGCGGGTGGATGATTTGGACGGCGCACACAAGTTGTACCGTGATGCACTTCATGTTTATGTCACTATACAAAATCGTGCCAGTGCAGCGAATTGCTGGCGAGGGTTAGCCAGGGTCGCAGATGCACAGGGAAATGGTCAAGCAGTCGATGAGTTTTACTGTAAAGCTCTCGCTATCCAACGTGAACTCACGCGCCAGCATCCCAGCTACAAGCGCGTACTGGATGCCTGGGAACGCGAACACGCAACATTGGTCGCAAAACACGGTGTTGAAAGTGCTTGTCTAAGTGATGTCCCACCCCCTGACCCCGCCGCCGAGTTCGCCCGGCAGATTATGGCATTGTATCAGCAGGGTGGGGCGGCGGCGGTACGTCAGGCGTTGGCGGAGGCGGGGGCGTCGGCGGAGGACATCAACGGGCTGATTGCTCAGTTGGAGACGGCAGCGGCGCAGGCTCCGGCTGACTCCAGTGCGGGCGCGGTCAGCACGCTTCCGGCGGAGACGGTGCAAACGCTGTGTGCCAACACGGTCGCCGTCAGGACCGCTGTGCCGGATAAGCTCGATGAGTGGCAAGCCCAGTTGACCTCGGTGCGTGTGGATTGGCTCACCCAAGGGGCGGATTGGGAACTGGAGGTCGCCTTCATCGAGGCGCTGCTGGCCGTGCTGCGCGGCGAGTCGCCGGTGTTGGCAGAGTCAAATCCGTATGCCGGGGTGGTCGCGCAGGTGGTGAAGGCGGTGGCGGGGTGAAGAACCTCACCCCCGGCCCCTCTCCGGCGCGACCCTTACATGGTGGGAAAGGGAGCCTCTGGTTCGAGTCGTGTCGCTGGAGAGGGGAGTCGGACTCCCCCTCTCCAGACGGTGCGGTGTGAGACGTTACTTTCTCGACCTGCTTCGCAGCACCGTCGCCGGAGAGGGGTTGGGGGTGAGGTTCCGTCGGTGCGGCACTCCATCCGCAATCGCCTCCGCTAAAGGACTACCCCTGTAACCCGGAGTAACACCGTGTCCACAGAAGACAAGCAGACGCACTACACGACATCACCCGATCAATGGGACAAGCTCAAACCCCGCGCCCGTGAGATGCGTCACCAGCCGACCCCCGCCGAAGATCATCTGTGGCAATACCTGCGGGGGCGGCGCTTGAATGGCGCCAAGTTCCGCCGCCAGCACGCCATCGGCCCGTTCATCGTCGATTTTGTGTGCATTGAGGAACGGTTGATTGTGGAGGTCGATGGCCTCATCCACGAACAACCCGACCAGCAAGACCGGGACGGGAATCGGCAGGCGCACCTGGAAGGGCTGGGCTATCGCGTCCTGCGGTTTACCAATGACGAGGTGTTGCAATCGGCACAGGCCGTGCTCGCGGTTATCGACGCGGCCTTGCAAGGGTGAGGCCTCCGCCCAAAAAATCGAGACAAAAACGGAACATATGTTCCGTTTTTGTGGGCGGGATATGGTAGGGTTGAGGAAGCGCTGAGAACTCCGTATGCAGTACCCCGCACCGCCAAGCTTGGCAGCTCCGGCAACGACAACAACGACACCAAGCTCCCTCAAATCTTGGCCACCTTGTCAGACCGGGATGCCAACCCTGCCAAGCTGACCCCAATCTCGAATGCACCCGGACCGCCCCCAATCGGAAGCACCCGCCCCCCTGACCTGCTATAATCGCCGTATAAGCAGTTCAACTGTTGAATCCCCACGGAGTGCTGGTATGTCGTCATCGGTTCACCCGGATGCGCTCAGGTCATTGGTCGAAGGCACGCATGGCGCGCCGTTTGAAGTGCTCGGCCCGCACGCGGTCGCCGATGGGCAGGTCATCATCCGCGCCTTCCAGCCCCGCGCCAGCGAGGTGAGCGTCGTCATCGAAGCCACCGGAGTCTGGGCGGCCATGACCCGCATCGACGACGGCGGTGTGTGGGAAGTGAGCGTACCAGGGGCGGATGCCGGGGTGCGCTATCACCTGGCCGTCAAGGACTACTACGGCGAGACGATCACGGTGCAAGATCCGTATCGCTTCCCGGCGCAGTTGACCGATTTCGACCGCTATCTGCTGGCGGAGGGCCGTCATCTCTACAGCTATGAAAAGCTGGGGGCGCACAGCCAGGAGATTGATGGCATCGCCGGGGTACAGTTCGCCGTATGGGCACCGAATGCCCGGCGCGTCAGCGTGATCGGCGGCTTCAACGGCTGGAACCCGGTCACCCACCCGATGCGCAACACGGGCACCAGCGGCTTCTGGGAGTTGTTCATCCCCGGCGTGAAGGCCGGTGACATTTACCGTTACGATGTGCTGGCCTTCAACGGCTATCACATGGAAAAAGCCGATCCCTACGGCTTCCGCACCGAAGTGCGCCCGGCCAATGCCTCCATCGTGGCCGACCTGGAGTATCAGTGGAGCGACGGCGAGTGGATGCAGGCCCGCGAGAAGCGCAATCCGCTGAACGCGCCGATGTCGATCTACGAGGTACACCTGGGGTCGTGGCGGCGCAACGAGGACGGCGGCTGGCTGAATTACCGGCAGCTCGCGCATGAGCTGGTGGCCTATTGCAAAGAGATGGGCTTCACGCATATCGAACTGATGCCGGTGCTGGAACACGCGCTGGATGCTTCGTGGGGCTATCAAGTGACCGGGTACTACGCGGTCACCAGCCGCTATGGCTCGCCGCAGGACTTTATGTACTTCGTCGATCAGTGCCACCAGCACGGCATCGGCGTGATCCTCGACTGGGTGCCGGCGCACTTCCCCAAAGATGGGCACGCGCTCAGTTACTTCGATGGCACGCACCTGTATGAACATGCCGATCCGCGCCAGGGCGAACACCCGGACTGGGGCACCTACATCTTCAACTTCGGGCGTAATGAGGTGCGGAACTTCCTGCTCTCCAACGCGCTGTTCTGGCTGAAGGTGTATCACATCGACGGGCTGCGGGTGGACGCGGTGTCCTCCATGCTGTACCTGGATTTCTCCCGCAAGGCCGGTCAGTGGGTGCCAAACAAGTACGGCGGCAATGAAAATCTGGAGGCGATCAGCTTCCTGCGCGAGTTCAACGAAACCATCCACGGTGAATGCCCCGGCACCTACACCATCGCCGAGGAATCGACCTCGTGGGCGATGGTCAGCCGCCCGGTGTACATCGGCGGGCTGGGCTTCAGCTTCAAGTGGAATATGGGCTGGATGCACGACACGCTGGATTACGCTGCCAAGGACCCGATCTACCGGCGTTACCATCACAACAAGATGACTTTCTCGCTGCTGTACGCCTTCAACGAGAACTTCATCCTGTCGCTTTCGCATGATGAAGTCGTGCATATGAAAGGCTCGCTCATCCAGAAGATGGCGGGCGACTGGCAGATGAAGTTCGCCGGGCTGCGGCTGCTGCTCGGCTATCAGATGACCCACCCGGGCAAGAAGCTCAACTTCATGGGCGCGGAGTTCGGTCAGTGGCGCGAGTGGAGCGAAACGCGCTCGCTGGACTGGGAACTGCTCAAGTGGACGACGCACCTGGGCGTTCAGTCGTGGATGCGCGACCTGAACGCGATCTACCAGAAGGAAGCGTCGCTGTGGGAGATCGACTACAGCTTTGAGGGCTTCCAGTGGATTGAGCCGAACGACGCGGATAACAGCGTGTACAGTTACCTCCGCTTTGCCGACGACGCCAGCGATTTCCTGGTGGTGGTGTGCAACTTCACGCCGATCAAGCGCGAAGGCTACCGGCTGGGTGTGCCGGAAGGCGGCTTCTACACCGAACTGCTCAACAGCGACTCGACCTTCTACGGCGGGAGCAACCTGGGCAACGGCGGCGGTCTACAGGCGGAGATGACCCCCTCACATGGGTTCCCGGCCAGCCTGAGCGTGACGCTGCCGCCGATGAGCATCGTCATCTTCAAACCGAGCCGCCCCCTGAGCGGGGTTCGGCGCAGCGCGGAAAAAGCGCGCCTGGCAGCAGAAGGTGCCGCCAGCGCCGCGGAATCCGCCCGTGCTGCTGAGGTAGCCCGAGTCGCGCCGCGCGATCTGGCCGTGGCCGAACCCCGCGGGTTAGCGGTCCCGCCCCCACATGACCTGAGCAAGCAACCACCGCATGAGGTGGTCATCCCCCCGCCGCGCGCGATCATGACCCCGCCGCCCGGTGCGCGTTCGATCCAGAGCCAGCCGAAAGCCAAAGCGACCAACAAAAAGGCGACTCAGCCGGGGACACCGACACTGAAGTCCAAACCGGCCACGCCGAAGAAGGTGACTCCGCAGCAGCTTGAGGCGGCGGTGAAGAAAAGTGCCAAGGCCAAACCCGCCCCGAAAGCCGCCCGGGCAGCGGCCCCGGCGGACGATCTGAAACAGGTCGAAGGGATCGGCCCGAAGATCGCTGCCGCGCTGGTCAAGGCCGGGATCGCCTCGTTTGAGAAGCTCGCCAAGGCGTCCGAAGCGGAACTCAAGCAGGCGCTGGAGCAGGACGGGCTGCGCTTCGCGCCCAGCCTGGGCACCTGGGCAGAACAAGCCGCGCTGCTGGCAAAGGGCGACACGAAGAAACTGCGTACCCTGCAAGCCAGGCTGTCAGGCGGACGGCGGACACAAGCCAACTCATAGGCCACAGACGGACGCCATCAAATGGCGTCCCTACGGGGCATGTTCAGGGTTGGTTTTGTTAGAGGCGTTTCTGTCGGGCGTCTTCGATTAGGCGCAGGGCATCTGAATAAGTTCGGGCAGTGGTCAGATTCCGCGCCCGAGCCACTGAGATAATCGCCTGCACAATCGCCTGTACCCAGGACGACATGCTGACCACAACTGTTATACCTTGGTTGGGCAATTGTTCACCGAGTCGGGCTACTTCGGAACCCGTTGATATCACATCTTCCGGGATGAGAGATGAGGCGTGTTCAAAATCAAGGATGGCGTCGACCAGGTAGCTCTTTTGGACAGCCCAGGCTCCAGCTTCGTCATTAGCAGCCTGGAATTGTCCCCAGTTCCAATGACCCTCAAACGCAATTACGATGATATTCTGGTGGTTGTCGTACCACTTTACGGTCACAGGCATAGTGAAAGTTCTAGAAGTGGATCATAGGTTTATTACAGGGTAACATGACAATTTATATTACAGAATTAAGATTATTGACAGCAGCACCAATTCGCCCTGCGGTCCGGAATCTTATGAAGTGATGGACGGGGGTGGCGGTTTGAAGTCGGTGACGCCCATGGTCTCGCTCAGACCGGTCAGGGTCAACCACAGCGAAATCCGCGCCATGTAGTCTGCCGGGTAGGGTTTGTTCTGATCCAGCCACCAGATCGCCAGACCGATCTGGGCGCTGGCGACGTGGTAGGCGATGATCTCCAGCGGAATCTCACCCTGAGGCTTGCGTCCGCTTTGTTCCATTGTCGCCAGTGCGGTCACCGCCAGGTGATGCCGCATCCGCTCGATGACCGTCTGGGTTCCCCGGCTTGAGAACAAAATGCGGTAGAGCGTTTCCTCTTCTTCGATATGTTCATAGAGCACGCGCACCGGTGAATAACCTTCCAGTATCCGCTGTGGAGAGGCTTTTTCGGTGCGGGCGGCCAATTCCTCATAGAGCACATTGAGGCAGTCGGTCAGCAGTTCCTCTTTATCCCGGTAGTGCCGGTAGAAGGTGATGCGGGCGGCCTGCGCTTCGGTGGCAATATCCTGAATCGAGATGGCATCGTAGCCGGTTTTCAGGATCAGGCGAACAAAGGCTTCCCGCAGGCCGCGCCGCGTCCGCTTCACCCGTGGGTCATCCAGATTGAGCTGCATCATTGATACACCTGTTACTTATGTGACACGTCGCGCAGATCGTTTGTTGACACGCCGCGCCCACCTATTATGATACAAAATGTCACATAGATACAAAGTGTATCACAAGTCCCACAATGCCCCCATTGAGTATAAGGAGTTGGTATGGTGCAACGCTCTAAGGCGGTTTTGCTTGCCCTGCTATGCCTGTTGGCTGGTATGGGTGTCGTCGGCGCGCAGGATTCCCCGGCGCTTCTCTCCGCCTACTATGGATTAGACGACCGCTTGCCACCTGGGGCCAACCTTGTGGTATGCCGGGGCGCGGGCGGGCAGGATGGAATGCCAGTTATCTTTTCGCAGGTCGTCAACCCGGACACGCTCGAACCCTCTGATTTCGCGGTCATCACGCAGTCCGGCGCGATCAAGACTCCGCTATGCGTCACCCTCAGTCCGGCGCTGGATGACGGCGAACTGCGGACGGCCCTGCTCGCCGGCGACCTGGGGGATGCCGAAACCGATCCGCCGGTTCGAGTAGAGATCGTCGGTGAGGTTTTGAGCAGCAGTGCGGATGCCATCAGTTTCCTGGGGGCCAGCGTCGAGGTTACACCGCTTGCCGCGGGGCCATCGCTCATCCTCTCCGAGAGTGTCCCGCCCAGGCAGTGGTCCCTCAACCGCGGTTCTGGTCGGCAGCAGGGCGATGGCTGCCCCGCCGACGGCACCCTGCAAGTGGTGCGAGTCACCTGGGCGGGCGGTGTGAGCAACGCCAATGGGGACGAGGCGGGCGATGCCGAGCGGGCACTGTACCGGGTCACGCTCCGGCTACCGGATGGGACTCAGACCGAGGTCACGCCCTTCAAGCTGGCCGACCTGGGCGATGGCGATAACAACCACCTGCTGTGCCTGGATGTGCGCGGGGAGCCAATCAGCGTGTCTTTCCCGGCAGGTTACTTGCTCGACCCCAACGAGGATACGCTGAACCCGGACTCCTCCGTCCCGGTGATAATCTACCCGGACAGCACACCGGCACAGACCCGCAATGTGCGCTACTGCGAAGTCGTGCCGACTTACCGGCGCGGGATCAACCTGCGGACGGAAATCTGGAATACCCTGGGCCTGAATGACTGCCCCGCCGACGAATGGGCCGAACTGGATGCGGCAGCGCTGCAAACCGAACTGGGCGCGGTCAATATGCGGCTGAACGGACCCCGCTACTGGGTACTGGATGAGATCAGCGCGGTCGGCGGCGTGACGGCATCCGGTGAACAGGCTACCTTCGGCACGATCGACATGACGCTGCGGGCCGTACTGGAAACGCGCCTCGGCGGCAACCTGGTGGGCGATCAGCTCTACACCCCGAACACGGTGCAGCGGGATACCCGCTATGTATTCTACGGCGGCGCATTCATCTATACCCTGCGTGCGCCCAACGGCGACCTTTATATCATGCAGTCGTACTCGCAGATCATCGACCCGGCATTGAGCATCGACGACCTGGAAAACCTGGGCACACGGCTGAACCTGCCGGAAGGCTGGACCTACGAAGCAGTCCGCCTGGATAGCGACTTCGTGCTGCTCTCCGGCGGGCAGACCACCGTCATTCAGGATGATTTCCTGAACACCTACCAGCGGTCGAATAGGCCGCTTCCCTAAGACCTACAGGAGTCCATCGCACCATGAACCGACGCAATCTCCTCATCGCCGGGGGTGTGCTGCTGGCAGTCCTCGCCATCGGTGGCCTGCTCTTCTGGAATTATTTCCAGTCACTCATCGCCCTGAAGCCATTGACGATCAGCTACGCAACTATCCAGACTCAGATGCCGGATGGCGCAGCCTGCGCGGGCGGCAATGACGAAAGCACGGGGGTTGCCAAGGAAATCCTCAACCTGGAAAGTGACTATATCTATGTTGCTGGCGGTGCCAATCCCATGCCGGATGACACCTGGGTCAACTACCGATTTGGTCTGCCGCTGCTGAAGAATTCGACCCGGAACCTGCTTTTCAACGGCTCCTGCTTTTTCCGGTCGCCGGACGCCGCGCCGGATTGCGCGGGCGACGCCTGCTTCAGCATCGCGGAAATCGTCGGTTATACCTGGCTGAATCTGACTCAAGTTGTGGGGCAATCGTGCTTCCCGGATGCAAGTGGTTGCTCGGGGGATGTGGTCAATCCGGGTTATGTGAGCATCAACACCATCGCCAAATGCCACCGCATGACCTACGATGGCCCGGTCATTTACGAATTGGCCGATGACAAGGGCAATCGGTTCGTCATGCACGCCACGGCAACCGGCAGCCCGGACTTAAACGCGACCCTGCCGGATGGCTGGACTCTGACCGAACGCACCATCGAGGAACCGCTCGTGCTGCTGCCGTTCGGTGGGGGGGATGACTGCTACTACAACGTGGTACGCGATAACCTGGTGCAAAGTTATCATCAGTATCAGTACGCTGATGACACCTATCCCGCGGCATAAGCAGGCGGTCTTGTATGCATGTTCCGCCTCTGATGACCGTGCGGTGATCAGAGGCGGAACGTTTAGATCGGGCTTAGGATGACGATGGGGATTTCCCGGCTGGTGCGCGTCTGGTAGTCCGTGAAGTAGGGGTACATGGCGGACAAGCGCTGCCACAGATCAGCGCGGGCTTCCGGAGGCGCAACCTGTGCGCTCACCCGTACCGTATCGCGCATCACCTGGACGATCCCTTCCCCGCTGGACTGGAGGTTAAGCCACCAGGTCGGATTGTGTTCACTGCCCGCATAGGCCGCGGCAATCACAAAGCGGTCCGCATCCTTGATGTAAATCAGCGGAATGGTCCGCAGTTTGCCAGTTTTGCGCCCCTTTACCGTCAGCAGCATCGTCGGGTAACCAGGGATCTGCGCTTTCCCGCCCGTGAGCTTGTACAAAAACACGTGGGCGTTGGTGAAAAAGCGCGTCACCGGGCGCATAGATTGACGGCTGAGCAGCTTCGACAGGTAAGTGAAGGTTTTAGAGGGCATTTTCACACCAACATTCTGGGAACCGCATTGAAGGTCACTTCACTGGAAAATAGGCTTCTCCGATGATCCTGTCATGAGGGGCGAATTAAGCCGCGTTCAGTGATGTGCGACGGTGTTGCAGGCGCAATCTCTCATACACCTACGCATGGCGGTCAAAAAGCTCGCGGATCACTAGGCACATGACCGAACATGGTCATCCATACGCATCAGGAAGCACTGATTTCGATTGGCTACTCCAAACCTATATTCATCGCTTTTGTGGATATCTCTCGCAGCATTTGGCGCAATTCCGGTGGATGATTGACCCGAATACGGAAAGGCGCCTGTAAGACCAGCCATGCCAGCCAATCCAACTCGGCGATATTGCGACGAAAGATAATGCCTTCATCGGTCTCCTCAAAGGTACCATCTGTTGGAAGGAACACGGTTTGCGCCAGCTCTATCGAGGTATCCAACAGCAGTTCGACGCGATAGGTGTTGGGGGAAAGCGCGATCGACTTCAAAACGTGTTCGAGGGGGTCAAAGTCCTCAAGGCGTTCAAAGATATCTGGCAGGGTCACAACCGACTGGATTCGATCCAGACGAAAGGTACGCAGGTCATGGCGTAAATGACAGTAGCCGACCGCATACCAATAGCCTTCGTTGTATACGAGTGAATATAGGTCGACCGGGCGGTCGGTAAAATCCCCTTGCTGTGAGCAGTAACGCAGGTATACACGCTGCCGTTCCTGGACGGCGGATGTCAGCGTGACGACTAATTGATTGCGAGCCAAACGAGGTGGTTGTGTGCTGTAAACACCGGGGTTGAACACAATCGCGTTACGCAAACCCTGTATACGGCGGAAGGCTGCTTCAGGAACGACACGCTCTGTCTTCGCCAAGGCCCCTTCTACTGCAACCGCGTCAACCGGAAAATGAAACGTTTGGAGCACAATCAGCCCTAATGACAGGGCAACCGCCTCTTCTTCGGTATAGAGCAGCGGTGGCAGCCGATGACCTCGTTGTAAAGTATATGCGCCAGACGGACCTCGCTCCCCTTCGATCGGGATGCCCATGTCCTGAAGGGTCGTGATGTACCGGCGCACGGTACGTGCATCGACTTCGAGCCGCTGGGCGATCTCTCCGCCGCTCATGCGCTTGTTCGATTGCAAAAGCTCCAAAACAGCCAGCAAACGTGCAGTAGGTGAATACATGATCGCCTCAACATGATTAGGGCGAATAATGTCCTAAACCCAATTTACAGTCAATTCATCAGCCTGAATAAGCGTTGTAAACCCTATCTACAGTTAAGGAGAAAACCATGCGGCTCGATCATGTCAACCTGACAGTGCGAGATGTTCTGGAAGCGAGTGCATTCCTGAAAAAGCATTTCGGGTACGTCGATGCGTTTGACGATAATAACCCGGACATCAGTGTTTTGGCGGATGGACACGGTATGCATATCAACCTGATGCGGGGGCCCAAACCGACCTACCCAAAAACATTCCACATTGGTTTTGATGCCCAAACTGAAGCCGAGGTAAATGCCGCCTATGCACGCCTAACGAGCGATGGCCTAGCTATCAAGCCGCCTGTCCGTGCCTGGGGGTCTTGGACATTTCATTTCCCTTGTCCCGGAGGGGACTTCTTGATTGAGGTGGCTTGCGCGGCTGAAAATGCCAACAATCAGAACTGGTCCTGAGGCTGAAACCTACGCATTATGCAGAAGGGGCGAATGCGGCGGATCGCCCTACAGAGCTTAGTCGTCATTGACTATCAGGGAAGCGGATCAGCTTTGATCTCGCCGAAGCGGGCACCGATCGCCCGCAGATGATCCTGTAACTGCGTGACCGGGTACTCGTGCGGGAGCAGATCCGCTTGCAGAGCACGGGCGGCGGCGACTCCGGCGGCCTGCCCGAGCGCCATCATCTGTGCCATCGAGCGGCAGGAAGCGTGGGCATCGTGGGTGGCGCTGAAGCAGCGCCCAGCGACCAGCAGGCCGGTCACGTTCTGCGGCACCAGCGTGGAAAAGGGCACATCGTAGGTCATGCCATCCGGCAGATAGACCCACTTGGTATCGGCTCCCCGCGCGTGATCTTCGATGGGGGCACCGCACGCGGCCACGGCATCCGGGAATTTGCGGGCGGTTAGGCAATCTTCCCGCGTGAGGCGGTACTGCCCGTAGATGCGGCGCGTCTCTCGAACGCCAATCGAAGGAGCGAGCCAACTCAAGACGGCCTGCTCATAACCCGGCACATAATCATGCAGGAAGCGGGCGTATTCGAACGCCTGCCGCCGCCCTTCGATCTCCGCTTCGGTCAGCGCGACCGGGTCGGTTGCATCCACATCAGCCACGCGGGTCATCACCGTGTGGATGACACCAGCCTGGGTGGTGATGTGCCAGCTCCCCTCGCGGCGGGGCAAGTCGTAGTTCCCGGTAGCAGCGGCTTCTTCCATCTTCTGCCAGAGGGCGGCTTTGCCAAAGCCTTTGGCCCGTTCCACATCCACCCCCATCATACGGAAGGTGGTGGTCAGCGTTTGAGCGGGGTCAATATCCCCGGCTTTTTCATACGGTGCACCGGCCTGATGACAGACATCGGCATCGCCGGTGCAGTCGATGACGACGCGGGCAGTCAGCTTCAGCAGGCCGCGTTTGCCATCGACCACGATGCCAGTCACGCGGCCATCCTCGACCAGTGTGTCGGTACAAAAGCTGTGATAGAGCAAGCGCACCCCGGCCTGCTGCATCAGAGTCTCCCAGACAACGCGCAGAGTCATGGGGTCATAGGTGATGCCCGTCCCCGCGCCATAGGTATTGGGTCGCTCGAAGGCCGCACCACGGGCCTTGAGCGCTGTGACCACATCATCCGGCACACCCCCCACCACCTTGTAGGCGACGCTGCCAGGGGTGTAGAAGCCGTAGAAGGTATCAAGCACCTGGGTGCTGGTTCCGCCGGGAAAGCCAAAACGCTCAACCAGGACAGTCCTGGCACCGGCGCGGGCCGCTGCAATGGCGGCGCTCGACCCGGCTGAGCCAGAACCAACCACAATCACATCAGCATCCCAGAGGGTCGTGAGAGGGCGGGAATACAGGTGCATTAGGGCCTCCAGCTTACCGCGGTCAACCGAACCGCGCAGGTCGTTACGCTCACTGTAGCGTGGGTCAAACGTGCAGCGGGAGGGGTGCTATGCCCGAATTGAGAGTCTGATGTACACTGAAGGTCAGAATCATCGCTACAGGTGGCCAGGGCCTCCATGTTCAACCGAAATACCTTGCGTTCCATTTTGCTGATCGGTTTCCTCCTGCTGACCAGCTTTTTATTGCTCACGAACCTCCCCGAACTGCCCGCCGCGACACGTATTTCCTCGGCACTGATCGACAGCAGCACGATTACCCTGTACGCAGCCTTAACGGTCTTTACGTTGATCTTCGGGGTCTACCTGAGGGATGGCGAGGTCAGCATTGCCCAGGCAGTGGGTATGGTGGCTGCGCTGGCGCTCCCGGCAGAGTGGCACACCACCATGCTGTGGATGCTGCCGTTCGCCGGGGCGATTGGCGGGCTGGGGTATATGTTCCGCACGCAACCGGGCTTACGCCGGAGCCTGAACCTCCGGACGGCAGGCGCAATCCTGATGATCGCGGTGCGAGTAACGCTGAGCTTCTACATCGGCATTGCAGTCCTCCGCACCGACCTGTTCAGCAATCAAACAGGCACCATCGCCAACGACCCCATCCAAGTGATCGGGTTTGGTTTGATTTACAGCGGTGCTTACGGCGCGATCTTCCTGATCGAGCGCTTCATCGCCCGTTACTCGTTACGACGACTACTGAATGATCGGCTCTCAATGCTGATTCTGGCGGCGGTGCTGCTGACCCCGATTCCGTTCGTTTTGCTGGCAGCGCTGGTGGTCAACCTATCGTCGGTCACGCTGTTGATCTTCGGCCTGGGGGTGGTGCTGGTCGCTGGTGGGCTGCATGTGCTCAGCCGGATACAGCACCGGCAGCGCAAACAGGTGGAAGAACTGCGGGCGCTGGGCGTGGTCGGCAGATTGATCCAGTCCGACCTGAAATTGAGTTCGCTGCTGGGGATGCTCCACAGCCAGGTCAGCGAACTGCTGGATGTAGATGAATTCGTGGTGGCCCTGTATGAACCCTACAGCGGTGCCCTCCAGTATCCGCTGGTGATGCGGGGGGGCGTGCAAGTGGATGATTACGCGGAACCGGCAGATGGGAACAGCCTGCTCGGTCATCTGCTGCAAACCCACGTCCCGCTGCTCATCAATGAAACGGTGGCAGAGACCGCGCAACAACTGGGCCTCAAACCGCCCGCCGCGCGAGTCCGGTCGTGGCTGGGTGTGCCGCTGACGGTGGGACAGAAACAACTGGGCGGGATCGTGGTCACGACCAGCCAGCAGCAGGCGGCGCTGGAAAATGATGATCTACGCCTGATGAATATCATCGCGGCCAGTGCCAGCGTCGCCATTGCCAATGCGCGTCTGCTGGAGCAATTGAGCAGTCGTGCAGCCCAACTGGCTACGCTGAACCAGGCACTTTCCCAACTGACACGCACGCTCTCCCCCGCCGAAGTCACTCAGATTATCGCCGGCGCTGCCCCGGCCATCTCCGGCGCAAGCGGCATCGCCATCTATTTAGCCAATGAGGAAGGGCGCGGGGCAATCAAGCTGGCGCACAGCCAGGGCCTGAGCAGCGCCTTCAGTAGCGACCCACCAGAGCCGATCCTCAGCTACCCGGCAGGTGAGCCTGTCTACATTGATGATGCCCAAAGCGATCCCCGCGCCGTACCCTACCGTAACTTCATCACCCGCGAGGGCAAGCGTGCCTGGGCGGAACTGCCTTTGCAGGTGGGGGATAGCGGGCTGGGCGTGCTCGCCCTGTACTATGACCGTCCACAGCAATTCACCGGCGACCAGGCCGGGGTGCTGCGGGCCTTTGCCAGCCAGGCCGCCCAGGCGATCCAGAACGCCCGGCGCTATACCCGAACCGATCGGGCGCTGGAGCGGCGGGCAGAGCAAATGTACGCACTGGCGACGCTGGGTCGGCAACTGACGGCGACCACCAATGTGCAAGAAATCGGCACGCAGGTGCTGCGACGTGCGACCGAGATGACCCACGCGAAAGCCGGCTTCATCGCAATCGGGGAACAGGATGACCTGCAGATCATCGAACAGACAGGTTACCCGGCTTCGGTGCTGATGGACGCAACACTGGTGCGCTCCACCTTGAGCGCGGTGGCGCTGCAAACCAACCAGGCTATCCGCAAAGATGATGTGAAAGCGGATGGTACCCGTCCGCCGCCGATCCTGCTGACCAGCCGTGCCCAACTGAGCGTACCCATCCTGCGGGCTGGCAAGCCGCTGGGAGTCATCACGCTGGAAAGCGACGAACCGGCTGCTTTCAGCGAAGAAGACAATTACTTCGTCACGCAGCTCGCCAGCCAGGCGACGATGGCACTGGATAACACGCGTCTGTTCAAGGGTATCAATGACGCCCTGGAACGTTTGCAGGTCATCCTGAACACGATGACTGAAGCGATTGTGCTGGTGGAAAAGAACGGCAATATTGCCCTGGCAAATCCGCGCGTCCGCATGATTGGGCTGGAACCCGATCAATTGGTGGGGCGCAAGCTGGATCGGCTGCTGGCGACCGCGGAGCTGGGCATGGCGGCCCGCCTGGGCTTCAGTAGCGGAGCCGCGCTCAACAAGCTCCTGAACGATTTACGCACACCGGGCGCGTGGTCGAGCCAGGCGGTCGAATCCTACAGCTTGAATGCGGAGGATGGTACACCGATCTACCTGCGCCGGGAGATTATCCTGGTGGGTGATCGCAATGCGCCGCTGGGGGCGCTGCTGGTCTTCTATGATGAAACCCAGCAGCGTGAACTGCTGCAAGCGCGGGAAGATCTTTCCAACATGATCGTCCATGATCTCCGCAGTCCGCTGACGGCTGTGACGACTGGCCTCCGGTTGCTGGTGGAAGTGGTGCCGGAGGGTGACAAGCTCTACCCGATCATCCACACGGCGACCGAAACAGGCCAGCGAGCCGTTCGCAAGATCCTGAGCCGCGTGGATTCGCTGCTGGATATTTCCCGGCTGGAATCCGGGACGATCAACCTGGATACGGAAGCGACTGAACTGGCGACGCTGGCTGACAGCGTGTGCGCAGAACTGAGCCCGCTGGCAAACGATCTGGAAGTCACGCTCGAATCCAAGCTGGATGAAACCGTGCCGCTGGTGCTGATTGACGCCGACAAGGTCGAACGCCTGCTGCAAAATCTGGTGGATAACGCCCTCAAGTACGCGCCCTTTGGCTCTACAGTGAGCATCAGCGCACAGCCTCCGGTGGATGGCTTCGTGCGGATCAACATCAGCGACCAGGGGCCAGGCATCCCGGACGAGTACAAGGTGCGGTTGTTCGACCGCTTTGTGCAAATCAAGGGACGGCAGGGATCGCGGCGCGGCAGCGGCCTGGGCCTGACCTTCTGCAAGCTGGTGGTCGAAGCCCACGGCGGACGCATCTGGATTGAGGATAACCCCGGCGGCGGCAGCATCTTCGCCTTCACACTGCCAGTCATTAAGGGGGAGTACGGGAACCAGAGCGTGCTATAAAGCTCAGATCCCGTACAGGCGCATCCCCGCCCGGGTGTCTCATCTCCGATGAGACACTCTCTCAAGCTCAGTATGTTTTTGCCCCACCCTCGACCCTACGCCTGCCCTCCATTAGAATTGCGCCGTTTGTCACAAATCGAAACAGCCCCCATCGGGAGGTATACAAACGGTATGCAGAACGGCAATCACAAGCGCCTGGTGATTCCAGGCCCGGTCGAAGTGCGTCCAGAAGTGCTGGAAGCACAAACCCAATGGATGATCGGGCATCGTTCCAAGTCCTTTGAAGAATTGTTCGCCCGTTTGCAGACCAAACTGCGGCAGGCGTTCGTGACGGAAAGCCGTGTTTACATCAGCGGGTCCTCTGGCACCGGCTTGTGGGAAGGGGCCTCGCGCAACTGTATCCGGGATGGGCATAAGGCGCTCCATCTGGTCGGCGGCGCTTTCAGCGAGCGCTGGGCTGAAGTGAGTAAGCTCAACGGCAAGCAGGTCGATGTGATCGAAGTGCCGTGGGGTCAGGGTCATACCCCGGAGATGGTGGCGGACGCACTGAAGAAAGAACGCTATGACGCGGTGTGCGTCGTCCACAACGAAACCAGCACCGGCGTCACCAACCCGATCAAGGAGATTGCCGCGGTCGTCCGGCAATATGAGGACACCCTGGTGATGGTCGATACGGTCAGCGGTGTGCTGGGTGCCGAACTGCGGGCCGATGAGTGGGGCCTGGACATCGCCCTGACCAGCTCGCAGAAGGCGTTTGCCCTGCCGCCGGGTCTGGCGTTTGCCTCGGTCAGCGACCGGGTGCTGGCGCGGGCCAAAGAAGTGACCAATCGTGGTTACTATTTCGATTTCATCGAGATGGAAGCCAGCCTGAAGAAGAACAATACCCCCTCAACCCCGCCGATTTCCCTGATGTTCGCGCTGGATCGGCAACTGGATGATGTGCTGGCGGAAGGCCTTGACCGCCGCTGGGCACGCCACCTGCATATGCGGGATATGACCATCGCCTGGGCGGAGCAGCGCGGCTTTGGTGTATTCGCGCCGGAGGGCTTCCGTTCGCCGACGGTCACTTGCGTCGATAACCGCGTCAAGCAGATTGACGTGGAGGGCATGGCGAAGTTCATGGGCGGCAAGGGCTTCTCGATGGACAAGGGCTATGGGCAGATCAAGGGCAAGACCTTCCGCATCGCGCACATGGGCGATATGCAGCCGACGGAGTTGGAGAGCATCTTGGCGGGGTTGGATGAGTTTATAGGGGCATAGCAGTCAGCTGTCAGCGAACAGCTTACAGCAAAAGCCAAATACTAAGGCTGCTCCAGAACTCCAAGTAGAGGCGCACGGCTGTGCGCCCAACGGCTGAAGGATACGGATGCGCGACTATCACAAGTGGGCAGTCTGGGAAAAAGCACATCAGCTTAATCTAGATGTGTACCGAGCCACAAAGAGCTTCCCAAATGAAGAACTATACGGCCTGACTTCCCAAACCCGTCGTGCTGCCCACTCGATACCCGCGAACATCGTTGAAGGTGCCGGGCGTTCCAGTGATGCAGATTGCGCCCGGTTCATGGACATAGCAGTCGGTTCGGCCAATGAACTGGAATATCACTTATTGGTGACACGCGATCTAGACATGCTCTCCGGCGCTGTTCATGCGGATTTGACAGCCCGTATCCGTGAAATCCGTATGATGTTGGCGGCCTTCATTGCCAGATTGCGGAAATCATGAACTCGCAAATTCTATATGCAATAGCTGAAAGCTGACCGCTGTAAGCTGAAAGCCCTAAAGGACACCTCATGACTTTTCATGTACTTGTACCAGACAGTGTGAATAAGCGCGCCGTCGAAATCCTTCAAGCCGCCGGGCTACAAGTGACCGCACCCGGTCAAATGAAGCGCGAGGAGACTCTGGCGGCCATCGCCGACGCCGACGCGCTCATCATCCGCAGCGCGACCAAAGCGGATGCCGCGCTGATCGCAGCGGCGACCAAACTGAAGGTCATCGCCCGCGCTGGAGTCGGCGTGGATAACGTCGATCTGGAAGCGGCCTCCGCCAAGGGCATCGCCGTGATGAACACACCGGCAGGCAATACCGTCGCCACGGCTGAACTGGCCTTCGGGCTGATGCTGGCGCTGGCGCGGCATATCCCGCAGGCTTACGACTCGATGCAGGCGGGCAAGTGGGATCGCAAGTCGTTCATGGGCACCGAACTGCGCGGCAAGACGCTGGGCATCATCGGCTTCGGGCGCATCGGGCGGGCGATTGCCAAGCGGGCCGCTGCCTTCGAGATGAGCGTGATCGCCTATGATCCGTATGTGACGGCCGCCGATGGCGTGGAACTGGTAGACCTGCCGACGCTCTACGGGCGGGCGGATTACATCACCCTGCACAGCCTGGTCAACGACCAGACCTACCACATGATTAACGCCGAGAGCCTGGCGCAGATGAAGCGCGGCGTGCGGATCGTCAATGCGGCGCGCGGGGCGCTGATTGATGAAGCGGCGCTGGCAGAGGCCATCAAGAGCGGTCAGGTCGCCGGAGCGGCCCTGGATGTGTACGAAGAGGAACCGCCGCCCGCCGGGCATCCGCTGATCGGGCTGGCGGGTGTGATCGACACGCCGCATCTGGGAGCCTCGACCGAAGAGGCACAGGTGGCGGTCGCCATCGAAGCGGCAGAGTTGGTCGTCAACGCGCTGCTCAAGGGCGAGTATGCCAATGTGGTCAACGCAGACGTGCTGAAGAAGTAGGGCAGGCGGTCAACCACTAAGGCGCAGAGGACGCAGAGAAGAAGTTACTGCAGAGGGACAGAGAAGCAGAGGCGCAGCGATATACTCTCTGCGCCTTTTGTTTGACGCTTTTTAGGCAGCTTTCGCATAGATGACCTGGGAGTGCATTCGAAATTGGGGGCAAAATCCGGTCAAGGGTCAAAATCGAAACATATGTTCCAATTTTCGACCCAATCGGTGGTATCTTGATCCTTAGGACTTACGCAGTCACGGGAGGATATACGGGCGAAGACGCCCTAATCCTCCCCTACAAAAGGCGGCGTTTGCGTAAGTCCTAGCCTGTTAGACTGCCTGAGCTTGTCACTGTGTCCCTAAAAGTAAGCGACGACAAGCTTGTGGCGGCGCAGGCGGTCTGCCAAAGCCGCCAAAGCCGCCACAGCCTCTGTTCGCCCCATCTCCAGCCGTGCGGTTTTCGGCAGACGGCGATGGAGAGGGGGTGAGGCTCTCGAAATCCGAATGCGCCCGTCACATCAGTTATCTTGCCTCGGATTGGCTGCTCATTATTGGTCATAAAGGGTGCCGATGCGCCACTGCCTCCCTTTCATCCTTCTCATCTTGGTCGGCTGTACCCCTGTTCTGCCGCCGACTCTGCCCACATTGGCGGTGCTGCCGAGCGCGACCCCGACAGCTACCGCAACTTACTCCCCGGAGCCGAGCGCCACAGTAACACAGTCCCCCCTGCCGCCCACGGCGACCGCCAGCCCGACACCCACAGCATCACAACCGCCCCAACCTACAAACACGCAGGTTGCACCCACGACACTGGCCCCGCTACCAACAGAGACACTTAGGCCGCTGGATGTTACTTTTGTTGGCATCTATCCGCTGGAATCGTACCTGCGGCAACCCATCCTCGCCGCGCTGGAGGCCGACCGTGCCGCGCTGCCCCCGATCAGCGCGTGGACGCTCTCGGCCTTCCGGGCGCAGGGGGATTGGATGAAGGTGGTGCTGGTGCCCACGGAGCTGGTAGAAGCCGGTTGGCAGGGGATTGAGCAGTATGCCGGGCAATGGGCCGAGGTGGTCATCCAGCGCGTTCAAACGGGCGAATATCGTGCCGGGGTGCTCGGCGGCAAGGCCGATTGGCTGCGGGAAGTGCCGCCCGAGTTCATCAACCTCGACATGCACCTGCCCCCGATGGCGGGTGCCTATTTGTTCCCGTGGGAGGCAGGGCAGGTCTGGTGGGCGATTGAAGGCTGGCACGATGGCAACGCACTGGATTTCCAACCCGCCTACCGCCAGCGCCATATCGTCCTGGCAGCCGAGGCCGGGCGACTGCGCGAAATCTGCTATGACGGCACCCAAAGCTGGGTGGAAATCCAGCACGCCGATGGCGAAGCCAGCTACTATCTGCACCTGACGTTAGGGCGCAGCGTACGGGCAACCCGGCTCGATCAGAATGTGGTGCGCGGGCAACCCTTGGGCGCGCTGATTAGTCGGGCACCATTCTTTTCCCCCTGTGGGCTGGGCTACAGCCGTCACCTGCACTTCAGCGTCACCAACCGGGCGCTGGTGGTCGATGGTTATGCGCTGGAAACAATCGCCGCTGCCGCTCACTGCTGCAACGCTTCCCCGGAGTACACCTCTACCAACCAGCGAACCGAGCAGCCCGCCCCTTAAGCCGGAACTCTCCGGACTTTCCCGCTGGGATCTATGCACTTAGTAGGCCTCGTTTCGCCCCTGATGACCATGCGTTGGAAATACGCTGTAATACTCTAACCTTTTTCCAACGCAATCTTACGTCATATTTCAGGTCAATCTTCATTACCATGAATTACAACGAGTGAAACAATTCTTCATTTATTCAAACTTCACTCAAAACTGTAGCACTCATCATGAACATCGTTTCAAGTTCACGCCCCACCTTCCACTGGCAGACCTACACGCAGCCCCGCCCGCAGTGGAACCGCAAATTGATGATCTACTATACGGCGCTGCTGTTGGTCACGCTGGGCGGGCTGGCCTATGGGTTCGTGTTCTCGGAAGTCTTTTTCCCCAGCCAGATACACTCGGACTTCCATACGATACTCAACTGGCTCAAGCTGAGCTGGCTGATTCCGCTGCCTTACGCCATGCTGAACTTCTACTCGTTTTTCCGCTATCCGGCGCTGCGTCGAGCGACTGCACCCGCCGCGACCCACAAACTGCGCGGGCGGCTCTACTTCCGTTATGTGACGCGGGGTAACCATCCTAAACTGATCGCGGAAACTATTGCACGCGCCTGTGATGAACTCACTGCTGCGCTCCCGCCCGATGCCTGGGCACTGGAAGTGGTGGTCGATAATCCGATTGAGCTGGATGAACAATACTGCGCGACTGTCATCATCGTGCCGCCGGACTATCAGCCGCCGAAGGGGGCGCGCTATAAGGCGCGGGCACTGCACTATGCCCTGAGTGCCTCCTCCGCTCAACCGCAGGACTGGATCATCCATCTGGATGAGGAAACCCGCTTTAACGGCGATACGGTGCGGGCGATCCATGCCTTTGCCTATGCCGAAGAACATCGCAAGAGCGGCCGTTACCCGCGCATCGGGCAGGGGATCATCCTGTATGCCAAGAGCGGTGTGGTCAACTGGCTGAACACGCTGGCGGACTCGATCCGCGTAGGGGATGACTACGGGCGCTTCCGGCTGCAATTCGAGCAGGGGCGGGCCTGGTTTGGGATGCATGGTTCGTTTGTCGTGGTTCAGGATGCGGTCGAGCGGATGATCGGCTTTGATCACGGCCCGGCAGGCAACATCACTGAAGATGCCTATTTCGCGCTGGCAGCACAGGCCGCTGGAGTACGTTTTGGTTTCATCCACGCCTATATGTTTGAACGCTCGCCTTTCAACCTGGTGGATTTCGCCAAGCAGCGGCGGCGCTGGTTCGGCGGCTTGTGGGCGTGTGTCTTCGCCCCGCAACTGCCCTTGCGGGATCGGGCGCTGCTCGGCACGTTCATGACCCTGTGGGCGGTCAGCCCGCTGTGTATCCTGCTGGTCTACACCAACCTGTTCATGCCTACCGGCACCCCGCTATGGTTGGCGATGGTCGGGGGCATTTCCTTCTTCTACTTTGTCTCGCTGTATATCATCGGCTTCATCAAGAGCTACGAACGGCAGGGAAGCTGGCGACGCTACCTGGGTCTGCTGGCGGTGCAGATTGCGCTCATCCCGGTCTTCTCCGTGATGGAATCGTTGGGAGTCATCTACGGTCTGCTCTCCCCAGTGCGGGATTTCCACATCGTGCAGAAGGAAGCGTAGAAAACGCCTGCTCGTTGATTTAGCTGATCCATCCAGAATAATGCTATGATGTACTCAACTGTGAGCCGTTGAGGTAAGAACGATGGTCAACTATCAGGACGTCATCACGCTGGCTGAACAACTCCCGCTGGTTGAGCGTGTACGATTGATCGAAGATGTAAGCGCGAGCCTGACTCGTGATCTGGAAATCGAAGCCTTCCGGCGGATGCCTTGGCAAGAATTCATCGAACGAACTGCCGGGATACTGGCGGATGATCCAATTGAACGACCCGCCCAGTTACCGCTTGAGTCCCGTGAGCCAATCGAATGAAATTCCTGCTGGATACTAATACCTGCATTCGGCATCTCAATCAACGTTCACCGCAGATTAGTCATCATCTGCTTGCCACGCCGGAATCCGACATTACATTGTGTTCTATCGTGAAGGCAGAATTGTATACCGGGGCGCTCAAGAGCCAACAACCGCAAACCACACTTGCCAAACAACGTGTGTTCACATCGCGTTTTGTTTCACTTCCGTTTGACGATCACGCTGCTGATGTATATGCCGGCATCCGCTCGGCACTGGAAAAGTCCGGGACTCCGGTTGGCAACAACGATATGATGATTGCTGCCATCGCCCTCATACATAACTTAACATTGATTACCCACAACCTCCGTGAGTTCAGCCGCATTCCCAACCTCCTCATCGAAGATTGGGAGTTGTCCTAACTGGATACAGCCTATGCTATAATGCATGTTGTAATAGGGCTGCTCCAGAAAGTGAACTGCAAATGCACACCTCAAAACAGGTGGCTCGTCCCCCCTGTTAAGCCTTACCCCGACGGTTAACCTGGTCTGATCCCTCCCCTTCACCGGGGATTTTTGCATTTCTGCCGTTCCACAAAAAACCGACACCCGATGATCTAGACGGTGCCTGACGTTGCCGCGCACGTGGCAACTGTTATGCCCGTGCGCCTCCGGCCTGTTTTGTCCTCGACTTCGCTTCGACCACGACAAAACAGGAGGAGATTATGGAAATCATCCGGGGCAAACAAGCCTCGTTTATGGATGCGGCGGCACTGACCGCTGTGACCGAAGACTATCCATCCGTCCACCTTGACCTCGGTACAGGAGACGGTCGCTATGTGGCGCATCAGGCAGTGGCCCAGCCGCGCCACTTCGTCATTGGGCTGGATGCCTGCCGGGAAAATCTGGTGGAGGTTTCAAGGCGTGCGCCGGGCAACAGCCTGTTCGTGATCGCCAACGCGCTGGATCTACCGGGTGAACTGGATGGGATGGCGGACAGCCTCAGCATTAACTTCCCGTGGGGCAGCCTACTGGAAGGTTTGCTGCTGGCGGATTCGCCGCTCTGGGCGAGTCTGCGGCGGGTGACGCGCCCCGGCACGCGGCTGGATGTACGGCTGAATGGAGGTGCATTGGCAGAAGCCCATTGGTCACTGGAAACGGGCGCCGTCCAGATCCGACGTATGCTCATCGAGCAGGGTTTTGCGCTACGGCCTGCGGAAAAACTGACGGCAGGTGATCTAAAAGCCTTTCCCACCAGTTGGGCCAAACGGTTGGCTTTTGGACGGGACCCACGGGCAATCCATCTGACGGGTTTGCGGCAGGTCTAAACCAGTGGGGAGGGTTGACCGACCCTCCCCATCTTAAGTTGTAGGCATCACAAATAACCGTATGATGAAAAAGTGCAGCGGTTTCCGCGAAAGGGATTTTTGCTCATGAAACGGCTCTTTATTCTCGTACTTATCGTCTTTTCCATGTTGATCTTTAGCGGTGCGGCTCAGGCAGCGGGCGCGCCCTGGACAGTCTGGTTATATGAACCGGCGACCGGGCGCATGACCCAGGTCGATAACGTGGGCGGGCTCCCGCGGGAAGTCTATCTGCCTGCCGATAGTGGCAGTACTTTTTCCCAGCACGCCTCGGTAGCACCGGGCGGCGGGTTGGTCGCTTATGTTCACAGCACCGCTTCCGGCACCTTTATGTCGATCTATGATCTGAATATGAACACAACCGTATTTTCCTACATGCTGGCCCCCGGCTCGTATCACAGCCTGGATCTGGCAGCATCCACGTCCAACTGGCTGGCAGGTGGGGAAACCTTTGCCTTCGGTTACGCGGATGGTGTAGCAGGGTGGGAGATCGTGGTGGTGGACATCATCACCTTCAGCACCTTCTCGCTGCGGTCGAGCGACGCCGCAGCAGTCAGCGCTGGGATCGACTCTGGATTTGGTTTCCTGGTGCCAGTCGTACAGTACAACCGAAACTTCGAAATCAAGTTCACGATGGTGCAGGCCGCCGCAGGAGGCGCAGCCTCCTACCAGAGCTACACCTGGAATACGTCCGATGGCAGCGTCAGCCCGAACGCGCCGTATCTGCAAATTGATACCGATACGCTGCCCATTACCGGCGATATGGTGATGACACTCTCCGACCCGTCTTTCCCTGGAAGTGCCGATGCGTTCACCGGCTTCCCGGTCAGCAACACACTTTACGCCTTCGATGCCGTCAATTTTGAACTGACCCCGGTCACCAGCATCCCCTCGATCTACCAGGCGCGCTTTGCCCAGAATGGTGAGCGGGTGGTGGTCTCCAACATTGTGGATGACAGCAGCGGTGGTCATACCGATCTGCTGGTGCTGGAACGGACCGGTACTCTGGTCGGGTCGATCCCCGGTGGCACCAATTTCATCACCAGCAAAATGGGCACACTGAACGGCTTCCTGTATACCGCGCAAAGCGGCGGCGCCGGCGGTTCTGGCGGGACCACGCTGTACTATGTGGAAATGCGGCTGGTCGGCCCACCGTTCACGGCGCTCTCGTCATGGAACAGCGCCCTGGGTGCCGATGCCCGTCTCGTCTGGGTGAGCGATCTCAATGTCGCCAGCGTGGGGCCGTTCCTGCCCTGGGGACGCATCACACCGAGCTTTAGCCCGACACTGGCCCCACCTCTACCGGCAGCTCCTACAGTCGCCCCATCAACCGGGACGCTGACGATTGGCGGACAGGCTATGGTACAGACCACGGCAGGCGATGTGCTCAACCTCCGCAGCGCACCCGGGCGCAGCTTCTCCCGCGTGGGGACGATTGGTAATGGCACCATCGTCACCGTACTCGAAGGACCAGTCGCAGCCGATGGCCTGACCTGGTGGCGTATTCGTCTGCCGACCGGGGTGGAAGGTTGGGTCGTCGACTTTGTGGATGGGGTGCAGACCCTCGTGCCACGTTAGCGGGGTATATTCGCTTAAATGCCGGAGTCGTGGACGCCACGTCCTACTGGGAGGCGTCGGACTTGAGCGTCTCTCCTAAGTGCTCCATCCGATAAACGATCCAAGCGGGCGCACAGCCGTGCGCCCCTACAGGAATCACGGATTTCGATTAGATTACCTGCCGAACAAAGCACTATGGCAGTAAATCACGCACCGTCAGCAGACCGACCTCTGCGCCGTCGAGAGTCACGGGGACCGCATCGGCTTCGGTGTAGAGGTGGCGCAGACGATAGAGATCTCCGGTAGGCTGGCTGTGGACTTCGATCTGACGGTCGATCAGGTTGATGATCCAGTAGACTGGCACCCCGACGCGGGCGTAAATCCGGTGTTTGATCCCGCGATCCTGCAGCAAGCTGGTATTGGAGACTTCAATCACCAATCCCACTTCTGCCGGGGATGGGTGACGATCACCAAAATCACGGCGGTTGCCCCGGATCACCAAAATATCCGGTTCAGGTTCGCTATCCACCAGGCTAAAGGCATCCTGCACTTTCGTGAACCAGTTTTGGGGTAGCAATCTTTGTAGCGCATCGTTGGTCAGGCCGACGGATAAACTATGCGGCGGATTGATACCCATTTTTTCAACCAACAACCCTTCCAGCAGTTCAATGCCGTCATCTTCTGCGATCATGCCACGGTCAATCAGATCGTGATACTGCTCGACCGTCCATTTCATCAGTTTGAGTGGTTGCGAGTCGCTATCAACAGGTGGGGCATCCAATAACATCGGTTCCGGCATAACCGTCTCCTCATCCGATCAACAGCCTGTGTTTCTATCCTAACACGAATTCAATTCACAAGCCCGTTCCGATGCGATCCGCGGCCAGGCGCGCCCCAATGATGTTCCGCGCCACCGGGCCGATCTCCAGTTCGGCTAGCGGGCCGCTCACGTGCAACCCCTCCGCCCAAGCCAGCCGTTGATCGACAATTGGATAACCATCCGGCGCGAGCGGCAGGCCGAACTGGTCAATGGCTGCATCCAGCCATGCACCACCGGGCCGGCGCGGGTCGAGGCCAGTGGCGAGGATCAGCGTATCGGCGACCAGCGACCAGCCGCTATGGCGCGCTTCCAGCCGAAGAGGGGCATGCAAATCGGTTGTTGTACGGTTCACCGCGTTGACCTCGGCTTCGACAAGATGGAGCAAGCCGTGTTGAACCGCTGTTTGCAACTCACGGGCGACATCCGGCGGCATGGACCCTCGATGACGCGCCCGCTGGATGACTGCCCGACGGCGGGCATAGTCCGCATCGGCATAGAATTCGCCCAGTGTCATACCCACCCAACCGGGGTCTGCATCAAACTGATGCAAGCGGGGGGGATGGCGCATCACCAGCGTGACCGTCCCGGGTTGACGCAGCGCCAGCGAGAGCGCAGTCTGGGCAGCGGTGATCCCACCGCCAACGACGACCGCTTGTGACCAATCCTGCAGAGCCGCCCGGTCAAAGGCCGGATCGAAAATATGCTGTACCCCGGCCGCACCGCGCATCCCGGCAAAAACGGTCGGCCAAGCGGGTTGCTCGGTCAGACCAAAGGCCAGTGCCACCTGTGCTGACTCGATAGACCCGGTCTCGGTCTCCACGCGCCAACCCCCAGGGATTCGGCTCAGGCCACTGGCGCGACCCATCAGGCGAATACTATTCAACTTATACTGCTGGATCAACTGCTGGCTATGTGCCCGAAAGAGCGCCAGTGAAGGCCGTCCATACGGTTCCAGAAATTCAGCCAGCGGCTGACCGGCCTGCGTACGAGCAAAAGTGATCAGCGAGAATGGATCATAGTGCAGGTTATGCGCGTGACCAGAGCGCAGATAGGTCATACCGACGTTCGCCGTGTGGTGTTCCCACAAAGCCAACGGTTCCGGATAGGGATCCAGGATACGCAGACGATCAAGCGGCACTCGTCGCCGCTGAGTCAGGTAGAGTGCCAGATGGGTGCCGTGAATTCCGCCACCCACAATGAGCCAATCGAGCATTTGGTGGACTCGTCTTACGATTTCATATACAATTAATGTCGGGAAGCCAACTCTACGCTGCATCTGCGGCGTGGTTATAATCAATGCAACTGGCCGTCAGCGACGCAGCCTAAATTAGGCGTCTGTGCCAGAGGCGAGGATACCACAATGAACCCTGAAGACGAATTCTCACTGGGGCCTGATGTAATCAAGGTGTCCGCCAAGTCCCGATCCACTGCCGTCGCAGGGGCGATTGCCGGGGTTATTCGGGAACATCACCACGCCGAAGTGCAAGCCATCGGTGCCGGTGCGGTCAACCAGGCCGTTAAAGCGCTGGCGATTGCGCGAGGCTATCTGGGCCGTGATAACATCGATATTGTTTTTACACCTTATTTCACTGAAGTACATATTGATGGACAAGAACGGACAGCGGTGAGGTTTACGGTCGAGCCGCGGGGAGAAGCAAAACCTGCGAATTGACCTGCACACGCATACCACCGCGTCAGATGGTTTACTCAGTCCAACGGAACTGATTGCGCTAGCGCGGCGGGAGCGCATCGATGTACTCGCCATCACAGACCACGATACCACAGCCGGTCTATTTGAAGCCGGGCTGGCGGCCTCCGGGTCGCCAGTTTTGATTCCTGGCGTGGAGATCGGCGCGGAGGATGACGAGCAGGCGGTGGATATACTGGGCTACTGCCTCGACCCGGAGTACCCGAACCTGCAAGCTCAACTTAAGGTGTTCCGCGAAGGGCGGCAGGATCGAGGCCGCCGGATCCTCGACCGCTTGCAGAGCATGGGAATGCCGCTGGGCTGGGAGCGGGTGCTGGAGATCGCTGAAGGCGGCAGCCTCGGTCGCCCTCACATCGCACAGGCCATGGTCGAAGCAGGCTATGCGGAGAGCATTAATGATGCCTTCGACCGCTACCTGCGAACGGGCGGCCCGGCTTTTGTCGGGCGGCCTAAACTCACTCCAGAAGCTGCCATTGAACTCATTCATGAGGCAGGCGGTGTGGCGGTGCTAGCTCATCCCGGCCTGATCCCCTATCATCTCGCCCTGATCCCGCGCCTGATCCGCGCCGGGCTGGATGGTGTGGAGGTGCAACACGCGGGCAATAACTACACCGTGCGGGAAAATCTGCGAGGACTGGCCCGGCAGCACAAACTAGTGATGACCGGCGGTTCCGACTTTCACCGCCCGCGTTACGATCAACTCGGCTCGGTCAACCTCTCGCCGGAGACAGTGCCTCTCTTGCGCGCCCGCGCCCGCCGCTACCGCCGGGACTAAGCGCTGTTGGCAGCGGATAGAAAAGGACTATAGACTAGGTCGTATCGATCACCTACACCGAGTCCTGCACTATGCCCCCCTTAAAAATCGTCTTGTGCGGCGCGCCGGCCTGGGCGAAAAATTTGCCCCTCACGGATGACTACACCCTCGCTCACTATACCCAACCCGGCCCCGGCTACCTGACCCGGCTGACGGACGATCATGCCGCCCTGATACTGGTGGATGGAGATAGCCCCGACTGGCGCTTTTGGACGACCGCGCCCAAGACCAGCCCGGCCACCCGCCGCATTGCCATCGTGCTGGTGAGCGCCGATCCTGCCCGCCGCGCCGAGTCGCTCAGCCAGGGGGCGGATGTCGCTATTCCGGTCGAGACTCTCCAGGCTCAATTGCCGGGGCTGCTCAAGGATTATGCTCGCGTCCTGGATGCAGCGACGGCAGAAGCGCTCGACTGCGGCTGTGCCGAACCGCTCCCGCCGTTAGGTCAGCAGGGAGTCGAGAAGTTCAACGCTGGGGAATACTATCCGCAGCACGACCTGTTTGAAGCACAGTGGATGGCGACCAGCGGGCCCGTGCGCGAACTGTACCGGGCGATTTTGCAGGTGGGCATCGCCTACTATCAGATCGAACGGGGCAACCACCGGGGAGCGCTCAAGATGCTGCTGAGGTCGGTGCAGTGGCTGGCGATGCTGCCGGATCGCTGCCAGGGAATTGATGTGAAGCAGCTCCGAGAGGACTCGTATCGGGTCCGCGCGGCTCTAGAAGCCACCCCGCCCGATCAAATCGGGTCGTTTGACCGCAGCCTGCTCAAGCCGGTGCGCTGGACACCACCCGGATAGGGATTCATTCCGGCTCGTAAACCTCGATCTCCAACGGGCAGGCGCTCAGGCAGTAATCGACCACCGGGCGCATACTCGGCCACTCTTCTTTGCCGGTCAGCGGTGCCAGCGCAATGCTCTGCAAATCGTAGTAGTAGTATTCGCGGGTGATCGTCATCAGGGCGGCTTCGACATAGCGCAGCCGGGTAGCCCCGACCGAACTTTCCCGCACGGTCAGGAAGAGCAACCGGGGCAGGGACTCGCTCCACGACCACAAGCCACCGGGCCGGATACGCCCCTGACGACAGAGGCGACTGTACCCGGCGAAAGCGGCTGGATACTCGGCCTGAAGCCGCATATCCAACGGATTCGTCTCGGTGCGGCCTTTGGCATTGTGACCGATCGCCAGAGTCTGCAGCGTGGTTTGCAGTGGATCGCCGGTGGTGTAAGTGAGAGGCACGTTTAAAATTCTCAGTTCACAGTGAAGACACATCGAGATAGGTCGGTTCGCGGCGATCAGATCACCGCTTGCAATGCATCCCGCAGGTCGTAGACCGAACGATACCGCTGCGTCGGGTTCTTGGCCGTCGCCTTCTGAATGACATAATCGACAGCAGGCGGCAGACTGGGCCGCGTCATCATCACCGAGGGAACCGGGTCCTTGATGTGTTTATTGAACATGCCGCTAGCGCTGGTGCCAAAGAAGGGATGCTGACCGGTCAGCAGTTCAAACACGGTAATGCCCAGGCAGTAAATATCGGAAGCCGGGGTGACACCCTGGCGCAAGACCTGCTCCGGGGAGAGATAGGCCGGTGAACCCACGATACCGCTCTTGGTCAATTGCAGATCGAGATTCAGATCTTTGGCGATGCCAAAATCGGACAAGTAGACATTACCCCGCTCATCCAGCAGCAGGTTATCCGGCTTAAAATCCCGGTGAACCACCCCAGCCAGATGGGCTGTCGCCAGCGCATCCCCGGCCTGACCGAGCAGATGATTGACTTCTTCCAGGCTGAGGGGGTTGCCCTGCCGCAGCCGCGCCCGCATACTGCCCCCGCGCAGATAACGCATCACCAGAAACGCGCCATTGTCATCCTGCCAGTAGTCATAGAGGGGTACGACGTAAGGATGCTCCAGCGTGGCGACCAGGCGCGCTTCCTGATCGAAGCGCTGGCGGAAAGACTCATGGGCCGCGTAATCCGGCAGGATCATCTTGATAGCCACTTCGCGATTGATCCCTGACTGGAGCGCCCGGTAGACGAGTCCGTATCCACCCATACCAATGGATGTCTGAAACTCGTAGCCGTTGATTACTTGTCCGCGTAAATCAGCACACATGGCATTTATCCCTTACGCTGCCCCATTGGGGCGATTGTAACCTCTTTTGTTTAAGAGAGTTAGGATAGTTCAACGACCGGGGTTGGAAAAATACGCCGCCCCAGTTCCAAGAGGATGGGCAGCGAGAGCAACAATCCAAGGGCGGTTAGGGGTCCAACCCAGATCAATCGATCCAGGCTGAGCGTGCCGCTCCGCAAGCCGACATGGATCAAACCGACCGCGGCAGGCAGGATACAAAGCAGGCCAGTAGCCAAACCGGGCATATAGCGGCGCAGCAGCACGGTCATCACCACATGCGGGATGAACACATTCAGCAGCATCGCGAAGGCATAGCCCGCGAGCAGGTACACGGGCAAACTGCCCGCCTCACTCCTGGCTGCCCAAAGGTTGAGCGCATATAACCACAGCGTGAGGATAATCACCGCAAACCGGAATTCCCGCACGCCCACCGGGCGCTGCCAGCGGCTCCCACCGTGTGACCAGGCGGGCAGATAGCGCGCTTCTTCCAGATTGTGCAGGCTGACTGCCAGCGCAAATATCCAGCCGGCGATGATGAATTCGATGGACATACGGATCAGCTGCCTTCATGCTTCTCCAGCACCAGCCGCGCCAGGATGAGGGCGGCATTCCAGGCGTCGTCATCCCCTCGATGATGGGTGCCTTCCAGCGGCAGTTCCATGGCCTGCAGCGCCTGCGCCATGCCCAGATCATGCCGCATCGACCGGAACACGGTCACCAGCGTCTTGATGTTCAGGTGGGATGGGCCAAAGGGATACGGGATGCCCCGCGCCGCGCACTGACGCTCGAACTGCTGACGGTCATAATCCCCGTAGGACGCCCAGACGCGCTGCCTGGTCTTGTATTCGCGTTCCAGCACGGCGCAGGCCGCCGTGAAGGAGATGCCGCCATCCACCTGCTCCTGGGTGAGCGTGGTCAACTGGGTACAGAAGGGACTCACGGTGGAGCGTTCCGGCTTGACCAGGATGCTGCGCTTACCAAAGCGTTCGCCAGTCTGCGGCACCAGGCGACAGAGGCCGATCTCGATAATTTCATTCTCCTGACCGGGCGGTGTATGCCGTTCCCAGCAGGTACATTCAATATCCACAACAATGATCTGGTCGTAGCGGCGAGTCACGGTGCTGCCCGGTGGTTGCAATCGGATTGTGCCGCCCAGTATAAACGCGGATGCCGTTCGGGTGCCAGCGCCTTTACTTTCGGGGTGAGTTTGGCAAGGTCGGCTGCCAAGGAGACCAAGATTTGAGGGAGCTTGGCGGCGTTGGTTGCGTTGCCGGGGAGGCCAAGCTGCCAAGCTCGGATTGAACTGTATGCACAGGATAACACAGGTGCCTGGAAAAATCGGAATATATGTTCCGATCTTGTCTCGATTTTAGGGCGGAGGCCTACGCCCCCGGCCCAAACCGTTCACACGTCGGCATGTCGTCGATCCCATACCGCGCACGTTCCTCCGGCGTGAAATCGCGGAAGACGCGGGTGCAGGCGAAACCTCACCGCTAGGTCGCACTCCGGTTCCCCCTCTCCAGCGACCCGACTCCCACAGAGTCTCATTCGTTCAATGCGTCAGGGTCGCGCCGGAGAGGGGGCTAGGGGGTGAGGTTCCCAAACTGCGGACACGTCGGCGTGTCGTCGATCCCGTATCGCCGCCGTTCCTCAGGCGTGAAATCGCGGAAGACGCGGGTGCAGGCGTAAGCGATGAAGTCGCGGTAGTCGGCATCCCAGATACGGGCGGTACCATCATCACTGGCGGTAACAATAAAGCGCCCATCCGGGCTGAAAGCGGCACTATAAACTACACCGTGATGACCGCGCAGCACCCGGATTTCCTCCCCAGTGGTTGCATCCCAGATGCGTGCTGTGGAATCTGAACTTGTAGTGACAATAAGGTTCCCGTTAGGACTGAAAGCCGCGCTCCTCACCTCGCTTTGATGACCATGCAGCACATGAACTGTTTCACCTGTATTTATGTCCCAGATTCGGGCTGTGCGATCTGAACTAGCACTAACGGCGAAACGGTCAGTTGTTTCAGAGATCAGGTTATATACAAAACCTGCATGCCCATGCAGTGTACAAATGAGCTTGTTTGTTGTTGCATCCCAGATGTGGGCGGTGCGATTTCTGTCTGCTGTGAAAATGAAACTTCCACTCTGATTGTAGGTTGCGTTATTCACGCCATCTTGATGTCTGGCTAATATCTGGATGAGTTCACCGGTTGATGCATTCCATATGCGAGCGGTGTGGTCAAGACTAGCAGTAACTATGAAACGCCCGTCAGGGCTGTAAGCCGCACTAGTCACCCCATGCTGGTGTCCTTGCAGGATGTATATGGGTTCTCCTGTTGTTGCATTCCAGATACGAGCAGTATGGTCATCACTTGCGGTTACAACGAAATACCCATCTGGGCTATAGGCTGCGCTATGGACTTTTTCCTCATGCCCCCGCAGGATAAGGACTGATCCACCTGTGAGTGTATCCCAGATGCGAGCAGTATGGTCATCACTTGCGGTTACAACGAAATACCCATCTGGGCTATAGGTAGCACATCGCACAATATGTCCGTGTCCGCTTAGTACCCGAACTTCATGAGTTGCGATTGCTTTCCAGAGACGGGCGGTAGTATCTCTGCTGCCTGTAACTATGGAGCGGCCGTCCGGGCTGTAGGCAACACAATTGACACGACCCATATGCCCGCGGAGGACGCGGATGACGTCTCCTGTTATCGCATCCCAAATGCGAGCGGTGTGACTTCCACTGCCGGTGACGATAAAACGCCCATCTGGACTATAGGCGGCGCTTGACATACCCCCTTCGGGTCCACGGAGAACCTGGATAGCTTCTCCGGTTGAAACTTGCCAAATCCGAGAGGTATTGTCTGCACTCGCTGTAACTATAAAACGCCCGTCCGGGCTGAACATACCGCTTGAAATCCCGCTCTCATGTTTGTGAAATTTCTGGATAAGTTGCCCGGTTTCGGCCTTCCAGACAAGAGCAGTACCATCAAAGCTAGTGGTAAGAATCAGTTGCCCATCGGGGCTGTAGGCCGCACTACTTACATCATGCTGATGCCCACTGAAAGTTAGAATTCTCTCACCTGTCACTGAATTCCAGATTTGGGCGGTGTGATCTAGACTAGAGCTGACAATAAAGCGCCCATCTGGACTATAGGCTGCGTGAGTTACTTGTCCTGAATGACCACGAAAAATACGTATAAAGTCTCCAGTCAGTGCATTCCAGATTCGAACCGTCTTGTCCCAACTCGCAGTGACAATAAATTGACCATCTGGGCTATAGGTTGCGCTGCTTATCCCCCCCTCGTGTCCACGCAAAACACGGTTGAGTTTGCCTGTCGCTGTTTCCCAGATGCGAACTGCACTGTCTGAATTCGCAGTAATAATGAAGTGACCATCCGGGCTAAAGACTGCATTAGTTATGTAACCATCATGTCCATAGAGTACAGCGAAGGTATGCAAGCCATCGGAGGCTTTGATCAGTGCCGCATCTGCATGAGGTGTGTATCTCACTCGTAAAGCTCTAATGCCTAGCAATGCGGCTAGTTCATAATTGCCAGCAGGATCATTGAGAATTTCAACGGCATCAGCCGCCAATTCGAGTGACCTGATGCGCCCTTCGCCCTCGGCAATCTTTGCTTGAACGGCGGTCAGTTCGTGCTGTGCGTGTTGCGCCCTCGCTTCCAGCTCCTGCACACGGGCTTCTTCGGCTGCGGAGGCTTGCTCGGCGGCGACCTGCGCCGTCCGGCACGCGCTCACAAACGCCCGTTGCAGATCGGTTGGCGCGGGCAGGGTCTTGCCATCCCACCCTGCTAACCAGCGTTCGGCCTCCGCCAGCGGCTCCCCGCTGATGTGTGCGCCGGGGCTTTCGCCGCTGTTCTGCCAGGTCTGGGCTTGCAGCAGCAGGCGGGTGTGCGCTTCCACATATTTGGGATCAGACTGGGCATCGGCGCGGATGCGCTCGACCGCCGCCGCAAAATCCGGCACGTCGAGGTGGTCAGTGATCCACTGCACCTTCCGCAGCGGCTCCCAGTTGGCGCGGGCGATCTGTTCCCAGCCGGTATCCATCCAAGTGCCCTTGACGCGCTTCTCGTCAATCGCGCTCAGTTGGAAGGCGATCAGGCGCTTGCCATTGTCAAAAGCGTGGGCAATCTCTTTCTGGCACCACTCGGAGGCCAGCGAATGCTCGCTGATGAACAGCAAAAAGTTGTGGCTGCGCTCGATGTGGGTTTCGATTTGCGCCCACCACTCGGCGCTGCTGACGATCTTGTCATCCATCCACACGCGCAGCCCGGCGGCCTCCAGCGCGGCCTTCATGCGCGTCACGAACTGGTCCGCGTCATCCTTGCGCGAGTAGGAAATGAAGACATCGTAGTGGGACATTGGCTCCCCCGTGTGGCGTATCGGCAGAGTATCTGCACTATAACCGATGGGGAGGGCAGGGGCAAGCACCTCACCCCTAAAGGGTGCATCCGGGTTTTGGGGCAGGGTCATCGCGGACGCCAAAAATGGCGTCCCTACCGATGGGTATTGTAGGGGAGGACTAGGCGTCTGCGCCGTATGTCCTCCCGTCTGGAGCGTTTTCCCCAAGTCTCGGATGCACCCCCCTAAAATCCTTCTCAAGGGTAGGTTTTTCTGTGCCCCCGATTTTCAGCCAGAAAGCCGCCGTTTCTCCCGTCTGGACTCCCCTTTCTCCGCGTGCGGGGAAAGGGGCCGGGGGATAGGGGTCGCGTAGCAGATCTTTGCGCCTGTCCCTACAAAAACCTACGCCGGTGAATGGGGCAAATCCGGGTCGCAAAAACGGCCCAAAATCGGAACATATGTTCCGTTTCGTCGTCTCAGGCTGTGGTATAGTGTGGGGGAGGTCGAAAAGCGGTGCGATCATCTTTACATCACGCCCACACACGCCTTTCGTCCCAGCATGGCCATCTTGGCAACGCCACCAACACCGCCAAGCTCTCAACAGCGATGACTCCGGATATTCAAATCTGTGACCGGAAGAAATCCCTGTGGGGCGACCGAAGGAAGTCATTTAGGGCCAAATTTGTCGCTGTGTCGCTTCCGACGTCGACGACATTTGAAATCAGTGGCGGCGCAGCCAATCCGCCACAGCCGCCATAGCCGCCACTAACGAACTCTGCACCTGAAACCTGAAACCAGCAACCTGAAACCCACTTGGTTCCTGCTTCTACGCTAATACTTCGGCAAACTCGGATCGACCTCATCGGCCCACGCCAGAATCCCGCCGACCACATTCACCAGCGTATTCTGGTAACCCGCCTCCCGCAGGAAGTTGATCGAGTCGGCGCTGCGCTTCCCGGATCGGCAGTGGACGATCACCTCCCGATCCATCGGGATCTGCGCCAGCACGGTTTGCTCGCGGGTCTTGCGCCCGGCTTTGACATCATTCTTGGCCTGTTCGATTTGCCCCTTCGGAATGCGGAGCGTGCCGTCCAGCGCCACAATCTCCCACTCGTGCGGGTCGCGCACATCGACGATGACCAGGTCTTCCCCGGCATCCAGCCGCCCCTTGAGCGCCGTCACGCTGATCTCGTCCATGTGTTTGGTCATCGTTGCGCCGTTGCTCGCGGATTGATACAGACTGCGGTCATGGGCGGGCATCCCGCAGAACTGTTCGTAGTCGATCAGGGTCACCTGCTCATGCGGGATGCTGCACACCGGGCAGGCCGGGTTCTTGCGGACTTTTAGCTTGGTGAAGCTCATCTCCAGCGCATCGTACAGCAGCATCCGCCCGATCATCGACTCGCCAATGCCCAGGATCAGCTTGATGGCCTCGGTGGCCTGCATGGTGCCGATGGTGCCGGGGAGGATGCCCAGCACCCCGCCCTCGGCGCAGCTCGGCACGAGGCCGGGCGGGGGTGGCTCCGGGAACATGCAGCGGTAGCAGGGGGCATGGTCGCCCGCCGCCGGGTAGAACACACTGAGCTGCCCCTCAAAGCGGAAGATGCTGCCGTAGACGTTGGGCTTGCCCAGCTTGACGCAGGCATCATTGACCAGGTAACGCGTCGGGAAGTTATCGGTACCGTCGATAATCACATCGTACGGTTCCATCAGGCGCAGGGCGTTCTCGCTGGTCAGCGGCTCGTTGTAGAGATCGACCTGCAAGTGCGGGTTGATGTCCAGCATCCGGCCCTTGGCGCTCTCCACCTTCAGCTTGCCGACCGCCGCCTGCCCGTGAATCACCTGGCGTTGCAGGTTGGTCTCATCGACCACATCATAATCGACCAGGCCGATCCGCCCGATGCCCGCCGCGGCCAGATACAGCGCCAGTGGGCTGCCGAGTCCGCCCGTGCCGATCAGCAGGACGCTGGCGGATTTGAGTTTGCGCTGCCCCTCGATGCCCACTTCCGGCATGATGAGGTGGCGGCTGTAGCGCCGAATTTCCTCATGGGTGAGGTCGGCGGTTGCGTGTACAGGGATGCTCATGGTTCAAACTCCAAATCATTCAACACAGAGGCACAGAGGATACACAGAGAAGCACAGAGTATTTAGCGGATAAAGCGTTGCACACCTTCCATCAGTTTAGCTTCATTGAAGTTGATGAGCAGGCCGACCCGGCAACCTGTGATTTTAAGATAGGTCAAGGTCTGTGAGGCAAAGATCGGCTCCATGACTTTCACCGACTTGAGTTCGACCACGACTTGATTCTCGACGAGAAAATCCAACCGATATGCATTCTCAATTCGTACACCCTTGTATTCCAGTGCGAGACTGACTTCCCGCTGAAATTGGATACCTTGAAGAGTCAGTTCCTGGGCCAGCGCCGTCTGATAAACACTCTCCAGCAGTCCCGGCCCGATCACACGATGCACCTCAATAGCTGCACCCAGAATGCGCCCGGTCAATCGCCGGATAGGATACTTGTCATCCTCATTCACTCTGTGAACCTCTGTGTCTACTCTGTGCCTCTGTGTTTAGTCCTGAATCTTCACATGCACCCGGTGCCAGGCGTTGTTGGCGTAGCCTTTCAGGTTCCACAGCGGCCCGGTGTCACGCGGTTGGGTGCGGCCCGCCGCGTCGAAAGCGCGGGCGATCAACTGCTGCTCACCCGGCCTGACCTCCACCGTCACGCTCCACAACCGCCACGCCCAGCGCGAAGCCGGTTCATCGAGGAACTGGGCCGGTTGCCAGGTGCGTCCATCATCAGCCGAGACTTCGACCCGCTCGATGGGATCGCCACCGCTGAGCGCATAGCCCAATACCGACAGCGTTCCAGCAGGGTGCTGGCTGTCTTTCGACGGCCAGCAGATGACCGAGTTGGGCGCGTTTTCCCCCAGCATGGCCCCATCCGGCAGCATCCGGTAGGCCTTTTGCTGGAAGTAATTGGTCGATGGCTCCGCCAGGACAGTGATCGTGCTCAACCACTTGACGCTGCGTGCACCCAGATAGCCCGGCACCACGACTCGCAGCGGGCCGCCGTGCACCGGGGAAAGCGGTTCCCCGTTCATGTGGGTGACCAGCAGCGTGTCTGGGTCGAGCGCCTTCGCCAGCGGGATCGAGCCACCGAAGCCGAAAGTCTGCCCCTCGCGGCTGACCGAGTCCAGTCCGGTGAAAGCGACGTGTGCAGCGTCAGCCAGCGGGCCGCAATGCATCAAGACATCGCGCAAGCGCACGCCGCCCCAAACCGCGTTGCTGATCGCGGCTGCGGTCCAGGGTAACTCGCCGGGGATGGGCGCAACTGCCAGCAGTTCATCCCGCCGGTTGCCCGCGCATTGCAGGGCCGCTGTGATTTCGACCGGTTCCAAAGCCGCCAGATCATGCAGGTTCAGGCTGCGCGGATGCTCAACCAGTCCCTCGATGCTGAGGCCATGAGTCGCCGGGTTCAGCAGCGGCACATCCCCATGATTACGGACGAAGAACAGGTCGATCGGGGTGAGGTGCGCCTGAGCCAGTGCTTCCAGCGGTGGATGCCCGTTGAACGGTACTTCGGTGACCGCTGCGAAAGCCGCGTCTTTACCAAAGTTCATCACGCGGCTTGCGCCAGTTCAATCTGCCGCAGCAGGTGGTCGGTTCCGGCGACGCCGTGATTGACCTCCCGCACCTGACCGCGACCATCAACCACAAAGGTGGTCGGCGCGGTGAAGACGCCCCAGCGTTCAGCGGCGTCGGGTTGCTCGGCGGCATCGACCTTGACGATATGGATCTGTTCGCCCAGTCGTTCCTGCAATTTTTGCAGGGCGGGCTGCTGCTGAGTCTTGCATGGGACGCAGCCGGGCGTGGTGAAGTAGACAATGGTCGGCACGCCGGGTTTGGCCTCGCGCAGGATGGGATCCGTCGGCGCAGCGGCCTGGGCGCGGCGGACATGCCAGCTCCGGAAGGCGCAGTAAGCGGCCACTCCGGTAGCAATCAGGATCGTGACAATGAGCAGGCGTTCGAGCATAGGGTTGTCTCAGGTTTCAGGTTGATCGCTACCGGCTGCCAGCTACGCGTTCCCAGCCGGAGAGTGTCTTTATCAATTGATGTTGCTTAGGTAGGGGCGGATTAGGGCGTCTTCGCCCGTATATCCGCCCGCCGCTTCCCTTGCTAGCCACTAGCCACTTTCTTGACCGTGAAGCCGGGTACACCCAGCCGATTGAACTGGTAGTACATCCAGCAACCGGCACAGAAGTTCAGCCAGAAGTTGAGGTTCGCCAGGACGACGACGATCCCGACCAACACCCACCCGAGGACGGGCGCACCGGCCAGCAGCGCGACCGTTGCCGCACCGTTGAAGATGGCCCCGACCAGCATGGCAAAACGGTGGGGTTCGGGGTTATCGGCAATCACATGCGGCTTGACCAGGCCGCTGGATTTGACGACATTCTGGTAGAGTAGCCGGTAAGGTGCGAACGGGACGTCCAACGCGCCGAGCAACTGGGCCAGCGCAACAAAGGCCACAATCACGGGTGCATTCAGGATGAACGCCAGAATGAGCAACAGGATGGTTGCCGCCTGCCCGGTCTTGAGTCCGTTCTGATCGACTTTTCGCAGCGTAGCCTGGGCCATCGCGATTACTCCTGTCCACCGGCAATACTGGGGATGATGCGGAGGGCGCTGTCGGCGTCAATGTCGGTATCCAGCCCATTCAGGAAGCGGATATCCTCATCGCCGACGAAAACATTGACGAAGTTCCGCAGTTCCGCGCCGTTGAACAGGTGCGGACGCAGTTCCGGGTATTGATCGGTCAGGCTGTTGAGTGCTTGCCCGACCGTCGCACCCTCGACGTTCACCTGGGCTTGATTGCCGGTATAAACGCGGAGGGGCGTGGGGATCTTGATGGATGCCATTTGTATGTGTGCCTCGATGTGTTTAGGGCTGCTGGCTGATAGCTTATGGCTCATAGCCGGACCAATTCACCAGCAACAACGTATGTAATATCGGTTTGTTTTGCTACGAAGCATTCAGCTTTTGGATAAAGCCGGAAAGCATCCGCAGCACCTGCTTGACTTCTATATCCAGCAATTGATAGGCGGGATCGGTAACATAGCCGAGATCGTGCGCCAGCAGCAATTGATATTCCAGTTCTTTCGCTGATCCCAGACTAATGTGCGCAAAGCGGGCGACTTCAGCATCGGTATTTTTGCCAGAACCTTCCGCCAGATTACTAGGAATGGAGACTGCTGCACGACGCATCTGGCTGGTCAGGCCATACAACTCTTCTTTGGGGAAATCACGAGTTGCCTTGTAGGTGGCAAGCGCCAGTTGATGCGCTTTCTCCCACACAGCCAACTTCTTGTAATCACCCACTGTCCATTCTCCTCGTATCCGTATGAACGTAACCAACAATCAAACCGCTTGCACTTCTGTGTCCATCAGCCATGAGCTATTCCCTATCAGCCATCAGCTTCCCGCCTTCCTCTGGCTATCAGCTATCAGCCATAAGCTATCAGCCATGAGCTATATCCCATTCCCCCCACGCCAGTCGTCCATGATGTAGGCATCCCAGGTTTTGGTCAGGTAGCCGCCGACGATGCTGGTCATGGTATCGACTTCGACGAGGAACGAGTCATGTCCAAAGGACGCTTCGATGTGGTGATATTCCACCACTTTCTTGGCAGCCTTTAATCCAGCCACCAGTTCGCGGGCCTGGGCTGCGGTATATAACCAGTCACTGCTGATGCTCACCACCAGCGTGCGCGCCTGCACCGGGGCGAGCGCCGCCTGGAGCGACTCGGCCTCATCGGCTACATCGTAGTAATCCAGCGCTTTGGTGATGTACAGGTAGCTGTTCGGGTCGAAGCGCTCGACGAACTTCTCCCCCTGGTGCTTCAGGTAGCTTTCAACTGTGAAATCCGTATCAAAGTGATAAGCCGGAGTCGGTTGATACTGGAAGCGGCGACCAAACTTGCTCTCCAGCGAGTGTTCGCTCATGTAGGTGATGTGACCAATCATGCGGGCGACGGACAGACCCGCCGCCGGTGCCGGGCCGTCATAGTAATTGCCACCCTTCCAGTGCGGGTCGGCATAGATGGCCTGCCGTCCGATCTCGTTGAAGGCGATGTTCTGCGTGGAGGATCGCGGCGTGCTGGCGATGAACAGGACCGCGTGTACGCGGTCGGGGAAATCCACCCCCCACTGAAGCGCCTGCATCCCGCCCATGCTGCCGCCGGCCACCGCGAACAACCGCTTGATGCCCAGTCGGTCGATCAGGTGGCGTTGGGCGCTGACCATATCCTGGATGGTGACGACTGGGAAGCGCAGCCCATAAGGCTTACCGTCTTCAGCCGGGGAAGCGGGGCCAGTGCTGCCCTGGCAGCCACCGATCACATTCGAGCAGATGACGAAGAAGCGGTTGGTATCGAACATCTTGCCCGGCCCAACGGCTTCATCCCACCAGCCCGGTTTTTCCGCCGGGTGTTCCGTATAGTAGCCCGCCACATGGGAGTCCCCACTGAGCGCATGGCAGATCAGGATGGCGTTGGAGCGTTCGGTATTGAGCTTGCCGTAGGTTTCGTAAGCCAGCGTAAAACGGGGCAAGACGCCGCCCCCGCGTAAGGGGAGTGGCGTCTCGAAGTGTGCGTACTGGCGTTGGACCACCCCGACCGAGTGCGGATCATACGGTCGGGGGCTTATAGTTGGGAATACATCTTCCAGGGCGGACATAGTTGGCTCTCCTGAAGCTATTGGCTAATGGCTTATAGCTTTTGGCCTGAAGCCCTCTCCCCTGTACATACATGAGAGAGGGCTTGAGGTGATGACCTGTGGCTATTCGCTTTAAGCTATGAGCTATCAGCCTCCTACGACAGTGCGTGAACGGCTGTCCCCTGCGCCACTGTCAGCGCCTGGTCGAGGTCCCACTGGATGTCTGCCAGGTCTTCGATGCCGATAGCCAGGCGGATGTAGTCGTCGGTCACACCGGTGAGTGCCTGTTCTTCCACATCCAACTGGCTGTGGGTGGTGGTCGCCGGATGGATGGCTAGCGAACGGGCATCGCCGACGTTCGCCAGATGCGAGAACAACTTCAGGTTATCAATGAAGGTCTTGCCCGCTGCCTTGCCGCCCTTGATGCCGAAGCCGATGACCGCACCGGCACCCTTCGGCAGATACTTCTTGGCACGGTCGTAGCTGGGGTGGCTGGGCAGACCAGGGTAGTTGACCCATTCGACTGCCGGGTGCTGTTCCAGCCACTGGGCCACCGCCAGCGCGTTGTCCACATGGCGTTGCAGGCGCAGCGCCAGCGTTTCCAGGCCGATGATGTTGAGGAAGCTGTTGAAGGGAGCCTGGCTGCCGCCGAAGTCTCGCAGGCCGACCACGCGGGCGCGGATGATGAACGAGAGCGGGCCAACCAGATCGTGAATGATCGCGCCGTGGTAAGCCGGTTCCGGGGCGATGATGCCGTCATGGCGACCGCTGGCCTTCCAGTCGAACTTGCCGCTATCGACAATCGCGCCGCCGATGCTCAGGCCGTGCCCGCCGATCCACTTGGTGGTGGAATACAGGTTGATGTCTACGCCCCACTCGAAGGACTTCCACAGGTAGGGGGTGGCGAAGGTGTTATCCAGTACCACCGGCAGGCCATGGGCGTGCGCCAGTTTGGTGATGGTTTCGAAGTCGGGGATTTCCAGCTTCGGGTTGCCGATGGTTTCCAGGTAGATGAGCTTGGTCTTGGGGTTGATGAGGGCTTCGATTTTGGCGGGGTCGGCATCCTTGACGAAGTGAGTGGTCACGCCGAGGCGCTTGAGGCTGTGCAGCAGCAGGGTGTAGGTGCCGCCGTAGACCGCGCTGCTGGAGATGATCTCGTCACCGCTGTTGACCAGCGAGAGGATCGCCAGCGTTTGCGCGAACTGACCGGAGGCGGTCGCCAGCGCACCGACGCCGCCATCCAGCGTAGCCAACCGCTGCTCAAAGGCGTCGTTGGTCGGGTTCATGATGCGGGTATAGATGTTACCCGCTTCCTGCAGGCCGAACAGCGCGGCGGCATGGTCGGTATTCTTGAACTGGTAGGAGGTGGTCTGGTAGATCGGGACGGCGCGGGACCCTGTGGTCGGGTCCGGTGAGTACCCGGCGTGCAGAGCCTGGGTGTTGAAGCCGAATTCACGTTTGGCGGTGCCGTTGCTGCTCATGGTCATTGTTCTCCCTGGTCAGGCAAATTGATGTGCAAAAACGGGGGCACAGGACGTTTCGGTAGGGATGCCATTCAAGGCATCCGCCGCTGCGTCTCATGCCTGGATCTTCATCAACTGCACAGCGGGGATGTGAACCCATTGCGGAGTAGTCCATGAACTGCAACATCGTGTGACCTTGCAGGCCCGGGACTGCTAACATCCACCGTGTCCGGTTGATCCGATTGATTAGGTTGGTTAGCCACTTCCTTTCGTTCCGCTAGTCATTTCACCCCTCTCCAGCCGTGCCGTCTTCGGCAAACGGCGAATCGGACGCCGCAGGCGTGCCGGGGGTGAGGCCGTGATGTCCAGCGGTCAACCTTCAAGCTACCCTCAAAGATTGATCGCTACCCATCACCTCATCCGTCTTCCCACTAATCACTAACCACCAATCACCGTCTTTCCACTGACCACCAGCCACTAGCCACCGACCACTACAAGCTGCTCACCCTCAAACGCGCTGCGATCATCCTTCAGCCGCCAGGCCAGCATCTCTTTAGCGGCGCGGTCGTTCACCTGCGTAATCAGGTAGGTGAAGTGCGGCAGCGCATGATCCCGATCATAGACTGAAGGGATCGCCGGGCTATCCGGATGGCTGTGGTAGTAACCGACCAGCGTCAGACCGCGCGCGTCCGCCTCATCCTCCAGGCGCATCCAGTCCTGCGGGGTCATGGCATAGCGATGATACTGTTCCTCGGCTTCGAAGACGTTCTCGATGGCGATGGTTTCCTGAATCTCAACCTGATCGCCCGAAATATGACCCAGCAGGAACCCACCACCCTCATTGGGGTAGGACGCTTCCAGATGCCGGAAGATGGCTTGCTGCAGGTCGCTCGTCAGGTGGATGTGCATGTCGCTCCAGTCGATAGCTGATAGCTTATGGCTGATAGCCAGAAAATCACTTTGCTTCTTTGCCGCTTTGCATCTTTGCGTTAAAGATCTTCCTCTGCTGCTCTGCCTCTCTGTTCCTCTGCAGTAACTTCTTCTCTGTCTTCTCCGTGAAACAAAAAGCGCGACCCGGTGGACGGATCGCGCTGTGTTTCGCGTGTGATGAAGGGGCGGCTACTTGCCTTGAACCCCGGTCACCCGTCCCGGAAATGCCTGAAAGCCACACATGCAACACATGGTGGCGCAACACATCAGACAACAAGAAGGAGAGGTGAAATTCAACATGGCGGGAACGATAACACGCCTTTTCAGATCGCGCAAGTGCTGCAACCTGCGATTCGCAAAACTGAAACGGAGTGCCGGGATAGCCAGACCATAGGGCAGCATTTGTCCATTCAGGAAAGGAACTGTTGTGAAACACTACGACGCGATTGTGATCGGCACTGGGCAGGCTGGCCCTTCGATGGCGAATCAACTGGTCAAGGCCGGGCAGCGGGTGGCTGTCGCCGAGGGCTATCGCTTCGGCGGCTCCTGCGTCAATTACGGCTGTCGCCCGACCAAGGTGCTGATCTCCAGCGCTCGGGCGGCGCACATGGCCCGACGTGGGGCGGACTTCGGCGTCATGATCGACCACTTCAACATCGACTGGTCGCGGGTCAGTCGGCGTGTGCTGGACATCATCGAGACGACCAGCGCCGGTACTGAACAATGGATGCGCGGCCTGGATGGAGTGGATGTCTACCCGGTCTACGCCCGTTTTGAAGGCCAGGCGGATGGTCTGTATCAGGTTCGGATGGGCGATGAAGTGGTGGCTGCACCGCGAGTCTTCCTGAACACGGGGACGCGGGCGCGTGTCCCGGCGATTGAGGGCATCGAGACGGTCAACTGGCTGGATAGCGAAAAAGCGCTGCGTCTGGATCGCCTGCCGGAGCACCTCATCATCCTGGGTGGCAGCTACATCGGGCTGGAGATGGGGCAGGCCTTCCGGCGGCTGGGCAGTAAAGTCACCGTGATCGAAACCTCGGAATGCCCGATTGCCCGGGAGGATGAGGACATCAAGCACGTTGTCCACCAGTTCCTGACCGACGAAGGCATTGACCTGCACACCTCCAGCAACCTGAGCAAGGTTGAACCGACGGCGGACGGCGGAATCCGCGCTACTATCCGCAACGAATTCACTGGCACCGAGACGGTCGTCACCGGGTCCCACTGGCTGAACGCCATCGGACGGGTGCCGAATACCGACCAGCTTAATCTGGAGTCGGTCGGCGTCGAGGTGGACAAACGCGGTTTCGTCGTGGTCAACCCTTACTTGGAGACCACCGCGCCGGGAATCTACGCGCTGGGGGACATCAACGGCAAAGGCGCATTCACCCACACGTCCTACCAGGATTACGAGATCGTGCGCGATAACCTGCTGCATGGGCGCGCCCGTAAATGGACCGACCGCACCATGGCCTATGCCCTGTTCACCGATCCGCCGCTGGGGCGCGTGGGCATGTCCGAGCAAGAGGCGCGGGCCTCCGGTCGCAAGGTGTTGATGGCGGTCAAACCGATGGAGAAGATGGGCCGCGCGGTTGAACAGGCGGAGACAACCGGCTTCATTAAGCTGCTGGTGGATGCAGAGACGGAACGTTTCCTCGGTGCGGCGACCCTCGGTCTGCATGGGGATGAGGTCATCCAGGCGATCAGCTACTTCATGGCGACGGGTGCCAGCTACAAGGTGATGATGGAGGCGCTGCCCGTCCATCCGACGATTGCCGAATTCCTGCCCACGATTTTGAGTGAGTTGGAGCAACTGGCTTGAGTAGTTGTCGAGTAGAATAATGTCTGTGCGACATTGTGCATCGCATTAGCTATACAGTCTGCCCATTCAATGAGGAGGTGGCTCTTGATGCCGACAGCCGAATCGTTCCATGTTTCTATGGTTGGTTGGAAGCTGATTGAGCCAGTAGATGGGCAGATTGTATGGGTTAATGAGGGCGTACCAGATGTACGTATACAACGTTACGGGCGGTTTCCGCCCACTGACTTACCCCCTGATTACCCAAATATCGAATCTCATCGTGCCATGTTTGAACGCATGATGAACCAGTCACAAGGTGCAGTTATCAGTGTGGATTTCCTGAAAGTCAAAGGGATAGAAGCCTTTCAGACAATCTTCAAATTTCACATGCCTGAAAACAGTCTGGGAATGCGGTATCTTGGTTCGGTTATGTTTCCATTCATGAATTGTTTCTGCGGGTTCACCTTTCAGTGTGACGAATATGGGACAACCGGCACAAGAGAAGCATTGTCCTACATGGTTGAATCCCGGCTAAATCCGCAACCACCTGAAGCGCCACCCCCACCTGTCCAAGTAAGTTCGATGGAGGGCTTCTTCGACAAAATCCGCAATGCGCCAGTACGTCGATTGCCTTCGGATGATGAACAGTATGACTCACTGGTTCCGACTCATCCGCTTACACGCACACGCCGCTATCTGAAGGAACTTGTCGAGACTATCGAATTCGACGATGAAGTCAGGTCTACGGCACCTTACCGGGGAATCAACAACCGCTAGACCTTAGGATATACCTCAGGTTTTCGTGACTTGTCCATTTCGCCAATCATTCGTGTACGCGGTGGCGCTCGGTCTGCACGGCGATGAGGTCATCCAGGCGATCAGCTATTTCACGGCGGCGGGTGCTAGCTATCAGATCGAACCCGGACGGATTACCCTGTTCGTGGGGGCGGGATGGTGGTAGAGTATGGTTATCCCAAATTTTACCCAAATTTGGGATATTTTGTCTTTATCCAACAGATTCCCAAACGCCATGCCGAACCTTGATGACCTGTACCGTATCGATCAGTTTAATGACACCTTTGCACTAGGGCACTATGCCCGCGTGCTGGATGCGCTCGACCGGCGCACCGGGCTGGCGGTGGCATTCAAGGTGCTGCGCCCGGAACACCTCGATCCGCTGGGGGACATCCGCTGGGAATATCGCGCCTTCGCCAACGAGGCCGATCTGCTGAGCAAGCTGTCAGGCAGCCCGCATGTCGTCAAGCTGATGGACTGCGGCTACATCGAAGCGCGGGGCGAAGCCCCCTCCGGCGGCGAGATCGTGTCTTTTCAGCAGGACATCATGGGGTTTATCCGCGCCCTGCCGGAGTATGCCGAACGCGGTTGGCGTCCCTACCTGGCGGAGCAGAACCTTCCCCGCATCCTCAATCTGCTCTATCTGATGAAGCCCAATCAGCCGGGCGTGCGTTGGCGGCTGCCCAGTGAGGAAGGCCTGGCGCTGGCCTTGCAGTTCGGTGAACTGCTCAAGACGGCGCACAGCAAGGGCATCGTCTATATGGATCATAAGCTGGAGCACGTCTACTGGGACGGCACCACGCTGCGAATCATCGACCTGAACAGCTCGCGCCAGTTGGAAGGGGCGACCGGCGACGAGCAGTATTACCGGATGGATATTCACAACTTGTGCGTGGGTATCCTGTACCCGCTCTTCACCGGACTGTCACCACAGAAGGCGGCGCTGCGTCCACAACCGGGGCCGATTCACGAAGCCGAGGGCCGTTACCAGGACATCCTCGAACTGGATTTTGGCGTGGAACCCAGCCTGAGCCTTGCCCTGCAGGCCTTGCTCCAGGATGGAGCCTCGATGCGGTTGGAGACTGCCGAGCAATTCAGCGCCGGACTGCATCAGGTCGGGTCGCTGCATGGATGGGATTTTCCCGACCAGTACACCAGCCCGGCCAGCCGGGATGCCCGCGCCCAACTCCGCGCCGGTTTGAGCCGCCTTCGCAAAGGGCAAGCTGAACTCCGCGAAGCCCGCGATCTGTTCCGCGAGGCCGCCATCCAGGACGGCATCACGGAGGATCTGGAAGCGGAACTGCGCCGCCTGGTCAAGTCTGTCACCGAGATGCTCAACGGACGGGTGATTCCGTAACGCTGTTTAGGCGTGCTATAATCACATATATCATGGTAGTGGAGTCATTCGTATGACCGTTATGGATTTTCCTGATCGGTTGATTGACCGTCTCAAGAGTATTGCCCGCGCTGAGAACCGCCCGGTTGCGGACGTGCTGGACGATATGCTGCGCCAGTATCAACCACTGGATATGACGGAAAATTATTCCACGTGGCCGCTTCAGATGGCCTTAATGGCTGAACTTGAGGCTGATCAGATCGAATGGACAGCAGTCGCCCCTGATCTTTCCACACGCAGTCGGGAAATCCTTGAAGCTGAATTCGCTCGATCATCGTGATTTCGTGATTTTTCAACCCAAACATACTCTGTATCTAACCTTATTACCATGAAACCCTGCTCAAGCCGATGAGCAGATGACCAACTGACCGATCGGGTTCAGAGACGGGCGCAGCGGTCGTTCGTAGCCGGAAAACCAACCCAACTGGAATCCTGTAACCTACAGGTTAAACACTCAACATGGAACTCAACATCGTCTACGTCGTCATCGGTTTGGTCGGGCTGTTCTTCGGGGGCAACTGGCTGGTGCAGGGAGCCTCCCGGTTGGCGGCTTCGCTGGGCATCCCGGCGCTGGTCATCGGCCTGACGGTGGTGGCGTTCGGCACCTCCACGCCGGAACTGCTGGTCTCGCTCGATGCCGCCCGCAAAGGCGTGCCGGAGATCGCCATCGGCAACGTCGTAGGTTCCAACATCGCCAACATCGGTTTAATCCTCGGTCTGGCCGGGGTGATCGCCGCCTTGCCGATTCAGATCTCGCTGCTGCGCCGGGAGATTCCCATCACCATCGCCGCCAGCGTAGTCGTATTCGTGATGGCGCTGGATGGCAGCATCAATCAACTGGAAGGCGCGCTGCTGTTCGGCGGCCTGATCGTATTTCTGGTGGTGGTCATTCGCGCTGCCCTGCGCGAACGAGTCACCGCCCGTGATGAGGCCGAACTAGAAGTGGTCGAAGGTATCACCGGGGAGATTCGCCGTCCGGTAGAAATCGGGCGCGTACTGGTCGGATTGGTTGTCCTGCTGGTCGGTGCCAACCTGTTGGTCGATGGCGCGGTCAATATCGCCCGCACGCTGGGCGTTCCGGAGGTGGTCATCGGCTTGACGCTGGTGGCGGTGGGCACCTCGCTGCCGGAACTGGTCACGTCCATCGTTGCCGCCCTCAATAAAGAGCGCGATATTCTGTTCGGCAACGTCATCGGTTCGAACATCTTTAATCTGCTGGCGATTTTGGCGATCACCGCGATTGTCCAACCCGTCCCGGTGCCGCCGGGTGTGATCGCGGTTGAACTACCGATCATGATCGTCTTTGCTGCGCTGCTGCTGCCCTTTGCCATCCATCAGAAGATTCTCTTCCGCTGGGAAGCCGCCATCTTTCTGATCGGCTATCTCGGCTTCGTCATCTACACGGTGACCGTCAACGGAGTCAGCGCCTAGCTGCTTCAGCGGGCCTCGAGGATCATCTGCGCCGCCTGTAGATAAGCGATGCCATCGTTAAAATTGGGATCCTCCCGATGACCAAGTCGCACGACCACGGCGTTCAGATGGGGCAGGACAAAGATGTACTGACCCAGGATTCCCGCGAAGTGTGGCACGGGTGGCTCCACGAGCTGTGCAATCCAGAACTGATAGCCGTAATAGTTCACCGGATTACCCTGTTCATCCTGTAAACCGGGTGCGGGTTGAATCGCCTCTGCAAGATATGCTGCGGGGACAATCTGCTCGTTATTCCAGGTTCCGCCCTGCAGGACCAATTGGCCCAGGCGGGCAAAATCTCTAGGCGTGCTGTTAAAGCAGCAGTTGGACTTGATGACCCCTTGGTCGCGATCCAGGCTCCAACTGGCATCCTGTTCCGCGCCAATCCGTTTCCATAAGCGCTCGCTGGCATAGTCGCTGAGGGGCTGCCCAATGGCCGCTTCCAGCGCAATCCCCAGAAGCTGGGTATCCGCACTGGAGTAATACCAGACCGTTCCCGGTTCATGCTTGACTGGGAGGTTCACGACCAACCGGTAGAGATCCTCCCCATAATACAGTTCGGTGGTGGGTGAGAACGGGGAAGTATATGCCTCATCCCAATCCAGGCCTGAGGTCATGGTCAGCAGGTGCCGGATCGTGATGTTGGCTTTGTCGCTTGTGCGGAACTCGGGAATGAAATCTGCAACGGGCTGATCCAGACTCTGTAATTTGCCTTCTTCAAGGGCGATGCCCACCAGCAGGCTCACAATGCCTTTCGCCATGGAGAACGACGCACTGTAAGCCGCCTGATTGTGATTTTCCCAGTAGCGTTCATAAACCAGTTCATTGTTCTGCAGTACCAGGAAGGCAACCGGGCCATAGCTCTCAATCGTCTGGATCAGGTCCCCATCCAGGGTGGCCTGGTTATAATCTGCTGCCAACGCCCAGGGTTGCCCTTCACCGGCGGCCACCGTGCGCGCGGGGAAAATCTGATAATCCTCAATCCCGGCAAACTGATACCAGATCACTCTGAAGATATAGGGCAGGCGCGGCCCTAGCAGCAGCAACCCGCCGCCGATCAAGAGCGCCACAATCAATAGATTGATACGGGCAGGTAAACGTCCGACTCGCTGCATGGAATGGCCCCTCGTTGGTTGGACTGAATATCCTGAAGGCGGCAGCGATTGGTATAGCGCTTCTTGAAAACAGGTATGCATCCAGCGCTGGCTAATCCGCCGAGCGCGATAGCTTACCAGAACTAGAATGGGTTTACAGGTGCTTTGCGATCTCCCGCAAGAGATAACCGGGGTCGTAGGGTTTGGAGATGCAGTTCACAGCGCCCAGGCGGAGCATCTCGGCAATTTCCAGTTTTTCGCTCAATGCCGATAGAAAAATAAAGGGAATTGCGGCCAGTCGCGAATCTGCTTTGACGGCCTTCAACAACTCGACCCCATCCATCTGGGGCATCCGTGTATCCGAGACAATCAGGTTGGGCTGGTGGGTAGTCAGGATGTGAAGGGCCTCGACCCCGTTGTGGGCGGTGAGGGTTTCATAGTCATTAAACTGCAATAAATCGGCCAGGGCTTCGACAATGAATGGGTCGTCATCGACCAGCAAGATCCTGGCTTTCGCCATTATCAAAACTCCTAATTCAAACAAGTCTAAAGAACCAAATTACAACCTATTCTAGCTTACCAGCGCCTATCGGGCATCTGCTTGACATCAAAAAGCCGCACCATCGTTTGGTGCGGCCTATGACAACGGTTCGCCAATCAACAGTGCTTCAGGTTTCAATCCGCAGATCGCATCGGACAGCAATAGACGAGCATACTGTCAGAAGCTTTTCCTGAAAGTAAATGGCTGTATCCAGCAAGCGGTTTTCCCGGAAGTCATACCAAAATACATCCGCATTGGTGACTTCGCGCTCAAAAGTGGACTGCGGTTTACAATCTGCTGGCAGTGGTGGCGATGATTGGTAACGCACATAGCGCAGGCACATCCCGGACTCTGCTAAATTCTCCTGTAACTGCATGACAGCGAAATCTGTCGCCCAGCCTTCATTGATAACAGATCGTAGTTTCAAAGTTTCGATGTTCAGGCTCGTATAATAGACTAATGTCAGGCTATCTGGGTCTGAATAAATGACCGAAAAATCGGTCAGGTTTGACTCAGCGTTGTTCGCAGCATCCCCATCGGCAATGCTAACGGCGACCGCAGCTGCATTGGCTGCTTGAGCCTCCGCCGCTATTCCTGAAGTATCATCCGCTTGCATCTCTGCCGTCTCCGATGATGTCTCAGCTTGACGTACATAGATTTCGATGTCGGCATTGTAGATGATAATCTTTCCGACTGTACCGTCATTGAGCAGCCACGGAACATACAGGAAAACATTTAGATATCGGTAATCGCCGCCGCTGCCGGGCAGCGCCCGCAGCCGCCATTCCCAATAATTCACTTCCTTGGTACTCAGGCGCAGCATTTGAATATTAGGTTCAGGCTCTATCTGGAATTGATCAATATCCAGACCCTCAAGCCCGGCAGCCATCACTGTGTAGAGCGAGATGTTCTGCTGGTCGAGGAGCGAGGGCGTTGGCACCCGAGTGGGCAAGCTGATGGGCGGGGCGGTGGCAACCGGGCCCGGATTGAGTGCCTCCAATTCCAGCCGTACGAGGACCAGGTCATCTTCATTTACCCTGAGTGGGGAAAACAACCGCACTTCGCCTTCACCGATTGGCTCACTTCCCTGTGCAGTCGCATCTACGGGCAAAAGGATGCTATCTTCCATTACAATTATATCCGGAGCAATATTGTCCGCGGCGATAGGTGTAGGATTGTGCACGGAATCGGGTAAGGGTGTAGGATCGTGCGCGGACTCGGGTACGATGGAAGAGCCATCACGCAATATACAGGAAACTGCCATCGTGAACATGCCTAGACCACCAGTTACAGATGGCTCTTCCAGAAGATAATTAGTGACGACAATCTTGAATGTGCCATGCGCGGCAGCAATGTATTGAACCCGGACCGCAGATTGCAGTTGACCATTTTGGGTACTGCTCAATAAAAGATTTCCCAATGGGTCATAGACATATGTGGCTAGCAATAAATGCTGTCCAAATCTACTTGAAGTTATTGACAGACCATCTCCAGGGCTAAGCATAATCTGATATTCGAGCTTATCTTTTTCTGTAATCAATACATCTTCAAAGGTATCACCACAAACAATCAACCGAGGTTCGGAGACATCTTGAGACAATGCAAGTGACGTTAACGCAACGACCCAGATGAATATGATTGGCAGCTTGAATGCTCTCATTGACTTGTATCCATGAGACTGCTAATTAATCTGCATGTATTGCTACATACAAATAATGTATACCTACAAATCCTGCACGGCGCTCAATTCGATCAGGCCCAACCGCAGGGCGGTCAGGGCCGCCGAGTGACGGTCGCCCGCACCGAGTTTATCCATGGCTGTCGCCAGCGTTTCGATGATGAGATGCTGGGTGATCTGCATCTGCTTGGCGATGTCCGGGTTTTCCAGTCCGGCGGCGACATACAACAGCACCTGCTTTTCCGTTGCCGTCAGCGCCCCGCCACTTCCATCACCGCCCATATTGGCAACCAAACGCTCGGCCACGCCCTGGCCCAGCACCGTCTGCCCCTGCAGCACCTTACGGATGCCATCCAGCAGATCGTTCTCATCGGTGGTCTTGAGCAGGTAGCCGTGCGCCCCGGTTCGCAGCGCCCGCATGATGTACCAGTCTTCCTCGCGCCCGGTCAGGATCAGCACCCGAACGTTAGGGGCTTCCGCCCGGATCGACGGCAGCACATCCAGCCCGCCGCGCCCCGGCATGTTCAGGTCGAGCAGCAGCACATCCGGCAGCGTGGCTTTCACCTGCTCGAGGGCTTCATCGCCATTGGAGGCTTCCGCCACCACCAGGAATTCATCGTTCTGCTGGAGGAAGCTGGCTAGCGAACGCCGCAGGATGGTGTGGTCATCTGCTAGCATGACGCGCACGGTGGGTTTGGCGCGGCGAACCGTGCCGGTTGGTTGCGTCGCTCGGCGGGCATCCGTTTGCAATTCGCCGGTGCCGGGCCGCGCCGCGGTGGACTCCGAGGTGATCGTCGGTGATCCGTTCAGGATGGCTTCCAGCGCATTGCCGAGCGCCTCGCAGGATTGGAAGCGCCGGGAAGGATTCTTCTCCAGCGTTTTGAGAATGACCTTTTCCAGATCCACCGGCACATCCGGCGCGATCAGACGCAGCGGTGGGGCGGGTTGCTTGACCTGTTGCAGCAGCAGCGCCGGAATTTCATCAGAGTCGAAGGGTAGATGCCCGGTCGCCATCTCATAGAGCACGATGCCGAGCGAGTAAATATCCGTGCGGTGGTCGAGCGTATAACCCTGCGCCTGTTCTGGCGAGAGATAGGCCGGGGTGCCAATCACCATGCCTTCAGCCGTCACGCGCTGGGCATCACGCGGCAGCGCCAACCCCAGATCCATGATCTTGACCACGCCGTTCGGGGTCACTTTGATATTGGCCGGCTTGATGTCCCGGTGGATGACCTGATGATCGTGCGCGTATTGCAGGGCGCTAGCGATCTGCCGACCAAAGTTGATGACGGTTGTGACCGGCGAGGGGATGTAATTTGCCAACGACATACCATCGACAAATTCAACCACCAGAAAGTGAAAATCGGCGTCATCCCCAATGTCGTAGATCGCCATGATGTTCGGGTGGTTCAGTTGGGCAGCGGCCAGCGCTTCCTGAAAAAAGCGGTTGCGGGTCGATTCGCGGACGTGTGGCAGCAGTATCTTGAGGGCCACCTGCCGCCCCAACCGGGTATCCAGGGCTTTATAGACCGTTGCGGTCGAGCCGTCACCCAGATGTTCCTTGATCTCGTACCGATTAAGCAGCTTGCGTCCGATCATTACTGTGTCCCGCTACTTGGTGTTGTTGAAGGCAATCTAACGAAAGTCTAACACAGGAGATCGAAAGCGACACCTCGAAGGTCGATGCTGGCATTTCGTTGCCAATCGCATTAAGGTATTGGGGGCAAGCACAACCTGGAAAACCGAGCATGAGCCATATTTTCATCAGCTATAGCAAACAGGACATCTCGTTTGCCCGGCACCTGCGTGGATTACTTCAACAGCAGGGGCTGGCGGTCTGGATGGATGAAACCCGGCTGACGCCCAGCGCCCGCTGGTGGCCGACCATTGAACAGAACATCATCACCGCGGACGCGGTCATCGTCATCATGTCCCCCCGCTCGCAGACCTCCGACTGGGTGGAGCGTGAACTGCTGCTGGCTGAAGCCCCGGAGAATCGTCGGCCCATCTTCCCGGTGCTGTTGGATGGCAAACCCTGGTCGCGTCTTGCCAACCTGCAATATGCCGATATGACTCATGGTGTACAGGCAGGGCTGCCGTCGGGTTTAGTCGAGGCGCTGCGCCAGGTGGTGAAGCCCGGAACGGGCCAACCGACCGCGCTGGATATTCCCGGCGATATGATCAGCGAACAGCTATTTCAGCGCAGTCGCTTCCGTGGCCTATGGGTAGGTTTGGTTCTTCTATTGATCGTCGCGGTACTGGGGGGTGTGGCCGCTTTCCTGTATGTCAGTAATCGACCACCAGCCACGCCAACACCGGTCCTGATCGTAGCTGGAGCAGCCCAGGCAAGCGCAACAGCAACTCATACCCTGACCAACCAACCAGCTACGGCCAGCGCCACGCCGACGGCTACGCTGGTGCCGCCCAGCGCGACTCTGACCACTACGCCCTCGCCAATCCCGCCGACGGCGACCTTGACATCTACGGCTGTTCCACCAACCGCTACGTCTACAGCAACGTTGACCCCTACACTGACTTCTACCTTTACTGCTACAGCGACTGTCCCGCCTCCGACGTTGACCATGACACCCAGCGCGACGGCACTACTACCCAGCGCCACGCCGACCCGCACCCTGCCGCCGACTCCCGGGCCGGGGAGTTTACGCTATGACCCAACCGGCGTCCGGCAGGTATATGTCCCGGCGGGGTGCTTCATGATGGGCAGCACCAGCGGCGATTCTGATGAACAGCCGGTGCATGAGGTATGCATCACGACACCCTACTGGATTGACCTGATGGAAGTCAGTGTGCGCGACTGGAAGGCCTTCATCGATGTGGGCGGTTATGGCAATCAGGCGAACTGGACGCCGGAGGGCTGGGCCTGGGACGCGGCGAACGGCCCGTCCACCTACACGCTGCCGGAAAACTGGAACATCCCCATTGTGAATGTCTCCTGGTATGAGGCGGACGCCTATGCGCGCTGGCGCGGCTGCCGTTTGCCGAGTGAAGCCGAGTGGGAGTATGCGGCTCGTGGCCCGGCCGCGCCGATCTTCCCCTGGGGCAATGATTTCACCATCGGCAAAGCTCAGACCAACGACATCGGTTTGACCAGCGCGGCCCCCGGCGGGGAAAAACCGGAAGGGGCGAGTTGGGTTGGGGCGATGGATATGGCGGGTAACGTCTGGGAATGGGTGGCCGATTGGCACGATAAAGACTACTACGCCCTCGGTGTGCGGGATAATCCACCCGGCCCCGCCGTGAGCAATTCTTTCCAGGCTGGCGACTTCAAAGTGTTGCGTGGGGGTTCATTCCAGCAGGATCTGCTGGCGGCCCGCAGTGCTGATCGCTACTGGGCACCCCCCGGCGGTCGAGCGGAGATGGTCGGCTTCCGCGTGGTCTGTGGAGTGTAATTGGCTTGAGCAGGGGACATCTGGAATGGGGTGCGCAGGATTAGAGCCAAGCGGTGTGTTCTACTCTCGACCCCACATCTTGGTGATGTAGTGTCTTTTAACTGGTGAGCGCCACACCATCTCGGATGGCTGCTTCGAGGGTGTCCATATTGATATGCTTCAGCGCTTTGAACTTAATGCAGTAGCCGGTCACGCTTGCCTTACCCAGTTTTTCCCCATAGGTCTGGGCCAAATAATGCTTGTCCTTGATCCCTAGGATATAGACCGAGATTCCGGTTTTGTTTGCGCTCAAGCCAATTTGATAGAACGCTCTTTGCGTTCCGTCAGCATATTTGATGGTCCGAACGCCGTAGCCGATACTCGGATTGGAAACGATTTTGTTCTCTTCGTTTTTGCCATCCAGGAACCATAATTGACAGGCGGACATGATGTTCAGAATGAGGTCATGCAACGCCTGCAGATCACTGCATTTGGGTTCAGGTTGGCTGGCAATATACTGTTCGATTTGTTCTTGTACATTCATAGTTTGTTATGGGTTATCCAGTCTGCGGTGCCTTGTAATACTTTTAGAACAGTCCATTAAAATTTACGCAAAACGCTCGATTGGGTAATTGTGGACCATCCGTAATTTAGGCAGGTGGTCTGTGCTCATATGTCGCAATGCGATCCCAAGTTTGCGCAAGTCATATACATACTATTCACCGTTGCAACACTAGCACTAATGTTCTGATGTGTCAAGTAGCCCTGGCTGCAAGGGTTAGGCTCCGGGGCAGATGAGCCATACTTCATCGTTGCGAAAATCCCATATAGGGACGCCATGATGGGCGTCTGATAGACGTGCCATCCCAATCTTCAGTTTTATTCGCCACACACACGCCGATGGATTACAATTTAAGCTCTTGTCTTGACTATCTACTGTAGATGAGTTGCCATGTTTGAACTCAAAGATCACCTGCGCGCATTGACCGAGACCCACGCTCCTTCCGGCCATGAAACGCTCATCCATCCAGTCATTCGGGAAGCCTGGACCCCGTTGGTGGACAGTTTCCAGCAGGATGGTCTGGGCAGCCTGATCGGCATCAAGAAGGCCACCAAACCCCTCAAGCCCGCCCGCAAGATTCTGTTGGCGGCGCACATGGATGAGATCGGCATGTTGGTGACCGATGTGAAAGATGGCTTCATCACCGTCACTGACCTGAGCGGAGTCGATAACCGCATCATGCTGGCACAGCCGGTTATCGTGCATGGGCGGCAGGCGCTGCCCGGTATCGTCGCCACCACCCCGCCGCATCTTTCCGCCGCCAATGGGCGCAAGCAGTACCCGGACTGGAATGATCTGGTGATTGATGTGGGTCTACCAGCAGCAGAAGTTGCAGAACTGGTCCAGATTGGCGACCTGGTCACGCCTTCGGCCCCGCTGATCGACCTGATGGGTAAGAAAGTAGCCGGGAAAGCCTTCGATGACCGCGCCTGTCTGGCGGCGGTGACGGCCTGCCTCCATAACCTGCAAGGTCTGCATCATCAATGGGATGTATACGCCGCAGCCACCGCCCAGGAAGAGATGGGGCTGTATGGCGCAGCGACCACCGCTTATGCGGTTGCGCCGGATATCGCCATCGCGCTGGATGTGACCTTCGCGCCGCAGCCCGGAGTCGACTCCGACGGCACCTGTGAGATGGGCGGCGGGCCGGGGATCGGCATTGGACCGAACTTCCATCCCAAGCTGGTCGAGCGCATCAAGGACACCGCCAAACGGTACGAGATCAAGTTGCAGGATGATATCATCCCCGGGGCCAGCGGCACCGATGCCTGGTCGATCCAGGTGGCGCGGGAGGGCATCCCAACGGCGCTCTTGGAAGTGCCGATCCGCAACATGCACTCGCCGGTCGAAACCTGCGACCTGCGCGATATTGAGCGGGCCGGGCGGCTGATGGCGCAGTTCATCGCCGGCTTGGATGCCGAGTTCCTGGCGACGATCCAGTGGGATGGGTTGAAGCGGGAAGACAAAGGCCTCTAAACCATGAGCAGCCGGGCGCAGTATATGCCGTTGGATTTCCAGCGAGTGTCGCCGGAAGAACAACAGACTCGATCCCAACAGTTTCGCCAGCAGATGAGCACGCGGCGCACCGTGCGCATGTTCTCGCCGGAGCCGGTGCCCTATGTGTTGATCGAAAATGCCGTGGCGACCGCAGCCACCGCACCCTCTGGGGCCAATCAACAGCCGTGGACGTTTGTGGTGGTCAGCAGCCCGGATGTCAAACGGCAGATCCGCCAGGCTGCCGAAGCCGAAGAACGCGAAAGCTACGAACACCGCATGAGCGCGGAGTGGCTGGACGCGCTGGCACACCTCGGCACCGACTGGCATAAGCCCCATCTGGAAGATGCACCCTACCTGATTGTGGTCTTCCGCCAGGCCTATGGCCTGGAGCGTGATGCGGACGGCACCGAGAAGAAAATCAAACACTACTACAGCGAGGAATCGGTGGGCATTGCCGTGGGGATGTTGCTGTGCAGCCTGCATCTGGCGGGGTTAGCGACTCTCACGCACACGCCCAGTCCCATGGCCTTCCTGACCGAGATTCTGAAGCGCCCGTCCAACGAGCGCCCCTACGTGTTAATCCCGGTCGGCTATCCCGCGCCGGATGCGACCGTCCCGGTCATCACCAAGAAGCCGCTGGAGTCGGTGCTGGTGCGGGTGGAGTGAGCTACCCCACCAGTGCCGGACGGCGGGTGTGCCAGTCGGTCGCCTGCTGATACTGATGCCCGACGCGCAGGATGGTGTCCTCTGCGAAGGCTTTGCCCAGAATCTGCATCCCAATCGGCAGCCCCTGACCGTCAAAGCCTACCGGCACGTTCAACCCGCAGATGCCCGCCAGCGACGCCGGCAGCGTGAACACATCTTCCAGATACATCTTGATCGGATCGCCCGTGTTTTCGCCAAATTTGAAGGCGGTCGAGGGGGCGGTCGGCGTGCAGATCACATCGACATTGGCGAAGGCCGTGTCGAAGTCCTGCTTGATGAGGGTGCGGACGGCCTGGGCTTTGCCATAGTAAGCATCGTAGTACCCGGCGCTGAGGGCATACGTCCCCAGCATGATGCGCCGCTTGACCTCCGGGCCGAAGCCCTGTCCACGGGTGGCGTTATAGGTCGAACGCATATCGCCCGTATCGACCTTCGGGCCGAAGCGGATGCCGTCGAAGCGGGCCAGGTTGGCGCTGGCCTCCGCCGGGGCGATGATGTAATAAACGGGCAGGCTGTATTCGGTGTGCGGCAGACTGATTTCGCGGACGGTCGCGCCCATCTGCTCTAGCTGCTGAATTGCGGCGCGGACGGCCTGTACGACCTCCGGCTGCATCCCGTCGATGAAATACTCTTTCGGGATGCCGATCCGCAGTCCCTTCACATCGCCCTGGAGTGCCTGCAAATAATCCGGCACAGCCACCGGCATGGTGGTCGCATCCAGCGGATCATGACCGGCCATGACCTGGAGCAACCGCGCCACATCTTCAACCGTGCGTGCCAGCGGGCCGGGGCAGTCCAGTGACGAGCCGAACGCGATCAGACCATAGCGCGAGCAGCGTCCATAGCTCGGTTTGAGGGCGGTCACATTACACAGCGACCCCGGCTGACGGATGCTGCCGCCGGTATCGGTGCCCAGGGTGCCCGCCGCCATGCCCGCGCTGACGGCAGCGGCGCTGCCACCGCTGCTCCCGCCGGGGACTCGTTCGGTATCCCACGGGTTCCGGGTGAGGGCGTAGGCGCTGTTCTCGGTTGAGCTGCCCATCGCAAATTCATCGCAGTTGAGCTTACCCAGCAGCACCATGCCTGCCGCATACAGCCGACCCACGACCGTGGCATCAAAAATCGGCTTGTACCCCTGAATGATCTTCGAGCCGGCGGTGGTTTCCACCCCCTTGGTCGAGATGACATCCTTGATTGCCAGCGGCAGACCCAGCAGCGGCTGGTCTTCGCCCTGGGCGCGGGCCTGATCAGCCGCCGCAGCAGCAGCCGTGGCCTGCTCGCCCGTGACCGCCAGATAAGCCTGGATGGTTGGGTTCAGGCGTTCGATCTGATCCAGATAGGCGCGGGTGAGTTCCACCGCGGAAAAGGTTTTGGCGCGCAGTCCAGCCAGCGCCTGCGAAAGCGTCAATTCAGTGAGTGCGGTCATGGGTGATATGCATCCAGCGTAGGGCGATGAATCCAATGGGCGGGATTATAACATAGCGCCGTGCGAGTGGCGGCACATGTCCACTCGATACAAGACCGCTCTCCGTGCATTCTCTATAATCAGGATGGAGAGCGCTGATACCGAGGAGATCTATCATGCCCAAGCCGGTTCCGTCCGAGAAATCATTGGCTCAGAAGTTGCTCATCAAACCGGGGATGAAAGTGGCCTTGCTGCATGCCCCGGCGGGTTATCGCGCCCGGCTCGACCCGCTCCCGGCGGATGCCATCGTGCAGGAAGCCCCTGCCGCCGGGCAGGATGTCGTTCAGGTCTTTTTCACCTCAGCCGCCGACGTACAGGCCCGCTTCCGCCCGGCGCTGGAGTCCCTGGCACCGGGTGGAGTTTTGTGGCTCTGCTATCCCAAAAAGAGCGGCACGATCCAGACGGATATCAGCCGCGACCACGGCTGGGAACCCCTGACCGCTGCCGACTGGCACCCTGTCACCCAGATCAGCCTCGATGCCACCTGGTCGGCGCTGCGCTTCCGCCCCCGCACCGAGATCAAAGTGATGACGCGCAAGTTCTGAGCAGGGCGGTGCCATAGTCATTTCATCCGTGCATCTGCCTGATCCTCTACAGTAGGCCGTACTGTCGGGACGCGATTTATCGCGTCCGAGAGCGTGGTGGCATTGACATTGAGAAGCGCATCATCCTGATTGACGGGATTCAGCTAGCCCAGTACATGATGGACTACAACATTGGGGCAACTGAAGTCGCGACCTATACAGTCAAGAAGATGGATTTAGACTACTTTGGTGAGGATGAATAGGCTACCGCTGCCAGTGACTTGTGACGAAATAGCAGCGCACAGGATTGCTTTGCGCAATCGAGCCAGCCCCTTCAGTGGGCTTTTCTTCACCGGAGCCGTACCCTTTAGGGTATGGCGGCACATGACCGATTTACAGTAACACGTGGAACGGCTAATGTAGGGGCGCACGGCTGTGCGCCCGTCCGATTCCCCTGCCTTCGGCATCCAGTGACGCGACTCCCACCATCACGGTAGCCTTCTATGAGGAAGCGTCACACGGGAGAGGGGGCAGGGGGGTGAGGCGGCAGTGCGGCACTCCTGAAAACGTCCGGGGGTAGGCTCCCACAAAAACCGGCACAAAATCGGAACATATGTTCCGTTCTGAGGTCGCCATCTGTGCTACCATCATCTCTGAAGCGAGGAGGCAGGCCCAGATCACGCCGACCAAAGCCTGACCGAAGCCATTGACCGCCGCCGCCGCCGCCGCCGCCGCCGCCGCAAAAGCCCCGAAATGGAAGATTCAAATGTGTGCCCGCAGGGCACGTCGCCGTAGACTCAATTCGTTGTCAGGAGGGCGGGGATGCCACCCGGAACCGAATGGCATTCCCCGGTTGTAAGAGGCGCTATCCCAGCAGTTGCTTCGCCGCCGCGACCACCGCGGCTGAGGTGATCCCCAGTTCCGCGTAGATGCGCTCGAAGGGGGCGCTGGCCCCGTAGCGGTCAATGCCGATGGTCACACCCTGGGAACCGACGTACCGATCCCAGCCCATCGTAATCCCGGCCTCGATGCTCACCCGTCGGGTCACATCCGGCGGCAGCACCTCTGCCTTGTAAGCCGTGTCCTGTTGATCGAACAGGTTCCACGATGGGATCGAGACGACGCGCACCGCCACGCCTTCCGCCTTGAGCTGCTCGAAGGCTTCCATCGCCAGATGCACTTCGCTGCCCCGGCTGATGAGGATCACCTGGGGCTTGCCGCCGCTCTCCGCCAGCACGTAACCGCCCCGCGCCACCCCGGGCCGGACGTGGTCACCCGTCAGCACCGGCAAATCCTGCCGCGTGAAGATCAGGCAGGCCGGGCCTTTCAGGGTCATGGCCGTCGCCCAGGCCGCCGCGCTTTCGTTGGCGTCCGCCGGACGGAAGACCGTCAGGTTCGGGATCGCGCTCAGTACGGTCGCGTGCTCAATCGGCTGGTGGGTCGGGCCGTCTTCGCCCAAACCGATGCTGTCATGGGTGAAGACGTACACCGCCGGGATGTTCATCAGTGCGCCCATCCGGATGGCATTCCGCATGTAATCGCTAAAGGTCAGGAAGGTGGCCGAGTACGGCTTGATGATACCGCCGTGCAGCGCCAGCCCGTTGACAATCGCGCCCATGCCGAACTCGCGCACGCCAAAGCGCACGTTCCGCGCAGCCGGTTTGCCCTTGCCGGTATTCTCGCCACCCTTGAGCAGCGTCTTGGTGCTGCCCGCTAGGTCCGCGTCGCCACCGATCATCGTCGGGATGTGCTTGGCAATCGCGTTCAGGATTTCGCCGGAGGCGTTGCGGGTCGCCGCTTTTTTGCCCGCTGCGTAAACCGGAATATCCGCGTCCCAGCCGGCCGGGAGCTGTCCGCTGAAGGCGCTGTCCCACTGGGCCGCCAGATCCGGGTAGGCGCTGCGCCACTGCTGGAACTGGCTTTCCCACTGGGCTTCCCAGGCCGCGCCGCGCTCAACCGACTCGCGGAAGTGTTCCAGTGCCTCGCCCGGCACATAGAAATCTTCCTGCGGCCAGCCAAAGGCTTCCTTGACCAGCTTGATTTCATCTTTGCCCAGCGGCGACCCGTGTGCTTTGCTGGTGCCCTGTTTGTTCGGGCTGCCGTAGCCGATCACGGTGCGGATCGAGATCAGCGTCGGCTGATCCTTGACCGCCTTCGCAGCCACAATCGCCTTCAGGATTTCATCGACATCGTTACCGTCAGCTACCGAAATCGTGTGCCAGCCCAGGGCGCGGAACTTGGCCGGGGTGTCCTCCGTGAAGGTCATGGCGGTTTCGCCATCCAGCGTGATCTGGTTATCGTCATACAGCCAGATCAGTTTGCCCAGTCCCCAGGTCCCGGCAATCGAGGCGGCTTCCTGGCAGACACCTTCCATCAGATCGCCATCGCCGACCAGCGCATAGGTGTAATGATCGACAATCGGGAAGCCGGGGCGGTTGAAGACCGAGGCCAGGTAAGCCTCCGCCAGTGCCAGCCCGACCGAGTTGGCAGCACCCTGACCGAGTGGGCCGGTGGTGGTTTCCACGCCGGGGGTTTCGTGCACTTCCGGGTGACCCGGCGTTTTGCTGCCCCACTGGCGGAAGTTCTTGATCTCGTCCAGCGAGAGGTCGTAACCCGTCAGGTACAGCAGCGAATAAATCAGCATCGAGCCATGCCCGGCGCTGAGGACGAAGCGATCCCGGTTCGCCCAATGCGGGTTGCGCGGGTTGAAGCGCAGATGGTTCATCCACAGCGCATAGGCCATCGGGGCTGCACCCATCGGCAGGCCGGGATGACCGCTATCCGCTTTTTGGATCGCGTCAATGGAAAGGGTCCGAATAGTATTGATAGCCAGCGTTTGCAAGTCGGTCACAAGAGTCTCCTTCATTGTTGCCCCTCTCGGTTGGGCGAGGGGCTGGGAGTGAGGTTAAGTGAATTATACCGCGCCGCTGAAGACCAGCGATGGATTAACCGAACCTTCATGGAAAGTTAGTGCTTGTACTGCGCGTCCACATATAGACTGAAACTATCGGCACTGTCCCTGCGTATAGGCTATTCAGTGACGGTTCGCATGACGGCAGCAGAGTTGCTTGTCTGCCTCAATGTCTTATCCGAAATGGTATTGAAGGAGCTTTGCATGAAGCGATTAATCGTGGTTGGTCTGTTGCTGGTGGGTCTTTCAGCCTTGCTGATCGCCCCGGCAGCCGCGGCTGCACCGACTGATCTCAACCGGCTGGCAAGCTGGTTCCCGGAATCGACGCTAGTATTTGTAAGCCTCCGCACCGATGATGACTACATCGCGGTCTGGGATAGCCTGCTGGAACGGCTTCAGGGCGTGGTTCCCAATGCGGAAGATGTCCAACTGCTGGGCGAATCCCTGGATAATGGGATTGCCGAGGCTTTTGGCGGTGGGGATTTCCAATCCACCATTCGGCCCTGGCTCGGTGAAGTCGCCAGCCTGGGCATCATTTCGCTGGAAACAGCTTTTGATGACAACCGCCGTAATGATGATGAAGTCCCGGTGCTGGCCGCGGTCGAAATCACGGATCGTGACGCAGCCGAAGCGTTCTTCGATGATGTCCTGACCACCCGCCGCAAGCAGACTCAGGGCGACTTCATTACCTATCAGTTCCGTGGTGACAACCGCGAACCGATGATCCTGGCGCTGGGTGCCGATGTGGCGCTGCTGGCGACCAACGATACCAGCATTCTCCCCACGGAAATGCCTGCCGCGCCCCTTAGCGCCGCTGCCGATTTCAACAGCACGCTCGCGCTGCTGCCGGAGCCGGACTACAACATCAGCGTTTACCTGAATCTGGGCACGCTAGTCGAATCGATGATGGGTGCCGAAGGGCAGTTCGCCATGATGGATCCCACCGGCGGTCTGCTGGCGATTGCGGGCCTCGCGCCTTCGCAGGTCTGGGGTTTCACGGTCCTCGATGGCCGTTCGTTGACCATCGACATCGTCCAGCCTTACGGTGGTGCCTATCTCAAGCGGATTGAGGAAATGGGCCTCTCGGTCGAGCAACCCGGCCCGGTCAACCCGGAAATTGTGGCCCGTATCCCGGCGGGGATGCCGCTGGTCATGTACGGCAACGACCTCGGCTTGCTGCTCCGCAATGGTCTGCAGAACCTCCGTGTTCAGTCCGATATGCTGGCGGGTTCCGGCCTGAATCCGGAAGACATCGAACAGGGTCTGGCGCAGGCGACCGTTGCGGTACAGGCCGTCACCGGTCTTGACCTGGAAACGGAACTGCTCCCGGCGCTTTCAGGTGGTTACGCCCTCTACGCCGGTTTGTCCGCTGATGCAGCTGAAGCCACCGATATGCAGTCGCTGATGAGCGGCGGGTTCCCGGCGGAGTTCGGCCTGCTGGTGGAAGTCAGTGGAGAAGGGGTCGCTTCGCAGATCGTCACCGGTCTGGAAACCGTCATCAAGGCGGCTGAACCGACCAATATCACCTTTGAAGAAGCTACCCTGGGTGATGCTACTGGCCTTCGCCTCATCGCGCAGCCGGATCAGGATATGCCGATGACCATTGAACTGCTCATCCTGGCAACCGATAACCTGCTGTTCATCGGTACGCCTGGCGCGGCCCAGGCTTCGCTGGGTGCGGATGGCGGCCTGCGTGCGGATGCTACCTTCCAGGCGGCTGAAGGCCTGCTGCTGGAGAACGCTTCGCAGGTGCTCTACATGTCCGGCCCCGACCTGCTGCCGCTGGTGCAGTTGGCTGGCATGGCGGGCGGTAACGAGAGCGAGGTCGAACAGGCCAATGCGGCCATCGGCGCACTGCTCGAATCCGGCACCATCAGCACCGCGACCGCCGATGACATCATCTACTATCGCGCCGTCTGGACGCTGCCAGAATAACCTTCGCAACTAGCGAACGGCAAATAAAGAGGGACGATCCGTGTGGTCGTCCCTTTTGTGTCCTCAGCGACTGGAATTCTTGCAATGTCATACTTTAGCGACTATAGTCGCATCAACTATTGATTATGAAACCGCGCTGCCGAAACCCTCAATAGTGAATGAAACTTTTCTTGATGCAGGGAGGCTCAAAATGGGTTTAATTGTTTGGATCATCGTCGGGGCGATTGCCGGGTGGCTTGCCAGTATGGTCATGAAGTCCTCTGGCAGCCTGATTACCAATATCATCGTCGGTATTCTTGGCGGCTTCATCGGTGGCTGGGTACTGGACTTAATCGGCGGTGGTGGGGGTGTGACGGGCCTGAATATCCCCAGTATCCTGACCGCCTTCATTGGTGCGGTAGTGCTATTGGCTGTCCTGCGTTTCGTCCAGCGCAAACGCTAATGGTCTTTACGGGATGCCAGAAATGGCGTCCCGCTTCTCTTATACACGCAGCGGTTCAGTCCATGCGCTGATACGCGCCACTTCCAGTGAGAACGCACCTTCCTGCTTGTCGCTGATGATAAAGGCCATGCCCACAACCTGGCGGGTATCCAGGGGGTTGGCGTTCACGGGCTGACCAAAACGGCGGGCTTCCAGTTCATCAAAGCGCAGGCGGATCGTCTGCCAGACCCCGGCAGTCGTATCAAAATCACCCTGATACATCAGGCGGCGATTGTGGCTGTCCATCAGGTAGAATCCATACCGTTGTCCATCGCCGCATAGGGTCAGTTCAATGCCGCTAAAGGCACTCAGATCAATTGCCCGGAAGCGGGCTTGCAGCGACGCGAATCCGCCATTGTTCTCCAGACTGACGTTGCCGTTGAACAGGCCGCTGCCGTGATCAGTCGGCATGAAACCGCTCTCGCTGATCCCACCCATCACGTCATCATTCACGTTCGCCCAAAACGAGAAGGCGCGTTCTTCGTTAAAATCCATCAGTGTCAACATCGTGGTATCCGGTTCCTCGGCAAGCTCGGTAGCGCAGGTCGATTCGCTGGTGAGCCTATCCGCAGCAATAGCTTGCCCAGCTAGCCCGAGCAGAAAAAGCAGGATGAATATCCATCGGTAACGCATCTGCCTGACTCCTTGAGATGCCTTATCAGAGGCCTATAGCCCACTAATCCCAATGAGGGTAGTGGGCCTATCTAGGCATTCGTCAAGAATCTGATGAGCAGTTACACAGTATTTGTGCGAGGCGTTTGCGTCATGGACATCCGTTTTTGTAACTGGGTTACGATTGCAATAACCGCAAAGAGCAATGTGAGGCCGAACGTCATGAACAAGCAGATTGCCTTGAGATTGACGAAGGTCAATCCAATTTGCACCGGCGTAAGCGCGCTTGCGGGATCGCCGGACATGGCAATGACGAAGCACAGGTTTTCCAGAATATCGAATAGGCCCACGCCCAACGGTAGTAGCACCAACGAACTGCGCGCTAGCGATTCGAGGCGAAGTGGGAATCGCTGCAGCAGGTAAGCCCACAGAATAGCAAAAGACCCAAATGCAATCAGTGGGATAACATTATCGAGTATAAAGAATACCCAGTAGAAGGTTTGCGCCGCTGGCGAGTAGCTGGTCAGGAGGGCAGTCGCCTCATCGGCGCTCAACACACCGCGCACATTTTCCAAATCAAGCAGTGGCGCACCTGCAATTTGCTGGAACTGCGGCCCGATGGCTCCCAGTGCCAGCGTCCAATACACATTTAATCCCACGACCCATATCAATATCCACCCCAGTGACAAGCGCATTGCCAAACGATGAATTCCATTCTGCAAGATAGCCATTACACCTTCTCCTATTGATCAATTCAACCTACAAGTTGGTAGAAAAACCACCCAAAAAAAGAGACTACCTGGGTAGCCAACCCTCCATAAGCATATTGATCAGCATATGCCCTAATTGTTTCCGCCCTTTCAAAGTTATTCCGGGTATATTACTTGTGCTCTGCACCATACTGATGAGTGCCATTGCTGCTAAATCGAAATGCTCAACCTCGATTTGCTGCCTGGAATGGGCCTGTTCGATTGCCGCTACAATCGGCATGCGAAGTGAGTCATAAGCCAGTTGTGCAAGTCGTTGCAGATTTTCCGGCGTCAGGTTAGGTCGGTCTCCTTGCTGTATCTTGTTCAGATCTATTGCCGGCTGCGTCGCAAACCAATCTGCAACGGCATAGAGTTGGTCAATAAATGAATCTCCTGCTTGCTGGATTGCCTGGCTAATACCGAGTTGATGCCGTTGGAAACTATGCTCAAAGACTTCGATGAACAACTGCTCCTTTCCACCTGGGACGTAATAGTAGAGCGAAGCATGTTTCATCTGAACAGCCTCTGCAATGTCCCGCAGTTTGACCGCCGCATAACCCCGTGTTGAAAAGAGGGCTTCAGCCACCTCTATGATTTTGTGGCGCGTTTCATTATCCGGCAGTTCGTTCATCAGTAAATGATCAACCTACAAGTTGGTAGAATTATTCCACTGGAGTCGAATGCTGTCAACCAGCCTCTCAACATCTACTAAGGTAGTGATGATGCGAGCCGGTCGACAGTTATTCATTTCATCCCCGTTGTCGCAATGCCTGTCGTGATGTACTTCTGCAGGAAGGCGAAGATCAGGGTGATCGGCAGCAGGGTGAGGACGGTCATCGCCAGTACCAGATCCCACTGGGTGTTGAACTCGCCCTGAAATGAGTTGAGTCCCACTTGCAGCGTGAATAATTCCTTGCGGCTAAGGACGATCAGCGGCCACAGAAAGTCATTCCAGCGCCACATGACCGAGAAGATCGCCAGCACTGCCAGCGCCGGGCCCGCCAGCGGCAGCACGATCTGCCAGTAGATGCGCCATTCGCTTGCGCCGTCGATCCGTGCCGAGTCCAGCAGTTCATCCGGGATGGTCAGCATATATTGTCGCAGCAGGAATACGCCGGTTGGGGTGGCGGCTGCCGGGATGATGACCCCCAGCAGGTTGTTGTTCCAGCCCACCTGCGTGATGACCAGGAACACCGGCACCAGGATTACAGCCAGCGGCACCATCAACGTGCTAATCATGATGACGAAGATCAGGTTACGGCCCCGGAACTGATACTTACTCAGGCCGAAAGCCGCCATGCTGTTGACCAACAGCGTCAGCAGGGTCGCCAGAATCGTCACGAAGACGCTGTTCCGCATATACAGCCAGAAGTCAAACTGCTGTACCCCTTCGATATAGTTTTCGAATCCGAAGTAGATACTTTCGACCGGGCTGCGGCTGGCGATGTCCACCGTGATGATCTCACCGGGATTTGCCGGGTCGATCATGCGCGCTTCCAGGCCAATCCGGGAAACCTGCGCCAGCCGCCGGGTATTGCCATCCAGCATCATGACATCGAACAAGGGCAACGGTTGATCGTACCCTTCCAGGCTCACGCTTTCCTGCCGCATCGGCAGTAAGGTGGGTGGGAAGCGCAGCAGTTGTTCCTGACTCTTGAACGATGACAACCCCAACCAGATGACCGGCCCGAACATCAATACCGTCCCCAGCGAGAGGTACAGGTAGGTGAGCCAATCGGTAGCCGAAAGCTGGCTGGCCCCACGGGTGCGAAAGAGGAAGTCGAAGAGGGTTCGCATTAGGATTTCAGGTTGCTGGTTTCAATTCTCAGGACACATAAAGCAAGTGACAAGATCGATACTGGCTACAGGGCTCAGAACTTACCACTTATGACTTGCCACCTGCAACCCGGAACTGCATCAATGATTTGCCTCTGTCCGCCGACCCAGCTTCAACTGAGCGACCGTCAGGATGAGCAGCGCACCGCCCAGGACCACCGAGGCCGCTGCAGCCAGACCTGCCTCGCGGCTGGTGCTGGTGAAGCCCGTGTTGTAGATGTACTGGACGATGTAGGTGGTTGCTGTGCCAGGACCGCCCCCTGTCAGCGCGAAGGCTTGATCGAATACCTGTACCGCCCGGATCAGCGACAACACCACTACGACCAGCATGGTTGGCATCAGCAGGGGGAAGGTCACAAATCGGAATCGATTCCAGGTGTCCGCACCGTCAATGTGGGCAGCTTCATAATATTCATGGGGGATAGATTGCAGCCCGGCCAGCAGAATGAGCGTGTAGAAGCCCATCTGTGCCCAGATGCTCACGACAATCACCCAGAAGCGTGACCAGTTGGGGTCGACCAGGAAGTTCATTTGCTCGCCGCCCAGCGCCACAATGCCTGCATTGAGTACGCCGTCGCGCTGCAAAATCCACTTCCAGATGAGTCCCACCACAACCGGCGAGAGCAGCACGGGATAAAAGAAGACACTGCGGAAGAACCCGCGCCCTTTAATCTGCCGGTTGAGTGCCAGCGCTGTCACCAGCGCGAAAACGATCATGCCGCTGACCTGGAAAAAGACGAAGCCGCCGGTGTTCCATACGGCACGCCAGAAGATATCTTCATCACAGGTGACCGGGTTGCCATAGTCGCCGCAGTTGAGCAGGCGGGAGAAGTTATCCGTGCCCACCCAGGGGCGTTCCGATGGTTGCAGGGCCGTGCTGCCGGTGAACGAGTAATAGAAGTTCAGCGCCATCGGCAGCAGGATGAAAATGCCGAAGATCAGTAAGTTGGGCAGCACAAAAAAGTACGCCATCCGCCGGGTGCCGAGCGCTCGTTGCAGTGGGATGATGATCTCATCCACCGGATGCATGAGATGTTCGAGCATCCGGGCGAGGAAGCCTGGCTCGCGGTTGGTGCGATAGGGGATCACTTTGGTAGCCGGGATTGTGGTCATGCGACCATCCTCAGTGCGATCAGGATATGGGTACTAAAACCCGATAAATGACGATTGGATGCGAATGCGGTAGGGGCGACCCGCCGGGTCGCCCCTACCCGATTTACGGTTATGGAGGGGTGGGGACTACCCCGCGTTCACGTTGGCGATGGCGTCGTCCACATCCTTCTGGATGGCGGCGATGGCATCGTCCAGGCTCAGTTCACCGGCGATCACCTGTGCCAGCCGACCATCAATGGGGCGATTGTAGGTGAAGGCGAACTGGCTGTACTGGAGTTTGTAAGCCTGCTCGTTGATTTTCGGGATTTCAGCAGAGAGCGCTTGCAGGATTTCAGCATTGGCAGTGTAGTCCAGTCCTGCTTCCGCCAGTCCCAGATGACCGGGCAGGAAGGAAGAAGCAATCGAGAACTGGCCCAGTACGTCTTCCTGCACCAGGTAATCCATCAGCGCGGCCACCGCTTCCGGGTGCTGAGTCCCCTGGAAGCCAACTAGCAGTGAGCCACCGGGGCTGCCGGTGCTGCCGCCGGGGCCCGACGGATTCGGTACGGCTGACCAATCGAAGGTTTCACCAATGCCAGCCGCCAGACCGCCGACGGCGAAGCTGCCGCTGTACAGGAACACGACCTGACCGGCGATGAACTGTTCGCGGGCGATACGGGGGCCATCCGCCAGGTTTGCCCAGATTTGCGGATCGCTCAGACCGTTCTGCGTCCAACTCACCAGCTTTTCAGCAGCGGTGCGGAAGCCAGGGGTATCGACCGTGAAGTTGCCTTCTTCATTGAACCACTGCCCGCCTTCGGAAATCGAGAATCCCCAGAAGCGTTGACCACGGGGTTCATAGGCAATTGCCCACGGTGTGCCGGTCGCTTCGGCGACCTGCTGGGCAGCAGCGGTCCACTCATCCCAGGTCACGGCATCGTTGCTGTCTGATGGGACGGCAACCTGGGCTTGTTCAAACAGCGTCCGGTTGATGAATGGCGCGGTGATGGTGAATTGCAGCGGGAAGCCGTAAACGCCACTGTCTTCCGGGCCTGAACGTAGTGAATCGAGGACAGAAGGGCTGAAGCTCTCCAGCCAGTATTCAGGGTTTGCTGAAAGGGTGCTCAGGTCCAGATAATTACCAATGAACAGCGATACATTATTGACGCGGGCCAGGTCGGGTGGGCTGCCCGCTTCGACCTGGGACTGAATAGTGGAGTGATAAATGTTCGGGTCGGCATAGCCGATATCTTCAATCGAAACGGTGATGCCCGGATTGGCGGCTTCGAAACCATCCAGCGCGGCGCGGAGCGCTTCGCCTTCGGTGCCGTCGTTATACCAGGTGATGCGAAGGGTAATCGGGTCTTGGGCGGCTGCGGCGGATACAGCCAACAGGCTTGCCAGCAACGTGGCAAGCACGACGAACAGTAGTCGGCGGTGCATGTACGAACTCCTCATAAAATCATGCAGTTAAAAACACATCAGTCGGGCGGATGGGCGTCCGCGGTTCCGACCAATCAGGCTGCGGCAGTCCGGCTTCCATTCGGCCTGCCGGGGACATTGTAGCATGAGAACGGGGCTTGCCACTACCGGCGGTCATGTTAAAGCTTTGCAATGCGGGTCGAGCAGACCACCCGTCAGCAGGATTGAAATGGACTGGGTATACTCGCCCAACTGGTAGGCCTGCGACGCTTATTTATCAATAGGAAGTAACCCATGCCCCGCAAAATCATTATTGATACAGATCCCGGTGTCGACGATACGATGGCGATTTATTTCGCCCTGCGCTCGCCGGAGTTGGAGGTCATCGGCCTGACCACCATCTTCGGTAACGTGACCACCGAACTGGCGACCACCAACGCCCTGCGCTTGCTGGAAATTGCTGGACGTTCGGATATTCCGGTCGCCAAAGGCGCGGATGATCCGATCGCGGTGCCGTTTGGCGGCCCGGTGCCGTTTGTCCATGGTGACGATGGTCAGGGCAATGTGAATCTGCCGCCGCCCACCACCAAAGCGGTCGATCAAACTGCGGCGGCCTTCATCGTCGATCAGATCATGAGCCAGCCCGGTCAGGTTACGCTGGTGCCGGTCGGTCCCCTGACCAACATCGCCCTCGCCCTGCGGCTGGAACCGCGCATTGCCCAGCACGTCCACGAAGTGGTCATCATGGGTGGGAACGCGCTCGGCCCTGGCAATGCGACTCCATCCTCAGAAGCCAATATCCACAATGATCCCGAAGCAGCGGATGTCGTTTTTGGCGCACCGTGGAACGTGACCATGGTCGGCCTCGACGTGACCCACAAGGTGTTTATGAGCGATGCCCACCTGGCTGAGTATGGTCGCATCAATAATCCGCTGGGGCAGCATATCGCCCGCATCGTGCCGTTCTACCGGGATTTCTTCCATGCCCGCAGCAAGATCAACGGCATCTGGGTGCATGACTCATCAGCGATTGCCTACGTCATTGATCCGACCCTGTTTAAGACGGAAGCCTGGCCGGTGCGTGTGGATGCTGGCGAGGGGATGAGCCGGGGGAAGACCTGGCCCGCCATTGGGGATACCGACCGCCGCAACCTCGAACCCTGGCAGAACCGTCCGCGCGTCAACGTCTGCGTGGAGGTTCAGGGCGACAAGATCGTCGAGATGGAACTTTCCCGCATCCGGGGCTAATCAGTTTATTTCAGCGGGGTATCCTGCCGGGATGCCCCGCTGATTCCTTCGGGCTCCCGGTGGAAGAACAGCCGATAGAACGTATCGGCCATCTGCTGAGGAGTCCGGTCGCCAGGGTCTTCCAGCCACCAGGACGAACAACGTACCAGCGCCCCGATCATGTATTCGGCTACAAAGCGCGGGTCGAGCGTATTGCCCGGCAGGAACTGCCCATCGCGGATGCCCGCTTCCGCCAGCCCGACCAGATAGGTCTGGATGCGCTCGGTCAGCAGGGCGGAACCCCGGCTGCCGATCATCACGCGGTAGAGGGGACGCTGTTCAGCGGCTTTCTCAAACATGCGGATCCAGATGAGATGCTCCAGGCGCGGGGACTGCTCCTCGGCATAGCGCTCCAGAATCTCCCGGTGGAGCGCGTCGTATTCCTCCTGCAGCGTCTGCCAGAGGATGTCCTCCTTGCTGTCGTAATGCACGTAGAAGGTGCCCCGGCCCAGGTCAGCCCGGTCGGTGATGTCCTGAATCTGAACGGCGTCATAACCCTTTTCCAGAATCAGCTCGATCGCCGCCTGCTGGAGTGCCTGCCGGGTGCGCTGCTTACGCCGTTCAAAGCGATTGTCTTTGACTTCTGTCATAACCGGACTCCAGTCCAAACTTGTACACGGCGGAAAAACGCCGCTTGACGCGCCTCATAAATCCATTTTACTCTGTTCGTTGAACAGCGTGTCAATATTGTATGAGGCGGTCAACTCGATGGCAATTCAACGGCCTCCTGGCCCGAACTTCTTTCCTTATATCGGCGGCGTGATCGCGATGAAACGCACCAACCCGCCGTCCTTCTTCCTTAATCTGGCCCGCACCTACGGCGATGTCGTCTGGTATCAGTTGGCCGGAACCGATGTCTATCAACTCAGTCACCCGGATCATATTCAGGAACTGCTGGTCAGCAACATTCATGTCTATCATAAAGGGGATATGGATAAACGGGTGCTGCGGCAGACCCTCGGCAACGGCCTGGTGCTGAGCGATGGCGACTTCTGGAAGCGGCAGCGCAAGCTGGTCGCCCCGGCCTTCCACTCCAAGCGTATTGAATCGTATGCGGAGACGATGGTGGATTTTGCCGGTAAGGTCATGTCCGGCTGGACGGATGGCACCCGCATCGAGATGCACCGGGAGATGACACGGCTGACGCTGTACATCGTCTCCAAGACGCTCTACGACACGGATGTGACTGAGTCCGCTGATGGCATTGGCGAACTGGTGACAACCCTGGCTCACATCGGTAACCAGCAGTACACGCAGGGGTTTGTGCCGCCGTCCTGGCTGCCGATCCCGCAGGTGACAGAAGCGCGGCGTGCGGTGCAGGCCCTCAACGGCATCATCATGCCGATCATCGAGGCGCGGCGGCAGTCCGGTGAAGACCGGGGCGATCTGCTCTCGATGCTCCTGCAATCCCAGGATGAAGATGGTTCGCAGATGACCGATCAGCAGGTGCGTGATGAAGCGGTGACCTTGTTCCTGGCCGGGCATGAGACCACCTCGAACGCCCTGAGCTGGACCTGGGCGCTCCTGAGCCAGCATCCCGAAGCCGAAGCGCGGCTGCACGCCGAACTCGATGCGGTACTGGGTGACCGCCCGCCGACCTTCGCGGATCTGCCGAAGCTAACCTTTACCGACGCCGTGTTCAAAGAGGCGATGCGCCTGTATCCACCGGCCTGGGCGTTGACCGGACGGCAGCCGCAGGAAGATGTGCAACTGGCAGGCTATACCATCCCCAAGAACAGCGTGGTCATCACCTTCCCGTATGTCGTCCATCGCGACGCCCGCTGGTTCGAGAACCCGGATGCCTTCCGCCCGGAGCGCTGGCTGGATGGGTTGGAGAAGCGCATCCCCAAATATGCCTATTTCCCGTTCGGTGGCGGCCCGCGGGTGTGCGTGGGCAATCAATTCGCGCTGATGGAAGGCAAGCTGATCCTGGCGGCGCTGGCTTCGCGCTATCAGTTCCGCCTGACCGAACCGGGGCCGATCGGCTTTGACGCGGCCATCACGCTGCGCCCGCAGGGTGGGCTGCCCATGCGGGTGGAGACGAGAGTCAAGCATCACGCCGCAGAAACGACCATCGAGGAAGCCCAGCAGATCCCGGTCTGAGTTCGTGCAACTTTCCGTTATAATGGGGCGTATATCCGGTGTTGATTGCGCAAAGGATACACGCCCTATGCTTCGCCGCCTGCCCCTGTTTATCTTGACTGCCCTGCTGATTGTGGCTGCGCTGCTGTCGCTTATTGCACTGCCGCGGCAAAGTACGACCGCCGATGACTCGGCGGCGACTTTAATGGCGCTGTTGGAATCCCGCCTGGCGGATGGCAAGTCCGTCACCCTGCAATTCGAGCGCCCCTTCCTCGGCGGCGAGACTCTGCTCACGCTGCCCGATGCCGAGTTTGATCGCCAACTCTCCAGTGTGGGTGCGGACTACCTATGTATCAGCGAACCCTGGAACAACACCCGCCGTATTCACTGTACGCCCTTTGCCAACCTCGTCAGTGCCAGCTACGAAGACTAACGATCCCTCTGCCTTAGCCTAGCGCCGCGCGGGCCGACTCCTTAAGCCATTCGATCATATGGCGGTAGGGGTAAGGCCCGTGGCTGATGCGGGCCACGCCAAGTTCGGCTAACTGGCTGGGCGGTGGCACGTCCTTGAGCAGGATGATATTCACCGGCAGCGGAGATTCCGCGCACAGGCGCTCGATGAAGTCCGCCCGCCGCAATCCGGGCGCAAAGAAGCCGCTGGCCCCGGCCCCGGCAAAGGCTTTGGCTCGCTCCATCGCTTCGAGCAGGTGGGCCTCGTTGTGGGTGGCCGTAGCTGCCTGCAAGAAGATATCCGTGCGGGCATTGATGAAGAGCGGCACGCCGGCCTGTTCGGCGGCGCGGCGGATCGCCTGAATGCGCCGGACCTGTTCCTCGATACTGTACAGACCTGCACCCTCGACGACCTGATCTTCAAAGTTGATGCCGATCGCGCCTGCTTCGATGACCTGGGTGACGTTGGCTTGCAGCACCTCGGCCTCCCGCCCGTAGCCCCCTTCCATATCCAGCGAAACGGGTACATCGACTACCCGGACGATGCGCCGGAGGTTTGCCAGGGCAACCTCAAACGGCAGATTTTCGCCATCGCTGTAGCCCTGCGCCTCAGCGACGGAGGCGCTGCCAGTTGCGATGGCCTTGGCTCCTGCCGCCTGCACTGCCTGGGCGCTGCCTGCATCCCAGATGTTGTACAGGATGACGGGACTGCCTTTGACATGCAGGCTGGCGAAGGTCGCTGCGCGTTCAGTTTGTGTGGTCATCTTATGCTCCTGATTGTTCATGGTCGATAAGCCAACGTTTGCGGGTGACCCCGCCCCCATAGCCAGCAAGGTTTCCATCTGACTGGATCACGCGATGGCAGGGAACGATGATCGCGAGCCGGTTGGCAGCATTGGCCTGGGCGACAGCCCGCGCACCTGTTGGATATTCCATATACTGCGCTAATCCGCTGTAGGATCGGGTTTCACCATAAGGAATAGTCTGAAGTATGGTCCATACTCGCTGTTGAAAGGGTGTCCCCAGCAAATGGATGGGCGTGCGGAACTGGCGACAACTGCCCGCGAAATAGGCGCTTAGTTCAGCTTCAATCTGAAGGATGGGAGCCGGATAACCAGGCACCAGAATGGCCTGAATGTGCCGACGGAGGTCATCAATCTCCCGATCCAGATGGATTCGATCAGTAAATTCCAGCAGGTACAACGCCTGCTCATCGGCGATGACTCGCATCGTTCCTAAAGGTGTATCCACACAAGCGGTTTCAAGGACTTGATAGTGCGCGGCAAAAGCGGGCGCTTTGCCTACTAACTGGACAAAGGCTTCCCGGAACCCGCTGCCGGAACCATAGCCAGCCGCAAGTTGCGCTTCCATCACTGGGACACCACGCTTTATCAGTTTAAGTGCCAGTCCAAGCCGCCGTGCCCGCACATATTCGACGAAGGTCATCGCAAAACGCTTTTTAAATTGGCGGCGGACTGTTGATGGATCAATATAAAACGCCTCTATATCATCACTGTGCCAGGCCCGTTCCGGGTTGGCATCCACAGCCTCCATTAAATGCAGGAGCGCCGGTTCTGCCTGGTGCGGATTGAGCAAGGGATGACAGCGTTTACAGGGACGGAACCCGGCCTCAAGCGCTTGCTGAGGTACCTGGAAAAAGGTGCAGTTTTCAAATTTGGGTTTTCGGGCGGGGCAGGTTACATGGCAGAAAACACCCGTTGTGTTGACTCCTACGTAGAACGTTCCCAGATACGTGGGGTCTTTGGCTATTAATGCCTGATAGTATTCCATGTCACGAACAGCGGACATACTCTCCCTACCCGTTTCTTTTGTAGAGCCATCGCATCGCCGCTGATGGTAACACAGGGTAGCGATCTGACCGCCGAAATTCAGGCGCTGCAATCCCACCATATCTCTATGCTTTGATACTACTTTTTCGCGGTTTACTAGAAAGACATACCAGCGATTGATGAACGGGCTGGCAAGCGCGAAAGGATTGATGATGCGTCGGATTGTGGCGATGGCAGTGGTTGTGTTCTTATGGATCAGCACCTTGCCGGGATTGGCCCAGGCCGTAACCGTCGAAGCCATCGAGGTGGACGGTGTGACCCATATCCTGCGGGCCGGTGCCGCCCGGCAGATCGTCTCCCCACTGGTGAAAGAAGCGATTGGTCGTTCGGTTTCTTATTACAATACGCTGTGGGACTCGCTCGATTTCACCATCTTTGTCGATTTGGTGGATGAACAAGGCCCAGACCTGGGCGGCGGGCAGCGACCCGACGCGGAAACCAACTACCGGGATTCACTGGAAGTCCCGCAACCGGGGGGCGGCACCCGCGCCACCAACAAGGTCTGCGAAGTGAAGATGTACAACGTCGATGCGGAGATGAGTCCGCAGGATGTACGCTTCATCACCGCCCATGAAATCGTCCACTGCTTCCAGGAACGCTTTAAGGGCAGCCTCCCCCCTGAGCAGTATCAACGGTCGCTGTGGTGGGTGGAAGGCACCGCCAACTGGATGGCCTCCATGGTGTATGCACCGTCTACCGCGCCGACCTTCTGGGGATCGTTCAACCGGGATTTTGTGACCAACCTCGGTGTGCGCTCGCTGACCGGTACCAGCTATGACAACAGCTTCTTCTTCATGGCGATGGCCCGCACGCAGAGCCTAGAAACGACCATGAATTACATCAAGGCCATCCCCGCCAACCCGGATAGCCACGAGTCACATTTACGGGAGTTCTTCACCAATGATGCTGTCACCGCGCTGATGGCGGATTACGCGCTGATGGTCGGGCAGGGTGTCCTGCGCGGCCTGCCGGATCAGGGGGCGCTGTGGGGCAAAAATGTCATTGCTGCCGCTGCGGCCAGCGCCGGGCATGTGCTGACCACACCGCGCCTGAGCTTCAACCTCTATACCTTCAACCTGGCTGGATTGGCTGCCGGACAAGGTGTGGATATGGTCGTCACCGTCCCAGAAGGCATCAATGCGCGGGCGCGGCTGGCCGATGGCACCGAGATCGCCAACCTGACTCCCATCAAGGTGTGTCCGGCAGACGGTACGGTGAAGGTCATCATCTCCCGTGGATTTGGCGATGTGGGTGGGGATTTTGAAGTAGCCTTCAATCCCTCGCCGGAACCCTGTGTGCCACCGCCCGTTGAGGTCGTCAGCACAACCGGCACACCGGATTGCCTGCTGGGGGAGTGGACGCTTTTCCGGATGCCGAATACACCCTTGCCGCCAGACCCCGCGGCCGCTGATTACCGCATGTGGCCCGGCAACAGCGGCTTGAGCTTTGGCCCTGGTGGGCACGTCGAATGGCGCTTTGATGGCTTGATGGTGCGTAACATTGGGCCGATGAACGAAGCCATCTACATGCGGATATACAATCTGGTGGTGCTCGGCATCGGCAACTTTAATATCGGGGGGGATGGGGTCACCTATACCGCTACCTTCCTCAGCGGGCAGAAGATCGGTCGTGCCCGGATGCTGGTCGATGCTGCCGGCGTGACAACCGATCTGAGCAGTACGGTCGAACGGGCCATGGCAGCCAACTGGGGCGATCCCAGAGCGGGAACCTACACCTTCCGCTGTGCCGATAATGGCCTGCTGGAATATACCGTGCAGGCCGGGGGTGTACAGGTAGTGTATCTCTATACTCGATAGTGGCCGGTCGATAGCTACAGGCAATGCCGGGATGAACGATGTTCATCCCGGCATTTTGTTTTATGGTTCACGCCCGCCTGAATTGCCCGTAGAATGAACCCACAGATAATCAATGAGACTGTACCCTACATGACCCGACTGTTCTTCTACCTGCGGTATGCCGCCAACAACCTGCGCCGGGGCGGTCAGTGGACGATCTTCGCCCTGTTCTGTGTGGCGGCGGGTGTGGCGACCGTCGTCGCCCTGCGCGGACTGGGCCTCTCCATCACCGATTCACTCCTCGGCAACCTGCGCCAGTACAACCATGGCGACATCAACATCAGCCAGTTGCGCGGGCTGGGGCCATTCGCCATCGGATTGCAGGGCGGGCAGGAAGAACGGCTGGTCTTCAGGCCGGATCAGGTGCAGTTTGCCGGTGATTGGGCGGAGCAGAACGGCGGGCAAATGACCGCCTACATCCTGGTCAGCAATGTCCAGATCGCCGCCCAGGAGTCTTCCATCATCGGACGCCCCAGCTTTGCCTCGTCGCTGTTCATCGACCCACCCAGCTTCGCCGCCATGAACGATGTGCGCGCGCGCGACCCCGCCGGAGTCCGCGTGGATGAACTGCTCATCGGCCCGCAGGATGTGGTCATCAGCGCCAACATGGCCGAGACGCTGGGCGTGCAGGTCGGGGATGCGCTCCAGGTCAGCGGTTCGGAGCAGGATTTCACGCTACGCGGCATCGTGGCGACCGAGACCGAAGCCAATATCGAGAACATCTTCGCGGCCTTCTTCGGCTTCGCCTATTTCCGGATCGACTCGGCGGAACTGCTGGGGCTGAACTCCAGCCCCAATACCATCAGCGTCAACCTACCGGATGGATCGAGTTCGGCGCAGATCACCGCTGCCGGGGAATTCCTGTTCAGCCGGATCGGTGGGCGCGAACTACATACCACGCCCTTCCTCTACGAGCGCAATCAGGAACTGGCGGATATTGTCGCCCGTTTCATCGTGGCGATGGGCCTGGGCGCGCTGCTGATCGGCGGCGTGGGCATCATGAATACCATGCTGGTGCTGGTCGGTCGCCGCACCATGGAGATCGCCTCGCTCAAGACCTTCGGCCTCAAAGGACGGCAGATCGCCGCCATGTTCCTGGCAGAAGCTATCCTGCTGGGTCTGCTGGGCAGCTTGATCGGGATTGCCGTCGGTTTGCTGCTGACCGGTGTGGTGAACCAGTTTGGGGAGGCGTTCCTGCAGCAGCGCCTGGCCTGGCGCATCTACCCGGAAGCCGTGCTCTATGGCTTTGTGCTGGGCATGGTGGTGACGATGGTCTTCGGGGTGCTGCCTGTGCTGACCGCCACCAAAATCCGCCCCGGCATCATCTTGCGCCCCAACGAGACTCATCTAGCGCGGGCGGGCTTCCTGCAAACGCTGCTGGCACTGACGCTGATTGTGCTGGTCCTGGGCGTGATCGTCGGCAATATCCTCGGCCCGGCGCTGTATGCCGGGGTGCCCGCCCGCCTGCAGGATCGGGTGCCCAATCCCTATCTGTTAGGCATTATCGGGGTCGCCGGTACGCTGCTGTTTTTGGGCGTGTTGGCCTTGCTCCTGTGGTTGACCGTCGGCTTGATCGGTCGGCTGCCGGCTTTTGGCTCCGTCGATCTGCGCCTGGCGCTGCGAAACCTCTCCAGCCGCAAGCTGCGGGCGGCGACGACTCTGCTGGCGCTGACGGCGGGCATGTTCGCGTTGAGCAGCATCACATTGTTCGGCATGGGGGCGCGGGAAATCGTACAGTTGCAGTTCAGCCAGACTCTCGGCGGCAACGTCATGTTGTTCCCGTTGGTACCCCGGGGGATCGGTCAGGCGCTGCTTAATCCGCTGATTGCGCGGCTTCCCGGCATCCAGTACCGCACCCTGATGGATGCCAGCGCCGGGAGGATGGTATCCATCAATGGCGCCCAACCCCGCATCGGTGAGCAGGAACTGGAATTTGTCCCCCTCTCTATTCTCAGCCGGGATACGAATAACCCCACCCTGAACAGCGGCCCGGTGCTGGCTGGTCGGGACCTGACCCCGGAAGATCGCGGGCAGCCGGTGATAGTGCTGGCGGAGGCGGCGCTGCTCGAAACGGCAGTTCGTTCCATCCGCACTGTGCGCAATACCGAAGAGCCGCTGACCTATACCCTGAGCGACCTGGGCATCGGCATTGGCAGTACCATCACCGTCCGCAACAATGGACAACTGCTGAATCTGACCGTCATCGGTATTGTGGGCAGCGCCAATGCGCTCACACCCAATATCGCCGGAGCCTATCTACCGCCGGATGTACCCGGTTTTGAATCGGACTTTCAGATCAATGTGCTGCAGGTTGAGCCGGAACAGACGACGGCCTTCCTGCGCGGGATGCAGCAGAATCCGCTGGTGCTGGCGCTGGATGTGACCTTCATTGACAGCCTGTTAGGACGCATCATCGCCCAGCTTTCCGCCATCCCGTTGATTGTCGGGCTGCTGAGTTTGCTGGCGGCAGCCGTCATCATGGCGAATACGGTCTCGCTGGCCGTGCTGGAACGCCGTCAACAGATTGGCGTGCTGAAGGCCATCGGCCTCAAGCGCGGACGGGTGCTGCGCGTGCTGCTGCTGGAAAACACGCTGGTTGGGTTACTTGGCGGCTTGCTCGGCATCGGTGTGAGCGCGCTGGGCGTATCCCTGATGACCACCATCGGAGCCGGACTGACAATTCCCATCCCCACCGAGGCGCGCTGGATCACGCTGGGCTTACTGATCGCCGCCGTTGCCATCGCCTGGATTGCGACGCTGCTCAGTGCCCGCGCTGCGACCAATGAACGCGTAGCCCGGGTGCTGCGGTATGAGTAACCGAGTTCGACGATAGATGATGAACTTCAGAGCCGTTCCTGGAAAGGGCGGCTCTTTTGATTCCTCTGGCTGGAAAGAGGGCCTATTTCAGTGGGTCAGCACCCAGGATCACTTGACAGCGTGGTGCGGTATACAGGCGGTAGGACAGGCCATCCTGAAGTTCTAGATCGTGCTGCTGTTCGACGGTTAAGATGTACCAGGTTTTACCGATTTCCACATGAACACGCGGCGCAGATTGATTGGGATAGTTGACGGTCAGGCGGAGCGGCCCCTCAGTGGTATTCACCTTCCCGTCACGTTCATCATTCAAGAGCCTTATCAGGCTGTGGATACCTGCCCCCGCGCAGAGGAGCGCCGGTAAGCCAAACAGGGCCACCAGCACCAGCCCCCGCTCACCCCAGGATCGGGCGAAGAGGGCAGCAGCCACACCGAAGGCCACGGTCAGGACGCCCATGATGCTGATGCGGGGAACCATCAACTGGCGCAGGCGCGTACGCTGTGCGGCGGTCATCGTGCTGGTTCCACTTCGCGTTGAGGTGCGGAGATCATCCCGTGAGGCGAAGGTTTCAACCTGGCGGTTGGGGCTTTCCGGTTGCATCCAAGGCTCCTCCTGCAAAAACATCTGTCAAAACAGTGTAGTGTTGAGCAGCTATCGGTGCAAACAATGATGTCAACACGAACCAAATACACAAAAACAACACGCCGACTCGGTCTGAGTCGGCGTGTTGCTTTGTCATCAATTGGGGATCTGACGCGTATCAGGCGACGTATTCGCCGATGCTGGAATTGTAGGGCTCGGCGTAGATCATCTCGTGGAAGCGGACGAACCCGGCAATGAGATTGCTCAACGTGCGGCTGGTCATGCGGCGGTCGATGGACGCCAGCAGGTCGTGCAGGTGAGTCTGGGAGCGGTAGTACTGCTCCGACAGGTTAGCGACGTTGTTTTCCAGCAGGGTGAGCGCTTCCCCGACCGAGTTGGTATAGGCCAGGTTGTGCAGGCAGATGTTGAATTCGCCGTGCAGCAGATCCTTCTGCAAGCGGGTGAGCATGGTGTATTCATCCGGCACGCTCATCAGCAGATGATCGAAGGCATCAATGTCGCCGGAGTGGGTTTGGAAGTGCTGCTGGATGCCGGTGAAAACGGTCTTGCGTTCCTGCTGCGAGAGCGTCAGCAGCATACCGACATCGTTCACCAAGCGGACAATGACTGCGGCAGTGTTGAGCGCATCGGCCAGCGTGCCATCATTGATGACCGAATGCAGGCGGGGTTCGACGCGGATGATTTCGCTGAGTACACCGGCGAAGTAGGCCAGCACCGGTACGACCGAGACGGTGTGCGTACCCATCCGCACCAATTCGTTCAAGGGCAACCCATGATCCAACTGAATGGTGCGGGTCACACCCTGGTAGCGATCAATCCCACCCTGGCTCAGCAGCGGCCCTACCTGGAAGTGGCTCATGTATTCGGTCAGTTCGTGACAGGCTTCGATATTGGCAACCAGGAACGGCCAAACCCCGTATTCGATCTCCTGCTGAGTAACATCCGGTCGCTGTGAGAGGTATGCGTTGATGCAGGCCTGATGTTTGCGCGGCGTGATGCTCTGGGCAAAGCAAGAAATGTTCTTGGTCAGGTTTTCGACCGGCTGGAGCAAGGAAGCCGTATCATTATGTTCACCCTTCAGGCGGGTGACCATGACGTGATTGAAGGCATGGAGCACATCACGCCGCATACTGGCATTGTCATCAAATACGCACAGCGCCGAAAGCCCGTTCGCGAGGTTATCAGAAATAATCTCATACATGAAGTAGGCATTAATGCGACCGCAGTATTGGGCGATGGTCGCCTGATCGGCGGGTTCGATGATGTCCCCGATCATCTGCGTGGAGAGGTTAATGAGCTGGTTGACCCCAATCATCTGAATGAAGTCTTCCCGGTAGGGATTGGCGTTGGAAATCCCCCACAGGTAATAGTTGCGCTGCGGGCTGAGCGGCATGTGCCGCACCAGACTGCTGCGTACATTTTCAATAGTGGCCTTTGCGATTTCGGCTTGCAAACTCATGATCGATGTCCTTGAATGGGTCGTGTCGGGGCGACCTACGCGACGATTTGTGACTCTGGTGAATTGACGGGCGCAGCGTGAAGCGCTTTGTTGTTGATTAACGGATTCAGGCTGCTATCCTGATCAGCCAGGAAGGCCATTCCATCCTCAAGCGTAGGGAACATCCGAAAGCGCACGCGGGCGACCTGAGTGATGATTCCACTGATGAAGCGTGTCGTGGAGTTGGTGCTGATGACAATTGTCCAACCCAGCTTCGGCTGCCACAAGTGCTTCGATGCGCTGCGGTTGAGCAGGTTCAGGTTGGTCGGGAAGCGCTCCAACCGGGTGGTATCCGCAATCAGATGAACCATCGGCGGATCACCATCACCGATCAATTGAGCGGTCAATTCACTGGCGGTCTCTGCTTCGGACAGGGTGATTTCCCCCATGAAGGTGGCATGAACCACGCGCTTCGGGATGTACCATGAGATATTGTAGGCCACAGTTCACTTGCCTCTTTCTGTAACTACGCTGCCGAGGCAGTTCGGCACTTCTGGATAATTATGGATTTGACCGTTCTGCCATGTAGCTGCGACGTAGTTTCGTTTCATCGGGATGTCTTCAACTGAACTACATGACAACATTGTAACAAGCGGTAAGCTCCGGGAAGTATTGAGATATATAAATCTCGTAAAGGAGATCTGAAAAAGCACTGAAGAACGTTAATTGATTAATCCGTTCATCGGATGCTCTTCATAACGAAGCCGGTGGATCGCTTCATTTAATAGCGGAGGACATCTGTGGGGTAAAGGAGGCGAATTGTGCCGGTGATCTGGCGTTTCCTATACGATCTTCACACATGTTTATTCTTCGAAATGTTTTTTCGCTATATCATCCGAAAATAAGAGTGCAGTCAACTTGGACTGTTTTTTCAAGGTGAGAAGTTCACGTTATGGCGATCCTTCCGGTAGCTGACTATATTCCTTCCACTAAAGTCATGGATGCTGCGGCCCTGCTGCACAATACGCCTATGGATTGGGTGGAAGGTACCCAGGAGTGCATTCTGGTCCTGGATTCATGCGGCGCGATCCTGGCCCTGAATCAGGCTGCGGAGCGCATCCTGGGGCAAACCAGCAACGCCGTAAACGGTCAGCCGCTGAGTGCAATCCATCCTCAACTCGCCCGGCAGATCAGCCGCCGCGAGGATGAAGCCGATTTTGTACACGAAATTCGGTTGGACGAAGCCGACGAGAGCCGTGTGTTTGAGATCAGCGTATCCCGCCTAAGTGCGGGCAACGAACAAAACGCACACCAGATTGCGGTGCTGCGGAATGTAACCGAGCGTATTCAGCAGGAAGCGCAACTTCGAAGCAGCGAAGCCTACTACCGCGTCCTGACCGAGAATTCCACCGACATCATCATCATCGTCAGCGGCGATGGCACCATTCTCTATGTGAGCTCGGCGCTGGAGCGTATTCTGGGCCGGACTTCTGCGGAGGTGGTCAGCACCAACGCGCTGGAGTTCTTCCATCCCGAAGACGGCGATAAGTTGATGGCCTCCCTGGCGGAATCATTGCAAGCGGCCAATATCTCCAGTGCGTTTTCCGCCCGCATCCGCAACCAGGCCGGTCAATGGCGTGTCCTGGAGTGCGTCGCCAATAACCTGCTGGATAACTCGGCGCTCAAGGGCATCGTCATCAACGCCCGCGACATCACCGAACGCGCTGAAGCCGAAGCAGCCCTGCGGGACTCCGAGGAGCGCTACCGTCTGCACTTCTCGAACGTAGGCGATGTGATTTTCTCCTGCGATACCCGCCTCAATTTACAGACAGCCTCGCCCAGCTTTGAACGGCACCTGGGCTATAAGCCGGAAGAACTGGTAGGGCGCTCACTGTTGGAATTGCCTTTCTGGATGCCCGACCAGCGCGAGCCAGTTCGGATGTTCTTTCAGGACATCCTGGGTGGGACGACCGTCGCCCATCAGCAGCAGCAGTTGTTTTCGCGCTGCGGTACGGCCAAGACGGTCGAGATTTCCGGCAATCCCGTATCCCGTGAAGGACAGATCATCGGTGTGATCTGCGTGGCGCGGGATATCACCGAACGCAAGAAGGCGGAAGACCAGGTCAAGGCCTCCCTGCAGGAAAAAGAGATTCTCCTCAAAGAAATCCATCACCGTGTCAAGAACAACCTTCAGATTATTTGCAGCCTGCTGAACCTGCAATCCAACACGATTGATGATCCGCAGTCGCTGGCGCAGTTTCAGGATAGCCAGAACCGCATTCGCTCGATGGCCCTCATCCATGAGCGCTTGTATCGCTCCAACGATCTGGGGCGTATCGACTTTGGCGCATACCTGAGTGATCTGGCGGCTTCGCTGGTGCAGGCCTATCGACGGCAGGCACAGAATACCCGGCTGGCAGTCAAGGCGGACTCGGTCATGCTCGATATTGATACCGCCATTCCCTGCGGGCTGATCGTGAACGAGTTAGTCTCAAACGCACTGAAGCACGCTTTCCCGGATGGACGGACAGGCACCGTCGGTGTGGAACTGCGCGATGACCCGGCAGCCGAGCACTACTCGCTGGTGGTCTGGGATGACGGCGTCGGCATCGCGGCGGATCGGATCGATCAATTTACGTCATCATTAGGTTTACAACTGGTCCATAGCCTGGCGCATCAACTGGATGGCACGGTTGAACTGGGCAGTGGCAGCGGGACGCGACTGGAAATCAAGTTCGCCCGCCGATCAGTGAAAGAGGTCTAAATCGTGCAGATCATTGAGCAACGCGTTTCCCTCCATACACCTGCTCTTTCAACGGGCTGGACCACATTCCAGTGCAGTGCGCGGAACCTCTTTGACGGTGATCTGGCCGAGAACGGTTACCCCGTTTTGCCGCCTTCCCTGGGGCGTGGCTCGATCCGGGATACCCAGGAACGGATTCGCGCCGAACTGGAACATCACGCGCTCCAGGTGGCGGATGTCAAAGCGCGCATCCTCGTGGTGGAAGATGAGAGCATCGTGGCGCTCGACCTGATTGCCACCCTCAAACGGATGGGCCATACCGTCGTCGGTCATGCGCTGCGCGGTGAGGATGCCATCAAACTGGCAGCGGGTATGAACCCTGAACTGGTACTGATGGATATTCATCTGCTCGGCAAGATGGACGGGATTGACGCCGCCGGTTGGATACGCTCCAACATCGGCACACCCGTTATTTATTTGAGTGCTTTCGGCGATGAAGCCACCCGTGAGCGGGCTATTCCAACGGCCCCCGCCGGTTGGCTGCAGAAACCGTATTCCAAGTATGAACTAGAAGATGCGATACAGGCTGCCCTCCTGCCGCCCCACGGCTCAGGTGAATTGCACTAAGCAGCGTTCAGGGGATTGAACGGATCACTAAACAGCCTTTGAGGCAGCAGGAACTGGGAAGATGTCCACACCGCGTATCATGATCGTGGAAGATGAGAGTATTGTCGCCCTGGACATGCGCGTCCGGCTGACACGCCTGGGTTATCAGGTCGTGGGTATTGCCAACACCGCCAGGGAAGGGATTGCGCTGGCTTCCACCCAGCGGCCTGACCTGGCCCTGATGGATATCCGCCTGAAAGGGGATATGGATGGCATCGAGACGGCGACCATTCTGCGGGCCGAATTTCAGATCCCCGTGGTGTACCTGACCGCCTATGCGGACGATACCACGCTGGCACGCGCCAAGCCGACCCAACCCCTGGGCTATCTCATCAAGCCGTTTGAAGAACGTGAACTGCACAGCACCATCGAAATGGCGCTGTATAAGATCAAAGCGGAGGCCATTCAGAAGGAACAGGCGGCTCGCATGGAGCGCCTGGTGGCGACCATCCCCGATGGTGTGATCCTGCTCGATGCCGAACGGCGCGTGATGATGGCAAATGTGCGGGCGCAGTGCTATCTGGAAACGCTGGCGGATGCCGGGATTGGTCAGGTGGTGACGCACCTGGGTGTACATGCGCTCGAAGACCTGATCGCTGAACATGGTACTGACTCCGGGCCGTTCGAGATTGTGGTGCCTGGTACGCCCGCTATGACCTTTGAAGTGACCTTGTCGCCGGTACAGGCGGACTTCGCCCAGACCCAGGGCCAGCCCGGTGATCTGGTCATGGTCATCCGGGATGTAACGGCAGATCGCCTCATCCAGCAGCGCATCCGTGACCATGAACGTCTGGCTGCCGTCGGCCAACTGGCCGCCGGGATTGCCCACGATTTCAATAACATCCTCGCCAGCATCATGGTCAATCCGCAGATCATTCAGCGGATGGAGCCGTCGCTGTCTCCGAGAACGCTGGAACGCCTGGATGCCATCTGCGAACAGGCCAAGCGGGGCAGCGACCTCATCCGTCAGATTCTGGATTTCAGCCGGGCATCCGCGATGGAGGTCAAATCCTTTGACCTGGGGCCGCTGCTGAAAGAATTGACGCAAATCCTCGAACGTACCCTGCCCGACTCGATCCGTCTGGAAGTGGCCAGCGTGGTCGGGCCATGCATCGTCAATGGCGATGCCACCCGCATTTTCCAACTGCTGATGAACCTGGCGGTGAATGCGCGCGATGCCATGGCGGGCAAATCCGGCGTGCTGCGGGTGGAGATCACTCCTCATCATCACGACGAACTTCAGTTTGAGGGCGCCAACACCCATGAGCGCTGGGTGCAGATTCAGGTGCGCGATACAGGAAGCGGCATCAAGCCGCAGGATTTGCCCCACATCTTTGAACCGTTCTTCACCACCAAACCCTCTGGCAAAGGGACGGGTTTAGGGCTGGCCCAGGTCTACGGCATCGTGCAGCAGCATGGTGGGCAGGTCTTTGTGGATAGTGAAGTGGGTCAGGGGACCCTCTTCTCGGTCATGCTGCCGGCACCCGACCAACTGGCCTATGCCAAACCGCAGACCGGCAAGCTTCGGGTGACGCCCTCCATGGGCGAGCAGCAGACCATCCTGCTGGTGGAAGATAATGCGCTGGTTCGCCAGTCGATTGCCGAAATCCTGGAAATCTCCAACTTCACCGTGTTGACCGCAGCCAACGGACGGCAGGCGCTGACCCTGCTGGAAGAGAATGCCGGTCAGGTCGAGCTGATCCTCAGCGATCTCGATATGCCGGAGATGAACGGCTTACAACTGTGCCGCACGGTGCGGGCCAACCAGAATGATGTGCATTTCATCATTCTGTCGGGCTATATCTCGGACGAAGACAAGCGCGAACTCGAATCGCTGCAGGTGGCCGAGTGTATCAATAAGCCCGCCGATGTCGAGCGCCTGCTCTGCACCATTGAAGAAGTGCTGGACAAGTCGCCGGTGCAGTTGCAGCGCATTTCCGCCTGAAACCGATCAGCGTTCACACCCCACGCATCCTCCGCTTCCGCGTTCGTGGAAGTGGTATGGTGGTGCGTCTATTCCTCGTGTGAACATCTCGAGCCTCTGACCACCACTGATGATGACTGAATTTCCTGTGTGTACATGGGAAAGGGCCGGGTGACCTTACCCCAGTTTGGCGGACATGAGAAATGTCCAATAAACTGAGAGTAAGGAGTGAAGGATGGGATACAAGAAGTACAGCGATGAATTCAAACGGGATGTGCTGGCGATGGTAGCGGAAGGCA
>JAFLCG010000020.1 GCA_017303635.1 Anaerolineae bacterium | reverse complement strand
AACGCAATGAAGGCCCGCCTTCAACAAAGGCGACAGGAGCCTCCAGCACGATTGGAGTTGAGCGCATGACACTGACCAAAAAGACGATGGTCCGCGAGATCGGACGGCGCACCCGGCTGAAGAACCGGGATGTCCAGAGGATGCTGGAGACACTCATTGAAGTGTGGACAGAGGAGTTGGTCGAAGGAAGTGGGCGGATAGAGTTGGAAGGGTTATTCGTGATCGAAGTACAAGCGATTTGGCACGCGGCAAATCGACTGCTGCCAGAACGTCGCTTTCGTCAGATCTCGGTACGCGTGAGCAAGGGGCTTAAGTCGCGACTGTAGCGGTCACGCCTTCCACCTTAGTCTACTGCACGACGACGAAGCGGGTTTCCACCTCTGTTGAATTCACGACCACCCGCTCTTTCCCTAAACTGATTTCATGTCAAGGCAACACGGTGGCAGTTCTACCGTTCAATTTACCGCCTTGATCGAACTTCCCAACCAACACGAGGAAACCCATGTACCGAATCGTGCTTCTTGTCCTTGCTATCGTGCTGATAAATGCTCTCAGCGTCGTCGCCCAAGATAATTCCAGTGATTCCAGTGCGACTACTGCAGACGCTAATCGGACAGCCGCGCTGACTGTATTCAGCACACAGGTACAAGCTCCCCTGCGTGCCGAAATACTCTGGGATATATTCGGTACGCCGCACATCTATGCCGATAACGAAGCAGATCTCACTTACGGTTTCGGCTACGCGCAGATGCACAACCACGCGGATATCATCCTGAGGATGTACGCGGAAGCACGCGGGCGTAGTGCGGAATATTTCGGTGCCGAACATGCGGAAACCGATATTTTGGTGCGCACGCTCGGTGTGCCGGAACGCGCCGAATCATGGTACGCACTGCAAAACGATGTAGAGCGCGCCCGACTGGATGCTTTTGCCGAGGGTATGAACGCTTATGCCGCTGCACACTCGGAAACGATAGCAGATGAACTTGAAATCGTGCTGCCCGTTACCAGTATCGATGTATTGGCACATACCAACTGGGCGTTCAACCACAAGTTCGTCGGTGCGCTCAACTTCCAATTGCTCGGCGTGTATAACAACATGCCCGCTTCGAACTCGTGGGTGATTACACCCGAACGCTCGGCGAGTGGAAACCCACTGCTGATGGGAAACCCTCATTTAAGCTGGGATGATCCGGCGCAGCGCTTCTTCGAAGCACAATTGACCTCACCAACATATCAGTTTTACGGTGTGACGCTGGTAGGAATGCCGAGTCCGGGTATGGGCTTCAACACCCATCACGGCTGGACACATACGAACAACACCATTGACGGCGCCGACCTGTACGCCATTACACCTGAAGGCGACGGTTACCGCTTTGACGGGGAAGTACTACCATTCGAGACGGAAGATCAAACGCTGCTCCTACGCGCAGAAAATGGCATGCTGACCGAACAACGCTTCACCATTCGTCGCACCATCCATGGTCCGATTATCGCCGAACAGGATGGCGAACTCCTCGCCTTTCGCGTCGTCGGGCTGGATCGCCCGCAGTTCCTAGAACAATGGTGGGACATGGCGAAAGCGCAGGATTTTTCAACCTTTGAGCAGGTGCTGCGCCGCCAGCAGATGCCTATGTTCAATGTCACCTATGCTGATCGCGACGGCAACACTATGCTCCTTTACAACGGTCTGGTGCCTCGCCGCAGTGGTGGGGAATATTTCGACTATCTCGGCGTTGTGCCGGGGGATACTTCGGAAACACTGTGGACGGACTACCTGTCGTTCGACGAACTACCGCGTCTGGTAAATCCAACAACCGGTTTCATGGGCAGTTCGAACGAGCCGCCCTACTATATGACGACGCCATATGCTTTTGACGAAATTGACTTCCCCTCGTACCTCTCGGATACGATGCTGGCAATGCAGAGCTTCCGTATGCAGGAATCACACCGTTTGCTCCTGGCAGACAGCGCAATCACGTTCGATGAACTCATTACCTATCGCTATGGCACGCACAGTGAGCTGGCGGCGCGCATTCTGGACGACCTGATTGCGGCGGCGCAGGCAGCGGACAGCGAAATTGCACAGCAGGCGGCGGTGGTATTGGCAGCGTGGGATCGCCACTACAATGCGGACAGCGTAGGTGCAAGCTTGTTCCACCTCTGGTACTTCGGTTATGTGGGGCAGCTTGAGCAGGCGCGCTTTATGGATGCGCTCGAAATGGGGGAGGGCGTGAACGGGCTGGTCGATGCGGCGCTGAATTCCAGGAGCAGTGTTTTTGCGCAGCCTTTCGACCCGAACGCCGAGCCATTTACCACGCCGGACGGTCTTGCACATCCTGATGCTGCGGTCGCGGCATTGAAAGGGGCGGCACAACAACTGCTTACCAGCACAGGAACACTCGAAGTGCCGTGGGGCGAAATGGCACGGATGCGCGTGGGCGATGTTGATCTACCCGCTGTCGGCGGCAGCGGCGAACTCGGCGTGTTCCGAATGCTCGAAACGCATCTGGATGCCGATGGGCGGCTGCGCGTCAATCATGGAGATACGTTTGTCTTCGTGGCTGAATTCGGTGACGAACTTCGTGCTAGCGTGTTGATGACCTACGGCAACGCCACGCAGTCAGGCAGCCCGCATTTTGGCGACCAATTGGCGCTGTATGCGGAAAACATCATGCGTCCGGCACTCCTGACGCGCGAAGCAGTTGAAGCACAACTTGAAAGCACTAATCGGCTGCAATAGTGCGCTGAATTGACTGGGTAGGGTTAGCGTGCCCTACCCAGTCAACTTACAAGACCTCGTTTTTGCCACCTCACTTCTCTGAAACCTACACCAAAGTCTATCTTCCTGATATCAATCAGAATCTCCACCTTAACCCATAATGTCTGACAGTCGTTACCTTCACACTAACTTGCTATGTGGTCGTCGGACGTGTGCTCATCACGCCTTCCACCTTAGTCTACTGCACTACGATAAAGCAGGTTTCCACCTCTGTTGAATTCACGACCACCCGCTCTTTCCCTAAACTGATTTCATGTCAAGGCAACACGGTGGCATCCCCATCGTTCATTTAACCGCCTTGAGGAAGCTTGCCAATCAACGTGAGGAAACCCATGTACGGAAAACTGCTGATTGTCCTTGCCATCGTGCTGATGAATGTTCTCAGTGTCGCCGCTCAAAGTAACTCCAGTGATTCCAGCGCGTTTACTGTGGACGAGCAACAAGAATTTCGGGATTATGTTGAGACCACGCTGAACGCATACGCCATTCCTGGCGCTGCCGTTGCGGTGATTCAGGATGGTCAAATTATCATGGCGGAGGGGTTTGGTGTCAGCGACCTCGAAAGCAATGCGCCTGTCACGAGCGACACCATCTTCCAGTTGGGTTCACTGGCGAAATCGATCAATTCAAGCATGATCGCTACCCTGGTTGATCAGGGCGTTATTGACTGGGATCAGCCGATTGTTGAAGTCATGCCTGACTTCCAACTTGCTGATGCTGATCGGACAGCGGCACTGACGTTAAGGGATTTGATTGGATTTCGTTCTGGCATTGCCAACAATGATCTTGAGACGTTTGGCGTGCCACTGAGTGTGAGCGAACTCATCACCTCGATAGCAGATGAGCCGTTCAATGCCGTGTCAGGTGAGATGTTCGACTACAACAACAATCTTGCGTCTATCGGCGGTTTCATCGCAGCATCAGCGGTCAACGACGATGCCGACCTGCTCGATACCTACATCGATCTAGTGGAGCAGCGCATTTTCGCCCCTGCTGGCATGGAAAGTGCAAGCCTGTCCCAACGTACTCCGGACGAGAATCTCGCAACCGGGTATCTGACGGCGCTAGATGGTAGCTCACTACTGCCAACGCCGTTCGTCTACGAGGCATCGCAGGTTCCTGCAGGAATGCTTACAGGCACGGTGCTGGATATGGCACAGTTCTTGCTCATGCAGGTCACTCGCGGTGTTGCAGTGGATGGTACACAGGTAATCTCCACCTCTAACCTGCTTGAGACCTGGACTCCCGGTGTGGTTATCGCTGGTGGCATGCAATTACCTGGTTTTGAGTCACTCGGGTACGGTATGGGCTGGTTCATTGATGCCTACAATGGCATGGAAATCATCAGCGTACCGGGGAATGCAGGTGGCTTTACCGCTTACATGGCAATCCTGCCGGACAGCAATACCGGGATTGTCATCATGACCAACAAAGCGCAGGCAAATGTGTTTTCGCTGGCGCTGTCAAATCGGCTGGTCGAACTGGTCTACGACTTCCCCCAGACGTTTGATGCGATTGCAACGCAGATCAACAGCGCCATGCAACAGCAATTGGCAGGCATGTCCCAAATGATTGTCGGTCCCGCGACCGTCGAGACGCTGGGCGCGTATGTGGGAAATTACACCGAGCATGTGAGTATCGAAGTGCGTGACGATGAAGTCTGGCTCAACCGCGGAAACTTTGCAGGAAAACTGTATGTGTTGGCGGACGGCAGCTTCATCAGCGAAGGCATCATGGTCTATGGGCTTCAGATCACTCAGGACGGACTGATGTTCGGCAATGTGGGATCACCAAGTCTACTGTTACAGCCGCTGAACTAATCAGCATCATCAATGGCAGGAAGTCTTTTCCTGCCATTGTTCCATCATGCTGAGGCTATCCCTCGCATAGATGGATGTTTCGCACGTCAGGAGCAAGATTGTGGTCGAGCAACCCGGTAACTACAGTATTCACATCGAGGAGCAAATTGGCACATTGGAAGCCGCTTTTGAGGGTATGAGCATTCATCAATCCGATAGCGGCACGTTCATCACAGGCTATTTTGTAGACCAGGCGGCGCTACACGGCGTTCTGGCACGAATCCGTGACCTGCGCCTTACGCTCATATCAGTCGAACGTCAAGATGACGATAAGGATGGAGAGCAATGAAGAAGTGGATAATTCTCGTAGCACTATTGCTACTTGCCGTGCCCGTTATGGCACAGGATGTGATCTACCAAAACGATCAATTCGCTGTGCAGTTGCCAGCGGGTTGGGAGAACACCAGCACAGATCGACTGGCACAAGCAACGGATTCGCTGACTGGAACAACCTTCTACGCCTTGACTGCACTATCCGTGGAAGACGCACTTAGTAGCTTGAGTATAGAGGTTGGAGACTTGATCGAGACGACCAGCGTCCAACTGCTCAGCGGGGAGTGGTCCCAGTCCACTTACGTCAGCGGCGACATCTTGACTGTCATCTGGTCACAAGCGGTCAGTATGCAAACTCATCTGATGATCGCTGTCGCGCCATTGAGTGCTGCGGAGCGTTTAGTGCCAACCATTGAAGCAACCATCAGCAGCTATCAAGTGATCGGTCGAGACAATGTCCATGAGGCTCAGGAGCCTTTCACCTACCCGAAACCCAATGGTGCCTTTGGAGTGGGGCGTGTTGAGTATGTCTGGCTGGATAGCGAACGCGACGAAATGTATAGCACGGATGGGGCGGACAAGCGCGAACTGGTCGTCACGGTCTGGTATCCTACCGAGTTGACGGACGTGCCTAATGAAAGCACATGGGTTTCACCTGCCCTGGCGTCTGCGTATGGAGGGCTGCTCAATCTACCACCCGAACGCTTCACGAGCATTCAGGTGAATGTAGCTTTGGACGCTGTTCTTGCTACACACGATGCCTCCTTTCCCATAATCGTCATGTCGCATGGGGATGGGATGTTACCTGCACTCTACACTACCTATGCGGAAGCGCTCGCCAGTCATGGCTACGTCGTGTTCGGAATCGCGCATCCTTACAACGCGGCGGTAGTCGTGTATCCAGACGGCCGCATCATCACTGCGCTCCCGGAAGCCAGCGCACAACCGCTCGATGTTCGACCCGATATGACGCCACTGGAGATCGTGGAGGCTATAGATCGGCAAGGGCGACTAGTTGCCGGGATGATGGCATCTGACATCCGCTTTGTGTTGAACCAGATTGAGCTTTTGAATGCCCATGACGCGCGATTTAAAGAGGCGCTTGATCTGGAACGTATTGGCGTGTTAGGGCATTCGATTGGCGGTGCTGCCGCGATTGAGGCGCTTTTGCAAGATTCCCGAATTGCGGTAGCAGTCAACCTGGATGGCACGGTATTCAGCGATGTCGTGCCGATTGATGGACGGGGTTTGATGACGATTGCCATCGAATATGTCGGAGCAACTATAGCGAGTGATACGGAATTGGCAGGGATGGGACTCTCGCGGGAGGAATTTGACCAAGTGATCGCCATAACCAGCCGCGCCGAGGACCTCTTCCGACAGTCTCCGTCTGCGTATTTCGTCATGATTGCTGGCACCGATCACATGAATTTCAGCGATGTGGGTTTACTGGCTGGCTTGGTCCCATCTTTCAATGACGCGCTGGGTACGATAGAGCCAAGCTATGCACTAGAAATCACAAACGCCTATGTGCTGGCTTTCTTCGATCAATCCCTTCGTGGCGGACATTTTGATGGCTTCATGCTGACCGAGGCACATCCCGAAAGCACATTGATCGCCCGTGAAGCAGGGGGATGAGCTATGAAAGCTGTTCATCTTGCGATTGCCTGTCTTTGCCTGGTGTCCGGCAGCGTCCAGGCACAAGAACGCATCGAGCGCATTGTCGGATATATCGAAATGCCCTACGTGATGGCAGGTACAGAGCAGCCAGTCATTTTGCTGGTGGATCGCACGGAATCGATCCTCCAGCGTGATTACGGCATTCCCGCAGTTGAAGAACGCCAGGCTGTCGGGGAACAGATCGCTGAACCTGCTGGACTGCGCTACTGGATTGATCTGCCAGAAAACGTCGGGCAAGACGGCATAAGCATTTACACCGTCGAACTGACCCAAAACTACTTTGGTGCGCCAACCCTGGATCCACTGGAACAACGCTTTGAACAGGGGACTTCGGCATGGCAATCCGTCGTTATTGGTGAAGCTGTCCCGGACATCCTGGGCGGGCGCGTCGTGGTGTTTAGCCCTACCGATGGACTTCTATTTCCGTCGGCGTTTGGGACAGATGGACTCATGTTCACCAGTGACGATCCCATGATGGGTTTGCCATTCGGCTATTCGGTCATTGATCTACAGCCAGGCGGGTTTCGCATCGAACAATCAGCAGAGGTTGTCATCGATCTCTATCCGATTCCAGGGTTGCTCCCTACCGATTTAAGGTCGCTGGGATATGTGGAGGCATTTGACCGACTGATTGACCAATTGCAACTCCGCTATGCGTATACGGACTATCGACAAATCGATTGGGAAGCATTGCGTGCGACCTATCGCAACGCAATCCCCATCGGCGAAGATCCGATTGCTTACTATCAAGTGCTGGCGCGGCTGGGGGAATCGATTGGCGATCTGCACGTCTTTGCAGCACCTTCGCCGGAACTGGTGACGCTGATGAATCCAGAACTCCTGCAGGATATATCAGCGCCTACGCCTCCTCCCTGCCTGGAGGTAACGTTAGAGGATGGCTTTGGCATCGCCACGTTCAGATGCTTCAGCCAGCCCGCATCCACGATGACGATCTGGCGAGAATTTCTGCAACTGGCGGAACATGAGCAGGTGACGGGCATTGTGATTGACTTGCGTTATGCATCCGGTGGTGACGGCGCGCTGGCGACTATGCTGGCAGCACATCTATTCAGCCCCGAAGAGCCGCTGCGCTTTCAGGATTTCATCATGAGCCGATTTGACCAGCGGGTGAACGCCTTTGTCGAAGTTCCGCTTTCAGGTATTTGCCTGTCATTTGACTTTGGCTATGCAGGGGATGCTGTACTGGTCATTGACTCGCAATGTGCTAGTGCCTGCGAGTTGTTCACATATTTGCTGCGCGGTAGAGCTATGACAATCGGCGATGCAGCCACCGCAGGCGCAGGTGGCGCCATGAGCGTGGTCAGAATGCCGGGCGGGGTGAATTTCTTCTATACCTTCATCCGTGCGACCGACATGGCGGGGCAACCCGCATGGGAACGCGCAGGCATTTCGCCAGACATTCTGTATACGGTCTCACAGATTGAACCGTCAGACCTTTTTGCGCTGGCTAATGGCTCATCATAGGAGTTTCAATTCCTGAGCACGCAAGATCGCCTGTGTACGACTCAGTACATTCAGCTTCTCATAAATGGAGGTGGTATGTTTCTTAACCGTATGCACGGTGATGAAGAGCCTGGCTGCGATTTCCTTATTGGCATCTCCCTGGGCGATCAACATCAGGATTTCGCGCTCCCGTTCGGTCAGGATACTGTCCTGGACTGGCGCAGCATCAACAGTAGTATCGAGAAGTCTATCGATATAGGTCAGACAAGGATCACTTGAAGCCAGGGTTGTATGAAGAGATTTTAGTTGATCAATGATCGGTTCACCCTCATCAAGGAACAGACGCATGTAGCCGGAGGTCATTGCCTCATTCACAATTTGTATCAGTATTTGATTCGCCCTCTCATCTGCACGGGACATTCGATGTGCCTTGACGAGTACCAGCCCTGCGAGCAGACGGTAGTATTTGTATTCGCCCCCGTTGTAGAAGATAGATTCACAACCTTCAATGGCGCGATTGTTCTCACCGGTTGCAAGATCAATCCATGCCTGCGTGATTGCCTGAAGTTCCAGATCAGGCGGGTTTTGCATCCGATGCTTTACGATTTGCTCGTAGTAGTAACGCGCTGTTTCGACCGCACCCGCCTTCAGATTGTATTGCACCAGTCGAACCAGCAACCAGAGATGTACACGCGGATTATTCGCCGTCCGCAACTCTGGCTCATGGGTAGTCAAGATATGGAGTGCCTCATCCAAATAGTTAGAGGCAAATGCGAGCTGCCCAGCAACCACATAGCCGCGATGTACAACATCAGGCCAATATGCCTGCTCACCCAAAAAGACGCCACGTTCCAGCATTGTTTTTGCGTCCTGAAGTTGACCCCGTTCCGTAAGAAGCGCAGCCATGCTCATATAGCTTTCCGCTGACAGGAAAAATGGATTATTGATACGAACGTCATACAAAGATTCGTCGATAATGTGCTGGTGTATCTGTTGCGCCTGACTCATCAAGCCCAGGTGCATGAGTACGTCAGCATGACGTTGGCGAGCCTGAATTTCCGGGACATGACTATTGGGAGACTGCGGAGTAGGGGGGCAAGTTTCAAAGAACTCAAGTGCTTCAGTCAATCTGCCAAGATATAAAAGTGCCAGTACCTTGCGACTTCTGTTCTTATCAACAACGTCTTCAGACATCTCTTCTTGCAAGAGTTCATCAGCCAATTGCAGAGCAGAGGCGGCTTCGCCCTGGTGAATGAGCGCAAGCAACAGTTGAGAACGAATTTCGTAGATTAGCCCCGGATCACTTGCGTACTCAAGCGCCAAACGTAATATCTTTTCACCATGTGACGCATTGCCTTTTGTCAGCGTCTGCATTCCTGTCAGAAAATTTAGCATCGGATGCGCATTGAGCGTTGACTCAGGGAATGACTTAAGCCATGCGTCTATCGTTCCAAGCTGCCCACGATAGGTCATATCATACCAATGCTGCTCGATCCAGGTAGCGGCAAGTTCATAGTCGGGGATTTTCAGCACATATTCCAGCGCCTGCCTTGGATCGTTGCGTGCTTCAAACCACAGTGCTGCTCGTCGGTAGAGAGCCTGGATATGCTCAGGTGGATAGTGACTCTTGAGCTTGAGACGCAGCACGTCTGCAAACAGATGATGGTAGCGATACACCTCTCCCATATCCTGGATAAATAGATTGGCTCGCAGCAGATGTGCAATGATCTCAACACTATCGGTACGCACGAGAATTTCATCGCAAAGTGCGGTGTCAAATTCACTCAATACGGCTGTTTGGACGAGGAATTGATAGACCTGTTCAGGTTGCTGTGCTAGAACCTCTTCAGTGAGGTAATCCAAAACGAAGCGCCCGGTCTTCTCCAAGCCAGCAAAGAACTTTTCCGCATTACTTTGCCGGATGAAAACCCCTGCCAGATACAGCCCGGCTGCCCAGCCTTCAACGCGGGTCGCAAGCGTCTGGATTTGCGCCTCATCTAGAGCGATGGTCAGCCCGTTTTGAAACAACTCACTGATTTCATTTTCCCCGAAGCGTAGATCGGCTCCGCGCAACTCATTCAGTTGTCCGCTTGCGCGCAAGCGAGCCAGTTGCAGTGGCGGGTCTGCGCGGGTCGTGATCAGAATGTGCAGCGTATCCGGTTGATTCGAGAGGATGTAATTCAGACTGTCATGCACCTCCTGATGGGTGATGACGTGGTAATCATCGAGAACAAGAAATAACGGTATTTCACGGTCGTCAATCACATTCAGGAAGGCTCGAATGGCTGCCTGTACCGAGCCGCCATCGTGCTTCAGCAATGGCAGGATGTCTTTGGATAGTCTACCAGCCACACTTTCGACAGCAGCCATGATGTGCTGCCAGGCATAAGCCAGATCGTTGTCGTTTGAATCGAGGGAGACCCAGGCGACTGGATGTTGCTGCTGATGCGCCCATTCGGTCAGCAGCGTGGTTTTGCCCGCCCCGGCAAGTGCGGAGAGCAGCGTCAGTCGTGCGCCCTGAGAGATACCCTGTTCAATTCGATCTACCAGAAGCGCGCGTTCAATCCGGTCGGAACGGAGCAGAGGCATCCTGATCTTTGTCTTCGGAATGGACATGGAGATAAGTCCTCTGCGATGGTTGTTAGATGGATGTCCGTCAATTGTACCTGTTTTCAACACTGACACAGCAATGGCTGTTTACCCTCTACTTTGGTCTACCCTCGCTGCCTCTCAGAGTCTCCACCTGCGAGGAATTCACTCGCAGCTTCAACCGCCCTATGATCAGGTCATCGTCTACATAGCCAAGAGAGATGCCCCATGAAGAAGCTGATGTTCATGTTGATCGTGTTGTTGTTCACATTGCCAGTGACAACGAATGCTCAGGAGGAGACTGACATGTATACTGATGGTGCAGGACTTTATCAAATCCCCATCCCGGCAGGTTGGGCAAATCAAAGCACACCGGAGATGGCACACTTCATCAATCCAGCGGCGACCGCGAACCTGTACGCGCTGGTGGTCGAAGGTGCCGATGTGCAGGCGGGCATCCAGGCAGCGTTAAGTCGGATCAATGCAGATTTCTCGGCTCAACCTGTTCAGACCATGGAGATACCCCTGCCGAGCGGTGACCGATGGACGCAAAATGTCTATATGCTTCCAGATGGAATGCTTGCCGCCGTACTGGGGCGTGTTGACAATGATCTCACCTATGTCATCGCGATCTTTGCGGCACAGGATGTGTTGGCGGCGGAAAGCGCCATCATCAACCAGACATTGCTGGGACATACCCTGACAAATGCGGCTCCGACAACGCCGGTTACCGCCGCCTACGTTAATACGGAAAGCTTCACCGAGCAGGAGATTGTCCTGACCAGTGGAACATTCGAATTGCCTGCGACGCTCTCATTACCCGCAGGTGAGGGAACATTCCCAGCGGTGGTGATTGTTCACGGCTCAGGGCCGAACGACCGCGATGGCACGCTGGGGCTGAACAAACCCTATCGCGATCTTGCCCAGGGTCTTGCATCGCAGGGCATTGCCGTCCTCCGCTATGACAAGCGCACCTATGTCTATCGTGAGCCAATCCCCGGCTTTACGGTGGATGATGAAGTGACCAATGATGCGCTCGCTGCCATCGCATTACTGCGCGGTAACGACCGCATCGATAGCGCGCGCATCTTCGTAATTGGGCATAGTCTGGGTGCGATGTTTGCTCTGCGCATTGCCGAGCGTGACCCCGCGTTGGCAGGGGCGGTTCTGATGGCGGGGACGCCATTCTCGTTCGATCAGGTGTTGAGTACACAGATCAATTACCTGCGCAGCCTGGATGCAAACGCGGATGTGGGTGGACTGGATGTGCTGGTCGAGGTGTTGAAGTCTATACGTGATGGGGCAGACCCGGTAACTGCCTTTGGTGGTGATACCAACCAGGCTGCCTACTGGGCCAGCATGATGGACTATGTTCCTGGCGATACCGCACAGTCGCTCGAAACGCCGATGCTTATCCTGCAAGGCGAACGGGACTATCAGGTCACCATGTCAGACTTTACGACGTGGCAGGAACTGCTGGGTGAACGCGAAAACGTCACGCTCGTGTCCTATCCGACGCTGAACCACATCTTCATGGCGTTGGGTTCGCTTGATCGGATGGCGGTTCCGACCGATTACAGCGAGCCAGGCTTTATGGATGCCGAAGTCATAGCTGACATTGTAGAATGGATCAACCAGTAAGCTGATAATGTGACTGACCGCAGGGAACCGATATAGAGTTCCTTGCGGTTTTCGCTTTACCCAAGGATGCGATCATGACTCATCCTTCTCATCTCTCATAGGGCACTAAACGTGTCGCAATAGTACCTTGTTTACGATTGTTTGAAGTCGTTGCCTTTCGCCGGGTAGTCGTTCAAGGTTTTCTGCAAGCCGAGCCGCAGCGAGAATCGGGTACCAACGCAAAATGAGCTTGACTTCGAGTGCGCGCTGGCGCTGGTATTCATCAATATATGCTCTATTGAATGCGTCACGAAGCTTCAATGGCACGTCGGCACCTTCAACCAAAAGCAGGGTTCTGGTGACATCTGCTTCGGGAGGCCCCGCTGATGCGTCAGACCAGTCTATGATAATCGCATGTGAGCCTTCGACCAAGACGTTGTCTGGATGAAAGTCACCATGGCAGACTTGATACCCATCAGGGAGAGCATTCAGGATATGCATGAGACGCTCGCGGTCAGAGATTGAAAGCTCTGAGACCGCCATAATGCGATCACGAGTACGCCCACGATGCGATGGTAGGGTGTTATCTGCAGTATGATTATGGATTTGTGCGTGCAGGCGACTAAGCCAGCGAGCGGCGGTGTCCAGCCGTTGGGGTACTGTCAGTAACCAGGTCTTGAGCGCTACACCTGGAACATACGAATAGACGATCCCATATCGCTCTTCAAGTTGAACAAGTTCGATGACCTCTGGTGATGGGATCCCAAGTTGGTGGATAGTCCGCCCGACGATGGCTTCGTGTTGGGATGCCTGGCGCGAATAGCCGCTGTGCCATAACTTGAGGATGCGCCCCTCGCCCCATGCGAAGACTTCAGCAGTGTTTCCTTCGCCTAACTTGTGGTCTCTCGGCGGGATAGTGTGTTTTTCGTCGGTCATGCGGGCATTCTCCGTGAGAGGAACATTATCATTCTTCGTTCTGCGCCCGCAGGAAGCTATGCACCGCTTGTAACCCACCTTCCGTTGTATAGTAGGAGACGGCGGCAGCGGCGATTCGCTGGTTGATGTTGGGGCGACTGCGCTTATTCTTCCGTTTAAGTTTCTCCCCTAACGAGCAGTTCAGTGTCCGCACTGTAATCCTGGACCACATGCTCGCGCCGTACTTCCAGTGTGTACAGCAATTTCATCTTAACAGGTTTTGGGGCGAGACAGGCGAACAGCCCGGACAACTGCCGAGCTGTGGGTCTAAAGGTCAAATTCAGGTCTTGCCATGTGACAGGCAGCCCTACCAGCTTCGCCACTTCCTCCAGCAGTTCGGGTGGATCGAGCAGCCCAGGGCGGACATAAACCTCGAAATCTTTGGCAAACTTGTCCGCCTGCGCCTCCGGTCTCAAAGCGAGCCATCTCCAATATCTTGGCGTGCCTCGGATTGTCGGCGTCGCTGAAGTCTCCATCCGCGAACTCGTCTCGGTGCCCATTGAGATAGTAGGTCAGGTAGAGCGCGTGACCGAGCAACGTGCTATTGGGCGTCTTGACCGGACGATCATGGACATGCCACAGGTGGTCAAATGTTGTTGACGGCGGTTGCCTTGCTCTCTGAACGCGGGCAGGTTGCGACAGCCGCACAAGTACATGATGATCCCGCACAATGCTGTCACGAATCAAAAGAGAAATGACGCGACATCTCCGTCTTGTACATCCTCATCGGAGCACAAACGAAGGGCCAGTTCCATTTGCTGTACGGGGCTAAAGGGACACAGGCGCTTTTCACCGGTTTGGCGACCCAAGTGATCTACGGTGGTTGTGATGCGGACACCGCCGAGTTCTACAGCAAGGCGAGCGGCACGGCGACGACTGACGCCAATCAGGACGATTCCAACAGCCACCTGCGTTAGTGTCCGATGCTGACGGTGGATGAGGTCATCACACCGCAGGTGGGGAATTGCACGATCTTCGCCCGTTATGTGAAGGTGGGTTTTGCTACCCAAGGGGTGCTGAATGCACGGCTGACCCGCTTCTACAAACGCGACGACTGGAAAGTCCGGTTAAGTCGCTCACGTTGCAGCACCCCACTGCTTATGATCTATATGTCTAACTACTGTAACTACTTCAACCTTCAAATTCTGTAGTTCCCCAAGTTCAGTGCAGCGCTGGCCATATACTGGACAAAGTACCCGAGGTGAAATTTCTGATTAGGCTAATGTATCCTCAAAGTCCATCATTTTATAAGAAACCTGGTTGTGTTAACTGTTCCTGACGAATAAAATTGTATTTCTGGTAGCCGACATGTTGATCAAATAATGAAACCGCATTTGTCTTCCCCAAGCGCCCTGCGAGAATACTATGCTGAGACATTGATCCAGAGTATCAATGTTTGGGGAAATGTGTGCGACCGTGATCTGAATATTCTCGTCTGGAATCCCACGGCGGAACGCACCAGTGGTTATTCCCGCGAAGAAGTGATTGGGCATGCTGCGGTATGGGATTGGCTCTACCCAAACGTAGAGATGCGCACTCATATCAAAAGCATGGCCTCGCAAGTTCTGGTCGAAGATGGAATCATCCATGAGCTTGAGACGCAGATCGCCTGCAAAGATCGTTCGTATAAGACGATTGCCTGGTATTCGGTGCCCTTAATCGACAGTGATGACCATATCCAGGGATTTATCACCTTGGGCTACGATGTGACCGACCGCAAAATTGCTGAACGCGCCTTGCAGAAGGCTCATAATGAACTGCACATCCTCTACGAAATTGCGGCACTGACCAGTGAAGTCAAAGACCTCAACCTCATCTTTGAACGGGCGCTCGACCGCATATTAGCAGCTATTCGTAGTACGGGTGGGGTTATCTACCTTTGCGATGATCATTCTGACACGATGAATATCAGCATCAGCCGGGGCATCGAGAATAATCAGTTCCCGGAAGAGACGCATATTCGTCACGCATTTGAGGCCGGACAACCTGTCTTCTCGACCTACTACGGACAACGAGATAAAGAGAGTTTTCAGTATCTCAGTATCCCCATGCGAGCTAAGGGACAAGTCTATGGGGTGATCAGCCTGCTACTATATCAGCGCGTACAGATCAGCTCAGAGGAAATTGCCCTACTCACATCTATTGCGGATCAAATAGGCATTGCCGTCGAAAATACACGCTTATATGAGCAGTCCAAGCAGCTTGCCATCTCGGAAGACCGCCGAAAATTGGCACGCGATCTGCACGACTCTGTGACACAATCATTATACTGCCTGACCCTCTTTGCCGAAGCCGGACAGCGGTTGATGCGTATGGGTGACCACGACCGTGTCGAGAAATATCTGGAGCGTCTGGGAAAGACCGCTCAGGATGCATTGCGTGAAATGCGTTTCCTGCTCTACGAGCTGCGTCCTTTGGAGTTTCATTCCGGTAAGCTGATCGAAGCGCTTCAGCAGCGTTTGGACGCGGTTGAGCGTCGTGCCGGGCTGAGCGCTCATCTGATCACAACCCCACTGCCAACGCTGACGCCACAACTGGAAGAAGGTATTTACCACATAGCACTGGAAGCGCTCAATAATGTCCTGAAACATTCGCACTCTTCTGTTGTGAGCATAGATCTAGCTCATGAGGGGAAAACCATCGCGCTTCGTGTCGCCGATCATGGCGTTGGCTTTTCAACGGTTGAAGCGCAGTCTGCGGGTGGGATGGGCTTGAGTAACATGCGTGAACGAGCTGAGGAACTAGGAGGTACATTGTCGATTGTATCTTCGCGCCAGGAAGGAACGCAGGTGTGTGTGATAGTGCCAGCGGAAGTTTGAGATACAAGCATGACAATCCCCATTCGAATTTTCATCGCCGATGATCACCCGATCGTGCGCGAGGGTCTGCACGCACTGATCAGCACCGAAGCCAGTATGACTATCGTCGGTGAGGCCGCGGATGGTGAAGATACAGTACGACGCGTGCGCGAATTGAAACCAGATGTCATTCTCATGGATCTCATCATGGGGAAAATGGATGGGATTGAGGCTATCGAGCGTATAAAGCTCGAAGATCCGGGTGCTCGAATTCTCGCCCTGACCAGCTTCACGGCTGACGATATCGTCTTCCCAGCGATCAAGGCGGGTGCGCTTGGTTATTTGCTCAAGGACTCTGCGCCTCAAGAACTCTTGCAGGCAATTATTAATGTCTACCAAGGCGTCCCATCGTTAGCGCCTTCTATTGCTTTGAAACTCTTCCAGGAGCTGCACCACCCGGAAATGCCAGCGGGAGAAACCAACGAGACACTGACCGAACGCGAGGTACTCATCCTGAAACATGTCGCGCAGGGTTTGACCAATCAGGAGATCGCTTCGCTGCTGGTGATCAGCGAACGTACCGTGCGTAATCATGTTGGCAGCATCCTCAGCAAACTCCATCTGGCGAATCGTACCCAGGCAGCCTTGTACGCCCTCCGTGAAGGTATCGCCCGCCTGGATGAACCTGCAAAAACCGTACCTCCGGAACAGTAACTCCACGCTGAAGTCTGCGCTAGCCCCTGGGGTGCCTCACGGTTCATCAACCAGTATGAATAAGCGCCGTAAGTCATTTGACTTAGGTGTTTAAGTCAATTGACTTAATTTCTCACCCCCAATTTTCATCGCGCTATAATCCCGCGCTCGTAAGAATTCCTCTTTGAAAGGAAGCAAATGATGAAAAAGCTAAGCCTATTGGCAGTGTGTGTGTTCTTTGCCGCCATCTTTACGACTGCCGCACAGGATGGCCCGAATATTGCCCTCTTCAACCCACTTGGCAACAATACCTATGTTGCATCCGCAGAGGAAGGTGTTCGGAGCATCGTCGAAGCAGCAGGGGGCACAGTCCAGGCATTCGATGCTGGTTTCAACCCGGAAGAACAACTCAACCAGATCAACGACGCCATCACATCAGGCGGATTTGATGCCTTCATTATCTACTCGGTGGATGGTGTGGGCGTGACGGTTGGCGTTGATGCAGCAGCCGAAGCAGGTATTCCGGTCATCGCGCTCGATGCGCCTATCAACCCGGATCGTAGGACGCTCGTACCTTATGCCAATGTGGCCGGACAGGTCGCCCGCACGGGTGTAGGCGATGGTACCCATCTGGGTAACGCTATCGTGATGGCGTGCGAAGGTGTTGATCCGTGCGAAGTCGCTTTCCTGATCGGTTTCCAGGGCTTCCCGCTCGATCTTGACCGCGTTGATACCATCAACTCGATCATTGCCTCCCACCCGAATATTCAGATGGTTGCCGTGCAGGAAGCACAGTACCTTGAAGATGTTGGTTTCGATGTAACGACTGACCTGCTCCAGGCGAATCCAGGGCTGGATGTGATTGCCTCGGTTGGTGACCAGATGATCATCGGCGCTGAGATTGCCGTCCAGGATGCCGGTCTGGAAGGTCAGGTCAAGCTGATTGGCAATGGTGCGAGCGCGCCGGGTTATGAAGCAGTTGTTGAAGGGCGCTGGTTTGCCACAGTCGCCAATATTCCATTCACCAACGGGCAAATTGCTGCACAGATGGCACTGCAAGCCATTGACGGCACGCTGATCATTCGTTCGGTCAATATGTACGACCAGTCTCCGCCAATCCCGTCGAGTGGCCCGGTCATCACGCAGGAGAACGCCGCGCAGTTCACGCCGCAATGGTAGTGCCTCGCGCAGTATTCGATGTGGGCAATCATCCAGATTGCCCACATGTTTCACCTGCCGTCTAGAGTGACTGGATACAGCACCATGAATGAAAGCTTCATCATTCAGACGCGCTCTCTCTCGAAACGCTTCTTTGCAGTGCAGGCTTTGGACGCTGTTGATATTGCGATCAGACAGGGTGAAATCCACGCTCTTGTGGGTGAAAACGGGGCTGGTAAATCGACGCTGGGCAAGGTCATCAGTGGCATCATTCGCCCGGATTCAGGTGAAGTGATTGTCAAAGGGATTTCAGTCTCTTATACCTCGCCGCGTGATGCCCTGATTGATGGGATCACCACCATCACCCAGGAGATTTCTCTCTCCAGCAAACAGACCGTTCTGCAAAATGTTCTGCTCGGCCAGGAAGATGCGCGCGGCGGTATCCTCGACTTTCGCCGTATGCGGCAGCGTTACGACGACATCCGTGCATTGACAGGGTTTGACATCGACCCACATCTGCGCGTCAACAGTCTTCGTATGGCAGACCAAAAGAAGGTCGAAGTCATGCAGGCCATCGCGCGCAACGCCCAGGTCATCATCATGGATGAACCGACGGCAATGCTCTCCGGTGAGGAAACCGCTCTCTTCCTGAAGACGGTGCGGCATCTCAAGAGCATGGGGATGACCATCATCTATGTCTCGCACTTCCTGCGCGAGGTTCTCGACCTGGCGGATACCGTCACGATCATGCGTAACGGTCAGGTTGTCCGCTCGGCACCCACCCGTGACGAAACCGTCAACTCGCTCGTGACCACCATGCTTGGGAAGCCGATGGAGCAGATGTACCCGCATAAGGTTCTGCCGCCTGGGGATGCGCCTGTAGCACTTGAAGTCAAGGGGTTGCGGAGCTCGGTTTTCCAACAGGTTGATCTGAGTATCAGGGCAGGCGAAATTCTGGGGCTGGCCGGGTTGGTCGGTAGTGGTCGTTCGCGGTTAGTGCGCACGATCTTCGGCGCTGAGGACATCAGCGGTGGCAGCATCCGCGTTGGTGAACAAGCTTTCCTCCCCAAAAGCCCGCAGGATGCCATTCGTGCGGGTTTGTACATGTTGCCAGAAAGCCGCAAAGAACAGGGCCTACTGCTCAAGCAGAGCGTCCAACTTAACATCACCCTGCCACATCTGCGCCATGTCTCGTCATTCGGCGGCATCATTGACAGCCGACGCGAACGGAGTGGCGTTGTCGAGCTGATCAAAGCACTCGACATCCGTGTGAGTTCACCTGCTACGCGCATTCGCAACCTTTCCGGGGGCAACCAGCAAAAAGCGCTCTTCGGCAAATGGCTCTTCAAACGCCCCAGGGTGCTGATCATCGATGAGCCAACACGTGGGATTGATGTGGGCGCAAAGCAGGCGATTTATGAGCTGATCGCCCAGCTAGCGAGCGAAGGCCTGGCAATCCTGATGGTTTCTTCGGAAATTGAAGAAATCCTGGGTCTCTGTCATCGCGTGCTGGTCATGCGGCGTGGGCAAATCGTGAGCGAACTGGATGAGGCACAAAAGACGCTCACTGAAGACAACATCATGCGCGCAGCCTTCGGCACAACAATAGAGCAAGTAGATGGATAGACGATCAATGATTGCTGGCAAAACGACACCACAACCGCTGCATAAACTCACCAAACTGCTCCTCGACTACGGCGTGCTTTTTGCCTTTGTTGCCTTGTTCCTCTTCCTAGCATTCCGGGCAGAGGCGTTCCTAACGGTTCGCAATCAGCTCAATATCCTCGACCAGGCGCATCAGATCGGCCTGATGGCGCTGGCAGTGACCGTCGTCATAATCGCGGGTGGTTTTGACCTGTCCATGGGTGCAATCTTCGCGATGTCGGCGGTTGTCGCGGCGTTCGTCGCACGTGATCTGGAGTCGGTTGAATCGTTCGCGGCCATCGCACCCTATGCCGGTTGGGTCGCAGGGATAATCACGGGTACGCTGTTCGGGTTGCTCAACGGGGTACTGGTCACGGTACTACGCATCAACACCTTCGTTGCTACGCTGGCATCCGGCATCGTCATTCGTGGGTTGGCGCTAATCATCACGCAGGCAGAGCAGGTGCGTGTTCAGGATGAGCGTTTTCGAGACCTCGCACGTGGCGGCATCGGCGATATCAACAATACGGTGTTCATCTGGCTCGGGTTTGCCGTCATCCTGACCCTCGTGCTCGTGCGGACGCGCTTCGGAAGGCACGTATTTGCAGCAGGTGACAATCCTGAAGCGGCGCGCCTATCTGGCATCAACGTCAACCTTATCCGTACCATCACCTTTGGCATCAGCGGTTTTGCTGCGGGTCTTGCAGGGGTCATCTCGGCTTCAAAGTTCATGAAGGCCCAGAACGATATGGGGCAAGGGCTAGAACTGATCGCCATCGCCTCGGTCGTGATCGGCGGTACCAGTATCATGGGGGGCGAAGGCGCTGTCTGGCGGACGGTGTTGGGCGTGCTGCTGCTACGCCTTATTGAGAATGGTTTCAATCTAATCAATGTAAACACGTTCTATCAGGATGTTTTTCAAGGATTGATTATCTTGTTTGCTGTCGCGCTCGATGCGATGCGCCATCGCAGACAATAAGGACTTTATACGTGATTCGACTCACTGTACTTTACAACCTGCCACCGGGTGCTGATGAAGCTGAATTTCTGCGTTGGCGAACAGGCCCACATCAGTCAAGTAATGAAGGTATGTTCGGCGTCATTGCTACCGACTTTGGGTGTATTGACCAGCAGTGGACGCCGGCAGGGATGCAAGCTGGGGCGCCGTACCGCTTCATGACCATTATGGATTTTCCAGATCGTGAAACTTTTGAACGTGCATTTCTGGCGCAGGACGTACAGGATAAGTTAAGCGAAGACCTGAAGAAAATACATAATCCACTTTTTTTAGTCAGCGAGATACTCATCTCTAGTCAGACGGAGGCTTAATCATATGGGCTATCGCGTTGCTGTCGATATCGGCGGCACATTTACCGACTTCGTATTGGCGGATGTCACCAATAAGGCGACTACGACTGGCAAAGTCCTCACAACCCCTGGTAATGCTGCCCAAGGGGTGATGGAGGGAATGCGACAGATGATTGAGGACGCAAACTCAGTCGATTTCTTTGTCCATGGCACGACTGTTGGTTTGAACGCGTTTCTGGAACGCAAGGGGGCTCGCGTCCTGCTGCTTATGACAGAGGGCGTCCGCGATTCCTATACCATCGCGCGTGGCGACCGGAAGACGCTTTATCGCGTCCAGTACCGTAAACCGGAACGTCTGGTGCCACGACGCGATGTCCTGGAGGTTCGTGAGCGCCTGCGTTGGGATGGTTCCATCGTCACCCCACTCCACGAAGAGGATTTTGCACCTATCATCGAGAAAATCCGCACTGAAGGCATCCAATCGGTCGCCGTGTGTTTTATCCATGCATATGTCAATCCGGTACATGAACTGCGTGCGCGCGAAATCCTCAAGGCCGCGCTGGGCGAAAGCGTTTCGGTCACGCTCTCGCACGAGATCTCGCGCGAGTGGCGCGAATATGAGCGGGCGTCTTCGGCGATTATGAATGCGTACATCGCTCCAATCGTAGAGCGTTATTTGCAGAGCCTCGAAAAAGAACTCGCCGGTTTCGGCACGCAAGCACCTGTGCATGTTATGCAGTCGAGCGGCGGTGTCATCCGTGCCAGGACAGCGCGTGAGCAGCCTGTACATACTCTGCTTTCCGGCCCTGTTGGCGGCGCGATTGGCTGTGCCGCTCTTTCGAAGGCTACAGGTCGCAAGGACATGATTGGCGTCGATATGGGCGGAACCTCATTCGACATGTGCCTGATCATTGATGGCAAGCCTGGAGTTTCTAACGAAACCGAACAGCAGGGACTGCCGCTGCTCCTGCCATTGGTTGAAATCCACACGATTGGTGCAGGCGGCGGTTCACTGGCATGGTTGGAAGCCGGTGCGTTGCGCGTTGGGCCGCAATCAGCCGGCGCAGTGCCGGGCCCGGCCTGCTACGGACGTGGCGGCGCTCAACCGACCGTCACCGACGCCAACCTCTTCCTGGGACGTATCGGTACTGATGCGCGCCTTGGCGGTTGGATGCAGCTCGACTACGATGCGGCAGCCCGCGCTATCCACTCGGTCGCTACTCAACTCAATATGAGCGATATCGAGTTTGCCGAGGGCATGTTGTCCATTATCAATGCCAAAATGGCAGATGCCATTCGCACCATCACTATTCAAGTCGGGATTGATCCACGCGATATTTCAATGGTCGCCTATGGGGGTGCGGGTTCGATGCACGCAGTGTGGCTCGCCCGTGAACTGGGGATCAAGGAAGTCATTGTCCCCTGGAGTCCCGGCACATTCTCTGCGTGGGGTATGCTCCAAACGGACATCCGCCGCGACCTGACGAGCAATTTCTTCCACCGTGCCAGTGAGACAACATCGGAGATGATCCAATCCGTGTTTAATCGGTTGGTTGAAGAAGGCAGCGTGCTAATCCGTGAGGAAGATGTTGCCGATGAGGACATCTACTTCAATATGTCGGCGGACATTCGCTACATTGGTCAGGAATACGTCGTCACCATCCCCATCCATTCTCCATACGATATCACTGAGATCGACCGGAACTTCCACGTGGCCTACAAGATTCGCTATGGGCACTCGACCCCTGGTGCGCCGCTGGAATTCGTAAACCTGCGCCTGACTGCGTTTGGACGGCTTGATAGTGAAATCATGGGCTTCCAGCCCAATGCCGACGCGGGTGATCCGGTTAAAGGCGTCCGTGAAGTCTATTTCGATGGCTTAAAAATGCAGACGACTATTCTGAACCGCGATGCGATGCCCATTGATACTCATTATGAAGGGCCGTTGATTATTGACGAACAGAGCGCGACTACAGTTGTACCACCGGGATACATCGTACATGTAGACCCGCTGGGTAATGTGATCATCACGAGGAATCAGTCATGACCACCCAAATCGACCCTGTGACCACGGAGATCATTCGTAATGCGTTCATCTCTATCGCCCAGGATATGAACGCAACACTCATCCGCAGTGCCTATTCGCCCATCATCTATGAAGGTAAGGACTGCTCAGTTGCCTTGTTGGATAATCATGGCAACGTGCTGGGACAGTCACTCGGCCTGCCGCTGTTCCTGGGCAACCTGCAAGTCTGTGTGCAGTTGACCGCCGAACTTTACGGCTGGGATCACTTCCGTCCTGGCGATGTCTTCCTGATGAATGACTCTTACATGACGGGCACGCATCTTAATGACATTACCGTGTTCGCGCCGATCTACTGGCATGACAAACTTGTTGGCTTCTCCGCGTCGCGCGCGCACTGGCTGGATGTGGGCGCAAAAGATGCTGGTGGCCCCATGGACTCCTCGGAAATCTACCAAGAGGGTATGCGCTGGTCGCCCACGCGTATCTATGAAAACGATAAACCGCGCGAAGACATCATTGAACTGTTGCGGCGCAATGGTCGCTTTGCCTTCCTTGCGATCGGCGACATGAATGCCCAGGTTGCAGCGGGACGCACGGGAGAAGCGCGTTATCGTGGCATTTTGGACCGCTTTGGCTACGATACGGTGATGGCTGCGCGCGATGAAATCTTTCGCCAGTCAGAGCAGCTTGAGCGCGAAGCGGTGCAGGCAATACCCGATGGCGTCTACCACGCCGAGGGATACATTGATAACGATGGCTTGGGCAGCCAGCCCGTTCCTGTAAAGATGACCGTCACCGTTTCCGGAGGGGCCATGGAAATAGACCTCGATGGTTCATCGCCGCAAACGCGTGGGCCAGTGAACTGCGGGTTTGCACAAACGATCTCGGCTGCGCGCGTCGCTTTCAAACTGCTGGTCAATCCATCACGTTCAGTTGATGGCGGCACGTTTAAGACGTTGACGATCAAAGCCCCTGAAGGTTCGATCTTTCGGGCCCAGGAACCGGCTGCCTGTCAGTGGTATTTCACACCGCTTGGCTTGCTAATCGACTTATTCGTGACGGCAATGACGCCTGCTATGCCGGAAAAGGTAGCCGCGGCGCACTATGGGGACTCGATGGTTATCTTCTTGGCCGGGGTTGACCCGCGCAGTTCGTTGCCATTCTTGGCAGTTGAGCCAACACCAGGGGGCTGGGGTGCTTATCACAACGGCGATGGGCAGGATGCGCTGATCAATAATGTGAATGGTGCCTTCAAAGATCTGCCAATCGAAGTCTATGAGAGTAAATTCCCGGTAATGATCCATAACTACCACATCCGCACGGACTCCGGTGGCGCAGGCGAGTTCCGGGGTGGATGCGGTTTAGTGCGTGAGTACACGCTAGGGCCAGATGGTTACCTCTCACTTTGGTTCGACCGATCTATTACGCCCGCGTGGGGATTGTATGGCGGTGGCAGTGGGCAAGGGCCAGATGTACAAGTCCAGGTTCCCGAACAAGACGAATTGCATCTCCTGAAGGTGAATGTTAAGCCGATTCCCGCTGGGACCGTTGTGCGTACGCATACAGGCGGTGGTGGTGGCTATGGTAATCCCTACATGCGCGATCCCGAACGCGTACGCTTGGATGTGCTTGACGGTTATGTTAGCCGTGAAGCTGCCCAGAGCCAATATGGCGTAGTGTTGACAGACGATTTTAAAGTGGATGAGGCAGCAACGCACCAATTACGGGCTCAATAGGGAATTTACACAAAAAACGCCGCTGGTGATGAAGCGGCGTTTTTTGTGGACATTGATGACCACGTCTCACCTAGCATTACTACCTGGTTATTTATGGCAAAGATCTAACAAGAAACAGGATTGTGTAGCATCACAATCCTGTTTCTTGTTGAAATTATGATCGAAACTTGAACCTGATGGTCAACATTGCGTTTTGTCTCGTATCTTCAGCATCCCCCCGGATCGTATGCGACAAGGTGGTCGAACCAATTCTGATCGGAGCACAAACGAAGGGCCAGTTCCATTTGCTGTACGGGGCTGAAGGGACACAGGCGCTTTTCACCGGTTTGGCGACCCAAGTGATCTACGGTGGTTGTGATGCGGACACCGCCGATTTCTACAGCAAGGCGAGCGGCACGGCGACGACCGATGCCAATCAGGACGATCCGAACAGTCACCTGCGCCAACGTCCGCTGCTGACGGTGGATGAAGTCATCACGCCACAGGTGGGGAATTGCACGATCTTCGCCCGGTATGTGGAGGCGGGCTTTGCCACCCAGGTGGTGCTGAATGCCCGTCTGACCCGCTTCTACGAACGCGAGGACTGGAAAGCGCGGTTGGCTCATTCAAAAGGTGCAGCACCGCTGCTACTGGAACGAGGATTGGAACTTAAGCTCCAGTCGCCCGTTGAAGCTGCGAGCATATCTGGTGAACCCTCGCCGCTGTTGGATCGAGCAGCGGCAGCGGTCATGGACAAAATAGCGGCACTGGCAGCAGACAAGGCGGATGGCAGTGTCAAGACCGATAGCCTGAACGCGATGAAGTCCCGTCGCCAACAAAGGCGGCAGCAGCCCTCAGCACGATTGGAGTTGAGCGGATGACCCTGACCAAAAAGACGATGATCCGAGAGATCGGCCGGTACACACGCTTGAAGAACCGTGATGTCCAGATGATGCTGGAGACGCTCATTGAAGTGTGGTCGGAGGAATTGGTCGAAGGCAGCGGGCGGATAGAGTTGGAAGGGTTGTTCGTTCTTGAAACGCGGCAGCATGCCACCATATTCCCGAGAGGTCAGACCTCGATTCAGACTCCAAGGATAACGATGCGTTTGAGCCGTACCCTACGTCGACGGCTCAAGGCTCGCAGCAGCATCACAAATAAACAAGTCAGCAAGCCCTGACCAAATGTGATGGCAGTGTTGATGGGTGAGTGCCAGTTACAAGCTGTTGTGGAAGTTCTGTGCTGGAATAATGGTCGATAGAGGATTAACTCATGAATAAGCCATTCACCAACAACATACCCATATCCCATCCCGTAACTCTTTGCTGAGTTCATTTACGCTTTATGCCACGATTGTGACCCTATACTGGATAAAACCACAACTCACGCAATATAACCCGGTCAGGGGGCAGTGATAGATAGAATGGTACTGATATGTAGAGGTATTGAACGTGACTGGTTATATGACCATCGAGTCGCTGTTTACACCGCCAAATCCCTTGGGCCAGCAAACCTGATTGAATGGAGCAAAGCCGTCGCCGATTCGCTGGATCAATGGCCTGAAGATGCGGACTATTTTGCTATCCATGATATGTCGAACAGTGGCATGAGTATGCAGTTGCTGCTGCTGACCGGCAACCATATTCTGGATCCCTGGCTGACCCCCACTAGCCAACAGCGTTTCCGTGAATGGATGAAAGCGCACCCGGCCCAGCGTGTCCGACTGGCGGTGGTCGTCTCCAGTGCGCTGTCTGGGCAAATGCCCATGAGGCGTGGACGAAGTTCAACTAGCGATCTTGAGCAGGTCGAAAGTCAGATGTTTGACAATCTTGAGGCGGCTCATGAATGGGTAAGTAGTTTGCTCTAGTACATTCGGGAGTTTGGGGATGAATACCGTAGAAATTATTGCCCACCGTTACCGACTGGGTGAACAACTCGGTGCGGGCGGGATGGGTGCCGTCTACCGCGCCTATGACCGCCTCAATGGGACCGAGGTGGCGCTCAAGCAGGTCAACATCCCGCTGGAGTTCCTCGAATTCATGTCGCGGGCGAGTCTGGGTGCGACCACTGGACTCTGGACGGCCCTGGCCGAAGAGTTCAAGACCCTGGCTTCATTGCGCCATCCCCACATCATCAGTGTGCTGGATTACGGTTTTGACACCCATCGCCAGCCATACTACACCATGGAACTGTTGAGCCAACCCACCAACCTGTTGGACTATGGTGCAGACAAGACCATCCCGGACAAGATCAACCTCATCATTCAGGTCTTACAGGCGCTGGCGTACCTGCATCGGCGTGGTGTGATCCATCGGGATCTGAAACCGGACAATGTGCTGGTGGTGGCTGGGCAGGCGAAGGTGTTGGATTTTGGATTGTCAGTGACCCGAGGCCGCCAGGCAGATAATTCGCCAGCGGGGACACTGCACTACATGGCCCCAGAGGTACTGAATGGACAATCCGCCAGTTTCAGCAGCGACCTGTATGCGGTAGGCGTGATGGCCTATCAACTACTAGCGGGTAATCTACCTTTTCAAGTCGATGGAAGTATAGATGATCTGATTGACGCAATCATTGCGCGATCTGTGGATACGTCAAGACTGGCAGTCGATGCCCCTCTCAGTTCAGTCATCAGCAGACTCTTGACCAAGACGCCTGCCGAGCGCTACGCCAGTGCCACAGAGTGCATCCTGGCCCTGTCGCAAGCGCTGGGGCAGGAGCCACCCGCGGAGACAGTCGCGTTACGCGAGAGCTTCATCCAGGCAGCAGAGTTTGTCGGGCGACTGTCGGAACTCCAGCAACTCAAAGACGCTTTGCAGAAGGCAATCAGTGGCATCGGTAGTGGGTGGTTTGTGGGTGGCGAAAGTGGCGTGGGCAAGTCCCGCTTACTGGATGAAGTCCGCACCCAGGCGTTGGTCGAAGGGGCGTTGGTAGTGCGTGGGCAGGCGGTCGAGGGGGGTGGCTTGCCCTACCAACTCTGGCGCGAACCCTTGCGACGCTTGGTGCTATCAGTCGAACTGAGCGATCTGGAAGCGGGAGTCCTAAAGCCGATTGTATCGGACATCAGCAGTCTGCTTGAGCGCGATATACCCGATGCACCAGAACTACCGGGCGAAGCAGGTCATCAGCGGCTCTCGCAGGCGATCATGGATGTCATCAGGCGACAGCCACAACCCGTCGTTTTGTTGCTGGAAGATCTGCAATGGTCGTATGACAGTCTGGATTTTCTCCATAAGCTTAGTTTGATGATCAATAGCCATCCCATTCTCATGGTAGGAAACTACCGCAATGATGAACGACCTAATCTGCCTGCTGAATTTCCCAGCATGAATACCATGCTGCTCCCTCGGCTGACTCAGGCCGAGATCGCCCAATTAACGGCAGAGATGTTGGGTGAAACCGGCAAAGATCCACTGATTGTCAAACGCCTGGAGCAAGAGACTGAGGGAAATACGTTCTTCATGGTGGAGATTGTTCGGGCTTTGGCCGATGTTGCAGGACGCTTAGGCGACATTGGGCAGATGACTCTACCTCGTACCATCCTTGCCGGAGGCATTCAAAACATCATTCAGCGGCGCTTAGATCGCGTCCCGGACTGGGGACAACCGTTGCTGCAAATCGTAGCTATTGCCGGGAGACAGCTTGACCTGGCTATGATAAAGCACCTACTGGAGGCAAATCATGCCGCCCTGCACCATCATAGCCTGGATGAATGGTTACGGGCCTGTGCTGATGTGGCTGTGTTTGATCTCCAGGATGAACACTGGCGCTTTGCCCATGATAAGCTCCGTGAAGGATTACTGGGCAAGCTGCTTCCCGCATCTGCTAAAAATCACCACCGGGCGATTGCTGAAGCTGTGGAAAGTACCTATTCGAGTGAAGCGGTTCGAAAACCCTACCTCGAAAAGTTATTGTTTCACTGGGGTGAAGCCAACGAAACAGATAAGGAAATTCAATACGCCCTGTTAGTTGCGGAACATATCTACATTGAGCAAGGTAGAAATCGCGACGCACAGCAATTGCTCGAACGAGTGGAGAAGCTGCTGCCAAGAGGTGCCACTTCAGCCACTAAAGAGGCGATTAAGCTGCTGCAACTGCTTACCAACACGATATACAGCCAAGGAAAACCGGTAGAAGCATTACAGAAACTTCGAGTAGCCATTGGGCTGGCAACAGAGTCCGATGATCGCGAGATGCTCTGTACGTTGTACGCTGAGTTGGCATCCTATGTGGTAACGCTCGGACAATATGATGAGGCACGGAAAGCTATCCACTTCAGTTCCAATCTGGCAGAGGAGCTTGATATACCCCTGTTAAGGGCATCCTGTTATAGTGTGCTGGGCAATTTAGTCACGGTCGATAACGAATTTGACGCATCACTTGAGTACTATCGAAAAGCCCAACACCTGTATCAAGATCTTGGTATGCCATATAGAGTGGCGCAGTGTCTCGACGGAATGGGAGTCACCTATAACTATATGGGGGATTTTCAGGAAGCGATTAATCACTATCAACGTAGTCATGATCTCGCTCAATCAATTGGTGCAACTTGGTTAGCCGTAGCTGCGCTTGGAAACCTCGCATATTCTGCCTTTGAACTGGGTGACTGGGAGACTGCTCACACCATGAGCCAACGCAGCTTGAATATGCGCGTGGAACTCGGTGACAAGCGTGGCATGTTAACCGACCTGGATAACCTGGCATGGGTGGCAATCCGTGAGGAACGATGGGATGATGCCCACGGTTATGCGGATCAGTTGTATCAGCTTGCCGTTGAACTGGATGATTTCCGGGGCAGTCTTTCAGGAATCAAATTGCTGGCACAGACGGCTCTTTTTGTCGATGATTGGGCAACCGCGCGTGTTTACTGTGAGCGTGGACTCTTGTACCCGATGGAGGAAGTTTCCACCAAACCCTATGCAATCTGGATGCATAACGCGCTGGGCGATATAGACCAACTAGAAGGAAAGCTGTCGGACGCAGAAGAACACTATCGAGCGGCATTTCGTCTTGCGACTGAGGCTGGTTTGTCCCGTGCAATGCCGATGATTTACCCAAGACTGGCGCTCAATGATTTGCAGCAAGGTCGGCGCGATACTGCTTTATCGATGCTAATCAAGGCGTTTGGTGAAGCACGAGACCCTATTGACTGGCAGACCAAGCCGGAAGTTCTGTCCTTTGCATCTCACTATTTTGTATTAGATGGTTCATCGGAACGCGCACAGCGTTGCGCTAATGCAGTCATTGGTCATCCGAGAAGCAATATCCCCTGGCGTAAAAAGGCGTTGGCAGTTATGCGAAATCTGGGAATGCAGCCCAAAGTAAATGGGTCGATTAGCGATACGGATTTGGATGCCCTGATAGAAGAAGTTAGTCAATCACTCCAGGAGAATCCAACGACATCATGAAACAACCTTCTCCGCTGGTCTTGAACGCTTGCTACCGCCTAGGGGAGCAGCTAGGTGCCGGTGGGATGGGATCTGTCTACCGTGCCTGTGATCGGCCTCAACGCGACTGCGGTGGCGCTCAATCAGGTCAACATACCGCTGGATTTCCTCGAATTCATGTCGCGGGCGAGTCTGGGCGCGACCACTAAGCTGCGGACGGACCTGGCCTCGCTGCACATCCCCATATCATCAGGGGACTGGATTACAGTTTTGACGCAGAGCTCCAACTGTACTACACCGTGGAACTGCTGAGTCAGCTCACCTACCTGCTCGACTATGGCTCAGACCTAGCCTTCAAAGACGACAATACCGCCCAATTTGATGATGTATCTGCACTCCATACATCTATGGGCGCTGAGGTAACAAACAAAATCAGCCAACTAGCGCTCAACGACATGGTTATGCAAATGCAGCCGTATCTTTGTGTTCCAGACCCTTTAGTGGACCGTATTTTGCTTCTTAAACCGCTAGAAAACATAATTGAAAGCTGTTTGTATATCCAAACTCAGATGGAAATGAGCTAATACTAATTGCTCGACTGCAGTTGTTTCTGCGGATAGGTGAATTTGTATAGGATTACCAAATTGGAGGGCGTATAGATGAAGCCTGCCCTCCAATTATTGTGAAGCGAGTTATGAACCTGGGGTTCCGGCGGGAGCGGGATAGACATAGCGACGGATATAGCTGCGTTCCGGGGTGACGATGACGACGCTAAAACCCGGCGTAGCGGCGATCTCCCGTTGGTTCGTCGGGGTGACGGCGGGCCATAGATCAGGTTGCCCCATCGGGCTTTGTACACAGCAGTAGTAAACCCCATCCTGCACAATATCCACCACTTGATGAATATGCCCGAAGAAGACTGCACGTAAGCGGGGCACGGCCTTCCTCAGCACGTCGTGAACGGCCTGACCGTTAGACATACCAAAGAAATCAATCATCTCGGTACCCAGGCTGATGGGCAGGTGGTGCATAGCGACCATTAGCGGCTTTTCCGGCTCAGCCATGAGCTGCGTTTCCAGCCAACCGAGTTGTTCATCGGTTAGAAAGCCGCCATGATCGACGCCGTGGGTGGCGGTATCCAGGCAGATCAGCCGCACCCCGTTCTGCTCGATCACATAATCCAAGGCGCCGTTGTGGAAGGAGACCGACGGCATCAGGCCGCGGAGGCCATCCCCGTTGTCATGGTTGCCCCGCAGGTAGTAGACCGGCGCGTTCAGCTCGCCGAAGACTTGCCTTGGCAGTTCGTATTCCGCCGGGCTATCCGGGTCGGTCATGACATCGCCGGTATGCAGCACAAAATCGAGCTGGAAAGGTACCCGATTGACTTCATCCACCAGCACCTGGTTGGCAACATCTGCTGAAACAGTTGCTTTATGCCCGCTGGCAATATCGACTCCGCGTTCTTTCAAGGTTTGAAAGTAAGCCAATACGCGCGGTGAATAATGCGCCGGGCCGTAATCGTGGTGGGCGCTCCCGGTGAGGTGGGAATCGCTGATGTGGGCGAAGGTCAGTAAAACGTTGCTCATGAATGGCTCCCATGTAATAGGTTAGGAAAAGCGTTGGCGAAGCTGATGAAGCTGGTCGGCGTCCATCCCCAGTTGCTGCTGGAAATAGCCCTCGACGCTGCCATACTTCGACGTGAGGTAATCGAGCAGAGCTTGCATATCTTCCGGGCGGCTACTGAGCATGGGTTCCAGTTCGTCGGGATTGCCACCCCGCACGACGGCCTGGGCCACCAGCACCGGGCGCAAGGTCTTCATTGCCTGTGTGGTCAGCCCATAATCCGCTGCGATAACCTCTTCATCGACACCCGCCAACCTCAGCAGCAGGGCCGCCACCACCCCGGTGCGATCTTTCCCTGCACTGCAATGAAAGAGGACACCGCCTTCCGGGGCTGTGCGGATGGCGCTGAAGGTCTCGCGCAGGCCCTCCTGGCAGTCGTCAACGATGTGCAAATAGATGGAACGCAGATCGGGCGGCATGGTTCCGTTACTGCCCACCATCACCCTGAAGAGCGGCAAGTGATGGTAGGTCACCTCCGGCAGCCCGGCCAATCGATTCTGTGCAGCCTTGACCTCCCCGTCGTGGCGCAGGTCAATGACCGTGCGGATGCCCGCATCTAGGAGCGCCTGCACATCGGCATCGCTCAACTGGTGAAGACTATCTGCACGGAAGAAGGCACCCCAGCGGGTTTCCCCGGTGGGCGTGGCGTAACCCCCCAGATCACGGACGTTGTGCGCGCCTTCCAGAGGGATGTGTCGCGGTGGTTCCAGTTTCAATTCATGCATTAGCGCAACCCCGATTTGATAAATGAGTCAACTACCTGCCGTTGCAAAATCACATAGACCACGAAGATCGGCAGCGCCGTTAAAGTCGCTGCCGCCATCATCGGCCCCCACAGATCCCCCTCTTGGGTGAAGAACGCTTGCAACCCCAATTGCAGGACGCCGGTCTCCATACGGTTACTCACCAGCAAGGGCCAGAAGTAGTCATTCCAGGCCGAGATGAACTGCAAGATCGCTAGCGAGGCGATCACAGCCCGCAGATTGGGGACCAGCACCTGCCAGAGGATCATCCAACTGCTGCCACCATCAACGCGTGCAGCATCGAACAAGTCCTGGGGAAAGCCTTTGATCTGTTGAAACAATAGAAATAACGCAAAAGTGGATACCATCGACGGTACAATCAGCCCGGCCAGTGCATTCAGCCAACCCAATTGGGAGACCAGTACATAGTTGGGAATCATCGTCACCTGCTGCGGTACCAGCCAGGTGAAGGTGAACATGGCAAACAGGAACCGTTTGCCGACAAAATTCCAGCGCGCAAAGGCGTAGGCTGCCAGTAGTGCTGTCAGCACTTGGGCGAGCGTCCGGGCACTGGCCATCGCAGCGGTATTCAGGAACAACCGTCCGAATGGGAGATTGCTCAGGACGTACTGGTAGTGCTCCAGTGTGAAGCCGGTAGGGAACAACGAAATGTTGAAGAAATCACTGGATGGCCGCACTGAAGTGACCAGCATCCAGTAAAGCGGGAAGGCGACCAACAGGCATAGCCCGATGATGAGGGCATGACCGATCAACCGGGATGCGGTTGACTTGGTTTGAACACCGATCATGTCAGCTTCCTTTACGAGTCGTAGAACGAAAAACGGTTCTGGAGCCAGAGGAAGATGATGGCGATGGCCCCGAAGCCAATAAACATCAATACAGCTGATGCTGAACTAATGCCGATGTTGAAGGACCGAAAGCCGTAGTCATACAAGACGGTGTAGATATTGCTGGTGGTGGCGCGGAAACTGCTGAGCGAGAGGATGTTGATGTGTACGAACGTCCACTGGGATGAAAACAATACGGTCAGCAGGGTGACAAACAAGATTGACGGGGAAAGTAAGGGCAGCATAACACGGCGGATGATCTGCCAGTAATTTGCGCCGTCTATGGCTGCCGCTTCCAGATAATCCCGGTTGATGTTGGTCAGGGAGGAGGCAAAGATTAGTGTACAGAAGCCAACCAGCCCCCAGCCGGTAATGAAGGTGATGGTGGGGATCATCAGCAGAGGATCGCCCATAAAGTTGATGGGGGCGAGACCAAATAAGTTTTGCAGCCCTTTGTTCACCACGCCACTATATGGGTGCAAGATCCAGCGCCAGAGCACCGTCACGACCACTGGCGCGATGATTACCGGGGTGAAGATGATAGCCCGGTAAAGAGTGCTGGCTCTGCCTCGAATGCCATAGGTGAAGATGGCGATCACAATGGGTATCACAATCGAAAATGGCAGCAGTCCCAGGGTGTAAACCAGTGTATTGAGGAGCGCCCGGTGTATTTCCGGCAGCCCCAGCACCAGTTGATAATTGGCCCACCCGACTGGTGTTTTGGGGGAAGTAGGCAGTAGATTCCACTGATTGAAACTCAGGCCGACAATTTCGATCAACGGACGGTAAACCCAGATGAACACCAGTACCAGTGCCGGGAGCAGGTACAGGAAGGGCTGGACGCGCTCCAGGTTCAGCCGGACGCGGGGAGTCTGGACAAGCGGCCGGGATACGGTGCGCCGGGATGCAAACGGCATTTGCAATTCGTCAGCCATAGAGCGATCTCTTCCCATTAAACAGTCAGTCGTACTACCAGGGATAACACGACACCTGAGGGTCAATGATGATAAGAAACTCACCCCCGTATCCACGGGCGATTTGCCCTGTGAAGGCCGGGGGTGAGCCGAAATCAGGCGGAGACTACTGCGGCATCAGAGCCTGGGCGCGGATCTGGGCATCCATCAGCGTGGCCGGATCGGCGTTGTTGAAGATGACAGCTGTTTGCGCTTCGGTGATGATCTGTTCAATCTGGCGATAGTTCGGGCCGGGGAACGAGACCCAGGGAGTCAACGATTCCAGTTGTTCCAGGTTGGGCAGGTACAGTGGATTAGCTTCGATCCACGGCCCCAGGAATTCAGGGTCATTGACAATGTTCGGTCGCAGCGGCAAGTAGCCGATCTGGCTGGTGATAATGGTGTAACCACGATCACCGGTGACGAACTTGATGAAGTCCCAAGCAGCGCGCTGCTTGACTGGGTCGTTCGACAGGATGAACAGGGCGCTGCCACTGTTGACCGGTACAGTCGGCAGGTCACCATAGGAAGGCATCTTGCCCATGTTCAGAACCTGACCCGTCTGGGCGAAAGTATCCTGGGCGAAGCGCAGTACCGCGGTGGTGTTCAACATCATGGCAAGCTGACCACCCAGGAACGCCTGAATAGTGTCCACCCCGCCGGGGATATGGGCACCGCTGGTGACCATCGCCTGCAAACGGGCCATCGCACCCTGGCCTTCGGCTTCACCGAACATCAGGGTGGCACGGTCTTCACTGAGCATCCGACCACCATTGCTCATGACCAGTGCTTGCGCGATCCAACTGGGCGAGAAAATGGATATACCCTGCTTATCGGTATTTTCGACGACCTGTAGAGCTAGCGCTTCAGCCTCATCCCATGTAGTGGGTACAGTAGAAGGATCAATGCCAGCTTCTTCGAGGATGGTGGTGTTGATGTACAACACCGGTGTGCTGAAGGTAAACGCCATGCCGTAGGTCTGGTCGTTGATCTGGCCCAGCGGCAGACCACGTGGGTGGAAGGTTTCGATATGGGCGGCCCATTCTTCCGGCGGGACGATGGTTTCCAACGGTTTGGCATTGAAGTTGTTCACAATGAAGTCGAGATCATTGAAAATCAACTGGGCAACATCTGGAGGAGTGCCAGCAGCCAGGTCTGCCTGGGTGCGGGAGACAATCTCCGTAGCCGGTATGCCAATGCCATCAACTGTGATGTTGGGGTGCAGCGCCTGGAATTCAGAGATGAGCTGCCGGGTGCCATCAGCACCGATACCGGCAGAACCCAGGTTATAGCTGTAGAACGAAATCGTGACATTCTGATCGGCAGGCAACGGTTCCAGATAATCTTGAGCGACGACCAGGCTAGCGAGAGCCAATACGGTCAAGGCCACGAACAGAACACGGGCAATGCGAAACATCAAAGCTTATCTCCTCAAGTTGATCGAAACGGTCTGAACAGACTTACGTTAATTCCGCTGGTACTGTGGTTTCCTGATCAGTTGCCTGATCAAGAGAGTCACCAACGTGCCAGTGAAATATCTCAGTTTGGGGGCCGGGCAGCAGCATGGGTTGGACAATCATCTGACCGTCTGCAACCATGATGATGTTGTAGCCACTGCTGTCGATGAAGCGCATCGACTTGGGCATCGTGGAGTCGAGGTTGAACGACACGCCGGCACAGGCGGCACTGGTGATGCCATGAAAACTGCTGAGACTGTTAAAGTGGATATGGCCGGAGAGCAACCCGATGACATCGCTCCCTTCGATGGCTGCTGCCAATTCGTCAGGGTTGGTGAGGATATGGTTGTCCAGCAGGCGGAAGGCATTCCGCATCGGGGGATGATGCAGCACGATGATGGTGCCACGTGGAGCGGACGTGGTTAACTGCGTCTTGAGCCATTCAAGCTGCGCCGCATCGAGTTTACCTTCGACCTTTTCTCCTTCATCGCTGATTTCTGAATCCAGCACGATGAAGCGCAAACCATCCACCATGGTTGTGTAGTAGTAGGCCGCATTGGAAGGGCTTTCACCCAGGTAGCCTTCACGGAAAGGGTTACGATGGTCGTGGTTGCCTAGCGCGACCAGCACTGGCACGCCAAAGTCAGCGGCGGCTTCATCTACCAGGGTCCTGAAGTGTTGATAATCGGCGGTGTCGCCCTCATGGGTCAGGTCGCCGCTGATGATGAAACAAACTGGTTGGATGCTGAGTTCCTTAACTGCCGCGAACACATTGCGCAGTTTGGCGGACATGTCCAGATTGAGGAAGGGTCTTGCTCCTGGTGCCTTAATGTGGGTGTCCGTCAGATGGATGAAATAGACAGGCGAGGAGTCCATACAGCATCTTCTTTAGCCAAGTGAGATCTGTGCTGAATGTATCCAGCGGACATTATGCGGAGCGTCAACTTGAGTTAAGTTCGCTCAGTTCTTGGTTTAAAAGGACGCTTCTGTTTGAAGCACTTACAGCCGCGCATCGAATGACAGACGACGTTGCAGCACTTAAACGAAGTAGATGGGGTTTGAAATGGCTCTGAGGTTCAATCGCTTTACATCAAGGACTTGTGCCCGGATATAGGGCGACTTATTCAGGGAAACCGATAGCGTAAATGTGGCGATAGGGTTCGTTACAGCGAGACGTTCTAACAAACCGGATGCCCCGATAACTTCCAGTACTGTCCCTTCACCATCTGCCACCGTCACATCTATTCGCACACGATCTGTAGCTGGGCGGGGGACCTGATCCCCCATCTGGGCGCCAGAGGTGGCAACCCACACGCGCGGCCCCTGCGGAGATTCACTGACACATATGCGACCAGATCGGATTGAGCTCAATACATCCCGAGTAGTTGGAGGATGCGGCGAATAGATAAAAGTAGTGGGATGCCCCAACCGGGCGATATGTTCCTCATGACTGAAGTGATGATCGCTGCCGCCAACCGCGCTCAGACGCTCACCTTCGGCTAAGCGAGCCTCCCAAAAAGTCAGGCATGCGGTATTGAGCAGTTCCCAGGGGCCGTTCCAGACTTCGACGCATGCATAGCCCTGTACTTCCGGGAAAGCCCAGTCTGGTCCCATTGGTCGCGGATGATTGCAGGAGACGAGGTAGCCTCGTCGGTTAGCATCGGCGATAGCGCGGATCATATCATCAGCGGTCTGAACGCGGAAGTCGATCCAGTCGCCTTCGCCCCAGATGTTCCAGTGACCATAATAGGTGGTGACTTCCAGACCGGGTATAAGCAATAACCGGGACTGTATTCGTGCCAGATCAACCTGATGTGTCAGGTTGTTGTGGTCGGTGACTGCAAGAAAGTCCAACCCTAAGGCTTCTGCCTGGAGGACGATTTCTTCGACTGTCGAGTCCCCATCACTGTTCACAGTATGACAGTGTAGCTCGCCCTTGTACCAACCATCGCTGGAGGGAGTTGCACGCTTGACAGGATCGATTTTCAAGCGCGGCGGGAAATGAACATCTGTGTCCTGGTCATCAGGGAACAGGCGGATGGATACCCGGTACTGACAGCCGTTTGGAGAGACCTTATAGGGCCCTAGGCAGATATGCCATATCCCTGTCTGGATGGGCCCCGGCATATAACCAGGCGTTGCAGTAGATGTACTGATGAAGAAATGACTGCGGGCGCTCCCGCTCCAGCCGCGATAACCTGCCTTGAGAAAATTAATTCCCCGTGGATCGAAGATGCCAATGTCCAGGGTATTGCCACCCATCAGACCGGGATCTGATCCAATTGCTGCGTCATAGTCGTATTCGACTTCCAATCGCCCTGTGCCGGGTGGTACTTCAAAAGGCAGGTGCACATACTGAAGTGTCATTTCGGACGGTAAATGACCTTCAAGGGCAATCGTAATCGGCTCGATCATGACAGCAACATCCCATCCGCTCCGTAGAAATAGACTCGATTTGGGTCAAATGATAACCAGACGCGACTGGGTAGAACTGGCACATCATCAGTAAATTGGCGAATGGCAAGCGTGTGTTCGCCGAGGCGCAATACAATGACTGACTCGCCACCCAGTGCCTGGGTCACAAAATGCTCAGCACCCAGCCGTTCTTCTGCCGGTTCAGCATGCCAGTGCAAATGTTCAGGGCGGATCCCCAGGGTGACCTCGTCACTGGCCTGAGCTGGTACCGATTGCGACCACTGGATACTCTGCCCATCGCTGAATCGCAAGATCCGTGCGGCTTGGTCCACCTTGCAGGGCAGCAGATTCATGGGCGGACTGCCGATAAAACTGGCAACAAAGGTATTGGCAGGTCGTCGGTAAATGGCCATTGGAGAATCTGCCTGCATGACCTTGCCAGCATTCATCACCACAATTCTGTCGGCCAGAGCCATAGCCTCAGCTTGATCGTGTGTCACGTAGATGGAAGTTACACCTACCTCGCGTTGCAGATGCTTGAGGAATGCGCGGGCTTCCAGGCGGAGTTTGGTATCCAGGTTGCTCAACGGCTCATCATACAGCGTTACCTGGGCCTTATGGACGACCGCACGCGCCAGCGAAACCCGCTGCTGTTGTCCTCCGGAGAGTTGTGCCGGACGCCGCTCCAACAGCCCGCCAATCTGGAGTCGATCCGCCACCAATTGCACCTGCCGCTGCAGATCTGCAGGAGGCACCCCACGCACTTTGAGGGGATAGCCAACATTCTCCGCAATGGTCATGTGCGGGTAGAGCGCATAATCCTGAAAAACCATAGCAACATCGCGTTCTCGAGCGGGCAGGGTACTTACATTGCGGTTACCAATGTGGATTTGCCCCCCTTCCACCGCTTCTAACCCGGCCACCATCCGTAGGGTCGTGGTCTTCCCACAACCGGAAGGGCCAAGGAGAGCGATGAATTCTCCATCCGCGATATCCAGATTTACATTATCCACTGCTTTGACGGTGCCGAATGTGCGCCGCAGTTGAGCCAGTTTCACCGATGCCATTACTGTTTGATTCCCCCAAAGAAGCGAAAGCCATAGCGAGCATTGACCAGCAGATAAAGCAGGAGCACCGGCAAGGTGTAGAGTAGGGCATAGGCTGCTACTGCCCGAATATTGGGATTGCCTTCGTCACCATAGAATTGATAGAAGGCAACCGAGGCTGGTCGCATATCGGCATTGCGGATGAGGATCAGTGGGATAAGAAAGGATCCCCATGCACCGACGAAGGCAAGGATAGCGACGACCAACACACCGGGCCGTAGCGTGGGTAGTGCGATGTCCCGGAAGATCCTCAACGACCCAGCCCCGCTAACCATCGCAGCTTCTTCATAGGACTTTGGGATACCGTCGATGAAGTCCCGCATGATGAAGATAGACGTCGGTAAAGCACCGCCAACCAGCGTCAGAATGGCACCCTGGTACGTATTGAACAGGCCGAGGTTATAAATCAGGACGAAGATCGGCACCATACTGGCTGTCCCGGTTACAACTGACGAGAATAGCAGCAGAACCGTTGTCAAAATATCGCGTCCGGGGATATTCCCCCGCGAGAGTCCATAGGCCGCTAGGGCGGCCAGCGCTGCGGTCAACACCATAACCGATCCGCTGATAAAGACGCTGTTTTGGAGCAGTGCCCGCATGGCGGTAGCATTGCTGATGACGGTCTGAAAGTTGTCCAGTGAGAAGGTTTCAGGTAGCTGAACGCTGAGGTTGGGCGTGGGGTCGAATGGCGCGAAGATGAACCACATCAATGGCGTGACGAAGAACAGCGCCAAGATGACGCTCAATCCATTGACCAACCATCGGCCCGGCGCAAAACGTTTCATCGTGGCCTCCGCGAACGAGCGATCACCAGATAAATGCTCGCCAGGATCAGGTTAATCATCATCACCACGACTGCCACAGCGCTGCCTGCGCCGAACTCAAAGCGTTGGAGTCCGATACGGTAGGTATAGATCGAAACCAGCTCAGAGCGGAAGCTCGGCCCGCCGCCTGTCAAGAGGAAGGGCGTGAACGTGTTGAAGGTCCACAGCGTAATCAGGATTAGGTCAGTCGCAATGGTGGTTTGCAGCAGCGGCAGCAGGATGTCCTTGAATTGCTGCCAACGGGAAGCCCCGATGACCTGCGCTGTTTCCAGATAAGATGGAGCAATTGACGACAGAGCTGATGTAAATAGGAGCATGGAAAAGGCGGTACCCCGCCAGGTATTAAACAGGATGATGCTCACCAGTGGGTAATCCAGCAGCCAGTCCAGTGGGGATATTCCAAACAAACCCAGCACGTTGTTCAGGGTACCGGTGAACGGATCAAGGAAGGCAAACCAGGCGAAGGCGATCACCACATCGGGCGTGATCCAGGCGACGATGGCGAGGGTATAAACCAGGTGTCTGAAAAAATCCCGACGCCGATAAAAGAGAATGGCGATGAATAGTCCCAGACCAGCCTGGCCGATCAAGGCGGAACCGAATACAAATTGCACCGTGATCCACAGACTGGAACCGAATTCGCCGCGACTCATCCAGTTTTCAAAATCAAAGAGGTTGGTGTAGTTCTCCAGGCCGACGAACTGTGGGTTACGTGCTGCTGCCCCCGTCAAACTCTGGTTGGTGAAGCTCATCGAAATGATCGAAAAAAAAGGATAAATCAAAAAAAGGATGATGAGTACCGCTGCTGGAGTGACGAATGCCAGGCTCATGCGTCTGGAAAGAATGGTTGGACGTTGGATCATCGCAGTGCTACTTTCAAATCTTGAGATCGGGGGTGGGCTACCCACCCCCGATACTTACTGCAGAAACTTAAGAACTGAACGGCAGATCGAGGATGTTTTCCGTACCGACAATCTCCGTCACCGCTACGGCGTAGGCTTCCATGGCTTCTACCGGAGACATTTCACCAGAAACAATGCGCTCGGTCATCAAGCGAGCCTGTTCCGAAACGGCGTTGTATTCAGGTAATTGTGGGCGGATGACGGTCAGCGGCAGGACTTCTTCGACCATCTGGGTCATGATGGCATCGCCAGTGACCGGCACATCCAGGCGGGCCCGGATGCGCGGTTGGATGGCTTGCAGGGCAGCCAGCGGTTCTTTGCTGTACATGTAAGTCAGCAAGGCCCAGGCTTCTGCCGGGTGCTGGCTGTTGCCGTTGACGACAAAGCCAGTGCCGCCGGAAGCAGTTACAAAGTCCTGACCATTGATGCCCATACCTGGTTCCTGGGCGGGCATCCGTACAAAGCTCACACGCTCATCGCGGTTTTCCATCGGGAAGTCGCCACCTTCGATGAGGATCGAGCGCCAGAAGAAGTCGCCTTCGATAAGCATACCGACCTGTCCCAACGAGAAGGCTTCGAACGACAGGTTGCGACCATTCTGTGCCAACTGCCAGCGAGCTTCGCCGAGAGCTTCCTGGTTATAGATGGTGCTGTACAGGCTAAGGGTGTCCAGAATAGCCTGACTGCGGACGATCCACTTACCCTGCTCGAAGTCATAGATGTGATGACCAGCACCCAGCAGAGCCATCAGATATCCCTGGAGAGTGGTCGCTTCACCCATCGCCATACCTGCGTTGAGCTGAAGCGGGGTCACATCCGGTTGGCTGCTCTTGATGGCGCGGGCACCATCCAGCAGTTCCGCCCAGCTTGTCGGTTGCCAGTCAGCGGGCAGGCCAGCCGCTGCCAGGATTTCCGTGTTGACCCAGATTACACGGGCATCGGTGCCACGCGGCATTCCGTACTGTTCACCGGCGTAGCCCATGATGCTTTGGATATTGGTAGGGATTTGTGCCCATCCTTCCCATTCGGTGTAGGTGGGAACGATTTCGCTCAAGGGTTTGAGGAGCCCGGCATCTACGAATTCTGGAAGCCAGAATCCGTCGAAGCCCATAACGTCAGCACCCGCACCTGCGTTCAGGTCCAGCACATACTGCTGCTTCAGATCAGCACCGCTGATATTGCTGCTGTCAATGATTTCGACAGTGACCGGGGTACCAGCTTCGGTCATCATCGCTTCAAAACCCGGCTTGATTGTCTCGGTGATCCATTGGAGTTCGGGGCCACCTACGCCGGTAATCGAGACCGTTACACTGTCCTGGGCCGCCGCAAAACCTGCGCTCAGAGCCATCAGCATCATCAATGCCGCGGCGCACAGGCGCATCAAAGAGGAACGCTTCATCACTGTACTGCTCCTACCTTCATTGAATGGTCATTCGGTTGTTGTGCAGTGGCAGCCTGGAGCGCTCGATCAAGCTGCCGCAAAAAATGGCTGTACAGCCCACAAAGAAATGGACAAATAATTCAACTATTGTCTGGCACAGGTGGATCGTCGAATAATCAATTGTGTAGGCACCAGGGTCAATACATCCAACGTACTCTCGCCTTCTATCAACGCCAGTAAACGGCGAGCAGCTTCTGAACCGAGCAAGTCGGTATTCTGAGCAACCGTTGTAAGGGGCGGTGAGAGATACTCGCTCACATCCAGATTGTCGAAGCCGACTAACGAAAGTTCTTCGGGTAGTCGTAATCCAGCACTGTGTGCTGCTCGAATAGCCCGTATAGCCATCCAGTCATTACTGGCAAAAATAGCTGTTGGTCGATCTGGTCTGACCAGCATTTCAATCAAAGGGGCAAGCGTCGCCTCGTCTGCTTGCGCGTAAGCTGTGTAAGAACTGAGTTCCTGATCATCGCCAATCAGAATGGGAGGTAGGGATTCAATTTCAGCATCGTGCAGCGCATCCCGGTATGCTCGGTAACGTTCAGACACCGACCAAAGATCCAGGTGGGGCCGAGCCAGGAATGCAATCCGGTGATGCCCAAGTTCAAGTAGGTGTTTCATTGCCTGGATACCACCTTGATAGTGGTTACTGGCGACCAAAGGCAGAGATGTACCGGGTAGGGGACGGTCGATCAGCACAATCGGCATCAATTGGTCGATAGTACCGCCAATGCGATTTTCTTTCGGGGCATTCACTCCCCACAAGATTGCCCCACACACACCATCCGCTTGGAATTGCCGCAGGATACGGTTCTCTTCGTGTAGGGTGTACTCGCTGCTCGCTAGTTGAACCTGATAGCCTCGTCTCCGTAACACCCGTTCCACGCCGGATAGCATGTGAACTGCGAACGTGCCACGGAAGTCTGGTACGATCAAGGCAATTGATTGGGTCGTTGCGTTTTTGGGTCGCGGCTCGCCAATGAATGTGCCTTTCCCGGGGACTCGATAAATCAAGCCTTCTTCTTCAGCATTTTGCCAGGCTTTCTGAATGGTTGCTCGGCTAATTTCGAGTTCAAGCGCGAGTTCCCACTCCCCTGGCAAGCGCTCATGTGGGTTGACTAACCCGGTCATAATCCAGTGCCGCAGTTCATCAAGAAGCTGCATGTGGAGCGGGGTTGAACCGGATTTCTGAATATTGAATTGCATCTTGTCCGTACCTGTCTGTACAGGTTAGAGAGTAATTTGTGAGTATTTAGGCTGGGGGGCAGGTCATTGAAGATTACGTTAAAGTCCGATTAATTTTCCACCGAGTGTTCGATGCGACAACACCCTCGAACATATTCTGATCGGAGCACAAACGAAGGGCCAGTTCCACTTGCTGTACGGGGCTGAAGGGACACAGGCATTGTTCACGGGTCTGGCGACCCAGGTGATCTACGGTGGTTGTGATGCGGATACCGCCGAGTTCTACAGCAAGGCGAGTGGGACGGCCACCACCGATGCCAATCAGGACGACCCCAACAGCCATCTGCGCCAGCGTCCGCTGCTGACGGTGGATGAAGTGGTCACGCCGCAGGTGGGGAATTGTACGATCTTCGCTCGTTATGTGGAGGCAGGCTTTGCCACCCAGGTGGTGCTGAATGCACGTCTGACCCGCTTCTACGAACGCGAGGACTGGAAAGCGCGGTTAGCGCATTCAAAAGGTGCTGCGCCGCTCCTACTGGAGCGAGGATTGGAACTCAATCTCCAGTCGCCCGTAGAAACTGCGATTCCGTCTAATGAACCATCGCCCTTGTTAGAGCGAGCAGCGGCTGCGGTGATGGACAAGATGGCGGTGTTGGCGACGGACAAGGCGGGTGGCAAGGTGAAGTCCGATAGCCTGAATGCGATGAAGTCCCGTCGCCAACAGAGGCGACAGCAGCCCCCAGAACGATTGGAGTTGAGCGCATGACCCTGACCAAAAAGACTATGATCCGAGAGATCGGACGGCGCACCCGGCTGAAGAACCGAGATGTCCAGATGATGCTGGAGACGCTCACTGCGGTGTGGATAGAGGAGTTGGTTGAAGGCAGTGGGCGGATAGAGTTGGAAGGGTTGTTTGTTCTCGAGTCCCGGCAAGTTGACCGGGGCGAGCAGAGTGGACGACTCAGGTCTGGCAACGTGCCGCGTTACATTCGGCGTGTCGTGGTGCGCTTCAGTCGCGGCTTGAGGCGGCGTCTGACGTTGCTGCCTGACGAACCCAACAAACCCTCTTTTCAGGATCACGGCGCGTGACAAAATCGGCATGTCTGCAAGCAACTTAATCATACGCTTGTAGTGCTGACCCGGCTGTCCCAGATGTTTGGGCTTTAGCTTGTAGAAACGTTCACATAGATCCTGCGTCAATCGACTGACATTCACCCATTCTACGTTCTGTGCCTGTAAAGAGCTGTATGCCGCTTGCAACATGTCTTCCGTTGTGTAGTCGCAAACAGCGGCAGCAGCTACTGTCGATTAGGGTGCATACGCTGCCGATGTGAACCGGTGACCTATCCTAATACCCGCTGGATCAGATGTTGGGTCAGGTCGTCGGCGGGAAAAAAACACTCTATCCGTAGTTCTTGGGTGGTCACGTCAATGGCAGTACCAAAGGATGTGATGGTCGAGAAAAAGCGAGCTTCGAGGTCGCCTTTGCGCAATCCGAGTGTCATTATCGGTAGCTGCGAGTCAGGTGCGGTCGACTGAGCCACCTCCGACACCATTGTCTCGCCCAAGCATGACTCGTATAACCGAAAGAGCGCCTCACTTTGATAGGTGATACTCTCTTCGTACAGGCGCCGTAACATCATCCTCTTCAGCAGATCGAAATTAGCCAGATAGGGTCGCAATCCATTCGACGCAAACAGCAGTTGGTAGCTGTTGCTGAAGCGCGACATGACATTTTCATCTCCTGTCAGCCACCCCACCAGCAGCCGTGTTCCGTTGTTGACCATGATCAAATCGTAGTGGCGCGTAGTGACTAGGGCTGGGTACGGCTCATGTTGCATAAGCATCCGCTCTAGAGCCGCACGCACCATGCCTGTTTTATCGTCGTCCAGCGACCAGGCACTGTAGCGCGGTGCGTACCCGGCGGCAACCAACAGCGCATTGGTGTGCTGCAACGATAAGCTCAGCACCTCGGCGAGGCGCAAAACCAGATCGTATCCCGGTTTGGAGCGCCCTGTCTCAACGAAGCTGAGATGGCGGGTAGAGACGTTGGCGGTGAGCGCAAGTTCCATCTGGCTGAAACGGCGAGCCTTTCGCCAGTGTTTGAGGAGGTCGCCGAATGTATCGATAGCGGATTGATGCAGCACGGTAATTTTACCTCTGAAGTAATCGAATTGATTACCTCTTTAGCGTATCCTGAAATGGAGTTATGAGAAAGGGTGCGTAAATGAGACGACTTCATGTGCTGTTGCTAGCAATGTTCGGCGGCTTCGTCACACTGCTGGCGATTGGGCTGATCTACCAATCCCAAGCCGCTGCCAGAGATGAGGAATCCTACCCCCCAAGCGGTCGGATGGTCGATGTAGGGGGGTATGCCTTGCACATCCAATGTGAGGGCGATGGTAGTCCGACCATTGTGGTCGAGAGTGGATCGGGTACATGGTCACTGATGTGGGCAGATCTGCTGCCGCGCATGACTGAACGGTCGCGGACCTGCGTCTATGACCGGGCAGGCTACGGCTGGAGCGAGTCAAGCGGCGAGCCGCACACCGCCATCAACAGTGCGGACGATTTGCGTGCCGTACTGACCAGCGCGCAAATTACTCCGCCTTACGTGCTGGTTGGACATTCTTATGGTGGGTGGGTGGTGCGCGTGTTTCAGGATCGCTACCCGGATGAGGTGGTAGGTGTGGTACTAGCCGAAGCCAGCCACCCCGAGCAATGGGTGCGCTTGCCTGCCTCGTTCATCGCAGGCGCAAACCGTCAGGCGCAAGCGCTTAACGTGATGGGTGGGCTGGCAGTGTTTGGGTTGCCCCGCCTCATAGTGCCGGATGACCCGTACTTGAGCGACGCATTGCAGCCGATCTATCGCGCTGCAATGGGATTAGGTCGGTCTTACGAGGCACTGGGCAGCGAGTTCGCGCAGGCGGTCCTGAGCGGGCAGCAGGCGGCGCAGACCAGCGATTTCGGCGACAAACCGCTCGCGGTCATCAGTGCTGAGAACAGCCTGCAAGCTTTCGCAGTCATTGACCCCAACCTGCCATTTGACGAGGCCAATCAGGTTTGGCGCACCTTGCAGGAAGAACTGGCACAACTGTCAACGAATAGTGTGCATCTGGTCAGCACGCGAGGCGATCACTATATCCACGCTACCGATCCCGATTTGGTGCTGGCGGGGCTAGATTGGGTTATGGACGCACTCGAACGCGAATAAGCAATCAAACCGCTTTATCGTATCAGAGTCATTCACATCGAAAGTGACCGTCACTGTGGAGGTATCTTAATGCAACTGTCCATCGTGAAATCTGCGCTCTTCTCGAATGCTATCTTTTCGGTGGTGAGTGGTGGAGTTTTGCTCACACTGGCTCAATCGATAGCCGACCTGATTGGAATCGGCGACCCGTTACTCTATCAGGTCGTCGGGGCAGGTCTTATCGGGTTTGCGGGTGTAGTAGGCTGGGTTGGCACGCGCAGCCCGATCAATCCGTTTTGGGTGGTCTTGATTAGCCTTGCAGATGGGTTGTGGGTGGTCGGCACAGTGCTGCTGATTGTTTTGGCGTTTGGTGTCTTGAAACCGATGGGCATCGTCGTCTTGTTGGGGGTTGCGAGTTTGGTTGCGTTCTTCGGGGTGCGCCAATTTCAGGGTGTCAGACAAATGACATCCTAAGTAAGCTCGAAGCTTATAGGCAATCTCATACATCCGATCCTGCCGCTCAACGCCATAAATGGATTATCTGGTTGACTAATTATATTGGATAAAACACTCACCCTCATCTCAATCACGAGATGAGGGTGAGCCATTTACAACTCCCTCTCCCAATCCTGCCCATCAGATCGGTTATGTGCAATGTGGTCAGCGTTTGGGTCATGGTGATGCCATCCCTCCGCTTCCCTTACTACCGTTCGGTCGCCGCTCATGAAGTCCACGATCCCCTGGTAATCCAGGTCTCGCCACTGGACAGGCAGTCCTTCCAGCTTCGCGACCTCCTCCGCCAGTTCGGGCGGGTCGAGCAAGCCGGGGTGGACATAACCCGCGAAGTCCTTCGCAAACTTGTCCGCTTGCGCCGCCGTCTCGAAACGCGCCATCTCCAGCGTTTTGGCGCGGTCCGGGTAGTCGGCATCGCTGAAGACACCGTCCGCAAATGCATCCTGATGGACATCGGGATAGTAGGTCAGGTAAAGTGCCTGACCCAGCGGCTCACCCTCTGGTGTTTCGACCGGGCGCTGCTGGAGAACCCACAGGCGGTCGAAGGATGTGCTGAAAAGAACCGCTTCCGGCTTGTTGGCTTGCTGCTCCAGCAGTTCCTCCCACGAGCCGGGGGCGGGTGTCGGGGTGGGACGATCTTCATCGTCTCTGACCTGGTAGGGATTGGTTTCATCCACCAACTGTTGTGCCAGACTCGCAAAGCGATCAGGTGGCCCTTCAGGGAACAGGGCAGGATGGGAACGATCTGCATCTAACCAACCCCGCTCCATGGCGGATAGCTCAGCCTGGTGCATCATGGCGGTCAAGCCACGCTCGTCATAGATCCTGAGCAGCCCATCCCGCTGGGCCTCGGCTTGCTGCCGAGCTCCCTCATCATCCGGGTCGAAGGTATCGAGGGTGAGGTCATCGTAACCCAGTCGCCCATCCGGTTCGCGCCAGTATTTCTCGACAGCCAGTTCAGAGGTGTGCGGATCGGCAGCTTGCAGGACGACGGCATAGTTGACCGTTTCGTCCAGCGGTTGCAGTAGGTGAGCGCCGTCATCGGGGAAAGTGGCCTGGAACCACATTTCGCCTTCGAGTCCAGCGTGAACCTGCTCTTCGCGCTCCAGGTGTTCCTGCACAGCCGGATCGAGATACCAGGGCCGGAGGACGTCAGCTGCCGGACGGGTCTCCCTTTCCAGTTCCCGCTGGCGTCCGGTGGTGAAGGGATCGGGTGGTCCATCGTCCTCGAAAAACAGGCGGGGATCGTCGCGGAACGGATCGAGATACCGACCGGCTGTGGCCATATCTTCCGCCAGGCTCATGGCGGCCGCCAGCCCTGCCTCGCGTTGTAAGGCTTCCAATTCGTCTTCCAGTTCGCGGGCATCGGCGTAGTCGCCAAACTCGGCGATGGTGAAGGTGTCAAAGCGACGACTGCTACCCTCCATCCAGGTCTTGACGGCTTCCAGCGAGGGCTGGTTGTTTGGCCCGACCCCATAACCGAAGTAGTAGTCGGGGCGTGGATCGAGAGCGGGCAGATCGAAAGGATCGGGGAAGGCCTGGTCGTAGCTTTCGGCCACATCATGGGCCAGCTGCTGGACCATGAAGATGTCACCGCGCCGGAGTTCCAGTTCCAGCGCGGGTAAAGGCCAGGCATCCCCCGGATCATCGGTCAAAAGCGGCATGACGGGATACGAGTCATGGCGGAAGTCGCCCTCCGTCGCTTCCGCCCGGAAGTAGCGCAGTTCGTGGTCATGGTCAGCCGCGGGATCCGCCTTCACCAAGCCAAACCAATGGGCGGTGCCACCGGCATCGATGTGATGGGGCATGGCACGACCCTCCTCCGACCAGGGATGCCCATCGATATCCAGTCCGTAGGGGACATCCGGCAGCCGCCAGACCAGTTCAGGCGCGTCATCTTCCCTGTCGGCATCCTGTGGTAGAACCGGTGGGAACGGCGCTGCCAGCCGATTGAGGTAGGCCGGATCGGCGGCGATGGCGTCCAGGTGAGCCATCAGCCGCGCTGATGCTTCCCGGCTGGTGAGGGCTTCAGGTCGATTCATGGGTGCCTCCCACGCGAATAGGTAGTGGCTGCCTCGCCCCGATGGGCAGGAAACAGCCACGACTGAAGTTCATTGGCTGCCGAGCTGCCGAGCGCAGCGCCCGCCGCAAGGCATCCGGGCGTTTGAGCCGCCAGCGTGCACAGAGGGCATCCAGGGCAAGATAGTCGTCCGATGAAAAGCGAATGGTGTAGCGCGGTGTGTCACTCACAAGTCCACCTCCCAACCAGAAGTGGCATAGTCCGCGATGGCCTGAGATGCATCGGGTTCCAGCGGCAGCCCGCGTTCAGCCGCCCACCATTCACGCTGATCAGTGGCGAGGGCCATGCCTTCTGCCGCATCGAAGCAGCGGTCGATCCCGCCTTTCTGGGCGACGCCAATCAGGTACTCGGCATTGGCATAGGCTTTATCCCAGTCACCCGGCACACAAGGCGCGAGTTGGGCTTCCAGTTCCCCTGCCTCATTACGACCCAGTGACAGGATACTGGTCAGGCAGCTCTCACGATCCGCCGGGTCGGGTTGGAAGACACCGATCCAGTAGGCGGTGCCGGTATCCGCATCGTAGAACGGTGGTGGGTCAGCCGCCGGGCTGAAGCCCTCTGCCTCCAGCCCAATGGCGTTCAAGGCCTGGAAAGCCGCCGGATCCGGAGCCATCTCGCGGTTCCAGGGCGTGACGACACCACCGAGTGCAATGGCTTCCTGCAGCAGTGGATCGAGAGCGGCTTCTGGCGGCAGATCGCGCTCAATTCCTACGGACGGAACACGTTCCTCTAGCCCCAGATAAGCCTGATACTCGACTTCGCCGACATCGCGCCAGGCGACGGCCCCACTCAGGTTGGCGGCCTGCATCTCAGCGAAGTCAGGCAGGTCGTGGGCGGCCAGACTCTGGTCAAAGGTCTGCTGCTGCAAGTCATGGTAGAAAGCGGCAGCGACATCCAGATCGCCAAAGCTGGCGACTGGCAGGTAGCGACCACCCGGATCCCCAGTGGCCGTATCCGCATACAGATCCACCACACCGATCTCGTAACGGGTCAGGTCCGCCTCGACCCGCTCGACACCGACCAGGCGCGCATCCGTCCACGACCAGGAGGATGGGTTCGGCTGTGTGGTCAGTCCGGGCAACGGGGCTTGGGCGGGCGGCAGGTAGTCCGGTGCGAAGTCATCCCAGCTTTGCGGTTCAAATGGTTCGAAGTCCGGAACATAGTTCAGGTCATCGGGTGGCCAGGGAGCCATAAAGTCGAGTTGATCGGGTGGCAGATCCCGTTCGATCAGCTCGTAGTCGATTGGCGGAGCATCCGGTAGCGGTGTCATGGGTTATCCTCCTTCCACGGCTGGACGCAGACTGAGCGGACGGGCCGGAGCAGGCAGTACGGCACCTGCTGTCTGTGCCAATGCCGGTTGCAAGCTCGCCCAGAAATCCTGCAAGACCTTGGCCCGGCTCGTCTGACCTTTTTGGAGCGCCTCCAATTGGGCTTCTATATGCGCGCTGGAGTCGGTCGTAAACAGGTTGGGGAAGTGCCCGGTCAGATAATCACTGAGCGCCCGACCACTGGCAGTGGGCATCAGCTGGAGATCCGTCTGTTGGGCATAGCCGCGTTCGAGCAAGCCGCGGCTCAGGTTATAGGTCCGCATCGGCTTTACCCCAACTGCGGCCAGCAGGCGGGTCTCGGTATAGCGGAGGGGTGCTGCCGCCTGTTCCTGCCCGATGACCGGTTCGACCAGGGTGAGCGCTTGTCCCGGCACCAGAGGCGGCCAGTCGGCTGTAGTACTTGGTCCCACCTCTCCCTGGAAGGCCAGCGGCCAGGGCTGTGCCCGGTCGGTTCCAGCCATCACCATCACGGCAGTGGCTGTGTCCGGTTCGGCTGTCCGTTTGACTTGTTCAACCCAGAAGTTGGCGGATTGCAAACGGGCAGCGAGTTGTTCGGGTGTCTCGCGCCTGGAGAAATGGGGTTCCTCCCCCCGTAGGCGAGTGAGACGAGCCGTGAAGGATTGTCCTGCGGCCTCCAACTTGAGCGCGAGCGACCAGGAGGCTGTGGGATGAAAGGCATCGATCGCTTGTTCGCGCTCGACCAGCAACCGCAATGCCACGCCAGTCAGTCGCCCGATGCGATGAGTCCCGGCCAGCGCCCGGCTGGCCAGTGGCGATACCAGATAACCCACCAGGCGATCTACGATACGCCGTGTCTCCCAGGCCACCACCCAATCCTGATTCACCGGACGGGGCGCCTGCAGGGCAGTCTGTACCTCTGCTTGGGTGGTGCCATTTAAGTGGATTCGGTGGATGGGCTTGTCGGAGCTTCCCGCCAGATTGACCAGATGTCCGGCGATGGCCTCACCTTCCAGATCAGGGTCCGTCGCCAGATAGACCACTTCGGCCTCGCGCATGGTTCCTACCAGCTTGCGGATCGCATTCGACCGACCCGGTGGCACCTGCCAGGTTGCCTTGAAGCCAGCACGGGTATCGATCCCCAACGCATCGGTGGGTAGATCACGCACCGGGCCGAGGGTGGCTTCGACCCGCCAGCCCGTACCCAACGAGGCAGCGACTTGCCGCGCCTGGGATGGACGTTCAACAATCATCAGTTTCACGTGGATGGCTCTTTCTGGGTGATCGTTCCCGGTAGATTCAGACTGGATCGTGCTGGTGTAGCTTGAGGCGGGCTGGTGCGGGCGGCCAGTTCGCGCTCGCGCAGCACCAGCCAGATCGGCCATTCCCGGTAAGCATGAAAGGCTTGCTCCTCCAGCGCTTGCCAGGGTGCGGCGATCGTCTTGTTGGGTGGCATGGTTCTCCTCTTTCTCTTGCTGAAAGCTGAAGGCTGATCGCTTTCAGCTACCTCATGTGCTTTTGAAGCGCTGCAATTCGCCCAGGGTTGGACGATTATGGAGGTACCACAGCCCTTCCTCCTGGATGTCGAGCATGAAGTGGAAGCGGGGCAGTGCCGCGATGATGTCGCGGTGCTGCTGGTTGAGATGCTGGAAGGCAGCATCCTCATGGAAGACATTCATACCCTGCCGCTGCGAGAAGATCACCCGGATCGGGCAGTTCTCGAAGACCAGCCGCGCCTTGCCCTCCAGAAAGATCGACATTTGTTGGTGGAGTTGTAACTGACCAACAAGTTCCGGCAGCCGCACCATTCGATCTGGCCGAGGTAGCCCGCGCTGTCGAGCGGTATCTCCCTAAGACAGAACCAACTCAATCCGGTCGTAAACGAGCCAAACCCCGTCAATGAGGCGGGTGTCCCTGGCTCGAGTTTGATTTGCTCAGGAAAGGAGCATCGAGATGAACAAGCGGAAGACAGGTGTAGTGGGGGTCGCAAGCGGAGGCGGCATGCCGTCCATGAATGTATTGACTGTCGGGTTGGATGTGGGCTACGGCGTGGTCAAGGCGGTCACCGATACCAGTGAGATCAGCTTCCCATCGGTGTCGGGTCATGCCCGTGAGATCAAGTTCCAGGCCGAGACGCTGGCGAGCCGCTATCCGGGGGATCAACTCATCGATGAGGAGGGTCATTGGTTCGTGGGTGATCTAGCGCTCAATCAACTCCCGGCAGGTGAAATCCTGCGATTGCGGGGACGCACGGCCAACGAGGCGACGATGGGCAATGCCTTCCGCCTGCGGCTGGCAAAAGCGGCACTGGGCAAGCTGCTCGGAAGTGGCGTAGGCAATGGCGATGTTGTGCATTTGCGGTTGGCGTCGGGATTGCCGGTGGATTACATGCGCGATGCCGGGGAGTTCAAAGCCGGATTGGTTGGGCAGCATCGCATCCAGACGGATGCGGCGGACTTTGTGGTCAACATCACCGAGGTCATGGTCATGCCGCAGCCCTACGGCAGTGCCTATGCCATGATGCTGACCCCCGCCGGGGAGATCAATGTCTACCATACCTGGATGCGAACCGGGGTTTGCGATGTCGGGACGTACACCGTCGATCTGGTGCTGGATGACGATGGTGACTACGTCGATGCCGAAAGTGGCTCGGTCGAGAGTGGAGTGTACACCGCGCAGGAACGCATTGCCGCCATGCTGGAGCGCGACTACCGCGAGAAGATACCCCACAAGATCGTCGAGAGCGTCCTCAAGACCGGCATGTTCACCGCACATGGCAAGACCATCGACTATCGGAGCGAGGTTGAGGAGGCTTTGCAACCACTTCGCAGTGCGACTCTGAATCTCATGAGCGAGAAGTGGCAGCGCGGCACGACCGTCGATGTGATCTACCTGTCCGGTGGCGGAGCCGAGTTGGTCTATGAGGAAGTCTATCGAGCCTATCCGCAGACCAAACTGGTGCCGCAGGCGCAGATGGCGAACGCCAGAGGTTATCTGTACTACGCCAACTTTATGGGGAGAACCAAGTGAGCGAGCCGCAGCCGGGTTGGACACGTCCAACCATCTGTCCTGACACGTCCGACCAGTTTCTTGAGGGAAGGAGAGAACCATGCCGAAGAAGCCGAGACGCGGCTACAAGATGATCTCGTTCAAAGCCTACCACGATAGCGATGCCGATATCCTGGATTGGTGGGAGGGCTGCGCCGAGGGGGAGCGTAGTGAAGCGCTGCGCGATCTGATCCGCGAGCGATTGGGGCTGGGGATGAAGCCCGCCAAACGCCTGAGCATCCCGGAACTGAGCGTGCTACAGCATGACACTGCCTGGATACGGCAAGCACTAACCGATATGCCTGCTTGGTTGGAAAGCTATCTGCACGATCTAGCCGCTCGTCCGACAGTGCAGACGATACCAGTAAGTGCGGCTCCTCCAGGAGCAGGTGGTATGGCAGACAACGAGAGCCAGCGACGGTCGAAACGCATACAGGATCGGGGGTGGTGATGTCGGACACATGCACTGCAGAAGGGCGGCCGAGCCGCCCGGTTGCCGCGTCGGGGCGCGGCAACCACGCGCGGGGGTGGGGTGGAACACCCTCACTCTGGATGAGTAACTCATCCCACCCCCGCGCAGGCCAGCTAAATCGCTGGCTCCTCATGCGCCGGAGGGCTACGGTGCAGCGGCCTTCGGCGCTGGCACCGAGGCGGCGGTGCAAAGCACCCGCCGCGCCAGTGGATGCGGCTCACCGCATCCACTGGCCGCACCCCGGTCCGGGGCGCGAAGAACGAATGCACCAAGCCGAAGATGGAGGTTTACACGCATGACTCACCGTCAATTAGTGCGCGAAATCGCCCGGCGGCTGCCGCGTCTCAAGCGGCGCGAAATCGCCGAGGTACTGGCCGTCCAGCATGAACTCTGGCTGGCTGCGCTCTCACAAGAAGATGGCTGCATCACGCTGGGCGACCTGGGCAAACTGGTCGTGGAAGTACAGCAGATGCAGGCCGCTGGCGTTGTCGGACGACGACGGCTCAAACGCCTGTATCTGCGCTTTCGACCCACCGCCAAATTGAAGCACACCATAGTCGAGAAAGGAGCAGGCGTATGAAAAAACGCGCACCTAACGCCTACAGCGAGCGCATGACCGTCAACCTGACGCCGGAGCAGATGCGCCGCCTGGACGAACTCCGTAACCTCCGCGCTCGCGCCGGTCACTTTGTCAGCAAGAACGATCTGCTGCGTGATGCCGTCAACTACTACCTGGCCTCGCAGGATGACCTACCCGGATCACGGCGGGCGATTGCCAAGGGTATTGAAAAGAAGGTGGATGGACTGGAGGTCAAGCTAGATGCGCTCACCCAGAACTTCACCGACTTTGTCAACAGCATCCGTCGTCGCCGGGAGGGACAGTAGCCGCAATGGATCGCAAGCAGCTGTGTGTCGCCAATGTGCAGTACAAGAAACCCTCTGCCGATGGTGCTAAGCAATCCAGGAATTTGCTGCGCTACCTGACCTATCGAGAAAGCCGAGACGAAGCTGCCCGCTACACGACCGGGAAGGATCGCTGGCATGATCACGGCATGGGCGGCTCGGTGGCGGACATTGCTGCTCGCTGCGATGACCTCAAGAGCGAGCATGTGCTGGCCTTCAGCCTGGTCGTGAATCCCAACCCGGATCTCGTGGCGCTGGTCGCGCCGGAAGACCGGGAAGCTTTTGCCTGGGAATTGACTGAAGGTGTCATCGAGGACTTCTTCGACCGCCGGGGACTGGATACCGGGGTGGAGTGGGCTGGCGTGCTTCATCACCGTTTGACTGACGATCCCGAAGCGCCCGGGCTGCACAACCCGCACGTCCACGTCGTGCTGCCGGGAACCGTCTACAGCGAAGAGCACGGCTGCCGCGTACCGCTCTTCTTCAGCCGCAATCGGAAAGTGGATCACATCGAGCTGCTGCATCGCACGACTGAAGACCAGATGGTTCCCCTCCTGGATCGCTATGTCGGGCCGGAGTGGGAACTCCGTTATGACCATTTAGCAGCTGTCCGGGAAGCGCAGATGGCGATCACCGAGGACGAACCGCATGGCTGGACAATCGACCAAGAGGAGCGGGAGTGGCCGGTTTGGTGTGGTGTTCGTCGCACGAGTGAGGCCACCACCAGCCTTGGATTCTACCAACTCTACCCTACGCCGAACGATGACGACGAAGAGTCTGTCACCATCCAGTTTCGCCCACTGCTGAGTGGCTTGACGCATGAGGAAGCCGAACGATTGGCACAAGTGCTGGGGATAGCGATGAAAGGTGATCTGGAACAGTTGAAAGCATTAGCTGAGGCGCTGGGGAAGATGACACCAGCCGAACGTACCGCTTTGCTGGCAATGGAGGAGCCAAACCAGCCAGCGCTGGAATTAGACCTGTAAAGCATACAGGGACGGGATGCGCTCGAAGTTTGGCGACTCAGCGCATCCTGCCCCTGCACACAACCTAAAGTGAGAACAGTATGTCACACAACCTGACTGTCGACAAGCCGTCGGCGCTGGATCGCCGCGCCTTTCTGGGCGCACTGTACCAAGGCTGCCCGGATGATTTCTATCTGGAACTGCGCTGCATTCACCCGGAAACGGGGGAGGTCAAAACCTTCTGGAGCAAGATCGGCGACAAACGCCGCCTGACGAACAACTTCAAACAGGCTGACTCCCTGAACCATGAGGGCTTTGGTCTGTACTTCGCTCCCTGTCTGCGCTCTGAGAGCAAAGGAAGTGCCGAATCTGCCGCCCTCGTCCCGGCGCTTTGGTTGGATGTGGATACCGATGGTGATCCGACACAATGCACCCGCGCGCTGGAGAGACTGCAAACCTTTGACCCGGCACCGTCGTTCATCCTGAATAGTGGAGGTGGTTGGCACGCTTATTGGCTGCTGGATGCACCTTTCTACTTAACTGATGAAGCTGCTCGTGCTCGCATCGCCAATGTGCTTCGGGGCTTAGCCTCCGCGCTGGGCGGTGATCCGGCCTACGTCAAGTCGGTGGCTTCGGTCATGCGGCTGCCGGGGAGCATCAACACCAAGCCTGAACGCAATGGAGCCATTGTCACCATCGTTGAAAGTGATCCTGCCCGTCGTTACTCGCTATCCCTGTTTGATTGGCTGGCGCAGCCGGTCGAGCAGCCCAGAGTCGGTACGCTGAAGATTGTCACCCTCAACGGCAATGGACATCATCCGCTGCCCCGGCGGACGGAAGACTATCTGACCGCCGGTGCAATGAAAGGTAACCGGAATACCGAACTGTTCAAGGCAGCTTGCCAACTGCGCGATGCCGGCTATTCCCAATCCGACGCCGAAGCCCAACTGGTGCCGCGTTATCTAGCGGACGGGTGCAGCGAACGCGAGGCTTTGGCGACAATCAAGAGTGCCTACAGCCGTCCAGCACGAGAACCGCTGCCCGACCCTGCTGGGGAAGCTCGTGGCCGGATTGCCCGCCTGATCGAGAACCATCAACCCACCCAGGAACGTCCGTCACCGCAGGCGATTGCTGAGACGGTCGAAGCCTGCGCTCATCTCAATGCCATCGAGTGGGCTGACGCCCGCGCTCAACTCAAGACCTTGTGCGGGGATGGTCTCAAGACCAGCGACCTCGACCGCATGTATCGTCAGGCGCGGCGGCAGATCGAACGGACAAATCAATCTGACAATGAAGAGTCTGAGCGCTATACGCTGGTCGATGGGGCCATGATCTTCGAGCGCACCACCGACCGCGGCATCTTCCGCCAGAAGATCGCAGGGTGGTCGGGCAGGGTGGTGGAACGCATCTCCCGGATGGACGATGACGGACAGGTCGAGCATCTGACCCGACTGGAACTGAGCAGTGGGGAAGAACAGCTTTCGCTCACTATCCCCAGCGAGTTGTTTGGCGATCCCAATGCCTTGCACCGCGCTATCGCCGGACGAGCAGGCGAGACTTTCACGACCCGTGCCGGGATGCAGCGGCATCTGGGAGCGGCTTTGCTGGCGCTGTCTGGAAGCTATCCCCGCCGCTCGACCTACCGCTTTCTCGGTTGGAGTAAGGTGGACGGGTGCTGGACGTATCTCACACCCGGCAGTGCGGTTAATGCTGGTGGGATGCTTGCAACACCACCCGAAGTCGAACTGGAAACCCGCTTGCGTGACTATGCCCTAACCGATACCACTTGGGAGCAAGCATTGGAGGCTTTTCTCGCTGCCCTGCACGTCTTTCCCCAATCCTATGCCGCTGCGCTGACCGCCTTTGCCCTGCTGCCTCTCTTCCAACGCTTCTTCCCGGCAGCCGCTCCAAAACCTGCCATGCACCTGGTGGGCACGACCGGCAGCGGCAAGAGTGAGATCGCCGCCCTAATGACCAGCTTCTACGGGCAGTTCAGCCGAGACCAACCACCCGCCCAGTGGGGTGATACCGTCAACACCGTCGAGACGCTCGGCTATCCGTTGGCCGATGCCTTGTTCTGGGTGGACGACTACAAGAGCATCTATGCCGATGAAAAGACCTTCACGCGCTTCTTGCAGAGCTACTCGCGGGGCATGGGACGGGGACGGCTGACCAAAGAGGCCAAAGTCCGGCAGGAGCGTCCCTGTCGCGGGTTGCTGCTCTCGACTGGCGAGACGACTCTGGAAGGGGAGGCGTCGGTGCTGGCGCGGATGCTGGTGTTGGAGATACCCCCCTGGGAGAAACGCGATCCAGGTGGTAAGGCACTCCTGGCAGCCGAACAACAACGACCGTACCTGAACGGATTTACTGCCCATCTTGCCCGCTGGATCGCCGGGCGCGCCGACGCGGGAACACTGGAGAAGGAACTGGCCGAGCGATTCGCCCGCAACTGTGCAGGCTATCGTGCTCAACTGAATGGCAAGGGGGGCAAAGCGGGCAGTAGTGGACGCGTTGTCCAGAATTGGGCGGTGCTGGTGACGGTTTACCAACTCCTTCGTCAATTCCTCGCTGAGAAAGATGCTGACCATCTACTACCTGCCTGGGAGGATAACGCCGAGGCTATGCTCCGAACAGTCCAGGTCGAACGCGCTGGGCACATATTCCTCGATGCCCTTAGCCAACTGCTCGCCAGCGGTGAGGTCATGCTGGCGACCGATCTACGTCAGCCAGAAGAACCACGACCCGGAACGACGCTGATTGGTTACCAAAGCGAGGGCATGGTCTACCTGCTGCCTGAGGTGGCCTACCGGGCCGTAACGCGGGTGCAGCCACTCAAGTTCACCAGCGCCGCAATTGGCGCACAACTCAGGGAAGAAGGTGTCCTCAACACCAATCCCAACGATGCCCATCTCGGTGTGCAAATCCGGGTGCGTGGAGCCAGGGTGCGCGTCTGGAGGCTCAAGGGCGATTCGCTGGGTGGGGGCGTTGGAGACAGTGGAGACGAGATATAGTGTCGGCGCTTGGGGCACATATTTGTTCTGGAGATAGTGGAGAGAGTGGAGACAAAACGCCAGAAACATCTCCATTCTCTCCACTGAGCCGATACACCACAATGAGTCTGAATCTCTACTGCAACACAGTAGTCACTGGTTTCACGCTCTTTGGTGCTGAGGGAGGACAACACAGAGACAAGTCATTGAACAGGCTGAGAGACAGGAGGATGACGCGGGGATTTTGGAGCAATAATTCCAAATATTGGTTGCAGCGCCCTTGAGGAATTGGGCTAGAATTGACTCAAATACATACTTTGTAGATGACACTTCAATTTACAGGGTCAACATGATTCAATTTCGAGTGCTTGTTGTCGACGATTCTCCTGCTCAGTTGGCATTGATCGAGCAACTGCTGTTCAGTGCGCCGCACTATCAGTTTGTGGTACAAACCGCCTTATCTTTTGAAAGTGCACAAAAACAGATACTTAGTGGAACCTATGATGCGCTTCTTGTTGACTATCAATTGGGAACTCGTTCGGGTATTGAGTTGTTGGAGTGGGCCCAGGACAACAAATGCACTACGCCAGTCATTTTGATTACTGGACAAAGCAACCATGATTTGGATCTTGAAGCTATTTCACTTGGTGCGGCAGACTATCTGGAAAAAACTGAACTGCGCCCTGCAACCTTGGAAAGAGCCATTCGATACGCAGTCGAGCGAGGCCGCATCACAGAGTCTTTGCGAGTAAGCGAGGAGAATGAACGTCAACAACGCATTCTTGTTGAGTCATTGCGCGATATTTCAATTGCGCTGAGTAGCGATGCTGAATTTCATACTGTTCTTGACTTGATACTTCAATCTGCGATGCAATTCTTTGAATTTGAGGTCGCCGTGGTAATGCTTGTTGATGGTGAAATGGTTCGCACTCTACATACCTATGGCGAATCCTACAATGTGCCGGTTGAGAGCCGCGTTATCTTCTCCCGACAAGTTCGACGGTTCACGTATCTCGAAAACGGTTCACAACCATTGGTTATTGCAGATACACGCCCCCTGAATGACCTAGAAGCCTTACTAAATTTAACAAACATGACTTCTTGGGCAGGATCACCGATCTATGTGGGTACACGCCTGGTCGGTTGCTTGAACCTGTTTTCTGAAGCGACCAATCACTTTAGCCTAGAAATTTGCGAAAAGTTATTGAGGATATTTTCAAGTCAAATAGGTATTGCAATTCAAAATCTAGACTCTCTACAGCAAGCGCAGCAACTGGCCGTTTTTGAGGAGCGCCAAAGGTTAGCACGTGACCTCCATGACTCGCTAAGCCAAACACTGTTTTCTGCAACCGTTATTGCTGAAACACTTCCCCGTATATGGAATAATCTACCTCAGCAAGCAGAAACCCAGTTGAAGGATTTATATTCCCTGACAAGGCAAGCACAATTTGATATGCGCTCATTGATTATCGAAATGCGGCCCCAGGCATTGGCGGAAACCGAAATTATCGAGTTGTTGCATCAGTTGATTCAGGCTTTTGAATCGCGTAGTCAGACGCGTGTTATCTCTAGACTAGAGCGATGCGACCAGCTATCGAATGATGTTAAATTAGTCACCTATCGCATTGTGCAGGAATCGCTGAACAATGTTGCCCGTCACTCTAACGCCAGCAAGGTGCGCTTGACGCTAACCAACCCTCAACACGAGCGCATAGGGCTGGTTATTGAGGACGATGGTTGCGGATTTGACCAAAACCATGTTCCGCTAGACCACTTCGGCCTTAGAATGATGAGGGAAAGAGTTAAGGTAATTGGAGGAAGCCTTGACATAGTAAGTCAGATTGGTGTTGGAACCCGGATTTCATTCGATTGGGACGCACATGCCAAGTTTAACCAATAACACAAATTCAGGCGTGGACATGCAAACAAATTCACCTATTCGCATCGTGGTTGTAGACGACCACGATGTTGTACGAAAAGGGCTTTCAACCTTTATCGCCGCATATTCCGAGTTTCTGCTGGTTGGTGAAGCCAAAAACGGTCAGCAGGCAATCGAGTTGTGCCAGCGCCTACACCCGGACATTGTGCTGATGGATTTGCTGATGCACGATACGGATGGAATAGCTGCTACAAAGGTTATCCGACATGACTCTCCCTCAACTCAGGTCGTTGTACTCACCAGTTATAACGATGAAGGTCTTGTCCAACAAGCCTTACAGGCAGGTGCAATTGGTTACATGATGAAAACAGCTTCCATTGATGAATTAGCGAACAGCATCCGGGCCGCCGCTACCGGCAACGCAACCTTAAGCCCGGAAGCTGCACGATCCCTGATTGCGGTGACAGTTCGACCAAAACCAAGTGACTTCAACTTAAGCAATCGGGAGCTGGAGATCCTCAAATTACTGGTGGAGGGGTTAAAGAATCCAGAGATTGCGGATATGCTGTTTGTTAGTCGGTCGACGGTGAAATTTCACGTCAGCGCAATTTTGTCGAAGCTCAACGTCAGCACACGCACAGAAGCCGTAGCGATGGCAATCCAATTTAAGTTAGTGAAATAGCGTAAGTGTGAAGTCGTTAGCCGTGTGATCTCAGTTCGCCAGATGCGGCAAGTTCACAGTAACTGTCGTACCGGTGCCGGGCTGGCTTTGCAGCATGATCTGCCCACTATGTAGTTCGATAATGCGTCGGGCAATCGGCAAGCCCAGCCCGAAGCCAGCGGTGGAATGGGCGGTATCTTCCCGAAAGAAGCGGTCAAAGATGCGCGGCAGCGCCGCCCCGCTGATGCCGGGACCACTATCGCGGATTTGAAGGTGCAGGATGCCATCACTCTCGACCAGGCTGATTTCGACCGGGCTGCCGGGCGGGGAAAAGCGCAGGGCATTAACCAGAATTTCCGCTAGGGCGCGGCTTAACTGATCGTGTTCCGCCAGGACGGTCATGTTGGCGGTGCAGCCGGGCGGGGTGATGGTCACGCCTTTCGCTTCGGCTGCCCGCTGCATATTGGCAATAGTTTGATTCAAGACCTGACACAGGTCAGTCGGCTCCAGGGCCAGTTGGGAGGCGGCGTCCAGCCGCACCATCGTCAGCAGGTCATCCACCAGTTGCAGAATGCGTTTGCTCTGTTCGCTGATGGTATCGATGCGCTGACGCTGCTGATCAGAGGTGGCGGTTTTGCCGAGCAGGTAGAGGCTGGTATCAATCGTGGTCAGGGGCGTGCGGAATTCATGGGAGGCATCCAGAACGAACTGACTCAGGATTTTGGTGCGTTCCTGTTCCAGCGTGAATTGCAGTGCCTGTTTTTCAACTTGGCGCACCACTGTGACATCCCGCGCGAAGCCGAGTATCTGCCGGACAGATTGATTCTCATCCCGCATAAAGGGAGTTTCACGGCTGTTGAGCAGGCACCATTCGCCATCTGCCCGCTTCATACGGTACTCTATTTCCTGAACATCGCCGTCCTGTAGCTCGGTCAAACGACTTAAATGGGCACCAACCACTTCCATATCATCCGGGTGGATGAGGGTCTCCAGCACTGTATTGCCCATCGACTCGATTTGCTGCGGGGAATAACCGAGGGTACGTGCGATCTCCCGGTTGATATAGACGTTACGGCGCAGGTTCACATCAAAGACATAGACCATATCCGGGATGACATCCATAATGTTCTGGATGAATTGCTGATAATGTTTGAGGGTAGCTTCTGCCTTGCGCCGCTCGGTAATATCCCGGCTGATGCCCAGCAGCCGGGTCATGCGGCCTTCAGAATCCGGCAACGGAATTTTGGTGGTTAGCACCCAGCGGGTTACTCCCTGGTTATCGGTGGTTTCCCGTTCAAGGTTGAGAAGTGGCAAACCGGTTTGCATCACCTGGCGGTCGTCGGCTTCAAACTGCCGGGCCAGGTCAGCCGGAAAGAAATCGAAGGCAGTTTTGCCGATCATGGCATCCGGGGTGGTATTGCCGCCCTGGGCATGGGCGATGTTCGAGAGCAAGTAGCGGCCCTGGTCGTCTTTCATAAGGATATAATCCGGCAAGCTATCGATGACAGTACGGAGCAGATTGCGTTCTGCTGCCAGTGCTTCCTCAGTCTGTTTTCGCTCAGTGAGGTCACGGATGGCGGTTATACGAAGGGTTCGTTCTGCCTCGATGACCTTGCGCCCGCGCACCTCAGCGGGAAAGGTTGAGCCATCTCTGCGGCGGGCCAGCACTTCATAGCTGCGCTCGTACCCACCCTGTATATTGTCGATAATGGTTGCTCCGTGTTCGCCGACAACAAAATCAACTGCCGCCTTGCCGATGAGTTCATGCGGTTCATAGCCCAACATGCTGGCAAGGTTGTAGTTGACTTCGAGGATGATTCCATTTTCGCTAACGGCAATCCCTTCAAAAGCAGCCTCCGCCAGACGGCGAAAACGGGCTTCGCTTTCCAGAAGGGTTTGCAAGGTGCGTTTGCGATCCAGTGCGTACTGCAAAATCCGCCGCAGGACATTGCCGCGCATTTCGGTTTTGACCACGAAGTCTGCTGCCCCGGCAGACATGATGGTGGTTTCAACCTCCAGCGTACTATCCCCGGTGATGACGATGACTGGCGCGGCGGGGTGCCATTGCTGGGCAGCCTTTAGTACGTCCAAACCCGTGCTTTCGCCCAGATAGTAATCGGTCAGGTAGACATCATGCGGCCCTCGCTGCATGGTTTCAACTGCTTCCCGGTAACTGGGGACACAATCCAGCACGAACTGGATGTTCTGCACGGTTTGCAATAACGATCTGACCAGGTTCCAGTCCGTCAGCGTGTCATCAACGAACAAGACCCGGATTACAGCAGGATTGAGCATCATGGTATGACCTACCGAAAAAACCAGGTATCGTCTTCAGGCGTGCCAAAAAAGGGAAAGAGCAAGTCTAGCTCTATTTCAGTCGGTTGTAAAACCCCGATCACCGCTTCCAGCGTGGTATAGGGCAGGATGGGCAAATCGGTGCAGGCGGTTTCGATGCCGGAGGATAGCACCCAGGCAAAGCCGCTCAAAAACTGAAAGCGGTAGCGGTCAGCACCGGGGGCGATGCCCAGCAAGGCGACCGGGGTTCCGTTATCAATCTGCCCGACGAAATCATAGCCGTTACCGGGGCCGACGCGGACGTTCAGGTAATCCACGCCGTCCGCCTGTACCAGGCCGGGGCAGCCATCCAGAACGCCATCCAAACGGGCGAAACTGGCGGGTTGCTCCAGCGGGATGCGGTCGCTCGGCACAGACTGAAGGCGCAGCCCGTACCCGGCGGGTACGGCTATTGCCTCCGCTGCAAGCCGGGCGGTGGCCTGGCCCTCGGCGGTGATGAGGCGCGTCGCTTCGGCATCCGCCTCCAGCGCGAAGTGACCGGACTCCAGCGATACGGCGGCTCTGGCAGTGATGACTTCAAATGCAGCCGGGGCCGAAACCGCCCGGCGGTAAACCCCGCGCCCGACCTGCTCTGCGATCACCCCGGCAGAGTCGTACTCGGTGAGGGTGAAGGCGGTTTGCGGCAGCAGCAGGGCTTCGGCATCAACGGCAAAGGTCAGCAAAGCGCGCCCGCGCTCATCAGTCCGCACGGTATCGCCCACGCCGAAGGGCATGATGGCCCCCTGCACCACCAGCAGCCAGTCAGCGGTATTCGCCCGCCGGACTTCGACGCCGGGGTAGAGGACGGTCAGCACGGCTGCCTTATCCTGCGCCCCGGTTGGGAACGGGAGCAGCATCAGCAGCAGGGCGCACAACCACAGCGCCGATTTGCGCCAGCGGGCGCTCAGGCGTTCATGTTTTCGGTTGGGTTGGGATTGGTAATTCAACGAAGAAGGTACTCCCGACGCCTTCGGCACTTTCCACCCAGATTTTACCCTGGTGAGCCTCGATGATGGATTTTACCAGACTCAGGCCCAATCCTGTGCCGCTGATATGGGCAGTGGCTTCCGAACGGACGCGGTAGAATTCCTGAAACAGCTTTTCCTGGGCGGCTTTGGCGATGCCGTAGCCGGTATCCTGCACCTCAAAGCGAATGATGCCATCCTGCTGAACTGACCTGAGGGTGATCTGCCCACCTTCAGGGGTATACTTGACGGCATTGCCGACCAGATTGGTGAAGGCCTGCGCCAGTTGGCGCTTATCCCCCAGGATGGTAGGCAACTCTGGCGGGCGCTGGTCGTTGAAGGTTTGCCCCTTCGTCTTCATATCCAGCAGGTGATGCCCGATCACCTCTTCCAGCAGGTTGCCGAGTTGCACCGGCTCCTGCTGGAGCTGGCGGCTCCGCATTTGTTCCAGGTTGAGGATGTCATTGATGATTTGCAGCATGGCTTCCCCGGCGTGCTGGATATGCTCGATGAATTCCCGGTGCTGGGCGCTCAGGCCGGTGCTGACCTCATCCATGAGGATGAGGCTGCTATAGCCCAGCACGCCGGAGAGCGGATTCTTCAAATCATGGGAGGCCATACGGATCATGCGCGTTTTGAGTTCGCTGAGTTCTGCCACGCTGGATATATCGGTGAACATCAGCACCCATTCGCCGCTTTTCCGCAGCAGGGCGGCATCCACCATATAGGTTTTCCCGTGATGTTTGAGTTCTTCCCGGAAGCCCTTACCGCCCGTGAGCGCCGCCAGCAACTTGCTTTGAAAGGCGTCCGGTGTGCCGGAGTCGGTCAGCAGGGCGGCGAGGGGCTGACCGACATAGGCGGCGCTCGCCAAAATCATGGCTTTATCAGTGGAGAAGTTTCCCTGCTTCACCCGCAGGTGGTCATCCAGAATGATGATGCCCGCCGGGGAACCCGCAAGCACCGCCTCCACCAGCATCTTCTGGCGGTGGGTCTGGGCGTGCAGGGTGGCGTTCTCCAGGCCGGGCGCGATGCGCTCTGCCAGGGTTTGGAGCAGCTTGAGCGAAGCCGGGCGGATGCGCTGGCGGGCGTTCAGGCGGGCGCTGAGGACAGCCAACACTTGCCCCTGCCAGATGAAGGGCAAGGCTAAGGCTTGCCCGGCCTGCGCCTGCTGCCCCGTGTGGTAGGCAGTTTCCGCCAGTGGGAGGCCGCTATCCGGCGTGGTCATGGCCTGGAAGGGCAAGGTGTAAACCGCCTGGAGGGGCGGCGTTTCATCGGCATCGTGCAGCCAGACCGTCACCTGCTCCGCTTCCAGTATGCGGCGCACATCCGCCGCCAGATGCGCCAGCACCGCCGAAAGCTCCAGCCGTTTTTTGGAGACTTCGACCACGCTTTCCAGCAAAAATTCTGCCCGGCGGCGCTGATTAAACTCGGTCGTGATCTGAATGCCCAGTGCCGCCAGTGCCGGTAAGCCCAGCGCCAGCGTGGGGTAAAACAGGCTCAACATCTCCTGGCGGCTGCCAAACCAGAGGAAGGCAAAGATGTACCAGCCGAGGAGGAAGACGAGGCCAGCCGCCAGCATCCAGTACCAGCGCAGGCGCACGTAGATCAGGCTCGCCAGCAGGGTGAGGGCGACGAAGGTGATGGCCTCGGACGGGCGGCTTTGCTCGGTGATCGCGGTTGATTGCAGCAGGGACTCAATCGCATTGGCGTGAAGTTCCACACCCGCCATACGCTGCGCCAGCGGGGTGGGATACTGGTCGGTCACACCGGCGCTGTTCATCAGGCCGACCAGCACAATGCGGTCGGCAAAAGCGGCAGCATCCGCCCGGCCTTCAAGCACATCCCGCGCAGAGACGACCGGGAAGATGCCGCCCCCATCAGTAGAAGCCGCCCCGAAGAAATTGGAACGCCAGAAGCCCAGCGAATCCACCGAGAACGTGTGCTGCCCGGCAATGCTGACCGCGCCCTCCTGCGTCGTCACCACCTGCGGGAGCGCCGCCGACGGAATACGGAGGTAGGCCAGATAAGCCGCCAGGCTGAAGACGGGATAGGTTTGGTCCTCGACCACGATCAACGACGGGTGCCGCCGGACAACGCCATCAACATCCGGGGCGGTATTGGCGACGCCCAGGTAATCCGTCCGGTCGCGGATAGCCGCCAGCGGTTGCAGGGCGGTGGCAAAGCCGATCTGCCCGGTCTCGGCATTGGCCCGCTCCAAGCCAACGAGGGGCATGATGATGCGGGTGCGGGCTTCGGCTGACCGGACGGCTTCGAGCGCCGCCAGCAAGTCGGCGTCATCCGGCGTGGCTTCGGCGAACAGTACATCGAAGGCGATGACCCGTGCACCCGCCGCCCCCAACGCCTGCAACAGGTCAGCGAATACAGTGCGCGACCACTCTGCCGGGGTGCGCCCATAGGCTTCCATGCTGGCATCATCCAGGGCGACAATCGTCACCTGCCCGGAGACGGGTGCCGGGATGAAGTAGACATCCTGCAAACGCAGGCGTAGCGTGGCGAACAGATTACCCGCCCAAATGAGCAGAAGCAACATGGCAAGGCTACCGCCGAGGATCAGACCAACGCGGAGGGGGGTATTGGAGAATACCCCCTGCCTGGAAAAGCACATGTTCAAACCTGGAATTGGCTAGGGTGCTGGGGTCGCTTCAGGCGTGGCTTCGGCATCGGGCAAATCCTCCAGCGTCACGGGGTCGCCCAGCGACGAATACAGGCTGGCATCTTCCGGCCCATAGCCATCCGGGAACAGGCGCAGCCCAGCGCAACCGCTGCCGATCTCGGCGGTGGTCGATAATATCCAGCCGAAGCCACCCCGGAAATCAATTCGATACCAATCCCCGGATTCAGTGGTGCCGACTAGGTTGGTGATGTCCGTAGCCGAAACTGTACCAATGCGGGGGAAATCCTGCCCTGCCCCCAGGCGTACATTGAGGCTGACATCATCGGGCGTGCTGAGGGCAGCGGAGCAACCATCCAGCGCCGCATCCAGCCCATCAAATGTGGTGGCCTCGACCACATCGCTCAGGCTTTCATCCGCCCGGATACCAAAGCCAGGGTCGACCTGGGCATCGCTTTCCGGGTTGCCCGCGCCCACGCTGCCTTCTGAGACGAGCATGGCGGAACGCCCGCTGGGCTCGACGCGGATGGCGAACGCGGTGCCACGCGCCACCAGTTGCATGGCGGGAGTATTGATGTTATAGCTGGAATTGGGGTCGAGCAGGCGTGTGAGGCGCTGGGTAGTCTGTCCTGCTAAGACTTCGGCCTCAATGACAAAAGAGGTGTCATTTCCTTGGAATTTCTGAATGCGGTAGGTAGTCCCCGGCAGGAGTTCTGTATCGACACCATCAGCAAAGAAGGTGATCCGCGCCCGCCCGGTGGCATCCGTGCGGATGGTATCCCCCACGCCGACGATGGCTTCCACCGTGACGGCGATCCAGCCTTCGGTGTTCACGCGCTGGACCTCGACGCCGGGGGCCAGCACTTCCAGCGAAGCAGCCAGTTCCTCTTGTGCGTGTGCAAGAATAATAGAAGAGAGGAGGAGCAAAGTCAGTAGACCAAGAAAAACAGCACGGCTTCCTACCATTTTCGACTTTCGACCTTTACATTTGCAAATTCACCAAACAGAGGTTCACACACTCATTATGATTGTATCAATGATTGGCTATTTGAAATGTCTGGATTTTGTCATTCTTGATTTATTTTCCCTCAAATCAGCGTGTTGTACGCACTACACAAGAATACTCGCCTAAGTAAAGGGCATTTGCCTACATGTCCAGGTCAAGTAGGTAGGTAAAGTTAGTAAGTCTGGCGAGGTGGCTTTAACTTGATACATGGATATATTCAATATTTAGCAAGTTTGACTATTTATGTGCTATCGAATCCAGGTTTTAGATAGCTCTTGCAGTATTGGATGCGCTTTGCAATACTTTAAAATTGATATTTAGAGACTTACCATAAGCCAACCCGGTTGTGGTCATTACTAGTTCTAGATAACACTACACCTTTTTATTCAAAACTCAAGTTACATAAATTGTTATGGTTCTAAGGTTCAATTGGAGTTTCATCGTATGACCAGTAGCACTGATATTCTCGCTGCGCTTCAATCCGCATCGCACAGTGTAAAATCACTGTACAGCAAACTTTGCAACGAGCATGAATTGACTGTGGTTGAATTGGACACCTTAAATGCGTTATGTGCTGAAGAAAATCTAACTGCATCCGCCTTGGCAGCTAAAGTTGGACGTCTCCCAACTTCCTTCACTCCAATTCTGGATAGTCTTGAGAGAAAAGGCTGGATTCTACGTGTAAAGGATTTGAGAGATCGTCGTGCAATACAAGTCAGGTTGTCAGACAAATCTCGTCAGAAAAAGTCAGTCATTAAAAGAGAATTTCAGAATATTGAACAAAGTATCAATGCCAAAATTAATGATGCCGATCTGTCAAGGATGCTCCTTTCTCTCAGCAAATTAGCATCCGAATAATGCTAGTAAACCAATAGCTGTGACTGACTTAAGTGTACCAACGTATTCAATAAATTGTTACATTTATTAATATTAATTATTTAATTACTTAATTTTTCCCAGTCCCAACCTATTGCGACATGCTGATCCTTGAAGCTGTAGATCAGGTTAACATAATCTTGGATATGGCTAGGAACTACAATAGTGGATGACATTCCAGCAATATCATTTCTTGATCTGCCAGAGTCAGCAAGATATGGACTTTGCAAAGCTGCTATGCATAAACGTATCCACGGGCAATTGCCGTCGTTACGGCCCGGAGGAAATGGATTTCAGTTCCTTGATTTTGTTGATTCGAAGGTTATCCATTATTTGGAAATGATTGGACTGCTGCGCCGTATAGACAGTGATTGGTTTACAATTACTCCATCTGGTCAATACATTGTTGATTCAGTTAATAAAAATTGTGCCTATCGGCTATCCTGGTATCTCCAAGATGAGCGCTAAGTCTTGCTAATATCCGAGGTTTGAGCATACGGCTCGGTTGGATTTTAACGGTTCAAGTAGTTGTAAAGCCACCTCTTAACTCAGTTTAGGATGCAGACTTCGTCTAGCTTCAAAACCTGTCCATTTGGCCGGTCAAAAACTATCCCCTAACCATGAGTAATTTAACTCTTTGCTCTCAAACACCCTTGTAAGATTTAGATAAGGAAGCGATAAGTACCTCAATTAGGACAGCGCTCTGTGCTGTCCTTGTGAGGATTAGTTCTCGGAGGAAAAATGAAAGCACGGCCTTCAATCACTTTGCTTTTCATGGCTGCATCCGTATTGTTGCTATCAGTAACAACTATAGGCCCGGTGCATCTGGTGTCTGCCCAGGACACATCACCTACCTCAACTATACAACCGGTTCCAGTGCCAACTGAAGAAGTTACAGCAGTCCCTACTGAAGAAGACACGGCTGCGCCGACTGAGGAAGTTACGGCGGCACCGACTGAAGAAACGACTGTCGAGCCAACCCAGGAAGCGACCGGAACCGCCACACTGCCGCCGACTGCCACCCACCCCGGCATTTACGTTGCCTTTAGCGCCAGCCCGTCCACTGGGAACGCTCCGTTGGTGGTCACATTCAGTGACGCCAGCAGCGGGATGACCTTCACCGATTGGCGCTGGGATTTTGGCGATGGCACGACGACGAACGGGCAAGGGCCGCATACCCACACCTACAATGCACCCGGCACCTACAATGCCAGCCTGACCGCGTTGAGCAAGGATGGTAGTGGGACTGCCAGCCAGCAGATCGTGGTCTTTGAACCCCGCGCGACGGTTGAAGCCCGCTTCACCCATCAACAAACCGGCAATCTGGCTGTGTGCTTCACCAGCACCAGCACCGGGCAGATCATCAGCCAAACCTGGGATTTTGGCGATGGCAGCAGCAGCACTGACTTCAGCCCCTGCCACACCTACCCGGCACAGGCTCAATACAGCGTGACCTTAAGCGTCGTCGGTCAAGGCGGGGAGACTTCAACTGCCTCGACCACCATCGTCCTCCGCACCCCGAACCAACCCCCGGAAGCTGCTTTCTCGGCAGATCGCACGACCTTACCGCTAGGCGGTACTGTTCGATTCAGCGACCAGAGCAGCGGGATCATCCGCACCTGGGCATGGGACTTTGGCGATGGCAGCACCAGCGCAGAACGTCAGCCTTCGCATCAATATACGACTACAGGCACCTACACCGTCACGCTGACTGTGAGTGGGCCAGGTGGTTCGGATCAGGCTACCGCGACCATCACAGTCGCAGATGAAACCATACTCAGCTGCTCTTTCAATACGCCGGGCCGGACGTTTGCCGGGCAGGAAGTAACTTTCAGGAATACCTCCCGCGTAACCCCTGGTAGCTTCAGTGGCTTTGTCTGGAGCATCAACGGGGCAGAGGCCGCTACCAACACCGATCTGTCTACGACTTTCGCAGCCGAAGGCGCATATACCATCCTTCTGGTGGGTACGACCGCTGACGGGCGGCAATGCCAGGCGGAGCGCCGGGTCAATGTGCTGCCGTCGAACGCCGTGATTGCCGATTTTAACGGTGTTCGGAATGTAGCGGTGGGTAGCGAAATCTGCCTGCGAGATCGTTCACGCGGGCAGGTTGTATCATGGGCATGGGCTTTTGGTGATGGCGGCACCAGCACCGACCAAAACCCCTGTCACGTCTACGGGGCGGCGGGTAGCTATAGCATCAGCCTGAACGTAACCGGCGAGAGCGGCAGCACCGATACCCGCAACCGTGCGATCAACGTCTTTGATCCGCCGACCATCATAGCTTCAGCGAACCTCGGCAGTGGGGTTGCGCCGCTGGGTGTGAACTTCAGCGCCAGCGGCACCAGTATCGACCGCTACGAATGGGTTTTCCCGGATGGTTCCCGCGCATTCTCACAGAATGTGCCGTTCCAATTCGATCAACCGGGCGAATACATCGTCACCGTGACTGGCAGCGGCCCGGTTGGATCGGTCTCCAGCAGTGTGGTGGTTCAAGTTCGCAAACCCCTCAGCCTGCGGGCGGCCTTTGGTGCCTCCACCTGGAACGGCATTGCGCCGATTGAAATCTGCTTCACCGACCACAGCGAGGGCGAAAGCATCACCGGCTGGGCCTGGGCCTTCGGCGATGGTGCCAGCAGTAGCGAGGCCAACCCCTGCCACACCTATTCGACAGCAGGGCAATATACGGTTCAACTGCGTGTGACCAACAGCGATGGCATGAGCGCCACTGCCAGCAACAGCGTCCGCGTGTACGACCCCACCAGCGGCGGGGCTTCATTCCGCGTGGTCTCGGTCACAGACCTCAACGTGTGTTTCGCCAGCAGCATTGATGCAGGCTTCGACCTCGTGCGCTGGGAGTTTGGCGATGGCAGCACCAGCACCGAAACCAACCCCTGCCACACCTACCCGGTAGAGGGAATCTACACCGTCACACTCATCGTGGCAGACCGCAACGGGGTTGAACGGGTGCTGACAGCGACTATCGAGGTCAAGAAGGGTGATGCGGTGGAGGTGACAGCAACCCCACCCCCAACCGGAACACCGGATATCAGCGTCTTTGACCCGGCCCTGAGCAAGCTCGGTTACTTGCCTGCAGGCAGCATCGGTCTACCCGGCGAACAACTGCACTGGCTGACAACCGTGACCAACAATGGTGGCGCAGTCGGGAATAACGTCATCGTTGTGGATAATGTCCGCCCTGAATTGCGGATTGACGAGGTCCAGGTTGCCCCCGGTAGCAGCTACACCATCAACGGTCAACAGGTTGAAGTGACGATTCCGACGCTGCTCCCCGGCGAGCGCCAGGACTTCATCATCATCACGACGGTTCTGACCAGCCCGCGTGCTGGCACCATCAACAACACCGTGAGCATCAACGAGACCGGCGACCAGGCGACAGCGACCATTCGGCTGCGCCGCCCCATCGTCCCGGCTGCACCGCCTGCGCCAAGCGGCCCGATTCCGCTCATTAACGGTGTGCCGGAACTGACCGACTTTGCCGGTGAAGAGTTCTGCATTACCCCCAACTTCACCAATTCCGGGACGAATGAAGGCTATGGTCCTTACATCACGCTGGTGCGGGATGCCAACCTGACCCTGAATAGCATCGATTATCTGGGCATGAACCTGCTGGCTGCACCCTTCCTGGTGAGTTCTGGTGTGCTGCCCGCCAATGACCCAATTGAAGGCCGCCCAATTCCCGGAACCGTCGGTCAACAGTGGATTACTGTCCGCCTGCCGATTGGCTCGGTCGAAAGCACCAGCCCGGCTATCCCCATCCGCCTTTGTATGCAGAGTACCCCAACTGCGGCCTTCGGCGCGCCACTGCCGATCACCATCTTCCCCGGTTATGAGTTTGGCGATACACCAACGGGTGCGAACGGCCCCATCTCCAACCTGAACGATATTGGTTCGATGGATAACGTCGGTTCATTCACGCCGATTCTGGTGACGTTCGACAAGCGCAATTCGCTACCGGAAAGTGAAGTCATCCCAAGTTGCTACCCTGCGCCGCCAGTCGGTGCGCCGGGGCAGCCTGGGCCGGCCTGCGCGGTGCCGCCGGGGGTGCAATGGCCCTATGAATACTTCCTGGATATTGAGCTGGCTGCCGGTCAAACTCTGACCGCGAACAGCTTCACCGATGTCCTCGACCTGGCCTTTGAGTTCTACCCGTACACCTTTCCGGTGACGACCCTGGCAAATGCCGTCCAGTTCAGCGGCACCTGTAACCGGACGGGTACAATCACTGCCACCTTTAATGGCAACCCGATCACCGCTCTACCTGCCCTGGCACCGCCGGGTGGCGGCACCCTGCGGGTGAACATCCCCACTATTGTCAATCCATCGACGACATCGACCTGTACGATGCGCTTGCGCTATCGCGGGTTCATCAATGACATTCTGAGCGAAACCGCCGCGCCAGAGAACTACACAGCAACCAACACCGCCAACTTTGTCTACAATCACGTCAGTGGCCCGCAGCCGACCCTGACCGATGTTGATAACGTTGATGTCCGTAACCTCGAAATCCAGAAAAGCGCCGCTCCTACGGTGGTCGTACCGGGCGATGTGGTTACGTACACCCTCTCCTTCCAGTTGAGTGAATACATCGGCGTTCAGAACCTGACCATCACCGACATCATTCTCGATGGCATTGACTTCAACATGGGTTCAGGGCGGGTGACGGTGCCGGGTTTAGGCACGAACGTACCGATCACAGGTGCTAACCAGACCATCACCTATGGGGCGGATACCGGCACGCTGTTCTTCAACGTGACTGGCGCGCTGCCCGGCCCGTATGCCAGCGAGGGTACGGTCAGCATTACCTATACCGGCACGGTGCGCCAAACCTACCGCCCTGGTGGAGCCTTGACCGGCTATGTCAGCGCCAATGACGACCTGAACAATACGATCACCGCCAACTTCACCACCACCGGCGGGCAGGTCTTTAGCGATGAAAGTGCTGCCTCCGTCACCGTCATCCCCAACAGCCTGACTAAAAACCTGGTCAGCACGCCGGTGGATGCTGCCGCCGGGTTTGTTCCCGGTGAGCCTGTCACCTTCCGCCTGGACTTGCGAGTGCCCTCCGGCGATACTCGCAACCTGGTGCTGGATGATAACTTCCCGCTGCCGGTCTTCAACGTGCAGGATGGGGATTTTGGCATCGAAGCGCGGACGATCACGCTGCCTGACCCGACCGGACGGACGACGCCCTTTGACGTGCCGAACACCACCGGCTATTGCAGCAGCTATGACGATCCCAACCCGACCTTCACGGCCTATACCCGTGCCTGCGGCCTGCGCTTTATCTATAGCAGTGGCAATAACGGCACCAACCTGCCAGCCGGTTCGACCATCACTGTGACCCGCTTAGGCAATACCGTGCGGCTATCAGTCAATACGACGGTCGAAACCGATGTGACCGAAGAGCGCCGCATCGTGGTCGAATTGACGGCTGGCATCATCGACCGACCGTTTAACGATGGGTTGTTCCTCTCCAACCGCGCCCAGGCCACCTATACCAACACCGGCGGCACCACCGTCACCCTCAACGCGGATGACTTTGTGGAAGTAGCCGCGCCGGATGTGCAAATCTGTAAGGGTATTTCCAACACCACCAATGGCTCCAGCAGCACTGTAGCGGGCGCAGCCTGCGGCGTAGCCGGTGCGCCCAATAACAACCTGATCGATGTAGATGCCTCCGATGTATTGACCTACACCATCACCGCCTACAACCAGGGCAGCGCCCGCGCTTACGGCGTGATCATCTCGGACAATGTGACGACCCTGCCGCAGGTGACAGGCTGTGCGCTGGTAAGCGTCCGCAATGGGGCAGGGACAGCGCTGGCTTTCACCGGCACCTTCCCCTCGATCACCCTCACCAACCCCCTGCCGGGCGATGGCACCGCCGGGGTGTCGACTGCTCAGGCGACCGCCGTCATCACCTACACCTGCTCGGTGGTGACGAACATCCCTGCATCGTCAGCGCCGGTGGTCAACCGGGCCAGCGTGGTCTTCGCCTCCTTCAGCGATACCCTGCCCGGCGGTGTACACCTCAACCCGCCGACGGTGCCGTTCCCGCCGCGCACCGATGTGGCGCAGTTCATACCGGCAGTGCCGGACATCGGCAAAACTCGCACCCCGGCGACCGCCACCATCGGTCAACTCATCACCTACACGCTGACGGTGGACATCCCCGGCGGCGCAATGAACAACGTCAACATTGTCGATACGCTTGATGCAGGCCTGGCCTTTGTCGATTGCACCAGCATCGCCGTCACCGGCAGCCTGACCAGCAGCCTGGGGACGATCAATGCCGCTAATTTCTGCAATGACCCCACCAACCCGGTCATCGGGGCGGGCGGCAGCACCGCCACCTGGAATTTCGGCAACCTGACCAATAGCGGTACCGGCAGCGGTGATACCGCCCGAATCACCATCACCTATACGGCAGTCGTCCTGAACACGGCGGCCAATGTACGTGGGCAAGACCGCAACAACAGCGCAGTCCTGGGTTGGGATAACCCGGCAGGCGGGCGGCTGACCGACTCGGTCAGCGCGCCGGATACCCGCCTGATCGAGCCGACTCTGGTGGTCGATAAGACTGTTGACTTGCCCACTAACCGGGATGCCAATGATCTGGTGACCTTCACCATCGTCATCAGTCACGCGGCTGCCAGCAACGCCACCGCCTATAACGTCACCCTCAGCGATGTCATCCCGGCAGGGCTGGTTTATGTGCCAGGGTCACTGGCGCATACTGCAGGGATAGCCCCGGTTGCCGGGACTCTGCTGGAAACCGCAGGCACCATCACCGCCAGTTGGACGAGCCTGACCCAATCGCCCGCCCAGACCAGCACCATTCGCTTCCAGGCGCGGCTGGCGGCGAACGTGCAACCGGCTCAGGTCATCACCAATACCGCCAACGTCGCCTGGACGAGCCTGCCCGGCAGCCCGACCAACACGGCTTACAACCCGCTGGGTGTGGAACGCACCGGCGATCCGGGAAATCCGGGTGAACTCAACAACTACACTGCGACCGACCCGGCGACTGTAACTGTCGGCAACCCGTCTGCCGCCAAGACTGTCACCTCCACCTCAGTGGCGGATACGACCAACGGCGCAGATAGTGACCCCGACCTGACCATTGGCGAGGAAGTCACCTACCAGATCACCATCACCTTCCGCGAAGGTCTGACCCGTAACGCCGTCGTGCGGGATAACCTGCCGACCGGCGCAGCTGTGCTGGCTTACGTCAGCAGCCGGATTGTGAGCATCGGCAGCAACCTGAGCTTCAGCGCCGCCACCCCGCCTGCGGTGGGTGATGCCGGTACCTACACCGCCGCCCAGAACCGGGTGGAATGGGCGCTCAGTGATGTGACTAATACCGCTGATAATGTGGTCTCAGCGGCGGACAGGATGGTTTTGGAAGTCGTCGCCCGTGTGACCGATGTCGCTGCCAACAGCGGTCTTTCGCCCACGCAGGATGTTGATGTCACCAACACGGCGCAAATCCGCTATACCAACTTCAACGATGTGGTCGTCGGACAGAACGGCACCGTCAATATTGATATTGTCGAACCGCGTCTGACGGTGGATAAAACAGCCAATGTGACCCAGGCCGATGCAGGCGATACTGTCACCTATACCGTCGTGGTGCGGAACACCGGCACTGCCCGCGCCTACAATGTGGTCGTGACTGACCCACTTCTGCCGCAACTGGAACTGCTCAACGGCACAGTCACGACGACCGCTGGCACCGTCACCATCGGCAACACCGCCGGGGATACGACCATCCAGATCAATGCCGTCTCATTGGCAGTCAATGGAACCATCACCATCACGTATCAGGCGCGGCTGCTGCCCAGCGTCTTTCCCGGTCAATCGCTGGTCAACACCGCTACCCAGACCTCCAACAGTATGCCGGATGGCAGCGGTCGCACAGGCACCAGCAGTGACCCGGCAACCGTGCTGGTGATCCTGCCGGAATTCAACAAGGATATTGTCAGCACATCGGAAGCCTACACCTTCCCCGGCGCAGGCACGACCAACCAGTTCACGGCAGCGCCTGACCTGACCATCGGCGAGGTCATCACCTATCAGATGGTCATCACCGTACCGGAAGGCACCAGCAACACCTTACGTCTGGTGGATACCCTGCCCAGCGTTGGCGCGGGCGACCCCGGCACACTGGCATACGTCAGTTCCCGTGTGGTCAGCATCGGTGCCAACATCAGCAACTCGGCGCTGGCGGTCAACGCAGCGGGTAGCGTCGCCGGGCAAGTCATCACCTTCAACTTCGTCGGTGCCACGCCGATTATCAACATAGCGGATGGCATCTCCAATGCGGCTGACCAGATTCTGGTCGAAGTCGTGGCACGGGTCAGCAATATTGCTGCCAATGCCAGTGGAGACCTGCTGACCAACCGCGCCCGCCTGACCTATGACGGCAATAACACACTGGATGCCAGCGCCGCCGCCGACGTAGTCGAACCCAACCTGAACATCGACAAGACCGCTAATCCAACCACCGGGCTGAACGCAGGTGATACGATCACCTATACGCTGGTCATCGACCACACCGCCGTTGCGCCCATCTCCAGAGCCGATGCCTTCGACCTCCGCATCACCGATGTGCTGCCGACCGGAGTCACTTATGGTTCAGTGACGGCAGCTACATCGACCTGCGATGATCGTGCAGGCTGGTCGGCAGATGTCAGCGGCTTGCCCGGCACCGTCATCTACCGCTTTGATGACCTCCCGCTGGGGACGAGCTGCACCATCGTCTACACAGCGACGCTTGCTAACACCGTCACCAACGGTATCACGCTGACCAACACCGCCAGCCTGCGTTACTGCTCGCTGGATGACGGCACGCCGGATACCAACGACTCGAATGAGCGCGTCTACAACGATAGTGACCCGGCCTCGGTGACGACTAATCTGGCTCCGATCTCCTTCACCAAGACCGTGTTCGATACCTCGGAAGCCTACACCGGCGCAGGTCAGCACGGCGCGGCCCTGACCGATTTGACCATCGGCGAGACCGTGACCTATGAACTGCGCGCCCGCCTGCAGGAAGGCACAGTGCCGGTCACGATCACTGATACGCTGCCCGCTGGCCTGACCTTCGTCAGCGCCACGCTGAACCAGCCCACCCCGACCAATATCACCATCACCGGCGGCTTCCCGGCCCCGACCCTCGCCGGTCAGGTGATGACGTTGACGCTGGGCAATGTGGTCAACGCAGCGGATAACGTGGCGAACACTGCCGACGATCTGGTCATCCGTATCGTCGCCCGCGCCAGCAATGTGGCTGCCAACGTTGGCACCACCGGCGCAGACAAGATCAACACTGCGACCCTCAACTGGGGCGGCGGCACCCTCACCGATACCGAGACGGTCGAAATTGTTGAGCCGAACCTCAACATCAACAAGACCGCCAGCCCATTCACTGGCTTGAATGCGGGTGATGTCATCACCTACACGCTGCTGGTCGAACACACTGGCACCTCGACTGCCGATGCCTTCGACCTGCGGATTAGTGATGTCATCCCAGCCGGTATCATCTATGGTTCGGTCACAGCCGCTACCTCCACCTGCGATGATCGGGCAGGTTGGTCGGCAGATGTCAGCGGCTTGCCCGGTACGGTCGTCTACCGCTTTGATTACCTCCCGCTGGGTGTAAGCTGCACCATCGTCTACACAGCGACGCTTGCTAACACTGTCACCAACGGCATCACGCTGACCAATACCGCCACGATGGGTTACTCCTCGCTGGATGACGGCACACCGGATACCAACGACTCGAATGAGCGCAGCTATACCGATAGCGACGATGCAGTCATTGAAACCAATCTGGCTCCGATCTCCTTCACCAAGACGGTGGTGGATACCTCGGAAGCCTACACCGGCGCGGGTCAGCACGGCGCGGCCCTGACCGATTTGACCATCGGCGAGACTGTGACCTATGAACTGCGCGCCCGCCTGCAAGAAGGTACGACGCCGGTCACGATCACCGATACACTGCCCGCTGGGCTGACCTTCGTCAGCGCCACGCTGAACCAGCCCGCCCCGACCAATATCACCATCACCAACGGCTTCCCGGCCCCGACCCTCGCCGGTCAGGTGATGACGCTGACGCTGGGCAATGTGGTCAACGCGGCGGATAACGTGGCGGACACTGCCGACGATTTGGTGATCCGTATCGTCGCCCGCGCCAGCAATGTGGCTGCCAATGTCGGCACCACCGGCGTGGACAAGATCAACACTGCGACCCTCAACTGGGGCGGCGGTATTCTCACCGATACCGAGACGGTCGAGATCGTCGAACCGGCGCTAGACATTCAGAAAAGTGTGACACCCACCACGGGCCTGAACGCCGGTGAAGCACTCACCTACACGCTGGTCATCAACCACACCGCCGCATCGACTGCCGATGCTTTCGACCTCCGCATCACGGATACTATCCCGGCAGGAATTACCTATGGGTCGGTCACGGCTGGCACGTCCACCTGCGACGACCGGGCGGGTTGGTCAGCGGATATCACGGGTCTACCTGGCACCGTCATCTATAGCTTCGATGACCTGCCGCTGGGCGTAAGCTGCACCATCACCTATACGGCCATCATCGCCAATAGTGTTGGAAACAACCAGACTCTGACGAATGTGGCTGCACTGCGTTACTCCTCGCTGGATGACGGCACGCCGGATACCAATGACCCGAATGAGCGCGTCTACAACGACAGCGACAATGCCAGCGTCACCACCGACGTTGCACCACTGAGCTTCACCAAGTCGGTGGTGGATAGCTCCCAGGCCTACACCGGCGTAGATCAGCATGGGGCGGCCCTGACCGACCTGACTATTGGTGAGACCGTCACCTACGAACTGCGCGCCCGCCTGCAGGAAGGCACGACACCCGTCACCATCACCGATACGCTGCCGACTGGCCTGGTCTTCATCAGCACGCAACTGGCACCAACCAATGGCGCGAACATCACCATCACCAACGGCTTCCCGGCCCCAACTCTTGCCGGTCAGGTGATGACGCTGGCGCTGGGAAATGTCGTTAACGCCGGTGACAATGCAGTGAACATTGATGACGATCTGGTCATCTGGGTGGTGGTACGGGTCGCCAATGTGGCTGCCAATAACGGCACTACCGGCGCGGACAAGATCAATACCGCCACACTCAACTGGGGGGGCGGCACCCTCAGTGATACCGAGACGGTCGAGGTTGTTGAACCCCTGTTGGACATCAGCAAGAGCGCCACGCCGAGCATCGGCCTGGATGCCGGGGACATCGTGACCTACACCTTCTCGGTGACGCATCTGGCCGCCTCGACCGCAGATGCTCAGGATGTGAGCATCAATGATCTGCTGCCCGCCCATATGACCTATGTGGGCAATGTCGCCGCCGTGACCGGGCCTGCGCCAACTGTCACCAATATCTCGCCCAACATCATCTTTAGCTGGGCGAACCTACCGCTGGGAAGCACCTACACCTTCACTTTCGAGGTCTCGATTGACCCGACAGTTGGGCCAGCCGAAAGCCTGACCAACACGGCCACGCTGGCGTGGTCAACCCTGCCCGGTGGTAGCCCCAACGAACGCACCTATACCGATACCGCCAGTGCAATCGTCACCACTATCCCCCCAACGATGGAGAAGTCAATCTTCACCACGTCTCTGACCGAGACGGGTTCGGCACAGCATGACCCCGCTATCGTGGATGTGAATATCGGTGAGACCGTCACCTATCACATGACCATCACCATGCCGGAAGGCACCGCCCCGCTCACCTTGACCGATAACCTGCCAAATGTGATGACCGTCGTCAGTTCGCAGGTGTTGAGCCTGGGTGCCAATATCACCACCACCGGCCTGGGCGTCGGTCAGCCAGGTGTGGTCAGCGATGCGAACTTCGCTGATGGCCTGCCTGACCGGGTGGTCTTCAATCTCGGTACGGTTCTGAATAGGCCGGATGGCATCGACAACGCCAATGACCAGATCGTCCTCGAAGTGGTAGCACGGGTCGATGAAAACGCCGCCAACCAAAATGGCGACCAACTGACCAATGCCGCCACGCTGAACTACGGCACAGGCACTGTGACCGATACCGAAGTCGTCGAGGTCATTGAACCGGAAGTCAACATCGACAAATCGGCGCTGGTCGTCACCGGTCGTCCCGGCGACATCATCGAATACACTATCGTGGTGGGTCATGTGGGTGGTTCCAACAGCCCGGCCTACGACATCGTGATTACCGATCCGATGCTGCCGAATCTCAACCTGATCGTTGGTAGTGTTATCGCCACCCCTGGCACTGTTATCCTCGGCAACAACGCCGGTGATACCACGCTGCGGGTCGAACTGGCTGTCCTCAACCCCGGTGATAGCATCACCATCAACTATCAGGCGCAGATTGACGTGTCGATCACCCCGCCCGTGACGTTCGTCAATACCGCCACCCTCAACTACGATAGTGCTGCCGGGCCGGGTGGCCGCCCCGGTACTGATACGGATACCCACACTGTCCGGGTCAACGATGACATCTACCGCTACTCGAAGACTGTAGTGGATACCTCGCTGGATGACACTAGCGATAGCCAACTCACCAGCGCGCCGGATGTGACCATCGGTGAGCGCGTGACCTTCCACATCGAAGCTTATCTGCCAGAAGGAACGACCACCAACTTCACCATCACCGATAACCTACCAGACGGCTTGATCGTCGTCAGCAGTCGGGTCGTGAGCATTGGCGGTAATCTAACTACTTCCAATCTGGCGGTGGGCGATGCTGGCACCACCTCCAACGTGAACTACACGGCGGATGCCTTTGATGACCGGGCGGTCTTCAGCTTTGGCGATACCACCAATGTGATTGACGGCATTGACGATGCCCGCGATGTGGTGCTGGTCGAGGTCGAAGCCCGTGTCTACGACAATGCACTGCTCAACCGGGGCGGGACCACCGTCACCAACGAGGCGATCATTGACTACGGCCCGAACCGCCGCCGTGTGGAAGCCGATGTTGATATTGTCGAGCCAAACATCAACCTGACCAAAGCCTTCAACCCCCGCATCGAAGGGCGTGGTCATACCCTCTCCATGACGCTTGAACTGGTGAACACGGGTACATCCATCGGCTACAAGGTCGCGCTGGTTGACCCGCTGAACCCTGGCCTGTGCCTGAATGCTGTCAGCGTGGACACCTCCAGCGCGCCGGGGACGACCTTCACCAATAGCTCCACGACTGGCTGCGGTAGTGTGGTGCGGATTGACTTCAACCAACTGGCGATTGGTGCCAGAGTGCTGGTGACAGTCGACCTGACGATTGATCCCGCGCTAGAACCCATCCCGCAGGACATCCCCAATACGGCGACGGTGACGTATCAATCCATCCCGGTCGGTCACCCGGATGAGAGCGAAGCCCGTCAGTACAACGACAGCGGTAGCGATACCCTGACGGTGGACGAGCCGACTATCCTGCTGACCAAAGTTGGCAACCCGCAATCGGTGTGGGCCGGTGGTTTGCTCACCTACACCATCACCGTCACCAACACCGGCGAGCCGCCCATCGACGCCTTCAACGTGGTCATCACCGATGTGCTGCCGCCTGAACTGACCTACGTCTCGGCGACACCGGCAAAGGGAACCTGTAGCGCCAGCGGTCAAACCGTCACCTGCACCCTCAATAAACTGCTACGTGGTGAAACCACCACCATCCTGATCGAGACGCGGGTCGCGCCTAGCCTGGCGGCTGGCACCCGGATTGTCAATCTACTGGGTTTGACCACGCTTGAGGATGTGTCGGTCGAAGCTGATGCCCTCAACGTAGTTGCTTCTGACGTTGGAGCCGTCTGTAGCATCGGCTGCCCGGATGTCCAGATTTACCACAGCGACCAGACCGGCGACTGGGAAATCTTCCGGCTCGTGGGCGGCACCACACTTGAGAGTGATGCCGACAAAAATTTGACCCAAAACCCTGCCGATGATGTCGAACCCAGCCAATCACCGGATGGAAACTGGATGGCTTTCGCTAGCAACCGGGATGGCAACTGGGAAATCTACGTCACGCCGACGACTGTGATTGATGGGCAGCCCCCCCGCACCCGCCGCGTCACCACCAACACAGTCGCGGTCGATACCGACCCGGTCTGGGGGCCGACCGATCATCTGGTGTACGAATCGACCCGCGACGGTAATTGGGAGTTGTATCTGCTGGATTTGCGGACGGGCATCGAAACCCGCCTGACCAATAACCTGGCGGATGACCTCAACGCCTTCTGGTCGCCGGATGGCTCGCGCCTGGTCTTCCAGAGCAACCGTAGTGGTAGTTGGCAACTGTACGAACTCAACCTGGAGACGGCTACGCTGCGCCTGCTCAGTGACGGCAGCAGCGATGACATGGATGGTGCCTACGCCAATAATGGGGAACGCATCCTGTTCCGGTCGGTCAACCCGGATGGCACCATCATCAGCCTGATGAATGCCGATGGCAGCGGACGCACTCCAATCAGTGACCAGAGCAGCCGCGCTGCCAACGCTGTCTGGTCGCCGGATGACAGCCTGATTGCCTACCAATCCGACGCTGATGGCGACCTGGACATCTACATCTATGGGGTTGCAACGGGTCAAACCCGTAAGCTGACCGCCAATGATGCGGATGACTACGCCCCGACCTGGTTGTGCGGTGGCACGCAGGTGATCTTCACCTCGGATGAACCCGGCAACCCGGACATCTTCCAGGCGAACGCCCTGCCGCTGACGGCCCCGGCACTGGTGGTGGTGGATGACACCACCCAACTGACGATTGACCCGAACCGCGACCTATATCCGCAGGGCGCACCTTCGGAGGAGAATGCCAGCCTGGAAGGAACTCTGCCGGATACCACTGCTGCCGAACCCGGTCACACGCAGGTTCTGAACCTCGGTCTGGTCGTCACACCGCAAGACCGCACGCTGGATCGGGAGGAAATCTGGAGCGCCATCTCCGGATGTGCTGAACTGGAAGGGGAACCGCCACCGGACTACGCCCTGAACGGCTTCCCCTTGCAATAATCGGGTTTCAAAAACGCAAGAAGAGAGCATCCCGTTTAGGGATGCTCTCTTCTTGATTCAGAGCCATTTGGTGCATACCTCTTGGGAGTTATGCAGGTCAATCGGTTTTGTGGGGACGCCATGAATGGCGTCCGCCAGCATTCTTTTCTCAACTGCGTAAGTCCACCTCTATTCGTGGCAGCAAAGTAAGTAGAGACAAGATAATTGGAAAGACCGTCACGTTTCCACTGTCTCCACTGGCACAAGGATTTCCTTATGAGAGACCACTAACGAAAACAAGAATATTAGGGGGTAGCGCCGCTGTAGCATGTTGATGAATCAAGCAGTGGAGTTACTGGAGACAGTGGAGATTAAGTGCACCTACCATCAGGATCAAAATATCACTTTCGTATCGGCTTGTCAGCGGTCAATCTCATTTTGGGAAATAGACTGATCCAAACCAGGATCAGGTATTGTTCAAGTCCTTTTGCGAATCTATGACCTCAACATCACTGAATTTCGACTTGATAGGGCGTGATGAGGCACCCTGACGGATACCAGACTTCAATCACCTGTTTTCAACCTAGTGGATGACCACATTAGAGAAATAAGATAAAGTCGGTGCAGGATCAAATGTAGAAATAGGAAGCGTAAGAAGCCATTTGAAAAGTGGTGAATGACGAAATAGACTGGAGGGATGGCGCGAAAACCTTACCCCAACGACTTGACAGAGACAGAGTGGGCGATTCTCAAACCACTCATTCCTCCGGCGAAACGAGGCGGCAGACCGCGCAGCGTGGATATGCGCGAGGTGCTGAATGCGATCATCGATGTGCTCAAGACGGGTTGTCAATGGGATCATTTGCCGCATGATTTTCCAGCAAAAGGCAGCGTCTACCATTATTTCAACACCTGGCGCAAAGATGGGACATGGGTGCGGATGAATGCGGCCATACGCGAACAACTGCGGGAGCAACTGGGACGAGAAAGCACGCCGAGCGCGGGCAGTATCGACAGTCAATCAGTCAAAACGACGGAAAAGGGGGCGTCAGAGGCTACGATGGCGGCAAGAAAGTCAAAGGACGTAAGCGCCATCTGGTAGTTGACACCGAAGGGTTTATGCTCAAAGCCTTTGTCAGCGAAGCCCATTACTACGATGGTTCTGTCGGTTGTTGGTTGCTACCTGCCCTGAAGGCTGGTTTTCCACGCTTGAGCAAATTGTGGGCGGATGGCACGTATGCCGGCGCATTCGTCGAGCAAGCACACGCTATCGGCATTGACGTGGAGATCACGACCCGCTTATCTGACTCCCCCGGTTTTCAGGTGGTTCCCCATCGCTGGGTATCGGAACGTACCTTTGCCTGGTTAGGCAACTATCGACGTTTGAGCAAGGATTACGAGTATTGGGTCTATGCCGCCATGATCCACATTATGGTGCGCCGTTTAGCTCGCCTTCGCTCACCCATCTGACTTTTCAAATGGCTTCTCAACGTTCACAATGCCCGTACTAAGTTGGCGCGTTTCTATCCGTAACCTTTACTGTGGCTGTCCACTAGGTACAAGTCAATACGATTTTTAGATTAGCGGATACCCTCGAGTGGGACAGACAGATTAATACATCAAGTATTGGCATCGCTCACCAGATGAGCCTGTAGTAGGTAAATAGCCCTTTTGCCAGATGGCACATTTGTATTCGGAATTGACAGGCGCGGAGTACTCCATGTGGAGGTGAATAAGCCAACCTTTCCAATTTGTGGCTACTGAAGACAACTTTCAGGCGTTAATTGCGGGGGAGCCGGGCGGGCAACCGGACTTGCTATACTTGAAACACACGTACAGATTATGAGCGTGGCAAAGACAAAAGTGCCAACGACCATTCCGCTACCACTCGATCTGGAAACACTGGTCTAGGCCGCCCTTATCGCTGGTGCTAATGGTACATCTACGCTGACATGCGTAATATAGGACGACATCAATCATGGATTGCCATTCTCATCAAAACTGCCTCGAGATGAGCTTCTTCCATTTCCTCCTACAACCGCCACGCGGTGATCGTACAGCGCGTGGCCCCGCCTATCAAACACCGGCAGGCGGTACGCTGGCACTACCCTGCGGGCAGTACCACCGAACCACCTGCCTAAAACGCGACTCAAAAGCAGTCGCGTTTTTGTTTGACAGGTTCCTCCCCTGCGCTGGCCCGGCGGGCCTGAGCGGTTGTGCTCAGCGCGCTGGCGCATCCAGCACGGTGAGGAGGTTCTCATCATGTCTGCGTCTCAGTCTCCATTGCAGGTGGTTGTCTATCCGACTTCATGGGCAGGTGAAATCACGTTCGAGCAACTCTATGCCGATCTCGCAGCCTACGCGAGAAACGTCCTGAAGCGCAATGGTATCCAACCACATCAATTGGAGGAGTGTCTCCAAATCGGGATGACGGCACTGTGGGAGCAGCTCGCAGCCCAGCCCGACTTCCTCACTGAAAAGAGCCGTCGCCAGACGGTGTTTTTTATTCTGGCCCGCTGCAAGATTTCGACCATCCGCGATCAGGAAGGGCGCTATGATCGTCTGGAGCCGCTGGTGGCTGCCGAGTGGCGCGGCAACGGCGATGAGTTCGTCATCACTGGATTGGAACACCACCGTAGCGAGACCTGGGCTGCCTGGGCGACTCATGTGGATATGCGAGCCGACATCGAGCGCGTCATGCACAAGTTGGCGACCAGGTACGCACAGTCCTTCAAACATCTGGTCGCGCTCTACTTCCTCACGACCGAGGTGTCCCGCAAGGACGCAGCGGCACTGGCAGGCATGGATAGCTGGCGATGGTATCAACGCTTCGTATTGCCGGTGCAGGCTGATTTGCGCTATGAGTTCGCGCAGGTATTCGTGGAGCAGCATGACTATCCCCCACCAGCTTGCGACGAGCCTATCGCATCCGCACCGGCGCGACGCTGCCCGGCATATCGCTCCTGGCGCGAGCAGTACCAGCGTGGTCACACCTCACCCGCTGAGGCGCTGGCCGCCACCTACCGTGACACGCCTTGCATCGGTGCCGCCATCCAGGCGCAGATCGACGGAAAGAGCTACACCGCTGCGGCAGAAGCACACGGTCGCAAGCCATCGACCTTCCGCAAGCACATGAAGCGTGCCGCGCGGTTACTCGATGCTGCGTATGCTTGAACGATGGCTTACCGTCCTGGCTGTGACGTTAAACCAGCCACGTAACTGAAATCGCGTTGGTGTGATGTGAAATCTTGCGCTCCCAAACTTGAAATATCTTGCGCTTCCGCCCAATCGACTTTGCTATCCTGTGAGGGTCAGACGTGTCTAACCACCGGAGGCCAAGCGTGACTCTCAAGCAGCCATCAATTGCAACCCTCGACGTAGCACCGAGCAGCACCGAACCCATCAACCTGCTGGGGGTATATCGCTCGCTCTTGCGGATTGTTGCGCGACTGGACGATCAGGAGTACACTGCTGGGGAAGTTCATTCACGCCAGACCGCCGGACTGCAATCCGACGATCCGGCTGACCCCGCGAGTGTTGATGGCACGTCGCAGGGCTAGATCGCATTGTAACCCATGCGCTCTGCTCTTGCCGTACCCACCCGCGGCGTGCAGGGCGTTTTTGTTTGGCACAATTATCAGGAGATTATGTAGTCCCATGCCACGCCCGCTGAAACGCCCGGAAGCGCCGGTCGATCCCTACAAGCTGGAACCGCTGCCGGTCGGTCGTCCGGCGGCAGTCTACTATCGCCAGTCGTCGGAGGGACAGATCGGCAACATCTCGACCACCCTGCAAACGGTGGACATGATCGAGCACCTGCTGCGGCAGGGCTGGGTGCGCGAGAGCGTTTTCATGATCGATATGGATGCCGGGGTCAGCGGACAGAAGAAGATCAAGGAGCGTCCGGGCATGTCGATGCTCTACGACCTGATCGAGCGCGGACAGATTGGGCTAGTAGCGGCGCAGGATGTGGATCGCTTCTTCCGCGATGTGACCATGATCGAGACCAACATCTTCATCGACGCCTGCAAACGGAATGGTGTCAAGGTCATGACCCCGATGATGATCTACGACTTCGCCCATTCGATCATGGGACCGTCGCACATCAAGATGTTCCGCGAGGAATCGCAGCGGGCGGCGGATTATCTCGAATACCAGATTCGCGGACGGCTGGTGAAAGCACGACAGCGGCGGGATGCCAGCGGGTTGTGGACAGGGCGCAAGGTGCTGCCCGGCTTCATGGTGGACACCCGCAGCCACTTGCCGAATGGGTCGCTCAACCCCGACTTCCGCAAGTACAAACGCTTTGATCTCTACGCCGATGTGCTGCTGGCCTACTACGAACGCTTCCGTGCCAACGATGGCAACTTCAAGAAGACCTGGCAGCAGATCGACCACGATGGCCCGGTCTTCCCGGAGATTCCGGCGGGTGCCGTTCCCGAAGGTTTCAAAGCTACCGAGCATCTGACCCGGCGTTCGCCCTTCACTGGTGGATTGACACCCTCTGAGACCGGCCTCGCGCAGATGATGACCAATGTGGCCTACATCGGGCATTGGATTCATAAAGGTGCGATTGTTCAGTTCAACAATCATGAGGCGATTGTGCCGCTAGATCTGTTCATGTACGCCTACAACCGCCTCTCGCCAACCGACTTCTACGGGCAGCCCAACTTGGATTATGTCCCCTATCGCCCCTGGATACGGCATCCTAAAGAAGAGCGCAACCAACCGCCGCCGACCTACGCCTATCTGGCTTACAGCGATGACCTGCCGGAGCATCCGCACAAGCGGCTGGCCTGCGTTTGGAACACCTATGCCGGGAAGTATCAATACCAACTGGCGCAGCTGCCCTACCAGTCGAATGTCTGGAACATCCGCGCCGAGATTGTGGACAGCCTGGTCGATGGAATGCTGCTGCAACGGCTAGAAGCCACCACCATTGATGAAGCCCTCTGGCAAGCGGCTCTCGCCAGTCATGAGCAGGTCGATCAGGGCGACATCCGGCGGGTGCAAGCGGCCATCCGCCAAGCCGAACAGACCAAAGACAACATCATCGCCAGTTTGGGGTTACTAACTCACCCGGAGATGGTGGCGCGGGCGCAGGCGCGTTACGAGGCCGCCGAGAGCGAACTGACCAGCCTGCATGAAGAACTGACCCGGCTGCAATCGGATGACCAGCAGGCGCGGTCGCTGGCGGATGCCCGTCCGGTGCTGGAGACCATCATCCGCCGCTGGGCAGATGTCCCCCGCGAGGAGAAGCGGTCGCTATTCGAGCAGTTCGCTACCCACCTGACGATCACCAAACACTCCCGCCATCACAAGCGATTGGTCATCCACTGGCGGGATGGCAGCACCTCGGAACGAGTCTCCGGCCACCTGAGTCGGGGCTACTTCTGGGATGAGGCTGATCTGGAGAAACTGCGGCAGATGATTGATGGGCACGTCGATCAGGTCGAGATTCTGAAAGCCTTCCCGACCATGACCTGGCGCTCCCTCATTGAACGGTATGCATACCGCTGGGGCGACAATCACTACCCGACGCACTATCAGGGCAAGCGTCCCTATCCCCGGACGATTTCGTGGACGGAGACTATCGAATACAAGGCGGAGTTGGCTGCTCCGTTCAAGCCGCTGCCGCAACCAACGGCGAGTTATGCTTCGACTGGTCAAGAAACAAGCCGACACCAGCGCCGGAGTCCTCGAAACCTTGAAATTGCTCTTGGACTACGAGGAAACTCGTAAATTGCCCGATATCCAGATGGTGGATTTTGAGCGCTACGGTTACGAACGCGCCTTCCCAATGCTATTGGATGCCTTACCCGCCCGAACGCTATCCGTTTTAGCGGCAGCTCCCTCAACCGCAGAAGTTGATCCTGTGAATATTCTCAACCCCTTCAAAGGACTAGAAGCTTTTCAACAAACCGATGCCCATTTATTCTTCGGTCGTGAAGCCCTCGTCCAAAAACTTCTGAAGCACCTTTCAGATGAGCGTGCGGATCGCTTCTTGGCAATAACTGGAGCCAGCGGCAGTGGCAAAAGCTCACTGGTACGTGCTGGTCTCATTCCTAAAATCCGTGCTTCCTCACTACCAGAATCAGCCAGTTGGCCGTTGGTCATATTTGCTCCTGGCCCATTGCCTACAGACGCGCTGAGCCAGCGATTACTGCCTGTCATCAGTAGTTATGGCTTGCCAACCTCAGCTCTTGATATTCTGAAAATTCGCGATGTAGGCTTGCACGTCATCACCGAGTCTGTGCTAAACGAAGCGCCCCGCACGACTCGCCTAGTACTGATTATTGACCAATTCGAAGAAGTTTTCACACGCGCAAAAACGGTAGATGCCGCACATTTTCTGGATTTGGTGGTCACAGCAGCCACCGAAACCGACGGACGGACATTAATCGTGCTGACGATGCGGGCAGATTTTTTTGATCGCCTTAGTGGTTATCCGAAACTAGCGGCCTTATTTGAGCAAGACAATCTGGTCATCGCGACTGAAATGCTGCCCGACGAACTGCGGCGCAGCATTGAAGGGCCAGCAGAAGCAGTGGGTTTAGCTTACGAACACGGTCTTGTCGATACCATCTTGGAAGATGTTCGCCAACAGCCCG
>JAFLCG010000002.1 GCA_017303635.1 Anaerolineae bacterium | reverse complement strand
CGCCAATACCGATCAGGCCAATACCGATGGTGATGCGCTCGGTAATCTCTGTGACCCGACCCCCAACGGCGTTGCCGATAACGATACGATTGACAACCTGGCAGATAACTGTCCAACTGTCGCCAATACCGATCAGGCCAATACCGATGGCGATGCGCTCGGCAATCTCTGTGACCCGACACCCAATGGCGATACCGATATCGACACGATAGATAATCTGACGGATAACTGCCCAACCGTCGCCAACACCGATCAGGCCAATACCGATGGCGATGCGCTCGGTAATCTCTGTGACCCGACACCCAATGGCGATACCGATAACGACACCATTGATAATCTGGCGGATAACTGCCCGACAGTCGCCAATACCGATCAGGCCAATACCGATGGCGATGCACGGGGCGATCTTTGTGACAGCTTTCCGCAAGACCCCGATAATGACATCGATGGGGATGGTGTCAGCGGGCATATTGACAATTGCCCGACTGTAGTTAATAGCGACCAGGCAAATACTGATGGGGATACGCTGGGTAATGCCTGTGATCCCACGCCCAATGGCGATACCGATACGGATGGGGTAGATAACGCAACTGACAATTGCCCAGCAATGGCCAACGCCGATCAAGTGGACGGCGATAGTGACGGGCTAGGCGATGTCTGTGACTCCTTCCCGCAAGATGGGAATAACGATGCGGATGGGGATGGTGTCAGCGGGCATATCGATAACTGTCCGACGACCTCCAATAGCGACCAGGCCAATTCTGATGGCGATACCCTGGGCGATGTGTGTGATGCTTTCCCGCAAGATGCGAATAATGACATCGATGGAGATGGGATCAGCGGGCATATCGACAACTGTCCGACAACTTCCAACAGCGATCAAGCAAACACGGATGGGGACAGCCTGGGTAATGCCTGTGATCCCACGCCCAATGGTGATACTGATAGTGATGGGGTAGATAACGCAACAGATAACTGCCCGGCTATCTCCAATAGCGATCAAGCCAACACAGACGGCGATAGCTTTGGCGATGCCTGCGATGCCTTTCCGCTAGACCCGAATAATGATACGGATGGAGATGGTGTCAGCGGGCATATCGACAACTGTCCGACGACTTCCAACAGCGATCAGGTAAACACAGATGGGGACAGCCTGGGTAATGCCTGTGACTCCACACCGACTGGTGATACTGATAGTGATGGAGTGGATAACGCGACAGATAACTGCCCGGCTATCTCCAATAGTGATCAGGCCAATGCGGATGGTGATGCGTTTGGTGATGCCTGCGACAGCTTCCCGAATGACCCAGACAATGATGCTGATAGTGACGGTGTGAGCGGTGATGTTGATAATTGCCCGGCAGTTGCCAATGCAGATCAAGCCAACACCGATGGCGATGCGCTGGGCGATGCTTGCGACTCGACCGCAAATGGTGACGACGACAGCGATGGTATCGATAACCTGGTCGATAATTGCCCACTGACCATGAATGCCAGTCAGTTGGATAGCGACCGGGATGGCATGGGTGATGACTGCGACCCTACACCGGGTGGTGATAGCGATGCGGACGGGATTGCGAACAATGTAGATAACTGCCCGACAGCAATGAACCGGGGGCAGGAAGACACGGACATGGATGGTAGTGGGGATGTCTGCGACCGCTACCCAACCAATGCCGTCCATGAGGAGCCATTTAACCCCGGTGATAGCCGTATGAACCAACGGCCCAAAGATCGGGGCGCTTCAGCGGCAGTCTTCTGCCAGTCTGGGGGCTATCAGATTTGGGCGATTGATGCCAGCGGTCAAGGATCGTATGTACTGACCATTGCACCGGAACAGGTCACAGCACCTGCGCCTGCCGCCCATACAGTGATTGCCACGGCTAACCTGCCGCTGGGTCAACTTACGGTCTGGAGGCTCAGTTCCAGTGAGTTCCAGTTGTTGGCACCGGGTGTGCGGGCTGGAGCCGATTGGTACACTTTCATTTGGTCAGGCTGCGAAACACAACGATAATCGTGGCGTAAGCTCAGATCGTCTCCAAGAAGCCATCCTTAGGGGTGGCTTTATCTATTTACCGATACCGTTGCTCCGTGTCCGGCCCGCCCCAGATGCGCTTGTCATCCAGCAGGCGGATGGTCATATCAGCGGTGATGGTGATCTGACAGGAGAGGCGGGGATACCCGAACCATGCCCCGATGCGGTCATGCCAGTGCGCCGGGGGTGGTGTGCCGTCATCGATCCAGACGCCGCAGGTGGCGCAGAGGCCGCGTCCGCCGCAGTTCAGGCGGCGGGTTAGCGGCGCGTAAGGGCTGAAGCCCTGATCGAGCAAAACCCGGCGCAGGTTGGCACCGGGTTCGACCGTCAGGGTGTGAGTCTGGTCGTGCGTGAGGATGGTGAGGGTGGGCATCAATCCTTCAGAATACGCGCCGTCTCTGCATCCCAGAAGATGTTGACGGTTTGCCCCTTTTCATACCAGCTTTCCGAGCGCAGGCCGAAGTTCTGCACGCGCGCGACCAGTTCCACGTTCTGCTTCTCACCGATGCCGACCAGATAGCGGGTATCGGTGCCGATGTAGATGTCTTCGCGGACTTTGGCCTGCATCAGGTTGATGTCCGGGTCCTTGAGCAGTGAGGCTTTGTAGTTATCGACCTTATCCGTGCTGCTATCCGGGTAGGTCATGAGACCTTCCGAGGGGAACAGGTTGAGCTTCTCCGGACGGACGGCGACCGTCACTTCTTTGCCGATGGGGCAACCGAGGTCGGTCAAGACCGCCTTGAACTTGGTGCTGCCATCGACTTCCACCCAGCCGAACTTATCCTGCTTGTCGATCAGCTTACCTTTGAGGAAGTTGGTTTCACCGATGAAATCCGCCACGAACTGCGAATTCGGTTGGTCATAGATTTCTTCCGGGGTGCCAACCTGCAAGACCTTGCCCTGATTCATGACCGCAATCCGGTCAGCCATCGTCAGGGCTTCTTCCTGATCGTGGGTGACGAAGATGAAGGTGATGCCCAGTGTTTTCTGCATGGCCTTGAGTTCAAAGCGCATGGCCTGGCGCAGTTTGAGGTCCAGCGCAGCCAGGGGTTCATCCAGCAGCAGCACCGCCGGGCGTTTGACGATGGCACGGGCCAGCGCGACACGCTGCTGCATACCACCGGAAAGCTGCCGGGGTTTACGATCCGCCGCCTGGGGGAGCCGCACCAACTCGAGGGCTTCTCTGGCCCGCTTGACGGCTTCGGCTTTGGGTACGCCTTCCATTTCCAGGCCGAACATCACGTTCTGCAGCGCGGTCATATGCGGGAAAAGGGCATAGTCCTGGAAGACCGTGTTGATCGGTCGGTGGAAAGGCGGGACATTCTGCACAGCCTTACCCCGGATGAGAATCTGACCTGAACTGGTATCCTCAAAACCGGCGATCATCCGCAGCGTGGTGGTCTTGCCACAGCCGGATGGGCCGAGCAAAGCGAAGAACTCACCATCATCAATTTGCAGCGAAATATCATCTACTGCGCGGACCATCCCATCCCGGCGAGGGCTGGGAAACTCCTTGATGACGTTCTTCAGTTCTACATCATAGGGTGCCGTTGTCATATATCCCTTCTTCTGCACGCAAGCAGCGGGCGCACCCGCTGTGCGCCCCATTCCCACATTAGCGCGGAATTATATCGCGCTTATTCACTGATGGCGATTTTCACTTCATCCCAGGTTGCCAGATACAATTCCTCGGCTTCCGGCGGCGTCTGGATATAGAACAACCGGGCCAGCGTCGCCTCATCCGGGTAGATGGCCGGGTTTTCCAGCAGCAGGGGATCAATCAACCCCGCGTCGATCGCGGCCTGATTCGGTGAGGGATAGGTGGTGTAGTTGGCAATATCAGCCGCTACTTGTGGATCCAGCAGATAGTCAATGAAAACCTCGGCCAGCGGTTGGTTCTGGGCACCGACCGGCACGCCGATGAAGCCCGACGAGAAAGCGCTGCCTTCCACGGGCAGGCTGTAACCATACTGGTCGCACTCGCAATCCAGGTTGATCTGGAAAATATCCCCGTTGTATTCAATCGCCATATCAACCTCGCCCCGCGCTAGTAGTTCCTGACCATCATCGGCAGCGATCACAGCCACGTTGGCACTGTTGGCGATCAGGTAGGCTTTGGCATCGGCAATATCCTGGGGATCACCGGAATTGGGGTCATGACCCGCCATCAGCAGCCCAATTGGAATCATGGCGCGGGAATCATCCAGCCAGGCAACCGGACCATTATGGCTGAAGAATTGTTCCCAGGAAGTGACTTCTGCACCGACGGCTTCCCGATCATAGCCGACACCAAAGGTGCCGGAGAGATAGGGGACGGTATACACATTATCAGGATCAAAGAGCGTATTTTTGTAGGCATCCGCAATATTGGCGTAATTGGGAATGCGGGAAAAATCCAGCGGTTCCAGCAGGTCTTCACTGATCATCAAGGGGACGCTGGCGTCGCTCGGAATTACAATATCGTAGCCGGGGTTGCCCTGCCGCAACCGATTGAGCAGCGCATTATCACTGTCGTAGACATCATAGGTGACGGTGATGCCGCAGAGGGTTTCAAAATTGGCAATCGTATCTTCGGCAATATAAGTAGACCAATTGAAGACATTGAGTTGTTGACCGGCGTAGCCTTCCGGGCAAGTCCAGGGGCTATCAGGCGTGGATTGGGCAGTAGCGAGGGAGAAAGTCAGCAGGCAGCAGGCCGCCGCCAGCAAGCGAAAAACGCGCATGGTCATCCTTTCAGCAGGTGTCAGGCATAGTCAATCGGGCGGAGTGAGCGAGTCTCACGGTTGAGGATCATGGTGATAAAGGACATACACACCCTCACTACTCACTTGGATGAAGCCTGGTAAATGCCAAATTTAAGGGCGCCCCCAGGAGAGACGCCCACTCATTGAACACAGGCAGGGGCGATCCGCTGGATCGCCCCTATGATGTCTTAGCCGCCCACCGCAATCTTGATCTCGTCCCAGGCGAATGAGTAGATCTCTTCCTGGTCGAGGTTCGGGGCAATGTAGAACAACTTGCTGATGATCTCATCCGTCGGGTAAATCGTCGGGGATTCCAGCAGTTCCGGCAGGATCAGTCCAGCATCGACTGAGGCCTGGTTGGGGGTGGCGTAGAAGGTGAAGTTGCTGATGCTGGCACCCACGCTGGGGTCCAGAATGTAGTCGATGAAGGCATGGGCCAGCGCCGGGTTGAGCGCACCGTAAGGTACGACCATGTTATCGACCCAGATGTTGGCTCCTTCTTCCGGCAGAGCATACTGAATGTCCTGGGTACAGGCCGGATCAGCCGCGCAGGCATCCTGAACCTGATAGATATCACCCATGAATTCGATGACAATATCGACTTCACCGCGGGCCAACTGTTCCTGACCATCATCCGCCGCAATCGAAACGACGTTGCCGCCCTTCTCGATCAGGTACTGCTTGGCCTCTTCGATCTGGGCTTCATCGGTGCTGTTCGGATCATAGCCCAGCATCAACAGTGCCACACCCAGTACCGGGCGCTTGTCTTCCAGCCAGGCCACTGGACCAGCATAGTCCCACACCTGATTCCAGGACGTGATGTCCGCACCGACCTTGTTACGGTCGTAGCCAATGCCGATGGTGCCCCACTGGTAAGGAATGCTGTAGACATTGCCGGGGTCATAGGCTGGATTGGTCAGGCCGGCCTTCAGATTGGCAAAGTTCGGGATCTTGCTCAGATCGAGGGGGTCGATCAAGCCTTCGGCGATCATGATCTGGATGCTCTGGTCAGGCGGCACGACCAGGTCGTAACCGGGGTTACCCTGGCGCAAACGCGAGAGCAGTTCATCGCCGCTGCCGTAGATATCATAGGTCACGGTGACACCGCAGGCCGCCTCGAAATTCGAGATGGTATCCGGGGCGACATAGGTCGACCAGTTGTAGATATTGAGGCTCTGACCGGCAAACTCCGGCGGGCAGGTCCAATCAAAGGTCGTCGGCACAAAACCAGGCTCAGGTGTCACATCCTGCGCCAACACCGGCAAAGCAACCAGTGTTAGCATCAACACCAGTATCAATTTCCGCATTCCGTTTTCTCCTCTATTTTCGCTAATCGGGTGAACACATCGAGGGGCTGCTGCCGCTGACGGATGTTTGCAGTCCATCGAGGGGAAAGATACCGCAAAATTCCCCCCACGCAAGATGAATTTAGCGGGGATTAAGCTGAAATGCAGATTGAGCAATTCCGGGGTAACAGCCAAGCATGGCAGAGTGCTTGTACCCCGGTTAGAAAACAACAAAGGACGGAATAGGCTTCCGTCCTTTGTGCGCTTCTTGAACAGGTCTTAGTGCGTTACGGCGTAGCGGTCGCCGTAGCTCGCGGTGTCCGGGTCGGCGGCACCGGCGTGTTACTGGGCGGCACATCCGTAGCGGTCGCCGTAGGCGGAACTTCGGTGTTGGTCGCGGTTGGCGGTACGGGTGTATTGCTCGGTACCGGCGTATTGGTCGGCGGTACATCCGTGGCAGTCGCGGTTGGCGGCACCGGGGTGTTGCTCGGTACCGGCGTATTGGTCGCCGTGAAGGTTGCAGTGGGTTCCGGTGTGTTGGAAGCAACCGGGGTGGCGCTCGGCGGCAGCGGCGTATTGGTCGGTGCAGGCGTCGGCGTCGGAATGTTGATCTCAGTCAGGTACTGGAAGCTGGCTGAACTGTTGACGATATCGCTGTAGGCGGTGGCCGCTTCAGCACTGTTCAGGTCAATGCCAGGGGTTGAGACGCGGAAGTTGGCGATTGCGAGCGCACCTGCCGGGCCATTCAACAACGTGACCAAACCGCTTTCATCCGCACCATCAACGGTCGGCTGCTGATAGGCTACGTTGAAGCCATTCAAATTACCCCGCGTGATCGCCTGAACGCTCTGGATGGTCAGGTCAGGACGCAGCGCCTGCACGAAAGCCTGGGCAGCGGCTTCATCGGCCACGCTCACACCAGCCTGCGACTCCACCCGCAGCACGGCAGGAATGCCATTGGCCGGGCCACTGAAGCTGTTCGGGCGGCCAGCGCTGCCATCAGTCTGCGTCCAGCCAGCCGGGTAACGGATCACATAGCGGGTGATCGGGTCAAAGTAAGCTTGCCAGTCCAGCGGGGCACCGATGAATTCCGGGTTCACCCGCAGGGTCGGGGTAAGGTTTTCCACCATGTAGCGCAGGGTGGGAATATCATTGTTGAGGGTCACCACGCGCACGCTGTAGGTGTAGTTGGCATCAAACCAGCTCACCTGTCGAGCGACGTAAGTACGGCGGGCATTATCCTGCACTTCAAAGTCAATTTGCAGGCGGTCATCAATCCGTTCGCGGGCAGTTTCCCGGTAGTATTGACCCACGCGGGGATCTGCACTCTGAAGCTGGAAATCCGGATTGCGGCGGTAATTCGTCCAGGTGCTGTCCAGCGTATCCCGGTTGTAGAGCGCGTCCAGCTCATCCAGAGTCGTGATCGGCACGCCAGGCTGGCTGACGGCCACCTGGATGACGCTCAACTGATTTGGATTGTTGAATGTGATTTCGGCATTATCGGGTGCCGACGACGGCTGGGTGGGGTTCCAACCAGTGGGCTGCGCGACGGTGAAGAGTCCCGTCGGATGCAGGTAGGTTTGGTCAAAACGGATGGCGGTCAGATCAGCGACCGGGGCGGGAACCGTAGCCGTGGGGAAGGGGGTCGGGGTGACAGCCTGGGGATTATTCAGATTATTGGTGAACAGCGGGACGAAGGTGCTGGCTAGAATCGCAATGATCATCAGCACGCCCAGCGTAATGGTCACCCGCTTGGTGGATTTATCCATGCTTAAACAGATCTCCGGCAAAAGGTGTTGTTGAAAGCCGCGTCATGATACCCCAAAGCCGGACGCTTGTTAAGGTTGGCACAAAGTAAGAGTCGGGGTGTGTGGACACGCACCCCGACTCTGATCGTACCAGTCTAGCTTTGTACTACGGGATCAGCACCGCGTCGATCAGGTGGATGACACCGTTGGTTGCCAGAATATCGGTGGTGATGATCTGGACGTTGCCATTCAGGAAGACGCTGCCATCGCGCACTTCGACCGTCACTCGCCCATTCAGCGTATTCAGGCCGGAGACGGCGACCACATCACTGGCACGGGCTTCACCAGCCACCACATGATAGGTCAGGATGCTGGTCAGGAGGGCCTTGTCAGCCAGTACGGCTTCCAGCGTGCCAGCGGGCAGGGCTGCAAAAGCGGCGTTGGTCGGGGCAAAGACGGTGAACTTACCGGCACCGTTGAAGGTATCGACCAGTCCAGCGGTTTGCAACGCGGTCACCAGGGTGCTCAGGTTGGGTGTAGCCACGGCGATCTGAGCGATGGTGTGAGTGGGCGCTTCATCACGGATCAGCGGGGCGGCGACGTTCAGCGGAACCGCGCTGAGGGCGACCTGCGGCGCAGCCAATTTGTTCGTGGCGGCCACAAAGTAATAGGTGGCGCTTTCCAGATTTGTACCGGCCAGATTGATCACAACGGGGCTGGTCGCACCCGCCGGAACCACGCGCAGGTCATACACACCAGAAGGAACTGTCACGGTGGCCGAGCGACCAAAGGCCAAACCACTCACGACCTGGGTGCCATCCGGGGTGATCACATCCACTGCTGGGGCATCTTCAATGCCGTGGAACACCGTCACACGGGAATTTCCGGCGGTCAGGGGGCGATAATCTTCCCCAACGGTTGCCGCAGTCAGCGTGCCCGCACTGAGGGAACCGATCGCGGCGATGGTGGTCCAGGAACCTGCTCGGAGATTAAAGGCAGCCGGGCCAATGGCTGCGGCCTCAATGCCGGCACCTGCCGGGGCAACCGCCACGACTGCACGACCAGCCGGCACTTCCACCCAGCCGGAGATGGCTCCGAAGCCGAGGGTTTGAATGCCGCTGGCAGCACCATTCAGGAAAATTTCGACTGCTGGGGTATCCGGGGAGAAGTGCGCTACGCGGATGCGGGCGACTGGAGTCTCCCCTGCGCTGACCATCGGAACCAGACCAACGAGGAGCGCCAGCAAAGCCAGCGCAAGAACCAAACGACGTTTCATCAGTAATCCTCCACCATGTATTGTCTTGATCGATAGTGAGTGGCAACTGCTGCCACCCATTGGCGAGAAAGATATGGCTTGAAGGTGGGTGATTACTTGAAACGCTATAAATCAGGCTTAAAGATTACCCTACGCCCGATTTATCTGAGGCTTATCGGCGGTTGAGGCTGCATTCATGAAGAGAGGGCGGGTGGAATATCCGCCCTCTCCGGATCGTGCTAGTCCGCCATAAATTCCTTCATATCCTCTTCGCTGGCGGTCAGGCCGAGGACGTGATAGCCACTATCGACGTGGATGGTTTCCCCGGTGACTTTGCGGCTGAGGTCGGAGGCCAGGTATAAAGCCGTGTCGCCTACTTCTTCCTGCGTGACGTTAGCCCGCAGCGGGGAGGCTTTTTCGTTGTACTTCAGCATGGTCCGGATGCCCGGCACACCAGCCGCGGCCAGAGTCTTGATCGGCCCGGCGCTGATGGTATTGACGCGGATCCCTTTTGGTCCCAGGTCAGCCGCCAGATAACGGGTGATGGCTTCCAGGGCGGCTTTGGCAATCGCCATGACGTTGTACTTGGGCATGACCTTTTCGGCAGCGTAGTAGGTCAGGCTCATGATGCTGCCGCCGTCGGTCATCAGGGGTTCAGAACGTTTTGCCAGCGCGATCAGGCTGTAGGCACTGATGTCCAGCGAGAGCTTAAACCCTTCCCGGCTGATGTCCACAAAGCGCCCACCCAGATCCTCCCGCGGGCCAAAGGCTACTGAATGCACCAGTATATCCAGCCGACCGTAACGTTCCTGCACTTTGGCGAAGAGGACATCCAGTTCGTCATCTTTGCTCACATCGGCGGGTTCGACGAAGGTGCAGCCGATTTCCTCCGCCAGGGGCATGACGCGCTTTTCCATAATCTCGCCCACGTAACTGAGCAGGATGGTCGCCCCCTCAGCATGGAGCTTCTTGATGATCCCCCAGGCAATTGAGTTCTTGTTTGCCAGCCCAAAAACCAGGGCAATTTTACCGTCCAGCATTCCCATGATGTACGCTCCTAATTTGTGTGGCTATCCGCCGCCAGCTTCCAGCAATCAGCCGGAAAAAGTCGGGCTGATTGAGTGTTTTAATCTAGCACTGTAACACATGGGATGGGCTGACGCTACGCGACTCGTCTTCATCGGCTCTGGCGGTGGAACCTCCGCTTATTCTGGACAGATTGGACACAATGGACAGATTTGACTCCCGATTTTGCCCAACAGCGCCAGAGCGGGTGAAACTCTGGATGATGGCGGAATCAAACTCAGGTTAGCACACATTGAGTGAGAAAACGGAACATTTGTTCCGATTTTGATTTTTGACGGGATTTCACCCGCCGTTCCGAATGCACCCGGCCTTCATTCGTTCATCGGGCAAATCCATCAAAACCACGTCGCCAGAGGTCCCAGGAAAACGACTGTAGTGAGGATTGAATCATGCCTATTGAAGGTTGATGATTGATCCACGGCGTGCCGGTACGCTTTCTCACCCTTCCTCACCGACCATCTGAAGTTGCGTCATGAGTCCGGTGAAGACGAAACCTTTTACCGCGCTGTGTGAAAGCTGAAGTACAGTTCTAGTTAGCGTGACGCTATTGTTTTTCTTGAGGATATCCCCATGACCACCACCCCACCGCTGGACGGTGCTAAACTCGACTTCACCGACGATATGAGCTACGGTGACTATCTGGCGCTGGATAGTCTGCTGACTGCCCAGCACCCCCTCTCGCCGGACCACAATGAAATGCTGTTCATCATTCAGCACCAGACCAGCGAATTATGGATGAAGCTGATGCTGCATGAACTCCAGGCGGCCCGCCAACAGATTCAGCAGGATGCCCTGCCGCCGGCCTTCAAAATGCTGGAACGGGTGGCACGCATTATGGCGCAGCTGGTCACGTCCTGGGACGTGCTGGCGACCCTGACCCCCAGCGAATACAGCGCCATTCGCCCGTATCTCAAGAACTCATCCGGCTTTCAATCGCATCAGTACCGCCTGATCGAATTCATCATGGGCAATAAACAGGAAGTCATGATGCGCCCACACCGGCATAATCCCCCGGTCTTCGAGCAGGTAGATGCCGAATTAAATGTGCCCTCACTCTATGACGAAGCCGTACGGTTGCTGGCGCGGAAGGGGCATTCCATCAATCCCTCTGTGCTCGACCGGGATTGGTCACAGCCTTATGCCTATGATGCCAGTGTCGAAGCTGCCTGGTTGGCGATCTACCAGCAGCCGGAATCCCAGTGGGAGCTGTACGAACTGGCGGAAGAACTGGTCGATCTCGAAGATGCCTTCCGGCAGTGGCGCTTCCGCCATTTGACCACGGTAGAGCGCGTGATTGGTTACAAGCGCGGCACCGGGGGTACGGCTGGAACCTACTACCTGCGGCATGTGCTGGATACCCGCCTCTTCCCTGAATTGTGGAATGTGAGAACGCACCTATGAATATGGATACGGCTTCCAACGGTGGCTGCGCCAGCGTGGTGACTGTGCTTGGATTGGTGTTGAGTGCGCTGCTGGCGATCCTGGGCGCAGGGCTACCAGGAGGGAATGCCAACGTGCAGCAAATAACGGTTCTGACCTACAACACGCATTTGGAAGCGGTCGAATTTGAACCGATGATCCAGGTGATCCGGGATGCGGATGCGAATATCGTCAACCTGCAGGAAGTGAGCACGGAACTCTACGGTCGCCTGAAGGTAGAGTTCGCTACCCGCTACCCCTATACCTCTGATACACAGGGTGGCGGTGCGAATAACGGGCAGTTTTTGATGAGCGCCTGGCCTATCGTGGCGACCGAGGATTGGCCGCATCCGCGCCGGTTGCTCCGTGTGCAGGTGGATGTGAACGGCATACCCCTGACGATCTATAACATTCATCCGACCAGCCCCGGCAGCGTTGGCATGAGCATTGCCCCGCGCGGCGAAGAACTGGATTTTGCGCTCAATCTGATCGCCGCCGAGACGACGCCCGTCATCCTGATGGGTGATTTTAATATGGAACCGTTCGGCGCGGATTACCGCAAAGTTCGGGCGGTACTGACCGATGCGTGGGCTGAGGTGGGGTCTGGGACGGGCTTCACCTATCCAGATTACCGTTATCCGCAGGCCCGGGTAAATGCCCGCTTGCCCACGCGCCTGCCGTTCCCGATCATCCGGCTGGATTACGTCTTTTTCAGCGCCGGGATACGCGCCCTGGAAGCTCAGGTTTGGTCGGATTCGGGCGGCAGCGATCACCGCCCGGTGCGCGTTGTGCTGGAACTGAACGGCTAGATCAGCCGGTCGTCAGGCTGCCCAGATAGTGTTGGTAGCGATTGGCCTGATCTTTGCCGCTGAGGTGCGGATAGCGTTCGATAGCATGGTTGAGAATGGTATTCACCAGTTGCTCGAAGCTCCAACCGGCAGCATAGGCTAACTTGGGCAGGGCGTAATCCGGCGCGATGCCGGGGCCGCAGTTGACTTCCAGCACGTAAATCTGCCCTGCGCTGTCCATACGCAGATCGACCCGCGCCCAGTCCTTACAGCCGAGGGCATTAAAAGCATCCACGGCAATCTGCTGGATGCGGGCGGCAGTCTCCGGCGGTAGATCGGCCGGGGCGCGGGTTTCGCTCTCCATGTGGCTCATTTCCAGATCGGGGCGACCCAGCGCCTGCTTGAGCTGCTCAAACTGGTCGAGTTCCATCTCATCCAGGCGAATCCGCAGCGGGCCACCAAAGTGCAGCTCGCCAACGGGCAGGGCATAAGCCGGACTATGACCGAGGACACCGACGGTGAATTCGCGCCCATCCAGGTACTGCTCGACCAAGACACCCTGCTGATAGACCTCCAGCAGGAAGGCCACTTTCTTCCGCAGAGCCGCTTCATCATGGACGACCGAGTCGTAATCCAGCCCCATGCTGGCGCCCTCACTGGTCAGCTTACAGATCAGCGGAAATTGGAGATCAGGCTTGAGCAGTTCATCCCCGCGCAGGAAGAGTTGAAAGGGTGCGGTCGGCACGCCATTACCCACAAAGACCATTTTTTCCTGCGGTTTGTGATGGCAGAGCGCCTCCGCCAGCACGCCAGGACCCGTATGCGGGATTTGCAGATAGTCGAGCATGGCCGGGACGTGTGTCTGCCGTGATTCGCCGTAGACCCCGGTGGCGATGTTAAAGGCAATGTCGAAAGGTTTTTGGGCCAGAATAGCGGGTAACTTTTGATCGGCATTGTAGCCCGTGACGCGATGCCCGCCCGCCTCCAATGCCTGGGTGACGACTTTGATCGTTTCGGGCGAATCGGAGTCGCGCAGGGTCATCTCCGGGCGTTCGCGGAGCAGTTCATCCGTGGCGATGTTATAGATAAAACCAACGTGCATGACAGCTCGCTTTGCAGGTGACATGGTCGAGGCGGCTATTGTACGGGATTGATGCCTGAATGCGACTGCCAGATAGCCTCAAGTTACTGGGCTATGGGGTGGATTTGGAGTCAGGAAGGGGACTCAGTGAATCCCCTTGCATAAACTCGCTTTTCAGACTTTAGGACGCGTCAGTTCGGCTTCGTAGATGCCGGATGAGCAGCCGATAGCACAAGATCGTCGGGCTAAGGATGGCGGCGCTGGTCAACAGCGCGGCCCGCACCCCCAGGCGCTCCCCCACCAACCCGACGGGCGGCCCACCGGCCATCTGCCCGATTGCATCCACCTGCCCACGCATCGAAATGACGGTTGCCCGCACATTGGATTGGATCTGGCGGTTGATCCAGTTGGATTCCAATGGTTCGATCAGGTTGCGGGTGATCCCGATCACCCATTGGAACAAGACTGCCAGGACAAAGTTGCCCGCCAGCGCAAACGCCACCAAGCCACCGACCATCACGACGCTGATGAAAAAGGAGGCCCGCGCCAGCGCCGCATCGTGATCGGTTTGAAGGCGCTTCATGACCACTTGCAGCGCGGCGGTTGCCAGCAAGCCGCCGATAATCCCCAGTAGATTGATCCAGACGACGGATGGAAGTTGCAGCCCGCCCAGGATCGGCAGTTCAAACGAGAGCAAATGGGCCGTATTCAGGCGGTCATAGCCTTCGCTGTACAAACCCACAAACAGCCCGATACCCATGATCGCCAGCAGGATGGTGCTGCCGCGCACCGCCCGCCCACCTTCCAGCAGCGTTTTGCCCATCTGTTGGAAGGAATTCCGTTCTTCTCGTGGGGCTGGTTTGAAGCCGTGCTCTGGCATGACAAATGCCAGGAAGACCGCCAGTGCGATGTAGAGCAAGCCGCCGAGGATCATCGGTAGATTGAGCATCAGGCTGCCGAGCGCCGTAGCGATCAACGCGCCCACGATGCCAACGATATGACCGAGCTGCGCGCTGCGGATAAAAGCCCGTCCAGCCTGATCGACTCCGACTTCATCGGTGATCCAGGCCTGCAAGGCACCGCTGGTGAAGGTGTAACCCAAACCCCATAAAGCGGATCCCAGCAGGGTGGCCTCAAAGGTGGCGTACAGCCCGGAGAGCAGAAAGCCCACGCCTATGATGACATAGCCGATGATCAGCGACAGGCGGCGGCTGTAGACATCGGCGACCACGCCGGTTGGAACTTCAAACAAAAAGATGGTCACTTCCAGCGCGGTGCCGACCAGCACCAGTTGCAGCGGGGTCAGACCGACCACCTCCACCTGCCAGACCATCATGACGCTAAAGACAAAGGCGCTGAAGAGCGCATTCCCGGCAGCCATCCACAGGAACAGCCGGTACGCATCCATCTTATGGGTGCGGAAATAGGAAAACATGGTGATGTTCACTCGCTTGAGCAACTTGAAATATGTGCAGGGGCGCACAGCAGCGCGGCCGCTGTGGCAAGCGAAAACGACCGTCGCGGAGGCGACGGCGCGAGGGAACCACCAACTGCGGGGACAGGAAGAGTCTTATGCCCGGCGGGAATCCCCTGCGCGATCCAAATCAACAGGGAGGGCAAAGGCTGACATCGGTACCATCCTGAGTGAAGGTAAAATTAATCACGCTAACCATAACCGCAGCCACCATGGCTGTCAATCAAATTCCGCCAAAAGTCGGAGCCAGGCAGTGAACTCACTCCCTCTGCGGTAAAATCTTCTCTCACTCTACGATTGACACCTGCCTCACACGATGATCGCACTCACTCACCCTTCCGACCTCGCCGCGCATCTGCCCGGCGTTCGCTTTCTGGTGGCGGAGTTCATGTATCGGCCGCGTCCGGCTGAACCCCGCGCCCAGGCTGTCTTTGACTACGCCTGGCGATCACGCCTTGCCCAACTCGATGACCAGGATGGGGTGCTGCTCCTGTGCGATCAACCGGCGACGCTGGAATCGCTGCGGCCTGTGCTGCATGACTATCCGCACTTGCGGGTGTGGTGGGCGGTGGTCAACCCCCCAGCGGGCGCACAGCCGTGCGCCCCTACAGACCAGTCTGGGTTGCCGTACCAACTCGGTTGGCCCGATCCGCACTCGTGGCAGCGCGTGACCATGACCGACCGCTGGGCGCGGATCCGTTGGGCGTTGGCAGCCGGGGCGCGCTACCAGCCACTAGCCACTGCCTTCCTCGTCATGCCGGCCCACGATGCTGTCTGGGGAAAGGGTTTGCTGCCGTATCTGGTGCGGCAGGCCGGAGCGCGTGTTGCAGTCAGCCCGGTCACGTATCATCAGCATTCGCCGGTACCCGGGGTGACTATTCCTGTTGAAGTGATTGATCTGTTGAATGCCGCCTTTGGCAAGGATGCCTTGTTAGCCTGGAAGCTGCATCGGGATCAGCATCAGGGATTCTGGGGCAAGATGAGCCTGCTGAGGCTGGATCACTGTGGTTCGCTGCTGGAAGCGCTGCAACCCTGCGCCTTTGAGGATGACCTGGCGATTGACAGCGCGCTCGCCCGAATGGGGACTCCGGCGCGTGGTGTTTATATTCGGGACCCGCGCCTGTATCGGCAGGCATTACCTGTCTTTGATCGTGAAGCGGCTCGTCAGGTCATCGAACGCACCCTGCATTATTCGCTCAACATCCCCGGCGAAGGCATCAGTGGGAGCAGCCTCAACCAACCCCTCGGCCCTTTGGGGAAGCTGCGCTTACTCCATCCGTGTTTCCGCAGCGCGCATCAGGCCGTCGCTGCCCTCATCGCTGAGTGCAGTCTGGAGATTCAGGTGCGTTTGGAACGCTATGGACTCTCCTGGGTGGATTGGGGAGCCTACCGTCATGTCGTCCGCGTGGGCGATCCCTGCGTCGAAGTCTGGAAGCGAGGGACGCTTCTGGTATAATGCCGCTGTATTTGCAGTAATGAGCGAGGGTAGCGAGATGATTGAAGCGGGCGATCTGCGTAAGGGGACGACGTTGCGGGTTGATGGCAACCTGTACCGTGTGATGACCACCACCTATAACAAGCCGGGACGTGGCAAAGCCACCATGCAGGTTTCGATGTATGACCTGAAAACCGGCAACACCGTCAACCGCCTCTGGGGGGCGGAAGAAAAAGTTGACAACATCTATGTGGACAATGAAGATGGGGAATACCTCTATAACGACGGTACCTTCCTGCACTTCATGAACAAGTCCACCTTTGAGCAGTATGAGTGCGCCACCGCCCTCTTCGCTGATGACATCGGCTACCTCAAAGAAGGTATGGAACTCGAACTGCGTATCTTTGAAGGCCAGATCATCGACTATGTGCTGCCGACCAAGGTTGCTTATACCGTGGCTGAGGCCGAAGTCGCCATCGCCGGTGATACGGCGGGCAAAGTCACCAAGCGCGTCAAGACCGATACGGGTCTGACCGTCCAGGTGCCGCTGTTCGTTAACCAGGGTGATGTCATTGAAATTGACACCCGTGACGGCTCATACCTCGGTCGCGGCTAACTGCCCACACCTCTGGCCCCTCTCCCGGTGGGAGAGGGGAACCCCACAACAATCATCCTCAGCCGGAGGAAGATGATGGGTGCCCAACCTCAACCTCATTTCACCGTGGCTGAATATCTGGCACAGGAAAATGAAAGTACTTTCAAACATGAATACTTTCAGGGTCGAGTCTATGCCATGTCCGGGGCCAGCCCAGCGCATAGTGTGATTAGCACCAATCTGGCGGCGCTTTTTGTCGCGCAATTGCGCGGCAGTTCCTGCACCACTTTCTCCAACGATACTCGCATCACAGTGCCATCCAACGGGCTGTACACCTACCCGGATTTAAGCATTGTTTGTGGAAAACCGATTTTTGACGAGCAAGACCCCTACGCACTGGTCAATCCGACCGTCATTATTGAAATCCTCTCCAGTTCCACCGAGGCTTATGATCGGGGATCGAAGTTCCAACTCTTCCGGGGATTGCCCTCCCTTCAGGAGTACATCCTGATCGCGCAGAATCAAGCACGCATTGAGCGTTTCCTCAGACCGGATTGGGCGTTGACCGATTGTGCGGGACTCGATTCCAGCCTGACACTCGTCAGTCTGCCCTGTACACTGAAGCTCGCAGAAGTCTACGAACGGATTACGTTCACGACCCCACCTGAACTGCGCTAGGCCCTTACGGCCACCGCTCAAAAGTCATTCAACATGCTCCCTGAACTCGAAACTGGACTCGGACTGGAAATCGTCAAGTGGGTGCAGGCACACAACGGCCCCCTGGGCGTGCTCCTGGCACAAGCGCTGCACTTCATGGGCGGCGGAGTCTCGTATCTGGTGCTGCTGGCGCTGTTCCTCCTCAGTGGACGGTTAGGTCGAATTCGCCGCATTTTGCGAATGTCGAATCATCTTGATCGGGATCGCCTGATCAGGCAGATGCTTTACTACGCGCTGCTGACTCTGGTCATCACGCTGGCGCTGACCGATCTCCTCAAAACGGCGTTTGACCGTCCTCGTCCCTATATCGTCGCACCAGATCAAGTTATGCAGTGGGTCGTCAATACCGATCCCCGTGGCATCCCCAGCGGTCATGTGGCGATGGCCCTGTCAATGACGGCGGTGGCCGTGATCGTCCTGGCACCGGGGAGGCCGCGTTGGTGGATGTGGGCCGGAACCGTGCTCTATGCGTTATTGATGGGCTGGGCGCGGATGGCGGTTGGGGTGCATTACCCGCAAGACGTCGTGGCAGGGTTAGCGCTGGGCATATTGAGCGTGGTACTGGCAGTGCAGCTTGGGCGCAGCCTATGGCCGCGCTGGTCGGCCCTTTCCGGTTGGTTGCAGCTCATCACTGGGCTGCTGGCGATGGTAGCGGTGGTGCTGCTGTAGATCCCGCACTGGGTATCAGCGCTGGCTTTTCCATTCACGGAAAGCGTTGAGTAAATCGATCTCGACGTGGTCCGGAATGGACTCCTCGTTAATTCTGCCCGCCAGATAAATGGTCTGGCGCATCTGCTCGATATAGGCCGCGCAGCCATGACAAAGACCCATGTGCAGTTCAAAACGGGCACGGTCTTCCGGCAGCAGCGCTCCTTCAAGATAGAGTGTCACCAGTTCAACCATCTCTTTACACGTCATCATGACCGGTCTACCTGTTCACCCGCAAAATAGCGTTCCAATGCCGCCCGCACCTTCGAACGCGCCCGATGCAGCAGCACTCGCTGATTGGTCTCGCTGATCGCCAGCACATTACAGACTTCATCCGAGGGCCACCCCTGAATATCCCGCAGTCGAATCACCTCGGCCTGGGCAGCAGGCAGAGTCGCCAGTGCTTCCTCAATGATGGTTCGCAATTCCCGTGAGGCCGTATAGTCTTCCGGGAATTCCTCCCATTTGCGTGGCATGAAGGCGCTGTTCCAATCCCCATCGTTCACGAAGCGCTCGGCTGAAACGGCGTCAAACTCCCCGGTCGCGTCTTCGGTTTCCCAACCCGGCCCCAGCGGAACATAGCGGTCTTCCCGACCGGCGCGGGTCTTGGCCCGGTTCGTCAGGATAGTGAAGAGCCAAGTTTTGAAGGAAGAACGCCCCTCGAATTTATCCAGCCCCTTGAGAACCGCAATCCAGGTTTCCTGGGTGACATCTTCTGCCACGGCTGAATCGCGGACATAGAGCGCTGCAATCCGCACCATTGAGCTGTAGTAGCGTTCGACCAGTTTCTGGAAAGCCGATTCATCCCCGGATTTGATCGCCTCGACGAGCGCCAAATCGGTTTGGGGTCTATCCTGTTCGTTTTCCAAGCGGCCTCCTTGAGGGCATCATGACAATCCCGGGTATGATGCTGCCGCTGAATGATTACAGAAATATCACAGCGAAGTCTATACGCTCCCCTAATGGGAGTCAAACAGATGTTCAGTGCCGATGATCGGGTACGGAATGGATCTGTGGATACCGGAGAGACCGAGCAAATGGCTACTGGGACGAGTGCGAGTAGTTATCCATGCCAGAGCGTTTGGCCTGGATCAACTGAACGGCACTTTCGACCGAGCGAGCTGAGAAATAATGCGAGGCGAGTTTACGGTTAAAAGTACGGGCCAGGCGGACAACACCGTTCACCACATCATTGCCTACAAGTACCAGCATATAATTGCGCGCAGGATCTTCAAGTTCCTGGGCCTTGCGGAGATTGTGAGCCAGATCATTGGGGAAAATGTGATTCCGGGTCAGATCCATGATGATGTCAATCGGCTGCTCCATTTTGGATAAGGACATCTGTTTAACCTGGGCGGCGCTGGCGTGATACTCCTCCCACGTCCACTCAGGGCCAAAATGCCAATAGATAATTTTCTCGGAGGAGTTGTACCAATCCACCGTGATAGCCATACTTACTCCAAAGATTCGGGTTCATCAGTAATTCCACGATGAATTGCTAGTGAAATACAAATTTATATTTATCAATAAATGCAATCAGCAGGCAATTATCATTTTTCGGCTGGCTTTCCACGTATGGACAAGATATATCGGAGTGCATCCTCAATCGAGCTTACTGCGTGATAGTGGGGTGCCAGATTGCGATTAAAAGTCCGGGCGACTTTGAGCAGGCCCTTTATGACTTCACTCCCTACCGCAATAATGGTGTAGTCCCAGGTGGGGTCTTCTTCGGACTGGGCTTTGCGGATATTTGCCCCCCAGTCTCGCGGGAAGATACGATTGCGGGTCAGATCCATAATGACATCAATGGGGCCATTTTCCGGGGTGGTTTTTAACTGAGCGCGAATCCAGGCTGCGGCTGTATGATATTCCTCCCAGGTCCAATCCCGTTCAAACTTCCAGTGTATAATCCTGCGCGAATCGTCATACCAGTCAACCGTGACGCCCATTGCCAATCCTCTAATCAATACAAAACGCTGCTTGAATTATGCTTATTATATGGTCAATATAAGCTAGGCTTACCTCAAGAATTCGAACATAATGAATATGGGCATGATCGCCGGGCTGCGTTAAACTCCCCACTAGAATCATCCATTTCCACACAGACACTGGAATCTTATGGCAGACGAAATCAGCGCCCTGAGCACGCGCGAACTCAACCCCCTGAGTATTGATGTCCGCTATCTGGGCGGCTTGTTAGGTCAGGTCATCAAAGAGCAGCATGGTGAAGACGCCCTGCAACTGGTTGAAGAAGTGCGGGCGTTAGCTAAAGGCCGCCGGGCAGGTGAACGCGGCGCAACAGAACGCTTGAGCACCCTCATTCATGATTTGGATTTACCCCGCAAGCGTATTCTTATCAAAGCCTTCAGCAATTACTTCCAACTCATCAATATCGCTGAAGATCTCCAGCGCATTCGTAAAGTGCGCGAACGCGAGGCCAGCCAGGCCCTCAGCGAATCCACTGATGAAGCAGTCGGCTTACTGCACGCGGGCGGCATGAGTGCAGCAGATGTGCGCGCTTTATTGCAACGGATTGACATTCGACTGGTGCTGACGGCCCACCCCAGCGAGGCCAAGCGTAAGGAAGTCCTGGTCAAACTGCGGCACATCGCCTCGATTATGTCCGTTAAGGATCGGCAGCCGGGTTTGCTACCCCGCGAGATCGAATTCCTGAGCGAATCCGTGCTGGAAGCCATCGAAGAACTCTGGCAAACCAGGCCGACCCGCGCCAGCCGCGCCACCGTCAGCGATGAAGTCGATTTTGGCGTCTACTTCCTCACCAGCAGCATCATGGATGTGGTGGTGGATTTGTATGATGATCTGCGCCGCAGTTTGCGGAAGTACTATCCTGCCGAGCATTGGGATGACTTGCCACCGCTGCTGCGCTTTGCCAGTTGGATCGGTGGCGACCGGGATGGCAACCCTAACGTCACGCCCGAAGTCACGCTCAATACCCTGGCAACCCTGCACAGTGCCGTCAAGGAACTGTATTTGCGGGACCTGACCCGCCTGACCCAACACCTGACTCACTCGGCAGATGAAACCCAGGTGACGGTTGAACTCAAAGAGGCGGTGGTCGCGGTCGAGGGAGTGGAGGATCGTTTCTCCAATGAGTTCTACCGGATGCAGTCCAAACTGATCCGGGATCGGCTGGAACGGGATGAATATGAAAGCGCGGCTGACCTGCTGGATGACCTGCGACTGATCGAGAACAGTCTGCGCCAGTATGGTGGCATCCACAGCGCCCGTGGCTACCTGCGCCGCCTGATCGAAAAAGTGCGCCTGTTTGGGCTGCATCTGGTGCCTCTGGATATTCGTGAGGATTCGCGGCTGATCGCGGCTGCGCTCGATGAGGTTTTTCATGCCTATGCCCACAGCGGCTACCGCACCATGGCTGAAGCGGACCGCCAGCAATTGCTCACTGCCGAGTTGAACAGTCCACGACCGTTGTTTCCGGTGGAGCCGAAGTTCAGCGATGCCACCAATCGCATCATCGCTACCTGGCGCATGATTGCGGAAGCCCACAAGAAATATGGCCCGGTCGTGATTGATACCTTCATCGCCAGCATGAGCCAGCAGCCCAGCGATGTGCTGGCGATGCTGGTGCTGGCACAGGAAGTTGGGGTTGATCAACAACTGGATATAGTCCCGCTGTTTGAAACCATTGACGATCTGGACAGCGCCCCCGCCATTATGCAGGCCTTGTTTGCGAATCCCGCTTACCGTTCGCATCTGGTCAAGCGTGGGATGCGTCAGCAGATCATGATCGGCTACTCGGATAGTGGTAAAGATGGCGGCTATCTGGCCTCGAACTGGTTCCTCTACGGGGCGCAGCAGCGGCTTTCAGACATGTGTCAGCAGCATGGCGTCACCCTGGAACTGTTTCATGGGCGCGGCGGCAGCATTGGGCGCGGTGGTGGCCCCACCAACCAGAGTATCCTCAGCCAGCCAGCGGGATCGCTGCATGGCGCGATCAAGATCACGGAACAGGGCGAGGTGATCGCCTACCGCTACAGCAACCCGGAGATCGCCCGGCGGCACCTGCATCATGTAGCCCATGCCGTCCTGGTGGCTATGGGTGCGCCGCCGGAACGCGAAGTACGGCCGGTGTGGCGCACTACGATGGATGATCTGGCTGAACGCGGACGGAAAGCCTTCCGCGCCTTCGTCTATGAAGACCCCACCTTCATCGAATACTGGCAGCAGGCCACGCCTATCAATGAATTAGCCGATCTGCCCATCAGCAGCCGACCTGCCCGGCGGCGTTCCGGCGGCAGCTTTTCCGATGTGCGCGCCATTCCCTGGATGTTTAGCTGGATGCAGAGCCGGGCGATTCTTCCCAGTTGGTATGGGGTGGGAACGGCGCTGGCTGGTTACTGTGAGGCCAACCCGGAGGGTATGGCGACGCTCCGCACCATGTATAAAGAATGGCCGTTCTTCAAGGCGCTGATCGAAAACGCGCAACTGGATATCGCCAAAGCTGATATGGGCATCGCCCAACTCTATTCCGGTCTGGTGAGCGATCAGGCGCTGGCGACCCGCATCTTTGATCAGATGCAGGCGGAACACACCCTGGCGACCCGCATGGTCTGTGATGTGCTGGAACAAAATACGTTACTGGAAAAATCGAGCGTCATGCAGCGCAGCATCGAACGCCGCAACCCGTATGTCGATCCGTTGAACTTCATTCAGGTCGATCTGCTCAATCGGCTGCGGGCGACTGCCCCGGACTCGCCGGATTACCGTCCGATCCTGCGGGCAGTGCTCAGCACCATCAACGGTATCAGCGCGGGCATGAAGGTGACGGGCTAGGCAGTCAGCCTGTCACCATACCCAATAGCTTCAAGCGGGCCAACCGTTCGGGCTCATGGCCGGCCAACCATGAATCAGCCGACAGGAGTTCGTAAGCCCGCGCAAAGAAGTCCTGATGCGGTTTGCCCAGCAGCAGATTACATTCGCCCAGTTCTTCGTAAACGTAGCCATCCTCGCTGGCTTCAAGGCTGTTCAGGATGGCCAGTGCATCTTCAGGTCGGTTGAGCGAGCGCAGGGTCCGGGCCACGCACCACCGCGCGATGTGTATTTCAGTCGGCTTGCCCTGTTTGACGCGCCAGCTAACGGCCTTCTCAAACACGGCCAGTGCATCCTCGAATTGACCGAAATCGTGATACACCCAGCCGATGTTGTTGTACAACGATCCTAACCAGTTTCGCGCGCGTTCAGAGGATGATGCTTCCGCTACTTCCAACGCCCGTAGATTGAGTGTGAGGCTTTCCGCTCCGGAAGCGACAATCGCCAGCATATGCAGCGTATCAACCGCGTAAAAATCCGCATCTGGATCGCTGGTTGCAGCAGCATGGATCGCTTCCAATGCGGCTTCAAATAGGGGACGCGCAGCTTCTGGCTGGCCTGAAGAATTGAAGACGCGACCGCGTTCCAGGAGATAGCGTGCTTTGACCATCGGCAGCGATTCGTTCAAGTGCGGTTCAATCGTGTTCAGGGTTTCATGAGCCGCCTCGAACTGCGCTTGAAGCCCTTGTGCGCGAGCAATCTGCGTCAGCAGTTGAAGCCGATAATTTGCGTCGGCTGGATGGGTATCCAGCAGCGCACGAAACTGCTGCTCGGTTTTGTCAGGCTGCCCAAAATCCCAAAGTTGATCGAAATCCATCATCAGAGAACGATCCTTTGCCTTGTAATGAAGAGGAGAGCTGTATAGCTCTCCTCGAACACAAACCAATCTCTGCAGATTGTATCAAACCGCGCCTAGCTATCGGCCAGCGCTGCCGCTGCATCATCAGTCATGCGTTGGGCCACTTCCATCACATCCAGACCGCCGGAGGTGACATCAGCAATGCCGGTCGCCAGGATTTCGCGGATCGCGCCGTAGCTCAACTGCTGCGGGGAGAGGTAGATGCTGACCGCGTCGCTGGCAATCAGATCGTTGATGGTGCCGAAGTAGGGATTAGCCGGAGACAGGTTGGCGGCTGCCGTCAGGTTGACCGGGAAGAAGGACATGGCTTCCGCCCACTGCTGGCTCACGTCCGCCTGGGTGAAGAAGCGCAGGAAAATCCACGAGGCCAGTTGTTCTTCCGGGGTGCCAGCGCCCATCATGATGCCAGGGGTGAATAACTGGAGCGCGCCTTTTTCGCCTTCAGCCAGCGGCGGGGTCACCGTGACCGTCCAGTTTTCAACGACGTTCCCAGCGCTTTCAATGCCGCCCATAATGATGGGGATACCGGCGCTGCTGCCCAGCGCCATCGGGTTCAGGCCGCGGGCGAAGTCATTGGTATTGCCAAAACGTTCCTGCGGGATATAAGCGCAGCCCTCTTTATACATATCGGCCATCAGTTGCAGCACCGCCACCGATTGCTCATTGGTGAAGTTCCAGGCACCGTCTGCCCAGATGCTGCCGCCAATGCTGGCGACGAAGGACTCAAATTGGGAGGCATCGGCCACAATTGGGAAGCCCTGGACGTTGCCACCTTCCGCACCGGTCAGGTCGCTGGTCGCAGCCGCGCAGGCCACTTCCTTGAACTGAGCCAGAGTCGCCGGAGCCGCCTCAAAGCCCAGCGCGCTCAACATACCGCTGTTGACGGCCAGCACATTCGCGCTCACCTGGTTGACCCAACCGAGCAGGCGACCATCTTCATAGCGGAAGCCATTGATGATGTTCTGGTTGAGTTCCGCGCCTGCATCACCGGCGTAGCCCCACTTGGCATCGTTGTAGTAGGGGGTCAGGTCAACCATCGCGCCGTCCAGATCGTAGCTCAGCGCGTCGTTGTTAAAGCCGGCCACCAGATTGGGCAGATCACCGCTGATGATGGCGTTGTTCATGGCGGTGCGGATGTCGTTGTAGTTCCCCTGGGCGATGGCATTCACGGTGATGCCATAGGGATTGCCCGCATTGAAGGCATTCACCAGGCCCGTGACAGTGGCCAGTTGGCTGGGGGAGTTGTACTGATGCCAGTAAGTCACCGTTACACCCGACGGGTCAACTCCGGCGAAGTTATCCGATTCACCAGTGAATTCGCTCAAGGTCTGGGCGAAGGCCACGGGCGGCAACGGGGTTGGGGTCGGCGGAACGGGCGTAGCCGTCGGGTCTTGAGCCGCAACGCCGAGGGCGGCACCCAACATAAGACTCACGGATACGAGCAGGAACATCAATTTACGCATGGGGTCCCAGTCTCCTTGAAAGAACTACTGAACAATGCGAACAGCCTTCGCATGGGCGGTGATTGTAGTGGGCGAAGACGATAGCTAGTTTAAGCGCTCATTAAGCCCTTGCGAAGTCTAAAGGGCTATCCCTTCAAGCCACTGCTGGCGATTCCTTCCGTGAACTGCTTCTGGGTGAAGAAATACAGAACCATCATCGGCGCGATCATGATGACCACAGCGGCCATCTGGAGATGCAGTTCGTTCGGTGCATCGTTATTGACGAACTTGAGCAGGCCAAAGGCAATGGGCCGCCAGGTATCGGTCTGCACCACCAGCAGGGGCCACATCAGCGAATTCCAGGTGCCGATGAAGGCAAACAGCGCCACCGTCATCACCGGGGCACGCGAGAGCGGCAGCACCACCGACCACAGGAAGCGCCCGTGTCCTGCGCCGTCGATCCGCGCTGCCTCGAACAACTCCTGCGGGATCTGGGCAAAAAACTGTCGCAGCAGGAAGATGCTGAAGGGCGTCGCCATGAAGGGGATGGTCAGGGCCGGCCAGTTATCCAACCATTTGCAGCCTTCCCCGCACAGGCTCTCACTCAGGCGGCTGATCCATACCACCGTCAGAAAGTTGGGGATGAGTGTGGCAATCGCCGGAATCATCATGGTCGAGAGCATGATGGTGAAAAGGGTCTGCTTGCCCCAGAAGTTCATGCGGGCAAAAGCGTAGGCCGCCGGCACACAAAACAGCAGTTCACCCACAACGGCAATCGCCACCATGCGAACGCTGTTCCACATGTACAACCCCATGTTGGAAAGCTCCCATGCACGGGGATAATTCTCAAACAACAGGTTCCCCGGCAAGACGCGACCGGCAGCGATTTCGCTGGTGCTCATCAGCGAGGCGCTCAGCACCCACAGGAAGGGTGCTAAAGAAAGCCCTGCCGCGAAGATCAGGGCGGCATAGCTCAACACTTTCGTCCACGGGAACAGATTGCGCGGAGTGAGCGTATCTGCTGAGGGGCGGCTCAGCGGTCGGGCCAGATCAGCCATAGAAGACTCTCCGTTCAGCCAATCGGTTCTGGACGAAAGTCAGCAGCAAAATGACACCGAACAACACAAAGGCCATCGCCGAGCCATAACCATAGTTCGGACTGGCATCCGTGATCTGCCGGAAGATGACGATGCTGACCGTATCCAGCGTGTCCCGCGCTGCCGGATTCCGCATCAGCCAGAGCTGCGTAAACGCCTGGAAGGTGCCGATCACCGCCACCAGCGAGAGGAAGAAGGTGGTCGGCGAGAGCAGCGGCAGGGTAATCCGCCGGAAGATGGCCCAGCCCGAAGCCCCATCAATCCGGGCGGCCTCATACAGTTCGTTGGAGATATTCCCCAGCCCGGCCAGAAAGACCACCATCGCATACCCAGCATACGTCCAGATGGTGTACAGGATGACTACCACGAGCGCCAGGCTCGGCCCTTGCAGCAGAGTCGGCGTTGCCTCTCCAAAGATCAGCCGCCCCACACCGAGCGGTTCGAGCAGCCACTTCTGTGGTGGAATGCCCACCCAACCCACCAGATTATTGATGATAGAGTCGGTGCGGTGATTGAAAATCAGCGAAAAGACCAGCGCGGTTGCCAGGAACGGCATGATATAGGGCATGAAGAGGATGATGCGAAACAGGGTGGTGCCCTTGAGTTTCTGGAATAGCAGATAGGCCAGCCCCAGCCCGATCATCAGTTGGAATGGAATAGCGAAGGCGGCATACATCACCGTCACACTGAAACCGTTGAGCAGTTCACGGTCAGCCGTGCCCAGCAACCGCGGCAGTTCCCCGATGAGCAGGTAACCGCCCAGCGCTAACAGCAGGGCTGTGATCCCCAGGCCGATGAAGCGCCGATCGCCTTCTGCCCGGACGGCTCGTCCCCACAGTCGGTAGGCTGCATAAACCAATCCCGTACCGGCGCTGATGAGGATAATCTGTGACCAGACCGGTAGTTCTGTGCCGCCGGCACGAGCGGTTTCAATGGCTGTATTGATCGTCGCCAGGGTAATTTGCAGCATCAAAGTGCCTGACGCGACGAACAAGGCGGCGCCCGTCGCCCGCAGGAGCGCGGTCGTGCCGCTCCCTTTGACCAGCCGCGTGACCACGAGGCTGAGTAGGATGGCGATCAGAATGAGGACTATGGCCTGGTTGCCCGCCTCGGCAATCGCCGGGACTTGAAAGCTCTTGCTCAGTTCGCTAACGAACAGCCCCTGAGTCGTTTCCTGCCCGCGAATGCGGCGGGGAATATTCAGTACTTCCGGCAGGAGCAGCACAAACCACTGGCTGAACAGCAGGATGGCAGCGGTGTTCACCACGCCTGGCAGGAGGTAGATTCCCTCTCGCCACGACCACCGACCTTGTCTGCTGTTTTTCTCTTCCGGGTTATCAGAGGGCGTGGTCGGAGGTGGCGACATCAGCCGCCAGAGCAGCCATAAACCGCCGACTATGAACCCCAATGCAATCCAGAAAAATGCCACATAGGCCAACCCGCCCAGGGCGCGTTCGTAATTGGCGAGGCCAATGTACTCATCGGGGAAGCGCCGCCAGCGATGCAAGCTGACGAACAGCGCAAACGCCACCGGGAACAAACCAAATATAAAAATGAGGAGTGCTGCGGGAAGGAGAAAGGCGTAGGCCGTCAGATTCTCGACCAGCACGCGGCGTCGGCGACTGATGGTGCGCGGTGGAGCGAGTGAAGCCATCCGGTCACTCCTTGGTATAGACCAGCAGCGGACAAAGTGATGCTGAACCTATCCGATTGTACCGTCCCTGATAGTAGGGTCAACGTTGTGGATCAGTCTTAACCGGGTCTTGGTATTGGCTTAACATCGGTTGCAGGCCAGCTAAAACAGGTGACTTCTACAGCACATCGCGCTGGAGTTCAGCGGCGCGGGCCGCATCTTCGAGCATCCCCAGGCGAGCGAAGATCAGCATCGCTGCCCGCAGTTTGCGGGCGGCTGTCATCTTGCGACCTCGATCCGCCAGGCTGCGGGCATGAGCCAGCAGCGTGCGCCCGATTTCGCCTTCAATCTGGATATCCTGAAAGGCGCTCAGGGCCGCCTGAAAGTACACATCGGGATCCGCTTCAAAGCCGTCATCCGGGTGCGCCAGGTGGTGCAGGGCCTCGGCCACGGCCCGGCAGGCAAAGCCGCGCTCGTACGGCTTTTGGACTGCCTCAGCGATGCGGTAGGCCAGTTTAGCCGCATGCCAGGCGGGGATCACTTCCCCACGGCGCAAGTACAAAATCGTCAGCGCATGGTGCAGTTCACACATGATGGCAGTGCGGTCAGGATCATCGGCAGGGAACTGAAGCACCAGTTCATAGCTCTCCGTCAGTGCGCTGTAGGCACCAGCCAGATCGCCCAGGGTGAGCAGCATTTGACCGGCGTTACACAACGCGACTGCTTCCTGTTCGCGGTCCCCAATCTCACGGGACGATTGATAGGCTTTCTCGAAGTACGCCTGCGCCCGCTTGAAATCCCCTCGCTGGCGATAGGTTTCACCCAGGTTGAGATCCGCGATGATGACTCGGCGGCGGTTGCCCACTTCGGCAAACAGCGCCCGGTTGCGCTCGAAGTGTCGAACGGCTTGCACCAGCGCCCCTCGCAGCGTCAGCAGATAACCCAGCATTTGTTCGGCGCGTGCCTGATTCGGGGTATGTTGGGTGGCGTCCGCCTCCAACCGGAGTTCACGCAGGGACTCCATGGCGTGATCGAACGGGAGCTGACCGACTTCCCAATGTGAGATCACATCCGCCGTGCGCGAGTAAAAATCGGGTGTTGGCTCATTGCCAACAAACCGGACAGATGACATAAAAATCCAACTCCCCCGCAGTAGGGACGCCATTCAGGGCGCCCACACCCATGCTCCTCAACAGGTTCAACAGCAGTGTACCTACCCTCTGCCGCTCTTTTCAACCATACATGTTGACAATCTTCCGCACGGGATTAAGGTGGAATTATCCATTCGACCGTACCAAAAGCCAACTTTTCCCCGGTCAACCTGCACAAAAGCGCGGTATAATGCCGCGTCATCCAACCTATGGGAAACCTTTCACACCTTTGATAGAGGGGGCATCAGCATGGCGGAAAGCCAATTACAGGAATTGCGGGGGCAGGTCGACCGGATTAACCTGCAACTGCTGGAACTTCTGAACCAGCGCGCCAAAGTGGTCGAGGAAATCAGCAAGGTACAGGCCCAGATGGGCACCGGCTTTTACGATCCGCAGCGTGAAGCCGACATGCTCACCCAACTGGAGATGGCCAACAACGGCCCCTTCAGTAATGAAACCATCAAGGCGCTCTTCCGCGAAATCTTCCGTGCTTCGCTGGCGATGCAGGAAAAAGATGCCCGCGCCAAGATTCTGGTACAGCGCAAGTCGCCGGACCAGGCTACCGTCATCACTATGCCCGACGGCGTGACCAAGATTGGCGATGGCAGCTTCACCTACCTGACCGGCTCCTGCGCCATCGAAAGCTACGAGCAGATGGATCAGGTGGCGCAGGCACTGCACAAGCACGGCGTCAAGCTGATGCGCGGCATGGCCTACAAACCCCGCACTTCTCCCTATGACTATCAGGGCATGGGTGAAGAAGGCCTGAAGATCGCCCGCAGCGTGGCTGACAAATACGGCATGTATGTCGTCAGCGAGATCATGGATAAGAGCCAGATTGATATGTTCGCGGATTACGTGGACATTTTCTGGGTCGGTGCGCGTAATATGCAGAACAGCTTCCTGCTCAAGGCGCTCGGCAAGATCAAGCAGCCGGTCATCCTGAAGAATGGCATCGCCTCCACGCTGGAAGAATTCCTCTACGGCGCGGAGTACATTGTCAGCAGCGGTAACCCCAACGTCATCCTCATCACCCGTGGTATCCGCACCTTCGAGAAGTGGACGCGCAACACGCTCGACCTGGGCGCGATTGCCGTGCTCAAGCTCGAATCGCACCTGCCGGTCATCGTCGATATTTCGCACTCCGCGGGTCGCCGGGATATTGCTATCCCAATGGCGAAAGCCGCCCTTGCCAGCGGGGCTGACGGCCTGATGGTGGAAGTCCACCCCAATCCGCCGGTCGCCATGAGCGATGCCAAGCAGCAGTTGGACCTCAAGCAGTTCGACACGCTGATGGACACCCTCAAGAAGATGAAGATCTAACTGCATTCTGTGGGGGCGATCCACCGGGTCGCCCTATCACCGGATGTGGCGCTGCGGCCCTACATTACCAGCCCAGTCTGGAATCAAAACGGGCAGCGCAGGCTGCCCATCATCGTACTCTTTCCTCTGAAAAGCCTCAGGCCACCATCGCTTGTTCTTGCCAGGCCGGGAGTTCGACCCAGAAGATCGATCCGCCGTCTGCCGGGGACTCTACCCCGAGTTTGCCGTGATGCAGCGCTACCAGTTCCCGCACGATCCACAGCCCCAGGCCGCTGCTGCTTTCGCCGCCGGTCGGTTTGGTGCTGAGCTTGCCAAATGGTTCAAACAGATTGCCGCGTTCGGCTTCGGGGATGCCGGGGCCTTCATCAGCGACGTTGATCCGCACGTTGCCGTTGTGGAGCTCGGCAGAGACCGTCACCACGCGCCCTTCCGGACTGTACTTGACGGCATTGCTCACCAGATTACTGATGATCTGGTGCAGGCGAGTGGGGTCGGCATAGACCACGCCGGTGACATCGCCCATCATCAGGGTGATCTGTTTGCGGCGGGCTGCTGCTTCAAAGTTGGAGAAAACTTCCCAGAGAATACTTTCCACCGGCACAATATCCGGGTTGAGGCTGGGTTTTCCACTCTGGATGGCGGCGGTATCGAGGAAATCCTCAATGAGCTGCGTCATGGTATCGACCGTATCGGCGATAATGCCCAGGGCTTCGGCGGCTTCCGGCTTTTGCCCAACCAGCGTCCGCAGGTAGTAATGGGCCATGCGGATGTTATTCAGCGGGTTCTTCAGGTCGTGGGTGGCAATCCGCAGGAAGCGATCTTTCACATCGACTGAATCGCGCAGGTATTCAATGGTGGCGGCACGCTCGTCCATCAGTTCCTTCATGCGAACCTGATTGTGAATGCGCATCCGTACCACTTCGATGTCGAAGGGCTTGGTGACATAATCATTCGCACCAGCCTGCAGCGCGGTGACGACATCTTTACCGCGCGACATGGCCGACAATACGACGACCGGGATGTTGGCAGTTTCCGGGTCGTTCCGCATCATCTTCAGCACATCCAGGCCGTTGAGGCCGGGCATCATCATATCCAGCAGCACCAGATCGAACAGGTAACGACCGAGCAATTCGAGCGCCGCGTCCCCGCTTTGGGCAAAGGTGACGTGGTAGTCATTCTGCAAGACCCGTTGGAGCAGCTTGAGCGTTTCAAAGTTATCGTCCACCAACAGAATATGTGGGCGGCGTGAACGTGGGCTATCGGTCGGACGCAGGTTGGCGGTAGGCATTGGGCGCTCCCGGATCACTTCCCTGAGCGATGGTTTAAAATTGACACTAAATTCAGTATAGGGGGCATCTCAATGTAGTGTCAATGAATACAGTATAGGGGAGGACGAAAGTAATGTGAAGAAGGTAAAGAAAACGTAAATTAAGATTGCAACAGACTGTAACATCGCGGGTGTGAACGACAGCTCCTTGACCGGGAAGGACTTCCTGCATGCTCGACGTGCGTTCTGCTCACATTTGATTCAAGAGATTCAACGTGTGCGTTGATGCTTTTCATGTTCAAATGCGACGACTTTGTCATATTTGAGTCCTGCTGGCAGCAATCGCACCGGGGGACTGTTGCAGCAACCGCTGCAATTCCAGCCTGGTGATTTTGAATCACTATTCAGGATAATGGTCATAGGTCGGCCGTCAGGTCATCTGCCTCTACACAATGCGGCGTTTTGCCTAAGTCCTACACAAATCAAGGCGGGCGATCCGGCGGATCGCCCCCACAAATGATCGCTTTTTTCTAAGGTCGATTATTGAGTACCAGGCGCACAGCCTATGCAACCGAATCGAGTTTGAAATGGGAATCCTGAGTCAGCCCACAGCATGGCACCGCACCGAAATCGGCGGTGGGATTGTGGAGACGCTGGGTGCTGGTTTCCGGCTGACGGTCTCGCCCACGCCCGCGACCGGCTACGCCGACGCCCAGATCAGCAGTTATCGGAGCAAGGCAGACTTCAGCTACCGCCCGCCGCTGCGCATGAATGTGCGAGCGTGGCTGGAAAGGAAGCAAGCACTCGGTACGGCAGGGTTTGGTTTCTGGAATCATCCGTTTGCCCCGGGAGAGCGGGGATTCCGGCTGCCGCAGGCGACGTGGTTCTTCTTCGGCTCGCCGCCGAATGACATGCGGCTGGCGCTGGATGTCCCCGGTCATGGTTGGAAATGCGCCACCATCGACGCGACGCGCCCGGCCTTCTTCGCCCTGCTGCCGACGGCTCCGCTCGGCTTCCTGCTCATGCGCGTCCCGGCGTTGTACCGCCGTTTATGGCCGATTGCCCAGCGCGCCATCAACGTGAGCGAGTTCGCGCTGGAGGCGGCCATGCTGCATGAGCCGCATCACTACAGCCTGGAGTGGACTCCCGGGCAAGTCCTGTTCAGTGTGGATGGACAACTGGTTCATCAGGCAGGAGTAGCGCCACGAGGGCCGCTGGGGTTCATCGCGTGGATTGATAACCAGTATGCAGTCATCACGCCGCAGGGGCGCTTTGGCTTCGGTCTACTGACGGTAAAAGCACCGCAATCCCTGATAATCGAGCAGGTAGAGATCAGCGTTGGTTGACAAGCGTACTCATCTGGTATTAATCTGAGTGATGTGATTGTAAATCCGGTGACGCCAACTGCGCCTGTTCTCGCTCATCAGAGGCGGGCCAATCACAGCAAAAGGGTGCTTCTGGCACCTTTTTTGCATCATGGGGAATGCGTCCGGTGAGCGTAGGGTGGGCGTGCTGTTGCGCGGTGCTCAATCAGGCTTACGATAAACGTAACAAGCTATCAATCCTGTTATGTTTTAGGGGGAGCGATCATGTCACGACTACCTGCACGCCGCTGGCTGATGGTGCTGGCGCTAATCAGCGTGCTGAGTCTCAGCTTGGCGGTCAGCGGCAGCGTGGGGGCGCAATGTACCCCGCGTTACGATTGGCCGACCTATACGGTCCAGCCGGGAGATACCCTTTACCGAATTGCGCTGCGCTACGGCACGGATAGCACCACGCTGGCAGTCGCTAACTGCCTCACCGATATTAATCGAATCGAAGTGGGTCAGGTGCTGCGGGTGCCGCCGACCGGGGTGGTCGTCACTCCCGCGCCGCTACCAACCACGGCTCCTACGGCGGGTCGCGGTTATAACCTGAATGTGACCTATCAGGCCTTTGAACGCGGCTTCATGTTGTTCCGCCGCGATAATGCAGAAATCAGCGTGTACAGTGGTTCGGTGAGTGGTAGCCTGCGGAACTTCCCGGTCAGCAGCTATACCAACCTGCCCGATAATCCGCTGGGCGCGGCCCCCGCCGGTTTGATCCGCCCGATCTTCGGCTTTGGCAAAGTGTGGGGCAATTACCCGGATATTCAGGCAGCGTTGGGCTGGGCCATCAGCAACGAGCAGGGGTATATCACCACGGTGACGCGCTATGGTATCGGCGTCTTCGACTGGGTGCGCCCGGACACGAATCGGGTCCTGGTCAGTGGGCCGAGTAACAACCGCACCTGGGCGCTCAATGGCGCCGTCGTACTGCCGACGCCCATTCCACCCACCGCGGCTCCATCGGTCACGACTACGCAGGCCTCGTATCAGGTCTATGAAGGCGGTTTCCTGATCTGGGAAGCCAACACGGGGAATGTAGTGGCCTTCTATAATGACAGCAGCTATCGGGTTTTCCGGGCGCGGGATTACGTCGGCTTACCAGATAATCCGGTGCTCGATCCGACCCCGTTTGGGCGGGTGCGACCGTTGTTCGCGCTGGGCAAAGTCTGGGGCAATTACAGCGATGTGCGCATCAAGCTGGGCTGGGCCTTAGCCCCGGAACAGGGTTGGATCACCACCTTCCGCACGACCTCAATCGCAGGCACGACCTCGACCTGCTTCGCCCTGCCGGATGGTCGGCAGGTGGCCTACGGCATTTTTGGCATCGGCGGCGGCACCCAGATGTGGTATACCGGGTCCTGCTGAAGCATCCAGCGGTTCAATGACCTGCAAAGAAGCTGCTCTATGGGGCAGCTTCTTTGCTTTTGTTTAAGAGGACACCATGAATGGTGTCTCTACGATGAGATGGCCCTCCTCTCGCGCAAGAGGCGATTTCAATGGGGGCGAGCTTCCACGCTATAATGGCTGGCTGCACTTCAGGCGGACGAGGCAAACCCTGTCCCCGAACCTGAGCAGCGATTGTGTAGATTTTGACGGAATTGTGATGCAATGAAATCGGTCTTGACCTTGCTTTACTCTGCCTTGATTGTGTTGACGGCTTTCAATGCTGCCGCCCAACCAGAGACCCCAACACCCGGCCCAATCAGTTTTGGTCCGGTGACGGCGGTGACAGGTACGCCCGGCCCTACCCCGACCGCCACACCCATCCCGGACGATGCCCGTCCTGCGATTTGTGCGGCACCCTATCAGGCGGGGTTTGCGCCGTATATGGTACGCCCCGGTGACCGCTTGCCGGATTTGCTGATTGGTCTGGATGCCTTCAGCTTGACCCAGATCGCCGCGCTCAACTGCCTGGATGACCCGGCAACACTGCCCATAGGCGCAGTGCTGTGGCTGCCGCGCGTGCAAACGCTCATTCAAGCGAACCCCTTCGATGCGGATCCCTCCATGGATGAGGCCCGTATCAGCCGATTCGAGGCCAGCGCGGAAACCATTGCCAACCAGGCCGGGGTGTTCTTCACCTGGCAAACGACCGGCAGCGCTGCTTACTTCTATGTGTGTCCTTCGGACCCGGAAACCGCTTGTGAACGCCCGACCAACGCCCAATCGGTGCCGCTGGGCTACACCACACCGGTTATCAGCGGGTTTCAATATGCAGGACCCGTCCGCTACCGATTAGAAGTCCTCGACGGTGCCGCGCGGGCCGTGCAGGACATCACGATCCAGGTGGCCTGCTCGCAAACCGTGCTGGGCCAATTTAGCGGCGCACACCAGCCGTGTCCTCTGGAGGCACCCCGTTTTGTCGAGGGCGCATGGCAGCCATTCGAGGGGGGCTATCTGTTATGGTGGGGGGATACCCAGACCATCTGGGTACTGACCCGCAATGATGGTCGGATCCAGGCACTGCCGGACACCTGGCAGGAAGGCGATGCCGAACCGGCAGCCAGCCCGCCGCTGGGATTGAGCGCACCGGTACGCGGATTCGGGGTGATATGGCGCGGTCAAGGTGGGGCAACGGGAAGCCTGGGCTGGGCGACCGCACCCGAAGTAGCCACTTCGTTCGGTACGCAGGCGGCGGGACGGATATCGTATACCACTTATCTGGTGGGTTTAGAACCGGGGCAGGTCTACGCGGTTACGGTGCTGCCGGGCGCAAGCAGCGGTTGGTGGACGGCCCTAGTGCCGTAATCTGGAAGTTCATCTATACTCTGGGAGACTATGGTCGTTTAACAAGGTTGTTCGTCTATGACGCCAGAAATTCATATTGTGCCGGAACCGGTTCGCCTGACCCCAACTGGCGCTACATTTACGTTAACACCCCGTAGTGTCATTGTGGCTGCCGGGGATGCTGCTGATGCAGCCCAACTGCTGGCCAGTTATTTGCGACCTGCTACCGGCTATGCCCTGCCGGTGTTGGGCACCCGCCCGATGGATGCCCCCAGCATCCGGTTGCTGATTGATCCACAAGTCACACTGGGCGAAGAAGGTTATCGCCTGGTAGTCGCTGCGGATGGGGTTACCCTGCGGGCGGCGAACCTGACAGGCCTGCTGCGCGGCGTACAGACCGTGCGGCAACTGCTCCCGGTGGAAATATTTCAGTCCACCGTCGTCAGCGGTATAGAGTGGAGCCTGCCGGGTGTGGAGATTAAAGACTATCCGCGCTTCCCCTGGCGGGGGGCGATGCTGGATTGCGGGCGGCACTTCTGGACTATCGACCAGGTCAAGCGATTCATCGACCTGCTGGCGCTGCATAAGGCCAGCCGATTCCACTGGCACCTGACCGATGACCAGGGCTGGCGCATCGAAATCAAACGTTACCCTAAACTGACCGAGATCGGTGCCTGGCGACCGGAGACCATGGTCGGGCATTGGAGCGACGAACCCCGCCGCTATGACGGCACACGCTACGGCGGCTTTTACACTCAGGACCAGATCAAAGAGGTGGTGGCCTTCGCCGAACAGCGCGGCATCACTATTGTGCCGGAAATCGAAATGCCGGGGCATGCACAGGCCGCGATTGCGGCCTATCCTGAACTGGGGAATGTGGAGACGCCACTACAGCCCTCCCGTGAATGGGGCATCATCGAGAATGTCTTTAACGTGGAAGAACGCACCTTCCAGTTTTTGGAGAATGTGCTGCTGGAAGTGCTGGATTTGTTCCCATCCCGCTACATTCACATTGGCGGGGATGAATGCCCTAAGACTCAGTGGGAGGCCAGCCCGCGCGTCCAGGCGCGCATGAAGGAACTGGGTATCCCGGATGAACACGCCATGCAAAGTTACTTCATCCGCCGGATGGATCAGTTCCTGACCAAGCAGGGGCGTATCCTGGTCGGCTGGGATGAGATCCTCGAAGGCGGATTGGCGGAAAACGCGGTAGTCATGTCCTGGCGTGGGGAAGAAGGCGGGATCGAAGCGGCGCGGGCCGGTCATGATGTGGTCATGACGCCGACTTCGCACACTTACTTCGATTATTATCAGGCTGACCCGGCGGGTGAACCGCTGGCGATCTTCGGACTGACGCCGTTGGAAAAAGTCTACAGCTACGAACCTATCCCGGCAGAGATGACCCCGGAACAGGCCAAGCACGTCCTTGGCTCCCAGGGGCAGCATTGGACCGAGTACATTTCGACAACGGATAAACTGGATTACATGGCCTATCCCCGGCTGACGGCCCTGAATGAAGTTTTGTGGTCGCCACGCGAACGGGGTAGCTATGCGGATTTCCTGACGCGGCTGCGGACTCATCTGCGGCGGCTGGATGGGCTGGGAGTCAAGTACCGTCCCCTGAGCTAAGCGGCTCAGGGCGTACAACCGCCGTTTGATCGGCTACGTATAGAGTCGTAGTTGAATGTGTTTGATTGGACGCAGGGGGCGAACCATGAATGCACGTTGGCTGCGGATCACTATCGGTTTGCTGGCTGGTTTTGTTACGCTGAGCGCGGTAGGCGGTGGCGTGGCAATGCTGACCGGTGCGGATTCATTCCCTCTAGATTGGCTGGAAGGCACTACCTTCCCCAGTTACACCCTTCCGGCACATGTGCTGGCGATCATCGTGGGCGGAACATCCCTCATCGCGCTGGTGGCAATCCTGCGGGATCACCCGCTGAGTGGATCGTTCGCGGTCATCGCGGGATTCATCCTGATGGGCTTCATCACCATCGAAGTCATCATTCTGGAGCAGCAGCCACCCGGCCCGACCCCGACGGAGGTCTTTTACTTCGTCATCGGCACGATCTTGTTTTTGCTGGGGATGGGTCTGGTACGGCTGCGCGGCACTCCGGTGACCGCCTAGGCCACCTGCCTTATGCTTCGCGTCCGGCGATCAGCTGACTCTGATACGTTTTCAGACCAATGAGGTCACTGGCTGCCAGGTACTGCGCCTGCCGCGACCAGGTAGTGATGCTGGGGGCAAAGCGGATACCGCTGTGCTCGATTGCTGCGCGCAGCGTCTCAAGCGTGGCTCCGGCAACATCCTCAAAGCGCACCAAGCCGACCTTGTGCAGGGCCTGTTCGATTTTCGGGCCAATGCCTTCGATCATTTTCAGGTCGTCGTTCGCGTTCAGGCGAGCACTCGGCTCGGTGAAGCGGGCGGGGGCGGCCAAGCGATCCAACCGCTGCTGGGTATGCTGCGTTTGCTCCTGAATGCTGGTTAAGCGGGCGCTTAATCCCTGAATTTCAGCATCAATCACGCCCAACTCGGCTTTAAGGTCGTTGATGCGGGTATTGTTCTGTGTGAAAAGGGCATCGCCTCTATTGAGACGATCAGCATGGTCGCTGACTCGTTGATCGATCAGATTGAGCCGGGGCATCGGGTCAGCCGCTTGATCCAGCCGGGCCTGAATCGCCTGCAGCCGGGTATCTACCTCCGTCAGGCTGCGGTCATGACCATCCAGCCGCCCCTGAACATGACCGAGGCCATCAATGCGCGAGTTAATGGCGACCAGCCGCCCGTTCAGATCATGGAAGCGTTCGTCCAGGTCACTGGATCGGGTATCGAGCGGACGTGAGGCGCGAGCAGCTTCCAAGTCCGTCAGACGTTGTTCCAGCTGGGTCAAATCCATCGAACGAACCCGCGCGTCAAGATCGTTCAGGCGCAGATCGGCGGCGGCCCGGGCTTCACGAATGGCGGTATCAATAGTAACGCGGGTGTTGGCTTCCTGGGCACTGTTGCCTGGCATTGCGTTCAGGGACCCGCGCAGCAGTCCGCCGACCACCAGCCAGCCCAATCCGGCCCAGATCAACCAACCGGCATCAAACACGGTGCGGGTGAAGGGCAAACTGATACCGGGCGACTCGGGGTTCAGGGCGCGCCAGAGCAAGCCGCCGATCAATGCAACCGCCCCTACCAGGATAATCAACCAGGCAATGCGCCGAGCCGGGTTTTGAACCGTTCGCATGGCAAAAGTCCCTTGGTGGCTCCCTAACATGACACAATATTACAATCGATGACTGTACCCTAAACCCACTAGCCCGGCAACACTAGTCATTGTAGGGGTTCTAGCGGGAGGATATACGGGCGCGGACGCCCTAATCCTCCCCTACGGCTTCCCCCATTTTCACGCTTGGTAAAACACTACGCGTTCCCGTCCCACATCTGGACGACGACCTTGCCGGTGCTGCGCCCGCTGTGGAGATGCTCAACCGCATCAACCACCTGCTCGACGCCCTGGAAGCGCGTCCGGTCGACGGCAGCGCGAAGTTTGCCAGTATCGTACAGCGCAAGCAGGCGGCGGAGATGTTCCGGCACCTGACGGATGTAGTGCAGCAGGAACATGCTGCGGATCGAAGCGGATTTACCGAGGAGCTTGCCGTAAATACGGGCGCTGTTCACCACTTCCGGCGCATCCAGATATTCGCTGATGAACCCGATGACCAGCAAACGCCCACGAATCGCCAAATGATCGACGCAGGTATCGAACATAGTCCGCCCTACGCTCTCGTAGACGACATCCAGGCCGCGTGGATAGGTGGCGCTCAGCACCGCGCCCACATCTTCAGTCTTGTAGTTGATGACGTGGTCACAGCCGAGGCGTTTGAGCAGCTCAATCTTGTCGTCTGAGCCACACGTCCCGATGACATGGTTGCCCGCCAGCTTCGCCAGTTGGACGGCGAATTGCCCGGTGCCACCTGCGGCAGCCGTGACCAGCACGGTTTCCCCGGAGCGCATCTCCGCGACTTCCAGACCAATAGAGGCGGTCGTGCCGCTGAGGACGAGGCTGAGCACCTGCGGTGAGGATTCGGCCACCGGGATGGCATAGCGAGCGCGGCAGGTATAGTACTCGGCGTAACCACCCAGGCTGTTGGTGACGACGATCATCTCAGGTTCGAGATCAGTGACATTTTCACCAACCGCGACGATCTCACCCAGCACCTCCGCGCCCAGGTCAATCGGGGGTTCCGCACCGGGGGTATATAAACCGGCGCTGATGTTGACATCGGTGGCATTCACCCCGGCATAGTGCACGCGGATGAGCACCTCGTTCGGGCCGGGCGGATTCAACGGCACTTCAACGATCTGCGCGGCTTTGCGGAAATCCTTGCTGAAACGGCGGGCAATCACTTTGCGGTAGGTGGCTGGCAACATAAGCAACTCAATCGACTCAAGAGCAGGGTGCATCCCTAGTCTATAGTCGATAAGCGCAAGGCGATAGTCAGGAAAGGGTTGACTGAATGCCCATTGCGCTCAGTCAACCCTTTTGTTTTGGGAGGTTTCCGTCAGGCGGCAGCAGTGCGTGGCGGCAGCGGCGCCGTGATGCCTTCCGGCAGCAGCATCCACAACAGCAGCAGCATGATGATCGCTGACATTAAACACCATAAGCAGGTGGCACCAATAACAAAGGGTTCGAGGAAGGTCAGATAAGTGGAAAAGACAACACCCAGCAAGGCCGCCGCCCGCATCAGTTGTTCGAGGCGATAGCTGCCACCGGTCTGGCGGTTGACGAACCAGAGGATCAGGATAGCGATATAACCCAGCACGCCGATCACACCGATGGGAATTCCAGCAATCTGGGCATAGGGACTTTGCTGCACGCGATTGCAGTCCCCCACCAGACCGCAGACCGCTTCAGCCTGGTTGACTTCAATGGTCGCCAGATAGGCCGCGGCCACCAGTCCGGCCAGCGCCGTGAGCGGCACCCGCCAATGCAGCACCGGATTACCAGATACCGCCTGACGTGAGGCCCAGACCAACAGCGCGAAGATGACGAGTTCACCGGCAGCGATAGCCAGGATCAGCGGCTGTCCCTGAGCACCGAACAAGAGCGAGGCGGCGATCAAGGCACCGGCAACGGAGGCGATCAGCAACGCCGGATGGGTCAAGGGGATGGCAATCTGACTGGCTGAAATCAGACGAAGCCCGCCGATCAGCAGAGTCGCTACCAGGGCGACCAGAATCACAATCGCCAGCGCATTCGCCACCGGGTCGGCTGCCAGACGATCCAGCCAGGAAAGCGCTTGTATTTCCGTGACGGCGCTGGTGGCCGAGTCGGTCGTATGCTCGGGGGCTGGCTGTTCGGCAGCCAGCGCGGCCTCATAAATGGTCTGAATGCCGGGAATAGCCGGGAGAGCAATGCCGCCAGCGGCCAAACCCGCGCGGATCACATCCGGCGCGTTGGTCGGAATTTGGATCGACCCCATGAACACGTTCGAGCCGATAATCAGCATCGGGACGCCGCTGGACTCAATCTGCAGGGCCGCCCGCGCGACCTGCATAAAGCGGCCACCTTCTTCACTGCTGGCATTGATAAAAATGACCTGGAGTTGATCGCCAAATTCAGTTTGTATTTTGGGCCAGTCATTCTGAATGACCTGGACGCAATGCGGGCAAGTGGGCGAATAGAAAAAGACACCGTGGACAATCGCTTCCTGGGCGCTCACCAGGGGGATGGCGCTCAGGATCAGAATCACACTGAGGGCTAGAGTCATCCACTTTCGATAGTGCATGGGGCACCTCGCATCAGCTACATAGGACTTTCCTTTCCTAGACTGTAGACCTTATAGCCTTCGATTACTATTCAATCTATCCAGCGAAGGGCATTATCTTTGTCACTGCTCCGTCAGCCAGTGTGCCGGAGGGGGCGCATCCCGTTGAGAGTCACCAGTAAAGACATCCCCACATCCGCCAGAATAGCGACCCACAAGGAGGTCAGGCCGAAGAAGGCCAGTACCAGAAAGACGGCTTTGACGCCAAAGCTCAGCAGCACATTCTGAGCGATCAAATGGCGGGCAAAGCGGGCCAGGCGCAGGGCAAACGGTAACTGGGTGAGATCATCCGCCATCAGGGCCACATCCGCAGTTTCCAGCGCCTGCGGGCTGCCGGCTGCCCCCATGGCAATGCCGACGGTCGCGGCTGCCAGCGCGGGCGTATCGTTGACGCCATCCCCGACCATGGCGACCGGGCCAATCTGCTGGCGCAGGCTGTGGATCGCCGCCAGCTTATCGGCAGGGAGCAAGCTGGCCCGCACATCATGAACCCCGACCTGACTGGCCACATGCGTGGCAGCAGCGGCATGGTCGCCCGTCAGCATCACCGTCGTGATTCCCTGGGTCGTCAGTTCACTCACGACCTGCCGGCTGACCGGGCGCACCGCATCGGTCAGGGAGAGGAAACCGCGCACCCGATCATTTTCCGCAACCAGCAGCGTGGTTTGACCATGCGCTTCGGCAGCCTGGGCCAGATGGCAGAGTTCCGGGGAATGCGGCAGGGACTCGTCGAAGAAGCGATGGCTGCCGAGCGTGATCTGCTGATGATTGACCTGCCCGCGCACGCCGCGTCCCGGCAGCAGTTCAACCGCTTCTGCCGGGGGGTAAGCGGTGCTCAAGGCGCGGGTTTCCGCCGCCTGGGTGATGGCGCGGGCCAGCGGATGCGCCGTCTGCGCTTCGACCGCATTCGCTAAGGCCAGCAGGTCGTCACAGGCGGGACACGTCTCGGCTCCGGTGCAATCCGCTGAATGGACCTGCGCCAGCACCGGGCGACCATAGGTCAGGGTGCCGGTTTTGTCGAAGGCCACTACCTTGATGGTGCCCAGCGCCTCCAGATGGACGCCGCCCTTGATGAGCACGCCGTGTCGGGCAGCGGCAGTAATGGCGCTGATGACCGTCACAGGGGTGCTGATGACCAGCGCACAGGGGCAGGCGATCACCAGCATGGAGATCGCTCGGTAGAGCCAGCCGTGTTCGGTTGGGGTATCGTAAAAAGGTGCATTGAGCAGCAGCGGCGGCAGAAAAGCGACCAGCGCAGCCAGGACAGTCACCGCCGGGGTATAGATGCTGGCAAAGCGGTCGATCATGCGCTGGCTGTGGGCGCGGTTACTGGCCGCTTGCTCGACCAGGCTGATAATGCGGGAGAGCGTATTGTCAGCCGCCAGACGGGTGACGATCACCGTCAGTGCCCCTTCCCCGTTGATGCTCCCGGCAAAGACGTCATCGCCCACCATTTTGCTCACGGGCAGGCTCTCCCCGGTGATGGGGGCTTGATTAACACTGCTGGCCCCGCTGACGACTTGCCCATCCACCGGAATCTGATCACCAGGGCGCACCAACACCCGTTCACCCACTGCCAGTTGATCGACTGGCACCGTTTCCTGCAGGATGCCCAGCACTCGGGTGGCGACCTTCGGCTTGAGCGCGACCAATCCCCGGATGCTATCGCGGGCGCGGTCAGCGGTATAGCCTTCCAGCGCTTCCCCAATGGCGAAGAGAAAGATGACGGTGGCACTTTCGAGGTATTCGCCCAGGGCCAACGCTCCGAAGGCGGCGATGGTCATGAGCAGGTTGATGTTGAACTGGCGGGTGGCCCAGAGTGTGCCGAGTCCATTCCGGGCGATCGGGTAGAGCGTGATGAGCATCCCGGCGCTGTAAAGCCAACGGCTGATCTCGGATGACAATCCTGCCAGGGTCAGTCCAAAGGTGAAGATCACCAGGGCTGCGCCAACCAGCGCCAACTGCGTATCCGACTTGCGACGCAGGTACGCCCAAAAGCCCATCACCCCGCCACTGGGGGTCACCAGTGGTGCCGCAGAGGCCGTCGGCTCGACCAGACGCTTGCCAGTAAGCGCCACCCGCGCCGCCAGTTCCTCATATGGGACGCTGCCGCGCAGGCGCATCTGCCCCGAAACAAAATCAACCGCCACCGATTGCACACCGGTCAGGCGCTCAACGCTGGCTTCCACTTCGCGGGCGCAGTGGGCACAGTCCATGCCTTCGACATGGTAGATTGAAGTCGTGGATTCAGCGGCCATTGCCTACACTCCGTTCGCTGCGGGACGTTATGTTGGAGAGTGTAAACCTTCTACTCTGGTAGAGAGTCAAGGGGTCGGTTCGGGTTCCAGCGCCAGAAAGAGTTGGGCATAGAGAAAAGCCTGTTCACCAGTCACAGTGAGCAAGAAACCTTCCGGATGCAGGGTATATGTGAGCCTGTGCTGAACAACACAGGGCTGCTCCAGGTCCATCAGCTTCTGTAAGCCCGCTTCGACCTGTGGCGCATGGTTGACAATGAGAATCGCGTAGCCGTCGTCTTCCTGCCAGACGTGGACATGATTACCACTGAGGGCATCAAGGATGGCATGAGCCTCAGGGCGGGAAAGGACACACCCGCTGTGTTCCAGCAACCAATCGAGGGTGGAACGCGCTGGCGGCGCGGTTGTGCCAGAGCAAACGCGCTCACTCAGGGTGCGGTAAAGCCGGTCATCCCGGCCTGAGGTTTGCATATCGCGGAGAAAAAGCTGCATCTCATGCTGCTGAACCAGTAACTCCGTCAGGCTGCGTTCCAGAGCCATAAAACGCGCTTCAGCCAGCGCCAGCACATCCGCATCAGCGGACTGGTCATCCATCAACTGGCGAATATCGGTCAGCGAGAATCCAAGGCGCTGTGCGCGTTGGATAAAGCGCACCTGAGACTCGGCCTCAGGTGCATAAAGCCGGTAACCTGCCTCTGTACGCTGCGCGGGTTGCAGCAAGCCTTGTGTTTCGTAAAAACGCAGCGCCGACCGTTTGAGGCCACTGCGTGCCGCCAATTGGCCAATGGTGAGCAAATCGGTCATGGGTGCCTCACTCATGAAGATCAGGTGATTGTACCGCGCGCCGTCACACGACCAGAGGCCGGCTGGCTGGTGAAATAAAAACACATCGGCAGCTTTTGGGCCACCGATGTGTCTTCCTCGTACTATTTAAGCTTGCGCCCGGATCACCACTTCTCCCAGATAGTATCCGAGCGCAATACCGGCTTAGCGGGTCGCGCGGGTGAAGCCCTTGCCATAGAAGGCAACCGGGCTGAGGTTCTGCGCGCGGCGATCCAGTTCACGTTCGAGTTGGGCCGGGGTCAGCAACCCACGGGCACCGATGATCTGTGCAGCCAGACCGGTGGCGGTTGGCGCGGCCATGCTGGTACCAGCAGCCCAGCTATAGAAGGCATTCGGGCCATCAACAAACGAGGGCGAGAAGACCATATCGAAGACCCAGCACGGGCGAGCAACACCCGCGACCGTGCAGGTCGCATTGCCTTCAGCAGTGCCGAACAGGTTGAAGTCGCCACCGGTGGAGGCGAAGTCGGCATTGCGGACACCCCAGTTGCTGTAGCTGGCGGGGCGGCGCGGATCAGCCGCAGTGCGGGAAGCCCAACCTTCCGGGCCGGTGGCGGTGATCGCAACCACGCCATTCGCCATCGAGGGCAGGTTCAGTGACAGGGGGTTCTGGTCGAAGTTGATGGCGTCGTTGCCCGAAGAAGCGAAGACCGAGACACCACGCTGACGAACCAGTGCAACCACGCTGTTGTACAGCTTGCGGGTGGCAATGCAGTCCGCATCGCAGGTTTCGTACAGGCCGCCGAGGCTCATGTTGATGACGCTGATCGGCACACCGAAGAAAGCGCGCAGTTCAGAGGCATACAGCATACCGCCGATGACCCATGAGTCCAGACCATAGCCGAGCTGCTCGCTCAGAACCTTGATCGGGACGATCTTGGTTTCCGGGGCGACACCCACGGTACCAAAGGCATCATCAACCGCAGCGATAATACCGGAAACATGCGTGCCATGGCTGAAACCAGGGGCCGCCGTCCACTGAACAGTTTCACCAGGGACGAAGCTGGCACCATACTGGCTGAGGAAGTTGGGGGCCAGATCCGGGTGATTCAGGAAGAAGCCTTCATCCAGAACGGCGACAACGGCACCAGCACCCCGATGACCATTGACCCAGCCTTCACGAGCACGGACGGCATCCAGGTACCACTGCAGAGGGAAGCGCGGATTGCTCAGGCCCGAGTTGGCGCTGGGGCTAACCACTTCGCTGACCACGTGGGCCGGTTCCGCATTACGGACGACGCGATCCGGGGCTACCACATAGCCCATAGCGCGCATCCGGGTAGCGAAATTGCGATCCGTACTCTGAACGACAAAGGCATTGGTACCGCGCAGCGCGCCAACCGTTGTGCCGCCAGCGATACGAGCCTGGCTGCCCATCAGAGTGGTCATGCCACCAGCACGTTCCGAGAAAACGATGTAGCGCCGAGCACTCTGGGCGCCGGCTACTGAAACACCCAAAACGGCGATCAGCAAGGTAGCCAGGAGACAAATCAGAAGAAACCGTTTCATAGTCAAAACTGCTCCCTTTATATGTACAGACGGACTATAAGAGTTGTTGAAGTCCGTTTAACGAGGATCGCACTTCAACAAACCGAATCCTAATTTAATATAACGTAGGTCTGCACAACTTTCACATCTCGTTGTCAGGAATTTGTCAAGAAAGGTTATCAATTTCATAAACAATTGAACCCCCACGACAACACAGGCATGAAACGGTCGGAATCAGCGGAGGACGCGCTGAAGACGTTCCGGGGGACGGAGGTGCTGTTCCAGAAACTGAAGGATGAGGTTAATGGCCTGCTTGCCGGCTTCGCGCTCGGGTTCGGAGGCCGTTTCCGAGAAGAATTCCCGGGCAGCATGGGGGAGAACGTGAACCTGGTGCGCCGCTGCCTGCGGGGAAACCTGGAGTTCAGCGCGGACACGCGCAACTTCGGCAGGGCTGACGTAGGGTTCGGCTTCCCCATAAATCGCCAGCACAGGTGCCAGCGTTTGTTTCAGACGACCAAAGTAACGCCCCGGAAAGCCATAACACACGACGGCGGCCTCCAGGTCAGTCCGCAGGATGGCGGCTTCATAGGCCAGGCTGCCGCCCATACCCAAGCCGACGACAGCGACATCGCTGTTGGTTTGATGATGCTGTTCCAGCGCCGTCAGGGCGGCATTCACCCGGGGATAGCCCTGGTCACCCAGGCTTTTCACCAGTTCAATGGCGGCCTCTGGCGTAGCGGCGGTCTTACCCCCGAACAGATCAGGAACGATGACATAGTACCCATTTTGAGCAAAGAAGTTCGCCATGCGGCGGATGGCGGGCGTGATGCCCCACCAGTCATGGATCAGGGCGATAGCTGGACAGCGGCTGCCCATGCGCGGGTGTGACCAGTAGGCAGGCAGCGAAACCCCTTCTTCGACAAGTTGGATGACACCTTGCGTGATCTCATATTCGATCCCGCGCAGTTCGTAGATGGGCATAGTTCCCGCCTCGGTTCCATCGGCTGCTCGCGCATTGAGAGGGGGATTATAGCGAACTAGCGAGGGTTTCGGTGGCAGATGCCGGTGCAAGCGGGAGTTGAACCGCGAAGGTACTCCCTTTTCCGAGGCTGCTTTGAACGGTGATCTGACCGTGATGCGCTTCGATCAGGGCATGCGCGATGGGCAGACCCAGGCCCGCCCCACCGGAATCACTGTTACGGGCGTTATCGACCCGGAAGAAACGTTCAAACAGATGGGGTAGCGCTTCGGGTGGAATCCCAATGCCAGTGTCGGCGATCTCGATCATGCCATAGTCTGCCGTACGCCGTGTTCGCAGAATGATCGTTCCATCATCACTCGTGTAGAGTAAAGCATTTTCGACCAACCGCTGCAGCGCTCGCACCAATTCAGCGGTATCGGCCAGGACGACGACAGATTCAGGAACCATATCGAACTGAAGAGTAATCTTTTGGTTGGCAGCCTCCGCCTGATACCGCAGGCGAATCCACTCCACAATTTCATTCAAATTGATGGGGGCTAACTGAAGTTCCAAAGGAGCTTGATCGAGCTGAGTGAGGAAAAGCATATCATCCAGCATCTGGCTCAGTCGGCTCACTTGCGCTTTGATGCCGCTGATTTGATCCAGCGCTTTTTCAGGTTGATCCAGATAGCGCTCAATCAAATACAATTTGGTATTCATCACCGCCATCGGCGTGCGAAGATCATGGGAGGCGTTCCGGAGGAAGTCGCGCATAAGTTTAGTACGCTGCTGTTCAATCAGAACCGCGGTACGGTTGGCTTCGGCCTCGCGCTGCATGGATAAATCCCGCACCGACAACGCACGAGCGGGCTGACCCTGATACAGAATGGCCTTCGAGCGTACTTCTACCGGGAATATGGTTCCATCTTTACGGACACCATCCATTTCGTACTGGGCCGTCGCCGGAGTCTGGTTGGGTGGCGGCACCTGTTTAAGCGATTCCGGCGTGAGTAAATCCAGCGTCCGCATAGAGAGAAGTTCCTGCCGGGAATAACCCGTCAGCGCTTCGGCAGCCGGATTCACATCAATGATTTTGTAGTCCCGGTGAACCACAACGCTATCAAAACCACTATCGAATAACGTCCGATAGCGATCTTCGCTCTGGCTGAGTTCCCTTGTGCGGGATTCAATGACCTGTAGATCACGATAGCGGAAAAGCGCGTAGGCCAAAATCAGGCCAGCAATCGTAAAAATCTGGAGATAGACTGGCCCCATATTGAATGCAGTCAAATCCGGTCGAAAGACAGGGATCAGAATCAATACGACCGAATTCAGGGCTGTGAGGATGAGCATTGACCTGGGCGGCAACAACCAACTCATCACCAGCAGCATCGCCAGAATCCAGTACAACGGTGACAACACATAGAGTATTGAGACCACTGCACCGAGCAATGACGCAGCATAGAGGGACGCCGATAGTCCAATGAATCCAAGCCAGATCGCTATCCGAGACCGACCAAAACGGCTCAGCACATAGACCACGACAAAACAAACCAGAATTGCAGCATTAATGAGGCGGTACGAGATCGACAGGTGCGAGACAGTGACTAGGCGGTACACATAAAACAGGCTAAATGAAACCATCTGCACGCCGCTGACAAAGGCGGCATTACGGGCTCGTTTCCATTCCAGTTGATCCGCTATGGGCACCACCGGGGTAAAGCAAATCTGCCATATTCGGAGCGCTATCTGAGTAAGCGCAGAGGGAATGGAAAAAGCCCTCATGGTATCTTCTCATAACAGAAACAGCTTAAAGTCTCCGTTAGCGTATCACAGGTTTATGGAAAATATCGTAAGCGGGCCTAGGTCGGGCAGGCGTAAATCTCCATGCGGAAGCCATCAGATTCAGCTTCGCTGCCCAGTACGGCAACCGCGTCTTCAGCTACCGTCATACCCAGCGTGCGGTAGCCTTCTTTATGACACCAATCGCGGAGGGCTGTCAACAACTGACCAGTCAGCGGACGGGGTGCCCACAGTGAAAGCTCGGCCTGTCGGGGATCATAGGGGCGTTCCTCACAGTAAATGAGCGCTTCCTGACCGGAGGCACTCATCTGAACGCGCCGCACGCGCCGCCTGGCGATTTCCGGCACGGCCTGGAGGGTCAGCGGCCAGAGGAGTTCCCAGCGCTGGCGGGCGCTGCCGATCCGCCCAACCGGCATTTGCCAACCCTTGATCTGCATCGGATTGGCATCGGGATGATCGCTGACTTTGTAAAAGCCCTGGCCGGTGCGCGCCGGAAGGGTCATGCGCTGGACAGAGGTAAGCAACCCCAGGTGATGCCGGGCATAAAGTGCGGCGCTGGCGCTATCGCCACTGGCGCAGGCGGCTGTCAGCCGGGGCAGCTTGAGCGCTTTGGCGGCGGCTCGAACTCCCGTCAGGAGCGCATCGGCGATGGCTTCAGCATGTTCCGGGGCGACCAGTATCTGACCCAGGTGGAGGTGATCGCCCACGGGGGCAGCTTCGGAGCCGGGATAGGTTTCCGCATAGCCCACAACTTGCCCGGCAGCTTCCACCACAAAGGGCAGACCACCACCGAGCAGCAGGTGATTGAGATGCAGCGTGGCGGTTTCGACGCTCATCCAGGGGCCACCATGCAACCAGCGGTCATAAATGGTCAGGACTTCATAAGGCACATCGTGGACCGAGCCGGTCGAGTCGGCCTGCTGCCAGGCGGATACCCCCGCACGGGCCAGCAAACTGATGGGCGCAGTATCTTCCAGACGAGCCGGGCGGACCTGAAGGTCATTCATGACGGTTCCATGAGAACTTGACATTGCACTCTGTTACAAGCTTATTCTACATGAGAATAATTAGGGAATGGGGAGGGAACCTCAGCCGGAACTGCCGAGTCAGAAAGGCTTTGTTATACTTCCCGCAGGCGGGCCATAGAGGATTGCAGTCTTAATTTCGAGACAAGGTTATGGCGCATAAACGCATTGTGATTGTCGGTTGTGGACGGTTGGGCGGGGCGCTCGCCAATCAATTGAGCCTGAGTGGACATGAAGTGATCGTCATTGATCGCAACGAGAAAGCTTTCGAGAAATTATCGGTCGAGTTCAGTGGCTACCGCATTCAGGGTGATGCCACCGAAATGCATATTCTCAAAGAAGCCCGGTTAGAAAATGCCGATAACCTGTTTGCGGTGACGACCTCCGATAACATCAATCTGATGGTGGCCCAGGTAGCCCGTACCCTGTTCGAGATTCCCCGCGTAGTTGCCAGGGTCTTTGACCCAAACCGCGAGTCGATTTACGCCAATTTTGGTATTGAAACCATCAGCCCCACCAAGCTGAGTGCCGACGCCTTCCTCAAGCGAGTATAACCAAATCATGCGAGTCATTCTGGTTGGCGATAGCCGAACCGTGTACTTCCTGGCGCGGCGCTTTGTCTCCCGCCGCTATCATGTGACAGCGATTGTGAAAGATCGGGCCTTTGGTGAAGAACTGGGCGAACAGACCAAGGCGACTGTGATTGAAGGGGATGGTACGGATCTGAACCGGCTGGAGGAAGCGGGTGCCCGTCAGGCGGATGTGTTGATCGCCCTGACTATGCAGGATCAGGATAACCTGATCGCCTGCCAGATTGCCAGCCGCGTCCTGGGTGTGCCACGAACCATTGCCCTGGTCAATGACCCGGATAACGAAGTCGTTTTCAAGAAGCTGGGTGTGAGCGATACCGTTTCCGCCACCGGCCTGATCGGTTCGGTCATCGACCAGGAAGCGACCTTCGAAGATGTGACCACCCTGCTGCCAATTGCCCATGGATTATTGAATGTCAGCGAAGTGCATCTGCCAGCGGATTCGCCAGCAGTAGGGAAAACCCTCCAGCAGCTCAATCTGCCAGGAAAATCACTCGTGGGGTCGATCGTCCGCAATAACCAGGTGATCGTGCCGCGCGGGGATACCCGCCTGGAAGTCCATGACCATCTGATTCTCATCAGCGAGCCAGATCAGCAAAGCCTGGATCTGGCAGCGCTGTGCGGGTGATGTGTCATGCGCTATAAGGATTACCTGCGCGGGCGCTACCGCGCGATGCTCGGTTATGCCGGGGAAATTCTGTTCTTCCTCGGCGTGCTGTACCTGACCCCTTTACTCCTGCTGATCTTTTACCCGACAGAAGCACGCTATGCCGGGGCGTTTCTGGTTATTGCACTGCCGTTAATCATCAGTGGTTTTGGACTGCGCGCCCGCCTGACCCCGGCTGAACCGGTGACCCTCAACGTTCAGGAAGGCGCTGTGATCGTCGTCGCCATCTGGCTGATTGCGATCTTGACCGGCGCGGTGCCGTTCATGCTCATCAATGGCACCGCCTTCACCCCGGCGGTCTTTGAGTCGACCAGCGGTTGGACTGGCACCGGGATCACCGTGATTGATGTCGCCGCGACCCCGAATATCCTGCTCTTCTTTCGCAGTTTTAGCCAACTGGCCGGTGGCGCGGGCTTTGTCATCATCGCCTTGAGCGCGGCAGCCGGTGCGCTGGGCACCAGCCTGAGCGCCGCCGAAGGCCGTACGGATCAACTCGCACCCCATATCCGCCAGTCTGCGGGCATCGTCCTGCGCTTGTATGCAGGCTATACCGTCTTTGGTGTGCTGGCGCTGTGGCTGGCGGGGATGGGCTGGTTTGATGCGGTCAATCATGCGTTTACAGCCATCGGTACGGGCGGCTTTTCCAACCGTCCTGAGGGTGTGATGGTATGGAAAGATAATCCGGCAGTCGAAATCATCCTCATCATTCTGATGCTGCTAGGGGCCATCAACTTCTTCCTGGCCTACACCTTTTTCCGGCGGAAGTTCCGCCCGGTCTTCCGCAGTGGCGAAATCCGGCTGATGGCAGTCGTGATTGGGGTGTCCGTCATCGGCTTTGTCGGGCTGGTTGCGCCGGGATTAGGCTTAAATGGCGGTGACGCCGTGCTGAAGGGAACCTTTGAAGTGGTTTCTGCCGTATCCACCACCGGCTTTGCCTCCACCGATCATCGCCAGTGGGTGGACTTTGGCTGGGTCATCCTGCTCTTGTTGATGCTCATCGGCTCCAATACGGGTTCAACAGGCGGCGGCATCAAATCCTTACGGATTTACATCCTCTACAAAGCCGTACGCTGGGAGATCCAGCGGGCCTTTATGCCTACCCACATGCTCAATGAACCGGCCATCTGGCAAGGGGAACAGCGCCGCCTGCTGAATGATAAACAGGTGCGGCAAGTGGGCATCTTCGTGGCACTTTATCTGACGGTGTTCTTCGCCGGGGTGCTGTTAATGACCGCCTACGGCTATGGCCTGCGGGAAAGTATGTATGAGTTTTCCAGCACCCTGGCCGGAGCGGGTCTCTCGGTAGGAGTCACCAGGGCGGATTCCCCCACGCTGGTGCTCTGGAGCCAGATTGGCGGGATGCTGCTGGGGCGGCTGGAATTCTTCACCGTCTTCATCGGCATCATCAAGTTCGGGGCCGATGCGCGGGATATGGTGCGCCGCGGACATGCCTGAAGGCAGAGAAGGACTGATCGAGTCAATCAGTCCCTCGACAGGCCTTAGAATTCGATTGGCAGGCGCTTTTTGATCCAGCCTTTGGTGCCGTCATCCAGGCTGTAGACTTCGGGATAGCCGTTGCCCAGCAGGAATTGCGCCCCATACAGGCTCCGCACGCCGGATGCACACACCACCACGACTGGTTTATCCGCCGGGATTTCGGCCAGTCGATCCGGCAAGTCGTTGAGGGGGATGTGGATAGCCCAGGGGATATGCCCCGTCACCCATTCTTCCAATTCACGGACATCCACCAGCACATGATCTTCTGGCTTGAAGTGCATATGATAGCTATCAATATCGATAGCGCGGAAATGCCCGACAGGTTGTTGGTCGGTCATAAGATCAATGTCCTTATAAGCGGTCGATGATGCGGCTGGTAAATTCATTGGTACCGAGAGCACCATCGGTATAAATATCGATGGTGTACTCGCCACTATCGAGTGCTCGGTGAACGGCGTGTTCAATGCGCGCTGCCGCATCCGCTCGATCCCAATAGTGGCGCAGCAGCATCGCCACACTGAGCATGGTCGCCGTGGGGTTGGAGATCCCCTTCCCGGCAATATCGGGCGCGCTGCCGTGAACCGGCTCCGCCAGCGCAATACCATCCCCTAAACTGACCGACGGGGCCAATCCAAGCCCACCGCCCCAGGCTGCAGCCATGTCGGAAAGGATATCCCCATACAGGTTCATGGTCAGGATGACATCATAGCGTGATGGATCTTTGACCATCCAGTAAGCAGCGGTATCGACGAACAGCTCATCGGTTTCGATCTGCGGGAAATCGGCGGCCACTTCCAGGGCCACCCGCCGGAACAAACCATCCGACTGGGGCAGCACATTAGCCTTGTGCACAATGGTCACTTTGCGGCGACCGACCCGCACCGCCAGTTGGTAGGCCAACCGGGCGACTCGCTCGGTCGCCTCCCGCGTGATGACTTTTTCCGCCACGCCGGTATCCCCATCATCACGAGTCTGTTCCCGACCGATGTAGAGATCCTCGGTGTTCTCCCGTACCACCAAAAGATCTACACCAGGGCGGGCGGCAGGGACCGGCAACCAGGTCGTCGGGCGCAGGTTGGCATAGGCCCGCAGCGTTTTCCGCAGGCGGACAATAGGCGAAAAATAACCTTCCACCGGATAGGCTGGTGATTGGGTGGCACCGAACAGAACCGCACCACAGGAACGAGCCAGTTCCAGCGTCGATTCGGGCAGTGAGGTGCCGTGCTTCTGAAAGCAGGCCCAGCCCGCTTCCGCCGAGTGGATTTCGACTTCTGGAGCCACCTGCTGAAGCACCTGGACAGCCGCCGGAACAACTTCCGCGCCAATGCCATCACCAGGAATCACACAGAGTTTGAGGGGGGCCACACTGGCTTGAGTACCATTGCTGTGCATTGTGCTGTCCTCGCCTGATTGAGCGTGCCTTAAGGAAACGCAGGCACGTTACTACTTTCTTCAAAAACGTTTACGCACAGAAATGAAACTTTAGTTTCCAGATGTTTTAGCGGTGCACAAGCGGCGGGGACAAGGCAACCTTCTGTAATTGTGTCACAGGGAATGTCATTTGTCGAATGCAGGAGGGCATTTGTCAGATGAATTGTCAGTACATAGTTTTCTTAACGATTCGTTACGCAATAATTCATTTACGCTATTCGTACAGGCGCTGTTGCATCAACTCCGCTTGTGACCTTATTGATCGACTGCCCGATTTCCAATTATTCGGATTGTCCCAGGGGGAGTTTATGTCCCTAATTCGTCGAACGCTGCTCGTTGTACTGTTAGTCGCGCTACTGGCAGTTCCCATTCTGCTATACGCCCTCAATTCCACCCTGAACAGCGGGTTAGCCCATATTGAACGCGATGAGGCTAATCAGTACCTGGATCGGGCTGAAGATGCCCTGACCAACCGCATCCAGGACCTCATCACGGTCTCCCGGTCGCTGTCCCGGTCGGATGCCGCCTATCTGTACGCGGCCTCACCCAATCCCTTCTTTGATGAAGAAACCTTCGCCACCAGCAATCTACTGGAGCAGGGTGTCAACCTGATCGCCGTGGTCAATAATGCGGGCGAAATCCTGAATGTACGGTTGATTAATCTGTCCTCGTATCAGGATCTGCCCCTGAGCGCCAATCTGACCCAGGCGCTCGGTTCCCCACAGCTCTACCAGCATCTCATTCGGGGCGGCAGTGAAATCGCCGTCGATGCAGTCTCCAGCGGCTTGATCTCGGTCGATGGTCGCTTGATGATGGTCGCTTCGACCCCCATCGTGACCAGCCAGAATACCGGACCCATCCGCGGCGCAGTCATCACCGGGCGCTATCTGGATGGAGCCGAAAACGCGGCGCTGATCGCCAGCCTGGGTTACAGCCTTCACATACGGGGCACTGCAGATCCGATTTTCACAACAGCCCTGCAAAACGAAACCTTCAATACCGTCAATAGCGATCAGCTCCTTCTGATCGCCAATGATGACGAATGGAACTGGGCGTTCCGCCCGCTGCTGGATGTCTTCGGGCAACCAGTAGGTGCGCTGCATCTGGAAACCGCCCGGCAGATCGATGCCGTCGGCATCTCGCTGGCGAATTCACTGGGTATTGCGCTCCTGCTGACCACAGTGGGTTCCTTTGCCGCCATTGCCTTCTTCATGCGCGCGGCCGTCATCAATCCGATTACCCACCTCAGCCGGGAAATCCAGCGCATCCGTGAACGCGGCAGCCTGACGGAACGGTTGGCCTTGCGCGGGCAGGAGACCCAGCAGAATGAAGTTGGCAAGCTTGGTCTGACCATCAACACCATGCTGGAATCACTGGAAAAAGCGCAGCAGCGAGCCACTGCGGGTGAAAGCCGCTACCAGATGTTGTTCGATAAGAGTCCGGTCGCCTACATGCTGTGGGGCAAGGATCTGAAAGTACAAGCCTGGAATGACTATGCAGAACGCACTTTCGGTTGGTCGGCTTCTGAAGTGTTGGGCAAGAGCTTCTTTGACTTCCTGCTCCCCCCCGCTGCCCGTCCAGAGGCAAGCACGGAAGAGATCATCAAGCAACTTGCAGGCAATGGGCTGCCAGTACAGACAACCAGCGAAAACCTGACCAAAACACGCGGCGTCATTAGCTGTGAATGGCACAACCAGATCATCCGTGATGAACAGGGTGAATTTGTCGCTGTCCTGTCGATGGCGCAGGAAGTCACTGAAAAGCAGGTGGCGGAACGCAAACTGCGCGAAAGTGAGCAGATGCTCAAATCGGTACTGGATACCATTCCGGTGCGCGTGTTCTGGAAAGATCGGTCATCGACTTACCTGGGCAGCAATCATCTGTTTGCCGCTGATGCAGGCCTCCAATCACCTTCGGAACTCATCGGCAAGACCGATCACAAGCTCTTCCCGGAACAGGCTGAACTGTATCGAGCTGACGATGCCAAGGTCATGGACGCGGGCGAAAGCCGGTTGAACTTTGAAGAACCGCAAACTACCGCCAGTGGTGCGCCGCTCTGGTTACGGACCAGCAAGGTGCCGCTACGAAACGATGCCGGTGAAGTGATCGGTATCCTGGGCACCTATGAAGATGTGACCGAACAAAAACTGGCTGAAGAAAAACTACGGGACTCCAGCAGCCGCCTGGAAGCCGCTCTGCAAGGAGCGAGCCTGGGCCTGTGGGACTGGAACATGGTCACCAACATCGTTGACTACAGTGACCGCTGGATGCAGATGTTGGGCTATACACCCGGCGAACTGCCGGGCGTGTTTGGTACTTTTGCGTCGTTAGTCCATCCGGACGATCTGGGTGTCGTCACCGAGAAGGTGAATGCCTATGTGACCGGTGCCTCCCCCACCTTCATGATGGAAATCCGCCTGAAGGAAAAGACCGGATCGTATCGCTGGGTGCTGACCTCAGGCAAGATTGCGGAACGGGATAGCACCGGCAGACCGACCCGTATGGTAGGTGTCCACCTGGACATGCACCAGCAGAAGCAAACAGAAACGGCGCTGCGGGAAGTAGAACAGCGATACCGTGCCATTGCGGACTTCGCCCCGATTGCCATCACCGCCATCAATAAGGATGGTGTGGTGATCTACTCGGAAGGCAGCGTCTTCGCCGCCGCTGGCGTACACAACGCCGACCTGATTGGCAAACCGATCAGCGAGATTTATGCAGACAACGCCAATGCCCTGGCAAGTGTCGAACTGGCGATGCAGGGCGGCCTGGGCAGCTACTCCGGCAAACTGGGCGACGTAGAATACGAAGCCTATGCCATCCCGATGGCCGATGCCGAGAACAAGCCGGACGGAGCGATCACGCTGGTCGTCGATGTGAGCGAAGTCAAGCAGGCGGAAAAAGTCATCCGCGAAAGCGAAGCCCGACTGCGTGCCATCATGAACAGTGCGCCGCTCATCCTGTTCGGTATGGATGAGGAAGGTGTGATTAACCTGAGCGAAGGTCAGGCGCTGGAGACCGTCGGACTGAAATCCGGTGATCTGATCGGTGTGAATATCCGGGATATGTATGAACTGATGCCCGATATTCAGAACAAGATTGACCGGGCGCTGAAAGGCGAGCCGATGACCATCGAAACCCCGATGGGCGATACCATCCTCGAAAATCGGTATGCGCCGGTCATCGACCACGACGGTACTATCAGCGGTATCATCAATGTCGGTCTGGATGTGACCGAGCGCAAACGGATTGAACGCGAGCGTGAGCGCGTGGTGCGCGAACTCGAAGACGCCCTGCTCTTCAAAGATCAGTTCCTGGCGACTATGAGCCACGAACTCCGCACACCGCTGAACGCCGTCCTGGGGTACAGCGGCATCGCCACCATGCAGTACGAGCTGCCGCCGCAGGTCGTCCACATGATGGAACGCATCAAGATGAACTCCAAGCGGCTGCTGAACCTCATCAATGACATTCTGGACATCTCTCGTATCAACGCTAACCGCGTCGAAATTGTGCAGCGTCCGATCAATACCCAGGCGCTGGCGCAGGGGTGGCATGAGGACTTCGGCGAACAGATGCGCTCGAAGGGCCTGGAATACATCCTTGATGTAGATCCCACCCTACCGGAGACCATCATCGGCGATGAAGAACGCCTGTCGCAGATCGCCCACAACCTGGTCAACAATGCCCTGAAATTCACAGAGAAGGGCAGCATCAGCCTGAGCGTCCGCAAGCAGGACGAGGCGACCTGGTCGATTGCTATCACCGATACCGGCATCGGCATCCCGGATACCTGGCATCACCTGATCTTTGACGAGTTCCGCCAGGTGGACGGCACCTCCAAACGTAAGTATGGCGGTGCAGGGTTGGGCCTTTCGATTGTGCAGAAGCTCTGCCGCTTGATGGGTGGCAACATTCGGGTTGCCAGTAAGGTTGGTGAGGGTAGTACGTTTACAGTAACGCTGCCGCTGCGCTTGCCCGAAGCTGAAGTAGCGAGCGCATAGGAGTAACACATCTTGAAGACAAGCATTCCACAAATCTTCCAGGGTTGGCGGGTGGTCGTGGTCGATGATGAAGAAGATAGTCAGATCGTCGCCGCTATGATGCTGGAGATGGCCGGTGCGGAGGTGCTGACTGCCAATAACGGGCGGGAAGGGCTATCGGTCATCCGCAATAACCGCCCCCATCTGGTGATTTCCGATCTCTCCATGCCGGAGTTGGATGGCTGGGGCATGATGCGCGAACTGAATATGGATCGCACCACCATGGATATTCCCGTGGTGGCGCTCACCGCCCATGCCATGGTCGGCGACCGCGAACGCGCGATCCAGGCCGGTTTTACCAACTACATCAGCAAGCCGCTGGACCCGGAGAAATTCCTGAATCAGTTGGCAGCCCTGGTGGCCGCCGTGCCCAGCCTGCGCGATATGATCCAGGCATAAAGAGGCCAACAGAGGACAGATTATCGCCAGTCGGGTTACCCGGCTGGCGCCAGACACAGCAAATATCGCTTGAAGGTGAAAACACACGTTGGGACGGCGCAATTCCGCGCCGCAAAGAGGAGCACGAACAATGACCAATTTCCGTATTCTGGTAGTCGAGGATGATCCCGACGGCGCCGATATGGTGTCCATGATGCTGAGTTCCGCCGGGGTTGAAGCGGTCGTCGCCCATGATGCCGAAACCGCGCTTGGTTGGCTCCAGAGCGACCCGGGCTATTTCAACGCCGCGGTGATTGATCTGGCGCTGCCCGGTATGGACGGCATGGAGCTGATGGGCACCATCCGCAATATGCCAGAAGTCGCTGGACTGCCGATGATCGCGGTCACGGCCTTCCACACGCCGGAACTCAAAGTCCGGGTGCTGGATGCCGGTTTTGATGCCTACTTCCCCAAACCGCTGGACACCACCTTGTTCCTGCGGAGCCTGGAACGGGTCTTGATGCCTGGTTAACGTTGACACATCAGACGGCTATCCGTTCGTGTTTGATCGAACGCCGGATAGCCGTCTTTTGATTCAATGACCCACTAACCGGTAATCGGTACCCGGTTCACATCCGCGCCGGAGGGAATCTGCGAACCCGTCGTTGACACCCAGCCCACCACGCCATTCAAACTGATCTGCCACCAATTCCCGTTGCCGCTGCGCCCAATCAGGGGCGCGCTCTGCCCGCTGCGGAGGTTTCCCAGCACCGCGCCCCGCGTTCCCGGCGTGGCCCGGATAATCAGGTCGGTGGTCGCAGTGACCAGATAGCCTGTGTTGATCACCTGCGGTGCGTTCGGGCGGAAGGTGATCGGCACCGAGCCGGTGTTATAGGTGCTCACAAAGTTGCCAAAGACCCACCCTAGCACGCCGTTGTAATCGACTTGCCACCAGGTGCTATCCGGCACCCGCCCCAGAATGGTGAAGCTCTCGCCCGGTTGTGCCCGCACGATCACCTCTGCATCCGTCGTCGGCTGCTGGCGGATATTGACCACATACTGCCCCACCACCGCTCGTGCGCCTGTATCCCGTGGCTGCTCGATGCCGTTGGGCGCGGGCGGATTGGTCGGCGCAGGCGTGGGGGCCGTCACCCGCTGGAAACTATATTCGAGGAAGGCATCGCCCCGTGCTTCGTAGTACTCCACCACAATGGTATGCGGTGTCGCGCTCAGGTTCGTTTCATAGCTATAGGTCTGGCCGGTGGCATCGCGCCACTGGTCGATGACGCGCACCCCATCCAGGTAGACCCGCACCCCATCATCCGCCTTGACGCTCAGCCGATAAAAGCCCGCCGGATAGTCTTGCACCAGCGTCCAGCGAACTGAGAAGTTATCCCGCCCGATAGTGGCCAGCGGCGATCCCTGCCCCCAGTTGTGAGACGGACTCGGCTCACTCAGAATAGCTGCCGGGGTATTGGTCAGGTCGGTATTGTTGAAGTAGTAGGCCACCCACTGACCCAGCGCAGGGGCTACCGTCGGGGCAGGAGTTGGCTGGGCGCTGCCCAACGGGGTCAGGGCATAATCGAGGAACGCATCCCCGCTGATCTCGAAATACTCCACCACAATCAGGTTCGGCCCGGCCACCAGATTCACATCCGCACTGTAGGTCTGGCCGGTTGCACTCTGCCACTGGTCGATCTGGATGCGTCCATTCACATACACCCGCACCCCATCGTCCGCCCGCACCGTCAGGCGATAGATGCCCCCGCCCAACATCTGCTGGGACGTGAAGCGCACGGAAAAATAATCCGCCCCCAGGTTCGCCAGCGGTGCATTCGATCCCCAGTTGTGGGATGGCGCCGGTTCGGTCAGCAGGGCGCTCGGTTCACCGGCCAGGTTGGGATTGCTGTAATACTGGGCGAACCAGGGGCTGCTGCCGCCCGGCTCTGGCTGACTGCCTGGAATCGTGAAGGTTGGGCGGGTGTTCGGCGAGGTCGAGATATTGGCCCATTCGAGGAAGGCATAGGCGTTACCGGTGCCTTCCCGATAAAACACGGTGATCTGATGCGGGCCGAAGCGCAGCGGCACATCTCCGCTCAAGACACGGCCCGGCTGCGGCGTGCTGAAGCTGTCGATGAGCGCTTGCGGGTCATTATTGATGACCACCCGGATGCTGTCATCGGCCGCTGCCCAAAAGCGATAAATGCCCTCGGTCAGCATGACGGTGGTCGTCCACTTGGCGCTGAAGTTATCGGTCGGCACCCCTAACCCCGGCGAACCGGCACCCCAGTCAAACGCGATCTGGGTATCCGTGCGGGACATGATGGTAGGGGCCACAAAATAGGGGTTGTTGAAGTATTCACCCGTCCAATAAGCAGCGCCGTCTGCCAGCACACCGGCGCTGGTGAACAGGCTCACAACCAGAACAATCAGTCCGACCGTCATCCAGCGAATACGGCTGTGCATGGCTACCCCCGTACACGATGCGCAAAGCTCTAATGTAACGGAGTATAACGAATCTGCCGGGGATCTGCTGTCCACTGCTGGCAAGCAGAACACAGTCGCTGGGATGTGCCCTAACCGGTTTTGCCGGATGCCTGAAAGTGCTTCACCATCTGCAAAGCCTCATCCAGCGTCTTGGCATAGCGGTACTTGCTCGCCATGTGACCAAGCCGATAGGCTTTGCCGACCGTGCTGAGGAAGATCTCCAGCAAGGCGTTCTGATTGATGATCACCACCAGCTTTTCCCTGGGCGGGTCATCGGCTGCCAACTGCCGCAGGGTGGGGATGCCGCTGCCACCTTTTGGCAGCATACCCACATTGTCATGAAAATAGAGGATCGTGCAGATGTCGTGGGTAGCGGCTTTGGCAATATTGTTGGATCGGGTAACGCCTTCGTAGGCATCCTGCCACGTCCACTTCTGGAAGATTTCCAGCAGCAGAATTTGGCGTTGGTCATCATGCCAACAGATCCGGTAGATCGGCGACTCAAAAAGGATTTCCATGGGGAATTGCTCGAAGTGGGTGAAGGGAACAGGCGACAAACCCCATTGTAGCCACGAACAACGCAGGTTGATCCTTAAGGAGATGTCAAAAACGTATGTACTGCTCAGGCCGACGGATGAGCCGCACAATACGCCTGGATGAGTTGAACGGCTGCTTCCATAGACTTGGCATACCGATATTTCATGTTGATTTTGGCCAGGCCGTAGGCCTTACTGATTGATTGGAGGAACATCTCAATCATCGCGTTCTGACTGACAACTACGATCAGCTTCTCATTGGGGGGATTAAGCGTCATCAGGTATTTGAGCGTTGGAATGCCGCTAGCCCCTTTGGGTAACATTATGCCTTTGCCGTGGAAATGAAAAATAGTGTACGTGTCATGAGGTGTTTCAAAATGAGTTTGGTTCAGGCGTTTGACCCCTTCATATGCATCCTGCCATGTCCATTTGTCGATGATCTCAAACAAAACGATGGTATGAGCGTCATCGTACCAACTATAGCGGCAAGTTTGGGTCTCGTAGAGGAACTCCATTCCATGACCTTTCCCAAATACGAATTGTAATAGACAGTACTCCTATGATAGGTGCGTTTATCTGAAAGTGACCCTCAAGGTATCCGCAGCTTATTGCTCGCCATCCGCATCATAATGGACGAGTTCGTAATGCAGCACCGTCGGGAACGGATCGTAAAAGTGGTGGAGCAGGCGTTTCCATTCCTGATAGGGGGCCGATTTACGAAACCCTTCCGTATGGTCTTCCAGCGTGCGCCAGCGCACCAGCAGGATGAACTGCTCATGGTTTTCCACGCAGCGCTGCAATTCATGGCCCACGTAACCCGGTGCGGCGGCGATGATCGGCGCAGCCTGGCGGAAAGCCGCTTCAAAAGCGGCAGACTGCCCCGGCTTAATATTCAGGATGACAGCTTCAAGAATCATGGCAAGTCGCATTCCCGGTCAAGACAAGCGAAGAGGGTCGTTTATGCATCGGTTGGCGGCGCAGAGCTTACCCGGAAACCAGCCAACTATCCACTGTGATCTTCCCCTTCACAACCGCTATACTTAGCGACACTAAACATTTCATCATCGACAGGATTCGGAATGACCCTGCTCGTCCTTTTTGTCTTTAGCTCGGTGGTCATGGTGGCCGGTGCGATGCTGGCCCCGGCCTGGCCGACCGCCCAACCCCGCATTGCCCTGAATGCCGCTCTTGCGCTGGGCGTCGTCCTCGGCGGCGCGATTTTCTGGGCCATGCTCTTTGGTTGGAACACACTGGTCATTGATTACCTGCTGTTCGCCCTCATCACCGTGATCTTCCTCGGCGGCACCCTCTCTTATGGGCAGCGCCGTGCCGAAAAACGCGGCGCTGAATTGCTCGATCAGGATCAGGGTTGGCCGGGGCCGGGCGACCTGGCCTTCTTCGCTCTGGTCGCCTTTATTTTTGCCCTGCCCACGCTCATCTTCCCGGTACCGCTGGGGACGGACGCCCAGGGTTTTGGCTATCTGGGGTTGATGGTCAAGCTCGGTGGGGGCTTCCGCACGCTCACCCCCTGGCAGCCGGAAATTGAATACCTGTATGCACCGGGCTTCCCGCTGCTGATCGCCTATCTCAGCCAGCAGCTTGGCGTAGGGCTGCATACGGTGCAGGTGGCAGTCGGCGGTGTGCTCAGCCTGATACTGGTCTGGTTAGCCTATGACTTCGGTTCCGAAGTACAGGGGAAACCGCTGGGGCGGGCGATGGCCGTCGCCATGCTGCTCGGCACCGGCCTCTTCACGGCCTTCATGGATTCGCATCTCACGACTCTGCTGGGCATGGTCTTTGCCCTGGCCTGCCTGACCTATATCGTGCGCTACCTGCGACATCACCTGATCGCGGATCTGGTCGCTGCCGGGTTGATGCTGGGCGCGCTGGTGCTGGCACACCCGGATACCACCATCATCCTGGGGTTGGGGCTGGCCCCCTGGCTGCTGCTCATGTGGCTGGGGCAGCCCAAACCGCTGTTCAAACACTGGCTGACCCTGGTGATCGCGATGCCACTAATCGCCCTGCTGGGCATCCTGCCCTGGCTGCTGAATATCCGTGATCTGCTCGGCGCAAATATCGTGTCGCCCTTCGAGCGGGACCCGGCCTACTGGCAGGTGATGATCCTGTATCACGGCGTGCTGATCGTGCCAGTCGCGGTCATCGGCGCCGTCATCGGTCTGCGCCGCCGTGATCCGCTGGCGATTCTGGCGGTGGTCTGGTGGGTGATGGTGCTGGAATTCTCCAGCCTGGGCGTGATCGAGACTCTCGTCCCCGGCAGTGAAAGCTGGCTGATGCGCTATGACTATCCTTTTAGCATCGCCTGGCACGGCCCCATCCTGCCGTACACGATTCTGGGTGGCATGGCCCTCCTATGGGCCTGGGAAAAGTGGGGCGCGGCCCGGCTGGGCAACTGGCTGCATCAGCACAGTTGGAAGCTGCTGCTGGCAGCCTGCCTCATCCCGGCGCTGATCCTGGTCTTCAACCGTGAACTGCTGGCCTTAAGCAAAGGGCGGTTGGGCATCTTCGGCACCTTTAGCTCGGCAGCCGATGTACAGGCCATGGAGTGGCTCAAGGTCAATACCCCGCCGGATGCCCGTGTCCTGAACTTCCCCGGCTCCCAGTTTGATAATTCGCATGAGGCCGATTGGGTGCCGGTCATCAGCGAGCGTGAAAGTGTCTACTTCCGCTGGCAGCCCTTCTTCCGGGGGACTGAAGCGGTTCTGGCGGAGCAGGATCGCCTGAGGGCCTTCTGGTTCAACCCGGCAGACCCGGCTCATGCAGATCTGCTGCGCGAGGCGGAGATCGATTACGTGATCGTGCCGCAGTTGGTGACCGATCCGGCGAGCATGGAAACAATGTTCCGTTGGCGCACCCCCTTCACCGGCCTGATCGAGATGCAGTCATCAGTAGGCGTTGCGGCCTACCTTGAACAGGTCGCGGACTTCGACGGCGCACAGGTTTACCGCGTGCGCTAAGCCAGTAGCCGAAAGTAATCCACGACCGTTTCCCAGTCGTGGACTGGTTATCTGCACAAATAGCGGTCGTGGATCATGGACATGTTTCGGCGAATGGCTTAGACGGTAACGGTGCGCGTCACCCAACAATACAGAGCTAACGAAAAAAGGCGGCGTTTGGAATACCAAACGCCGCCCAAAATCGGAACAAATGTTCCAATTTTCCATATCACCCTGTGCTATCCTGAAACTGTGAAAGGTGCTGGGTGCCACCTCTGCACTGCCGACCGTTGACCAAATGGCGGCGCAGCGCCGCCGCCGCCGCCGCAACAAGCTATTCGCTATCGACTCACACCGAATGGCACCTCATATGGCGGGAGCAGGGGGTTCCCCCCACCATCCGCTACGATCAGGCGCAGGCGGTAATCCCCGTTCGGCAGCACGCCGACCGGCACGTTCTCCAGCATGTACCCGTTGACCACGTTATCAAAGTGCTGGTTGCCGAAGTCCTGCCATTCCGGGAATGGCCCACCGATGATCTGGAACTTGTAGAACTGACCGCCGCCCGTCGGGAACTGGGCCGTGCCGATGATCTGCACCTCGCCATTCAGGACCGCTCCAGCACCGGGAGACTGCACCACCCCCACGGCCACACCACTGTTGGCGACGAAGCCGCCCCCTTGCAGCAGGTCAGGCGAGCAAGCGACTGTCGGCAGGAAAGCTAGCCCCTGCTGCCGGGCATAATTCTCCGCCGCGACGGCGTCATCCGGCACCGGCGGCGGGGCGATGAACAACTGAGGCTGCGCCCCGGCGGCTGATCCGGCGATTTCCTGCGGCACCAGACAGTAGATCGGGGCCGGGGGCGGCTGCTGTCCCGGCGGGATGTTGAACTGGATCAGGTTGGCGATCTCCGGCGCGAGCTTGAACGCCAGCACCTGATAGACCCCTGGTGAGACTTCCTGCAGCAGCGGGCCAGTGGTCGCCGGTTGGGGCGGCGGTGCGGCCTGCCCGTAGATCAGGTTACCATCCGCATCCGGGATGCCCGCCGGACTGTTCAGGAACCACTCGTTGATGCGGCTGCAATCGGTGGCCGGATCGCGCAGTGAGCGCACATCACATATCTGGCGGAGTTCGAGTCCGGTGGCGTTCGCTGGCGGATTCTGGAAATCATCCGGCACCAGTTGACCGCTGCCATCGGCAAAAGCATTCAGCAGCCCCGGACTGTTATAAATGGTGGTGATGACGCTGTTCCAGATCGGTGCCGCCCCGGTCAGACCGGAGGTATTGACCATCGGCTGCCCATCGTTGTTGCCCACCCACACACCAACCGCCACATTGCGGGTGTAACCAATCGTCCAGTTATCCTTGACATCGTTGGTCGTGCCGGTTTTGACCGCCGTCGGGATATTGCCGGTGAAGAGCGGGCTGTTCAAGCCCATGGCGGAGGCCCGCGCCCGGTTATCGCTCAGGATGTTATCCATAATGAAGGCGATGCGGGGGTCGAGCACCGTGCGCCCATAGCCGCGCCGCTGGATCGTCTCCGCCGTGAGCGTCCCCCGTGGGCAGCTATCCTCGTACTGATAGACGATGTTGTCCTCGTTATCCAGCACACAGCGGATGGCGGTCGGGCCGACATAGGTGCCACCGTTAGCGAAGACCGCGTAAGCGTTGGTCAGTTCCAGCAGCGAGACTTCCCCACCGCCCAACGTCAGCGAGAGTCCATACTGGCTGGAGTCTCCGCCGAGGGTGGTCACGCCAAAGCGCCGCATGATGCCCAGCAGGTAATCAACCCCGACCTGACGCAGCGTCTGCACCGCCGGGATGTTGTAGCTGTTCCCCAGCGCGAAACGCATGGTCATCGGACCGTGGAAAGCGCCATCGTAGTTGCGCGGCACATACTGCGGCTGCCCCGGAATGCCGATGCTGGTCTGCGTATCCCAGATCACGCTGCCAGGGGTCATGACCCCCGCTTCCAGCGCAGCGGAGTAGGTGAAAGGCTTCATGGTGCTGCCGGGCTGACGCAGCGCAATCGCCACGTTCACCTTGCCGTCAATCGCTTCGTTGTTGTAATCGATGCTGCCGACCATCGCCACAATCTCGCCGGTCAGCGGGTGCAGGATCACCACCGAGGCGTTGCTGACGTTATTCCCGCCCAACCGGGCGACTTGTTCCTGCGCGGCAATCTGTGCCATGCGGTTGACATCCAGATCCACCGTCGTATAGACCCGCCAACCGCCGCTGACCACAAACTCCGGCCCGTACTGCGCCAGCGGGCAGATATTGACCGGATCATCGCAGGCACGGGTCATGCGTTCCAGTTCACGCTGGGCGTAGACTGTGAAATGCGGCGCTTCCAGCGTCGAATTGGGGGTGACGTAGGTCAACCCCTGTTGCAGCGCCGCCGACCGCTGATCTGATGTGATGAAGCCCAGCAGCACCATGCGGTCGAGCACCAACCGCCAGCGCGCTTCGACAGCGGCCTGTACGGTCTGATCGGGATTGAGCGGATCAAGTTCTGCCGGGGCCTGGGGCAAGGCAGCCAGCAGCGCCGCTTCGCCCAACGTCAGTTCGCCCACATTCTTGCCGAAGAAGGTTTGCGCGGCGGCCTGCGCCCCATAGGCCAGGTTGCCATAGTAAATTTCGTTGAGGTACAGCTCCAGAATGTCCTCTTTGCTTTTGCGTCCAGTCAGCAGCAGCGCCAGCAGAATTTCTTCCGCCTTACGCTGAACGCTGCGTTCGGCCCGTTTGCTGAAGTCAAAGAGCACGTTACGGACAACCTGCTGCGTGATCGTACTGCCGCCGGTCGAACCTTCCGCCAGACCGACGTACTGGGCAAAGGCGCGCAGCGTCGCCGGGAGATCAATACCGGAATTAGTGAAGAAGTTGTCGTCCTCGATCGCAATCGTGGCGTCGACTAGGTCTTGTGGGAAATCCACATAATCGACGTTGGTGCGGCGGCCTTCCCCAAAAGCTTCATACAACAGCCGTCCGCCTCGATCATAGTAAAAAGTCGTCTGGAAGGCCTGCCGGTCGTCGATGGTATCCAGTTGACCGCTCAGGCGTTCTTCCAACTGTGCGCCCAGCGTGCCAGTGATGACCAGCGTCACCAGCGTCAGCCCACCACAGAAGATAGCAAAGAACCCGATCACCACTGCCAGGCAGGTCGGCGAGAGACCGAGGCAGCCGCGCTTACGGCGTCGCGCTGGCGCGGGCGGCATCGGCTGCCCCTGACCGTAGCCCGGTGCCATTTGAGTCGGCGGCGGGGGTGGGATCGGGGGCGTGGCCTGTTGCGCTGGACGCTGGTACTGGGGATAAGCTGGATACACAGGCTGGGCGGGTTGTGCCGGGAGCTTGACCGCAGGGGATTGCACCGTCATGCCGGGATCAATACGAACGGCGGGCGACTGCACCGTCATGCCCGCATCGGGCTTGCGGTAGGGCTCCATATCCGGGTTGGGATCAAGTCCGCCACTGCCGACCAACGTCTGTTTGGGGTCAGGCACGCCCGGTTCGCGCGGAATTGGCATCGTGGGCAGGTTATAGGGCCGATCGTCATCGCGTTCGGTGGCGCTCATCCGGTCAGTCGGTTCATGCTCCAGCGAGTCATCCTCCAGCCGGGGCAGCTTGAAGGGAATATCATCATCATGCGGTGGTTCATCCGCCGGGTATTCCGGCAGGGGATAGCGCGGCTCGTCAGGCATGGGTGGCTCCGGTTCAACAGGTGTTTCTATGTTGTATTGTAATGGCACTCAAGGCGGAGCGTCCACAGACGGGAACCTGACGCGCAGCGGGCGGGAGACTGACGGCTGTAAACTGCGGACGGACGAATAACATGCCCTTAGGCGCTGTGCTCAGTGGGTATTGATGTGAACGCGGCTCGCTTCAGCCCGATACTCCCCTGGCGAGGTCTGCATCACCCGGCGGAAGACCCGCCGGAAATAATCACAATCGGTAAACCCGCAGCGGGCAGCCACTTCGAGAATCGTCAGGTTGGTATCCCGCAGCCATTCACAGGCCTTCTCAATCCGGCGGCGATGAATCGCTTCGGTCAGGGTGTAACCATAGAGCTTGTGATAAATGCGTCCCAGGTAGTCCGTGTTATAGCCCAGTGCGCCCGCCACCCGGCTGGCGGTAATCGGTCGGTCAAAGTTCATGCGGATATAGGTATGGGCGCGGATCGCCAGGGACTTGGCCTCTTCCCCCTGGGCTGCTGGGTCAGACTGCGCCTGAACGACTTCGAGCAGCATCAGCGTCGCAAGCAGATTAGCGGCATACGGGTGCAGCAAACCCGTTTCCTGATCTTCAAGAAAAGTGCGGAAGAGCCGTTCCAGCCGTTCTGGCTGCGGCAGGGTCGCCACTTGCGGGATAGGGATGCGGGATACGCAATGGCTGGCGACGCAATTCAAATCCCCCACTGGCTCCGGCATGAGTTCAAAATGAATCCAGTAAAAGCGCAGCGAAGGGGGCATGGGTTGGTGACTGCCATGCTGCCGCCCCGGATGCAGATGCAGGGTCTGCCCCGCCACCAGATGAAACTCCCGACCTTCTTCCCACAGATCCAATTCGCCCTGTTTGATGAAGATCAACTCATGGGATTGGATCACGCGAGTGGGGTGAGCAGCCTGCCCCCGCGAAACAAAAAGTCCCGCATTCTGCGCCTTGATCGGTTGATTGAGGGGAATACTCAGGCTATCAAAATCAGTCATCACCATTGACCCAGAATCCATATGCATGAATCCAGGAAATTATAGCGTGCCGCCTGTAAAAAGTCGGAATAGTCCTGATATTGACAGGTTTCACCAACTGTTCATCGAAACTGATTTTTCATACATTGGAACTAAAAATAAGTAGTGGATTTCTATTCCCAACAGGACATACCGTGACTGACATTCATCATCCCTTATCTGCCGTCCGTTCCAATCAGGTCGTCATCCAGGGGGGCTACTGGGGCGAACGACAGACCACCAACTGCACCAGAACCATTCCCGCCATCTACCATCAGCTCAAGATCACCAATCGCACCGATGCCTGGCACTTGCACGGTGGCGATGCTGACCCACGCCACGATCATCAGATTGTGCATAAGTTCTGGGATTCAGACCTGGGCAAGTGGCTGGAAGCCGTCGGCTATAGTTTGGATAATCACGCCGATCCAGAACTGGAACGGCTGGCCGATGAAGTCATCGCGACCATCGAGGCGGGTCAACTGCCTGATGGTTACCTCAACAGCTACTTCACCGTAGTTGAGCCGGATCAGAAGTGGCGCAACCTGCGGGACTGGCATGAACTGTATGATGCCGGTCACCTGATGGAAGCGGCCAACGCCTACTTCCAGGCGACCGGCAAACGCACCCTGCTGGATACGCTGGTCCGCTTTGCCGACCATATTGATGCACGTTTTGGCCCCGGCGACCATCAGCGACACGGCTACTGCGGCCATCCTGAAGTCGAGTTGGGTCTGGTCAAGCTCTACCGCGCTACCGGCGAACGGCGCTACCTGAATTTAGCCAAGTATTTTGTAGATGAGCGCGGTCAATCGCCCAATTTCTTCGACATTGAAGCGGCTGAACGCGGTGACGATCCAACCAAGTTCTGGGCCAAGAGCTATCATTACTGCCAGGCTCATGCCCCCCTGCGGGAACAAAAGACTGCGACCGGGCACGCCGTCCGCGCTGCTTATCTCTACGCCGGCGCAGCCGATATTGCCGCTGAAACGGGCGATCAATCCCTCCTGGAAACCTGCCGTGTGCTGTGGGATGACCTCACCAGCAAACAGATGTATATCACGGGTGGACTTGGCCCGGCACATGCCAACGAAGGCTTCACCTTCGGCTATGACCTACCCAATGAGAGCGCCTACGCGGAAACCTGCGCGTCGATTGCACTGGTGTTCTGGGCCAAGAGTATGTTCGATATCGACCCGGACAGCCGCTACACCGATGTCATGGAACGCGCCCTGTATAACGGCGTCATGTCGGGCGTTTCCCATGAGGGCAGCGAGTTCTTCTATGCCAACCCGCTGGCGTCCTACCCCTACGTTAATCCTCACGAACACTTCAGCGGGATCAATTCTGCCCGTTACTATCGTCGCAGCGAGTGGTTCGTCTGCCCCTGCTGCCCGCCCAATCTGGCGCGAGTGGTAGCGAATTTAGGCACCTACTTCACCTCACACAGTGCCGATACCATCTTCCTGCACTTATACAACCACAGTCACATCCGGATTCCGCTGGCGACTGGCACCGTTCAGCTTGACCAGGAAACCCATTATCCCTGGGCTGGCGATGTCCAGCTGACCGTGCGAGTCGAGCAACCGATGCCGTTCAAGCTGGCACTGCGAATCCCCGACTGGTGCCACCACTTCAGCCTGCGGGTCAATGGACAGACGACCAGCGCGGATGTCCAGCGCGGCTATGCCCTGATCGACCGGGTCTGGAGTAACGGCGATCGGGTCGAGCTTTCCCTGACCATGCCGGTCGAACGCATCGCCTCACATCCCAACGTGCGTCACAACGCGGGCCACATCGCACTACAGCGGGGCCCGATCATCTACTGCCTGGAAGAAGTGGATAACGGCTCCAACCTGGCGAATGTCATCATCCCACGAGAAGCCAAGCTGCTAGGGCAGACCGACTCCAGTCTGTTGGGTGGCGTGGGGGTCATCACCGGGGAAGGCGCACGAGTCGAACCGGCAACCTGGGCCGGTGGCCTTTACCAGCCACAGAGCAAGCTGCAATACACCACGCAACCGATCTCGCTGAAAGCTATCCCGTACAGCCTGTGGGCGAACCGGGAACCGGGCGAGATGCGCGTCTGGCTGCGGGAACAGTAATCAATCTACGTTGGTTGTGAATAAAGTAGTGCAAAGGTGATGGAGTAGGGGTGGATTAGGGCTTCTTAGCCCGTATATCCACCCGCTAATGCGAGGACTAGAGACCGTACCTGTGTACGGGCGCGTAAAGCCTGTCTCCCTCACACCAACTGAATCGTCGCCATGGAATGCGCCGGGAGTTCGACGCGCCAGGTGCCATTTCCGTCTGCCCCGACCGTCAGCGGAACCAGCGCCACCTGATCGGGGAACTGTGCGCTGTTGATCGCGCGCGGCGAGTCACTGGTCAAAAGCTGCGCCCGAGTCGCCTGGCTGGTGCCGGGTACGTGGAGCGTGATGGCTGCTGGCTGATCAAAATGACGGTTGATGAGCGTGACGGCAACCCCACCGGCCTGCTCGGAGGCCGTACCTGAAACCGCCGCAAAGGACACTTCACCCACCGGAATGGCTGTACCCTGCACCACCTCAACGGGCAGCGCGTTCGCCCCAATATGAGGGATATGGAGTTGCAGCGCATAGTAGCTGGGCGTCAGCCACATCGCCGCGCCATCCGTCATCACGGGGGCATGCAGGACGTTCACGATCTGCGCCAGATTCGCCAGCGACAGCACCGTACACTGATGATGGAAGCCTTCCAACGCAATCCCGACCGCCAGCGCATCCCGCAGCGTACCCGCCTGCTCGTAGGTATCCGGCTTTCGGTGGAGATGGTTATTCGGCCCCCATGACCGCGCTTCAGGATGCCAGACGCCCCATTCATCCAGGGCAATGCCGATCTTGTGCGTTTTGCTGCCAAGCGCCTCCCGCACATAGTCGGCTGTGCGGCGGACAAAATCTTCAGTCGACTCGGCCTCAGCCAGCAGCGCGTAGTACTGCTCTTCGCTGAAGTCAAGCTCTGTGCCGCTTTGCAGCCAGTAATAATGAACCGAGAGATGGTCGATCAGTTCCAGATGGCGCTGGTTGGTTTGCAGGAAGGTCTGGTTCCAGGGGTCAAGCTGACCGCAGGCGACCAGTTCTGCCGAAGGGTCAACATGCCGCAGCATGGTGGCATAGCGGCGGTATTCATGGGCGTAACTTTCCGCATCGTAGTTACCGCCGCACCCCCAGTTTTCGTTACCCACACCCCACAGCTTGACACCAAAGGGTTGTGGTGAGCCATTCGCCACCCGTTCCTGTCCGAGGCTGGTCGACAGCGCCGTATTGCAGTATTCCATCCAATCGCACATTTCCTGCACGCTGCCGCTGCCCATGTTCCCGGCCAGGTAGGGTTCCGCCCCCAGAAGCTGGCAGAGCGCCATAAATTCATGGGTACCGAGCGAGTTATCATCCTCGACCTGCAAGCCGCAGGACATGCCCAGCCGTTTTGGACGGCTGCCCGGTTCCCCGATGCCATCCCGCCAGTGATAGTGGTCGGCATAGCAGCCCCCCGGCCAGCGCAGCATCGGCACCGGCATGGCTTTCAGCGCCTTGACCACATCCGTCCGAAACCCGCCTATATGCGGGATATCCGTCGATTGGTTACCGATCCACAGGCCATCGTAACAGCAGCGAGCCAGATGCTCGGCAAAATGCCCGTAGAGGCGCGGGGAAATCTTCCCGATGGGCGCATTGCGCCTGACCGTAAGCTGCGTATCAAGCATGATGTTCTCCACTCCCACAAAATAAAATTGGATAAGTTCTTAACCGGGCAGGCTTCATTTATCCTGGGTACCCGCGTTAGCCCGGGCATGGTCACGATCCAGAGCCAGTTCCTCGACGGTACGGGTGGGCAAGCGCGCCGCCCCGCTCGTTTCCCGCAGTTTCACCCGTTTGCCGGTCCGTTCGGCTTCTGCCAGACGCTGGCGGGCGGCCTCAATATCGGCTGTTCGGTAATTCGGCAGCCATTGTTCCTGGGCGACCAGCAGTTCATCGGTCATCTGCCAGACTTCTTCCGGATTACAGACGGCGGCCACCAGTGGATCATGCAGCATGGCTTGTTTCAATAGGGTCACATCCCCGTGGACGGCAGCTTCCATCCCCATCTGTTGCACATGGATGCTGGCGGAACAGGTCGCTGCGCAAGCCAGCGGCAGCGGCCCAACGACCGGCATATTGATCCCGTTGTGATCGACATAACCGGGAATTTCAATCACGCAGCCATCCGGCAAGTTCGGGATATGCCCCCGATTGATAACATTAAAATGGCCTCGATAAATCCGCCCGGTTTCCAATGATTCGATGATATAAGAACCGTGTTCACGGCTGCGCGTTGACTGACTGAATTGGGGTGGGGTTTCCTGCAGCCAGTTGGGAAAATCGGTCTCGAACCAGTGACGGCCTTCCGTACAGACCCGTAGGTAGCCGCCCGTCTCCCCGTGAATCCAGTGCGAGAGATCGATCCACTGCGGAATTTCTTCAACGCGTTTGCGATACCAGGGGACATATTCGCTCAGGTGTCCGTTGGATTCGGTGCTATAGTAGCCAAAGCGCCGCAGCACATCGATCCGCACTTTCTCGGTCCGGGCATACTCCGGGTGGGCTTCAAAGAGCTCCAGCAGACGCGGCGTCATATCCTGCCCGCGCCAGTTCACCTTGATGTACCAGGTCTGGTGATTGATCCCGGCAGCCATAATATCCACATCTTCCAGAGTCAACGCTGCCGACTCCGGCAGCAGCCCTTCCTGCCTGGCCCACAGGGTGATCACATCGGCGATCTGCTGATGCCCATGCTGGATACCATGACACAGGCCAATGGTGTTCACCCCGCCGTACTGATTACACGCCCAGGTGTTCATCGCCATAGGATTGGAATAATTCAGGAACAGCACATCGGGTTTCGCGCATTCACGAATGTCCTTGCACAGCGCCAGCAATTCGGGGATGGTGCGCTGGGCATACATCAGGCCGCCCGCGCAGAGGGTATCCCCCACACATTGGTCGATGCCGTATTGGAGCGGGATATTCACATCCAGCGCGAAGGCTTCCAAACCGCCCTGCCGGATAGTACACACCACATAATCCGCATCCGTCAGCGCCTCGCGTCGATCCGTGGTAGTGGTCAGTTGGGCGGGTAAGTGATTGGCGTCGATATCCCGCTGGCAAAGCTGCGCCACCATCTGGAGGTTATGCGCGGAGATATCCATCAGTGCGAAATGGGTATCGGCTAACTCCGGCACGGAGAGGATATCCCGCAGCAGCGTCCGGGTAAAACCGACGGATCCCGCGCCGATCATGGCAATTTTGACAGGCATGGTTTGTGCTTCCTGGTGCTGGTGTGCTGAACACCACAAGCATACCCAATGGTGGGGCGACCAGCGCAAACCAATCCAGTTGAAGACGGCCCTTAGGCCGGTTTTAACCTCCAGGGTAGACCCGCCACCATCAGCACCACAGAATCGGCAGCCCGGGCCACCCGCTGATTAGCCCGGCCCAGCGAATCCTGGAACAGCCGCCCCAGTTTGAACGCTGGCACCACCCCCAGCCCAACTTCATTACTGACGATGAGCCAGCGGGCGCTGGACGCAGCCTGTACCGCCAACAGGGACTCTATCTCCGCCAGAATCGCGGCATCCGAATCAGCCTGTGTGCAGTCCTCCGGCAAAGTCAGAAGGACATTGGTCGCCAGCAGCGTCAGGCAGTCAATCACCACCGTATCGTGCCCCGGCAGTCGCCCCGCCACCGCCTCCGCCACCTTCAGCGGGGCCTCCAGCGTAGTCCAGTGGGGCAGGCGCTCTTGTTGGTGCCGTTCGATACGGGCGTGCATCTCGTCATCGAAGGCCTGCGCCGTCGCCACGAACAACACGCGCTCGCCTTGATGAGCCTCATCGAGCGCATATCGGCTCTTGCCACTCCGTGCCCCACCTATCACCAGCGTCAGACCTGCCATAGCACCATCCCCAGCAAACACACGAACTCGGTCACTTCACACAATGCGCCATAACAATCGCCGGTCAAACCACCGCCCAATCGCCCGGCCATCCACCGCCCCAACCCGATCAGCAGCGCCAGGGTCAATGGAAGCGCCAGCAGCACACGCGGGTCCAACCAGACCGCTGCAACCAGCACCCCACCGGCCAGCAGCGTCGCCAGTGCCATCTGAGGGCGACCCAGACCGTCCTTGAACCACGCGCCCAGGCCGGTCGAACGCGCATAGGGATACCCCCAGGCAGCAGCCGTCAGCATCCAGCGACCGGCAACCGGGGCGATCAGCAGCGCGACCGGGGCACTCTCCCGCAGCAGCACCCATTTACCCAAGAGCAGCAGCACCACGCCCACCACCGCCCACGATCCAGCCCGTGGATCTTTCATGATGTCCAGGCGCTTTTCCGGCGTGGTCGTCGCCAGCAAACCGTCACACGAGTCCGCCAGGCCGTCCAGATGCAGGCCGCCCGTCAGCACGACCCAGGCCAGCAAGATGAGCAGTGCCCGCACCTCCGCCGAAACCGGCACCACAGCCACCCCCACCAGCACCAGCACCAGTCCAATCAACAGCCCAACCAGCGGGAACCAACCGTAGGCATAACCCGGTTTGCGCCCTTCCGGGTAGCCAACCGGCACAATAGTGAGAAACGCCAGCGCGGCGCGTAAGTCCTGAATCATGCCCGTGAGTCTAGGCCGGGAGCCGAAAGAAATCCACGACCGTTTCCAATGCAAAGGCTTGTTTACGGGTCGTGGATCAGGCGGCGAATAACGTATCCGCCGGAAGTCGGAGCCTCGTCCCGCCTTCCGGCGCAAGCCACCCCGCGCACATCCACCTATCCTGAGAACATCAACTGACGAGGAGATGAACTGTCATTATGAACCGTAAGATCGCTCATATCGCTACCATGGCTCTGCTGGCTATCAGCGCGGCCAGCGCCCTGCCAGCCGGGGCTACCGCAGGCACAACCGCCCAGGGTGGCAATTGCACCACCACTCACCGTATCCAGTCCGGGGAGACCCTCTACCGTATCGCCCGCCGCTACGGAACGACCGTCGCCGAACTCCAGCGCCTCAACAACCTGGGGACTTCGACCCTGATCTATGCTGGGAACAACCTGTGCGTGAGCATGGGCAGCACCAATCCCAATCCGCCGACTGGCACCAGCTACACCGTCCAGCCGGGGGATATACTCAGCCGCATCGCCCGCCGCTTTGGGGTCGATATGAATGTGCTGGCGAGGGTCAATAACATCCGGGATGTGAATCGGATTTATGTCGGTCAGGTGCTGACCATACCGGACTTCACCACCCAATAAGCAGTAATACAAAAACAGCGGTTGGCATAACCGCTGTTTTTGTATTCATCAGCACAGAGACAATGAGTCGGTGAGCCAGTTGTGGCGCAGGACGCAACACCTTCATGCTGTAGGCAGCCGTCAATTTCGTTATGATGGATACAAACTGATTACGCTTATAACGAAAGGCTTTTACCATGATCCGTGTAGCGAATGCGCCTTGTTCCTGGGGTGTGATTGAAGATGTGGCCGGGGATCGCGGCGATTACCGCCGCGTGATCGACGAAATGCAGCAGACCGGTTACATCGGCACCGAACTGGGTGACTGGGGTTTTATGCCCACTGACCCGGCTCAATTAACTGCTGAACTGGGTTCGCGTGGCCTGAGCCTGCTGGCATCATGGGTGAGCGTCCGCTTACATGATGCCAACCAGCATGAACAAAGTGCCGCGGATGCCATCCGCACCGCTAAACTCCTGGCGACAGTCGGCGGCAAAGAGAATTTCATCGTCCTGGGTAACGACCCTTATGCCGATCCGATCCGTACCAAGTATGCCGGACGCATCACCCCGGATCTGGGGATGAGCGATGCCCAGTGGGAAACCTTTGCCAAAGGTGCCAACTTGATCGCCAAACGGGTGATGGAAGCCACCGGACTGCGGACGGTCTTCCATCATCACATCGGTACCCTGGTGGAGACACCGGCGGAAACTGAACGCCTCATGGCGATGACGGACCCGGCTATCCTTGGGCTGGCCTTCGATACGGGTCACTGGACGTTTGGGGGTGGCGATCCGGTCACCGGCATCCGCCAGTTCAAGGATCGCATCTGGCATGTTCACTTTAAGGATCAGGAACCCAATGTAGCCCGCCAGTCCCGTGAACAGGACTGGGATGGTCTGACCTCGGTTGGGCATGGCGTCTTCTGTGAACTGGGCAAGGGCAGTGTGGATTTCCCCGCCGTCCTGGCAACGCTGCGCGAGATCGGCTATGACGGCTGGATCGTGGTGGAGCAGGATGTGCTGCCGGGCATGGGGACGCCCAAAGAAAGCGCCGCCCGCAACCGTGAGTACCTGCGCGGGATTGGCCTGTAGCAGGAGTAGGGGCGGCCTGCTGGACCGCCCCTGTATGATCCCAGGCTATTGGCTATCCGCGGAGCCGTATAATATGGTCTCCGGCCTGAATGCCGCCCAGGCAAACCAGAAGTGGGGCGATGCCACAATCTGCCGCAGGCGTTCCCCGGTCAGAGGGCCATCAACCGCCACCCCGAACGCATTCCAGGTACTCCCGGTTTGCTCGTCAGTGATGCTGCCACCTGAATCAGCCGTAAAGGTCAGCGTTTCGTCATTCAGGACGCGGCTGTAGAGCGCAGCCGATCCCACTTCCACCCCGGCGTCAATCTGGCTGGCATCCAGTGCGCTGGCCTGACCATCCTGCCAGAACGCCACTATCGCTTGTTCGGCCACCGTATCATTGATGACGAAGGAACGCGCCAATAAGCGGAATGGATAGGCCACCGGTTCCCCATTGACCAGACCAGCCAGCACACGGGCTGTCGGAGCCAGGCGGCGGTCAATCACACCCTCAAACAGGAAAGGTTCACCACTGTCATACCCCGCGTAGGGATTGCGTCCATAATCCCGGCCCGTGCCCGTCTGGCGGGAGAGCACCTGACCTTCCGGGTACTGCGCGGCGAATTGTCCAAAGCCCACGACTTGCGAAGGCAACATCGTCAGCATTTCCCCGGCATATTGCCCGACGATGCCCTCCCCGGTGAACTGCTGCCACCAGCTTTGTGTCTGGTCGTCCCACATGATGAGGTCGCTCTTACGCAGGTTACCGGTGGTGCCGAAGAAAAGTTCGGCCTCGCCTACACGCCGGTCAAAAACGATAGAGCTGTTGCACAAGGGGCAGAAAGTCACCGCCACCGGCACGCTACCCACGACATCATTGACGATCTCATGCCAGGTCAGGATCGCCAGTGGATAAGCACGGGCTTCCCCGTCAATCTCCAGCGCAATGACCGGCGACTGATCCTGCAACCAACCACGACCGCCCTCCACCGGCTCAAAGATCGGGCCGGGCAGCGGCGGGATCACCCGTGCCGGATTGATCGGGTCAGCCCATTCCGGAAAGCCAATCGGCGGAATGGCATTCGGTGGCGGCCCACCGGAGATGACTTCGGCCAGGTTGATCGTCGTGTTGCAGAAATCCGTCTTGGTCCAAAATCCGTTGCTGAAGCGAATCGAAACACCCTCAAACGGGCTTTCACAGGAGTTTTGGGCCTGTGCCGCAGAGGGTAGATTCAGGCTCATCAGGATTAGTAAAACCGCTAACCAGGCTTTCATGGAAACACTTTCTACTCATGAGCTTTTTGCGTACACTCGGCTCCTGGAATGCGTACATCAACCAGGGAGCCGATATGAAAAAGATCGCTACGCCGGGTAATGCCTTTCTGGTACTGGCCATTGTTTTTATGATACTGGGCTTCAATAACACAGCTTTTATTGCCATTGGCGCCGCCTTCCTCGCCATCGGCCTCGGCATGAATACCCGTCAATCCAAAGACAAATGAATCTGACCGAGTCATTCTATCGCAGCATAGCGTCAATAAAATGCGCTGACTGTTGGCCAGGCAACACAGGCATCCTGATGCCCCGCTAACGCGTCGCAGGGCTTTATAGTGCTGATGTTGAGAAATGTGGAGATCAGGCGGCGAATTCGGTCAGCGTATCCGGGGCTGGCTGGCTGATAGTGGTCTGGCAGCAGGCGCAGTTAAAGAGCATAAGGGCGGCGGGCAGGTCATTCAGCCGTGCCACAGCTTCCGGCCAGCGCTGCACACCCAGGAAAGTGAACTCGGTCCATTCCATGCAGCTTGGGCAAACCGTATAGTACGGTTCGCTGTCTAAACCACGGAAGTCCAGCGGTTGTGTATCATTGGCTGGATCGGGCTGTGTATTCGCTTCCATCCTGGCACTCCCTACATGAACTTCACAACATACTTGGAAGTGTAAAGGCGGCTTGCAAGGACACACCGTTGAGCAATCGTAAATTTTTTGTAGCACTCAGTGGCTTTGGCCTGGCTCTTTGAGCAGTTCGGTGCTGATAGAGGCTTCACACTGGTCACATTCCCAGAGTGCCAGATCCGGCGGTAGATCACGACGATGCCGGTGACTATGAGGCCAGCTTTGAACGCCGATAAAGAGGAACAGCCGATCCTGCTGGCAGACCGGGCAGTGCTGAACGCGCTCCGCTGGTCCGTCGAACGGCCGGGATGCGCGTACATGATTGAGCATGAGGGACCAATCTCCACACGGGGCTAGATCAACAACGCTTTCAGGGTAGAGACAGTACCTGAAACGCCGCCTAGCCTCGCGTGAGGCGTGGATGAGACCGCTTATGCTCGATCTTTGCGGCGGATGACCAATTTCAGACCCGACCAGACTGCATCAATAGCGGCCACCTTCACATCAACCAGCCCATTGGTCAGTGCATGATTGCGAATCACATCTTCAGTCAGGTCGGTTGGTACTTTGCTGGCTTTCTTCGGCCAACTGATCCAGAGCATTCCAGCAGGCCGCAAGGCAGCCCGCAGGTTCGGGTAACGGGCCTCAAATTCAGCCCGTTCGGTTGTGAAAAAATGGATGAAGTCGAATTGACCTACCAGCCCGGTGGCTTGTTCAACCCCATCCGGCAGCGGGCCAAGCGTAGTCTCATAATCCGGTGGTGGATTTACAATCAAGATCCGCTGACCAGGTTTGATGCCCAGCTTCTGGATCAGGGGCGTGCCCGAGTAGCCGGCCATTGCTTTTAGCGCCGCAGGGCGAAGGCGCGCAGCAGCCCACCGGGTTGGTGCGGTTTTGCTTCTGTGTTGGCTTTCCCCGCTTGAGCAGGCGCTGTGCTTATGAGAATGACGGCACCGATGATGATGGCTGAAGCCAGCATAGCCCGCGGAGTCAGCGTTTCCCCGCCCAGGACCACCCCCAGAAAGACCGCGATCACCGGATTCACATAGGCGTATGTCGCCAGTTGGCTGGACGGTACCTCGTTCAGCAGCCACATATAGGAACTATAGGCGGTCAGCGAAGGGCCAATTGCCAGAAAGACAACCGCCAACAACGACCGCACCGAGATTAACTCCGGGTGCAGGGTCGCCAGTTCACCGCTGACCAGGCTGGCAATACCGAGGAAAACCCCGCCACAGAACAAGTTCATGCCCGCGCCGAGCATGGGATTGGCCGGGGTCGGCAGGCGTTTGGAATAGAACGAGGCAAATGCCCACAGGAATGCCGAGAACAGGATCATCAGGAACGGTATAACAGGAACCTGACCCACGCCGCTCACATCAACACCGACCAGCAGGCCGATCCCCACAAACCCGATTGCGATTCCGACCAAGGTGCGGACGCTGGGACGACCTTCCCCCATCCAAAGCCAGCCAAGCAAGGCAAAGAAGAACGGTGTAGAAGCAAACAGCGTTGCCGTCAGGCCGGAGGGGATATGCTGCTGAGCCAGCATCAGGAGGCCATTGCCCATGAGCAGCATCAGGAAACCGAGGATGGCCGCCGAGCGCCACTGTGGACGAGTCGGTGTCGGTTGACCACGCTTGGCGATCATATACAGCAGTGAACCGGCCAGCAGAAAACGCAGGCTGGCGGCCAGGAACGGCGGCAGCGTTTCCAGTGCGGTACGGATTCCCAGGTAACTGCCACCCCACAACAGGTAAATGGCGGCGAACGAAGCGAAGATACGCCAACGAGGGGCAGTGGTTGTCAAATGAGTGCTCACAAAGCTAGTGGATCGCAAGTATTCGATCATTGTAAGGGTGGGGTTGCTGTCTGTAGATGAGTCCATCACAGTCCACTGTTGTTCATGGTGGTGAGCCATCTAGTGCAGGCAGTTGGCCGGGATCCTTGATGCCACTATACTGTTTCAAGAGTAATCAGGGAGTACTGTCGATGCTGACAATCCCGCTGGGTGCCAACGAGAACACGCAGGAAGGACGGCTTGCAAATATCCGAGGGGAGCTTTCTGACCAGCAGAAAACACGGTTGCTCCACGAAGTCGACATGAGCAGGCAGCCTGTCTTCAAATGGCCGTCACTCCAGGGATTACCGTTGTTTCTCTTAAGCCTGTTCATAGCCAGCTTCACCTTTCCGACGATTGATTTGGAGCAGTGGATACCTGTCTGGTTGGGGCTGGCATTGTTAGTTGGAGCTGCCTATGGGGCTGTCAAGTTATGGACACAACTTCGCTTCACCCTGCGCGAGCGTCCCCAACTGATGAGTATTCATCAGCGCCTGACCACTAACGACTATCAGATCGAAAGCTGGGAGGGGCCAGTCCAATTTATCATTCATCCAAAACCTTACTCAATTGACGGTAAACAGGTTTATCAGGATACGCACTTTATCCAGACTCCTCTACACAGCTTCCCGGTCACGAAAACCTTGTGGGATCAGTTCCGTAACCATGCTGAAGATGGCCTCATCCTCCATTACCTAACCAACCCTCTGGTCACACTACTTTCCGTGGAACGCATCTTGCTTGATGAACCTCCTGAAGCGCCAACGGATGCTGAATTGGCGACGGTGATCGGTATCGGCGATGATGGCGAACTCATCTATGAAGAGCAATCAGATCAGTCTTATCGCTCACTGCGATGAATCCCCTGCCCACTAAATCGTGCTAGAATGCGGTTAGGACGGCAATCGTGCGGCAACAGGCAAGGAGTATTCGCCCATGGCTATCTCTCAACAGGAAGCGATCCAGGCGCAGGCCGCCTTTGAAAACACCCTGCTGGAACGACCGAATGTAGTTGGTGTGGCCGTTGGGCGTAAAAACCTGACGGGTGATCTTTCCGTGGTGACTCTGGTTCAACAGAAGCTGCCGCTGGCGGCGCTCTCTGCTGCGGATGTCATTCCCAAACAGATTGATGGCGTGCAGACAGACGTGATCGAAGTCGGCTACCTGCGCGCCTATGAAAGCCCGCGGGATCGCTTCCGCCCGATCATCCCCGGTGGGGTGAGCATCGGTCACTACAAGATCACCGCCGGGACACTCGGCGTACTGGTCACGGATATTGCCACCGGCGCGAAGCTCATCCTCTCCAACAATCATGTACTTGCCAACAGCAACGATGCCCAGATTGGCGATCCCATCCTGCAGCCCGGCCCAACCGATGGCGGTCTGAACCCGAATGACATCGTTGCTCGTCTGGAGCGTTTTGTCCGCCTGCGATATATCGGCGATCCGCCGGAACCGACGCCCGGCCCAACACCAGATCCGGGGCCAGGGCCAGGGCCCGGACCCAATCCACCGCCCGCCAGTTGTGATGTGGTCACAAGCGTGGTGCAGGTGGTCAATGCGCTGGCAGCGCTGGTGGGTTCCCAGCAGCGAGTCGCCCCGGTACCGGTCGCGCCGCCCCCGGCTCCGCTGTCATCCAGTGCGACCAGCCCTGCCGCCCAGGCTACCGACAGCAATGAGGTCGATGCCGCCCTCGCCCGTCCGGTCGATCCGACCTTCTTCAGTGATGATATTCGCGGCATTGGTCGCGTCCAGGGCACCAAACCCGCTACGCTGGGGATGCGCGTCCGGAAGAGTGGCCGCACCACCGGCTACACGGAAGGCACCGTCAACCTGCTCAATGCCACCGTGACCGTCGCTTATGGCAGTAAGCAAGCGCGCTTCACCGGGCAGGTGATCACCGGGCCGATCAGCCAGGGTGGGGACTCTGGTTCGCTGATCGTGGATGGTGTGGAAAACAAGGCGGTTGGATTATTGTTCGCCGGGTCAAACCTGTCGACGATCTTCACCCCAATTGATGTGGTGCTGAACGCCCTCCAGGTGAGACTTTAGTAGGGGCGTGCTGTTGCACGTCCGACAAGCTATTCATGTCACGAAACTGTGAGGGAGGATAATCATGTTCCCTACCATGTCGATGGATGAACAGATGGCGCGGGCGCAGCTCGTGCAAACCAAGTACAGCGATACCCTGATGCGGAAGTCCCATGTCCTCGGTGTCGGCGTGGGCTACGTGACTCAGGGCGGTCATCAGACCGGCGAGATTGGTCTGGTGGTGATGGTCGATGCCAAAGTCAGTTCGGAGATCATCGACCCGGTCGATCAAATCCCGCCGGAACTGGATGGCGTGCGGGTGGATGTGCAGGAAGTTGGCATCTTCAGCGCACAATGACCACGGCCTTCAATTTCCAGTCATTCCCGCTGTTGGAGGCACCACGCCTGCACCTGCGTGCGTTGACTCGGGCCGATGCAGAAGCGATCATCGCCATCTACGGTTCGCCAGAAGTATTGGCCTACCTCAATATGGAGCCGGTGATCACCCACGAGCAAGCCATCGGCCTGATTGACTGGTTCAGCGGGGCTTATGAACGTCACGACGGAGTGCAATGGGCCTTCGCCCTGCGCGAAACCGGGCAGGTGATCGGCACAGGTGGCACCTACGACTGGGACCAAAGTGACCGGCATGTAGACATCGGTTATCACATCCTGCCCTCGCACTGGGGGCAGGGCTATGCGACAGAAGCGACTCGCGCCATGCTCGGTTGGTGCTTTGATGCACTGAGAGTCCACCGGGTGCAGGCGGATTGCACCGATGGCAACCTCGGCTCCGAGCGGGTGCTGCTCAAGTGCGGCTTTCAGGTCGAGGGACTCTGGCGGGAAAGCTGCTGGGAGCACGGTCGCTTTGTGAACATCAAGCAGTTTGGCCTGCTGGAACACGAGTTCAGGCGGAAGAAAGCCCCATGAAGTTCTACAACGATCTCGCCAGTTGGTGGCACCTGATTTCCGACCCGGCGGACTACGCGGAAGAAGTGGCCTTTTTTCTGCCGCTGCTGGCGGAGGTCACCGCCCGGCCTGCCCCAACCCTGCTCGAACTGGGCAGCGGAGGCGGAAACAATGCGCTGCACATGAAAACCGCCTTCGCCAGCACCACGCTGGTTGATCTCTCAGCGGGGATGCTGACAGCCAGCCGTCAGCTCAATCCGGACTGTGAACATCTTGAGGGGGACATGCGGACGGTGCGGCTGGGACGAACGTTCGATGCCGTCTTCATCCACGATGCCATCGACTACATGACCACGCTCGATGACCTGCGGGCCGCACTGACCACCGCTTATCTGCACTGCATACCGGGGGGTATGGTGCTGCTGGTGCCGGATGATGTGCAGGAGACCTTCGAGCCGGATACCGATCACGGTGGCCATGACGGCGAAGGGCGCTCGGTGCGCTACCTGGAGTGGTCGGACGACCCCGATCCAACCGATACGACCTGCATTGTGGATTACGTCTTCATCCTGCGCGAAGGCGATCAAGCGCCGCTGGTGGAGCACGAACGCCATATCGTCGGCCTCTTCCCCCGCGATCAATGGCTGAGCCTGCTGCGAGAGGTCGGTTTCCAACCGGAGTATGTGATCGACCCCTTCGAGCGTCATGTCTTCATTGGACGTAAGCCCACTGATCAGGGATAAATGCGTTAGGGGTGACCCCATGGCGTCCGGGGTTGCCCGATTAGTACCCCCGTTTGCGGTCCACCCGGTTGAGCAGCGGGCGGCGCTCCAGATAGCGCTTCATATTCTCGGTGAAGACCGCCGCCGTCTTTTCATGGTAGAAGGCGCTGTTACCGCTGATGTGCGGCGTGATGATGACGTTATCCAGGTTCCACAGCGGGCTGCTGCGCGGCAGGGGTTCCTCATCAAACACATCCAGCGCGGCTCCGGCAATGCGCTCGGCAGCCAGCGCGGAGATGAGCGCATCGGTATCGACCACACCCCCACGAGCCACGTTGATGAGCACTGCCGTTGGCTTCATGCCCGCCAGCACCTCCTCATTGACCGCGTGCCGGGTCGCCTCGGTCAGCGGCATCGTCAGCACCAGGAAGTCACACAAGCCAGCCATCGACCGCAGCGCTTCCGGCGGATACAGCCGTGCCGGGATCTCGCCAGCCGGGTCGCCGGTTCCCTCCTCCGCGTATTCGTCTTCGCTGGCCGGATGCTTGATATTGCGCTTGGTAGCCAGCACCGTCATCCCCATCGCGTTCGCCAGGCGGGCCAGCTCGCGCCCGATGGAACCGTAGCCTGCGATGCCCAGCGTCCGCCCCCGCAGGTGGAACGGCGCAAACCGCGTGAGCGAGTCTTCTACATTCTCCGGCCAGATCGCTTCCGCCTGAAGCTGGAGCAGGGTCGGCAGCTTGTAGGTGAAAGCCATCATCATCATCAGGCAGTATTCCGCCATCTGCACCGCATGAACCCCGCTCGCGGTCGTCACTTCCAGGTCTTCAGCCTGTACGATCAGCTTTTTCATCAACCGATCAACCCCGGCATGATGCAGTTGAATCCAGCGCAGATGCGGTGCCTGGTCGGGTTCCGGGTAATGTTTGAGCGTGTAGAGCACCTCACACTCAGCCCAGGCGCGGGCCGGAACCTCCGGCCAGTGCCGTTCGATGACCAACCGGGGAGAAATGCTTTGGAGTTGTTCGATGATCTCGTCGGCGAAGTCCATCGCCACGATGACGTGAATGGGGTCGGTCTGGGTCATAGTTTCCCTTCAGGAAGATGATGCAGTGATGAGATCAACCATAGCGTACATCGCTTAATCCAGAAATCCGCCCTGAAGTGCTAAGCCGGTAGCCAGACCGTATGTTCACCCTGCCGCTGGATGTGGCCCAGACCGGGGAACGCCAGATGATAGGTCAGCAACCGCAGGGACTCGGCCTCGGCCCGCGCCAGCAGATCACGGTGGGTGCTGGTAGCAAGCTCCGGTTGCACATCAAAAATTGGCCGCGCATCCGGCAGTTGCACCTGGGCGGCGCAGTGCCAGCTATCAACCACATGCAGCAGATGTGCGCCTTCGGACTCGATCCAGATGGCGCAGTGACCGGGTGTATGCCCCGGCGCGGGCAGCAAAGATACACCCGGTTCTACCTCGGCTTGCCCTTCCACCAGGTCAAGACGGGGATAGGCGGCGAAGGTCTGGCGTAGCCGCCCAGCCCGGACTTCATCGAGTGTTGCCAACAGATCTTCGCGCATCCAGTGATCGTACTCCATCCGCGAGGCAACCAACCGCGCATGAGGGAAGGCAGCCTGTCCATCAGCCCCCAACAGCCCGCCAATATGATCCATATGAAAATGGCTGAGGATGACCGTATCAATTGACTCTGGCTCTACGCCGGTTTCACGGAGCCGGGTTTGCATTTGCCCCGGCAAATCCGGCATCAGGTTGCCGATGCCAGTATCGACCAGGATACGCTTGCCCGCCGTTTCCAGAAACAGGACATTGCCACTCAAACTGAGGGCCTCATCCGGTGATGCAGCACGGATACGCTGGTTATCATCTGGGAAAATACGCGCCAAATCATCAGCACTGACCACTTGAACGCCATCCAGCAAGACTCGCCCGCGAATCGCGCCGATCTCGATAGGATACACTGAAGTACTCATAGTCCCTGCCCTCATACTCTCAGCGTATTTTAGCCCGTCGTCAGGCGCGGATCACTCGGCGCGACCTGTACCACCGCGCCCCACGGCTGGTAGTGCGTGTAGATGGCTTCCTCGCGGATCAACTGGCCGCTGGCATCCAGAATGCGCCGTGTGAAGGTCACGTCTGCCCCCTCTTTGGCCCAGTCCACGTACAGTTCCTGACCCGGTGCCAGTTCAGGGTTGCTGACGAAGGTGGCGTTGAGCGAGGGCGTCACATCCCGGATGACCGGCCCCTCCATCACCACCTGCCGCCCGGTATCCCCGCTGTATAACCGGAACTGAATCGAGTCATTCTGTGGGAACACCGTCGTTTCGATCAGCAGGTGGAATCCGGTGTCATTAATGAACCGGAAGTCAGCGGTCGGCTGCCAGATGGCCGCATCCAACCCCGGCGGGAAATTCTGCTGCTCATAAAATCCCACCCGGTAGCCATGCGAGTAGCGTTCGGTGATCGGGAAGCCCGCCAGCAGCGCGGCCCGGAAAATGGTCGTGCTGACCTGGCAAACGCCGCCACCGACACCGTCAATCGTCCGCCCACCAAAGATGACCTTGCCCTGAGTGAAACCCGTCTCCGGGCTGATATCCCCCAGCCAGGTATTGAAAGAAAATTCCTCACCCGGCGCGATGATGATGCCATCAAAGCGTGAAGCCGCTTCGATCACATTTTCCTTGCGGTTGCGGGTCGACCCGGCGAAGTAGGTGGTCGCTTCGGCGATCATACGGGTGATGCCCAGTTCCGCCGCCGTCACGTTGTCATTGAAGCGCGCCGGGGTATAGCTGAATTGCAGCGGCACAATGCGATTGGTCGGGCTGAAGATACCGTCTTTCAAGCGAGCCAGCGTCGCATCGACATCCAGCGCCCGCCCGCTGACCGCTGCCTGAATCGGGCGGATCACCCCGGTCTGGTCATCAAAGTGGAAGCGTGCATCCCGTGGGAACGAGATCAGCCCCGGCGCGAGATTGGCGATATACCCCCGGAAGGCTTCCGTATTCACATCCACATCATAACTCTGGGTGCCGTCGCCATTATCGACCAGTCGCAGGCTCAGTACCGCGCGGATTTGTTCAGGCGTCGCTGTCCACGGGCCAAGCGGTTGCCCACCTGCGGGATTATCCGCCACCAGCGTGACCGGGCCGGAGAGCGCAGCCCGCACTTTAGCAGCAGCGGTTTCCGCCTCCCAGACCGTCGGGGCCGCTTCATTGACCGTCAGCAGCAGTTCACCGCCGGGCCGCAGGCTGCGGATCGCTTCGTCGATCTGCATCAGCGTCGTCTGCACATCCAGCGCCCGCCCGCTTTGCCCCGGCGTGGTGATGACGCTGGTGCCTTCGATTTGGAGCGTGGCGTTCGCCGCCGGGCGGTTGATCTCGGTAGCCATCGCCTGAACCGCCGCCAGCGTCGTATTCTGATCGTAGCGGATGACCGGCGCGATGCCCCGGCCGTTCAGCCAGATACTGGCTTGCTGGGCCAGGTTGCTGACCACGCTCTCGCTGCGACCAGCCCCAAACGCTTGGTCGAGCGTCGCCTCGACATCAAAGCCGATGCCCAGGTCGCCCGCGCTGTATTGCCAGAACTGGTCGCCATACCGGAAGGTGAAGATCACCTGATCGTCATAACGGAAGCTGTCCAGCAGGGCGGCACGGGCTTCCTCGCGGGTCATCCCGCCCAGCGCCACGCCGGACGACGCCACACCGGGCATGACCAGGTTGCTGTAGCGCATCTGGAAGGCGATGATGAGCGCTGCCAGAGTCCCGACCAGCAGCACGCCACCCGTGATGATGAGCAGCGGGATCCGCACCAGCCAGGGATTGAACTCCGGTTCCGGGTTCGGATTACGAGGTGGATAAGTTGAATAGCTCACAGTTCACCGTTCTCGATTGACACTAAATCCGGGCGGTGCATCCAACAGAAAACAGCGTACTGATTCACAACCGTTTGGTCAAGGACGGGAGATGCAAACGGGTGCATTTCAGATTGGGGGCGAATATATCATTCCTAGTGGCAGTGGCGGCTGTGGCAGACCCCCTCCGCCGCCACAAGATTGTTGTCGTTGTCGTCGATTACTTTCAGGGACAAGCACAGGCAATCTACCAGGATCAAGATACCACAGATCAGATCGAAAATGGAACATATGTTTCGATTTTGACCCTTGACCGGATTCCCCCAATTCCGAAAGCACCCCATACAAACACATATCACCCGCCTTGACCAAATGGCTACATGGGCTTTTGCGTCCTTTGCGCCTGAGCGCAGCCTCCCGGTGGGATCGCGGTTGAGTCTTGTCTTACGGCACTTCGCGCCCGGCGCTGGCTTCCCATAGCGCAAACCACTCCTGACGATCCAGCGTGACGGTCAGCGCCTGCGCACTGGCGCGGATACGGTCGAGGTTGCCCGTCCCCAGTACCGGCAGCGGTTTGGAGGGATGTGCCAGCACCCACGCCAGCGCGATCACATCCGGGGCGACCCCGTGTGCCGCTGCGATGCGCTCCAGCACGGCGCGCACCCGCACCGAGCGCTCATCGTTCTGGCTGAACAGGCGACCACCCGCCAACGGCGACCAGATCATCGGCGGACGGCGCAACTGCTGGGCCTGATCGAGCGTGCCGTCATGCAGGGTATTGAGGAACGTCAGCGAGAGTTCCACTTGGTTGGTGACCAGCGGCGTATCCAGCCGGGATTGCAGCAGGTCCCACTGGAAGGGCGTGAAATTGGAAACCCCAATCGCCCGCACTTTGCCGCTGTGCAGCAATTCATTCAGCGCCGCCGCCACTTCATCCGCGTCCATCAGTGCATCCGGTCGGTGGATCAACAGCAGGTCGAGCCGATCCGTCTGGAAGTTCCGCAGTGAGCGTTCCGCCGACGCGATGATATGCTGGCGCGTGGTGTTGTAGTGATGCACCGTATGGGCCGGTCGCTGCGGACTGAGCAGGGCAATCCCGCACTTGGTCACGATCTCGATGCGGTCGCGCAGGCCAGGGCTGGCCGCCAACGCCTCACCGAAAGCCGCTTCAACCTGATAGCTGCCGTAAATATCAGCATGGTCAAAGCTGGTCATGCCCAGGTCAATACAGGTATTGATCCAGCCGATGAGCTGTTCCCGGCTCAGGTTCCATTGGAGGAGACGCATCAGGCCGGGGATGATCTGCGAAAGCTGCAAATCGCCGGATGCCATCGGAATACGGGGGACGCTCATGGTTGTCATGCTCCTTGCTGCACTGCCGGATACTGAAGCGTTGATTGTACCCGCTGAAGCCACTGACCAGCACCAGACCACCGAACGACAGCGGCACGGCAGGCCGAACGTGTGTACAATGGGAGCGTATGCCTTTCAGGGACACAGGGGCGCACCCATGCGCGAAACACAGGCCAATATCGAACGGGTGACGCGGCTGAACGCCCACATCCAGCGGCTCCACCTTAGCATCGAAGACTCCCTCAACACCATCAAGCCGGGTCAGACCGTGCTGGCACGCCGATTTTATGGGTCGCAGCCGGAACAATGGCAGCCCTACCTCCGGGAACACTGGTGGCCGGTGGCCGTCACCGCCAAACCGGGGCATCCGTCGGAGATGACGGTGGATCGCCCGACCTATCCATCCTACGATCCCGGTCAGCAATATACGCTGCTGGGGCCGGTCGGCAAACCCTTCGCCTATAAGCGAACCATCCGGCAAGTCCTGATGATCGCCCACGATACCATGCCTTCCCCGCTGCTGATGTCGACCGAGTGGCTGCTCAGCAACAAGGTCAATACCACCCTCGTCCTCAGTGGCAAAGCGGTCGATTATCCCGTATCCGAACTGCCCAAGGAACTGGAAGTCATTCGTTCCGATGACAAACTGCAGTGGCCCAACCGCGTCATGACCGTGGGCTGGGCAGATCAGGTTTTTGTGGCTGTCGGGCAGGATGACGAGATGGGGCGCTTTAAGGAAGTGCTGGAGCTGTTTAAGGCACTGCGGGCAGAGGTGCCCAAGCAGTACATCTTCGGTGTCTCGCAGTTGATCCAGCCGTGCGGGGTAGGCGCGTGCCAGGCCTGTACCATTAGCCTCCAGGGAGGCGACTACGCGCTCGCCTGCCTGGATGGCCCCGCCCTCGATTTAACCGCCCTGCATTTGCCCTGAGGACTTCACCACCATGTCGATCCAGATCACGCGCGCTGGCAAAAATCCGCTTCAGGTTGATTCCCCGGTCATGCCGGCTGCCGGGACGATGGGCTTTGGCGATGCCTACAGCGGCCTCGTTAAGTTTGAAAAACTCGGCGCATTTGTCACCAACCCGGTGACCTATACACCCTGGAATCCGGCCAGTGGGGCACGCGTTGTCCCCCTCGACTCCGGCATGCTCATCCACACCGGGCTGCCGAACCCCGGCATCAGCAAGGTGATGAGCAAATATCGTGACCTATGGGATAACTTCGCCATGCCGGTCATCGTCCATGTGGTTGGCACCTCGCCGGAGCACGTCCGCAAATGTGCCAGCCGGATCGATGCCGAACACGCAGTGGACGCGCTCGAACTCGGCCTGAATGACGATATTCCCTGGGCCGAGGCCGAACAGATGGTGCGCGGCGCGGTCGGCAATACCGATAAACCGGTGCTGGTGCGTGTACCCTTCACCGATGCCCTGGCGCTGGCAGAAACGGCGGATCACGCCGGGGCAGGGGCCGTCGTCGTCTGTGCGCCGCCCCGCGGCAGCGCCCGCGATCCCCACAGTGGGCGCATGGTCACAGGCCGGATATACGGCCCGATGGTCAAGGCTATGGTGCTGCGGCTGGTCGAGCAGCTTGCGGGCAAGCTGGAAGCGCCGATCATCGGCAGCGGCGGCATTCACTCGGAGCAGGATGCGCGGGACTACATCGATGCCGGGGCCAGGGCTGTCCAGGTCGATACTCTCACCTGGATTCAGCCGTTCATGCTGGAGCGCATCGCCCGCGACCTCGGTGGCCTGGTGCTGACTCGTCCGGCGGGTGCGCTGGCGGATGAATGGTTCCCCGGCATGGGGGAAACCGCCAAGAAAGCCCGCGACGCCGCTAAGAACAAGGATGCCGGTCAAAATCCCGCCAGCAAGAAATCGGGCTAACTTCTGCACGCATTGAAGAAGGTGGGCTGGAAACACACTAAAACATAACAATCTTGAATCACCTATCAATTCTACTATTCATAATTTAGTGTCATCATATAATTGATTAATGACCTTAATACAGGACAAGGTTTCAAACAGATGGATCGCATTACAGAAGGTCTGCTAAAAGAATTTGTACAGAACCAACAAATTCAAGCACTAGATGAGTCAACTGCGTTTGAATATTTCTGCAACTACGCAATTGTATCCGCTAACTATCAGGAACATTTTTCACTTGAGGATATTTCAGTTGGAGCTGCACCGGGTATAGATGGAATTGCAATTATAGTCAACGGCAATCTAGTAACTTCGGTTGAAGAAATAGATGATCTGATTGAGATTAATGGCTATCTTGATTCAGTTTTCATATTCATTCAGTCAAAGACATCATCAAGTTTTGACTCTGGTGATTTAGGAAACTTTGCATTTGAAGTTAGAAAGTTTTTCTCGGTTGACCCAAATGAATTGCGAAACGACCGCATCCGAGAGAAGGCTGAACTGAAAGAGCATATTTTCAAAAATAGTACATGGATGATTAAAGCCAATCCTATATGCAAATTATATTATGCAACAACTGGCATTTGGACGTCACAAGACGATCATGTATCCAGAATTGAAGCAACAGAGCGTGATTTATCAGACTTGAATTACTTTAGTAATGTTACTTTTGAAGCACTTGGTGCGAAGGAAATTCGGCAATACTATCAGGCAACCAAGAACGATGCCAAAGCAGAGATTACCTTTCGGGATAGGCTCACCTTACCTGATATATCCGGTGTTGACCAATCGTATATTGGTATACTCCCTGCTAGTGAGTATCTGAAACTGATTACAGACGAGCAAGGAAGCATACGAAGATCACTCTTCTATGATAATGTAAGAGACTATCAAGGAGAAAATCGCGTCAATCAGGAAATCGAAGATACGCTTAGATCACAAATTGCTGGGCGATTTCCCATTCTTAACAATGGGGTCACCATTATTGCATCGTCGATTCGTCCAACAGGCAATCGTTTCGCGCTTCAGGGATATCAGATTGTAAATGGATGCCAAACGAGTCATGCAATATACAATGTTCTTCATGGAAAATCTGCTAGTGAAGTAAGTGAAATTTATATCCCAATCAAGCTGGTCTCGTTGACTGATGAAGAACTCATCACCCAAGTCATAAAGTCAACGAATAGCCAAACTGCGATAAAGCCCGAACAAATGACGGCGTTAAAACCATTTGCAAAAGATCTTGAGAGCTTTTACACAACATTTGAGGGTGATAATCGACTATATTATGAGAGGAGGTCTGGTCAATATTTAGGACAAACAGGGATTGAGAAACCCAGAATCATTACGATCTCAACTCAAATAAAAGCCATTGCATCAATGTTTCTGGATTTGCCGCATCTTGCTTGGGGCCACTCTGGAAAATTGGCAACCCAAGTAGAAGCGAAGATATATCAATCGAATCACAGCCCCACTCCATATTTTGTGAGTTCGCTATGTTACTATCGCTTGGAGCATCTGTTTAAATCAAGAGAATTTGACGCCCAATACCGCCGCTTTCGATTTGTAATGTTGATGATAGTCCGCTATCAACTGTGTGGGGCAGAACTGGTTCCACTAGATAGAAGCAAAAAACTCGAATCAAGTTGTAAGTCCTTACTCAATGCATTTTCGGATGCACAACTTGCTAAAGAAGAATTCGAAAAAGCCATATCCATTATTAATGGGATATGGTCACCTGAAACTGACGACAAAGACATTGTCAAGAATAGCTTCTTCACTGAGCGGATAAAGACTAAATTCAAGCCCAGGGAGTGACTGTCTACTTCTAGAAACTGGACTATTGAATCGAGACAAAATCGGAACATACGTCCCGTTTTTGCCGCCTGCCCATGCTACACTGACCGCATGACCATCCATCACCCCCTCCTATCGCTTCGCTCGGTACACAGTACCCCGCACGCAGAATCGATTCCCTATGAATTGTCCAATGGACTCCCCCTCTCCAGCCGTCCCGTCTTCGGGAGACGGCGCCGGAGAGGGGGTAGGGGGGTGAGGCCAGCGGCAGTCTCCCGTCCAGCCACCGTCAAACAGCAAACCTTGTCCGGCGGTGGCACCGTCCCGTCTTTCCGCCATAATCGTTGCCAATCAGCGCCGGCCTCCCGTACTCCCGCCAGTTCAAATGGCACGCATGTCGCCAATTGGCGCGGCCCTTCCATCTTTCCGCTGGCACTCTCGGCGGAAAATTCGTCATAGTGTCAAATGAATGCCATGAACGCAAAACGACTCCTGATCATTGCACTCGTGACTCTGTTCTTGTTCGGTCTGGCAGGTGGAGCTTTCATCCTCTGGTACCGAGGTGGCGGACTCAGTCAGAGCAATGATCCCATCAACCGCTGGTTCACCGACCCGGCTTCCCGACCCGGCCTGACCACCGTCATGAACCGCGTCGGCTGCCCGGAGGCCCCCTTCATCCTGCCCTCGGATGGCTTGATCGGCCTGCTCTGGAATGACCCGGCAGCGCCCTATACGCTCATGAACACGCATACCGGGATTGATGTCTTCGGGGATGGTGAACCGGGGACGGTGCCGGTCTATGCGGCCTATCCAGGTTGGCTCTCCCGCCTACCGGACTGGCGCTCATCCGTCATCATCCGGCATGATGACCCGCTCCAACCGGGGCGCACCATCTGGACCTATTACACCCATATGGCCTCGCAGGATGGCAGCCAGTCCTATATCGATGAGGCCTTCCCACCCGGCACGGTGGAGCAGCCCGTCGAGCAGGGTGTTTTGCTCGGTTATCAGGGGGAGTTTGCCGGAACGGGTCGCCCGCCCATTGGCCTGCATCTCCACTTCAGCATCGTCCTGAGTGATGACGAAGGCAGCTTCCGTAATGAGGCCGTCATCGGCAACACTGTTGATCCCTCACCCTATTTTGGGATGCGCCTGAACATCACCGATGCACCCCGCCGCCCGATCACCTGCGTGATTGGGGAATGAGTTCAGACTGTGTGACTCAACTTCGCCTGGGAGCGGCTCCTGACGACAACATCAATCGCATAAACACATAAGCCCAGGGCGATAAACATTTCTTTGGGCTCGCTCGCAACCCAGGGGACGAGCAGATGATCGGGAAACACAAAGAGCGCCCCTTGACCGATGATAAAATTCGCGAACAGGAATAAGGCCAGAAAGCGCTCTTGCCAAGAAGCCTGTCGGTCAAGCAGCGATTGCAGGCTCACATAACCAACGATCAGGAGCGTGCCAAAAAAGATCACCTGGGTGCTGGCCCGATTCCAGAGATGATAGTTGTACAAACTGCTTGGCATGGATAGAACCAGCACGGTCATGCTCGGGAAAAGGATCGCGATTTGGGGAAAGCGTTCTTGCAGGCGCATTCTGGCTGCGATAAAGGGTGCCGCGATCAGCAGGACGAATCCACCCAGATAGTAGATCTCCTCAAAGCTGCTGGAGTCCAGGTTATGGATATTGGCTTCTTCCTGGCTGTTATTTGCCAGTAGTTCCGGTGTATCGAAGCGAATCACGCGCTGGAACCACGATACTTCTTCCATCCCGATAACGAAGAAAGTTAATCCAATGCCCAGAGCGATCACTCGAACCAGTCGGGTTTGCGCCTTGGTCACGGCGAAATAGATCATCAATCCACTGCCAACCAATAAACACAGTGCCGAAAACCATTCCACTGGACGGTCTTCGTCGGTTACTTTAAAGAACCATATGGGAGAAATGATAAATAACGCAATAAAGGCTACTTGCATGGCCAGGACGCCAATACTGCACCACCAGATAAACCGCTGCCGGGGGATTGAAACCTGGCCCTTTCCCACCAGAATGCAACTCCCCAGCACCAGGGTAAATCCGGTCAGCGTGATAATCATGCGGAGGATATAGAGCGGATCCGTTCGGGGAATAGGATCAATGAGCGCATCTGCCAAGGCAAGGCGCTCATGCAAATAGACGGCTATGAGCATAATCGGACCGAGAAGAAATCCCAATTTTGCCCAGTTAGACGGAAGCCATGTTTGTGAACGAAAAGCTGCAGTGGTGTTCGTGTTATTCATAATGACTCTGGAATATTGCCTAAAGAGATCGAAATACATATTAAGATCAGCATAAAAGTATACATGAAATTTAATATTGCCACTTTGCGGCAGCATAAAGTGTTCTGCAGGAAGTGAGGCAAGTTTTAAGCAATGCAATAAAACGAGGCGATCTTGCTCGGCGTGGATCGAACAATGAGCCCACCAGTTTCCACCCAACCGAACCCGCTGAAGCCGGAACCGGGGCCAAAGCACACTATCAGGTTGAGATCATCGACTGTATTGAACCGCGCCGAAATCGACTGGGTCTGCCTTACCACACGGCAGCCCTCATAATCTCATGATGGGGAAGTTGTAGGATCCTCAGTTGCAGTGCTTTTTTTCTGAGATTCGTTGATGAATTCATACCCCACCCACAGAAATGCATTGGTCAATAGAATGGGCGCCAACATTTCTGTCGATTCCTGAATGGCCATGAATATGTTGTCCCAGAGGACGATGAAATTCCTGCTAAGATTAGAGTCGAATTGACGTGGCAGATCTTCAAGAAATTCGCTGACAGGATTGCTCAAGAGCAATAGGATGGCAACTATAATCAGATAACGCGGCCAGCGAAATCGCCAGAGTTGCCGATATACGCAATAGAGGATAGCCATTGCAATGATGATAGCTGGAACACCCAGTACGATATACCACATGTAAAATCCCAACCGGGGCGAAAAACCAGGAATATTGTTGGTAAAAAAGTCCTGGACGATCGCTCTGACCGCATCATGAAAAGCTAACTGCTCATCAACAGCCAGTAACCCCAGTCCACCGGCAATGCCCATCCAACCGAACACGGTTCGTGGTGATGATGAGGATAACTGATGATAGTTCAGCAGGCCGACTAGAAAAGCGCTGAATCCTGCTATCAAAAAAAGTGTTCCATTTAGCCATGTGGGCCAATTATCTTCATTGCCCACATTAAGCTCAGCTTGTATAACTTCTGGTGTATTGGGGAATAGCACGACGAATAGGATATGCAGGCCTATCGACAAACACATGAGGACAACTAAAAACGAGGTGATATATTTGACAACTTTGGGGTTAAAAACAAAGCTATCAGGTGATCTCATTTTGTTTATTCCCTGGATACTTACATAGCTATCCAGCATAAGATATGCATCTAAAGAATATGCATTTGTTAATATTCTAATATGGACTTAAAAGACTGCAAGTCAACTCAGCGGTGGAATGTACTCATCCAGCGTGCGGTAGAACCACAGGTTTTCTTCTGGGGGGCCGTAGAACGGTGTGAGGAAGGGCAGTTCCTGGTCTTCAACCTGCAAGAACTGTTCATTCGATTCACTGAACAGATTCGAGAGCACCGGCAGGCGGTCACAGTCGGGGCTGAGGATTAGGCCGCCTGTCTCCACCCAACCGAATCCACTGAAGCGTTGTACCCGGTAACGATTGCGATTCTCGTTGATCGCCACCAGTGTGATGTCCTGATTGGGTCGGATGTAACCAATTGCGCTGAAGCCGGAACCAGGGCCAAAGCGTACCGTCAGGTTGAGATCATCAACCGTCTTGACCTGTGCCGTACAGCTTGCCCGGGTCGCTTCCAGCCGCGCCGGATTGATGTAATCCGTCTGGGGAATAGCGACGACCTGCAGGCCGCTGTCACCCGCTCGTAATCCCGAACCTGCCGGAATCGGCTGGGTCTGACCGACAACCCCCAGGTTGCCGTCCCAGACCATCACATACTGCGTTTCGTCCGAATTTGCCCAGATGCCAAAAACCGCAGCGGGAGCATCAATCGTGAAGGCCCCGGCAGCCAGTTGATAGCGGCTGAAGCGAGTCCCGGCAGCGTTGACCTGGGCCGCCCGCCCGACCAGTGTGGCTGAAAAACGGGCTGTTCCATCGTCAAACCCGAACTCATGGATCGAGAGCGTGGCTTGCGGGAAGAGCAGGATTTGGAACAGACCATTGAAGTCGATTATCGCCCGACCCTCGCGCCCGGTGCTGATCGTATCGCCCGCACCGACCACGATCAACTGGCCGGGTCGGATACGGAACGAGTCGCTGGTCTCCGTTCGCAGGAAGTCCAATGGGGCATAAATTGCGGTCAGGGTTGCGGCCAGTTCATCTGCCTGTGCGGCAGTACCACCTAAGAAAACACCCATCAGCAGCACGAATATCCAAATGCGTTTCATTCGGCTTGCTCCTGCGGGGCATAAGGCAGTTCGATGAAGAACGTGCTGCCCTGGCCTTCCTGGCTGGTAAAACTGATCTTGCCGCCGTGTGAATCAATGACCGCTTTCGCCAGGCTCAGGCCGAGGCCAGTGCCGGGGATCGAAAGCGTTTCTTTAGTCCGCACCGTCGTAAATTCAGTAAAGATTCGGTGGTGGTCTTTGGCCGCGATGCCGTAACCCGTATCTTCTACCTCAAAGCGCATGTGCTCCGGCAGCGCCTTCAGGCGCAGCGTCACAGTGCCGCCTTCCCGCGTATATTTGATCGCGTTCCCCAACAAATTGGACATGGCCTGAAGGATCTGCGGGCCATCCCCTCGGATTGAAGCAATCACTGGAGGGAGTTCAGCACTGAAATGGATCGCTCGATCTTTGATGTCATCCTGATGGCGATCAATGACTTCCTGAACCATCGGCAGCACGTCCAGGGTTGTGAATTCCAGTTTACCCGCCCGCAACCGCTCGGTGTTGAGGATGTCATCAATGATGCGCTGCATACTCTGCGTCCCGCTAATGATAGCGCGGACGTAATCTTTGTCTTTGGGCGTAAGGACGCTGCCACCGATTCCTTCACTCACCAGATCCGCATAGCCCTTCACCCGCGTCAGCGGATTCTTGAGATCATGCGAGGCAATCCGCAGCAGACGGGTGCGGACTTCATTCAGTTGCATGAGCGTACTGACATCGCTCAGCACGATCACCCAGCCACCCCGATTGGGTAAGGGGGCGGCATCGACCTCATAAGTGCGCCCCTGATGCGCCAGTTCACGGCGGAAGGCAGTTTCACTCTTGAAGGCTTCGCGCAGGTTGATGCGTGTGCCTTCTTCAACTCCGGCGGCGTTGAGAAGACTATCCAGATTAAGGCCAACAAAGTCATTCAACTGGGCCATTAAGGCGCGGTCGCCAGCCAGGTTACCCCGCACAATTCGCTGGTTGCCATCCAGCTCGATCAAACCGGCTGGTGAATGCTCAAAGGTCGTTTCCAGCAAGACTTTCTGCCGGTGCAACCGATCAAAGAGCAGCGCATTGCCGATTTCCCCGGCAACGACTTCACCGGCCAACGTCTCCAAGGCCTGCCGAATTTCCAGGCGCAGTGGCTGCCGGGTCGCTGCCGCAATCATGCCAATGATTTCGCCACCCTGTTTCATCGGTATGGCGATATTGCCATTCTCCTCCACCCATTTGCCCGATTGCTGGGCTTTGACCAACACGCCATCAAATGCACCCAGGTCAGACGGGCGCAGTGCTTTCGAGTATTCTCGCGGTTGTAACGTACCCCCGGCATCCAGTAACCAAATGGCGACATGTTCGGCACCGGAGAGTGCGCTGACAGATTTCGCCGCTTGCGCCAGTGTGCGATCCAGATGGAGGCGCTGGTCCGCTACGGTTACGGCACTGCTGATAATCAAATCGCTTCGCTGCCGACGGCGGATTTCCTGAATGAGTTCGCTGCCGATTCGGACAAATGCGGGCAGGCTGATCGCCAGTCCACCATACAGGATATTGGTAATCTGCCCGTTGGCCGTCATCAACGCCGAACTGATGAAAAATCCGATTGCCAGCAGCAGCACCATTAAGGGCAAAGACCAGAACCAGCGCACAACAGCGTACAGGCTGGCGCTGACTACCGCCAGCAAGGCGATCATCAGGGCTTGGGACAGGGGCCCTTGGTCAGTGATCGGTCGATCCTGAATCAACGTTTCAATCGCGTTAGCATGGATCTCCACGCCAGTCATTTTGCGACCATCAGCCTGGATGGGGACATAGTATTCGTCGCTCAGGGCGGTTGAACGCATCACTCCAACCATCACAATCCGGTCAGCAAACATTTCAGGTGGGATATTGCCATCAATCACATCTTTATACGAAACCACCCGAAGATTACTGGGCGACTCCACCGTGTGAGCGCGACTGAAGAAATTCTGTAGCCACATTCCCCGTTCGTCGATGGGGAGCGTACGTTCAGCCAGGGTGAACGTGCCGGGTGCGGATTGGATAATACTGCTGAGGGCTTCTGGCGGAATCCGGAGCCAGGCGGCATAAGTGACCAGCGGCAATGAATAACTGATTTCATCCCCGACCAGCACCTGGCTGGGTTGCCGCCGAACATTCGCATCGCCATCCGGGAACACATTGACATAACCGAGGTAATCTGTCTGGCTACGCAGTTCAGGGGTCGGGCGAAGGGCATCGGCAAAGGCCAAAATCCCCGGCGCAGACTCCAGAACGCCTTCCACGCCGGCAACCGGCATGACCACCCGTAACCGATTATCCGATTCGCGGGCGGCTTGCAGTGCGGTTGCAAAGCGAGTGTCTTCAATAGAGGGTTCAGCAAAGAGCAGATCAAAGGCCAGCACCCTGGCGCCTGCCTGGTTCACAATCTCAACCAGTTGACCATGCAGACCGCGCGACCACTCGGCTGGCGAGCGACCGTAAACCGCCAGACTGCTATCGTCAATCGCGACAATGACAATGTTGTCCGTGACCGATGAGGCCGTATACAGCAAATTGGTGAGTGCCAGTCGCGTAGGGGTAAAGAAACCCCCAGCATTCAGCACAATCAGCATCAGAGCGATAACAAGACCCGTAACCGCCCCTTGCCCCAGGTGTGCCCGACGCACATCCCTTGATGGATCAGCAGCCATATTTCACCACCCTAGCCCGACCCGGCGGGGGTGGCTTCCGGCGCTCCATCAGGTGCTGAACCTTCCGCCACGGTTTCATCCGGGAAAGGACGTAAACCGGCACAGCCTGCTTCCAGGGCAATGGCGGGTAACTGTACCCAGGCATAACCTTCTTCAAATTCCAGGCGATACCAGTTATTGGTCGCGGTTTGACCAAACAACCGGGTGATGGCAGAAGGGGCTAATACGCCAACCTGTTCAAAATCGCGCCCTGGCCCCTGCCGGACATTCACACTGACATCATCCGCAAAGTTGACCGTGACCGCACAGCCATCCAGTGCCGAATCGAGTTGATCGAAAGTAGTAGCGGGAACAGCCTCACTCAGGGGTTCATCTGGATCAGCACGGACGCCAAAGCCGGGTTCTACCAGGCGCGGATCATCAGCAGCGCTTTTGCCCGCGCTGACCCCACCTTCACGCACCAGCATGGCAGAGCGTCCCACCGGCAGCACCCGCACTACAAAAACAGTCCCCCGCGCCGCCAATGTCATGGAAGGTGTATCGATGCTGTAGTCCGGGGTGGCGTTGGCGATGCGGTTAATACGTTGCAGTGTTTCACCAACGATCACTTCAACGCGTAATAGATAATCAGTCTCACTACCTTCAAAATCGTTGATGCGATAGGTTGTAACTGGCGAAAGTTCGACATCGGTGCCGTTGGCAAAAAAGGTAATGCGCGCACGGCCCGTTTCATTTGTACGGATGGTATCCCCAACCCCCACCACACTTCCACCGGAGAGCGCAATCCAGTTCGATGTATCGACCCGCAGCATTTCGACACCAGCATCAAGGACTTCAATCGTTGCTGCCAGTTTAGTTCCCTGAGCCTGTGCCAGGCTGATTCCCAGAGTCAATGTTAAGGTGGCAATGATTAATCGGACTATGCGGTTCATGCAGTTTGTATCTTTCGCCCTGAATGAATATCACAGGCAAGTGATGAAATGGATGTGCAAATGTAGTTGCTTGCTTTACCACACCACTATACCGCAATTTTATGGGGCAATATATAAACGTTTTTCGGCCTCTCAATACCTATCAATTTTTTCTATGTGTATTGTCATATCATCAGTTTGCTATAACATAAAATCAAAGGCGTTTTAACGCACCTTTTTTGTGTGTCGGGGCAGTCTGTAACTGCGCTACTTTTTCCATCGGGGGTTCCGCATGACCTACCCATTTGAGGTCGTTATTGTTCACCGCGTACTGCACTATATTGATCCCCTTAACAATCAACCAGATAATTCTTTGCAGACGGTTGTGGGAATGCCTAAAGCGTTGAAGAAAGCGGGCATTAAAGCCAGCCTCTTGTTGGTCGAAAGTGACATCGAAGAGCGACTCAAGGCTTATGATCCAGCTACGACTATCTTCTTCAATACCTGCGAAGGTGAAGATGATAACCCGAATTGGTATGATCCGATCACATCCCTTTTGGAACGTCTTGGCTTAACCTGCACCGGCGCGCGCGATGAAATTCTGCAAGGCAGTCAAGACAAACGTATCATGAAAGAGCAGTTGATCCGGGGTGGCGTTTCAACCCCGGACTATGAAATTTGCGCGGATGGCAAGCTGAATGGCTGGGGTCGGTTTCCGGCATTGGTCAAGCCAGCCAATCAACACGGCTCATTTGGAATCACACGGACATCGGTTGTGGATTCATATGCCGATCTCAAGCGGCAAGTTGAAGAAGTACTGGATACCTGGAAAGGCCCGGCACTGATCGAAGACTTCATCGACGGTGCCGAATACCGTGCTTATATGGTTGGCAATGGCGATCAGATTGAAATCATGCCGTTGTACGCGACAATTTATGATTCAGTCCCAGACCATCATGATCGGCTTTTTGGTTTTGATAACAAATGGAAAGCCGAAGCCTGCGAAGTGAATGAACTGCTTCACTATGAATTACCAGCGAAGTTAAGCCCGGAAATGCAGACGCGCATCGAGCGCGAAGCAAAAGCGGCCTACCGCGCGGTGGAAGCCCGTGACTGGGGTGCCTGTGACATCCGTGTACGCGATGGCGTCCCTTATGTATTGGATGCCAATCAGAATGCCGATATTTCCGAAGGCTATTCATTTGCGACAGCAGCCGCAGCGGGTGGTATCACCTATCCTGAGCTACTGAAAAAGGTGGTTCTGCACGCAGCGGAACGGCTGCCGGTGACGGTTTAATTTTCACCACTGATGATCAGTGGGATGGCATAAAAGCTCGTGTCATCCGCACCCATCAAGCGTGCGCCTGTTTGATAGTCATATAGGCCGACCGCCAACACATAAGCACCGGGTGTAAGATCGGCGGGAATACCAAACTGTAAAGGCTCTGCCAGATAGATCTCTGAAAGATCATTCCATGTTGAGGTGGGTCGATTGCTGTTATGCAGTGGCTCACCATCAAACTGAGCCAGGATGATCGGTTCCCCGGCATCGACCGATTCCTGTCGATACAGATGCAGGAACATGGAATAGTTGTGGGGCGTAGCCTGTTTGAGTTGCCAGTAAGGACGGAAACTGAGCGTTTCGCCAGAGGTTAGGCGGTTGGATGATAAATCATAAGCCATCAGCCGCAGGGTGCTCCCGTAGTCAAATCCCGCCAGGTAATCGGGTTGCTCAAATCGATAGGCGTGAAAGTCTTCCTGCGGACGTGAAACCGGAAAATCGAACTTATCCGCCGGGATGGTTTTGACTAGCAGCAATTGATCGAGGTAGGCCTGCAATGCTTCTGGGTTGCGGCTTCCCTGGATGAAATCTTCGCCGAGCACTAACCAGCGAATATTCCGCTCCAGATATTCCGATGGTGTGCTGGTGGTCAGGTCCTCCAGCTTCGTCCACCACCACTCGTAAGGTTTGCTACCCGTATAAGCCCCCCACAGCCGATTCCACAACCGGTCATACCAGTATTCTTCCAACACCAGCACGATGCCATCTCGCGGCGGGCTGCTATCAAACCAGTTGAGCGCCAGAGTGCTGATATGAGGACGACTGAACTGGTCAATCATCCGCAGGTTGCCTATCAGTGCGCCAGGGATGAGCACTAGCGGGACAATAACGACGACACCCCGTGAGACCTAGCGGAACCATCCAGTACGCTCTCTAAGCAGATGAGCCAGTGATGATCCTGGCACTCGCCAGAGCTGTTTATTGTTTGGGAGCGAAGCCAAAGCTTAACCTGCACCCAATTTCCACTTTTCCTTAATTGGATAGGACTTAATTCCCTGCTGTATTGAGCTTTTGTTTCCCTCTGGGACAAATTCTTAACCTGAATCGTGACTGCAATACTATGGGACGAGTTATGAAATCTGTATATATTGGCGGCTGAATCCATTGATCCTTAATGGAAGAAACGGCTACCAATGATCATCAAGAAGTCCTACAGCCTATTTTTCTTCATGTTGATGCTGTTGTTCAGCGTCAACTCCAGCGTGTTCGCGCAAAGCGGACCACTCGTACCACCGGGCGGGTCCAGCACGCCTCAGGTAACTACCATTGGGACGAATACGAACCTGGTGGGTCGTTACCTGAAGCTGGAAGTCACTTTTCAGATCAACCGGACCTATGCGCCGGACTCGTGGCTTCCCTATTACTACTATGATCCGGCAGATCCCAATGGTGTAAATGGCATCACCATCGATGGCCATTTCATCGCCCCATCAGGCCGTGAACTGGTTGTTCCGGCGTTCTACTATCAGGATTACGTACGCAGTCTTTCAGGCAACACGGAGGTGATGACACCTACCAATAACTTCGCCTGGAAACTGCGCTTTGCGCCGGAAGAGATAGGCAGTTATCAGTACTACATCACTATCCTCGATAAGAATGGATCGACACGCTATCCTGCATCGGGAACGCTCTCTTTCCAGTCAGTGGTTTCTGGTTCAAAGGGCTTCATTCGAACGTCACCGCGTGATTCGCGGTTCCTGGAGTACTCCAGCGGGGAAAGCTACATCCCCATTGCCGCCGGGCATCAGTGGTGGCGTTCGTCGCTCCGTAGCCAGGAATTTGATGCCGTATACCAGCAGTTTGGTCAGAGCGGCGTCAACCTGACCCGCTTGTGGGATCAGAACGATGGGTATTCACTCACGGTTGAGGGGCACTACGACGGCTATAAGTGGCCGGATGATACCACGCCGACGGATCGGGGGATTGATGTCAACACAATCCCGAAGGGTACGCAAATGAACCAACGTGGCAACTATCAGGAAGACCGAATCATCGAAGCTGCCGAGCGCAACGGTGTTCATATTCTGCTGTCTTCCCATGGTGATGCCTGGTGGATCTGGGAAGCTTCGATCCATCCACCTTACAATCGTGCCTGGGATGACCCTGCGCGGATTCGTTATTGGCAGCGGAACTTCCGTTACCGGGTAGCCCGGTGGGGTTACTCTACCGCTATCCTGGCCTGGGAACACTGGAACGAAATAGGCCATGTGCTTGCCGGTACGGATGTCTACCGCTTCTATCAAACCTATGCTCAATACCAGCAGCAGACAGATCCCTATCGTCACCTGCGTACGACCTCTCAGGGTAGCCAGGCCTGGAGCCCTGGGCTGTGGTCATCGCCGGCCTTTGATATCGCAACGTATCATGACTACATGATGATCTCGCGTTACAGCGCCGATCTGACCTATGATGCGGCGAATTTCGTGTACCGGTTTGCACAGTGTTTGCGGACACCGACCGGTGCGAGTTGTGGCCTCGGCCTCGGTGATGGCTCGACCTGGCAGGGTGGACAAAAGCCAATCATCTGGGGTGAACTGGATAGCGGCACAACAGTCTGGAATGAAGCCAATCCACAGATCAAAGCCAATCATGACATGCGCTGGGCAGGTCTCTTCTCTCCCATTGGTTCCGCGCCCATTGAGTGGTACTACGATGCCCAATCAGCGGATTTCAAAACAATCAAGTTCCGCGAAACCCGGATTGCCAGCGATTTCTTCAGAGGCATGGATTATGCAGGCAAGGGGTTTACGTTCCTCTCGACAAATGATGTACGGCTCACCTCAGAGAGCATCACGACCAGTAATCCCCAACTGCGGGTGCTGGTCATGCGTGCCCGAAATGGGGTTGAAGCCTACGCCTGGGCACAGAACAAAGGCAATGCCCGTTGGGATCAATCTGCTGTTCCAGCTGGAATGACTGCCACATTCACCATTCCTGGAATGGCAGCTGGTAACTACAACGTGGAAATATGGGATACTTACACCGGTCAGGTCACGAATGGGGGCATTGTAGCCGCCAATAATGGTCAGGTGACGGTGACGGTGAGTAATCTATCCAAAGACGTGGCGATCAAAATCATTCCGGTGAATCAACCGGCACCGACTGCTACGGCAACATCGGTCTTGCCCACCCCAACCCCTGCGCTGACCTTCACACCAACGGCAACTACTACACCGACGGTTGCGCCGACCAACACCTCACTTCCGACGACGGTACCACCGACCCAGACGGCGCTGCCCACCAGCACCTTGACCTGGACGCCGACGGTCGCGCCAACCAACACCTCAGTTCCGACGACGGCACCACCCACTCAGACGGCGCTGCCCACCAGTACCTTGACCTGGACGCCGACGGTTCCGCCGACCAACACCAATGTTCCGGTTGAGCCGACGAGCACGCCACCTTCAAGCGGAGAACCGAGTGTGCGGTTAGTGCTCAGCCCTACCAGTGCGCTGCCAGGGGAGAACATCAGCGTCACCCTGAACATGGAAAATGTATCCAATGTGTACGGTATTGAGGCTATCTGCTCAGTGAATCCGGCTGTCTTGAACGGCACAGGATACACCGGCGGAGAAGGCTTCAGCGAAGGAACCAGCTTCATTGTGATGCAACCGTTTAATGCTACTGACGGGAGTTGGCGTATCGCAGCCAGCCGTCTGCGCCCCAATGCGGCCATTACCGGCAGTGTCGCTGCACTCTCACTCAACTACACGGTTATGGGTCCTGGCGAAACACTCATTCAGTGTGCTGTAAAATTGGTTGATCCCTACGGTTGGAATACGCCGTTGCCCATCACGACCGCCAATTTCAGCCCATCGAATACGCCTGTTCCACCGACCGCGACTCTGGTTGTTGCGCCGCCGACGATCACTCCTGCACCCACGTTCACCCCTGAACCCACTGCGACCATCGTTGTTCCTACGGTGACGCCAGGGGGAGCGAGCGCAATTTCTGGCATCGCCAATTATCCAGGGCGCAGTGACCATTCAGGTATCCAGGTAGACCTATATACCCTTGAAGGGTTATTGGTCGGCGTCGTCACCACGTCTACCGGTGCCTATCAGTTCACTGATGTCCCGGTTGGCGTCTACTATATTCGGATCAGCGTGCCACATTCACTCGTCCTGGAATACATGGTGAATGTGGAAACCAACGGCTCCATCATCGACCTGGGTGTCAATACTCTGGTAATGGGCGATGCGGACAGCAATGGGGCTGTTGACCTGCTGGATGCCGCCTTTATCGGCGCGAATTATGGAATCAATGGGACTTTGGCACCCAACGGTGACCTGAATCGCGACAGCATCATCAATATCAACGATTTGGTACTGGTTGGAAGCAGCTTTGGCTTAACTTCACCAATCACGCCTCAGCCGTAAATTCGTCCCATATCATGGGGGGATGAGATCTCCCCATGAATGAACCAATGCACCAGAGTAAGGAACTCACCTATGGATTTGCTTCGTATCGCCAGTCGATCAGTGTCTCGCGTGCTGATCGCCCGCCTGAGTGTGGTGGCCCTGATTCTTCTGTTGGCAACGGGTGTGACCGCGAGTCCAGTAGCCCAGAGTGTGAACGTGGATTGGCCGCAGTTCCAGTTTGACGCGCAGCACACCGGTCGCACTTCCGCTTTTGTCACCCCACGTTATCGCCTGAAGTGGGCCTGGTTCGACCCGGCTCACATCACACGCAATTTCACCTCTGCGCCCAATAGAAGCATAACCGATGGCTTTGGTGCCGGTTTTGCCACAACCAATGTCTTTGCCGAGCAAATGCAGCCAATTGTTGCGGAAGGCAAAGTCTATGTCGGGACGATGAACAATAAGTTCTACGCCATTGATTCACTCACGGGGGATAGTCGCTGGGAGTTCACAGCGGGCGGGCCTATCTTGCACACCGCCGCCTATAACAGCGGTATTGTTGTCTTCGGATCAATGGACGGCAACATCTATGCCCTGAACGCAAGCAATGGTTCGCTCCGATGGAAGTACCAGACTGGCGCGGGTGTAAATGCTGCACCCATCATTGCGCGTGGCTTGGTCCTGGTCGGGTCACGTGATGGACGGTTCTACGCCCTCGATCTATCTGCTGGAACACTCCGCTGGAACTATTCCACCCGGGTCCATCCAGCGAACCCAGCCTCACCATTTAATCAATCACCCATCACCACTCCTGCTGCCGTCAGCGAAGATGGCAGCATCGTCATGTTTGGCGCGGAGAATATGTTCTTCTACGGTCTGCTGACGGATACCGGAGCAGAGCAGTGGGCACCGAAGAAACTAATCGGGCAGAGCTTTCACAATGGCTGGCCGGTGGTCGCCAATGGGCGCGTGGTGGTCCGAACCCAATCATCCCTTGAAGGCGCTGAATTCCTGATGGAACCCCAGCTCGATAGCCTTCCACCTAATCCTGCTTGGGCGCAGGAAAAATCTGTGATACTGAACTGGTTGGCTCAAAATCCCAATCAGAAGACCATGTATGTATTCGATGTCGTGAGTGGGCAGGAACCCTTCCAGGTAGCGATGGGGCGCGTAACAGGAAACAACCACACCCCTCATCCTCCAGTGCTCGATTACATGGGTCGCATGCTCACCTACTGGCGCTCGCGCACAGCCACGTTCACCAGCACTGGGGCCTGCTTTGGAACCAAATACTGCCCTGACATCAGCGGGCTGAATCTGACGAATGGCGACCGCATTCCCCTGACCCCCGGAACAAACGGACAGTTTGCCCCCGAACTGGATAATGGCTTCATGCTCTCTTCTGGTGGTCAGTATCTCTACGCGCTGAACACCTTCCGCGGTTCATTTTCTATTCACCTCCCCACGGGCACCGTGACTCGCATTGCAACCGCACTCGCCAAGCACGATTGTGCGGATTACCGTGCCTGGGGCTTCAACATCATTTTCTATGGCAATGACTCATCAACGGATACTTGCGCGCTTGGCTCCTCAATGCTTCCGTCTGAGCCTTTCCAAACGACCAGTGCCTACTCAGGGATTGCAATTGCAACCACCAACGGCACGACCCTCTTATATTCCACTGAAGCCATGTACGGTTTCATTGCCGCCTATGAGCATGTGAACTAACATGAAACACAAAACGAGCCTCCCCCTTCTGGTTATGATCCTTCTGTCTCTGACTTTGTTTGTTCAACAAAGCCAGGCACAGACCAATGAGGATTTCACCTGGCAGTTTCTCGTGCCGCAGTCGGTATCCGGCGCCGACGATTTGAAGGCGCGCCTGACCCAGGAAGTTCGGGACATTATTGCCGCAGGGCATCTGGCACCCTTCCGGGCGATGTATGGTGAAACCACGCTCCACTATTACTGGTATCAGCCTTTCGATGTGGTGTATGCCTTAAGCCTCGCCTATCCTCATCTCCCTGCGGATGTACAGGCACAGGTCAAAACCTATCTGAAGAACGAGATGCAGCAGTACCCGCTATGGAGCGGCAATCTGCTCAACGCGAATGTGGGAACACGCCGCGAACCAGACCAGATTACGGATGCAGAGCGCGGGGCAGTCCCTGGAGGATATGCCAATCGCCCGAGGTTATTCAGTTTGTATGCCCTGTGGTTCTATGCTCAGCAAACGGGCGATTGGGCCTACATTCAGCAGAACTGGTCCGCCATCGTGAGCTTCTACAATGCGCATCGGGGCGAAACCACCCGCTTCTATCAGAGTATTGCGGGAGCCATCGGCATGGCGCGTATGGCGCGCCAAAAGTCCACAGTCGATACGCAGATGCAGAATACCGCCCTGGCCGATGTAGCTGCCGGCCTGAATGCCGGTTTGAACTACGGTCAGTTTAGTCAGAATGCCACCAATGCCTATATCTGGAGTGATAATGGCATACCCTGGACGCTGGGTTATTTTTACCAGGGTTTCCAACTCCTGAACCTCGCTCCCGAAGTAGCCCGCTTCATCAACGCCAACGCAGCTTTGAAAACGGCTGTGTTAGGCAACAGCACATCCGATATCCACTCGCTCCGGCAGGCGGAATATCTCTTCCCGCTGTGGTATATGGCTCAGGCACCGACCTTCAGCCGCTATTTTGGGGAAGGTTCCAGCCAACCGCCAGATATCAAAGCCATGGTTTTTCCAATCAAAGCCTGGATACAGAAACTGCCCGCTGCGACATTGCGGCTCTATGTGGATGTTCCGGATGCACTCATCGGGGATTTCTACTACTTGCATGGTTTGGTCTATACGATCCAGGCACACGGGCAGGAATGCTGGGAAGACATCCGCACGACGAACAATGAATGTGTAGGAATACCAACACCACCACCATTAACACTGACCGCGTCGCCTACGCCATCTGCGACCCCAATTCTGCCCACCTCTACACCGACCCTCACATTGACGGCGACTATTCCGCCGACCGCCACACTGGTCCCGCCGACGGCTACGTTACTTCCGACACAGACACTGGTGCCACCAACCGCTACCCTCTTGCCAACCAATACACTAGTGCCGCCCACGGCAACACTTCCGCCGACCGCCACACCGGTGCCGCCGACGGCTACGTTGCTTCCGACACAGACACTGGTACCACCAACCGCTACCCTCTTGCCAACCAATACGCCGGTATTGCCAACGGCGACCGTGCCGCCTGTGAACGAGAATGCTCGGATTGAAGTTCAGATGGTGCCGACCGCGCCGGGCCTGGTAGATGTTCACTTTACGCTGCTGAACGTGGCGAACCTTTACGGTATTCAGACTGCCTGTACCGTGGATCCGTCAGTGCTGATCGGTTTGAGTTACGCCGACGGTGACGGCTTCAATGCATCCAACAGTTTACACATCGACAAAGGCTTTGATCCCGCAACCGGCAGTTGGGTTGTTGGTGTGACGCGTATGCGTCCAGCGACACCCATTACGGGTTCAGTGCTGGGCTTTAAGCTGACTTATGCGGTCTTGCAGGCCGTGACCAATCCAACCTTCAACTGCTCGGTACAAGCGGTCGATGCCAATGGCTCTGATGTGCCGGTTGAGATTGTCATCATCGGCTACGATGGTCAATTAACGATCGTCATCCCGCCCACATCAACACCACCTGAACCCACACCGGCACCGACCAGCTCACCGACACCGCTGCCGAGTGGACTGAGTGTCGTCAGTGGTGTGGCCCACTACCCGGGCCGTGTAGATCATACCGGGATCAAGATTTCTCTCTACAGCCTGGAGTCGCTTCTGGCTGAAGTCATAACCTTGAGCAACGGTGCCTACCAGTTTACGGATGTACCGGTGGGTGTCTACTTCCTGCACATTAGTGCGCCTCAGTCCCTGCTGTTGGAATACCAGGTGCTGGTGCAGGCCGATGGACAGATCATTGACCTCGGCACCGATCTGCTCCCAATGGGAGATATTGATGGCAATGGGGGAGTCGATCTGGCAGATGCTTCGTTCATCGGTGCGAACTACGGAATTGAGGCCGCCCTGGCTCCCAGCGGCGACCTGACTCAGGACAGCCAGATCGATATCAATGACCTGGTTCTCGTCGGCAACAGTTTTGGCTTGATTGGGCCAATTGTCGAAGCCGTTCCGTGAGCAAAGCGATTTAGCAGATTGCTGAGCAGGAGGGGAATCAGGTGATTCCCCTCTTTTTTTGAAGTGAACCCAGGAAGTGCGGAAATACGGGGCGATGGACTACCGCACCCGCGCCAGCCCACCCGGCAGCGCCAGCAGTGCTTCGTTCAGGATGACGGCTTCCACATCTAACGCCTGCGCCGCTGCGATCTGATCGACTGTGTATAACGGGTCGCTCAGGATAGCATGCGTGCCCATCGGCATCCGTTCGCGCAACGCTCGTAACTGGCGGATATCTCCCGGTGGCTGACCAGGCCGAGCGCTGCTCAGACTGATGACATACGGGGAAAGACTGAGGGCGTACTCCAGTTCATCCGCATCGTGAACATCCACTACCGCGGTCATGCGATTGCGCTGCGTAGCCGAGACCAGTGTCCGCAGTACAGGTCTTTCTACCAGGCCGGCATAGAGCATCAGGGCAGAAGCCCCTGCCGCCCGAGCCTCTACGATCTGGTATTCATCCGCATAGTAGTTCTGACCGATCACTGGGATCGATACTGCACGCGAAAGCATCACCAGATCATCCAGATCCGCCGGGTAGAGCGAGTCATCGGTGAAAAGCGCGATGGCATCCGCACCTGCCGCCGCAAAACGCAGCGCCGTCGAAACTGGATCGTACCCATCTGTTCGCTGGCTGTAGCGCACCTGCCCAATCAGCAGCAGCGGGTCATCTTCCGTAACGGTATTCAGAAAAGGGTGTGGCTTCTTTTGCATACTCGCCAGCGCCCGCACCGCCTCAATAGGGGTTCGAGCCTTGCGCTGCACCAGCGTCTCCGCCCGTGCCTGCATCACCACTAACGGATCAACCACAAGTTCCTCAATCAACATCCCGGACCTGTTCCAGCCAACCCCTCTGCCGCAGATCAACCCGGCTCGCAGGGAGATTGACCTCTATCTTACTCACTATTTCCATTGTACGGTCGAATCTGCCTACAAGGATTGAGCTTGGCGTCTCAGCCTTGTTATATCCGGGTTGAAGCGCGTGCCAGCCGCCCGTATCCTGTGCTATCATACGCTGAACTGGTACTCCTGTACTGTACGGATTTTGTCCGGGAATGCAACTATGTCCCTCTCCCATGAACAAGTACGGCAGATTGCGGCGCTAGCCCGCCTGGACCTCACCGATGAAGAAGTCGCGCTCTATGCCGGGCAGCTTTCCAACGTGCTGGATTATTTTGAGACCCTTCAAAAGCTGGACACCTCGCACATTCCGCCGACCGCGTCTGTGCTTCCCCTGAAGAACGTGCTGCGCCCGGATGTGGCCCAACCAGCCATCACCCCGGCGGAGGCCCTCGCCAACGCCAGCGACACCTACGAGAATCAATTCCGCGTCAGCGCCGTACTGGGGGAATAAGCCCCACCGAGGCACTTGTATGGAAACCAACCAGCATCATCGCCTGCTGCTCATCGAGGATGATCCTGATGTCTCCGAAATGCTGCTGACCTACTTCGAGTCGCAGCAGTATGAGATTATTCACGCCGAGAGTGGCCTGACCGGGGTAGAGTTGGCGCGGCGGCATCTCCCCAGCATCATCCTGCTGGATGTCATGATGCCGGATATTGATGGCTATGAAGTTTGCCGTCGTATCCGGAGCATGGCGCTCACCCGCTATATTCCCATCATTTTCCTGACCCAACGGGATGACCGCTCGGCAAAGGTCAAGGGGTTGGAACTGGGCGCAGATGATTACATCACCAAGCCATTTGATCTGGATGTGCTGCGCCTGCGCGTCCAAGGAGCGATCCGCAGGGCGACACGCGATCATCTGCACGAGCCGCGTACCGGGTTACCGACCGGCGCCTGGATTCAGGAAGAATTTGACCGCCGTCATTATGATGAACCGGCCCCGGTTGTACTGCGCCTGATGATCGACGGTTGGCAGCTATTTGCTGACCACTTTGGTTTCGTGGCGGGCAACGAAGTCCTGGCCTATGCAGCTCGCACGGTACAGTCAGCCGTCAGTACCTATGGCACTTCGCATGACTTCATCGGCTTCGTTGATGACCAATTCGTCATCCTAACCACGCCAGAGGCTGCCGCTGTGATTGAAGCGCACATTCAGCAGAGTTTCGACTCCGGCATTCATACCTTCTATCCATACGAAGATGCCGAGCGTGGTGGCCTGCTGGTTGACGAGGGCACCTCCACTGAACAATTCCTGCCGTTGATGCGGCTGGCAGCGATACAGTCGGTTTGAGCGAGCTCAGCGGTATCCCTGCGCTTGCGCCTCAAAGGCTTTGGCATACTGGCCATTCAATCGGAGCAGGGACTCGTGTGAGCCAGATTCGATAATCTGCCCATCGTCAACCACATAGATCGTATCGGCATTGCGAACGGTCGAAAAGCGGTGGCTGATGATGATCAGAGTCTTTTCTGCGCTGAAGTTGTAGATCCGCTCAAAAATCTCGTATTCGGCTAGTGCATCAATCGCTGAAGTTGGCTCATCCAATACCAACACCGGCGCATCCCGGAAAAATGCGCGAGCCAGCGCGATCCGCTGCCATTGTCCCACTGATGGATTCACGCCCCCCTCAAAGCTCTTATCCAGTACCGTTTCTATCCCCTGTGAGTAAGCTTTGAGAAATGCCTCGGCGTCAGCTTTGAAAATGGCCCGATCGAGTTGATCGGCATCACCCATTCCGTCCATATCGCCAAGTTCAATGTTCGTGCGGGCGCTGAATTGACCATACTGAATGAAATCCTGAAACAGCACACCAATCTGCTGGTACCAGCTTTCAGAGTCGAGGTGGCGCAGGTCAACCCCATTGATGAGGATTTGCCCTTCAGTCACATCATAAAAACGGCACAGCAGTTTGATGATGGTTGATTTACCCGCACCGTTGACACCCACTAGCGCAATATGCGCGCCGGGCTCAATCACCAGATTGAAGTTTTTCAGTACCGGTTGCACAGCATTTGGGTAGGTGAATGTCACATTTCTGAACGTGATCAAGGGTGGTTTGCCGTTGTTTTCAACGGTTTGCGCGCCGGACTTGACCGTCGTGGGCAGATCGTAGTAGTCGAACATGTCCACCAGATAGAGTCCGTCTTCGTAGTAATCACTCAGGTTGCGGAACAGGTTGGTGAGCGCACTGGAGAATTGATCCAGTGCCCCGGTGTAAAACGTTAACAATCCGATGGTGATCTGTCCGTTGAGGGTAGCGATGATGGCGATCACCCAGAAGGCCATTGTGCCAATAGTCGAGAGATTACCAACCAGCGACTCAATCAGGGTGCGGCGCAGGGCATCTTTGCGCTCTTTATCCGTGAAGCGATCATAAATATCCCGAATGGTATCCAGCAGGTACAGTCGCGTGCGGAAAATCCGCAGTTCCATAAGGGCGCCTTCATTAGTCAGCAGATCCACCGACCGCCAGAAGCGTCGCCGGTCGGTCGCATTGGCTTCCCAAATGGACCATGAGCCTTCTCCTAGCTTGAGACGGGCAATCAGTGCCGGAATGGTTGTCACCAACGCCAGCAGGAAAGCCGGAAGCGAAAAGCTGAGGATGATTGCCATACTGGTCAGGATGCGAATGACATCACCACTCATATAGACGGTACGATTGATGACTGCGGCAGGCTTCCAGGTGTAACTATCTTTGGCTTTTTGGATCAGGTTGCTGCTGGTCTGGCTCTCGTAGTGAGCCATGTCCAGTTCAGAGGCTTTATGTAGGAATCGGAGGGTCAGAGCACGAGTTAAATTATAGTGACTGGTCTGCTCGGCATAGCCAATCAGAATCCAGAGCAGCCGTTCAAGAACGTTAGCGCCAATGACCAAAATAATCAGTGGCACCAGAGTCTCTAGCAGGCGATTTTCCGGTGACAAACCCAATAACCGGACGATCTCATCAATTACACGGCTGTCCAGAAAGCTTGTAGCAAACGGCAGCATCGAGTTGAGCGCCAACAGGACTGCCGTCACGGGTAAGGCCACAGGGCTGAGTGCAAAGCCCAACCGGAGCATCCGCCAGACGGCACTGGCAACCTGGCGCGGGGTATGTTTCGCCTCCGGTGGTAATGTTTCATCGGTCGCCATGAGCGTTCCCTTAAACTGATCAACCTATACATTATATAGATGCAGACCAGCAGGCGGCATGAATGCCGCCTGTCTAGGGAACAGATCCGGAATAAGCTGATTCTAGCTGCGCGGCAGGGTAACCCGGAAGGTCGTGCCCAGATTGTGGACAGACTCGAAGGTGATCTCCCCGCCATGCAGGCGCACCGCTTCCTGCACAATGCGTAAACCCAAACCCGTGCCCGTGATGGTGGTCACGTTAGCACCCCGAAAGTAAGGCTGAAACACAAACTGCTGATCTTCATTTGGAATCCCGATCCCGACGTCCTTCACCACCATCACGACTTCATCCGACTGTTGACATAGGCTGAAGTGAATGGGACTGCCCGCCGGTGAGTATTTGACTGCATTGGTCAGCAGATTGGTAACGATGCGCGTCAGGAGGGATTTATCGACCAGCAGAGGTTCTATCTGCGGGTCAATCTCTGTGATGAAGACATGCTTCTCACCTAGTGAGGCTTTGAGATCTGCGATGAGCTTCAGGCAGATGGTGGCGATGTCAAGCTGCTCCGGGTGGAAGGGGATCAATTCATATTCCGCTTTCATGACCGTCGTGATGTCATCCATCATGTCGCGCAGGCGCAGAATCTGGTCGTTGATACGGGTGAAATGCTCTGCTCGCATCTCTCGGGTCAGCTTGTCCATATGGCGTTCGACCAGATAGATCGAGGCGTTGATGATCGACAGCGGTGTCCGGAACTCATGGGAAAGCATGGCTACAAAGCGCCGCTTGTAATCCTCCAACTGGCGCGAGCGGGCCAATTCCAATGTGAGTGCTTCCTTTTCGCGCTCCTCGGCTTGCAGCCGCTTCAATTCAGTGATGTCAACCGCAGAATAAATGATGGCATCCTCGCCGCCATGCCGGTTGATCGCGACCGACTTCCGCAGGTTGACCGGGATCATCTGACCATCGCTGGTGCGGTAGTGCATCTCGTTGAAGCGGCGAGTGCTGTTAAGTTCAATATCATTCAGGCGGGATTCAGATAATACATCGAGGAAAGATTTGCCCACCAAGGCGGCTTCAGATGGGTAACCGAGCAGAGTACGGGTAAAGCGGTTGGCACGCTCAATCGTATGATCCGGGTGCACAATGATGAGCGAGTTGGGCACGCTGTGGAAAATGGCTTCGAAGTAATCCCGGGAAACCATCGTCTGCCGCAGGCGATCAATCATGCTATTGAGGCTGCTCGCCAGCAAGCCAAACTCATTGTTGGCCTTCAGGCTGATGTGCGTTTGAATATCGCCGTCACCAATCCGTTCTGCTGCTTGGGTCAATTTACGGATAGGCTGGATGATGGACTGGGCCAACCGTACGGCAAAAGCCACCGCGACAATCGGAATCACTAGCAGCGTAACCCAACTTACACCCTGAACCCGGTTGGCCTGTTCCTCAATGCGGGAAGTATCTGTGATATAGGCTTGTTCCTCAATCCTAATCGCAGCATTCACCTGTAGCTCGAAAGCTTCTTCGGCTTCTTCAAATACAGTTCTTAAAGTCCCCAACGCTTCTGAACTTACTGTGCTGACAAGGGAATCGGTGACCTGCTGAAGCGCAAGACGGTGAAGCTGTTCGATGGCAGTCTGTAAATCAGTTGCATGGACAGGAACATCATTCACTGCACTGCCAGCAACCTGTAGATAGCGCTCCAGCCAAATGAACAGATCCGCCTGCCGGGACTCAAATTCTTCTAACTCCCCCTCAATCAAGCGTTGAGAAGGTGGCTGTGATTGAGTGGCGCTCAAGACCGCCAGCGACGCTTCGGATAAACCCAGCCCGTAAGCTTTGACCTGCCCCAGTGCAGCCAGGGCAGGCGCACTTTGCTGGATCAGATACTGATTGTGGGATGCCAGATCAGCAATTGAATGCAGGGTGATGCCATTGGCCACAGCCACCAGCAAAGCGATCAAGCCAATTTGTAAGTAGACCGCACGACGGATGCTCATATCCATAACCTGCCATTTTTCGATGAATTCCCCGGTTCAGCGGTTACGTCTGGAAAATCCGAGAAAAGTTGCAGGCATTTACAAATATTTCATCAACTTCCCGTGGGTTGCATCAGGCTTGGCAGAGGGTGAAGGTCACCTGAATCATCCATGAGGATAGCGCCTTAACAATTTCATAAAGGGCTTAGAGCGCGTTGGGAAGGCATTCAGCCAGTGAAACCATACTTCGCTTCATACCCTGCAGTGTGCAGGTGGGAACCGGATTACATCGAACTTGAGGAGTATGTACTGATGCGTAAGTTTGGTTTATTGGCCTTCTTCGCCATTATGATGATGGTGGTCGCCCCTGCTTTCGCGCAGGATCAGACCATCGCTGACATCGTTGTTGCTTCTGCCGGGGCGGAAACCCCTGAATTCGCCACGTTGCTGGCCGCTGTCAGCGCTGCAGATCCCGCCGTGCTGGAAGCCCTGAGCAATCCGGAAGCTGAACTGACCGTCTTTGCTCCGACTGACGCAGCCTTCGCCGCGCTCGCTGAAGCCCTGGGTGAAGAGGCCTTCGCCGGTGTGTTGGCTGATACCGAAGCTCTGACCGGCATCCTGACCTTCCACGTCGTCTCTGGCAAGGTTATGTCTGCCGATGTGGTGGGCCTGCTGGAAGCCTCTAAGGAAGGCATGATGGAAGAAGGCGCAATGGGCAGCGTGAGCGTGCAGTCGCTCAACGGCCAGTTCATTGACATCGCCGAAAGCGACATGGGTATCACCGTCAACGGTGCCAACCTGAACCTGGAAATGGTCGACATTGAAGCCTCTAACGGTGTGATCCACGTCATCGACGCGGTCATCCTGCCGGAAAGCCGCACGATTGCGGAAATCGTGGTCGAGAGCGCCGGTGCCGAGACCCCTGAATTTGCCACCCTGCTGGCCGCTGTCAGCGCTGCTGACCCCGCCGTGCTGGAACTGCTGAGCGACCCGGAAGCTGAACTCACCGTCTTTGCCCCGACCGATGCCGCCTTCGCCGCTGTGGGTGAAGAAACCCTGGGTGCCGTTCTGGCCGACCAGGCCCTGCTGACCAGCATCCTCCAGTACCATGTCATGGTCGGTAAGATCTACTCAACCGATGTCGCGACCGTGGTTGAGGAAAACATGGAAGCCGTCATGGGTGATGGCGTCGAACTGCCGACCGCCCTCGAGGGTGTAAGCGTAGTGCTGACCGCGAACGAAGAAGGTCAGCTCTTCCTGAACGAGTCGCAGATTGTCGTCACCGACGTTGATGCCGCCAATGGTGTCATCCACGTCATCGATGCAGTGCTGCTGCCCCCGCAGTAGTCTGAAGCCTCGTTAGAAACGAACGCGCTCGGTCACATGACCGGGCGCGTTTTGATTCCGGCTGTGAGAGGTTGGTTTATGAAATTGATTCGGAAGGTGGGTTGGCGTCGAGTCGTTTGTTTGCCAGATCCACGGCTGTCGGCAGATCAGGGCAAATAATCAGCGGTATGGCGACCAGGCGAGTCAACATAATGCTCACCTGCTTATGGAAGGTTGATTTTGAAATCACCAGGTACTGAACTTTCCCTTTAGGGAATTTCTTGGAGACATTGACCAGGACGCTCATGAGGGGGATTTTTGCCCCTGGGAGCACCTCGACAATGACGATATTCAGGGGCAGATTTTCCTGCTGAGCCTGCTCAACAAAGCGCTGGTTATTGGCATAGAGTTCATTGGGTTCAATGGGGCCATCCCACTGTTCATATAACAACCCGGGACGCAGATAGGTTTGGTGGATCGGCACTACAGCCTCTTGAATTGAGAAAGCGTTAAGACAATTCTTGATATACGGTAAGATGAGTCACCCATCCTGTCAATGGGAATGACTCGTTCGGATGCATTTCAGCTTTGGGGCCGATTTTCACAGTTGACACAAAATTGACTGCAAAATAGATGGTTCTTTCCCCTCCCCATGTACTGATAGGGGACTTTGAAGATCTGTGATAGATCAATTTTAGGGCGGGCGAACCGGCGGGGCGCCCCTACAAAAAGCCGTTCCACTATTTAATGCGTCAGCCCTGTACCCCCAAGGAAGGGGTGTTGCGCCGCCTTCCCGCTTGCCAGTATGATAAGCGAGAATGGGGCAGCAGACGCCCCTTATCAGGAGTAGAAAGCCTTATGCGTAGATTGTTCATGCCGATCTTGGTCATCGTGGTCGTCCTCAGCGCTGCTGCGTGCCAGAGCGTCGGCCTGCCCGTTCCCGGATCCGGCGATAGCGCCAATGATGCTGCTTCAGCCAGCCAGTTCGTACCGGCCAGCATCCCCGGATATGTTTCCACCGATGGCTTTAGCAGCCTGGCCGATGCGCTCAATCGGGTAGGGGTTCAGGCGACCGTTCTCACCGGCAACGTCCAGTTCGCGCCCATTGTGGCTCAACTGGATGATCTCATTACCTGCTATCAAAGCGTCGGAGCAGTTGCCGCCCGCGTCTATTCCGAGAATCCGCTGCCGCTGGATCGGGTGCCGAAGGTTGGTTTACTGGCGGTCATCAATACCACCCGTGTGAGTCGAAACCTGCTTCAATGTGCGCTCCGGCAAACTTTTGGCGCACAGTCAGCGACTACCGCGACTATTCAACCCTGCGGTGGTTCCGGCAACCTGACCGTCAACAATGAGAATCTGGAGTATGTCTACGCGGCCACCACGCCCGAACTCTGCACGACCTTCCAGGCTCAGTTTAATCGGTAGCGCACAGCAGTCAGCTTACAGCCATCAGCCCGGAACCTGACCGGGCGATGGTTTCCAAAGCTGTGGGCTGACCGCGTCAAATTCCTCATGGATACCCTCCTTGTATTCCTCACCGCGCTGGCGCTGGTCGGCGTGATGGCCTTTATCGTGCGCCGGAAGATCGCCCGCGATGACCGCGCCCTGACGGAAAGCTTTGCCTTTGATGAAGACTACGGCATTCAGCGTGAAGGCGCAGCCTATCCAGTCTATTTTGAAGGGCGCGGCGGGCAAACAACCCGCGTTTTTAAGCTGGAACCCGGTCGGCACCGTCTCCAGTATCAGTTCCCGGAAGGTGTGCAAGTCAAAGTCGACCTGTTCACAGCCTCTGGGGAGGAGCAGGAAACGCTGATGATTGGTGCTGGCAGCGGGATGCGTGAATTCAGCGTAAGCGGGGGGCGATACCTGCTCGATATTGATCCAGCGATGGAGGAGAGTCGGTGGAGCGTAGCCCTAACGCCGTTTCAACTGCCCTCACAGCGGACAAACTCTATGCTATAGTTGCAGCATTGACTTGAATCCATAGGCTGTGATGCCGCATGTACGAACGCCCGGACGACTATTACTATCCCCCACGCCGCACCTTCACCCCGCTGCGCGTGACGCTCTTTGGAATTATCCTGTTCACGCTGCCGTTTTACTGTGTCGGATTTTTCTTGTGGGGTACCGCGAACCGCACCGGGTTACTGTCACCGCTGGGGACTGCCACCTGGACACCGATTGGTCTGGAACTGACCGCGACGGTCACCGGGTTACCGACTCAAACAGGCATCCCGAGGACGGCGACGCTGCTCAGTCCATTACAACCGACGCCGCTGCAGTTCATCCCGATTCAGCGCCCACAGTCCACCGCCACGCCGTTTGTCTTCATTCCAACCTCGACGCTGGCACCTACACTGACCTTCCCGCCGACCTTCACAGTACCGCCCGCCGCGACCCAGACGCCGCTGCCAACCACGACTCCCTTACCTACTTTGGAGCCGCCGACCAGCACGCTACCGCCGACTTCGGAACCGCCGACGCCTGCGCCACTCCCAACCGATCCGCCCCTACCTTCACCAACGCCGGAGCCCTTGCCGACGGATCCACCGCTGCCAACAGTGGGACCGTAATAGATATGGCTACCTGTGTTCAGGTAGCCATATAGTAAATCGCGGAGGCAGCTCCGCTAGCGACGACAACCCCGTTAGCTTTTGGCAGCGAATCCGCTCGGCCATGACCGCCATAAACGAAGCAGGCCATTGCCGGGCCAAGAGAAACTCAGTTTATGCCGCACGGATTGCCAGATAGACCCGGTTCTTGGGCCCCTGCCCCCGCACCATGCCCATCAGATCAAAGAGGCGCTTGAACAGACCATACTTGCGGGTGAGCAGAGCGTTCGCACTGGCACCTTCTTCAGCGCTCAGAATACGCGCCTGCGCTTCGACCGCGTCCCCCAGCAGGTTGCCGCGCACATCACAGGGTGCGACGGTCACACGCGCCGTATGCTGGATGCGCTTCACCTTGCCCGCCCCCGGCAGGGTCAGGATAAAGAGTTGATCGCCCTCATGAGCAAACCAGACCGGGGTTGGCACCGGCTGCCCATTTTTGCGGAAGGTCGTCAGGCTAAGATACTGGTGACCGGTGAGGTTCGAGAAGCTGGATGCCATAGCGTATTTTCCAATGTAGTCGATTTCAATCTGGGGATATATATCACAATCGCGGGCGTTATCCCAATTTCAGGAGCTCCTTATATCGCAGATTAATCCAATCCTCAGGTCGTATCCCAAGGCAAATGATCCCATTTTTCCCACATTAATCCAAACTTTTTTCTAACTAACTACTGACGTGTTGAAAACCTGTCTAAAAGATTACCCAAATCGTCTAAAACCTGTCTAAAGCTGTTGGGATGGTGTCGAAAACATTACCCAAATTGTTGATAACTTTTTTCACTGTATCCCAACCTGAAAATGGGGATGTTCAAAACATTACCCAAATTGTCGAAAGTGTTGAAAACCGCAAGAACAAGCGAGCGATTGTTGTTGAAAACTTTTATCCAGCGAATCCCACGATCTGTACAGGACTTGGGTTAAGCTTGTGTTATATATCCCCAATTGTTCATTACCTTGCGATAAGAATCCCGCTACCGAACAGGTGTGCAAAAGTTTTCGACAGTTTCGACAGTCTCTACTAAAACTACTATTCTTATAAAGATTCCAAAACACCGGGCGACTTCTTTTTCAGAACACGCAAGGCTTAAGCCCTTGAAACGCAAGCCGTGATATAGTTGGAATGAATGAATAGTGCTCAGTACTAACCGATAGAAATGATGCATTTGTTCACTGTTTAACCTGACATCCACCGTATCAGGCAGTTCGTAACCCAACGCTTTTCGGGAGGCCTATGACCGCGCAGCAGACCGCACTGGCCCATAAAGTCGATATTCTGAAACGGTTGGCACATCTCAGCACCATCCTCAACTCGACTTACGAGCTGGATGCGCTGCTTAGCCTCATCATGGATGCAGCCGCTGAAATTACGCAGGCGCAGGCCGCCTCTGTCCTCTTATGGGATGAAAGCCGCCGTGAATTGGTCTTCACGGCAACGACCAGCAATACCAGTGGACTCAACCTGATTGGTCAGGCGGTGCCGCTGGAAGGCAGCATTGCCGGCACGATTTTCAATAAAGGGGAGATTGTGCAGGTCAATGATGCCATGCACGATCCGCGCCATTATGACCGCTTGGATGAAGCCAACCAGTTTGTCACTCGATCCCTGCTAGGGGTCCCGCTCACGATCAAAGAACGGGTGATTGGCGTGCTGGAGGTGCTCAACCGGCAACCGCTGCCTTGGACTGATGATGACCGCGATTATCTCTCGGTATTAGCGGCGCAGGCCTCGGTAGCGATTGAGTCCGCCCGGATGATCGCAGCGTTGCAGAAGGTCAACCGCGAGCTGAATGAGGTCGATAAGCTCAAGAACGATTTCATCGCGATTGCCTCGCACGAACTTCGCACGCCGCTGGCGATCCTTCTGGGTTATGCCAGCTTCCTCAAAGAAGAGACGGAAGGCCGGACCAGCGAACACGTCAATAAGGTGCTGGAAAGCGGTATGCAGCTCCGGCGCATCATTGAGGATCTGACCAACCTGCGCTACCTCAAGCAGCGGTCTGAAGAACTCACGCTGACGGCATACCCACTCCAGCAGATGCTTTCCGATACGGTCACGGAGTTATTTGAACTGGCTTCCGGCAAAGGGCATGATATTACGGTCGATTGTCCGGCTGACCTGATGGTGATGATTGATCCGATTCGGAGTGGCATGGCACTCTCGAATATTGTCAACAATGCGGTTCGGTTCACACCGGATCGCGGGAGCATTCAGCTGATCGGATTTATCGACCCAGATCACCCGAAGATGGCGCGGGTGGAGGTGCGGGATAACGGCATTGGCTTCCCGCCCGATCAGGCCGAACGGATCTTTGAAGAGTTTTATCAGGTCGAAGACCACATGACCCGCAAACATGGCGGGTTAGGGATTGGCCTGACGATAGCGCGGGCCATGATTCAGGCGCATGGGGGCTGGATCACCGCAGAAAGCAGCGGGGCTGGTCAGGGCGCAATCTTCCGCTTTACGCTGCCACTCGCCTAGCTGCACCTGATGAATAGTGCCTTAGTCTAAGGATGAGGATCATGAAACTAAAATTTACCTGGTTGGGGCATTCCTGCTTTTGGATGGAAATCGACGGTCACAGCATTCTTTTTGATCCGTTTCTGACAGGTAATCCATTGGCTGCCGTTTCCGCCAACGAGGTCAGCCCGGAGATCATCTTCCTGTCGCATGCACACGGGGATCACTACGGGGATACGCTCCAGATCGCCAAACGTACCGGCGCAAAAGTGGTGACGAACGCCGATATGTGCGGTTATCTGGGGAAACAAGGGCTGGAGAATTTGCATCCGGGCAATACCGGAGGCGGTTGGGATCATGGCATTGTCCATGCCCGGTTTACCCAGGCGCTACACAGCTCGTCATTTCCGGATGGTACTTACGGTGGTAATCCGAATGGGTTTTACCTGACCACGCCCTCCGGCCTGAAGATTTACTTCGCAGGTGATACGGACTTATTCAGCGATATGTCACTGATCGGCGATCGGGGCGTTGATGTGGCGTTCCTGCCCATTGGCGATAACTTTACCATGGGGCCCGCCGAGTCGCTCAAAGCAATTCATTTGCTGCGCCCGCGCTATGTGGTGCCAATGCATTACAAGACCTTCGGGTTGATCGATCAGGATGGGCGTGCCTGGGGGGATCAGGTCAGCAGCCTGACCAATGCATCGCCGATTGTGCTTGATCCGGGCGATTCGCACGAAATTCCCTAATTGGGATTGTCATGACCCTGGATTTCGATCATCCTGTTCTGGGGCCAGTGCAGTATCAAGCTCACTATGGAGGTTGCTATAGTGGGATGCTTGTGCTGGATGGTGATCCTGCCCGCTTTGATCTGTGGGAAACGGATGCGAATGACGCGCGTCGCCGATTGGATGCGTTGGTTGTGCGTATGCCTGACCTGAATACCCAAATTCGAGCGGCGAAAGTGCATTCAGCAGTTCACCTGTTGGATCTAAAGAATAATACGTGGACACAGGAGGACGGCAGCGAGGTCACGCGCGATCAATTTGTCGCCCGTCTACGGTTGGTTCATCTGGATTTTCGCCCGCAGGCGGAAGGACAGATTGACCTGACCTTCGATGATGGGGATTTATTCTTTGGTCATGTGATTCAGGTGAGCGTGGACGCGGATGGGGGCCTGAGTCCGGCCCAGATTGCTGGATAAACCAACGGAGTGATCCCGATGTTCATACCGTCAAGCGGAACTGAAAGCCCGGATTTTAGCCAGATTACATCACAGGCCGCGGCAGAAGCCCTGGCCCATGAAGGGCAACTGACGAAACTGTTGCTGCTGCCGGAAATTTTCGGTGGGAATGATTCACCGCCCAATGTGGTTTATGTGCCGCCGTTTGTGGTGGAATTTAAGGCCAGTATCGACCAGAACATCATCCTGCCGCTGGCGCAGGAAGGGATGGTCAATCATTACGTGGCGAAACCGGAATATCAGGGCAATAGCTTCATCCCGGTGGCGCTGCATGTGACGGCTTCTGACCCAGGTAACTTCAGCACCGTCATCCGTATATGGGGTGAAGGCTTGAACAGTGAGGACGGCGCGGCCTAACGGCTATTCGCAGTTCGGTTCGGCTGGGCGGCTTGCCAGGGTTTCGGCCAACTGGTTAAAAAGCGACTCGTGCCGCCGGGGGGAAAGCCCGGCTCGCTGCCCGCGCTGCCGATAGAGCAAGATGGTCCGCTGGGTGGAATCCAGTACGATGTGGCAGTTCTGGCAGGTCGCCAGATGTTCCTGGGCTTCGCGGGTCAATTCCTCGCTCAGGTTGTTGTCGATATAGTCCGAAAGATAACTCACCAGTTCCGCACACTGCATGATCATTTTCCTTAGTGGGCGGTTGCCCTACCTCTGGCTGACCCGTTCGGCAAAATAGCCGGAGAGTGATTCGCGCAGCGCCAGCCGCGCCCGATGCAGGCGAACTTTGACATTTGCTTCGGTCAGGTTCAAGATCTGAGCCACTTCCGCTGTGGAGAGTTCTTCCACATCTCGCAGTATGAACACGCTCCGCAGGTCGGGCTTCAGCGACCGGATGGCTCGTTCCATCTGGTCACTGGCTTCTTCGCTGTCGATGACACTTTCCGGCACGCCGGACCAATCCACGATCTGGGTGGGCATGACATCCGGTTCATCCAGCGCATCCAGTTCAAGCTGGGGCCGCGCCGAACGCACGCGCATCATGCACTCGTTGTAGCCGACCCGGTAGAGCCATGTGCCAATGCTGCTGCGTCCCTCAAAACCGTCGGCATGGGTGATGAGGGCGAGAAAGGTGTTCTGCACGACACCATCCGCCTGCTGCTCATCGTGCAGCAGGTTCGCTGCCAGCCGGTAGATTTTATCGGCATAATCATCGAAGAGTGCTGCCAACACGGCTGAGTCCCGCCGCTTCAGGCCTTCGATCAGGTGGCTGTCATCTGGCACGAGACTGCTCCTGCTTTCCTATTAGATGCATTGGTGATGGTAATCGTTACACATGGAGGTCTGCATTCTGGGCGGCATGCTACTGTTGACAGCCATGAAGCGCTTTTCACATGAGGGTGGCGTCGTCTTTGCTGCCTGATTACGTATTGTAGATCGGTATGAGATCGGCTGCAATGTGGGGGGTAGGTTGACCACCTTGCCCCGGCGGATTATCATCAAGCGCGACAGTCATGACGGGAACATGCCGCCCACTTACCCGAATCCCCCACTGTAAATAGCCCATCAGGAGAACACTATGCAGCTCCGCAAACTTGGCAATTCCGATATGCAGATCACACCCATCGGCTTTGGGGCCTGGGCCATTGGCGGTAACGGATGGGATTATGGCTGGGGGGCACAGGATGATTCAGAGTCCATCAGCGCCATTCACGCCGCCCTCGACCAGGGCATCAACTGGATTGATACCGCGGCGATTTACGGCCTGGGCCATTCGGAAGAAGTAGTGGCGAAGGCACTCAAGAACCGCCCCAGCAAGCCCTATATCTTTACCAAATGTTCGCTCGTCTGGGATGAACAACGTACGGTCAGCAACAGCCTGAAAGCCGAGTCTGTCCGCCGTGAGGTCGAAGCCAGCCTGCGCCGCCTTCAGGTGGATGTGATTGACCTGTATCAGATCCACTGGCCGAACCCTGACACGGAGATCGAAGAAGGTTGGGCAGAGATGGCGAAGTTGCAGGACGAGGGTAAACTGCGCTGGATTGGTGTTTCCAACTTCAATGTCGAGCAGCTCAAACGCTGCCAGGCGATTTCGCCAGTGACTTCCAATCAGCCGCCTTATTCCCTAATCAACCGGGATATTGAGGCTGAAATCCTACCTTATTGCGCCCAACACAGCATTGGCACTATCAACTATTCACCGATGGCCTCCGGCCTGTTGACCGGAGCCATGACGGCGGAACGCGCTGCTGTTCTTCCTGCGGACGACTGGCGTTCGCGGGAGTCCGATTTCCAGCAACCGCGCCTTGCCCGACATCTCCAGTTGGTGGAGCTGCTGCGCGAAATGGGGCAGGCACACGGGCGGACACCGGGCGAAGTTGCGATTGCATGGACACTTCATCACCCGGCTGTGACCGGGGCGATTGTGGGTGCGCGCAGCCCGAAGCAGATCGAAGGCATTATCGGTGCGCTCAACTTCCGCCTGAGTGATGCCGAAGTCACCCGAATCGAAGATTGGGTGAAGGCCAATCCGTAAATCGCTTTGAACGATCTGCACACCCTCTTTAGCTTTACGGATGCCGACCTGGCTGCTAACCGGGCAGGTCGGCTTTCCGATTCGCAGCGGGAACGCCTGACACGTCTCGGCCATGATGAACGTGTTGCTATCCAGGCGAATCGGCTGACCCTTCCGGTCATGATCGCTTTAGGAATTGCCTATTTTGTGCTGGTGCCGCCATTGGGGGATCGCCTCGGCCCCTTGATCTGTATTGTCATTGTGCTGGCGCTGGGCGTGTTCGGCCTTGTCTCATTTGCCTGGCAGCGGCTGCTGCTGACGATCCTGCGACGCAGACCACCCACGTCGTTAGAAGATGCCCCGGTGACTTCCCGTTCTGGGATTTTGACTGTTGAGGATGATGGCGAGCATCGTCATTTATTGCTGGATGGTGTTGAACTGCAAACAGATGTGGATGCGGTTGAAGATGAGCGCTTATGGCGTTTGGAACCCGGCCAGCGCTACATCCTGTACTCCTTTGCCGGGCGCGTGATTGCAGTCGAATCTATGTGATCTGGTCAATCTTTCCAATTGGATTCCTTGACAGGGGTAGGTCAGGCGCGGTACATTCTCCATAGAATTTGTGAAACGTTAAACATTTTTTAGTAAAAGTTGTCTTGTATGCCTAAACACGTTACGTTACGCGATGTCGCTGACTATGCCGGGGTTTCGATCACCACTGTTTCCAACGTGGTGCGCGACTGGCCCTACGTCTCCCAAGCCATGCGGGAGCGCGTCAAAGAAGCGATTGCCAAACTGGGTTATTCCCCGCATGTAGTGGCTCAGGGGCTTCGTACCGGTCAAACCCAGGTGCTGGCCTTTGTCGTGCCTGACCTTTCCAATCCATACTTTGCTGAGATCGTGGCGGTTGCGGAAGATATTGCCCGGCAGTATGGCTATACGCTGCTGGTCTTCAACTCGCATGAAGATGCCGAGCGCGAGGCTGAATGTGTTCAGCGGGCTGCCAGCCGTTGGGCTGATGGCTTGCTGATCTCCCATACCACCAAGACCCGCCATTCCAGTGAATTCTGGGCGCAGTTTGATACACCAGTCGTCGCGGTCGACCGCATCCCGGCAGACTATAGCGGCCCTCAGTGTGCATTGGATAACCGCCGCGCCGGGGAACTGGCTACTCTCCATCTGATTGAACTGGGGCATCGGCATATTGCCCATATCGCCGGGCCGCAGAGCGCCCGCCCAGCGGTAGACCGGCAGGCTGGCTATCAGCAGGCGTTGGCGGACCGCGGAATGAGCTGGCAGCGTGTCCTCTACACCAGTGACCTGTGGGGGCCAGCCGATGGCTATCGCTTGACTTCGGAACTCCTACAAGGTGAGGAAATCCCAACTGCCATCTTTGCCAGTAATGACCGGGTCGCCATCGGGGCTCTACACGCTATCACGGACCATGGGCTGCGCGTGCCGGAAGATATCTCTCTGGTCGGCGTGGATGACATTGAAATCAGCCAGCATCTCAATCCCCCCCTGACCACCATTCATCAACCCCTCGATCATCTTTCGCAGCAGGCTGTCGAAATGCTGATCGGTCTGATCCGCGACGAACCACCGCCGGAATCGGCGGTGCTGCTGGAACCTGAATTGATCGTGCGTCGTTCGACTGCCCGGCCACGAACGGAGGCAACCTCGCTATGAGTGGACCACTGCTCAAAATGACCGGCATCACCAAGCGCTTCCCCGGTGTCTTGGCGCTCAACAACGTGAATTTTGAGGTCGCGCCAGGGGAAATCCATGGCCTGCTGGGGGAGAATGGTGCCGGTAAATCCACGCTACTCAAGATTCTCTCTGGGGCGCACCATCCGGACTCGGGCTCCATTGAGTTAGCCGGGCAGCGGATTATGCTCGATAGCCCTCATCAGGCACAGGCTCAGGGCATCGTCACCATTTATCAGGAATTCAACCTCGTCCCCCAGTTGACCATCGCTGAAAACGTGTATATCGGACGAGAACCGGGCAATCCCATTCTGTTTAGTTGGCGCAAGATGGCCGAGCAAACCCGCGCGGTCACTGCCCGCATCGGCATTCAGCTTGATCCGATGACGCAGGTTCGAGACTTAAGCGTTGCCGAGCAGCAAATGGTCGAAATTGCGCGGGCGCTCTCCATGCAGTCGCGGCTCATCATCATGGATGAACCGACTTCCGCCCTGAGCGAAAGCGAAGTGGTGCGGTTGAAGCAGATCATGCGTGACCTGAAAGCACAGGGCCTCAGCATCATCTTTGTGACCCACCGCCTGGAAGAAGTGATGGATGTTTGTGATCGCATCACGGTTCTGCGTGATGGTCACAATGCGGGTGAGGCGGAAGTCAAGGTGATCCAAATCCCGGACATCATCCGCATGATGGTCGGGCGGGTTGTGGATGACCTGTACGCCGGGCAGCACGCCCTGCCAGTCGATCAAAGTGTAGCGCTTCAGGTGAAGAATCTGCGGCGGCGCATCAACAAGCAGGACCCGCACGCGATTGTGCTGCATGGCATCAGCTTTGAAGTGCGCCGTGGGGAAATCCTGGGGCTGGCTGGTTTGGTCGGGGCTGGTCGAACGGAAATCGCCCGCGCCATCTTCGGGGCTGATCCACTCGAAACTGGCGAGATTTTCTTGGATGGTCAGCCTATCACTATTCGGACGCCACAGGATGCTATTCGACACGGTATCGGGCTGGTGCCGGAAGATCGTAAACAACAGGCCCTTTTCCTGGCATTGGCTGTTCGGGAAAACGCTAGCATGGCGATGCTCCCCCAACTGAGCAATGCACTGGGGTTCATCAAGGCGCGGGATGAGGCCACTTTGATGGAAACCTACCGCCAGAAGCTCAACATCCGTATGGCGACCAGTGAAGTCAAGGTACGGAACCTGAGCGGTGGCAATCAGCAAAAAGTCGTCATCGCCCGCTGGTTGGCGTTGCAACCCAAAGTCCTGATCGTTGATGAGCCGACGCGCGGTATTGATGTGGCTGCCAAGGCCGAGGTCCACGCCCTGCTGCATGAGATGGCGGCCAGCGGTATCGCCGTGATCATGATTTCATCAGAACTGCCGGAAATTCTGGGCATGAGCGACCGTATCCTGACCATCCGTGAAGGCCGCCTGACGGGCGAAGTCTTCCGTAAAGATGCAACTCAGGAGGCCTTGATGGCGCTGATGGCGGTTCGAGAAGGGGCAAGCTAGGGAACAACCGCACGTCTGTAAGCGTGCGTTCATAACTGAACAAAATTGGGATATCAGAAACCAGAAGACAATACCAAGAACATTATTGAGGAGACCTTATGGCCACACAGCAGACAGCCTTGAGCGCTTCCCCCCCGAAAGCAGAGCGCAGGGACGCTACCCGGATCATCGGGCAGTTTGCGCCGTTGATCTTCCTTTTTGTGCTGATCGTCATCTTTGCGATTGCCACCGAAGGGCGCTTCCTCAACCCATTAAATATCTTCAACGTGCTGCGGCAGGTCTCCATCACCGGCATGATCGCGCTGGGTATGACGTTCGTCATTCTCACGGGAGGGATTGACCTCTCGGTTGGGTCGCTGCTGGCCCTGGCCGGGATGGCGGCGGCTATTGCTTTCAAGGGCACTAACCAGAACACGCTCTCGCTTGAAACCACTGATGCCGTCGGTCTGGGGGTGGCAGGGGCGGCCATCATGGCCATGCTGGTCGGTACGGCGGGCGGCTTCATTCAGGGTTTTGCGATTACCCGGTTGGGGATTCCTGCCTTTATCGTGACGCTCGGCGGATTAACCATCTGGCGCGGACTGACCCTGATCCTCTCCAATGGTGGCCCGATCAGCGGTTTCACGCCGGACTATCGCTACTGGGGTAATGGGCTGATCGAACTCCCCTGGTTAACCGAGTTAGTACAGTCCCGGGTAGCGATTGGCATTCCGATACCGGTCATCGTTTTTCTTTCCTTCACGATCCTGGCCTATGTGGTTCTGCGTTATACCCGTTATGGGCGGCATGTCTACGCGGTGGGCGGCAACCCGGAAGCGGCGCGGCTCTCCGGCCTGAATGTCAAGATGATTACGCTCAGCGTGTACATGATCGTCGGCTTCTTCGCTGGGTTGGGCGGCTTTGTTCTCTCGGCGCGCCTGAATTCGTCGGAAGCGGTCGCCGGCATCGGCTCTGAACTGGATGTGATTGCGGCAGTCGTTATCGGCGGCACCAGCTTGTTCGGCGGCGAAGGCAACGTACTGGGGACGGCGATTGGTGCCTTGCTGATCGGCGTGCTGGTTAATGGATTGGTCATGCTCAATGTGTCGTCCTACATTCAGCAGATCATCATTGGTTTGATCATCATCCTCGCGGTCGCCTTTGATCGCTATGTCAAATCGCGACGGCGTGCGTAACCTCACCCTGGCCCCCTCTCTCGTGCCGAAGACGGCGCTGGACAGGGGAGCCTAGAGGTGAATTTGCGAATGGCTATGGAGATAAGGAGGCTTTTGACAACCGTTTACCGTCTGTGTTGCGCTGAAAAGTTTAAGCTGAAGGAGAACTGAATAATGTCTCGTACCCGTAAACATTTCTGGTGGCTAATTGCCCTCGTCGTTATTGTCGCACCGATGACCGTACCGGTTTTTGCCCAGGATGATCCAACTAATTTGTATGCTGATGCGATTGCGGCCTGCCCGGCTGACCAGTCGATCACCATCATGTCGTCTCTGCCCGATCTGGCCTTCCCCTTCTTCGTCCATATGCAGAACCAGATCGCTGCCGAAGCTGAGTCTATCGGCAACATCGAACTGATCCAGCTGGATGGCGAGAACGATGCCACCAAGCAGACCGCCGATGTGGAGAACGCCATCGTCCAGGGTGTTGATGCGATCGTCATCAGCCCGATCCAGGTCGATGCGATTTCACCCGCGCTGCAGCAGGCGATTGATGCCGGTATCCCGGTCATCACCATTGACCGCCGCGTAGTGGGTGTGGATGGCATTCTGGCGCACGTCGGTGCGGACAACGTGGCCGGTGGTGAAGTCCAGGCCAACACAGCTGTCGCTGCGTTCCCGGATGGAGCCAGCATCTTCCACCTGCAGGGGCAGCCCGGCGCAGGCCCGGCCATTGACCGTAACCAGGGTGTCCACAATGTCCTCGACACCATGGCCGACAAGTATCCGTTCGTTTTTGAGCAGACGGCTAACTTCCGTCGTGACGAAGGTCTGAGCGTGACCGAAGCCGGTCTGGCTGGCTTGAGCACCCCGCCGAATGTCATCATCGCCGCCAACGACGATATGGCGCTGGGCGCGCTGGAAGCGGTCATCGCTGCTGGCTTGCAGGATGAGATCCAGATCTACGGTTTCGACGCCTTGCCGGAAGCCCTGGCGAGCGTCCGTGACGGTGGTCTGACCGGCACGATCGAGCAGTTCCCCGGCGGTCAGAGCCGCATCGCTATGCGGATCGCGGCGCTGGTGGCTCGTAACTGCGCGTATGAGGCCAACCCGCTCGTTCTGCTGACCCCGATCATGATTACCCAGGCTAACCTCGATCAATCCGAGCGTATTGGCGAATTGGGCATGGAAGCGACCCCGGCAGCCGCCCCTGGCACTGACCTGTACGCTGATTCCATCGCAGCCTGCCCGGCTGACCAGTCGATCACCATCATGTCGTCTCTGCCCGATCTGGCCTTCCCCTTCTTCGTCCATATGCAGGCGCAGATTGCTGCTGAAGCTGAGTCTATCGGCAACATCGAACTGATCCAACTGGATGGCGAGAACGATGCCACCAAGCAGACCGCCGATGTGGAGAACGCTATCGTCCAGGGTGTTGATGCGATCGTCATCAGCCCGATCCAGGTCGATGCGATTTCGCCCGCGCTGCAGCAGGCGATTGATGCCGGTATCCCGGTCATCACCATTGACCGCCGCGTAGTGGGTGTGGATGGCATTCTGGCGCACGTCGGTGCGGACAATGTGGCCGGTGGTGAAGTCCAGGCCAACACAGCTGTCGCTGCCTTCCCGGATGGAGCCAGCATCTTCCACCTGCAGGGACAACCCGGTGCAGGCCCGGCCATCGACCGTAACCAGGGTGTCCACAATGTCCTGGACGGTATGAGTGCCTTCCCGTTTGTCTTTGAACAAACCGCCAACTTCCGTCGTGACGAAGGTCTGAGCGTGACAGAAGCCGGTCTGGCTGGCTTGAGCACCCCGCCGAATGTCATCATCGCCGCCAACGACGATATGGCGCTGGGCGCGCTGGAAGCGGTCATCGCTGCCGGCTTGCAGGATCAGATCCAGATCTACGGTTTCGACGCCTTGCCGGAAGCCCTGGCGAGCGTCCGTGACGGTGGTCTGACCGGCACGATCGAGCAGTTCCCCGGCGGCCAGAGCCGCATCGCTATGCGGATCGCGGCGCTCAATGCTCGCGGTTGCGCGTATGAGGCCAACCCGCTGGTCCTGCTGACCCCGATCATGATTACCCAGGCCAACCTCGACCAGGCCGAACGTATCGGCGAACTGCAGTAGTTTAGTTTGTTTCTCATCCCCCGTCCCACCCGGGACGGGGGATGAATCAACTCCCGTCCGGTTACCCCCTCCACCGCTGAAAGCGTTATAGTTTAGGCCTTGTGATTAGGCTGGAGATGAATTCCTGCCTGAATACTGGATCTGATCCTGATCGCTCTGTTGATCATCAGCGCGGTCGTGCTGGGCGGAACGGCACTCACCGGCGGGCGCGGCGGCATTCTGCAAACGCTCATCGGTTTGCTCATCTATGGCACGCTCCGCAATGGATTGGATAATATTCCGTCGATTGACATCTATCTGAAAGAATTTATCACCGGTGTTGTGTTGATCGCTGCCCTGATCGTCAATGTAATTTTTGCCGGGAAATCGGCTCGTGACCGCACGCAGGGCTGAGCGCGACGACTGAGCGATATTTTGGACGGATTTGGTCCTTATTCATGTACAGGTGAGATGAACGATGTTCGGAAGTGTTTCCCCCCGTTATGCTCCTCTGACTACCGATACTGTAGTTGATTATGTGCGCTCACGCCCGGAACTCAGAACCATCTTTTACGACCGCGATGTGATTGAAGCGGTGGAAGTAGGTGACGGCAATCTGAATCTGGTCTTTAAGGTCTGGGCGCAAGACGATCCTCAGCGCACCATCGTGTTAAAGCAGGCGCTTCCTTACGTGCGTCTGGTGGGGGATAGCTGGCCGCTGCCCACCGACCGCGCCCGCATCGAAGCACAGGCGCTGGAGATCCATGGTCGGTTGGTGCCTCAGCATACGCCAAAGGTCTATTTCTTCGACCCGGAAATGTATCTGACGGCCATGCAGAACCTGAATGACCATCTGATCATGCGGAAGGGGTTGGTTCAGGGTGTGACCTACCCCCACTTTGCCAATCATATCGGTTTGTTCCTGGCACGAACGCTTGGCAGCACCTCTGACCTGGTGCTGGATTACCGCACGAAAAAACTGGAAGTCGCCCGTTTCATCAATCCGGAACTCTGCAAGATCACGGAAGATCTGATCTTTGTTGAACCCTACCGTCAGCATGAACGCAACCGCTATCACCCGGAAATCGAGCCGCAAGTGCTGGCCCTCCAGGCGGATGTCGCTCTGCATGCTGAAGTCGCTGACCTCAAAGAAAAGTTTATGACCCAGGCGCAGTCGCTCCTGCATGGTGACCTGCACACCGGCAGCATCATGGTCAACCAGCGGGAAACCTATGTGATTGATCCCGAATTTGCCTTCTACGGGCCGATGGGATTTGACATCGGCGCGGTCATCGGCAATTTGCTGCTCAGTTACGCTTCACATGAAGTCCGCACCAAAGACCCCACCCAACGCGCCGCTTTCCGCCGCTATCTGACCGATACCATCGTTCAGTTATGGCGGGTCTTTGTGCGAGAGTTCCAGCCCGTGTGGGACGCCGTTGATCCCATTGATATGCCTCCCGCTTACCAGCAGGCCTATATGCGCCGGGTTCTGCAGGACACCGCCGGTTTTGGTGCCTGCAAGATGATGCGCCGCATCATTGGTTTGGCGGGTGTCGAGGATATTCGCGGCATCGAGGACGTCACGGATAAGTCGATTGCGGCCAGCCTCTCCCTCAATATGGCGGTGGCGCTCGTCAAAGGACGGCATCAAATCACCCGCATCGAGGAATTGGTGGACATTGCCACGGGCTGCCGCCCCACGTATCCCTGGACAGGCTGAGGCTGACAATCCAATTTAGACGGAGCATACGATGCCGCATCCTCTTGTGACTCAATTGCGCTTCACCCGCAGCGAATTCAAGCGGGCGATTGATGGGGTTTCCAATGAAGACGGTGAACGCCGTTTTCTGCCGATGAATTCGCTGGGCTGGATGGTGGCGCATCTGGCCTGGCATGAGCAACTTTGCTGGCTTACACGGGCACAGGGGCAGACCCTACATCCCGAACTGAATGAACTGGCGGGGTACGGCAAACCGGCTTCCACACCGCCCATCGATACGATGTGGTCGCTTTGGGAAAGCATCACGAATGCCAGTGAGCCCTATTTGGAGACGCTGACCAGTGAGAATCTTGTGACCCATTGGGAAGTTAACGGCCAACCGCACCGGGAAAGCATTGGCTCGGTGCTGCGGCGGATCACGTACCACTACTGGTATCACATCGGGGAATCGCAGGCTGTGCGGCAGTTGCTCGGACATGCCGATGTGGGCAACTTCGTCGGCGCACTCCATAGTCAGGCCCCGTATACGCCAGAATAAGCCTTGAGGTAGAGACCTTGTCTCCGAGCTTTCAGGATAGTCCAGACTTATCCAGGCCTAGACCCAGGCCGATACGAAGCAATGCCTGTTCGGCAGCGCGGTCGAGCAGTGCATCATCGACGGCCAGCGTCCGCAGGGCATAACTGTGTAGGATACTGGCGAGGCCATGCAGCGACGACCAGATGTAAAGCGCGTCCAGGTCAGGCTGGTGGGCTGCATCGTGTGGGAGGGTTGCCAGCGCCTGCTGAAGTAAATCAAAGGCATGGCGCGCGCTCTGCATCATCTGGGGATGCTGTGCCGGATCGGGCAGGGGCGTGCTGAACATGAGCCGGTATTGCAGCGGGTGAGTTCGGGCATAGCGCAGGTAGGCCATGCCCATCTCGTGCATATCGTTGATGGGATCGCCGGTCAGCGGCCGCGAGTCCAGGTAAGTGGCAAAAGACTCGAAAGCGCGCCGGACGATTTCCGCCAGGATGTGATCGCGATCCGGGAAATGTTTGTAGGGGGCCTGATGCGAAACGCCCAGACGGCGGGCGACTTCGCGCAGGCTGAGGCTTTCCACCCCGCCTACCTCGATGATTGCCAGCGCTTCGCGAATACAAGCTTCACGCAGGTCGCCCGGTTTGCCTTTGCCAGATGTCATGGGATGAACCTGATAGTCAGCCACTAGTCTCCTGATTCTACAGCAGGTTCGTTCTGACCGCCCAAACGGCGCCGGGCTGTCATCCGCTTGCCAATCGCCTCATCTGAGCCGATGGCTTTACCCAGTCCATAACGTGGCATATTGACATAGATGGCTTCATAGCGACCTGGTTCCACCAGATAGGTTTCATGGAAAACTCCGACCACGTCGGTTTTGCCCACGACCTGATTAAAGCGCTTCCAGGCAGGCAAATGTGGATCATCCGGTTGGCGGGCAAAGGCCTCCAGGTGTTCATAGGAACGCCAGTACTGGACAAGCTGGATGACCGGCCATGACAGGAAGAATCGCGTTCCCAGCAGTCCTTTTTCCGGTTGAGCTTCCAACTGCCGCACCATCGGCAGCATAGGGCTGAAAGCCGGCCACCAACGATGGATAGCTAACGGCTTATTGATACAGATGCCGACGATAAAGACCACATAGGTTTGATCAGTGGTGGCCGCGAAGCGACCGGGGAAAACGGGAGCCATCTTCAGACCGCCTTTGCTGTTTGGTGACTGGTCATGTTGTGCATAATGCGGGCCATTGCTTTGATCCGGGCGCCCCGGGGTAGCAGGGCCAGCGAACCGATCAGGAAGCGCGAGAGCCAGCCGGGGCGTACGGTGGTCTTGTGTCCCAGCGCCGCCAGCGTTGCGCGGGCGACGTCTTCCGGTTGGGCAGCCATGCCCATGCGTTGATTGGCACGGGCAGCGAAACCGCTGTGTACCGGGCCAGGCGAGGAAGCGAGGACATCGACGCCCAGGGGTGCCATTTCTTCATGTAGCCCTTCGGCCAAGACCTGCACATAGGCTTTGGTAGCAGCGTAATGGGCGGCCAGCGGCACGCCCTGGAACGCGACCAATGAACTCATCAGGATGATCCCGCCGCGCCCACGCTTCGCCAGCCGTTGCCCGATCTGCTGGCTGAGGAGCAGCACTGCCTGACAATTGACCGCCAACATATTCAATTCCTGAGTGGGATCAGCATCCATGAAGCGGCCTGTGGTGCCAAAGCCAGCACAGGCGACGAGCAGCCCGACATCGAGCGCTTGAGCTGCGCTCAAAACCTGTTCAACGCCACCCGGCTGCGAAAGATCCACCGCCAGCGCCATCGTTTTGATGGAATAGCGATTTCGCCAGTCCGTCGCCAATTGATCCAGAACCGCCTGACGGCGCGCTACCAGTAACAGGTTAAGTCCGGCCTGAGCCAACTGATCGGCAATCGCCCGGCCAATACCATCCGAGGCACCAGTGACAATTGCCCAGGGGCCGTAACGCTCACGCCATGCAGATTCAGTGGATTGCATATGTATCTTCCTTGAGGTTTTTGGTTGACACTGTCTACCAATTGTTATTCATTAGTCTATGTGATTAGTAGACGGTGTCAACTAAGAATCAGATGAGTGACCTGACGCAACAAAAAACGCGCTCATTTGAGCGCGTTGCAATGATGAAACCTGTGTGTAGAGAGGTAGCTCTACTTCTTTTCGATATCGGGCAGAACGCCTAATTCCATGGCTTCTTCGAAGGACACTTCTTTGCGGCCGCTAGTGCTCTTGACCAGTGATTCGAGGCGATCCAGGTCGAAGATGTCATCGGCGGCGTTGGAGTCCAGGGCAGGCAGCCGGTCGAAGATACTGGCATCAAAATTGGCGATAGGGTCGAGCTTGAGCGGCTCTGGTTCCGGCACACTGATCTCCGGGCGGACAATTAAGTCATCAGGCTCGAGCGCCGGGAGGGCACCAGTTTTGCCCTTGCGTTTGGCTGCCGGAGAGACGCTCTCCTGCACCGGGCGTGGCTGCTGCAAGACCATGGCGGAAGCACCCAGCAGGGCCGTCAGGTCAGCGACGGCACGACCACCGACACTCTTGACTACGCCGAACTTACGGGAGCCGCTTTGCCCATCAAAGACCAGCACGAGGAAGTAATGGACGCCGACACTGAAGACAAAAATATCGCGGTCGTCGCCATCGTAAAAGTGCAGTGAGCTGCCTTGCCCACCGACTATGCTCCCCATCTCAATGACGTTGCTGACCATCGGCATGAGGGCATTGGTCAGGCGTTCCCGGTCGAGGTAGCCAGCAGCACCCGCTTCCAGTTCGATCTCGGCAGTGCGCTTGGTGAGCAGCACCGCCATCGCGCCTGTTTCCCGCAGCATGTCGTTGAGGATTTTGCCCGCAGGCTGCCGATTCATCACGGGCACTGGCCCACGATCAATAATGCGTTCCACTTCGGCCATCGGTGAGGCCATGGCCTTGAAAATATCTTCGTTATCCAGCCCGGCCTGGAAGACGCGCAGGAATTGATGCACATCCACCGGGCGATGCAAATAGACGAACGGGGAAGCCTCGGTTTCTTCGTCCAGTGTTTCCGGGTCGTCAGTATCACCCAGTACGATCACAGCGGTGGATTCCGACGCCTGCTTCACGCGCAGGGCCAGTTCCAGACCGCCCATGTTGTTATAGAGTTCCCAGGCGGAGATCACGAGTTGGACGCCGCCGCGCTGGAGTTCTTCGAGGGCGGCTTCCCCCTGGGGGACATCGATCTGCACGGCACTACGGTGCAGAAGCTGGAGCGTGCCGCTGACAATGCGGGCAATAGTCCCGGTAGAATCAACCGTGATGATGCGTGGCATAGGGGCCATAGGTTAGCTGTGTGGCGACGCCAGATGGTGCAGTTCTGGCGAGGCCACGCTCCTTTCAAACAAGCCGATCGTGAACGAACCTAACGGCATTATAACGCAAAACGCCAAGTGCATAGCTTGACGTTTTAGTAGTATAGGATGAATGTCCTGTGCTCTAATAAACCGAATCCGCGTCACACGATGGCCGGGATACTCATAAAGCGACCAGACATCACATAGCGCAGCCGATCCCGATGCTGCCCGCTGCTCAGTCTCAACCGAAGTGTTCGTTCCCAGTCATCCTGGGCATTGCTCCAGCGGGCGATAGTGGCCATCAAGTCGGTGACGAATCCGTTCAATTGATCCTTGCGGGACATTGGCGCAGCCATGCCAATTTGCGTGGCGGCAGCCTGGAGCAGACGTTCTTTGGCTGCCTGCTGCTGGAGTGGCGTGACGGGATAACTGGCTGATAGCCCTCGTTTGATCTGACAGTCGAGCGATTCAGGTTGAATAGCCATGTGCCACCTCATAAGGCCAGATGGTCGATTGGAGCGACTTGCGCAGGTTTTCCCGTGCATAATGTAGTCGGCTCTTGATAGTGCCGATAGGACAATTGAGCGCCTCGGCGATTTCTTCCAGACTCAACCCATTCAGATAGTGCATGACGATCACTACCCGTTGGTTTACACCCAATTCACGGATGGCCTGCTGGAGTTCGCTTTCCATCTCGTGATGCTCGGCAGCGTGATCCGGCCATTGCCCGGCGGGACTCATCAGCCGGTCGATGACATCTCCCAGCGGAACCTTCCGTCGCCGCTGCCGGGTGATGTAGGTGTAACTCAGGTTGACCGTTACCCGATACAGCCATGGGCCTAACGGCAGGTTGGTATCAATGCGCCCTGCATAACGGTGGACGCGCAGGAAGCATTCCTGAGCGATGTCCTCGGCAGCAGCGTTCTCCCCCGTGATGAAAGCGGCGGTGCGGTAGACGGCGGCGTAGTGCCGGTCGAAGATTTCACCCAGCGCTTCCAGATCATTGAGCCGCACACGCTCAATCAGGGCGGAGTCTAGCGGATCAGGTGCAGCGGACATAGGCTATTGCTCCCATAGCAAGAAGTCCACCAGGCGATCATCCCACCAGGATGACGAGGCCGCCTATTGCAGCATTGTACTCCTAGGGTTGGAGAAAGGTTCAAAAGAAGGTCAGAGAGGCGCACTACACGGTAGTACGCCCCTCCTGGATGAACTAACCAGAGACTTCGATGTCGTAGAACATGGTGAAACAGCCATCCGGGCAACTGCTGCGGTTGCTCCGGGCACCGGCTCCCCAGTTCTGCCCGCTGGTAAAGACGGCAGTGAAGTTACCCATCGAGTCATCGGAGTCCGGCCAGTCCGTTTCGATGCCGGATACATTGATGACCAGGTTTTGCCCTTCGGTCAAAGTCAATGTGAAGGTGCGGGTGAACGTGATCGTCGAACCGCTGTTGACATCGCGTTCGCCACTGGTCGGCACCCGCTGGATTTGTCCATTGACGTTGAACGTCAGCCGGACTTCGCCAGAGGCCGCCGGGTCTGCGTCGTCTTCGATGAGCGCACTGTGGAAGGTGACGGTCACGGTGGCGGTACGCGGTGGTGGCGTGGCAATGGTGATCGAACGAGTACGGCTGTTATTGCCTTCGTTGCTCTCGGCCACGCTGTTGAGCGTATCCACTTCCACTACGCTGGTGAAGGTACCGGCATTCGGATACGCGAAATTGAAGCTGAAAGTCTGGCTGGCACCGGCGGCCAGGCTGCTGACCGTGGTGGTGCGCGCGACGGTCGTGGGAGTGGGTTTCCACGAGAGGATGAAGTTGTTAGCGGGCTGTTCCCCATTGTTGCGGATGGTGATGCTGGCCGCGACGTTATCCCCGGTATTGGCCGAACTGGGCGTGAGCGTGAAGCTGGTGACGCTCAGGTCAGGCGGTGAGAGCGGCGGTGGTGGGACAAAGACCGTGACGATGCTGGTCAGGTCGGTGAAATTGGCGTAATCCAGCTTGAGCAGCGCAGCGCCTTCCGGCAATGGAATGGAGCCCAGCACGGTTGGGTCTACCGGCACCAGATCACCAACAATGACGTCGATGGGGATGAGCAGGTCGATTCCCAGTTGGTCAGCCAGGTCACGGTTGATGAGGACGAAGTCCTGGTCAACCAGCGGTGGGATGCTGCCGGTTGGTGGTGTGACCGGGTTGATCGGCGCTAACGGCTGCGTCAGCAGGTCCCGCGTGAAATCCGGGTTGAGGTTGAACTCTGGCACAGCAGAAGCCGTGGCATCGGCAGCCGCAGCGCGAATATCGCTGAGGTCAAGCACGATGCGGTCATTGGCAGCGGTGAACGGGATGGTCTTATCCGAGATGGTGATAGTGGGTTGTTCACCATTGGGCAGCAGCGAACTGCCCCAGATGTCCAGCGTAGTAGTTTCCCCGACTGTGATGGTATCGGGTACCACCGCGATCATATTGGGTTGGAGGGTGACGGTATTCAAGCGGTCGCGCAGGCCGATGCCCGTGCTGCTCATGATGAAGGTGCGGAAGCTCGGCACCAGGATGAGTGCCCCGAAGAGTGCCACATATCCTAAGGCAAGGATCACACCGAGGACGGCTAAGGCCCCGGAGGGTTTGTTCTGCCGCAGGAACAGGAACACGAAGAGCAGGATACCGATCGCGAGCAGGACAATCGAGCCGATAATGACGATGTTTTCCGTGGCGCGTTCGATCAGGAATGCGCCGGTCTCCCCGCCGATGATGGCGACATCAGCCAGATCAGCCTTCAGTTCGGCGCTTAGGCGCTGCACCTGCACCGAGGCGTCTCGTAAGAGCTGTTTGGCCTGTTCGCTGAGGAAGCGCACATCATCTTTGAGGACATCATTCACCGAGAGCAGCAGGCTTTGTAACTCCAGGAATTTGTTGCGGGTGGCATTATCCAGGCTGTCGATGGTGATGTTGAGGTTGTTCTGGAATTTATCCTCCAGTTCATCCATCAGATCGCGGATGGTGCCGTCAATGCCATTGAGGATGGTGCTGACTTCACTGCCCGCGAGCAGGATCGCCTCCTGAATTTCGCGGACTGTATTGGCACCCAGACTGAGTAAATCACCGAGGGTTTGCAGGAAGGCTCCGGTTGGTTGGTAGCTGCCGAGGAGCAGGCTTAGCAAGAGCATGAGGATCATGCCTTTGCGGTACAGCGCCGTCGTTGCCATGTAAAATCCCCCTTGTGGAATCAAAAAGTTTAAGGGTTACAAATTACATTAATGGCAGCAGGTATTGTTTTGTCTACGGTCCTTGTGTACTGCTGTGGCCGCACTCAGCCTTGGCCGAGCGCGATGCAAGCTGGGCAAGACCCATCTGGTCGGCGGATGGCGTAACCTGCTTGTGGGTCATCACCATAGCTGGTGCTATCTATGTTCCAGATCATCAGCAGGCGGACGCGCTGGCTGGCATGAGCCAGTTGAACGGCTTGCGCCAACCACGCTGCTTGCTCTGCCACACTGGTTTCAGCGGCCCAGGAGAATGCAGACGGCAGCGGCGTAAATCCCTCCCCGCTCAGGTAGCCAAGTTCGGTGAAGCACAACGGTTTCACAGGGAAGGTACGTGCATACAGGTCCAGCATGGCGGGGAAGTAGCGGCTGTAGTGACTGCTGTTCCCCCGAGGGTCGCCGCTCGTGGCATTGGGTGGGAGAATGCCTTCGTTATAGTGGATGCCCACACAATCTACCAGATCAGCAGCGCCCGCCTGGGCCATTTGCTGGATGAATACATTGTCATCACAACCGTTTTCGGTACATCCGCCATTAAAGAATCCGGTTGGGGCCGGTGCCGCGCTGATGACCATCACCTGGGGGTTGGCCGCCCGGATGGCAGCACTCGCTGCCCGCAGCATAGCGGTGTAGGCTGCACCACTGATTTGCCCGGCAGGCCATTCACGGTCGATATTGGGCTCATTCCAGACTTGGATCGCATCCGGGTTATGGAGCGCTACTCCCTGCAGGAAGGTCGCCAGGGCGGCATTGTACTCGGTTGGGCTGGCGCGCATCTGCTCGATTTGACCAACGACGACCAGCAGCACTTTCAGACCCTGGGTTTTGAAGGGTTCCATCACATTGGCGATTACATCCGGCGAATCATGGGCTCGGTCATAACGATACTGGACCCGCACCCAGCGCATTCCGGCGGTTCGTAGATGCGGCATGGCCAGATCCAACCGGAATACCTGACCGCCGATTTCCAGCGTGGTAAGTGGCGCGAGCGGCGGCAGGGTCGCCGTTGCAGTAGGCGTAGGAGTAGCCGGTTGGCAAGCTGCCAGGCAGACGATGATGATCCATAGCCAACGCATCGGTTACTTCCTATGTTCAGGCCGCGTGATGCGCGGAGTGTAGCGTCATTTTTGCGAATCTTCATCTCTGGCATAGGGCTTCCATGCTATACTGCGATCAATGAGTTGGTTGGGGCTTTTCCCTTTAGCGAGCAGTCCATGAGTACCGAGACAAACAGCCTGGCCCGCATCACCTGGTCGGATCCCACCAGCGGAACCGTCAAGGAATTTGTCCTGATGGAAGGCGCAACGGCCACCATCGGTCGCCATGCCAGCAATGATATTTGTATTCCAGAGCAGCATGTTTCCCGGCAGCACGCCGTCATCAACTATCGCAGCGGCATGTTTGTGCTGACTGATCTGGGCAGCGCCAATGGCACCTTCCTGAACGATCAACAGGTGGCGCAGCCGCTGCCCCTGGTCGCTGGTGATGTCATTCGCTTATATGTCCCGGTGCTGCAATTTTCCGCACTGGTCTCCGATGATGAGCGGCGAGAAGCCGAACGTAATGGGACGCTCATCGCCGCCACGACCAGCACCGGCAAGGGTAAGCTCATCATCACCAACGGCCCCCAGGAAGGCAACATCATCCCGCTCTTGCTCCGTACCGTCCGGATTGGACGGGCGACCAGCAAAGCCGATTGGGAAATTGGTCTGCAAGACTTGTCAGTTTCGCGCCCGCATGCCCGGATGGAATTGACCGAAAAACACTGGATGGTTTACGACCTGGGCAGCAGCAACGGCACCTTCGTCAACGACACGCCCGTGAACGAAAAAGGTCGCCTGTTGCGCGATGGCGATAAAGTGACTTTTGGCAATACAGTGGCGCTGTTCCGCGAAGCGTAGCCAGTAAACACGAACCGTCGGCATCACTCCAGGGATTGCACATCGAGCACCTTACCGGTATTCGGCGCATAAAGGAGGCGATACAGGCCGTTATCCTGCATCTGGTCGTGGAGTTCCCGATTGATCGCGAACGTGCGTTTGGCAATCTGGACTTCATATCGCGGGCCACTGCGAGAGGGGTAGTGCATCTTCAGATGTACCGCACCTTCCAGCACTTGCACACGACCCGCGTGCAGATCAGCTCGCAATGCGCGTAGGCGTTGGACAAAAGTGTAGCCCGTAAGTGCAAAAGGCAGACCAATAAACAGTCCGCCACAGATTGCCATAAAGATGGGTTCCCCAACTGCCGGGTCCAGAATGCCAATCACAAGCAATCCCACGGCAATCGCAATGACCAGCGTCAGCACGCCGAGCAGGGCCAATTCTGGGAACAGTTTATTGCCTAAAGATATGCGTTGTTCGGGAGTCATGATCTGCAGTTCGTCCGCGATGGCAGCCGCTAACTCGGCTTGTTCATCAACAATGATGAAGCTCTCTTCCAAACCCCGTTTGGGCTTTTCTGGCTGCATGAGATTCATTCCTCCTGTAGAGCACCCGGGTTAACTGGATTATGGCATAGGACGACCCGATGGACTCCGTTACCATGGGCAGACGGAGCCGATGCTCGAATTTTCGGCAGGTCAGGATACAATTCAGGTATTATGCCGACACCTTTCACCCATCTGGAAACAGCCCAGCACCTGCTGGTTGATGATGCTGTACCGGCAGACGTGCGGGCAGCCTTAGCAGCCGAACGGGGAGCTTTCCTGCTCGGTAACATTGCTGCGGATGCCCGCACGGGCGGCGGCATCAACCGGGAAGATACCCATTTCTACCAGTATGATCGCCCACTGGTCGATCATCCCTGGCGCGTGATGTTGAACCAGCATCCCTCGATGAAACCACCGCGCAGCGCTGCTCATCGTGCTTTTATTGCAGGTTATACCGCGCATCTCTCGATTGATGAATGGTGGTCGCTGCAGATGCTTGGCCCGCACTTCGCGCTGCGGGAATGGGCACCTCGACCGACCCGCTTCTTTTACCTGCATATCCTCCTGATTCTGATGGATGAACGCGATCGGAACCGTTTGGAAAGCTGGCAATACCCGGCTTTGCTGATGGCGCAGCCGGAAAGCTGGACTCCGTTCCTGAGCGATACCATCCTGCGGGATTGGCGGGACTTCGTCGGTGAGCAGATCCGTCCCGGCGGGGAGAGCCAAACGCTGGCTGTTTTTGGGGGACGTATCAACAAAACACCTGCCGACCTCCGCGCCATACTCGATTCTGCGGCCACTCTGGAGGCCGAGTTATGGCCGCATATATCCCCGGCTTTACTGGAAGAAATTGAAACCGGCATGTACCATCACGCCCGCGCACAGATGCTCCGCTACTGGATGGAAGACTGATGGACGCTGATCTAGAGCATGATTTAGGGCAGTTCTGGCAATTTCTGTTCACGATTGTGCTGGATGCAGAAAAGCGCATGGCCGCTTTTCTGGAAGCGCATCATCTGACGACCCCGCAGTTCTACGTGCTCAAGACGCTCTCCGAACGTGATGGACGCTGTACGATTGGGGAAATTGCTCGCGCCCATCACCTCACGAACGCGACCATGACCGGGTTGATCGGACGGTTGGAAACTTTTCAACCGCCGCTGGTCGAACGAGTGCCAGGTGAACAGGATCGCCGGCAAGTGGTCGTCCGGTTGACAGAAGCCGGGCGTGACCGCTTTTTGGCGGTGCAGGTCGATCTACTGGGGCAGCTGCGGGCGCTGCTGGCGATCATTGATCCGGCAGACCGCAAAGCCGTGCTGGGTTACCTGAGCAAGTACACCCAGATGGTGGTCGAGCAAGTGCCGCTCAACACGGCCATCGACCGCTAGCCCATTAGCCGAAAGTCTGAATGGCAAGACTGCCCAGGATGAACCACATGACCGCGCTGAGGAACAGCATCAGTCGCGGCCAGCGGGTCGCCATCAGCGCGAAGATCAGTAGGGTACTGTTGACGCTGATATACGGAACAAAGCAGTAGCCCGCTAAAGTACACAACAGCGGATCTCTTTTGCGGAAGGCATAGATAAGCAATCCTATTCCGAAGGGTACCACTGCCCATACGGGCAGGAAGTTCAACGGGGCAGTGTTTGCCATCCGATTGACCTCATCCACCGCGAGTGCTGCCTGCAATGCTTGTGGCCAATTTCCCCAGATGATGAAAGATAGCCCCAGAACGACTGCGCCTACCAGCACCGCCCGCAGAAACTCGGTCCGACTGAAGCTGAGGACATAGCCCCATGCTGCCTGTGGCTTAACCATCAGGAAGGGGGCGCTCCACGCCGGAGGGACGAGCAACCCGAGGTAGATTAGCCAGTCGATATTTATCTCAATGGCCATGTCGACTGCAAGGACAGACGTCAGTGTGAGCAGTAGCGCCCATTTGCCCCCGCCAAACTTCCGCACGACCAGTGTCAGCAACAGGCAGTACAGCAGGATGTGAACCAGCGCCGCTAGCTCCAGTGGAAGCGGATCGAACGGAATAAGGAACAAATGAGTCCATGGGGGATTGTAGAAATTCAGGGTGTCATATGGACGCTGCAGGTAAGAAAGCGAGTTGCTGAACGAGACAATCAAATCATCCCAGGTTAACACCAGATTATGAGTGCGGACCTGGAAGGCAATTCCCCATAGGATCACCGCCATCACCAGGGCGATCAGCAGCATCGGCTTAAGTTCCGGGCTGAGGGTCAGCGTTCGGTTCCGCAGGCTGGAAAGAATGGGCCGGTCGGAACCGGAGAAACGAGTCGTGGATGCCATAATCTTCGCAGCGAGTCCCGTTCATATGATGCGACATAACGGTATGTGTGTGTACACAAACCCACATCGAGTGTACGGTGCTTTCACTTGCCTCAGCCTTGAGATTACAGTGGCGTGACCTGCTCAGCAGGGCTTAAGGGAGATTGCCTGACTCGCGTAGGGCAGCGAGAATAGAGCTTGCCCAGCCTTGGACAGAAGGGATGTAAGCATCAGCTCCGGCAGCCACCACATCTGCCACTGTTAGCCTCCAGACGACTGGATAGGCATAGGCTCCGGCATGGCCGGGGCGGGCGGTGATGGGATGCGTTCGCTGGCCTGAGTCCACTGAAGACTGTAGCTGCTGGCGCATCTGCCTGGGCGAAACCCCTTCTTCAATAAATTGCGCCAGCATCTGCATTCCGGTTTGCAGAGTTTCCGGCGAATATAAATGGGGATGTTGCAAGTGATAACTCAACACCATCAAGTGATGAACGCTGCCGCGTGATGGGTCTTCAGCTTCCCAGAACAACAGCTGATGGAAGTGGCTTTCACAGGTGCTGGAGTCGATCCAGGGTGCGCCACAGGCGGGGCAGTGAGTGGGGAGTTCCATACGTAGGACTTGAACGACCAGATGGTTGAGCTCCTCAACCATCTGGTCGCTGTATTACAACTGGAATGTGCCGTTTACGCGGACGACTTTCTGGCTGTAGTTGGTGACGAATTCCAGAAGCTGTTCATGCAGCCCCTGCCAATCCCGGGTCTTGAAGATATTCCGCAGCGTTTCCAGATCATCAGCGATGATGCCCGCCATAATCTGAGGGCGGCTGGAATCCCGGCTGTAGGTGGTGTACCAGGCATCGGTTGGTTCCAGTCCCAGGCGCGTAATGCCCGGCACCCATTCACGTACTACGAACTCGAAGTATTCCTGTTCGCGGTCTTCTTTGATGTCCCAGTTCATCAACAGCTTGACGGTATCGCTGCCGAGGGAAGCCATAGGCGGTGTTCTCCTAAGCTAGCTGCGCCTGCGGTTGCAGGACAACCAGATGCGGTTGATCGGGGGCTTCGCTGCTGGTGAGCTTGAGGCTTTCGGCTTCCTGCACGTTGGTTGCGCCCATCGCTTTGAGGAACTTATCCAGCGGTTCGAGCTCCAGCTTGAGGCCCGGTTGGGCATAGTGCATCGGAATAACATAATGGGGTTCGATCAGGGCGACTACTTCCGCCGCCTGGCTGGCCCGCAGACTGTTGCCACCACCAACCGGCAGCAGCAGCACATGGATTTCCCCCAGGCCTTCGATGGTGGATTGATCCGGGATATGCGCCAGATCGCCCAGGTGGACGACGGTGAGGTTATCGTACTGGAAGCTGAAGCCGATGTTGGGACGCGGCTGGTCGCCTTCCAGTTGATGCATGGCAATACCGGTGATGAAGACGCCACCCAATTCATACTCGCCAGGGGTATTGACGAGGCGTGGATCACCCTTCACCGCCTCCAGATTGTTGTGCCCGGTCACATCATGGCTGACGGTGACCACATCGGCTTTCAGTTTTAGGGGCGGCAGGCCGATCTTATCCCCGTACGGATCGGTCACAATGGCGATTTTATTACGTTCGGTGAGCCGGAAGCAGCTCATTCCGTACCAGGTGATTTCCAACGTTTCGTTTCCTCACTTGCAGCACCGAATGCGAACACATTTTCGAAACTAATGATAGCCGAAAATGGGGGAAATCTCAAGCGGGCGTAAAAACGCCCGGATAAAAAGAGAGGCACCCTGACGGACGCCCCTCTTAATCCATATTCAGTTCAATGTAGCGCTTCCAGGCCTCCGGCCCGGTGCCCACAGCCAGCACGAGATAGCTTGTCCTGGGGGTCTTTGGCTCCCAGCGCAGCTTCATGCCCATCTCGTGAGGGAGCTTATCCCCTTTACGATGATTGCAGATGTAGCAGGCGCAGGCCGTGTTCGTCCACTGATCTTTGCCGCCACGCGAGCGCGGCAGAATATGATCGATGGTGAAATCCGCCTTGCCGATGAGCTTTCCTTTGATCGTTGATCCTGACGTCACCCCACAGTAGATGCAGGTGAAATTATCCCGCACCAACACCCCTTTGCGGCTCCAGTGAGCCTGTCGACGGGGGACGTTGATATACGTCCGCAAGGCGATGACGGACGGTACCGGAAACTGATCGCGGATGGTTTTGAGGAAACTCCCTGATTGTTCGATGACGACGGCCTTGCCCGCCAAGACCAGATTAATGGCTCGGGGGACGGTGATGACCGCCAACGGCTCCCAACTGCTCCCGTTGAGCAGCAGGACCCGGCTGCTAAGACCTTGACCCACGCTGTAGCCTCACTTCAGCCCGGCCGCACCCGCGGCCTGGCCCACTAACCCGAAACTGCCTGGGTGGATTCGATCTATATGTGTCACTCTCAACACACTTGAACAATTTATCACAAGTTCGTTACAGGCCGCAACTCGGTTTACAGAAGGTTAAAGCGATCAGCATACAGCGGACAGCTTTTTGGCTGTTAACTTCCACTACCAGCCAGTCCCCACAAAAGAGCGAGAAGGCCGAGCCAACACCCTTTGCTCGTGACGACCTTCTCGCTCAGTTTCGATGGGTTATACCCATCGGAGACATAGTGAAATACGGTGCTACCTGTAAATCGGTTTCAGATGGTTGCGTTCCGTGTGCGCTTGCTACCAGTAAACCCCGCCCGGATATGCGTTCTGCAACTCTGCTTGATACTGTGAAATAAATCTGCGTAGCCGATAAATGATCTGGGAGCATTGCTACTCCTTTCGATAGGCTCGGCAGCCTCCGTTCAGTCTGTGCACAGGGTGGGTCGCGACCACCACCCTGAAATCACCAATCCATGTGATAAGGACGATTCTGACGGCTTTCAAGTTCCGTCAGGGTCTCTTGTGCGGTGTAGACCAGGTCTCGCAGCCACCCCACCAACTCACGTTGGGGTAAGGTCGTCACCTGCTCCAGGTCACCATCGGTGACGGCTGTGTGCAGGTCATCAACCAGTTCAAAGAAGGCCGCCATTCGAGCATCGCTGATCCCGGTGTCCATGTCTATCTGCATGATTGCACCTCTAACTGCGACGGTTGCGAAAAGAAACAAAAAGGGCGTGAAACTGGTTTCCAGTCTCACGCCCTTTGATGGGACCTTTGCGGGTGAGCCGCTATCCGCTTAGTCGGTAGCGCCTCCGCATGTGAGACTGACGATAAGTACCTTCCGGTAGACCGGCATTGGCGCGGAATCCACCCCGGGCATAGGCCATGCCACCCGGCATCCGGAACTGGAATCCAGCGCAAAGCGTCTGGATGCCCCGATCCGCCGAGAGGAAATCACTATGCGGTTGGCTATTCTGCGTTTGAGCCAGCCACGCGTTCATCAAGCACCTCGCTCGACAACGGTATCGCTGAGCATCCCTAGGATGCTGTCCCCGGTGATGAGGACTCTGCGCATACCGTCTGGTTTACTCACTCGGAGGTGCCCCTTCTTGATGAGCCGTTTCAGCGTGCTGAGGCTCACGCCGAGCGCCTCCGCGGCTTCCTGCCGGGAGTACACAGCGTTGCTCTCTATAGCCAGCTTACTGGTTGACATCATCGGAACACTCCTTTCACAACGCTAGCAGATTAACACACTTCAGAATGGTCGTCAAGAGATTCGTGCGGTCGAGCGTGGGCAGCGTTTAGCCTTAATGGATTGTAATGGGTCAGATCGGGGCGATGGCAAGGCATCTGCATGGAGTACAGTGTGAATGAATAGGCAACCAGACCGGTCTGTGCAAGCCCCGGAAGCGAACCATACTACCTGATTGTTGGTTGTATGGAACTCTTTGAGAGGGGTGATCGTCTGATTCAGTGCAGCCTGCTGCAAATCGGTGGGCTAAGAACACAAAAGCTGTGGGCTGTCAGGCCAATTGGCACCCGCTATCTGGTAACCATATCTAACAGGAGACACAGGTAATGAAACGATGGATGATCTTGACGCTGCTGTTGACCTTCATGCTGGGTGGAGCGGCTCATGCCCAGACAGAGTCGACCAGCGGCACGATGGAAGCAGGCAATATCGCCTTCGCGCTGGATTTGCTGGCTCAGTTAAAGGCTGAGGATGGAAACATGGTGGTTTCCCCCTCCAGCATTCAGAATGCTTTCTGGTTAGCCTATATGGGTGCGGATGGTCTCACCGCTGACCAGATGAGTCAGGTCTTCCGCTTCCCCGATCTCGATAATCTGGCGGCCAGCAGCGGTGTCGCCCCGGAACCAACTGTCGAACCCGCCCGCGGTTCCAGTGAAGAGGATTTCATCCTGCGGAGTGCCGACTCGCTGTGGGCACAGCAGGGCTTCCCCTGGTTGCCGGACTATCTGGCGCTGGCGGAGAGCATGAACGCGCCGATCCAGCTGGTCGATTACACTGCCGATGCAGAAGCAGTGCGCGAACAGATCAACACCTGGATTGAAGACCAGACCGAAGACCGTATTCAGGACTTGATCCCGGCGGGCGTCCTGAACGAACTCACCCGTATGGTCATTGCCAATGCCGTCTACTTCAATGCCAAGTGGATGGTTGAATTCGATCCCGCTTTGACAACCGATGCGCCGTTTACTCTGTTAGATGGCACCAGTGTCAGTGCGCCGCTGATGGTGGGCAGCAGCACGGGCATGGAACTGGCCTACGCGGATGCCGATGGCTATACCGCGGTCGCGCTGCCCTATCGTGATGGGAATCATCGGATGCTGCTGCTGGTGCCGGATGCCGGTCAATTTGCCGCCTTTGAGGCGGGGCTGAATGCCGACCAGTTCCGGTCGATCAAAGCGGCGTTAGCACCCGTACTGGCGCAGGTCATCCTGCCGCGCTTTGAGTTCGAGTTTGATCTCAACCTGAATGAGATGCTCAAGGCCATGGGCTTGACCGATGCTTTCGTCCCCGATGTGGCTGATTTCAGCCGGATGTTTGATACCACTGCCACCCCGGAGCGCCTCTTCATCAGCGACGTGCTGCATAAAGCCTTTGTGAAGGTGGATGAAGCCGGTACCGAGGCAGCAGCAGCGACCGCCATCATCATCGGGACGACGTCTGCGCCGATCAATCAACCGGTGCAGGTGCTGATTGATCGTCCCTTCTACTTTGCTATTGAGGATACGCGCACCGATACGATCCTGTTCATGGGGCGCGTGGTGAATCCAGCGGGGTAGTAGACATTCGGTAATCTGATGTAAGGGACAGGCCTAAGGACTTGTCCCTTATCAATGTTTCATATACGTGCGAGCACAACGGAAACCTATAAGCATGTTTGCTTTATCCGAGTAAGCGAATCGCCTATGTACAGTGCGAAGCGTCACTCTTGGAATGCCCCACCAAGCTCCACCACGCAGTACTCTTGGTCGCCAGCCACTATCCTGATTTTCACGTCCGTCATGTTGCGAATAGGGATATGTTCTAAACTCACTATTTACCCATTCCCACACGTTACCACTTAAGTCATGTATACCTAGCCAAGAACTGGCTTCTCTTCGCAGATTATTCGTCACTGGCAATGTTTCAAAACCTGGCAAAGTTTGATATAGCCATCCATGAGTGCGAAACGTGTGTCCCCACGGATATGGTAAATTTTCGGGGCCTCTCGATGCCCATTCCCATTCAGCTTCATTAGCTAAACGACCTCCGCGCCATTGGCAATATGCAAATGCCTCATACCATGTCACACCCACTCTTGGCGAATTTGCTTGCATATAGCCAGGATAGTCGCGTGGCCTGTATCTGTTGTTACGCTTAACCCAAGCCCATCCCGTTTGTGTCCAGTAATCTGAGTTATCATATCCTCCATCATTGACGAATCTTTCATAGCTTTCGTTAGTCACGAGGTTCAAGTCAAGATAAAAGCTCTGGCTTATGTACTGCTCATGCTGAGGTATTTGAAACTGAATTCGATCCGATCCACCAACCCCACAATCTTTCTCAATGTGCTCATAATCTTGTAGAGCCTCTTCGTCTGTGCTACCCATCAAGAACCGACCAGTGGGAACAAATACCATTGTTTCTCCATTTGGATCAATCCAGCGGTCTCCTGGTCTGGGCTCTATTTCTCCATATATTTGGACTTCTTCTGTTTGCTGAATGGATAAAAATCGATTTGTAATCGAGTCTAGTTGACGAGAAATCCGCGACAAGAACGTCGGCCTGTAATTATTCGCAACTTTTTTCGGGTTCTGTGGTGAGTTACTAGTACTTTGCTCTGCGCGAATTGTTTCTAAACCATCTAGCTTATCTATACATTCAATCAAGTAATCAATGTCCGTGTCAAAATAAGGTGTTCGTCTGATCGGCAAACCTTGCCATTCTTTTAGATCTTTGATGGATTTAGGCAATTGGGACTCTGGAATATCAGAAGCAGAAAGACCGTCAAGGAACAATGGATATATGGGTATATTTCGATCAATAGCGACCTCAATCTCGTATCTCACAAAGTCATTTGGTTGATCTAAACGCCGTTCGCCTGTTTTAGGATCAAGTGCATTCAGCCAACGCCACCCTATTATTACCAACATCACTCGACATTCGTTTACTTTTTGTCTTAGATGTTCTTCCCACTTTATACCGGGCGGTATTCCTTCAACATCTATGAATATTGCATCTTCCTTAAATTTTCGACACAAGCGGTCGTAGATGCGATCTGCTGCATGACCACTATCGTCTCGACGATAATTAATGAAGATATGCGATGTGGACATGAAACGGCATTTGTTTCGCTGTTACTGATTATTGAAGCCATTATGATGGGCTTTTCAAAGCTGAGCAACCAAATTAATGAAGAGAATGCAACTTGACCTACTAACAAATATTGCCGAAGGCGAGTTGCCCGTTTTTAGCATACATCTTTGATTGTGTAACCTCGTGTTTAACTGGCTCTTGCACTACTTTAGTCAATTGGGGAAAGAATAAATTGCGGTAATATAACTATGCGTTCCTACACAAGCATATTGCTAAATTGGCGTGTAAAAACCTATCTGGGGCGGGTCTCATGACTCGCCCCATTACGGTCAGTGCGTTCGACTTACAGGTTCCAGATGTAGACGTAGGGGGAACCATCCGGGTTGCTGGTATTGACCTGAAGCTCGCCGGTCGTCAGCAGGTAGAGATCTACGCTTGCCCCAGTGGCTGTGTTGACCCCACTGGCAAGCAGTTGATGGGTAGCGGGCGGCGCTGTTGGCATATCTGCCAGCAGGAAGCTGATGGCCAGCACGCCTTCACCCGTGGTGGGATTGACACCATAAATATCTAGGCTGTCCCCATCCCGGAAAATGGCTACGGAACTCCCGCAACTGGCGGCATTTTCCCGACCGGGTAATTCACAAACGATGTTCGGTGGCTCAACCGATGGAGGCGGCACATTGGATGGATTGCTGCAGCTCGCATCCATGATGACTTCGCCATACGGTTGTGGGTCTGTGACAAAAGAGACCAGGGTGTAGCTGCCGTCGACCGTAATCGGGATACGCAGTGTCCCTGGCACGCTTGTCCGACCAAGGATTACTCCCCCCCACCGAACTTCGACCTCATTGGCGGGATAATTCTGGCTGGATTGGAAACGGAGTACCAGTTCCTCGCCTGCCACCATGTTGACTTGCCCAAGTGAAATCCAGGCGAATTGTTGGGTCGGAAAGTCTTTCTGATAGAAGTTGCAGCCATAACTGAGGGCCGCGGCTCGACTGGGCGTGGTCATTCCCATCTGACTGATGAGCAGCCCTAGCCCCAGCAGATAGAACCACCAATGCGGTAAACGTTTCATCACCCGCCACTCCGATGCTACCGGAAACATGAACATGTCTTACGTTAGCATCGGTTAGCAGGTTAATTCCTTAAGACTGAGGCTGCATTGCCGGACAACAAAAAAGGTGAGCGTATGGGACTCACCTTTGTGACTAAATAGCTCGGGACTTTATTTGCCGCGGGTCGCCGGGGCGCTGTGCACCACCATAGCGGGCTCAATGATGCTCCCGCCGAAGAACTGCATCTCATGGTTCAATTGCTGGGCGATCTCCCCGGCACCTTCGATTTCCAGGATCAACGCCGGCTGATCATTCTTCAGGCGGGCGGCCAGTTCTTCGACGTGCTCACGCTTGAAGCCGAACTCGGCGTAACTGACGGCCACCTGTCCGGTCACCCGCCCGACCAGACCGCCGACCAGCGCCCCGGCTCCCAGGGCGACAATCGGGCCTACGCCGGGCAGCGCCAGCGCCCCCAGTTGGACAATCCCCAGCAAGCCCATCGCAGCGCCCAAAGTCCCGCCCATGAGCTTGCCCTGATTTGGACTGAGATGGTCATCCAGAATGACTGTTTCACCGGTAGCCGCGCGGGCGACGATGGCTGCCCGGCGGACTTCGACATAATCCAGTTTCATGATCCGGTCGAGGCCGCGGGTGAGCGCCGCCCGCGACGGAAATGCGATCATCACAAGTTCACTGCTCATAGGTTTGAAGTTTCCTACACGAACCATCAATTGCATTCTGACTTACAACCTCTACTTACAACACTGCAAAGGGGTACGCGCTACGCTTCAGGACTGCGGCGCTGCCGGTGACTCGCGGGTGATATTCGGAACTTCCAGCGCAAGGCGGTAGGTGTTGCCGTCTTCATTGAAGATGATATTCGATGGCGACTCGCGCAGGATAGCCCAGATGACCCGCACGTTTCGATCCGCAATCCAGCGGCGATCCGCTGCCTGGGCGACTTCTGCCAGCCGCAAGCCATTGGCGGCCGCGTCCCAGAAGATCTGCGGCACCGAAGGATCATACGGCACGACTTGGGCGGATAGCCAGCCTGCGGTTGGTTCCACCAGCACCGGAGCCAGCCCCAGCGCCTTGCAATTATCAATCACGCGCTGGTAGTAATCCAGTGACCAACCGGAGAAGGCATCGGTCAAATGGGGATCACCACTGACGGCCAGGAGTAGTGTCTCCACCACCGGGCTGCCTGCGCCGGTGAGGGGTTGGTTATCTCGCCGTTCGGCATAACTGTAGTAGCTCTGGTTGAGGGCCATGAACTGGACAAAATTGCGGATGGCCTCATCGCTGGCCCGATCTTCCAGTACCTGCAGATTGTACTGGCTCAAGCGATTTGTCCAGACGACCCGGTTATCCCCGTAAATGGTGCAGGGTGGGATTTCGCTGCGGGTAATCAACGGGTCGGTGGTCCCGCCGACGATGTCGGCCCTAAAGACCAACGTGGATGGATTGCGATCCCAGGTAATGCCACTGGGGTCACTGGCGATGGTTTGCGTGGGGGTGCTATTGCCAGTGCAAGCCGCCAGGGTGAACAGCGTAAGGAACAGCAGGTAAAGTCGATTCATGCACACATCCCGGATTTTGACCAGACCTCTACGATTGTAGTACATCCCGGCATCCCGTGTACGTTAGGGTTTTGTATCATGCTCTCAAAACGCATGCTGTTTGCTGGGTGTGATCCGGTCTTCAAGCGAAGTGGGGCTTTTGCAAATGCGGCAGACGACTCCTGCGCCCTGTGTCAGGCCGTTGAATGGTATCCCTCCGACTGGGCTTGGCGAGAATTGGATGGTTTGTCCTGGCGTTTGATGTTGGTCTGCTTGACAGTCTAGGCCGTCACGTTATAATGACCGTAAATCGATTTACTATGATGTTATTTTTAGCTTTCAAAGTGGTTTCTCTTGAAGTACAAGAAGCGGACTCCGGTCACCAAAATTACGATCCAGGATGTGGCGCTGGCAGCAGGGGTTTCCCCGGCGACGGTCTCCAAAGTGCTGAATGCCGTCCCTTACGTCAGCGCGGAGACGGAATCGCGGGTGCGGGCGGCGATGGATCGGCTGAACTACCGCCCCAGCAGCATTGCCCGTAGCCTGAAAATTAAAAGTACTTCAACCCTCGGCCTCATCACCAATGACCTCGAAGGGGTCTTTACCATGTCGATGATGCGCGGGGTGGAAGAAGTGGCGACCCAGCAGGGGTTTAGCGTTTTCCTGTGCAACAGTTACGGCGAAGCCGAACGGGAACGCGCTCATCTGCTGGTGCTGATGGACAAACACATTGATGGGGTCATCCTGCTGAATGGCTTTCGCGTAGGCGAGCGCCCGGCCCCGGCGCTGCCCGTAGGCAATATCCCGGTCGTCTACCTGTTTCAGTACACCCATGAGCTGGCGGTGCCGTCGATTATCCCCGATGACTTTGGCGGGGCGGTCATGGGTACCCAGCATTTGCTGGACTGCGGACACCGGCGGATCGGCGTCATCAATGGCCCGGCGAATTATGAAGCGACCCATGAACGGCTGAAGGGCTACCGGCAAACGCTGGAAGCGGCGGGTATCCCTTTCGATCCGGCCTTGATCCGGGCCGGTAAGTGGTATGAAAGCAGCGGCTATGCCCTGGCCCATGAACTAATGAGCCAGCCGAATCCGCCGGATGCACTTTTTTGCATGAGCGATAGCCTGGCTGTGGGTGCGATGAGCGCCTTACGGGAGCGCCGTCTGCGTGTCCCGGATGATATTTCCATCGTGGGGTTCGACAATCGGGCCTTTGCTGCTCACCAGACACCCCCTCTAACGACGGTGCTGCTGCCGCTGGTGGAGATGGGACGGTTGGCGGGTGAACTGCTCTTGCAGGCCATCCAGACCGGGCAGCAAACCGGGGAGATTCATCGCGTTCCTTGCCAGTTTATTCAACGGGCTTCCACTCGCTTGACCGCTTAAGGAGTTACGGTGGACATCTTTGAACTCAGCTATAACCCCCGCGATCCGCTTTACGATCTGCCTGGCCTGCCCGGCGTGCGGTGGGGGCTGCAGATCTTCACGGTGAATAACCTGTATCAGTTGGACCCGTCCCAGGTCGTCCTGAGTGAAGAGGGTTTCCACCTGCGCTGTGATGGGTTGGCCTGGGGTGGGCAGCAGCAGAAAAGCGCCGGGACAGTCGAGGTACAGATTCACCGGGATGGCGACGCTTATGCCTGGACAATTGAGGCGCAGCACGCCGAGCCGCTCAAGGTGGTCAAGTTGCTGCTGTGGGGCTTGCCCGCCGACAGCATCGCTGAAGGCTGGTGGCAGGCGACCAGTACCGCTGACCGCCCGTATGTGCCGAGCCGCCAAAAGCCGATGAATTGGTCTTATCCCTGGCGTGAGTGGTTGACCCCCTGGGCCTGTGCAGGCCAGACCGAAGGCAAACCGCACATCGTCGTCAGCCTGCGGGATCCCGAAGTCCGTGCCAAGCGGTTGTATACGCATCTGCCCCCCTATAGTGATGAACAGCCTGTCGTCGAAGTCATCTATGAAGAAGACGCTGCGCGCTGGGGCAGTCACATCCGTACCTGCCCGATCCGCCTGCTGGTGACGCCGAATCAGGCCGCCGTCGATGCCGATTTTGAAGCCCATCTGGCTTTCATCGAGTCGGCCTATCACCTGCAACCCTGGGAAACCCGCTCGGATGTCCCCGCCTGGATGCGAGACATCAAGTTGGTTCTGAACCTGCATGGGCAGCACTGGACGGGTTATGTCTTCAATACCTTCGACCAGATGGGGGAGACGCTCAAGCTCATCACCGAACATGTCCCCGGCGAGCAGATTTTGGGTTATATCCCCGGTTTTGAAGGTCGTTACTACTATGCCTACCCGCACTACCGTCCGGGTGAAGCGATGGGCGGCGAAGCCGGTTTCCGCCGCTTGATGGCGACCGCCAACAGCCTGGGCGTGAAGCTCATGCCCATGTTCGGGATGCACGGCACCAATGTGCAGGTCTACCCGGACTACCGCCGCTCCACGTTTGTGACGCGCACCAACAGCGCCATCGCCTTCGTCAACTTCCCGGATTGGGATACTGACCGCTTCGGGGAAGACGATCAGGTCTTTCTAAACCCCGGCGAACCGACCTTCCGGAATCATCTGCTGGAACAGGTCAGCGCCATTGTGCGGGACTTCGGGGTGCAGGGGGTTTTCCTGGATACCTCCGCCTGCTGGTTCAATGACCCGCGCCATAACCTGATTGCCGGTTATCAGGCGTTGATCGGCGAACTGCACACGCGCTTCCCGGATTTGCTGATCGCCGGAGAAGGCTGGTATGACGCCATCCTCGGCTTGATGCCGGTCAACCAGAGCTGGTTACGCACCGACCGCCAGTTCATCTATCCGCAGTTGCTCACCCGTTATGGACGCGCCCTTGGTCATCTGGCAGAAGGCGCACCGGGGCCAGTCAGCACTGGGGTGCATGAGGGCGGCTTCCGCTATGTGCGGGATGGGGCCGCCACGCCGGGGCATATCCCCTCGATTGGCATTGCCGATGACACCGTGACTCATTACCGGGAGGAATTGATCGCGCTGTGTAAAGCGGCGGTCGCTGGAAAATAGGTCATCCCAGTGGGCTTGGCCCGCTGTTTGACGAAAAGTGTTTTCAACAGTGTAGAAGGAGTTTTTCCGAATGAAACGAGTAAAGGTTCTTCTGGTCGTGCTGCTGGCGATCCTCGCCGTCAGCCTTGTCCCCGTCAGCGCCCAGGATCCCGTCATGCTGACCATGTGGTCGCGCGATAGCAACCAGGCGTTTTTGCGTGAACTGGTCGATATGTGGAATGCCTCCCATACCAACCAGATCGACCTGACCATCATCCCGGCGGCGGACTTTGTCACCCGCGTCGGCGTGGCTGCTGCTGGTGGTGAAGCACCGGATCTGCTGCCGATTGACCTGATCTATCTGCCTGCCTTCGCCCGTGCTGGCAGCCTGGCGGACATCACCGACTTTGTTGATGGCCTGCCCTTTGCTGACCAACTGATCCCGGCCCACATGTTCCTGGGTACCTATGAAGACCGCAAGTATGCGGTGCCATTCGCGGCAGAAGGCTCGGTGCTGATCTACAACAAGGGTCTGTTCGAGCAGGCTGGCCTCGATCCGGAAGCCCCGCCGACCACCTGGCAGGAAATGTACGATGCCGCCGTTGCCATCCGCGGCCTGGGGGAGAACACCTGGGGCTTCTACTTCAGCGGGAACTGCCCCGGTTGCAACGCCTTCACCTTCCTGCCCTACATCTGGGCGAGCGGTGTGGATCTGCTGACCCCGGACGGCCTGACCGCGACGGTCGACTCGCCGGAAGTGCGCGCTGCCCTCGAATTCTACAAGAAGATGTGGGACGAAGGTTTGATCCCCCCCAGCGCCCAGGCTGATACCGGCACGGACTTCTTCAATGCCTTCACCGCGGGCAACATCGGTATGGTTGGATCGGGCGCGTTCGCTATCAGCGTGCTGAAGAACGATCACCCGGATATTGATTTTGGTGTCACCTTCCTGCCCGGCCCGGAGGGCGGTCGCTCCTCCTTCGCCGGTGGCGATACCATCTCGATCAGCGCCAACTCCAGCCGCGTGGCCGAGTCCTTCGAGTTCATCGAATGGGTGCTCTCGGACGAGATTCAGCTCTCCATGTTCGCCTCGCGCGGTCAACTGCCGCTGCGCATCGACCTGGCCGACAATGAATTCTCCCGCGAAGACACGCGCCTGATTACCAATGCCGAAGCAATGGCCCTGGGTAAGACCCCCTACAGCTTCGTCTACAACCAGCTTTATAACGACTCGACCGGGCCGTGGCTGGCGATGCTCCAGCAGGCGATCTTCCAGGGTGATGTTGAAGGTGCAGTGACCACTGCCCAACAGCGCTTCACCGAAATTCTTGCCACTCAATAGTTCGTCTTGAGCCGTATAGGGTGGGGGCGAACCCCCACCCTATGCCGGAGCAGTTGAAAGGAAGTCTGGACGTGGGAATTGCTTCGTTCCGTCGCAATACGGCTGCACGCAGTGCCGCACAGACGACGCCGGTCGGACGGCGGTATACCGGGCTTTTTTTCGCTTTGCCCGCCATCATCTTCACCACCATCTTCTTCATCCTGCCGTTGCTGATGACGGCGTTTATGTCGCTGCACCAGTGGCCGCTCCTTGGTCAAAGCCGCTTTATCGGTCTGGAAAATTATGTCAATATGACGCGGGATAGCCAGTTTTGGAACAGCCTGTGGTTCACCACGCGCTATACCCTGCTGGTGACCCCTGCCATCTTCATTCTGGCTTTTGTTCTGGCGCTGCTGGTCAATCTGCCGCTGCGGCTGATCGGTACCTTCCGCACGATCTACTTCTTACCGGCGGTCATTGGTCTGGGGACATCCAGCCTGTTATGGGTGTGGCTGCTCAATGACCGGGTTGGGCCGATCAACGGCCTGCTGAATCAACTGGGGCTGATGGAGCGCCCGGTCATCTGGTTGGCGGATACCAACGCGGTCATGCCTGCCATCATCGTCTCGATCGTCTGGAAAACAGCGGGCTTCACCATGATCCTGCTGCTGGCCGGGATGCAGGCCATTCCGACGGAACTGTATGAAGTCGCCAAGGTGGATGGGGCCAATTACTGGCAGCGGATGCGCTTTATCATGCTGCCGTTGATGCGCCGCACCTTTGCGCTGGCGCTGGTGCTGTCGGTCATCGGTTCCTACCTGGCCTTCGATCAGTTTTACATCATGACTGCCGGCGGGCCACAGAACCAGACGATTTCGGTCGTGTACTGGATTTACAAGAATTCCTTCACGAACTTCAACCTGGGCTATGGCGCAGCGCTCTCGATCATCCTGCTGCTGATTCTGGTCATTCTGAGTGCCGTTCAACTGTATATTCTGCGTGATGACACGACCTATTGAGGGAGTTCCGTTATGGCAACCACCGCTCAACCGCGTTCCAATAGTGCTCCCGTTGCCATCCGCTGGCAGCCTGTCCTGATTTACATCGTTTGTATTGTCCTGGCGATCCTGTTTCTGTTCCCGATTGTCTGGACAGGCATTAATTCGGTCAAGCCACCGGCTGAAGCCTCGGCCTCACCGCCGACCTTCTTGCCTTCCCGCATTGAGTTCGAGAATTACGCCAAGCTGAACAACTATGGCAAAGGCGTCTGGACCTACGTCAGCAACAGCCTCGTCACGGCGCTGATTACGGTGGTCGGCTCGGTCGTCCTCAGCACGCTGGCGGGCTACGGTTTTGCCCGGTTCAACTTCCCGATGAAAAATGTGTCGTTCCTGCTGATTTTGGCGACCTTGATGATCCCGTTCCAGTCGATTCTGATCCCCCTATTCTTGATCCTGACGCAGTTGCGCCTGCAGAATACCCTCTTTGGCCTGTCGCTGGTCTATATCACCTTTCAACTACCCTTTGGTGTATTCATCATGCGGAACTCGTTCGCCAGCGTCCCGCGTGAGATCGAGGAAGCCGCCCTGCTGGATGGGTGCAGCGCCCTTTCCATGCTCTATCGGGTGATGTTCGCCCTGGTGCGCCCTGGCATCATCACCGTCGGCATCTACGCGTTCCTGAACTCGTGGAACGAATTCCTGGCGGCGCTGATCTTCATGACCAAAGAGGCCAATTTCACCCTGCCGATTCTGCTCACCAGTGTGCGGAGTGGCTACTACGGCGCCATTGACTGGGGGGCGCTGCAAGCGGGCCTGATGGTGAGCATCATCCCCTGCGTGCTGATTTTCCTGCTCTTACAACGCTACTACGTCGGCGGCTTGACCGGCGGCGCATTGAAAGGCTGAGGCATTTTTATCATGGCATTTGCACCCGTTGTGGATACCACTCGTAGTCCTTTTGCACAGCTGCGCCCGGTCGCCGTGGATGCCGTCACCCTGACCGACACCTTCTGGTCAGCGCGCCGCCAGCTCAACCGGGAAGTCATCATCCCCGGTCAGGCCAGCCTGTGTGAATCCACCGGGCGCGTTGATAATCTGCGCGTCGCCAGTGGTCGGAAAGAAGGCCAGTTTGAAGGCTGGTTCTTCAACGACTCCGATATCTACAAGCTGCTGGAGGCGGCGGGTTGGCAGTTTGCCGGTCAACCCGACCCGGAACTGGATGCCCTGGTGGATTCGCTGGTCGATGAGATCGCTGCGGCCCAACAGCCGGATGGCTACCTGAACAGCTACTTCATGGGCGAGCGCGAAAAACGCCGCTGGACGAACTTTGACTATCACGAAATGTACTGCGCCGGGCATCTGATCCAGGCCGCAGTCGCGCATCACCGCACCACCGGCAAGCGCAATCTGCTGGACGTAGCCATCAAATTTGCGGACCACATTTGCGCCCGCTTCGGTCCGGAGGAGCAGGGCAAGGTCTTTGGCACTGATGGACACCCGGAAATCGAAATGGCGCTGGCGGAACTTTACCGGGTGACGGGCGACCAGAAGTATCTCGATCAGGTGCAGTACTTCATCGATGCGCGGGGGTATGGGCGGCTGGGCAATCCTTTCGGGCGCTTTGACAAGGCCTATCATCAGGATCACCTGCCGTTCCGCGAGTTGAACCGTTTGGAAGGGCATTCTGTACGGGCGGTCTATCTCAACTGCGGCGCGACCGACCTCTACAGCGAAACCGGGGAACCGGCGCTGCGGACGGCGCTCGAACGCATGTGGGAGAGCATGACCACCCGCCAGATGTATATCAACGGTGGGCTAGGCTCCCGCCACGAGAACGAAGGCTTTGGTACGGACTACGAACTGCCGCCGGGCCGCGCCCATACCGAAACCTGTGCCAGCGTCGCCAGCTTCATGTGGAACTGGCGGATGCTGATGCTGGAGGGTGACGGACGGTTTGCCGACCAGATGGAAGTGGCGCTGTATAACAGCGTCCTCTCCGGCATTTCGCTGGATGGCACCGCCTACTACTATCAGAATCCCCTCTTGGACGACGGCGCCCATCGCCGTCAGCAGTGGTTCCCGGTGGCCTGCTGTCCCTCGAACGTTTCCCGCACGCTGGCCTCCCTCCCTGGCTATCTCTATACCGTCAGCGAGAACACGGTCTGGGCGCACCATTACGCCAGCAATAGCGCCAGCATCACCCTGCCCGATGGCCGCTCGATTGAACTTGCCCAGCAAACGCAATATCCCTGGGATGGGAAAGTCAGCCTGACCACCCAGACTGCCGGGCAGTATGACCTGAAGCTGCGGATACCCGGTTGGGTGCGGGAAGGCTGGGCGCTGACCGTCAATGGGCAAGCCATCACGCTGACCCCGGTCAAAGGTTATGTGACCCTTTCCCGTGAATGGCGCTCCGGTGATCAGATCACGCTGGATCTACCCATGCCGGTCGAACGGATTGAAAGCCACCCGCTGGCAGTGGATAATCAGGGGCGCGTGGCGCTGATGCGCGGGCCGGTGCTCTACTGCCTCGAAGCAGTTGATAACCCCGGCGTGGATGTGCGACTGCTGCTGCTGCCCGATGATGCTCCGTTGACGGTCAGCGCTGCCCCCGATCTGGCGGGCGGCGTCAGCATCGTGCAGGGGACGGCCCAGGTGGCAGCGGCGGATCTGGCGTGGGATCAGGCGGCCTTGTACCGTCCCCGTCGCCCGGCTTCCGGGTCGCAGTCTACAACCGCCGCCTTCAAAGCCATTCCGTACTTCGCCTGGGCCAATCGTGATCCTGGCCCGATGGTGGTCTGGCTGCGGACGCACTGATTGACCCATTATCCAATTGAGGGACTATGCCTTACCATGCGCTCACCCGCCGTTCGTTTATCCGCTCCGGTCTGGCCCTGGGCGGGGCGCTGCTCGGCAGGCGTTTTTTGCCGTTTGACCAGGTAGCACAGGCCATGCAGCTTGAACTCGGTGGTGATATTCGCCACATTCATGATCCGGTCATCATCAAAGCAGGCGAGCAGTATGTCCTGTTCTGCACCGGGCCGGGCATCCGCATCCGCACCTCGCCCGACTTGCTGAACTGGGATAAACCCTCGCCGTCAAAAGTCTTTGACCAGCCCCCGGACTGGGTGCGGGAAGCGATCCCCAACCAGGGCGATATGTGGGCGCCAGACATCTCGTACTGGAACGGCAAGTATCACCTCTACTATGCTGTGTCTACCTTTGGCAGCAATCGCTCGGTGATCGGGCTGGCGACCAACCCGACGCTGGATAGCGAAGACCCGGCCTATGCCTGGACCGATGAAGGGCTGGTGATCGAATCGACCGGAGCCAGCACCTACAACTGTATTGATGCGAATTTCATCGTGGATGCCGATGGCAATCCTTGGTTGGCCTTCGGCAGCTTCTGGACGGGCATCAAAATGCGGCGGCTGGACCCGGCCACCGGCAAACTCTCGGCAGAGGATACAACCCTCTATTCTCTGGCGCAGCGCACCGAGAATTCCGGCGCGGTGGAAGCCCCCTTCCTCATTCGCCACGACGACTACTATTACCTGTTTGTCTCATTTGATTTCTGCTGCCGTGGGCGGGAGAGCACCTATAACGTACGCGTCGGTCGGTCAGCCAGCATCACCGGGCCATATGTGGATCGGGACGGAGTCGAGATGCTCCAGGGCGGCGGGACACAGATCACCTTCCCAACTGACCGCTGGAAAGGGCCGGGGCACAATGCCATCCTGCGGGAGCCGGACGCCGATTACATCGTCTACCACGCTTACGATGCCCAGAATACAGGCATCCCCACCCTGCATATTGACCCATTGGCATGGGACGCTGACGGCTGGCCTGCGGTTGTGACTACCGCCTGACCTCCACCCCGCTGGACAAAAGATGTTGGCTCATGCGGACGCCATTCAAGGCGTCCGTCTGCTTTGACGTATGTACATTCCCCGCTGATTTCCCTACGACAAACCGCTATTTGTGGTTGAAACAAACTGTTCCAGATAAGCTCCCTTTTGCGTGAAATTCTGCCGATCAATAGGTAAATCTCATGGAAGCCCGCCTGTTCCTTACTTTTCTAACGATACTCCTGCTGATGCCTGCTCCGGCTGTTGGTCAACCGGAAACTGGAGAAATCATCGCATACCGAACTTCCGTATCCCGTACGACTATCTTCGGCTACTACAACACCCACACAAAAGCGAATAGGCGAATCATGGCCGGTGATTTCTTCCCGGAATACAGCCTCAGCAGTTCTGGACGATTGGCCTATACGGTGGATGCTAATGGTGATCTGGACATCTATGTACTGGATACCCATGCCTCGGACGTACCACCGATCAACCTTTCTCCCCATTTAGGTTCCGATGATCGACCATTGGCGTGGAGTCTGGATGGGCAGATATTGGCACTGGAGTCAATTGATGCGACGGGCAACGCCAGCCTCGTGATCTGGAATGGAAAGAACAACGTCACCATTCCCTTGACTGAGGAGGTAATCACATTTCAGCGAATCGATGCCGACTGGAGTCCTAATGGACGTTATTTGATGATTAGGGCGCAGGTGGATGCGGACACGGAACTGGCATATATCTGGGATGGCGCAACCATCCAGCCTCTCTTGCCATTTGGGATAGACGATTCGGTACGCCTGCAAAATTACCGACGCGAATGGAGTCCAGACAGCACCCAGTTGAGTTTTATTGTCAGCTTCCCAGATGGTAGCAACAGACTATACGTGTGGGATGGCAGCGAAACTATCGACATCATGCCACCTTTGTTTGCCCGCGATAGTACGGTTTACAACCATCTGGCCTGGAGTCAGGATGGGCGCTTGGCTTTTGCCGTCGCTAAACAGGCTGAAACCACACAAGAGTATCGTGGGGAAATCTACATCTGGGATGGGTATTCCAGCATCAATCTCAGTCAGCAAGTCGACTTGCATGATTCGTACCCTGTATGGAGTATGGATGGAAAGATCGCCTTTCTTTCTGCGGAATGGGTTCAGGGGCCGGATTATTCTTACCTAATTCCTCGCATCCTAGTCTGGGATGGTACGTCCTACGCGGGTACATTGCCAGATCGCAATACGTTTCAAGTGGTTGGTCCCGATCTCAGTCCCACCGCCCTGCGCTGGCTAGAGGACGGGCGACTCATGTTTTCAGCCACACCACCGGGTCAGGATAGTATTCAGGGTCTCGCATGGGATGGAGAGCAGGTCGAAAATCTCACGAGCAATCCGGATTTTCATAACAGCCTGCCGCGGTGGAGCGAGACGGGATTATGGGCTTTCAGCACTTTCTTTTCTCGTGCTGCCCTGCTCTACGTCCGTGACCGTAACAACCATACACTACTGATGACGCGGAGCCATAACTTCACCTGGTTGCGGGGAGATGATTTGATGTTGTGCCGAACCAATCTTCAAGGCTCCGGACGCCCCTATTGGAATTTGGCGCATTGGGATGGCAACCGCATTACTTCAATCGTTGATGGCGGGGAGATTTCGGCTGTAACCAGCAGTGGTCAACAGATTACTTGCTCCAGCGGCTAGACAATGGAAGCATTGACGACAACATTTGAGTACGATACTAGACTTCAAAATCGGAACATATGTTCCGATTTTTCATTTGGTTTCTGCTATTATCTCATCAAGCGTGAAAGTAGGGGTGGTGCAGATTCTATAATGTGCCGCATAGACTCCGGACTCCCCCTCTCCCACGCCCCGAATCTCGCATCGTCTCAGCCCTTCAGAGGCGTAAGGGGCGTGAACGGAGAGGGGGCGGGGGGTGAGGCCCCTACCCCCACAATGATGCTTGGCGCGATACTATTATCTCATCAAGCGTGAAAGGAGGAGTAATTCATTCCCTGCACGGGCTGGCGACACGCTGGCCTCCCCTGCCTTCAGCACCAATTGGAGCTTGCCGACTTCGCCAACGCCATCAACGCAACCAAGCTCCCTCAAACCTTTGCATTCTTGGTACTAAGTACGTAGCATCATCAGGACAATCGCATCAAAGGTTCGCTGGATCCATGAACGATCACAGCGGATTTGTAGGGACAGCATTCATGCTGTCCGCGCTCTCAGACTACAGGATGTCCTGAACCCTGATGCCCGCTTAGCAATGTTAATGCGATAGTCCTGGTGTGAGCGCGTGATTTTGACCGGATGGGCTGCCCCAATCTGTCAACGCTGTCCAGTTTGTAAATGCGCTCACACTGGAACCAGTCACCAGGGGGCCGACGACGACAACCTTCCCATAACCGCCTTAATGCCCGACGGTTGACTGAAGCGCCGCCGTCGCCGCCGCCGCCGCAAAATGAACCACTCCCCAACCGGTTAGCCGCCTTCAAGCTGGAAAGTGGCGTCCGCGCGGGCGCGGTTGGTGCTGATCGCCGCCTGATCGACCAGCGCCATCACCCCGAATTGCTGCCCGATGTATTTCCCCGGTTGGCTGTAGGACTCAAAGGATGTCCAGTTCGGGTCGGCCAGACCGGGCCGCCGCCACCAGGTCGCTGCCGCCGCGAACTCGGCTGAGCCATCATTGGGGGCAAAGACGATGGCATTGCCCTGATGCCGCAGGTAGTAACCCGGCATATTGGCCGCCTCAATCGAGACCGCCGCGGTTTCCGCCAGCCCGGAACGCAGGAAGAAGCGCGCATCCATCGCCGGATTGATGGTGAAATCCACCCGGACGGCCACATCAACATGGCGCAGGTAAGCCTCATCCAGCCCATAGGCGGCAAAGCGGGTGAGCGCCTGGGTGATATCCGGCATCGGGTCCCCGCCAGTATCGCCGGAAGGCAGCGCGATCGTCTCCGTCAGCGGGACCGGGACGCCAAAGTTGGGTGTGCCATCCTCATTCCAGGTGAATTTCTGAACGCGGGTCGTCCGTTGCGGATCACAGACCCCGGCAGCCGAGTCATTGGCGTGATAGACGATCCAGTTTTCGGTCCCATCCGGTGAGGTGAAGAAGCCATTATGCCCCGGCCCAAAGACCCCGTTGGCATCCGACCGCTCAAAAAGCGGTTCCGGATGCTTGACCCACGACTGTGGGCTCAAGGGATCGCCGCCCGTCCAGGTCAACATCCCCAGGCTGTAATCTGGCGTGGCGCAGTAGCTGGCCGAGTAGATGATGAAGACCTTGTCCTGGTGGTAGAGCGCGACCGGGCCTTCATTGACGTTCAGGCCGCTGCGTTCCCAATCGTACTGCGGTTCAGCGATCAGGACGCGCGGGCCGCTCAGAGTCCAGGGGTCACTCATGGGGGCGATGAACAGGGATTGGTTCGGCCCGACCCATGACGAGAAGAGGAAATAGAGCGCCCCGTCGATTTGCAGGATGCTGCCATCAATCGCCCAGGTGTCATTGACCGGGTCAAAAATACGCGCTTTGTAGGTGTACGGCCCCATCGGGTCGGTTCCGGCGCTTTCCAGCACATGGGTGTGCTGGTTATCAAGCGTATCGGAAGTCCCTGCCGAGTAGTAGTAATACCAGCGCGGGCCGTTAGGGCCATCCAGCAAGTGAAACTCCGGTGCCCACATATTACAGCAGCGCGACGGCTCGGTTTCGGCATAAATCTGCACGGGCGAGCTGGTTTTCAGCCCGCCCAGGGTGGGTGAACGGCGCATGGTCAGGGAAGATGAACCCGTGGTGGTCGCCAGATAGTAGTAGCCGTCATAGTATTGCAGCCACGGGTCTGGCCCGCTCAGGTTGAGCGGGTTGCGAAGTCCGCCGCCCTCCTGTTGGGGCGGTGCAGCCTGGAGAACGCCGACACTCAGTCCCAGGGCGACCATGAGTAGAACCCAGCGACGGATCAGCATAGGTATCCTCCTTTTAGCGAGCGTCATTGATCTGCCGAATGACTTCCAGCGGCACCTTCGGCTGACGGTCATAGGTCAGCAGGCCGTTGATTTCCTGTTCCACATCGGTAATCTGCGTATAGCAGAAGCCCTGGATCACCGGCGAGGCATAGACCGCTTCGATCACCGCCCGATAACGCTGGATGAAGTCATCATCGTTTTCCGCGGTGGTATATCCCCAACCGGCCTGCTCGCCTTTGCGGTAGCCAATGCCGCCGAACTCGGTCAGGAGGATGGGCTGCCCGCTGTATTCGTAACCCGGTACGGTCAGCACCCGTTTGGCCGGTTGGGCCGCCAGCGTGCTCTCCAGCGTGGCGTAGCGGGCGCGGAGGACCTCCCCACTGCCTTCGTAGTCGTGAATGGTCAGCAGATCAGTGCGGGCATGTTCCCAACCGTCATTGGAAACCACGGGCCGGTGCGGGTCAATGGATTTGGTGATTTCGTGCAAGGCGTTGAGGTGACGCGGCTGACGGGCATCCCCGACCAGATTGGGCACGCCCCAGCTTTCGTTGAGCGGCACCCAGGCGACGATCGACGGATGGTTGTAGTCCCGGCGGACGGATGCCTGCCATTCATCCGCAACGCGGCGGGCTGCTTCTTCCGAATACAGGTAGCAGTTCGCCATCTCCCCCCAGACGAGGAAACCGAGCTTATCCGCCCAGTAATGGAAGCGGGCTTCTTCTACCTTCTGGTGCTTACGCGCGCCGTTGAAGCCCATCGCTTTGGTCAGCTCGATGTCCCGGCGCATATATTCATCAGTCGGGAAGGTGAGGATACCCTCCGGGTTATAGCCCTGATCCAGCACCAGCTTGAGGTAATAAGGCTGCCCGTTCAGCTTGAAGACCCCGTCTTCAATGGTGACGGAGCGCATCCCGAAGTAGCTCTGTACTTCGTCGATTACATGGCCGTTCTGTTTGAGGCGCACGGTCAGGTCGTAGAGGGACGGCGACTCGGGACTCCAAAGCGCCAGCGGCGTTGACCCCGCCAGGGAAAGCGAGTCGGTCACTTCGTTGAGGTTTGCGCCCCAGGAGGGGACGCTCCCAGCTCCGCCAACCGACTGGTTGGCTGAAGCGACCGGCTGCCCGTTGAAGGTCACCACCGTTTCGATCTCGTAGGCCGATTGAATATCCCCGGCGACTTCATAGCGAATGTGCAGGCTGCTGCTTTCGACCAGCGGCGTCAGGCGCAGATCAGCCAGCCGTAAAGCGGGTACGGGCTCGAGCCAGACCGTCTGCCAGATGCCGGTGGTGCGGGTGTAGAAAATGGACGCAGAGTCCCGTTCCCAGTACTGCTTGCCCCGTGGCTGACCCCGGTCGGCGGTGATGTCCTCAGCCCGCACGACCAGTTGATTCCCCTGCGGACGCAGCAGATCCGTAATGTCTGCTGAGAACGGTACATGCCCACCCTGGTGGGTCGCTGCCAGAACCCCATTCACCCAGACCTGGGCGCGGTAATCGACCGCTTCAAAATGCAGCAGGATGCGCTGCCCGGCCCATTCTGAAGGGATGGTCAGATCACGGCGATACCAGACGACATCATGAATATCGTTGGTGCCAATTCCGCTGAGTTTGGCCTGATAGGTAAAGGGGACACGGATGGTCTGGCTGAAGGTGTGTTGAGCCTGCCAGCCTTCCAGCAGGCCGCGATCCGCATCGTCAAAGTCAAACTGCCAATCGCCGTTCAGGTTGAGCCAGGCAGCGCGCTGAAACTGGGGGCGAGGGTATTCGGGGCGAGGGGTGGTCATCGTGAATGGTTCCTGTCATCAAAGCGAATAAGGTTGTTCTCGAAATCAAATCAATCCTGTAGGGGCGCAGGGCTGTGCGCCCGTCTTCAAAGTCCCTCTCCCCGCCACGCCCTCTTCGGCAGATGGCGGATTGGGAGAGGGATTTAGGGTGAGGGCAACCGCGCATCAATCACCGTGAAGGATAGCGGCGGTAGGCGCAGTTCGGCGCGCCCATCCACCAGGCGGGGCGCCGGTATGGGCACCGTCGTCACCACATTCGGATTCTCGAACGTATTGATGGCTTTGGGGTCGCTGCCTGCCATCTGGAAGGCGCGTTCGATGTGGGTTGGCACTGCCGCCTGCCAGTGCAGGTCCAGCGGCAGGGACTCGGTCTGGCTGCGGTTAACGATGAAAATCGCCTGCCGACCGTTTTCGACATCGTGGGCAGCCGCGGCATCCAGCATGGGCACCGCGCCATACTGTGCCGTGTCAACCTGCGGCGACTGCACCAGCACATCCAGCGAGTGCCCGCTGGCGAGCTGGCTGAACAGCACCAACGGATAATAGATGCTCTGCTTGAGCAGGCCATCGGGCCGGGTCAGGATGGGCGCAATGACGTTGACAATCTGGGCGATACTGGTGATTTTGACCACATCAGCTTTGCGGAGGAAGACATTCAGCCACTGGGCGACGACCAGCGCATCTTCCAGATTGTAGATTTCCTCGGCAATGGCCGGCGCTTCCACCCAGTCCCGCTTGACCTGATCCGGCGGGGTGAGTTTATAGGCGACGTTCCACTCGTCCCACGATAGGTAGACATCATGTTTGGAACGGAGGCGGGCTTTGACGTAGCGCAGCACCCCGGCTAGTGTATCGACGAAGTTCTCAAAGTGGAGGGTACGGGCCAGGAAGCTGGCGGTGTCGTTGGCGACGTTTTCCGCGTAGTAGTGCATCGAGTGGTAATCGACCTGATCCCAACAGATCTCCAATACGGTGCGATCCCACTCCGGGTAGGTCGGCACCCAGGTCGAGGCAGAACCGCAGCTAATCAGCTTCACAGCGGGATCGTGCCAGCGCATCATTTTGGCGGCTTCCCTCGCCTTATGCCCGTAATCTGCCGCTTCCAGATGCCCCAACTGCCACCAGCCATCCATTTCATTGCCCAGGCACCAGTAACGGACGCCAAAAGGCTCTGCCTGACCATGGGCAGCGCGCAGATCGGCATACTGGGTGCCGACAGGCGCATTGCAGTATTCGACCAAATCGGCAGCATCCTGAATCGTCCCGGTGCCTAGGTTGACGCCTAACATCGGTTCGGTGTTGATCTCCCGGCAGAAGTCCATGAACTCATGGGTGCCGAACTGGTTACTTTCGATGGACTGCCAGGCCAGGTCCCGGCGACGCGGGCGCTGGTCACGCGGGCCGACGCCATCCAACCAGCGGTAGGCGCTCAGGAAATTGCCACCGGGGTAGCGGATGGTGCGGAAATTGAGTTCACGCAAAGCAGCCAGTACATCCCTGCGCAGGCCGCGCTCATCCGCCAGTGGAGAACCGGGGTCATAGATGCCACCATAGATGCAGCGCCCCATATGCTCGGCAAAGCCGCTGAACAGCACCGGAGAGATCGGGCTAATGACACGGTTGCTATCGAGGTAGAGATGGGCGGTTGGGGTTGGCATAGGGTTCCAGGTTTCAGGTTAGGCGCTTGCTCAGTGATATTCCCACCCCTTGATCCCCTGCCCCAGTGGACTGGGGAGGGGACTTGTCGGAGGGAGACCCAGCAGGTCGCCCCTACAGGGCGGCTTCCAGAGCCGTGAAGGACAGCGGTGGTACGACCATGGTGGTGCGGTTGCCATCCAGCTTCGGCGCGGCGATCGACTTCGAGACGACCTGGTTCGGATTCTCGAAGGTGTTGAAGGCCTTCGGATCGGTGCCAGCCACCTGATGCGCGGCCGTGATCTGGCTGGGCTTCCCAGCTTGCCAGGTGATCTCCACCGGCAGGCTTTCGGTCTGGCTGCGGTTGACGATGAAAATGGCGTGGCGGTTGCTGGCTTCATCATAGGACGCCGAGACATCCAGCAGCGGCATCGTCCCAAATTTGGCGGTTTCGTACTGCGGCGCGCTGACGGAGACATCCAGTGCGTGACCGGTCGCCAGATTGCTGTAGAGCGCAATCGGGTAGAAGATCGACTGCTTGAGCATGGCGTTGGTGGTGGTCAGGATCGGGGCGATCACATTGACGATCTGCGCCAGGCAGGTGATCTTCAGCACGTCAGACTTGCGGAGGAAAACGTTCATCCACTGGGCAGCGACGAGCGCATCTTCCAGGTTGTAGACTTCTTCGATCAGGTGTGGGGCTTCCGTCCAGTTCCCCTGCATGTCGCTGGCTTCACGGGCCTTGTACCAGACGTTCCACTCGTCCCAGGACAGATAGACATCATGCTTGGAACGCTGCTTGGCTTTGACGTAGCGCAGCACCCCGGAGAGGGTATCGACAAAGCTCTCGAACTCGGCGCTGAGGGCCAGGAAGCTGCCGGTATCGTTCTCGGTGTTGCCCGCGTAGTAGTGCATCGAATGATATTCGATCTTGTCCCAGCAGTGTTCCAGCACGACGCGATCCCATTCCGGGTAGGTGGGCATTCCAGACGAGGACGACCCGCAGGAGATCAACTGGATAGAGGGATCATGCCAGCGCATCATCTTGGCGGCTTCACGGGCTTTGCGCCCGTATTCTTCCGCTTCCAGGTGACCGATCTGCCAGGGACCATCCATCTCATTGCCCAGGCACCAGTACTTCACCCCATACGCATCTTTGTAACCGTGGGAAGCCCGCAGGTCAGCATACTGGGTTCCGACAGGGGCATTGCAGTACTCAACCAGATTGGCGGCATCCTGAATGGTCGCCGTACCCATGTTAACGGCCATCATCGGTTCAGTATTGATGGCCTTGCAGAACTCCATGAATTCGTTGGTGCCGAATTGGTTGGTTTCGATGGATTGCCAGGCCAGGTCACGGCGGCGCGGGCGCTGGTCACGCGGACCAACACCATCCTGCCAGCGATAGCCGCTGAGGAAGTTACCACCCGGGTAGCGCATGGCCCGGAAGTTGAGTTCGCGCAGAGCAGCCAATACATCTTTGCGGAGGCCACGCTCATCGGCATGGGGGGACTTGGGGTCGTAGATGCCTTCGTAGATGCAGCGCCCCATATGTTCAGCAAAGCCGCTGAACAGCACCGGGGAAATCGCGCTGATGACCCGGTTCGTATCAATATCAATGCGGGCGGTCGATGGCGACATTATAACAAGCCTCTCTCGTAATGGGAAAAGAGCCGCGTAAAAGTGTGTTACTGATGTTGAATGGGCGCAGTTGCAGCCGCGCCCCGCTAATCTCTAACGACCTCCCATGCCGGTCATCACCACACCCTTGATGATGCGCCGCTGGAAGATGATGTACACGATGATGATGGGTACGGTAGCGAAAACGGCCCCGGCCAACACCAGCGGGCGATACTGCCCGGCATAGGACGAGTTCAAAATCTGCAAACCGACCGGCAGAGTCCGCATCTCTAGACTGCTGGTGGTGATGAACGGCCAGAGCAGGTCGTTATAGTGACCGAGGAAGACGAAGATCCCCATGGCGGTCAGCGCATTGGTCGACAGCGGCAGGATGACGTGCCGGAAGCGCCCAAAGTAACTGGCTCCGTCGAGGATCGCGGCTTCTTCCAGTTCCTGCGGGATTTGCATGAAGAACTGCCGCAGCAGGAAGACCGCGAAGACGTTAGCGGCGCCCGGCCAGATGAGCGCGTGGAAGGTATCCAGGAACTTGAGATCCCGCATCAACAGGAAGTTCGGGATGAGCGTCACTTGCGACGGCAGCATGACCGTCAGCAGGAGTAGCCCGAACAGGATGTTATTGCCGGGGAACTTCAAGCGGGCGAAGGCATAGGCCGCCGGGGCGCAGATGAGCAGCACCGCGGTGGTATAGGCCGCTGCCGCAAACAGACTATTCCGCAGCCATAGCACCAGTTTGAGATCAGGCTGGCTGAGCACCGTCTCATAGTTGGTGAGGATCGGTGAAGGCGGAATGATGGGCGGGGGCCAGCGGTTGACTTCCTGGTTGGTCATCAACGACTGCGAGAACGAAAAGACCAACGGGAACAGCACGAAGATGCTGAGGATGATCAGGTAGGTATAGGTACCGGTGTGTTTGAGTAGGTTGAATTTCATGATGTGGCCTCTTCCTAGTAATCCACACGCCGACCGACGATGCGGAACTGGATGAGGGTGAAGATACCCATGATAATGGCTAAGGCGACCGCAACTGCTGAACCATAACCCATCCGGAAAGCTCGCCAGGCAATGTCATAGAGGTAGAAGATGACGGTGAACGATCCCCGTCCCGGGCCTCCTGACGTCATGATGAAGGGTTGCCCAAAAACCTGGAAGTGAGAGATCACGCCGGTGACGGTCACGAACAGGATGGAGGGGCGCAGCAAGGGCAAGGTGATGTGGAAGAAGAGCTGCCTTCCATTGGCACCGTCAATCTTGGCGGCTTCATAGAGATGCTCTGGGATGCCTTGCAAACCGGCTATAAAGATCAGCATCGGGAAGCCGAACCCCCACCAGATCGTGGTCAGGCTGAGGGCAGGTAAGACGAGGTTTTCATCCCCTAACCAGTTGACAGGTCTTATGCCTAGGAAACTCAACCCGTAATTGATGATGCCGAACTGGGTACTGAGCATCCACACCCACGTCAGGCCGACGACGCCGACCGAGAGCAGGGTGGGCATATACAGCAGAACACGGAAGAAGCCCGCTCCGGGGATGTTCTGTGTGACGGCGACTGCCGCTGTCAGGGCGATGATGGTCGTCCCGGTGACGGTCATAGCCGTAAAGATGATGGTATTCCGAACGGCGATCCACCAGACGTAATCGTTGAATAGTTCCTGGTAGTTCGCAAATCCCACATAGGGTCGGGAAGGCCGCAGAATCTGCCAGTCATAGAAGCTGATATTGACCGCACTCAGCACGGCCCGGACCACAAATATGCTGAAAAAGATGATGAACGGCGCAAGAAAAATGTAGGCGGCGATGGCTTCGCGGGTCCGTAAGCGCATCTGGAAAGGCTGCCGGTTTTGTTTGGTTGCGCTGGCACTGGTGACGATGGCGTCAGTTTTTTCCATAACCCCTAGTATCCTTAAGTACTATTTTGACCCCGGATGCTGTGTGACAGCGCACGGTGCAAGCCGCAGATCACATCCAACCAGCGGGGCCGTGTGGCCCCGCGCCAGGGTATGGCAAGGCCGGGTTAAAAAACCAAGCCTTACCACACTGGAGAAACGAGCTAGGGACTAGCGGTTACGATCCAGAACCTGCTGCATACGGGCGGCAGCGTCATTCAACGCCTGCTCGGCAGTCTTCTGGTTGTTGAGCGCGGCGCTCAGTTCGGGATCGAGCGCGGCATACATTTCCTGAACGGCCACGTGCTGGATGTCCTGGACACCATAGGCACCGAAGGTCTCACCCAGGATGATGTTGGAGGGGTAATTTTCCGGATCGAGGGCGGCCTGCGCAGAGAGGCGAGCCGGAACCTGACCAGAGGCGGCCCAGGCAACCTGATTGTCGCTGACCCACTGGATCAGAGTCTGAACGGCATCCAGCTTTTCACCTTCCAGGCCAACCGGGAGCATCCAGGTGTGGGCGCCGAACCAGGTACCCTGGCCAGGGCCGAACTGGAACTGCGGCCAGGCGGCCCATTCGATGTCAGTCTGTTCAGCGGCGAAGTTACGGAACCAGGTACCGCTCGGCAGAACGGCGACTGCACCAGCGGCGAAACCCTGCCAGGTGTCGAAACCGGCTTCCGGCGGGGAGACGTTGTAGGTGTAAACCAGGTCAATGAAGTTCTGGAGGGCGGCGACGCCGGCTTCCGAATTCACGGTGACGGTGGTGCCATCTTCGCTAATCATGCTGCCGCCATGCTGGGCCAGAGCAGCCAGGAAGTTGACGCGCGGCCATTCACCCACGGCGAAGCCCCACTGCGCCACATTTTCCTTATCGAAGTCGGGCGAAGCAGCATTGTTGCCATTGACATCGAGGGTCAACTGCTGGAACAGCTCAACCCAACCTTCGAAGGTGGTCGGGGGAGCGACGTTCGGGTCAACGCCGGCCTTCTCGAAAGCGCCCTCATTGATGAACAGGCCACGACCATGGTTGTCCAGCGGAATACCGTAGGTCACGCCGTCAAAAATCATACCAGCCTGGGTGGTGGGCGAAATATCGTCCCACGGGAACCAGCCACCATTGGTGTCATACCAACCGCTGACATCCTTCAGAACGCCGTAGCTGGCGAACTGGGGGATTTCCGAAGCGTGCAGCATGAACACATCCGGCGGGGTGCCCGCGACGAATGCGGTCTGCAGCTTGGTGTACAGGGTGTTCCAGGGGATGATTTCGGTGGTGACCGAAATATCCGGGTTTTCCGTGACGAATTGAGCGAGCATGTCATTGAGGGTCACGCCATCCGAACCGGTCAAACCGTTCCAGAAGGAGATCTTCATGCTGCCGGTGCCGAGGTCGGATACGATAGCGGTGGGTTCGGGAATGGGGGTAGCATCCTGCGCGCCGGTGCTGGCGATGGAAAGGGCGAAGACCATCACAACAGTCAGCAAAAAGAGGGCAAAACCGGCAAGAGATGAACGTTTACGCATTTGTCAGTTCCTCCAGATATCAATGCAATTCAATAGTTAGGGTGTGTTTCTTTAATTTTTTGCCAGACCCAGACAGGACAGCGGGTAAGGACTCTTGGTTCTCCCGGTGGATCTTGTTGCATCACCTCCTGTTTTGTTGTACGCTTTTGTTCAGAAAACGAATTCATGTATTCGTATTCATGAGGCAGATTAAAACACAGCTCATCTTCCCTGTCAATCAATTGGACTGGTGCAAAGTACACGAATGTAAATAAGTGCTCCTGTCCAAAGCGCCCATGTGCGTAAGGTGCGCTCAAGGCGTATCATTAGAATAGTTGGTGCGTTCTTTGCAACTCAGGTTTATAGATTATGTCCAAAATACAGCAGCGGAACCGTCCGCCGACCATGCACGATGTGGCCCGGTTGGCAGGAGTTTCCCAACCGACGGTTTCGCGGGTGCTCAATGGCAACAATACCCAGGTGCCGATTAGCGACGATACTCGATTGAAAGTGCAGCAGGCGGTCGATGCCCTGGGGTACCGCCCCAATGCTGTGGCGCGCAGCCTGCGGACCCAGCGGACGCAGACCGTCGCCTTGATGCTCGCTGATATTTCCAACAGCTTTTACCATCCCATCGCCCGCGCTGTGCAGGATGTGGCGCGTCAATATGACTATGAAGTGCTCATCTCGAACAGCGACCATATCTATGAATATGAAAAGCACTTCTGCGAGATTGTCCTGCGGCGCGGTGTGGACGGTGCGATTTTGGTACCCATCCATCTGACTACCAAAGAACTGGATGCTTATGCGTTGCAGGCGCATATTCCATTTGTCGTGCTTGGTCACCACGTTGACCACCCGAATATGGATGTCGTGTTCCTGGATGATGAACGCGCTACCTACGAAACGACACAATGGCTCATCACCGAGCGCGGGCACTATCGCCTGGGCTATATCGGTGTGCCGGCGGTCTTGCCGCCAGGGCCACGCCGTCTGCGCGGGTTCAACCGGGCGATGGCCGAGGCCAACCTGGAAGTTCACCCGGATCACATCCTTCAGGGAGACTTCACCCTTGAAGGTGGCAAGCGCGTTGCCCAGGCGATGGTCCAGCGAGGAAATCTACCCACTGCCCTGATGGTCGCTAATGACCTGATGGCCATTGGGGCGATTCTGGCGTTCCGCGATGCGGGCCTGAGGGTGCCGGAAGATATTGCGATTGTCGGCTTTGACAACATCCCCGAGGCGACGATTGTCCGCCCGACCCTGACAACCATCGCCCAGAATCCGCATGAGATGGGTGAAAGGTTGGCCTGCGCTTTGTTCGAGCGCATTGAAAATCCTGATATCACCGAGCGTCGGGTCTTTGGTACGCCCTACGAACTCATCAAACGCGAGTCTGCCTAACCGGAGACTGTACCGCATCCGATCTGTGTGAATATCCTGGTTTGATGCGGTCTTCCCTCAGTCTGACCTCAATTTAACCCCTATTGCTCATTAACGAGGTATTATCTAGCGCAGGTTGTAGCCGCAGCGCGTTATACAGCCTCACTAAGGAACCCGGATAACAGGTTGTCTATTCCTGATGTAAAAGTCGCCGTTTATTTACGTTAAGATCACTGCGCTGCCCTAAGGACGACGTAATGCCTCGACCTCATGCTCGCGCCTGGTTTGATCGGTTATTTGATCTCTTTCCTCCGGCAATCTCTCTGTTTGCGGCTCTGGCCGTGGCTTCCATCCTTCTAATCGCACTGAATGCCAATGTAACTGATGCCTATGTGGCGCTCATCACAGGTGCCTTTGGCACGGAAAATGCCACCGCGGAAACGCTGGTCAAGGCCATCCCGGTGCTGTTTGTCGGCATTGGGATTTGTGTGGCCTTCCGCGCAAACGTCATCAATATCGGTGGCGAAGGACAGATGATCGCCGGTGCTGTCGCCGGAGTGGCGGTCGCGCTGGGCTTCGGCGGGCAGATGGCTCCCTTTATGGTGGTCATCCTCTCTTTGGTGGCAGGTTTCATCGCTGGGGCGCTCTATGGTGGTCTGGCTGGTTTCTTGAAAGCCTACTTCAACGTCAACGAAATCCTCAGCACCATCATGCTCAATCAGGTGGCGGTGCAGATGATGAACTTCCTGCTGAACGGCCCCCTGCTCGATCCAACCGAGGCAGGTACCAATCACATTCCCAAGACCGCCCGCATTCTGGCTGAGATCCAACTGCCACGCCTGACGATTGGTTGGACGGAAGGCATGGAATTGTTTGCGCGGACGCGGCTGCATTACGGTTTGCTGATCGCGGTGCTGCTGGCGGTGGTCATGTACGTGTTGCTCTGGCACACGCCGCTGGGCTACCGCATTCGGGCGGTGGGGTTCAATGAACGGGCCTCGCGTTATGCGGGCATCCCGGTGCGGCGGCAGGTGGTATTGGCGATGTTCCTGGCGGGTGGTTGTGCCGGCTTGGCCGGGGTCGTCCAGGTGCTCGGCTTACAATACCGCCTGCAAACAGATGGCTCCCCGGCGGGCTTCACGGCCAACGCCGGATTTAATGGCATCGTGGCGGCCCTATTTGGTGGACTCAATCCGTTCGGGGCGATCCCAGCCTCGATCTTCTTCGGTGGGCTGCTGGTCGGCGCACAGAATATGCAGCGGGATATTGGCGTACCCGCGTCACTCATCACGGCGGTGAATGGCATCATCGTGGTCTTTGCGGTCAGCAGCCAGGTGTTTGTCCGGCGGCGACGACAGCGCCGCTTGCAGGCTGAATCCCCGGTTATAGCCAAGCCAGAGGTGGTCGAAGTCGCCCCGCGAAAGGTCGAAGCATGATCGACCAAATTCTGACGGCCAGTGTCTTTGCGGCGGCGCTTCGGCTGGCAACACCGTATATGTTCGCTTCTATCGGGGAGATGTTCGGGCAGCGCAGCGGCGTCCTCAACCTGGGTGTGGATGGCATCATGCTGATGGGCGCGTTCTTTGCCCATTACGTCGCCCTGAGCACCGGCAGTGCAGTGCTGGGCGTGGGCGCGGCTCTGGTGGTCGGTGCGGTGATGGGGCTGGCGATGGCCTTCATCAGTGTCACCCTCAAAGCGGAACAGGGCATTAGCGGCATCGGTGTCTATCTGTTCGGGTTGGGCATGAGCGAACTGTTGTTCCAGCGTCTGGTGGGCACACCGCGCTCGGTCGAAGGCTTCACTGATATCTATATTCCCGGCCTCTCGGATATTCAATTCCTCGGCATCGGCGAGATTTTCTTCCGGCACAACATTCTGGTGTATGTCGCCTTTCTGCTGGTGCCGATCTCGGCCTATGTGATCAGCCGCACGCCTTTCGGCCTGATGATCCGCGCGGTCGGGCAGAATCCGCAGGCGGCGGATGCGATGGGCATCAGCGTCGCCCGCGTGCGTTATATGACGGTCATCCTGGGCAGTATGCTGGCAGGTTTAGCCGGGGCTTCGCTCTCGGTCGCGCTGCTCAAGGTATTTCAGCAAAACCTGACTTCCGGGTTGGGATTCATCGCTGTGGCGCTGGTTTATTTCGGGCGCTGGCGACCGGTTGGCATTTTGATCGGGGCGCTGCTCTTCAGCTTTGTCAACGCCCTGCAACTCCAGGTCAGCGCCATCGGGTTAGATATCCCGGCCGAGTTCGCGGTGATGGCCCCTTACGTCATCACCATCATTGCTTTGGTTTTTGCCTCCAGACAAACGGAGAAGCCAGATGCTCTGACAAAACCGTTTGAACGGGGTGAATGATCTTTACACATGAGGGGAGTTCATAATGAACAAGCGAGTGATGAGTCTGGTCCTGATGGTGCTGGCTGCGCTGTTGATTGGCCTGCTGCCGAGCGTCAGCGCCCAGGATGTCTTCCGGGTCGCTGCGGTCGCGCCCAGCGCCACCAACGATCTGGCGTTCAGCCAGAGCATGTTCGATGCGCTGACCAAGATTGATGCTGAAATGGGCGATGCCTTTGAATTCGTCTTCCAGGATGGGACCTTCGTGGTGGATGATGCCGCCGTGGCGCTGCGCGAATGGGCTGCTTCCGGTGAATATGATCTGATTATCGCCCACGGGTCGCAGTATGGTGCGATTGTCGAAGAACTGGCACCGGAATTCCCGGAAACGTCCTTTGCCTGGGGCACCGATCAGAACACCTTCGGCCTGCCGAACGTCTTCGCCTACACCGCTGCTGCGGGTGAAGGTGGTTTCCTGAATGGGGCGATGGCCGCCATGATGAGCAAGAGCGGCATCATCGGCGTGGTCGGCCCGATTGAAGTGGGCGATGCCAAGCTGTATGTCGATGGGTTCGTGGCCGGTGCCGCGGCCATCCGCCCGGATGTCCAGGTGCAGGTGACCTACATTCAGTCCTTCAGTGATGTCCCGCTGGCGACCGAAGCCGCCAACACCTTTGTCGCCAATGGCGCGGATGTGCTGACCGGTACTGCCCAGATGGTGGTCGGCCCGATTGCCGTCGCCAAGGAAAACGGAATCCCCTGGTTCGGCACCCAATCCAGCCAGGCCGAACTCTCCGAGGCTTCCGGTGTGATGTTCCAGGTCTACCGCTGGGATGTCGTCCTGATGGACATGATCGCCAGCATTCAGGGTGGCACGCTCGGTGGCGAAAGCTATACGCTGACGCTGGCAAACGGCGGCCTGCAAATGGTGATGGGTCAGCACGGTAGCTAGAGCCGGTTGTCCGATTTCTTTCCGTATTGCCCTCATCCCTCGCCCCTTCTCCCGATGGGAGAAGGGGAGTCGGGTTCAAAAGCCCCTCTCCCACCGGGACGCCGGAGGCGGATTTAGGGTGAGGGCAGCGAGGTGATCTATGACGAACACACAGCGAATTGAAACGCTGGAGATGCGCGGCATCGTCAAACGCTTCCCCGGCGTGCTGGCGGTCGATCATCTGGATTTTGATGTACGGGCGGGGGAAATCCACGCCCTGTTGGGGGAAAATGGTGCGGGCAAAAGCACCCTGATGAAGATGCTCTATGGCCTCTATCAGCCGGATGAAGGTAGCATTCTCATCAACGAACGAGCTACCCGCATCCGGTCGCCACAGGATGCTATTCAACAGGGAATCGGCATGGTGCATCAGCACTTCATGTTGGTGCCGTCTCTGACCGTCGCAGAAAACACGGCGCTGGGAATGCCTTCCCGCTGGCAGTTGAATCTCCGGCAGATTGCCCGCGGCTTGAGCGAACTTTCCGAACGCTATAACCTGAAGGTCAATCCTAATCTGCCGATCTGGCAGCTTTCGGTGGGCGAACAGCAGCGGGTCGAAATCCTGCGGGCGCTGTATCGAGGGGCCGCCCTGCTCATTCTGGATGAGCCGACCGCTGTTCTGACGCCGCAGGAAGTTGATGACCTTTTCGTCATCCTGCACCGCATGATCGACGATGGACGTTCGATCATTTTTATCTCGCACAAACTACATGAAGTGTTGAGCATCAGCCAGCGTGTGACCGTGCTTCGCAGTGGTCGCCGGGTAGATACCATTCCGACCTCGCAGGCCACCAAGCCGCTGCTGGCGGAGATGATGGTCGGTCGCCCGGTCGTTTTTGAATATCAACGGAATGCAGCCCAACAGAGCGGGGAACGCCTGCGGATGGAGCGTATCTCCGCGCTCAGTGACCGTGGGGAACTGGGACTCAAAGAGGTTTCGCTCACCCTCTACGGCGGCGAAATCGTCGGCCTGGCCGGTGTTTCCGGTAATGGGCAGAGCGAACTGGCGCAGGTCATCGCGGGGCTGCGGGCCATCAAGGGCGGCAGCATCTGGTTGGATGGCGTAGATATGACGACCCATACGCCTCGGCAGCGTCACACCGCCGGTGTTTCCTACGTCCCCGAAGAACGGATGGTGGACGGTGCTATCAAAGAATTCACGGTAGCCGAAAATTATATTTTGCAGGATCACGGTCATGCGCCATATGTCCGTGCTGGCGTGCTGCTCAACCACACCGCAATCCGGCAGGCCTGTGAGCAAGCCATCCACAAATACGAAATCAAAACACCCACGACGGATACCCCCATCAAATCCCTTTCCGGTGGTAATATTCAAAAGCTGATCCTGGCGCGGGAACTGGCCGGTTCGCCCCGTTTGCTGATCGCGGCCCAACCGACGCGGGGGGTGGATGTCGGCGCAACCGAGTATATTCACCGCCGCCTGCTGGAAGAACGGGCCAAAGGCACAGCCATCCTGTTGATCTCGGAAGATCTGGATGAGATCTTCGCCCTCTCTGACCGAATCGCGGTCATGTATGAAGGGCGGATTGTCGGTGTGATGCCCCGGGAATCGGTGACCGTCCGGCAAATCGGACAAATGATGGCGGGCGCGACCGCTGATGCTGTATAAACTGCTTGCTATTCCACTGCTGCTTGCTGTAGATTGATGAAAAAGCGATAGGCTTTTATTGACCATGAAACTTTGGAATCATTACCACACCCCGCAGACTGTTGATGAGGCGCTGGCCTTGCTCCGGCAGTATGCAGGCCAGGCGCGGATCGTTGCCGGCGGCACAGACCTGCTGATTGAAGGCCGCGCCGAACAGCATCCGCCTCATGAAGCCCTTGTGGACATCACCAGCATCCCTGAACTTGTCACGATCCAGCAGGACGGGGACTGGCTCGTCATCGGTGCCGGTGTAACCCATGCCCAGATCGTAAAGTCAGCATTGGTTCAGCAGGCTGCTGCCTGCCTGGTGGAAAGCTGCGGCGTGGTCGGTGGGCCACAGGTTCGCAATGTTGCCACTCTCGGTGGCAATGTCGCCCACGCCCTGCCTGCCGGGGATGGCACGGTCTCCCTGGTGGCGCTGGATGCTCAGGCCGAAGTGATCCTGAACGGCGAACGCCGCTGGTTGCCCATCCAGGATCTGTATCTGGGTCCGGCGAAGTCCCGGCTCGATCCTTCGCGGGATTTGCTGCTGCGCTTCCGCTTGTCGCGCGCAACTAGCGGGCAGGCTAGCGCCTTCAACCGGGTCATGCGTCCGCAGGGTGTCGCCCTGCCGGTGCTGGGCTGCGCGACCTGGGTGCAATTGAATGCCGAACGGACACACTATGTCTCAGCCCGCATCTGCATCGCGCCAGTAGGGCCGACTCCCAGCCGTGCGGTTGTGGCCGAAGCGGTGCTGGCCGGGCAGCCTGTTTCCGAGGATACGCTCCGCTCTGCGGTAGCTGCCGCGCAGGAGTCGCTGCATCCCCGCACCAGCAAGTATCGGGCTACGCATGAATACCGCCATGAATTGATCGCGGTACTGCTGCGGCGCACCCTGACCACCGCCGTCGAACGCGCCTGCACCCCTGCCGCTGTATAAATTTCTGCCAGATGATTTAGGTTGTGAAGGTCAATACCATGACGCTATTGATGATGACGGTGAACGGACAGGCGCAGCATCTGGATGTGCCGGAGTCGCGGACCTTAGCGCAGTTTCTGCGCCTCGACCTGGGGCTGACCGGCACCAAGATCGGTTGTGAAGAAGCCGAGTGTGGCATTTGTACCGTCCTGGTCGATGGCACGCCGGTGAATTCCTGCATCTACCCGGCTTTCAAAGCGCAGGGCCGCCACATCCAAACCATCGAAGGTCTGGCGGATGGCGAAACGCTCCACCCGCTCCAGCGCGAGTTCATCCGGCATGGGGCGGTCCAGTGCGGCTTTTGCACCCCTGGCCTGATTATGACTGCCTCCGCCCTGCTGACTGAGAACCCTGAACCGGGTGTCGAGGATATCAAGCACGCGCTCAAAGATACCTACTGCCGCTGTACCGGTTACACCAGCGTCATTCAGGCCATTCAATCAGCGGCCCGCGACCAACACGGTGCAGAACCCTTGCCGGTCAATGAGCCGGAAGTTGATGAGCCGATGGATGTGATCAGTCGGTCGGTTTCCCCGCAGCAGGTGGTGGAAAAAGTGACGGGTAAAGCGCTCTACACCGATGACATCACCTTCCCCGGCATGTTGTTCGCCCGGACGCTGCGCTCGCCGCTGCCGCACGCCCGCATTCGGAGCATCCACACCGAACAGGCCAAAAAGGTGCCTGGGGTTCAGGCTGTGCTGACCCACGCGGACGTACCGGGGGAAAACCTGCACGGGCTGGTCTACCGGGATTGGCCGGTGCTCTGCCAGGATGTGGTGCGCTATGTAGGAGATGCCGTCGCTATCGTCGCTGCCGAGAGTGAAGAAATCGCGGCGGAAGCGTTGGCGCTGATCGAAGTGGATTATGAACCGCTGACGGTCGTCGGGGATCCCAAGTTTGCCCACTCGCCGGAAGCCCCGGTGCTGCACCCTAACCACCCGACCGGCAACCTGCTCAAACACATCAAGGTGCGGCACGGGGATATTGAACAGGGCTTTGCCGAAGCCGACGTCATCATTGAACGCGAGTATCACACCCCGACGACCGAACACGCCTTTCTGGAACCGGAATGCGCCATCGGTGTTCCGGCGGGCTTCCCCGATCACGAGAAGCTGACGGTCTACGTCGGTTCACAGATTCCCTACCAGGATCGCAACCAGATCGCCCGCGCCATGGGTCTCGAAGAAGAACAGGTACGGGTCATCGGTACGCTGATCGGCGGCGGTTTTGGCGGCAAGGAAGATATTGCCGGGCAGATTCATGTGTCCATGCTGGCAACCGTTACCGGACGCCCGGTCAAAATGCTCTACACCCGGCAGGAATCGCTGATCTTCCACCCCAAGCGCCATGCCACCATCATTCGCATCAAGACGGGTGCCAAGCGTGATGGGCGTCTGACGGCGGTTGAGGCGGAGTTGTACGGGGATGGCGGGGCTTATGCTTCCCTCTCCGACAAAGTGATGACCCGCGCCACCACCCACGCCACCGGCCCCTATTACGTCCCCCACGCCAAAATCGACTGTTATGCCATGTACACCAACAATGTGCCGTCGGGGGCCTTCCGTGGCTTCGGCGTCACCCAGTCGGCCTTTGCCGTTGAGCAAAACATGGATCAGATCGCAGCGGCGCTGCAGATCGACCCGATTGAACTGCGCCGGATCAACGCCCAGAAGGTCGGTGTAACCACCGCTACCGGTCAGTTGCTGCGCGAGTCGGTCGGTCTGCTGGAAACGATTGACGATGTTACACGGGATATGCGCAGCCATCATCCTGCCCCGCAGTTCCAGTGGGCCTGGCGGGAAGGGCATAAAGCCTTCGCCTGGGGCATTGCCTGTGCTTATAAGAATACGGGCCTGGGTGGCGGTGCGCCGGATAAATCCGAAGCGGAAGTCGAAGCCTACGAAGATGGTAGCGTACAGGTGCGGACTGCCGCTGCCGATATGGGGCAGGGTATTGCCCATGTGGTGGCCCAGTGCGCAGCGGAAGAACTCCATATCCCCTATGACCGCGTGCGCGTCCTGCTCTGCGATACCGATCTGACGCCCAATGGTGGCCCCACCACCGCCTCCCGTCAGACTTTCATGACCGGTAATGCGGCGCGGTTGGCAGCCAGCGCCCTGCGCGATGCCCTGGCACAGTCGGTCGCCGAAATGTTCGATGTCCCGCCGGAACAAATCCGCTATGAAGAGGGCTTGCTACGTTACAACGGCAGCACCGTTTCCGTCGGCGAGGTCGTCCAGTGGATGAAGTCGAACGGTCTGGAAGCCCGCACCCGTCACGAATACTGGGCACCGCCCACCCAACCGCTGGGCAGTGGCGGCGATATGCACTTCGCCTTCAGCTATGCTACCCAGGCGGCACTGGTTGAGGTTGATCTGGAAACGGGTGAAATTTTAGTCAGGAAAGTGTTGAGCAGCACGGATATTGGCCGCGCCATCAATCCACTGATGCTGCAAGGGCAGATCGAAGGCGGCATTGTCATGGCGCTGGGCAACTGCCTGACCGAGCAGTTCATCATCGAAGATGGTGTTCCCTGGACTCGGCTGCTGGCCCGTTACAAGATGCCCAGCATCAAACACGCGCCAGAGATCGTATCGCGCCTGGTCGAGCACCGTGCCGCCGAAGGCCCGTATGGTGCCAAAGGGGTGGGAGAAATCCCGTCGATCAATACCACCCCGGCCATCTGCAACGCCATCTACAACGCCACCGGTGTACGAGTCTATGCCATCCCGGTCGATCAGGATGCGTTGCTGCGCGCCATGAAAGCCCAGCAGGATGCCATCACGACTGCCTGGTCAGACGTGCGCTAAATACCAGGAGGAATATTCATGGTGCCTACACAGACTTGGGAAATACCGATAGATGGTCAAACCGTACAGGTCTCTGTCACCACACCACGTTGGTGGGGCACCGGTGAAATTCGCGTCAATGATATGCTTCTGCATCCTGCAGAAATCCAAAGACGTGGACGCAATGAACGTATGTTTACCGTAGGCAAGCAGATTGCAACCATAAAGCCCAATCTATTGGGCGAGCCTGAACTCAGTATTGCAGGTCAAAAAGTCGAGCCTCTCAACCCCAAGCCGCCCATTCCCTGGTGGGGTTGGGGATTAATCGCTGCCTGTGTAGGGATGCCAATCCTGACTCTGGGTGGCGCGTTACCATTTGCCATTGGCTTTGGCGGCGCCTATGGGTGTGCATCTGTACTGCGTTCGTCAATGCCTGCGACGACCCGTGCCATTCTATCTGTTGGAATAGTGATCCTGTGTTGGGTTGGTCTAATCGTATTTTTGGGACTGATACGACAAGTTGTATAGGATATGAAGCTGTTCATGGACTGCTTCTGACACTTCAAAGTATTGGAATTTCAGATTTTGATCAGAAATCAGTAATGCCTCAGTGCGGCTGTGCGGCCCAATAAAGGTGCGTTATTGGCGTCGCTTCGCTATTTCCCGGCTTTCCATTTCTCTTCATAATCAGTAGGCTGTAGCAACCTGTCGCGCATTGATACCGCTACCCGGAGCAACCCCGCATGGCATTCATGGTCTATCAGGAGGACGATGGCGACCTCAGCCACCTGAACGAGAAACTCGTCGGCGTGATTGGCTATGGCAACCTGGGCCGTCCGGTGGCGCTCAACCTGCGGGACAGCGGGGTGCGGGTGATCATCGGAACCCACAGCGATGATGGCCGCCGTGACGCAACCGCTGATGGATTTTCCGCCTTTGACCTGGATGAAGCAGTCAAGAAGGCGCAGGTGAACTTCATTCTGATGCCCAATGAGGTCATGGTTCAGGCTTATATTGACCAGATTGCCCCTTATCTGCGCCGGGGTTCGATGCTGGTCTTCAGCAGCGCCTACAATGTGACCTTCGGCTACATCGAACCGCCGCCGTTTGTCGATGTGGGCTTGCTGGCACCCCGGATCATGGCAGCCGGGGTACGAGAGAAGTTCCTGTCGGGCGAAGGTTATCTGAGCTATCTTTCCATCGCTCAGGATGCGCGGGGTGAAGCCTGGCCTGTGCTGCTGGCGCTGGCGAAAGGCATTGGTGCGCTGAAAGCGGGTGGTATCGAAATCACCTTTGAACGCGAAGCCGAACTGGATCTCTTTGCCCAGCAGACCGTGCTTCCTTTGCTCTATCAAACCTTGACGACGGCGGTCGGTGTCTTGCTGGATAAAGGCTATCCAACCGATATTGCTTTTGCCGAGTTATATCTTTCCGGCGAACTCAGCTACTTCTTTGAACGGATGGCCGAATCCGGTTTGCAGGCCCTTCTGCAGCGTCAGCCACAAACCACCCAGTACGGGGCGCTGAGCCGCCTGGAACGCTTTTTTGATAACCGCCTGGAACGACTGATGGAACTAACGCTGGAAGAAATCCGTTCCGGGGCGTTTGCCCGTGAATGGACTAAAGAGAACGTGGATGGGCTGCGAAGACTCAAACTGCTTTGGAAGAATCAGAATGCGCTGGACATCTGGGACTTTGAGAAGCAGGCGCTGGATAGCCTGGGGCGTGAGGTGGAAGACTGATAAGCAGCGTTTGAGACCTGCTTTACACCAAAGATCAGGTAATTTATTACGAAATATGAAGGTTACTGGTGGCAACGATCTTGCCATCAGTGACGAGTCTGGTTTCATGCTAAAGTTAGGCCGTGATTGCTTTACCAAGAAGTCGGTGCATGCTCTCGAACGATGTGGCCCGCTTACGGGCGCTGCAACTGGATGATTTAGACGCGCTGGCCGAGTCGGCAGATGACCTCGACCTGGCGTTGACGACCGACGGGGATGCTCCGCCCATCTCCCTGGCTGCTGCCCGCGCTTTCTGGGAAGGGATTATCCTCCAACCGGACGCGAACCTGCGTTACTTCGGCATTGAAAATGCCAATGGGGAATTCGTCGGCGGATGCAGTCTTCAGCAGATTGATATGCGCAATCGCCATGCTGAACTGAGCATTTTTTTGCTGCGGCAGGAGCAGCGCGGCAAAGGCGTCGGGTTGGCCGCCACCCGCTTGCTGCTTCAGTATGCGTTTGACGTGGTCAACCTGGAACGGATCTACCTGGGTGTCTACGCCTTCAACCAAGCCGGGATGCGCGTCTATGAACGGGCAGGCTTCCGTTACGAAGGGCGGCTGCGCCACATGCTCTGCTATCAGGGGCAGTGGTGGGATGAGTGGCTGATGGGCATCCTGCGGACCGAGTGGCAAAGCCATCAGCAGCCTCCTGTTGATGGATTGCGTCCCTGGCATCCTGCCGACGAATCCGCCGCGCTCGACCTGATCGGGCGCTTGCTGTCCGCTGCCGAGGCGAAAGCCCGACTACAGAGTTGGTTGCATCATCTCGATCAACCCCTGCACAGCTATCAGGTGGATGGCAAGCTCGTCGGTCTGGCGCTGCCGCCCGATCATATCTGTGTGGTGGAGCCTACGCATGCCGCGACCCTGCAAATGCTTGCCACTACATGAAGGACTGGCGAGACCGGATAATTCGGATGCTTAACAGGGATACTCCGCTGCTTGGATACCTCTATTATTTTGAGTTGAGGTAGTCTGTGGACTATTTGATCTCTCCGGCAACGATTGAAGACGCGGCCAACATCGCTCATTTGCGCGCTTTGATGTTCAACGATCAGGGGTCCTTTGAGTCAGCACAACTCCTAGAAATGGAAGTTCGTTATACCCAATGGGTAGCTGACAAGCTGCGTTCCGGTGACTATTGGGGTTGGTTCGCTAAGTCGCTGCGGGGTGAATTAGTCGGTAGTGCAGGATTATGGTTACGCGAATGGCCTCCTATTCTTAAGGACTATACCGGTAGGCAAGGATACATTGAGAATGTCTATGTGATGCCTGCGTTCAGGCGAAAAGGCGTTGCGCGGCAATTGATGCTGACTTTGCTGGATTGGGCACGATCATCAGGCAGAATCTACAATATCGAACTGCATGCAACTACCATGGCTCATGAACTGTACCAGAGCCTCGGCTTCGAGTCCGATGACGGGCGTATGGGATTATGGATTGGCCCTATTCACAGCGAATGAGACGGCATCCCCCTGCGTGACCAGGACTAATCGATGACTCTCATCCGGTAAACTACTCCCAAGCGACCGAACCCACTCTCGTTGCGTACATAGGTTGGGAAAGCTCTCACAGCGCGTTCATCCGCCACCTATGGACGCGCCTTACGCTTTGCCGGATAATGCATCTGTGTAAAGTTTCACGAATTGAGGCCGCGGGTGTCCGAACTGATTCTGATCTTTTTCGCTGGGGTCCTGGCCCTGCTCTATGGCTTAAATGCGCTGCTGCAAGCAATCCGCCGTGCGCCCAAACTCGGTCGGGTCGCGCTCTATCTGGCGGCACTCGTTCTGGGCTTGGTGCTGACCGCGCTGATCCGCCTGGCTGGGGCCGAGCAAGCTGAACCGCTGGCACAGCCCGCGGTGCTGGTCATCGCCGCTGGACTGGGAGTCTTCAGCCTAATCGCTCTGCTGGGTGAACTCTTCCGCCCGGAACGGCTGCAAGGCTCACGTGGTGTGCTGGGCTTAGGGGTCGCGCTGCTGATGGCGCTCTCCACTGTGACGATCCCCGTCACCCGGCAGACCATTCTGGCACAGTTACCACCCACGCCGACCCTGCCGGTTATCTCGTTGGCACAGTTGCAGTCTGGCCCGACCAGCACGCTCACGCCGACGCGCACACCCTTTCCGACCTTCACACCCAGCGCCACCCGTACACCCCGCGCGGTGACCGCGACGGCGACCAGCACGCCCATCCAGTTCCCAACGCGCACACCCGTGCCGACTGCCACCCTGCCGACGCCCTGCGTCGCCAATACGCAGTACAACGTCAACCTGCGTGCAGAGCCGGATACCGAGTCTGATCTGGTTATAACCCTGCCGTTTGGCACCGCCGTCATGCTCTATGGACGCAATGCGGACTCGACCTGGTGGTTTGCGGAGGTAGATGGGCAGCGTGGTTGGTTGAGTGGTGAGTTCCTGGTGGTCAGCCCGGCCTGCTCGACGCTGCCCGTGCGTTAAGTCGTTATGGCGAGTGACAGAGCGCTCTGTCACTCGCCACAGAGTCCGAAATCCTGATTTAGGTATGGCGTGGACTGCAAGTCGCATCGCGGATGGAGATAAAGTTCCATGCGACCAAAATATCCTGACCGGCATCGGAGAGCAGATAGTCGATGAAGGCCTGCGCCAGTTCTGGTTGCGCGCTGTCGTTTGTGACGGCGACGGGATAGGTGGCGATGGTGTTCAGCGCATCCGGAATATCAATCGCAATCACCTGATCGCTTATATCCGGTGTGACATCCGAAGCATAGATAAATCCTGCATCCGCCTCGCCTAGCGCGACTTTTGCTGCCACCTGCCGCACATTCTGTTCTTCCGAGACAATGTTTGCCAGTACCGCTTCACGGTATGCGTCGCCGTAGTTGGGGTCCGCTGCCAATCGATCCAGAACAGTATTGGTATAGTCACGGATCGGCACGCCTTCGGCTGCCACCACCAGGCGGATGCCTTCCTGACTCACATCCGAAAGGGTGGTAATCGCCGCTGGATTATCGACCGGGACGATGAGGACCAGCCGGTTTTGAGCGAAGGTCGAAGCCCAGTCGGTGATGCGTCCGGCATCGCGGGCAGCCTGCATTTGTCGTCCGTTGGCGCTGGCGAAGACATCAGCCGGTGCACCCTCGCTCAACTGCGCCACCAGGTCAGATGATCCGGCGAAGTTAAACAGCACGTCCACGCCGGGGTTGGCTGCTTCAAAGCCGCTGGCGATCTCCTCGAAGGCATTGGTCAGCGAAGCCGCCGCGAAGACAATGAGCCGTTGCTCCCCCTGTGCGTGGAGATTCCAACTGCCGGTCAGCAGCACCAGCATCCAGACCACGCCAAAACGCAGAAGACGATTCATAGGCCTTACCTCTTCATCCGCCTAAGGCCGGTCGCCACGCCGGGGAAGAATCATAACCGGGGTCATCGGTCAATTGTTCGATCAGGCTGCCACAGACATCCGTCAGGTACAGATCAGCCGTATCGGTGCTGCCACTCTGGTATACCAGGTAGCGGCTGTCTGCCGACCAATCGTAGGCGTATTCCGGGGCCGACTCCAGTCGAGCGGTGATGCTGTGTCGTCCTCCGTTGGTGATGGACTGTACAACCACATCCGCTTCATCTCGCTGGTTGGAAAGGTAGCCGAGTTGCAGGCTGTCCGGCGACCAGATCGGGAACCACTCGCTCACATCCGGGGTATTGGTCAGGTTGATGAGGGCATTTTCCGCCTGTGTATCAATGGCGTAGAGATCCCAGTCCCGGCTGGATTGTTCCGAGGTGAAGGTCAGGTAGCGACCATCCGGCGACCAGGCAATCAGATTACCCTCATCAGAGAGCATATCTGTCACCTGCCGGGGAACGCCACCCGCCACTGGCACCAGATAAATATCCTGATTGCCGTCTCGGTTGGAGGCAAAAGCGATCTGCGTCCCATCCGGCGACCAGACCGGGTTGATATCTTCCGCCGGATGACTAATGAGCGCGGTGGGCTCACTGCCAGGCACCAGGGCATCAATCACGAAGATGTCCCAGTTGCCGTTGAGATTACTGCTGTAAACCAGGTTGCGGCCATCGGGCGACCAGGCCGGGGTCGTATCCTGAAAATTGTTTTCGGTCAGGCGCATCATGCCAAACGTGGTTGGGTCATCCAGGGTCGAACTGAGCACATATAAATCGCTGGTGCCGCTTTCCGTAGCGGTATAGGCCAGTCGTAGGCCGCTCGGTGACCAGACCAGATAGTCCTCATTACTCTCGCCGCTGCTGATCTGTTGTAAGTCGGTGCTGTCCGCATTCATCAGGTAGATCTTGCTCAACCCGGTGCGGTCAGAAAGAAACGCGATCTGCCCGGCAGGTGCGCTGTTCGGGCCGCTCACCGCCAGGCAGGTGGTCGCGGTTGCGGTCAGGTTGCTCGCTGAAAACGGATCGGCCTGATAGAAGCCGGTCAGCGTCGCCGCCAGGCTTTGCGCCTCCCCGCCACTGTTCACCGCCAGCACGCCCAGACCACCCATCACCAGCACAGCCAGCAGACCTACCAGCAGCGGCCACAGGCTGCGTTTGGGCGCTGGCGGCGGTTGATAGCCGGTGATGCGCGGCGCATCCACTTGCGTCACTGTATCCGGCACCAGCAGACCAAGGCCCGTATTCGGGGCTAACTTAGAAGGGGGTGGCAAAGCGGGCAGGGCAAAAAAGCCGGATGGTGCACCGGAGCGAGTCAGATTCGCTTCGGTGATCGCAGTTTGAAACGCATCCGCCAGCGCCCCCACAGACGGGTAACGGGCAGACTGATCTTTATTCAGGCTGCGTTCGATGACCGGTGTCAGCGCTTCCGGCAGTTCTTCCCGCACATAATGCGGCGGTCGGGGGGCAAGCGTCAGATGCTGGTTGATGAGCTCATAGATGGTTCCGGCATCAAAAGGTAGCTTGCCGGTCAGCATTTCATAGAGCACGATTCCCAGCGCATATTGGTCGGAAGCAGCAGACCAGTCTTCCCCGCGCCAGAGTTCCGGCGGCATATACGGAGGCGTGCCGACGAAGGCGCCGGTCTTGGTCATGCTGCCGCCTGCCGTCGCCGCATCAGTTAGTGCCTTGGCGATACCAAAATCGACCAGATAGGCATTGCCAATCTCATCAAACATGATGTTGTTCGGTTTGATGTCCCGGTGGATCACACCGCGTTTGTGGGCATAATCCAGCGCGGAGGCCATCTGCCGCAGCAGCGTGCTCACCTCTGTCAGACTGGGCAGTGGCGCTTCCCCTTTGCGGTGGGCTTCCAGTCGATCATTGAGCGAACCGCCCGGCAAATAGCGCATCACCACGTAATGCACGCCAACCCCGGTCGTGCCAGAGTCATATACCGGGACGATATGCGGGTGTTCCAGCCGCGCCGCCATCTCGGCTTCCCGGCGGAAGCGCTCGGCACTATCGGCGCTGGCAGTGGCGGGATTACTCAGCACCTTGATGGCGACCTCGCGTTTGAGCGATGGTTGATACGCCCCATAGACCATGCCCATCCCGCCCATGCCGAGGATACTGCGGATTTCATATTGCCCGAACCGATGGACGAGATCCTGGGTGGTGGCTTGCAGTTCATTCATGCCGGGGGCCTGCCTGTGTGCTGCGTAATGCGGATGTTCATTCACTATAGTGCAAACCGGCTGACTGGTAAATTGGGGAGGCGGGGATTGGTTTTAAGAACAGGTCAAACACCATCACTAGGACAAGAGTCCAATCCTTCCATTGATATGGAATTAAGAGCTTCTGTTGTACACTAAAAAGTGTAAACGTACTTGTTCATGTTTTGACTGAGGCTAACTTCGTGTCGCTCACCCGTTCGCTGGAACGCATCCAGCTTGAATGTATCAACTGTCATACGCGCATCCCTCTTGACCGCCATGTCTCTGGTTGTCCCAACTGTGGGGAGAATATCCTCGAAGCCCGCTACGACTTCGGGCAAATGAACGTTGGGGAGTGGGTCGGTTCGCTCAACCGGCGGCGCAATAACCTCTGGCGTTACCGGGAAGTGCTGCCTATCCAACATGCCGAGAATATCATCACCCTCGGCGAAGGCGGCACCCCGCTGATTAAATCGCACGCGCTGGCGTCCAGCCTGGGGCTAAAACACCTCTACATCAAGGATGAGCGCCAGGGGCCGACCGCCTCCTTCAAAGACCGGCAGGCTACCGTTGCCATCTCTGCGCTCAAGGAGATGGGGGTCGAGGAACTGGTGGTCGCCAGCACCGGCAATGTCGCTATTGCCTATGCTGCCTACTGCGCCCGTGCCGGGATCAAGCTGTGGGCCTTCTTCCCTAGCCTGACCCCTGGCGACAAAATGCGTGAAGCCGCGCTCTACGGAGCCGAAGTCATTAAGATCACCGGCACCTATGACCAGACCAAAGAACTGGCTGCCCGCTTCGCCAAGAGCAAAGGTCTCTTCCTCGACCGGGGCATCAAGAGCGTGGCGGCCATCGAAGCCATGAAGACGATGGCCTATGAGATCGCCGAGCAGTTAGGCGATGAGTTTGAGAATGGTGAACGCTGGCGGGCGCCGGACTGGTTCCTGCAAGGTGTCAGCGGTGGCATGGGACCGATTGGTGTGGGCAAGGGCTTCCGCGAAATGCTCGATTTTGGACTGGTCGACAAAATGCCCGCGATGGGTATCGTGCAATCGACCGGCTGTGCGCCGATGACCGAAGCCTGGAAACGCGGGCAGCGCATCGCCACACCCATCGAGAATCCCCAAACCATCATCGCCACCCTGGCGACCGGCAACCCCGGCCGCGCTTACGAACTGCTTTACGATTACGTCCACGACTACGGTGGCACCTTCACCTCGGCCAGCGACGAAGAAGCCTTCGAGGCGACCGTTATCCTGGCGCGGATGGATGGCATCTCGGTTGAACCAGCGACTGCTGTCACCTTTGCCGGACTCATCCGCATGGTACGGGAACGCCGCATCAAGGCGGATGAGATCGTGGTGGTCAACTGCTCCGGTCATACCATCTCGGTTGAAAAGCGCATCCTGGGGGATGCCTGGCAGCACTCGGTTGACCTCTCCGATCAGGTCCATCAGCCGACTTTGCCAGAAGAAGGGCTGCTCTCCGCCCTCCAGCAGGTCGAATCGGGCGTCCGCAAGATCGCCATTGTTGAGGACAACGTGGATGCTGCCCGCCTGATGCAGCGTATCCTGGCGGCACAGGGCAACTACGATATTCAGGTCGCGCACAACGGCGCGGAGGGTGTCGGCCTGGTGCAGACCATGCGCCCGGATATGGTCGTCACTGATCTGATGATGCCGGATGTCGACGGATTCAGCCTGATCGAAGCGCTCAAGGCAGATAAAACCACCGCCAACATCCCGATTGTGGTCGTCACTGCTAAAGAACTGACCGCGCAGGAACGTAAACGCCTCGACGGGCAGATCGATATGCTGCTGCAAAAAGGCTCGTTCCTCGATGAAGATTTCATCCAGAGCCTGGTCACCCGCCTGGATTCGTAATCGAGGATATAGAGATCAGCGCACACGGAGATGAATTGTAGTGACCGAGCAGATCTACCGAGATGTATTTGGCGATGAGATCATATTGACTGAAACTGTTCGGTCAACCATTCTGCAAAAACATCCTGAAGTGTCTGACTTCATTGACCAACTTGATGTTGTCCTGGCAGAACCTGATGAAGTGCGCCATAGCAAACGGGATGATCGATCCATCCTTTACTATCGCTACGAAGCGATTATCCTCAATGGCAAATGGGTTGTGGTGGTCGTCAAACAAATCGACCGTAATTTCATTTCCACCATCTATGCGACCGATCAAATTAAGTCGGGAGAGGTGATATGGAAAAAAACGAGTTAATGCAGATCGCCTATGACCGTGACGCTGATGTGCTTTATTTATCGGTGGGTGAACCTCGCCGGGCGATTTCGCGTGAAATTGGCGATGATATTCTGCTGCGATTGGACCCTGATACGGGTTCCATCATTGGTGTGACTATTCTGAATCTTTCGACACGGCCAAACCTCAAGGCTTTGCCAGTAATGATTGATTTACAAGCTGTTCCAGCTTAATTCATTCTAATCAGAAATACAGGGGCGGCCCGCCCTAAGTGACTTCCTTCGGTCGCCGGGTCGCCCCACATTCCGCCTACAAATAACCCGCCGTATATGACTCTTTCACGCCTATCAACTGCTGTGGCGTCCCCTCGAACAGTACCCGACCGCCCCGGCTGCCACCCTCTGGCCCCATGTCAATGATCCAGTCGGCGTTGCGGATCACATCCAGATTGTGTTCGATCACAATGACCGTGTTCCCCGCGTCCACCAGTCGGTTCATGATCTCCAGCAGATGCGTGATGTCCGACATATGCAGCCCTGTCGTCGGCTCATCCATCACGTAGATGCTGCCCTTCTTGTGCAGTTCGCTCGCCAGCTTGATGCGCTGGCACTCACCGCCGGAGAGGGTGCTCAACGGCTGACCGAGGGAAAGATACTGCACCCCCACATCGCTCAAAGCCTGCAGCTTGCGCTTGATCTCCTTCAGCTTGAGCGACTCCAGCGCCTGCTGCACCGTCATCGCCAGCACATCGCTGATCGAGTAGCCTTCCAGCGTGTAGGCCAGCACTTCATCCTTGAAGCGTTTGCCGCCGCAGATTTCGCAGGGCGTCTTGACCCCATTCAGGAAACCGAGATCGGTATAAATCACGCCCAGCCCCTGGCAGTTCTCGCAGGCTCCGCTGGAATTGAAGCTGAACAGCGACGCATTCACCTTGTTGACTTTCGCGAAGGCTTTCCGCAGGTCATCCATAATGCCGGTATAGGTCGCCGGGTTAGAGCGCGTCGAGGTGCCGACGGGTGATTGGTCGATCACGATGGCATCCGGGTGCTGCTGCAGGAACGCCTCATTGATGAGCGAGCTTTTGCCGGAACCCGCCACCCCCGTCACCACTGTCAGCACGCCTGTCGGGATATCCACGCTCACGTGATGCAGGTTATTGACGTTAGCATTCCGAATCGGCAGTGACCCGGTCGCCGTCCGGAACGTATCTTTGATGGGTAGCCGCTGCTGCAAGTGCCGACCTGTCAGCGTATCCGCTTGAAGCAAACCGGCATAACTCCCCTGATAAACGATCTGCCCACCGGCGCGGCCCGCCCCCGGCCCCACATCCACAATATGATCTGCCACCTTGATCACATCCGGGTCATGTTCGACCACGATGACCGTATTGCCCTTATCCCGCAGCTTTTGCAGCAGTTCATTCATCCGGTGGACATCCCGCGGGTGCAGGCCCACACTCGGTTCATCGAAGATGTACATCACATCCACCAGACTGCTGGTCAGGTGCTTGACGATCTTGACGCGCTGCGACTCGCCGCCGGAGAGCGTTTCGGTCGGGCGGTCGAGCGTCAGGTATTCCAACCCGATATCCACCAGATGCCCCAGCCGCTCGGTCAGCGTGGCGACGATGGGCGCAGCCGTATCCCCATGGATGCTGTGCAGATAGTCTTTCAGATCGCCTACTTCCATGGCGGAAAGTTCCGCGATGTTCTTGCCATCAATCCGGCAGTTGAGCGCTGCCTGGCTCAGCCGCGCCCCTTTGCACAGCGGGCAGGGCTGCATCTTGATGTACGGCTCCACCATGCGCTGGGTGCGCTCGGAGAGTGTCTTCAGGTCGCGCTTGATATACGACCGGGTGAACTTCTCGATGATGCCCAGGTAGGTGGCGTTCATGCTGTTGCTGCTGCCGATCTGCAGCTTGTACTTCAGGTCTTTGCCATACAGCAGCAAGTCCATCTCTTCCGGCGTGAAATCCGACAGCTTCTTGTCGTTGTCGAAGAAGCCGGAACTGACGTAGGCTTCCCGTTCCCAGGCCGCGAACATCGGCACCTGCACCGCACCTTCATTGAGTGACTTGGACATATCCAGAAAGCTGTCCGCGATCACGCCCATCTGCTGACCGATGCCGCCGCACTCCGGGCACATCCCCTGCGGATCATTGAACGAGAAGGCGTTGGAGAATCCGATATACGGCTGCCCCAGTCGGGAGAACATCATCCGCAGCACCGGGGCGATATCCGTGATAGTGCCGACCGTCGAGGTGGAGCCGCCGCCCAACCGCCGCTGATCGACCACCACGGCCATGCTCAGGTTCTCGATGGCCTCGGCTTCCGGTTGCGAGTAGCGCGGCAGGAAGTTGCGGACGAACATGCTGAAGTTTTCATTCAGCAGCCGTTGGGCTTCCGTAGCAATGGTATCGAACACGATGGAGGACTTGCCGGAGCCAGAGACGCCGGTGAAGATGGTGATCTGGCGCTTGGGGATCTGCAACGAGACGTTCTTGAGGTTGTTCTCCCGCGCCCCACGAATCTGGATGTACTCTTGCGGCATGGCATCCACCCCTTCTGTTGGACTGTTGAACGATCAAATGTTCTATTTTACAGGCTGAAGAGAGGGGTCACAAGGGTGCAGGTTGCGAATATATGGGATACTTCCGGACTCCCCTTCTCCAGCGATGCGAACTCAACCACCATCTTCCTTTCTCAACGTCCAAGCATCGCGGAAGGAGAAGGGGCTGGGGGATGAGGTTCCGTCTTTGCGCGTACCGCTACAAAAAACTCACCAGTGAAAAGGGTTCGGGTGAGGTCGCGTAGCGGATGTTTGCGGTCATCCTGCGAAAATCTACATCACTTACTTTTTTTGACTCGATCTAGGCCTTTTCGGGCTGATATATGATGGGGGTTAATCCGCAATGCTGCCTTATAATCGGCGATTGCCCTCGTTTTGTCCCCTTTTTTCTCGAAAGCCAAGCCTCGATTGTAGTAGGCCATTACAAATTGCGGGTTGAGGTGGATGGCTTCGGTGTAATCTGCTATCGCCCGGTCTATATCACCTTTTTTGCGTCGCGCAATTCCCCGATTATTGTAGGCCAATCCAAACTTTGGATTGAGACGGATAGCCTCTGTATAATCCGCTATCGCCCCATCAAAATCACCTTTTTCGTCTCGCACATAGCCCCGCCGATGGAACGCTTCACTATCATTAGGATTTTGGTGTACACCTATCTCGGCTTCGAACAAAGCTAGATCAAGATCGCCTTCTTGCTTGGCAATCATACTGCGGATAATGGGGGCGCGAAGATCATCCAGATTCAGATGCAAAGCCGTCTTTAAGTCGCTGAATATCCCTTCGTGATCGCCTATATTGAATCGCGCCAACCCCCGCCAGTGATAGGCTTCGGCGTCGTCCGGGCGGAGTTCGATCACCCGCGTCAGGTCGGCAATCGCCTCAGTATAATCACCGAGCAATCGACTCTTTCGGTAGCCGCTCTCAAACAGTCGTTCAGCTTCCTGCTGTTCAGGCGTGACTTCCGGGGCAGCTGCCACCTGTGCTTCGGCTTCGGCTGCGGCTTGCTTGACCGCTGGGGAGGCAGGATGCAGCACCAACTCGATTGGGCGGTTTAGAAAGTTTGGACTCCGGAGCCGATCCATCGCGGCTTCAAAATACTCGTCATCTACCTTGACGCTGTTGTAACTGGGTAGCAGCTTCAGTCGGTCACTGACCATAAAGTGCTGAACTTCTTCAAACTTGAAGTTCTCAAAGCGCAGGGGGATGATGTTGCGCTGCCTCTCCATCGCGTACTCGATCTCGCGGCGCAGCCAGTCGTCCGGGTGGGTACAGCGTTCCAATGCGCTTGGCGTCAGGATCAGCAAAAAATGGGCACGGGCGTCAATTTGCTGAAGGATGGTCTGGGAAAAATCGCCGCTTTCTCCCGTTTCAATATCCAGATACACGTCATAGCCGCGTTTGTGTAGATCGTCATAGACTGCCCGTGCCATATACATATTCTTGCGCCGGTAGCTGATGAAAACGGTTTTCTGTATTTGCATGGTGTGGCAGTCTTGGCCCGATAGTCAAATTGCGGTAAAGGTATTATCGTAAGGGCTTCAGGGGCTGTCAACCAGTTCACCATTGGAGTGTATATGGCCCTATGCCTCCAATGGACTTTGTCTTCAGCCCCTTTAGTGGGCTTTCCTCCGGTCTAGCCAGATGTTTGAACATCTGGCGAAACCGCCCTGAAAAATCGAAACATTTGTCCCGTTTTCCAACCCGCACTCGTGCTACACTGTGGGCATGACCCACCACGATCCACTCAACCGTCTTCACGCCGTACCCAGTACGCCGTACGCAGCACTGCTTTTTCACGGTGACGGTGAACGGTCCACTGTGAAATCCCGCTTCGCGGGAAGCTTCCGTCTCCCCGCCATGCCTTGGCCATGTTTGTCAGGCGGCGGCATCGTCCCGGCTTCCCGCCAACAACGCCAACAATGGGTGGCTCCTTCCCGGTTTCCCGCCGTCAGGAATGGCATGTATGTCGCCCTTTAGCGCCACCCTCCCGGCTTCCCGCTGTCGTTGTCGGCGGCTCTTTGGCCTAATGGAACCCGACCAGACAAAGTTCAATCTTTGCTTCTTTGCCCCTTTGCCGCTTTGCGTTAAAAGTCTCCTCTGCTCGGTATCCCTGTGATGAAGCGCCTACTCCTCGTCCTCCCCTGCTGCATCGGCGATGTCGTCCTGGCAACCGCCACCCTCACCGCCCTGCGTCGCGCCTACCCCCAGGCACATATCACCTGGGCCGTCGGTACTTGGTCCCGCGGCGTGATCGAGCAGCATCCGGCGCTGGATGCGGTACTCGATACCGGCGAGGCCGCTTTACCCGTCAAATCCGTCGGCGGCTTCTTGCACTTCGTCCGGCAGGTGCGGGCAGGGCACTTTGATGCGGTCGTTTCGCTGGTGCGCTCCCCGTTGATGAGCGCCGCGCTACGCTTGACGGGCATCCCCGTCCGCGCCGGACTGGATAGCAACGGGCGTGGCTTCGGCTATACCCACCGCGCCCCGGTCAACCCGCGCGAACGCCGTCATGAAGCTGAGATTTATCTGAGCGCCGCCGCTGCCCTCGGCCTGGATACCACCGGCTGCTATGCCAATATCCCGGTACTCGACTCTGACCGCGCTGCCATTCGCCAGCGCCTCGACCAACCCTACTGGGTGGTCAATCCCGCCGGGGGGCGCAACCCCGGCATGACCCTCGACCTCAAGCGCTGGCCGCCGCAGCACTTCGCCGCGCTGATCGAACGGCTCTCGCCCAGGCTCAGGGCAGCCCCGGTGCTGCTCGGTGGCCCGGCGGATGGCCCCATCCTAGAAGCAGTTGCCGCGCACCTGAGGACCAAACCGCTCCTGATCGCAGGCGGACTCTCCTTTGGGGAAATCGCGGCGCTGGCTGCTGGGTCGGTGTTCTACCTCGGTAACGACACTGGCCTGACGCATCTGGCTGCGGCTGCTGGCGCACGCACTGCCATGATCTTCGGCCCCTCCGACCCCATGCGTTATGCGCCCTTCACGCCGGACAGCCTTGCCCTCTGGAAACCCTCGGCGGTCGAAGCAGGTGGAGTCTGGGCTGGTGTACCGGCTGGCTGGTCCTGGGAAAGGGATGGGATCGGGGTGGATGAAACTGAAATCCGCCTGTGCGAATGGCTGCACCTGTGAAGGTACTGGTTTGCTGCGCTTGATCTTGCTTCTTGCCACTTGAGTCGGGTGACTTGTTTCTTGTAGCCTTTCACCACCCGAACACCTGAGTTATACTTGCGATAACCATTTGGGATATCCATCCGCGAGCAGGAGCAGCCGCCGACTATGAAGGTAAGCGTACTACAGGACAAACTGGCCAAGGGATTGAGCATTGTAGGCCGCGCTGTCGAAAACCGTCCCACGCTGCCCGTGCTGGGCAATATTCTCCTGGCGACGGATGATGCCCGCCTGCGCCTTTCCGCTACCAATCTGGAAATGAGCATCACCACCTGGATCGGCGCAAAAGTCGACCGGGAAGGCTCAATTACCCTGCCATCGCGCACCCTGGCGGATCTGGTCAATAACCTCTCGCCAGAACGGGTTGACCTGACTCTGGAAGTTGCCACCCAGACCGTCAACCTGAAGTGCGGCGGTACCAATGCCAACATCAAGGGCATTGATGCCGGGGAGTTCCCCACCGTCCAGCAGGGCGGTGAGGCCGATATCATCGTCCCCGGCAAAGTCTTCAAAGAGATGATTACCCAGACGGTGTTCGCCGCTGCCAAGGAAGATAACCGCCCCATTCTGACGGGCGTCCAGATGCAGCTCGATGGCAACGTGATGACCATGGTCGCCGCCGATGGCTACCGGCTGGCCGTCCGCACCACCGAGATCGAACAGACCTTCGCCAAACCGCGTGATCTGGTCATCCCGGCTCGCGCGCTCAGCGAAGTCGCCCGCATCATCAGCGACGAAGACGAAACCATCAGCATCACCCTGCCCGGCGAGCGTGACCTGGTGCTGTTCCACATGAAGCACTCGGATGTGGCCTCGCAGTTGCTGGATGGCAAGTACCCGGATGTGGCCGCCATCATCCCGCGCAACTATGTGACCTCCTCGGTCATGTACACCAGCGATCTGCTGGCCGCCTGCAAACGTGCGGAAATCTTCGCCCGTGACTCGGCCTTCAGCGCCAAGATCTTCGTCAAACCGGCGGCTGGCCCTGGCGAACCGGGTGCGGTCACCATTGCCGGTACCAGCGCCGAACGTGGCGAAGGCGAAGGTCAACTGGATGCCAGTGTCCAGGGGGAAGGGCTGCATGTCTCCTTCAACATCAAGTACCTGATCGATGTGCTGAACGTCATCAATGACGAGCGCGTGGTCTTCGAGAGCAACGGCCCGGCCAGCCCCGGTGTCCTGCGCCCGGAAAACCGCGATGACTTTGTCTTCGTCGTCATGCCGATGGCGATCAACCGCTAAAACCTGCTGCGTAACAAACCGGGCGATCCACCGGGTCGCCCGCCTTCCACTTCCCCCAGTTTTTGGTGTAGACAAAATAGTCTGATCCGCATTAAATAGTCTAGCGCACTGACAATTCTGATCTGTAGTGAACCAATAAGAACCACTATAGAACTCAAAAGACCCATCTGTTATGCTTCGTATCCGTCCATTCAGTCAGTCCATCCGAGGACTATAAAAACTATGTCACGTTGTCTACCAACTACTGCTGAGGGTCAACTGAAAATTGATGTGCTCACCGCCTGGGTCGAAACCGAGTGGCTGCCCGCTCATCCCGAAGGCAATCTGCAAACTGTGCTCGATACCCCGGCGATCATCAATCACATCGCCTTGAACAAGCTGCCGAAAGATTTCCAGTTCAAGGGGGATTACACCTACACCGGTTTGCGTGAGATCGAATGCCCGGTGGTCACCCGTATCAGCCAATTCACCTGGCAGGCCGAACGCCGTTATCAGACGGGTGCCTTCCTGTATCGCTTCGACCCGGTCGAGGCGGGTGAACCGGTCGAGGTGCTGGTGCTGGGGACCTATAACGGTGAGGAAAGCTATCAGCTCACGGTGGTTTCAGTCGTCCCGGGAGATTTCATTCCGGCGTGGGTGCACTTCGCCAATGAATGCGCCCGTCTGGAAAACACCATCGAGCCGGAATCCAAGGTGATCGTAGTCGGTGGTCGCACGGCTGCCTTCACCCCGACCACCAAATGGGATGAGATCATCCTGCCAGAGAAGCTCAAGGCCGATATTCTGGAGGATGTGTCATCGTTCTTCAGCAAAGGCATCCAGGTCTATACCCGCCTGAACCTGAAGCCCTTCCGTAAACTATTGCTGGCGGGTGTCCCCGGCACCGGCAAGACCATGTTGTGTTCTGCACTGGCTAGTTGGGCGATTGAGCAGGGTTTGCTGGTGATTTACATTTCATCCTCGCAGAAATGGCGCGATGATGAACCGGCGGCGACCTTCTCCAAAATTCAGCACGCGCTCGATCTGGCGGCTAACTCTGCCTATCCAACCTTGATTCTGTTGGAGGAGATGGATGCCTATCTGCACGCGGATCAGAAGGCACAGGTGCTCAACGTTCTGGATGGCTCGGAGGCAGCGCTCAACCCCAAGGGGACGCTGATGATCTGCACCACCAACTACCCGGAAGCGATTGATGAGCGCATTCTCAAACGTCCGGGTCGCCTGGATCGCATCTTCATCATTCCAGAGACCAAACTGGCGGTCGATGCGGAGAAGATGCTGCGCCAATACCTGGGCGATATGTGGCAGGAGTCGCATAGCCGTCTGGTGCCGAAACTGGTCGGCTATCCGGGCGCTTTCATCCGTGAGGTTGCCATTCACGCGCTGACACAGGTGGCCTATGCCAATGCGGAATCCCTGGAGTACTCGGTTCTGGAAGACTCGTACAAGAGCCTGAAAGAACAACTGGATGCCCGCGACGATTTCCTGACGCAGCGCATCGGCATCGGCCTGCAACCGATAGCGCTGCACACCAACGGGAATTAACCTGAGGGGCGACCCGCCGGGTCGCCCCTACGCACATCGCTTTACCCGCCAAGCAGCTTATTAAAAATACCTGCCAGGGCGCCGGGGTCAAAAGGCTTGACCAAAAACAGGTTGGCACCGGCGGCCAGTGCTTCGGATTCCACATTCATGCCGGAAGCCATGATGATGGGCTTATTGGCATACGCCGGATGCGCTCGCAAGTCCTGGATAACCTGCACCCCCTGCATATCCGAGAGGTGGAAATCCACCATAAAGAGATCCGGGGCAGACTTTTCTGCCACGGGCAGTACATCGGCACCGCGCGGCGCGATCACTACATCAAAACCATCCAGTTCCAGCAGCGTTTGCAGCAGCTTGACTGTGTTGCGGTCGTCATCGACGATCATGACCGTTGCCATGCGATCTTTTCTCCTGGGTGATACCTCAGTCTATGCGCCTTCACCATCGGGAGGCTCATAGGAGGACAGCGCAATGCGGTTGCCTTCGCAATCCAACACGTTAATATACCGCACCCCATCACCGGTATCGACGAGTTGCATATCGACTTTGCCACCCAGCAACCGCACCTGCGCGATGGCGATTTCCAGGGCGTCGTGGGTATCGACATGGAAGTTCACCACCGCGCCACCATCGGCGGGCTTGTGCAGGGGCGATTTCACCAGCGAAAGACCGGGATTACGCACACTCTTATCCGAGTGCAGCAGAACAGCGATTTTTGCCGGGGGATCGTCGTACAGGGGGGTATCGGTCAGTTTGAAAACACCGCGATAGAAGATGAGCGCACGTTGCAGATCAATTACAGGGATTTCAATCCAGGATGGATACAGCAACGTCACCTTCACCCCTCCGCGATGGTGGATACGTTCCCTAACTATAGCATGGTTCCTCTGGTTCCGTCGAAAGGCTTAGATAGAGTTCCATCGCAGGTCGCTTCTGCCAGGGTGGTGGTTCCCAGCATACTGAAGTCTATGTGAACAGGAATGAGAGGGAAACCTGATGGATAGCACATTGCACCGAACGGAAGCGACCGCCAACCTTCATTTGGGAGATACCACTCGCCGGACGGAAACCCCGGATGGCGTCCTCGTCATCGCGGGCTATTATGCGCTCCTGGGGCTGGGTTTTGTTTTATTCAGTCTGGTCACTGCGGTGACAGCCATCCCGCATACCTGGCGCATGGCTCATGCCGATCTGTATACATTTGAGGGATTGGTGACTCCCGTCATCCTGATGATGGTTGGACTGGTCCTGTTTGGGTTGGCACTTGGGGGCTGGATCCTGGCTTGCGCCTTTGGCCTATGGCGGGGCAATCGCCGCGCCCGACGCGGCACAGTGCTGCTCTCGGCCCTGATGGTGGGCATGTGCGTCCTGGCTGTACCCGTATTGCTCTTTAGCTACGGCTGGCGGGATGCCATCCTCGATCTGTTGCTGACCGTCATCGGTTTCATCGTACTCGCCAGCGGTCTCTCGGCTTTTTACCTGAGCCGCTCTGCCGTCCGCCAGGCATTCGAGCGGTAGTTGCGGGCACCCGGACTCTGTACTCTCCTTCCTCCATCGACTACACTGGCAGCATGATTTGAACACGTCGATAACGAGGCCATGATGTCCAACCAGGAAGCCGTGATCCAGGGATTGATGAAGGCGCTGCGGGATGATAATCAACTCGTCCGCAGCGCTGCTGCACGCGCACTGGGCCGCATGAAAGCGGCGGAGGCCGTGCCACTGCTGATGCTTTCCCTGCGGGATAAAGCCGGGTTGGTCTATGACTTCGCAGTGAATGCGCTCTCCGCCATGCCCGCCGAGTCGGTCGTGGGGCCGATGCTGGAACGGGCCAAGGACCCCGATGCCGATGTGCGCCGGGCGGCTGCCAATGTCCTGGGCGCGGTCAAGGCGGTCGAGTCAGTGCCCATCCTGATCGACCTGTTGGAAGACGAAGTCCTGGCGGTCCGCCATGCCGCTGCGAAGGCACTGGGTGAGATCGGCAGCCGGGAAGCCGTGCCAGATCTGGTTCAGGCCATCGAATCTCCCCATGCCGATTGGACGATGTGCATCAATGCGTCAATTGCGCTGGGCAAAATCGGCAATGTGGATGCCGTCCCGGCGCTGGTCAACCTGTTTCGTCGCCGCTGGGACCCGGTACCCGGCATGAATACCTCACCGCCCGTCCGTAAGAATGTCATCGATGCGCTGGTCACGCTGGGTGAACCAGCCGTCCCCGGCCTGCTGGAATTCATCCGGGACCCCGATGTCAAAGTCCGGCATGGCGCAGTCGAGGCGCTGGGGCACATTGGCGCGGGCGGCATGGTAGAGTAACCAGCTTTCCCTCCAGGCGATTCACTAGAATTGCCTGGAGATCTATTCTTTTATCCACTCCTTTACGAAATTCACAAATTGTTAACATCACGTAACCCCATCCTGTCCCAGAATGAGGATTGGGGATTACCTTTCCCTCTCTACCAGAGGAACACAATGCTATGGATACCGACCTAGGCCTCATGTGGATTGCGATCAGCGCCGTGCTGGTCTTCATCATGCAGGCTGGTTTTCTTATTCTTGAAGCCGGACTTACCCGTCCCAAAAACAATATCAATGTCGCCCTCAAGAACCTGACTGATTTTGCTATCACCTCCATTATGTTCTGGGGGTTTGGCTATGCCTTGATGTTTGGTACAAGCGTTGGTGGCTTGTTTGGTACCAGTGGGTTTCTTTTAGAAGTGGAGTCGGTTGGCTTTCGGCAATTCATTTTCTTCTTCTTTCAGGTCATGTTTTGCGGTACAGCGGTCACCATTATTGCGGGTGCTATCGCGGAACGCTGCCGGTTTAACGCCTATCTGCTGGCGGTCGTGATTGTCTCCGGGCTGGTTTACCCGGTCTTTGGTCATTGGGCCTGGAACGGGATCGATGCCACCCCAGGTGGTTGGCTGGGTAGCAACGGATTTGTTGACTTTGCCGGGGCGAGTGTTGTCCACAGTGTGGGTGGTTGGGCATCGCTGGCATTGGTGCTGATCCTCGGGCCGCGCCTGGGGCGCTTCCGTCCAGAGGGGAGTATCAATGAGATGCCTAGCGCCAACATCCCAACCGCCACGCTGGGTGTGTTCCTGCTCTGGTTTGGCTGGTTCGGCTTTAATGGGGGCAGTACCCTGACTTTTGGCGATAACACCGGGCGAGTGCTGGTCAATACCATGATGGGTGGCGCGGCAGGCCTGACCACGGCGATTGTGCTCAGTTGGTTCCGCAAGCGGCAGGCCGATAGCACCTGGATTATCAACGGCACGCTGGCCGGTTTGGTCGCTATTACGGCGAATGCCCATGCGACCAGTACAGCGGCGGCGTTGCTCATCGGTGCAATCGGTTGTGTGGTGATGTTGTTGGTTGAAGACGTGCTCATCCGCCTGCGGATTGATGATGCGGTGGGGGCCATCCCTGTACATCTGGGAGCCGGGATCTGGGGAACGCTGGCTGCGGGTCTATTCGGGCAGCCGGAACTATTGGGCACAGGACTCCCGTGGTTTCAACAGGTTCTGATCCAGGTGGTGGGGATTATCACCTGTGGCATCTGGGTTTTTGGTTCGACATATCTGATTTTCCGGCTGATCAACGTCATTTATCCCTTGCGGGTCAGCGCTGAGGCTGAAGAGATTGGGCTGAATGTATCCGAACATGGCGCAGTGACGGAAAGCCTGCAGCTCCTCCAGGTTATGCAGCAGCAGCAGCATAGTGGGGATACCTCGCTGCGTGCGCCCGTCCAGCCCTTTAGTGAAATTGGGCAGATCGCCGCCCAGTACAATAATGTCATGCAAAAACTGGAAAGCACTGCCGCCCGCTCCAATGCAGTCATTCGAAGCTCGCTCGACGGCATCATCACCTTTGAAGCCGGGAGTATGCGCATCACCAGTTTTAATCCAGCAGCCGGGCAGATGTTTGGTTACATGCCGGATCAGGTCATCGGTCAATCCCTCTCCGTGCTGTTAGGCGCGCCGGATGGTGTCCCACTCGATAACTATCAATTGAACGCCATCTTTCAACGGAAGGGCCATGGTCAGCGTTACGAAATTTATGGTCGTCGCGAAGATAGTAGCATCTTCCCCATGTCTGTAGTCATCACCCAGGCGACAGCGGGTGATGAGAGCTTTTATACCGGCGTTTTCCATGACATCAGTCAGTCCTGAAACATCCTGATCGCATTGTGACTGGCATCCGGCTCTATGCAAGCTAGAATGTGGAGAGGGTCTAACACATTCATCAGGAACCTGCATGGTCGAAAATGACGCCCTCTTTGGGCGTGAACTTGGTTACTATCCCATCTCGCGCGCTCGTTTGGTTGTGCCAGCGGGTGTGGTCGTCGTCCTGATTGGCGTCATCCTCAACTTCACCATCGCCGAGGTAGAAGGTTGGGGGCCGTTGGTCACCACGGGTTTGATGACCACCATCTCGCTGATTGCGGGCTGGTGGGTGCTGCATCAGTGGAACCGGGAAGTGACACTCTACGAAAACGGCTTCACCTACCGCGAAGGCAGCAAGACGGTCTTTTTCACCTATGCGGAAATCCGCAGTTTTCGCCTGCGGGCGGAAAGGCTGCGCTACTTTGGCGGTCTGCTGCGGCGGACGATTTACCGCTTCACACTCCTCACGGTGAAAGACGAGCGCATTGTTCTGACCGGACTTTACAACCGGATCGCCGAACTGGGGGACAAACTGGAGGCGCTGATCGTCGCGGCGCAGCGACCGATTGCGACCGAACGCCTGACTCGCAATGAACACCTGAACTTCAGCGATACGCTCACCCTCAGCCAACAGGGCCTGCATGAAGGTGGGCGTGATCTGGCCTGGTCGGCGTTGGGTGGCTGGAAAGTCGAACGGGGATCGCTCATCCTTCTGGAAGGCCAGACTGAGTGGTTCCGGCTTCCCCTCCCACAGGTCGATAACCTGGCGCTCTTGATCGGCTTGCTGAAGGAGCGGCGGGGGTGATCTACGAAATTCATTGTTACGTTCCCAAAACCGGGCAGCTCACCCCGGCCATGATCGAGTGGCTGATGGAACATGGTCAAAGCACCAACCAGCCTGAATTTTTCTGGCCGGTCAAGCGTCTGAAACCGAAAGCCATCGCCCGGCATTTTCTCAATCTGGATAACACGCTCATCCCGGTACGCGGGCCGGAGGGTACTGTTGAACTGCGCTTTCCCAATGCCGAGATCGGCATCACACTCTTCCTGCATGACCGCGGCGTGATTATCTTCTTCCCCTACATGGCTTACAGCGTCTATTCGCGGATCGTGCTGGGCATCGTCTATACCTATATCCGCTTTCTGTTCGACCTGGCGGGTTTCTGGAGCTTCGACCCGCAGTTGAACGTGCTCTCTTACGCCGATGACTTCCACTCGATGGAAGAAACCTCCGTGTTGATGGACGCTATCGTGCCCAAGCTGCTCAATAGCTGACCATGACTCGAATCACCCGCCGCGAATGGCTGATCGTCGTCCTCTTCACCCTGGTCGTCCTGCTGCTGACCAGCATTCCGTACTGGCTAGCGTGGTCGCGGGAAGGGGCGGAGTGGTCATTCAGCGGCTTTATGCTGGGTGTACAGGATGGTGCCTCGTATCTTGCCAAGCTGCGGCTGGGCGCACGCGGTCTATGGGACTTCTACCTGCTGCATACCCCGGAACCCCATGCCGGAACACCCCTGATTAACCTGCCCTACATTCTGCCGGGGCAGATCATCCGGCTGTTCGTGCCGCTGGATGATCCACGCCTGCCCTATGTACTGATTGGCGTTTTTCACCTGCTGCGCTGGTTGTGCGGGGCGCTGTTCATCGCGGCGGTCTACGGCTTCGTCGCCCGCTTCCTCCGCCGACCGGCAGATCGGGTGCTGGCATTGGTGCTGGTCACGCTAGGGGGCGGATTAGGCTGGTTGCTGGCTGTCACCGGCAATAGCGAATGGTTGGGTTCGCTGCCGGTCGATCTGTTTGTGCCGGAAGCGTTCCCGTTCCATATGCTCTATGGACTGCCACATCTGGCGCTGGCCGGGGCCGGAATGCTCGGTGGGCTCACCCTGTTGCTGGATAAAGAATCAACCCAAAGAAAACTTTTACTGCAGAGAAGCAGAGGGGCAGAGGGGCAGAGGAAAGTTGAGCAGCTAGCTGTGATCCAAAAGCCGGCAGCCAACCACCTGAAACCTGAAATCAGCAACTTGCAACCCTCTGGCTGGAAGCTGGAAGCTGGAAGCTGGGCGCTCATTACACTATGCTGGCTCATCACCGGCCTGAGCGTGCCGTTCTACCTGGCAGCGATCTATGTGGTGCTGGCGGCCTGGGGACTGGCGGCATGGATCAGGCAACGGCGCTTCCCGTTGGTGCTGCTCCGCCGGGCGCTGCTGCCCGCGCTACTGACTCTGCCGCTGTTTGGTTACTATGCGCTCGCTTTTCAGGGCAATTCGGCGCTGGCGCAGTGGTCAGCCCAAAACCTGCTGCCCTCGCCGCATCCGCTCCATTATCTGCTGGCCTTCGCCCTGATCCTCATTCCGGCGTGGTGGGGCGCACGCCGTGCCTGGAACCGCGCCCGGGTGGACTTCCGGCAGGCGCTGCTGCTGGCCTGGCCCGTGATCGTCCCGCTGCTGGTCTACCTGCCAATCAATGTGCAGCGGCGGCTGGCGGCGCTGGTGATCGTCCCGCTGGCAATTCTGGCAGTGATGGGCCTGCGCTGGCTCATTCACCAGCGACCGCGCCTGCGTTTCGCCCGCCCGCTGCTGCTGACCGCCATGCTGGCGACCAGCGCCTTCCTGATCTTCACCGGCTCGCTGAGTGCGCTCAATCCACGCGTGCCCATCTTCCGTGAGGCAGCCGAGTTACGCGCCCTGCAATGGCTGAATCAGCAGGCTTCCGCCGATAGTGTGGTGCTGGCTGCTTTCGAAACTGGCAATGTCATCCCGGCTTATACCGATCTGCGTCCGTTCGTGGGACACGGGCCGGAGAGCCTGTTCGCGCTCGCCAAGACCGATCAGACTGAAACATTCTTCGGTGGGCAGATGAGTGAGGCCGAACGCCTGGCGCTCTACCGTGAGTTCTCGATCCGCTACCTTTTTTACGGGCCACTGGAGCGCAAACTGGCAGAGGCTGCCGGTCTCGACCCGACCACGCCGCCCTGGGCTGTGGATGGCGACCTGATCTATGAGGCGGATGGTTATCAGGTCTACCAGCTTACGGCTTACTGAGCTGTCCAACCGCCATCGACCAGCAGCAGCGTACCGCTGACCATCCCGCCTGCCGGGGACGCCAAATAGATGACCGCGCCCGCCACATCGGCAATCGTGCCGACGTGACCAATCGGCAAGCGATTGAGGACACCCTGCAAATAGTCCGGGTTATCTAACCGCTCGGCGGTGCCGGGGGTATAGATGAAGGTCGGCCCGACGGCATTGACCGTCACCCCACGCGCTGACCATTCCAGCGCCAGCACCCGCGTCAACTGATTGACCCCGCCTTTGGTGGCGCAGTACACCGCGTGATCCCGGATGCCGACCACACTGGCCTGTGAACTCATGTTGACGATGCGCCCGTAACCCTGTTCGAGCATGATGCGCCCGGCAGCCTGGCAGCAGAAGAACAACCCCTTGAGGTTGACATCCATCATCCCGTCCCAGTCGGCTTCGGTGACATCGACTGCGGCGTGGTTGGCACCCAGCCCGGCATTATTCACCAGAATATCCAGCCGACCGTAATGGTCGCGGGCGGCCTGCATGACCGTGCTGATCTGCGGGATGTTCAGCACATCGAGCTGCAAGGCCAGCGCCTCACCCCCCTCCGCCCGGATTTCCGCTGCCAGTTGTTCCAGCATGGGCAGATCGCGGGCGGTCACGACGACTTTGGCACCGGCTTTTGCCAGCGCCTTCGCCAGTCCATAGCCGATGCCTTTGCTGGCACCGGTGACTAGTGCTACCTGTCCGTTGAGGTCAAAAGAGGGATAGTTGCTCATGAGGCGGACCCTGTTCTATTGAAAAAGGATTTGAATAGGGATTGTAGCACCCGCCGGAAGCCGGGAGCAATCCAGTGGACTGTGCGGGGTGCATTCGGATTTCAGGGCGAGTGTATCAATCTTGGTACCAGTGGCGGCTATGGCGGCTTTGGCAGACCCCCTCCGCCGCCGCAAGCTTGTTGGCGATGATGACGTTGGCGTCGATTACTTTTTGGGCCAAGGTGACAAGCTCGGGTCGTCTAACCGGATAGGACTTACGCAGATGCGGGAGAAATCCAGCGGGCGACCCGCCGTCCCACCGGGAGGCTGCGCTCTGCGCCCCTACAAGAGGCACTGTTTTGCGTGGGTCCTGAAGACCACCATACCACAGATTAGGGTGCAAAATCGGAACATTTGTTCCGATTTTGAAACTTGACTGGATTTTCCCCCAATTCCATATGCATCCGTTTAATTCTAAAGTGGCTCGTTATGAACAAGGTTCAGCGCCTTGGCCCGTGCAATCGCCTCAATCCGATTGCTCACGCCCAACGCAGCATAAATGTGATTGATGTGCCGCTTGACCGTCGCCGGAGCGATGAATAAGCGGTTGGCGATCTCCACATTAGAAAGCCCAGCGCTGATTAACCGCAGAACCTCAGTTTCACGTTCGCTCAGTGGGTTAGGCGGTAAAGCCGTAAGCTGGTTCCGCAATCGTACGCTGTTGAGAATCGCGTCAACCAAAGCTGGATCCTTCGAGCGCAAACTGGGTAATAGCTCTAACACCCGGGCATCGATCTGAAAGAAGCCGACATAGCCTTCCGGTGCTGCCAAATCCAGCGCCCTACCCACCTCAAGGCGTGCAGATGCCTTGTCGGGTGCGACCATTGATAACAGCAGGTGCAGACTGATGCGCCGCCGCAGCGCACCATGTGCCTGTGCGAAAACCAGCAGCCGGTCCAACCACATACGCGCGGTCACCACCTCCCCCCGGGCGATCAACAGGCGTACATAGACCTGATAAGCTTCAAAATGCAGCCACTCGAGCGGTGCATCCAGGTCAAATGATTGGGCTTTAGCCCAGTTTCTCACGACATTCAAATTACCCATCCGCAGGTGTGCTTCAGCTTCCCATGCCTCCAACCAGGACGTATCCGCCATACTGGATTTAGTTGTATAGCGGCGTGCCTTGCGGAAGGTCGTCAATGCAGCCAGCGTATCACCTTGTAGGTCACGGATGCGCCCCAACAGGCCATTGAGATATTCGAGCAGACCATCTGTGATGAGGCGCTCGTCCAGTGCGCGTTCCACATCTGCCAGCGCACGTTCCAGCAGGCCGCCATCCAGATAGAGTTCCGCTCGTTTACCCAACAGCACAGGTATAAGCGTCAGCCCTCGGTTATTCAGGTGCGCTCCCGGTTCAAGCAGTTGGTTGCATAACGCCAATGCCTCTCGCCGTCGCCCTAGTTCGTTCAGAATCGTCATGCGGGAAGCAGCCACTAACGTCACCGAAAGGGACGCCATTGGCTGATCTACCACCCGATCAAGTGACTCCAATGCTCCTACCAGATCGCCGGTCCGTTCGTGCGCTTCCGCCAGTGACCAGTGCAATAGTCCCAGCCAATAGCCCTCGTTTTTTCCCAGCAGTTCAAGCGCCCGTCCAGCCTCCGAATACACCCGGGGGTAATCTGCCGCACTCAATGCTAAAGTCGCCTGTAAGAGTGCAAGCTTTCCGCTGTTCATGCTCTCCGGCAGGGATTCTGCCTGCACAGCCCAGGTCCTACAGCCGCTTGTATCGCCTGCAAAAAGGGCTGCCCAGGCGCGGTAGATAGAGAGGGTGGAATCCGTTTGCACAGTCACAGGAGGTAATGCATCGAGCCAACTGATCAGGGTGACCAGTGCCCCGCTAAAAAGAGCATTATCAGCCGCGATTCCAATCAGGCGCTGAGCAGGGGCGTAATTCCCATTGATTGTGCCACTTGCCAGAGCATGATGGATGGCTTCCGGCAGATCGCCTTCGGCTTCGTACCATGCGCTGGCCCTTTGATGCAAGCCTACATGAACTTCGGGGGAAAGCTGGGTCCGCAACCACTCTGCGAGCAGCCGATGATAACGGTACCACTCACGCCGGTCATCCAATGGGAAGATCAACGTATGACTGGCTTCAAGCTGCTCCAGCAGATTCTGGCTATCCTGCCGTCCGGTGAGGGCATTACAAAGTGGAGCGCAAAGCGTATTCAGCAGGGCCGTCTGCTGCAGAAAATCATGGATCTCAGTGGATTGCTGTTCCAGCAGTTCCGCCAGCAGGTAATCTGCGACGTGCCGTGTGTCTCCGGCGAAGTTGGAAATCAGGCGTTCGGCCTGTTCAGGATGCTGCCGGAGCGTCAGTGCGGCCAGTTGCAGACCGGCGATCCACCCCTCGGTACGTTCCTGTAACTGCTGCACCTGTTCGGTAGAAATAGGCAAGGCCATCGTATGCTGAAAGAATCGCGCCGTTTCCTGATCGGAGAAGCGTAACGCTTCACCCGTGACTTCCTTGAGCTGATGCCGAACACGCATCCGGGCCAGCGGTAGCGGCGGTTCCGTCCGGCTCATCATGATCGTCAACAGGGTGGGTGGTTGCTGATTGATAAAGTCCGACAACAGACGATGTATCTGCTCGTGCCGGATGAGGTGGTAGTCATCCAGCACGAGCATAAGCGGTGGCGCAGCCGCCAGATCATCAATGAGATCTGCAACCAGCCCGGCCAGAGGAGGCACCTGGGGGCCGGCCAGTATCTCGGTGCTGCCCGCCGCCAGCATCGGATTGATTTGCCGGAATGCGCCGATCAGCCCAGCCACGAACTGAACGGGGTCATTATCCGATTCATCCAATGTCAACCACGCTATCCCAACATTCTGTTCCAGCGCCCAGTCGGCTACCAATGTCGTCTTGCCTGATCCAGCCGCAGCCACGACAAGCACTAAGCGCTGCCCGGCCTCTCGGGCTGAATCCAAGAGGTTTGTCAGGCGTGGGCGTTTAACTACATCCTGGCGAACCGAGGGCAGCCGGAGCCGTGTGATTGGTGGGCGAAACATAGCAGCAAACCACTTCCAATTGGGAATCAAATAACCTGTATTCTATACGCGAATACAGGTTGAATAGGTGTGCTGCAAATGTCTTGGTGCAGTTTATGCCTGGGACAAAATCGGCTGCATCAGGGGGTGGCGCATCAGACGGACTGCGCTGCGGTAGGCCAACACGCCAAGGCTAAGCATCAGCAGATCAGTCTGCCGATGGACCGCGCCTCGATCCTGTACGCTGCCATGCAGATAGACCGGCTTTCCAACGGTCACCGCATATGGGCCACGCAGGTATAGCCGCGCGACTTCTGGCTCGCCGTTGGCGTCCGGAATGCCAGTATTCACAAACAAAATCCGCGTTTGATCCACGGCGATTCCTACCGGAATGATGGGTGCACCAGTCATCAGTGCTAGGCGTATCACTCCGGTATGCGCTGGTGCCATGCCGCCAGTAACCGGACTAAGAGCTCCTTCCGGGAAGATAGCGATTGGTTTGCCAGCCTTCAGTAAGCTTAAGGCCGACTCGAATGCGGCCCTCCCCTGACCCGATTCTACCTTAATCTGCCCGGCGCGGCGCAGGCATGTCCCCAGGGCAGGCACCTTGAACGCGCTTTCCGTGACCAGGAAATGCAGGGCGCGATTGGTGAGGGTACTCACCACGATCGGGTCCAGCGTTGTGGGATGATTGGGAGCAAGAATAACCGGCCCCTCTGGAATAGGTGCCTGATATTCGACTCGGGTCTCGAGCTGCCAGCGGGTAAAGGCACGCATGGCCTGCCGCCCCACATGGTAGAACAAGGCTTGTTGATTCATGATGGTCCTCGTAATCAATGATGCTGTCCTTACGCAGCACATCATCGACTACAAGGCGGTGTATCAGCCTCAGCCAGGGGGTGTATTCAGGGGGTGTATCGACAATCCCAACGGCGGTTATCCGCACGCGCCGTTGCTGAGCACACGACCATCGAAGGTCATCAGGCTGAGGAAGCCGGCGGAGACCGTCACCTGTTCAGCCAAGTCCGCCCGGAGCAAGCGGGCATTGGCGCTGTTGGAGCGCCTGCCGCCGGTATAAAACGTCAGTTGAGTGGCTTCGCTGCCGTCCTCGGCGCGGAACACATGTAGCACGCCGGTGGCATCCAGCGTATAGAGAGCACAGCCGGTACCGACCGCCATCAATGGGGGGAGGGTTCCCCCGGCAGGATAGGGTACCGCCCAGCGGATCACGCCATCCGGCCCCAGTCGTACCAGGGCGGGCGATTCACCGCCGGTATAGATGAACACAGAGCCATCGGGTGAGTAGACCAGCGCGGCGGCGTCCCCGCCCGGCGGACTGATGGTGGCAATTTCGACCAGATCCGGGGAACGCCAGTGATAGAGGGCGTTGCCACTCAGCAGCAGCCAGGTGGTATCCGGCAGCGGCGCGATGGCATCCAACCGGCTGAGTTGAGTCTCCGCGATGACCGTTCCATCCGCGATCACCTGTCGCAGCCGCAAACCCGTTCCATCTGCCAGCACCAGCAGCGCCCGTCCTCCATTCCAGCGGAAAGCCGTCAACCGTGCATCTGCCTGTCCCGGCACCGACCACAACTGATTGCCGAGCGTGTCGAAAGCGGTCAGCGTGCCATCCTCGGCTGGAAAGACCAGCACTTCCCCCAGCGCCGCGAACGGCACATCGGCCCCGGGCATTTTCCAGACCCCCAGGTACCGACCCGTTTGCAGGGAGAAGACATCGCCGTTCTGCGTCCGTGCTACCAGCCGATCTCCCGGTAGGGCGACCAACCCCGCGACAATGCCTTCTTTGGCAACCCGCCAGGCCGGGCGACCATCCGCCGCCAGCACGCTCAGCGCCGTGGCACCGCCCAGCGCATAGCCGCCGGTGTCGGTCAGGACGGGCGGGACCGTGGGTGCGGTATCAAAGTTGAGGACCGAACGAAAAGCCGGATTGAGCCGCGCCCGCCAGGTGAAGGTGAAATCCAGCGGGTGGAACCAGCCTTCAGTCAGTGGATTGCCCTGGGTGTAGCCGGGGCCGCCTTCATTGGGCAGGCCTTTGCGAATTTCGTAGTGCAGATGCGGGCGACCGAGCGAAGGCCAGCCAATCGAGCCGATCACCTGCCCGGCCTCGACACAGCTATCCAGTGGCGGGAAGGTGTACTGATCGGTTTCTTCCATATGCCCGTAGACCGTATAGATAAAGCTGCTATCCGGCAGGATGTGCTGGAGCACGACCACGCCTTTCTCTGACCCCCACTCGCGCAGGTTGGAGACGGTCACGCGCCCGCGCATGGCGGCGTAGACAGGATCGCCCCAGCGGTCAAAGGCCAGGTCGCTGCCCAGGTGATTCCCCCCGAAGCGTTCCCGGTAGAGGGCAAAATCATCAAACTGCCAGTTGAGGTCATCGACCGGCAGTTCAATCGAGTCCACCACGCCGCAGGTGTTCTGGGCATGGGTAGCAGTCGGAGCGCTAAAGAGGAGTAGGCAAGCGAGCAGAAGGGTCAAGCGGATAGGGTTCATGGAGGCTTTGCTCATACCCTCAGTATAGAGGATCTGTTTAGGCTGGGTTGGCATCCGGGTTGGGCGGCGGCTCCGGCCAGCGCACATTCTGGTAGATCGCGCTGCATTCCAGGCGTAGGTCAAGTGGTGGCACCTCAGCGACCAGTTCCGGCCCTTCGACCACGTGCATCACCCAGTCGCCATCTGCGTTCTTCAGCCGGACTTCTACCCAGGGGCGATCCTGGGCGATGAGCACATAAGCGGTCAACGTGGGTATGGCCCGGTAACCATGAAACTTGTTTCCCTGGTCGTAGCCTTCGGTGGAAGGAGAGAGCACTTCCACAATCAACTGCGGATTGAGCAGGCTCGGTTGCCCATTTTCGACTTGCAGTATGGGCTCTCCGCAAACCACGCTGACATCCGGATAAGCGTAGAGCCAGGCCGGACTTTTTACACGCAGGTCAGAGGTATAAACCCGGCAACCGCGATCAGCAATCTGGTTGCCAATGCTCCGGCTGACATTGCCACTGATGAGTGCATGGGATTCTGAACCGCCAGTCATGGCGTAAATCTGGCCGCGCATGTACTCATGGCGTTCCGGGCTGTGGGCTTCCAATTCCAGATAGTCATGGACACTGATCAAGGTGGGTTGCCGTGCAATCATGTCAAATCTCCGTGCCTGCGACTTACAGCAGCGTCAATACAATTGGTTCACCATCTGTGACTGCAATCGTGTGTTCAAAATGCGCGCACAGCGACCGATCCATCGAAACCACCGTCCAGCCATCGCTCAGTTCGCGGGTGTCACCCCGTCCGGCAATGACCATCGGCTCCAATGCGTAAGTCATGCCCGCTTGCAGGCGTGGGTTCTCCCAGCGTTGGCCGCGCGGTGGGCGCTTCGGCCACCAGTTGGGGACTTCCGGCTCTTCGTGCATGGCCCGACCGACACCATGCCCGGTGTATTCCCGGGCAACGCTGTACCCGTGTTTTTCGACATGCCGTTGAATCGCCAGGGCCACATCGCGGATCGTATTCGGCAGCACCGAAGCGCCGATGCCTACCCACAGGGCTTCTTCCGCAACTTTGAGGAAGCGGGCGACCATCGGCGACGGTTCTCCCACCACATACGTCCAGGCCGAGTCCCCGACGAAGCCCTGATAGTGACAGCCGGTATCCAGCCCGATCACATCCCCTTCTTTGAGAATGCGGTCTTTGCGCGGGATGCCGTGAATCAGTTCGTGGTTGATGCTGGCGGTGATGGTTGCCGGGAAATCCGGGGCTTTCTGCTTCTGGACGCCGAGGAAAGCCGGGGTCGCGCCGTGATCACGGATGACCGTTTCGGCAATTTTGTCCAGTTCAGCGGTGCTGATACCGGGGCGGAGAGCCGCCTTCATCTCCGCATGGGCGCGGGCAACAATGCGACCGGCTTCCCGCATGGCAGCAATTTCATCAGGGTTTTTGAGGTAGATGGTCATAATGAGTTTCAGGTTACTGGCTTCAGGTCACAGGTCTGGGCACTACAGCCCGTCCGACTGCCTGGCACAACAATAGACGCTCATTGTAGGGGGCGGGCGGGCGGATTTCCAGCGGACGCAGGCTTACCAATCATGAATGGGCGGTGGGCCTTGCCGCCAGTGACGCTCGCGGTCGCGGGTGAAGTTGATGACCGCCTGTGGGAAATCCACCCCCCAGTCGTGGAACTCGGTCAGGCAGTCCACATAGGCGGTGGCGATGGCCTGGGTGGGCGCCTTCAAAAGCTGATCCGTCAGTTCCATCAAGGCGGCGGGTTTGTCCGGGGCTTCGCTCAATGCCCGCAGCAGCCACTTGTGGAAGGGATACAGGATGCGGTTGTGCGCCAGGATCAGGCGGCTGCCGAACAGCACCAGATCCGCCACGGTACGCGTCATCAGGTAGCGATCCCCGCGTTTTTCCGCTTCGCCCGCAAACCATTTCAGGAGCAGGAGTTCGCTGTAAAAGGCCTTGATCTTGGACTCGCGTTCATGTTCCGGGTAACGCGCGACCTGCTGGATTAAGTCTGCCAGTTCAGGGACGGTGGAATACACAATCTGCGCGTTGACGAACGCCGAGCGAGTCGGTTCAATCCCCCGTTCAGCAGCATCTTTCAGGTAGGCAACATCCATGTACTTGCCGTCGATATAGCCCCCTTCATAATCACAGATGTCTTTATCGAAGTAGAGTACGTTGCCCGTCTGCATCCGGCGCTGGAAATCCGCCTCACTGATGAGGATCAGCACATCAATATCCGAATCCGGACGGCCCCATCCCCGCACCAGAGAACCGCCAATAATGAGCGCCTGGCATTCAGGATCAGCCTTAAATTGCTCAACCAGGCGCTGGATAACTCGCTGATGATGTTCATACATGGTGTGACCTCCCTGCATGCGTCATGTACGCTATATAAAAGCGAGCTGCCTGCACGGTTGTGCACAGGCAGCTCGCTTCAGTTTTATCCATCCGGTGGACAGGGTAGGTTTGCACCCACCCCGTCTGATTAACCGGCTTAGAAGTCGAAGTCGCCGATGTTTTCCGCGTTGTAAACGAACGGAGCACCGAGCAGAATTTCGCTGCCGTTAACGACCTGGAGGGTGCCGAGGCGGCCGGCTTCCACGCTGGTCGATTCCGAGGTCAGGGTGCCATCGACAGCGGCGCGCAGGACGTACACTGCGGCGTAGCCCAGGTCAACCGGGTTCCACAGAACCACGGACTTGACGCAGCCCGCGTTATCGCCGATGACATAGGGCTTCATGGCGTTCGGGGTCGCAAGACCGACGACTGCAACTGCTTCTTCAGCGCTCGGGGCCTGAGCAGCCGCTGCATCCACCGAGCACAGTCCTGCCTGGACGACGGCTTCCGCCGACGCCGGGGTGGCGACGCTGGTCATGCCGAAGATACCATCCAGATCGGCACCGTACTTGTTGATGAGGGTGGTCGCCTGGTTGAACGAAAGCTGATTGTCTTCCTGCGCTTCAACCGTCTCCAGCCAGGTCATTTCGGGGTAGCATTTTTCCTGGTAGGCCTGCATTTCGGCGATCCAGCGGGCCTGGTTGGGGGTGGTGAAGGTGCTGGTGACAATGGCGAAGCTGCCGTCGGCACCGATTTCCGCGACCATGTTGTCAACCATCGCCTTGCCGATACCGTTGAATTCGGCCTGATTGACGAACCATTCACGGGCATCCGGCTCGGCATTGGCATCGTAACCGACGACATGGATACCGGCTTCCAGCGCGCGGCGCAGGACGGGGGCAATCGCCACCGGATCGTTGGCGGCGAACAGAATGCCGTTGACGCCCTGGGTGATGTAGTTGTCGATAACCGCGATCTGGTCATCAATGTTGGCTTCGGTGGGGGCATCGGTCGTGACGCTCACGTTGCCGAGTTCTTCAGCAGCCTGCTGCTGACCGAGCGTGGTGGCTGCAAAGTAGCCAATACCGACCAGTTTCGGCACGTCCACCGCGACGATGTCCTGACCAGCCAGGTCGGGGGCGTTCGCGGGCTGACCGCCGTTGTAGGGCACGGGTTCAGCGGCGGCGGGTTCCTCAGGGGTTTCGCCTTCAGCGACTGGGCAGGCCAGCGGGTTGACGGGCAGATCGTCCGCACCGTCCCAGCGATCCTGGGCGGCGGCGGGTACAACGACACCCAGCACGAGGATGGCGCACATGACCAACAGGGTAAATACTTTGGTTTTCATTTCTTCGTCATCTCCTCAAGAGTTCAAACAAACCGAACATGCTCTCACACTTCAAATAAAGCTTCCGCCGGCGCACCACCTCCTTTCAAGGTTTTTGACCCAGGACCGCATCAATGCCGCCCAGGCTGTTATCCATTGCCAGAGCGGCGTTGGATGAAGTTATTGACCAGGATCGCCAGGATGAGCACGGTGCCGATCACGACAATCGTACCATCAGTTGTCACGCCCGAAAGCGCCAAGCCGTTTTTCAGAAGTTGAATCAGGATAAAGCCAATGATCGTACCGATGATGCTGCCGCTGCCACCGAAGATGCTCGTTCCACCCAGCACCACTGCGGCGATGGCATCCAGTTCCAACCCTGATCCCATGTCCGAACGGGTCGTTGAAACCCGCGAGACGAAGATCCACGCTGCCAGCGCAGCCATAAAGCCGGAGAAGGTGTAGATCAGGATTTTGTAGCGCCCGACAGGCAGGCCAGAGAAGCGCGCCCCCAGCTCGTTATTGCCGATGGCGTAGGTAGCACGCCCGAAAACTGTCCGACTGAGGACGACTGCTGTGATAATACAGAATATCAGCAGTACCCAGAGCTGCGTCGGCACGCCCAGGAACTCCCCCTGACCCAGTACATAGAATTCTTCTGGATAGCCGCGCACTGAACGCGCCTGGCTGATCCCTTCCGCCAGCCCGCGATAGAGCGCCAGCGTCGCCAGTGTGGTGATGAGCGGCGGCACACCGAGGCGCACGATAATCAGCCCGTTGACGAAACCCGCCACGATGCCGACCAGCAAGCAGATCAGTACAGCTACTTCCAACGGGAAGGCGAAGGCGCCCTTGGGGTCCCACATCACACCAAGCACGATGGCGCATAAACCGAGGATCGAGCCAACCGAGAGGTCGATGCCGCCTGTGATGATGATGAATGTCATCGAAAGCGCCACCAAACCAATTTCAGTCAACAGTCGCCCCTGGTTGAGCAGATTGTTTGCCGTCAGGAATCGGTCAGAACCGAACGCCAGAAACATAACTGCCAGCAGCGAGATGATGAGCAGGATGACCTCTTGCCGCAACAGGAAAGAGCGGAGGCGTGAGGACATCTGTTCCGGTGTGTCGCCCGAAGGCCGTGTCGTCGTTGTCATCAGATTACCTCAAATTTGCGTCCTGCGCCGCCGCAGCATATCGGTCAGTACGGTGATCAGGATCAAGACGCCGACAACCGAACGGAACCAGTAGGGCGAAACATTGATGAACACCAGCGCGGAGTTGATCGCGCTCAACAAGATGGCTGCCAGCATCGCACCAACAGTCGTCCCAATCCCGCCTAGGATGCTGACTCCGCCGACCACTGCCGACGTAATGACCTGGAGTTCCAGGCCTGCCGGAACCGTTGATTGGATGATACTGAGCTGAGTCGCCCAAAGGACGGCGGCGATGCCGACACACAGTCCGTTGATGATGAAGACGGTCATGATGATGCGCTTTTCCGAAATGCCGGAAAGCCGCGCCGCCTCTGCGTTACCGCCGACGGCGTAGATGGCGCGTCCCGTTGCGCTGTAACGCATCCATAACGCCGCCAGGAGCGTCAGTATAACCATGATGATGATCGGCGAGGGGATGGCCGGAATGGTGATTCCCGGCAGCGATAGCTCCGGTGTACGCATCTGCGCCAGGAAATAATCCGCTGGCATGTCGGTGATCCATTCGCCATTGGTCACCGTGATCAGGCCACCTTTGAGGATGCTCAACAGGCCCAGGGTGACCACAATCGATGGGATGCGTAGATACGCCACCATGAAGCCGATTACGGCACCGACCAGCCCACCCAGCAGGATCGGTACCAACCAGGATGACCAGATCGGATAGCCGTTGACGGCCATCGCGCCGCTGATCGTGCCCAGGACGCCGATGAGCGAGCCGACCGAAATATCAATATTGCGCGAGATGATCACCATCGTCATGCCGACGGCAGCGACGGCGATATAGGCGTTGCCGTTGAAGATGTTGAGCACATTACGCTCGGCCAGAAAGCGCGGGTTGGCATTGCCGACGACTGTGAACAGCAGCACGACGACCAGCAGCAGCACGACTTCCTGCGAGGTGGCGAAGCCCACCAATCGGCTGACCAGACTTTGGCTCTGGGACAGACGGGTGCGCCCGCCCACGGTGGGGGCAGCGGTGGTCATGGGGCGGCTCCTTGTGCGCTGTCAGCGCCGTTCAGCAGAACATCGGAAACACTGCAAATCAGACCAAAGCGCTGGAAAACCGCAGGGTTAGTCACTACCAACAGAATACTGGAAAAAGGAGCAGCACTCATGCAGCCGTACTCCCGTGTTCGGTCATCATCGCGGTGACGACTTTTTCCTGAGTGGCTTCTTCGCGGCTGTACTCGGCCACAAACTGACCACCTCGCATGACCAGCACCCGGTCGCTCATGCCCAGCACTTCCGGTAGTTCACTGGAGATCATGATGATCGCCAATCCCTGCCCGGCCAGTTCACTCATCAAGCGGTGGATTTCGGCTTTGGCACCCACATCAATGCCGCGGGTCGGCTCATCCATGATGAGGACTCGTGGGTGTGTGGCTAGCCATTTACCGACCACCACCTTTTGCTGATTGCCGCCGGAGAGTTTGCCGACAATCTGTTCGATGCTGGGAGTCTTGACCCCCATTTCCTTGACTTTTTCCTCTGCCAGTTGGCGTTCGGACTGGGAATTGATGAACAGGCCGCTCGCCAGCGAACGCAGCACCGTCAGCGAGACATTCTCCCGTACCCGCATCTGCCGGACGAGCCCCTGTGTGCCGCGGTCTTCCGGCACATAAGCGATGCCATGCCGCATGGCATCACCCGGCGTACGGACTTTGACCACCTTGCCATCAATGCGGATCTCACCGGACTCGGCTGGGGTGAAGCCAAAGATGACCTGTGCCAGTTCGCTTCGTCCGCTGCCGACCAGGCCCGCCAGACCAACGATTTCGCCAGCGCGAACCGTCAGGCTGACGTCACGGGTTAGGGGTTTGCGCGTCAGGTTACGCACTTCCAGCACCGGCTGGCCGATCTTCGCTGTGATTTTGGGGAACAGGTTATCAATCGTACGTCCGACCATCATGCTGACCAGATCGGCCTCGGTTGTGGCGCTGACCGGCTTCGAGTCGATGTAATGTCCATCCCGCAGCACGGTCACACGGTCACAGACCTCGTAGACTTCAGCCAGACGGTGACTGATGTAAACGATCGCGACGCCGCGTGTCTTGAGCAGGCGAACGATCTCAAAAAGGCGCTGGACATCCGCTTCCGTCAGGGCGGCGGTTGGTTCGTCCATGATGAGGACGCGGGCATTGAGCGACAATGCTTTGGCAATCTCAACCCGCTGGCGATTACCCACCGTCAGCGTGCCAACTTTGCGCCGTACATCCATGTCCGTGATATTGAGCGACTCCAGCAGTTCCTGAGCGCGGCTGAACATCGCATCCCAGTCCAGCACGGAAACCGGGCCGAACTTCCGGCGCGGTGCATGACCCATGAAGATGTTCTCCGCCACCGTCAGGTCCGGGTACAGGCTCAGTTCCTGGTAAATGGTGGCGATACCCCGCGCCTGGGCTTCACGCGGGTTATTAAAACTGACGGGCTGACCATCAATTGCGATGCTGCCGCTGTCCGCCTTATGCACGCCGGAGATGATCTTGATGAGGGTGGATTTCCCAGCACCATTTTCCCCTAACAGGGCATGAACTTCACCGGGGTGCAGCACAAACGAAACATCGCTTAGCGCCTGGGTGGCAGCGAAGCGTTTGGAAATATGACCCATTTCGAGAATGGGTGGTTGTTCGGGCGGCATATTGAGTCCATCAAAAAATAAAACGTTTTACAGAACTGCTCAAAGCATATCGCTCTACCGGCTAAAGATCAACTAAATGGATTATTTGTTTCACATTCTGCACCTTTTCTATGGCTACCGAGTCTCCTGACCGTGCTGCTCCGCCCAGGTGAACGACCGACGGCCTGACCTGCCGGATAAACGCCGGTAACTGCGCTGCCGTCAGCCCGCCGGAACTGACGAACTCCATCTGTGATCCAAATTGAGCGACCCAGGCTGCAACCGCCGTTCGTCCCTCCCAGGCCGTTGGCGCAGGGCCTGCCGTCAGCACCCGCGGGATGATCCCGGTCAGGCGGGAGAGCGCCACCTGCGGATTGCGGCAGGCATCCAGCGCCCGGTGCAGGGTCACACTCATCGGCCCCGCTGCTCGCACCATCGCCCGCATCGCATCCAGATCCATCTCCCCGCTGGCGGTCAACGCACCAAAGACGATGCCTTGCACACCCATACCCTGAAGCTGCCGCACGGTTGCCAGCATCGTGTCCATCTCTGCCGGGGTATAGACAAAATCACGGGCATGGTCGCGCACGAGGACATAAATCGGAATGCGGATTGCATCCCGCGCTGCAGCGACCAGATCCAGTGCGGGAGTCAGTCCTCCCACTGATAAATCGCGGCTGATTTCCACGCTGTCGGCACCACCTTCGGCGGCGTTGACCGCATCTGTCAGCGAGGTGACCGCAATTTCCAGGCGGGTAGGAGGGATCTCATGGGATGGCATCAAAGAACCTTTCACCCGGTTGGACGCCAGGCCGGATAGATTTCGCTGGAAGTCACACGAGTCAGGCGGCGCGGGCTGCCCCCCTCCGGTCGCATGACGTAAATATCCAGATCGTAGCTGTTGGCATTGCTGCCGCTGGCGCTGTAAGCCAGCCACGCTCCATCTGGCGACCAGGCCGGATACCGTTCATCCCAGGGGGTGGTCGTCAGTTGGCGCAGGTCACCGCCGTCCGCCGCGATGCTGAAGATATTGCCCAGGTCGTTGTTATCCAGCACGCTGAAGGCCAACCGCATCCCATCGGGTGACCAGGCCGGGTTGCGACCGGGTATATCGGTCAGCGCCTGAACTTCCCCACCTTCAGGAGTCACCCGGTAGAGCCTGCCGCCGTCCCGCATCCCCACAAACACAATCGACTCGCCATCCGGCGACCAGGCCGGGGCCAGCGCCACCATATTGGTCAAAAGTGTGGGATCATCCCCTTCTGGCGAGCCAGTAAACAGCAGTGGGGCATTATCGGTGCCCACCCACAGCGTAAAGGCCAGCTGGTTGCCATCGGGAGACAGAGACACTTCGGTGCCGAGCCAGGGCTGCTCCACATGGCTGATCGAGAACGTCTGCATATCCAGCCGGGTGATCTGTCCGCCGGTGTTGGCGATCAGCCAGCGCCCATCCTGTGACCAGGTCGGTGGCCCCATGAAGCGGCCTTCCATCCCCAGTGGCACATCCAGCCCGCGCCAGGCATCCATCAGGTATACGCCGTAGGTGAGTTCGCGGGCCTGGAAGCGGGCAAACGAAAGCTCAACCGCCGGGAGTTCGCCCCCCAACCAGCCCGCCAGGGCCACGCTGCTGCTCAGGAGCAGCAGGGCCGTGAGTGCAAAGCGTACAATCCAGCGCATGGTGGTTCACCCTCAATCTGGTGTGCGCTTACGAATGACCATGACCAGCATAACGCCTTCGTGGCAGTCCATACAAAATGCGTTCGCCGCGCAGCAGGAACAGGATACTCAGCAGGGCGGTGATGATCGTAAGCGTGCCGCCCAGTAGAAACAACAGCGGTCGGTAGATAAATTGCACCCATCGCGGAGAATCACCTGCGGGCAAGATCACACCCAACCGCCCGCCGATAGACTCGAGTGCAGCCTCTTCGCCGTCGATGGTCACACGCCAACCGGGATAAGCGCGTTCCCCGACCGTCAATACTGTTTCGCGTTGGGAGTCCGGCATTGTCACCACGGTAATCGCATCGGGCTGCTGCTCTATGGGGATCACTTCCTGAACCCGTTCCAGCGGTGGTGCCAGCCCATCCCAATCGAGATCATCCAGCAGCAGTTGATAAGTATACGGGAATGCGCCCTGTCTTTCGTACAGACAGTGGAGAGTCGTGCCGGGCAAAAAGGGACTCCCTTCAACCGGCTGATACCCATTCTCCCGCATGAACTGTTGCTCGCTAGCATCCCAGGCGATGCCAAAGCGCGGCAGCGGCCTGAATAAATCTGCTTCCGTCAGCGACGATTCCAACGGGATAATCTCAAAATCCGCTGTCACATCATATAACCGGATGCGATTCTGGACGAAGCTGGCGGCACCGGTGTAATTGATGCGCCAGACGGTTAGATGCTCGTCTGGGTACTGTCCGCGCAGCCAGCTAAGGCAGACTGAATCCGCGAAGAGAGGCCGCAGGCTGGAGCGAATGGGGCTGCCCCACTGGCTGACTGTATGACGAAGGGCCAGCACCGTCGCTGCCGGAAGCAGGGCAGCAAGCAAGATAGGCAGCCATCGTGCCAGTGGCTGTGGGAACCCCGCTGCTGCCCAATCCAAGCGCCGCACCATCTGCCACAGCGAGTCAATCCGCAGCGCCAGCAGCACGGCCAGCCAAAAGCTGGCCCCGGCCAACGCCCGCCCGACAAAGCGCCAACTCGCCAGGCCCGGAATGCGCTCATATAGAAACAGCCAGGGCTGCTGACCACCGGCTCCCCAGAGGGTAAACAAGACCAGGCAAAGGACCCCGCTGGTGCCTATAGGTGTCCAGCGGGGGCGATAAAACGGCAGGAGAAAGAGCAGCAGGATAAACCAGAGCGGCGTGGTATAGCTGTAATAGTGATCGGCGACTTCATTGAGCGAGCGGAGTTCCGGGCGGAGCGTCACCGGGTCAGCCTGGGGGAATTGCCAATCAACGCTCGGGTCGATGAAAAGCCGCAGGACGTAATCCAGCGGCACCACTTGCCCGGCCCCCCGCACCGGCAGATGATCCCCAATGCGGTCACGATGGATGGCTACCGGGATGAACTGGGCCGCGCTCAAACCGAATGTCAGGAAGCCCACCGCCAGCAGGCGGGGGATCATGCGACCAGCTTGATACGGGCGGGCGATGAGGTAGGCCAGCGCGACCAGCGCCGCACTCAGGAATCCGGGCAAGGTGTACCACAGATTGCCCGCGTAGAGCTGCAACGTCCAGGCCAGCGCAGTCAGGACATACGGCCAGCGGCGGTCTGACGCCCGGAACATCGCGACCACCCCGCCCACAATCCAGGGGAAATAGGCTTGCCCCGCCGCCAGTTGATAGTATCCGGCGTTGAACATCATCAGCATATTGCCCTTGCCGATGAGCAGGGCGGCTAAGGCCAGCCGAGCCAGACTGCCCAGACCCAGAGTCCACGCCAGGAACCATCCACCCAAACCGGCTACACCAGTGGTCAGGATGACGCTCAACCGAATGCCCATGCCTGGACCGAGGAGGAGCGATGGCAGGCTGCTGAACGGATTGAGTAGAAAGCTGAATGGGTTTTCCACCAGCGGCTCACCGGAGTCGATGTAAGGCTGCCACAACGGGATTCGCCCGTACTGCTGCAGCCCATCATAAGCCGCATAGGCGGAACTGGTCAGCCATTCGGCTTCGCTGCCGGAATAGACATAATCCGATGGCGCGCGGAGGTAATGCTGGAGCGCAAAAAGCAGCACCGCGGTGATGATAAGCCATTCCGCCATCACCTGTATCGCTGCGATCGGCTTGATCTCCGGCGGGCTGAGCGCACGAGCGGGGAGCTGTCCTAGTGCTTGAGCCACCTGCCTGCTTTGCTGAACCAACCAGCGCAAAGCTGCCCAGGAGGTATGCTGCTGCTGGGCGACCACGCCAGCCAACACGATGAGCAGGAGCGCTATAAATGAAAAAGGTGGTGGCATTGCCACCACCACACCGATGATCACTGTGAGCGCCAGCAGCGCGGCGCGTTTCATAGAAGAGGACTGATCGACCTAGTAGCCGGTTGGAACGATCATCAGGAACAGGGTCGCCAGTGCCACCATGACGGTTGGCACCAGCAGCGCCACCGCAAACAGGCGGCTGTCCTTGTTCAGGTGCATGTAGAAGTAAACCACCAGCCCGGCCTTCACCAGCGCCAACCCCAGCATGAGGGGGATGGTCAGGAAGCCGCGTGGCAGTTCAAACAACAGGACTTCGATGATCGTAAAGAGGCCGAGCGCCAGGAAGACCACCGTATACACATTCATATTGATGGTACGACCAAACAGAGTGGTCGTATCCCCATGAAAATGGCCCTGCTCGTCCTTATAGGTCGGGGTAATCGACTTTTCAGGCGTGTGTTGTGCGTCCATAAATGCTCTCTTGCTGGCTAGACCAGATACAGGAACGTGAACAGGATGACCCAGACCACATCAACAAAGTGCCAGTACAAACCGAATGCCTCAACCCCAGCATAATTGCTGCTGCTGTAGGCCCCTTTGCGGGCGTTGTTGATGATCCACAGTCCCCACAGGACGCCCACAATGACGTGGACGCCGTGGAAGGCGGTCGGTGCGTAGAATCGCATACCGAACCCATCAAACTGGTTGCCCTGGTTGTAAATCGCAATGCCCAGGTGGGCCAGTTCCTGATATTCCACATACTGCAGCAGGACGAAGATCGTCCCCAGCACGGCCATAAAGCTGAACCACTTGATCAGGCCGCTCTGGTCATTGCGCTGGATGGCGCGTAAGCCCATCACCATCGCCCACGAACTGGTCAACAGCAGGAACGTGTTGGCGGTCACCAGCAGAATGTTGGCGGCCTCATGTACCTGTTTGACGACCTCCGGGTTATGCAACCGGAAGACGATGAAGGTGGCGATCATCGTGGCGAAGATGACCACTTCCGACGCCAGATACAGCCAGAAGGCGAACTTCAGGTTTTCTGCCTGAGCGCCTTTGGTATGCGGGTATCCCGCTGGCAGCGGTGTTTGTGGGGTTTGTTCGATCCCAACAGTTTGCGATACATCGCTCATGTAGAAAACGTCCTTTTTGGTTTCCGGTTTCTGTAAAGGTGCCCAGCCCTAAAAGTCGCCGGGGCACCCCTACGTTGTTGGTCTGTCACGGACGTGCGGTAGCGCGTCCCTACTGTCCTAATACCCGCGGCAGGTCATTGCGGAGTGCACCGCCCAGCCAGCGGCTGAACTGCGGCAGCACCGCGTCCCACTTGATGGCGGCGAATTGCTGCCAGACTCCTGGTGGGATGAGCATCTTCAGAGCCGCCACAGGCAGCACCAGCAGAGTCACATACAGCATCAGGAAGAACAGCAGAACGATCTGCCAGAAGTGATCCCAGACGCTCGGCGCAGCCACACCGGTGACCGCTGCGATCATGCTAACCAGCACCAGCAGGAACGTAATGCCGTACACAGCGGCGCTGATGCTCTTCCAGATGTTCTCCGGCAGGAAGGCTTTCAAAGCACCCAGCGCCACCCGCTCGATGATGAAGAAGATCAGCAGGTTCCATACCCAGGCCGCTTGCTGCATCGGGATGAGCGGCACCAGCACCGGCATCGCCAGCGTGAACAGCGTCCAGGCCAGGAACACCCAGAACCAGGAGGTCTTGCGATAGGCGATCAGCATCGCTACCGGCGGGATCAGGAAGAACGGCACCAAGAGCGCCGTCGGAACATTCAGTGAAGCCGCAATCACTGGCAGTTGCAGCAGGAAACCTGCGAACAGCCCGATCAGCGCCAGTGTGCGCCAGGGAATACTGAAACGCTGTGGGTTCTTGGCAGCGGCCCCCAGGGTCATCACCGTTCCGGCGATCAACCCGGCCACCACCACCAGCGAAAAGATGGTGAAGAGGGTGAAGGCAATGAACATCACTAGATAACTGATCTGGATGTTCGCCAGGTTATCCGTCAGAGCCGGGATTTGGACGCCAGCGGCCTTCGCCGCAAATTCACGGACCGCCTGATAAATATCACCGAAGCGGGAATAGTTGATTTCCGACGGATTGCCATCCCCTGCGACCGACTTGAGCTGTGGCCCATCAGGCAGGAATGCCACCGCCGCAATCGCCAGCACGACGATCATCACATAGGTGAGCACCCGCCAGCCGTAGCTGCCGAGGAAGTTACCTTCAATCTTGGCTTCGGCATGGTCGTCGTGATGCTCATCATGGCCTTCGCCATGGGTGTTCATACGCGGGTCAAAACCACCCATGCCCCAGATGAAGAAACCCGCGCTAAAGAACGCGGCTAACGTCATGGCCGGGCCAACATACGCATAGGGTGCATCCGGGTTCGGATCAAGCCCCTGCAGCAGTCGGATGAGGATGGCGATCCCCGCGCCGACTGCAAAACCGACTATCCCCATCGGGATTGCGCGGGAGAGTCCTGGTTGCATACAGTCAATAACCCCCTCGAAGAGGCAGCGCCATGGCTTTCACCGCGTCAGGCGGTGCGCTGCCCAGGTTGCCTAAATGATATACAAGACCACAAAAAATAACAGCCAGGCGACCACCACAAAGTACCAGAGTTGGGCGGCGGCCTCCACTGACCAGAAATTGACCGGATTATACCGCGCCCGGTTCTGATGCACATTCCACAAAAATGCGCCGATCACCAAAGCATGAACGGCGTGGAAGGCCACCATCACCCGCAGCAGCATCCCATAGTTGCCGGTAGCCGTGGTGTTGACCCACTCGAAGGCCATAATGCCAACGAAGATCACACCCAGCACCAGAGTCGCCCGCCACATCGGCGTAAAGCGGGCCAGATCACCGGTACGAACAGCCTGGAGGCCGCTGCGGGCGGTGAACCCGCTGAGGATGAGCAGCACTGATGCGATGATCGGCAGCACCACATCATAGCGTTCGACACCCGGCGGCGGCCAGGTGGTTTCCTGTCCACGTAAACCCAGGTTCGCCCAGATCAGAACAACGAAGATCAGAATCCACGAAATCTGAAAGATCGCCATGCCTGCGCGCTTATTCTTGAGCGCAAGCTGTTCCTCACGGGTAAGGGATTGTTCGATTGCTTTCGAGTCTACCAGCCCTGTCATCGTTGACGACCATTCCACTCGCGTTCCAGCTTACGATAAGTCCGAACGGGGCGACCAAGTCGGTCGCCCCTGCCATCTCATCCCCCCTCTCCACAAACGGAGAGGGGATTTAGGAGTGAGGTTCTGAGTGAGACTAATCCCCCACCGAGGGTGCGGGGGCCGGTGTCGCGCCGCCCGTTTGAATGCCGCGCTCGCTCGACGGTTTACCGTCAAATTGCGCCTCGATCATCGCCACATAGGCAGCGGCTTCCGGCGTACCGTAACCGTACGGATCGGGGAAAACTACCGGATCGTTGACGAAGTTCGTGGCCGGGGGCGGGGACGTGGTCGCCCACTCCAGGGTCAGCGCCCGCCAGGGATTGGCAGTTGTCTTCTTGCCGGCCAGCAGGCTCTGAACGGCGGCGATGATGATGATGAACGTGCTCAGGCCCAGCACAAAAGCGCCCAGGCTGGTGATGGTATTGAGCGTCTGGAATTCCGGCAGGTAGACGGCGACGCGGCGCGGCATCCCCAGCATACCGGAGATATGCATCGGCATGAAGCTCGCCAGGAAACCGATGTAGGTCGCCCAGAAGTGGATGTGTCCCAGGCGGGCGTTCATCTCTTTGCCGGTGATTTTCGGCCACCAGTGATAGATGCCTGCGTAGATGCCGAAGACCGAACCGCCGTACAGCACGAAGTGGAAGTGCGCCACGACGTAGTAGGTGTCATGGACGTGAACATCAAAGGGGATGGCCGCCAGCGTCACGCCGGTGATGCCGCCGATGACGAACATCGAGAGGAAACCCAGCGCAAACAACATAGCCGGGGTGAAGCGGATCTTGCCGCCCCAGATCGTCCCCAACCAGCTAAAGATCTTGATACCCGTCGGCACCGCGATGATCATCGACGTAATCATGAAGGGAATACGGAGCTGCGGCTGGATGCTGGTGAACATATGATGTGCCCACACCACGAAGCCGACGACACCGATACCCATCGAGGAGAGCGCGACCAGCTTGTAACCGAAGACCGGCTTGCGCGCATGAACGGCCAGCACTTCACTCAGCATACCCATGGCTGGCAGCACCATGATGTACACCGCCGGGTGGCTGTAGAACCAGAAAATATTCTGCCAGAGCAGCGGATCGCCACCGCCCGTCGGCACGAAGAAGGTCGTTCCAGCCATGCGGTCGAGCAGCAGCAGGGTCAGCGCACCCGCCAGGAACGGGGTCGCCAGCACCTGGATGATGCTGGTTGCCAGCACCGACCAGCAGAACAGCGGCATCTGCCACAGGCTCATGCCTGCCGGGCGCATGTTCAGGATGGTCACGATGAAATTGATCGCGCCCAGGATCGAGCTGATACCTAGGAGATGGGCACCCAGCGCGGCCAAGGTCTGACCATCCCCGCTGTACTGGACGCTCAGCGGCGGGTACATCGTCCAACCTGCTTCGGGCGGGCTGACGAAGAAGCTAATCAGCATCAGGATGCCCGCCGGGGGGATCAGCCAGAAAGCGAATGCGTTCAACCAGGGGAAGGCCATGTCCTTCGCGCCCAGCATCAGCGGGATCAGGTAATTACCGAACCCGGCCAGCATCGGGATGATCCACAGGAAGATCATCACCAGCGCGTGCATCGTAAAGAGCGTGTTGTACTGCGCACCACTCACCGCCACATCCAGTTCCGGGGTGAGCAGTTCCCACCGGATCATCATCGCCAGCGTGCCGCCGACGAGGAAGAAGAAGAAGGATGTGACCATGTACTGCACGCCGATCACTTTATGATCGACACTCCACCGCAGGAAGTCACTCACGCGCAGGCGGGGGGCCGTCTGCTGTGTTGAGCCGGGTATGGCACCCGCTGGGAGGCTAACACTTGCCATTGCTTCGACCTTTCATACTCGCTATCTGGAATGAAATCGCTTTTACGCGACCAGTGTTGAGAATGCACTTTGGCGGGCTGTACTAAAAAATTGAGGTAGGGTGGAGTGTCACCTTCACCCTACCAATCGCTTGATAAACGTCTTGCTGCTAACTGCCCGGAGTAGCTTCTGCAGTGGCTTCTGCTTCCGGGGTGGTTTCAGCCGGTGCTGAGGCTGGCGGCTCGGCTCCCGGCGCTCCTGGAGGCGCACCGGCAGTACATTGCGCCGCATAGGCTTCGGTATCAATCGTGCAGGCGGGTTCGCCAGAAGCGGTCTGCGTGCACAGGTAGGCGACAATCGCCCGGGTATCACAGTCACTGATGCCCAGGTTCGGCATCAGGTTACCATACCCCGGCACCAGGTACGCGCCCGGCTCATGGATCGACTGGGTCAGATAATCCACGCCGGAAAGTCCGGTGGCATTGGCGCGGGTGCCCACCGCCCGGTCACCGACTACGGTCAGGTTCGGCCCGACATTGCCATTCCAGTTGAATTCAGCCAGATCGGCATCAATATGGCAGGTATAGCAGGGATAGATGTTGGAGGAGAGCAGCTGGAAACCACGCTCGACCGGGTCAGGCGGCGGGAACAGCACGCCCATCATGCGTTCGCTCATCCAGGCATTGAACGAAGCTTCGTCCGGGTGGACGACCGTGTAAGCGACCATGGCCCCATGCTGCGCGCCACACAGTTCCGTACACTTGACCGGATACCAGGACTCCGCGTTCGTCGGGTCATTCGGCAGGGTCGGTGTGAAGCGGACGGTGGTGGTCCGTCCGGGGATGACGTCCTGCTTGACACGGAACACCGGCACCCAGAAAGCGTGGATCACGTCCCGGCTTTGCATATCCATCCGCACCGGGCGGTTGGCGTAGGTGTGTAGTTCGGTGCTGGCAATCGTCAGCGTACCATCGGCAATATCCGCTTTGACGTTATCCGGCAGGTTCAGGTTGGCGATATCCACGCCCTGTGCTTCTACCAGACTCAGCGGCGCATCATAAGCGAAGGCCCAGTTAAAGCGCGCCGCCGTGGTATGTACCACCAGTTCGTCATCCTTCGGCGCTTGCATAATGTTGAAGACATTCCACGAAAGGATGGTCAGCACTGTGACGATCACCGCGGGAATGGCGGTCCAGATAATCTCCAGCGTGGTATTGCCATGCAAGTGGATGCCGTCACTGGTATCACCCGGTTTGGCGCGGAACTTGATCGCTGAATAAACCAGCAGACCCTGTACCAACAGGAAGATCGCCCCACCGATGATGAGCATGGTCTGGAACAGGTTATCAATCAACGGGGCTTCCGCTGAAGCCTGCGCTGGAAAGAGCGAAGGCGTCAACAGACCGATGATGAAACCGCCCACAATGAGCAGTACACCGATGATGGCAATATTCCGAATCTGCGTTGAACTTAAGTTGAGTGAGTTCATCAACGTTACCTTACAGATACATGCTGTCGCGGCTGGAAGCAGGCCAGAGAGCTTACTGAATGTTGCCCAAAGGCGCAACAAAATCGACCGTCGAGCGCGCATACGGTAACGGGGGGACGGATGCAGGCAGGCGGTGATTAATGACTTTGTGGAATTTTACACAAAAAGCGGACAGAAATGCAATAAAGGTGTGACAGGTTCTCATCTGCGGGCAATCAAACACCCCTCAATGCCGCTATACATGAAGTCACCGTACAATCGGATGTGAATGGTGAAGGACATCGAGGGCTGCCGCAAGATGGGACAACGACGTTACTTTATTGGCCTGCTGATCGTGTTGGTGATCGCGCTGATTGCCCGGTCGCTGCTCCTGATCAGCGGTGCAGTCTCCTTCCACTCCGATGAAGCCATCGTCGCCCTCATGGCGCGGCATATCACCCTGGGGGAGCGTCCGGTCTTCTTCTACGGGCAGGCTTACATGGGCAGCCTGGATGCCTGGGTGCTCGCCCTGGGTTTCCAGCTCTTTGGCGAAAGTGTGAATACAATTCGCCTGATGCAGTCCATTCTGTTTATTGGTGTCGTCGCCACGGCTTACCATGCTGCCTGGGTCTTGTCCCGCCGTATAGCCGTGGCGGTCGGCAGCGGATTGCTGTTCGCCATAGGGCCAGTTTTACTCGCGCTCTATACCACTGCCACGCTGGGTGGTTACAACGAAACTCTCATCTTCGGCCACCTCATCATCGCCATGGGCTATGGTCTGACCCATAACCTAAAGCCATCAGCTATCAGCCATCAGCGGTCAGCCTCACCGGCTTCCCCACCAATCACCAATCACCAACCACCAATCACGTTCCTTTGGCTCCTGCTGGGTATCATCACCGGCCTGGCCTGGTGGACGAACGCGCTGATTGTCATCTATGTGGTGCCCGTAGCCTTGTTCATGCTGGTTCAGATCCTGCGCTCGCCCAGTCGTCGGATGTGGATTCTGGTCGGTGTCGCCTTGATCGGGTTTTTCATCGGCAGTGCCCCCTGGTGGCTCTATGCTCTTCAGAACGAATGGGGGCCGCTGCGTTTCCTGCTGCCGACCGGCTTGCGCGGGGATAATGTCGGGGCTGAATTGCAGGAAATCCCCTTCACGGATCGGTTGATCGGTTTGTTGCTCTTTGGACTACCCTCGCTCCTCGGACTGCGTTTTCCCTGGGAGGCGGCTTTCTTCCTGCCGGTCATCGGCTTGGTCGTCCTCGGCATTGTACTGATCGGCTTCTATCGGCTGGCACGTGCGCGAAACACCCTGCTTCAGCCGGGTGCGCTTTGGATTCTGCTGGGCATGATTGCCCTCATGATCGCGGTTTTCCTCTTCACGCGCTTCTCCAGCGATCCGAGCGGACGCTATTTCCTGCCGCTGACTCTGCCGCTGGTGATTGCCGTCAGCAGCCTGACCGTTGCCACATCGACGGCTCAAACCCGTTCTTATCTGGCGAGATATGCCGGGCTAGCGGCGGTCGGCTTGACCCTGCTGTACTTCGCCGCCGGGCAGATCGTCGCGGCGCGGGGGCCGTATGGCCTCACGACCCAGTTCAACACCGAGACTCATCTGCCTGCGGCTGATGACGTAGCGCTCATCGACTGGTTGCTGACCAATGACCTGCGCTACGGCTATACCAACTACTGGATTAACTTCCGCATCGCGTTCCTGAGCCGTGAACAAATCCAGTTGAGCGCCGCTCTACCGGATAAATCCAACATGCTCTACACCCCGGTTTTTGACCGTTATCCACCCTATCGGCAGGCCAGCGACTCGGCCGAGCGGGTGGCCTATATCACCGCCCTGATCCCGGAGATCGACGCCGCGATGGAGTCCTGGTTAGCGGCTGAAGCCATCACCTATCAGACTCAGCAAATTGGCATCTATCGCGTCTACTACGGTTTCGCGCCGCGTGTTCCCCGCCCGCCGGTGCCGTTCGCCCGCCAGTAGGGACGAGGCCTGCCTCGTCCGTTGGATTATCCATAAGACCCTAGCGACGGCTCACCAGCGTGTGCCGTTCCGCTGCCGGTGCAAAGCGCCCCATGTCATCATAAAAAGTCAGTTCGGCGGGGTCGGGCGCAAACTCGCCCATCATCTGCTGCAACGTGGGTGTGATGGCTACCCTGAACGCCTCAAAGCCTGCCGCCGCGTCGCTGTCCAGCTCGATGATCCGGTAAGCGAATGTGATATGAAAGTGATAGCCATCATGATCCGGACGGCGCAGTCCGGTAGCCGCTGCTACCGCCTCCCGATAATCCAGTAAAGCCTGCTTCCCATCTTCAGTGACCGGTTCCAGGGTGATGACGGTGGCGTTCCAACCTGCCAGTCCAGTTACCCGCATCGGGGGTGGCTGGAAAGGCGGGACCTGTTGCATCGTGGCGATGAAATGCTCATCAACCGCGTTCAGAGGCGCTTCCAGCGAAACAGCTGAGGGCCACCAGGCCGCTTCCCGGCGCTGCTCACCGATCAGCGCAATGGCGGTCATGTGATAGCTGGATGGCGGCAGGAAACTGAAGTGATCGGCGAAGGGCTGGGCGCGGAGTTGATCGGCAGCCCACAGCGCACCCTCATAGCCCGGATTGCCAGGGCGCACCGGGCAGATGACGGTCACGCCGGGCGAAAGCCGCAGGCTGCCATCCGGGTGAAATTTGCGGCCAACTTCAGCGGTGTAGGTGGGTGTCATGAATGGGTGATCCTGATTGAAAGTGGTTAAGGCAACCGAAGATACCACCCCCCCTGTAAAGCGCATGTTAAGGTTGACAACCGTTTGCTTCAGTAACAGTACAATATAGATGCGCTATTTGACTGGCAGACAATCATGACATCTCGCCCGACCTCCTCAGAATCCGCGTGGAATTACGTGTGGTTGGTGCTCCTGCTCTCCATCCCTTTTTGGCTGATTGGTGCGTGGGTTGATCCGCAGTTCATGCCCTTTAACCTGCCAGCCAGTGCCTTGATGGCTTTTAATCCGGCCATCGCGGCTCTGATCCTGACGTATCGTGAACACGGCTGGGATGGCATCCGGCACCTGCTCCCACGCCCGCTCGATGGTTGGCGCATTCGGCACCCGGTCTGGTATCTGCCAATCTTTGGCCTGCTGCCACTGGTCACTGTGGCATCGTTCGCCGTCATGAACCTCACTGGAAAGCCCACGCCGACCCTGGATACTGCCCTCATCAGGGCGCCGCTGGTTTTCCTACTCTTTTTCATCACCGCTGCCGGGGAAGAACTGGGTTGGCAAGGTTATGCCTTTCCCGCCCTGCAAAAACGCTTTCAAACGTTGAGAGCCGGTCTTATCCTCGGCCTGATATGGGCCGTCTGGCACTGGATTCCATTTTTACAGGCGCAGCAAATGCTGGATTGGATCCTCTGGCATAGCCTGGTGACAATTGGCCTGCGCCTGCTGATTGTCTGGGTCTGTGTCCACACGGGGGGCAGCATCTTTGCGGCTAGTGCGCTCCATGCCATGAGCAATGTCAGCACGCTCCTGCTCACACAGGATGGCCTTTATTATGATCCCTTTATCACCAGCCTGTTCATGGCGCTGCTCCTGGTTGCCATCGGTTGGTGGGAATACCGTATGGCCAATGCCTGAAACCATTGTCATGGGCAAGGTGGAACTAGGAGCCAATCTGAAATCGGGTTACGCTCCCCCTCGATCTCATGGGAGCGCTGGTTCCCCATTGGCTTCATGCTTACCTTAAGGATAGTTGATCATGGAGAAACGTAAGATTATTTTGGATTGTGATCCGGGTCATGACGATGCGGTTGCCATCATGCTGGCAGCCAAAAGCCCGTTGATTGACCTGCTCGGCATCACCGTCGTTGCCGGCAATCAGACGCTCGATAAAACCGTCATCAATACACTCAATGTCTGCCAGTACCTAAACATTGATGTACCTATCTATGCGGGTTGTGGACAGCCCATGATTCGGGATAAACAAGTCATCGCCCCGGAGATCCACGGGGAATCCGGTCTGGATGGCCCGCTTTTTCCGCCGCTGACCAGACACGTCGAGTCCCAACACGCGGTACTCTATATTGCTGAGACGCTGCTCAAATCCGATGGCGACATCACCATGGTCACCACCGGGCCGATGACCAATCTGGCGATGGCTATCCGGCTCTACCCGGATATCGTGCCCAAGATCAAAGAAATCGTCTTGATGGGGGGCTGTTACCAGCTCGGCAATGTCACGCCTGCCGCCGAATTCAACATTTATGCCGATGCCGATGCCGCCCATGTCGCCTTTACCTGCGGGCGCAAAATTACCATGGTTGGGCTGGATGTGACGCGGAAAGCCCTGTGCCTGCCCTCCGTCATGGAACGCATGAGTAAGGTCCAGACCAGCGCCGGTAAGCTGTTCATCGACATCATGACCTTTTTCAACCAGACCCAGAAGAAGGTCTTCGGTTGGGCAGGTGGCCCGCTGCATGATCCGATCACGATTGCCTTTTTGCTGGATCCCACGGTGCTGACCACCAAAGAGATGTTTACCCAGATCGACATTCGGGGCGAACAAAGCTACGGACGAACCAATTGCGACTTTTTTGGGGCCGCCGGGTCCTTCGGTTCAGCCGGGCAAAAACCCAACAGCTTCGTCGCCATCGACATTGATGTGCCGAAGTTCTGGGACATCATCGAAGCCGGTCTCCAGGCGTATTAGCGCCTGGTCAGTCGTTCTGGTCAGGCCTTGCGTTCACGCGCTGCAGGGTGGCGGGTTTCCGACTCATCGTCGATGCCTTCACCCTCGGTCAGGTGAGCATAATCGCCGGTTTCAATCTCATACAGCGCCGAGTTCATCTCCTGTGCGATGAACTCGGCATCGTTTTTGAGCAGTCCTTCGAGCAGGAGTTTGCGTTCGCCATCCCGCAGGCGGGCATAGACGTTATAGCCGTCGTCTTCGTCATCCGCCACTTCCGAGTAGACGGCCTCCACATCCGCGGTATCCACCGTCGCATGACCCGCCCCCCAGAACCATAGCGGCGTTGTCCGCACCTGAAGTTGATCCTCATCCAGCAGGAAGCGGGTGGAATTGGTGAACAGGCACAGGAAGTAGTAGAAGGGGAATCCGCCCACGAATAGGGTCCCTAGCCAGAATGGCGAGTCGCCGCCGAAGATCGCCTCGCCGGAGAGCAGCGGGAAGACAATGCTGATGGCAATCGCGATCACTGCCCACAAGCCCATCCAGAACAGGGTGGACTGGCTTTCCGATTTGATGCCCCACTTATAGACCAGGTCGAGACCCGTCGCATTCGGTTGAATCGTGATGTGTTCGGGTTGTTTGACTTTGCGCCGCTTGCGCTTGTGGGCAGCGGCGGGAATCGGTGCGGGGTCGCTCACCGTCGAGCTGAAATCGAAGACGGTGGCGCATGCCGGGCAGACCGCCAGCGTCTTCTGAATATTGATCTGCTCCGCGCTGATCGGCGATCCACAGTGGGGACAGGTCAGTTGTGCCATACTAAACCACTTTCATGACAATACCAGTACATCCAAATCATGCCCTGTATTACGGTGTGTATTGGCAAACGGTTGCACTGGGTTGATTCTTGCCCGTCATCGCCGCTTCCGCTATGATTTTGCTATCCTATCCAATCCAGAGTAAAGGAGGCTTCCATCATGCCAGCAACAAACCCCATGAACACGGTTGTCGTGATGCGCACCGCCTCTGTCGCTGCTCTGGTCAATTCCCGCCGCTAACCCCGCTGGAGTCTCCCTCGGCCTAAGCGCATTCGGTCGGTGTACTCGCACGACCGCCTCACCGTGAGGTGGCGGGTTTGTGCTGCTGGTCTGCGGCGTGCTCCTCACCTCGAAGTTTGCCCACATCATTCAATCGCCATCTGCTTCGAGGAGCTGCGCTGTGTCACCGCGTATCCGCAAGTTTTTTTCGTACTATCGCCCCTATCGCCGTCTGTTGATCGCCGATGTGTGTGCCGCGGTATTGGTCGCAGCTATCGCCCTGATCCTGCCGCTGTGCGCCCGCTACATCACTGGAATGTTGGAAATCAATCCACCGGATGTGCTGGCTCATATCCTCGTGATGGGCGCGGTCATGATGGCGTTGGTCGCAGCCCAGACCGCCGCCAATACCTTTGTCGATTATCGTGGTCACATGATGGGAACCTATATCGAAAGCGACATGCGGGTCGAGCTGTTCGCCCATTATCAGAAACTCTCCTTCAGCTTCTACGACGACCGCAAAACCGGGCAGTTGATGAGCCGCATCAGCAACGACCTCTTTGCCATCTCGGAGTTGTGTCATCATGGCCCGGAGGACTTCATCATCGCCCTGCTGAAGTTCACCGGGGCCTTTATCCTGCTCCTGTTCATCAATATCCCGTTGACACTGATCGTTTTTGGTTTCCTGCCCCTGATGGCGGTCTATGGCATTTACTTCCATCGCCGGATGGTGCGGGCGAATCACCTGAGCAGCGAGCGCGTGGCGGACATCAACGCCCAGGTCGAAGACTCGCTGGCGGGCATCCGTGTGGTCAAGTCCTTCAGCAACGAAGCCATCGAACAGAGCAAATTCAACGAGGCCAATCACCAGTTTGTGGAAAGCCGCCGCGCAGTCTATCGGGGGGATGCCTGGTTCTCCAACGGCTTGTTTGCCTTCACCCAGTTGATGACCATCGTGGTGGTCGTCTTCGGCGGGGTGGCGATTGCCAACCAGAGCTTGAACCTGGCTGATTTAGTGACATTCCTGCTATGCATCGGCATCTTGATTGAGCCAATCCAGCGCGCGGTCAATATCGCCCGCCTGCTGCAGGAAGGCTTGACCGGCTTCAACCGCTTCATCGAGATCATGGAGATTGCGCCGGATATTCAGGATACGCCGGACTCGGTAGCACTGCAGCACGTGCAGGGAGGCATAGCCTTCGATAACGTCAGCTTCCGTTACCGGGAGGAAGGCGATTTCGTCCTCGAAAATCTCTCAGTCACCATCCGCGCCGGGGAGTATGTGGCGCTGGTCGGCACCTCCGGCGTCGGTAAGAGCACGCTGTGCTCGCTCATCCCGCGTTTCTATGAGGTCACCGCCGGGGCGATCAAACTGGATGGGCAGGACATCCGTGATGTCACTCTGGCCTCGCTGCGAGCCAACATCGGTATTGTGCAGCAGGACGTGTATCTCTTTGCCGGGACCGTGGCCGAAAACATCGGCTATGGCAAACCGGGTGCCTCGCGGGCCGAGATCATCACGGCAGCACGCAAGGCTCACGCCAATGATTTCATCATGGCCTTACCCGAAGGCTACGACACGGATATCGGGCAGCGCGGCGTCAAGCTCTCCGGTGGGCAAAAGCAGCGCCTCAGCATCGCCCGCGTGTTTCTCAAAAATCCGCCCATCATCATCTTCGACGAAGCTACCAGCGCCCTCGATAACGAGAGCGAACGCGCAGTGCAGGAGTCCATGGAGCAGTTGCGCCAGAACCGCACCATGATCGTCATCGCGCACCGCCTCTCCACCGTGCGCAATGCGGGTCGCATTCTCGTCATGAGCGATGCAGGCATCGCTGAACAGGGCACGCACGAAGAGTTGCTCGCCCTGGGCGGAGTCTACGCCAGCCTATACACCATGCAATTGAAGCTGTGACCTGAAAGCAAAGGGAACACAGGCAAAACGCGCCCTAGGTAGGGACGAGGCACGCCTCGTCCGTCTGAAAGCTGCCCTCACATGCCTTAGTCCTTTTGAATGCAAAACCGGAACATATGTTCCGGTTTTGCGTTGATACCATGCTATTGTTTTACCAAGCGTAAAAGGATGGGTAGTCCATTCCTGGTCATCTTTGGAGTGACTCTCGACTCCCCCTCTCCAGCACCCCGGCTCGCGTGTAGTCGTACATTCTCGAGGAGCCAGGGGTGCGGAAGGAGACGCCGAAGGCGGCAGGGGGGTGAGGTTCCCTCTTTGCGCCCGATCCAGCAAAAATCTACCTTTGTGAGAGGCGACTGGGGGTGAGGCCCTGCCACCCCAACAATGACGCTTGGTGAAATACTATGATCTTGCCAATTGTGAATGTAGGGGCGGATTAGGGCGTCTTCGCCCGTATATCCACCCGCTGCCCATTACCGATTTTGCCTGTCAAATCTCATTAGGGTCTTGCCTGTCCGAAAGCAGCCCCTTTAGTGGGCTTGTCCTCACCGGAGCCGGACGTTTTAACGTCTGGCGGATTGTTGGCTTTCTAAAGCGAGATGTCGCCATGATCGTGAAAAAGTCATGACCACCCCTAGCCGAGCAAACCCTGCGCCTCTGCCGCCGCCGCCGCCGCCGCAACGCTCACTTCCTGACCGTCAGTCAACCGCTTGAGCTTGACCATCCCTTGCGCCGTTTCTTCAGGGCCGAGGATGGCGACCAGCGGAATGCCCTTCTTATCGGCATAGTTGAACTGCTTACCCAGGCCCTTGTCTTCCATGTACAGTTCCGTCCGGATCCCCGCCCGCCGCAGGTCTGCCGCCAACCGGGTGGAAGCCGCCCGCGACTCTGGGTTGAACACCGTCACCAGCACCTGCACCACCGTTGGCGCGATGTGCGCCGGATACAAACCCAGCACGTCCATCAGGTCGATGATACGCTCAATCCCCAGCGACGTGCCGGTAGTTGGCAAACTGGTCTTGCGGAACAGACCCACCAGGTCATCATACCGACCGCCGCCAGTCACGCTGCCCAGGTTCGGCTCGGTGATGACCGTTTCAAAGATCGGCCCGGTGTAATAGCCCAGTCCGCGCACCATCGTGAAGTCAAAGTCATAGAACTGGGGCGGCACACCCTGGTCGGCCAGGTGCCCGGCCAGATCCCGCAGTTCGCGGATACCCTCGGCAGCCGCCGGGATCTTCCCCATGACTTCTTCGGCGAAATCCAGGTTCGCCAGCCCCGGCTGCTTCGACTGGATCAGGTCCATCATCCGGCTGACAGCGTCGGCAGGCAGGCCGCGCTCAACCAGTTCTTTCTGCACACCTTCCGCGCCGATCTTGTCGAACTTATCGACACTGCGGTAGAGATCGCCCAGTTGTGAATCCGGCACCCCGGAATAAGTGCCCATGCCGGTCAGCAGTTTGCGGTTATTGATCTTGACCGTGAACTGCTGGAAACCCAGCTTCGTCAGTGCTGTGACCACCAGCGAGAGGATTTCCGCATCGGCGCTCATACCGCTGATGCCCACAATATCGGCATCACACTGGTAAAACTCCCGGTAGCGACCCCGTTGCGGGCGCTCCGCCCGCCACACCGGGGAGAGCTGATAGCGTTTGAAGGGGAAGCTCAACTGCCCTTCATATTGAGCCACCACCCGCGCCAGCGGTACCGTCAGGTCATACCGCATCGCCACGCCCTCTTTACCGCCAGGGTGTTCGGAGTGATAGATCAGTTTTTCAGCTTCTTCCCCGTACTTGCCCATCAGCGTCTCGGTCAGTTCGAGGACGGGCGTTTGCAGCGGCTCGAAGCCATACAGGTGGAAGACCTCCCGCACGATGCTGAAGACATACTCGCGTTTGAGCATGTCCCCCGGCAGGAAGTCCCGCATTCCTTTGGGTAGACGAGGTTGGATTTTGACAGGAGGCATGAATCAGTCCTTAGTCGATAGCGGATAGTCGATACCTAGAAAAATGCTTTGCGACATTGCATCTGAGCGAAGCCTCCCTGTGGGATTGCCGCTTTGCATTAAATCTTCCTCTGCTTCTCTACAGTAAAGTCCAGAATTCAGACAAATAAAAAGCGCAGGCCGACGCCTGCGCTGGAATAGCTCAAACCTGCGCGACGCGGCTAAACGCTTCGTGCCTGATGGGAAGGGTGGTTCAGGGTGATGTTCAACATGTGTAGAAGTGTAATCCAACCCCGACCTCTTTGCAAGGAAGGCAAACTGTCAAAAAACGATGGCCCAACCCGCCCCCCTAACCCCAATCTATGGCATAATGGAAAGTCTCATCCCGTTCCAGATGACTTGCGAGACAGCATAATCTCCATGCAACGGTTTTCAGGTTTCCCTCAGGGCAGCACGGTCAGCGCGGCGGCTTTTCCGACCCAGTTCTTTAGCGATCTGCTGCCCTTGATTGATGATCTGGCGGAACTCAAGGTCACGCTTTTCTGTTTCTACGCCATCAGCCAGCAGGAAGGGCGCTTCCGCTTCCTGCGTCGGGATGACTTCCTCAAAGACGAAGCCTTAAAACGGTCGCTGCTGGCCTGTGATCCGGCTTCCACGGCTGAAACCCTGCTGGACTCGGCGTTGGAGCGGGCCATCGAGCGCGGCACTTTGCTGACCGCCAGTGTGCGCCTGAACGGGGCTGATGAACGCCTCTATCTGGTCAATACGGTCAACGGACGCTTGGCGCTGGAGCAGTTGAAAGCCGGATTGTGGACGCCCAGCGATGGTCATGCGCTCATCGAAATTCTGCCGGAACGCCCGAATATATTCCGCCTGTACGAGTCGAACATCGGCCCGCTGACGCCCATGATTGGCGATGCCCTCAAGGATGCGGCGGAGCATTATCTGCCTGAACTCATCGCGGATGCCATCCGTGAAGCAGTGAAGTCTAACAAACGCAGTTGGCGTTATATTGATGCCATCCTCAAACGCTGGGAGACGGAAGGACGTAATGGCAAACCAGTGGAGCGATCTGGTGAACCGGCTGGGAAACAATATGTCTCTGGAGCCTTCGCCGACTTCATCGAACGCTGATTCAACGGCCTGCCGCCTGTGTGGTGCTCAGTCATCCATCTGCGAGAATATGGGTGTCATTCGCTATGATGTGCCGGTGGGGGATCCACGTTTCGGTAAGCTTTTCCGTTGCCCTAATCATCGGTTGGAGATGGACGCAGACCGGCAGGAACGGCTGCGCCGCCTGAGCAATCTGGATGCCTTCAGTGAAAAAGGCTTCGATAATTTTGTGATTGATCCGCAGGCGCTGAAACCGGCGGAAGCGCAATCGCTCGAATTTGCCCTGACCATGTGTGCCCGCTTCGCTGAACAACCAGAAGGTTGGTTGTTGCTGGAAGGAACTTACGGCTGTGGCAAAACCCATCTGGCGGCAGCCGTGGGCAATGCCCGGCTGGCGAAGGGCGAGATCGTCCTTTTCATCACCACCCCCGATTTACTCGACCACCTCCGCAGCACCTTCGGGCCATCCTCAGAAACCGGCTACGATGAAACCTTTGACCGGATTCGCAATGCCCCCCTGCTGATCCTTGACGATCTCGGCGCGGAGAACGCCAGCGAATGGGCTCAGGAGAAGCTGTTTCAACTGCTCAATCACCGCTACAGCCGCAACCTCCCGACGGTCATCACCACCAACATCGACCTCGACACGCTCGATGCGCGCATTCGCAGCCGCCTGCTGGACTCCGCCATGATCCGGCGTGTGCCTATCACGGCACCGGACTACCGCACCACAGCTAAAAACCGCCATGCCGATTTGTCCAGCTTATCGCTCTATGCCGATATGACTTTCGACTCCTTTGATACGCGTCGCAAAGTGACTCCGGAGGAGCGGTCCAATCTGGAACGGGCGCTGGATGTAGCGGCCGGTTACGCCCGCAGTCCGCAAGGCTGGTTGTGTCTGGTCGGCCCTTACAGCACCGGCAAGACGCATCTGGCAGCCGCCATCGCCCACGATGTCCAGTCGCGGGGGCAGCCTGTCATGTTTGTGACCACTGCCGACCTGCTCGATTACCTGCGTGTAACCTTCAATCCCGGCGCACCCGTCAGCTTTGACCAACGCTTTCAACAGGTGAAAAATACACCCTTCCTGGTGCTGGATGATTTGGGTATGGAAAGTGCCTCCGCCTGGGCCAAAGAAAAGCTGTTCCAGATCATTGATTACCGTTACGTGACGCGCCGCCCGACTGTGTTCACCACCAGCAAGACTCTTGAAGATCTTGACCCGCGCTTGCGGAGCCGCTTGATTGATACGCGCCGCTGCCTGATTTTTGCCATCACCGCGCCGGATTACCCCTCGCGCATGAATCGGAAAGCCTGAGACCTGTGATCGCCCATTCATCTACGCCGCTAACGCTGACCGCTTATCACCGGCGTTACTTGCAGCCCATCCGGGATTTCATCTTTCAGAACCACCTCGTTCATGTTCACTTTGACTGGTACGAGAGCGATCAATGGCTGGAAAGCGTCCAGCCACCAACCCGGCTCGCCTGGCAGAATGGGCGCTTGGTAGGTTTCCTCGCAGCGACTGCGCCTCGGTCAGGTTGGTCCTGGCTCCGGATGCTGGGACTGCGTGGATTGGGAGACCGACGTGACGTATTGCGGACGTTATGGGACGACCTGACGATCGAGTTGCACACGCTGGGTACGCACCAGGTCGCCCTGCTCGGCACTGATGACTGGGTGCCCAGGGTAGCCCAGGAATTGGGTTTCCATATGGTTGAACAGGTCATCACCATGGAACGCCCGACCGGGCCGCTTCCCCTGCCTCAGCGATCAACCCCGGTGCGCTTGCGCCCGGCTGAACCCTGGGATCTGGAAGCCATGCTGCGGATTGATGAGGCGGCCTTTGAAGCGCCCTGGCAGTTGGCACCGGATGAACTGCGCCAGGGTTTCCGGCAGTCCTTCAGTAGCAGTGTGGCTGAATTGAATGGTGAGGTGGTGGGCTATCAGTTTTCTACCGCTGGCTTTGGCATGTCCCACCTGGCGCGGTTAGCGACGCATCCCGTCCATCAGGGGATAGGGGTGGGTGGTGCGCTGCTCCGGCACAGCATCGAGCGTCTGGGCCGCTTTGGATCATTACCCGTAACATTGAATACCCAATCGAGTAATGTGCGGTCACAGCGGCTCTACAGCCGCTTTGGCTTCACGCCCAATGGCTTCGACCTCCCCTACATGGTCGCCGAGCTATAGCGGGGATCTCCTCGTCAGTCAGACTCGCTGTTGTAGGGACGATGAGTGTGTTTGTAATCCCTGAAAAATGCCTGAACCACTTCCTCAAAGACGCTGGAGAAATCTTCGGCTAGCGGGGGCTCCACTTCGATAAGGTCAACGATTGGCAATCCTGTACCAGGGATGTTTCCCTGCCAGTAAAGCTGATTCTGGGTCGGTTCATTGATGGATTTGAGATAGATATGGGCCACCCTAAGCGCACACAAGAGGGCATCCAGTGCATCTCGACCCTGCACCATATGAACGCGCTGTACCTCGTTTAATCCCAACAGACTCCAACGACACCCCCAGATGGACTCGCTGCGATCCAGCAGATAAGGTTTCCCAATCTGCAGCAGGATAATGCGGCGTTCGCCATTGGGATCAACCTGTTCATATCTGCGCTCAAACAGATACTCGGTGAGTGCATCAGGCACAGACACCTCCAATAATTAAAGTGACCAATCCCTATAACAGGATAATTAGGCACCGCATCCCCAACTGAGCGCAAATTAGAGCATAGGATCAGAAAACTGCCACCTTCGTCGGAAAGTTGTAACACTGTTCGTATGTAAGTTGGTTTTTACTTAGCTTCGCGTCCCGCCCACGAAGGGCAGCGGTGGTGTATCCGGTGGCAATGGCGCTGTGGAAGCCATCGGAGCCGGGGCGACCGTCGGCCCCCCTGAACCACCGGGGATGTCCTGTTCCTTGAAGGGTTCAGGCGGCGGCTCGTTGAGGAAGGTTCGCGCCGGAAACGCCAGATGCAGCCGCAGTCGTTCAATCAGCCGGAGAATATCCAGGTAAATATCCTGGGTTTCATTGGTGAATTCAGCCCATTCCGGCTTGAGGATGTAACACCGGACCAGGATTTCATACCCCATATCCCCAAAGCCCATAAAGCGCACGATCACCGAAGCCGGTTCAACCGTCCCGCGACTGGTGAGCAATTCGCGCAAGGCGGCCAAGAGGCGTTCAATATCCGTGCGGCGGGCATCATAGGTGATACGCAGTGTGAAGTTCATCCAGCGTTTGCTCAGGCGTGACCAGTTTGTGACGGTGGATGAAGCCAGCTTGCCGTTGGGAACCGTCACCAGCGATTGATCGGGTTGGCGAATGCGCGTCGAGCGCACACCGACTTTTTCAACCGTACCTTCGACTTCAGCCGTTTTGATGTAATCCCCGACGACAAAAGGTTGATCGCCCACGATATTGGTGAAGCCGAAGAGATTTTCGACCGTATCCTTGGCGGCCAGGGAAAAGGCCAGACCGCCAAGCCCCAAACCAGCCACCAGGCCGGTGACATCGTAGCCCCATTCCTGCATGACTACCACCACCGCCAGCGCCGAGATGACGAGCTTGGACACAGTACGGATGAACGGCAGCAGCCGTTCATGAATACTGAGCCCGGTGACGCGCAGCAGCGCGGCGCTGGTCGGTGCCAGCGCGTTCACAGCTCTAAACAGCAAGGTGAAGATGGAGAGAATCAACAAACTGCGAATGATCGCCTGCACGATCGCGTTGGTGGTGGGATCAATGCGGAGAATCTCCGCACCCACTGCCAGGCCAAAAGCCATGATAATCAGCCGGGCAGGCAGGGTGACGATCTCCAGCAGCGGCTCACCCCACTTGAACCGTTTGAGCAAGCGGCGTAGTGGTGCAACCACCACTTTGGTCAGCAAACGCCGCAGCAGCCAGATCAGCAGAAAAACCAGAATCGCCAGTGCCACCCGTGCGGCGATTTCGCGGGTCGGCGCAGGGATCTGGTTCCATAAGTCATTTAAGTTCATGTAGGAATTCCTATTTGGTGGTCTGGCGGCGCATCATGCCACGCAGGACAGCAGTCGTTTCCATCACAACCCGGTTAAAAAGCTCCTGCATCAGGTCATCATCAATTTGATACAGGCCACCGAAGCTGCCATCACCCAGAACGTGCCGTTGGGTGGGATCATGATCCAGCAAGGCCGCCGAGTCACCATCCAGAAAAGGTTTGTCACCGGATGGAATTTCCCCGACTCGGCAGAAGCGGAAGTTTTCGACCCAATTGGCGTGTGACCAGGTCGCATCCAGTCCGTACTTCTCAATAAAGCCTTTGAGCGCGTCCCCTGCCCACCAATCATGCCAGACGACCAGGACTTCATCCGACTCGCGCTGAAAGTCTTTTAACCGCTCCGGTGGTTGATTACCCCCGTGTCCATTCAGAACCATAAAACGGCGGAAGCCCTGGTGCAGCAAACATTCGATCATCTCCAGCAGCACCAGATCGAACGTGCTGCGGGTCAGGCTGATCGTGCCGGGGAAGTAGGCCAGACTGCGGCTAAAACCAAAATTGAGGGGTGGCGCAATCAGGACCTGTTCCTGCGCGGCCACCGCCTGCGCGATTTTGGAAGGGATGAAAATATCAGTGAACAGGCTCAGGTAGGCGTGCTGCTCAGTGGCCCCGGTGATGAGGATGATGCGGTCATCCTGCTCCAGATACCGTTCGACATCCATCCAGGTCAGGTCTTCGAAGCGCATGGTAATGCTCTTTCTACGTGAATCGCTCCATTACCATCATTCTATCTAAAACGAGGGAGGCTGTGTGATCTAATCTGTGACGGATGCAAGGGAAAACCACCCTGAGGCCGCTCTTAAGGCTGATCTTTACGGAAAATTCATATCGTCATCTGCTCTGCCGTACGGCAATCCCCGTTACGATAGGTTTACACTCTTGATGCGCGTTGTTGGGGGGCTGTAAGGTGCCGCCCCTAGATTCAAAAGTGTTATCGCCCGTTCTTATGGAAGGGATACTCAGTGGAACTCCGTACCTATTTCAGTGAAGTGCAGTCGCTGCTCGACAAAACCCCGTTCGCTCAGGTGGATGCGGTGGTCGATGCGCTCATGAAGGCCAACCTGGCCGGTCAGACTATCTTTATCTGTGGCAACGGTGGCAGTGCTGCGACCGCGACCCATTTTGGCTGCGACCTGTCCAAGCGTCCGCTGGTCGAAGGTCAGCCGCGTTTCCGGGTGATCGCCCTGACGGATAACAACAGCCTGATTACGGCGGTTGCCAATGACATCAACTACGAAGCCGTGTTTTCTGAACAGATCAAGTCGCTGGGCCGGAAGGGCGATGTGCTGATCGGCATCAGTGGCAGCGGCAACAGCAAGAACGTACTCAATGCGGTCAGCGCTGCCCGTGACCTTGGCATCACCACGGTGGGCTTCTCGGGCTATGACGGCGGAAAACTGGCCCCCATGGTCGATATTTCCGTCCATATTCCCAGTTTCAACATGGCGATGGTCGAAGATGTGCATCTGATGCTGGAACATGCCATCTGCGAAAAGCTCTTGGCATTGCGGCAAGCGGCGGCTGCCCCGGTGGGCGCCCTCAACGGACACGCCTAAAACCAACCACTGTGGGCGTCCCGCAGGGACGCCCCTACAGGCCCTCGCAGATCGGTACGATGGAGTCCGCATCATGGCAGAAAAAACAGCCGCTATCTTCCTCGACCGGGATGGCGTGATCAATGAAAATCGTTCCGACCATGTGAAGTCATGGGAAGAATTCCAGTTTATTCCCGGTGCGATTGAGGCGATTGCCGAACTCACAAAAACGGGCCTGCCCATCTTTGTGGTGACCAACCAGGGGATCATCAGCAAAGGCGGCCTGACGGTTGAAGCCCTCAACGATATTCATGCCCGGATGCTGGAACAGATTGAAGCAGGCGGTGGCTCAGTCAAGAAGGTCTTTTACTGCCCGCATCATGACCATGATAAGTGCGATTGCCGCAAACCGGCTCCTGGCATGTTGATTCAGGCCGCCGAAGAATTTGGCATTGATACCCAGCAGAGTTATATGGTCGGGGATGCCTGGACCGATATAGGTGCGGGGTTGGCCGTTGGTGCCCGCAGCATCCTCCTGATGACCGGGCGCGGGCGCTGGAATCTGGCTTCCTGCTGGAACCACTTTGATGTGCGTTTTTCAGCAGCCGTGGATCTGGCCGATGCCGTTAACCTGATTAAAGACTCATTGGCAGGTAAACCAATGGTTGCCACCTTTCGACTGATGGAATCCTTTCACATGGCCTTGCGCCCTGAACTGCCGGTGATGACCTAACAATGTCTATTCTGAATGAACTCCGCTATTACCTGAAAAGCCAGTCCACCAGCATTCCGCGCTATGTACTGGAACAAACCCTGATGACGCTCCTCGGTGGCTTGCCGAGCTTAGTCGGGATCGGCCTGCGCGGCATTGCCTACAAGCTGATCCTCAAGGCCGAGGGGCTACCCATCATTGAGCACAGCGTCCGCCTGCTTTCACCCGCCAATTTGCGTCTGGGCAAAAGTGTCTACATCGACAGTGGTGTCTTCCTGAACGCGCTTCCCGGCGGCATCACCATCGGTGATGGCACCAACCTGATGCACGGCGTGGTTTTCCACGTCTTCAATTACCGGGACTTGCCCAAAGCTGGCATAACCGTAGGGAAGAACTGCTTCTTTGGCGAATATACCTGTATTCGTGGGCAAGGGGGCGTCAAAATTGGGGACGGTGTCTATACGGGTACCCAGTGCAACATCGCTGCCGTGAACCACGTCTTTGCCGACCCTAACCGCTTCATCAAGGATCAGGGCATCACGGCTGATGGCATCACCATCGAAGATGATGTCTGGCTTGGCTCCAATGTGACCGTCGTCGATGGCGTGACCGTCGGCAAAGGGAGCATCGTCGGGGCGGGCGCTGTGGTGACCAAGAGCATTCCACCCTATAGCATCGCGGTCGGTGTGCCTGCCAAAGTGATCGGCGACCGGCGTGATCCTGAAGCGGTCAAGCGCTTCAACAATGCTCAGGTATTCTTTGGTGAACTAGAGAATCTGCGCGCTGCTCCGCCTGAATAGCACATCACAGCGAGACTTGTGGCTGGACATATCGGTCCCCAATAAGGTCCAGAGTGTCCGTGATCTCGGTCAGGCGCGGCCAGATTCGGTCTGCCGTCAGGGTCCAGTTCTGTCGGACTCTCAACTCATGATCGAGAACGATCATCCCTGCCTGGTCATCCATCCCAAATAACTGATGGACTGCGCCATCGACATCCGCCAGCATGGGGAACACGGGCGGCGTGGGGCTGCTGGCGTAAAAACCATAAACCATATGCGGCTCATCGTGAATGAGGAGCGCAACGTTGAACCCGGTACGTTGGAGCATGTGGGCGTGGCGATGCAACCACAGAATCCGCCGGACGCTGGCCGGTCGCCAAATATCCCCCGTGAAGCCGAGGATGAGGCCGCGTTCGCCCATCAGATCCGTCAGGTTATGCTGAGCGCGGTTATGGTCAGGCAGGTGAAACCGGGGGGCAAGACGACCAAGCGAGAGGCTGGGTTGGGGCGCAAGCATGGGTTCAACTCCACAAAACGATGGATGATCCTGAATGCAGTGTACAACAATTGATTATGAATTTTTCGTTAACAAAGCTTACTAAGGCCCTCAATAGTACGAATATGCTATGATTGCTACGGCATCCACGTGTGCAGGAGCGAGAAACTGCCTTATGGCTGACCGTGCTGACATCACCCGATCTGAATCTGCTCAGAATTTCCTGAAGGCGATGTTCGCCTTACAACAGGGCGATCTGCGGGTAACGACCAACACCCTGGCTGAAACATTGAATATGAAAGCGCCTTCGATCACCGATATGGCGCAGCGCTTGACCGAGGCTGGTTTGCTCGATTACCAGAAATACCAGGGGATGACCCTCACCGAGGCTGGGCGGGCATTGGCCTTGAAGATTATCCGCCGTCACCGCTTGATCGAACTGTATCTGGTCAGTGAGCTGGGCTATGCGCTGCACGAAGTCCACGATGAGGCGGAAAATCTCGAACATGCCGTTTCTGACCGCTTTGTCGAAGCGCTTGCGGCTCGCTTGGATGATCCCGCCACAGACCCGCATGGGGACCCGATCCCAACTGCGAGTGGGGATATTGAGCAGCGTGAGCTTGACCGCTTGACGGACTGGCCCATCAAGCAGATCGCGGTTGTGGCGCGCATCAAGTCAGGTAACCAGGCCATGCTCCAGTACATTCTGGACCGGGGGTTTTATCTGGAAGCCCGCGTTCAGGTTCTGGATCGTGAACCCTTTGATGGGCCGATCACCACCCAGGTGAACGGGGCGACCCATATCATTGGGCATCAGGTGGCCGATTGTATTTTTGTGGAGCCTGAATAATCCCAGGGGCGTGAACTATGCCACGTACAGTGGGCATCCTGATTTTTGATGATGTTGAAGTGCTGGATTTTGCCGGGCCGTTTGAGGTTTTTGGAGTCGCTGGCAAGCGGGGTGAGCCGGAAAGACCGTTCCATGTCTTCACGCTGGCCGAAAAAGCCGGACCAGTCATTGCCCGCAATGGCCTCAGCCTGAATCCCACCTATACACTCCAATATGCGCCGCCGTTGGACATACTGCTGATTCCGGGGGGCTATGGCACTCGCCGGGAACAACATAACGCGAACCTGATCGCCTGGGTGCAAAAGCAGGCCAACCGGGTCGAACTTCTCTTGAGTGTCTGTACAGGGGCGATCATTCTGGGACGTGCCGGTTTGCTGGAGGGGCAGCGAGCGACGACGCACTGGGCGGCAATGGAGGAATTGCGCCAGGCCGCGCCGACCGCGACCATCTGCCCGGATGAACGCTATGTCGATAATGGACGGGTGCTGCTCTCGGCTGGCGTTTCTGCCGGGATCGATCTGTCATTGTATGTGGTCAAGCGTCTGCTCGGGGCCGAGATTGCTGCTGATACAGCGCGCTCTATGCAGTATGACTACTGGGCCGGCTGATGGACTTGCAGATCGATGTCGCTCTACACAGGTTCATCCCGATCAAGCAATTCCGGGCTGAACAGACCCTGCCAGATCATTTTGGTGTTGATGCCTTTACGCCCAAAGATTGGACAGAACTGGGGCGGCTGGATTCTGCCGGAACCGAGTTGAACGAATTGCGGGCAGCGCTGCTCGCCAGTCTGCCATCTCACCTCACACCCACGGGATGGATGAACCAACTACCTGACTATGTGCGCCAGTTCGATAACGGGCTGCGAGGGCTGAACGCCCAAGTCGGTTTACGCGAATCAGAGATCGAATTTGCAGTAGCCGGATTGAGCGATGTCCTCCATGCCCATGCCATGGCGCTCATCCGTGGGGATGCACGTCCAGCATTCAGCCGGGTCTATCAGCAGTGGCTGTATGATTCGGTGCGCGTCTTTTCTGAAGGATACCCGTATGTGCATCAGGGTGTATCCTGGACCGTCCATATTATCAGCCATGCCTATGGGCGCATCGGTCTGCGCGTCACCCTGCCAGATGAACGCTATTATGTGCTGGATTCGTCGCTGGCTTGCCCCGCGGAAGGCTATATGCAAAGCCTGTTGCAGGCCATTGGCGATCAGCTCGAAGCTATAATGTCCCCTCGGAAATGAAAATTAAGTTCTAATGAGGACGTAATTCGTCCGCATATCCTCTTATCCTCAAGATGTAGGTGGAAACAACTTGGAGAGGGGATGTGATATGAACGGCTATACCGAATTCCAACACGCGAATTTCAAGCAACAGGAAATGCTGGCTCAGGCTGACCAACGTCGGTTGGAAGAGATCGCTTTGAGTGCTGTGAATCCATCGCGCCCGCAACCACTCGCTCGCCTGTTGCAGTTCATGCGCCCCATGACCGTTGCTTCACCAGACTCATCAACGGCGCTTATTCCGGCGGAGAACCGAGTAGGCTAGCTTTTGCTCACAACTAGGGCGCTGCGTGGACGACCGGAACACTCCACAACAGCGATCCATGACTGACAGGCGGCTCCCACAAGGGCCGCCTGTTTTGTTGACTGGTGTTAATCGGCGGCGGCTTTTTCCAGGGCTGCTTGCCAATCGACCCCGGCCGTCACGCCTGGTTGCATCTGCTCCAAACGCGCCAGTGCCTCTTCCAGACGATGAAAAAACAGGTTGGATTGTCCGGCGAAGGCTGCGAAGCTCTCGACCATGACTTCAGCCACGACGCGGTCACTGAACGCCACCCCGCCACCATACTGAGGATGCTTAGCCAGTTCAGCCAGGCGGCGCACTTCCCGCACCATCATCAGATGACCTTGTCGCAAATCGGAAAGGAAGTAGAGGGGCTGGGTGGCTGCGTTCAGCAGCTTGGTGAGTTCATCGACAAACGTGGTCTGAGGGCGCGAGTGGTTCCAGGCAGCATTCCGCCAGGTGATGAAACAGAGCTGTGGGGTCAGGCTTTGAAGGTGGTAATACACACCGCATTCCTTGAAGGGAGGAGCTGTGCCTCCTCCCTTGTCTGATTGTTCGAAGTACTACCCGGCTACGCAGGCGACCCGAACCCCGAAGGCTTGCAGCACATCCCACAGGATCGGGATACGATCCCACAGGCAGGCCTGGTCAACCAACACCAGGCTGACCACACTGATGCAGCAGCAGAAAAGCAGCAGCACCGCACAGCCAATGATGATCCAGCGCAGGTTGCTGCGGGGTTCGTCCTCGCGGGCGGCGTAGGGATCATAATCATATCCCCCCGGCGCTTGCGGGGCCGCTTGCCCGTAAGCCGGTTGGCTGGCCTGCGGTAATTGGCTCTGAATCGGTTGGTTGCCATAACCATACGAGGAAGCTGACGGAGGTTGTTGCTGCGCCGAAGGCATCGGCTGCACCGGTTGCGCCTGTACAGGAGGCCGGGCGGCCGGTTCTGCGGGTGGCGCGTAGGGGCTGATGGGTTGCTGCGGTACGGGCTGGGGTTGAGGGGCCATCGGCTGGGGTGCAGCCGGCGCAGGTGCCATTCCCGGTATATTCCGCACCATCTCATAGCCCAGGGTCACCGTTTCCCCTAAGCCAATCATATCGCCATTATTCAGGGGTTTCGCACCTGTGATGCGCTGCCCGTTGATAAACGTGCCATTGGTAGAACCGAGGTCTTCAATGGTAAAGCCACCCGCTCCCCGGGTCAGGCGCATATGATGACGGCTGACCTCCGGATCATTGATGACAATATCATTGGTGATGTCGCGCCCCAATGTGATGATGTCTTTATTCAGCTCATACGTCTGGTTCGGTTGTGGTCCTCGGCGGACGACCAATCGAAACGGGTCGTTGGACTGCTGCATAACAGGCGTCCCCTTCATTGCGGATACTTTACTGGAGGTATTATAAGGGGGGCATGAGAATAGGGCAACCCAATGCGAGCTTCGCGCACGGCAAACGTGGGTTGGGCGTGGGCTGCTGCTTGAACTGCTCATCGAGGGCATAATAACATGCAAGCCACCGATATCATCACCTTACTGGAAGAATCCAGGAGTGGCGCGCAGGCCAAACAACGCATCATGGCCGATGCATCAGCTACTGAAATTGTCCGCGCGTTGGAAACATGTAACGCGGAAAAAGCCCGCCAGATCCTGTGTGATATCCTGGGAATACGACACGCTCAGGTAGCCGTTCCCATCCTCATCACCTGTCTGGGAGACTCTGCCAGTGGGGTCCGCAGCGCGGCGGCGGATGCGCTGGCGAAAATCGGGGATAGACGTGCCGGGCCAGCTTTATTGGAGTGCTTCACGATACTCGAATCAGAACTGCCGGTTCGCCAGATGCTGGCTGTGGCGCTCGGTGCAGTCCAGTGCCAGGAAGCCACGCCGCACTTGATTGCGTCGCTGCGACATACCGATGGCTCGCTGCGCGGGTGCGCGGCCTGGTCCCTGGGGCATCTGGGCGCGGCTGAAGCGCTCCTGCCGTTGCAGGAAGCCTTACGCTACGAGCAGATGCCTTATGCCGTCGAAAGAATGCGAGAGGCCGTCGCCCACCTCTCAAATCTGCTGGTCTAGTTCGCCCGCCAGATAAACTGCAAGACAATCAAGACGAGCGCGGCGCTTACTGCCGCGGCCAGGATGTCGATCGCGGTAAAAGAAAACCGCATGAGCGGCAGATCTTCGACATAGCGGCTCAAATACCAGACTGCCGCACCACCGATGAGACCGCTGAATAGGCCGATAGTAGCGTTGGTCGTGGTTCGGAAACCCCAACCCCGGACCATCCGTGCAACAATAAAGCCCAACAGCATTCCCGTAACCGCCCAGACATAAACTTGACCAATATCAATAGTCATCAATCAGAACCTCTGCAAACTCATCTTTCAAACCCAGGACTTACGCAAAACACCACGTTGCGTAGGGGAGGACTATGCCGTAGGCGTCTGCGCCGCATGTCCTCCCGTGACTCCTAAACCGAAAATAACACCATAGGACTTACGCAAAACAGTGCCTTGTGTAGGGGCGCACAGCCGTGCGCCCGTCTGAAAACAGCCTTCGTTGCTTAATTTCCACAATCCTTAAAGAAAGTATAAAGGGAAGATATAAATTGTGCGTACGAATATTGATAACATTAAGTAAGAATTTTGTTAGACTTCGCAATAGAACTTATGTTTCTAAAATAGAGCATTTGTGCTAGAGTCATCTCAAGGTGCCATTATCCCTGAAGGAGGGACTTGATGAACAGCTACATGGAATCCAACTGGCAGTGGGTGGAGCCGACTCACGGCATGCGGCTGACGCTGCTGGATATGCTGAATGATGCCGACCTGGCTTTTACGCCGGGTGGCAGCGCCATGACTCTCGGCGCCTTGTGCCGGGAGTGCGGCGATGTGCAGCACGCTTATCTGGAATCCCTCAAGCACTTCACCCAGAACTTTACCTGGAAGAATCCTGATCCAGCTATGGAAACCAGCCTGACGAAGCTCCGCGAGTGGTACACCGCCATGGATACGGAGATGAAATCGGTACTCAGCGCCATGAGCGAAGAAGACTTGAAGAAGCTGATTGACCGTGGTGGCGGCTTTACCCTGCCGGTGACTATCCAGATGGATGTGTATCTGCAAGCACTCCTGATTTTCTTTGGCAAGGTGACCGTTTACCTGCGGGTGATGAACAAGCCGATCCCCCAAAACATCATCGACTGGATTGGTTGATCGCCTGAATCCGTTTGTATGCTGATCGAGAAGGCCCCGGCGTGATCACAGAAACCATTGGGGCCTTCTATATGCAAATTGAACATTCATCTACCCGTGCCACCCCGTATAATCTCCTGACAATACCCGTTACTGCCCACAAGGATAGGCATTCATGCGTGTGCTGTTGTTCGGCTTTGGTTCCCGGGGGGATGTACAGCCATTTGTAGCCCTGGGCAAAGGTCTGCAGGGCGCTGGCTACGATGTCACCATCGCCGCCGGGGTCAACTTCCAATCCTGGATCGAACAAGAGGGCTTGAAGTTCGACCCCGTGCATGTCGATATAGAAGCGGTTATGCAGACCGATATCGGCAAAAACTGGCTGGAGGCCAGCAGCCATAACCCCATGACTGAACTGCAGAACATGCGCCGTATGGTCCAAGTGAGCGCAACCGGCATCGCGGATGACGTGATCGCCATGTTGGACAAGTATGATACGTTTATCAGCGGGGTACTGACCGTCGAGCCCATGGCGGCAGTCAGTCAGGCGCGGGGCAAACGACATTTGATCGGTCTGCTGTCCCCCTGGGCGCCGACTCGCAGCGGCGCTGCCGGGATGCAAGCCCCCCTCCCTCGCCGGAACAGCGTCATCAACTACCTGATGGGTTATGTGGTTGAAGTGATGATGTCCAACGTGCTGCGCCCGGCCTCGGTTGAAGTCCGTGACCGCCTGAAACTCCCCAAACCGAGTCCGGCCACATTCATGCGTGCTTGGAACCAGACTCCAGCCCTGATCGGCATTAGTCCGCTGGTGGTACCGCCCCCGCCGGACTGGAATGCGTTTCAACAGGTCACGGGTTACTGGTTCCTCGATGCTGATCCTGCCTGGAAACCCTCAGCAGCACTGGCCGCTTTCCTGGAAGCTGGCCCGCCACCGGTCTATATCGGCTTCGGCAGCATGACCAGCCGTGATCCGGAAGCCACGCTTCAACTCCTGTTGGCCGCTCTGGCAAAAAGCGGTCAGCGGGGCATCATCCACAGTGGTTGGGCTGGGCTGAACAGTGAGTCTCTACCCCCTAACGTATTCCTGCTGGAAGGTGCGCCGCATAGCTGGCTGTTTCCCCGTATGGCGGCGGTGGTGCATCACGGCGGCGCAGGCACGACTTCAGCTGCCCTCCGCGCCGGAGTGCCGTCAGCAGTGGTCGCCCATATTGGCGATCAGCCCTTCTGGGGCCGGCGCATTCATGAATTGGGCGTGGGCGCTCCCCCGCTGCGGCGGCACCAACTGACAGTCGATAACCTGAGCGAGACCATCCACTTGTTGATGTCCGATGCACCCCTCCGGCAGCGAGCCTCAGCCTTCGGTGAACGCCTTCGCGCCGAGGACGGCATCGGGAACGCGGTTCGGGCTTTCGAACGTTTTGTGAGTTAAGGCACCGTAAAAGTCACTAGAATCTGCTCAAAGGCGGATACATCACCAAAGCCGCGGATCGCCAGATCACGTCCATTGAGCGTGAAAAAGACAATCACACGCAGACTACCCGCCTCACCCAGATCAATGCGATAGGCGGGTAGTCCATCGACTTCGATCACTGCGCCTTCCAGTGTGGCACCGCGCGGGCAGCCCTGGCCTTCGCGGCAGGCATCCGCCTGTTCCTGGGGTGAGGTGCCAGTTTCATCAATCAGAATTTCAAAGACGCTGGCCCCATCCGGGCTGACCAGATTGATATAGGAACCCGGTTCAACCCGATTCCAGCCGGGAGGATAGCGCAGGCTGAAGCCATATTCCCGGTTGGTGTACGAGGTGAAGCCATCGGCATCCGGTGTATTGAGCGGGATCGGGCTGGGTGGTGCAGCCGTGACCACGCCTTCCGGCACGCGCAGCACCTGACCGACGCTAATGCGGTCTGGGTTGGGGATGCAGTTGGCTTCGGCTAATTCCTGGGCGGTCAATCCGACTCGGTCAGCAATAATCGACAGCCGATCGCCACTGACAATGGTGTAGGTCGCTGCCCAATCGGGATTGGGTTGGCAATCAGATGCCAGGGTGGCGCTGGACTGGATCATCACAGTGGTTGGGAGCTCGGCTACCATCGATTCTTGCTCGCCCACCATCGAACCCGTGACCGACTCCAGCGTAACGGCTGCGGTGGGCAGATTTCGATCTGGAGGCTGTTCGCTGCTGTTTTGGATGATTTCCGGTACTGGCGTCGCCGAGGCAGGTGGTGTTGGCGACGCTGCCTGCGTGGGGACTGCGGTCGGCGCGATGAAATCTGCGCCGGGAGTTGCCGCCAGCGTGGGAAGCTGCTGCGGTATGACGACCCGTTCAGTCAGGCTGCAGGCCAGGAGTGCCAGGACCAGCGGAAACACAAGAAGCAGGCGACGCATAGCAGATTACATTCCTTACATTATGCTCTGCTAACACCATAACCTGATTTTGTGGGGTGCGCCAGTAAAGATTTAGCCGCCGCAGGAGGCTGGCAGCGGCGCAGCCGGATCAGCCGGTTTAAATGTCACTTCGACCGTTCGGATATTCTCGCTTTCAGCCAGTCCAATCACCTGCTGGATGGCAGTCCGCGCCTGGGTTTCAGCGGTGGTCAAAATGCCCTCATTCAGCGCGAACTGCTTGAACTGATCAACCGCATACTGACGTGCGGTGCTTTCCAGGTCAGCGACCCCCCGGTTAAAAAGGCCGGTATCGCGTTCAATCACGTAGCTGGCGTTCTCATCCAGAAAACAGTCCTGTATACCCGCGGCGGGCAGGCTGATGCGCAAGGTGCCATCGGTGAGGCTAATGTCCCCGGCGGCAAGAGCGGTCAAGTCTACCCCGGCAGTCACATGGCCTACCGCCACCAGCGCCAACCGTTCCCCGTAGAGCAGTTGCAACGGGGCAGGCATATCACGCTGGCTGGTGACCACCGTGGAGAAGTTGTAGCGGGCCGTCGTCAGGACAGAGAGCTGCTGCACTTTATCCAGAATGATAGTGGCGTTCAACCTGCGCTCGCTGATGAGGCCGAACAGGTTCTGGGTGGTGGGGCCGAGGATGATACCCAGCGCAAAGACTGCAACCAGCGCCAGCAAAATGAGGAAGGCAAAGCCGAGTTTTCGCATCATGGGGTGTCCTTTCCAAGCGCATGTGACCTGTTACGCGCTGTGGTACGGAATAGTTTCAGGTTCCGGCTTGCCAGTTTCAAGGTGGATTGTGCTGGCGGCGGATTTCGTCTGCTTCCTTTGTGTTTATCTCATGCCTGTTGTCTTTCGAGAACCGACTGTGGCACCGCATCCAATCAAAGTAGGGACGAGGCGTGCCTCGTCCGCCTGAAATCTACCATCAACTGCGCAAGTCCAAATTGACCCAAAATCGGAACATATGTTCTTATTTTGCGCGCGAGTTATGTTATGATTTTCTCTGTACTCCCCTTTCTCCGCGTGCGGGGAAAGGGGCTGGGGGATAGGGGTTCTGGCTTTGCATCTCCCAAGGTAAGACTACACTAAACCGTGGAACCGATTCTTGTAGGGGCGCACGGCTGTGCGCCCGCCCTAAAATCTATCCACAACGGCTCTCAAAGGGCCTCATCCGGTTTCCACCCCCGCTGCGAAGCCACCGAAGGTTATTCGGGGGAGGTTAAGAGGGGTCACACGCTTCCACGTTTTACTGTGGTGCTACCTCTCCCAAAAACCGGAACAAAATCGGAACATATGTTCCGATTTTGCGTGCGAGTTAGGATATGCTTTTCTCTGTACGCCCCTTTCTCCGCGTGCGGGGGAAGGGGCGGGGGGATAGGGGTTCCGGCTTTGCCCCCTCCCCCGCGAAAAACCTACGGGGTTGGGGGTGAGGTGCCAACGACAACAACGCCACCAAGCTCGGCACAACCCCGCCGTCGCCGCCGCCGCCGCCGCAATTTGAACACCCGCTAGATCACCGCATACAGCAGCGCCGGGTTCGGTTCGCGCTCCACCTCATCCAGATTGCACACCGCCAGATGCCCGCGTTCGTACAGATACTCGACGTGTGCGCCCACTTCCGAAAGCGCCAGCAGGATGTCATAGCCTTTACGGTTGGGGTACATCGTGCGGGAAATGTCATTCAGGCTCTGCGGCTTCCCTGCGCCCCGGATCGCATCCAGCGCCCGGTCGAGCTTCCGCTGGTGGCTGGCACGGATCTCCCGAATGCGCCCATACACATCCGTAATCGGGTCTTCATGACCGCCCAGCGCCAGCCGGATGCCGTCCAGTCGTTCGACTTTTTGCAGGGACTCGAAGTAATGCCCCAGTCCGCTGTAGCGGGTGATGCTCTCCGGAGATTGGTTGGGCGTCGTGCGGGAGAGAATATGGTCAGCGCTTAGCAGCGCGTCATCAATCTGAATGCAGACCTGACCGGGGCAGTGACCCGGCGTATGAATGAAGCGCATCCCGTCCAGCGGCGTGTCTTCATCCAGCAGGATCGACACCGGGATATTGTGGACGTGCTGCCGGGCGAACTGATACATCTCGATCAGCGTGGGCAGGAAATCCCGCTTGACCCCGGCGCGTTCCAGATACACCCGCAGGTCTTTGGTAGCCACCACCACCCGTTCTTCGTGGGCAGTTAGCACCCGCCGGTCAATCGGATGCACGGCGACCGGCGCGTCAGTCTGCTCGATCATGAAGCTGACACCGCCGAAGTGATCAATATGCCCGTGGGTGATGATGATGCGCCGGATGTCTTTGACCGCTAGCGGCTCGTTGAAGTCGACCTGCAGGGACTCGATGCCCTGGATTAACTGCTCGTTGCTGTTCCCCATGCCGGAGCCGGTATCTACCAGCGTCGGCTCGCCCGCGCCGAGCACGATATAGGCATAGGCGATGAAACCGGGGAAGGCTTCCACCGGGATGCGATACAGACGAACGCCGCCGCTGGATTCAAAACGTTGGATAGGGGGTAGTGCCATGCGTGTGACCTCACAGGTGATGACCCGTAGTAGACCACAGGCGCAAACCGATCACCAGAGGGGATCAGAGCCAGGCCTCACACAAATTGACGCACGGTTCCCAGCAGTTCCTGTGAACTGGCCGGCTTGGTCAGAAAACCGCTGGCACCCAGGGAGAGCGCCTGTGCCCGGTCTTCATCCTGCCCGCTGGCGGTGAGCATCACCACCGGCAGTTGCAGATAGCGGGGGTCACTCCGCAAATGCTGGAGCAGCGTCAGGCCGTCCATCTCCGGCATGGCGATATCCACCAGCGCCAGATCAATCTGGGTGGTTTCCAGCCGTTCCAGCGCTTCCAGACCGTTGGCAGCGATGACCACGGCAAAACCTTCATTCCGCAGCGTCGTCCCCAGTACGCGCTGTGTCACAGGGTAATCTTCGACAATCATGATGGTAGGCATAGAGTGCTTCCTGTGTACAAATAAGACTGGGGCCGGTCAGTCCAGCCGCTTGACCAACCGCCAGCGATTGTTCCCTGGCATCGGGGTATAACTCACTTCGTCCATCAGCTCACGCATCAGGAAGAGACCATAACCGTGGATCTGCGGTACTTCCAGATTCGGCTCGACCGAGTCCGCCAGATTGAAGGTGCTGCCGCTATCCTGCAATTCGACCACAAACTGGCGCGGCCTGTCTTCCAGCGCCAGCGTGGCGACGATCAAGCCGTTATGCCCGCTGTAGGCGTGGTCGACCATGTTGGCGCAGCACTCGTGCGCGGCTAACTGGATGTTGTAAATGGTCGTATCCAGATCCGGTATATCCGGCACCCGTTCCAGCATGGCGCGGATACAATCCGCCAGCATACCCAGATGACTGTGTTCGGCAGGGATTTCCAGTCGCACCCGATTTCGTAAATTCGTCATCATCTAATCCCCTCAAACCCCCTTGATGACGATCAACGTTTGGTCGTCGTCCTGTAGATGTCCACTACTGAAATCGGCGATTGCATCGAATAGGAGATGCCCCAGATCATGGGCGCTGTAGCCAGCATATTGTTCAATCAGCGCCAGCAGTCGCTCATAGCCGAAGAGTTCATCCGCGGCGTTCCGCGCTTCATTGAATCCATCGGTCGCCGTGATGAGCAGATCACCCGGGTGGAACGGCATCATCCGGTTTTCCGCCAGGCTCATCGGCAGCACGCCCAGCGGCGGACTATCCGCATCCACGATATAGGCCGGGCCACCTACCGGGCAATAAATGATCGGCGAATGCCCACAGTTGGCGTAATACATCGTCTGTTCCCGGTGGTGATACTCACCCAGGAAGGCGGTCGCAAACATGCCGGTTTCGGTGAAGTCCTCATACATATCGTCATTGGCCGAACCCAGAATATCTGCCGGAGACGGATTCTGGAGCGAGCGCACTTTGCTCCGCAGCAGGGTGCGGCTCATGGCCATGATGAGCGCGGCGGGCATCCCTTTGCCGGTAATATCCCCAATCGCAAACCGGAAGGGCTGCCCCGGCTGATCGTAGAAGTCGTAGAAATCGCCCCCGACCTGGGACGCCGGCAGCGCCCCGCAGAATAAGTCCAGGCCGGGAATCTGCGGTGCTTCGCGTGGCAGCAGCCGCATCTGTACATTCTGGGCCAGTTCCATTTCAGTCTGGAGTTTGGCCTGCGAGAGTGTTTCCTGATACAGCAGCACCGTTTCAATCTGGGCACCGGCCTGGTCCGCGATGGCGTTCACCAGTTTGGAATCAGGCGCGTTAAAGCCACCGTGTTTGTTGACCAGCCCCAGCACCGCTACGAGCTGCCCTCGCACATTGATGGGCATGACCAGCAGGCTTTGCACCCCGGTGCGGGATTTTTCCGGCGGGACATCGCTCTTGTAGAGAATTTTCTGGCCGGTCACGCGGATACGGTCAAAATAATCAAACAGGGTGTTTTCGGAAAAGCGTGGGGCCGGTACATGGGCGATGACCGGTTCATGGCCTTGCAGATACAGCATCGCAAAAGCCTGCTCGGCCTTGACCAGGCGGGCGGATTCACGAGCCAGCAGGTACAGGACTTCCCCCATCTCAAAGCGGCTGCGGGTCGATTGCGTCAGGTCGTAGAGCGCCAGCAGTTGATCTTGATTGTCGATCAGCTCCAGCGTCATGCTGTTGATTTCTGTTTCCAGCGTGGCCAGATGCCCGATCAGGTCTGCGTCGGCTTTGACCCGGCGTTCCATGACCTTGGGGAAGTTGCCATAGACGCGCAGTTCCCCGCAATGTTGTCCATTGACCTTGATCGTTGCAGCCAGCGCAGTCCCTGCCGGAGTCACCTGTGCAGGCCAACCCATAATCAGGGACTCGCCAGACCACAACCCCACATGCAGCGCGCCTAAATCCAGCCAGGAAGCAGCCATCCCATTGATGGGGTCAGGCCGCAGCAGCAGCAGGGCACGCAGCGGATGTGAAGCTGTCGGCGGTGAAGCAATCATGAGCGTGTCAATGAAGTCGGATTAACCAATGGCCTTGATCGCTTCGGCCTCAGTATCGTAAATGCTGATAGCTTTATCTAACCGGGTGAGTTCGAAAATCACACGCACTGTCTGCTGTAGATTGCACAGTAGCAGTTCGCCCTTTTGCCCGCGGCAGCGCTTCATGGCTTTCACCATGACCGCCAGCGCGCTCGAATCAACAAAATTGACATCTGCCAGATTAATGACGACATTGGCGGTCGTCTGTTCTTCAAACCACGCGTTCATCCGGGCGGATTCACTGCTGTCAAAGCGCCCGCTCAGGGCCAGAACGGTCAGATTCGGGTGTTTTCGAGATTTTAGCTCCATCAGCCATATTTCTCCTGCCATGTTTAGACCTTGTTAAGTTCTATTATAGGGCGGGAACGTTGCAGAACCCCTTAAGGTTATGCCTATCAGCCCGCCTGGGATTAGTACGCTGGAACTAATCAACCCGGGTCAGCGTCTAGGGAATGACAGTGCAGATCAGTTATGCAAGGAATGGAGACATGCGCGAAGTGAACTCGCTGGACAGCATCTTACGTATACTGGGAATCATCCTGCTGGCACTTTCCGCGACACTCGGTGCGGGCGGACGTCAGCCAGGGGATGACGATTCGACCACGAGTCCCGGTAGGCCGCCGGTCATCATGGCGACCCCCACGCCCGGACAGGGAGGAGTAATGCCCGTGACCGCTGTACCTCATGTCATCAACAGCGTTGAAGTGTTCATTCTGGAGAGCTTTCCGCCACAGATCAGCCTCGGCGTGATTGGCTACCAACCCGATGGCTGTGATTTTCCCGTCCAGGTCACGCAAGTGCGCGAGGGTAATACCATCACGGTGAGCATATTCCGGGAACTGCCGGTGGGGGTGATGTGTACTATGCAGGTGATTGAGTACCAGAGCACGATCAAGCTCGATGGCACCTTTGACCCCGGCACCTATACCATCATCGTCAATAACCAGACCGTCTCTGTGACAATTTAACCTAGGGGCGTCCCAATGGGACGCCCGCTGTTCAGGAAAGGATTTATGTGATGCGAACCCGCCGATTGCTTTTGACTACCTTCTTGATTCTGATCTTGGCCGGTCTGGCGTTGTGGCCCGCTGCTGCGCAGGAGGCCTCGGTCAGCGATGGCATCAGCCTGACCATTTACAACCAGGGGACGGCCTTGGTCCAGGATCGCCGTACTTTTGAACTTACCGGCGGGATCAGCACGCTGGACTTTACCGATGTCGCCGCCACCATTGACGCGACCTCCGTCAGTTTTCGTTCTCTGACCGATCCAGCCGGGACAAGCGTTCTGGAACAGAACTATGTCTTCGACCTGGTGGGCAGTGCCCGTTTGCTGGAGCGTTATATTGACCAGCGCATCGAACTGGTCACCACGCCGGATAACACCACCTTCAGCGGGGTGCTGCTGAGTGGCCGTAACGGCGAAATCATTCTCCAGCAGGATGACGGGCAGATCGTGGTTATCAGTCTGGCGAACGCCCGCAATATTCGGTTCCCCGCCTTGCCAGAAGGTCTTATCACCCGTCCGACCCTGCGCTGGTTATTGAATGTAGTCAACCCAGGTGCGCAGCAGGTACAGCTCACCTACCTGACCGGCGGGCTTAACTGGACCGCCGATTACATCCTGCTCTTGAATGAGGACGGCGGCGCGCTCGACCTCAATGGCTGGGTCACCCTGACCAATACCAGCGGCGCTTCCTATCAGGATGCGACGGTCAAGTTGGTGGCCGGGGATGTCAACCGGATGCCCACCGATCAGGAATTTATGGCTTTTGCCGATGGGATTGTTGCGGCGGCCCCGGCAATGGAAGAACAGGTGGCCCAGCGCGATTTCAACGAATACAAGCTGTACCAGGTGCAGCGCCCGGTGACTGTGGCCGATAACGAAACCAAACAGGTGGAATTCGTCAGCGCGCCCGGCGTCCCGGCCACCACCTTCTTCGTCTACGACAGCAGCGCCCCCTTCTATGGCTACTACAGCCCGATCAGTGACCCCGGCTACGGCATGACCGGCATCACCGATGTCCAGAACTGGTTGGAATTCAGCACGGGTGATGAGGCGGGCGTGGGTGTACCGCTGCCTGCTGGTCGTGTGCGCGTTTATCAGGAAGATATTGACGGCGCGGCGCTGCTGATTGGTGAGAACAGCATCGACCACACGGCCAAAGGTGAACCCGTGCGCCTTTATCTGGGAAATGCCTTCGACCTGGTGGGGGAACGCATCCAGACCAACTTCCAGATGCTGGCCAGTAACATCGTGGAAGAAACCTACGAAATCCGGCTCCGCAACCGCAAGGAAGATCAGGCCGTGGAAATTCGGGTACCAGAGCGCCTGTTCCGCTGGAGCAACTGGGAAATCTTCAATGCAAGCGATACCTTCACCAAAGTGGACTCGGCCAACATCGAGTTCCGCGTGACCGTCCAACCGGGCGAGGAACGGGTGATCCGCTACACGGTTCGCTATACCTGGCCGAACTAAAACCCATACAGTCTGTACCCTCTACAATGAAGAACGCCCCCGGCAACTAGTTGCCGGGGGCGTTCTCAGTCAGGGGTATAGGAGTATACGAGTTAGGTTGAAGATTCCGGAGTTGCTTCCGGGGTCACTTCAGGCGCTGCGTCCGTGCCGGGGGCCATCTGACCATGTGGGCCACCCCAACCACCGCGTCCACCACGACCCTCACGCCCACCGCGTCCGCCCATGCCGAAGCCAGTTCCATTGATGACATCCGTCACACGGGTCTCAACGTTCGCCAGCATCATATCGGCCTGTTCCTGGGTGATCCAGCCATCCGTTACAGCCTGATTGATTTCGGCAGTGACGGCTTCGATGGCCGCGCTGGTGACCGCTTCCAGATCGCCACCGTTCGTGGTGATGATGTCCGAAAGGCTGGTGCCTTCACGCAACTGGGTCAGGATTTCCATCGGCGTCAGCCCGGTCTGCTTGGCCACGACGCTGATGACTTCCCGCGAAGCGCCGAAGCCGCCACGTCCACCACCGGGGATGCCCGGTCCCATGCCATCTGCTACTGCCTGCGCCCCGGCTACACTCACACCCAGTACCAACATCGAGGCGGCTACCAATCCAACTATTGCGCGTTTCATTTTGTTCTCCTTCTCGCATCTGTGCGTCGCGCTCAACACCTCTATCATTGAGCGGAGTTGTTATCGAAGTATGACCGAGCCGCCAAAAGGGCGTAAACTCTGGTAAAATCCCTGTCAATATCCAATTGTCTGAAGATGACCCCTAGCTGAGGAACCGCCTATGAGCGCTTTGCCGGACGGTGTGACGCTGGACTACATGCGTGAATACATCATTGCTGCCCACTTCAACCTGGAGAAGGTCAAAGAGGTCCTGGCAGCGCACCCCGAACTGCTCAACCTAGGCTACGAATGGTCCCCCGGCGATGTTGAAGACGCGCTGGCAGCAGCCTCCCATGTAGGCAATACTGCCATTGCTACCTACGTCATGATGCAGGGTGCCCCCCTCACACCCTGTGCCGCTGCGATGCTCGGCTACACCGAACGCCTGCGTGAGTTCATCATTGGCAATCCGGCGGTGGCGACGGCTAAAGGGGCGCATGGCATCCCCATTCTGTTCCATGCTGCCTACAGCGGTCAGACCGAAGTGGCGGATCTGCTGGTGGCGAATGGAGGCGGTGAAGGTGCAGCCTTCGCCATGCATGCCGCCATCAGTGCCGGTCAGTTGACCATGCTGCGCTGGTTGCTCGATCACGGTGGTGCCGCGGATATCAATATCCTGAACTATGAGAAAAAGACTCCGCTGGCGAAAGCCATCGAAGCAGGTCGGGAAGACCTGGCAGATGTCCTGCGCGAAGCCGGTGGGCTGGAAGTCGTCGAATTGTAAGGCGGCTCTAGCGCCCCATTAGGTCATTCGGCGCTGTCCCTTTGTCCAGTGTACAGGCTCGGATAATCCCTTCTATACTCCCATGAACGTCTTCAGCACCCTGCTGAACGTTGATCGTCCATTGCTTACAACAGGAGTCCACCCATGCGCTACCAATTGCTCGGCCACAGCGGCCTGCGCGTCTCTGAACTCTGCCTTGGCACCATGACTTTTGGCGAAACCTGGGGCTGGGGTGCTTCCAAAGAAACCAGCCGTGCGATTTTCGACCGCTTTGCCGAGCGCGGCGGTAACTTTGTGGATACCTCCGTTAATTACACCGATGGCACCAGCGAAGAATTCCTGGGTGACTTTCTGGAAGGTCAGCGCGACCGCTTTGTGGTGGCGACCAAGTACACCCTTACCCGCCCGGACTCAACCGATCCCAACAGTGGGGGCAATCACCGCAAGAACATGCGCCTCTCGGTGGAACGCAGCCTGCGCCGCCTCAAGACGGATTACATCGACCTGCTTTACCTGCATGCCTGGGATTATATGACCCCAGTAGAAGAAGTGGTGCGGGCCATGGACGACCTGGTACGGGCGGGGAAAGTGCTGTATCTGGCCTTTTCCGATACCCCGGCTTACATTGTTGCCGAGGCCAATACGCGGGCGGCACTGATGGGCAATTCGCGTTTCATCGGTTGGCAGGTGCCGTATTCTTTGTTGCGCCGGGATCTGGAACGGGAAGTACTGCCTGCGGCTCGCCATTGGGATATGGCGGTACTGCCCTGGGGCATTCTGCAGGCCGGTGTCCTGACCGGCAAGTTCCGCAGCAAACCGACTGATCCCACCCGCCTCGACCCGGAACAGATCACATTGGATGAGCGCGGCGAACGCACGGTGGAGATGGTCGCGCAAATCGCTGCCGAAAGCGGACGCACAATGAGCCAGGTGTCAATCAACTGGGTACGGCAGAGCCAGGGGGCGCAGATGTTGCCCATCCTCGGTGCCCGCACAATCCCGCAGATTGAGGACAACCTCGCCGTACTGGACTGGTCACTCACGCCAGAGCAGATCGCCCGGTTGGATGAAGTCAGCGCCTTACCGCTGGGTTTCCCGCATGACTTCCTGCCTGGCAACCGCTATATCTTCGGCGCGACCTTTGACCAAATCGATAAGCGCCGCTAATTCTTTTTCATACGGATCTGCTACCCGGAACGAATCGTCAGTGACAGCGACCCAACCCTACAATCAATGGGCCTGATCTGACGATTCACCGGGAGGTAATGGGGCAGACTCAAAGCTAACACCCTCATATACCTCATGGAGTGCCAACGTGCAGGCAACGGTACGGAGCATCAGCACGGCCTCCAGACCTTCAACCGAGCTTAGCCGCCATTCACCGTCATCCCCTTTGAAGTACGAATCAATCCACGCCTTGTCCTGTGCAATCAAGACGTACTCTCGAAAGCTGGGAATCGTGCGGTACATGCGGAATTTATCGCCGCGATCATACCCTTCGGTCGTCGCCGATAAGACTTCGACCAACAAAGTTGGATTCAACAGGTTATCAGGTTCAAAGGGGTCATAGCGGGCTTCCCCGCAGATAACGGACACGTCCGGGTAGGTGTAGAGTCCGCTGGCATCCACCTGGACACGCTGATCGTTGCCAAACGCTTCGCAGGTTTTGCCACGCAACTGGGTATGGAGACTGGTCAAGACATTACGAGTCACACGCACATGACTCGGAGAAGCACCTGCCATCGCGTAAATGCGACCGTTATGGTATTCGTGTTTATCTTTGCCCATTCGCTCCAGGCGTAAATACTCCTGAGGCGAATACCAGGTTACACGCAGCGCAGCCATAAGGATATTCTCCGCCGATGGGCGACCTATCAGATCGCCCTTCCATACCGCCGATTATAGCATGTGCTTATGACTCAAACGCCTCATGAACAGGCTGACCCTCGAAATGGGCGGGCTGGGGAATGCCGAGGATGTGTGCCAGCGTGGGAGCCGTATCCCGTATGTTCACCTGACCCTGAATGGCATAGCCGCGTTTGACGCCGGGGCCATTCACAAACCAGGGAATAGTCATGTCTTCAGGCATATCCGTGCCGTGGTCGGTATCATGCCCGCCGTGATCGGCCTGTACCAGAATCGTGTAATCATTCCGCAGGCCGCTCCGGTCAAGCGCATCCAGGACGATGCCGACGGCCTTATCGTTCAGTTCCAGCGCAGCCAGTTGCTCGGCGCTCATCCAACCGTAGAGGTGGCCCATGATGTCGATGTCACCCAGGTACAGGACAGCCATATCCGGGCGCTTGTCCGTGATGTAAGCAGCCGCCGTCGTAGCGATGGCGGTGTCGTTATCCACACCATAGATGGCATTGGCGCAGTAGGTAAAGTCGGTGCTGCCGGGGGCGTTCAGGTCGCGGAGTTGTTCCCAGCTATAGATCATCGCGGTGGATTTATTGTTCAGCTTGGCCACATCAATGATGGAGGGAAAAGCCTGCGCGCTGGGCTTGTGGATATTATCAGCTTTGACCCCGTGTTTTTCCGGAGCGATGCTGCGGAACATGGTGTTATGGCTGGGCAGCGTGACGCTGGGCATGATGGTTCGCGCTGACCAGGTGTAGGCTCCAGTCTGCCAGAGCGAGTCCAGACGGGGAGTATGTGTGGTGTGGATGGCATCTGGGCGGCAGCCATCGAGAATAATCAGCAGGGCCTTGCTGGGCATGGGATTATCACTCCTGGGTGAATAGTGAACAGCGTTCCACAAATACCAAGAGTGTACCTGAGTTGTGTTAAACCGAGGATAAGGCCAAACGGCCTGATTGATGATCTGCCTTAACGGTTATTTGCGGTTATGTTGCAACCATTGCAGGCCGATGATAGATTTGGCGTCACAGATGCGACCCGACTCGATCATCCGCAGGGCTTCATCAGTGGGGATAGCGACGATGCGAATGTCTTCACCCTCACTGAGCAGACCGCCACCCGCAGCGACTTTCTGCCGGGGCGAGGCAGTGGCGTAGTACAGGTGGATGCGTTCAGAGGTACCGCCGGGGCTGACATAAAAGCTGCTGATCTTTTTGAACGATGTGACCTTATAACCGATTTCTTCCATCAGTTCGCGTTTGATCGTCCGGGTGGGGTCGAAATCTTCATCGGCCTCGACCGTGCCTGCCGGGATTTCCAACAGCCAGGCCGATTGCGGATGGTCTTTGCGATAGGCGGGGTAGCGGAACTGTTCGGTGAAGATGACCGTATCATTTTCCGGGTCATGCAGCAGGACGGCGGCGCTATCCCCCCGGTCAAACTTCAGTCGGGTGAGTTCAGCGCTCATCTCCCCGTTGTAGCGGGTGTGGCGGAGCTTTGCCTCCACGATACCAAAGAAGAACTTACGGAAAATATCCTTCTCCGCCAGGACATCAACTCGGTGTAAGGTTTTGGTGGACATAGCCCATCCTCATGTGCAGCCGCCATTGCCACCCAGTATAGCAGGATTTGAGGCTGTGCAATGGACTTCAGGATGAACCCCCGTTTTTTGGGGACAAGCAGGAAAAACAGAAACGCAATATAGTTGGCAATGATAGGCGCACTGATCCAATCTAGGAGGATGGTTGATGACCGCCCCTTTGGCCAAAATGCAAATATTTATCAGCTATAAGCGCGGTGATCGCAACGCTTTAAACTCACAAGCAAATAGTATCCGAAGATTCCTTGAAGGTTATCCTGAAGAGTATGAAGTATGGATGGATACAACAGATATTAGTGCTGGCGATCTTTGGGAAATGGCTATCTATAAGGCAATCCCGCGTAGTGATGTTATTTTGGTGCCAGTTGCGCCGGAAACCATTGAGTCTCAATGGGTGCGCCGTGAGTTAGATCTTGCTCGACGCGCTCAGGTTTGCATTATTCCATTACTTGTAAAGGGCACTGATGCAGAACTGGGGCCAGTTCTAAAGGACCTGGGGTTTGAGGCGATCAACCATCTCAAGTTATTCAATATGGATGATACAGAGATGGATCTGCTGAAAAAAGCAGTTGATGCTAATCGTGGTGTGACGCGGGAAAATCAGTTCAATTGGCTAACAGATTTTTTGCTCAAAGGCGACCAGCAGGCCGTCCAAAAAATGCCAGCGGAGCCTAATCCAAGCCGATCGGTTTATACGCTGCCTTTCCATTCCTGCGAAATCCATTTGGCATCAGGCGATTTGACCAAATTGAGCGGGATTGATGTTATTGTCAATCCAGAGAATAACTATTTGCAGATGGCGCGTATTTTTGAGGCAACCTCAATTTCATCCAAGATTCGTGTTCTGGGTTCCAAACGTAGCGCTGCGGGACATCTGATTGAAGATACAGTTCAAATCGACTTGAATGATATGGCTCGTTTTGAAGATTATCGCATACCGATCTCAGAAGGGCAGGTTGTACCGACCCACGCAGGGCATCCTGAAAGTGAATTGGCCGATGAACTAGGAGTGCGATATCTGTTTCATGTGATATCGGTGACCGTCAAACATACCCCGGCAAGACAGGATCAAATACGCCCAATTGACGATAGCATGATCGAAGAAGCAGTGGAGAACTGTCTGGACTGGGTTATCAGGCTGGATGCCAATAAAGGTGTCTTTTCCCCGGTGGGCGGGCGGCGGCGCACGGAAGAAGAAGCTGCCATGAGTGGCTATAAACCGATAGAGAGTATTCTATTGCCGATGTTTGCTACGGGTCAGGGAACACGCCAATCACAGGATGACATTAAACGTGTTGCTGGCCGGGTAGCGAAATCGGTTCGGAATTACCTGAAAACCAACTCAAAAGCAAAAAAACTGAACCTAAAACGCATTCATATCTGTGGTTACTCTGATGCTGATGTTCATATCATCAAGAGTCAGATGGATAGTATTCTGAAGTAGCCTCCGGAACCAATCCCCCTCCTCCGGCGTCTTGTGGGTAGACCGATGACACAAGATGCCGGAGGAAACCCATGAGACGCCTGCTTTTTCTAGTCCCCTTATTCCTGCTGCTGGTGGTGTTACCTGCCGCCGCGCAGGAAGTGCCGTGCCCGATGCCGACACCCTGCCCGCCAGGAGCCATGTGCCCGGCAGTGATGCCCTGCATCATCAATGAACCCATTCAACCGGGCGTATTCACCAACCCACAGTGGTTACGCATCCCGTATCACCGCGTGCAGGTCGAAGTCACCGACCAGATCGCCACCACCACCGTCGAGATGGAATTCATCAACGAGGGCAACGGGCTGGCGGAAGGTACCTTTCTCTTCCCACTGCCGGATGAAGCCGCCGTCGATCAACTCATCATGACGGTCAACGGGATTGATATTCAGGCCAACATCCTGCCTGCTGATCAGGCCCGCGCCATCTACAACGAGATCGTCCGCCAGTACCGTGACCCGGCGCTGCTGGAATATGTGGGACGCAGCGTCATTCAGGCCAGCGTCTTCCCCATCCCGCCGGGCGAGTCGCGCCGGATTCAAATTCGCTACGGGCAGGCGCTGAGTGTCGATAACGGCCTGCTGCATTACGTCTATCCGCTAAAAGTGACCAACTTCCTCAGCCAGCGCCCGGTTGAACAGATGAGCGTACGCGTGATCGTCAACGGGCGCGATGCCATCAGCAATATCTACTCACCGACGCATCCGATTGCCGTCCAGCGCGAAGGCGACACCGGATTCCGTGCCGGGTTCGAGTCCGCAGGTGTGGTGCCGAGCGAGGATTTCAGCCTGTACTACGGATTGGCGAACGACTCGATCAGCCTGAATTTACTGACTTACCGGGAAAGCGCAGCGGAAGATGGCTTCTTCCTGCTGATGATCCAACCGCCTATCACCATCCCTGCCGAGCAGATCATCCCGCGGGATGTCATCGTCGTGCTGGATCAGTCTGGCAGTATGCTGGGCGAAAAGTGGGAACAGGCCAAGGAAGCCGCCATCTACGTCCTCCAAAATCTGAACCCGCAGGATCGCTTTAACGTGGTTTTGTTCAGCACGGGGTGGCGCGTCTACGGCAATGAGATGCAGCCTGTCAACAGCGCGTCCGGCGCAATTGACTGGATCCGCACGCAGGAAGCGGTCGGCGGAACCGATATCAACGGTGCCTTGACGACGGCACTGGGCATGGTTGGTGAGCGCCCAACAGCCATCCTGTTCCTGACCGATGGCTTGGCGAGCGAAGGTGTGATTGATACGCCGTCGATCCTCGGCAATCTGGAAGCCGCTGCCAAACCTAATGCCCGTATCTTTACCTTCGGTGTCGGCGATGATGTCGATACAGTCCTGCTGGACTCGATCATCCGGGATCATCGGGGCACCGGTGCTTACGTCCGCCCCGGCGAACGCATTCAGGAAGAAGTCGCCAGCCTCTACAACAAGATCAGCGCTCCGGTGCTGACCGATGTCTCACTGGATATGGGCGGCCTGAATGTGAGCGATCTGTATCCTCGCCTGCCGCTGCCGGATCTCTTCGCTGGAACGCAGTTGACCCTGACCGGTCGTTATCGGGGGGATGCCGCCAACCTGAACTTTACCCTACGCGGCAATGTGAACGGTCAGCCGCAGACTTTCACCTACAGCGGTCTGATGGCTCCCGCGGTCGCCGGTGGCGAACCCTTCATCGCCCGCCTGTGGGCCACCCGCCGTATTGGGGATCTACTCAATACCATTCGTCTGAATGGCGAGAATCCGGAACTGGTGCAGAGTGTGGTCAGCCTGAGCGTGCGCTACGGCATCATTACGCCCTACACCAGCTTCCTGATTACCGAGGATGACATCCTCACGCAGCAGGGGCAGGCGCAAGCGGCTGAGGAGTTCGCCCAGGAGGCCAACGTCCAACGCGAATCCGTCTCCGGGGCCAGCGCCGTGAACGCGGCTGATGCGGCGCAGAGCCTGGCCGGAGCTGCCGCCCCGGTTGCTATGCCCACGATGAATGCTATGCCGATGACCATGACCCCGGCGGGGACGATGGCCCCACCCGGATCATCAGTCGGAGGTCAACCTGCGGAACCAGCAGTGGTTGATGGGTTCGTCCAGAATCCGGTGCAGGCTGTCGGCGGTAAGACCTTCCTGTATCAGGATGGCGTGTGGACGGATACGACTTTCCAGCCGGATACCATGACGACCGAGCAAGTCGAATTCCTGAGCGATGCCTACTTCGCCTTGCTGGAGCAGTTGCCGGAACTGGCCCCGTATCTGGCGCTGGGTGAGCGCGTGATTGTGGTCTGGGAAGGCGTGGCCTACGAGGTGACAGTAGCCGCCTAAACACCGTCAGTCGATCGTAAATGGGGGAGGGTATACAACCCTCCTCTTTCATTCACGTATACTGCTTCATGTGCAATCGGGTATGACCCACCCAACGCAGGAGTCTACTGTTGAAGCCTTCTACGCCTCTCCCACCTGTGCTCCAGTTGGCGCTCGGCGCGGGCGCACTCGCCCCGATTTTGTACTTTGGCATGCAGCTTGCCGCCGCGCCTTTCTACCCCGGCTATAACTTTCTGACACAGGCTGCCAGTGACCTCGGCGCATCCACCTATCGCTATGGGTCTGTATTCAATGTGGGTGCCCTGACGGTCGGCGGCTTGCTCATCCTGGCGAGCCTGGGAATTGGATGGGCGCTGCGCCGGATGGGGACTCCGGTCGTGTTGATCGCCTTTGTGGTCGTGACGGTGTTGGCGGGGGGTATATCGAGCCTATGGGCCGGGCTGGTGCCGCTGCCAGACCCCGCGCATGGCGGGCATCCGGCACTGGCGATGCTGATGATATTCACGCCACTAGCGTTGACATTGGCTCTGTGGAGGCAACCGCGAGTCCGTCCGGTGCTGCTGTTGGGGGTGGGCATCATCCTCGCGCTCATCCCGGTCATGAGTGGCGCATTGCCAATCGACACAAGCTCCTACATGGGCCTCATCCAGCGGATGCTGGCGCTGGCGGTGTTCGGCTCGGTCGGACTCAGCGCGTGGTACCTGCGTACGCAGGTATCCGCCAGAAGTGGCTAGGCTTCCCGACTGCCATCCATTATCCCGGCAGAGTCACCAGCTTGACGATGGCGAACAATCCGAAGCCGATATGCGCTAACAAGGCCGCCCGCGTCGAGCCACTGTACAGCCGGATACCCCCGAACAACAGGTTGGTCAGCAACGGAGCCAGCAGCCCGAACCAGAGGGCGTTGAAGTCGCCGCCGGGTGTGGAATAGGTCAGTTGATGGAAGAGTGCGCCAGCCAGCGATGTCAGCAGATAGCCGAGCCAGGGGCCAGTCAAGCGCCGCAGAGATGGCAGAAGCAATCCACGAAAGCTGAGTTCCTCCGCCAGCGGCTGTACACCCACCATGAAGAGGATTGCAATCACCCAACCGAGTGCCGAAAGCGACTGCCCAGGTGTGTAAAGGCCACGCAGTTCTGGCTCTGGCAGGAAGGTGCTGGTCAACCGCCCGCTGATGACATCCAGTGTGATGGCGAACCCTACCCCCAGCAGCAGCATAAAAAAGAGTTCCTGAGCGGTGAGACCACCCGATCCTTCGGTGCTGGGGCTGGCTTTTTTGCCTTTCGGCGGTGGTACAACTTTCGACCACAGCGCCGCCCTTTGAGTCGGAGTCTTGAGGCGGACAAAAATGAAGCCGACGGCCAGTGCTCCCCCTAAAGTCCAACCGAGCAGCAGAGCCAGATTACCAGGCAGGCCGGGGATGAGCAGCGCGACGGTTGGGCCAATGAAGAGCATCCCCACAACGAGGGCTACCAACCCACTCAGCCCAGCAGCGGCGGAGAAAGGGAGTTCGGATTCAGGCGCGCTGATGCGTGCCAGCAAGGTCTTGAACATAAGCTGTGTTTCTAATATGTTGAACGAATAGCCAGCAGCGATTGTAGCATGTTGGCCTTGGACTCGAGGCGATTCTCATCAGTTATTTGTTTCCGCCATTCGACGGATGATTCTTCCGGTCGTTTACCCTACACTCTTGTGAAATCTATCACATAAAGCGGGCGTGGATAGCACGCCTGCGACCTACTATCCAAGGACCCGATCACTCATGGGCAAGACCCTCTTCTTCAACATCCCGGCCACCGGCCACATCAATCCCTCCATCGGTGTCGTCAAGGAGCTGATGCAGCGCGGTGAACAAGTGCTGTATGTCAACACCGAAGACATGCGCGCCCAGATTGAGTCCATTGGGGCTGCATTTATCCCTTACCCGGATGCCCGCGTGATCGGTGATATCGACGGGCTGATGGCGCGTGCCAGCGGCGGCAATATTCCGCAGAATGCCTTGGCCTTGCATCAGATCGGCGCGGCGTTGCTCCCATTCTGCCTCGACCTGATTGATCGTGAACGACCCGACTATGTGCTGGTGGATTCGTTGGCGGCCTGGGGTAAACATGCGGCTCGCTTGCGCGGCGTCAAATCCATCAGTTCGATCAGCACCTTTGTCCTCACACCCGGTTCGCCGCTGCCGTTGACACCGACCCTCATCGCGGAGACGGTCGGGCAGCTCATCCCCACGTTACCCGGATTCGCCGGCACCTGGCTCCAGATGAAGCGTCGCTATGGCATCCATATTGGCGGGCCTCTGGGTGCGGTGATGTCTCTGGCGGATATGAACCTGGTCTACACCTCACGCGAATTCCAGCCCGCTGCGGAAACCCTGGATGGCACCTACCGTTTTGTGGGTGCTTCGATAGCGGCCCGTCCCCAATCGGTGGAATTCCCTTTTGATCAACTGACCCGCAAGCCCCTCATCTATATCTCGCTGGGGACGATCAACAATCAGAATCTCGACTTTTACCGCCAGTGCTTTGCTGCGTTGGGGGACTATCCGGCGCAGGTCGTGCTCTCCGCCGGCAAAAAGACAGACCTCACGGTCCTCGAACCGATTCCGGCAAACTTCCTGGTACGCAACTTTGTGCCGCAGTTGGACATCCTCGAAAGGGCTGATCTATTCATCACCCATGGTGGTATGAACAGCGTCCATGAAGGCTTATGGTATGGCGTGCCGATGGTGGTCATCCCGCAGCAACTGGAACAGTCGATTGTCGCCACCCGGACGGCACAGATGGGAGCTGGGATCGCGCTGGCGACCAAACCGCCGATTGGACAGGTGAGCGCGGCAGAATTGCGAGCGGCTGTCGAAACCGTGTTCAAGGATGTTGAAAACTACCGCATGGCAGCCAGAGGCCTGGGCGATTCCCTGCGGGCAGCGGGCGGGGCTACACAGGCTGCCGAGGCCATTCTGGCCTTCGCACAGGCAAGCTGATCTTCCAATTTCAGCGAGTTGCTTGACATTTTAGAGTAATTGCTCTAATCTATATACAGGTTAGAGCAATTACTCTATTTGGGGTTGTTCAGCATGAAAACCAAAGCACGCATTCTGGATACAGCACTCGCCCTCTTTAACCAACAGGGGACAACCACAGTATCCACCAATCATATTGCCGAGGCCGCCGGGATCAGCCCCGGTAACCTTTACTACCACTATCACAATAAGGAGGAGATTATCCGCGCCATCTTCGAGCGCTTGTTCGCAGAGTGGGACACGGCTTTTGACCTGCCGGTTGAGCGGATGCCCACGCTCGAAGATGTCCAAGGCTTGGTGAAGACCAACTTCACCATCATGTCCACATACCGCTTCATCTACCGGGAGATCATCGCGCTCTTGCAGCAGGATGAAACACTCCGAGAACGCTACATCGTGGTCCGGCAGCGCGGTTATGAAGGATTTCGGCAGATCGTGGCTGTGCTGGCGCAGACCGGGGTGCTTGTCGGCTTGTCTGATCCTGACCATGTAGAGCGACTGGCCGATCTATGCTGGCTTATTAGCGAGTTCTGGATACCCACGCTGGAGGTCAGCGGGGCAGCGGTCGATGAAGCCCAGTTGCAGCGGGGCACAGACCTCATGTTGCATGCCCTGCAGCCCTATTTGAGATCGTAAGCTCTCGTCACTCGATTACTTGTTTCGCTAACGCTATAGGAGAAGTCTCATGACGCTGTATCGCATTACAGGGTTGGTTCTATTCGCTTTGCCCGTTGCCTTTAACGTGTTGTTCTTCCTGCTGGGTCGGGCATTTGAGTATCCCGATATTCTCCGCAAGCCGACTGATTACATCCTGCAGCGCTTTGCTGCTGGGGGTAAACGGCTGGTGCTGCTCTGGTACGGGTTCGCCATGACCGCCCTGCTGGCGATGCCGATGGCCTTGTTACTCGCGGCCATCTTTGCTGAAACGCATCCACTGCTGGCCGGTGCTTCCGCCATCATCGGTGTATTGAGCGGGCTGACGCAGGCGATGGGCCTGCTCCGCTGGCCGTTACTGGTGCCGTTGCTGGCGGCGCAGCATAACGCGGAAAGCGCCACCTCGGCAGAGCGTGAGGCGGTTCGTGTGGTCTTTAACGCCTTTCATCAGTATGTGGGCGTGGTGGTTGGGGAACATCTGGGTTTCCTGCTAACCGCCGTCTGGAGCATTCTGGTTAGCGTGATGATGTTGGGTTCGCCCCTATTCGGTGGATGGATAGCGGCAGTGGGCATCCTTTCATCCATTGGCATTCTGGCCGGTCTGCTGGAACCTGCTGGTTGGAAGCCCGCCGGGGCTGTCAACGCCATCAGCTACATCGTCTGGTCGCTCTGGCTCATCCTGTCCGGTCTAATTCTGATCCTGGGGTAATCAACATGAACATCAAGTCACAATGGGGTATTGGTTGGGTGCTGGCATTCCTTGGTTTCCCGATTGGGGGATTGATCGCCAGCCTGGTACTGGGACGCATGGATAATCCGCTCGAAGCATTCATTGGGGGCGGTATCGCCGGGATCGTCATCGGGCTGGCGCAATATCTCGCCTTGCGGCAGCGCTTGTCGGTAGATTGGCGCTGGATCGTATTGACAGGTGCCGGACTGGCGCTGGGCGTAGGCCTCAGCACGACGATCTTCGGTGCTGGAACTTCGCTGGAGTCCGTTCTCTTGCGCGCCCCCTTGACCGGGCTGCTGCTGGGGATCGCCCAATGGTATCTGCTGCGAGTGCATGTACGTTCAGGATGGTGGTGGATACCGGTCATCACCGCTACCTTTACAGCGGCCTGGTTTATCACCGCGCAAGTTATCGGTCTCTCACTGGAGCAGGGCTTTTACGTATTCGGCGCATCGGGTGCGATTGTGTATCAGATCCTGACTGGCTTGGTCATCACTTGGTTGATGCGTTCCCCAATCCATCGGGCATGAGAAGCTGCAGCGGGGGTGGATAAGCACGGAGGAAGGCGAGGATAACTCGCCTTCAGGCAACAAAATTGGATATACATCTTAATTTTTAACGTTATACACTTGTGCTTATACTTGAGCTGCAACTATTTCATTACTTACGGGGTCGGGTCTATATGGAGAAAGTCGCTGCCGGGATCAGCCGGGAGTGGTATTTTGATCGTCGGGTGGCCGTGTATACGGCTCAATCACTTAATCCCCATTCATTGATTGACTGGAGCAAAGCCGTCGTCGAGTCGCTGGCCTCCTGGCCGACGAATGCTGACTATATTGCCATCCACGATTTATCCGGTACAGGCATGAGTCTGCAATTCCTCATGCTGACCAGCTACAACATCCTGAACCCGTGGCTCACCCTGAATAGTGAGCAGCATATACGTGACTGGATGGCAAAACATCCCCATTTGAATATCCATCTGGGCGTAGTTGTTTCGGGTTCACTCTCCGGTCAGATCACCCGGCGGCGGGCCCAAACGTCGGTGCTGGAACATGAGCGAGTTGTCAGTCGCTTATTCCTTGACCGCGACTCGGCTTTGGACTGGACCAGCCACCTCGTCACCAGCTAAACACTGACCCCACCAATGGCCTCATGACGAAAACCAGCACGGTGGAGTAGAGTCAGGCTGCATCGGATCGCAGTATGAGGCCCGCACCTGACCATGTCCCTAACTACACCCCTTCCCATCCTTTCAGGCGAACGCTTCCGTGTGGTCTACCGCATTCAGGGTGACGATGAAAACCGCGTGCGCCGCGTCGCTCGTGGCATCGCCCTGGAGCAGACGGTCGAACTGCCGGATGAATTGGTGCCGACCGGCGTGATCGCTGACCAGATCGTTGGGCAGATCGAAGAAGTTGTACCCACTGTCGATAGTTTCGACGTGACCATCAGCTATGCCGTCGAATGTGCCGGGACAGGGTTGACTCAACTACTGAACGTGATCTTTGGCAACACCAGTATGCAGCCAGGGATTCAGGTGCGGCGGTTGGATCTGCCGGAATCGATCACCCGCACATTCAAAGGGCCGCGCTTCGGCAGTGCCGGTTTGCGCGAACGCCTGAACGTCCATGACCGTCCACTGCTGGCGACGGCGCTCAAACCGATGGGCATGAATGCGACCGACCTGGCGGACAGAGCCTATGCCTTCGCCTTGGGCGGCATCGATCTCATCAAGGACGATCATGGTCTGGCAAATCAGGTCTTTTGCCCCTTTGAGGAACGGACGGCCCGCTGCGCGGAAGCAGTAGCGCGGGCGAACCGGGAAACGGGTTTGAACTGTCTGTATGCCCCGAACATCACCGCGCCAGTGGATGAGATCCTTGATCGAGCGCGTTTTGCCAAAGCGGCGGGGGCGGGTGCGCTGGAGATCAGTTATGGTCTGACCGGCTACGATACCCTGCGCATGCTGGCTGCTGACGACTCACTGGCGCTGCCTATTCTGGCGCATCCGGCGCTATCCGGCAGTTTTGTCAGCACCAGCGGCAGCGGTATGGCGACAGCGGTCACCTTCGGTCAACTCGTGCGGCTGGCGGGTGGGGATGTCTCGGTTTTTGTCTCCTACGGTGGGCGCTTTCCGTATACCGAAGCCGACTGCCTGGGAGTGATCGAAGGTTGTACCGTCGAAATGGGGGCGCTCAAACCAATTATGGCCGCACCCGGCGGTGGTATGACGCTCGCCCGGATGCCGGAGCTGCTGGCGTTTTACCCGTTTGATACCGCTTTTCTGGTCGCCGGTGGGCTGTACAGCGGGGATGATCTGACGGCAAATGCACGCGCTTTCGCCAGCGTGGTTTCCGCTAGAAAGAAAGGATGAATGTCATGTGAGAAGCTATGCACTTTTGTCCATTCAGATTGCGTGGTATTTTGCCAGATGGCTATAATCAATTTTGGTGTATGAAATCGTTTTCTCTGCACCTGTAAATTTCGTTTCGTCGGTGTACTTGGAGGTTTAGAAAAATGCTTCGTCGGTTGCTCATTGCTGCACTTCTTCTTTCGGGCATCTTGGGTGTCGTCGGTCTGGCGATGGCCCAGGACGCAACCCCTGGCGCGCTCTTCAACGTGACCAATGAATATACAATGGCGACGGTCGTCAAGGTAACCGGTATTGCCTGGTTCGACCGCATGGAACAGGGTATTGGCTGGTTCGGTCAGGACTTCCCCAGCGTGACCGCCTTCCAGCAAGGCCCAGCCGAAGCTGATGCTGCCCAGCAGGTTCAGGTCATCGAAGATCTGATCGCGCAGGGTGTGGACTCGCTGTGCGTGATCCCCTTCCAACCGGAAACGGTGGAGCCGGTCCTGCAGCGTGCCCGTGAAGCCGGTATCGTGGTCATCACCCATGAATCCTCGGCCCAGCAGAACATCGACTTCGACATCGAAGCTTTCGACAATGCGGCTTTTGGTCGCAACCTGATGGATAACCTGGCTGCACGTATGGGCGGCGAGGGTGAATACACGGTCTTCGTCGGCAGCTTGACCTCCAAGACCCACAATGAATGGGTGGACTCGGCGATTGCGCATCAGATCGCTACCTACCCGAACATGACTCTGGTCGGTGACAAGAACGAATCCTTCGATGATCCGCAGGTCGCTTACGAGCGGATGCAGGAACTGCTGGTTCAGTTCCCGAACCTGCGCGGTGTTCAGGGCAGCGCCTCCACGGACGTGGCAGGTGTCGGCCAGGCGGTTGAAGAAGCCGGTCTGCAGGATGAAATCGTTGTGGTCGGCACCAGCCTGCCCTCGATTGCCCGTGACTTGATCCCGACCGGCGCGGTCGATATGATCAGCTTCTGGGACCCGGCCTATGCTGGTTACGCCTGTAACATGATCGCCCTGACCATGCTGGAAGGCCAGATGCCCGCGTCCCTGCTGGATGGCAGCGGTCTGCCGCCGTTCCTCAGCTTCGGCTTCCCGAACCTGCCCGGTTACGGTTCGATGTCCCTGGTCGATGGCAAGGTCTTCTACGGTTCTGCGTGGGTAGAAGTCACTGCTGAAAACCTGGCGGATTACGCCTTCTAGTCACTGTTCGGGGGATGATGCACATCCCTGACAGGATGCACATTGTAGGGGCGACCCGCCGGGTCGCCCCTATGTATCCCAACTTAGTACCTGTTTGATAGAGTGGGTGGATTTCATCGTGGCCGAATTATTGCGACTTGAACAGATTGTCAAAAGTTTTGCCGGGGTACAGGCGCTCAAAGGGGTGGATCTCACGCTGAACCAAGGGGAGATCACTTGCCTGGTCGGGGAGAACGGCTGTGGCAAGTCCACCCTCATCAAGATCATCTCTGGCTTTTATCAGGCCGATCACGGGCGCATCGTGGTCACAGGCCAGCCGGTCGCGCAATGGCACCCCATCGAAGCCATTCGCGCCGGTATCCAGGTCATCTATCAAGACTTCTCGTTATTCCCCAATCTGAGCGTGGCGGAAAACCTGGCGCTCAACAGCCAGCTTTCTGCCCGCAAACGTTTTGTCAACTGGCGTGAGATACGGGGTATTGCCCAGGAAGCCCTCAGCCGCACTGAGGTCGATCTGCCGCTGGATGCGCTGGTCAGTGATCTCGGCGTGGCGGATAAACAGCTCATCGCCATTTCGCGGGCCATTTTGCAGGATGCGCGCCTGGTGGTAATGGATGAGCCCACAACGGCGCTCACGGAAAAGGAAGTTCGCGCACTGTTCAAGGTGGTGCGGAACCTGCAAGCCAAAGGCATCGCCATCCTGTTTGTCAGTCACAAGCTGAATGAGGTGCTGGAAATCGCTGAGCGCGTGGTGGTCATGCGGAACGGCGAAAAAGTGTTGGAAACCCCGGCCACTCAGGTCGATGCGCGGCAGATCGGCGTTGCCATGACCGGTCGCGAGATTGCCGAAAGCACTTACGATTTTACGCCACCAGAGGGCGAAACCCCGCTGCTGGAAGTCAATCAACTGTCGCTGCCGGGGGCCTTTGAGGATATTCACTTCAAGCTGCACCGGGGCGAAATCCTGGGCATCACCGGGCTGCTGGGCAGCGGGCGGACCGAACTGGCGAAGGCCCTCTTTGGTGAAACGCCCGCGCAGCGCGGCACCATCAAACTCAATGGGCAACCAGTGAGCATTCGCAGCATTCAGGACGCCATCTACCATCGGATTGGGTACGTGCCGGAAGATCGGCTGACAGAGGGGTTATTCCTGCAGCGCAGCATCGGCAGCAACATCGTCACCAGCACGCTCAAGGCGCTGCTCAACCGGGTCGGCTTTGTCGATAGCGACCGGGTGAACCAGCAGATCCGGGACTGGGTGACAGGGCTTCACATCAAAACGCAGGATGTGTCATTGCCCGTGCGGAGCCTGTCCGGCGGTAATCAGCAGCGGATCGTCCTGAGCAAGTGGTTGGCGGCCAACCCGGAGATTCTCATCCTGAACGGCCCGACGGTGGGCGTGGATGTGGGTTCTAAAGATGAACTGCACCAGATCATCAAAGACCTGGCGCGCAAGGGGATCGGCATTATTGTCATTTCGGATGATATTCCCGAACTGATGGCAACCTGCAACCGGGTCATGCTGATGCGGCGTGGTCGAATTGACGAGCAGATGACGATCCGGCAAACGAATGAACACGATTTGAGCGCCAAGCTGCGCCAACTGGCCGTGTGAGGGTGATGTCATGAATTGGCGAGCGTTATTTGCGCGGCAAGAATTTATTATCCTGCTGGTGCTGATCGCCCTGTGCGCGGTGATCGCTATCATCAATCCGACGGCGTTCCTTTCGGTGCAGAATTTGTTCCGCATCCTGCGGGCCTGCATCGTCATCGGGATTTTTGCGCTCGGAACGCTGATGGTGCTCATCAGCGGTGGAATTGATGTGTCCTTCCCGGCGATTGCCATCACCGCACTCTACATCAGCACGCGCATCATTGTGGATACCGGCATCGACTCGGTGCCGCTGGCTTTCCTGCTGGGCGCATTGATCGGCCTTGGTCTGGGATTGATTAACGGCGTCTTCATCGGCATCTTCCGCCTGCCCACGCTGATCGTCACGCTCGGTACACTCAACCTGTTTCGCGGGGCGCTGCTGTTCTTCGTCGGCAGCGAACGCATCCGCCTGAGCGAAGTGACCACCAATCTGGCAGATGCCTCCCGACTGAACTTGATTACCGTGCCGCTGGCGCGGGGCGAAGCCAGCCTGCATTTCACCTTCGCGCTGCTGATTGCCTTGGCGCTGCTGGTCTGGTTCATCCTCAGCCGAACGATGCTGGGGCGGGCGATTTATGCCATCGGTGGTGACCGGGAAGCAGCCGAACGCGCCGGCTTCAATATCGTTCGCACCCAGTTCTTCATCTATGGATTTGTCGGTCTTCTGGCAGGTATTGGCGGCATCGTCTTTGGTATTCTCAGCCGGGAAGCTGACCCCTTCAGCATCGTCGGCACCGAGCTGGATGTGATCGCGGCAGTGGTTTTGGGTGGAGCGCTCATCACCGGCGGACGTGGGACGGTTATCGGTACCTTGCTGGGGGTACTGCTCATCACTGTAATCAGCAGTAACCTGGTCTTGCTCGGTATCCCCACAGAATGGCAGCGGTTTGTGATCGGCGTATTGATTATCATCGGCGTCGGTATCCCGGCGCTTCAGGCGCTGCGGAAGCGCCGCCTGCGTGTGCAAACGGCCTAGGAAGATTTTATGGCGACTATGCAGACACCCCCGACTTCGCCCCAAAAGCTGCGGCTGGATAGCCTGATCCCGCGTGATTCCAGCCTGATCCGCCTGCTGGTCATCACGGTGGTGATCTTCATCGCCTTCAGTCTGGCGAAGCCGGAAACCTTTCCCTCCGGCACCAATCTCGAAGCGATGGCGCGGCAGATGTCCGAGATCGGCATTCTGGCGATTGCAGTGGCCCTGACCATGCTCAGCGGGGGTATTGACCTCTCGATTAATGCGACGGCAAACCTGACGGCCGTGACGGCAGCCACTGTCCTGACGGCGATGACGGCATCGCCGGATACCGATCCGGGTACAGTGGGGCTGGCAATCGTGCTGGCGATCCTCGCCGGGGTTGCGGTGGGTTTGCTGTGTGGGTTGGTCAATGGCTTTCTGGTCGCCTATGCCAAGATTCCGCCAATCCTGGCGACGCTGGGTACGATGACTCTGTTCACGGGCATCGGCACTGTCGTCACCAAAGGAGCCGCGGTTTTTGGGCAAGCCCGTCTGAGCGAACTGGGCAACGGCGAAATCGGCCCGGTGCCCATCCCGCTGGTGATTTTCCTGCTGGCGGCGGTTGTCATCAGCTTCATCCTCAGCCGGACGAAATACGGTTTCGATCTGTATATGATGGGTACGAATCCGCAGGCAGCCCGTTTTTCCGGCATCAATAACCGCAGCGTCCTGCTGCGAACCTACCTGTTGAGTGGTATGCTTTCCGCCATTGCGGGCATCATCATCCTCGGTCGAATCGATGCCGCCCGCATCGACTTTGGCGAGAGTTACGTGCTTCTGGCGATCATGATCTGTGTGCTGGGCGGGATTGATCCCTCCGGCGGGTTCGGGCGGATGGCAGGGGTGGTGCTGGCGGTAGTGGCCCTGCAACTGCTCTCTACTGGACTAAATCAGGTATTATTTGAGAACAGCGGCGCGAATTTCTTCCGCCAATTTGCCTGGGGTGCAACCTTGCTGTTGGTGCTGATGCTCAACTACTTCAGTCAACGCCAGCGTCAGCGACGAGCCAGCAGCGAGAAATAGCACCACGCCTGTGCTTTCATACAAAAAGGATCTACCCATGACCCGTTTACTCGAAGACCGGATTGCCATTGTGACCGGCGGCGCGCAGGGCTTGGGGCAAGCGCTCTGCCAGCGATTGGCGGTCGAGGGCTGCCATGTGGTGGTCGCGGATCTCAAAGCCGAGCAGGCTGAAGCCACCGCCCGGGAAGTTGCCCAGACCACCGACCGTCAATCCCGTGCTGTTGCGGTTGATGTCACCAATGAAGAGCAGGTCGCCGCGCTGGTGGATTCAACCGTCAGCCAATTTGGGCGGCTGGATTTGCTGGTTTCCAATGCGGGTATTCTGTTCAGTGGGGAGATCGACACCTTTCCGCTGGATAAGTGGATGGCGGTGCTGAACGTCAACCTGACCGGCTACTTCTTGGCGGCCAAACACGCTGCTCGCGTGATGAAAGCGCAGAAGAGCGGCAACATCATCCAGATCAACTCCAAATCCGGCAAGAAAGGCAGCTACAAGAGCTTTGCCTATGCTGCCTCCAAGTTCGGTGGGATTGGCCTGACTCAGAGCCTTGCGCTGGAACTGGCCGAGTTCAACATCCGCGTCAATTCGATCTGCCCCGGCAACCTGCTGGATTCGCCGCTGTGGGTGAATTCGCTGTACAAGCAGTATGCCGAGAAGTGGGGCATCACTGAAGCCGAAGTGCGTCAGCGCTACATCGACCAGGTGCCGATGAAGCGGGGCTGCACCTATGAAGATGTCGCCAATGTGCTGGCCTTTATGGCATCGGACCACTCCAGCTACATGACCGGGCAGGCCATCAACGTGACCGGCGGTCAGGAAATGCGGTAAAGGTGCCCATGGGGAAAAAAGTCGCGGTCGCTTTTGTGCATGGGATGGGTTCCCATGATAAAGACTTCGCCAATGAATTCATGGGGCGTATTCTGGATCAGTGTGAGCCAACCTGTGGAACCGATGTGATCGTCAGACCTGTCCATTGGTCGCCCGCCATGCAGAACAAAGAAGAAGAACTGCTGCGCCGGCTGAAAAGGTCCGATCAGTCGATGAGCTGGATGCCGATCCGGAAGATGCTGATTGACCTGCTGGCCGATGCGCTGGCCTATCAGATCACGGCAACCGACCGGCGCATGTACGATGAGATCCACGCCCGTTTTGCCGGGACCTTAGCCCGCCTGGCTCGTGAGGCTGGCGCGGATGCACCCCTGTGCATTGTCGCGCACAGTCTGGGGGCCATCATTGCCAGCAACTTCATCTACGACCTGCAATATGACTCGGTGGATAAACCCCTCATCACCGAAATCGTCCGGGCCAGTATGGCGGATACCCCGCTGGAACGGGGTGAAACCCTCACCAAGCTCTATACCCTAGGCAATCCGCTGGCCCTATGGAGCCTGCGCTATCAGGATTTTGGGCTGCCCATCCGGGTTCCGTCTCCTCCCCCGGCGTTCCGCGAGACTCATCCGCAGATAGTCAGCGAGTGGATTAACATCTATGACCAGGATGATGTTATCGGTTTCCCCTTGAAGACCTTAAATGCGGCCTATGGGGAAGCGGTGACTGCCGATGAACAGATCAACGTAGGTGGGTTGGTCGAATTCTGGAATCCCGGTTCGCACACCGAATACGATAACAGCCAGCGGGTCATCAACCTGATCGCCGCTGGCATCATCCAAACCTGGCAGACGGTCAACGCCTAGCGCAAAGTAGCGACAGGCACAGGGGCCGAGTTCCTAGCCGTTCAACCATATTCGGATCTGCCCGATATGCAGATCGTAGTGCAGGAAGGCGTTGCTGGCGATCGCATCTGCTGGTGAGTCCATGAATATCCCGGCATAGCGTCCGCCACCGGACAGCTCCTCATCATCTAGATCTTCTACCAGGGCCAGCAGGTCAGATTGGGCACTGTGCCAATCCGCCAGCACATCCTCGCAGCTTTTGGCTTTATCGCGTTGATAGTAGAAGTCATTCAGACGGTCGAATTCGGCTTCATCCCAACCGTAGCCGGGTTCCGGATGCGTGAGCGGCGTTCCCGCTTCCATCCAGTGCAGCGTCCGCTGTTCCCAATGGGTCAGGTGGGCGATCAGGTCTTTGACCGACCAGTGCCCGCAGACCCCCGCCTCCATCCAGCGGGATTCAGGAACCAATTGCAGGGTGCGTTCAGCAAAGTCATAAGTGGATTCGAGGCGTTCCAACAGGATCAAAAGGTCACACATCGGATGCAGCTTCATTGGCAAGCCTCCCGAACACAAGGAGCAGCGCGGGCTGCTCTCTACCGAGTAGATCAGAACTGACGGACTTGCTGATATCCAGGAGACACTAACCTGTCAGTCCTGCCGTGATGATTGCGCTGATACCTATTCTCCGCATGGGTCACATGGGTATAATCGGTTAAACCGTTCGCCGAAACCTTTCCATGATCCACGACCGTTATTGATGCGTAAACGCAGCCGATGATCGGGAAGCGGTCGTGGATTACGTTCGGCTCCTGGCTTAAGGTATGGGGTTACCCCTCTAACCAGACCAGTAAATGATGATACTGTCGTTGGTAAACGGTTGCCGAACCCTGCGCTGTCGCCCGAGGGTGATCCTGGGGCAACACCAGCAGTCGCAGTGAATCGCTCCCCGGTCGCCCGGCGGCCTCCCACTCGTCCAACCGCTTTTGCAGATGCATGAAGGCATCTGCGCCGCCAAAGGCATAGGCTAGTCCCTCCCCATTGTAGGGCACAAAGCAGGCTGTCCCCCGCCGGGTGATGGCAAAGCCGCTGCCTTCCAACCCATAGGTCTTTTGATTTTCGGCGACGTTGTAGAGCGAGAATTGATACCCGCTGGGAACATTCAGCGCCAGATAGATGACAAAGCCGTTCCAGTAGTCCAGACTATCCAGCGCCGGGGTGAGGCGGTTGATCTCTGCGTCGTCCGAGAGCAGCAGATGCAGCGCGGCGCTATCAATGTTCTGTACATTGTGAGCTGAAAGCATCAGGGTTGAGCGCCCGACCCGGCGAGAAACCGTCGGCCCGGAGGCAACGCCCCGCATCGAAATAAACGCACAGGGGATATTGCGCGAACTGTACAGGGTGCCGTCATCTTGCAGGCTGAAGGCCGCGCTGACCTGCATCCCTTCAATCCACATGGGTGCAACCAGCACCCCATCCGGCTTCAGTTGTTTAATCCATGCCGGTGGAATATCCCAGGTGGCGGCTGTGGCGATAATGCGGTCGTAGGAGGCCCGCGGCGCGTAGCCCTGTGCGCCATCCGTCGTCACCACATTGACGTTATTGCCAATGTTCATGCGCTGCAGGTTTTGCCGCGCCTGGTCAGCCAGTTGATTATCCAGTTCGATGCTGGTCACATAACCGGTTTCCCCGACGATGTGCTGCATGATGGCCGCGTTGTAGCCAGTGCCGGTACCAATCTCCAGCACATTATCGCCTTTTTCCAGCCGGAGCTGCCGCAGCATGATCGCCATCATCGTTGGCTGGCTGGATGAACTGAGGACGCTGCCATCCGAGTCGCGCTTGATGGCAATCGCTTCATCCGTGTAGATAGTTTCCAGTTTTTGACCTGGCAAAAAGACATGACGCGGGACTGCCCGGAACGCGGCTTCGGAGCTGCGGTCTAACAGGTTCTGCCGCGCGCGCAGACCGTCAATCATCTGATTGTTGAGTGCCCGTCCTTCTGGATTGGTCGGCATGGGCTGTGTCCTTGAGTATAAATGTCGGCAGGGGCAGCCGGTAAAGGAATGCCCCTGCAGTCTATGGATTGAATGAATCGCTCCGGTTTCCCTTTCCGCAGATGGGAGAGGGTAAAAGGAAAGGGTCTAGGTGAAATACCACGCCCGGCGCTTCCGCAGGGAAACACCCGCATCCGAATTGCTGCGCTGCGCGGTTCGTACCCGTCCCCGGGCGTCGATATGCACCTGCCCGGATTTCTGCAACCGGGCGAATTCTTCCGGGGTGATGGCTGGGGCGGGTTCGCCGCCCAGCCGTTCGAGCCGTTCCTGCATACCGGCATCTTCTGGAACAGATGCAGGCGGTTCCGGTGCGGCTGCGCTTGGCCCAGCACCAGCAGAGGGCATCATATTCGCCGGTTCGTCCGGCGTAACGTCAATCGGTTGGTTGGTGTCTTGCTCGTTCATGCTCGCTCTCCGGGGGGCGTTGGCTGGTCATCACGTGCTTCAAAAGCCATGCCGGTATCCTGCATCAGACTATCGAGGGAAAGGCCGTTTTCAGTCTGAGAGTCCGCGCTGAGGGTATTTCGCAGGGCATCGCCACAAACCAGACAGTGTGGATCGCGCTCCACCTGAACCCACTCGGCAGTATAGGGCTGGCTGATGTGTCCGGTCATGATCTCCAGCGCGGTATTCGCCAGAATGACGGTATTGGCGGGCATGGTCCGGTGAACCCGTGTTCCAAGCAGCAGTTCGTTCAGGGCTTGATCGGCCTGGGCAGCAGCCACGCGGACGACGTGCAGCCACAATCCCGGCTCAGCTTCCAGCGTTCCCTCTGGTCCAATCATACCATAATCAAGCTCGACGCCTTCAGGTAATTGAGAAACTGCTAACCCTTCGCGCAGTTCCGCTGCCCAGCAGGCATAACAGGGGCCGTTGTACGGTCGGATGACCACCACATCGCCGCCTTCGCCCCGTTCATACACCCCGGCGTAGACCGCCGTCAGGTTGCGTTTGAGGCAGGCTTCATTCAGGATGTATTTGGGCCCTTCGCCGTCGACTCCGACCACCAGCAGGTCGAGGTTATCCAGCACATCCATATGGGTTTCAATGCGCCCGTGTCGTGCGGTCACATCCGCCTGGGGATTGCGCTGCCGAATGAGGTCCGCCACAGCTTCCGATTTGGTCTGACCCAGATAGCGGCGGTCCGCAGCGTGGCGGACGATATTCGAAGGCTCGACCACATCGTCATCAACCAGTACAAAGTGACCGACTCCGCTCATCGCCAGGCTGACGGCCACAAAACTGCCGCCGGAACCGAGCCCAACCACGCCCACGCGCTTTTCTTTCAGGCGGGCAAGGTTATCGCTGCCGATAAGCCGTTCGACCCGATCCCAGTTCGCGGTCATGCTGTTACCTCATCACCTGGCGTGGTCGCTTTGACCGGGCGCTTCCAGCCCAATTCGGCCACCACCGCCAACAAATAATCATGGAGCCGGGACTGGCTGGAAGGTTGCCAGTCGGTTTTCAGGACAACCGGTTTCGAGTCCGGCCAGACGTGCTCGAACGCGGCGACCGGGTCAACCTGTGGATCAACCGGCGGCTTGGGGCCGGTCCGCGCTGCCGGGGTGCTGTGCGGATAGTCCGACCGGGTGACGAGCAGCAGCGACTGCGGCCACTCCGGGTAGGTCACCAGCAGGCAGACATCCAGCGGCGCGTGATCATGCGCGTTCCACAGGATGGGTGGCGAAGCATAGACCCCCGCTTCATCCAGTTGCTGATACTCCGCATCGACCCGCGCCGTATCCGTCATGTGCCAGGGATAGTCCGGCAGCGCCGGGAGTTGGTCATCCGGGTAAATCGCCGGGTGAATCATCTGGAAGTCATAGCTGTGGCGATCCAGATACCAGAAGTCAACCCGCATACAGGTGCCGTCCTCCTGCGGGACGGTGATGAAATTCGCCTCCGGCGGAGTCTCTTGCCCGTTCGGGTGCCCAATCGTCAGGATGGGCGCGATCAGGAACTCCATATTCGCTTCCGGGTCTTCCAGCATGATGCGCGCTGTCATCAGGTCGCCGGTGCTGGGTTGGATCATGAAGCCCGGTTGTTTGTGCCAGTCACCGACATGTATCAGCGGGACATCCCACTTGGTCGGCAGCGGTTTGCCATCGACCAGTTTGCGGCTTTCGCGCAGCGTCCGCCAGTTTTCCAGCATCCACCAGAAGCGCTCCGCCTGCGTTTCATCCCCCTGCTGGAAGGTCGCCCATTCTCGAACGGCACTCTCATCCGGCGCGATGGTTTCCAACACGTAGATGGTGGGTATCCCGTTGGTATGCAGACCGGGAGCTAACAGGCCGATCAGCGCCTCCCCGGTTTCATCCGCGATGTAACGGCTGGCCGCGGCGGCCATCTTATCAATGACCCGCTGAGAGACGACCAGATTAGGTGCGCTCTTCGGATTTTGCCGACGGAATCGGAAATTCAACATGCCCTGCCTCACTTCGGACAGCTTGTTGTTCTATACGTGACCGACTGCGGGATGGTTGCGCGGGCTGGGCAGACAGGTGGTATACCCCATCGCCTGGGGCAATATAGGACGGAGGGTGGATTCATGAGCTCGACAATCCATAGCGATTTTATCCCCGCTGACACCTGCATCGGGGTAGGCCTTGTAAGACCTACCCCGATAGTTGTGTGCCAACCGCTGACCATCGCCTACGGATTATCAACCTATTCCGCGATGAGAGCAACCTCGCGGCCAGACTTGACAAAATCCAGCGCCAGTTTCAGCGTCGCCAGGCCATCTTCACCCGCGACAGTGGGTTTGCGGCTGTCCCGTACCGAGGCGACAAAATCATTCAGTTCAGCCGCCAGCGGCTCATGCCGGTTGATGCGAATGCCGAGCACGTTGCCTTCGCTCACTCCGCGCAGGATCGCCAGCGTATCCCACTGGCTGGGCGCGCTCTCGTTTTCGTAGAAATACAGTTCCTGCGAGAGCAGGTCGCAGCGGAACAAGCCGCGTGAACCCGTCACATGAATCTGCCGGATCTTGGTCGGGCTGATCCAGTTGACATCCAGTACGCCCACCGCCCCGGACTGGAAGCGCATCAGGCCGTTGAACATATCTTCACGGTCACTGTTGATGCTCTGCACGGTTTCGCCATAGACGCGCTGAACCGGTTCGTCCGCCAGGTAGCGCATCAGGTCAATATCATGGGAGGCTAGGTCGATAATCACACCGGCATCCTGAATGCGGGGCGGGTAGGGGCTCACGCGGCGGGCGCTGATCTGATACAGCTTGCCGATCATGCCTTCGCGCAGGCGGCGGCGCAGCTCCATAGCTGCCGGGTTGAAGCGCTCGATATGCCCGACTGCCAGCACAACCCCTTTTTCTTTCGCCAGGGCGACCAGCTTTTCACCCTGCTCAATCGTGCTGGCGATGGGTTTTTCCAGCAAGATATTGAGGCCCTGTTCCATCAGGTCGCTGCCCACCTTGAAGTGGAGGCTGGTCGGCACGCAGACCGAGATCAGGTCCGGTTTTTTCTCGTCGATCATCTGCTGATAATCGGTGTAATACGGGACGTTCTGGCGGTTGCCGATTTTGGCAGCGGTGCCCGCATTCGCATCCGCAATCGCCACCAGTTCGACCCCATCCATTTCCCGGTAGACGCGGGCGTGGTGCTGGCCGATGCTGCCCACGCCGATGACGGCTGCTTTTAGCATGAGGCGTTGACCTCCTCGATGATGTACTGCTTTTCCTCGTCAGTCAGCGCCGGGTGCACCGGCAGGCTGAAGACCTGGGCAGTGGCTTTCTCGGTTTCTGGCAGATCCAGCTTGTCGTAGCCGCCCATGTTCTGGAACACCGGCTGGCGGTGGATCGGCAGCGGATAGTAGACCCGCACACCAATGCCGCGCTCGTTCAGGCGCTTGGTGACGGCTTCCCGATCCACGCCATCCGGCACGCGGACGGTGTACTGATGATAGACATGGGTGTAGCCATCACGGTTGACCGGCGTCCGCACGCTTTCCAGCTTGCTGTTGAACAAGGTCGCATTACCGACCCGGTCACATGTCCACTGGGGCAGCCGTCCCATCTGCACCAACCCAATCGCCGCGGCCATATCGGTCATACGGAAGTTGTAACCGACGACTTCATGGTAGTACTGGGTGTTCATACCCTGGGCGCGGATCATCCGCAGCTTGCGGGCGATCTCATCATCGTTGGTCAGCACCATGCCGCCTTCAGTGGTGGTCATGTTCTTGGTCGGGTAGAAGCTGAAGGAAGCTGTCCCCCAGGTGCCGACGTGCCGCTCACCAATGGCGGCCAGATGCGCCTGCGCCGAGTCTTCCAGCAGGACGAGGCCGTGCTTCTGGCACAGGGCTTCAAAGGCGGGCATCTCCGCAGGTTGACCGTACAGGTGGACCGGCATGATGGCTTTGGTGCGCGGGGTGATGACGGCTTCCGCCGCTGCCGGATTCATATTGAACGTATCCGGGTAAATATCAGCAAAGACCGGACGTGCGCCGACGCTCAGGACGCACGAGGCAGTGGCAAAAAAGCTGAAGGACGGGATGATGACTTCATCCCCTGGCCCGATGCCGTGGGCCATCATGGCCGCCATCAGCGCGGTCGTCCCGTTGCTGGTGGCAACCCCGTGCTTTGCGCCATGTTGGGCAGCGAAAGCCTTCTCAAATTCGACCACTTTGGGGCCGCTGGTGAGGGTGCCGCTGGTCAGCACCTGGACGACTGCTTCCTTTTCTTCTGCACCCACGAAGGGCTTGGCGATAGGGATTTGCATGAATTTGCTACCTGCTTGGTAATATGCTTCGATACGTTCACTATAACATTGGTTTACCTTACAGGCGGCTTAAGCAACGGGATTGATGTAGTACGGACGGGATGCAGCGAGGTGTGGGTAGGACTCCATTTTATGAGTCATTCCGGTTTGGACGCGGCGCTTATTTCCTTTAAGGATGCCCTCCGGGCACAAATTTGATTCAAGAGATTCAACGGCTCATTTGAGGCTTTTCAGGTTCAAATGAGCCGAATTTAGCGTGATTGTTATAATCACAGGACTTACGCAAAATACCCCATGTGTAGAGGCGGCACGGAGCGTGGCATCTGCGCTCGTGCTTGAGTAAGTCCTAAATCAGTCAAGATCAAGTTTACTGACACAGGTCATAATCGAGCCATGCCCTTTGCTCGCTGTTACTATCATCTGATCTGGACAACTAAACATCGAGAGCCGAGCATTACCGATTCAGTAGCTGCCCATCTCTACCCGACGATTCGGCACAAGGCTATTGAACTCCGCAGCGAGGTGCTGGCAATCAACGGAATGCTGGACCACATTCATGTAGCAGCCACTATCCATACGAGCGTATCGGTTGCCGATTGGATGAAGCATATCAAGGGTGCCTCATCCTATGCAGTGAACAGCTTGCTTCCCAATTTACCGGCTCGCTTCGCATGGCAAAATGGCTACGGCGTGTTGACCTACGGTATTAAGCAAGTGCCATTTGTGGTCGCCTACATCGAAAATCAACAACAGAATCATGCTGAAAACAGCCTGTACGCTTATCTGGAGACGATTGATGAGGAATAGCACCCGCTTCTAAAGTGTCCCAGAACGCTTTCAGGGGGACTGCAAGAGGTGGGCCGTTTTCTGTCTTAGTCAGCGCTTTGGGTTCAAAACCCAAAGCTATAGGGGAAAACCGGCTGAAGCGGTTCCCGGAACGCCTTTAGCGCGTTTTCCCGTTTTTGCCAGTGGTTCAAAACCACTGGCAGGGTGGGAATAGAAGCAGTCTATACGCCTAGATCTTCGCCCGCCAACACATTCCGTCGATGGATGTCCTCAAGGCACGTCGTTCATCAACGCCCTAAAAGCGGCGCGAAGGAGAATTGTAATATTACGTAAATTATTACCTGTTCCGCACCTGCAAAACAGGTAATAATTGCCTGTAATCTTCCCCCCTTTGCAGCTTTGCATTAAATCTCCCCTCTGCTCCTCTCCGCCTCTGCCTCTCTGTGTTAAACCTACTCCGACCGTAACGCCCGCCCCGGCAGAATCTGGCTGATACGCCAGGCTGGATAGACTCCGGCTGCCAACGCTGCAATCACCGCCACGCCGAAGGCCTGCACGAACTCCTGTGGCTGCAAGGCCAGTTGCATCGACCAGCCGAACGACCGCACGTTGATGACCTCGATCAACACCAGCGCCAACGCCAACCCAATCGGCAAGGCCAGCAGCCCCGCCGTCAAGCCCATCAACCCGGTTTGCAGCAGGGTATACGTCCACAACTGACGCGGCACCATGCCGGTCGCCCGCATGACGCCGTACTGCCGTGTCTGCTCCAACTGCAAGGACATCAAGGCGCTCAACACGCCGATGAACGCTACCACCGTCGCCAGCAGTTGCAGCGCCGCCGTGATGGCAAACGTCTGGTCGAAGACCTGGAACACCCCGGCCCGCAGATCGCTGAAGCTCTGCACCCGCAGGTCATAGCCCACCAGCGCCTCCCGCTGCACCGTGTCGATCACCGGCTGGACTTCCACCCCCGGCTTGACGAACAGGGCAATGCTGGTGATGAAGCGGTCATCCCACAACGGACGGTAGACCGACTCGGCCATCATCACCGCCCCCTGATCGCTGGAATAGTCGTAGTAGACGCCCACCACCGTGAAGGTCTGCTCGCCCCGGTCGCTCAGCAGGGTCAGTTGATTGTTCTGCTGCGTAATCCCCCGGCGGAAGGCAAACGGCTCGCTGACCAGCACCGCGCCGCCCTCCAACGCCGCCCAGTAATCGCCATCCGGTGCCGCATTCCACACAAAAGGCCGTCCCGACCGCGTGCTATCGACATCGAAAACGTTCAGGTTGACCGGTGGCAAATCAGGGTAGTCCGGTGCAATCACCCGCACCTGCCGCACCGTCGAAGCACTAGCCACACCCGGCACCGCCCGCAGTTGATCGACGATGGCTGGATCGGTATTGGCGGTCGCACTGGTCACGGTCAGCAGCGGTGGTGAAATGTAAATGTCGCCGTCCAGCGTCTGATCCAGCCAGTCGGAGACCGTCAGCCGGAAGCTGCCGATCATGGCGCTCACGCCGACGATCACGCTGACGGCAATGGTCAACGCGGCTACGGCAATCGAGGTGCGGCTCAACGACCGGGTCACCGCTCGCGGTGCCATCCGCCCCAGCACGCCGAACAGCCGGTCGGTCAACGGACTGACCAGCCGCATGACCAGCAGTAAGGCTCCCGGTGTGAATAAGGCGCTGCCGATGACCACGAAGAACAAGCCGCCGAAGCTGATGACCAGGCTGTCGGTAGGCACCCGCAGCGCCAGCACACCGATGATATTCGCCAGCACCCCGCCGACCGTCATGGCCGGGATGAGCTTCCGCGCCCGATCTTCGGCATCCGACCGACGCAGATTACCGGCTGGTGGGGTTCGGGTCGCTTCGATGGAAGGAATCAACGCCGCGACCATGCTGGCCGCCAGCCCGATCAACGCCCCTTTGAGCAAAGTCTCTGGCGGGACGGTCAGCCCCTGCACGCTGATGGTGAAGTACAGGTCGCTGATCGACCGCGAGACCAATCCCAGCGCGCCCCGCCCGAAGATGATGCCCACCGCCAGACCCAGCACCGTGCCGATCAAACCGAGCAGCGCCGCCTCGCCCAGAATCAGCCCGAAGATTTGCGCCCGCGTCGCCCCCAACGCCCGCAGTACCCCGATCATCGGTCGCCGCTGGATGACGCTGAAGGTGACGGTGTTGTAAATCAGGAAGACGCCGACCACCAACGCCAGCAGGCTCAGCGCTTGCAGGTTGAAGTTGAAGGCATCGGTCATCTGGCTCAAGGCGCTGGCACTATCGGTTGGCGTGGTCAACTGCGCCCCGGCTGGCAGGATCGCCGTGATCTGCGCGGTGTCGTAACCTTCCGGCAGGATCAGGTCGATGCGGCTGATGCGCCCCGGTGTACCGAGCAGTTCCTGCGCCGTGGCAATATCCGCCAGCAGCAGGTTATCCAACGCCTGCCCGGATACATCATCGGATGACCGCAGCACGCCGACGATCTGCGCCTCGCGCACCCGGTCACCCACCTGAAGCTGGAGCATCCCGCCCGGCTCGACGCCGAAGCGCTCCGCCAGCCGCTGACTGATGAGGATGCTGCCTGGCATCGCAATGAAGGCGTTCAGTGCCTCGCCCGCATCCCCCTGCTGCCCGATCACCTCGGCGGTAGCGATATAGGCGCGGAAGGGTGGCTCTGCCAGCGGATCGACGCCCAGCATCCGCATGGGTTGGTTGCCCAGTTCCGGCGCTCGCACGTACTGGTCGATGACCGGGGCGCTGTCGCGCAGGCCGAGTTCGAGGCGCAGCCGCCGGTAGATATCCTCATCCAGCCCAGCCGGGCCGCCGATGATCTGATGGGTCGCCCGCCCGCTGATGCTCTCGGCGGTCAGGTCGAACGCCCGCGTCGCGGAGGCATTGGCGAGGTCGATAGCGATGACCATCGCCACGCCCAGAGTCACGCCGAGGACGAACAACAGGCTCTGCAAAATACGGCGGCTGATATAGCGGCGACCGAGTCGCAGCAGGACGGCAGCGGGCATGGGTACAACACTTCCCGATTGTGATTAATTTCTCAAGTATACGGGGAAGTTGATGCGAGGTGTGTGGATGTTCAGGAGATGCTTATGTGGGGGCAGCCTGCTCCCGACAGAATCCATATATTAAATAAGCTTGACATCTAGTTAACAATTTCTTAAACTAAATTTAACAATATAAACGGGAGATTGACCTATGGGGTGGATCAGTTTTGCAGCGATCCTCATCCTCACCTTTGCCTTTGGCTACCTCAACGGCTTGAACGGTGCCGGCAGCATTCTGGCAACGGTGGTGTCTTCCCGTGCGCTACGTCCCCGCACGGCTTTAGCCATGACTCTGGCCTGCCTGTGTGTCGGTCCGTTCGTTTTTGGTCTGGCGGTGGCCGGGACGGTGAGTGTGGATTTAGTGCGATGGTATGCGGTGACAACCCCGGTCGTGATTGCCTCGCTGGCAGGCGCCGTCGGGTGGATCGGCCTGGCGGCGTGGTTTAACATTCCATGCAGCACGACACAGGCCTTTATCGGCAGTCTGGTGGGGGCGGTCTGGGCCGGCTTTGGCGCACAGGCCATCATCGGGGATGGGATAGTGCGGGCGCTGGCAGCTCTTTTTTTGTCTCCCGTACTCGGCATTGCCACTGGCTACCTGATCGTCAAGTTCACCTACTTTGTCAGTGCATCAGCCACCCCGCGCATCAATACGGTTTTTAAGACGGCGCAGGTGCCGATCAGCCTGCTGGTCGCGCTCTCGTTCGGCTCCAATGATGGGCAGAAGCTGATGGGCATTCTGGCATTGGGGTTGGCGGCCACCAGTGGCAGCGCCTTTTCCGTGCCTTACTGGGCAGCGGCGTTCAGTGGGGTGGCGATGGCAATTGGCACCCTGATGGGCAGCAAACGGGTGAGCCGCACCCTGGGGAACCAGCTTTGCAGCGTCCAACCGATCCATGGTTTTGGCGCGCAGACGGCTTCCGGGTTGGTTTTGCTAAGTGCGTCGCTGCTCGGTGGGCCGGTGAGCAGTTCACAGGTGATTTCATCCGCAATCGTAGGCGCCGGCAGCGCCGAGCGACTACATAAGATCCGCTGGGGGGTGTTCCGACAGATTCTGGGAGCGTGGCTGCTGACTCTGCCCATGTCTGCACTGGTAGGGGCGGTAGTCTATCTTCTGGTTTCCGGGTTAGCTTGATGAAACTGATGCTGCCTTTCGGGCGGTCTCCGGCGCGGCGGATTGATCCGCTGGTCCATTCGCTCTTGGGTCAAACCGAGCAGCTGATTCAGGGCGCGCAGGCGGTGCTGGTCTTCATGGAGTCCCCGCTCAAGGAACATGCGGTGCGGGTGTCAACCATCGAGAAGCGAGCCGATGAAGCCCGGCGGCTGCTGATCGTCAAGCTCAAGCAATCCTTCATCACGCCGATAGACCGGGAAGATCTGTTTGGTCTGTCCCGGGCGATTGACGATGTGCTGGATTACCTGTTCTCGTTGGTGCGGGAGATGTATCTGCTCAAGGTGGCCCCAAATACGCATCTGAAGGCCATGGCGCAAGTGCTGGCCCAGTGTGCCACCGAATTGAATGAGGCCGTTCGGCACATCGAACATCAGACCGAACAGGCGATTAAACATGCGATGCAGGTCCGTAAGCTGGAAAACCGGATGGATGCGCTCTACATCACCGCCCTGACCGAGTTATTCCAGAACGTGACCACGCAGGAGGACATGGTGAATGTCCTCAAGCTACGGGAAATTTATAGGCATATGATCCACGCCGTGAACAGTGCGGAACAAGCCGCTAACCTGATCAACGACGTGTTAGTGAAGTTACGATAGTCATGGGCGTGCGGTTATATGGGTGTTAGTCTTTGATCCGTATTTTGACAGGAGGTTATGTTGAAAAAGCTTACGTTGATCGCAGTACTCCTCTTGACGGTCCTCACCGCCGTCACGGTGTCAGCGCAGGAAACGCTGACAGTTCTCTGTACCCCCCAGGAAGACTGGTGTGTCGCCATGACCCAGGCATTCCAGGAACAGACCGGCATTCAGACCAGCTATGTCCGTCTGTCCTCCGGTGAAGCGTTGGCGCGCATCCGTGCCACTGCCGACAATCCCGAATTCTCGGTATGGTGGGGCGGCCCTGCCGATGCCTTCATTGCAGCCAATGAAGAAGGTCTGCTGGAAATCTATGAATCGGAAAACGCGGCCGTGGTGAATGAAGCCTATCGCGGTGCCGATAACTCATGGGCCGGAGTCTACGTCGGCGCGCTGGGTTTCTGCTCCAATGTCGAACTGCTGGAAGAACTTGGGCTGGAAGCCCCGACTTCCTGGGACGATCTGCTGGACCCGGCTCTGGCAGGCAACGTCGCCATGGCGCATCCGGCGACTTCCGGTACGGCCTTCACCGCCTTCTGGACGGTCGTCACGCTGAAGGCAGATGAACTGGAAGCTGCCGAAGCGGGCACTGGCTATGATGAAACCGGTGCGCCCACCCAGGCCGCGATTGATAATGCGTTCGTGTACTTTGCGGCGCTGCATCAGAACATCCTGCAGTACACCCGCTCCGGTTCTGCACCGGGCCGGATGGCCGGTGGTGGTGAAGTCGCCGTGTCCATCATCTTCTCGCATGACTGTGTAAAGCTCCAGTTGGAAGGCTTCCAGGATATTGTCGTCAATACCTTCCCCGCAGAAGGCACTGGCTACGAAATTGGCGGTATGGCGATTTTGAAGAATGCGCCGGAACTGGATGCCGCCAAGCTGTGGTACGAATGGGCGTTGACGGCGGATGCCCAGGCGATTGCTCAGACGGTCAATTCGCTCCAACTGCCGACCAACCCGGAGACGCCAGTTTCCGAGCTTTCGGTCAACCTGGCTGACGTGCTGCTGGTGGATTACAACTTCGCCGCTGCCGGTGCAAACCGGACTGCGCTGGTCGAACGCTTCGACGCTGAAGTTGCGCCGACCCCGGCTGAGTAGCCCTGCTATTTTGGAATATGGGGACGTTCTAACAGAACGTCCCTTTGTTTAATAGGATGCCTTCATTGTTTCATTTACGACGTACTCTCAAGGATTTTCGCCGTACGTTTGGTGATCCGGTACTGGCGGTGGGGCTGATTATCGCCGTGCTGTTTGTCGTCATCACCATCCTGCTGCCGATCTTTTCGATGGTGAGCGCGGGGCTTTCCGGCGAAGGGCTGACTAATCTCCAGCGGTTTATCGGTGATCCGGTTTACCTGACGATCATTCGCAATACGATTGTGATGGGCCTGACGGTCGCGGTGGCGGGCACTTTACTGGGCTTTCTCTTTGCCTATGTCCAGGTCAAGGTCAAAGTGCCTTTCAAGCGCTTCATGCATGTCATCGCGCTCATCCCTATCATTTCCCCCCCATTTGCCCTGGCCAGTGCCATCATCATCCTTTTTGGGCGTAATGGCCTGGTGACCAAAGGGATATTTGACACCCGCTGCCTGTGGGGCGAAGGCCGGGGCTGCAACGACATCTACGGGTTGGACGGGCTGACGCTGGTGCTCTCGCTGTCCCTGTTTACGGTTGCTTATATGAACCTGAAAGGCATGCTGGAAGCCCTCGATCCGGCCCTCGATGAAGCGGCGACCAACCTGGGCGGCAGCAAGTGGCATATCTTCCGCACCGTCACCGTGCCGATGCTGGTGCCGGGGCTGGCAGGTTCCTTCCTGCTGCTGTTCGTCGAGGCGATTGCCGACCTGGGCAATCCGCTGGTGCTGGGCGGCAACTATGAAGTCCTGGCAACCCGCATCTATATTTCAATCGTCGGACTCTTTGACACCAACGCCTCGGCAGCGCTCTCGGTCATCCTCCTCATCCCCTCGCTCACGGTGTTCCTGGTACAGCGCTACTGGATCAGCCGGGCCTCGGTGGTTTCGGTGACGGGTAAGCCAACCGGCAAGCCGCAGCAGATCGAGCATCCGGTGGTGCGCTGGACGCTCTTTGCTGTGGTCATGGCGGTTTGTGTGTTGATCGTGGCGATCTACGGCACAATTTTCGTAGGGGCTTTTACGGAAGTGCTGGGGGTCAATAACACCTTCACCCTGTCCCACTTTGATTTTGTCATCAACGGCTATGGCGCGGAAGCCATGACCGATACCACCCTGCTTTCAGTGGTCGCGACCCCCATCGCCGGATTGATGGGCATCTTCATCGCCTTTTTGGTGGTGCGAAAGCCCTTCCCCGGACGTGGTGCGCTCGACTTTGCCACCATGCTGGGGATTGCCCTGCCCGGTACGATCCTGGGTATTGGGTATCTGATTGTGTTCAACAATCCGATTGAGCTGACCATCCCGATTGGGGAGACTCCGCTCGTCATTCCCTTGATCCCCAAACTGACGGGTGGACGGGCCTTACTGGGCGGCGCGCTGGCGATCATCCTGGTGTATATCGTCCGCAGCGTGCCGGCGGCGCTCCGGTCGGGCGTGTCCCTGCTCTCGCAGATCGACCCGGCTATCGAGGAAGCCTCTACCAGCCTGGGGGCCAATAACGCCCAGACCTTCCGGCGCATCACCTTGCCCCTGATCCGACCGGCGTTCCTGTCCGGCCTCATGTACGCCTTTGCTCGTTCGATGACGACGATTTCCGCCATCGTCTTTTTGACCACACCGCAGACCAAAATCATGACCGCCCAGATCCTCAACGAAGTGGAAAATGGCCGCTTCGGAAATGCTTTTGCCTACTGTGTCATTCTGATCCTGATCGTGATTTTCACCATCGGGGTTCTCACCTACGTTGTCGGTGGTAGCAGCGCAGCCACACGCGGATTGCAAGGGGGACGCTAAATGAACGAGACGATCAATCTGCGTTTGGAATCGATCATCAAGAAGTTCCCAATGCGGGAAGGCAGTGGTGAATTCACCGCTGTCGATAATGTGTCGCTGGCAATTCAGAAGGGGCAGTTTATCACGCTGCTGGGGCCATCCGGCTGCGGCAAGACCACCACGCTCCGCCTGATCGCCGGGTTTGAATCGCCGACTTCCGGGAAAATCTTCCTGAGTGGCAAAGACATCACCTCGCAGCCGCCCAATCAACGCGACATGACGATGGTCTTTCAGAGTTATGCGTTGTTCCCGCACATGAGTGTCTATGACAATGTGTCGTATGGGTTGAAGATCAAGCGGCTGCCGAACAATGACATCCAGCAGAAAGTCCGGGCCACGCTCGACCTGATGGGACTCGGCGCACTGGCGAACCGCCGTCCCAACCAACTCTCCGGCGGGCAGCAGCAGCGGGTGGCCCTGGCCCGCGCTTTGGTGATGGAACCGGAAGTGCTGCTGTTCGATGAACCCCTTTCTAACCTGGATGCCAAACTGCGCGTGCAGATGCGGAGCGAGATTCATCAGTTACAGCGCCGCCTGAATATCACCAGTGTCTACGTCACACACGATCAGGATGAAGCGATGGCGCTCTCAGATCAGATTGTGGTCATGAACGCGGGCAAAATCGAGCAGATCGGCGAGCCTGAAGCCATCTATCGCTATCCGGCGACGCGCTTCGTCGCGGACTTTATCGGGCGGGCGAATTTCTACGAGACGGTCGTAGAAGGCCTTGAAGATGGACACGCCGTCGTCAAGCTCTTTGAGCAACCCTTCCGCATTGCCTTGCAGCAGGTCCGCTTCAGCCCGGGTGAGCGTGTCACCGTGATGATGCGTCCGGAAGCCATCCACCTGACGAATGACCCGGCCTTGAAGCAGGTCAAAATCGAAAGCGCTATGTACCTAGGCTCCGAAGTGGAGTACACCGTGCGCTTTGATGACCGCGTCTGGACGGTCGCCGATACCGACCCGCGGGCGGGCCGCGCCTTCCGGGAAGGGGCAGTGGCCGGGATGACTGTGGTCGAATCCGCGCTGCACTTGCTCAAAGTAACCTGATCGAGCGGGGCGGCCTCGCGGGGTCGCCCCAACCCATCCCCAACTGCCTACTTCTTATTGGCCTGCCGCTTTTGCTCGCGGTAGACCACGGTATTGACCCCGTTGATTCCCCAGTTCTCCGGCGGAATTTCGTCGATCACAATGTGGGTGTTCTCCGGATTCTTGTGGAGCACATCGACCATCACCTGGGTAATCCCCTTGATGATGAGGTCTTTCTGCTCCTGGGATGCACCAGCCGTGATGCGAACGTTGATATAGGGCATAGCGAGTCTCCAGACTGAAGCGGCTAAAACCTGCGCGTTCATTATGGCCTATCCTGTCCCCGTGAAACAGCATCGAGCTATGCCGCTGGTTAGGGAGAGGCGCGCTTAGAGGATTAGACCGATAGAACGGATGCTAAGCGGTGGGAAAGCGCCAGATTGATTACAGGGAGGTATATTATAGTCTGATAAACAATGCTGAGGTAAAGCCATGTACCGTTCTCTCTTGCTGCTGGTCATCTTGATGTTTCTCGCCCCGATTCCATTTCAGCCGGTTCGCGCGGCCTGTGATCCAAACGCTTTTCTTAGACGAGTGTCGGTCAGTTCGAGCGGGGAAGAGGCAAATAACAATTCTTTTGCCCCTATAATTTCAGGCAACGGGCGGGTGGTCGCCTTTATCTCTGCTGCCAGTAATCTGGTTCCAAACGATACCAACAATGCCTGGGATGCTTTTATCCACAATCTGGACACCTGCGAAACTATCCGTGTGTCCGAAAGTGCTACCGGTGAACAATCGACAGGCACTGGAGAACGGATAGCCTTGTCATGGGACGGGCGAATCGTAGTTTTTAATTCAACCGCCAGTAACCTGGTTCCGAATGATACCAATGGACTGGAAGACATTTTTGTCCGGGACATGCTGACTGGAGACCTTCAACAGATCAGCGTCGGACCGGGGAGTGTTGAAGCCAATGGGCGGTCACTTGTGGCACAGGTATCTGCAGACGGCAACCTGATCGTACATGAATCAACAGCGACCAATCTACAATCTCTGATCCCGGTTTCCGGCAACCCGCCCAGCGGTCAGATTTATGTGTACAACCGTCAGACTGGTCAGCACCGACTGATTTCAGTGAATGCATTGGGGCAAGTGGGTAACAATAATTCCTCTTTCCCGGACATCTCCGCCGATGGGCGGGTAATTGTATTCGATTCCCAGGCAACGAATTTACTCCCTAGAGACATCAACCCGGATGGTGATATATATCGTGTTGATATGCAGACTGGCGAGATGACATTGGCATCAGTAGGGCAAGGTCTGGGCGATCCAGGTATTCCAGCTCAATTCCCTAAAGTCTCCGGTGATGGTCGTTACATTATTTTTCTATTCGATGGTCAATACCGCCTTCGAGACCACCAAAACCAGACCACCATTACCATCTCCATCAATGAGAATGGGGAAATGGGTAACTTTATTGACATGTTTGCAGGAATATCTGCGAATGCCCGATTCGTGAGCCTGGACACCGGTGCGACCAACCTGCTGCCAGACGACACTCGGCCCACAGGCACAATCCTTGCTTACGAACTAGCCACAAAACGCTTCCGGCGAATTGTACTAACGGCGCAGGGTGAATGGATTGGCGATGGCTCATCGCATAGCGGCTGGTCAGCCATATCGGCAAACGGCGATGCCTTTGTATTCATAACACCTGTCAATGGCCTTATTCCGGAAGATACGAATGGCTTTGCCGACGTATACGTCACCGGGCTGCCGCCCGCCTCACCGATCATCCCACAGCGTAACTTCTATACTGTTCAGAATCCGGTACTGACATGGGCAGGTACATCCAACGCCATCCGCTATGAACTTCAGGTCAACCGTACCGCTGCCTTTACGCCGCCGCTGGAATTTCAGACTACGGTCGATGCACCGCAGCAGGAAGCAGAAGTCACCCTCATCGCTGGGCAATACTTCTGGCGGGTGCGGAGTTGTACTGGCCCGACTACCTGCGGGGCATGGAGCGTGGTCGATAGCTTCGTGATTGAGCTGCCGTAGTCCTGCGTGGGAGGCGCTATAATCTCCGCCGAACCGATGTTCGGAGGGGATGATGTATTCACCGACTACCCGTCTGCTGACGGTGTTGGAAATCCTGCAATCGGCGGGCAGCGTCACCGGGCGGGAACTGGCGACCCGGCTGGAAGTAGATGTCCGCAGCGTGCGGCGTTATATCACGCTGCTGCGGGATATGGGCATCCCGGTTGAGAGCGACCCCGGTCGCTATGGCGCGTACTATCTGCGCCCCGGCTACCGTCCACCGCCCATCATCTTCACCACTGACGAGATCATGGCCGTGACGCTGGGGCTGCTGGCAGCGCGGCAGTTGGGCATGACCGGCGCTACCGGCGTCGAAAGCGCCAGCGCCAAGCTCACCCGCGTGCTGCCGGATGAACTGCGGGAGCGCGTGGCGGCGCTGCATCATGTGCTCACGCTGGATATTCCCCGCTACGAGTCCCCGGCGCAGGCGGTGTTGGATCGCTTCAGCCTGGCGGCCTATCAGCAGCGGCAGTTGTGGATTATGTATCACAGCAGCGGGCGGCTGGACCCCACCGAGCGGGTGATCGATGTCTACGGGCTGACCCATTACGGCGGTAACTGGTACGCGGTCGGCTACTGCCACCTGCGGGAGGACATCCGCAGCTTTCGGCTGGATCGGGTGATGCAGGCGCGGCTGCTCGATACCACCTTCGAGACTCCGGCGGATTTTAACGCGCTGGACTTCCTGCGCGAGTCCATCGCCAGCCTGCCGGGGAGCCACGCGGTCGAAGTGCATCTGGATTTGTCGCTGGCGGAGGCGCAGCAGCGGATCGCGCCGACCGTTGGGCTACTAGATGCGCTGGATGCGACTCACACACGGCTGCGCTGCTGGAGCGATGGCCTCCGCTGGATTTCCCGGTTCATCATCAACCTGGGTTGCCCGTTCACCATCATTCACCCGCCGGAAATGCGTGATGTGATGAAGGCGATTGCGGCTGAAGTGGTGAGTTGGGCGGAGGCGACTCAGGAGTCGCCTTCCCACGAGGTATCGTAGTAATCGACATCCGGGCTGGGCGTGGTGGAAAACGGATTGCGCTTCACCAGCGGTTCAGTGCTGCGCCCGACCAGCGCTACATGGGTGAGTTGAACCCGGCGTTCCAGAATATAGAGATAGGTGGCTTCGAGGTCTTCGGTGGCGAGTTCGTCGATGGTCTGGAAAAGCATCTGAAGGCGCGTGCTGTTCATGACAACACCTCCATTCATATGACCATTACGATGAAGATAACTTCGCCCCCATTATAGCACAGCCTGATGAGGCCATGCGGCCCAAAACCCTCGCCAATCAAAATGTAATATTACGTAATTATTACCTGTTCTTCACCTGCATAACAGGTAATCTTCAGCTTTATATTGTCATCAATCGCCTGCTCTGACTGGACAAGCCGGTCACAAACAGGCTGCCAGCCGCCAGCCGGACAGCATGCCGTCCTACCGCTTCACTTCTGCACTCTGCACTTCTTCCCTAATCGCCAATCACTACCCACTAATCACTTTTCTCCCTCACCGCAGCGTAATCGACCAGGCCGTAATGCTCACCACCACATTCGGACGCCGCGCATAAATCACCGGCAGAATAGGCGCATCACCCCGGGTAAAAGGCATCGCCCGCCCGACCTGCTCGCCATTGAGCAAGACGACCACATTGCCACTGGCAATATCCCGTTCCAGCCGCAGCCGGAAGACCAAGGAGCCTTCGCCACGCTGGCTGATGGTATCGACTTCGTCGCCCTGCACCTGCCCGATGCTCAGAATCCCCGGCTGGCTGATGCTCAGTTGTGCACCCACACTGTTGGTCGGGTCATCGACCGACTGGAACAGTGCCCCCAGGAAGGCTCCACCATCGGCCACCAGTGCCGGATCATAGGTGAAGGTGAATTCCAGTTCTAAACGGCGGATACGGCTAGCCGCATTGTTGCCATAGAAGGTTTCCAGCAGGTCAGCAGGCAGGGTAATCAGCACCCGGTCGCCTTCGCTCGGATCGTCCGCACTGGCTCCTAAGCGCCAGTAGGTTGCTTCCAGCGCCTGCACTTTATCGAATTCATCCGCCCGCCACGGATAGACTGCCAGCCGTTCAAACAGCGTCAACAGGTTCTGCTCCCCCTGCAGGCCCTGAGGCGGCAGAGTCGCGGTCGGTGTTGGCGTCGGTGTGAAGGTATTGGATGGGGTATAGGTAGGCGACGGAGTCAGGGTCAGCGTTGGGGGCGGTGTGGCGGTCTCGGTGAAGGTCGCTGTCGGTGCTGGCGTATTGGTGATGGCCGGTGGAGTACGAGTCGGGGTCGCACTGGGCAGGAAGGTCGGCGTAACCAATGTTGCATCCGACGGCAGCCCCACAGGTTCGGTCCCAGCTGGCAAAGTCGCCCCAGCCGCAACCGGGCTGCCGGACGCCAAGCCCACACTCACCGCATCGGTGGTTGGATTACCGGCCACTTCAGTGCCAGGTGAAGGAGTAGGGCTGATGGTCAGCGCAATCGTCGGCGTTTGATTGCCTTGCAGGATGCTCAGGATGATGGCTCCACCCCCCAGCAGCGCCAGCAGGATAATGCTACTGATCACCAACCGCGGCGGCAGGCCAATCCGCGGACGCGCACCACGTCCCTCCCGGTACTTGGCCGGGATCGACTCGAGTTCTGAGTCGGCGTCCGGTTCTTGAGCCGGGGTGATCGGTTTGGCCCGGGCGATGCTCTCGGCAGCGCGGGCTTCCCGGCTTTCTCGGGTACCCCGGAATTCTTCCTCACTCACCACTTCGGTGATCTGCGGAACCGGTTGATCGGTAGGCGGTGCAGGGAACTCCGGCGAGGCATCCGTCAGGTCATACCAATGACGGTACAGCGGATACGCCGGGTGCCGGTCGATGAACATGGCTCGCAGCAACTGGTTGAAGCGATTGATCTTCTCGCTGCGGCGAATGCTGGTATCGGTATAAACCGCCAGGAAATGCTCATAGGTATCCCGCCAGCCGCGCAGGGTGGCCGCATACTTCTCCCCGATGAGCCGGTTGGTGGTATCGACCAGCTTGCGATGATTGCTCAGGAGGGAATCAATCGGGGCTTCCGGTCGGCTTTCGATCACACTTTGCAGGGACCGCAGGGCCGTGTGTAATTCCGCCGCGCCGCTTTGCAGTTCCATCAGCCAGGCCCGGAAATTGGTCAGGGTGATCCCGGCAGTTTGCTCGGTTTCATCGACGCCCTTGATGGCGTTTTCCAGCTTCAATCCTGCCGGGCGGAAGTCCCCATCCTGCCAGTCGCGTACTGCGTTTTCGATCTCACGCAGGCTGAGGGCCACCCCCGTCAATAAGCGCGCCTGCGGATTGTCATCCAGCTTGCGGCGGCTCGAATCCAGGGTGGTTAGGGCAGAGGCGCTGTTCAGGCTGTTGAGCAGGGCGGAGGCAGCGGTCAGATCCCGCTTGCGGTCAGCAAATTCGCTCAGGGCACGGGTGAGGGTATGCCGAGTGGCGTGGTCGCCCAGCGTACGGATGGCTGCCTCGCGCCAGAATTCGGCATCGCCCAACCGCCCTTCGTGGATTTCCAGTGCACCCAGCAGCACATAATTGGTGAACAGGATGCGCGGGGCAGCGCTGTTTTCGCGGGCAAACAGATCCACCAAGCCCTTATTCATGGCTTTGAGGTAGGTATCCCGCCCCGGCATCTGGGCTGTGAAGTTCTGGAGTGTGCCGTTTTCTTCCGGCGTATACAGGCGTTCCACGCCGACCAGGGCGGCTTGTGTGCCTTTGGCATTCAGGATGGTATTGCGTTCCAGCCAGTTGCGGGTGATCTCGGCCAGATGGCGTAAGCGGCCAGCCGCCAACCGCTGGGATTCGGTGCGGGCGATTTCCTGCGCCTGCTGACCCAGACGCTCGGCATCCGCCAGGCGTCCGCGATCAAAGGCTTCCCAGCCATCCGCCAATGCCCGCCCCAGTCCACCGTAGAGAGCGTGGCGTTCCACATAGCTGGCGTTGGTCACAATCGTCCGAATCTGATTGAGCCAACCGGCCAGCGTCGGGCTAATTGTACCGACGGCATCGGTCGCTTCGGCCAGCGCGGTGATCGCTCCGAAACGGTTGCCGATAAGGGTGGCTTCGGCAAAGCTGGACCAACGCGCTCCCGCCATTTCCAACCCGGCGATCATCCCATTGAGCATGTCATCAAACAGACGTTCATGGAACGGTTCCAGATCGCGCCGGGCGCTGGTGAACCAATCCGCCAGATCGCTGCCGTCGGCAGCAGGCAGATAGGTCTGGTAGGAACCCAGGAGTTCATAGAGTCCGTCCAGCAGGCGTCCCAAGCCATCCCAGGTGGGGTTGACCGGGTCGATGGCGCGGCTGCTATCCAGCGCATTGAGGGCATCGCGCGGGCTGCTGGTCGCCTGCCGTCCGATGACGTGCATGTTATCGGCCAGGGCCATGGCGGCGTTGAGCGCACGCTCCTGAGCACTGACTGGCAGGCGACTTTCAGGAAAATTATGCCGACTGTTGACGGTTTCCAGCACCGCGCCGAGGGCCGTCAGTCCATCAACGACCATGCGGTAGCCATCGCGCAGTTCAGTCAGGTTGGTGATATTGGGATCGGAAAGGCGGTCAATCATCGATTGGACTTCAGCCAGGACTGCACGCGGTTCGGTGACCACGACACCACCCGCCGCTAATTGGGTCAAAGCCCGATCCAGTTGGAATAGGTTAGGACGCAGCAGGACAAACTCTGGCGACCAGGCATCCACCAGCGCCGCCATCAACCACTGCGCGGCCTGGACGTTTTCATCCGATGCGGGTTGGGTGATCAGGATGTTGGCGGCATGGGCGTTCTGCCGTTCAAAGACCAGCGTCACCGCATCCAGAATCGTCTGGGCCGCCGGGGTGATCTTCAGGTCGAGCATCAGGCGGGCGGTTTCCAGCAGCAGGTCGATAAGGGCCTGGGTGGTATCCCGCGCGCGGCCCCGCAGTTCTTCCAGCAGGCCGACGGCCCGTGACCAGCTCCCGCTTTCCATATAGATGCGGGCCGCATCCAGATCCGCCGCAACTTCCAGATCGCGCAGGCGACCATAAATCTCCTGCTGGGTGGCTTTGACCGGAGGGAAACCGGGGTCCGCCGCGAGGGCAGGGGCCAATACTTCCAGCAGACCGTTGAGTTCTTCCTTGCTGCGGTTGTGGCGCAACCGTTCGTTGACCCGACCCAGAATGGTGTTGCGTTCACGTTCCAGCGGATCGCGCAGTTCGGCCAGGGCTTTGCGAAGTTCGCCCAGCGAGCGATAGCGGAATTTGGTGACCGGGTGGGCGGCTTTGCTGATGACCTGCATCCAGCGCGGCGAGAGCCGTTCAGCATCCCGACCAAAGTTGAGCAGGAAGTCTTCACCCGCATCCCGCGGGATCTCTGCCCGACCACCACCCGTCACCAGTGCATAGAGCAATTCACCTACCTGGAAAATATCGGTCTGACGGCTGATCCCCTGCGGGGTGGCTTCATCGCCTTCGAGGAAGACGGCGTTACCCCAGTCGATCAGCTTGAGCTTGTGGGTTTCTCGATCCCAAAAGAGATGCTTGGTATCGACATCGTTATAGACAATATCCTTGGCATGAGCGGCAGCCAGTAGGTCGAGCAGGGTATCGACGATGACCAGCAGTTCCAGATCGGGGAGCCGTTCGCCACGCTGCGCCAGTTCCCGCACCAGATCCGCCACCAACACCCCGCCTGCTCGCTCGACCACGATGTACTGGTGGGGGGTGCCACCTGCCATGAACTGCCCGCCGCCGACCAGCGCCGTCAGCACTGCATGGCCTGCCAACCGTGTCAGCGCCTTGCGTTCATTCAGAATGCTGACTTCCTGACCAGCGCGAATCGGGGGGGCATCATTGGGGGCTGGTCGCTTAACGACCACCGGGCGGTCATTGTCCTGCGTATCCACCGCGCGGAGAGTCTCACCGCTGCGCCCGCGCGGATAGATGTAGTCGTATCGGTAGCGATTGTCGAACAGGCTGTCCGCCATGGGCTGCCCTCAAGTCCTGATGAACACGAAAAAAGGGTTGGGATAAATCGTTGATATTACCCAAATAATCGTTTCATTCCATTGTACGCGGGGAGGGGGGGGATGCAAAGTCTGTGACCCGAATCAAAAGGGCGCACGGTTGAGGTGCGCCCAGACGGTCGATGGCTGATTGATGAAAACGACTAGATAGCGTCGTAGCCGGGGCCTTCGGCGAAGAAGCGATAGTTGTACTGAATGTCTTCGGTCAGGTCGACCACATCACCGGCTTTGTGGGTGACTTTCTGCTTGGTCGCAAAGGGATAAGTCTGCTGACCTTCATTGGTGCTGAAAGCAGCGGGGACTTCTTCTTCAATGAAAATGGCTTCAAACGGGCATTCCGGAACGCAGGCACCGCAGTCGATGCAGGTATCCGGGTCAATGAAGTACCACGGCCATTCGGCTTCTGGCTGACCGGGGACAATGCACTCCACCGGGCAAACTTCCATACAGGCACCGTCGCGCAGACACAGGCTGGTGATAATGTGGGTCATGTTTGAAAACTCCTCAAGACGGGTGAATGCCCGTTGCGTGATTTAAGCTGACTGTAACGCTTTTTAACCGGGGCGTCTGGAACTTTTGTTGGATTTGGAATATAGATTTTGCATGAGTAATTTGTGAACATGCTGCCAATCAAAGAATAGTTTAATCCTGGTTAAAAATGACCCAGCATTGCATATCGCCCCTCCCCCGCTATCATGGCGTCAGCTACATTCCGTACAGGCTCTCTCGTAAAACTGGTGAATTTTCACGATGGCTTCCCGCACGCTGACTGTTATCCCAATCCAGGCCCCGGTCCAGACCGGGAAATTTAATCTATTGCAAACCCTGACAACTTCCCTGCTCGCTGCCGGTGAACATCTGCTGGATGGTGATGTGCTGGCGGTTTCCAGCAAGTACACCGCCATCAGCGAAGGGCGGATCATCACGCTGAGTGAGGTCGAAGTCAGCGAACAGGCGTCTATGCTGGCTGCCCGCTACCAGATGAACCCAACCATGGCTGAACTGGTGGTCAAGGAAGCCGATTATATTTTTGGCGGTATTCCGGGTTTCCTGCTGACGCATAAAGACGGCATCATCTCTCCCAATGCCGGGATTGACCGCTCGAATATTCCATCAGGTTTTGCAGTCCTTTTCCCGGATGATCCGTATGCCTCGGCGAGGGCAATCCGCAGCGCCATTCGGGAAGTGCTGGGTGTTGATGTGGGTGTCATCCTGACCGATAGCTGGCTGATGCCGGGGCGGATCGGCACGACCGGCGTGGCGCTGGCGACGGCCGGGTTTGCCCCTGTGCAGGATGAGCGTGGCAAGACCGACCTGTTCGGTAATCCGATGCAGGTGACACGGCGCGGGATTGCGGACCAACTGTGCGTCTGCGCGCAGATGGTGATGGGCGAACGGGATGAGGCCGTCCCATTCGCCATCGTGCGCGGCAGTGGCGTGGAACTCAGCGATACAGTCATCACGGCAGCAGATGTCTCGATTGACTGGAAAGAGTGCATCTACGTGCAATCGCTGACCGAAGGGCTGTTGCGATCGTGATGGTCACGGTTCTTTGGCGACGGTTTTCCTCTGATTCTCAATGAAGGCGACTGCTTCAGCCATTGTGTTGACATGCGGCCAATTGAGGTTATTGGCCTGATCCGGGTAAACCTGTTCGTGGACATGTAGAAGTGCTTTGAGGAAGGCATCGGCCTTGACGAAGACGGTCAGGCCAGAGTAGTTGGTCATGTTCTGACCCAACTCCCCCAACTTACGAATCTGGATGATGGCGTTGCCTGCCGGGATACGTGCCCCGGTCATATCGACAATGCAGTCAACTGTGTTGGTGCCATCTGCCATCATCTGCCGGGCTTGCTGGATGGCAGCATAAGCATCCTCCCATACCCATGGGTTACGGTACTGATAGCACAGGATGGTATGATTCTCGTCTACCCAAGTGACTTGAGCTGGCATCTATCACCTCCTTATTGCTTCTCTCTCTATGTGATTGTAGTGCCCGTTCACCGCACTTCAATGCACATAACAAAACTGATCGATAGATTTTGGTGTCTGCAACTGATCTAGCGTCCACAATACCGTGATTCATCGGATGCGGGCTAAACGGGTCAAGGTTCTAATGTGAGTTACTGACTGCTTTTTACGCATAATTCACAACCCTTCAAGTTATCATACTATAAAGCGTCTTATGCTAAGGATAAGGTGATAAGCCCGCTGATTTGCCACCCTACTCTTATTCAGATCAGTGCAGAATTGCGGAATCCTCAACCTCATGCCCATCAATGTTATGTGGAACAACGACGATAAAACCGTTTTGTCCTTCATATACGAAGGAAAGTGGGATCTGAATGACTTTTATCAAGCTCTTCAGAAAGGGAATGTACTGCTCGATGAAGTGACGCATTCGGTCGCTTTAGTGATGGATGTCCAGGGGAGCCGAATGATCCCGAATGGTTTTATGGGTGCGTTAAGCAATATCAGCAAAAGGCTCCATCCGAACAGCGGTGCTCTCATCATGGTCGGAGTCAATGCCTTTGCCCGCGCCTTTATCGCGACTTACCGCAAGATCTACCCGGAGAAAAATGGAGATAGGTCAATCCATTTTGCGGCGAGCTATGAAGACGTGCAAAACATCGTGAAATCTAACCCCATTAAGCGTGAAGCCTAACGGACTGAATTACACAGACAACTCAGAAGGCCCCTCTGGGAAGCGCATGTCTTTGGTACATGCGCTTTTCATTTCAGGACACAGGCAGCATCTCATCTACTCCCTCGTTACCAATGTAACATCGGGTACAATGGATGCGACATTTTCACCAGGGCAATCTAGCTGCAATGTTCATCAACCGCACTGAGACGATTATCGGCAATCGTGTTCAACTCAATTATGGGGCTGCTGTCACTGATATTGATGGCGATGGTCATTTTGAGATCATCGTCACGGGTTACGGTTTTCCGAACACGGTTCTTAAATGGATGGGGGATGGTCTGCACGACATCACTCCGCCTGAACTGGCTGATTTTGAGCGGATGTCGATTGGCGTCGCTACCGGTGATCTGGATGCCGATGGGCGCGAAGAAATCTATATTCTCAATGCCGATACTTTCGGTGGGCGGAAACGCTTTGGCGACCGTCTTTTTGCTCACAATGGCCGCCGCTTCATTGATCTATTCGCCCAGAAGTCCAACCTCCTGGTGGCGAACATGGTCGCCGGGCGTTCAGTCGCCGTGGTTGATCGGCTCGGTACGGGGCGCTATAGCTTTTACATCGCCAATTATGGTGGCCCCACCCGTTTCTACGAACTGGACGATGATGGACACCTGGTGGATGTGGCGCAGGATGCCGGGGTTGCCTATACCGCCGGTGGGCGCTCCCTGCTGGCTGCGCCGCTGATCTCCAACTTTATGGATATTTATGCGGGTAACGAGAACGGTCCCAATTACTTGTTCCGCAACCGGGGTGACGGTACTTTTGATGAGATCGGTCAACTGATCGGGCTGGATGACCCCTTCCAACATGCACGTGGCATGGCGGTTCTGGATGGTGGCGGTCGCTTTGACCTGGTCATCGGAAATTGGGAAGGGTTTCATCGGCTCTATCGCAATCACCCCAAGGGGCGTTGGCTGGAGATCACCCCGCTGCTCATGGCGGAACCCTCCCGCGTGCGGACAGTGATCGCTGCTGATTTTGACAATGATGGCTACGAGGAAATCTTCTTCCACAATATGGGGCAAGCCAATCGCCTGTTCAGTCAGGTGAATGGTAGCTGGCAGGCTGTCAGTCCGGGCGATGCGCTGGAACCAGGTGGTTATGGAACCGGCGCGGTAGTCGGGGATTTTGACGAAGACGGCTGGTTGGAACTGATGCTGACTCATGGCGAGGCGAATGCCCAGCCGATGACGCTCTATAAGGCCGAGCCGAACAGTCATCACTGGCTGCGGGTGCTGCCGCTGACCGCTTTTGGCGCACCGGCACGGGGGGCCATCGTGCGTTTGCGGGCCGGGGAACGGACTCAGCAGCGGGCCATTGACGCAGGCAGCGGTTATCTGTGTCAGATGGAGCCGGTCGCTCATTTCGGGCTGGGCGAACTGACCAGCACCGAGTACGTTGAGGTCATCTGGCCGGATGGCACCAAGCTGCAGTTAGCAACTCCAGCAGTCGATCAACTGCTGCGCGTGCCGTATCCCGAATGAGCCAAGCAGCGTTTGACGCCGTATGACTCTCCACCTGCTCCTTTATGCCTTCACGCTCTGGTTGGGGCTGTACCTCCTCGCGCGTGAGCCACACCAACCCCGGCTGCGATACACCGGATTGGGGCTCATCGCCTATGCGCTGACCCTTCTGCTGCACAGTCTGGAGTCTGCTCTGCTGCGCGATGCTCTCAGCATCTGGCCGCCGATTCTGTGGTTGGCAGTGGTCATACACCTGCTGCCGGAAGATTCGGCATGGCCCTCCCGCCTGAACTCAACGGTTGTGGTCACTGCCCTGGGGCTTGGTTCTGCGCTGATGCTGCTCCTGCCCGGCTGGATTCCCTTTGCCGGGTTCACCCTGTTGATGATCGCAGCCTGGATCGCACTGTGGCGAGCGCGGAGGCAGGGGCGTACTGGACGAGCCTGGGCTGGTTTGCTGACCGCCGGGATTCTCTTGGGAATCAGTATTGGTCTGTTATTCCTGCCGTTATCGATTTTGCCGGCGGATTGGGTGCTGCTTGGCCTCGGTGTGGATCTCCTGATCCTGGGGATCTGCATTGGTTGGCTGGATAGTCTGGAAGCCGGCGAATCGTTCGCGCCGGATTTCAGACGGTCTCTGCTGGCGGCGGTGCTCCTGAGCGCGCTGGTGATCGCCCATGCCCTGCTGTTGATCGGCACGTCGCCGACGTCGCTTCAGCGACTGCTGCTTTTCAGCCTGACCAGTATGGCTATCCTCATTGTGGTTTTTGGTCGGTCGCTATCTGTTCTGCTTGACCGACTGACACTGGCGCCCTCGCCAGAAGTTGAGCAGGCCCAGGCTGACCTCAAAGCCATTGCCGAAGCGGTCAACCGCCGGGATGAGGCGCTCGATTTACGGTCGATGCCGCCGGAGGACTTCGACCGATTAACCCGGCGTACCTTGAGCCATCTGGGCGATTTGACTCGGCTGGCCGCCAGCCCTCTAACCCGCCTGCCCGTCATCGAGAGCCGTCTGAGCGAGCGTGGCGAGTCCATCAACACGCTGTCACGGGCGGCTGAACTCCAGAGCCTGCTGCGGGAACGAGTCGACCAACTGCGACCACGGGGCAATGGTGCCTTCGGCACGACCGAGGAGTGGCGTTACTACAACGCGCTCTACTACCCATATGTCATCGGGCTGCGACCTTACGCCCGCGCTGACCATGACGGCCTCGATCCAGTGGCCCGCACCGTACTCGAATGGCTGCGAACGCAAGTGCCGGAACGGACCCTCTACAACTGGCAAAACGCAGCAGCCCGGCTGATCGCGCAGGATTTACGGGAAACTGGCAGTTTTTGGCAGTGAAATAGCTGGTGCTGGCAGTGGGAAACCGCCTAATCTGGGGACATCGCTTCGATGTTCAGGAGGTTCCCGATGATGACAACCAGCACATTTCCCACCCCTTCACAAGCACCCGCACCTACACGCCCCATCTTCGCGGACGGACTCTTTTGCACGGCGGTTGGCGGGATTGCCACGCTGTTCAGTGAACCCATCAGCATGTTCATGGGACTGTCCACTAGCCTGCCACTGATCGTCATCAGCATTGCGACACTTCTCTGGGGGCTGTTCCTGCTCGGCTGGTCGAGGAGCCGCCTGGTACCACGCGCCTTAACATGGGCGGTCATCAGCATGAATGCGCTCTGGGTGACGGGCAGCATCCTGCTGCTGCTCACCAATGTCGTCCCACTGACCGATGGTGGTCGTGGGTTGGTTGTACTGGTGGGCATCGATGTGGCTGCGCTGGCGATCTGGCAGTGGCGGTCGCTGCAGGTACGGCACTAATCCAATCGTCTATCGTCTATTCATATCTCTTTTTCATCGCTCTCAAACAAGGAATGAACTATGTCTACCCGTACTCAACAATCTATCTGGCTCTATGTCGTTCTCGGTGTGGTCTTCTGGTTTTCCGGTGCAATGATTGTGCGCCTTCTGGGGGAAGCCGTCTTTACCCCGGGTAATCCACTTCTGATCCTGGTGTTCATCGCAACGATCCCATTGGGACGAGTATTTCTGTGGATTGCACAGCGGATCGGCAAGCTCCCGGATAAGGCGGTTTTTGCCCCGATGGTGATGATGACTCAGGTCGCTATCATGCTGGATGGGATCGCCATCACCTGGTTCCCACAGCTTTATGGCGATACCCCGACACACGTGATGCTGGGCGCAGCAGTTATTTTATGGGGTGGTGGTGTTGGCCTGGTCATTGCCTGGATCATGTCCAAAACCCAAATCACCGTGGATTAATCGTACTCAGGCGGATGGGTGGGATGCCATTACACACAATGGTATCCCGATCCAATTGCTTATTGGTTTCCATGCTCGATACAGGAGATTGATCCATGACAGGGATACTATCAAGCGACTTCGCGCTTCTCTTTTTTTATGTGAGCATGGGGTTTATGGCGACCCACGAACTGGACGCCATCCAGCGGCGCGAGTGGCGGCTACTCTTCCTCGGTGCGCCGCTGGACGAAGTGACTGCTTTCCGACTGTTTACGGTGCTGCATGTACCGTTGTTCGCCTGGATCATCTGGGCAGCCTCGTCACCCACCTTTCAGACCGGGTTCAGCCTCTTTGCTGTGATCCATGCGGGTGTTCATTGGCTGGTGCGCCGGCATCCCCGGAACGAGATGAATAATCCGTTTTCATGGTTCCTGATTGGCGGGGCGGCGCTGTGCGGTGCAGTCTATCTTTTGGTCACTATCTAACTGGCTCGGTTGCCCTAGGACTTATTTGTTTCCTTCACGCAGTAGCCACTGAATAGCCTCGTCACGCTTATCGACCCCGAAAAAGCGGGTTTCATCCCGGCGGGGGGCCAGCGCCCGAATGATGCCATCAATGACCGATAGTAGCGATCCGCTCTTGATGAGTAAGGCGGTCCGTCCAGGTGGTCGGTTAGGGAATTGAGTCTCCAGACGGCGGAACCGGGTAGTCATACTGACAATGGAGACTTCGCGGTCACCGCCGGTAATATCCACCACATAACGATTGAGTTTGGCACCGGCTGTTTCCGCAAAAACCTGTTCCAGTTGATGGAAAAATTCATCGAGGGCTTCCCGGCTGGAGTCGCGGAAAATGAACTGGTGAATGCCATTTTCCAGGTGCGTGTAAGAGCAGTGGGTTCCTTCTGGTACGCCTGACATGCAGGTTGATCTCCATACCCTTTCATGTAATGAAGTATGGATTATAACATTGGTCAAAAGGGCTTCAATACTACCCTACCTGAATCACAAAAGGCGAGCTTGCGCCCGCCTCTTGTTCTATACGTGTGATGAGTTATGGACTAATCCGATGCACTGGTCAGAGTCCAGCGGAGTTGCTGGAAGCCGACATTCAGCGCGCTGGTGAAGGCGCTCCAGTTGGTCAGCGACTTGGCGAACGTCCAGACGGGGCCGGGGCGGAACATCCACTCACGCATGGCGCGCTTGGCTTCCTGCTCCAGGTCTTCCGCACTCAGGTTGCCGTATTGCAGCACAGTCGAGCGATCCATGTCCACCTGTTCCCACTTGGTACCAGGCTTGAACCAGTTTTGCTCCATGACCATGAAGAAGAACGGCGTGCCGGGATAGGGCGCGGCGATGTGGAAGATCGCCAGATCGAGCGGCAGTTCCTTGCTGAAGTCGATGGTTTCCTGAATGCTCTCGCGGGTTTCGCCGGGAAGACCGATGATGAAGTAACCCAGGTTGCGGATGCCCGCAGCGCGAGTCCACTTCAGTGACTGACGAGCACGGTCAGCGGTCGTACCCTTGCGCGCCTTCTTAAGCACTTCTTCGTTGGCGCTCTCGATACCCCAGCTGATGACGGTGCAACCCGCTTTTGCCATCCAGCCCACCATTTCTTCATCCACGTAGTCCACGCGGCTGTTGCAGGTGAAGGTGATATCCAGCTTCTTCTCGACAATCAGCTTGCACAGGCCGATGACCTGATCGCGGTTGGCGGTGAACAGGTCAGCATACATATGGATGTTCTTAACACCCAGGCTCACCAGCATCTCAATTTCTGCGACGATGTTTTCCGGGCTGCGGAGGCGCAGACCCGCCTGGTAGCTGACGTGCTTGATGCAGTAGATGCAACCGGCAGTGCAGCCCCGGCTGGTGACGATGAACTGGTACGTCCCCTTGATAGCGCCGGAGCGGTACTTGTGCAGCGGCAGCAGATGATGCATCGGCAGCGGCAGATCATCCAGATTCGGGATGAAGTTACGGTCCGGGTTGCGGACAATTTCGCCACCGCGCCGCCAGACCAGCCCCTTTACATGGCTCAGGTCATAATAGTCGGTGTTAGGGATGCGCTCGGCAACCTTCGGTTCCCATTCCTCATCACAGCTCTTGTACAGCTTGAGGGTCGCATCGCTGAATTCGGTACGTCCCGTGATGGTATCGACGACTTCGCGCAAGGTGACTTCCGGTTCACCGCGCAGGCACATATCCAGCGAGGCATACGGACGCATGGTTTCGACTGCCAGCGGGGTAACGTGCGTACCAAAAGCCATGGTGATGGCCCCGACTGACTTCGCCAGGAAGCAACCGTAGTTGTCATTGGTCAGGGTCGGTGCGGTCATCTGGGTGACGTAGAAGCGCGGCTTGAGTTCATTGAGCTTCTGCTCGAATTCCGCCCAGGTCATGCGCTCGGCGATGGCATCGATGATTGCCACCTTATAATCCGGGTACATCACTGCGGCCATCTGTGCCAGCGAGACCTGGCCCCAGATCATGTTTTCGCGGCTACGGCGACCCACGCGGTGCTGGCTGCGGATCCAGATGCCACCATCCGGCGAAGGCGGATTGACGAACAGAATATCGACCTGGTGTTGCATATATTCTTCGGTGAACTTCGCCACAATCGGATCGGCATCCGGGAAGCGGACGTTGCTCAGTTTTGGCACCCGGCGGCTGCCGAGGTTGGCGCGAACTTCATCCGGCAGGTCTTTTTTGCCGCTGTTTTCGCCACCGATATAAGGCTCCGGTGAAACCGGGTATACCTTACGAAGTTTGTCATAATCAATCTGAGGGCTGTTACCCTTTGCGTCCGTCATAATCTGATGCTCCTCAATTCCAACAGAAGGTGTGTGACCAAAAGAGTGTGATGATTGGGTGATACGCGGCTAATCCAGGATTAGACCAACGCCTTATTAATCTCATTGCTGGTGCGACGGGCATCCCGACGGAAGACAATCGCATTCGACTCAAGCGCGCCGCTGGTGCCCAGATCGTGCTCCAATTTGAGGTCACGCTGAGCCAGTGTGTTCAGAGTCTTGATGAGCATCCAGGTGGTGCCCATCTGAACGCCCGTGATGGCAAACATGGCGCTCAAGACCAACGGCATCCAGGCTGGCCGCGGCTCGATGAACAGCGATACCAGGAACAGAATGGCGCTCACGACTAGGAGACTGGCTCCCACCCGACCGAACTTAAATTCCAGCGGGCTGTTAAAGATCGGTCGGCCAAACACACCCTGGCGGATTGGACGACGGTAAAACAGGCTGACGACATAGTTGAACGCAATGCCGATGCTGAACAGGTTGACCGCGCCGACGACGAAGGTCATCGCCAGGAAAATCCAGGGGGCGTAATCAACACGGTCTTGGACGCCGCCGGTGTAAGCCATCACCCAGGGGATGATCGCCAGCACCGCCAGAATGATCGCTACCAGCGACAGACCTGCCAGCAAGCGCACCGGGTTATAAGCGGCTGCCGTTCCCAGAATGGTGAAGAGGAAGCGCAGACCGTCCCGGACGACGCTCAGCTTGCTTTCGCCTTCCCGTTCTTCATACTTGATCGGCACTTCGATCATTTTGATGTCTTCGTGCAAGGCACGCGTGGACATGACTGGCGTAAAGTTCAGGCCATCCGGCAGCGGGTACAGGCGTTCCAGCGCCTCCCGGCGGACGATGCGCTGACCGCTGGCGCTATCGGTGATACGAGTGTTGCCAATGAGCGAGATCAAACCGGCGAATAGGGTGTTACCGATGCGCCGGGTGAGGGGCATCTGGCTTTCGATCCCGGCCATGCGGGAACCGACTACCATATCGGCTTTCTGCTCCATCAGTGCCTGGAACATCTTCGGATAATATTCCGGCGGGTAGGTGCCGTCGGCATCCATAAACGCCAGAAAATCACCGCTGGCATGATGGAAGCCGGTCTTGAGCGCTCCACCATAATTTCGGTTGACTTTATGCTGGATCAGGACGACGCCACGATCCACATAACCCTTGATGATTTCAGCCGTCTTATCCTTCGACCCATCGTCGACTACGATGAGTTCCAGGCCGTCTAACCCCACTTTACGGAGTTCCGGTTCTACCGAAAGCACACGTTCAATGCACTCGGCCACGCCGTCTTCTTCGTTATAGGCCGGGATAACAACCGAAAGTATATTGCGCCCCATGCACGTACTTCCCTTCCAATGGTCTGATCGCTCCCAATTTGACATTCAAGCCTAACGTCTACCTAACAGGGAAACTCAGTTGTAGGTCTTGACGCATTATTCATGAATGTGTGTTCTTCAGGGAAGACCTCAAGGGTAAGGGTTGGTATTAGTGTGTCAAAATAACCATGACAAACTTCAATGTACCAGGTGTAAATCCCTATATGAAAATACTACTACTGTCAGCAGCCACGACCACAACGGGTGGTCTGATTAGCCGTGCGCGCCAAAAAATCAATCATTTATGTGCCACTTCCCGAATGATTGAGGCCATATTGATTTTCGTCTTGGCATTACCCTTGTTGGCCCATGCCATCAATAGTTTGAACACACGCCCGATGGCCGATGACTACCAGTTTGCGGTCATTGCGCGCGAACATGGCGTCATCGGGTCTATGGAATACTGGTATCAGAATTGGTCAGGGGTGGTCATCTCCAGCGGTTTACAGAGTCTTGTCTCGCTGGGTGGCCCTACTGCGACTGCATGGTTACCGCTGCTGACTCTGCTGCTCTGGCTTGGTCTGTTAGTCGTTGGTGCCTATCGTCTGCTGCGGCGGCTTGGCTTTCAACGACCCGGTGTGATCGCTACGATAACAGGTTGTGGCATTGTGGGGGCGACCCTGGGAGGCATCCCCAATGTCTATCAGTCTCTCTACTGGACTTCCGGTAACGCCACCTATACCTCTGGCCTGGTTGCACTGACAGCACAAGCGGTTCTCCTCATCGTCCTGATCGAAAAGGAAAAGTGGATTCCCGGTCTAGGAGTGGTGCTGACTTTTGGCTTAGGATTTCTTGTGGGTGGATTTACTGAGTCACTCACAGTCATGCAAATCCCGCTGTATCTATTGGCGATGTTAGGTGTGGTGAAAGCCCTGGCGAAGTCCTACCGTCGCCGGTCTTTATTTCTGTTAGGTTCTGGACTGCTAGGTGGCCTACTCGCGCTCCTCATGGCCTTGACGGCACCCGGCACTGGAGTGCGTCAATCCAGCTTTGAATCCGTCAATCTGGTGAATGTCCTCTTGTTGACCCTGCAGAATTCAGCGGCCTTTTTCGCTATTTCGCTCTCAACCTATTCTGCTGGTGCCATGCTTCTAGTCATTCTCTTGAGCGCGTGGGTTGTACGTGTCGCGGGGCCACGCCTGACGCAAGCGATACCGTTTCGGCAAGTACTGCTAGTGATGGGGATTTCGATAGCGGCAGGTGTTATTCTTGTGGCTGCTTATCTGGCAGCGGCAGCCTATGGGATGGGGCGGATGCCAGCTGCACGAGCATGGATTATCCCCCAGTATATGCTCACGCTGGTAGGGGTCAGTATAGGCATCGCCATTGGGTTTAATCTACGCCGTTCACCGACCGCCCCCCCGCTTCCTGGTTTCGTAATGGCCCTGTTCGCCTTGCTGTTAGTCGCCAGTCCCATCCTCAGCACTATCCGCACCATGTCCGAATACGGTAACCTGCGTGTCTTTGCTGCTGAATGGGATGCGCGTGATGATGCACTTAAGCAAGCGGTCGCTGCCGGGCAAGATCGCGGACAAGTCCGCCCGCTGATTGTCGATATGACTTGGTATGCTGGTTTGGCAGTGGTCGGTACGGATACTCTGCAAGGGGAATTTGCTTCTGCCGTCGCGGACTACTACCACATGCGGGAATTGAAGCTGGATAACCGTTCCAGTTGATACCGCTTCAACCACCAATCCGGAAGTCCGGTACCCGATTTCAGGCTTCCGGCATATAATCGAGGCATTCATGGCGGTACTGAGGTGGGAGCATTGAGCATGAAGTGGTCGCGCATATTACTCATGAGTCTGGTCGTGGCCTTGGCATTAGCCGGGTTGATGCTGCCGACACCAAAGGTCAACGCCGACTTCGGCACTAACTGGACGGGTGTGTTTTTTAATGATCCGTCCCTGACGGGTTCGCAGCAGCAAACCGTTTCTATTCCGTCCGGCCTGAACTTCCGCTGGGAAGAAGGCGCGCCGATCATTAATAGTGTGGCCGTGCCAATCACCGGCTGCCCCGGCGCACAGAAGAACAGTGTGCAGTGCAGCAACGGCTTCTCCGCCCGCTTCACCTCGACCCAGGTGCTGACTGGCGGACTCTATAACTTCGCCGTGACTTCGGATGACGGTGTGCGTGTCATCATCAACGGTTCAAATGTGCTGGAGCGATTTACTCCTCGTGTAGAGACGACGGATCAGTTCCAGTTGACGCTGAATGCTGGCCCGGCGCTGTTCGTGGTCGAGTATTTTGAGAGTACCAGCGCCAACCCGGATGATGTCAACCGGGCGACTCTGCAATTCCAGTGGTTCCTGCAAGGCGCTGGCACCCCCGGCACCAATGTCTTTTTTACGCCTACGCCACCCCCACCGACTTCTATCCCGCTGACATTCAGTCTCAGCGGCAGCGTGCGAGGCCTCGCTATCCGCACTGGCCCATACCTGGGTGGCTCGCTCATTGGCGTCCTGCTGCCTGGTCAGAGCTTCACCGCCAGCGCCCGTAATACGGATGAGGGCGGGCCGTTCACCTGGTATTTGATCACCACCAATACGGGTACATCAGCGGCTACGGCGGTCCCCGGTTCAACTGTTCCCTCCACCACCAGCAAGACCGGCTGGGTTTCCGGGCGCTATTTGCAAATCCAGGGTGACCCTAACGCCTTACCCCTTCAGAGTACCGTCTTTGAGCAGTTGGATAATCCGCCGGAAACTGGTGTGATCGCCGTGCCGCGCTCGGTCATGAACCTGCGGCGGCGGCCCAGCCAACGTTCACCTTTACTGGCGCAAGTTCCCTGGGGCGCAGAACTGCCGCTCTATAACCGCACGGTGCAGGAAGGGCGGCATCACTGGCTTCAGGTGCGCTATGAAGGGCAGATTGGCTGGATCTACGCCCCGTTTGTTGGCACCTATGGTAACCTGGATAACGTACCCATTCGCTAAAACCGATTGCATTCAATACAGACGGGCAGATGTGCATATGCACATCTGCCCGTCTGCGTTTCACAAGCTGCTTCCTATACCTATGTGCCCGGCACGACTATCGAAAAGGTGCTGCCCTGACCGGGTTGGCTTTCTACTTTGATCTGCCCGCCATGGGCTTCGACCAACCCGCGTACAATCGCTAGCCCCAGACCCGCGCCCCGCTGGCCGTCTTTATCCCGCATCCGTGCAGGTTCACCCCGGTAGAAGCGGTCAAAGATATGGGGTAAATCCGCCGCTGGGATTCCCTCGCCATTATCCCGTACGAGTATCTCGATCCCGTTAGCCGAGCGCCGCGCTTCCACTTTGACCATCCCGCCTGCAGGTGTATGCCGCACGCTATTGCTGATCAGATTAGTCAGTACCCGGCCGATTTTTTGTGGGTCCAGTTTGACCAGTCCGATCCCTGGTTGGACTTCACCCGACAGTTGAACGCCGGCTTCCGCGGCAACTGGCATCAAACTGCTGAGCGTATCGGAGAGGAGATCGCTGAGCGGCGTGGCTTCTTTGAGGAGTTCAATGCGTCCGGCATCCATTTGAGCCAATTCAAACAAATCATTGATGAGCTGGCTCAGGTTGTCGATTTCGCGCAGGGCGGTACGGGCATAGCGTTGGCGCGTCGCTGCATCTTCCACCACATCGTCATTTAAGGCGGACATCAGCAACCGCAAAGCTGAAAGGGGAGTCCGCAGATCATGGCTCACCCAGGCGATCAAATCCCGCCGGGTTTGCTCCAGTGCGCGGCGTTCAGAGTCGGCTGCCGCCAGGCGGCTGACCATGCTGTTAAACGTAGTCGCGAGTTCTGCCAGTTCATCGTTACCTTTGACGGGCACCTGCACGGTTAGGTCACCCTGACTGAGCTTGCGCGCGCCCTCCGCGACCTGACTGATGCGCTCGGTCAGGGCATTGGCGATGAAACCACCGAAGCCCAGCGCCGTCCCTGCTGCGAAGATCAGCAGGATGACGGTCACACCATAGTCATGTTCGCTGATGAACATCAAGCGGGCGGTGCTGAACACATTGGCAAAAAACAGCAGGATGGTCAGGGCGGTCGTAAATAAGAGAATATATCGCAGCCGCCGCAGTCGGTAGATCAGCCCCAGTCGATACGCTGCGTAGGCCAGCAGCACGGTCGCGCTGCCGAAGCCACCGATGTACATGAGCAACTGCTGCCGGTCAGCATCATCTGGGCTGCCGAGCATCAGCGGCACCATCAGCGCCAGCACGCCCCAGGCCAGGGCCCAGACGATGGCTAACATCACGACCATGCGCCGCAGGTCATCCAGCCACCACAGGCGGGGTGTGTTCATCTCGAAACTCCAGGGCATGTATCCGATTGTGATTGGAAGTGTATTCTATGGGGATTACGTCGAGCTTACGCCCCAGTTAGCCCCGCTTACGCTTTCCGGCATCGTCATCATCTTCGCCGGGGAAAGCGCCATCATCACCGATCACTTGCGCTTCTTCGCCATCGCTCAGGCGGATGATGGCACGCTTCCGTTTTTCTTCCGCAAAGTCGCGTTTGGGTTTTTCGTCGAACGTGTCAGCGACGGGGATGGAGACGTAGCGTGAGCGCGGGGGGCCCGCCAGGAGATTGATCAGCAGCGCCGCGCCGATTCCAGTTATTCCAAAACCGAACACCCAGAGGACGAAGACGATCAGCGCGACGCCACAGCCACGGTCGAGGACGGCCAGCGGCGGCACCAGGATGCTCAGGATGAATTTGCTACAGGTCATAAGCTCAATTACGTGGAAGGCCTGCCAGTCGTTGCAGACTGGTACATAGCGCATAAAGTTAACCGCGTTGATTGTAATCATTTTCCGCGGCAATGTGCCAGCACCTTGATCGGACCGGGTGGAAGGTTCATGTGGCAGCCCGGCCTGCTTGCCCGCCCTGACCAAGCCTGTCATAATCGGTACACATCCGGCTAATTGCTTGTTTGACAGGATTATCACCGCCACATGGCCCGCATCTTCATCAGCTATCGCCGCGATGACAGCCGTGAAACTGCGCTACAACTGCTGGCGGCTCTAAAGCCGCATTTCATCGTTTTTATGGATGTTGAAGGCATTCTGGTTGGCAAGGACTTCCGCGCCACTGTCGAGCGCGAACTGCTGGCGGCACAGGTTGTCCTGATCGTGATCGGCACCCAATGGGTCACGATCACGGGCAAGGATGGTAGTCGGCGGTTGGATAAGCTCGATGATCTCGTCCGCATTGAGGCCGAGATGGCGCTGCGCCATGACAAAATTGTGATTCCGGTCCTGGTCAACGGTGCAACCATGCCCACAGCGGATGAACTGCCGCGCAGCCTGAGCCAACTGCCCTTCCTATAATGGTGAATTTGTGATGCCAGGGCAGGTTGAGGCCGATACAGCGCGTTTAATCCGCCAGATCAAACGGGCGCTGGGGCTGGAGGTGGAACCTACGCCTGTAGAAGTCAGGTTGCCGGAGCCAAAGCCGTCCCCAGCGACCCCCAGCCGTAACTGGCAGATCGGGGGCGCACTGCTGGCGGTGATAGCACTGCTGGGGGTGGTGCTGACGCTGTTGAACAACCTGCCGTCTTCACTGAACCCTACCCCCACGACGGCGGTTGCCGTTATCCCTAGCCAGACACCCGGCATTGAGCCTACCGCGTTCGATCCGGTGCAAATCGTCGGCTTGACCCAGACGTTTGAAGCCGGTCAAACCCTGACCACTATCAACGCGACGGTGGATGCCATCGCTACCGGCACGCGGGCTGCCCAACAAACTGCTGAGGCTGCGACCTTGACGGCGATGCCGACGCGCACGCCGACATTGAGTCCACTGCAAGCCACATACGCGGCGGAGACGGGCTATGACTACCGCGCCGGGAATGCCGCCTGGACACCCATCACGCAAGACTTCGATGGTGTGACGATGGTGCTTGTGCCAGCGGGTAGCTTTGACATGGGCAGCACTCAGGCGCAGATTGACCAGGGTTTTGCTATGTGCCAGCAGACGGTTGATAACAACGCCACCTGTGAGCGCGATCAGTTCGAGGCTGAACGCATCCCGGTAGGCGGCAATACCCAGACTCTGGCGAGTTTTTGGCTCGACCAGACCGAAGTGACGCGGGCGATGTATCAGCAGTGCGTGACTGCCGGTGACTGCGAGGTGACGCCCGACTCAAACTATTCGACCCAACCCGATCAGCCCATCAATAACGTAAACTGGGTGCAGGCGCAGAACTACTGTACATGGCGGGATGCCCGACTACCGACCGAAGCCGAATGGGAGTACGCCGCCCGTGGCCCGGATGAACTACTTTTCCCATGGGGGAATACCTTTGATGGCTCCCGTGCCAACCATTGTGACAGCAATTGTGGTGCTGCACGCTGGGCTTCGGGCTATGATTACGTCAATCAGGAAAATGATGACGGCTACGCGGCGACGGCTCCAGTCGGCAGCTACCCGGCGGGCGCATCCTGGGTGGGGGCATTGGATTTGAGTGGCAATGTCTGGGAATGGGTCAGTAGCCTAGCCCAATCCTATCCGTACCGTGCAACTGATGGACGCGAAAACTTGGCAAATAGAACTGATCTTCGCGTGCTGCGGGGCGGTGCGTTCTACTCTCCATCGTATAACCTGCGTACGGTCCCCAGCACCACGAACAGCCCCACTGCCGAGAACGAGAATTACGGATTTCGTTGCGCCCGCTCATCCTGAGCGCAGCGAAGGATAGCTCTGATTGCTGGACTTTGATCCCTGAATCCTCGTCCCTCGCCTGCGGTGGGTCGAATTTCCTGCTCCCCTTCTCCAGCGATGCGACCCCAACGGCCATCTACCTTTCCCCACACGGAGCGTCGCGGAAGGAGAAGGGGTTGGGGGGATGAGGTTCTGTCTTTGCAGTAGCCCTACAAGAAATTATCCCTAACGTGAAACCAAAAATCGAAACAAATGTTCCATTTGGACACGCGCATGTGTGCTAAACTGAGCACATGAACACCCATCACCACATCCCAAGCGATCACGCTGTATTTCACGGTGACTGTGAACTGTCCCCTGTGAACGTCAATATGGCGGCAAACTCCCCGCTATCCGCCATGGCGATGGTACCCATGGCGGGCGGCGGTACCGTCCCGTGTTCCCGCCGACACCGCCGCAAGATGGTGCTTGCCTCCCATCTTCCCGCCAAAAAGCTTGGCTTGCATGTCGCCAATCAGCGCCGCGCTCCCGGCTTCCCACAGTCAATGTTGGCGGAACCATCGCCTGTAATGACAAACTTTTGTCACATAGTCCAATGTCATTTTCGACTCTCTGAAAGCCCCCTCTCCAGGCGGCGCAGTACCACCTTGCCCTAACCAACACGTTACGCGCCGCCGAATCGGAGAGGGGGGTGGGGGTGAGGCCTTCGTCTTTGCGGTTGCCCTGCGAAAAAACTTACCTTTGTCGGGGTTCCTGTATTCGCCACCAGACTCAAAGCTTCCCTCAGGCCCGGCCCAGCGTGTGGATCGCCAGCAGCAGGCCGGAGGCGAGGGTGACTTGGGCCTGAGGGCTGGTCAGCACATTGCTCATGCCGCGAGCGGGGCCAAAGCGCAGGGTTTCATCCCGCAGGGGGTAATGCAGGCCGTCGGTGCGGATCCCGACCGCGTCCCCGCCCACCGGCAGCAGCGAGAGGGTATCCCCTGGCGCGCCATCCACCGGATTAAGGCCGGGGCGCATCAACCAGGTCTGTTGATTGCGGGCCACCAGCCGTACATCCATCCCTGCCAGGACAGGGAGCGCCATCAGATAGAGGTTGCCGAGCGACTGGTCAATGCGGTCGCCAATGCCGCTGATGATGCGAATCCAGCGCACGCCCTGAGCGGCGGCGTGGAGCAGCGCCAGCTCCAGATCGGTTTCGTCTTTTTCCGGAGGGGCGCGGTGGATAGCGACACCTTCCGCTTCCAGTGCGGCAACTTCGGCAGCGGTCAGCGAGTCCAGGTCACCGATGACGAGCTGTGGTTGGAAGCCAAAGAATGCCGCCTGACGGGCACCACCATCGGCTGCAATGATCCAGGCAGCATCCGCCGACGCCAGAACCTGCCGAACCAGCGGGCCGTCGTTGGGATCTCCATTGGCGAAAATGAGCGCTTTTAGCGGGTGCGGCGCTTCCAACGTTCCTTCACTTCCAGCGTGCTGAGGTCAGGGACTTCGAGGAAATCATTCACCAACCGGGAGAAGCGTTCATACTCCAGCATGGGGAAGTGGCGCACATCCGGCGCGATGATGGTGACCGGCGGCGCGATCTGCTCGGTTTCCACCGAGAGGTAGTTGAGCACACTTTCGGTTGGCACCGGCAGCAGGGGATCATCTTCCCCGTGGACGATGATCTTGGGCATCGGCAGCAGGCGGATGGTATCCAGGAAGCGACCGGAGTCAAAATCGCTCACGCTGGTGCGGATCGAGGCCATATCGGTACGCGGCAGATCCAGCGCCAGCTTTTCATAGATCGGGTCGGTGCGGCGGAAGCAGCGGTTGAGCATGGCTTCCGGCGTCAGACTCAGCAGGCCATCGCGTTCGGTGAAGGGGTTGTGTTTGGGCGCTTTGCTCAGGCTGTCATCGAGCGCGGCCAGCGCGGCGGCGCTGCTAATGGTTTCATCCCCCTGGCGGCTGCGCTGAAGCTCCAGCATGGCAGCCCGCACCGAGGAACTCATGATGGTGCCCTCAAAGTTGGTCGCCATCGCCTGACTGATTTCAACCGGACGGCGGGCTGCCGGGACGCGGCGCTCCAGGCCACCGGGGTCAAACAAGGGGGCGCTCACCAGCATGATGCGCGGTGCTTTATCCGGGTAGGCGCGGGCGAAGGCCGTGGTGACCAGCGCCCCCAGCCCATGCCCGACAAAACCAGCTTTTTGGAAACCCATCTGCTCCATGAAGTCCACCAGCACCTGCACCTGATGGTCGATGGTGTAGTGGTTGGGGTTGTGGGCGGAATCCCCAAAGCCGAGCAAGTCCGGCACGTAGACACGGTACTTGACGGCCAACTGCTGCATGGTCGGCACCCAGTAGCGCCAGGAGCCCACCCAGCTATGCAGCAGAATCACCGGACGACCGCGCCCGTGGACTTCGTAATGGATCAGGTCACCGCTGAGGGTGATGGCGCTCATGAACCTACTTGATTCCGTGTTTTTCGAGGATAGCCGCGAGTTGTTTGGTCAGGTCTTCCGGCGCGAAGGGCTTCAGAATATAGGCGACTGCCCCCGCCGAAATACCCGTCTGAATTTCTTCATCCTGGCCTTTCGCCGACAGGAAAACCACGGGAATATGCTTGATGGTGTCATTCTGCTTCATTTCCCGGCAGGCTTCATAGCCGGTCATCTTCGGCATGCGCACATCCATCATGATGAGATCCGGCATGACTTTGGGGGCCAGTTCGACTGCCTCGGCCCCGTTGGCCGCCGTGGTCACCGTATGCCCTGCGAACATCAGCGTGAAGTTGATGAGTTCGCGGATGTCTTTTTCGTCTTCAGCTACCAGTATGTTCGCCATGAAAATCTCGCCTGTTGGTTACCGGTAAATGCCTCTACATGGCTTGCTGTGGCTGGTTGATCGGGAGGGCGATGTAGAAGGTCGAACCATGCCCGAATTCCGACTCAAACCATACTTCTCCATTATGCAGTCGAACCAGTTCTTTAACAATTGATAGACCCAAACCCGTCCCGGCGACATCCATCACCAGTGCGTTTTCATCGTAGCGTTCAAAGCGGCCCCAGATGCGCTCTTTGAAGTTCTCTGGAATGCCGATGCCGGTATCCTTGACCGAGATGATGACGCGGTCACCGGCAGGCCGTTCGACCTTGGCTTCAATCGAGATCAGACCATCGGCATAGCTGTAGTTGTAGGCATTATCGATGATGTTATCGAGGATCTGCTTCAGGTGATGCGGGTCTGCCGGGATGAGGGGCAGGCCGGGTTCCACATCGATCCGCACCCGCATGTTCTTCTTAGCGTGATCCGCGATCTGCTCATGCTGCTGGATAATGCTGTTGATGACTTCCCGCAGGTCGAGCATTTCCAGCGACATCTGCTCACCAGAGTCGATTTTGGAGATATTGAGCAGATCATCGACTAAGTGGCTGAGGCGATCCGCATTCGACTTGATCTTCTCCAGGAAGCCCTTTTGTGCATCCGGCAGTTGACCCGCCACGCCCATCAGCAGCAGATCGGCATAGCCCTTGATACTGGTCATCGGCGTGCGGAGTTCGTGCGAAACGTTGGAGACAAATTCGCTCTTGATGCGGTCGACTTCGACTTCCTTAGTCACATCGCGGAATACCGAGACAGTGCCGAGGAACTGCTCCCCGATGCTGACTGGCGAGAGATGGACATTGACGATGCGCCGCCCCAGATCGAGCTTTTCTTCCAGGAAGAACCCGGCAGGTTGGGCTTCCGGTTGGGCCGACCAGCGGGCGACAGCATCCGCCCAGCGTGAGGCCGAAGCGCCAAAGATACCCGTCAGTTTGAAGAGGGCCTGCCCGACCACTTCATCCCGATCCAGTTCCAGCATGCGCTCGGCGGCACTGTTGAACTGAATGATGACTCCATCGGCATCCGCCAGCATGATGCCATCGGCAATGCCTTCGACGATGGCTGAGTTCTTTTCGGCTTCTTCCTGCTCGGTACGGAGCAGCTTGCCGAGGCTTTCCGCCTGTTCACGGATGAGTTGGTAGAGGTCGGCATTGTTGATAGCGGCCGCGACCTGATTGGCAGCGGCATTGACCAGCTTGACCTGGGGATCAGTGAAGAGGCGCGTGCGAGAACTGAGCAGCACCAGCACACCCTGCGGATCATCACCGCTCTCCAGCAGGACTGCCAGCGCACTGTGGAAGGCATCCGCTCCTGGTATTGTGTTATCCCAGTAGGGCTGGGTTTCCAAATGATCGGCCAGCAGCAGCGGATCACCGGTATCGGTCATCAGCATGTAATTGGCGATACTCTGGGCGGGGTGTACCTGACCGACGCCGACAGGATGCAGGGCGGCCCGCGTCAGCAGGCTATCCGACATGGGATCCAGCAGCATGATCACGCCATCATCCGCGCTGACGGCGCTGACGATCATGCCCAGGGCGCGGTTGAGCACACGCTCCATGTCCAGTGACCGGGTGAGTTCGGAGGTGATCTGGTAGAGCGTATCCAACCGGTCACGCTCGGTCTGGAGTTCGGTGGTGCGTTCTTCAACGCGCAGGTTGAGTTCAGCCGCGAAGCCGCGCACCTGCTCGAACAGGCGGGCATTCTGGATAGCGACGCCTAACTGCGTGCCGACGGTCATCAGCAGGCGCTCGTCATTGATGCCGAAGCGCCGGGGGTTTTGCAGGTCACGTACTGCCAGCACACCCATGACCTGATCGCCTGCCACAATCGGTACGCCCAGGTAACTGCGGGCGTTGTTTTCCGCGCTGACGATGCCCAGGTTGGAGCGCAGGTCATCGGCGTCGACGTTGCCGCTGCCCAGCGAGAGCGAACGACGCTTCTTGATGATAAACGACGCTTCATCATTGCCCAGGCTGCGCTGTGGCAGATGGAACTCAGTCTCGCCACGGGTCGCCATCGGGAAGAAGATGTTGTGCGACTTGGGATCATAGAGTCCCAGGTACATTTCGGCGGCGTCAATCAGGCGCGGCACCTGCTCGCGGACGATCTCGACGATGTCATCAATTGAGAGGGCTGACGAGATCGACTGGGCCAGGTTGTTGATGTAGAAGCTCTGTTCGACCAGGGCGGCAGTCTGGGTCGAGAGGCGGGCATTCTGAATGGCGATGGCTGCCTGGGCACCGAGCGCCTGTGCCAAGCGGACTTCCCGGTGACCAAAAGCCGGATTCGGGCGCTTGAGCGCGCTGACGATCATGCCGATCGGTTGGTCGCGGGTAACGAGTGGCAGCAGCAGCCGCAGCGCTTCGCCCCGTTCGCGCATCCCGGCGACTTCAGTGGCATCCGAGAGGGGATTTTCGACCCGGACCACGACGATTTCGCGCTCGTCCATCGAACGTCGTCGCAGCGGATACTGTTGCAGCGATAGGCGCTGAGTGGCTGCTGTTCCGTTGGTGGCCCCATAGCGGCTCACATCCAGCGCGACCTCCAGCACATCCTCGACGTTATCCCACAGCATGACGGAACAGGTATCCATCTCCAGGGCGTTGAGGATCAGGTCCGTCACCCGGCTGAAGGCTTCCGGCAGGTCACGGGTGAGGGCAGTGGCCTGGGCGGCTTCCAGCAGGGTTTCCAGTTCACGGCTGCGGATGAGGGTTTGTTCGAACAGATTGGTGTTCTGGACGGCAATCGCGGCCTGATTGGCGATGATGAGCGCCAGTTCGATCTGTTCCGGTCGGAACTGCCGCGAGAGATTATCATCCATCAGCTCAAAGGCACCGATGACTTGCCCACCGACGATCATCGGAATGAGGGCAAAGGCGTGGAGTTCACGCCCGGTCAGCGCACCGGAGACTGGATCATCCTGTTCCAGCCGGGTGACATCTTCAACGATGATTGGCTGGCTGCTGGCTCGTAACCGCATAAAGAGGCTGCTATCCCGCAGCGGGATGACTTCATCCGGCGGGGCGTCGCCGCGTGGCAGGGTGACGATGGCGCGGGCCACGTTGGCATCCCGGTCAAAGATCCAGGCCTGGGCGTGGTGCATATCCAGGCTTTGACCGATCTCCTTGAGACCAATTTCCAGAATATTTTCGCTGTCCAGCGATTGCGCCAGCGCCACCGACACACGGTTGATCAGGCTGAGGCGCTCGGTGCGGTACTGGGCTTCTTCAAACAGGCTGGCATTGGCGAGCGCAATAGCGACCTGATTGCCGAAGTTCGACGCCGCAACTTCGGACTGGTTATCGAAGAAGCGTGGACTATCTTTTGCCAGCGCGATCACGCCGACGACAGCGCCACGATCCAGCAAGGGGACACCCATCCAGCTTTTGGCGTTGGTTTCAAAAGGCAGCGAGTCGGTACCGAGCAGATTATTGATGCGGAAGACGCGGCCTGTATCGACCACTTCGCGCATTCGGGGATGGCCGGAAAGCCGCAGGCGTTTGCGGTCATGCGGCTGGAGGTCGATGGTCGCTCCACCAACCCGTGCACCTTCCAGATACAAATCCTGATCGACCCGTGTCCACAATGTCAGCGAGTCGAACGTGACGAGCTTAGCCATCTCTTCCAGTGCCAGCTTGACCACGTCCGCACGATCCAGCGTCGCGGTGATGCGGCTGGAGATCTCGGTCAGCGCTGCCAATTGGTTCGCGCGGCGCTCAACGTCCTGCTCCAACTCGTAGCGTTCGGTATTATCTTCGACCAGGATGACCGCACCACGAATGGTTTCCGCAGTCTTGAGCGGGTAAGAATAGAAGTTGCGGACGAGAGAGGCCCCATTCCCATCGGATGTGATTTGGCGGATACGCTCGACCGGCTCGCCTTGCTCCAGGACAGATTGCAGATCGGTTTTGAGGAAATCCAATTCCGGGCTATAGACGAACAGATCTTGCCGCAGCGCATCCCGCGTGACCCAGCCATACCGCTGGCGCATGAAGTCGTTGATCGACAGGATACGCCCGGAGTTATCCAGTACCACAATCCCTTGCTGGATGGACTGGACTACCGACTGGTTGAAGGTCTGGAGGTTCATCGCCTGATTGAACAGGCGGGCATTATCAATTGCGACGGCAGCCAACTTCGCCATACGCACAAGCAGCGAGCGATTTTCTTCAAAGAGGGCGGCGCTGTCATGGTCGCTGCCCATGTGCAGCGCACCGAGCGGGCCTTCGGCGGAGAACAGCGGAATGAGCAGCGAGGCCCGTTCGCCGTACTGGAAGTACAGCGAACGCAGATCGGAGAGATCTTCAATCTCGGGTGAGTCGGCAGTGTAGAGGACATGCTGCCCGCTGCGGAAAGCCTGATACAGCGCGGTGCCTTCAGGATAACTCTGATGCTCCTGATTGGTGACGATGGTGCCATCGGTCAGGATCCGCAGGCGGGTGATCTCCATCCCCTGCCGTTCAGAATCTTCCAGCGCGACGGTCAGCCGGGAGATGGGCAGCACTTTAACAACGGTCTGCACCAATCCATCAATGATCTCGCTGGCGACCAGCGTACCGGAAATGGTTTCCACCATTTCATTCAGACGGGCTTCCTGTTCGGCATTCTGCTGCGTCTGTTGATACAGGCGCAGGTTCTCCAATGAACCCGCTGCCTGATGCGCAAAAATCTCCAGCAGTTCGATGGCGGCGTTATCCGGACGGCGGTGATCCTGGGGCTGTTCGAGCGTGAGCAGGCCGATTAAGTTGCCGCCTGCGCCGTTGAGCGGCACCAGCAGCAGATCGCCCTGATGCCAATCTGCTGGACTGGTGGGTTCCGGCATGGGACGGATGCCCGCCGAACCGACTTCCAGCGCTTTAATATCCACCGTTGCCCAGTCTGCACGCGACTCTGCCGGGAAGAAGAAGGACTCGCTCATGGCGTAATCCCGCCGCATGAGGGTCAACAGGTCCTGCAGGCTGATGGTGTTGTAGCGGCTGCGTTCAAAGGCTTCCAGCGGCATCCCCATCTGGGCAAGGCGGCTGAAGGTATTGGTAGTTTCATCCAGCACCAGCGCCACACCCAGATCATAGCCCGTGCCGATCTGAATGTTATAGAGCGTGCCTTCCAACATGTCTTCCAGACTGGTATTGGTCTGGATCATCTGCCCCATCTCGAAGATCTGTTTGATCTGTTCGGCACGGCGGCGCAGGCGCGAATTGCTCTCCAACTGTTCCTGATAGCGCACATAGTTGCCGTAGCCGAGCGAGGCCTTGGCCGCCATTGTCAACAGGAAGGAGGCGGCACGATCATCAAAGTGGTTCGGCTCATGATGATACAGATGCAGCACACCGACGATCTGATCTTCGTAGAAAAAGGCAACTGCCAGGGCAGATTCGGCCTGGGGGGGCAAAGGTTTCAGATTGCTGGTGGCGTAATTAAAGACGGTGACCGTTTCCGAGCCAGCGAAGAAAGCGCTGCGCTCGATATCCGCCATGTTCAGCCCCTGATCTTCGAGGCCATACCGCTGACGTGCTTCGGGTTGGTGGGGATCTTCCAGGGCGCTCAGCGATTTCAGCAGGATGACGGTGCCGCCATCAGCGCGAGTAGCCCGGATGCTGTGTTCACGGATGCGTTCCAGCACCGAATCGAGATCGAGCGTGCGGGTCAGTTCGTTGGTGACTGCCGATATGGCGTCGAGCTCCTGCACGCGGCGGGAGAGGTTAGCGCCAGAGGCTTCGTACAATTGCAGACGCTCGATGGTCGCGCCGATCTGGGCAGCGACCGCTTCCATCAATTCGACATCGGCTTCGGTATAGGGATCATCGGGACGATTAGCAACGCCCAACTCGCCCAGGCTGCGATCACCGACGATCAAGGGGACGATGACGGCGCGATTGATGCCCATCTGCCGGGCAATATCCAGATAACTTTCCAGCACGCGCTGATCTTTCAGCACGCTGTTGCTAAAAAAGGAATTCTGGGAAAAGACCACGCTGTACTCAAAACCGGGACTGAAAATGTCCTGCCGGATGGGTTCAGCCAATGCCGCCCCAAAAACATAGCGGGGATAGGTTACCAGCGCGCCGGTTTGCGTTTCCAACTGGTTGATGAAGACGATTGGGCTATCCAGCAAGGTTGAAATTTCATTCAGGATCAGGGCGAATGAATCTTCAGTCGTCAGGATCTTGCCGGAGAGTTCAGCGATATTTCGCAAGCGGTTGGATTGATCTGCGCTGCGCTGGACATCCTGCACCAGGCGGGCATTTTCGATGATGGCAGCCGCCTGGGTCGCAAAAATCTGGAGGAGCTGACCGTCTTTGTCCGTGAAGTCCTCACCAGTCAGCCGGTTAGAGACTTGTACCACGCCTAGTTTTCGTCCACCGACGGCCAGCGGGGCCAGCATCATCTGCTTGAAGCCCAGTCGGGCGGCAACCTCCGCCAGATTAGAGGCATGAACAATGGCGTTTTCTTCGACACGGTTGGCGAACCAGGTTTCCCCTTCATCCCAGAGTGCGGTCATGGGCGAATCGGGCAGCAGGTCGATACCGTAGCCGTTCAGGTCGGTATCCGCCACCCCAAAGAAGGGAATCTGAGGACGCAGGCGGCTGCTGGCCTCGTCATAGAGCAGGATGCCGCACACCTGCACATCCATCAGCCGGGCAATACGGCCGTTGATATCCGAATAGAATTCCCCTTCGGTCTGCCGCAGCGAGCCAATCGCCTGGGTAATTTCCTGTAAACCGGCTAGTTCGGCATCCTGCCGCGCTTCTCGCTGGAACAGGCGGATATTCTGGACGACGATGGCCGCCTGAGCGACCAGCAAGCGCATGTCCTTAATATCCTGATTATTGAAGCCGCCGGGCTGACGGTTGGCGATGAAAGCCATGCCAATCCGCCGCGAGCCCACTTCCAAGGGCAGGAGAGCCAAACTGCGAATCCCTGCCGAAGCCAGCGTACCCGCCAGACCCGCCTGATTGAGCCATTCGACCTCCGGCACTTCATTGGTATGCCAGTAGGGGCGGTTTTCCCAAATATCAAGGGGATCGCTGCCGTCCGTCAAGCTGAATGCTAGACGCGGGATGAGCTGCTCCGGCAGGCCGTGAAACGGCGCTTGTGGCACCAGGGCGCGGCGTGCTTCATCGTAGAGCAGGATGCCAGCGATACGGGCATGACTGAGCGTGGCTAACCGTTGACTAAGGACGGCGAAGACCGCGCGGGGATCATGTGCGTTTTCTTCGTCCAACTGGACGTTTTGCAGGTTCGCCATGTCACTGATGCGCTGTGCCTGCTGGCTGTACAGATCTGCATTAAAGATCGCGATAGCGACCTGTTTGCTGATGGCCTGGAGCAAGGCCAGGTCAGTCTGTTGAAAGCGCCCTGCCTCGGTATCGGCTAACTCCAGGGTGCCGAGCAGTCGCTCGCCCAATTCGAGCGGCACACCCACAAAACTATGGAACTGGCTGCTGAACTTCGGTTGGATGGCTGTAGGGTCGCTGACATCACTGACGAGTACGGGACGCCGGTGTCGGGCAATCCAGCCGCTGATCCCTTCCCCGTATTGATAGACTCCGCCGCGCTCTGCCAGCGAAACCAGGTATGAGCCTTCACCCACCCACGAGTCCGGGGTGAGGGTGCGTGTCTCTTCATGCCAGATCGAGATTTCACCGGCGCTGGCGGGGATTGCCTTCCGGATGATGGTCAGGAGCGCCTGGAGGGCCTGCTGGCTGCTCATGCTGGCGTTGACCGTTTCGCCAATTTCATCCGTGATCTGCATCACACGACGAAGGTCGAGGGATGCGGATGCTGTGGCTGTGGCGCTGCCAGCCCCACCCAGTTCCCGCATGACGATGACCATGCGCTGTTCGACACTGCCGGGAATGAGGTGAGAAGCTCCCTCCACCCAGCGACTGCCAATCTGGAAAGAAGCCTGACCCTGCCGGGCGAACAAATCGAGGAAGCTATCCGCAGGTTTGACGTGACTGGCGACTTGTTCCAAATTCAGGTCAGCGCCATCCAGACCCAGCCACTCCATTGCGCGCGGGTTGATATGGACGATTTGCCCGTGCTGACGGGCGACAATGATGGCATTATCGCCATCATCCGGGGATGTGCTGAATGAAGTTGGTGCATCGACAGGAGGAATATACCCCAGGCTCTGGCGCTGCCGCGCCCAAAGATACAGCCCGGCGATGATGACGATGCCGCCAATGAGCAGGAATACACCCAGATTCATGCCTTACGCTACCTCGGATTCATACTGACCGGATGCCCATACAAAGCGGCTTATGGTTTAAATCAACTATGCCCCTGAACGAAAGCGGACGAGGCGCACCTCGTCCCTGCTGGCTGAACTGATGCCGGATGAATATCCCTTACCACGACGTCAGAATGGGCGGAGGGGGTTCTTCCCCAGTCAGTCCGCGCCGCCGATCTTCAGCCGCCAGCTCAGTGATTTCCCGTATATCCGAGAAGCGATAGGTGGAGTTGGATACGGCGCCTGCGGCCAGAGTCATCAGTGGTTCCTGGCGCTCCCCGGCGCTGGCCGGGGCCAGAATATAGCCGCGCTCCCGGTCGATGAAGGAGTAGTGCTGGCGCACTTCGTCATTGAAGCGTTCGACCAACCGGTCCGTAAGCTGGCGATAATCCGGCGAGTGCGTGACTAACATGAAGTTGTCGCGCCCGGGATGGCCGACATAATCATTACCCGTACCCATCTGATCGACCACATCGCCCAACAGCAGCGCCATGAAGCGGAGCACTTCATCGCCGCTGAGGAAACCGTAGACTTCATTAAAGGCATCGAAGTGATTGATCTTCAGGTCAATGTACGCCCAGGTCTGGTCGGTTCGCATCAACTCGCGCAGATGGTCCTCGATCAGACGGCCTGTGGGCAGGCCAGAAACGGGGTTTAGGTTCATCGTCCGCATTGAGGCGTTGATAGCATTCTTCACACGGAGTTTAAGCTCTTCAATATCGAAGGGCTTGGTGATGTAGTCATCTGCACCCAGTTCCAGGCCGAACATCTTGTCACTGCGGTCATCTTTCTGAGTCAGGAAGATGATGGGGATATGGCTGGTACGGGTAGTCATACGGAGTTCGCGGCAGACATCGTACCCATTCATATCCGGCAGCATGATGTCCAGAATAATCAGGTGAGGCAGTTGTTTGCGCGTCATCACCAGCGCGTCATTACCGCGTGGGGCGATCTGCACTTCATAATGTTGACCACTGAAGTAGATCTTCAGCATATTGGCAATATCGGCATCGTCTTCCACAACGAGGATGCGTTCTTTACTCATGGCCTCATCCTTGCTCCGGGGAGTACTGTTTTGTTACAGCCATCATACAATCGAAACCGGGCGCACGCCAGTTCATGACATCCTGTTCCTGTTTGTCAGTATAGAGGTGTTTTATACGTATCGAGGCTTTAGGTCAGGTGGGGTAGCACCTGACCTATCGATGATGATGGTTAGAAAGTTGCCGCTTCTTCAGCTTCAGCAGCGTGCCGGTAGTGCCGACGCAGAGTGATATCCTCGTCAATCAACCACTCCAGCGCGGCCTCTTTGGTGTCAAAGAAACGGAAGTGCATCAGGCCGGTTGACATCTGCGTGAGTAGAGAAGCCATAAAACGAACGAGCGGGTTCTGTGCCCCGTAAATCAGAGTCCAACCGATTGTGGTCGGCTCGGACTTGAAGTCGATGGCGGTTTTCATCAGGGCGATATTGGTCTGATACTTGGTGATGCCGCTCAGATCAACCAGCGTATGGATGGGCCAGCTTGACTCTTTGGAAAGATCCCGGGCAGCATGGCGCAGATCATGGACATCCGCAGCTGTTACTTCCCCATACAGGGTATTGATGGCCACCCGGCCTTCAATTTCCCAACTTAATTCATAGGACATCCTGCCCTCCTCATGACATCGCTGATGGATTCTGATTTAATGTTTATTGTAATGATGTTTGTAGGCGCTGTCCCTTAAGGCTGGTTGGATGCAGCCTGGGAGTTTAACCGTCTGACGGTTGAGGGTGGACGCTGTGGGAACACCAGCGTGAAGGTGGTGCCCTCCCCAACCGCACTCTGGACTTCGATACGACCCCGGTGGGCTTCCACGATCATACGGACGATGCTCAGGCCGAGCCCGACCCCCCCCAGTTCAATCGAACGGGCGGAATCGACCCGGTAAAAGAAGTCAAAGATATATTTGATTTGATCCGCAGGGATGCCCTTGCCGGTATCCTGTACATCAATGGCGACGACGCCCTTGCCTCGGCGCGAACGCAGCCTGATCGTCCCACCTTTTGGCGTATGGGTCAGCGCATTATTGACCAGATGCAGAAGGGCGCGGGACAGTTCTTTCGGATTGCCATCAATCAGGGGCAAATCCAAGTCCATGGCGAGCGAGAGTTTCAGGCCTCGGCGTGTCGCATGATGTTCCTGGGTGGTGTGAATATCCTTGATGAGTTGGTTCACATCCAGCGGGTAGAAGGTCATATAGGCCAGTGAACCAATGGTCTCAAAGCTTTCCAGTTGGCTGGTCATATGGGTGATGGCCTGTTGAATGCGCCTCATTTTTTCTTCGATGTCAGCCCGGTTGGAGAGATCGCTCGGCAGGAGACGATCAATCAGATAGCGACTGGTTTCGATCTGGGAAATGGTGGTGCGGAAGTCATGGGAAACCCCTTCAATAAAGCGCCTGACCAACCCCATGCGTTCTTGTTCCAGGGCCTGTTTGAGCCGTGTATCTTCTGCAAGGCGGCGCTCAGTAATGTCGTGGGCGATCCCGTAGTAGCGGATGACGCGCTGACTGGTGGGGTCTTGCTCTGGAATGCGCTCAATCTGCATCCAGCGCACTTCACCGCTGGCCGTGACGATCCGGTAATCAGATGTAAAGCGCTCCCCTTTCAGGACTCGTTCGACATCCATATTGAGTCTGTCCTGGTCATCCGGGTGAAAGAGGTTCGGTCCGGTGAGGAAGGCCCCTGCATCATCGTAGCCGGTGAAGCGCTTGAACGAGTCGGTCATCCACTCGCGTTCCCACTGTCCATCTGGATTGATGCGCGTGCTGAAGGCGTAGTCCGACATCATATTGGAAATGAGCTTGTAGCGCTGCTCGCTGGCGGCCAACTCTGCACGACGTTCCTTTTCCAATCGCCGTCGATATTGCACGACCAGCAGATAGAGCAGGTTCATCGTCAAAAGGAAGGTAAATGGCCTCAAGACGTTATCAAAAGCTACGCCCGCAATATACACGGGTGCCATTAACGTGGCCGCCAGTTGCAACAGGATGAGCAGCACAACTTGTGCAGGCTTCAGGGAAAGTGAACTAAAGAAAGTAATGGCGATCAGAAAATACAGAACCGAAGCGCCGGCTTCCCCCTGGTAGTAAACCGCAACGACCAGAATCGCTACTAAACCGCTGATCGAAACAAACGGGACAAGCCGGACTGGATTGAAATACCGAGTGGAGGCATAGAGGCAAAAGAGGATGAGACTACTGATCAGATTCAGGGGGAGCTGTGGGCGGAGCAGCGGATGGATGACTGATAACAGGGCGAGAGTCGCCATGACGCAGGCACCCGCAAGGATCAAGGCGACGACAAAGCGCGCTTCACGCCGTGCGTCAGGATCACGGACGTAGCCATTGGGCTCGGTCAATCGGTCCCATAGTAATGATATTTGGGTGTATATGCGGTGCAGAACGCACTTCCGTAGGTATAACTGTAATGAAATAATCCCGCTTATATCCTACCGGAAAATAGAACACTATGTCCATGAAGATCATTTGCCTCCTGTCATAAATACACCCAGCCCGGTCAATTGACCGGGCTGGGTATGATCTGAATTGGAAGTTGGAACTAGTTGACCGGGAGTTCTGGAATAGTGATTTCCGGTGCATCCCCAACCAGTGACTCTAGGAAGGCCAAGATATAGAAGACCTCCTCATCAGTCAGCGTGCGGTTTAACTGTACTACCGCCATTGTTCGCACTGCATCTTCCAGGGTAGCGGCGCTGCCATCATGGAAGTAAGGGGCCGTCAGGGATACATTGCGCCAGGTAGAGACTCGGAACAGCCGTTCATCGGCGGCTTCACCGGTCACCGTCGCCAGACCCAGGTCGGTGCCGTGATTGAAAGGCATCAGGGTGCCGGTGGAGAGCATTGGTCCATTGTGACAGGCGACGCAGCCAACCTGGACGACGATTTCCATGCCGCGTTTGGCATCCGCAGAGAGGGCGCTCTCATCACCACGTAGGTAGCGGTCAAGGGCATCATCCGGTGTGATGAGGGTGCGCTCGAAGGTCGCAATGGCTTTGGCGATATTTAGGAAGGTGATCGGATTTTCCTCATCAGGGAAAGCAGCCTGGAAGAATGGTAGATAACCTTCGATTGAGGCGATCCGTTCGACGGCCAGATCCGCAGGCATGGCCATTTCAACACCGGCCTGGATGGGGCCCTGCGCCTGTTCTTCCAGACCCGTTGCGCGTCCATCCCAGAACTGGAGATTGAAGAAGGCGGCATTTAGGACGGTGGGCGCATTACGCCCGCCAGTCTGGAAGTCGTGGCCCAGCGACGAGGGTAAGCGATCGGTACCACCCAGGCTGAGGTTATGGCAGGTGTGGCAGGAAATGATGCCGCTGGCGGAAAGGCGCGGTTCAAAGAACAGCATCTTGCCGAGTTCGATCTTTTCCGGCGTCATCGGATTGTCTTCAGGAATGGGTGGGACGTCTGGTAGTGTGGCGAACAAGCCATTGACGACTTGTTCACGCCCCGTATCCTGAGCGTATAACACCAGACCGCTGAAAGTAGAGAGTAGCCCGACAACGACCAAACCGACGACCAGACTGCGTTTCATAAAGTGTTCCTTCTCACTAATGTAGTGCTCAACAGCGATATTACGAACGTGAAATAAACCTGGGTGATATAAGTACATAGTACTCAACGTAACCAGAATTTCAGGATGACAAAATGCGGGGGCAAGCAGTGATTTTTATCGTCGTTGGGGGCTGATAGATCAGTGCATCAAAAACGCCCATTCTGCTTGTACCAGAATGGGCGTTTTTGTTGAGAAAGCCTAGAGGGTACTCAGGTCGATCATACCTTCGCCGTAGACTTTACCCGGCTGGATGACCAGGGGCGCGGCCGTATCCACGGTGGCGATCAAATCGTAGGCGGTGGTGCCAGTTACACGCACGGGGACAATTTCACCGACCGGTAGCTCGCCTTCCACCAGCACATAACCGTCGATTTCCGGCGCATCGCGGAAGCTGCGACCCAGGCTGATGGCTTCATCAAGTTCATTACCGTCTTCATCTTCACCTACGCCGTGACCTTCGACCAGCACATCCAGCGTTTTGCCGACAAAGCTCTGATTCTTTGCCAGGCTGATGCCCTGCTGAAGTTCCATCAGGCGTTCATAGCGTTCCTGCTTGACCTCATCAGCCACCTGATCGGCTAACGTCGCGCTGGGGGTACCGATTTCGTAGGAGTACTTGAAGGCACCGACGCGGTCGAACTGCAAATCGCGCACGAACTGCATCAGTCCTTCAAACTCGGCATCGGTTTCACCTGGATAACCGACGATGAACGTCGTGCGGACGCAAAGCTGGGGGATCATATCCCGCAGTTTGCCTACCGTCTCATAGACCCATTCGATCTTGGCTGGGCGCTTCATCCGCAGGAGTGTATCGCGATGACCATGCTGCAGCGGCATATCGAGATACGGCAGGATTTGCTTGTGCTTCGCCATGGTCTCCATCAGGCGCGGCGTGACGTAACCCGGATAGGCATACATGATGCGGATCCAGGGGATTCCGGGCGCAGCCGCGACGATGGCATCCAGCAGATGCGCCAGTCCATCCTTCAGGCCGAGGTCGTAGCCGTAGTCGGTGCTGTCCTGGGCGATCAGCAGGATTTCCTTGACGCCCTGTTCCTGCAGATGGACGGCTTCCCGCACAATCGACTCGATGGGACGGCTGACGGCGGTGCCTTTGATCTTGGGAATGGCGCAGAAGGCGCAGGGACGGCGGCAGCCATCGGCAATCTTGATATAGGCGCTGGCCCCCTGCACGCTCGTCCGCAGCACTCCGCGTTCATCCAACCCCACGGTTTTGGCATCGGTCGGCAGGTGATAGAGGGGTTCCGGATGTTTACGGTCGCGCAGGCGCGTGACGAGGTCAAAAATATCCATCCAACGGCGGGTGCCGATGACGCCATCCAACCCCGGCACTTCCTGCACCAAGGTCGAACCGTAGCGCTGCGAGAGGCATCCGGCGGCGATCACCATCTGCTTGCCGCGCTTGCCATCGACCAGTTCGCGCAGGGCATTGATCGACTCCTGCTTGGCGCTGTCAATGAAACCGCAGGTGTTGACGATCAGCACCTCGGCGTTCTTGGGCGTTTCGACCCCGCGCATTCCATTCTGATGCAGTACCTGGGCGATGCTTTCGCTGTCGACCGTGTTCTTGGAGCAGCCGAGGCTGAGAAGATAATACTTGTCTGTGCGCGGGGCCATACTGATCCTATCATTCCAGTGTGTCTTGAATGGGCGGCAGTATAGCAGATCAGGGGCAGGCGTACAGGTTGGGGGAAGCGTTAGCCACCGCGCTTGCGGGGGAACAACTTCTCGATTGAGATATTGAAGCCTGAGAGTACATCGCAGCCATCGAGGGCATAGGTGTCATCCGGCGATTTTATCTCGATGATGACATCCGGTGTAGTCAGGGTGGGGCCTTCGGTGATCGATTCCCGGTTGGCTTCTAGCGTCAGCGTCACATCGATTTGCCGGGTGTTGCTGACCTCTCCAGGTTACGCTTCGTGGTTCGGCCTGATCGTCTCGAAGTACGACTCCAACGGCTTGAGCGCCTTGCAGACCGCCACAACATGCGCCGCGAAATCATCCGCCAACACCCCCGCATCGGTCACGTCATGCATCGCCAGGAATTGTTTGTACTTGAGCAGGTCGATGGCCGGGTGATCGGCAGCGTATCCCTTCGGAGCCGTCTTGAGGGTATCGCCTTTCAGCGTGCCGAAGTAGTGCTGGAAGTCTTTGGCGTTGACAATTTTGCGGAGTTTAGCCGGGTCTTCGGCGATGATGGCACGAATATGTTTCAGTTGTTCAGGGGATGGATCGTAAATACCCGCGGCGATAAAGGTGCCACCGGGTTCCAGATTCAGGTAGTAAGAGCGTCCGGTTGCCTTGCGCCCACCCTTGCCTAGGACAATGCCAAAATTCGTCTTATAAGGTGCTTTATCTTTGGAAAAGCGCACATCCCGGTTGATGCGGAAGAAACACTCTTTGGCGCTGGTGCTGCCCACATCCTCCACCGTCTTGAACTGGCTCAGAATAGTCGTCACAAATGACTCGGTGGCAGCGCGGGCGGCCTCGTACCGTTTGCGGTTGGCCTCAAACCAGTCTCGGCGGTTGTTAAAGCGTAAATCTTCCAGAAACGAAAGCGCCAATTGGAGATCAGCAGGCATGGTCGATGGCTCCCGGTAGCAGGCTGGAACGAACAGATATTCTAACATGATTCTATGACGCCTGCCCATTTCCGTCTGTAAGACTTTTCTATCCGATGTGCTCCGAAATGTGGGTTACAATACTTTAATGGAAGCCATACTCACGGGTTGGAAGCATGATGTTTGATGAACTGATCCTGGTGCAGGAAGCACACCGTCCACGTGCCGATGCCATCAAAAACCGGGCCCATTTGTTAGATACGGCGCGGCAGCTTTTCGATCAGAATGGGGTCGAAGCCGTCACCATGAGCCATATTGCGGAAGCGGCGGCTCTGGGTAAGGGCACGCTCTACCGTCACTTTAAGGACAAGAACGATCTGTGCCAGGCCCTGCTGGATGACGATCAACGGGCGGTGCAGGATCGCACGCTGGAGCGGATGCGCCAGTCTCCCGACGCCCTCGATAACCTGTTGTGGTTCCTCAATGAAGTGGTGCTGTTTGTGGAACGGAACAGCGCTTTCCTGTGTTCGGCAACCGGCGTCAGCGGCAGCCTCCAACACCCGGCTCACTGGTGGTGGCGGCAGACCATTCACGCGCTGGTCAAACAACTGAACCTGCCTGGCGATAGTGACTATATCGCGGATACGTTGTATGTCATGTGTGATGTGCATACCGTCTATTTCCTGCGTCAAGTGCGCGGGTACAGTCATGATCGCGTGATGGCAGGTCTTTATGATCTGGTGCAAAAGCTGCATCCATGAGCGTTGGCACCATCCTCAATCGGCAGGAACGCCGCCGTCAGCACACTCGTGAGGGCATTCAACAGGCCACGCTGGCGCTGCTTCAGGAAATCGGGTATGCCGATCTCAGCGTGCGTGCCATCACCGAACGAGCCGACATTGGCTATGGCACGTTCTATGTGCATTACGGCGATAAAGATGATGCCGTCTGGGATGTGATCTACGCGCTGGCGGAGAGCGAACGCCGGAAGACGGAGTCCGAACTGGCCGATGTTCCTTATCCGCTCAAGGAATATCGCTCCTGGGTACGCATGTTCGCCTATGCTCACCAATATCGTGATGGCTTCATGCAGTTCTTTGGCCCACAGGGCAGCGCGGTGCTGACCGCCCGCTATCAGGATTACCTGATGCACATCCATGAGGAGAATCTGCGGGCCGGGCGGTATTCGGCAGGGATTGACCTGCCGCCGGATTTTCTGGCGAATTTTATGGCAGGTGGGCTGATGCGCCTCTTCCAGTGGTGGCTGGCGGACCCGAACGCGGCTGACCCGGAGGAAATGGCCCGGCAGCTCTTTCGCGCCATCTACCGCACCGAACCGCCAGCTTGAACAACCCCACAGCGTAATAGGACTTAGGCACTCGAGGGTAGATTTCGGGCGGGCGAGGCACGCCTCATCCCTTCAAAATCGGCCTGTTGCGTAAGTCCTGGGTATGCTATTTGTGTCCAGCTTTCAGCCTGTCGCCCCCAGCCCGTTCGCGATGGCGTTGACTGTGATCAGCAGCGATGGAAGCATGGCTGGGTCGCCCGTACGTCGCCAATCCCGTAAAAGAGTGATCTGTTGCTCGTGCAAACGGAGCAGCGGAGACTGACGCATCAGGATGACCTGAGCAACATTGGGGCGCATATCGAATAGCGAACCACCGTAAATGGTCTCCAGCATCCCAGTGGTATGTGCCAACTCTTCCCAGATCAGGGTCATGAGGCGATCACGCAGGGTTGCATCCTGCACCAGATCGGCATAAGCGGTCATGACATCCCGGTGGGAGAGCATCACCGCGGTGGCGGCAGTGCTGATGATGTTGTGAAAGATCGGCCATTCGAAGGCATTCTGACGGAGCGCATCGAAAGCGGCGGGGTCTTCGGCCCGGAGGCTACGGAGGGCAGTGCCGAGGCCATACCAGCCAGAGAGCGCGAAGCGTGACTGGCTCCAACTAAAGACCCAGGGGATCGCACGTAAATCGGCCAGGGTGTGTTGACCGGTGCGGCGTGCTGGGCGTGAACCGATGCGGCTGGACTCGATTACATCAATCGGTGTCGCCTGTCGATAGAAGCTGAGGAAGCCTTCCTGGTTGAGCAGCTTGCGATATGCTTCCTGACTAGAAGCAGCCAGTCGGTCGAGGAGTGGTTCGAGTGCGTTTGGCTGCACGGCATGGGCGCGATCCAGAGCCGAAGCGCTGAGTGCGCCGGAGAGCAATAACTCCAAGTTGTGGACGGCAGTCTGCTGGTTTGCATACTTACGCGCGATGACCTCGCCTTGCTCGGTCAGGCGCAGGTCCCCACGTAGCGCGCTGGGAGGCAGCGCCCGGATGAAGCGATGCGTTGGCCCAGCGCCGCGGCTGATAGAACCGCCACGCCCGTGAAAGAAACGGATACGCACACCTTCTTCAATGCCAACCTGAGCGAGCGTGCGCTGGGCGCGATACAGGTGCCACAGGCTGGCGACAATACCTCCATCTTTGTTGCTATCGCTGTAGCCGATCATGACCTGTTGTACCGGCTCGGCAGCACCCGTGTGTGACTGATGGTAGGCTAAGCTCCGCTGGGTGACAGGATCAGCCAGGAATGCACGGAGGATATCGGGGCTGCGTTCGAGGTCGTCAATCGTTTCGAACAATGGCACGACTGGTAAGGGGCAGACAAGACCTTCCGGAGTGCTGATGAGCAGCCCGGCTTCGCGGGCGAGCAGGTAGACAGCGAGTAGATCGGAGAGGTCACGTGTCATGCTGACGATGAGCGCCCCCAGGCCGAGATTACCGTCGGACTTGAGGCGCTTAGCCACGACACGGTAACAGGCCAGAACCGCACTGGCCTCCGGGCCGAGCGGTGTATCCGGCAGGACAAAGGGACGTGGTGTGCGTAACTCAGCCAGCAGGAAGGCGCGCCGTTTGGCCTCGTCCCAATCCGGGAAGTTGGAGTCTGAAAGGCCGCCCGCAGCAAGAAGCTGGGCAACTGCCAGGTCGTGAAAGCGGCTGTTCTGGCGGATGTCGAGAGCGGCCAGGTGGAAACCGAATGTCTGGACAATGCGGATGACGGGCAGTACATCAGCATCTGCCAGGCGACGGGCATCCACAGCTAACAGGCTGTCATACAGTTGATACAGATCATGGAGGAGTTCTGCAGGTTGGGCGTAGCTACCAGCGGTGGCTTCCACCCCTGGTAGGCGCATGAGCATCAGGTTAACGGCCTGCCGCCAGGGTTCTTCAGGGTTGCGTTCAAGAGCAGCCTGTCCGTTGGGGCCAAGCTTTTCCGCCAGATGTGCAATCTGTTCATTGAGCACTTCGGGAATGTCGTGGGAAAAGCGTGAGAGACTCAGCTTTTGACCAAGGACGGTGAGCTGTTCCTGCAGCAGCGCCAGCGCATGGGTTCGCAATTCGAGCAGCGTGCGCTCGGTGGTCTCTGCAGTGACGAGTGGGTGTCCATCGCGGTCTCCACCGACCCATGTCCCAAAGCGAAGCTGGGGCCAATGAGCGATGCCGGAAAGCAGCGCGGGGTCACAGCCAGCTTCGACCCATGCCTGGACAAGACGCTGATCGAGTGTCTCCAGGACAGTCGGGAAGACGTGGCGCAGGTAGTAGGTCACATTACGGACTTCTGAGGCGACATCCGGCTTATTCAGGTAAATCTCGCCGGTGCGCCATAAGCGTTCGAGCGCGGCCTTGATCGAGTCGCGGATGGCACGCTTCTCCTGCGGTGTCCACATTTGATTTTCGAGCTGCACCATGAGGAGATAAAGCTCGCGGTGCTGTTCGAGGACTGTGTAGCGTTTCGCCTCGGTGGGATGGGCAGTCAACACGGGTTCGACCCATGTGTGGGCGAGTTCTTCGGCGATCTGCTGGTCAGAGAGGCCGTGCTGCTTGAGCAGGGAGAGGTTCTGGCTCCACAGGCCAGAAATGCGGTTGACGGCATCCTCTTTTTCCAGATAGCGGCGATACTGAACGACGGCATTTTCTTCGACAATGTTGAGCAGTTGGAAAGCAATCGAGTAGGCCTGTGTCAGTCGCAGGGGGGCGATTTCCTCCGTCAGTGAGGGGGGCTGCTCGCCCCAGGGTAAGGCGGCGGCGAGGGTGGAATCGCCAGTTTCGGTCAAGACTTCACGAAAGCACTGGATCAGGAACTGGATGTCGTCATCGACTTTGTTGAAGTCACTGGTCTTGGAACTGGTGAGGAGCATGGATGGGCCTCCCTACTTTGGAAATCAGATGTTGAGCAGATCGACTCGCCCAGTCGCCAGATCATAATGCGCTGCGGCAATCCTGAGGCTGTCTGTTTGCAGGGCAGCATTAAGGATCAGGCTGCTGGAGGCGAGATAACCGACGGTTGTGCGCGAGTTGGCTTGAATAGCCTGGTCGATAGCATCTTCTGAAGCTGGATCAACGGCGGACATAGCCGGGCGCAGTAAAGCAGCCAAATGTGGAAGATGACCTGGCAGGTGGTCAGCCTCGGCACGCATGACGGAGGTGACAGCACCGCATTGGGCATGGCCCATGACTATGATGAGCGGTACTTTCAACGCATAAACAGCGTATTCCAGGCTGGCGATGACGAGATCGTTGACGGCGTGCCCGGCAGTACGGACGATGAATAAGTCGCCAAGTCCCTGGTCGAAGATGAGTTCGGAAGGCACCCGCGAGTCCGAACAACTCAGGATGGCAGCAAAGGGATGCTGACCATCGATGAGCGTCTGGCGGTGGTATGTGGTCTGGCGCGGGTACATTTGACGCATAGCAGCGTAGCGGCGGTTACCGATCAGCAGCCGTTCGAGGGCTTCGTCGTGGTTCATGATAGCTTCTCTAAATTGAACAATTCATTCAATTTCCTACATTCAACCAGCGTTTGGAACCAGGAAACTGGTTTGTCTGGACGACTTCGTTCAATACTCTCAATAAGTTTGCAGGGTTAAGCGAGCGGAGTTTGCTCATAAGAACTGATTGACCAACACCAAAGTAGCGTAGCCGTGAGTGTGAAAATACCCCAACTTTTGGGCTATCTTCTGTCAGCCAGTTGATATTGAGCATCCGAACCGTGACTACAGTCGGGACACGTCAAGGCGCTTTCAGCATCCACTCGGTGGTGATCAGTTCGGCTGGCTCCAGCACCAATCTAGTAGTCGTGTCCTGTAGATCGGGCGGATAACTGTACGCGCGCAGGATGCGCTTGACCATGACCCGAATTTTGGTGATAGCCCGCCAGGTTTTCCGCACGCTCTACCGAGCAGAGCCACCTGACTCAACCTGCTGCCTGGGTTGGACCCGTTTTCTGGGCCTGTTGCTGTGTTCCCACTCTGGCTGTGAACTGCCGCTTCTTCCCGACGCTCACCCTCCGGGAGCGTTGACTCGATTCCCCCCCATGCTATAATGCGCCCGCGAAGGCTAACCGTCGGGGACTGCCCGATGACGGAGCAAGACATGCAGAATCGCATCTGGATACGTTTTCTCTTGCTGGTCCTGGCGCTGGCGGGCATCTCGGTTGCCCAGGCACAGTCCAGCAATTTGCTTGCCAACGGTGGTCTGGAAGAACCCTTCCGCACCCTGCGGGGTGGTGAAAAGCCGCAGTACATCGCCGAGGGCTGGAACCTGTGGATTGCACCGCAGGGTGGCCCGGACATTAATGTGCCGGGGGAAGTCGTGCTGCAAGCCCATCCCGGCCCTGGCCCTGTCAATCAACAGGGGCAGCGTTCCCAGTTTATGGAATGCGCGTTCATCCGCTGCACCACGGCGCTTTATCAGCAGGTCGGCAACATCCAGCCGAACACCAGCGTGACCGCCTCGGCCTATTCCATGTTGTGGACGTGTAACCTGGGCGGCGGGATCAGTTGCGATTCAGCCGTCGAATCCGGCGCGCAAACCCGCATCGGGATTGATCCGACGGGCGGCACCGACCCTAATAACCCGGCGATTGTCTGGTCAGCCTTTGTCCGTCCACATCGGGCGGGTGGGCAGGAACCCTGGACTCAGCAGACTGTCACGGCGACAGCCACCGGCACCAGCGTGACCGTGTTCCTGTATCGGTCGGATGGCAGCAAGTCAGATCTCAATCGCACCTACTGGGATAATGCAGTGCTGACCGGCACCACGGGCAATAACCCCGGCGGTACACCTGGTCAACCACCCCCGACACCTGTGCCGACCTTGCCGCCCGTGGTCGCGTTTGTCGTGCCGCAGGGTGCCCAGGAAGATGGCTCGATTGTCCACACCGTCATCGCGGGCGATACCATTGACAGCATCGCCTTCGCTTATGGGCTGACCCGCGTTCAATTGTTGGAACTCAATCCCAGCATCACCGATCCGCGTCTGATCAGCCTGGGGCAAAAACTGCTCATCCGTGCAGCGACTTCATCGGCTGCGCCGACCGCTGCTCAACCGACCACAGACGCGGCTGCCCCCACCTCCGATTCAGCCGAACCGACGGCCAATCAGCCAGAGCCTACTTCCGCGCCTGTTGAACCGACGGTTGCCCCGCCGGAACCGACCACCGCTCCAGCAGAACCGACTCAACCACCGCCTCCGCCGACCGAAGCTGGCCCACAGCCCACTGCGCCGGTCGTGGTTGCGCAGGCCGGCAGCGTTGATCCGGCTTCGACGCTGGCGCAAGTCTGTGTGCTGATGTTCGACGACGTGAATACCAACCGCCTGCGCGATAACGGTGAGGCGCTCTTACCGGGCGGCACCATCGCGTTAGCGCGGGATGGTGAAACGGTTGCATCGCATCAGACGGATGGCACCAGCGAGCCGCACTGTTTTGCGGATCTCCAGCCCGGTGCCTATGTCGCGCTGGCCGCTGCACCGGCAGGCTTCGGATTGACTTCACCGGATCAGCGCCGGGTACAGGCCAATGCCGGGCCAGCCATCACACTCGATTTTGGGGCTGCCCAGGGCGTCCAACCAGTCGTACCGCCGCCTGCTGATGGAGGCGCACCGCTGACCGCCGAGACTGCCCCTCAGACCAATCCGCAAAGCCCGTTGGAACAGGTGCTGAGCATGAGCGGCCTGGTGCTGTTCGGGCTGGCCGGTTTGGCCTTGCTCGGTGGAATTGGTCTGGCACTCTTCCTGCGGCGTAGATAAGTTCGTCCACACACAGGGTAAGGTGACTTATGCGAATACTGCTTCGAAGCCTGATCTTGCTGGTGGTGATGAGCACCGCAGGCCTGAGCCTGGCACAGCAGCAAAGCGGTGGGCAAATCTGTGTACGCGGGTTTGAAGATCGCAACGGCAGCGGGGTGCGTGATGGCGGTGAACCGCTGCTGACACGCGGCCTGAGCGCCACGCTGCAAAACAGTGAAGGTATCGTGATTGCCAGTGCGCTGCTCGATGACTCGCCCTTGGCTGCCAGCGGCGTGGTTTGCTTCCAGTTCCTGCCAGCGGGGCAGTATACGGTGAGCGTAACCAGCGCCGACTATACCGCGACCACACAGGACTCCATCACGACCAATGTGTCCGAGAGTGGTGTGCCGCCCGTGCTGGATTTTGGCGCACGGTTAGTCGCGGTGCCGACGGCGGTGCCCGCTGCCTCGACCAATATCGCCGGGGTAGAACTTGACCAGGCACAACTGGTGCGGATTATCATCTCCGCGCTGGCTGCCCTGGCCGTCGTCGCCGGCATGATCGTGCTGGGATTGCTGATCTGGTTGCTGGCCCTACGCAACCGGCAACCGGCGACCGCCCGCCTGATGACCACGACGGGTTCGGTACCCGTGGTGAAGGTGTCCGATACGGGCAAACACAAACCGGTCTGATCCCACATTGAAACAAAAACGCCCCGGATTTCCGGGGCGTTTGCATTAGCAAGTGATTTGGTTAGGACGGGCTTACCAGCGGTCCCCGCCGCGGTCACCACGACCGCCACGGTCACCACGATCACCCCGGTCGAAGCGCGGGCGTTCTTCACGCGGGCGGGCTTCGTTAACGGTCAGCGGGCGGCTGCCCATCTGGAACCCGTTATACTTGCGGATGGCTTCCTGTGCACCTTCGTCATTCGCCATCTCCACGAAACCGAAACCGCGAGAACGGCCCGTTTCCTTGTCGATGATGATGGTCACATCGGCGACTTCGCCGGCGGACTCGAACAGGGCGCGCAGCTCGGAATCGGTGGTGGAATAAGGCAGATTGCCGACGTACAACTTCTTGTTCACGGACGTACTCCTGACAGGCTAAAGGCTGACACTGCGAGAGGGTTAGCGGACGTGGCAAACTGCAAGGGGCCAGGCAAACCGGGCGGAGCTGCAATCCTGCTGACGAACCCATCTAACTCTATCGCAGGTATCATGGCATAGATTTCATTTTTTGTAAAGCACTAGCCTTCCCTTAGCCTTCTCCTACCGGGGGATGGGTTTTGCCAGCACAATCATGCGCTCGCAGCCGTCCTCAAAAGGATCAAATTCGGTACTGCCATAGACCTCATCAACCGTGAAGCCGCAGGCGTTTAGCAGGAGCCGCAGTTCGGCGAAAAAGTAGTAGCGCCAGACCACTGGCGCGAAGGTGCGTTTGACGGTGCCATCCGCCTCGACTTCATCATAAATCCAGGTGACGTGCAGCTTCTGGGTGGTCCGGTCAAGCTGGCTGGTCGAATACTGCATGACCAGATGCCCACTTTCGGGATCGAGGAAGGTGCGGTCGAGCAGTAGCGCATCGGTTTCCTGCGCGCCGAAGGAGTCCGCCGGGTTGGGTAAATCCAGCACCAGGCGGCCCTCCGGTTGGGTGATGCTCCGCAGGCGTTTGAGGAGCGTCATCTGCTGTTCCAGTTCATGGAAATGCAGCAAGCCGTTATAGGTGACGAGCGTGAGGGCGTACTGTTCTTTGATCTCGGTCTTGAGGATGTCGCCTTCGATGAGTTTGACCTGGGAACGCAGGTGCGGCATGCCCTCCAGTTTGCGGTGGGCGCGTTCCAGCATGGCGGGTTCAAAGTCGATGCCGTGAACCTCATGCCCGGCCTGGGCCAGATGCAGTAGCACGCGCCCGGTGCCACAGCCAAACTCGAAGATGGGGCCACCGTACTGGTCGGCCAGTTCGGTATACATCACCAGGTCATCGGTCTTGTCCTGATGTTCGGCGTCATAGTAGCGGGCGATGGTTTTGTAGAAGCTCATAGGGTATCAGTCGCAGAATAGGGGTAGATGTTGACTGAGCATAACGTGGGGACAGTTGAAGTGCAATGGACGGCTGATTGACTATAATGGGCGGCATCACGGCGCTTGTGGATACCCCTGCTCATGTCCGATACGCACCCCCTCCAACGACAGGAAACCATCCTGCGCCTGCTGGCCCAGCAGGGTCAGGCTTCGGTGCGTGGATTGGCCGAGGCACTGGCGGTTTCCGAGTGGACGATCCGGCGCGACCTGATCGACCTGGAAAACCGGCGATTACTCACCCGGCAGCGGGGCGGCGCGGTCATCCTCCACGCGGATGAAGCCGAAGTCCTGACCCGTCACGGCAGCCTGAGCCAGAGCGTCCGCGAGAACCGCACCGGTAAACGCCAGATTGGGGAATTGACCGCTTCCCTGCTGGGTGGGGGACAGTCAATTGTCCTGGGGGCGGGCAGCACCACCACCCAGGTGGCACGGTCGCTCAAGCATCTGGGGCGACCGGCGCGGGTGATGACCAATGCCCTGAATATCGCCATTGAGTTAGCCAACCAGGCGCACTTGCAGGTGATTTGTACGGGCGGTATCGTGCATGGGGGCTACTTCACCCTCAGCGGCCCCCAGGCCATCCAGACCCTGCGCGAACAGGTTTACGATGTGGCGATCATCGGGGTGAGCGGGATCACCCTGCGGGAGGGCCTGACGGTGGGCAGCCAGAAGAACACGGACATACTGGCGGTGATGATGGATCAGGCGCGGGAGACCTGGCTGGTGGCGGATTCCTCCCGCATCGGGCAGGTGCGTTTTGCGCGGCTGGCTCCACTGGCGCAGGTGCAGAAGTGGATCACGGATCAGATGCCACCGGCGGAATACCGGGATTACTGCGCCGATGCCGGGGTTGAACTGCGGGTGGCGGGGATCTAATCGGATGGACCGCGTTCAGCCCGCTACAGACATGGTTCCCATTGGCGGCTATGGCGGCTTTGGCGGACGGATTTCGCCGCCACAAGTGCAATGCTGTTCGTCGTCAGAGCCGCACCCCTCGTTTGTGGAGAAAGTGAGCCTATGTGCGAGCCGGGGCGCTGGATGCCGAAGGCAGGGGAGTCCAGCGTGTCGCCAGCCCGTGCAGGGAATTCATTACCCCCTCCTTTCACGCTTGGTGAGATAGTAACACGGATGGAAAGCAAAACCGGAACATATGTTCCGGTTTTGTTCCGATTTTCCGGGTCGCAAGCCCCATCTTGAATCATGAAAATTCCAGGATGCTCCCAGCGGTATTGGTTGTAGGGAGCCCGCAAGACCGGCTGTGCCAAACCGTGTCGGGTGCTGGTTGCAACTCCTTCAAGTCAAAGATCATGCGAAATTTGTGACATTTGTCCAAAATATCGAGAGTATTTTCATTGCTCATCCACAAAAGTCTGGTTAAATTTAGCCATTGATAAGAATCTATAAAGTTTTTGATGAGCCATTTGGATCTGACACCATTGATATAGACATGGATGGATTGAACCCAGCCATCGGGGGAGGTGCGTGTGAAATCATTCCTAGCTCAATTCCGTTCCAATACGCGTTGGCAGGTTGCGTTCCTGGTCGCCGTGGTGGGGGTTCCAATCGGGCTGGGGTTATTCACGTTCAATTATGCCAAAGGGACATCGTATCTCTCCGATGATCCACAAGCTTGTATGAACTGCCATATCATGCGCGATCAATTTGAAGCCTGGCAGCGTTCGAGCCACGCCCGGGTGGCGACCTGTAATAGCTGCCATACGCCACACACGACCCTGGTGGAGAAATACGTGGTCAAGGGTATCAATGGCTTCAACCACAGTGTGGCTTTCACCACCGGCAACTTCCACGAACCCATCCGCATCACCCAGATGAATGCCGATGTTGTCCAGGCGAGCTGTGTCCATTGTCATGAGCCAATGGTGGAATTCATCAGCACCAATCATCAGGATGAGACGCTGGCCTGTGTGACCTGCCATAACGATGTGGGTCATGATACCCGCAATTAGACCTGCTTAGGGGGAAAGGTTTGCAACTATGAAAAAATACGCCGTGCTGTATGGTCTGGTTCTGATCGCTGCCATTGCGGTGACGTTTGGCGTCACCACACTCCTGATGAATATCAACGAGCGGCAGCGAGAAGCGGATGAATATCCTCTGCGCGTGGTGGACATTGCCGAGAACGAGATTGATCCAGCCGTCTGGGGGCAGAACTTCCCCATCCATTATGACCGCTTTATGATGACGCAGACGGACTACGGCAGAACCGCTTACGGCGGGTCAGAAGTCTACAGCAAACTGGAAGCCTACCCAGCTATGGTTCGCATCTGGGCGGGGTATGCCTTTAGTAAAGATCACAACGAAGAACGGGGCCACTACTACGCGCAGATCGACCAGGCCAATACGCAGCGTGTCCAGTTGGTCAACCAACCGGGGGCGTGTATCAACTGCCACGCCGCGGAAACCCCGCTGCTGATTGCGGAGATGGGTTGGGAGAACTTCAACCGAACTCCATACAATGAACAGGCGGGTAATCTGCACTTTGGTTCTTCCTGCTCGGACTGCCATGACCCGACCACGATGGATCTCCGCATCACCCGTCCGGCGCTGGTGACCGGACTGGCGGCCCGTGGGATTGATGTCTCCCAGGCGACCCGCCAGGAAATGCGGACGTATGTCTGCGCCCAGTGCCATGTGGAATATTACTTCCTGGGTGAGGACAAAGTGGTGACCTTCCCCTGGAGCCAGGGTTATACTGCTGATGACATCGAAGCCCACTACGATACGTATGGCTTCCGGGATTGGGTCCATGCGGAAACCGGCGCGGACATGATTAAGATCCAGCACCCGGAATATGAACTTTCCACCACGGGCATTCACGCCCGATCCGGGGTGTCCTGCGCCGATTGCCATATGCCCTTCATGCGGGAAGGCGGCATCAAGATTTCTGACCACTGGGTTCGCAGTCCGCTGGTCAACCTGAACAATGCCTGCCAGACCTGCCACAATATTCCTGAAGAGGATTTGCGGGCGCGGGTATTGACCATCCAGACGACTACCGCAGGCCTGCTGCGCGATACAGAAGAAGCGCTGATCGCCGCCATTGACGCCATCGTGGCCGCGATGGAGGCTGGGGCCACCGATGAACAGTTGGTGGAAGCCCGCCAGTTCCAACGGGCTGCCAGCCTGCGCTGGGACTTCATTTCGTCGGAAAATAGTACCGGGTTCCACAGCCCGCAGGAAGCGGCGCGGGTGCTGGCGAATGCCATCGACTATGCCCGCCAGGCCCAGTTCTCCGCCACCCAGGTGCTGAACAGCCTGCAAGGGACGACGGTCACCACCGCTTCGAGTGCTGATGGGACGTAGCCAACAGTGCTGTTAAACCAACCTGATCGCCGCAGCTACCGCCGGGCACTTGGCCCGGCGGTCTGCCGGACAGGCTCCCTACTACCCCTTTTACTCATTGGAATGCTGCTGGCTGCCTGTACCGATCTGGCGGGTGAGCCACGCATTATCGCCACAGTGCCGCCACCGTTCACCCCGGCCCCGACAGCCCAACTCAGCCGCCTGCCGGATGCGACGGTCGGCGCGGCCACCTTTGCCCAACAGTGCATCAGTTGTCATGGAACCGGGGGGGCGGCGAATGGCGAACTGGTGCTTTCCGGAAGTGTCCCGCAGATGGTCGCCTTCACCGAGGCCAGCCTGATCCGGGATCGATCTCCCGAAGGCTGGTTTGAGGTGATCAGCCGGGGGCGGCTGGAAAAGCTGATGCCCCCCTGGGAAGGGGTGCTGTCCGTCCAGGAACGCTGGAATGTGGTGGCGCACATCTTCAGCCTGCGCTATTCGAGCGATGAGATCCGGCAGGGCGAAAGCCTGTGGACGGAACACTGTGCAAGCTGCCAGCCCCCTACGCTGAAAACCCTGCTGCCGCTCTCCGACCAGGCTTTGCTGGATACCATCAGCCCCTGGTTTGAAGGGAAAGTGGAAGGTGACGCTTTATGGCCGGTGGTGGCTTACCTGCGGACTCAATCCTTCACTACGCCGTCGGAAGGGATTTTGGCGGCTTATGGGCCGATCCAGATCCAGGTCAACAACAACACCCGGCCTGAGATGCTGCTGGCGGGGCTGCCCCTGACGTTGTTCGCGGTGAATGAGCGCTTCGAGGTTCAGGAATTGCAGGCTGTAACCGATGCTGCTGGCAGCGCCCGGTTTGAAGCGGTGCCGCTGGATTCTACCTATACCTATCTGGTGGGGGTGGTTCATCAGGAACGGCTGTTCTTCAGCGATTTTGCCCGCGCCGAAAACCTGGATGAGCCGATTCCGTTAACCATCTACGACCTGATGGATGATCCTACACAATTGACCATCACCGAGATGGTTTATCAACTCACGCCGGTGGAAAGCGGTGTTGAAGTTGTCCAATCGGTCACGTTCCGCAACGACTCCGACCGGGCCTATTCGACCAGCGAAGCGGTCGCGGAGAATGTCTTTACGTCAGCACGGCTGCCCCTGCCGCTGGGGGCGGTTGGACTGCAACCGCCGGGGGACAGTGAACGCTATATCTTCAGCGAATCGCCCCTGATGTTTGTGGATACGGTGCCGGTTCTGCCGGGGAACACCCATACGATGCAGATTGCGTATCTGCTCCCGACCAGCGACTCGGTGATGGTAGACCAACCGCTGGAGTATGCGCTCGATGCCCAGGTTCAGGTCGTCATCCATCCCACCACGCTCCAGATCGAGAGCGCCCAGATCAACCCGGTGGACGGCGAGGCGGGGCTATCGACCCGTTACAGCGGTCAACTGCGGCTGCCGGTTGGTGATCGCATCCAGTTTGAGATCAGCCCGATCCCGGTGGAAGACAATCGCTGGTTATTCATCGCTTTGGGGATCGGGGTGGGGATCATCGCGCTGGTGAGCGGCATCTATCTGGTCAACCGCGTGGTCGGTTCACCCTTTGCGAAGCCAACTACTGGTTCTCAATCGACATAGTGAGGGGCGACCCGCCGGGTCGCCCCTCTGTAATATTACGTAATCATTACCTGTTCCGCACCTGCAAAACAGGTTATATTGCCGTAATACTGCTCCAGCCCCACCCGGTCTACCAACCGAAGAATGGCTTGGCAATACTCCAGATGCCCTGGCTCCACGGAACCCGGTGGCTGACACCGCTCTGCCCCTGGAACTTGCTCAGGTTCGCCAGATACCACTCGTAATTGCGGATCAACGCCTGCTTGTTGGAATACTTCGGCTTAAAGCCCAGCACCCGCTCCGCCTTCTCAATCGACACAAAGGACTCTTTGGTCACGGTGCCATAAGCCCAGGTATAGACCGGCGACAAGCCCAACTGGTTGAGCAGCTTGAGCGCAAACAGCGCCGGGCCAATCGGAATAGAGACGACCTTTTTACCGAATCCGGCATAATCCAGCAGCGCCTGGAAGTCGCTCTTCACCGTGCCGAATTCCTTGGCGCCGATGTTGAAGGTGTCGTTGACCGTCTCGGCAGGCAAGGTGGCGCACAGGTAGATAGCATCACACAGGTCTTCCACGTCCAGGTACTGATAGAGGTTGTCCCCCTTGCCCGGAATCGGGAAGTTCTTGCGGTCTTTAGCCCAGTCGTAGAGGATGGCGAAGATGCCCAGGCGTTCCGGCCCGATGAAGGATTTCGGTCGGATGACCGGGACACACATCCCCTTCGTCCGGTAGGCGAAGCAGACTTCCTCGGCCTGGATTTTGGCCTTGCCATAGGGGCCAACGCCATCCAGTTTATCGGTTTCGGTCAACGGATGATGATCGGGAATCCCGTAGACGGCAGTGGACGAAATGTGGATGAAGCGCTGCACCCCATGCGCATGGGCCGATTCGATCACATTGCGGCTGCCATCAATATCGGTGGAGAAGATGTCCGCCTCGCTGTACAGCGGCAGGGCTGCCGCTGTGTGGATGACGATCTCCACGCCCTGCATGGCCCGGTCGACCGTAGCGCGGTCGCGGATGTCCCCTTTGACCTCGGTGATCTGGCCCCGTTCGGGATAATCAAAATCGGCAAAATCGAGTGAGACGACACGGTGCCCGTGCTTGAGCAGGTGCCGCGCCAGGTTGATGCCCAGGAAGCCCGCGCCCCCGGTGATGAGATACGTTGTCATAAATGCAGATGCTCCGCACGGTTGAACGGTGTCTGGCCGGGAGTGTGCTGCTCCCGCGCCCTTTCCGCATTATAGGCGTAGGAGCCAGCTTGCTTCCATAGAGGATTTAGGCGCGGTCTTATCTGCTTATCAGCATTGGCGGTTATACTGCGGTCTCTATTCCGTCTTGAGGTTTAGGAGGCAGGCGATGATCCCCATTGAACACCTGATGCTCATCACCGCGCTGCTGCTGGGATTGAGTATTGTCTCCAGCCAGATTTCCCTACGGCTTTCGGTCCCTGCCCTGCTCCTGTTCCTGCTGATCGGGATGCTGGCTGGCTCGGACGGGCCGGGGCAGATCTACTTCGATGATGCCCAACTCTCGCAAACGCTGGGGGTGGTGGCGCTGGCATTCATCCTCTTTTCCGGCGGGTTGGATACACACTGGCAGAGCATCCGCCCGGTGCTGCTGCCGGGGATTTCGCTCTCGACGCTCGGCATTTTCATCACGGCGGTGGTGGTCGGGCTGATCGCGGACAACTTCCTGGGTTTCACCCTGCTGGAAGGGATGCTGCTGGGTGCTATTGTGGCTTCGACGGATGCGCCAGCCGTGTTCGGTCTGCTGCGGGCGCGCAGTATGGGTCTAAAAGGCAATCTGAAGCCGCTGATCGAATTCGAGTCCGGCAGTAACGACCCGATGGCGGTGCTGCTGACGCTCGGCCTGATCCAGTTGATCGGCAATCCGGCGACGACCGCGCTGGATTTGGCGCTGCTGTTCACGCGGCAGATTGTGCTGGGGGCGGCCTTCGGGGTGGCGCTGGGCTGGCTGGCAGCAAAACTCATCAATGGGCTGCGGCTGGGCTATGACGGGTTGTACCCAGTGTTGACGATCGCCGTGGTGCTGCTCACGTACGGGTCGACGGCGGCGCTGGGCGGCAGCGGCTTCCTGGCGGTGTATATCGCCGGGCTGGTGCTGGGCAACCAGAGCTTCATCCACCGCCGCAGCCTGATTCAGTTCCATGACGGCCTGGCCTGGTTGATGCAGATCGGCATGTTCCTGGTTTTGGGCTTGCTGGTGTTCCCGTCGCAACTGCCTGGGGTCGCCGGTGAAGGACTGCTGGTGGCGTTCGCGCTGGCGTTCATCGCCCGACCGGTGGCGGTGTTCCTGTCACTGGGGTGGATGCGCTACAACTGGCGTGAGCGTCTGCTGCTGGCCTGGGTGGGCTTGCGCGGCGCGTCCCCCATCATTCTGGCCACTTTCCCGCTGCTGGCGGGAACTTCCGAGGCGGGGCGCATCTTCAATATCGTCTTCTTTGTGGTGCTGATCTCGGTGCTGCTGCAAGGGGTGACGATTGCGCCGCTGGCCCGCTGGCTGCGCCTGTACGAACCCAACACACCGCGACCGGAATATCCGATCCAATTCGTCGATTCCGGGGATATGCGCAATGACCTCTCCGAAATCATCGTGCCGCCGGGTGGTGCCGGGGTGGGTCAGCAGATTGTTGACCTGGACTTGCCAGAGGAGGCACTGGTGGTGCTGATCGCCCGCGGGAACGGTTTCATCGTGCCGCGCGGGGGTACCGTCATCGAAGCGGGTGACCGGCTCCTGGTGCTCGCCAGTCCGCCCGCGCTCGAAGAGGCCTGTGCCTGCATCGTCACGCCGCTGCCTACCCCCCAATTATGAGGGGTCTATGTGAGCGAGGCCCAACGGACTGCAACCGGATGCTATAATCCGCGTAGTGTATTGTAGCCAGAAATCTAACCTGAAATCAGGTTCACGTCAGGCCGTATTGTAAGGAGTAAACAATCGTGGGTGGTATTAGTTCCATTCTTGGAACGGTCGCAATTTTGGGGTTTGTATTGTTCATCGCCGGGATCGCCCTGGCAATTGTCGCGTCCTCACAGGGTCGTAAGGCTGGTGGCGGCGTTACGCTGGCAATCGTCGGTCTGATCATGGGCCTACTGTTCAGCGTGCTCGCCCAGGGTATTGTCATCGTGGAACCGACCCGTGTGGCGGTGGTCATCAACACGCTGACCGGTACAGTGGAAGAACCGCGGCGCGGTGGCACGCATGTCATCGTCCCGGTGGTCCAGCAGGTGGCAACCGATTACCCGATCACCCAGCAGGAATACACCATGTCTGGCCGTGCGGGTGAAGGGGCACGCAGCAACGAAGATGATGCTATTGAAGCCCGTACCAATGACGGTCAAACGGTTCAGTTGGATGTGACCGTGATCTTCAACGTCAACGGTGAACGGGCCAATGATCTGTACCGAAGCTGGGGCCAGAACTACATTCTGGGCTTCGTCCGCCCGACTGTCCGGTCGGTTGTCCGCGAAGTCGTGGCGAACTTCTCGGCGGAGCAGATCTACGGTGAAGCCCGCGCCCAACTGGGTGACGACATCACCACTGACCTGCGGGCGGCTTTTGAAGCGCAAAGCCTGAATCTGACTGATCTGCTGGTACGGGATATTGACTTCTCGGACTCCTTCACCGAAGCGATTGAGCAGAAAGTGATCGCTGAGCAGAACCTGGAACGTGCCCGGACAGAAGCCCAGACCGCTCAAACCCGTGCCCAGGGTGAAGCCAACGCCGCGATTGCCGCTGCTGAAGGCCGCGCTCAGGCGACCATCCTCCAGGCACAGGCCGAAGCGGAAGGGCTGCGGTTGGTGAGCGAGCAGATTGCCGCCAATCCCTCGCTGATCCAGTATCAGTACGTGCAGAATCTGAGCGATAACGTTCAGGTGATGCTGGTGCCCTCGAACAGCCCGTTCCTGTTCGACTTCAACCAACTGGCGCAGGCGAACCCGAACTTCAGCGCGCCCGAATCCGCACCGACGACCCCGTAACAACAGGTCATAAATCCGCAACCGCCCCGGTTCAGCTTGAACCGGGGCGGTTTTTATTTCCGGTTCCGTAGTAGAGTCAGGTCAGGGTAGCAGCCACAGACTACCGAAGGGGACATCCAATTATGACTACGTGGAATAAAGCTGCACTACTGGCGACATTCGACGAAGATCAGCGCCGCCGCCTGACCTATCCACTTCTGCTGCGGGAAGCCACACCGCATATCATCCGGCACCGGGATGAAGCCAATGGGGTGAACTTCATCACCTATTCCCACTTGAACGCCGACAATGCCGATGACGTTATTCGCAATGAGATCGCTTTTTTTACGGCGTTGGGGCAACGTTTTGAGTGGAAGCTGTATGCTCATGACCAGCCGAGCGATCTCCAGGCGCGCCTGGTGGCTCACGGTTTCAGCATCGAGGACGAAGAAGCGATTGTCGTCCTGCCACTGGCGGAGGCACCCCCGGCGCTGTATGACCTGGGTGGCGTGGACGTGCGGCGGTTGACCGACCCGGATGATCTGGAAGCGCTGGTGACTATCGAGAGTGCGGTCTGGGGCGAGGACGAGAGCGCGCATGTCCAGCACCTGAGCGCTGAACTGCGGGCGGCTCCGGATTTACTGAGCATCTACGCAGCCTATGTGGATGGGCAACCGGCCTGCTGCGGTTGGGTGCGGTTCGCGCCGGGGAGCGCCTTTGCCGGACTATGGGGCGGCTCCACGGTGGCGGAGTATCGTGGGCGGGGACTCTATCGGGCGGTGGTCGCTGCCCGCGCCCAGGAGGCTCGTGACCGGGGTATCACGTTCCTGAACGTGGATGCCAGCGCAATGAGCCGTCCTATTCTGGAACGCCTTGGTTTTCAGACCATCACCCATTCGTGGCCGTGTATGTACACCCCGGCGGCCCGCTCATCAACCTGAGTTTCGGGTAGCCCTCATCCCCTACCCCTTCTTCCACCGGGAGAAGGGAAAAAGAGCCTTTCTTCAAGTCCCTCTGCCGGGACACCGGAGGCGGATTTAGGGTGGGGGCAAACGCTATCCAACACGGATGCTCATCAAATGCCGACGCGCAGGTAATGCGCCCAGTATCCAGCGTAGTCGCCATAGGGCCGCGCCAGTTTTTGCAGATCTTCCTCGGTCAGGGTGGGCAGTCCGTAGCATTGACGGGCTGCCTTGAGCAGCCACTTCTCCGCGACCGGCAGCCGCTCCATGCGCCCCAGGCCCCGCAGCAGAATGAAGCTGGCTGACCAGGGACCGATCCCTTTGACGGCGCGGAGCCACTGGTTGGCAACCTCATAGGGGCTTTCTGCCAGCCAGCGTTCATCAACCTGGGCAAAAGCGCGGGCGACCCCGCTGACCGTCTCGGATTTCCAACGGTTGCCCACAACCTCGTTCAGTTCATCCGGCGGGGGCAGCGCCAGATCAACCGCCTCCGGGAAGGCGTAATAGGTCGTGCCGTCCACAGTGATGGATTGACCATAGCGGGCAGTCAGCCCATCTTTCATGGTCCGTGCTACGCTCATCAGATTGCGCTGGCTGAGCATGGCCCAGACGGCATTTTCAAAGGCCGAGGGAAAGCGGGCCTGATGATAGCCATAGAGGCTGTCAATGATCGGCGCGAAGGCCGGATCATCCCGCCCGATGGTGTAGAACGGTTCGAGATCGTCATTCAGGCTCAACCAGTTCGTCAGCGGGTTTTGTACTGCGTCCAGGTCAATCGGCGCGGCGCTGGTCAGGTGGGCGCTCAAGGCAGGCGAGCCGATGCTGCCCGTGGAGCGCAGTTGGGTGAGGACGATGTGACCGTCAATGATGAAGGCTTTGGTGAGCGTATCGTCTTCAATCTGCTGGTCGCCAATGGCCGGGCGGAAGTCCTTCAGGAAACCGAGGGTATGCCGGAAGTCAAAGGGCGGGCGCGGGTGCAGGACAAGGTCATGGGTATGCATCGTGGATTCTTCTACGGGAGTCCCTTGAGCAGATAAGCCTTCAGTTCACGCCTGAGCCGGCGTGTTTCCCAAACTTCGCTGAGGATGGAAAACGGAATGAACAAGACAAATGGCGTGAGAAGCATCAGCAGGGTGAAGACTGGTACCAACACCGGCAGATCTGCCCAGGCTGTAGTCGCCATCCACAGCGCAAGCACAACTACAATGACAACTAAGATGTAAAGTGCCCAGGTCAACGGTTGCAGGATCCGTAACCCGATGAAATTCATTGACCCCTGGAGGCGGGTGTAAGTGCCTTCCCAGCGCCGTAACAGGAGCCACGCCTGTGCGGTACGTCGCCCGTTCTGAATCAATGTTACTGAGAATTCGTCCTGATCCGAGTTGGTATCCACCAGTTGCCACAGGTAGAGGGTGCCGGTTTCCATACGCCGGTTGAGGTAAGCTGTCACTTCTTCGAGTTGACGCTCCACGATGAAGTCAATCGGGTAACGCCGCAACGCCCCTTTGCGTTTGGGGATTCCGTCCATCACATCCTCGTTCAGGCCAGGATCTCGACCGGGTCACCGACATGGAGCGTGCCGCGCTCACGATGGATGGCGTTCTGGGCAAACATCACTTTAGTGCCCTTCTGCTGCCGGAAGGTCGCCAAAGTCGCCAGCGGTTCTTTGGCATCCGGGATCGCCCCGCTGGCCTGGTCGACAGTGGTGATTTTGCAGCGGGCGCAGGGCTTGACTACGTCCAGCGTGATTTCCCCCACGCGAATGGTGTGCCAGGTATCTTCGGCCCAGGCGTCGCAGCCCGTGACCACCAGATTGGGGCGGAAGCGGCTCATGGGTACTGGGGCTGCGCCGCGTTCGATCAGGCGGGCGTTGAGATCCGTCAGTGAGGCTTCCGACACGATCAGCAGGGGGAAACCATCAGCAAAACCAGTCTGGGCTGGCTGTGGCGCATAACGCTCATCGACGCGGCGCGTGAAATCATCGGCGATGCGGACGAGGCGCGCCTCGGTATCCAGGTAACTGACCAGCCACTCGGCCACCTCATCCCCCTGATCCCATGCCCGGCACTGATCGCCCCAGACTTCGACCTGCCGCCAGGGGCCGTGTTCCCCGTGCAGGGGCAGGCTGATCTCCGGCATTCCCGGTGCGCTGAGGGTCAGATCATCGCGGGTGAGAGTCGGCTGGATGAGCGCCATCGAAGGCAGTTCGCGCTGGGTGATGAACATGCCTTCGGGATCGACCACCATCCAACGGCGATCCCAAAGCGGGCCGCTGGCGTCCAGCGCAATCGAACCGTGAGTCAGGCTGCCGCAGGACTTGATCGGGTACGTGAAGATGTTGGCGAGATGCATGTATTTTCCTTAGTCCACAGGTCGCAGTTCACAGTCACAGTGAAGGTCAGCGTGATTATGAACTGCATCCATTCCCAAAGCTACTGGCCTGACTTGCGACTAACCCTCGATCAACCCACGCCGACCGGTGTGATTCCAGGGAAGGGCGAGGTGCCGCCGGGTGTGCCCCCCAGCGGAGCGGATTGGCAAGCGGCCTGAGCGGCACTGAGTTTGCTGGTCACGCCGACATCATTAAAAAGCGTCAGGGCAGATTGATACTGCGATACCGCCGCGCACCACTGTGCCTGAGCCGTCCAGGCATCCCCATAGCCTACATACTGGCTAAAGAGCAGTTGACCGACATCGCGGTAATTCGGTGCGGTGTTGTAGAGCACACTCAGGGATTGGATGGCACGGGAGTAGTCCAGGCCGATGGCGCTGCGGGCATTCAGGTACAGACCCGCGATATAGGCCTCGTAGTTGACCTCGCTCACGCTGATGTCGCCGTAATCCGCCGCCAGGTCGGTCAGGCGGACCCCTTCGGCCATATCGCCAATATCCGGTGAGCGCAGCAGCCCCAGCGCCCGCGAGGTCAGCGCAGTGAAGAGCTGCCCGCGTACCAGGTCGCGCTGGAAGGTGGGATCGGTCGATTCGATCAGTTGCAGGGTTTCGATGGCGGGTTCCCAATTTTGTACGCCCATGTCCGACTGGGCCTGCGTCAGCAGCGCTGCCAGATCCGGGCCTGTAGGCGCAGGCGTACCCTCTGCTACCTGCGCTGCAAGAGTCTGTGTAGCTGGCAGGGTAGCGGTTATCTGGGGCGTAGCGGTCGGCTGTGCGGCCTGAAACACCGCTGTCGCAGTACCCGCAAACTCGGCCACACCGGGTACGCCGGGGGTGAGCGTGGCTAAGAACGCCAGGCGCACTTCCATAGCGTAAAAGTTACGGCTGGCCGCATCGGCGGGAAAGCGGCTGATCTGCTCGCTGATGACCGCGCCACGGGTAGCAGTGGCGTTGGTTTGGGCAGTACGCGTCCCAGTGGTCCAGCCCGCAAAGCCCGCCAGCAGAATAATCATCCCGGCGAAACCCAGCGCAATCAACCCGATCACCGCCATGGGCAGGCAGCCTGCGCTCCGACGGGGGGTGGGTTCCAGCGGCGGCACGTCATCGACTTCCGGCTCTTCTTCATAGGTGAAGGGCTGGTCTGTTTCAATGCGGCGGAAGGGCTGCACCCCCGGCGGACTCTTGAAGGGTGAACGCGGTTGGGTATCGTCAAGGTTGGAAGACATGCACAACTCCGTCAGGCAACAACTAGCCAGCGGATTATAACGGAAGCGGAGCAGGGGTGGATAGCGACGATTAACCTACGCTGGCGGCGACTAGTCTAACCTGTGGGGAGCGCGGCCCAGCACGCTATACTTGGGCGCAGGTCGGTTGCTATGCCCGGAGAACTGTATGCCAAAGCGGACCAAGTCTACTGTGGTTGACCCAGATGCACTGTATGCCAGTGCTCAAGAGATGGTCCAAGCGGGTAATCCCACCCCCGCCCTGACCGCTATCAATAAGGCTTTGAAGGCACGCCCCAAATGGCCGGAAGCCTTCTTTGTACGTGGGCTGGTGCGGCTGCAACAAGGTGAATTCTGGAAGGCGGCAGATGATTTCATCAAAGCGCGCTCCCTGAAGCCTGACTATACCGATGCTGCCCTCAAGCTGGGACAGAGTTACCTGATGACTGAATCCTATGTTCTGGCCGAGCGCACCTTTTCAACAGTTCTAAATCACGAACCGATTGCCGATGCCTACCTGGGACGCGGTCTGGCACGGGTCGGTTTACAGAACTTCAAGGCGGCTGAAGATGACCTGAATGAAGCGATCCGTTTGAAACCGGATTTCGCTGAAGCCTGGTACGCGCGCGGTGATTTCCATAAACTCCATCATCACCCCGAACAAGCCATTCAGGATTTTACCGAGGCGATCCGGTTGAATCCCTCGGCAGTCGGGTTCTATATCGAACGGGCCCGGACGTATCTGGCGCTCAAGGATTATGATCGGGCGCTGGCAGATTACGATCGGTTGACCGCGCTGGCACCCGCCGCGTTCCTTTACCTGGAACGGGGGGATGTCTATCATGACAAAGGGGATTACCAGGCGGCTGCCCAGGAATATCAGCAGTACATTGACCTGGGCGGAGAGGAACAAGGCCCGTCCCTCCGGCGGATGGCCCGCATCATCTTCCAACTGCGGATGCGGGCGGCCAGCGAGGCCAGCATCTATCGGAGCCGACGCTGGTTCTAGGTGGCATCAACCTCGGACTAGAGGAGTTTGTAATTTATCGTTATCCTCTCTCGGGAGCCATCCCCATAGAGGAAACCTATGCAGCGCAATGCTATTTTTGCCGGATTGCTGATCGCCCTGGTCGTGATTGCTATCTGGATTGCCAACCCGCTGCTGGATGCCCGCCTGGTTTTCTCTACAGGCGGCACCAGCGGTGCTTACTATCAAGTCGCCCAAGCGTATCAGCCGGTCTTCGCCGCCGACGGATTCACTTTTGATTTGCTGCCCGGGGCTGGTTCCGTAGAGACGATGGAGCGACTGCGCCGCGGTGAGGCGGATGCCGGGTTCGTCCAGGGCGGTGTAGACATCAGCAGCGGCGATGATGGCCTCACGTCACTAGGCAGTATGTTTTATGAAGTGGCCTGGCTGTTCCAACGTCAGGATGCAGATATTCGCGTGCTGGCTGATCTGCGTGGGCAGCGGATCGGCATCGGGGCGGAAGGTTCTGGCACGCGGGTGCTGGCGCTCGAACTGCTGGCTGATAGCGGGGTGACGGCTGAAAACAGCACCTTCCTCAGCGCCTCCACCGATGACACCAAAGCCGCGCTCGCATCCGGTTCGCTGGATGCGGCTTTCTTTGTGGCCGCGCCCAGTGCTCCGCTGGTGAGCGATCTGTTTGCGACAGCCGGTATTGAACTGGTGACGCTGGATTTAGCCCAGGCCTACAGCGCCCGATCACCTTACCTGACCACCGTCACGCTGCCGGAAGGCCTGATCGATGTGGTGAATCGGCTCCCGGCCCAGAACACGACGGTATTGGCCGTGACGGCGAACCTGGTTGTCCGGCGGGAGTTGCACCCGGACCTGATTACGATGCTGCTGCGGGTGGCAAAACAAATTCACGCGGAGAAAGGGCTGCTGGAACGCAGCGACGAATTCCCGGCAACGGCCTATAACAACCTGCCTATCAATGACCTGGCCATCCGGTATCTCACTGAAGGGCCGGATTGGTTTGAGCAGAACTTCCCGATGCGGATTGCCGGGCCGATTGAGCGGCTGATCGGGGTGGCGGTGCCGCTGTTTGTGGTCTGGACGATTTATCAAACGCTCGGGCCGTTATATGATTTCCTGATCGCCGTGCAGGTCAAACGCTGGTACGGCCTGATCGCCGAAGTGGATCGGAATGTGGACAAGCTGGATGCCGCTGAAGTGCGGTCGTATCTGGAACGGACCCACGCCATCCGCGAGCGACTGCTGAATACGCGCCTGCCGTTCCTCTACATCCAGAACCTGTATGAGACCCGGGAGCATGTCGAACTGGTGATGGATCGCCTGGAAGACCGCCTGCGCGAATTGGAAGAAAAAGCGGACGCGAGGTAATAAAGCCAATGCTTTCTGCGTCCAGTGGTTAAGTGGAGGAGAATGCACTGATGCCTGAACTGATGACCCTGACTGATAGCAATCTGGACTCGGTCCTCAATGGCGAAAAGCCTGCCCTGATTCTGGTCAGCAATGGCGAAGGAATCCGGGGAGATTTCAACAGCGCCTTCAAGAAAGCGGCTGGGGAAAATACCAGCCTGGTTTTCGCCACGATTGATCCTACTCGGAACCCGGCTGCCGCCGCCCGCTTTGAGGCAGGCAGCAAGCCGGTGCTCATCGGCTGGTGCGGCGGGGAAGTCCTGCGCCGACCCCGCCCCTGGGGGTCGGATCTCACTCTCGCTGTGGAGCAGATGGCGGCGACCGCCCCGGCTCCGGTTAACGCGGCCCCGGAAGCCGCAAAGGAAGAAACCCCTGTGAACGCGACCCCGAAAGCACTGATTGATAAGCCGGTCAAAGTGACGGATGCCACCTTTGAACAGGAAGTCCTCAATTCGGACTTGCCGGTGCTGGTGGACTTCTGGGCGGAGTGGTGCGGGCCCTGCCGCATGGTCGCCCCCACGCTGGATAAACTGGCGAAGGAATTTGCCGGTCAGGTGAAGATTGCCAAGCTAAACGTGGACGAGAACCCTGGCATCTCGCAAGCCTTCAAGGTCATGAGCATCCCGAACATCATGCTCATCAAGAACCGCACCATCGTATTCAACCAGCCGGGAGCGCTGCCGGAACCGGCCTTCCGTGACCTGATCCAGCAGTTGATCGCGCTGAAAGTCCCTCCGCGCCAGGAAGCTCCGACCCCGGCAAACTAACCGGACAGTTTATTCAAAAACGCGCACAAATGATGATGCGCGTTTTTGATTCCGGGCTGAAGGCCAACACGGATGGACTCCCCCGCCCCTTGCCGCCGCGTGATAGGCCGCTGTATACTGTGGGCGCTAACCTCGTGCACATAGCACAATTCAAACGCAGCACAGTGTACAACCCGGAGTGACCTGACCATGCCGATCACCACCGCCAGCACATCGCGCCCCGGCCCTATCGCCCAAAACCTGATTGACCGCGATACGGCTGTTATGACCGCCGCGCTCGCACCACGCTACCCGTTCGTCATTGAACGCGGGGAAGGTGCCCGCGTCTGGGATGTGGACGGGAATGAGTATGTGGATTTTGCGGCGGGCATCGCCGTCACCTCGACCGGACATTCTCACCCAAAAGTGGTCGAAGCCATCACCGAGCAAGCCAAACGCTTCATCCACATTGCCGGGACGGATTATTACTACGATGTGCAGGTGCGGCTGGCGGAGAAGCTGGCGGAGATCGCGCCATTCAATGAAGCGGGGAAAGTCTTCCTGACCAACTCCGGCACCGAAGCGGTCGAAGGCGCGGTGAAGATGGCGAAGTGGTACACCGGTCGACATAACGTGATTGCGTTCTTCGGCGGCTTTCATGGGCGGACGATGGGTTCACTCTCCTTGACGGCCAGCAAAGTCATCCAGCGCGATGGCTTTTTCCCCATGATCCCCGGCGTACACCACGTCCCCTATAACAATCCTTACCGCTGTATGCACCACCGGGAAGAGGCCGCCTGCCGCGCCCACTGTACCTGCGCCGATTACATCACTGATGTGTTGTTCAAGCGCATCCTGCCGGCGGATAGTGTCGCCGCCATAGTCTTCGAGCCGCTGCAAGGCGAAGGGGGTTACATCTTCCCCGATAGCCGCTTCATCCAGCAGTTGCGCGATATTTGCGACCAGTACGGTATCATCATGATCGCCGACGAAATTCAGAGCGGCATCGGGCGCACCGGGCAGTGGTGGGCCATGCAGCATCATGGCGTTGAACCGGATGTGGTCTGCAGCGCCAAGGGAATCGCCAGCGGCATGCCGCTGGGGGCCGTGATCGCCCGCGAACACATCATGTCCTGGCCGCCCGGTTCTCATGGGTCGACCTACGCAGGCAATCCGCTGGCCTGTGCCGCGGCGCTCGCCACATTGGAACTGATCGAAACCGGCATGATGCAGAATGCCGCGACCCAGGGTGAATTCCTCAAGGAGTGCCTGGAGGAGATGATGAGCCATCATCCTTCCATGCGGCACGGGCGCGTCGATGGGCGCGGTCTGATGATCGGGGCCGAACTGGTGCTGGATGACCGCCGCTCCCCGGCGAAGGAACTCCGCAACCGGGTGGAGCGCATCGCCATTGATAACGGTCTGCTGATCCTCGGCTGTGGTGAATCGACCCTGCGCTTCTGCCCTGCGCTGATGATCGACCGTCCGACACTGGAAGAGGGGCTCGAACGCTTTGAGACCTCGCTCACCCAGGCGGAGCAGGAGTTTGGGCTGCTGTAGAAGTGGTCAGTGAAGCAGTGCAACCTGAATGAGTGAAACAGAACAGAATACAGAGATAGCTTGGTCGCTGAAGGCTGGTTTCATCCCACAATAAGGATCGATACACATGACTCTCGCTCAAATCCGCGCCTGGCAGTTCACCCAACTGGAGAACAACATCCAGTCCATCGAGCGCGTGATCCGCATGGCGGACCCAGTGGCGATCACCACCTACCGCGATGGCGGCACCGGCTGGACGGCGCTGGAGATCCTCGGTCATTTGAATGATTTTGAAGCGGTCTTTTCCGAGCGGGTGCATGTCACCGTAGAGCAGGAAAACGGTGCGCTGCCGTTCCCCCAGCCGGATGCGCTGGCGTTGGAACATCAATACAATACGCTTTCGGTAGACGCACTGATCGAGTCCTGGAAGGCGCGCCGCGCTGAGCATGTGGCCTATCTGAAAGCCCGCCCGGACTCGGACTGGGATCGGGTGGCGATTCACCCGGTGCGGGGGCCGCTCTCGCTGTTCGATCAACTGACGCTGGAAACCATGCATGATACGCTGCATCTGGAGCAGATGACGCGCACGCTCATCGAAAAACGGGTGGGCTAAGCGGCTCGGTTGCTGGTCATCGCGCCTCTCACCCATTTTGCCATTTCGGGCGAGGGATTACCTGTGCGCCCAGCGGGACGCATTCGTAGTCCGTGCTCAAGGACGGCAAAAATGCCGTCCCTACGATATACACTAAATCCTTCCAAGCGGATTTGCGGTTTGGATGCGTCACCAGCCTGAATTTTGCAATACCACCACGGTGGGGCGACCGGGCAGCACCGGCTCCAGCGAGAGCGGCACGGTGTGATGCGGCACCATCACGATGGGGTCGCGGTCTTTGCGCCGCTCGATGAACTTGCTCACCGGGGACATCAACGGCCCCACGGGTGGCAGGTTATAGTGCATCGGGAAGATCACCTTCGGCTTCAGGAACTCGATCATCGGCTCCAGATCATCCAGTGAGAGCGTGAACTTCTCGCCCACGATCGGCAGCAGCACATCACAGCGCCCGACCCAGGGGGCCATCTCGGCTTCGGTCAGGCCATAGCCGGTATCGCCCAGATGGACGAACCAGACTCCATCCAGGCAAAAGGCGTAACAGGCGTTGTCCTTGGGATTATCCGGGCGGTCTTCGTTCTCCCCCGCCAGCACACAGTAGACCGGCTGCCCATCGACTTCAGCAGTGGCCTGCCCCTGCGCCACCGCCAGCGCATCAATCACCTGCGGGGAGCCGGAGGCCAACTCGTAATTGTTGTGCGACTCATCCAGCAGCGAGCTGACGATGACAATCTCCGTTTCGTAGCGCCGTCCGTCATCCGGTATCTTGAGATCGGCATGATGAAACGGATCGGTCATCAAACGAGGACGACCGTCCACCCACAGACGAAAACAGGCATGACCAATGAATTCAATTTGAATAGCCATTTTTACGCTTTCTTGTCGTGAGAAAGAGCATGAACCTCAGTCACTTGCCACCAGGCCGGGCCGGGCGGCACTTCCAAAATCAGCGGACGGATGAAAGCCGCTGATTTCTCCAAACCTTCCTGAATTTCGATATATTCGCTTTCCATCTCCAATGAGAGGATGCCGTCATAGCCCACCAGCCGCAGCGCTGCAATCACCTCCCGCCAGACCTGTTCGCCATGTCCCCAGCCGGGGATGGTGAACGTCCATGAACGCTCGGCGGGCATGGTCGGGCTGGTCGAGTCGAAGTAACCGCGCTTACGCAGGTTTGGTCCGTGCAGCAGCGTATCCTTGAGATGGACATTCTGGATGAGGCCGCCCAGTTCATGAATGGCCTCAAACGGATCAATCCCCTGTGCCCACATATGGGAGATGTCAAAGTTGCAACCGACCACCGGCCCGATGGCTTCCCGCAGGCGTATCAGCTTGCCCGGTGTGTGGATCATATCGTTGACCTGCATCTCAAAACACAGGGTTACGCCATGATCGGCGGCAATCTGCCCATGCTCGCGCCAGAACGGGAGCAGGCGTTCTTCCCACTGCCATTCGAGGGCATCCCGGTACAGCGGCAGATCCGTATTCACAATCCAGGCTGGGAGCGAGTCGCCTTCGGCCCCTTCCGGCAAACCCGCCACCAGCGCCATGCGGGTCACGCCCAGCTTCGCCATCAGGCGGCAGGCCTGCGTGAACTGCCGGGAATATTCCGCACGAATCCGGGGGTCCGGGGCCAGCGGCGTCCCGTGCCCGCTGAACGAGTAGAGTTCCAGACCGCGGCGGGTGTAGTCCTCCAGCCAATGAGCGCGCGCATCGGCATCCTCCAGCAGCCGATCCACATCGCAGTACTTGGCGGCTGCCGGGCCGGTCGCGGCCAGTTCCATCGCCTTAACACCCAGGCTCTGGCAGAAGTCCAACCCGGCTGCATAGTCGAACTTCATGATGAAGTGCGTATTGATGCCCAGTTTCATGCCCGCACCGCCTTGAGGTAATCGCGGCAGGCTGGCCCCAGGATGCCTTCCAACGTGATGACCATGTAACGTGCGCCGCGCTCCGCCCACTGCCGGGCCGCCGCCGCATCCTTGGCAATCGTACCGACTGCGACATCCGTCTTGAGGGTCATCTCAAAGATGCGGTCGATCTGTTCCAGCACAGCGGGATGGTTATTCTGCCCCGGCACGCCCAGCGATTGCGACAGATCGGTCGGGCCGATGAAGACCACATCCACATCCGGCACCGCCAGAATATCCGGCAGGGCGTTGACGGCCTCGACCGTCTCAATGTGGATGACGCTCAAGGTTTCGGCGTTGGCCTTCGGCACATAGTCGCCAAAGCTCATGGCCTGCCCGTAGGTGGTGGCACGCACCCCGCCCAGTCCGCGCACGCCGCGCGGCCCATACTTGATGGCCTGTACGGCGGCTTCCGCTTCTGCGCCGGAATTCACCCAGGGGACGTGCGCCCCCTGCACACCCGTATCGAGGAAGCGCAGCAGAATATGCGGTTGGTTGACGGTCGCCCGCACCAGCGGAGTCACCCCGCGCAGTTCGGCGGCGCGGGTCATGTCCTCACAATCACGGACGCTCAGGGTGCCGTGTTCGCCGTCGAAGATCATAAAATCCCACCCCTGATAGCCCAGGAATTCAACCAGGCTGGGATCGGGCGTGCGGACGAAGCAGCCGTAGATGGCTTCTCCGCTTTTGAGTTTGGCTTTGGCAGTATTGGTTCTCATGGGTTAAGGCCTTATCTGGTCAGTCATTTGAGTAAAAAAGCGGTGGTCGATTTGTTCAATCAACGAATCCATTGCGCTTCAGTTTCGGATAGCTTAGCCACAAGCGCAAGTGCTTGCGCGGAACAGCTCTTCAAAGGTCAGTCCGGTTCCCCTCTCCCCGATCTAGTGTGGTGCTACCCCTTGCAAAAAAACCGGAACAAAGTCGGAACATATGTTCCATATCACATCCCAATCAATGCTAGACTGAGGTTGTCCTCGCCCTGAATCCGGGAACCACCTGAAAATTCTCAACAAACCCGTTGAATCCCGTGAATCAAAATCGTGAAATGTGCCCCGCCGCCGTCGCCGCCGCCGCAAGCGCTCCAAAAACGACCAATCTAGCGATTCAAATTTGTCACTTTTGAGGGGATGATAGAGGCGCTCATCTACCTTTTGCTGAATTCCTGAGGACGACCTATGCACCCCTCTACCCGTGTGATTCGCGCCGGTCTGCCCCCGGTCGAGCAGGGCGCGCCGTTCCTGCCCGGCCCGACCTTCGCCGCTCCCTATCATCTGGCGGGCGATCCGACCACGTCCAGCTACACCTACGGGCGCTTTCATAACCCGACCTGGACTCACTTTGAGGCGGCGCTGGCGGAGCTGGAAGGCGGCCCGGCGCTGGTCTTTGGCTCCGGCATGGCGGCGATTGCCTCGATCTTCGGGGCTGTGCTGCGCCCCGGTGACATCGCCGTACTGCCTGCCGATTCCTATTACACCACCCGCCTGATCGCCACCGGCTACTTCACGCAGATGGGTGTCCAGGTTCGGTTGGCTCCGACGGCGGGCAATGCCCAGATCGAACACATCAAGGGTGCCAAATTAGTCTGGCTGGAAACCCCGACCAACCCCGGTCTGGAGGTGTGCGAAATTGCCACCCTGGTCGAGGCTGCCCATGCGGAAGGCGCGTTGGTGGCTGTCGATAACACCACTCCGACCGCGCTCGGTCAGCAACCATTGGTACTGGGTGCGGATTATTCGGTCGCCTCCGATACCAAAGCGCTGACCGGCCACAGCGATCTGCTGCTGGGGCATGTCGCCGCCCGGGACGCGGCCTTGCTCGACCCGGTGCGGGTCTGGCGCACCCAGATCGGGGCTATTCCTGGCCCGATGGAGGTCTGGCTGGCGCACCGATCCCTGGCGACCCTGGCGCTGCGCCTGGAACGCGCCTGTGCCAATGCGCTGGCGCTGGCTGCCTTCCTCCAGCGCCATCCGGCAGTGTTGAGCGTTCGCTATCCTGGCCTGCCGGATGATCCATCGCACCCGATAGCTGCCCGTCAAATGCGCCACTTTGGGCCGGTGGTCAGCTTCACCCTCGCGGATCGCACTGCCGCTGAACGCTTCCTCGCATCCTGCCACTTGATCTCCGAAGCGACCAGCTTTGGCGGGCTACACACCATGGCCGAACGCCGCGCCCGTTGGGGTGGGGACGCTGTGAGCGAGGGATTTATCCGCCTGAGCGCCGGCATCGAGCATGTTGATGATTTACTGACCGATCTGGAACAGGGCCTGAATACCCTATCTGCCTACTGAGCACGAACCAGTTATACTGATGGCCTTCTCGATGGGTCCGGTTAGTGTCAGGGTTCGATTGTGCGACGACTTACGGTACTGGTTCTGTTGCTGATTTTGCTGGGCGGCGTGTCATCGGTCAGCGCCAATGAAACACGCCAGGGCGATCAGTGTGTGATCGCGGCTGAAGAAGTGATCGAAGATGATCTGTTTATTTTATGCCGCACCTTAACAGTGGATGGACGCATCACCGGCAATCTGCTGGGTGCTGCTACCCGTGCGGTCATCAACGGTCAGGTGGATGGCGATATCTACTTGCTGGCGGGTCAACTGGATGTGACCGGACAGGTCGGCGATGACCTCATCTTCGGCGGGGCCGTCTTGCGCCTGCTGCCGGAAGCGACCTTTAGCGGGCGCGATCCGTCCCTCATGTACCTAAGCCTCAGCACCGCGCAGGAACCTGAGGGGCAGTTCCCCGGCTCGATCATCGGTGCCGGCTATCAGACCCAGCTGGACGGTACCACGTCTGGCAACGTCAATTACTGGGGATCAGCGCTGCAAATTGACGGCATAGTGCGCGGCGATGTGGAAGCGACCGTCGGCGATAGCAATTCGCTGGGGCTATCGCAGGTGCAGGCCATCCGTATCCCGTTTGAATGGAATGTCGATCTGCTGCCGCCCGGACTGAGCATTGGCACCAGCGGGCAAGTCGAAGGTAATCTGCGCTATACAGGCATTGGCCAGGGGGAGATCGCCGGGCAGGTCACCGGTCGCACTGAATACGTCCAAACCGTGCTACAGCCTGACCTTACTGCCATCATCACGCCAGAGCAGCAGCCGGGTTTAGGCACGTTCCTGACACAATCCCTGCGCGAATTCATTACGCTGCTGGTGATTGGGGTAATCGCCCTGTTTGTCGTCCCCCGCAGTTACCTCTCTCCAGCGCGGAGTCTCCGGCAGCGTCCGCTGCGTTCGTTCGGTGCTGGTCTGCTGAGCGCTGTGGCTTCCCTACCGGCCCTGCTGCTGGCGATTCTGGTCGCCCTCCTGATCGCCTTTATCCTCGCCTTCGTCCGGTTGGAAACGCTGCTCATGTTGTGGGGGATTGGTGCCAGCACCGTGGTCGTGGTGGCGGTGATCGTACTCTATTTCCTGATCTTCTTTGTCAGCCGGGCACTGGCCTGCCTGTGGATTGGGCGCTGGTTGGTGCGCGTCACAATTGGTGATGATAACAGCCGCCGGGTCGCACTCATCGGGCAAGGCGTGGGCTGTACCCTGCTGGCGCTGCTCTCGCCGGTTCCGTGGGTTGGTCTATCGGTCAATGTGCTGGCGATTCTGTTCGGTCTGGGTGCCATGGCATTGGCTTTACGGATGTGGCTGGAGCAGTTGCGCGGCATCCGCTTCAACCAACCAGTCAGGCCGTTGGATTACGATAAGCTGATGGAAATCGCCCGTAAAAATCCCAAACGGGTTCCCCCTCCGCCCTTGATTGAACTGCCCATCCGTCCGCCCGGGCTGGATAATCTGCCGCCAGGTTTTACCTGGTGGGATGATGACCCTCCATCGAAAAGTTGAACTTGCAGGGAGCAACCGGATGATGAACGTATTCGTGTCCCGTTTCAGACATCAAGCCTTACTGTATCTCGTGATCCTGCTCGTCATCATACCCTTTGTGACACGTGCCCAGGACTCCGGTAAACCGCTCGGTTCGCCGCTGGCTGAACTGCCTGGACCCTCGACCTGGATGTTTGGTCAGGCCTACGGCAATACCACCGGAGCCTATAACTTCGGCACCCAGTGGTACAGCGCTGGTCAGGGGCTGCACTTCGGCCTCGACCTCTCGATGCCCTGCCGCACCCCGTTGGTCGCGATGGCTGATGGCGATGTCATTTATGTGGATAATCTGGCTTTTGGGGCTGGCCCCCATAACCTCATCATCCGGCATGAGCAGTTGGGTATCACCGCCCTCTATGGTCATCTGGTCGAACCCGCGCCGCTGCTACAGTATCAGCCGGTGACCCGCGGTCAACTGGTTGGTTACTCCGGTGATCCGGATGTCACCTGTGATTCGCGCCCGCATCTTCATCTGGAAGTGCGCTCGCTCGACTACCGGACTGCCTACAACCCGCTGGATTACATTGATTTGCCATGGAATGTGCTGACCGCCATCGGACCATTTGGGTATCCTTTGTTCCAGCAAGATCTGCTCAACCCCCGTCAATGGCAACGCCTGGAAGATCAGCCGCCGGTGGCGTTTGGTGGTGCACGCCTGAACAACTATGCGCTCACCTGGCCGCCGGGGCAAACCCAGCGCCGCCCGAACAACCCGCTGCCGGCCCGTCCGCTTGCCAGCCCGCCGACTACACTCAGTGGGCAGCCCGTTAGCGATCCGGGTTGCTGCACCGCCTTCTGGTGGGACGCAGCGGATAGTGGCCGCTTCTATGTGATGGATGGTTCAGGCGGGCAGGCGGCGACCATCTTCCAGTCGGACCTGATCAACGCGGGCTTGCTCTCGCCAGTGGGGAGCGCTCCACCAACCTATCGCTCGGCAGACGGTACTCTGGAAACGACCATCACCAACGGCGAAACCATCATCCGCCGCCTGAGTGATAATGCAGTACTGAGCCTGAATACCGGCGGCGTGATCCCGGCCATCAGCGCGGATAACAGCCGCTTGATGTGGATCAGTCGGGATGGGCAGGCTGTCCCCGGAGGCCGAGCTGTGCTGGCGGATATTTGGGTAAGTGATCTTAATGGCACCAACGCCCGCCGCGTGAGCCAACAGCCTAACGGCAATGCGAGCTGGATCGACGGGCACCGACTGCTCATCAGCGTCCGGGCCAGCAACCTCACGCTGCTCTCGATCTACGATACCGTCAGCGGGCAGGAATTCACCCTCGGCACCTGGAAAAACCTGCGTGAGGTCAGTATCGCGCCGGGTGGACAACGGATGCTGTTCTATCTGAGCTTTCAGGATGATCCTGCCGCTGATGGCATTTACCTGATCGCCACTGAACCGGGCGCACAGCCGCAAAAGATGGACTGGTTTGGCTCGTGGCGTTGGCGAGATGCCGAGAACTTGTACGTCATCCCTTTTGAACCGACCAACCCGGTGCAAACCCTATGGTGGGTCAATCCGCTGACGGGCGAGCGGCGTGCCTTGACCGATCCAGCCACCCAACCGATCCAGATCGTCAACGGCGGTTGGGAAGTCTCTGCCGATGGGAGCCGTATCCTGTTCCTGAATGCCTTTGATGATCGGCTGTGGGTATTCTCGGCAGCGTAAACCAAGGCAAGAATCACAAGAGGCGATCCGGTTGGATCGCCTCTTGTGATTGAAAACCTGCGGGTCTCTTACCGCGTCAGAGTCGGCAGGCCGAAGTGAGCGCGGATGGTGTCCTCGATTTCGTTGGACACCGCCGGGTTATTGGACAGGAATTCTTTGGCTGCTTCCCGGCCCTGACCGAGCAAACCATCGTTATAGCGGAAGAAGGCACCACGCTTTTCGATCACGCCCAGTTCGATGCCCAGGTCGATGATCTCGCCTTCTTTGCTGATGCCGTGTTCAAAGAACATGATGTCGAACTCACATTCCTTGAAGGGGGCGGCCACCTTGTTCTTGGTTACGCGCACCTTGGTGCGGTTGCCAACCGTGTCCTCACCCTTTTTGATGCCTTGGATGCGGCGGATGTCCAGCCGCACACTGGCGTAGAACTTGAGGGCGCGTCCGCCGGACGTGGTTTCCGGGGAATTGTGAACTACTACGCCATCGACCACGTAGCAGTGATTACCTTCCACCTCGATGTCGAAACGCTGCATACTGCGGGTCGGCGGCTTCTGATAGATTTCCAGAATAGGCATTGGCACCGGCTCATCCCGCAAGCAAGGATCAATCTCGAAGTTGATGAATTGTCCACGATACTTTGGCATCAACTTATATTGCATGGATGGATGCACATAACGCGCAATCATCGCATGGAGCTTAGGCGTTTCTTCGACATTGAAATTAATCCGTCCCCGTGAGTCGAGTTTGGGGAAGATGCCTTGCTGATTGAACCATGCGACCAGCATCTCTTGTTTTTCAACCGGGATACCCGGGCAGCATATGCTGCAACGGTTTTGACGGTCCTTATCGAAAGTGCCATCATCCATGTACCAGATAGCAACCGCCAATGGCGTGAGACGTTCGATCAATTCCGGGCTTGGGTCTTTCATTCCATTTTGATAACCCAGTTGATAGAGCTTTGACAATTCGTACATTGGAATGGTATCGAAGCTTTGACCACCCTTTGAGTTTGTGCGGCTGTGACCGATTAGTTCCTTGAACAGACTTTGCTTCCACAAAGCATATTCATTCTGTGCAGCTCCGTGTCCGATACGCAGCGATACATTGTAGTCGCTTGCGTAACGCATACTCCCATCACCGAGGATCGAGCCAAGTACAATCTGTTCATGTGCGGAGTCCAGATAGTATTTGACACGGGTAATCAGGGTATCGCCAACTTCCAGTTCCCCAGCCGGACGATAGCCGACTTCGGTCAGAAGCATGTGATTAGGTGTACAACCAAACTCCCGTTTCCCACGTCCTTCATTTGAGTCTACTTTGAATTGAAGGAAGTGGTCGGCTGTACCGTTCTTGAACCAGTTCTTGATGCGGCGCGGCTCAAACTGGTTGGTCTTGACATTGTAGGAGAGTACTTCGACATCCAATTTCTGATTGACGATCTTGCCGATTTTCTCCTGAGTGCCATCAGCCAACGTAACGCGAGTAGCATAGTTGAAGCACCCAAACATCACGCCGATTTTCTCGCGCAACTGGTTGGTGAACATGACGGTGGAGTTCGAGGACTTGATGGCACCGGCCAGCTTCCGCAGCGCCTGACTCATCAGGCGGGCTTGCAGACCCACGAAGGAGTCGCCCATCTCGCCTTCGATTTCCGCACGCGGTACCAACGCGGCTACCGAGTCCAGCACGATGATATCCAGCGCACCGGAACGCACCAGCGCCTCGGTGATCTCCAACGCCTGCTCACCTGTATCGGGTTGCGATACATAAAGCGTATCGACATTGACCCCCAACCGTTCGGCATAGGCCGGATCAAGCGCATGTTCCATATCGATGAAGGCCGCCAGCCCGCCCCGCTTCTGCGCTTCCGCGATCACGCTCAGGCAGACAGTGGTCTTACCGCTGGATTCGGGGCCGTAGATTTCGGTGATGCGACCACGCGGGACGCCGCCCACACCCATACAGATGTCGATACCCAGTGAACCGGTTGGAATAACCTCGACCGCCATATGCTGGGCATCGCCCAGGCGGACAATGGTGCCATCACCATAGCGTTTGGTCAGATCGCCGAGGGTCGTCTCCAGCGCTTTCATCCGGCCTGCTTCTTCATGGGAAAGCCCAGCTGGAACCTGTGTCTCTTCTTCATTTTTCTTGCGACCACGCCGACCCTTCTTCGGTTTGTCATCTTCACCGGGCGGGTTGAAATCCATTTCGGGAATATCCGGGTCTGTCATGGAGTTTAATTCCTGATATGATGTGGACGAATTCAGACGTAAATCATAGCACAGGTGTTCGATGATAGCAAGAGCACATGAGGTTTGCCTGTACGATGAAAATATACACCAAAACCGGCGATGATGGGACAACCAGCCTCTTTTCCGGTGGGCGAGTGCTAAAAACCAACCTGCGAGTCGAGTCTTACGGGACGATTGATGAACTCAATTCGGTGCTGGGGGTTGTCCGCGCCAGCCAACCCAGTCCCCGTACCGATGGACTGCTGGGACAGGTGCAGCGGCAATTATTCAACCTGGGGGCAGACCTGGCGACGCCGCTGGACGCCAAGGCGGATTGGGTGGTGCGGATGGACGCGGAGACCGTCGCCTGGGTCGAAAGCCAGATTGACGCGCTGACGGTCGATTTGCCCCCTTTGAAGAACTTTATCCTGCCGGGTGGATCGCTCGCTGCCGCCCACATACATGTGGCCCGCACCATTTGCCGTCGGGCAGAGCGCGTTGTGGTGGACCTTCAGACTCAGGAGCGTGTAGGCGAACAGGTCATCCATTATCTCAACCGCCTGAGCGACTTCCTGTTCACATTGGCGCGTTGGGAAAATTTACAGCAAGGGATCCCGGAAGATACCTGGACCAGTCGCTAACCCATCAATGGCGGATATGGGGGCGACTGTGCCCCCGCGCTCAACTTGCCTTTGGACAAACCAATCTCCAACATATTGGCACTCGTATAAGAAATTTGCTAGAGATGGCTTGACGACCTCCGGCACGAGTGCTATATTGACCTTATAACGTTAGCACTCTAAATGCGCGAGTGCTAAATCCGTGTTAAAGCGGGTCACTTTTTCACACAGCACACTTACGTTAGGGAGGATTCACGTGGCTGACATCAATTTGAAGCCCCTGGGCGACCGCGTCATCATTGAGCCGGTTGAGCAGGAAGAAACCACCGCCAGCGGTCTCTATATTCCGGAAACCGCCAAAGAGAAACCCCAGGAAGGTATCATTCTGGCGGCTGGCGACGGTCGTTACGACGAAGAAGGCGAACGCATCAAGATGGATGTGAAGGTGGGCGATAAGGTCCTCTTCGCCAAGTATGCTGGCACTGAAGTCAAGCTGGGCGGCAAGAAGCTGCTCATCATGAAGGAAAGCGACATCCTGGCAATTGTCGGGTAATTGACCCGTACATTTGGCAGGATTTTCTTTTCCACATTCTTAACACTACACATCCGTAATTGGAGGATCGAGAAGTCATGGCGAAGCAACTGCAATTTAGCGAGGCCGCCCGCCGCAGCCTTAAGATCGGCGTCAACAAGCTGGCCGATGCCGTCAGCACCACCCTGGGCCCCAAGGGCCGTAACGTGGCGCTGGATAAGAAGTTCGGTGCTCCCACTGTTACCCACGACGGCGTGACCGTGGCCAAGGAAATCGAACTGGAAGATCCCTATGAAAACATGGGCGCGCAGCTTCTGAAGGAAGCCGCCACCAAGACCAATGACATCGCCGGTGATGGTACCACCACCGCCACCGTGCTGGCCCAGGCCATCGTCAACGAAGGTCTGAAGAATGTCGAAGCTGGTGCCAACCCGATGCTGCTCAAGCGCGGTATCGAACTGGCGACCGAGCACATCGCCCAGGCCATTCGTGGCATGGCGACCCCCATCGAAACCCGTGATGAAATCGCCAAGGTGGCCAGCACCAGCGCCCAGGATGCCGAAATCGGTAACCTGATCGCCGATGTCATGGACAAGGTTGGCCGTGATGGTGTCGTCACCGTCGAAGAGAGCAAGGGTCTCGAATTCGAGACCGAATACGTCGAAGGTATGCAGTTTGACCGTGGCTACATCAGCCCGTACTTCATCACTGCGCCGGACACGATGGAAGCCAGCATTCAGGAACCCTACATCCTGATCTATGAAAAGAAAATCAGCGCTGCTCAGGACATCGTCCCCATCCTGGAAAAACTGCTCCAGATTGGCAAGCGTGATCTGGTCATCATCGCTGAAGATGTTGACGGCGAAGCCCTGGCGACCCTGGTGCTGAACAAGCTGCGCGGCATGCTGAACGTGCTGGCGATCAAGGCCCCGGGCTTTGGCGACCGTCGTAAGGCCATGCTGAATGACATCGCCATCCTGACCGGTGGTACCGTCATCAGCGAAGAAGTTGGCCGCAAGCTGGAAACCGTCACCCTGCAAGACCTCGGTCGTGCGGCGAAGGTTGTCAGCGTCAAGGAAAACACCGTCATCGTCGACGGCGCGGGTGAAGAAGGCAAGATCAAGGGCCGGATCGAAGAAATCCGCCGCGAGATCGATGCCAGCACCAGCGATTACGACCGCGAAAAGCTCCAGGAACGCCTGGCCAAGCTGAGCGGTGGTGTGGCCGTCATCCGTGTCGGTGCCGCGACCGAAACCGAACTCAAGGAAAAGAAACACCGCGTGGAAGACGCCCTGAGCGCCACCCGCGCTGCGGTTGAAGAAGGTATCGTCCCTGGCGGCGGTGTGACCCTCATCAACGCCATTGATGCCATCGCCGGTCTGAAGGACAGCAACGACGACATCAATACCGGTATCGTCATCATGCGTAAGGCTCTGGAAGCCCCCATGCGGAAGATCGCTTCCAATGCGGGTGTGGACGGTGCAGTCGTCATGCAGGAAGTCCGCCGGATGCAGAAGAGCAAGAAGAACAACCGCATTGGTTACAATGTCATCACCGGCGAATACATCGATACCATCGATGCCGGTTTCCCTGACCCGGCCAAGGTGACCCGTGGCGCGGTTGAGAACGCCGCTTCCATCGCCGCCATGATCCTGACCACCGAAGCGCTCATCAGTGACGTTCCGGAAAAGGAAAAGGCCCCGGCCATGCCTCCAGGCGGCATGCCGGAATACTAAGCCGATAGCCTATAGCTAATGGCTGCCGGTCTATAGTCGATAGACTGAGAGGCGCACCCTTTTGGGTGCGCCTTTTTGTTTACAAGTATGATGGGAAGGAATCGGCGGGCAGGTGGATTTTGACCTCTGTCCGCCTTTTGGGCTGTGGTTAAAGGAAGGGTACCGGATTGCTGACCAGACCCGTCAGCAGATTGACACAGGCTTTGACATCACCTTCATCGACTGTTTCGCTGGTGGTGTGGATGTAGCGACAGGCGATCGAGATACAGCCGCTGGGCACACCGGCCCGCGCCGTCTGGATGGCAGCCGCATCGGTCGAACCGAGGGTGAGCAGTTCGAGTTGGTAGGGAATGTTCTCCGCTTTTGCGCGCTCGACCATCCAATCACGGATTTTGGGCGGGACGATGTGGCGCACATCCATGACCTTGATGGTCGCCCCGCCGCCGAGTTTGACGGCCATCTTCTCGTTTTTGAGCAGGTCGCCGGTAGCGGTCACATCCAGCGAGATACCGACATCCGGGCTGATGCCGTAGGCGGCGGGAGCGGCCCCGCGCAGACCCACTTCTTCCTGCACCGTGAAAACAAAATAGACGGTATTCGGCAGCTTGCGTTTCTTGGCACCGCGCAGTTGGCGCATGGCTTCGATGGCGACGACACATCCGATGCGGTCATCCATCGACTTGGCGATGAGGCGGCTGCCCCGACTTTCAAACGGCCGCCAGAACCCCGCCGGACTGCCGGGCAGGACGGCACCATGGCCCTCGCCATCACTGACATCAATGAAAAACTCGTTCATCTCCGGAGCAGATTGACGGCTACTGCCGAACATATCCGGCGCACCAATAACCCCGATGGTGCCATCTTCAAAGCGCACGCGGCTGCCCATGAGAGTGGTTTGCAGGAGGCCACCAATAGGCGAAAAGCGCAAATAGCCGCTGCTGGGTTCCTGGTAAGTCGCCATGACGCCAATTTCATCCATATGGGCGGCGACCATGATTTTTGGCCCTTTATCCCCTATCCGGCAGATCAGGTTGCCGAGGCCATCGGTGGTGATCTCGTCCGCCAGATCAGCAACTTCTGCCTGAATCAAGGCACGGACGTGGTGTTCATAGCCGGAAGGCCCCCAGGCTTCGACCAGCTTCTTGATGAGGTCTTTCACAGCAGCGGCTCCTCACAATCAACAGATATTGAGGGGACATTATAGCGTTGACCGCGATACGCTGCCGCAAGGCGGAATTTACGTGTTTCACAAATCTTGAGTTGCAATTTGTTAAGCCCATGTTATGCTGTTCATGGTGATGTAATTCACCGTAATGATAAACCTTAAATGGTAACGATTCCCCATGGAACAGCCGCAAGTCCTCTTGATTGAGGACACGCCGGATCTCAACAACATCTTCAACAAAGTCCTCAGTCGGCTGGGCTTCCGCGTGACGCCGGTTACTACCCTGACAAATGCTCGTGTCATGCTGGCACACATGCGTTATGAACTGCTGATTGTGGATATGCGCCTACCGGATGGCGATGGGATCGATCTCTTACGCGAGGTCTGGCCGATCCTGGAGCAGTTGGGCACCAAGGTGATTGTGGTGAGCGCTGAAGATCAATACCGGGAAGCCTGCGAGGCGCTGGGGATCGAGTTCTTTCTGGTCAAGCCGGTCTCTACGACTACTCTCACTGCCCTGGCAACCCGGTTGATTGGCCTGCCAGATCATAGCGTCAAAACTGCCTGAGCATCACTTTCTTAGGTGGTATTCCGATTGTTTTCACCCTGTTCTTCATAGATCAGTTCGCCGTCATCACCAAAGCCGATCACGCTGGCGAGTTCGGCGTCGGTAGGCGGCTCCGGTGGCGGAATTAGCCCTACCGAGAGCAAAGTGACGAGCGGCTCAGTCAGGTAATGGAGAATGAGGCCCTCTTGGGCGTAGGCACTAAACTGCAACCACAACGCTTCGGATACTGGAAACTCCTGCAGCGGAGTCTGAATGAAGTGGACTCGCCGATATTGTTGTTTCCCCAGATACCAGTACATTTGCCAGGTAACCTCAAATCTCGCTGCCCCCTGCCAGGACTTGATTTGATAGTCACCAGTCATGAGTCTTTGGCGTGCCAGCTTCAATTTAGCCTGTTCAGAGCGATTAAAACCACCCCATTTGAACACGGCTTCCCCGATATAAGCCACGCCTGCCAACAAGCTGAATAAGCCCATAATCCACAGTGGCAATCCAATATAGAATGACAAGACCCAGCCGACTATCAGCCCTACTATGGCTAATTGCCAGTCCTGTGTCAGCGCCGGCCATTCAATAGGCGGATGCAGGTCATAGTCGAGATTTCGTAATAGCGTTTGCTGCTGCGCTGGTGTGAGTTGACCAGACTGGTTCGCCGTGAAGGCTTCCGGTGTATTGGTAACGCGGTCTAGTGGCGGAGAGGTCATTCAAACTCCAGCGACGATCCCCATCAGCAGGGCAACCCGTCATGAGTTGCCCTGCTGAAAAGCTGACTATATCTGCCCGAGATGCGTCTTTACACCTTTGATAAAGTCGGTGTAATTCTGCTGGCTGAGGTCGGTTTTATAGACCACATCCAGGCCAAAAAGCTGCCCGCGCTCATTATCGTTCAGGGTGGTATCCGCAGTCACGATCATGACTGGCACACTGGCGGCTTCCGGGTTGGATTGGAGTTCTTCCAATACCTTAAATCCATCCATTTCGGGCATCCGCAGGTCGAGGATGATGAGGTTGGGTCGGTGCATCGCCACCATCATCATGCCTTCCATACCGGAATGGGCGGTATAAACGCGGTAGCGTCCGTTGTCGTCCAACAACTGCTGGATGAGGCGGCTGCTTTCTGGTTGGTCATCAATGATGAGGATGCGCTCAGTCTGGCTATCGCGCTCGGCATCCTGGACCGTCCGGACTAGTTGTTCAGGCAGGAAGGGACGCTGAATGACGGTGAACGCCCCGGCTTCCAGGGCGCGGGAGACCTCGGTGCTTAGCGTTACCACAATCACTGGAATATCGTGGGTATCGCCACGCGCCTTCAGGCGACCGAGCATATCCCAACCCTGACCCCCGGCGAAATCCACGTCCATGATGATGAGGGTGGGGTGCAAGCCGCTGGCCATGGCCTCGGCTTCCAGCGGGATGGAGGCAGCGAAAATGTCGAAGCCTTCCCGCCCAAGCGCCCGACGGTACTGATCCACCATATCCGGGTTTTCCTCGATTACCAGAATCTGGCGGCGGGGCGGCGGAGCAGAGAGCATCCCGGTCTGCCGCTTGCGGGCAGGGGCGGGTGGCTCGGTGGATTCGGTGGGCGATAGTTGAGTCACCGGTGTTTCAATGGTGGCGCGGCTGGTCGTGGATGGTGTGGATTGCGGCAAAGCACCCAACAAAGCGGTTTTTGCCAGCGCCGCGTCGTTCTTAGGCTTGGGCTGCTCATCAACCTGTTCAGTCGGCTCTGGTGCTGGTCCCAGTGGGATCAGGATGCTGAACACAGACCCGACATTCACTTCGGAAGTGACGAGCATCTGACCGCCCTGCGCTTCGATGAGCGACTTGGCGATAGGCAGACCGAGACCGGTGCCGCCGACGGTGCGCGTCAGCGACGAGTCCACCTGGCGGAAGGCTTCAAACAACAGCGGCATATCCTGCTCGGAAATGCCGATGCCCGTGTCCTCGACATCCACACGCAGCATGGGGCGGCGGGAATCGCCTTCTTCGACAGTATAGGCGCGGATGGCGACATGGCCCGTCTGGGTGAATTTGGAGGCATTGGATACCAGGTTGAGCAATACCTGACGGGTACGGAATTCGTCACCAAAGGCTTTGGGTAGGCCGCTGGCGACCTCCAGCCGGAGATCAATTGGCTTGTCCTTGACCAGACCGATACCAATGGAGCGGACCCCTTCGCAGACGGCCTTCATGTCGAAGTAATCCAAATGCAGATCCATCTTGCCGGAACTGATCTTGGCCTGATCGAGAATGTCATTGATGAGGCCGAGCAAGTGGGTGCCTGAATTGTAGATGGTGGAGAGGTCTTGTTCCTGCATCTCGGTCAGCGGGCCGTCAATGCCTTTCAGGATCACGCGGCTGAAGCCGATGATCGAGTTGAGCGGCGTGCGGAGTTCATGAGACATATTCGCCAGGAACTCGCTCTTGAGGCGGTCCACTTCACGAAGCTGTTCGTTCTGACTTTGTACCTGTTCTAGCAGTCGGGCATTCTGGACGATGGCAGAGAGGGTGCTGGTGAGGGCACGCAACAGCGAGACAGTTTGCTCACCGAAGGCGTGCATCTCCATCGATTCCATGCTGATGATACCGACGATGTTCCCACCGGCGGTCAGCGGTACCGCGACCATCGAGCGCGCATCGGAAGCGATGGGGACATAGCCGGCATGACGAGAGAGATCGCCCGTGATGATGCTGTCACGAGTACGGGCGGACTGGGCCAACAGGTTGACTTCGTCCTCCAGATAGACTTCTGCAATTTCGGAAAGCGGTTGGCTGGTTCCTGAAAGGGCGACCGGTCGCAGCAGTACTTTTTCTAGCCCATCGGCATCCATTGCCCGGTCGATGAGGTAGATCGTCACATCCAGGGCGGCAAAGAAGTTGCGGACGAGGTTGGACACGCTTTGCAGCGAGATGAGGAGACTACTATCCCCTGCGGCGGCGGCGGCAGCCGTGACCGTATACAGGAAGCTCATATCCTTGGCGCGGCTTTCCGACTGGGTGAAGAGCCGGGCATTTTCCAGCGCAACGGAAATCTGGGCTGCTAGCGTCGTCAGTACCGTGATGTCTTCTTCGTTGAAGGCGTTGGCCTGGTTCGATTGCACGTCCAGCGCGCCGACGACTGTGTTCTTGACCACCAGCGGGAGCGCCATTTCCGACCGGGTAAAGGGCAGATAGGGATTCGGTTTGTGCACATAGCGGGCGTCGGATGTATCGAGCGCGATGGCAGGTTCGGCGTGGGCGGTCACCTGCCCGATGACCGAGCGAGAGCCTTTCGCCAGCTTATGCTTGAGGTTGAGCAGTTTCTGACCTGCTTCACCTGTACTGGCGCGGAGGACGGCGTATTCATCGTTATCGTCCATCAGGAAGATCTGAACATGGTCGTAGCCGAATGCGGACTTGATGAGATCGACCAGACGCGGCAGCAGTTCATCCAGCGAGAGGATCGAACTAGCGATCTGGGCAACCTGTGCCGAGGTCGCCAACTGACGGGCGCGGCGTTCAGTCTGGTCGAGCAGGCGGGTGGCTTCCATCGAGAGCGAAGCTTGTTCAACAAAGGAACGATACAAGCGCATGTGGCGTTCGCCATGACGGAAGGGTTCGGGTGAACCCAACCAGACAGTACCGATACGGCGGTTGCCGGTACGCAGTGGCAGCAGCGCGACCGAACGGGTATTCAGGCTCATGAAGCCAATCCGCTCCATCTCGGTCAAACGCGAATCGGTTTCGGCATCGTCGACCAACATAATGCCGGCTGTGTTTAGTGGTCCCCAGGCCGGGAATTGATCGGGTTGGAGGATGATACCGCTCAGGTCAACGGCAGCGGCTTCACTTTCCTGCCAATTGGCAGCGACCTGCATCGCGGTCACCTGGCCGTCCGCATTTTCGTTCACCGGAATAGCCATAAAGACCTGATTGACATGCGGCGGTCGCATATGGTTGACAATCGCGGTGAGAATGTCGTCCAGTGAATTGGAATTGGTCAGGGCACGGCTGGTTTCGTAGAGCGAGGCCGCTTCCTGATAGGCTACTTCGGTACGAACAAACAGGTTACGGTTGTCGATAGCGACCGCCGCACTATCCGCCAGCGTGGTGAGGAAGCGCTCATCTTCTGGCGAGAAGGGACGTGGATGATCGTAGGACAGCACAATCCAACCGAGCAGTGTATCTCGGGCGCGCAGGGGTACGCTGGCAAAGGCCTGAATGTTACGGCCACTCAGTTTTTCCGGGACCTCTTTTTCCAGCTTATAGTTGTCCTCTTGACCGGAGTACAACAGAATTTCCGGATCGAAGATTTCGCCGGGCAGGTTAAATGTATCCTCCGGATCGAGGCTGCGGGCGGGGCGGAAATCCCCCGTCTCGTCATCCAGCAAGACGATAAAGCCCTGGGCGGGTTCCAGCGAACTGAGCTGCACCAGGGAAGCATCCAGCACACCATCAATGTTGGTGGCTTCGGAGAGGGCGCGGGTTGCTTCATAAAGGGCAATTGTTTCGCGCAGGTTACCTTGCAGCGCATTTTCCAGACCACGCAGGTTACTGATGTCCTGGAAGGCAGCGAGGATTGAATCCAACTTGCCCTGGGCATCAAAGATGGGCGCGGCATTTAACAGCAGGTCGATCTGGCCGCCCTCCGGCAGGATGACCGAGATGTCATCCGCAAACATAGCGGTCTGCAATTGAGACACCGTGAAGATTGGCAGTTCATCTGGTGGGTACGGGGCATTGGTGCCCGTTCGTAGAATGTTGTAGTGGTCAATCTCAAAGGGCTGATCCATGACAATGGGTCGACCGAAGAGTACATTGGCTTGCTCATTGACCTGGCGCGGGATAAAGGTGGCTGGATCAAGAACGATGATACCAACCGGCATCGTTTCCAGCAGCGAACGAAGGTAGGCACGCTCGACTTCCACTGCGCGGAACAGGCGCTGATTTTGCAGCACCGTGCTGATCTGACCGGCCAGCGCGTTAAAGATTTCGTAGTCAGATGGTTTCAGGTCAATCAACTGACGGCTGGTGATCGAGAGCAGCGCAATCGGCTGATTGGCACTAAAGAGCGGCAAGCTGACGCTCACCTGTGTTTCAGCCCCGGGGGTATAAGTCGTCTGGTGTTCACGATGGCGCAGTGGTGAATCTTCCGGGATGCTGATCGGTGTAACACTATCGTCTTCGATAATAGCCTTACCATGGGACCGCGCGACCGTCCGCAGGCGGGTGGGCCAACCGGTCGCATCCGGTTCTCCTTCGAACAAGCCTAACTCGATATTCAGGCGCTCGTCCTTAATGGAGGCGCGCATCGCCTGCACCATATCTACCGCGCTGCGCGAGCGATTGATCTCGCGGCTGGAGGTGTACAAGCGCTCGATCTGGCTGAGGGTGGCTTCCTGTTGGACAACCAGCAAGCGGTTATCAATAGTTACACCAGACTGGTCAATGAGCGCATCGAAAATAGAAAGCTGTTGGCGGGTGAAGGTACGGGGCTGACCAAAGCCGATGGTCATCATCCCTTTCCACTGGCCACGTACAATCACTGGGACAAAGATAGCCGATTTCATCTCCAGACTGCGGCAGAAATACAGCAGGTCGTCGTCGAGTCGTTCATCAACAGAGATGTTGGTAGAAACCTGCGCTTGCCCGCGTGTGAGGCTCTGTAAGAAAGGTGAATCAGGCAAATAGAGACGCGTTCCAAGGACATTGCTTTCGCCTGATTTGCGGCCTTCTTCCGGCCAGTAGGCGGCAATCGAGAGCCATTGCAGCGGTTGATTGGAGGAGGCTTCTTCAAATAACCAGATTTGACCACTGCTGGCATCGGGCATGGTCGCCCGGATCACCGCCCCGATGACTTCCTGGAGTGAACCCGACTCATTCAAGGTCCGGCTGAGGTCATAGAGAACGGAGGTTAAGTTCAGGCTGGACTGTGTTTGTTTGAAGAGGCGGGCGTTTTCTACCGAGAGGCCTACCCGATCGGCAACGGCCCGCAGGATCATCTGGTCGCCTTCGGCAAATGACAGACCATCCGGGGCCGCCGCAGTGATGGTGCCAATGACCTCACCACGAATACTGATGGGCGCACTGATGGCTTCGATCCGCCCTTCCTGGGGTTCTGCGTTCACATCGGTGGGCTGCACCTGCATCAGATTGTAGTCGTAGGCATTGTCCAACCCAGATTCATCTTTATAGGATTCCCAGGACTGGCGCATGAATTGACGGTTCAGGTTGTCTTTTTGCTGAATCTGAGTTTCCGCGTCCTTAAGCCGGCGCAACGTGGCTAAGGCGAGCGCAATCTGGTCAGTGAGCAGCTCGTACAGGCGGACTTCTTCCGGCCCAAAGGTATTGACCTGATTATCGTAAAGATCTAATACGCCGCTGACCTGGTCTCCGACGATCAACGGTATGATCAGCCGCGAGCGCGTCTCCGGTAGCAGCGGATTGGGGACATAAGGTGGCTTGAGAGTGGGATCGGCTGTGTCTAGAATGGCAATCGAACGTTGGCTGGTGATCGCCTTCCCTACCAGCGTCGTCGGATCAACCACTACGGCATTGCTGCGCTGGAGTAGTGCCTTGCCGATCTCGCCATGACTGTGCATCAGTTGTACGCTCAGGCCGACATCATCCAGCAAATAAATCTGAGCATGATACAGATTAAATTCGTCCACCAGCGAATCCACCGCACGTCCCAACAGATCCACCGCATCGGTGGCTGTGGTGGTGATGCGGCTGACTTTAGTCGCGCTGGTCAGTGTGCGGCTGTGACGGCTGATTTGTCGTTCCATCTGGGTAGATAGATGGTTAAAACGGGACGAGATGTGGTCAAAGGCCGTCATCAATTGGCCGAGTTCATCGCCGCTTCCAGCCGCCGCATTGACAAATGTACCGGCTTCTTCACCAGCAGCGAGTCGCTGTGCTGCCGAAGTGGCTGTCACCAGTGCACCCAGGCGCGCTTGTAGGGTTTGGTTTAAGAACCACAAGAAGCCTCCAACGAGCGCAACAATGCCCATAACGATACCCAGGATGCTGCCCCAGAAGTCCAGGCCGAACACCCCGTCTTTATCCAGCAGTAATAACTGCCAGGTATTACCCGGTCGGAGGCGGAGCAACTGACCGGAAATGGTCTGAGAGCCGTCGTTGTACAGGACAAATGTGTTGTCTAAAGGCAGCGTGTTTATCAAATCAGCCCTGAACAGGGAAACATCACTACCGACGACGACCTGATTGGCGTTATCGACCAACAGCCACTCGCTGCCCAGCGTGCGTGCAGACTGATTGAGTTCTTCTGACAGGTTAGTAAGCACAACCTGAATTTCCACGAGACCGTTAATCTGCAGACCGCTGGAGTCCAATACGGGGGCAATAAACCGCACCGTATCCGCCTCAGCATTCGCGAGTTTGGAAATGGAGACCCCTTCCAAATCACGTATGATGTCCTGGACGGCTTGATCACTCGCCAATAGCCCGACCTGAGGGCGTAGATTGGCAATCGCGCTGCCGCCCACCCGCGTGAGATCGGTATACACGGTCGCATCGGGCTGGATAAAACGCACCCGATTGACAAGCGAACCTGGCTCGATCAAGGCGGAATTAAACAGGGTGAACAATTCCCGCTGGGCGGTTGCCAAACCGGTGGCATCCGGTAAATTCACCGCATAGTTGGCAAAGGTTTCTGTGATAGACGCGGCTGCCAATCGCTGAGCAATCCCGCTGGCCTCTTCCAATGTATTTCGGATGTCGGTAGAGGCTTCCTCCAGAAAGTCACTTTGCAGGTGAGTGACGTTTGCCAATCGATCCGCATAACGCCAGATGCCGATGACCACTGCGAGTATCAGGCCAATCCCGATCGCAAACAGGGTCAAGCGGCGTAAGATCTGTTGCTGAATCGGCATAAGTGGGGCGGCGTTCATCCGCGTCAGGTTCGTATTCACGGTGACTAACTCTCCATCACTGAATGGGTCGCTGGCGTGTTGCTATGAACCCCGTTCTTACTATTGGCCCCGTTAGAACCATTCACTTCTGGGGCACTGGTATCGTGCAGGCGGATGCTGACCTGTGGTGAACGGAGCGCCTGACCGATTTCCCGAACCGCTGTTTGCAGAATATCACCAATATCAGTCTGCGGCGTCAAGCGGGCTGCAATGTTATTGACCACCCGCTCACGTTCAGCGGCGCGCTGTCGTTCTTCAAAGAGGCGCGCATTTTCCAGGCTGACGGCCAGGCGATTCGCCAATTCCTGGGCCAATTGCAACCGGTTGTCATCCAGGTCATTTGCCGGGAATTCCCATTCGACTGCTCCGATGGTCTGACCACGCAGGATGATTGGGACTGCCAGTGGCACCGTCTGGTTGGGGGTGACTTCGCCCGTCACAATCTGCCCGCGCTGGAGCGCACTTTGACGCAGATCAGATACATCCGTACTGAACGACTGACCTGCTTCGCTGATGAGCTGCCGTGCCCGCTGTGAGTTGAGGTATTCCTGCCAGGCACGCTGGGTCGAACGGCGGTTGAGCGCATCGATTTCTTCGAGGCGGCGAATGGATTCCTGATACAGACGGGCATTTTCGATCGCAACAGCCACCTGATCAGCCATGGTTTCCAATACCTGGATTTCGTCCGCGCTGAAGGCATCACGCTGCTTGCTTTGTACGTCCAGCGCACCGATTACCTGGCTACCTAATCGGAGAGGGATAGCGAGTTCGGCGCGAGTATCTGCCAGAATTTCATTCTTGCGATGAATGTCACTGGCAGTTGTATCACGACTGACCAGAGTCTGACCCTGTTCCACCACCTGCCCGATCATGCTGACGCTGCCAACAGCCAGCTTGTGTCCGCGAGCGAGCAGTTGTTTGCCGGGTTCACCCGTGCTGGAGCGCAGCACCGCATAGGCTTCGGCGTCATCGAGCAGGAAAACCTGCGCGTGATAAATCGAGCTAAATTGCTCGACAATCAACTGCACGACCTGATCGAGCAGGGTTTGCAGACTGCGCTGGGTGGCAGCAAAACGGCTGATTTCCTGGGTAGCGGCGAAGTCCCTGGCGCGGGCAGCCACACGGGCTTCCAGGTTATCCAGCAGCAGGCGCACCTGGGCACGCATATCGAGGAACGCTGTGCCCATCTCTCCGATTTCGTCCCCGCGCCCTGCCGATGGCACAGGTGCATCAAAATCGCCACGGGACATCCCTTGGAGTGCCTGCGTCAGATTTTTGATCGGTGGTGTGATAACTTCGTGGAGTAAGAGTGCCATCAAGCCAAAAACGGCGATCAGACCAATCATCAAGGGAAAGAGCCGCGAAGTACTGAAGATATTCTGCAGCGGGTTATTGGCACTGCTGGGGTTGTTCTCTTTGATGAACGCGAACAGCGTGGTGGTGCGATCATAAGGGCTGACGATGGGCGCATAGTAGCCAATGGTGGGTCCATCCTGGTTGACACCTGTCATGTAGGATGCAACGTCCGATTGCCCCCGGAAAGCCTGAAGGACAGCAACAGAATTGACGGATGTAGTAGCTGCATGATCAGCCTGATCCAGCTGGGTAATCACCTGGGGTTCTGTACCGGTGGCTACAAGGTAGTTGAAGGTATCAAAAAGACCGCCTGTCGGCTGGAGGTAATCCAGAAAGACATGGTTGTTATCCAGCAAGACGATCAGAAAACCCAGCAATTTACCTTCAAAGTCGAAAACGCTGGCCGCAGCCGTAACTGGCGTAGTTCCTTCATAACTGAGCGGTAGGGCGGTGAGGATCTGCTCTGCACCCAGTGTGACGCTGGTCGCTGCGCGTTCGTAAGCCGCCTGACTGATCTCCGCATCAATCGGTTCTGGATCGCTACCGCCAACACGATAGCTAAAGAGCGTCGTGCCATCCTCAGCGACGATCCAGGCCTGTTGGAAGCTGCGCCCTTGTCCGACAAAACCACGTAACAAGACGCCAACGGGATCGCTGGTTGTCCCTGTGCGCTTCTCGGCCAGGGCATCCACGATCAACCTTTGATTCAACGGAGCTTCAACAAAGTCATTCAGTTCCTGTGCCGCCGATCGCAGGCTGGTATTGATCTGGGCCACTTGCTGATCGCCACGTTCCCGCAAATAAGCGTAGATTGCCTGTTCGTTATAGGCCAGGAAGCTGCTGCGGGCGACCAGTACAATAATGGTCACAGTGGTGATCATTACCAGAATGAGCCCGAAAGCTATCTTGACTGGGATCGGCCAGGCCAGGGGATTCCACAGTTTCATGAGGCGGGAACCTCCGCAGGGTTAGGAGACAGGGCGGGTTCGGCGAGTACGCCGGGCCGGATATAGATGCGAGTATGAACGGCGTTGAGTGCCTGGGTAAAGCTATCGGCGGCTTCATCCAGCAAGCGCCGCACATCCGTTTGACCAAGTAGCCGGGTGCTGACTGCGCTGGCAGTGCGTTCCCGCTGGGCCTGCGCCTGGGTTTGTTCAATCAGGCGGGTATTTTCCAACGCTAACGCCAAACGTTCTGCCACTGCCGCAGCCATATCCAACTGGCGTGAACCCGGTTGCTGACCGGCTGGCAAAGTGAACGACATCGCTCCCAGGGTCTGCTCGCGGAAGCGGATCGGGACGTTAATGACATTTCCTTCTGGGGTTGCCTGGACATGCACTTTGCCGTTTGCCAGGGCTTCAGCCAAGGCAGGTGGCAAATCGCTGGCTGGCGTTAGGCTCATCCCCTGGCTTTCCAGGTCGAAGCCAACCGCTTTTTGACCGCGTCCGCCCAGATAACGGCTCCAGGCATTGGAGACTCCAACCCCTTCACGCTGGCGCAAATCACTCAACTGGGTGCGAAGTTGTTGGGATGTACGTTCCTGTTCCCGCACACTCTGACGCAGATCGGTTAGCAATCGGATGCGTCCAAGCGCAGTCCCCAGTGCTACCGCAACCTGCTGAATTGTTTCCAGGTCGTCCGGATGGAATGCCTGGGTATGCTGAACATCCAGAACCCCAAGCAGATCGCCCTGATAAAGCACCAGGACGGAAACGCTGGCCCGGCTGGTCGGCAGCAGGTGACGCCGTCGGGTGGGCATATCCGTTAAATCGGCGAATTCCATCTGGCGATGTTTGACCGCATCCACCATCGGGCTGTTGGCGGTGATCGAAAGCGCATCACCTTCCACAATATCCAGTTTGCCCAGGTTGATCCTTAGCAAGCGGGTGAACTGACCTTCTCGGTTGGTGATATAGAACCAGCCGGCGTTGTATCCCAGATTGTCGCGCACCGTCTCAAGTAAAGTGGTAACGGCCTCTGGTTCCGTTTCGATAGGCGCCAGGCGCGTATTCAGATCAGCGATCTTGTGCCAGTGTCCGATTTCGCTGACCCCTTCTGTCAGGACGCGCCGGGTTCCCCGGATATAGAGCATAAGGATGAGGCCAATGGTGAAAAAAGCGATCAGAACTTCGGAGAGCGTTGCAAATGCCAGTTCCGCCGGGACAATCGTAATCGGTTCAGCCATTCCTGCCCGCCGTCCGACCAGCCAGAAGAGCAGCACGATCGATAAAACAAAGATCGCTGCAAAACCACGTGTGCCGGTCAGGGTAGCCGCTGCAACCAGCGGGATGATGAGCAGCAACACATTACCCGGTGTCATGGCAATTGGTGCATCAAGGCTGGCTTCAATCACCTGGGCAAAGTTACTTACCACAATCAACCCCATCAGCAGCCAGCCAGCAGCCTGGCTGCGCCCAGTCTGGACAAAACTGTAAATGATAAATGCGATCAACAGGCTGGTGATGAGCCCAATTTGAATGAACTCATTGCCCGTACCTAACACACTCTGTGCTGGGAAGAGAATGTTGGCAATAACCAGCGCCAGCAGGGCAATCATCTGCAGCCAGACCAGTGTCAGAATAGAACGGGCCTGCTGACGCTGGGCAGGATCGGTATAAGGGTATTGAACGCTAAAGAGGTATTGGAGCAGACGATTCATGATACCTCCCCACCTTCAGAAGCCAATGTGGGTTGACCTAAACGGATGGCCCCCTGGGTTGCACCCAGCGTTTCACTGAGTTCAAGTAGCGTAATACGGAGCAAATCATCCACACTGTTGACGTTTTGGTAGCGGGCGGAAATTTCGTTCAGGCGTTGTTCCTGGGCAGCAGTCGCACGGGTTTCTTCAAACAGACGGGCTTTATCGACGCTGGTTGCCAGACGTTGGGCAATCGCCTTGACGGTTTCTAAAGCCTCCGGTGAAGCCTGGTCCTGGTTGCTTTCGATTTCAATGGCTCCAATCACATCGCCGCCCAGTGTGACTGGAACTGCGATCACCTGTTGGTTGCCACGTTGCTCGGTGACGATCTGACGGTTGAGGCTGGCTTTTGCCAGGGTTGGGCTCCAACTGCTGTCAGGTCGTATCTGATCTCCAGCCAAGGTCACACCAGCCGATTCAGATCGGTTGTTTAGATACTGGTTCCAGCCTTCGCGTGATAACTGCTCGTTGAGGCGTTGGTTCTCTCGTAGGTTGGTCTCGGCTTCAAGGAACAATTTGCGAATTTCGTTCTGACGGCGTTCCTGTTCTTCAAAGGCAATCGCATTTTGCATAGCGGTACCGAGCAGGCTGGCCATAATGCCCAGTGTACGGGCGGCATCGCCGGGGAAGGCATTTACACGGCGGCTTTGCAGATCCAGCACTCCCAATACGAGGTCATTGTCAATGATCGGTAGCAGCAGCCCGGTCATGGCGTCGAGCGCCAGTAGCTTGCTATAGGCTGGATCATCCCCCATATGGACGAGCAGGGGTTCGCCGCGCGTGACCACCTGGGCTAAGGCGGGTTGTTCCCGTAGGGCATAACTGGTCCCGCTGGAAACGATGGCATGGTCAGTTGTCGCTACCCGGGTTAGCCGGGTGCGGTCGTCAGATACCAGATAAATCTGCACATGGCTGAGCGCCAATCGGTCACGGATGAGTTCGGCAGCTCGCGGAAGCAGGGCCTGTCGGTCGCGCTCCTGCGTGATGGCCTGTCCGGTTTCAGCAACCGCACGGATCAAGCGTGCATCCTGATCGGACGAAGCCGCTAGCTCTTCAGCCTGTTCGACAAAGTAACGAGTGGCAATGGTCACAACGGCGAGTGAAATGAAAGCCAGAATGAAGTAACCAAAAGTCAAGGGTGCCGGACCGTCGAAGCTCCCCCACTGCTTGAGCAGTTCTGCAGTGCCTTTGCCGAAGACCAAAGCGTTGGTTATGCCATAGGCCGTCCCATTGACCAGCGCAGCTGCCGAAATGACTGCCAGAGTGGCGATCAAAAGGTAAGGATATTCGACCAGTAACGTGGCGACGACCAGTAATCCGACCAGCAGGAAGGATGCCAGTCGCACCTGCTCGCGCTGCGCAAGGACGAACAGAGCTACGCTGACGCCCATAAATATCAATGTGAAGGGGGTCGCAATGCTGGGTGATCCACTAAAGAGCTGCGCCACCATTCCAATACCAGCGGCCACGGCCATCAGGATCGAAATCGCCTGAACATAACGTTTTCGCAGGCGAAACAGCGGATCTTGCTGGCCAGATGATCGAAACCAGGCACTCAAACGGGTATTCATGTACGATTGCTCTCCTTGACCATCTCAGCCGGGGGTGTGCCCAGTCGGATGCTGACGCGGTTGGCTCCAAGGTATTGTTTGAGGCTGCGGGCAGCTTCGTTCAAGGTCATTTCAACGTTGCTGGTGGCTTGCATCCGGTTTGCGATCTCATTGACCAGTGCTTCACGCTGGGCATAGCGTTGCGTGGTCTCGAACAAGCGACTATTCTCTGCCGCCATGCCTAACTGCTCACCTACTTCTTCCAGCAGCACTAGCTCTTCCGGACCAAACTTGCCCTGAGAATCCAGTTCAAACTCCATCGCGCCGATAACCTGACCGCGGACACGCAGGGGAACTGCGACCAACCGACCATCGCCCTGCTGTTCCTGAATCGGCAAGTTGGACTCGGCGGCCTGTTTGAGCGTCGGTGTCCAGCGTTCATCTGACTGTTTTTGATCTTCCTGGAAATCCACACTCAAACCGATTTGCTGTTTTTTGTCCGCCGCGTATTCAGTCCAGAAAGTACGGGTCAGTTGACGGTTTAGCAACTCGACTTCTGCTGCGGTGCGGGTTGCTTCATCAACCAAGCGTTGATTTTCCCGCAAACGCTCTTCGGTCTGCTGGAAGAGGCGGGCATTATCAATCGAAATAGCGATGCTGTCCGCCAGCGACTGGAAAATGGGTAAATCGCTGGCTTCAAAAGCATCATCCTGCTTGCTTTGCAGGTCTAACGCACCAATGACGGAATCACCTAGTCGCAGGGGGAAGGCCGCTTCAGCGCGGGTTTCTGGCAGGAATTCGTTACGCCGATGTACCGTCTGGCTAGAACTGGAGCGCGCTACAATCGGCTCACCACGCAGTACCACTTGCCCAATGACACTGAGGCTACCGACCGGGAGGCTGTGTCCCCTGTTCATAAGGAGCTTGCCGACTGCGCCAGTACTGGCAACCAGTTGGGCATTCCGGCGGTCTGCATCCAACAAAAAGACCTGGACATGGTAGACGTTCGCGTAACCATCATTAATGAGTTCAACGGTCGTGTTGAGGACGCTGTTGAGATCAGTACGATGGGAGATACGTCCGGCAATTTCGGTGGTGATCTGTGCCAGTCGGCTTTCTTTACCGGCGATTTCCGCGCCTTCTTCTCGGCTGACGCGCTGACTGCGGAGAAATAGACTGATGATGATCGCCATCCCGCCCAACTGCAGCAGCAGGATGCTCATATCCGTGAGGCTTTGTGCTGTGGGTATTTCTGTGCGGGCTGCAAACCCCGGCAGAATGGTCGCCAGAACCGCTACCGTACTCCAGCGCAGCCCACGCTGTTCTGCCAGAAGTGTGCCGAGCAGGATCATGCCCACACCCTCGACGGCATCCAGCGGCCGAGTCCACAGACTGACGAAAGCATTATCAATCACTGCGCCGAAGTACCACATGATCGCCGGACCGAACAGCGCAATCGGCAAACGGCGTATCCGTAAGGTCACCAGCGTGATGATCAACCCACCATAGAAACCGAGGAGATTGACAGTGGCAAATCCGGTGCTTGCCCCGAAGGAGGCAAACATGCTTCGTCCGGTGGATGGTATAGGGAGTGCCAGACTATAAATGGTATAGAGGATAGCCAGCACCATTGTGATCGATAGGGTCAAATGAGCCCGGTCACGTTCGGTGCGCGATTCGTAACTGTCCAGATAGAAAAAGTTGGTCAGGAATGAATTCATGATTACTTACCTTCCCCATCAGTCGGTTGCCCACCCAACCGGATACGTGCGCGGCGGGCACCCAACGCCCGACCCAGTTCATGAACCGTCACATCGAGCATGTTGGATACGTCCAGCTGCTGTTGCAGCCGCGTCGAGATGGTATTGACGAGGGCCTCATTCTGGGCGATCCGCTGGCTCTGGGCGAAGGCTTCCAGGTTATCGAGGGTGGCAGCCAGTTGGCTGGCAAGCTGTTGCACGACTGCCAGATCAGTGGTGCTAAAAGCGGCAACGCGACTACTGCCAAAGCTCAGAATACCCAGGGCTCTCACGCGGGATACAATCGGGACGATTGTCCAGGAATGGGCTTCTACATCGGTCGCGAGCGCATACTCCGACACCTGTATATCCGGGATATAAACCAGTTCCCGTTTGAGCCAGGCTCGGCTAACCTGCCCGCTGATCTCCAGCATGTGCGTACTATTCAGATCAATCTGAGTCTGACCGTTATTGTATTCAGCCACCGTCCGCAGCATGGACTGGCCTGGCTCATAGAGGGCGATACTCATCTGGTCAATCGGGAGCATTTGCAACGTTTCCAGGATCACTTCCCGCAGAATGACCCCGAGATCCTGGGTGGATTGCATGGCCTGTCCTAAGCGAGCGATATGTTCCAACTGGTCTGCACGGCGGCGGGTGTCAGCCAGCAACCGCAGGCGGGAGAGACCAATGGCGAACTGTTGCATGATCGTTTCGGCGATATCAATCACCTGGGCCGAGAAGTTCTGACCACTCGTAAAATAATCCATCCCGAACGAACCGACCAATTTGCCCTGGACAATGACCGGTACAAGCAGCAGTGCACGTGTTCCAACTTGACGAAGCGAGGCACGCCCGGCTTCGTCAAATAGATCGCTGGTTTCAATGTCATCAATAACGATGGTTTCGGCTTTTTCCTGGGAAGTCATCATCATCAACAACGGATTCTTGGCAACTTCGAACTTCAGACCAAGTACGCCCTGGGAAGGGTAGTCGCTGACCACGGTTCCCCAGGTGCTGGTTTCGTCCAGCATGACCAAGCCGGCATGATCGACTTTGAGCAGCTTGAACATGGCTTCCATTGTCGCATCAAACAACGTGACTTCATCTTCCGCCCGATTCACGATCTGCGAAAGCTGGTTAAGCGCCCGTTGGATATTGACCTGCGCTTCCAATTGTTCAGCAGCCTGGCGCGTATCCCGCAGCAGTTCCTGGGTTCGCAAGGCGACGCTCAAATGCGCTGTGATATTGGTCGCGGTTTCGATCATGGAGGATGTCACCGAGCGTGACTCGTCGTAAATATCGAGGCCTACGCCACCCCTCAGATTGCCATCCACTACCAGCGGGATAATCGCAATTGACTTAATCCCCAGTTGTTTCATGACCGCGCGCGATAGCGGCTCTAAGCGGGGGTCGCTATCCAGCGACTCGACCATAACAGGCGTTTTGGGGTCTAGTCGGAGCGCATCCCAAAGGCCATTGTTCTCCATGCTCAATTGCGCGCCCACAGCATTTTGGGGCGGATACTCGCTGACGACCGTGGCGCTGATCTGATCGGGATTGATGATGACAATCCCGCAATGATTAACTTTGGTGAGTTCAACCACCACGCGTGACCCCGTGTCAAGGAGGGTTTGATAGTCCTGGCTGGATGCCGTCATCATGGCTAATTCATTGATCGCCTGCAGTAATGTGACTCGCTGCCCCAGGGCTTCTGCGGCGCTTTCAGTCTGCCGGAGCATATCTTCGGCGACGGCGCGCGATTGATTGGCGCGTTCGATCAACGTCCGGGAATAGACAATCGCGCCGACCTGATCAGCGGCATTCCGCAGCGCGTCCAGGTTATCGCTGGAAAAGGTATGCAGTGCCTGACTGGCGATTCCCATGCCGATCACTGGATGTCCATCGATGCTGACCGGGATGTGAACGTAAGCCCGTATGCCGCTGTCTTCCAGTAATTTGAAGAACTCCAGGCTGGTGGTTTCATTTGCCAGATTTGCCACATCTTCCAATACGTAGAGCTCATCGTCCATCACGCTCTGGCGCATCCGAGTGGGAATTTGTGACCAACGCAGGAAAAAGGTATTGGTCACATAGGTCATCTGTCGATTAGCGCTCGCCAATGACTTGACACCCGTCAGGTCGCCTTCGTCATCGTAAACGAACTCACTCAAGATCAGGAAGGTTCCCGGTTGCGTCAGCAGGTAACGCGCCACGACACCCACCATGGTCTGATAATCCATGTTGGCGTTCAACTCACGGAAAATACGTGACTGCCGCTGAGTCATATTCAGTTCGGTGGATGGGGATGGGGTCGTCACCGGGGTGGACTCCTCATGTACGCCAGTGCAAAAGGCGGGTTATCAAATCTGTCAAAAAGAAAGACAGGGGAGGCTGACGATCAACTCCCCTGTCTTCCATCATACGCAAAATGAGTGCGGAGAAAACGTAAGAATGTGGTTTGGCAATTGTAATCTTGCCAGATTACTTCCATTCCCAGACTTCTTCACCGGCCAGCAGGCGGCGAATCTGTTCCGGGAAGCGGTCTGCATCCAGGGGTTTGCCCATAAACCCGTTGAAACCGGCTTTCTTGGCTCGGCGCATTTGATCTTCACTGGCTTCTGCCGTCACTGCACAAACGACCGTATCCCGCAGACGGGGATGCGAGCGGACTTTCTGCAGCGCCTGGTAGCCATCTTCATAAGGCAGGCGGATGTCCATCAGGATCAGATCAACGCGGGGCAGGGTATCGGCAAACTGAACCACCTGCCAACCGGACGTTTTCCATTCGCAGCGTTGGATGCCCATAAACGCCAACATTCGTGCGATCAGCACAAAATTCGGCACATTATCTTCCACCACCAGTACATGGGCTTCGGCGGGTTCAATTGGGGTACGGGTCCCGGAAGTTTTTTCCGGGGCACTGTTGGTGGCTTCGCTCATGCGCGACTCCTGATGTAACTCATGATCTCATCGGGCAAGCGGTCTACATCCACGGGCTTGCGGATATAGCCGTCACATCCGGCTTCCAGTGTCTTTTCTTTATCACCTTGCATTGCATTGGCCGTAAGCGCGATTACCAATACATTGTTCAGGATGGGATTTGCGCGGATAGTCCGCGTGGCGGTCAATCCATCCATATCCGGCATACTGATGTCCATCAGAATCATATCGGGCGGATCTTGCTCAGCCATAGCAATTCCGTCACGGGCGTTATCAGCTTCGCGCAATTCAAACTCGTAGTCAGACGCCAGCAGAATCCGGCGCACCAACATGCGATTGTCCTTATTATCTTCAATATAGAGCAACCGCGTCATCCGACTTTACTCCCGGTTCAGCGTCATAAAGCAGTGAAGGCTTGGTGAAGCGTTAGTACCTTTATGATACGTTCACTTTTCTAATCTGACCATGAAGATTTCAATTTCTTCCACTGTATCGGCAATCGGCGCATCGAGTCAAGCGCTCTGTATGCATTGGGTGCATTTCAGGTCTGGGCAGCACTTAAAGATTACGCAAAGTTACAAATTGATGGTTTTAGCCTCCCTAAAGGATGCCTTGCGGGCACAACTTTGAATCCCGGGATTCTTCGCCTTCATCCCTTGTCAGCTTTCAGAGGGTTGCTGGATTCTGAGTGCCGACAATCAGTTTAGCATTAATCGGGCACAAAAACGGAACACGTGTTCCGTTTTTGTGCCACTTCAGAGGATGCACGTATACACGATTTCAGCAGCGATTGAGTCTAGCGGGGAAGGAGTCAGCCGGAGGAATAGCGTGGAGCAATTAAATCAAGATTGAGCGGAAGCGTCCTTTACGATCCGCCCACCACCCGTCCGGTGCGGGTGCTCCACACGACGGAACCCGGATAGGCCTGCCCACAGCGGCCCAATACGGCGGATTCGTAGCGGACACAGCCTATCGCCTGGAGTTGAGTCCCTTCGGCATTGAACGTCAATTCCGTGATGGCGGTTAATGGTATCTCCATCCAGGTGAAGCGTACAATGCCCGCCTCTACATCCCACAGATGCACCCGCGTCCCCGCGCAGCGCTGCCGCCCATTGAGCGACTCGCAGCCCGCAGCGGCTAACAGGCGACCATCCGGGCTGAATACCAGCGGCCAGACGCTGCGAGGATCGACCGGCACGCTGGGAGGAAGGTAAGCCAGTGGTGCTGCTTCGCGGGTTGACCAGACGTAAGCTGCGCCGTTGTAGATCCCGGCTACGCGACTGCCATCTGCGCTGTACGTCCACAAGCCCATCGGCCCTGACCAGATATAGCCGACCGGGGTGCCGTCCGCTTCCCACAACCAAAAGGTGCCATCGCTGACCGGGGCGACATAGCGGGTGCGCGCTGGATTGACGGCGCGAATGTTCAGGGCAAATCCCGTCGGTGCAGCAGGGACACTGACCGCCCGAAAGGCCGTCGAGGAAGCAGCTGGCAATGGCTCGGCAGTCGATTCCAATGTGGTGCGTGGGCGTAACAAAATCAATCCGGCGACGACACCCAGCATGAGGAGTAAACCCGTCGTGGTCATCAAAGAAGGCTGGCGCATCAGGCACCTGATTTCGTAAGAACGTTTCTGTTAATCGGAGTGTAGCGCGCCCCTTTTCACTCAACCGGATGCCAGCTCTACGCTTGCCTGACGCATGGCACACGGAATAGACGTATATGAAGTCCACAGAGCACCGTGCTTTACCTCAGACGACGGTGATAACGACGTTGCCCTGTTTGCGTCCAGTCTCTACGTAACGGTGTGCTTCAGGTAACTGTTCCAGTGGATAGTGGCGGTCAATGACGGGTTTGAGCTTTCCGGCTTCCACTAACCCTTTGATAAACAGGAGGTCATCTATGGCCTGTGTGCTGGTACCCAGGATGACTCGTTTACCATTGCCCTTGGGCCACCGCGCTCGCAGGTTTGCCATCAACCCGGCATTGGAGAGCAGATAGCGCCCACCGGGTTTGAGCGCCTGCAAGCAGCCTCCAAATGGACGCTTCCCGGTCACATCGAAGATCACATCCCACTGCTGCCCGCTGCGGATAAAATCCTCTCGTTGATAGTCCAGCATCTGGTCAGCGCCAATTGACCGCAGCATCGGCAGCTTGTCCCCGCTGTCGACTGCTGTTACGGTCCCGCCGTAATAGCGGGCCAGTTGGACCCCCAGTGTGCCAATGCTGCCGCCGGCGCCATTGATGAGGACGCGCTCCCCCGGTTGGATCTGGGCGCTCCTGAGGAAGTGCAGCGCTTCCAATGCTCCAACCGGGATACCTGCCGCTTCCTCATGAGTCAGGTTGGTCGGCTTGTGGGCCACGCTCGTAGCTGGTAGGGCGTTGTACTCCGCGTAGGCACCAAAGCGCAGGCCTGTGGTGCCAAAAACTGCATCTCCCACCTTAAATCCGCTGACCTCAGTACCCACATCCACCACTTCACCGGAAAGCTCTTGACCGAGAATGGTGGGCCTCGGATGCCGAATGCCCATGAAGAGCCGCAAGAGGAGCGCATAGCCAAGTGGTAGCTTGAGGCCGCGAATCTCGCAGTCTCCGGCGGTGACCGTGGCGGCATGGACCCGGATGAGGACTTCATCCGCCTGCGGGGTGGGCTTTTCCACCTCCCGAAGCTGAAGCCCATCCGGTGATCCGTACTTGGTCCAGACAATTGCTTTCATGTTCTTGTCGCCTTTGCTCGACGCTGTGGATTCGTCAATCGTCGGGAGATTATCCATTCAGCGATGAGGAGGTTGATAAGCCAGCCGCTGCCCATCACCATATTCCGCGCAAACTCGCCTGAGGTGCCGACCAGCACCATCCAAATAATCTGGGTTAGCACCTGGGTTCCCGCCCCCATGCCGAGAGCGTAGGCGCGCACCATCCATGCGCCATGCTGGGCAAATTTCCGCTGCCGAACCGCCACCACGGCCTGGATCAGGGATAACGTCATCATAAATCCGACGATCAGCCGCATTGCATACAGAAGTTCGCCATCCCCCGCAGGCCACGGATAGAAATGGGCCATCCACAGGCCACTCAGCGCAGCGACTAGACCGGCTGGGACGAGCAACCAACCGGCGCGCCGGTGCCAGCGTGGATAGCGCAGACGAAAACTCGGCGCGAATTGGAAAGCACCCAGCAGCGCATACACCGTCGACCCAAGGATATGGAGGATGACCGGCAGCGGCGAGGCGACGAAGCGCGCATTTTCGGGGGTCACAGGCGTTGTATCCAGGCCAATGGTCAGTTGTCCGACGCGGACCATACCCGCCAGGACAGGTATCACGGCCAGAAGGATCAGTCCGAACGTGACCAGCCATTCCATGCGGGAAGGCTGTGTCTGCCCGCGAGTCGGTCTGACTGCCGGTTGGGTCGTGTCGTGGTTCATTATAAGTTCCTGTGTGTAGGGTATCGTGTTGAGTAGGTTCTCGCCGTATCACCTTCGGTCATGCGGCGAGGCGTTGATCTGATTGTTGAATGATTTAGCTTCAGGCTACGGTCAGGATCACATTGCCGCTTCGCTGCCCGGATTCGTAGTAGCGGTGCGCTTCCACGACCTGTTCCAGCGGGAAGGTGCGATCTACATAGCCCTTCAGCGTCCCCGCTTCGATCATGCTTTTGAGGGTCTGCATGTCAGCGGGTTTCTCGTCAGAGAGTCCCAGGAACACCTTCTGTCCCCCAAAGCGTGAGGTCCACAACATCTGCCGGACCTCAGTGAACTTGAAGCTCACCGGGAAATAGATCCCTTTTGGAGTCAGCACTCGTTTGCATTGGTTAAAGCTTGACCGACCCAGCACATCGATAATCAGGTCATACTTGGTGCTGTGCTGGGTGAAGTCTTCTCGGCTGTAGTCTATCACCCGGTCCGCACCGAGTGCCTTCACGAAGTCCATCCGTCGGGTGCCGCAGGTGCCGGTCACTTCTGCACCCATCTGTTTGGCAATCTGCACCATGAAGGAACCAATCGCCCCGGATGCCCCGTGGATCAGCACCTTTTGTCCCGGTTGGAGGTTCAGACGCCGCAGCAGAGTCAGTGCCGTCAAAGCACCATACGGGATGGTCGCGGCTTCGGCGTGGCTGACCGTATCCGGCTTGTGCGCGAGCAGCCCGTCGGCAGGCATCGTCACATACTCGGCAAAGCAGGCCATCCCCTGACCACGGTAGCCGAAGACAGCTTCCCCCGGCTTATAAGTCGTGACCGCTTGGCCGACCGCTTCGACCACGCCGGAGAATTCGATGCCCAGGATAGGGTTCTTTGGCTTATTCCACCCAAAGGCGATCCGCGCACCAAACCAGAAGAGGAAGGGCATATTGAATTCGTGCGGGGGCATCTTGCCGAAGGTGCGGGCGGCCAATGATCCATAGCTGACCGTCGTCGCATGGACCTTCACCAACACCTCGTTCTCTTTTGGAATAGGTTTGGCGACCTCACCCATGTGCAGCACATCCGGTGAGCCGTATTCAGTGTAGACAATCGCTTTCATGATGTTTCCTTTCAGGCAGGGCGGGCGTACAGCCGTCCCACCGGGAGGCTTCGCTCTGCACCCTACTTAGCAAGACAAAACCTGTAGATGAAGGCACGCAAGCCTCATCCGAGTTGAACCGAGATGTATTGGGTCTCGTGGATACGGATTAGGAAGAAGGTCTCTGTAAGGGCGATCTGTCGGATCGCCCTAAGTTAGGGCGGTGGCTTATTTAGGAAAAACACCTCCTCCAGCGGCACGTTGAAGATAACAGCCAACCGAAAAGCCAGTTCTAACGAAGGGGTGTACTTGCCCTGTTCGATGGCGACGATGGTCTGGCGCGTCACCCCGGCTTGCTCCGCTAACTGCTGCTGTGTCATTTCGTTATGTTGAAAGCGCAGTTTGCGGACGTTATTGCTGATGGTGAGCTTCTCCATCGCTAGAAGCCTCTCCGATAGAAGATGAACTCGCTGATGTCACTGACCAGCTCAGAGCCGATACCACCCAGCAGCATCAGGAGGAACATGGTTGAAGGTGGATTGCCCATCGCTAGCGCTGCCATGGCCGCTACGAAGCCGAGGGCGAAGATATACAGGCCGTAGCGATTAGACCGCAGTTCGATCAAGTGGTCGCGTTCATCCGTCAGGCCGGGTTCTTTCTCCCGCGTGGCAATGACGTTGATGATGCTGAAGGCGATGCTGATGACGATGCGGACGATGATCGAGACGACGATCAGAATCAGGAAATATGTACCCCAGAAACGAAATACCTCTGGTGAATACGCATCCCCGTTCGGTTGGCGCGGCAGCATATAGGCAGCATAGCCACCACTGATGAGGATCGTGCCAAATATGGCGACGAGTGCGCGTCTTTCCTGATAGGACATCATTCTGCTCCACCTGATGTATGCAATAAATGACACGAGGTCATATTCAACATACACAATGTAAAATAAAACGCACTCAATGTCAAGTATTTTTTACATTGAGTGCGGAAGCCGCTAACTTATGGAGTTTATTGCATGTTACGCTAAACCGGTTCATGCAGCCGGCAATGGCTCAACCACCCAGCGCCATCTGGAAGAACTCGATCAAGCGGCGTTCGTATTCTTCTGGTTGATCGAACATGGCATTGACATGCCCACTGCCTTCGACAATCCAGCTTTGGACGTTAGTCGCACCGGCAGCCTGTGCCCCAGCCAACAGGTCAGCAGCATATTGCACGCTCAGGCGGCGGTCGGCGGTGCCGTGCGTGATGAATACGGGTCGGTCGCCCGCGGTGGCGATCGCCAGCAGCGGACTCTTCGAGCCAATGTCGTCCCCGGCGATGACGTTACCCATCATCCGGGCAGAGGGCGCAAAGAAGGTGGGCAGGTTGTAGCGGGTCAGTTCTGCACTGATGGCAACGTCAATGTCCGCGTAGCTGCTATCTTCCCAGACGGCGGCGACCTGCGGTTCTTCCCCAAAGGCAATCAGAACCGTCGCTGCCCCCAGTGACGTACCCAGCAAGCCGATCTTTTCAGGCGGCATTTGCTTCTCGTTCACCAGCCAGTCCCAGGCGCCCAGCACATCACGGTATTCGTCGGTGCCACCGGCAAAGCGCCCATCTTCGACCTGCGAGTCACCGTGATCGCGCATGTCGATCAACAGCGTGGTGAAACCGGCGTTGTGCAGCATCCCCGCGGCAAACAGGATCTGGGTTGAGCGTTTGCAGCCTGCCAGCCCATGAACCAGGATGACCGCCGGAGCCGTTTCCGGGTTTTCTACTGCTGGGATGTACCAGGCATTCAGCGAAAGGCCATCGCCCCGGCTGGGGAATGTGACTTCCTCATAGGCGGGCATCTCATAGGCTGCTTTCGCTTCAGCCGAAAGCGCCGGTTGGTTCAGGGTATAAGCTGCCGGGTTGTTGGCCTGGGCTTCCGGGTTGCCGGAGCATTGAGCGTTGGTGGTTGAAACGACGTTATAGATGACCGCGCCAAGCGCCACATAAGCAACCGCACCAACGACTATCAGGGTAATCGCACCAATGACTAAAATTCGACGCCAGTGTTTCATAGAACAACATCCTTTTTCAAAAAGCAGTTTCCAGAGTTACATCGCATTATACACGACCAAAAAGGCGACCTTTCGGTCGCCTTGTCGGAGCTTATTTTTGCACCAGAATGCCGGTCACGGGCGGTACGGCGGAGGGCGGCGGTGTGGCTGGCGGAGCTGCCGGAGTAACCGGTGCCGCTGGACTAGCCGGTATCGCTGGACTGGAGAGTTTGGCAACGGCACTGACCAGATCATCCACGCTGACAGGCTTGCTCAGGAAGGATTCCACACCCTGATCTTTCGCCTGGCTGATGTGGAAGCCGCCCGTCGCGCCGGAGCAGACTACCAGCCGGATGTTCTTACCACCTTCCATCTTGCGGATGTAGCGCACCAGATCCAGACCATTCATGTCCGGCAACATCAGGTCAACGACCATAACCGCGGGCAGGTCTTTGGTCACGATGCTCAAGGCCTGTACGGCATTCTCCGCCAGTTCGACTTTGAAGCCAGCAGACTCCAGCGCCAGTTGGAAGACTTTGCCGACATCATGATCGTCCTCGACGATCAAGACGCGCTCGCCTGCGCCTACCTTGGGGATAGGGGCTTCGCTGACATTGCTATCCAGCGGCGCAGTGCCCATGGTCGGCACAACTGCGAAGCGGACCTGGAGTTTCATCCGCCCAACTTCCAGTTCATCCCCATGCATCAGGCGGTATTCCTGATGCGGCATCAGGACATAACCGTTCAGGCGCGTGCCATTGACACTGCCCAGGTCTTTGACCTTCATCCGGTTTTCCTGCGCCATAATCAGGGCATGCTGCCGGGAGACGCCCTGCGCTTGCCCACCGTATGGCCCCAGATCAATATTGGTGATGATGTTATTGGCGGGATCGCTGCGCCCCAGCGACATGGATTCCTTAACCTGCACTTGCAGAGTGGAAGCCGTACCGACCACGCGGAACTCGATCACCCAAGGCAGCGGTTGCAGCGGGCCAGTAGAAGCCCGCACCGGGCGATACGGCTCGGTATCCGGCATATCCAGATGCCGGGTGGCTTTCGGTTGGTTCAGCAGATCGGTCATAGTACTACCTGACTCTTTCTCAAAACACGCTCAAGGGCAGCAGCTAGTCACTTGCCTGTTATATATGGTAACGTCCCTTTATCGAGTGTACGCCAAAAGCGATCAGCGTAAGCATAAGAAATAAGTAAAGTCCTACCGGGACTAAAGTACCAGGTCCGGGTCATCAGCTGGTCACATCGGGAGCTGTCCGCTTCATCGCCAGCAGTTGATCGAGGCGGATACCGTGCCGCCGGGCGATTTCCTGGGCGTAACTGCGGGCGTGCGGCAGCCCCGGCGCGATGCGGTAAGTCGGAGTCGCTTCCCCGGCGGCATCCAGATCCACCCCGGCGACGAGGCTCACCAAGCGACTTTCCCCTTCGACTGCGCGTTCAATTTCCTCAAAGTGATCGGCTAGCTCGGTCAGATGGGTGGCGTAGATCGCCCGCAGGCCAAAGGCGCGCAGCCCACAAAGCATATCCTGGGCCAGGTAGGTCGCTTCCCCGGAGGAGGTGCTGGCAAAGGTTTCGTTGAGCAGCACCAATGAGCGTGGGATTGCCTGCTGAAAGAGCAACCGCAGTCGTTCGGCTTCTTCTGCCAGCCGCCCCTGCTGACGGTTTTCCAGCGCCGGGAAGTGCGTCAACACCCGTTCGACCGGGCTGATGCGTGCCCGGGCTGCCGGGATCATCAACCCCGCCTGCGCCATCACCTGAGCCAGCCCGACGGCCCTTAGATACGTCGTCTTTCCGCCGCTGTTGGGGCCGGTCAGCACAGCGATGCGCCATGCGCCATTGAGGTGGGCCGGATTCGCCACCGGGTTGGATTCGGGTTGCAGCGCTACCAGCACCGGATACAGGTCATCAATATGCGTCGTGCGCTCGTCCAGGTGCGCGATTTCCGGCAGGCAGAAAGGGATACCCCTCGCCCGCAGGCGTCCGATCAGCCGCGCGGCCCCGGCAAAAAAGGCCAACTCATTTTCCAGTCCAGACAAGGGCACCGTGCCGGTGGCGGTATACCGTTCCAGTGCGCGGGCAATCGGTTTCGCAGTCTGTTCCATCACCTTGTTCAGATCATGGTAGAGCGGGGCCAGCATACGCTGATCCATCTCGCCCGGCAGGCGGTGCAACGTCGCCAGCGTCGATTCAGTGGGGGCGTGCCCGGCGCGCCCAATCAGCCGATCCAGCAGCGAGTTGGTATCCGACCAGCGGAAGTCGTTGATCGCCAGCAGTGCTGCCGATTCCGGTTGCAATTCCGGGTCCAGATTGATGCCCACCGTCACGCTGTGAATATCGCTCAAGGGGGCGCGCAGCGCGGGCAGTTCCGCCTTTAGTTCCTGAAAATCCGGCTGGTTTCGCAGGGCAGCCAGGTTGTACTGGGCTTCGATGAGGGGGTGTGCTGTCAGGACAGCCTGATTGAGCGCATCCCCCAGCCGGTCAACCATCTCACAAAAGAGTTCCAACCCAGTTAGCTGATCGACCACTTCCAACAGCAGATTGCGGGTGCGCCCCCCCAGCATGGCATTGCGCCGCCCCAGGCCGCCCAGCCTGGGCAGCAGATCGGCAATGGCGTCTACCAAGGCCGGATTATTGACAAAATCGACCAGTACACCCTGACGCCAGCGGATCACTTCCGGGTCGGTGACGAGCGCCGTCAGGACCCGGGTTGTGTAGGATTGATAGCGCCGATCAATGGAAAGTGCCCGCACCAGATCGCCTAAGCCGAGGTCTTCTTCCCAGGAAGTTTGGATTTGTTGCTCCGGGGGGCGTATGCCTGGCCCCATGAGCGTGATCGGCGGCAGTTCCAGCGTCGGTCGTCGGCGACGCTGCTGGAATGGCCCTGTCTGATTGAGTTGGCGTGTCATCGGGGCAGTCCATTAATTGATATTCATACTTTCAACCTTACCCCCTTACGACAGGAACCGCAATTCAGGACGGTGTTGAGCAGGCTAAGTTCATTGGTCATCGTGGTTGGCCATATTGGACAGATTTGACACTTTGGACACTTTGGACAGGTCATCCGTGTCCAACACGGGCTGGTCAGCACTGAAGACGAGAAAAGTCGCAAAAGTGAAAACATCCTCCCTGAAGGGCGATAGATGACCTTTTTGAGCAATAAAGTTCACGGACGCCAAGAATGGCGTCCCTACAGGTAGACCATACCACAGGTTGAGTGCCGAATCGGAACATATGTTCCGATTTTATCTTGAATTCTGAATGCACTCGGCGGTTTAGCACAATCGCTGGGAACGCCAATGGCTCATCCCTCAAGACTTTCCTGATCTGGCTGTTGATGGCGTAGGGCAGACGGCGGTTGCGGGCAACATGTGAGTTTGCTACGGTATGTGTAGGTGATGCAAGAACGGGCGACAAACCCTATGCGACAAATTGCCTTCACACGCTCCATCGTCACGTTCCTGATCCTGCTCGTCCTGCTCGGCGTTTCGCGTTCAGGGATGCAGGCGCAGTCGATTTCGGAAAACGATGTGTATGCGGTGGCGTGGAGTCCGGATGGGAGCAAGATTGCCGGGGTAATTCTCAACGCCGTAATGGGCTTGCAATTTTCATCTGCCCAAACTCAAGATGAGATATTCAGCGTGGTTTGGAGTTCCGATGGTTCGATGATCGCCATCTCTGGCGGAGTCGTTGGCTGTGACGATACTGATCCGAATAGATTTCCTATTCGAATCTTTAGTGCCACAACGGGGCTGATAACGAAACTCCTTTATGGCATGACCTGTACCAGTACAGGACTTGACTTGAGTCCGGATGGACAGAAGCTAGTCAGTTTCAATTTTGCTCAAAGTACCGCCTATATCTGGAATGTAGTGAATGGCAATCTGCTCTTAACTGTCCCCTTTGAATCTCAAGGAATGCTCTCAGTTGATTGGAGTCCAAACAGTAATCGTATCGCCAGTGCTTTTCCAGGTGATTTTATTGTGATTTGGGATTCTGATACAGGGCAAGTTATTGAGCCAATTCTGAGGGGGTCAATCAGTGCTTGGAGCCCTGATAGTAGCCGTATTGCTATTGGCAACAGCAATAGTGACGCTGTATCAATTGTTGATGTTGATACGGGAAATATACTATTGAGTTTAATCGGTGCTACCGATGCTACAAACTCGATTGATTGGAGCCAGGATGGTAGCCACGTAGCTGTTGGTAGCGCTGATAACAAGGTGCGGATATGGAATGTAGGTAGCGGTCAGCTCACTTCAACATTTAATGTGTCTAACATCGTCGCCGATGTTAACTGGAGTCCGAATGGACAGGCAATTGCAGTCGCGGGTTTCGATTCCAGTACAAGCTTAGGCATTGTCAGCGTTCTCGACGTTGCCAGTGGTAGTCAGCTATCAAGCTTCACCCAAAGTGAGCGTTTGCTATCTGTAGCATGGAGTCCAGATGGTGCCAAACTGGCTTTTGGTGGACGGGACGGGATTGTCAAAATTATGCAAGCGTTCGCACCACCGCAACGAAATGGCGCGGGGCTGCGCCAACGGTGGGGCCGTCACCCCACCGCTTCCAGATAGCGGTTGCCGCCGACGCTGCCCGCCGTATAGCCTGCCTGCCCGTTGTACTCGACCGGCCACCAGCGGATGTTCCCCTCGCAGATCGAATCCCCGGTGATGAGGACAAGGCCGCCCTCCGGCACTTGACCGATGACCGTCCCGCTTGATGAAGCCGCATTCCGCAGGCGGTTGGGGCCGCTGCCAGGGATGACCCGCGCCAGGCCGTTGATGGCGAGGTCGGAGGGCAGCGCCGCCGCACAGTCGCCAGCCGGGTCGTCAAAGACTTCGACAAAGCCGCTGCTCTGCAAGCGCCAGGCCTTCGGCCCCCACCAGACTTCCTGAATCGAGTTGAGTTCCGGCGGTAGGTCGAGCGTCACCACCTGAAAGTCATCGAGGACGAAGATCACCAGTTGGTCGGTGAAGAAGGCGCCTCCGGCATTATCCGCCGGGATATAGGCCACCTGCCCGCCATCCGGGGACACCGCCATGTAATCTAGCATCCCGCTGTAGGGGACAAAGAGCTTATCCAGCACCGGGACGCCTGCTGCCGAGTAGATGATCCACTGCCCGCCGATGCCGTTGAGTGTGTTGGGGATGATCTGCACCCCGGCGGAAGCTCCCGCCAGCGGATTATAGGTTTCCAGCAGGGTGGTAGTGGCGGGCAGCAGCGCCCCGCTGGCCGGGTCAATCATCTCGACCTGGGCGGTGTTGTAGAGCACGGCCCAGTATTCGTGCCCTTCAAAGGTCGCCGGACGCCAATCGAGGGTGAAACGGTCGCTCGTGCTGGTATCCAGCCGGGTCTGCTGGATGCGTTCCCCTGTTGACGGGTTATAGGTCAGCAATTGGCTGCTGAAGCTGCCGTCGTCCTCGACAAATTGCCCCTGCACGGTCAGGCCGTAGGGCGTCCAGATCAGCGGCAGGGGGGATGGCACCCCCATCGGCTGCGGTAGGCTGGTGACCGCGATGCGGGATTCGCTGGTGGTGAAGTCATAGATGACAACACGCTGGTCGGACTGATCGGGCTGGTTGTATTCCGACCAGGCCAGTTGAGTCCCGTCCGGCGACCAGGCCAACCCGCCGCGCATGACGATCCGATCCGGCACCCCAGGTTGGAAGAAGCTGGCATCGGCGGGTTGGGTGGCGATGGGTTCACTTTGGAGTGTGTTCAGGTCGAGCAGGTGCACATCGGTTGGCAGCGCACCGCCGCCGATGCCCCCTTCGCGCTGAAGGGCCTCTTTGGTCACCGGCGCAAAATCCGTATAGGCCAAGCGGGTGCCATCCGGGGACACAACCGCTTCATAGATTGAACCGACTTGAGTCAGGTTTTGCCAGCGGTCACCATCCCAGGCCCACACATCGCCACTGGCATGGAGCATGAGGGAGAGGATGGGCGTTCCCTGCGCCTCTGCCGAGGTGATGCCGAGCAATCCGGCAATGAGTGCGAAGACCATGAGCGAAAAGATCCACATGAAGCGGCGCATGAGAGCTTCCTTCGTCCGACGTCAACAAGGATAGATCCAGTGTAAGACGATTTGCGGTCGGACGCATCCGGCGAAGGGTGGAACTATGCGGCTACGTGCCTTATCCGGTAAATGATCAAAGCGGGCGCACAGCCGTGCGCCCTACAGATTTCCCTATGTCGTCACTTTAGATTGTGATCGTTGGATCAATAGAAATGACCTGCACCCTGGCTGAACGCCCTCTACCCGCCGCCGCCCCCCTGCCGCTATACTTTCCGGCATGGATACCATCACTGGCACGATTGAACGCATCACCTTCTTCAACGAGGAAAACGGCTATACCGTCCTCAAGATGACCCCGGAGGTCAAGCCCCCGGCCAATGCCGCCGCCCGCGATGGCACGATCACCGTCGTCGGCTCCATGCCGGAACTGGCACCCGGTGAGGCGGTCGAGTTCATGGGCAGTTGGATCACCGACCCACGCTGGGGGATGCAGTTCCGCGCCGAGGTCGTCCGCCCGGTCATCCCCACCACCGAGGAAGGTATCGTCAATTACCTCGGCAGCGGCATCGTCCGGGGAATCGGTCCGCAGACCGCCCGCAAGATCGTCAATCACTTTGGCGACCAGACCCTCAACATCCTCGAAGATGATCCCGACCGACTGGATGAAGTACCCGGGTTGAAGAAAAGTCTGGTCAAGGAACTGATCAAGGCGTGGTCGGAAAACCAGGGTCAGCGCAGCACCATGATCTACCTGCAAGGCTACGGCATCAGCAGCAAGATGGCCGTCCGCATTCATAACTACTACGGTGGCGAGACGGTCAAGCAGGTGCAGGAAGATCCGTACCGGCTGGCGGATGATGTCTTCGGGATTGGTTTTATCAAGGCGGATGTGATCGCCCAGAAGATGGGCACCCCGAAAGACGCGCCCAACCGCGTCCGCGCCGGGCTGACCTACGCGCTCAATAAGCTGGCGACCGAGGGACACACCTATGCCCCCCGCGCTCAACTGCTTTCCACGACTGCGGAACTGCTAGGCATTGATGCCGATGAGGATTTCGCCAGCGGTGCCCGCATCCGCAAGCTGTTGGAAGATCAACTGGAGAACAGCCTGCTCCATGAAGATTTGTACCAGGAGAGCGTGACCGGGCCGGATGGCAGCTCGATGCTGGCGGTCTACCTGCCGCTGTACTATCACTCGGAAGTCGGCGCGGCGGAGCTGTTGCGAAGTATCGTCGATGGTCATTCCAGCCTGACCGGTGCCTGGAAAGTGACCAAGTGGCCGCAGTTTTTGGCTGACCTCGCCCGCAAGAATGATGTCTCGCTGACCGATCAGCAGCAGGGCGCAGTGCAGAAGGCGCTGACGCAAAAAGTCTCGGTGCTGACGGGCGGCCCCGGCACCGGCAAAACCACCACGCTCCAGATGGTCATCCACGCGCTGGAATATGCCAAACGTCCGTTCAAACTGGCATCACCCACTGGACGTGCTGCCAAGCGTCTGGCCGAGGCGACGGGACACCCCGCCAGCACGATTCATCGACTGCTGGGTTATGCGCCGGATGGCGGCTTTGCCTACGACGAGGACAGCCAGCTTGAGATCGACATGTTGATCGTCGATGAAGCCTCGATGATTGATCTGGTACTGTTCTACAACCTGCTCAAGGCACTGCGCCCGACCACGCACCTGATGCTGGTCGGGGATGTCGATCAATTGCCGAGCGTGGGCGCGGGCAACGTCCTGCGCGATGTCATCAATTCCGGTCTGGCGGAAGTGACCCGATTGGAGACCATTTTCCGGCAGAGCGAGGACAGCCTGATTATTGTCAATGCCCACCGTGTCAATCATGGGGAAGCGCCGCACCTGCACAATCAGAGCAGCGATTTCTTCTTCTTCAAAGAGGATGACCCGGAACGTGCCGCCGATCTGCTGGTGGATATTGTGCAGAACCGCCTGCCTGCCAAGTTCGGTGTTGATCCACTGAATGATGTGCAGGTGATCGCGCCGATGTATCGCGGCCCAGCCGGGGTGACCACGCTCAACGACCGTTTGCAAGCCGCGCTCAACGGCGACCGACGCATGGCGGAAAAGCGGTTGGGCGGCAAGCTCTTCCGCGTGGGCGATAAGGTCATGCAGGTGCGGAACAACTACGAGAAGGAAGTCTTTAACGGGGACATCGGGCGCATCTACGCGCTCGACCCGGATGACAGCCGCATCGAAGTGGTGATCGATGGGCGCTATGTGGAGTATGACTTCAGCGAGGCTGCTGATGAACTCACACTGGCCTACTGCATCAGCACGCATCGCAGTCAGGGTGGGGAATACCCGGTGGTGGTCATCCCGCTGCTGACTCAGCACTATATGATGCTCCAGCGCAACCTGATCTACACGGCGATCACACGGGCGAAAAAGACCTGCGTGCTGGTTGGTGCGCCGCGGGCCATCCACATGGCGGTGGGCAATAACAAGACGGTGGATCGCTTCAGCGGGTTGCTGGGGCGGTTAACTACCTAGCTCATCTGATGAGGCTTACAGCGCGATTGCCATCAGCAGCTGATTTAACGGCTGCCGGATAAAGCCCCGCTTTTCAAAAAAGCCTATCCCGTAGCCTTCCGGGCATAGTGCTTGAATGGCCCACTGCTTTTGCGGAAATGCTGCTGCGAGCGCCCGCAACAAACGGGAGCCCTGCCCTTGATTTCGATGGGGTAGCGGGACCAACAAGCAGCGCAGATAGATGGTTTCCTGGGTGGGATCACTGATGACGGCCATTGCCTGATCCAGGATATAAGCGCGATTGGGGTGTCCCAGCCGAGCCAGGGTCGTGCCGGAAACCTGCCAGGGCAAGTCAGCGTCGCCCCACTGCACCAGCGCCTTCGCGACTGTGTAGCAGTCGCTTTCACGCAGGTGTGCAGCGGTTTCGCCGGGAAGTCGCTCGGCATGGTAGCCGTACAAGCGCTGCACGATCTGGAAACCGGCTTTTTGATAGAGTTTGACGGCCCGTGTGTTCTGTTCGAAGGCTTCCAGAACCATGTGCGTTTCGTGTCGTTCGCGCCCCTGCTGCAGCAAATGGGACAGCAATCGAAAGCCGACTTGCTGTCCCTGGCTTTCCGGCACAATGCCCATGCCTGCCAGGCGGCTGGTGTTTCCCTGCCGTGACATCAAGCCAAAGCCTACCGGACGATCCGCCTCCAGGATAAGCTGGCTCAGGCCGAGATCAACGTTTTCCTTTGCCAGCACGCTGCTCAAAAAGCGCGCATCCATATGGACGGCGCCGCCGATATAGTTCGCAAAGGCACGGGTGAATAAGTCTGCCAGATCAGTCAGGGGCAGTTCATAGGCAGCGCAAAACTGAAAGTCCATGTTGGGCAGCTCATTTCAGCATCGGGTTGGGAAAGTATAACGCATAAAAAAAGGCGGTCGCTCCATTTCGAGCGACCGCCTTGACCGTCCTGACTTCAGATCATGCTCAGGCCAGTGTGAGGGGCAGCAGTCGAAGTCGCTGACCCGTCAGTGCAAAGACCGCGTTGCCGACCGCGGCGGGTACTACGCCGATGACCGGCTCGCCCATGCCACCGACAGGTTCATCACCGCTGTTGATCGGCAGTACGGTGATGCGTGGCGCCTGGCTGATCCGCAGCAGGGGGTAGGTGTTGAAGTTATTCCCCACCGCCATGCCGTTTTCCACCGTCTGCTGCTCGATGAGGGTGGAACTCAGCCCCATGATGATGCTGCCTTCCACCTGCGCCGCCGCCCCGTTCGGATTGATGACCAGCCCTGGATCGACCGCACACCAGGCTTCATGGACGTTGATTTCGCTCTCGTTTACCGAGACTTCGACCACTAGCCCGACCACTGTCCCGCGATCATAACAGGTCGCCAGACCCCGCGCCCGACCTTCGGGAACGGCGCTGCCCCAACCGGAAGCCTCGCGCACCGCATTGAGGACCAGCTCATAGCGGCGGCCCAGGTCATCCGCCGGGCGGTACTTCAAACGCAGGTCAAAGGGGTCTGTCTGGGTGGCGACGGCCAGTTCGTCGATGAAGGACTCAATCGCGAAGGTATTGGGGAAAGAACCCAAGCCACGCCAGTAAGCAGTCGGCACCGGGATTTCCATCCGATGATAGATGCCGCGCACAGCGGGCAGGCTGTAGTGAATCAGGCCGCCATAAGCTGCTAGCGGATCAGTGCCCAGCAGGACTTCGAGGAAGCCGCCGCTAGCCCCTACCTGGGGGTTGAACAGCACATCACCACTCGCCATTTCGTGATGGACCGAGGTGATGTCACCGGCCTCGCTGATCGTTGCGCGGAAATAATTGGCCGCTGGTGGACGCCGGTAGCCCTGCTGCATTTCTTCTTCCCGCGACCAGCCGACCATCACCGGGCGACCGACCGCCTGTGAGAGCAAGGCTGCTTCGACCGCGGCATCGGTGCCGGTCTTGCGCCCGAAGCCACCACCTACGTAAGCTGCCCGAACCGCGACCTTAGCCTCGTCCATCTTCAGGGCGGCGGCGATGCGTTCCTGGCTCAAACCAGGGGCTTGCGTTGAGGTATGGATGAGCGCCGAATCCGTTTTGACATCAGCCAGCGCCGCCTGCGGTTCCATCTGCGCGTGGACGGCCATCGGCGTGAAGTAATTGGCCTCGATCACGGTACCGGTTGCCCCATCGACATTGCCTTCGCGCTGGATGAGGGTGCCGCCTTCCTTGGGCAGTGTGAGCATAGCTTCCATCTCAGCCTGATTGATGGTGGTGCCGCCTTCCCATGTCAGGTCGAGGTGGCTGAGCGCTGCCTGTGCGGCCCGGCGGGTACTGGCGACCACCCCGGCAAAACCTTCACGCAAGATGACATCCACGACGCCGGGTTGAGAACGCGCATCGCCTTCGCCGGATGCCTTGAGCGTGGCTCCATAGCGCGGTGGTCGGGCGACTGCCCCGTAGACCATGCCTTCAGCCCGCATATCAAAGCCGTATTGGGCGCGACCAGTGACTTTATCCCGTAGATCAACTCGCTTGACCGACTGCCCGATCAGTTTGAAGTCGGCGTCGGGCTTGAGCGGCGCGGCAGCTTCCGGGATGACCCACGCTCCGGCTTTGGCGGCGATGATCTCGCCGTAAGTTTTGGCTTGAGAACCATTGCTGATGGTGCTGTTGGCGGCGGTTAGATCTGCTGCGGCAACCCCCAACTGGGCGGCTGCTTCCGTGCGGAGCATCTCGCGCATGGTCGCCGCAATTTCCCGAATGGGTTGATAGAGCGCCGTGATCGAGGTGCTGCCGAAGGTGAAAATCAACTGCGGGTCGAAGCCCCGGCTGGCATCTGCCTGCCGGACGCGCACGGTTTGCCAGTCGAGTTCGAGTTCATCAGCGGCGATCTGTGCCAGCGAGGTGTGGATGCCCTGGCCCATTTCGACTTTGGGGATGTAGAGGGTGGCCTCATTCGCCGCGTTGATCTCGAACCAGACGAATGGATCTTTGGGCGGTGGGGAGGAGGGCGCAGAGCCGGTCAAGAAGACGCGGTTGATTGCCAAGCGCCCTTCACGCACGAGCGTCGGTCCGCCGAGGACTGCCCCGACTGCCAACACGGCGGCTCCGCCGCCCAGCACTTGCAGGAAACGCCGCCGGGTCAGGCCTTTGCCTTTGGCTTTGGGTTCTGCCGGGGTTTGAGTCGTTTTGGTCATGCGCGGCGCTCCTCGGCAATTTCAGCGGCTAGTGCGACCGCCGTCTTGATGCGTGTGTAACAGCCGCAGCGGCAGTAGTTGTTGTTCATGGCCGCGATGATCTCGTCTTCGGTCGGCTGCGGATTGTTACTCAAGAAAGCCGCTGCCTGCATCATTTGACCACTCATGCACCAGGCGCATTGCGGCACCTGTTCTTCAATGAACGCTTCCTGGACTGGATGCAGCGTTTCTGTGCCATCTGCTTCGACGGTTGCCAAGCCTTCAATCGTGGTGATGGCTTTACCTTCGACGGTGCTGAGTGGGGTGGAGCAAGAACGCATGGCCTCGCCATCTACATGGACGGTGCAGGAGCCGCAGATTCCTAATCCACAGCCATATTTGGTGCCGGTCAGACCGAGTTCATCGCGCAGTACCCAGAGCAGGGGTTCAGCGGCGTCCGAGGCGACCGTATAGGTCTGCCCGTTAATGCGAAGTTCCATAGGCGGCGTCCTTTGCGAGGGATACTTTTTGAAGTGCGGGCTAGCTTGCACTAAAAATGCAGGCTGGCGAGCATAACAATACCCTGTGATCCTCAATGAGAGCAGGGTATTGGTTAAAGATTATGTGAGAGCCACTAGAAACCTGACTACAGCTCGGATATCCAAACATATCCAAAAATTAATGCTTGTGTCGCCTTGTAATGTGTGCTATAGTGCAATCAAAGCAGGCCGCACGGCCTTGCTCCGACTGCGTGAATCCCTACCTTGTCATGAATGTATAGTCGCGGTGCAAATACCGCAGGTGAGCGATCACAGTCCGACTCGATGCGTTGCGATGTCATACGCCTTCGGCGTGGCATACCTATTTACTATCCCATTGTTATCGAATCAACACCGACCAATCCTCAATTTTGCCCACATAACCATCCTCGGAGTTCCCTTCCCTTATGGACATTTCCCAGCTTGAACGCCGCACCCTGACCGAACTGCGCGACATCGCGCGTGAAAACTCGATCACAGGTTACAGCCGTCTCAAGAAACCCGATCTCATCATTGCCCTGCTGCGGGATAACGCTGAAAAACAAGGCTTCAAGCTGCGCGGTGGCGTCCTGGAAATTGTCGAAGACGGCATCGGCTTCCTGCGTGCGGAACATTATCTGCCCGGCCCCAATGACATCTACGTCAGCCAAACGCAGATTAAGCGCTTTAGCCTCCGCACGGGTGACCTGGTTATCGGGCAAGTCCGTGCCCCGAAAGAGTCGGAAAAGTACTACGGTCTGCTGCGGGTGGACGCCGTCAACGGCCTCAACCCAGAAGAAGCCAAGAACCGCCCCAACTTTGAAGATCTGACCCCGATTTACCCGAACGAACGCTACAACCTTGAAACCAGCCCGCGCGTGCTCAGCACCCGCTTGCTGAACCTGATCGCCCCCATCGGGCGTGGTCAGCGCGGTTTGATCGTCTCCCCGCCCAAGGCCGGTAAGACGACAGTTCTCAAAGAAATTGCTAACGCCATCAGCAAGAACTATCCGGAAGTCCACCTGATGATCGCCCTCATCGGCGAGCGCCCGGAAGAAGTGACCGACATGGATCGTTCGGTGGATGCGGAAGTTATTGCTTCCACGTTTGATGATCCGGTACAGCATCACGTTCGTGTGGCAGAGATGGCGATCAACCGGGCCAAGCGTCTGGTGGAAAGCCGCCAACACGTCGTCCTGATGCTGGATAGCATCACCCGTCTGGCGCGGGCTTACAACCTGGTGGTGCCAACCAGCGGCCGTACGCTCTCCGGTGGTCTTGACCCCTCGGCCATTCACCCGCCGAAGCGCATTTATGGCGCAGGCCGTAATGTTGAAGAAGGCGGTAGCCTGACCATCATCGCCACCTGCCTGGTCAATACCGGCAGCAAAATGGATGATGTCATCTACGAAGAATTCAAGGGTACCGGCAATATGGAACTCCACCTGAACCGCAAGCTTCAGGAACGCCGTGTATTCCCCGCCTTCGATATCGAACAGTCCTCGACCCGCCGCGAAGACCTGCTCCTTGGGCCGGATGTGCTCCAGCGCGTCTATACCCTCCGCAGCATGTACTCTCGCCTGGCAGAGGATGAGGAAACGGGTATCGTCGGTGCCTATGAGCGCTTCGTCAATGTCTTCCGCCAGACGGAGACCAACGAAGAATTCCTCAATACGCTGCCGGGTATGGCGAGTGGTCGTAACGGCGGTTTCTAAGCATCTGATTCAGCCCCCGCTAACGTTTATCTGATAATCCATCAGGTAACATAGCGAGGTGTTCCTGCATCTATAATCTATGTGTGTGGGATTGTGTACCGAGGTTGAGGTAAGCAGAAATGCCGGTTTATACCTATCGCCGTGAAGATGGCACCACCTTTGATATCAAGCAGTCTTTTAGTGATGCCCCCCTGAAGACTGACCCGCATACCGGGCAGGCCGTCACCCGTGTGGTCCAGGCCGCCGGGGTGATCTTCAAGGGCAGTGGCTTCTACATCAATGATAGTAAGGGTAGCTCTCGGAGCAGCAGCAACCTCAGCACCCCTAAAGACAATCCGGCGACGGAGTCTAAACCAGCCGATGCCGCCAAGGCTGAGTCTGGAACGGAAGCGACTCCAAAGGCGGAGCCTAAAGCCGAAGCCAAGCCCGCCAGTAAACCGGCTGCCGCCGCTGCAACACCGGCGGCGGATTAGCCTCTAGTCAATTGCTGAATGTGAAGGCGCATCTTGATAGATGCGCCTTTTTGCTTTGTGCCTCTTAGAAGGAGGCACAGCTTGTTCCAAAGCCTACGGATAGGACCTACTGCAAATGTGCCTCGAGGAACCAGAGGTGCTTATCCAGATCACGGGATACCCCTGTGAAGAGGTCAGCCGTGTCCGCATCCCCGGCTTTATCAGCGGTGTCAATGGCTGCGCGGGTGGATTTTGCCAGCGCGGCATAGCGCTCGACCAGCGCTTTCACCACGTCCTCGCCCGCCGTCACCGCTGGGAATTCCGGCAGGGTCGAGTTGGCTGCTGCCATCCGTGCCGTACCCATTGCCAGACCGCCCAGCGCGGTCACACGCTCGGCAATCTCATCCACCTGGTCTTCCAGCGTATCAACCAGTTCATCAAACAGTTTATGCAGGGCAATGAAATTCATGCCCTTCACGTTCCAGTGCGCTTGCTTGGTCTGGCTGAGCAGATCAAACGTATCGGCCAACTGCTGGTTGAGCAATACAATGACACTCTCCCGCGTCTTGGCAGGTAGATCAATACTGGTCTTGAAGGTGAGGGCTTTCTTTGTTGCCATGGTGGAGTTTCTCCTTGATGGGTTACCCCTTCACTATAAAGCCGACTGTATCAATATCCTGTTTTTTACCGATGAGAACTCGGTGAGTGCATCTTCTACGCCCCAGGAGATCGTAAAAAAGTCAGCACAGATGCAACCACCTATTGGCATGACGCTGCCTTCTACATAAAATGCGACAGCTCAAGCCCTGCTTCCCGGTTAGAGGCAGATTTCGCCCCACAATTAATCACACCGGACAAGGTGATCTTGTCCCTACTGAGAACGAACCACCTATGTTTATCACCTTTGAAGGTCCGGACGGCAGCGGGAAAACCACGCAGGTGGGACAAATTGCCAACACCCTGCGTGAGCGCGGGCACCATGTTCTGTTGACGCGGGAGCCGGGTGGTACTGCCATTGGTAACCAGATCCGGCAGATTCTGCATGATATGAAGAACCAGGCAATGCACCCACGCGCTGAACTGCTGTTATTCAGTGCCTCGCGTGCCCAGATCGTGGAAGAGGTTATCCGGCCTCACCTGAAGGCAGGGGGCATCGTTATTTGCGACCGTTTCTTCGATTCGACCTATGCCTATCAGGGCTATGGGCATGGCCTTGATCTGGAGACGCTGCGGACGATCACGCAGTTTGCGACCGGCGGCTTACGGCCTGACCTGACCATTCTGCTGGATATTGCCCCGGAAGCCGGGATTCAGCGCCGCCTGAGCGCCCTGGCCCAGGGCGAAGAATGGAACCGGCTGGATGCGATGGCGTTAGAATTTCACCAGCGGGTGCGGGGTGGCTATCATACACTGGCCTCCCAGGAACCGGGACGCTGGGTGACCATCAATGCGGATCGCGCAGTGGCCGAGGTGCAGGCGGATATTGTGGCTGCGGTAGAGGGGCGGTTGGATAAGCAATCCTAGCATTTTTGCTAGTTCCCGAAATTGGTTCATAGGTGTATTGTTTGGTGATGAACGAAATGAGCGAAACCTACCAACCTGATCTCATGCAGCTACTCATCAGCGCCGGGCGGGCGATGACCACCCTGTTAGATGAGAAGCTGCTGGCGCTGGAACTGTCAGCGGCCAAGTTCTACACCTTGCAGATTCTCACACAGGCAAATGAGATGCTGCCCTTGAGTGAACTGGCGGAACGGCTCGGTACGGGCAAGAGCAACATGACGCCTCTGGTGGATCGGTTGGAAGCGGACCGGCTCGTCCGACGACTCCGCAGTGATGCCGACCGCCGAGTAGTCTATGTGGAGATCACAGCCGAAGGTAAATCCCGCCTCCAACAGGCGCGGGTGGTCTTTGCGGAGACATCGCACCTTTTGGATGGGCAATATACAGCGGAAGAACTGCATTCACTGACGGACTTGCTGGGGCGGTTTGTGATGCGCTTCTGCCCGCCGCACTAAATTTTACTCAAATCGTTCATTTATGAACTATCCGTAGCTGAACTAAGTCAGGAGGTGAACGATGGAAGCACGCATTGCAGTCGTAGTAGGTGGCACCAAAGGCATTGGTCGAGAGGTCGTCCGGCAACTGGCCCGGCAGCGCTATCGTGTTTTGTTCGTCGGGCGGGATGCAGCGGCAGGTCACGCGCTGGAAAATGAACTGCGCTCCGTCTCTCCGGTCGAGTTCATTCAGACTGATATGTCGCTGCTGGGGGAGACGCGCCGGGTGGCGCTACTCATCCGGGAGCGTGTGCGGTTTATCCATGTGCTCATCCACAGTGCCGATGTGCTGACGCTTGACCGGGTGGAAACTGCCGAGGGGCATGAGATCGGCTTTGCGCTCAACTATCTCAGCCGCTTCCTGCTGAATGATATTCTCCTCGACCAGCTCAAGGCCGGACAAGCACGCATCCTGCACATCGCTGCCGCCGGGTTCATGCCGTTGAAAGCATCTGCTTTCCCGCCAGGACCAAAGGCGAATGGTATGGCTGGGCATGGGGCCGGGCAAGGCGCAAACGACATCTACGGTCTGGAGATGGCAGACCGACTAAAAGGCACCGGTGTCACCATCAATATTCTCAATCCTGGTGGGGTGGATACCGACATTCGCCGCAATATGAAATTGCACGGCGCGCAAAAGCTGATCATGCCGGTGATGATGCTGGCGATGAAATACATCTTCCGCATGAAGATGCAGCAGCCTGCCGACTACGCCCGTATTCCGGTGGACTACGCCACCAATCCGCAACATGCCGGGTTGACCGGGCGCTTCATCAAATGGGATGGCACGCTATTTAATATCAAGCCGGAACAGTACCCAGCCGAACTCCGCCAATACATCTGGCAGGAAACGGAAAAACTGGTCGCCGCTTATCGCCCTGAAACTGCATTGGAGACTGCTGCCTGACGGTGAGGCACAGTCTTCAGGATGATGGATCAGGCTGCCACGAAGCATTCTGCCAACCTGCGTAGACCCAATCCGTCAGGCGGTAGTTCAGGCGATGCTGGAGATCGAGCAGGTAAAGGCGACTGTAGCCCGGAGTATCCGAGTCGAATTCGGTTAGCGTGAGGAAGCGTCCATCCGGCGACCAGGATGGGTAAGCCATCAGGGTCGCTGGCAGACTGATGATTGCCCCTTCGTGTCCCAACTCAGAAATAAGCGTTAATTCCACCGCACTGGCAGGCCGGAAAAGGGCAGCCAGACGATCAGTTTCACGCGACCAGGCTGTGTCGATCAGTTGACCTTCCAGCCCCGTTCGGTTGGGCGTACTAACCGTTCCGCTTGATGGATTGATGAGTAGAAAACCAGCTTGCTGGTTGTCGCGGTAGCTTGAGACAACCAGTTGCCCGGTGGCGAGCCAGGCCGGGCTGCTATAGCGATCAGTATCTTGGCCTTGATCCGGCACCGAATATGGCGTGCCCTCAGCGACCGTCAGCAACGTAAAGCTGCGCGGGGAAGCGAGCAAGGCAATCACCTGACCATCGGACGACCAAACGGGACGATGTGTGGGATTGGTATTGTGGGTGATGTTGTGAACTTCACCCGTGGCAGGGGTATACAACCATAAACCCCAACGACCCTGATCCAAATAGTGATAGGCCAGGGAACCGCCATCGGGCGACCAGGCGGGTTGGCTGTAATCATGCCCATCACGCAGAGGGAAAAGCGGGCTGGCTTCGCCGGTCAGCACATTCACGAGATATAAGTCAGAGATAAATGGATCGAATTCCGGGTCATGACCGATCTCGACCGCTAACAGGCCCGTACTGCCGCCGAAGGGTTGATTGCGACCGCTCAACGGCAGGATCAGCAGACTGGTTGCCGCGATCCCCGCAAATAACCACAAGCCCCAGCGGAGAGTCCAGCCAAGCATGGATGACCTTTCCAGTATCCGAGCCAATTTCTTGTCCATAAGTGACTAAACGGACTATATTCTCATTTAATCCTCATCGGAAACAGCGAAGCTGATAACACATTATTTACATATTTCACCTAGACTGCCGTCGTTAGTCCAAACCCACATACACTTTAGGGAGAAACGCATGTCCTCGTCCAATCGGTTGTTCACAGTCATCGGTATCCTGGCCTTATTGGCTATTGGAGCCATGGCTGGTGTACTCGGTTATATCACATTCGTCGGTGGTTCCGGCGAAGCCAGTGCTCCGATCAGCGCGCCCACGCTGGCGTTGGAAACCGCAACCCCGGCCAGCAGCCTGCTGGAAACACAGGTTGCTGAACTCCAGGCCGATGCCGACGCCAGCAGCACGCAGGTCGCCGAACTCTCGGCTCAGGTCGAGCAGCTTCAGAGCGAAAATGCGACTCTGGTAGCTGGCGCGAGCGCTGCCCAGGCAGCGACCGAGGTCCCCGCAGTCGAGCCAACGGCTGTCCCGCCGACTGCAACCCCGGTGCCGCCTACCGCGACGGCTGAACCCGTGGCTGCCGCTGATGTGCGCTTGTTCCGCATTGTCAGTGAGGAATCGGAAGTCAGCTTCACTCTGACCGAAGATCTGCGCGGTGTGTTCACCACGGTCGTCGGTGTGACGGATCAAGTGGCTGGGGATATCCTGGTGGATGTCAATAATCCGGCAGGTTCCCGTATGGGCGAACTGCGGATCAACGCCCGGACGCTGACCACGGACAACGAATTCCGTAATCGCGCTATCCGCAGCGAAATCCTGCAATCAAGCAGCGACGCCTATGAATTCATCAGCTTTACCCCGACCGCGCTTGAAGGGCTGCCCGACAGCGTCAGCGTGGGTGATGCGATCACTTTCACGGTGACCGGCGACCTGAAAATCCGTGAAATTACCCAGTCCGTAACCTTTGAAGTGACCGCCACCCTGGTCAGCGATGACCGACTGGAAGGCACTGCCAGCGCGACTGTCACCCGGACGCAGTATGATCTGCAAATCCCCTCGGTGCCGGGCGTAGCCAACGTCTCCGATGAGGTGCAGTTGCAGCTTCAGTTTGTAGCGAACCGCGTTGAGGCTTAAGAACGCACACTAAGGGTCTGTCCCGGCTTAGGCCGGGACAGGCATATAGGTGCTGATTTTCTTGATGAGGTCGGGGGCTTTGAAGGGTTTGTAGAGGACGCCGTCCGCCCGGATCTGGCGAATCAGTTCAGGGTCACGCACTCGTGGTCCGGCACTATAGAGCAGTACAGGAATGTGCTGCACCGCATCGTCATGTTTGACATGCGCGCAAATATCACAACCACTCATGCCCGGCAGCATATCATCCAGCAGCACCAGATCAGGCTGGGTATCGTAGATCATCTGCAGGGCTTCCGTACCATGGGCAGAGGTCAGCACCCGGTAGCCCGCACGGGGCAGCAGGATCTTCATAATATCGAGAAAGCTGGTTTCATCATCGACGACCAGGACGGTCTGCGGTTCCATGTTTGGCCTTTCTCACAGGCTATGACGCTACATCGGTTGGCATTAATTGATTCATAAAGAGACAATAAAGATATGGCCTGCGCCACACCATCCCTATGTCCATCGTATCACTGAAAAATGAGGCACGGAAGCAAAATTCCCTAATTTTTGCGTTGAGATTATTACAAATCTGAAACAAAATGTAGCGAATGTGAATATTGCTAATTGTTACAAATCGTCATGATGCCGCGCCATAAAGCGCGTCCACTCTTGCTGGAATGAACGGCCATCCAGGATCACGTCAGGTGACTGGGCACCCAGCCCCGGTAATTCAACCGCACCGATTTCCTCCAGCGACTTTTGCACGAAGAAAATCATCTCCAGTGCCTGAAGGCGCGCATTGCTCCGATGCCAAACCCAGGACAATCCCAACAGGCTCAGACTCAAGGTGACAATGAGCCATGGGCGCCAGGGCGCATAGATCATTACAGATAACATAAATGCAGGAATGAAGAAAATATCCAGAAAGTAGAGCAGGCGCATCCGGCTGTGCAGCTCGATACGGGTTTGGGCTTCCCCCACCGCGCTGCAGGTTCCGATCAGGACAGCTGCGTGGCGGGTGCGCCCGCGCCTTGACCAGAGGATTTTCTGGTTGGTCTTGATCTGGAACTGATGGCCTTCCAAACGCAGGAAGTAGCGGCGACCATCGCTGAACAGATTACGCAGATGGAGCCGGTCGAGACTGGGACGGGTAGCCAGGGCCAGTGTTTTTAGGCAGTCATCGAGCGATGCGCCGACGGTCAGGTAGGCCGGGGCATTGACTCGTAGGAGGCGATCCAGCAAATTCACAGAGGTCACTGGACACGGTCTGCCACGACTACCACCCGAACCTGGTAGGTATCGGTGAGGAAGTCATAAGCACCGCAGGTGATAAGGGTGATCTGATCGGTGGTAGTGGGGGCGATGGCGCTCAAATCTGTCGGGTCAGCTTCCAGCACCTCCCGCACAGTATAGGTTCGCTGCTCATCGGGTAATTCCAGAAGGATGGGATCACCAACCTTGACCTGACTAAGGCGACTAAAGATCCCTGCTCGACCATCCCGTAATTCAACATGACCGGCCAGCACGATATTGCCGAGTTGGTCGATCCAGCCGGTTCCCTGGAGATGCCCCACATTCATACCCAGATTGGTCACATCCCAACTGGTCGCGTTCAGGTAGGCATCAATGACATCAGTGGTGATCCCCTGGGTCGGCACATGCAGGACACCCTTGGGAGCCAATTGACGAACGGCCAGGGGAGTCTGCCGGGGTATAGCAGTCAGGGTTGCGATGTAAGAAGCCGGGATTGGGGTGAAGGTTGGGATTTCGCGGGTACGGGCCGGCTCCGGAAGCGGTTCTGCTAGCGGCGGGGGGGCATTGCGGACCTGGTCCAGAATGAAATAGCCCATACCTACCACGATACCAATGATAATCAGGCGCAGAATCGGATTACCAGCGTTCGAGCGACGGCGATACATCAGTTATTACCTTCTCAACCGGAGTCCTTTTCATTATAGCGGGGAATTGCTTCTGGCCCCTGCGGTTGCCTGGCGGAAGGTGCCAGCACCGGTTCAAGGTTGGAGAGCTAGCCTGCCAGGGCCAGGCTTTCGGCTGGTTTGAGTGGAAGCTGTACGGTGAAGGTGGTTCCCTGCCGGGGAATACTATTGACGGCGATAGAGCCGCCGTGAGCTTCTACCCCGCTTTTGACAATGGCCAGACCAAGGCCGGTGCCTTGAATTTGCCCGACATTCTCCGCGCGTTGGAAGGTTTCAAACAGATGGGGCAGATGGTCTTCTGGAATGCCGATCCCCGGGTCGCTGATCTTCAATTCAAGGTGTTCGCCGAGGGTACGCACTTCGATGCGGATGAGGCCGCCTGCTGGTGAGTACTTGATGGCGTTACTCAGCAGGTTGTAGACGATATGCTTGAGGAGTTTTTCGTCGAGCAGGTAGGAGCCGCCGGGCAAGCTGTTGATGAACTGGAAGGCGTGTAACCGAGTGCCGATCTGGTGTTCAGCATGTTGGATGGCACTTTCTAAGAAATCCACCAGATTGATGGGAGCCGGGTTGAACTCCAGTAGTTTAGCCTGGGCTTTGCTGATCATCATGACGTCATTGAGCATATCGGCCATGAAGCTGACCTGCTCGCTGATTTTGCTATAGTGATTTTCTTTGGCCTCTGCATCCATCCGGTCAGCGTAATATTGCAGCATCTCTTTGGATGACAGAATGATACTGAGGGGCGTGCGAAATTCGTGGGAGACCATGGAGATGAAGCGATGCCGGGTTTCCACCACGGCTTTCTCTTTCTCCATTTGGACTCGGGCGCGTTCCGTTTCCAGCAATTGCTGCTGTGTACGGCGGTGTTCGGTAACTTCCTGTTCCAGGCGGGCATTTTGTTCACGAAGCGCTTGTTGGGTTGTTCTGGCATGACCAAAACTTTGCTGGATGCTGCGGTGTGCCAGTACCAGTACCAGGGCTGATTGGCACAACACGGCGATTAACCAGATACCTTCCAGGCGAAAGTCCCCGGCGTTATAGCGTTCAAAAACCCCCTGATCAGTCAACCAGAAGAGTCCCAGTACCGCCAGCGTGCTGGCAACGGCAAACAGGATGTTCGCCCGCCAGCCCAATAGCAATCCTGCCATCAAAACGACCATCACATAACTGAGGGCAGCGGCGGTCGGTGGCATGCCTTTTTGCAGAGCGGCTACGGTGATGACAACCCAAAAGAGGGTGGTAATCAATAGGCTGTAGGCGGTCGCATTGGTCAGAGATACGGTGCGGATCAACACTAGCTGCAAGACCAGTACGAACGCCCCCAGCACCAAGCTGATCGGATTGATGGCTCCTGTCAGAAAGAGGGCGATGATTAAAATGACTGTCAGACCCAGCGCAACACCGACAATCGCCCGGAAGAGACTATAAACCCGTTCACGTTCGAAGTCTTCTATGGAGGGAACTGGTTTCAAACGCGACTGAACTGCATCAACCATGACATTTATGCTTAGCAAGCGCGAAAATATACATTACATGACTATACAACAAGACCCACAGATCGTGGGTCAAAATTCACGAATTTTGAGTAAATTTACGGTTAGTTAACGTCTAAAACGGGCAAAAGGGTCTCCAGATCGTCCAATATCAGATACTGGAGCAAATCAGCTGCCCCGGCTCCATCCCCATTTTCCAGCAGGGAAACCAGTTTACTGTAAAGCAAAATCTGAGCCTGAAGGGCGTGCAAACTGCGCGGGCTGCGGTTGGCCCGCAGGCGTTCGAGCATGGCAACCCGGTTGACCAGATTGCCCAGGAGTTCCGCCGTCTGTGCCCTGCCACTGAAAATCCCCAGTGATCGATGCCATTCCAGCAGTGTCTCGAAGGCGTCCTCAGCTTGATTTTGCAAGGCTTGCCGACGGGCAGTTTCGATAAGCTTCTTCAACCTGGCGAAAGAGGATTTATTGGGGTGGCTGACCAGCCAGCGCAAAGCGACACCCGCCACCGCTAGCCAGAGGGTATAGACTTCATCCGCTTCATCCAGGCTGAAGGAGCGGATACGGACTCCGTGCCGCGCCGTCTTGACCACCCAGCCTTCCGTCTCCAGCCGCGCCAGGGCCTCCCGGATGGTGTTTTGGCTGACTCCGTACTGCTCCGCCAGGCTGAGTTCAACCAATCGTTCTCTGCCTTGCAACCGCCCTTGCCGGATCGAATCCCGAAGCGAGTCGGTGACTGATTGGACGCGAGTCTGGGAGGGCATGGTCGCTTACTTGGCAGCGAAGCGGTAACCCACGCCGCGCAGGGTCATAATATATTCCGGGTGGTTCGGGTCAATCTCAATCTTGTTCCGCAGATAATGGATATAGAGCTTGAGACTGTCGATGGCATCGGTATATTCTTCGCCCCAGGCATCCGCCACCAACTCATTGCGGGTGACGACTTTTCCGGCATTGCGGACCAAAACACCGAGTAGGTTGAACTCTTTGGGGGTCAGGTGTTTGATTTCATTACGAACGTGAACTTCCCGGTTCATGAAGTTGATGCGGAAATCGCCACCATTAAAGACCAGTTCTTCGCTAATACTGGGCCGGGGAGAGCGACGCAGGTGAGCACGGATACGGGCGATCAGTTCATCATTTTCGTAGGGTTTGGCAATGTAATCATCCGCGCCCATCTCCAGTCCACGGACAATATCGCGGGTATCATCACGGGCAGTCAGGAAGATGATTGGCACATCGGACATATCTCGCAGGCGCTTGCAGACATCCCACCCGTCCATATCTGGCATCATGATATCCAGCAACACCAGATCCGGATGCGTCCGGTAGGCTTTACGCAGCCCGTCTTCGGCGCGGTAGGCTTTGACCACTTCATAACCGCGCCGCTCCAGCAAAATGCTGATGAGTTGAACGGTTGCTTCTTCGTCATCAATGACGAGAATCTTTTCAGCCATGCAAGTTTCCTTATCCAAACCAATTTTCTAACGTCATCAAACGGTGACGTTACAAGTTCCTAACTAACAACATGCTATCACGGGGTGGAATCGGGCGCAAGTTAAGGCGAAGACGGGTTAGCACATCAGCCCTAGACAATGAAGGCTGATTTCCTGTAAAATCTCAAGTCTCAATGAAATCTGAAGGGTAGAAACTCATGCGTGTAACGGCATCCATCAAGCCCCGTTGCCCCAAGTGCAAGATTATCAAGCGTCATGGGCGCGTGATGATTATCTGCGAAAATCCGAAGCACAAGGCGCGCCAGGGTTAACCCCGGCTGAGTACGTAGAAGAGGAAGAGACCTGATATGGCGCGTATTGAAGGCGTAGACCTGCCGCGTGATAAGCGGATCGAAGTGGCGCTGACCTACATCTATGGTGTAGGCCGTACCACCAGCAAGAAGTTGCTGGCGGCGGCGGGCGTCAACCCGGAAACCCGGGTCAAGAATCTGTCTGAAGATGAAGTGCAGCGCCTGCGCGAGCAGGTTGGTCATCTGACGGTGGAAGGCGACCTGCGCCGTGAGGTGCAGTTGAACATCAAGCGCCTTTCCGAAATCGGCTGCTACCGGGGTTTGCGGCATCGCCGTAACCTGCCGGTGCGTGGTCAGCGAACTCGTACCAATGCGCGTACCCGCCGCGGTACTCGTAAGACCGTGCCAGGGCGTGGTCGTCGTCGCGGCGCAACCAAGAAGTAGTCGGTACCGGTTGCCGCTGTGGACTGGCTTCACAGCGGCAGCCTCCCCTTTGGGGACAATTGACGGGCAAGCGACTCTTCAGCCCCATCATCTCATCGAGCGGGGCTTTTGTATGTATAGCGGCAGCTTATCTGCCCAGGCAGTCTTTCATTCGGAAAGCGCCCCTTGTGGGCGCATTTGCCCTCAGGTGAGGGTTAGAGGCGAGAGGATCGTATGGCGAAACCGACCACCCGTAGACCAACTGGCCGCCGTGCCAGCCGCAAGGCGTTGAAGAACGTTCCTTATGGGCAGGCGCACATTCACGCGACCTTCAATAACACCATCGTGTCCCTGACCGATCAACTGGGCAACGTGATTGCCTGGTCGAGCGCAGGCACCTCCGGTTTCAAGGGCAGCCGCAAGAGCACCCCTTATGCCGCTGGCCTGGCTGCGGACTCGGCTTCGGCTGCTGCCCGCGATCAGGGAATGCAGGAAGTTGACGTTTTTGTTAAAGGCCCTGGCCCCGGTCGTGAAGCTGCCATCCGCCGCATTCAGAGCAGCGGAATCAAGGTGCGCTCCATTACTGATGTGACCCCGGTCGCCCACAACGGCGTCCGCCCGCCGAAGCGCCGCCGCGTTTAAGTTCACTGGCTCATTTTTCAGGTGTAGAACTAGCAGAAGGCCAGGAGGTTGAACGTTGGTCACGAATAATATGGTACTTCCCCATAAAGTGGAAAGCGACGAGACGACGCGCAATTACGGGCGCTTCGTCATCAGCCCGCTGGAAAGCGGCTATGGCCTGACACTCGGTACGGCCCTGCGCCGGATCCTGCTCTCATCTCTGCCGGGTGCGGCGGTGACGAGCATCCGGGTCTCCGATGTGCATCACGAATTTTCCGCGATCCCCGGTGTGCGTGAGGACATGACCCAGCTCATTCTCCAGGTCAAGCAATTACGCTTGCGCTTGCTGGATGGTGCCGAGACCTCCCGCCTGACTCTCACCCATCGCGGTGAAGGTACGGTTACAGCGGCGGATATTGACCAGCCTTCCGAGATTGAAATCATCAACACCGACCTCTATCTGTTCACGGTCGATGCTGCTGATGCCAACCTGGAAATTGAATTTCAGGTACAGGCCGGTCGTGGCTACAGCCCGGCGGAAGAGCGTGGACGCCTGCCCATCGGTGAACTGCCGGTGGACGCCATCTTCAGCCCGGTGCGGCGCGTCAAGTTCGATGTCGAACCCGCCCGCGTGGCCCAGAAGACCAACTATGATCGCCTGATCCTGGAAATCTGGACGGATGGCACCATGCGCCCGTCCGATGCCCTGAGCAATGCGGCCCAGATCTTGATGAAGCATCTGACCGTCATTGGCGGCATCCAACCGGACTTTGCTTTCCCCGGTATGGATGAGCAACCGGAACCCGAACCGGGTACAGGCCGCAAGCACGAGCTGTACGAGAAGCCGATTGAGGAACTTGACCTGAGCGTGCGCGTCTTTAACTCGCTGAAGCGTACTGGCATCACCACCATTGGCGATGTGCTGGATATGCTGAACCGGGGGCAGGATGCCATGCTGGCGATCCGCAACTTCGGTGAAAAATCGCTCGATGAGTTGGTGGATAAGCTCAAAGAAAAGAACTATCTGCCGGATGATAGCAATATCCAGGTGAACGGGCAGTAAGCCCCACCGCCTGTCCCCTCCCCAGGGGAACAGTAGGGACGCGCAACGGCGCGTCCATCCGATAATGTGTGACAGGTTTGAAGGAAGCGCATCATGCGACATCGTCTTTACGGGAAGAAACTGGGACGCGACGGCGCGGGCCGTAAGCATCTGAAGCTCTCGCTGCTGCGCGGGCTGATCCAGAACGGTCGGATTGAAACGACTCAGGCCAAGGCGGATTTTGTCCGTGCTGATATGGAAAAGCTGATTACGCTCGCCAAGCGCAGCGCCGCCAGCGGTAATCCGGCCCGAGTAGTTCACGCACAACGCCTGGCAGCGTCCCGGCTTTACAATGACCGTGAACTGGTGCATACCCTGTTTGCGGAAATTGCGCCGCGCTTTGAGAACCGCGCCGGTGGTTACACCCGCGTTTACAAGCTCGGCCCCCGCAAGGGTGATGCCGCCGAGATGGTTCTGCTGGAACTGACCGAGCGCGGGGAGTAATTCGTTACAGAGTACAAAGTGCAGAGTACAGAGAAGCTCTCCGCTGAGTTTCTTTGTCCTCTGTACTGGGTACTCTGTACTTTGTACTATCGCTATGCGATACCGCGCACGGTTGGCTTACGACGGCACCGCGTATGAAGGCTTTCAACGTCAGCTTCCGGGACATCCAACCATTCAGGAAGCAGTCGAAGTAGCCATCCAGCAGGTGACGAAGAAACCAACCACGGTCATCGGCGCGGGACGGACAGACAGTGGGGTTCATGCCAGTGGGCAGGTGATCGCTTTCGAGGTCGAAGGCTGGTCACGGGGCGAGGCCATCTTGCTCAAGGCGCTCAACGCGACTTTGCCCAGGGACATCGCCCTGCAAGATCTGGCGATTGCCGAACCGGATTTTCATCCCCGGTTTGACGCCGCTACCCGGCTTTATCGCTACCGGGTGCTCAATGTGAGCCAGCCGCAACCTTTGCTGCGCCATCGCGCATGGCAGGTGCGGGGGGTGCTGGATCACAAAGCGATGCAGGCAGGCGCAGAGATGCTGATTGGTCAGCACGACTTCGCCGCCTTCGGAACACCGCCGACTGGCTCAAACACCGTCCGGCGTGTGCTCCAGTCCGAGTGGAGTGTGCAGACGAGTGAGTACGGCCCGTTGTGGACGTACACAGTCGAGGCAGAAGCCTTCCTGAAGCATATGGTGCGGCGCATGGTGGCGGCACTGGTTGCAATCGGGCGAGGTGATTGGTCAGTGAGTGATCTGGAGGGGCGCTTCCAGGCCAGGGTCTTGATAGATAGCCTTCCCTTAGCCCCCCCTCAGGGATTAACATTAGAGGCTGTGACCTATACGCCGGAATCAAAACGCGCTAACCGCGTTCATCCGGTGATAGTTGATACCGATAGATAGGGACGCACGGTTGTGCGCCCATAAACGATGGTGAGTAATGCGGGATTTTGAGACGCCCGCTGGAGGACTAATCGATGGCACTGTACAAGACATACGTCACCAAGCCACTCGAGGTCGAACGCAAGTGGTGGGTGGTAGACGCGAAGGGGCAAACTCTGGGGCGTCTCTCGACTCGTATTGCGACGATCCTGCGTGGGAAGCACAAGCCAACCTTCGCCCCGAACCACGATGTCGGCGATTTTGTGATCGTCGTCAACGCGGATAAGGTGGCGGTAACTGGTAACAAGATGCTGGATAAGCACTACTACCGGCACTCGGGCTACAAGGGCGGCATCACCGATACCACCCTTAAGGAGATGCTGGAAAAGCACCCGACGCGCGTGATTGAGATCGCCGTCAAGGGGATGCTGCCGGACGGTGCGCTGGGCCATCAGATGCTCGGCAAGCTGAAGGTTTACGCCGGGGAAACCCATCCGCACGAAGCCCAGAAGCCGGAAACACTGACACTTTAAGAGGGAAGCGCAATGGCTGCACAGTATTACGAAGGTATTGGTCGCCGCAAGGCCGCATCCGCCCGTGTGCGGATTCACACCGGCGGCACCGGCAATGTGATGATTAACGACAAGGACGGCGTGGATTATATGCCGCGTTCCGGCGATATGGAGATTCTGCTCCAACCGCTGGAACTGACCGGCAACCGCCGCAACTTTGATGTCACCGTCCATGTGAATGGTGGCGGCATCAGTGGGCAGCGCGATGCGATCCAGTTGGGTCTGGCCCGCGCGCTGCTGCAACTCGACCCCGGCCTCAAGCCGCAACTGCGTGATGCCGAACTTCTCACCCGTGACGCCCGCGTCAAGGAACGGAAGAAGCCAGGTCTCAAGCGTGCGCGTAAGGCCCCGACCTACACCAAGCGTTAAGTCGCTGTTGTAGGGGCGCACGGCTGTGCGCCTTTGGTCAGGTCATAATTGCATCGAACCTATACAGGCAGGGCCAATTGGTTGCTGCCTGTTTTGATTCACATGGCGACCTGGCAGCGGCTTGAACCTCGGCGGGTGAACTTGACCTCAGACCACGCTATAATGCAGGCACAATGTGCTTTGCGGAAGGAATGCCCGCCATGTTCCAGCGCTTGCTGCTCCTTGGCCTGAGTTTGTTTGTCCTCTTCAGTGTCGTCAGCGCCCAGGAGGTGACACCTGAACCGGTGCCATCGCCCACACCTGTTCGAGAAATCTATACGGTGCTGGGCTATGGTGATGGCGTCTTTGAAAGTGACCTGTGGCTCGCCAGTGCGGAAGAGACCCCTAACCGTACCCGTGCCACCTGGCGCTCGGATCAGGTCGGCGGGGTGGCCTTTGCTGATTACCTGCACTTCGGCGATGGTGTCACTCGTGAACAATTTGACACGCTCTTTGGCACCGATTGGTTCAATGCCACCCTGGCGAACTTCGCCGTCTGGCGCGAGGAAACCCGCTGCGACCTGGGCAACCTGCGCCTGATTCAGTTTGCGCTGCAGATTGCCGATACCCGCTACTCGATGCGCTATTGGATCGAATGGGTGAATGACAACCGGGTCATGACGCTCTACGTGGTCGTGCCGGAGGGCTTCGCCAGTCTGCTCGATACCTACGGCGCGCGTCTGTACCCTGACCTGGCTTCCTGCACCGCAGTGGGTTAACCTACCAACTCTGAGAGACTATTGGGACGAGGTAATGCCTCGTCCTTTCCATCATTCCACCCTGCACCCTGCCGATGGTCACAGGTGGTTTGCAGTGCTTATGGCATACTCCCGCTAAACCTAAACTCAGCCTGACAGGATCACCATGACTACTGCCTCGCCCGCCTGGGGTGTGCTGCGCCACCGCGATTTTCGCTGGTTTTACATCGCCCAATTTATCTCCCTGATTGGATCGTCCATGCAGTTGGCGGCGGTCAACTGGCACGTCTGGACGCTGACGCGGGACGAACTGGCATTGGGTCTGGTGGGTTTGGTGCGGGTCCTGCCGATTATCGCCTTTGCGCTGGCGGGCGGTGTGATTGCCGATTCATTCGATCGCCGCAAATTGCAGATCATCACCCAGACCGGGATGCTGGTCGCGGCTGCGGCCATGGGCATCGCGACGCTGATGGGCCAGGCCAGCCTGCCGATCATCTATGGCGCGACGGCCTTAATTGCCGGGATGGTGGCGTTCGATCAACCTGCCCGCCGCGCCATGATGGTGGCGCTGGTGCCGCCGGAACGTATTGGCGATGTGGGGCGGGTGAATGTGATCCTCTTCACCGTGACCTCGGTGCTGGGACCGGCCATCGCCGGCGCGGCATTAGCCCAATTTGGGCCAGGGATCGCCTATTTACTGAATGGCCTGTCGTTCCTCCCTGTGGTACTGGTGCTGTTCTTTGTACATCCCCGCCCCAGCGATACCCCCGCGTCACGTCCGAGCTTTGGCGCGATGGTCGAAGGCTTGCGCTTTGTCTGGGGGCAGCCAGTGTTGCGGGCGACCATGCTGCTCGATTTCCTGGCGACATTTTTCTCCAGCGCGCTGACCCTCCTGCCGGTCTACGCGACTGATGTTCTAAAGGTCGATGAACTGGGTTATGGCATCCTGTTCGCAGCCCCGGCGATTGGCGCGGCGATTGGCTCGGTCGCCATGGCGCAGATCGGTTCGCGCTTGCAGCAGCCGGGCCGAGTGATGTTGTGGGCGGTGGGCGGCTACGGCGCGGCGACGGTGCTCTTCGGGTTTTCCTCGGTTTTTGCGCTCTCGATGCTGGCGCTGGCCCTGACAGGTTTGATGGATGCGATCAGCACGGGCATCAGGTCACCCATGCGTGATCTGCTGACGCCAGATCATATGCGTGGGCGGACGATTGGGGTCAACATGATCTTTTTCATGGGTGGTCCCCAGCTGGGCGAGTTCGAGGCCGGGGTGATGGCGCGGGCCTTCGGTGCGCCGTTTTCAGTCATCAGTGGCGGCTTGGCGACCATTTTCATCACCGGCCTGATTGCCCTCAAAGTGCCCGCTCTTCAAACCTATCGGGAACAGGTGACGCACTAAGCTTGGGTTCGATACAGGTTACAGTAGCTTGGGGTATGATTCTGGGTACCTGACAGAATGACACGCTGAGAATGATGCTATGACTCCAAAGCAGTCATCACCTAGTCGCTGGCCGCCCGCTGTGCATCTGATTGTCCGGGTGATCCGCAATCTGTTTCAAGCGCTGATTGGTTCTTATGCCCTCAGCCTGACTGTTTTTTTAGTTTTGCGGGCGATCAGCGGGGATGCCTTGTCCCTGGTAGCGATTTTCAATACCTATTTACATTTATTGTTGATTCTGTCTCCGCTGGCGCTCATCCCGGCGTTGATATTGCGAAATCGGCTGCTGCTGGTGCTATTGGCATTGCCGATTCTCACTTTTGTAATTGACTATGGTGGGCAATTCATGCCACGGTCCGCCGTTCATGCGGCTGATCAGACCGAACTTCGTCTACTAACCTATAATCTGTTGCGGTCAAACCTCAATACGGATGCGACTACCGCCATCATCCGTGAGTCCGGGGCGGATGTGGTCGCTCTTCAGGAATTGACGCCGCTCCAGGCTGAGGCCTTCAACGCCAGTTTGCGCGATCTGTACCCATATCTGGCCTTCCATCCACAGGAAGACTTCAGCGGGCAGGGTGTGCTCAGCCGCTATCCAATACGCAGCGACGAATTCTGGCAAATCCATCTGGGGCATCAACGGATCGAACTGGAGATCGAAGGCCAGTGGATAGCACTCTATAACGCGCACCCCATTCATCCCTTCATAGGTGGGTTCCCAAACTTCTATCAGCCTGGGGATCGTGCCAATGAGATTGAGGTGCTGCTCAGCCGTACTGCCGCTGAGTCGATTCCAGTGTTGTTAGTGGGGGATTTCAACCTGAGTGATCAAGAGTCGCTTTACCAGCAAATCAGCGCCCGCTTTAGCGATGCTTACCGACAAATTGGCTGGGGGATGGGCTTCACCTATCCGAACATGGGCATTTTACTGGCTCGTATTGATTATGTGTTTCATAGCGCAGATTTCACGCCGCTGGAAGCGCGGGCGCTTCCCGATGGCGGTGGCAGCGATCATCTGCCGCTGTGGGTACGGCTGGGCTTGAACGGGAGCTAACTCCCTTTCAAGCGGATATAGACGCCGCCTGTTTTGGTAGCAGGTTTACGTATCTCAAAGAAATCCGGATGGGCCTCTACCATTTGAGAAAGCAGTTTGTGACCATACGCACGGGGATCAAAGTCGGGGTCTAGTTGTCGTAGCACAGACCCAAGTGCACCGAGATGTGCCCACCCATCTTCCTGGCTTGTGGCCGCAAAAGCCTGCCGAAACAATTTCTTGAAGCTGGTTTTCTTCGCTGTGATCGGGCTGGCCGGCGGATCTATAGGTTTGGGAGACGCTATGGGTTGGGCAAGTTGCGTATTTGGTTGAGTTGGTAGTGATTTAGGGGCTAGCTCGTCTGTAAAAACAAACTCATCACAGGCCTGGATGAAGGCCGGCGGGGTTGCCTTTCGACCAACTCCTATAACAAAGTGACTCCCTTGGCGAATACGGGTTACCAAGCTGGTGTAATCACTGTCACTAGAGACAATGCAATAGCCTTCAATGTCAGTTGTATGGAGCAAATCCATTACGGCAATAATCAATGCACTGTCCGTAGCATTTTTACTGCCGGTATTACGGAACTGCTGGACTGGTTGTAGCGCATGGATGTTCAGTACCTTTTGCCAGCTTGCCATATGTGAGGAAGTCCAATCGCCAAAAACCCGACGAATGGTGATTTCCCCATATTTGCTGACTGCGGTCATGATCGGCCCGATGAGGGTTGCCTGGGCATTATCACCATCAATCATCAGTGCCAGCCGCCGCTTCTTTTCCATACTGGATTCCTTGTCACCATGTCTTATTGATATGATAACATTAAGAACCAGACTCGTTTGCTTGACGTTACGAATTGGATCAACCATGAAAACACTGCGTCGCACTTTGGTTATTTTGTTGATTATTTTCGCCGTCCTGATTCTGGGTTTTATCGGCGTAATGCTGACGGATGCGCTGGCGCTGGATGAAGCTGCCACAGTCACGAATGTGAGTTATCCGGCGGCGGATGGCAGTTCACTCATTGGCTACCTGGCTCAACCGGCGGCTGCCACTACTGAACTGCGCCCAGCGGTGTTGATGGTGCATGAGTGGTGGGGCCTCAATCACGAGATCACCGAGATGGCGAATCTACTGGCGGAGGAAGGCTATATCGTACTCGCGCCGGATACCTACCGAGGGCGACTGGCGACCACAGTTCCCGGTGCATTATTCCTGCGGATCGGTGCACCTGTTGAACGCGTCAACAGCGATATGCAGGCCGCCTACGATTATCTGGTGGCCCAACCAGGGGTTGATCCAGCGCGGGTAGCCGTCATGGGATTTTGTTACGGTGGCGGGGTGGCCCTGCGCCATGCCACCCTGAACGCACAGATTGCCGCGACCATCAATTTGTACGGCGACACTATTGATACGGTCGATGGTTTTGGTGAACTGCTCACCAGCGGCAAACCTTTGCTGGGAATCTTCGGCGAGGTAGATCAGCAAATTCCGGTGAGCGAAGTGGAGACCTTCCGTCAGACTCTGGCGGAGACACCCATTCCCCATCAGGTGACGATCTATCCCGGCGTCGGTCATGCCTTCGTCAATCCACAATCCATCATCCAGCCCGGCGCAGCCCAGGATGCCTGGCATGACATCCGGGTATTCCTGGCGGCAGCACTGGCCTGATCGTCAGGCAGAACAGGGACTCGCATGGCGGATTTTATCCCCGGCCTGCTGCTGGCTGAACACTTCTACTGGGACGCGATCCGCCCGATTTTGGAGGCGACTTTCCCGGGACTGCCACACAGCGCCGCATTGATTGGTTCGGGTTCGGAGGTGCTGGGTTTTGATACCCCGACCTCCACAGACCATCATTGGGGGCCGCGCGGGCTGCTCTTTCTGCGCGAGGATGACCACGAACGCTATGCCAGCGCGGTTGACCATGCGCTGCGCCTGCATCTGCCGCGCCAGTTTTACGGTTGGTCAACCCACTTTAGCCCGCCCAACCCGGACGATCATGGGGTGCAGTTGTTGGTTGAGTCCGATTCCGGGCCAATCAACCACCGGGTCGAGCTTCATACCCTGCGGGGCTTCGTCCAGCAGGAACTGGGTTTTGATCTGGATAATGATCTGGATGCGCTTGACTGGCTGACCTTCCCCTCGCAGCGGTTGCTGGCGATCACTGCCGGAGGTGTCTTCCACGATGCCATCGGGTTGGAAGATGTGCGAGCGCGTTTCCGCTGGTATCCCCGCGAGGTGTGGTTGTATATGCTGGCAGCGGGTTGGAAGCGGCTGGCACAGGAAGAACACCTGATGGGGAGGGCTGGTCAGGCGGGGGACGAACCTGGCTCACAGATTATTGCGGCGCGGTTGGTGCGGGACATCATGCGGTTGGCCCTGTTGATGGAACGGCGCTATCCCCCCTATGCCAAGTGGTTCGGCAGCGCCTATGCGCGGACCCACGCGGCAGCGGCGCTCAACCCACTGCTCTGGCGGGCCTTGCGAGCGGACGAATGGCCGGAACGTGACCGCGCCTTAGCCGAGGCCTATGAAATATTAGCCGCCCTGCACAACCGGCTCGACCTGACCGAACCGCTGGAGGCGCGGGCGGTGCCGTTCTTCGGGCGACCGTTCAACGTGGTGTTCGGTGAGCGTTTTGCACAGGCGCTGCTGGCCCAGATTGGTGATCCGTGGCTGCGGGATATGCCAGCCATCATTGGCAGCCTTGACCAGTGGAGCGACTCCACCGACTTACTGGAGGCGGTGAGGCTGCGTCAACGGATCAAGGCGCTGTACCGGGCAGATTAAATCGAGGGGAGCCTGCGGGTTCCCCCGGACATGCTCACTACGACTGCTTGACCTGCCACCAGACAATTTCCAGCTCAGTGCGGTTGGGGGTGTTGCTGACATTGCGCTGATTGGAGCCATCGGCATTCATCAGCCACAGATCATTCCCCCGTTGGAAAGCGATCTGCCGCGCATCCGCCGACCATACGGCGTAGGCCTCGCTGACGCTGTTGTTGGTCAGACGGGTCTGACTGCTGCCATCGGCATTCATGCTGTAGATTTCCGGGTTCCCATCCCGAGTTGATTGGAAGAGGATACGGGTGCTATCTGGCGACCAGGACTGGAAGTAGTTATTTCCCTGGGTGGTTAACGGGCCAATAATGCTGGGAGCACCTTGCCCAACGAGGTTGACGACCCAGATTTGATCGACCCCACTCACCGGAGCGCGAAAGACGATTTTGCTGCCATCCGGGGAAAAGAAGGGGGCTGTATCCGTACCATTGCGATTGGTTAGCCGTATTGGATTGCCGACCGGAGCACCAGCAGCAGTTGCCAAGCGCCAGTATAAGTCAGCACCGGTACTGGTGCCGGTATCAACTACATAGGCAATCCCCCCACCATTGGGTGCCCAGACCGGATTGTACTCGTTCAAAGTGCTGCGGGTGAAGCGGGTGGCGCTGGGGATGCCCGTACCCGCAACGCTGATAACGTAAATATCCCCGCCACCTGTCCGACCGGAACTGAAAGCGATTTTGGTGCCATCAGAAGACCAGGCAATTTCCCGGTCAAAGCTGCTGTGATTGGTCAACTGACGCAAACCGGAGCCATCGGCATTGACAAGCCAGATATCCTGATTGCCGCTGCGCGTGGAAACAAAGGCAAGCCGGGTGCCATCTGGCGACCAGGTGGGGCTGTTATCATCGGCGGCATGATTGGAGACATTGATTTCGCCAGTGCCATCCGGGTTGCGAATGAAGATTTCACCAGTGCTGCCGGTGCGCCCGTTGAAAGCCATCTGCCCTTCAGGTGGATAAAGCTGGCTAGCGGGGATAATTTGACGGGCTTGCCGGGCGCTCTGCCACTCCAATTTGATTTGGGCGTTTGGCCCGAATTCATCCGAATATTCCAGCAAGACATCATAGCGGACACCGGCTGCCAACGTGATGGTTCCGCTGCTTTCTCCGGTTGGATTGGACCAATCACTCAGTACCAGTTGTCCATTGACCCACAAGCGTTCCCGGCGGCTGGAATTTACAAAGAAGGTATACGCTTCCGAGTACAACGATTCCACCCGTCCAACCCAGCGGATAGAGAGTGGAATGACCACAGGAAGAGTAGTATTGGGCGGAACTATATTGACTGTGCTATCGATCTGGTAACGTTTCAGGGCGGTGAAATCGGCGTTGTCGAAGTACTGCCCGCGCAGCCCGGTGCCAGACTTGGAAGGTATTTGAGGTGCATCCATAACTGTGGCGAGTGTACCAGTTGCAGCACTGGCACCAGCATAGGCGATCCGCTGACCATTCGGACTTAAGGCAACATTCAATACCGAATCAGACGATTGAAGTGTGTCGACAATCTGTTCCGTTGATAGATCCCATATCTTGACAGTTCCATCGTAACTGGCACTGGCAATTTTGGTTCCATCTGCATACCAACTGACCGCAACTACTGGCAAAGTATGCCCCTGAAATTGTCGAATACGTTGATTTGTATTGGCATCCCATACTTCAACGTCGCCTCCCATATTGCCTGTGACGATTCGGTCGCCCGTTGGACTCCATTTCACAGAAATGATTTCAGAGCTTTGTATGCTGATATCTTTGACAAATTGACCAGTTGAAGAGTCAATTTGAGAGGCACCAGTCCCTGTTGCAAGGACTATCTTGGTGTTGAACCAGTCAATAGCTTGAAAAGGGCCGTACTGTTGGTTAAGCACAATTTGACCATTGGTGTTCCAAATCTGCAATCGCCCATCAAATTGGCTTATGGAGGCGAGTAATGTGTTTGATGAATTCCAAGCAAGGCCAACAACATAGTCCGTATTTTGACCAATCAATGTATGTAGGAGTTGACCAGTGTTTGCATCCCAGATCAATACTGACTTGTTTACGTTGGAGGCAGCAATGTAAGCCCCATTTGAGCTCCAATCCACTGCAAGGATTTGAGAGGTATCTGTTGATTGCAAAGTCTGGGTAATTTGTCCATTGACCACATTGATGATCTGAACAAGCCCATTGAAGCGACCAATCGCTAATCTGTCATTGGTTGGATTCCAATCCATACCCCAGATGCTGTCAGGTGGCACAATAACCTGTTGGGCAGTCACTGTCGATATGGATAGTATGATAACCAATACTGCCAGTCGAACATAGAACCCTGTAAGGCGTTGCATGTTTGTATGTCCTCCTGCACGCGCAAAATATCCCCAATCGCCGAGAGGCGCAGCGTCCGCCACTGCCCCGGTTGGTTGGGTGCGACGACGGCGGAAGCCAGGGCGGTCGTCCCCTGGTAGAGCGCCACTTGCCCCTCGGCACTCAGCAGCGCGGTGTAGGCTCCGGCGTCGCTCTGGCGCAGGCTCAGGCGGAACATGCCTGCCTCAAAGCGAACGCGCACCTGTACCGCCAGGTCGGTCAGCGTGTGGTGGACGAAGGTCACGGGTTCATCGCCCGCCGGGTTCGCCAGCGCCTTGCCACCCTCGCTATCGGTCAAGTCCCACCCTGCGCCGAGCGTCCAGAAGTAGAGCGCGCCGCTGTCTAAGGTATCGGTCAACAGGGGTTGAAGTGGCGGCTTTGGCCCAAAGGGTGAGGGCTGGGTCGCGGTCGGTGGAACGAGGGTCACCTCATTGGCGACCGGTGTTATCTGATCCGTAATTGAGGAGGGTATCAGGAGCATCCTGAGTGCTTAAAAAAGCTGGTTTATCGATTGAAAGCAAAATGAACGAAGCAAGTACAAATAAAACCGTCAGCGTCATTAGGCGTCGCTTGGACATGGGTACTATTTTGTCTCTCATTAACTTAGTGACTTTATGTTCTTCATGCAACCGCTGATCACCCTACGCTGTCATATATTCAGGGTGACGAATATCATTGGTGCTGGAAATGGAACAAAATCGGAACATTTGTTCCGTTCTGGTGCTGGCTTTCTGATATGCTAAGCCAGTAGCCGAAAGTAATCCACGACCGTTTCCCGAGCATGGACGGGTTTCGGCGCATGGCTTAGGACTTACGCAGTCACGGGCGGATTAGGGCGTCTGCGCCCGTATATCCTCCCCTGCACATCGAGGGAAATGGTTTGGAACGCCGACAACGACATCAACGACAACAAGCTCCTGTAGTCCACCCCGGATAAGGCGATCAAATGTGTCCAATCTGTCAAATATGTCCAAAACCGTTGCTACTTAAGTCTGGTGATGCTGGACCCATGCTACACTTGGGATGAGTATCCGCCCTGTATGAGGAACCAGGCGATGTCAGCCGTTGATCGCTCCGAACACCCCGCCAAAGAGCAGTTGATCCTCACCCCCCTGCCTGATTGTCCGCCAGAGATCGGGCTGGCGCTGACGATGATGGCGGATGCACGCCGCCGCACCCTACGTGCGCTGGATGGGCTGGACGCGCGCAGCCTCGACTGGATTGAATCCGGCGGCAACAGCATTGGCACCCTGCTCTATCACCTCGCTGCGATTGAGATGGATTGGCTCTTTACGGAAGTCGCCGAGGGCAAGCTCGATCAGTCGGTGTGGGATAACTTTCCCCATCAGGTGCGGGATGTAAATGGACGGCTAACGCTGGTCACAGGTGTGACTCTAGTCGACCATCTGGCACGGCTGGAAACGACGCGGCGCATCCTGTTGGCGACCTTCCAGCCGATGACTCTGGCTGATTATCGCCAGCCGCGCAGCCTGGTGCGTTATGACGTTTCACCGGAGTGGGTACTGCATCACCTGATGCAGCATGAAGCCGAACATCGCGGTGAAATTCTCACCATTCGGATGATGGCTGAACGGGCGCTGGGCATTTAAAAAGCAACCGGGAGCGCAGATGATCTCGCGCCCCCGGTAGGATCGCTATTTACGGGCAATCACTCGGGCAGATATACGGATCTTCCGATGGCGGCTCACAGATGAAGTTGCCGCAGAATGGAACCGGGGTGGAGCCGGGCACCGGAGTCGATTGCGACGGTGGGGGTGGCGCGGCCCGGTTCATGCCCAGCCGGGTCGATGTGCAAACGACTTCGCCACCGATCAGCGCCTGGACTTCCCAGGCCGCGCTGAAGCCGGTATTCGCGGCGCTGGTATCCCCGACCAGGCTGGTATTGGGTGCGCTGGTTTCAAAGGAGCGTACCAGCAGACCCACATCGTTATACAGGTTCACCCGGTAAGCGGTTGCCGCCGGGATACCCGACCAATAGAACGTCTCTAAACCGAAGGCCATTCCCCCCAGCGGCGAGGTCGGCTGCAGACCAGCGCAAACGGCAGGATTGTTCAACTGAGTGCTCGTCTGACCGCTAATGGCTTCGAAGGTCGCCAGAATTTCCTCAATGGAGGGTAAGTCAATCGGGTAGTGCAGCAGCACACCAGGGATTTGCTCCAGACTGCGGAACAATTCCAGTTCTTCTTCCGTCAGCGGTTCTGCCACCGACCAGGAGCCAACCACCTGCCCATCAGGGCCCAGGGCGACCGTCGTCTTAAAGCCTGCTGGAATACTCACCCCATCCAGGACGGCTTTGCCATCCAGGACGACCAATTCCAGCAGATTGCCTTCTAACTGGCGCAGGACAATCGTCGAGCCAATGGTGATTTCCGCCCCATTAACGGTCAGGTCAACGCGGACGTTGCGCGGCCCCTGTACAACCGCTAGCGATGGTGGTGCTTCCACACAATCGGTACGTCCCAAGCCTGTCCGCAGGGTGAAGGCCTGCATCGGTGAACGGCTCTGGTTGGTGATGACCGCTAGGCTGCTCAGATCAATGGCTGCGTCCAGGGTGCTGACCGAGATCCAACCTGGCGTCGTATTGGCAACCACCCGCACCCACTCACCACTGCTATCAACAGCATCGGCCTGAAGTTCTGTACCGGCGGGGATACTGGTCAGCACATTGGCTGCGAGGGTGGGGCCGCTGCGGACATTTGCGCCCACCACGGTCGTCGCTGTAATCGGATCACCCGTAATGACCGCTTCTTCCGGCGTTACGGCATTTTCGACTTCTGCATCACCGATCAGCATGACGGTCACAGCCTGACCGGGCAGGGTCCCCGGCAGATTGGCCTGGACGTTCATGACCGCGATCCCCCAATCATCATTGGGGACATCCAGCGGGGCAGTGGTCAGACTGTCGAGCTGATTCAACCCAGCGCGGTCAGAAGGCTGGCTGAAGAAATTATCAGCCATCGACTCGAGAAAGGTCGCGCCGACCCGGTTATAACCGTAACAGACGCTGTTGCGGTCGAGCGCATTGCAATTATTGCCGGCGGATTCTAATGCCTGCCGCACTAGCGCCGGGCAGCTATCCCCTTGAGCCAGCCCCGGCAACGGAGCCAGCATCAGCAGTACCAGCCCGCTGCCAGCCAGCCAGCGCGTAACCCAAACTGAAACGATACGTAACATGATGATCCCCTAATCCGCCTTTTTCGCAGAATTGATTACTACTGAGCGCCATTATTTTACGAGAAACGTGCATTACAAAAATTAAGCATACCCCTCATAGGTTGATTGGCGCAGGGACTTGGCTAGCCGCGCTTGCGGCTTTTAACCTCGATGATAAGTTCGTCGAAGCTGTAGGTTGGGTTGAGTGGTTCGTGACGTACAGCCTTGGCACTGGCGAGTTCCGGGGGCAGTGATGCGGGACGATCGACCATGTATAGCACCAACGGCTTCTTGCGACTGTAGAAGTAGCGGAAAGCGGCTTGAATGTATTTCGATTCGAGGGCTGGCTTGGAAACAATGATGATACCCATCCAGCATTCCGCAAAAGCCTGGTCGACCGCTGCCATCCAATCTTCACTACCCTCATTCAGGTATTGGTCAACCCAGGGCTTTTGGCGGGCATCCTGGAGCGCCACCATCATGCGGGCGACGACCGGTTCCCACATATCGCGGGTATAGGCAATCAGAATATGGTCATTGAGCGCGCCGGGTTTCAAGCCCGTACCAAGCCGACTGGTCGGTTTGATCGCTGCCGGACTTTCGGCAGTACTGGTTTGGCGGAGGGTGGGAGCTGCCGGTGGGATCGGTTGGCTCTTTTCCTGCCGGGACGGCAACCCGGGCGAATCGGGTTGATAGGTATAGAGTAAATCGACCCGCCCCGAGATCGACACCTTATCATCTGGCTTCAGTTTGACCGGGGACTTAGCAGGCAGCCGGGTGCCATTGACTTCTGTCCCGTTGGTTGAACCGGTATCTTCCAGGAGATAATCAGTATCGGCCCATTTCAGGCGGACATGCGTGCGGCTGATTTCGGCATCGGCCAGCACAATATCATTGGTCAAGTCCCGCCCGATAGTGATGGCCGGATTCTTCAAGGGGAAGCGCTGCCCTGCTTTATCCCCATCCATCACGACGAGCCACGGTGTTTTCGCCGGATCGGGCCGATCACTGGATAGCTGCAGGTTACGGAGCAGGCCGCCGCCGGTTGCTACGGGCGGGCTGGCAGGGGTGCCCGGATTGGCAGCAAGCTGATCGGTGCCGGTCGGGTCAGCCAGATATTCGAGGGTGACGTTTTCGCCCAGCTCGATGATATTGCCGGTGCGGAGTACCCAACCGTTCTTGACGCGCAGCCCGCTGACGAAGGTTCCTCGTCGTGAATCCAGGTCGTGCAACTCGTAGCCAGCGCTGGAGCGCACCAACTTACAATGCTCGCGGCTAACATCATTATCCAGAATACTAATGGTATTCTTTGAACCGCTGCCGATGGTGATGACATCACCCATCAGCTCAAAAACTTTGCCGGGTTGGGGTCCCCGGCGGATGGTGAGGCGGGACATATAAGGCCTACAATGAATAGGATGATTTGGAACAGTTCGATTGTATCTCAAAAACCGTAGCACATATCTTAACGGAACCGCCTAAAGTGGAAAGCGGTTCTGACAAATTCTGTACGAATCCGAAGAATTCGTAACTTGTTGATCACTTTCTGCTCACCATTATGTCCTTAAATGCCGGATAGCGCACCTTACGAGTGCTTGGGCTATGGTTCGAGTTTCTTCCGTTATACTTTTGTCCTTTGATTGCTGTATCAGTGCAGTGTGCCTATGATGTATCTGACGACGCTCTATCCCAAACCGCCGTATCACTTTCCGCTGCTGCTGGATGTGCTCAGCCGCTTTGCCCATCCGACCATGGATATCGTGCAGGATGGGGCTTACTGGCGTGTCGTTCGTTCCGGGTCTGGACTGGCACTGCTGCGGGTGCAGGATGCAGGTTCGCTCGATCAACCCCAATTGCAAGTGAGTGTGATGGCCCGGCAGGGCGAGGTGGACCAGGGACAACTGGAGCGGGTGATCGCCCATGTGCTGCATGTGGAGGCTGACCGCCGCGCATTTATTGAGCGCTGCCGTCAGAACACGGATGCCTGGCGCGTGGTTGAACCCCTGGTCGGGTTGGTCGAATGGCGGACTGAGTCCCTTTACGAAGCGCTGATGCAAACCATCATCGAGCAGCAGATCGCCTGGACAGCAGCGCAGAAAGCGCAGCGCTGGCTGTTGGAGTGGGTCGGTGACGGGCTGGACTATCAGGGGCAACGTTACTATGCCTATCCGACCCCGGCCCGGTTGGCTGCGGCAACGGTGGATGACCTGACACCGACGCGCATCACCTTCAAACGGATGGCCCTGTTGATTGAACTGTCTCGCCAAGTCACGACGGGGGAACTCGATTTGGAAGGGTTGCTGCACAGCGATCCGCAGGCAGCCTACCAGCGCCTCACCCGTATCAAAGGGATTGGTCATTGGACGGCAGCGGTTGCGCTGGAACGTGCCTTTGGTCATAAGGACTGGGTGGCGTATAACGATGTGGTGCTGCAGAACGCGACCAACCGCTACTGGCATGGTGGCGTAGGACGTATTCAACCAGAAGCTGTTGTTGCTACGTTTGAACCCTTCGGCGCGGACGCGGGTCTGCTGGCGCACTATACCATGATCCGTTGGGTCGTCGACCAATATGCCCGGCACGGATAAAATACGATTTGCGAAGCGGATAACCGGGATAAAAACGGATGCCAACCAAGGCCGAATGGATTGCCTCCATGAACGCAGCGCGGGACGATCTCTGGCAGGAATTAGCCCTGCTTGACGATACGACCGAACTTTCACCCGGCAGAACCCGCTTCCAGATCTTCGCCCACATTGCCGGTTGGGAGTCATGGGTCTTTGAGGCTTTCCGGGCTCACGTCGAGGGGACGCCGCTGGTCGAACGTGCCTACCCGGGGATCGACGCCCTCAATGACGAGTTCATCACCCAGCGCCAAAAGGCTAGCACTGCCAGCGCGAAACTGGAGTGCGAAATCAATCGCTTTGCCATCCTCGCCTTACTGAACGCAATTCCTGAGGCTGATTGGGAACAAACAGTGCGTTTCCATTGGGGAAGCGAAACGATCCCGCAGTTCATCCAGGGTGCGATCAACCATGAGCGCGAACATGCGGCTGAAGTGGCCGACTGTCGACGCCGTAACGCCTCTTAAATCGCTCGCTCACCACTCGGCAATCGAGCCATCGTCGCGCCGCCAGACTGGATTGTGCCAGTCATGACCTGTCGCCGCGGCGGCCCGCACCACGTCTTCCTGAATGGTGATTCCCAGCCCCGGCTCGGTCGGTAGGCTGACAAAGCCATCCTGATAGCGGAATACACCCGGATCTGCCAGGTAGTCGAGCAGGTCATTGCCCCGGTTGTAGTGGATGCCCAGGCTTTGCTCCTGGATGAAGGCGTTATAGGCCACCGCATCGACTTGCAGGCAGGCCGCCAGCGCGATAGGCCCCAGCGGACAGTGCGGTGCCAGCGCCACATCATAGGCTTCCGCCATGGCCGCGATGTGCACCACTTCGCTGATGCCGCCCGCGTGGGAGACATCTGGCTGGATGATGTCCACGTAGCCATCACTCAGTAACTGCTTAAAATCCCAACGCGAGTACATACGCTCGCCGGTGGCGATGGGGATGGCGCTCAGATGAGCCAGCTCGCGCAGGGCTTCGTTATTCTCCGGCAGGACAGGTTCTTCGATGAACAGCAGGTGGAAGGGTTCGAGTTCCCGCGCCAGCACTTTTGCCATGGGCTTATGCACCCGCCCATGAAAATCCACGCCGATGCCGAAGCCCGGCCCCGTAACGGCCCGCACGGCAGCCACCCGTTCGATGACGGCCTGCACCTTATCGAAGCTGTCGATGAAGTGCATTTCTTCAGTCGCGTTCATCTTGATGGCAGAGAAGCCCAACGCCTGCTTTTCCTGGGCATCGCGGGCGACATCTGCCGGACGGTCGCCGCCGATCCATGAGTAGATGCGGATGCGGTCGCGAACTGCACCGCCGAGCAGGTCATAGACCGGCACGCCCAGCGCTTTGCCTTTGATGTCCCACAGGGCCTGATCCAGCCCGGCGATGGCGCTCATCATGACCGGGCCACCCCGGTAGAAACGGGACCGATACAACTGCTGCCAGATGTCCCCGATACGACCGGGGTCCTGACCGATGACCACCTCTTCGATCTCGCGCATGGCGGCAGCGACCGTATCGGCATGGCCTTCGACGATGGGTTCGCCCCAGCCGACCAAGCCCTCATTTGTGGTGACTTTGAGGAATAACCAGCGCGGCGGGACTTTGAAGAGTTCCAGTTGGGTGATTTTCATTGAAAACGGCCTATTCAAGACATCATTTTGGTTTGTGCATTGATACTGGTTCAAATCTTTAAACTTGATTCGCCAGGAGCATCGATCAGGCAATAAATCGGAACGTAACCGTGGAGCTCAACTACCCGACCAGTACCGGCAGGAACAGCACCACGATATTGACCACGATCTGGCAGACCCAGGCCGAGGCCAGGCCGTTGCGCTGTCGCACATAGCTGTAGATCATGTTCATCAGGCCGAGCGCGGTACCGATGACCACAGCTACCGCCGGGAAGCGCATCACATCCATGACCGGGAAGAACAGCAGCGCCGACCACACGGTCGCCAGCAGACCGACCTGCCAGAACGGACGTAATTCCTGCAGGATGCCCCGGAAGAACAGCGTTTCCGCCAGCGGCATGACGAAGATCAGAAAAGCCAGAGTCCCCCCGGCGGAAAGTCCGGTGAACAGGCGTTGATCGGTTTCGCGCAGGATGTCACCGCCGAAGATCAGCAGCGGCACGCCGACGACCAGCCCGAAGATCACCCCCCAGAATAGATTCTCCGGCGTCTCCGTCCAAATGCGGGCGCTGTTGCCCATCAGCCAGGAGAGCACGCCGAAGCCCGCCAGCACGCCCCAGATCAGCACATAGCGCAGGTCAGTTTGCGCCGGGATCAGGGGCGTCAGGCCGACACATAACGCCAGCCCGATCAGGTAGCCGAAGATTGGGTCGCTGGTTGCGCCGCGATACACCACCGGGCCGTCCACGTCCTCAACCGCCGGTTTGCGCTTCTCAAACGGCGACTCGTAAGTCGGGTCGTCGTTGGCTTCCTCCGGCATGAAGTCCGGTTCCGGCACCGATGGTGGCGGGGTCGGCGGAGGCTGCGGCGCGGGCCGTGGATCGGGGTAGATCGTCGGACTCATGCCAGCAGCGTCCGAATGGCGTCGAGGGTAATTTCAATCCGTTCCGGCGTAATCCAGTAGTGGGTCACAGCGCGGAAGGTGCGCGCCTTTCCAGGGTAGGCATTGATGTAAATGTCATATTCTGCTTTGAGGCGTTCGGTCAGTTCAGCCGGGGTGAGTCGCGCTTCCGGGTGCAGGTCGAAGAAGACCATGTTGGTCTGCACGCGGCTGAGGTCAATCTGGATACAGGGGATTTGCGCCAGCCCCTCCGCCAGCGTCCGCGCATTGGCGTGGTCCTCGCCCAGACGGCTGGTCATCTCGCGCAGGGCGATCAAGCCGGCAGCCGCCAGTACACCGGCTTGCCGCATTCCGCCGCCGATGACTTTCCGCGAGCGCCGCGCTTCCTTGATGAAGGCGGCAGATCCCACCAGCACCGAGCCGACCGGTGCGCACAACCCTTTGGAAAGGCAGAAGGTGACGCTGTCGACCGGGGCGGCTAATTCGGCAGCGGAGACTCCCAGGGCGGTGGCCGCATTGAAGAAACGCGCTCCATCGACATGGACTTTCAGATTATGTTCGCGGGCCAGTTCGCCCACCTGCTCCGTATAGGCCACGCTCAAGGGGATGCCGCCGATGGTGCCCTGCGTATTTTCCAGGCAGATCAGGCGGGTGCGCGGGAAGTGATCGTTCTCGACACGGATGGATTCCCGGATTGCCTCTAGCGGCAGGGTACCATCTGGCTGGACTTCGATCTGATTGGTGTGAATGCCGCCGACGGCCGCCGATCCACCGGCCTCGTAGCGGACGATATGCGCCTGCTTGCCGACGATGATCTCCTCGCCGCGCCCGCAGTGGGTCAGCAGCGCGACCAGGTTGCCCATATTACCGCTGGCGACGAACAAGCCAGCTTCTTTGCCCAGCATGGCGGCGGCTTCGGCTTCGAGCGCGATGACGGTCGGGTCTTCGCCATAGACATCATCGCCGACGGGGGCGGTGTACATGGCCTCCCGCATGGCGGTGGTCGGCCAGGTGACGGTATCACTGCGGAGATCGATGGTGTTCATTCAGGTATCCAGATTGCACGCGCGGTAGGCCGTCTATGGTAGACGGCATCGGCAGGGCTGGCAAGGGAAGCAGAAGCAGGGTGTATATTCGTCAGTGAGGCGAAATCCTGTCAAGATTCAGAATCGGAACAAATGTTCCGATTATTCACTCAATATGTGCTAACCTGAGTTTGATTCCACCGTCGTCCATAGCGCACTGGCTCGAGCGCTGTTGGGCAAAATCGCAGAGTCTAATCTGTCCACTCTATCCAATTTGTCCACAATAAAGGGAGGTTGCGCCGCCGCCGCCGCCGCCGCTGATAAACCCACCCCGAAATCCGAATGCACCCGAAGCAGCTCTGCTGTACTCAGTCTGTAGATAAAGGCCCTCTGTAACGCATAGTGTAATGTGTGGGGGAGCCGTTACATGCAGATGTGGAGGACTGACCATGGCAGAGAAAGCCAAACGTTCGGAGTCTCGGGTACGGTTCGGTGTGGAGTTTGATGGCAAGCCGGATGGCGACATCCAGCTGACAGCCTACGCTTTCGATGGGCGTGGGACTTTTCTAGGGGCCGCGCCGGTTCGGCAGGGCGTGGCGGAACTCGCGCTACGGGGGGAAGCGGCAGCGTCGGCCCGCATCTTCTTTGGCCCGTCACTGCGTGACCAGGAAGCGAAGCCCACCATCGAGGCGATGGAACGGATTGCGGCCTATGAACCCGCCTGGCGTTATGACCCCCGGCTGGATATTCAAAAGCTGTTGCCCATCCCTTCGGATGTGTATCAGTTCTGGCCCATCTGTCGCTGCCGGGTACGCGGTCAGGTGGTACGCCCGGTCAAGATCGGCAGCGTGACGGTCAAGTACCCGGTGCAGAATGCCCGCGTGCACATCTGCGAAGTGGACAAAATCCACTGGTGGATCGAGCGCCTGCCGGAGTACGATCTGTTCCGCCTGCGGGATGAACTGCTGGAGAAGCTGCGCGAACGGATTCCGTTCCCCTTCCCCATCCCGCTGCCTGATCCGCCGCCGTATGAGGTATTTCTCAAGACCCCAATTGATGTGGGCGGCCCATCTCCATTGGATTTAGTCGGTCTGAACCCGCAGCCGTTACCGCCGCGTGAGTTCGACCAGGTGATGCTCAACCCGCAGCCACTACCGCCGCGCCAGATGATGTCACGCATGGATCGCGTGGCGCTGAATCCACAGCCGCTGCCGCCCAAGGAAATGACTCTGTTCGACTCGCTGCCTGGCGCGGTCCAGATTGCCTTACAGGCCGAGTCGGTTGGGGTAATCCGCCAGACTCTGATCGATCATGCCACCCTCTTCTCGCCATTGTGGTGCCACTTTCACTGGCTGCACACCTGGCTGACCTGTGATGAATTGGCTGTGGTGGAAACGGATGGGCAGGGGCGCTTCGATACCACCATCTTCTACCGCTGCTGGGGCGACCACCCCGATCTGTACTTCTGGGTGGAGTACTTCATCAATGGGCAGTGGGTGACGGTCTACGATCCGGGCCGCGCTTGCCATACGTACTGGAACTACGTGTGTGGTTCCGAAGTGACCATCACCATCACCGACCCGCGCGTTCCAGGTATCCCCGGCGGCGTGGACCTGGGCTTCAAGGGGCTGCTGGTGACGACCATTGGCAGCGGCGTGTGTGTTAAGGATGTGCCGACCAGTGGCGCAGGCGTAGGCCTGTTTGGCGATGCACCCTTCGGTGCGACGCTCGATCTGCGAGCGGACTTCGGCATGACTGATTTGCGCGCTGCCGGGATCATCTACTATCTGTGGTCGTACAAGCGCCTGACCGCCAGCGATGGCTTCACCGGTGTGAGCGACACCTGGCACCCGTTCACCGAGGAAGTCATCCGCCATTATCAGTTCCCGCCTCCCAATCCGTGGAGTGGGCCGAATTACGTGGCCTATCCGCTGAAGAAGCCCAACGGCCTCTACGAAATCCCGCCGACTTTGATCCCCGGCGCGATCCGTATGGCAACCATCAGCGAGGCCGATCTGGCGACCGGCTACTTCGTCACGCCAGGGTCGAGTGGCAGCAACCCGGATGCGGTGGCGGGATTGTACGCGCTCAAACTGGAGTTGTTCGACAGCGGCGGCAATGCCATCAACTGGACAGCGCATGGGGTGGACGTGTTTATTCCGAACATCTCTGCGCCGCTGAATACCAGTTTCGGCACGCATCATGCGCCCATCAGCAACCGCATCCTCGGTGGGCCTTCCGGCACCGATACCCTGGCCTTCCAGATGGTGGTGCGGGTGGATAACAACCCGGTGGTGGCGGTGCTGCATACGGTGGAGCTGAACGGTTCGCCCGCCAACCCCAACTGCGGTTTCCTGGAATACACCAACGCCGCCAGCGATCTGGTCAACCTGAGCTTCCAGGCGTATCACCCACATGGCTTTGCCACCTTTGGCAATGGCGTCTATCGTGGGCTGGGGGTCGGGCTGCCCAGCGCGAATGCCGCCGGCAAAGTGACTGATACCAACGCCAGCAATCCGGCAGGCATCAATGGCTATAACCGGGTAGGCAATGGCGAATACAGCAAGTCGATCCCAGTCGGTACGCTGCTGGCGGAGAATACCGCCCCGCCCATGACGCCCTGCTCGCAGGCGGCCTTCAGCCAGAACCTGGGCGTCTACGCCATGGCGATTAACGGCTACGGGCGGTTGGAACATCTGGATCGAGGTGGGGTACAGGCCTTCGCACTGGCCCAGCAGTAGGCAGGAAAGAATGGGCGGGGGTTGCACCCCGCCCAATTAGTTTAGACTCCAGCCAAGGCCGCATCCGCCTGTCGGGCGACCTCGCTGAACTGCCCATGATGCCCAACTTCGTGCATCAGACCAAAGAGGAAGGCCGCTGGTGCATTCATTTCCCCGAATTTTTCCACATAACGCGGCGAAAGCCCCCGGAGCATGGTCAGGTCAGGTTGATCCGGCCAGGCGGCCAGATACCCCAGACGCAGGCGACGGCTTTCTTCCAGCCGCTGCAGGGTTTGCGCGGTGCTGGTGATGCTGGTCCACTCGGTTTCAAAGCGCAGGCGGGGTTCTGCCGGATAGTGGATGCCCCGCGCCAGAATGGAGCTATAGGTCGCCCATTCCTCGCTGCTGGCGGTCACGTGCGCCACCAGATGCGCCAGACTCCAACCAATGTGTTCTTCACCGGGTTTGGCAAAGGGATCGTTGGCATTCGGGTCATGCGGCAGGAAAGTCACATAAGCATCGCTCTTACCTTCAATCAACTTGCGGATGGTATCCAGCGAATGATTGGTGGTATCCCGCAGATCAGCCACTGAAAAGGGGCGGGAAAATTCCAGCATTTTCATGTCACCGCTGATGACGGGGGAAAGATCAATAACCATAGGGGAACATACTCCATGTAAGGTCGGGTGAACGGGGTGTTACAGCGTCTTACATTACAGGACGGCCATCGACGGTTGCATCTTACCTGCTTGACAGCCTCCACAGATCACTGTAGTCTTGAATGAACGTTCATTCACTAAAGTGAACGATTATTCAATAGCAAGATGCAGGACTATGAAAGACCCCATACAAGACCAACTCATTGCCGCACGGCGCAACCAGATTCTGGATGCGGCCGCCCATGTCTTTGCAGACAAGGGTTTCCACCCCACGACCATCAAGGACATCGCTCGGCATGCCGGGATCGCTGATGGCACCATCTACAACTACTTTGAGAATAAGACGGCGCTGCTGATGGGCATCCTCGAACGGATGCGAGAACAGGCGATCCAGCAGATGCCACCACTACCCACTGATCTGGGCGACTTCCATAATCTGGTGCGTTTCTACCTGCAAGCGGCCCTCCAGCAGCAGAATACCAGCCTGTTCCGCATCGTCATCTCGGAGATGATGGTCAACCCGGAATTGCGGGTGCAGTATCAGCAGACCATTCTCGAGCCCACGCTGCAAATGGCCGAAATGCTTTTTGCCGAGCGTGGCTTGCCGCCGGATGAATTGCGCCTGCTGGTGCGGGCGATTTCCGGCATGGTGATGGGCCTGATCATGCAGCACATCATGGGTGACTCGCTAGTTGTAGACCACTGGGACACTCTGCCAGATCGCATTGCTGAACTGTTGGTCAATGGAATTGGAAGGGCTGTGTCATGAAGATCACCATCGTCGCCTCCGGCACGCGGGGGGATGTGCAGCCCTATGTGGCGCTGGGTCAAGGGCTGCACGCCGCAGGTCATCAGGTGCGCGTGCTTTCAACCGGGGATTTTGAATCCCTGGCTAAAGATGCAGGGCTGGAGTTCATCTCGACCGGAATGAGCATCGAGCAGATGCTGCAAAACCCGGAGTGGCGGCAGGTCACGGAAAGCGGCAACTTCCTCAAGGTGATCGGCAAAATGAACGCGGAGATGAAACGCCGCGCCGAGGATTTTGCGCGGGAGATGCCTTCCGCCATCGAAGGTTCTGACTTGCTCGTCACCGGCATGGGTGGCATGGGCGGGGCTTTTTCGATCGCTGAAAAACTCAATATCCCGATCCAACTAGCCTACCTGTTTCCCTTTACGCCGACCCGCGCCTTCCCCGCGCCGCTGTTTCCGCGTTTGCCACTGGGGCAAGTCCTGAATCCACTGTCATTTCAGGTCTTGCGGCAGATCTTCTGGCAGAGCACCCGCATTGCAGATGTCGAGACGCGCAAGCGCATCGGTTTGCCTAAAGCCTCCTTCTGGGGACCCTATGGGGCGCTGGATCGGCGGCGCGTGCCGACAATCTATGGCTACAGCCGCCACGTGCTGCCGGACGCACCGGACTGGGGCGACCACATCCAGGTCACTGGCTTCTGGTTCCTCGAGGCCGCAGCGGATTGGACTCCGCCGTCCAGTCTGGTTGATTTTCTGAAGTTCGGGCCACCGCCGGTCTATATTGGTTTTGGCAGCATGGGCAGCCGCAACCCGGAAGAAGCCACGCGGCTGACTCTCAAAGCGGTGGAGTTGAGCGGGCAGCGGGCGGTGCTGGCTTCCGGTTGGGGCGGACTGAGTTCGGCTGATCTGCCCGACCAGGTCTATATGTTGTCCTCGGTGCCGCATAGCTGGCTCTTCCCGCAGATGGCCGCAGTGGTCCATCACGGTGGGGTGGGGACGACAGCAGCGGGCTTACGAGCTGGTGTTCCCTCCATCGTTGTGCCGTTCATGGCAGATCAACCCTACTGGGGTCAGCGGGTGCATGATCTGGGCGTTGGCCCGGCCCCGATCCCGCGCAAACGCCTGACGGCGGAGAAGCTGGCGGCGGCCATCACCCAGGCCGTGAGCGATGCCGGAATGCGGCAGCGCGCCGCCGCACTGGGCGAGCACATCCGGTCTGAGGATGGCATTCGCGCTGCTGTGCAGATGATCGAACAGCATCATCACCCGGCCTAAATCGAAGATCCGATAAGGAGCTCTAGCTGATGAAGAAACGGATCACCCTCCTACTGGTGATAGTGATTGGTGTTGCTCTTGTGGGGTGTGGGGCCTTAGCGCTCTCTGCTGCACAGGCTGGGGTGAGTATCCCAGCGCAGATGGTACGACTGATGCTGCCTGCGGTGCCTATGCCCGCCGGTGATGACCCGGCGGCACTCCGGGCGCTCGTCGCCCAAAATCGGGAACGCGGCCCGGCCTTTCCTTCGGAGGCCTTCCGTGCCAAGTATGAGGTGCAGGAGGGCGAGGTCAACGGCGCCGTCGTGTGGACCGTCAGGTTGCGTGGGGACACCGTCAGTCCACTGCGCCTGCTGTACATGCACGGCAGTGCCTATGTGAATGAGGCGTTATCCCTGCATTGGGATATTGCCGAGCAATTGATTGACCGCACGGGTGCTACGCTGGTCATGCCGTTTTATCCGCTGGCCCCGGAACATGACTGGCAACCCGCCTATGCCTTGATGAATACGGTGCTGGATCAATTGGTGGCTGAGGTAGGGGCTGGGCAGGTGGTTATTGCTGGCGATTCGGCGGGAGGTGGGATGGCACTTTCGCTCGTGCAGCAGCGGCGGGATGCCGAGGAATCGCTCCCGGCGGCACTTGTTTTGTTCTCACCCTGGCTGGATGTGACTCTGAGTGATCCGGCACAACCGGCGTTGGATGAGGGCGACCCCATCCTCTCGATGGAGTCACTCCGAATTAGCGGGGCATGGTGGGCGGGGGATTTAGCACCGACCGATCCGCGCATAAGCCCTTTGTTCGGCTCACTGGAGGGCTTGCCTCGGATGGCGATATTCACTGGCACCAATGATTTACTCTACCCGGATGCCACTCGTCTGGCAGAACGGGCTGAAGACGCCGGTGTTGACCTCACCTTGTATGAGTACCCGAATATGTTCCATGTGTGGATGGGTGTGATGCCGCAGATGATGCCAGAGGCTTCCCGCGCTCTCGATGAAGCGGCATCCTTCATCCAGAGCACGAAAGATGCTTGAATGTGGTAGTGAGCAGCTGTGCTAGGCGAGCGCGTCCGGGCTGAAGAGGGCATCCGGGACGGTAGCCGCTATTCAGCAGTATCACGCGCATTAATTGACAACCTCTCTCACGCGGGGTAGATTTCTCCTCAGGTGCAATTGCATCGGGAAGTTATGCAAAACACTTATGAGGAGTAGATCATGTCTCGTTTGAATCGTTTATGGATCGTGCTGGCATTGCTGGCATTGATCGCCACCACAATTACTGCTGTTCCTTTCGTTGGCGCTCAGGATGACCAGGTTTGTTCCGGTGTCGATATTGTCTTCTTCCCCGGTGGTTCCCCCGGTGGCCCGTTTGAGACCGTCGTCTACAACGGAGCGCTGAAGGCCGCCTCCGACCTGGGCGCGAACGTCCAGTACGTCTGGTCGGACTGGGACTCGCAGAAGATGGTCACCCAGTTGGTGGAAGCCATCGCCACCCAGCCGGATGGCATCGCTGTTATGGGTCACCCTGGCGACGAAGCCTACCGCAGCGCCGTTGATGATGCGCAGGCGGCTGGCATTATCGTCACGGCCCAGAACGTTCCCCTGAGCGACCTGCAAGCCCAGTACGGCGCGAACGGCTTCGGCTATGTCGGGGCGTTCCAGTACAGCGCAGGCTTCTCGCTGGCACAGGAATCCGTCCGCCGTTTTGGTCTGGTCGAAGGTGACCGGGCAATGGTCTGGGGTCTGCTCTCACAGCCCGGTCGTGGTGAACGGACTCGCGGTGTGGTTGAAGGTCTGGAACAGGCCGGTGTGACAGTGGACTATCTGGAAATTGACCAGGCCACTAATGCGGATGCCGCTGCTGGTATCGCCACCTTCACTGCCTATGTAGCCTCGGCACCAGATGTCAAGCTGGTCGTCACCGATCACGGTAACCTGACCGCCTCGCTGCAGAGCTTGCTGGAAGCCGCTGGCAAGGGTCCGGAAGACATCTTCACTGCTGGCTTCGACCTCTCCCCGGCAACCGTCACCGCGATTCAAGGTGGCTGGACCGACCTGGTCATCGACCAGCAGCAGTATCTCCAGGGTTACCTGCCCATCCTGCAAATCTGCCTGGCGAAGAAGTACAACTTCTCTGGCCTGACGATTGATACCGGCGCCGGTTTCGCCAGCGCCGATAACATCGACATTCTGGCTCCGCTGGTGGAGCAGGGTATTCGGTAGTTCAGTTGTTCGGGGCGGCTAATCAGTAACCAGTGAAAAGTCGCTGCTTACTATAGCCCTCACCTTGTAGGGGCGATCCGTCGGGTCGCCCCTCTGCGTATTGTCTTATCAACCCGTTTAACCAACAAAACTCTTTCTTTTGGAGCTTTACTCTTGACCGAAAATGACCGTTTGGAGCTACGAAATATCTCCAAATCCTTTGGTGAAGTGCATTCATTACGCAATATCAACTTCAGGGTTGGGCGGAATGAAGTGGTCGGCCTGCTCGGGGATAACGGCGCGGGGAAGTCCACCCTCATCAAGATCATCACCGGCTACCATCAGCCGAGCAGTGGTGAACTGTATTTCAACGGGCAGCGTGTCGATCATCTGACTGTGCCACGAGCACGAGAATTAGGTGTAGAGACCGTTTACCAGGAGCGAGCGCTGGCGGATCAGCAAAGCCTGTGGCGCAATATCTTCATTGGCCGGGAACTGACGACCCGTTTTGGCTTCCTCGATGTCAAAAAGATGCGCGCAGAAACCGACCGCCTGATGCGTGGGGAACTGGGGTTCACCTCGACTGCTGTTACGCCGGATTCGTCGATCAAAGGATTTTCTGGCGGTGAAAAGCAGGGCGTGGCGATTGTGCGGGCGCTCTACTTCCATGCCGAGATCATCATCCTTGATGAACCGACCATGGGGTTAGCGCTGAGCGAGACCCGCAAACTGCTCAACTTCGTCCGCGAGATCAAGACGGCGGGTAAGTCCTGCATTTTCATCGACCATAACGTATTCCATGTTTACGACGTGGCTGACCGCATCGTGCTGCTGGATCGCGGCACCGTTGCTGGCGAATTCCGCAAAGCCGACCTCAGCCTCAACGAACTGCTCGATAAGATGCAGCATGTGGCGGAGACGGGCAGCTTGTAAGATTTTTTACGCAAAGATGCAAAGCGGCAAAGACGCAAAGCAGAGGGCTTGACCTGATGGCATCCAATACAACTCCTATGCCTGCTAACACAGGCTTTGATCTCGGCCGCTTCCTTCGGCGGAACGGCTTGCAGGTAGGCATCTTCAGCGTGATGCTGCTCCTGTGGGTGATTTACTTTGTCTCGACGCCCGCCTTCCGGCAGGGCAATATCTACACGGCGCTCATGTCGACCGTGCCCTACTGGGGTATCGTGGCGCTGCCACTGACCATGCTGGTCATCGGGCGGGAGATGGATTTGAGTTTCCCCTCGATCATGGCGATGAGCGTGACCACCTTTGTCGGGGTCAACCTGGCGACCGGGCAGCCGTTGCTGGCTTTCGCCGCTTGCCTGCTCACGGGTTTCGCGGTCGGCCTTATCAATGGACTGATCGTGGTCTACATCGGTATCCCGTCACTGATCGCTACCATCGGCACCCAGTTCTTCTGGAGTGGCATGGTCCAGGTCATCACCAACGGGCGCAGCTTCCCCCTCAATGAACTGCGTGGCACTGCCTTCCGCGATATTCTGGTTGGCAACCTGTTTGGCTTCTTCCCCATGCAGATGATCTGGATGATCCTGGTCGCAGTGGGCGTATGGTTCCTGCTCAACCGGCACCGTTTTGGCGCCCATGTTTACCTGATCGGGGATAACGAGAACACGGCGCGTTTGATGGGCGTTCCGGTTAACCGCACCCGTGTGCTGATGTTCGCCATCGTCGGCGTCGCGGCTGCGTTTGGCGGTCTGCTCAACGCCATCCAGATCAGCAACTTCTTCACCAACCTGGGCGATGGCTACCTGCTGATCGGGCTGGCTGCTGTGTTCCTGGGGGGCACCTCGGTCTTTGGGGGTGTCGGGACAGTTTTTGGGACCTTCATCGGTGCCTTCATCATCGCGTCGATCCAACCCGCCGTGGTGGCAATCGGGTGGGCGGGTTTCACCACTGAAGTGATCTACGGGTTGATTATCGTCCTCTCGGTGGCGATGCATACCATCCTACGGGCGCGGATACGCTAGGGGCGCAACCTGCGCCCCACCACCTCACGCGGTGATTTCAACCGATTGCAACGCCGGCGTGTTGCGGCCTCGTCCGATGGCTCGGAGGTTGTGCCAGACGACCCGGATCAAGGTAGCCGGTCGCATCATGCTGGCCGCCGGACGCAATAAAGTCATCACCTCAAAAAAGTGTTTGGTCACCAACTGACTGGACGGCATCGCCTGAGCGACCCAGTCCATATATGCGTGACCGATACGGTCGCCCAGCCAGGGAGTAGCGCCTTCGACGCCGGGGAAACGCATGTCCTCACCGGTTGCCATCATCCAGGCCCCTTTCATCACCTTTGCCAATTCGCGCTGGAAGCGGGCCGCCAGGCCCACCAGCTTGGAGACATCGCGCCCCTGTAGTAGTTGTTGGAGCAGTTCGGCCTCCAGCACCGCCTTCGTCATGCCCTGCCCATAGATCGGGTTAAGGGCTGCGGCGGCATCACCCATCACCAGGAAGTGCTCCGGTCGGCGGGTGAGCCGTTCAAAATGCAGCCGCCGATTATTCAGACGCCGGTAGCCAGTGATGGCTGAAACGGGCGTAAGCTGCTGTATGGCTTCATAGAGGGCTGGGTCAGCCAGCGACCGGGCATAGGCGTTGAAGCCTTCCTCATCCGTGGGGGGATAATCTCCAGCGCCACCCATTAATGTGACAACGACCTGATGATCTTCCACCGTCATCAACCCGCCGCCTCGCATCAGTCCCGCGTTTGGGCGCGTCTGTATAGCGATCACCTCCGGCGAAAATTCGTCTGATCGTCTGTACCAGCGGGTCGCATAGCCACAGTGGGCGTCAATGACGGTTTCCTGTGGCGCAGGGTAGCCAAGCTGAGTCAGCCACTGACTGGCTTTGCTGCTACGGCCACTGGCATCGACCACCAATTGCGCGGTTAAGCGATCCTCCATCTGGTTGACCCGCGACCGCGTGAACACGCCGTTGACCTGCCGGTTGTCCGCGCTGGTGAGCAAACCAGTGACTTCGGTTTCGGTCAGAAAGCGCACGTTGGCTAATGCGCTGACACGGGCATACACCAGATATTCCAGCCGGATACGCCCCATGATATGGCTGCGATAGCCGCTGTCAAACCGGGGAGTCCACCCGCCGACGGTGCAAAATCGGTTATCCAATCCCCAGCGTGCCTGGACTGCCCCCGCCTGTTTGAGATCTTCCTCAAAGCCAGGAAACAAACGGCAAAGTGCCTGCTCGCCCCGGATCAACATCGTATGTAGATGACGCGCCTGCGGTGTACCGGGGCGATAGTCGGTACCGGCGGGCAGTTTGTCCCGTTCAATGACGATCACCATGTCGAAGTATTCGCTCAGAACCCGGGCAGCCAGTAATCCCGCAATACTACCGCCGATGACAATCGCTTGTGTCCCTGGCATGGAGTCACCTCTACTTTGCGAATAATGTTATTGCGATTCGACTTATACGATATAACGATTCGTACTATTGAATATTTGGTACTTTAGTCCTGCGATGTACTTAAACCTTCCTTATCCTGTTTGTACTCGATTGCGAAAGTCCCCACTTGTGCGATAATCATATATCGAATCGTTATACTAGGTAGATTATGGCATCTCAATCAGGTCGCGAATTGACGACACTGGAATACGTTGTTTTAGGGCTGATCAGTTTGCAACCGCAGTCTGGCTACAGCATCATTAATTACTTTTCCCCGCGTGGTGTCTACAGTTGGAATGCCAGCCCCGGCACCATTTACCCTATTTTGAAGCGGTTAGAAAAGCAGGAGATTATTGACGGCGAACTCGAACTGGAACCCATGACGCGGCAGCGCAAGATCTATACGTTATCAAAATCAGGTAGCGACCTTCTTGATGAATGGCTGCGGCGCGTGCCAGAGATTCATCCCTATTATGAGCAGCGGGAAATCGCTATGTGGCGCTTTATGTTTATGGAGGAGCGGTTGCCCCGCACCCAAGTCATCCAGTGGTTGGATGCCTGCCTGGAAAAACTCCGCATCTTTGATGCGGGCCAGCGTTTCTATCGTGATCAGTCTATCGCCCTGATGAACCAGATGGATAATCCAGCTATCCATCGTCAACTCATCATGGAAGGTTCGTTAATGGAGATTAACACCTATCGCACCTGGTTGGAGATGGCGCGCACCCGGCTGACGAGCATCGCCATTCAGACGGGCGAATTTCAGTCCAGTTGAGTCATACTGGGGTACGATGGATGGACTGCGGGCCTGACCCGTTAAAACACGATGTGAACTCTCGACAGTGGTTCTTGCAGAATCAACTAAGCAGAAGTGATCCATTTCCGTTCATTTTGTCTGTGTACCTGTCCATTAATCTTTTGCAAAATCCACAGGATGAGGCACAATAGGCCAACTTTGTTAAAAAAGTTTCCAGAAGTCGGTTTTCGGAGGAGGCAGTCCACTTGGCACAACCCGTTATGATGGAGGTCAAAGACCTCGTCACACGTTTCCATACGCAGGAAGGCATCGTCTACGCCGTCAACGGAGTTTCCTATAAACTCTATGAAGGGGAAACCCTCGGCGTCGTCGGCGAGTCTGGCTCTGGCAAGAGCGTCCATGTGCTCTCGATCATGGGGTTGATCCCCAGCCCGCCAGGGCGCATCGAAAGTGGTCAGGTGTTGTTCCGTGGTCGCGACTTGCTCAAGCTGAGCCAGGATGAAATGCGGGCGGTACGTGGCGCAGAAATCGCCATGGTTTTCCAGGACCCCATGACCTCCCTCAACCCGGTGCTGACCATCGGCACCCAGATTACCGAAGCCCTCAAGCTCCACCTGGGCATGAGCAATAAAGAAGCCGATGACCGCGCCGCCGGGCTGCTGTCGTTGGTCGGTATTCCGGATGCCAAGAAGCGTTTGAAGAACTACCCGCATCAATTCTCCGGCGGTATGCGCCAGCGCGCCATGATCGCTATGGCGCTCTCCTGCAACCCCAAGTTGCTGATCGCTGACGAACCAACGACCGCGCTGGATGTGACCATTCAGGCGCAGATTCTCGATCTGGTACGGCGTCTGCGGGATGAAATTGGTATGGCAATGGTCTGGATCACCCATGATCTGGGCATCATTGCCGGTCTGGCGGATACGGTGCAGGTCATGTACGGCGGTCGCATTGTCGAGCGCGGGCCGGTTAAGGAAGTTTATAAGGATACCCGCCATCCCTATACGCTCGGTCTGCTGAATTCCCTCCCCCGCCTGGATCAGGAAAAGAACCGCCAACGGCTGACCCAGATCGAAGGGTCGCCGCCGGATATGCGGATTAAGCCGAAGGGCTGCCCCTTCGCTGCCCGCTGCACCTACCGCAAGGACATCTGCACGGAAGTGACCCCGCCGCTGGAATTGGTGCCGGATGCCCAGGCACCGAACCATCTCCATGCCTGCTGGGTAGATGTACGTACGGGCGCATTGAAGCCCGAGGCACAAGCGGCTATGGTCGGGGCGCAGTAAGCTTCCCGCAACCGTGGTGAGGGGTGTATGATGTAGGGACGCGATGTTGTGCGTCCGTCGGCTGATGACGAGATTTAAGGGAATGACACAATGGCGACGATGACAGCAGCGGCTCCGGCGAAAACAGGGGCAAACAGTGGTGGAAAAGAAGCGTTGGTGCAGGTGCGTGGGCTAAAGAAACACTTCCCCATCACCTCCGGTATCGTCATCCAACGGCAGGTCGGGGCCGTGCGCGCGGTCGATGACGTCAGCTTTGATGTCTTCAAAGGGGAGACGTTAGGGCTGGTCGGTGAATCCGGTTGCGGCAAGAGTACGACCGGTCGTACGGTTCTTCAGCTTTACAAACCGACTGCCGGGACGGTCACTTTCGAGGGGCGCGAGCTGACCGCGCTTTCTTCGGAAGAACTGCGGAAAACCCGTCAACGGATGCAGATGATTTTCCAGGACCCGTTTGCGTCACTGAACCCCCGTATGTCGGTGGGGCGGATTGTCTCCGAGCCGCTGGAAATCCACAAGATTATCCCTAACCGTAAAGAACAGCAGGAATATGTCGAAAACCTGCTGGAACGCGTGGGCCTGAATCCATTCTATATCAACCGCTACCCGCATGAATTCTCCGGCGGTCAGCGGCAGCGTATCGGTATTGCCCGGGCACTGGCCCTGAAGCCCAGCTTCATCGTGGCTGATGAACCCATCTCCGCGCTGGATGTCTCCATTCAGGCGCAGGTGGTCAACCTGCTGGAAGACCTGCAGGAAGAATTTAACCTCACCTACCTGTTCATTGCCCATGATTTGAGCATGGTGCGGCACATCTGCGACCGGGTGGCCGTCATGTATCTTGGCAAAATCGTCGAGTTGGCTTCTGCCGACGAACTCTACGAAAATCCGCTGCATCCCTATACACAGTCGCTGCTCTCCGCCGTCCCGGTCCCTGACCCGATTGTGGAAATGGATCGTCAGCGGATCATTCTGACGGGTGACGTGCCCAGCCCGGCGAACCCGCCCAAAGGCTGCAACTTCAATACCCGCTGCCCGGTCGCCTTCGACCTGTGCTATCAGGAACCTGACCCGGAACTGATCGAACACAGCCCCGGTCACTGGGTTTCTTGCCATCGCACCTAATCGGTCACAACACAAAAAGAGCGCGGCTAAGTGTCCGCGCTCTTTTGATTCTAGACGTTGGTATTTAGGATGCCGTCTTGGCAGGCCAGCGGTCAAAGACCTTGGTCAGCCAGGCTAGTTTTTGATGATTCGGATGCTGGAGCCAATCGGCCGTGAAGCGCCATCCCCAGTTACCGGATTCTTTGCCAGGGGTGTTCATGCGTGTATCAGCCCCAAAACCGAGGATGTCCTGCATGGGAGCTACGAAAGTGTGCGCCACTGACGCCATCCCCATACGGATGAGTTCCCAGTGTGGTTCCTGGACTTCATGGCCCACGTAAGCCTTCAGATACTCACGGATGTCCGGGCTGACTTCTTTGGGGTCCATCCACCAACCGAGCGTGGTGTTGTTATCATGAGTGCCGCTGTAGACTACGCTGTTCTGGACATGATGGTGCGGCAGGAAGCGGTTCTCGCCGCCCGAACCACCGAAGGCGAACTGCAGAATATTCATCCCCGGCAGACCCAACCCGTCACGCAGTTCGATCACACCTTCGGTAATTACGCCCAGGTCTTCGGCGATGATCGGCAGATTGGAACCCAGTGCCTTCTGGATCGCTTCGAACAGATCAAACTTCGGTCCCGGGATCCATTCGCCTTTGATAGCAGTTGCTTCGGAGGCAGGCACTTCCCAGTAGGCTTCAAAGCCGCGGAAGTGATCGATGCGGACGGCATCGACCGTTGCCAACGTAGCCCGGATGCGCTCGATCCACCAACGATAGCCATCGGCTTTCATCACATCCCAGCGATAGAGTGGATTGCCCCAGCGCTGACCCGTTGGGCTGAAGTAATCCGGCGGCACTCCGGCGATCACGGTGGGCTTGCCGGAGGGTTCCAGATAGAAGAACTGCGGATTACCCCATACGTCGGAGCTGTCGTGCGCCACAAAGATGGGAATATCACCCACCAACCGGATACCTTTGCTGTGGGCGTAATCCCGCAAATCCAGCCATTGGCTGAAGAAGCACCACTGCAAAAATTTCACTTCAGAGATTTTCTCGGCATGGGTTTCCCGCGCAGAGGCGATAGCAGCGGGTTTACGCAGTGCCTCATCGGGCGCCCACTCCACCCAGGGGCGACCACCATTGGCCGCCTTAAGCGCCGCGAACAGCGCGAAATCCTCTAACCACGCGGCTTCCTGCTGGCACCAGGTTTGGAAGGCCGCTTTCTGCTCGGCTGTTGCGCGGGCCTTAAAGCCTCGATAAGCCGTTGCCAGCACACCTGTCCGCCATTCGACCACTGGCCCAAAATCCACTTTATACGGTGGGAAGTCCGGCACCTTCGCCAGATCAACCGCTGTCAGCCATCCTTTAGCTTGGAGCACATCCAGGCTAATCAGGTTGGGGTTGCCCGCAAAGGCGGAGAGGCATTGGTAGGGCGAGTCGCCGTAGCTGGTCGGCCCCAGCGGCAGCACTTGCCAGATGCTCTGCCCAGCAGCGGCCAGCCAGTCAACGAACTGATAGGCATATTGACCCAGGTCGCCAATGCCGTAGCGCCCCGGCAGGGAAGTGGGATGGAGCAGCACGCCGCTGGAACGGGGGAATAACGTGTTGGATGCCATGCTCAATAATCCTGACTCTATTGTTGAAGCAGGCTGATATTGTAACGCATTCCGGACTCATAGGGTCGCTGGGCCAATGCTCACACACAGGAATACTTGGATTAAAACGAACCCTTCATGCTTGCTTATATGACATTTATTCATTTTGCACTATGAAATTTATAATTCTTTTGGGCAACATTAACACTTTTCTAGGAAAATGTATGAGAGAATGAATGTGATAAAGTTCACAAGTGGTTGAAAGTGAGAGCCTATGTATCCCTACATCCCTAATGGTGATCTGCTGAAAGATATGGTTGAAGAGCATCAGCGCGAAATTCTGGAGGAGGTCGAAGCCTTCCGCATGGCGCGGAGCACCCTGCCCTTACCTGAATTCCCGGAAAGCGACTATCTGCCCCTGACCGAAGGCAAAAATGATTTGGTCAAGACCCACCGCCGCAACCGCTTCATCTGGTGGAACTAACCCGTCGAAGTCTTCCTGCCTCCTGTTTGAATAGCACAGACCTCAACTGAGGTCTGTGCTATTCTATTTGTATCACGAGTGCACTGAACAAGGATTCTCCTCATGAGCGATGTGGTTATTCTGGCCGCTGCCCGTACTCCCCTCGGCAAGCGCAACGGCTGGCTGCGGGAGATTCATCCGGTGCGGCTGGGATCGCTGGTGCTGGGTGAGGCCTTGAACCGCGCCCACCTTGACCCGTCACTCGTCGAGCATGTGCTGATGGGCTGCGTGACCCAGATTGGCGAGCAGACCTTCAATGTCGCTCGTAACGTCCTGCTGGATGCCGGGCTACCGATCACGATCCCAGCGACGACCGTCGATTTCCAGTGTGGTAGCAGCCAGCAAGCGGTCCATCTGGCTGCAGCTATGATCGCTGCCGGGCAGGCTGACATCGTGGTTGCGGGCGGTGTCGAGAGCATGACCCGCGTGCCCATGGGCAGCAGCCTGGTCAATGGCAGTCCTTTCACCGACCGGATGATGGAGCAATACAACCTGGTCCCGCAAGGCATCGCTTCGGACGAGATCGCCCAGAAGTGGAATATCGCCCGTGAAGAGATCGATCAAATCGGTTACGAGAGCCATCAGAAGGCCGCCCGTGCCCAGGCACAGGGGTGGCTAACCCGCGAGATGTTTACCCTGAATGGGCTGGACGAAACCGGTTCGGCACTTTCCGTTGACCGTGATCAAGGTATCCGCCCGACCACTACGCTGGAGAAAATGGGGTCGCTGCTGCCTGCCTTCACCGCAGATGGAGTCACCACTGCCGGGAACAGCAGCCAGATCAGTGACGGGGCGGCAGTGGTGGTGCTGGCAAGTGCCGAACGCGCTCAGGCACTGGGCTTGAAACCCCGCGCCCGCTTGCTCAGCGGCGTCACCGTCGGGAGCGACCCGCACCTGATGCTGACTGGCCCGATTGGTGCGACGCGCAAAGCGCTGACCAAGGCCGGGCTGACCCTCGACCAGATTGACCTGTTTGAAGTTAATGAAGCCTTTGCCACTGTCATTGCGTTGTGGAAGCGGGAGATCGGCGCGGATATGAGCCGCGTCAACGTTCACGGCGGGGCGATTGCTTTAGGGCATCCGCTGGGGGCTTCTGGCGCGCGTCTGCTGACGACTCTGCTCCACGCACTGGAAATCCACGATAAACGCTATGGCCTGCAAACCATGTGCTGCGGGGGCGGCATGGGCACCGGCACCATCATTGAACGGCTCACTTAACCCGCTGCTGCGCGCTCAAGTGCATAAGCGATGTCTATAATCTCTCATCCAACTCCATAGACTCCGCCCCTCGATTTGTGCTACCGTGTGTGAAATTGTTCACAGAGTGATCGGGAAACGACCAGACCATGACTCCACACTATGATGTCATCATTGTCGGTGGGCGGCCTGCCGGGTCAACCCTGGCGGCGCGGTTGGGTAGGCAAGGGCTGCATGTGATGATGCTGGAACGGGCGGAATTTCCTTCCCTGCCAGCGGCTTCATCCCCCATCATCTTCGCCCCGGCCATGCAGCTGCTGGATGAAATCGGTGCGCCGGAGGCCGACTATGCCCGGGCTACGCCGCGCATCACCCGCATGGCAATCCACCGCAACGATTTCCAGACGACCTACGATTTCCCCATCACCAAAGGGCGGAACTACGCCTACGCTATCGACCGGGCGCGCTTCGATGCGGCGCTCTGGGATCACGCCCTCGGCTTCCCCACTGTGGAAGGTCGCCTGAATACCAGCGTGACGGACCTACTGTGGGAAGGCGACCGGGTGATCGGCGTGGTCGCCAAAGAAGGCAAAGGACCAGAGGAACATCTGACGGCGGATCTGGTCATCGGGGCAGACGGGCGCTTCAGCGTTGTTGCTCGTAAGACCGAGGCTCGCGTGATTGATGAGCATCAGGAAGAACCGACCACGCTTTACTATGCCTACTGGAAGAACGTCCAGCCCTACGATGATCATGGGCCGCTCTCCGTGGCCTATGAAGGCGGGCCGGGCTTCGGCCTGCTGGTAATGGATAGCGCCGATGGCACTGCCGCCATCACCCTCGAAGGGCGTGCTGATCTGGTTGATCCGGCGCCGGGGCAGGCGGAAGCCCTGTACCTCGACCTGATCCAGCGGCAGCCGGATATTGCCCGCCGGATACAGGGTGCGGAGCGCGTTACGCCCGTGCAGGGCATGAAGCGTATCGGCAACCTCTACCGGCAGCCTGGTGGCCCGGGTTGGGCGCTGGTCGGCGATGCCTATCATCAGCATGATCCACTGGACGGGCAGGGCATCTTCAATGCGCTGTTTACCGCCAAATCACTCGCCTGGGCGATCCACTACTGGCGCTCTGGCGAGAAAGACTGGCCTGCCGCGCTGGAATGGTACGACGAAACCGCTCGCATCAAGACCTACGGCATGTTCCGCGCCACGCTCCAGAATGTGCGTCAGAATATCTACGCGGACAACACCCAGATGCCCGAATGGGCGCTGACCAGCCTGCGCTGGATGATGGAGGACGACTCCATGCGCGACCTGATGGGCAAGCTGATGACGCGCCAGGTGCCGCCAGAGGTGATGTCCGTCATGATGCCGGGGGTGATGGCAGGAGCACTCTTGCGTGGCCCCCTGCGCGACCTGCGGAAACGTTTGGCGGGGTAGCAAGCAGGATACGTTCGGCTGGACTGGTTTCGGTCCAGCAGCCCCTTTCATCGGCGGCGCGGTCCTGTCCCTGGCAGCCGTCATCTTGTTCAGCCTGCAACCCAAGACCGGATAGTGCCGATAACCCTTTTGCGCGCCGCCTGTATCCCCCCTATACTGGAATTATCTGTCTGATATGCCATTGTCGCCGGGAGGAACCATGCGTGCCCTGTTGATTGTGTTGGGGATTGTCATCCTGATCGGTGGTCTGTGTGTGACCATCTTCAGCGGTTTTGCGCCGCTGTTCAGTGTTGCTGCCGATGCCTTCAGCGCCATGACCAATATGTTAGGTGACACCGCCGCTCTGGAAGAACGCTTCTGCAACGCCGGAGAGCGCGTCGTGGTCAATCAGCCGGATCGCGGTTTTACTGCTACCTCACCCGATAATGTCGAAGGCCTGATCTTCTGCGAAGACAGCAGTGGTAATCGCCGGGATGTATCCGCCGAGTTCTTCAACGACTTCGCCTCGGATCTGGAACAGTCCATCCCCGAACGCCTGCAAAATGGCGAGATTTCCTTTGCCCCGAATCCGTTGGCCTGCGCCCTGCCCCTGCTCGGTCTGGGCCTCATCATTGGTGGTATCTTCATGCGTGGCAACAGCAGCAACCGTCCCTCAGTTGTGACGACTGGCACTGGCTTTGCCCCACCCGCCCCTCGACCGGCAGCACCTACATCCCCGGTCAGCAGCGACCTGGCCCGCCAGTTGGAGCAACTGGATGTTGCCCGCTCCAAGGGTCTTATCACCGCCGAGGAATACGAGCGCAAACGGCAGCAACTGCTCGACAACTTCAAGTAAGGCGACCGCAAGCCGCCCACTTGCACTCTGTAAATCACCAACAAGGCGACCAATCCGGTCGCCTTGTTCATCTGCTTCACGATCCGATTGCAATACAAGGAATTTGACCGTGCGTACACTACTTTTGGTTCTCGGTATCCTTGCCATCATCGTAGGCATCAGCCTGACGGTCACTAGCAGCGTGATGGGCGTGATTGGTGGTGCGATGCAAAGCGTCCAGCAGGCGGTGGAAGTGGCAGCCAACCCGGAAGAACTGGCCGTACAGGCCTGTACGGAAGGTGAAACCCTGGTCAAAATTGAAGGCGCTAGCGAGTATACGCCGGGGCAAGGCTACGGACGGCCTATCGCCTACTTTTGCGAAAATGCTGATGGCGAGCGCCGTGATGTAACTGGCGAATTTGCTACTCAGTTGATCAGTTCGGCAACGGAGGGCATCACCAACGCCTTCAACCTACAATTTGATTTTCGTCTGTTGTTGATCTCACTGGCGGGGGTGGTGATGATTATCATCAGCCGCTTCCTGCCGCGACCCGCCGGCCTGACCGTTCCGAGCGGGGCGACCGTGATGCGGATGGGTGGTCAGGGGGCGGTTGATCTGAACGAGATCATCCGGCGGGCACAAGCGATGAAGGCCCAACAGAACCAGCAACCCGTTGGCTCGTCTGGCGGCGGTGATTTAGCGGCGCGCCTCAAGCAGATCGACGACCTGAAGGCTCAGGGACTCATCAGCAGCGCAGAATATGACCGTTTGCGGAAGCAACTGCTGGATAACTTCCAGTAATCCACCTGGCCTAGAGCGCCGGGATACCGCCCACGCGCTCTTCCAGAATCTCCTCATCACTGTTTTTGCGCTTGTAGCGCCGTACCGGGACGACGTGCAGTTGGCCGCTGCGTTCTGCCAACCAGCGGCCCAGGTCGCGCAGTTTGGTCAAGCCATCGTGCATCCCGGCGGCTTCGTCATAACCAAATCGGTAGGAGAGGAAGTGCGGGTTCTGTTCCAGGTAGCCCAGCACCACCCCGGCTGCATCAGATAGTGCGCGTGGGTCGCGCACGGTTTCCAACTGCTGCAGCGGCTGCACCGGCAGTTCCAGATTGCGGACGAACACATCCAGCATCAGCGGGCGATGGAAGAACTTCGCCAGCATCCCCGGTTGCTCCGGTACCAACTCGGATGGAATTTCCAGCGGTGAACCAGAGGCATCAGTGGCGTGCAGGCGCAGTTCAAAGCGTTCATCGCGGATGATGTTCCAGCGTTCTTTATCTTCCTGCGGGATGAGCGCCGCGATGGCATTCATGATGTGATCGGTCGCATCCTGCAGGGCTTCTTTCTTGGCCTTGGCTTCATCAATCTTGACTGCCGGGATGAGTTCGCCAATGTTCATGGTCAGGTGAGGGCGCTTGAACTTGAAAGCTGCCGCAATCGCGCCTTCGATCCCACCAAAACCGACAGGCAGCACGGAGGCACCGGACATATAACTCAGCCAGGCCACGCCGGTGCGCCCCTTCTTGATCTGGGACTCCCAGATGCCGCCTTCGGGGAAAATGCCCACCACGCCATTCTGCTTGAGCACATCCAGCGCCGAATTCAGCGCCACCCGATCCATCTGCCCGCGTTGAATCGGGATGATGCCGTAGGTGTGGATGAGGCGGGCATAGCGTGGGTCCAGCGGAATTTCACCAGTGGCGATCAATTCCACAATGCGCGGCGAGAGCACCACCATCATGGCCGCTTCTAGCGCCGCGTTGTGATTGCCCACCACGATCAGCGGCCCGGAACGCGGGAAGCGCTCCAGATTATTGATGGTGACACGGGCGAGCATGTGCATCAGCACCCCACCCAGAACGCGCATGGTCCGGCGGATGAACGTGCGGCGGGGGTACGGGAAGGGAGAGGGGAGGGTAGGTGTATTGGAGTTCACAGTTCAGTGTTCACAGTCACAGTGAAGACAGGCTAAAAGCGGATAGGTTATGGTTGATAGCCAGAAATATGTAGGGTTAGATGTTTCTGATCCAATAGGACTTACACAAAACACCTATTCTGTAGGAACGAAGCACGCCTCGTCCGTTTGAAACCTCATCAAACTGAGTAAGGCCCGCCTCCCCAACCTGAAATTCTCTGGCTGGAAGCTGATAGCTGGCGGCTGGAAGCTCTCTCACATCCGGCTCAGGGTCACATCAGTGCCGTAGGCGACCGGCGCAGGGGTGCCATCCAGGGCGGCCACCACCGGCAGATCGACATACATGCCGCCGACCACACTGATGTCAGTTGAGTGCGGGTCGAGTTGGAAGGCTTCCAGCTTGATCCGCAGCGCATCGTAGGCTGCCGGGGTGATGGTCAACGGTTTATACTCCGTCCGGTTGACCAGCGTGAAGCTCTCATCTTTAGGGCGGCTCGGCTGCCCGTTCAAGACGCTCACCCGCACCAGCACATCCACTGGCTCGTCCAGTTCTTCACCCGGCTCGGCGGATTGGAAGCCAAAGGCAATCGGTGTGGCCTGCCCGGCAACCAAGCGACCCGGTGTCACCACCAGCAGGCGGCGCTGGACAGGGGCGGCGTCCCGGCTCATTGAGCGGGCGGGGCTGGTGCTGCGCGGCTGGGCCGGATTCGCCGAGTCGTACTGCGCCAATTCATCGACCGCCCGCGAGCCATTATCAGAGAGGCGATAGGCCTGGTCGCCATCCATGTGCAGATAGCCCTTGGTGACCAAGCGCCGGATGACTTTGCCAAAGCCCCGGTCGCTCAGGCCACAGCCATCCATGATTTCGCCCGCATAGGCGACGGGCACACCCCGGCTGCCGAAGAATCGCAGCACATCGAGGGCTTCTTCCGGTAAGGCACGCAGGTGAAAAGGCAGTTCCATAACACCGCAATCCTGATAGCTCATTTGGTGAGTAGAAATCTCTATGGAGTATAAATGCAGATCACCCTATGTACAACCGGATGCCGACCACGCGGCATGGTTCGCCCGCTACAAAGGATAGATGCACAGAGTATAATGCTCTCCCTATCGGTCATGAACATTGCATTCCTGCAGGATAGAAACATATGACCATCGTCTGGTCGAAGGTGCTGCCCGTCCTGGTCTCCATCGGCATCATCATCGCCGTCGCCATCATCAAAGAGTATTCCCGGACTTTGGCAGCCGTACTGGCGACCATGCCCATCAATATGCCGCTGGCCCTATGGGTGATTTATGGCGATGGCGCTGACCTGCCCGCCTTTGCCCGCTTCACGGAAGACCTGTTTTACAAAATCTGGCCGACCATCGTCTTTCTGATCATCGCCGTGCTGGTGACGCGGGCCGGTTGGCGCTTGCTGCCGACCTTGCTGGCGGGTTATGCCGGTTGGGCGGTGGCGCTCGGTATCATCATCGTCTTGCGACCGTCATAGAGGTAGTCATCCCACCATGCTTCGACGTATTCAATCCCTCCCGCCAGGTCAGCGCCGGGCCATCTTTTGGGCCATCATCATCGGCGGTGTTGTCCTGCTGATCGTCGCCGCGATCATCCTCGTCCTGACCTCGGTCAGCTCCAGTGCGGATACGACCATTCTGGCCGTGGCGGAAGGCGTGACCGTCAGCGAATTCGCCCGCCTGCCGGATAACGACTCGTACCCGGCCAGCCTCGCCCTCGGCCCGGATGGCACGCTCTACACAGGCAGCTACGCCAGCGGCACCCTGTGGCGCATGGATTCAAGCGGCACCCCGGTCGAAATCCCGGGTACGCGGGAAGCGCTCGGCAGTATTGCTGGGATCACGGTTGGGCCGGAAGGCGACCTATACGTGATTGACCTCAATGATGTTGACCCGCGCACCAGCGGCGGCGCCATCAAGCGCGTGACCCCTGATGGTTCCATCACCACCTTCGCCAGCATCACGGATGAGCGCGGTTTTATCTCCCCGGATGACCTGGCTTTTGATCCCGCCGGGAATCTCTACGTCACCGACCGGGGACGCGATGAAATCTGGCAGTTTGACTCGGAGGGCGTCGGCCTGGTCTGGTGGCGCTCGGTCGAGGTGCCGGGGCGTACCGAATACGCGCCGACCGGCATCGCCTATGACCCAACCACGAATGCCATGGTCATCACCGATAGCAGCCTGGCCGCCCTGTATCGCATCAGCCTGGATGGACTGGAGAGCACGCTGCTTTACAGCTATCCCACCGAGTCGCCGGATGCCCCGGTCTTTGATGGCCTCGCCATCACCCCCGGCGGCGCGATTTATGTGACCTCGCTAGGGCGAGGCGAAGTACTGCAATTGGACGGCGTGGCGCTGCGGGTGATCGCAGGCCTGATGCGCGGCCCCAGCGACCTGGCCTACCAGCCAGCGAGCAACACACTTTACGTCAGCAACTTCGACTCGCGGGCGCTGGTCATTCCGGGTGTGACTCCGCGTCTGCCGTTCACGATTGATGCCATTCAGTTACCTTCCTGAGGACGTAGCAAACCACCGTGCTGCCCACGCCCTCTCAACGCTCCTGAACATGCTGGCTCCCTTCCAGCTATAACTGAACGGAAGGGAGCTTGTAGGTATGACGACTGAATCAGCAGCCACTTCTTATATCGGCCCGCGTCGGTCAGTCCGCGATCTGGCGGAAGTCATGCTGTTGTGCCTGATTCTGCTGCTGGCGGCTCATTTGCGCCTGACCAACGTGGCTGATAATCCCGGTTGGTACACGGACGAAGCCACCCATGTGGACATCGCCAATCACCGGCTGGAAGGCCACACCCGGTACATGCTCATTACGGACTCCACGCTGTTGTTTGCCCGGTTGCCGCTGTTCCATATCCTGCTGGCAGGTTTTTATCAACTCAGCGCCAACCCGGATCACATGGAGGCGCTCCGCACGCTGACCGCGCTGCTGGGTGTCGGCTCGGTAGGACTGTTGTATGCGGCAGTCCGCCCATCTGGCGGTCGGGCTCTGGCATTACTCGCAGCCCTGATGCTCGCCATGTTCCCGCAGGCTGTCCTCTACAGCCGCTTTGGCTTCAGCTACAACCTACTCACACCTTTCATCCTGCTCATGCTGCTGGGGTTGGAGCGCTATCTGGCGGGTAAACATCCCGCTTGGTTGGGCTTGGCCGCGGTCATGTTGGGGCTGTGCCTGGTGACGGAAGTCTGGTCGTTGGCCCTGCTCCTGCCGTTCATCCTCAGCGCCGCCTACCGTCCACGTCATCTGTTATGGGCATTGCCATTCGCAGCGCTCCCGCTGCTGATCTACGCCTTGAGTCTGCTCGCCTCTGCACCGGAAGCCTTCGGCTACGATCTGTCGTTCACGCTCTCCCGCCTGGGTGGGGGTCGCTCATTGGCAGAGCAGTGGGCTATCCTGCTGAATAACTATCAAGTCTTGCTGGATAACGGCTTCTGGATTCTGGCCGGTGTGATCGGTCTGTTCACGCTGCGACCGGGGCGCTTGCGCTGGCTGGCCCTGTTGTGCTTCACCTTGCCGCTGATCTCGATTGGACGCAGCAACGCACTCTATAGCTTGAGCGCCTATTACATGATCCCACTGCTACCGCTGGTCGCCCTGGGCGTTGCCGGGTTGATCCGCTACGGCGGTACCGCTTTAATGCAGGCTGCCCGCGAATTTGTGCCAGGGCCGCCACGGCTCCAGCCGATTGCAGCCTGGGTCGTAGCCGGTGGGATGCTCCTGTTTCTGGCGGGTGCGCCGCTCGTTGCCTCGCTCCAATCGACGCTCACCTTCGTGCAACAGGGTTATGTAACCGATATTGATGCCTTTCTCATTGATCCGGCTGAAGCCCGGCGCGTCGCCGCCTTTATCAATAGTCGGGTGAACGCGAACGATGTGGTCGTGGCCTCACCGGTCGTGGGCTGGCAATTTGAGGGTAACCCGGTCGATTTCCAAATGGTGGTCGCCGCTGCGGATCGTGTGGCTACGCCCCATTTGCCCGCTGATCTGCCACCTGCGCGGCTGGCTTTTGACCCGGATTACCGCCTGGCTCGTTTTGTAGTCATGGATGATCTGTGGCGCAACTGGGGGGTGGTGCATATTCCCGGCTTGAGTCAGATGGTTGAGGAGGTTCAATCCAACTGGCCATTGGTCTATAGCGAAGGCCAATTTAACATCTATGAAAACCCGTTTTGATTGAACCACTGAATACCTGGAAGAAATTTGCCTTACAAGGCGTCTCTGGTAAGCATCTGAACATCTACCTGCAAAGGAGCTAACATCATGACCCCCATCCGTCTCGATGTCTGGTCAGATTTCGTCTGACCCTGGTGCTTTCTCGTGTCATCCAGTCTGGATGAACTCCAACGCACCTTTGAGATCGATTTACACTGGCATTCGTTTGAACTGCGTCCCCCCGGTTCCCCGCCCATGCCGCCGGAATATCGTCAGCGCATTGATGCCTCACGCCCACGTATGGAGCAAATGGCGCAGGAAGTCTATAACGTTCAGATCAAACGCCCGCCGCTGGGGGTCAACAGCCGGCCAGCCTTGATCGGGATGAAATTTGCTGAAGACCAGGGTAAAGGGGCGGCCTACCATGATGCGGTCTTCCGCGCCTACTGGCAGGGCGAACGAGATATCGGCGACCGGGCCATTCTGCTGGAGATTGCAGAGTCCGTCGGGCTAGACCGCGCAGCTTACGAAGCCGCCCTCGATGACCCCGCCTGGGAAGAAGCGATGGAGATGGATGTCCAGCAGGCCCATGCCATCGGCATCAGCGGTGTACCCGCCTTGATCTTCGAGCAGAAGTATCTGGTCAGCGGCGCGCAACCCTATGACGCGCTGGTCAACGTGGTCGAGCAGGTCAAGCAGCGGTTAGGGACTTAAACCTCAGTCGAAGGTGCTTTAATGTGCACCTGCCGGTAATCCGTGGGGGATAAACCCAGCCAGCGCTTGAAGGTTTTGCTAAAGGCATAGGGGGAGGCATAGCCAACCCCTAGTGCCACTTGCTCGACCGTCGCAGCTGGGTCATCCAGCAAGTGGGATGCCGCCAACTGCATCCGCCAACGAGTCAGGTACTTCATCGGGGCTTCCCCAACCAGCAGTGTGAACTGATTAGCCAGTGATGACCGGGACATATGCACGGCTGCTGCCAGGCTTTCCACTGTCCACGGCAATTCAGGTTGCCGGTGCATATACCCCAGCACCTCCCCAATCAGCGGGTGATAAAGCGCGTTCAACCAACCGCCGTTGGTGTCTTGCTGATGCACGATCCAGTGGCGAATGACCATGATGAGCAGAATATCCATGATCCGGCTGATGACCGTCTCCTTGCCGGGATAAGTATGGTCAGCTTCAAAAGCAACCAACTCCAGCGGTGCTGCCAACCAGTCAATCGCCCGCCCGGCGGAGCCTGGGATATAAATCAGGGGCGGTAAAATCGAAAACAAGGGGAAAGGCGCGTTTTGTTCAGTACGGAAATAACTGCACAAGAGTGAGGTGTATAGACCTGTTTGCTCTGTTCCCAAACGAATGTATCCGTCTTCGCCGCGATGGCTCAATACTTGATCGAGCGGCAAGACCGGACTCTCGGCATCCGCAACCAGCTCATACGAGGCGGTATTGCTGACCACAATAATGTCGCCCTGCTTCAATGGCCTGAGGATGTCCCCTAAACGCAGCCAGCACTGCCCTTCTTCCACAACATGGAAAGCCGCTCCGTTGATCGCTGCCAGTTGCATACCCCAGGGGGATTCCAGCTTGAGGTGATGAAAGGCACTCGGTTGTAAACGCAGTACCTTCAAGACCTGGGTGAGGGCATCCATCAAAACTCCTCTTTAGAGGAATGAGCATCTCTTCAAGCTCAATAGCCATGTATTCCTCTCCGCATCCATTCTACGCTATTCGCTGTCGTTTACATGACCTGAAAGGACTCACAATGCCACTCAAACGGTTCATGCTGGTGATCGTCATGTTGGTGATGATGGTCTCTACCGCACACGCTCAAGACACTGCCAAAACATTTGTGTTGGTTCATGGCGCGTTCCAGGATGCTTCGGGCTGGGATGCGACCATCACGGCTCTGGAAGCTGCCGGGCAAACGGCTGTAGCGGTCAATCTGCCGGGGCGAGGCGACGATACGACTCCGGTCTCCGAACTGAATCTGAATCTGTACCGGGATGCGGTGATCGAAGTCATCAACGCGCAATCCGGGCCGGTTGTGTTGGTCGGGCACAGCTTTGGCGGCATGGTCATCTCGGCAGTCGCAGAAGCTATCCCCCAGCAGGTCGAAACAGTCATCTATGTGGCGGCCTATCTGCCACAATCCGGCGATAGCCTGGTGACCCTTTCCAGCCAGGATCACTTTAGCCTGCTGGGGCAGGAAGGGAATTTCCTGTTCTCAGAGGACTTTGCCTATGGATTGGTGAACGAAGCGATTTTTGCCAGCGCCTTCTGCCCGGATTGCACCGCAGAACAACAAACGCAGGTTGCGGCTTCGCAACTCGGAGAACCATTGGCCCCCTTGAATGAGGCTATCACCTTGACGGAAGATGCTTTTGGCAGCGTGCGGAAAGCCTATATCCTGACCGCTGAGGATGTGGTGGTCAGTCCGCAATTACAAGCGCTCATGCTTGCTCGGGTACCCGCGGCGCGCGTCCTGGCACTCGATACCGGCCACGCACCGTATATCAGTGCGCCAGAAGCCTTAGCGACTGCGCTCATTGAAGCCAGCGCCTAAATCACCGATGACAAAAAAGCCCCGCCTGATTTCAGGCGGGGCTTTTGTATTGCAGGGAGACTGGTTGGTTTAGTAGATGCCGGTTGTGAGCAGGCGGAAGGTGCCGTTTTCCAGCGAACCGACTGCGAACACCAGATACACCTGACGCGGGACCAGTTGGAGGAGCGCCGGGCCGAAGACACGGGTGTTGGTGCCCGCCGCGAAGATGCGGAGGTTGTAGTTGCGGGCGCGCAGGTCAGCGGTCGGCTGCGAATAGGCAACTTCAGCATTTTCCAGGTTGTTGATCGTAACCACATTCTGACCACCACGACGCAGGGAAATGTCAACCGCCGGAGCGTTGGCAACGTGGTGCACGATCAACCGGGCTTCACCACGCGCCGGGCGCTGGACGAAGTTGCTGAACTTCTGCAGGTTGGGCAGACCGGCGGTATTCAGGTGAGCGACCACGTTGGCGACTTCACCAGGCCCCAGGAAGAAGCTGCGATCCAGCACCTGATTGGCCGGGTTGCAGCGGTTGGCGGGGTCCGCCAGGAAGACCTTGAAGTTGAAGGGGGTGACCCCGGTGACGGGCAGGCTGACCGGGCCGACAATGCTGCCGAAGGTGAAGTCATTGAGGACGCAGGTCCCGTCGACGGCGACATCGACCGGCAGGCTATCTGCAACAGCCAGCCCCAATGCCTGAATATCCTTACCCGGAATGCCGTGCACCACATATATACGGGCGACACCCGAGGCACCGACGGTACTGACGCCGATAGCCATGACGACTACCAGCAAGACCGCTAAAACGAGAAACTTACGCATACGAGAAAGCTCCCTTAACTCATTAAACTTTTGATGGGTCATAGCCCAACGTTTACAAATTTAACGCAAGAGCCCTAAATGATGCCTCACAGGAATCTAAAAAACTCATAACGATTTCAAAGTTTTACTCACAGAATATTCACAAATTGCCCCAGCAACCCCAGCCCACCCCCGGCCAGGATCAACCAGGTGGGGTTGAGCTTGGTCCGCAGGAGCAGAATCAGCGCCCCGACCAGAATGGCGATGGCAAACGGACTAATGCCCTCGCCGGTGAGCGGACGCAGGCTGCTGAGGGTCAGGTCGATGAGCGTCACCAGGATGGCCGCGATCACGCCGGCATTGATGCCCGCCAGCAGGGCGCTGAAGAAGGCGCTCTGACGCATCCGGGGGATGAGCGGGGCGGTCAGGATGACCAGCACAAACGACGGCAGGAAAATTGCGAGTGTCGCCAGGACCGCGCCGGGGATGCCGGACACCAGATACCCCACGACGGCCACCGTCGTCAGCACCGGGCCGGGGGTCATCTGCCCGATGGCGACCGAGTCCAAGAGTTGACGGGTGGTCAGCCAGCCAAAGCCATTGACCACATCCTGCTGAATGTAGGACACCAGCACATAACCGCTGCCGAACAGCACCGAGCCGATCCGCAGGAAATACCAGAAGATGTCCCAGAGCGTCGCGCTGCTGGTCGTGGCGGCTTGTGCCAGCGGGAGCAGGGGCAAGGCCAGCGCCGACGCGGATGCTGGGAGTTTGGGCAGTCCGGTTTTCCAGATCGCGTAGATGCCGCCCGCCACCAGCATCACCACCACTTCCGGCAGATCCCAGCCCAGGGCTTTGCTCAGCAGCAGGAGCGCCGTTGAGGCCACAAACAGCCCCCACAGCAGCCGATCCTTGAGCGCGGTCAGCAGCAGGCGGTAACCAACATGGGCGATGATGGCGACCATCACCGGCGCAATCCCCCAGAGCAGGGCGCCAGCCTGCGGCAACTGCCCGGAACTGGCATACAGCATCGCCAGGGCCAGAGTCACCAGAAAGGCTGGGGTGATCCAGCACAAGCCCACCACGATTGCGCCGGGAATGCCCTTGAGCACATAGCCGACGTGGATCATCACCTCGGTGCTGTTGGGGCCGGGGATCAGGTTGGTGGCGGCGACCAGATCCAGATAGTGCTCGCGGGTGAGCCACTTGCGCCGGCTGACCATCTCGGCCTCGCCCAGGGCGATATGGGCGGGCGGGCCACCGAAGGCCACCAGACTGAAGCGGAGGAAGAACCGAATCAACTCGGCATAGGTGACGGTAGGTTGGGCGGATTCGGGCGGGACAGACATGGCAGCTCCGGTGTGGCTAGCAGGGTGCGGCTATGGTAGCCATCGGCAGCCCGCCATTCCAGTGCGCGACGATTAAGGATGATTAACGGATGGGTGCGGGTTCAGGTGGGTGATGATCGTCGCGTGGACTTTTGCGGCGGCGGCGGCGGCGGCGATGACCCGGCAGTGAAGTTTGCCCTTTTGTCAGGTCTGGACGCTGGTTGCCGAATGGGTACCAGACCTGTAGATAGGATAGCAGCGATTGGGGTTGAAAATCGGAACATATGTTCCGATTTTGTGTCGATTTTCAGGGGCAAACCTGCCCTACACAGTCGCGGAGCCTGGCCGCATCTCATTCGTACCTGGAGGCAGTTCGCCGCCGTGATGAAGTGCGCTATTCCTGCAAGGCCGCGCCGATGACTTCCAGTACCGCCCTCACCGATTGCAGTACCTCGGCATTGGTGAAGCGCAGTATACGATAACCCATGCCTTCCAGGTGCGCCTGCCGATTCACATCCCGGTCGCGCTGGTCGGGAACTTCATGGACGAGGCCATCCACCTCCACAATCAACAGCTGCTCGATGCAGACAAAATCGACGATGAACTGGTCAATGGCGTGCTGGCGGCGGAACTTGGCTCCGTTGAGCCGCCGTCCGCGCAGGTACTTCCACAGGTGCTCTTCGGCGGAGGTGGGTTGGTGGCGCATCTCGCGGGAGCGGGCTTTGAGCGTCCCCCACCGTTCCCGCTTGACGGTGTACTGGTCGGGGTGGTCATCGGACATGGGGGTTGCTCCTTTCGATGTGTGTAATTCGATTCTAGGCGAGATGGGATGGGCGATGGATTGAGGTTGTGAGTCGAATGGAGGGGTTTCTAGCGGTAGCGCAGTACCGCCTCACCCCTCCGCGTGTCTGAAGTTGGGATCAACAAGCTGCGCCAGCGTGTTTCTAAGCGTGCCGCACAGACGCCTCACCCCTCCGCGTCCCTGAAGTTGGGATAAACAACCGGCGCCAGCACGTTTCCAAGCGTGCCGCAGGATCGCCTCACCCCCTCCGCGTCCCTGAAGTTGGGATAAACAACCTCTGCCAGCACGTTTCCAAGCGTGCTGCACAGACGCCTCACCCCTCCGCGTCCCTGGAGTTGGGATAAACAAGCTGCGCCAGTGCGTTTCTAAGCGTGCCGCACAGACGCCTCACCCCTCCGCGTCCCTGAAGTTGGGATAAACAACCTCTGCCAGCACGCTTCTAAGCGTGCTGCACAGACGCCTCACCCCTCCGCGTCCCTGAAGTTGGGATCAACAAGCTGCGCCAGCGTGTTTCTAAGTGTGCCGCACAGACGCCTCACCCCCAACCCCTCTCCCGCCGCGACCCTTACTTGATGGGAAAGGGAGACTATCTGGGAGTCGGGTCGCTGGAAAGGGGAGTAAGTACGGCAGCAGAAGGGTTTACTTTTCTTTAATATTTGATTGATAGCAATGATTTGCAACTCAGGCTATAGTGTTTCCATTCCGCATGTTTATGTCAGCAATTCCAATATCTAGCTTGATGGTCCTTAGGGCAACTGTAATGGCTCGCATATTCATCAGCTACAGTCAGGAAAATGAGCATTTCGCAGGAAAGCTCGAACGAGAACTCCAAGTCAAGGGCTTCGATGTACTTCGTGACGTAACCAATACCGCTGCCGCACTTCATGAGTCTTCGGTTATGTTGCTTGTTCAGTCGAGTGCTTCATACGAGTCTCAGTGGGTTAAAGAAGAACATAAATTAGCAGAGGCACTCAAGATTCCAATAATTGGCCTATTGATAGAGGGTGAACCTTGGATTGGATCATGGAAATTCAACTACATTGATTTACGAGGGACAAAGCTTCCATCAATACCAGACCCAGTTTACACCGCAATACATAGAATTTTGCAAGTAGATGCAATAGCAGTTGAGCAAGATGACTCTAACAAGCCTCCCCAAACAGAAATTACCAGAACAGAAGTGTCGAGAGTTGACCGCACAATCACTATCGCTATAGGAATACTTGGTTTTGTAGGTCTTATCATTTCAGCGTTCATTATGCGCCCTTTACCAACCAATGATGTCATCTTGCCAACAGCAATAGCTCCAACTTTAATTGTTCAACCCATCCTTGCAGCAACTACACCTATTCCATTCATTCCCACAAGTACGTCTACACCTTCTGTCACCCAAACAGTAATTGAAGTTACATCTACATCAGCTGAACCATCACCGACTGCACACCCAACTTCTACGCCTTCGATCACGTCAACTTACACATTTACTCCCGATCTTGCAGCTACCATTTTTGTTGGCACCAATGAGGCGCAAATCGCAATCAATAATGCAGCAAGCACGGCAAGTAGTTATTTTACGCAGACCGCACTTGCTATTACGCCAACACCTTCCATTACTTTGACGCCTATCATCACTTCAACGTTAGTTGTCGCTGTGATAGTCGATAGATGTACTGCCATGATTGTCGATAGCGATTTGCCTAAAATCTCGATAGTCAGAGTTGCACCTGCTTCACGAACAATGGCCCCTCCTATTGAACCTTCCACAGAGGTTGATGTGCTTGATAGTGAGGAGCGCAATGGAGTAATGTGGTATCAGATCGTGTATGACAACAATACTGGTTGGGTAACACACGATGACTTTTCCCGTCCGCCGCTTGGCTGCCCTTAGAATTGGTTTTGGAGACGACAATGCAAATGCATTCCTATCGACTGCTAGTAATTCTTGTGTTGATGATAAGTTTCATGGGGGCAACCCAAAGTGTAATTGCCCAACAGCATCTTGAATGTGGGCAGGTGTATGCAGGTGTAATGAATCGAAATCGAGAGGTTCAAGAATTCTCAGTTAACCTAGCCGTAAAGGACTCTATGATCGCTGACATAAGAGTAACCGGTGGTAATTTAAGAGTGGACTTTTCCATTGTATCGCCCAACGCCACTGTTCTTGATGAACTAGATGTCTACTATAACGCTGCCGTCTACCATGTGTATAACACTCGTGAAGTGTTTGTTCCTGGCGACTACAAAATAATTGTCAGTGGAAGTACAGATCAAGGAGGATCATTTGAGCTGAACATTAGTTGTGTTAAAGCCAACGGCGAAGTGGTTTCGAGTAATCGGAGTGTTGTCGCAAGTGAATGTGGTTCGGTTTATGAAAACGAGTTTGCACCCAATGAACCTTATCATAGATATTACTTAACCTTGGAGAGAGGAACTGTGCTAAAGGCAGTAGTAGAAGTAATTCAGAACAGTTTCGACCTCAAAATTGATACTGGAGTAATCAAGAACTTTGGAAGTCATAATGAAAGATTCATTATTGAACCTGATACCTATTACAATCGTGCGACGATAGATTCAATTCAGACATCTGGATTACCAACCACTGGTGTGTACTTCATAATCGTTGCTGGTGTAACTTCACGCCATGATGTCAATCAAGGAGGAAATTATACGCTCTCTATTGGTTGTATAACACCCGATAATGTCGAAATTCAGGCCGGAACATCTGCGTTCGTTGACTTAGTAGAACAACCTGAGCTTGCATCATCTTCTACTCCAAATACTACTACCAGTTCGGTAACTGGGGTTGATATTCAATCTGGCACACCTTCTCCTGCTGAAGAAATCAATTTACCGGCCGGGATTCCGTTGGCAGAAACTGATGGTGGGATCAATTTACCTCTGTCGCTTGATGCACCACTAACAGTTGCTATCGCACAGGACATTGTATACACAAGTATTGTCGAGGCAAATGCAGGAGATACTTACAGCATTCAAATTCAACGGCAAAGTGGGACAAATCCTCTTGGATTCACAGTGTACGGGCCAGATAGTGTTCCAATTTTTGCACTAGCTATGGGCAATTCAGAGAATTTCACGACCAACCTCCTAATTACTTCAGATGGAGTTCATACTCTTGTCTTCTACCTAGCCAGCCTCGATTCAAATCTTGATCCCTCACAAGCTGGTGTTTATGTAATTACCCTTTCGCAGTGATCTCGATGTCGAGCCGGGACATCCCCAATATGTCCCGGCAATGATTTTGCGCCCTGTGCAACCTGACCAACCCGATTCAGACGCCCCGCCGCTGGATTACCCGCCCGGAATCGGATAGCATCCTCGTGGTGAGAAGCCCAATCCGCCTCACCCCCTGGCCCCCTCTCCCGCCGCGACCCTCCTGCTGCTGAAGGATAAGACGCGGTGAGAGTCGGATCGCTGGAGAGGGGGAAGGCGGTCGGCGCAGCATACGCACCCTGTTGAGGACCTATCCCCCATGCCCAAACGCACTGATCTACACACGATTCTGGTGATTGGCTCTGGCCCGATTGTGATCGGGCAGGGCTGCGAGTTCGACTACTCCGGCGTGCAGGCCTGCAAGGTGCTGCGCCGCGAAGGCTACCGGATCGTGCTGGTCAACTCCAACCCGGCGACCATCATGACCGATCCCGAATTCGCCGATGCCACCTATGTTGAGCCGCTGACGCCGGAGATGGTCGAGCGCATCATCGAGCAGGAAAAACCGGATGCCATCCTGCCGACGGTCGGCGGGCAGACGGCGCTCAATCTGGCGCTGGCGCTGCACGAACGCGGCACGCTGGAAAAGCACCAAATCGAACTGATCGGCGCGAATCTGGAAAGCATCCGCCTCGCGGAAGATCGGCAGTTGTTCAAGGACGCCATGACCGAGGTCGGTCTCAAATCACCGCCGAGCGAGGTAGTCGATAACGTGGAGGCGGCGGTGCGGGCGGCGCAGGTGCTGGAGTATCCGGTGCTGGTGCGCCCATCCTTCACCCTGGGCGGATCCGGCGGCGGGGTGGCCTACAACGAGGCCGACCTGCGAGAGATCGCGGCGCGGGGCATCAAGCTGAGTCCGGTCGGGCAGGTGCTGATCGACCGGAGTCTGCTCGGTTGGAAGGAATTTGAAGTCGAGGTCATGCGCGACCACAAGGGGAACTTTGTGGTGGTGTGTTCGATTGAGAACCTTGACCCGATGGGCGTCCACACCGGGGACAGCATCACGGTCGCCCCGGCGCAGACCCTCACCGACCGCGAGTTACAGCGCCTGCGCGATATGGCGCGGGTGGTGCTGGATCGGGTCGGGCTGGCGACGGGCGGCGCGAACGTGCAGTTTGCCATCAGCCCGACGACCGGCGAGGTCTTTGTGATCGAGATGAACCCGCGCGTGTCACGGTCATCGGCGCTGGCGAGCAAGGCGACCGGCTTCCCCATCGCCAAGATCGCGGCACTGCTGGCAGTGGGCTTCACGCTGGATGAAATCCCCAACGACATCACCCGCGTGACACCCGCCAGCTTTGAACCGTCGCTGGATTACGTGGTGGTCAAAATCCCGCGCTGGAACTTCGAGAAGTTCCAGGGAGTCGATCCGGTGCTGGGGCCGCAGATGAAGGCCATCGGCGAGGTCATGTCCATTGGGCGCACCTTCCCAGAGGCGCTGCAGAAGGCCATCACCGGGTTGGACATCGGCATGACGGGCTTCGGTGCCAAGCCGGCTGATCCGCGCGCCGAGGTGATCGGGGTACCGACGGCGCAGCGCTTGTTCCAGGTGGCGTCGGCCCTGTTCGAGGGCATGTCCCCGGAGGAGGTGGTCAAGACGACCGCCTTTGATCCCTGGTTCGTGCAGCATATGGCGGATATCATCCGCATCCAGCACACTATCCTCCGCAAGGGGCTGACGCTGGATCGGCTGGATGCGGCGGACTTCCGCAAGCTCAAACGCTATGGCTATACCGACGCGCACATCGCCAAGCTCTTGAATGTGCCGGAGATGCAGGTGCGGGAGCGACGCAAGGCGCTGGGCGTCATTCCCAGTTACTACCGGGTGGATACCTGCGCGGCGGAGTTCGAGGCGCACACGCCCTACCTGTATTCGACCTATGAAGAAGGCGATGAATCCGAGCCGACCGACAAACCCAAGATGATCGTGCTGGGCGGCGGACCCAACCGCATCGGGCAGGGCATCGAGTTCGATTACTGCTGCGTCCATGCCTGCTTCGCGCTCAAGCAGTTGGGCTATGAGACCATCATGATCAACTGTAACCCGGAGACGGTCAGTACGGATTACGACACCGCCGACCGACTGTACTTTGAGCCGCTGACGTTCGAGCATGTGATGAACATCATCGAGGCGGAAAAGCCGGATGGCGTGCTGGTGCAGTTCGGAGGTCAAACCCCGCTGAATATCGCCCGGCAACTGCATGAAGCCGGTGCGCCCATCGTCGGCACGTCCTATGACACGATTGATCTGGCGGAGGACCGGCGGCGGTTCAATGCGGTGCTGGCTGAACTGGATATCCCGCAGCCGGACGGCGGCACGGCGCTCAATCAGGCGGAGGCGCTGGCAGTTGCTAACCGCATCGGCTACCCGGTGCTGGTCAGGCCGAGTTATGTGCTGGGCGGTCGCGGCATGGGTATCGTCTTCGATGATGCCGAACTGCTGGGCTGGATTGAGAAACACATCGAATGGAACGGGCATCCGGTGCTGATTGACCGCTTCCTGGATGACGCCTTTGAGCTGGACGTGGATGCACTCTGCGACGGCGAGAACGTCACCATCGGCGGCATTATGGAGCAGATCGAAGAAGCCGGTGTGCATTCCGGGGACTCGGCCTGCGTGATGCCGCCGTATAAGGTGGCGCTGTACCACATCGAGATCATCCGCGAATACACCGAGCGCATCGGCAAGGCGCTGAAGATCAAGGGCTTGTTCAACATCCAGTTCGCGCTGCGGGATGAGATCGTCTATGTGCTGGAGGTCAATCCGCGGGCCAGCCGGACCTCGCCGTATGTGAGCAAGGCGGTGGGGGCGCCGCTGCCGGGGTATGCCGCGCAGATCGCTGCTGGGAAGACTCTAGCCGAGTTGGGCTTTGAGGAAGAGCCACCGGTGGATGGCTTCTTCATCAAGGAGGTGGTGCTGCCTTTCCAGAAGTTCCCCGGCGTGGATGCGCGGTTGGGGCCGGAGATGCGCTCGACCGGCGAGGTGATGGGTCACGCCTCCAGCTTTGGTCATGCCTTTGCCAAGGCGCAGATGGCCGCCAATGCGCCACTCCCCCAAAGTGGGACGGTGCTGGTGAGCGTCAACCCATATGACGTGAACGCGATGGTCAAGCTGGCGCAGGATCTGGTCAAGCTAGGGTTCAAGCTGGTGGCGACGGTCGGTACGGCCAAGGCGCTGGGCGAGGTGGGCATCACGGCGGAGGTCGTCCGCAAGCCCAGCGAAGACGCCCCCACTGTGATCGACTCGATCCGGCAGGGCGAGATTGACCTGATTATCTACACGCCCCGCGGCGGGCAATCGCACGCGGATGGCTACGCGATTCGCGGGGCAGCGGTGGCGTATGGCGTACCGATCTTTACCACGCTGACGGGCGCGGCAGCCGCGGTGCAGGCGATCCGGTCGGTGCGGCAGAAGCCCCTGCGCGTGCGGAGCTTGCAGACGCATCACTGGGGGTAATTGGTGGGTATCCAGCCGGAGCCTGATTGAATACAGATTTGGAGGGCGATCCACCGGATCGCCCGTTTTGTCACAAATGTTATTTGTACTCAGCTTGATACCGGACATCAAATTATCAAACCTCGTGATGAGGACTAAACCATGAAACTCACCCGCCACACAGTCAGTACCCAACTCCTCGCCTACCTCAACGGTGAGATAACCCTCGCCCAACTGGTCGATTGGGCAGAGACGTTTTTCATCGACGGCTGGATCGAACCCGAATCGGATACGGCGCTCGTGCGGGATGTGATCGCGCACTTGGCCGCTGCCGATACGGCTGCGTTCCCGCTGACCTGGGACATCTGCCAGGACTTCATGCGGCGGCTTGGTACCCCTGTTCGGGTTATCCCCCTGAGCGCATAACGTTTCTTTCGCGTTGCCCAAACGTCAGGTTGTGATTGGTTATCCGATGCTACGATAAGCGTATCAACACATCTCAGCTTCGGATAAATTAGTATGCGCCACCTGATATTGATCCTGTTTTCAGTCATTACCACACTTGCTATTCACCACACTCATGCTCAGGAAACCACACCGGAGCCATACCCCATCGTCGAACGCTGCCTCACCGACCTGCGGGAACCGCCTGATGAATGGACATTTGAGGGAACCATTGTCACCTATCGACTTAGAGATGGTGTACACGGCTTCCGATCTGATTTCCCCACGCGCTATTACATCGCCTTCGATAGCCAATCAGAGTTCGCTAGTTCCGGCTCGTTTTCCCCGGATGGACAGTGGTTTGCAATACCTGTTGGTAGACTGCTCTCGTATGGGATGGTCAACTCGGTTTATCGTGCGACCGGCATCAAAGTCGTTTCCACAATTCCATCTACTGAATCCTACCGGGTCCCATATGAAGAAAATGCTTTTGCTGGCATTTCCCGCACAGCATTGTTCAGCGGCATCTATTGGCTAGACAATCAACGCTTTGCGATAGTGCCTGCCTCAGCAGTAGACCGACGGCTTGGAGACTACATTTACAACCCCTTCACTGCTGAAATACTACCTGTTGATACAGATCAAGCAGCGGAATTTTCACAGTCAGCCAATGTGATCTGGGGTTTGCTTACGAACTCCCCTGCCAATACGAACAACGATGGCATTCCTATGCGAGTGTTTGCCGATTACGATACCTGGCCACACCCGGTTTATGTATTTGACTCTGCGCTACAACAAATCTATGACACTTGTATTGATACCCGCTTTCAATTTGCTATCTCACCCTCCGCGGAGCAAGTTGCGGTGAGTATTGGTCAATATGATGAAGGCTTTGTCTACATCCTCGATCTGAACGAATGGGTCGGCTATCGGCTTAATCTGGCAGCAAATGAGGTGGTCGGGTGGTTTGCCGATCCGGTGCCCTAAAGATGAAACCATATCGACAGCTGGATCGAACTGAAAGTCGGTGCGGCAGAAGCCGTTGCGCGTGCGGAGCTTGCAGACGCATCACTGGGGGTAGTCGTTCGTCACTGAACCAACCTAAAGCAGGTCATCGTATGTTTCGGACGCGCAACAGCGCGTCCACGACACAATTTATGGTGAGTATCTGCCCTAGCGGGTGCGCTTGACGAGGAAGAAGCTCATCGCCAGCGAGGCAATCAGCACGAACCCTTTGATGAAGTCCTGGAAGAACCACTCGACATCCATCATGGTCAGCCCGTTCAGCATGATGCCGACGAACAGGGCTCCAATCACGGTGCCAAAGACATTCGGGCGGCGCGCACCCAGCACCGCGAAGCCGAAGAAGGTGGCCGCGACGGCATCCAGCAGATAGGGGTCACCCGCCCGGATGGCGCCGGAACCGATGCGCGAGGCCAGCACAATCCCGGCGATGGTCGCCAGCAGTGCGCTCAGGAGGTAAGCCAACAGGCGCACGCGATGGATGGGAACGCCGGAAAGCCGTGCTGCCTCCCGGTTGCCGCCCACCGCGTAAAACATCCGTCCCCAGCGGGTGTATTGCAGGAAGACATGCACGCTGATGGCAATCACCAGCATGATGATGATGGGGATGGGAATCCCGTTAAAACCCTCACTGCCAAAGACGAATCCCTGCCCGATCTGTTTGAAGGCATCGGTAATATCGCCCGTGGTCTGCACGCGCTCGGTCGCCCAGGGGTTGAACATCCCGCGAAAGACGGACTCACCCTGGGTGAGCATGAGCTGGGCACCCTGCGCCAGATACAACATCCCCAGCGTCGCCAGCAAATCCGGAATACGCAGCTTGATGATGAAGAAAGCGTTGATCAGCCCCACCAGCAGCCCGGCCCCCAGCGTGATGAGGATGGCGAGATACCACTCCACATTCCAGATGACCATCAGCGAGGTGGAGAGCAGCACGGATAAGCCCGTGACGGCACCGACAGACACATCAAAGCCATCGACGCTGACGGAGATGGTCACACCGATAGCGACAATACACAGGATGGAGACCGCACGGGCGATGAGCAGCAGGTTATTCAGCGTGAGGAAGGCCTCGTTCTGCGTGCTGAAGAACAGAATCAGAATGCCGATGGCGACCAACATGCCGTACTTGATGATGAAGTCGTAGATCAGCCCCCGAATATGCTCGGAGCGGGGTTCAGGCGGGATGGATGCTGATGGGGCCAGGTCAGTCATGCGTTTCTTTCTCTCTCGTTCCAGTCGCGTATTCCAGAATCAGGTTACGGTCAAAGGCATCTGCTTCAAACGCTGCCACGATCGCGCCATCGTGCATGACGATGATGCGGTCAGCAATCCCAATCACCTCGTCAATATCGGATGCCGCATAGATGACGGCTGCCGAATGGGCCAGCTCACGGGCGATGGCATACACATCCTGCTTGGCTTTGACATCAATGCCCTGGGTGGCTTCGTCGAACATGACCACACGGGGTCGGCCGGTGAGCCATTTGCCGATGACAACCTTCTGTTGATTGCCACCGCTCAGGTTGCTGACTTCGGCCTCGGTATTGGGCGGCGTGATCCCCAGCCGATCAATCAGGTTGACGGCGTGGGACCGCTCGCGCAGCTGGTCAATGAGTCCCAGGATACGGCTGAACTGGCTCAGAAAAGGCAGGCTGATATTCTGGCGTATCTTTTCTTCCAGCAGCACACCCTGCGACCGCCGTTCCTCCGGCACCAGATAGACTCCCTGCTGGACTGCCTGCCGGGGAGTCGTCAAGGTGACGGGTTTACCATCAATGGCAAGCTGACCGCTCTCGAGTCCATCCGCACCGAACAGTGCCCGCAGCAGTTCCGTTTTACCGGCTCCAACCAACCCGGCAATGCCCAGGATTTCACCCTGACGAGCCACCAGGCTCACGGCCTTGAGCTTGCCCCGGCGAGTCAAGTCCGTTGCCGTCAGGACGACTTCCCCCGGCGGACTGGCAGCCTTCGCGGGGTAGATATCCTGAATGGCGCTGCCGAGCATGGCTTCGCTCACGCGGGCGAAATCAAATTCGGCAACCGGGAATTGTGTGATCTTGCGACCGTTTCGCAGGACGGTGATCTCATCCGCCAGCGCCGAAACCTCCATCAACCGATGGGAGATGTAGAGAATACCCACACCCTGCGCTTTCAGCCGCCGGATGATGACGAACAACCGCTCGACTTCAGGCAGGCTGAGGGAGGTCGTCGGTTCATCAAAGATCAGGTATTTGACCTGTTGGGAGACCGCCCGCGCAATCACCAGCATTTGCTTCTCATGCAGGACGAGATCTTCGACGCGGCGGCGCACATCGAGATCCAACCCCACCTGGGCCAGTACGGCTTCCGCCTGCCGATGTAGGGCTGACCAACTCAGCAGCGGGTTTGGGATGGTCACAAGCTGGTTCATCAACAGGTTTTCGCTGATGGTCAGGCTGGGCACCAGGACGGAATCCACTTCCTGGTAGACCGCCTGGATACCGACTCGTGCGGCATCCTTGGGCTGATGAATCTGAACCCCCTGCCCGTCAATCTCGATCCGGCCCTCATAGCTGTCGTAATATCCGGTCAATATTTTGATGAGCGTGCTTTTCCCGGCCCCATTGGCACCTACCAGCGCCATCACCTGCCCCGGTTGCAGATGCAGCGACACATCATCCAGCGCGATGATGCCCGGAAAGCGTTTGCCTAGCCCAACAGCTTGAAGCCCTTGTATCGCCATGTAAACCTTCTGGCATAAAAACCACGGCACGCCAAACCGTGATGGATGGCGTGCCTATACTATCGCTAATTTGGCCTGATTATCTTACCCGGCGTTGCGCTCCGCCAGCGCCCGAATCCAGGGATACCAGGATAGTTCGCTTTCGCCCAGCGAGGGCAGCGCCACAATCAGCTCATCCATGTTGGTGACGTTATTCTCCAACACAAAATCACGGGTGATGAGAGTCGGCTCAATCAGCAGATACTTGGGGACGGTCTCCCCACCGATGCGGGCGACCGCGCTACGAACCGCGACCCGGGCGGTATTGTACGGGTCGGTAGCCATGGTTGCTTCCCAGGGGCTGCCGTCTTCCCGCATGAGCTGAATGTTTTCGTCCGAGACATCGACCGAGTAGACCTTGATCTGTTCGGAAAGCCCCAGCTGCTCGATGGCGCGGACGGCACCCTTTGCCAGTTCATCCCACATGGCGATGACCACGTTGACGTTCGGATTTTCGGTCAGGGCTGCTTCCACGCGGGTCTGAGTCTCGGCAGCGGTGCCGCCTTCAACGTACACACCCACCTGCGCCACCTGGACGAAGTTCGGGTAGCGCCACAGGAAGTTCTGGTAGGAACGGTCACGCTTATCCAGCGGCGGGAAACCGGCGATATTCAGGTACAGGACGTTGGCATTGCCACCGTATTCAATCGCCACATGGCGGGTCAGGTCGAAGCCGATCAGGAGGTCGTCCTGCTCGATTTCCGGCACCACATTGCTGTTGACGACCGTATCGAACGTGACCACTGGGATGCCAGCGGCCTCAGCCTGCTCAATGTAGGGCTGGACGACATCGGTGGTGCCGTGGCTGATGATGATGGCATCCGGCTGCTGCTGGATGGCCTGTTCCAGCAGGGTGACGAACTGCGCCTGGTCATTGCGGGCGTTGTACTCGGTAATGTTGATACCCAGTTCTTCCGCCTGCGATTCAGCACCTGCCAGGTAGCGCGCCATAAAAGCGCCATCCCCGATGAAGCGCACCAACGCGATTTCCACCGGATCATCGGCGTTGTTGAAGCGGTCAGGGATGACCACCTCATCCTGGGCGAAGGCCAGCGTGCCAACGCTGACTAATGCGAGGGCGAAGGTGACAAACACGAGCAGATATTTGCGGAACGACGACATAGACAAGAACTCCTTTTGCGGATGGACCCACAGGAAACAAAAAACCCCTTGTTAGGGGTTCACGACACGATTGATCTGTCACGGTACTTGTGGATTTATGTGTCCAGCACCTGGCAGCAGATCAACACCCCCTTGACCGGTCGGTCAGTGGTACAACAACACATACACATGGGGTGAAGACTGAACACAGATTTTACACCGTTTGATCAGGCGAACGCGCTGTGTATAACATGCTGTCCAGCGGCTTGTCAAGGAAATCGGCCCGGCATTTGCAAAGTTGGGGGCAGGTTGGGATTGGACGGCAGACCCAATCCCATAAACAAAACGTCCTCGCTGCGAATAATCGCAGCGAGGACGTTCACGATTCAGGAAGCCTTACGGGCAGGTGCCGCGCTGCAGGATGTAAATCGCCTGCCGCACATTATCGGTTTCGTTGGTCTCGGCGATCTGGTTGGCACCGTCCACCGTCATGGTCAGCGTATGTTCTTCGTTGTACCAGGTGCTGATGGTGATCGGGATCGGGCCGATGTTGACGGTCTGACCAGGGGCAATCGGGCCGAAGGAGCCGACCGTCGAACCCTGCGGAGTACCATCCAACCGGCGCACATCCTGTATCCCGATGAAGCCGCCGGGGCTGGTGGCCGTGCCGAAGTTCGCCACATCAATGTACACATTGAAGGTCTGGTTGCAGACTGGCGACGAGGGATCGAAGCGGAAGTTGCCTGCGACCAGATTGACCGCGCTGACCGGAGTCGGCGGGATGGGGGTCGCCGTCGGCGGCGGGGGCGGCGGCGGTTCTACCGAAGGTACCTGGCGCAGATCCCCGCTGACATCCACTACCGTCGGGGAAATCCAGCCACGCTTTCCGTCGTCCAACTGGATCAGGAACCAGCCCGAACCGGTCGTGCTGATGCCGATAATCGGTGCGCTGGTGCCATTGAGCAAGGCGCCCACAGTACCGTAGAAGGTGCTGTCACCCTGGCGGACGTTGGCATTCAGGCGGGCAGTCACCCGCGGTGACGGATCAAAAGCGGTCGGGGTGGGTAACAGGGTCGGCAGGGCCACCGGCAGTTGAGTCGGGGTGGCGATGACGGCAAAGGGCGGCGGATTATTCTCCACCCGCACCGGCGCTAACCGGAAGTACACGGGCTGCCCACCGCGCACATTGATCGTCAGGCGCAGCTCGTACAGACCGTCATCCGTCAACCGGGTATCCCAAACACCCAGTACATCGTTGGAGACGGCGGAGGCGCTCGGCAGAGTGGCTGGCTGCCACGGCACACTCTCATCCGGCAGATTGACCAGGTCGGCGCTCACCGGGCGGTACTCGATGAAGTAGTTGGTCATGTTCGGCAGATTGGCCGAACCGCGCAGTTCAAATTGTCCACGCAGGACATAGACCGGCGGCGGCCAACTGATGTTGGCGTTCGGGTCGAGCGGGGTGGCGGGGTCAGGCTCAATGCCCTGGGCCAGGGTTGGCGCAATCAGCGCTGCGGATAGCAGCACCAGGAGCACAGCAAATAACCATCGTGAGTGTCGCATAAAACATATCCTTTCAAGTCGGTACCTGTAGATCATTGTAGCTACTTTTCAGGATAGGGCAGCAGACGACGTAAGTCCGGGCGGATAACCTACGCTTGCCGGGCGGGATATGCACTATTCAGTGCAGAGGAAACAGAATTACTTATCTTTGGGCGGGTGCCAACCGGCCTGCACCCAATGCAGCCGTACCGCGAGTGAACGAGGATCATCATTGAGTTTGAGGGCGATGACTGTGGCACGACCAACAGGGGTTTTACCGTAAATGCGAATTCCGGAGTCATCCCATTCAAAATGTTCCGACCAAGATTGTAGCCGGGGATTAAAAAGCGACTGTAGAGTACCACTCAGAGGATCATTTGCTTCTATCTGTTGACCTTTATGCCGATTACAGAGTGGGCAAGCAATCCATAAATTTATTTCATCATCACTGCCACCTCTTGAAAGAGGGATGATGTGTTCGATCTCAAGCGCAGCCATGACCAAGTGTTGCGGACTGAGGCAATAACCACAACGATAATGAGCCTCTGCCATTACCCGACGCTCAATTTCAATTGAAATATAGCCACGGCTCAAGAGGACTACTCAGGCTTTTCGCTTACTGGAGAACGTAATCCACGCGCAACTGCGACTTTCCAGGCCTCCGCTTTTCGCAGCGTTCCTTTTTGATAAGTATTCAGCAGTTCATCAAGTTGGAACAGCTCTGCGGAGGTGATCTCTCCATTTTGATTGCGATCCAACAGCCGACTCATTTCAGCCTGTTGATCAGCTGGCATCATTTGGTCACATAACTCCAAAACACGGCTATCCGAGAGCGAACTAACCGGTGCTTCAGTGATGCCCAACTCAAGCAGTTGCGTGATAATGACCTCGATGGGGCGTTGGGTACGCTTTGCAATCTGACGGGCTTCTTGCTCGATTGCTTCAGGGATTTGGATAGTCAACATGGGCTTATCCTCACACAGTCTTGCCATCATAGTGTAGCATACCCCCTCTGCGATCCGGCGCTACGCTTCCCGCAGGTGCGCCGGTTTGGCCCGCGCATACATCTGCTCCAGCAGCGAGGCCGCATATTCCCAGCGCTGGTAGGCTTCCACATACTGCCGCCCCGCGACTCCCATGGCTGCCGCCCGCTGCGGATCGCGCAGCAGGGTGATGATATGCGCGGCGATCTGTTCCGGCGTTTCCCCCACCAGCACCTCGCGGCGGAACTCATCTTTCAGGGTGGATACGGCATGTGGTGAAGCCACAATCGGCGTCCCCATCGCCATCGACTCGATGGTTTTGTTGGTCAGGCCGACGCCGTAGCGCACATAGCAGACCGCCATCGTGGCTTTCGCCTGATACGGGCGGATATCCGGCACAAAGCCGGTGACTTCGATGCGCTTGTCGGCCTCGCCCATCGCCACAATCTCTGGGCCGGGGTCTTTGCCCACAATCTGCAGCTTGGTTTCCGGCTCCTGCGCCCACACCAGGGGCATAATCTTCTCGACCAGATCCTGCACAGCGGCGATATTGGCGTGATAGCTCATCTTGCCGCTGAAGATCAGGGTGCGCGGTTCACGCTGGATCTCCGGCATCGGCTTGAAGTAGTCCACATCCACGCAGCCCGGCACAAAGGTCAGCCGATCCGCGTTCGCACCCAGTTCCACCATGCGCCGCTTGTCCAGATCGCTGCAAATGGCGATCTCGCTGAGTTCGTCGGTGATGCGCCCTTCAAAGCGGCGGGTGCGGTTCAGGTCGAGCAGGGCCATCAGGCGGCTTTTCAGGCTGGGCGCGCTCTGGATGACCTTCTCGAACAGCAGCGCGATGCTGTCTACCGTGTCCCAGACCACCGGCAGATTGCCCAGCGCCCGGATCAGGATATACCCCCGCAGATGCTCGACGTGGGCCACATCGTACTGATTCTTGCTGACCAGGTCGCGGATGAGCGCCTCCGCCTCCGGCGACTCGGAATAGCTGGCCTGCAAGGGCAGCGACCGGAATAAACCACGCAGGCCATTGCGGATGATCTGCGACTTTTTCAGGGGAACGACATGGACTTCTTTCGCCCATTCGCGCAGTTGCGGCAGCGTGGAATCCGGTTCGCCCGGTGGCTGGAGCAGAACCAGCGTCAGTTCATGCCCACGTTGATGCAGCGTATGGATGAAGTTGTAGGGGCGCACCCGCACCAGCGAAGGGATATACGGAACAATGAACAGAATACGCATAAGTCAGGTTCACCGATGGATGAGAATAGGCCAGATCGTACAGATAGGATACCTGTTGAATCTGAAAATAAGGGGGCAGCCTAACAGTGGGCTAACGGTCAAGCGGCCGGGCTTTTTCCGCGAGCACTCCCACCGCCACACCGATCAGCGAAGCGACCATCAGCCACAGCAGATTCGGCAAACCCTGGAGCAGCACCGCGCTGAGGGCTGCTGCGATCCCCGCCAGCACCATCGGGCGCGTTTGCAACAGCGGTACCACCATGCCGATGAAGGTCACGGTCATCGCCACCGCGCCCCACTGCCGCATATCGGGGATGGCGGTGCCGATCAGCAGACCCAGCAGGGTGCAGGCATTCCAGTTGATGTACATCGCCAGCGAGGACGCCAGTTGATACCAGTGTTTATGCGGCGAATCAGCGTGTTCCTGATAGTACTTGACGGTGATGACAAAGGTCTCATCCGTCAGCCAGAAGCCCAGCGGCAGCAGCCACTTCTGCCCCAGCCCTTTGACGTAAGGGGCCAGCGTGGCGCTGTACAGCGCATGACGCAGGTTGACCATCAACGTTGCCAGAATGATGATGGTCATATCCGCCCCGGCCTTGACCAGACCGGACGCAATCGCCTGCGATGCGCCGCCGAAGACGAACAGCGAAAAGCCCATGGTCGCCCCGGCAGAGAGGCCGTTGCTCACCCCCAGCGCCCCGAAGACGATGCCGAAGGGAGCCGCGCCAACGAGCAGCGGAATCGTATCCCGCAAACCCGCCAGAAAGGCGGCGCGGGGGGTGTCTGGTGTCGGTCGATAGTCCATAGTTGTTAGTCGATAGCTGATAGCTTATGGCTGATAGCAAGAAAGAAGGCTTTGCCCCTTTGCATCTTTGCCGCTTTGCATTAATTCTTCTTCCGCCACCGCAGCACCCACTCGACTGCCACGCCGAAGACCAGCCCCCAGAAAGGCGCGCCGATCCCCAGCAGCGTGAAGTTCGCCGCCGTACACAGCAGCGCGATCAACCCGCCATCCCGCGACTGCGGATCGCTCATCGAGGCCGCCAGCGAACTACTCAGCGCCCCCAGCAGACCCAACCCGGCAATCGCCGCGATCAGCGGATGCGGCAGCGCGGTGAAGACGCTGACCAGCGTCGCGCCGAAGATCCCCAGCAGCAGGTACCAGAGGCCGGTTGCCACACCCGCCCCATAGCGCAAGTCCTTATCCGGGTGCGACTCCGGCCCGGTCACCAGTGTAGCGGTGATCGCCGCCAGCGTGATGCCATGCCCGCCGAAGGGCGCGCCCAGCAGCGAGGCCAACCCGGTCACGACCAGCGCCCCGTTGATCGGCAGGTTATAGCCCGCGTTCTTCAGCACGGCCTGACCGGGCGCGTTCTGCGCGGTCAAGGCCAGCGCCGCCAGCGGCAGCGCCACCCCCAGTAGAGTCTGTAGAGTCAGCGAGGGCGGGGTATAGACCGGCGTCGCCAGTGCGATATTCAGGCTTTCCAGATGGATGGTATTGCCCAGCGCCGCCACGATGATCCCGACCACCAGCGCGCCCACCGTCGGGGCGCGGAACTCTAGCCGACGCAGCAGGTAAAAGACGGCGATCATCGCCAGCACCAGCGCCGCATCTTCCGGGATGGCGTTGAACAGCCCGAAGCCGAAGCGGATCAGCACGCCCGCCAGCATGCCCATGACCACCGAGGTCGGCACCCGCGCCATCACCCAGCCGAACAACCCGGACGCGCCGAGCAGGATGATGGCGAGCGAGGCGACCGCGAAGGCCCCCACATAATCGCCATAGTTGTAACCGGGCGTCGCCAGCGCCACCTTGAAGCTGTCCACCAGCAGCACCACGCCGGGGGTCGACCAGGCCGCGATCACCGGTTGGCGGAACCACAGGCTCATGACGATGCAGCTAAAGGCACAGCCGAGCATGAGCGCCACCACCCACGAGGAAGTATGGTCAGCATCCAGTTGGGCGGCGCTGGCGGCCTGGAACACGATCACCAGCGACGAGGCCGAACCGACCACGATCACCAGCAGGCCGGAGAGGAGCGCGGGCAGGGTGAGGGCGCGGGGCAGATCGCGCAGGTTGGCAGCGATGGAGGCGAGCATCACACAATCCTGAGGTGGGGTGCGGGTATCGCCTCATGATGACGGGAATGGGGGCCGGTGTCCAGCGCCAGTGCAGTCCAGCATGGCGGATAGCTAATAGCTGATGGTCAATAGCTGATAGTCGATAGTCGATAGCCGGTAGCTCGTATCTGGCATCTTGCATCCAACAAGCTGACCGCTGACCGCTGACCGCTGACCGCTGACCGCTGACCGCTGACCGCTGACCGCTGACCGCTGACCGCTGACCGCTGACCGCTGACCGCTGACCGCTGACCGCTGACCGCTGTCCGCTGAAAGCTGATCGCTGATAGCCCCTCTCCCCACCTGAAACCTGAAACCAGCAACCTGAAACCTAAATCTCCTCCACCGTCGCTGGATCAACCCAATACGCATCCTCCGGATTGATCTCCACCGCCGGCAGCGGCTGACAATGAGCCGCCAGATCGTTCCCCGTGAGGGTACCAGAACTGGCGGCGCTATTCTGTATTCGCTCGCTTGTATGGGCGGGAAGCACCGGCGCTCGTGCCCGGCATATGCGCCGGGAGAATATGGTGTTCAGACTACAGAATAGAAAGTATCCTCTGACCACCGCGCCGGATTCTGTTCGACATAAGCGCGTATGTGGTTCAGACTTCCTTCAGACCGAATGATATGGTCATGATAACGGGTTTGCCAGATCGATTGAGCATCATCAATAAGGTTCGCAGATCGGGCGAAGCGTGTCACACCTGCTTTGTAATTGCCGACAATGCTTCCCAATGATGGCGTGGCGGATGGGTCTGCGGCGGACGCGAATAATCGCGTCCCTACGGATGGGTCGGTAGGGACGGCAAGAATGCCGTCCTGGGCATCGGCTTCGATCACAATGATCGCGTGAACATGATTCGGCATGACCACACAGGCATCCAGATCGATGGATTGCCAGCGGGCAGGCAAGGATAATAATTCTTCGCTGGCAATCTGACCCAGGGGTGACAGAGCCATTACCCCATCATTGATCGTGCCGAATAATTCCAGCCGTTTGACAGTGCAGATGGTCACAAAATAGGCTCCAGCCTGACGGTAATCATATTCCTTCAGACGTGGGGATTTGCGCCGGGGAAGGGATTGCATCCATGCGTCCTCCTGAACGTTGATACGATTGTATATTCGTTGCAGATGGCGATTGCATTGAGAGGCGTGGCGGACGCGAACAATCGCGTCCCTACCCATCCGTAGGGACGGCATTCTTGCCGTCCGGGGCCGGTCACCATCAGGCGATATGGGGTTGATGGGGCGGCGGGCGGACGCGAATAATCGCGTCCCTACGGGCATCCTACCACGCGGCGATATGGGGTTGATGAGGCGGCGCGGCGGACTACCAATCCATTCGTAGGGACGGCAAGAATGCCGTCCGGCGTACTATCCCACACAACGCTCAGGCAGAGCGTGCACACCGAAAACCGAGTGTATTGAACTCGATATGTGGGACGTTCCTGCCGCGAGCCATCCCGCGACTATCCCACGAACGTCCACGCACCACGCGATCATGTGTTTCGTCTGATATATCCTCTCGACCATCCTCAGCATCAAACGGGTAGGGCTGGTAAAGACTGCTACACCATTCAGAGACATTGCCACTCATATCCAGCGCACCCACCCAGGAAGCAGCTCCTTGGCGAATGCTCTCACCCACTGGTGCTTTCTCGCTACTGGAATTGCCATTGTAAATAACCCTGCTGCTGTCAAAGACGTTGCCCCAGGGATACACTCGATTTTCCGGCCCACGCGCCGCCCACTCCCATTCGGCTTCGGTCGGTAGCCGTCCACACCGCCAGTTGCAGTAGGCATGGGCTTCAAACCAGGTTACACCTCCGCGAGGTAGCTGCGGGTCACGATAACTCCAATAATCGTATGGGCCCGTCTTCTGTCTCCGTTGCATCCGTGTCCAAACGGGTTCCGTCCAGTAGTCTTGGTTCTGATAGCCGCCTGCTGCCACAAAGCGGGCATAACTCTCATTGGTCACGGGTGTCACATCCAGCCAGAAACCTAGCCGGATAACCTGCTCGTGCTGAGGACGTTCATCAGCAAAGCCCTCGCCGAGTTTGCTGCCCATCATGAATTTCCCTGCTGGCACATATACCATCGGAATGCCGTAGTCGTCGATCATTCGCGTCCCGGCAGCAGGTGGGGAAGGTGGAGTCACTTCAATCACTGTCGTCTGCCCGTTCGCTGACCAACACCCGATCCTTGCTGCTATAGCTGATGAAGATGTACGCCATGAAGTCCCCGGTGGTTGCCTCACTCGTCGCTAGAATGCGCTCAATTATAAGCGGACTCACCCATTCCCGCCGCTCATCTCCATCCGTAATATAACGAAATAAATGACCTGTTATTTCCCTGCATAACAGGTAATCCTTCCCCTTCCCGCCGTAATAAATCCTCTACGCTTCATGGTAAAGCCGGTCACCAATGACCGCCCAGCCACCCGCTTCCTCACCCCACCCCGTCCCTACGCTTTCACTCCTTCACTCTTCACTTCTCTGTCTTCACTGTGACTGTGAACTGTGTACTTCTTCACTACTCCTCCACAATCCCCAACTCCTGCTTCACCCACACCCTCGCCCCATCCTTCACATCCCGATGCACATGCGTCCCTGGCCCGACCTGTGCCCGTTCGCCCACCTTGACTCCCGGCATGGTCATCACGTCCACCGCCAGGAACGCATCCCGCCCGATGATCGCCCCCAGCTTATCCCGCCCGCTGTCCAGCTTCTGCCCCTTCACGTACACCGGCACATTCCCCCGGTCGATCCGCAGGTTGGCCGTCGTACACCCCGCCGAAAAATTGACGTTCGGCGCAAAAACCGAGTCCAAAACCCGGCAGGCATGCATCTGGCAGTCATCCGCCACGTAGCTCCGTGCCACCTCGGTCGTAAAGCCCACGTTCGCTCGATCCAGCACCATCGAATGCCGCACCAACGCATTGTTGCCGACGATGGTCTTCGCCCCGATATAGGCTGGCCCGGCAATCGCCGCCCCGGTGAAGACCTTCGCCCCCGGCCCGATGATGACGTCCCCGTTGATGACCGCATTCGGATGAATATAGGCTGTTGGGTCGATGTGCTGTCCCTTGATCTGCCCCAGGAAGTACTCCATTACGTCCAGCACCTGCCACGGGAATTTCAACGCCTTCCACGCCCCGCTGTACGGCACCACCCGGTAGACCTGCCGCTTCATCAGGGCATCCATCGCCCGTTCGTAGTGGTCATCGCTCGGCAAATCCCGCGCATACTCCGCCCGGATCGCCTCGAACAGCACCCCGGACTGGCTATGGATATGCGCCACAATGTTGACCAGGTTGCTCGGTTGGTTGCCCGCCCCCGGCTTCTCCACCATGCCGGTAATGCGCCCATCCCCCTCGACGATCAGGTACCCGCCCGGAAAATACTGCTGCATCTCCACCCCGGCCAGGTAGGACGCCGTTGGATCGGCTGCAAAGGCCGCTAGCAAATCCCGGTGCAGCGTCTCGTCCACCACGTCATGCACCTGAATGATGAAGATCGGCCCATCCCCGGCCAGCAGCGGTTCCGCCCGCAGCAGGGCATCACCCATACCCTTTGGCTCCGGCTGCACCGCCACCCGCACCTGCAGCCCGGTCGATTGGCTCGCCTCGGCTGCCAGCCCGTCCATCTCCGCCTGATTCTCCGGATTGCCGACGATCACCACCTCCCGCAATCCCAGCCCGGCGTAGCGCCGCAGTTGCGTCAACAGCAGCGGCTCCGGCCCAAAGCGCAGTAAGGATTTCTCGCGCAGCGGCCACATCCGTGATGATGCTCCACCCGCCAGAATAATGAGTCGAGGAATAGAAGTCATATGCACCACCCACTGTAGGGGCAGACTAACGCCGTCTTCGGCGGCATGTCCGCCCGTTGAATACATCTGTTAACCGACGATTACACGACGATCTATTCTAACGGGTCTCTAGTCCTGTCGCTTTCGATTCCATCTTGCATTACAATGCAGGCTATACACCCCTGTTCTGATATGTACAGGCGTACTGCTGTGCGCCTGCAAATGAGGTGGACGTAACGATGGACTCCACAACCCTGCTGACGAACTTTATGCGCCTGGCCGTGCAGAAGTCCGGTGCTGAACGCGCTCTGGCCCTGGATTCCGAACTGGCGATTGTTGCTTCCTATCAGATTGACCAGGTTGGCTTGTTGGATAATCACTTCGTCGGCATCGAGGCGGCTCGGCAGGCGCTGGAATCCAGCGAGGTGGTCATCACCAACAACGTCTCCAAGGACGCCGCCGCCGCCCTCACCACCAACACCACCTTCCGCGACCTGCGCTTCATCGTGGTCATCCCGGTCGGTGAACTGGGTGCCATCTACCTCGACCAATCCATGCGCCTGGGTGCCATCCCCCGCGCCGCCGTGCTCAACCTCAGCGGTCTGGCCGCCGTCATCGCCAGCCAGCATGACACCGCCATCTCCGAAGACCAGATCGAGGCCATGTACGAGGCGCTGGGATAATGGCTAGTCGATAGTCGATAGCGGATGATGGAGCTATCCCGCCGTGTATCCCTCGCTTGATCGCTTTACTGCCCGCGCCGAGTGTGCTTTGAACCACGCCACCAACGCCGCTGATCAACTAGGGATAGTGCCATCGCCCCGGAGCATATCCTGATCGGGATGTTGCGGAATAATGGTGGTATCGCTGCTCGTGTGTTAACCGACCTCAGCCTGGAAGGAGGCCACTGCTCTCACCGCTACAATCGCAGCGGCAATACCCCCTGCCAGCCAACCACCAACCAAACGGGACCTCAGCCCGGAGACAAGGTAGATGCTCGAGGCTACCGCCAAAGAAGCCCTCGCCCTGAACAAGGGCTACATCGGCACGGAAAATTTGCTACTGGCACTTATACGGCTGCGTGCGGATTCAGTTGCCATCCGGGTGCTGGCGACCTTCAACCTCATCCCGGAGATGATCCGGCACACGCTCCGGCGCAAGTTGCAAGCTGCGGATTGAGGCTCTAGATCAGGGCTGCATCACACGGTAAGTAGCCTGAGCCAGTTCTTCAATCAACTCTTCCAGCGAAGTCTGTGTGTAGCCCATGAAGTAACTCCGCAGGACTTCTTGTGCAGGGCCAAAGATTACCGGGAAATACAATTCCAGCGGCAATTGTCGGAGGTCGCCGGACTTAACATATCCTTTGATATAAGCAAATATCTCTTTGAATAAGCTCACATTAAATTCATCAATCTTACTGGATGCCTGCTTGATAATCTCATGATGCCGCATCACGACCAGATACCGCGCCCCAATATCATTGTGGATGGCTTGAGTCACATGGAAGCGCACCAGCGATTTAATCAGGGCCTCGGCAGAGTCCGCCTGTTCAGCCGCTGATAGCAACCCCGCCCGATATTGTTGTAGCAACTCCACATAGAGCGCGGTGGCAATCGCCTCTTTACCCTCAAAGTGGTGATAAATGCTCCCCACGCTGGCACCCGATGCGCGTTGAATATCGCTGATGGTTGTGCCTTCATAACCCAGTTCAGCAAAACTCCGCAAGGCCGCATCGAGTATTTGTTGTTTGCGCTGTTGCATGGTCACGATATCCAAAAACGGCTATTTAATCCTGCCTGGTTCCTTTCATAGATTAACTGTAGCAGAAAGTAGAAAACTGCCATCTGGTATAAAGTAGAACGGTATTCTAGAATGATATTCTAGATTAAATCAGGAGATCACTATGTCAGGCATATACCCGCTACTGAAGAAGCCCTTTTTCGGGAAGTATCAGGTCACATGGCAATGGCCCGATGGCATTGAGTGTTCTCCTGCATGGGAAGCCGTCACCTTTCCCAGCGAGACGGGTGCAACCTTACAGGGACTCTTCAGGCGAACCACCGCAGCGGAACGGCGCGGCACGATTGTCTGCGCCCATCCGATGGGCAAGGATGCCAAAGGCTTCTTCCTGCGCTACGGTCACGCCGAACTCTTGTTGAAGAACGGTTACGATGTCCTGCTCTTTGATTTCAACGGCTTTGGGGAAAGCGCCGATGGTAATTTGGATTACCCGCTCGATGTCGCAGCAGCCGGGCGCTATGCGACCCAACTGACCCATGATCCATCGGTTGGTCTGTTGGGTTTATCGTTCGGTGCGGCCTGGAGTTTATGTGCGGTCGCCCTGCCGGGACACAATTTCAAAGCGGTGGTTGCAGAAGGCGCGTTTACCACGCTGGCCGAATATTGGTATCGGTATCGGGTACCATACACCATTTTGCAGACACTCTCGGTTTTCATGCCCAACTTTGCCCGCCGGGTCAAACCGATTGATCGCATTCGAGAAGCGGTTACACAGCATATCTTGCTGATCTACGGGGAGAGCGATGCAGTTGCCCCGGTAGCGATGGGTCAGCGCCTGCATGCCGCGAGTCACAGCCCCAGCACGCTATGGCAAGTCCCTGCTGCCCGGCATAACTTCGCCTTTATGACGGCACCCGATGCCTACGCAGAGCGAGTATTAGCCCACTTCAATCAGCACTTATTGTGATTGTTGTACTTATACTTTGAAGTGAGGTGCACCCTCTACTTTCCACCCATCCCCTCCCCGAAAGTCTAGTCGCTCCTGACGTAAGACACCGTATACTACCCTGCATCGAACAACCGGATTCCTCTCCATTTCCTCATGTTGCAGCGCCCTGCCGGGTGTACGATGGCAAGAAGTCTGTACACAAAGCGTAATGACAGCCGCGCAACAGGCGCTATAATGGAATGAACTAATCTTCTTTAAGGCGGTCTTAAGGTTTCAGTGCTGATGTATCAAGAATGAGGTGGCTGCATGTGCAGTTGCCTGATGGGTTACGGAGGTTGTAACCGTGGCGAATAACAATAAGATGGAGCGTTTTACGCAGCGCGCCCGGCGTGTGCTCAGCCTGGCGTCGGAAGAAGCCGAACGTTTAAAGCACAATTATATTGGCACGGAACACCTCCTCCTCGGCCTCATGCGCGAAGATGGCGGCGTTGCAGGCCGGGTGTTGCGTGATCTGGGGTTGGAGCTGCCGAAGGTGGAGCGCCTCGTAGAGGAACTCACCCGCGCCACGTCGCGTTCCAGCAGCGGCGGTCAGATTGACCTCTCCGCCGGGACCAAGCGCGTGTTGGAATTGGCGGTTGATGAAGCCCGTCGGATGGGCCATCACTACATCGGCACCGAGCATCTGCTGCTCGGTCTGGTGCGCCAGTCGGAAGGCGTGGCGATTGATGTGCTGAAGAAGCTGGCGATCAGCCCGGAAGAAGTCCGCCGCCAGACCCGCCGCGTCCTGCAGGAAAGCCCGGTGCAGCAGGAACCCGAACGGAAGGAAGCCGCCAAGGCAGGTACCAAGACCACCAAGTCCGGCGAAAACAAGACCCCGCTGCTCGATCAACTGGCAACCGACCTGACCGCGCTGGCTGAAGAAGGCAAGCTCGATCCGGTGGTTGGGCGTGAGACGGAAATCGAGCGCGTGATCCAGGTGCTCAGCCGCCGCCGTAAGAACAACCCGGCGCTGATCGGTGAACCCGGTGTCGGCAAGACCGCCATCGTCGAAGGGCTGGCCCAGCGCATCGTCATGCGGGAAGTCCCGCGTCCACTGCTGGAAAAGCGCGTCTACCAACTGGATGTCGGCTCACTGGTCGCCGGTACCATGTATCGCGGTCAGTTTGAAGAACGCCTCAAGCGCGTCATCGAGGAACTCAAGTCCTCCAACTGCATCCTCTTCATTGACGAAGTCCACATGCTGGTCGGTGCCGGTTCTGCGGGGAGCAGTGTCGATGCTGCCAACATTCTGAAACCGGCGCTTTCCCGTGGTGAACTCCAGTGCATCGGCGCGACCACGCTGGACGAGTACCGCAAGCATATCGAAAGTGATGCCGCCCTGGAACGCCGCTTCCAGCAGGTGCTGGTGGATGAACCCACCATCGAAGAAACCATCGAAATCCTGCAAGGGATCAAAATCCCTTATCAGGAACACCACAACGTCGAAATCACTGACGAAGCCATCGAGTCGGCGGCCAATCTTTCCGCCCGCTACGTGCCGGATCGCTTTCTGCCGGATAAGGCCATCGACCTGATTGACGAAGGCGCAGCCCGCCTCCGCATGTACAAGTCCCCGGAGGCCGCTCAGGTCCGCAAGGCCGAGCAGGAACTCAGCAGTGTCGAGGATGACCTGCAACTGATGGAGACCGAAGGCGGCGAGGCTGCCGAGATCGCCCAGTTGCGGATGCACCGCGATAACCTGCGCGATATGCTGGGTGACATGAAGGCCAACTGGAACTCGGAGACCAACCAGCCCCGCCTGATGGGGGAAGATGTGGCCGAGGTCATCTCCATGTGGACGGGTATCCCCACGGTTCGCATGACTGGCGAAGAGAGCGAAAAGCTGGTCCACATGGAATCCGCGCTGCACAACCGCATCATCGGGCAGCACGAGGCCATCGAAGCCATCAGCAAGGCCGTCCGCCGCAGCCGCGCCGGGTTGAAAGACCCGCGCCGTCCCATCGGCTCGTTCATGTTCCTCGGCCCGACGGGTGTCGGTAAGAGTGAACTGACCAAGGCGCTGGCAGAGTTCCTCTTTGGCAGCGAAGAAGCCCTCATCCAGATCGACATGAGCGAATTCCAGGAACGCCATTCCAGCGCCCGTCTGGTTGGTGCGCCGCCCGGTTACGTCGGTTATGAGGACGCCGGTCAACTGACCGAGGCCATCCGCCGCCGCCCGTACAGCATCGTCGTCTTTGACGAAATCGAAAAGGCGCACCCGGATACCTTCAACCTCATGCTTCAAATCATGGAAGAAGGTCAGCTCACCGATGCGCGTGGCCGGTTGGTCAACTTCCGCAACGCCATCATCATCATGACCAGCAATGTCGGCGCGGCCAACCTCAAGCGGCAGGCCTACCTGGGCTTCGACATGCCCACCGATGAAGAACGCGAAGAAATGCTGGCCTACGAGGAAGTCAAGAAGAACGTGCTGGAAGAACTCCGCCGTACCTTCCGACCGGAATTCCTCAACCGTGTTGATGCCACCATCATCTTCCGCCCGCTGACCCGCGACGAGATCAAGCAGATCGTCGATCTGGAGATGCGGAAGGTCGGTGAGCGCCTGATCGAACAGGCCATCACCATCGACCTGACCGAGGAAGCCCGCGACTGGATGGCGACCCGCGGTTACGACCCCGAATTTGGGGCACGCCCGCTGCGCCGCCTCATCACCAACGAGGTCGAGGACGCCCTCTCGGATGGCATTCTGGCCGGGCGCTTCCGTCTCGGCAGTGTCGTCCGCATCAACGTCGGTGAAGACGGCGAACTGCTGCTCGAACCCGTTGAAGAAGAGTTCGAAGCCGGCGTATCGTAGATTTTCCCGTAGGGGCGGACTAAGGCCTTCTGAGTCCGCATGTCCGCCCGCAACCCATTGTATACACTCGTAGAGGAGGACTAGCGCGTCAGCGCGTATGTCCTCCCGACGTAGCAACACAACAGCCACCCTATTTGATGGGGTGGCTGTTTCTGTTAATACGTCACTTTAAAAGAAAATTATTCCATCTTTAGGAAATTCGATATCGGTACAATCATCTGCTATATGGGCTTCTACAAATACATCTTTGCCAATGATTTCATATATTGATATAAAATTATTCTCTCCACCATCTATTTTGAACTTGCCCTCAATTAGCTCAGATTTAGCAACTAGCCGGATTCGCATTTTATTATGTTTGGAATCTTGTTCATGTAAGAAGTCTTTGACTTCATCTGGCACATCATCCTCGAGAGTTGCAAACAAAAACAGATGAGCTTCTAACTTGTGTGCGATGGCAATTTGTCGGTCTAGTTGATTGACTAAGTCTTTAACAGCTTTGTCGCGTTTGATATCGTAGTTAGCCTTATTCTTCCCGTCGTTAAAGGGTAGGAAACTATTTTTGCATTCGATCAGAATTAATGCCCCATCACACATGGCAATAACATCTATCTCCACTTCTTGGTCATTTTTCTTTAGGTTAACATCTGCTTGCCAGATCAGCCCATCGCGGCTTGTTTGCTTAAGAAGAAGGAGAGAGAGCAATACAGTTACAACACCTTGATTATATTTATCTGTAAAGAGACGATTTAGCTTATATACAAAGTCAACCTGCAAGGGCAATTGATATCGAGTTTGACAGCCCTCACAGAGCATATGTTCGCGCATGTGACCCAAGTTGTACCATGATTCTAGACCGCAGGTTGGGCACTTAAGTTGATAACCTCGTAATAGTATTTTGTTTCCTGCCAATCCTTGAACCAGTTGAACGAAATCCGCTGAGTCAGCTTGCTTGCGCTTTAGTGGAGTAATTATCTCTGAATGAGTAATGGCTTCTCCCTTTATGAATTTACGCTCCAAAAACATCTGGCGGATGTTCGCGTTATGTAGAAAATTTGCTTTTTCTATGCTACCTAATAGGCTCATTATCCCCTTGTAGTAGTTCCTCTGATCCGCCTTAACCTCAAAACCAGCATCCTCACAAGCTGTTTCGATTGTCACTTTATCATTTGGGATCCTAATGCTATTCATGTCAATATTTTTATCGATAAGCAGAGCAAGTTGTCCACGAGCAATTCTGATATGAGCAAAGGTGTGTTGGAACCATTCAAGACTTGGATAACCTGAAAGCAGGAAGTTTAGACGGCTAAACATACTAGGTGTATAGGCGCGTTTATCTCCAAATTTAGGTGAGAGATTTACTTCACAGATCATTTGCTTGTTTTGAAAACGCTGATCTCCGCCGTCTCCACCAAACTTAAGTTTGGGAATTGCAAAGGAATATACTTGTTCTCTTTTTTCTACAAGTTGGGTGCGTTTTAGATGACTAACTGTGGGAACTGCAATATGCACGTTACATCTACGAATATGAATGTGCCAATGACTTCTCGCGCTTAATGATGAACGTTCAGTCAGATAAACACGTAATTTTTCTCGAATATCCTGGAGAACATCCATTTCCATGCTGTGACTTACCAAATCAAATGTATTTCCTCGAATCGAAGAACCTAGCCATTTAGCCAAAACATCATAGTCATTATCTGATGCTAGCGACTGTATTGGGACAATAATCTTTGACCATTTGAGATTCCGGCTTCTGCCGGACCAGCGCATCGCGTGATATAGAAACAAATCATCTATAAGCCCATTAGACACAACAACTGAATGATTCGATAGCGCAAAAGGAAGACCAAAGGATGGTTTTAGTTGGTGTGCTGAAATATCAAGTGGAAAAACATGGTCATGTATCATGTCCAGATTTGACAGGTAATCTGACAAAGTCCTGGGATGTAAAGGTGTTTTGATCGCTCCCAAGTATTCTTCAGAGAATTTCAGATAATTTGAATTCGAATGCCATGATCCACAGATTATCTCCAAGTATTTTGAGAAATCTCCAGAAGATTCAGGATAACGCATATTAGATTGTTCGAACTTTTGTCGACCATTCTCCGCCAGAATACTCTCAAGAATCGCATTAACTTGTAGCCCATCTACAGTTGTTGGTTTTCCAGCTATAACATTAGAAAGTACTGCATCCCAATTGAAGATACCTAAAGGCTGAAGCAAAAGATAAAGTGAGTCTACGAGATCACTATCAATCTCTCCCACGAGGAACAGAACATCAGGATCGTGTAAGGTAAGCAGATGTAGCCAATCATTGCGTATTGAATCCCCATCTGTGGGGACAAACAGATTATAAAGACCTCCCCAATGCTCTGTATTATATTTATATATCAAGTTCAGATCGCTATGATTGATAGAGCGATTGACAATGTATGCCATACGGAGTGGGCGTATGTGGAAATCAGCTAGAATTCGCATATCTCTTTTGGAGCACTATCTTCTAATTCATTTATATACTGTGATTATACCTTTTTGCACTGTGAATAAACGATCCTTCTATTATTCAGGAATATGCTGAGGGAGCCATCGAGGCGGCTGCAAAAGAAGAACCAAATCGATGGAGTTTGGAAATCAAAGGCAAGAGTCTGATTGAAGTAGCTAAGAACCTTGCTGTTGTAACACCTGTCGCCGTCGAAATTGCCAAAAAGCTGTTGTTGCTCGCCTGATTCCCCTCTCCAGCGACCCGGCCCCGGATAATCTCAACTGCCCAACCGCTAAGGGTCGCGCGGGAGAGGGGCGGGGGTGAGGCGTCTGTCTTTGCCCCTGCCGCTACCAAAACTCGCCCCAAAATTGGAACATATGTTCCAATTTCCCGCCCCGATCTGTGGTATCGTGATCCTGTGAGACGATCTGAGCTTGTCACCTTGGCCCTAAAAGGAATAGCCGACAACGACATCAACGACAACAAGCTTGTGGCGGCGGAGGGGGTCTGCCACAGCCGCCATAGCCGCCATGACCGAAGGAAATCCCTTTAGAGACTGCCAACAAAACCGCCCGGCTGAAATAGCAGCAACCGCTGCAACACCCCCCCCAGTGCGATTGCTGCCAGCACGAGCGCCGAACCGCTGTCCAACGTGTCGAATCTGTCAAAAATGTCCAGTCACCGCCTCAAGCCTTCTCGTAGGCGTTGAAGTCCAGGTTAGCCGGGTCCACTTCCTCGTCTGATCCCTGATAGTAGTTGACGAAGCATGCTTCCCCAGCGGCGATGTCAGCCGTCGCCGTGAAGACCATCTGCTTGTTCCGGTAATCCCGGTGGAAGTAGATGTTGGCATCGCTGGAGTGGTTGTACAGGCCGCCGAAGCCGAAGACTACTGCCACATATTTTTCCGACCACAGCTAGTAATACTTACTCAGCGTCGTCTGTTCCAGTGGATCGGCCTCGCAACCGGAAGCCCCATTGACCTCCGGCTGCAAGCTGATCGCTTCCCCTACAAATCCAACCCCACGCGCATGACGCCTTCCTTCGGCTCCCCGATCTCGCGGAAGCCCATGCTGGTCGTCACACGGAGCATACTGCGGTTGTCCCCGAGGATGTCCCCGTAGATGTGCTTGAGTCCCTCAGCGCGCCCGATGTCGATCAACTGGCGCAGCATCTCGGAACCGAGGCCCTGCCCCTGATACGCATCGGAGACGAGGACGGTGAACTCGGCATCCTCCCCGCCGTAGAGCTTGATGAGCCGCGCCGCCGCGATGATCTGCGGGTCACCGCTGCGCTCGTCGCGGGCCTCGGCCACCAGCGCCATCTCCCGGTCGTAGTCGATGAAGGTGATGCGTGACAGGCGCTCATGCTCGATGCGCTGGCTGAGGCGCATGGGGTAGAAGTAGCGCAGTTGCACCGTCCGCTCGGAGAGGCGCTCGTGGAACGGAGTCATCAGCGGCTCGTCTTCCGGGCGGATCGGGCGGATGGTGACGTCCGCGCCGTTCTTCATCGTCCAGGGTTTGACGTACTGGGTCGGGTACGGGCGGATCGCCAGACGCGGCAGTTGATCTTCAGTCACATCCTGGTCGTAGAGCAGCACGCGGGCATCCAGGGCCAGAATGCGCTCGGCGGAACACAGCAGCGGATTGATGTCGATTTCCTTGATCCACTTCTGCTCGGCGACCAACTGGCTGAAGCGCACCATGAGTTGCTCCAGCGCGGGCATATCGACGGATTTGCGCCCGCGAATACCCTTCAGCGCCGTGTAGATCTTGGTCTGTTCCATCATGCGGCGGGCGAGCGTGGTATTCAGCGGGGGCAGACCCAACGCCCGATCCTTGAACACCTCGACCAGGATGCCGCCCATGCCGAACAGCAGCACCGGCCCGAACTGCGGGTCCGGGCTGGCACCGAGGATGATCTCGTAGCCATCCTGCTTAATCATCGGCTGGACGGAGACGCCCAGGAAATCTGCCGCCGAGTACTTCTCGGTGACCGAGGCTTGAATGGCGCGGTAGGCATCCCGCACCGCTTCCTCGGTTTGCAAGTTGAGCTTGACCCCGCCGACATCGGTCTTGTGGGTGATGGTCTCCGAGTGCAGCTTGATGACCACCGGATACCCGACAGAGTTAGCCGATTGGGCGGCGGCGTCCTCGCTGGTGGCAACGAAGGTCGGGATGGTCGGGATGCCGTACGCCGCCAGCACCTGCTTGGATTCGGTCTCGGTCAGGATGGTACGTCCGCTGGCCCGCACCTGCTGAATAATCTGCTCGGCGGCGCGGACATCAGCCGTCGTTTCCGGCGGCAGGCTCGGTGTTTCGTAGATGGCGCGCAGGTTATCGGCGTACTGCCACATGTAGTTGAACATGCGGGCAGCGGCATCTGGGTACTGGAAGGTGGGGATATCCACCTGATTGAGGACGTGTTCGCCCTCGCTAACCACTTCGCCGCCCATCCAACTGGCAATGACCGGCTTGCCTTCGATCTGGGCATAGGGCTTGAGCAGTTCGGCGGTTTCAGTGGCAGCAGTCATCGCCTGCGGGGTCAGGATGACCAGCAGGCCGTCGCTGTTGGCATCATCAGCGGCAATCGCCAGCGACTTGGCGTAGCGATCTGGTCCCGCATCGCCCAGCACGTCAATCGGGTTGCTGTGGCTCCATGCAGCCGGGAGGAACTCGTTCAGCTTCTGAATCGTCTCCGGGGTGATCTCGGCCAGTTCGCCACCGCCGCCGATCAGCGCATCAGTCGCCAGCACGCCAGGGCCACCGGCGTTGGTCAGGATGGTCAGGCGGTTGCCACGGGGACGCGGTTGCTTCGCCAGCACCTCAACCATCGAGAAGACATCCTGAATGCTATCCACCCGCAGCACGCCAGCCCGTTTGAAGGCGGCATCCAGCACCTCGTCGCTGCCGGTCAGTGAGCCGGTGTGAGAGGCCGCGGCATGGGCGGCGGCTTCGGTACGGCCCGCCTTGATGACGATGATGGGTTTATCGCGGGCGACTTCGCGGGCGGCAGAGAGGAACGAGCGGGCATCGCCGACCGTTTCCATATAGACGATGATGCTGCTGGTCTTGGGATCATCGCCCAGGTAGCTGATGAGATCGCCCCAGTTGACATCCAGCATGGAGCCGACCGAGATGAAACTGCTGAAGCCAACGCGCTCCTTAAAGCTCCAGTCGAGGACGGAGGTGGCTAAAGCCCCGCTCTGGCTGATGAAGCCAACGCTGCCAGGGTTTGCCATGGCTCCGGCGAAGGTGGCGTTCAGGCCGTAGTGCGGCATCATCACGCCCAGGCAGTTGGGGCCGACGATCCGCATCTTACCCCTGGCCGTCGCCAGGATTTCCTGCTCCAGCGCTACCCCTTCCGGCCCGGTCTCTTTGAAGCCTGCCGAGATGATGATCGCGCCGCGAATGCCCAGCGCCACGCAGTCTTTGACCAGCGGCGGGACAGATTTGGCCGGGGTGACGATGACAGCTAAATCGACCGGGTCGGGGACATCCTGAATGGTCGGATAAGCCTTGACGCCCAGTACGGCAGGGCGCTTGGGATTCACCGGGAACACAGCCCCGCCGAAGGGGTTGCTGATGAGGTTGTACATGATGGTGCGCCCGACGCTGCCCAGGTTCTCGGTGGCGCCGATGACGGCGACATTTTTGGGGGCGAAGATGGCGTCAAGCTGTTGGAATTCGCTCGCCACACGCTCTGCGGTGACGGGGGTGGAAGGGGTGGTTGCCATGATGCGGGATTTGCTCCTGTCTCTGCATTTCGTTTCTGTTGAAGGATACCCCGAAGGCGGGGAGGGTGCCAGACAGTTATGATTGGTGTTCCTGTAACGTGAATGGCATGGACTGGAATAATCAAGTCCACTGGCTTCCAATCGACTTGTGCCATGATCTTGACTCGTCACTGACCGAATTTGACGTACAATGAACCTGTACCCTGATGCAAGTACGTAAGCAGAGGTTGTGACTATGGCGTTTATGGCTTCCGGCGGCCCGAACCGCGAAGAACTGCTGCAATTGGCGATCCGCGCTGCCAAAGAAGGCAATGCGGATAGTGCGAAGATGATGTTCGAGCAGATCCTGGCGCAGGACAAAAAGAATGAACGCGCCATGATGTGGATGGCGAAGCTGGCGGAGAAGAAGAGCGAGCGTAAGCAGTGGCTCGACCGGGTGCTGGCGATCAACCCGGATAATGAAACGGCCCGGCAGGCGCTGCAGAAGATGGCCTACAGCCGCAGCGCGAACGAAAACCGCACGCTGCTCATCTTCGGCATGATCGCCGGGGTGTTGATCGTGCTGGCGCTGGTGCTGGTGGCCGCACTCTTCCTCTTCCGTTAGATCGGCACAACCGGGAGTAAACCCCTTGGCTGGAAGTAATCAGGAAACCCTCAAGGCTGGGATTGAGGCGGCACGGGCAGGCGATAAAGCCACCGCGCTGCGCTTATTCCGGCAGGTGACACTCAGCGACCCGAAGAACGAGGTCGCCTGGATGTGGCAGGCTTCGGTTTCGGACACGCTGGAGGAACGCCGCCGCTGCCTGGAGCAAACGCTGCGGGTGAATCCCGGCAATAGCCGCGCCAAAGATGCATTAGCACAGTTGGATCGAGTGGCAGGGCCTTCCGCCGCACCCTCGCCATCGGCGCGTCCGGTGGGGGGGGCGAACCGGGTCGCTACACGACCAGCGCGCCGGTCGCCGGTCGACCGGGGCCGGGAACCGCTGAATCCCATGTACGTCATCGGTCTGTTGTTGGTGGCCGGGGCGTTGGTGGTGTTTGTGTTGTTCGCCAGCGGCACGGGGACGCAGGCCCCGGCCCTGCCCGATCTGAATGCCACGCAAACGGCGCAGGTCGCGGTGCTGCTCAGCACGATTGATCCCGGCAGCGTCCAGGGTTCGCTGAGCGGGCCGCGCCCGACTGCGACTGCGACACGCTTCACCGGCGTGATTGTTACGCCGCGTCCGAACACACAACCGACTTTCCCGCCGACCTTTACCCCGACGGCGACGATCACGCCCAGCCTCACCCCCCAGCCGAGCGCGACCTATCTGCCGCCTTCGACCTATACAATGCTGTTCGGCATTGATGATGGAGGGATTGGGCCAGCGCTGTGGTCTGCCAGCGGCAGCGGCGTTGGTCAGCAGGTGATCGGCACCAGCGACCCCGGCTTCCAGGACCCGGCCTACTCACCGGACGGCGAGCAGATCGCTTTCGTCCGCACCGTGACCTATGAAAATGCGGCTGGCACCAGCGTGACCGCCGCGGAGCTTTTCATCGCGTCGGTCAACGATGTGTACAATGCGCGGCAGGTCACACGGCTTGAAGGTGAGGAGATGTACAGCCCCACCTGGTCGCCGGATGGTCGGCAACTGGCAGTGGCTTCCAGCGCGCGTGGCAACCTGGATATCTGGCGCATCAATGCCGATGGCACCGAGCCGCAGCGTCTGACTGATAATACCGGGGTGGATACCCAACCGGCGTGGTCGCCCAACGGGGATGTCATCCTGTTTGTGTCCGACCAGGCGAACGGCCCGGACTCCGGCGTGACAGAAATTTTCAGCGTGACGCCAGATGGTGAAACCATTGAGCAGATGACGGATGCCGCCAACAGCAGCTATACCCCGGCCTGGTCGCCTGCCGGGACACGCATCGTCTTTGCCAGTGATCGCAACGGCGACAGCGACATCTTCATAATGGATGCGGACGGTCAGGCGCTGGTGCTGTTGACGGTGGATGATGCCGGGGCGGAAGATCGTATTCCAGCGTTTATGCCCAACGGACGCGATGTGGTCTTCAGTTCCAACCGGGAAGACAACGGCGAAACCTTCAAGTTGTATGCGGTGGACATCAACGGCGGGCCGATTACCCTGCTTGAGGACAGCCCGTTCAACTTGGTATCATTAACCTTCCGGCCCCAGCGGGATGCGCTGTTCCGGTAGTGCAAGGCCCTCAAAAGACGAACTGAGGGTGCGTGACTGGCGATTTAATCCTTGGAATGTCGATTGCCACTGTGAACTGCGAACTTTGTACTGTGCACTGATTTAAGGGATGAAGCGGTGAGCGAAAACAATCTGCAAGATCTACTGCGGCAGGGCATCGAACTGGCCCGCGAGGGCAAAAAAGAAGAGGCACGGCAGATCTTCGAGCAAGCGCTGGAGATTGATGACCGGAACGAGAAAGCCTGGTACTGGCTGGCAGGCGTCGTCCCGACTCGTGAGGAGCGGTTGTTCGCGCTGGGGCAGGTCTTGCAGATCAACCCGAATAATGAGAAAGCTAAACAACTGCTGGAGCAACTGGAGGCCAAGGGTGGCAAGCTCCAGCGCGTCGAGCCGGAAGTGATCCCCGGTGTGACTCGCCGCCAGTTGATGATCTTCGGCGGAGGTGGCGCGCTGGTCATCCTGCTGGTGATTGGTGTCTTCCTGGCAGTGGTGGGCGGTCGTAACGCAGGCATCGCACAGGAAACGGCGGCTGCTCAAGCCATCATCAGCGGGCAAACGCAGGTGGCACTGGACAGTTTCGCTAATGCGACCAGTGTTGCTGAAACACAAATCGCCATTGCTTCTCCTACACCGACCGCTACTGAAACGCCGGATCGTGCCACACTACCGCCGGAGTTCACGCCCACCTTCACCGTCACGCCACCAGTGACCGCTACCCCATTGCCTCCACCGGAAGGCGCGGGCGGGCGGCTCTATGGCTGGGGTGGCACTGATGTGACCCAGATTAACTTCTACAGTCTGGGATTCTTTACGGTGCCGGGCGGGCAATTTACACCGCTATCCAATGAACGGGGGCGAGCGATTGTCCTGAACGGGGATGGCACTCGCATGGCCTATACCCGCTACTTCCCGGTAACTTCTGATTACAGCATCGAAATCAATAATGTGGCAGGGAATGAACCGACCCAACCGCTCATCGGTCAGCCGGTCGTTGATTCGGAGATGCCGACCTGGTGCCCACTCAATAACCAGATTGTCTTCGTGGGTAAGCCGACAAACATTCAGGAATTCAGCACTGATCTGTTCAACGTACCGATACAACTATTCCTCTTTGACCTGGACACGAATACACTGAGCCCGCTGACCAGCGACCGGCTGAACTATAGTTCACCTTCATTCGACCCGGATTGCAGCCGGGTAGTGGTCGTCAAGGAAGATCCCACCAATCTGACACCGGGGAGTGACCTGGTCTTCATTGACATCGCATCACGGGCGCAGACCCCGATCACCAATGATCTGAACCGGGTGACCGAGGCCTCGCCGCGTTTCTCGCCGGATGGCACCCAACTCGTCTATACGGCGTATGAAGGGGAGAACGTTGGCGACTATGACATCGTCATCCGTCCGGCCAGCGCCAGTGGTACGCCGATCCTGCCGGTGCCGGACCCGAACAATGCCAATGACATTTTCCCGGTCTTCAGTCCGGATGGACGCATCCTGGCCTTTGCCAGCAACCGGAATGGACGTTACATGATCTTCACGTATGATCTGGTGACGAATACGCTGGGGCAAGTGACGGCAGGCCCGGATGATGCGTTCCCCAGCGCATGGCAGGGGTAAGGCAGTGCTGCATATAAGGTGCTGGGTACCAGGGCATTGTTGAATTGCTATAGACGGTATGTTACCCGCCCGATTGGTACATGAGTACCGGGCGGGGTGGAAATCTGGGGAAACCGTTTGAGTTTAGTGGTATAACTCAGCGTAGTCGATTGACTTTCAGCGGAACAGGGCGGGATGCAAGCGATGAGCCAACAAGGTGTGCTGAACTTCGCCGAACTGATGCAGGCCGGGCGAAAGGCGTTCACAGCCGGAAAACGTAAGACAGCGCATGACCTTTGGCGCGAAGCAGCCAACATCAACCCCTATGATGAACAGGTCTGGTTGGCACTGCTGGATGTGCTGGAAGGCGATAACGACCGGCGGGTTTGCCTGCAAAATATCCTTTCGATCAATCCTTTGAATGTGCAGGCACGGCGGACGTTAGGTCGTCTGGAAGCCTCGATGCGGCGGCGACAGGAACATCAGGAAGAGATCAGCCGCAAAAAGGAACGCTGGCAAAAGCATCGGCGGCGCTTACTCATCAATGCCATCCTGCTGGGAATCGCCGTGGGTCTATCCGGGGTGATGTTCGGGGTTCTAGCCAGCATCATCTGGTATAGCGGCATTATTTGAGGTTCACGTTTCGGAAAACCCTGTGACTCCCAGGCGACCTGCCGTTCTCCATCTCGAAAAGAATTACAACGATTTTTACTCGGCAGTGGGTGCGGCAGCACTCATCCTGGGTATTGCGATCACTGCCATCCTGACTCTGGGTGGAGGGGTGCAGGAACTCCTCGGTCTGCTGGCTACCCTCGGCCTATTCTGGTTGCTCTTGGTCACAGTGATTGGTCTAAACAATCGCCGCATCGTCGAACGTGAGCGCCGGGATGCCGAGTCGCTGTTCACTGGGGCGGCCTGGGCCGTCTGGCAATGGTCAATCGCTGACTGGCAGCAGGAACTCCGGCAGCGCCAGCAAGACCATGAGAAACGGGTGCGCTTCCAACGATTTACACCGTGGCTAGGCGGAATTGCTGGGATCATCATCGGGGGAAGCGCACTGTTGCCGGCAGTCATTGCCGGGGATGAGATGCCACCCTCTATACGCACCTTTGTGATCGGTCTGGCGATCTTCTTTGCACTGCTGGCGGTTGCCCTGTCAGTGGTGGGTGCCGGGCGGGAACGGCGCAAGTGGGAGGCCAAACTGGAAGCCGCCCGCCAGTTGACTGTGCCCTGGATATGTTTCGGCCCTTATGGCTTTTATCATCAGGTCGATGGGCACACCTCTCTACGGAACCTGGGCGGCATTAGCTTTTCCAAAAAGAAACAGGTTATCTCTTTCTACATCAAATACGCCCTCCCCAGAGGCGGCAGTATGCTCCATGCGGTTCCGGTCACTATCCCGGAGTCAGGTGTAGCCGAAGCTGATGCGCTGGTGGAGCGCTATCGTACCGAGCGTAGCCTACGCGATTGAGTGATCCGCACAGACTCAGCGAACCATCACACTCAATTATAGTTCAGGGGTGGATGACGATTCCGGCTTGTTGTGTGTCGCCAACTGCTTCTGTGCCTGCTCCAATTGCCAGCGCAACAGGGCAATCTGCTGAGCATTCTCCTTCGACTCCTGGGAGAGCCGCGTCAGCACTGTCGAAAAGTGCAACAGAATGAACAGCACAAAGACCATCGCAACCAAAAACAGCGCACTGGGCGGGTAGAAAATGCCGACCAACCCGGCCAGTGTGTCTAACAGTGGGCGTGAGATGCTAAGGAACAGAATCGCCAGCGCCGTTGCCAGCCAGAGCAGCGAGTATTCTTCCTTTAGGCGGCGACGGCGGACGAGTTCCAGTACCAGCAGGAGTACGCCTACCGAGGCCGCCAGCCCGAAGATCATGGCACGGTCAATCATCACAGTTACTCCGGGTCATTGTCGAAAATATTGCGATAGACTTCACTCACAAGCAGGCTAGCATCGATTGATTCCAGGTGTATGGTTGAATCCATCGTGATATAGTGCCGAATCAGCCAACTCCCATCGATTTGCCGGACGCGAGTTTCGATATGTATTTTACTTTGGGCGACCAGAACATAATCGATCAGAGATGGGATCGTGCGGTAATGTTCGAACTTGTCACCGCGATCATAGGTTTGGGTCGAGGGTGATAGTATTTCAATGATGAGGCTGGGGTTTAGCAATGCCGAAGGATGGGGTGTCGTGATTTCCGGTTGACCACACAGTGCAGCTACGTCGGCATAGGTATAGTTGCCATTACCTGTTTTGATGAGGCGGTCGCTTCCATGAACGCGGCAGCGGCGTGAACGGGTTTGAACACTCAATGTTGTAATCAGATTGCTGCCGATCAAACTGTGTTCTTCGGAGGCACCCGCCATTGCAAAAACTTCGCCATCAATCCATTGATGGCGAACCTCTGCGGTACGTTCCAATTCGAGATAGGCTGCCTCAGTCATGAGGTTATCGAGTTTGCGTGCCAGCATATGAGTATCCTCATCATTGCATGCGTTCTATTCTAGCGTACCCTACCCAATGATAAACCGATGATTATGCAACTGATACCTGGCCCCATGATAAAGTAGACATCATATGAATTAGTATCACCATGAGGAACATTTATGCGCGTTTTCATCATTATCGCCATGATGTTTTGTCTTACCCTAACTACTTATGCTCAATCAGATACTAACCTTTGGGAATTTACGTTGTATGTTCCCGGTTCTGAATACCTTCAAACCATTTCGGCAGAAGGACTTGTAAAGCAAGAAGCTATACCTGTTGAGCTTAAGGAAATGATTTGGGCAAATATTCACCTTTCGCCTGATGGTCGCTGGATTGCCTTTAACCAACGAGAACCAAACGCTACAACGGTGATTTATCTGGGTGATCTCCAAAGGAATTCCTGTTGCGTCGAAATCCACCCTGATCAGATTGCTGAAACACCGAATCGGGAGTGGATCCGACTGATTGGTTTCAGCCCGGATAATGCGTTGGCGGTATATCTCCCGCCAGAAACAGATCCTAACCTCCAATACGAACCGTATCCGGTTTTTCTGTCCTATGAAACCTACCTTGTTGACCCAGAAACCCTCATTTCGGCAAAGGCGGGAGATTTCCCCGAAAACGATGAAATAAACGTGCAATGGACTCCTGAAGGTATTGCCTCGACTGATATTCACTGGTGCAGAGAAGGGGATTCGTGCATGAAGCCGATGGTGCCAGGTACGCGGCGGATACGGCAGCCTTTCAACGACCAGATAACATGGGAACGAACAGCCCTTTGGGACAACCAAACCGACTATGGTGATCGGTTGGCATTCACAGGTGAATACGTCACGCCATACCTGTATTATCCCGCTTACCCTGAGGCAACCAATATGAATCCTCCAATTGGTATGTATGTGCTGGCGTGGGTGCCAGAACCCTCCACAACTGGATGGTATGAGAACCCAACCTTGATCTACAACTTCGATACCTTTTGGGGCGAATGGAATGAGTTTCGAGTTGAATCCCATTGGGTAGCTGATGGACATGCTCTTTTCGTTCGCACAACCGGGTCTAATGATTCAGAGACGTTTGTGTTGCACCGAGACGGGGAACGGATTGATATTGAAGTTGATCGGTTTAGTGACTTTTTGACGGGCACACCGGATGGCTGGATCATGTTAGGGCCTGCAGGAGATAGCGAAGAACAGCCAATCTTGCACTACCAATTCAATGATGATGAAGTATCGGTGTCTACCCTGACGAAATTGCCTGCCACGCACTTATCGCCCATTATCTTGAATTCGCCTGAACTGGGATCCAGTGTCAACACACCATTCACCCCGATCCTACCCCCAACCGTTTTTACACTGGGTTAATTGGAAGTTGGTCTTGCAATTGCCTTGCCGAACGGGATGCGCCCGCGCATAATGACCACACTTCGATCCAACTTCAGCAAGGAACCAGCATGACCGCCACCTATAACTTTGATACCGTCCTCGAACGCCGCGGCACCGGCAGCATCAAGTGGGAGCTATACGGCCCGGATGTTCTCCCCCTGTGGGTGGCGGATATGGATTTCCCCTCGCCGGAGCCGATCCTGAACGCCTTGAAAGACCGGGTTGAACATGGGGTATTTGGCTATGCCTTTGATGATCCGGCGCTGCGGCAGGTGCTGGTCGAACGGATGGCCCGGCTCTATAATTGGTCGATTGAACCGGGGGACATTCTGTTCCTGCCCAATCTGGTGAGTGCGCTGGCAGCGAGTTCACGCGCTTACGCGGCCGAGGGCGAGGGTGTGTTGATGAATACCCCGGTATATCCACCATTCCTGGCATCCCCCAAAACCTGTGACCGTGCACAGATCGTCGCGCCGCTGGCGATGACCCAGGATGGGCAGGTGATCCGCTACGAGCTGGATCTGGATGCGATGGAAGCCGCCATCACGCCCAGCACCCGTGTCTTTATGCTGTGTAATCCGCATAATCCGGTGGGGCGGGCATGGAGCCGGGCTGAACTGGAGCAAATCGCGGCCTTCTGCCTGCGCCACAAACTGCTGATCGTCTCCGACGACATCCATTGTGATTTGCTGCTCGATGAGGTCAAGCACATCCCGATTGCCTCGCTCTCGCCGGAAGTTGCGGCACAGACCATCACCCTGATGGCTCCCAGCAAAACCTTCAATATTCCTTCCTTGGGCCTGGGCTTTGCGATTGCGCAGGATGCCGGTCTACGAGGGCGCTTCCAAAAAGTGACCGATTACGTGGTGCCGCATCCGGGGCCGATGGGCTTTGTCGGCGCACTGGCCGCCTATACCCAGTGTCAATCCTGGCTGGACTCGTTACTACCGTATTTGCGGGCCAACCGTGATTTTCTGGTGGAGTATACACAGCAGCATTTCCCGAACGTGAGCGTCACGCGCCCGGAAGCGACCTACCTTTCCTGGATGGACTTCCGCAGCCTGAATCTGCCGGGGTCACCCTACAAGTTCCTTCTCGAACACGCCAAAGTGGCTTTCAATGACGGTGCCGCTTTCGGGGAGGCAGGCACGGGATTCGTGCGCGTCAACCTGGGCTGTCCGCGTTCGACGTTGCATGAGGCGTTAGAACGGGTGCGGGAAGCGGTCAGCAGCGTATAGCGTCACCATGTTCAATCCCTTTCGTCCGTCGATTCCAGCTCTGTTGGCGCGGTTGAGCAGCCGCGATAACAAAGAAGCACTCGACGCACTGACCGAACTGAAGGCGCGGGGGCACTTCCGCGATGGAACGCTGCGGGGTGTGACCCTGGAAGGCGCGAATCTGCGCGGTGCGGCGCTGGCTATGGTCGACCTGGAAGGCGCGAATCTGCGCGGGGTGGATTTGACCAAGGCGTATGTGGGGAATGGCATCCTGCGGCAGGTTGATCTGGAAGGGGCTATCCTGCGGGAAGCCAACCTGCGGGATTGTGTGCTCACGGGTGCTTCGCTGGTCGGAATTGATGGACAAGGGGCGTATATTCCTGATTCGGATTTGACGGGGGTGACCTTCCGGGGGGCACAGCTTCAGGGGATCAACCTGTGGGGCAGCCGCCTGCATGGAGCTGATCTAACCGGCGCAATCCTGACCGGCGCGCTGCTGACCGGGACTCAGTTTGATACAGCGACACGTCTGCCGGATGGCACCCCCTGGTCACCCGATATCGATTTGGAACGGTATACTGCGGGTTGAAGCTGGAGGGCATGACTATGACCGATGTGAATACAGTGCGCACGATGCTGCTGGACTTGGTGCCGTTTAACCGGCATTTGGGTATCGAGGTCAGCGATGCAGAGGCGGATTACGCACAGGTCCAACTCCAGGAAAATCCTGCACACCACAACCACGTCGGTACGATTCATGCCGGAGTACAGTTCACCCTGTGTGAGGCGGCTTCCGGCGCGATGGCAATTGCAGCTTTTGGCGATCTCATCATGAGTGGGGCTGTCCCCCTGGCGACCACGGCAACCATCACCTACAAGGCTCCTGCCGGGGGCGATCTACGGGCGCGGGGGACTTTGAGCGAGGCCGAGCAGGCGCGCGTCCGGGCCGAGTTGAGCACGGGACGCAAATCCCGCTTCAGGGTCGAGGTGACACTGATGAGCCTGACCGAGGATACGCCGCTGACCCAGACGAGTGTCGAGTGGATTCTGCTCAAACGGTGAATTGCCTGGCGCAGTTCTCGCTTTCCACGCCGCCGCTTCCCCGATACACTATAAAGAACGGTTAATAATCATCCATGTATAAGGTTGAATGATGGGTCTTTTTCTGTTAATTATGGGCGTGCAGGGGGCGGGTAAGGGCATTCAGGCCGGGCTGGTCCAAAAGCATTACGGCATCCCGCAGATTTCCACTGGCGACCTCTTTCGGGCGATGAAAACGCGCACTGACGCGCTGGCACAACAGATTCAGACGATTATGGCTTCCGGGCAGCTCATCTCCGATGAGATCACCAATCAGGTGGTGAAGGAACGTCTGGAGCAACCGGATGTGCAGGCAGGAGCCATCTTTGATGGGTATCCGCGTACGCCAGATCAGGCCAAATATCTGGATGATCTGCTGGCGAGCAAGGGTGAAAAACTGAGCGCGGTGCTGCTCATGGAACTGGACCTGTATGATGCCTTCCGCCGGGCTTTTGGGCGGGTGACCGCTGCCGACGGGGAGAGCTATAACGTCTATACCACACCAGAACTGCTGGACGTGAAGTGGAATGAACACCCGGAAAAAGCCTTTCCGCCCAGCCTGGAAGCGACCCTGAAAGCGACCGGTGAAAAACTCAAGCGGCGGGCGGATGATGCCCACGCCCACGCCATCATCAAACGGATTGATGACTTCCGCAGCCTGACCGCGCCACTGATTAGTTATTACGATGCCCGCGGCCTGGTCAAGCGCGTGGATGCTTCAGTCTCCATTGAGGCGGTCAGCGCACAGGTCAACACCATCATTGATGCGGCCCGCTAGGTGAGGCTGCTGGTCGATAGGAGAAAAGCAATAGGGGTATGGTTCTCACTCGGTAGAGCCATACCCCTGTTTTTTGCCTAGCCTGCAAAGGCTCGCGCAACCTTTCCACTGCGCCACTCGTAATACCCTGTAGATCACACTGTAACAGGCATCGTTATCGTTGCGGTATTCAGGCTTTGCCCTGTGGGCAAGGCGTTGGGAGGATTTTGCATATGGAAAAGGCAAAACGGGGCGAACTGCAGGACTCAGGTGGACGTGGTCGCTTCATCGCGGCGGTCGTCCTGATTGGGCTGGGCGCGTATTTTCTGCTGGCTCAGTTTGGCGTCGTCAGTTGGGACATCGTTGGTACTGTTTTTGGCACACTTGGCAACCTGATTGGCATGTTCTTTGGCGGCATCGGCGAGGCCATTGGCCTTGTCTTCGGCACACTGGGTTCGGCTATCGGCAATCTGTGGCCGGTTCTGCTGATCGCGCTGGGGCTGTTGATGCTGTGGCGCGGCAGACGGACAACGCGGCATTCCTAACCTGATTTCAAGGTGGACACCCAATCGGGTGTCCCTACGGAGGTATATCGACAAATGACAACGCAACCCCTGCATCCAACACGAGAACGCTCGTTTTTCTTACCCGCCTTGCTCATCGCCATCGGTGGGCTGTGGTTGCTGGGTAATGTAGGCATCCTGAGCATTGCTAATCTGGCGATGCTGGCGCGCCTGTGGCCGCTAATCCTGATCGTGCTGGGTGCCTATATCCTCGTCAAGCCACGCTACGAAGGGATCCGTTCGCTGATCGCGCTGGGCGGCATTGGCCTGATCGTCGTGCTGACGCTGGTCGGCCCGGCCCTGGGTTGGTCACGCGGTGCAGAAGCCGTGGCAGAAACCTATACGGAAGCCATAAACGGGGCTGAAGCGGTTACTGTGCGCCTGGATCTGGCAGCAGCAGATACCACCGTTAGCCCGCTGACCGACTCGAATGAACTTTTTGCTGCGGACATCCGTTATATCGGAGAGGTCACCTTTGATGTGCAAGGCGGCGCGAACCGACAGATTCACCTGCGGAACGAAGCCAATAACTTCCAGTTATTTGACATCACGGGCATCGGTGATGGCAGCCTGCGCTGGGATGTGGGCCTGAATGCAGCGGTACCGGTCAACCTGACCATCAACGGCGGGGCTGGCAGCAGCGCGCTCCATCTGATGGATCTGAACCTGACCGGCCTGGATTACAACATGGGGGCCGGATCGCTGGATCTGGAACTGCCAGGGACAGAGTCGCCTTACCGGGTAGACCTCAATGGTGGCGCGGGGTCCATCAATATCACCATTGAAGAAGGTGCAGCGTTGACGCTGGATATTGATGGTGGTGCTGGATCGCTGGATCTGGATGTGCCGGATGACGCCGCGGTGCGGATCAATGGAAAGACCGGGGTGGGCAGCATCAACGTCCCGGCAGGCTATGAACGCATCAGCGGTGGGGATGATTTTGTCGGCTCGGATGGTGTGTGGGTTTCCCCCAACTGGGATGGTTCTGATCGCCAGATTGACATCATCTATAACGGCGGCGTCGGTAGTGTGACGATCCGGTAATCTGATTTCAAGTTGACAGCGGACGCCCAACGGGGCGTCCCTACGAGATGCAATAAAGGACAACGACAATCATGAGTGAGCAAAAACCGAACCGCAGCGTGGAATGGTCATTCTCGTTCGACCAGATCGGCGACAGCCTGAAGCGGATGGTCGGCAAGCTGGGCAGCGATGAAGAAGCCAAGACCGAGACCTTCAAGACACCGCTGGCCGGAACCACCCGCGCTCAGATCAAGCTGAATCTCTCGGTAGGGCGGGTGAACGTCTACGCGCTGGCGGATTCCGACCAGTTGATCGAAGCCAACGTCACGTACACCGGCGAACTGGAGTTCAATGTCAGCGGCGAGGCGGAGAAAGTCATCCGGCTGGGGCAGAAGCCGGGTTTCGCCGATTTCGCCACCCCGTTCAAGGATGCGATTGCCAAGTTCACCAACCGGGATGACCTGCGCTGGGACATTGGCCTGAACCCGGCAGTGCCGCTCGAACTCGAAATTGACTGTGGGGTGGGCAGCAGCGGCCTGAACCTGACCGGACTCAACCTGACCAAGCTGGATGTGGATGGTGGCGTCGGGGAAATCCGACTGACCCTGCCTACTTCACCCGAAGCCTACAAAGTCGAGGTGGATAACGGGGTAGGCGCTGTCAATGTGACTGTCCCTGACGGCGCGCATCCGATTATCGAGATGGAAGGCGGCGTGGGTGGCATGACCATCAGCCTGCCGGAAGCGACTGCCGCCCGCTTGAAGGCGACCTCCGGACTGGGTGGGATCACGGTGCCAGCGCGTTTCCGCCGGGTGAGCGGTGAGGACGGTCTAGCGGGCATTGGTGCCAGCGGTACCTGGGAAACCGAAGGCTTTGCCCTGGCGACCCAGAAGATCAGCGTGGAGTATTCCGGTGGGGTAGGCGGCTTGACCGTCCGCTAACGGTTGACCATTAGCCGTCTGGTTTATGTAAGGGCGATCTGGCGGGTCGCCCTTATGCCTGTGTCTGTTTAGACCGATAGAACCGCTTGCAGCGTGTTAAACAGCAGCGTCAGGCCGAAGTAAGCGAGGACGACAGCGCAAGCCAGGTTGATCCAGCGGAAGCCCTGGGCAGTGATATAACGCCGCCCAGCGGTGACCAACCCCGCCATGAAGAAACACCAGAAAAACTGGGCACTCATAAAGCCGGTGAAAAATACCAGCAGGTCGAGCGGTTGGGGATTGAGGAAGCCTAACCCCACAATGGTTCCACTCATCCCCAGCCAGAAAGTGATGTTGGCGGGATTACTGAGTGAGATCGCTGCCCCGGCAGCAAAATGGTTGGCGCTGGCCGGTGCGCCACCCATCTCCAGGGCGACGGCCTGCCGCGAGGCCAACCACGCTTCCCAAGCGAATTTCAATAACAGGATACAACCGAATAGGCTCAGAATGGTGGAGATGACTGGATTCTGGAACAGCAGCGCCGCGCTGGTGAGAGCGATCAAGGCCCAGGTGGCATCCCCGACCAACGAACCGAGTTCCAGCAAGAAGGCTGGTCGCCAACCTCCGGCAAAACCGCGCCGGATCGTCTCGAAGGTGACGACCCCCGGTTGAGCGGCGAAGGCAATCGACATGGCAAAAGCTGACAAGAACAGCAGCACGACTCATTCTCCCGCGGTGAACAGCGCGAAGGCCGATACTCTACCATATGGCTTTCGCGAACTGATGGGCAATGGTTGCCAGAATATTGGCCGATGCCTTGATATACTCTCGCCTAACTCATGTTCATCGACAGGATATTGACTACTATGCCCCACCTGACCCCGGCTGATGCCGCCCGTTTGCTTTCTGATGTGTACAACCTTTCGGCTTCTGACATTTCCGCACTACCGGGCGAGTACGATCTCAACTTTCGGGTGCGGACTGCTGATGGTCAGGGCTATGTGCTGAAAGTCATGCATCCCAGCCGGGCGCTGGCGGAAATCGACTTGCAGTGCCGGGCGCTGCTGTATGCGGCGGAACATGCACCAGATTTGACCCTGCCCCAGCCGAAAGCTACAGCTAAAGGGGACTACATCACCCCGTATCGGCTATCCGATGATGAAACCCGGTTGGTCTGGATGCTGAGTTGGGTATCGGGGAATGTGATGGCGAAAGTTCGACCGCACAGCCCGGAACTGCTCCATAGTCTGGGCGCGTGGCTGGGACAGTTGACGACGGCGCTGGCAGGTTTTACGCACCCCGCCGCGCAGCGTACCTATAAGTGGGATATTGCCCAGGCCGGTTGGATCGGGGATTACCTGCATCACATTCGGGACGACGGACGGCGGAGGCTGGTGCAGGGCATCCTCGCGGATTTTCATCAGAGGCTGCTGCCCGCCTTGCAGCAGACCCCGCGGGGCGTCATTCATGCGGATGCCAATGACTACAACGTGATCGTCGATGATCGGGGGACATATCCGTGGCGGGTGAGCAGCGTCATCGACTTCGGCGACCTGATGGACACCTACCGCGTTTACGATGTGGCGGTGGCCTGCGCCTATGCCATCATGGATAAGCCTGACCCACTGGCGGCGATGGTGCAGGTGGTCGCCGGGTATCACCAGCATTGTCCACTGACTGAGGCGGAAATTGAGCTGATCTTCCCGCTGGTGCAGATGCGCCTGGCGATCAGCGTGACCAACTCGGCTTTCCGGCAGGTGGAAGTGCCGGATGACCCGTATGTGGTCATCAGTGAGCGACCAGCCTGGGCCGCGCTGGAACAGTTGGCGCAGGCTCATCCCCGGCTGGCACATTATCTGCTGCGGGCGGCCTGTGGCGTGCCCGCCGTGCCACACAGCCAGCGGGTGGTCGAGTGGCTCTCACAGCAGACTTTTGCGCCGTTGGTCGGGCAGAGCCTGGGCGGGGATGCCTGCCACGTGCTGGACCTGAGCGTGAGCAGCCGGATGCTGGGCGCGAACCCGGACAACAGCACCTGCGGCCCCATGACCCGGCTGATCGAAGAGGCACTGCGGGAGGCGGGAACGCACATCGGGATCGGGCGTTATGACGAGGCGCGGCTGATCTACGCCAATGACCTGTTTGCCACCGGGGTCGATCCATTGGCCGAACGGCGCACCATCCACCTGGGGCTGGATGTGTGGATGCCCGCCGGGACACCGATTTATGCGCCGCTGGATGGCGTGGTGCACTGTTTAGCCAACAACGCGGCTCCGCTGGATTACGGGCCGCTGGTCATCTTGCGGCACCAGACCGCTGCGGGAGAGCCATTCTATACGCTGTACGGGCACCTGGCGGAGGATGTGCTCAGCCGCTGGCAGATCGGGCAGGCAGTCCATGCAGGGGATTTGCTGGCGCATATGGGACCACCGCCGATCAACGGGGATTGGCCGCCGCATGTGCATTTCCAGATCATCACCGACCTGCTGGAAAGGGATGCGGATTTCCCCGGCGTGGGGCTCGCCAGCCAGCGACCGGTGTGGCTGAGCCTCTCGCCAGATCCGAATGTGGTGCTGGGCATACCCGCCGACCGCTTCCCCACGCTAGAGGTACCCTATGAGGAAACCCTCCAGCAGCGACGCAGCCGGCTGGGCGGCAACCTGAGCCTGACATACAGCCACCCGCTCAAGATTGTGCGTGGGTGGCGGCAGTATCTGTACGACGATACCGGACGGGCCTACCTGGATATGTACAACAACGTCCCGCATGTGGGCCATACCCACCCGCGGATCGTCAAGGCTGTTCAGGAACAGGTTGGCCTGCTGACAACCAATACGCGCTACCTGCACGACAATATCAACCGCTATGCAGAACGGCTATGCGCCCTCCTGCCGGAGCCGCTGGAGGTGTGCTACTTCGTCAATTCTGCCAGCGAAGCCAATGAACTGGCGCTGCGGCTGGCACGTGCGTATACCCGGCAGACCAACCTGATCGTGATGGATACGGCATATCATGGGCATACGACCGCCTTGATCGACATCAGCCCGTACAAGTTCAATGGGCCGGGCGGCGAAGGACGCAAAGCCTGGGTGCATGTGGCCCCGGTGCCGGATGACTACCGGGGGCCGTACAAGCGCAGCGACCCGGAGCGCGGCCGAAAGTACGCAGCCCATGTGGCGGAGATCATCGCGGATTTGCAGGCCCAGGGGCAAGGGCTTTATGGGTTCATCGCGGAATCCCTGCCGAGCGTGGGCGGGCAGATCGTCCCCCCGCCGCACTATCTGGAAACCGTCTACGCGCACGTCCGGGCGGCGGGAGGGGTGTGCATTGCGGACGAGGTGCAGGTCGGGTTCGGGCGCTTGGGGCGCTGCTTCTGGGGCTTTGAGTTACAGGATGTGGTGCCGGATATCATCGTGCTGGGTAAACCGATTGGTAACGGGCAGCCGCTGGGCGCGGTCATCACCACACGGGCGATTGCCGACGCCTTCGACAATGGCATGGAATTCTTCAGCACGTTCGGCGGCAATCCGGTTTCCTGCGCGGCGGGTCTGGCGCTGCTGGATGTGTTGGAAGAGGAACAGCTTCAGGCCAATGCGCTGACGATTGGCACCTTCCTGCTGGACGGCATGACGGCGATGATGGAACGTCACCCCATCATCGGGGATGTGCGCGGCGTTGGCCTGTTCCTGGGCGTGGAATTGGTGAATGACCGGGAGACTCTGGAACCGGCGGCAGCGCAGGCATCCTACCTCATCAACCGACTGCGCGATCATGGGATTCTGGCGGGGACAGATGGGCCGTATCATAACGTCATTAAGCTGCGCCCATCCATGATTTTCAGCCGGGCGGATGCGGAGTTATTCCTGCGTACCTTCGACAGCATCCTGGGCGAAATCACGCTGTAGGGAACCTTCGGGGTGTTTATTCACCCCGTTCTATCGCTTCAATCCGTTGGCGCAGCACCTGGGGGATGCCGGTCTTGGCGTTTTCCCGATAATCAAACATGACGATTACGCCGCTGCCTTCAGCGGCTACCTTTTCCAGCCGCTGACTAACCACGCAGTAATCCATGGTGAAGCGATCGGCTTCCAGCGAGTGCACGCGTGCCCCAACCGAGACGGTATCGGGATAGGTGAGGGGAACCCGGAAGCGGCATTGGGTGGAAGCCAGGATCGGGCCAATCCCGGTTTCCTCCATGTAGGCCAGCCCGTTCAGGCGTTCCAGGTAGACGATGCGGGCGATCTCAAAATAGCGGAAATAGACGACGTTATTGACATGGCCGAAGGCATCCATCTCCGCCCAGGCCACCGGAATTTGCGTCGTGACGTAGTAGCCCTTCAATAAATCCGCGATGGTCATAGCAGTACCTCATGTACAGAAAGGTGTGAAATCCGGTGCAGGGCAGAGTGATCTTCTGCCCTGTATACCGAATCCACTCCTTTTTGTCGACAGGTACGGCAATACCTACGCAATCTCGATTAACCGGCATAGGCCCGCTGGAGTACAGCCAGGTCGAATTTCTTCATCTGCAGGAAGGCTTCGGTCACGCGGGCGATTGTTGCCGGGTCGGGGTCTGCCATCATGGCATCCATGGCGGTCGGGACGATCTGCCAGGAGAGACCGAATCGGTCTTTGAGCCAACCGCATTGTTCGGCTGTGGGGTCTGCGGTGAGGCTATCCCAGTAATGGTCGATCTCGGCCTGAGTATCGCAGTAGACCATCAGTGAGATGGCCTCATTGAACTGGAAGTCGTGGGCATGGGCGCTGTCCATGGCGGTGAAGTGCTGGCCTGCCAGCGTAAAAGCCGCCTGTTTGACGGTGCCTTCAGCATCCGGCGCTTCACCCGACCCATAACGGTTGATAGGCCCGACGGCGGCGTTCGGGAAGAGTGAGGCGTAGAAGCGAATGGCTTCTTCGGCTTTACCCGCTTGCGCCCCGACGAACATGAGCATCGGCGTGATCTTCTGCTGGATAGGTGCCGCGGTGTGCATGATCTGCCACGAGACTCCGTAGCGATCCTGTATCCAGCCGAACCACTCGCTGAAGGGATAGGCACCCAATTCCATGAGGGGGGTGCCGGGCAAGGTGACAATGCTCTCGATGCGGGAATTGGGAAAGACGCCTGTGTAGAAGGTCGCAGCTTCTTTAGCCTGCGTATCAAACCAGAGATGGGTAGTGATCTGCTTCATGGATGGCCTTTCGGGATTCATATCGAAAGTAGAAAGAATGAAGGCTTGTCGTCGTTGTCAGGATGGACAAGCCTGGTGGCTGTGCGGAGCTTCCTGCCAAAGGATGTTGGTCAGGCAGGTTCCGTGCAGTTGAACATCCACTGCACGCCGTACTGATCGGTGAGCGAGCCGAAGTAGGCCCCCCAGAACATCTCCTGCAAGGGCATTTCCACTTTGCCACCGGCAGCGAGGGCATCAAAAAGGCGCTGCGTTTCGGCACGGGTATCGGGTTCGAGGTTAAGGCTGATGTTGTTCCCGAAGGTCACTTTCTGCCCCATCGACTCCAGCGAGTCGGTACCCATCAAGCGGTGACCGCCAAGGATGGGCAACACGACGTTCAAGACCTTGCCGCCGTCTTCCGCACTCATGGGCGGCATATCTGGTGCGGCAGGCACATCCCGCAAGTATTGGATGGGGCCTTCAAACTCGGTCCCGAAGACCGATTTGTAGAACTTGAAGGCGGCTTCGGTATGACCCTGAAAATTCAAATAGGTGCTGGTACGCGGCATCGTGCAATCCCCTTCACATGAACGCGAATTATGGTACACGCGTTCTATTATAGAACTTTTGAGCGAGATTGGCACCCCTCAATATGAGGGGGAAACGATGGTTTACTTGATGACTCGATATTTGAGGTGGGTTACGCTCGGAGTATCCACCACCAGGATCGGTTCGAGTACAATAAGATCAGGGAGTTGGTCGAATAACCGGATGCCACTACCTAGCAACAGGGGCGCGAGTTCGATATGGATTTCATCCAGCAGGCGCGCTTTGAGCAGTTGTTGCACAATCCTGGTGCCACCGATCAGCACATCGCGCTCACCAGCGGCCTGCTGTGCCTGTTCAAGCGCGGCTTCGACCCCCGTGGTTACAAAATTGAACGGCGACCCTGCATATACCCATTCTGCTGGTGGGTGATGGGTGACGATGAACATGGGTACCTCCATCGGGCTTTTGCCACCCCAGGCTCTGGACACATCGAAATCCCGCCGCCCCGTGACGATCGCCCCAAAGCGCGTAAACCATTCCTGAATGATCGCTGCGCTAGCCGCTGAGACCTTCGCCACAAACCGTCCGTCATTCAGAGGAATTTCGACCTCTCCGCTGCGATACCACTTGAAAAGCGGACCAATGTCATCATTTGGCCCAGCGATGAAACCATCCAGCGACATGGTGAAACCCGTAATCACTTTGCCCATATGAGTATTCCACTATTCGGTAGTCGCATGAATCCAATGGCTGACAATGTTCGTCAAGGCCGCCTGCTTGTCCTGAATATCGGCCTGGTCGCGGAAAGTCAGCAAGGCACGGTCGGCGCTCGCCCATTCCAAAAGGCCGGTGCTGTCTTCAAAGCGAAAGCCCTGGCTATCTTTTGCCTTGGCCCCCCTATGGAAGACGATCAATACACGGTCGTTCTTGTGCAAGTTGAAGGTTATGCGATCCTGCCCCTGATAGCAGAAGCTGGGTGCTTTCCATTTGATCTGCTCAGTAATGCCTTCATCCGCCGCCAGAATGATCGCTCTCAGCATGTCTACTTCATGCTTTAGAGGATGATCGAGGTTTTCGATGAAGTCCGTTACGGCCTGGGTTCGTCGTGTCATGCCGGTTCCTCCGCCTGATTTCTACAGGATAACCGTATCAGTACGCGGTTGTCTTGTATGAAACGGCAATCAATCGGGCTGGCATGACCGGACAAAGACCTCATCCGGTCTCTGCCCGGTAAAGCGTTTGAGCGCGCGAGTCAAATGGGATGATAGAAAAGTGAAGGTACCCGCTGCCTTAAATCCGTGACCTTTATCCCGCCACCAGATGGAACTGACCACGCATATCCCCGAAGTAGGTCTGCGCGAAGGTGTGGAGGTTAAAGTACAGTTCACCCTGTCGGGCGATGTATTCCATCCCGGCAATGGTTTTAACCTTGTCATTGGGGATAGTCGGCACAATCGGGCAACCTGCCGTGAACGCACCGATCAAGCCATCTCCATGGGCGGCTGCCGCGACAATATCCTCATTCACAATCTCGACGGTGAACTGCCCATCCGCTAACCAGGCATTGATGTCCCCCGCCAGCGCAAAATCCACGATGATCGGCCCCAACTGTCCCGGACGCCCACAGTGCAGGTGCAGCATGTTCACGCTGGCCGGATCGACATTCTCAATCGCCAGATGCACGTAGGCACGGCTGAGGTCGTTGGTGAACTCAATCACTGCGTGCCCCTGTGATGGACGCTGATTACGCGGGACGGAGGGTTGGGTGGAGCGGAACACTTCCGGAACGAAACCGGGGGTATCTTCTTCCTCGCCGCCTTCCTGTTGCGGACTCATAAACGCTTCGTAGACAAAACCGACCTCGGCACCCGCCGCCGGATTTAACGCAATCGGACTGGGTCGGCTGGATTCCGCCCGTTCGCCGGTTGGATGTTCTTCCTGTGAGAGCGCTGCCCCACCCAGCACCCCAAAGATCGCCGCCAGAATGAGACCCGCCCCCACTAAACGCCGAATGACTGCATGTGCATTGACCAACATAGACCTCGTTTCTTGTGGATAGGACTTGCGTAAATCAGGCAGACGCGCAACGGCGCGTCCCTACAAATAAATGTCACTAAGTCATAAGGGATAAATAGAGGCCTGCTGCTACCGGCTCAATCAGGGCGCTGGACATACCGTTCGTAATCGAATAGGGGAAAGCCTTCCCATTCGCTCTCGCTGACCTTCACATAGCCGAATTTTTCGTAAAAATGCTGGTTGCGGATCGCCCAGGCCGGGGTGTTGAGAGTCCACAGCCGCGCTGCCGGATAGGTGGCATCCAAAAAGCGCAGCGCCTGTGACCCGATCCCCTGGTTATGATAATCCGGGTGAATGAAGATCACATCCAGATGATAGTGACCGCTGCCCTGGTCATAGATCACCATGCCGCCCACAATCTGCCCGTCCAGCCAGAAACTGAAGGCGTCATCCCGCATGATTTTCGCCTGCATCACCTCCACCGACTCGTAACCGGGCGGCCCACCGACTTCGACACCCGGATAGAGCACCGAGTCATGGTGGAAAGCCGCCACCTGGGCCAGCACCAGAGCGGGTGCATCTGCCAGCGCCGCGGGTTGGAATTCAAGCATCATGCCGGTTCGTCCTTCAAACCCCTAACAATCTCCCCCAGACCCTCAGTATAATCCGCTTTATGATAAACATGACTTCCTCTCGCCGTCCCCGCTGGTTGATCCTTCTCGTTGTTGTCCTGCTGCTGGGCATCGCGCTGGTGCTTGACCTCACCAATCGCGGCCTCGTCTGGCAGGGACTATGGTATTTGACCGGGGAAGAAGACCCGGCCAGCCAGGCGCTGGGCTTCGTCTACTATCTCGGCAACTACATCCGCGCCCAACCCGATACCCAGCCGATGACTCCCATCAATCATGCGGATGTCAGCCCGTTTGGCATTAACACGTTCCTCCAGCAGGAAGTCGAAGTCGCAAAGCGGGAGCGCACTCTGGAACTGATCCGGGAGGCGGGCTTCACCATGATCCGCCAGCAGTTCCCCTGGGAAGATATTGAAATTCACGGGCGCGGTGACTTCACCGACCGTCGTAACGATCTGAACGGGGATGGCACCCCTGACGAGATCAGCGCCTGGGCCAAGTACGACAATATTGTTGATCTGGCTGATCAGTACGGCATCACGATTCAGGCGCGGCTGGATAACCCCCCGGCCTGGACTCATGCCGATCCAGCCATTGGCTCCTTTGCCCCGCCGGATGACCTGCAGGATTACGTCAACTACGTCGCGGCGGTGGCGGAACGCTACCGGGGCCGCATTCGTTATTACCAGATCTGGAATGAGCCGAACATCTACCCGGAATGGGGTGAACAGGCCGTCAGCCCGGAAGGCTATACCGAGCTGCTCTGCCGCGCCCATGATGCCCTCAAAGCGGTTGACCCGAACATTGTGGTCATCAGCGGGCCGCTTTCGCCCACCGTCTCCCTGACCGACCGGAACCTGAATGATTTCATTTTTCTGGTGCGGATGTACGAGGCCGGGGCCGGGCGCTGCTTCGATGTCATGAGCGCGCAGGGCTATGGCTTCTACAGCGGCCCGACCGACCGCCGGATGCGCCCCTTCACCCTGACCTATGCCCGCCACCTGTATATCCGGGACATCATGGTCGCTTACGGTGATGCCCACAAATCCATCTGGATCAGCGAAGCTGCCTGGAACGCCCAACCGGAAGATCCCTCTATCGTCACTTCACAATATGGCAACTTCGGCATCGTCACGCCGGAACAGGCCGCCCGTTATATGCCGATCGCCTATCAGCGCGCCCAGGAAGAATGGCCCTGGCTCGGCAATATCAGCTACTGGTTCTTCAAGCGGGCGGCGGATTATGAACGCAACCAGGCGTTTTACTACTTCCGCATGATGGAACCGGACTTCACGCCGCTGCCCGTCTACGACGCGATGGTGGAGTACACCGCGAACCTGACCCCCACCCTCTACGCCGGGGTGCATCAGGCCGAAGACTGGGCTATCGAACGAGCCGGTGGCGCGCCGCTGGTTGATGCCGAGGGGGCGGAGTTTGACCAGGCTATCCTGTTGGCCGCCACCAGCGACGCGGCGGATTGTGGGGAACATGTGGCGTTCATCACCCACGGCACCGGTGTGCGGCTGCGCCTGTGGCGTGATGAAGGCACCTCTTTTGTGCTTTCCATGAATGAACGCCTTCTGGATCTGCGCGGAGCCATGCATGGTCAGGAAGGCTGGGTGAATGTCGGCGTGCCGGAGGCCAATTCACTCCTGCCGCAAACGCATCGCTGGCTGATCTGCCCTGGGACTGCTGGTGATGGTCAGGTACGGGTGGACTCGGTCACCGTGGTTGACCGCACCTCCAACCACCTCTATCTGTTGGGGAGTGCCCTCCTCATCAGCATGGGGATGCTGGGGCTGGCGATCATCACAGGGCTGAGGGGTAGGTTTGGACTCAGTCGTTAGCGCCTTCCGAACCGGCTGTGCAAGTCTCACTTTAGGTGAGGCACTTTATGCTCGGAAGCGAATATTAGCTAACGTCTGGGTGCCAGCCGACGCACCCACACCTCATACCGGGAAAATCTGATGAAAATCATGACCATCGTTGGGGCGCGTCCGGAGTTCATTCAGACCGCGCCTGTGACCAAAGCCATCCGCCGTCGCCACACTGAAATCCTCGTCCATACCGGCCAGCACTACGACGATAAAATGTCCGATGTCTTTTTCCGTGATCTGGGCATTCCCGCGCCGGAGATCAACCTGGATGTGGGCAGCGGCTCGCACGGTAAACAGACCGGGGAAATCCTGGCACGGGCAGAAGCTGCCATGCTGCGGGAAAAGCCGGATTGGGTGGTGGTCTTTGGCGATACCAATTCCACCATCGGCGGGGCGTTGGCCGCTGCCAAGCTCCATATCCCGGTGGCGCATATCGAAGCGGGTTTGCGAAGCTATGACCGCAAAATGCCGGAAGAAGTCAACCGGGTCATGACCGACCACATCAGCACGCTGCTGCTGCCGCCGACCCAGGCCGCCGTCGATAATCTGGCGAAAGAGGGCATCACCCAAGGTGTGAAACTGGTCGGGGATGTGCGGGTGGATGTCGTCACCCAGACGGTCCCACGCTCCCGCGACGAACAACCACGCCTGCTCGACCAGACCAAGCTCAAAGCCGGTGAACCGTTCGCCCTGGCGACCATCCACCGCGCCAGCAATACCGATGATCCCGTCCGCCTGAAGGCCATCATCGACGCCTTCAACACGCTGGAACTGCCGGTCGTGCTGCCAGTGCATCCGCGCCTGGGCAAGATGATGACCGAGTTTGGCCTGGCCTTTGGGGGTAACGTCCGCACGCTGGAACCCATCGGTTTTCTGGAGATGATCGCGCTGCTGGATGCCTGCCGGATTGTGGTGACGGACAGCGGCGGCCTGCAAAAAGAAGCCTACATGCTCCACCGGCCCGGTGTGACCGTTCGCGATACGACTGAATGGATCGAAACCGTTCATAGTGGTTGGAACCGCCTGACCGAGCCGGAAGATTTTAAGGCGGCGGTCAGCGCAGCTCTGGCTCCTCCGCCCGCTGACCACCCGGATTTCTATGGCGCAGTGGGTGTGGGGGAAAGAATCGTAGACGCGCTGGAAGCGGGCTAATACGCTTAGCGTAGGGTAAACATAGGTTGCCTAAAGCTATTCGATGGTTTTCAATCAGGGTGAGATCGTATCCCGGCAGGAAGGCGCATTATGCCCCTCCGACGACTTACCCTGATTTTGAGCTTCATGTTACTTTTGGTGATCTTTCCACTGACCTCTTCTGCCCAGACCTCATTGGTGGAAATCACTCTCGAATCAAAAATCTATCGCGTGGTTTGGAGCCCCGATGGGGAATTGTTGGCTGTTGGCAGCAGTCTCGGCCTTCAGATCATGGACTCCGGCTTGCAGTTAGTCGCCACACCAGAGGGACATAGCGGTGAGGTAGGATTTATCTCATGGAAGCCGGATAGTACTGGCTTTGCTACCGGCGCAAGAGATGGCACCATCCGCATCTGGTCGCGGAATCTCACTACTAACGAGGTAGTGTTGGAGCGTACTTTGTATGTGGGTGGGGCAGATCGCTTTGTCAATCCGGTCGCATGGAGTCCGAATGGACTATATCTGGCTGAGATGATCGAACGACAACCGAGGCAGTTCAATGCAACGCTCGGCAAAATCCGCATATGGGATACCGCTGACTGGACATCCGAGATCTACGAATCGGACTATCAATTCCCCTGGATCATGATGGAATGGAGTCCCGATAGTCGGCAGGTGCTGGCAGTTGCTAATGCGTGTGTATCTGTTGAACCACTCTGCTTAGACTTACCTGCTATCTTTAGCCTGGATATAGCCACTGGAACTTTTTCTACCCTGTTTGTGAGTGGGGCAATTCCGGCGATGGATTGGCAAGGTGATCGGCTAGCCCTTAGCACACCTGAGATCGAGATATACGACACCCAGACTATGGAGCAAGTCAATCGGTTCAGCATTTTGAATGAACTAGGGGACGGTTATAAGGTCATCAAGTGGAACACTGATGAAACAGTTTTAATCGGTGTATTCATCGGGCAAGTCCACTTTATTGACGCCAACACCGGGGAAATCCTCGCACGCCTCCTCAGTCAGGATGAAATCGTGTGGATGGATTGGTATCCAGCAGGTTCACTTTTGGCCATCGCACGTGAGAACGGGCGGCTCGAATTGTGGGATACCAGCGAGGTTCCTGTCGCTAAGCTGCTCCATTTATAGGCTCATGATTTTCAGCAAAGTCCCTGACCCCCGGTTGATTACTGTGCGGCGCGGCGGCACCCTGCAGGATGCCGATCATCACCTGTTGGCTCTGTGGGCGGCCGCTTGTGCGGAGCACGTGCTCCCGTTGTTCGAACAGGTGCAGCCCGCTGATGATCGTCCGCGTCGGGCGCTTGAGCAGGTGCGCGGTTGGGTGCGGGGTGAAGTGAGTATGATGCAGGCCCGCGCTGCTGGCGGTCATGCAATGGGTGCGGCCCGCAGCTTGAGAGGCGCGGCCAGAGAAGCTGCATTCGCTGCTGGTCAGGCTGCGGTGGTGGCGCATGTAGCCGCGCATGACCTGGGTGCTGCCGCCTATGCCATCCGGGCAGCGCGGGCCGCTGCCCCGGAAGCGGAACGCCAGGAAGCCGGTCGCCGGGAATGCCAGTGGCAGCGCGACCAACTCCCCGATGCTATTCGGGAACTGGTGCTGGATGACCAGCGTTTACGCAATCCGTACTGCTGGTTCGTCTTCGATGGTTGAACCGTTTGCTCGAACGTCTAGAGCGTGTTATCAACTTTCCTTCCATGCAACCCTCATCCCGCCTCCCCTTCTCCCGGCGGGAGAAGGGGAGGCGGGTTCAAAAGTCCCTCTCCCAGTGGGAGAGGGATTTAGGGTGAGGGCATCAAAGTGCATAACCGCCGCTAGGGTTTCCATAGATTGAGGAATTGCGCGGCATCCACAAAGACGCCGTTGACCGCGATTTCCCAGTGGAAATGCGGGCCGCTGGTGCGTCCAGTCGCGCCGACGGTGCCGAGGACTTGACCCTGTACGATGCTCTGCCCCTGGGTAACATGCACCTGCTGGAAATGGCTGTAGGTGCTGTAGACCCCATAGCCATGATCGACGGCGACAAAACCGCCGCGAATTTCCAGGGTGCCAGTGAAGGCCACCTTCCCATCCGCTGCGGCCAGAATCGGTTGACCGAGGCTGGCTTTTAGATCCCACCCGGTATGGCGGCTTTGCATCGAGCCGTTGAAGGTGCGGAAGGCCCCGAAAGCCGAAGTCAGTTCACCACCAGGGATGGGCAGGTCAAAGCCCTGTTCATCCCAGAAATGTTCGAGCGTGAACGGCGCGAAGACCCCGTCCAACCGGGCGAGTTCGGCCCGTTCAATGGTCGGGTCAACCAGATAGGCTTTATCCCCGGTGATGTTCACATCCTGCCGCAGGAACTGACCCAGACTGACCGTTACGGGGAGCTGAATGCTCTGGCGGGTGCCATCCGCATACCAGAGGAGCAGGTCGAGGTCGTACTGGCGCGGGGTTTGTTCCATGCTGGCGGAAAGAAACCCGTAAAATCCGTCGTTCCCGGCTGACCAGAGTTCGCTGGTATGGTCGAGGAAGACCGCCTGAACGCCCTGTAGATTGGCCGCGTTGACATAGAAGAGTCCCGTACCGCCCTGTGGAATCTCGGCGAAGAAGAACTCAACCGTCGCGGCCTCCACCACTTGCGTACTCACGGGCAGCGGTCGCGGCACCGGCGTGATGGTCGGCGTAGCGTCTGCCGGTATAGCGGGTGTGGGCGTGACCTCCTGCGCGGCGGTCAACATTAATCCACCCAGCAGGGTGCATAAGATGCATAAGGCGATGAGCGCGACAGTCCAGCGGCGGAGGGGGGAGGGAGTAGGCATCATGGTGCTGAGTTGTACCCTGAGCCGGGGTGATTTTCAACGCCGAATGAAAAAGCGCATGTTGCAATGCGCTTTTTTTGCCATCTATAACCCGTGTAAGCTGCCAAGCTACTCAATCGGCTCTTTGTAGATGATGTACTTGCCGATCTTGTCGCCCTTGGCGATGCAGTCGCCCAGGTCGACCTTGAATTCACGGCCACCGCTCACCCATCGCAGCCCCTCTTGTAACAGCCCTTGCCCGACAAAACACACGGCTCGATCCGGCACCTTCCGCCCCCAGCACATCGGGCAGCGTTCCAGCGTGTAGATGAAGCGGTCATCGCCTTCTTCGTACACGTTGGACACCTGGTCGCTGAACTGGCTGAAGATATTCGCCATCGCCGGAATGCCGACCTTGAGCTTGGCGCTCAACGGCAGCACCTTGAAGGCTAGATCGCCCACCCCCGCCAACGCTCCGAAGCCGCGCAGCGCATCCGCGAACAGGGTTCGCCCGACACGCAGCGCCAGACCACGACCACCACGCGGCCCGTACATCTCTTCCAGCGCTACGCACAACGCGGTGAAATCCGCGAAGTCGAAGGCTTTCTCCAGATTCTCCGACGGGTAGTTGCCAATCAGTTGATCGAGCTGCGCCAGATGCAGGACGGCGTTGACGCCGTTCTTGCCCATCACTTCTTCCATCGCGTCGAGGAAGATCCGCGCAAACTTATTCGGGTAGTAAAAGCCGCTGCGTTCAGGGGGCATGGTACGATGTCCTCCAGCCTGCGGTACAACCAACCGGCTTAAAGCCGACGGTATCAGTAAAGATCTATAACAGATATTGAGATTGAGTGTAACACATTCTGCTGACGAATCCTTACGTGAAAGAAGCTTTGTTCAACCTTAAACTAATCTTTAGGGAAGACTCATGAGCCGGTCATCAGCCGGAATGGCGCTATGATACAATAGCCTTTGTGAAGAAGCGAACAAGCGCGTAACGACAAACCATGTATACCAATGGTTCCCCTGCTAAAATCCTGGTCGAAATCTCTGGTCTGACGCGCCGCTATGAAGAAGGCGCGCAATCCCGCCAGGTGCTGCACGAAGTCAACCTGAACATCAATCAAGGGGAATTCTTCGTCCTGCTGGGCAAAAGTGGCAGCGGTAAGAGCACGCTCCTCAACCTCATCAGTGGTATTGATCGGGCAGATTCCGGCAGCATTCTGATCGAAAACACCGATGTCACCAAACTGGATGATCGGGCGCTGACCTTGTTCCGCCGTGACCATATCGGGATCGTTTTTCAGTTTTTCAACCTCATCCCGACATTGACAGTTTTGGAAAACATCACCCTGCCCGGTGAACTGCGCGGCGATGAACGCCGATTGCTGGAACAGCGCGCCAAAGCCCTGCTGGACCGAGTGGGCCTGGCTAATCGCGCGGATACATTCCCGGACCGACTGAGCGGTGGCGAGCAGCAGCGGGTGGCGATTGCGCGAGCGCTGGCGCATGAACCCAAGCTGGTGCTGGCTGATGAACCAACCGGCAATTTAGACGAAGATACAGGGCAATCTGTACTAAAGCTCCTGCTTGAACTGACGCGTGACGCGGGCAAGACCCTCATCATGGCAACCCACAATCCCGAGATTGTGCCGCTGGCAGATCGGGTTTTCCGTATTCATGAGGGTAAACTGGTGTCGACGATGGTGGCACCACACGGCGTTAGCACAATGTAAAGTTTTCGGCCATAATCGTTTGTAAATAGTTTGCTGATCTGAACGCCCGCACTTATAGTCGAAAAGGTTCAGCAATCGTGGAACCAGAACCCAAACTCATCCGTCAACTGCTTGGTGACCTCCGCAGCTTTGACAAAGAACGCCGCCGTGCTGCCGTGATGAAGCTCGGCATGATCGGTGGCGATGATGCCCTACGTGCCCTCATCATGACCGTCCGCAATGACTACGAAGACCTCATTACCCGTGGTCGAGCCGCCTTGATGCTGGGGCAGTTGAAGGATTACCGCGCCGTCGACACGCTCATTCAGGCGTTAGAGGCCCCCGGTTTCCTCACACCCGTTCATGCCGCTGAAGCGCTGGGTAAGATCGGCGACCCGCGGGCAGTCCAACCCCTCCTCAGCGTGGCGATGAATACCGGCAATGAGTCCTTACGGAAAGCGGCTGAAACCGCCCTTGAATCACTGGGTGCCAAGCAGCCTTGTCCGGAACCGGAAGCCCTCAGCACTTAGCGACTCGTGTCCGTTGAACTGAATAGAAAAGCATGGCGCTTCGTGGCTATTGGTAGCGCCATTTCTATTCGTCGTAAACCCTGCTTCGATGACCAATGACCGCAACAATGACGATACGCCCTTCCCAATCCAGGTCATAAATCACGCGGTAGTCGCCAATTCTGTACTTGTAGTAGTTTGCCAAATTACCCGTTAGTGATTCGTGATCGATAGCTTCAACATTCTCTGCCAGCCACATCAACTTTTTGTATATGCGGCTGGCAATGACACGATCCAGTTTCTTCAAGTCGTCACGAGCGCTATCTGTAAACTCCAGTGAATAGGCTCCTGAATCAGACATCCAACCCTAGCTCCCTGGCAACTTCGGCAGCCGGTATCAGTCGGGGGCGTTCCGTTTTGTAGCGCAGCAAGCGTTCTACAAATTCCGGGGACAGATTCCCATCGTCATCTCGAAATTCACGTATCGCTTCCTGCACGGCTTCCCGGATGAGCGCTTTCAACTCGGCACGGGTCAGGGTGACTACCGTTTCAGTCTCGACCATGATTGAACTCCTTCCAACCTGCCTAACCCCATTATGCACCCGTTTTTACCCGCTCGACGAACTCGTCAAACAGGTAGAGCGAATCATGCGGACCCGGCGAAGCTTCCGGGTGATACTGCACGCTGAAGGCGCCTAATCCTTCGTGGCGCAGTCCCTCAACGGTGTTGTCATTCAGGTTGATGTGGGTGATCTCTGCACCCTGCAGGTCGCTATCCGGCGTGACGGCAAAACCGTGATTGTGGCTGCTGATCTCTACGGCACCGGTCAGCAGGTTCTTGACCGGCTGATTGCCACCGCGATGCCCGAAGCGCATCTTTTCGGTACGCCCACCCAACGCCAACCCCAGCAGTTGATGCCCCAGGCAGATGCCAAAGATGGGCGTTTTGCCTAACAACCCTTTGATGCTGTCGATCGCATACGAGACGGCGGCGGGATCTCCCGGCCCATTACTGAGGAACACGCCTGCCGGGTTGAGTGCCAGCACGTCATCAGCAGGAGTCTGCGCCGGGACGACCCTCACCCGCAGGCCTCGATCCGCCAACATGTTCAGGATGTTGTGCTTGATGCCGAAATCGTAAGCCACCACCAACGGCCCGGCGGCTTCATCCTTGTGATGGTGATACCACTGCGGGTCGCTGCGTTCCCCCCAGTGATAGGGTTCGGCGCAGGTGACATCATCGACCAGATTCCAGCCGGACATATCCGGGGATTGGCGGGCGGTTTCGATCAGTGCCGCCGTATCCGCTGCGGCTTCCCCATGGGCAATGGCCGCCCGCATCACACCCCGGTCACGGATGTGCCGGACGAGGGCACGGGTGGCGACTTCGCTCAGGCCGATCACGCCCTGCGCCTTGAGATACGAGTCCAGGTCGCCCTGTTCGCGCCAGTTGCTCACCACTGGGCTGAGCGACCGCACCACAAAGCCCGCCGCCCATACCCGTTCGGACTCGGTGTCTTCGCGGTTGATGCCGGTATTGCCGACATGTGCGACCGTCATGGTCACAATCTGTTTGTGATAGGAGGGGTCGGTCAGGATTTCCTGATAGCCGGTCATGGAGGTATTGAAGACCAGTTCGCCGGTCTGCACCCCCTCCGCGCCGAACCCCACCCCGGTGAAAATACGCCCGTCTTCGAGCGCCAGACATCCTTGCATTTTATAGCTCCCAGCTATCAGCTTACAGCCTTCAGCCGACAGCTTACAGCCAGATGGACACATTGCGATGCGTCCATTTCTGAAGCTGAAAGCTGTTAGCTGACCGCTGTACGCTCATTAACTCCGGTAATCCCCGTTGATCTTGACGTAATCGTAGCTCAGATCGCATGTCCAGATGGTTGCCTTGCCGTCGCCGCCCATACCCGCATCTAGCAGAATGCTCACATCGGGTTCAGCGAAGATCGCCGAGGCGGTGGCTTCACTGTAGGCGGTTGGCATCCCGTTCTCGAACAGGTGCAGCGAGTCATCCGTCAGCCATAGATCCGATCCAGCAGTGATCCACAGTTGGGTGCGGTCGGCCACAATCGGCACGCCGGAGCGTCCCGCCGCCGCGACAATCCGCCCCCAGTTGGCGTCCTTGCCGAAGAAGGCCGTCTTGACCAATGGCGAAGTGGCGATGGCGTTGGCGATCTGATGGGCAGCGGCATCATCCGGTGCACCCTGTACATTCAGGGTGATGAACTTGGTCACGCCCTCGCCATCGCGCACGATGGCCTGCGCCAGTGACTTACTGACCGCAAACAGCGCCGCATTGAACGCTGCCAGATCGTCCGGGCTGGTCACACTGACGCCGCTGGCTCCGTTCGCCAGCATCAGCACGGTGTCGTTGGTGGACATGTCGCCGTCGATGACAATGCAGTTGAAGGTGTGGCGCGCCGCACTGGCGAGCATCGATTGTGCTGCTTCCGGTGCAAGGATCGCATCGGTGGCGATCACGCCGAGCATGGTCGCCATATTGGGGGCGATCATACCGGCGCCTTTGGAAATGCCGCTGATCGTCACCGTTCCCCCACTGAGAGCGACGCTGGTGCTGGCGAACTTCGGGCGTGTATCGGTGGTCATAATGCCGCGTGCCGCGGCTTCCCAATCCTGGCCTAAGCCGACGCTGCCGAGGTCGATCCCGTGCCGGATTTTCTCCATTGGCAGATGGGTGCCAATCACACCAGTGGACATGACGAGCACCTGCACTGGATCACAACCGAGTTTTTCGGCGGCATAGCGCGCCATCTCCCGCGCATTGACCACGCCTTGATCGCCTGTACAGGCATTGGCACAGCGGGTATTGACCACTACCGCGCGGTAGCCGGTCTGCGAGGCGGTCAATTTTTCGATGTCCACCAGCACCGGGGCGGCTTTCATCTGATTGGTGGTGAAGACCCCGGCGGCGCTGCACGGCGCATCGCTGACGACGAAGGCCATGTCCAGCACGCCATCCTTCTTCAGCCCGGCGTGGACCCCGGCGACTCGAAAACCTTTGATGTTACTCTGAAAATCGCTCACGGGCGGTTTGCTCCTCAGTTCGTGATAGTCTCAGTTGGAAAATAGCTCTGCACTAGGCTTGAGCTGCCAGGATCGTCGTCAGTTTGTCCGCCAATTCATCGACATGCTGTTTTTCCACGATGAGCGGAGGGACGAAGCGCACCACGTTCGGTCCCGCATTGACCAGCAGCAGGCCGTGATCGTACCCTGCTTCGATGATGGGCGATACATCCACGCTCAACTCCAGGCCGACCATCAAACCACGACCGCGTACCTCTTTAACCAGCGGGCTGTTGATCTCCGTCAGGCGTTCCTTCAGGTAATCGCCGGTTTCGCGGACGTGGGCCAGAAAGCTCGGTTGGCTGATGCGGTCAAAGACATAACCCGCCACGCTGGTGATGAACGGCCCACCGGCATAGGTTGAGCCGTGTTCGCCGGGGTGCATGGCAGAGGCGACCGCATCCGTCAGCAGGATCGCGCCGATAGGCATCCCGCCGCCCAGCGCCTTTGCCAGACATTGAATATCCGGTTTGACTCCGCTCGGTTCATTCGACCAGAGCGTACCCGTCCGCCCCATGCCGCACTGCACCTGATCGAAAATCAGCAGTGCACCGCGTTCATCACACAGGCGCCGCAGCCCTTGCAGGAATTCGTTGGTCGCCGGGTTGATGCCGCCTTCACCCTGCACGGGTTCGAGAATGACCGCCACCGTCCGCTCGCTGATGGCGGCCTCGGCGCTGGCGAGATCATTATAGGTGGCGACGACGACACCCGGCATCAGCGGCGCAAAGGGCTTCTGATATTTCTCCTTCGGCGTGATCGACAATGCACCAACCGTCCGTCCGTGGAAGGCGTTGGTGAAACAGACTACTTCATGGCGGGCATGGTCGCCGCGTTCGTAGTGATACTTGCGGGCGAACTTGAGTGCGCCTTCATTGGCTTCCGCGCCGCTGTTGGTGAAGAAGACCTTATCAGCAAAAGACTTCTCGCAGATGGCTGCCGCCAGCCGGATAGCAGGTTCGCTGTAATACAGATTGCTGGTATGGAGCAAGCCGGTCGCGGCTTTCTGAATGGTCTCGATCATGCCGGGGTCGCTGTAACCCAGCGCATTGACGGCGATGCCCGCTACCCAATCGGTATAGCGTTTGCCCTCGGTGTCATAGACGTAAGCCCCTTCCCCCCGCGCCAGCACAAAGTCGGTGCGCTTGTAGGTCTGAGCAATATGCGCTGCGCCCAGGTCGAGCAGGGCGGTTGTACTTGCTGCGGTCACGGTTTACTCCTTGGGATTACTGGTTGCTAGTTTCAAGTCATTTCTGCTCTTGATGAAGTCGCATTAGAACTGTGATCCTCATCCTAATTTTCGACGCTGCTCGCTGACCGCTGAAAGCTGAACACTCTCCCGCCACTCCCCCAACCGCAGCTTCTCCTCCACCCACAGATCACTGAGCTTATACGGTTCCAGCCACCCTTGCTCGACTTCGTATGCCAGGATGGCGCGGCACCAACCGTACAGTCGCTCGATGACCGCTGGTGGGATCGGCCCGGCGAACATCAGGTGATGCAGGAGCTTACGGCTATAGGCCGAGTCCCGCGCCAGCGTGTTGTACATCAGATGATGCAGCTCGTGACAGTTGGCACAGAGCTGCACGGTGACCGCGTTCTCGCCATGCGTGGCAATATCCCACAGATGATGGCGATGCGAGGTCGGGTAGCCGCAGGCCGTACACGGCGTCAGTCGCTCGGCATCCGTTGGACGGCGACGACGCATCAGCTTGCGGTACTTGTGCGCCTGGTAAAAATCCAGCCAGTGGGCGATCACCCCGGCCCGTTCGGCTGGATCATCCTTCGCGGCCAGCGCCTCATCAAATGCCGTGATGATCTTGCCTGCCAGCCCCGGTCGGTAGATGTAGCGGATGAGCGCGTAGAGTTCCTCGATCTGTTTGATCTCGGTCGCGCCCCAGTCCTCGCTCATATGATGCCCCTCCAACTCATCCCACCCTGATTCTACAACCGCCACCGGTCAGCGATAGGGTTGCGAGTTGCCGGTTTCCAGCCAGCCTTCCAACACTCTGTACTTCTTTACTCACCTTACGCAACTGCTCAAGTATCTGCTGTATTTTCCCGTATCTGGCTCCCCTCTCCCCGCCGTGCCGTCTTCGGCAGACGGCGGATTTTGGGAGAGGGGCTGGGGGTGAGGGCTGACCGCGCAAGGTGAGTTCTTCACTTTCTTTTCACTAGTCACTGACCACTAGCCACTCTTCCTCTTCTCCCGCTTGCCCAGCATCGCCACCACCTCATCCCGACGGGGATGCGTCGTCAGTTCGACTGCCTCCCGGTAATTGCGGACGTACTCCAGCGGACTCAGGTTCGCCAGCCGGTAGAGCCGTTCGACCAGCGCCGGTTTACGAGAGGTCGCCAGCATGACCGTCCCGTATCGGTGCAGGTCGGTATCATGCGTGCTGGTGAGCATCTGTTCCAGCAGATCGTGCAGCGCCTCCTCTTCGCGCTTCACGGCGATATTGATAATGCCGGTACAGGGTACAGCGTGCCCGGCTTCGACATAGGGTTGGGCCGCGTGCAGCAGCGCCGCCTCCGGCAGATCAACCGGCAGCGCCTCAAAGGCCCGGGCGACTGCTTCGCCTTGCCGGGGGTCGTAGGCGCGGGCGGCAGCGATGACGAATTGCAGCAGGGCCAGCGATTGCCCGAAGCGTTCCAGCACCATGACTGCTGTCACCGAGGGTTCGCCATTAAAGCGCGATGTATCTTTCTCCCCCAACAGCCTGACCGCGTACAAACAGGCCAGTTCACGGTCGATCTCCGCCAGCCCGATCAGCCCGGCAGACCGGAGATTCTGGGCCACATCCTCCACGGGTTGAACGTAGTAAGTGGTGGCCGCCCGGATGAAGACATCGCGATCATCTGGATGGGCGATGTGCGCTAGCAGCCGTGTCAGCTTCTCCCGCAGCAATCCTGCCTTATCATTCGTGGGCGGCCCATCCATCAGATCAACCAGCTTGCGGCGGAGAGCGGGGCGCTGTTCGACCGTGAGTTGATCGCGCACCTCGTCGCGCTCCAGCAGCATCAGCGCGTGATCGACTTCCGCCCGTCGTCCGCTGGTCAGCAGCCGCAATGCCTCTTGTAGAGCATCCATCATCCATCTCTTTGCGTTGAATCGGTCTTCTTCTGCTGCTCAGTTCCCTCTGCCCCTCTGCAGTAGAAACTTCTCATCCCGCAAACACTGTCCCACCACCGGCTTGCAATCCCTTCAGATTGGTGATGACTGCCTGCCGCACACCGCCCGCCAGCGCCCCTAACGCCGTTTGCACCTTGGGGATCATGCCGCCAAAGATAGTGCCGTCGTCAATCAGCGCCTGGGTCTGGGCCGGGGTCAGTGTCGGCACGACCGCTGCTGGTGAACCGACCAACACACCTTCAACGTTGGTCAGGAAGACCACCCGCGCCGCGCCAACCGCTTTGGCAATTGCCCCGGCGACATGGTCAGCATTGACGTTGAAGTTGTTGGCTTCGCCCCCGCAGACCGGCGCGACCACCGGGGTTACGCCCTGCGCCAGCAAGTCGGTGATCACTTCGCCCCGCACGCGGACGATCTGCCCGGTGAAGCCCATGTCCTGCGAGGGATGCGGCATTTTCTCCGCCCGCACCAGCCCGCGATCCACCCCGCTCAGGCCCAGTGCATCCAGCCCGGCGTTGGTCAGCACGCGCACCAGCCGCTTGTTGACCGTCCCGCACAGGATCATCTCGACCACCCGCAGCGAGTCGGCATCGGTGATCCGCAGGCCATCGGCGTAGCGCGGCTCAATGCCGAACTGTTTTTGCAGGCCGGTGATCTCCGCACCGCCCCCATGCACGATGATTACGGGGGCGTTCAAGCCTTTGATGATGGCGGCGAACTCGGCCAGATAGGCGGCGTCATCCAGTTCATGACCACTGACCTTGATGAGGATCGGTTGCATCGCATTGTCCTTGTATCAGATGATTGCTGCCGGTTGCCAGCTTCCAGCGACCAGCCAGACTCATTTAGTGCTTCACACTCTACTGCGCTGATAGTCCACTCTTGGCGTCCTTGGCACGCCGCAGGCGTGGCGGTTAAATCTTCGTTCTTCGGTGTATCCACAGGTCATAGTTACTCTGTCTTCTTCACTGTGAACTGAGAACTGTGTACTGTGAACTTCTTCACGCCGCAATCAACGCCACCGCCCCCAGGGCCAGTACCACACCCAGGACTTGCAGCCGGCTCATACGCTCCTTGAGCAGACCCGCTGCCAGTACGATAGTCACGGCGGGATACAACGCCACCACGACCGCGGCAATATCCAGCCGACCACTTTGCGCGGAGAGCAAGAAGAAGATATTGCCAAAGACATCCAGCACGCCCGCCAGCAAGAGCATCACCCCAGTCAATCCGTTCGGGGGAGCGAGAATTCGCCGCTGCCGGATGACGATCATCAACAGCATCCCGAAGGTCAGGGCGCGGGAGACAGCCGCTAACCAGTAGACCGAGTCCGATTGGATGAAGCTCATCAGGATGAAGTAGATACCAAAACCGATCCCCGCTGTGACCGCCATCCCCAGACCGCTGGTCCCCTCGATCTTGCCGCTGGCGAGCGAGATCAACACGATGGCGACCAGCGCGATGGCAAAACCGATCTGCTGGGCGCTATCTGGCTGAGTACCTCGCACGACGATGCTGAAGATCAGCGGTAGGGCGGCGCTCAAAACCGAGGACACGGGCGCAGCGATCCCCATCTGGCCTTCTGCCAGTCCCCGATAGAGTGCGCCCAAGGATATCAACCCGATCACACCCGCTCCGGCAGCCAGGGCCAGTTCCGCGGTCGGGGGCAGTGCTTGTCTGGTCAGCAGGGCGAGCAAGAGCGTCAGTACCAGCCCAACACCATGTACGACGGTCAGCACATGCAGCACACCCAGGCGCTTGGTCGCTAGCCCGCCGTTGAAATCGCCACTGCCCCAGGACAGTGCCGACAGTCCACCGAAGGCGAGTGCGAGTAATTCAGGGGTCAATCACATGGCTCCTTGTAGATTAGCATTCGGGGTACCGGTTTCCGGTTGCCAGTTAACACTGGACGCACATCCCACAGGGAGGCTTCGCCCTGGCGCCTCCCTACTTTGCACTGCTTCACTCCGCACTTTGTACTCAACACTTTTCACTTTTTCACTGTGACTGTGAACTGAGTACCGTGAACTCACAGTAACCCCATCGTTTCCGGGAAGCCAAACATCAGGTTCAGGCACTGTACCGCCTGACCGGAAGCCCCTTTACGCAGGTTATCGGTCACGCTGGTGATATGCAGGTAGGGCTTACCGACTGGGGTCAGGCTGATGGCTGCGCCATTCGTCCGCACGACGTGCTTGAGCGTGGCTTGCTGCTTCGGCGGCAGGACGTTGACCAGCGGCTCTGACTGGTAGGTTTCCTCATAGAGCGCCTGCATCTCCGCGCTGTCAAATTCCGGCTTGAGCGTCACGTAGATGCTCGCCATCAGGCCACGATCCACCGGCAGCAGATGCGGCGTGAAAATCAGCGGGCCGACGGCGCTGTCCAGTTTGGCGATCTCCTGCTCAATTTCGCCTACATGGCGATGCACCCGACCGGGGTTATAGGGTGAGAAATTGCCGAAGACTTCGACAAAATGGGTATTCGGCTTGGGTTCCCGACCGGCACCACTCACGCCGGATTTGGCATCCACGATGATCGGCGTGCCGGGTTGGATAGCCCCCATTTTGAGCAGGGGATACAGCCCGAGCAGAGTCGTCGTCGGGTAACAACCAGGGGCCGCGATGATCTGCTTGCCGGCGATCTGAGCGCGGTTGATCTCCGGTAGACCGTACGGTGTGGGTAGCAGTTCCGGGTTGGGATGCGCATGCCCGTACCACTGCTGATAGCGTTCCGCTGTATCCAAGCGCAGGTCCGCCGAGAGGTCGATTACCCGCTTGCCCGCTGCTGCCGCTTTGGCTGCCATCGGGGCAGAAGCCATATGGGGCAGGCCGAGGATCACGACATCCACCGCGCTCAGGTCAGCTTCCTCATGCGGGATGTAACGCAGGCTCGACCCCGGTATCGGATCACCCTTGTAGGTGTTGGAAGTACCAAACATCAACTCGGTTTGTGGATGCTTCAGCACCAGTTCGACCGCGTCCTGCCCGGCATAACCGGAAGCCCCGTATACACCTACCTTTACCTTCTCAGTCATTTCATCTCCTTTATGTTTCTGCGCGCATCGTAGGGGCGGACTAACACCGTCTGCGGCGGCATATCCGCCCGCTTCGTCTATGTCCCGTACCTACAGCAACGGCATGAGATAGCGAATGTAATCGTCAAGCGTGGTGGAGTCGCCATCGCCGGGTTGCAGTACCACCGAAGTCGCGCCGGCCTCCGCCAGCGCGCTAATCGCCCGGGCCGATTGTTCCGGCGTTCCACACACCGTCAACTGCTCAATCCACGAGTCCGGCAGACGGCGGGCCGCTTCCTCCAGGCCGTACTGCGCGACCAGAGCCTTGCTTTCTTCCAGCAGTCCAGCAGCCCGCAGATGTGGTTCCGCCCAGGTCATCCGCTCCATCAGGACCCTGCGCACCGCATCCCGTGCCGCTTTACCATCCGGATTCACCCGCGCCTGCGTATAGACCACTAACTGCTTCTCCGGACTGTTCATCTGCTCTCGCGCCCAGCGCACGTAAGCCGGGCTGGAGGTCTCGGTCAAAATCGCGCCATCCCCCACCCGACCAGCCAACTGCATAGTCTTTTCCCGCATGGCCCCGATCAGCAAAGGTGGCACCATTGGCGCAAGCTGCTGCATCTGTACCTGATCGAGGTGGACTTCCTTGCCGTAAAAAGTGACGGACTCGCCCGCCAATAGCCGCCGCACGACCGTGACGGTTTCTTCGATAGCCGTCAGCGAGGACTGCGGTGCCGCGCCGATTTGGGACAACCACCCGGCTACGCCATGCCCGAAGCCGGGGATGAACCGACCCGGATAGAGGCAAGTCAGCGTTGTGATTTCCATCGCCGTGAACAGCGGATTTTGAGATGTCACCGGCAGGATGCCAATACCCACCCGGATGCGCTCGGTCGCGGCCAGCGCGACCGCCGCTGAAGTCAAGGCACCGGGCAGGAAGGAATCATCCCATAACCACAACTCATCAAACCCGGCGGCTTCCGCCCGGCGGGCATAGTCGGGCAGCTGTGTGGGTGAGCAGGCCGGATGGAAAATCACCCCGATATCAGGTCGCTTCATGCCGCCGTCCTCCTTTTGCTCTGAACGTCTTCACTCTGTACTCAGCACTCAACATTTTCCCCCTAAAACAAAACCCCCTGACCATCATATGAGGTCAGGGGGCGGTGTTTGCGAGGCTGGTGCGCGTCTGCGACCGTCAATGCAAAACTCCCGGCGTGACCTCCTGGATCAGCGGGCGACGGCTGCGACGACGCGGGATTCTCAATTGGCAGGCATCCAACATGGGCTTTTCCTTCACCAATGTGCCAAAGTGTAACGCGGGTATGCGCTGGCTGTCAATCAATCCACTCGGCAAGTTTGCATTTGGAATTGTTTGCAGCCTTGCTGCCAAGATTGCCAAGGTTTACGGGAGCTTGGCAGCGTTGGCTTGGTTGCCGGAAAGGACAAAGCTCCAAGTCGAGAGGCGGCGGGTTTTGTGACATTACGGAACCCCTTCCCGGACTCAAGCAGCAAAGGCCGAGGGGGAAACCCATCATATCCTGATTTTTCCCTAAAATCGGAACATATGTTCCGATTCTTGACCTAATCTGTGGTATCGTGATCCTGTTAGACTGCCTGAGCTTGTCCCTGAAAGTAATTGACGACAACGACAACTAGCTTGTGGCGGCGGAGAGGGTCTGCCAAAGCCGCCACAGCCGCCATGACCGAACGAAATCCCCTTAGGAGGGACTGCCCCAACTTCTGTTCTCTCCCTCTCCAGCCGTGTCGTCGTCGGCACACGGTTGAGGGCTGAAGTTCTCGTAATCCAATTCCGACCGCGCCATCACACCTGCCGCCGGACCCGGTGCAGGCCGGTTGACCCGGAAGGGCGCACATCGCGTGGGGTTTCATCCTGGGTGCGGCCCCGCCCATCCAGGCAGCGGACGCTGAAGGTATGCTGGCCCGCGCTGAACGGCCAGTCATAACGCCAGACCGTCCAGGTCAGGTCGGAGATGGGTTCGCGCAGTTCAGCCAATTCCCACGGGCCATCATCAACCTTGACCTCGACCGCGGAAATGCCCTGCGAACCGGCGTAGGCGATCCCACCCAACGGGACAAACTGCTGCCCATCGCGGTCGAAGGCCGCTTCGACCGCGATGGTATCAATGACCGAGGTGGCGTTGACCAGCGCCAGTTCATCCCAACCGCGCCGCACCCAGTAGCCTTCTTCCTCAAAAGGTACAAATTCCATGCCCGTGATCCATTTGGGCTGCTTCATCCCGTACCGGTTTGGCAGGTAAATCCGCAGCGGAAACCCGTGTTCGATCTCCAACGGCAGCCCGTCCCAGGCATAACACAGCATGATGCGCTCATCCCGCAGGGCTTCGATGACTGAGATGTATTCGTCAAAGCCATCCGCAGCGGTGATGTGAATAGCAATCGCTTCCGGTGCCGGTTTGACTTGCTCAATCAGATGTTTGAGGGCAAAGCCCGTCCAGCGCTGCGTGCCGATCAGTTCCCCGGCCACGTAGTTGGAAATACAGGACAGGGTGATGAATTGATCGACCGCCGGAAAGTTGGTGCGGAGTTCATTGAGGGTGAGTTCGACCGGATTTTCGACCAGTCCATTGACCACCAGCTTCCAGCTTTCCTCATGCACGATTGGTGGCAGGGTATTGATGTCGATGCGGTAGTGCTGGTCGAGCGGCGTCAGTTCAGGACGGGTGCCGCTCACCACCTGAAAGGTCGAGTCAGCATTGGGCAGTCGGTTATCCAGTGACCAGGCGCGGGCGGCTGCCTGCGCCGAGTCGGTAGATCGTCCCCGACTGCTGATCGCACCCAACCCGGTACCGACGAGCGTCAGCGCGGCAGTCGCGCCGCCCAGTCGGACGAGGAAGTTGCGTCGGTCAATCACCTGGAGCGAGTCGGCTTCGCTGGGTTCAGGCGCCGGTGGACGCAGGCGCGGATACACCCAGGCCAGGGCCGCCCCCCAGATCAGGAAGGCGGCGATGAGCCAAACAGCATTGAGGATGAACGGGGTGGTTGTAGTGGTATTGAAATACACGCTGATGACCAGCGCCACCACGCCGATGGCGGCCCCCACCCCCCAGCCCACTGCTGGGACTGATTTTGATCGGCTGTTCCAGTAGGCAAAGAGCCCTGTGCCAATGCCAACACAGGCAGCCAGCATGATCAGGGTCGCGAGGGTTTGCTGGGCGAACTTGGCAGTGCTGGAGAGTTCACCCAGGTTGAGGCTGACGACCGTACTGACGATCAGATCAATCCCAAAGGTGACGAGGCCGCCGGGCAGGACGCGTGCCAGCAGATTAAAGAGGTCAAAGGGCGGGAAGGGCGTTCCCACCACCTGCGCCGCCAGCCACAACACCGCCAGCAGGGCGGCAGTCAACATCAAACTGACCAGTGCGCTCATGCGCCAGTCAGGAAAGGGTTTAGGGTGGTCATTCACGATCAATCAATCCCGGTTGTAATAACAGCATCCACTTCAGATGCAGTCTATCCTACACGGAATGATCAACCAGCACGTGAGGGCGGCATGAGGGATGGACTAGCGCGCAGGTCTTCCTGCCCGCCTTAATCCGCATTGAGATGATTGTGAGTTATAATTTCCAGAGTGTTTAACTGAACGAGTCCCCTGCCGATGCTGCCTTTCAGGATCACTTCCCGGCATTCAATACGCACGCTGCTGATTGTCCTGTCTCTTATGCTCCTTGTGCAGGCCATGAGCAGCGCGTTGCCTGCTACCCGCGCCGGGGTTCTACAACAAGCGGCCACCGCTACCCCTTTCCCGACCGCAATCAACGGCGGCACCTATACCTTGATCGACGATCAGGCAGGGTTTGCGCTGGGCGCTATTTCATTGGAGATTGATAGCAACGGTAGGCCGGTGCTGATCTATGATTCGAGCTTTGGGCTGCGGATTGTTCGTTGCCAGGATATTTCTTGTCAGAGTCGCACAACAGCTGATATTTTCATCCGTGGGCTTCTGGATTTTACTCTAGATGACCAGGATCGGGTGGTATTTACTTATGTAGTCGGTCAGCCCACTACCGGCGGTGCTGGCCCTGTTTATCTAGCACGTTGTCAAGACCTGAACTGTACGAGCTATAGCAGCATTCAGGTTGATCCCTCTAATGTCGTCCCCTTTGCCCTCAATATTTTGGAAATGAACAGCAATGAGGTCCCCTATGTTGCCTACTCGAGCAACAATCCTCGAGGAACCAAGCTGGGTCGCTGCCTGACACCTGCTTGTACGCAGGTAATCACCGAACCAGTTATCACAGTTAATCCACCGCTCGATTTGTTTGCACTGCAATTGGATAGCAATGATGTTCCGGTCATTGCCTACGCTAATGGGCCAGAAGTGCGTCTGGTCCGCTGTGCTAGTAGCACCTCCTGTGCCGGGGCAACTTCCCAGTTAATTGGCCCAATGAACGTCACGGGGATCATTCCGTTAGATATGGTGCTGGACGATCAGGATCGCCCGCGCATCCTTTATCAAAACACGTCGGGTATGGTGCTGGCGGAATGCGCCGATGTGGGTTGCACTGCTGGGACGGTGATCCGTGTTCTGGATGCGTCCCCTGGTATGCGGGGCTGGGATGGTGGGATTGCTCTGGGGCCAAATGGCGAGCAATTTATTGGCTATGATCGCATGATCCCCCCTGTAGCTCACACCTATTTGATGAGTCATCGGTGTCAGGATGGTATATGCAGCGGACGCAATCTCGCCCTTCTGAGTAGTACTAATCCAAACGCCCGTTTTGGCGATATTGTTTACACAAATGGCACATTGCTCATAGCCTATTACGATGATTTTACATCCGCACAATGGTTATCCCGTCTATGGCTGTTTTCTGAACCGGGCAGCTATCCAACCCCTACACCCTCGGCGACTTGGACGCTGACCTATACACCGTCGGCCACCTATACCCCCAGCCACACTCCGACCATCACCCCGTCATCACCGGCGGAGGCAGCCCCCCAAAGGAACCGTTTTGACGACCCAGAGGTAGCGCTTTCCTGGTTACCAAGCAGCAACGCCGCATTTTATGAACTCCAGATTGCGCGGGATGGAGCCTTCAGCCAACTGGTCTTTGCCGATAGCGCCATTCCGGGTGCCGTGGTCAACCTCACCACACCGGCTCTGCCAGATGGCGTATATTACTGGCGGGTGCGTGCCCGTTTCATGAATGGGGTCACAACGGGGTGGAGTGCCGTCGATAGCTTCGCGGTCGTGGTCGCAACCGCGACCGCGTCACCTACCATCACATTGACGCCAAGCCTGACACCGTCGCTCACGCTGACCTTGACCCCATCGCTAACGGCATCGCACACGCTCACCAGGACGCCCACGCCAACAGCAACTTCGACCCTGACTCCGACGATGACGTTTACCTATTCAGGCCCGCCGACTGAACCGGGCGGTGGTCAGACGTAGCCAGATTCAGGAGCTATGCCCGCGCCCGTTCGCGCCGGAGCCGTTCGGCCAGGACTTCCATCACTTCGAGTGCGAAGTAGGGGGTCTCCTGCACCATGAAGGTGAAGCGCTGCCGGTCAACCGGGACAACCTTGCAATCGGTTTTGGCGATGGCCGTGCTGGCCTGGCCTTCGTCGTCATCCACAATCGAGATTTCGCCAATAATGCCACCGGCCTCGACCGTTTCCAGATGGCGACCTTCGTAGCTCAGGTCCACCTCGCCCTCGATGACTACATACAGGCGGTTATGCATGTCGCCCAGGCTGTAGATGGTTTCCCCGGCCTTGAAACTTTGAAAGTCCTTGACGAACTGGAACAGGTTCAGAATAGCCATGGCCGCCTCACTTAAGATGAAATGGATAAACGATTGTAGCGGGGCGATGATTGTGTGAAGTTTAAGCCCCTTTTAAGAAGCCTTAGCACACCCCCTTGTGCGCTATTCGCGGTATACTCTCCGTTACAAGTTCAGTTTTAATACAAAAGGATGTTTTTATGCACCTCTCCCCGCGTTATAAATGGTTTGTGGTCGGGGTCTTCATCGCCTTCATGCTGCTCCATCAGGCCGATAAACTGCTGATTGGTCAGGTACTGACCGATATTCAAACCGAGTTCGACATTGATGATACCCAGGCCGGGGCGCTCGGCACCGGGGCACTGATCGTCGCTGCCATCTTCTATCCGCTGTGGGGGTATCTGTACGACCGTTATGCCCGCGCCAAATTACTCGCTATTGCCTCCTTCATCTGGGGAGCGACCACTTCGCTGAGCGCGATAGCTCCGAACTATGGCAGCTTCCTCGCTAGCCGGGCCTCAACCGGCGTGGATGATGCCAGCTATCCCGGTCTCTACAGCCTGGTGGGGGATTACTTTGGCCCTCAAACGCGCGGGCGGGTCTTCGGCCTGCTGCAACTCACCGCGCCGATTGGCTTCGTCCTCAGCCTGGTGCTGGTGCTTGCTCTCGATCCGATCATCGACTGGCGCAACATCTTCCTGCTGACTGGCGGGCTGGGCATCGTCATTGGCCTGTTCATCTGGTTCGGGGTGAAGGAACTGCCACGCGGTCGGGCCGAGCCAGAACTCGAAGACATGGCAGAGATCGCTGTGCACAAGTTTGAACTCCGCACCGCAGTGGCGCTGCTGCGGAAGCGCGCCCTCATCCCCATGTTTGTGCAGGGTTTCTTCGGAGTCTTCCCGCTGAACGTCATCACCTTCTGGTTCTTCACCTATCTTGAACGGGAGCGCCAGTACGAACAAAGCGCCATCTTCCCGATCATGCTCGGCGCAGTTCTGGCAATGTCGGTCGGGGCTTTCGTCGCCGGTTATATCGGGGATAAGCTCTTCCAGCGGACTCCTCGCGGACGGCTGATGGTCAGCGCGACCGGTGTGATCAGCAGCACCATTTTGCTGGTCATCACCCTGACTCTGCCATTGGATGCACCGCCGCTGACTTTCGGCCTGCTCTTGGCGGCAACTGCTTTCTTCGTCCTGTTCTCGGGCCCCAATGTCATTGGCACGATTCAGGACATCACGCTGCCGGAGGTGCGTTCGACGGCGCTTTCGGTACAGTACTTTGTCGAGAACATTGGCGCCGCCGCTGCGCCCCTGATGGTGGGCCTGCTTTCGACCCAGATGGGTGAGCGTGGCCTTTCCAACGCTATTTTGCTGGTGTGCTTGGTCACCTATGCCGCCTGCGGGTTTTTCTTGCTACTGGCGGTCTGGCGGGTACCGGAAGATATAGCCGAGTTCAAAGGGCAGATGCGCGACCGCGCAGAAGAATCTCTTGCACTAGGCAAGTGAACGGTCCCGAGGCAGTCTCATGCGGCATGTACTCAATCTGACGGGTCGCGGGTAGCCAATCGGCAGTTCGCACCTTGTATTTGACTATGGACTAAAGACTAAACCATCATGACCGTTTCCATCTGGCAGGCTGACGATACCCAACCCGTGCGCGATGTCGATGTACTGGTGGTCGGTGCGGGTCTGGTCGGCTGCGGCGCAGCCTATTTTGCGGCTCGCGAACATGGCCGCGAAGTCGTCATCACCGAAATGCGCGACCTCGGCTTGGGCACCAGCAGCCGCAATGCCGGTTTCATGATTACCGGCCTGGATGCCTACTATCACCAGAGTGTAGCCCGCTACGGTCTGGCAGTCACACGCGAGATGTGGGGCATTAGCCAGACGGCTCACCGTCACTGGCATCACTTCATCGAAGGCTCCGGTGGGCAGGTACGGCTCAACCGTTGTGGCTCCATGCTGCTGGCTGAATCTGCCGACGAAGCCCTTGATCTGGAAGAAGCTGCCCGGATGTTGGATTCCGAAGGCTTTGAATTTGAGTTCATCCCGGGCGATCCGCTGGGCCGGGGCTACCACGCCGCCCTGCGCCAGCCAGTCGATTGTGCGGTGCATCCGTTGGAGTTGGCGCGGGCCGTCTTTGCCCAGAGCGGTGCGGAACTGATCCCCAATAATGAACTCTACCGCATCGAAAATGGTGAGGATGACACCGTCCGCGTCTACACCCGGCAGTTCATCTTCCGCGCCCGTTACGTCCTGTTATGTACTAATGCCTTTTCCACTTCCATTGATCCGTATTTCATTGGAAAGGTCATCCCCACGCGGGCGCAGTGTCTCGTCACGGCACCGTTAAAGACCGGCCCGGTGCTGGGTACCATCGGCTATAGTGACTATGGCTATAAGTACTACCGGGACACTTTTGACGGACGGTTGCTGATCGGGGGCGGACGTAAGCAGAACAAAATTCTGGAAAACGATACCACCGATGACCGCGTGACCGACCCTGTCCAGCGGCATCTGGATCACTACCTGCGGACGCGCTTCCCGGAAATTGATGCACCGGTCGAGCGCCGCTGGGCCGGCATCATGGGCTTTAGTGCCGATGGCCTGCCGTTGGTTGGCACCTTACCCGGTAGGCCCCGAGTCGGCTTCGCTGTCGCCTTCCATGGGCATGGTCTGGCGATGGGGGCGGCCGTGGCAGAACGGGCAGTCGATCACCTACTCAAAGGGACGCATCCCGGTGCAGTCTACGCAGGTCGCATGGACTAATGGAGACTAACTGCCTTCAAGTATTTCATGAAGGCAGCAATCAGGTCCGTAAGCGGCTTGATGCTCGCGTCAAGCCGCTTACTGAGGAAGTTCGGTCCACAATCCTATCAGCTTAGCGTCCCAAACCCTGCTCGACCAGGAATCGGTGGCCCTGTGGAATAGCCTTCAAATCCTTGAGTTCAAGGATCAGGCGGGGATTGGCCTTGACGTCATGGATAGCCGTGAAGAGTGCATCCCAGCCGATTTTTCCATCACCTGGAGCCCAGTGCCGATCCGACCACCCATCCGTATCCTGCAGGTGGACGTGACCGAGCAGCGAACCCGCTTCCCGAACCCAGATGTCCGGCGGCGGAGCGCCCTGCCAGGTATGGTTGATGAAGGCGTGCCCCACATCCACACTCATACGGACGAATTCGGACTGGAATGACCGCACAAAGTCAACCAGTACCAGGGGATGCCGGTCAAAAATGCACTCAATCACCAGCGTACAACCGATCTGCTCGGCCCTTTTGACCGCGGGGAGCAGCGTATCCATCGCCAGCGCCTTGCTATCACCAATGCCCAGATCCGGGGCGCTGGTGATCACGGGGTCGCCCAGCAGTTGATAGGGACTGTGGACAACCATATGGGTCGCGCCGACTGCTTCGCAGAAGTCCAGGCTTTGCAGCAGGCGCTTTTGTACCACCTTCTGAATTTCCGGGTCAAAAGCTGCCAACGGCAGCCCCCAGAATGGCCCGTGAACACCCAGTCTTCCGGTATATCCGGGCAGGGAGTCTCGGATCATTTGCGCCAGTGATCGGTGATCGCCATCCAGCACGGCGGGCACGACCGGGTCCTGAATTTCGAGGTCTCGATTGCCATCCAACAGCCAGTCGCGGTATTCCGGCACCATACTGGAGGGCATGGCTGCACCAATCAGAGGAAGTTGTTCAGTCATGTGGATATCCTTGCGGTATAGAGTCGATGACAGCTAAAGATTCAGGTCATGGATAACCCGATTTGGTTAAGCCAGTATCAAGCTGACGCTAAGGATACGTATTTTACCTAAAGCTTTATCTCGCAGAGTGCCATCCAGCGGTATGATTTAAATCAAGATTAAGGGATGGATCGGCCAAACGAATGCAGTTGCTTTTACCGAATGTCTATTCTCTGCTCCTGATGCTGGCATTGGTGAGCTGCCTGTTTGTTGTCTGGATGGCCTACCGGCGCACGCAGCGGCCGATTGCCCGGCGCTTAGGGACGATGTTGCTGGGTGCAGCCATATCGATTTTCGGCATTCTCATCAATCAGACCGTTCCCGAATTTGACCAGAAACGTCTGACGCTGGTGGTTATCTACCTGGGACTGGCTCTTTTGTTATGGGGCTTGCCCCTGTTCGCGCTGGAATATGCGGGCATGGTGGATCGAACAGGCCGCCGAATCCGCGTCTTTATGGCGATTGAGCCGGTGCTGCTGGTGTTGGTCGCCGCTACGAATGACTGGCATTATCTGCTGTGGTCCGGCTATGACACGATCCAAATTGGCACTATCGTCCAGGTTCGGGCGCTGTTCGGCCCACTATTCTGGGTTCATGCTGTGTATGCCTATCTGGTGCTGTTGTTCAGCACAGGATTGTTCTTGCGGGTACTGGTACAGGCTCGCGGCAACCGCCGAATCCAGAGCGCCCTGGCGTTGGTTGGTACTGTTATGCCCTGGGCAGCTAATCTTGCTTATCTGGTTGATTGGACACCCATTGATCTGACCTCGATTGGCATTGTGATTACTGGACTGGCGTATTCAGTTGGGGTAGTGCGCTATCATCTGTTTGACCTGACGCCCATCGCCCGGGATGCGGTGATTGACGTGATGGATGATGGTGTTGTTATTCTGGACAATGAACACCGGATTGTGGACCTGAACCAAGCCGCCCGGTCCATTCTCAGGCTTGTCAAAGAACCGGTCGGCATTCCAGTGACCGATCTCATTCCCCAGCTTGATCCAATCCGCGATTCCGGGCATGAAGATCACCCCATTGTCCAGATTCATGAAAAAGTCTATGAAGTCCATCTTTCCCCACTGCGATATGCCAACCGCTGGGCTATCGGACAGCTCATCATCCTGCGTGATGTGACTCTGGCGCAGCAAGCGCAAGCCGCCATCCAGGCCGAACGGGATTTTGCTCTGCAAGTGATGAATAACATGGGGCAGGGGCTTTCCGTCACCGATAAAGATCTCCGTTTCATTTACGTCAACCCGGCTTATGGACGCATCACCGGCTTCAGTCCGCAAGAAATTGTGGGACGGACCCCTTATGACTTTACGCCGGAAGAAGACCTCGAGAGTTTGCGTATTTCGATTGAACGCCGCCGTGCAGGGGAAACATCCAGCAGTGAGGGTCGCATCAAACGGGCGGATGGCAGCATTATGGAAACTCTCATCACGGGTGTCCCCCGTTTCAAGAATGGTGTTTATGACGGTGCCATCGCTGTCATCACTGACCTGACCAGCCAGAAACAGCATGAAGACGAACTGCGACAGGCGCGTGACGAAGCCATGCAAGCCTCCAATATGAAGTCGGTTTTTCTGGCAACGATGTCCCATGAACTGCGGACACCACTGACCGCGATCATGGGCTATGCCGAACTCCAACTGGCAGGGATCACCGGCCCACTCAACAGCGAACAGCAAGAATACACCGATCGCATTCTGGCGAACTCCAAGCATTTGTTGACCATCATCAACCAGGTGCTGGATATTTCCAAGATTGAGGCCGGGAAGCTGGAACTGGCTAATGTGGCTTTCAAACCCTGCCTTCTGCTCGATGAAGTGCTGCGCCAGACAGCCAGTCTGATTGGGGAGAAGCCAATTGAATTACAGGGAGAATGCGTGGGGTTTTCCGAGGAATTATATGGCGATCCCGACCGCTTACGGCAAGTGCTCCTCAATCTGGTTTCTAACGCTATCAAGTTCACCAATACGGGCTGTGTCCGTATTCATATCAGCAAGCCGGATGAGCATGGTTGGCAGATGATTGTCCAGGACAGCGGTATCGGAATTCCAGCCGAATCGCTGGATTTCATTTTTGATGAATTTCGTCAGGTCAATACGGCTGCAACCCGCCAACATGAAGGCACCGGACTAGGATTGGCGATTGTTCGTAAGTTAGTTCGGTTAATGGGCGGAGAAGTCCGGGTTACGAGCGAAGTCGATCATGGCAGTACCTTCACTGTCTCATTACCCCTTAAGCTAAAGCCTCTGGAAGTGCCTGTTTCTATGCATTCTGGTTAGTTTTCACAATAGAGCATCTACGCCTCTCTGTTAAGGGTGTACATAGTCAAGCCATCAATAGTCGGTACAATCAGACAGTCTCGTATACCTGTTTGGCTACTTCAACCATACCGAAGGGTTTGACATGAGTGAGCTACGTGATTTTCTGGTAATGTCCTACGATGAAATGGAAGAGCGCAACCTTGAGGCCAAGGCTCAGCGCATTAACCGCGTTCCGATGGATAAAATCCAGGAAGCGCGGATGAAGTACCTGACCGATGAAAAGCGCATCAAGGCGGTCACGGTCTGCTTCACTGACCTGGAAGGCCGTATGCACATGCTGGACTATGACAAGAAGTTCTTGCTCAAGTCCGCGGATAACCTGACCTTTGATGGCTCCTCGGTGCGCGGCTTCTCACAGCAGGTTGAATCCGACCTGCGCCTAGGCATTGACTGGTCGGCTTTCTACTGGCTGCCAGCAGATGTCTTTGGTCCGGGCAAGGTGTTGGTCTTCGGCGAAGTGCTGGAAAAAGATGGCAGCCCCTACCTGGCCGATATGCGTTCGGTGCTGAAGCACTTCAGCGAAGAACAGTTCAAGGCGAATGGTTACACCTTCAACCTCTCCAACGAAATTGAAGGCTTCATCTTCAAAGGTACCAGCGCCGAGCAATCGTTTGTCCAGACGGGTAAGTTCGATTTTGTGACCACCGGTGGTTACTACCACTCATTACCGGGCGACCCCCTGCGCCAGTTCATTGATACCGCCGCCGAAGTACAGCGGGCAATGGGCTTCGCCAATGAAAAGGATCACCCGGAAGTTGCGCCGTCACAGTTTGAAATGAACTACAGCCACAGCCCTGCGCTCATCGCTGCTGACCAAGTCCAGCTTTATAAATTGCTCTGCCGTCAGGTGGCCCGCCAGCGTGATATGACCGCCTGCTTCCTGCCCAAGCCAGTCACCGGCGTCAACGGCAACGGTATGCACACCAACATGTCGATCAGCAAGGGTGATACCAACCTGTTCTATCAGAAGGATGGTAAGGATGGCATCTCCGGGTTCGCCTGGGACTTCGTCCACCGCATTCTGAATCATGGTCTGGATATCTGCCTGATCCTGAACAGCAGCGTGAATGCCTACCGCCGCCTGGACCCGCACTACGAAGCCCCGAACCAGATCAAGGCCTCGCCGATTGATCGCGGCAGCATGGTGCGTATCCCGATTGGTAATTCGAAGTCCGCGCGTGTCGAAGTCCGCTCGATTGCGCCGGATGCCAACCCCTATCTGGCGATTTACACCCTGTTCAAGACGGGTCTGGAAGGCAGCCTGCCGACCAAGCCGATCAGCGGCAAGGTGACTCTGCCGGATAACATCTACGACTCGATTGCTAACTTCAGCAAGAGCAAGTACATCAGCGAACTGCTGGGTGAAGTGGGTACGCGCCTGGCGGAACTGAAGACTAATTCAGCCAACCGCTGCCCGCGCCTGCTGGGTACCAAGATTAAGACTGCGGAAATCCAGTTCCATCACGAGGTTCAGAACCAGTTCCTGTGGAACGACTTCTAAGCCGACTCTGTCTCGTACGATAGAGCACTTTGTCAGGGCGACCATCTCGGTCGCCCTGATTGATTCTAAGGCATAGGACATTCGTCCCATCGGTAGTTAGGGAGTGGTTATAAGTTAGCAATCTGTAAGGAAATCCTGTAAAACGATCATGTAGTGGCGCCGCGCTTTCACCTTAGGGGGAATCATGAAGCGCTATCGTTTGATCGTCCTGATCTGTATTGTTTTGCTTGTCCTGCTGATCGGCTCGTCTACCGTTCTGGCGCAAATGCGCCGCGTGACGCTGGGGACGGGTACTCCTGCCAGTTGCTCGGCACTTGCACTGCAAGAAGAGCTATCGGTGGGCGGCGACCTGACGCTGGACTTTAACTGTGGCCCGCGTGCGCATACGATTACGGTCACTACACCACTGCGAATCAACGGCAATGTCATCATCAATGCGGGCTGGCGGGTGCGTTTCTCTGGGGGCGGCACTTCCCAGCTTTTCTATGTGTCCGGGAGTCTGGATCTAAGCCAGACGATTCTGATGAATGGGTATGGGGTTGGCAGCGATGGCAGCATTGGCACTACGGGCGGGGCGATTGCCGCGTTTGATTCCGATGTGCGCCTCTCCAATGTACTCCTGATGCTGAATCGTGCGACTGTTGGTGGTGCATTAGCCGCCCAGAACAGCACGATTACGATCCGCAACAGCACTTTTATCAGCAATCAGGCGGAACTGGTCGGCGGTGCGTTCCATGTCAGTGATTCGGTGGTCACGATTCAGAACACCACCTTCCAAAGCAACCGTGCTCCCGATGTGAACGGCGACGGTGGGGCCTTTTATCAGTATGGTGGATCACTCGGCCTGGAAGATGTGCGCTTTCACCGCAATCAGGCCGGGCGGAATGGTGGTGGAGCGTATCTGTTTGACCTGGCTTCACTGGACATTCGGAATGGTACAGTCCAGGACAATACCGCCGTGACTACTGGCGGTGGTCTTTTGATCGCGGATACCAATACCACCATTGAAAATACCTCCTTCACTCGAAACCAGGCTGGTGATGCCGGCGGCTTGAATTTCTATACTAATTCCAGCGCCGGAAAATCGCTCACGGTCAGCAATTCACACTTCAGTCGCAATCAGGCGACCGATGCAACCGGCAGTGGTGGCGCGATTCAGGCCGGGGCCTATACCACGGTCACCATTAGCAGCAGCGAGTTCCGCGAAAACAGTGCCACCATTAATGGTGGGGCTATTGCCGCGAACGGGCCTTCACTCAGTGTGAGTGATACCGAATTTCGCAACAACACGGCTAGCACCACCGACTCTGGCGGCTCGATTGTCCGGGCTTATGGGCCGGTGACTTCCAGTTTTTCAAATGTGCAATTCACCAATAACACCGCACGCTATTCCCTGTTCAACAATGGTATCAGCACCGTGACGGACAGCCTCTTTAGTGGGAACAGTGGGACACTTGGCTCTGGCGGACAATTGACGGTTGTCGGGGGTGAATTCTTTTTCAACCCGAATGGAGGTATTTTTGCGAGCGGGAATAGCTTGACGGTGCGCGACTCCAATTTCCTGTTCAATGGCAACCTCTCGACGGAGGGGCGCGGTACGCCTGCCGGGGCAATCTTCATTGGTGGGGTCAACACCGCCCTCATTCAACAAAGTCGCTTCATCGCCAACCAGGGCACAGTTGGGGCCATCCATACCGGTAGATCCAATACCACTATCGAAAACAGCTTGTTCATGCGGAATAGCAGTGGCACTGTTGGCACCGTCTTTAACCTTTCGGATGCCACTTCGATCCTACGGATCGTACATTCCACTTTCAAGAATAACCGGAATGGAGGCGTCACCAATGGGCCATCGGGGAGCGCAACCCTGGCCAACAGTGTGATTGAGGGGCCAGTCTACACCTGTCGCGGACCCTGGATATTCTCCGGGTATAATGTGCAGTTTGGGTCGGAAGGCTGTGCGGGAGTCGAGGATTTTGACCCGCTGCTGGGACTGAATGGTGTTCCGCAGCCCGGCAGCTTGCTCATCAATGCGGCGGAGTCGGCCTTCTGCCTACCCAATGATCTTGATGGCACTGCGCGCCCGCAAGGTGGGCAGTGCGATGTCGGCGCATTTGAACTGAGCATCGCCAGTGCGCCTATCGTCATCGTCACGCCGCTGCCGACCTTCACACCGGAACCGACGGCCACGCTGATTCCGGTGCCGACTTTGCCACCGCCGACGCCGCGTCCCCAATTCGATTGCAGTGGCTTCAAGCCGACTTCCCCCCTGGATGGTCTACCGAATGGTTTGGCGACCTTCTATTGGGATCCGGCACAAGGGGCAACTGATTACCGCATTCTGATCTTCAACGAGCAGAATACGCTGGTGGCGGCCTTCAGTGTCATCGGTCAGACGACTCTTCAGGGCGACCTGAGCACAGGCGCGGTCGGGCCGGGGCTGACCTTCACCTGGCAGGTGGAGGCGCTCCGTAATGGGCAGATTGTGTGCAGTGCACCGGGCGTGACTCTGTTCCGGGAATCGGTGCCGCCACCACCGCCCCAGCCCACGGCTGCTCCACAATGCGGTAATGGCATTCAGGAACCGGGCGAAACGCCCAACACCTGTCCGAACGGATATTGACGCAAACAAACAGGGCGACCATGATGGTCGCCCTGTTTGTATATCAGCTCGCTACTTTTATAACAGTGGTGCTTTTTCCAACTCGTCGTAGTCGTAGGCGACTTCCCGCCAGGCTCGCCCGATCCGCTTAAAACCTTCTTCAATATCAGCCGGTTTTTGTGCGCCGTAATTCAGGCGGAAGCGATGCCCCCCGCAGGTGCTGGCATAAAAGACACTGCCGATGGCATAAGCCGCGCCCATGTTCACTGTGGTGATGTAGACCTCAGCAGCAGTCGGGCCATTCTTGGGGAACTGTGCCCACAGATAGAGGCCACCCTGAGGGACATTCCAGGTGGTACCAGGGGGTAGATACCGGGCGGCACAGGCCAGTGCCACGTCGCGCCGCCGCTTGAGTTCCCGGTTGTTACGCTCTAACTGGGGGGCCATGGTGCCGCGTTCCAGCATCAGGTGGATCGCTCGCTGGTTAAGTGCCGGGGTGGAAATATCTGCCGCCTGTTTGACCCGCACCAGCCGTTCGTAATGCTGATTATCGCATATCAGGTAGCCAATGCGGATGCCCGGCAGCATCATCTTGGTGAAGCCGCTGGCATGGATCACCACACTGTTTTCGTCCAGCGCCTTGAGAGGGGGCAGTGGCTCGCCTTCAAAACGCAATTCGTGATAGACCCCATCTTCCAACACGGTCAGACGATAATCCGCTGCCAGATTGAGCAACTGGCGACGCCGATGCAGCGGCATGACCACGCCGGTTGGATTATGGAAGGTGGGGGTCACATACAGTAGTTTAGGGTGGTTATCGAGGATGTAGTTCTCCAGCATATCCAGCCGGATGCCATCCTCATCCATGGCGATGCCGTGGAGCTGCACGCGGCGGGTGCGGGCAATATCAATCATGCCCAAATAGGTTGGATTTTCAGTGACCAGTACATCACCTTCCGAGAGCAGCGCCTGCACGACCATGTCGAGGGCCTGCTGTGTTCCTCCGGTGATGAGGATTTGATCGGCGCGACAGCGAATCCCCAGGGCGCTGACATACTCTCTCACCGCATTCCGCAGGGGCGGGTAACCTTCGGTAACCTCGTAATTGAGGGCGTTGGCTCCATCCCGGTCAAAAACCGCGTTCATCGCCTCCCGCAGTTGAGAGACCGGAAAAAAATCTGACGGCGGTGAACCCTGGGCGAAGCTGATAATGCCTGGTTTGCGCGCCATCCGCATCATCTCGCGGATCGAGCGGTCCGGCGTAGTGGGTGTTTCAATGACGTGAGCACTGTTTCCATTGCCATTTGAAACTGTTGAAGCACTGCTGTTGGCACCTTCTGGCCCGGCAATAAATGTCCCTCGCCCGGCATGGGCACTCAGGAAGCCTTCTGCCCTCAGTTCAGCATAAGCATTGACCACACTAATGCGGCTGATATTCAACTGTTGAGCCAGGTCACGGCTGGCGGGCAAGCGCGTGCCAGGTGGTAGGTTGCCGCTGTCAATCTGCGCTTTGACGTGACGGATAAGCTGTTTGTAGATCGGTTCTTCGCCGTCACGATCCAGTGAAATGGACAGCCGGGAGGCGTTTAGCATGAAGGATACTCAACTCGATTTTGGCTGGGGCCGGTCGAACACGGGCAGCGGGCGGACAAGTTTAGAGAGTATTGTCGCACGGCTCAAGATGGTTCATGAGTCCAATTATAGCCATATTGGTATTATGAGCAAGCATATGATGCGCCTTGCTTATTTTCTCGGTACCGCCACCGCCAGCGCCTCCGCCAGATTGCGTGCCTGAATCAATTCGAGGTTGGGCGGCGCGCCCTCGATGGAACGACGGACACGCGGCACCAGCGCCCGCTTGAATCCCAGTTTGGCGGCTTCGTTCAGTCGGGCGCTCAGTTGGCCGACTGCTCGCAACTCCCCACTCAGGCCGATTTCACCCACCACGGCTAAATCAGCAGGCAGCGGCTGATCGGCATAGCTAGAAGCCATCGCGCAGGCCATCGCCAGATCTGCTGCCGGTTCACTCACCTGCATCCCACCGATGACATTGACGAAGATGTCGTGCTCATGCAGCTTATAGCCAACCCGCCGCGTCAGTACCGCACTCAACAGCAGCAGACGGTTCATATCGACCCCGTTAGCCGTCCGGCGCGGATTACCAAAGTTGGTCGGGCTGGTGAGCGCCTGTACCTCGACCAACAGGGGACGTGTGCCTTCCATGGTCACGGCGATGGCGCTGCCCGGCGCATTGACTACGCGCTCCGCCAGGAACGCCTCGGAGGGATTGCTGACCTCGGTCATGCCTGCACCGCTCATCTCAAAAACGCCGACCTCGCTGGTCGCTCCAAAGCGATTCTTAACACTGCGGAGCAGTCGGAACGCCTGAAAAGGATCGCCCTCCAGATACAGCACCGTATCCACAATATGTTCCAGCACCCGCGGTCCGGCGATATTGCCTTCTTTGGTCACATGCCCGACCAGAAAGACGCTAATGCCGCTGGACTTCGCCAGGTGTTGCAGGCGACTGGCACACTCGCGCACCTGGGTGACACTCCCCGGCGAAGATTCGAGTGTGTCCAGATAGGTCGTCTGAATCGAGTCGATCACCAGGATAGTGGGGCCTATGCGCTGGACATGATCGAGGATGGTGGTCAGGTTAGTCTCGGTCAGCAAAAACAGATCTTCGGCCTCCACACCCAGCCGATCTGCCCGCAGCTTAATCTGCCGGGTGCTTTCTTCACCACTGACGTAGAGGACGGTGCCGGTGTTTTCCGCCAGCAGTCCACAAAGCTGAGTCAGCAGAGTGGTCTTGCCAATGCCGGGATCGCCACCCAGCAGGATGATGCTGCCCGGTACAATGCCCCCGCCCAACACGCGGCTGAATTCCTCGACCGGCACGAACAGACGCTCACCGACATCACCGCTGATCTCCCGCAGACGCTGTGGGACTGAGGCCAGAACACCTGCCGGGCGGCGATCTTGCTTGACTGGCTTGGCAGCCTCAATGATCTCTTCGACCATGGTGTTGAATTGACCACAGTTGGGGCAGCGCCCAAAGCTCTTGGGCGATTGATAGTTGCAATTCTGGCAAACAAACTTGGAGCGGACTTTGGGCATGGGATTCACTCACAACAGTGAACAGATGTGCTAGGAGTTGATTATAGCACATGCGCGGCCGATACATGACCTCAATACATGTACCGGGCAAGCCCATATACACTCAAATTTGTACACTTTTCATTTTCTGAAGGACCACTTATATGGAAACACCTGAAGAGCGTAGTGATGGCCCGGCGATGGTGATTGTGGCGCTGCTGATCGCCTTCACCAGCGTGATTGGGGCGATTGTTGCCTGGCGCGGCTCGATTGCCGCTGATGCCGCTGGCGATGCTGATACCGCCGGGCTGCGTGCCACTATCAATTTGAATGAAACGCGAGCTCTTTCCAGTGTAACGGCTTACGGGGATTACGGAGCGTATACCCAGTACTACCGTGAGCGTCAATTGACCCAGACTTTGGAAGAAGACCTAGCTGAACTGCCCGAAGATGCCGAAGATGAAATTGAAGTCTTGGTAGAAGAACTCTCTCGTACGACTGATAATGCCACTGCCGCACAAGGTACTTTTCCCAATCAGTATCTGAATCGAGATGGTACCTATGCGCTTGACCGGCAGTTGGGCCAGCTTTTTGCTGATTCCGCCCGCCTGCGGGATCTCGATCCCGCCGCTAACTTTGCGGAAGCCGACCGGTTCCGCGTCAAAAGTGAGCAGTTTCTGATCGCTTTCTCGATCCTGGCGGTGGCGCTGGTGGCCTTTACGCTCATCGAAGTGGTCGGGCAGCGTGCGAAGTATCTTTTGTTGATCGCCGGGAGCCTACTATTAGTAGCCGGGACGGTTGGCGCGGTACTGGTCGAAATGGGGAGGCTGAGCTAATGGGCGACCGTTTTAAGGGATTAATTTCCGTTTTGATTGCGCTCGTGACGGTTGTCACGGCGCTGGTCGCTTACCTCCAGTCGGACGCGGGTAATCGGGATGATCGCGCCGGTCGAGATGCCAACAGTCTGGCAGTCGAGATGTTGGGGCAGAACGTCAGCGGTAACAGCCGCAGCTACTATGACTACAACGAAGCTTATCAGGCGTGGTATCAACTGGATGTCCAGGCTAGTGCGGCCCTGGGTCGCGGTGATAATGCGGCTGCCGAGCGCTATCTGGCTGCGGCCGAGTCGCTGGTTCGGTTGAGTCCGCTGCTGCAGCCACCTTACTTTGATCCAGAGACAGGTGAACTAGACTTTGACCGGTACGAGGTCGATACTTTTCGCGGACGGGTGACCCAGTTGAGCGAAGAATACACAGCGGCGGCTGGCGTCAAAGATGCCTGGGATACGAAAGCCAATGCCTATGTTCTGCATCTGACCATCCTGGCCGTATCTTTGTTCCTGCTTGGTCTGGCTGCTGCCATTGACCATCGCATCTCGCAGTTAATCTTCAGCATCGTCGGTGGGGCGTTGGCGTTGGTGGCCGTCGTGCTGGCTGCGCTCACTTACGCTCAACCCGTGTTTGACCTTCGGAGTAACCCGGAAGCAATTGCAGCCTATACGCAGGGGGTGGGGCTGGCATATCAGGGGCAGGATGCCGAGGCGGTCACTGCTTTTGATGAGGCGGCCCGCTTGCAACCTGACTATGCAGCCGTTTATGCTGCCCGCGCCGGGGCCAAACTCCGCCTGAGCGATTATCTGGCGGCCTCGACGGATTTTGAACGGGCACAGAATCTGGGTTTGGAAAATCCGTCCATGCTCGGTGACCTGGCGATTGCCTATTACTATCAGGGCCGATTCGACGAGGCAATTGCCTTACAGCAGAGTGTGGTTGCCAGTAATCCGTCCGAACTCTGGGTGCAGTTTGACCTGGGCGCGACCCAACTCATCAGCGGACAGGTGGAGGCCGCCCGTGCGACCTATGATGCAGCGATGCAATTTGCTGTGGAACAAGTCCAGGCAGCGCAGGCAGCAGGTACCGCTCCATCGTCAGCATTATGGTTCGGCTTGGATTTCGGTGTATTGGGGCTGGAAGAAATCCGCGGGCTGATTGCTGCGGGCGAAGGTACCCCGGACCCGGCGCTGATCCCTAATCTGGCAGAAGTGGATGCACTGGCAGCGACGGTCATCAAACAGATCAAAGAATTGACCGTTGGCCTGGAGTATCAGGGTGTGCCCCCTAGTGGGACACTGACCGCCCAGATCACCAACCTGACCTTTGGCGAACCGATCTATCTGGACGATGGCACCATCGAATTTGAGGTTGGCGATACTTTCACCGATGGACCAACCGAGATGAGTCTACTGTTCGACTATGCCGGAATGCGCGACGGGCAGGAGATTGTCGTCAAGGTTTATATTGACGGCACCGAAGACGCATCGTGGCGCATTATCCGTGAATGGGACGGTGGCGAATCAGGCGAAAGCTACGAAATTCCGCTGGCGATTTCTTACAGTGATACCTTCGTGCTGGCCTCTGCCTACTACAATATCGAATTCTATATCGATGGTCTGTTGGCAGCCGAAGGGGCCTTCTGGATCGAGGACTAAAACTCACCCCGATGCAGGAACCTGGCGTCCAGGTTCCTGCATCGGTACAGTTCAGGCAGCACCCGGATGACGAATCGGGATAGTCAGGGTGAACTCCGCCCCTTTTGCCAGTTGACTGGTCACAGTCAGACTACCGTGATGCAATACCGCGAGTTGCCGTGCCAATGCCAACCCGACCCCCATCCCTTTCTGGCTGGATTGGGGATTGGCACGATACATAAACTCAAAGATCTTTTCGTGATGTTCCGGGGCGATGCCAATCCCCGTATCGCTGACCGTCACACTTGCCTGATGGGCATTGGAGTCAATCTCATAACAGACCCGGATACTGCCTTGGGCCGGGGTATATTTGCAGGCATTATTCAGCAGGTTAGCAATGATCTGCCCCAGCCGGGCCGGGTCTCCCCAAATGTGTTGATCCCCACAATCACCTGACCAAGTCAGGTTCAGGCGCTTCTGTAAAGCAATCCCTTTGAAGATTTGACATTGCGACTCTACGATCTCGCTCAGATCGATCCGTTCGGGCTGCAATCGAATGGTCCCAGATTGCGCTTCACTCAGCAGGACCAGGTCTTCCAGCATGATTCGCAGGATTTCTACCTGACTATAGAGGCCGGAAAGCATTGTTCGTTTGAGAGCTTCGTCATCCATCTCGTCATAGGTGAGGGTCTGGATCGCTGCTTTCATGGCTCCCAGAGCATTCCCCAATTCATGAACGGTGCCGGTCAGAATGGCTTTACGATCCTGCTCGGCTTGAAAAAGGCGTTCGGCAATATAGTTGTAGCTTTCAGCGACGGCTTGAATCTCAGAAGGACCAACCAATTGAAGTCGATTAGGGCGAATAGCGGGTGGCAAATCCATCACGGCATTTTTCAGGGTAATCAGGGGTTTACTCAGTGAACGCGCTAAACCGGCGGCAACAATCACTGTCAGCGTAGTTGCAAGGGCAATGACGCCGATGACTGATACCCGCAACGGGATCAGTGGTTGCTCAATCGCCGTAATATCCTGTGACAGCCGGACAATCCCCATCAAACGGCCCGTTTGGTCCATAGCCGGATAGGCAAAATCGACGATGCGAGCATTCATAAACGTATTAAATTCCACTTCCCATCCAGCTTCGCCCCGCGTTGCTCGCTGCACTGCTTCGGCAGTCAACACCTGGCCAATACGAACCTGATCACTTTCCCGACTGGAGGCAATCATGGTGCCATTTGCATCCAAAAGCATCAGTCGCGAACTCATCAGTGGATCTAATTCATCAACAAAGGTTTCCGCCTGGGTGCGATCATCCCAATCTAAACCTCGTTCAGCAGCCAGCACCGCGAGGAGGGCGCTGTCGCGCCCCAGTTGTGTCACCAGATTGTCGAAGGTATACCGAGTTTCCAGAAGGTAAACGCAAACCGCACCCAGGAGAAGCGCTAGAAACAATACTGGCAAAATATGGCTGGCCAGTAGTCGCCCACGCAATGTGATGAGCATGATTTAATTCCTCAGTCGGAAACGGGAACCAGCTTATACCCGACCCCTTTAACCGTTAGAATCCGCTTGGGTTGAGAAGGGTCACTCTCCAGCTTTTCCCTCAGCCAACGAATGTGAACATAGATGGTCTGTGACTCGCCAATCCAGTCCACTCCCCACACGCGGCTGAGCAAGTCCTCAACACTCAAGACATGTCCAACTTCAAACGCCAGCAGATGTAAGAGGTCAAATTCACGGGGAGCCAGCACAATTGGATCTCCGGCGAGCCGCACTGTCCGACCGACAGGGTCAATTTCCAGATCGCCGACCTGCAGCAAAGACTCCGTGTGCTTTGGGCGGGTGCCGCGCCGCAAGACCACGCGGAGCCGCGTGAGCAGCACATCCATATCAAAGGGCTTGGTGATGTAGTCATCCGCACCCAATTCCAGCCCAAAGATTTCATCCAGTTCACGGCGGCGAGCCGTCAGAAAGATGATTGGTGCACTGGTCTTGGATTGAAATAAGCGGAGTGCTTCCAGCCCATCCATACCCGGTAAACCAATATCCAGCAAAATTGTATCGACCGAGTTTTGGTCAGCCAGCAGTAGACCCTCTTCCGCGCTAGAGGCAACCAAAGGGATATAGCCAGTCTTTTGTAGGCGATAGGCCAGCGCATGGGTGATGATGGGGTCATCGTCAACAATGAGGATGCTAAAGGTCATAACAAATCCTGACTACGTTATCTTGCTTAAGGTCAAGTTAAGCCAACCTTGCGCTACCGTAAGCTCATCTTATCGCATCATTTTCATTGATCTCGATGGCTTACAATACACCCTCCACTATACCCTACCTGAAATCTCTCCCTACCTGGCAATTATTCTCCGAACTGATTGTCATCCTGCTGATTGCTCTGGCTGCGTCCTATCAGTATCTGGATCTTGATCCCAATACCCGGTTAGGTGGCGTTGAAGCGGAATACCTGACGCGCACTGCCTTTGGTCTGACAACGCTGCTACCAAAACTGGGTTACATACCCAAGTGGCAGCCCTACCTGGAATACGGTGATCCGCTGCTCGAAAACCCGGTAGCAACCTATTTCAATCCCTTTGTCACGCTGCCGACATTGCTGTTAGGGCCCGCTGGTATCAAGATCACGATTGTGGTAACGGCAGTCGTGGCGGGCTTAGGTGGTTGGGTACTTGCTCGCACCCTCAATCTGGGCTTGATCGGGCGGCTTTTGCTGGCTGCGCTGTGTATTGGCAAAGGCAATATGCACGCCTATGCCTTCGCCGGTCATTATGCGCTCATCATTACCCAAGCCTACTTTCCCTACATTCTGGCGGCTTTGGTCGGGATGAGCAAGGGATTCCGACGCTGGCCACCCATTCTCTTTGGCCTGTTCTTTTCGATGCTGTTTCACAGTGGACTGCCCTGGTTTCCACCGGCTATGGTGTTGGCTTCCGGCATCATTCTCCTGGGTACTATTTTGCGGCGCAAAGCTCAGTCAAGCCGTAAGGTCACCTGGTTTCAGCGCTATCAAATCCGATGGGGACTCGTCGCGGGTTTTGTGCTGGCAGGGTTGCTGGCGTTGGGCCTGAGCGCTGTGAGCTTTCTGCCCGTGTGGGAAAATCGGGATCGGATCGGTGGACAAACAGTTGAAGTCGATTCGCAGGTTCCGCTTCCGGTGCTGATTGAGCAGTTCATCAGCGGCACCAAGAATGCTGATGACCCCAGGCTCCAACCGCCTGGTAGTGGCTATAGTTTCTATAGTTATGTAGCTCCGGCCTGGTACTTGCTGCTCCTGGCCGGAATCACTGTGATCATAATGGGTCACGCCAGCTACCGGCGACATTTGAAGTTCGATTTGCAGATGCTTCTGGTCTTTGGGGCGATCTTTCTGTTTTTCATGCTGTGGGGTGGCGGTCAAAATCCCTTCCTGGAATGGGCTTATCAGAATATTCCTTACGCCGATCAGTTCCGGCATGTATCCCGCGCGATGGGTATTGCGTCGCTTGGTCTGGCAGCGGTCGTCGCTTTGCTGCTGGATGGCTTGGTGAAATCACTTCAGGAAGTTCCCAATGCTTCTCGTGCAGTGCTGCGCCTGGGAGCTTCGACGCTGCTGATCGGAGGCAGCATTCTGGCAGCCTGGGATGTAGTTCGCCAGTGGCATATACCCTGGGGTGAACATACGCTTCAGCCACCTGATCCCTGGGAAACCCAGTGTATTCAATGGCTTCGTGCCGAATATCCGGATAAGCAGCTTAATGTCTGGACACTGGAATACCAGACGATTTATGTCTATCTGGAAAACCGGGTACGCCATGGATGGGTTGCCTCCGATTATTATCACGCCCTGCCCATCCCGCACACCATCTTTGACCGGGATCTGATCCCACGTGGTACGCCTTTGCCCCATCTCCTGCCGGAGTTCGCCATCGGTGGTTATCACTATGATGAAGCCTGGATGCTGGAACGGGGTTATGTACCCTTATCGGAAAGTGAGAACCGGGAAGCTCCTGGAGTCCCCTGCATATACCGTCGGGAAGGAGCGCTGCCTTATGCCTTCTGGATTGATAAAGCCATTCTGGATACGCAGAAAGATCTGGTCGATACCTCTCTCGCCAATGAGATCACGGCCTTTGTCCGCGAATACGATCACATTGCGCTGATGACCAATGGCCGCTCAGATATAGACGTAGTGGTAACGGCCCAGGAAGTCGCCTATCCCGGCTGGAGTGTTCAAGTGGATGGGCAACCTGCTCGCATCGAGTCGGTCGGTGGTTTGATCGGGGTGGTTTTACCCCGTGAAGATCGTCCCTTCCAGATTTACTTTCAGTACATCCCAGTATTCTTGTATCGGGGAAGCGCGATCACCCTGGCGACCATCGCCTTCAGTCTGCTCTGGTTGCTGCGGGCAGATCAGTGGGCAGTTCGCTCCTGGAAACCGCGTCCAAGCCAGGAGGTATCTGGCTGATGGAACCCGCCGCCTACTCCGAATTGGCCACCCTCGAAAACGATCATTGGTGGTATCAGGGGATGCGAGTCATTACCCGCACATTGCTACGGCCTATCCTACCGTATCGACCGAACCCATCTATTCTGGACGCGGGCTGCGGCACTGGCGGTAACCTGTTACATATGTCTGCCTGGGGAAGTTGTAGTGGTGTTGATCGTTCCAGTCTAGCGCTCGATTATGCCCGTCAGAAGTCCATTCCCCGACTCGCTCAGGCAGATGTACAGTCCCTACCGTTCCGTGCCTCTACCTTTGGCCTGGTGACATCCTACGATGTGTTATATGCCCAGGGGGTGAATGATGTCTCAGCAGCCTTTGCAGAAATGGCACGGGTATTGGCTCCTGGTGGCTATCTCTTTTTCCGCGCGCCAGCGCTGAGCTGGTTGCGCGGCTCCCATGACCGCTTTGTTCATGGGGCACGTCGCTTCTCCGCCGAAGAAATCCAGCAGTACGCGATCCACGCTGGATTGGTGCCGATACGCATCACCTATGTCAATACACTGCTGTTACCCTTCATCCTGCTCATGCGCCTGGTTCAACGATTGCCCATGTTCCAGACTGAGCAGGGCACAACCGATCTTAATCCTCCCCCACGTTGGCTCAATGCTATAGTCAGAACAATTCTTTATCTGGAAGCAACCTTACTGAGCTGGGGTATTTCATTACCTCTGGGGGTGTCCATCATCTGCATCGCCCGTAAATCACCGGAGCTTTTATCATGACCCTTTCCAGCCTGAGTATTTTCTTTCCCGCCTATAACGATGCCCAGACAATAGGATCGTTAGTGAAGAATGCACTTGAAGTCGCTGCGAGTATCACTCCTGATTTTGAAGTGATTGTCATTAACGATGGCAGCCAGGACAACACGGCTGCCGTTCTCAATCAGTTACAGGCCGAACATCCTCAGGTTCGCGTGATCCACCACCCCGTCAACCGGGGCTACGGCGGTGCGCTCCGAAGCGGTTTCCGGGCAGCCAGCAAAGACTATGTATTCTATACCGATGGCGATGCTCAATATGATGTGCGCGAACTTCCCCGGTTAGTCACACTCATGCGGCCTGGAATCGATATGGTACAGGGCTATAAACTCAATCGCGATGACGCACTCATCCGTAAGGTCATTGGACGACTCTATCATCGGATGGTGAGCCTGATTTTTGGCCTTGGTGTGCGGGATGTGGATTGTGATTTCCGCCTGCTGCGCCGTCATGTTCTGAACAGCATCACCTTGCGGCACAACAGCGGCATCATCTGCGCGGAACTGATGAGTAAAGTCCAGCAGGCAGGTTTCACTATTCGAGAAACTGGTGTTTCACACTTTGCGCGTCCGCACGGGCGCTCGCAGTTTTTCCGTCCACGTCATCTGGCTCAGACGGCTCGTGGCCTGGGAATGCTCTGGTTGGAGATGCGTCGTGAACGGCGAGCCAGCCTGGCGGCGCGAGCGCTCAATCTCGGTTAGGCACCAAAGTATGTGGTGATCGTCTGAATGACGGCATCCTGTTCGAGGTCGAGCAGGGCGGGGAACATGGGCAGGCTGAGGATCCTTGAAACAACCTGCTCTGTCACCGGCAGATGACCCACACAGCGCACCAGATTGGTATACCCTGGCTGCTGATGTGCTGCCTGGCGATAGTGAACCTGGGTGCCGATCCCTCGTTCGGCTAAGGACCGCATCAGAACATCCCGCTCGTCCACGTAAATGACGTACTGATGATAGGTATGGGTGACAGGCGGTAATGCAGTTGGGATGCGAAGAGGAAGATTTGCCAAATCCTCATCATACCGGGCCGCCAGCTGACGCCGCCGATCATTCTCCAGATCAAGTTGTGGCAAGCGCGCCCGTAAAATAGCCGCCTGCAATTCATCCAACCGGGAATTATCGCCCGCCATCTGGCTCACCCGGTTTCCATCCCAACCATACTGACGCAGTGATCGCAGCCGGTCGAGCAGATCCGGTTGGTTGGTCACAACCGCGCCGGCATCACCAACCGCACCCAGGTTCTTGGTCGGATAAAAGCTGAAGGCAGCCAGCAGTCCCAGGCTGCCCGCCCGCGCTTGTCCCCAGGTAGAACCATGAGACTGTGCGCAGTCTTCAATGACCACTAAGCCACGTTCCTCGGCAAAGGCAGTAATGCTATCCATATCTGCCATACCGCCGTACAGATGCACTGGCACGATGGCGCGGGTGCGTTCCGACCAGGCACCCGCGAGATGTGCGGGATCGAGCGTATAAGTTTGTGGATCGATATCGACTAAAACCGGGGTAGCACCAGTGCGGACGATGGCGCTAATGGTGGCAATGGCTGTATGCGAAACGGTGATAACTTCGTCGCCCGGGCCAATCTCGACCGCTCGCAGCGCCAAATATAGGGCATCTGTTCCGTTGGCAACCCCTACACAGCCTTCGACACCCAGATAAGAACTCCAGGCATGCTCAAAGGCCGTCGTTTGGGAGCCGAGGATATATTGACCGGATTCGATGAGTTCCTCGAAGGTGCTGCCTAACTTTTGTTTGATGGCCCGCAACGAGCGCTGTGGGTCATTTTGCGGGATGTGGATCGGCATAAGGCATTGGTTGTGCAACAGCATCCCAGTAGTGATGGCGGTGCTGACGGTAGTAATCGAGCGTGCGAGCGAGACCCTGTTCTAACTCAGTGCAAGGCTGCCAGCCGGTCAGCGACTGGAACCGGGTGAAGTTGGCATAGTAATTCCCAATATCAATGGCTTTGCGCTCCGGGGGAAAATCCACTTTATGGGCGCAGCCGCCCCCATTGAGTTTAATCAGGAGGTTACTCAACTCGACCAGGCTGATGGGTTGGTCATCCCCCAGGTTAAAAGCCTGTCCCCAGGAGTCTTCTGTAACAGCCGCCAGCAGGAAAGCATCGACCACATCATCGACATAGTTAAAATCTCGCAGTTGGGAGCCATCGCCATAAATGGTGATGGGCTGGTTATCCAATAACTGCCGGATCCAAATCCCCAGGAAGGTCTGGCGGCTATCTTTGACACGCATCCGGGGCCCATAGGTATTGGTCAGGCGCAGAGCGCAAATCCGCATCCCATATACCTGGGCGTAGAGCAGATGATACATTTCCCCGGAAAGTTTATTGATCCCGTTGACATCCACTGGAACTATTGGGTGATATTCATCGACCGGGAGATAGTTCGGTTTGCCGTAGATCTGTCGTGTGCTGGCAAAGACGATGCGAATAGCGGGGTTGTGATGACGACAGGCTTCCAGAATGGTCAGTTGGCTGCGGCTATTGATGTCGAGGTCAACCAGCGGGTCGGTCATCGAGTCGAGGTGGCTGGTTTGTCCCGCCAGATTAAAGAGGATGTCCTGATCCTGCACCAACCAGGAGATGCCATAGGTATCCCGCACATCGGATATGTTGACACGGATTAAGTCAGCGTATCCGGCGAGGTTCTGCAGATTGCCACCGTATTCTGGGATCAGACTATCAATGACGGTAACTTCTGCACCAAGACGGATCAGGGCAATAGCCAGCGTGGAACCAATAAAACCTAAACCACCTGTGATCAGTACACGTTTCCCAGCATAGGCACGCTGTAACGAAGCCGGATTAACCATGTTTGGGGATCATTAGCTAGATTGACACTAGCTTAAGCTTATGAACCACAAACTTAAGAGGTCTTTATCCTGGTGGAGAAATAAACCGGGCGCGAGGAGTGCGCCCGGCGACCGGGTCAGTCAGTCGTGGCAATCGGCAAATACACGGTCACGGCTACACCCGGAGACAACGCTTCCAGAGTCAGGCCACCACCGTGTAATTCCGCCAGGCGCTTGGCAATAATCAGCCCCAGGCCGGATCCTTGCTGTTCGTACACATAACGGTCGAACTGCATGTATGCGCCCACCTGACTGATCTGCTCCGGGGACATACCGCGCCCTTGATCCCGGATCATGATGGTGTAGTAATTGCCGTCAGTCTGGGCATAGATCTGGACTTGTTCACCGGGTTTGGAGAACTTGAAGGCATTATCCACCAGTTCCTGAAGGATCTTCTGCAAATCTTTCAGGGGAATTCGGATCATACCTGGGGAAAGGTCCAGAAACAGATCAACCAGGCGGTCAACGTCCTGGGCACTTTTTCGAGCCGTATCACGGATGACGAGATGCGGGTGTTCCAGTATCACGTTATCTTCGCGCTGACCACCCGTGGCGATCAGGACTTCAATCTGCGCGTACAGGAGGTAATTCTCGATGAGACGTTGCAGGCGTCGCCCGCTTTTGACTATCGCTTTCCCCATCGGCCAGATGTCTTCCGGTTTGAAGGAGAATTCTTCCGTGGCCAGCATCTCACCATAGCCGACAATCGCCACCAGTGGCGTCCGCAGTTCATGAGGCAGGAAGTAGATGATGGTCTTCCGTAGGTTATTCAGTTCGTTTTCATTGGCGGCGGCAATAGCAACCAGCTTTTGGAGGCGCATTTCGACTGAAGCCAGCAATTCTTCCCGCGTGAAAGGCTTAGTGATGTAGTCATCCGCTCCGATCTCCATGCCATAGCGTAAGTCCTTACGCTCTGCCCGCGCCGTCAGGAAAATGAAGGGGGTTAGCGCGGTAATGGCATGAGTCCGTAGTTCAAGCAGCACACGGTGACCATCCATCTCCGGCATGGCAATATCGGAGATAATCAGGTCTGGGTGTTCAGCCAGGGCGCGCTCGATCCCCAGGCGGCCATCCCCCGCCTGGATGACCTCATGCCCCTCAAACATCAGCCATTCGCTGATTTCTTCTCGAAGCGGAGCTTCGTCTTCAATAACCAGAATGCGCGCCATAATCTTATCCTTAATCCAGGAAGGCCATCGTTGGGCTTGATGCCGCTGGTAAGCGGATCAGGAACTGCAGGCCATCTTCCGTGGTGTAGCTGAGGGACCCATTGTGCAAGCGGATGATGTACTCGGCAGCCGCCAGACCCCGTTGGGAACCGGTTTGTGCGTGGGCAATACTATTCATATCGGGTGGATTGGCACTGGTTCCCGAAATTTCGATCCACACGGAGCCCTCTTCGGCCCACTGAGTCAGGTTGACCAACCAGGATGCAGGTATAGTGGTTAATACACCGGCCAATATTTCAGCCAGAGCAAAGCGCAATGAATCCGGTTCTGCATTTAAGCTGGCATGATCCTGATGGAGTCGTGTTTCAATATAGCGTTCTGCTGGAAGCCCCGCATACTGCCGTGCCAGATCCAGCACGGTCGGTATGAACTGCCATACCTGGAATGAGCGGCTATCTTTCTGAATGCTCTCTTGTGTGATCTGTGCTGCCTCGATGCGCGAAAGATAGGTCATTAAGTCAACCACATGCCTGATCTGGGAAGTCCCCAGCGCCAGTGTATTCAGCAGGTCGGTGAGTTCCTGCGGGGAGAGCGTATTCACTTGCTGGGTGATGGCATTCTGGACAAAGCGCACCGTATCCATGCTTGGACTGAGCGTTGACTGAATCCAATCCAGCAGTTGTTGTTTGAGGGCTTGGGCATCTCGCGTATGAAGTTCGCGCACTTCACGCTGCCGATCCAGGCGGGAGAAGACCGCGCCAAGCAGTTCAGAATTGGTAAAGGGCTTGGTCAGGTAGTCATCGGCACCCAGTTCCATGCCATAACGGATTTGCGTCCGATCTGCACGTGCCGTCAGAAAAATCACCGGCGTGGTGTTGGTATTGGGATCAGATCGAACTTCATAGAGTACGCCGTAGCCATCCATCTCTGGCATGGAGATATCGCATAGAATCAGGTCAGGCTGATGGATTTTTGCAAGCGTGACTCCATCTCGCCCGTTGGGAGCATCCAGGGTTTCATAGCCTTCAAATTGCAGTATTTCGACGATCTCTTCGCGTAAGAGATGTTCATCGTCGATGACCAAAATGCTTGGCATCACCTTCACCAGTCTCAGAAATATGAAGCACAGTCCGGGGGAAGCTTTACCCACACAGCGCCTGTATATCTAATCGTATACCCTATTCTTCTAATGTGAGGCTGAAGAAAATTCGCTGGACGGTCAAGTTGTAGACATCTGTTTATACAGCTTGTCCATCGAGGAATGTCCAAACGGTATGAGATAGGTATACTGATCAATACAAGCTCCGAATAGCTAATCGCTCAAAGTGAAATGCTATGCCAAAACCACAAACTGCCCACCCTATTACCTATCAGCAGTTGGTCACTGAGCTGGCTGCCTGTGGACTGGGTGCTGGTCAGGTGGTCTTGGTGCATTCCAGCCTGAGCAGCCTGGGGTGGGTCGTCGGTGGCGCACAGACCGTGATTCAGGCCCTGCTGGATGTTTTGACCTCAAGTGGCACGCTCATGATGCCGGCGCATACTGGCGAGAATACTGACCCTGCCAATTGGGTCGCTCCGCCAGTGCCAGAGTCGTGGTGGCCCATTATTCAGGAAACCCGTCCTGCTTTTGATCCCCTGCGGACGCCCACCTTTCGGATCGGGGTCATTCCGGAATTGTTCCGCACCTGGCCCGGCGTTGTACGCAGTGCCCATCCAGTTGGTTCCTTCGCGGCGCACGGCCCGCAAGCCCCATTCCTCACTGGCGATCACTTGCTGGAAGATACCTTCGGGCAGCGTTCCCCGCTGGGCAAACTGTATGCACTGGACGGGTTTGTACTGTTGCTCGGCGTCGGCCATGAGAACAATACCTCCCTGCATCTGGCTGAACATCGCGCTCACTGGCCGGGTCGCCGGACCATCCGCGAAGGAACTGCCATGCTGGTTGAGGGTCAACGGCGCTGGGTCGAGTACGATCAACTGGACTTTGAAACGGAAGACTTTCCGATTATCGGGGCAGCCTTTGAGCAGGAACGCGGCATCTTCCGTGGAAAGGTTGGCGCGGCGACCGTCCGCCTGATGAAACAACGCCCACTGGTGGATTTTGCTGTCACCTGGATGGAGACCCATCGGGACTTCCGCTCGGTTGAAGAAGTATTGTAATTCTTACTGTACACCTCGTTGTGAGGATCTTCATTTTGTATACAATCAGAAGTAATGCTGGCATAATGCTGTCCTGATCGGGAGTGCTGACTATCTTGTTCGTCCTTGCTTCATCTTCTCCTCGCCGCCGTGATCTGCTGGCGTCGATGGGGATCTCTTTCAACGTCGTCAAGCCAGATATTGATGAGTCCTTACGCCCAGGCGAACCCCTGCTGGATTACGTCCGCCGCCTGAGCCGGGAAAAAGCGTCCCGCGTCATTCAGAATTTGCCGGATGAAGTTACTGTGCTGGCTGCGGATACAGTCGTGATCCTGGCTGCCGATACGATGGGTATTGATCCCGCCGGTGAACTACTGGGTAAACCGGCAACGGCTGATGAGGCACGGGCGATGCTCGTCAAACTGCGTGGGCGAACGCATCAGGTGTATACCGCGCTGACACTGGTCGCCAGTTGGGAACGGACGGCCCGCTTTCAAACTACGCTCACCCGGACTGATGTGACCATGCGGGATTACACGGACGAGGAGATAGCGGCCTATATCGCCAGCGGTGATCCGTTTGATAAAGCGGGTGGCTATGCCATCCAGCATGAGGGATTTCGCCCGGTCGCGCGGATTGATGGCAGTTACAGCAATGTGGTCGGCTTGCCGGTCGAAACACTGGAACAGATGTTGACGGGCATGGGGATCGCTCTGTTACGCTAGAGTGGGACTTGATACAAGGGAGTAGATGAACCATGAACCCTCTCAACACGGCATGGATGTGGAAGCAAGATGATGGTGAGATCTGGGGGCTGACGGTGGATACGGAAAAGCAGCGCGTCGAATGGTTTGACGGCATCGGATGCGCCTGTGGGGACAGCTTCGCTATCCAGACGGCGGCGGATTTCCTGGCGAAAGGCCCGCGCTACGGCGAGCCTCCACCGGATGTCTTGAGCGAAATTCAAACGACGCTGAAGGCGATTACAGCAACCTAGGTGTCTCTAGGGCAGTACCTGGAAGAGCGTCACCTGCATCCCATCGGGAAAGCGCAGCCGCACATTATGATGCCGCCAGGGTGTGATGATCGGCTCATGCACCTGTACCGCCCCTACTGCCAGGAGCCTTGTGAGAGCAGCCTGGAGATCCGGTACTTCCAGCGCGAAACGCACCGGGCCGCTGACCCGTTCGCCTGCTTCGATGGCATCCACTTTAGCGGCATGACGTTCGTCGAAGATCTCCAGCGTGCCGCGGCCCAGTTCAAACAAAACCGCGCTGCCGGTGTCATCCGTCCAGAGTTCGGCGGGTTCGAGCCCTAATCCCTGTTGGTAGATTTCCACCAGTCGATCATATTCCTGCGTGGTGATGGCAACGCGCAGTTCAAGCACGGGTTTGGTCATGACAGACTCCTTCATAAACAGAGCGTACTTCGCTGACGCGGTGGTGATGGGCAGGCTTACGGTGAAGCGGGCTCAAGATTTTGGGCAAATGTCTGGATGCCCTTTGCTGCGAAGCGGGTGGAGGGGACTGTTGCAGCAATCGCTGCAAGGCAGCTTCGATGCTTTCCGGTATGGCTAGAGGATACCATAAGATGACAGGGAAAACCGGAACATATGTTCCGGTTATCGGGATTATATGTCACCAGTAGGACTTACGCAGAGGCGGGAGTAATCCAGCGGGCGCACAGCCGTGCGCCCCTACATAAGGCACTGTTTTGCGTAAGTCCTGACCAGATTAGGTCACATCAGGTTGCCCATCGCCAAGGGGTAACGGGAAGGGAGCCAATCTGCCTGCCGGGAGCAGCGTTAGCGCGGTCGTGGCAGCTTCTAGCGGATCGCTTCGTTCCAATTCAAGGAGTATCCAGTGGATAGCAGATGCGGCTTCGTCCACGTAACGATCCATCACGTGGGCGTTCAACCAGTGATAACGGCGATTCAAAACCCGTTCTGGTTTGGGATGCCTATAGGATTGACGCAGATTATCCATTGAATAATGCAACGCCCGCTCAACCAGAAATGGAAAGTGCGCCGATGGGTTGGGCGTGATCGCCACGCTCCGCCAGAACAGGCTTTGCGGATGATCCCGCAGATAGAGAAAATCGAGGTCGTACCAGTCCTGCTTTAAGATTTCCCAGAATGCCCCACCCTGGCTGGCAAACTCTGACTGATACGCCTGCTTGCTGGCGGTGACGATCCAACGCATCCACAATCCGTCCGCCAGCAAATGGCTAAAGTATCCCACGGCAAAGCTATAACGGGCCAAATCATCGGCTGGCCTGAGCGCCTTCAGATAGTCCCGATAGAACGTCAGGTCATGGATTTTATCTTCGGCGGTGCTGCTATCGACAATGAAGTGGGTGACGGATTTGGGCGGGTCAAATGTCGTCCAATCCGCATTGGGGAAGCCCGAATCAGGCCCCAGGTTGCCATAGGCAAAAGCAGTTTCGTCCAAAGCTGGAAAATGGACAAGCAGGTTTTCGGCAATCCGCAGATGCCCAATCCAGGTGGTCATGATATGACTACCGCCCCGCTACCGTGTCGATCACCTCGGCGGCCAGTTCGTAATGCCCGAAGGCCGGGATGATGTAGGCACCGGCGACTAGCCCGCGCATATCACGCAATAACTCCTGAGCAATCTGGACTCCGGCTTCCGGCGCAGTCTCGCCTGCGTCCTCGATGCGCTTCATGATAGGATCGGGGATGGTGATGCCCGGAATTTCATTGTGCAGGAACTGGGCGTGCTTGAGGCTGTATAACGGCATCAGGCCCATCAGCACAGGCAAATTGAAATCTGCCCCGGTGATCTGGCGGTAGCGGGCGTGGAACTTCTCGATGCCACGCACATCAAAGACGGCCTGACCGAGCGCAAAATCGGCACCGTTCTCCAGCTTCTTGAGCAGCGTGTTAATTTCTTTATCAAGGTCGTCGGCGAACATATTGAGCGCGCAGCCAACGGTGAAACTGGTCGGTTGACCGATGGAGTTCCCAGCCTGATCGACCCCGCTGTTCATCTTATGCTTGACCACGCCGATCAGGGAAGACGGTGCGACATCGTAGTTATCCATCGCTTCCGGGTAATCCCCAATGCGGGTGGGATCGCCCATGACCACGAACAGGTTCCGGAGGCCGAGCGCGTGCGCCGCCAGCAGATCGCCCTGCACACGCAGCAGATTGCGCCCGCGGGTGGGGAAGTGCAGGATGGTTTCAATATGCAGTTGGGTTTGCAGGAAGTGACAAACCGCCCAGGGGCTCATCCGCATCCGGGCAGTGGGGCTGTCGGCTACATCCAGTACATCGGCACCGGCTTCCTGCAACAGTCGCGCTGCCGCTAGCAGCTTGGCCGGGACAAAGCTGCGCGGTGGATGCATCTCGACGGTGACGACAAAACGACCGGCAGCCAGCTTGCGCGCCAATTCGGTAGGACGTTCCGGCACCATCGCCGATTCATCCCCAACGGGGTCGAGCACGTGAATCTCCGGCAAGGGCAGCGCGGGATTATCCAGCGCACCCCGCATGGCCGCGATGTGTTCCGGGGTGGTGCCGCAGCAGCCGCCGATGAGCTTGGCCCCCAGGGCTTTGAAGGTCAGGGCATAATCGGCAAAGTAATCGGTCGTGGCTGGATACATGACCCGCCCGCCGATGCTCTGCGGATAACCGGCATTGGGCATGGCGGAGATGATGGCTTCTGGCACGGCCTGCCGCATCAACCCCAGAATACGGGAGAGCTGCTCCGGGCCACCTCCGCAATTGACGCCGATGACATCCGCACCCGCCTTGACCAGGTCGCGCGCGACCTGCGCCGGGAGATCCCCCAGCAGCGTGCGGTCATCTCCGCCGAAGGTCATCTGAGCGACGACTGGCAGCTTGGGAGCTGCTTCCTGGGCAGCGGCCAACGCTTCCAGCAATTCCATCCGGTCGCTGAAGGTTTCCAGAATGATGAGGTCCACTCCACCCTGAGCTAACCCGGCGATCTGCTCATGGAAGGCAGCGCGAGCATCTTCCGCCTTGATACGCCCGAACGGTTTAAGGCGCACCCCCAATGGCCCAACTGAACCGGCCAGGTAGACATCCTCACGGAAACTGGCAGCGATGACTTTGCGGGCGAGCTGCGCTGCCGCCCAGTTGATTTCCCCGACCCGGGTTTCCAGGCCATGTTTGGCGAGTTTATAGCGGTTGGCCCCGAAGGTATTGGTTTCAATCACATCTGCCCCGGCCTCGATATAGGCGCGGTGGACGGCGGCAACCTGCTGCGGATGTGTCAGGTTGAGGGCATCAAAACATGCACCAATTTCGGTGCCGTGCTGGTGCAGGAGCGTTCCCATGGCGCCATCGCCCAGCAGCGGTTGGGTTTGGCGGATGCGGTCGAGGAAGGGTGTGAGAGTCATAGTGATGATTAATCCATACGCGGTTTAGTGCGGTGGCTGCCGCGACGATACTATCCAGTTGATAAAACTATACTGGATGAGGGTACTTGCTGGCAGATAAAAGTGAAGGGTCTGAACGAAGGCTGCTATTCCCCACCTTCAAAGACGACCGTATACCCATCCGGGGATTTGAGTTTGATCGTCCATTCGCCCCAGGGTTGCAGCACAGGATTTTCGACAATGGGGAGTTGGGCGTGTATCGCAATCTCCTGAATGGCGCGAACGCTCTGCACACCGATCTGCCAGACGAAGGCAGGCGACCCGCCCACCAATAATGCGGGTTCCAATTCCAGCCCAAAGAGCAGATGCTCTCCATACCGAACGGACGCGAAGGAGTCCGATTCGGACTGTACCGCGAAGCCGAGCAGGTTGTAGAAACGCGCTTCGGCAATCAGGTCGCGCACCTTGAGGATCGGCTGGAGCCGCGTATACAGGTTGTAGTGCATGGGCATAATTTCACCCCCAAAGATATAGATGGGGACTGGTCGCAGAAAAGCGAGTGACCTGATTATACGCCATACTGGTCGCGTAAACGGGCAAATTCCGCCTTCAATTCAAATTCCATCTGCGCCTGGTACTCGGCAGATTGACGACTGCCACGGATGGCATTGAGCGTCAAGCGCTCGATCAGGGCGGTACCCCAACCAAAGGCATCCGCACAGCGCAGCCATTCTTCGGTCAGGTTGGTGTTGAACATGGGCGGATCATCACTGTTGATGGTCAGGTTCAACCCGGCATCGAGCAGGGCGGGCAAGCTGTGAGACGCAAACGAGTCATAGACACCGAGGCATAAGTTGCTGGTCGGGCAGGCATCCAGCGGAATCTGCCGCCGGGCGAGTTCGGCTGTCAGCGCCGCGTCTTCGATGCAGCGGACACCGTGCAGCAGACGGGGCGGATCGCACACGGCCAGCGCATCCCAGATGCTTTCCGGCCCGACCGTCTCCCCGGCGTGCGGGATGCAGACCAGGCCGTGAGCGCGGACGTAATCGATGGCGGTGCGGAACAGGCTGCAGGGGTAGCCGACTTCGTTTCCGCCGATCCCCAGAGCGACGACGCCATTGTTCTTGAAGCGCACCGCCAGTTCGGCAGTCCACATGCCTTCTTCCGGCCTCACCATGCGGTCAATATCGAGGATCATGGCGCTGTGGATACCCAGTTCCTGCTGCGCCCAGGCTCGCGCCCGGTTGAGCGCGTTCAGTTGCTCATCCCCGCTCAAGCCCTTCTGTTGGAAGTGGTTGTAAGGGGTATAGATAAACTCGGTATAGCGGATGTTCTGGGCAGCTTGACCTCGCAAGAACTCCCGCCCCAGCCACTCGATGTCTTCGACGGTGCGGATACATTCGGAGATTTTCAGGTAAATCTCGATGAAGTGCGGGAAGTCGCGGAAGGTATACCATTCACGGATGCCTTCCACCGAGTCGGCAGGCAATTGAATGCCATGCTTGTTTGCCAGATGCAGCACAGCTTCCGGTTGGGTCGAGCCTTCGAGGTGGACGTGCAGTTCCACCTTTGGCATGGCGCGGATGAAATCGTGAAGAGTCAAAGCTCATTTCCTTTGCGGGTGAATAGCATCACATGGCTGCAAGCCAAGCATTCGCGGGTATAGAGAACTCTTCCTTCACCCCAACCGGTGCCCTCCGGGCGCGAGTAGAGGCGCTGGGTTGGGCTTTCACCGACCGTCAGCCCCCAGATAAAATCCTGCTGTCCACACAGTGGGCAGGGGAAGTCATCCGGATTGAACTGGGGTCGCCGTTTAGGTTTTTCGAAGTCATCCATCTTCAGGAGTTCCTCCTAACCAGGATCTTTTGAAAGTCTACCGGACTTCGGGCAGGTGGCATAGAGGCGGCCTGAATCGGGTGGCTGGGCTATAATAAACAGTTATAAATAAACGTCACGAAGACGAGGCCGCTCTCGTCCTCACCCATTGGGGAATCCACATGGCCGATACCATCCTCTCTTGCGAAAGCTCGCTCCAGGCCGGGGAGCCACTCTACGCCACCGCGCCGGTCGCCCAAACCTGGCTGTTGCTGGAATATAACGCCGCCTGGGGCAAGGAAGCCCTGCCTGAAAGCACACTTTCCGCGAGTATTAAAACCTTCATCCAAAATGCGTTGGCATCGGTGCCGGACGCACGTTTTGGTTTCATCCGCCATGACCGGGAACCGCTGAATGGTGAGCGCCGCTGCTTTGTCGCGGTCAGCCGGGAAGCCGATTCGCGCCTCTACAGCTTTAATCTGTCTTCGGTGGATGGCGTGTTTACGCTGGATTTACCGGCCCTGGTGCGGGGTGACACCCGTTATGACAGTGCGCTGACGAATGAACCGCTGTATATCGTTTGTACCAACGGCAAGCGCGATGCGGCCTGCGCGCGCTTTGGCTTACCCCTGTATAACGCGCTGCGCGACCTGCGACCGGAGCAGGTCTGGCAAACCATTCATATTGGCGGGCATCGCTTCGCCGGGACTCTGGTCGCTCTGCCGCAGGGCCTCTATTACGGACGAGTCGCGCCGGAGGATGCGCCAGCTTTGATTGACGCGCATGAACGGGGCGATCTGTTATTGAACAAGCTGCGTGGACGCTCGATCTACCCGGCCCCTGTACAGGCGGCTGAACAGGCGCTGCGGGACCAGCTTGGCCTGAGCGCTATAGCCGCAGTGCGCCGGTTGCGGTCGGAAGCGACCGGGGAGCATCGCTGGCAGGTGACGCTGGAAGCCAACGGTCAGGCTCACACACTGATGGTAGAAGCCCGTAAATCGGAGTTCAACGTGCAGACAGATACGGGCGGGGAAGCCAAGCCGGTCATGCTGCATCAGGTGGTCTGATCGAGGGATGGGGAGGAGCAATTGCTCCTCCCCGTCAACTGACTACTTGAACAATTCGCGCACGATGACGTTGCGTTGGATTTCGCTGGTGCCTTCGTAAATCTGGAAAATCTTCACATCGCGCAGCAGCTTCTCCACCGGGTATTCTTTCATGAAGCCATAGCCACCAAAGACCTGGACGGCGTCCACGGCTGCTTTGGTCGCCATGTCGGCGGCGAAGGCTTTGGCATAAGCGGGCAGCTTGGGATTATAGGCCGGGGTGCCGACCAGCGCCGCAGCCTGCCAGGTCAGCAAGCGCGAGGCTTCGTAGTTGATCGCCATATCCGCAATTTTGTGACCAATCGCCTGATGCTGGAAGATCGGCACACCGAAGGCTTCACGTTCCTTGGCATACTTGACGCATTCTTCCAGCGCCCGCCGCTGTAGGCCAACAGCAGCGGCAGCTACGCCCGGACGGCTGTAATCGAAGACCTTCATCGCCAGATAGAAGCCCTGGCCTTCTTCACCAATCCGGTTCTCTACGGGTACTTCCACATTTTCAAAGACGATTTCAGCGGTATCGCTGGCACGCTGACCCAGCTTGTCGAACTTCTTGCCGACGCTCACACCAGGGGCATCTCGGTCGATGATGAAGGCGGTCATGCCTTTGTGACCGGCATCCGGGTTGGTCTTGGCAAAGACGGTGAAAAAATGGGCGTGGCTGGCGTTGGTGATAAAAATCTTGGAGCCATTGATGATGTAGCTACCACCCTTGCGCTCGGCGCGGGTCTGCATCCCGACCACGTTGGAACCGGCTCCTGCTTCGGTCACACAGTAGGAAACGAACTCCCCGCGGTCCATCAGCCGGTCGCCCAGCCAGTGGGCCTTCTGCTGGTCATTCCCGCCCAGGATGATCGGCAGCGAACCGAGGCTGTTGGTGCTGACGCTGGTGCTGATGCCGGTGCAGCCATAGCCCAGTTCTTCCGCGACGATACACTCTTCCAGCACGCTCGCGCCGACGCCACCGAACTCTGCCGGGATGTTCATATTCACCAGACCGAGTTCACGGGCCTTGTGGAAGATGTCTTCCGGGAAGGTGGCGTGTTCATCGAATTCGGCGGCGACCGGGATGATCTCTTTGGCTGTAAAGTCCCGGGCCATTTTCTGGAGCATCAACTGCTCGGCGGTCAGGGTGAAGGAGACACCCGCAGCAGCTTCCATCGTTGGCGATGCCATCATGTCAAAAACCTCCAAAACAAATTAATCAAATCATCGTTAGATTAATTATAGCATAAGCGCGGCTTGCAAGGGACTATCGCCCAATAGTCCTGTGACCTCCTGCCCGCTTTCACGTTCCCGCCTGACCTTATATAATACGGATACACGATCTCCACAGATGAGGCGGTTCCGATGCGTAAACTGGTTATCCTGCTCCTGGTGCTGCTGCTCGGCAGCCTGAGCGTCCAAGCCCAGGGTGATGCGTTCAGTCGGCAGGTGTTGGCCTTGCGCGCTGATCTGGAAGTCCTGACGGATGCGGCGCTGGGCGAAGGCAATCGTCCGCAAGGCTGGACTTTCAATGTCAATAATGTGGCCGCCCCGAACTTCGTCACTGACTTATGGTATGACAGTGAATTGCTGGCGACGGTTGTTTTTGGCGAAGATCGCCCCGCTTCCTGGATTGGCGCGCCAACCAGTCCAAATGCCGCGATTATTGCGCGTAATGTGCGGCATGATCTAGAGCTCACCGCCGATGCTCAACAGGGCGTGAACATCCGTCCTGATGGCTGGAATGGCGGCTTTGCGCTGTTCCGCTGTGACCGCACCGTGATGAACCTGTATGTGCTGCTCTCCAATGAATACCGCCTGGCCTTCACCACACCAGAGACAGCGATTGCCTACTGCGTCACGGTCAGTGCAGAAATTCAGGACCTGCTGCTGCAAGTGGAGCAGCTTTATAACAATGACGAAAGCCGCGAGCAGATCAAGGATTACACGCTGGCGGTGCGCGGTGACCTCGAACGCCTGGCTGATGAGCGCAAGGGCCTGAATGTGCGCCCGGATGGCTGGCGGCGCAATACCGACCGCGAATCACCGACGCTCGCCAGCGACATCTTCCTCGATATGGAACTGCTGGCGGATGACCTGCTTGGCCCGGGTCAGCGTCCAGAAAACTACAGCGGGTCGATCCCCAATAACCCGGTTTTTGCAGCCTATTCGCTGCGGGCGGATGTGGAACGGCTGGCGAACGCTGCAGGTCAGGTGGTCAGGCCACGTGGTTGGCAGGGAACGGATCCCGTGGGTGCCTGTGCCCCGTTGGACCAGGCGATGGTCCGGGTGGTGACGGATCTTTACGATTACACGGTGCCAGCGATCCCAGCCGATGCCGGTTTCTGCCCGGCGCTGAATGTGTCGGTCAATACGATTGCTGAAAATCCGCCACCGGCACCCGAAGAATCGGCACCCGACCTGTTCTTCAGCGGCGAAGCTCAATGGGCCTTCGCCTATCTGGATGTGGCGGCGACCGAGTATATGGGGCAGATGCCGGGCGGCGTGCGCTTCCGTGCCTGGTACCGCAACTTCAACGAATCCAACATGATGTTCGTCAGCGGTGAAGACTTCGCCGTGTTCATCGACCGCCGCTGGACGACTATGGATGTGGAAGTGTTCAACCGGCTGCCGACTCTGGAAGGGGTCAAACCGCTGACCTTCTGCGATGCGAGCTGGTGCAACGGCCCTGGCCCGACACCAACCCCGACTGGCTCCGGCCCGATTGAACTGCTGCTGTTGGAAGGCACGGCTATCCCAACACCCAACACGCGGGAATTGGCCTCTACCAAGACCCAGATCAACTGGAACAGCATTCGCGTCACCTATATCCTGGATGATACCGCCACGCGGACTGCCCAGGTCACGCTGGAGTTGTGCGCGGATAACAACCAGGTCGACTGCGAACCGGCGGAAGTGGTGTTTGATAACAATGCTGGTGCGCCCAAGCAGGTGATCGGGCAGGCTCCCAACGGGCTGAACATCTACCAGTTCCCCTATGGCTACAGCTCCAACCTGTTGATCGAGAGTGGGAACCGCTTCTCCAGCGATGTCTGGATCAGCGATCCGACGCTGCGGTGAGGATTAGTCGATAGCTGATAGTCGATGGTCTATAGTCAAAGACAGCGGGGAGGGTTGATTGCCCTCCCTGCTGATTCAAGGAGCTGCCTCATGGAAAAAGCCAATCTCGTACAGAAATTCACATTGTTCACCGAGCAGTGGTCGCCGCGTGTCATCGCGGAAGCCAATGGGCAGTATGTCAAGCTGGCGAAGGTCGAAGGGGAATTTGTCTGGCACGCGCATGAACACGAGGATGAAATCTTCTTCGTGGTCAGCGGCAAACTTATCATCCAGATGCGCGACCGGACGGTTGAGTTACTCCCTGGCGAGCTTTTTGTGGTGCCGAAGGGCGTAGAGCATAACCCCTATGCCCCGGTTGAAACTCATCTGATGCTGATCGAGCCGAAACAGACCACCCATACCGGCGATGTCGAAACCGAGCGCACGGTAGCCGTCGAAGATCAGACGTGGATTTAATCACCCCTGCCGGTTGAGGGCGGAGACCGCACGGAGCAATCCGTTCTGGCAGCAGCTATCGACGTGGTAGCTCGGTTCCGTTTGCACACGCTATCTCACCTTTTCATCATCTGCTTTTCAGCCCGTGTATAGGGTGCGAGGTCATATTAACCACAGCACCTTCATACCACGGGAAATAGCGCTAATGAAAATCGTCGTCATCACAGGCAGCACTCGCGGGATCGGCTATGGGCTGGCGCAGGCGTTTCTCGAGCGGGATTGTAAGGTCGTCGTCAGCAGTCGCACCCAGTCCAGCGTCGAACACGCCGTCGAAACGCTCGGCGCAAAGTTCGGTAGAGAGCGCGTCATCGGGCAAATGTGCGAGGTCACCGATTACCAGCAGGTTAAGGCGCTGTGGGATGCCGCGAAATCACACTACGGGCGTGTCGATCTGTGGGTCAACAACGCGGCCATTGGGTCACCGCAGGAATCGATGTGGGCACTTCCGCCGGAAATCCTGTATGCCGTCGTCAACACCAACCTGATCGGTGTGATGTACTGCTGCAAGGTCGCCATCGAGGGCATGATGTCTCAGGATGGCGGCGGGCACATCTACAACATGGAAGGGCTTGGTAGCCAGGGTGAACTCAACAAAGGGAGTAGCCCTTATGGTGCGAGCAAGTACGGGCTGGCTTACCTGACGAAAGTGCTGAACGCCGAACTGGGCGATTCGCCTGTGAAGGTCAGCGACATCAACCCCGGTCTTGTGGTTACCGATCTCTTGATGGAAAGCGTTGCCTCAGTCCAGAACAAGGACATCTTCAATATTCTTGCGGATAAAGTGGAGACGGTTACGCCCTGGCTGGTAGAACGCATGTTAGCCAACAACAAGCGGGGGGCACGCTACGCGTGGCTGACACGTTCGAAGATCGTCACACGACTTTTGACTTCGCGTTTCCGCAAACGGGATTTGTTTAGCGACAGCGAAATCCAACAGGCGTAAATACACCCGCTAATTGGGCAGGCTGACAGGCTTTTAGATTACCAATCAGCCCTGCCGGTTGAGGGCGGAGACCGCACGGAGCAATCCGTTCTGGCAGCAGCTATCGACGTGGTAGCTCAGCTCCATCTGCTCGGTGCCGGTGTCATACTGCGCGGTAACGGTCACACGAGGCAGATGGTCATGTTCCGGGCAGCGGGCGGCATTCAGCTTGCGGCTGACCTGGGCGCGAATCTGCTCACCGCTGTGTGCCAGCAACTCCGACAAATAATCATCGCTGACCGAGTCCGCCTCGGTCGGGATGCCATCCACTTCATATTCAATCGTGATTTCAGGCAGCATCATTCACCAGCCTGTAACTTTTCAAAGATGACCTGGGCAGCGTCCAGCAGATCGGCGCGGCGGTCTGCACCGATTTCCTTACTCAGCAGGTAGCGGTCAAGGAGTTCGGGGGCCGTCAGACCTTCCGGGTTGCCGCCGAGCCGGGCACGGGTGGGCTGCTCGATCTGCTTGCGAACCGCGGCCATCTGATAGACACCAGCACGGCGCAGTTCTTCCTTGATGACCACTTCATTGAAGGTGATTTCGGTTTCCGGCAGCAGGTCGACAATCAGGCGGACGACAGCTCCGGTCAGACGGTGTTTCTTGATGAGCTTCAGCACGGTTTCCGTCGGATTGGTGGATTGGCGCAGATCCGCTTTGAGGGTGACAAACGGGCGGGCATTTTCCAGTTGGACGAACTGCCAGTTGGTATCCTGCCGGCCAAGTTCAACCCAGCAGAAGCCTTTGGGGTCACCTTCTTCGCCGAAGTCGATGCGTTCCATGCTGCCGCTGTAGACCACCGGGGGGACGGCCTGGCGACCATGCGTCAGGTTTTGGTGTTTGTGGACGTGACCAAGGGCGACATAATCCCAGCGGGGATCGGCCACGGACGACAACAGCACGGCAATATCACGACCGAGCATGATGCTGCGTTCTGAGCCGACGATGGCACCACTGACCGTAAAATGGCCGGTCAGCAGGCGGGGTGCATCGTACTGGTCGGCCTGAGCAGCCATCTCTTCCAGAATCCGAGTGAGTTGATCCTGCAGCAAGGCGTCGATCTGGGCGATGGTCATGCCAGCGACCGAGTCATCTTCCAGCAGGCGGGAACGGACGGGATAGGGAGCAGTGCCGATGACCACCGGGCCGTTTCGGGTTTCGACGGTGAAGACTTCAAATTCATTAGCGACACGGACGTTGGGGACATCCAACGTCTGATAGATTTCGATGCTGCTGGCTTTGAGCAGGGTCGGCGGCAGATCATGATTGCCGACCAGCAGCACAACCGGAGCCAACCGGGACAAATCACGGATGCGGTGGGCAAATTCACGTTGGTAGGTCGGGTTGGGCGAACGGGTCTTAAAGGCATCACCAGCAAAGATGACCAGATCAACTTCATGTTCACGGGCGTAGTCGATCATTTCATCCATGCGGCGGAGGAAATCGGTAACGCGGGTGCTGAGGCCGGTGTTGGGGTCGGTCTTGCCGTAGTTTTCCATGCCGATGTGAATATCAGCAAAGTGCAGGACGCGGATGGGTTCAGGCATGGGCGATCAACTCCGTTCAGCAAGTACGGGGATTGTACCGCAAAGCATTTTGTTGCAGAGAGGCAGAGGAAACAGATTCAATGCGAAGGGGCAAAGCAGCAAAGACGCAAAGGGAGAGGCCGGAAGATTACGAGTAAATGGGCATTGATTACCTGTTTTGCAGGTAAATAACAGGTAATCAATTACGTTATATTACATTCCTTCGTCACATTATGTTCGACCGTCAACCCAGTTGACGAGCTGCCGATGCAGGTCTGCATCACCTTGAAGGCGGGCGTTGCCAGACTCAACCAGTTGCTTCAAGCTGCTGCGACCACTGCTCAAGGCAGAGAGCTGCTCCAAGTCAAGCTGTAAGGTGAGCTGAGGTTGGGCCGGAATGCCATCCGTCAGGTGAACCCCCTCCGATGACAACGCCACTGTGAAGTGAGCATCCATAAGCGGGTCCATGACATGCAGGTCAACCAGCAGCTGTATCGAGGGATTGCCGGGCTGCCGAAATACCCCCATCACCATGAATCCGATTGCTTCCGGCACGATGTACTGCCCTGCTTCGGGTTGGCCGAGGGTCAGGCTGCCCCAACGTGCCAGCGCGGAAAGCACATCGACCAGACCATAACCGCGTTCAGTGAGTTCATAGACACTGGAAGCGGCGGGAGGCGGCAAATAGCGGGTGCGAACGACTGTGTCCTCCTCCAGCAGCTTGAGCCGCTCTGTGAGTATGTTGGTGCTGATTCCAGGCAGTCCCTTCATCAGATCGCTGAAGCGCCGAGGGCCAAGCAGGAGATTGCGGACGATTAACAGCGTCCAGCGGTCGCCCACCAAATCGAGCGTATGGGCGATCGCACAGTATTGGTTGTAGGTCTTGTTTGTCATAGCAGCAGTCTACGTCAAAATGGGATTAATTTCAATTTGATTTTTGCAACTTGTTTTTTAAAAGCAACTAGAATAGATTCAATTTATCGCTGCGATACGATCACCATACACATATGACACACAGGAGCCATACAACGATGAAAGCCATTCAGTTCAGCAGCTACGGTCCGCCAGAAGTCTTGCAGTACGTCACGGTCGATAAACCCCAACCCGGCGCAGGCGAGATTCTCATCAAGGTGGAGTCCGTATCGGTCAATTACTCGGATGTGGCGCGCCGCAGCAATGCGCCGTATCCCTTCCCGACGCCGCTGCCCTTCATCCCAGGCAGTGAAGTCGCCGGGATTGTCGAGGCGTTAGGGAAAGGGGTCGATGGCCCGCCCGTAGGGACACCGGTCTTCGCGCTGGTCGGTCAGGGGTCTAACGGATATGCCCAATATGCGATTACTTCAGCACAACAGGTCATCCCGGTACCGCCGGGACTGGACCTGGATCAAGCGGCTTCATTACCTGTAGCCGGAACCACTGCCTTGCTGATTTTGCGGGAGATAGCCGGTTTGCAGGGTGGCGAACGCATCCTGATCCAGGGAGCCGCGGGCGGCGTCGGCAGTTATGCAGTGCAACTGGCGCGCATCCTGGGCGCGGGCCAGATCATCGGTGCAACCAGTTCGGCTGAGAAGTTTGCAGCGGTGAAGGAGTCTGGCGCGACGGATGTCATTGATTACACCCGGCCCGGATGGGCGCAAGCGGTACGGGATTTAACCAAGGGGCAGGGTGTGGATGTGCTGCTGGAAATGAGCGGCGGCGCTAACTTTGCCCAGGGGCTGGCCGCATTGGCCCCGTTCGGGCGGATCGTCGTTTATGGCGTGGCGGGCGGTCAACCCCTGGAATTTGATGACGAGGCCAGACTCCGGTTCTTCTATAATCCCTCGCTCAACCAATCCATCCACGTCTTTAACCTGGGTCTATGGTTTGGGATGCGCCCCCAGGCAGCGGGCAAAGCCATGGCGGATCTCATCGGTCTGGTTGCTTCCGGACAGGTGAAGGCCCCGGTCAACCAGGTGCTGCCGCTTTCACAGGCGGCAGAGGCGCATCGACTGATGGAAGCACGCCGTACAACGGGCAAGATCATCCTGAAACCCTGGCTGGATGCCTAGTTCATGGTTTATGGGTTGTGGATATGGTCATTCTCCGCTGGCCGTTGGCTCATTCGACGCTCCTACGAATCGACCACGCGTACCTCAACCCCCTGTAACACTTTGCTGATGGCTTCGGCGGTTTCAGGTGTGGCGTCAGCCGGGAGTGTGACCGTCGGGAGCATCGTATTCCCGGCGATGACTTGATCCGCCAGATTCTGCAAGACCTGCCCCAAGAGCGCCTTGCCCGCTGCTGACAGATCGGCGGGCAAGGGGAGGATGAGTTCTAGTCGGGCGACAGGTACAGGCGGTGGGGACGCTGGCACCGGCTCATCACCCAGACCAATGCGCCCCTCAGTAAACTGAACGGCAAACCATCCGCTAAAGAAGCCAATCTTGGCCTGATACCAGAAGGTGCCGTCCACCTCCTGCTCGGCAATCAACCGGACTTCCTGCCCATCCCCCAGCGACGTGACCAGACTGCCGGTCCCGGGTGCGTCCAGCAGATTCAGGGTGGTCAGGCCGGTCGGGAAATGCAGGCGGAGGGTGCGCGGCTCGAAGGGTGGTTTGAGGGGCTGCTGAATGTGCAGGGATTGAAAGCTGGTCGGGGACGGTTTGGATGGCAGTGCAGCTCCCATCCGCTCCAGCCCGACCGGGGTAGCATTTTCCCGGATGAGGTCATGCAGGCCGCACAAGGGTTCCACATCAAAGCGCGTCCAGTCTTTGCCGGTGCCCGCGCTGTGTGGATCGCTACCATAGGAGAAGATCAGCGCCCCTTCGACCTGCGACTGAGCATAGGCCATCTGCCAGCCATACCAGAGGCACATATAGTAAGCCTGTTCCAGCGAAAGCGCCGGATACCAACTACGCCAGTGGCTTTCGGCGGGCTTCCAACCGCCTTCGATCTTCATCCAGCGGGCGTGCAGGTCCGCCAGACTATCACTGCCGTACTCGGTGATGACCACCCGCAACCCCGGCATTTGAGTCCGCCGCCAGCGCCCAAGGTGATAATCTGGCAGGGCATCATTCCGCGCATCCGGCCATCGGCTGACATCGGTTTCCGCAACCATGCCCTGCAAGCCAGCGGTCGGCACCCCCATAAAATACTCGTGGACGCCCAGCACACACCACTCGCGGTACTGGGCGGCGCGTTCGAGCAGTTGGCGGGCAAGCGGCGTTTGCCACTCATCCCAACCGGGCGAGCCGGTCGAGGTGTTGCCGATGACCATCTTCAGCGGGCGGGCGGCGCGGGCGTTTTTCTCGATAGCTTCGAGGTGCCACTCAGCCTGGATGCCGACTTCGTTATCGGTGTAATGCCACAGGCGGGGATCATCGTAGGTTGCCCGGTGAAAATTCAACCATTCGTCCGGATTATGGCTTGTCCAGTAGCCATCATCCCGGTAGGTGCGGTGAACAATGTTGGTGGTCGGTGAGGAATCCAACAGGCGGGAGGCGAGGGCGCTGTGATCCATGACCAGCGCCCAACGCGGCTGTTGAGCCGCAACCAAAGCCATCAGGTAGGCTGGATCTTTCACGAACTGCCCGTGAATGTTGTAGAAAATGCTCACGCGGCCTCCGTCTATTGGGGTATGTGGGGGCATTGTCCCGGCTGCCCCCGCTATTCCAAGCCCTGTCCTGATTATCCTATCATGCTTTATGGCTGCTGCTTCATATGGTGGATTAGTTATGCCGGGCTGGTGCTGGCGCTGCACCTTGCTCGAAACCGGCATGGATGATCTGCCAGAGTTCATAAGCAATCGGCAGCATGGAAGCGAACCACAACCCATAAGCCAGACCGTGTAAGACCGCTTGAGACTCAGGCAGGAAAATGCCGCTCCACAGCAGTAGGCCACCCAGATGGACTGCCAACAGGCTGAACCAGTTCCCGCCCAGCCGGGGTTGAGTGTCGGCGGTGAAGAAGCGCCGGAATAACAGCGGGATGATGGCATAGCCGAACTGGAGCACCCAGCCATAGATCAGGGCTTGCGGCGCGTTCTGCTCGATGCCTGCGCCGGGGAAGCCGGGGACTTGCAGGATAATGAGCGGCGCAATCAAGACGGGAGCTAGAATCCAGGCGTAGGAGGTCACGAGGTGGAACATCCCCGCTGACCAGGAGCCGCGCTGGTTGATGAGCGGCTTGATGACATTCAGGAGGAGCCAGAGGGTGGCACTCAGGTGGAGGATGAGGCCGGGTACCGAAAACAGGTTGGATTGAAACCAGGGGCCGAGCACCAGGCCCAACGCGCCGAGCGTCATCATCCAGAAGATGGGGGTGATGGAGCGCTTCCACTGCAAGTCCCGTCCCGCAAAGCCGGGATACAGATCCACCAGCAAACCGGCAAAGAGCAGCGACATGAAGCCCCAGTTATTGGCGTGGATGTGGACTTCAATTGGCACTTTGATCTGTAACCAGGTGCTCCAACCCTGCCACAAGCCGGTGCCGACGATGATCCCCAGGAGCAGGTAGATTAACCCGGCGATGTAGAACTTACGCCCGGCAGATGGCGGTGTTTCTGACTGTGGGGCGCGCAACCGGCTGAGCTGGATGATGAGTAGCAGCACGGCGATGAAGATCAAGGTGCCGCCGGTGGTGATCAGTGCGCCATTGACCAGGGGAATGCCCAGCAGCAACACCAGCAAGCCGAGATTGAGCGTTAGCCAGATGTCCCACCGGATTTTGGGGATGGGCAGCTTGAGGCGCAGCGCCGCGATGATGGGCAGAATGCCAAAGGCCAGTTCCGTCAGCGCCCCGAGGGTGATGAAGTGGACGCGCATCCAGCGTAAACCAGCCAAGACGGGCATAATCTGAAAATGAGTCAGCGACGCATCCAACGCGCCCAGGACCGCCAGCGCAACATAAAGAAACGTCATGAGAAAATACGGGTTAAACATCAGTGTCCTTCTGTGGTTGAAATGGGACTAAGCCATCCGCCGAAACAGTTCCATGATCCACGACCGTTATTTGTGCGTGAAACCCGTCACTGGACTGGAAACGGTCGCGGATTACTTTCGGCTACTGGCTTAGCATCTGGATGAACCAGAACGATGCTGATGAGCATAAGGGTTTTCAGCGTGGCTGTATTCAACATTTGTTGAATTCGCAACAGCAGCTAGCACCCAGGGCGGATACAGGCATGTGACAGCGAATGGACCAGTGATGGACGACGTTTTAAAGGCTTTACGTAGAATCTCGTATCTAGCGGCGATGGACGAGCCGTTTCAGGCCGAACTGGCGCAATATGCCCAGCGCGTGGTGGTTGAAACGGGGGAAATACTCCTGATCGAGGGAGAAAAATCGGAAGCGGTCTATGTGGTCGAGGCCGGTTGGCTCAAGAGCAGTAAATCATCGCTCAATGGACGGGAACATGTCTTGCGCTTTATCGGCGTCGGTGAAACCTTCAATGAGATGAGCATCCTGACCGATGCCACCAACGCGACCACCATCACGGCACTGGAACCCAGCGTCCTGTATGTGATCCGGCGAGAGGCTGTCCTGAATTTGTTGGATCGGTATCCGCCGTTGGCCCGCCTCATCATTCGGAAACTGGCGGATAACGTACAGTTCTTATTGACGGTCATTGAAGATATTTCGCTGCGGTCGATTGAGGCCCGCTTAGCCCGCTACCTTTTGGAGCAAGCCTCCGGGGATACACTTTACCGGCCCAAATGGGCGACCCAGGCGGAACTCGCTAATTACCTGGGCACGGTCCCCAATGTGTTGCATCGAATACTGAAGAATTTGGAAAAAGAGGGGTTGATTACCGTTGAGCGCCAGCAGATCAAAATCCTCGATGCCCAGGGTTTGACCCAACGGGCATCGCTAGATAAGTGACCTTCCCGGTTCTGCGTTTTTATATGGGACGCCGTAATGCCCTCTTGTGGAGCCAGATTGCTCTTCGACCGTGAGTATCCATCAAACGCTCACCGCGCCGGGGCGAGCCAGGCATTCGGCCCGTTGCCGCCTTCGGCGATCCACCCGCTGACCTCCGGGCGCGGGACGACCCGCACCTGCCACCAGTTCAGCCCTTCCGCGCAGATCGGCCCGCCGATGACATCCAGCGCGATGCCATCGAGCAGGGAGGCGACCAGATCGGCATTGGTCGAAGGCGCGGCTCGCAGGTTTTTCAGTTCCTGATCGCGGTAGTCCACGTAGGCGCGACCGCCCACTGTCAGCGGCAGGGGTGCCAGGCAGACCGAGGCATTACGGGCGGCTTCGTCGATCATTAGCGGTGTGCCGTTGGGATCGGCATCGGCGGCCCAGCCCTCGTAGGTGAAGTCCACCACGGTCACGCGGATGCGCCACCAGTTCAGATCGTCGGCGCAGACCGGCCCTTCGAGGACCTCCACCAGCGAGTCGAACGGGGCGACCGTCAGCACCTGTGCTGAGTCACTGGGCTGTTCGCGGACGCGCGCGCCGTTCAGAATGCGGGCTTCCTGCCCGGTGACCAGGGTGGTGGTGGTTGAACACTCGGAAATGGGAATGGCGTTGTAGATGAAGTAGCGACCGGGCGACCCTTCCGCGATCCAGCCATCATTGCCGGGACCGCGTACCCGCCACCAGTTGAGCAGGGTGCCATCGCAGATGGGGCCTTCGACGATGGTGACGGTCACATTCTCGGTGTAGTAGTTGACGTAAGGGGTGGAGGCGCTCGGCCCGGTGCGGACGAAGATGCCGCCGCGCACATAGGCCTGCTGACCGCGTTGCAGCGCCAGCGGGGCCGCACAGCCCGGCGTGGGCGACGGGATGGCGGTGGTGACGATGAAGAAGGTCGGGCTGGCAAAGACCGTCGGCGTGATGAACGGCGTGCCGAATAATGTCGGGGTCGGTACCTGCGCCCGGACGATGGGCGTCATCGTACCGATCAGGCCAAAGATCATCAGGGCTGCCAGCAGCAGGGCCGGGAGCAGCACGCGCTTCCGCATAGGCGTCATCCTCCGCACAGTCGTCTACATCTGCTGTATTGTATCCTGTTTTCGGCAGGTCGCCTTTTGACGGGCTCATGGCGGGGCGGTTACAATCGCGGTTTGGTTCTGTTGCACACGTACTCATACCGGATACCCATGCGCCTGTTGATCTTCGTCCTACTCATCTTCGGCCTGCTGCCTGCCGCTGCTCATGCACAGGCGGACTGCGGCATCGTGAACGCGGTGGATTTCCCGGTGGATCGCAGCCTGTTCCAACTGATGCAGGATTACGCGGCGCCCAGCCCCCGGCATCAGGGGCGCTGGCACACAGGTGAGGATTACAGCGCCGGGCCGGGCCTCACCCTCGGTCAGCCGGTGCGGGCGATCGCTGTCGGGCGGGTGACCTATGCCTCACCGATTGGGTGGGGGCGCGATGGCGGCGTGGTCATCATCGAACACACCTTGCCGGATGGCAGCATCGTCTACAGTCAGTACGGTCATATGATGGAGACCGACAGCATCCGCTTCCCCGGTGTGTTGGCCTGTGTGAACGCCGGGCAGGTCATCGGCGCGGTCGGGGATATCCGCCCGGCACCGCACCTGCACTTTGAGATTCGCGTTAATCAGCCGGATACACCGGGGCCGGGCTATACGCCGGATGTGCCGGATACCCTCGGCTGGCGCACCCCATCGGCCTTTGTGCTGAACTGGCGGGTGTGGCTGGGCGAGCTGCACCGCTGGCATGTATCGCTCCCGGCACCGTTGACCACCGCGCCGTTGATTTATCCCGATGGCTCGGTCTTGATCGCTTCGAGTGATAACCGGGTACGCTACGCCCTGCCCGATGGGCGCATTCTGTGGCGGGTGATTCTGGATGCTGAACCGACCTTGCTCTCGTGGTCGGATGCGGGGCCGGTGGTGACGATGGCGGATGGCGCGGCCTGGACTCTGGGCGCGGACGGCGCGGTCATCGACCGGCGGAGTGGGGCGGCAGCAGCCAACGTTTCTGTGGGAGAAGGGGCGCTGCTGCTGGCAGCAGACGGCAGCCGATACCTGTTGACGCCGGGCAATCCAGCACTCCTGAGCAAAGGGCCAGCTGATGCGGAGCCGCTGTGGCGGGTGGGTCTGCCGGGGGTGCGTGGGGCGGTGAATCTTTCAGCCGACCCGACCGGCCGCGCCCTGATCGTCAGTGCGGCCAGCGGGCAGGTGCTGGTCATCCGTGCCGAAACGGGCGAGGTGTGCGGGCAGATGCTGTTTTATGGCAATGGACGCGGCCTGGTCTGGCATGAACTGGGGGCGGATGGCACGCTGCGGGTGGCGCTGGGCGATCAGGTCACTGGAATGGACTGGGCGCGGTTGACCGCGGGGTGCGGCCTGTGAGCGCCTTCATCCGGCCCGAACAAAAGGTGTTGGTGACCGGCGGCGGCACCTTCCTGGGGGATAACATCGCGGCGGCGCTGCTGGCGGAAGGCGTGGAGGTCACGCTGCTGGTGCGCCCCGGCACCGAGGACAAACTCGGCCCACTGGCGCAGCGCGTCCGCTGGTGGACGGCGGATGTATGGAATCCGGCCAGCCTGCGCGGTCGGGCGCGAGGGCATACCAGCGTCATCCACACGGTCGGCAGCCTGACGGCGGACCCGTCCACCGGACTAACGCATCATTGGCTGAACTTCGTTTCTGCCCGCAACGTCGCCAATATGTGTGTGAGCGACGGCGCGCCGCATATGGTGCTGATGAGCAGCGTCGCCGCACCCTGGGTCAACTCGCAGTATTTGCGGGCCAAACGCGAAGCCGAAGAGTATATGACGCGGGTGGGCTTACATTCGACCATCATCCGGGCGCCGGTGGCCTATGTACGTGGGCAGGGTCGGCACCCGTTCTACCTGCTGATGACGCTGTTGGGCAGCACGCCGGTGGTTTCCTGGTTCTGGTTCGGGCGAGCCGCGCCGATGCCGATTGATATGGTGGCGCGGGGGGTGGCCCGGATCACGCTCGACCGGGCGCGAACGAAGACGATCTACTATGCCGGCGATCTGAAGAAGCGGAACACCGCCCGGGAAGCGCGGCAGGCCGAACCGCCGCCGACGCCCCTCAGCCTGCCGCAGCAGCGCGAACCCAATCCATTCGATTTGATCGACGACGACACACCCTTTGGCTGGACTCCGCCGGGCAACCGGGATGAGCGGTGAGCAGGTGGGCTGGTGGACGGGTTCGCTCTGCTATAATCGCGCCCCATGAAACACATTCCTGACACCCTGATCGAACGCGGCCTACTGGCGCTGATCTTCATCGGTTACAGCGTCATCGCTGCCTTGTTCGCCCTCCGTACCCCGGCCTGGCAAACGCCGGATGAACCCGCCCATTACAACTATGCCGCACAGGTCGCCGCCCAGGGCTGCTGCCCGCTCATTCAGGCGGGCGACTGGGACTCGCCGTATCTGGAACAACTCAAGGCGGCCCGCTTCGCCCCAGAACTACTGACGCGCTTCGACACCATCCAGTACGAAGATCATCAACCGCCTCTCTACTATCTCATTCAGGCGTTGGTCTACCGCCTGAGCGCTGGCTCGCTGGTGGTCATGCGACTGGTTTCGGCGGCCTTTGGACTCGGCATCATCGCTTGCGCCTGGGCGATTCCCCGTCGCCTGCTGCCGGATCAGCCGCAGGTAGCGCTGGCGACGGCGGCTTTTGTCGCGTTTCTACCGCAGCATGTGGCGCTGCTGGCCTCGGTCAATAATGACAGCCTGGCGTGGCTGCTGGTCGCCATATTGATCTGGCTGACTGTGCGCTACAGCCTGGGCGACCGCATCCCGGTCTGGGGTTTGGGCCTGCTGATGGGGATCGCGCTGCTGACCAAGCTGTCCGCGATCTTTATGGTCGGGGTGATCGGGCTGGCGATTCTCTTGAGAGTGGTCAGTGGTCAGTGGTCAGTGACTGGTGGAAAACCAGTGCAGAGTGCAGCGTACAAAGTGCAGAGTCGGAAGGGAAGTCCTGAGCGCGAGCCATCAGCCATCAGCCATCAGCTATTGGCTATTGGCCAGAAGTGGGCAACCTTCCTCCTGCCGATGCTGCTCTTGGGCGGCATGTGGTGGTTGCGGAACGTGAGCATCTACGGCTTTCCGGATGTCTTTGGCCTGCGCGAGCATGACCGCATCGTGGCCGACCAACTCCGCACCGCGACCTTCATGGCGGAAAACGGCATCCAGGGCTATTGGTCACATGCGCTGCGGACGACCTTCACCAGCTTCTGGGGGCAGTTCGGCTGGATGGGTCTGCCCCTCTGGGACTGGTTGTATACCCTGCTGCTGGTGGTGACAGCGGTGTTGGTGGTGGGGCTGGTGATCCGGAAAAAGCTATCAGCTATCAGCTATCAGCCATCAGCGGCAGATGAGGCGCGCCTCGTCCCTACTTCTCCAAGGTCACGGCGAATCGCGTGGCTGCTGCTCGCGCTGTGTGCGCTGCTGGCGGCCCTGCAATACGGATACTACAACCTGGAATTCCTCCAGTTGCAGGCGCGTTATATGTTCACCGGCCTCATCCCGTTTGGGATCGGGTTGGCGTTGGGCGCGGAGGCCTGGCGCAGTTGGCTGCTGGGCCGCTGGGCCTGGACGCGCTGGTTGACGCCTATGCCCTTCCTGTTACTGGCTCTGCTGGATGCCTACCTGATCCTGCGCGTCATCGAGCCGCTGCTGAAGCCGTGACTCAACGCCCCAGGATGACGACGATCCAGATATAGAGCAGGATGATGTTCACCAGGGTGACCGGTATTGCCAGCCAGCCACCGTAATTCCACCACTGCGCCCAGGAGAGCCGCGCCCTGGCGTTGGCGATGATGTTGGCTGCGGAGCCGATGGGCGTGCTGTTGGCTGCGACCACCCCGGCAGCCAGCAGGCTGAACCACAAGACTGTGACCGGCAGCCCTAACCCCTCCAACTGCACGATAATGCCGCTGATGACCGCGATGGCGATGACGTTATCCATCACGGCGGTGACCAGGCCGCCGATGAGCGCGATGACAAACGCCCAGAGCAGGATATTGCTGCCCATCACGCCGAACAGACTGGTTGCGACCAGTTCAGTAATGCCGGTGGCCTCCAACACATGGGCGATGGCGAACAGAAAGACGATGAACAGCAGGGTTGACCATGGAAGCTGCTTCAGTAGGCCTTCGTTATGCTGCCCGTAGGAACTGGCGATATGCAGGGTGATGCCCCACAGCAGCACGGCAAACAAACCCAGTCCGGTGGTGCCATCAAAACCCAGGGCAGTGCCCAGCGGTTGGGAGAGCACCAGGCCGATCACCCCGAAGATGAACAGGCCGTTGAGGATCGCAAAGGGCGGCTTTTCGCGGCTGATGGTATGGGTGCTGCTATCGGTTTCCACTTCGATCACCTGATATTCGCCCTGGGATGGGGTTCCCATCTGGTCGAAGCTCTCGAAATCCTCTTGTGAGACTTCGACCTTGCCAAAGTCCTTGACCAGGGCTGGATAAAACTGCCGCTGGAGCAGCAGGTAGACCGTCAGCGTCAGGATGGCAGGCAGCCAGGCGTACTGGATGAAGTCGAGGGCGCTGAAGCCCGCAATCCCGGCGATGGCGATCCCAACCGGGTTGCCCAGCGGCAGCAGTTGGGAACCGATGTTGGTCGAGCTCACCAGGGAGACCGTCGTTTTACCCCAGCCTTCATCGCTCATCAGGAAGCGGCCATTGGCAAAACCGATGATGGCACGGGTCAGGAAATAGATGATGACGATGGAATTCACTTCATCAATCAGGGCCGCGCTGATGAAGGCCAGGGCGGAAATGGTGGCCAGTAAGGCGGTGCCCTTCAGCCCTTTGGGCAGCAGACGTTCGATCATCGTCTCGAAGTAGCCGCTGGAATACAGGAATTCGACCCAGGTGAGCAGCGCGACCAGCTTGACAAAGAGCACCCACTCGGCACCCTCAATGAAGTGGTCAAAAGTGGTGACCTGGGTGACCAGCAGCAGCACGATGGCCCCGGCCACAAAGGGCAGGCGTTCCTCCCCAAACAAAATCGTACCGGCAATAGCTGCGCCCAGAGCTGCCAGGGCAATCGCCATCGGCGGTTCGGGTAACAGCAGATTGCTGATGAACCAGACCGCGGCTGTGATGAGCAGCCAAACCAGTATTTTGCCGGGTTGAAAACGAGACACGATACGATCCCCCTGAGGTGTGGACAGGTGTTTGAACCTCAATCAATAAAGTGGCGGCATCCCAATGTTGTGTTGCCCTGCCAGTGTATCACAGGCTGGGGATGACTTTCGCCCGCTTGCGCCGCCCCCGGCATCAGAGTAAGCTCACAGCGGAATGAGGGGAGTAAGACTATGCGGCGACTACTGACCATCAGCCTGCTGTGCCTGCTCACAGGCTTGAACCTGAGCCGGGCGCAGCTGGATGCACTCGACCTGCCGACAGCCCTGTATGTGCTGGGCAACAGCGGGCAAGTACAGCGTATCGGTGCCGGGACGGAAGGCCTGGCGACCGTCACCCCGGAGGATGAATTCGTCCTCGATTTTGCGGTCGCCCCGGATGACCAGTGGCTGGCTTACCGCACCGAAGCGGGCCTGTACCTGGACCGTATGTTCCTCGACGATGAGCCGGAACTGATTGACCCCGCCGCAGGTATCCCGCCCTTTCGCGGACGCGGCGATAGCCTGGCTTGGTCACCTGCCGGGGATGCGATCCTCGCCAGTACACCGACAGGTGGACGCCTGGTGGTCATCACGACGGATCCGGCCACGACCTTTGACCTGCGCGAAGGCGGTCTGGTGCAGGTGAGTTGGTCGCCGGGCGGGAGCTTCCTCGCCGGGCAGATCGAGATCGGCGGTTGGTGGATTTACCGGCGCGATGGCAATGGCTTGGCGCTGCACGCGGCTATCCCTGCCGCGACCGATGTCACCTGGCTGGATGATACGCGGTTGGTTTTCACCCCGCCGGAAGGCGGACTGATCGAGATGAATCTGGCGCAGGCCAATGCTCAGACCGTCCTGCTAGATGATTTGTGGACGTATACGCTGCCTGCCCGCCTGGCAGATGGCACCCTGCTGGCGTTTGGTCGGGAAAAGAGCGATACGGAAACCCCGGAAGGCTATCTCAACCTGATTGAACTGCCATCCGGCGCGGATCGTTCCAGCCTTCGCGGGCAAACCCCTATCGAGGCCGCCGGACTGCACTGGGCACCTGGCGGTCAGTTGATGCTGCTGTTCCGGGGTGGGGCGCTGGCACTCGTCCTGCCGGAGACAGGCAACGGCCTTTCACTGCCGATCAGCGATGTGGTGGCCTATAGCTGGGGGCCGCCGCCGCTGCCCCGCGCCGCCGGGCTGGTCACGCCCTATAACGGTTACTTCCTGGGCGAAGGCGAAGGTGGCATCCTGCAAGTCTGGCGCTTGCCCGCTGATGGCTCCTTCGCCCTGCCGATCACCGCCGTTGAGACGGATATCACCGCTTACGCGATCAGCCGTGACGAGACCCAGGCCGTTTATCAGAGTGGTGACGCGCTCTATGTGGCGAACCTGACCCAGCCGGAAGCTGAACCGATCCTACTCGTGGAAGAATCCGGCAATGTGCGCGGGTTGGTCTTCAGCCCGGATGGGACGCGGGTGGCCTATGCGACCGATCAGGGCGGCGCGAATGGGAGCGGCGGCCTGGTGGTCGTCGGCCCGCTCGATCAGGCCGGGCCGGGGGTTGGCGGCTTGGGTGAGATGATCCTGACTAACGGGCAGGCCGGTCAGCAGGGCACGCCGCCGTTCTACCGCAACCCGCAGTTCGCGCCCAACCTCAACGCCCTGCTGGTGACGATCAGCGATAGTGAATTGACCTCGTTTGGCATTTACGACCTGAGCGCAGGCGAACTCAATCCGCTGGGGGCGTTTGATACATCGCTCTGGGTGCCGGATGGTCGCATTCTGGTCTATGGCACCGGCATCGGCCTGGGGGATCCGCCACCGACTACCGATATCGGTGTGTTTGATGTGACCCTGACCACCGTCCAGTCGCTGGCGAACCTGCCCGCCCCGCTGCGGATCAACGTGGCGCGGGCGGTGGGGGCGGTGCGTGCCCGCTTCATCATTGGGCGGGGCGGACGCGGCCCGGCCCCGGTCAGCGTGGTCGATCTCAACCTGAACACGGGTGCACTTGGTGCCGCTATCCCCGCCGGATTCATGATCGACCCGGCCTTCTCCCCGGATGGCAACTGGCTGGCCGGGCAGACTCGCCCGCAGGGGCCGATTAGCATTCGTTCGCTGGAAACCGGCACGCAGGTTGTCATCAACGGCCCGGCCCGCATCGGCTCGTTCCAGTGGGGCGGGGGGTAGCGGAGTTCACAGTTCCAAGTTCACAGTCACAGTGCAGAGCGTGGCTGGTATGTCTGTTAGGTATGCAAGATACCAATTCTGTAGGGATGCGCAACGGCGCGTCCGCCATCTTGTAGGGGCGACCCGCCGGGTCGCCCATTCTGTCGGTTGTGGGGACGGATTATGCCGTAGGAGCCGTCCGTAACTGGGTAAGTCCTGTTTTCTCCCGTTAAGCATCAAAATCGGAACATATGTTCCGATTTGCCACCCAACCTGTGCTATGCTCAAAGCGTCAGCTTGATACGCGCCACCTGTAATCCAGCAACCCCAATCTTGTTGGACAAAGCAGGCGAGTCCAATCTGTCCATTGTGTCCAAAGTGTCCAGCAAGAACGACGAATCCAGGGATTCCAGTTTTTCAAATTCGTCGTGTTTGAACCTAAAAAGCCTCAACCAACCCGTTGAATCCCGTGAATCAAATTTGAGACCAGAAGAAGTCGATGAGGGAAGTGAGCCAAGGTTACTTTTGTAAAATTTCTATGTTCTCCCCGTGCACTCACGCAATTCCTACATGAGCAGGATTACAATGGACGGCACAAGAAAGTCATGCAAGGGAATGAATCGTCCATGAAGGTTGTAACCCTGATCCTCATCGGTATGCTGGCGCTGACGGCCTGCGCGCCCAGCCGAACTGAACCGCCCGCCGCTGCTGTCCCGGTCACGCGGGAAGGCATCACGCTGGTGGATACCCGCCAGCAGGCTGCTCAACCGACAGCAGTGCCGCAAGAAATCATCACCCAGGCGGATGCCGAGTATTTGCTCCTGACCAATCTCTATGAACGACTGGCTCCCTCGGTCGTCAATATCGAAGTGACAGTGGCGACCCCGAATGATGCGGCCCATGCCGGGCTGCCGGATGGTGAAGCCAGCGGTTCCGGTTTCGTCTATGACCTGAACGGGCATATCATCACCAATGCCCATGTGGTGAACGACTCGACCAGCATCCGGGTGACCTTTGAGGATGGGTCGATTGCCGATGCCCGGCTGGTCGGGGTGGACATTTTCAGCGATCTGGCGGTCATCCAGGTGGAGGTCGACGCCAGCCGCCTGAACCCGGTGACGTTGGCGGACAGCGATGAGATTCGCGTGGGTGAACGGGCGATTGCCATCGGTAATCCGTTCGGTCTAGCGAGTTCGATGACGGTGGGCATCATCAGCGGTCTGGGGCGGCAACTGCCCTCCGCCGAACTGGTGACCAATACCATCACCCCCGGCTTCCAGAACCCGTCGATCATTCAGGTGGATACGGACATCAACCCTGGCAACTCGGGCGGCCCACTGTTGAATTCGCGGGGTGAGGTCATCGGCGTGAATACCGCCATCCGTACCGAAAGCGGCGTCTTTAGCGGGGTCGGCTTCGCGGTGCCCTCGAACACGGCGCGGCGGGTCGTGCCGGAACTGATCGCCAATGGGCGGGTCGAATACGCCTGGTTGGGCATCACCAGCATGGCTTCGGAAGAAGGCTTGGGTGTTGCGGGTCTGGCGGATACGCTGGAACTGCCGGTGCGCCAGGGCGTGCTGATTGATACCGTCGTCGCCGAGTCCCCGGCGGCGAAAGCCGGTCTGCAGGGCGGCAATATCGCCCGTGAGGTCCGTGGTCAAACGGTCTGCGTCGGTGGGGACATCATCGTCGCGGTCAATGACGAATACATCCGGGATATGGATGCCCTGCTGGCCTACATCGTCCAGAACGCCAGCCCCGGCGATACGCTGCGTTTGCTGGTGCTGCGGGGGACGGAAACCTTTGAGCTGCCGCTGCTGCTGGAAGCGCGCCCGACGGAAGCCGCCAGCACCACGACCCCCCGCTGCGGCTAGAGACGGCCCTGATCCACTCACTTCGCAAAAGAACGAGGGGCGGGTCCTTTTGGACCCGCCCCGGCTCGTGGAAGAAATGGTCGCTAGTGGAGGACTAGAACGACCATACCTCGCTAATGTGACCGGCTTCTGACCGGAAGATGGCGATCCCACCCAGATTCGGGTTGGTATTACCCGGATGCATGTCATACATCAGGGCAGTCAGGCCATTTTCGGTTACAGTCATGAAGCCCTGCTCATGGTTGACCGGCGTCCAGGGCATAAAGTTCCCCTGATAGGTCATCTGCTGAATATCCGCGCTCAGGTGCGGCAGGTCAATCGCGCCGGTACCATCATCACACGGGCAGGTGTGGATAGCGAAATCCGGCGTGACGAGCGACTCGTCTGGTAAGCCGATGTTATAGGTCTGCACCCATTGCATCACCTGTTCTGCATCGGTGCTGGCCTGGATCATGATTTCGTCCAGCGACGGAATACCGGAACGCTCGGCCAGGGTGACGACTGGCTGCACCATGTTGATGGTGCCACGGTAGTCTTCTTCGGTCCCCAGGATGGAGAAGGCGTGCTGCTCATGCCGACGCCAGATCTCCGCGATCTTGCCATCCACCAGGCGGAAGACTTCCACCCCATTACCCGACACAATCTCCGGCCTATCATTCAGATTCACGGCGGCGCGGGTGCCTTCCCACAGATAGGGTACGACAACCAGATCACCTTCGGCGATCATGGTATACGGGGTGATGCGGACATTCTGGGCCCGATTCCCAAAGAGCGGATAAGCCGCCATAAAATCCGCCGGAACACGGCTGGTCCACGTCGGTTCGTGGAACGCGACTTCATCAGCCAGTAGGGCGCTGGCTCCCTCCAGATTCATCTGGTCATAAACGAGATTCATCCAGTTGGTGATGATGGTTTTGTTGGCAACTAACTCGTCCTGTGCAGCCACTGGAAGGGCGAGCATGAATGTCAACATGACAGTCACCAGTACGAGTGACCCCGTCAAGCGCTTCATATGCTCTAACTCCTTACGGCGTGAGCCTTAGGGAAGGACAATCGGGGAGTGATATGGGGGAGGAAGGTGTGGTGGAGAGTGCGATGCCCAACTCATAACGCTTCTCCATCTATCAGGGTAGTCCCCTTAGGGAGGATATACACTGCTGATTGTCATGGCAAAAGCCTGTCATTTGACACTCGTGAGGGATATACACAAAAACAGGCGGGTGCTTCACAACAGCACCCGCCTGCTCAGTCGACTACGTTATCTTGCGGAGAACCCTCTAGCCCTCGGTCGCAACCACGACGACCTGCGGCTCGGCCAGGGTGCCGACAGCTGCCACGAAGTAGTTCATGCCAGCGGTCAGTTCGGTACCGGGCAGATCCAGCACGACAATCGACGGATCGGGATTGGCAACGACCTGGAGGTCATAGCTGCCCGCCGGGACATCCAGCGTGAACAGACCGTCATTGTTACCCAGGGTGCCGGGGTAAGCCAGTTGGGTGATGACTGCTGCGCCGCCTGCCAGCACGTCCACTGCCGGGGCACCTTCGATGCCGTGGAAGACGCTCACGCGGGCATTGCCTTCAGCGATGGCGCTGTAATCTTCAATCAGAACGGCAGGCTTGAGCGTTCCACCCGCCAGTGAACCCACCGCGGCGATGGTGATGTGCGCGCCAGCCGGGAGAGCAGCATCTTCCACGCTGATGACGGCATCCGCCAGAGCAGAGCCGCTGGCCGCTACGGCGAGGTCATAGGTGCCAGCCGGGAGTTCCACCCAGTCGGTGACGCTGGGGAATTCCAGGCCGGTGATGGCGCTGCGTTCGCCGTTGATGAAAATATCGACTGCCGGGGCATCCGGGCTGAAGTGGGCCACGCGCACCATCAGGGTGTCAGCGGCCATTTCTTCGGCAGGGGCGGCTTCCGCCGGGGCGGCACCGGAGACGCTCGGCGGCAGGATGACCGCGTCAATGACGTGAATGATGCCGTTGGAGGCTTCGATATTGGTGGCGACGAAGCCAGCCGAGCCGTTCAGCTTCAGGCTGCCATCGACCACACCAACCGCGATGTCCTCACCCTGCAGGCTGGTCAGGCTGGTGCTGGAAGCGACCTGCCCAATGACCAGATTACCGGGGACGACGTGATAGGTCAGCACCGTGGTGAGCAACTCGGTATTGCCGAGCAGTTCTTCCGCGCTCAGGCCCAGCGCTTCCAGCGCTGCCGCAAAGGCATCATCAGTCGGGGCGAAAACGGTCAGCGGGCCTTCGCCGCTGAGTGCATCCACCAGACCAGCCGCTTCCACCGCTGCGACCAGGGTGTTGAACATTCCGGCGCCCTGCGCCACTTCGACAATCGTTCCCTGCTGTGCGCCGACCGGCACGACCAGCAGGCCGAGCACAGCCAACAGGCTGAGCGCGACGAGCAAAACCTTACGCATATTCCCTAACTCCCTCGTACTGGTACCAAAAGTTAAATATGGTAAACCTTCTTTTAGGCTAAGAAGTCCTGATGAGTGAATGGCTAAATTTGTGTGAATGCGATGTGAGGAGTGAATAGGAAGCAGATGAGGTCACATCGAGAACCATCCGGTTCCATTCTTTTGACAAGCGTCGTCCGGGCTCCCTATAATCTGCGGTAATGACACAACCCAAAAGAATAGGTTATTGAGTAGAATTTTGAATTCAGTAGCCACTCGCCCCCTGTATGTAATTGGACTGATGTCCGGCACTTCCGCCGATGGCATCGATGCTGCTCTGTGTGCCATTCAGGGTGCACCTGGTAGCCTGAAGGTTGAGATGCTGGCAGCCCAATCCACCAGCTACACGCGTGATTTTCAACGCCATATCCATGAGCAGGGCAACCACGAAAAAAGCCGTATCGACGCGCTGACCCGCCTGCACTTTGAACTGGGTGAACGCTTTGCCCAGGCCGTCCATGATTTGTTGAAACAAGCCGGTCGCAGCCCTCAACAGGTCGACCTGATCGGTCTACACGGGCAAACTGTCTGGCACGAGGTGACGGCAGAAGGCAAAGTCCTGGGTTCGCTGCAAATCGGGGAAGCAGCCGTTGTCACCGAACGCACAGGCATCACCACCATCAGCAACTTCCGGTCACGGGATATTGCCGCTGGCGGGCAGGGAGCGCCTCTTACGGCCTATATCGACTGGCTGCTGCTCCGCCACCCCACGCATTGGCGGGCTATCCAGAATATCGGTGGCATCTCCAATGTGACTCTGCTACCGCCTTTGAACCAACCCAATATCCTGCCGATTGCCTTTGATACTGGCCCCGGCAATGCCCTGCTGGATGAGTCCATGCGGATTTTGACGGATGGGAGCGCTGCCTTTGACCAGGACGGTCAGATGGCGCGCCGGGGCCGTATGGATGAAGGCTGGTTGGGCGACCTGATGGAACATCCCTACTATCGTCGGCGCGGCCCCAAATCCACCGGGCGCGAGTTGTTTGGCCCACAGATGGCAGCCGCACTGATCGCCGAAGGCCGATCACGACAACTCTCTGACCCCGATATTCTGTCCACAATCACGGCCCTGACCGCCGCCAGCATTGCCGAAGCCTATCAGGCGACCGCCCCGGTCATGCCTGCCGAAGTCATCATCGGTGGCGGGGGTGGGCGCAACCCGGTCCTGATGTCCTATCTCCAGTCGTTCCTGCCAGGTGCTGAGGTCAAGACTCATGAGGCCATCGGCATGGACAGCGATAACAAAGAAGCGTTGGTCTTCGCGGTGCTGGCCTATGAAAGCTGGTTCCAGCGCCCCGCGGTCCTCCCGTCGCTCACGGGTGCGCCGCATCCCAGCATCCTGGGGGACATCACCCCGGGTATGAATTACCTGCCACTATTGAAGGACACCTTATGCGCAGCCATGCCCTGAACCGAAAGCCCCATGCCGACGCTGCGTGATATGCGGCCTGCTGATGTGGAGCCGCTGGCGTCGTGGATAGTGACGCTGCCGCTGCTCCAGCGTTATGGCCTGACGTTGGATGGTGCTAACCGTCAGTTCCAGGCCGGGTTGGGGCGGGGTGATACGCTGCTGACTGTGGAAGAAGATAGCCGTTTGGTGGGTTTTGCCTGGATGCTGCCCAACGGGGCGTTTGGACGCAGCCCCTATCTGCGGTTGATCGGTGTGCATCCAGAGTGCACCTCACGCGGGGTCGGGGCGCTGCTGCTCGATGCCATTGAGGCACGGGCGTGGACGCTGGCTGATGTGTTATTCCTGCTGGTTTCGGACTTTAACACGCGGGCGCAGCACTTCTACGAACGGCAGGGCTACCACCGCATCGGCGCGCTGGCGGATTATGTTGTCCCCGGCGTGGCCGAATTACTCTATTGGAAGCACCGGGTCGCTGAATGATCCGTTCGTGCGAGAATAGTTCTAACTAAGGAGTTTGATCAATGTTGAAATGGATGCGCCTCTTATTGATGGTTGCCGTCCTGATGCTGGGCCTCGGCAGCGCCCTGGCACAGGATTCCGGTAACACCCTCATCATGGCCCGGGCAGCGGATACCACCGGCCTCGACCCCCATACCCAGACGGCATTCGCCTCGCTGCGCCTGCTGGAATTGGTCTATGAACCGCTGGTGACGCTGGATGCCAATCTGAACATCGTCCCGGCGCTGGCCGAATCCTGGACGTTTGCCGATGATGCCATGACCCTGACTATGAATCTGCGCCAGGGCGTAAAGTTCCACGATGGCAGCGACTTCACGGCTGCTGATGTGGTGGCGAGCTTCAACCGTATTCTGAATGAAGAAACCGGAGCGGCTGCCCGCGCCAATTACCTCAGCATCGCTTCTATGGATACCCCGGACGACTACACGGTGGTCTTCAACCTCTCGGTCGCTGATGTTCCGCTGCTGGCGGCGATGGCCTCGGTCAATGCGTCGATTGTCCCCTCGGAAGTGATCGAAAGTGGCGACTTTGCGGCATCGGCCATTGGCACCGGCCCCTTCATCCTCGATGAGTGGATTCCGGAAGAAGTCACCCGCCTGTCCGCCAATGCGGAATGGTGGGGTGAAGGCCCGTTTGTGGACGGCATTGAAATGCGTGTCATCCCGGATGAAGCCTCGATTCTGGCGGCGCTGCGCGCTGGCGAAATCGACTTTGCCCTGCTGAACGATCCGCTGGTAGCGACCCTCCTGAATGGGGACAGCAGCATCACCCTGAATGCCGTTCCGGCACTGGCTTACCACGTCTTCCAGTTGAACCCGTCCCGCGCCCCAATGGATAACCTGGCCGTTCGTCAGGCTATGTCCTGCGCCATCGACCGTCAGGAAGTGCTGGATACTGCCTCACTGGGTGAAGGCACCGTCACCGGCCCGCTGACCATCCCGGCGTATCAGGTGGATACCTCCGGCTTCTTCTGCTATCAGAAGGATCTTGACCGTGCCCGCGAGCTGATGGCTGGCGTGGAACCCTTCACCATCAAGGCGATTGTCGCCAATGCCGAGCCGCCGACTGCTTTGAGCGAAGCCCAGAGCATCCAGGCGCAGTTGGCCGAGATTGGCATCACCCTGGAGATCGAACCGCTGGAACTGAGCGTCTATGTCGATCGCTGGCTGGCTGGCGATTTCGACAGTGCCATTGCCCTGAATGGTGGTCGCCCAGACCCGTACACCATGTACGCCCGTTACTGGACGAGCGCTGGTAACCTGCAAGTGGTCACCAACTACATTGATGAGACGCTGGACTCACTGATGGCGGCGGGCCGCGCCGAACCCAGCTTCGAGAATCGGTTGGAGATCTTCACCCAGTTCCAGCAGCACCTGACTGAAGTTTCGCCGTGGATCTGGTTGTACAACGGCTTTGAGTACACCGCTCATCAGCCGTATGTCGTGGGCTTTGAACCGAACCCGACCGATTCGCTGTATTCCTTCGCCAAAGTCACGCTGGAACGCTAAAGCTGTTGCATGAAGGTCAGCCCTGATCGTCGTGGTCGGGGCTGACTTTTATAATCGAAAGTGTGCCTGTGCGCCGTTATCTTATTCAGCGTGTGCTGGCTTTCCTGCCTATCCTGATCGGTGTCTCGCTGCTGGTCTTTATGGCGATTCGTCTGATCCCCGGCGATGTCATCACAGCGACGCTGGGTACCGAAGCCGGGATGCTCACAGATACGCAGCGGGAATCGCTCCGGCGTTATTACGGGCTGGATCGCCCCGTGAGTGAACAGTATGTGAATTGGATCACGCGGGCGGTTGTGGGTGACCTGGGGATTTCCACACGCCATGGCAAGCCTGTCACTGAGCTGATTGCCGAACGCTTTCCGGTCACGTTGCAACTGGCGCTGATGGCAGTTACGCTGGGCTTGCTGGTCGGCGTACCACTCGGCATCATCGCGGCTGTCCGTTACAACTCCATCCTCGATCTATTGGTACGGCTGCTGGCGCTGGCGGGGTTGGTGATGCCTGGCTTTCTGGTGGGCACGCTCATCATTTTTGTGCTGTCGACGGTGTTTGGCTTTTTGCCGAATGCGGGGAACTTCGCCCGCTTCAATGAAAACCCCGGCCTGAACTTACAACAGATGATCTTCCCGGCGATCACGCTGGGCTTCGCCTTTTCTGCCTCGATCATGCGGATGACGCGCTCCTCCATGCTGGAGGTGCTGGGCGAGGATTATGTGCGGACGGCCCGCAGCAAGGGCCTGCGCGAACGGCAGGTCGTCACCCGTCATGCCCTGCGGAACGCCCTCATCCCGGTGGTGACTCTGGTTGGTGTGGAAATGGGCTATCTATTGGGTGGCACTTTCATCATCGAGACTCTCTTCTCGCTCCCCGGCCTGGGACGCTTGCTCATCAATGCCATTTCGCAGCGGGATTACGCCCTGGTACAAGGGGCCACGCTGTTCATCGCCTTTACCTTCGTCCTCATCAATCTGGTGATTGACCTGCTCTACGCGGCGGTTGACCCCCGCATCTCTTATGAACGCAACCGCGCTTAGCCTGCCTACCGAAGCCCCTACCCGGCGGCCCGGCGCTTTCCGCCGCCTGCTCACGAATCTGAGCGGGATGGTTGGTCTGCTGCTGGTGGCCTGCTATCTGCTGTTCGGCCTGCTGGGTGCGCTTGGCGCGACTCCGTATCCGCCGAATGAGCAGCATGCCCGTGACCGACTGCAACCGCCCAGTGCTGCGTATCTGCTCGGTACTGACTTGTTCGGGCGCGATCTCGCCAGCCGCCTGATTGCCGGAGCAACGAATTCCCTGCGGGTTGCCGTGACCTCGGTCGCGCTGGCGGGGTTGGCAGGCACTCTGCTCGGCATCGTGGCCGGTTTTGCCGGTGGCTGGGTGGATACACTCCTCATGCGGGTGATGGATGTCTTTTTCGCCTTTCCCACGTTGCTGCTGGCGCTGGTGGTGGTGACGGTGCTGGGGCCAGGGCTGGAAAATGCCATCATTGCGATCGCCATCGTCTATACACCGATCTTCGCCCGGGTCGCTCGCGCCCCGGTACTGGCCGTCAAGCAAATGGAGTTTGTGACCGCCGCCCGCTGCATCGGCTCCAGCGCGATCCGGGTACTGCTGCGGCATGTCTTGCCGAATACGCTGGCTCCCCTGATTGTGCAGATCAGCCTGGCGCTCTCCTGGTCGCTGCTGACTGAAGCCGGTTTGAGTTTCCTGGGCCTGGGTACGGTGCCGCCGATGGCCTCCTGGGGAGTCATGCTCAACGAACACCGGGCACTGGCGGAAAACGCCCCCTGGCTGATCATTTATCCCGGACTGGCGATCGCTTTGGCTGTACTGGGCTTTAACCTGCTCGGTGACGGTCTGCGGGATGTGCTTGATCCACGGGTGCAAGGTCGGCGCGGTCGCTGATCGTCACGATCCAGTCTCCACAGTACAATGAATTTTCTTGTTCACAGCGACACGGTGAGCCATGAACGCAATGCCTTCGACTCTCGATAGCTTCTGGCGCATTCCAATCGTTCAGCGCCTGTGGGATTTTTTTGGCGCGGCCAGCATCCGGGTCAAAGTCATGGGGATTGTGCTGGGTGTGATTGTGCTGTTAGGGGTATTCGTCTCGCTGCAACTGCGCAACGCTCTCTATCAGACGCTGGAGGATCAGCTCCACATCCAGGGGATGGGTATTTCTGGCGTGATGCTGAACCGGCTGGAGAGTAATCCCCCGCCGGACAGCGCCGCTTTGCTGGAATACCTGGTTGGTATTGAAGAACATTACTCGGCCAGCGGTCACAATACCCTGGTGGATTATGTCATTCTCCGCAACCCGGATTCCACCGTGATTGCAGCATCCGACGATGCGCTGCTGATCCCGGAGATTGAACCAGGAATTCCTTCCAACGAGACGGTTGTGAACGGGGTACACGAGATTCGGAAGCTGTTCACGCCCTGGGGATACGTCATTGATATCATCACCCCGCTCGGTGATGGCCGCCTTATCCAACTGGGGTTAGCTGAGGATACGATTGAGCAAATCACCAATACCGTGGCACTTCAGATTTTCTCGGTCACGATGGTCATGATCGCGGTGGGTTTTGTGGCAGCGTTTTTTCTGACGTGGATTCTGACGCGCCCCATTTTGAGCCTGGTAGAGGCGACTCGCGCCGTTGCTAAAGGCGATTTTTCCCACCGGGTGACGCGCTGGGCTAATGACGAAATTGGTGACCTGGCGGATGCCTTCAATGCCATGACGACCTCCCTGGAAGGGGCCGCCCAGGAAAGCCAGGAACGTGAAGCCCTGCGGGAAAACTATGTACGCGGTGTCATCACCGCGCAGGAAGAAGAACGGAAGCGCATCGCCCGTGAACTGCATGACAGCACCAGCCAATCGCTGACGTCGCTGCTGGTTGGCCTACGGAATCTGGAATCCGCCAACGACCTGGAAACGGTTCGGGGCCGAATCGAGGACATCCGCGAAGTGGTTAACGGCACATTGGATGAAGTCCATGCGCTGGCCTGGCAGCTCCGCCCTAGCGTGCTGGATGATCTGGGGCTGGTGGCGGCGCTGGGGCGTTATATCGAGGATTTTCAACGTCGCTATCAGGTGCAGGTCGATTTTGTCACTCGCGGACTGGCAGAGCGCTTGCCCCTGATGCTGGAAACCAGCCTGTACCGGATGGTGCAGGAAGGGCTGACCAATATCGCCCGCCATGCCAAAGCGAATAATGTCAGCGTCCTCATCGAACAGCGCCAGAAGGGTATTCGTGTCATCATCGAAGATAATGGTGTGGGCTTCGATCCAGCCAGCAAGGTGTATCATCAAAAAAGCCTGGGGCTGCAAGGTATTCGGGAGCGCATTCAGCTTTTTGGCGGTAAGCTCACTATCGAATCGCAGCCAGGACAGGGCACCAGCCTGTTCATCGAAATACCGCCGACCGCTATGACCGAGACACAGGCAACCTAAAGACCATGACGACACCCCTTCGAATCCTGCTGGTAGACGATCACGCGGTTTTGCGGAGTGGGCTGCGCCTGCTCATTGATAATCAGGCGGATCTGCAAGTGGTGGGTGAGGCCGGGACGGCCGCTGAAGCCCTCGGCAAAGTCCGCGCCCTTCAGCCGGACATCATCATCCTGGACTTGAACATGCCCGGTATGGATGGTCTGACTGCCATTCCGCTGCTCCAGCAGGAATCACCACAAAGCCGCATCCTGATTTTGACCATGCACGATGATGTCAATTACCTGCAAGGGGCGCTGCGGACGGGCGCTTCCGGCTACATCCTCAAGAAAGCGGTGGATACTGAACTGCTGATGGCGATTCAAACCGTCATGCGGGGGGAAACTTACGTTCACTCGGCCATGTCGGAAAAACTGCTTCAGAAGATCGACACGCATACAGTCGCCGTGAAAACCCAGGCTGACCCCTGGGATTCCCTCTCTGACCGGGAACGGGATGTGCTGCGGTTGGTCGCGCTGGGTTATACCAATGCGGAAATCGCCAGTGAATTGTTCCTGAGCGTCAAAACGGTGGAAACTTACCGTACCAGGGGCATGGAAAAGCTCAACCTGCAAACCCGCGCCCAGTTGGTCAAGTCTGCCCTCGCCCGCGGCATCCTGGAGTAAGTGAATCCAAAAAGCCGTTTACAACGGCTTTGAACATGCTATTTCAGTCTCAGGTGTAAGAAGCGTTTTTAGGCCGAGGGTTTCTTCAGCAGGCGCACGCTCTGGTTGGCGTTGTTGCTCTGAATCTGATGCAGGCGCTCTGCACCGGAGTCCGTGTGCCACTCAACCACATGAAAGCCGGTCGCATCCACATAGCTGACGGTTGGTCGCATCAGCAGTACCTGCCGCAGTACGCCGATCAACTCGCGGACTTCACGCCCACTGCGGAGGATGAAATACTGGCCTGGCTGGAATTCAAACTGCACCGGCATTCCGTTCCAGTCCCCTTCCATACGGATCGGTGAGAAGGGGTGAACGCAGCTCATGTACAGCCCCTGCAGGCGGTTCTTCCACAATGAATGGTTAACGCGCTCTTCGATCATGTAGGGTCGGGCGTCCGGCGTGGTATAGAACCAGCTACGGGATGTAGTCGCCATGCTTCAAATGCCTCCGGCGGGATCAGTCCATGCGTTCCTTGATTGAATGTTTTCCAGTATACCCTGAGGTGCCTGATATTTCGAGTTGGTGACCGTGAACTTGCCTTGACACCCTTCGTCCGCCTCGATTATGGTAACTGTGGATGAGATGTTGAGGTATTGTAACTATGCAAATCCGGCGGGATTATAGTCAACCGCTTTTTGGCAATCGACGCCGCAACCGCGTCAATCGACAGTTTGTGTTCATCTACCTGCTGGTGATGGGCGGCATCCTCGGCTACGTCTGGTGGCAGCTACCACGACTGCAACTGGCCGCACTGGACGCAATTGGTCTGGCCCCCACTGCTACGCCTTTTGCCAGTTGGTATGCCCAGCAGGGCTTCGACTTCTACGCCCGTGGCGATGTGGAAAATGCCAGCCGCATGTTCGAACAGGCGGTGCTCCAGCAACCGAGTGACATCAACTATTTGTATGAATATGGGCGGACCCTGCTTGACCTTGACCGCGACCCTGATCCCAGCAACGGTCGCCCGCGGTCGGATGTGGAAATCGCGCTGGAAATTGGTGACCGGGCGATCGAGGCGGCCCCCAATGACCCGCGTGGCTACGCGCTCAAGAGCAAGGCGCTCTTCTGGGATGGGCAGGCGAGCCAGGCCATCCCAGTGGCCCAACAGGGCTTGGAGCGTGCACCGAATTATAGCCAGCTTCATGCGGTGTTGGCCTGGTCATACGCGACGATTTCGCGCTTTCAACTGGGTTTGCAATGGGGGAGCAGCGCTGTCGAGGCCGACCCGATGAACCCGGATGCCCACCGCGCTTTCGCCTATACCCTCATCAGCGTGGGTCAGCGGGAAGAAGCTATTCAGGAGCTAAATGCGGCGATTGCTATCAATCCGAACCTGACTGGTCCCTACTTTGAACTCGCCCTCCAGTTCCGGTCACTTAATATGCTGGAAGAAGCGATTGCCACCTACGATGCCATCCTGCGCCTGGAACCGCGCAATGCCCGCGCCATGTTCCGCCTGTGTGAAACCTACTTCAGCGCCGGTGAGGCCAGCCAGGCAGAAGGCTACTGCCAGGATGCTATCGAGCAGAATCCGGACCCGGTCACGCTGGCACGTTCCTACCGGCAGTTGGGTATGGTCAACTACGGCCGCCGGAATTATGAAGGCGCGATTGAGAACTTCGCCCGCTGCGAAGAACTGGGTTCGACCGAAATCCAGTGTTACTACCTGCGTGGGCTGGCGCATTACTATCTGGCGCGGCCTGGCAACGGCAATTGTGAACTGGCCTGGCAATATCTGAATCGCTCGGCGGAACTGGTTCAGTCCTTGCCCGGCAGTGAAAGTATTCAGGATGACATCACGCTCGGCCTGAACCTGACTATTCAGACCTGCCCGCAGTTTAGCGGTCAGGTGGTGGCAACCATTGCACCGACTGAGATTCCGCCGACGCCGATTGGGTTTGGGAATTAGATGTATCTCAAGACACCTAAACGCTACCTGCGCGGTCAAAAGCGCAGTCCGATCTCACTGCGGTGGTTGTGGCTCTGGTTGCTCACCCCGGCGGTGGTTTATGTCGGCCTGCAAATCTACGAACGGCGGGATGAAGTCCGCCCGCCGATTGAACAGGCGATCAATAGTGTCATCAGCAACGCGCAAAGCGGATTGGCGACGATTGCTGCACCGACGGCACTGCCCACCCAGGACCCCTCCATTCTCATCGCCCGCGCCGATAATAACTGGCGGGAAGGGCGGGTCGAATCAGCACTTTCGGATTACCGGGTGGCGATGGATGGCGCACCGAATAATGTTCAGGTGTTTTACCGGGCAACATTAGCTCTGATCGGGGAAGGCCGAGCGGCGGAAGCGTTGACCATGGCGGAGAACACCGTCACTGCCAATCCATTCAGCGCGGATGCCTGGGCCGTGCGATCCTTTGCTTTGAGCGAGAATGACCGCTATGGTGAGGCGCTCGCCAGCGCCTTGCGCGCCATTGAACTTGACCCGGATAGTGCGCGGGGCTATGCCTATCTGGCAGAAGCCTACTGGAACCTGGGGCGCGGTGATCTGGCGCTGGAGAATGCGGAACGGGCGCTTTCGATTGACCCAGATAGCTACGAGGCTTACCGGATTCGCGGCTGGATTAACCAAACGGTGCAGTTTGACCTGGCTGCCGCCGAGAATGACTTCCGGGCCGCGCTTGACCTGGCCCCGAACATCCCACAGCAGACCGTCGAACTTGCGCAGTTGATCGCCAATTATGAAGCCACCGCCAGCGAAAATCCGGCAGAAACCGCCGTCGCGCTGCTGCGCGAGGTGCTGGAACTGAACCCAGAAAATCCACGTGTCCTGTACTGGTTGGGGGATATTTCCTTCCGCCGACTGGGACAACGGGAGCAAGCCGCCGATTTCCTCACCCGATGTGTGGAAGCCCAGCCGGACAGTATCCGCTGTAACGCGCTGCTGGGCCGGGTGCAGGAGTCACTTGATAACTACAGTGCAGCGGTCGAATCCCTGCAAGCGGCCGTTGACCTGGGCAGCACTGAACCCCGGCATTATCTGTGGTTGGGCCGTTCCTATGTTGCGTTGGGGAGCTGCGCTTCGGCGGTGCCGGTCATGCAGCAGGGGTATGATCTTTCGCAGGAGCAAAGCGATACCGAGGCGCTCACGGTGCTGGCGGAACTGCTGGCGCAGTGTCAGGCACCCGTGATTGACGCTCAACCTACTGCTGTTGTCCCCGAGTCGACAGAAGAAGCTGGATCAGGATGATTAGCCGACGTCGCGCAACCATGTATATGACGGAAGCCGAATGTCACTGGCCTTTTAGAATGCCAGTGACATTCGCCACCAGTTCATTATTGGCGATGAGGAAATGAACTCCAGATGACAACTTCACTTTAGCGTCATGGAGTGACAATCTTAACTTTGCTATCGACTGAACAGAAGGAACTTCACCCCCGCCGGATGGCCCGGAGCGATGCAGTGGGTTGACAGTCGCCCGATCCGACGCGGTTTCTCTCCACAGGGTATTCGGTAGCCCCTTTGAATTCGCCCGCAGCGCGAATGAGTCCCACCCGACTCCCTGGGGCAGCAAACAGCGCTGTATCTATTGCCGGAAAATCCTCTGACACGGTAAAGTGGACCATAGATTGCTGGAGGATGACGCGATGCATGGTCAGGTACGGTCACTCAGAGTTAGTGCAGTGGTCGGGGTAATAGTACTGCTGCTGGCAGGAATGTGGGCTGGCGCACAGACCCCTACTCCATCCGACGCCGACCTACAAGCTACTGGCGAGGCTGCTCTGCGACTAGGCGAACTCTACATGGTGACGCCCAGTTTGTTTGAGGCGCGCGAATACTTCAGCACTGCTATCGCTCTCATGCCTGATAACCCGGATGTGTACCTGCGTATCGCCCGGAATCACGCGGATTCACAAACGCGAGTCTCCTACCTGGACCAGGGTCTAAGCAAACTGCCAAACGCCGGCGTGCTGCACCTGGCACGGGGTCACGCGTTATACGCCATCTACGCCGAAGACTGGCAATTTGAACGGCAGACTTATTACGATGACCGCCTGACAGCGGAATCCGATGCCTTACGGAGCTATGCGGTGGCGCAAGCCTTCGGCGCCGAGGATGCCCTCATGTACCTCAACCTCGGGCATTCAGAAGCAATGCGGGAACGCTGGGCGATCGCGGTCGGGCTGTACACGCTTGGGTTGGGATTCACTCCCGATGATGGCTCATTCACTTTTGAAGATTGGGAATTGTATCTCCAGCGAGCGGCAGCCTATTTGCGCCTGCTGGATTTCCCGGCGGCGGAGGCTGATGCCCGCGCCGCCCTGGGCGAAAGCGAATACTGGCCGGTGCCGTGGCTCCTGCTGGGCCAGGCATTGGAAGGGCAAGGCGATATTGCCGGTGCAGTGATGGCCTATCAGCAGCACATCGAACGGGCAACGCAGACGAATGACATGCCCCCTGATCCTGCAGCCGTCGCCTTTGTGGAGGCACACGCGACGCCGTGACGAGTATGACGCAATAAGGGCAACCCGCCGGGCCGCCCCTACATTCAGGTGAAGTTTTGTGGAAGCCCTCGGCTATAGCCGCAGGAACGGGTCCATGAGGGCCGCTTTGGGATTATTGGCTGCATCGACCAACCCATAGCCGTTATCCATGCTATCCGCCCAGGCGTACCAGATCGCACACGCCACCTGATTGGCATACTGCGACTTGATGATGTTTACAAACCCACGCGCATAATCGATCACTTTAGGAGCCAGGCCAGTATTGCCCTGCTGATCGAGTACGCCCCATTCGGTGAACCAAACGGGCTTGCCCGGTATCACAGACGCATAGCCACTAATTTCTTCTTCCAGCGCTCCGAAAGGGCTGAACATATTGCCGCGCACGCCGCGTCCATAGGGATGAGAGGCGATGCCATCCGGTCGGACATCAGCAGCCATCGCATTCAGCGTCGCTCGCGCATAAATCTGCCCCTTGCCCGGCCCGCTGACGTGACCGCCGGTGATGCAGATCGCCGCCGGATCAACTGACTTGATGGCACGGATGGTGGCCGTCAGCATCCGTCCGTAATCGGCTGCTGGAATCGGCACGGCAGCACGGGCGACTGATGGATCGGTATCCTGTTCATTCCAGATCTGCCAGGCATGGACGAGTCCCGTCGGCTTGAAGAGGGTCGCTGCCTGTTTGGCAAAGTCGGCATAGGTCGGGATGAGTTCATTCCACTTGCCGCTGTTCATGGCAGGCCAGAGGAAACCGGCTCCTTCGCCATAGAGCTGATGGGTCAGCACCATGAGGACTTTCAGCCCGGCTTTGACATAGGGTTGCAGGAAGGGGATGGTGCGTTCGACCGCCGCTTTCACATCCCGGTTGCCATAGGTGTTATTGGCTGGATTGTAAGATACATTCAGTTTGACACGAATCCAGCCCATCCCTTTGAGGCGGGCCGGGTCCGGGTGTCCCAGTGGGTGGTTCATATCCAGGTTCATGCCGGTGATATTCAATGCACCCGGTACCGGCTGGACGACTGGCGGTGGATATTCCCCGGTATAGGCTTGCAGGAACTTCCCGGCGCTGAACCCCGTCACGCCACCCATCGTTTTAACTTTGATCCACTCGTTATCAACGCCCAGCTTGCGTTTGACATCCGCCGCTGGTTCGAGCGCTTCCATGACATCGAAGGTGCCGACGAACGCCAGCGTATTGCCATCTACCGGCTTTTCCCGCACCCGCAGCCCGGCCTGGGTTGGTTGCACATAACTTTTGACGCCGGGTTTGGCAGGTTCCGGGGAAGGAACCGGGGTCGGCGGCGTTACCGGCAGCGCAGGCGGCATCACCAGCAGCGGGGTTGGGTCAATCGGTTGGGCGATGCTCACCGAAATGGCTGGTCCGGCAGACTCCCCAAGGATCGTATTTGCTTCAATATTTTGCCCCGTTTGTACCCGGATGGATTTCAGATTCCCGTAGCGCACCGTATAGGCACCGCAATGTAAAGTGACGATATTCGCACCCACATCGCCCACACGACCGGCAGCCCCGGCCTGAACAGTGGTGCCAGCGGCCGCGTTCAAGCGAACGATGCCCGTCGCGGGGTCATACGGCGCGGCGATGGTCGCCGGTCGCGCATCGGAAGGCCATTGAAGGAGGAATCCCGTCCCGCCCATGTTTGCTCTCCAGTTGTAATGTAGGGTGTTAGGGAGAGTATATGCTGATTTTTGAAAACCTGCTGAATGACTTTGCAAAGTTGTTTTTGGGTACTCTCTGTCTTTACGTTCGTTATGGCTCTCCCCCCGCCGTACTATCGCCTTTCCATATCAATCCTCGCTATAGTGAAGGATAAACGCCAGTCTATTTCACATCGACTCAAAGGATGTCCTCGTATGACGATGACCCACATGCCTCGGTCAGCGGGCCGCGCTGATAACCGTTCGATCTTTCTATTGATGATTCTAGGCCTGCTGCTGGTAGGCGGGGTGATGCTCTTTTTCGTCTGGCGGATGGGCGCGCCGCAAATCCAGGAAGTCAGCCTTTCTGCCGCCAGCCTGCCCGAACAGAACCAACCTGCGGTTCAGTCCACAGCTGTGTTAGGTACCCCCATCCCGGAACCGGATCCTGCTTTGCTGCTGGCCTGGCGGGGTAAAGGGCCAGGGCCGGGGCAGCAATCTGCTGCGGAACCCGGTGAACTTGTGGCGGTGGATGCCAGTGGTGCGGCGACCTCCCTATTGGCGATCCCGCCGCAGACCAGCCGTGTCGAACTCTGTGGCGATCAGGCCATCAGCCCGGACGGACGCGCGGTTGCAGTCTATGTGGGGTTGGATGCGGGTGAACTGTATCTCTTCCGGGGCGCAGCCGTCCCGCAGAAGATTGATGACGTTCAGGCGCTGGCCTGTGTCGGTAGTGGCACGTTCCAGTTTGCCCCGGATGGTGCTCGCTTTGGGTATATCGCTTTTGAGCCGGATGCCCGCCAGAGCGAATTCCCGGATGGCTTCCTCAAGCTCTACAGCGCTTCCAATGCTGCCCAGGTCTATACCTACGAGAACGTGGCTGCTTTCGACCTGACTGATGATAATGCCGCCTTCATCAGTTTCTTCACCAACAACCAGGGTGAGGCCGATGAAGCTGCCGTTCTCCTCTGGGATGGCAGCAGCGAGCGTGAAGTGGCGACCCTCCAGCCCAATACCGAGGACTGCCGTTTCACCAGTGCTTCGCTTCAAACTGCACCTGATGGTCGGTTGGTCGCTTTGCTTGGTCAACGCTGTCCCAACGAACCCGCCGAACGTCAGCAAATCTGGCAGCTTTATATCGTCAACCCGGCGGAACGTAGTGCGACTCTGGCTGCCAGCGATGCGGCGCGGGGTGCTTTTGCCGCCTTTGCCCGTGCCGGTCAGGTGTTGATCTCGTCCGACGGCACTCAGGTAGTTTTCAGCGTGCCGGATGGACGCACGGCCAATACCGCCGCCCTGTTCCGTATGACCATGGCGGATATGCGCGTCCAGCCGATCATTGAAGCTGGAGTGGTGATGCCAACCTATAGCGGTACGGTGCAGAGTATCCCGCGCCTCTCACCCGATGGGCGCTGGCTGGCGGTCGTTGTCACCACGACTGCTGGCGACGCTGAATTGCAGGCCATCAATCTGGGTGATCCCCTGGCCCCGACAATCCGCTTGACTGCTGGTAGCTCGGGTGATGCCATCTCGGCGATCCGCTTCACCCCGGATAGCCGCCGCGTGCTGGCGGTGGCCGGTGGACTTAATGGTACGAACAACGCGATAATCGACCTTGACCTGGCCAGCGGGAATGCCAGCCGACTGGCGCGGGGACGCTTCAGCCCGGCGTTGGCCCTTTCAGCCGATGGCCTGCGATTTGGGCTGCTCAACTGGGAAGTGGTGGAAGACCCGAACGAACCGCCCTATGCCACCACCATCCTGCTGGATGTGAACAGCGCGGCTTCCACCAGCATCTACAGCGGCGCTGAGATCATCGACGGCAAGGTTGAAAATCAGACCTTCCTTGCGCCGCTGGCCTGGTTGCCACTGTAAGAACTGAAGAGGCGACCTGACAGGTCGCCTCTTCCGGGCTTAGAATCAAACGGGGCTTACTGTGAAAGTAAGCCCCGTTTTGTCTGGCTGGTGACTATTGGTTGTCGACTAAAGACTATTCTTCGTCTTCTTCCTCGTCGTCATAATAGTCATTGAGCGAATGCGGATGCCCATGATCCAGTTCTTCGGCATCGGCTTCCCGCAGTCCGACGACCTGCACATCAAAGGTCAGGGTCTTGCCCGCCAGGGGGGGATTAAAGTCGACCACGATGCTGTCTTCGGTCACTTCCATGACGGTGCCGGTATAGATATACCCGTCGTCATCCTCGACCTCGACCATCATGCCCGGTTCCAGCGCTTCACCACCCGGGATGTCTTCCAGGTCGAATTCATCCACCTCGTCCTCGTCATAGTAGCCGTAGGCATCTTCCGGCGGTACGACGACATGCACCGTATCACCGATCACCTTGCCCTCTAAAGCGGCTTCCAGGCCAGGGACAATGTTCTCCGCGCCATGCAGGTATTCCAGCGGCTCATCCGCGTTGGCACGGCCTACTTCCTCGCCATCGACTGTCAGCACATAGGTCATGCTGACTACGACGCCCTCTGCGATCTTGTCCACAGCCATTGTGCATTCCTTTCGATGCCAGGTTGGGTTTGCTGAGGGTTGATTATAGCAGTCCGAGCGAGAATAACGAGAGAGGAAGTGAATCGACCAAGCTGATTGACTGGCGAGGAGCATTTCTCCTATCATAGGTTCACAGTAGGTCAGAGGGGGGAACATGGTAGATCATAGGCCATCACCCGATCAACTGGTTGAACGGTTAGGCGATAAGACCCGACGCAATGACACTATCCGCGCCCTGGTGGGTGGCCTGACTGCTACTGAACTACGCCGCGTCAAGGTCAGTCCTGAAGCAAAAGCGGCGCTCATCCGGGGACTAAAACACCGCAACAGCAAAATCCGTTGGTGGTGCATCCAGTTGATGGATCATCTCGCGGATGAGAGCTATGTCCAACCGCTACTGGATGCTGCCTATACTGATCCAACTCCAAAGAACCGTCGCCATGCCATCCATGCGCTGGCCTGCGAGAAATGTAAACCGGATGGCTGCCACTTGCGAGTGGATCTGCGCGCTGACCTGCGCCGCATCCTGAGAACTGACCCGGACTTATCCGTTCGAGATACTGCTCGCCGGGAACTGATTGAACTCGAAGCGGAGGAGGGCTATGGATAGCCTCGCCTCACTGAAAAATATCGGGCCAAAGACTCGGGAATGGCTGCATGAGGTTGGCATCCACACGCCGGCAGATCTCGATCGGTTCGGAGCGGTGGAAGTCTATAAACGGCTGAAAGAGCGCTTTCCGGAGAAAGTCTCCCTGAACGCGCTCTGGGGCTTGCAAGCTGCTATCCTGGATATCCACTGGACAGCCCTGCCGCCGGATATGAAGGATGATCTCCGCGCTCAGGTGGAACACGAATCCCCTTGAAGAACCCCGAAGCTGTCTACTATTCATAGGAGGTTCAGCGCTGTGTTTTGAACCTCCTGCACGAACGGCAATCCTGAGCAGCAAAACCGAATTCACTGTACAATCTCTGGAATATTTCAATCTCTATTCCAAAAGTGGAGTAACCTGGTGCAACCTGCGTCTCACGAGAATAACCGGATTATTTTCAGATTCATGGCGGCCATGGTGCTGGTTTATGCACTACTTAGTCTATTTTCCGGCTTGCCTGCTGGTGCAAACCTGACCGCTTTCGTGATTGGGCTGATTCTGCTCTTTCTGGGCATTGCGGCCTTGATGGGATTGGCCTGGTATACCGTCATTCAACCGCTGCCTCGTAACCTCGCTCCTAGCCGAAAGCTGCCGCTCACGCACGGGCTTCGGCAGGGAGTAGCCCTGTTTCTGACTTTGATGTCTGCCGTAGGGATTGGAGGGGGCCTTTGGGATGTTACCTGGCATGTCCGTTCAGGTTTACCCTTTGGCGAAGACTTTTTCTGGGCACCCCATCAGTTTATCTATGTCGCGCTGACTGCCCCTATTCTGGTTGCGGCATATATGTGGTCGCGGATGCTGCAGCACAGCAGTGGCAGCTTGAGGCAGCGCTTTAAGGCGGATATTCCTGTCACGCTGATCTTCATTGGCGGGGTTGCTATGTTGTTTACCTTACCCGCGGACCCCCTATGGCATGTCATCTATGGGGAAGACTTAACCGGGTTGAGCGTACCGCATATCGTCTTTAGCATTTCCAGTACCTTCACGGCAATTGGAACCATGAGTATTTTCCTGTCGTATACACCGCTGCGGCAGACCTGGACGAGCATCCGCCAGACCAATGTCATGGAAGTGTTAATCCTGATCTCGCTGGCTTTCACTTTCATCTCGCTCCTGATGCCCACCCTGGGCGATTGGGAGGTCATTGCGCTTTCGACCCACGCATTACCCCGATTACCGGCGCTGGTGGCTGCTCGACCGGATTGGGCGATGCCTTTCCTAGCGGCGTTTGTGTCCATCTATCCCGCAGCGATGGCACTGCAAATCACTCGTCGTATAGGGGCGGCTACGCTAGTCTGGGTGATTGCCTCGGTTGTTCGTAGTGCTCTGTTTCTGGCTTTTGGCTACGGCGATACCGGCATGGAGACAATGTTCCTGACGCTGCCTTTCTTCCTGTCGCTGGATCTGGTTGCCTGGTATCGGGCCTCGCGCAGCCTTCCGGTAAACGCGCTCTGGTCAGCTGGGGCAGCCACGTTGGCCGGTACGCTGGCAGTACTCCCGCAAATTCCGATCTCATTTACGGATCCTATCCTGAGTGCAGGCAATCTACCCGGCATGGTGATCGCTATCTTTGTGGGTGCGCTCGCAGCCGTTCACATGGGAAATATCCTTGGGGGCGTTGTCCTCCGAACGGTGCGTTTTGAACTCCCGGTTGATTTGCCGGTCATTGCCAAACCCGTCCTACGTTACCTGTCCCTATTGACGGTGGTGATTGTCGTTGTGGCGGTGTTTTTCATCCTCACATCGTCTATGCCCAGTGCTTGATACATCACGAACTATTGAGCATCTAAACAAGCAACCTGACCGGATAAGGTCAGGTTGCTCGCTCCTGTACAGGTGCCCTCCATCATGCTGCGTCTACTGGCAAGTCTGATCCTCATCTTCAGCCTGAGCCTGGTGCTGATGTTGGGGATTGGGTCGCGGTTGCCTTCTGCCGGGCAGATCGTTTTTGGCTCGCTGGCTGCGGGCGACATGAATCTGTATCTGCTGGATGTGCCCTCACGCCTGACCGCTCGCATCACCTGGGGCGCAGGGGATGAGTCCCAGGCGGATTGGTCCCCCGATGGAAATGCACTGATGTATGTAACCACAACCCTTGAAGGACCCGCCATTACGCGGCAGCAAGTTTTTTGTGATTCACTCTGGATAACCTGCGACCGCAAACCGCAGCCTCTCACCGCCGATCTGGAAGTCGCCCAACCGGATTGGTCGCCGGATGGAGCCTGGATCGTGTTTCAGATGCGGGCTGAGGGGATGACCGGGCAGCGTCTGGCTCGCCTCCCGGCCGATTGCAGGGTCATGAAGCCTGCTTGTGAACCCCAGATGCTCACGCTGACAAGCCGCTCTAACCAGCTTCAACCGAACTGGTCACCGGATGGGCTGTGGATCGCGTTTGCCGGGGATTTAGGCGAGTCGTTTAATACTGATCTCTATATCGTCCCGGCGGCTTGCTTTGATCCCTGTGCGGAACGCATTCAGCAGGTTTTTAGCGGCTTGACCAACGACCTCTATCCGCAGTGGTCACCCGATGGACGCTGGTTGTCCTTTAATTACACCATGCGCTCACGAATGCGTGTCGGGTTGATCGATATGGTCGAACGACGTGCTGCCCAACGGATTGATACGGGCTTTGACTGGGTGGAAATGCCCGCCTGGTCACCGCAAGGGGATCGCCTGGCGCTGGTTATCTATCGTCGTCAGCAAGGGGATCTATATCTCTACCGACTGGACTGTGAAGGCGATCCACGCCGCTGCCTCACCCGCCTGACTCGTGATCGCTGGGTTGAGGTCGCCCCGGCCTGGCGACCGTCAGGCACAACCAGTCCGCTACAGCCCCTACAACAAGCTGTTCCACGGTTTCATATCCCTTTGACAAAAACACATAAGCCATAAATTACGGGTTTGTGGTGTACCATAGCTTTATATGATGTTTATCTCCTGTACATAGACGTGTGGTGGGAGCCATAAACCAGGATGGCTTTCTTTAGTGCAAACTTAGTTCTCGTTCTGTTGGTGCTGGGCTTTTGCACTTCGCTTTTCATTAGTTGGATGGCTTATCGGGCGATCATACAGCGTCCCATTGCGCGCTGGCTCGTCCCGATGATGTTGGGTGCTGCCATCTGGAGCATCGCGGACATTCTCATCATCACCCTGCCTGATTTTGAGCAAAAGCGGACGGCGCTGCCTTTTGTGTATATGGGGGTGGCGCTGATTCTGTGGAGCCTGCCCCTGTTTGCGCTGCAGTATGTCGGCCTGCGCCGTTATACCACCAGCAGATGGATCCTCATTCTGGCCATCGAGCCACTGCTGCTGCTCCTATTCACGCTGACCAATCCATTACATCAGTTGTTCTGGCTGCGAACTAACCTTGTCGAAGTCAGCAATATCGTCCTGCTTGAAAACACGTATGGGCCGCTGTTCTGGTTTCACACCGCGTATGCCTATGTCGTCCTGCTCGTGAGTACGGCGGCCCTGTCACGGGCGCTCCTGCGCGCCCATCAGCGACAGCGCACCCTCAGCGCTCTCGTCGTACTGGGTGTCTTGATGCCCTGGATTGGTAACGCCCTGTTCTTATCCCGGTTCATTCCTTTTGACTTGACCTCGCTGGCGTTTGCCATTACCGGCTTTTCGCTTTCGTTGGGCATCGTCCGTTATCGCCTGTTGGATGTCACACCAATTGCTCGGGATACCGTCATTGAAGTGATGAATGATGCAGTCCTGATTCTGGATAACGACTTCCGACTGGTAGATTTGAATAAGGCGGCCTGGCGCATTTTTACGCCACCCAAGAACCCGAATGGCTTGGAACTCCGTCAGCTTTCGCCAGAGTTAGCTGACTTGACTGAGACCAGCAGGCTGGATCGCACCCTGGATCATCCTATACAATTTGGCACCAACCATTATGAGATACGGTTTTCACCACTACGCTATGCCAACCGCTGGCCCGTTGGCTGGATGATCCTGCTCCATGATGTCACGCTCGCCCGGCAAACGCAGGCCGAACTCGAAGCCGAGCGTGACTTCGCCCTACAAGTCATGAATAACATGGGTCAGGGCCTGACGGTGACCAATAAGGATAGTAAATTTATCTATGTGAACCCGGCTTATGGGCGGATCACAGGTTATAGACCAGAAGATGTACTGGGAAAGTCCCCGCTGGAACTGACGCACGATGCGGATCGGGAAATTCTGATCGAAGCTCGCAAGAAACGGCAGCAAGGGGAAAGATCAACTCATGAGCATCGCTTTATACGGGCAGATGGCACGGTAGCCTATGGTCTTGTCACCGGTGTGCCACGCTTCAAGAATGGCGAGTTTGATGGTTCGATTGCCGTGGTCACCGATCTGACCGAACAGAAACGGATCGAAAGTGAACTCCGGCAGGCGCGGGATGAGGCCATGCAAGCCTCGCAGATGAAGTCGGTCTTTCTGGCGACGATGTCCCACGAACTACGGACGCCGTTGACGGCCATCATGGGCTATGCCGAACTCCAACTGGCGGGCATCACGGGGCCACTAAACCCGGAGCAGCATGAATTCAATGAACGTATCCTGGTCAATTCCCGGCATTTATTGACTATCATCAATCAAGTGCTGGACATTTCCAAAATAGAAGCCGGTCGTTTGGAATTGACTCCAGTCACTTTTCAGCCGTGCTCCCTGGTCGATGAGGTCTTACGCCAGACGGCCAGCCTGGTCGGTGACAAAGCCATTGAGCTGTGTGGGGAGTGTCTGGGGTTGCCCGAACACATGGTTGGAGACCCGGATCGACTCCGACAAATTCTGCTCAATCTGGTCTCGAACGCCATCAAGTTCACCCAACAGGGTCAGGTGAGTATCCATCTCAGGCGGGCCGGTGAGCAAGCATGGATCATGCGTGTCCAGGATACCGGGATTGGGATACCGGCTAGCGCCCTTCCCCATATTTTCGAAGAATTTCGACAGGTTGATGCTGCCATCACGCGCCAGCACGAAGGCACTGGCTTAGGGCTGGCGATTGTCCAGAAGCTAACTCGGCTCATGGGCGGTGAGGTGCAGGTGGTCAGCGAGGTGAATGCAGGCAGCACCTTCACCATCTGCCTGCCCCTGGTTACACCCTAGATTCTGATCCGCTTCCAACGCAGTGCTGATCGCGCCTGTGGTATCATCGGGCTTATCCGTAGATCATTCCGTTGGAAGCTCAAGGGATGTGTAAACCCATGTCCATTGGCTGCGTTTAGAGTAGGCTGGAGCTATGCCCCCACCCCCCAATCAACAGCCCAACTTCCACTTTCTGTTCATCGCCCCGAACCTCGGTGCCGAGTGGTTTTTTGATGCCTCGCGCCAGTACTGGGAACGCTTCCGCCCGACGGTCATCAGCGATTTTGAACTGGCTCGTTTGATCCCACCGCAGTTCAGTGTGATCGTCACCGTCATTGCCCGGCGGGATAACGCAGCTCGGTGGGGTGTGCTTCTCAGCCAGGTACTGCCCGATGCACTCTTTGACCCGGTCGTGCGGGATTTTTTCGAGGATATGCGGATCGCCCTCAATGATCGGGCGGCGCTCAATCAACCATTTGGTGTGCCCATGCTGCCCACGCCCACACCGCCACCTTATATCAGCCCGACACCGGGGGCAGTGGTCGGCGGAGTTGAACCCACCGCGGCACCCCCCACAGTCGTTCCGACCCGTGGCCCAGCGGGGTTTGTCACGTTGGCCCCACCGGACGCCGGCGCACCCGTCCAACCCACGCCCGGTCCGGTCACAGGAGGTGGTTGATGCGGCTGGATGAATACGTCTGGTCGCGTAACCCACGCGGTTTGCACGTTTCCCGCATTCTGGTGACGCCGCTGGAGCATTCGCGCTATGTGAAGATGCAGGCGGGCTGGGTCAAGCTGGTCGCGGTGGGTGATGAATACGTGGATGATGCCGGGATTTTTATGTCGATGGGCATCACGCCGGTTGTCCGCATCTACCGGGAACGCCCCGGCATAAAGCCCTTCACTCCGGATTTGCGCGATACCTTCATGTGGTATCTGAATGCGGGCGTCAAGTGGTTCGAGTATCAGAACGAGCCGAACCTGCCGATTGAATGGCCGGTCGGCACCAATATCACCTACCAGAATTTTGACGGCATCATTCGCCCACTGATGGATAACTGGTTGCAATGGGCCGAGTTCATCATCAGCATGGGTGGGTATCCTGGCTTCCCGGCGCTGGCGGATACCAACGATGCAACAGCCTCCACGCTTTATTGGATGGATGCCTTTCTCGGCTACTTGCAGCGTTCGCATTTTGACCGCTTCAAGGCGATTCTGGCGAACGGGGCATGGTGCGCCACCCATCCCTATATCCTCAATCATTTCTATCAAACCTGGCCGGGTCGTCCGATCACCGAGGCGCGTCCGCCGGAAGCGGTGAATGCCCGCGAACCTGGCTGGCACTTTGAATATCCCTACGATCCGATCTGCCAGATGACAGATCCGGGTCGCACGGTCTACGGCAGCGCTGCCAAGGAACCCCACGGCGATCCGGTCGGGCTGACGGCCAGCGGGCGGCTGTTCAACGAACGCTGCGCCTCGATTTGGGGGACTCAGGCAGTGCCCGTGCTGGGCACCGAAGGCGGCATTTGGCCGATCCCGGAAATTTACGGCAATCCCTGGTTCTACCAGCAGGATAACCGCTACCCGATGTACACCACCTTCAGTCAAGCTGAAGGCACTGTCGCTATGTACGAGTGGATCGCCACCACCGCGCCGGAGTGGTTCTTCGGGGTCTGCCTGTGGAAAGAGGATGAGTACTATACCCCCTACGGCATCCGGGCCATCGAGCGTATGGCGGAAACGCCAGTCATCCTCAAGAATGTCCCGCCGACCGAGGTCTTTTCAGAAAATGGCCCCGGCAGCGGCAGCGGCGAGCCAACCTACCATATGGTCATTCTGGCACCGGGTCTGCCGCCGGAGTGGTTCTACGAGACGGCCCAGGCTTACTGGAACCTGTATCGCCCGATCGTCACCAACACCTGGTCGATGATCGACTTCATCCCCCGCGTTCAAAGCCTGGCCTGTACCATCATCGCCACGCCGGATGTCGCCCAGGGGATGGTGGAAACGCTCAGAGGGCGCTATCCCAACGTCTTTATTGATCTGGTGCTGGCGCGGGGCAACCTGCAGGATGTCGCGGATGTGTTTAACAGCCGCGTATTTGCCAGTCGGCGTTTTGGTTGATTAAGACCCCTTGCCTGACGATATCAGAGGCTTGTCAGGCAAGGGGGTTGGAACAAATCCCCTGTGGCATGGAGATGTGAACCGCATTGGTGAGTGGTGCGCTAAATCGGACGCCGCGCCAGCACATGCGCCAGCGCCGCCCGCGAGTGGATATTCAGCTTGGTGTACAGGCGGCGGATGTACGTATCCACTGTGTAGGGTTTGATCTTCAGTTCCTGGGCAATGGCTTTCGCCGATAAGCCGCGCGAAGCCAGGGCAGCGACCTGTTTTTCCCGGCGGCTGAGGCCGGCTAACATCGCTTCCCGTTCGGCTTCAACGGCTAAAGGTTCACGATAGAGGATGTACGCCACCCCTTCGATCACCACCCGAGTCACCATCTCTGGCGCGGTGATGGGTTGGGGTGCAGGCGGTATAGAGGAGAGCAATCCATGCAGTCCGGCGCGCAAGGCATCGTCCGGTGGCGTAACGGCATAGTGATCGAGTGTCATGTGTGGATACCCCAGTTCAGGCTGTCATGTGACTCAAGCCCCTGTGCCTAATAAATGCGGTTTTAGAGAAAATATCACCTAAGAATAGGCTACCCATGATCCAGATCGATTTAAACAAACAGGGATTGGAACAGGTACCGGACTCACTGCGGGCGCAGGTGGAACTTCGGACGCTGAATCTGGGGGAAAATCAGCTCACGACGCTGCCCGACTGGCTCTGCGACTTGACCAGCCTGGAACGCCTTTACGTTCATGCCAATCATCTGACCCGGCTGCCGGAAATGATTGGGCAGTTGAACAATCTGTGGGTACTGGATCTGGCTGAAAATGACTTGACGGACTTGCCTGAATCTCTGGTAAGGCTGGAACGATTGGCGTTCCTTTACCTGCATCATAACCGGCTGAGTCAGGTGCCAGCAGCGATCCCCCAGTTACGCGGTCTGCACTACCTGAATATCACCCATTGCAGCCTGACCACGCTGCCGGATTCCATCGGTGACCTGACGACCCTGTTGGAAGTACGACTGTACAACAACCAGATCACTGCCTTACCGGACTCGGTCGGGCGCTGGATTAGATTACGCGAACTGCATCTGGAATACAATCAGTTGACCACCCTGCCGGAGTCGATAGGCCAGCTTCAGCAGGTTCGCAAACTGATCCTGCGGGGGAATCCCATCACGGTGATTCCGGACTCGCTTGGGGAGATGAGCAGCCTGGTTGAGTTGAGCCTGCGCCAGTGTCAGCTCACCTGCCTGCCGGACTCGATCGGGCAATTGACCCACCTCACCGAGTTGGATCTCCGCGCCAATCGCTTGACCACGCTGCCAGAATCCTTAGTCAGGTTGCCTAATCTGGTCAAGCTGGATCTGCGCTGGAATCCATTCACAGAGCTGCCGGGATGGGTCGCTGATCTGCAAGCGCGGGGTTGTCTGGTGTACTGGTAAAAGCGGATCTCGGTGTATTTAATCACTCAGGCTGGCATGACCGGACAAAGACTTCACCCGGCGTCCGCCCGGTAAAGCGTTTGAGCGACCGAGTCAAATGTGGTTGATCGTAGTAGCCGAGTTGATCCACCGTGTCGAGGATGGGAACACCCTGGGCGAGCAAGGTGGCAGCCTGCTGGGCACGTTCGATTTGACGGATACGGGACTGGCTCAGGCCGGTAGCCCGCTGGACGCGATGGCGGAGGGTACGATCCGGTACGTCCGGCAGCACATCGCCGAGGGCTGCGGGCACCAGCGGGTCAAAATCCAGCACGCCTTCCCGCCCTAACCGATCGATGAAGGTATCCGCATTGTCAAAATCCGGCACCTGCCAGACGGCGCTTTTCAGCCAAAAGGAATTACCTGCTCCTTCTGGTAGCTCGGTTTCTTTGTCCAGCAGCCGATTGGCTGGGAGATGCGGCATGAAGGCACCGGGCTTGAAGCGAATCCATAACCCTTCCACGCCTTCCGGGTAGCTGATCTGCCCGGAGGACTCCAGCGCCCCGACGACCACAATCCGCTGCACACCCTGATAGCGGGTGACAATCAGGTGCCAGCAGCATTCCGCCGGGCGGACAGTGGTGCCAGCCGCCGCCATATAACCCCGCGTCACGGTGAGGACATAGGGAGAATCGGATGGCCGTTCCTCAAAGACGATGGTCATGCCCGCCCTCCTGAAAACTGCACACTTGTTCTAGTGTAGCAGGTTTCAGCCTTGCGGGGTAGGGGTCTCGGTAGAGTCAGACGGACGGGGCCGACCGGGAAAGAATGCGTTGGTCCGGGCGATATAGGCAGCGTAATCCGGGCGCGTCTCTTTCAGGCGTGATTCGAGCAGCGGCACACCGGAGACTCGCATCAGCAGCAAGGTCATGGCGAATGAGCAGATCAGCCCCAGAAAACCAAAGGGAACACTGAGAGCGACTAGTCCATAGCCCCACCAACAGGCGGAGTCGCCAAAGTAATTGGGGTGGCGGGTGTACTGCCAGAGTCCCGTCTGCATAACGCGGCCTTTATTGGCGGGGTCAGCCTTAAAGCGAGTGAGCTGCCAATCCCCGACAGCCTCAAAAAAGAAACCGACGCCCCATACCAGGATGCCGAGGTAATCCAGAATGGTCAGATAGTCTGGTTGGGCGCTGACCTGAGCCAGCAGCAGCGGCATGGAAATGACCCACATAATCAGGCCTTGCAGGACAAATACCTTCACGTAGCTGTGCAGCCACCAGAAGCGCCCGCCCTCAGCCCGCCATTTGGCATACCGTGGGTCTTCCTTCTTGCCGATGTTTCGCAGACCGAGATGCAGGCCCAGGCGCAGGCCCCAGAGCGCCACCAGCGTGACGATCAGCACCTTGCGGGGCAGGAAGCCTTCGGGAGTCTGGGTGTAATAGATAATGGCGGCGAGGAGAAAGCCCGGCCCCCAGAAGACATCGACGATCCCGGCGTTACTGGTGCGGACGCTCCACAGCCAGATGAGAGTCATGTAGATCAAAATGGCCGCAAGCCCGGCCAGGGCGGCTTCAAGCATGGTGATTCCTTTGTCTGGGTTGCATTGTATAGAGTAAACCTTCAGCCTGAAGGGAAGATGAAGGATTCACAAAGGTTGCTTGAGCGAAATCTCCGCCGAAGGTCGGATGTTGCGCTATCCCCGCCCGCGTAAGATAGCAGCAGGTTCGGGAACCTTTTGGAAAGCGGCGACGTAATAAGGTAGGGACAAGGCAGGCCTTGTACGGCAATGAAGATGGGGAGTCGGTTTACAACCATGACCACAAAAGAACGAGCCAGCCTGGCTAAAGTTAACTTCGAGAAAATCCGCGATCATTATGAATTTACGTTGTGGGTGGAGATCGGTACTTATTGGAAAGTGCGCGAGCGCCAAACCCATACCTTCGAGTGGCATCACGGCCCGGTGCTGCTGAACTGCGGGCCAGATTCGACCTGTCCGATTGGGAACGCAGCCTCGCTGGTGGAAGCACTGCGAGTCGCTGAACGACATGTCGGTATCCAGCGATTATGAAAGCCGTCTGATCGGGAGTAGACTGTGGATGGATGTGTTGCCCGTGCTGAAAGGACACAATCATGGAACGTCTGCTGCAATCCACGGCGGCTCGTGCGATTGATTACCTGGCCACGCTCGAAAATCGGGCCGTTGCACCCTCTGCTGCGGCCCTCGCAGGCCTTTCCCGCCTGGATGAATCGCTTCCTGATGAATCAACCAGCGCCGAAGCAGTGATCACGCTGTTGGATGAGGTCGGTTCGCCCGCTACAGTAGCTTCCGCTGGATCGCGTTTTTTTGGATTTGTCGTCGGTGGATCACTCCCGGCAGCGCTGGCAGCCAACTGGCTGGCTGGCGCGTGGGATCAAAATGCAGGGATTTCGGTTCTTTCGCCCATTGCTGCCAAACTGGAAGAAGTGGCTATTGGCTGGCTGCTCGATGTGCTGCATCTGCCAGCCGGTGCGGGCGTTGGCTTTGTCACCTGTGCGACCCAGGCCAATTTCGCCGGTCTGGCGGCGGCGCGGCACGCCCTACTCGCCCGTCAGGGCTGGGATGTCGAAGCGCAGGGGTTATTCGGTGCCCCACCCATTCGGGTGGTCGTGGGCGAGGAAGTCCACGTCAGTGTCCTCAAAGCCCTGATGATGATCGGCCTGGGGCGCGAGCGCGTCATCAAGGTGCCGGTCGATGGTCAGGGCCGGATGAAGCCGGAGGCGCTGCCCGCGCTGGATGAGCAGACCATCCTTTGTTTGCAGGCGGGTAACGTCAATACTGGCTCCTTTGACCCCGCCAGCGCGATCATCCATCAGGCCAAGGCAGCTGGTGCCTGGGTCCATGTGGATGCGGCCTTTGGTCTATGGGCTGCTGCCACCCCCCGCTACATGCATTTGGTGGAAGGTATTGGAGAAGCGGACTCCTGGGCGACCGATGCCCACAAGTGGCTCAATGTGCCCTATGACAGCGGTCTGGTTTTTGTGCGCGACCCCAAACACCTGCGGGCGGCCATGGCGGTCAATGCCGCTTATCTAGTCGATGGCGACCGACGTGACCCAACACATTACACGCCGGATTTTTCCCGGCGGGCGCGCGGGGTCGAGGTTTGGGCGGCGCTGCGTTCACTGGGGCGCAGTGGCCTGAGTGACCTGATCGAACGTACTTGTCAGCACGCTCGCCGCTTCGCCGACGGTCTGGGCGCGGCAGGGTATCAGATTCTCAACGACGTAGTGCTCAATCAGGTGTTGGTCTCCTTCGGCGATGCCGAGACCACGCGTCGGGTCATCGCCGCCATTCAGGCAGATGGTACCTGCTGGTGTGGCGGCACCGTCTGGCAGGACAAGACCGCCATGCGGATCAGTGTCTCCTCCTGGGCCACTACCGCTGAAGATGTCGAACAGAGTCTCGATGCCATGCTTCAGGTCGCGGCAACTGTGAGGGCATAGCCCTTCTCGTGGCGCCAGGTTCTTATATAAAAACGGATCTTTGGCGGGGCGACTGTACCCGGCTGGGTCCGTTAACTGTTCCAATCAAACGCAAAGCGCACAAAACATCATCATGCGTCATGGCCGACTGTGTAACGGCGTAAGCGACTTTCGCTGAAGGCGCAGATCGCATTATCACTGGCTGCACCATCCCCCATATAGCTGTTCACCACCACAAAACCGGAGCTATCGGGCAGCCAGTTAATACCCATCGGGGGCAGAAATCCATCCCAGGTTACGCCCAGATCCGTCGGATCAAAGCCATCTTCGTTCGCACATTCGGTGATCGTGCGGGGGGCATCGTACATGTGCAGTATATCGCTCACGCCCCCGGTGGCCGGTTCTGTGACAACCAGCTCATCTTCCCCCATCCACAACAGCACGTATTGCCCGTTTGGGCTGATCCACGCCAGTGAGTTCAGCAGGGTTTGTTCCATCTGAAGTTCGCCATCTGGTACGGAATACCGGTAGAGCGTCGCAATAGTCGCGTTTGGATCATCAGGGTTATTGGGCATAATCAGATCAATGCTGTTTCCATCCGCCGAAAACCGCACTTGCAGAAAGTCTATATTGGCTTCGACCGTGATCGCCAAGACCTCGGAAGCGCTTTGTGTATCAAAGATATGCACGGCATCTTCACCGATCACTGCTACTGCACTTTGATCCGGATTGAAGACCGCATATTCAGGGTAAAGGGCGGCATTGATGATTTGTTCGGTCAGTGCAGGATTAACCTCGGCACTGCCATCCGAAGGGCGAAACGTTTGGATATTGCCATCCCTGTTGTAGACCTGAATCTGCAGTGAACCATCGTCCCCTACACTCAACGGGGGATTTAGCAAACCATCGAAATAAATCCCGTCTAACCCGGTGAGCGCGCTGGTGTAATCTTCCCCATCATTGGTACTGAACTCAAGGCCATTGCCGTCAATGGTGAAGTTGAGCAGATAATAATCCTTATAGCCGCAGTCGTGCATCAATACCCAGAGCATGTTCCCGGCGGGTGAGAGGGCGCTGGCTGCAGGACAATCGGTGCCGAGCTGACGCTCTTCGGCCAGGGTTAAGGTCACGTTGGGGGACTCTTGGGCTTGTGCTGTGAGCACGACAAGACCAAGCAAGAGGATCGAGAACAACCTCAGGATCAACCCTTTTCCAGACATCATCAGCCGACCTTCTTTACTTGATCCGCTGCCAGGTGCCGTTATCCCCACCGATGAAGCGGATTACGCCGACTGGGGTATCCACATAAGCCACATTCGTCCCCTGCTCGAACTGAATGGTGCGGTTATCGGTATTGATGGTCCCGCTGGCCCAGCCAATCGAGGCGGCCCAACCGCCAATCGGTGCATTGGTGTTGCAGTAGGCCCAGTTGAAGACCGCTTCCGGCTCGAACAGGCCCGTGGGCGGGGTGCTGTAACAGGAATAGGTGGTCGTGCCGTCCCAGGAACTGGTATAGGCGATATAACGGCCGCTTGAATCCATCCCATAGACGCGGTTTAGGCCATCGGCATTGACCCAGATCATAAAGCCGCGCTCGAAACCCTGGAAGCGGCCTTCGCCGATTGAGCCGACATTGGAGGGGCAGGTGGCATCCGCCGGGGCGAACTGATCCCCGAAGAACCATGTGTACTGACAGAGGATGGTCACGCCGGCATTCTGAATGGCCTGCTGGCCGTTCTTGATGGCAATTAGACGGTAGATGATGAGCCGCCCCAGGTTGCCCGGCACCGTCACAGGCAGTTGGCCGGTTGGCACGACGCTGAAGCTGTTGGTCACCAAGCCCTGTCCATTGAGGACATCAATCCGCGCCGAGTCGGCATTGCTGGACCAGACCAGGGTTAAGGAACCGTTCGGCAGCACATTGGAGGCGCTGGCGGCGAAGCTGGTGATGACCGGCCCTGGCAGCGTGGGCGAAACGAGTGGCGTCAAGGTTGCCGTCGGAGTCGCAGTTGCCAGCGGCGTGTTGGTCACCGTCGCTGTGAAGGTGAGTGTTGGAGTCGCTGTGATGGTATTGGTCGGTGAACCGGTCGGGAAGGGTGTGCGCGTCGCGGTCTGCGTGAGGGTTGGCGTGAATGTACGCGTCGGTGTATTGGTCAGGGTAGCGGTGCGGGTGGGAGTCGCCGTGGCTGCTGGCGTCGCGGTGAACGTCTCGGTCGGCAGTGGAGTCGGGGTGAAGGTTTCGGTAGGCAGCACCATAACCGTGGGTAGAACAATCTGGCTCTCGGGTTGGCAGGCGGTGATGAGCAACACAAACAGCAGTCCCAGTGACGCTCGCATCCACATTTGCCACCTCCCATCATGGCACGTACAATGACGCCCCATGAAAGTACTCATCCTAACCTTAATCATACTCTTGCTACTGGTCGGTTGCCAGCCAGCGACCAGTACAATTGTCCTACTGCCGACCCTGAATCCAGCGGCGGTTGTATCGGCTTCAGCGACCACTCAGGCAGAGTTACCCACCATCACACTGGGCGCTCCTGCCCCTACAACTACCCCAACTCGCTCGAATAGCCCGACTCCATTATTCGGGCCGACGCGCCAGACGGTACCCACCTTCACAACACCGGAACACTTTGCCATCGTGGTGTCACCAACCCCGATTGTTCCGACAGTCACATCGGTTCCGACAGAAACTCCTTCTCCAACCATCATTGTGGATGCGGCAGGCACACCCGTCAGCACTTCACCACCGACCCTGGCTCCGGTAGGCGACACCTTTGTTATCGGTCGGTCGGTCGAAGGGCGGGACATCATCGGCTGGCGCTTTGGCACTGGCGAGCACGTGCTGATGCTGGTGGCGGGCATTCATGCCGGTTTCGAGGGTAACACCGTCCGGCTTCTCAATGAGATTATCCTGCATTTGCAAGCTACACCCGCGGCTGTCCTGCCAGGAATGAGCCTGCTGATCGTGCCGGTTGCCAACCCGGACGGATTGGTGCAGGGACGGCGCATCGAAGGGCGCTTCAACGCCAACGGAGTCGATCTCAACCGCAACTGGGGTTGTGAGTGGTCATCAGAAGCCTACTTTCAGAATCAACTGGTGAATGCAGGCAGCGCGCCTTTCTCGGAGCCAGAGACGGCTTCGCTGGCAGCGCTTATTCAGCAGATGCGACCGCGAGCGGTTATCTTTTACCACAGCGCTGCCGACGGTATCTTCGCAGGGAATTGTGAAGTCGATCACGGTTCGCTGGCCTTGGCCGCCGTGATCGGGCAGGCCAGCGGTTACAGCTATGGTGAACCCTTCACCGCCTACCGGGTGACTGGCACGGCTGCCACCTGGGTGGATGGGCTGGGCATTCCGGCGGTTGATCTGGAACTAAGGACCACGCGAGATACCGAGTTCGACCGCAACCTGCGCGGCCTGCAGGCCGTCCAGTGCTGGATCATGGGCGGCACGGGCTGTTGAAAGTATACTGAGCGGGTTCATCCTATCGACTACATCATCATCGTGACTACCTATGAACCCCACATTGGATGTATTTTCCACCCCAGAACATCAACCGTTTACGCTCCACGCAGGGCGCGGGGCCATGCTGCTGGTACATGGTTTTCCCGGCACCCCAGCGGAACTACGTCCGTTAGCGGATTCGCTCCATGCGGCCGGTTGGACTGTCGACGCGGTCTTGCTGCCGGGATTCGGCAGCGACTTCCCAACCCTTCAGCAGCGCCGCTATACCGATTGGATCAACGCGGTTGAAACACGCCTGGATTACCTGCGTCAGACGCAGCAACCAGTACTGCTGGTCGGTTTTTCGATGGGGGCGGCGGTCAGCCTGAACGTCGCCCAGCGGACGGCTGTAGATGGGCTGGTGCTGATTAATCCGTTTACGCGGTTGGGAGGCGCGCTCTTTGGCTTGCTGCCCATCATCAAGCGCATCATTCCACAATTCGAGCCGTTCAAACTGCTCAAGGTCGACTTCAACAGCCCGGAAGTACGGGAAAATATTCAACAGTTCATGCCCGGTGCCGATCTGAATGACCCGGAGGTACAGGCGATCGTCCTCAGCCTGAAGCTGCCGACCAATGCACTCGATCAACTGCGGTTGGTCGGGCAGTCAGCTACGCGGCTGGCACCGAGGCTACAAACCCCAACCCTGGTCATTCAAGCGCGTGAGGATAAGACGGTGAACCCGGCCTACACACGGGAGCTGGTCGCTCGATTACCTGCCGGGACTCCATTGGTCGAAGTCCCCGGCGACCATAACTTCATCCGCTACGAGCCGGCTGCACTGGCGGAAGCGGTTCAGCATATCCTCACCTTTACCAGGCAGATCCCGACCAGGCAATGACCAGCTTGATGGCCCTGGCTGGTCATTGCCCGACCAGGAGACTATCCCTACACTGAGCGCAAACGTCATCAATGAGGAAAGCCGCATGTACGTCCCTCGCCACTTTGCCGAAGAGGATCCTGCCGTCCTACGCCAATTCATGCAGGATTACAACTTCGCGACCTTCGTGACGCAACACCATGGGCAGATGGTCGCCTCCCACTTGCCGTTCATGCTGGAAGCGGATGAAGGCGCACATGGGACGCTGTATGCACATCTGGCGAAGGCTAATCCGCAAGCCGCCCAATTGGATGGGCAAAACGAGGCGCTGGTGATCTTTCAAGGGCCACATGCCTACATTAGCCCGACCCTCTACGAACAGCCTGACGTCAACGTGCCGACCTGGAATTATGCCGTCATCCATGCGTATGGTGTGCCGAAGGTCATCAACGAACCGTCACAAGTCCATCACATGCTGGACGAATTGGTGGATTATCACGAGGCTGGTTCAGCCGAACCGTACTCGACCGCCCAGGCAGCAGCCCATGTGGAGCGCTTGATGCCGGGGATTGTCGCTTTTCGGCTGGAGATCACGCGGCTGGAGGGCAAGTTCAAGCTGAGTCAAAACCGCTCGCTGACCGACCGGGCGCGGGTGCGCGAGGCGTTGGCGATCAGCGAGCGGGCGGATGATCAGGCCGTGGCGGCGCTGATGGGTCCGAAATAGTCTATGCCGTAACCGACTTCAGGAAGCGCAGCTTGATGAGGTCGTGATAGCCTTCGCCACCTTCATGACCGTTATAGGGGTAGACCTCGATCTGCTTGGAACCGGCATAGTGATTGTAGGCGGCAAAGACGGTCGATGGCGGCGTAATCTCATCCATCAGGCCGATGGCAAACTGCGCGGGAGTCTGTGCCCGAGTCGCAAAATTCAACCCATCAAAATAGCTCAGGGTGGTGAATACGCGCTCGATCTTATCCCGGTGGATTTTCAGATAGCGGGCGATTTCGGCATATGGATGCGCGTCACTGATCTCGGTGGCGCGGCGATAGTGGCATAAGTAAGGGTAGTCCGGCATGGCTCCGCTCAAGTCCGGCACCAATCCGCTGACCGCCAGCGCAATGCCACCGCCCTGGCTGCCCCCGGCAACCACAACCCGCCGGGCATCGACGGCTGGATTGCTGCGCGCCGCTTCAACGGCCCGCACTGCATCCGTGAACACACGGCGGTAGTAGTAAGTGGATGGTTCGAGCACGCCCTGCGTCATAAATCCCGGGAAGCTGGGATTAGCTCCATCAGGAATATCGGGTGTATCGCCTGGTCGCCAGGCGCTGCCCTGCCCGCGTGTATCCATGACGAACAGCGCATAACCGGCAGTCGGATACAACAGCCACTGGGTTGGGAAACCCCGTCCACCACCATAGCCGATGTACTCGACCACACAGGGCAGCGGCCCGCTGCGCTCATGCGGCAGGATGAACCAACCTTTGATCGGCTGTCCACCATATCCGGCAAAGGTGACATCGAAGGTTTCCAGCGTCTTGAGGTGATAATCAACAGGTTCAAAGCGCGCATTCAACGGATGCTGACGCGCTGCCGCCAGAGTACCCGACCAGAACGAGTCGAAATCGGCTGGTTCGGTGCGATCAGGACGGTATTCCCGCAGTTGGTCGAGCGGCAGGTCAAAGAAAGCCATCATAGATCCTTTTAGAGCGATAAACATAGGGGCGTGCGAGCGCACACCAATGATTACTACGGATGTGCGCCGCTGGCAGCCGCCGCTTCCACCGCGGGGACGACATAGAACGCCAGCGCCAGCATGACATAGACTCCCAGCAGCATAGCCCCTTCCAGCCAGTTGGATTCGCCATCCAGCGCAATGAAGGCGGCGATCAACGACGCGGCGATCAGGGCGATCAACTCAAAGTTGGTGAAGACCAGCAGCAGCGGCTGTCCACCCAGCAGCAGGCTGACAAAAACCAGCACCGGCGCGACGAACAAAGCCACCTGCAAGCTCGACCCCAACGATACGGCCAGGCTGAGTTCCATCTTGTTCTTGAGGGCGACCTGTACCGCCACCAGATGCTCGGCGACATTGCCGACCAGCGGCACGATGATGATACCGATGAAGAATTCACTCAGGCCGAGTGTGACGGTGACATGCTCAACCGCGCCGACCAGGGCCTCGCTCATGAAGACGATCGCGAGTGTGGCAACCACCAGCACAGCAGATGCAACCGGGATACTCCACTTGGGCTTGTGCTCATCTTCGTGGCGAACTGCTGGCGGGGTAGCTGCACCCACCGGATCGGCATGATGATCAGCTTTAGGGGAAGCATGTGTGAACGCATAAAATACACTCAGGCCGTAGAGGACGATCATAATGACCGCTACCCCTTCGCTCAGGCCGAGTTCCGCCGCCAGATTTTGCTGGATGGCGACATCGAACAAAGAGGGGATGACCAGCGCGACCACCGCCAGAATGAGCATGGTCGCGTTCAGACCGGCAGTCCGCCGGTCGAAATGCTGGATACCATTCTTCAAGCCGCCGAGCAGCAGGCTGAGGCCCAGCACCAGCAGCAGATTGCCGAGGATCGAACCGGTGATCGAAGCCCGGACCAGATCAACAAGCCCTTCGCGCAGGGCGAAGATGGTGATGATGAGTTCCGCAGCATTGCCCAGGGTAGCATTCAGCAGACCACCAATTTTGGGGCCGGTATAGAGTGCCAATTCTTCAGTTGCTTCGCCGATCAGATCCGCCAGAGGAATGACCGCCAGCGCTGCCGCAATGAAGATGAAAACAGGGTTTGACTGTGTGAGTTCGAGAATGACCGTGATCGGTATAAAAACCAGCAGTATTTTGACAATTTTGTCCAACGACATGATGAACGAAGTCCTGGTAGGGAAGGCGTCAGGGTTGTGCATCTGCAATTGTAGCGTGATGGTGGGTTCGGCGGTAGTCAGCTATGGGCTTATTCGATCAGCCACCTGGCGCTTGAATTTCAGCGATACAAGCCAATCCATCGACGGCCCCATCAATCGGCGTCAGCACCGGGAAACGACGCACATCCGGTAAGGTGTACCACCCAATGCAGACACGGTAAGTCTGGTCAGCGATCAGCGTCCCCGCTGGAATTTCCACCCGGTCCGCTACTCGTCCAATGGCAGCCGGTAGGGCAAAATCCCATCCGGCAACCTGAGTTCCATCTGGATTCAAAATCTTGATGAACCGGATACTCTCAGCCGGTAAAGCCGCCTCAAAATCCCACCACAACCCGATCGCGTTCTCTGTGCTGGATACCAACGCGTTCACCAGCGTGACTCCGTTGGCAAAAGCTACTGGCTCGGCGGTTGGCTGTGGGATAAAAAAGCCGTCGGCGATGAGGCCTGGATTGCCCTCCGGCCAGGTTGGGCAGCTTAGCGGGGCGGTCGTAATGGGGCAAGTCGGTTGCAGCGTGAAGGTGAGGGTATAGAACCCTGCCGCAGGCACGGGCAGCAGTGGCGCTGACAGCCGATAGCCACCGTCGAGGGGCTCCTGCTGGATGCTGAACGGTTCATCTGCCCAGGTGGCCTGGATGCTGCGCGGCGCGACCAGTTCAGTCTGCGGTATCTGGAACCAACCCGCTTCTGGCGCATACAGGTGCCAGGTACGTTGATCATTGGTGACCGGCATGGCGAACAAACGGGCTGGGGACTCTGTCCCGCTAGTGGGGACGTTGAATAGAGCCAGGTGTGCGTCTTCGTAGAACGGCGTGCCTAGGGCTTGACTAGCACGTTGATACAACGCAGCAGACGGGTCATAGTGCCGATGCAGGATGACGACATCGGCTCCCACTGTCGTCAATAGAGCCGGGGACAGGGTGGCCTCCAGCAGCGCCAATTTGGCCGCACTGACTGGAGTCTGCCGGGTGACCTGCCCGGCGATGAGGGGTTGCTCATGAGCCGTTTGTAACCAGAGCGCGTCTTTCGCCGCCAGCAGGTTATCGACCGGAATATCAAAGACGGCACGGATGTCTTCGCGGTCACGCAAGTCTGCAACCACCTGCGGGAGGCTTGCGTCATAGGTCGGCAGCGGCCAATAGGATTGGTAATCGAAGATAATCAATACCGTCAGCAGGCTGACAATCGCCCATCTTCCCAGCGCATATTGTGTTGACGTGGCGAAATCCTTTTGGAAAGCCCAAAAAGCCTGTACACCGGAACCTGCTAACACTGCCACGATCAGCGCGATCACAAAATTGAAGCGTCCCGGCGTGCGAGCCAGCTCGATGCCGGGCAAATCCGCCACCAGCGCCCAGGGCAATGGGATGAAGCTGGCATAGCCCCCCGTACTGATGCTAAGAGGCTGGTCGAATACTTTAAGCAGTGGGCCGAGCGCCGTCACCCAGCAAATCAACAGCGGCAGTAGCCACCAGCGAGCAGGTCGCACACGCCAGAGGCCGATGACCGCCAACACACCAGCGATCAAGCCGATGTAGGTGGAGCCTTCGACCAGATTCACCCCTAAGACATGGTGGGTATAGTCCAGGTTGCCCCAGAGCGGATGGTTAAAGGAGGGAGTCAGCGGAGCCAGCAGGTCGATGCTGTAGGCCACACTTCCGCCGGCATCGGTATAGGCCTGGGTGCCAGTGCCAGCCCCCCAGACGGGAATCAGGAATAGACCCAGCACCACACCACCCAGTCCGACGCCGATCATCACCAGGATCAAAGCCCGCCAGCGGCGCTGGAGCAGCAGGGTGATCCCGGCGGCACCCGCCAGGGGCATCACTGCATAGATCAATTGCAGGGTATGGCCCAGCGGCACCAAGAATGTGAACAGTGCGATCCTAAAGACAATCGAGAGTGAAGGGCGTGGCGTGCGGAGTGCGTTCCACAAAACCAGGGCCAGCAAAGGCAGCGGCCACTGTACCAGTAAGCCACCATGCCCCCCGGCTAAATGCCCTTGAATAGTCGGCGCGGTCATGAAGACCAGCCCGGCCACCCAGGCTCCAAGCCCCTGCGGTGACTGGAATGGAGCAGGTGTCTCTTCATTAGTCGCCAGCATGCGCCGCATGAGCAGCCAAGCAGCCCAACCGTTGAGGGCCAGGTTGAGCAAGGCTTGCAGGTTATAGGCGGCGGGCAGCGGCAGCACCAGCGCGAACAACCAGGCCGGGAAGAACTGCAGCGGATCTGACCACAGGATTACGCCGGGCATCCCGTCGGGGTAGCCCAGCAAGGGTTGATCGATCAGTGGCGCGCCAGTCCGCAGCGCCTGGGTAAACCACCAGATATGCCGGGTCATCTCGTGCGCATCCCCAAAGGGGTACCCGGCAAAATGGGTGCCGATCACGGTGACGAGCGGCCAGGTGATAACCAGCGCTACACCCAGATACAGCAGCAAGACGATGAGATGCGATCGCAGCGCCTTCAACGTACTTGATCCCCTACCAGCGGCAATGTGAACAGAAAGCGCGCTCCCTTGCGTCCCCGGCGGCGCGGCTCTGCCCACAATTTCCCGCGATGCGCTTCGACGATCCCACGTGCCAGCGTGAGTCCCAGCCCGGCGCCGGGTATTTGAGCGGCCTTGGTCTCGGCTGTGCGGTAGAACGGCAGAAAGATATGCACCGCATCGGCAGCATTCAGCCCTGGCCCTTCATCGCTCACGACAATCAATAGAGCCGGTGTTACCACATCGGGCGGTGCGCCGATGGGTAAGTCGGTGGTCGCAGGTACAGGATAGGCGCTGATGTGGATGAGTCCCCCCCTGGGAGAATGCCGATTGGCATTATCAATCAGGGCTGAAAGAACTTCGATGAAGCGCGACGGATCGACCAAGACCAGGGGCGAATCATCCGGTATATCCCACTCGATTCGCTGCCGTTTTTCGCGGATAGCATCCTGATACATCCGGGCGACATCACGCACCCGTGGGCCGATCTGAACCGGACTGGGCATCAACTGGAGTTCGCCCATGTCCGCCCGTGTGACCTCGATAATCCGGGTGATCAGGCTATTCATGTGGTAGGCGGATTCCCGGATGATGCCCAGATATTCGCGGGCCTGCTGACTGGTGCCGTTGGTCAGCAGCGAGTCGCTGAGTTCGGCAAAGCCCTGGATGGAGGTGAGCGGCGTTCGCAGCTCGTGCGACATGCGGGAGATCAATTCAGCGCGCATTCGGGCAGCCGCGCGGGAATCCGAAGCATCATGGAAGGTGTAAATACGCCCGATGACCTGCTGATTGCTATAGACGGGGGCGCTATACCATTCAATATCAGCAGGGTAGCCATCCGGGTGGATCATCTCAAAGGTATCGGATTGGGTCGACGGATCCCGAACGGAAATACGGTTCCATTCCTGCCGGAGTCCGCTCCGTACATCCTGCCGGAGTTGCATTCGCTCCAGAAGTTCAATCAGCGGGAGCCCCTGCGCGGCTCCGGCGGCCACGTTGAACATGCGGGTGAAGCTCTCATTAACCGTCAAGACCGTCGGTGCAGATTGCGCTACCCCCGGCGGCAGTACCATCACTACTGCATCTGTCACCGATTCCAGCAGGGCTGCCCGGGCGCGCTGGACAAAATCATGTTCCTGCCGCAACACATCTGCCACTGCGTTCAAGCCAATAAAGCGACTGATGGTCTTATACCGGTGCAGTTCATGGCTGCCAAACTCACGCTGGCTCTGGGTTCCGAGGGCCAGAATTCCCACTTGCCGCACACCGCTGAACAGGCTGATGAATAAGACCCTGCGGATGCGCCCGAACTGTAGAAAGGCACGCACCAGGGGATCAATCAGATCCGCCATGTCCCGTGGCTGAAAAACGACCATCCCCTGTTCATGGAGTTGGGCCAGCAAGTCCGCATAGGGCTCCAGATACAACCGCATCCCCATGCCGACCCCATTACCAAAACGCCGCGACCACGTCCCACGCAGTTCAGCATAGTCAAATGGCCCATGGGGGCGGTCTTCCTGCTGCGGGCCGTAAAACATCAGGGCACACAGGACAATATCCGGTGACCAAAAACGATCTTGCAGCGTATCGAGGAATTGCTGCGGGGTCAGGTTTTGCCCGACTGTTTGCATCAGGTAATGAGCCGCTTCGGAAACCTGCTGATACTCGATCAGATGTTGATGTTCGATCAGAGTCCGCAACTGACGCAAGTGGGGCTGAATGAGGTCCAGTTCGTCCTCACCAAATACATTGGTGAGCGAGGAGAAGAGGGTCACCCAACCTTCAGCCGGTGGCTGACCGAGCAGCGGCACGATGACACCGGATTGATAGACCCGGCCATCAATCTTCCCTGGGGTTAAATAAACGGGCTCGCGCTCTGGCAGCGGGAACTGGCGGGCATTCGCCAGTTCAGGAATGATTTTTTCTTCACTCAGGGGTTGGAGGTGGTTCGCGAAGGCGGTTTCAACAGGACGGCAAATACCGTCTGCACCACACTGCACCAGAACCGCCTGAAACGCGGGAACCGCTGCAATGATCTGTTGCAGAATGAATTGGATTTGCTCAAGATAGCCAGTTTCAGCCGTCAAAGCGTTCCTCTCGATAACTCTGAAAGGGTGATGTGCCTTCATGTGCGGAGAGTATAGCGGATGTTTCTTCAATCCTTCAGAGGCAAGCACGTCTCATGCCTAACCTGCCCGCCAGAGCATTCGGATTAGCACAGGTCAAATGGTCATAATAATAGAAAGCACTACGATTTCCATCTGGTCGGCTCGTATCTCACCCCAGTAGAATGACAACATTCGGGCTGGCAGTGTTCCCTGTTTCTACCCAGGCAGGTTCGGCGCAAGGCCGAAAAGTAACCTGTGCTGCAACCGTTCGCAGACTCCCTGCGTAAAACAAGGGGTGGCTTTCAGCAGCGCCCGTACTCCCGGTTAGAGGGTAGTTTCCTTTCCTGAGGCGGCTTCATGCTCCTTGACCTGCTCACTTTGATCTATATTATTTGTGCCTTGTTCCTGACGACCTACGCGGTGAGCGAATTCATTCTGCTTATCACCTGGGCGCGCTATCGGAAGCAAATAGTCCCCACGCCACCTTTGACCATCTGGCCGAAGGTGGTTGTGCAACTTCCGATTTTTAATGAGCAGCATGTTGTCATCCGTCTGTTGAATTCGATGGCGGCGCTGGATTACCCGCGTGACCGACTAACGGTTCAACTGCTCGATGACTCCAACGACGAAACCACCGAGATTGCGGCGGCGCAGATCGCCCGGTTACAGGCGGATGGCTTAGCCATCGACCACATCCGCCGGGCAGATCGCAGCGGCTTTAAGGCGGGGGCACTGGCCTACGGCCTGACCATCACCGATGCGGAATACGTGCTGGTTCTGGATGCGGATTTTGTCCCCCCGCGGGATTTCCTGCGAAAAACGATCCCCCATCTGGTCGCGAATCCGAACATTGGTATGGTCCAGACTCGCTGGGGTCATCTGAACCCATTTACCAATTTACTCACACTCGGACAGACCCTGGCGCTGGATGGGCATTTTGTGGTTGAACAGACGGCGCGCAGCCGGGCCGGTTGGCTGCTCAACTTCAATGGCAGCGGCGGAGTCTGGCGGGCAGCCTGCATTCGGGACGCCGGTGGCTGGCGAGATCTGACACTAACTGAAGATCTGGACCTCAGTTATCGGGCGCAGTTGAAGGGTTGGCGCTTCCTCTATTTGCCGGATGTCGTTGTGCCGGGGGAACTGCCCCCGCAGATGGCGGCTTATAAGCAACAGCAGGCGCGCTGGGCCAAAGGCAGTACCCAGTGTATCAGCGTGGTGCTACCCCCGTTGTGGACTTCGCGTTTCAGCCTGTTCCAACGCCTGATGGCGACACTGCACCTGTGCCAATACCTCCCGCATCCCTTGATGATTATTCTGCTGATCTTGACACCGCCACTCTTGCTCAGTGGGGATTTGCAACGCCTGCACTTAAGCTGGCTGGGGTTGGCCGGTTTGGGGCCGCCGCTGGCTTATATTGTCAGTCAGCGGGCGCTATACCGGGATTGGGGTAAGCGCTTGCTGGCATTCCCTATGCTGCTAGCCCTGGGAACCGGGATTGCCTGGACGAATACCCGGGCAGTAATCGGTGGGCTGCTCGGACGCCGGGGCGAGTTCCGGCGCACGCCAAAATTCAATCAGCACTGGCAGGGCAGCGGTTACGCGCTGCGAGCCGACCCTAATGTGTGGATCGAACTGCTGCTGGCGGCGTATGCCTTCTGGGGCATGTTCGTAGCCTACCGCCTCAATCCGGCCCTGGTGCTCTATCTGGGCCTGTATGGCTTTTCATTTGGCTTAGTGGCTCTCTGGAGCATGGCAGATCGGGTGGCGCTGTGGCGGGCGGCGGCGGTGGAACCGGCACCTACACAGGGAGTTAGTGCATGACTCTAGATCGGGATCGCATCCGCGATGACTTTGATCGGTTGGCAGCCTTCGACCATGCAGGTTGGAGCCATAACAGCCACTACCATCCCTATCTATTGCGTCATTTGCCGAACCGACCGAAAACCGCGCTGGATGTCGGCTGCGGCACTGGGGTCTTCAGCCATTTGTTAGCGACCCGTTGTGAACACGTCACGGGCATTGACCTTTCAGGTGAAATGATTCGTCTGGCCCGAGAACGTTCGGTTGGTATCCAGAACATCCACTATGAGCAAGCTGATGTGCTGGACTACCTGCAACCGAGCCGTACCTTTGAGGTCATCGCCTCCATTGCCACCCTGCATCATCTTTCATTGGAAACCATCCTGCCGCGCCTGCGGGAGGCCCTTCAGCCCGGTGGAGTACTGCTGGTTCTGGATCTCTATACCCCGGAAAATCGTCCTGACTTATTTCTCTCCGGGTTGACCGGCATGATCGCCAGTAGCTTCTATCAACGTTGGCATCAAGTCCCATCGCCTTCAGCCGCCGAGTCCGCTGCCTGGGACGCTCACGGTGCACATGATGTCTACCCTCGCCTATCCCAGATGCGACAGGTTTGTGCCACCTATCTACCCGGTGCTCGGGTGCGGAAGCATCTGCTGTGGCGCTACTCACTGACCTGGCGTAAACCTGCCTGAATGCCCCTCAATATGGGGGATGCCGGACAGAACCGGCCTGGGGTACAGTGAAGCCGGCAAGCTCATAACGGAGGTTTGAGAGATGGAACTCGCTGGCGGTGGATGCCTTCAATTCATTGTGATGTTCTTTACTGCCCTTTTCATGGGCATAGGGTTCGCCGGGGGAGATCTAGTCGCACCCCCGGATGAAATCGCTATGGTCGAGGTCATCTTAGTCACGGAAGGTGAGACTGCTGACATCGACACGCTCCAACAGGCTGTTGAAGTGGTTACCCAGCGGCTGACCGCGCTGGATTTAGAGCCCGTTTCCGTAAGCGTAACGCCGGATTTGAGCCTCGCCGTCACGTTTCCGGCACTGGAATCCCCCACCATAGATGAAGTAAACGCCATTCTCACTGCGAATGGTTCGTTGGAAATCGTCGATTTCACGGGTCTGGAAGTATCTCAAGTGGCAGATCAACCCATCACGACCGTTCTTTACCCTAATGTGGCTCCCGATGCTTTGCTCAATCCGCTGACCAATCAGCCCTTTGAAGGCCTACTCAGCAGTGAGGATGTGCTGACCGCAGAGGCCCTGGTTTCATCCTTCGATCCTAATTTATGGATGGTCAGTGTGACCTTTACCCCGGAAGCCGGTGAGCGCTTGGCCGCCTTCACACGGGAGCGCGTCGGTGAACCACTAGGTATCGTCGTGGATGGCATCGTCGTCTGGGCACCCGTCATTCAGACGGAAATCGGCAGTGAAGTCGAAATCCAGGGCAACTTTAGCCAACTGGAAGCACAGCGGTTAGCGGTCAGCCTCGGCGGAGATGCCTTACCCGTGCGGCTCGTGGTTGCCAGTATCGGCCTGCCATAATAATCCCGGCCTTAGCATTGCCGACAGGTTGGGCGTTAAAATCGATCACTCATCGTCGCCTTACCAAGGAATACTCGGATGGTCGAATTGAACCCCATTGATGTGCCCCAGCGCGATCTCTATAAGCTGTTGATCGGGGTGGTGGTGCCACGCCCGATTGCCTGGGTCAGCACCATCAGCCCGGATGGGGTGCCGAACCTGGCCCCTTTCAGCTTTTTCAACGGCGTGGCTTCCAATCCCCCTAGCCTGGTCTTTAGCGTATCCTATCGTGAAACGACGCATCAACCGAAGGATACGCTAGCTAATTTGCAGGCCAGCGGTGATTTTGTCGTCAACATGGTCACGGAACCGCTGGCAACCGCCATGAACATCACGGCTGGGGAATATCCCCCCGAAGTGGATGAATTCCAACGCGCCGGACTCACTCCAATTCCCTCCATCCAGGTGAGTGCACCCCGCGTGGCGGAGAGTCCAGTCCAGTTCGAGTGCCGCCTGAATCAGATTGTGCCGATAGGCGAAGGCCCGGGCAGCGCTCGTCTGGTCATCGGCACGATTGTCTATATTCATATTGCGGACGCGATCTACCGCGAGCCGTATAAGATTGACATTACTGCCTATCAACCCATCGGTCGGTTGGCGGGCAGCAGCTATACCCGGGTGAACGATCTGTTTGAACTTCAACGCCCCGCATCGGAGATCAAGCCAAGTGGTTCCTGATTTACCCCAGCGGCGGAAAATGGGTACACTGGAGCCAGGATCTACGCACACGACTTTGTCCACAGGATGTCCCGATGACCAATGAACTCTCTGTCACCTATATGAGCGGACCGCTGGATGGGAAAACCCTCTACTTCGAACAGCCGGAAGCGGGCGAAGAACGAATCCTGCTCATCGGTCGGCGCGAAGGCTGCGACATCCTGATCGACTTTGATAACCAGGCCTCTCGCGTTCATGCCAAGCTCGTCATCGGGGCTATACCGGCCAGTGCCACCGAGTCCGTAGTCAATCCCTATACACTGGCCTTCTGGCTGGAAGATGGGGGCAGCCGGAACGGCACCTATCTGGAAAAAGAGAAGGGGTCGATCAAAGGCCGCGTCAGCCTGCGACCGGGGACGCTGTTCCGGGCAGGCCGCACCTGGATGCGCCTCGATATTCCCCTCAGCTTTGAAGAAGGCGGCCCGTATTAGGAGTGCACAGTGGACAATCTACCGTTCACTGTCAGGGGACAGCCTAACGGGGACAAACCGGTCATGCTGCTGACCGGACCGCCCGGCATCGGTAAATCAACCATTGTGCAGGCTGTCATCGAGCGATTAGGGAATGATGCGGGCGGATTCTATGTTCGCGCTCCCTGGGTGGATGGACGGCGGGACCGGTTTGAACTGGTTACGTTGTCCGGGGAGACTGCTACCCTGGCGCTGGAGTCGCGCGCATCGGCCTTCCCGCGTGAAGTCGATTTTGATGTCTTCAAGGTCAACCTGGATGCCGTCGAAGGATTAGCGATAGACACCCTGGAAGTCACCCTTAACAGCAAGAAAGTCGTCATCGTGGATGAACTCGGCCCGATGCAGTTCGTCTCTGATCGCTTCAAGCAGCTTGTCTGGAAGATTCTGACCGATCCATCCCGGTTGGTCTTTGGCACCATCGTCGAACGACCCTACCCTTTTGCCGATGATCTCAAAAAGCTGGCACGAGTCCAGTTAATCCCGGTCACGCTCACCAACCGGGACACACTGCCCAGTCAATTGATCGCCCAATTACAACGGTATCTCTAACCCATGACCGATCCCCTGGAAGAAAAGCGCCTGAAATCGCAGCGCTACGCCGCCGAACCGGAACGCTTTACCGTCCAGAGCCTTCAAGTGCGGATGCAATCGGAACACGGCGTTCGAGAGATTGTTTTTCAGGAGGGGCGCTGGTCGTGCACCTGCCCGTTCTACGCGGATCATCATACGTGCAGTCACATCATGGCCGCCCAGCAAATTCTGATGAATCAGCATTTGCGCCTTGCCTCGGGTACAGATGAAGCTTTCTGAGGGTAATATCAGTGTATGCTGTTAGTATCCGTTTAGGTACCTCAACCTACACTGACGGCGTTTTCATACACGCCACCGGGAAACATTCATAGGAGAGAAGCACATATGGCGAAAGTTCTGGTCACGGGCGGGGCGGGCTACATTGGCAGCCACGTCACCGATATGCTGGTCGAGCGCGGTTATGACGTGGTCGTCATTGATAATCTGTATACGGGTCACGCCGAAGCGGTCCATCCGAAAGCCACTTTCGTGAAGGGCGACCTGCTGGATAAGCCGGTGGTCGATAAGCTGTTTGCGGATCATAAGTTTGATGGAATCCTGCACTTTGCCTCGCACACGCTGGTAGGGGAAAGCTGGGAAAAGCCCTGGCTCTACCTGCGGGATAACCATGTCGCCGCCAGCCATGTGCTGGAAGCTGCTGCCAACACCGGCGTGAAGAAGTTTATCCTCTCCTCGACCGCCAACCTATTCGATGCCCCGGAACGCATCCCGATCACCGCTGAAGAGCGCATCGTTCCCGGCAGCCCCTATGGTGAAAGCAAATTCCTGGTAGAACGTCAGCTTTACTGGATGGAACGAGTCTACGGTATGGCCTCGGTCTGCCTGCGTTACTTCAATGCCAGCGGCGCACACCCGAACGGTCACATCGGTGAAGATCACACGCCGGAATTCCACCTGATCCCGATCATTCTCCAGGTCGCACTCGGTCAGCGCGAAAAACTGACGATCTTCGGTGAGGACTATCCGACGGCAGACGGCACCTGCATCCGCGATTACATCCACGTCATCGATCTGGCTGAGGCACACATTCTGGCTTACGAGGCGCTGGCGGATGGCAAGAGCCGCAAGTACAACCTCGGCAACGGCAAGGGCTACTCGATCCGGCAGGTGCTGGATACCGCCAAGCAAATCACTGGCGTGGACATCAAGGCGACCGTTGGCCCCCGCCGCCCCGGCGACCCGGCCACTCTAATCGCGGATAGCACCCGCATCCAGCAGGAACTGGGCTGGCACCCAGAGTTCGGCAGCCTGCACCAGATCATCGAAACGGCCTGGAACTGGCACAAGAGTCATCCGCAGGGCTATGCTTCGAAGAAGTGATTAGTGGTTGGTGATTAGTGGGAAGATCAGCTATTAGCGGGTTTACAAAATGGACAGATTGGACAGATTGGACTGGCTCAGGCTGTCCAGTAACGGTGGGGAGGTGGGGCTTTGTGCGATGCTGCCACAAAACCCCGGATGCTATGAAGGCGGCGAATTTGATATTTTCGCATAAGGCCTTCCCGTAAAGGCGACGAATTTGGCAAATTTGAGTCCCTGAATTCGTCGCTTTTAGGTTTGGAGATGGTTAGCCATTTATCAAACTTGACGATAAATGCGGAACTGGATTAGGTTCCGCATTCGACCGTGCTTTTGAGCCATGGGCTAGCTGATAACCACCTTCAGGTTGCGGAAAGCCCAATCATAGCCGCCATTCACACTGTGACCATAGAAAACAACCTTGCGAATTCCGGTCAGATCGGTATCTCTACCATCTGGCCACCAGTCGTACTGGTGGGTGCCAGCATTCCAAAATACAATCTCATGAACTTGTAGATTGTTGGCACCGAAGAACCGCACTCCATATCGCATTGGACTGCCAATGCCGTTTTGCCCAATCCAGAACCGATTCTCCATTGACACCCGCTGAACAGTGAAATCACTGTTGGCGCAGAAGACTACGCGAATTTGGTCCTCACTGGCCGCGGCAGGTACATACTGTACCGTGTTTCCACTCGGTGTTCCCACTTCAACCGACCAATTGCCACCCGGGCCGGAATAAGTGGATACACCTGGGCCGGGATTGGGTGCAGTACATCCTAGTAAAACATCCTCAATCGTCACCGTATGCTCGGTGATCGCGCCCAGCGCCCCGCTGGTAGGATTGCCCAACCGCAGCGTGATCGACTCGTTGTCGAGGTCCGTGTCGGCGTTGATGGTTAGCACGACCTGCTGGGTAGCGCCGTCAATGCTGCCGATTGGGAAGGTAATGGTTGGCGTTTGCAGGAAGTAATCCTCCACCTCAGCCGTCAGGTTATCCGGCACTACCGAGATCGGCACTGTCAGAGGTGCAGGCAGCGCAACGCCATTGCTGATCGACAAAACAACCTGTGCTGTATAGTTAACCTGCGATTCGAGAGCATTGCCACTGCCAACAGCAAACGCCACTGAAATCGGATTCCCGGCTGCACACTCACTCAGGCGCACTCGGAAGTTATATGGCGAAGGTACAGCAAACGAGTTGAAGCATCGCGCCCCAGTCTTGAATGCCTCAATAGCAGCCAAATCATCCGGCCCATTGGCGGCATCATACTCAGTCATTGTATTAGTGCCACATTCCCAGATACGCAGCCGAGGTGGAAACAAACCGTAAATAACCGGGGTTCCCTGGTTGAAAGGGGCCAATTCAAGGCTGGCGCACTCACTGCTATCGCGTAGGTAATATCGCCGAAAGCTATCGACATCCGGGGCTGGAAATGGGAGCCAATGCAGAAGACTGTAATCTCCATTCGCATCTGCTCTGACAGGTGTCAAGCGATTCAACCCGTCAAGGAAGAACAATCGAGGGCTATCTGCTTGCCCACAATCAATGATTGTAAAGTCAACCATGATACTCTGATAACTGGTTGGCATTTGCCAGTTTATCGCAAACATTGCAAAGGAGCGGTTGCCCATCTGCAATAGCTCCTCAACGATTTCACCATCATCCTCAAAACCCGTCTCAAAGATCAAGGCGTTCAACCCAAGAGGGGTGACATTGATTGGCTGATTGTCAGCCCATACAGCATCAATGTGCAATTGGCAACAACCAATTGTACGGAGTTGGTAGAAGTGAATACCCAATTCAGTAAGCGCAACACGATACTGATTGGGGCCGCGAGAAGTCAAAGGTGAACCTTGAACAGGTATCAACTCGCAAGCCGTTTGTACCCTTTCGATACAGCCGCTGCTTTGGTACTCCGCCCCAATAATGGATGCACGACTTGCAACCTCCGGGTTGATGGCACGCAAGATTCGCGTAACCAGTAAGTTTGCAAAATCGCTGTCACCGGGAGCACTTACATACACATATTGCACGGCCCATGCCAACCGTAACAAGGCGTCTTGAGTCAAGCGACCATCTTCAGGTATGACCTGAAACAATTCCTGCTTGAGCTTGGCCCAATACGCATTTGTAAGCTGGCTACGAAACGTATTCGTATCATTTGCTATTAGAGCGGTGGCTACAAGTGCTACCGCGGAAAATGCAAGGAAACTTACTGGAAACGGAGAAAAAGGACCTGCAAGAACTCCACCCAACCCGTTCAGTAGGCCACCACCGATTCCTACACTATCCCTAACTGCCAGAATTTTGGTAGTACCATCAGGTAGTAGGACTTCTGTCAGAAACGCTGCGAGATTACATTCTCGGGAATAGTTAGCTGGAATTTCCTGACCGCAATCGCAGCATCCTGCGGCAGTAAATATCGTTTGCCATGCTTCACCTGCTGTGCTACGATACTGAAGTTCACATGGATTGATTGGATTAGTTTGGAACACGGTAGAGTCTCCTCGATAATTGACGTACATTGGATATGGTATTGGAGGGGTAAATGAAGCTACCATATGGGCTTGGCCCAAGTTTATTCTTCATTACACTCCTGCTGGTTGCCGCTATCATCATTCCCACACACCCGGTATTTCGTATTGGCTGGATAGCGCTTTCTGGATTTGCACTGGCATACATTCTGTGGCACGCATGGAAGGGTGATATTCACTCCTAGCTTGACCTCATTTCCACTATCACCGCTACACATCGCACCTAACCTGCAATAGATCATATGTTCTATTCCCTATAAGTCACCTGCCCGATCATATGTCCCGTTCTTGGCGATGCGTGCTTTGCGTGCAGGTTGTCCGGCAGGGGAAACTCCACTCAGCGGGCGGGGGTTTCCGTGCTACGATACTGAAGTTCACATGGGTTGATTGGGTTGGTACGGAACATTGAGAGTGTCTCCTTTGTACTGAATTAGGGTTGGCTTTTGCCAGTGAGATGAGAGATGCAAATGGAACGACAACGACAGGCGGTTGCACTGTTCCTATTGGTCGGGGTTATCATTGCTTGGGTAGCTATCATTGCAACGGCTGGTCCATCCCTCTGGGAATTCCCGATACTGGTCGTCATTGTCGTGATCTCGGTCTTGGTCCCGATCTTGGGTATCATCAGCATTCTTCGCTACTGGCATAAGCAGGATCACCCTCCCACAGATGCCACTAAGCAAAAGAACTCGGATTAGCCCAGTCCCTCTATTGTCGTTTGCCATTTTCGTACTATTTCATATTGTTTCTCCTTCATAGTTAGTTGTGTAGTTCATCAACGGATTACCTGCTCCTACGCGGATGCTCCTCTGTCATCCCTGAAGACAAATTAGCACACTTTAGACGAAAAATCGGAACATATGTTCCGATTTTGTTCCGTTTTTGAGGGAAAAAAGGGGTTGAAGATGCCGCATCCACTGGTCATTCAGTTGCGCTTCACACGGGGAGAGTTCCAGCGGGCGCTGAAGAAGGTGTCTGCAGAAGATGCCATCCGCCGCTTTGAACCCATCAATTGCATCAGTTGGATGATTGGGCATCTGGCATGGCAGGAGCAGATGTACTGGCTGACCCAGGCGCAGGGCATCACGCCCGCACCAGAAGTGAATGCCTGCGCCAATGGTCAACCGGCCAGCACGCCACCCCTGGAGGATATGTGGGCAGCCTGGCGGATCGTGACCGAAGCGACTAACGCCTGGTTGGATACGCTCGATAGTGCCATGCTCGCTACTCACACGCTTTCTCAGCAGAAGCCACATAAACCCTACAAAGAAAGCATCGGCACCCGTTTACGCCGTACCACTTACCACTACTGGTATCACATCGGGGAATCACAGGCGATTCGGCAACTGCTCAATCACCCACATCGTGCTTCCTTTGTGGGTGATATCGGCGAGAAAGCTCCCTATATTGCCGAATAAATGCCGCTACGATTCGCCAGCTAGTCATCCCCAATCACAGCCTCACTCAACGCCAGATCATCAAAGCGCAGCCAGAGTGTCTCGGCAGTCGCGCCGAGTACCACGCCAACCTGCCCCTCGCTAAAATCAGGATCGCGCAGGTCGGCGATGATCTGATTGTTGACCAAAAAGCGGAGGTGATCGCCCGCACAGATAGCGGTGAGTTCATTGACCGCTTCCCGGCCTTCGCGTACAGCGTCGAATGCGCCCCAGCGTTGCAGCGGCACCGGGTTGGGTTCATCGGGGGTCGCCTTGAGCACGGCGGCGTGACCGCTGGCGGCAATGACGAAGTAATACCCGTTGCCCATGTCATCGGCCCGGCAGAGCAGCCCGAATCCCTGCCCATCCACCTGACCCTCCGTCTGGCGGACGGTGACGCTCACGGCGGTATCGGTATAGGCGGCGCCGGTCAGGTACCAGATGTAACCCCGGTCGGCGACGACAGCCGCCTCCAGTTCACCCGCCAGCGGACGGAACAGGGCCTGATCGCCATTGAGCGAGAGCGGGGCTAACGAGGTTGTCTCAAAATCATAGGTGAGGATGGGGTCGCCAGTTTCGATGATTGCCAGACGCGGTTCGGGCGCACAGGCCGTCAGCAAGGAGAGCAATAGCGCTGGAATCAACAATCGCATCATGGAGTCATCCTCATGTAGGTGATGTGGATACTAAGCCATACACCGAAACAAGTCCATGATCCACGACCGTTCTTTGTGCGTAAAACCAGTCCATGATCGGGAAACGGTCGTGGATTACTGGCTTAGCGTTAGAACGCCATCAGAACCAGCCTGCCATGCTTTACGGTGGGGATAATCTGTTTTAGAATGAATTTAAGATATATGGGGGTGAACTAGATTCGACAGCGGTTGCGGAGTTCGCGTTGCGCGCCGTGGCGCACGGCCACGTTAAAACGGGCAAAGGCATAACTGCCAACAACAACACCAGCGCTCTTCCGATGGCCGCCTAAGGCTATTGACTAGCGCCCTGATCCTGCGGGATCAGGCGCTCACCCCATCCGTCGCAGTCCGAGTGGTTTGGTGAGCGTCATTAAAGACTAGCGTGCTGCCCGCCAATGCCGATACGGCGGGCAAAAGACTCATCGGCTAGGTTCTGATCTACCGCGCCTCACCGGGCTATCAGGGCCGAAACCTAAAAGAGAGGACACGCTCGTAGACGCGCGAAGGATGTGCCGACTGGACGGGGATGGCAGAGTCCCCCACCTCCACTGATGGCAAAGACCCTGCTGGATAGCAATCCAGTGGGGTCTTTTGCTTTTGGTCGATAGCCAGAAAAACTCTGTGTTGTCGTCGTTGACTGTAGCGGACTGGTTGCGCCTCCATTGTAGTTGATGTTTGCCAGGCCGGTTTCAGTTCAGTATTCTGGACATAGTGGACAGATTGGACACTTTGGACAGCGGTGTTTGTCCAAATCGCTAAAAGGACTTCCTTCGGTCACAAAGTTGTCTCCCCGGATTCGTCGCTTTATCACGTTTGAGCAATGGAGTGCGTTGCGGATTCAGGGCGGTGATGGGTTCAGTATAACACGGTAGCACCACACTACAGCGTGGAAGCGCGGAGACCCCCTCCTAACCTCCCCCGAATTCGAGGGAGGAAACCGGATGAGGCTCTTTGAGAGCCGTTGTGAGTAGATTTTAGGGCGGGCACAGCACGTTACGCCCCTACAGCGACTGGCTCCACGGTTTAATATAGTCCCACCTTGGTTCGTGATCGAGGGGAGCCAGAAATATAGATTAGCCAGCGATCAGGGGGTTTCTTCTTCTGGCACATGCGTCGCCAGCCAGTAGCCCCAGAAGATAAGGATCGCACCCAGCATTTCACCCAGGTATTTGTATGAGGGATCGCCCAGTCGGATGAGCGCCCCACCCAGGGCCGGCAGCAAGCCACCCGCGGCGATTAGCCAGTTGCCGACTACGCGATTCCGCATGATGCCCTTGCGCCGGAAGATCCAGGCCGAGTAGATCGCACCGCCGACCAGCGCCAGCGTCCCCCAGGTGTTCATGACCGGGGAGAAGAAGCGTACTGTCCCGCGGGAGTCGCCGGTCAGGATGCCGGGTGTGATAGTGCCGTCCGGGTTGGTCACATCGCGGTAGACACGAGTCATGTCCGCGCCGGGAAACCAGGCGGACTCGTTGAACGGGGTAAGGAACAGCGTCCAGGGCAGGGTCATCACCCCGACGAGGATGAGCGCCATCTGGATATTGCGGGCGATGTTGCCGCGCCGCCAGAGCAGGTAGACTGTCCCCTGACCGAGCCAGGGCGCGACCATCAAGGCTCCGCACCAGTACCAGAGCGCAAAGAACAGCGGACTCCAGGTCAGCGCCAGGATCACCTGAGCCAGAGTACCGATGAAATAGAGCAGCAGGCCTATTCCCCAGGCGAGCAGATGGGGGCGGCGGGCGTGCCACCAGCGCCAGAGCACGTTGGCGGCAAAGGCTCCGGTGACGGCGGCGGTGATGACGGAGAGGATGAAAGGGAAAGAGAAGGTCACAGTGGGCAGTTCACAGTCACAGCTAAAGAAAAGATGTAGGGACGCGCAACGGCGCATCCAATGCCAGTCGCCTGTTCACGGCAATGAATAAGCGCTACCTGAAAGTGTAGGCGGAAAATCTACAGAAATCTACAGTCATTACTGGGTAAGGCTCACGGCAATCCAGTAGTTGACAAATGCGAACAAGTGTACTAATATACCAATAGGTTAATTAACTGAATGGTGAAGCAAGGGACTTCTGTAACATGTCTACCGATACCCTGAGCGCAACCTTCGCCGCATTGGCTGACCCGACCCGCCGCGCCATTTTGTCCCGATTGGCGCAGGGGGAAGCAACGGTCAAGGAACTGGCCGCGCCGTTTGAGATGACTCTGCCAGCGGTATCCAAACACCTGAAGGTGCTGGAACGCGCCGGATTGATCGTCCAGGGGCGCAAAGCACAGTGGCGACCCTGCCAGATTGATGCCGGGCCATTGAAGGAAGCTGCCGACTACATCAGCCTGTATCGTGAGTTGTGGGAAGGGCGCTTTGACCGGCTAGAGACCTATCTGACCACTTTGGATGAAGGAGAAGAGACACCATGACCCCATCTACCGCGCAAGCCGACCTGGCTGCCCGCACGTTTAGCGCCGAGCGAGTCTTCAATGCCCCCCGCGAGAAGGTCTTTGCTGCCTTCACCCAGTGTGAACATCTGATGCGCTGGTGGGGGCCACAGGAATGGCCGCTTGTCCACTGTGATATGGATTTCCGCGTGGGTGGCTCGTGGCATTACGCCATGCGGGAAACCGCGACTGGCAACGAGTCCTGGGGGCTGATGTTCTATGACGAGATCACGGCACCGGAGTTCATTCGTTACCGGGATGTGTTTTCTGATGCAAATCGCGGCATCAATCCCGACCTGCCGGAATCAGCCTCAACCCTGCATTTCTACGCGGATGGAACCCAGACGCGGGTGGTCAGCCAGACGGTGTACGCCACGCCAGAAATGCTGAAGCAAGTCCTCGAGATGGGGATGGAAGAGGGATTCAAGCAGACGTGGGATCAGTTGGAGCAGTACGTTGCAGGATTGAAGTAAACACCCTTCACTTCTCATTCGTCCTCATGAGATTTGACAGGCAACATCGGCAACGGGAGCCGGAAATACGGGCGTCTCAGCAGCCCTCACCCCAGCCCCTCTCACGAGGGTAGGTTTTTCGTGGGCCAAGCGCAAACAGGGAACCTCACCCCTCAATCCCCTCTCCTTACGCGACCCTTAGGCCGTTGAAAGCCGAGATTATGCTGGAGTCGGGTCGCTGGAGAGGGGACTTTTCGGAGGGCGACTCTGGGAGTCGCCCAACCGAAAACTGGTAACCTCAGCTAGTGTGCCGACTTCAAACACGAGAGTTTTGGCATATGCTTACGGGATCGTCATGTTGCGCCCGCTGGCTAGTTTCGAAAAACCCACTGAAGGGGTTCCCGGAACCGCTTTAGCCGGTTTCCTCCGTTTAGCTTCGGATTTTGAACCCGAAGCGGATCCCATGCGATCACAATGAGATTTCCACCGACTTCCGTAGGCTACCCAACTCACCTCTACTGGGCCGCCACCCAGGCTATGGCCTTCGAGGCCAATTTATCGAGGGCGCTGACGCACATCAGCAGGTGTTCCTCTTTGGTATCTTCGATCTTGTTATGGCTGATGCCGTACAGGCTTTGCACGAACATCATGATGGTGGGAATGCCGATGCGCCCCATCTCGGCGGCATCATGCAGGGGGCCGCTGGGCAGGCGGTGACTGACTCCGGCGGTTTCCATGATGGCCTGGTCGCACATTTCGATGAGCGCCGGATGGAAGGGGATGGGGTGAATATCCCACAGCTTGGTCCACTCGACGGTGATGTTTTCCTCGTGAGCGATCTTCTGGCTGTACTCGACCGCTTCCCGGTACATAGCGGCCAGATGATGAGGGTCGAGGTGACGCTGGTCGAGCGTCATATCGGCCTGGGCGACGACTGAAGTGACAATGCCCGGCAGGGTGGTCACTTTGCCGACGGTGCAGACGCCCTGATGCCGGTTGGCGATCTCGCGGATTTCGAGGTGGAGCTTGGAGACACCTGCTAGCGCATCCTTACGCTTATTCATGGGGGTGGAACCTGAGTGCGCCGCCTGCCCGTTGAAGCGGATGCCGTGACGCTCCACGCCGACAGTGCCGAGGACGACGCCCAGCGGGAGGTTGAGGCTTTCCAGCACCGGCCCCTGCTCGATGTGCAGTTCAAGATAGGCTTTGGCGTTCTTGATCTGGTCATGCGCCTGCAGGAAGGTATCCACGCTCAGGCCATATTTGGCGACGGCTTCGGCATAGGTGATGCCGTCCTTGTCCTTGAGGACTTTGACCTCGTCCGGGTTCATAGTGCCAGAGGCGGCGCTGGAACCGACCAGGCTGCGCCCAAAGCGTGCGCCTTCTTCATCGGCCCAATCGACCACGCGGATGGTGATGGGCGGGGTGCCTTCGGCGGCGATGCGTCGCAGCACTTCGATGCCCGCCATCACGTTCAGGCAGCCATCCAGCCAGCCACCATTCGGCACCGAGTCGATGTGACCGCCCATGAGCAGCTCTTTGCTGGTGTCCTTACCGCGCAGAGTCACCCAGACGTTACCTGCTTGGTCACGCTCATATTCGACTGGCAATCCAGCGACTTTCGATTTCATCCATTCGCGGGCTTTATCCCAGGTGGGAGTCCAGGCGACGCGCTGCGCCCCGTTTTCGTCAGCGGTCAGGGCACGCAGTTCTTTCAGTTCATCCACGGTGCGCTGCGGATTGAGTGCGCTCATGAGGCTTCCCTTTCAAATACAAACTCTTAAGTTACGGGGGATTATAACGCGAAGTGGGGCCGGGCTGGTGGCGATGGTTCGGGTACCAGGCCGTCACCCTGAATTGCATCCGAGGCGCTTCTGAGGGTATAGTGGAAGGGCTTATTGTGTACAAACATTTGAATTAGGAGCGTCCCAAGATGCTGCGGCGATTTGCACTGCCTTTTCTGCTCCTCATGATGGTTTCGGTTCTGCCTGCTTTGGCCGGGGAGAACAAAGGGGCCACCTTCACCCTGGACTGCACCGGCTTCACCGGCACTGCCGGGGAGATCATGCTCAATCGGGATAATACCGGCGCAGGTCGGGAAGCCTTCATCGTCAGCGCGACGGACGGCGCGGGCAAGACCATCTACGCCCCGGTGACCGATCAATTCTTCGTGGGCGGCACCATTTCGTGGGTGGATGGCGGGCGCATCGGCTGGACGAGCGCACCGGAGTTCAACCCGCTGACGCTGCGGATTGTCAGCCGGGCGGGCAATGAGCAGGGCGAAAGCCTGATCCTGCTGGCGACGGGTGAATGCGCCAACCTGCCGCACGTCAGCGCGATGCCGGATGAATTCTTCCGGGTGGAAGAAGGTCGTCTGGTCGCGCCGAACGGGGCCAGCGCTCCGGCGGGCACGACTTCGCAGACTGTTCCGCTGAACACCGCGCCGCCGCGCCCAACCAACCCGGATGCGGTCAGCCAGGTGCTGGCGGGTTACCTGTTGGTCAATACCGATAACCTCTCGATCCGCACTGGCCCGGCTCCATCGTTCACGCTGGTCGCGGTGGTTGATGGCGGCACCGAGCTGATCCCGTTGGGTCGCACGGCAGACTTCACCTGGTGGTACGTCCAGGCGGGCGATGTAGTCGGCTGGGCGACGGCGGAATTCCTGCTGGCGCGGGGCGACCTGCGCGCAGTGCCGGTGGTACCGGAACGTGGTCAGGTGGCGCCGCCGACCTTCATCACCTTCTCGGAAACGGTGCTGTTCAGCGGCCCCGGCGACCAGACGCTGCCTTTCTGCACGCTGCCCGCTAACGTCGAGTATCTGGTGGTCGGGCGGGATGCCCGTTCGGACTGGTTTGAAATCCAGGCCACCTGTGATAATGCAGTGGTGGATGGCTGGGTCTTCAACGAGCAGGGTGCGCTCCGCAACCCGGCTGGCTCCTTCATCGAGGTAACGACCGGCGGCTAAGTCGGCAACCGTATCACGTCAACGCAGCAGGCCGGGGGTGTTACTCCGGCCTGTTTGATTCCGGGCGCAGGGGTGGACAGCAGTGATTGAAGACCCACTGCAATCTCAGCCGGAGGCCTGTGGGCACTCGGATTTGAGAGTCGTTTCTGGACATATTGGACACATTGGACATTTTTGACAGCCCGATTTGTCCAGCAACGCAAGTATCGGCAGGCTAAAAGCAGGGCTGTATCAAAGTCAGTTTAGCATAGAACGGGTGAATAACCGGAACAAATGTTCCGGTTTTATATTCAATTCTGAATATGGTAGCACACCTGTAGATCGGGGAGGCCTTGTAAGGCTTGAGGCGATACCAGTGCCCAATTACTACCCAGGCGAAAAATCGGTACAAAATTGGAACATATGCTCCAATTTTGTACCCTGATCGTGTTATAGGTAGCACCACAGAAGAGCGTGGAAGTAGCGAAAAAGAAGGACCATCAGGCAAACTCGGTTGCTTACCACAGCAAAGTGAGGTACCAGATGGACCTTCAGACAGTATCATGCCGGAATTGGAGCTGCCTTGACAAGCATAAAGTGGGAGCGGGGAACCTGCGGATACATTGTCGAAAAGATGAGCGCTACTACTGCAAGACGTGTGGGGAGCGCTTCAACTACCGCTGTGAAACGATCTTCTATGGGTTGAAGTATGACGAGCAGACGGTATTGTGGGCGGTCGAATTGGTCAGTTATGGTTGCCCACCGCAGGCGGTGGTGAAGACGTTTGGGGTCGATGAGCGGACGTTGAGCGCCTGGTTGCAGCGGGCGGGTAAGCATCTGGCGGCCTTCCACCGGGAGCAGGTACAGGTCGATGAGATCAAGCTGAAAAAGCAGAACGGCTCAGTGTGGGTGGCCATGGCGATGGCCGTTCCCAGTCGGTTGTGGCTGGGGGCAGTCTGTCAAGTCGAACGCAACAAACACATGGCCGAGCAAATCCTGACGTGTGTCTACCTGTGGGCCGCTCAACTCCTGTTAGTCATTGCCTTCGATGGCTGGTCGAGCTACCCCAAAGCGGCTGCCAAAGTCTTTCGCGAGGAACACTTTACCGGACGTGGTGGACGACCCCGCCTGATCCCCTGGCACTGCCTGACCCTCATCCAACTGGTCAAGGGTCACGCCGCTCGGCCTGTCCGCTGGCTCCTGTCCGGTTCCGCTAGTGCCCTACGCTACCTGCTCAATGCCTCGCAAGGGCTGGGTACCACCATCAATACCGCTTACATCGAACGCCTCAACGCCACCTTTCGCGCTCATCTGGCTCCCTTTGCTCGCCGCACCCGCTGTCCCTATCGCAGCGTCGAGACTGTCAAACCCCATGTCTACCTGATTGGCTGCTGTTACAACTTCTGTTGGCCCCACCACTCCATCACCGCTATACCCAATAACCCGGTTACACCCGCTATGGCTGCTGGCCTCACCGACCATGTTTGGTCGGTCCGTGAGCTTTTCTGGCACCGCCTCAAGCCCTACAAGCCTTCCACGCTTTAGTGTGGTGCTACCTGTGCTACCATCGTGTCAGCCGTGAATGCTGGATAGGACTTGGAGCGGCACATCGGCTAGCGAGCATTTCTTCGTCGGAACCAGCCGTTTCGCCCAACTGGCAGGTCTGACAACGCCGCCGCCGCCGCAACGGCCACAAAAGCGACGAAATGGGTTTCTTGTAGGGGCGACCCGCCGGGTCGCCCGCTCGATTGCTCTCTCATCTGCGTAAGTCCAGATTGTCAAATGTTTCAACTTTGTCCACCCGCAGCACCGCCTCTGCGGCCAGCCAGAATAGCTTTTCCCGACCAGAGTGCGCCTGCCACTTACGCCCATCCCACTCATCACCACTCAGGTCATCGCCGCCGTAGAGCAGTTGGCCGAAGGTCACACCCCGGAACTGTGCGACGGCAAAGAACGCCGCCGCTTCCATCTCGACGGTCAGGCAGCCTTCGGCCACCCGCTTCGCCATTCGCGCCCGCGTTTCCCGGTAGATGGCATCGGTCGTCCAGGTCTTGCCCTTCATATAGGGGATGTGGTGATGCTGGAGCGTGGCCTCGATCGCAGCAACTGCTGCGGCTGAGGGTTCGACTTCCCGCCCCGGCGGTAGATAGTGATACGAAGTACCTTCATCGCGGATAGCGGCGGTCGGCACGACCACATGCCCGACTGCTAGATCACCGTTCAGCACCCCGGCTCCACCGGCTGCGATGAAGGTGCGGCAGCCAAGCGCGATCAGTTCTTCCAGCAGACCGGCAGCTAGCGGCGCACCCACCCCCGGATGCACCACCACCAACCGCTGCCCCTGATAGTCGATCTCATAAACAGGATGCGACCCCATCTCACTCCGCAGGCGAAAGACGACCCGTGCTTGATACTCCTCAATCACGCGGTCGATGATCTCTTTGAAGAAGCATACGACGGCCCGTTCCGCGATGTCGATCCGCTTGAGGATTCTGCCCGGTTCGAGGATGGCTTCCGGTTCACCGTCAAAGTCGAGGATGGGATAAGGGTTCATTGAACAAAGACCTTCAGTTGTTCTGTATGGTCACGGCAGTCCTCCGCCAGCGCGGTCAACCACTCGGCATGGCGCGGATCATTAAGTTGCGCTTCATCTGGCAGGTTGCGTGACCGCTGGTACAGCGCCCCCGCCGTATCAATCACCTCCTGCACCGTCGCCTGCCAGTCCAGATGGGCGCGGTCTTCCACCGACTTCGCATTGAACGAGTCGAAATCATAGTGCACCGACGTGGCATCCCCAACGGCATACTGATCGTAACGGCGCAGCGCTTCCACGTTCCAACCGCTGCAGTGCGCCAGCACCTGTTTAGGCGACCACACACCGCAGGCTCCCGGTTGCTCACCTCTCTCGGCTGGATAGGTCGCCAGCAAGCGGAATAAATTCCAGTAGGCTCGTTGGTAGGCGGCCAGTGCTGCCCAGAAAGTCGCTTTGCTGCTCATATCGGTTCCTTTCAATACCTCTGGAAATCCTACCCTTTTTTGGGCGGACTGGGGTATAGTGGCAGGTATGGAGTCGACATCACTCATCCGCAACCCCTACCGTCCGCGCCCGGAAGATGACCCGGCGGCTGGCCCCTTTGCCGGTCGGGAACGCATCTTTGAACAGCTTTACCGTGCAGTCACCCGTCCCGGCGGCATCCCCACCACCCTGATTCTCGGTGGTCCAGCCATGGGCAAGACCGCGCTGGTCTATCGCTTTCAGGATGTCTTTGGCGCAGAGAATCTGGCGGTGCCGCTCCGCCTTCTACAGCTCCCACTGAACCAGGAAAGAGATTGGCTGGTGGCGTTGGCGACCGGCGCGACCAAAGCGCTGGTCGATCACAATTACACGCTGGCCCGGTTGCCAGAACTGCTCCCGCCGGAAGACGCCATTCGAACCTGGTTTGATGAGTCCTACTTCCAACCCGTGATGGCGCTGCTCCAACGGGGGCATCGGCTGATCTTCCTGCTGGATGACATTGACGTCCTGATTCAGGCAATGGACGATGGCCGTCTGCCTGCGGATACGCTCACGCATTTGCACAGCCTGCGCCAACGTTATCCGGCGCTGGGATTTGTCCTCACGCTGGATGCCGGGAAGGATGACCTACTGCCACGCCTCGAACCGCTGCTGACTGCCGATCCGACTGGCACGGCCCGCCTTGAACGCCTCGAACACGATGAAGTCCGCTGGTTGATGAACGAGCCGGTTGATCCCTACTACTCCATCACCATTGAAGCCTTGGAAGTCATCTATCGGGCCACCGGCGGCTTCCCACGCTTGTGCCAGCGCTACGGCTTCCAACTATTCCTGCGCTGGCAGATGAAGCCGGAACGCAAGATCATGGAGGCGGAGGACGCGCGGCAGGTGACGGCACTGGTCTACCCGCAGAGTGAGGCGGAGTTCGCCGCCATCTGGAAAACGCTACCACTGGATGAACAACTGGTGCTGACCGCCATCAGCGGCCTGACCTATGATGATCCGCTGACCAGCGCCGCCACCAGTGCCATCCAGACGTGGCTGGTGGAAACGGACTTCCCCCTGGAAACGACTGCTATCCGGTCAGCCATTCGCGGTCTGGAATACGCGCAACTGGTGGAAACAAAGGATGGCAAGCTCCGCATCAGCAGCAGCCTGTTCCAACGCTGGTTGCTGGAAAATGCCCGCCCGGAAACCACCACCGCTCCAGCATCCCAACCGCGTTGGCGGCTTGTGCTGGCAGTAGCGGTCATCCTGGGTTTACTCATCGCGGGTCTGCTGCTCCTCAGTCAAGCCACCCAACCGGCAGCGGAGTCGGTGGCGCCCACCATCACCCTACTCGCGCCCACACCGACTCCCTAAGCTGCGCTTTAGTGCTTCATCCGGTAAGTAATCTAATCGAAATCAGTGATTCCTGTAGGGGCGCACGGCTGTGCGCCCGCTTAAATCATTTACCGGATGGAACATTTAGCTCATTAGCCACTGCTTGAAGAAGTCCGTAATGGCGTTGTAGCAGCGCACCCGATTCTCGAATTTCAGCACGTCGTGGCCTTCATCGGGGAAGACGATGATCTCCGCCGGTTTGCCGCTGGCGTGGAGCTGCGCCACCACATCCCGTGACTCCTGCTCGACCACACGAGGATCGTTGGCCCCCTGGATGACCAGCATCGGGCAGGTCACCTGCTGGATATACTGGCTGGGTGAACGTTCCAGCAGGAAATCCCGGTCACGCTCGGCATGACCTATCGCCAGGTTGAAGTAAGCCTTCCAGGTTTCCGGGATGCGTTCGACAAAGCTGAGCAGGCTGTACGGCCCGAACATATCGACCGCTGCGGACCAGAGTTCCGGGTGACGGCTCGCCAGTGTCAGGGTCATATAACCGCCATACGAGCGCCCGATCACTGCTGCCCGCTGGACATTCAAGCGCGGGTCACGCGGCAGCACCTGGGTCATGGCGTAGACGTGATCCAGCCGATCCTGCCCGCCCCAGTCGCGGTCAACATGCTTCATATAGCTCAAGCCGTAGCCGCTGCTGCCGCGGGCATTCGGCACAAAGACCGCAAAGCCGTTGAGGGTCAGGAACTGAATCAGCGGCATGGAGAACCAGGCATAATCCGGTCGCTCCTGGGACTGCGGGCCACCATGAATGTAGTAGACCAGTGGGCGCGGTCCCTGAAAGCCGAGCTGCGCCGCAGGCAGATACAAGCGCGCGGAGATCCGCAGGCCATCATGGGAGGTGAATGAGGCATCTTCACCACCGGAGAGCAAACCATCTTCAATCCCCAGTGGGCGCTCATTGGTGCGCTGGCGGACTCCGGTTGCCCGTTCGACTGTGAACAGTTGGGTTGGTGAGGTAGCGGTGCAGAAGGAGAGCGCGTAGCGCCCGCTGGCTTTGTCATAGTGATAGGACTTCAGCACGCCACCGCCCAGCACGCCCTGACCAACAATCGCCCGGTCGAGGTTGAGCGCCAGACGGTCTTCATCGAAGGCAGCTTCGTACAACCAGGTAGCCCCATCGATGTTGTACTGCACCAGATAGCGTGTGCCGCTCATATGGCTGATGTTTTCCAGTTCGCCCACACCGCTGTGCTGGATGCCGTTGACGCTCACGGGATAGATGGCGTCGTGCTGGTTGAGATCCATGTAGCCAGGGCTGTAGTGGTCGTCAAAGAGCGACGTGGTCAGCAGCAGACCGCGCCGGGTGAACTGCGCCGCACCAATGCCGGACGGGGTGACCACTTCATCGGGCGCACGCTGGTCGAGCGGTTTGCCATACAGCAGTTGCAGCCCCTGCTCCGGCGTCCACTGGTAGAGGATGTTATCGCCGGGGGTGTATCCCTGGAGCAGAATGATGCGGGAACCATCTGGCGTGGCGGTCATCGGGAAATAACCAAATTCACTCCCACCCAACCGCTCGATCTGCCGGGTTTCTAGGTTGGCGCGCCAGGCGCTGATGACGGGCTGATCCAGGTCTTCGCTGGAGAAGTAGAGCATCCGTGTATCTGGCTCAATGTGCGAGCAGTGGACGCGGGCGCGGGCAAACTCCTCAGCAAAGATCGGCTGCGGGTAGCCGCCTTCCAACGGGATCACATACGGGCGGTAAACTTCGTCCCCCTGCTGGTCGATCATCAGGAAAATGCAGGACATTTCCGGGAATACATAAAACGGCTCGCCATCTATTAACTCCGGGTTCGGCAGGGCGATGTCCGGCGGAATGAGCGGTTCCGGTACGCTGCCGGCTTCCCGCATGGTGTACAGGCTCAACCGACCGGAAAGATTGCTGATGAAATACAGGCGGTCGCCTACCCACTGCGGATGCAGGAACAAACGAGCGGTCAACAGGGATTCAATACGGTACATGAGGTTTTACTCTTCAGATCAGTCTATTCAATGCATGAAAAGAACATAGGACAAGGGCGACCTGTCAAGGTCACCCCTGTCTATTATAAACCGTCTATGGATTGGGTTATGGTCTTAGCCATTCCCGGCAGCGCTGAGAACTCCATACGTCTGGACCAGGCCAGTCGCATAGGTGACAATCAGGGCATCGTTGGTAAACGTGATGTTCCGCACCGGGCCGCCGACAGGCTGGGTTGGCGCGGAGATGGTGGTGAACAAGCGCCCCGTAGATACTTCGAACAGGCTGATACTACCGTCCTCGTTACCCACGGCCAGCACGCTTTCCCGGCCCATCGCCAGGGTCGTAACGCCGCTCGGCTGCGAACTGAGGGCTGGTAGATCGGTGAAGCTGTTCTGTGGCCCAATCGACCAGGCCCGCACCGAGCCATCTGAACTACCAGCGATCAAGTAATAGCCAAAGGTGCGCGCGTCATAACCAAAAGCCAGCGCGGAGACACCCGCCGGGAAGGGTGAAACACGCAGGACTTCTTCACCCGTCAGGTAATTGATGATCTGCACGCTGCCATCGGCCGGGGTGAGGGCAACCAGTGGCCCAATCGGGCTGACCGCAGTCAGGCTGACGATACTTTCCTGTCCCTGAGCACTGGAAATAAAGCGCAGATTGGGCAGGCTGGCAGCCGTCAGATCCGCCAGGGCGATTTCATCACTGAGCACCAGCGGATTGCCAGCGGCATCAATTGGCTCCAGCCAGTAATCCGGGGCGACGCCTTCCGGTGTCCAGCCAATCGCACCATTGGCATCGACGCGCCACCAGATCAGCCGATCCAGCACTGTACAGCTTGGACCATCGATCACTGTGAAAGTCTGACCGGGTTGGAGTTCACCAATCAGTGCGCCGCTCTGACCGGGGACATCGCGCAGGTTATTGGGTAAGCCACCAGGGATGACGCGCCCCTGCCCATTCAGCGTCAGGCGGGGGGCCAGCCAACCAGCCTCATTCGGCGGTGGGCATTGTGGCGCAGCCTGGGTGCTGGTGATGCTGCCACACAGGACGACGAAGCGGCTATCTGCCGAGACGCGATAATCGTAATCGACGTTGTTGTAGGTCAGCAGAAAGCGGTAGCCCAGAGTCACGACCTGGGCGTATATCGCACCCGGCTGTGGGCAACCTAACGAAGCATCCGGGAATTGGACTTGCTCAAAGCTCCAGTTTTGCAGGTCATTCAGAGTCAGGTTCTTATTGACCACGCCGCTCAGGTTTGCCAACGCCAGATTGATCGGTTCCGGTGGCTGTTGTGCGTGAACGATGAGGGCGGAACTGAGCAGGAAGAGGGCTAGCAGTAGCAGTCTTTTGAACATGGATGACCATCCCTTATCTTGGAGTTACAAATTGTATTTTAACCCAGGATGGAATCCACACTAGCACGGCTGACCGCCGAATGACCAGCGATCAGCCTGTGGAGAGGTGGTCTACCAGCGGTGATGTACCTGGTGTGCCACGTATTTGCCGTAAATTTCGCGAATTTTCGCCATTTGCAGGTCAGTCAGCGGTGGCATATCAGCAGCGCGGCAGTTGTCAATTTCCTGATCCGGACGCTTGGCGCCGGGGATCGTGCACGTCACAGCATCGAACATCAGAATCCAGCGCAGCGCGAACTGGGCCATCGTCCAGCCGTCCGGCACCAGTGCTTTGATCTCATCGACGGCCATCAGCCCGGACTCGTAATCCACGCCGGAGAAGGTTTCACCCCGGTCGAAGGATTCGCCGAAGCGGTTGAAAGCGCGGTGGTCATCCTTGGCGAATTCGGACTGCATGCTCATCTTCCCGGTCAGCAAGCCGGAGGCCAGCGGCACTCGTGCCAGAATACCGACCTTCCGCTTTTTGGCTTGATCGAAGAAAAGTTCTGTCGGGCGGTGCCGGAACATATTGAAGATGATCTGCACCGTCTGTACGCCGGGATATTCGATGGCCTTGAGCGCTTCCTCGACTTTTTCCACGCTGACGCCGTAATAGCGAATCTTGCCCAGCTTGACCATCTCATCCAGTGCCCAGAAGATCTCCGGCATGTAATAGGCCTGTGTCGGCGGGCAGTGGAGCTGTACCAGGTCGAGGCAGTCCGTTTCCAGATTCTTCAGGCTGCGGTCGACCCACATATTCAGGTTTTGCGGGTTGTAGCCTTCCGGCACCTGCTTGGGCAGGCGGCGACCGGCTTTGGTGGCGATGATGATTTCCTCACCGGGTCGTTCCCGCTTGAGCCGGGCGATGAGTTGTTCGCTGTGACCGTCACCGTAAACATCCGCTGTATCAATAAAATTTACACCCTGGTCAATGGCACTGTGCAGCGCAGCCATCGACTCGCGGTCATCGACCGGGCCCCAGGATGCGCCAATCGCCCAGGCCCCAAAGCTGACTTCTGCGACCTTCCAGCCGGTGCGTCCTAATTCACGATATTTCATCATGCTTTACTCCTTAAAAAGATAGTTGAAGTATAGCGCAGCCACCCCGGTCGGCACATCAGCACCGGGTACGATCCACTCCGGAAAGGCTGTACAATCCAGCCTCTGATCGATATTTGACCATTTCAACACACAGGGCAACCTTCGTGACTCAACGGACTCACTGGCACTTCGACTGGCGACTGATCGTGATTCTGCTGCTCATGACCTGGGCCGGGGCGCGGGGGCTCAATGCCGACGGCCTCTGGTCAGATGAGTGGTACTCGATGCTGACCAGCGGCGCGGATCGCTTTGGGCCAGCACAATCACCGCTGGACATCTGGAACCGGCTGGCGAAGGAAGACCCATGGCAGACGCCGGGTTACTTCATGCTGCTGGCACCCTGGGGCCAACTGGTCGGCTGGACCGAGTTCGGGACGCGGGCGCTGTCGCTGCTGTTCGGGGCGCTGGCCGTGGCGACCACCTATCGGTTGAGTGTGCGGCTGAGCGGGTCGCGGGGTGCCGGACTGGGCGCGGCGGTAGCGTTGGCGGGCAGTGCGTGGCTGATCCACTACCTGCATGAGCTGCGTGGCTATACGCTGTACGCCTTCCTGACGGCGGCGTTGTTTGTGCTGTATATGGAATACATGGGTATAGGGAAGAATTTACTCCAGAGGGGCAGAGGAGCAGAGGGCCAGAGGGCTGTAGGGACGAGCCGTGCGACCGAAGGAAGTCCCAGTGGGGCCTCGTCTATTTGGCAGGGCATCGGCTTATTCCTGACGGCGCTGGGTTTGTTTTATACACACTATTTTGCGGCGCTGGTGGTGGTCGTGCTCGGCTTCTGGCACCTGACCTGGCTGCTCAAGCGACAGATTCCACCTCGACGCTGGTGGCTGGTCATCGGATGGATCGGTGCGGCGGGGCTGCTGTTCCTGCCGTGGTTGAGCAACCTGTTCGCGGCGGTCGGATTGGCCCAGGGGCAGAACCGGCTGGTGCTGGCACGGTACACGTTCGAGCAACTGCCGGGGGTGTTCATCTACATCTTCAGCGGGACGAGCGTGGCCTTGTTTGCGCTGCTGGCCTTGGTCGGGCTGCGTCAGCGGGGAGCCGTGACCGCCTGGCTGCTGACCGGGGCGCTGCTGCTGCTGGGGCTGGTGGCGTTCCGGGCGTTGGGTCTGACCGAGCCACGTTACCTGATCGGGCTGGCGGTGCCCTTGGCCTTGGTAGCAGGTATCGGATTCGACCGACTGCGGCAGATCGGCGTGCCGATGGCGGTCAGCGGAGCGGTCTGGTTCATAGCCGCGTTGGCGGTGGGGAACGACACCGAGTTTATGAAAGCGGTCATGCTGACACCACCACAGCCAATCCGGGAGATGGCAGCAGCAGTGCGACCGTATCTGACCGAGGGCGACGTGGTCATCAACCACCACAGCCGGGATGTGGAGCCGACGTTACAGGATTCACCGTTGGCCTGGTACCTGGGCGATCTACCGGTACGGCGGGAGATCGTCGAGATGCGGCTGCTGCCGGATGTGCAGGCGTTTGATCGGCGGCTGGGGGCGGCATTGGGGGATAGTCGGCAGGCGTTTTTGCTCTACTGGCCGGAGAGCGTGTCGGAGGAACGGTCATTGGTGACCTGGCGGCTGAATGAGCGGGGATACTGGCAGTGTGCGGCATTGGCCGATAGCGATCATATGCAGGTGTTGGCCTTTGGACGGCTGGATGAGCCGACTTGGCAGTTCGGCGAGGGCGTGGCGGCACAGACCATCAGCGAGCCGGAGCTGATCGGTGAGAAGCTGCTGGTGTGGCTGGGCTTTGAGCTGACCGACGTGCCAGCGGATACCTATTCGATCGCGGTGCATGTGGTGGATGCCAGCGGAGCATTGGTCCAGCAGGCAGATTTGGCGCTGCCGAATCAACCGGCGAGCTGCCGAATGGCTGAGGTCAACATGAGCGGTCTGGCAGCGGGAGCCTATCGGGTGCGGATGACCATCTACGATTGGCGAACCGGGGAGCGGTTGAGTCCGAATGGGGCGGGTGTCGAGGCGGATGATTTTGTCGGGTTGGGTGCGGTGCAGAAATGAGTTACATGACGAGAACATTGCAGCATTATTACCTGTTTTGCAGGAAAAGAACAGGTAATAAATTACATAATATTACTATAAGTTCACTGGACGGGAATCGGGCTATACTGCGGGGAACCTCACCCCAAGCCCTCTCCTTTTCTCTCCCCTCTGACGTTGGGCAAGTTCGGCTGTGGGAAAGGTCGGGGCGAGGGCGAGGGGCTTTCCAGACAACACGCCGACCTGTGAGCATTTCGGCCCGCTGCCAGCGGCAGGGCCTGAGGGTGCGGCCTCAGATCGGGGTATACTTCGGGCTGGTGCGGCGGGCTATGATTGAATGCTGGATGCCCGGACGCCCCATTGGACGTCCCTACACTGGAAATAGCTATTCCATGAAAACAATTGGTTTGCTGGGCGGGTTAAGCTGGGAATCCTCGGCGGAGTATTACCGCATCATCAATCAGGAAGTACAACGACGGCTGGGCGGAGTCCATTCGGCGGAGTGCTTGCTCTGGTCATTTGATTTTGATGAGATTAAGGTCTTGCAGGCGGCGGGGGACTGGGCGGCAGCGACCGCCCGCATGATCGAGGCGGCGCGACGGCTCGAACGTGGCGGCGCAGGCTGCCTAGTCATTTGCTCCAATACCATGCATAAGATGGCTGCCGAGGTGCAGGCGGCAATTGACATTCCGTTGCTGCATATCGCCGATCCGACTGCGGCGGCGATCAAAGCGGATGGCCTACAGACGATTGCTCTGCTCGGCACCCGTTACACCATGGAGGCGGATTTTTATGCCGGGCGGCTGCGTGATCCCTTCGGACTGACGCCGCTGGTGCCGGATGAGCCCGGCCGCACGACGGTGCATAAGATCATCTACGATGAACTGGTGCGGGGGATCATCCGTGAAGAATCGCGAGCGGCCTATGTGCAGGTCATTGATGATCTGGCGGCGTCAGGGGCGCAGGGGGTCATCCTCGGCTGTACGGAGATCGGACTGCTCATTCAACCGGAGCATCACCCGCTGCCGCAGTATGATACGACGCGGCTCCATGCCCTGGCCGCGCTGGACTGGGCGATGGGATGAACAGGGGACTTCGTAGCGTTACCAAAAAACCTGAACGTTGTAGATCGCAAATTGACGATCTTTACTCAACAAAGTCATATTCTCGATCATGGTCTGTGCAATCAGAATACGGTCGAATGGGTCTCGATGGTGCATAGGGAGATTATAGACTGCCAACACATGTGGTACTTGAACAGGAAGTACATGAATGCCATTCTCAGCTTCCTGACGCTCAATAATTTCAAGAAGCGGTGCTGGCAGATGTAGCTTGCCAATCTGGGATTTGATTTGTATTTCCCAAATGGTTGCCAGACTGACATACACGGTCTGTTCGACATCCATCAGGATGTCCCGTACCGGGCGGGACAACTCAGAGGATTTTGAATCCCACCACAGGTAAGTGTGTGTATCCAGCAGATAACTCATTTGTCCTCACCTAACCAGAATTCATCTGGCAAAGGCGCGTCAAAATCATCGCTCATCCATAGACCGGGATGCAAATCCGGGGTGCGAGTCTTGATGGGGCTGGCAATAATGGTTGTTTCCACCGGGGTTAACTTCGCCACTAAATCCTCACCTTCCATGATGAGGACTTCGGTGCCACGTTTCGTCAAGGCCAGCAACTCGTCCAGATTGATATCGCGTTTCTGGATACTGATTTGTGTGTAAAGCATGATCCCATCTCCGCTGATTTCAGGGTTTATTTTAGCATATCCGAATTTGTGATTGGCCTATTGCGCTATCATCAATGAACGGCATTATATCGCTCCATCAGGGGTAATCGTCAGTGCATTGCATTTAGCACCGAAGCCGGACAGGGGATTGGACGCGCTATTGCCCACCGGCTACTACACTACTGGTTCTCCCTGTGAAGGCGGGCGGGTCTGTGGTTCAATACTCCTGACCATCATTGTCAGGAGTCCATCTGGTGTCTGAACCTGCCAAGTACACACCGGAATATCTTGCTCATATGGAGCGCCGCTACGTGGATCTGAAGCAGATTTATGAAGCGGTGGTCTCCTACTACCCCCCGAATGCCTACGAAGAAAACTACCTGTTTGATACCATCATCTGCGAGTTTAACTATCTGGCTCATCTGCTCGGTTACGAGGATGAGGATGACTTACTGGAACGCCTGTACGGCAAATTCATCGACGATGTGGACGATGAGGATGCCGATGATGAGGGTGATCGCACAGGATAATCCAGGTTAGTGACTGGTCGTTGGTGAAGTTATGTACATACCGTGAAATCGGCAACCTGACAAGGAACCCCCATGCGCCGCCTGATGCTCACCCTGCTCGCTCTCCTGCTCACGGTCATGACGCCGGTCATGGCGCAAGCTGATACCAGCGCCATTGATTACATTCCAGCAAACGTAGCCGGGATCATCCGCCTGCGACTGAACGATCCGGCAGTGACGCTGCAAGGGCTGAATGCCGCGCTGTTCACTGCTTCACAGGTGCAGCGGGGACGGGTGGAATATCAGGGTGTGCCGGAAGGCTTTGAAGTGCTCTTTTCCCTGCGGGATTTATTCCGCACGGATGCCGACGGTGCCACCTTCGACGCAGCGATCCTCCCCTGGGCGGATGGTGAGATCGTGGCGGCCTACAGCCGTTTTGATGAGCAGCTCCGGGCAACCCCCGAAGATACGCTGCTGGTCATCCCTTCGGAGAGTGTGCTCGAGGCCGCCGCCGGACTGAGCGTACTCATCAGCGGGGAGCCAGCCGCCGAGCAGCGCCTGTATCGTGGGGTGACGCTCTACATCCGCCGGGGTATCGCTATTGCCAATACTTCACCAGCGGTCTTCATCGGGCCTGAAGCGCTGGTCGAACAAGCGCTGGATGTACAGGCGGGGGTGACTGAATCGCTCGCTTCCAGCGTGACATATCAGGCTGTAGCGCAGGCAGCCGACCCGGATGCTTTCCTCTTTGCATATGCCCAGGGCGAGTCCGTACTTACAGCGATCAGCGGCGTGGTCAGCGGATCAGCACGGTCGCGGGACTTGTACGGGCTGCTCGGAGATGTACTACAGCAGACACGTGGTGCGGCATTTGAAACGCGGTTACTGGATAGCAGTTTTGACGCCGTCGGGGTCAGCCTGCAGGCTGAGTTTGGCAGCGCGAGCGGCACACTGACCGGTGAAGCTCTGTTTCATGCGGTGGGCGGTCAGGTGGTCACCGCTGATGACCAAGCCCTCAACCCGGACTTATTGAACTACATTCCGCGCAATGCTCTGCTCGCCGGGCAAGGCACAGACTTAAGCGCCTTGTTCGCCAACGCGACTGCGGTGCTGCCCCTGACGAACTTCTCCCGCCAACTGATCGGTGGTCTGCCGATTCAGACGCTGGGAACCGAGAGCGAGTTGGTCGATGTGCCCGCAGCAGCGACTGCGCTTGAGGCGCAAGGTGTTCTGTTCGATCTGCTGCGGCGGGTGGGCGACCTGGATCTGACGGAGGATGTGCGTAACCCCCTGAGCGGGCCGTATGTGCTGGCGCTGCTCCCCCGCCCGAATGACCCGCTGCCGATCATCAACTCGCCCGCCGATGTGCTGATTGTGGCGGAGCCCGCCGATGCAGAAGCAGCCGTTGAAGGACTGAGCAAGCTGCTGCCGCTGCTCTTCGGGGTGCAGGCGGTTGAGCCGCCTGCAGGCGACGACTCTGGTTTCCAGCGGTTTGCCGCCGGCGGCGCGGTCATCTTCAGCCTGGGCGTGGTCGATGACCGAATGATCCTGGCGACCGGCGTTGAAGCACCGGCGCTGGCCCTGACGGCAGCCGAAGGTGAAAACCGGCTGGTCACGCTGGAACCCTGGCAGAGCCTGACCGAAGATTTCCCGGCATTCTGGCTGGTGGATACCAGCCTGCTGTATAACACCTTCTTCCCGGTGGCCGGGGCGCAAGTCCCGGCGCTGGATGGGCGGACGCGGCTGGCTTTCCGTTATGAGGCGCGATCTGGCGGACTGGAAGCTATACTTTGGAAAGCGGAGTTCCCGGTTGGCTAAGGCTCATTAGGAGTCAATGAGAGTCCCTGAGCAAGTAAGGGCAGGGTTGTAAAATCTGCGGGTGATGCAGGACACCAAGTGTCCTGCTGGTTACTTTAGAAAGGGAGTTGGTTAATGAACAAGCGTTTCGTTATCGTGTTGATGCTGGTGGCGTTCAGCCTCAGCCTCGTCAGCGGTGTGGCGGTTCGCGCTCAGGACAGCCTGATCGAATCGGTCTGCCTGGTGACGGACACCGGCAAAGTCAACGACGGCACCTTCAACCAGTTCGCGCATGATGGTGCAGTCCGCGCCACTGACGAATTTGGTCTGGACTATACCTACATCGAAACTCAATCGCAGGCGGACTATGACGCCAACATTCAGACCTGCATCGACAACGGCTACGGTGCCATCATCACCGTCGGCTTCCTGATTGCAGAAGCGACCGCCAAGGCCGCCGCCGCCAATCCCGATGTCTACTTCATCGGCGTCGATCAGTTCGTATTTGAAGGCCCGGCCAACTACGTCGGCCTCCAGTTCCGTGAAGATCAGGGTGGTTTCCTGGCCGGTGCCCTGGCCGCTCAGATGAGCGAATCTGGCACCATCGCCGGTGTTTACGGCATCGACATCCCCCCGGTGAAGAAGTTCCGCAACGGCTTCGAACAGGGTGCTATGTACATCAACCCGGAAATCAACCTGCTGGGTGTATACATTGACAGCTTCAATGCCCCGGATCGTGGTGCTGCTGCTGCCAACCAGTTCATGGGTGAAGGCGCGGACGTCATCATGGGTGCAGGCGGCCCGACTGGCTCCGGCGGTATCGTCGCCGCGGCCACCTCGGAAAACCCGGCCTTCGTGATCGGCGTTGACCAGGACGAATACAACACCACCTTCGGTGGCGGCACCAGCCCCGGCGCAGACCGTATCATCTCCAGCGCCATCAAGCGCGTGGATCAGGCCGTGTTCCTGGGCATCAAGGCCCTGGTCGATGGCGGTGCGGACTTCCCCGGCGGCAGCATCTTCATCCTCTCGGCCCAGAATGACGGCATTGGCTTCGCCCCGGCGCACGATGCTCCTGTTCCGCAGGAAGTCACCGACCGGATGAACGAAATCCTGGCCGGCCTGAAGGACGGCACCATCTGGACTGGCGTTGACCCGGCGGGTGGCGATCTGCTGCCGACCACAGTGGAAGCCGCTGCGGCTGCCGGTACTTTCAACACCCTGCTGGCGGCGGTCGAAGCTTCTGGTCTCGGCCTGCCCTCTGGCGTGACCGTCTTCGCCCCGACTGACGATGCCTTTGCCGCGGCGCTGGAAGCGCTCGGCCTGACGGCAGAAGAACTGCTGGCGGATGTTGATCTGCTGCAGGCGGTTCTGTCTTACCACGTCGTCCCGATGGCGGCGACCTCGGACGTGGTCGTTGGCATGGGCAGCGGTGAAGTCCCCACCATCAACGGTGCGCCGATCAGCGTGGAAGTCACCGACAGCGGTGTCGTGCTGAATGGCAGCGTCAATGTAGTGGCGACCGACATCCTGACCCGTGAAGGTGTCATCCACGTCATCGACGCGGTGCTCCTGCCCCCGGCGTAGTCTGTCAATAAACTCCATAAAAGGGCGAGCCACTGTGACTCGCCCTTTTTATTTTTGGCGCCGAAGGACAAAAGTACGCCCTGCGCTTAATTACCGCCTACATTTCTTAAGGTTTTGGCAAACATATTAACATTACAATTTTGTATGCATCCCTTTACCTTATTCAAGACGCGCCGGATGCGGATGTAACGGTTACTCGGTAGCTTTTTGGCAGAGAGAAGCCATGACTGAAATCGAACTGCAATCCTACAACCTCCGTGCAGAGATGGCGGACGACCGGCGTTTGTACCTGAACGAACTGCTGGTTGTGACCTTGCTGGCGGGTACGCTGGCTGCAGGCCTGCACCTGATGGGTGCTGGTCTGGAATTCAATCCACTACCCTGGCTGGCTTTGGGGGCAGGCGTACTGGCCGGTTTCAGTCTGCTGCACACCGGGCGGCAGGAACTGGCGTCACGGGCCTATATCGGTAGCCTGGTCGTCTGGTTGGCGCTGCTGATACGGATCGAAGGGATCGAGTCCGGCTTTGTGCTGCTCTCCGCGCTGCCCTTCATCGCCAGTTGGTTGCTGCAGGAACGCGATGCCATGCTGCCCACCTGGGTTGCCACCTTCGGCGGGATGTTCATTGGCGCGTTGGGTCACACGCTAGTGGGTGGCGCTTTAGTCTATGTGCTACCGCCCGCCGTCGTTTTTGGGATCTTCGCGGCGGCGCTCTACGCCAAAGAAGGCGCTTACCTGGCCGTTGCCAGTTACGCGGTGGACATTCAGCGCAAAGACACACGGCGGGCTGAAGATTTCTACGCGCAGAAGCTGCAATTGGAAGAAGCCTTCGTACAGATCCGGCATACCAAGTCCGAACTGGAATGGGCGAACGCCCGCCTGAGCGAAGCCCAGCAGGAAGCTGAACGGGCCAGCCAGGCGAAATCGGTCTTTTTGTCCAACATGAGTCATGAACTCCGCACGCCCCTGAACGTGGTCATCGGCTATTCCAGTTCGATGCTGTCTGTCCCGCAGATGTTTAACAACGTCAATCTGCCCGAGGTCTACCGCCCCTATGTCAAGCTGATTGAAGACAACGGGCATTATCTGTTGGGCCTGATTAACGACATCCTCGACCTGAGCAAGATCGAAGCCGGTAAGCTGGAACTGCACCCCGGCGTGGTCGATCTGCCGGATATGTTCCGTGGTGTGCTGGCGACCTCGATAGGTCTGGTCAAGAACAAGCCACTGCAACTGCGCCCGGACTTCCCGGCGGATTTGCCGCCCGTCTGGGGCGACGGGATGCGGGTGCGGCAGGTCTTGCTGAACCTGATGTCGAACGCGATCAAATTCACTGCAACGGGTTCGGTCACGCTGTCCGCCCGGCTGGAAGGCAATCAGGTGCGGATCGCGGTGACGGATACCGGCATCGGCATTCCAGAAAAGGCGCTGGCGAGCATCTTCGACCGCTTTGAACAGGCTGAACAGGATACGGAACGGCGCTATGGCGGCACGGGCCTGGGGTTGGACATCAGCAAACGGCTGGCCGTCATGCACGGCAGCGACCTGAAAGTCGAAAGCGTGGTCAATCAGGGCAGCACCTTCAGCTTCACGCTGCCGCTGGCGACCGCCGAACAGGTTGCGAACGAGCGCCCGGCGGAAGACTTGAGCAGTTCGCTGGTCATCTTCCAGCAAGAGCCGACTGCCCCGGCTGTCACCTACTCCGTGCTGCTGGCAGTGGACGACACGGCTTCCCGCACCGCCTACGAAGAAGCGCTGGAAGCGTTGGGCTTCGCCGTGGTCGATGCATCCGGCGATCTGCCCGTGGTTGATCTGGCGGCAGGGCTGCTGCCGGATGTGATCGTGCTGGACAGCGCCGAAGGGGAAGCGACCCTGCGGGCTATCCGCGAGGATGACAGCCTGAGCCTGACCCCGGTACTGATCTGTGCGGCAACGGAGCCAATCTTCTCCAACCATCAGGATGATTTCCTTTACGTGCCGCGCCCCATGACGGTTGATATTCTGCTGTCCTGCGTCCAACACCTCACCCAACGTCAGACAGCTGTTGAAAAGGTCACGACTGCCTCATGAGAATTTTGTACGTGGAAGACGAACCCAATGATGCCGCGCTGGTCGAACTGTACGTCCGCACCACGCCGCATGAACTGATCCTGGCCGCCAACCGGGAGGAAGCCTGGCAGGTACTGAATGAAGTCATGCCAGACCTGATCCTGCTGGATGTAATGCTGGGGCCAACGCGGGACGGCTACGCGCTGGCGAGCGAACTGCGGGAAGCCGGTTATATTGGCGGCATGATCGCCCTAACGGGGCTTTCGACCCGCCGCGATATGGATGATTGTAAGCGAGCTGGCTTCAATCAAGTGCTGGTCAAGCCGTACACCATCCAGCAACTGGCGGAAGCTCTACATCAGTTTGGTTAGGCGATAAACGTCCGATAGCAGTTAGCGTATCGTAGAAAGTGTAGGTGAGTATGGGATACATACTCCTGATCGAAGACAATCAGTCCAACGCCGATATGGTGATCCATATCCTGAGCGCAGCCGGATATGAAGTAAGGCACTTCCTCAAGGGATTGGATGGCGCCAAGCTGGCCAGGCAGGAACGACCTGACCTGATTCTGATGGACTTCAACCTGCCGGATATTGATGGGCGCACGCTGGCTATGGTGCTCAAGAAGCAGTTGGGGGCCAAAGCACCCCCCATTGTGGCCTGCACTGCCCGTACCAGCGACCTGGAAAAGACGCTGGCACAGCAGTTTGGCTGTTCCGCTTTCCTGAGCAAGCCTTTCAGTTCGCAGGATTTGATGAAGGTGGTCGAGCGGTTTGTGCCAACCGCACAGAGTTAGCCGCCCGACCGTTCAGTGCGTTCATGCCATGACTGTGGTTGATCCCCTTGTTAGCCAAAGGGTTGTGGCATGGCGGTTACACAGGTGGTATCCGGCTTGGTGAGTGGATCCGCCAGGAACGCCAGCGCAACGCCTTTCGTACAGCGGTTGGCTGGCAGCACCCCGTGAGATAATCCCAGAAATTCTACATAAAAACTTCGGCTCAGAGTCGATGCTGCCGCCTGTGCGTTGGAAGGTGGCGTGATGGGGTCGAACTGCCCGGCCATGACCAGAGTCGGCACATCACTGACGACAGGCTCATTTTCCACAGGAGCCGGCGGCTTTGTCCCCCAGGCCGCGCAGATCGCCAACTGGGCGGGATCAATCAGCGCACGACGAGCAAAACGTTCAATCGCCTCCGGTACCGACGCCAGTTTAGCCTCGATAGAGTCCGGGGTATCGAAGGGGTATTCCTCGGTGCAGTTGACTGACATATACATGCCATATGCGATCATGTCCAACTGGAACAACTGCAGCAGGTAGAGTGTCTCAAAGAAGCCATAATCTCCCTGGGAAGCTGCATAGATGGCCGAGGGCATTTGCGGGATGAGGGTATCGGCATACAGCCCGATGAACAGCAGCCCCACAAACGTATCCCCATCCATCAATGCCGACTGCATCCCACGCGGGGAGGCCACTGTCAACTGAGCCGGGCTGGCGTTCAGCTGCTCCACAACCGCATTAAACACCTCTCGCAGATTCGGGTAACGCGAGTTGCAGCGCGCGCTCGACTGGCAGGCGGCGAACAACTCATTAAAAGCCCGATCCGCGGTCAACGCAGGATCAAAACCACTGGCCTGTAACGGCAGCACCGCATCAATAATGGCGCTGCGGATGGTTGCCGGGTAGTCGCGTAGGATGGTTAAGGCCAGGCGGGTCCCGTAAGAGATGCCCATGAGGTTGGCCTGTTGATAACCAAGTACCTGGCGCAGGTCATTGACATCCGCGGCGCTGGCAGCGCTGTTATAGGCCGCCAGGTTCACCCCTTCCGACCGCAGGCGGTCAGCGCAGGCCGTAAAGGCTTCCTGATAACGCGCCACGTAATCGGCAACAGGCAGCACGTCATCCAGGAACTGATAGGTGAACTCGGTCAGTTCTGAACAGGTCAGCGCCGGTTCCGAGAGGCCAGTGCCGCGCTGGTCGAACAGGATGAGATCACGGTCTTCGGCAAAGGGCGCGTACAGGCTGCCCCAGAGGAAACGCACCGACTGGAGAGTCGCGCCGCCTGGGCCGCCATCCAGGTAGATGAGCGGGTCAGGAGCGGGTGCCGCGCTGCGTGCTGGAAAGATGGCAACAGCTAGGCGGATCGTCTGGGTATTGGCTGAATCACTGCGATCTTCCGGCACCACCAGGTATCCGCAGCGGGGCGATTGACCACCGGGTACATCGAACGGGCAGGTATCGACAGGTTCAAAGCGCGGAAGGGGTTGTTGGGCAGCAGCGGGAAGATATACCACAGTCAGGATCGTGCACAGCAGAAACGTTAGTAAGCGGCGCATTGACATACCTCATCTTCGATAGTGCCCCGGATTATAGGCGATGCTGAAGATTGTGATGGCAAACGGCCTGATACACCAGAGGCTAATCCCGGCTAAACCGATCCGACCGATCCATGTGCAGCGCGGTTATTCTGGATGAGGTTCAGGGCCTCGTTCCAGTCTCTGGCGATGTGTATGTTTTCGTTACCGATAGGTAATATTTTCTGCCCGATTTTGACCAGGCTGAGAATGAACAGGTTGGTTGTCACCACGACCAGCAGCCCGCCATGCTGCTCCCGGAGTTGGTTGATTCGATTGACATAGCTGATAGCTGGGCCGTTTGGTACAAAAGGGGTGCGCGTAAAGTTCACGACCAGGTCATAGCGTTGGCCCGGAACAGCAGCCGCTAACCCAAATTCGCGTTCCGATGCAGCCGACAATTCCACCCATGTCCATTGGCTCTCCATGTCATAGGTCATCAAGTTGGGCAGGCTACTGTTCCATTCAACATGTATGGGCATGGAATTTCCATTTAGACGATGTATCCAGTAGTACTTATATCCTATACGAAGTAGCTTCAGAAGAGAGCTTAAGACCCATTAAACGACACCAGAATTTACGACATTTATCACTTCAATGCTACTTTGTTTGACAGGGTCTACAGAGAGGTCTACGATACCTGTATCACATTCACGCAATCGCAGACTGCACTGCATCTTCAACCATGACCCTCCCCACCTACACTGACTCTGAACGCAACGCCATGCGCGCCTTTTTGCAACGCTGCGAGGTGCGCCTTTCCACCCTGCACCGCATCGCTACCGCTTTCATCGGCGGAGCCGGTTTGCTGCTCTTGGTGCCGGTCTTCCTCAAGGATGCCTTCGACAGCATCCTGGCGGTGCTGCTGACTAGCCTGCCCAATCACTTCCCGGGTTTGGACGGCGTTGGCGTTGCCCTCACGATTATTCTCTTTATCCTGCTGGGCTATCCGCTGCTGGTTTCGTTGTGGGTGCCGTTATTCGGGCTGTACCACCTCATTAAAGATGTGGTGCATTTCTACTTCACGATTTACACGCCGGGCTTCCCGGCAGGATTGCTCAACCCGACCTTTGCCCTGAGCGGCGTAATGTTCTCCTGGGATGAATCCGAACGGGCCAAACAGGAAGCCATGGAAAACCAGTATGGGGCTGCCCAGATGGGCTTCATGATTCCGTTCAGCCAGGAAAAGCAGGAACTCTACTTTGATACCATCATGGAACAGAGTAAGGGGGAGATCGTCCCGGAGACCCGGCGGATCGAAACACTCGTTGGGCTGAACGTCCTGCCGGAAGATTATGATGTGGAACAGGTCAACCGCTTCAACGCTGCCTTTGGCATCGCCCGCAGCCTGGACCGTACGCTGGCCCAGGAAGTCGCCGTCACCGAGATGTCACTCGCCCGTCACGTCCTGTACCTGCGGCGGTTGGTACTGCGCTACGTCAAGACGCTGCTGATGTTCCTGTGGACGACCATCGTCACCTTGATTATGCTCCCTCTCTTGCGGGATGAGCGTTTCCCCGCATTGGTCATCATCGCCATTGGCTATCTGGTGTGGGCGCTGGCGGTACGGCGCGTCATCCGTTTACCGCTGTACTGGATCTACCGCCATCGCAAGGATCATCTGGGGGAAGTGCCGGATCAGATTGACCCTCAACTTCAGTCGATGCAGAACGCTGTTGAACCCTGGTGCAAGTGGGCGCTGTATAGTGCCGGCGTGGGGTTAATCCTGGCTATCTGGGCGACGATCGCTGGTGGCCTTTAACATGATGAACCGGGTGTTAAGAGTGTGAAGGATATATACCCACTTTATCCCAAGTTTTTCCCAAGTGAGGTTATGCGATTCGCAATCTGGTAGAAATTATCCCAATGTTAAAGAATGCGGTGCATTTGTTCTACAAAAACCGTAACATTCAGAAATAAAGGGGTTTTAGGGGCTGATTTTTAGGGGTGTGACGCTCAAATTGTTCAAAAATGGCCCGGATTCGGCCCTGTCAGGAGCTATGACTCGCATCTGACCAACTGGCTGTTTTTCCCAAAAAACTAGGCTTTTTGTGTAGAAAATATCCCAACCTTAAAGTTTCTCCCGATTTAACAAAACCAGTCCTGAATCGCTTGTCGAGATGGGGCCGCTATGCTATAGTTTTGAATACGTTGGATTGCCCAACGCAAACAGTGACCACCGCACTTTTCAGCACCTTCGCAGTGCCTCGTAGTGGTCTGAACCAAGCACTATCAACTTTATACCGGTGACCGGCAAGCGGCTTCACGCAATGCATGGATTGCGCGTCTCTACTTGCCGGTTTTCGCCCCTATAAGACGGACGCCGAGATGATGAACGCACAGGATGCCTGGAGAATAGCTCACAGCCAACTCGAGATCCAACTGGATCGAGGGAATTTTGAAACCTGGTTGCGTGCTGCCACTTTCCTGGGCTACGAGGATGAGGTGTTCACCATCGGGGTGCCGAGCAGCATGGCCCGGGATATGCTCCAGCACCGCCTGTACAAGGATGTGCGCCGAGTCCTGAGTGATGTGTGTGGGGCCAAGGTTGAAGTCCGCTTTGAAGTCCACAAACCGGTGCGGGAAGACGACGGCCCGGAGGAACTTCCGCTTTTCCGTTTGATGACCCAGCCCTCGGTCGTTCAGGAGACGGCGACTCCCTCCGAACCTTTGCACCGGCAGGTGGCCCGCCCGCAGCGGCCCGAACTGCCGGAGGCCGAGCTGAACCCACGCTTCCGCTTTGATCGCTTCATCGCCAACCAGGCCAACCGCCTGACTCTGGAAGCGTCTCTCTCGGTGGCCGAGTACCCGGCGGCCCGTTACAACCCCTTTTTCATTTATGGCGGGGTCGGATTGGGCAAAACCCACCTCTTGCAGGCGATTGCACATGCCTGCCAGGAGCGCGGCCTGCGGGTGATTTACATCCCCTCGGAAGCCTTCGTCAATGATCTGGTGGATGCCATTCGCCAGCGCACAACCGCAATGTTCCGTGACCGCTATCGGTCGGTGGATGTGCTGTGTGTCGATGACATTCAGTTCATCGCGGGCAAAGAAAGCACCCAGGAAGAGTTCTTCCATACGTTCAACCACCTGACCAGCTATAACAAGCAGATCGTGCTGGCATCAGACCGGCACCCGACCCAACTGGCGACGCTGGAAGACCGGCTGCGGTCGCGCTTTGCCGGTGGCCTGGTGATGGACTTGCAGCCCCCGGAATACGAAACCCGTGTGGCTATCCTCCAGATGTGGGCGCATGAACGCGGCATTCCGCTGGAACCCGGCGTCGCCGAGCGGATCGCCGAGCGTGCCAGCCTGAACACCCGCGAACTGGAAGGGGCCTTCAACCAGATGGTGGCGACCGCGCAGATCAGCCGACAACCGTTGAATGCCGATATGGCGGATGGGGTGTTGAACAGCTTCCGCGCCCCGCGCCCGCACCTCCGCAGCCGCATTACCATTGAGCAGGTGTTGGCCGTCGCGGCGGATTATCACCATATTCATGTTGAAGATCTGGTAGGGCCGCGGCGCACTGCTCGGCTGAACCAGGCGCGGCAGATCGCCATGTATCTGGCGCGGGAGATTGGCATGTGCTCGCTGGTGCAGATTGGGGATGCCTTCGGCGGGCGGTCACACAGTACGGTGCTCCATTCCTGCAACAAGGTGGAGACTGATCTGCCCTATGACGAATTCCTGCGGCGGGATGTGGAAGCCATTCAGCGGGAACTGCTGGGGCGGTAGAAGCAGGTTCCTCGTTTCGATTGACAGATGAAGGCGTGCCGGATGCGGTGCGCTTTTTTTTGTCTCAAAAAAAGCGAAACATAAGTAGGTCAGTGGAAGTTGTTAGAAAAGAGAATACGTGAGGGATCGCCGGGGCGGTTCTGGGCAGTGACCATGCGTTGAACGTTGTGGATGACCTGATCCAGAGTGGGAAAGAGCTTGTTGGGACAG
>JAFLCG010000019.1 GCA_017303635.1 Anaerolineae bacterium | reverse complement strand
CTGTCCCAACAAGCTCTTTCCCACTCTGGATCAGGTCATCCACAACGTTCAACGCATGGTCACTGCCCAGAACCGCCCCGGCGATCCCTCACGTATTCTCTTTTCTAACAACTTCCACTGACCTACTTATGTTTCGCTTTTTGTTCAGTCAGCACTTACGCGTCCCTACAAAATTCGATTGTGCGTAAGTGCTACTTATAAACCCGGACTTACGCAGAAACTCCCTATCTCTCTTGTTATTTGACAATCTAACTCACTCATGTTACGGTATTCAACGAATTTCAACAAAAATCAACAAAAAACAACAGAAAGGATTATATACCATCAATTCTGGCGAAAACCGTAGATCAATACTAAAGACTTAGACAACCAGGAAGGATATGAGATGAAATTGCTACGTAAATTTGTACTGCTTACCGTTTTGCTCGGCATCGTTGCTATGCCACTCGCCCCAGTGACCTACGCGCAGGCGCAGGACTGCCCAACTGCTAAAGACAACTATGTTATTGGTTTCGCTAACCTGACCGAGGACATTGTCTTTACCCAACTCGTGCGTGAAGGCATCCTCGCCGCTGCTGAAGAAGCCGGTAATGTCGAAATCGTTCTGGCGGACAACCAGCTTGACGGCGCAACCGCACTCGCCAATGCTGACAACTTCATCGCGCAGGGTGTTGATGGTGTCATCGAATTCCAGACAGACGAGGCCTTTGGCAACGTGATCATGAGCCGTTTCCGCCGTGAAGGCATGCCCGTGATCGCCATCGATATTCCGATGCCAGGTGCGACCTTCTTCGGTGCTGATAACTACCTTGCTGGTCGCCTGGCAGGTGAGGCGCTTGGCGAATGGGTAAACGCAAACTGGGATGGCGAAGCGAACGCAATGCTCGTCCTTGAACTGCCGCAATCTGGTCCAATTCCTGCGGCTCGTATGCAGGGTATGGAAGAAGGTTTCCAGGAAACTGTCAATACCCCGGTTGCAGATGAAATGATCTTCCGGCTCGACAGCAAGAATACCCAGGAAGAATCCTTCCAGGTCGTTAGCGATACACTGCCCACTATCCCCGATGCTGAGAAAATCGTCGCTATCACCATCAATGACGGTACGGCTCTCGGTGTGATTGCCGCAGCGGAAGCGGCTGGACGTGCTGACCAGATCATGGTCGTCGGTCAGGGTGCAGATCCGTCAGGTCAGGAAGCAATGGTTGCCGAAAACAGCCGTTATCTGGGCGCGACTGGCTACTTCCCTGAACTGTATGGTTTCCAGATTATCCCGGCGATGATTGATCTGCTGGAATGCAATGCGGTGCCACCGGCGATCTATGTCAACCATGTCTTCATTTCGCAGGATAACATCTGTGAACTGTATTCTGAAGAATGGCCAGCCTTCTGCACACCGTCATAGGATGTCATTAACGTAGCCAGACTCAAGCCCTTCTTCTCCTGGAGAGGGGCTTGAAGTCCATGCTGATACGCTGTCTCCACGAGTGCGAAAGGGCTATAGAACTTAAAGAAGATCAGGGCCTAAAGAGACTTTTTCAGCAGAAAGCATTTCTCTCATGCAAAACACTGCAACCCCTGCCCAGTCCAAAGGTGTGATCCCAAAAATTGGGCGCTGGCTGCGCGGCGAACGCCTGACAACGCTCAATCTGTTTGTTAGTTTTATTATCATCTGCATCATCTTTGCGTCACAGTCAGAGTTCTTTCTGACGTTAGAAAATTTCGCCAACATCGGGCGCACACTCGGCGTTGTCAGCATTGTTTCTATCGGCATGACGCTGGTACTGATTACTGGCGGTGTCGATATTTCGGTTGGGTCTGTCGCTGCGCTCTCTGGCGTCGTTGCTAGCATTCTCTGGCTCAATTTTGGTGTTCCGCTCTTTCTAGCAACGCTGCTTGGGTTGCTTGCCTGTACCGTTGTTGGCTTCCTCAACGGCTACATGATCGCTATCGTGAAGATTAATCCGCTCATCACGACGCTCGCTTCGTTCTCGATTGTACGTGGGCTGGCGTTTGTGCTCTCCAATGGGCAGACCAACCAACTCAATGATGAGGCATTCAAGTTTCTGGGGCGCGGCGAAATTGGTGGTGTACCTGTCTCGCTAATCCTACTGATTGTCCTGTACATTGTCTTTTTCGTCGTCATGCATTTCACGCACTTTGGGCGCAACCTCTATGCGATTGGGGGAAGTGCTGATGCCAGCCGTCTGGCAGGTATCGCCGTGCGCCGTCATCTGCTGATTGTCTACACCCTTTCCGCTTTCCTGGCCGGCTTAGGCGGGATCATCATTGCTTCGCAGCTTGCATCAAGCGCACCTCGTGCGGCGACTGGCTTGGAATTTACCGTCATCGCGGCAGTTGTCCTGGGCGGCACCAGCCTGAGCGGCGGCAAGGGTTCGCTCATTGGCACTCTGGTCGGTGTCTTCATCCTGCGGGTCCTCGATAATGGCCTGGTTCAGACGCGGGTGTCCTCGTTCTACCAGGATGTCATCAGTGGGGCAGTACTGCTCCTGGCAGTCGGATTTGATCAGATACGCCTCAAACTGACATCAACTTTCGGGGGCAAATAATGAGTATGCCGATGTTAGAGATGCGGCATATCCGCAAGAGCTTTTACGGCGTCAAGGTGCTGGACGACGTTTCAATTAACCTTTATCCCGGTGAGACCCTGGCACTGCTTGGGGAAAATGGCGCTGGTAAATCAACCCTCATCAAGATCCTGAATGGTGATTATTCCCGTGACGCTGGTGATGTGATCCTAGATGGAGTTCCAGTGCATTTTGCCGAACCGCGTGATGCCGAAGGGGCAGGCATCCGTATGATCTACCAGGAATTGCATTACGCTCCAGAACTCTCGGTCGCGGAGAACTTGCTATTGGGTCGCTTGCCGCATCGTCAGGGCTTGCTCGGTTGGATGATTGATTGGAATGCCGCTCGCGAACAGGCGCGTGAAGCACTTAAGCTGTTGAACGTCAACATCGACCCGATGACCAAGATGCGCGATCTGAGCGTCGTAGAGCGCGAGATCATCGAAATTGTCAAGGCGCTTAGCCGCAAGGCCCGCATTATCGTAATGGACGAGCCGACTGCTGCGCTGACACCGCCTGAAGTTCAGCAGTTGTTTGGCATCATCCGTGATCTGTGCAAGCAGGGCATTGGCATCATCTATATCTCCCACCGGCTCGACGAAGTCTTTCAGATTGCCCAGCGCGTGACCGTGCTCCGTGATGGTAAGCATGTGGATACCCGCCCGATTGCGGAGATGACTCATAAAGCGCTGGTGCATATGATGGTCGGGCGCGATATCGAGGAGCGCGCTGAGGTTCGTAAAGGCACTGCGGCTATCCAGTTAGGTGATCGACTTCTAGAAGTGCAGGGGCTGGCCAAAACCGGCGCTTTTGAGGATATCAGCTTTCATGTGCGCGCGGGCGAGATCGTCGCTTTGTTTGGTTTGCTCGGCGCGGGCCATAACATTCTCACCCAGACGATCTTCGGTATTGAAAAAGCGGATAGTGGGAATGTACACATCGGTGGACATCCCGTGCAGGTTGCCTCGCCTCAGGATGCCAAACGGGCAGGTATCGGTTTTGTGCCGCTCGACCGCAAGGTGAATGGGCTGGTGCTGGGTATGAGCGTACAGAAAAATATCACGCTCTCCAATTGGTCGACATTGGCCCCATTCGGCATATTCAGACCGAAAAAAGAGATGCATAACACACGCCACTGGGTCGATAAACTGGGTATTCGCATGGCAGGTGGCATTGAGACCCACACACGCTATCTGAGCGGCGGTAATCAGCAGAAGGTTGTGCTGGCACGCTGGCTGGAAGCGAATGTGCGCGTGCTGCTATTAAATGAGCCGACATGGGGTGTCGACGTTGGTGCCCGTTCAGATATTTACGATCAACTTGAGGCATTGGCGGCACAGGGATTAGCGATCTTGATCGTCTCATCGGACATCGAGGAAGTACTGACCGTCAGCCACCGCATCCTGACCATCTACAAAGGGCACTTGACGGGCGAGTTTATGCAAAGTGAAGCCACTCAGGAGAATCTCCTGCACGCAGCCGCGGGAGGTACCCTGTGAAGTCTGCCCGCAACCGCAGCCTGGCGGAGATTGCCAGCCTGGTCGTTATCCTTACCCTAATTATCATTTTCTTCTCCCAGGCATCACCTATCTTTCTGACGCAGCGAAACCTCGACAACATGCTGCTCGACATTACCACAGTGGGTATCCTCGCTGTCTTTACAACGCTGTTGATGATTGGTGGTGGTCTGGATTTGTCGGTTGGCTCGACTGTCGCGCTGTGTGGTGTCGTCATCGGTGCATTGCAAGGCACCTGGGGTATCCTTCCTGCTGCCGCGTTTGCGGTTGCAATTGGTGCATTGGTTGGTTTAGCAAACGGATTTCTGGTGACGTATGTTGGTATCAACCCGCTTATCACCACACTGGGTATGCTATCGATAGCACGAGGGTTAGCGTTCGTCTTCTCGGACGGGTTGACCATCCCTGTTTTTGACTCCGAAGGCACGCAGTTTGATGCCTATAACACGTTTACACAGTTTGGTGAGGGGCAAGTTTTCGGCATCGCTACGCCCGTTTTTATCATGTTTGTACTGTTCATTCTTGGCTTGTTGATCCTGCAATTCACATCCTATGGGCGTGCGATGTACGCCATCGGTGGCAATGCTCAGGCGAGCCAGCTTGCTGGTCTGTCTGTCCGCCGTTATCGTATGATCGCCTACATGTTGTCAGGCTTGAGCGCGGGTATCGCGGCGGTGCTGTTGACCTCACGCCTTTATGCTGCTGATCCCCGTGCCGCACCCGCAATGGAATTGACGGTCATTACGGCTGTTGTCCTCGGTGGAATTAGCCTGGCGGGGGGGAAAGGTACTTTGATCGGCACGGCGCTGGGCGTGCTGATCTTGACGACACTCCTCAACGGCATGAAGCTTCTTAGTACTTCAACTGATGCGCAAAATATAGCTCAAGGTGTCGTTTTGCTGCTGGCGGTTGGCTTAGACCAACTACGCACGCGGGACATCAACTGGACGGCCTGGTTACGCGGCAGCCGACTCATGCCAGACGGCACGAAAGCGATAGCAAAGGGAGACTAGAATGCCTCTTGATTCCGATCAGCAGTTTGCTGTCGATTTCAACCTGCACGAGATCCCTGTCGGCGCTGGACTGCCCATCTCGCTTGCGGTTGAAGCGCAGCTCTACGGGGTGAGTGAGAACGACCTGACGGCGTACAAGTCCTCCATTGATGAGCAGAATGCGGCAACTGCGCGCGAGATCGCACTCATGCCGGAAGCGGAACCATTCCTGGCTCGCTTCAGTGAAGGTCAACGGGTTATGTTTCTGGGCGATTCGATCACCACATATCGCTACAGCTATGCCTATGTGCTGCGGCATCTGCTGGAACCGCGTGGCGTGAGCGTGATCAACCGGGCCTACTCCGGTTACTGCTCGACTCACGGCGTTGAACTGACCTATACCAAGTGCATTGAAGCGCAGCCCGATCATGTCTTTGTTAAGTATGGTGTCAATGACTGCAAGCGATTTGGTGCGCCGGATGCACCACTAGCGGTGAGTCAGGATGAGTACGCGAGCAATATCCGCATGATCGTGCGCGGTTTCCAAAGGTATACCAAAGCGCATGTTACCTTGCTAACGCCAACTCAACTGGTCGAGCCAATTGTGGCGGCAGATGCCAACATCCGGTCGCTGCGTATCAACTGGTTTAATCGCGATATCAAAGCGTATGGCGACATCATCGCCCGGATTGCCGATGAGGCAAGTGAACCTGTCGATTGGGTTGATTTGCGTGGTTGCCTGGGTGACCCGCCAGACGCAGCCTTCTTCTGCCCGGATGGACTGCATCCTAATGCTGAAGGCGAAAAACGAATGTTGAAAGAATTGATCCGAGCGGTGCGCTAGGGACTCGACTGTCGCAATTCATAGACGATAGATAAGAGGGAGCTACAAGATGCCGGTGCGTAAACAAGCGAAAATCGGTGTTTTTGGAATAGGCTTGGCGGCATATTGGCCGCAGTTTGAAGGGTTGAAAGAACGGTTAGAAGGCTACCAACGCGATGTCGAAGGGAAGCTGCGTACCATGGGCGCGGAGATCGTCTCCGCTGGCCTGGTTGATAGCGCCCCTGGCGCGGTCGAAGCGGGTGATCTATTCGCCCGTGAAAATGTGGACCTGATTATTTGTTACGTCGGAACCTATGCTACCTCTTCACAGGTTTTGCCTGCGGTCCAGCGCCGCCGTGTGCCCGTGCTGATCCTCAATTTGCAGCCTGTCCCGGCGCTGGACTATCTGGAAACCGATACAGCGGAATGGCTCGCTAACTGCTGCGCCTGCTGCGTGCCGGAGATCAGCAATGCGTTTGCCCGGGCACGCATCCAATTTAATGTCGTGTCGGGTGTGCTTCATGAAGTCGAAGGACATGCCGGGCGCTATTACCAGCGTGCGTGGTCAGAGATTGCCGACTGGGTGAGTGCTGCGTCGGTCATGCGCGACCTTTCCTATAGCCGTGTTGGCTTTTTGGGGCATACCTATCCTGGGATGCTCGATATGTATTCTGATTTTACGATGGTGCATGGGCAGCTTGGGGTACACGTCGAAGTGCTGGAGATGGACGATTTGCATCAGCGTGTACAAAGCGCGACTGATGTGGAGGTCGAGGCGAAGATCGCTGAAATTCGCAGTACCTTCAACATTGTCGGACGTGGGCGCGACAAGATCTCGCAGGATGTAACACCTGATGCGCTACGCTGGACGGCGAAAGTAGCCGTCGGATTAGATAAGCTGGTAGGTGACTTTGATCTCAACGGACTGACTTACTATTATCGCGGGCTGGATGGTAACCCCAACGAGGAACTCGGCGCGACGCTCATCATCGGCAATTCGCTGTTGACGGGGCGGGGTATCCCGGCTTCGGGAGAAGGTGATCTAAAGACCTGCCTTGCCATGCTGATGATGGATCGGCTGAATGCGGGTGGCTCTTATACCGAGTTCTACGCCATGGACTTCAACGAAGACTTCATCCTGATGGGGCATGATGGCCCCGGTCATGTCGCTATTGCGGAGGGCAAACCGCTCTTGCGTGGACTAGGCTTATATCATGGCAAGCGCGGTTATGGCTTGTCGGTGGAGATGAAAGTCAAGACGGGGCCGATCACCATCCTGGGTTGTACACAGACTGCTGAAGGTTCTCTGAAACTGTTGGCGTCCGAGGGTGAGTCGCTGCCCGGAGCGACGATGCAAATCGGCAATACCAATTCGCGGCTCAAGTTCAGTCTCGATCCGGCAGAATTCATGGACCGTTGGTGCGAACATGGGCCAACACATCATGTGGCACTGGGGGTAGGTCATCAATTGGGACGCATTCGCAAGCTGGCGCGCTTGCTCGGGTTGGAACTGGCGGTTATTGGGTGAAACATGGGACAAAGACCAATACTACAATTCGATTCTGATACCCTTCAACCGTTACTGGTGATTGACTGAAGGAGGCTTTTCATGAAGCGCGTTGGATTTCTTCTACAGGTAAAAAAAGATCGCATCGCCGAATACAAGAAACATCACGAAGCCGTGTGGCCAGAAATGCTCGACGCGCTGAGGCGAACGGGCTGGCGAAATTACTCACTGTTCATGCGCGATGATGGGCTCCTCTTTGGCTATTTTGAGGCGGAAGAGAGTTTTGACGCATCTCTTGCGGGGATGGCCCAGGAATCAATCAACCTAAAGTGGCAGGAATTCATGGGGCCATACTTTGAGTCGATCAGCGGCCGCCCAGATCAGAACATGATTACTCTTGAGGAAGTGTTTCACACAGACTGACTTTTCGTTAAGGGAAAGAAAGGAAAGATATGTCTTGACGAATAAATCGGGCGGAATAGGGGGATCTTCAGCTTTGTAGTTCGTCCGTCAAACTTGCCTCTGATTGGTTCATCTGGTATTCCTCGATTCAGCCATGCGTGTCGGGGGTAGGCAGAGGGAGGCCTTCCCGCAAGAAAGTCATCAGATCATGATTGAGATCTGTTGGCAGTTCCGGTGAGTGTGCGTATCAAAGATGATGGACCAGCCGTTCCTGACGGAGATTTTCCGCGGATTTGGGAACGTCTTGTACAACTTGAGCATGACCAAAGTTGATGTGAAGTCCTTTGTTCTCAACCAGCTACACCGCGCTCATCGCCTGAAGCAGAAGAGTATGGTTCACTGAAACTGACAACGATATAGTTACATATGGATGCCGCAGCAGTGCGCCACGACATCCATAACATGACGATCCCTTTATGCAGTTGGGCGTACTTCGACATGGTCGCAGCCGATGCGTCCAACTTCGGCAATAAGCCCAATTCCGCCGCCGGTGTAGGCCGCTTCTGGGTCATCAGCCTTGAGGACAACGACCCCATTGACTGAGGCCGTGAGCTGGTTCCCCTGAACTTGCAGATTCAGTTCATAGGTTTGCCCCCATTCCCAACCGCCAGCGACTTCGGCAAGTACAATATCTTTGCCTTCAAAAGCGCGTATGAGCCGCGTCTTTTCCTGATCGAGCAGCAGGGCGTAATAGCGCATTAGCCCTTGTACCCGTATCGCAAGACCGCCGGCTTCGCACAGGTGCGGTGTCATACGAGCCGTGACTTGATAATCTGTCCATTCGCGGGTTCCCTGCATGAGCAATCCGCGCCCTTTGTTCTGGATCAAGCGATACGGTTCGGGCCAGTAGTCCAGGTCAGCCAGGCGTTCCCGGCTGTCGAAACCATCGACCCATGCCATCTTCCACAATGATGGTCCCGTAACTGGTGTGAGGCGGTTGCGCTCGCGCTCGACTGGACGATTGAGGACGATAGTGGGAGCGCCATCCCAGGTCAGGTAATCGAGATAGATTGTCCCGGCTTGTCCCCCAGTCCCTTGAAGTTGGACGCCAACAAAAGCAATCGGATAGCAATGTGTGTCCGGCACGCGCCAGGTGATCTCGATGGCTTTTCCCGGCTCGATGAGTACAGAGTCGTTGTGTACAGTCGTCAGTTCATCCGTCGCATTGTAATGTTTGATGTAGAGACCGACCTGGATGCCTTCCGCGTTTTGGGCACTTGCCACCATCCGCGCCCGGATGGTCTGCCCGGCGTATAGAGTCGGGGAGGCCAGCAGTCGGTAGCCGCGCCGCTCAAAGTAGCGTGCGACATCGCGGGATGGGATGAAGGTCGGTGTTTCCACCCGGCCCACCCGTCCTAGTGCCACGCCACTGTAGTGCATCGCTAAGGAACGGGTGCCCGACGCACTGTGACCTTCGACATTCTCCAGGTGAATCACTCCACGTGATGGGATCGAGTCCTCGCTGACGAAACCTTGCACAGATCCCGGCAACTCGAAGTGAAAGCGTGCCCCACCTTTCGGTTGCAGCGGTGCCTGACCCTGCAAGGCGCGTGCCATATTGACCAGGTGATAGGTTTCTGTGACCGCATCTGTAATCGAACGCCCACCATCCGCCGTGGGCAGATATAGCTTGTCTGCTACGGGGCCGCGCCAGTCTGGTCCCCGGTCAATGGTCGCCAGTCCATTCTTGATGCCCAGCAAACACCCGACATTGCCGGAATTGCAGTCGGTATCCCAACCGGATGTGTTGACGATCATCAGCGATTTCTGAAAATCATCGTCACCGTACAGCAGCGACAGGATGATCAAACCGTGATTGGGAACCATGTGGCAGTTGCCACCATACTTGTCATACCCATAGTGTTCGGCCAGCAAGCGACGTGCTGCGTACCAATCCGGTTCGGCGGCATGCCATTCTCTGATGTCGTGGATCATGCGGGCGATGACCGAATCTCCGGGGATGAGGCTCAGCGCGGTATCGATGAGTTTGTTGAGGTCGGACTCGACAAAGGCCTGTGCTTCCATCGCAGCGATTACCTGGGCGCCATAGATGGCTTCACCATCGTGGCTGACGACGCTGGCTCGGCGGGCGAAATCGGCGGCGAGTTCCGGGTCTCCCGGTGCGATCATCCCCCAGCCGTCGATGAAGATTTGCGACCCGATCTGCTCGGCAACGACTTTGCCATTGAGCGCTATCGAACCACTTCGTGGGGCTTCGATGCCGGATTTCAGCCGCAGATAGGCGGTGTGTTCAGTCGAATTCCCCATCCCGCCCCACCACAGGATAGTTTGCTCCTCAATGATGTAGTTGAGCCAGCTATGCCCTATCTGGGCAGGGGTGAGATCGCGCGTAAAGCCATAATCAGCCAACGCACGAATGAAAGTGAAGGTGCCGGACACATCATCGTCAGTGACGATCAGCGGCACATTGAGTTTTTCGTGGACGTAGTAATTGATTTCACCAAGATGTTCGAGGATCGATTCATGCGGCCACCCTTCAAAGGGCCGCCCCAGGTAGACCCCGATCAGCTTTCCCAATACGCCTGCATAAACGCGCTCGATATAGTTTGCTGTTAACGAATACATTTCGCGTTATCCCTTAAGTCCGCCCTGTGTCAGCCCTTCGATGAAGCGCCGCTGTAAGAGCAAGAAAAGCACAATGATGGGAATGACCATAATCACCGAACCAGCGCTGGTCAGCCCCCAGTCGCGGCTGAAACGCCCCTGGAATTCAAATAGGCTGGTCGCTACCGGCTTAAGCGATGGGTCTGGTAGGAAGGTGACGGCAAACAGGAATTCATTCCAGACGTTGAGGCCGATTACCAGGCCAGCGGTCAGGAAACCCGGCCATGAAAGCGGCAGGATGATGCTGCGGAACACCTGCCAGTGGTTCGCGCCGTCGATGCGTGCTGCCTCAATGAATTCTTCTGGCAGGCTGACCATATACGAACGAAGCAGATAGGTTGCAAACGGCGAGTAGAGGCCGACATAGATGATGATCAATCCCAGGTGGGTGTTGATTAATCCGAACTGGCGCCACATGACAAACAGCGGAACCATGAATAACTGCGGCGGAACGCTGGTGCCGACCAGAAAGTAGAACGCAATCAACGAAGAACCGCGCAGCTTCAGCCGGGCCAACGCATAGGCGGCGAACCCCGCCACTGTCAGTGAAACCACGATGGTCGCGCTCATCATGATGAAGCTGTTGCGGATCGTATTGCTATAGCCGCCCTCGTCCCAGGCTTCCAGGTAGTTATCCAGGCGGATTTCCTGGGGAAACCCGATTGGATTGCGACCTATCTCGACCGTGGTTTTGACCGAGTTCATGAACAGGATGATGATCGGAACCAGTGCGAAAAGCGCCAGCATGGAGAGAACAATATAGTTGGGCAACACCGATTGGGCGCGCTGCTGCTTAAGCATGTTAAATATCCCATCCTCTGCGGCGCAGATAGACAAATCCCGCAACAGCCAGCATCACCCATAGGCTCATCATCACGCCGACCGAAGCCGCATACCCGACATCAAACCGTTGGAAGGCGTTCTGATACAAATAGGTACCCATCACCTCGGACGAATTGGCAGGGCCGCCGCCCGTCATGATGAACACGTAATCAAATACCAGTGAAGACCAGATCGTAATCATCAGGATGGTGAAGACCAGCGTCGGGCGGATGCTCGGCAGCGTGACAAACCGAAACTGCTGGAAACGGCTCGCCCCATCCAGGCGCGCCACTTCATACAGCTCCGCATCTACGGCGGTCATAGCAGCCAAATATAAAATCACCAGGAAACCCCAGAAATGCCATCCGTCCACGAAAGCCACCGCGAATAAGGCCGTTTCCCGGGTGCCGAAGATCGGGAAGTCCAGGAAGGGGATTCCGTAGTCCGCCAGAATCGGGCCGATGCCCACACGCGGATGCAGGATTTGACGCCAGATTTGCGTATTGACGACGCTGGCAAATACATATGGCAAAAAGAAAATGACCCGAAATAGGATTTGCCCGCGCTTGATGCCGGATAGCATGTATGCGCCGAGCAAACCAACTGCGATGGGGACAGTCAGGAACAAAGCCGTCCAGATGAGGTTATTGCTCAGCGACTTAAAGAAGATGGCATCTTGGAAGAGTTTTGAGAAATTGTCCAAGCCGATGAAATTGATGGGGCCGTACCCTGACCAATCAGTGAAAGCTAGGAGCAGACCGAAGACGGATGGAATGATGACGATAATCAAGTTAATGATCAGCAGCGGAAGGATGAATGACCAGCGCCCTAAGGTCGGCCAGAAGGACTGCCCTTGCTTCACCTTGACCGGCTGACTATTCGATTTCGGTATGAGAACAGACTCTGCCACGGGAAGTCCTCCTGTTCACGAAGGGAGACCGCCATGCGGCCTCCCTGGGTAACTGCGTCGGGCAGCTAACGCGTAGGGATCGGGGGGACAGCGCCATCAGCGCGGGCTTCATCCCAGACCGCCTGGTGATTGGCCAGGTAGGTCTCCACAGTCATTTCGCCGTACCAGACGTTTTCGATTTCCTGCCAAAGTTGGACATCGGCATCCGCAGGCCAGAAGGTCCAGGTTGTATAGCCAACACGTCCTTCTGCCGTGACCGCACCGAAATCGGCATAAAAGCGCGCAATGCGTTCATCCGTTCCTTCGGGGAAGTCTTCGGCGGCGAACTTTAATGGCACAACGAATTCACCGTAGTTGTAACCGGAGGCAATCTGCAGAACGCGTGCCGGGTCGCTGTACAGGAAGTCAAGCACGGCAATAGCCGCTTCAGGATTTGCCGACTGCCCGTTGACCGAGAGAGTGCTGCCCGTCGCCAGCATGTAGTTGTATTCGGGCAGATTGGAGGAGAATGGCGGGATCGGTGCCCAGTCCCATTCGTCGGTGGTTTCACCAAAGAATTCATCTGCTCCACGGAAGCCCCATGTGCCGATGATCATCATCGCCGACTCACGGGTGGAGAGTGCCGTCCATTGCTCATTCCAGCCATAGGCGAACCAGGTTTCCAGGCTGTCATTGAACCAGTTGACATCCGCCATATGGCCGCGGAGGAGTTCGATTGCTTCAGCGAATTCCGGGTCTGTCCACGACTTTTCGCCGGTGAGGGCCGCGTAAACGTTCTCCGCGCCGGCATAGTTGTTGAGGTACACACCGACCACATGTTCATTGGCTGGCTGGAACCCACTGTTGCCATAACCAAATGGGTTGATCCCCTGCGCCTGGGCAGCTTCAGCGATGGCCTGCAGTTCTTCGAAGGTCGTAGGGGCAGTCCAACCGTTCTCTTCGAACAGCGTCTTGTTGTACATCAGGATCATGGATTCGAAGGTCAGCGGAATGCTGTACAGTTCACCATTCAGAATGCCCGACTCGTAAGCCCAGGGCAGCAGTTTCTCTTGCCAACCCAGTTCAGCCGCGGCGCTGCTGAGAGGATAGACCAGACCGGCATCGACGAACTCGCCGATGAAAGACGCCCCGGGGGTTTGCAGGATGTCCGGTGCGCTGCCGGCTGCAAAGGCGGTGCGTACAGCTTCATCCAACGAAGTCTGGGGGATGACTTCTAGCTTGATGCTGGGGTTGGCCGCATTGAACGGCTCAACCAGTAGCGCATTCAACGCATCAATATCGACATAATCCTCGGTCCACCAGGTCACGGTGGTGACTTCTTGCGCGGAGATCGTACCGCCGAAGAGCAAAGTGAATAGTGTCAGTAATACGAACAACGTTTTTCGGTTCATGAGAATGCTCCAGAAGAATAGGCATTACAGAAAAATGTGGATTGGTTATGCTCAGATTGATCTGATTGCAATCACTCCTTTCAGCGCGTCGAGTCGCGCTCAATCAGGTGGTATGGCATCTCAATGCTTCGCCCCCTGTTCTCAACTTGACCATTCAACCGTTCCATGAGCATTTCGGCTGCGCGCTGACCGAGCGCGTGCTGGAATTGGGCAACTGTCGTGAGGGCGGGGAAGACCAGCTTGGCAGCCGGGATGTCGTCAAATCCAACGATGGCAATATCACGCGGAATCGAGAGACCGGCTTCGCGGATGGCGATCATTGCGCCCATCGCCATCAGGTCATTTGCGGCAAAGACTGCGGAAGGGCGGTCTCCCCGCTGTAGGAGGTTTTGCATAGCCGTATAGCCACCGTCTTCGCTGTAGGCCCCTGAACTCATCATGGCGTTGGTAGCCTCGATGCCATGCGCCGTTAACGCTTCTTGGTAGCCCATCTCGCGGAAGCGCGCAGGTCCTTCCTGACTGGTGAGCATCGCAATCCGCGAATGCCCCTGATGGATGAGCAGTTCAACGGCGGTCTTGGCTGCTGCCGCGTTATCGACATAAATGTTGTCAATCGGCAGCTCACCGGGGCGTTTCGGCATGGCTTCTAGCCGTACCACCTGAATCTGCTGCTCGATGAGCGCGGTGAGGTCATTTGTCCGCATGTGGAAGAAAACGCCTACAACACCATCGACCCGTCCCTGCAGTAACGAATCCAGGCACTTGCGCTCCTGCTCCACCTTGCCATCTGTGTTGTACATGACCAGGTCATAGCCATAGCGGTTGACCGTATCCTGGATACCGCGCTCGAATGCTGGATAAAACGGGTTAGTGATGTCCGGGATGACACCCGCTATCGTGTACGTCTTGCTTGAACGCAGCCGCCGTGCCGTGATATTGGGTACATAACTCAGTTCGGCCATCGCGTCCCGTATACGTTGCCGGGTCTCATCTGGGATCGAGATGCTGGGATTATCGTTGATGACGTAGGAAACCATCGCCTGGGATACATTGGCGCGTTCTGCGACATCAGCTTGAGTGGGACGTTTCTTCTTGGCAGTCACAGTAGTCTCTCAAGAAAAATAAAGTATACTCACTATTGATACGTATAACTGATACGTATCAATAGCATATCGCGGTGCTATGGGGTTGTCAACCTAATGCCGGAAATAGGGCACCTGGACAGGAAGGAATCCACGCACATGAGACGGACGTTACTGGTCATCCTGACGACTGCTTTTGTCTTGATGGCTGCTCTTCAAGTCTTGGCTTACCCTTCGTTGGTCACGCCACTCGTCAGCGACTCTGGCGCGTTTCGCCGGTTACCTGCCGAGACCTATCGCCAAAAGATGATCGCCGGTTGGCTCGGCCAAATGTTTGGCGTGTCCTATGGGCAGCCAACCGAATTCCGTTACCTGGGCCGCATGATCCCGGAAGCCGAAGTACCTCCGATCTACGCAGGCATGATTAATGAAGCATTTGAACAGGATGACTTGTACGTCGAGATGACTTTCCTGCAGACGCTCGATACGCATGGTTTGGAAGCATCTGCAGGGCAGGCCGGAATTGACTTTGCCAACAGTGAGTACCAACTGTGGTTTGCCAACCTGGCTGCCCGTGATAATCTGCGTGCCGGAATTGCACCTCCCGATTCCGGTCACCCGGTCTTCAGCGCCTATTCTGATGACATCGACTTTCAGATCGAGGCAGATTTTGCGGGATTAATTTCTCCAGGAATGCCCAACCGTGCTATCGCCCTGGGTGAAACCTTCGGCGGAATCATGAACTATGGGGATGGGCTATATGCCGGTCAGTTCGTGGCCTGCATGTATGCTGAGGCGTTTTTTCAGACCGAGCCTCTCACAATTGTTCAGGCAGGCCTGAACTGTATCCCCCCGGAGAGCCAGTATGCAGAAGCGATCCGCAATGTGATCGCCTGGTGGCAGCAATCGCCGACGGACTGGCAGGCTACTTGGACCCGCATCAATGACCAGTACAACCTGAATCCGGCCTATCGCCGCTACGCCAGTAATGAGGCCGCTGGTACGCCTCGCGAATTCAATATTGACGCCAAGATCAATGGTGCCTTTGTGGTGATGGGTCTCTTGTATGGGGGTGGTGATCTGCTGGACTCAATGACCATAGCGATGCGTGCCGGACAGGACTCCGACTGTAACCCAGCCACTGTCGGGGGGATTTTGGCAGTGGCTTTGGGTTACGAAGCAGTGATGAATGCATTCACAATCGGGTTGGATACGAACGCCCACTTTAGCTACACCAACTATCGTTTTGACGATTTGATTGAAGTGAGTGAACGGCTTGCGCGCCAATCTATCGTCATTGCAGGTGGCGCTACAGAAGTTGATTTGGTAGGGGATGAGGTATTCCTCATACCGCTGCAAGTTCCCGTCACCAGTCCATTTGTCCAGTCGTGGGAACATGGGCCGATCACAGGGAGTTACTATACGGCTGAGGAGATGTCTCAGATCCGATTCGATGCGCCGCGTAGCTTCGCGCGGGATGTTGCACGTTTTGCGCCTGGGTGGGCTGCCATCGGCTGCGTGCAGGACGACCTGTTTGGTCTATACCCCGTATTACTCGGTCGGCCGAATGTCCTGCTGACCCAACCACTCGCTGAGGCTACACCATGCCGCTTGATCACGAACGTTCAACTTTCAGATACAGCACCTTCGCTTCAAATCACAGTTGGGCATTATCCTCGTGGTGAGTGGCGGTTTAGTCTTATCATTAATGGTCAATCAATCTCTGAGATTCTCATTGGGCCTGAGACTGCTCCGACTGGTTGGATTGAACTGTCTTTTGATTTGTCAGCCTTTGCGGGGCAAACAGTATGGCTTGAGTTGCTGAATCAAGATGATGGAGGCATGTGGAACAACGGTTATTGGGGAGAGATCACGATCAATCCATTTTGAGTGAGGAACCACACACCGCAACAGGTGAACCGGATTCTAACAATCGCTCAGACAAGAAAAAGGCCTTTCCAACATCTTCGGAAAGGCCTTTTTCTCGTATGCGGGAGGGACAGGATTCGAACCTGCGATCCCCCTTGCGGAGGATAACCGCTTAGCAGGCGGCCCCAATCGACCACTCTGGCACCCCCCCGTGGGGAACATATAACAGGATTGGCTGACCAGGCGGAGGGAGTGGGATTCGAACCCACGGTACCCTGACGGATACACAGGTTTTCAAGACCAGCGCCTTAAACCACTCGGCCATCCCTCCTGGACGCTCAAATCCTAACATAGGCCCCGGTCAGGGTCAATGCCGGACTCGCGAGAGCCTATGCTATGATAAAGACCTATTCAAGCAAGGATATGATCTGGCATGGATGTTTTCACGCTACTCATTATTGGAGCCGTGATTATCGGTTACATCGGCACGCTGCTGTTCAAAGCCAATCAGGCAGAAGCAACCCGTACCGAGCATGTGGCAATTCTGGCTGGTGCCGGCTTTGAAGATGCCCAGCACCGAGTCCGGCAGCAGTCCTCCATCCTGCTCTACATGCTGAACTATGGTGTGATCGCCATCCTGGTTTTGTTCCCACTCATGATCCTGTTGATTGCGGTTGCGACGAATTCGCCAGCCTTTTCTGATCAAGTCGGGGGATTAGGGGCGAACTTTGGGCCATTAGATATGACCTTGGCTGTCAGTGTCATGGTCATTGGGATCCTCATGGCGCTCATTTCATTAGCTACTCTGCACAGCGCCGGTTTCAGGATGCTCATTTCCAAAGTGACCAGTGGCGGCTTTAACCCACTGTCGCAGGTTCATATTGCCGGTGTTGGGTTAATGATGCTGTTGCTGGTTATCACCATCGGCCAATTGGCTTTCCTGGGCGGATTGAGTGGACTAGCGACTCAGTTCGAACAGGTGACGGTCGGTGTACAGGATTTGATCTTCCAGATGGTGCTGTTCATAGCGGTTGCCTTTCTGGCGATCGGATTCGCCATTCGACGTAACCTGACCGACTCATTACAACGGCTTGGGCTTCGCCTGCCGACCCTGAGCGATGTAGCCTGGGGGGTGGCGGTTGGCCTCGGCCTGTACGGCGTGTTGATCGTCTTGGTCACGGCTTGGTCGGCCCTGGTGCCACCGGAAGTCATGGCGGAACAAACTGCCGCCTCCGAATTGCTGGCACGGTCTTTTAATACGCTGCCCCTGGCTTTTGCGGTTGCCTTCACCGCAGCGGTGGGTGAGGAAATCCTGTTTCGCGGCGCGCTGCAGCCAATCTTTGGATTGATCCTGTCCAGTGTTTATTTCGTGCTGGTTCATATCCAATACACCTTGACCCCCGCGACCCTGATTATCCTGGTTGTATCGCTTGGCCTCGGCGTACTCCGCAAGCGGCAAAGTACGACCGCCTGCATCATCGCGCACTTCGTCTATAACTTCGTGCAGCTCGCTCTGGCGGTGTTTGCGGTGCAATTCCTTGGAGGGGCAGGAACGTGATGAGGGGGCTGCGTTTCTTCGTTACTCTGCTCCTTGTGCTCGCTAGTCTAGGTGGCGCTGCGGCGGCTCAAGAGGTTGAACTCCGCTTTGGTCAGTTGAACGTGGAGATTATCTATCCGGCGGGACTGCACACCGCTCTGGAGTTGCTGACCCCACCAGAAACGCTATCAGCAGTGACTCTGGAAGTTGCCTTTGGAGATCGTCAGCGGGAGACTCTCACCCTCATCCCGTCCGAGATCGCTCAACCGCGTGATGCCGATGGCACGCTCTTGACGTTCGACTATCGTTTTTCTCTGGAAGCGCTCCCCCGTTGGTTCGAAAACCTTGAAATCCACTGGAAAATCACTTGGGCAGACGGCGTTGAACAGGATGCAGCTACATCAATCCCATTCACCGATTCCCGGGCACAGTGGGCACAGGCATTCGACCCCAGTGGGCAGATCGAATTGGTGGTTCTGGATGGGATCAACCTGAATGCATCGCAGATTCCGGTCGCTACGCTGCCTGCCCGCCGCACCCCGGTTGATCCCAACACAGCCCCTACACCGGAAAACCGTGCTAGCCAGATTGCCAGTGGGCTTTGGTCAGTATATGAACTTCTAGCCGCGCAGACGGGTCTGCGGCCAGCATTCCGGTGGATTGTGTATGTGCCCCCGCTCACGCCGGATTGTGTGAAAAATCCTGAGGGAACACAGGTTGGTGTCTCACCGAATGGGGATATCGTGTTGCCCTGTGATGAGGCCGTCGCGGCGGCAATCCTGCGCGAGTCCGGTCTTGACTGGGTACCGGTCGATCAAGCGTCATTTGATCAGATTGAGTCCCAACTCACCAGCCGCATGGTCGCACCTTTTTACGCCGCCGTTTGGACTGACCAAACCATCCCGGCCTGGTTCCGGAATGGCTTTGAGCAGTTCGTCAGCCGCACGCCGAAAGGGGACTTGTTGGCACCGCTGCAACTGGCAGCGCGCACTAACCGGCTCAATCCCCTGGCTGAAGCACAGCCCGCCGAGCCGGAAGCGGCGCAGTTGTGGTCGGCGCAGAGTTACGGACTGGTGCTGTACCTGGCAAGCCGCCTGGGTGTCCAAGGGGTGTTTGACCTGGCACGGAATGTGGCTACAGCCGAATCGTTTGACGTGCTGCTGAGAACACAGCTATCTCGCTCCGAGAACCAACTGCTGGCGGACTTCGAACGCTGGCTCTTCTCCGAAGCAGCGATCAGCGCGTTTAACCTGTCGCTGTATCAGGGGCCGACTCCCACGCCAACCGTGACACGCACACCTCAACCCACCATCACGCCCAGCGTGACTCGCACCCTGACGGTTACACCCAGCGCCACCGTCACCGGCGTCCTTTCGCCGACGCCGACGCAGACTCCGACCGCCACCAAGACACCCACCCGTGCCCCAGCCACTGTCACCCCACGACCACCGGGCAGCCTGCCCACCATTGCACCGACCGCTGCCCCGGCACCGCAAGGCGTACAGGTAGAAAATCCGGGTTTGACCGCTTCGATTGCGGTCGTTGGGCTGGCATTGATCGCTGGATTGATTGTTTTCCTGGTGCGGCGGCGTTGAGAATGATGGCTTCGTTTGCTCAAGAATTCGTGGACGAGGTACACCTCGTCCCTACAGGAATTGGCTTGGATGATTAATCTCTACGAACTGGATCGCGCTGGATTCGAAAGCCTGCTCAAAGAATGGGGTCAACCCGCCTTTCGGGCCAACCAGGTGTGGGAATGGGTCTTCACCAAACGCGCCCAATCCTTTGACGAGATGACCAATTTGCCCAAAGCCCTGCGCGAACGGCTGACCGCGGAGACTCGTCTGGGCGTGCTGGAAGTCGCTGCCGAGCAGTCCAGCAAGGATGGCACCGTCAAACGCTTATACAAACTGGCCGATGGTCAATTGATCGAGTCGGTGCTGATGCCCTATGACGATGATCGCCGCACCGCCTGCATTTCCACCCAGGCCGGTTGCGCGATGGGTTGCGTATTCTGTGCCACCGGGCAGATGGGTTTTGCCCGGCATCTGACCGCCGCGGAAATCTTTGAGCAGGCCATGCGCTACTCACGCTTGCTGGAATCCGAAGGCGACCGCCTGTCTAACATCGTCCTGATGGGCATGGGCGAACCTTTCCACAACTACGATGCGACTGTTGCAGCCATCCGCCGCCTGATGGATGAACTGGGAATCGGTGCGCGCCATATCACTGTCAGCACGGTCGGCCTCGTGCCGCAGATCAAGCGCTTTGCTGATGAGGGCTTGCAGGTGAGGTTGGCGATCAGCCTGCACGCGGCGACCGATGAAGAACGTTCCGCCTTGCTCCCCGTCAATAAACGCTGGCCGCTGGCTGAATTGATCGCAGCCTGTCACGAGTACATCAAGAAGACCGGGCGGCGGGTCACCTTCGAGTGGACCGCCATCGCCGGACAGAACGACACTCTCGAACAAGCCCACGCCCTCGGCAATCTCCTGCGCGGGATGCTTTGCCACGTCAATATCATCCCGCTGAATCCCACAGGCGGCTACGGTGGCGACCCAGCCGCTTTTGACCGCATCAACCGCTTCGTCGCTACCCTGACCGAGTACGGCGTTCAGGCCACGGTGCGCGTCCGCCGTGGGATCGACATCGCTGCCGGCTGTGGACAATTGAAGTCCACCGTATTGCGACCGGAGAAGATCCCAGTTGTTGAGTGACCAGTGAGGGTACTGCTCGACCAATGGGCTTAGGCCCGCACCGTTTTCTTCACCTGGCCCCGCCGCAGACGGTAGGCCAGCCGATTCTCTGGCTCATAGACATCCGGCACGCCGAGCAGCTTGCCACATTGTGGGCAGGTCAGGTTGGACATTTCCCGCTTGTGCTGAACCCGACCCTGTAGCGAGGCCAGTTCCGGCGGCGCGAAGATCCGATCCAGATAGCAGCGCCAGAGCGGGCCGGGGCCATCTTTCTGATAAACCATCACCACCGTCCCGCAGTCCCCGCAGGCCAGTTCAAGGAAGCGTGTTGCGCCGCCCCGCGCCTCACGGTACGGGTCGGATTTGGGTTGGAACGTGTCGTCAGTATGAGACATAAGTTCAAGCCGTTTCTGAGAGATACGACGACCGGGCGCACAGCCGTGCGCCCTACATTTTGCTATCGCATGTTATCTGGAAGCTGCTAGCCGACCGCCTAGTTAAACTTCCGAATCATCGGCTTGTTGCCCAGCAGGGCCTCAATCCGGGCGTTGATCTCCGGCGTGATCTGTACCGACAGCGCCTTGAGATTCTCGTGTACCTGGGTCGGCTTGGTCGCGCCCGTGATGGCGCTGGCGACCACCGGATTATGCAGTACCCACGCAATCGCCAGCGCCGCCGGGGTCGTCCCCATCTCCTGCGCCAGCGCGGTCACCTTGCGGGCAATATCCAGTTTTTCCGGCGTGATGTGGTTCTTGAACCAATCCACGGTCTCGTGGCGGCTGCCTGCCGGAATGCCATCGTTGTACTTGCCGGTCAGGATACCCTGGGCCAGCGGGCTCCACACCACCATGCTCATGCCGTTGGCGGCCAGTGTCGAATCCAGTCCGGTTTCGACAAAAGCCCGGTCGATCATATTGTATTCCGGTTGCTCGACAATCGGCGGATTGGCGTTCACCCGTTGGGCAGCCGCCACGCCTTCCTGAATGTTGGCGCTGTTCCACATACTGGTACCCCAGTACAGGATTTTACCCTGTGAGATCAGGTCTTCGATGGCCCGGATGCTCTCCTCTACTGGAACCTCATCATCGTAACGATGGCAGAAGAAGATGTCTACGTAGTCCATGTCAAAGCGCTTCAGCGATTTGTTGACCGACTCGATGATATGTTTCCGGGAAAGACCGCGATCATTGACGTTATCGCTCATCGGCCAATAAGCTTTGGTGCTGATGACCAGATCGCTGCGCTGGTAATCCTTCGCCACCTTACCGACCAGTTTTTCCGCTTCACCACGCGAGTACATATCGGCCACATCAATGAAGTTGATCCCGTTTTCGATGGCCGTCCGCAGGCACTGCTCGGAGGCTTCTTGCTCAACCACACTGCTGCCGTAGGTCAGCCACGCGCCCAGCGAAATGGCGCTGACCTTCAACCCGGATTTTCCAACGCGACGATATTCCACGATGTATCCTCCCGCCATAAGTAAAGTAAGTACAACCGCACCGAGTATATCGAAAGAAAGTCCTTCCATGCCGTGCCAATCTCTACCTCGACCGTAGGTAGATCGGCGTGATCATTGCACACTGCAGGTGTGGGATCGGTTGGACATGCCTTCCATCACTTTATTGCCCAAACAGCCTGCGTTACAATGCAATCATCAAGGTTCATCAAAATGATAAGTGAGGGTTTCGATCATGGGTGTAGTACACAAGCGGCAGTCTGGCAGCCCGGAATGGCAGTGGGGCGATGTGCCGGTCTTTACCTACAACAGCAATCAGGCCACCAAACAGGTCTTGATCGGTCGGGAGGATGGCGCCAACAACTTTGAAGTGCGCTGCTTCAATATCCCGCCGCGTGGTTTCAGCAGCTTGGATGAACACCCGCACGATCACGGGGTCATGATACTGAAGGGCCGCACCCGCGTCATGTTGGGGGATCGCTTTGAAGAATTGGAAGCCGGGGATGTGGTCTATATTCCTGGTATGGAACGCCACCAGTTCGAGAACCTGACCGATGAAGTCATGTCCTTTCTCTGCATCATCCCGCCCAAGCCCGTCCAGCCAGAAAAGTAGGGTCCTCCTGCTGCCCGCCGATAGGCACGAAGGCAGGGGCGGATATGGCCCGCCCCTGTATTCACTCCTGTGGAAACTTGACTTCCTCGCCCTCTCCTGTGACGCGACTTGCGCTGACACGGTTCTTTCACATCGCCAGAGCGTCACGAACGGAGAGGGGGCTGGGGGGTGAGGCCCCTGCGACTTTACGCTGAATGAGTTCCGCTAAAAATACCGCTGACCCCGCCGTGCACTGATGATTTCCGTGTTCATCCCCACCCAGTGCAGCGAGCCGCTGTAGCGCCCATGCTCAATCTTGACGCACCGATCCATAATGACTTTCAGGCCACCGTCGGTCGCAATCTGGGCCGCCTCTAGGTTGACCACCCGCAGTTGGAGCCACAGGGTCTTTGCGCCAATCTGGACGGCCTGTTTGGCGATCTCCACACATTCCTCCGGTTGCCGGAAAACATCAACCATATCCACCGGGAAGGGGATGCTCAGCAAGTCCGGGTAGGCTTTTTCGCCGAAGATTTCCGTGGCTCGTGGATTGACCGGAATCACCCGGTATCCCTCCGATTGCAGGTACGACCCCACAAAGTAGCTGGGGCGTTCTGGCTTGGGTGAAAGTCCCACGATAGCGACCGTTTTAGTGGTCGCCAGCACCGTGCGGATCACCCCCGGGTCCATATATTTCACCTGATCCTCTGGAGAGAGGATGGTGTTCATGCTGACGTCTGCTGCAAGGCTTGATCCAGATCCCATAGTAAGTCCTCCGTCGTTTCCAATCCAATGGACAGGCGAATCATGCCGGCGTCGATGCCCGCTTCAATCAGTTCTTCTTCGGAAAGCTGCTGATGAGTCGTAGAAGCGGGATGAATGACCAGGCTGCGGACATCTCCGATGTTCGCCAGATGCGAGAATACATGCAGTGATTCAATGAATTGTTTACCAGCCAGTCGGGCATTGGAACTCTTCAGGCTGAAGGTGAAGACCGCGCCCGGCCCCCGCGGTGTATACTTCTGCGCCAGTGCATGATACGGGCTGTCCTCCAGTCCGGCATAAGCCACCCAGGCCACTTTGGGATGTGCTTTCAGGAACTTGGCGACCGCCAGCGCATTTTGAACGTGACGATCCATCCGCACCGACAGGGTTTCCAGCCCTTGAATGAGCAGGAACGCATTGAACGGCGAAAGTGCCGCGCCGGTATCGCGCAGCGTCACTGCCCGCGTCTTCATCAGGAAGCCATAATGCCCAAAAGTCTCGTAGAAGCGCAGGTCATGGTAGGCCGGGTCTGGTGCCGCGATAGTGGGGTAGGTGCTGAAGTCGAATTTACCAGAGTCCACCACCACACCTGCAATCGAACTGCCGTGTCCGCCGATGAACTTGGTTGCCGAATGCACCACAATATCCGCGCCCCAGTCCATCGGACGGCAGAGGTAGGGGGTAGCAAAAGTGCTGTCCACGATCAGCGGAACACCCCGCCGGTGTGCGATCGCTGCCACTGCTTCAATATCCAGAATGCTGCCCTGTGGGTTGCCAATCGTTTCCCCGTAGAATGCTTTCACCTTCGGCGTCCACGCTTTGTCCCAGGCTTCCAGATCAGTCGGGTCGACAAAATGCGCGGTCACACCCAGTTTCTTGAACGTATGTGTGAACTGCGTCTTGGTGCCGCCGTACAGGTGCGAAGACGAGACGATCTCATCACCCGGCTCCAACAGCGTCATCATGGTGGCGAATTGCGCCGCCATACCGCTGGCCGTGGCGACCGCGCCGGTCGCATTTTCTAACGAGGCCACCCGCTCCTCAAAAATGGCGGTTGTCGGGTTGTTGATCCGCGTGTAGATGTTGCCGTACTGCTTGAGTTCAAACAGTTGTGCCGCTTTATCGGTATCTTCAAAGACGTAGGACGTGGTTTGATAAATGGGGGCGGCTCGTGCTCCCGTCACCGGGTCCGGGATATGTCCGGCGTGGAGCATCCGTGTTTCAAAACCGAATTTGCGCTTTTGCTGGGTCATAAGTGGAACTTTCACTTCAATGACGGACACAGATCTGCCCTCTGCTGGGCAGATTGTGCAAAGCATATCGCTCATTGCCGATATTGTCAGCTATACCCGCAGTCCACCTCGCGCAGAACAGGGGCGAAATCGCTCAATAACAGGTATCTAGCAGGTGCTTAGCAGGGCAGTTTTTAGGGCATTTATTTCTGATGTGAGCATAAAAACTGTAATATTACGTTATAAATTACCTGATATTTACCTGCATATCAGGTAATCTCGCTGTAATGCTTTTTGTCTTGGACTAAAGCTCATTAGCCTTTTCTGCTTGAACCCACAATCCCATTCCATCCGTCCAAACATGAATACTGCCCTGTAAATCCGTTCGGTAAACTGGTGTCTCTCCCAGCATCAAAAGCACATCCGGTTCTGGATCACCCCGCCGATTAGCTGGATCAACCTGAATCACCGCTAGTTGTGGTTGCACCGCATCCAAAAACGCACTACTTAACGCTCCTCGTGTCCCATGGTCTGGAATTTGCAGCACCGTTGCCAACGGCCACGTTCCTCGTTCCAGCATCGCTTCCTGACCGTCCTGGCTCAGATCACCGGTCAGTAGAAACGACATCGTCCCATAGCTAACCCGCACGACCAGCACATGTGGATTCATGTCATCCGTTGCTGCTGGAACCTGTTCTGGATTCAAGATTTCTATCCGCACCCCATCCGAAGTGGTCATGCTGTAACCATCGCCTACGACCACCTGCTGGCCAGCCTGCATTCGATGGTTCAGCTCTGCCATGCCTTCACCCAGATTAGCCTGCCCGTTGACCAGAGCTACGCCGACTTGGTACCGATCCATCAAGGCCGATAGGGCATCAACTTCAAATTCATCCGGCTCAGAAACGATCAGCACCTCGATCTCCCGGTCATTGAAGGCTATTCGGTCTCCAATCGCTGTCAGTAACTGAGATGGAAATCGACCTCCGTTATAGAGAATCTGTGCTCCCGCCGGTGTCTGAATCAGGACGCTGTTGGATTGTCCCAGGTTCAGGAACCACACATGCAGCTTGCCATCCGGTCGGCTGAAGACCACGCTAATCTGGAGCAGACTAATCACTGCTCCTGCTGCGATGACGGTGCTGATTACTGCTCGGCTGGTAATCAACTGCTTGAATCGGCTGAACCAGCTTGGTTTGGTAGCAAGCATCAATGCGCCTCCCATAATGAGGCCAAGGTAGATAGCAATCAAACGAGGATCAGTCGACAGGCTAAAAGCCGCCCAATCCTGTCGCGCAAACAACCGGACGATCTCAATCGTCCACGTCAGGAAGAGCATATCCGCCCAGAATATGATCTGGGCAATCACCGGTGACACTAAACTGACCAGTACGCCGATAATCCCCAGGATCAGTAGAAAGCTCTGTGCAGGGACAATCAGGAGATTAACGATCAGCAAAGCCGGTGAAATTTGCTCAAAGTAGAGGATGGTCAGTGGTAACGTCGTGATTTGTACCGCTAAAGTCACAATCAACGGCTCTTTGAACCATTCTGCGACTGCCTGAATGCCCGCTGTAGTTTGGAATCGTTCCAGTAGGCCTGTTACGGCTCGTTGCATCGGATCAGTGAATAACACCAGTCCCAGCGTGGCGAAAAAACTCAACTGAAAACCAACATCCCACAGGATCGTTGGCGTAATCGTCGAAAGCAGGATGACCGCAAAGGCCAGTGATGCTGGCGCATAGGTTTTGCGCCGTAATCCTTCGCCGATTATCAACAAACTGGTCATGACGAAAGCACGGAGTACTGCTGGGCTTGCTCCCACAAAAAGGGTATATAACCCGATGACCACAACGCCAATCAGGGTGGTTCGTTGACGACCCAGGTTCAGACGATTCAGGATCGCCATAATGGTCCCGCTGAGGATCACCATATTGAAGCCGCTGATCGCAATAACATGGGAAGCTCCCACCCGGCTGAAAGCCTCCTGGACATCAGGTGCTAATCCGCGTTGATTGCCCAGTAGAATGCCATTCAGCAATCCTGCTTGTGGTTCAGGTAGAGCCAGGTTAATGGCATTGGCGGCTCGTGCCTTGAGCGCATATAGCAGGCTGAAACCCACACTGCCTTGTCCCCGCTCAATGATTTCAACGGCTGCATTGGGCATCTGGCTGAAAATAGCCCCTCGTGCCAGAAAATCCCGGTACGAAAATGTGTCACCGGCTCCCGGCGTATAGAGATCGCCAGTGGCTGTGATACGGTCACCGTACCGCACCGAGACGTGACGCGGCGCTTCTACTAAGGCTAATCCGCTTGTTGCAGAAGTTTGACTGAATGATGTGACAGTCTCTGCCTCTACGCGGAGCAAAATCCGGTCATCCCGTACATCGGGTTCAGCGATTACAACGCCATGAATAGTTAACCCGCCCGTATTATTGTAATGGGCAAGGTCACTGGTCGTAGTTGTGAAGCTGAATCGCAAGCCGCCCAATGCAAATGCAATCAGGGCCAATAGCGGCCACCGCAGCTGTTTAGAGTGCCTGGAAATTCCGAGTGCCAGAACCCCGCTGATCACCCAAGCCGCCCAAACTAACGGCTGGTGAGCAGGTGTGCCGCCTGCGATCACAATCCCGGCACACCAACCGAGTGCAAGGTAAATCAGCCGCATGAGAAGGGTTGGCGATTAACTGCGCTGAGAGAAGAACCAGAACATGGCAAAATGGATTGCGCCCAATACCCCGATAATGACACATAAAGGTATGGTTTTCTTTGCCTGGGTGATGCCGGCTGTCAGTAAGGGCAGCACCAGGATACCTGCGTTGACGATTAACATGCCAAAGGCCTTGGCCGGGATAATGTCGAGTTTGGCAATGACGCTACAGGCTGCCGCACCCCCGATCAATAAAGTGGGCACCATTTGCTTATCTGACTGGGCGAACATCGTGATGAGCGAAAGTACAAAAATGACATATAGAAACAGATCATAGACGAAGGCCGGGCCACTGCGTGGACCGAGTGCAGCCAGAATTTCCTGTGGATTAATATCCATTATCAAACTCCATCAACGAGAACGAAGCAAGGTAATTGTGATGATAGCATACCCCTGTCTGTACTGAAATGAAGGTAATTAGGTTCTTGTCAACAAAGCTTCGAGATCCTGCTCTAGTGCTGCGGTATTGGTATATAAGATCCCCTTTATTCCAATCGCCTCAGCCCCTGCAATGTTGGCAGGCATATCATCAATGAAAATAGCCTCTGCCGGTCTACGACCGATTTTGTCGAGTACAGCACGATAAGCGCGTTCATCCGGTTTCATCACGCCGATGTGCGCGGAGATGATCAGAGGATCAAATAGGTGGCTGATGCCCAGTGCAGAAAGTTTCGGTGCCAGCTCAACCGAATCATTGCTGAGTAGCGCTACCTGGTAACCCCGTTTGTGAAGGGTTGCGGTGTATTCCACTAAAGACTGATCGAGTTGATCTCCGCTGAAGTAATCTCTGAATAAGTCAGCCATATCATCCTCAGCCAGTCCAAGTTGTGCAGCGATATCTGCACGGTAGACATCTGGTGTGATCACGCCGGTTTGGGCCGCTCGCCAGCTTTCACTGCCATGGACGACTTTTTCGATGCTGCCATGTGCTAACCCCAATCGGTCATCCCAACGATGCCGTGGAGAGTGATCGGTGGTTTTCATAAACACACCACCGAAGTCAAAGATAAGTGCGGCTTTCATTGGATATGCCTCCATGTGCGCGAAAGAAATTAATCGTACACGCAATTTGGAGGAATAAAACAAAACAGGATGCTTTATGGCATCCTGTTTACAAAAGTGGACGAGTTAGCGGTTGTCGAAGGCGGGTAGCGGATAGGAGAGGCTGGCCTCTTCAACAGTTGGTCTATTTTGACGCTGTAGTCGTTGCCCAATAGCAATCATGCTGCGTCCCAGATGCATAATCAGTACATCCATACGACCAGTTCGGCGGGGTAAGGAAGCGACCAGTCGTTCGCGTTGGGCCGTTCTCATGGCCTGCTGACGGTGATAATGGCTAAGGAGATAGCTTTGTCTGCTCAAGTCCGGGTTCATAGTCTCGATCCTTATTACAATCTCACATTCCGGTTCGATGGTGTTGTCAGTATTTCTGTTTGCCAATACGAGTGAACCGCTGGAATTGTTCACTTCAACATGATCTGGATTACCTTTTAGACAGTTTGAACCTTTGTGAACCTTTGTAGTCTACTATACGCCAATCAAGTGATCTGAGTCAAGTCTGCTAGCGTGTGCAAGTCGATGAAACTGATGTACACTTCGTCGGCGTATAAGATGTATAAGTGGTGAAAATGCCTGTGACCGATTTGCCGCCCGAACGACCCGAATTGACTGATGATGATATTGACATTGAAGTTGTCGAACACGAACCGGCCCTGACTGAGCGGAGTACCGCCCGTCGGGCAGCCCTGCAAGCGCTGTATGAAATTGATGCAGCCAGCCACGATCTGAATTTGGTGATCGCGCATCGGCTAGAACATAAGCCGCTGGCTAAAAAAGAAGCCAATTACATGCGTCGGCTTGTTAGTGGTGTGGTTGGGCATTTAGTCGCTTTGGACGAAGTCATCAGCCGCTTTGCGCCAGAGTGGCCGCTCGATCAGGTTGCTATTGTCGACCGCAATATTCTGCGTTTGGCGACTTACGAATTAGCCTCTCGTCAGAGTATTCCGGTGAACGTCATTGTGGCTGAAGCCATTGAACTGGCCCAGCTTTACGGTGCCGATGGTACCCCTAGGTTCGTCAATGGCGTCTTAGGGGCCATGGCCCAGGATATGAATAGTTTGCAGGGAATTGTTCCGCAGGAGCCGGAAATCGAAACGGAGTCCTAGTAGGTATGACACCCGGATTAAAGAATCTGCGTCCGGCCAAGCCGACGCCGCCAGCCAAACCGGAACCTGAAGAAATGCTGGACGAAGGCGCTGGCGCACAGATGTCCTTGTGGGATCATTTAGATGAATTGCGGCGACGCCTGACGTGGGCGGTTCTGGCATTGGTGATTGGTACATCTATTGGTATCGCCGTAGCTCGCCCAGTGCTTCTTTACCTGATCGAGCCATTACCCGATGGTGCTCAGCGTTTACAGACGCTTGGCCCGACTGAAGGGGTGATCGCCTATTTCCGGGTAGCGATGCTCATTGGGGGGATTCTGGCAATCCCGATGATTACTTATCAGGTGTTGGCTTTCATTGTTCCGGGTTTGACCCGCCGAGAACGGCGGATTGTTTTCCTTTCAATTACGCCAATAACCCTCTTGTTTCTCGTTGGCGTGTTGTTTGCCTGGTTTATCATGGTTCCGCCTGCCATCGACTTCCTGCAAAACTTTCAGAATGACTTGCTCAAGGCGGAGTGGACGGCAGATCAATACCTTGGCTTTATCACCGCACTGATCTTTTGGATGGGGGTTGCCTTCGAAACCCCTCTGGTATTTTTTGTGTTGTCCTTGGTCGGGATGGTGACTGCTGGGGTGCTTATCCGCAATTGGCGTATTGCAGTTGTAGGTGCATCCGTTGCGGCAGCGGTCATTACTCCAACAGTAGACCCGGTGAATATGGCGCTCGTCATTGCGCCATTGTTGGTGCTGTATGTGTTGAGTATCGTCCTGGTCTACTTTGGTGCTCGGTTTAACCGGGGCGAAACGGCCTAGATCGTGCTGCGTCCGCGACGATACTGGGTACGCCTGGCACTGGTCTTTATGGGTGCTTTGGGATCTGCCTTATTGATATTGCCACTTCTAATGGGTCTGGTCACAATTTGGGGATTAACCCATCCACCCTGTGATGTGGGTAATACGCCAATGTCGTTTGCCCCCAACTATGAGTCGGTCACGTTTACATCTACCAATGGCCTTCAGTTGGATGGCTACTTTCTGCCCGGTACCAATGGAGCAACCGTTATCACGGTGCCGGCTTTTAACGCCGGGCGTGGTGGGCAGTTGGGAGATGCGGCCATCTTTTACAATGCCGGCTTTAATGTACTAACGCTGAACTCGCGTGTCTGTAGCAGCCTGGGCTGGTTTTCACTGGGATATTACGAAGCTGAAGATGTACTGGCTGCGCGGGATTACCTGTTGACACGACCGGATATTGACCCTGGCAGGATTAGTTTGCACGGGTTTTCGTCGGGAGGAGCAACTGCCTTGATGGCTGCCCAGCGGTCGTCAGGCTTTCGTTCGGTGAGTGCGATGGGCGGTTATCACGATTACGCCGTTGAATTGGGCTTAGGCCAACCGGCTGATTTCTTTTCAGTGCTCTATCAATGGGGCATTGCTGGCGGGTATCGCCTGTTTACCGGCAATGACATTACGTTTCTTAGCCCGTACAATGAATTGCATAACCTCACTGGAATTCCGGTGCTGTTGATTTATGGAACTACCGAAGCGACCTTGAGCGGTGCCCGGAAAATGCTTGCGCGTGGGCAGGTTGTCGGTGTGCCCATTGAATTATGGGAAGTACCTGGTGCCGGTCATGGTAATTATCAGGCTGTCGCGCCGACCGAATATGCCAGTCGCTTGACCACCTTTCATGCTCTCGCCTCAAATGGGCAATGATGAATGCTGATCAGCTTGGGAACTTGTTATCTGCCACTGTAGATCTAGAGTAGGAAAATATGGGATACCCAATTGCGATTTACGGTGCGCCGATGGACTTGGGACAAAAGCGGCGAGGCGTCGATATGGGGCCGAGTGCTATTCGTTATGCCAAACTGCGACCCCGTCTCGAACGCCTGGGATTGACCGTTACGGATTACGGCAATGTTTCAGTGCCGGGGATGGAACAGGTCGAATCCCAGGATACAGACCCTAAAGCCCATAATGCAGTCGCCATTGCAGCAGTTGCCGCCCAGATTCGGCAATCGGTCATGAGCAGCATCGAGCGTGATGAAACAGCGATCATCCTGGGTGGGGATCATAGCGTGGCGATGGGAACGGTCTCCGCTGCGCTGACACGTCCGGGCAGGGTAGGGGTCTTATGGATTGATGCCCATGGGGATTTCAATACACCGGAAACCACCCCGAGCGGTAATGTGCATGGGATGGTCGTGACTTCTCTGATGGGGCGTTGTCCCCCGCCGCTGATTTTCGGTGAAAAGCATCTTCAGCCTGAGCAGATTGTGATGATTGGTATCCGTGACTTGGATTCGCAGGAACGGGTGGCATTACGGGAAAGCCATATCCCGGTCATGACCATGCGTGAAATCGATGAAAATGGTATTGCTGCTGTGACTCGCAACGCCTTAGCGACATTGGGTGATGTGGATGCGTTGCATATTAGTTTTGACATGGACTCGCTCGATCCGACGATTGCGCCGGGCGTAGGTACGCCTGTTCCGGGTGGCCTGAGTATTCGGGAAGCCCATCTCTTGATGGAAATTCTGTGTGACGATGGCCGTGTCCGCTCATTGGATCTGGTTGAAGTGAATCCGATCCTGGATGAATATAACCGCACAGCCGAACTCGCGGTTGATCTGGCTGCGAGCCTGTTTGGTCAACGCATTATCTGAGTTTATTGCCTCGTACTCCGCGTGTCTGGTCAATCAATAAAGAAGTAATCGTCATGCCCTCCTTCGTTGCTCCAATAACTCCTCATGGTGGAAAGCTCATCAATCAGTTGCGAATAGAGGGTCCGGCAGCAGCAGCTCTCTATGAACGGGCACTGGTTGCGCCATTGGTTCAAATCTCCGAAGTCATCCTATCTGATCTAGAGTTAATCGCTATAGGCGTTGTTAGCCCCTTGACGGGGTTCATGGATCGATCAGCCTATCAATCGGTCCTTGAACATATGCATTTGCCAGATGGTCTACCCTGGACAATTCCAATCACGTTGCCAGTGTCGGCGGACGTGGTCAATCGTTTGCGCGTAGGGCAGGATGTGGCCCTGGCTGATCCAGCAGGCCGCATCGTTGGCCTGTTGGAATTGAGCGACATTTTTAGGTACGACAAAACGGCGGAAGCCGAAGCTGTTTATCGCACGACAGACGATAAACATCCTGGTGTTGCCCGCTTGTATGCCCAGGGTGACCATTACCTGGCAGGTAATGTTTGGATGCTGGTTGAACCGGTTGCGTCATTTCCCGACCTTGCCTATACCCCGTTACAGACTCGCGAGCTTTTTTCACAGCGTGGTTGGCGACAGATAGTGGCCTTCCAGACCCGTAATCCCATCCATCGGGCGCATGAATATCTACAAAAGTGTGCGCTAGAGATGGTCGATGGTTTACTGCTGCATCCATTGGTCGGCGAGACAAAAGGGGATGATATTCCAGCCGATGTGCGTGTGGAGAGTTACCGCGCCGTGCTGGAACACTATTATCCGGCTTCGAGGGTACTCTTGGCGGCTTTTCCAGCAGCGATGCGCTACGCAGGGCCCCGAGAAGCGGTATTCCATGCGATTTGTCGTAAGAATTATGGTTGCACCCATTTTATTGTGGGTCGGGATCATGCCGGGGTGGGCAATTACTACGGCACCTATGATGCCCAGTTGATCTTTCGGGAATTCGACCCAGAACTGATCGGCATTACCCCCCTCATGTTTGAGCACGCCTTTCACTGCCATGCCTGCGGTCAGGTGGTAACAGCCAAGACCTGCCCGCATGATTCCACACAATGGTTGCACTTGAGCGGAACCCAGGTTCGGCAAAAACTGCTAGCTGGTGAATTGCTACCATTGGAATTTACTCGACCGGAAGTGAGCCGCATCCTGATGCGCGGGATGGATACTTCACGGTGAGTATATTTAGGAAGAAGACGCCTGCCCGTAATCCCCCTCGCGTGCTGGTTCTGGGATTGGATTGTGCTAGCCCCGAGCTGATCTTTGAGCAGTTCAGGGGACACCTTCCTAACCTGGGCCGCTTGATGGCTGGGGGGACATGGGGCGAACTGGAGTCGTGTATTCCCTGCATCACGATCCCGGCATGGTCGAGCATGATGAGCAGTCGTGACCCTGGCGTACTCGGTGTCTATGGTTTTCGCAACCGGGCAGATCACTCCTACGACCGAATGATAACGGCTAATGGGACGGCTGTTTCTCATAGAAGGGTATGGGATTATGTCAGCGAGGCCGGCCGGGAATCTATTCTTATCGGTGTGCCGCAAACCTGGCCACCTCGTCCACTGAATGGCTACCTGGTGTCGGATTTTCTCACACCAGGTACGGAAAGCGCCTTCACCTATCCGGCGATCTTCAAGCAGGAAGTATTGAATCTGCTGCCAGATTATCCTTTTGATGTGAAGGGCTTCCGCACAAATAATAAAGCTGATTTGCTGAAGCGCTTATTGGAGATGACTGAAGCCCAGTTTAAGCTCGTCAAACACTGCCTGACCAGCAAATCGTGGGACTTCTTCATGTACGTCAATATCGGCGTAGATCGTATTCATCATGGCTTTTGGCGTTTCCACGATCCTGCACATCGGCTGTATGAACCCGGTAATGCCTTTGAGAACGTGATTCGGGATTATTACATCCGGTGTGATCAATTCATCGGGGAGATGATTTCGCTGGCTGGGGATGAGGTGACGGTGCTGGTCGTCAGCGATCATGGGGTTACTCGGATGGATGGCGGTATTTGCGCCAATGAATGGCTTTGGCAGAATGGCTGGTTGGCACTGAAGTCGCAGCCTCAACCGGGCGAACTCCTGAAAATCGAGGATGCTGATATTGACTGGTCCCGTACCAAAGCTTGGAGCAGCGGTGGCTACTACGGGCGCGTCTTCCTCAATGTGCAGGGTAGGGAACCAGAGGGTATCATTCCACCTGAGGCCTACGAACAGGTGCGGGATGAACTGGCGAAGGCGTTGGCTGCAATCCCCGGCCCGGAAGGGGAACATCTGGATACGCAGGTGTTCAAGCCCGATGCAATCTACCAGCAGGTGAATGCGGTCGCGCCAGATCTCATGGTCTATTTTGGTGGGCTACACTGGCGGTCGGTTGGCACGCTGGGTCATGGAAAACACTGGACGCTGGAGAATGACACTGGCCCGGACGACGCCAATCATGCTCCGCAGGGGATGTTCATCCTGTACGAACCAGGTAAACCCGGAGCCGGGTGCGTGACTGGGCATCAACTCATGGATATTGCACCCACGCTGCTAAAATGCCTGGGCCTGGCTGTCCCACCAGAGATGCAGGGCAGCCTTATTACACACGGCTGACGGCTGATAGCCGTGTCTCTGGCCTTGCTTAGCGTTTTCCGGTAACTCGCAACGAGCAACTTGAAACCAATACATGACACACTCACTCTTGACCACCTACATCCCCCATCCCGGTTTTGTCATCTGGATGACCGGACTTTCCGGTGCAGGGAAAACGACGTTGGCGCTGGCCCTGGAAGCAGATTTTCGTCGGCGAGCAATGCGGGTTGAACGCTTGGATGGTGATACCGTCCGCCAGAGCTTGACCCGCGATCTCGGTTTTTCCAAGGAAGATCGGGACAAGAACATCGAGCGAGTGACGTTCGTGGCACAGGTCCTCAGCCGGAATAACGTGGCGGTGCTGGCTTCGTTCATTTCCCCTTACCGCCAGATGCGAGAGTTTGCCCGTCAGCAGACCACTAATTTTGTCGAAGTGTTTGTGGATGCGTCGCTGGAAGTCTGTGCCGCCCGCGACACCAAAGGGTTGTATGCCAAAGCGATGGCCGGGCAAATCCCGAATTTCACCGGCGTGAATGATCCATACGAGCCGCCTCTCAATCCGGAACTTCATTTACGTACCGATCAGGAAAGCGAAGAAGAGTCAGTTGCACGCATCATGGCTTGGTTAGGCGGACGTGGATGGCTGCCGCGTTAACCTATCGCCGGCCGGCTGCGATCCACCGTGTCGAACTGGTGGAGTTGAAGTCGCGTTTCATCGGCACTGCTGGACGGGCAGATACCGCCGAAGCTGCTCGCACTTTCATTGCCTCCGTACGGGCGGAAATGCCGGATGCATCTCACCATGTATATGCCTTTCGGGCGGGCTATGGCAAGAGCGTCACCGAAGGGATGAGCGACGATGGCGAGCCGTCAGGCACCGCCGGGCCGCCTGTCATGGCGGTACTCCGGGGTGCAGATATTGGGGATACCGTCATCGTCGTGACGCGCTACTTCGGTGGTACCCTCCTTGGAACCGGCGGACTGGTGCGCGCCTATGGGGATACCGCCCGTGAGGTGCTGGCGGCACTCCCCACGGAACTGAATATCCCCAAAATCACGGTTGGATTGGAGATGCCTTATCCCCTGTTTAATCAGGTAAAGCGACTGATCGCCGCCCACGAAGGCGTCATGGATGACGAGAGCTTCACCGATCAGGTGGCGCTCATTGTCACCTTTCCAGAGACGCAGTTAGGTGGGTTCACCGCTGAACTTCGCGAACTCACGGCGGGTCAAGTGGTACCGCTGCCATTTTGATAATCGATTTCCGCGTATAATCAGCGGATAAGTTCCCAGTCAAAAATCAAAGGTAATCCAAAAGGATTTTAATTAGGTAGGTGTGTTTGAAGATTCGTTCACTTCCTTCGATTGTCTGGATCATTGTTGCCATTGTTGCTCTCATCGTATTTATCGCTTTGATTCAGGGTGCTTTTTATGGCTTCACCCAGATCGAGGGCTTAGGTTCGATTGTCCTGCTGATGGCTGCGTGGGCGGTCATTCGTATTTTCGCCGAGCCGCGCACACCGCTAAAAAGAGAAATCATCAGCCGCGTGGCTCCCACTGCCAAACCCTCACGTCAGGGTGATCTGGCGTCCAATATCGTCATCGCCTTTGGTATTTTGACGTTTGCTTTTACCGGGTTCGCCCTCGATCAACCCGGCAATGTCATCTACAACCTGCCGATCCAGTGGTTGTTTTGCCCGGCAGGGACTCAATTGCAACGGGGTGCGGATATACGGAATCCGCGACCGGGGACGACCGTTATCACGCAGGACTTCACCTGTATAGATGCGGAAGGGCAAGCGCAGGCCGAAGTTCCTCTTTTGGGTGCCATGGTTGTCCGGTTTGTCGAGTACATTTTGCTTGGTTATCTGCTGCTGTGGTTGAGCCAGCTTTACACCCGGTTTCGGATGGCCCGTCAGCGTAGTAGCGAAATCGCCCCCTGAGACTGTAGTATCTTGCCAAGTGTGAAAGTAGGGGAGGATTAGGGCGTCTGCGCCCGTATATCCTCCCGCTCGAACCCCCATAATGATGATTGGCGCGATAGTAGGTACACTCTGTAGTTCTCTGTGAAACCGCCGTGCTTCAGTGTTTAATCCGAGACAAAGTATTCTTGAAAATAGGAGTCTTTTAGATGGAAGTTGATCTCGAACTCTACCGCGAAGAAGCCCTGGTATCAGATGATCCTCCAGTACGCTTAAGTTATATCGAAGTTACACCAGAACAGCCTGCTGGGACGATTGTGTTTGTCCATGGCTATGGTGGCTATGCCATGCAGTGGCAAAACCAACTCAAAGCCTTCTCCGATCAATACCGCGTGATCGCTTATGACGTGCGCGGACATGGACGTTCGGATGCACCGTACAGCAGCTATTCGATGGCGGAATTTCAGACGGATCTGGACGCTTTGTTGCAATACCTGGAAGTGCAGACGCCGTTCATTCTGGTCGGGCACTCTTTTGGTGGCGCGATTGTGACCGAGTTTGCCCACCGCCGCCCGGATTCGCTTTCCCATCTGGTGCTGATTGCCACAACAGGGGAGTATCCCCTGCATCCGGTAGCGGTCTCAGCCCTGCGGTTGCCGCTCACGATCCTCCGTCCTTTGCAGCGTTTCGTTCGGCGGCAGTTGATGGCCCAGGCACACGTCCTCAAGCGGTTGTATTTGAACAATATGAGCCAGTGGAACGGCTGGAGTATGTTTCGTGACCTGCGAATGCCCGTACTGGTCATCCGGGGGGAACGCGATCAGGTCTATCCCACGGCAGTCTTTGAGGAAGTTGCTCGGACTATTCCAGAGGCTGAAGATGTCAATATTGGTGTGTCCAGCCATCTGGTGCCATTGGAACGTGCAGATGCGGTTAACCGGGCGATAGGTCGCTTTATTGGCGGTCAGCCAGATGAACCGAGTTGGTGGGGGAGTAACGGTGGCTCAAGCCTGATCAAGGATCGCCCGTGGATTAAACATTATGAACAGGGTGTTCCCGCCGTATTGGGACTTCCTCGGCGACCGTTGTTCCGCTTGCTGCATTCGACGGTTCGGCGTTATGGTAATCGCCCTGCACTGGTGTTTTACGGACGAACCCTCACTTATCGCCAACTGGACAATGAATGCAATCGGCTGGCAAATGCCTTGCGCTCATTGGGGGTAGAGAAGGGGACTCGGGTCATGTTGGTGATGCCGAATTCCCCGCAATACGTTATCGCCTATTACGCTATTCTCAAGGCCGGCGGTGTGGTGGTTTCGACCAGCCCGGTGAATGATCGTGATGAACTCCAGCGGCAGGTCGTCGATTCACAAGTTGACTGGCTGTTAACGCTTACGCTTTATCGCCCAACCGCAAAGGATATTCTGGCAGCAACCCAGCTTCGGGGCGTCATCTATGCCAATATCAAGGACTATATGGGTGTAGTAACCCGGATTGGCTTTCAATGGAGCCGCGAAACCAAAGAGGGGCATCGTATCGATTCTGATTTGGAGAAGGGTGAATATCTGTGGAGTCAGCTTCTCAGAACCCATCCCGCCAGCCGCCCACAGGTAGAAGTCAGCCCGGACAATGTGGCAGTCATCAAGTATACGGGTGGTACTACGGATAAGCCCAAGGGTGTGATGCTATCGCACCGGGCGGTATTGGCGAATGCGCTTCAAACCCGGCATTGGATCACCGATCTAAAAGAAGGCCGGGAGACAGTACTGGCAGTACTGCCATTTTCCCATTCCTACGGCATGACTGCAGCCATGAATGTGGCGATTGCATTGGGTGCGCGCATCGTCATTCTGCCCAGCTTCCAGACCCTGGAAGTATTACAACACATCAAGCGGCATAAGCCGACCCTGTTACCCGGTGTGCCCACCATGTATATGGCGATCAACCAGTTTAAGGGCGTGCGGAAGTACGGCATCAGCAGTATCAAAGCCTGTATTTCTGGCGCGGCACCCCTCCCGATTGAGGTACAGGAAGCTTTTGAGAAGCTCACACGTGGGCGATTGGTGGAGGGCTATGGCCTCTCGGAAGCGTCCCCGGTCACGCACTCAAATCCACTGCGCGGCCTCCGGAAAGTCGGCAGCATCGGCATTCCCATACCGGGGACAGATGCTCGCATTGTCGATCTGGTGAATGGGCAGCCTTTACCAGTCGGGCAGATTGGAGAACTCGCGGTACATGGCCCGCAGGTTATGAATGGTTATTGGGGACGCGAGGACGAGAGCGAGCGATCGTTAACTGCGGATGGTTGGTTACTGACTGGGGACATTGCCCGGATGGATGAAGATGGCTACTTCCAGATCATCAGCCGTAAGAAGGAAATGATTCTGGCGGGCAAATACAATGTCTATCCTCGGGATGTGGAGGAAGTGTTGTATGAGCATCCTGGTGTCAAGGAAGTAGCTGTGGTTGGGCTGCATGTCGCCGGTCTGGATGACCAGCAGAAGGTCAAAGCCTATGTGGTGCCGCGGCCTGGTACAACCCTGACTGCCGAAGAATTGATTACCTTGTGCAAGCGCCGCCTCAAGGAATACGCTGTCCCTGCTGAGGTCGAGTTCCGCGCCGAACTACCCCGCAGCTTTGTCGGTAAGGTGTTGCGCCGCTTGCTGGTCGAGGAAGACGAGCCGAAGGATTAGGACATCAGGACTTACGCAAAGATGCCGTTATGTAGGCCGCAGAGCGAAGCTTCCCGGTGATCAGCGTGCGCCTGCTAGATTTCTTCCCCTGTGTATACGTCCAAAAATCGATACAAAACCGGAACATATGTTCCGGTTTGCCTTCTATTCAATCCTATACTGAAGCTGTTGTGACCCTGAATCTGGGAACCATCTGAATAATAGATGGTAATCACGGTAGCAGTCGCCAGAAATTGGCTTGCCACCCCCAACACCGACGGCGATACGCTCACAAGTTTGCGGCGGTGGAGCCAGCCCGTCGTGACCGCCGCCGCCGCCGCAATCGCAATAACTGCTGTTTGGGAGTGCGGGTCTTCCAGGGTCAATCTGCTATTTCGGTGGACAATAGGTGCGACTTCATGAAGTCGCCACACAATCTGACCAGCCGTCGATTCCTCCCCGTCCGCTGATGTTCTGGTTCATCAGGAATCGCTGCTGACCGGAGCCGTCCGGGTTCATGACTTGCAGTACGGTACGGCGGAAGGGCCAGGTTCCCGTCTCGAAAAAGGCCATCCGTTCGCCATCATCGGAGAATGAGATCCACGAGGTCAGGCCGCGTTCGACCGGGCGGGCTTGCTCTCCCGGTGCCGAGGCCACATATAAGTCCCCTGCACCGTAACCCGGTGTCATCGGGGAAATCATGGCAGCAGCGCTGGTCCCGCTGGGGGCAATCGTCACACCCCAGTTATCAATGGGTAGACTACTTTCAACCAGCATCCAGTCCTCACCGGTTCGCGCATTGAGCAAGTGGAGGCGTTGTCCCTCATCATGATGGGTGACATAGGTCAGCCAGTCCGGTTGCGGCCAGTCATGATAGGTGATGCCGGTCGCACCAGTGTTGATCTGATGGCGCTCACCTGTTTCTACTTGGGCCAGGCTCAAATGGGCGGCACCATCTTTCATCCAGACGATTGCAACCCGTTCTCCACCCCACGACCAGAAGGGTTGTTCCACACCGAAGTGCAAGACTTGGTTAACAATTTCATCAGCATCGTCTACCAGAACTTCCGTGCTCAGATCGCGTAGATCAAGCAGATTCACGGATACTCCATTGGCGCTTCGGATTGGGCTTACCAGATAATTCCCCTGAGGCTCAAACGGACCACGGAATGGATCACTTCGCACCAGTGAGGGCGGGTTAAGGCGGATGGCAAACATGGCACCGGCGTATTCGGGCAGAATCCCCCGTGTGATGACTTCGTCTTGACCTGTCAGTGGGTCGGTCGCCACGAGTTCCAGATTAACGCCACCCAGGGCTGCCGTAGCATTCTGGAGAGTGATCCAGCGACCATCGCTTGACCATAGGGCTGGGACAACTTCTTGGGTACTGACGGTCTGACTATAGGAGTCCAGTTCCACTGGCACCCGTACCATGTAGCTTGGAATATCCATTTGTAAAGGGGTGCCATCGGCACTATAGATGTCATGTTGCCAGCGATTCTGGCGCTGACCACTGTCTAAACTTGCGACGATTGTAGAGACTGTCACAAACCGTCCGTCAGGTGACCATGCAACGCGATGCGAACCACTGAACAATCCACCCTCAGGAGGCTGAACCACCACAGGCTGGTTCTCTGGACGGATGATCCAAAGGGCATAACTTGTATCTCCAGCACCAATGGCTGCCAGAATAGCCCCGTTCGGTGACCATTCGGCATCATAGAGTGCATTGGGTAACTGAATAGAGTTTGGTGTCAGATTTTCAGCGGACCATAAGCTGTATTGGAAACTGATATTGGTCTGGCGGGCGAGGCTTATCCACTGGTTGTTTCCTGACCAACCATGGACATACCAGCCTCCGTAGAGATTTGGGGAGGGTTGGGTTTCGGCTGAGTTCAGGCTAACGGATTGATTAAGAAGCCTAGCGGGGCGGGCATGATTTAGCCATGAATTACCTTCGGCGTCGCGCCAGATAAAGGCGATTTCCTGTTCATCCCGCGACCAGCGGGCTTGTACTGCCCAGGTGCTATCAATGCCCGGTTGGACTAATTGACCGCTATCGGTCGGGTCATTCAGACGGCGCAGGTAGACATCCAGAGTACGGTTGTCGCCTGACCGAGCACGAGTGATAAGTTCGTAGTCATCCGTCATCCAGGTCGAACGTTGTTCATTGGCCGCGTAAGGATCACTAACGTCTAAACCATAGCGCAAATCCATCAGGCGCTCACGGTCAGTGATTTGATAACCAGATTCGTAGTGGATGCAGACCGTTTCCGGGCTGATATACCCCAGGGCAAGGCTGCTCATCCCCAGCACAAAACTGCCCAGCAACAAGCCCAGCATCGGTTTCCAGAAGATGTTCAAGAGCATCGGCAGATTCCTCAGTGACCGCTGATGATTTTATTCTATCAATGTTCCAGCTTGAACCAGGCGGTTAAGTACTTGTATAAAATCAGCAGTGGCAGGCAGATGTTTATACTGCTTGCGGCTGGCGATGAGATAGGTGCGGCGGTCGTCAGCATCGTTCAGGTGTATGGCATGAAGGGTGTGTTGTGCTTGTTCCCTGGCAATGGCGATCTGTTGGATGAGGGCAACACCTAAACCCCGTTCCACACTGCGTTTGATGGCTTCAGTTTCGCCCAGTTGAATGGTGTCATCTCGATTGAGCATCTCTGCACCGACGATCTGAGCAACAGTAGCATATAATGCCGAGCCAGGTTCTCGCGTGAGGAATACACGTTCCCGCAAATCAGTAACTGATACGCTCGTGCGACTGACCCATGGATCCTTCATACTGACGATGACCACCAGCCGATCATGCATGAAGGATTCTGACATCAAATCAGGATGTTCAGCGGGTGAACCGACTAGGGCCAAGTCAATCTCACCGTTGGCTAGTCGGTCGAGTAGGGTAGTGGTATTTCCCACGGTCAACCGGACTTTATGGTGTGGATGTTGTTCACGGTAGGCGCTCAGGACGGCAGGCAATAGATAGGTCGCCAGGGTATGACCTACACCCAGCTTGAGCGTTTCCCGCATGGTACCGGCCTGCACTTGGACGGCGGTCTGTGCTTCGGATGCAAGGAGCGTGAGTCGCTCGGCATAATGGAATAGGATTTGCCCGGCTTCAGTCAGCCGAAATTGCCGTGTGCTACGGTCGATTAGTTGAATGCCTAATGCAGTTTCCAGTACGCTGATCTGCTGACTAACGCTGGGTTGCGCCATATGCAAGAGATCAGCTGCTCGAGTAAAGTGTTTTTGTTCGGCTACAACCTTGAAGATGTGCAGCTTATGCAGGTCAAGGATCATGATAGATACTTTCTATCAACCGGATAGTTATGATCTGTTTGAATGATAGATTGAAAGCCGTTATTATGCAGCATACAGGCTGACGGTGAATGTGCTTTTCAAGTACAATGCCGCCACAATAACCGCCGGGAGAGCCAACTTTCAACGAAGGAAAATGTGATGGGCAAGATACTCGATTCGTTCAAGGCACGAGGTACATTTGAGACTGGTCAAGGGCCAGCAACGATTTATCGCTTGAGTGCGCTGGAAAAGCAAGGCATCGGGCATATTGCTCAGTTGCCGTTTAGCATCAAGATATTGCTGGAAAACGCGCTCCGCAATTTGGATAACTTTCAGGTCAATGAAGAAGCGGTTCGCAATCTGGCAAGCTGGAACGCGAAAGCGCCCCAGCAGGTTGAAGTTCCATTTAAGCCGGCCCGTGTCATCTTGCAGGACTTTACAGGGGTAGCTTGTGTAGTCGACTTGGCGGCTCTCCGCAGCGCGATGGTGCGGATGGGTGGGGACGCCCGCAAGATTAATCCGATTGTTCCGGTTGACTTGGTGATCGACCACTCGGTACAGGTGGACAGCTTTGCACTGCGGGATTCCCTCCGCGTTAACGCCGAATTTGAGTTCAAACGGAACCAGGAACGCTACGAATTCCTGCACTGGGGACAGAAAGCCTTTAACAACTTTAAAGTCGTTCCTCCGGCTACTGGTATCGTCCATCAGGTGAACCTCGAATATCTGGCAAAGGTGGTTCAACTGCTGCCTGACGATGAGGGGCGCACGGTGTTATACCCGGATACATTGGTTGGTACAGACAGCCATACTACGATGATTAACGGTATCGGTGTACTGGGTTGGGGTGTCGGTGGTATTGAGGCTGAGGCCGCCATGTTGGGACAGCCAGTCTATATGCTTATGCCAGAAGTGATTGGGTTTAAGCTGACTGGTCAACTGCGTGAAGGGGCAACTGCTACTGACCTCGTGCTGGTTGTCACTCAGATGCTCCGCAAGAAGGGCGTGGTTGACAAGTTTGTCGAATTCTATGGGAGCGGCCTGAGCAAGTTAACCTTGCCGGACCGAGCTACGATTGCCAATATGGCACCAGAATATGGTGCGACGATGGGCTTCTTCCCGGTTGATGATGAAGCCATTCAATTCTTACTTCGTACCGGGCGCGATGCTGCATTGGCTTCGATGGTCGAACGCTACTGTAAGGAGCAGGGGCTGTTCCGCACCGATAGCACCCCTGACCCGATCTTCACCGATATGTTGGAACTCGACCTGAGCACGGTTGAACCCAGTATGGCTGGGCCGAAGCGTCCGCAAGATCGTGTCTTGCTGCGTGAGATGAAAACCAGCTTTGAGAAGGCGCTGCGTACTCCAATCAAAGAACGTGGTTTTGAACTGGCTGAGGAGAAAGTCGGCAATACGGCCACAGTGCGGGATAACGGTCATAGCGCTGAGATCGGTCACGGTGCCGTAGTGATTGCGGCGATCACCAGCTGCACGAATACCAGTAACCCTTCTGTCATGATTGGCGCAGGTCTGCTGGCAAAGAAAGCGGTTGAACGAGGTCTGACCCGCAAACCCTATGTGAAGACGAGTCTGGCACCGGGTTCTCGCGTCGTTACCGAGTACCTGAACAACGCTGGCTTGACTCCTTATCTGGAAGAATTGGGTTTTCACACTGTCGGTTATGGTTGCACCACCTGCATTGGCAACAGCGGTCCGTTGCCGGAACAAGTTTCCAACGCCGTGCAGGAAGGCGATCTGGTAGCGGCAGCCGTTCTGAGTGGCAACCGTAACTTTGAAGGGCGTATCAATCCGTTTGTGAAGGCTAATTATCTGGCCTCACCGCCGCTGGTAGTGGCATATGCCCTGGCTGGTACAGTCGATATTGACCTGCATACTGAACCGATTGGCTATGACAAGCAGGGTCAACCGGTCATGCTCAAGGAAATCTGGCCGAGCCAGCAGGAAATCGTTGATACCGTTCAAACCAGCCTTTCAGCCGATTTGTTCAAGCAGCAGTATGGCAATGTGTATACGGGCAACGAAATGTGGAATGCTATTCCCAGTACAGATGAGCCTGTTTACCTGTGGAATGATGCCAGTACCTACATTCAGGAACCACCATTCTTCATTGATATGCCGCTGGAGACTCCGCAAATCCAACCCGTGAAAGGCGCTCGTGTCCTCGGCCTGTTCGGGGATTCGATCACCACCGATCACATCTCCCCGGCAGGCGATATCGCCGTCAAGAGTCCGGCGGGTCAGTTCCTCATCAACAAGGGTGTGGAACGGGCGGACTTCAATACGTATGGCACCCGGCGCGGTAATGATCGTATCATGACGCGCGGAACCTTCGCCAATATCCGACTGCGTAACCAGATTATCCCCGGCAGTGAAGGCGGGGTAACCGAATATCTACCGACAGGCGAGCAGATGAGCATCTATGATGCCTCAGTCAAGTACATTGCTGACGGCACCCCGCTGGTTATCTTTGCCGGTGCGGACTACGGTATGGGTTCCAGCCGGGACTGGGCTGCCAAAGGCACCTATCTGCTGGGCGTCAAGGCTGTGATTGCCAAGAGCTTTGAGCGTATCCACCGCAGCAATTTGGTGATGATGGGCGTCCTGCCGCTCCAATTCAAGGCTGGTGAAGGTTGGGACACCCTCGGCCTGACGGGACGGGAAGCTATCGAGATTGTTGGCCTGGATGAAAACCTCCAGCCAATGCAGGAGTTGACGGTCAAAGCGACCGCGGCCGATGGAAGCGTGAAGACCTTCACTGTTGAAGCACGGATCAATACTCCGGTCGAGCTGGAGTATTACCGTAACGGTGGTATTCTGCACACGGTATTGCGGAACTTCCTGAAGCACTAAGATAGACAAGGCGATAGCCTCGGTTTGATAACAAGAATGCCTGCCTCACATTGAGGCGGGCATTCTTATTTTAAAGTGGTTATGAGGTGGCGTTGTCAGACTGAGCTTTCCCTGCAATAATCCCGCCCTATGGACTCTCAAACACAAAAACCTAAAGTTGTCATTTACAGTGATGGCGGCGCAAAACCTAATCCCAATGGGCCGGGCGGATGGGCTGTACTGCTCATTTCCGGTGACAATCGCAGGGAACTCAGCGGCGGGGAACGCAGCACGACCAACAATCGCATGGAATTGACCGCAGCCTGCGAAGCGTTGGAAGCGCTCAAAACTTCTTGCGAGGTTGAATTCCACACCGATAGCCAATATGTGAAGAATGGCATCACGACCTGGATGAAAAACTGGATCAAGAATGGTTGGAAGACGGCCAGTAAACAACCAGTTGCTAATCAGGACTTGTGGGAACGGTTGGATGCGGCGACTAAACGTCACACTATCCAATGGAAATGGGTTCGTGGTCATGCAGGTCATGAACACAATGAACGAGTGGATCAACTGGCAACAGCGGCGCGTGAGCGCATTCAACGTGGCGGATAGGACACTATGTCAAAGACTTCCAACCGGGTTGCGCCCTATGGCACGACCATCTTTGCTGAAATCAATCAACTCTCGGCGCAGCACAATGCAATTAACCTGGGGCAAGGTCGCCCGGATTTTGATGGGCCGCCAGATATCATCGCGGCAGCAGTGGGGGCTTTACAGGATGGGCGGTTCAATCAATACCCTCCCATGACAGGTTCAGTGGCAATGCGCCAGGCTCTGGCAAACCATGCAGGAGCATTTTACGGGCTGAATGTAGATCCCAATCAAGGCATTATCATCACTGCGGGGGCGACGGAGGCAATCTTTTCTTCGGTGCTGGGCCTGGTCGACCCGGGTGATGAGGTTATCCTTATTGAGCCATTCTTCGATAGCTACGTTCCTAACCTGACCTTCGCTGGGGCAATACCGGTGTATGTACCGCTGCGTCCGCCAGGGTGGACACTCGACCCGGCGGAACTGCGGGCGGCTTTTAGCTCAAAGACACGGGCGCTCATCTGGAACTCGCCGCAAAACCCGACCGGGCGCGTCTTCACCCGCGAAGAGATGATGTTGGTCGCTGATCTATGCAAGGAATTTGATGTTACGGTTATCTCGGATGAAGTCTACGAACATCTGACTTTTGGGGATGCTCGGCATATCCCTATTGCTACGCTGCCAGGAATGTTCGAACGTACAGTGACTGTCAGTAGCCTGGGTAAGTCGTACAGTGTCACTGGCTGGAAGATCGGTTGGGTTTACGGGCCGAACCATCTCATCAGCGGTATCCAACGGGCTCATCAGTTTGTGACCTATGCGGTGATGGGGCCCGCACAGGAGGCTGGGGCTTATGCGCTGGCTCAACCAGGCAGTTACTATGAAGAATTGCAGGCGATGTACAGTGGTAAGCGTGACCTGCTGATGGACGGCTTACGAGCTGCCGGTTTCAAGTTCATAGCGCCAGAGGGAACCTATTTCATACTGGCGGATTTTTCCGACTTATATGATGGGGATGCAGTCAGTTTTGCACGTTATCTCACTACAGAGATCGGTGTCGGCTGTATCCCGCCCGCTCCATTCTATAGTGAGGCTAACCGGCACATTGGAGACAATTGGGCTCGGTTCGCGTTCTGCAAGAGTGATGAGACGTTACGAGCTGCCAATGAACGCTTGCTAAAATTGAAGAAGTAAGTTGGGTCGTCACGTGTACGGTTCTGAATTGGATTTTCCGGGAGTGAATTTTCATGCCCCACATCGAGTTTGACCGCTACTACCGTTACGACGAACTCACGCGGCTGCTGCTGGCCTATGAAGCCGAATACCCAGAACTGGTAACTCTGGAGAGCCTGGGCAAGAGTTACGAGGGGCGGGACATCTGGCTGCTGACGGTGACTAACTTCGCGACTGGGCAGGGGGTGGATAAACCGGCAGTTTGGGTGGATGGCAATATCCATGCCTCGGAAACATCGGCCTCAACTGCCTGCCTGTATTTGCTGGAGACACTCGTCACTCAGTACGCCCTCGATGAAAACATCACCCGCTGCCTGGATAGCCGTGCCTTTTATATCTGTCCCCGTGTCAATCCGGATGGCGCTGAATGGGCGCTGGCGGATAAACCCCGGATTATCCGATCCAGTACACGTCCCTATCCTTATGATGAAGAACCCCTTGGTGGGCTGGAGCGGCAGGATATTGATGGGGATGGGCGTGCGCTCCAAATGCGTGTACCAGATCCGCACGGACAGTGGAAAATACACCCACAGAATTCCCGTTTGATGGTGCGTCGTGATCCGACTGAAGTTGGTGGTGAGTACTATCGTGTTCTGCCGGAAGGGTTGATCGATAACTACGATGGTATGACTATCGACCTGAAGCCACGGAAGCAGGGGTTGGACCTAAACCGCAACTTTCCTTTGGAGTGGCGACAACTCCATGAACAGCCAGGGGCAGGGCCATACCCGACGTCTGAACCTGAAGTGCGGGCGATGGTGGCTTTTATCGCGGCTCACAATAATATTGTCAATGCGGTGACGTTTCATACTTATAGTGGCGTACTACTCCGCCCTTTTGGGACTCATCCAGATGATTACTTCCCGGCAGAAGACTTATGGACGTTCCAGCGTATTGGACAACAGGGGACGGCGCTGACTGGATACCCAGCGGTTTCGGTCTATCATGACTTTCGTTACCATCCCAAAGAGACGATTACCGGTGTATTCGATGACTGGATTTACGACCACTTCGGGGTGTATGCGTGGACGGTCGAAATCTGGAGTCCGCAGAGGCAGGCGGGTATTGAAAGCTACAAGTTTATCGACTGGTACCGTGAGCATCCGATTGAGGATGATTTTAAGCTGCTCAAGTGGAGCGATCAGGTGTTGGAAGGGAAGGGCTATATCGATTGGTATCCCTACCAACACCCCCAGTTGGGGCCCGTTGAATTGGGGGGGTGGGATTATGCCTATTGCTGGCGTAACCCCCCGCCTGCGTTCCTTGAAAAAGAAGTGGCGAAGTTCCCGCAGTGGGTGATCTGGCAGGCGCTGATTACACCCCGCCTGGAATTGCATAGCCTGAAAACGACTCCGTTGGCGGATGGTCACTATCACATTCAGATGGTGGTACAGAATACGGGTTGGCTGCCGTCCTACGTTTCCAAGAAAGCACTCGATAAGAAAGTGGTGCGTGGAGTCATTGCCGAGATTGATCTACCGAATGGGGCGACGCTCAAGACAGGTAAGCTACGGATGGAGATCGGGCAGTTGGAGGGGTGGCATACGCTGGGACCGGCCATCAGTGCTGGTGAAGATTCCGGTGTGACGAGTAATCGGGCAAAAGCCGAATGGGTTATCTATGCTCCAGCCGGCGGTTTTGTGAAGTTGAAAGCGCGGCATGATCGCGCTGGCGTAGTGGAGACAGAGGTTATTCTGGGTTAATCGCTCTTGTTCGGCTACTTATCAGGTAAGTATCGTTTGCAGGACATAGAGTGTGAACCAGCCGATCAACACGGTGATCCCGGCTGCGACAAAGGGTGGTTCCCGGTCTTTAAAGGGATACATTACTTTAAAGCCAAACCCTCCGATGACGACGGTATATACGGCTATGCCAACCGATGCAAGAATTCCAAGTAATCCCAGTCCGACGATCCAGGCGAATACGGTAAGCAATATACCGAGGTTACTGCCGATAGCCCATAGTCCGGCTATCCAGTAGTTGTGTTCGATCCGGGAGCCACGCTGACCCGCCAAGCGCGTTACCCATCGCCAGGATGCCCAACAGGCGAACAGGGTGATAGCAGGATAGCTGATGATGGCAGTTGCAAAGGCAATCAATGGACGTGCCAGATCCATGGTGTAGGTACTCAGCAAGCGAGCAATCTGCCATTCATAGGTCAGCATCAGCAGTGCGAACTGCAGCGCATAGCAGCTGCTACTGGCGATCAGCACGAGGATGAGGTGTTGGCGGGTGGCGCTACCGCGTTGAAAGGCGATAGGCGCAGACTCGCGGCGAACGTTACGAAAGGCGTTCCAGCAACCGCGCATGAGATGATAAATGGTTTTGGACACTGCTTGGAAGGTGAACGGTCTTGATAAAAATTTCATCATTTGATTCTTGCTTGATGATCCAACTGGTTTGAGCTCAATATTGAATGATCAATCCACTCTATGGGAGATGACATTACATGACTTTTCCACCATCCGTAATTGAGAAAATCGGATTCTATGTCTATTGCCTGATTGATCCTGAAACCAGTCAGACGTTTTATATTGGAAAAGGTACGGGCAATCGTGTGTTCAATCATGCTCAAGCTGCGATTTCTAAACCTGATCCTAGCGAAAAACTAGATCGGATACGAGAGATTATGTCAAAAGGGTTCAAGGTTGCCCATATCATTCAACGACACGGACTAACTGAAAAAGAAGCATTTGAGGTCGAAGCGGCACTTATTGATTATGTCGGGATGGTGTCGCTCACCAACCAATTACAAGGACATTACTCGGGCGATCGTGGGCGCATGACAGTAGATGAACTTATTGAAATGTATGCGGCTCCTGAGATAACCATTCTAGAGCCCGGGATCCTGGTTATCATTAATCGTCGATTTCGACAGGGCATGAATGACAGCGAATTATATGAGGCTACACTGGGAAATTGGGTTATTGGAAGCCGTCGGGAACAAGCGAAATATGTGTTTGCTGTGAGTAATCAGATAGTCCGTGCCGTATATGAAATTGAGCGTTGGTATTCTGCAGATCAGCGTGTTCCACCCCAGAGTGATACTTTAAATCGATGGTGTTTTGAAGGCAAACCAGCACTTGAGTTAAAGCATTACGTAGGAGGAAGTATTGCCCGTTACCTTTCGAAAGGTTCTCAAAACCCCATACGGTATGTGAACTGCTGATGTGTTTACAAATGTTTAGCAACTACTATCAAAACTATGCCTGAAAGTGCTATTCTCCGCTTCTGGAAACCGTTCAACGTCTTGACCCAATTCACCGATCCGGAAGGGCGGGCGACGTTGGCCGATTATATCTCGGTCAAGGGTGTGTATGCCGCCGGGCGGCTGGATTATGACAGCGAGGGCTTGCTCATCCTGACGGATAACGCCCGCCTCAAAACGCGCCTGACAGACCCGGTGTTTGCCCATCCCCGCACGTATCTGGTACAGGTGGAACGTATTCCCGATGTGACAGCGCTGCAGCGGTTACGAGATGGTGTCGAACTCAATGATGGGTTGACTCGCCCCACACAGGTGGAGTTATTGTTGCAGCCGCCGGAATTACCAGAGCGCCCAGTGCCAGTGCGGGTTCGTAAGACGGTGCCAGATTGCTGGTTGCGCTTGACCCTGACCGAGGGACGTAACCGGCAGGTTCGGCGGATGACGGCAGCGGTCGGGCATCCGACCCTGCGGTTGGTTCGCTGGGCAGTGGGGCCGATCACACTGGCGGGCTTGGAGCCTGGTAGCTGGTCGCAGCTCAATACCCACGAAGCTGAGACTTTATGGAAAAGCGCATTCAAACGATAGTCGAATGTAAAGCCAACCCAACGTTATCCCAAATTGAATTGCCAAACGCCTGTTCTATGGCGTATAAAGGTGGCAGAGAAGCCCACATGGTAGATGTAACCCATCTGCTCTATATGTTCAAGGATTTTGCGGACCATGCAGCGCAATTTGTTTGTGGCCGTCGCCGGGAATATCGGCGCGGGAAAAAGCACCCTAACCGGCATGCTGGCGGCGCACTACGGGTGGCAACCATTTTATGAGGCTAATGCTGAGAACCCGTATCTGGCGGATTTTTATCAGAATATGCAGCAGTGGAGTTTTCATTCGCAGGTGTTTTTCCTGGGCAAGCGCTTAGAACATCACCATCAACTGCTCCAGCATCCGGGGAGTGTGTTACAAGACCGAACGGTGTATGAAGATGCTGAAATCTTCGCTGGGAATTTGTACGAGCAAGGTACGATGAGCGCTCGTGACTATGACGCTTACCGCCGCTTGTACGAAGCGGTCAGCGCGTTTTTGCCACCTCCGAATCTGCTGATTTATCTGCGGGCGGATGTGGAAACCCTGATGGAACACATCATCAAGCGAGGGCGCGAGTTTGAACGGACAATGTCGCCTAGTTATCTGGAACGGTTGAACAGTTTGTATGACCGTTGGATTGACCGATGGGTGGCTTGCCCAGTATTGACGATTCCGATTGATGGTCTGGATTACCAGCATACCCCGGCAGACTTTGAAACTATCATTCAACAGGTCGATCAGGCGCTGGTTGGTTTGCGCCTTCAGCAGAACCAGATGGTTGAACAGGGCTAGAACCCCCTGCTAGGCGGCCTTCGGGCCGCCTTATTCTCTTCTGCTACCTCTCATTCGTGTGAATTGACTAAATCTTAAGCCACCTTTATGGACAAAAAATCTATATGCTGCTATACTGCACAATAAATAAATCATATTCATCAGATGAATATGTCTAACTGAATGTGTTATCCCAATAAACGACTGTGGCTGATATTCAACTCGACTCTCACTTGCTCAACTTCATTGTGGAGCAGGAATACCAACCGGGCGACCGCCTGCCAACCATTGCTGAACTAGGTGATCATGAACACCTAAATATCAGCGTGAGCAAGGTGCGTGAACAGTTGGAAGTGGCCCGTGCACTGGGACTGGTTGATGTGAAGTCGCAGGCAGGGACGCGCCTCAAGGAATACAGTTTCGCCCCGGCAGTACACCTGAGTCTGTTCTACGCCCTGGCGACTGACCTGCGGTACTTTGAGCAGTTCAGTGCATTGCGGACTCATGTGGAGGTAGCGTTCTGGCATGAGGCATGTCGGCTGTTGACGGACGCGGATAAGGATGAATTGCGCGGTTACATCGAAGCGGCATGGGGTAAGCTCAATGCTCCACGCATTCGAATTCCGAACGATGAGCACCGCGCTTTTCATCTGACCATTTTCCGCCACTTGGATAACGTATTTGTCAAAGGCTTGCTGGAAGCCTACTGGGATGCCTATGCAGCGGTTGAACTCAACGTGTACGCCGAGTTGACGTATCACCGCGAAGTATGGGAGTACCACCAGCGCATTCTGGACGCGATTTGTACCGGTGACTTTGACGCGGCCCAGGAAGCTTACATCCAGCATACTCGCCTGCTTCACTATCCGACACGGATACAAGCAGGTGCAGAAGCGCATCTTGCCGAGAAGTTACCGGACACTGTTTAAGAAGGATTTTCTATGGCTTTGAACGTTCAGCCCGCAGTCCAAGCACGCGCCCAAGATGGGAAGCCAATCATCAACGACTTCACCATTGTGGCGGCCACCAAGAACGGGACGGGCAGCCAGACTTCCAACAATGTGTTGGTGATGTCGCTGTTCCGTATGGGTATTCCGGTCAACGGCAAGAACCTGTTCCCGTCCAACATCAAGGGTTTGCCGACGTGGTACAGCATTCGTGCCAGCAAAGATGGCTACGTCGCTCGCCCGGCGCACAACGATATTGCCGTTGTGATGAACCCGGAAACCGCAGATGAAGATATTCAAAAGCTGCCTTCTGGTGGTGTCTGCATCATTCCACAGGGTTCAACGGCCGCCCGGCGGGATGATGTGATCTTCTACGACATCCCCGTGGATGCGCTGGTCAAGGAATCCGGGGTGAACGCCGACTTGCGGGAACGTGTCGCCAATATGGTTTATGTGGGTGCGGTGGCGTATCTGTTCGAGATTCCGCTGGATGTGATCTGGCAAGTGCTGCTCGATAACTTCAGTGGGAAAGAGAAGCCGGCCAAGATCAACTATGACATGGTGACCCGCGCTTATGAATGGACGAAGGCCAATATCACCAAGCAAGATCCATTCAAGTATGAGCCGATTCCCGGCGGCAACGCGGGCAAGATTGTCATCACCGGCAATGAAGCGGGTGGCCTGGGTGCCTTGTTCGGCGGTGTGCAGGTGGTGGCTTGGTATCCGATCACCCCGTCAACCAGCTTGATCGATGCCATGTTTGAGAATCAGGGCATCCGCAAAGACCCGGAGACGGGCAAGAATACGATTGCCATCATGCAGGCGGAAGATGAAATCGCGGCTATCGGCGCGATCATCGGCGCAGGATGGGCGGGTGCACGCTCGATGACCAGTACCAGCGGCCCCGGCATCAGCCTGATGGGCGAGTTTGCCGGTCTGGCGTATTTTGCGGAAATTCCGTGCGTGGTCTGGGACGTGACGCGCATTGGCCCGTCGACGGGTCTGCCGACTCGGACAGGTCAGGGCGACCTGATCCAGCTTTATACCCTGAGCCACGGTGATACGCATCACATCGTGCTGATCCCCAGCTCGGTCAAGGAAGCGTTTGAATTTGGCTGGCGGGCGCAGGATATTGCTGAACTGTACCAGACGATTGTGTTTGTGATGAGCGACCTCGACCTGGGTATGAATAACTGGATGAGCGATCCGTTTGATTACCCCGACCAACCGTTAAATCGGGGTAAGACCCTCGATCTGGAAAGCCTGACTGCGTTCCTGGCGGAAAAGGGCGAGTGGTACCGGTATAAGGATTACGATGGCGACGGCATCCCGTACCGGACCATCCCGGGTATTGATCATCCGAAGGCAGCTTACTTCACCCGCGGTACAGGTCATACTGAACGCGCTACGTACAGTGAACGCAGCGAGGACTGGGTGGCGAACCTGAGCCGCATCAAGCGCAAGATCAATAACGCCCGGACGGAACTGCCGCAGCCGGTGGTGATGGGTGACGGTCAGGCGCGGGTGGGTATTCTCTCCTATGGCACAAATGACCCGGCTATCATAGAGGCGCGGGACTATCTAGCGGCGCAGGGTATCCCTACCGATTACATGCGTATCCGGGCGCTGCCCCTATCGCCGGATGTCCAGCAGTTCATCGACAGCCATGAACGGGTTTATCTGTTGGAGAATAACTTCGACGCTCAGATGGCGCACATCATCCGTGGTGAAACTGATAAGGATACGCGTCACATGAAGGCGCTGGCATTGGGTGACAGTATGCCCATGACTGCCAAGTGGATCGTTGACCAGATTACGGAAAGCGAAGGAAAGTAAGCCATGCCTCCAGTAGCCAAGACTAATGCACTCGGCCTGAGCCGTGAAGAATATAAGGGTGTCAAGAGCACGCTTTGCCCCGGCTGCGGCCATGACTCGATCAGCAATCAGATCATCAGCGCGATGTATGATCTGGGCATCAATCAGCACAACCTGATTAAGCTGAGCGGTATCGGTTGTTCCAGCAAGACCCCGGCCTATTTCCTGGGGCGGGCGCACTCGTTCAACTCTGTACATGGGCGTATGCCGTCGGTTGCTACCGGTGCGACGCTGGCGAACCGCAATCTGTTCGCCATCGGCGTGAGCGGTGACGGCGATACCGGCAGCATCGGCATGGGGCAGTTCAAGCACCTGGTACGCCGTAATGTGCCAATGGTTTACATCATCGAGAACAATGGTGTGTATGGCCTGACCAAAGGTCAGTTCTCGGCGACTTCGGACGCCGGTCAGGTATTGAAATACTACGGTAAGAACGAACTTCCGGCGATTGATCTCTGCCTGGAAGCGATTGTTGGTGGTGCGACCTTTGTAGCACGTAGCTTTTCCGGTGATGCCAAGCAAGCTCAGACACTCATCAAGGCTGCTATGAGCCATCGCGGAACGGCAGTGGTGGACATCATCAGCCCGTGTGTGACCTTCAATAACAATCCAGGGTCAAACAAGAGCTATGATTATGGCAAGGAAAACGAAATTCCGATCCATGAGATCACCTACTATGAGCGTGGTGCTGTGCCCGACCGTGAGGAAATCACTATCGAAGGCGACTACGACGTGATTACAGTGGAACTCCACGACGGTTCCCATGTCCGGATGAAGAAGGCTGGGCGCGATCATGATCCGCGCAGCCGTGCCCAGGCGATCACCCTACTTGAGAAAGCCCAGATCGAGCAGGAATTCATCACGGGTCTGATTTACTACGAAGAACCACGACCGACACTGGCGGATACTCTGAACATCACGGATGTACCTCTGGTGCATCTGCCAGATGACAAACTGCGTCCTTCCAAGGATGCGCTCCTGACTCTGATGGAGAGTTATAAGTAAGTCTCTGTTCTTGGTTGCTTTCCTCACCTATGGCGAAAAGTCGCTAATGGGAAGCCTGTAGCGCAAATAGCATGAACATAAGGGCGTACAGCACATGGCTGTGCGCCTTTTCTATGTCGGTGACAAAAAGCTTGCCAAGAGGTTATTGCACTTCGGCAGGGGTGTTGTAGACTCGGCAGCAGGTTTCCAGACGTTATCACTATAGAGGACAACACCTTATGACTCGCAGGACGGTCGAACGCCGTAAAGAACGTGAGCAGGAGAAAAAACGCAGCCGCCAGATGACGATTCTCATCAGTGTGATTGCGTTTGCGGTCGTTGCTGGCTTTTTGATTGTGGTATTGAATCTGCCCGCAGAAGCCCCGCTGCCAGCCGAGTCGGCGGCTTTGTATGCTGACCTGGAGCGCACGACCACCGATCAGGGTTTCCCACGGATTGGTAATCCGGATGCGCCCGTTTCGGTGATTGAGTATTCCAGCTTCGGTTGCCCTGGCTGCCAGGCGCTACATGATCTGGCAATGGACGGTCTGATTGAACGAGTCCGAACGGGCGCAGTTAATCTGACCTTTGTACCGCTGTATAGTTTTGGCAGCTTAACGAATCGAGAAGGGGCGGCACGTGCTGCCGTGTGCGCGGATGAACAGGGCAAGTTCTGGGAATATCACGATGCACTGTTTAGCTGGCACATTCTATATGCCAATCAGGCATTTACAGCTAATCGCATGCGCGCTGGAGCGGAGGCACTGGGACTGGACGTAGGTGCGTGGCAGTCGTGTGCTACTGATGCTCGCTCACAGACGGTCATCAATGATGCAGAGAATGCTGCCCGCCTTCAGAACATTACATCGACACCCAGCATTGTCGTGAATGGGACGATCGTTGCAACCAGCGGTTCGATTGATGAACTGGCGACGAATACATTTGATGCGATTGACCGGGCGATTGCGGCGGTAGGGGTGACACCAGCGGAAGCGACTCCAGAGGTGACTACGGAAGCAACGCCGGAGGTTACAGCTGAAGCGACCTCCGACACCACAGCTCCGGTTGAAGCAACTGTTGAGGTCACCGCCGAAGCGACTCCGTAGGTTCCTGCAAGCCTTGGGGGCGTCTTTGCCGGGACGCCCCTTCTGTACGTCTATTCTTTAGGGGCCAGCATTGGCCCCAATTTGCGACCACCGAGCAAATGCATGTGCAGGTGAAAGACCTCCTGGCCGCCATCCCCTTTGCAGTTCACAATGAGCCGATAGCCACTTTCACCGATGCCCAACTGCCGGGCGACTTGCTGGGCGACGACAAACAGATGCCCAAGCATGGCTTCATGTTCGGGCTGGATATCATCGGCTGTGGGTATTTCGATATTGGGGATGATCAGAATGTGGACGGGTGCCAGCGGATGTATGTCCTTGAAGGCCGTGACGCGGTCATCCTGATAGACAATCTCTGCCGGGATTTCCCGGTTAACGATTTTTGAGAAGATGGTGGGCATGGTTGCTCCTATCGTGGGGATATGCACAGAGCGGGCGCACAGCCGTGCGCCCCTACAAACATCTCAATTTGGGAGTGGAGTTACATCGCCATGCCGCCATCTACAACCAGTATATGCCCGGTGATGTAGGCAGCTTCGTCAGAGGCGAGGAAGGCGGTGGAATAGGCCACGTCTTCTATCGCCCCCCAGCGCCCCAGCGGGATATTGGCGTTCAACTGTTTGGTGATTTCTTCCGGCAGGTCTTTGGTGAGGTCGGTCAGCACAAAGCCGGGGGCGACCGCGTTGACGGTGATTCCCCGGGAGGCAACTTCGCGGGCGAGGGCTTTGGTCAGGCCGATGATACCGGCCTTGCTGGCGCTATAGTTGGTCTGCCCGGCGTTGCCGGCAATGCCGCTGATGCTGGTGATATTGATGATGCGCCCATAGCGCTTCCGCATCATGGTCTTTACGGCGGCTTTAGAGCAGAGCCACGTGCTGCGGAGGTTGGTTTCGATGACCGTGTCGAAGTCTTCTGGCTTCATCATCATGATGAGATTATCGCGGGTGGTTCCAGCATTATTGACCAGAATATCCAGCTTGCCGAACGAATCGAGCGCGGCTTTGATGAGTGCTTCGGAGCCTTCGACACTACCGACATCGGCCTGTACTGCCAGGGCATTAGCTCCACCGGCTTTGATCTGCTCAACTACTTCCTGGGCTGCATCTGCGTTGCCTTTGTAATTGACGATTACCGTCGCGCCGCGTTTGCCGAGTTCGAGAGCAATGCCGCGACCAATGCCCCGGCTGCCGCCGGTCACAATGGCGATTTTTTCGGTTAAGGGAGCCATAGTTTTGTCCTGTCCAGGTAACGTTACTATAAACAGGTCAACTATAACTTGAGGACTTGCTGGGTGCTACCCGCGACTGGTGAACGCCATCTGAACAAAACGAGTGTGACCAAAATGCCGCACAGGGACACCAGTAAACCGGGCAGGAGCCAGCCCGGTTGATACGTGAATAGAACCGTCGATTCGCCGGAGGGGATTTCAACAGCCCGGAAGGCAATATTGCCTCGGTGGATGGTGGTGGGCGTGCCATTTACTGTTGCTGTCCAACCGGGATAGTCGGTATCAGCCAGCACCAGCCAACCTCCGCTAGGTGCGTTGACCTGAAGTTCGACCTGATTAGCGGACTCGGCAATAATCGTTGCTTGTCCCGGGCTCTCTGCCTCAATTATCGACTGATCACAGATCGGTAGGGATGAGTCTGCAATCAAGACCTGTGAAGCCGGATTCCATTGTTCGGTTAGCGAGCCAGCAGTAGCAGGTTCCAACGTGCCGGTGAAATCGATACAGGCGGAGGCGACAACATAAGCGCGGGAGCCGGGTTGTGGCACGGGTTGGATCAATCCATTTGTATCAAAGACTTCTTCAACACCTGCCAGGCGGAGCAACAGGTTGGTGTTGGTTTCGTTTTTGCTCAGCCAGATCGAGAGCTGATCATAGCCATCCGTCAGAAGGGGGTCGAAGTTATTCAGCAGCGGACTGCGATCCAGCAGGTTGAGGTTCGGTATTCGACTGCTGCGATAATCAGCAAGCTGCGGCTCCAAGGCGGGGTAATCGTAGAGCTGTAAATAACGATCAAACTGGATTTGTTCCAGTGTTTCTTCCGGCCACCAGGCACGCCGGATTGATGCGGCTGACTGGCGCTCAAATAAGTCAGCTGACGTGGTGGGGTTGAGGCCCCGCGAGGGCAGTGCCAGATCAGCTGCAACGATCACCCAGACAGCGAGCATCCACAGGGGATACCAGCGACTGGATTTGTTTTCCGGTTGGGCGAGGGTGAGGATGCCAGCGGCGGCAGCGACAGTTCCCGCGATGACAAAGGCGCGAATGAGGATGGCGGCGTTGGTGGCAGCTTCCCCCTCAAGCGGGAGGAACTGCGGGGCGATCAGGGCCAGGGCAACGGCTCCAATCCCGGCGGCAGTTGCAAGGCGGGTGCCGAAGAGCAGCCAATGCCCTTTGCCCCATGCGCCAGCGCCGATCCCTGCCAGGACGGCCAACCCAGCGACTGTCCATAGATGCCAGCGAACAGGTGCCTGAAACAGGCTGAAGGTCGGAACATTCTGGTAGAAGAAGGGAAAGATCGGTGAGAAACGACCGAGTGCGAATATGAAGCCGATCAGCACCACGAGTAACCAGAAAGGGGCGGTCTGTGTGTAAGACGGTTGTTCACGGCGGCGCAGGGTGCGGTAGAGCCAGGCGGTCACTCCGGCCAGCGCGGAGATCAGGGGAATGAGGCCGACATAAACGGCATCTTCAAAGTAAGCTCCTTTTTCTTTGGTCAGATAGGAACCATCCGCCGGGGTGCCAAAGAAGTCCGGCATAATGAGATTGAAAGCACGGGCAGGCGCGTAACTGAAGTTCATAGCAAATTCAAAATCGACGCCGGTCGAACGCTGGGAAGCCCGCAGGAGTTCCGCGGTCGGAAGCAGTTGGACAGCAGCGATCAGTCCACCAAGAGTCATGCCAATTAGGATAAAGGCGAAGTGACGCCACTGGATCGGACGATGGGTGAAAGTCCACCAGGCGGCGAATGCTCCCGTGAGAAGCAGGCTGTACCAGGTGGTTTGAGCATGTCCTGCCAGGAGTTGTAGACCGGTTAGCATGCCAAGCCAGCCGATGTCGCGCGGCCTTCCATATTGGAGTAAGCCGAGCGCTGCCCATAAAGTCCAGGGGAGCCAAGCGGCGGCGGTGATGGTGGGATAGGTGCCGAGGCGGGCGACCAGATAAGCAGTTAAGGCGAAGGACAGCGTGCTGAGGCCACGGCCCAGGGTTGGTACGCCAAGACGTCCGGTGAAGGCCCACATGCCCCAACCGGCAATGAACAAGTGCAGTACCGCCGTTATGCTCATCCAAGACGCCAGGGGAAGCAGCAGGCCTGGCCAGTGAAAGGGGTAGAGCAGGGCAGATTGGTAGTTCGCCAGCAGAGGCGCACCGGCTCCGTTATAGGGATTCCAGAGGGGTAACTGACCTTGCCGCAGCAGATCAAAGGCGTATTCGCGCCAGGGGTAGAATTGCAGCGAAGGCAAACCCCAGTAGAAGGCTTCCCCCAGCAACAGTCGATGAAAGAGGGTCACTAACGCCAGCGCCAGAATGAATAAGGGTAGACGGCCAATCAAGCGCGGCGGGGACGCAGAAACAGACTCAGCCATAAAATGGTGACTCCAGCAAACGCGATGAGGGAGAAAAGCGCGACTATTTGTGTAAGGCTATTCATCTGAACGATGGTAGCGGCATCTGGCTGGATAGTGGTATCGGTTGACCAACCCGGAATATCGTCGGCAGCAGGGCGATCCTGATTATCCAGGTTGCGATAGATGTAGATTGAGTTGATGTAATCCAGTAATTCGAGGCGTGGATGGCTGATTTCATAAGGGGCGACAAGATGGCTGACGTGCCAGATGCCCAGCAGCCGGGTATCAATGATTGCTTCGCGGTTGGCCTGATTAAGTTCTGCTTCGCTGGTGACATTTAACGGAGGGATGACTACGCTGTAGCTGGTCAGCGGTACGCCGCCCGCTGCTGTAATCGCCTCGGTGATTGACTGGATTTGGAATGGGTCAACCCCGCCAAACAGCTTCAGGTTATAAGCGGCAGCCACCTGCTGTTCGAGGCTGTAGGCCGGGGAATAGATACGGTCGGCATTGTCGGCAAGCAGACGCTCCGCCAGCGGCCTGCCGGGTTCCAGCCATTGCTCCGGGCCGCGCCACTCGATGATTTGTAACGTCGTCCAACCCAGATCAAGGACAACTAACACTAAGAAGACTGGTGCCAACCAGCGTTTTGCTATCCGTTGATTGAGCGCCAGCAGCAAGAGGAGACCACTCATCGCTCCCATGATGAGGGTGCTCAGACCGACGGTAGGCGGTAAACCAAGCAGTGTCAACGCTGCAATCCCGCCGATGGTCGCCAGCATCGTCAGGGCCATCATGCCGAGATTCAAGCGCCGGAAGCGTTGGGTAGCGTGAGACTCGATGAACCCCAACAACCAATGAAGCCCAAAACCTGCCATCAACGGGATGAGCAGGGCGAGAATTAACCAGACACGGGACGGCACCCGGAACCAGAGCAGAAAGGGAAAGATATTAGTCAACACAGACCAGAGCGCACCGGCGGGTCCGAGCGCATAGAGCAGGATCAACACACTGAGGGCCAATCCCAGGCTGCGCTGCCGCAAACTAAAGGTGAGCAGCCCCAGTAGCGCCAGCAGCAGCACAGGCCAACCGAAGTAGGTCAGGTTTTCGACTGTGCCCCGATGTTGCGGCAAGAGCAGCCCTAGCAGGTGAATCGGTTGCAATGAAAGTCCACCGGCATCAGCGGCGGTTACCGATGCACGGGTCAGGTAGGGCGACCAGATCAGCAAGGGTACCATCAGGCCGAGGATCAGCAGCACCGTCAATACAGCGGCCCCGATCATGGGCAGGAAACATACAGCCCAGTCCTTGTGGCGGTAGAAAAGGCTGGCGGCATAGACCGCGCCGGTCAGCAAGGCGAACAGGCTGACGCGCATATCCGCCAGAATCAATAGCGCCGTTACCAACGATAAACTCAGCCAATCCACCAGCCGACCCCGGTCAAAAACCTGTCGCAAGCTAAACATCAACCAGGGGAACCAGGCCAGGGCATAGAGCACATCCAGATGACCGGCTCCCAGATGCCCGATCAGACGAGGCGCAAGGGTATAGGCAATAGCGGCTAATGAAGCAGCTTCCGCACGCAGATTCAAGTGGCGTGCCCACAAAAACATACCTACAAAAGCGACGCCGAGATGCAAAAGCGCCAAGAGGTTCAAGTGGAGGGCCGGGGGGAAGATCAGCGCCAACCATTGGGGCGGGTAAGCTGTTTTGTTCAGCGGGTTAGCGGCGAAAGGCGCACCGGCGAAGGTGGTCTCTCGCCAGATGGGGAACTCGCCGCGCTCTAGTACCGACTCGCGCAGGAAGAGCGCCGCAGGCCAGTGCGATACCACCGCATCAGAGAAGCGGGCCTCCGCACCGGGGAAGGGCAAGGCCTCTGGTTGCAACCCAGCTAGTACAAGGATCGCCAGTGCCGCCAGCAGCAAGACTGCGTTAGTCTTCGACAGCATAGATGCGAAGATCACCGGTTTCTGACTTGTAGACTTCGGTCAGATCAGCCGCACAGTCCGGCAGGTCACTCCCAGTCTCGCGCAGTTCAGTTTCCAATGGGCCGAGGATGATATAGCGTACCTGGTTGCGGCGTGGTAGATCACCACAATCGGAAAGCCTGCCCGCGTACCAATCCTTGACGGCCTGTTCTTTTTCCAGAGCGTTGAGCGTTTCAAACGGATGACCGTAGACGACACGACTGCCGACAAGTCCCGGAATCCAGGCGCTGACTTCCTCAGAGGCCAGTATCACATCACCATCACGCTGGTTCTCCCGAAGCCATTCGAAGGCAGCGATGTAGTTAACCGGTAAGAATTGACCAGCGCGGACCTGGGTGCCCGCCAGCAGGACAAAGAGCCAACTCAAGGTCATCAGCGGGATGACAGGCAAGATCAGTCGGTAGCGCCAGCGACGGCTGACCCGCTCGAACCAGAAATCCTCCAACGCCCGGGCGGCGAAATAGGCCAATGGGATCATCATCCCGGCGGCAAAGCGACGACCCGTGCTGGTAGGCAAATACATGAGAACCAGCATGGCGACCAACCAGAGCAGCATGATCCGATCCCCATCGGCATCAAAACGCCGCACGGCGCGGATAAAGCCCGGTATAGCAATCAGCAACGGCAGACCCAGACCCAGTGCTAATACAAGAATACTGGGAGGGGATGTTACATTTTGCCGGTTCCATTCAGCGACGATGGGATTGTAGGTCACGATGGCGGCATAGTAGGTCGCAAGGGGCAGGGCTGGGAGCGCTACGATTGAAACCCAGCGTAGATCCCGCCAGATCAATCGGCGCTGACCAAGCCAGTGGGCTAGTGTAGACAGGGCCAGTGCCGCCCCTAGCGACGCCAGGGCTTGCGGGTAGAGCAGTGCTAAGGCCAGGCTGAGCAGGGCGGCCATAAATCCACCATTGCTGATGCCTGGTTCATGGGTTGCGCCAGGACGGAAGGCGACAATCATGATACTGGCTAACAGGGCTAGAGACGCAATCGCTAACGGAAAATGCACGTTCACCAGGCTGCTGTAGAACGGGTAAATTTCTGGGATAAATAAATCGGGTAAACTGGTCATACCCGGCTGGCCCAGCGCTTCAAGAAGCGGGCTGAAGAACCAACCGAGTCCGGAACAGATGGCGACCAAGAGAAAGAACATGCGACGCGTGCGGAGGCGCGTCCAGATGGTAGCGCCGAGGTAGTAAAGTGCCATGTACATGAGCATGGCAGAAACCAGCCGGGCAATATGGAACATCGATTCCAGCGGCAGATCGAGTATCCGCGCCAGATGGCCGAGAGCCGGGTAGACGACCTGAATGAAGACACCGCCATGGGGTTCGGCTGTATGGCGGAAGTAGATGAGCCAGTTGCCTTCCTGACCCTGGGCCATTTTGGCAAAGTAGGTCGCCCCATCCTGATAGTTCATGATGACGCCCATGAAGTGCCAGGCATCTCCCCCTGCGCCACTCATCATCAGAAGCGGAAGGAACGCAAGGGCGGTAAAGCCAATGGCCAGGATGAGAACCCAACGCCACTCTTGGGAGGTGATATGCACAATGTCACGAGGGGCCTGCATCTCAACCCACTTTCATTGAGATCACCGGGCTTGCGGTCCAAGTCCCCGGTGTATAATGTCCTTACATCAACTTCAACCATAATGCAGAAGTCAGACGAGCAGAGCTTAAGGCTTTTGAATTGTACACCGGGTGGATGTGAACGCCACCGTACATGGATACCGGAAGGATGGAGTCAGCATGGGATTCGACGCAGAAAACTTCGGTATCGGCCTACTGGCTGGTTGGGCTACTGCCTATGGAGTGTATCGGGCACGTCACCTGATTGGTCGGACGCTGGGGACGATTAGTACACAAGCCAGTAATGTTCAGAACAATGCAGTACGATCTTCTGATCGGCGCTATGTGAGTGATTTAATCATGCTGGCAGAACGCGGCCATATGGGGCCAAGTGGCGTCAAGCTCTCGGAGATTGCTATTGAACCGCGGTTCCTGCCACCGCCCCCTCTTCCAGGCCCGCAGGAAGACGAGGTGCTGTGGGACGTTTTTCGTATGGTCCCGCAAGTACATGATCTGCCTGCCTTACATGCTCCCTATAATCTGGACACGCTGAATATGGATGAACTGAGTGGCGGTAGCCGACGGCTGGCGCTGCTTGGCGTTCCCGGCAGTGGACGGACGACGGCGCTGCTGCTGATGGCGTTGCGGAGTCTTGGCGTCCTCAGTTTTCGGCGAGCGGTTGACCGGGTTCAGCAGAAACTGGACGCGGAAGAAGCGGCGCTGAACGAAAAACAACGCGCCGTCCGCATCAAAGAACGCCTGATGCTGGAGGAGCGCGCCCAGCAAAAACTGGCGGAAGAGAAAGGTGTGGATGCCCAGGATAAGAAGGCGGATGGTGTCAGCCAGTTTAGCCACCTGATGCCTGTTTACATCCATCTGGGTGATATTAACCCGGCGGATGTGGAGTATGGCAAGGAAGTTGACCCGTCTGAACCGCTGGTAAGGGCGGCTCAGCGCGAAGTCGGACGTATTACCGCCAAGACCCTGCCTGGTCATCTTTATAACCGGTTGTTGGCTGGTCAGGTGTTACTGCTGGTGGATGGCTATGATGACCTGCCAGAAGGCGAACGGCAACGCCGTCTAGTCTGGTTGGATGCCTTGATGCAAGCCTATCCGGATAACTTTTTCATCGTGGTTGGTCCGGCGACCGGGTATGGCGCACTCATGCGAATTGGCTTAACGCCTGTGTTCCTGCGGCCTTTTTCCGATAGTGATCAAGCTCAACTGGTCGATAATTGGGCGGAAGCATGGGTGCATACTGGCGCAAAGCGTTTGCGCGGTACAAAACCAGCGACAGATGTTATCGAACGTACCAAGGTTAAAAATCGCGGTTTGAGTCCATGTGATCTGACTCTCAAAATTCGGGCGAATTTTGCCAATGATGCTGATTTGCCGGGAACGGAGGGTTGGCTACGCTCCTGGGTGGCCCGCCTGTTGCCCCCTGAACAGACTTTTACCCAGGTCTTGCAACCCCTAACGCTAGCGGCGATGCTGCAGTTAGATGAAGGCGTTATCACCCGTGCCCGGCTGGAAGCGTTGATGGGGGTTGTCCCCAGTGTGCCTGAGGCTGAGGTACAACCTGAAACAGAATCCGCCGATGGCAAGAAAAAAGGTGAGAAGGATAAAGAAATCAGCGCCCAGGGCAAGCTATTAAATGCTCTGCGCAAAACGGGTTTGCTTGTCCGGCAGACTGGTGGACGTTACTACTTTCGTCATCCACAGATCGCGGCCTATGTGGCGAGTTTGTGGCTTAAAGAACAACCGCCTGAAGCGCTTGCTGAACGCAGTCTGAATCCGGCTTGGACTGCAGCTATCGGCTATTTGGGGATGCAAAGCCCGATTGATGACGTAGTTGAGACCCGATTGACTGCGCCAGCGGATATCCTCCAGAGCCAGGTATTCGAGATGGCGCCATGGGCGCGATTGGCCAAGAGCGAAGCTGAATGGAAGGAAAGCTACATTCGGCATCTGATCGGGCTAATCGGCGCTCCCAGCCAGTTCCCCTTGATTCGTGAACGTGCTACTGCAGCCCTGGTTATGTCAGACAGTGATAAAGCCAGCAGCCTCTTCCGGCAAATGGCACGCAACCAGGATCCACACATGCGGATATTGGCCTGTCTTGGATTGGGTGCGCTGGAGGATGCCGACGCGGTTAACGGTCTGCGGAATTTGGCAGCTGATAAACATGTGGATGTACAACTGGCTGCCACGATGGCGCTGGGGGCGCTGCGGACCGAAGAGAGCCTCACTGCTATGATTGATATTCTCTCGGAGGGCACCGAGCAACAACGGCGACTGATCGCAGAAATCTTCTCCGACATGCCGGTTGAGGGTTATCCCGTGCTTTATGACGCCATCCAGGACGATGAAATGATGGTACGGCGGGCGGCTGTGTTTGGTCTGAAGCGGCTATCTACTAAGTGGGCACGGATTGCTATCTACCAATCGTTCCTGGAAGATCAGCAGTGGTATGTGCGTTCAGCGGCGCAACTGGTGTTTCAACAACAGCAAGCTGGTCATGGTGTGCGTGCCCCCCGCATTCCGCAGCCTGACCAAATTGCCTGGCTACAGGAATGGGCAGCCAGCCGTGGGGAGAATATTCCTCAGGGCGAGGGTGGTCTTGAACTGCTCTTGCAGGCTTTCCAGGAAGGGTCTACAGAAACTCGTACCTATGCAGCTGGCGTACTGGGGCAATTAGGGGCTGCTCATGTCGCCCGTTCGCTTTATACAGCGCTGCGGGATGTTCAGCCGGAGGTGCGCGAGTCCGCGCACCGAGCGCTGGGTTATTTACAGGCCCATATCGGCAAGGCGCTTCCGGCACCTATTTAGGACAGATTAGCTTTCTGGCAGCTGTTCCAGATCCGGATCACAGGGGATGGCCCGGTCGAAATCCGTGTGAAATATGACCAGTGTATCCCTGACTTCAAGCACAATACGATAGCCATCTACGGCTACTGGTGCGTAGGTTTGACCCGGTTCTGGACAACCCAGGCTGGTATCCTGCCAGACATAGGCTTCGATACTGACAATTTCAACCTGGTTAATGGGGACATCCTGTTCCTGGGCAATACGCCTCTGCGCCAAAGCAGCTAATTCAGTGGCGACTTGATCTTCACCTAGGTCATCCGGGCTGGCTGAGGCAGGGGATGGCGAAGTAGACACACCCCCAACATCGCCCGGCGCAGATAAGTCGCTGGACGGGGTGAAGGTGGGTGGGATTGGCGAAGGCGTAAAGGTCGCAGTCGCCTGAATTAACGGCTGAGTAGGTTCGGCGACGGCTGGAGGCTCGGCGGTACAGGCTGCCAGCACGAGGGCCAGCAAAACCGCCAGGTTAGCTTTCGTCGCGCCGATTCCCCAATTTCGCTTCGACATCGGCTGTCGATATGCCTTCCACACTCAATATCTTCTCACGACCATTGGAACCTGCGACAATCTCGATGGAGGCAGGGGGAACCTCAAGGCGGGCAGCGAGCAAGTTGACTAGCTCACGGTTCGCTGCTTCGTCACCTGCACCCGCTGCAGTTAGCCTAATCTTTAAGGCACCGTCATCCTGGACGCCCATAATTTCGGCTATGTCAGACCGGGTTGTTACCCGTACCGTGAAGGCCGCACCACCACGCGCATCAGTAATTTCAAATTTGCGATTGGATGTCATACGTCCGTTACTCCTCTTGCCGCATCCCTAGTAGTTCTATTATGCCGCCAGATTCAATACGACAACCCTTAACAAGCCAAGAGGCTATCTGGCAAGTTTAGTAGAATGCGGCGTTGAGAGCAAACTGACGGTACTTTACATCCCGATGCTGATGCTGGTCAACAGGCGGGTAAGGACTGTGATGATGAGAAATGCAATCAACGGGCTGAAATCCATCATTCCATTTTGCGGCAGCATATCACGAATAGGTTTCAGGACGGGTTCAGTCACATCATAGAGGAACTGGACGATCTGATTGCTGCGGTCAATGTTAGGGAACCAACTCAGTAGCACCCGTGCCAGCAATATAAAGCTGTAGATCTGTAGAAGGGTATAAAGGATACCAACGATACTCACAGTATAGACCTCACTTTACTCGATTACCAAAAATAGCTCGTCCGACCCGGACCATGGTTGCACCTTCCTCGACCGCGACCGGATAATCATCGGTCATGCCCATACTCAGTTCAGGCAAGGCTATTCCTAAGCTCTGCTGAAGGGCATCCTGCAAGGCTGCCAAGTCTGCGAAGATGGGCCTAGTTTGTTCCATCGTCTCGACAATGGGTGCCATCGTCATCAATCCGCGAAGGTGCAGAGCGGGTAAATCCATAATCTGGTGGATGACATTCACTAGCTCCTGAAAGCGCGCTGCATTGTTGCGCCAACCGAAAGCCTGAACCCCATCTTTGCTTTCTTCACCGGAGATGTTGACTTCCAGCAGAATTCCTAGCTGCCGATTTTGTTCGACGGCGCTGCTGCTGAGTTTGTTCGCCAATTTCAGACTGTCGACCGACTGTATAACGGAAAACAGTGGAACGACATCCCGCGCTTTCCGACTTTGGATATGCCCGATCATGTGCCAGGTAACAGGTGTTGATATCTGGCTCGTCACTGCCGGGATTTTTATACTGGCTTCTTCTACGCGGTTTTCACCGAAATGTTGCGCTCCGGCGGCGATGGCTTCCAATACTGCTTCTGGTGAATGGGTTTTGCTCACGGCAATCAACGTGACCGTATTCGGATTGCGCCCGGCCCGTTCGCAAGCCTGTTCAATATTCTTTTGAACCTGAGCGATGTTTTCTGAAATCATGATAGTGATAACACAGCACCAAAGCGTCCGGTTCGGCCAGATTCGGCTCGATGGGAGAAAAATTCATGGGTATTTGCGGCAGTGCACAGGCCTGCGATCTCAATCTGGTCTACACCAGCTTGTTGGAGATCAAGCTGATTGGCTGCCCAGAGATCGAGGTAGAAGGTGCCATCAGTTGGATCGGTACGGATCAAGCCCGTGGTTAGGCCAAAGTACTTGTGAATGGCTTTGGTTACTTCCAGGCCAACCTGGTAACGATCCTGTCCGATGGACGGGCCGATGCCTGCCTGAATATCCTGCGGGCGACAGCCAAAGGCGGATCCCATCGTGCGAACGGTTTGAGCCGCAACTCCCTGTACCGTCCCGCGCCAACCTGCATGAGCCAGGCCAATGACACCGCGTACTGGGTCTAACAAGAAAATCGGGGTGCAATCTGCAAAACGCATGGTCAAAGGTAGATCAAGGCGGTCAGTCAGAATGCCATCTGCCTGTGCTAACCAACGGCGGTTAGGGCGAGGGGCATTGGCAATGACTACGTCCGCGCTATGAACCTGCCAGACGGTACAGCCTTTGCTAGCGTTTAATTGGAGAGCCTCAAACATCAACTCGTGATTCTGACGCACATTCTCGATGGAGTCCCCTACATTGCCGCCCATATTGAGTGATGCCCAAGGTGCAGGGCTGACGCCCCCAAGGCGGGTGAAGACGCCATGTTTGATGCCCGGCCACATGGCAAATTCATAGTAAACCAGGTTATCTTGCTCTACCCGGCGCACAGATAGACTCCCTCAATCAGTTTAGGACGAAGTTAAACGAGTATGTCACAGGTTCCAGCGAATTTCATTACGCAATGGATAGACTTTTCAAACTTGAGCGCCCGCATTAATGATTGCTTGCCCCTTCTCTCATTTTAGATGTATACTGCCTGATGTGAAGATTTCTTGCGGTATTCATTTCCTGATATTCAGTCACAGTAATTTCAAACGGGTCATTTCAGCGAGGCGGGCGGATGATTGATGAGCGCATTTCAGTATTGGTTGTAGATGACCATCCGCTATTCCGCGAAGGTCTGCAACAAGCCCTGATGTTAGAAGACGATATTCACGTCCTCGGTTCCAGAGAGGATGGAGAAAGTGCGCTGCGGGCTGTCCGTGAGTTAACACCAGATGTCGTCGTACTGGACATTAATCTTCCTGGTATGAACGGTATGCAGGTGATGCGCCAGCTCAAGACGGAACGCACGCCGTCCGTCTTTGTCATCCTGACGGCGTACCATGATAAGGAACAAGTGCTCCACGCGATGCGTGCCGGAGCTGCTGCTTACTGCCCGAAAGATGTACAGCCAGATGAGCTGATCAATATCATTCGGGATGTGGCTGATGGGAAGTATGTGGTCAATGGTGAGCGCATGGATGTGCGGTCACTTGATCAATGGATGCAATCCAGCGTTGAGAGCATGAGTGGCCCTTACATCATCGACTCGGAAGAACATTTCGTCCCGCTTAGTCCGCGCGAGATGGAAATTCTGGAGATGGTCACCAATGGGTTGAGCAATAAAGAAATTGCCGCCAAGCTACAAATTAGCCAGCAGACCGTCAAGAATCACATGACTTCTATCCTGAAGAAGCTGAATGTCGAAGATCGAACCCAGGCAGCGGTCAACGCCCTGCGGCGTGGTTGGGTCCGCATCAAGGATAGCAGTACGCCCTCAATTAAAGGTGAGTAATACCTGCCATGATGGATTTTGATACCCCCAAAGATGACTTGAATAGCATCATCCAGCAAGAGATGAAGCAGATCAAGGATAAGTTGTTCGAGATCAAGGCACAGATTGAACAAACTCAACTGCTGGTTGATCGCGAACAAACTCGTAATGCGGATATTGCGACGGAACTTCGTACCATTCAAGATAATCTAGAAACGGTTCCGCGGCAGGATATCAAGAATAAGTATGATGAAGCCATTGATGCCCGTTTCCGCTTGACCACCATGCGGGGTCAATTGGAGAAGTTCCAGGCGAACCGTGAGATGCTTGAACAGCAGCAGGTGCTGCTCAGTAAAGTTCTTAACGGTTTGCAAGGTGTGGACAGCTTTGCGGCGATCAACGACATCGTCGGAGGCGGTTCCGGTGGCGCAGCGCGACCGGCAGTGCCGATCAGCATTGTGCGTATCGTGCAGTCTCAGGAAGAAGAAAAGATGCGCTTGGCGCGGCTGATGCATGACGGGCCAGCGCAGTCACTGACGAACTTCATCCTCCAAACTGAGATTTGTCAGCGGCTTTTTGACCGCGATCCAGCCCGTGCGGCAGAAGAACTGGATAACCTTAAGTCCACTGCCAGTGTGACATTCCAGAAGGTGCGTGACTTCATTTTTGATCTGCGTCCAATGATGCTGGATGACCTGGGGGTTGTACCCACCGTGCGCCGGTACGTGGAAGCATTCAAGGATAAGAATGACATTGAAACCCGGCTCGAACTCCTGGGTGAAGAAATGCGTCTGGAGTCTCATCGGGAAGTCATGGTTTTCCGTGGCATTCAAGAACTCATGGCGAATGCCCGGGATTATGGTCAGGCAACTCAGATTCTCATCAGCCTGGATATTTCCCCAGACCGCGTCAAAATCGAAGTGGAAGATAATGGTCGCGGTTTCGACGCTAACTCGATCCTTGAAGAAGATCCCAGTCACCTTGATGCTCGCGCTCAGAGTACGCTCACACTCAAAGAACGCTATGAATTGGTGGGTGGCAGTTTGCAGGTAACGAGTAGTGAAACGGATGGCACACATGTCTCCATGGAACTGCCTACTCGTGATTAAGTCGGTCTGCTAGAGGAAACAGGACAAAGGCTTCATTTGACAGGTAGCCTCATTCGGCTACACTAAAAACATGTCAATGAATTGTTTGGCTGGCCGCCCACCTGCTCGGCATGTAACGGGGTAGCTCTTACACACAGGTGCGGAACCTGACAACCCATCGGAGGATTTCATGCGTGGTCGCCTGCTCATTCTTGTTGGACTAATCTTACTATTGGTCCTGGTACTGGCTGCAGTTTTTATTTTCCAGGGGAATCCCTTCGGTGGCACGCCTGCGACGACAGATCCAAACGCAACTAGCGTTGTCAATGTGAATGTGCCGCAGGAACCGACGGCGACTCCGATCCCGTTTGTGCGGGTTGTAAAGGTTTTGCAGAACATTCCGCGCGGGTATCGCTTCCCGGATACCATTGACGAACTGAACAATCAGGGCGTCGTTGGCTATTTTGAGTGGCCTGAATCGGCGCTGCCGTTTAACGCCTTACTCGAAACGGAAAGTGGTCTTGAGCAGGTGCTGGGTAAAGTTGCCCGTGTCGAAATCTTCCGTGAACAACCGCTGCTTTCGACTTATCTGGTAGATGATCTCCTGCAACTGGGAGCCGTTGGTTCAGATGCAGCCGCTTTGTTACCGAGCGACCGAGTTGCTGTGACGATCCCGGTGGATCGGATCACCAGTGTCGGTTATGCCGTCCAACCGGGTGATCGTGTCGATGTTATCCTGTCAATGTTGTTTGTTGATGTGGATGAAATCTTCCAAACCATTTCCCCGAACTCTATTTCACTGCTCAGTACTGAGCCTGAAACCGGGATGTTCACGTTCACCTCGCCAATCCCTGGTCGTCCGGAAGTGACGACACTGGGACAAGGTGTGGTTATTCCTTCAGAAAATCAACGTCCGCGCCTGGTGACCCAGCGCACCATCCAGAATGCCATTATCGTCCATGTAGGTGATTTCCCGCTGGATGGTAACCTGGTTGGTGAACCGCCGACCCCGACTCCGGTTCCGGCTGAAGAGGAGGATACTGGTTCGGGCGGTACGCCGCCGCCGCCGCCGACTGCAGTGCCACCCCCGGATATTGTGACCCTGGGTGTCAGCCCGCAGGAAGCTGTGATGCTCACCTGGGCCATTGAAGCCAAGCTGCCGCTCTCGCTGGCATTACGGTCTGTGACAAACGTGGCGGAGCAGTTCACCGAGCCGGTCACGCTCGACTATGTGATGAGCACCTATGCAATCAGCGTTCCGGCTCGCCGCGATTACACCATTGAACCGGCGATCCGTAGTATCCGACGACTGTTGGCGGGTGACGAAATCCAGTTGAACTCTGGCAGCAGCACTACTTCTCCGTAGGGCGCGATGGCTGGCAGTGTGTAAACAGGCAACTGACATAATGTGTGTTGTCATCAGGGATAGACATTGTTCTATCCCTGATGAGTCAGAGAAATCACTCCTGTAATGGTACTGAAACTATCGTCCATCTGGATGAGATGTGGTCTTGAAGTCATAGAGTAGGGCGGAGTAACGGAATGGCAAAAGCAGGCGCAAATCCAAGCGGTGAGGTAGAACAAATCACCGTATTGCTCGTTGATGACATCGCCGAAACGCGGGAGAGTATTCGTAAATTACTCTCTTTTGAGCCGGATTTTAAAGTGATCGGTTCTGTTGGGACGGGTAAAGAGGGTGTCGAGGCCGCCAAGCAGCTCAAGCCCAGCATCATCATCATGGACATCAATATGCCGGATATGGATGGCATCCAGGCGACATCGCTTATAAACCAGGCGGTGCCGACGGCGGCAGTCATCATTATGTCCGTTCAAAATGACCAGGATTATTTACGGCGGGCGATGTTGGCCGGGGCGCGTAATTTCCTCAGCAAACCTGTCATGCCGGATGAGTTATACAACACCATTCGAACGGTTTATAAACAACATCAAACCTACCGGGAAACCTTCACTCAAATCAAAGAAGGCGGGGCAGTCGAACAGAAGAAGGCTGTCGCGGCGATGACAGGTGTTGAAGATCGCCCCGGTCATATCATTGTCGTTTATAGTCCGCAGGGTGGAGTTGGCAGCACGACGATTGCCACTAATCTGGCATCAGGATTGATGAAGGAAGGTGTTCGAGTCTTGCTGGTCGACTCGGATGTGCAATTTGGCGATGTAGGCGTCTATCTGAATTTGCCCGCTCAGACCAGTATGCTAGATTTGGTCGATACCGTGAGCGACCTGGACATTGATCTGTTTGATAAGATCGTTGTCAGTCATGAGAGTGGCTTGAAGGTCTTGCTTGGCCCGACCCGTCCCGAGATGGCTGATCCTATCGTTCAGAACCCGGCGGTTATTTCCCAGATCATTCAGAAAATTGCGAATAACTACGACTTTATTGTCGTTGATACCGCTCGTCATCTGGATGATATTGTCCTCTCATTGTTCGAAATTGCAGCGAAGATCGTGTTGGTCTCGCTCCCCACGCTGGCTTCCGTCAAGAACACCAAATATGTATTGGATCTGTTCGATCAACTGGGTTTTGATGCGTCGCGGAATATGCTGGTTCTCAACCGGGTACCGACTGATAAGAACAGCCAGAAGTTCATGGTTTCGACGGAACGTATTGAAAAGTTTCTTAAACTGCCGGTCACACTTTCAATTCCAACTGATGATGTGACGGTGTTGCAATCCATGAGCAAGGGTGTACCGATTGTGGCTCAGCGCGATCGGAGCAAATCACCGGTTCGGGAATTCATGCAGTTAGCCGATCAATTGCACGCGACGTTGATGCCGGAGAGTGTTGACCAATCTGCGGATAAAGATAAGCCGGAAGAGAAGAAGTCCCGTTTGCCTCTCAATCTGCGCTTTGGCAAGGCATAAGCGTATCACCTCTCTTATACGGCTGGTGACTGACGGATAACGCGGCTTAGTGTTCAAGCGGAGGATGGAACCATGTCTTTGTTGAAACGCATCGGTGGATCAGGTGGCCCGCCCCAGGGCGGTGATGGTGGCAATCGGAATCCTCCGCCGGGAGGCGCACCACCTCCAGGTGGCGAAGACGCCGGGAGCGAAGAATCAAAACTAGCAGCGATGCGGCAGCGCCGGGCAGCACTGGCTGAACAGCAGCGCCCCGGTATGAAGAACAATAGCTACCTGGATTTGAAGACCCGAGTTCAGAATAAGTTGCTTTCTGAACTCGACCATCAATCCATGGATGTATCCCGCAAGAATGAAGTTCGGAGCCACATCGAAGAGCTTTTTAACGCCATCCTTGCGGATGAAAGCATGGTGCTTTCACGCGGTGAACGCCACAATTTGTTTGAGGCAATTGTCGCTGAAATTCTGGGCTTTGGGCCATTGGAAATTCTCCTTTCCGATGACAGTATCACAGAAATTATGGTGAACGGCCCACGCAACATCTTTATCGAACAGAAGGGTATGATTACCCGGGCTCCGGTTGCTTTCGAGAACGATGAACATGTGATGCGTATTCTCGACCGGATTGTTGCGCCGCTGGGTCGTCGCGTTGATGAAAGCTCACCGCTAGTTGATGCGCGCTTGCCGGATGGTTCCCGTGTGAATGCTGTCATTCGACCGATTGCGTTGTGTGGTCCAACCATCACGATCCGTAAATTTTCCAAAAAACCACTGACGGTCGAAGACCTGATTCGGTTTGGCTCTATGAGCAAGGAAATCTCGGAATTTCTGCGAGCTTGTATTATCGCACGATTGAATATCGTGGTGGCCGGGGGTACCGGTTCTGGCAAAACGACGCTTCTGAACGTTCTTTCTGGTTTCATCCCTAACAATGAACGTATTGTGACCGTCGAAAATGCGGCTGAACTTCAACTTCGTCAGGAACATGTAGTCACGCTGGAATCCCGCCCAGCTAATATCGAAGGCAAAGGCGCGATCACTATTCAGGATCTGGTCGTAAACTGTTTGCGTATGCGCCCTGACCGGATCGTAGTCGGGGAATGCCGGTCGGGTGAAGCGCTCGATATGCTCCAGGCGATGAACACGGGACATGATGGTTCGTTGACGACTCTCCACGCGAATACACCTCGTGACGCGCTGTCTCGTCTGGAAGTTATGTGTCTGATGTCCGGTATGGATCTGCCTGTACGTGCTATTCGTGAGCAAATTGCCAGTGCGGTCGATATGATCTGCCAACAAAACCGTTTGCGGGATGGCGCACGTAAGATTGAGAAAATCACTGAAGTGCAGGGCATGGAAGGCGATGTCATCACCATGTCTGACATCTTCGAGTTCGAGCAAACCGGTATTGAAGGTGGCAAGATTATCGGACGGATACGACCGACTGGTTTACGGCCCAAGTTTATTGACCGTATCGAATCGGCTGGTATTCACCTGCCGCCAGCCGTGTTTGGCATCGGTCGCAATTATTAGTTCCAGATATGAACGGCGAGGGTGGGTTGCTTGACTCCTCCCTCGCTGTGCTCATAGAATCGGATTAGCGGAATCCCCGCCCGGTAAATGTAATCCGCAGGAGTAGGGCAATGGTCATTACACCTCTTGTTATCGTAATTGTGCTGGGCATTGTAGCGGCAGTAGTCATTGTCGTCGGCGTGATCAGTATGCGCTCAGAGCGCGATCTGGTTGAAGAACGCCTGGGGCGCTATGAGCAGGGCTTTGAGTCTTTTCTTGAAATTGAGGATGAGGCTGATACCAAAGCAAGCAAAGAAGAAAAGCGTGCCCTCGACGCTATCGACAAAGCGATTTCTAAAAGGCCATTTGCCCAGAAATGGCGACTGCAACTTGCCCGTGCTGACATTAAACTGACGGTCGCTGAATTTGCGGCTGCCCATGTCGTAGCGATGGCTGGCTTCTTCTCGGTAGCCTATTTTGTGCTTTTTCGTGGCGACCTCATCATGTCGATCGTAGCGGGCTTTGTGGGCCTGTTTGCACCCCGTATTTATGTCTCACGTCAGACCAGCGGCCGCCTGGTCAAATTTGAAGAACAACTCCCGGATACGCTTGGTTTATGGGTCAACGCACTTCGCTCTGGTTTTAGCGTACTCCAGGCGATGGAAGCGATTTCCCGGGATGCGCCTAACCCGACGGGTATGGAATTCAAGCGTGTGGTCCAGGAAGTGCAGCTTGGTATTGACCTGGAAGATGCTCTGGAACATTTGCTGGCCCGGGTTGAAAGTGATGACCTTGATCTGGTAGTCACAGCGGTCAATGTTCAGCGCGAAGTCGGTGGTAATCTGGCAGAAATTCTTGACATCATCAGCCATACCATTCGTGAACGTGTCAAGCTCAAAGGGGAGATTCGTGTATTGACCTCTCAGGGTCGTTATACGGGCTATCTCATCAGTTTGCTCCCTATTCTGGTAGCGCTGTTTCTCAATACGGTACAGCCTGGTTTTATGGGACCGATGTTTGAAAGCCGAACCTGTGGCTGGCCTATGCTGGGAATTGGCCTTGCGCTCATCGGTATGGGTATGGCCGCTATCCAGAAAATCGTCAATATTGACATTTAACCCGGAGCGCAAGCGTCTATGGAAAACCTGATTCCTATTTTCATTGTCGTTATACTGGCTGTTGTCGGTGTCCTGGTCTACATGGGATTGCGCGATGACCGCAACCGCGATCCTCTACAAGATCGACTGGCCCAATTTGGTGACCGAGAAGCGCCCGAATCTCTGGAAGAGATTGAGCTCTCTCTGCCATTCAAAGATCGCGTCCTGCTGCCCATCATGCGGCGATTAAGTGATCTGGTTGCCAAGCTCACCCCACAAAGCCAAATTGATGATACCCGCAAGAAGCTCGAATTAGCGGGTATGGCAGGGCAGATTGAGCCCACAACGTTCTTTGCGATGCGGATTGGGGCAACACTGGGTTTGGCGCTGCTGGCGTTCATGGTGTTTTTCGTGTTTGCGGCTGAGCGCAATCCGAATGCTATCCTGTATGTAGCTGGTGGGGCAGGATTAGGTTTCATTCTGCCGGTAATGTGGTTACAGAGCAAGATTTCTCGCCGTCAGGAGAATATCTTGCGGGCGCTGCCTGATGCGCTTGATCTGCTTTCGATCTGCGTTGAAGCCGGGTTAGGCTTTGACCAGGCCATGGGTAAGATCTACGAGAAATGGGATAATGATCTGGCAATTGCCTTTGGTCGTGTACTCCGAGAAATTCAGCTTGGAAAACTGCGGCGTGAAGCACTTCGAGATATGGCTGAACGTATGCAGGTGCCGGACATTACCAGCTTCACCGCTGCGGTTATTCAAGCCGATCAGCTTGGTGTGAGTCTGAACAAGATTTTACGGGTGCAATCCGATCAGATGCGCGTCAAGCGTCGCCAACGGGCGCAAGAGAAGGCCCATCAGGCTCCGGTCAAGATGATGATCCCGATGGTTTTGCTCATCTTCCCGTCGCTGTGGATCGTTCTGCTTGGCCCGGCGGTCATTTCGCTCTTAAATAGCGGTGCATTGGGTAAGATCTAGTAGTTCGTTTTGGGGAGCCGAGACATTCTCGGCTCTTTGGTCCATTGTGCTATGAAAATAACGCGCTCAATGAGCAGGGTGCGTCTTCATGGATAATCGACTGCCCCCTCAATTTCCTGTAGTAACCCGAAGTAATCTTAGTTTGTCACGTATTAGCGCCATTGCTGAATCCATTTGGAAAGAGACCCTGAATCTGGTTTTTCCACCGCGATGCCTCGGTTGCGGAAAGGTGGATACTGTCATCTGCACCGGATGCCTGAATATTCTGACCCATACTCGTCCTCCAAATTCGGTACAGCCTCTCCCTCCCCTAAACGCCATTACCTCAACCGCAGTTCATAAGGGAGTGATACGTGAAGCAGTACAAGCCCTCAAGTACGACCATACACGCTTAATCGCAGTCCCACTAGGTAATCGCTTGACTGAGCAGGTACGTGCTAAAGGATGGCAATTTGACACGATTATTCCAGTACCTTTGCATACGCATCGTTTGAAAGAACGGGGTTATAATCAAAGTGAACTACTGGCAGCAATTGTCGCTGATGAAACCATGATCCCGATGGTCACTGTTGCTGTAGAACGGACCCGTCTTACTCGCTCACAAGTTGGCCTGAGCGCTACTGAGCGCCGTCGTAATCTGGTCGATGCCTTTATCGCGCACCCCGACCTGGTTACTGGCAGATCCATACTCCTAATTGATGATGTTTATACTACAGGGGCGACCCTTGGTGCCTGTGCTCAAGCACTTTTTGATGCCGGTGCGCTGTCAGTGTATGGCCTGACCGTTACTGCCGCGCAAAATTAATTCATTCACCCCAGTCCAAAGGAGCATGCGATGGAACTCACCATCCAGGGACACAATCTCAAGGTTACTGAAGCACTGGAGGCTGAAACGCGACAACGGGTAGAGAAGCTCGACCGTTATTTACCCAATATTGCCGCGCTGCGGGTCGATTTCACTCACGAAAAGACCAAACGCGGGCAGGATATTATTGGGGCTGAGATCACGATTCGTCACGCACGGGGGGCAATCCTGCGTGCAGAGGAGCGGGGTGCTGGCGAGGCGGCATTGGTGCTGAGTGACGCGGTTGACAAGATGTACCGCCAGATCGAACGCTTCAAGGGCAAACGCAGCCGCAAGGGTCGGGATCGCTTCATTATGAGCGCGGATGAACTGGCGACAGCGGAGGCCATCCCACAAAGCGAACCGTTTGTCGAGGACGAGGGAACCGGGCCAGAGGTTGCCCGTCGGAAGACTGTGTCTGTATCTGCAATGACTGAATCGGAAGCCATCGAGCAGATGGAACTGCTGGGGCATGACTTCTTCATGTTCTTCAATCAGGAAAACGGCAGTATCAATCTCCTATACCATCGTAAGACCGGAGATTACGGCATCCTCATCCCTCGGGTTGAGTAACTTCTCAGGGGGCGGCTGTTCTGGCGCCCCATAAGGCCTTTAAGCGCAGGTATTTTCGAAATTCATACCAGCCGAGCAATAGGCTCAGATGCAGCCCGTGCAGCCCGTCCTGATAGCCTTGGAGCGTCCAGAAGCGCCACCAGAACTGTCGCCAGGGTTGCAAGACGTAGTTTTGGGGTTTGGGCCGGATACCGCTCTCAAATAGGATACGCGCATCATAATCCGAGTAGCGCCGCTGTTTGGCATGGAACTGGGTGACGTTCTGATAGTTGTAATGGATAAAAGGTTCCTTGAGCGTGCCAAGTTCACCCTCCAACAGTACCAACTCGTGGACTTGCCGTTCAGGATCATAGCGTGATTTCCCGACACGCAGCAGGCGTGTTTGATAGTCCGGGAACCAACCTGCGCCACGTGTGAGTTTGCCAAAGATGTAATTGTGACGCGGAATGCGCCAACCAGCGTATTCTGATTTCCCCAGCACAGTATTTATCTCCGCTGCTAAGGCTGGGGTGACGCGCTCATCCGCATCCACGAAGAGCACCCAATCCGTGGAACCGGTCACAGTCGCTAGAGCGGTATTACGCTGGTCAGCATAGTTCTTAAACGTATGTTGAAGGACGCGGGCACCTGCTTTTTGTGCCAAGTCGAGGGTATTGTCTTTGCTGAATGAATCAAATATCAGCACGTCGTCAGCGAAGCGGACACTTTCAATGCAGTCCATAATGTGGGCAGCTTCATTGTACGTGAGGATGATCGCGGTAAGCTTCATGAGTCTGAATCTGCCAATTTCTGTACCTGGCGATAAGCGGCCAAAACCTCCGCATTGCTCTCTTGTCTCAGTTTTCGGGACATGCCCCACTTAATCATCTGCCGCGCCAACTGGCGCTTCCACGGTGGGTAGTGTTTATCAAACAGGAGCAGCCTGCTTGTCCATAGGTCGATGATAGCGCGTGGTCGGACTAGTCCCGTACTTTGCCCACCCAAATGGGTTACACGGGCTGTTGGGACACAATAAACCTGCCATCCTGCTTTATGGATCCGCCATGCCCAGTCGATTTCTTCGCAGTACATGAAGTACTGCTCATCGAACATGCCTGTTTGCTCGATAACTTCCCTGCGAATCATCATGGTTGCTCCCAAGACACAATCTACTGGAAACGGGGATGATCCAGCATAGGCAGCCTGTGGGTAGCGCCCATTAAACGATCCCTCGATCAGCCGACCTGGTGTAGGGAAGAATTCCACCCATAACTGCCGTAATCCGGGGAAGCCGAACGCACTGTGCTGAAAGGTACCATCACCGTAAGACAGGTGCGCCCCAATTAATCCAACCGTAGGTTGACTTAACAACACATCATAGAGAATACGTGTTGCACCAAGATGGGTGATTGTATCGGGATTGAGCAGATAGACAGCGGTTGGTAAATCGCGCCCTGGATTGGCTTGTCCAAAACCGATTTTATGCAAGGCCAGATTATTGGCACGGCCAAAACCAAGGTTTTCGGTGCTGGCGATAAGGTGTGTTTGAGGGAAGGCGTTTCGGATTGCTTCGATTGTGCCATCACTGGACGCACTGTCTACAACCCATACTTCGACTGCCAGGCCACTGGAAGCAATATCCACATACAAACTGCGGATTGCTTCCAGCACCAATTCCCTGACATTCCAGGTGACGATGACAACAGCTATATCAAGCACAGGTGATTTACTGTCCTAATTCGCGGAAGTCCAGTCCAGTTGAGCGTAAGAAGCGGATGAGATCGTCAAAATCATCTTCAGTAGCTGAAATGATCCCTGACTGACCCAGCAATGGGCGTAGCAAGAGAGCGGTCTCATTGTCATCAGCCAACTCCAGAATGACCTCGGCAAGCGCTTCCCGGATACCCAGGGGCAAGTTGGGTGCAACAGTCAAGACAGCATAGGGGAACTCGGGTGTAGTCTCTAGTATCGTGACTTGGGTCGCTGCGTCGCCGAGTTCATCTTCTAGTAGTTCGAGGGACCCCGCGGGAATACCGGCGGCATCGCAGTCTCCTTCCGCGACGGCGCGGATGAGCGTTTCTAAATCTTCCATATCGCGGATGGAATCAACATTGTTCACTGGACTAAGCTCATTGGAGGCAAGTGCCAGACCCAACCCCAACCAGCTATAGAAATCGGTTGGGCCCAGTCGGCAGAAGGTGCGCCCATCAAGGGCTATTACCGATTCGAGACCGAGTTCAGCGGTAGTAATGATCTCCAGGGCACGCCCACTGGTGGTGTTACTACCAATCCGGCGCTCAACTTGTGCCAGTGGTTGACCACAGTCCAGCAAGGATGCAACCCCATAAGCGGTATCCGTCAACCATGCGACGGTATTGCCACTTCCAGTTGAGTTGCAAAGGGCTGTCAGAGCTTCGGCTGGTCGGTTGACTAACTGGACTTCAAAGGCAAATCCAGTACGCTCGGTCAATGCGGCCTGGAAGTCTGCTGCTGCCGCTGTGGCGTCATCGCGTTCGCCAAAAGGTTGAATCAACATCTGTACCGGACTGGACTCTGATCCGACGGGTACGGCGGTTGCCACGGCAGGCAGGGGAGTAGAGCGCGGCGTTGGCGTCAAGGTAGGTAAGGGAGTGGGCTGAAGTTCGGTGCGACGACGGCAAGCTGGCAGGATTATCACCAATATCAGCAAGAGCACTGTCAGGAAGAGCGAACTGGACGCACGACGTTTCACAGCACAATCCCTTTGCAAGCAGGTGACCCAGACTAACTCGATTATAACATCACGGCGCAGCTTAACTGCTTAACGGTGTCAGCAAAATATCTCTTGCCCCTACACGTGGGTTCGGTACAGCTACATCTTCGTGAATTAACCCGGCCCAGCATTGCTGCGGGTTACGGGCGGCTATCAGTTCCGTCATGCGGACTGCGCCCCATACCACAGCGCGTTCACCTGGGAGTAAGTAGTAGTAGGTGTTCCCGTCATTGCTTTCAATCTGGTGGAGAGAGTCCGGTTGACCAAGCCCCCACCGGTAAGGCCACGAACTGCTGCTGGTCGAACACTGAATCCCAACGCGCCATGATCCTGATTGCTCATATTCACCCATTGCACCAAAGACCTGATCCCATTGGTAGACGGTTCCTGCCCAGGGACCGCTGGTCCGAATAGGCGTACGTCCATAATTTTCGACGGTCAATTGGAATACCAGTAAATCGCCTACCGGCATGGTGATGGATGAAAACCCCAGGTCATCGGTGATTTCGGGTTGAGCGATGGCTTCCCCGGGAATATCCATCGTACTGAGATAACGATCCTCATAAGGCGCTGTTGTGAAAAGGACGTCGATTCCATTGGGTTGGGTCGAGATTTCTGCCTGCGGTTCACCGCCATTCTCAATCGTAATCTGTGAGGTGACGCGCATCTGTTGGCCCTCAGCGTCCATCGCCTCGATCACAACCTGATAATCACCATCTGGCGGGGGTTCTACACCAAGATCAATGCCCCCGTCGTAGTCAAAGCTATGGCGGCCGGGTTCTCCATCCTTACGATCTAGCAGCGATTCGGGAACGAAGATTTGTTCGCCACTTGCACCGACCAGATAAGTGAGCAAGGTTGCATCTTTGGGCAGGTAGACGGTCATCTGAGTACGGTCTGCAATCCCGTCCTGATTGGGACTGAAAACGGTTGGCGAGATACTGAAGTTGACTAATTCGGGTAAAACGGCATCCCCATCGACAACCTGGAGTTTGCCGGACAGTTCGGCACGCTCACCGGCCTCATCAACTGCTTCCAGTGTCCAGATGTAATCTCCGTCCGGTACGAGGCGGCGTAGTGGCTCTCCAGACAGGGTTTCATTGGGGAGTGTATAGCCGTCAACGACACCGCTGAATTGGACTGAATAATCATTGGGAATACGAGCTTCATTTTCCCGGAAGTAGAAGCTTTGTCCTTCGCTTGAGGTCAATCGGATTGAAATGCGGGCATTTCGGTGAAGGGTATAGCTAAAGACAGTCACATCGTCCGTTCCATCGGCATTAGGTGAGATCACTTCCGGGGAGAATCCTGCATTGGCGATCAACCCCCGCGGTGGTTGTACCAATTGCTGACCGACGACTACGATGGCTGCGACAACCACCAGCGCCACGACAATCACAACCCACAAGCTTGCGCGCATACCCTGCTCCTCACTTCAATCTATACCAGTCTAGCCCAACGCTGTCGGGCATCCAAGTGTGGAACGGGACTCATCATTTACCGTAGCTAGTGAGTCCGCTACACTGGTGTGACGAGAAGCAAGTGACCCATTCCAGAGGCGATATTGACCATTAACCATGCTGGTAAGCGTGATTTTTCCAGCATCCCGGATGCCGAGCTAGACGATCACGGTCTCATCGAATGCCCGGTGATTCCGTTGCGAGAGGCGATTGTATTTCCTTCCCTGGTGACACCGATATCTGTGCGTGGAAGCCGGGGCTTGACCGGTTTGCGGGCTGCCCTGAACCAGAAATCTACCGCTATCGGTATTGCTCAGCGTGATCCTTCGGCGATAAACCCCGTGCCTGAAGACTTATATTCGATTGGTACTGAATTGTCACCGGGGCGGGCGATGCGCCTACCGGACGATCACTTCCATGTCTTGACCGAAGGTCGTCGTCGTGTCGAGGTTGTGGAAGTCATTCAGACCGATCCTTACATTATTGCTCGGGCGCGACCTATCAAGGATGTACGCCGGAATGCCGGGGAAACCCGTGTGTTGATGCAAACCGTTGAAAGTTTGCTCCGGCGTGCTGCCGATCTGAATACCACCATCCCTGATGAAGTCATCGAGTATATGTTGAATCTGACTGAACCGGGACTTTTGGCTGACCATGTGGCGGCGGCCCTGAGCCTTAGTTTTGATGACCAGCAGCGTTTGTTGGAAATGCGGGAAATTGATCGCCGCCTCCAGCGGGTGGCCGTGCTGTTGGGACAGGAGATCAATGTCCTTGAGTTGAAGGATGAAATTAGTAATCAGGTTCAGCAAGAGATGGATCGCGGTCAGCGGGAAATGTTCCTGCGTGAACAGATGCGAATCATTCAAACTGAGTTGGGCGAAACGGACATCTTTCAGCAAGACCTAAATGACGTTCGTGAACAAATCATGGCGGCAAATCTGCCGGACGAAATTCACGAGCGCGCTATGAAAGAGATGTCTCGTTTAAATATCATGCCGCCGATGGCTCCTGAAGTGGGGATTATCCGCACCTATATCGATTGGCTGACTTCTATTCCGTGGACCAAGTCGAGCGAAGATAACCTGGATTTGACTCATGCGGAGGAAGTGCTCAACAAAGACCACTATGGGCTGAAGAAGATCAAAGATCGGATCATCGAATATATTGCTGTTCGTAAGTTGGCGACCAGCAAGATGAAAAGCCCGATTTTGTGCTTTGTTGGTCCGCCCGGCGTTGGGAAAACCTCGCTCGGTAAAAGCATTGCGCGTGCTTTGGGACGAGAATTTGTCCGGGTGAGCCTGGGCGGCGTGCGTGACGAAGCCGAGATACGCGGGCATCGCCGGACGTATATCGGCGCTTTACCGGGACGGATCATCCAGACCATGAAGCGGGCGGGTACGGTGAATCCGGTGTTTGTGCTGGATGAGATTGACAAACTGGGGAATGATTTCCGTGGTGATCCTTCCTCAGCTTTGTTAGAAGTGCTCGATCCGGAACAGAATTATGCGTTTTCCGATCACTATCTGGATGTTCCCTACGATCTTTCTAAAGTCCTGTTTATCACCACTGCCAATGACCTCGATCCGATGCCTGATGCATTGCTCGATCGGCTGGAAGTGATTGAATTCAGCGGCTATATCGAAGAAGAAAAGATCGCTATTGCCCAGCAATACCTGATTCCCAATCAGATTGAAGCGCACGGCCTGAAGGCCGCACGCGTGACACTGGAGAAACCGGCCATCCAGTCGTTGATCCGAGAGTACACCTACGAAGCCGGTGTTCGCAATTTGGATCGCGAGATTGCCAGTGTTTGCCGTAAGGTGGCTCGGCAAGTCGCTGATGGCAAGAGTTATCCGCGCCGTGTTACGGCTAATCAGGTTCGTAGCTATCTCGGCCCGGCCTACTATACGGAACGGTTGGCACATAAATCACATAGCGTTGGGCTGGTTACTGGCCTCTCATGGACATATGATGGCGGTGACATTCTGGTGATAGAAGCCTCGGTGTTACCGGGTAAAGGTTCGTTGATGCTTACCGGCCAACTGGGGGAGGTGATGCAGGAATCGGCGCAGACCGCCCTCAGCTATGTACGGTCACGGGCTAAGGACTTCGATATTCCCTACGATGATTTCGAAAACTACGATGTCCATCTCCATTTGCCGGAAGGGGCTGTGCCGAAGGAAGGTCCCTCTGCAGGGATCACCCTGGCGACGGCGATTCTCTCAGCCTTTACTGAGCGTAAAGTTCGCAGTGATCATGCTATGACGGGTGAGATCACGCTGCGTGGAAAAGTGCTGCCGGTGGGCGGAATCAAAGAGAAGGTGCTGGCGGCGCGGCGCGCAGGTATCCATAAGATCATTCTGCCTGCCGATAACCGGAAGGACCTAGAAGATATTCCCAAAGAACTTCAAAGTGATATGAAGTTCATCTTTGTGACGGAGATGCAGCAAGTTATCGACCGGATGTTGATGGCTGCACCCCGGCAGCGTCAGCGGGATAAAGACCGCGAGGCTGAGGAAAAAGAGCATAAGGATACTGAGAAGTCCACCACAATGGCGGCATCATGACCAATTCAACCGATGATCTACATGGCTGGGTACGACACGGTCGGGGTGACCAGACAGACTGGTACGATGAGAACACACCACCGGATACACTTGCCAGCACCTTGACTGCGATGGCAAATGGGCAAGGTGGAAAGCTTTTGCTGGGAGTTGTTGGCCCTGGCGGCGCGATTGTTGGGGTACGGAATGTCTCCAATGCGGTAGATCGGGTTCTGCAGGCGGCGCTTTCGGCAGATCCACCCCTGTTAATTCCATTGCCAGAAGTCATCCGTGTGAATGGTAAAGCCGTTGTCATTGCCCAGGTACCGGGTGGTTTGCCCCATGCCTATGCTCATGAAGGCCGCTACCTCCGCCGTGATGGTGCCCATAACATTCTTCTGAAAGCCCGTGATCTCCGCCAACTCATCGTTGAACGGGGAGAGATCAGCTTTGAGAGTGAACGCACACCCCGCGCTACTCTGGCTGATCTGGATATGGATCGAGCGCGTAGCTATGCCAATTCATTACATCTCAGTGGAGAAAGTAGTGTCGAACAAATTCTGATACGGCGTGGGTGCCTGATTGAGATCAACGGGGAACGCTATCCAACTAATGCGGGTATTCTGTTGTTTGGTAAAGAACCACAGCGTTTTTTGCGCGGGGCGGATATCACGGCTGTCCGTTTCGCCAGTGAGACGATGAGTGATCGGTTTTCCCGACAGGATATTGGTGGTACGCTGCCTGATCAAATCCGGCGTGCCGAGTTATTTTTGCGTGACCACTTGCGGAAAGATGTAGTCATTGGGCAGACCATGGCTCGTGATGAGCAAACCGAGTATCCGCTGGAAGCGGTGCGTGAATTGTTGGTCAACGCGGTGGCTCATCGTGATTACCAGATTCAAGGTGATGGAATTCGGTTATTCATCTTCAGCAATCGACTGGAGATTACCAGCCCCGGCGATTTGCCTGGCCCAGTCACGATTGCTAACATTAAGGATGAACGTTTTTCCCGCAATCCGGCGATCGTGCAGGTGCTTTCCGATATGGGGTTTATTGAGCGGCTGGGCTATGGGGTGGATCGGGTCATCGATCTGATGCGCCAACAGGGCTTGCGCCAGCCGGAGTTCACCGAGAAAGCCGGGGGGTTCCGGGTAGTTTTGCATAATCAGGTGGCTGATTCCCACTCAGAGCCATCTTCCCCTGTAGATTCGCTTGATTTTAGCCGACAGTTTGCTGGTATTGAATTGAATCCCCGCCAAGAGATTGCGATTACGTTCTTGCTGGAAGGTACAAGTCAGCGTATTACTAATAGCGATTTGCAACGTCTTTGTCCGGATGTTCATCCAGAGACTATTCGACGTGATCTGGCGGATCTGGTCAACAAGACTTTACTCAAAAAAATGGGGCAAAAGCGTGGCTCCTATTACATCCTCATCCGTAAAGAAACTTGACCTGATTACCCTTGGGGAGACGATGCTGCGGCTTTCTCCCCCAGGCATTAATCGGATTGAAACCAGCACCGCTTTAGAGATGCATATTGGCGGTGCAGAGAGTAACGTGGCAGTTGCCCTGGCGCGGTTGGGCAGGTGGACGATGTGGTGGTCGCGCTTGCCGGATAACTTGCTGGGTAGGGTGGTCTCGGAAAAACTCAAGGCTTATGGGGTCGATATAAGCGGCATTCGTTGGGTTTCGAATGTTCGACTTGGAACCTATTTTGTTGAGTTTGGTAGCCCCCCTCGCTCGACACAGGTCATCTATGACCGGGCCAATTCTGCCGCCAGCACGATGACTCCAGATGATTTTGACTGGTCGTTGTTGGACTCGGCCCGATGGGTGCATCTGACAGGTATCACACCTGCACTGAGCGACTCATGTCGTATGACTATTCAGCACGCGCTGGGACAAGCTGGTCAGTTTCAGGTGCCGACTTCATTGGACATCAACTATCGCGCACGCTTGTGGTCGGCAGAGCAAGCGGCTGCCATTCTCGACCCTCTAGCTAAACAAGCAACCTACGTGATTATTGCGGAACGGGACGCCAAAACCCTGTTTGGTATTGCCGGTGAACCCGCTGAGGTAACAGTTCGTCTGTCTGACCGATGGCATGGTGCGAAAGTCATCCTTACTCGTGGGATGCAGGGTGCGGCTGGCTTTGATGGGGACTTTCATCAAGCGTCTGCTTTTGCTGTTGCCAATCCAATCCAGATTGGGGCGGGTGATGCCTTTGCAGCCGGGTTAATCCATGCGCTGTTAGATGCACAATCATTGACTGAAGCAATGCGCTATGGCTGTGCTACCGCCGCCCTCAAGTTGACAATGCCGGGTGATCTGGCATTAATATCTAGTGGCGAAGTCGAGCACTTGCTCAATGCGGGAGGTCTGGGAATCTCTCGGTAGCGGGAGGATCAGGTTATGCGTCGCTTATTGCCCGTAATGCTGCTGGTTTTGTTTGCAGTTGGCTGTACGCTGACGACTGAACCTGTGATACCAACAGAACTTCCTGCTACAGCCGAATCCCTGCTGACGTGTGATCAACTGGTTACGCAGGCACTGGCACAAACGGGCAGTGCCTGTCAGGGGATGGAACGAAATTCTGCCTGTTACGGACACGATCAGGTCAATGCCAGTTTTGAAGGAGCGTTGGCCAGTCCCTTTGAGTCTGCTGGTGATCGTGCCGACCTCCTGCAACTCCGTACACTAAATACTGCTCCGCTGGATGAAGTCAGCGGTGTCTGGGGTATCGCTATTGTCAAGGCGCAGGCAGACCTTGTTGGTACGCTACCTGGTCAAAATGTGACATTGCTCTTTTACGGTGATGCCGGCATCACCGGGGCTACGCCGATGATGCGCGGTGTGACTCTTCGGACGAGCGTCGGCGATTTGCGTTGCAGCGCCATGCCGCAATCCGGTATCTTGATACAGTCTCCCACTGGCACACGAGTTACGCTCCAACTGAATGGTGCGGATGTTCAACTCGGCTCCACAATTTTTGTGACTGCGTATGCCAACGACACGCTAACGATTGCGACTATCGAAGGTAGCGCCCGGATCACTGCCTTTGGTCAAACCCAGATGGCGACCCTTGGTCTACAAGTGCGCTTGCCAGTCGGGGGTGGGGATCAGTTACAGGTGATCGGGCCGCCCTTGGCGCCTGAGCCGATTGATCTGACGCAGTTGCAAAACGCACCTTTACAACTTTTGGAGCGGCCGGTGACGCTACCGCAACCGGCGACCCTCGTTCCTCCGACAGCTACTCGATCAGTCAGTGTTCCGCCAACATTATCATCTGGAAATGGGACGGGCGTAGGGGGGACCCTTGTTGGTTGTAGTCCACGGGGTGACTGGGCGGGCACAGTTGCTGTGCAGACAGGGGATACTCTGTTTCGTATTGCTACGCGCTTCAACCTGACGGTCGATGAGTTGTCGCGGGGGAACTGCCTGGTCAATGCCAACGTCATTCAGGTTGGGCAGATACTTCGCGTACCAGGGACGATTTCTGTGACTAGTACCCCTTCAGCTACAGTACGACCGGGCATAACCCTAACGCCGACTGCCTTGCCTGGTGGAGCCAGCGCCACCTTTACTGCAGACAAGACTACACTCCTTGCAGCAGAATGTACCACTCTCCGCTGGATTACCAGTGGTGCAGTTCAGGTGACACTTAACCAGCAGTCTGTTACAACCTCGGGTACACAGACAATTTGCCCATTGCAGACCAGTCGCTACCAACTCTTTCTGATCGATGCCAACCGCAAGCAGTACACGTATGATTTAACCATCAATGTGGTACCACCCCTGCCCACCGAGGACACCACGCCGACGCTTGATCCCGGTTTCTGACGGGCAAGCGTCGTCATTCCGCATAGTTCAGGTCTGATGGGCGTGGTATCCTTGCCCGATGTTAAACGCAAAGATCTCTATCCAGAACCGTGCTATGACTCGTCGTTTACTCACTATTCTGCTAATGCTGGCCTGTTCCTCTTGCCAAGCGTTGAATTCACCGACTGCTACGCCTACGGCGACTGCAACCCCTACGGCTACCTCGACCGTCACGCCTACTTCCACCCAAGTGCCGGCTACGGCGACTGCTACGCCAACGTCGACGATCACACCAACACCGACGGAAACTGCTACACCAACAGCGACGCTCGTGCCTTCGCGTACGCCGGAGGCATCGGTGAGCTTCGTCTTTGATAACTGGCAGCGCGTTGAGATCTCTGAAAATGCATTAACTTTGTTAAATGCGCCGGTGATTGCCTTCTTGAATGACAATAACCGGGATGGTGTAGGTGATGCTCGTACACCACAAGCGGCGACCAATATTCAGCAACTCTATTATGTCCCACCGACCAATTCAGCGGGTCGGGTAGCGATCCTGGATTTACCTTCGAGCACAGAAAATCAGGTCTATATCTCGGAAAATGGTGCGGCCATCGCCTATTTGCGGCAGGGGACTGGCAGTAATGATGGCGGACTGTACATCGTTGACCTGAACAGCCGCATCAGTGGGCGTATCCTGCCTATCCGAACATTTACGCAGCGGGGCTTTTTCAGTCCACCCTCGTGGTCGCCCGATGGATCGCGCCTGGCAATTGCGTTGGCGACCGGTTATGACATTGATATTTTCACGATTGGGCGGGATGGCGGCAATCTGCAAAACGTGACCCGTTCTGGCTCGTTTGACTTTTTTCCGGCGTGGTCGCCGGATGGGCAATATCTGCTGTTTATTTCCGACCGGCTCACGTGTCCTTCATGGATACCGGGAGAACTGAATGCCTGTGATCCAGCGACCGATGCGCCGCCAAATGGAGGCAACCTATTTGCCTTACAGATCAGCACCGGAACGACTGTGCAACTTTCCGATCAATGGATCACGGAACCACCCCGCTGGGTGAATAACACGCAAATCGCTTTTAGCAGTGGTGATCCTACACTGGGCGACCCTGAGCGCACCTTGTGGCTCGCAGATGTGCGTACCGGTACTGCCCAGCAGGTACGGTTGAACGATGGCAGTGATTCGCCGATCCGCTTGAGTGAAGCGTGGGCACCGGATGGCAGTGCGGTCATCTACCAAAGTGCTGGAACGACTACCGAAGTGATTGCGGTGCGACGCGATGGTTCACTCATCAACCGTTCGACTGAGGTCTCATTCCCCCGCTTTGGCATGAGTACTGTCTGGTCACCGGATGGTACGCGCATCGCCATTGGTGGGGTGAATGGTCAATGCCCTTATGGTACGCGCGTATTTGATCCTAACCTGAACATCATCACGCGCGGTACTCCACCACCCAGTATGTGTAATCCGCTTTACTCACCGGATGGTCTTTGGTTGGCGTATTTGGGTGTGCGAACCGGCGGGGACGGGCGTACCGATCTGTATGTTGCTAACGTGAACGGTACAGGTTCGGTTGCCATGACGGGCGGCTTGCGTGGAGCGATCACTATTCTCGGTTGGGTGGGGGGATAAAGCTTTAGGGGTATCTCTCAATCTGAAATCCATGTGCTTCGGTTGTGCAATCTGCCTGTACAATCGCATTGGAGATGGACACACTTGACGAGCATTTTGAGATTGTAGTAGTTGTTCGGTGTGTACTCGCCCGTGCCAGCATTCATAACTGATGGTGTGATGCCTTGACTGATGCCATGCTGTATTCGCCGGCCAACCGTGACCGCCGCCTCCAATTGCGCCTTTCTGAGCGCCGCTATCTGCTGATTGCGGGCGATGTGCTTTGTGTGTTGCTGGCGGTTCTGATCGCGCTCCGGGTCTGGGCCTGGGTAGCGCGAGATCCGTTTACGTGGGCGGAGTTCATCTGGCCGCGGGCCTGGTGGTTTGTGGTGCTTGTGGGTGCCTGGTTGTTATTGGCTGGCGCGAATGATTTTTACGAACTCCGTACCTATACGAGCCGATCACGTACTTTTCAGAAATTAATCCTGATTACTTTACAGCTTTGGTTTTTTTACCTGGCTGTGTTCTTTTTAGCACCGCCGTTGTTGTTGCCGCGCCTATTTATTATCTACTACGGTGTGGCATCACTGGCATTAATTGCTATTTTTCATGCACTTCAACCGCTGCTATTTGGGTGGGCCAGTCAGCGCCGTCGCGTGATGATCGTCGGTACTGATTGGTCGGCGATGACCATGATGAGTGCCATTGGTCGCCATGCGTATTATGCGTATGATCTGGTAGGAGTAATCGCTGAACCGGATGATGTGCTGACCGATCTGTGTGATGTGCCGGTTCTGGGGACTGGCAAGGATATCCGCCGTCTGCTGAACGAATACCGCATAGCTGAGTTGATTGTCACATCAACGCGTGACTTGAGCACTGAGACTTTTCAAGGGGTCATGGATGCTTACGAGTCGGGTGCTTCCATAGTGCCAATGCCACTCTTGTATGAGCGCATTACCGGGCAGGTACCGGTTGAGCATGTCAGCAATAATTGGGCGGTCGTGCTGCCTATTGAGCAAAATCTGGGCGATGCTTTCTACGGATTCGTTAAACGCGGTATGGATGTTGTAATGGGTTTGATGGGGTTAGTGGTTTTCTTGATTGTGCTGCCGCTGCTGGCTTTGCTCATTCGTCTGGATTCACCGGGTGGTATTTTTTACTGGCAGGAACGTACTGGTTTGAATGGTCGCCCGTTCCGTATCTACAAGTTTCGTTCGATGCGGCAGGATGCTGAGGCCCAGACGGGAGCTGTTTTTAGCCAGAAAGGCGATGCCCGTGTAACGCGACTGGGACGCTTTATGCGGAAAACTCGCCTGGATGAATTGCCGCAGGTCGTCAACGTACTGCGCGGAGAGATGAGCGTAGTTGGCCCGCGCCCAGAACGCCCAGAACATGTCCAGCGCCTGACCAGCAAGATACCGTTTTACCGTACCCGTTTGGCAATACGACCCGGCCTAACCGGCTGGGCACAGGTGCGCTACAACTATGGTTCCACCGATGAGGATGCCCTCGTCAAACTCCAATATGATCTCTACTACATTCGGCATTGTTCGCTGCTGCTCGACTTGAATATCCTGTTGCGGACGGTGGGCAAGGTGCTAAAGATGAGTGGGGTATAAGTATGGATATGGAATTCAGCGGCAAAATCTGGTTTTGGAGGGGGCCATCACCCTTCTATTTCGTGACGGTTCCAGCGGAACAAAGCCGCGACCTGAAGGTGATTTCCAACTCTATCACTTATGGTTGGGGGGTACTGCCTGTGCAAGTGCAAATTGGTCAGACGATATGGACGACTTCGCTGTTCCCAAAAGACGATCTGTATATCGTCCCAATCCGCGCCAACATCCGTAAAGCTGAGGGTCTAGACGAGGGTGATGAAGTCACCATCCAGCTTCATGTGGAGATGTGACACCTTGACGCCTTGCGTCAAGGTGAATTAGGTTGTGTTGACATTTGAGGTATATTGGTCGGATGAAACCTGTGACGCTGACCAATGACCAGTGGACAAAAATCCACGCTTTTCTGAGGCAAGAACCGCGAGCCTATGTCGGGAACGAAACGGAA
>JAFLCG010000018.1 GCA_017303635.1 Anaerolineae bacterium | reverse complement strand
TGCCTTCCGCTACCATCGCCAGCACATCCCGTTTGAATTCATCGCTGTACTTCTTGTATCCCATCCTTCACTCCTTACTCTCAGTTTATTGGACATTTCTCATGTCCGCCAAACTGGGGTAAGGTCACTTTCCCCCCTCTCCCTCAGGGAGGGGGACTTGAAGAAACACCTTTTCCCCCTTCTCCCTCAGGGAGAAGGGCCGGGGATGAGGGCTATCCGAAACTCAGGTTACGGAGTGACCAGGTATGAAGGATACGCCGGAGAGCGAACGATTTAACCGCCATATCGCCAGATGTAGGCTTTCAAGCACCGAGCAGCCTCATCTGGCAAAGAGCAATGCTTGAAGCGGGTATCTACTCGCGCCTGCGATAGGCGGTTGGGGCACTGCCAGTCATCCGTTTGAACGCCTTGCTGAAGGCGAATGAGGAGGTATAGCCCACTTTGTGGGCGACCTCCTCTACGGTTAGGTTGACATCATCACTCAGCCAGGTGGTGGCTAACTGCACGCGCCAGCGGGTGAGGTACTTCATAGGCGATTCGCCGACGGTCAACGTAAAGCGTTCCGAGAAGAACGAACGGGAAAGCCCGGTGGACCGCGCCAGGATTTCCAGTGTCCAGGGGTGGTCCGGGTGGGCGTGAATAGCGTTCAAGGCTTTGCCTATATAGGGATCGTAGAGCGCACCTAACCAGCCGCCTCCCCCCTCGGTATGCTGGTCAATCCACGAGCGCATGACCATGATGAACAGGATATCCATCAGGCGGCTGACCACCGCCTCTGAACCGGGCCGTCCGCTGTAAAACTCGGATTGAATACCGGGCAATGCTGTCGCTAACCAGTAGACCGGTTTCCCACCCTGATTCGGAATGTGGATGAGGGGCGGTAACAGGGAAAACAGGGGCGTGACGATGTTATGCTCGGTACGGAATTCCCCGCTGATGAGGGTCGTCAGCCCGGCGGGTTGAGGGCCATTTTCAGTGGATCGTGTTGGGTTATGCCGGATCTCATAATGCCGGGTATTGGTCACGACCAACAGATCCCCGGTTGCCATTAAGCGCGGTTCGTTTTCGGCCCCCATCAGCAAGGAGCAACTACCGGATTCAACCAGGTGCCAGGCTGCGCTATGGGAGGCGGAACCCTCAATCTGCCAGGGGGCCGTCAGGGCATGGCGCTCGAACATCTGAGGTTGGAGGCGGATGGCATGTAGTATCTGTTTGAGCGCATCCATGATGATGGTCCGATCATCGGATAAACGGATATTCAGTCAGGACAGGCAAGCATGTTGCTCTGGAGAGCCCCTCTCTATACTCCTCATTCATCAGTCTTTTAGCAACTGGTGCCGCTATTGAGGGAGAGATTCATTCCATGACTATCGAACTGGTGCTGTTTGTCATCGTGGTCGCGCTGACGCTGTTCAACAATGGTGTCCAGGCGTACATCCACTTTGAAGCCTATCCCCTGCTCCGGCGGGTGGGCAAGAGCGAATTTGCGGGTTACCTGGGTGATTATGAGGCCCGCCTGACGATCCCGCTGATGCTGCCGTATGGTCTGACAGTCCTCAGCAATCTGGCGCTGCTGGTCATCCGCCCGGAGCCTGTGCCACTGGTCGGGGTCATCGTGGCGTTGGTGCTGAATATCGCCGTGGCGGTCGTGACGATCACGCTGGCGACCCCGGTCTACAACCGGATCAAACAGGCGCAGCAAGCTGGCGGCGCGGACATGGACAGCCTGATGAACATCAACCTGCTCCGGTTGCTGCTCTCGAGCGCGGCCAGCCTGACCCTGCTCTACCTGCTGCTCACGCTGTTGGCTGTGTAGTCCAGTTTCCTCCGTAGTTTCTCATCCATTTTCAACTGAAGTTGACCCTGAAGGGGGAGTGCCGTCGGCGCTGCCCCTGGTTGCTGTTGACCGAGTCCGCCTGGTGGATGAGATGGGCGGTGCGTGTCACAATAGGCAGCCTGTGGGATGATCGAGGGGGAGGGCTGCACTATGCCGAACCGACTTGCAGGCAAAACGGCTATCATCACCGGGGCCGGACAGGGCATCGGCGAGGCCATCGCCAGGTGTTTTGCCGATGAAGGCGCACAGGTGGTTATCGCCGAGTTCAATCCAGCGACGGGCGAAGCCGTTGCGGCGGATCTGCGCGCACAGGGCCACACGGCCATCGCCATCCAGACGGACGTGGCGGACTCGGCTTCGGTCGACCGGATGGCGGCACAGGTTCAACGCGAACTGGGCGGGGCGAACGTGCTGGTCAATAACGCGGGCATCAACGTGTTTCGTGATCCGCTGCATTGTACTGACGAAGACTGGCGGCGCTGCTTCAGCGTGGATCTGGACGGTGTATGGTACTGCTGCCGGGCGGTTCTGCCGCAAATCATCGAGCGGGGTGGGGGGAGCATCGTCAACCTGGCCTCGGCCCACGCCAGCCAGATCATCCCGAACTGCTTTCCCTATCCGGTGGCGAAACACGGCTTGCTCGGCCTGACGCGGGCGCTGGCAGTGGATATGGCGGCGCAGGGTGTGCGCGTCAATGCGATCTCGCCGGGGTATATTCTGACGCAGAACGTCATCGACTACTGGAACAGCTTCCCCGACCCTGACGCGGAACAGGAACGCACGCTGGCGATGCATCCTGGCAAGCGCATCGGCACGCCGGATGAAGTGGCCTGGACGGCGGTCTTCCTGGCCTCGGACGAAGCCCGCTTCATGACGGGTGCCAATTTGCAGATCGATGGTGGTATGTCGATTTTGTATCACGGATGAGGATATTGGTTCACAGTGGACAGTTCACAGTCACAGTGAAGCAGTGAAAAGTGCAGCGTAGGGACACGCAACGGCGCGTCCGAGATGCGGCCGGTAGCTGAAAGCCCTTATTTGAAACCAGCCGCCCATAAACTGAAGCTAAAGGAATACCCATGACTCCCCATCCTATTTTGATTGACGGTGCGTGGCGACCGGTGGAAGCACCGACCGGCAGCTTCCAGCCGATGAACCCGACGACGCGCACCCCGCTGCTGGATCACTATCCGATCTCCAGTTGGGCGGATGCCGAGGCGGCTTTGAAGGCGTCGCAGGTGGCCGTGGAGCAGCTGCGCTCGACGCCGGTGGAGCAGATCGCGGCTTTCCTGGAGGCGTATGCTGCCGGGATCGAGGCGCGGGCGGAGGCGCTGGTGGAAATCGCGCATGCCGAGACAGCACTCCCGAAAGAACCGCGCCTGAAATCAACCGAGCTGCCGCGCACGACCGGTCAACTGCGGCAGGCGGCTCATGCGGTGCGGGAGCGCTCGTGGTGCCACGCCACCATCGACAGCAAGCTCAATATCCGCTCGATGTACCGGGCGATGGGCGGGGCGGTGGTGGTCATGGGGCCGAACAATTTCCCATATGCCTTCAACGGTGTCTCCGGTGGGGATTTTGCGGCGGCGATTGCGGCGGGCAACCCGGTCATCGCCAAGGCGCATCCGGGGCACCCCGGCACGACTCGCCTGCTGGCGGAGGCCGCGCTGGAGGCGATTCAGGCTACCGGAGTCCCACAGGCGCTGGTGCAGATGCTGTATCACATGGAGCCGGAGGTGGGGGCGCAACTGGTGACGCACCCGCTAACGGCGGCGACCGGCTTCACGGGCAGCCGCGCCGGTGGGCTGAAGCTGAAAGAAGCTGCCGACCGGGCGGGCAAACCCTTCTACGCGGAGATGTCCAGCGTGAACCCGGTCTACGTGCTGCCGGGGGCGCTGGTGGAACGGGGCGAGGCGCTGGCGACTGAATTCGCCAACTCGTGTACGCTGGGGGCGGGTCAGTTCTGCACCAATCCGGGGCTGGTGCTGCTGATCGACGGCGCGGGTGCGGAGGCATTCATCAGCAAGTCGGTGGCGGAGTTCAGCGGACGGACAGCGGGTACGCTCCTCACCGAGCGCGGACCGGCCAACATCGCACAGGCGTTGGCGGCGCTGCAAGCAGCCGGGGCGGAAGTCCTGACGGGCGGGCAGGAAGCGACCGGCGGCGGTTATGCCTTCCAGAATACGCTGCTGCGAGTCTCCGGGGCGGATTTCCTGGCGCAGCCGCACGCGTTGCAGACCGAGGCGTTCGGGGCGGTTTCGCTGCTGGTGGTGGCGCAGGACGCCGATGAATTGCTGGCGGTCACCCGGCACCTGGAGGGCAACCTGACCGGTAGCATCTACAGCGCGACACAGGGTGCGGACGATGCCCTCTACGCCCGGCTGGAGCCGATCCTGCGGACGAAGGTGGGACGGCTGCTGAACGACAAGATGCCGACCGGGGTGGCGGTCAGCCCGGGTATGAATCACGGGGGGCCGTTCCCGGCGACCGGGCATCCGGGCTTCACGGCGGTGGGCATCCCGGCTTCGCTGCTGCGCTTCGCCGCGCTGCACAGCTACGACAACGTGCGTCCGGCGCGGCTGCCGGTGGAGTTGCAGGATGCCAATCCGACCGGGACGATGTGGCGCTGGATTGATGGAGGGTGGAGTCAAGGCGGAGTGATTGGTGGTTAGTGATTAGTGAAGAAGTACAGAGTGAAGAAGGGCAGAGTGGCAAGCGCTTGATGTCGTTGTTGTCGTTGTCGGCACCGACAAACGGGGCCAAGCTCAATGGATTCTTCTCTCAAACGATACAAAGTGGACAAACTAGACGCATTAGAACCGGCGATTCGTTTATTTCTCGCCTGTGAGAGGCGGACGCCCCGTTGGGCATCCCTACAACTCACGATACCACACAGCGGGCGATAGAATGGAACATATGTTCCGATTTTGTTCCGCTTTTTTCCTCGCGCAAATGTAAGTACGAAGATATAGGGTTTCGCTTGCGCCCGGTCGCTGACCTGTGTACGATTCCCGTTGAGCTATGTTGTCCGGGGAACTCTGATGCCCGCCTTCGTCCGCGTCCTGCTCGCTGTTCTCATTACCCTGATCTTCATCGGGGCGACTATTATCCAAATTGTCGTGCAAGCGACCAGCATCCCATTGTTAGTGACAACCCTCATCACCAGCGTGGTTGGCGGCGTGTTCACCGTCCGCGAAGTTCTGGACTACTTCGGCTCGCTTGGTACAAGCATGGCCCCACCTGGCGATTTGGGCAAAGCAGACGCACCTACGGTTGAGGCCCTCATCGCGGCGCTGAAAGATGCGAATGAGGACGTGCGGAGTAATGCGATTGAAGCACTCAGCAAGTTCAAGGATAGTCATGCCGTCAAAGCCCTCATCAATGCGCGAACTATCCCGACTAAGGGGGTAGCCCTCAGTGCATTTGATGCCCTCACACAGATCGCAGATAGTCTTCCGGTCGAACTTCTTATCACGCTATTGGCTGATGCGGATTTGGGTGTACGCTCCTGGGCTGTCGATACACTCATTCAGATCAAGGATAGCCGTGCCGTAGAATCCCTCATAGTCGCCTTGCGTGACCCCAATCCCCATGTGCGGAGCAGTGCTGCTATTGTATTCGGCCACATCAAGGAGACCCGTGCGGTCGAACCGCTCCTTATTGCTTTGCGTGATCCTGATGCAGATGTGCGGGGCAATGCGGCTATTGCACTGGGTCATCTCAAGGATAGCCGCGCTATCGAACCCATCATTGCCATGCTCACCGATCCGAATGAATTTGTGCGCCGCTGTGTCATCGCCGCACTCGGCCAAATCGGAAGCAGTAGTGCGGTTGGCTCTCTCGTTGTGTCGCTGACTGATAAACACCAGTGGGTGCGTAGCGAAGCTGCCGGAGTACTCGGTAGCTTGGAAGATAGTCAAGCGGTCGGCCCACTCATCGCGTCACTGACTGATGAACATAAGTTAGTGCGGGGTAGTGCTGCTCATGCGCTCGGTGCGATCAAAGACCCCCGTGCCGTCGAACCGCTTATCACGGCACTGGCGGATGAGGATGCGTGGGTAAGACATAATGCAGCCAATGCGCTTGATGCGATCAAAGACCCCCGTGCCGTCGAACCGCTTATCACGGCACTGGCGGATAAACATGACACGGTGCGGGCCAGTGCTGCCAAAGCACTCGGCCAGATTGGGGATAGCCGTGCGGTGGAGGCTCTCACTGCAGCGCTGGGTGACAAGGATAGTCATGTGGGTCAAACTGCCGCCGCCGCACTCGGCCAGATTGGGGATAGCCGTGCGGTGGAGGCCCTCACTGCGGCGCTGGCGGACAAGGATGCAAGGATACGAAAAAGGGGTATAACCGCCCTCCGCGACATTGGCACGCCAGAAGCCCTGGCGGCGGTCGAGGCATGGGAAGGCCGACGGAGGAATCGCTAAACTCGTCCCGCCGTTCGAGAGCCGGATCGCTACTGCGGGCGCGGGGTGGGGATAAGGCGTCCTTGACGTCAGCGTCCGTTACGCCGCCGAGTACGCCCGCACCTCTACCTGCACACCCGCCTTCGCAGCCAGCTCAGCGGACTCCAGCAGATGCACGGTGGTGGCGTCATCCACATAGGCTTCGCCGCAGTTCGCACAGACCTGGGCAGGCACCTGCCGGAAGACCAGCGTGGTTCCATCCCGTTCCAGGGTGATGGTCACTTGACGGGGTTGGGTGTCCTCATGTTTGCAGATCAAACACTTCATGGGTTGGTATCCTTAAGCGTCGCTATTGTACGTCAAGCGATGATCCCGACCAATCAGGGAATCGGTTGCCGAGTGGGGACAAGTCGTAATCCGCTTGTCAAGGGTAAAAATGGAACAAATGTTCCGTTTTTTCACCTGACCTGTGCTATCCTGTTCTCAGCCCATCCCCTCGGACGCATCTTACCGACTGACCCACCGACAAGCGTCCGCGCAGCCACCCGCCTGACCTGACTGGTTCCGACGACGACGACAATTGAGCTAGTGGCGGCGTAGCCCCTCTGCCATAGCCGCCACAGCCGCCATTTGAGGGAAGAACGCCGCCATGACCGCCGGAAGTCCCTCTAAGCACACCTCCCAAAGCGGCCTCACCCAGTCCTCGACGTGATCTCGGTGCAGTGGGTACACTCTGCCAGACATCTACGGACGGGCGCACACAGATGTGCGCTCCTGCGGAACATCTGCCGGACGAGGCCTGCCTCGTCCCTACACGCGTGAGCCGGTCGCCAACCGGAAACTGGCATCAGGTAACCGGCAACCCGAAAAGGACTCCTCCACATGAAAATCACCGATGTCAAAGTCTGGTTGGTGGAAGGCATCAAGTACAACTGGACGCTGCTGAAGATTTACACCGACGAAGGGCTGACCGGAGTCGGGGAAGCGACCAACTGGCCGGGCAGCCCGATCATCTACCACGCGGCACAGCACGCCGGTGAGCGCATCATCGGCCTCGATCCTACGCGCATCGACTACATCTGGACGAAGCTCTACCGCGACCTGAACTGGGTCGGGCCGACGGGGGCCTCGCTATGCGCTATCTCCGGCATCGATATGGCGCTGCTCGACCTGAACGCCAAACGACTCGGCGTGCCGATGTATCAACTGCTGGGCGGTGCCTTCCGCACCGAGATTCTGCTCTACGCCAACTACTGGTTCATCGGCGGCGGACATAATCCAGCGGATTACGCCCGGCAGGCGCGCAAGGTGGTCGAGGCGGGCTTCACCGGGTTGAAGTTCGATCCGTTCGCCCATACCAACTATCTGTTTGGCGAGCATCTCAGCACCAATCTGGCGTTGAACAGCGCCCAGATGGACCTGGCCGAGTGGGTCACGGCAGCGGTGCGGGAGGCGGTGGGGCCGGATGTGGAGATGGCGATTGAGACTCACGCCATGCTGAACGGGCCGACGGCGATCCGCATGGCCGAGCGTCTGAGACAGTACCGCATCATGTGGTATGAGGAGCCGGTGGGGCCGGAGAATGTGGACGCGTTGGCGGCACTGCGGAACCGCCTGAATGTGCCGATCTGCGTGGGTGAGCGGCACTATACCCGCTACGGCATCCGCCCGCTGCTGGAGCGTGGGCTGGTGGATTTTGTCATGCCGGACATCACGCGCTGCGGTGGGCCGAGCGAACTACGACGGATGGCCGCGCTGGCGGAGATCTACAACATCCCGGTCGCACCGCATAACCCGAATGGCCCGCTTTCGACCCTGGCGAGCGCCCATGTGTGCGCGGCGATCCCCAACTTCTTCCGGCAGGAGTTCATGTTCACGGATGTGCCCTGGCGCGATGAGGTGATCACGCATCCGTTCGATGTGCGGAATGGACACTTCCACCTGAGCGACCGCCCTGGTTTGGGGGTCGATCTGGTGGAGGGGGTGATGGAGGCGCATCCGGGGGTGACCGTGCCGCGTGAAGGGTTCTATGTGTGAAGAAGAAGAAAAACACAGAAGCACAGAGATCACACAGAGATTTAATGCAAAGAATTTACTGCAGAGAAGCAGAGGGGCAGAGTGAACATCTTTCTTACGCACCTTACGGTTCTCTGCGTCCTTTGCGGTTAGTCTTCTTTCGTTTTGCCATTCGAGGTTCTATACATGAGTCGATTTCCCGCCTCGGCGATTCGAGGCTGCATCCCGATTGTGCTGACGCCATTCCTCGACGATGGGCGGCTGGATGAGGATGGGTTGGCGCGGCAGGTCGAGGACTTGATCGCACAGGGGGTGCATGGGCTGGCGGCGCTGGCCATCGCCAGCGAAGGCTACAAGCTGCATGAGCATGAACGTCTGCGGGTGACCCAGATCGTCATCCAGACGGCGGCGGGTCGGGTGCCGGTGGTCATCAGCGCCGATCACAGTGGGACGGATGTGGCGGTCGAGCGGGCCAGGATGGCGGCTGAGGCCGGTGCGGATGCCATCATGGTGCTGCCTCCCTACTTCATCAAACCGGATGCCGAGTCGCTGGGGCGGTACTATGCGCGGCTGGGGGCGCTGGGCGTGCCGATCATCGTGCAGGATGCGCCGCAGCTCACGGGCGTGACCATGAGCGCAGCGTTCCTGGCGGGCCTTCGCCAGCAGCATCCGACCATCAGCCACGTGAAGCTGGAGGGGACTCCGGCAGGGCCGAAGACCTCTGACCTGCTGAGTCTCTCCGGTGGGAGCCTGGGGGTATTGGCGGGTTGGGGCGGACTGAGCTTCTGGGACGGGTTGGAGCGCGGTGCGTGCGGGTGTATGCCTGCTCCGAACTTCGGCCCGGCGCTGGCGCGGGTCTATGACCTGTACACGGCGGGCGACCAAGCCGGGGCATGGGCGGCGTTTAATGCTGCCGTGCCGTTCATCGCCTGGTCGATGCAGTCGGTTGATCTCTCGGTGTGGGCGGCCAAGGAAAGCTATCGACGGCGCGGCATTTTCCAGAGCGCCCATCAACGCGATCCGGTGGTGCTGCCGGATGCGGTCATGCGGGGGCAGTTTCTGGCGTATACTACAGAATGAATTGCACCCCCATTCTCGCTTAGCGTCTGCCTGTGCTTTCCATAACCTATGAGGTGGATGATGTTAGCTCATGCGACTGCGATGCCGACCCTGCCTGCCCATGACCTGCAACGCGCCATAAGATTCTACCGGGATACGCTTGGCTTGACCCTCTTACGGGCGACCGCAGGGGGTGTTTTGTTTGAGTGCGGGGGTACCCACCTGTTCATTTATGAATCCGGTAACGCTGGAACGGCCCGCAATACGGCTATGGCGTTTGTCGTTCGTGATCTCCAAGGCGAAGTGACCGCCCTACAACGCAAGGGCGTTAGGTTTGAAGAATATGACTTTCCGGGTTTGAAAACTGTCAATGGAATCGCCGATTTGGAGGGCGAAGTCAGTGCCTGGTTTATCGATTCAGAAGGCAATACCATTGCTATAAGTCAATGGACGTGAAGATCAACACCTGGTCAACAAGCGGATGGTCAATATGATGGTTGAACACCTTGCCGATCGGATCAAGGCGGATGGAATCGTGGTCATCATCCGGGGGGGATTCCCGCTGGATGATGTGCTGCGGATGGCGGAGATTCTGCTGCGCGAGCGCCTGACCGTGCTCGAGGTGACGCTCAATAGTCCCGCGGCGCTGGAAGCGATCCCGGCGCTGCGGACCCAGTTTGGTGCCGCGCTGCTGGTCGGTGCCGGGACAGTGCGGGATAGCGCCGGGGTGGAGCGGGCGCTGGGCGTGGGCGCACAGTTCATCGTCTCGCCCAATTTCGACCCGGCCTCGGTGAGCCGGTCGCTCGGCGCGGGGGTGCTGCATCTGCCGGGGGTGGCGACCCCCAGTGAGGCGCAGGCGGCACATCTGGCTGGCTGCCGGATGCTCAAGCTGTTCCCGTGTGATGTGCTGGGCGGCCCGACCTATCTCAAGGCGATCCGCGCACCGCTGGATGACCTCGACTTTGTGCCGACCGGGGGCATCACGCCCGCGAATCTGCATGAGTACCGGGCGGCGGGTGCGGTGGCGGTCGGGGTGGGGAGCGCGCTGGTCAGTGCCGATTGGTCGCCGGAGGGGCTGCAGGCGCGGGCGGCGGCGTTCCGGAGGGGGTGGGTGGTGGCTAGTGATTAGTGATTGGTGAAGGCGTGTCCCCTTTCCAGATGTTGCAGCGGCGGCGGCGGCGGCGCTGGTAATCGGCCATGAGTTTAGCGGCTACTCCGGTGATTGCCGCTATTTTCGCTCTGGTGATGGCGGATTGGACGCCAATTCCCCCGTTTTTAAGGTGCAGGAGAGCAGGTTTCCCCATGCGATCATGCTTTCAGGGTAATAGGTCGCCAAGTGTCATTGTGTGGATAGAGGCCTCACCCCCCGCCCCCTCTCCGTTCACGCCCCTTACGCCTCTGAAGGGCTGAGGCGATGCGAGAGTCGGGGCGTGGGAGAGGGGGAGTCAGGAGTCTATACGGCACATTATAGAATCTGCACCACCCCTACTTTCACGCTTGGTGAGATAGTAGCACCAAGGATGCAAAGGTTTGAGGGAGCTTGGTTGCGTTGATGGCGTTGGCGAAGGGTGCAAGGTCGGCAAGCTCCAATTGGTGCTGAAGGCAGGGGAGTCCAGCGTGTCGACAGCCAGTATAGGCAATTAATTACCCCTACATTCACACTTGGCAAAATAGTAACACAGGTTGGGTGGATGGAACGGAACATATGTTCCGATTTTGTTCCGTTTTCTGCCAGAGGCTGCCGTAGGCATTGTGCAAAGACAGAGGTCTCACCCCCGGCCCCTCTCCCGCGATGGTGCTGCCACACAGGTTGAGAAAGTACAATCTCACACCGCACCATCTGGAGAGGGGAGTCCGGACTCCCCTCTCCAGTGACCCGACTCCCGCATAACCTCCGCTTTCCCATGGCGTAAGGGTCGCGCGGGAGAGGGGCCGGGGGTGAGGCGGTTGTGCCGCTACCCCTGCGAACGCTCCGAGGCGGAGGCCGCGAGGTGCTGCCGCAGATAATCATGCGTGAAGCGATAGCCCCCGCCCACCTTCCGCAGGATGAGCAGGTCTTGGGCGGCGTAGTCGAGGAATTTGTCATAGCAGCAGTGTCCCGACTGCGTTGGAGTAGTTAATGTCAAAGCAGATAAAAGCGGCGGGCAAGCGGTAGATAACCGCCCATCACCCGATTTTCACGCGACTTATAGTCAAGAAATATCATTGATTCAATAAGAGCCGGAGTTTATTTATGTCGCGCCTACTGCTGATTGGCTTGCTACTCGTTCTAATGCCGAACCGTCTCAATACCCATGAACCAGTGTTTTGGTCGCTTGATCCAGTGGCGTTACTTATTTCGCAATCAAATTGTGGGGATACCATCCAAACAGATGCTACACAGCCTGAGTGGAATTACTTTCGACCGGATGGAGATTCCGCCACTTATTTATGCTCCGCAGTGGATGGAAGTCTTGAAGGGCCATTACCATCCGGTTATCACTGGGGAGAGGCATACACTGTAGGGCCAATGTTGAATCCAGATGCAACATGGTTGGTCATTATTGGACTGAAGTCCGATGCGGTGTATGACTCTTTCGATGTATTCAGCTACGAACTCGTATCTGATCGAATCGTTCTGCTGGGTTCTCTGAGTGCAATGAACCTCCTGGGGACTGTATACCCGTTAGGGGATGCCTGGGGCGATGCTACACATGGCTGGCTTTCGCAACTTCCTCCATCCAGTTCCAATGCAGCAGCTTACTTCAGCTTTGATCTTGAACGCCCCAATAGCCTGATACAACGATTCTGGGCTATCCCAGACCGGCACTGGCCGCGATTGACCGCTTACGGCTTTGAAAATCTTGCTTCGCCTTCCGTTATTTCTACGCGCAGCGGTTCAATGCGAAGCGGTGATGAACGTTGTATCTTCAGTATCTATGGGCCGGATACGGAACAACAATATGATCTCGGTTATGATTGTCTCGCTTCTCCATTGCCAGAGTATGATCCGGTTTTTGATTGCAATACGGCCTGGAACTGGCGCAATCAGTATCTTTTCCTGACGACTGAGAATGCCGAAGATGTAACACCCGCCCTCATCGCATTTAATCCTTCTAATGGGGAACGTCAGATTTTGTTGGAGGATGAAATCGAGCGCTTGATTAGAATATCCCATGATGAGCGATACATTTTTCTGCTTGCAGAACGCGATGGTGAATTGACTAATGTGATCGGTTGTGATGTCGAATTTCCGGGTTCAGACTTGCGGGGTGGATACACCTTGCGACTGGACACACAAACCAATTCCGCAATGCGTATCGAGGATTGATTTGTCAGTCTTGATCAACTGTGAACTCATCCATCAGCCAGACATCAAAGTCGTCTTGTTCGACGCGGAGCGAGAGGAGCGTGTGCAATGGATAACCGCTTGCTCAGTATAGTTGACCTGTGTACCTTCGATGGCAAACGCTATGCCAACGCCGGTCTCATCGTACGGCTGGAAGGCGATCAGGTCATCATCGAGCGCGACATGAACAACAAGATGCTAGTCGATGCGCTGTTGCAAGCGGGTGTCCCCCGCGAGCAGATCGTACTGGCGCAGGTGAAATGCTAGCCGGTGGGGAGGACGAGGGTGAAGGTGGAGCCTTTACCGGGTTGGCTCTGCACCTCGATGCGCCCCCGGTGCAGCTCCAGCACACGGCGGGCGATAGCGAGTCCCAGGCCGAGGCCGCGCGTGGTGTGGCTCTCATCGCCGCGCTGGAAGCGGTCGAAAATGTGCGGCAGCGCCTCCGGCGTGATGCCCTCACCCTGATCAGTCACGGCAATGTGGAGGAAGTGTCCCACGCGGCTTAAGTCCACTGCCACCGTACTGGCGGGATGGGAATAGCGCAGGGCGTTCTCCAGCACCTGCTTGAGGGCGATTTTCAGATCGGTCAGGTTGACCGGAACGGTATGGGCCGGGTCGAGGGTGTGCGGTTGGAGGCTGATGCGCGGGTGGGTGTGGGTGGCGCGGATGTGCTGCTCCAGATCACGGACGGGCACCGGATCACGCGGATAGGCATGGGCATCGGCGGTGTCAAAGCGGGTGAGCAGCAAGATTGAATCCAACAGGGCATTGAGCGAGTCGATCTGGGTGCGAATCTGCGCGGCGTGGGGTTCGCGCTGGGCGGCTTCCGGCGCACGCTCCAGCAGGTAGAGGCTGACACCAATCTGCGTCAGCGGGGTCTTAAACTCGTGGGCAGCATCCCGAATGAAGCGGGAGAGAATCTGCGCCCGCTGCTCTTCCAGCGCAACCTTGAGGCGTTCCTGCTCCAGGGCGCTGCGAAAGCCGATGTAGGCACGGGCACTGATGAAGGATACTGGCCCGGCGATTGCCAGCGTAATCAACCACATGCCGGTCAGGTCGTGCGCCCCGGTCAGCCAGCCGATGATTGTCGCCAGCGCGAGACTTGCCAGGATACCCGTGATGGTTGAACTCCTGACAGAGCTAAAGAGCCGTTGCAAGCGGGTGACATTCATGGCGGTCGTGCCATTTCCAGTGTGGTTGCCAGTGTTAGGTTGATTGTAACAGCAATCTGCAGCGGGAAACCTTGATAATGTCGAGATTTTATAAAGGTTTTGTAGATGACGGGGCGTGGGACGGGCAAGAGAGATTGTGGTACTATCCACCCATACCGTTCAGCCGAGCAGAAAGTGGTCTTGTATGTCCTCCCGTGATGACATTCTTAATCGGCTCCGCGCTGCCGCCAATCCGTTCCCGGCGGCTCCGCCCCGCCCCAAGCGTTACCTGACCGTTGCCCCTGTCCCGGATGAGTCCCCTGCAGGGCTGCTCAAGCAATTCCAGTTTGAACTCGACCGGCTGATGGGGAAAGCCTACGTGGTGGATGGCGATGCCGGGGCGCGGGCGTGTGTGCTCGATCAACTGCAGCAGCGGAACACGCAACATCTGCTGGCGTGGGATTTCGCCCACATTCCAGTTGCGGGATTGGAACAGGCTGTTCGTGACGCAGGCATCCAGATCACGCATCCGGCGACCCACGACGAATTCCGGTCGGAGACGATTGCCTATATACAGGATGCGGGGGTGGGCCTGACCGGCGCGGATGCTGCGATTGCGGCGACGGGTACGCTGGTGTTCACGACCGGCCCCGGCAAAGGCCGCATCCCGACCGTGCTGGCTCCTGTGCATCTGGCGGTCATCGAGGCACGGCAGATTGTCCCCCGACTGGAGAACTGGGTCGCCCGGCAGCGTAAGGCGGGTCTGGAGGACATCCGGCGCGCCGCCAATGTCTGCTTCGTCAGCGGTCCCAGCCGGACAGGCGATATTGAGATGGAACTGATCCTCGGCGTGCATGGCCCGCGTGAGGTGGTGGTGGTGATTAAGCAGTAGGTGGACAGCGGTCAGCCAGAAGGTTGTCGGATGCCAGTTACCAGTTTCCGGTAGAGGCGACCCGGCAGGTCGCCCCTACATTCATTCAACGCTTTTGGTCTGGTTTGGCACTGATGGATAAACCAAAACGAACACGCCTAATTCAGACGGGCGCACAGCCGTCCCAAAGGGAGGCTTCGCTCTGCGCCCCTACACGAAATCCGGCGGATTCTAATTTGGTTGTCCATAAGGTGTTGCGATTGATACCGAACCCCTTCCCGGATGAGAAGGGGTTGACTGGAGACTGCCCCGGCGGAAATTGGCTAGCGCGGACGTTTGTTGAATGGCCCGTTCGAGTCCGGCAACAGGTTCAAGGCCCGGTTGAAGCGGTTGAGCGGATCGTATTTGGCTTTGATGCCCTTGAGCAGTTCGGCTTTGTCCCCTTCAAAGCTCTGCCGGGTGCTGGTGTACTTCTCTTCCCCTTCCAGGAAGTTCATGTAGGTGCCGCCGGTGAGATGGCTGCCCAGCGCGGCTTTGAACTGACGCGCATGGCTCATGACGGCTTCGACTGCTTCCGGGGTCGGGCTGACGCCGACCATCTGGAGTACAAAGGGCGCTTGCCGATGGCTGTAGGCGCGTTCGTAGGTATCGGTTATTGCCATCGCACCGCCGGCCTGCCGCACTTCGGTCTTGACCAGCGTGGGCGGCCCCCCAGCAGGCAGGGCGAAGCGCAGGATGGTCTCGATGGCGTCATCGCTCAGGTCGTTCATCCAGGCGCCGCTGCTGGTACCGGGCATGGGGTCCTGCGGGTCATTGCTGATGGTGCCGACTTCGCTGAACGGCATCTCGTGGAAGCCATTCACCAGCGGCGCTTGCCAGTCCATCCAGGCCTGCGCCATCATCTGACCGATGCGGGTCTCCCCGGCGTAACAGGCATTCACCATCACCACGGATTGACCACTCAGGAAAGGTGGTAGTTCGGGCAGCGGCGGCAGGTTCATGATGGCAACCGAGGTGGTCCATTCATTCGGCAGGTAGCGGCTCCATTCGCGGAAGAACTGCAGGACTTCCCGGGCAGCGGCGGCCGGGTAAATCAGCGTGCCGCCGTAGACTGTCTGCACCGGGTAGAGCTTGATCTCCATGCCGGTGACGACAGCGAATGCACCCCCACCCCCGCCCAACGCCCAGAAGAGATCAGCGTTCTCGGTTGGGCTGGTGCTGACCTTCTCGCCATTAGCGAGCACGACTTCGAAGCGCAGGACGCTATCCGCCGCCAGACCGTACTTGCGGGCCAACCAGCCCATGCCACCGCCCAGCGTATAGCCGATGGCACCGACCCCCGGTGACGATCCCAGGAGGGGCGCGAGTCCAACAGCCTGGGCCGCATTCAGCACCGCACCCCATTTGACGCCAGCCTCGACCCAGGCAGTACGAGCGGTTGCATCAATCTGAACGCCTTTCAATTCGGAGGTAATCAGCAGGAGGCAATCAGTGGCGGGCCGGGCGACCCCATGCCCGGTGGCTTGAACCGTCACATCCAGGTCCACCAGCGCGGCAAAGCGCAGGGCAGCAGCAATATCGTCGGCATCGGCAGCGATGACGATCAGGGCCGGGTGTTGATTGACGGCCAGGTTCCAGGCCAACCGTGCGCTCTCGTATTCGGCATCTTCCGGCAGAATGACCTGACCACGCACGTTCGAGCGGAGGTCGGCAATCTGGTCGGTATCTAAGGCCGTAGTCAGTTCGTTTACAAAGGGCATATTCATTATGGATCTCCATCATCCAGTGGTGAGTAGTGACTATCACGATACGGGCAAAGGGGCTGGTCAGTCGTCCGCGGTGTGGCGGAATGCGGCTCCACCTTTTGGCGGATGCCGGGGATTAGGTATCCGCAAGGGGTCAAACCTAGACTGAAGTCATTGGGAACTACCAATTTCGGGATGGGTTGACATGGTCACTGGTCGAGAAATTCTGTGGGATTTCGGTCAAATCGGGGTGAGGTTGATCGCCTGGTTGATTGGCGTCCCGCTGCTTGTGCTGACCATCCTGCGCATTGTGGCCGAAGATCGGTTATGGCTGGTCGGCATGTGGGCCACCTTTGCTCCCTATTGCTTTGTGCCGGCGATACCGATCCTGATCCTGACGATCCTCTTCAAGACCTGGCGCAGTACCCTATTGCTGGTGATTACGTTTCTCGCTGCGGGACTCTGGTTGGGGCCGGTGCTGCTCCAGCGGACTGGGACAGCTTCCGTCGTGGAGGGGAATCCGCCACTGCGCTTCGTGACTTATACCCCGGATCGCGCCTTTGCGGTGTATGACGATTTTCGGCAGTGGAGCGAAGGCGCTGAGGCCGACGTCATCGTTGTACAGGACTTCCGGTTGATGAATGGGCGAGGCATGATCGCCCGGATGGCAGGTGAATTCCCTTCTATTTCCTGGAAATTCCCTACGTGGCGATCTAGCAGCGGCAACCTGATCCTCTCCCGCTATCCGATTCTGGAGCAGACGGTGGTCGTCAACGGTGGAGATGCCACAGGGAGCACCTTTATCACGCGGGCGCTGCTGGCGGTGAACGATCAAACGCTGGCTGTGTACAATGTGGATCTGGCGCGATCCTACAGTTCAAACCGTCCGCGCTTTGTGTTTAACGGTCTGGATTCGATCATCAACCGCTATCTGACTGGCTATGATGCAAACGCACGGAATGCCGGCCTCGATCAGTTGTTGGCAGAGGTCGCGCAAGAGACCCAGCCTTACGTAGTCCTGGGCAATTTTGGCTTTACACCGATGCACTCGGCATATGGACGTCTGGCCGGTGTGATGAACGAGGCTCATCGTGAAGTTGGGTATGGGATGGCGCTCAACTGGCCGTTAGGTTTGGGCGGCGGCATCCCGCCTGTGGCACAGTTTGATTATATCTGGCACAGTCGAGAGCAGGTGCAGACTGCCAGCGTCGTTTTGGGAGCCCGACTGGAATCCCGCCGCCTGCCTCTGGGGGCCGATTTGTACCTGCTGCCGGTTGATCCCCCCAATTAACGGGGAACTTGGCAATCCTGCCAACAGTCTTAACCAAAAGCGCATATAATTCCCTATGTAAGCAAGCGAAAGTCCATGCAGATATCACTTATTTGGTAAGGGGAGCTTTCAATGCGCAAGTTAGCTGTGCTGGTATTTGTGGTCGTCTGTAGTTTGCCGATGATCGTGTTCGCCCAGGGCCGCCTGAGCAGCGATCAGATCGAGGAAATTGCCCGTTCGGTCGTCTTCATCGGGGTTCTGGACGACCGGGGCGACCTGATCGGCAATGGCTCCGGCACGATCCTCGATTCCAGCGGCACCATTCTCACCAATCGGCATGTGGCAGAAGCGGGCCTGGATTACGCCATTTATATGGTGGATGAAGTGTCTCGCCCGCCGGTCCTGATGTATCACGCGGAACTGATTGGCGTGTCCCCGGATGCCGATCTGGCGGTGCTGGAGATTGACCGTGATGAACGGCAGCGGCGCCTGAGCCGCAGCGACATCGCGGATCTGGATCTCCCCTTCTTTGACATTGCCAATATCCCGCGGCGTATCCGCGTGGGTGATGATGTGACCTTCCTGGGCTTCCCGGCCATCGCGGAAGGCAGCCTGGTGGTGACACAGGGCAGCATCAGCTCGGTGGTCGAAGGCCAGGTGGCTGGTGAAGATATTGAATCGATCTACCTGACGGATGCGACGATTGCGGGCGGGAACAGCGGCGGTCTGGCTGTGAACGGAGATGGCGAATTTGTCGGCGTGCCGACCTTCGCGCTGGTGGATGACCGGGCGGGCGGTCAATTGGGCGGTATTGTCACCGCTGAAGCCGTTGAAATCGTGCTTTCGGATACCCGGGAAAACCTGATCAGCCTGGAAGAATGGTTCGAAATCAGCGCCGAGCAGAACCAGCAGGCAAATAATGGGGGCAACGGCGGCAATAATACGGCCATGAGCGGTGGTGTGGCGCTGGATTGCGGGCGCGGCCTGGAGTTCAGCAACGGCGTTGAGTTCCAGGTGGTCCAGATGCGGGCGGGTTTCACCTATACGGCTCGCGTCGTGGGTCTGGATGGATTTGACCCGGTGGTCGCCGTCTACGAATCCGGCACGCTGCGGAATGGCAAGTGCGTGGATGACAGCGATGAGATGCAGGGCTATGAAATCAATCTACCCACCACGGGGCGCTTCCGCGCCAGCCGGACGGATGCCCTGATTACCTTTGACCAGCGCAGCGGCGAAGGCCTGAAGGATATGTCCATCACGGTGGGCGGTGTGAATGATATGGCGGGTGACTTCGTGCTGCTGGTGGAGGGCATGGCGGTCACCGAGTTCGACGGCTTTGGCGATCCGTTCCGGGTGCTGGTCACGCCGGGTGTGGTCGGACGGGGGACACCGCTGTTCGTCTACATGCTGGGCATCAATAACCGCCTGGATCCCCTCACCTATCTGCATGATGGCGATGGCAACGTCTTCACGCTGGATGATGGCACCGAGATCTTCTGCGATGATGCCGGCGATGATCGCGGCTGCTGGGGAGATGCCGGTACCCCTGACTTCAACATGAACGGCTTCTATGTGGATCGTAACCAGGGCCGCACCCTGGATGCGGACAACTTCGACGCGGCACTGCTGTTCCCGGTTGACACCTTCACTGATGTGACGGTGGACGATCCGTTGATCTTCGACCTGGCGATGACCGGGGCCGGCGGCACGCTGGGTGAATACATGGTGATCTTCCAGGCGGGAACTCAATAGTTCGTTCTGCTGGAAGATTACGATAGTCGATTGATCAGGCAGGGGCGGGCTTTGGCTCGCCCCTGCTGCTTTCCAGTGGACTCATATGGGCCTCATGCGGGTGTGTGAGTCTATAGATACTGAACCTGAGTGACTCACCTTACGCGGTCAGCCCTCACCCCAGCCCCTCTCCCAACATCCGCCGTCCGCCTAAGAAGGCGCGGCGGGGAGAGGGGAGCCAGACACGGGAACATACAGTCGATACGTGAGCCGTTGCGTAAGGTGGGTGAGTAAGAAAGATGCGGCCACCATGAGCATGAATGAACCGAATTCACCGATACGCTTCCGCATAGATGAGGCGTGGATGCCGGAGCGCGGACACGGGCTGGATGCGGATCTGGTGGATGATGGTGGCATCGATGAACCCGATCCGCCGGCGCGTTATTGGACGCTGCGCCGGGTGATCTGGATCGTGATGGCCCTGCTGGCACTCATCGCACTGCTGGCCTCGGTGATCGCACCTTTACTCGTGCAGCGGCCTGGTTTACCTCAGCCACCGCCCGATACGCGGGATATGGTGGAATTCTTCATGAATGGGATGGTTTGATCGTCCAATGGTTGCTCTGATACGCCGCCTCACGGCGGAAGACATTCCTGCCTGCGCCGAAGTTTCTGATTCGATTGGCTGGGGACGGCGCATGGGTTCCTGGCACTACATGATCGCGCTGGGCGGGGAGGGCGCTCTGGGCATGGTGGTTGATGGGCGGGTAGCAGCAACCGCTTTCGGCCTCATTTACAGCCCGGCTTTGGCCTGGATCGGGACGGTCATCACGGATCGCGCCCATCAGGGAAAGGGTTACGCCCGCCAATTGATGGTGACACTGATGGATTACCTGCGGGGGGCTGGCGTGCAATCGGCCATGCTGGATGCCACCGAGTTTGGTCAACCACTGTATGCCAGCCTGGGCTTTCGACCCCTGTACCGGGTGAACATCTATGGGGCGACCCAGGAATTCAACCTGACGCAAGCCCCTGCTCGTCCCTATCGTGCCGAGCACCTGCCGTCGATTGTGGCGCTGGATCATGCCGTGATGGGCGTGGAGCGCCCGGCGGTGCTGGCCGAGATGGCGGAACGGGGTTGGGTGCGACTCGAGGGCGACCGGGTGGCTGGTTACTGCCTGGCACAGGGGGATGAGGCGCTCATGCACCTGGGGCCGTGGTGGGATGAATCGCCCGCCGGGGCGGAACTACTGTTGCAAACCGCGCTGGCATCCATGCCCGGCACTGGCATCCGCATTAATGTGCCGCTGCCCCATGCGGAAGCTGTGGCGCTGGTCGAGCGCAACGGTTTATTCTGCCTGCGCGGTTGTACCCGCATGGTCTGGGGTGAAGCGCCACCGGGGCATATGACCGCGCAGTATGGTATTGCTTCCTACGGGACGGGTTAGCGTTAGTCCCAGCGCTGATCGAGGTTCTCGGCGTAGAAGAGAATGGCGCGCTGATACCCCTTGATCTCCCCATCTGAAGTGGTCTCTACCAGCAGCTTTAGCAGCGACGCGACCGCCTCATGATGTTCGCCCAGGTTGTAGTGCGTCATGGCGAGGAAGGCCGTCATTTCATGGGCATCCGGGAAGTGCGTCAGTCCTTCCAGCAGCGTGGATTTGGACTCGGCGTACTGCCCTAAGGTGCGGTAGGTGCTACCCAGGCCGAGGTATGCACCGCGGAGGTCAGCCCCACTCAAGCCGTGCTGGATGGCGGCCCGATAAAACGGTACCGCTTCGCGTTCTAACCCCAGATAGTCATGCACGCAGGCGGTTTGATACTGCACGGCGGCATCTGTGGGGTGCTGGGCCGCCAGCAGCAGCAGTTGGTCGCGGGCGGTTTCATGCTGCCCTTGCTGGCGGAGTTCGTGGATGGAAGTCAGGTCAACGGTCATGGTTCAGAGTTGGAGATAAGGCGGGGCGAGCTGCTTACCCGCCCCGGATCGAACTAAATGACGCCTGTCCGGGCGACTTCACCCAGGTAATAGGCGCTGCGTTTGGGCGTGCGCTTCTGGGTGGCGTAATCCACATGGACGATGCCGAAGCGCTTCTCGTAGCCTTCACCCCACTCGAAGTTATCCATCAGACTCCAGGCGAAATACCCCTTGAGAGGAACGCCCTGGTCGAGCGCCCACTGGGCACCATCGCGGAGGTATTCCTTGTAGAACTCTACCCGCAGGGGATCTTCCAGGATGGCGTCGGTGGTTGTATCAGGATCGGGGAACGCAGCCCCGTTCTCGGTGATATGGATGGCCTTGGGGCCATATTCCTGGTGTACCCGGAGCAGCATTTCGCCCATGGCACGCCCGTAGATTTCCCAGTCCATCTCGGTGAAGCGGCTGCCCGCCGGGAAGCGGTCGTGCCCATCCAGCTTGCTGGAGATGATCCAGCGCATGTAGTAATTGATGCCGAGGAAATCCGTCGGTACGGCAGCTTCCTTGAGGCGCGTCATGTCCACATCTGCCAGCGCGGCAGCAATCATCTCCTCCGCCAGCAGATCAGCGGGGTATTCGCCTTTGAAGATGGGATCGAGGAACCAGCGGTTCATGAAGCCGTCACCACGAGTCGCCATCTGAATATCCAGCGGGTCATCCGAGTGAGGGATCTGTGGAGCCAGATTCAGGGTGATGCCTGCCGGGACGCCGGGCGCATTGCGACGAATGATGGGTATGGCGGCTCCATGTGCCAGCAGCAGGTGATGGGCGGCGCGGTAGGCCCGGGTCATATCCTGCACGCCCGGCGCATGTACGCCCCACAGATAACCGAGCATTGAACTGCACCAGGGTTCGTTGAGGGTGATCCAACCCTTGATGCGGTCACCCAGGGCGCGGGTGACAACCTCGGTATACTCTGCGAACCAATCCACAATAGCCGGGTTCGACCAACCGCCCTGGTCTTCCAGCGCCTGCGGCAAATCCCAGTGATAGAGCGTGGCATAGGGTTGGAGGCCCTGGTTGAGGACTTCATCCAGCATCCGGTCGTAGAAGTCCAGACCCATCTCATTGACTCGGCCGGTTCCCAGCGGGATGATGCGCGGCCAGGAGATGGAGAAGCGGTAGGCGCCAAAGCCCAGGTCACGGATGAGCTTGATATCCTCCGGATAGCGGCGGTAGTGGTCGCAGGCGACATCGCCGTGATCGCCGTTCTTGGTCTTGCCCGGCGTATGGGAAAAGCGCGTCCAGATGCACTCCCCACGTCCGTCTTCGAGGGCGGCACCCTCAATCTGATAACTGGAAGTCGCCACACCCCAGATGAAATCCGCAGGGAAAGTCATGAAGGTCTCCGATTGGTATGAGTGGTCGATGCCTACTGCGCAAGTACGATATTCAGGCGCGCCGCGACGGTTTTGAGTCGCTTATCGACAATTTGCGAGATCAACTCCGCATTGTGGTTGATCATGTCTGGTTGAAGGCGACAAACGCATCCATTAATCGTTCTTCGATGATACCCCAGCGGGCAACATTACGCATGGCGCGACCCTGATTCATAGCCTGCACCCTCACTGCCCGGCGTGGATCGGCTGTATAGGGAGGAAGGTGTTTTGTTTGATTCTATTGCGAAAGCACCATATTCAGGCGTGCCGCAACCGTTTTGAGGCGTTTATCCACCGTTTGTGAGATCTGACTGCTCCCTTGCTGAAGGATGTCCTGCGAAATGACAGCGAAGGCATCCATCAAACGATCTTCAATGATGGTCCAACGGGGGACATTGGGCATCAGCTTGCCGTGTTTGAGCGCCTGGACCATGACCGAGAGATGTGGGTTCTGTGCATAGAACGGGTCCCGGAGGATGGACTTCCGCACAGGCAGCACATTCATCAGCGGGATGAGTTCGCGCTGGGTGTTCTCGCTGCCCAGAAACAGGCACAGCTCCATCACCTGTCGCTCGACCTTCGGAGAGATATGCGCCATCACCGCCAGGTGCGTGCCGCCAACGAAGGAGGGACCGGGCGGGAGCGCGATGCCGACTACATCCAGCATGTCCTGCGACTGATATTTGGATAGATGATTGAGCAACCAGGGGCCGCTCATGGTCACTGCGGCTTTACGTTCCGCAAACCAGGTGTTGGCCTGCCCTTCATTCAGGATACCCGCCTCAGCAGGGTAGTAGCGGAGCAGCGAAAAGTACTCCATGAGTCCGTTCAAGGCTGGTTCAGCGGTGAAGGCGGCCCGGCGTCCATCCTGGCTGACAAAGCAGCCGCCGTTTTTCCACAGCCAACTGGCCGCATTTTCCAGCGGATTGTTGTTGCGGCTGGTTTCAACCACCCAGGGCGTTTCATACCCGGCTTCTCGAAGCTGCTCCAGGGTATTCATCATATGGGGATGGGTATCAAAGGCGAACTGTGGGTTGACCCCGGCTGCTTCGAGCATATCCCGCCAGAAGTAAATCACGCGGACATCCGCACTCCATGGGATGCTCCACAGGGTTGCATTCCCCCTGACATGGCAGGAATCCCAGGCGGCTTTCACATAGGCTGCTTCGCCACCCAGTGTCAGTGCGTCTTCCTTGTTGATGGGTTTGAGCGCATGCATGCCGACCAGGCTTTGCAGCCAGGTGCTGCCAATCTCTGCGACTACCGCGCCTTTCTTGGTAAAGGCGGACTGACTGACCGTGGGCCAGAGTTCGCCCCATTCCACCGTTTGTAGTTGCAAGTTCAGCCCGAACCGGCTAATGACCCGTTCCAGATAGGCGCTGGTTTCCGGCCAGCGCAGAGGCATCGTCAATGATGCCATAACCGACTCTGTTGGGGCCGTGTGAACAACCGATTGCAGGCTTGCGACCATGAAACATACTCCAAATGACCAACCACAGTGATGAAGATCTCAATGCAAATCAATTGTATTTTAACGTTAAACACGCGACGTAATGCCACGCGTAATTGAGAAATTCGGAATTTTCCGTAAAGCGGGGATTACTTACTGTGGGTACTGGATTCAGGACGTGACGCGAATGGTACCTAACTCCAAATAGTCCCGTTCGCCAACGGGCAGGCGGATGCCCGTATTGGGATCGTAGAGGCCGACGATGAGCATATACTCCCCTGCGGGCAAATCTGCGGGAAGCACCAGCCCATGCCGGTCGATGACGTTCTCACCCGCTGTCCAGGTGCTGGTCGGGCGGGCGCCATTGACCGGCTCCGAGTCGCGCTGGGCTGCCAGACTGCCCTCCGGGCGCAGCAGTTGCAGGAAGACTTTGTAGTTGGTGGGCAGGGCCGCTGAGGCGCTCCACTGGAGTTCGACCTGCACGACATCGCGTTTATCCGCGCCGGTTAATGCAAACGGGCCGCTATTGACCTGGGCGCTCTGCAGCGTGATCGAGTCCCCGAAAGCCGCATTGACCTGCTGAGCCCTCCCAGTCTGATCCGACAGCGTGTAGATCGCCAGCCGTACATCCCCGTACCAGCGATCCTCCCCTGCCTGGAAGGTCTGTGTGTCCAATATGCGCTCGACCACGCGGTTGGGGTCGCGCTCGGCCTCGCCCCAGAACAACACGAAGATGCGGCGGTGCTCCCCGATGATGGTTTCGACGGCGGCTTCAGTCGCGGCGTCATCACCGCCCAATCCGGCGGGTAGGGGATAAATCGGCACGCTCGATTGAAAGCGGGCATAGTGATAGTAGGGACTGTCGTAATCCATCGGGTTCATCAGGTAGTAGCGGAACACCTCTTCCTGATTGGGCGCGTTCAGGATGACGGCATCTGCCAAACGTCCATCGTGCGCGATCAGATGGGTGATGGCGCGGTAATCCGCCCGTTGAAAACGAGGGTCGTCGTAGAGCAGCGGCAGACTATCGCTCGCCAGCAAGATCAACCAAATCGCCAGCAGCCCGCCAATGATCCATTGGCTGTAAGACCGGATGATCTGGAGCGCGCTGGCGCTGACGGCTGCGGCACCGATCCACAGCGCCAGACCGATCTGCGCGGGTAAGAGAAATTTGAGGTTGGCCGGGCGGAACAGGCCGAGCAGCAGGAATAATCCGACCGGGATGATGACCCAGAACAGCGGCATCAGCACGATGCTGCGCTGCGGCGTTCGCCAGAGTTGAATGACTATCCCGATCAACCCAAACAGCGCCAACACCTGCGGGATTTGGACCAGTAAGGGGTCAAGACGCTCGCTGTAGGTGAGGCCGATGGCGAACCAACCACCGATCAGCGTTAGGGCCTCGTTCAGCGGGATCGGTTGACCAGTGCTGGGCCAGCCAGTCACCTGCCGGATGGCGGTTGGCAGCAGGGGTGCGAACAGGAGCAGCGCCAGCAGGTTGGCAACGGTGAAAGGGAGGAGCAGCGCGTAAGGCGACAAAGTGGGTTTGATCGATAGCTGAAAGTCCATCGTTGATGACTTGGAACGCTGAACCACATAGCTTCCACCCACTGCAACCAGAACCACCACACCCTGCACCAGCATGACAAACGGAAAGGCGTAGTGGGTATACAACCCCGCCGCATTGACCAGTCCCAGCGGCACCACCCACTTCCAGGAAAAAGCGGATGCTCTGAGAAAGTTGTACTTAGTGCCGAGCGCGAGTTTAGCGGAAGATGGAAGCGTAAAGATGGGCGTTACCCGCGTTTTGCTATCCAGGGTGTACTTTATGCGCGGTGCTGTAAGCAGCCACATACCCGCCGCGCTCCATAGGCCGAGCAGCGCGTACATGCGGGCTTCCTGCGCGTAGTAGATCGAGAAGGTGTTGATCGCCACTACGGCGGCGGCGATCCAGCCCGCTGGTCGGCTAAAGAGGCGTGTACCGATGCTATAAGTGAAAGCGACCGTCAAGAGGCTGGCGAACAGGGAGAGGGAGCGCAGACCAAATTCGCTGGTCCCGAACAGCCAGCGCCAGCCTGCCAGCAGCAGGTAGTAGCCCGGTGGATGAATATCCCGGGCTGCGTTGCTGATGATCTCCGGCAGCGGGCGGAGCGACTGGACGAAGCTGTTGCCTTCGTCATTCCACAGGGATTGCCCGCCGAGGTTGTGAATCCGCAGCGCGAAAGCGACCAGCAGCAGGAGCAGGATGGGAAGCCACCCGCTTCCAGCCGGCAACTTCCAGCGGGTGGGTTTCAGGTTCCTGGTTTCAGGTTTCACGTCATCAGCCTTTCTTCACTGTGACTGTGAAGTGTGAACTGAGGACGGCTTCACTGACTGAGCGCCCCGACCATCTGGCGGAAGTTGGTACGGTAGTCTCCGCTGAAATCGAAGCGGGCGCTGCGCCGGATGGGATCGGGCGGGTCCACTGGGGCGACCTGGGCGATGACGATCCGCTTGCCCTTCTGTTTGAAGAACTTCCAGGCAGCCTCCACGCCGGCATCCCCGACCGAGTCGGTGGAGAGGATGACCACCATCCGCGAGCATTCCTGCAGGGCCGGGTGGACCCCGCTGGCCCAGTGGATGTTGGCTTGATTCGGTTCATGCAGCCAGGTGGCGATCCCGGCCTTTTGCAGATCTTCGGCAAGCTGTTCGGCCACGATGGCGTCATTCTCGCTGAAGGCAATATAGGCGGTATCCATCGCCAGTTTGACGCGTCCACCACCGGGGGCCACCTGGACCGCATCCGGGCGCTGTTCGGCGTTGTGGGCAGCGGTCTTGCCCATGCGGAAGACGGTGCCGCCGCAGGTGGGGCATTCACCCCGCGTGGCGGGCAGACCGCGTCGTGTCCAGACGGCCTGAACTTCTTCCATCATGACTGTATCGCGGCAGCGCATACAGTAACCTTCGATTGGGTCGTCCAGATCGTCGTGCTCGTCGTAGTACTCGCTCATGGGGCGGCCTCCCTGCCGGTCGGATTCATGTCGCCATTATAGATCAGGTGGTCGGGTCGTGCCGCCCCTCACTGGACGATTTTGCTGAGCCTGCGTACACTGTACTCTATTCGCGCCGCGCCATCCCAAGGGGCATCCGTTTATGGATCGCATCAAAGACCTGAATCTCACTGTCGTTGTCATGGATACCGACTTCTACGCGCTGCATGCCATTAACGGCATTCTGGCGTGGGATCGGCGCACGCGGGTGAAATTCATGGCGAACAACGACGAAGAACTGGAATTGCACCTCGATGCAACGCCGCACGCGGAACTGCCGGATGTCATTCTGGTGGATACGGACGGCATGGCGGATATGCGTGAACTCACCGCGCTCATCAAACGGCTGAAGTCCCGAGTGAATAAGGTGCGGGTGATCTGCACGACTGAAACGGTGCGGGAGGACGCGGCCATTACCATCGCGGAGGCCGGAGCGCATGGCTACCTGCTCAAGAGCGACATCAAGTTTCAGATCGCCTGGGCGATTGTCGAGTCGCTCTTTCACGACTTCATCATCACCACGAGCCTGCATGAAGCCACGCGGGAAGCCTTCAGCCATCCCCTGCGCCACGCCTATGTGCTGCCACCGATGCGGAAGTTCCCGGAATTGACCCCCCGCCTGCGGCAAGCACTGCAACTGTGCGTGGTCGAGGGGATGCCGGCAGATCTGGCGGCTGACGAGATGGGCATCAGCCTGAACACCATCCGCGGCTACATCAAAGAGGGCTACCGCATTTTGGAGACCTACGACGAAACCGAGTATCCTGCCGACCTCAACCCGCAGGAACGCGCCTTCATGCGCCTGACCTCGTTTGCCGATGATCGGGATGAGGATAGCGACGAGGGGTAGGCACAAATATCGCAGGGGCGACCCGACGGGTCCGCCCCTACACCGAGGATTGCCTAGGCGCTGGTAGCCTGTACCGCCGGGATGTAGTCTTTTGCTAGCTCCTCACTGATCGTCCACAACCGCTTCCAGGCTGCTTCATCCTTGCTGGAGGGGGCGGGGTTAGCCACTTTTGATTTGTCAAAGTACTTGCCGGTGACCCCTTCTACCTCCGGCGAGGACGCCAGGTAGATGCTGGTCTGCGCGCCTTTCTCCTCATTGATGGCAAACAGGGTAATGCCGAGCATCACCAGTTTGGAGAGGCCGCCGTTGTTCCGACCAAAGCCCGTTTTGACGAAGCCCGGATGCAGGCTGTTGGCGGTCACACCACTGCCGCTCAACCGGCGGGCCAGTTCATTGGTGAAGAGGACATTCGCCAGCTTGGATTGTCCATAGGCTTTGAAACCGGCGGCGCTGTAATTGCTCGACTGCATATCGTTGAAATCATAGGACGGCTGGCGGTGCGCTTCTGACGACACATTGACGATACGCGCTGGGGCGCTGGCTTTGAGCAAATCGAGCAGGCGCAGTGTCATGATGAAGTAGCTCATGTGGTTGAGCGCGAAGGTCATCTCCAGGCCATCTTTGCTCATCTGCCGCTGCTGATAGTAGGCCCCGGCGTTGTTCACCAGCACATCGAGGCGGTTGTACTTTGCCCGGTATTCATCCGCCACGCGGGCGACTTCCGCCATAACCGAAAGATCACCCAGCAGATAATCGACACGGTCATGACCGGCGGCGGTTTTGATCTCGCGCACGGTTTCTTGAGTCTTGGCTGGATTACGCCCGACAATGACGACGCTTGCGCCCATCCGTGCTAGTTCGCGGGCGGTTACTTTGCCAATACCGTTGGTCGCCCCGGTGACGAGGATGGTTTTCTGTTGCAGATTGACGCTCATGCGTATGCTCCATGCAGAGGATTAAAGTCTGGATCGGATTGTACACGGCCCGCATGAGCCCGTGATGAACACAGAACGAGGCCCTGTGTGCGACATTTGCGCTGTACCAGTATATCCGTTATATTCTCTAGAGAACTAGAGTTATTGAAAAGGTATTTGTGTGATGCCTGTCGATGACCTTGCGCTTCAAGTCGATAAAGACAGTCCAATCCCTATCTACGTGCAGATTTATGAAGGCATGACGGCTTTGATCGTCTCCGGTTCGCTCCAACCGGGCGATGCGCTGCCTTCCGAGACTGATTTTTCGCGGCACTTCAGTATCAGCCCCATGACGGTGCGCCAGGCCATGTCGGAACTGGTCAATCAGGGGTATATCCGGCGCGAACGTGGGCGCGGTACCTTTGTGGCCCCGCGCCAACTTGATCATCCGCTGGATCGAATGGTCGGGTTTTCGGAGGATATGCAGAGCCGACAGTTAGTCCCCGGCGCGAAACTGCTGCTGCTGGAGACGGTTCGTGCGCCAGAGCATATTGCCAAAGTAGCGGGTTTGCCTCCGGATACACAACTCCTGCGCCTGAAACGGGTGCGTTATGCCAATGACGAAGCCGTTGGCATTCATGATGCATACCTCTATAACATCCAGATTTCCCGGAAGGATCTGCAAAAGACGCCCTCGCTCTATGTGCTGCTGGCACAGCGCGGGATCACGCTGGCGGAGGGTATCGATACGATTGATGCCGTACCAGCCAGTGAAGAAACTGCTGCATTGCTCGCGGTGGCCCCCAATGCGCCACTCCTGCAAACGACCCGTATCTCTTGGGATTCGGAAAACCGCTTTATTGAATATGTGGTCGCACAGTACCGTGCCGACCTTTACCACTATCGCATTCATCTGCGGCGCTCCTGAGTAGATTGATGCACGTGTTTGGGTTATCGAAAGGACTGTGAATGACGCGATCTGAAAACCGATGCTTTCTATCCCCGTTTCGACTTTTTTCTTTTGCCTAAAGAGGAGTAGTCCATAATGTCTCGTCGACTTCGTTTGGTTGTGATGTGCGCGCTGTTGCTCACGCTGCTGGTCGGCACCAGTGCGATCCGCGCCCAGGAGAGCGATCTGCGGGTGGCGTTGATTATCGCCCAGGGTGGTTTGGGCGACCGTTCGTATAACGACTCGGCTTTTGCCGGCCTGACTTTGGCCGCACAGGACTTCGGCGTGGAAGTGGTTCCGATTGAGTCCTCTGACCCGGTGGGCGAAGGCGAACAGCTTTTGCGTACCGCCGCTGAGGCCGGCTTCGATCTGGTGATTACACTCGAATTCAGCCACTTTGATCCGCTGGCACGGGTCGCGCCGGATTACCCGGAGACCTTATTCTCGATTGTCAACATCGTCGTCGATCAGCCGAACATTGTTTCGGTCATGTTCGATGAGCATACCGGATCGTATCTGGCAGGTGCGTTAGCCGCGCTGGTTACATCGGATGCTGAAATCCCAAATACCAATGAAGCCGCCAGCATTGGCGTGATTGGTGGCGTCCAGTCGAGCGGTATTGATGTGTTCCTGGATGGTTATCTGCAGGGTGCCTGCGCCATCAACCCGGATATTGATGTGCTGGTGGCCTACTCAAATGGCTTCGGCGATCCGGCGACCGGGCGCGAACTGGCGCTGGCAATGAATGAACAGGGCGCGGATGTGGTGTTCCAGGTGGCGGGCGGCACCGGGCAAGGTGTGATCGAAGCGGCGAAGGACACCGGTTTCTGGGCAGTGGGTGTGGACAGCGACCAGGACTTCCTGGCACCTGGCTTTGTGCTGACCAGTATGCTCAAGCGGGTGGACATCGCCGTGTACGACCTGATCTCCCGCCTGGTTAATGGTGAACTGAGTGGCGGCAGCGTCGCCCAGTACGGTCTGGATGAGAACGGCGTCGGCCTGAGCGACATGGTCTACTCGCGCCACCTCATCCCGCGCGCCTACATGGACCGCATTGAAGAACTCCGCACGGGGATCATCTCTGGGGAGGTTCCGGTGGTGGATACCCGCATCATCACCGAAGAACAGCGTACTGCCTTCTACGCGGACCGCACCTGCGCAGGTGCAGCCGCCCTGATGGCGTCGATGGAATAAGCAGCCCTCACCCCTAGCCCCTCTCCCATAGGAGAGGGGAATCAGCGTAGGGGCGAGGCACGCCTCGCCCCGCCTAGAGGTTAAGATGTCTTTTCTTGAACTGCGCGGCATCCGCAAGACGTACCCCGGTGTGCTTGCCAACGATGATATTTCCCTGCATGTCGAGGCGGGTGAGATTCATGGTCTGGTGGGTGAAAACGGCGCGGGTAAATCCACCCTGATGAAGCTGCTGTATGGCATGGAGCAGCCGGACGCGGGTGAGATTCGCCTCAATGGCAAGCGCGTCATGATTGCCAACCCGCAGGATGCGATCCGGCTGGGGATTGGCATGGTGCACCAGCATTTTCAGTTGGTGCCATCGCTGACGGTGGCCGAGAATATCGCCCTTGGCGCGGAGCCACGCTATGGTCCGTTCCTCAATCGGTTCCGGTTGCGTCGGCAGGTACAAGCGCTTTCCGAGCAATTTGGCTTACAAGTCGACCCCAATGCGTTGGTTAGTGATCTGCCCGTCGGGTTGCAGCAGCGGGTGGAAATCCTCAAGATGCTCTATCGGAATGCGCGTTTGCTCATTCTGGATGAGCCATCCGCTGTTCTGACGCCGCAGGAAGTCGAGAGTTTGTTCGGCGTGCTACGGCGGCTGGTGGCGGGCGGTTGCACTGCCATCTTCATTACCCACAAGCTTTACGAGATCATGGCGCTTTGTACCCGGGCGACGGTGCTGCGGCGGGGGCGTGTGGTCGGCACTGTGCAAACTGTCGATACCACTCCCTCGGAGATTGCCCGCCTGATGGTGGGGCATGAGGTTGAAGCGCCGGTTATTACCGAGGCACCCGCTGACGGGAGACGGCGTCCGCGCCTGGAGGTGCGAAACCTCCAGATCACCAGCGGGAGCAGACGCGCCACCCAGATTGATCTGACTGTCTTTGGAGGCGAAATATTGGGGATCGCCGGGGTGGAAGGCAACGGGCAGCAGGAACTGGTCGAGGCGCTGATCGGTGTGGCCGATGGCGTCAGCGGTGAGGTGCTGCTGGATGGCGAGTCCATCACCCGTGTGCCTACTCGGACCCGGCGTGAACGGGGACTGGCCTTGATCCCGGAGGACCGCCAGACCGAGGGCCTGAGTAAAGCGATGGCGATCTGGGAAAACCTGAGCGCCGGCGATTATTACCAACAGGCGCAGGGGTTGGGGGTGCTGCCGCTGGGGCAGATGCGGGCAATGGCTGCCGGCCTTCTCAACCGATTTGATATTCGGGCGACAGATGAGCGGGTGGGCGTGGGTACGCTCTCCGGTGGGAATGCGCAGAAGGTCGTCATCGCCCGCGAGCTGATGCGCGACCCGTCTGTGCTGGTGGCTGTGCAGCCGACGCGCGGCTTGGATATTGGCGCTGCCGGTTTTGTCCAGGAGCAGCTCTTGCGACTGCGCGGGGCGGGTGTGGGCGTGCTGCTCATCTCGGCTGATCTGGATGAACTGCTGGCACTGAGCGACCGGATTGCCGTCCTGTTCAATGGGCGGATTGTGGCACAGTTCCCACGGGCGGCGGCGACCCGCGAACAGATCGGGCTGGCGATGGCGGGTAAAACCATGAGCGAGAACATCCTATGAAGAGCCTCGCGCCCATCATCCGCACCGTGCTGACGATTCTGCTGGCGCTGCTGGTCGGCGGCATCATCATGCAGCTTTCCGGCAAGGACGCCCTCAATGCCTATGGAGTTCTCCTCAATTCAGCGTTCGGCAACCCGCGGGCTATCGCCAATACGCTGCTGACGGCGACGCCGTTGATCTTCACCGGGCTGGCGACCTTGATCGCGTTCCGGGCGGGCATCTTCAACGTGGGTGTTGAAGGCTCTCTGTACGTTGGGGCGTTCGCGGCGGCATGGGTGGGATTCACTTTCACTGGATTACCTGCGCTGCCGCTGATCGGCCTGTGCTTCAGCGCGGGCGCGCTGGTTGGCGGTCTGTGGGGTTTGATCCCTGGTTACCTGAAGGCTCGGCTGCGGGTTGATGAGATCGTGACGACGATCATGCTGAATTACGTCGCCATCCTTTTCACGGATTATCTGGTCACTGGCCCGTTCTTCGTGCCGGGGATGGCGAACGCTATGTCTGCACAGGTGGCGGAACAGGCTCAACTTCCACGTCTAGTCGAACGTTCGCAGTTGAATGCCAGCTTCATCCTCGCGTTGGTGTCGGTGATCGTCGTTGCCTGGCTGCTGCGCCGGACCACGCTGGGTTACGAGGTCAAGACCATTGGCAGCAATCCGCTTTTCGCCCGGTGGATGGGGATGCCGGTCGCCCGGACGATTTTGCTGGTGATGTTCATCAGCGGCCTGCTCGGTGGGCTGGCCGGCGCTGGTCAAGTGCTGGGCGTCCATTACCGCTTCGTCAGCGGCTTTTCGCGGGGGCTGGGTTTTGATGGTATCGTGGTCGCGCTCCTGGGGCGGAATTCGCCGCTGGGCGCCTTATTGGCGGCACTCTTTCTGGGTGCGCTGCGGAATGGGTCTTCCACGATGGAGATGTTCACCCAAATCCCACGAGACTTGATCGACATTGTGATTGCGCTGGTGATCTTCTTCGTCGCCGTGGAGATCAGCTTTGGCTGGCTGAAGCGGCGGACCATCGCCGCTGCCACCCCGGAGGCTGAACAGAAAGGGCAGGCCGATGGACTCGCTTGATTTGATCGTCAACATCGCTGCTGCCACCCTGCGCCTGGGGACACCCCTGATTCTGGCCGCGATGGCCGGCTTACTCAGTTTGCAAGTTGGCCAGGTGAACATCGGCCTGGAAGGTCTGATGCTGGCGGGGGCTTTCACGGTGGTCGCGGTCGGTTTCGCCACACAATCGGTTCTGGTGGGATTGCTGGCAGCAATCGTCGTCGGTATGCTGCTGGCCGCAGTTTTCACCCTCGTTGTTACCCGGTTGAAGGCCAACCTGATTATCGCGGGGCTGGCGCTCAATCTGCTGGTTTCAGGCGGAACAGCATATCTGTTGAGCGTCCTCTTCGGCACCAGCGGCACGTTCTCACCGCCTGATCTGGAAAGCCTGCCTAGCCTGTACATCCCTGGTTTGAGTGATTTGCCGGTGCTGGGTCGGTTACTGTTCAGCTTCTCGCCGTTGGTGTATATGTCGTGGCTGGCAGTCCCGCTGGTAGCCATCTTCCTCTACCGTACTGTGCCTGGTCTGCACATCCGTGCCATTGGTCAGAACGAAGAAGCGGCGCGGTCGGTGGGGATTCCGGTGCGGGCGCGGCAGTACCTGGCGCTGATGCTGGGTGGTGCTTTGTGTGGGCTAGCGGGCGCGCATCTGGCGGTGGGGGATCTGGCGCTGTTCCGCGAGGATATGACGGCTGGGCGCGGCTTCATCGCGCTGGCGGCTGTCTACTTTGCGGCTGGGCGTCCGGGTTTTTCGGCACTGGCCTGCCTGCTCTTTGGTCTGTTCGAGGCGGTGCAGTTCCGGTTGCAACTGGCGAGCAGTACGCCACCGCAATTTTTCCAGATGTTGCCCTATCTGATGGTGGTCGTCACTCTGGCGCTCATCTCCGCGCGCAAAGAGTGGCGTAAAGGATGGTCATGATGAAAACCGCAGTTCTGGTTGTGGATATGATCCGTGACTTTACGGATTTGGAGCGTGGGCGGGTGGCGAACCCGGTTTCAGCCGCGCTGGTGCCGACCGTACAGACCTTTGTGGAAGCGGCGCGGGCGCGGGGGGCGCTCATCATCTGGTTCATTGACCAGCATCGGGCAGGTAAGCCGGATTGGGAACTAGAACACGTCCGCCCACATGGCGAAGAAGGCAGTGTGGGCGTCGAGCTGGACCCGCGCCTGCATCCACTGCCGGAGGATTACCAGGTGGTCAAGCGGCGTTACAGCGCCTTCGTCGGTACTGATCTTGATCTGATTCTGCGGGATAACCATATCGAGCGCGTGATCCTGACCGGGACCAAGACGAACGTCTGCATCCGGGCGACCGCAACCGATGCTTTTGAGCGTAACTATCACGTGGTCGTGCCGCGGGAATGCGTGGCGACTGACAAAGTGCATCTGCATGAGGCCAATCTGGAAGACATCGGCAAGTACATGGGCAAAGTGATGTCTGCGGATGAGGCGCTGGCACTGCTGGACACGGACGATCATGCTTGATCTGCTGGCGACCGGCTACCCCAGCCTGGATCATATCGTCCCGATCTCGCATGTACCCGGCATCGGTCAGACAGCCCTGCTGCGCCAGCCACTCGAACAGGCCACCATGACCTATGGGGGCTGCGGGGCCAATGTCACGGTTGCCCTGCAAAAGCTGGGCTTTCGGACGGGGTTGGCGCTGGTGTTGGGCGGCGATGAACCGGGGAAGGCTTACCGGGATTACCTGGTCGATTCAGGCGTGGATTGCCAGAACGTCCAGGCGCTGGCAGGCGCGGTCACATCGACTTCCTACCTGTGCCGCACACCGGATGGGGAGGCTATCAACTTCTTCCACCCCGGCGCTGCTGATGCCTGGCGTGGGGATTTGAGTCTGAACGGATTAGAGGCCGTGCGCTGGGGATTGGTCACGGTCGGGTATGCGCCCTACAACCGCGCCTTTGTCGAACAGATGCGGGCGGCAAACATCCCTCTCATCTGGCAGATGAAGGGGGACATTGCGGCTTATCCCCGTGCTGTGGTCGAGCAGTTTGTGACCGCTAGCCGGATTGTCTTCTGCAATCGATTTGAGGCGGAGTACGTCTGTCAGACGCTCGGCCTGACGGACATTCGTCAGCTTTTTGCACAGGGCATTGAACAGATCATCCTGACTCTGGGCGCGGAAGGCAGTCGTGTGCTGCTCCCGGCTGAGGAACACACCATCCCCAGCATTCCTGTGCCGATGGTCGATACAACCGGTGCGGGGGATGCTTATACGGCGGGGTATCTGGCAGGCTGGTGGCGGGGCTATGGACCAGGGGTGGCGGGCAGGCTGGGCGCAGTGACAGCTTCATTTGTGATTGAAGCTATTGGCTGCCAGACTCATCTGCCGGACTGGGATGCTTTGCAAAAACGCTATGAAGAACACTTTGGTGTCTTATGACAAAATCACTTTATCTGCGCTGTGAACCAGGGATGATCGCCGAACGGGTACTCCTGACCGGTGACCCAGCTCGCATCGAACGTATGGTTGAGATGATGAATGGCGAGATCATCGCCCGCAATCGTGAATTTCTGGTCGGCACCGGCAGCATCAACGGCGTGCGTTACAGCGCTATCTCCTCCGGGATTGGCGCCCCTTCGGCAGCCATCGCGGTCGAGGAAGCAGCGCAGCTTGGCGCGAAGGCGTTTGTGCGCGTCGGCACCATGATGGGCATTGGGCTACCTATGGGCTGTTTTGTGCTGGCAACCGGGGCGGCGCGATTTGAGGGGACTTCATCCGCCTACCTGCCGCCTGCTTTCCCAGCAGTGCCGGACTGGGCGCTTTCGCAGGCGCTGCGGTCAGCAGGCGAACGCGGGGGAGCTGATGTACGGATGGGGGTGACAGCTACCTATGACGCCTTCTATCCCAGCATGGCTCCAGCGTTAGTCGGGCGGGGTTTGCCAGATCTCGAGCTGCTGCGGGCCGGACGCGTCGTCGCGCTGGATATGGAGACTTCGCTGCTGTTCATCCTGGGGATGCGGCTGGGGGTGGCGGTCGCCTCTTTTTGCATTGTGACCAACAATGCGGATCCGTTCGAGATCATTGAGGCCGAGGCTCGTGAGACGGGCGAGAAGCTGCTAATCCGTGCCGCCTTCGAGGGATTGGCCGATTGGAGGCCCGTATGAGTGAAACACTGCTCATCAACAATCGCTGGCAGGCCAGCGGCGATGGCAACACTCGCCCGGTCATCAACCCGGCCTATAACCGACCTATCCGCGATATTGCCGAAGCTTCGGCGGCGGACATTGATGCAGCAGTCATGGCAGCGCAGGTGGCCTTTCCGCGTTGGGCATCCACAAGCGGACGGGAGCGGGCGGCGCTCATGCACAAAGCGATGGACATTTTCCGCGCGCAATACCTGGATGCGTGTGCGCGGGTCTTGACGCAGGAGAACGGCAAGCCACTCAATGATTCGTTCAAGGAAGTGCGTTACACCGCGGATGTCATCGACTTTTATGCGGATGAGGCGCGGCGCATCACCGGGAGCCACTTCGCGGGTGATATGGGCGCGTCCCATAGCTTTGTCCTCAAGCAGCCGCTGGGCGTAGTTGCCGCGATTTTGCCGTGGAACTTCCCGGTTGATTTACTCGCCTGGAAGATCGGTCCAGGACTGGCGGCGGGCTGCACCTTTGTCGTCAAACCCTCGGAGGAAGCGCCGCTGAGTGTGCTGTTGTTGGTTCAGGCATTTCTGGATGCTGGTCTGCCGGAAGGCGTGCTGAATGTGGTCACGGGCGGCGGGGCAGTGGGTGCTGCTTTGGTCGATCATCCGGGTATCGACAAAGTGGCGTTTACGGGTTCGGTCGAGACTGGTGTAAAAATCGCCCAGACTGCGGCGAAAACCATGAAGCGCACTACACTCGAACTGGGCGGCAGCGCGCCCTGTATCATCTTTGCGGATGCGGATCTGGAGGCAGCGGTGAAGGGCGCTTTGCGCCGCTGCTATTCGCATACCGGGCAAATCTGCATCAGCGTCAATCGGATCTTTGTGCAGGAGTCTATCTTCGAGGCATATGTTGAGCGCTTTAGGGATCTCGTCACCCGCTTGACGATTGCCGCCGATGGCTTGCAGGAACCGAATGCGGATATGGGGCCGATGATTAATGCGGCGGCGGTTGAGAAGGTGCGCCAACATGTGCAGGACGCAACCGCACAGGGCGGCAGGGTGGTGATGGGTGGTGAAGTGCCACAGGCTGAGAAGTTCAGCACAGGCGGCTTTTACTACGCACCAACGGTCATCGTCGATGTGACGCCGGAGATGCGCGTCATGCGTGAGGAGACCTTTGGGCCGGTCGCGCCGATTGCGCCGTTCCGTACCTTTGATGAGGCGATCCAGTTAGCGAATAGCACCCCTTACGGGCTGGCAGCTTATGTCTATACCCGGAGCCTGGATACAGCTTTCCATGCGGCGCGGGGATTGCGCTGCGGCGGTGTGGGCATCAACGTAAATGACATCACCGATATTCGCGGGCCGTTTGGCGGGATGGGACTTTCGGGCATTGGGCGCGAACTGGGTGAACCGGGTCTGGAAAGTTACCTGGAGACCAAACATATTCGCCTGGGCTATGGCCCGATTAATGGGCTGTAGGGTGATTGGAGCAGTCAGACCATGGTCAAACGGTTGCTGGAGGCGACGGCACGCGACTTTGCCGGGATGAACGGCGCGGAACTGGCCGAGTCGATCCGACTGGCAGAGGGACGCACGCTGGCGGTCGAGGTGCTATCTTCCACGGAACCGCCGATTGAAGGGATCTCCGGTGGTGAACTGGCGGCGGCGATGGGGGCTGACCTCATCGTGCTGGATGGTTATGACCCTCTCAAGCCACGTATCGCCGGGGTCGATGCGCACTTTTGGGAACAGGAACCGGCCCCCGGTTTTGAGTCTATTGGTAGCGACGAATTATTGCGCCGCTATAGCGCCATGCTGGGACGCCCGGTCGGTATCAACCTGATTGTGGCGGAGGAAAGTAAGGCAGCCTCGCTCGGCGGGCGGCGCTTTAGTTCTCAAAGTGCAACCCAGGCCATCGCGCAGGGTGCTGATCTGATCTTTCTGTATGCGCGACCGCATCAGGGCGGAACCCCTGCGATGCAAGCTGAAGCGGCTCGTTGGATGATACAGGAATTCGGTGTGCAATCCCTACTGGTCGGTGTGCCAACCTTTAGTCATCCACCCCCGCGTGATGAACGAAACCGTTCCAGCCTCCGAGATCAGGCGTTGGCGCTGCTGGATGCTGGTTGCGCGGGCGCCGCCTTCCCGATGACCGGCAGCAAGCAGGGCTGGTTACCAGAGGCGACTGCGGCGTTGATCGACAGCGTTCATGTGCGGGGTGGGTTAGCATGGCTGTTCGTGACCGGTTCGATTGAAGGCGCCCCACCAGCGGTCATCCATGATCTGGCGCTCCTGGGTAAGCAGTTGGGCGCAGATGCCTTCCGCCTGGATGAAGCGGGTTTATCCGGTATGCCACCCCCAGAGAACATTCATGCGTTTTCGCTGGCGCTGCGGGGCGCTCGGCATACCTACCGCCGTATGGCGAGTTCGGTCTGGCGATAGATGCCTGTCGTCGCCTGATCCATTCGCTGCACAAGTTGCTTCGCTCGATGTAGGGTGAAACCGGGGATTGGCGCCAGATGTCGCCTTCTCCTATTTGGCGTAGTTGCCTCTTTTTGTCCAATACCCTACTTCCAACCCGTGGACAAACTGGTAATTGCTTGCGTGCCAAGTTGATCTATGATCGCGGACAAAAAGAGGTCTAGTACATGGTCGCACTGCGCATTATCACCAGCCAACCGGTTCAATATCACGTTCCGCTCTTCCGGGAATTGGCGCGGCAAGAGGTTGATCTGGAGGTGGTCTTTTATCACCCAGGCGGCACGCTGGCGAGCAATTTTGACGTGGAACTGGGGCGGGTGGTCCAATGGGATGTCGATTTGCTCTCCGGATATCGGCACCGCTTTATCATCAGTAAGCAAGCCAGCTACTCCCGGTTGGAGCAGATCAAAACCCTCCCTCATATTCTCTATCAGGCTTTCCGGCAGCCACGTACCCCGGTGCTGCTGGTTGGCTGGTTTATGTTAAGTATCTGGCTGGTGTGGGCGATCCGTATTCTGCTGGGGCTTCCGGTAGCAGTCATTTCTGAAACCACGCTGCAAAGCTATCAACAAACACCAAAACCGCGCTGGCGCACCCGGCTTCTCTCCTGGTTGCTCTCTCACAGCCTGTGCTATGCGATTGGCACGAATAACAAGGCCTTTTTGGAGCAGATGGGGGTGCCGGCTTCCCGGATTGTGATGACCCCCTACAGTATCGACAATGCCTATTTTGCGGCACGGCAAGAAGCATTATTGGCGGATCGGGCAGGGCTGTGTCGTGAATATGGGCTTGATCCTGACCTGCCGACCTTTCTATTCTGTGGAAAGCTCATTCCGCTAAAACGAACTCAAGATATGATAAAGGCGTTCCAGATGAGTCATCTACTGGACAAAGCCCAATTCATTTTCGTAGGGGATGGTCACCTGCGGGGCGAACTTGAGCATTTCATTGACTCCGCAAAAATCAACTCAGCCCATCTGCTTGGATTCTTCAATTATAGTCAACTACCGATAGCCTATGCGCTGGGCGAGGTTCTGCTACTGATCTCTGAAGAAACCTGGGGCTTGGTGGTGAATGAGGCCTGCGCCTGCAAGCGTCCGGTCATTGTCAGCCGGACGGTAGGCTGCGCGCCTGACCTCGTCGGGCCAGAAAATGGTTGGGTCCTTGAGGCTCCTTCCGTTGAGGCTTTAGCGCAGGCGCTGCAAGAAGCATATAATCAACGAGGGCGGTGGTCTGAAATGGGATCAGCCGGGTATACACGGGTCGCGGGACATACATTTGCCAACATGGCAGCCGGGGTGATCGCCGGTTTGACAATGATGAAGTCGCTATGAATGAATTCCGGCAAAAACTCTACAGCCGCTATGTCTCCGCCTTCAAAACCGAACAAATCGCGGTTGATGAACACTGGCAGCAGAGCTATAGCCGCTGGTGTACCCACAAAATTCTCCCCTTGCTTACGGATGTGCCACGAGATGCAGCCGTTCTTGATTTAGGGTGCGGTCCTGGCTACTTCATGACCGTGCTGCAAGCCGCGTCCTTCCAACAGATACGCGGGGTTGATATATCGGAAGAACAGCTGGCTATCGCGCGCCAACGAGGGCTCGATGTCGTCCAGGAGGATGTGTTCACGTTTCTGCAGCAAACAAAACCCGGCACCTATGCAGCGATCATCGCGCTGGATCTGGTCGAGCATTTCACCAAACCGGAACTGCTGGATCTGTTGGAACTGATCAACAGGGCACTCCAACCGGGCGGTACGCTGCTGATACAGACGGTCAATGGTGCGGGGTTGTTCCCGGGACAGGTGATGTTCGATGACCTGACCCATGCCACGATTCTGACCCCAACATCTTTAAGCACCTTGCTCACGTTGAGTGGTTTTACCTCGGCGACATTCAGCGAAACCGGGCCTGCGCCTTCTAGTTGGAAAGGCGTGCTGCGGATCGCGGCATGGAATGTCATCAAAGCCGTGGCTAACACGGTGCGCTTCATCGAAACATCCAAGACTCAAACCGTTTGGACTGAAAATATGCTTTGCGCTTCCCGGAAGCCCCCGCTTTGAAGGCCTTTCCTAGATGCTGAAGCGCGTCCTTCGCAGTTTTCGCCTGTCACTGCTCATTCTGATTGTGACCATCGTCGGCCAAGTGCTAACTGTACCCGTTTTGCTCAACGCCTGGGGCGATCAGATGTATGGCGAGTGGGTCGCCATGACCAGCTTCATTGATTCGATGTCGCTACTGAATTTTGGTTTGCAGAGTTACGTGCTGAATCTGCTGATTGGCGCGTTCGTGAAGAATGACTTTGCCTATGGCACGTCGGTCATTCGAGCCGCACTCCGGCTGTATATGGTGGTTTGTGGCATCGCCCTGGTTGCGATCCTGATTCTGTCCTTTGGTCTGGATGTCCGCAGTTGGTTGAACATCAGCATGCTCAGTGCCAGCGAAACCAAAGTCATTCTGCTGTTACAGGGTGGAATCGCACTTTACTTGCTCTTCAGCGGTTTGCTGATGTCAATTCTGATCGCTACTGGCAAACAACCGCTGCGCTTGGTGTATGCCCTGACCCAACGGATGATGCTAACCGGGGTTCCCATTCTGGTTGCCGCGCTAGGTGGGCTGCCCTATACCGTCTCTATCCTGCTGGTGCTCGCTATTGGAACGCATGCGTTCATCGAAGTGCGGGAGGTCTACCGGATTTCCCCCTTCAAGATCGGCGTCAGTTCGGTGAGTTGGGCACAGTCATTTGCACTTGTTCCACCGAGTCTGCAATTTTTTCTGGTTTCCCTCTCGACGGTCTTGATGAGTTCTGGCTTGAATGTGATGATTGCCTCAGGCATCTCGCCTCAGGCCACAGTCTTGTATTCGGTTTCGCTGATGCTGTTCAACTTCGTTCGGCTTGTCCTGGGCAATCTGACGAACGTGCTGTGGCCAGAAGTGACCATGATCGCATCGACGGGCGACCGGGTGCGACTGGCCCAGTGGCATCGGAATCTGCAGCGTTGGTTGGGGCTGGTTGTCCTGTTTATGTGTGCCGGGCTGGTTGTGCTGGGACCAGACGTGCTGCGGATTTGGACCAACAATGAAGTCACGGTCGATCCCATCCTGATTCTGTTGCTGGCGGTGCATCTGATCGTCCAATCCCCCTCATTGATTACGCGTACATTTGCGCTGGCACTCTCTCGTCAGGGAGAATTGGTTCGGCTGGAACTGATCAATGCGGGGATTGCGCTGGGTATATCGCTCATCGCCATGCCCGTTTGGGGTGTTCGCAGTGTAGGGATCGGTCTGATTGCCGGTCAGGTTTTCTATTCCTCGGTGCTGGAGATCATCAGTCGTGGATGGTTTGAAGAGAAAACCAGAACGCTTCCTCCCTGGCTGCCTATCACCGTCATCACCATCTTTTTTGTAGGTGTCGTGTTCTATACCGGTCAAATTTCCTTTCAGCAGTTTAGTGAGAGAATAGTCTTGATAGTCCCTGTCATGACGATTGTGGCGCTGGTGGGCTGGTTCTTTCTGTTATCACAGCAGGACAAGCAGTACTTTAATCAGATTCTCTCCAAATACAGAGTCGTACAACACGATGCGAATCAACACTGATCATCCACCTCTGCTACCAAATGCCGGCAGCCCAGCCGGTGTGAGTTTGAACAAATCGCTGGCGGTCTGGCATTTGATCCTCACCAGCGGTGTGGTGACCTTTATTGCTTTTGTTCTTCTTGATCCGAACCCGGATGTGATATTCGCAATCTGTGCCGCCATCAATTGGATGGTGATGCTGGGCTCGATCTACAAGCTCTATCAATGGGAACTTCTCCTTAGCCCGTATGCCGCTGTTTACATAGGGCCAGGTTGGATTATTTTCTATACCTGGGGAAACCTGGGGGCGCGGATACTGGGGGACGAACGCTATATTGCGAATATCGGCAATCTGGAATTTTATTCACAGGTGGCGCTGTTATCGACCTTAGGATTGCTGCTCTACACCTACCTGGTATTCGGCGTCTTCGGTTCTCGAATGCGGCTGTACAAGATCCGGTATCAGGACCTGATATGGCAACCGTATCAGGTGATCAGTGTGCTGATTATTGTGATCCTTCAACTGGTCTATCTCTCATCCCGCTATCCGTTTGAAAATGGCTATTTCCGGGATGTGACTTCAATCTTTGATCAATGGATGGCTTTCTCGTTCTACGCTTTTATCATCCTGGGCTATCTGATTAGCGTCTCGGTATTTTTAAAAAGCTCCCGCAAGCGAAGCCGTATTATTGCCTTGATGGCACTGGGTATTCTGATTTTTGTCAGCGTGATCACCCGGTCACGCACCTTTATGTTCTCTGGTCTGATTATGGTTGGAACGGCCTGGTTGACTCTTCGGCCAGACCACATCCGCTATCTTATTCCTGCTGCAGCCATCTCGGTGCCGCTCATTTATGGGTTAGGTACGGTGGTCAAGGCGCAAACAGAATCCGAGTCTATCTTTGAAAACGCGCAGATCGTGATCAGTTTTGATGCCGAAAGTGTTCGCTCCAACAGTGAAAATGCACTGCTGGTGGACATTGGTTATCGCATGGCTGGTTTTGACTTGCCGGCAGGTATTCTCTTATCACAAAGTACGGGTCGGTCTACGGCCAACGGGATGATGCTGATCGGTGGATTCTTGCAGGGATTACCCTCGTTTTTGCGGCCTGCGGTTGATTTGCCGGGCAGTGAACGGCAAGTGCTGGAATTACTCTATCGGGGGCAAGGCGTACCTTATACAGACGCAACGGGCATTCCACTAACATCCGGCATTGCCGAGATCGGCGGTATCCTCGGATTTCTGATCTATGTTCCGGTGGCACTATTCTGTGTGGCCGCCTGGCAAATTGCTCAGTACACCCCACGATTGTTTCTGACCTTCCTGATTGTCGGTTTTGGCCCTTCCCAGGGTACTCGTGGACTGGGTGACCTGGTCTGGGAGCATCTCTTTAGTGCGGTGATCAAACAAGGTGGCTTTATCTTCCTGTCTCTGGTGATTCTGTCCGTTCTGCTGATGCCGCGTCATAACCCCGTGCAGTTGCCGGATTAAGCCTCAACCATGTGTGGTATTGCCGGACTATTGAGGCCGACCGAGTTCAGCCCGGATGAACTTGACAGCGTGCTCAGCCAATTGAAGCATCGGGGGCCGGATGGGCAATCAGCCATCACGCTTCGTACATCCTCTCACCATCTGGCTTTCTGCCATGCTCGCTTGTCAATCATTGATCTCACGACGGCTGCTGATCAACCAATGATTGATGAAGCGACGGGTTGTACACTCATCTTCAATGGCGAAATCTATAATTATCTGGATTTGCGGGCTGAAATCAGCAAGGTCGATCCACGACCCTTCACATCAACAGGGGACTCAGAAGTCCTGCTCCGAGCGTACCTGATTTACGGCCCGAGCTTCATTCAGCAGTTACGAGGGATGTTTGCCTTTGCTCTCTACGATCCCCGTCAGCAGACACTCCTCCTGGCGCGGGATCACTTTGGCATCAAGCCCCTGTACTACACGCAAACGGGCGATACATTCGCTTTTGCCAGTGAAGTGCGTACCTTATTCGCTGTCCCGGGCGTCAGTCGTCGCTTGCACCCGCGCGGCCTGCTGGGCTACCTGAGTTATGGATCGGTGCAGGATCCGGATACGCTGGTCGAAGACATTCATTCGCTTCCTGCGGGGCATTATGCTCTATTGGATCTGCGTACGACGACTCTGCCAGCAATACACGTCCAGCGTTTCTGGACGCTGCCAAACCATCTGGATACCCATGTCTCCTCACAGGAAGCCCAGGAACGTGTCTATCAAGCGCTGAGCGACTCCGTTCAGGCCCATCTGATTAGTGATGTGAATATCGGCGTTTTTCTATCCGGTGGGCTGGACTCGATGGCCTTGGTTGCCTTGATGTCCCGGCATATCCCGCAGCATGTTCGTACCCTGACGGTAGCCTTTGACGAAGCCGACTTTGATGAATCGGCCCAGGCCAGTGCGATTGCTGCTCATTTCAAAACACAGCATCTTGAAGTCCGGCTGCGGGCGGAGGACTTTCTGGATGATGTGAGTGCGTGGCTTGCCAGTTATGATCTGCCCAGTAGTGATGGGGCCAATGTCTGGGTCATCAGCCAGGCCTGCCATCAGGCGGGTCTTAAAGTGGCGCTGACGGGATTGGGTGGTGACGAGCTCTTTGCCGGCTACAGTACCTTCCGGCAGACCCAACAGGCAGCGCGTTTGCTGGCGGGTTTGCGGAATCTGCCGGGTTGGACTCGTCAGCTTGCGGCTGGAGCGATTCAGTCAGTCGGTGGCTCAACCGCACTTTCACAAAAAACAGGCGATCTGCTGGGAAGTGATGGCTCTGCACTCCAGGCCTATCTTTCCACCCGTAAGCTCTTTACGCGGCATATGCGTTCCCGGTTGGTGGACTTCCAGTTGGATGAAGAATTTGCCCCCGGGGTCGAGGCTGACTTGGCTCAATTGATCGCGGGCGGCGATGTCGTTGCCGGTGTTAGTCTGCTTGAAATGAGCACCTATATGCGGAACACGCTGCTCCGCGATAGCGATCAGATGGGGATGGCCCACTCCATTGAGCTTCGGGTTCCGTTTGTCGATCGGTTGGTTGCGGAAGCGGTCTTGGCCCTTCCCGGTGCCATGCGCTTGAATGGAGCTGGTTCAAAGCCCTTTCTGCGGGATGTCATCAAGAACGATGTTCTGGCCGACTGGCTCCATACCCCTAAACGAGGTTTTGCCTTTCCTTTTGATCGCTGGTTGCGTGGCCCTCTCAAGAGCACAGTCGCCGCATCTTTAGAGATCCTCAAAGATCGGCCTTTCCGGGCTCAGGCGGTTCAGCATACCTGGACCCAGTTCCTGAACGGGAGCAGCGCCTATAATGCGGGGCGGATCATGACTCTGTTTGTCCTGGCAGCCTGGCTCCAGCAGCACAATATCGCCATGAGCGACTGAGAGGCGCTTGTGCGTTACCTGTATATCGCGGTGGACCTGGGGCTGGATTCAACCGGTAGCATCAAACCGGCGGGCATGGCCCAGTTTGGGCGGTGTACCGCCCGGGTACTGGCGAGTATTCCTGCTATACAACAGTTAACCATCTGGTCACTCAGTGATGACCTGCCGAGCGCCCTCCATATTCACCGCATGGTGAGTGTCCATGCGCATCAACATCTTCAGATTGAAGTAAAAACCTATGCAAATGATAAGCGCCGGATGGCGATGGATTTGCTTCAGGCGATCCTGACCAGGCGCTATGACCAGGTCATGTATCAGATGGTCAACCAGGCGTTGTTAGCCAATATCCCATTTCATCCACCGTATACAATCTGGGAAGTGGGCATTGAAGTGTTTGAACCGCTTTCACGCCTGAAGCGGCGAGCCTTTACCCAGGCCAAACAGATCTTGAGCATTTCCCGCAGTACCGATGAAAAAGCGCGGCAGAGCAACCCCATGCTCCCTGTAGCAGACGTGGTTCATCTGTGTGTGGAGCCGCCTCTTTATGCGCTGCCAGAAGCCGAGGATGCTGCGCTGGCTATTCCATATATCCCGGCGCAGCGACGTCCGGTTGTGTTGATCCTCGGCAACATGAACCGGGCACATCTCTACAAAGGCCATCAGGAATTGATACTGGGTTGGCAGGAAGTTCTGCAGGCTGTACCCGATGCCGAACTCTGGATTGGGGGTGGTCGTGGGGATGGCAAAGCCGATCTGGAAGCGCTGGTCGCCCAGCAGCCCGATGCCGTTGCCTCAAAGATCATCTTTCTGGGTCACCTGACCGAGTCTCAGGTAGATGAGTGTTTTCGCCAATGCCGTGTGTTTGCCATGCCCAGCCGGGGTGAAGGCTTTGGCCTCGTCTTTGTCGAAGCGGCCCGCTATGGCTTACCCAGTATTGGCGGCAAATATGATAGTGTCAAAGAGATTGTGCTGGATAATGAGACCGGTCTGCTCATCGAGCAAACACCGCAGGCTGCCGCCCGTGCCTGTATTGCCCTGCTGACCGATTCAGCACTGGCAAAGCAATTAGGCGATGCGGCTCGTCAACGCTATCGCCAGTACTTTCAGTTTGATCATTTTCGCGAACGGTTGATTAAGGTTCTTGATCTTCAGAATCGCTAATGGCGTTGCGAAGATGAAGCGGCACGGTTTGCTGACTGTGGTCACGCAGACCTTCCAGGTAGAACCGCAACATACCCTCTAATTTGGCCAGGGTAGGTTGGTTGGGGCGATAGCGCTGGATTAGGCGGATTGCCTTGTGAGTCACGTTATTCATGAATGGGGATGCCAGTGGGTGAAACAGGACTCTCTGGCGGACCGGCTTGGGATGATATCCCATGCGGAACTTGAACTCATCAACACTGGCGGGTGCATCCAGTGAATGCAACCCATAGAGGACGCCTTTGATGCCCTCCGTTGATAACACCTGTTTTGTGACTTCATAGCCGAGTGCATTGTTGACATGCAGCGGAAGATACTGCCGCAAACATTGCTGATAGAGCATGTAGATGGTGTTATCCATCTGGAAGGTGATGACCGAAGCCGCCAGTTTTCCCTCGACCCGTGCTGCCCATGCCCTGAACCCAGGTAGATCGGCTGCGCCCATGGTCAGGTCATCCCACCATTTCTGGGTCGCCGGTACCGAGCGCCCCTGACGATTGAGCGTATCGAGTTGCAGCGCCAGCCCCTCACGCGCCAGATCAGTAAAGGAAATCTCTTCAACCCCACAGGTCTTCAGGCCGTGGCGGATATTCTTGCGTGCCCATTTGCCGAGTTGGCTGATGTCATAGTCGTTGCCCTCATATACGGCATGATAGCTCATGTAACCCGTAGCGGCTTCCATCGGGGTGGAATAACGGAGTGCGAGCGCCTGATACTGCCACATGAACTGCCGCAATTCTGCTTCAGCAGGTGTAATCACCCAGTGATAGGGAAAGGCCTGATAGGCACGCGGCCCCTGTTGATGCCACCAACTGCTCTCCGTACGCAAGACCTGTGTCCCTCGTCGTCGGTGCCATTCGGCGAATATCTCTGGATTCATGAATGGGTTCGATAACCTCGCACCGAAATTGCGACGGATAAAAGGGGATGCCGTAAACCAGGGATGCGCCGCCAGAAATACTGCAAGTCTGGCTGGCAGCCTGCCTGAATGAAACCGGCTTCGATCTCCTGAGCGCGGAGAGGATATTCATTCTGACTGTGATTGGAAGCGCCCATAATCAAGCGGCTCAACGGTGAGAACACCCCCAGTCGCACCAGTGGATTATTGAAATTGGGTTCGCGCCCGACATACAGACCGCCCGGGCGCAGCACACGTCCGGCTTCTGACAGGGCCATCTGTACATTGGGCAGGTGATGTAGAAAGCTGTTCGAAATGATGAGGTCAAAGGTCTGGTCTGGAAAAGGTAATTCATAGACGCTGCCACAAACAATGAAATAATTCGATTGTGACCGCTGCCACTCTCGCGCAGCCGTCAGTCGTTTATGGCTCAGGTCAAAATGCGTGATCGAGCGGGGAGCAAACTTGCGGGAGATCAGCATACTGGCTGTACCGCGACCACCACCCAAATCCAGAATATCCTTACCCGCGAACACCTGTGGGAAGTCCGGCACCCACAGCCGCATATCCTGTTCCAGAAAGGCTTGTTCCTCAAGCGATGGCGGAGTCGCCGGATCATTCAGATGGTAGCCGATTTCGGCCTCTTGATTGAACGATTGTGCAGGCATGGTGCTGCCCTTCTAGACTTTCCGAATCAGATAAATGAGTTTGGGCGCAAATTCGCGTAAAGATGCGAACTGATCAGCACCCCGTTTGATTATCCCGGTATAGCCTTGCAGCCCCGCTTTGAGCCAGGGATGATCCTGAACCGTGCCACGATCAACAACGATGGCTTTGATCTGATGCGGAGTCCCGGCAAGTAGCGCCAGCACCGATGGATGTGCGTAGTAGTAGGGATAGGCCGCAAAGGTCTGTGTTCGCCCTAACCTAAACCAACTGCCGACTAAACCGCGCAGGCGCAAATAGTGCTGACCGGGTATATCAAACACGAACAGACCGCCCGGCTTCAGGATCCGCATGATTTCCTCAACATGGGCTTTGGGATCTGGAAAGTAACAGAAGGCGTCCAGAATGGTGACCACATCAAAATGTGCGTCTGGAAATTGACATTGTCGCAGTGTCACCGGGTAGACCCGGGCATTGCCATAATCGTGATGCTGCCACTTGGGATCAGGTTCTACCCCGCTAAATTGGAATCCATCCTGAGTGGCCGCCATCACCCGGAAAAATTCGCCATCTGCACAGCCTATATCCAGTAAGCCTGGCGTCGAAGTCGCCTGGTCGCGCCAATGAATGTGGATCTGACGGGCAATCTGAGCCATGCCAGCACTACGGTCACTGACTCCGCCGCTGATGCCTTCTGGCCAACCCCGGTAATTGGCGAATACTGTGTCGGCTTCGGCACTCGTCCACAAAGGGGTGGCAAACACCAGCCCACAGGAGTCGCAGCGGTTCATCACCCGGCCATGTTTTATTTGGCGAAATGGATGTGTTCCGGCATGGTTGCAAATGGGACATGGGGTAGGGGTTCGGTTACGACTATCCATCAGCTTTTATCGCATCCTGTAGCAGCGCTTCGACCTGCTCGGCTGCATACGGGCTGGTATGGTATTGCAGCACGTAGGCGCGCCCTTTCGCACCCATTTCGCTGTATAGTTCAGGAGCGCGATACCACTCCAGCAGGACATCCTCTAGCGCGTCAATCTGGTCGGGCGCGATCACCATACCACCGCCCGAACGCCGGATGAGATCAGCGGCATCACTTTGAGGATCGAGAATGCCGATGATCGGGCGACCACTTGCCAGGTAAGAGAATGTTTTGGATGGGATCGATGAACTGGCGATGCTGCTCTGTAAGCTCAATAGGGCGACATCAGCGGTTGCCAGCACTTCAGCCACGCGGCTGAATGGCTGGAAGGGGATAAAACGCACATTGGTCAGTTGTCGGGCTTCGGCCTGTTTGACCAAAGCATCCTTGCCGCTGCCATCCCCCACAAAGACAAAGCAGAACTGTGGATGGTCCATCAGGCTTTGAGCCACGTCCAACACACGGTCTAAGCCCTGTGAGAGTCCCAGGTTGCCGGCGTACAGGACGACAAAGCGATCATCCAGATCAAATTCCTGGGAGAAGGTTGTATTCCGCGGGAGTGGTGCAATCGTCTGAGGATTGATCCAACTGTAAATCAGCCGTTGTCTTTCCGGTGGCACGCCCAGACGGGCAATCGGAATGCGGAAAGACTGAGAGAAAATCCAGGTATAAGTCGCCTGTTCCAGGCAAAATCGTTCTAAGGCTTCGACCAGTTTGATGACTGGGCGGCTGCGAAATATGTTCAGTTGAATGCCCACATCCGGATACACATCGGCGACAAAGAATACGGATGGTTTTCGGCGCAGCACCACACTCGTGAAGAAGGGCAAAAAGACTTCAATAGCCGGGTTTGTGACCAGTGCCACATCATAGGCCTGACGCAAACTGGCGAGGGCTGCGCCCAGTTGGAATACCCCGAACTGGATAGCCCGATAGAGCAGGCGGTTACGATCCAGTGACGGAACCCGCACCCGGATCACGCGAACGCCATTTTCCTCGCTGGTTTGCAACCAGCCCCGGCGAAAGTGTTCGGGTACCTGACCGCTCGGATAATGTGGCACTGCTGCGATGATCGTAACCTGGTGTCCCTTCCGAACGAGTTCTTCACACAGCATCTGGAAAAGTGGGGCACTCGGCCCATCATCCGGGGCGTAGAGCAAGGTCACGATGAGAATGCGCATCATTATGATTGAATCACCCGCGCTGGATGCCCCACCGCAACCGAGTGCGGCGGTATATCATGGGTCACCACGCTTCTGGCCCCAATCACGCTGCCTTTTCCAATCCGGACCCCTTTGAGGATGAGGCATTCGGTTCCGATAAAGACATCGTCTTCAATGACAATCGGCGCGCTATTCCCACCGGATGAGCGCTGGCGTCGGTCTGCTGCATCCATCGGGTGAAAATCGGTATCCATAATGCGCGTGTTCGCGCCAACGGTCACATAATTGCCGATGGTGATGGATGCAGCAGCGACAATGACCCCTCCCGTCATGGAAAAATGATCGCCAATTTTCACCTGACTGCCTGGCTCACGGGCGCTGATGAGCACAGGATGGGTTGGAACCAGCGGATTACTGGTCATATTCGAGCGCAGTTGGAGATGGCTGCCGATCTGCAGCGTGCCTTGTCGATGAATCTGGAAGATGGGCATACCGTAAAATCGCCAACCCGTTTTCATCCGTAATCCCACCCACCAACACAACCACCAGATGCGGGGCAGGAGCAAACAGCGTTTGAGTTCGTTCTGGATTTTCCAGGGTGTGTTCAAAGCGTTGAGCATCAGTTACTGCGGCTTCCTGCGCTGTAGTTCAATAATCCGTTCATACTGGCTCAACATGCGTTGGGCAACAGCCTTCTTTTCAAACTGCTGCATAAAGTGACGCGCGCGTTTGCCCATCTGCTTCAAACCTTCGGGATCTGCACACAGCTTCCGGGCAGCATCGACAAAGTGCTCTGGCGTACATTCCGTAGCAAAACCTGCCTGCTCCTCCATGGCCCACCTGCCGATTGGAATGCCGGTCGAGGTGAGCACCGGAATACCGGCTGCCAGCGCTTCGGCAGCGGCTGTTCCGAAGTTTTCCTGCACCTCACTGGGCATCAATAACAGGTCGGCACTCGCCAGAATCGGTTTGACACCTTCATTATCCAGCAATCCGGTAAAGTGCAGGCGATCCAGGCATCCCCACTTGCGCGCATCGGACTTCAGTTGCTCCTCGAATGCAGGGTCACAGGGGCCAGCTAGTATGAGATGCGTATGGTGTAATGCTGCCAATACCTTCACCGAGATATCCGGGCGCTTGATGGCAACCAGTCGTCCGACTTGTACCAGCAGCATACAGGCTAGTGGAATGCCGTAGTGTTGTCGAATATGGTCAGTGGCTTTGAGTTCAGCAAATGCCTGGGTATCGATGCTGTTGGGAACCGTGAAAGTGGGTGCGGTTAGCCCCAATTGCTGAACCGCTGTTTCTTCCTCCGGTGTCGTGCAGTGCAAACCGGCAGCCTCATTGAGCCACCGCCGTCCGCTGACGCGCATATAGATCTGTTTCTTGATGGCACTTTGCTTCAGTGCCCAGGGGAACAGTTGCCCCCGGATAGGGATGATATAAGGTTTTTGAGCCGCCAGCGCTGCGGACGCAGTGCCCCCCAGCAGATAGGTCAGAAAGGAATCGGTCACGATGAGATCGTATTGGGACACGACCTTTCTGAAGATCTCCACGAGGCGCGGTGAGTAAAAATACTGACCTGTAAATCCCAGTGGACAATAGATCACCTCGACCCCATTGACTTCGACTGGGGTTTCCAGCGGCACTGCCAGGCGCTGCTGACCATTGGCATTCGTAGTCATGACCGTCACTTGTACCCCTAGCGCAGCCAGGCCTTCACACAGGTTGGAGGTGCTGATGACCGGCCCTCCATAGATATAGGCCGGCTTGTAGTACGAAATGTGGTACAGAACGCGCATTGAAGTTGGGTTAGGCCAGTTGAAAATGCGTGAGGAAGCGCTTGACGACCGGGACGTAAGAATAATCTTCCCGTATACAACGCGCATAGGCAGCCTGGGCGATCTCTCTGCGCGCATCATCGCGTTCGGGGACCATCCAGTAGGCTAGTTTTTCCAGAAGTTCGTCAGGGGTATCGAAGAAAACTGCTTCCTGATCTTCGACAAAGAATGCCCTGTGTTCATCGGTGCGCTGCGCCATCATCATTGCCCCGTTGCAGGCCGCAATCTGGAAGGTGCGGCTGTTGTGTTGATCCCCTTTTCTTAATTGCTCATTACTGCTGCTCGGATCCCAACCCACCCAGTGTAAAGCGATTTTATTGGTTGCATAAATCAGCGCGATCTCATCCTCCAGCGCGGTCATACCCTGCCAGTAGCGCAAGATCGGTGACGTGTCTGGCAAGGTATTCCACAGGGATCCCCATATCTTGAAGTCATACGGGAAATCGCCGCTCACCAGCCGGGTTAAATCCATCACCCGCTGCGCTTCTTTGGTGCCAATGAAGCACATTTCAGAACCGTAAACCTGCCGAATTCGCTCGTTGCTGATAACCGGATGGTGAACCTGGGGATTGTAACCAAAGCGGACGACCATCACGTGTTTTGCGCCAGCCATCTTGAATTCGGCTTCGTGCCACTGCCGGGTCGTTGCCACCAGGTCAAACAAATCAAGGCATTGGTCAAAACGGGAATATTGTCGATTCTTCCAGTGCACGTCATGGTAAAAACACATGATCGGCACGCCACGGTCACGAATCTTCTGGATCGTTTCCTGATAAGCCAGATGCCCATCCGTCACATAGACTAAATCCGGCTTAAAGCGATCCACTTCCTGCAGTAAACGAACGTTCCACTCTCGGAGAATGACTGGTAGTTGCAGTCGCCGCAGGATGCGTCCACCAAGGGTATTCCAGTAGGGGAAGATGGCGATGTCATTCAGGAAACGGATCGTCGCCCCGCATTGTTGAAAAGCCTGTGCCAGATAGAGGCTGTTGGTGCCAGCCGCATACTGACCGGTGAAAAGGATCCGGGTGCCGGTTTTGGCAACGTTCATAGTCTGACACAATTCCTGCAGGCGGCTTCATACGGAGCATTGAGAGGCATTTGGGTTTGATGGGTCTTGGGATTGTAAACACACATTACAATCATAGCGGATAGTTGAGAACGGGACAATTTAAGCCGATTTCCTTACTCATGATACAATTTTTATCTGCTCGGCAGGCAGCTTTGTGCCGGGTCGTGCGAATGTAAATGATCCATCCTGATTACCCATATTGAGAATGCAATGACTGTTGTTACAAGCCCAGTTCGTGCAACGTTTCTGCCCTTTGCAAAACCGGATGTTGACCACCGCGAAATTAAGGCCGTGAGTGATGTCATTGCGTCGGGTTGGTTAACCACTGGCCCGCAGGTGAAGCAATTTGAGGCCGAGTTTGCGGCCTTTGTTGGGGCTAAACATGCCATCGCCGTTAACTCGGCCACTGCCGCCATGCACCTGGCGCTGGAGGCCTCCGGGCTTCAGGCCGGGGATGAGGTCATTACGACGACCATGACCTTCGCGGCGACTGCCGAAGTCGTGCGTTACTTTAATGCCAAACCTGTGCTGGTGGATATTGATCCGATCACGCTGAACATCGCGCCAGATCAGATTGAGGCGGCAGTCACTCCTCGCACAAAGGCCATCATCCCGGTGCATGTAGCAGGTCAAGCGGCTGATCTGGATGCCATTCACCAGATTGCCCAGCGGCATGGCCTCATCGTGATCGAAGATGCCGCCCATGCGCTTCCGACCTATTACAAAAACCGCCTGATTGGCAGTATCAGTGATTTCACTACGTATAGTTTCTACGCCACGAAAACGCTGGCTACTGGAGAGGGTGGGATGATCACCACCCATGATGATGCCTGGGCTGACCGCTGCCGGGTGATGTCCCTCCACGGGATTAGTAAAGATGCCTGGAAACGCTATACCAGCGAAGGAAGCTGGTACTACGAGATCGTCGCGCCCGGTTATAAGTACAATATGACTGATGTCGCTGCGGCGATGGGATTGGTTCAGCTAAGCAAGCTTGATGAGATGAACCGCCGCCGTCAGCAGATCGCTGCCCAGTACGATCAGGCTTTTGGGGTGCATCCTGCGCTGGAAATCCCACGGACACATCCGGATAGTACACATCCTTATCATCTGTACATTCTGCGGCTCAACCTGGCGGCCTTATCAATCGACCGTAATGCTTTCATCCAGCATCTCCGGGAAGCGAATATCGGCGTCAGCGTGCACTGGATTCCGCTGCACATGCATCCTTACTATCGGGAAACATATGGCTATACGCCTGAAGATTTTCCAGTGGCCTACCGAGAATATCAGCGCATGATTTCTTTGCCTATCTACTCGGCGATGTCCGACCAGGATGTCACTGATGTGATCACGGCGGTCACGCAGATTGCCAACCACTTCCGTGTGTGACCATGCTGAAACGTCTATTTGATATTGTGGTGTCCGGGGTGGGTTTGGTTGTGCTTTTGCCCCTGCTCCTGAGCCTGGCCTTATGGGTAAAGCTTTCCTCTGAAGGTCCCATCTTTTACCGTGCAACCCGTACCGGTCGCTATGGGCAGCCGTTTAAGTTGCTGAAGTTCAGGAGCATGGTTGTGAATGCGGATCGGGTTGGCCCCGGCATTACCAGTGCGGGTGATCCACGTATTACGCCCATTGGTCGTATGCTGCGCCGTACTAAACTGGATGAACTCCCGCAACTCATTAATGTGCTGCGGGGAGAAATGAGCCTGGTCGGCCCGCGACCGGAAGATCCGCGTTACGTCGCTCTCTACACCGAAGCCCAGCGCCAGGTCCTGAACGTCCGCCCTGGAATCACCAGCCTGGCATCAGTGGCCTACCGCGACGAAGAATCGCTTCTTACAGGCAGTGATTGGGAAACCTGTTATGTGCAGCAGATCATGCCAGCCAAGCTGGAAATTGACCTGACGTACGCCCATAACGCCACCCTATGGCAGGATCTCCACATTATCCTGAGGACGTTTCGGGCCATTCTGTTCAGTTAAGCGGATTGCACGGAACCATCAGGCGGCGGAGATCAAAGCACGCTATCTCCGCCGCGCGTATTCACGTACTAGGATCCATACACTTCACAGACTTCGTCGGATAACAAGCCGGCATCACACAGCTCGTCCAGATAGGCATCGAGCGACTCATCGCCGGCTTCAATGGTGCAGAGTGGCTGACCAATTCCGGATGGGCACACGAGGCGTGGAATCGTGGTGGTGTAATACTGTAGGTTTTGTGGAATACCATCATCAAGCAGGGTGAATAGGCTTTCCAGCACATCTCCGGCCAGGATTTGTGGCTCACTCCACGCGCAGTCTGAACCTACTGTGCGCAGCCCATCCTCATCCGGCTCTGACAAACAGACTTGGGAGAAGAAACCGGGGGGAATAACCAGTTGGTCGGGCGTATTCGCATTCAGCAGAGCAATGCCATCGATGACGATCACCTGCAGAATGTTCCCTGGAGGCAGCAGACGGATCAGCAGCGTCGAACCAAAGTGAATATCGGCACCATTGATGATTAACCGGCTTTCGATATGTTCCGGCCCCTGGATGTAGAGCAGGGAAGTCGGTTGATCGCCGCAAATGCTTTGGGACTCGCCCGTGGAGAAGTTGAATGACTGCATGGGTGTCAGCGAGTCCGCCGTAATGGTGGGCAGACCCCGTCGGTTCACCGGTGCAGCGAGTTCCTCCAGGCGTATCCAGGCCACAGAAGACTGCGCATAATCTTTCTCGGCAAGCACAAAGACCCGCAGCCAATCCCCGTCGGGACTGACTCCATCAGCCTGCAATTGTGTTCCCGCTGCCACCTCGCCCAGCATCAGTGCTGCATCCACTGGTGAACTTGGTTCGCTGTATAACGTACTGCCATTGCTGCCCGCTGTCACGGCTACGGGTTCCTCGGGCAGGATCAATGCCTCATCTGGCGCGACCTGGTTCTCCAGGTAAACCTCTCCCAGAGTCATCATCACCACCCCCTTACCTGGGAAGGCGCGGGGTAGGTTGGCTTGCAGATTGAGGGTGGCAATCCCGAAATCGGCGCTATTTTCACTGAGGTTGGTTGTTGCCAACTGCTGGACAGAGGCCAACTCAATTCGATCAGTCGGTTGAGTAAATTCGGATTGTGCTGACGAACCAAATGTGCTGATTTCGATCCCACCGTACCCATAACAGGCGGTCCCTACTGGCACATTGGCGCAGTTATTCCCAACATCTTGCACTGCATCGGTCGTGAAGCGCACACAAGTCAGTCCATCCTGTGCTCGCGTTGGGCTGCTGTAGGCGATCCCCAGCGTCAATAAGACCAGTAAAAACGCACGGTAGGCGCGCATAGGCCCGTTCCCTTTTGTTACAAAGCTGCAATGTATTGGATTGTACTACAGGTTTCTGGAACGAAAAATCAGCCTGAAGGCCAGCCTCAAACAGAACCGGGCTCGCGTCCGATTCATCCAATAGTCCTACTTAAGCATCCAGATTGCGCCTTTTACATTTAGCATATAATGAAGCAATAGTTCGTTATGTCAGAGCGTTTGTAAGAACATCACCTCGTGCTGGGGTTGTCATCGGTACGCGGCAGGAGTATCTGCAGTCAATGGAACTCATTCAGTATATCCGGCTACTCAAGAAGTGGTTGTGGCTCATCATTATCTTCGGCTTTCTGGCTGGAGGTATCAGCTTTATCATCAATGCCGGGCGTCCGCCTGTGTATGAAGCGCAGACGACGATTGCGATCGGGCGCTTTATCGAGGCACCGAATCCGGATAGCGCCCAGATCCGCACGGGAATTGAGCTGGCACAAACCTACGCCCAAATTCTGAAAACCTATGATGTTCTCAATGGAACGATAGAGGCGCTTAACCTCAGCTTGAGCGTAGATGAACTCGAGCGCCTGACCAATGTTCGTATCCTCACGGGAACGTCTTTGCTGGTTGTCCGTGTGACCTATACCGACCCGGTACTGGCTGCGGATATTGCCAATAGCCTCGCTGATCAACTGGTCTTAACCAGCCCTTCCAATCTGACTGCACAGGAAGAAGAGCAGATTGCTTTTGCGACCGAACAGATCGCCGCGCTCAATACCCAGATCACCGATTCGCGCCGTCAACTGGCGTTGATCGATGATCAGTTACAGACCGCGACTGGCTCTGAGGCCATCGATCAACTGAACGGGCAGCGCAATTCCATTGTGGATCAAATCAACCAGGCCACGGCGACCGTGGCTGATTTCACCAACACGATTGTGACCCTGCAACAGCGCACCAATTCCATTGATGTGGTAGAGCGTGCGCGCATTCCCACGTCACCCAGCGGGAGCAGCGTATGGAGCACAACCTTGCTCGGCGCGCTCGTGGGTGCATTCCTGGCAATCGGCCTGGCGCTCGTCATCGAATACCTGGATGAGACCATCCGTAGTACAGAAGAGGCGGCTCAAACGCTCAAGTTGCCCGTTCTCAGTGGGATCATTCGGTTTGGCACTAAAAAGGATGCCTACCCGGAACGGCTGGTCACCAAGATTACCTCGATGTCGCCCATCGCCGAGTCCTATCGGACCTTGAGAACCAATCTGCTTTATCAGGGTGGGGCCGACCATAAATCTGTTTTTCTGGTCACCAGCCCTGGCCCCGGTGAGGGCAAAAGTGTGACGACTGCTAATCTGGCAGTCACCATGGCGCAGGCCGGTTTACAGGTATTGCTGATTGATGCCGATTTGCGCCGACCCAAACAGCATGAAATCTTTGGCCTGAATAACAATGTCGGCCTGACGACCTTGCTCGGGGCAGAGCCATTAATGCCCAACCAGCATGACCGTGCAGCCTCATCGCTGCCCTTTAATTTGCTCGACTGTATGCAGTTCACCAATCTGCCCAAACTCTGGATCATTACCAGTGGGTTCATACCCGCCAACCCGACCGAAATCCTGAGCTCTACACTCTTGAAACGCTGGATCGATACCTTTCGCGCATCCAGTGATATTGATGTCATCCTGATCGACTCGCCACCCTGTTTGATGGCCGCTGACAGTCCCGTGCTGGCAGCCACCGCTCGCGCTGAAGTGGTGTTGATCGTTGATCGTGGGCGCACCCGGCGCAGCGCCGCAGTCCGAGCCAAGGAACAGTTTGAAAGTTTGGGTATTACCGTCAAAGGTGTAGTCGTCAATCGCATCAACCCGCGTGATGAAAACCAGGCCTATGGTTACTACTATGGCTATGGCTATGAATTACCCGTCGATGCCAACTCCCAGAATCAGCCCCGGAATTGATGCACAAAGACATGACTGCAATCCTCCGTGATTTCTGTGAATTGTGGATTCGGATCACGGGCCATCTGCCTGTGACCACCACCGAGAGAATTTCACTTCAGGGAAAGCGATGCAGAAAATCAGCATGAGACTATCAAAACGCACCTGGCATACCCTTCGCTGGATGTTTGTGGATGCCATCACCGTTATTGGAGCTTATAGCCTGGTCTTTGCCGCGCGGGCGACGATGGTTAGCCTGGTGTACAGACAAAGCCTGGTATACATCATTCTCGCCGCTCAGTTGATGGTCGTGACCCTCTATCTCTTTGGGGTCTACCGCCGCATCTGGCCCCGCACCAGCGGTCACGAAGTGAGTGTCATCATCAAATCGGTCATGTTTGCGACCGTCTTGATAGTCCTGCTCAACCTCTTGAATACGCCACGCCCGCTCCCTGTGAGTATTCCATTGGTAGGTAGCCTGCTCACGGTACTTGGTTTGACCGCACTCCGTTATCGCTCCAGACTCATCAGCGGCTTTACGTGGCGCTGGCGAGCCATCTGGGATCACGAATTTCCGCAAAGTGGCATCCGGGTATTAATCATTGGTGCCGGGGAAGCGGGGCAACTGCTGAGTTGGCGGCTCAAGCACAGCCAGTCCCGTGCCCGTTACGAGGTGGTGGGCTTTGTCGATGATGACCCGGACAAACAAAAAATGCTGGTGGAAGGTTGCCCGGTACTTGGGCAGTGTCATCAGATAGGCCAACTTGTTCGCGATCATCATATTGAACTCATTGTGGTTGCTATTCACAATCTGACCGGTGCCAAGTTCCGTGAAATACTCACCGCTTGCGAGCAAACCACGGCGATGGTGAAGGTGCTGCCTGATCTCTTGGCGATGGTGAACGATAAAGCTTCCATAACCGCGCTGCGTGATGTCCAACCGGAAGACTTGATTGGGCGCACCACGGTCAGCCGCTCTACTGAGGTTGATCTTTCCCCGGTATTGCGGAAAGTGGTTTGTATTACCGGCGCTGCCGGGTCAATTGGTTCGGAACTTGTGCGGCAGATTATGGATTACGAACCTCGGCAGGTCATTCTGTTGGATAATAACGAGAGTGGTCTGCACGATCTGTATATCCAGATGAAAACGGCCCATCCAGACATCGACTTAATTGCCGCGCTGGCAGATATTACCCGCATGGAGACCCTGGAACCCATTGTTAAGCTCCATAAGCCAGAGGTCATCTTCCACGCCGCCGCCTACAAGCATGTTCCAATGCTGGAACATTTTCCCAGTGAGGCCTTACGGGTCAATATTCGCGGGACATGGAACCTGGCCGAGTTAGCCTCGCGCCATCGCGTTGAGCGTTTTGTCCTGATCTCGACCGATAAAGCGGTGAAGCCGGTGAGCGTCATGGGGGCCAGCAAGAGCATCGGTGAATCCATCCTGTATGCTTTCTCGCAGCAATCTACCAATCAAACGCGATTCACGGCCGTTCGCTTTGGTAATGTCTTGGGTAGCCGGGGCAGCGTGGTGCCTACTTTCCGTCAGCAGATTCAGAATGGCGGGCCGGTCACCGTCACACACCCGGAAATGACGCGCTACTTCATGAGTACGTCGGAAGCTGTTAACCTGATTATCCATGCAGCCTGCTTGACCCGGGGTGGGGACATTTTTATGCTGAAGATGGGTGAAGTGGTACGGATTACGGAGTTAGCGGAGCGTATGATTCGGATGCATGGATTGCGCCCCTATGTGGATATTGATATCCAGTTCACAGGCGTTCGCCCTGGCGAGAAGATGCACGAAGAATTATACGATGGCACCGAGGATGCAGTGCCAACCTCACATCCGCACATTGTCCAGATTCAGCGGCCCTACACCAGTTTTGAAGCGTGTACTTTCTTTAAAGACCTTGACGCAATACTCGCTAACCCGCCCAACTCACCCAGTGATGTTCTTGACCAACTCCTGCATATCATGCGGCTTGACAGACCGCACGCAGCAGTTGGTGCCTAATCCTGCCGAGTCGAGAATACCCTATGACCATTTCTGAAGATTCACAACTGATCCCGGTTCCCCCTGGCACCTCGGCTCCAATGCCCATCCCGCAGCAGCACCGCCGCAGAAGTCATGGGCCAAAATGGTCACGGCCTATTCGGAAGGCGCTCAAACGCATTAAGTGGCGTACGGTTTTGCTGGTCACGGTGGCGATTGTGGCAGTGACCATGGTTGCCAGCCTCGTCCTGATTGTGGATGCAATGAACCGGGTGAGTTCAGCCTTGAACGGCTTGGAGCGGGTAGCCCAGTCGGTGCGCTCCAAACCGGGTACCGAGCTCACCTTCAATGATTTTGATCGGCTGCACGCCAGTGTGGTCGACCTCAGTAACACGCTGGGTGCAGCTCAGCGGCAGATCGGCTTTATGGGGATTTTCGCCCCCTTTAATCCTGAACTGGATGCACAGCTTGCCAGCATTCGTAGTGCTTTTCATTTGACCCTGGCAGCCGATGACATGCTGAAAGGGCTGGAACCCACGCTGTTCTTGCTGGTTTCCGGCGATGATTCAAATAGTGTCGTTGCCAGCGGCGCATCTGGTAACCGTATTGTAGAACTGCTGCAGGTTGGGCGCGGGCAGGTTGTTTCGGCCAGAGGTTATCTAGACCAGGCCGAGGCGGATATTCGTCATTTGGATCTGACCCGGTTATCGCCAAGCTCGGTTCTGAACATTGAAGGACTGAATAGTTATCGTTCTCAGTTGGCCCAGATCAATGAATTGCTGATGACGGCCCCGGATTTGTTCACCACCATGTTGGGGCTTTCTGAGGAGAAGAACTACCTCGTCCTTTCCCAGAATAGCGATGAGATCCGGCCTTCTGGGGGCTATATCAGTACCTACGGTTGGATGACGGTTCGCAATGGCCGCATCACCGACTACAGTTACAGCCCCACAACCGCCACGAGCCCGAACCCGCCGCCCGTTGAATTGGCTTCACAGGTTCAGATTCCGGACTGGTGGATCCAGTACGATCAACCCTTGTATGCGGCCTGGGATGGAAGCTGGCAAACCGACTTTCCTTCCACAGCCAGTATGGCGATGTGGTACTACAACAATGGCAATAACCCTCAGTCTCCGTTGGATGGGGTCATCGCCATTGATATTGTCGGATTCGAGTATCTCTTGAATGCCATCGGCAGCGTGGCTGTCTCCAACTACGATACGGTGGTTACGCCCGAGAACTTCCGCCAGGTCGTCTATGATATTCGGGCGGTGGGTGAAGGGGATGTTCCCCATAAGCGTTTCCTGGCCGAGCTGTATCAGGAAATCTTTAATGCCTGGGAAGATGCGAATGCGGATCCAACTACCCGGGAACGACTAGTGGGTGCCTTGCTGCAAGGGTTTCAGGAAAAGCATATCATGCTCTATTTCGCCGAGACCAGCTTAAATGAAATCGTTAACCTGCTGGGCTGGACAGGCGCTCAAACCCCGGCGCTGAACCATGACTACCTCATGGTCGTTGATGCCAACCTGGGTAATAAATCGAATCGTTCGGTTCAGCGCGAAGTGACCTACGACGTAGCGCTGCGAGAGGATGGTACTGCGGATAGCCGATTGGCCATCAGCTATGACTATTCTGCTCGGGTCGCTGCGCTGGACCCGGCGGTTAATCCGGCCTATCATGGTCCCTTGACCTATAACAACCTGTTGCAGGTCTTTGCTCCGCTGGATGCGCAGCTTCTGAATACGACCGGATTATCCCTCGATGAAATCACGGTGATACGGGAACCTGCCCATTCCAGGCTGGTAACCGAAGTGACTGTACCCTTCGACTCGTCAGAGCGTTTTCAATTCTCCTGGCAATCAACCGGTGTAGTAGAGCAGATCGGGCGTTATCATCATTATCGGCTTTTGGTCCAGAAGCAGCCGGGTACCCGGTCCGATGTGACCAGTGTCCAGGTTGCGCTGCCTGTTGGAGCGGCCCTGGTGAATGTCAGACCGGAACCGTCAGCGAGCTATAACTTGGATAGTCTGATCTTGGAGTTTCGGTTCAATCTGACTACGGATAGCTGGATTGAAATCGCCTACGAGCAATAAGGGCGAGGGAGAATTTCTATTGGTCGTGGATTGTTGGGCTATTAATCGAACGCTGCGCCTGCATTATCTGGATAATCAAGTCAATGCTGCCTCTTTTGGAGCCTTGTTTGTGCCCGGACTCAGCAGCAATGCCAGCGTTTTCCAACCTATGCTGGAAGCGCTAGCCCAACAGCGCGCTATTTCAGTGAGTTTGCGGGGGCGTGGTCTGAGTGATGTGCCCGATGTCGGCTACCGCTTTGATGACCATGTGGAGGACATCGTCACTTGTGCCGACCACGCCCAATTGCAGCGCATTTGCCTGATCGGACATTCTATCGGGGTCAACTATGCCCTGGGGTATGCCCTGGCTCATCCCTCTCGTGTGGCTGGCATCATTATCGGCGGCTATCCGCCAGAATTCCCGACCCTCAATGCCGACTGGGCATTACGGGTGATGATGAATTACCCAGATGAGCTTCCTATGAAGGCGGTACTGGGGATTCAATACGAGTCAACCGCCATTTCGTTGTGGGACCGTCTCAAAGAGATCAAATGCCCTGTGCTGGTATTGCGTGGTGGTAAATCCACTTCTTTGCTCAAGCCAGAAGTAGCCGCCCGGTATCAGGAATACATCCCTCAGGCCAAGGTGGTTGTCTTTCAGGACTCCGGACATCGGCTCTGGCGGCCTAACTTTGAGCGCTTCATGGAGGTCATTAGCAGCTTCATGCTGGAATGCAGCAGCTAATCCATAGCCTAATGGGCTGTCGATAGATATTCTTGCTCCGATGTCGTAGCTTCATCTCCCATATGGGCTACCTCTTTCACCTCAGCTCAGCAAAGAAAGCCCTCGTCTTGGTCGTTTCAATATCGCACTGCTGCCACACATTGACTTCACCCTAACAGCTAACCGTTTCTGCAGCAACAAGTCCCTATTCGCACGGCGCAGAATAATTGAGACGGCGTTTTCTGAACCTTGTACTACAATTACAATATGTATAACGGAATTTCGTGAAGGATGGTGCGCGATGATTATCTCTGAAAACGAGTATGTCACCCTACGGTACGTGGAGGCCCAAAACTATCTTTATCACACCGTCCACAAACCTGTCGATGAAACGGTCTTTATGGCTTCACTCGACAGCGGCGTAGACTTCATGCATCAGCATCATGTCCAGAAGTGGTTGTCTGATGACCGCCTCAACGGCCCATTTTCACAGACTTTTAGTCAATGGGCAATTAACGATTGGATACCGCGCTCCATTCAGGCTGGTTGGAAATATTGGGCAAATGTTGTCCCAGTGGAGATCAAAGCTGCTGGCACTCTCGGGCCCTTTATCGAAGTTTTGTATGACATGGGGCTGCGTATGATGGTCTTCAGCAAGCTAGAAGAAGCACAGACCTGGATCGTAAAACTGTAAGCCAGGCGTGTGGCTCTTTCGATTGCAGCGTTTACCGGTTGGATAGGATGCGATCCAAAAAAGATCCTCCAGCTCCGCGATCCTGGTATCTCGATACCGGACCGCAGAGCTGGAGGATGGAGAGCCGATTGCGGATTATGCGGCACGCTGCCCGGAAGCTACCGCTACGCTACCGTTTAGTCGAAACCACAAAAACCGCAGAATGAGCGGTACCATCGAAACCGCAGTTCAATCACTCTGCTCAATATCGCTTTGCTTCTCACAGCTAGTTCCTTCTGCGCTGTAAACACAAAATGCTCAATGCAGATTGCGTCTGAATGAAGCCGAAAAGTCGAATTGTTGCACCTAAATAATTCGCTGTTTGTTTTCCAAGTGGTAGCCACGACACTGAGCACTGGATTTATAAACTAATCCAATGCAAATAGAGCGAAGTGAAACAGCAGCACTTGGCATTTATATGTGGTTGCAGCTGTCGTCATGGCCGAGGACGCTCAACGGATCTGCTTTCTAGCTATAAGTTAGACGCTTATGTCCACGAGCCCCTATAGTTTGAATGATGAGCGTGGTGAATGTTTATATTTTTAGAGGGAACATACCTTTCATGTCAGTAAAATCGAGTCTGGGTGTGTACTATCGTCTTATGAGACCCGTTACTCGTTTAAGGAAATCGGCAGGTGTTTTAATCCCCGCATAGCAGGTGCACCACGCCACTCTAACGACTCAACCGGTGCGGCGAGTTTAAGATGCGGGAAACTGTTGAGCAATGCGGTAAACGCAACTTTCGCCTCTAATCTTGCCAGTGGTGCACCTAGGCAGTAGTGAATACCAAGGCCGAAGGCTACATGTCGGTTGTTGGTGCGCGTGATATCAAATTGGTCGGCGTTTTGAAAGACAGCTTCATCCCGATTTGCAGACGCAATCCCCACCGCCACGGTAGTACCTTTGGGCACTGTGTACCCTACCAGTGGCACATCCTCTAACGCGTAACGCTGTGCAACGTGATGTACAGGATTGGTGAAGCGCAACATTTCCTCAATCGCGCCATCAAGCAGGCTCATATCAGCCAGCAACTTCTCCTTTTGTTCGGAATGTTCGAGAAGGGCAAGCGTTCCGCTACCAATCAAGTTAACGGTGGTTTCATGGCCGGCTAAAAGCAGCAGAAATAACATGGCGACGAGTTCATCTTCGCTCAGACGTTCACCCTGATCTTCGGCTTGGATGAGAACCGTAATAAGATCATCTCCCGGTTGTTTACGCTTTAAGGCAATCAAGTTTCGGAAGAAGCAGTTCAGTGCCACACCGCTGAAAATCTGACTCAGTAGATTATGAGCCTGAGAGTTATTGATTAAACCGTTCATCAGCTTGTGGAATCTACGCTGATCGTCCGGTGGAACCCCCATCATTTCTGAGATAACGGTAAGTGGCAGTGGCCGCGCGAAATCCTCCATCAAATCAGCCACCGGTTTTTTTGCTGCTGCATCCAACAAAGTATAACTAATGGCCTCAATACGCTTTTCCAACTGCTGAATCCGGCGTGGGGTAAATCCCTTGTGTACCAGATTTCGCAGACGAGCATGATCCGGGTCATCGATCAGCACCATACTCCTCGCAAGCACACGCAAAGGCCCGGGAATCCACCACATGGTCGCTAAATCTTTCGTTCCCAAGGCCTTATGTCGTTCATTGGAGAAGCGGGGGTCTTTAAGCACGGTCACAACATCCTCATAACGGGTGACCATGACTGCATCCCCCAGAAGGCCCAGCTTCACAGCTGTAAGGCGGCTATGCTTGCGTAGTTCTTCGTAGGTCGGGTACGGATCGTACTGAAATTCTTTCGTTGTCAGCTTGAGTGCCATTTCATGTCCTTCGATTTGACTATCTCTTACTCATTGTCTGTTAGCAGGATGATTTTCTGCCTGCAACACGTTCTAGCTTATTTGCTTTCAGGCGTATTGTAGGAACCGGCTTCCTTCTGATTCATTTCCTGGGCAATATCAGCGAAGCGATTAAATAAGCGAACCATTTCGTGTGCGTCGTGTTCACCAAGCTGTGTCAGAAATGCTGTCAACATTTCGTCAAACTCGGCATCAGACTGTCGCATTGCCTCTCGTCCTTCAGGGGTCAAGGTCACAATCTGCTTTCGACGATTATTTTTGTCTGTCTCACGAACGAGATAGCCTTTTTTTTCCAGATTGCTGGCAATCTGCGAAATGGCCCCTCGGGAGATCCTCAACTCGTTTTGCAAATCAAACATATAAATGTTGTGGTCTGAGTTCGGGCTGTTGTCTTCAATGGCTTTCATTAAGGACAACGTGGTTAAATCTAATCCTGCGTAGTAAGAGAGTAGAATGGGTTTTCTCAAACGCTGGACTGCGTCGAGCAATTGGTCTTTGATTGTAGAATTCATAAATGTGCTTCAGGGTGTGTATTCACTGAAAAATGTTGAGCGCTAAACTGTTTAGCAGTTAACAGTTTAGCGCTAAATAGCTTGTTGTCAATCGACATCTTTTTACAGGGAGTGTTCAAGCGTTTGTTGAGCCACTGACACTTGTGATCGTGTTCACTACCTGTGAACGCTGATGACGCCTTGTAGGGAGATCGGCTGTTCCAAAAGTTGGCTATGTGTGCAAAGAGTTGTTTCACACATAGCCAACTCTGTACCTCATTTGGATTGATGCATGGCACCTTTTAAGCGCAGACTATTGCTGACGACAAAACTCTCTCATGACGCATTGCCATCGTACCTGCCGCTTGAACCTGGCGGCACTCAGCGGCGTTGAATTTCTGCTTCTCACCGAACTGAATAAGCGTAAGTCTGCCTGAACAAGGTAGTTACGGAGCCAAATCGCGCACATAGGACGCGATCCCTGGCTCGTTTTGCGTTACTCACAAGGAGAGCACAGATGCAAAGCTTACGGAGGTTTCGGTTCTATCAGCGGGCCTTGACAAGCTCGAATTTGACATCACACTTCGTCAAATTCCTGGGCCTCGGGTAGTCGTAGTCGAAGGCTGATATATCCCCAGTCCCAATGCCGCCGTCAATCATTGATAACGTAAGCATCTATTTCAGTTCTATGACAACCTCGAATGAAATAGCTACTGTTTTCATCATTGTATATATTTAGTAACCCAGCAGCGAAAGTAATGCTAATATACATTATAGTGTTTTTGTGTTTAGGTACTCTTACCCTATGTTTGAATACACTGACAACATTCACTCGATGGACACAAAGCTCGCCGAGGGCTTCAATCAAGTAACTTGGATCGGTGAACTGCCGCTGACAGAACGTGACTTTCGGCTGTTAGCAGGCTCCGTGCGTATGTATGAATGCATCGATCATATTCCGCCCCGTGTTCTGATCGTCACGATGGTATTCTGCGCGCGCTTCGCAGAGTTCGCAGAAAACGAAAACATCAGTTTTTGGAAGAAGTACTTTCAGGATGTGCTGAAACGCGACAAGACACCGGTGCTGGAGAACAAGTATCGGGATGCTTTCAGAGCTGCACGCGACCACTTGCAGGCAGAGTATAACTTTGAATTCCCGACTCGCGATGAAACCACTCAGGAGGTTGTCTCTGGCGTGTATATGCACGCAATTTTGCCAGCCTACCTTCAGGAGGATTTTGCTGAGTTCTTCCTTAAGCAGTATCCCAATCGTCTTGCTTGGGAGCAGCTTTCCCAGCAGTTCCCGGATCAGATCGCGGTACATAACGAAGCATCAACCTTTGCAGCACCAGTGCGTAAACGCCTGATTCACTTCTTACAACATCCTGATACAAGCATCACAGCCGCTCGTTTGATCAGCAATATGGGGAACGCAGCACTATGGCATAATGAGGGAGAAGATACAGGCGTGATTGAGTCTGTACTTGCCCCCATTGAGCAAGCCGTCTGGCGGCAAATTCTACCGCTGTTACCCATTCAGGGAACTGAGAAGGCAACCACGGCTCGCACCTTATCTTCGCGCGTGCGTTGGGCATGGTTGATCGAGCAGAACGATATTCTAGAGCTTCTCGTTACGAATCTGTCTATCATCGGCGATGTGCCGCCAGACCGACTGGTCTGGTTGCCTGCTACTGAGGGGACAGTCGTAACGCTCGGTGAGCAAGTGCCGGAATACGGGCGCAACTATTGTGAAGTCAACGCTTACCATGTGGCATCGGGCTATGTGATCGATACTGCCACACTGATCGATATTGATGGTCAGGGCGTAGTCGTCCCTGTCGATCAAAACGATAATGCCCTCGCCAATCCGCTCCCGACTGGTGCTCCGCCGCCTCGTAGTGCTGCCTTTTTCAGGATTCAGCAGGATGGTCAACTGGCAGTGCTGAGCGATCAGAGCCGGTTGATCGATGGGGAATACGCTGTCAGCTTGCCCACTGGTGTGACTCTAAAGGCAGCAGAGGGAGGAATGCTCAAACGAGTTTACCCGCTGCTTGTGCCGAAAGCGCTCAAAGACCAGGGACACGACAGTGCTGCCCAGTATGAGCTGATGCTCCCTATTATGCTTGGCGACCAGCGCATCGACAAACGACGCAGTCGCATTCCACCCACACTTGACGGTCAAAACCCCGTGTATGGGCTTACACCTGGCGCACTCACAATCTATGAACAGGGTAATATTTGGCTGAGGATGACTCCACCCGCGGGTGTGCCGCTTGAAAGATTGTCTCTTCGCCTCACAAATAACGATAAAGTGAGTATCTACCGGCTGAGTGAATTGGATGCAAAAGGACAGATCAACCGGGTGATGGGCAATGGACAGTCTTTTCTACACATTCGCCTGTGCGATTACATCTCCCCGGCGTGTCTGCTTCAAGTGGAAATCTTTAGCGGCGTAACACGAATGCATGGTGATCCCCGACTGGCCGGTGTACTGCCGCCTCATGTTAATATTGTCTGCGATCCGATCGATTGCTATTACACTCCACAACAGCCGCCGAAGGTTCGGATCAACGGTGTTATGGAGGATCAGATCATTCTTGCCAGTGATGCCCGTGTCGAAGCGGTCAATGAAGGTGTCCTGATCACTTGGATTGATCCGCGTCAGGATTCTGCACTGCGTTTGCGTTTCGATAACGTTATCCTGCCACTGACATTCCATGTAAAATGGTCTCATGCTTGGGTGGCGCCGTTGATCGGGCATTACCTTTGGGAGGAAGCACTCAGTCAGGCGGTGCTATCGGTGCGGGGTGCCCCCCGATCCGATTTTAGTATCACTGTGGGTGATGGAACTCCCCGATCATATCAACTTAACGCGCGCGGGGTTATGGATGTTCGCCTCATCCAAGACGCGCTGGCAGATATGTTGCATGACTACCAAGGCGAACGTGCACCTGTCAAACTGCGATTAGACGGTTCAGATGATGTGATTGAGTTATTCACTTTCATTCGTCCGCAGTTCAGCGATTTTGAGTCACAGCCGCAACCGGTGAAAGCGGCGATCCGTGCGTTTAAGGCGGTGATGCGACAGGAACGGCGTAATCCGGCGCAAGCGGATTCGTATTGGCTGATGATGCTTCCACCGGACTACAGCGCCATGCTACCCGAAGCAGTACTGCCTCCACAAATTAAGACCCTACGGGCTTCCAATCTCGATCTGCATCCACACGCACGCGCAATCTTTCCGCAGCGAAGCTATCAGTTATGTTTATCAGCATCAAGCTACTATCCGATTTTTGAAAGCGGCGGACAACGCCAGATAAGAATTCGTCGGCCACATTCTGGCGGTGAAGACAGTGTTTCGTTGATGCTGGATGCCCGCACCGATGGCGTGTATTTAAAAGGGGCTAATGGGCATTTGCGTCAATGTAGGCGTTGTGGTGATTTGTTCTGGGTGTATGACAAGACTGCCAAATTTAAACATACACATAACCAGGTTGGGATTGACGCGCGTGATCTGACCGCATCTCCAGTTATTGGCAAGATCGAATCTGTGCCACTGGCAGCGAACGAACTTCGTGTGTTTACGCCGAATTTCGATGCATTCATTCAGCGTGACTTGGAATATGCATTGCGAATCAGGCGACCCAATCAGGCACGTGACCTGAGTCAGGAGGCCGAAGCTCCGGTGTTCACGCACAAGGCATATACTCAGGCGACAGCGCGGTGGGTTGTTCGTGTGGGGAGTACTTATCAAATCAATACGCAGTTCGCCGAACTCTACAAAAGTTTTGCCTGGGTTGATCAAGTGTGTTTGCAACTGTTCGAGCGGGATAATCCCGCGTTGATATTTAGTGGACGCTGGATTGCGGCGGAGCGTAAGCACCGGAAAACTCAGGATTGGCAAATGCTGGATCCTGTTATCATGACGCTGGCGGTGATCGGACGGGCTTACGCGCACGGCAACAGCACTTTCCTGACCGAAGACCAAGAGCAGAAATTCTCTAACCTTCTGAAACTTGCTTACCACTGTTGCCCGCACCTGCTCAACTGGGCGCTATTGTGGGCGGAACTGATTTTTAACCACTTCACAAAGGAGCCCGCCATATGAATCCAATTGATGTTAAGCATCGGCTCCAATCTGCGCTCGTCCGCTATCTGCTTACCACTTTTGATGTCAACCGGGATGGGGAAAATGAGGCGCTGTACTTCGCTATGCGCGAGGCTTTCGAAGCCGAATGCGCGTTGGTCAGTGGTCCATATCTCGAATTGTCGATGCCGTACCGACGCGGCGACTCAATTAGGACCTTAGTGAGCGCAGGGGAGCTTTCAAGTCGGATGCTCAACTTGTCTAATTCGCCGATTCCGGTTGATGCGCCCCTATACCTTCACCAACAGCGCGCCATCGGACGAATCGCAAATGGACGGAGTGTGATCGTATCGTCCGGCACTGGCAGTGGGAAGACAGAGTCGTTCATGATTCCGATTCTGAATGATCTACTAGAACATCCGGCGCGCGGAGTGCGTGCGATTCTCATCTATCCGCTAAATGCGCTGGTGAATGATCAGCTTGAGCGCCTTGGCAAACTTCTCCAAGGCACAGACATCACTTATGGACGCTACACTAGTGAACTGATGCAAACCACGCAGGAATGGAAACAACAAACAGGATGTTCCGATGTGCCGAAACAGGAGGTAATTAGCCGCGAACAGATTCGTAAAAAAGAGAAACTCCCTAATATCCTAATCACGAATTATGCCATGCTGGAATATTTGCTGCTGCGTCCAGGGGATCAAAATCTGTTCAGCCACACCGACAGTTGGAAGTATATCGTGCTGGATGAGGCGCATTCGTACAGCGGCGCAAAGGGGGTCGAAGTCGCCTACCTGATTCGCCGGTTAAAACATCATCTCGGCAAGCAGCCTGGGGAGATGGTCTGCATCGGTACAAGTGCGACTCTCACCAATGATCCTCAAATCGCGGTAACATTTGCGGAAACCCTATTCGGTGAGGATTTTGAGCCAGACGACATCATCTTTGGCGAGTCGCAGACTGAGGACGATCACGCGGCGACCTATGAGCCTTCAATGGACGCCTATTTGCGTCCAGAGTGGGAAATGCTGCTCGAACATCTGCGCTCGAATACTGCCACCCGTGAGGAGATTTGGGATCAGCTGTCGAATTTCGGGCTGATTGATGCTCAGGCGAGTATAGAGACGGACAATGTATCAGCACTGCTCTACGGTGCGCTGAAGAAAAATGGCCATTTACGTCGGCTACGGGCAGCAATGATCGACCAGCCAGATATGCCGTTGGGGATGGTCGAAGCTGCCCAGCTGTTGTTTCCCGAAAATCATGCCAATCGAAATCAACCAGCTGACTCGCTAAGAGCGCTCTATCATCTGGTCGAAGTGGGGGCAAGTGCGCGGCCACATCCAAATCAAGCGGCACTACTGCCAGCCCGTTACCACCTGTTTGCGCGCTCGCCGCAAGGAATTTGGGCGTGTCTCAACCCGAATTGCAGCGGTCGCCCGGAAGGACATACTGAACCCTGGTCGCGCTTGTTTGGGAGCCCTCGCTTGGTATGCGATATGTGTGATGGTGCGGTTTTCCCGCTCTCCATCTGCCGAACCTGTGGTCAGGTGTATGTCAAGACTATATACGCGGACGAACAGCACTGGGCAGAAAGTCGCAGAGAAGATGGAGGGACTCCATGCTATTTTGTTTGGTCGCCGCGTGAGGTCAATGATGCATTGGCAGATCGCTTTGACGAGGATTCGGAAGACGGGGCAAAACCACCCGAAAACCCGACCCAGATCGAGGCTACATCAACAACACTTTGCTTGAACTCGGACTGCCGTCGTGAATCCCGATGTTCGTGCGCCAAAGATGGGCGTACACCGAAGCATGTAAAATTATACAGTGTAGTGGCACAGACGAGCAAGGGCAGCCGCCGCACGCGCTCTGAGCGCGTCGCTCAGCTTGAATGCTGTGCGCGTTGTGGCAGCGAGTCGCGCATCAAAGGCGACGAAATCGCCACGCCAATCACCATTCGCGGTATGACGCCCCTATCAGTGCTGACGATGGAGCTTTACCGGCAATTGCCCGTGTCAGATGATCACAGCGTGAGAAACAAGCCGGGAGCAGGTCGCAAACTGCTGTCATTTTACGATAGTCGGCAGGGCGCAGCACGTTATGCAGCTTTCTTACAAGACGTATTCAATCAGGACTTGTACCGTTATCTGGTACCAAAAGCTATCGGTGCATTAAGTAGCAAAGGCCGCTCTATTGATCTGACTGATCTCGCGGAACAGGGAACGAGGATAGGCTGGGATGAATTGCGTGTCTTCCAAACGGCGATGGATGAGGAAATCGATGCCGAGTTTGAGAAGCAGCCAGAGAATCGCAACCGTTCCTGGAACAACCTGACCAGTGCACAGCGCGAACGCTTACAGCGATTCACCAAGACTCGTATACTGGCGGAAATCACGACTAACCGGCGCGGTCGTCAGTCGCTCGAATCGCTTGGATTACTGGCAGTGCGCTATTTTGAAACTGAACCCGATGTTTCAGGATTAGCGATACGGATTGGGTTGAACATCCCGCAAACACGCACGTTGATTGATTACCTGCTGGAAACACTACGGAATGAAAAGATCGTAACGCTGCCAGAGGGAGTCACCCGTGATCACTCTGCGTTTGGACGCCACGCAGGTAATTCAGCAGTTGTGCGTAGTAACCCTGGCAAAGGGGAAGCGCCTTGGGTAGGTAAGACTGAACGTCATATCCGCTGCCGCATTATGGCGTTGGCGTTAAATGCTGCTGGACGTCCTTCGGATCTGGAGTCGGTGAAGCAAGCACTATTTGCTGTGTGGGAATGGCTCATTGATCCTGCCTGTGGGTTGATGGACGGAGGCGAAACTGGGAGCTACCGACTGGCTTCCAGCCGCTTATTCTTTATTGCCCCTACAAACGGGTGGCAGCAGTGCAATCACTGTCAGCGCATTCGTCACGGTGAGGTTGCCCTACCGTGTCCATCTCCACGCTGTGGTGGCACTTACCAACCGATCAACCGTGATCTCCAGGAAGAAAAGAACTATTATCACTACATCTTCCGGCAAGGTCTACATCCGATGCGGGTCGAAGAGCATACGGCACAGCTCGCGCCCTCAAAGGCACAGCAGTATCAGGCTTCCTTCAAGAGCGGTGATATTAATGTCCTGAGCTGCTCAACTACGTTTGAAATGGGTATTGATTTAGGTGATTTGCAAGCAGTCGTCATGAATAACGTGCCACCTAACGTCGCCAATTATAGGCAGCGAGCAGGGCGTGCGGGTCGGCGCGTGGGCGGATCTGCTTTTATTGTCACTTGGGCAACGGATCGCCCTCATGATCAGATTTACTTCGACTCTCCGCCTGAAATCATTCGCGGACAGGTGCGAATTCCACGCCTCACACTCGACAATGTCGAAATTAAACGCCGTCATCTGAATGCGTTGCTTCTCGGTGATTTCCTGTACTACCTAAATCAGCAAAATGAACACGATCTGGATAATGTTGGGCGATTCTTCGATCAGCAAGCGCCGAATGGACGCTTCTATGACAGGATGGACAGGTGGCGGCAAGACCGGCGTGAATCGTTAAGCCGAAAACTTGCTTCGCTTGCCACTCTAATAGGTAGCGATTCGTTGGACTTGGATAATGTTCTCCATTTCTTCCAGAACCACATGGAGCGTGCTGAGGAGCTGTATCGCGGGGCGAGCAGCCTTTATCGTCAGCAATTCGAGGAGGCTAAACAGCAGTACATGTTGTCTAGTGGTAAACAAGCCGACCAGTGGAATACTCAGCGTATAGAAGCCGAACAACGCCTAAATCGCCTATCGGAGGAGAAGCTGGTAGATACCCTGAGCAGTTATGGCGTTCTACCGAGCTATTCTTTCCCTCTCTATACGGTTGAGCTCGAATTACCAGTGATGAAGCAAGAGACAGCTAGATTGCGCTTACAGCGTGATCTGCGCCGGGCAATTGCCGAGTTCGCTCCGGGTTCGGAGGTGGTTGCTGATAAGCGTTTGTGGATCAGTAATGGTGTACTGATCAGACGCGAGGCGCGCCAGGTATTTGAGTATCGGCTATGCCAGGAGTGCAATCACATTGAGGCGGCTCAGGTTGCGGGTCAACATCTCTCTAAAGAGGAATGCCCACGCTGTGGGATGCCATATACCGGCAGATCAGCCAATACATGCTATCTTATTCCAGATGGCTTCAGTAGTGATCCTCAGAGCGGTAAGCTGGCGGGGCAGTATGTTCGATATGAGGCAGCCCAGCAAAGTGTGGCTGTTTCCATTCCTTCATCTGATACTGATATTAGTCAGATCGATTTTGTGCATCGCGCCGTCCAGACAAACGGCAAGTTGTACTTTATCAACGCCGGCAAAAGGGGAAATGGCTATCGGTTGTGTGCGAAATGTGGGCGTCAGGTTACTTCAAAAGATGGCAAATGCCCGAATAAGCTGTGCGGTGGTATGGCTGAATCCATACACCTGGGTCACGCGATCACGACAGATACACTGACGATTCAGTTCCATCCGCCGCCCGATGTCATGTTACCAAATAATCACAACTTGGATTTCTGGCTAACCTTGCAAACGAGTCTGGTATTGGGTGCAACACGGGCGCTGCAAATTGAGCGTGACGACATCGGCGGCACGCTGATGCCAGTGATCTTTGGGGATGGCTGGCAGCGGTCGTTGGTGCTGTACGATAACGTGCCAGGTGGTGCTGGATACATGCGTGACATCGATGCTCACTTTGTCGAGGTAGTCGAAGCAGCTTTAGCGCTTGTCCGCTGCCCATATTGCACAGAGGATACAAGCTGTACCCGGTGTCTGCGTGATTACGGTAATCAGCATTACTACCCATATCTGAAGCGTGGATCAGTCATTCAATTCCTGGAGAATTTACTAGCATTTCTCAGACAGCAACACAATTCCCTCGGCAAACTGCCCATGATCGCAAACAACCGCATCGAAGTTTTATGGGAAACCATAGCCTCAGCAAAGCACAAACTCCGTTTGGCCGTCAGCCGCATTGAACACACCGTTCCGCCGGGCAAGACACGATCGTGGCTTGATCTGCTACATGAGAAATTACTTCAAGGCATTGAAGTTCAACTGCTCCTGAGCAAGCCCCCAGTCGCTGAACACAGCCACGATCGGTTGGTGGAAGCGGATTACCTCATGCTCTTGATGAGAACTGGGCAACAACTCGATGTAAGGCAAAGCAAACATTTACCCAACTGGCATGTGGTTGTTGACGAGAACGATGAAATACGCCGACGTGCTTTGGCCTTTGATGATATCACACCGCATCTTGACGTTTCGCTTTTAAACCCAAGTCTCTCTACGACGACTCATGCTGGTGGAATCAAAGCAGCCGTTGAGGCGTTTGAGGCGGTGTTCGGTCAAGCGACCTACATTACAACCGAGGCATTGCGTCCGCCGCCTACCACACAAGTACACCGGATTCCGGGATCGAGCCGACGAACGTCAGAAGCAGACTTTGCCCCGGTTGTGGAACTCTTCAATCGTCCTGTCAGCGCGATGAAAGTTAGTGATCCTTACCTGATTGATCGCGAGCGCATCGTCAATCGCTTAGGCGCATATATTAGGCTGGCAGCGGCTCAAGGTACCTTAGTCCGGGTGGATGTCACCACACGTGATGCCCAACTCGAAAGGCATGACCGCGAGGAGCAAACCCGAGCTTTCGAAGAACTGCAAGAATTATTCCCGGATATCATTCTCCAGTGCCAGCGGCGTACTGACCGCCAGGAACACGATCGCTGGATTGAAATTACACGAGCTGATGGCTCAAAGGCGCGACTCTATATTGGGCGCGGACTCGATTTCATTCGCCCTGACGGGACCGTTCAGGGTACTTACCTCGTGATTGAGGAGTTAAAGTGACTGGGAATGGTGAAGAAAACCTGCTTGTAGCTCATGCATGCGAATTACTCAACGAGAGCGTTGCAGTAGACACGTTGATTAGCGTCTGTATGCTGGCAGGTATTATATTACCCCCACCTCTATAGGGCATGACAAACGAACTCCTGCGTGGATGCGCTTCACCATCCGTCATATGGAACTAGGCGCTGAATTCTGAAGTCTACAATTTTCCTATGGATTCAAGTGAATGCCTGTCAGATTACAGCGGAAACGCACCATCGCCTCACTTGCACCGAAGTGTGTTGCAATCTGCTCACAACTCGCTTTTCTTCGGGCGAACCAACGTAACCCCAATCGAGGGATTTGAAGGCATGACCCCAGGTACGTAGCCTCGTCTTCGTGACGCGGATCTCGCAAGGGCAACCCTGTTTCAGGTGAAAACCCGATCATTGGGTGATTGAGCAGTACATGCCCGGCTTCGTGCATGAGATCAGATTCACGCCGTGCGCCAGTATGTGCTGGATGTATCAGGATAAACAATGGGTCGCGCCGGATGATACCCGCCGACCAATCCGTTGCTTGCATGAGGTGTTTGGCTCGATGCGGAGAGAGATTAGGGATTTGTTCCGGGGTCTGCACTTCGACCTCTGGATCAAGTGCCTTGAGTAGTACCTCTGTCGGAAGCGCATCAATCACCTGCAATCCCAAGGAATGACGCCTGTCTACCGCTATGGCTTCACAACGCCTTTTGAAGGCAGATTCTAACCTCACGATTTTTCCTGATCGTCAGCTCTCTCCAATATCTGCCCATAGACTGCTCGAATGACTTCCATCAGAGATTCGGCGGTTTCGCTACTCATTCCCTGGCTGGCGCGGAGCTGGATTGACAGCGGATCATGGTCATTGTCCAGGAGAAAGTAATCTGCCGGATTTGCTTTCAACCAGGCGAAGATCAGCACTAGATTGACTACATCTGGGTATCTTCCTGCTTCAACCCGTGAGAGTGTTGAGTAATTCACACGGACTTCCGGTGCGATATCCCGCAAACTACGGTCCCCACGTTTCTCACGTATCGCCTTCGCCAGACGTTTTCTATCAAATTCAGGCATCCAACATCCCTATCGTTGCACTTATGCAACAGCTATTGCTTCTACAACGAAGTTGGTTACTCTTTTAGTATACCAAGCTATAAGAGAGTTACCGATCAATGCTCGAAGCATCTATCTATCATCCACCGCCAGGGCGTGATCCACTTCATGCCTTCATCTATCTGGTTACCGGGTTGCACGGTTATCTCGCTAACCGCGAAGTCGTGCCAGCAAACTTGCGCCGTGCACTAAATGTGATTGCACTACAGCAGCGCACATCCTTTCCCAAAACGCTGGATGCCTTCATCCGGGAATGTCATCGTCCTTTAGAGGAGTGGTATCCACTGAAGGAAGTTCCTGCGACGTTCAGTACATCACAGCCTATTTTAGTCGAAAATCGGCTGGGTGCTGAAGCTGAAGCATTCTGTATGGAAATCTCAGAACAGTTGGATTTGAGGTCTTTTGCTGTTGATATCCCGCAAGCCGCGCTGGACAACCTGGCAATGGTAGACCTGCTCAGTCGCTTGAGGCAACAAAGGGATGTGTCAGCACAGCAATTGTATGTCGATGTGCGCTCGTGCTTGATTGAGCAGTCCTACTTTACGCGACGAGATTTCCGTCAGCTACGACTTGAAGTGCAGCAAGAAGTTAAGAACTTCATTGAAGAACTACAACTTTCCGCGGACACATTGCCGATCTGCGACCGATGCGGCTTGCTAGAGTGGCGCGACAACGAGTGGCATGGGATTAAACCGGAGTATTGTAGCGATCACGCTGAGAATTCTGGACGGATACGGTGGATTGTCAACGATAGTGAAGTGCTGCGCCTTAAAAGAGGTATTCATCTGCGTACTTTCTTGCCGGGCCGTGCTGAACTGGAATTGTTCACGTTCGCAGAGGGGATGTGTGACCAGTTCCCTGAACATCTACTTAAGGTCGAAAGGTATCCTGGCTTCGATAGCTATGATTTGCGCCTGACTTTTGCCGATACGATCTGGGCAGTCGATATAAAGGATCATGCTTCGCCAGATAGCTTCATCAAGCAGGTCAAGCTGCTGTATAACCAGGGTGATTTAGCCCATGACCAAGCGTTCTATGTGATCCCTGATGGACGGATGGAAGATTCGTACTACGAAAGTGTTGTAGAGAAGAAGTTGAAGCAACTCCCGCGCAATCTGCATATCAACTCCGTGTCGGTGTTTCAACAGGCCGTCCAAAGTCACATCAAGAAATTGACCCAACCTGCCCGTAAATCCAGACGAAAGAGCAATTGAAAACATGTATGCCGCACCGAAATCCCTCAAGCTGCTCATTAAGAAGTATGCGAAGGCGGACGCGCTCGGCTCAGCCGATGACGCCCGAACCCTGATCTACATCGAACTGATTTTTCATCTGGCTATCCGGCTCGGCCTAGGCTTCGAGCCGCTGAAGGTCGGTTGGGCATTGTTGAGCCGCATTCCTCTACATGATGTTCGGCTGGATAATCTCTCAAGCGAACAACGCCGGATGTGGGCGAATGCCGCGCAGATCATCCCGTTGAGTTCAAGCGCAGTCTGGCAGCAGACGTTAGTGCGGTACGTACAAGATGTGCCAGCAGAAACGCGCATGTATGACATACCAACGCTCGAACGCCTGGATGAAATCACGATTGGAGAATGCCGAAAACCAGTTCTGACACATGACCATGCACTGCGCGAAGCGGAATACGAGACGATTCTGAGTGATGTACTGCCATTTGAACAACGCAGGCGTCATGAAACCCAGGTCGGCAAATCTTACCGGGTCGTTATCAAGGCTGAGGGTAAAGTCCAGTTTGGGCGCGTCCGCATCACCAAAGAGACACAACCGCAACCTGTGCGACAACATTGGTTCGATGGGCCGCGACCACGCACTGTTATTCATCTCCGGCTTCACGAACTGCTTCCGACAGCGGAGTACCTCGATAGCGTCGAAAGGCAGCGTGGCGCACGTATTCATTGGGTAGATGATCTACAAAAAATCCGCCTGCGCCGCTCGGTGATAGAGGATAGGCAAGTCGTCGCCCTGACGAGTGACGAAACCGCAGACATGAATACAGGCGAAGGGTTGCTCCTGGAAGGGATGACACACCTGCCGGGGATGGTCTCGGCAGGCAAGACTACACTGGCAAAGCTGATTATCGCGCACTCTTTATTGAATGATATGGATGTGCGGATCACCTTTGTGGTTGGCGATAGCCAGACCGCTATTTCGACAGCACACCAAATCAATGGCTGGTTTTTCGATGATCCGGCGGGTGAGGACGTACTGGCAGTGCAGTTGATGGGGGCCAGCCAACGAGCTGTTCATTGGAAACGCCTGGCCGCTTCCAATGAATACAAGCAGTGTGTTGCCGAAGGGCGTCCACACTGGGGTGAACGCTGGCTCATCCCGGTATGCCTGATCGAACCGCATATCCGGTGGGAGGGGGACGCCGATGTGCAAATTCCACTCGGTAGCGAACCCTGCGAGGGTTTTGTGGACGACTCGCGCACGGCAAAGGGCAAACGCAGAAGTAGACCTGAAAGCTGTGTTTGCCCTTTGACCAATATATGCCCGTCCAAACAGGTCTATCGGGATATGCCTAAAGCGCGGGTATGGATTACGACTCCCGGTGCGCTTTCTCAGGCCAGCTTACCACTCTACTGGGACAGGCGAATCGTCAAAATAGGTGAACTGGTCTACGAGCAATCCGACCTCGTAATTCTGGACGAGGTAGAGACGATTGTGGATTGGTTCGACAAAACTTACGCTCGTACTGAAGCACTCACCAATGGCAAAGATGGTCTACTCGATAAGCTTGATCTACAAATCGCGCAGTTCTGGCTGAATAATCGCCGATTGACCACCGATCAACGGCGTTGGATTCTGGCAGTGCGCGAGTCGCTCAAAGCCCTAACCGGCGTTTTGAGTGCCGTTGACGATCCCAAACAGAAGCGTGAGGTGCGGCAATGGGTGAGTAAAGGCTACTTCTCCCCTAACCAGCTTGCCTACCGGCTGGCTCGGCGCTTGGCAGGACTGAAGGAATGGGATGACAGTAGCCTACCTGCCGAAATCAAGCGCGAACACGACCAGCAGGCAAATGAGGCATTTAAGCCCTTCAATGACCTTTTGAATAACTTCGTTGATCCGCTGCGTCGCACGCCGGACGAAACCCCAGAGGCGACTACTGCTCTTGCTGGCATTATGCAGGCTATCAATAACCTGGCAGATAATGTGGCAGACATCGACATCTTTGGGCAATGTAAAGCATGGATCACAGCCTGGCATCCTGACATCGAAGCTCGACTGGCAGCCTTGAAACAGAAGTTGGAAGGTAGTGAGTTCGAGCCTGATCACAACTATGCCTTCAAATTACTGGATCGCTCGGCGGATGATCTGGCTCGGCGGCTCCAATTCTTCCTGATGGTTGCCCTGTTGGATCGACACATCCATATCGTCACCGAGGAATGGCACAACAAACCGGAAACACTGGACGTAGCGCAGCCGTTCAGCCGCATTCCGCGCTCGATGCGTTCCATACTGCCGCTGCCACTCACTGGACGGCAGTATGGATTTGTATTCCCAACCGGGCGCGGCAAACCAGATGTCGATAGCGCCAACCATCTATCCCTGTTCGCTTACACCAATATTGGGCGCAGCTACCTGCTGAACTTCCACCGACTGCTTCAGGATTTCGACGGGCAGCCGGGGCCACATGTGCTGGCGCTCTCCGGCACCTCCTACCTGCCGGACTCGACGACTTTCCATGTTGATGTAGTGCCGAAAGGCATTCTCATGCCTGCAGAACAGGTGGAACAGGCACTGGAGCAAAGCGAATTCGTCTGGCAGCCCTTCAATTACAAGGGCAAGCCTATCTTTATCTCCGGGAGATCGAATAAAGAAAATCAACTCAAACAATTGACCCTCGCCATGCTGGAACACAGCGCACGAACAGGTGGCTTCGTCGGGGCGATTCTTGACCGCATCGAGAGCAATGCGCGGGATGAACGAACCAGGTATCTGTGGGCAGATCGGTCACGGGTGCTAGTGCTGACTAACAGCTACAAGCAAGCTAAGAAAGTAGCCGAGACCTTGAGAGATAAGTGGCGCTATGCCGCTGAGACCATTTACGAACTCAAGCGCGGTACACCAGAAGAAGATTACGAGGTTGAATTTGTGCAACCGGGCAAACGCGAACTTCAACGGATGGACATCGAGGGGTTTGCCCGAACCGACGGACGTATTCTGGTCGCACCAGCACAATCTATTGGGCGTGGGTTCAATATTCTTAATCAAGATGGACGCGCCGCGTTCGGGGCAGTGCTTTTCCTCACGCGCCCCATGAATCCACCACATGACAGGGCAGCAATGTCCCAGGAGTTGAATCGGCTGGCACTGGAGTGGGCGGCAGATGAAACTTTTACTGCGTGGCAGCATGACACCCTCTACAAGAAAGCAAAAGCAGCACGCGAGGCCGCCGAAGCAGCACGCCGCTTGATGGAGTACCGCAAAGGTTACATAGAGATGGATGATGACGCGGCACTCGGCATTTACCCCCGTCGTGATCTGGCGGCGACCAGTGCAGGGCGGGTTATCCAGGCTGTTGGGCGGCTGGTGCGCGGCGGCGTCCCCTTTTATGCCTACTTCATTGATGCCAGTTGGTCGCCGGAGTTCGCCAATTCAGGCAATACTGCAGGCATCGAACCAGCAGAGACAAGCCTGCTCACCGCCATGATTGATGTGTTGAACGAGTACGCTGGAACGCCTATTGGGGAAGCCTTATATGGCGGCCTGAGCGATGTACTCCACGCTACCATCAATCGGGATAGCAATTAGCTCCACGTCGAGTAACGACGCTCAACCATTTCGCACAACAACAAAGTAACCAGGAGATCGAGACATGGCAACCAGAACTCCCTCACCGGATCGCATTCTACTCACGCGCTTTAACCTGCACATCCCTACCGATACGCCCATTCGCATCTCGGTGCTGGAATTCCCCTATCGCACGGCGCTCCAAGATTTTCTGGGCCCGTTCAAAGACATCTATCAGCACCGTCATCATGGGGAAAAGGCGTATTTACCCTGGCGTCAACTGAGTTCAGCCATCATGGCGCTTGCACCCAGTCTAATCCATGCCTTTGAAGGATTTAACGACTACAAGCACGTCGGTGGGCGCATGGCGACCTTCACACACTATGCCAACAGTATCCCGCAGGACTTTCCCAGGCACGAAGACTTGCAAGCATTAATCAAGCTATGGTTGGAACTGTGGGGAAGATCAGACAACAAAGTCCAAGCGATTTTGGAAGGCGATGGCAAACCTCATTGGGAGAAGTTGCTGACGGCAGTGATGGGGCAACCTGAATACGGCTGGAACGCCCCTATCACACCTGCCGCCTACCTGAGTGATCTCAAGCGCGATGATGGGATGGCTTATGCGGCCCTACCCTCTTTGATCACACGCCTGCTACATGGGCAACAGATGGTCGTACAGATCACGGGTGGAGAGGAGATTGAGATCACCTGGAGGCGAGCACATAACGGCGACAAGAACGGCGTGCATCTGGTTAGTCAACCTATTCTCCATAGTGGAGACTATTACAGTTACCGCCTGGATTTCAATGTGGAAACGCAGTCCGGGCGGCTCAATCAGCAGGGACAGTTACTCCCCTGGATTTTTGCACATTTGAGCATTCAACGCTATGTCACCGAACCGCTGCGCTATTGGAACTGGGGGCGCGATATATCTATCCTGGTAGGCAACAACCGCGAACAGTTCAACGGCAGTGGGTGGGATCACGACACGACGCTCATCCGTTTGCCGGTTGAGCGCAAAAGCGACAGTTGGCACTGGAAGAACGGCATTGGTAATTTATTGAACACCTATGCCATTCGTCAGCTTCTGCCCCCTGCAGTCATCATCCAGGATCCGTTCCCTTACGCTCAGTTTGACAGTCACTCTCAGGCATCAGAGGATGAATACCGCATCGTTTACGCCGAGGGTTACAAGTTCGGCACGGATAAACGCGGACATAAACATCGCATACCGACTGGTATGACTTTGTACGAACGAAGCAGTATCCTGCGCGGTGTGTTAACCCTGTTGAATGGCTGGCTGCGAGTGGATACCCCATTGTCCATTGATGACCACCAGACTCCCAGGAGCTACGCCTTGTACGACTATACAGACATGGCGAAGAGTGACAAAGCGGGAAAGAAGCACGCTGCATGGTTGGCGTCATTGAGGCGATCGCTCCACCATAATAACTATGAGCATTTGCATATCGCCGTATTACACCGCACACCTGATTTTGTGGCGAACGTTCTACCGATTTTACGAGAGGTGCTGCTCAGCGCGAATGAGGACGAGTCGCCACTGGTCACAATTACACCCGTGCCAATCTCTCCACTGTTGAGTGCGCCACTGGATAGCAACGGACTCGACCCACAGTTGAAGTACGATACAAATCGACCTGATCATTATTTCACGAAATGGAAAAGGCAGATCAACAACAGCTTCGAGGCGAAACGAGGTCTATGGCGAGACTTCTTACGCACGATTGAGTGGCAACCCAACGCACGACGCATGGTGTTGATCGACTCTGCTGGGATGCAGCTTGATGCCGATGATGATGTAGAAGATGGCAATGAAGCCGGGGATGAAAAAGCGTCCGCCAAACGGAGAAGCCTCGATCCTACTTTGTCGATCAAGGGGTCGGTACGCGATGCCTGCAATCGGGAAGGAATTGGTTCGCAGTTTTTGATTGGTCACTTCAGGTATGGGGGACTTCGTAAGCAGTCCGATGAACTATCCGGTGCATCTGAAGGTCGAATTCGAAACGCCAGCCTTGATCTGATCCTGCGTCAACAAGGCATTCTATACGCGACACCTGCCGAAATCTATGCAAATGCCGCCGGTTTAGACTTGCAAATCGCGGCACGACTGGATGTGATCGCCCTCTGTCGCCTTCAGGTTTACAAGCCTGACTTCCATTATGCGGTGGCAGTACGGCTGCGAGCTGATAGTGCTGTTCAGGTAATGTTACCTGATGGGCAGAGGTGGCTCACCTATGAAGAAGCAGCCTATCAGGTTGGGCAAAAGCTCTCCGAGGCACGAGTACCCATCAGCCACGGAAAGACACCCATCTATCTCAATCTGTATCCAGAAAATCTGCGGGAATTTGCCAGGCATGTCCTTACCCAGCCATTTGATCGCCCGACTCTTGCCGTGATTCAAGCGGAAAAATGGCGGAACGCGGCTAAGGATGACGAGAAGAAAGCTGGATGGACTCAGCTCAAGAACGAGGAGCTATTCCAATCACCTGACGAACTTCGTTTCACACGTTTTGAAGTCTATCCGCGTTCTGCCGATAAGCTCGAAAACCTGTTAGGCGTAGTGCGCCTGCGTATGGATCAGGAAACACCGCAGTACATTTCCGCTGATAACTTTGCTTCTGAGGAGGATATGCGCGACATCCCCCATTTGACTGGCTACATTGATACGCAGTCTGGAAATCTCTTCCATTACTTTTCGGTCGCTGGTCTATCCGAGATGCAGCGGAAGGCCGGGCAAGACCACAAAGGTAATCGCAAGTCGTTCAAGCTGGATGTCAAGAACTCCGACGATGACATCCCCTACAAACATGCACAATTGGTCGAAATGGTACCGTTTTTCGTTCGCCCTGATTTCCAAAGCCACGAACGCCAGACCCAGTTATGTCGCTGTCTACATCATTTGCGAATTTCCCCCGGTTTCACAATGGGGGATATTGTCCTCACCTATCCCATGCATATTGGCGAGAAGTTGATCGAAGATCAGTTGTGCATCATCAATGCAGAGGATTAGCAGATTGTCATAATTGTTTTGTCTGACTACCCATTGTTGTTGATCGCCCATCGATGAATGATGGGTAGTCAGATGTAACCTGAATCAGTGTATGAACTCCCTCGGTTTTGATATGTCAGCAGTCCCCTTGAATTGCTGTAATTTCCTGATCTGTTAAAGCCTGATGTTATGCCTCTGAATATTCCCCTGCCTGGGATGGAATATTTCAATATGGTTGCCATCTGACTTTGCTATTGTGTAATCACAGTCCCTCCAAGATCGCAAGCCGATATAGGATTTTGTCCAACGAAAGCCAGTCAACCATGGCACCATAAGTGAGGCGCTTCGCATTGCAGTCATCTCGTCTGCGACCGCAGTCTTGGCAGAGGTTCACTCGCGGAACAGCTACTGGCCGGATTGTGATTGTGCCGGAAGGAATAAAGAGTTGCACATCCACTGGTGGAGTTGTAAATGACCAACAGGTTACGGCAGCCGCACCGTTCGATCTGGCCGAGGTAGCCCGCGCCGTCGAGCGGTATCTCCCCAAGTCTGAAATAGACAACCGAGGTCGTAAACGAGCCAAACCCCGTTCTTGAGGCGGGTGTCCCTGGCTCGATTTTGTGTTGCTCAGGAAAGGAGCAGTGAGATGAACAAGCGGAAGACAGGTGTAGTGGGGATGGCAAGCGGAGGCGGCATGCCGTCCATGAATGTGCTGACTGTGGGATTAGATGTGGGCTACGGCGTAGTCAAGGCTGTGACGGATACCAGCGAGATCAGCTTTCCATCGGTGTCGGGTCATGCCCGCGAGATCAAGTTCCAGGCCGAGACGCTGGCGAGCCGCTATCCGGGAGATCAACTGATCGATGAGGAGGGTCACTGGTTCGTGGGCGATCTGGCGCTCAATCAACTCCCGGCGGGCGAAATTCTGCGGTTGCGGGGACGCACAGCGAACGAAGCCACGATGGGCAATGCCTTCCGGCTGCGGTTGGCGAAGGCGGCGCTGGGCAAGCTACTGGGAGCCAGTGTAGGCAATGGGGATGTCGTGCATTTGCGGCTCGCCAGCGGTCTCCCGGTGGATTACATGCGCGATGCCGGGGAGTTCAAAGCCGGGCTGGTCGGGCAGCATCGCATCCAGACCGATGCGGCGGACTTCGTGGTGAACATCACTGAGGTCATGGTCATGCCACAGCCTTATGGCAGTGCCTATGCCATGATGCTAACCCCCGCTGGTGAGATCAATGTCTATCACACCTGGATGCGAACCGGGGTTTGCGATGTCGGGACGTACACCGTCGATCTGGTGCTGGATGACGACGGCGACTACGTGGATGCCGAAAGCGGTTCGGTCGAGAGTGGGGTCTACACGGCGCAGGAGCGCATTGCCGCCATGCTGGAGCGCGACTACCGCGAGAAGATCCCCCACAAGATCGTCGAAAGCGTCCTCAAGACGGGCATGTTCACCGCGCATGGCAAAACCATCGACTATCGGAGCGAGGTCGAGGAAGCACTACAGCCACTCCGCAGTGCGACCCTGAACCTGATGAGCGAGAAGTGGCAGCGTGGCACCACTGTCGATGTCATCTACCTGTCCGGCGGCGGAGCCGAGTTGGTTTATGAGGAAGTCTATCGAGCCTATCCGCAGACCAAACTGGTGCCGCAGGCGCAGATGGCAAACGCTCGTGGCTACCTGTACTACGCCAACTTCATGGGGAGGAGCAAGTGAAGCTGCGGCAGCCGGGTTGGACACGTCCGACCATTTGTCCTGACACGTCCGACCAGTTTCTTGAGGGAAGGAGGGAAGCATGCCGAAGAAGCCGAGACGCGGTTACAAGATGATCTCGTTCAAAGCCTACCACGATAGCGACGCTGACATCCTGGATTGGTGGGAAGGCTGCACTGAGGGGGAGCGCAGTGAGGCGCTGCGCGACCTAATCCGGGAGCGATTGGGGCTGGGGATGAAGCCCGCCAAACGCCTGAGTATCCCGGAACTGAGCGTGTTGCAGCATGACACCGCCTGGATACGACAAGCCTTGTCCGACATGCCTGCCTGGTTAGAGAGTTACCTGCATGAGTTAGCCGCCCGTCCGACAGTGCAGACGTTACCAACCATAGTTGCTCCCGCAGGAGCTACTGGCATGGCAGACAACGAGAGTCAGCGCCGGTCGAAGCGCATACAGGATCGGGGGTGGTGATGTCCGACACATGCAATGCAGAAGGGCGGCAGTGCCGCCCGGTTGCCGCGTTGGGGCGCGGCAACCACGCGCGGGGGTGGGGTGGAACACCCTCACTCTGGATGACTACATCATCCCACCCCCGCGCAAGCCAGCTAAATCGCTGGCTCCTCATGCGCCGGAGGGCTGCGGTGCAGCGGCCTGTGGCGCTGGCACCGAGGCGGCGGTGTGAGGCACCCGCCGCGCCAGTGGATGCGGCTCACCGCATCCACTGGCCGCACCCCGGTCCGGGGCGCGAAGAACGCATGCACCAGTCACACGAAGGAGGCTTACGCCCATGACTCACCGTCAACTCGTCCGCGAGATTGCCAGGCGGCTGCCGCGCCTCAAGCGGCGCGATATCGCCGAAGTGCTGGCTGTCCAGCATGAACTCTGGCTGGCTGCTCTCGCTCAACCTGAGGGCATCATCACCCTGGGCGACCTGGGCAAACTGGTCGTGGAAGTACAGCAGATGCAGGCCGCTGGCGTTGTCGGACGGCGGCAACTCAAACGCCTGTATCTGCGCTTCCGACCCACTGCCCGTTTGAAGCGCGCCATCCTCGAGATGGGAAATGGACATGCTGAATGAAACGACGCACATCCAACGCCTATAGCGAGCGCATGACCGTCAACCTGACGCCCGAACAGATGCGCCGTCTCGACGAACTCCGCAACCTTCGCGCCCGTGCCGGTCACTTCGTCAGCAAGAATGACCTGCTGCGCGATGCCGTCAACTACTACCTGGCCTCCCAAGACGACTTACCCGGATCACGTCGAGCCATCGCCAAAGGCATCGAGCGCAAGGTAGATGGGATCGAAGCGAAACTGGATGGGCTGACCCAACAGTTCACCGATTTCGTGAACAACCTCCGCCGTCGCCGGGAAGGACAGTAACGGCATGGATCGCAAGCAGATGTGTGTGGCCAACGTGCAGTACAAAAAGCCATCTGCCGATGGCGCGAAGCAATCCAGGAATTTGCTGCGCTACCTGACCTATCGAGAAAGCCGAGACGAGGCCGCCCGTTATGCAGCTGGGAAGGATCGCTGGCACGATCACGGCATGGGCGGGTCGGTGGCGGACATTGCTGCGCGATGCGATGACATGAAGAGTGAGCATGTGCTGGCCTTCAGTCTGGTCATCAACCCGAATCCCGACCTGATAGCGATGGTCGCGCCTGAAGACCGAGAAGCTTTTGTCTGGGAGCTAACCGAGGGAGTTATCGAGGACTTCTTCGACCGGCGGGGACTGGATACCGGGGTGGAGTGGTCAGGCGTGCTTCACCACCGTTTGACCGATGATCCTGAATCACCCGGCTTGCACAATCCCCACGTCCACGTTGTCTTGCCGGGTACGGTCTACAACGAGGAACACGGCTGTCGGGTGCCGCTTTTCTTCAGCCGCAATCGCAAAGTCGACCATATCGAGATGCTGCACCGGGCGACTGAAGACCAGATGACTGATCTCATGGATCGGTATGTCGGACCAGAGTGGGAAGAACGCTATGACCAGTTAGCGGCTGTAAGGCAAGTGCAGATTGCAATTACCGAGGACGAACCGCATGGCTGGACAATCGACCAAGACGAGCGCGAGTGGCCGATCTGGTGTGGCCTGCGCCGCACCAGTGGAGCTACCACGAGTCTGGGTTTCTACCGACCCTATGCCATCCCAACTGATGACGGGGATGAGGAAACTATCACCATCCAGTTCCGTCCGCTACTGAATGGCCTGACTCATGAGGAAGCTGAGCGATTGGCACAAGTGCTGGGGATAGCCATGAAAGGCGATCTGGAGCAGTTGAAAGCGTTGGCTGAAGTGCTGTGGCAGATGACACCAGCCGAACGTACTGGTTTGCTGGCGATGGAGGAGCCAAACCAGCCAGCGCTGGAATTAGACCTGTAAAGCATACAGGGACGGGATGCGCTTGATGTTTGGCGACGAAAAGCGCGTCCTGCCCCTGCACACAATCTAAAGTGAGAACAGTATGTCACACAACCTGACTGCCGACAAGCTGTCGGCGCTGGATCGCCGTGCCTTTCTGGGCGCACTGTATCAGGGCAGCCCGGATGATCTCTATCAGGAACTGCGCTGTATCCACCCGGAAACGGGCGAGGTCAAGACCCTCTGGAGCAAACTCGGTGACAAACGCCGATTGACCAGTAACTTCAAACAGGCCGAGGCCCTGAACCGCGCTGGATTTGGTGTATACTTCGCCCCCTGCCTGCGCTCTGAGAGCAAGGGCAGCGCCGAGTCTGCGGCGCTGGTTACTGCCCTCTGGTTGGATGTCGATATCGATATGGATGGCGACCCCACTCAGCGCGACCGCGCACTGGAAAAGCTGCGAACATTCGATCCGAAGCCTTCGTTTATTCTGAATAGTGGTGGTGGTTGGCACGCCTATTGGCTGCTGGATGCACCTTTCTACTTAACTGATGAAGCTGCTCGTGCCCGCATCGCCGATGTGCTTCGGGGTTTAGCCTCCGCGCTGGGCGGTGATCCGGCCTATGTCAAGTCGGTAGCCTCGGTCATGCGGCTACCTGGGAGTATCAACACCAAACCCGAACGCAACGGAGCCGTGGTCACTATCGTCGAGGGTGATCCTGCCCGCCGCTATTCTCTCGCCCAGTTCAATTGGCTGGCGCAGCCCGCCGAGCTAACCAGAGTCGGTAAGCTGAAGATTGTCACACTCAATGGCAATGGATACCACCCACTGCCTCGGCGCACTGAGGACTATCTGATAGCCGGTGCGCCAGTCCATCAGCGCAACAAAGAACTTTTCGCAGCCGCCTGCCAGTTGCGCGATGCCGGTTATGCTCAGTCCGCTGCCGAAGCCCAACTTGTCCCGCGGTATGTCGCGGATGGATGTAATGAGAGCGAGGCACTGGCGACCATCCACAGTGCCTACAGCCGTCCAGCCCGTGAACCGCTGCCCGACCCTGCTGGGGAAGCTCGTGGCCGGATTGCCCGCCTGATCGAGAGCCACCAACCCACCCAGGAACGTCCGTCACCTCAGACGATTGCTGAGACGGTCGAAGCCTGCGCTCATCTCAATGCCATCGAGTGGGCCGATGCCCGCGCTCAACTCAAGACATTGTGCGGGGACGGTCTCAAGACCAGTGATCTTGACCGCATGTACCGACAGGCGCGTCGGCAAATCGAACGGACAACACAATCTGACACTGAAGAGTCTGAGCGCTATACGCTGGTCGATGGAGCCATGATCTTCGAGCGCACCACCGACCGCGGCATCTTCCGCCAGAAGATCGCCGGGTGGTCGGGCAGGGTAGTCGAGCGCATCTCCCGGATGGACGATGACGGTCAGGTCGAGCATTTGACCCGGCTGGAGTTGTGCAGTGGGGAAGAACAGCTTTCGCTCACGCTCCCCAGTGAGTTATTTGGCGATCCCAATGCGCTGCATCGCGCCATCGCCGGTCGGGCTGGTGAGACCTTCACCACCCGAGCCGGAATGCAGCGCCACCTGGGAGCGGCTTTGCTGGCGCTGTCCGGAAGCTATCCCCGCCGCTCGACCTACCGCTTTCTCGGTTGGAGTAAGGTGGATGGGCGCTGGACCTACCTCACACCCGGCTGTGCGGTCCACTCCGATGGCGTTGTGGCAACACCGCCCGAAGTTGAACTGGAGACCCGCTTACGCGACTATGCCCTAACCGATACCACATGGGAGCAGGCACTAGCGGCTTTTGGGGTGACACTACGGGTGTTCCCCCAATCCTACGCCGCTGCGCTGACTGCCTTTGCACTGCTGCCGCTCTTCCAACGCTTCTTTCCAGCAGCCGCTCCGAAACCGGCTTTACACCTGGTGGGCACGACCGGCAGTGGCAAGAGCGAGATCGCCGCCCTCATGACCAGCTTCTACGGGCAGTTCAGCCGTGACCAGCCACCCGCCCAGTGGGGCGATACCGTCAACACCGTCGAGACGCTCGGCTATCCACTGGCGGATGCCTTGTTCTGGGTGGACGACTACAAGAGCATCTATGCCGATGAAAAAACCTTCACCCGCTTCCTGCAAAGTTACTCAAGAGGCATGGGACGGGGACGCTTGACCAAAGAGGCCAAAGTCCGGCAGGAGCGTCCCTGTCGTGGGCTGCTGCTCTCCACTGGCGAGACCACTCTGGAAGGGGAAGCCTCGGTGCTGGCGCGGATGCTGGTGCTGGAGATCCCTCCCTGGGCGAAGCGTGATCCGGGTGGCAAGGCACTGCTGGCAGCCGAACAACAACGACCGTACCTGAACGGGTTTACTGCCCATCTCGCTCGGTGGATCGCCGGTCGATCCGACACGGGAACACTGGAAAAGGAACTGGCCGAACGCTTTGCCCGCAACTGTGCAGGCTATCGCGCTCAACTGAATGGCAAGGGTACCAAAGCGGGCAGTAGTGGACGCGTTGTCCAGAATTGGGCGGTGTTGGTGACGGTTTACCAACTCATTCGTCAATTCCTCACCGAGCAAGAGGCTGACCATCTGCTGCCCGCCTGGGAAGATAACGCCGAAGCCATGCTTCAGACCGTCCAGGGCGAACGGGCTGGGCACATCTTCATGGACGCGCTCAGGGAGCTGATTGCCAGCGGTGAAGTCATGCTGGCGACCGATCTGCGCCAACCCGAGGATCCCCGCCCTGGAACCACCCTGATTGGCTACCAGAGTGAGGGTATGGTCTACCTGCTGCCGGAAGTCGCCTACCGAGCCGTCACGAGGGTGCAACCGCTCAAGTTCACGAGTGCCGCCATCGGTGCACAACTCAAAGAAGAAGGCATCCTGACGGTCAATCCCAACGATACTCACCTCGGTGTGCAAATCCGGGTACGAGGAGCCAGGGTGCGCGTCTGGCGGCTCAGAGGCGATTCACTGGGTGGAGACGCTGGAGACAGTGGGGACGGGGTATAGCGGTAGCGAATTGGGGCGCATATCTGTACTGGAGACAGTGGAGTTAGTGGAGACAAGATGCTTGAACATGACAGAAATGTCTCCACTGTCTCCACTGGCACACGGATTTCCTTATGAGAGGCCGCCAACGAAAACAAAAATATCGGGGGGTATCTTGATCTTCGCTCCACCTGTAAATTGACCAGTGGAGTTACTGGAGACAGTGGAGATTGCCATGTCCAATGCTCCCAGCACGTAGCCCAGAATTTTCCAAGTCACTGCTGACAAAAATCATTTATGGCACAATTTCAATCTTCGGCAAGTCCAAAAATAGGTTAGAGTCCGAATTGGTGATTGGTAGACGACTATTGTCCTCGCTGCGATACCATGCAAGGTAGAGGCGATATGTGCCTGGAGGCGCATCTGACGGTATCACCAAACGGCGCGTATCGACAAAACGCAAGCCTGCTTGCCAGGAGCGCGACGGCAAACCCTGTGGATACCCATCAGCCTGTACCAGAATTTGATCTGCATCGTTTAGCAGCCCAAAGGCCAGGCGTAGATCATCTGCTTGAACTCTTAAACTTCTCCAAAACAATTGAATCTCAAACGCATCACCTGGTCGGACTACTCGTGACTCTGGTCCGGTATATCCAAACAATTGAATGGCATTTCCAAAATTCACATCTATGGTGGAATAAGGCTGATGAAGCTCAAACGCCGCATCCTGTATCAGTGGCCCCTGTGACACCAAAGCAGAATTCCCATTATCCCAATTCACGAAACGTCCTTGTGTCGTTGTTGAAGGATCAATCACCCGCCACTGAAATAGCAAATCCGCTTGCTGGGGTGCGCCTCCGGGTGATTGGAGTTGCAACACGATACGCGCTCGATACACTTTTTGGGGGTCGAGTGTGCTAAGCGCCGCCATACCGGGAAAGAACTCGGCTTGACCGAGTGATAGGCCTGAAACGGGATCAAGCGCGGCAACAATGAGCGCAGGATCATCAGGGTGATTACCCTGCAAAAACACATCCAATGCCAATATTCCATCAGGCGGCACACTTGAGGATTGAAGCCTATAGCCCAATAAGTGGATACCTTCGGCTTTACGCTCAACAACGACTGTATCATCTGGCAGTGATGTCACTACTTCCAGAGGGCGATAAGCTCGCAGCAAATCTACAGGAGTAAAGAGTGTCACAATAATTAAGGGTAGTAGCAGGACGATACTGCGTTTACCGGCTATAGTGTAAAGTCCGGCAGCGACTAGTGGCGCAAAAGCTATAAGGCTGGGGAAAAGGAAGCGTCCCTGTGAAGCGTTGATCTGTGAAGTACTGATGTAAAGTGTCACCCATAACATGACGATCACTGAGGATAACAACAGTGCTGTGAACCAGTGTCTTTTTCGGATGAATAGCCCCACACCACTCAAAAGTCCCAGTCCACTAACCAGTGTCACCCACGGATAAAACCATGTGGGACCAGCAATATTCAGATACCCAAGCATGTACCACATAGATCGCCAGACGCCGATAAATTCGACAAGGCGTACACCCAAATCTGTTGTGACCGGACCACGTCCCCAAATGCTGCGAGTCATCGAGACCGCCATTAGATCACCATAGAGCGAGAGATTACGCGCATACCACCATCCTGCCAGCAACAGTAAGCCAAGTGCCAGTCCTACTAGGCTCAGTAGAGCTTCGCGCCATGTCCAGCGGTGTAGCCAGGCTCCTGCCAGCAATATAACTCCAATTAACATGATGAGGGGTAGTCCCTGATATTTGGAAAGTGCCAGCCCACCAGCGATCAAGGCGATTAGCAAAGCATGGCGCACTTGAATGCGCCTGGCCTGCCATCGACTCAGCAGCCAATAGACACCTGCTGTATGGATAAAGGTAACAAGATTATCGTTGTTGATACTCCCAGCGATGAATACAAATGTCGGCATTATGGCAACCAAGATCATCGCTAAAAGCCCAATGATAGGCTTCCCAGAAACGAGGTATCCCATTTCATAGATGAACCAGAGTGTAGAGGATGCTAATAACAGGCACAAAAGCCGCATGACAGTTACGGCTGCAAGCGTGTTGCCGGTTGGCGGTGCATAACTGTGTAGGTGGGAATTGAGGTTGTTAAGGCTTACATCTCCTTGCACAGCCAGCGGATTGATTCGAAGATAACCTTTGACATCACTACGATCTATCCAACGGATAAGCAAAGCACCCGTGAGATAAAGAAGTGGAGGCTGATGTCTTTGCCACGACAAACTGGAAAGTACTTCTGCACGATTAGTCATGATGGGCAACGAATTGCTTTCAATAATGTTATGTGCATAGAGGTAATGTGCAGCCTCATCAGGAGCTTCAAAGAGGGGTGTTGAAGCAGAAGTTGCCAGAACCAGGAGAACAAAAAATAATAAGATTGAAAGTGCAATTAGCTTAGGCTTCTGCAATTTTGTGTAATTCATGCGGAAGTGAATAGAAGTTCTATCTCAACTAGATTCTTTAATTGTAAACTATTTGCAGGCATATCAGAATAATTACAAATAATTACGTAGGGTAATAGTACGATTTGGTTTATTGCCAAGTTATATATTTTGCTGTAATGTGTACATGTGAGTATAAAAATTAACGATACTCGGTCTGTATTAATAGTACATTCACAAAATAGCCCTATCCGCAATAATGGGTGGCTCTGTGATAGTTTCCTGGAGCCACATTTTTACCTCATCCAGTTCGTTTCTGGTTTGCGATTGAACACAACTTAAATCGCATAACCCCATCCAGAACTTGTTGTATGCGTGGCATCAGAAGTCGAGAGCCATCGCTTTTACTTAGGACTTCGCTTGGCTTCCTGTAATAGTCATCTCTATCTGAAGATCAATCTAAAGGTCAACGCTTATGCCAACGTTCAATGAAAATGTGGTGGTGGATGGTGTGCAGGACATCCAACAGCTTCGTGTCCAGGGACATACTACCCAGAACCAACCACTCCAGACTTGGGAAAATAGTTCTGGCAATGCTCTTGGTCAGGTAACCGGTGACGGCAATCTCATCGTCGGTTCGACAACTATCAATACTCAGATGACCAAAGATGGTCGTATGATCGCAGGGGACGATCTGGGGGTTTCGACGCCAGATGCCCTGTTGGAAGTGCACCGGGCAGAGACTTCAAGCACCCGCCCCACACGCGGTGTTCATTCGTTGGGTCAATTGACCGGCGCACTCACCAACCTCGTCCAGTGGATGGTGGGCGAACTGGAATTACGTGGCTCGAGCGCGATCAATGCCCTGCACACTGCTTTGCGAATCCGTGCCTCCAACCTCAATACCGGCACGCCTGGCAGCAATGCCGAGCTACGCGGTGCCGATGTGGAAGTCATCAATGAAGTTGGAGCAGGCTCCGGGGCCTTGCCAAAGGCAACCGGCATTCAAGCCTCTGTGACCAACTCAGCTGGTAAGACCATCACTGATGCGGCAGCCCTCCGTCTCAAGGTGAACAACGCAGGGACCATCACTAATTCCTATTCGATATATGCTGAAGGGCCGGGTGTGGTTCATTTTGAGGATTTTATAGAAATCAAACGACCAATAGTTGTTCCCGGCACACCACCAACAGACTTTGTTCGTCTATATTCTAAGACCGATGGGAAATTGTATGCAAAGAATTGGAGTGGTGTCGAAACGGAATTAGGTAGTAGTGGCACTGGCGCCACCATACCCACTGGTTCAGTTATTCCATTTGCAGGTATTACAGCTCCCACAGGATGGTTACTATGTAACGGGGCTGCTGTATCCCGCTCCACTTATTCAACCTTGTTCGGGGTAATTCAGACCACATACGGTGTTGGTGATGGCTCCACAACTTTCAATTTGCCCGATTTATTAGGACGCACACCTATCGGTGCTGGTCAGGGAAGTGGTTTAACAAATCGCCCACTGGCTCAAAAAATCGGTGCCGAAACACATACGCTGACTATTCCTGAAATGCCGTCTCACAATCATACCTATCAGCCTGGTGGATCAGGTACTACGGCTGGCTTCCCTACCCAGGCTATTCGTAGTACAACGCTGCTGAACACTGGATTAACTGGAGGGGGCCAAGCTCACAACAACATACAACCATCGCTAGCATTGAACTACATCATCAAGACGTAATTGTAGCCTGATGTGATATTAGAGACGGACTTCGGCTGACTTTACTCGTGGTCCCGGCAGCGCAAGTTGGACAGATGACTTGTCAGCACATTACTGACCGGATCCTGCACAGCTAATTGCTCTCGTTGAGTGATAGGACTTTATGATGCCAAGCGCAATCTACTTCTCGGCTTTTGTCCCCCCGTTTGGCACCGGCCCTGCAGCGCCCTGGGTCAATACACAGCAGACTGTTAACGTCAATGATCGCTTGCATATTTCCGCATTCGGAGAAGTACGGCTGAACCCGCGCGGCCCTTTGATTGGCCCCGAAGGGTGCCCGCCCAATGACCCCAGCGATTGCTTGGATTGCTACCGCACGTATGATTTCCAGAACGAAGGTTTGGAAGGCTGGTCTGTTGAGGAGGGCGATTATGTTGATGGTGTAGGGATCAATTCGGTTGATGGGCCTTTTATGTATGGAGGTATCCTGCAGCTATGGGCTTTATCGCGCACATTTTCGCGGACTCTTCGAGTTGCAACAACCTGTGTCAATTTCGCTGCTACTACGCCATTAATGATTGAGCACTTCTCTAGCCAATTGCAACCTGATGGCAGTTTCCTTGAAGATGATGACTCTGCAATAACATCGCAAACGGGCCCCTTGTGTTGGGGAGGAACTTACGATGGTGAAGCTTTTCGGGTTCGGAAAAGTACTGAATCGAAGAATAATCCTTCTACTGTAACAAGTATCCAACTCACTTCTGGATTAGGTACCCTACTGGCTCCCAGCCTCCCACAAGGGCAGCTGATCGGACGAATCGGGCCAACAGGAACGCCCTTTGCCATTGGTGCCCAGTTGAACGACTTTGTCGTGCCGGCATCCGGGCAACTATACCTAGCAATCAATAACTACACCAACGGTTTTGGGAATACAAATACAGCCTTCACTGTCTTGGTTGATATCAATCCGCCATCTGCTTGCGAAAATCAAGGTGACTCAAGTTGTGAACTCGGCGCTAACTGTGGCGAACCCGCAACCGGAAATCCCATCGGCATTCGCAATGGCGAGAAGCGCGAATCGATCACCGATCTGGTCGTGAAGACCCCGGCAGGCGATCTTGCGTTGATGCGTTCATACAGCCAGGCCAAACAATCCAGTTACCAGCACATGGGGTTGGGTTGGACGCACAATCACCTGAATAAACTCTCGGTCATTGCAGGCACGCCGAAGAAGCTCATTGTGACTCTGGCAGGCGGCGGTGAGGCTCACTTCGCCGAGACCGCAGTCGGTTCCAATGTGTTCAATGGAACACCCGGCAATCTCTCATCTGTCACCTTCAGCCCTGGCAACAGTCAATACACGCTGACCACGCCGGATAAGACCGTTTACCTCTTCGATAGCAGCGGTAATCTACTGTCCCGCACCTGGGTCAGTGGGCACGTTTGGACCTACACCTACGCCAGTAACCGACTGACCGAAATCAATGATGGCTATGGTCGAAAGCTGGTCTTTGCCTACCGTCCGACCGGTGCCTACGATGCCAATCAACTCTGGCGGGTGGGCGATCACACGGCGACTGGTCTAGCCACCGCCACACCCGGCGGGCGGTATGTGGAGTATGGATACACACCGGAGAAGAACAATGGTGTGACCATTGCCAACCCCAAAGCTTTGCTGGCAACCGTTCGAGATGTGCGCGCTCAGGTCTGGAGCTATAACTACTATGGTCAAACCGCCGGGGAGTCGGTGGTTGCCAAGCTGAACCTCCTGACCAAGCGGCTTTCTCCAACCGTCGATGTCAATGGGGATGATATTCCCGATGGTGCCTTGACCCTGGAAGAAGTGGACTACACCCTCAGTGGCTCGGTCATCAGCGCCATCAAGCAAAAACGCGGCGTGGTCAATGCACTATTCAGCAGTCCGCTGTTGGTCACGGACTATGCTTTCCAGCCTATTGGTCAGCCCATCACGACCGAAACACTCGCTGGCAAGATAACAACCCACCGTTTTGTGAATGGGGTGCATCGCGCCACGATTGATCCGGCGGGCAATCCCAATATCCGCGTGTTGAACGAAAACCACCGGCCCAGCGAGGTACGCGATGGCAGCCTGAATCCGACCAAAATGGCCTGGAGCGCCAATGGCAAGCTGCTGAATAAAGTTACCAATGCGCTCAATCAGGAAGTGAACTTTCAGTACAACACGGGTGACGATACGCTCCGGGATAGCCTCGATGCCGAAAACATCCGTACCAACTACCTGTATGAAACGAGCCAGCGCCAACCCTCCATCGTCCTGGTCAGCAAAGACACGGCTTCCCTGACTGAGGTCAATGTCGGCGGAGCCATGGAGAACCTCACGGATTGGCCTGCCGTCGGCACGCCCAGCCGCACTGTAAGTGCCACCCCCTGTGTCGCCGGAACCGGCTCACTGCGGGTGCAGGCGACTGCTGCCGGGCAAGGTATTCAATCCAACACCACTTTCCAACTGGATGCTGGCAAGACCTACGCCATCATCGCCCGGGTGTATCCAGTCAGCGGGCAGGCCCGAATGCTGATTCCAGGGGTAGGTGGATTGGAACGCCTCACCTCAACCAGTGTCGGGGATATGCAAACCTGGCAGACGCTGCGCTTGCTGCATACACCAGCGACGACTCTGACGGGGCAACGGCTGCAATTCCTGTCCGTCGGGGCTGCCGACTTCTATGTCGATGCGGTTCATGTCATCCCGGTCACTAATCTGCTGCGCTGGCAAGACTTCCTCTACGATGACCGCTTGCGAACGCTTGATGAAGCCGTTGTTGACACGCAAACCGCGCTGCTTAGCCAGCGGACGCAGCGCAGCTACCACACCAGCGGGAACGGCAATGGTTTGCTTGCCAGTTTGACGCAAATTGATCCAGTCAATGCGGCCAACAACAAGTCGACTCAGTATACCTACGACAGCATCGGGCGGATCATCAAGACCCAGGAGAGCAGTCTGTTTGGCGATTGCCAATCCAGCTTCACGCTGTATGACCCGGCAGGGAACATCCTGGCGAGCATCTGCAACTATGATCCGGGGGCGAATCCAGACCCAACCACCGTGGCAGCGGCGATTGCGCTCTACAATCCAGCGATTCCGACCAAAAACAAAGTGACTACCTATGTTTATGATGCCCTGGGGCGGCGCATCAGAACGACCATCCATGCTGGCGCATCCTTTGCTCAAACCAATCTCACATTCTACGATGCCCTGGATCGCGTGATCTATACCATCGCCAATTATGTCAATCAGAGCGGTGGCACGGCAGAAAATGTCGGGGCGTGGACCTGGAACGCAATCAGCAAGCAGTGGGAAAAGACCAACGGGACGGCCATTTCACACGGTGCAGACAATACCCAGAACATCATCTCGATCAGCCGCTATAACCAGCGCGGCCAACTGCGTTTGCAACAGGACACGCTGGGGAATTTTACCTTGTATGGTTACGACGATGCGGATCGCCTGGTGAAGACGGTTCAGAATGCCTCTATACCGGGATATAACAATGACTCCTTCGATTTGGCGCTGGCCAATTACCCAGTTGGCAGCAATCCCGATCAGGATATCATCACCAGCCAGGAATTTGATAAAGCCGGGAATGTCGTCAAATCGACGGATGCGGCTGGAATGGTTACGTTCACGATTTTCGACGCGCTCAATCGGGCGGTGAAGACGATTCAGTCACCCAAAGATGCCGCTACCCGGGACAACTATCCTGGCGATCTGTTCTACGCGGCCACCAACGACCCGCGTTCGGATAGCTACGAACCCGACCCCAGCCCGGATCGGGATACGATCCAGACGGTCGCCTACGATTCAATGGGCCGGGTGATCCGCACCAGCCGCCTGCTTGACAATCGACCGACCAAGCTGTGGGAAACAACCCTGTATGGCTATGATCCACTCGGCAGACAAGCCGTAGTCATCGCCAACGCCAGCCAGCCAACCTATAACATCCAGGCCGATCCCGACCTCAGCGATTATGTGGTCAGTGCTGTCGCCGATCAGGACATCATCAGCCGAAACCGCTACGATTCCAAAGGACAGGTACTGGAAACGGAAGACACGACGGGAACCCGCACCCGATTTGTGTATGACGGACTTGGGCGGCAGATTCGCACGATTTCCAATTACATCCCGCAGGGAAGCAGCCTGCCGGAAAACTGGGTATGGGAGAGCAACCTGTGGAAGCAGGCGGCGGGTGGAACCGCGATTGTACATGGAGCTCTGAACGACCAAAACATCGTTCAAGAGACCATCTATGACGTCAACGGGCGGGTGGAATCAACGCGGGACACCAACGGGCGAGTGAGCCGGAACGTTTACGAAGACCCGGTCAACCGACTGATCCGCACCGTGACCAATTATGTGGCACAAGGCACCACTGATCCCCGGAATTGGGTCTGGAGCGCCACCAACAACCGTTGGGAACGCGGTGCAAGCGACCCGACGCCGATTGTGCACGGCACGAACAATGACCAGAACATCATTGCCAACACGGTTTATGATAACCAGGGACGTGCTGCCCAGAGCAGCGATCATCGCAACAACGTGTCGTTGCGCGTCTTTGATACGCTTGGCAGGCAGACCCGGAGTATCCCCAATTACATCGTCCAGGGAGCCAGTGCCCCGGCCAATTGGGTTTGGGATACGGGAGCCTGGCGACAGAGCACGGGCGGAGCGGTCATCAGCTTTGGGACGGATAACGACCAGAACCGTATATCAGTTACGGCCTATGATCGCGTCGGGCGTGTCCTGTCTACCCGTGATGTCGCTAGCATCGAAACGCGCTACGAATATGACCTGATCGGGCGGCGCACCCGAACCCTCACCAACTATGTCGATGGCCTCTTCAACCCGGCGCTCCCGGATGAAGACCTCATCTCGACGACCGTCTACGACCGGGCCGGGCGCGTCATCACCACCACCGATCCACGCGGCACGCAGACGGGCTTTACCTATGACCGTCTGGGCCGCCGCCTGACCACCACCCAGGCTGCCAATACCGCGTTGGCGACGGCCATCTACACCAGCTACGACAAGGCCGGGCGGGTGCTGCGGATGATCCAGAACTGGTCGAATGACCCCACCAAACCCTCCCCAGATGCGAAGGATACGAGTGGCAACTGGTTGTTCAACCCTATCACCGTCGCACCCGACCGCGACCTCATCAATGAGCAGCAGTACGATCGTGCTGGACGCCTTACCCGCATGATTGACCCTATGGGCAATGTGACTCGAACCTTGTACTTTAAGGATGGTTCAATTCGCCAGATCACCGATCCGGAACAGGTGAAAACTGCTTTCGCTTATGATCGTCTGCGCCGTCGTGTCCAGGTTGCTCAATCCTTTAAGCCAAATCCAAAAGTGGCTTTCTCCACTGCCATCGCTCCTAGTCTTGAAATCTATATCATGAACATGGACGGAAGCGGACAGCAGAATCTCACCAACAATGTGGGCAACGACACACAACCCTCATTCAACCCGGAAGGAACTGAAATTCTCTTCGCATCTGACCGTGCGGGGTCATCGCCGACATTCTTTTATGACATCTACCTCATGAATGTCGATGGCACCCATGTTCGGCGCTTGTCCAACTTTGGCGGTTACGCCAATGTGCCGGTAATGTCGCCAGATGGTAGCCGTATCGCCTATGTCTTCAAAGCCAACGGTGCCACCGATAGCGGCGTTTATGTGATGAATGCCGATGGCACCAACGTCCAGCAAGTGTACTTCCAGGCTGGACAATCCGTATTCAAACCTGCCTGGTCGCCAGATGGACGTCAGATTGTATTCAGCGCGGGTTTGACTTCGGGCAAAACCGATATCTATGTCATGCAAGCCGATGGGACCCAACTGGTCAACCTGACCCAGAGTGCTGCCCTCTACAATAGCCAACAGGCGGTTTGGTCACCCGATGGGACCCGATTTGCCTTTTCCAGTGACCGAAGTGGTAATTATGACATCTTCGTGATGAATGCAAATGGCTCAAATGTCATTAATCTGACACAACCGAGTACGGGAACTGATGTGGAACCGTTCTGGTCGCCAGATGGTCGCCAGATTTACTTCCGCAGCAACCGCAACGGTAAAGATGAAATCTTTGTCATGAATGCGGATGGTTCCAGTCAGACCAATTTGACCGGAAACCTGGCCTATTCACGGATGCCTGCTCTCACATCCCCGACCAGCCTGGATCGCTATGTGTGGAACTCAACCAATTCACGTTGGGAAGATAGTGCGGGTATTGCTATCGACCACGGCTCCAACAACGACCAGAACATCATCGTCGAGGTGAGCTACGACCGCGCCGGGCGTGTCCTCAACCAGCGCGAACCGCGTGGCAATCTGACCGCCTACGAATATGACCAACTCGACCGCCGCACCAAACTAACCAACCCGCTGAGTATCCAGTGGTTAACTGGCTTCAGCGACCTGACCGGCGGCAGAACCCGCCAGACCATGACCTATCCTGGCCTGGGCGCGGGCAGCTATGCCGTCCAGCGGGAATTTGACCGGCTGGGCCGCTTGCAGACCATCGCCTATGGCGCCCCGGCCACCACCCGCGATGTCCGCTTCACCTACGACGCGCTGGGCAACCGTCAGAAGATGAGCGAGTTCAGCGCGGCCAACTTCACCACTCGCGTGCGGGAGACCACCTTTGGTTACGACGACTTGCGCCGCCTGACCAGCGTCGGCTTCGACAACGACGGCAATGGTACCGTCGATGAGACTGTCAGCTACCAGTACGATGCCGGTGGCCTGCGGACGCGCCTGACGCTGCCCGGCAACCTGAACATCCACTACACCTACGACGCCAAAGGCCAACTCGTCAGCCTGACCGATTGGGACAGCCAGACCACCGACCTGGGCTACGACCGCCTGGGCCGCCATGTGGCCACCAGCCGATCCAACGGCCTGAGCAGCCAGTACGACTACGACCGCGCCGGACGCCTGCTCAGCCTGCGTCATCAGCAGCGCAACAAGCTGCTGGCCCGCTTTGAGTACATGGTGGACAAACGCGGCAACCGCACCGGGGCGCTGGAGCAGCAAGCCCGCCAGTTCACTGTGACCAGCACCATCGACCAGGCCAACGCCGCCGTGAGCTATACCGGGACGTGGAACCTCGCCGCCCCCTTCCGTACCACCAACCAGTTCAGCGCCCGCCTGAGCGCGACCGTCACCGGGCGCGAGTTCCGGCTGATTGTCGGCACCGGGCCAGACCACAGCCTGTTCGATGTCTACATCGATGGCAGCTTGTGGGAGAGCTTTGATGGCTATGCCGCGGCCATTGGTGAACGCGCCATACCTATCTACCTGGACAAGGGTGGTACCCACACCATCGTCCTGCGGAACCGGGCCGAACGCGCCCGCCTCTCGACCGGCAACACCCTTCGCTTCAAGCAGATCGACCTGCTGGATACGGTCTACGACACCCAGACCCTGCGCTACACCTACGACGTCCTGGCCCGCCTGCGCGAGGCTCGCTACTTCACTGGCACCGACCTGGCCGCCACCCCCGCCCGGCTATACACCTACGCCTTCGACCGATCCGGCAACCGCACCCAACAGAGCCTCTCGCTCAACGGTGCCGCCCCGACCGTGACCAACTACACCTACAATGCCGCCAACCAACTGACTTCCGGTGGCTCAACCTACGACAGCAACGGCAATCTCACCAGTGATGGCACAAACAGCTACACATGGGACAGAGCCAATCGGTTGCTCTCCATGGGTGGCGCATCGTATGTGTATGATGGCGAGGGGCGGCGCGTCCGCCAAACCATTGCGGCGCAGGTGAATCAGTATCTCCTCGATGTGCAGCCGGGGCTATCGGTCGTCCTCAGCACGACGCAGGGAGCCAACGTCAATCGCTATGTGCATGGCCCGCGTGGCATCCACGCGCAGAAAGATGCCTCCGGTGCGTGGGAGTGGATGGCACAGGATGGTCTCGGCTCCGTGCGCGGTGTCACCAACAACGCGGTGGATGTCCTCGAAACCCGCACCAATGACCCATTCGGTGTGGCACTGACAAACACTGGCTCCCGCCAGACGCCTTTCGACTTCACGGGCGAACTGCTGGATGGAAACGGGCTATTGCATCTCCGCGCTAGAAACTACAACCCCGGGTTGGCGGTGTTCACTTCACTTGATGCGTTTGAGGGTATGGTAAATCGTCCCATGTCGCTGAACGGGTATTCGTGGGTTGAAGGCAATACAGTCAACATGGTAGATCCGACAGGAATGTCGCTTCAAAAGGCCATGATGGCTAATGCAGGACTATGCGTAGCAGGACTTAATGCTGTCGATGAGCAGAAGTGCGGCTGCTATTGCGATCCACTCTCCAACCGATACAGTCAGTATAGTTGCCAAGTATGTAATGCTTTTATCAGCGGGTTAGCGTCTAGTGTAGATAGTTCTGAATTTGCCTATTGTGATGGTTCAGGTTCAGGCGGGCAATGTTGCGGCCCCGACGCTACCGAATGGCTATATCGAGAGATGATTAATCATCGTCACTATGCAGGTACAACGTTTCCAATTTCTGCATCCTTGCCTGGAGGCGGCCCTACATGGTTAGATGCCTATCGGAATCAACTACTTGTTCCAGGAGGTGATATTGATCTCATCAATCTGGCAATTTACGGTCTTGCTGTGGATTACAAACGTATTGACTTCCGAACGTTAGCAGCTGGGAGTGACATATTGGGCAATGTAAACAGCCCTCAGCCAAATTACTCGTGCCCTCAAACCGGTGTGGTGACAGTATGCGGTGTTTGTCAGGACTCCTCAGATTATGGTAACTTCATACTGGGGGCGATTATTCATGCTGCAGGAAGAGGTCGTACAATCGCAACCCTCTCTGGTCAAATCTTTAACACCTTTTTTGAGCCTGACGCAGGAGCATCAGCAGACAATGCAGCAGTTGAAGCAGGTTATGACTTTGCAGCAAGAGGTAACTTGAACAACGGAACCTTCGATCGACGTTTGTTCTGTGATGCAGTGAACGGGATTTCGGTGAATTGGCGCGATAGGGATGTGTTGCAGCATCCTGGCTGCCGGATACCATGTTCAAGCGGGTGGCCCAATTGCAACAATGCAAGCAATTCGTTGCCACACTACAACATATTCGTCTCGCAGACTGTTGTTGGCGGCCAGCCCTTGTACCCAAGTCCCTTTAATGAACTTGTAACGCGAGGTGCTGGGTTTTTTCAGGGAATCATAAACAGATTCACAAACAGATAGTCTGTAACCTGATATCAAGGATGCTGCTTCAAATACACGAATGGAGTTTGAAGCAGCGATTACCAATGGATTGACCCGAATAGTGGAAATTCCAACCGATACTGGAACCAGTAATGCGAAGTAAGATTGACTACCTTATGGCACCAGATAAGCCAGGAAAAGAAGCATTACCGCCTGTCATACTTTGGTTTGGGCTGTTTCTATTGAGTGTAGCAATTTGCTCCCTTGCGCTTGTCATTGGATTATCATTCTTGCCAACTGGCAACAAGTTTTGCTCGCAGTCTGATCCAGTCCTTGCGGTATTTGAAGAAAATGCAAGTAGGTGGTACCCAACATATTCTGCTACGATTAATTCAATCCGGTTTGACGTTGAAGGACAGAGTCGCCTATACAATGCTCAAGCCTATGGAGGCTCAGAATCTCCAGAAATGATATATGTAATTACAGGAGATGATCGAATCGGAGCAAATGGAGATGAGGGATACATTTTTTTACCATCGGACAACCTCAACTATAACATTAAGTATTGGTTCGATAACTATTGGATTACACGTTTGGAAGCCAATTACTATTGCTTCCGAATACGATCTTGAGCGATAGCCAAATAGCTATCCCGCTACCTGCTCGACCTGCAACCCGGCCTCGCCGTCGTTCTCAGCGAATCCGCAGGCGCAGCCACCACCCGCTATGTCCACAGCCCACGCGGTATCCATGCTCAAAAGGACTCCGCCAATAACTGGGAGTGGATGGCACAGGACGGACTCGGCTCCGTCCGCAACGTGGTCTATGTCAGCGCCAATCTGTTGTGGTTAACCAGCTACGATCCGTTTGGCACCGGCTTCGGCGTTCTCGGCACCGCGCAATCCCCCCACGCCTTCACCGGCGAGCCGACTCTCCCCGGCGGTCTGCTCCACCTGCGGGCGCGGAACTACCATCCGGCGTTGGGTATCTTCACCGCCCTCGATCCCTTTGAGGGGTCACGCGATAGGACTATGTCGCTGAATAGGTACTCGTGGGTGGAAGGAAATACAATCAACATGGTCGATCCGAGTGGAAGAGAACCTGTAACACTTGGAGGATTATGTGCTGCAATGTTAGCTGTGTAGCGGTTCAGAGGTAGTCGGACAGTGAGACAGGGTAGAATAGAGGAGATTTTCCACTCCCTTGATGATGGGCCGATAGGTGCGACCCGATCAGCACTTCGCCTTGCCCGCGTGGCACACGGTTTCAGTGCCCTTGATGATGGGCCGATAGGTGCGACCCCTCTATCTTGCCACGGTCAGCACGGTCAGCGCACAGTTTCAGTGCCCTTGATGATGGGCC
>JAFLCG010000017.1 GCA_017303635.1 Anaerolineae bacterium | reverse complement strand
GCGTCAACAAACTGAAGCATTTTCGTCGTGTCTTCTCTCGTTTTGACAAACTCGCCCGTCGTTACGCAGGTTTCGTCCAGTTCGCCAGTGCGCTCATCTGGTTACGTTGAAATGTCAACACAACCTAGTTGAAATAGCGCCCGACAAGGGGTTGAAGTTTATCCAATACGTCAACTGGAATCTTGCTTCGGTCGGTCATGATGGCATTTTCTAGCGCGTGATGGCAGGTCCAATCCGCCGTTTCATCTATCATTTCAACAGCTTTCGCCAAAGCCGCCTGGGCTAGCTCCAGGTTGTGATGCAGGGTCCGGATGACCATCTCGACTGTGACGGGCTGCTCGCTGACGTGCCAGACATCATAATCGGTTACATGAGCCATCGTCGTATAGGCCATTTCAGCTTCGCGGGCCAGAAAAGCTTCAGGTGCAGTTGTCATGCCGATCAGGCTGCATCCCCATTGGCGGAAAAGGTGGCTCTCGGCCCGCGTAGCAAATCGTGGACCTTCTTCGATAAGGAAGGTTCCGCCTTTATGGGCCGTTGCTCCGACAGACTTAACCGCTTGGTAAGCTACTTCACTGAGTTCTGGACTAAAAGGTTCAGCCACACCGACATGACCTACGATACCTGTATCGAAAAATGTACGTGGTCGGCTGTTTGTATAGTCAATTAGCTGATCAGGGATGACAATATGTCCCGGTGCATAATCTTCCCGCAACGATCCACAGGCATTGACCGCCAACACAAAGCGAACGCCCAGCGTCTTGAGCGCGAAGATGTTTGCCAGATACGGCACGGTTGTCGGCGTGTAAATGTGTCCAACCCCATGCCGGGGTAGGAAGGCTACTCGTTTGCCACGCAGGGTGCCGATCCGGATTTCTGCGCTGGGATCACCGAAGGGGGTAGAGATGTAGTGCGTAGTGATTTGTGTGATCTCTGGCATAGAGTAAAGGCCAGAACCACCAATCACTGCTATAGCGATGCGTTCAATCATAGAATGCGTTGCTCTTTCGTAGTGTAATCGTCCAGTAGCTCAAGTCGTAGTTTGACGGCTCCGATGCCAATAATGTCCCCATGTGTCAGGATCATCGGTCCATGAACCGGAATATCATTCAGCAGGGTACCATTGCGGCTCCCCCGGTCTTCCAGCCACCAGCGGCCTCCGCGCATAGCGATCAGGGCATGGTCGCCACTGGCGAAGGTGTCTTCCACGACGACGCTGTTGGTCGGGGAACGCCCGAGACTGGTCAGGGGTAGTAATTCATGCTGAATGCCAGTCTTCATGTGCTGTCCATCTACATTTTCGACTCGTACGAGTTGACCGTAGACTCGTCGTCCTGTGACTGGGGGCAGGGCAATCGATCGGAAATCCCACCACATTATAACGAACAGGGAGACCAATAGACCCAGCAAGAGGAGACTGGATACCAGGCGCAGGATGAATAGTACAACATCGAGTGGCACAGTAGGCTTATCCAACCGGGGGCATATAGCCCGTTTCGGTATCAATTCCGCGGGGGTCTTCGATATATACCATGCGCGTATTGCCAATCTGGATGACATCTCCAGCTTGGAGCCGATGCTCATAAACGAGCGTATTATTTACCCGTGTGCCACCTTGACTTTGTGCGTCGAATAAAATGTATCGTCCATAGTGGAGGCGCAATTGGAGATGATGGCGTGATACTGAGGGATCATCCACCACAATTTGGTTTTCGCGGGCGCGGCCCACATTGACTACATCCTCTTTCAGTGGAATAGAATGACTCCCGTTGACCAGTAGGTGCGGGTTACCTGGCGCATCCATAAGGGCCGGTACATCTACCCGTTGCATGACAGTGGTGGTATTTCGTTTCTGGCCTTGATGTCTTGCGCTGATAGTGATTTCGCTGGCTTCTAACTGGTCACTCGGTTGGAGGTCAACTACCGGTGTGCGGACAAGTCGAAAATCAAGATCCGTGGCGAGTTCGACCAGATGTTGGCTTAGGAGTTCGGGTAGATGGGGCTGGCTTTCCAGCAGCCTCGAGCAAACCGTCCTTTTCATTACGATCTGATAAAAATCAGGTGCAGTGGGGCGTTCTTGTTGTTGTGCATCGTGAATCAGGTGATCTTCCATCACCCTGGCTAACTTGATTGCCAGATCATGCGCGTGAATACGATTGCCGAGCACGCGGGAGAATGCATATTCAACCAGCGATTCCAGACGAGATTCAAAGCGGGCTAAAGGATGCTCGTTCATAGAAGCCATTATAGCCCGCCTTTGAGTCCGTCAACAGCCGGGAATTAATGAGGCGTAAATGAAAAGAGGTGAACCACCTGGTTCACCTCTTTAAGATTCACTATCCCTGCCTGGCTTTATTGGAAGGGTGAACGCGGCTCATTCGGGACGTGGTTAGCCCACAGATCAAAGATTTGTGTCTGGGCGGCCTGGGCTTCCTTGAGGTCATCGAGGAAGGTCTGGAAGGCGCTGTCTCTCGCTTGGTCGACCTGATCTTCAGTCAGTTCACGTTCTTCACGCGCAATCACCTGAATGATGTGGAAACCAAATTCGGATTCAATCGGGCCGAGGAATTCGCCAATTGCACCGCTGACAACAGCATCCTGGAAAGGCTTCACATAGTTTGTAGCTGGTGCCCAATCAAGGTTGCCTCCGCTGGCTCCCGAACCCGTATCAGTGGAAATGGCTTTCGCCAGTTCGCTGAAAGATTCGCCTGCGTTTAGCGCGGCCAGAACATCCTGGGCTTCTGTTTCCGTTGCGACCAGAATATGGCGCACGTGGACGAATGGCCCACTGTTGCTGATTTCGGCGGTCACGGCTTCGCGGAGCTTAAAGCGCAGCGCCTGTAGCTCGAAGAAGTTCCGAATGTCCCCATCACTCCAACCGGTTTGTCGGCGGATGTCACTAAAGAATGAATCCCGATTGGTGTTGAACTCGTTCACCTGTTCGGTCGCGTTTAGGGTCGGCGCAGGCGGCACCGTCGGGAATTCTGTCGGTGTAATAGTTGCGGTGGGTTCTGGTGTTGTCGTCGCGGTGGCCGTCGGGGTCAGGGTCGCAGTCGGCGACGGAGTTGGCGAAACAAAAGGAGTCGGCGTCACGGTTGGCGTAGCAGTCGCTTCAGCAGTGGCTTCTGGTGTGGCCTCCGGGCCAACCACCGCGGGCGGTGTGAAGTCGAAGAAGCGCTGAATAGCGGCTTCAATATCTGCGTCACTCACGGTCAAGCCGCGCTCGGCAGCCGCCTGCCGAACTTGCTCATCCTGTACCATATCATCAATGACGCGCAGGCCCATGCGGTCAGGGATGTTGACCTCATCCCACCAGGTTTGATACGGTTCCTGCTGGGTGATGAACTGAGTCAGCTGATCGCCCGTAATGCCGAAGTTTTGTGCTTGCTGGATCGCGTTGGTCAGGCGGCTGATGCCCAGATACCGTTCAAAACGGACTCGCCGTTGGAAATCAGCAACACTGATATTGGTGCCATTCACTGTGGCAACGGTCTGGTTGGGTACGACTAGCCCATCAATGATAAAGGCAATGCCCAATAGGATGAGCACCACGACGCTGGCGATTACCGTACCGATGACGATGTATTTGGTAAGTTGTTGCTCGCGTTCTGCACGCGAGTGATGCTCACGTAGTCTGGCTGCTTCAACCGCTTTCCCGGAGGAACCTTCCCCCTCGGCAGGTGGGACGGGAACAGGTTGCTTGCGCGGCTCTTTGGGAAGACCAGTGGTTTGTTCCCGTTTGCTCATAACCTGAAAACTCCTGAAATACAGAAAACAGGGCGTAGCCCTACAGCAACTGTAGGCTACACCCTGGTCGGGTTTCTATACAATCTTACTCGGACTAGTCACTGATGTTGATGAAAGGCAGCAAGGCCAGGTAACGGGCGCGCTTGATTTCCCGGGCCAGCTCGCGTTGGCAGCGGGCACAATTGCCGGTTTGACGGCGCGGCTTGATCTTGCCGGTTTCGCCGATGAACCGCTTCAATTGCTCAAAATTCTTGTAGTCAAAGCAGCGGCCTTCCGGGCAGTAAGCCTGTGCCCGGCCCCGGCCCATTCGCGGACCACCGCGGCGGAAACCGCCACGATCTCCACGATCCCCGTCATCACCACCTCGGCTAGGGCCTTCTTCTACCGGGTCTATCGGATTCAGTTCGTTATCGCTCACCGTGTGCTCCGTTCAGATTCTAGAATGCGTAGTCGCCGCTGCCATCACCATCTGGATCGCTGAAGTGCATATCATCCTCGTGGTGATGACCTTCTCGGCGGCGTTCACCGAGCAGGATCATTTCATTGGCGACCAGTTCAGTGCGGAAGTGTTTCTTGCCGGTCTCATCTTCCCACCCGCGTGTCTGCAGGCGGCCTTCGATATAGACCTGTTGGTTCTTGCTGAGGTGGGTTTTGCAGATTTCCGCGAGGGTTCCCCAAGCGACGACGTTGAACCATTCAGTTTCTTCTCGCCGTTCACCTTCGGAGGACGTCCATGTGCGGGTGGTCGCAACGCTGAAACTGGTCACCGGCCTATTGCTGGGTGTATACCGCATTTCCGGGTCACGCCCCAGATAGCCGATAATCATGACTTTGTTCAACCCGCGCGCCATACTGCTACTCCTCAGTCAACCTGTTGAAAGGTTTGCCAGCATCCGGTTTAATGACCGGCGCGGATCAGCAGGTAACGGATGACATCCGGGGAGAGCTTGAGGTTGCGCTCCAGTTCCGGTAAGGCGGCTCCGTCAATATCCGCAAACATGCAGACATAGTAGCCGTCACGCTGCTTATCGATCTCGTAGGCCAGCTTACGCTTGCCCCATCGGTCGAGCTTGGTGACGCTGCCTTGTTCGCCCGCTTCCACCCACTGCTGAACCTGGGTGATCGTGTTGTTGATGACTTCTTCGTTCGGGTCAAGCCGAGCGATGAAGGTCAACTCGTAGGAATGCTTCATAGGGAATCTATATGCTCCTTTCCCTGGGTTTGCCCCGGTCACATACGGGCGTACTGACCGAAGCGGAAAGTCCTCATTCATCAATGAGGAATTTTATTGAATGAAGGATACACGCCGCCAAGGGGTTTGACAACGGTGGGTTAAGGCTCAATGGGATGCTGTTTTGGGTTCCAGCAGCAGGCGCGAACTAGCGAGCGCCAAGGCCACAGTGATCCAGAAAAATGTGATCGATGCGTGAAAATCCAGCCGGAAGAAATAGAGGTCAGCCGTGGCATTGATTAGTGCGGCTAAAACAGCAGCATGATAGCCTAGGTGGATAGACTCCATTTCGGGTTGCAGCGCCGCCTGTCGGCGGGCGATCCAGCCATAGCTGAAGACCCCCACTATACTGACCCCGAACAGGCCAACTCCTACTAGCCCGATCTGGTTAGCCATAATCAGGTACATACTCGCGACATCCGTATACAGGGTGATGCGGGGTGTTCCGGTGAAACCAACCCCTGTAATCGGGAATTCGCTGATGAGTTCCAGTGCATCACCATATTCACCCAGGCGCATTTGCGTGGCTAAGTCCGTTCCGGTAAAGGCTTCAGCAAAGCGTTCGATATACCCCCGTGTTTGAGGCAAGATGAGCAGTAAAATCACACCAACAAGAATCAGGATGAAATACCGCCGATATCCTTTGAAACACGCAATAAATGCGACTCCTAATCCAAAAGCCAACATCGATGCCCGTGAGAATGTCAGGACAAGTGCCAACGAAACCAGCCCCAGCAGGCCGAATGTTAACCAGCGTTGGGGCAGTACCGGTCGGTGGGCAAAAACCTGCGGCGCAATCATAACAGCGGAAATCGCCAGGATTCCCCCCAGCGCGTTTGGATCAACCCATGTGCCGATTGCCCGTTCTGACTCTTCTGGGTTGTCTTCGATATAGCGGATTACGCCTCCGTCGGGATAACCGATACGCGCCAGGCGAATTAGTGTCCGTTCAGCCAACTCATCTGGCAAGGCGTAGAGGGTTAATGTAGTGGCAGCCTGCGCGCCGACTGCCAGCATGATGACCAGCACTAACCGACGCAGGCTCTGGGAGTCGCGCAGCAAATCGACCAGAACGAATGTCAGGCTGATACTCAACAATGTTTCAGCGAACTGTCGGGCAATCGTGCTGGTGGGGGAAGCAAACCGCAACCCCAGTGCAAAGGCCAGCAGCAGCCAGAGTACATAAATGGCAATCAGCAAGTTGATCGGCGTTAACCGCAGGCCGCTTCGACGCCCGCTGATCCATTGCACAGCATAAACCAGCACAAATGCACCCAGTGCCAGATCGAGAAATGTGGGTGTTAAACCAATTCGGAAGGGAAGCGTACCGAAGGGGATGAGTGCTGCGACCAGAATGACGCCGTAGAGTGATAAAGAGATATTGGAGGTAACAAATAGTCCTGCTAGCAGGCCAATGACCGCGCCAGCGGCGATGATTGGCCCGGCCACTGCTACCAAAAGACCGATTCCACCACCGCATAATCCCAAAAGTAGACCCAGTTTGAGCCCGTAGGATTGATTTGAAAGGTGTGCATTGAGGAATGTCATGGGCTGGAATATCCGCTGCATGCTAGGCAGTCAGTCTTCATGCAATCGAAATTAAATGCGCTGTAATATATTAGAAGTCTAAAGTGGACGCTGGCTACCATCGGATATTTCACATGCTAAATGAGACAACGATCAAGGTTACGCTTCTTGAGAATGAACACGCCATCTACTTTCACTGGGATCATTTGATACTCCGGGAAGATGTACGCCCGGCTTTCGAACAGATTGATCGCTTACTGGATGAATCACCTAATCCAATCTACGTGGTAGTTGATATATCCAGCAATCCCCAGTTTCCGCTCACCGAAACTGTTAATGCGGCTATTCAGGGTCCGGCTCGTCATCCCAAACTCAAAGGATGGTTAGTGGTGGGCAAGAGCAATATGGCGCGGATTATCGGTCGCTCCATCAATGCGATGACCGGTAAACGAAACATCCAGTGGTTTGAAAGTTATGCTGATGCCTTAACGTTTGCGCGCCAGTCTGGTTTGTCGTAAACGCTTGATGACTGGGATTGCAGCACCTAATCCAAGAGTTACCCACGCAATCACGCTCATCCATCCGCCGATCCGATAGGTCGATGGGTTATATTGCAAAGTGATCTGGCTTTCACCAGCAGGGATGGGGATCGCCATCAACGCCGTATATGCTTTCAGAAGTGGCACGGAGTTCCCGTTGAGAGTTGCTTCCCAGCCTAGATAGTAGGGCATGGCTACCGAAAGTATTCCCGGCGCGCTGGAACTGGTTTGGATAGTGATATTCTCTGGCAGAAACTCGATGACGGTTGCTGATCCCTGGCTTCCTGCTGGGTCAAACTGAATCCCTGGATCGTCTTCCAGCAGCACGATTGAACGTGCTGCAAAATCTGCTTCAGTCAACCTATTCAAGGCTGCTTGTGGATTTGCAATCACCTCAGCTTGATACAGCATGTGTGCAAATGGACGTGGATCTTCCAATTGGTGCATTCGCACTGCGCCGAAACGGTCTTCGCCTTCGCCCACAACCACTGAAGCCACTGGAAGCTGTTCCCAATCGGTGTATACGTAACGTACTGCGAATAATTCCCACGCCAGCGGGTTAATCAATTCACGTTGGATAATCTCGTGTGGACCTGCCATGAAGAGCGGGCTGATACCACGAATATCCATCAGATCGTACAAGCTGCCGTAGTTGTCTCCCAATACCCGGTAACCATCCACTCGAAAAACGCCGTTTGTATCGGCTAAAGCCTGTGCGGCCAGTGGGGGTGGATCAAAGCGGATTTGCTGGGCAGGTGGTACCGGATCATAGGTCGCCGCTGAGTCCATATTGACGGTAAATAAGTCAAATACGATCAGGCCGACCAGGGCTGCGCTGGTTATTAGTGCTCCTGGTTGATTAACCAGTGAGCGGACCAAGCCGTAGGTGGCACCAGCGACAAGCGCGCTCAATAGCACGCTGCTGAGTACTGGGTTGAGCTTCTCGGTGTTGACCAACCATTCATTGAACACAATGACGACGGCACCACTGGTTAAACCGACGAGAGCCAGGACAGAGCGTTTGAGATTTTTCGTCGCTACTGGCCATTCGATGGGTTTCCAACTATACAGATGGCAGGCACCAATACCTGCTAGGATAGCGAGGCTGGTGGCGACCACATAGGCAGCGCGTTCTTGTCCCCGGAAGAAGCGTAAACCTGGCAAGACATTATAGAGTGCCGGGAAGATGGCGCTGTTGTCGCCCAGGCTCAATCCCAACGCGACGACGGCAACGATGCCCCAGAAGAGCGCTCCGGCTCCGCGTCGCCAGATTGCCAGTATGGCAAGCACCAGTCCCGTGATGCCGATGTACAGCGGCGAGAACAGACTGACGATGCCCGGAAACACAAATTGAGCCAGATCGCGCACGGGGAAGCCATTTCCCTTAAGGTCATAACCGAATCCGGCTCGTGTCGTCCAGGCCAGATACTCAAAGCCCGGCAGCAGTTGCACTGCTGCCAGTGCGCCTCCAAGCAGTCCAAACACTGCTGCACCACTAATCCAATGCAGCCATGAATAACGCTTCTCATGGACTCGATAGCCGAGATAGGCAACTAGCACATAAGTCTGGAACCAGGTAGTTTGTGGATGCCCCGCCATCCACGAAAGGCCATAGGCGAAGGCAGTGAGCAGCAGCCAGGTGTAACGCGGACGTTCACTGCGGCTGAATTCCAGTATCCCGATGAGCGCTACTGGCAGCCAGATAGCTGCTTCCAGCAGGGCGAGTTGCAGGGGTGGATACGAAGTCAGGAAGCCACCATAACTGAAGATGATCGCGGCGACCAACCCCGCTAGATAACTACCCGGGTTTTTGTACAGCATCCGGCGGAGCAGCGCGTACGTGAATAACGATGCCCCCAGCACATGGACGGTCATTTCCAGATGGAGGGCCTGATTGCTGAAGCCACCACTCAAGCTTGAGAGCGCGATAGTGACGAGTCTGGGCGGATAGAACACCGCTGCCTGGGTATCCGCTATGAACGGGAGTCCGCCGTTATTATATGGATTCCACAGGGGAACTTCCCCGTCTGCAAATCGGTTGTACTGATACGCCGCGAACGTCACGAACTGCCCGGTGAAATCACCTTGTTTGAGTGATGCCTGATCGGCTGCAATCGGCGTGAACAACCGCCAGAAGAACAGGAGCCACAGCCCGACCAGTAAACCAACTGCTGCTAGATCCGGTTGCAGGCTTCTGAGTATCAAAAATCGAAACATTTGTTCCGTTTTTGCTGCCTCAGGTGTGATATGCTGTTCTGGCGTCATCGCTTGTTTTCTACGCCTCAATGTCCCCAAATGTGAACATTCTGGGAAGTCAAATGTGTCAAATGTGTCAAATCTGTAAAATTGCCAACAGCCTAATGCCCATGGCACTTAAGCATGTGACGCGACTGGTTCAAATCTGCCTTTTGGAACTGGCTTCTTGCGTCTATCATCTCATGTTCCACCGGCCGGCAGAATACGGACTCGCGTTAGATTGGCATAATCGTTTGCCATACCGCCATCAGCTGTTACCAACCTTAATCGCGGGAAACTACCGTCGTCGGCTTCTCGGTACCAGCCGATCTCTGTTTCATAAATCCCAGGCGGCGCATTAGGATCAACCACGAGCTGATGTACATCGGTGATGATTTCGCCAGTTTGCCAGGTTGTGGTGGGTCGATTCCAACTGTCTGGCATTCCATCCGAAGATGCATATTTGCTTAGAGTAGTTCGGTCAAGGATATTTGCGAATATCTTGAAATCGACCGATAGCGGTCTTAGCGCTCGCCAATACAACGTGAGTTCGATGGTCTCCCCTGCTTGGGGCGATAAATGGCTTAGACTATATCCAACCAGTTCAATCTGGTTCTCGAAGTTCAGGCGCACAGGATTGGGTAAATTCAATCCTTCTGAATCTGATGGCGCTTCCAGTTCGAATGTGCCGACCGTTGCGACTTCCAACCCTTCACTCGTTTGTAGCCGTTCGCCACTTTGTAGATCATACCAGCCCACATCAACCCTTAGCGTCATGGGTGAGTAGGCATTAAGTGGAATATTCACTGAAACAGGATTATCCCATTGGACTGGCTCACGCAGGTCGCTGAGGGCTATCGTGCCGCCACCGGGATAAATATCTCGCTGCCAGACGATTACTCCATCCGGTGTGACGAGGTGAACGAACAGACTCCAATTGCGGCTGACCGGCTCAATTAGACCAAACTGCAAGTCGAGGGACACATCATCACCCGGTTGCAGGCGCTCTGCCTCAAGAATGCTTCCACTCAGGAGGGCAATTTGACCTCTGCCTTCAGGTTCTCTGAAAATTGGGGTGGCAGCTTCGAATGCTGCCAGCGGCGCGAAGGTCGGTGGTTGGTACATCGGAGCAATCACCATGAAAGGTGCCAAAATAGCGATGGCGAGATGAAATCCGGCTGCACCGACCAGCGGTATCACTCGCCATCGCCCACGCAGGATCCATACTAGCCCCACAGCCATCCATAGGGTGATGGATGACAGGGCTACAAATACCAAGCGCCCTTGTGAAGCTGGTGTCTCTGCGGTCCAGCGCAGATAAGAAATGAAGGTCAATAGCGGCCATACGAGGCTAATCAGTAGGGGGGCGTTCATACTTATTCTATTGTTGGTACGGGCAGCGTTGTGTCGAACGATCTGATCCCACATATAAGTCTTGATGCTATAGACGGCGGCGCTGATCAAGCCGGCAGCCCCTATAATATTGAAGACGGTATATGCCCATCCGGGCAGCGCTACGTTTACACCGCCGAAGAACCCCCAATACGCCCACAGGAAACTATCTCGTTCTGCCCAAAGTTGGGCAGCGTTAGCCGGAATAGCCCGCCGACCAACCATTTGTAGGAACATTGCCAGACCGCTGGGATCACCATACAGTTGCCAGTTTCGCAGATACCACCATCCCGCAATGGCGATAGTCAGGCTACCTGCAATCAATCCTCCTACGAGAAGGGGGCGCCAGTCTTTCTGTTGCAGACTGAGTAGAAGGAGTGCCAGCCCAATGATTGGAATGAAGAAACCGAGGCTGAGTTTCGCCAGTAGACCGCAGCCAGCGCTGATTCCCAAAAGGGCATACTGATGCAGGGTCGGTTGTGGACTCTTGAGCAATCGGATGACCTGTAAGGTCAATAGATTTCCCAGGAAATTAGACAGGTTGTCGTTATTGACGGATCCGCTAATGAAAAGAAACATCGGCAGGAAAGCCGTCAAGGCCATCGTGCCCAGGGCGATGCGTGGATCATCTGGGAAGAGTTCACGCCCCAGCTGATAACTGACGATGACGGTCCCTAAACCCAGGAGAACCGAGAAGAATCGGATGATATGGACGGCGAGTACTGTACCTTGCCACGGGAAGGCTTCGAGCGCCGCTTGATGCACGATCATGTTGGCATTGCGATCTGCCTTGACTACACCGATATCTGCATGGGGATTGATGCGGCGAACAACGTCCATATCAGAGGTGTCGATACCCGCTGTCAGAACGGCAGCCGCCATATAGTAGAGAGGCGGTTGGGTACCCTGTTGACGCCAGGGGCCGGGGTTTGCAGGATCTTGCGGTGGCAGTTGCAACCCGTTCTGGGCCAGATATCGCACCATGGGGTAGTGCCAGAGTTCGTCCGATGCCTCAAAGATCGGCGTGACCACACTGTACAGGCTCGCCACGAGTAGGTAGGCGGCTGCAATTGCTCCTGCAATACGCGTATGCGGTTTCATTGAACAACCTGCTTAAAGAGATCAATGGTTTGCTTGGCGATCTGATCCCAGTCGAAAAGCGGCTTGAGTGCCAGAGCACCACGTTTGAGTTGTTCGCGTAATGCTGGCGATTCGTACAGGTGGTACAGCGCTTCGGTCAACTCAGAAACATGATCGGCTCGAACGAGGAGCATATTCTGGCGATCCTGGAATTCTGGAATGGCAACGGATGGTGTGGTCGTGACAATCGCACAGCCATAGTGGATTGGGGCCATGAGACTGCCCCGGCGGAAAGAAGCCCCATCGCGGAATGGGAGTGCTACGACATCTGCAGCCGTCAGATAGGCACCTACTTCATGCTCGTCGACAAAACCGGTTTGATGAATGAAGGGTCTCATTCCAGTCTGGTCGATGTAGGCATTTAACTGCTCTGCAAACGTGCGATTGGTTGGGTCGCTGCTGCCAGCCACGCTGCCAATCATCACCAGCTTGGCCGGAAGGCCCTGTGACCGAAGATTGCTTAGGGCTGTAATCAGGGCATCAAGGCCCTTGGTATGGTTGGCTAAGCCGAAGTAGGCAATAAGAAAGTCTTGTTCTGTCGCATGGGCCCGCTGCCGCCAATTACTTGCGTTGAAGGAGTTACCCAGATCTTTCACAATATTGCTGCCAATGGGAATGAGCGCCCTGCGGGGGAGGTTTGACAGGTGTTGCTCATCCTCATGGTTGGTCAGGATGACTCCGGCAGAGCTTTTTGCTAACTGCATGACAATCCACTCGCGGAGTTTGCCAGCTTTAGGGAACAAGTAAGGTACGCGCAGATCATGAAACGTGGTCACAATGGGAATGGGTCGCAGCACTGCCGGTAGAAAGTGGATCCAGGGTGACATATCAAAAGCGGCTGTCTGGAACTGAATGTTCACGATTTCCAACTGCTGTGCTTGTGCCCAGGTGCGAACCTGTTGTAAGGCACGCCAGTTCCAGCGGGTGATGATCGGGTCGATGTGTACATTCGAATGATCAGATGGCGCGCTATGAGCCGCTGTGCGGGTGCAGAGTCGTACCCGATGGCCTGCATTGGCGAGTGCTCGTGCCAAAATAGCGGCATATGCACCAACACCGCCTTGCATCGGCGGATACTCGCCAGTGACGATTCCGATGCGCATTAATTGACCTTCAACCCGGAGCGCAAAACTTGCCAGTAGGTCTGGATGCGTTCCTGCCGCATTGCCCGTTTATGACCCAATAGGCTCTTAATACTTTCTTCGATGAGCTGCACGGTGTAGCCGCAAAGGAGACCAATCCTCAAACATTCGGCTGCCAAACGACTATGAAACTTGCGGAAGTAACGCAGTTTGCTTTGCTGAAAAGTGATGTGTTTACGTGCGGAAGCCTGTTCGCTGCTTTTGCCACCATGATGAATGATGTGGACACTGCCAAGGTATGCAACACCAAAGCCAGCATCTTTGGCACGGCGGCACCAGTCGAGTTCTTCGGAATACATGACGTAGCCTTCATCCAGTCCACCAATGGTTTCGTAGACTTGTCTGCGGGCCATGAGCGCGGATCCCTGAACCCAATCAACCTCGACTGTGGCAGATTCAGGCGCATCATTGACGTAATAGTGATCAAGCAGGCGGCGTGGGGCCAGGTTTTGCAGCCAGGTGCTTTCAAAAAAGGCGGTCAATATGGTTGGGAATCGTCGCCGGGTGGACTGATAGCTGCCATCCGTGTTGAGCGTATGAGGGCCGACGATGCCGACTGTCGGGTGGGTTTCCAGAAAATTCATCATTTGCTGCAGTGCGTCACCAATGATGACGGTATCCGGGTTCAGCAGGAGGTGAAAATGCCCGTCAGCCACTTGTAATGCCAGGTTATTGCCCCGGGTGAAGCCCACATTTTTCGATTGTGCCATGAGCTGAATTTGTGGGAAGTCGTTTCGGATCATCTCGACGGAACCATCCGCGCTGGCCGAATCGACTACCAGAATCTCGGTTTCTGCGAGATCAACTTGCGCCAGAATGCTTCGTAGACAGTCTGCCAGTAGGGGGCGGACATTCCAGTTCACAATGATGATGGACAGCTTTTTCATGCCCAAATCCTCCACGGGCTTCGACCGGCATTCTACCAGAATTTACGGCCTTTTGGCGGTTGGGTCATACTTCGATAACAACTCCAGTCCAGGATAAAGGTGTAAACACGACGCGACAATGCGAGAAGGAGTTGACAATGAAACGGGTTCTATTGGGTGTGGTCATCATGGCTATGTTGGCTTTGGTCGTGAGTGCTGCCGGAGCGCAGGACAATATGGGTCCTTCAGGGCGAGGTGCTCGTGGTGCAGTTCGTGAAGTCATTTCCGTCATTGCGGATCAGACCGGTTTGACACCGATGGATATTCTGGCACAAGTCCGGGAAGGCAGCAGTCTGGCCGAAATTATCAGCGCCAATGGTGGTGATGTGGAGACGGTGACGTCTTCAGCAGTTGAGGCGGTGACGGCAGCGATCAACCAGGCTGTGACCGATGGCTGGATAACGCAGGAACAGGCCGATACGATGCTGACCAATGTGGAAGAACGCGTGACGGATGCCATCAATGGTGAGGGACTCTTTGACCGGGGCAACCGGGGCGAAGGCCGAGGCGGTCGTGACGGCATGTTGGGTCGGCGAGGTGAACGTGGGCTGGGGATGCAGATGACCCTGCTGCAACTGGCTGCTGAACAAACTGGACTGAGCCTGGATACGCTGTGGGCAGAACTACAGTCTGGTAAATCATTAGCGGATGTACTGGCTGCCAATAACGTGGACGTAACCACTTTCGTGGATGCGGCAGTGGTGCAGGCTACGGAACGGGCAGATGCAGCGGTGTCCGAGGGTCAAATTACCCAGGAACAGGCTGACCGGATGCTGGAGAACTTCCGGGAGCGACTGACTGATCGGCTGGAGAGCACCTTGACGGTTGAACCAGCTGCTTCAACCTAAGGGCAAAACAGCGATAGTGAGACTTGAAAAAGCCCTGCATCAACTTGATGCAGGGCTTTTGTTTGTCTTGAGGACGATTCTAAAGCTATTTATGACCTGTTTTGCAGGGCCGGAACAGGTAATCATTACGTTATATTTCAGCGATTTCAAACCTTAGGCTAACTGAAACAGAACCTCCGCGTTCCGTGTCGTGGCTTCGGCGATGGCCTCTGACGTCACGCTTTTCAGGGCTGCGATGCGTTCTACCATGTAGGGAATGTAGGCGGGTTCGTTACGTTTACCGCGGTAAGGAACCGGGGTAAGGTAGGGGCCATCGGTTTCTACCAGCAGACGATCCAATGGAACCGCTGCTGCGATCCTGCGCGTTTCTTCAGCGTTTTTGTAGGTGATCGGCCCACTGAAACCCAGGTAGAAGCCAATCGCCAGCGCGCGTTCAGCAACGGCCTGATGCCCGGAGAACGAATGCATCACGCCTGACCTGGATTTCAGCGTCGGGGGGAGGTCTTTCGCCCAGGTTTCCAGAATTCGGAGGCAGTCTGCGCTGGATTCGCGATTGTGAATGATGACGGGTAATTCCAGTTGTGCCGCCAATGCAAGCTGTGCCTCGAAGGCTTCAAATTGCTTGTGTTTGGGGCTATCTTCCCAGTGATAATCCAGGCCAATTTCCCCAATGGCGACGATGCGCGGCTTTACGGCTAACTCGCGGAGTTCGGTCAGCCAGTCGGGGTGAAAGTCGGCGGTGCTGTTCGGATGAACCCCGACTGCGCCGTAGAGCATTTCTGACCCGGCGACCAATGCGCAGATATCCCGGCTAATTGACATATCCACTGCTGGAATGATGATGCGCTGTACACCCGCTTCGACCGACCGCTGCAAAACGGCATCACGGTCGGCGTCGTAGGCGTCAAAGTTGATGTGACAATGCGTGTCGATGAGGTTCATGAAGGCCGACACTACTTGCCGTGTTCGGCCTTGAGCAGCTTGAGATCGGACTCGACCATCATCTGGATGAGCTGCTCAAAAGTGACGGCCGGTTTCCAGCCGAGCTTTTGACCGGCTTTGGTTGGATCGCCCACCAGCAAATCGACTTCTGCCGGACGCATGAAGCGTTCATCCTGCACCGTATATTTGTTCCAATCCAGATCGACATGACCGAAGGCGACTTCCAGCAGTCGCTGGACGGATTGGGTGGTGCCGGTAGCGATGACAAAATCATCGGGGGTATCTTGCTGGAGCATCAGCCACATGGCTTGAACATAGTCCCCGGCAAAGCCCCAGTCACGCTGGGCATCCAGATTCCCAATGCGGAGTTCCTGCGCCAATCCCAGTTTGATTTGGGCGACGGTGTGGGTGACTTTACGGGTGACAAACTCCAACCCACGCCGAGGGCTCTCATGGTTGAAGAGGATGCCACTGGTGCAGTGCATGTTGTAGCTCTCGCGGTAGTTGATGGTGATCCAGTGACCATAGACCTTGGCGACGCCATAGGGACTGCGCGGATACAGGGGCGTGGATTCCGTTTGCGGGACTTCCTGCACTTTACCAAACATCTCGCTGCTCGATGCCTGATAAAAACGGATGGTGGGATCAACAGCGCGAATTGCATCCAGAAGCCGCGTGACGCCCAACCCGGTCACATCACCGGTAAAGACGGGCTGAGTCCAGGATGTCTGGACAAAACTCTGGGCTGCCAGGTTGTAAACTTCCTGCGGGCGAATATCACTGAGCGCACGGGTCATGCTGGTCTGGTCCAACATATCCCCGGAGATGAGTGTAATCTGATCCTGAATATGGCGAATACGTTCGAAGTTTACGGTGCTCGTGCGCCGTACCAAACCAAAAACTTCATAATCTTTGGCGAGAAGCAGTTCTGCCAGATAGGAACCATCTTGACCGGTAATACCGGTAACGAGAGCACGTTTTTTTGCCATGCGAATACTCAACTTTCCCTTCAGTGGCTTATGAGGTTAGTGTAGCGGTGAATGCGGGCGGCTGGAAGCGGCTTTTCAAGTTTGCTTGCGCCAGTCGTCCAGAATATCGTTCAGGCTACGCTCAAATGGGATGGTTGGCTCCCAGCCGGTTGCCTGTCGTAGCTGGGTACTATCGCCCCGAATATCGGGTATATCGGCTGGTAACATCCGAGCTTGGTCGACCCTGACTTCAATGGGAACCCGGCTTAGCTTAATTAGCGTTTCCATAAGATATTGAATACTGTGCGAGTGGCCTGTGCAGATGTTATAAGCTTCTCCAGGTGTTCCGAACTGCATCAAGAGGTCGTAAGCCCGAACGACATCCCGCACATCGGTAAAGTCCCGTTTGGCGGTCAGATTACCTACTGTGAGTATGGGCTCCTGTAAGCCGACCTCGATGCGGGCTACCTGCGAGGCGAAGTCGGTTGCGACGAAGCCCTGCCGTTGACCTGGGCCGATATGATTGAAGGGTCTGGCCCTCAGGATCGGCAATTTATGGCTGAGGAAATATTGCAGACCCAGCAAGTCCTGAGCTGCCTTACTCACCGCATAGGGATTTGAAGGACGGAAGGGTGTCTGCTCGGTGACGGGTAGACTCTCTGGCTTGACCATCCCGTAGGCATCAGCCGAACCCACAATGAGGATGTTCGGCTTGATATTGAGGGTGAGACAGGACTGAAAGAGGTTGAGTTGGGAGAGCAGGTTATTTTGCAGCGTTTCCGCCGGAATCTGAAACGAAAGCCGGGGGGATGACTGCGCGGCCAGATGGTAGATGGCGTCTGGTTTAACAGTCTCCATCACTTCATGAACGCGCTGGCTATCCAATAGATCGGCGGCCAGCATTTCAACGCCCCCAATTTCCGGGTTATCAACCTTGTTCAGGACGATCCCGTAAAGGGATGCAGAGGGCTGTGAGCTTTGTAACTGACGGATCAAATGCTTTCCAACAAAACCGCCTGCACCAGTGATGAGTATCCGCGTCATGGTTTCTCTAATGATGATCTACAATGGCGGAACCCGCCCATGTAACAGCTGATAAATTACGAGCCGGGAACGGTGACCGTAAAGGCGATCACCCGCTCCGATGATAATTCCTGATAGGCGATGACACTGACGGTTGCCCCCGGTGCCAATTCGACAATCGGAATGGTATTGGCCTCCTGGTTGAGGACAGAGTCGATGATATACAACTTGTAGGTGCCGACCGGGACACGTACTTCCTGCGAGGCGTTTAATCCCCCGATGGGCGAAATCAGTGTGGTGACACCCAACGGCAGCGACCTCCGCGTGGAGGTGATGACTTCTTCGGTGACCACAGCCTCTGGAGTGGCTGTCGGGCCTGTGGGAGTGGGATCTGGTACCGAGAAACCCAGGCTGAAGCGAATATCATTGCTATCGCTTAGATTGATGAAGCGTAGATTGGCAGTTGAGCCAGTCGGCGCCAAGGGCTCATCAGCGACAATGATTAAGCGCATTTGTGCTGCGTTGATTCCATAGGCGATGGCGGTATAACTGCTACCATCTTGCAGCGTGTCAAATTCCTGTGCTAAGGGTCCACCCGCGCCGGTTGAACTCGCGCCTACGGGGGTCGTCAAATCATTTAGGGAGATCGCTTCACTGATTTGCCCAAAACCGATCCCGGTGGCTGCCCGTTGATCGGCAACCCAGAAATCCAATGGCTCCCGATTAGCAACCGCATTGATGAAGCGGAATGTGGCTAGGCTGGCCTGGGGTGTGCCGACTGCCGCAATCTGGTTGGTCGGCAAACTCGAGTCAATGCCGACGTTTTCACTGAGAATCAGCGGCGTATCCTGCCGACCGGTGATCAGATACAGATAGTTGTAGCCGGCTTCAAACTGCAGATTTTGAGGGAATTCGACTGTGGTCGCCTGACCACTGGTTGAAACACCGATCAGGGTCAGTGAGAGTGAAGCCGCGTTAACCAGGGTTGTGGCTGGCGCATTCCCAAAGACGACCTGATTCAAACCTCGCAGTGGACCACCGCTGGTTTCAACCTGAACGCCTGGGATGTCCTGCAAAGTGTTGAAGAAGCTCAGGCGCGCTTGACCATCCGGCGTGGGATTACGGTCAACCGGGAAGGCGATTGCTTGATACTCTCCAGAATTTCCGATCACCGCCAATGTGATGGGGCCGGCGGGTAACTGGATTTCCTGGCTGACCAATGGTTCGATGGCGGTACGGTCTGCACCGGCCTCATAGATAGTCAGCAAGCGCAGGCCAGCAACGACTTCCCGTTGGGAACTGGGCCGCGCATATTCGACGCTCTGCTGGATGAATTCATCATTGAGGTAGACATCAACGGCATTCAGTGAGGATGCCGCGTTGAGTATCGTTACGCTGGCGCGGGGCGGCGCTTCCAATTCATAGGCTGCGACCAGGGGCTGCTCAACACTACCCCCCATGACCAGGGTGTAATGGGTACGTTCACCCAGGGCAAGGTCGTAGGTACTGCCTGACTCAGCATTTACCTGGAGGGTGAAGGTCGTGTCACCGGCAGGGATGGGGGAAAAGGTCTGGCTGGAACCGAAGCTGACGCCGCTATAGTTTCCGCCACTGGCTGTGGTCAAACCCACGCTGGCTGTACCCGCGATGGCATTCACAAGTGTGAATGCGCTCTCCCCGGCATTCAGCGGGGGCACCACATCGGTAATGGGCAGTAGTTGATAGCTCTGGCCCTGGTTGGTGATGACCAATGTGATGATTTGGGCCGAGGCCAGTTCAACTGGTGTTTCAAACAGGCTGGCGTCACCGGGGCGGGCACCATCTGGCATGAGCCGCAGGGTATAGCTTCCGGAATCCAGCGGTATCGGTTCAGTTGATTGACCAACCCGCAGGCCTGCCGCAACCGTCATAAAGTCCATAAAGACAGTCAGTGACGGGTTATCTGCAGTGGCATTGATGAAGCGCACCTGCGCGGGTTGTGTCGGTACACCGGGGCGATCAGGGACGGTTTGTGGGCGTGGCGGTGGGGTGGGGGTGAAGGCTTCTGTGGGCGTTAGCGAAGGTTGGGGAACCAGAGTCGGGACGGGTTGCACCGGCGCACACGCCGCCACTGCCACCAAAAGTACGACGATCCAGTAAATCCCACGCATACGCCATCGCTCCTGCTGAAGCTGACCCGACCTTTATTGTACAGCCCATCCAGTGATCGGAGAATTGAAGAAAGAGTCCTGTTGCAAGTCCATAAAAAAAACCCAGGCGAGCATTTGCTGCCCGCCTGGGTCTTATGTCAGGGCATAGACCCTAGGCTTGTTTCTAGCGCAGTGCAATGGCCCCTGCAGGTACCCAACCGCGGGTGCCATCGGGGAGTTCGATGTAGCTAAAGATGCCATCGGTGAACAAGCGCACTGCCTGTTGACCACGCGAGAGGATGGGCAGGCCATCACTATTGCCACCGGGTGAGCCGGTCATCGCGACCACTGCATCGGTCACGACGATGTCAATCCGTTCAAACTGCTCGGTTGGGGTCACGGTTGGGCCGACACCAGGAACTGGCTCGGTTTCACCTGTGAATACCGGTACCTCAGCAATTTCGACACCGCGCCCGTTGAGCGTGAGTTCAACGAACAGGGCCGTTTCCGTGCTGGCCGCGATCCAGCCTTCGACCGTTTCAAAGGCCACGTTTAACCAGCGACCATCTTCGGTACGACCGAGCACAGGCACCTGGGTGCCGCTGGGCAGGCGTGCTAGCACTTCCGCATTGACATCCGGGCTGCGGCGCAGATTCAGGTTAGCACCGGGGTTCAGCACGACAGTGGCGATGATGGCATCGCGGAGGGTGTCACGGGTCGGGGCGGCGGCGGGCGCAGCACCGGCAGTCAGCGTGCCCCGGACATCGGCAGCGGTCAGCGTGACCAACTCGCGCTCTTCAATCTCCTCGAGATCAATCGGGCGGTTATTGAAGGAGAAGGTCGCGTAGATGATATTGATCCAGCCGGTGACATTGCCGCCTTCCGGGGGATTGTAGCTGACGAACAGCCAGTCCTTGGCTTCATTGATGCCGGTCAGTTCCATGACAGTGCCAGTCGGGACGCGGGCCAACACTTCACTGGCCGAGTCTGGCGAGCGGCGGATGTTCAGGTTTACCCCGGCATCCAGATTAGAGGCGGTGATGGTGACACGGCTGGTGGTTGCCTGCGGCGGTAGGATAGCGGTGGTCGTGGTTTCACCGGGCTGGTTCGCCGGAACCAGTGGGAGTTCCTTCAGTGGCAGTCGGTCGCCGTTAGGCTTGCGGACATCCACAAACAGGGCGTTGGCCCAGGCTGTGATGCTGCCGCCATCCGGTGCGATGAAGGTGACGTTCAGCCAGGTATTTTCTGGAGCAAGATCTTCACGTTCGCCCAGACCAGCAGCAGGGTCTTCGAATACGTAGTCTGCTGGGACGGGGGTAGCACTGTTCGGGATGGCTTCCAGTTGACCGGCGCGCCCGTTCACGCTGAGGAGGGTTCCCGGCGGTACGGTACCAAGCGAAAGGGCATTGCTATCCGGGTACTGGCGAAGCTGCAGGTTGCGGTCAGCATCCATGTTGAAGACGCGACCAGTGGGGCCAGCCGGAGTCGTGGGCGGCGGGACAGTGGGCGCAACCGGGGGCGGTGGCACGGTGGGTTGCACAGCGACGGCAGTCGCTTCAACCGGGGCCGCGGTGGGTTCGACCACCGGGACCGGAGTAGGTTGTACCGCGACGACTGCTGCACCTGCACCAGGGGCGCTGCCGATACCCTGAGCCAGACTGGTCGGGGCACCGATCAAACGAACGTTGCCACCATCCAGAACTGCCAGCAGATTGTAATAGACACCGCCATAAAAGGCTTCCTGACCGACTTCAAAGCTGGTTTCTCCCAGCGTCAGGCTGACGGCCTGGGCACTCGGTGCGACATCGGTGGAGGCGGATTCGCCGAAAGCGACGGCGCTGCCGAGGCTGGTGCCATCGGCTAATTCGGCACTCAGGGCATCGCTGCCACTGACACCATTCATCAGGGCGATACGGGCTTGATCGGCGGCAATGCCTGCAATGTCATCCGTGAAAACCTGGAGGACAGCGCTGCCAGTCGTTTGTAACGCAGCGACGGTAATGGCACTACCGGCATCAACGGCGGTATCCATAGCGACCAGTTCATCCGGGCTGCCGGCCGCATGGAGACCCAGGCGGTAGCTGCCTGCCGGGATGGCGACATGTTCAGTCAACTGACCGAAGGCCAGCGATGGGAAGGCCAGTGCACCATCTACATACACATCAACGGCTGGAGCACCGGGGACCCCGTGAATAACACGGACAAAACCGGCATCATCGGCACCACTCACCGCGGAGGTGAGGGCCACTGCCCGTGGTTCAAGAGCTGTGCCGTGGACAACGACCATGTAGGAAGTGCCATTGTTCAGCGCGAGCCCGGGAAGCGTTACGAGAGCCGAAGCCGCGTCGCTGCCGGCAACGGTGACGGCAAAGTCATACACGCCGACAGGGGCATCAATCGTGCCAGCCGGGACGAGGGCTTCGACGCCGGGGACAACTGGTGCACCATTTGCCAGAATGAGATCAACCGCTGGGCCACCGGCAATGGCATGGATGACGGTCAGGCGCGCTTTGCCCAGGTCCAGCGGGGCCAGATCTTCCGGGAAGGCGCTGAAGCGGGCATCACTGGCGGAGGCTGCGACCATGGTGGTGGCGCTGCCAGCGACCGAGTCGATACTTTGTTCCCACAGGGTGGACTGCGTACCGGCGGCAGTCACGGTGACACTGTGCGGACCAGCAGGCAGCAGGGCATAGGTGGTGCCGGTGCCGAAGCTCACGCTACTGGCCGTCAGTTGACCATCGACAAAGACATCGATGGCACCCGCGCCGGGGACGGCGTGGACAAAGCGGACTTTGGCTGTTCCACCATCCTGAGCACCAACACTGCTCACGGCCAGCAATAAGGCCAGCAGCACGGCAACCAGACCAAAAGCGCGTATGCGGTTGAATTTCATAAAGGACTCCTTTTGCGTGCGGGGCATGTATCCAGCGCAGCGGTCTACGAGTGTGCAGCTATCCTCAACAGAAGACAGCCGCACACCATAACCGGGAAAGGCTTAGGTGCCTTCTTCCCACTGGTTCAAATATTCATGTTGTTCCGGGGTCAGCACATCGATCTTAACACCCAGTGCTTCCAACTTCAGGCGGGCGATTTCGTTATCGACTTCCTTGGGGATGGTGTAGACGTTGGGGGCCATATTCTTTGCGTTCTTGACCATGTACTCGGCACCCAGTGCCTGGTTGGCGAAGCTCATGTCCATGACGCTGGCGGGATGACCTTCGGCAGCGGCCAGGTTGATCAAGCGGCCTTCGCCCAGCAGGTAGATCGAACGATTCTTGATGCGGTATTCTTCAACGAAGGGGCGCACCAGGCGGGGTTTGCCGCCGGACAGCTTCTCCAAGGCGGGAATATTGATTTCCACGTTGAAGTGACCGGAATTGGCGACAACCGCACCGTGCTTCATGACTTCAAAGTGCTGGGCATCCAGGACGTCTTTATCGCCGGTGGCGGTGATGAAGACATCACCAATCGGTGCAGCGTCGATCATGGGCATGACACGGAAACCGTCCATGACGGCTTCGAGGGCGCGCATCGGGTCGATTTCAGTGACGATGACGTTGGCACCCATACCCTGTGCACGGGAGGCGATACCGCGGCTGCACCACCCATAACCGGCGACGACGATGGTACGGCCTGCCATCAGCAGGTTGGTGGCGCGGATGACGCCATCCAGTGTGCTTTGACCGGTGCCATAGCGGTTATCGAACAGGTGCTTGGTGTCGCTATCATTGACAGCGATGATGGGGAAGGCCAATGCACCATCTTTCGCCATCGCCCGCAGGCGGATGACGCCGGTGGTGGTTTCTTCGGTGCCACCGACGATTCCATCCAGCAATTCGCGACGAGTCTTATGGATGACACTCACCAGATCCGCGCCGTCATCCATGGTGATGTGCGGCTTGTGATCGAGGGCGGCCTTCAGATGATCGTAATAGGTGGTGTTGTCTTCGCCCTTGATGGCGTAGACCGGGATTTCGTAATTGGCGACCAGAGAGGCGGCAACATCATCCTGGGTCGAGAGCGGGTTGGAGGCGCACAGGACAATATCAGCACCACCGACCTGTAACGTGTGCATCAGATTTGCGGTTTCGGTCGTGACGTGCAGGCAGGCGGCGACGCGCATCCCCGCTAACGGTTTTTCCTTGGCAAAACGCTCACGGATGGCCCGCAGAACCGGCATTTCCTGCTCGGCCCATTCAATGCGGTAACGTCCACCCGTTGCCAGATCAAGCGACTTCACATCATGTTCGACAGACATTCTAGCTCCTCAAGGGGTATTTCTGAATTCGGTGATTGTATCATAGCGGTTTAGGGCATTACACCCTGCTTACACGGGTGAAGCCGCCCTCATTCCTTGGCCCCTTCTCTTGGCGGGAAAAGGGGAACCAATAGCTTCCGCTCTAAACGGCGGCGGATTTCACCAGGGCATCCAGTTGACCGCCATCATCAAACTGGGTACGGAACCGGGTGATGAATTCGGGCAAGGTGAAGCGGTGGTTCTGGGTGCCGACGTGTTCCAGCGCGTAGGCCGCAACCAGCGACCCCATCTCGCCCGCCAGTTTAAGCGGTAGACCGGCTGCAATCCCACGGATGAATCCGGCCCGGAAGGAATCGCCGCCGCCGGTGGGATCTTTCACCTCATCAATGTGGAAGGTTGGTACTTCAATGATATTCCCATTGGCATAAATGGTGGAGCCATCCTTGCCGTGGGTGACGACCAGAATATCAATGGCCCGGCGTAATTGTTCTAACGATTGACCGGTCTTTTGCTGGATGACTTCGCACTCGTAGCCGTTAACGACCATTGCATAGGCGCCCTGCATATCACGCTTGAGATCTTCACCACTCAGGCGGGGTACTTGTTGGCTGGGATCGTACATGAAGCGGATACCACGCTCACGGCACTCGGCGGCGAGCTGGCTCATTGAACCGGGATCACTAGGCGAGATCAGGACCAGATCCGGGATGCCTTCGTAGACATCCGCCAACCGATAATCCCCTGCGCGTGACATGGCACCGCTGTAGAACGAAGCAATCTGATTGTTATCCAGATCGGTGTTGCAGAAGAAGGACGCGGTGAAAACCTCATCCAACTGCCGAACGGTGCTGGTATCGACCCCTGCCTTCTCCAGCCATTGACGATAATCCGGAAAATCGCGCCCGACGGTATTGAACAGTTTCGGGCGCATTCCCAACATGGCGAGGTTGAAGGCGATGTTCGCACCGACTCCACCCCAGTGTTTGGTCATTTCTTCTACCAAAAAGCTCAGGCTGACCTGATGCATCTGGCCGTCAATTAAGTGGTCGGTGAAGCGCCCAGGAAAGCGCATGAGGTAATCGTAGGCAATTGAACCCGAAATGATGATCTGTTCCATAGGTGGGGTGCGTACTCGCAGGTGACTAAGATTAGAAAGGGTAGAGGACAATACAGGCGCGCCCGCGTGCGCCTTTGCCACCTGCTAATATACCACAGCCTGCGTAGGCAAAGTAGAATAGGATTAGAAGGCGGATTGTTCTCCGATTTCAGGGGCTTGGCATGACACAATTTGATCACCAACGGCGGGGGCAGTCGATCCTCCAGGTCGATATCGACGGTCTGCGGCGCGGCTGGTATAGCGATAAATATTTCGAGAACAGCGTCCATGTCCTGGAGGGCGCAAAGGCCTCCGGCTATGGTTTTGCTGGGCACTCCTCTCGGCCACTGCCCATTGATCCTGCAGGGCTGGAGATTGGTGATTTAGAGGTCGAGGCCCAGATTTTCAACCGTCGCCGACCCTATGCCGTGGTGGCGGGGACTGATGTGGCGCTGACGATGCTGCGGCACGCCAGCGGCATGTATCAGGGGCAGCGCTATCGTCCCGGTTGGAAAAATCTGGAAGTAGAAGCGGTCGAGGATGGGGCGCTCACGCGTTTTGCCGGGGATACCGAGGATGTTGACCCGGTGATCCGAGTCCGTGGGCGTTATAGGGAATTCGCACTGCTGGAGACGCCGATCCTCGGTGTATTGACCCGTGCCAGCCGGATTGCCACCAATTGCTACGATGTGCTGAGCGTGTCTAATGGCAAACCGATCCTTTTTTTCCCAGCCCGTTTTGATCTGCCGCAGACGCAGGCAGTCGATGGTTATGCCTATTATGTAGCGGTGCAGCGCTACAACCACGAGACAGGTCATGCTGCTGGCGCTTTTGTCAGTACAGATGCCCAGGCAGCCTGGTGGGGTGGGCGTGGCGGTGGGACGCTGCCGCATGCGCTGGTCGCTTGCTTTCTGGGAGATACAGCCGAGGCGATGGTGGCTTATGCTCGCTATGCCCGCTTGGATGTTCCCCGCATGGCACTGGTGGACTTCAATAACGATGCAGTCGGCGCTTCCCGGTCAACGTTGGCGGCGTACTGGCCGCACTATGCCGAGGCGTATGCGCGGGATGATGCCGAAGGTATGAAGCGCTGGACTTTGAGCGGCGTGCGCCTGGATCACTCGGCTAAGATGCGGGATCTTTCGCTGCCAGATGATGCTCCGACGGGAGTCAGTGCCGAATTGGTGCGGATAGTACGGGCGGCGCTGGATTCGACCTGGGAGGCGTGGCAGGTGCCGTCACATCTGACTGAAGCAGCCCAGGACTTCTGCCGTGGGGTCAAGATCGTGGTCAGCGGCGGCTTTAACCGCGATCGAATCCAGCAGTTTGAGGCGAATAGGGTTCCGGTTGATATGTATGGGGTGGGTTCATCCCTCTTGCAAAGTACCAGCGATACCAGCACCGACTACACGATGGATATTGTTCGGGTCAAACTTGCAGGTCAGTGGGTTGATATGGCGAAGCTGGGGCGCAAGGCAAATGATAATCCTGAACTGCGTCCGGTTGACCTCAATTTATTCGTCTGATGGCGCTTATCTTTGTCCGGGTGGGATCAATCCATAAAGAGGACGCATGACTGAAACACACGACGCTCGTAACGGGGATGACTGGCAGCCGCGCCGCGATGCGGATAAAGGCCGGGAGCCGGAATTGGTCGCCGGGCATTCTGGTCGCCGTATGTATTCACTGAACGCGCTGGCAGAGCGTATTTCAGCAGCATTTGTTGAGGAATTCGGTACGGATTCTGCTGATCTCCGCGAGGCCGATACCCCGACCAAGCGTCTTAAACTGCTCATGGGGACCGTCGATTATGTGATGGCGGTTGAGTCGGTTGCGATGGGGTCAAGTGAAAAAGCAGAACTCATCAACCGAGTTTATAGCAACCTGTTCGGCTATGGACCTCTGGATAAGCTCTTCCTTGATCCACGTCTGACCACGATTGTGCTGGAAGGGGCGGATAAGGCTTCAGTCCGCTACGGGCATGGCGAACTGGAATCGCTGGGGCCGATTTTTCAGACCAATGATGACCTGCGACGCATTATTGCCCGCCTGCTGGCCGATGCGGGCGCAGAACTCCGTGAAGATCAGCCCTTTATCGAAGCTGGATTTATGGCAGGGGATCGCCCTGCGTGTATTAATCTGGTCACGCCGCCGCTGACATTTCAACTCACGGCAGATATTCGGCTGCATGGGCCGACCGTGCCGAGTCTGGATGATCTGGTGACCGGTGGGTTCATGACGACCCAGGCTCGGGCGCTGCTGGAAGCGATCATGCAATCTTCGCATGGTTTGCTGATTGTGGCCGAAACCGAGTCCGGCAAGACTACTCTATTGAGCGTGTTGGCGCGCCTGCTGCTGAACCCGGAGCAAGTGGTTGCCGTGGAACGCGCTGGCGAATTGCAATTACCGACGGCCATGCAGCGCTTGACTGCCCGCTGGCCGGTGGGTGATCAACCGGGTGTGACTTTTGGCGAACAGATCGGTCATGCATTGGAGCGCAAACCGGCTTGCCTGATTTTGGATGAAGTGCGCTCTGACGAACCCTTGACCATTGCACCGCTGCTCGAACAACCTCAGGCTCCACGCTTGATCTGGTCTTTCCGAGGCGCGATTTTTGCCAAGCGGCTGCAAAGCGCGCTGAGTATGCTGGCGCGACGGGCGGACTTTGGGCAAGGGGAAACGCTGGTGCGGTCGTTATATCAACGGCTGCCGTTTGTGGTGACGGTGAACCGGGTGGGCGGTCAGCTCCGTCTGTGGAGCATTGCGGAGTGGCAGTTCCGCCACAGCCCGGACTACCCGACCTATACGATGCTCATGCAGGTCAGCGAGGGTCAGTTGCGCCTGACCGAAGATCGGCCTGCGCTCCCGTTGGATTTGCCGGACGGGTTTTGGTAAATCGGCAGTATAGCGTACTACGTTGCCACATCATCTTATTCTGAGGGCTATCAATTCCAATAAGGAATTGTGAATGGGTACATATTACTTTTGATACATCGTTGGCTCAAATTTATGAGGCTAAACAGACAGATATGTTTATCAGAAGTTGTGTAGACAAGCCCGTATCCATCGCGCGAGACATCAAATCCTTGCAATCCATCGACATTTATAAGGGTCAAGTCTATTTTCGTTTCAATATCAACGAGACGAAGTGATTTATAACTAGAGTGTTCCACAGAGTACAGAATACTTGTATCGTCCCAAAGCCAACCGGGCCCTCCAACCGTATAACTGGCATCTGAGAGCAAAACGCTAGAGATGTTCGTATAAATGTCTTCAATGTTTAGCTTATACTTGTCCTCATTTGATATTCGTTGTCCGGCTCCACTCAGGTATAGAATATAACTTCCATCGTGTGACCAGATCGAATGGAATTCAACACTATCCGTATGAGTTAGCTGTCTAAGATTCGAACCATTTGCCTGGACGAGATAGATATCTCTGACTAGAGAATTCTCTTCTGAAGCACTAAAGATTATTTGGGACCCATCTGGAGACCAATCCATATCCAATATGGAGAGACCATCTGCAAGTTTATAAGTGTACTGATTGTTCAAATCATAGATGAGGAGCTGGTACTGACGACTTGACGAGGTATCCTTTATTGAAGTGAAAGCGAGTAAGTATTCTGCCGGAGACCAGTGAAAGTAGTTAGCGTAGGTTGTGTCCCCATCATCTGTCAGATTGATTGAAGTACCCGTCAAAGTGTCATACACATAAATGTCATAGCCATTTGAGTAAGCCAAATACCGATAATCATACGACCATGAAAAAAACAGGGGATTAATCGGAATCATTGGATCAAAAATCGAAATAGAGAAATCTTCAACATTGAGGATGCTCACAGTTGACGAGCTTACATCAAGCATATTATTGGCATCATTGCTATCCAGTGATCGAAGACTTGCAAATGCTACACGACCAAAGCTTTCTGTTGTGGCTTCCCGATATGAAATGCTGTTGATGAGTATCTGTGAAAACAAAAACAAGCTTACGCTCGCCAGCGTAAGCTTCAGATACAATCGCAGTATAGCCACTTTATGCCTTGAGCTTGTCTTTAGCCTATATATGGGCCATTCTACATCTGTTCCCCGGCCACCGCCCGGCGCAGATTGATCTCAAACGGCGGGCGGACGATGCCATGTTCGGTGATGATGCCGCTCAGGTAGCGGTGCGGAGTCACATCAAAGGCCGGATTGCGGGCGTTGAAGTGGGGCGGCGTGATCGGGTGCCCGTAGGGCGTCAGGACTTCGGATTTATCCCGTTCTTCAATTGGGATTTCATCACCGTGTTGTATCGCCAGATCAACAGTGGACGTGGGTGCGACTGTGTAGAAGGGGATGCCGTTTTCCTTCGCCAATACGGCAATCTGATACGTACCGATCTTATTGGCGAAGTCGCCGTTGCCCGCTACACGGTCAGCGCCGACCAGGACCAGTTTGACTTCACCCTTCCGCATGTAGTAGCCAGCAGCCGTATCCGGCAGAATGTCATACGGTTGCCCAAGCTGTTCCATTTCCCAGGCGCTCAGGCGTGCCCCTTGTAGGCGTGGTCGGGTTTCATCCAGCAGGACATGGAACTTCTTGCCCTGCTCGAAGGCTGCCCGGATAACTCCCAATGCCGTGCCATAATCGACGGCTGCCAGCGAGCCCGTATTGCAGTGGTGCAGGACGGTATCACCGTCCTTGATGAGGTCAGCACCGTAAGCACCCATTCGCTGATTGATCGCCACATCTTCATCCGCGATGCGTTGGGATTCATTCAGCAATGCTTCCCGGATGGCATCGGCGGAGGCATAGCTGCCTTTTTCGACCAGGCTCATCAACCTATCCACTGCCCAAGCTAAATTGACAGCGGTTGGTCGCGCCGCCTTGAGGACTTGCGCCGCGCCGCGTAGATCGGCGATCAATCCATCCGGTGTTCCGGCGCTGCTCTGTCGGGCGGCCAGCGCCATCCCGAAAGCAGCGGAAGCGCCAATCGCGGGCGCTCCACGGACCGTCATATCGGTGATGGAAGCTGCTACGGCTTGATAATCGGGCAGATCAACCAACTCCAGTTTCCAGGGGATCTGTTTTTGGTCAATCATACGGACGACGCCGTTGACCCATTCAACTGTACGCATTTTCGGCTCTGCTCCTATGGCGCTAAGGTGCTGACAACTTCAACACCGTTTAAGTGCATGGCATATAAAAAGACTGGGTGGAGGAAGTCGGCATCATGGGGTGTTGCGCCGATTTCCTGGGCCACTGAAACCGGGAGGTCATAGGTGTCAATGCAATCTACCGGCGCAATGACCCTAACACCCGCCATCTGATGCTCATAAGTATAGGTGCGGATGTAGGTCGCCAGTTGGAAGGTGCAGATGTCCGTGCAATCTCCCAGGACGATCCAGGTGCGGATCTGCGGTCGGGCCTTGAACCAGGCAGCAAATGAGTCATTCACGCCGCTGTTGATCGAATTTTTCTCATGAATAGTCATCTGGTTATAAAACGGCAGCGCCTTAATGCTGGCAGCAGTCTGTGACTCCAGCGTACCGCGCATACAATGGGGGGCGTAATTGGCAAATTCCACGGCATCCGCAGGATGAGTGTCCTGAGTCAAAGCAATATCACGCACACCCGCCGCCCATGCTTCTTCAAAAACACGCACGATAGGTGCAACCAGGGCATCCACGCGTGGTGACGAAAGCGGCCCTACACTGCAGAAACCCTCGATAATGTCGACACTGACGATCCCGACTTGCTCAGGATGCTCACCGATTAAGCTCTGTAAAGAAACGGTTGGAAGTTGCGATTGCCAATCGAGCATCCAGCGCACGAACGGCTCGCTCTTTTGAATGTACTGGTCATAGTTCATGAGCATGTTACTCCTTACACAAAAGCCCGCACGGGGCGGGCTTCTTCATCGACAAACTAACCAATACTTACCCGAGTGCAGCGACCGCTCCGGCCAGGGCTTCGTAGGGGGCAGGGCCACGATCATAGGTGGTGCCGTTGAATGTGATCGGGATCATGTCGCCGCCGTCCACACGCATCCGCACCGAAGGCGTGCTCTGAATACCGGCCTGTCCAGCCAGTGCCAGATCAATGTTCATCTGATTATTATCGCGGGTGCAGTTGAGTGCCGCAGCGTAATCGACACCCAGGTCTCCGGCAACGCGCCGCGCCAAATCGGTATCGCGTTCCCCACGACTGATTTTGCTGAAGAAGGCTTCAGTGGCATTCCAGTAGGCGCCCGCTTTTTGCTCTTCAAAACAGACAGCCAGGCTGCCAAGCTGCGCGGTGCGCTCGCCACCAGCCGTCGGCAGGACGCGGAATTCATACTGCGCCTGACCCGTCATGACGAATTCCTGAATGAAGCGATCAGCAACCGGCTTGTAGTCTTGGCAATGCGGGCAGTAGTAATCAGCAAATTCGACAATAGTGACACGTGATTCTGGATTACCAAGCACAAAACCGCCATCGGCCAGGCGAGTCTGTGGGATGGTGTCATAGACGATCCCGGAAGAACGGGGCATGAGTGAAATGATGACGAAGACTACCGCCGCGACGATCGCAATCCCGATAATCCCGACAATGATAAGGCGATTCTGCTGGGGATTGGCGGCTGCGCGTGGAGCGACTGCTTTGGTTGCTGTTGTCATGGTTACTACCTTTGTACATGCAGGCACAACTTTGTCAGATTGTCACGCAATCGTGGTTGCTTCTCAAGTGAGAGATTGCTGAATCACACTTTTTTTACAAATGGGAACAACCAAGGGACATTTTGCCGATACCGGATATAAGGCTCCCCGAAGTCGTTGACCATCCGGCGTTCTTCGATAATTGAACCAATCACGAAATAGGCTGTTGCGGCGATGTTAAAGGCCAGCAGGCTCTCGGTCATGACTGCCATGGGCCAGAGCATCAGGAGCGAAAACAGATACAACGGGTGCCGCACCAGCGCGTAGACACCATCAGTGCGGAGCGACTCCGGCGGCAAGGGCAGGGGTTGGTCGCTCAGCCAGGCCATCAACTGGGTGACGCCACCGAAGCGGAGTATATCGGTTTGCAGCAGGGATACCGTTAGTCCAACCAGTCCAATGCCTTGCAGGCCGACCAGCAGCACTGCTGGGATGCCCTCCACGCGCCAGATGATCGGGCTGGGTGTGAAGGCGATGGCGACCAGCGCGGGCGCCAGTGTCAATACAGCCAGGATGTTATACAGGATTCGATACAGGCCGAGGTAAGCGCGTTCGCCCATGCGTGCTCGGATGGAATCTTTCACGCGGTTCTGCGCGAGGATACTGTGGATAACAGCGAAGGCAATGACGGTGAACACGATGACAATCATGACGGCATCCTGATGTAATCCATAGTCCTCGCCTTGACGCAACCAGAACTACAAATCCTACTTCAGTTGGTATCAACACGGATGAAACACACCTCGACACCGGGAGCACCGCACTCTGGCTCGTAGCGATATGTGTTAAGGGGTGCATCTGCCCAGTAGCCATCCGCAAAACGAATAGGCCCGTTGATACCCTCATAGGTACTGCTAGTGAGATAGTCTACCGGGCTAGGGGCCTGGCTTGCCTTTAGCATCATCTGGACGGCATCGTAAGTCAGGGTTGCTAGCAGACCTGGCTGTGGCACGAATTGCCCCAGTTGCGCGTAGCGCCCTCGGAAGTCGGGTTCTGGTGCTAGGCTACTACTGAGGATGGTGCTGCTGCTCCAGTTCGGGGCGAGTGCGCGATAGCCTTCCAGCGCGAAAACGTCGCTCCCGACGACTGGACTATCGAGCCGGGCAGCATCCGTCAGTTCAACCTGCGGCAAGGTGGTCAGTTGATCATTGATCTGTGGGCTGCTGAGGATGAAGACATTGTCCGCATAGACACCGGTTGCCCAATTGCCGACAATGAGCACAGGTAGATTAGGGTAGGCGGCTTGCACCGCTGAATCCGCAGCAGCATACCCGAGAATGATCACCCCTTTGACCAACGGGTCACGCGCCAGTGCAGCAGCACGTTGGGCAGCCGTTGCCGATGTGCCTCCATCATCGATGGCGACCAATTCGGTGTGACGGGCATCCGACTCAATCAGGGCGAGCAGGGCAGCATAGTAGGCATTGTAGCCGACTTCCCGGTAGCGCCCCTCAAACGGGGCCAGCAGGGCAATGCGGGTGAGGGGGGGCGTGGCGGTGCCGCAACCAACTAGCAGGATTGCCACTAAAGCAATCAGCGTACATCGGGCGCGATTATTCGCGTCCCTACCCATCATCTCGTCACCTCATCACCTGTATATTCACTAATCACTGACCATCAATCACCTTGACTAACACCCGTTCGCCAGATGCTCCTCGTAGGTCACAGCGAAATCATGATAACCATCGCTGCGGCAATCGGCACGGAAGAAGAAGTAAGCCGATTCAGCAGGGTAAACCGCCGCTTGAATCGCGCTCAGGCCGGGACTGGCAATCGGGCCAGGTGGAAAGCCCGTGTTCAGGTAAGTGTTATAGGGATGGACGACACTGGTGTATTCGGCAGCGGTGATGCGCGGCCACCACGTCCCATCCCGGAAACCGATGGCATACTGAATCGTTGGGTCGGCATCCAGCTTCATGCCGATTTGCAGGCGGTTGCGGTAGGCGCTGGCGATCAGCGGATGCTCATCTGCGTGGAGGGCTTCCCGTTGAATGATTGAAGCCAGCGTGACCACCTGATACAGGCTCAAACCCTGAGCAGCGGCATCGGCGATAAGCTGCGGGCTTACGCGCTGCTGGAAGTTGGCGAGCAGCGTATTCCGCAGATCAACGGCGGTTGTGTTGGGCGAGAGGCTGTAGGTATCAGGATAAAGAAAGCCTTCGAGCGATGCCGAAGGAGGAATGCCCCATGCCTGGAGCAGTGAAAGATCGAGCTGACCCGCAGCTCCCAAGCCTACGACCGAGAGAAACTCGGTGCCGCTGAACAAAAAGTAAGGGCGATAGTCCGGGCTATCGATCAAGGCGGCGATTTGTTCCAGGCGGGTGCCTTCCGCGAAGCCAAAACGGATTTGACTGGCGGAGGCATCCTGCAAGGACGCGGCAATCTCGCGCAGGTTTTGGCCTCGGCTCAGGAAATAGGTGGCTGCCTGCAATTGGCGGTCAATCTCGTTGGCGCGGACGTAATCGACAAAGAGTCCGGCATCTTCAATCAAGCCAGCACTGACCAGATTCTGGCCGATGATACGCGGCGTATCCCCCGGATTGATGGTGAAGCGCAGCGGTGTGGTATCACCGGGCAGGCTTGCGCGATTCAGGTCGTCGACACGGCTGGCGAGTGTGAATTGAGCGAATTGCTTCTGTACCCAGTCGATGGGTTGCCCGCCGGAGATGATATAGAGCATGGCTCCACAAACGCCGAGCACAAATCCACCCAGTAAGCCAACGATAATGATCAAGCGGATGAGGCGGCTCAAAAATTACTCCAAAGGTTGATTATGAGGGGCCGGATGGAGCGGATGCGGTGCCAACCCATCGCGCAGTGCATCCAGAAAGCTTTGCAGCATGAGGCGGGCGGCCAGATCGTCAATTGGATCACGTGGGCCGCGCCGCTGGCGGATGGAGAGTTCCCGGGCATCGGCGCTAGTCAGGTGTTCATCCCAGAGCGTAATGGGCAGTGGGATGGCCGTTGTCAGATGATCGACCCAGCGGCGGATCGAATCCGCCTGGGTGTAGACCTCATCGGGTAGGTGTTTGGTCGGAATGCCCACCACCAGGGCGGCGACTTTTTGCTCGGTGATGATCTGCTGGAGGCGGGCGAAATCGGCCTGTTTGCTGGTGCGCTTGATGATGGTCAGTTCTTTGGCAACCAGCCAGGTAGGGTCGCTGACCGCCACGCCGATGCGCTTCAATCCCTGATCGATACCCATCAACCGACCGTTATTCATGCCGGGATTTCCCCGGCGACCACCGTAATCCGCAGCGGGATGAGCGGCAGGGTGCCAAACCAATCCGGTGTAACGGTGATTTGTGGTGGAATGCCGGGTTGCAGTTGATATTCGCTGACCAGATATGCAACGGCATCCTCGATCGTGCGGCCTGCGATGGTGTTACGGATGGCTTCCAGATTGACCTGACTGCTGACGACGCCGCTGCCATTCATGGTAAGTTCCAGGCGACCGGTGTTGGGATCGGCGGCACCGATCGCGATATCCGCGCAGGTGGCGTACTGGAGTGTTTCAGGACGGATGAACTGCCCTTCCTGTACCTGGGCAGAAAGCTGCGCGTAGATGATCTGCTGACCCAACCGTTCCTCGAATGCGCGGGCGTCAACCACCGCGCGCATAGTGAGCGAGAGGGTATCGGCTACCTGGTCTGGTTCGGCACTAAAGGTCATCCAGTCGCTGCGTTCTTCTGCGATACGGATGGTCTGAATGACGAGGCACTGACTGTCGTTCAGGCTGGATTGCATTTCCAGGTAGGCGCGGGATTGTAACTGCTGGCGTAGGCTGGTCAACAAACGCACCTGGTCATCGACGGTAACTGCTTTTTGTTGCCGGAGTGTGCCGCCTGTGGTCGGGGCCAGATTGCGAACCGAGACGACCTGCGCCAGCGGCCCACTCACGGTATTGATCACACCACTTTCGACATTGCCGCCCGCGCCGGAAGACGTAGAAAGGGCCTCAATCGGCACTTCGATCTGTAAGCCCTGTCCGCCGGCCAGTTCGACTGCCTGCGTGGTTTGGAACTGGATCGGCAATCCGGCTGATGTGACCACAATGGTGCCTGCCGGGATCGTTACCGGATTGTCAGTCAGATTAATGAAGACGACGGAACCCGTTGCTGGGGCTTCCCCTTGTTCCAGAATGCCGGTTGTTTCAGTGGTGCCACTGTCACTGACTTCCACACTGATACGGGTCGAAGGGATGATCCTATTTTCCAGATCGACTCCGCTCGCACCAGGCTCGGCCACGATATTGGCATTGGCCTCCAGCCTGCTCTGTGCAGGGACGATGACGACGGTTGCACCGGGGAGAAAAACGTAGGTTAGTCCGATGACCATTGCCAGCAGCAGTACGGTCATGCCGATCCGCCGGGCGATGCGCCAGCGAGCGGCGATGGCACTTTCTTCCGCGTAAATGCGGCTGGCAACTTCTTTCAGATCATCCGGGATCGGTTCGTCCTTCGGCTTTTGCCAACGGGTGGTGAAGACCTTGGAGCGCCCTCGCCGCCATTTGGCGCGTTCACTGCTGCCAATGGTCTCGAAGGTACTGATGTTGAGCTCCTGCGCGTGTTGGATCACTTGCGGATCATGCGTCACCAGCGCTAGTCGGATCGAACGGCGCATGGCTTCTCGTTGTGTGAGCACCAGGTCGAGCTTGCGCGTGAGGACAGTACCGTCCTCTGGCCAGATCAGCAGCACACGGTTGCCGCGGTGGAACGACAACCGATCCCGAACGGAGGTCACATCGTCGGAGGTGTCCAGTTGAATGTATTCGGGACGGTCTTTTGCCATTCATCACCCTGCTACACTTGCGATTGATATGTCTTATCTCGCAAATACTTATTGAGAAATCAAAGATAAACACCGCATCATAGTTCCAGTCAATAACAATGAGTCATTTTATCACTTCATACCCATTCGATGGTAAACGGGCATTATGCGGTGATTAGTCGTGCCAGTCTGGTTCTACACCACCCCGCGATGTTATACATTGAATGTCGGTGCCGTCGGTTCGCATGACATAGATGTTAGCCCCGGTTGGGCCGGGGTTCCCGTTATCTCTTCGGAAGGCAATGTGGGTTCCATCCGGGCTGAAGGTTGGTTCAAAATCGCCTTCAGGATTGTCGGTTAACTTTTGGACTTCGTTACCGTCCCTGTTCATGACATAGATCGCCCATGTACCGTCTCTGTCGCTTTCGAAAACGATTTGATCTCCATTTGGACTCCAACTGGGGGAGGTGCTCGATCCAGTGGACTCGGTAAGCTGCCGCGGAATGCATTGAGGTTGCGTACTCTCACGACACTCGGTATCTATCGTGAAGATGTTATAGTTGCCATCGCCATCGTCATTGGTAAACGCGATAAGATGACCATCTGGACTCCATGTCGGCTGAATTGGATAGACATCTGATCTAGCATCTTGAACAGGGATGTAGCGCGTTTCACGATTTGCGAGTTCCAGGATGTGTAGCCCTCGAGGATTTTCGCTATATTTATAAACGAGCGCATCTCCAGTTGGACTCCAGGATGGATCGCCGCCGTGTCGAATCAGCTGAGTGGCTTCATTGGTTTCAATATCCAGCAGATACAGTGTGCGCCATCCAAACGCCACCATGTTTTGCTGTATTGGACTCCAAACTGGATCAGCCATGACTCTGCCAATTCTGTGCTGGCTTGTCTCGTGAGTTTGAAAATCGAAAACTTCGAGATACCCATCATTGGAATAAATAATCTGCCCAACGTAGTGACTTGAGTCCTTCGTATCTGCAAGACATTGTGCTACGCTCACAGAGCGTAGCAAACCCACCAATAGAAGCAAACCCATCAGCATCCAAACTACGCGCATCCGCGGCGCGAAAACTGCATGTAGTTTGATGCCTTTGAACATTGCTGATCCAGTAATTCCTTCCGCCTTGTCTTCTCCCCTCTCCCCGCCGTCTTCGGCGGAATGTGGGAGAGGGGCTGGGGGTGAGGGCTATGCCTTATACGATGCGGCGATCAGATCACGCGCTTTGGTCAGTGCGGCATCCAATTGGCTCACGTCCTTGCCACCGGCCTGCGCCATATTGGGGCGGCCACCACCGCCGCCGCCGACCACCGCAGCCATTTCCTTGACCAGATTGCCCGCGTGCAGACCCTTCTTGGTCAGGTCGTCACTAACGGTCGCCAGCAATTGCGGCTTGTCGTCCAGTGCGCTGCCCAGCACCAGCACACCGCTGCTGACCTTTCCCTTGAACCAGTCGGAGACTTCGCGTAGGTTGTCCATCGTCAGGTCGTCCATACGGGCGATCAGGACTGGGACACTGTTGATCTGTTCCAAATTGCCGAGCATCTCCAAAAAGCGTCCGCGGGTGATTTCGCGCTGGAGTTTTTCATTCTGCTTTTTGACCGCGCTGAGTTCATCCTGTAGAGCGGTCAAGCGGGTCAGGGCATTCTCTGGCGTGCCGCCTAGATGCCCGGCCAGTTGATGGAGGGTTCCTAACCGCTGCTGGATATAGGCCACAGCGCCATGTCCGGTCAGCGCTTCCACGCGGCGGATTCCGGCGCTGACGCTGCTTTCCCCGACGATGATGAAGGAACCAATCTCAGCCGTTTCATTGACATGGATACCACCACAAAGTTCATAACTGTAGCGGCTGTCATCCTGCGCGATGGTGATCGTGCGGACAGTTTCGCCGTACTTCTCGCCGAAGAGTGCCATCGCGCCTTCGGCACGGGCTTCTGCTAGCGGTTTTTCGACTGCTTTCACACCATAATTTGATAGGATGATATGGTTTACCTGTTCCTGAACGGTGTGCAGCTCGGCTTCACTCATCTTTTGGTCATGGGCAAAGTCGAAGCGCAGCCGATCCGGTGCGACCAGCGAACCCCGCTGTTGAACATGTGTCCCCAGCGCATTTCGCAAGGCAGCGTGGAGCAGGTGAGTGGCGGTGTGATTGCGTGTGATATCCGCTCGACGGCCCTCATCAACCTGCGCTGTCACCGCGCTGCCGACTTGAGGCTGCCCTTCAACCACTTCACCATAGTGAACGATCAAACCGCCAATCGGGCGGCGCGTATCCTCGACATCAATCGACCAGCCTTTGCCCTGGAGGCTGCCGGTATCGCTGACCTGACCGCCGGACTCGACGTAGAAAGGAGTCTCGGCCAGCACGACTTCGACTTTGTCCCCGGTGTTCACTTGCTGGACAGGCTGACCATCCTGCAGCAGCGCCAGCACTTTGGTCTTCAGGCTAGTCTTGCCGTAAGGTTTGTAACTGACACCTGTTTCCCCAAGCTGACCGTTGGCCTTAAGATCCGCCAGCAGTTGGGTGTAGGCTTCGTTGCTGGCGATCCGGCCCATAGCCTGACCGCCGCCGCTGACCCCGGCATGTTCTTGTTCGGCAGTGGCAAAGCCGCTGTCATCGAGGTGATAGCCGCGCTCTTCAGCGATGTCCTTGATGACCTGAATGGGCAGGCCCAGCGTCGCCTTGAGGTAGAAGGCGCGCTCACCAGGCAGCGTACCGCCTGCCGGGAGTTCGTCCAGCATCGCATCCAACTCGGCCACACCCCGATCCATTGTCCGCCGGAAGCGGACTTCTTCCTGGGTGATGACCTTCTTGATGGCTTCGGCGCGTTCGACCAGTTCGGTGTAATGCCCACCCATGGTGTCGATGACCGAGTCTGCCACCTGCGCCAGGAAGGGTTGGGTGAAGCCCAGCTTCTCGCCAAAGCGGGCAGCTCTGCGGATGACCAACCGACAGACCGAGTCGCGGCCTTTGGCACCCGGCTGTACCCCGTCTGCAATCAGGAAAACCGCTGCCCGGATGTGATCGGCGATGACGCGATAGGGCACGATATTGGCATCGCGCTCGGCATCGCTATGCCCTGTCATTTGCTGGACGCGGCGGATCATCGGCATGAAGAGGTCAGTTTCATAATTGGCGGTCACGCCGTTGACCACACTCAGGATGCGTTCCAGCCCCATGCCGGTATCCACACCTGGCGCGGGCAGCGGTACATCCCACTGACCCGTATGCGTCGGGTCCGGTTGGGTGCGGTTGAACTGCATGAACACCAGGTTCCAGAGTTCGAGGAAGCGGTCATCCTCATCCACCAATGACGGGATGATGTTATCGACACCGCGTTCCGGGTACTTGTCCCAGTGAAGCTCGCTGGTCGGGCCGCAGGGTCCGGTTTCCGCCATTTGCCAGAAGTTGGTCTTGGGGCCCAGCCGCGCCACCCGCTTCGGGTCTGCCCCGACTTCGTTGACCCAGATGTTATAGGCTTCGTCATCGCTCTCGTAGACCGTGAAAGCCAGGCGCTCTTTCGGCAGCCCATAGACTTCCGTCAGCAGGGTATACGCGTACTTGATCGCATCCCGTTTGAAATAATCCCCAAAGCTGAAGTTGCCCAGCATTTCAAAGAAGGTGTGATGGCGGTTGGAAGGGCCGACATTCTCCAGGTCATTATGCTTGCCGGAGACCCGCATACACTTCTGCGAGGTGGTGGCACGCTTGTAATCCCGCCGATCCTGCCCCAGGAACACATCCTTGAATTGCACCATCCCGGCGTTGGTGAAGAGCAGGGTCGGGTCGTTGGTGGGCACCAGGGAAGACGAGTGCACCTGCTTGTGGCCCATTTCTTCAAAGAAGTCAAGGAAGGCGGCACGCGCCTCCGCGCTGGTCATCGGTTTCATGGGTGAACGTGGTTCCTGTGGTTTGATCGACAGACTGCGAATTATAGTGGGGGGGCAAAATCGCAACAAGGGTACTCAATTTTTGCGGCTGTGCTGTTATACTGCGTATCCGAAATTGTGGCTACGCTCCCATGCTTGCAGTTGAAGCTCCCCTCTCCCCGCCGCGCCGTCTTCTGCGGACGGCGGATTTTGGGAGAGGGGTTGGGGGTGAGGGCTGCTAGTGATCCATAAATATCCATTCACCGGGCAGGGTAGGCCGCCATGATGACCATTGATGAACAGGTTGATGTGCTGATGTCGGGTGCCGAATACGGCGACCCGCAAATCAAGACGACGATGCGTAGGGAACTCCATGAGCGCCTGACTGAAGCAGCGAAGAACGGCCGTCCCTTGCGGGTCTACTGCGGCTATGACCCGCGCACCTCGGATCTGCACTTGGGTCATACCATCACCATGCGGAAGCTGCGCCAATTCCAGGATTTGGGGCACGATGTCACCTTCCTGGTCGGCAGCTTTACCAGCCTGATTGGTGACCCGTCCGATAAAGACAAAGCCCGTGATCAGCTCACCCGTGAGCGCGTGCTGGAAAATGCCCGCACGTATGCCGAGCAGGCTTTCAAGATCCTCGACCGGGATAAAACCCGCGTGCGCTACAATGACGAATGGCTCTCGCCGCTGGATTTTGCCGACATTATCCGTCTGGCAAGTAACTTCACCGTGCAGCAGTTCATGGTGCGGGAGAACTTCCGCAAACGCTACGACGCGGGTGAACCCATCTACCTGCACGAAATGTTCTATGCACTCATGCAGGGTTATGATGCAGTTGCTCAGGAAGCCGATGTACAGATCGGTGGGCAGGACCAGCTGTTCAACATTCTGGTGGCGGGTCGTAAATTGCAGGAAGCCCTTGGTCAGCGCCCGCAGATTGCCATCATCATGGGCGAGTCCCTGCCCGGTACAGATGGCGACATCAAAATGAGCAAGAGCCTTGGCAATCATATCCCGATCCTGGCTGAACCCTGGGATATGTTCGGCAAGGTGATGAGTGTGCCGGATAAGGCCATGCCGATCTACCACAAACTCATCCTCGGTTGGTCGCCGACAAAGGTGAAGGAACTCGAAGAGGGTCTGAAGTCTGGCGCGATCCATCCCAACGAGGCCAAGATGGCACTTGCCCGCGCCATCGTCTCGATCTTCCGCAGCGAGGCTGAAGCTGAGGCGGCTCAACGCCGCTGGGATGAAGTCTTCCGCGGTGGCGGCAGCGGTATTCCTGAGGATATTGCGGAAGAGCCTGTCCAGGGTGTGGAGCGCGTGCTGGATATCCTTAAGCGCCTGAAAATGGTGCCGAGCAGCGCCGAGGCCAAGCGCCTGATGCAGCAGAACGGCGTTCGCTTGAACGAGCAGCCTGTGACTGATCCGGCAGCTGTCGTCACCGCAGCCATGCTCCCCGCAGTCCTACAGGTCGGCAAGCGCAAGTTCGTGCGTCTGGTGGCAGGATAACAGAACTCATTTAACGCAAAGCGGCAAAGATGCAAACTAGGGGCGCACAGCGTGCGCCCGCTTTTGTCCCGTTTGGTTACTCTTGCAGCCCACTTCAGTGGGCTTGTCTTTCTCGGAGCCGGACGTTTTAACGTCTGGCGGTTGCCTGCGAAATCCTCTGCTTTGCGGCTTTGCCCCTCTGCCCCTCTGCCGCAATTCCCCTCTTAATGCCCCGGATCGTACACCAGCATGAACACACCCAGGATGAATAGCAGCACCAGCATCAGCCGGTCGAAGTGAACCGGATTCATGCGCCGCACCCCCCATCGCCCGACTAACACCCCCACTGGAATCAAGGGCACCACCCACAGGATGCTCAGGAGCAGATGCGGATCAAGCACGCGGCTGCTGAGCAGGGTGATTGGCAGCTTCAGGGCATTGACGATGGCAAAGAGCAGGGTCGTGGTGCCGATGAAAGGCACCGGCGGGACTTTCCGCAGCATCATATAAGCGGTGAAGGGCGGTGCGCCGATGTTTGCCAGTGCCGATCCGAAACCGGAGGCCCACCCTGCCAGATAACCGTGCCAGTTGCGTGGCTGATATTCCAGCTTGGTCAGGAAGCCGCCGCCCACTTTGTAGACCACCACGATGAGCGTGAACAGGCCGATCACCCGGCGCAGCAGCAGATTTTGCCCGCTGTTTGCCAGCGTGAGCAGCAGGATGCCCCCACAGAGAACCCCGATGATGGCAGCGGGCAGCATTTGCCGCACCAGCGACCAATCCCACTTTTGCCAGTAGAAGCGCAGGGCGATCACGTCCGCAATGATGAGTAATGGCAGGACGATGCCCACCGCTTGCGAGGCGGGTAGCACCTGACTGAGCAGGGGAGTCAACATAGCGACCGGCACCGGCCCACCCAGTCCACCTTTGGAAAGGCCGATGAACAGCGCCGCGATGATGACGACGATGGCAAATTCTGGCTGCAAGGGAATACCCCCGGTTGCGGTGATGGCGTCGAGTTGTCCGAAGCCAACGATTGTGACCGGGGGCTTTCGTTTTGCCTAGTGCCGGGGCGACCAGGTGAGTTGATCGCGCACCTGCAAATCCGTGTGGCGGATCTTCATGGCGAGGTCGGCGGCCAGATTCTTCATGATGCGGTAACCCAGGTGGTGATAGGTGTCACACAGCAGCATCAGCTTATCGCGCGGGATGACCAGCAGCTTGGTGTTGGGTGCGCCGCAGCGTGCACCAGCCGAGCGCAGCCCTTCATCCACCATCGACACCTCACCGAAGGATTGACCCCGGCGCAGCGTCGCAATCGTATAGGCTTTGGCATTGCTGCTGCCAATGCTCGCTGGGTTAACGATGATCTCGACTTCCCCTTCAGCAATCACGTAAAGCTGGCTGCCAGGGGTATTTTCCTCAAAAATGCCGTCACCCTGCTGATAAATGACTTCTGAACAGATGGAAGCCACCATCTCAAGCTGGGTATTGCTCAGTTCGTAGAAAATATCGGCTTGTTTCAATATAGAGATGAATGACATCCGGGTACTCCCATCAGTACAGCATGTGGTATGGTCAGCATTCTAACATGGCGGGGGATTGGCGGAAAGCGCGGTTCAATACAGCAGATCACTCTTGTATAAACCGTTGTGACCCCTTATGATCTTATAGACAATAGTATTGGAAGCTGGATGCCCCTCTCCCAGTCGTCTTCGGCGATGAATAGAGGGGACAGGGGTGAGGGCTGTAATGAACGCATACAACGACACCATTCGTGATGAACCGCTGACCTATCCGGTCTGGGGTGCTGAGCAGATTGATAACGAGTCCCGTAAGCAAATGGACAATGCCATGCGCTTGCCCATCAGCGTGGCCGGGGCGCTCATGCCGGATGCCCATGTCGGCTATGGGCTGCCGATTGGTGGCGTGCTGGCGACCGAGGGTGCGGTCATCCCCTACGCGGTCGGGGTGGATATTGCCTGCCGGGTGCGGATTTCGCTGTTTGAAGTGTCGCCCATTCTCATCAAGCAGCAGGAAGGGCGCTTCCGCAAGGCGCTTATGGAACAAACGCGCTTTGGTGCTGGGAGTGCCTGGAATACACATGAACGTCTCGATCATGAGGTATTGGATGATCTATCCTGGGAATCCACTCGCTTTCTGCGTTCCCTCAAGGACAAAGCCTACGGGCAGCTTGGCACCAGCGGCAGCGGCAATCACTTCGTCGAGTTTGGTGGCTTCAAACTGGATCAGGACAACCGCGAACTGAAGTTGAAGGCCGGCCAGTATCTGGCGCTGCTGTCGCACAGCGGCTCGCGGGGCGTCGGCTACCAGATTGCCAACCATTATTCTGAGTTGGCAATGAAGTTGCATCCCAATCTGGATAAGGCGGTGCGCTATCTCGCCTGGCTGCCGCTGGAATGGCAGGAAGGTCAGGAATACTGGGATGCCATGGAATTGGCCGGGCGTTTTGCCCATGCCAACCATGAGATCATCCATCAGCGGGTGGCAAAGGCCGTTGGCCTCAAGCCGGTGGCAGTGGTCGAGAATCATCATAACTTTGCCTGGAAGGAGCGCATCCCAGCCCCGAAAGGCTCGCAGGATGTTGACCGCGAGGTCATCGTCCACCGAAAGGGTGCGACTCCAGCTGGCAAAGGTGTACTCGGCTTCATTCCCGGCTCGATGGCTGATCCCGGCTTCATCGTGCGTGGAAAGGGCAAGCTGGAGTCACTCAACTCGGCAGCGCATGGGGCCGGTCGTCAGCTCAGCCGGACGAAAGCCAAGGAAACCATCACGAAGACCGCGCTGGATCGTTACCTGAAAGAGCGCGATGTCACCTTGCTAGCGGCTGGTCTGGATGAAGCACCACAGGCCTACAAATCGATTGAGCAGGTCATCGCCGCGCAAAGCGACCTTGTGGAAATCATGGGGCGCTTCCAACCCATGCTCGTCCGCATGGATGGCAGCGGCAGCAAGGCCGAAGATTAACAACCGTTTGTCAACCCCCAGATCGGAACAAATGTTCCGATCTGGGGGTTGTTTTGTGCTATGATCGCGTCATCCGTGAACGTGGGGGCGGACGAAGGGCATCTTCGACTGCATGTCCCTCCGCCGAAACTCGATTATGACAATCGCAAAGATAGTGGCGGCATAGCTGGTCCGCCAATGCCGCCAGAGCCGCCAAAGCTGAACCCAGCATCCCGGCAGAAACGGGCTCAAGCAATGTTCATCGCCGCCGCCGCCGCAACCGCAAATGGTGACGACGACACAAAACCAGGAAGACGCTAATGCCGCTCGACTACACAACTGACGAACTAATCTGTACCTGTATCGCGCGCCAGGTGAAGGATGGTGATATTCTGGCGCAGGGGATCAATACCCCGCTGGTGATGGCGGGCTATATCCTGGCGAAGCTAACCCATGCGCCTGGCGTCTATTTCACCTCCGCGATTGGTCAGAGCATGTGCCAGGACTGGGCACCGCTCGGCGTGGGCCGCGCCGAAGACCAATGGCTAGGCAAAGCTCAAATCCACTGGGGCTTTGTCAAAGGCGCTGCTGATCTGCTGCCGACTTACCATCCGAAAGAATTTTTCCGCCCGGCTCAGGTGGACTCTGCCGGGAACTTCAACAACATCGCTTTTGGGTCCGATTACGCTCGGCCCCGGATGCGCTTGCCCGGTACAGGGGGTATCCCTGATGTCAGCACCTACCTGGATGAAATCTTCCTGTATGTGCCGCGTCATTCTCGGGTCACTTTTGTCGAAACGCTGGATTTCAAGAGTGGCCTCGGCAATCGTGAGACTGAAAAGGGTAGGCGTGGGGTGGTCTATTTGGTCAGTGATCTTGGTCAGTTCGACTGGGCAGAAGGTCAGATGCGCTTGACCCATTTGCACCCGGGTATCACCCTGGAACAAGTTCAGAAGAAGACCGGCTTTCCCCTGCAAGTTGCCCCTGGCCTGACCGAAACACCAGCCCCCTCGGCTGAAGAGATCCGACTCTTGCGCGAAGTGATTGACCCCCTGGGCGTACGCAAACTGGAGATGTTGGGTGGCAGCGCCCGCAAGTCACTCTTGCAGGATATGCTAATGCGGGAAGGCGCGTGGTAGGGGCGACCTGTCAGGTCGTCCCTACTGACTGACCCAATCCGTGATGGTGAGGAATCGGCTGGCCGGTGAACTCAGGAAACCCAGTTGCACGCCACTAATCTGTGGGCTGACGGCATAGGTGAACAGAGGGTAGTACAGGGGGATGGCAATCGCCCGTTCGACAAAATCGACCTGAAACTGACGGTAAAACTCTGCTCGGTTGAGTCCGTTCGGATCACGCCGGGCACGTTCCAGATCCTCGGCGGTGCGCCGGTCATTGACCCCACCATAGTTGCGTCCTTGATCCCAGAATTGATACACATCCGGGTCGGCGCTCCCACTGAGGCTCAGTTCAGCAATCGCCGCATCAAAGTCACCGGATTCCAGTCGCTGCTGGAGGGTAGCTGCCGAAACTGCATCAACCGTGACCTGAACGTTCAATTGGCTCCATTGAGCAGCAATTTCAGTAGCGATTTGCACCAGTGCCGGTTCGTCGAGCACCAGCAGGCTAAAGCTGAGGATAGGTGCGCCAGAGACAGTGGGTTCCGGTGTTTCATCGCTCCCGCTGGTTCGGAGCCGTGCAGTAGCCAGTAGCTCACGCGCGGCATTGAGATCAACGGCAGGCCAGGGAGCCGGTTCGTATGCCCATGATCCAGGCAGCAATGGGCTGTCAGCCAATACCGCTTGATTCAGCAGATTACGTTCGATGATGCCGTTTCGATCAAGGCTGCGTTGCAGGGCTCCGCGCACCCGCAGTTCGTTGAAGTAGCGTGTGGTTTCCCGCTCCCAGTTGAAGAGGAGTACGCCGACGCTCGGCTCGATGCCGGTGTAGATGTTCAGGTCGCTGTTGAGTAGGGCGGCTCGCTCGGCCCGGTTACGACTTGCCAGGGCCATCACATCTCCATTATTCACAGCGTTGAGGGCCGCCTCAAAGCTTGGATAAAGGCGGAAGCTGAGGCGCTCAAGCCCGAATGAGCTTTGCACACCGGGGCGGGCGCGATAGGTCGGGGCGGGACGCAAATCGATCTGGACGATTTGGTCGCCACTGGTTCGCAGGGCTTCCAGTTGGTAGGGGCCAGTGCCTATGGGTGCAAGGTTGAAAGGATGGCTTGCAATCCCGGTGGCATTCGTTCCACGCAGCGCATGTTCTGGCAGGATACCGATCCGCAAGTGATCGAGGAAGCTGCCCAGAGACTGCGTCAGGCGGAAGCGCACCAGATGCAAACCGAGTTGCTGAATTTCGACGGTTCGCCAGAAGGCGGCCAACTCCGGTTCGCCTGGGAAATCGGGCGATTGCAGTAATCCGATGGTGTAGAGGACATCTGCCCCCGTGAATGGCGTGCCATCCTGCCAGAGGACATCTTCACGCAGTTCAAAGACGTATTCCAGTCCGTCTGATGAGATGAACCAGCGGCGTGCCAGCGAGGGTACCGCTTCGCCAAAGGCGTTGATGCGCGTCAGGCCTTCAAAGATGAGGCTGCTAATGTCCTGGTCAACTGGATTGAGGTTAGCCAAAAGCGGATTGAGGCGTTGCACCTGACCAATGAGCGCCTCGGACAATGTTGGAATGCTATTGACGGTCTGAGGGAGATCAACTGCTGCCGGGGTGGGTAGGGCTGTTGGGACCTCAGCGATCAGTGTAGGTGCTGGGGTATTGGTCGGGAGAGGCGCTGGCGTCGAGGTGAGCCTCGTCATCAGACTGGCTGCAAAGAGCAAGAAGGCTGTGACGAGGACCAGAAATTGCCAGCGGAAGCCGCGCAGCATGAATGCTTAAATCGGGGTTATGTGGGCGACTAACCGCCCACATCGTACCTAGCCGCGATAGGTCACATAGGCCAGAATGCAGATCGCCAGGAAGGCGATGCTCAGGCCAATTGTGATCTGAAAGAGGGTCTTTTCCAGGCCGCGCCGGGTGCGGGCAATACCGCCACCAGCATCACCACCCAGCAGACTTCCTAACACGCCGCCCTTGACCTGCAGGCTGATGAGGACGACGAGGATGATCGAGAACACTATAGATGCAATTTGCAGTGCTACCTGCATAGTATATTCACTCCGTCACTGCGGATTTAAGTGGGCGCAGTATAGCATGTACCCGCCACCTTGCCCAGTCCAGTTAGCCGTTTTGAGAAGTGCTGGTTTGTGTTGCAACCTCGCGCAGGAATTCCAGTGCGGCCTCTAACTGCGGGTCAAAGTCTTCCGGGCTGCCTTCCGGTGCTGGTTCTACCAGGATATCGGGTGTCACGCCCTGCTCATGGATCCAGTTGCGTTCAGGGGTTAGCCAGCGGGCAATGGTTAGACGAATACCGCCACCATTGACTAATTCTTGCCAGGTTTGAACAGTTCCCTTGCCAAACGTGACTTGCCCCATGATCGTGGCTACACCGTTGTCCTGCATTGCCCCAGCCACCAGTTCGGAAGCGCTGGCGCTGTTTTCATCCACCAACACGACAATCGGAGCGGTGACTCCGGCATAGGCTCCTGTGGCGTTAAAGGTTTGTTCGTCCCGATTACCGCCAAAGTCTTCGTACAGGATCACTCCATCCTGAATGAAAGCGCTGGCAATATCGACGGCTGACGAGAGTAATCCACCCGGATTACCACGCAGGTCGAATACCAGGCCCTGCAAGTCCGCTGTATTCAGGTTGGCAATCGCATCGTCCAGAAGTTGGCGTGAGTTGGAATTGAATTCCCGTAACCGGATATAGCCGATGTTATTGGCCAGTATCTCACTTTCGACGTTTGGTACGGTGATCCGGGCGCGCCGCATCTGTAGTTCTACGAGCGCTTCCCCGCGTAGGAAAGTAATGGTGATGAGTGTGCCTTCCTGCCCACGCACACGACCGGATAGTTCAGTCTGGTTCATTTGGGTAGCATCTTCGCCGTCGATGCTATGGAAGATGTCTCCGGCTTCAACGCCCGCTTTTTCGGCAGGCGAGCCTTCCAGCACACTCACGACCCGGATAGCGTTCGTTTCTTCAACCGTTTCAATCACGACCCCAATGCCAATGATCTCCCCGGAGAGCTCACTGTTTAATTCTGGGTAGATCGTGGGGTCCATGTAGCCGCTAAACTGGTCACCCAGTGAATCTACCATCCCATTAATCGCGCCGTCTACGAGTGTCTGGGTTTCAACATCTTCCAAATAGTCGTCTTCAATCAGGTTATAGACCTGGAACAAAGGTTCAAGTGCTTGTTCTGCCTCTCGTGAGAGGCGGGTGCCGCTTTGCGCCAGACTGAAACCGCTATGGCTGCCGAGGAAGAAACCAGCGGCGAATACGCCAACCATCAGCAGACTCAACCGGAGTTGACTAAACCGTGCTGAAAAGGTAATCCATGAATTCATGGGTGAACTCCATATGTACCGTGTGCAGGCATTATAATACGGCTTTCGTTGACAGTGATGAATCCGGCGTAAGAACCACGCCAGAATGAGTACCTTTGTATGGCCCGTTGGATTACGCCGTCAGAGGCAGCTGATTTGATACCGGATGGTTGTACCCTGGCTCTGGGCGGGATGACTCTTTATCGTCGTCCGATTGCCTTTGTTCGTTGGCTTTTGAGCCGCGCCCGCCTGCCACGGGATTTGACGCTGCTCGCCTTTACAGCCGGATATGAATCCGATTTGCTAATTGGGGCTGGCTGTGTGAGCGCTATTCGCACCTGTTATGCCGGCTTGGAAGCTTTTGGTTTTGCCCCCATGTTTACCAGCGCCGTTCAACAAGGTACTTTGAAGGTCGTTGAAGAAACTGAAGCCAGCCTGGCATTTGGAATTCGGGCGGCATTAGCTGGGGTGGGCTTTATGCCGGGACGGGGTTGGCTCGGTACGGATATACCACGCCTGCGCCCGGATATTCAGACTATTCGTGATCCGTATAGTGGAGAGGAATTAGTCGCTTTCCCGGCCATTCGATGTCAAGTGGCAGTGATTCATGCGCTAGAGGCTGATGACTCTGGGAATATCGCGCTGAATCACAATACCGGAGTGGATGAAGACCTGGTCTACTTGGCGGATCAGCTTATTGTGACCGTAGAACGTCGGGTGAAGAAGGTTGAACGCTCTCTGGATCGTTTAGTGATACCGGGGGTTGGGGTTGATTTCCTGGTCGATGCATCTCAGGGTGCCTGGCCAACCAGTTGCTATCCGCTCTATCCGATGGCTGGAAGCGAACTGATGGCCTATATAGATGCCTGTGCTGCTGGTCAATTCACGGAATATTTACAGACGTGGCTAAATCGGGACTAATCTGATCATGACAATGTGTACTAAATCATTGTACGCCTGCAAAGGAATTGTCCTATGAGGTTAGTTGATAGAGCCTTGCATATGGGCGGAAAACTCTTTATCGAGATGCCCGCTGCTCGCAAGAACTTTACTGATCTTCAGCAAGATCTGGAACATGGTCGAAATGCGATTTTGGAGCGAGCAACGAAGGCGGGTGATAACGACTATCACCGCAAAGTATTGAACCATATCATTGGCATTGAACGTTGGGGGCAATCTCGGTTGAAGGTTTTCCTTGGTGAGGCTTTTATACACGATGAATACGATGGCTACTGCCCACCCAAAGAGACCTCTTATACCGACTTGCAGCGTCAGTTTGATGAAACCCGACAGGCTACGCTCCACCTGGCGGTTGAGTTAGCCACTACACCAGTCGATCCCTCGCTGCGTTCTATGCACAATATGTTTGGCCCTCTCACTCCACGCGGTTGGCTCTATTACTTGTACTTTCATGCCAATGCAGAAAGTATGCGTCGTCTCCGTTAAATGAACCGATAAGCAAAGAGGCTATCCTCACTGAGCGATAGCCTCTCTGTTTGAATGCAAATCGGATTAGATGTCCAGATTGCGGACGTTGCGAGCGTGGGTCTGGATAAAACGCCGACGGGGCGGTACTGCGCTACCCATCAGCATGTCGAAGACTTTATCCGCTTCAGCTGCATCTTCGATAGTCACTTGCAAGAGCGTCCGGGCGGTGGGGTCCATCGTTGTTTCCCAGAGCTGTTCCGGGTTCATTTCACCCAGACCCTTATAGCGTCCCACAACCACTTTATCTGGATCTTTATACTTCTTGAGCGCCCGTGCCAGCAATTCGCCTTCGGTCATCCCAGCTTCTGGGTAAACGTATTCCAGGTTCTTACCCTGCTTGAGATGGTAGATGGGTGGCTGGGCAATATATAGATGACCCTCTTGAATGAGCGGGGCCATGTGGCGGAAGAAGAAGGTCAGCAAGAGGGTGCGGATATGGCTACCGTCTACATCGGCGTCCGTCATAATGATAACGCGCCCATAGCGGATATTTTCCACTTGGAAGTCATCACCAATCCCGGTGCCGAGGGCAGCGATCAGCGCCTTGATTTCATTGTTGTCCAGGATCTTGTCCAGACGAGCGCGTTCGGTGTTCAGAATCTTACCCCGCAACGGGAGGATTGCCTGGAAGTGACGATCCCGACCCTGTTTGGCGCTACCACCTGCCGAGTCACCTTCAACGATGTAAATCTCGGCATTAGGGCCGCGTTGTGAGCAGTCTGCTAGTTTGCCGGGCAAAGTGCTGCTTTCGAGCAGGCTAGGGCCGCTGCGGACCAAATCGCGGGCTTTGCGGGCGGCTTCACGAGCGCGCATACTGATCATGCACTTCTCAACAATTTTCCGAGCTTCCCGTTGGTTCAGCTCCAGAAATTCATTGAAAGCCTCGGTGATGACCTGCGAAACTGCCCCCTGCACCTCCGGGTTAATCAGCTTCACCTTCGTCTGGCTTTCGAAAGACGGGGAGGGATGCTTGATGCTGACGATTGCGGTGATGCCTTCGAGAGTGTCGTTACCACTGAAGTTGGGATCTTTATCCTTCAGATAGCCCGCTTTGCGCGCAAAACGGTTGATCACTCCGGTGATGGCCGAGCGCAAGCCCGTCAGATGGGTGCCACCATCGGGAGTATTGATAGTGTTGGCGAAAGCCATTTCGACCACATTGGCGGAGTCATTGTACTGGAAGGCAACTTCAATACCGATGGTGTACGGCGCTTTGCCTTCAGGCGTGATTTCGATGTCTTTCTCAACGTGGACGGGGTCATGAATGACGGCACGCCCCTTGTTTGCATAACGCACGAAAGAGTGCAGGCCGCCTTCAAAGTAGAACGTGGTTTCTTTGGGAAAGGGCTGGATGCGCTCGTCCCGAAGGGTAATAGTCACACGCCGGGTGACAAAAGCCATTTCCCGGAAGCGGCGCTCCAACGTGTCATAGTTGAACTCATTGCGTTCGAGGATAGTGAAGTCTGGTCGGAAAGTCTGGATAGTACCAGTGTTTTCTTCGGGGTTCATCTTACGGATTTTTTTGACATCCGTGTGCGGTTTGCCAGCCCGATATTGTTGTTCCCAGACGTAGCCTTCCCGGAAGATTGTTGTACGCATTTCTTCAGAAAGCGCGTTGACGGCTGAAACACCCACACCGTGCAGACCACCGCTGACCTTATAAGCGCCACCGCCGAACTTACCACCCATACCGATCTTCGTCATGACACCTTCAACGGTGGGGCGCTTGGTATCTGGATTGATACCGACTGGGATGCCACCGCCGTTGTCCGACACTGAAACGACCTGATCGGGATGCAAAGTGACGATTATATGATCGCAGCGCCCGGCCAGCGCCTCGTCAATTGAATTGTCGACTACTTCATACACCAGATGGTGTAGTGCTTTGCTATCCACACCGCCGACATACATACCCGGTCGAAGCCGAACGTGCTCAATCGGGTCAAGATACCGGATGTCAGCTTCCGTTTGTTGGCGGATGGGTGCGGTGTCTTTACTCGCCATGCCTGTTCCCTCGCAAGATGAATACCAGCAGGACAGAAAAGGGCGATGTATTTTCCTCATGAAATCTACATCGCTCTTCATTATTATTATAGCACGGAATGCGTACTCGAACAATGGTGCTGATTGGCATTCATGCTGCTTGACAGCCTTCCACCGTCCTCGTAGAATGCCCACATCTGCCCCTGTAGCTCAGAGGACCAGAGCAGTCGCCTTCTAAGCGATTGGCCGGGGGTTCGAATCCCTCCAGGGGCGCTAAGGCGCTAAAACGAAGGGCCCGCTGAGTAGCGGGCCTTTCGTCCATATTCAGGGAACTACATGCTAGGCGACGATTTCGTTATATAGTGTTGTGAGTTCAGCCGGAACTACCATACCAGATTTGCGGAATTCATCACTCATGCGCTGGTAGTGAGCAGCCGCTTCACTGCGGCGACCCATCTGGGTGAATAGGCGCATAACCTGCTCATGTGTCTCAACGCGGCTGAAGTCTTCTACCAGCACGCGTTGGAACAGGGCCAGAGCATGTTCGGGACGTTCTTCGCTCAGGCGGATATGAGCCATTTCTGTTAGCGCTTCCAGATAGCCTGCCCGATAATCTGCACGCCGTGCTGTAATCCAGTTATCAGTGTGTCCCTGTAGGAATGGGCCACGGTACAGATCAATAGCTTTTTGCCAAGCAGCCATACGATTCGGATTGTTTTCATCCCGTCCGGCCATCAACGCGCTGACAAAGTCCATCACATCGTAATGGACGGCCATTTCTGGATTGACACGGTAATAGCCATCATCATGTACCAGGACATCCATATCGAGGGCTTTGTGCAGACGGCGTTTGGTCACATGAAAGACATTGACAGCCTGTTCGTCACTGAGTTCCGGCCAGAACGCCGTACAAATCTCTGAGCGGGTGACAATCGGACGGTCGAGCGTGAAGAAGAAAAGTAAGCGGGGCAGGTGACCTTCCCAGACATCAATGCCAGTCCCGTTCATGTAGACATTGCCGGGTCCGAAGGCGGTCACTTCTAGCTTTATTTTCCCTTGCGTTTCAATTTCATAGAAGTCTTTGGCGATCAGGCGTTCATCTTCAATCAGTACAGCGCGGCGCTGAGCAATCATCGAGACCCAGGGCAACCGGGGTAGTGTGCGCCCGTTAATCACAAAACGGATGCCCACTGGGAGCCGACCAATCAGGCGCTCGATAAACTGCTGAATATCGTCCGCCGTATCGCTGCGATCATACTCATCAAGTACGAATACAATTTCCTGACCATTTGCCAGGTCATTCAGTTCCATGAGCATCGCATCAATTAAGGCTTCAGGGTCATCCCCGCGGGATTGCGGTATGATGTTGATGTGACGTCCGAACATGGGATACTGGTAGGATAGATCGTGAATTAATCCAGTGATGAACGATTGCAGATTGAGATCATCAGGGCCAAAGGCATAGTAGAAAACTTTGCTATCTTTTGAATTAAGCAGATGAGCGACGAGCAAGGATCGGTATCGGCTACGGGGATGTAGTAGTACCAGGCTTGCGTGCTGAGACTCATGAGCAAAAGTTTCAATCATCTTGCTGAGATTCTCATGGCTATTCATATTTTTGGGCTTCCCTGTAGACTGAGTTCTTCAAGTAATGTGGAACTAGTATAGCAAAGTTTTTAATTGCAGTCACGGTCAGTAAGTTGTCTATTACATCCAAAACTTCAGAGGTCATTCATGCAGTCTGTACCCGAATCCAAACCAGGCCGACCTCTCGGTGTATCACTGGCAATTATCAGTAGTACGTTACTTTTCAGTCTTTTGCCGCTCACGCAAATCATCATCATTGCACTCATCCGGCGCCGGATTTATGACAACCTAATCAGTACAGATGGAATGCAGCCAGCGTATTTGGGTATTGATTACACGGGTTTGCCCGATTGGCGAACGGGTATGCAAATCATCATTGCCTTGATATTTCTACTGTTGGCGGCCTTTGCGTGGCGCGGACGGCCTGCGGCTATGCGCTGGCTACTTCCGGTCAGTGTGGCTGGCATTCTGGTCATCAACGCGGTCTTGGCTTTTGTTGTCTCAGGTCCCGCAGATCAGTCAGGTGCTAGTTCTGCCGATGCGTTCTTTGCCGCCCTGGATAGCGGACGGATTGTCATCGGTGTGTTGACGTTCCTATATGTCTATTGGTATATGAACCGCGCACCGGCCCGCGCCTTTTACCGAGGTTATTTTTTGCCGTCTTCGGATTGAGCTTGCTGATCGCTGACTTCCATTTGGATGAGTTCCCGCCGCAGGGTTTTGCCGACCAGTGTTTTAGGTAACTCTTTGATGAAAGAAAAGCGTCGCGGAACTTCGTACCCGGCTAGGTTGGCCTCACAGTGTTTGACCAGTTCTTGCTCGGTGATGGTCATGCCTGGTTTCAGGACAACCCAGGCCTTGAGGGCTTCTTCGCCAATCCGTTCTGGATGGGGGATCGCAGCAACGCCAACCTCCAAAATTGCCGGATGCTCTTTCAGTACTTTTTCCACATTGTTGGGATAAACGTTGAAGCCGCCAATCAACGCCATATCCTTTTTGCGATCCACAATATAAAAATATCCATCCGCATCCATGTAGCCGATGTCTCCACTAAACATCCAGACTTTTCCGCCCTGTTCACGCAGGGCATTAGCCGTTTCGGTAGGGAGGCCGTGATAGCCGGACATGAGATTCGGACCAGCCATGACGATTTCTCCCAGGTCACCTGGAGGTACATCAGTCACGCCATCATCCAGGCTGACTACCCGAATATCCATATCTGGAAGGGGCATACCAACAGCACCTGGTTTGTTATTTCCCAGTAGTGGATTAGAGGTTGCAGCCGCAGATGTTTCGCTCATGCCATAAGCTTCATTCAAGCGTCGTGCTCCAGCCTGTTCATATTCTCTTTTGGTTGCAGGCGGTAGGGGCGCTGCCCCACTGGAAGAGATCATAAATGAATCCAGCCGAACCTCCCCGGACTTAACTTTTGCATGGTTAACTACCGCGTTGTATAGCGCCGGAACGCCAAGGAATACATTCGGCCTGAACTGATAAATGATGGCTATCAGGTTGTCAATATCACGAGGATTTGGCACCAGCACAATTTTTGAACCAGAGGCTATCGCCTGACACAACAGGACGATCAAACCATAGACATGGAACATAGGGATGGCGCCTAGATACAGCATATCCGCCCGCGTGATTCCCCCTATGCCCCCTTTTTCTAATGAATTAGACCACGCTTGAATTTGCAGGACATTTGCGACCACCGCTCGGTGTGAGAGCATGGCCCCTTTGGAAACTCCAGTGGTACCACCCGTATACTGGAAGGCCGCAATATCAGATAGATTGACCTTTGCGTCAACTTTTTTACCAGCATTCTGCTTCAGTACATCTTGAAACCATTTGTCACCATTCTTTAGTTCTTCGATTCGGTGGCCTTCTTTTTTTTCTTTGGCCAATGTGAAAAGTAGTGCCGCAGATGGTGACAAATACTCTTTGATATTGGTGACGATGATATGCCTAACTTTTGTTTTTCCCTGTATTTGCTTGAGCATCGTGTAGAAGGGGCTCAGTGTGATAACGATCTCAGCATCACAATCGTTGATTTGGAACTGCATTCGTGGGGGCGGGTAGGTCGGATTGGCAGCTGCGACAACGCCACCCGCTTTGAGCACCGCGAAAAAGCTAATTGCCATCTGGACACAGTTGGGTAGTACCAGTGCGACACGGTCACCTTTTTTGAGACCGAGCGCAACCAAGCCGGACGCAAGGGCGTCGGAAAGTTGGTTTAACTGTCCGTACGTAACAGTCTGTTTCTGCCAGCCGAGCAGTGGTAATTTTGCCGGGGTAATGAGGGCGATGCGGTCAGGAGCCTCAACCGCAGCTTTTTCCAGAAACTGGTGTGCGCCAATAGCGGGATATGGTTCCAGTGAGTGCGGCACATCGGCATCGTAATGCTTAATCCAGGGGCGTTCCAAATAAGAGGACATGATAAAGCTCCTGTTCTAAAGAATGGATCATTTCTGCTTACGACTGGCGTGTGTTGCACCTTATGTGAGCAATGGAAGTTCGATTATGTCTGGTTAACCTGTTTTAGCTAATTTCAATCTGTCCCTGTGAGAGTACAAGCTCGTTACGTTCAGCAACTTTGCACGTAAAGCCGTAATGACCGTCTGAAAGGTGCCACAAGTCAGTTACGAGCGTCTCTCCGGGAAAGACGTGTTTGGAGAAACGTGCCCGGATGCCCTTGAGCCGCGCTGGATCGTTATTGCATAGCTTTTTGAGCGTTATCCGCGTGGCAAAGCCGAAGGTACTGAGACCATGGAGAATGGGACGATCAAAGCCAGCAAAAGCCGCCATTTGAGGATCAGCATGTAGCGGATTGACATCCCCAGAGAGCCGATAGAGCAAGGCCTGGTTGGGTTGAATATAGTCTGTTTGACTGAAATCAGGTTCACGTTCAAGCATGGTGGTTATTTCACCAGATGGGCCACGGTCACCTCCGAAGCCCCCCATGCCCCGGATGAACATCGTAGATTGGTTGAATACGAGTTCAATGCCAGATGCGTCATAACAGGGTGTATCAACCACTATCACCATACCGCTTCCTTTATCATAAACGGCTGAGATAACTGGTTGACAGTGGATGGTGCCACTAGTTGGCAGTAAACCCTTGAACCGCAATACTTGCTCCCCATGGACGACCATAAGAGGATTAAACTCGATTTCACCGATGCGACCAGTGAGCAAGATGTCAATCAGTTTGCCGGGGAATAGAGTTGCGAACGATGGGAGGGTTTTGAATCCCAACGTGGACAGTTCATAGACAAATTGCAACTCGCTCTGTTCCAGCCAGTCCGAAGGTGCGCCGACTCCCAATGCATAAAGGCAAACATCTCGTTCAGTGTAGCTGTAAGTGATGGATGGGAGGGAAAGGCCGATGATGGCTTGCACCTGCTCCAAGGTAGGTGTCATAGGTAACTTATTCCTGCTGGATTATGATGTAATATTCAACCGATGGACAGGTTATATCTATCGGTTGAAATAGCTGAAAGTTGAGGTGCAGGCCGGTTAACCGGCCTGCACCTTTGCTTCGTTGTGGGGCTACGGTGCAGGCGATTTAGCGCTGATTCTTTTCCTGATCAGCAACTTCCAACTGGATGAGTTCGCGGCGTAAGGTTTTACCTACGGCTGTCTTGGGAAGAGCTTCAATGAAACTGAAGCGGCTTGGAATCTCATACTTTGCCAGTGACTTTTCGCAGAAGCTCATCAGTTCTTTTTCAGTAGTTGTCATACCTGGACGCAGGACAACCCAGGCTTTGAGTGCTTCTTGTCCAACTTTATCTTTATCTGGATGGGGAATGGAAGCGACACCTACTTCGAGAACCGCCGGATGACCAGCAATGACCTTTTCGACATTGTTGGGGTAGACGTTAAAGCCACCGATTAAGGCCATATCTTTCTTGCGGTCAACGATATAGAAGTAACCCTCATCATCCATGCGGGCAATATCACCTGTATACAGCCATTTTTCGCCGTTCAGGTCACGCAGAACATTGGCTGTTTCAGTCGGCATTCCGTGATAGCCGGCCATCAACTGAGGACCTTTCACGATCAGTTCACCGATTTCACCCACCGGTAATTCTGTTTTGCCGTCATCCAGGCTGACGATCTTACAATCGACATCGGGTAGCGGTACACCAATCGAACCAGTACGGGTTTCGCCACGCAGCGGGTTGCAGGTCACAGCGGTCGGCGCTTCGCTCATGCCAAAGCCCTCGGCCAGTTTGCCACCGCTGATTCGTTCAAACTCGGCTTTAGTGGACGGGGGCAGTGGGGCGGAACCGCTAATGCAAAACTTGATTGATTTCAGATCAATCTTGCCTGCCTTGACCAATTCATGATTGTTGATGGCGTTATAGAGTGCTGGGACACCGTGAAAGAGCGTGGGTTTGAAGTGATTAATGACATCAAGGACATCGGCAATATCGCGTGCGTTGGGTACGAGTACGACTTTTGCACCGATGCCGATAGCAAAACTTAATACTGCTACCATGCCAAAGACATGGAACAGAGGGATTGCGCCGAGGAGCGTTTCGTTTGGTTTGGGTGATGTATCACTGCCGACCAGAAATGAACGAATCTGAAGCTGATTGGCGACCAAGGCGCTGTGCGTAGACATGGCGGCTTTGGAGACGCCGGTCGTACCGCCTGTGTACTGGAACAGGGCTTTGTCCGCTCCGGTAACCGTGACATTGGGTTTCTTGCCTGCATACTTCGCGAGGACATCCTGGAACCAGTAATCCCCGGTAGCCAGTGCTTCTACGCGATGTCCGTCTTTCTTCTCTTTAGCCAGTGTAAAGAGGAATTTAGCTACACCCGGCAGGTACTCTTTCACGTTGGCGACAATCACTGTCTTAACTTTAGTTTTTGACTGAACACCCTTGAACATCTTGTAGTACAGGCTCATCGTGAGGACGATTTCGGCGTCACAGTCATTGATCTGGTATTGAAGCTTATCCGGGGGATAGGTGGGATTAGTCGCTGCTACCACGCCACCCGCTTTGAGGATCGCATAGAAGCTGATTGCGAAGGCGGCGATATTGGGCATGATGATGGCGACGCGGTCGCCCTTTTTCAGCCCCATCTCAATCATACCTGCTGCCAGCGCGTCAGACTGCTGGTCGAGTTCCGCGTAGGTCAGGGTACTTGCCAAGCGTCCTGCTACCGGCACATGGGCGCTAGAGATGATTGCTGGTGAGGTTGGGTTGGTTCGCGCCGCTTCTTGCAAAAAGCTATGGATGGGTTTATCCGGATAGGGCGCTAAAGTTGAAGGAGTGCCGGGGTCGTAACGTTTAATCCAGGGACGATCAGCATAGGAAACCATTTCAAATACTCCGTATGAAGAAACTAAACACTTTTATCCACGAACAGTATAACCACCTGCCGCATCCTTTCAAAATTACGAACTGCCCCAGGCTCGCCAGGCGTCTGGTAGGCGGGCAACCTCGCCATTATGAGTGATACAGATATGCTTGCTACTGCCAGTCACGCAGAGTTCTCCTGCTCCATTCACAATTTCATAGCTAAAGGTGAGTCCCCTGCTTTTCATATCTTCGATCCAGCAACGGATAGTCAGTCGGTCGCCGTAACGGGCGGGTTTGATGTAACGGGCATTTACCTCCGCTACTGTCAGATAATGTCCGCTACGCTCAAAATCGGCGTAGTCGCTGCCACGCTGCCGGGCATAATGGCTGCGTCCTTCCTCAAAGTACACGATGTAACTGGCATGGTGCACAATCCCCATGGCATCTGTTTCCGCATAGCGTACAAAGAAAGAGGTTTCTGCTAAAAAACGATCTGCCGGGGGCATCCTTCATCTCCAGGTTTCGCCGGGTCAAAAGTCTTCTCAGTGGATTACGCTTGGCGTAACGCTTATGTTATAATTGTCTGTTAGGTTTAGACCAGTATCAGTATGGGCTGAGGGTTCGTCGTATGGATATTAATCAAGCCGCCCGCATGATTGAATGGTTGGATGAAGAACGCCGCCGCGATAAGCAGACAATTGCGGTATTGGAAGAACGCCTGGCCCAGCAGCAAGATACGGTGACGATGCTCACCAAGCGCCTGACGAGCATGGAATCGGATCAGACGGTACTGCGGTCATCCGTTGCACCCGTAGGGCGGGATAATGAGTTGATGGATCAGTTTCGCAAAGAGATGGCGATGCTGATTGAGGCAACTGAGGCCAAGCGCCTGACGGCGGAACGCGAAGCCGACCGCCGTGCTGAACTCACGCGTGAGAATATTCTCCGGCCATTGCGTGAACTGGAAGATCGCCTGAACCGCATTGAACGACCCGTAAGCGAACTGCCTGCCCAGCAGGTCGAACGCGAACGGTTGGCCGATACAGCCTCTACGCTGCAGCAGCGGGTCGATGACCTGTATAAAAAGCTGGAGGAACCAGATCGTCGTTTATCCTTCCTGGAAGAGCAGCGTCGGCAGGATGCGCGGCGTATCTCCGAAATTCAGTCTGAGCAGCCGGAAATCCAGAAGCAAGTGGACACCATCAAGCCGAAGCTCACTTTGCTAGAGGATCTGGTGTTACGGTTGGAACGGCGGGTACAGGAAGTCCAGAATGGCGACCGGGAACGCCGTGATCAAATTCAGGCCTTTGTCGATCAGCAGACACTGGTTGTGCAGCAGCGCGACGGGCAGATCGAAAGCCTGATGAAGAAGTTCGGTGAGCAGGACAGCGCCATGCAGCGCAACATCGAACGCTTTGAGACCTGGGCGGAAGCCTACCGTAATATGAAAAAGATCATCGATGACTTTGAGCGTATTGGTGATCGACTGGAGCGGCGCATCAATGAAGTGGCGGAAATGCAGCGCTTGAGCGAAGAACGTTTCCGTCAGGAATGGAATGACTGGACGGCTGATGACCAGAAGCGCTGGAAGCAGTTCACGATTTCCAATGACGAAGTCTGGCGCAGCCACGATAAGGAATTTGAGCGTTACGTGACGCAGTTGAGCGAGATGGATGGGCGCTTTGCCCCGATTGTCGATAGTCTGACCCGCTTGTGGAACCTGGAACGCGCCCGTGCCGGGATGTACCGGGAACGCTATCAGGCGCTCTTGCTGGAACATGATCCCGGTAGCAAGCTGCCCAATACACCGACGACTCGCATCGCACCCGTGTCGGGCAATACCCCAACCATGACAATTCCGCCCGTCAACGGTAGCAGTACATCAAACAACGGAACTTAAGACCCCGCGAATGTAAGGCGCACTGCGGTGCGCCTTTTTCTTTCTTTGTCTCTCTGTTGCTCTGCCCTCTGCAGTAACTTCTGCATCTGCGGTACACTCTGGATCTCGATTTGTTCTCTGTGGTGAATTATCCCCATGCGCGTATTTGGCACTGCCGGGCATGTCGATCATGGTAAATCGACTTTGGTCAAACGGCTGACGGGCATCGACCCTGACCGCCTGGCAGAGGAAAAAGCTCGTCAGATGACGATTGACCTCGGCTTTGCCTGGCTACCCCTGCCCACTGGCGAAATGCTGGGTCTGGTCGATGTTCCTGGTCATCGTGATTTTATCGAGAACATGTTAGCTGGGGTGGGTGGGATTGACGCAGTGCTGCTGGTGATCGCGGCAGATGAAGGCGTCATGCCGCAAACCCGCGAACATCTGGCGATCCTAGACTTGCTGGGTATCCAACATGGTTTAGTGGCTCTTACCAAGATCGACATGACTGATGATCCTGATTGGATGAGCCTGATTGAATCGGATGTGCGCGGCGTTCTGGCAGGGACGACCCTAGCCGATGTGCCCATTGTGCCGGTATCAGCGCGGGCGGGTACGGGGATTGATGAGCTGCTGGCGCATATCCATAACCTGCTTAATCATCTGCCACCGCGTGGTGGTCAGCAAAGCCCCCGTTTGCCCATTGATCGGGTGTTTAGTGTCAGCGGCTTTGGCACCGTGGTTACCGGGACTTTGTTGGGCAGCCCACTACGGATTGGAGATGCTGTAGAGCTTCAACCTTCAGGGCTTGAGGCCCGCGTCCGCACACTTCACAGCTATAACCAGCCCGTCGAGATTGCGCAGCCGGGTAGTCGGGTAGCTGTCAATCTGGCCGGTGTTGATAAGGAGCAGGTACAGCGTGGCGAAGTGGTCTCGCTGCCGGGAGCACTGACCCCAACACAACTGATTGATGTCCGCTTCCGCCATTTGCCGGATACCGGGCGACCCTTGTTGCACAATGCTCAGGTCAAGGTCTTTGTCGGAACCGCTGAGTCGGTGGGACATGTACGGTTGCTGGCGGACGAATTTTTAGCGCCCGGTGCCGAAAGTTGGCTGCAAATCCGTCTGGAGACCCCGTTGGCGCTGGCACAGGGGGATCGTCTAATTCTCCGCTATCCATCGCCACCGCAGACGATTGGGGGTGGGGTGATCGTCAATCCACACCCGGCGCGGCGCTGGAAGCGTTTTCAGGAAGAGGTCATTCAGGACTTGCGGACACGTGCTCAAGGGACCCCGGCTGAACGGCTGGCACAGGCGGCTAATCAGCCGGAACCGGTCCCTCTAGATATGCTCCGCTCTGCACTTGGTTTGAGTGACGTGGAATTCGATGTGGCGGTGGCACAGGCCATTGAAGATGGGCAGGTGCGTCGGTTCGCGGAAGAATTAGTCTGGGGAATGAGGCGGATTCAGCAGATACACGACCGTCTACTGGCAGAACTCAGCGCATTTCATCTGGCGGTGCCGCTGCGACCCGGAATGCCGCGCGAGGAACTTCGTAGCCGACTTGGACTTTCGCCAATGGCCTTCAACTTGGTCCTGAGCTTCGGCGATCAGGTTGTGGTACAGGGCAGCATTGTCCGGCTCGCCAGCCATCAAGTGACATTTACCCCTCGGCAGCAGGCACAGATCGCGGCACTTAACGCTCAGATGTCAGCGGCACCTTATATGCCACCGTCGGTGTCACAGGCGCAGGAGATCGTCGGGGAAAAGGTGTTGTATGCGTTGCTGGAACTTGGCGACCTCGTACAAGTCAACGACGATGTAATCTTCAGTGGTCCAGTCTATGTAGAGATGGTCGATGCCATCCTCAGCATCATCGATGCGCAGGGCGATGTGACCGCCGCCAACCTGCGCGACCGCTTCAACACGACACGCAAATATGCTATCGGCCTGCTGGAACACTTGGACGCGCTCGGCATCACCAAACGGGTTGGTGACACTCGCGTACGGGGTCATCGCTCGCTGTAAGGCTGGGCTTGTTCGCTTTCGATAGCGGCTTCCAGTCCAGTGGTTGGCGTGTCAATCCGGTCGATGCGTGCGCCCAGTGAGCGCAGCCGCTCATCCACGCGCTCGTAACCACGGTCAATCTGCTGGATGTTGGAGATGCGAGTCTCTCCTTTAGCCGCTAGCGCCGCCAACAGCAGCGCCATCCCTGCCCTGATGTCCGGGCTGGTGATATTGCTCGATCCGCGCAGTGCCGCCGGCCCTTGTACTAGTACACGATGTGGATCGCATAGCGTAATACGGGCACCCATGCGCGTGAGTTTGTCGGTGAAGAAGAAGCGGCTTTCGTACATCCAGTCGTGGAACAGCACGGAACCGGCACTTTGGGTAGCGATTACCAGCGCAATACTCATCAGATCAGGCGGGAAACCCGGCCAGGGTTGCGCCTTGATGATCGGCATTCGCCCGCCCAAATCGGGTACGATATTTAAAGGTTGTGCTGCCGGGATGAATAAATCCTGACCCCGCACTTCCCATTTCACGCCTAGACGGGCAAAGGTGAGCGCTACCATATCCAGATAGTGCGGATCAGCCTCTTGCAGGAGGAGTTCGCCGCCCGTCATGACGGCGGCGGCGATGAAACTGCCAACTTCGATGTAATCCGCGCCGACTCGTGCTTCACAACCCTGCAATCGCTCAACGCCGTGGATGGTGAGTTGATTGGTGCCGATACCTTCAATCTGGGCACCCATTCGCCTGAGCATCTCACATAAGTCCTGAATGTGGGGTTCACTGGCACAGTTGCGGATGATGGTTGTACCTCGAGCCAAGGTGGCTGCCATCAACGCATTTTCAGTGGCGGTCACACTGGCTTCGGTCAACAGGATGTTGGTGCCAACCAATCCGTCTGTTTCCATGATGAGCGTGTTTGTCATCGGGGAAATGTGTGCCCCAAGTTGTTGCAGGGCGATTACATGGGTATCCAGCCGCCGTTCACCAATGCTATCCCCGCCGGGAATGGCTAACTCAATGCGGCCACAGCGGGCCAGCATTGGCCCCGCGAGCACGATACTGGCGCGGATTTTCTGTGCCAGCGTTGGGTCTACCGTTGTAGTCCCAATGTCTTTGGCCTGTACGCGTAAGCTGGAGGAATCGAGCCATTCGACGATTGCCCCCAACTGTTTGAGAATATCAATAGTGACTCGCACATCACCGATATTCGGCACATTCCGCAGTATTACTGGCTCGCTGGTCAGCAGACAGGCCGGGAGCATTTTCAGGATGGCGTTTTTGTTGCCACTGGCCTTGATTGTTCCAGAGAGAGGGTTACCTCCCTCAATGATAAATTGCTGCATCTGATGCTATCCGATCTGGATGATGACCTGCGTGGTCATAGGTAGGTTCAGACGATTGGCGGCGTGGCCCTGATTAATGGCAATTTCCAGAAATCCGTTGCTATCGACCAGTGCCAATGGTTCTCCCAGTTTGCCTGTGCTGTAGGTGCGGTGGATCCCCTTGAGGATGACACTTCCGGCAGTGATTGTCACCTGATCGGCCTGAATGATGACCGGGGCCAGATTCTTCTTGAACCGAGGAGTCAATTGCAACTGTTCATCGTCCATCCATTCGAACGTGCCAATACTAGTGATGAGATTGCCAAAGTGGTCGCTGTACAAGACCTGCCCAATGATGGCTTTTTCGGTCACATTGGTCATGGGCAGCATTTGTTTGGCATAGTTCGCTTGAATAGTGCCGAGCGACTCCAGTGGCACACCGGCCGCTAGGTGCGCCGCTGCCGGAGCGAACACGTCACGACCATGAAATGTGTGGCTGACTGTGGGCAGTCGATAAGCTGAATTGGTCAGTTCGACAATATGCTTTTCTGGTAGTTCGTCTAGCACATAGGAGAGCAGCCCATTATCCGGTGCTACGAAGGAATAGTCTCCGGCGCGAACTGCAATCGGTTTGCGCGCTCCACCTACACTGGGATCGACTACTGTCAGAAAGACGGTTCCAGGTGGGCAATAGCGATATGTGTTCAGCAGGACGAGCGCGGCTTGCCGTACATTCTGGGGACGGATTTCGTGTGTCAGGTCAATGAATTGGGCTGCTGGGTTGATCCCCAGCATAACCGCCTTCATCACGCCGACGTAAGTATCCTGTGTGCCAAAATCAGTCAATAAAGCGATGGTTGAAGCCATGAATCACCATGTGGTGGCGTATAACTAAACGGCATCATTGTAATGGTTCATGACTGGTTGACAACTGCCGGGCAGTACGGCTATACTGCGTCCATTGAATTTCAAGGATTATTCATGTTCGTTCACCGCCATCACCATCATCTGCATTCACTCATGCCTTCACTGGTGCTGGCCTGCTAGATCGCTGCGTCTAACGCTGTTTATCCAAAAGCCCCGCACCTGCGGGGTTTTTTGTTGTTATGGTATGGAGGTAAATATGCTGGCAGTAATTGATTATGGAGCCGGGAATTTGCGGAGCGTCCTCCATGCCTTGACCCATCTCGGCGTGGAGAATATGCGGATCGCGCAGGGGCCACGTGATTTGAAAGGCGCTACGCATATCATTTTGCCCGGAGTTGGAGCCTTCGGAGCAGGGATGGAAGAGCTTCGCCAGCGTGACCTCATCCAACCGATCAAGGATGCAGCGTTTGCCGGGATACCTTTCCTGGGTATCTGCCTGGGAATGCAGTTTCTCTTTGAACGCAGCGATGAAATGGGTGATTTTGAAGGACTGGGTCTACTTCCTGGCATAGTGACCCGGTTCCCGGCAGATCTTGGGCTGAAGGTTCCACACATGGGTTGGAATACCCTTCGCCAACACCGCCTATCGCCCTTGATGGACGGGTTGGTTGATCAGAACTATGCCTATTTTGTACATAGTTATCACTGTGTTCCGGCCGATTCATCTGACATAGTAGCGACGGTTGACTATGGTATACCGGCGGTGGCGGTGGTCGAGCGAGGGAATATTGCCGGGGTACAGTTCCACCCGGAAAAGAGTCAGACGACTGGCCTGCGAATACTTTCTAATTTCCTCAAGGGGGCAGCGTGATTATCTACCCGGCTATTGATCTTCGGGGCGGTCGAGTTGTCCGCTTAAAAGAAGGCGATCCGAATCGGCAGACGGTCTTTAGTGATGATCCGGTCTCTACAGCCAGACGCTGGATTGATGAAGGGGCCGCCTGGTTACATATGGTCAACCTGGATGGTGCCTTTGCCGATCAGAATGCCAATGGCCTCATCCTTGAACAAGTGGCGAAGCTGGGCGTGCCGGTGCAATTCGGCGGTGGCTTGCGGCGGATTGAAGATATGCAGCGTGCGATCGACCAGGGCGCTGCTCGTATTGTGCTGGGGACAGTTGCCGTTCAGCAACCGGAGCTGGTAATCGAGGCTGTAGGCCGCTGGGGAGCGGAACATATCTGCGTGGGATTGGATGCCCGCGATGGCAAGGTGACGACCCACGGTTGGCAAAGTGTTTCTGAAGTGACTCCGGCGGACCTAGGACGGATGATGGCAGCTCGGGGCGTGCGCCATGCGCTCTATACCGATGTTAGCCGGGATGGGGCGCTAACGGGCGTCAATGTGGAGTCCACCGCTGAACTTGCCCGGCAGACGGATTTACAGGTCATCGCCTCTGGTGGGGTGGGGTCGATTGAGGATATTAGGCGGCTGGTCGCAACGGGTGTTGTGTCCGGGGCGATCATCGGCATGGCGCTCTATGAAGGGCGTGTCCAACTGCGTGAGGCACTGGCGATTGGGGGAACACAGTAATATGCTGGCAAAACGGATTATTCCTTGCCTGGATGTCAAAGCGGGGCGGGTGGTCAAAGGGGTCAACTTCGTCGACCTGCGCGATGCCGGTGATCCGGTCGAGCAAGCTACGGTCTATGATCGTGAGGGTGCCGATGAACTCGTCTTCCTCGACATCAACGCTTCGCACGAAGGGCGGGCGACGATGCTGGATATGGTGCGGCGGGTGGCAGATAGCATCTTCATCCCATTTTGCGTTGGGGGTGGCATCCGCACGATTGAGGATATTCGGGCTACGTTGCTGGCCGGGGCAGATAAAGTGTCGATCAATAGTTCAGCAGTCAAGACACCGGATCTTATCAATCAAGGGGCCTGGGGTTTTGGAAGCCAGTGCATTGTGGTGGCGATTGATCCGCGCTGGCTGGATGGCAAGTGGGTGGTTCACGTCAATGGTGGGCGGGTGCCGACCAATAAGGAAGCGGTTGCTTGGGCGAAAGAAGTAGAAGATCGCGGTGCGGGAGAAATCCTGCTAACCAGTATGGATCGGGATGGCACCAAGGCCGGGTATCAACTGGAATTGACTCAAGCGGTGGCTGAAGCGGTTTCAATTCCGGTGATTGCCTCCGGTGGTGCGGGCACGATGGAGCACTTCTATGAAGCGCTGACGATTGGCAAGGCGGATGCAGCCTTAGCAGCCAGCCTGTTTCACTTCAATGAGATCCGGGTTGGGGATCTGAAACGTTTTCTGAGCGAAAAGCAGGTGCCGGTGCGCCTGACGGGCTGGGAGGCTTTATGAATCTCGATAGCCTGAAGTGGGACGAGCGCGGATTGATTCCGGCGATTGTGCAGGACACCACCACAAAGCAGGTATTGATGATGGCGTGGATGAATGCCGAATCACTCCGCTTGACTCTGGAACGTGGTGAAACGGTCTTTTGGAGCCGCAGCCGCTCGGAACTATGGCACAAGGGTGCGACCAGTGGCAATATCCAACGGGTGACTGCAATTTACGCTGATTGTGACGGCGACACGTTGCTGGTACTGGTTGATCCGGCTGGTCCAGCCTGCCATACTGGGTCTGTCTCCTGTTTCTTTGATCCGCTTTTTATTCCTTCGGAGTCCTGACCGATGACTATGTTGCAACGTCTTGAAGCGATAATTCAGGAACGTAAACTGAACCCGACCGCTGGCAGCTATACGGCGACGCTTTTTGAGAAAGGTCCGAATAAGATTGCCCAAAAAGTGGGCGAAGAGGCGACGGAAGTGATTGTCGCCGCACTGGGGCAGGGGCGTACAGAGCAGATTGGGGAACTGGCTGACCTGTTCTATCACACCCTGGTGTTGATGAGCCAACTGGACATCGCGTTGGTAGATGTTGAGGCGGAGCTCGAACGTCGGCATCGTTAATGTGCATAACTCATGCCATGTGGGTGACAAACAGCGTTGATCTGGCCTTTAGCTCTCTGTTACCCTGCGTGCAGCGACACTGTTGAGGGCTATTTCTATGAGTCGACGTTACTTTCCGTTTGTGTTTACCGTGCTTTTACTGCTGGTAGCGGCTTGCTCCCCGGCGGCATCCACACCAACGCCATCTGATCCACAACGTTTGACTGGTGCGGATGGTATGGTCGTGATCCAACCACCCATGCCGATGGACTTCACCCTGACGAGTGAGGATGGAGAATCCGTTACACTATCTAGTTTGCAGGGTAAAGCCGTGCTGATGGCCTTCGGCTATACCAATTGCCCGGATGTGTGTCCGGTGACCTTGGCGCGCTTCCGGCAGGTCAAGGATGCATTGGAAGGGGATGCCGAACGCGTTCAGATTGTATTTGTCAGCGTGGATGGGCAGCGTGATACACCAGAACATCTCCGAGACTATCTAACATTGTTTGATGCGGATTTCCTCGGCCTCACCACCGATGATGAGGAACTGGCTCATCAGGTGATCCAGCAGTTCGGTGGCGATTTTGTCATCAAGGATGCTGATGGCTTGCGGGCGAAGTACACAGTGGATCATACTGCGTCATCATTCTTGATTGATCCTCAGGGCGGTTGGGTGCGAGAGTATCCCTACAATTACGATCCAGTGCTGATGGCAGCAGACATCCTGACTGTGCTGGGACAGACCACCTAGAATCGAACGGGGCGCATTCGCGCCCCGCTTCATCCTGCATTGCTTTATTCCGACCATTCATCTTAGCGTGAGCATATACGCAATTACGTCATCAATATCCTGCTCGGACAGGGTTAGCTCGAAAGTGATGGGCATCAGACCCGGTTGGAAATCAGGGACCAGATACACATTCGGGTCCAATATAGACTGGCGCAGATAATCTTCGGCCGTCATGCCGGGTATACGTTCAGTGGCGCGGTTAGCAATCCCCTGGAGTGATGGCCCCACAACCGTTAGGTCGCTGGTGACCTGGTGACAGGCGATGCAGGCTCCCACGCCGTCAAACACGGTTTTGCCGCGCACAGCGTCCCCGCTAGGCGCAGGTGTGCTGGTCGCTTCACCAGATACAACAAATCCACCATAGGGGTCTGGAGTGGGGGTGCCACCGTACAGGTCGTAAGCCATGACATAGACATCCCCGCGTACGGTCGCGACTGCACAGAAAGTTCCTGTGATGTCATCGGGGGAGAGCGTTGTGCCAGGGGAGCTGCTCGGCAAGAACATCACACCGGCAATCAAACCAAAGGTTGCCAGCGTGACTAAGGATAATGCACCTAAAATCAAATTTCGCCCAACGTTATTCATACACACACCTCATACCCGTTGAGTATCACTTTACAGGAACATCCTCGATTGGTCGGGCTGCCATTCGTCATGAAATTTGGTGACATGCATCCGTATCGTGATGTCGTTAATGATCATGGGATTGCCTGTTTATTGCAAGCTGCTGACCAAATCTTAATTTCAACTTGAACCAAAGAGTCTTTGCACTGATGCTTGCTTTTCAGCGCATCGGCTTCATTCGCAGTACAATGAATGCAATTACGGAGAACAAGAGTATGGTCGTTACTCGCCATGACCTCGAAGGGATCGAGGAACATGCCCTAAAGCCCTATGCGCTCCGCAGTCGAGATTCTCGGGGTCGTCAGTACCCTGACCCGGAACCACGTTACCGGACCGCTTTCCAACGCGATCGGGATCGAATCGTGCATTCGGCAGCATTCCGCCGCTTGGAGTACAAGACCCAGGTTTTTGTGAACGATGAAGGGGATTATTATCGCACCCGTTTGACTCATACGCTGGAAGTAGCCCAAATTGGGCGCACGCTTGCGCGTGCGCTCGGCGTCAATGAAGATCTGGTCGAAACCATCTGCCTGGCGCATGATCTTGGTCATCCGCCCTTTGGACATGCCGGGGAAAAAGTACTAGATCGCCTAACGGCTTCCTGCGGTGGCTTTAATCACAATCATCAGAGTTATCGGGTTGTGACCCAACTGGAGCAGCGATACCCGGACTGGCCAGGCCTCAACCTGACCTACGAAACACTGGAAGGGTTAGCCCGGCATGAAACCGAATATGACCTGACAGGCGTCATTGATTTGGAGCCAAATAAACAGGGAAGCCTCGAAGCGCAAATCGCCAATGTGGCGGATGAACTGGCCTACAACGCGCACGATCTCGACGATGGCTTGGCGGCTGGCTTGCTTGACCCGGTCGAATTGAACCAACTTGAAATCTGGCGGCAAATCTGTACGAGTGCTGGTTGGTCAGGTGTGCGGCTAGATGAGGTGACCCGTCACGTGCTCATCCGTGAACTCGTAGGGATTGAGGTTGATGACGTACTCAACACAACCTTATCTCATCTGGAGATGCTCAAACCTGAATCGCCGGAGGCTGTTCAGTCTCATAGCAGCCGTCTCGTGCTCCACAGCGCTGAGCTGATTCACAAGAACCGCGCCCTGAAAGACTTTCTGTTTCAGAATATGTATTATCACTTCCGTGTGACGCGAATGGCTCGCCGCGCCGAACGTTTTATCGAGCAATCTTTTCATAGCTATGTTGAGGAACCTCGCCAACTGCCGCCCGAATATCAGGTTCGCCTGATAGATCGACCAGTAGAGAGGGTGGTGGCGGATTACATTGCCTCTATGACCGACCGTGGCGCATTGTTAGAATACCGACGTTTGTTTGACCCACTGGCGAAGCCGTAACGGGTCTGGGGATGGGTGGATTATGTCCAATAACGACACCATACTGAATAACCGCTATCGTTTAGTGGCCCAACAGGGGTCCGGCGGTATGGCCGTTATCTATAAGGCGGTGGATATGGAATTGGGGCGTACAGTTGCCATCAAGATCCTCCGTCCCAGCCTGACCGACGATCCTGCCTTGCTGGCGCGCTTCCGCAATGAGGCCCGCAGCGTTGCCAACCTGAATCATCCTAATATCGTCACGTTGTATGATGTGGGCAGCGAAGGTCCTACGCAATACATCGTTATGGAATTTGTCGATGGGCAGGATCTCAAGCGCATTATCAAGACCGAAGGTATCCTTCCGGTAGATCGTGCCTTGAAGATTGCTGTTGGCATCTGTGCCGGTATCGGATTTGCGCATCGCGCTGGTTTGGTTCATGCGGATGTCAAACCTCAGAATATCCTGGTCACTCGTGATGGCATCGTCAAGGTGACGGACTTCGGTATCGCGCAGGCTTTTAATGCAGCCCGTCCTGGTGAGCGTGTCTCGGTGGTGTGGGGAAGCCCGCACTATTTTGCGCCGGAGCAGGCGCGTGGTGAGCAGCCGACACCTGCGTCGGATGTGTATTCGATTGGCATCGTCATGTTTGAGATGCTGACCGGGCGTTTACCCTATACGGGTACTAATCAACAGGAATTGGCACTGGCCCATATTCGGGAACAGATCCCGTTGGTTAACCAGCTTAATCCGGCTGTACCCGAGACTCTGGCGCAGATTGTTTACAAGGTGATGAGTAAAGATCCGGCGGCGCGCTACCGGATGGCTGATCAACTGGGTCATGTTCTGGAAGGCTATCGGGATCGGGGACAACAACAGACGATGGCATCGGCAGCGCCCATGCCTCGGCCCGCGCAGCCGAACTTCCCGCAGCAACCGGTTTATGCGCCGCCACCGGCCCAGGTGCCGCCTTTACCACCGCAATACACCGCCCCTCCTGGTCAGGGTTTGCCATTCTCCCAACCGAATCTGCCGGTACAACCGCAAGTGCCGTTACCCTATTCTCAACCGCAGCCACCGATGCAGCCGCAGTATGTTCAACCGCCACAGCCGTTGCCCTTTACCCAGGCAGGTGCGGCGCAGATGGACCCGACTCAGCGCTACGGCGCTCCGGAGGCTCCTAACTTTGGCCGCCAACCCACGCCCGGTTATAACCCACAAGGGCCACAGTCCATCCAACCGGATGCCAATACCTTTCAGGCACCCCAGGCTGCTCCCCCTTGGGCGGCTGGCAATAGCCAACAGATGACGATGCGCGAGCCTGACCGGAGCGCCGAGGCTGATTCGGGTCTGGATTGGGTTACGATTGTGCTGGCCATTCTGGCATTTATTGCAGTGTTGGGGCTGATCCCACTGTGGATTGCGGTGTATGTTGCGCGTTTTGCTGGTTAGCCGATAAAGACTCCACTGAACAAAAAAGAGCGCTCATCGTTGGCGCTCTTTTTGTTGGGGTTTTGTGGCGAGTGCTTAAAAGATGGCGTGGTATCCTGGAGTACGTTAATTTCCCACCATGGATGGAATCTCGCTGCTGATCTGGAAATTGTCGACCAGCATTTCGGCTCCACCATCGGACGGCGTTCCTAGATAGAGGCCGATTGCGCCGGGTTTGACCGGATCAGGTGTGGTGATGTCCACGAGCAGTTGTCCATTGACCATCGCCCGCAGACGGTCACCCATGAAAACGACGGTTAACTGGTTACTATCCCCGCGCATGTTGATGAATCGATCAGGAGTCCATTCTTCGTCTCGACCGCGCAACTCGATCCATTGGCTGTCGCGCAGCCGCCAGATGCTATAGCGTCCTACACCATCAATAGCAAAAACATTATAGTTGCGTGCGTCCTGATAGCGGAAGACGATGCCATATCCACTATTTGGCTGACTATCTTCTGTTAAACGCCCTTCCATCATGATGGTGCCATCTTCATAGCGGTAGAGTGTATCGAACATAGCAGTCAGGGCTTGTCCGGCTAACTGATTCTCAAAGCGATACACACCATCGCCGGTAATCTCTCGCACGACTGAACCACTGTTGCTTTTCTGCCACCCGACCAGACTCGAGTCGTCTGCATTGAACGTGCTGAGGAAATATGGGCCATCAATGACCGTACTATTTTCAGGCACCGTATTGGCAGGCATATTTGCGTCATCGCGAACTCGAATGAGTAATCCAATAGTCAGACTCAGCGCTGCGATACCGATTATTCCTGCAATCAGGCCGAACATCGAGAACCGCTGGGGGATGATGACAGTCTGGGGCGGTGTAGATGGATGGAAGGAAGCAGAGGGGGTAGCAGGAACGACATTGGAGTTGCTGGGTGACGATGAGGTGATGGGGGTGCGGCCGATGTCCAGACTTGGTAAGACGGTAGTCGGCACAAGATCTGTAGTACGCCCGGTGGCCGTCCGTTGGCCTAAGACTTGCTGCACATCCGTAGCGAATTCCGCTGCAGTTTGAAAGCGTTCATCTGGGTTTTTTGCGAGCGCTTTCTGAATCAATGCATCGAGCGCCGGATTTTGCATCCCTAAGATTTGGCAGACGGATGGTACTGGTGAATTCAAGTGTTTTAATAGAAGGGCTATGGTACTGCTATCGTCAAAAGGCGGTTCCCCAGTCAATAGTTCGAATAGGATGACCCCTACAGCGTAAAGATCGCTGCGTGCATCAACAGGTAAACCAGAAGCTTGTTCTGGTGAGAGATATTGGGGTGTTCCGACTGTAGCTCCTTCAGTGGTGAGTTGTGCTGCTTCTTTCAACCGAGCAATACCAAAATCCGTCAAGACCGCTTGTTTTTGCTCATTGAATAGGATATTGCCAGGTTTCACATCCCGGTGAACCATCCCGTTCTGGTGGGCATAGCCGAGCGCAGCGCACAGGTCGCTGATGATCGCGCTGACACGGGTGTGTGGCAGCCGCACTTTACGGCGACGGGCTTCATCAATGATGTCGCGGAGGGTTGGCCCCGCAATATAGGGCATGACCATGTACGAGGTGATTTGGCCGCCAGTGTTTAGCGTATCAAAGTCATAGACCTGTACGATCTGTGGATGGTTGAGGCTCGCAACGAGCTTGGCCTCACGCTGAAAACGTTCCTGAAAATTCGGTTGGCTCGCCAGGTGCTCATGCATGATCTTGATGGCGATCAATCGGTCCAGGTTTGTATCTTTACCCTTATAAACTCGCGCCATACCGCCCATGCCGATACGTTCGAGGATGTGGTATCGCCCCAAACGTTGGTTGAGGAAGCTATCTCCCAGTCCGGATTGTGTCATGGTGTCCCGCCTTCCACCCAGTGACCTGACTGCTCATCCTGTATCGGTAAGTGGTCGCTTCGTTACATTGATATTTCATTATGGCGGATTTCGATTGGTACTGGATGAGATTTTGTAGTGTTGTGGAACAGTTGATTTATCCCGCCAGCGTACTTTTGTAATCATGCTATACTGCCTGTAATGCTAAGTGTCAGGCAGGATCAGGAGCAATGCATGAATACCCGTCTACCTGACCGTGCGGGTCGCCTATCCCTCATTGAACGAATGTTATTCCGCAATGCCAGTGGCTTGCGGGCCGTAGAAATTGCCCAGGCTTGCGGGGTGGATCGGCGGACTATCTACCGTGACCTGGCCACGCTGGAACGTAATGGTGTGCCCATTGCGGAAGAAAATGGTCGCTTCTTCATCAACCGGGACTACTATGCGGCCACAGTGCGCGTCAATGTGAATGAAGCGGTTGCCCTTTACACCGCGCTGCGGATTTTGACTCGCCATGCCAATCCTCAGAATCCCCACCTCATTTCGGCTCTCACGCGGTTAGCAGCGGCGGTGCCGGAACCGATTGCAGTTCATGTTAATTATTTGGCAGATATGTTGCGCGCCAGCCCAATTGATCGTAATTTTGTGCAGGTTCTGGAGATCGTTATTCGTGGTTGGGTAGAACGCACCCGGGTACGTATGTGGGTGGCGGATGCCGATCATCGGACAGCGGAAATCAGTGTTCGTGAGTTTGCTACCTATTTCATTGAACCTGCTGCGGACGGTGGACTTTACCTCATTGGTTGGGATGATGCATTGGGTGTTCGCCCCCTTCGTTTAGAGACAGTACGGCGCGCCAAATTGCTCGATCAGCATTATGAAGTACCAGCGAATTTCGATCGTCGTTCCTGGCTGGAAACAGCCTGGGGAACGATTGGTGAAGGTAGTGGCTCGCAAAAAGTGACACTAGCCTTTCCTCCTGACCTCATACCGCTCATCAAAGAGCGTATCTGGCATCCGGCACAGCCTATCGAAATTCTGAATGATCGCCGGTGTACACTCACGCTACGAGTAAATGACTGGCGGGATTTGCTGTCATGGGTGCGGTCCTGGGGTACCCAGGTAGAAGTGCTGGAACCCGCTGCCATGCGGGAGGCGCTTGGCCTTGAAGCCGCCCGCCTCCTCAGTCTTTACATGGCCGCCCGGACTTAACTGCCCGGTGTGGGGGAGATTTCCGGTAGGGCAATCGGCGGGGTAATCAGGTCACGGATTGCGGCAAAACTGGGTCGCTCCTGTCCATTTAGATCAAACATGCCGTAGAAACAGACTTCTTCCAGAAGACTTTGGATGCCGCAACCATTCAGGTTGTACAGAAACATCGGCCCGATGTACCCGAACTGTCGCCCCAATTCAAATGCCCTTGTGTTATAGATAGCCTGCTCCCCAAGCGTTGTCCACGAAACATAGATATTGGTAGGGGAAGGTTCATAGGTGTCCTGGCTGGTTCCCCAACCGAACTTTGTGACCCAGATTGGCGTGGAGCTATCGCCTGCTGTCACCACAATATCCCGGTAGGCTTGTAGTGTTTCCCGGAAGTAGAAGCTGCTGTCCTGATAGTACCCTTCCACCCCGACGGGCTGGGCACAGCAGAACGCATCCGGTGGATTCGACCAGCCTAGTGGATGTGCGCCGATAGCATCACTGATTTCAGCTAATCCGAGCTCATACAATTCTTGGAGGAACAGGCGGTCATTCTGGGCGTTGGATGCGTCAAAATACCCGGTTGGTGCCAGCCCTGCGCTAAGGACAACGGCTGCCGCATCATTTGCTTTGACCGCCGTATAGCCAGTTCGTAACAGGTCGATGTAACTGCTGGCTCCCAATGGATGGGTGGCACTGTTCCATTCACGGCGCAGATTAGGTTCGTTCCAGATTTCGTAAGCTTGGACGCGACCTGCATAGCGGCTGACAAGCGCTGTCATAAAGGCTTCAAAGTCTGCGGCATTATCGGGTGGCCCGGCCTCTGGGTTGAGGGTCCCATCGGGTAGTGTGATGGGGGTAAAGGCCCAGCGCGGTGCAGAGCGAACGGTCAGCAGAATGTTAATGCCTGCTTCATTGAGTGCGTCGATGACCGCATCGAGTTGACTAAAGTCAAGTTCTCCCTTGACTGGCTCTAGGGCACTCCAGGCCACCTCCTGCTTGACCCACTGCATACCCATGGCGCTAGCTTGCGAAGTCAAGGTGCTGCTATCGTTTCCCAGCATGAAAGCTTCAATGCCAAAGGCAAAGCCGTAACCGCGTGTAATAGGTGAGGCTACGACTGCTTCAGTGGACTCCACGTTCTCTTGGTCGCTGACTGAAGTGGGGACTACAGTGGCCGGGAGAGAGGTTCCCGCAGGTATCCCTGTCGAGGCTGGAATCTGCAACTGCTGCCCGACGAAAATGAGATTCGGATTGCTGATGCGATTTAGACGGAGGAGTGCGTTCACTGTCGTTTCGAAGCGGGAGGCAATTTTGAGCAATGTGTCACCATGTTGCACAGTATAAGATGTTGTTGGTGGGGGAACCGGTGTGGCTGTGGCGTTCGGGGTCGATGTCGGTGCTGCCGAGGTGCGGGTGGCGGTTGCTGTTGGGTCTACTTGACCCGGAATACGGAGTGTTTGGCCGGCATAGATGAGTGCTGGATTGGTGATGCCATTAGCAGCTGCCAGATCACTCACACTGATGTTGTAGCGTAGGGCAATACGGAATAGAGTTTCGCCCTGACGGACTATATGTGTTTCTTCATTCGCGGGTGTTGGTGTAGTCGAAGGGCTTACCGTTGCAGTGAGCAAGGTTTTCCCATGCGGGTTATCCCGGGCGCTGGCGATGCCGATCGCCAACAACAGGGACAGACATGTAACACTAATGGTGCGCAACCCACGCATAAGAGTCTCCTTCGCTCAGCAACTGCAGCAATGTGCCTATTATGGCACGCTTCTAACTGAGTGCGCCAATGCTTTGCCTTAACGACACCATGCTATAATTAGGTGATAAATCCTCACAAGGTGAACTGTCTTGAACCGATTTCTGTTGGTCGCCTTGCTCCTCATTTTGTTGATCGGTGGTGTTGCCAGTGCTCAGGATGACCGCTCGATCACCTGGCAGCAGTGGGACGTCACGATTGACAACGTAGATACTTCCGCCAATCGCTTTGACGTGGTCGAAACGACAATGATTGAGTTTTCAGGAACCTTCCGCTTTGGACAGCGAGTCATCAGTTGGGATCAACTCGACCGTATTAGCAGCGTAAGCGTTTCTCAAGATGGGGTACTGCTGACGCCGGGGTGCGCTAATGAACGCGGTACTTTCTGCGCTCGCCGCACGTCAGAAGGAACCGAGATTACGTATTACTTCCGCCAGCCCATTACCAACGGGGTAGGTCACTTTGAGATTGCCTACTCCGTCGAAGGTGCTTTGCGCTCCTATGAAGGTGGGGATCAACTCTGGTGGGTTGCCATTCCTTCAGAGCATTTTGGTTTTCCGATTGAAAACAGCACGATTGCGGTTCTGCTCCCTGCTGGTATGGCACCACGCGAAGGGATTGATCCGGTAGAAACCTACGGGGCGCCGGGTGATGTTCAGGTTCGAGGTACCACAGTGACTGCTCGTGCTACCAGCGCGATTACTGGTGATCAGTCCTTCGAAATCCGTGTCCAGTATCCACATGATCCTTCGGCTGTACCACCTGTCTGGCAAGCTGATTTTGATGCCCAGCGCGCTTATGAAGAAACGACACAACCGGTGGTTGATACCGGTTTAATTGGTCTGAGCTGCCTGTTCGGGATAGGTGGCCCGTTGGGTATGTTCTTGCTGTGGTATCGTCGTGGACGTGATCCCAAGGTTGGCATTGTTCCCGAATATCTCAGCGATCCGCCAGATGACTTGCCCCCAGCAATGGTTGGCACATTGGTGGATGAACGTGCTGATGTACGGGATGTCATCTCGACAGTAATTGATCTTGCACGGCGCGGTTATCTGGTCATGGAGGAAAGCCTGCAAGAAGGCTTCATGGGTATTGGGCAGACCCGTAAGTTCACATTCAAGCGTATCGATCAAGCGGCGGACAACCTGCGTAGCTACGAAAAGCAAATGCTCGTGGCAATCTTCAGCGGTGGTCGTATGGAGCGCACGCTGGAGTCCCTTCAGAATCAGTTCTATATGCATATTCCGCTCATCCAGAACAGCATCTATGAGGCACTGCTCAAAGAAGGTTATTTTCCCCGCAATCCGGCCAATGTGCGGGCGCTCTGGACGATAGGTGGCATTGCCGTTGCCGGGCTGGGCGGTTTTGGCTTGTTCTCTACGTTGGCAGAACCAGGTGTTCTCAGTAATTTCCTGCCGCTGTTTCCGTTTGGGCTTCTGCTAATGGGTGCCGCCATGCTTATTGCCGCGCAGTTCATGACAGTCCGTACTCCCAAAGGGGCGGAATCCGCGGCTAAGTGGTTAGCGTTCTACCGCTATATGCAGAACCTTGAGAAGTACAGCTCGGTTGAATCCGCAGCTAACCGCTTTGATGATTTTCTGGCTTATTCTGTGTGCTTCGGTCTAGATAAACAATGGGTGCGCCAATTTAGTTCGGTACCAACCACACCGATTCCAACCTGGTACTATCCCACCTATATGGGGAGGCGTTGGGGATGGGGCTACTCACCGGGTACGCCATTGCCGTCCGGTCATCAACAGCCGACAATTGGCGATATGGCACGTGCTGGTGAAGGTGGCTTTTCCTTGGACGATGCATCTGGCGGTTTGTCTGGTGGACTAAATGCCATCTCTACCGGTCTGACGACCATGCTCAACAGTACCTCAAGAGCAATGACGAGCCAGCCACAGACCTCATCCAGTAGTGGTGGCAGCAGCGGGCGTTGGACCAGTGGTGGGCGTAGCTTCAGTGGCGGTGGCTTCCGGGGCGGTGGGGGTAGTGGCGGCGGGCGTAGTGGGTTCGGATAACTGATGCTCCTTGGTAGTGCAGTTTGCTTTGTTCTGAAGTTAACCTAAATGGGGTTTCGCTATGAACTCAGGCCGCTTGATCGGCATCATCCTGCTGGTGATCGGTTTCATTATTGCGGTCATCGCTGGACTTTGGTTGGCAACGCAGGTGAACAACGGACAATTAGAGACGGGTGGTGCGCTGATTGGTGCACTGTTGGCCTTCATTCCAGTAGGATTGTTGGTAGGCGCGGGCATCTATCTCTATGCGCGTGGTGGAGCCGAAGCGGAGCAGGAATCTGAGATGGAACTCCAACGTCGCCTGATGGATATTGTCCGCAGTCGGGGTGAGGTCCGCGTTCCAGATGTGGCGATCGAATTGGGCCTGAGTGTTGAGCGCATCAAGAATATGGTGCATCAACTGGTTGGCCTGCAGGTCTTTAGCGGTTATATCAATTGGGAGAAAGGCACGCTCTATTCGGCGGAGGCCTCCAAACTGCGCGATTTGCAAACTTGTAAGAACTGCGGTGGGGATATTAAATTGACCGGTAAAGGTGTGGTCGCTTGTCCCTTCTGCGGTACAGAGTATTTCCTGAGTTAGAAAATCCCTCAATAGTGTGGGGTTAAATTCCATCAGATACTCGTAAAATAGAGCAGGATACAAAACTGGATTTATGGGCAACGCGCCATAGAAATGAGGCAAACATGTCGGAGCTGTATGAGCAAATAGTCAGTGAACGAAGCAAAACCGAGGGGTGGTTGGAACGCATTCCCGGCTTCAAGGGTTATGTCGATAATAAAGCCCGCCGTGAAGCTGACCGGTTACTCCGTGAGCATATTGCCGGGCAGCTAGTGAAGCGGATCAATCGCTTTGTCGCAGCAGAGAAGCGCCTCCTCGAAAGTGGTGGCTTGTCTTATATGTCAAAGACGGCGACTATGAAAGGTAAGCTCCAGCATTACCGTGACCGGATCAATACGGCTGCGGCTGGGTATTCTGGTTTCTTTGCGCCGATCAAATTGACACCGGAAAAGATGGAAGAAATCTATGCCTTTGACGAAGCCCAAGTCCGATACCTGGATCGTTTCGATATGGCCATCAAGGCTTTTGACGAGGCAGTGACGGCTAAGACAGGTATTGATGAAGCACTAGCAGTGCTGGATGCGCTCACGCTAGAGGCGAATGAGGCCTTTTCCCTGCGTGATGATGTGTTGACGAATCTCAGCAAGACTCTCGGCTAAGCCGGAAGGATAAGAACTCATGCCGCGCATTATTGACGTAGTCGATCATACTAACGTAGGGATAGAAGAATTCGCATACCGGGAACCGCAGGAGGGCAGCGGTGACTGGCGAATGGGGTCACAGGTCATCGTAGGCGAAAGCCAGTCCGCCGTGTTTGTGCGCGGTGGGCAGGCGCTGGATGTCCTCGGGACTGGGCGGCATACGCTCTCAACGGCTAACCTGCCGATTCTCTCTGGCCTGATTGGGTTGGCTACCAGTGGACGGACGCCGTTCACGGCTGACCTCTATTTTGTCAACCTAAAGGACATGCCGCAGGTGCGCTGGGGAACCAGCACGCCGATTGTGATGGAGACCCCCGGCAAGGGTCTCGGTGTGGTGCTGCTGATTACGCATGGTGTGATTGATATTGGTGTCGATGACCCCATGCTGTTTGTCAAGCAGTATGCCGTTGGTCGGTCGATGTTATCAGTCGACGACATCCGCGACCGGATTCAGGCGGCTTTGCTGGGGGAATTGGCCTCACTGCTGGCGACTTCTGGCGCACAGAGTGTCCCCGATGCGAACAAGCTGCTCAGTGATCTTGAAGGCGGTATGCTGGTCAAGCTGAACGATAAATTTGCTCAGTTGGGCTTGCGGATTAAAGCTTTTGAATCGAACCCCTTCACCGCGAAGGATGTACCGCTGGATCAACTCCGCAATTATGTCAGCCTGGATATTTGGGAGCGGGTGCAGCGCCTCAATATCGCTCAGACTGCTGCCGCTAACCCGGGTATGGGTGGTGCCTTGGCTGGGGCCGGAGTAGGTTTTGGGGTAGGGCAGTCATTGGGTGCAGCCCTCAACCCGGACGCAGCTGCGATGCAACAGCAGATGCAGCAGCAGCAGATGATGATGCAGCAGATGATGATGCAGATGATGCAAAATCAGGCAGGTGGTGGTAATCAAGCCCCGGCTGCGCCTGCCAACGATAATCCTCAAACTAAAGAGGAGATCATGGCGCTGATCGATGGCTTGGACGCCAAGCTGTCGAAGGGTGAAATCTCTGAAGCGACCTATAACCGTCTGGTTGCCAAGTGGGAAGAACGCCTGAAGTCGATGGGGTAAAGCTTGTCGATGTGTAATTGAATCAAAACCGGAACATTCTGAGGCGTGTTCCGGTTTTTTGTTGAAGCGTTATGGACGAAACACGGGTGAGCGCACGGCTGTGGCTATGCGCCTGCCTGTCTTTCTTGTATCGTGCCTCTGTCTATGAGCCATCAGCTATTAGCTACAAACCATCATCCACACAATGCCTTGAGCCGCTCAGCGATCTGTGCAGCGCTGGCTTGCAAGTCCGACAGCTTCTGCCGTTCGCGCTCGACCACATCTGGGCGGGCGCGGCTGACGAACTGCTCATTGCCCAGCATGGCTTGCGATTTGGCGATTTGCTCTGCCAGCTTCGCACCTTCTTTGGTCAGGCGGTCACACTCGGCGGCAGTATCGACCAGACCCGCTAATGGCAGATAGGCCGTCACATCGTTGACTACAACCGCTGCGGCTTGATCGGGTGCGGGTGCGCCTGCCGCCAACAGGGTGACTTCATTGATATTGCAAAGTCGGGCGAACAAGAAGCGGTACGCATCCAGATTGTTACGCTGCGAACCCGGTGCGAAGACGGTGGCGATTCTCCGACTTGGATCCACATTGTACTCAGCGCGGACGTTGCGGATGCCACGCACCAGATCAATTAGCACATTCATGGCATTTTCGGCGTTTTCGTCTACATAAGCCGATTCACTGACGGGCCAGTCGCTGATGATGAGTGGCTTTGGCTTGGCTTGGGCCGGCAGGTAGCTCCAGATTTCCTCGGTTACAAACGGCATGAACGGATGCAGTAGCTTTAGTCCAGTTTGAATGACATGCAGCAGCACACGCCGTGTGCGCTCTTTGGCATCAGCATCATCGCCATACAGCGCGGCCTTACTGATCTCCACATACCAATCTGCGAACTCACTCCACAGGAATTCATAGGTGTTGCGCCCGCCTTCACCGTACTGATGAATATCGAACAGGTGCTGTACGTTCGCAACCAACTTATTCAGTCGGCTCAGGATCCACTTGGACGGCAGGTCCAGTTCTGCTGCTGGAGGGAGTCCAGTCGGCAAATCCCCTTCCAGATTACTGATGACAAAGCTGCTCATTTGCCAGATTTTGTTGACGAATTTCCAATTCGCTTCTACCCGGTCTTCATCTAGGTTGATGTCATTACCAGGCGTGCCGCTGGTCAGCAGGGTAAATCGCAGCGGGTCGGCTCCGTACTTCTCGATGAGTTCCAGGGGATCAATGGCGTTGCCGAGCGTCTTGCTGATCTTACGCCCGAACTTGTCTCGGATCAGCCCGTGCAGATAAACGGTCTTGAACGGTGCTTCATCAGTGAACCAAAGCCCCATCATGATCATCCGGGCGACCCAGAAGAACAAGATATCGTAGCCGGTCTCCATCATGTGGGTGGGGTAGAAGCGCTTCAGATCGGGCGTTTGCTCCGGCCACCCGAGCGTGCTGAAGGGCCAGAGGCCGCTGCTGAACCACGTATCCAGTACGTCCTCTTCGGGCGTCCAACCGGCTCCACTGGGAGCTGTTCGTCCCACATAGACCTCACCTTTGGGTCCATACCATGCAGGAATACGGTGTCCCCACCAGAGCTGGCGGCTCACACACCAGTCCTCAATATTTTCCAACCAGTGATTGTAAATCTTCTCGAAGCGTTCCGGCACAATCTGAATCCGACCGTCACGCACAGCCGCTAGCGCTTTCTCTGCCAGTGGTTGTATTTTCAGGAACCACTGGGTGCTGACCAGCGGCTCGATGACTTCGCCCCCACGCTGGCTGCGTGGCACAATGTAGGTATGCTCCGCTACCTTAAGGGTCATGCCAGCCGCTTCCATATCGTTCCAAAGTTTTTCGCGGCAGGCAAAACGATCCAATCCGGCATAGGGCCCAGCAGCTTCATTCATGGTCGCATCCCGGTTCATCACATTGATGATCTCGAGATTATGTTTTTTGCCCAGTTCGTAGTCGTTAAAATCGTGCGCCGGAGTGATTTTGAGCGCTCCGGTGCCGAATTCACGATCTACGTAATCATCGGCGATCACGGGGATGCGGCGATTGAGCATGGGTACCAGTGCTGTCTTGCCAATCAAATGTTTATATCGTTCATCCTCTGGATGGACGCACACAGCGGTATCCCCCAGAATGGTCTCCGGACGTGTGGTTGCTACAGGGATGAAGTCGCCCCCTTCGACCGGATACTTGAAGTAGTAGAGTTTGCCCTGTTCTTCCTCGCGCTCCACTTCCAGGTCGGAGACAGCCGTTTGTAAACCTGGGCTCCAGTTGACCAGCCGCGGCCCCCGGTAGATTAGTCCTTGTTCATATAGGCGGCAGAAAACTTCCTGAACCGCCTTTGAAAGACCTTCATCCAGCGTGAAGCGCTCGCGGCTCCAATCGCAGCTGGCTCCCAAGCGCCGCAACTGGCGGGTGATGGTGCCGCCATATTTCTCTTTCCAGGCCCATGTTCGCGCTAAGAACTCTTCTCGCCCAATTGCCTGGCGACTGGTGCCTTCTTCGCGAAGCATTTTTTCCACTTGAAGCTGGGTGGCAATACCAGCATGGTCAGTGCCCGGCACCCAGAGTGCTGCTTTGCCACGCATCCGTTCATACCGGATCATCAGGTCTTCCAGTGAAACGAACAGTGCATGACCGTTATGCAGCGCGCCGGTCACATTGGGCGGCGGCATACTGATCACATACGGTTCAGCGTCTGACGGGGCAACTTCAGGCTTGAAGACTCCACTGTCCTCCCATGTCTGATACAGGCGCGGCTCAGCCTCCGCAAAGTTAAAGTTCTTTGGCATGGACTTGGCTTCAGTCATCGTGTAATCCTTCTTGCGTAGGGGCGTGTGGTAGTACGCCCAATCCATTTATTTCCCTAGGGGCCGTCGTGCCACCAATACCCGTTCCCATCGGTCCGGTTGATCGGTCACATCCTCAAATCCCATTTCAGATAGCACCACCTTGACCTCATCCGTCGAAAGGGGCCTGAATTTCACCTGCCGTTTGATCGTCTCGTAACGGCCTGCTTTTCCCTGAACAATGAACAGATTTTGGGTAGCAATGACGGGTGGGCCATCCTCCCATTCCCATAAATCGAAAGTGATGAACTCACTGCCATCTTCGTTCTCATGGGCGATGCCAGGTATAAAGTGCGGGCGGTCTTCCATAAATGGCGCAAAGTCGCGCATTCCAATGACGAGTGTTCCACCCGGACGCAATAGACTGTAGAAGGTCAAAATCGCGGTTTCGATTTCGGCATCAGTGAGTAAATGAGGCAGTGAGTTGCCTTTACACACGACGGCATCAAATGGTGGCTTCACGACTTCTGGCAGATAGTCGAAATCAGCCCGGTGGAATCGAATGCGATCACGTACCTTATACTCGTCAGCCGTCTCAAACGCTTTACGAAGCATACCAGGGCTAGGATCGACAGCATCTACCTCAAAACCTAGTTGCGCCAGTGGAACAGCCTGCGTTCCGGCTCCACAGGCCGCATCTAGGACACGTAGAACCCCCCGGTTACGGAAGATCGTTCGCAGTCCCAGACCTTCGCGCTGCAACTGGGTTTCCCAGTCACGGTAAAAGTAAGGATAGAACGCGGCGATTGAGTCGTAGAACTCGGTTGTATCGTTGCTGATGCTCATCACGCTTGCTCACTTCCAGGCTACCAATAAAAAACCCTTTCGTCCTGTATGACAAGGACGAAAGGGTTTCCTTCCGTGGTACCACCCTGCTTCCCGGCTTCATGCCGAGCGCTCAATCGCAATAACGGGCGTACCCGTCCCTGCTTACTCTGGTTTCAGCCGGGCGACTCCGGGATGACATTCAGCAAAACTCGCACGAACGGGCTTGCAGCCGATGGCCCGTACTCTCTGGCGTGGGACGAATTGCCTACTATTCCCATCTCTGTCAGTGGTTGTATGAAGGACAAATTTTCCATTTGCCCGCTTGCGTTTAACACTAACATAGCCCTGAATCGGGTGTCAAGACCTGCACGAAAAATTCATGTGCCTTGGTTGCGGGGGGGATTCTTTCATGCTAGACTGAGCTTGTAATCTTTACTACCGCACACTGATGTGACTATGTCCAACAAAATTCTGATTGTTGATGATGATATTGATAGCCTGAAGCTGATCGGTCTGATGCTCCAGCGGCAGGGTTATGAGGTCATCGCGGCCAGCGCCGGTAATCAGGCATTGGCCAAGGCGACGAGCGAAAACCCCAGCCTCATCATTCTTGACGTGATGATGCCGGACATGGATGGTTACGAAGTGTGCCGCCGCTTACGTGCCAACCCGGATACAAAAGCTATTCCTATCATCATGTTCACGGCCAAGACTCTGGTGGACGACAAAGTGGCCGGGTTTGAAGCTGGTGCGGATGATTACTTGACCAAACCCACGCATCCCGCAGAATTGGCGTCTCGAGTCAAGAATATTCTAGCCCGCAGTGGTGCTGCTATTCCGAATGGTCCGCGTCGGGGCGATGCTCCAAAAGGCATTAGTATCGGGGTGATTGGCGCCAAGGGTGGGGTAGGTACGACCACGTTGGCTCTCAACCTCGCAGCCGCGTTTGTATTGGCCGGTCAAAATTCGATTGTCGCTGATTTCCGTCTTGGCGCTGGCAACCTCGGCCACATGCTCGGTTTTCCCAATAACACGGGTATGGCCAATGTCCTGAGTAAACCGACCGCCGATATTCGGCCCCCGACCATCGACACTGACCTCATTAACCACCAGACAGGCTTACGGGCGTTGGCTTGTTCTACGCGCACCAAAGAAGCGCTCCTTAACTACCCGATTGATTCAGCAGTTGGGATTATCCGCGCGCTTCGAATGATGGGGCGTCCTGTGATCTTTGATCTTGGCCCAGGCCTGAATGCGAATTCCAGTCGACTTCAGCGTGAGATGGACTTCGTAATATTGGTGGTAGAGCCTAATCCCGTCGCACTTTCGATGGCGCGGGAGATGCTGCCTGACCTCGATGCTAGTGGCAATAACCGCACACATATTGTGGTAGTCAATCGGGCGCAATCTAATATCCAAACACCCTGGCATGAAGTCGAGCAGTTGCTGGGTAAGGAACTGCGGGCAATTTTCTCTGCTGCCCATGACCACCTCTTCCAATCAATGCGGGCCGCGATGCCCATCGTGACTCATCAGCCGAATGCCGTCATCTCTACCCAGTTTGTCAAGCTGGCTGAAGATATGAACCAACAGATCCGCGCAGCGAATCCGGGCTAAGCCTCATGGATGAGGTGAGCAGCTTAATCGAACGGGCTGCCGCGCTGATAAATGAAGCGCAGTTTATTGTTGCCTTTACGGGCGCTGGTATCAGTACCCCTTCTGGTATTCCTGATTTTCGCAGCCGATCTACTGGCCTATGGGAAAATGCCGATCCTCTTAAGGTTGCCAGTATTTACGGGTTCCGGCACGATCCCCAGGCTTTTTATGACTGGATTTATCCACTGGCGAAGTTAACTTTTGCGGCGTTCCCCAACTCAGCCCATGATAGTTTAGCCCGGTTGGAAGCGGATCATCGACTCAAGGCAGTCGTTACTCAAAACATTGATATGTTGCATACCAGGGCCGGTAGCCAAACAGTGTTTGAATTACACGGTCACATGCGGCAGGCAACCTGTATTCATTGTTTTAAGATCTATCCGGCTGAACCAATTATTCGCCAGTTTTTAGAAGACCGTCAGGTACCGCATTGTTCGCATTGTGGCAGTGTACTAAAACCCAATGTGATTCTTTTCGGGGAGCAACTTCCTGTACAGGAATTCCTGAACGCAAAAGATTATTGTCGTAAAGCTGATCTTATGCTGGTGATCGGGTCCTCGCTTGAGGTTGCACCAGCCTCTGAGTTACCGATGCTGGCAGCCCGCAATGGTGCTAGAATTATCATGCTCAACAAGGATTCCACCTACATGGATAACCAGGCAGAAATCCGGATTGTTGGGGATGCTGCTGAGGTTTTGCCCCGAATTGTCGAGCGTTTGGAGGCGCTTGTATGACCGATTCCATGATCATCAACCGCTATGAACGCCTGCTGGAGATCGGTCAGCAACTGAATTCCACGCTGGATATTCAATCGCTGCTCAAAAAAATCATCTCGGCTGCCAAGGAACTCACCAATACCGAGGCTGCCTCAATCATGTTGATTGATCCCATTAGCGGCGATCTACGTTTTGAAATTGCTTCCAATATCCATGATAAAGATATGGCTGGGATTGTTATCCCGAAGGGCAGTGGTATTGCTGGTTGGGTTGCGCTGCATGGTGAACCGCGTGTCATTGACGATGTCACGCAGGAACCCAGTTGGAACAGTAAAGTAGATGACACCATCGAATTTCGGACGCGCAGCATTCTGGCGGTCCCGTTAAAAACTCATAGCAAGATTACGGGTGTGCTAGAGGGGATCAATAAAATTGGCAGTTCCCACTGGGAAGAAGAAGATATTACGACCCTGACGATTTTGGCAGGACAAGCCGCTATTGCGATTGAGAATGCACGGCTGTTCCAGCAGAGTGACTTCATCGCAGAAATGGTCCATGAGCTGCGGACTCCGCTCGCTGCCCTGAAGGCAAGTACGGTGCTGCTTTTGCGGCCTGACCTGCCGGGCGAAAAACGCATTGACATCATTCAGACGATGCAGAGCGAAACCGATCGCCTCAGCCGCTTGACCAGCGAATTCCTCGATCTGGCGCGCCTTGAATCTGGTCGGACTCGCTTGGAACTTATTCGTTTTGATGTTGGTAAGTTGATTGAGGAAAGCGTTGAGGTGGTCTTGCCGCAGGCACAGGCCAGGAACGTGGTTGCTCACCTGGCCGGGGAAGATGCCGTTGTGAATGCGGATCGTGGCAAGGTCAAGCAGGTATTACTCAATCTATTGACGAATGCCATTAAGTACAACCGCGAAGGTGGCAAGATTACCATCAATGTCAATCGGGTCGGGGATGAGGAACATCCCATGGCACGCATTGCTGTGGTGGATACGGGCTATGGTATCAGCAAAGAAAATCAAGCCCACCTGTTCGAGAAATTCTTCCGCGTGGCAGATACGGCTGGCTTTACACAGGGAACCGGCTTGGGTCTAGCGATTGCTCGCCACATTATTGAAGCTCACGGTGGCGTCATCGAAGTTGAAAGCGAACAGGGTGTGGGCTCAACCTTTGCTTTCACCCTGCCGATAGCGCTGCGTTAGCTCAACGAAACCACTTCAAGAGCACCTGCAGCATTACCAGCTGCAGGTGCTCTTTTGTTTTGACTTAGGCTTCCGCAGGTGCAACCCTGGCTTTAGCAAAGACAAACGGAAATTCACCACGTTCCCACGAAACCAGCAGCGGAACGGCGATGAAGATCGACGAATAGGAACCGGTCAGCAGACCGACGAACAAAATGAATACGAACTGCTTGATGCTATCGCCACCGAAGAACAGAATGGCGATCATCACGAAGAAAACGCTGATCTGTGTGGTTAGAGTCCGCTGTATAGTTTCCAGAATGCTGCGGTTGACGATGGTTTCATAAGGCTCGCCAAGATACTTGGGGATGTTTTCACGGATGCGGTCATAGAGGACGATCGTATCCTGTACCGAGAAACCGACCACCATCAGAATGGCGGTTAAGAAAAGTGCATCCACTTCCCATCGGAAGAGCAGCCCGCCGAGCGACATCACTGCAGCCACTATCAATACGTCATGCAACATGGCGATAATCGCACAAACGCCGTAGCGGAAGGCATCTGGAACCAGCCGGAACGCCAGCACGATGAAACCGGTCACGACGATTGTGCCGACCAGTACTGCTAGGAAAGCGGCGCGTGTAACTTCCTGACCGATGGTTGCAGATACGGTTTCAATACGTAGGCTGCTGCGGTCGAGTGGGGCCAATTCACCAAGTGCATCTACAATCTGATTAGATATGGTCTGGTCATGGTAAGAGGCACGCACCGACCAGCGATAGGCTTCCGGGCGTCCCAGTTGCTGAATGACGACCGATTCATCGCCGAATCGTGAGAGTGTTTCGCGGATATTGGCTTCAGTCGCGCCGGGAGCGCTATAGGTGAGTTCGTAGATGCTGCCGCCTTCGAAGTCGATGCTTAGGCGGAAGGGTTGACCGGTATTGATGATCGAATAGCCAATCACCAGGATGCCGGGGATGATGATGGAAAGAGAGAAGATGTAGTACCACAGACGTTTTTGGACGATGCTAAACATAGTGAATTGCCCTTAGACGCCAACCAGCCACTTGTGTTCGGCAAGCTGCTTGCGTGTGAAGTACAGGATGATGTGGAGGAACGTGCGTGTCACAATGACCGCCGTGAACAGATTGATGATCAGCCCAAGGATGAGGGTGACTGCAAAACCACTCACAATACTGGCACCAGGAGTCTGACCAAACAGGAACAAAACGGATGTGATCAAGATGGTCGATAGGTTAGAGTCTCGAATGGAAGTCCAAGCACGAGAGAAACCTTCTTCTACGCCTTTATCAATCGTTTTTCCACTTCGAACTTCTTCGCGAAGTCGTTCAAAGATCAGAATATTGCCGTCTACGGCGGTGCCAATTGAGATGAGGAAACCCACAATAGCAGGCAAGGTCAGCGTCACTGGGATGATCTTGAATACTGCCAGATTCAGAGCAATAAATACTAGCAGCGCCAGTGCAGCCGCAATGCCTGGAACCCGGTAATTAACCACCATGAAAATCAGGATCACAATCACACCGATGATGCCTGCGCGGATGCTTAACTCAACCGACTGCTGACCGAGGGTTGCGCCGACCGTTTCGCTCGATTCCACGCGTAGTGGAATGGGTAGCGCCCCCGATCTGAGTTGAAGCGCGAGTTGTTTGGCCTCGTCCTCAGTGAAGCTGCCGGAGATCACGCCACCAGTGTCCAATCGAGCTTGGACTGTCGGCGCAGAAAGCACTTGCCCATCCAGTACGATGGCGAGCGGTTGACCGATGCGGCTGCCGGTGAAGGGGCCAAATACGCTTCCCCCTTCAGCGGTGAGCTCAAAACGAATCACCCATTGCTGGGAGTTGGGATCAAGTTCGGCAGCAGCTGCCTGGAGGCCTGCACCGGTGATGACGGTTGTGAACGGTTGACCTGTTGCGGGGTTCAGGATAGGTGCTTCGCTGCTCGTTGTATCCGACTGAGGTTCACATTCAGCCAGCGTGTTGGAAACAGCCGCTGGTGTTCCCGCGGGATCGGTAGCGATTCCACCTGACGAACTGTCGCTCGGCGCGGCTTCCGCCTGAGCGGCTTGATTGCGCTGGTCGATGATGGTCTGCTGTTGAGTGGTCAATACCGGGCGACCAATGAGTGCCTGTGCTTGTCCAGCCAGGCCACCGAAATCGACAAATTCGAGTAAGGCAGTTCGTTGAATGGTCGTAATAGCCTGACAGGTATCGGTCACGCCAGGTAACTCGACCAGCAGCCGGTTCGAACCCTGTACCTGTACCGTCGCTTCACCCACACCCAACGCATTTACACGGCGGCTCACGTTGTTAGCTGCCTGGTTCAGGTCTTCGATGGTGAAGGTGCCGGGCGGTAATTCAGCCTCGAGCAACACGCGTAGCCCACCAATGATGTCCAGACCGAGTGCCTGGCGGACATCCACTTGAATTTCTTGTACACAATCATCATTAAAATCGAGATGAATCCCTTGGATGGGTTTGGTTCGTTCGGGATTCACCGTGTAACACGAATCCGGAATATTGGTCAGCAGAGTGCCGGGGAGGGCAACCCATACTGCAAAGGCCGTCAGTAGGATGATGACGACCAACCAGCGAATATGACCTTGCATGGTTTGAAAATGAACCTTTCTTGACTGGCTGTGTCTAAGAAACCGTGTCTTGTGGTGGTTTCAGCAATCAGGACGTACTCTGGTTCTCTGCTTCGGCTTCCATACCTGCGCGTGCGGCCTCGGCGAAAGTCTCTGGATCATAGGCTTGTACAATCGCCGCCGTAATCAGCCGGACAACGACTCCTTGGGCGATTTCCACTTGGACAATACCCTTATCCGCCTCGACTTTCAGGACTCGTCCCACAATTCCACCATAGGTAACAACTTCAGCACCTTCATCCAATGACTGGACGTAACGTTGTCGTTTGGTGAAGTCACGTTGCTTGGGGAAAATGACGAGCGACCAGTAGGCACCTAGCGCCAGCAATGCGACTAGCGCAAATAGAGCAAATTCCTGCATCCTGGAGTTTTCCTGTAAGCCTCAAAACGTGCGAATTATAGCACTCGGCATGAGCGGGTCAACTCGGCGGATAGAGTTCGATGGCGCTGACGGGCTGTTCAATGAAGCTGTTGCTATCACTGGCTCCTACTGCCACCAATACCCGATAGAAGCCTGAGCCTAATCCTTCTGGAATGACAAATGCGTGCCAGGTGGAAAAACTGCCTCTCCAGTGAGTGCTATCGTAGTGACCATCATGACCGGGCAATAGAGGTCGATTCAATACCTTGACAGCGATGTAAAGTGGGTTGGGTAATGTGCCGATCACTTCCCAGTCTAAACGTATACGCACCGCGCCACCTGTGGTCGGTACCCGGCGCCTATCCAGTGCAACTCCGGTCAAGCGCAAATTGCCAAACGCTCGGACAAGTGGTTGAAGTGTAACGGGTGTCGTCGGCTGAATTCGCTCGTAAATTTGGACTGGTCCCAATTGGTAACGTGGATCGTCGATCTGTGCGACCTGCCGATAATTGGCGTTGAACCAGGGGTCATCCTGAATGAACAGATTATAAAGCGCCAGCCCACTCCCTCGGAACCGCTGAAAAGTCAGGTAGTCGGGCGCATAGCCTGCTAACCAGCTATACAGATCACCGCGTTGAAGATTGGCAGTCACTTCTGGTTGGAGGAGACCCAGATAATCGGTCATGTAGCGTTCAGCGTAGAATCCAATCTGACCGACTTCAGCTACGCCGAGGGTGGCATTGGGTGGTGTATTGGCCGCCAGCCATTCACCTGTTTCGCGGTAAACCTGCCAATCAATAATTGGTAGCATCGGCCCTCTCTGCTCTCCAGTCTGCATGACTTGGTAGACTGTGAACAGACTGATCGCCTGCGCCACCAGCCCAAGTCCTGCAATGATGCTAACCACGGAGCCTGCCAGACGAAAGTGATGTTCACTCAGGCGCTGATGCAGATAGCTCAACCCGGTGGCGGCGAGTGCGATGATTCCAGGGACGATCGGCGCATAATACCAGCGGTAGGGTGCTACTCCCAATGTAGCGTAAGCCGTTAGATGCAGTCCTCCCCATAATGTCAGCATCCAACTGACTTTGCTCAAGTGTCCAGCCAATCCAAAGATGGACAAGAGCAAAAAAACCATGTAGAGCGAACTTTGTTTAAACAAATCCTGAGCAATCAGACCGAGGCCCGCTGGGATGGTTACGTAAGGCCCAAGCCCGGTGATGCCCATAAATGCCTGAGCACTCTTAGCCCCCAATGTGACTGGGAAAGGGGAGCCATAGTTCAGATATGACCATGCTGTATAAAGCAGCACGGGGACCAGGTACAGGGTGCTAAAGTACAACAGTGGGCGTAGGGGATATTTGCGCGTGCCGAGTCTCGGGATAGTTTGTAAAAGGAGGCTGAAGCCTATCAGTATTGCGGGTAAGGCTGCATCGGGGCGAACAACAGTCGCCAGACCCAGCGCCAATCCTGCGAGCCATTGACGCTCGTCTAATATACTTGCTGCTGCGACCAGCACCAACATGATCCATACAGGAGTTTCCATGCCGAGTGCCAGCCAGAGGGGCAGGGCTAAAGTGTATGCAGTTGCTGCCCATAGAGCTTTCCATGAAAATGATGTGTTCTTTGAGTAGGTAAAGGCAGCCAACCGATAGAACATTCCGCCGCCGATGCCAATGCTGAGCGCACCGACCAATCCTCCCAGAAAATGAAAATCAGGGACAAAGTGACTTAATCCGGCTAGCAGAATTGCATAGAGCGGTGCAGTGGTGCTGAGGGTCGTATCCCCGGGGTTATAGACCAGACCGTGGCCTGCTGCCAGATTTTGAGCATAGCGAAAGGTGATAAAGCTGTCATCCAGTCGGAACTCTCGCATAACGCCAAGCCAGATCACCAGCGCCAGACCAACCATGACAATCGTGACGCTGGTACCATAAAAGCGGGTGACGAACTTGACCATCATTCGGAAGCCACCTACAATAACGAGCGCGGTAAACCAAAGCTGCCCCGGATGCGGAGTATACTACAGGCATAGTGGTGGCAGTTCGATACGAGGATAATTCCCATGCGAAAGCTCATTCCAGTGGCAATTCTCCTGGGTTTGATCGTGGTCAGCCTATCCTTTGCGCTGACTGCTCAAGCCGGAGACCGTGTCCTGAACCTCAACAGCGGGGATGCCAGTGCGCCGTTTACGGTGCAGGGTGAACCTTCACTGGTGATTAACGGGTTTGATCTCACCCCCTTGGGTCTGACTTTCCCGGCGACCATTGATCGGGTGAGTATTGCGGTCAGTGCTGCACCTGCCGGAACCTCTGTTACGGCGGTTGTCTATCAGGACCCCAATGGTGGCTCGCCTCTGGATGCGACGCTGGCCGGTCAGTTTACAACCACGGTTTCACAATCGGGTGTCTTTACAGCCGTTTTCCCGACGCCCGTACAGGTCAATGCGCCGGTCGTATGGGTCGGTTTCTACCTGCCTGTAAACTTCAGTTTTCTGGCAGACCAATCCGGTTCGTCTGTCTTGACTTACTGGGCTTGGTCACCTGGTACGACGTTTGACATCAACCGACTGTCTTCGGCGGCTGTTCTGGGGCCGGCCAATGGTAGTGCGCCAGTGAACCTGAACATGAGTGGTATTGCTCGGATTACAGCCGAGATCACAGGAGCATCTGGAAGCCCGACGACCGGGCCCGGCACACCCACTGCAGTGCTGACGACGCCTATTCCTGGGCGCGCCACACAGATTCCAGCACTCGGCAATGAGCCGATGAATGTGATGCGCTTCTTCCCGCCCGCCTGCGATACGCTCGCGTGGGATACCGAAGATATTGGCATCAGCTTCAATGGATCAATTTCAGTGCGCTGCACGGCGATCTGGAATGGTTATGCGCCCGTAGCGCCCTCCGGTTATCAGCGTTTGCAGTTGTACTATGATATTACCTTCTACGACAATGATGGCGATCCCATCACTACCAAGCTGGATATTCCTGTGACTCATTGCATGAAGCCGAATCCGGCGGACGTAAATAATGCCATCATGGGGATTGCCAGTGGTGTGCCGCGTACCTGGGAAATCCTCCCCACGCTGCGTGTAGGCGAGTTGATCTGCGCGGAAGTATATAAGAGTGGCGGCTTATCCTACCTGGTGCCAGTCGCTTAACGCTTGGTCAGTTCTAATCAAGGATGCCGCGCTCCTCTGCTGTCTGGCCGGGGAGCGCGCTGTTTATGGAGAAGTTGAGGATAAAGAGTAGTTATGCGGATCGAAACCAATGCCAGGCTCGTGAGCCGAAATAAACGTTTGGCAACTGTCATGTTCTTTGTCAGTATGGCCGTTCTGATCGGTGGTTTTTTTCTGATCACAGCCACGCAGGGTGTGGCCGCCCAGGCTGAAGATTCTGGTAGTTTTCTGGCATCATCTTTGTTGTCGACGCTGGTGCTGCCTGCCAGCCTGATTTGTACAATCTTCTCGGTGCGACTGACTAATCTTTGGTTGCGCCAACCGCGACCTGAGGAAGCCATCAAGGAAGGTCTGAAGGGCATCAGCAAGAAGAGTACCCTCTATAACTACTATCACTTCCCTGCCCGCCATGTGCTAATCAGCCCGCAAGGCGTGTTTGCCATTGTGACCCGCTTTCAGGAAGGCAAATTTAGTGTTGAGGGTGATAAATGGAAGACCGCTGGTGGTGCCCTCACCGCGGTTACCCGTTTCTTCCGTCAGGACCATATCGCGAATCCGACCCATGATGCTCTGCGTGCCGCTGAGCATGTACAAAAGCTCCTGGACTCTAAAATGCCTGGGGTCCATGTACAGCCGCTGATCATTTTTGTTGATCCCCGCGCTCAGATTGAGGCGATCAACCCGCAAGTGCCAGTGCTGTATGCGGACGAACGTAAGGAACCCAATTTGCGGGATTACCTTCGCGAAATCAGTGATCGGCAGACCAAGTTGAGTGAAGAGCAAGTTACCAACGCGAAAGCGAAGAAAAAGCCTGGCAAACCCGCTGAAGAGGTTAATGGTGGCGCGCTCGATGCCGAGGCTGTAGCGGAAGCTTTTGACGATGCCACCGCCGAAGTACTGGCGAAATAGAGCACAATGATGCACGGTCGACGGAGATGGCTACAGGTCATTCTCCGTCAATCGAGCAACCCGATTTAGTCCACCTGCCAATATATTCGTGATGCGCTCTCCGCTTTTCTTTCGTCTCATTCTCCTCACTCTGATTCTGATAAGCTTTGCGTTGCGGCTGTATCGGTTGGATGTTTCCCCTTTTAGAGGGGATGAGGCCTTTACCGCTCAGTATTGGACTCTGCCGCTCGATCAATCTCTTACTCAGATTGCGACCATTGAACCTCATCCGGCCTTGACATATGCCAGCTATTACCTCTGGGGTACGGTTGTTGGAACCGATGAATTTCCCTTGAGGATGTTCCCGGCGCTGATTAGTCTGTTAGCTATACCAGCCCTGTACGGTATTGGGCAACACCTGGGCGGGCGCTGGACTGGTTTGCTGGCAGCATTGTTGTGGGTGCTCCAGCCTTATGCGCTCTGGCACGCGCAGGATGCTCGCAATTATGCACTCTGGTCAGGCCTGAGTGCGGTCGGTCTGTGGCTTGGATTGATCGCTCTCCGGCATAACCGTCTTGGTCATTGGCTCCGTTATGGGCTGACCATCACGCTAGCGGCGAACCTGTTCTACAACGAATGGTTCACCATAATCGGGCTCGGTCTCTACGTCCTGATAGTCTATCGTAGGGACTGGAGCCGAGTGAAGCGGTTTTTCATGGCAGCTCTGCTGGCGCTAGGGACATCGGGTCTCTCTTTCCTGTTCCTGCAACTGTCATTGCTGGGGCGCGGTGGCTATGGGGGGACGGCTAGCGGTTTTGATCTGGCGTTTTTGCCCGGCTTGGTGACAACTTTATTCTTTGGGCGTGCTCTGCCATCGGCCTGGATTGCAATCGTTTTTGCCGGGATCGTGTTATTTATCATCGCAGTGGGCTTCCTGCTGTATCGCCACGAGCGAAGAACCTTTTTTTGGTTGCTGTGCATCGCTCTGCTGCCGATTACCTTATTGAGCATTGCTTCACTGCGCTTAAAGATTTTTGCTCCCCAATATGTGCTGGCTGCGCTCCCTGGATTTGTAGCGGTGTTGGCCGTTTCCTCTCTGCCGCGCAGGTCGATGTTACGGGCTACCCCTTTGCAGATTATCATTTGGTTGTCACTGCTCGGTTACATCGGTTTGTCAGTGATTTCGCTCTTCAACTACTTTTATGATCCTGTTTACCGCAAAGCCGCCAACTGGCCCCTGGTGACGGATTACCTTCGGGCCGAGGTTGATTCTGATGACCTGGTCATACAGCAATCTATTGATGCAGCCTTTGGCTACTACTATCGTGCAGAGGCTCTCGATATTGCCTTGCCCTCATCACCAGCCCAATCGGTTCCTGAAGTTGAGCGCGCGCTGGCAGCTTACGTGACTCAGCACCCCTCAATCTGGTTGGTGGGGCAGCCTTACCCGGACTGGCCCAATGGGAATGCTGTGCAAAGTTGGCTGGATGTCCGCTGGCAGCGCGTTTTTGATCAATGGGCGGACGGAATACATGTCCAGCGCTATCGGCCTTGGACCGTGGCCGACGCCGAATTAGGGGTTGAGACTTCACACGGCACATTCACTGGCTTGGTTGATCTGCGCGCCGTGCAAATTGTGATGCCTATAGTCGATGCTTCTGATTTAACGGTGTGGCTCTACTGGCAGCCTCTAGCACCCAGCGAGCGCGACTTGCGCGTCTTCGTCCACTTAATCGGTGGGATCAATCCAGCAACCAACACACCCTTATGGTCACAGGATGATGGCCCGCCGCAAGATGGACGCATCAGTACCCAGTCATGGACGGTTGGAACGCACTATCGGGATGTGTATCAGGTTCCGCTGGCCAATGTGCCATCCGGCACCTATGAACTTCGTGTTGGTTTCTATGATCCGGTCAGCGGTACCCGCATAGCCACCGAGTCCGGCGACTCGCTGTCAGCCGGACTGATCGAAGTGCCCTAGTAGCATCCACTTTGAAATTCGTAACTGCTGAACCCGCTGCGTTCTTAACCACTCTGCGGTTTTCTTAGATCGTGTATGTGACCTTGGTCAATCCTCGCGGTTGATCCAGATCGTAGCCTTTAGCTGCAGCTAGGCTCATCGCAAAGACTTGCCCAGGAATTACACCCACAATCGGGCTGAGCCACTCCGGTAATTCTGGAACTCGCATCGCCTTGTGACCCATACCCAGAGCCGAGTCATCATTGGAAATGACGAGGCACTCTGCCTGACGTTCCCCGAGCTTATGCAGCAAATCCAGGATGACCAGTAGGGCTTTTCCGCTCATCGCCACCGTAATCACCGGGAAACCTGGTTGAATCACGGCAATTGGCCCATGGCGGAAGTCCGCTTCGCTGAATTCCTGACCGACCACATAGCATAGTTCTTTGATCTTGAGGCCCACCTCAAAAGCGGTGCAATAGTTATAGCCGCGCCCCAGTGTCACTAACCGCTCCATGTAGCGGTAACGTTCAGCCCATCCCCGGATACCATCCGATAGTTTGAGAGTCCGGTTGGCATAATCGGGCAGCTTCTGTAATTCGGCGATCATCTCGGTTGAACCATTGAGGGCTGCACCGAGCATAGAGACGGCGGTCAATTGTGCGGTGTAGCTCTTGGTTGCCGCCACTGCTTTTTCAGTTCCGGCGTGCAGTGGGATGTGATATTCAGATGCCTGCGCCATCGGGGATTGCGCGTCGTTGGTGATGCTGACAGTCAGCGCCCCTTGTTTGCGCCCATCCTCAACCACCCGGCGGATGTCTTCCGATTGACCGGATTGCGAAATGCCAATGACAAGTGCCCGCCCCAGCCGGGGAGATGCTTCATACAATGTGTGTACGGATGGGGTTGCCAGTGCGACCGGCAGACCTGCATGAATCCCGAATAGATATTGGGCGTAGCGTCCGGCATTATCCGAGGTGCCACGCGCAGCGATATGAACGAATTCTGGGTTAAAGTCGGCAATTTTCTGCCGTATGGCCTGCACGTTCGACCATTCTGCCTCAATCAGTTGCCGGATGACATCCGGTTGCTCATGAATTTCTTGTTCTAAAAATGACATATCGGTTACTCCCGTGTGCTTGCTGTCAGGCGATACGACAGCAAGATCGGGATGAATGTTACCGCAATGACAAAGACCGCCGCCACGTTTGTCACTGGGCGGTCGCGGGGGCGGGTGAGTTGATCGAAGATCCAGATGGGCAGCGTGCGTTGTTGCCCGGCGGTAAACGTAGTGACAATAACTTCATCAAACGACAAAGCAAATGCCAGCATACCGCCCGCCAGCAGTGCCGTCGCAATATTGGGCAGGATGATGTAGCGGAAGGTCTGCCAGGTCGAAGCACCCAGATCCATCGAAGCCTCAACTTGCGAATGGGCTGTTCGGCGCAAACGGGCGATCACGTTGTTGTAAACCGTTACGATGCAGAAGGTCGCATGACCTATCACAATCGTCCAGAAAGTGAACTGCGCTCCGGTCAGGCTGATGGCAGACCGCAGCGCAATGCCGGTTACAATGCCTGGTAGCGCAATCGGCAGGATCACCAACAGACTGATTGCATCGCGTCCGAAGAAGTTGCTGCGATATAACGCCAGCGACAGCAGTGTGCCGAGGATCATGGCGACCAGCGTAGCAGTAGTGGCGACTGCAATCGACAGCCACAGCGATTCCCAGAAGTCGCCTCGGTTGGCTAGCTGACTGAACCACTGGGTGGTTAGTCCGGGCGGCGGGAAGGTAAAGGCGGCTTCTTCGGTGGTAAACGCATACAGGATGATGATGCACAGTGGAACATGCAAAAAGAGCAGGCTGCACCCGGCGGCTAGTTTCAGTGCCAGCGGTGAGCGTGGGGTTTCCAGGTTAGAGCGCATCGAATGCCCCCAGTCGCCGCGCTACCAGCAGATAGCCGATCATGATGATGATCGGGACGACTGTGAGCGCTGCTGCCAGTGGGATATTGCCGGATGTGCCTTGTTGGGCGTAAACGGCCATACCCACGAAGTAGCTGGAGTCTCCGATGACACGCGGGATGATGTAATCGCCCAGCGTGAGTGAGAATGTGAAAATCGACCCCGCCACCACGCCGGGGAAAGCCAATGGTAAGATCACCCGCCGGAACGTATAACCTGGGCGTGCTCCCAGGTCACTGGAGGCTTCAATCAGGGATTTAGGCACCCGTTCCAGTGCCGCATTGATCGGCAGGATCATGTAGGGCAGCCAGATGTAAACGAAGACGAAGAACATCCCCAATAGTGAGAACGAGAGCGAGGGGCCACCGATCACTGGCAGGCCGAGTATCCAGTCCAGCACGCCGCCTAATCCCAGTGTAGTAAAGAACCAGGTGATGATCCCTTCCTGCGCCAGGATGATCTTCCACGTATAGACACGGACCAGGTAGCTCGACCACAATGGTAGCAGCACTGCCAGATATAGAATGCCGCGTACGCGCCCGCGTGCATACCGCGCCATGTAATATGCCAGCGGAAAGGCCAGCACCGCGCTTGTCACCGTGACGGCGGCTGCCATCGAAATTGTGCGGACGAAGATGTCCAGATTCGATGGATCACTGAACATGCCTTGGTAGGTGCGGAGGGTGAATTGTCGTACAATACGCCCGGTGAAATCATCCAGCGAGAAGAAGCTCTGCGCCAGTAATGCGCTCAACGAACCAACGTAAAACACCAGCAGCCACAACATAGGGAGCAGGAGCAGCAGCACCAGCGCCTGATTAGGGTGTTGGTAAAAGTAGTGTCCGATGCGTTTGAGCAAGGAAGTTGCCGCCGGGGCAGGTAGTGCGGTCATTTGCTTCCCCCGGCTGGGTTCAGCGGATGAGCGCTCGCTCGTGCCCATGCCAGTTGCACAGCATGACCGCGACCGATGGAATTTACTGCGGACAGTGCATCCAGATTTTGCTGGACAACCGTGAGTTCATCACCATTATCTAAGCTCACCAGATACTTGTTATGCATCCCCAGATAAATGATCTCTTTGATAGTGCCATTGGCCTGCACCATGCCCGTGTCAATGATCTCGCCCGGCGCATAGATACGGATCTTCTCCGGGCGGATTGCGACTGTTTGTGCAGATCCCATCAGTCGGGTGGCCGTGTCGCCTTTAAGCAGGTTCGAGGTGCCGACGAAACCAGCCACGAACTCGGTTGTGGGGCGCTCATAGACCTCGGCAGGCGTACCGATCTGCTCGATTCGTCCATGATTGAACACCGCCAGTCGGTCACTCATAGTCAGGGCTTCTTCCTGATCGTGAGTGACAAAAATGAAGGTGATACCGACCTGTTGCTGGATGGCCTTTAACTCTACCTGCATCTGTTGCCGCAGCTTGAGGTCGAGCGCACCGAGTGGCTCGTCCAGCAGCAGCACCCGGGGCTGGTTGACCAGCGCTCGCGCCAGCGCTACCCGCTGCCGTTGACCGCCGGAAAGTTGGGTGGGTCGACGGTTTTCCATACCGGAAAGCCGCACCAGGTCGAGCATCTCCCGCACGCGGCGGTTGCGCTCATCCTTGGGCACCTTGCGGATCATCAGTCCATACGCCACGTTTTCCCCAACGCTCATGTGGGGGAAAAGGGCATAGTCCTGAAAGACGGTATTCACATCCCGGTCATAGGGGGGCACCCCGGCGACTTCTTGGCCGTGGAGCAAAATGCTGCCCGAAGTGGATTGCTCGAACCCGGCGATCAGTCGCAGGCAGGTTGTCTTGCCGGAGCCAGAAGGCCCCAGCAAGGAGAAAAACTCACCGTCATAAATATCCAGGTCTACCCGGTCTACCGCTCGCACATCGCCGAAGTACCGGCAGACTTGCCGCAGGCTGACCGCGACCGACCGCGACTGATTCGCTGCCATGTCGGTTTATCCGTTCTTGATCATGACGTGCTTGGTCACTCGGTAGTCAGAGACTGCTTCTGCGGACAGATCTTTGCCAAAACCGGATTGTTTGAAACCACCATGCGGTGTTTCCGAGGTCAGCGGAATATGGTCATTAATCCAGACCGTCCCGAATTCCAATTGGGATGAAACACGCATCGCCCGGCCAATATCACGCGTCCAGATCGAGGCCGCCAGGCCATAGGGGACATCGTTGGCGACTGCCACTGCTTCGGCCTCATCCTCGAACGTGCTGAGCGTGAGGACCGGCCCGAAAACTTCACTCTGGATGATTTCATCCTTCTGGCTTGCACCGACGATCACCGTGGGTTCAAAGAAGTAACCATTCTCAAAACCTGCCGGAACAGTTCCCCCGGTTAGGACTTGGGCCCCATGCGCTTTCGCCCGCTCGATGAAACCCGCCACGCGCTCCCGCTGAATTCCAGAGATTAGCGGCCCCATTTGCACGCCGTCATCGTGTGGTCGGCCAATCTTGACCGCCCGCATGGCCTCTACCAGAGCTTCTGTAGCGTGGTTAGCATTCTTTTTGGAGACGTAGACACGGGTGGCCGCGGTGCAATCCTGCCCGGTATTGACCGTGCTGGTGAAAGCTGCCACCCCGGCGAATGCATCCAGGTCCATGTCGTCGAAGACGATCAGCGGCGCTTTGCCACCCAGTTCCAGATGTACACGCTTCAGCGTATCTGCCGCTGTTTTCATGATCTTCTTGCCGGTGCCGGTTGAACCCGTCAGGCTGACCATCCGCACATCAGGGTGCTCCACGATAGCCTGCCCGGTGTCATTCCCACCGGTGACGATGTTGACTACACCATCTGGGATACCGGCTTCCGCGATCAGATCCGCCAGCATCAGGGTGGTCAGCGGCGTACCAGGCGCAGGCTTGAGAACAATCGTACAGCCTGCGGCCAGTGCCGGGCCGATCTTCCAGATTGCCATCATGAACGGGTAATTCCAGGGAGCAATCTGCCCGACTACCCCAACCGGCTCCCGCCGATAAATCGAAGAATAGCCCTTCATGTATTCCCCGGAACTGTAGCCATGGGTGTCGCGGGCTGCTCCGGCGAAGAAGCGCAGATTGTCGATGGCAAAGGGGAGGTCGCCCCCCAGGCTCACCATCTGGTAAGGCTTGCCCGTATTATCGGACTCGACCTGTGCAATCTTTTCCTTATCCCGGTCGATCAAGTCGGCCAGTTTCCAAATGGCGCTGGCGCGTTCGCTGGGGGTGAGCTTCGACCAGCGTCCATCATAAAAAGCGGTGTGCGCAGCTTTGACAGCCTTGTCAACATCGGCGCGGCTGGCATCCGGTACTTCCGCGATGATCTGCCCGTTGACAGGATTTTCAATCGAGAGGGATTTGCCGCCGACGCTGGCTTCCCATTTGCCGTCAATCCATAAGCGGTCGTATGGCATGGTTCATCCTCGTAATAATCAAATTCAGGTCAAAACCGGAGCATATGTTCCGATTGATTAGGAAAACAACTATAAACTCATGAAAACGGAGCTGTGCCGGGAAAGCGCCCCGCATAGCTGCTGGATCTGCTTGTCGGAACTGACAACGACATCAACGACAACAAGCTCGCTCAATGTCATTGAGAACATAACGTACACAGAGGTCAGTGACGCCATGTAGGGGCGCACAACCGTGCGCCCGTCCGAACTCCCCTCTCCCGCCGTCTGCGGCATGGGAGAGGGGTTGGGGGTGAGGGCTAGCGACCGCCGATCACCGCAATGTAGCTTGTGACCCATTCACGATACGGTACGCAAACTGCGCCGCGATCATCGCCGCAGTTCTCAACCGGGGTGCGCCAGAAACGGATTTTCTCGAAGTCGTCAAATCCGTTGGTGGAGCAGCCGCTGTCGCCCAGCAGTTCATTACCTTCGCAGGCTGCCGGAACGGCCGGGACGGAACCAAACCATGCCGCCAGGTCGCCCTGAACCTTGGGGCTGATCGAGTGTTCCAGCCACATGTAAGCGCAGTTCGGGTGCGGGGCCTGGCTGTGCATCATGGTGGTGTCCGCCCAACCTGTTGCGCCTTCCTGTGGGATGACGCTCGCAATGGGCTCTCCGGCGGCAACCAGCAGGTTCACTTGGAAGGGCCACGTGCCAGAGGCGGCGATGCCTTCATTGGTGAAGTCATCAATCTGAACGAATGCGTCGTGCCAGTAACGGGCCACCAGTTCGCGCTGCTGGCGGAGCAGGTCGAGTGCGGCATTGAATTGGTCACGGTCGAGGGAATACGGGTCAGTGATGCCGAGTTCCGGGTTGTGGAACATCAGGTACTGGGCTGCATCTGCAATATGGATCGGACCGTCATAAGCCTGTACGCGACCTGCATTGCTCTGACCATCAGCGAGGGTCATTTCTTCAAAGACCACATTCCAACTGGTCGGCGCTTCACCACCGAAGACCTCCGTGTTGTACATCAACACATTCGGGCCCCACTGGTAGGGGACACCGTAATGCTCTGCGGTGCCGTCGCCATCCACGTCCACCGTGTGCCAGGGAGCGCTCTGCAGGCGTTCGTCCACAGTGCCCCAACTCGGGATCAGATCCGGGTTGACGGCCTGGACGCGACCACCGTAAATCAGACGCAGGCTGGCATCGCCGGAAGCGGTGACGAGGTCGAAGATACCTTCGTTCATCAAAGCAACCATTTCGTCGGAGGTCGCAGCCGTCTTGACGTTCACCTTGCAGCCGGTTTCTGCTTCAAAGCTCGTCACCCAGTCGAAATTGGGGTCGGTGGAACCGTTCTCGATATAGCCCGGCCACGCGATGATATCGACCTGTCCTTCGCCTGCGCCAAGTTCTGTCATCTGTGCGCTGACGACCGTTATGCTGAGTGCCAGCATCAATACGAGCGCAATACTCAAAAGTCTCTTCATAATTCGTATTCCTCCGGTAACAATAGGTTCCTCTTGCTCAGGGAATTCCCATGGCATGCTGGATTATAATCGCCAGCGGAAGTTTCCCCAACTAACCAGTTCTGCCTGTTAACCCGGCGTTAAGCCTGAAATCGAGGAATGGATCGTGTCCGAATCCTATACCCATGAGACCTATCTGAGTCCGTTTACCTGGCGCTATGGCTCCGAAGAAATGCGCCAACTGTGGTCAGAACATGAACGGCGGCGGCTCTGGCGGCAGCTGTGGGTGGCTTTGGCCGAAGCGGAACAAACAGTCGGTTTAGTGCGGGAAGATCAGGTGGCCGATCTGCGGGCTAATCAGAACCGCATTGATTTGGAACGATCTCATCAGATCGAGGCGGAGATTCGGCATGACCTGATGGCGGAAGTCCGTTGCTACGCGGAACAATGCCCGGTAGGTGGGGGAATCATCCATCTGGGGGCGACCAGCATGGATATTGAGGACAATGCGGATGCCCTGCGGCTGCGGAGCGCCCGCGAACTGGTGCGCCAGCGTCTAGCCCATCTGTTAGCGACTCTGTCAGGGTTGATCGAGCGCGAAGCCGATCATGTTTGTATGGCTTTTACCCATCTACAACCGGCTGAACCCACTACCATCGGTTACCGGTTGGCAACCTATACGCAGGATTTGCTGGCGGATTACGAGGCATTAAACCAATTGCCTATTCGTGGCAAAGGCTTCAAAGGCGCTGTAGGCACAGCAGCTTCCTATGGTGAATTATTGGCGGGCACTTCCATGACTACTGGTGATTTAGAGGCGTTGGTGATGCAATCGGTGGGTTTGGAGGCCTTCCCCGTCACCCATCAGACCTATCCCCGCCATCAGGATTGGCAGATCGTGAATGTGCTGGCCGGGATTGGCATGACCATTTACCGTCTTGCCTTTGATATGCGCCTCCTGCAATCTCCTCCCTTTGGCGAGTGGGCGGAGCCATTTGGCAAGGCGCAGGTTGGGTCGTCTGCCATGCCTTTCAAGCGCAATCCCATCAATGCCGAGAACCTCGATAGTCTGGCGCGGCACCTGGCGGCGCTGCCCCGGGTGGCATGGGATAACGCTGCACATAGCTTGCTGGAACGCACCCTGGATGACTCGGCCAATCGCCGGGTCTATCTCCCAGAGGCCTTCCTGATTGTCGACGAGATGCTCTTGCGGCTGAATCGTATTCTGGAGGGGATACGCTTCAACGAGGAGTCTATCCAGCGCAATCTGTCGATCTATGGAGTTTTCGCCGCGACCGAGCGGGTGCTCATGGCAGCAGCGCGGGCCGGCGGCGACCGTCAGGCGCTCCATGAGATCATCCGCGAACACAGTCTGACGGCATGGGCTGTGGTTCAGCAGGGTGGGGCTAATCCACTTGTGGAGTTATTGGTGAACGATGCCCACCTGCTGGCGTTGCTCCCCGCAGACCGCCTCCGTGAGTTGCTCAACGCCGACCAATACGTGGGCGATGCACCCGCCCGTGCGCGTGCGCTAGCACTGAAAATCAAGAGATCTGTGTAGCGCCGCACTAGGATGGTTGCAACTTAACAGGACTTACGCAAAATGCCTCATGTGTAGGGGCGGATTAGGGCGTCTGCGCCCGTATATCCGCCCGTTCTTGCGTAGGTCCCAAACGAAACAAAATCGGAACATATGTTCTGATTTTGCGTCTACTTGCTGCTAAACTAAGCCTGAGATTAATCCGCCCAATCCTTATCAGAATCGCCTTTCTTGGACAAAGAGGCGGAGTCAAATATGTCCAAAGTGTCCAATCTGTCCAACACAGCGGCAGTGTTCAGATCCGCTTTCTCAGCTAGACGAGGGATGAGGAGATCCTAGACCAGCAGCTAACCGCCCTTATCCCCGTTTGACCAATTCCCAAGGTCAGACTCACCGGATGACCAGGTGCCAAGGGGCGCGGTACTCTCGTTGCCATTTGATGCAGGGGCGGTGTCTTTCTTGGGCGCTGGCGTGGGTGTTTTGCTGACCGGTTTGGTCGTATTCATGTTGACGCTGGCACTCAATTTGATGTCATCGAGTTGCGATTTGGTTTCGCTCATGGCTTCTTCAACCGGCTTCGTCACTGGGGCCATCAGTTTACCGGCTTGCTCCGAGATAGTCCGGTTGAGGCTGCCCTTGGTGGGGATGTCCTTGGGCAGTTCAATGCCAACCCCTGCTTCATCGAACTCTTTTTGCAGGTAACCCATGCTCTCTGACCACATCTGGCGGGCCTTTGAGGTGAACTTGCCGAGTTGATACGCCCATTGCAGCATCCGTTTGGGGCCAGCGAAGACGAGCATAATGATGAGGATGAGGACGAGTTCCGGGCCGCCTATACCAAAGATATCCATGGATCTACCTGCTTCTCTAATGACTAAGCCTGCATTATAGCGCCGCTGCGACGATCTGATGCAATTCCTCGTTGGTCAGCTTGATCGGGTTGCCCTGCATGGAACTGGCAACCGCCGCTTTTTCGCATAGGGAGTCCGCGTCTTGAGCGGTGTAGCCGTATTGGCTGAGAGGGGGTACTTGCATCGCTTGGCATAGGTCATGCACCCATCGCACTCCGTCCACGGCCACGGCTGTTGAATTTCCCGTTAGGATACGCGCGATCTCATCGTAGCGTTGCAGGGAAAGGCTCTCTGGGGCGCGCTCCCGCAGGGCGCGGATATTCGCTTCCATGACATAGGGCAGTAGCCGCGCACAGATTGCCCCATGCGGGGCATCGAACATGCCTCCGAACGGCCCGGCAAAACCGTGTACGGCCCCGAGTTTCGCATTCGAAAGGGCGATCCCTCCAAACAGGCTGACCAGTGCCATGTCTTCACGCGCCGTTGCATTCGCGGGTTCATCATAGGCTTTCTTCAGTGACCGTGCTGCCCGCAGCATCCCTTCTCGGCAGATCGAGTCTGTGAAGGGGTTAGCTTTATTGGAAACGTAGGGTTCCAGCACCTGCGTCAGCGCATCCAGGCCGCTGGCAGCGGTCACGTCTGCTGGTGACGTATACGTAAGTTCGGGATCAATCACTGCCAGCCGCGCCAGCATCAGCGGACTCCGTAAGCTGACCTTGACTTGATGTTCTGGTGAGGCGAGTACCGCATTACTGGTGACTTCTGAACCCGTTCCTGACGTGGTTGGGATCGTGATGAGGGGCGCAGAGACTTGAGTGATGGGCTTTCCCCGCCCAATCACTTCCAGATAGTCAAGGGGATCACCGGGGTTGGTCATCAGTGCTGCAATCGCTTTACCGGTGTCCAGGGCGCTCCCACCACCAAATGCAATGACCATGTCACAGTGGGCACTACGGGCGATTTCGACGCCACGGCGAGCATCATCAATAGTGGGTTCACCATCGGTGGGGTAGATCGTATAGGCGAGGGCCGCCTCGGTCAGAATGGTGAGTAAGGGGGCCGCCCGGTCTGGATTACGGCCGGTGACGACCAATGCGTGCGAGCCGAATCCGCCGATCAGCGGACGTAGTTCCTTGAGTACACCGGGGCCAAAACTGATTTTAGTGGCAGTTGCAAAGTCAAAGCGCATGAGGCTATTTTTCCAATCCAGCATCGTCCGGGAAGACGTTATGGTACTTCACACCAGTACGCGGTTCAACAAACATCTCAGCGGTGGTATCGCGCCAGGTCAGGTAGTGGGCCGTCTCCCGGTGTCGGGCGGGGTCGTCCGCTGTACGATAAATCTCGACTAGCACAAAGCGCGTCGGGTCTTCATCCTGCTGAATGACATCGAAGCGCAAACAACCCGGTTCGAGGATGCTGTTACGGGCATTCTCCATGCTGGCGGCTTTGAAGGCGTCAATGTACTCAGGCTTGATGTGACAATGAATCAGCGCGTAAAGCATGTGAAGGTACTCCCTTACGATGTAAAGCTATACGTTAGCGCAGTCCGGGTTGGTTTTGCAAAATCTCAATGATTTTTGCTAGGGTGGCGCAAGTTCTCTGGTTATAATAGGGTTGGTATCCGGTTGGTGACAGGACGAATGTGGTGGGTACAGCCATGACCAGCAATGTCAAACGTGTGATCGCTTACCATGCCTCGCGGTTAAAAGACAAGAGCGCCGATGTACGGTTGAAGTCCATCCAGGAACTGGCGAAGTTACCAGATGAGGACTCTTTGACCGCGCTCCAGCAGGCTTTCCAGACAGAAGCCGACCCGACGATCAAGAAAGCTGCTCAAGAAGCGGGGCGGTCAGTATTCACGCAGTTGAAGTCGGCCCGTAGCGGCGAATAAGCTTTTTAAGTGTTTTGTTGGTAAGGACGCCCTTCACGGCGTCCTCAGTTTCATAGGTGTATAGCCTGTGATCAGTCTTTCTTTTGCAGGATGAATGTTGGTACGACCGATCCTCCCCCCGCCGTCACATTCAGCAGGGCGACCGATGACAGGCGCGTTAAGCAGCCGAAAACCGTATGCCCGCCAAAGACATATGGATTAGCATCAATGTAACGTGGACTGATGTCCAGTCGTTCATTGATCCACGCGGGGAATTCCCGTTCAATCAAGTCGATCCGTTCCTGGGCAACACTGGGCGTTGAGGTGAGTGCATCCCTCAGTGTGGCATCAAATTGCTCCTGGCTCACTTCCCATCCCAGTACCACGCCTTTGCCACCATACTCATCGTTCGGCTTGATGACAAATCGATCTTTATACTTTGAGATGAAAGGCACCAGATCAACCGGCGCATCTTTATAGAAGGTGGTTCGGTTTTCAATCCGGCGTGTCCATGGGATGTGTGCCTGGATCGATGCCAGTTGCGCCGGGGTAAAGAGGTTGGCGTTGCGTTCATCGCTCATGAGAGCCAGGCTGGCTTTCTTCGCTAGCAACTTGCAGCTAAACGAATTGCTCAGCATCACGGCGCGGTCTTTTACTGCGCGCACAATCGGATTGTTGATGCCCATTTCCTGAATGAGTTCGCTGGCAAGCACTCGCTTGTAAATCAGATCAATCCGGAAATCCTCGTACCACAGCTTGCCATCTCGATATTCGAGCGCCCGTGGATCAGCCAGTATCGATTTCACCCCGTGCCGCTCAAAATAATCCCGGATGATACGGTGTTCGGTCAGGGTGGGAACGCTCGACCAATCCACAATCGCAATTTGTGGGATGCCTTCCCCTCCCCATTCCTTATAGGCTCGCATCAGGGAAACGAGTAGCTTGCCTTGCATTGGCATGCTTTGGACGGCGTAGTACTTCTGGAATCGCTTGATCGGCTCCAGCTCCATGAAAACTTCGGAAAGCACATCCTCATAACCCATACCTGCCGGAGTTTCTGCGTTGTACTCAACGAACTTTAGGTTGCGGTCCTGCATATGGAAGAACGAATCCAGTCGTGAACTGGTCCAGGGAACAGGGCCACCTTTATCTAGGCTGAATAACGCCTCTTCATAGGCGTGCAGGTCGAGTTGCTGACGCAGTGCACTGTCTTCCATACAGGCTTCATGCAATCGGGCAAATGCGCCGAGCAGGATTTCAGTCTCTTGCTTGAAGTAATTCCAGTCTTTCAGCAAGTAGAAATGTGGACGGATAACCGTGCACAGCGGACGATCACCAAAGTAGAGCTGGCGTGGTCGCAGCATCCCGTAGAGCGCTTCAGCCGTATCGGCTGCCAGTTGGTCATTCAGCAGACTGTGATAGAGGTCAATGGCTTCCGCGGGCATGGTTTACTTCTCGGTTTCTTTGGCGAGCTTGCCCCAGTAATAACGGTCACGAGTGGCTTTTTTGGACTTTGCCAGTTTGATGGTCATATCAGCCATATGTGCGACCATCCAATCGAAATGGACTTTACCCAGCGAATTAACATCCATATCGGGTGCCGGATTCATGAAATCAATAGCATAGGGAATGCCGTCGCGGATGGCGAATTCAGCTGTATTCATGTCATAGCCGAAGGCGTCGACAATCGTAAGTGAGTCTTTCACCAGTCGGTCATAGAGCGCCGGTGAAAAATCATGCTCGGCGTGATACTTGCGCTGCGATGGGTCATATTTCATCACATGGATTTCTTCCTGACCCAGACACATACACCGGGCGTAGTTATCCCACTTGATGAATTCCTGAATAATCATCGTGAGCAAACCACAATGATTGTAGTGATGCCACAGTTCTTCCATCGAATGGCAGATGTAGACCTCTTTCCAACCGCCGCCATGGGCATCTTTCAGTACTAGCGGGAAACCGCCAACGTACTCAACCAGCCCATCCCAGTCGATGGGGTAGGTCAAATTGCGCAGGCTCTCTGTCGGAACGATTCCCGGTACATAGTCTTTGTTGGGCAATACGACGGTCTTGGGAGAAACGACCCCCAGCCGGTCGACTACTGAAGCACCGAAGAACTTGTCATCGCTTGTCCACATGAACGGATCATTGACGACCTTGACCCCTTGGAGAGCGGCGTTCTTCAGGAAAGACCGATAGTAGGGCACCTCATGCGAAATCCGGTCGACAATTACACGGTAGTTGACCGCCTCATTCATGCGGCTGCCGCCGACTTTCATGTACTCGGCGATGACGCCTTCATCTCGGCGATTAACTTCTTCCAGGAAGGCGGGCGGCCATGACCATTCGCGTCCAACGAAGAGGCCAATCTTTAAGGGTTCGGTTGCTTTGCGTATGGCCGGTGCCGTTTTGGGTTGGGCAACCTGCGCCTGTGTCGCGGATTTCTTATTAGGGGTCTTCTTTGTGGCGGGCTTCTTCGGTTCCGTTACTTTCCGCGCTGCCATGGTTCACCTCTACCCATTTACCTTAATAAAAGTAAGTGGCGGGCATTATAACGGCGGCTTGTAGTTTCAGCTACAAAATCAAAGAGTAAAATAAGCGGTCCAACTGACCAGTCGATAACAGGAGACCGATTGCCGTAGGACATACGATAGCATCGGCAACTGCCGGTCCAGCCGCGATTTACCAAGGGCTAACGAATTAGAACGATATACTTGATTCGTTTGCCAGGAGAAGAATCGGAACAAATGTTCCGATTCTTGAGCTAAACCGTGTTATGCTGAATGGGTCGTCACATCTGGAAATTCTACGATCCGGCAAATATTTCCCAAATGCGCCGAAGCTAGCGACCCAAATTTGTGTTGGAAGGGCATCTTTTCCGGACAAATTCGCCGCTGTTACGCTGGAAACATTCAGATTTCTCATTCTGTCGGTGAATATTTGGACGGCGACGAAATTTTAACCCAGCGCCGCCGCCGTCGTCGCCGCCGCAATGAACATCATCTCCTCTTGGGAGAGGGTTCAACAGCCAATACCCTTAATCATGCCCGCCTATATAGGCCAGGATCATCTTCTGCCAGTAGGGCCAGTCATGGGACCAGCCATCCCACTCGCGCAGGGCATTGCCGATACCTTTGCTCCACAGCGCGCCGGACATGGTCCGCGCATTATGAATGAGCCGGTCATCACGCCCGGTTGCCATAATGATGTCCAGATGTTGAAGTTGCCGGAGCCGCTCTGGGTTTTGCTCTCCCTGAACAAATTCCACCGGATTGTTGCTGTAAACATACTCATCACGATGGCCCTCGGTCCATCCCCGAATGTCGAAGATGCCACTGAAAGCCAGAATGCGATCTACTTTATCGGGATGCTTGAGACCAAAGTTCATTGCATGATATGCGCCAAAGCTGGCCCCTGCTGTGATCAGAAACGGATTGTTATTCTTGGCGTTCATTAAGGGGACAACTTCAGAGTAAAGATACCGATCATACTGCTCTTGTCGCCAGGCACGTTGACCGGGATGTACGCCCCAGTTGTACCAGCTTTCCGCATCCACGCTGTCGACACAATAGAGCTGTAACCAGCCATTGTTGATATGGTCGCGCAGCGTCCACATCATCCCCCGATCTTCCCATTCATAAAATTTGCCTTTGGAGGTGGGGAAGACCAGCACTCGCGCTCCTGCATGACCGAAGATCAATAATTCCATATCGCGGTTAAGCGACGGACTGTACCAGCGGTGAAATTCGCGGTGCATGTTTGTATCCGTATGTTGATGCCTGGTTCAGGTTAGTTCCAGCGCTGCTCTCACCGCCTCTGCTGCACACACACGACCTGCACCCTGCATGGGGGCTGGTACATGGGGTAGGGGCTGCGCTGTGCGCGTCAGAATAGCGCGTATTTCGGTGGGCGTCAAACGTGGATTAGCCTCGAGCATTTGGGCAATGGTTGAGGTCACGAAAGGTGCAGCTACGGAGGTGCCATCCACATGTTGATGGAATGGGTCGATTATTTTGTGAGCATGGATACGCTGCTGAAGTTGGCGGTAAAGGCGCTCATCAGGTTCGGAATCGGCTGATAAATCCAGGCCCAAATCCGAATGCCCCTTCCGCAAGAGCTTTTTCATGAAGCTGGGCGTAGGGGAGGCCAAAAGTGGGGCCAGCCAACGGGCTTCTCTTTCGACCATCGTACCAGGCATAATCGGGCTCGCAATCCAGGCCGCTGGTGCGATTAGGTCTGGCTTCTGCGTGCCTTGGGTACCTTGTCCATAATTGTGGTGGTATAGCCGCCAGTGCGAAGTTTCCAGCGTATTCTGGTCATCATAGCCACCCACTGTTATAGCTTCTCCTGCGGAGGCGGGTGGTAACAAATAATCGACACTCCGGTTACCAGCTGCAATGACAACCGTAACACCGGCGTCGGTTAGCTTTTTCACTGCGCTATGTAAGGGTAATTCCGGGTCCAGGTTAGGATCATCACCCCCAACGGAGATATTGACGATCTTGATATTGAACCGCTTGTGAGTGTCGATAACCCAGCGCAAACCGCGCAGGATGTCTCGTTCTTTAATGCTGCCTTTCGGAGTACTCACCTTGACCAGAACCAATGAGGCTTCATTGGCTAGACCGCGATACCGACCTTTGGAAGTCCGGCCATCTCCGGCTGCGATAAAACTCGTCATCAGACCGTGCCAACTTAGGTCAAGATGGTCGAACTCATCATATTGCTCGATGACTCGGTTAGTTGAGGCATCCACATGGACTAGAATGCGATCTTGCAAGTCTGGATGGGGATAAAAGCCAGCATCAATAAAGGCGATTGTGACACCTTTTCCGGTATATGCTGCCGAACTGCCCGTGCGTTCCAGAATCGGTAGAAGATTGTTTTCGCCATGCCGAGCGAAAGGATGGTTGGATAAGAAGGCAGGAATGGTTATTTCGGTCATAGGTATGGCGTACATAAACATAGTCTAATCCGGTGCCGCCGAACTAGACCTTAAGATATGATGTATCTCACTTGCAGATCAGTGTGTAGGCTTATCTTTCGGTGGTGCCCAGGTCAAAAAGTCCTCTGCAAAGCGATTAGCATAAGCGCTCAATAGCTCTTCTATCCGTTCTCGATTGTCGGACTTGACGATCAGTCCTGCATGATACTTTTTGTCTAGCTTCCAGACGACTTCGGGTTCAGTGTAGTTGGATAAATCCGGGTGTTCTTGTTTGGAAAGACATTGGAGCATTCCCGCGTAATCTGTACGCGCTTTGGGCACCTTATAAGTTTCACCACGGAGGGTTGCAATTTCCAGCTTTGCCCATTCCTCCCATAAGTTGATGCCTGTTGCCTGTTCAATCATATCCGAGAGGTTAGCCCCTCCAACCCGGGCAGCAACTTCCAGAAAGTAGAATTTACCGTCTGCATGGGATTTGATGTACTCGGCGTGCGTTACACCATGTTCCATTCCCAGCGTTCTAATAACTTCCTCGTTGAACTGCTTTAGTGCTTTCGCATCTTCGGATTTCGGCGGTAGATTCCGTGAGGTGAATATGCCCCCATCATGGGACACGCTCAGTGGTGGCACACCATATTTCTGAGCACTGGCGAAAATCACCTTGCCCTTAGCGACTATTGAATCGACATGGAATACATCTCCGGGCACAAACTGTTCCAGCAAGAAACCGGATTGTTCGTCGCTGAGTTTTTCCAGCACGGACCAAATTTCGTCTGGGTGATTGATTTTCTTGATGCCCATCGCACCAGCTTGCGTGCGTGGCTTCAGGACATAAGGTGCTGGTACCCGATTCATGAACTCACGCAGGCGATCGTAATTGAACACCCCCGTGAAACTGGGAACGAGTATGCCCCCTTCAGCAGCACGCATTCTCATGGCAAGTTTATCCCGGAAGTAACGGGTTGCGGTCTGTCCCATACCCGGTTGCCGCAGGTGCTCGCGCAGCGTAGCTACGTTTTCAACATCATATTCATCCAGCGGGATGATGAGGTCTATCCACTGGGAGCGGTAGAGGTAACTGACTGCATTAATGACATGTTGCGTCACGGATAGATCCGGCATCAGGAAGACTTCATCAATACTTTCGCGGGGCCACTTTTCAGTAGCGAGTTTTTCTTCGGTGAGGAGCAAGACGCGACAACCTTCAGTTTTTGCTTGCTGGATGAAGCGTTCACCTTTGAAATAACTGCTGATGCACAGGATGGTGAGTGGCTTTTGCTCCGCCATAGGGTGCTGACCTCGATTTGGATATGCTTCTCAAGTGCGGAGACTATATCAATCCTTAACGTAAATTACCAACAAACTCAAACTTGGGAGTGTCTAAAGTTGAGCAGGCAAGAAATCAATGAGATGAGCCGGGTAAGCGGGAAAGCGCTGACGATGGAGTTGGCGGGTATTCCAGAGATAAACAAACAAGCGGATGGCGCGACGGAGAGCAT
>JAFLCG010000016.1 GCA_017303635.1 Anaerolineae bacterium | reverse complement strand
GAGTACATTGAAATCTGGTACAACCGTCAGCGGCGGCACTCGGCTTTGGGTTATCTCAGCCCTGTCGATTACGAGCAACTCGCCTGCCCCTGACACTTTTACTGTCCGTTGAATCGGGGTAAGGTCAGGCTCTCAACTTTGTGCGGAGCCTTATACTGGGACGGAAAAGATACTCGTAGCAAGTGGAACGTTGTCTTTGATATGGATACAGGCACCTTTATCCATCCAGAAAAAACTTAGTGAATCATTTCCCTCTAAGAATGCTGCTAGAAACACGGGATTTCCTTGCACAATGCACATTTTTTGCCCAACATCCAAAAGCTGTACAATACACTGAACTTGCCCAAAAACTACTTAGCTCGATAAAAGACTATAACATAGCCGCCGTATTTCTAGGTGATATGGATCTAAATCAAGTCGCACCTGTGTTCGAGAGAATAAATAGTAGCGGCAGAAGGTTAACAATAGTAGATCTGATGCGGGCAGCTACCTGGAAGGAGGGTGCATTTGATCTGAATGATGCGATCAAAGCCGTACGAGAAGCGTGCGAGACCAAGAATTTCGCTGAAATTGAAGAAGGACACATTCTGCGCAGCATTTCCGCTGCATGTGATTTTGGCATCAATAAAGGAGATATTGAAAAACTACGTAACGTTACCTCTGAGCAATTAACAACGGCTGCCCGTAGTTGTATAGATGCATATCAGCTTGCAGTTGATTTTCTAACAACTGAGCATCCATTAAGCTCATTAAGTTATGTCCCTTACAATCTTCAACTTACGTACTTGGTTGAGTTTTTCAGATTATGCCCGAATCCAACGAGCAGCCAAATTGCGGCATTAAAAGGATGGTTCTGGAAATCATCATTCAGTCGCTATTTTGGAACAACCAACACAGCTCAGATTTCAAAGGATTTAAGTGATATTCGACAAGCAGCAAGTGGTGACATCAGTGCACTTGAAATACAAGGTGACATAAAGCTTGACAATTTTTTACGTGACACCTTTGCACTAAACAAAGCAACAAGCAAGGCTTTTGCTCTTTTGCTGGCACATAAGAATCCACGTAATCTTGTACACGGGTCTCAGATAGATACCAGGGCAGCGTTAGCAATCACAAACAGGCATGAATTTCACCACATCTTCCCTCAGGCCTTCTTGAAGGCTGAGAAGTATTCCGAAACTGAAATCAGTTATCACCTCAACATCTGCCTGTTAAAATCAGGTGCCAATAAATCCATATCTGGCACAAGGCCGTCAGAATATTTTCAAATGCTGATAAACCAACTCGGCAATGATATTGAAGATGTTCTGTCTAGCAACTATATCAGTCTAGATGCTCTCTATGCAGCACTTGACGACAATTACGAAGCATTCATTGATGCTCGTTTCAAAACTCTGTCTGAGGCCATAAATAACCTAGTGCCGAACAGTAGTCTAGATCAAATTGACAGTAATTGAGTAATTTATAATGTATCCATATTGAATAAAGCACCTCAAATCCTTCCATATAAGTTAGGATTTCCATACAAGCTAAACTTGGCAAACGCTTCAGTCGCGATGCATTTAACGGTAGTTGTAGGTGCAGCTAGTTGAACTAATCAACAGCTTGAAGCTACCACAGAGTATTACGCGGTAATCACCACCTTCACCACCTCATCGCGGCGGTCGCGGACGAGGTGCATGGCTTCACTCATTTGAGACAGGGGCAGGACATGAGAGATGAGCGCGTCGCCATCCACCTGTTTGTCCCTGAGCAGTTGCAGCACCAGCGGGAAGTAGAGCGCGGGGGCAGCGTGGGAAGCCCGCAGTTGCAGCTTCTTAAAGTGGAAGTCGTTGGCGTCAAAGCTAATGGATGATCCTTCACCAAACTGGATACCGATGAAGCTGAGGATGCCCTCGTAGGTCATATGGGGCATGGCCTCGCTGATGGCCTGCACCGAGGCCGACACCAGCGCCCGCTCCACCCCACCCTTGCGGAAGGCGACATCCTTGAGGGGAGTCTCACCTGTCAGGATGACCTCATCCGCACCAAAGGCTTTTGCGACTTCGGCGCGTTTGCCCCCGGAGCGATTGGCGGCATAGATGCGACCGGCTCCTCGCAGCCGTGCCAGTGGGATGCTCATCACGCCGATGGGGCCAAGCCCCAGCACCAGCACATCCTGCCCCAGTTGAATATCGGCCACCCGCACCATATCGACCGCCACGCCGATGGGTTCGGTCAGGCAGGCGACCTCTGGCGAGAGTCCACTGTACGGCACCAGGCAGTGCTTCGGCGCAAGGATGTACTCGGCAAAGCCCATGGTCGGGTTGGCCCAAAAGTTCGGCCCCTTATTGCACAGGTCAACCCGCCCGTTGCGGCAGAGATCGCAGACGCCGCAATAGGAGCCGCTTTCGAGGACGACGGTATCGCCCTCTTTGACGTGGCTCACGCCTGCCCCACAGGCCACTACGGTTCCGGCCACTTCGTGACCAAAGCCCTGCCACTCGGTCGCCAGATGGTTGGCGTAGTGCATGTCGGTGCCGCAGATTCCGCAGGCAGCCACTTTGATCAGCGCCCAATCCGGCTTGACCTCCGGCACGGGCACTTCACGGAGTTCAAATTGAAACGGCACTTTGACAAAAGCTGCCTGCATAGTGGTCATTTGCGGAACCCTCAAAGAAGTATTGGCTACTGGACTCACATTGACAAGTGAAGTTTAACCGCTGACATACCCGCTGTGCCAAAACATGGTCTGCTGAGGATGCATTAGGAATCGAGGTAAAATCTGTCACGTATCAAAATCGGAACATATGTTCCGATTTTTCTTGCGAGTTGTGTTATCCTGTTGATACAGTTCAATCAGAGCTTGGCACCTTGGCCTTTCTCGCAACGCCATCAACGCAACCAAGCTCCCCTCAAACCTTGTTCAGCTTGGTATCCAGTGCCACCAAGCAAGCCAGGCTCACCCCCAATCCCCAATGCACCTGCCTGCTCTAAGGGCGGAATTCGCAACCGCAATTTGGGACGATCCACTTTCGCAGGTGGGTTTTGCAGCCTCACCATTTTGCGATTACAGTCTTGTTCAGCGACCAGAATACATCTATCGACCATCAGCCCGGAGCCGCCCATGCCTACTCGACTGCTACGTGATGCTTTCGTCCTGTGCCTCGGTGAAGCCGATCAACTCTATGATCGAGGCTATGTACTGATCGAAGATGATCGAATTGCTGCGGTGGGCGCAATGACCGATCTACCCTCTAACCGCAGCTACGATGAAGTGATTGACTGCGGCGGGGCGCTGGTCATGCCAGGGCTGGTGAATGCCCATACCCATACGCCGATGACCCTGTTCCGGGGGCAAGCGGAAGGAGTCTCGCTCCTGGGGCTCGAAGGATGGTACAACACCATTCGCACGCTGGAACTGGTGATGACATCGGAGATGATCCCGGCTTCGGTCGAGATCGCCTGCGCGGAGATGATCCGCACCGGCACAACCACCTTTGCCGACCAGTACTTCTTTATGGATCAGATTATCCCGGTGGTGGCTCGCAGCGGACTGCGGGCAGCACTGGCCTACGGCATCGTCGAACTGGGTGACCCCGTCGCCCGCGAGCGCGAACTCACCCGGCTGGATGCGTTCCTGGAAGAAGTGGGCGAACATCCTTCCGGCAGGCTGCAAGGCTGGGTCGGGCCGCACGCATTCTTTGTCGATAATTCCCTGGAACTGATGGAACGGGAACGCACCTTCGCGGAAAAGTACACGACTGGCATGCACATCCACATTTCGACCACGGGCGAAGAAGATGCTTACTGCCGTAAGCACTTCGGAATGACCGCGGTCGCCAAGATGGACGCGATGGGCATGATGAACCAGCCGATCATGGCGGGCCATGCGATTACCATCCCGCCTGAAGACTGGCCGCTGCTGGCCCAGCGTCCGTTCACAGCGATCCTGTGTGCCAGCGCAGGCGTCCGCGCCGGGGTGGGAATCGCACCCGCGGTCGGCATGCGAGCCGCCGGGATCAACCTGGCTATCGGCACGGACAACGTATGCAATAACAATGACTACGACTTGTTTCTGGAAATGCGGATGGTCGCCAAGCTCGCCAGCCTGCGGGAGAACCGGCCCGGCGCGCTCAAAGCACGCGAGGTATTGGCAATGGCGACGGCAGGCGGTGCAAAGGCACTCGGCCTGGGCGATCAAATCGGCGACCTGACCCCCGGCAAAAAGGCCGATCTGATCATTCTCGACCGGGAGGAAATCGGCTGGGGGCCAACACCGGGTTATGACCCCTATTCGGCACTGGTCTACAGCGTCAACGGTCTGCACGTCACCGATGTGCTGGTGGATGGCAACTGGCTGCTCCGCCAACGACGCTGGACAACCTTGGACTATAAAGCCGCCCGCACCCAACAGGCGAAAGATATCATCGACCTGTTAGTCTTGCGGCAAAAAGCAATCGACCAGAGTCAGTAAGCAGCGCTCAACCATGAAGGGATACGCCAACCGCGTGTCCCTTCACTCTATGAACACCCCCGGCGTCATCAGATATGAGGCCCAGATACCCATGGAGATGGTGTTTTTCGGCCATCTCACACGATGACATTGACTAATCCTCAACACCTCTGACTACAACATATCGCACAGCACAAAGTGACGCTGATGCGTGCATCCTGCACAAATTGATCAAATCTTTAGTTCTTTGTAACGCATTCTTCGTCTATACTATACATAACTAGTGCAGTGGTATTCATGTGAAATCACTACTAAACCGTTGAATTAAGGAGTTATCCCCATTATGGTCGTTACCCTTCAGCACGGGCATCAGGCGACGATGGAGCAGATCCCAAGCGCCTACGAAACTGCCCTGCGCCAGTATGACCGCGCTGTCAGCCGGATGGACATTGATGACAATGCCGTTGAATATTTACGGTGGCCGCAGCGGGAGTTCAGCGTCAACTTCCCCGTGCGCCGGGATAACGGCTCCATCGAGATGTTCAGCGGCTACCGGGTGCATCACAGCACCGTGCGCGGCCCGACAAAGGGGGGTATCCGCTACAGCCTGAACGTCACGCTGGACGAAGTCCGGGCGCTGGCGATGTGGATGACCTGGAAATGCGCGCTGGTCAACCTCCCCTACGGCGGTGCCAAAGGCGGCGTGCTGGTTGATCCCAAGACTCTGAGCCTGGGCGAAAAAGAACGCCTGACCCGGCGCTATGCCGCCGAACTGATCCCCGTCATCGGCCCCCAGAAAGACATTCCCGCCCCGGATATGGGCACTGGCCCGCAGGAAATGGCCTGGATCATGGATACCTATTCCATGACAGTCGGCTACTCCGTCCCGGCGATTGTGACCGGCAAACCCTTGAATATTGGCGGCAGCGAAGGCCGTAACGAGGCGACAGGGCGCGGTGTCATCATCTGCATGATGGAGGCGCTCAAACGTCAGGGAGTCCACAACAATGCCGGCATTAAAGTAGCCGTTCAGGGCTTCGGGAATGTCGGTTCGCACGCTGCTGAATACGCGTGGGAAAACGACTTCCGGGTAGTGGCGGTCAGCGATATTGACGGCGGGTTGTACAACGCCGACGGGCTGGATATTCCGGCGGTACGCGCCTATATGAAAGCCAACCGGACACTCAAGGGCTTCCAGGGAGCGGACTTCATCACCAATGATGAACTGATCACCAGCCAGTGCGATGTGCTCATCCCGGCAGCGATGGAAGGTCAATTGACCGAACGCAACGCCCCGCACATTAAGGCCAAGCTAGTTGTCGAAGGTGCTAACGGCCCGACCACGACTGACGCCGATGATATTCTGAACGAGATGGGCGTGACCATCGTCCCGGATATTCTGGCGAATGCGGGCGGTGTGACCGTTTCGTACTTCGAGTGGGTGCAGGGCCTGAATTCCTTCTTCTGGGACGAAGCCGAAGTCGTCCGGCAGCTTTCCAACATCATGGTCAAAGCCTACGGCGAGGTCGCCCACATGGTCGAAGAGCAGCGCGTGGACATGCGGACTGCCGCACAGATGGTCGCCATCAAACGGGTGGCGGACGCACTCACCATTCGTGGTATCTACCCATAAGCGACGTCGTGCAGGCTCATTGAGATCACGCAGCAAATAGGGTCTAATGAATGAGGTAGTTGCTAGCTACCTCATTTGTTTTACACGGCCTGAAGGATACTCTACTGTGAACCTACTGGATCGCCTGTTGGGGCATGATCTCGAGACCACTCGCGAACTCCTGCGCCTGTGCGAGAGCCTTTCGGATGAACAGATGGATCGCCCGATTGATGCAGGTTGGGGCAGCCTCCGCAAAACGCTCGACCACATGATTTATAACATCGAGGTGTGGACGGACATGATGCTCTCCCGCCCTGTGGATCAACGACCAGAGGGCGACTCTGTTCACGATCTGAGCCAACGTCTCGAAAGTAGTTATGCGGATTTCGCCGCGCTGGCAAAGCAGATCGAACGAGAATCCCGGATGGATGACTTGTGGACAGATATACTAGATGATCCGCCAAGGCAAAAGTCTTTTGGTGGGGCGATTGGGCATGTTATCACCCACAATATGCACCACCGTGCCGAGGTGCTCCACATCATGGCGCGACTGGGCATGACCGACTTACCCGAAGGCGATTTGATGGGCTGGGATCAACGACAGACACGGTAAGGTTGATCCAGTTGACAGGTCAGTGGCAAAGGTGTGAAGAAGATGCAGGGCGGCTGAATGGTCGCCCTGTTTGATTCAAAAGATTAGACTGGCACTCGACGGCAAAATAGGGATACTCATAGGATAGATGAATCTACTAGTGGCTGCGAGCCTGACATGACGGAATCCGGCAGTATTCAATCGGTCAACATCCACCAACCGATCTGGGTCGGGAGCATCATCCCGGAGCCATTTGAGTGGTGCACTATTCCTGACGGGAATGTCTACCTGCATTTGATCGCTCAACGCCCCCTCCATCCACCAACCCCAGTCCCCGCCTTCCAGATCGCGCGCTACCCCATCACCAACGCCCAGTTTGCCGCGTTCATCGAGGATGCCAAAGGCTGGAACGACCCGGTTTGGTGGCATTTCTCGAAAGAAGCCAAACGCTGGCGCAAGCAGAATCCGGAACCGCGACCTCCATTCTTCAAAGACTGCCCGGAGTGCCCCCGTGAATGCGTCAACTGGTATACCGCAGTAGCGTTTACCCGCTGGCTGAGTGAACGCACAGGCGAACCGATCACGCTGCCGACGCGCGAGCAATGGCAACGAGCCGCACAAGGCGATGACGGGCGGAACTTTGCCTGGGGGAGTTCCTGGGAGGAAAACCGCTGCAACAGTTCCGTTCCGCCGGAAGCTAGCAAGGCGACCACTCCAGTCAGGGCGTATCCCCAGGGAAGCAGCCCGTTTGGTCTCTTTGATATGACCGGGAATGTGTGGGAATGGTGCCTGGATACCTATGAAACGCGCAGCACCGAACTCACAGGCAATGACCGACGCATCTTTAAGGGTGGTTCATGGTGGACTGAAGACGCATCGGATTTACTCACCTCCTGGGAATATCCTGACACGCCCGACTCGGCCTACTACAGCCGGGGGTTCCGCATCGTACGCGGAACATAGCCATTAAGAGGAGAGCCACTGATGCTCAGCGACCCGATCCTGCGTAACGATTGGCATGTCATTGGCCCGGTTTCCCTGCTGGAGAAAACCGGCATGATGAGCACGCGACTGCTCGGCACCGATCTGGTCATCTGGCGCACCCGTGAGGGACGGGTGCTGGCCTGGAAAGACCTGTGTGTGCATCGCGGGGTGCGGCTCTCGCTGGGTGAAATCCAGTCCGGCGACCGGCTGATGTGCCCGTACCACGGTTGGACATATGATTCCAGCGGTCAGTGCGTCGCAATCCCGGCGCACCCGGACCAAGCGCCGCCGGAAAAAGCCCGGGTGGAAACCTACTTCGCCAAAATCGAACGTGACCTGATCTGGGTATGCATGGGTTCTCCGGCCACCCTGCCCTTCATCCCCTTCCCGGAATGGGATGACCCGACCTACCGGCGCATCCTGTGTGGACCGTATCTTTTCCGGGCACATGGGCCGCGGGTGGTGGAGAACTTTCTGGACGTGGGTCACTTCCCGTTTGTGCATGAGCATTCACTGGGGACGCGGGAGCGCCCGGAGATTAAGCCGTATGATGTCGAAACCTCCTGGGAAGGGATTACTGCCAGTCACATCCGCATCTTCCAACCCAACCCAGACGGCACCGGGATTGGCAAAGAGGTCGAATACACCTATCGGGTTTTCCGCCCGCTGGTGGCCTACTTCCGCAAGGAATCCAGCGAACAGGGGTTTGCAATCCTGCTGATGGTGACGCCTATTGATGAGTTGGTGAGCCAGGCGTGGATGTGGATGCTGATGAACCACAGCTACGACATCCCTGAAGCTGAACTCCGATCCTTCCAGGATATGGTAGCCGGGCAGGACGTGCCGATTGTGGAGAGCCAGCGCCCGGAACTTTTACCGCTGGATTTGCAGGCCGAGCTGCACCTGCGAAGCGACAAGACTGCTATCGCTTACCGGATGTGGCTGCGCCAGATCGGGCTGACGGTGGGGACGGCGTGAGAAGAAGTTCACAGTGGGCAGTTCACCGTTCACAGTGGAAGAAAGCAGTGAATGAGTGAAGAAGTGAAAAAGTACAGAGTGCAGGACACTGATCGCTGATGGCTGTTCGCTGACTGCTTTCGGTCGTGGCGACACTTCCGCCAAGGTTGACAGCGGGAAGCCGGGAGGGCCGCGCCGTTTCGTCCCTTTTGTGACCATTGGGTTGGCGGGAAGACGGGACGCTGGCGCTATCGTTTGTCGGTGTCGGCGGAAAGACGGGATGATGCCACCGCCCGCCAAGCTTGACCCTGGCATGGTGGGAAGACGGGAGCGGGCCGCCATTGTGAAGTTCACAGTACGCAGTTCACAGTCACAGTGAAGGCAGGGCAAACGCTGGAGGTCTTTGGTGCAGGGGAGCGAGGTGGTGGTCATCGCTCCAGCATAGCATGGTTTACGGGGCAAGAACGGAACATTTGTTTCGATTTTGATCTGAGTTTCCGCAAGTAAAGCCAGACGTTAAAACGTCCGGCTCCGGCCTAGAGAAGCCCACTGAAGTGGGCTGGCGGAGAGCATTGGGCAGGTTATGCTTAATGCGTGTGGGGAGACATAAAATGCAATACATAATTGCACCAATAGGGGAAAGTACAACTGAGTTTAGACTTGACTCTTCTTATCTCGCTCAACAGCTTCGGCATCATTGGCCGGGCGTAGAGGTCAGAGAAACAAATCCGGGAAATGGTCAGCCAAACACATCATGGGCAATCTCAATAACGAATTGCCATTTGATTGGCGACTACTGGCAGGATGATGGGACAATACTCTTGGACGCCAGTAACCATGAAGCCGCTGACTTTGCACTTTGGTACAGAACAATGATCCCAATAGATCAAAGAATATGGATATTTGATGATCTCGGAAATCACTCGCCTTATGAAATTCAAGCACAAACATTGAAGGAAAGTATCGTAAAGGCTTTAACCTGAAAAATACTTTTTAAGACTTACGCAATCATGGGCGGATATACGGCGAAGACGCCACGCTACGCGCCGCCCCTACGCAATTCGGCGTTTTGCATAAGTCCTGCCTTTTTTGAAAACCAGAACGCTTAATCAAGACGGGACTCACCCACGACTCCAAGACATCACGCAAGATACGGATCGAACCTCGTCAGTGATTTCACCCTGACGGTCGAATAGCATCCGCAGGCAGAGTACAGGTAGGCAGCGCCGGGAGATCATGCTACAACTAGGGTGAGTGTGCGGTATCACCCCAAGGAGATCGACATGGCACCGGCTGAAGCGACCTGTCTGGAACGTGTGATGCAAGTTCTGTTCGGTATGACCCTTCTGATCCTGATGGTGGTCGTCCTCCTATAGCGGGTGTGCCCCCAAGTTGATGATTCGCACAGGAATTATGCAGATCAGACGGACGCCATAAATGGCGTCCCTACCCTAGTGCGGTGGAGAAAGTCGTTTCATGAGATTCTTCGCGTTTGTTTTGGTCGTCGTGCTAGTGGGGGCTGCCCCCGTGCTGGCGCAAGAAATGACCTGTCCGGCGCTGGTCACGCTGCTGCTGGAGAATGCCCGTGAGTCTTGCCCGGAGATCGGCCTCAACGAAGCCTGCTACGCCACCGGCGGTGTGGTGGTCGAGCCACGCCCGGAAGTTCGGCTGGACTTCGGCGACCCCGGCGACTCGGTCTCGCTGGCGGCAATCACCGCGCTCGAAACCCAGCCGTTTGATGCGGCGGTCGGGGAATGGGGCATGGTCGGCCTGAAGCCGCGGGCTAATCGACCGGATGGCGGTGTGAACCTGTGGCTGTTCGGGGAAGCGCGGTTGGAAAACCGCAGCGACGCGCCGGATGACCTGATCTCTCTAGCGGGCGAAGTGACCTGGAATGCCGGTGCCAATCTGCGCGCCAATCCTGACGAGAATGCCGACCTGGTGGCGGCGCTCATCACCGGGCAGCGCGTGCAGGTGGTCGGTCGGACGACAGACGGGGCGTGGCTGCGTGTGGTGCATGGCGACCTCACGGGCTGGGTGCTGGTCACCCTGATGCGGGTCGAAGGTGATCTGAATCTGCTCAAGGTCATGACCGCCGACGATCCGCTGCCGGAGTCGCTGTATGGGCCGATGCAGGCATTCGGGCTGCGAACGGGTCAGGATGACGCGCCCTGCCGGGAAGCCCCGGACAGCGGCTTGCTGGCACAGTCCCCGACTGGAGGCGATGCGGTGCTGCTGGAGGTCAACGGCGGGCTGATCTCGTTTAACGGGACGCTCTGGCTGCAGACGACGGATATTGGTGAGACGGTGGTCAGTGTGCTGGAGGGCGCGGCCTTCTATGGTGACGGGCAGCGCCTCGAGCAGGGTCAGGCCATACAGTATGGTTTCACAGGCGACCGGATCATCTACAGTGCAGCAACAGACTACCGATTCTACCGGGCGCGGTATCTGCCGCTGCCCTTGCTGCCGCGTGAGTTTGAGCTGCCCTTCTCGCTGGGCGGTCTGCTGACGCCGTTTACCACGGGCGTGGGCTATTTGAGCACGATCCCGGCAGATGGCGCGTGTACGGTGGGTTGGTCAGTGGACATCAATCTGCGGGCGGGGCCGGGGGTCGAATATCCGATCCGGCGCGGCATTGGCAGCGGATTCTATGGTCTGCCGGATGGTCGAGCGCTGGGCAGTGATGGTCAGCTGTGGTGGCGGTTAGCAGATGATGTGTGGTTATCGTCGGCGAATACCGCCAGCGGTGGGGATTGCAGTGTGGAGACGGTGCCGCTGGTGCTTGCGCCACCGCTGCCTGCGGCGTAAGAGCTAACCGCAAAGGCGCAATGGACGCAGAGACAGAGGCCTCACCCCAAACCCCTCTCCCGCGCGACCCGTACTCGTAGAAGGCTGAGGTAATTGTAGGAGACGGGTCGCTGGAGAGGGGCTTACAGAGGGTCGGAAATGGTATTTTCGACCCTCAAACCAGGTCAAGGCAAGACCCTATCCGTATAGGCTCTCTGCACCCCTCTCCGTTCGTGACGCTCTATCTTTTTGGGATCGTGCTGGGGTTGCAAGGCACCGAGCAATCCCCACCAGACAATCTGCATCTGGAAGATGGTCCAGGGGTAGTGATCGAACCAGCCGATCACTGCCCAGGCGAGGAGCGCCGCGAGCAAAGCGAAGCTAGTGGCCGGTGGCTGGTGATTAGTGGTCAGTGCTGAAGAGTCCGCTGCGGCTCGCCGACGGATGAACGCGGCGAGTCCCAGGATCCATGCGGCGAGGAATATCCCCAAGCCGATGATGCCAAGTTCCGCCCAGGCCGCCAGATAGATGTGATGCACCTGCTGACCGCGCAGGTCAAAATCAGTGAAGGTCAGGTAGTAGCTGGCGCGCCAGGGAAAGTTGCCCATGCCCCATCCAAGGATGGGCGATTCCCCGATGGCTTGCCAGGCCATATCGCTGTATACGATGCGGTCAGCGACGGAGCGCTGCTCAATCGACTCGGTCGCGGCTGCACGAGCGCTGAGGAACGGGAAGTACAGTGCGGTAAAGGCCAGCCCGGTCAGGAGTGCCACACCGCCCAGCATGATCAAGCGCCGACGGGACACGCTCCTCCAGACCAGCAGCAAGAAGATCCCTCCGGCAGCGGCCAGGCCCACCCAGGCGGACCGCGAGAAGGTCAAGCCGAGCAGCCACAGGAGCAGCACCAGCACACCCAACGGGAGAAGCAACTTCCTGCCTGATCCAGTCGGCTCGGGCACCTGTAAGGCCCACCCCACCGTCACCAAGATACCCACGACTAGTAAGCCAGCCAGGATATTCGGATGGGGAAGCAATCCGTAAGCGCGCAACCAGCGGAGGCCATCCGCCTGCACGACGGCAACACCCGACAACTGGGGATCGAGGGTGAGTTCACCAAAGCGCCCCAGTCCGCTGGAGGCCTGCAACGCGACCTGCAAGCCCCCTACCGAACCACTCACCACCGCGCTAAGGATCAGTGCCGAGGCGATCCAGCGAATGGAGGGGCCAGCGCAGGCCGTGACCAACGCAAACAGCAGCGCCAGGACAAAGGGAATGCTGGCCGCCAGCGATGCACCGGGGCGATTGACTGCCGATGAACTGGTATACGCCCAGGCCCATGACAGTAAGGCCCAACCAGCCAACAGCAATAATGCCAGCATCCAGAAGCGGCGGCGGCGATCCAACCAGAGGGCCTGTAAGCCCGGTGCGCCTAACAGGAGCCACAGGACAAGGCTGGCGATCAACGGCCAGAAGATCAGAAAACCCGACACATAGAAGGGCTGGAAAGCGGTCGGCGCGCCGGGGAAACGCATCCAGACACCCGTGAGCGCGAAGGTGGTCAGTATGAGCAGATGCAGGAGGCGGTGAAGGCGTGTTGTCATGCGATCCAGTGTAGCACGGCTCCTTAAGATGGTGAGATTCATCGCACCGGGCCGGTGCCTGATCTCACTGGTGTACAGAGCCGGACTCATGCGCATAATAGGCATCCGCGTATGAAACAGGAATAATGGCTATGAAGATCTGGATTAGGTTTATTGTCGCTATGGTCTTGATGGCCGCGTGCAGTCCAGGGGTGCAGGGACCTAACCCGACGCCGCATCCGGTCGTGGTGGCTCCGACGGACTCGCCGGAACTGCTGGCTACGGTGGCGGCTGATCCCGTGCTGGCTGCCGGCAAGACAAATTATGATTTCCTGTGTGCACACTGCCATGGATACAACGGCGAAGGACAAACCGGGCCAACGGTCGAAGAAACCCTCAAGATGGGCATGAACCTGATCCCAGGGCACGACTCCACGTTCCACACCTGGCAACATCCCGATCAACTGCTGGTGCGGGTGATTCAGGAAGGAATTGATAACCCGCTGAACCGCTATCTGATGCCGGCGTACAGCAGTGCGCTCACGGAAGCACAGATTATGGAAATCCTCACCTATATCAAAATCTGGTGGACGGATGAGCAGCGCGCCTATCAGGCCCGGCTGACTGAAGATCGAGCGATCTTCGAGGCGGAAGCCCCGTAGGATTAATCGCCTGTATTGGTGACCGCCAGGACAAAGGGATAGACCGGACCGCTGCCACGTCGCTGGAGCAAGTCACCGAGGGCTGTGAGCGTCCACTTGGAGTCGGCAAAGTCATCAACCAGCAAGATCGGCTTGCCCTTCAGCGGTGTGGGGACGGCAAAACGGTCATGCACATTGACGGCCTGCTGGAAGCTGTTCCGCATGGTGGTCTGCGGCGGGTGCTGGACTTCATGATGAATGACCGCTGCATAAGGCAGATTGAGAACCCTGGCCAGGCGTCCGGCGAAGTCCGGCACCAGGGTTGGACGGCGGAGTGACGGCACCGGCACCACCCCGCTAATGCTGATTCCGTTGAGGTTCCAGTAAGCTCGGAGAATGGTGGCCGCAGCTTCAACCAGCTCATCAGCATAGTGATTCTGATCCCGCCCTGCCCGCACCTGCACACCCCACCCGTCATCGTAAAAATTACAGAGCGCAATCCCGGTTTCATTCACGCGCAGATCGGTGGTCTTGGGAAACTGCTCGGAACGGGCGGGCCAGCGTTTACGCGGTTCTATCTTGAGTGGATCACCCGACCGCAGAAAGGTCTGGGCTCGCTGAATAGCGGCAGACTGCGGCTGGTACTTGCTCTGGACACCCGTGCAATTCTTACAGCGTCCGCAGCGTTCCGGCGGCGCAGGATCATCAAGCGCCAGCGCCAGGTAGCGCATCAGGCAGCCACGCTCCTGCACATAAGCCTGCATATGGGCCAGCTCGGTCTGGCGGGTGCGCGTGATCTCTTCCCAGCGGGCGTAATCCGGGCGAGCGTGGGCTTTCGCCAGCACATACTGACCACCATGCTGCTTTTCAACAATCCCCTCCACTTCCAGATGCGTGAGGATGTTTTCCAGATTCGTGCGCCGGATGTTGACGCGCTGTTCCAGTTCGGCACGGCTATGCGGGGTCACCAGTGCTGCGATGATATCCTGCACATCATCAGGACGGGGAAAAGCTGAACGAATGAAATACTGCTGAATCTCTTCGTCACCGGGGCCATGCATGAGGATGATATGCGCCTGGTCAATGCCGCGCCCGGCACGTCCAATCTGCTGATAATAACCGATGATGTTCCCGGGCAACTGATAGTGAATGACAAAATGCAGATCGCTTTTGTCAAAACCCATCCCCAGTGCAACACTGGCAACCAGGGCTTTCACTTCATTCCGCATCAACTGGTCTTCGAGCGCTTCCCGCCCCTCAGTGCCATCCTCCTCAACATCGGCAAAGTACGCTTTGGCTTTGATACCCTCGCTCTGCAACCAATCCGCCACCAAACGACAATCACGGGTGGTCGTACAGTAGATGATGCCGCTGCCAGGTAGATGCTGGAGCAAATGGGAGAGCAGCGTCAGGCGCTCGGCTGCGTCTAACGGCTCGGCATAGGTATAGAGCTTGAGGCTTTCACGGGTGAGCGGCCCCCGCTGAATATGGATACCGGCGCCCAAAATAGCCGCAACATCCGCCACAACACGGTCATTAGCAGTAGCCGTCGTGCCAATGACCGGCGTACCCGACGGAATAGTCTCCAGCAGGCCCATGATGCGCCGGTAGTTGGGGCGGAAGTCATGCCCCCAATCAGAAATACAGTGGGCTTCATCGACGACCAGCAGCCCAATGTGATCTCTCAGATGCTGCCAGACGCGAAACTGGAAATCCTCATTCGCCAAGCGTTCCGGAGAGATGAGCAGCAGGTCAAGCTTGCCTGCCAGCAGGTCAGATTCAACCTGTTCGTGATCTGGCTGGTTACTGCTGTTGATCGACCCCGCACGGACACCCCACTGGGCAGCAGAAGCCACTTGGTTCCGCATCAGGGAAAGCAGCGGGCTGATGAGGATGGTTGGCCCGGCTCCCTGCGCCCGCAGCAAACGGGTCGCCATGAAGTAGACCATACTCTTGCCCCAACCGGTGCGCTGCACGACCAACACCCGCTGACGTGCTTCGACCAGGGCGGCAATCGCTTCCCACTGACCCTCCCGGAAGGTCGCATTCGGGCCGAGGGTCTCCTGCAGCCAGCGAGTGGCCTGAACGAGCGCCGGGATCACCGATTCACTCTCTCACCGGCGTTGGCTTCTGCGGAGCCGGCGCCGCCCCCGGCGCGGCCATCACCTTCGAGCGAATAAAACGGAGACCGAAAAAGGCTACTACCAAAGCGACGATGACCACCCCAATCACCAGCGCTGGAGACGCGTTCGCCGTCGCCAGGATCTGCGACCAGTTTTCGCCGAGGAAGTACCCCACCGCAATCCAGAAGACATTGGCGAGGGAGGAACTGAGCGCCGTAAACAGCAGAAACACCGGCAAGCGTAAGCGGCTAATGCCAGAGATCAGCGAGACCGCGGGCCTGACCACGGGGATAAACCGGCCAAAGAACACGGCCACCGCACCCCATCGGTTGAAGAACTCCATCCCGCGATCCAGGTCGGCCTGGCCGACTCCGACCAAACGACCAAAGCGGTCGATGATTACCCGGACGACCGGTTCCCCGCCAATGCGCCCCACCAGATAGATGACAAAAGAGCCGAGGGTGGCCCCGCTGGTGGCAGCTATCCAGACCCCCATAAAGGTCATCTCACCCGTCGAAGCCAAAAAGCCCGCTAATGGTAAAAAAGGTTCAGTTGGGATTGGGGTGAAGATATTTTCCAGAAACATCACCAAGGCGATGCCCGGATAACCTAACGTCAAGACAATCTGTTCGAGGAAAACCGTAATCTGATTGAGAAGGTCACCCATGCAGTTTTTCACTCATGCAACTAGTACGACAGCGTTCCATACGCACTATATCATTGTCGGGTTGCATCAGGCCATTGAGATTCGCTAGCTCCCTGACTCATTAATCCGCTCATAATGCAGAACTGCGGCGGGAATACCCAAGGACAACAAAGCCGCTCGTACCCGCCCCACATCAGCAGGGTCATCGGCGTCCACCGTCAGCACATAGATTGCACGCGCTTTGGAGTCTGCTGTGCGGGAGATGGTCGCCACTTTGGACTTGTAGCCCAGGCGACCATCGGCAGTAGCCACTTTGATCTGTTCCCAGAGCGCATCGACTTCTGCGAGCTGGGTCTCGATCACCCAACGACCGGCGCGGGATGTCGGCGCGGGGCCATCCACGGCCCGCTTGAACTCAACCCAGTAGACATTGCTCACCTGCGATGGGATAGTTTCCGCATCGTGGGCCATCCGCGCCTGCTGGACGGCCCGGATCAGGTCGAGGTTAGGCATATCGGGCTGTTTGGTCACCTAGAGTATCTCCTTAATGGCCCGCGCCACATCCGGGGTGATGCCTTTGACGGCTGTGAGTTCATCTACGCTGGCCTTACGAATGGCATCAATCGAGTTATCGAAAGCCCGAAGGAGGGCCTTCCGCTTGGCGGGGCCAATCCCCGGCACATTCTCCAACTGGCTCACCATGCCGATTTTGGCGCGCTGCTGACGGTGGCTGGTGATGGCAAAACGATGGGCTTCATCACGGACACGCTGTACCAGATAAAGCGCCTGACTGGTGCGCGGCAGAATGACCGGCGTGGGCTGACCGGGTAAGTAGAGTTCCTCAAACTGCTTGGCGAGCGAGACAACCGGCAGCACCCCGTAGAGGCCAAATTCCTTCAGGACTTCGACCGCTATACCAAGCTGACCTTTACCGCCGTCGATCATGAGTAAATCGGGCAGCAGTCGCCAGGTTTCGTCATTATCTTTGCCATCGGGGGTGGCCTGGATCGGATCGGCCTGCGAGTCTTTCCAGCGATTAAAGCGGCGAGTCAGTGCCTCCCGCATCGATTGGAAGTCATCCGGCCCCTGATGACTGATGGTACGAATGTTAAAGCGGCGATATTCGCTTTTGCGCGGCGCCCCCTGGATGAACACGACTCGACTGGCCACGGTGGCCGTACCCTGATTGGTGCTGATGTCATAGCACTCAATGCGGCTGGGCGGGGTGGGCAGATCAAGCGCTTCCTGTAACTCGGCGATGGCCTGCTCGTGCTTATGGGTATCGGCTTCCCATTGGGCGCGGAGCATGCGCAAGGCTTCGCTGGCGTTCTCCTCCGCCATGCGGATCAAGTCCCGCTTATTGCCCTTCTGTGGCACCGTAATCGACACCTTGCTCCCACCGCGTTTGTTCTTCAGCCACTGCTCGATGATGCGGGCTTCTTCGACTTCATGCGGCAGGATGATCTCTTTGGGGATTTCCGCCACTTCGCTGTAGAACTGGGTGAGAAATTGGCTCAAGACTTCGTCATCGGGTTCATCAATGGTGTTATTCAACATGCGCGAATCACTGCCGATGAGTTTGCCATTGCGGATGAACAGAATCTGCACCAGCGCATCATTCTTATCCCGATGCAGCGCGATCACGTCATGGTCGGTCATCTGCGGGTTAACGGCCTTATGCCGCTGGGTGATGTACTCGATGGCCTTGAGCTGGTCGCGCAGGGCCGCAGCCCGCTCGAACTGAAGGTCTTCCGCCGCTTTGACCATCTCGGTCATGATGCGTTTGACCACCGCTTCTGAACGCCCACTCAGGACATCCATCAGTTCCGAGATCATGGTGCGGTACTGTTCCCGATTGACCGCGCCAATGCAGGGGCCATTACACAACTTGATATCAAAAAACAGGCAGGCACGCTCATCCCTGCCGGTGATAACCCGGTCACAGGTCAGGTAGGGAAAAGCCCGGCGGAGAGTCCGCATGGTGTTCTGGACGGCCCACATGGCGGCATACGGCCCAAAATAGCGGCTGCCATCCTTGACCACGCGGCGAGTCGCTTCGACGCGGGGATAGTCCTCCTGCCAAGTGATCTTGATATAGGGGTACTGCTTATCGTCCTTGAGGCTGATGTTATAGCGCGGCTGATGCTGTTTAATCAGCACTTCTTCTGTGATGAGCGCCTTTACTTCGGTTTCGGTGACGATGATCTCGATATCGGCGATGTTGGCCCGCAGCGCCATCGTCTTCGGGTTGCCCTCCGCGCTGGCGTTGAAGTAACTTCGCACGCGGTTGCGGAGCTTCTTGGCCTTGCCCACATAGATGATCTTGCCGGTCGCATCTTTCATCAGGTAGCAACCGGGTTTCATCGGCAGGCTGCGGAGGATGTTTTCGATATGTTCTGGAGGCTGAAAATTGGCAGATGACATAGTCAGTCCGAAGGCTATTCAGAACGGAATATGCGTTCTATTGTAGCGGAGTCCGGCGCGAGTGTCGAAGTGATTCCTGTTATACTCTCATTAGACGAGTGATCGGAGTGAGACATGGGCGAGCTACTCATCAAGGAACGGTTGACCGGTGATGACCTCCTACGCATGGGAGAGGATGCAACGACCGGTTATGAACTCATCGAGGGAGAACTGGTCAAAATGTCACCGGCAGGTATGGATCACGGCGACTCAGAGTCGAATGTAACCTTAGAACTCAAGCTATGGAACCGCCAACACAAGCTAGGCAGAGTCGCAGGTGGAGAAGTTGGATTCTATACACGGGGTAACTCGAATACGGTTCGGGCAGCAGATGCCTTGTTCATTTCCAATGAACGGTTAGCAGGGATCACATCAACTGAGGGGTTTTTGCGCGTTGCTCCTGATCTGGCCGTAGAGGTCATCTCCCCTGGTAACACGGCGGAGGAGATCGAGGTGAAAACGCAAGAGTGGTTCGACTTTGGCGTGCGGATGGTCTGGCTGGTGTATCCAAAGACGAAGCGCGTCCATGTCTACACCACGCCAGACCGTTCGATCCTGCTCAATGCCGACGATACGCTGGAAGGCGGCGATGTGCTGCCCGGATTCAACGTGAAGGTCAGCGCGTTTTTCGAGGGCTAAATCACCTCGTACAACTCAACCAGTACACCACCAGTGCTTTTCGGGTGGACAAAAGCGTAGCGGGTGCCATCTTCGCGGGTGCGTGGGGTCTCGTTGATAAGTTCGATCCCCTTGTCGTGCAGTTGGCTCATCGCGCCTTCAATATCCTTGACCGCTAAACAGACATGATGCAGACCCGCGCCTTTCTTCGCCAGATACTTGGCAATGCCGCTGTCGGTCGTGATCGGTTGAAGTAGTTCAACGCGGGCCTCACCGACCGGCAAGAACGCGATCTCCACGGCTTCATGTTCATTGTGCTCGCGACCACCCAGCGGCAAACCGAGCGCTCCCTGCCAGAAACCAAGGGCTGCTTCCAGATCCTCGACAACAACCGCGATATGATCGACTTTTAAGGGGGTCATGGGGTTTGTGCTCCACAGTCCATATGAGTTTGCATATGAGAGCATTATAGCCCTCCCCGGTGCTATAATTGTCCGATAAAAGTCAGCATTACAGGAGCCTGAATATCATGTCAGCGACCACCGAGGCAACTGCCCTCACCCTCAGCCTGACCGATGAGCACCTCGCGCTACAGAAAGCGGTCCGTGAATTCGCCCAGAAAGAGATCCTACCCATTGCAACCGAGTTTGATGAATCTGGCGACTTCCCGCTGGAAACCATCCAGAAAATGGGTCAGATGGGCTTGATGGGAATCGAGGTGCCGGAGGAGTACGGTGGAGCGGGGATGGATAACCTGGCCTATGTGCTGACGATGATCGAAGTCGCCAAAGCCGATGCCAGCCACAGCACCATCGTCAGCGTGAATAACTCCCTTTACAACTATGCGATCATGGCGTTCGGCACCGAGGAACAGAAGCGCCGGTATGTGACACCCGTCGCCAGTGGGGAGAAAATTGGGGCCTACAGCCTGACCGAGCCGATGTCCGGCAGTGACGCCGCGACCATGCAGAGCCGGGCGGTGCTGAACGCTGCAGGCACCCACTACATCATCAACGGACGGAAAAGCTGGGTCACCAGCGGGCCGGTCGCCAATTACATCGTCCTGTTTACGATGACTGACCCAGACAAGGGTCATAAAGGAATCACTGCCTTCCTGATTGATGCCGATCAACCCGGGTTCATCCGCGGCAAGAAGGAACCCAAACTGGGCATCCGTGCCAGCGCCACGAGCGAAATCGTCTACGAGGATTACGCGGTGCCTGTGGAGAATGTGCTGGGCAAAGTGGGCGATGGGTTCAAGATCGCCATGACTGTGCTGGATGCAGGACGCATCGGCATTGCGGCGCAGGCGTTGGGCATTGCTGAAGCCGCTTATGAGGCCAGCATCTGCTATGCCAGAGATCGCCAGGCCTTCGGCGGGCCGATTGGTCAGTTCCAGATGATTCAACAGAAGATCGCCGATATGAAGACACGCATCGAAGCCAGCCGCCTGCTCATCTACAACGCAGTTCAAGCGAAGGAACGCTATAAACAAACCGGGTCGCGCTACACGATGGAAGCCAGCATGGCGAAACTCTTCGCCAGCGAAACCGCCATGTTCTGTGCTGATGAAGCCGTTCAGATCCACGGCGGCATGGGGTACAGCAAAGAGCTACCGGTCGAGCGCTACTACCGGGACGCACGCATCACCCGCATCTACGAAGGCACCAGCGAAATCCAGCGGATGGTCATCGCCCGGCAGGAATTAGGGTTGCGATAGGAGGCAGGATGGTTGCTGCACGACATTACATTACAGCACAAGAATACTTGCTCTTCGACCGGGCCAGTGAGGGAAAACATGAATTCCTCGGCGGTCAGATTATTGCAATGACCGGTGCCAGTGGGCGACACAATCTGATTACGATGAGTGCGTCACACTCGCTCTATCCAGTTGCCATACGTAAGGGTTGCAACATCTTTGCTTCTGATACGCGGGTTTATATTCCGGCGACTGGCGACTATACCTACCCGGATATCACTATCGTATGTGGGACGCCAGATTATCAGGATGGAGATGTTGACATCTTACTTAACCCGACGATTATCATTGAGGTGCTTTCAACATCTACTGAATCCTACGATCGAGGCCGGAAGTTCAAGAACTACCGGAGTATACCCACTTTGCAGGGATACATCCTAATTGCCCAAGATACGGCAGAAATCGAACAATACATCCGTCAGGATGACAAGTGGATTTATTCTGCAGCAATCGGATTGCAAAGTGTCATTGCCCTGCCAACACTCGAAGCCACTCTTGAACTCAGTAAGGTCTACGAACAAGTGAAGTTCGAATCATCCGAAGGAACTGACACATGAAAGCAGCCGTCATCACCGGGCATGGAGGGATGGAAGTCGTCCAGGTCGCGCAGGATTTGCCGGTGCCAGAACCGGGGCCAGATCAGGTGCGCGTGGCGATCAAGGCTGCCGCGCTCAATCGACTGGATTTATGGGTCCGGTTGGGTTGGCCGGGGCTGAACCTGAACATGCCCCACATCGTCTGTGCGGATGGCGCGGGCGCGGTCGACACGGTCGGTGCCGGGGTGACCGGGTTCACACCGGGCGAACGAGTATGCATTGACCCGACTGTTGTCGAGCCCGATAGCCCTGCTCTGCTGACCGGGTTGGAAAACCAGTCACGGATTCATATCCTCGGCGAATCGGTGCCGGGGGTGGCGGCAACGTACGTCTGCCTGCCCAAGCGGAATCTGATGAAAATGCCGGACGGGGTGACGTTCGAGGAGGCAGCGGCGGCCGGTTTGGTTTACCTGACAGCCTGGCATTCCCTGATGACGCGGGGCGGGCTGCGCCCAGGCGAAACGGTGTTGATCGTCGGTGCAGGTGGCGGGGTCAACAGCGCCAGCATCCAGATCGCCAAACTGACCGGCGCGACCGTGTATGCGGTCGGGTCGAACGCGGAGAAATGTGCTAAGGCGGCGGAGCTAGGCGCAGACGTAACGATCAACCGGGAAACAACACCCAACTGGTCAAAAGCTATCTACCAGATGACCGGCAAACAGGGTGTCGACGTGGTCATTGATAATGTGGGCTCGTCCACCTTTAACGACAGTGTGCGGTCGTGCCGGATTGGGGGGCGGATTCTGGTGGTCGGTGCAACCAGCGGGCCGTTTGTGGATCTCGATCTGCGACAAGTATTCGCCCGACAGATCAGCATCATCGGCAGCACAATGGGACCGCACCAAGACTACATCAAGGTGATGAACCTGGTCTTCAGCGGGAAACTCAAACCGGTGATCGGCGCAGTGCTGCCATTGGAGGAAGTCCGGCACGGCATGGAAATGCTGGCGAACTTCGACGTGTTCGGGAAGATTGTATTGCGCGTCGACTGAGATGGAATATAAAGCCTCAGCCCTGTTTGCGATTGCCGACCAACTTGAACTGCCCATCCTCAGCCATCTGGCGCGGAAGCCCGGGGTGAAGGCGCTGTATCGTCTGACCGTACGTTATCATGACCGACGTGCAGCAGACTCGGTGGCAACCCTGACCGCGATGCAAGTCGGCAGTCCGACGCTGGAGGTAATCTATCGAGGGCTATTTGAACAAAAACCTTTGATCTTCCGAGTAGAACCCGCACGCTATGAGGCCTTCATCAGCACGCTGGATACACTACGCTTTGATCGGCTCCCTGACCAGCCGAATATACCTTCCTTTGGCGTCGATGGGTGGCTGCTGGAACGGGCGGCGGGGAGCTTTAGCACCAGTTTGATGCTGACCCCGGAGCGGGCCAGCGGCGTCTATGCCAGCCTGGTCGCCCTGATTCGATCACGACTACCAGAAGCCATCCGCGAAATTCGGACTTGATCCAGCCTGTGACTGATCGTGGTTCCCATCGAGCCGCTCCGGCATAACCACATTCTCCACTCACGCAACTTCCCGGCTGGTTCAGCCGTAATACCGTCCAGCGCCTATTTCTGCGGGAGATTCGATCATGGTAATTGGCCGATCTCGATTTCCAGGCTGGCAAACCATCTTCCTTGCCGTGACAGCATTGGTTCCGTTAGTCGGCCTCCTGAATACGCCATCTGATCTCAACCTATTGATCTATACGGTGTTTGTAGGGGCTTACCTGCTCAGGGGTCGACTGATTCCGGTGATGGACCGGGTTCCACCGCTGCTGGCCTTCATCCTGATTTGCTGGGCTGCTGGCGTATTCTCGGAGTCGCTGGTCTGGGTCAGCAACATGAACAGCGGTCAGACCCAATTCATGGACTTCTTCACCGATTACGGCGACCATATCCGCAACTGGGTACCTTTCTATCTACTGGTCGCTGTGATCTGGGGAATTTGCCTCCGCTACTTCCGTTTCAGTGTATTGGAAGTCTTTCTTACGGCAGGCTTGCTATTCGGCGTCCTGATTGAGCAGCGTGGAGCCATCTTCATGCAGGGCCTGGAGGCCATGCCTGCCGGACTCGTGCTCTGGTTGTATGTGATGATTGTGTATGGTTCTTATCCGGCGCTGGCCTATGCACTAACCGAATCCGGATTTGACCGCCGCCAGCGCCGCGAAACCCGCTGGAAAATTGTGGCAGTCGCGGCGATGCTCTTTGGGGTTATGCTGGTGGCAGGTCTACTGACCGGATGATTAACCCGCTTGCGATGCTTTTGCATCCTGGACGACTCGCTGCACAACGTCCACCACTGGCTTTGGTAACTGTGATAAATGAGCCTCAGCAATTTTGAGCATGGCTTCAGCCGAGGCAATCGGCTCCAACAACAGCGCCTGCTGCAATTCGGCAGCAATCGCCGGATAGCAGATTTCTACCCGGCGGAAGGGGTCGAGATTATCCTGGAGGGGTACCGTCGCTGGAATCTCGTGGGCGATCAGCCGTAGCAGTTCGCTGAGGGCAAAATCCTTGATGAAGCGCTGCCCGCTGAGGACTTCCCCACGGGCGACCCGCCCAGCCCCCACGACAAACAATGAGAGCATCAGGTCGATGGCACGATCGCGGTCAAGAGGCCCTGGAGCCGAATCGGCAACTAGTTCGGGCAGCGCCCTGTGGATCGAACCATCGGTCTTGTCGAGCAAAACCCGATAATCATTCACCCGCGCCAACCGGAGTTCTTTCAGGTCAAAGATTGCGAATTCGATCAGGTGCCCATCGGCAAACAGCACCTTCAAACCATGGGCAGTCTCACGCGGGTGCAGGACAATCTGCTCGGCATCCGGCAACCAGCTTAAATCAGAGCGGAAGTTCTCCTGAACGCCATCCATCGTCACCACAAAGAAATCATGGTCAGACCAGGCATCGGGGATGCGGCTCACTTCCGCGCTGGAACCGAGTAACACCAGTCCAATTACACGGCTATCGCCATCCAGGTTAGCTTGCAGGCGGGCGGTCCACTGGCGGAATGCATCGAGTTGCATACGTCCTCCGGTTAGCGCCGTGAAGCACGCGGTAGGATACTGGTGACGACTTCGTAGTTGATCGTCCCCCAGCGAGCGGCCACTTCATCGGCCGTGATGGCATCATCCCCCTGGGCACCTAGGAGCACGACCTCATCACCCACGCTGACATTAGGGATATGGTTGACATTGATCGTCGTTTTTTCCATGCTCACACGCCCGATAATCGGCGCACGCTGACCATGTACCAACACATCGTTCTGGATGGCGGGTGCGCGGCGGAAACCATCCGCATAGCCAATCGGCAGCAGTGCGACGCGGGTTGGCTCTGGCGCGCGCCAGGTTCGACCATAACCCACACTGTGCCCAGGCGGGAGGGTCTTGACCTGTGCAACCACGGTCTTCCATTGCATCACGGGTTGGAAGTCCGGCGGCACCGGCACCTGCTCCGAGGGCGAAAGTCCATACATCGCCAGCCCGGTTCGTACCATATTGAAGTGATTTTCTGCCGACGCCAGTGTGCCAGCAGAGTTGGCGGCATGAATATACTTGAATTGAAAGCCGCTGGCCCGCAGTGGTTTGATGACATCCTTGAAGACTTTGAGCTGATAAGCGGTAAACGCTGGGTCCTCATCGGCAGCCGCAAAATGCGTATAGATCCCTTCGATCTCCAGATTGCGAAGGGTCGAAAGATGCCGGAACAAGGTCAGGGAATCACTGGCTAAAACGCCCAAACGCCCCATGCCCGTATCCACTTTGACATGGACACGCAGCGGCGCGCCCAGTTCGCGGGCGGCCCGGTCATAGGCGCGCGCCAAATCGAGATCAAAAACGGTCAGGATGATGCGCTGCCGTACTGCTTGCCGCGCTGCCATCACCGGGGTGTAATTCATGACCAGGATCGGCGCATCGATACCGGATTCGACCAGTTCCAATGCCTCTTGAATATTGCTGACCGCCAGATGTTCAGCCCCATTGAGCAAGGCGGTCCGGGCACAGACCACCGCGCCATGCCCGTAGGCATCCGACTTCACCACGCCCATCAGGCGAACCTGCGGACCAACAATCTCTTTCAGACGGCGGACGTTATGGGCCAGGGCTTCCAGATCAATTTCGACGCGGCTGGGCCGTAACAAATCGCTCATGCGGAGCGTTTCGTATAACGCCCCCTGCCGCGCCAGACTATCCCGGTCGTCTTCGTGTTTGAGCAAGTGGCGCACCACCTGCTCCATCCGCGCCCCACCACCGCCGGTCACCAAAACCGTATCGCTGGCTTTGATATGGTATTGGCGAGTCAGGGCGGCCAGCACATCGGGTGGGCTGTAGGTGGCGCGAACGGTACCCGCCGGTTTGCCCGCGTCCAGCGCCGCCCGCGCGGCCATCGAAGCATCTGCACCCTCGGTCACCAGAATGTCGGCAACTTCCGCGGCTCGCTGACCAATCAGCCGATGCGCTGCGCGGTGATGGCCGTCGCCAGAGGCCATATCACCCATGACAAAGATCAATCGATGACGGTCACCCGGCTGGCGGTTCTCATTGACTGCCCGGAACCATTCCAGCGCCTCCAGATTCGAGTACGGCGTGGAGTTGCCCGTATCATCAATGATGAGGGCATCATGCAGGCCGGTCAGGGGGCGCATTCTACCCGGCATATAGGGTAGGTTACTGAGGGCGTGCAGGCTTTCATCCATTGGCATGCCAATATAGGCGGCCACCATCAAGCCGGACAGCGCCGCATAAAGCTGATGCCGCCCCAACCAGGGTATCCAGCGCCCGGCGAACCGTTCACCCCGGAAGCGCAGATCAAAACCCGTCTTACTGACTGTCGTCACAACATTATAGGCCAGCAGGTCGGCACCATATTGTTCCATCCCCACCGTGAGCACGCGACCGCCGGAAGCCATGCGTAAACGCGGCGTATTTTCATCATCGGCATTCATAATAGCGACGCCCTGGGCGGAAAGGCGTTCCAGCAGCAGCGCATATTCGGGGTACATCTCATCGGCAAAGCGCCGGGTTTCTTGTGGGGCGCGGGCTAACCCGGTCATGATGACCATCTCTGGCTCGGCGGCATCCAGCATCGTCTGCATTTGCCCCAACCGTTCCAGACCATATTCAATGACCGCGAACTGCACTTCGCCGCTGACACCAGCTAACCCGCGGATGATCCCTTGCTGCCCCCCGGCGAGGTCACTCACATGGACAGTGTAGCGGTCTTTAAGTAGGTGGTAGATGGCTGCGCCCGTCAGGCTTTTGCCGGCTGGCCCAGCCAGACCAATCAGGCGGATACCATATTTGGCGATGGCTGCTTTAGCCCAGGCAGCCATGGCTGTATCCGGGTCCTTGACGATGATGAAGGTGACATTGCTGTATTCGAATTCGGGCGGGTGCGTGCAGATGACACCACCCACACCGGCTTCGACAACTTCCTGAATATAGCGGTGGGTATCCCCATGATCGCCCTTGTGGGCAACGAACAGCTTGGTCTCGCTAACCTCGTGGGGTTCATAACAGACATCGGTGAAAATGCGGGCAGCAGGTTCGCCGAATAGTTGGCCATTGGCCGCATCCAGAAGGTCATACAGGTTAATCATGCGCTGTCCAATCGCCCGCTTGTCGGCCCCAGGAGGGAAATTACATCAACCATTTATGATATACTATCACGCGATTTTCACCCGATTGCGTAAACACATGGCTTTTCACTACGAGATTCTTGCTACCGATGGGCGCGCTCGCGCCGGAATCTTACATACTCCGCACGGCCCTATTCCGACACCGGTATTCGCCCCCGTTGGCACCGTGGCGACGGTCAAAGCCGTCATGCCGCGCGACCTGCACGAGATGAATGCTTCACTGGTGCTGGCGAATACTTATCATCTACACCTGCGTCCCGGATCTGAACTCGTCCGTGATCTGGGTGGCCTGCATCAGTTTATGGCCTGGCCGGGACCCATTCTGACGGACTCGGGCGGTTTCCAGGTTTTCAGCCTGGCCGAGATCAATAAGATTGATGACCAGGGGGTAACTTTCCGGAGTCATCTGGATGGCAGCACTCACCGCTTTACCCCGGAACGCTCCATGCAGATTCAGGAGAACCTGGGCGCAGACATCATCATGGCCTTCGACCAGTGCCCAACCCCAACCGACCGCGCCATTGTCGAAACCGCTGTTGAGCGCACCAGCGCCTGGGCAGTACGCTGCCGGGCGGCTCATCCTGCGGATGAGACACAGGCGCTTTTTGGTATTGTGCAGGGTGGAATCTTTGAAGACCTGCGGCAGCGTTCGGCCACCTTCCTCACCCAGGAACTCGACTTTCCCGGTTATGCGGTTGGGGGCCTGGCAGTTGGCGAGAGCAAGTCAGAGATGTACCGCACATTGGACTTCAGCGTACCCATGCTGCCGACTCATAAGCCACGCTATCTGATGGGTGTAGGCGATCCTGATGATCTATGTGAAGCTATCAGCCGCGGCATTGACATCTTTGATTGTGTCATCCCGACTCGCCTTGCCCGGCATGGGGCGGCGATGACCCGTCACGGACGGCTGAACATGCGGAACCTGGAGCATGCTACAAATACTGCGCCGGTGGAGGCAGGCTGTACCTGCTATTGCTGCCAGAAATTTAGCCGCGCATATATCCGTCACTTGCTCAAGGCTGACGAAATCCTGGGCGCCATGCTGCTCAGCCTGCATAACATTCATTTCCTCATCCAGCATGTTCAGGCCATGCGTGCCGCTATTCTGGCGGGAAACTTAAATGAATATACGCAGTCGTTTTTGAGCGACTATCTGAGCCGTTCGCGCGGTGCAGAACATTAAAGTCCGCCCATAACCCTATCCACCAGACTGGCGTTCTGCGTAACGATGACGGACAATCTGTGTTGACTAAATGTCGCATCGTCACAGGAGTCCACCGTTTTGCAGCGGCAGCCCCGGCGTAGGAAGCGCGCCATCGCTCTCCTCGCGCTTGCCCTCATGAGTTGTACACCGCCTTCATCACCTGCGGCTACCCCGGCCACAGATACCGTACAACTGCGCCTATATGCGACTACCTCGGCACTCCCCCTCTTAAATGACTTAATATCTGGCTACAGCAGGCGCTCCCCTGGCGCAGTTTTTGAGACGGCATCCGGCAACCTGGATGCAATGCTTGGCAGCCTCCTTCAGTCTGACACTTCCTATATCCTGAGTACCCATCTGCCGGATAGTCCGAGCATGGCTCCCTTGATGGCGTGGCCCTTAGCCCAGGATGGACTGGCCATCATCACCCACCCCGCTAATCCGACCCCTACGCTCACCCCGGAGCAATTACGCCGTGTTTATCAGGGACAGATTCAGAATTGGAGTCAACTGGGTGGGCCATCACTCGATCTGACTGTTGTCAGCCGCGAACCGGGTTCCGGTGCACGCGCAGAATTTGAGCGCATGGTCATGGGGCAACGCAGCCTCAGCCAGACCGTACAAATCGCGCCGGACAGCGAAACCATGGTGGAAATCATCGCCGATCGTCCGGGGGGCATAGGCTATGTTTCAATGAGTTATCTGGATGGACGTGTTCATCCGCTGCGGATCAATAATGTGATGCCGACTCCAGAAACCGTCAGTTCAGCGTTATACCCGCTGCGTTCAACAGTCTACCTCATCGGTTTGCGTGAACCAGAAGGGGCCTATCTTGATTTTCTACTGTGGGCGCAAACCCCGGCCGGTGAGGAATTCGTCGGACGACGGTATGGTGTTCTGAATCGGTGACCAACCTTACCAGACTGCCCCGACAAAGAGACGCCTAGCCCATCCCGACAAAGGTAAATAGCAGCGTATAGAGCAAGGTCACCACCAGCAGCCACATCGCCCCATAAGCCAGATCCCGCCAGAAACGTAAGCGCTTGCGTTGTTGTTCCAGTTGCAGTTCTGGCCCGCGCATCCGGGAGAGTGCACCCGCTGCTGCCGCATTCGCAGGATTGACCCGGAGCACATTATCCAGGCAGACAGCACTCTGATCGACCGAGTCCACCGCAACACTCATCCACAACCAGGCATCTTCAAAATCGCCATCCTCGCGGATGAGTTCACGCAGGATACGAATCGCTTCTGGTCGGCGGTCTTCACGCAGCAAATCAACCGCATCCAGTAAACGATCGATGCGGGCATGGCGAGAGTCAGCAGCGGATTGAGCAGTCATAGTCAGTCCAGATGCACACCAGCGAATAAATCAGTCTCATCCACCCGATTATAGGCTGGAACTGGAATCACTCGCGTAAAGCCCTGATTCGGTGCTAGCATTTGCCGGAGCCAAGTGGGCAAGCGCAGCAGCCCACCGCCACCATATTGACTGGCATGGGCCTCGCTGGCCTTGGTCCAGGTGTCATAGTATTCGGCGATTCGAACCCGGGTATGGGTCGGTTCCAGGTTTTCCAGGATCGCCAACACATCAATATCTTTGTTGCGGCCCATCTGCCGGGGATTTTGCCGCCGCAGCCGCATGATCGCCACGCCAATCCGAATCATGATGGCAGGGATTTGGGTATAGTACAGCTTTTGGGGCTGATAGGCTGGCTGATCGGTCACATAGCTGGCATCCCCCGCCAGACGGAAGGCCTCGGTTGTCGCTCGTTGAATGGCAATATGGTCAGGATGTCCGTAACCACCATATTTATTGAAGGTGACGATGAGCTGCGGGCGTACCTGCCGGATGATCTCCACAACTCGCCGGGTAATTTGAGGCAAATCGCGCTGCGATGTATCCCACAAGCTGGCAGGATCCTTGGACGTATCCGATCCCATCATGCCGCTGTCTTTGTAGCCGAGCTTAAAGACTTCTTTGAAGCCGAGGATCGCAGAGGCTTTGTCCAATTCAGCTAAACGCAGTTCGGAGACCGAGTTATAGCCCTTGAGATGGGCTTCATCGACCGTGCCGACATCGCCGTTCGTGGCGCAAATATAGTAGACCTCAGCACCCGCAGCCACGTAGCGGGCAATCACACCGCCAGAGCCAAAGGCTTCATCATCCGGGTGAGCAAATGAAAATAGCAGCCGTTGTTGCGGCATAGTAGATGCTGCTCCGTATTGAATATAGTCAGAAAGCCGACGATTGGCCTACGCCATCTTACTCTAGTACACCTGTCCTGTCACCCATACCTATACATTCCGGCAGGTGCTGCGTATACTGCCACCCTGTTTGTCCGGTCGAAACTCAAGGATTTGCCTTTTATGCGCCGAGGACTCGGTCTTCTGTTGTGGATTGCTCTGGGTATGCTGCTGGTCATCATACCCGGGTTCAATACCAATCTGGTTGCTGCTCAATTTGCGACCAATACGCCTCGCCCCACCGAATTTGCCTTTGCGACCAACACGCCGCCGGGGCCCACTGCGACCGCGACCGCTACTGCCACGGCGACAGCCAGCCCGACGGCAACCTTTACCGTTACGTTCACGCCAACGGCCACGCCGACCGCGACACAAACCCCAAGCCCCACGCCTACTCCCAACGGCCCTTACCGCTATCCTGAAGAAGTCAATTCCCTCACGGGTCTGCCTTACCCCAGTGACGCGGCCCGTGACCGCCGCAACCTGATCGTCAAGATTTCCAACTACCCGCCGATTGTCCGCCCACAGACGGGCATTAACCTGGCAGATATGGTCTGGGAATATGAGACCGAAGGTGGCGTGACCCGCTTTGCGGCAATCTTCCGTAACAACGCGCCCACGAAAGTCGGTTCCGTCCGCAGTGCTCGGCTGATTGACCTGCAACTGGTGCCCATGTTCAATGCGCTGCTGGCGTATTCCGGCACCAGCGATCCGATTCAGAACATGATTCTCAATAATGAAGAAGACCCTTACCGCGTCTTTCAATTCTTCTCACCCCTCAAGGGTGATAACTGCGAAAATGCGGGGTTCTGCCGTTTTGAACGTCCGGGGCTGCCGTTCGAGCATACCCTCTTCCTGGATACGACTGTTCTATGGGATTTGGCAACCCGCCGTAATGTGAATACCGGCACCAAATCACGCGGGTTAGCCTTCAGCGAAGTACCCGACGCGGGCGGACAGATCGCCAACGACATCTTCCTCGACTGGTATGGTCAGACGGATGCCCGCTGGCAATATGACGAAGCCACCGGGCGCTACTTGCGCTTTACCGATGGTCTACCCCATATTGATGCTGGTGATGGCGAACAGATCTGGGCGGATAACCTGATCGTGGTCGAAGCCGAGCATCGTGACCGACCGGACTTGTTTGAGCCGGAGAGCAAGACCGCCTCGCTGGACATCATTCTGGAAGGGCAAGGCCGCGTCATGGTATTCCGGGATGGTCAGTGGTTCCAGGGATTCTGGCGGCGGGAAAATGCCGAACCGGGTAACGCGCTCGTCCTGATCTATGGCAATAACCAACCGATCATGCTCAAGCCGGGACGGTCATGGGTCTCGGTTGTGCGAGGTTTTGGGGATGTCATCACCAATGAGCAGCAAGCTGATATGGTCGCAACCGGCACCGCGCTTGCCCTGAGTGCTACACCCACACCAAGTCCATCAGCAACCCCCTAAACGGCTGTCGGATCTACGCGAACGGGGTGCCGATAAGAGCACCCCGTTTGATTCCTGGCACATAGTAGCAAGAAACAGCCCTCAAACTTCTTTGCAGTTTTGTGTCCCTGCCTCTGGTGAACGGTCATCCCCCCGGCGTCAGTGTGACTTCGAGTTGCAGCCCGAACGCCTGCTGGAAGATGTCCCGGTGCCGCAGCACTGACCACAGTGCGACCTGACCATCACCCCGCGCCAGCAGTTCCATCTGCGCCCACTGGTTCCCCACATCCACCGTCAGCCGTACATCCCGCACGACCCCATCCCGCGACCGATCCAGTTGCTCTGCCAGCCGCAGCAGCGCGCATAATTGCAGCAACCGCCGGGCATCTCCGGGTTCCATCACCCGCTCGAACTCGCCTAGCACCGGTTCACCTTTGCGATGATAGCGCGTCAGCAGCGCAATCAGCGCGATTTCCCGGTGAGTAAAACCCGGCAGCCCATCATTCAAAATCAGATAGGCTCCGTGTTTATGATGGTCGTTGTAATCAATCGCCACGCCAATATCGTGCAGCATCGAAGCCGCCCATAAGATTTCGCGCTCTACCGATCGGCACAGGTGCGACCCTTCGGGAAGTTGATCCAGCATGGACAGCGTCAGATGGGCGATGTGCAGTGCATGTTGTTCCTGAAAACGATAGATATGTGCCAAATTCAGCACTGAAGCTTTTCGCACGTCTTCAAACAGAGGTTCACTGTCCCCCTGCAGGAAGTGCTCATAAAATAAACCTCCACGGACACCCTGAGCGGAGATGGTCAATTGCTCAAAGCCGGACGCTCGCAGCGCCTCGTAGACGACCACTGCGCTGCCCAGTGATATATCCGCCCTTTCCGGTTTCATGCCGGGAATACGGCGGCGGTCCGCAATCGACTTCTCGGCTATCGTTTTACGGATGGCTTTCAGAGCATTACTGCTCAGCACGTAACCCTGCATCATATCCAGCGGATAGCCTTCCATCTTCTGGGCCAACCGACCCAGCATGCGGACACCACCGCCCACAAAAACCAACTCAGTGTCAGGTTTGTAGTGGAACCAGCGCACGGTACCAAATTGGCGGCTCAGGTATTCGCGCAGCGCCTCCAGTTCAGCATGCCTGACCGGATCAGAGGTCAGGAAGCGTTCGGTCACACGGACCGCCCCTAGCGGAAAGCTGATCGCCTCGCGGGCACGCCGGTCTTCCACCCGGGTGATTTGCAGCGAACCGCCGCCCATATCCAGTACGAAGCCGTTGACCAGTGTGCTGCTGTTGATCGCCCCCAGATAGCCGTAGTGGGCTTCTTCTTCACCGCTCAGCACCCGCACATCAATCCCAGTGGTCGCTTTCAGTCGCGTCAGCAGCGCCGATTGATTACGTGCATCACGGATGGCACTCGTACCGACTGCGACAATATCCTTGATTCTGGATGCCCGGCAGAAGGCCGCAAAAATCTGTACCGCCTGCACCGCCCGATCCATAGCGGCCGCTCGCAAAATATTGGACTCGCCCATGCCCTCGCTCAGGCGCACACTTTCTGCGATTTCATCCACCACCTTAAAACTCAAACCCGGCACATATTCCACCACAATCATGCGGAAGCTGTTGCTGCCCAGGTCGAGAATTGCCATGCGCTGTGAGTCTTTGTAGACATCGCTGTGCGCTGCGAGTGATTCCAGTTGCGGGAGAGGGCCAGTCCGGTTCATCAAATAACTACTCCCAAAAAACTCATTCTCAAGAAAACGAAACTTGCGAGAAGTATTGACCCAGAGAAGCAGGATTAATCAAGCTATATCCATAAATACAACGGGGAGTGTACCATCCGGCACACTCCCCGCCCAAGCAGCATGGTGATGAACTTTAGCCGACGACGCTGATATCCACCGGCGGACGCAATTCACCGGCCACCTTCAACACCTGATGGATGTTGTTGTTCAGGAAGCGATCCGCCAGTTCTTCATCAATCTGCCCGCCCTGCTCCAGCTTGGGGAAAGCCAATTGAGTCAGAATATAGTCAAAACGCGGTGCCCACTTGCGCGCACCCAAACGGGCCGTGGTCGAGCAGTTGTCGATCATGTAGGCCACGCCCTTGTAATGCATGTAGGGGTTCAGACTGTCTACACTTTCAATGATCGACTCGTTGGCAACTTCACTATACGGGTGTCCCATTTCAGTCAGCAGGTCAATCTGGGCCATCATGGTAGCGATATAAATACCAGCCGTGGTCGGGTCAACCGGGATTTCACTCTCAACTCGCTTGGCGCGCACCCCTTCGCCGACCGTCCACATCTCGTTACCATCAATCTTGCCCATCGGATAGCGTTTGAAGCGGGCATCGGCATTGATGACACTGCGGATTTCCGCCCCACTGGCCACATCCATATAGATTTCCATCAGGATTTCAAAAGCCGGGTGGTAAGCAGCCGAGTACGCCTTGAGGAACTCGACCTTGCCCTCCTCGCTCAGACCTTCATAGACTGCCAGGATACCATGCTTGCTAATGGTCTTGCTGATCGGCCCGGTGATCGACTCGGCGGCGCGCAGGAAAGCTTCTTCAGAACCAGCCCCATGGGCTTTGAACCAACGATAGAGCGCCTCAGCCAGACCGTGAATGGCACCCAGCAGGATGCCGCGTTCGCCAAAAATATCGGACTTGTACTCGGATTCCAGGGTGGTCTGGAAGATGGCGGGGGCACCAATGGCAACCGCCCAACCGAGTGCGTATTCGGTCGCCCGCCCGTTGACATCACGATAGACGGCGAAGCTGCTGTTAATGCCCGCGCCGTTCACTGACTTGCCTTGTTCATAGAGTCGCCGGACGGACGGCCCCATACCCTTAGGGCACACCGCAATCACGTTGATATTGGCCGGGAAGTCGGCGCCAATGCTTTGCAGATGGCCGAGCAAAAAGCCGTGTGACAGGCCCAGGGTGGTCCCAGGGCGCATGGCTTCAAAAATCGCCGGGTATTGTTGTGTCTGGGCCGCATCCGAGATCAGTAGCAGCACCATATCCGAGTTACGAATCACCTCGAACATCTCACCAGCCGTCCCGTCAGACTGCTTAAAACCGGCTTTCTCCGCCGCAGCGAAGGATGAACTGCCAGCCCGGAGGCCGATGACCACCTTAATCCCGGTGCCCTCCAGCGAATCGCGGAGATTTTGCGCCTGCGCTGGCCCCTGGGATGACCAACCGATCACCCCGATTTGCTTGATGCCCTCGAACGCCTCGGGCAATTTGCTGAACAGGTGCCGACCACCGCGGACAATGTACTCAGTCGTATCGCCAAGTTGAACTTGTTCTTTTTCGAAAATCTTGCTGTGGAATTCGGGTAGCACGGGAAGTTTCCTTGTCATGGGTTTGAACACATAGGGACACTATTATAGCGGAGAAGTACGCCATCGCTCAAACCAAGCTCGTCATTCCAATTACAACGAACTATCGAGAGCCACCTGCGAGTTTTTGAGAGCTTTTCCCCCCTATACTGAGCGAATAGCTTGTGAAATCAGTCACAGAGGGAACCATGCGCGAAATCGCTGTCATCGGAATTGGTCAAACACCCATCGGCGAGTTATGGGATCAAGGCTTACGTGATCTGGGTGCAGAATCGCTGCGGGCAGCGGCGGCTGATGCCGGAATCGAACGCCCGGATGCGCTGTTTGTCAGCAATATGCTGGCTACCCGACTGAGTGATCAGGCGCACCTGGGCGCACTGCTGGCCGATTATGCTGGCTGGCGGGGCATCGAGGCGACTACCGTAGAAGCAGCCTGTGCCTCTGGCGGAGCAGCCTTTCAAGCGGCCCTGCGAGCTGTTGCCAGCGGTATGATCGAGGTGGCAGCCGTCTGTGGTGTGGAAAAAATGACCGAGGCCACGACCGGCACAGTGACTTCGGCGCTGGCGACCGCCTCGGATGCCGATTATGAAGTCTCGCAGGGTGCATCCTTTGTGGCATTGAATGCGCTGGTGATGCAGCGCTACATGTACGAATACAATGTGCCACATGAAGCATTTGCCGGGTTTAGCATCAACGCACACTGCAATGCGGTGAATAACCCGAATGCCATGTACCGCAAGGCCATCACGGAGCAACAGTACAAACGCGCCCCGATGATCTCCGACCCCATCAACCTGTACGATAGTTCCCCAATCTGTGATGGTTCGGCATCCTTAATTCTGGCACCGCTCGAGATGGCTCGTGAACTGGGGAAACCCCTCATTGTCATCCGGGCCAGCGCCAGCGCCACTGATTCCCTCAGTCTGGCTGATCGCCGGACATTGCTCGGTCTGGATGCCATCAAGCTGAGCGCGGATAAGGCCTACGCACAAGCCAAGATCAAGCCACAGGACATCCAGGTATTTGAAGCACATGATGCGTTTTCCATTATGGCTGCCTTAAGTCTGGAAGGCTGCGGCTTTGCTGAGGCCGGGAAAGGCACGCACCTGGCACTGGATGGTGCGATCAGCCCGACCGGGCGCATCCCCATCAGCACCATGGGCGGCCTGAAAGGTCGCGGGCATCCGGTCGGCGCGACCGGCGCTTATGAACTGGTGGATCTGGTCACGCAATTGCGCGGAGAAGCCGGCACCAATCAGGTACAGGGCGCAACACTTGGCATGGCCCAGAATATTGGTGGCACCGCCGCCACCGTCGTCACCCATATTCTGGAGCGAATCGGCTAAGCGTGCCGTCCAATACATTGGGGCGTGCTGACGTTCTGCCCCGCCGTTGACACATCAACACTCATGAACCTATAATGCGCCCGATCTTTAAGGAAGGAATGGGCGCGACCGCCGTTCGGGGCTGCCGCCTGACTGAATCCGCGTGGGTGTAACATCGCCTATACAGTCCAGCGTGACCGCCCGGCAATACCGCAGCATGGGTATTGACCGGATTTTCGCGTGCCGGACTGCTAAAGAGATCATATCGTCCTTTATTTTGGAGTTCGTTCTATGACCGCAGCAGTTGATTCGTTGGATATGGATTTCGCCGCATTGCTGGAGGCCTCCTTCGCCGAGGAAACCCCAGAACGTGGTGACATCGTGACCGGCACGATCCTGGCCGTGGATAACCAGGGCTTGATCGTGGATGTGGGCCTCAAGCGTGATGGCATCGTCAGCAAAAAAGACATTGAACGCCTGGGGGTGAACACCGATCACTACAGCCAGGGCCAAGAGATTGATGTCATCATCATCCGTATGGAAGATGACGATGGCAACCTGGTGCTGTCGGTCTCGCAGGCGCAGCAGAGCGAGGACTGGAAGAAGGCCGAAGCCCTGATGACCGCCGAAGAAGTCTGGGAAGGTATCGTCACCGATGTCAACAAGGGCGGCTTGATCGTCCCGTTCGGCAATCTGCGCGGTTTCGTCCCGGCCAGCCATGTCAGCGATCTGCCGCGTGGCATCAGCGAAGATGAACGCAAGACTTACATGGGTGGGCTACTGGGCCGCCCGGTGATGCTGAAGGTCATCGAGGTCAACCGCAAGCGCCGCCGTCTGGTCTTCAGCCAGCGTGACGCCAGCCGTGGCCGCCGTGAAGCCAACAAGGAACAACTGCTGGGCGAACTGAAGGAAGGCGATGTGCGTACGGGCCGCGTCAGTGGCCTGCGCGACTTCGGCGCATTCGTCGATCTGGGCGGTGCTGACGGCCTGATCCACATCAGCGAATTGGCTTGGCACCGCGTCAAGCACCCGAAAGAAGTGCTGAACGTGGGCGACGAAGTCCAGGTGTATGTGCTGCGGCTGGATACGGAAGGCAAGCGCATCGGCCTGAGCCTGAAGCGCCTGCAGAAGAACCCCTGGGCGCAGGCGGAAGAGATGTACCATGTCGGCCAACTGGTCGAAGGTACGGTTTCCCGCGTGGCACAGTTCGGCGCGTTCATCAGCCTAGACCCGGGCATCGAAGCCCTGCTCCATGCCAGCCAGATGGCTGACCCGGTCCCCGCAGACCCAACCCTGCTGGTACACGAAGGCGAACGACTGCTGATGCGCGTCATCAGCATTGAGCCGGAACGCCAGCGCCTGGGCCTGAGCATCAAGGACGTGACCGATGAGGAAAAAGCACGCCATGCTGAAAAGCAGGCTGCCGTAGCGACTGAAGCACCCTCGGCTTAAGGTAAAGTTACCGTAGCGTTCATGCCAATGCTTCGGTACAATCATCAGGCTTAACATCGATGCAGGCTCGCCCGTTGGGTCGAGCCTGTCTTATGTACGGGCGTGCCGCCGGATGAATGGCGCGTTGCGCTAAGTTCCAAGAAAGGGGCAGATTGGGCCTATGGCGTCAGTTACGTTGAAGTCGAATGAAAGTCAGGAATCCCTGCTGCGTCGCTTCCGCAAGAAGGTGACCAACAGCGGCATCCTCAGCACGGTGCGCCGCAAGCGCTGGCATATCTCGAAGAGCGAACTCCGCCGCATCGAGAAAAAGAAGGCCATCCGCCGCGCCCGCCGCCGCCAACGCAAGACCGGCAGCTAAACAGCAGGATCGGGGAGGCATATGCCAAAAGCAGACGATAAGATCGAGGTCGAAGGTACGGTTGTCGAGGCCCTGCCCAATACGCAGTTCCTCGTCGAACTGGATAACGGCCACCGCATACTGGCCTACTTGTCCGGTAAGATGCGTAAATTCTACATCCGCATTTTGCTCGGCGACCGGGTGAAGGTGGAGATGAGCGTCTATGACCCCAAACGTGGGCGGATCACGTACCGTCACAAGGATCACACCCGTTCCGGAGAGCCAGAAGAACTCTAGGCTGTCAGGGCTGAGTGCTGACTAAAAGCTCGTAGCAAATCACTACGAGCTTTTTTGTTACCAGCTACCAGCTACCAGCTACCAGCTACCAGCTACCAGCTACCAGCTACCAGCTACCAGCTACCAGCTACCAGCTACGAAGATTATAATCGCGCTTAATTGCCCACGATGAAGGGTCTTGGTTGATGTTTTTCTCCCCTTCAATTCAACGCTGGTTATTGCCAGTCGTCCTCCTGCTGATTTATCTGCTCACGCGGCTGCCGGGGTTGGCGGAGCTACCCCTGCACAATGATGAGGGGCTGCACCTGACCCGGGCTGTCGAGGTCTGGAACGGGCATCCTTTCTGGGCCATCAGCGATGGCAAAATCATTAATCATTGGCCGATTGCGCTGCTTGACCCGCGCCATGCGCCCCTGTATGCCGGGCGACTGCCCACCATACTCATCGGGATGATCGGGCTGGCAGCAGGATATGGGCTGGCACGGCGGCTAGTCGGGGAACGAGGAGCCGTACTGGCAGCCGCCTTATGGATCGGCACACCCTATCTGTTCTTCTTCGAACGACTGGCCTTCAGCGATGCGGAAGCCGGGGCGCTGGTCGTGCTGGCAGTGTGGGCGGCACATCAGATGCCAACGCAAAGCAGCAAAGATGCAAAGGCGCAAAGGGGAAATACAGGAACGCCATTCATGGCGTCCGTCCTACACCGATACGGCCCTGCTGCGTTTGTCGGGATGAGTTTTGCGGCAGCACTGATGTTCAAGTTCACAGCAGCACCCTATGCCCTGGCCGTGGCGCTGATGCTGCTGGTGGTCACCCCGGCAAAGCACCGATGGCAAACGTTGTTGACAGCAGGTATAGCGGGCGTGATCTGCCTGATCCCGCCGTTAGCTTATCTGGTGCTGCGCGGAGACGATTTTTTCAGTATCGCGCTCGGCTGGATCGGGGCCGGTGGTGGTACTGGTGGGCAAGCCTCCTTGGTGGGCAACCTCGAACGGTTATGGCTGCAATTGATAGGCTATGGCTCAATCACCTGGGTACTGCTGCTGGCTGCTGGCCTGGTGTTGGGAGTGTGGTACGCCATCAAGGGACGGATGCCCAAAACATCGCCCTTACGGGTTCTCAGCATTGGGGCGGTAGTACCGCTGGCAATCATTCTGGTGTTGGGACGGGAAGTGCTGGCACGACATTTTGTGGTCGCGCTGCCCCCTGCTGATGGTGGTCGCCGGCAGTGGATTAGGGCTGGGACTCAATCGCATTCGGAACCGAGCCTCTCGCTGGATGGCAACGGGGTTCGGCGCAGCTGCGTTGGCGCTGGGCATAGCCCCGTTCATATTGATCGCCTATGGCACCCCATCCGACCTACCCTTACCGGCAGATGTACGCTATGAGCATATTGCTGCACATCCCTCCGGTTATGGCCTGCGTGAAGCGGTACGTTCGCTCGGAGACTGGGTCACACGCCCAAATGTGCCAGTGATTGCCAGCATGTTCCCGGATAGCTGCCGGCGCGCCAATTTCGAGGCACAGGCGATTCGGTTGGTCTGCACCGATGCACCGGGTATCGAAGCGATCAATACGTCGCTGCGCGAACATGGTGCCGTCTATGTACTGACCGATACAGCTCCACTCATCGGTGTCGATGTGACGGCTTTGACCACACGCGCTTCCCAGCTAGCCATATTTCCCCGCCCTGGTGAGACGGAAGCCGATGCATCTGTCGTGCTGTGGGAGTTGGTTGCGCCGTGATCTGGTAGACATTTTTCCTCTGCGTGCATTTTCATTCATAACGAATTGCGTTACAGGAGGAAGCAACCATGTCCAACCAGAGCAAATCCGATCAGGAGCAACTGAAGGGGATACTCGAGCAGTTCTCGCCGGAAGTGATCGCAGAAGTGCTGCAAGGGTATGGTGGACAAGATGCCCCAGCTGTGGATGAAAGCGGCGGAGTGCCTATCCAGCGGCATTACAGCGACTTCGCTGATCCGGGTATCGCCGTCCCTGCTGGAACTGAGGCAGCAGTCCGCCAATTGACCGAGGTCGTAGAGATCGAACGTATCGTCGGCCCGGCGAACTTCCTGCCGGTTCACTTTCTTGAAGAAGGCGCGATCCTGCAACGGGCAGTGGCGCGGGTGGTGATGAAGAGCGGTGCCGCCTGGGCCAGTGGCTTCATGGTTTCCCCGAATCTCTTCCTGACCAACAACCATGTCATCCCCAACGCAGCCTTTGCATCAACCGTCGAAGCCCAATTCATGTTCCAGTTCAATCTGGATGGCTCGGCGGCAGCAGTGGATACCTTCCAGTTCAATGCCGCTGGGGTCTTCCACACCAATGCCGCGCTGGACTATACCCTCATTCGGATGCAGCCCAAGCTGCGTCTGGCTTTCCGGTCGAGCGAAGCAACCTTTGAGGAATCGGTGCTGGATGACATCGGTGACCTGCCGCTGACTCCGGTAAAGCCAGGTCTCATCAAGCCAATCATCATCCGTTGGGAGCGCCCTGGTAACAAGTACGGAATCATCCGCCTGCCCACCGCTTCCTCCTTTGCAGTTGGCCAGCACCTGAACATCATCCAGCATCCAGCAGGCCGCCGCAAAGAAGTAGCCCTGCAGGATAACACCATCACTGGCGTTTTCCCGAATGTGCTGCGGTATACCACGGACACGGAAGGGGGCTCGTCGGGTTCGCCGGTGTTCAACAATGCCTGGGATCTGGTCTCGCTGCACCATGCTGGTGGCGATTTTGTCGGTGGCATGTGGCTGAACAACGAGGGCATCCGCATTGACCGCATCGTGAATGATCTGCGGGCACACTTCGGCGCCGGTCACGCTGTATTGACGGAGTTGGGAATCTAGCGCTTCGCCAGTAAAACCAGCAAAACAGGACGGGGCTACCCGTCCTGTTCAATTACCTTGAAAAATCGAAGGCTGAATCACATTCGATGTACTATAATGGACCCAGGTTGATTAGTTGAGGCACAAGCCATGTTAGAGCGCGTTGCCGACGGTCACATCATCGCGCAGGATGTAACTTTTGAGGATTACCTGCGCCTCTATGCAGAAGATCATTGCGAATGGGTGGATGGAGCCGTCATCAAGATGTCACCGATTTCGCGGGAACATGATAACCTCGACGGGTTCTTGTATCGGCTGCTCAGCGGATACCTTGATGAAACTGGCGAAGCTGTCATCCGGCGTGCGCCATTCGTCATGCGGATGCGGCCTGATAGCCGAGGGCGCGAACCAGATATGCACATCGTCCTCAAGAGCCGCGCCAGCATCCTGAAGAACACCATCACCACCGGCCCAGCGGACATCGTGATCGAAATCGTCTCGGAAGAAAGCGAATACCGCGATTACGAGATCAAATACAGCGAGTACGAATCCGGCGGCGTGAGCGAATACTGGTTGCTCGATCCGCTGCAACGGGCCAGCCGCTTCCTCCACCTGGTCAATGGAGTCTATCAGCCTATTCCGCTGGTAGATGGAGTATTTCACTCGACCGTCCTGAAACCATTCACGCTTGATCCGGCGCTGCTCTGGCGCGACCCGTTGCCGAAAGCGCGGGAAATCGCCGCGTTGATCGAGACCATGCTGGCCTGATGCGACCGTCTGTATTCATCATCGCCTTGTTGTTATTGATCGCCTGCACCCCGGCAGTAACCCCGACATCTAGCCTACCCGATTGCACCGGGGATACCAGCCAGGCATTAGCCGCGTATAGCCCTTCGACCCGCAACACCTTTGTCACCCTCCGCGAGGGGCGCTTCGCAGTGGACGACCAGCCGCTGAATGTGCGCGGTGTCAATTACTACCCGGCACGATCCCCCTGGCGGCGCTTCCTCACGCAGTCTGACCTGAGCGAGGTCGAACGCGAACTGACTCTACTGCGGGTGGCCGAGTTCAATACGCTGCGCCTGTTCCTGTGGAATGCGGCGCTGTTCCAATGCCCGCCCGCCGGAGTGACGCCAAAGGTGGACGCCTTCACCCGGTTAGATACCATCATTCAGGCGGCAGCATCGCAGGGCTTCTACCTAATCATGACGCTAAACGATTTGCCTGACCTCGATGTGTTTCCGCTTTACACCAATCCGGTCCATGTGCAAGCGCAGACCCGCTTCATTGTGGAGCGATATCAGGCTGAGCCCGCTATTCTGGCGTGGGATTTACGCAACGAGGGCGACATCGACTATGGCTCGATTGCGTCGTTCGGGCAGGGGCGCTTCAACCGAGATGTGGTACTGAACTGGCTACGAGACAACAGTGCATTGGTCAGGTCGCTGGACAGCAACCACCTCATCACGGCAGGATGGTTACACTACAGCCATGACACCGCCCCCTATGTTGATTTCATCAGCTTCCATCACTGGGAGGATGCCGAACGTCTGCGGCAGCGCACGGCTGAGATACGTTCGCAAACAGAGAAGCCGATCCTGCTGCAGGAATTCGGCTATAGCACGTTCCAACGGACACCAGAGGAACAGGCGCGGCTCATCCGTGAGGTGGTGGAGGCGAGCGAGGCACTCAACCTGACAGGGTGGCTGATTTGGGCGGCCTTCGACTTTCCATTGGATGCGACTTGCATCCCGCCCGCCTGCCCTAGTGCCGATAACGCTGAGCATCACTTCGGAATATGGCAAAGCGATTACACCCCGAAACCGATTGTGGAGTGGTTGTTGAATCGGTAGGAGAAACCGCAGATATACGGGCGTGCGCGTCCTATTCATCACAACCTTAGTGGATTACCCTGCGCCAACAGGTCGAACAGCAAGTCGCGGTCATCGTCCGCTGCGACCCGGTTGCGTTTGACATGCCCACAACGTTGACAGCGGTGGATAATGATTGGCTCCCCACCCTTCGTCTCCGCGCCGACCGGCTCCATCAGGCCGCCGCAGTTCGCTGCCCGGTCGCCGGGGTGGACATCGACATGCTTGCTCCACAGGCAGGCCGGGCAATGGTTGGTGTAACCATCCCCTTGCACCGGCTGCCCGCAATGCTCACAGTTAAAATCTTCGATTCGCCGCTGGAACTGCCGCGCCATTAAACACCCTACTGTACGCCAAATTCCTGCTTGACTTCACTGCGATGATAAAAGAGGTAGGCCAGGTAGCCATAGAGCAGCATAGAAACGATATTGAAGAAAGCTCCACCACCCGTAAAGACACCCAGCAAATTGATCACCGCATTAATCACCAACGCCAGCACCGCCGCCATCCGTCCCCAGCTCATGCGCTGGAAAACGCCAACCGCGCCAATAATCAGCAATGGCGCGCTGATCAAAGTCAGGATGCCATAGAGAATTGCCCCACCGCTCACTTGACTCAGCGCCTGGACGGCTTCGCGCCCTTCCTGTGTCTGTTGAGCAATTTCACCACCCACCGCACCACCAAGCGCTGCCAATCCGCCCGCTGTAATCAGCCCAAAACCGCCACACAAGCTCAGGACACCGCCAACCAACATCAAAATCGCCACATACCGGACCAGTTGCTTGGCCTGTAGATTAGCAAAAACTCCATCATTGATAGGCTTGAGCCAGATATCCAGTTTTTGAAGAAGGTCGTTCATCACAAAATCCTTTTCAGTAGAGAGAGCGGGGCATCCCGTTCCACGCTGATGGTCACTGTACAACCAGATGCATTTTCGGGCAAACTGGAAGCACGATAAACCGCATTGAGGAAATCATGGCTCTTGAACCGAACCTTCTGACACTGCTCGATGAAATCCGTGCCATTGCTCTGAATGGACTGCACTACAGCCCGCATAACAGCTATGACATTGACCGCTACACTCGGTTGCTACACCTGGCGGCGCAGACTTACAGCCCATTGGTCGAGATGCCCACTGAAGCCGTGCTGGAGACTTTCAAGCGGGAGATGGGCGCGGTCACGCCAAAAGTCGGTGGCAACGGTGCGATCATCAACGACGTTGGACAGGTACTGCTGGTCAAGCGGTCAGATAACGGACGCTGGTGCTTGCCCGGTGGCTATGCCGAAGTCGGCCTGACACCTCAGGAAAATGTGGCGCGGGAAGTACGCGAGGAAACCGGGCTGGAAGTCGAGGTCGGATCGCTGGTCGATCTATTCTGCATACCGCCCGGTGCCGGGCACCCCAGTACCCATTACGTCTTCGTGTATCTTTGCAAGGTGACAGGCGGTGTTTTGACTCCCTCCCATGAAACCCCCGAACTAGGCTACTTCCACCCGGAACAGATCGCCGAATGGCATTCGACTCATCAGGAACGAGTGCACCAGTCGCTGGTAGTATGGCAAAAGCTCAAGGGCCAAAGTACTTAGCCAGCACGCGGCTCATACTCCGCATCGCCAGGTGATCTGCCAGGGCTGGACTGATGACATTGACTGCCGCCAGCAAGCGCGCACCTATGCCCATGATCCGCACGGACTCGTTGCGCTGGATGGCATCCAGCACTGCTGCCGCAATCTGCTGTGGTGGCAGAATCGGTGTCCCCATCTCCCGCCAAATAGGATGAAAAGGGCGTTCAGCAAGCGTGTCAGCAGGGGCCGGACTAAAATAAGTCAGCGTGACTCCATGACCGGCGATTTCACGATTAAGCGATTCCAGAAACGTCCGCAATCCAGCACGGCTGGCTGCATCCGCACTGTAGTAGGGAAAAGCCAGGCGACCATCAGCAAAGCCGCCCAAATGCACAATACTACCGCTGCGCCGTGCCAACATCCCCGGCAGAAAGGCGTGGGTGAGCTGCATGGCACCCAACAAGTTGATCTCCAACAGGTTGCGCATGTCCTCGGTCGTATGTCGCAGGAAAGGCTTGCGTACATCATAGCCCGTCGCATTGATGACTACATCAGGCTGTGGATGGGATTTCGCCAGAGCCGCCAAACTATCTTCGTCTGTGAGGTCCGCTTGCCAGGTTTGGGCCGGCTCCCCCAACGCCTTCGCCACCTCCTGGAGCGACTCCAGAGTGCGTCCAACCAACAAGACGCTACCGCCTGCATCAACCATCGAGTGGGCAATGGCAGACCCTAAACCACCACTACCACCCACGATGATGATTTGCTGCCCGTGAAATGCTTTCATGCCCGCCCGCCCCCAGCTGCCAGATTGAGCGTGATAACCCCGGCAATCACCAATCCAATCCCAATGAAGCGCGGTAGATCAAACGGATCTCTCCAAAATACGATTCCAGCGGTGACAGCACCAACAGTTCCGAGGCCAGACCAGACCGCATAGACCACACCGATCGGCATCGCCTTCAGCGTGGCAGAAAGAAAATAAAGGGTTGAGGCATAAGCCATCAAAACAATGACCGAAGGGATAGGGCGGCTGAAGCCCTCGGCGAACTTCAACGAGATCGTACCGATGATTTCACTCGTGATAGCCAGTGCGAGCGTGATAAACGGATGCATCAGGGCGTCTCTCCTTTGACTGACTTGACCATTTCAATAGCACTGCCGAAGCCAAACACCGGCTTCAACCATCCCAGCGATTGTGTATGGACGGCCCGAAATCCGTGTCGTTCGTACAGGCGCCGCGCCCCCGGATTAGTATCAATCACATCCAAACGGACTCGTGCATAACCTTCCCGATGGGCAAAGTCACACACCGCCTCCAACAGCAAACTGCCAATCCCCTGTCCACGCGCAGAAGAGTCGACCGCAATACCATCCATCAGGAGTTCATCAGGGCGGTGTGGACGCATCAAGAGCAGCCCCAGCCCCGCCCGTCCAAGCGCTCCCAGGGTACCGTGAAACTGCCTTAGATGGGACCAGCCCACATCCACAAAGTGCTTCTGCTGGTGCTGGATACCCGCCAACCCCAGCAAGGCTCCATCATGCAGGGCCACAATGGCATTGGGAGGGTATAGAGCCGCTTGCAAAATAGCCTCAAGGGTAGGCCGCGGCCCCAGGATCGGACTCAATTTGCGCTGAAAAGCATCTGCATAAAGGCGGGCGGCGGTCACACTCAGATCTGTGGGTAAACCCACCTGGATATGTAACGACGACATGCTACTCATTCTTCCCTTTGATGACGCTGGCTCCAGGCCAGCAGACCGATACCCAGCATCAGGCTTCCCGCGACGACAAACAGTCCGGTCAGGCTGACATCCAGCATGAAGCCAGCGAAAGCATTGGAAAACGGGTCAAGCGCAATTGCGGAAAACATGAGCAGGCCCGTCACCCGGCCCTGTAGTTCCAGGGGGGTACGTTTTTGAAGCCATGTGGTGGCGATCACGCCGCCAAACCCTACCCCGACTCCTGTCAGGCTATAGATCAAAGCTGCCACGAGTCCAGTCTCCGCGAAGCCGGTCAGCATCAGCCCCAGCCCCATGCTGAAGCAAATCAGCGCCAGCATCAGCGCCGGGGAAATCTCGCGCTTGATCGTCCCCGCAATGATCGCACCGGGCAGCGCACCGATAGAAAAAGCGGCTAACAGCCCTCCATAAACCGTCGGGTCATTGCCGAAGCGCAGTTCGGCTAAGGCTGCCGTCCCCACTACAATCGGCCCCAGGACTGCAAAATTGATGGCTGCGATAATCAACAGGTTGAGGCGAATGATCCGGTTGGCCCAGGCAAAGCGCAGTCCAGCCCACACCTGTGCCCCCAGGTCAGCAGAATTAGCCGGAGATGCCTGTGTGAACGAGTCTGGATAGCGGCGCAATTGACCAAAACTAAATCCACCAAGAGCGTAGAAGCCTACGATCAGGATAAAGGTCACCGGCAGACCCACCAGACCGATCAGAAAACCGCTGCCCGCGGGTCCGAGGATATTGGTGAGAGTTTCGGTGGTGGAGCCATAGGCGTTCGCTCGCGCCAGTTGATCAGGTCGAGCCAGACGAGGAATAGCCGAGTACATGGCCGGATACAGAAAGGCATCCGTCAGCCCGTAGAGCACCGCCAGCAGATACATCGGTAACAGAGTCAGGCTATCCCAGGCCAGAAGTGCAGCGATGACCGACATCCAAACCGCATTGAGAATGACGGTACGAAACAACAACTTCCAGGGGGTCGAACGGTCACTGATCGCCCCGCCGATAAGGATAAAAACAGCGCGCGGGATGGCTGAAGCGACCAGCACTGAACCCAGAGCAACTCCAGAACCGGTAATCTGCAGCAGCAACCAGGTCAGGGCCACCGCAAAGACCTGCGTAGCCAACATGGTGGCAGCTTGCCCGAACCAAAACCAGCGGAAAGCCGGGTTACTCAATAAGCTACCCTGTTGAATTGAACGCTGGCGCACTTCAACCATCGGCGAGGTTTCCATTACAGCAGACATCGACGTATTCCTCTTTGAACCAGCAACATCAAAGACAGGCGCGCCGGTCACGGCAGGCCAGTTAAAACTCATACTTACAAGAACAGAGAGCAAGTGCCCAATTGGGCGCGTCTACAACCGCCCTTTTATAAGTCCTTGAGCAGCGCCTTCATTCGTTCACGGACGGACTCGCGCATCGCAGGGTCGAGCACCGTAAATCCCAGCATTTCCCGCAGCCACAACCCATCAATCGCCAGACTGACGATGACCGCCAATGCCGGGTCCTTACTGGAGGATTCATAGGCCAGATGCCACTCGCGCCAGCGATCCCGCAGGGGATGTAGAATGTCTGGATTAACTGCCGCTGCTGCAAGCAAGGAGAGATTGACCGCATTCTCCTCTGCGCTCACGGCAAAGGACGAGTCGATGCTGGCCTGCAACCACGTCTGGGAGGGCGAATGTTCCGGGTTAGCGGCGGCCCGCGCCTGAAGGTCAGCCTCGACTTCTTCGAGGTAGTACCGAATCATGCCCTGCAAGAGCGCTTCTTTGCTGTCAAAGTGGTAGAGTAGACCGCCCTTGCTGACCCCGGCCTGGGCAGCCACGGCATCCAGCGTCAAGGCAGTAAAGCCCTGCTGCTGCATGACCTCAACCGCAGCTTCGATCAGTTTGATGCGGGTACGTTCCGCTTTCGATAGTGCCATGGATGTTCCTTCGACCCGTAAAGCTCATAAATTTACTATACCGTCCAGACGGTTTTATGTCAAGCACCCAATCACTGGTTCACATCAGTCGGTGAACCGAATGACCACCTTTCGACGTAACTATCCGTAGAGAGCAAAACCATTGTGGCTGACTGGTGTTATCGTTTCATAGAAGTCTGTACAAACATCGTTTGAAATCTTAACAGTCATCCCGCCCGCTCCGTTTTATTCTGAAGTGAATGAGTATTTCTCATGTGGTGGATATGAGCATCCAACCGCCTTCTCTAACATCGGGACCCTGGTCACCCCGCGTACGGGCCATTGTCGCTGTTGCGACCGCTGCGGTGGTGTTGGTCGCAATTCTGCGCCTGAGTGAGGTACTGCCCATCGTCATCGTGGCAGTCATTCTGGCCTATGTTTTCACGCCCCTGGTCAACTTCATCAACCGCTATGTGCTGGTCTTTGGTCCCTTTGCCGGTAAATCCAACCGGAATATCGCGACGCTGCTCGCTTACGTGCTGATTATCCTCGGCGTCGTGGTGGTCATCATCGTGCTGGTGCCCGTCATTATTGAGCAATTTGAGGATCTGGGCCGCCTGCTGCCGAGCCTCCTGCGAGATGTGGAACGCACGCTGGAAGACGCCCTCAGCCAACCCGTCATGTTCAACGGTCAGCCGATCATCATCGATGGGCGCGAACTCATCCCACTGGAACGCCTGCGGGAATTGACCGGGGCACAGCGCATCACCGATGTCATCCAGATTCAGGATATTGACCTGGTCAATACCACACAGAGCTTCTTCAGCTCGCTGACCGGGCCAGCCTTCAGCTTCGTGGGTGGTGTGGCAACGGTCGCTATCAACGTGGTGCTGCTGCTCTCCATGATGTTCTTCCTGATGCGGGATGGTGTCATGTTTGTGGAGCGCGGGGTGCGCCTGGCTCCCAAACCCTACCAGGGCGATATGCGCCGTATCTTCTTCGAGTTGGGGCGGGTCTGGAATGCCTACCTGCGTGGTCAGCTCACCCTCGCGCTGCTGATGAGTGTGCTCTCGTTCACAGCCGCTACATTGGTCGGGCTGCCAAATCCCGCCATCATCGGCGTCATCTCGGGCGTGTTCGAGTTCGTGCCCAGCGTCGGTTCCGGGCTGGCGATCTTCCCGGCGGCGCTGCTGGCCCTCACCTCATCCTCCAGCACGGTTGCCGGGCTGGAAGGCGTTCCCTTTGCAGTCGTGGCGATCATCATCTGGGCAGCCCTGCAAAACCTGGAAGCAATCATCCTCGTCCCACGGGTGATGGGCGGCAGCCTGAACCTGCATCCACTGGCGATTATCCTCGGTTTGATCTTCGGCGCAGCCATTGCGGGGCTGTTGGGCGTGATCCTGGCGGCACCAACTGTTGCAACCCTGCGGGTTTTTGGGCAATATATCTACGGGAAACTGATGGATACCGAGCCGTTCCCGGCACCGCGCCCCCGCACCAACCGCCTGCCCCGCGCTATGGTCACCCTCCGCAGGACGATCAACCAGCTTCGGCAGCAAAGCGATTCTGTGCGTGCGCGGTTAGAAGCGATACGCAGGGGCAACCATGTCTGACGACAATCAAGTACATACCGAAGATGTAGCCACCACCGAAAATTATTCCGTTTGGGTATCGCAGGAACCAGACGGCGAAATGGTTTTTCACGTTGACCTGGGGATGGTTTCCCTCAACCTGTTCCGTGAAGAATGGGATGAACTGGTCGGGCTGATGCAGCAGGCAGGCAAAGTTACGCAGAACCGCCGATGACCACCACTGGCCTCCAGCGCCAGTTCATCGAGGTGATGGCGAAGCACCTCCCACCCAGCGGGACCTCCCTGCGGTTAGTGGATATTGAGGGGCGCGCCTGGGAAGTCCTTTCCGAACTGCGGGGCGACCTGGATATGGTCGTCAAGCCGCTCAACGCCGATGACTGGCACCTCAACCCGGATTCCATTGATGCACTCGTCGCCTTTGACGTGCTGCCCGATGCTGATTTCCTGCGGGAAGCACTGCGCGCACTGCGTGAAGGCGGACGGCTGATTATGCTCAACGCAGGCGGCGTGGCCGATGAACGCCACGTCCGCACCCTGCAGGAAGCCGGTTATACACGCATTCTGGTCGCCCCAGGGCTGGAGCAACCGGCACCGCTGGGTGTGCTCATGCGTGGGGAAAAGCCACACTCCCAAGCCCGCACCGAAGACCGCATCAAGCAGATCGCAGCGGTTGATAACAACCTACCTGCTAAACGATCTGGCCGCTACGTCTACCTGCTCATCCAGCAGAAACCGAACAAACCAGCCTGGAAGCTCAAGCCAACCGACCGCATCGAATGGAACGCCATCGCTGTCGAAGGTCATGATGAACAGGTGGTGCTGGCCTTCAGCAGCCTGCCCAAAGCAGTCGAATTCATGCAGCCGGTGGTCAAAGCGGGCATCGTCAAGGATGTGAACAAGGTCGCCAAGTTCGCCTGGGAGATCGCCAAACACTGGCCCTTCGCCATGCTGCTCAACCCTAGCGATGAAATCTTCCGCACGCAAAAGCTGGCGCTGCTGGCGATTGATCCAGCGACAGCGGAAGCACCGGATGAGTAAGTGGGGTGGCAGGTTGCTGGTTTCAGGAAGCATCGTTAAATGTAGGGGCGCACAGCTGTGCGCCCGCGTCGTTCCCGATGCAAGCCATTCGCATGAATAACCACGATCAATGACGGACTCCCTGGGTTTCCTTACCTCCCCGGCAGGCAAGGCGCTGCTGGAGCAGTTAGCCACTGAAGACCTGCGCGAGTCGAATCACCTGCGACTGCTCACACAAATGCGGCGTGACTACGGGGCGGAGGACAGCCGCTCCGCGCTCGAACTGGCAATCCTGCGACAAAAAGCGGTCAGCAAATTCGGGGCTGACGCTGCACGGATGTTCTTCACGCGGGATGCGCTGGAACAAGCCAGTGATCCAGCAGCGCGGGGTTATCGGGCAGAACGACTTTTTAACTGTCTAGGCGCAAAGAGTAAGATCATCGATGCCGGCTGTTCGATTGGGGCGGATGCACTGGCAATGGCCGCCGTTGGACTGAAGGTCGTCGGGCTGGATCTCGACCCGCTCCGGATTGCGATGGCGCAGTTGAACGCATCGGCGCTGGGCGTAAACGCCACCTTTGCAGAAGCGGATGTCCGGTTGAGCCTTCCGCCTGCGGAGGCAGTTTTTTTCGATCCCGCCCGCCGCACCACGAACGGGAAGCGTCTGCATCACATTGAAGACTATCAGCCCCCACTCTCTTTAATCCATGAGTGGGAACATGCGCTAGTAGCAGTCAAGCTCTCACCGGGCGTTGACCTCGATCAACTGGCGGACTATCCTGGCGAAGTCGAGTTCATCTCAGTCGAGGGCGATCTGAAAGAAGCGATCCTCTGGCGGGGTGAAGGGCTAACGGGGCTGCGGGCAACCCGCATCGATGCCACGGGCGTTCATCACGTCTACAATCCCACACGAGAAGCGCTCTCGCCGGCTGAAATCTCTACGCCGCGCGGTTGGCTGTTAGAACCCGACCCGGCCATATTGCGAGCCGGGCTGGTCGGTGGACTGGCAGCGGACTTGAACGGTTGGCAACTCGACGCTACGATTGCCTATATCACCACCGAGGAACGCCCGGTCAGCAGTTGGGTGCGGGCGTGGCGCATCCGCGAGTGGCTGCCCTTTAACATGAAGAAACTAAGAGCGTATTTACGGGAACACAGCTTCGGACAAGTGACCATCAAAAAACGAGGCTTCCCGATGACGCCGGAGGAAATGCTGGCAGCGCTCAAACCGCGTGGGGAGAATGCCTGCACGCTGGTCATGACGCGATGGGCAGGCCAGCCCATCGTCATCGTCTGTGACGACTTCACACCAGAACAGATCGGGAGAGACGAGCCTGCGGACGAGGAGGGCGATACCTGCTAGTTCGGGGGCTATTCCCTAGTGAAGTACCCCGCAACACGGACACTGAGCCATAACATGCAGACAATACTTGCTCTTCTTGCGATCCTCATGAAATGCCTTTGGTGCGCGATACAATGTAACGACGCCACTGCGACAGCGACTGCACAAGAGGACGGTTGTCCCCACCAGTCTCCAAACCTGATCGTTGCCCCGTAAATCACGCGGCAGTGACCGGCGCTGAAGCTGGCAGAAGATCACACCGGCGTTGTGAACCCGGTGGGCGTTCTCGACAATGAACATGACTTCATCATGCGAGACATTCCACTGTTGGGCGCGTAGCTGAGCGTGGCGGCTCAGGACGATATCCATCGTTACCGTCTTTCGACTCGGCGCGCTCCCCCGACCTGTTCTGATGTTAAGTTTTTACGTATAGTGCAAGATCTTACCCAATTACCTTAATCGCTTCAATAACAATTGAGCTTATTGATAAGACCACAAGGAGACCTCCATGCTGAACCTATACCGCCCGGAAGCCCTGACAGATTTCAGCCAACCCGCCAACGTGGCCGCCTTCCAGGCCGCTCTCAATACGGTCAAGGCGCGGATCGGGCAGACCTATCCGCTGGTGATTAACGGCCAATCCATCGCGCTGGACAAAACCTTCGACACCATCAATCCAGCCCGTCCTGCAGAAGTACTCGCCCGTTTTGCTGATGGCACCGCCGATCACGCCGATCAGGCCATTCAGGCAGCAACCGAGGCCTTCAAAACCTGGCAGTATGTGCCGGTTAAAGACCGTGCCCGTTACCTGCTGCGAGCAGCTGCAGAAATGCGCCGCCGCAAGCATGAATTCAGCGCATTGATGGTGCTGGAAGCGGGAAAAACCTGGTACGAAGCCGATGCCGATACCAGCGAAGCGATTGACTTCCTCGATTATTACGCCCGGCAGGCTGTGCGGATTGCTGATGCCAGCGATCAGCTGACGCCCTACCCACCGGAACAACTCGGTTACTACAACATCCCGCTGGGCGTGGGGGCGGTCATCCCACCGTGGAACTTCCCCAACGCCATCCCGACCGGGATGCTCGGTGCGGCGCTGGTGACGGGCAACACCGTCGTGTTCAAGCCCGCCGAACAAACGCCGTGGATCGCCTGGCATATTGCTGAGCTTTTCTGGCAGCAGGGGCTTCCATCCGGCGTCCTCAACTTTCTGACCGGCCCGGGCGAGGTGGTAGGTGCCCGCATGGTGCAAAGCCCATTGACCCGCTTCATCAGCTTCACCGGTTCCAAAGCAGTCGGGTTGTGGATCTACGAGCAGGCCGCCAAAGTCCAACCCGGCCAGCGCTGGCTCAAACGCGCCATTTTGGAGATGGGCGGCAAGGATGCCGTATTGGTCGATGAAACCGCTGATCTGGAAGCCGCCGCCCAGGGTATTGTGCAGAGTGCATTTGGTTTCCAGGGTCAAAAGTGTTCGGCCGGTTCCCGCGCCATCATCGTCGGCTCGGTCTACGATCAGGTAGTCGGGCGAGTTGTTGAACTCACCAAAAAGCTCAGCATCGCCGCACCGGACTCCGGTCCAAAAGTCGATCAGGGGCCCGTCATCGAACCGGACGCCTTCAACCGCATCCTGAACTATATCGAGATCGGTGCCAGCGAAGGCAAAATCCTCACGGGCGGTCATGCCGTCGAAACCGAGAGCAGCGGCTACTTCATCGAGCCAACGGTCATCGGGGATGTACCCTGGGATGCGCGCGTCGCGCAGGAAGAAATCTTTGGGCCAGTGCTCTCGATCATCCGGGCTGCGGATTTCGATGACGCGCTGCGGATCGCCAACAGCACCGAATACGGTCTGACCGGGGCGGTCTTCAGTCAGGATCGGGCGCGTTTGGAACGGGCGCGGCAGGAGTTCAATGTCGGCAACCTGTACTTCAACCGCAAATGCACCGGGGCACTGGTCGGTGTGCATCCCTTCGGTGGGTTCAACCTGAGCGGCACCGATAGCAAAGCCGGTGGACCGGAGTATCTACTGCTCTTCACCCAGCCCAAAAGCGTATCAGAAAGACTATAAACGTGTATGGGCGACCTGCTGGGTCGCCCGTGTCAACGGAGATTGTATTCATGATTCAACTGGGCGAGATGCGCGTCCATCTCATCAACGACTGTACCATCAAGGTCGATCCGGGCGGGGCCTTCGGTCTGGTACCACGGGCGCTATGGGGGCCGCTGCTTCCACCCGATGAGAACCATCTGGTGCCGATGGTGCAGGTCAATCTATTGGTTCAAAGTGGCGGCAAAAACATCGTCATTGATACCGGCTACGGTCACAAACTGGCAGAGAAGCAAAAGGCGCATATGGCCTTTACCCGCCCAAATGGGGATCTGGTCGAGGCACTCGGTCGCTGCGGAGTCCGTCCGGAGGATGTGCATCTGGTCATTGATACCCATCTGCATGGCGACCATGCCAGCGGCAACACCCGCTACGCCGAGGATGGTCAAACGCTGATGCCGACCTTCCCGAATGCGGAATATGTCGTGCAGCGCCGCGAATATGAGGATGCCATGCACCCGGATGAGCGCACCCGCGCCACCTACTTCCCGATCAACTATGAGCCGCTGCTCAAATCCGGGCAGATGCGGTTATTGGAGGGGGATCTGGAGATTGCGCCGGGCATCTACGGGCACGTCACACCGGGGCATACCCCGGGGCATATGAGTGTGCGGCTGGAAAGTGGCGGTCAACACCTGATGTTCGTGTGTGACCTCGCCAGCTACGCCATCCACTTCGAGCGACTGGGCTGGATGACCGGCTACGATGTCGAGCCGCTGCGGACGCTGGAGAGCAAACGGCGCTGGCAGGCCTGGGCGCTCTCCACGGACGCCCTGCTGGTCTTTCCGCATGACTCGCAACGGCCCATCGGTCGCTACCGCATGAATGCTGTCGGCAAGGCGATGGTCGAAGCAGTCAATGAACCCTTTGTGTAGGATGAGATGGCTAAACAGAACGACCCGCTTTCGCGGGTCGTTCTTTGATGACTGACTGTAGTTTAGTTGCCGGCTTCCGGCTCAGACTCCACACTGGCTTCCGGGATCGGTTCGTCGTGATGACCGTTCCCATTCGACGGGACTTCAGCAGTCGGTTCTGCCGGGGTCGAAGCGCCGTCCCCACCAACTTCACCTTCCGCTTTGGCATCCGTCCCCCAACGCTGGGTGAAGCCCACGCGGCGCTTTTCCGGTTCCAGATGGCTGATGCGCAGGTTCAGGCGGTCGCCCTTCTTGACGTAGCTGTGTGGTTCCTTCAGTGAACCATCACCCATTTCGCTCAGGTGCAGTAGGCCTTCCAAACCGTTATCCAGCGCGATGAACGCGCCAAAATCGACCACATTGGTCACGGTGCCGTCCACCAGTTGACCTTCGTGGTAACGGCTGGCGGCATCCTGCCACGGATCAGGCAGCAGGCGCTTGCGGCTAAGTGCAATGCGGTTGGAAGCACGATCCAGGCTCAGAACATAAACTTCGATCTCATCCCCGACCTTGAGCACATCACGCGGGTGATCGACCCGGTGCCAGGCCAGTTCGCTGACGTGAATGAGGCCATCCGCCCCGCCCAGGTTGACAAAGGCACCAAAGTCGCGCAGACCGGTGACGGTCCCCATGACGCGGTCGCCTTCCTTGAGTTCGGCCAGGAGGCGAGCTTTCTGCTGGGCGCGCCATTCTTTTTGCGCTTCGCGTTCACTGAAAATCAGGCGGCGGCGATCCTGATCGACTTCGATCACTTTGCAACCGATGACCTTCCCCATCATCTCCATCCAAACTTCGCGGCGTTCGTTCGCCATATTGATGGAGACCAGGTGTGAACTGGGGATGAAGCCTTCCAGGCGATTCCAGCGCACCAGCACACCGCCCCGGTTATGACCGGCGATGCTCACCTGCACCACTTCATCACTACCGAGCAGTTTGCGTGCCCGTTCCCAGTCATACTGCTGCAAACCCATGTTGATGGAAACAACCAGGTTGCCGTCCTGATCCATCGGGTTCATGACGTAAACCGGCACTTCTGCGCCGACCTGTAACCCGTTCCGAACCGAGGGATCAAGCCGTTCCAGATCGGTTGAAGGGACCAAACCGTCCTGCTTCACACCCAGGTCGACAATCACCTCACGCGGGGCAATGCCCAGAATGATGGCATTGCGGATTTCGCCACGGCGAGGCGGCTGGAAGCTGAAAGACTCGTCCAGCATACGGGCAAATTCGGAGTCAGCGTTTTCGTTATACTGACGTTTTTGGGGACTCATCACCCACTCCTGGTTGATTGAGGCAAGGTTGGCGGGTCTGCCTGAACCCGTCCATAAGGATACAATCTGGTCACTATCACAACGCCGTATAATACGGCCCGTTAGGTGATCTGCAATGTGATGACCGATGCGAAAAGCCACCTTCCCCTCAGAGGAAGCATGGCTCACAAGTCACTGGCATTGCTGCGTGGAATGGTGAACTTCGGACTCGCGCCGCCGCGAAAGGGCGGGCGGAAGTGGATGAGGAAGAACCCTAGGGTGTGTGCGGTGGCTTTTATTTGCCCCACACCTGCCCACATCGTGGAAGTCCGCACGACTGTCAATTGTTGATTGCTGCCACCAAACCCGCACATACTAACCAATACAACACATCCGGTGACAGTATACCACAGTTAACCTTCTGGACGTATACCACACTAATTTAACTCATATCTGGCAGACCCATCTCGATCCCACGGGTTCCACGATCCAGTTCCCATGGATAGACGATGTAAGCATCCGTCACGGAGCCATAAAAGTCAGGTTCAGCTTTATCGAACAGTGAGCGATAAGGATTGTAATGCAGCACGCAGGTATACGGGATCGCCCCGCTGGCCTGGACTCGCCCCTTCACGGCAGTGCTGGTACGCCCGCTGCCCCAAACATCATCGACAATCAGGGTTCGCCGGTTCCGCAGCAAAGCCGCATCCGGGAACTGTAAGAACGAAGGCCAGGCCATCAAACCTGCATTCTCAGTCGCCGGGAAGTCCACCGCTGCTGTCAGGATGTGCCGCACCCCCAGCGCCTCCGCTAACATGCCACCGGGAATAATCCCACCACGGGTAATCATCACCATCGCATCAAAGGTGCCGACGATGCGCAAAGGTGGCAGAAGTGTGTCAATCAACTGGTCAACATCTTCCCACGTGAGAACCATCTGTTTCATGGGGCCTTTCGCTGAACCAAGCATAGTGTCCAGAAGCCTTCAGGTGCGTGATTAATCAAGGTTAAACCATGTATTGTAGCGCACGCAGGCAGCGATATGCAAAGCAATTTTCGACGAAATTTTAGAGGTCGAATATTAGACATTCGCCGTGAGCAGGCTATCCCAACGGGCAAGCAGTCGCTGACGTTCGCTGACCGGCAGGAAGGCCGCATTGATAGCCGCCCGCGTGTGTTTCTTGAGGTCGGCTAGCGTCATGCCCAGCCGGGTAATCGCCACATGCAGTTCATCACTCAGGCAGATGTCACTGACCAGGGGATCATCGGTATTGATCGTGACCGGCACGACACTATGATTAAGCACTCGCAGCGGATGATCGTCCCAGTGACCAACCGCGCCACTATGGACATTGCTGGTCGGGCAGACTTCCAGCACAAGTCCCCGTTCTGCCAACCAATCGAGCAGCGCCGGATCTTCAACCGACCGGATGCCATGCCCGATGCGCTGCGCGCCCAGGTGTTCAACTGCGACCTTCACACTCTCAGCCCCGGCCCACTCCCCTGCATGAACGGTCACACCCAGACCTTCTGCACGCGCCCGTTGAAACACGCCAGCAAAAGGCGCAGCCGGGTAGTCACGCTCGTTTCCGGCCAGGTCAAAGGCCACCACGCCCTGCTGCCGAAACGCCAGCGCTGCTTCCAGCACTTGCTCGGCAGTCGCTACCGGCTCATGCCGGTTCACAGACACAATCAATCGAACCTGAATAGCGGCTGTAGCCATGGCCTGCGCAACCCCTTCGCAAACCCAGCCGATCACATCGGCATAAGCACAGCGCAGGATGTTGCTGAGTGCAGGTGGCGTAAAGCGCAGTTCCATGTAGAGGACGTTATCCGCCGCCGCATCTTCGACAGCTTCCCGCGCCACCCGGCGGATGACTTCAGCCGAGCGGAAAAATTGACGAATGGTGAGAAATTTGGCGAGGAAATGTTGTGAGCTGCGGGTTTCTTCTGGCATCATCTGCACAAATGGGCGCAAAGTCTCCAACGAGTATTCTGGCATCTCGATTCCGTAGGCTTGAGCGACCTCCACCAGCGTCGCCAGGCGCACCGAACCTTCCAGATGACGGTGTAACTCCACCTTGGGCCAGGCGCGCAATTGCTGGAAAAGCTGTGGATCTGTCACCCCATCCTCTTTCACGCCGGTTAGTCTAACCCCGTTCAGCCAGTAACCAACTCCAGTATCGCCAAAGCGCCCACAGGCTGATGGTCATCGCCAGCGCTGGTAATCCTGCATAGATTATCACTTTAGCCAGTTCCATAAAAGGGAGCGCCGGGTCCGCCAGCAGGAGAATGATACGCCCCAGCAGGCTCAGGAACATGAATCCTGCCGATGCATAGAGCAAGCGGAAGACAGGCTTATCGTGCGTATACTTCCCAAGGCGGCGGCTCAAATGGCCCAGTACGATCAAGACAATTCCCAGGGATGCCGGTTCGATCAGCGCCAGCCAGGCCACTAGATTCACCAGCAGTTCACCTTTCCCGCCCGTCAGTCATCACCCGATAGAGATGGATGCTCAGGGGTAACAAGAACACTCCGGCAATAATGAACAGCATAAAGCTGAACAAATCACCCGCTAATTGATTGGTGCTGGCATTACGGATGAAGGCGGCGACCAGACAAAAGATCGGGAGCAAAAACCAGCGATAGCGAGTCTTATCTCCTGAACTGCGCTGGTAAAAGCGGGCAATCAGATACATGAAGATCAGAACCGCTCCGGTAGCAAATGCCCCATATAGCAGCAGGAAGCGGCTCACGATCTCCAGTGTCATGGCATCAATATCGGTGGGTTAGTGCATTCCCCGCACCATCTGGTGAATAGCCGCCACACGGAACAGCCGATCATCACAGGCACGGACGAAAGTCGATACCATATCGCGGACGGAAGCATCCTTCACCAATTGGTAGATAACCTGCTTGCGCGACGTCTTGCGCTGAAGCACGCCGGACTCCACCAGGCCATCCAGCCCTGCCTGCACCGTTTCCACATCACGTCCGGTATACCGGGCAATATTCTCCGCCGTATCTGCGGCGTGGGCATTCTGATGAAAAAACCGCACGAGATCCCACTTGACGAAGGAATTGACTTTATCGAGCAGGAATGCGCTCATGGTCGCATCCAGCTCGCCGACGAAGGTAGCCTGCATCTCGGTCTGAGTCATGCTTCAACCTCAACGTATCTGAAAATCAACGCCTGTGATGAATGTCAATACGTTTAAAGAATGTGTGTGAAGTGTAGCATACCCCGCATCACTTCACACATGAGGGATTATGAGTTCCGTGCATTTCAGGCTTTGAAGGCCTTCAATGCATCTTTTATCTTCAGGCTGTTCCGCCCTTATCCAATTTCAGGTGGCAGTTCTTATACTTTTTTCCACTACCACACCAGCACGGATCATTCCGCCCAATTTTAACTGCGACCCGCACCGGCTCCGGCTTGGATTCAGCCGCGGCACTGCCTCTCGCCTGTTGCTGCTGGGGTTGGGCAGCCGCGCCCAGCGCCGGGACTACCGGTTTAACCGCCGTGATCCGCGCCGAAGGTGCCGGTCGGCTGGGCAAGCGCGTATTCACCTGCGTGCTGAGCAATTGCACCGCCGCTTTTTCCTTGATTTCCTCCATCATGTTGCCCCACATGGCGAAGGACTGACGCTTGTATTCCACCAGCGGATCTTTCTGCGCAACGGACATCAAACCGATACCTTCTCGCAGCATATCCAGGTCGGTCAGATGGCGCTGCCAGTACTGATCCATCGTGCGGAGCAGCACCCAGCGTTCCAGCTTATTCATCATGCCGGGTTCCAGCGCGCCCACTTCTTCCGTCTTTTTATCGTAAACTTCGCCGATGGACTCCAGCAGCAGGTTTTCGATCTCGTCCACATCCTTGCCCTTGAGAGTTTCCGGGGTGATGTGCTCCGGCACCGGGAAGATCGCCAGCAACCCGCGATACAAGCCTTCGAGATCCCATTCGTCACGGGCAAGGTCACTCGGTGTGTAGGCATCAACCTCTGCTACCACCGCCTCTTCAATGTTCTTGATGTATTCGTCGCGGAGCGAGTCTTTCTCGATCACCTCGCGGCGCTGCTTGTAGATGACTTCGCGCTGCTTATTGACCACGTCATCATATTCCAGCACGCGTTTGCGGATATCGAAGTTATAGCCTTCCACCCGCACCTGCGCCTGGGCAATCGACCGTGAGATCACCCCATGTTCGATGGGTTCATCTTCCGGCATGTTCGCCCAGTTCATGAACCCCTTGACCCGGTCACCGCCGAAGCGTTTCATCAGGTCATCTTCCAGGCTCAGATAGAAACGAGTTTCCCCGGGATCGCCCTGACGACCGCAGCGGCCTCGCAACTGATTGTCAATACGGCGGGCTTCGTGGCGCTCGGTGCCCAGGACGAACAGCCCACCAGCAGCCTTCACCACCGCCGCATCCGCTTCGCACTGCGCCCGCGCCTCGGCCAGCGCAGTCTGCCACTGCTCCGGCGTCATCTGGGTGAATTCGATGCCCTGCTTGCGGAGCTTCTCCCGCGCCAGGCCATCCGGGTTGCCACCCAGCAGAATATCGACACCACGACCGGCCATGTTGGTTGCAATCGTCACCTGACCGGGGCGACCGGCCTGCGCGATGACCGTCGCTTCGCGTTCATGCTGCTTGGCGTTCAGGACTTCATGCTTAATGCCAGCCCGTTCCAGTGCCTTGCTCAACCGTTCAGAGGTTTCGATTGCCACTGTACCCACCAGAACCGGCTGCTGGCGCTCATGACGCTGCTTGATTTCATCCACCACGGCCTTGAACTTGGCCGCCTCATTCATATAGATCAGGTCTTCATAGTCCTTACGCACAGTTTGGCGATGCGTGGGAATACTGACCACTTCCAGCGAGTAAATCTTCTCGAATTCTTCCGCTTCGGTCGCGGCAGTACCTGTCATACCGCCCAGTTTGTCATACATACGGAAGAAATTCTGAAAGGTGATCGTCGCCAGAGTCAGGTTTTCGCGGCGGACTTTCAGCCCTTCCTTGGCTTCGATAGCCTGGTGCAACCCTTCCGAGAAGCGCCGTCCATACATCAGGCGACCGGTGAATTCATCGACGATGATCACTTCACGTCCGTCACGACCGTCCGCGACCACATATTCCTTATCGCGGTGATAGAGCGTGTTGGCCCGCAGTGCATTATCCAGGTACGGGATCATCTCGGCATGAGACGGATGGTACAGGTGGTCAATGCCCAGCATCCGCTCGATTCGTTCCACACCTTGATCAGTCAGGAACGCCACCCGATCCTTAATGTCGATCACAAAATCGCCATCCGGCTCATCCTTATCGACACTTTCCGGACTACTGGCCTTGAGTCTTTTGACCAGTTCAGCGAATTTCTTGTAGTACTCGGAAGGTTCATCTGCCGGACCGGAGATGATGAGAGGGGTACGGGCTTCGTCGATCAGGATGTTATCGACTTCATCGACAATCGCAAAGTACAGCTCTTCCCGCTGGACCATCTGCGTTTTGTCGTAGACCATGTTGTCACGCAGATAGTCGAAGCCGTACTCATTATTGGTGCCGTAAGTGATGTCTGCCAGGTAACAATCCCGACGTTTACAGGGGCGCAAACCCTGGAAGCGTGAATCGGCAGATTGGAAGGCAGGGTCGAACATAAACGAGCCCGAATCCGGGTCGGGGCTATCGCCTTTGCTCTGAATGACCGCCACACTCAACCCCAATGCATGATAGATCGGCCCCATCTGCTGCACACCGACCTTGCTCAAGTAGTCATTCGGCGTGACTAGGTGCACGCCCTTGCCGCTGAGCGCATTCAGGTAGAGCGGCAGCGTGGCGACCAGGGTCTTGCCTTCACCCGTCTTGGCTTCGGCAATCTTGCCCTGGTGCAGCACCATCCCACCAATCATCTGCACATCGTAGTGGCGCAGCCCAATCGTGCGGACAGAAGCTTCCCGAACAACAGCATAAGCCTCTATCAGGATGCTATCCAAAGCATCCTGCAGCGACTTACCACTGGCGAGCGCATCCTTCACACGGCTGCGGAATTCCGTTGTTTTGGCGCGGAGATGTTCATCGCTCAGGGGTTTTAGCGCAGGTTCCAACGCATTAATCTGCTCAGTGATCTCGCGGTATTTCGCCAGCGCCCGTTCAGTAGGATCGCCAACGACCATTTTCATCAGATTTTTGAACATAGAGAGAGTTTGCCTCGAGTGTGACTGGCCTTATGCCGGGTCGATCTGCACCGGACGCCGACCAAAATATCATACACCCCGGAAACTTCGCTTCACAGAGTGCTTCCGGAACGTTGCGTTACTCCTTATAGTCTGCTCTCGCTAGAATAGCGTTAGAATAGATGTAAAATTTGTGTTGTTTTGCACAACCCACCCAAAAGAAGTACCATGCAGCATCGCGTCGAATGGGCCAATCTTGAAAACACAGTCATCATTCAAAGCTTCAATGGTAAATGGTCTGGTCATGATCAAGAGATCATTACGCAGCAAACCTTCAATCTGGCTGTATCGGTTCCCCACACCGTCCATGTAATCATCGATGCCCGCAACGTCGAAGGTTTTCCCAAAGTCATCATCAGTGACATTGTCCCGCTGCTGGAAAAATGGGTCCCACCTAATCAAGGGCTGGTGATTTCTGTCGGTGCCAATCAGTTCATGCGCTCGCTGGCCAATCTATCCCGCTTGATTGCCCCACGCGCCACCCAGAATTTGCACTTCGTCCGCACGATGGAGCAAGCCTGGCAACTGCTCCATAAAGAAGCCGGCGTTTCTCTGCCACCGCCCCCGGCATAGCCGCCCTCCTCAATCCGCGTTACTATCGGCGTAATGCTTGTCTGACCGAAGGGCTGTTCACCATGCAATACACGTTACTTGGTCGCACCGGGATGGAAGTCAGCCGCTTGTGCCTCGGCACCATGACCTTTAGCTGGTCCGCCGATGAAGCCACGTCCTTTGACATCATGGATGCCGCCGTGGCCAACGGTATCAACTTCTTCGACACCGCTGATGTCTATTCCTACTGGGCCAGCCCGCAGCACAAAGGTGGCGAAACCGAAACCATCATCGGCAACTGGTTCAAAACCCTCCCGCGTGACAAGATCATCCTGGCGACCAAAGCGCGGGGCAGAATGTGGGAAGGCCCGGATGGCGAAGGTTTGGGCAAAGCACACCTGACTCGCGCCATCGAGGACAGCCTGCGCCGCCTGCAAACGGATTACATCGACCTCTATCAGGCGCACCACCCGGATCCTAATACCCCCGCGGAAGAAACACTGGAAACCTTTGATGCGTTGATTAAATCAGGCAAAGTGCGGGCTATCGGCTGCAGCAACTATCCGGCCCCTTTACTGCAAGCCAATCTCAACGTGAGTGCGGCCAAGGGCTTTGCCCGTTACGACACACTTCAGCCACACTATAGCCTCCTCCACCGCGCCGAGTTTGAAGCCGAACTGCTGGCCCTCTGTAAACAGGAACATATCGCCGTCATTCCCTACAGTCCGTTAGCCGCTGGCTTTTTGACTGGCAAATACAAGCGAGATGACCCCGCAGCTGCCGATACCACCCGCAGCAGTGGCAAACTGATCCAGCAGCTCGTCGCTGATGACCGTGCCTGGACGGCACTCGACACCCTCCACGAAATCGCCCTGGAGCGGAACGCCACAACCACCCATGTAGCGCTGGCCTGGATGCTGGCGAACCCGGTCATCACCGCACCGATCATCGGTGCGCGCAGTGTCCAACAGCTTGAGGAGAGCATTAGCGCTGTCGATCTGCCACTGATGGAGAGTGAAATCGAGCGCCTTAATCAGGTCAGTGCTGGCTTTTAGTCCCGTATGAACCTGTCCATCTTTACCCTGACCACCCGCGGATTAGAAGCGGTCGCCGCTCAGGAACTGGCTGCGCTACCCGGTACGACCATTACGGGACAAGCCTATCGTCGTGTACAGGCCACGATCCAGGCAGCCAGCCCGGCATTAACGGAGCTGCGTACGGTCGATGATGCTTATATCCAACTGGCTCACTGGGAAACCGTCGGTCATACCCGGGCCATGCTGGTCGAGTTTGAAGACCGGGCAGCAGCGCTCACCCCAGCAGTCGAGCAGGCCATTGAAGCGATCAACACGCTCCGGCCCCTTCGCGCCCGGCCAACCTTTTCCGTCACCGCCAGTTTCGTCGGCAAACGCAACTACAACACGGATGAGATCAAGTCGGCCATTGCGGCCGGGGTCGAAAGCCAAAACCCCTGGCACTACACGGCGGATGACCGCGAGGCGGATCTCAATGTACGTGTCTTTATCGAACATGAAGTGGCCCTCGTTGGCTTACGCATTGGCACGCGCCCTCTCCACGAACGCGCCTGGAAAGTGGCGGAGCGACCTGGCGCGCTCAAGCCCAGCGTCGCAGCCGCCCTGTGCCAATTGGCCGAAGTAGAACCCGGTCAGCACCTCATCGACCCCTGCTGCGGCGGCGGCACCCTTTTGATCGAAGCTGCCGTCAGCGGCGCAGCAGCGCGGGGGGGCGATCTGGACCCCGACGCGGTGGAAGTAGCGCGTGCCAATGGAACCGCCGCCGGGTATCCCATCACGGTTGAAGCCTGGGACTCGCGTCACCTGCCCCTGCCCGATGCCTCCATAGACCGCGTGCTGAGCAATCTCCCCTGGGGCAAGCAGATCGCCGTCGATGCGACTCTGACCCACTTCTACGCGGAAACCTGCCGCGAGATCGAACGTATTCTCAAACCGGGTGGTGTCGTCGCCCTGCTCACCAGTCAGCCTGAACTGCTGTGCTTTGAACGTTTGAAAACAAACCAAACAATCGAAATCAGTCTCTACGGACAAACGCCGACCATATCGCTTTTCACAGCGCGATGAACCGCATCGACCGTCTCTTTGGCATCCTGCTGCTCTTGCACACGCGTCCGGTTATCCGCGCCGCAGAGATCGCCACCCACTACGAAATCAGTGAGCGCACCGTCTACCGGGATATCGCGGCGCTGCTCGAGTTGGGTGTCCCGATCATCGCGCAGGCTGGTGAAGGCTATTCACTGCTGGAAGGCTTCTATCTGCCGCCGCTCGTGTTCACCCCGGCGGAGGCCTCCGCCTTGTTCCTGGGTGTCAAAATGCTGCAAGCCTCTGGCAACCTGCCTGCCGAAGCGGATCAGGTTTTGCCCAAGCTGACGGCAGCCCTGCCCGACCGTATCCTCAAAGATGTGACTCGGCAGGCAGATGTGATCGAGTTCATCCTGCCGAAGGGTCAATTCGACCTGAACACGCCTTACCTGACCGATCTACAAACCGCCATCCTGGAACATCGTCTGGTTCACCTGGATTATCACAGTCAAAAGGAAGACACGTCCAGCGAGCGGGACATCGAACCGCTGGCGCTCTCCTACAGCCAGGGAGCCTGGTATGTCATGGGTTACTGCCGACTGCGGCAGGACTACCGCAGTTTTCGGCTCGACCGGATCAACAACCTGCAGCTCCGCCGCCAGCACTTTGAACCGCGCCCCATGCCCAATCCGGTCATCGTGCCCATCACGGTTGAGATTCGCTTCCCGGTTAGCCAGATCCGCTGGGTGCGCGAACGCCAGCACTACGGCTTTGTCCAGGAACGACTTGACGGTGACAATCACATCGTCATGACTTATCAAATGCAGCACCTTCGGGAGATCAAACATTGGCTGTTGGCCTGGGGAGCCGATGCCGAACCCCTCAGCCCGCCTGAACTCCGCCAGCTAATCCGGGAAGAAGTCGAACGCTGGCGATCCCTCCTGACATAGGGTTGTCAGTGCGGGCGGCTATGCTTGGATCATTGGATACGCACTCAGGAGGTTGAATGATGTCCCAATCCATGAATAGCCCTGTCGTCGAAGTAGTCGTGACCCGCCGGAAGGCTGGGAGTTCCCGCGCTGCCTTCCTCAACACCATGACCCTCGCCGAACAGAAGCTCAAGACCATGCCCGGGTTCCAGCGCCGCCAGTTGCTCGAAGGGGACGACGACAACGTCATTGACCTAGTCTGGTGGGAGAGCCTGGACGCGGCGCAGGCAGCTTTGGGCATTCTGAATCAGGATGCCGAGTTGATGACTGCCTTTGGCGACGTGCTGGACCCTGACCACATGACCATGATGCATCTTGCCCCGGTCGCTTTGTCACAGAAGTAAACCACCGGGATCTGCCCCATACCGAAATCGACAGGAGAACTTGACATGACCCAACCGACTGCCACCCGACCAGGGAAATCCATGCTTCAGAACTACGGTATCAAACCTCAAGCCGATGGTCTGATGACCTGGAACTGGGTCGATGAACAGATGACCAAAGCCCGCAACTACTGGGTCTGTTCGGTGCGGGCGGACGGGCGTCCCCACGCGGCCCCGGTATGGGGTATCTGGTTGGATGGCACGCTCTACTTCAGTAGCAGTCGCCGCTCAGTCAAAGGGCAAAACATCGCCCGCGATCCGCGCGTGACCATCCATCTGGAAAGCGGCGATGACACCGTCATTTTCGAGGGCAAACTGGTCGAACTGACCGATAAGGCTGTCTACGCCCGCGTGCGGGTAGCCTACAATGCCAAATACGCCATGGAAGCCATGGCGGAGACCCAGGATGCGGACAATGTCACCTGGTACTTTGAACCAAGTAGTGCGCTCAGTTGGTTAGAGTCGGACTTTCCCAACACGGCAACACGCTGGGAATTAGGGCAATAAGCCCATAAATCAACGTGGAATTTCATGTACCAGATAAGCCTCGAATAGGCTCTCTCAGGATTAGTTATGGCAAACGCGACACCAGAATGGTTGTCTTGGACGGTCAACCTATTACAGGTCGCTCAAGACGACCATATACTCGAAATTGGTTGTGGGCGTGGCTTCCTGATTTCTATGTTGTGCGCCAGGCTAACCAGCGGAAAGATCAAGGCAATTGACCGCTCTGCGAAGATGGTCGATGCTGCATCTGCAAGAAACAGTGCCTGTGTAGCGGCTGGTAAAGCAGAAATACTGCCTGTTGACCTCCATCTTGCCGACTTTGGTAGCACCAAGTTTAACAAAATAGTGGCGGTGAACGTCAACGTTTTCTGGATGAAGCCCATGAAGGAATTGGCCGTTGTCAGGAAAGCCCTGAGTGAGAACGGGGCTCTATATCTGGTATATCAACCACCAGAATCACATAAGTGTGAAGCAATTGTCGTGAGTCTGGAACACAATCTGCGCCAAACCGGGTTCTGCCAACAACGTACCGTTGTAGAGACTCTGCCATCTGGCATCACGGTATGTGCGGTACAGGCATATGTAGCAGGGCAACAGATATAGATTTACAGCAGAGTCAGCTGTAATGGGCGCACAACAGGCCTAAGTAGGGTATGCAGTGCGCCCCAATACTTTTGTAGACGCTACCTGGCTAGCTATCCAATACCGGCTCGGAGGGGGAATACGCCCGCGGTGCTTCGTTGAAGAGTTCACCCACACTGCGGCCTTCGTGCGCGCGCAGGATGACCTCGCCCAGCATCGGTGCCACCGAGAGCACCTTCATGTTCGGGATCGCTTCCTTCATCGCATCAGACATCGGCATCGTATTGGTGGTGATAATCTGCTTCAGATTCAGGCTGTTCAAGCGCTGGGGCGCTTCCCCGCGCAGCAGCGCATGGGTGAAGGCCAGGTAAACATCCTGTGCACCGAACTTGCGAATCGCCTCCACTGCCTTGACGATGGTGCCGCCTGTCAGTACTTCATCATCCACCAGCAGCACGTTCTTACCTTCCACATCGCCGATGATCGTCAGCGCTTCCGCCTGCCCGGTATTGAACAAGCGCCGCTTCTCCACGACCGCCAGCGGGGTCCCCAGCTTCTCTGCCCAGTTCCGGGCCTTCTTGGCATAGCCCAGATCCGCCGAACACACCACCAGATTCGGGATTTCCAGCGACTTGGCATAGTCGCTCATCAGGTGGAAGGCCGTCAGCGCATCGCCGGGGATATTGAAGAAACCCTGAATCTGACCTGCGTGCAAGTCAATCGTAATATAACGATCAGCCCCGGCGACCTCGATCATGTTCGCCATCAGGCGAGCGGTGATCGGCACACGGGGCTGATCCTTCTTATCGGAACGGGTGTACGGTAAATACGGTATCACCACGTTGATGCGCCCGGCGGAGTCCCGCTTGAGCGCGTCGATCATAATGAGTAACTCCATGATGTTATCATGGAGCGGTGTACACATACACTGCACCAGATACACATCCTGCCCACGCACGCTATGTTCCAGCCGGATGAAAATGTTCTCATTCGGGAAAACAATGCGCTCGGAAACGCCCATCGGCAGGCCCAGATAACCGGCTATCTCTGACGAGAGGGATTGCCCTCCCGCCCCGGCGAACAACATGATTTTACCAAACGGCCCCGTCCCATTTGCTACCGCCGGATGACTACCCGTCTTGCGGGCAATCGTTGTTCCCGGCACCACTTCCGTCGTCTCCATACAGGCAGCGCCCTTCTACTCCACAACCCCTTATTAAATCGCATTAATCATAACACAAAGGGCTGGAACAGAGGGGTATCACCATCATTTGGTTCTGGTTGGTTTAACGTTTCACAGCCGGAGTGCGAACGTCCAGAAGTTGACGCAGTTTTGATTCACTCGCCCTACGACTTTGGTAGCTTAAGGAGTGCTTCGACCGCGGCCGCCGGGTCGAGTTCACGGGCGCGCACACGATCCACCAATTCAGTCATCGCCTGAGGCGGCAGCGCGCCTAAGAAGCGTGCCATCAGCGCTGCTTCGAGCCGCGTCAGCAGTTCAAATTCCACCTGATGGCGTTCGAGTTGATGGCGATGATTGCCTTGGTCGAGGTAATCCCGGTGCTGTTTCACCGCCGCCAGTACCTCGGGGATTCCCTGCCCCTCTGGCGCAACCGTCCTGAGGATCGGCGGAATCCACATGCTGTCGTCCACGGGTGGCAGCGGGTCAGCCTCCAGATGCATCACTTGACCATGATGCGTGGTCATCTGCCCCCGCCGTACCGGATGCCCGGTTTCGATCATCGTCCGCAGCGCCCGCACCGTATTATCAACGCCGGGGCGATCCGCCTTATTGACCACCAGCACATCGGCAATTTCGAGGATACCTGCCTTGATGGCCTGCACATCATCGCCCATGCCGGGTGCATCCACCACCAGCGTGGTCTGCGCTGCCCGGACAATATCCACTTCGCTTTGCCCTGCGCCGACGGTTTCGATCAGGATCACATCGAAGCCCGCCGCGTCCAGCGCCCGGACGGCATCCCGCGCCGTTCGGGAAAGCCCGCCCAGGCTGCCCCGCGTCGCCATACTACGGATGAACACGCCAGCGTCGCCGGCCAGGTCACGCATGCGGATGCGGTCGCCCAGAATAGCGCCGCCGGTGAAGGGGCTGGTAGGATCCACACAGATGATGCCCACGGTCTTGCCCTGCGCCCGGTACGCCTGTGCGATGGCATTCACCAATGAGCTTTTGCCTGTCCCCGGCGATCCGGTCACACCGATGATGTGAGCGCGACCCGTATGTGGATACAATGCCGCCAGAGCTTCCGCCGCACCCGGCGATTCATTTTCGATACGGGTGAGCAGGCGCGCCAATGCCCGCCGGTCACCTGCCAGGAGGGCCGGTACAATCTCAATCATGGTTTTTTACGCAGCTGGGACCAGATGCCGAATATGTTGAATGATGTCCTCGGTATTCGTGCCGGGGCCAAATACCCCCGCCACACCCATCGCCTTCAGCGAGGCAATATCACTGTCGGGGATGATGCCGCCCACCAGCAGCGGAACATCGTTCAGGCCATGGGCATCCATCACTTCACGGACGCGCGGCACCAACGCCAGATGCGCCCCGCTCAGGATGCTCAGGCCAACGACCTGTACATCTTCCTGCAAAGCAGCTTCCGCGATCATCTCGGGGGTCTGCCGCAGGCCGGTATAAATCACTTCCATACCGGCATCACGGAGCGCTCGTGCGATCACTTTCGCGCCGCGGTCATGTCCATCCAGCCCTGGCTTGGCAATCAGTACCCGAATTGCATCCATGATTTGTCCATCCTGTCCATCAAAAGGTGATCGTCCTGTATTCGGCGAAGTAGACCATCCACCTGCCAAATCGAATCCGCCTGCACAGCATAGTCATTGGTCAGTATAACGCAGGCCATTCCGCCGACCCATGACAAAGCGCATAACCCAACCGTGAACAATAGTACCCGGGCGACTATCGCCTGCTGTGAACCAGTCTAAAATGGGTTAGTAGACACCTGACCTGAGGAGGGAATTGTGCTAACGACCCTGCATCGCCGCCTGACCATCGGTTGCTGCCTGTTGATCCTGGCGTTCAGCCTTGCGCCGCTGGCAGCCCAATCGGACTCGCCAGCGGTCATCCGCGCCTATGCCATTGATGCCACCCGGTACTACTTCGAGCTGTCGCCGGATGGCCGCACCGCCGCCATCTTCATTGAAAGCTTTGTGTTAGGTGATGATGACGATCCAACACCCTATTTACCCATCCGACTGCTGGATCTCACCAGCGGCACTGTTGCTGAGCAAATCGAGCAGGACGGCTATACCCTCAGCCTGATGACAGGCGAATCGGCGAAACTCCTCACAGGGCCAACGGATTTCGCAGGTGATGTTCTCTTCTCCCCGGATGGCACCCAACTCATCTCCTTCCATCTGAATGGGGATATCTACATCTGGGATGTAGCGACCGGCACCCAGGTCACCTATATACCCCAGCCGGTCATCCAGTTCCGCGGCCTGACCTGGATGCCCAATCAAGAGCAGTTTATGTCGGTCTCAGGTACTCAACCCACCACCTTTGCCCTCTGGAATCGAGAGGATTTCTCCATCCAGCGGCTTTACGGCTTCACTACCCCGAATCTGCGACAGTTCAGTGACGCCATGAATAGCATAGAAGACCGCTTTGAGTATATGTTTCTGAGCTATGCCATCAGCCCTGATGGTCGCTATATGGCTGCCGCCAATCAGAATGATGGATTGGTCAGGTTCGACCTTACCGATAACAGCATGGTGACCCTTGTGCCGAGCGAAGAACGCTACGCGCAGATGGGCATCACCCACATGCAGTTCACCAACGATGGGCAAGCGCTCTACTATGCCGATACCCAGACGGAAGATCGCCGCCCGGTGCTCTATCGCCTGGGCCTGCCCAACGGCCAACCGGAAGCCCCGGTCGCCCTGGAACGAGGCGGTGCACCCTTCGACCTGTCAGCCGATAACCAACGCCTGGCCTGGGTCGAAAACCAGGATGACCTTTATACCCTCTACGCTGCCGACCTCGCTCAATCAGAGATCGTGCCCATCTTCGCCACCAGCAGCCGCGTCGTCCCCCGCTGGCGCTCACTCCAGTTCACCCCTGACCGATCTCATCTGATCTTCAGCAGCGAGATTGCCCAGGACGATTCCACCCTGCTCCTGGTTATCCCCACGCCTCAGTAACGGTGTAGGGGCGATCCAGCGGATCACCCCTTAGTGACAAACCGGCATAGGCACCGTCATGTCGCTAGGTATAATCGGCGGCATGACGTTCTTACACCCTCTCACCCGTCTCGTGCGCGCTCGACCACTGCTGTGGGTCTTGCTCATAGCCGCCGTCTTGCGCCTGGGGATCGTACTGGCCTTTCCATCCGTATTCGCCTGGGATCAAACTGGCACCGTCCACGGCTCGACCGCCTATGACACCTACGCCACCCACCTGCTCGCCACGGGCGTCTACGGCAAAGCCGAGGCCGGCTTAGCCGATGCCCACCTCCCCCCGCTCTATTCCTATGTGCTGGCGGGCATCTACGGACTCTTTGGGCGCAGTTCCACGCCGGTCATCGCCTTACACATCCTGCTCGACCTGCTCACCATCACCTGCCTCTATCACATCGCCACCCGCCTGTTCCCCTATGGGAAAGCGGTTGGTGCGCTGGCTGGTCTGGCCTATGCTGCCTACCCGTATCTGATCTTCCAGAACATGACGCTCATCGACACACCGCTGTTCATGGCGCTGTTACACGGCTTTGTCCTGTTGATCGTCCTGCTGGTACAGCGCACAGCAGGCCTGGATCGGGTCGGTTGGCTCTGTGCCCTGGGTGCGGGAGTGCTGCTGGGGTTAATGGCTCTCACGCGCACCAACTCCGTCCTGTTCGCCTTCGGGGCGGCCCTCTGGGCGTGGATCATGCTGGACTTCCGCCGAACTACGGCGCGCTTGCTGCCGGTTGCGCTGGCCTCCGCCGTCGTCGTCGCTCCCTGGATCATCCGCAGTTCGAGTCTCTATGGCACCTTTGTCCCCATCGCCTTGAACGGTGGGGAAAACTTCTACCAGGGCAATAGTGTCCACACCATTCCCTACTTCCGCGCCGGTTATGATGTCCAGTGGGTGCCGCCACCGGAAGGCATGGATATCTACCCGGATCGCTTCGGGCCGGATGCCAATAATGCCCGCCAGCGCGCCGGAATGGACTATCTGACCAGCAACCCATCCGTGATTCCCGAACTGCTCTGGGTCAAGTTCCTGGTGCACTGGAGCATTGATATTGCGCCGCTCCGCAACCCGGTCGAAGGGGAGCAGCCGCTGGTCAATTATGATGGTACCGTCGCCGCCAGCACCGATAGCACAGGTGACTTATCCCTGACCGACCTGCCCTCTGGCGATCCGGTCGGGGCCTATTCCAGTTCGCTGTTTGACCAGGTCGGGCGAACTGTCCATCGCTTCTACTACGGTGGATTGTTTATCCTCGCGCTGATCGGCTTCGCGCTGTCCTGGCGCATCGTCCGTCCCGCCTCGTTGATCTGGCTAATCCAGATCATCAACACCCTCAGTTACGTGCTCTTCCATCCGTCCACCCGCTACCGGGTCCCCACCGATCCATTGTTGTTCACACTGTCGGCCTATGCCCTCGTTCTGATCGCACTGTGGCTCTGGGCCAGGTCACGGCCACGTACCCAATCGAGCCCGACCGTCCACGGAGCCACCTCATGATCGATGCGGCCCTGGCGACTCGCTGGAAAGCAGTCAATGAAGTCACCCGCTTACTGACTCATCCGCTCAATCGGGTCGCCGTAGCCTGGGCTGGGGTACCCTGGGGCGCGGGGTGGAAGCTTTATGGCTTCCCCATCTGGCAGATCCACCGGGACAGCCGTGTGCAGATCGGCGCCGGACTCAACCTCCGTTCGACTGCCCGTTCCAACCCCCTCGGTGCCAATCGACCCTGTATCATCTGCACCTGGACAGCGGGCGCAGTCCTGACCATCGGGGATGGGCTGGGCATGACCGGCGGTTCCATCGTCTGCGCCCAATCCGTGACCGTTGGCAACCGCGTCTGGATTGGAGCCAACAGCGTCATCACCGATACTGATTTTCACCCCCTCGCGCCCGCCGACCGCCTGCGCGATCCTGCTGCCGGGGCCACTGCCCCCATCATCATTGAGGACGATGTCTTCATCGGGATGCAAGCGCTGATCTTAAAAGGGGTACGCCTCGGCGCGGGTTGTGTCATCGGCGCGGGCAGCATCGTCACCCGTGATGTCCCAGCGGGCATGATCGCCGCTGGCAACCCGGCTCGGGTCATCGGCCCGGTTCAGGGGCGCACCGTCTCACCCTGATCTCTAGCCATTGCCCATTGTTCGGCGCACACGCGCTGCTGCGATTGCATGCGCCTCTACGATCAGCTCTTTAGTCGTCTCAACGCGCTCACCCGTTGGGTTGAGAATGCACACAAAGTGCTGCTTAGCATATTCCGGGTGGGGCAGGAAAACATCCAGCGCCGTAAAGTCAACGTGTTCAGTCGGGGAACCGGCCAATAACGTCTCAAATGTTGCTTTGCTAACGCCGATATTGAGTCGGAACACCCCATCGCGGTTCAAGTTAGAAAACTGGTCATACTCATTGTCCGAGTTGGCGATAGTCACGAAGGGCAGCCGATGGTCGGCCCCGACGAAGAAAAACGCATAACCGAAGTTATCTTCTCGCTGAACATCATCCAGCCCGGCAATAAACGTCTCAAAGTCCAGTTGGTTCATGATGTATCGCTTCCTCGCAAAAAACGGGGGATTGATGATAGTTGCCGCTGTCGTCATTTCCAACAGTCGCCTTTCACCCTTCGCCCCACCGTTGACGCCATCCCCTCGTATCGCCTACACTGATAGTCAGTGATTGCGCCCATAGCTCAGTGGATAGAGCAGCAGTCTTCGGAACTGAAGGTCGGGGGTTCGAATCCCTCTGGGCGCACTCCATGGTCGCTTGGCATCCTCTGCGCCTGCGCGATTAATTCTTCCCACTTCTATTCCCGCTGACCACCTAAATTCCGCTCACGCCGAATCAATGCTACAATTTGCTAACCAAATGGTTTGATTCTGACCGGGAGAACCAGCGTGGCGGCTACGTCTGCAAACAATCGCGTGCCAACCCTGCCCTCAAAACCCAATTCCCCGCTGAGTGGGGCCACCACCTCATACCAGCGCTTGCGAATGGGGGCCGCCATCGGCATCAGCGTCATCGGCCTGATCGTCTTCCTGTGGTATCTGTTGCTGGCCGCCGATTCGCGCCGCTATGCCTACTTCGGGGCCATGCTCACCCCCAATCTGGTGGTCGATGGCAGCGTGCCGATTGGCGAAAACTGGCCGGGGCTGGCAGCGGGCCTGCGCCTGCGTGACCATATCACCGCCATCAACGGTCAGCCTCTGTTCGACGCCACCAAGGATTTCGCCACCGCCCGAACTCGCTTCCGTGAGATCGTCACGAGCCTCCAACCCGGGGAGACCGTCACCGTAGACTTCCAGCGCCCGGCGGATCAACAGTTCCTCGCTGCCGGAACGGAAGTCTGTGGCCCGGTCACCAATGGCGTCGCGGCCTGCACCGTCAGCTATACCATCGGTCAGCTCTCCGATAATGACTTCATCACTTTCTTCGTCGTGCCCTACCTAGCCGGGGTCATCATCTTCGGCATTGGACTGGTCACCTTCTGGCTGCGACCCAATCATTCCCCGGCGCGGCTGGTCGCCGTCATCGCCGCTTTGCTGGCGGTCTTTATGGCCGGGGCCTACGACAACAACAATACCTATCAACTTGGCGGTATCTGGCTGCTGGCGATCAATTTCGTCGCGGCGCCAGTCACCATGCTGGCCCTGATCTTCCCCTATCAGGCTCGCCGTGTGACGCAGTATCCCTGGCTCTTTCTGGCTCCCGTCGCGGCCTGCGGGATCGTCTTTCTATTCGCCCTCACGCGTTACCTGAACCCGCCTGATCCCTGGTCGTACCCGGCCACCTGGCAAAGCGGGATCATTCTGGCAGCCCTGGCTGTTGGCTTCCTGGCCTGGATGCTCAATCGCCACCGAATGCGCGCCACCAGCAGCATCGTGCGCGACCAGTGCAATACCGTGCTCATCGGCCTGACCATCACGGCTGCGCCCATCCTGATCTGGGTCTTGAACACCCTGGTGCTCAATCTGACCGGCACCGCGCCGCTCACCTTCAACACCTCGGTCATCCTCCCCTTCCTGCTGATGCCCGTCATCACCCTGTCCTACGCGGTGCTGCAATACCGCAATCTGGATACGGACCGCATCATCAGCCAGGGCGTGACCTACAGCCTGCTCGCGCTCGGCCTCGTCATCGGCTACTTCCTGATGGTCTTCGGAGTCAGCCTCATCACGCGGGAAGCCCTGGTCGCCACAGCCGCCAGCCCTTTCCTGATCGCCATCAGCGTCTTCATCATCGCGGCCCTCTTTAGTCCGGTTCGCAACCGCCTGCAGGAGCAGATCGACGCCATCTACTTCCGCCAGCGCACCAACTATCAGGCCCGCGTCGAATCCTTCGCCAACAGCCTGACCAGCCTGGGAGAAACCCGTCAGGTGGTCGATGCGTTCATGGCTGAACTGGATGACCAGCTCAAGCCCAACGCCCTCTTCATCTTTGTCCCGCAGTCTGAAGGCAAGGACTTTACCGCCGTCGGCTTCCCCCAACCGGAGACCGATATTCGCTTCAGTCCGGATAGCCAACTGATCGAATATCTCAAGACCACCGCGCCGGATGAACCCATCTACCTCGAACCCGGACGCCAGTGGCCCGCCGCCTTGATCGCTGAACGCGCCCGCCTGAACATCCTGCGTGCCATGGTCATCACCCGCTTGATTGGCAAGCAGGGCTTGGTCGGCTTTGTCATCTTCGGAACACCACAGTCCCGCGCGGCAACCTACCAGTACGACGACCTACGCTTCCTGCAAAGCCTGACCAATCAGCTTGCGCTCTCGCTCGAACGCACCCAGGCGCTCGAACGCCTGCAAGTCCGAGTCCGTGAACAGGAAGTCCTCAGCCAGGTCAGCCAGGCCGTCAACTTCACCATCGAATACGATGACCTGCTCGAGCTCATCAACGCCCAGACCACCCGTGTCCTACCCGGCACCCACTTCTACATCACGCTCAAGGAACCCGGCACCGACCGGCTCTACCACGCCTTCTTCCTCGAAAACGATGACCGCTTTGCCGAGAAGGAAAATCGCCGCTGGAACCTGGGCTTTGACCTCTTCTCTGAAGTCATCCGGAACGAAACACCCCTGCGCGTGACCGACTTCGCTGCCGAAATGAAGCGCCGCAACGCGCCCATCGTCCTCGAAAACCTCAATCTGAAAAGCTGGATGGCGGTGCCGCTCAGTGCCGGTAACAAAGCCTTCGGCGTCATGTCCATCGGCACGTCCAAACCCGGCCTGGTCTACACCGAAGAGCAGATGAAAGTACTGAATGACATCAGCACCCTGGCCGGCACCTCGCTGGAAAAAGCCCGCCTCTTTGCCGAGACCAACCTGCGCGCCAATCAGCTCTCGACCCTCAACGCCGTCAGCCAGAAGCTCGCCTCCGAATTGGATGTCGATAAACTCTTCCAGCTCATCACCAGCAGCGCCGTCAAAATCTTCAATGCCGAGGCCGGTGCGCTGATGATGCTCACCCCCGAACGCAGCGAACTGGAGTTTAAGGTCGTCATTGGCGGCTCCGGGCAGAGTCTGCTCGGCAAGCACATCCCCGCCAATCGTGGTCTGGCCGGCGAGGTCATCGCCAGCGGCAAACCCCTCATCACCAACGATGCCGGCAATGATCCGCGCTGGGGTGGCGAAGTCGCCAGCGGAGCCTTCATCAGCCACTCGATCCTCACAGTGCCGCTCATCTCCCGCGATGAAGCCCAGGGTGTCCTGCAAGTCATCAATAAGAAAGATGGCAGCGGCTTCTACAAAGACGATGGCGATCTGCTGGCGACCTTCGCCGGTCAGGCTGCCGTCGCGCTGGAAAACGCCCGCCTCTTCCAGAGCACCGACCAAGCCCTCCAGCAGCGCGTCAAAGAACTCGAAACGCTGGAGCGCATCGATACCGAACTCAACCGATCGCTCGATCTCAAGCGCGTCTCGGAAATCACCATCCACTGGGCCGTGACCAATACCAATGCCACCGCCGGTGTGCTGGTCGTCGTCGAGGGTGAAGCCCCCAACCAATCCCTCCGCCTGATCGACAGCTACGGCTACGAGTCGGAAGATGCCCCGGCGGAGACCGAAGGCGCCATCTGGCCGATCAGCGGTATCGTCGCCCGCGTCATGCGGACTCGGCAGGCAGAAGTGGTGCCGGATGTCTCCTTCGACCCCAACTACACCCGCAGTCTGCGCGGCAGCCTCAGCCAGATCACCATCCCCATGCTCTCCGGCAGGGAGATCAACGCCATCTTGGTGTTGGAGACCAACCGCGAACCGCGTCTCTCACTGGTCGACCTGGCCTTTGCCCAACGCTTGGCCGAACACGCCAGCATCGCCATCGCCAACGCCCAGTACAACGCCGAGTTGACCGTCGCCAACAACTCCAAGAGCGAATTTGTCAGCTTCGTCGCCCACGAACTCAAGAACCCGATGACCTCCATCAAGGGTTTTGCAGCGGCCATGTCTAGCGGCATGACCGGGCAGATCAACGACCAGCAGAAGTCGTTCCTCGATACCATTCTCAAGAACGTCGAGCGCCTCAGCACCCTCGTCACTGACCTCAATGACGTGACGCGCCTGCAAACCAATAACATGGCGATGGAGTTTGCGCCGCAGCCGGTCATGCCCTTGATCGAGGACACCCTGCGACCACTCGAACAGCAGATCACCGGGCGCGAGCAGCAGGTCACGCTTGAAGTACCAGCCGATCTACCGCTCATTCAGGCGGATAAGAACCGCCTGCTGCAAGTGCTGACCAACATCCTCAGCAACGCCCACAAATACACCCCGCATGGCGGCTCCATCACCATCACCGCCCGCGTCCGCGAGCGCAACCTGGACTCGAAGAACCGCGACCTCGGCCCGGCGGTGCATTTCACCATCGCCGATACCGGCCTGGGCATCAGCGAAGCCGACCTGAAGAAGCTGTTCACAACCTACTTCCGCAGCACCAACCCGGAAGCGTTGGAGCAGCCCGGCACCGGCCTCGGCCTGACCATCACGCGGGAGATCATTCTCAAACACGGCGGCCTCGTCTGGGTCGAGAGCGAACTGGGCAAAGGCACCCGCTTCCACTTCACCATCCCGCTAGCTCCCGAACCCGTCCCCACCCCGTAAATCGTTGGGGCAACCCGTTGGCTTGCCCCCGCATACCATCGTAGGGACGCCATGCTTGGCGTCCGTGATACCTTCACAGGAATATATGCAATTAAGAATCCGTACATTTTCTATCGTACTGACTTTGACTCTGATCTTGGCAGTCTGTCTTTTTGTCTATCTTCGAGCCAATTCATCACAGCATAACGAATCGTCATCAATAGCTTTCTCAGACATTGCCTCATCAACTGCGTCAATACATCTTCGACTAATGTCATCATGGATACTGACGGATTTGCCTGTTGGCGTAATGAAGATTGCGATCAATCCCGCTCATCATCAGGTTGCCACCCTGACATTTTCACCTGAACTAGCTGTGCGGATCAGTGACATTAGCAGAGGATCGCTGGATGTTATGCTTCCCATAGAAACTGATTTTTATCCGGGACATATCGCCTATACACCTGATGGAAATTTCCTCGTGGTGGGCGGAAGCATAGGCTCTCGCGATCCCATTTCTCAGGTGACAGTTTGGGATGTTGCCTCCGGTGAGATCGTTGCGGCAAGCCCCACAATCGCAGGAGAGCTATGGTCAATGAGAATCGCCCCGGATGGCACCCAGGTTGCTATTAGCCTTCAGAGGCGAGCTATAAATGACGCATTGCAGATCAGCAGTAATATTTCCACTTGGACGATTGGAGAAGCGCAATGGACCCAAGTCCTGCATGAAACAGATGGGGCGATATTCAGTCTGGCACATTCATCGAACTTTGCCGGATTCGTATATGCTGTGAGCAAATCGCGCATCAGTGGCAGCATCACGGATATGCTCACACCACAATTTGCACAGCAGTTTTCCAGTGAGACTAACTGGAGCAGCATCTTGAAAATATGGGACAACCAAAACGACCAACCGGAGCTTGTGGACGAAATTTCAGGCGAAATAACGGCACTTGAGCTGTCCCCGGCAAGTACTTATCTGGCAGTCGCCAATAGCGATGACAGCATTACACTGTGGGATTTCAGAAATTTGACCCGACTTGCTCAAACAGATGCGGCAGTTTTCTCTCTTTCGTTTTCGTTTGATGAACGTACAGTAGCCTTCTACAATGAGGTCAGCCGTTCATTGCGTTTCTGGGATACATCCACCAGCAGTTACATTGATTTCCAGAGTGACCACCAAGACTACATCGCCGCCGCACATCTGCCCCTTTTTTCACCCACCCGTAACCTATTGGTCACAGCCAGAGGAGGCAATTCTATCGTGGACATCTGGGAGATCATTTATCCGGGCTAAACTCTTGTCGAATGTGAAAGTAAGAATGGCTCTAGGACGTCATTCTTGGCGTCCACCTTAAAGCCCCTCTCCTCGGGAGAGGGGTTGGGGTGAGGCCTCCGACTCCCCTTCTCCAGCGGCGCGGAAGGAGAAGGGGCCGGGGGATGAGGTTCCGTCTTTGCACTCGTCCCACGAAAAGGACAGAAGAAGTTTCTCAAAATCGGAACACATGTTCCATTCCCACCTCCACTCCATGCTACACTGATCGCATGAACACCTTTCGACTCCCCTCTCCAGCGACCCGACTCCCACCCAGACTTGCCCCCTCCAACGCGGAAGGGTCGCGCGGGAGAGGGGTCGGGGTGAGGCCTCCGGCTCCCCTCTCCCATGACGCGCTCCCCACCAATAGCTGACTCAATCCCAACCCCGAAGCATCACGAACGGAGAGGGGCAGGGGGTGAGGCCTCCGAGTCCCCTCACCACGCACCAAAATCGAAACATATGTTCCATATCCACCTCCATTCCATGCTACACTGAGCGCATGAACACCTTCCGACTCCCCCCTCTCCCGTGACGCGACCTTATCAGCCATTTCCTTTCCCAACGCCCAAGCGTCACGAACGGAGACGCGCCAGCGGCTGGGGGGTGAGGCCTCTTGCCTTCACTGTGACTATGAACTGTCCACTGTGAACTTCTCAATGGCGGCTCGCCTCCGTCTTCCCACCATGTCAGTGGCCCAAATGGCGGGCGGTGGCAGCCTCCCGTCTTACCGCCGACAACGCCAACATTCAGCGCCGCCCTCCTGTGTTCCCGCCATCCAGCTTGGCGCTCATGTCGCCAATTGGCGCTGCCCTCCCGTCTTCCCACCGACAAACTTGGCGGAAACGGCATCACCACCGCCAATCAAAATGGACGCCTCACAGCGTCCATTCCGGTTCACTTCACACCGGGCAAACATGCGGTCGCAGACGACCTTAGTCCGCCCCTACATCTGATTCCCCCCTCTCCGGCGTGCCGCACGCCGAAGACGGCGCGGCACTGGAGAGGGGGCAAGGGGGTGAGGCCCCTTGCTTCACTGTGAACTGTGAACTGCCCACTGTGAACTTACTTGTGCCAGTAGGTCGACCAGCCCAGGTACTTGTTAAACGCTTCGTTGATCACGCGGGCCGTGTGCGCCTGATTGATCGTCACATGATGCTCAAAACCGTTGTCGCAGATGTGCGCCAGCAGTTCCTGGTAGCGCGGCACCTTCACCACACCGTACCCGCCGAAGGTGTCAATCGGGTCGCTGGTGAAGTCACCTTCGCCCGTGTACGCCACGATCTTCCCGGCGAAGTCGTCCGTTGAAATCCGCAGGTAGGTGAACGGACTCTGGCGGATCTTCCCGTAGATCGTCCCCCAGGTGTTCTCCTTGCCCACCGTCCCGGCGATGATCTCCTGATAGTCCATCACCGGAATATCATCAATGAACACGTCTTTCGGCAGGTTGGAGCAGTGGAAGACCACACCCTTATCCGGGTCCTCACCATAGTTGTTGTTCCAGTCCACCAGCGCCGAGGGTTTGCCACTCGCTAGTTGCAGCGCCAGCATCGCCAGCGCACCCACGATGTCCGTCTCGCAGGCCGCCGGGTTGAGCTTGTTGCTGCTCATGCTCATCAGCGTGCAGGGTACCACGCCGAAGTATTCTTCCATGCTCGTCCAGCACTGGATGGCCGTCGCATCCAGTTCGTTGCTGTCGATCCACGAGTCCAGCACCACGCCGAACTTCGCCATCCGCATGAGCGACAGGTCCGGCACATTCGCAGTGCGGGCGTAATTCTTGATCGCGACCAGCTTGGCCTGGACTTCTGCCGCGCTGTCCTGCAGGCGTTCGATCTGCCCGTACACTTCAGAAAGGTCGAGCGTCTCCACGCTGATCCCGGCCTGATCCAGCAGCTTTTCGCTGAAGCGCACCGTCTTAAATTCCTTCGGGCGTGCCCCCATCATGCCCAGGCGGGCGGTCTTCATGCCGCGCACCACCCGGCACACCCCCACAAACCACATCAGATCCGCCATGAAGGCCGGCGAGTTGGGGTCCATCGTGTGGTTGGTCGTCAGCGAGTACTTGATGCCGTACTGCCGCAGGTTATTGCACGCGCTCATCTTGCCGCAGAAGCTGTCCCGCCGATGCTTGATGTCCATCGTCTCCACCACATCCGGGAACGCGTGGATCAGCACCGGCACGTCCAGGTTGGCGAAGCGCAGGGTATTGGCAATCGCCCGTTCATCACCGAAGTTCGGCAGCGTCACCAGCACGCCGTCGATCTCATCCCGATGCTGCTTGAACAGGTCCGCGCACAGATGCGCCTCCGCCAGCGACTCAATCGCGCCGTTATTCGTATCCCCCGCCGGGGTGATGATGACGCGGATACCGGCCTTTTCCAGCAGGTTGAGGATCGTCTCGCGTCCCTCACCCGCCAACCAGTGCGGGAAGAACCCGCGATTACCAACGATGACCGCCAGTGTTATCGGACGGGTCGTCAGGCTCGAAGCTGACTTTGCAAGCGTTTGCGACATGACCATGAGTTTTTGTCTCCTTGAAGATTACTGGGTATCTATTTTCGGCTACCGGCCGCCAGCTTCGAGCTACCAGCCAGTCGATCATCATCTACCGGACGCGCCCTTGTACGTCCCTACTTCACTTCTTCACTCAGTACCCAGCACTCAGCACTTCTCTTTCTTCACTGTGAACTGAGAACTGTGTACTGTGAACTTCTCTATCGCTGCCCGTAAACGTGCGTATACCGATGATGCAGCTTAGCAATGTCCTCCTCACGGATAGTCAGCGGCGTCCCCATCTGCGTCGCAATATAGACAATCGCCGCATTGTCCTCGGTCATGACCGCTGCCTGCGTTGCCTTCTCGACCGTCGCGCCAAGGGCAAACACGCCGTGGTTTTGCAGGATGCAGGATGGACTCTTGCTGTCCTTGAGCGTCTCGACCACCAGCGCACCGATCTCTTCCCCGCCGATCAGTGCAAATCCGCCGCAGGGAATCGGCCCGCCGAACTCATCCCCCATCGCCGTCGTCAGGCACGGGATCGAGCGACCAAGCACGGCAAAAGCCGTCGCATGTCGGGAATGGGTATGCACCACCCCATTCGCGTCCGGTCGATGCCGGTAAATATAACAGTGGGAAGCAGTATCGGAGGAAGGGCTCAGATTGCCCTCGACCACCTTCCCGTTGATGTCGACCACCACCATATTCTCCGGGGTCAGGTCATCAAACAGGACGCCGCTGGGCTTGATGACCACCAGTTGCGTTTCCGGGTCGCGGGCGCTGACGTTACCGCTCGTCCATGCCACCAGATTGTTGCGTGGCAGTTCCAGGTTCATCGCGCAAACGCGCGCGCGGAGTGCTTCTAACAGCATAGCATCTATTCCCCTCGTGCAGCCCGGCGCAGCGCCTTCAGGCGCTTCATGACATCATTGCCACCGCGTCCAAAGGTATCATAGAGCATCTTGTAATCGGCATACAGTTGGTCGTAGATCGGCCGATGAGCAGCGATCGGCTCCACCACTTCATCCTTGAGTTTACCCATCGTCTCGGCAGCCGCTTCGATGTTCGGGTAAATCCCGGCTGCGACCGCCGCGTGCATCGCGGAACCCAGTGCCGGAGCCTGCGGCGAACCTGCCAGCTTGAATGGTCTGCCAGTCACATCCGCATAGATCTGCTTGAGCAGCGCGTTCTTTTCTGGCAAACCTCCTGCTGCGATGATCTCGGTCACCGGTACGCCCCGCCCTTCAAAGGCTTCGATGATGACGCGGGTGCCGAAGGCCGTCGCCTCGATCAACGCCCGGTAAATGTCCGGCGCACGGGTGCCCAGTGTACCGCCGATCAACAAGCCTGTCAGATCTGCGTCCACCAGCGTCGAACGGTTGCCGTTCCACCAGTCCAGCGCCAGCAAACCGTGTTCACCCGGTTTCTGTTTTGCCGCTTCCTGTTCGAGGTAACTGTGGATCGGCAAACCGGCTTTCTTTGCCGCCTCGTGATATTCCGGCGGCACCGCATGATTGACGAACCACGCGAAAATATCGCCTACACCGCTCTGACCGGCCTCGTAACCGTAATAGCCGGGGATGATGCCATCCCGAACCACGCCGCACATACCCTCGACGGCCTGGAGCTTATCCCCGATCAGCATGTGGCAGGATGAAGTCCCCATGATGATGACCATCGTGCCGGGCCGGGTCGCCTTGACCGCCGGATAAGTCACATGGGCATCCACGTTCGCAACCGCGACAGCCGTACCTTCACGCAGTCCGGTCCAGGCCGCCGCTTGCGCCGTCAGGCCGCCCGCCTTCTGCCCCAGTTGACCAAAGGTGCGCTGCATCTTGCTATCGACCACATCGGCGAAATCCGGGTGCAGCGCGGCGAAGTACTCTCGCGAGGGATAGCCCTCATCCTGCACCATCGCCTTATAACCGGCGGTACAGGCATTCCGCACTTCCACGCCCGTCAACTGCCAGATCACCCAGTCCGCCGCTTCGATCAGCCGATCCGCCGCCTGATAGACTTCCGGTGCTTCATGCAGGATCTGCAGCGCCTTGCTGAAAAACCACTCCGAAGAAATCTTGCCGCCGTAGCGCTGGAGCCAGTTCTCACCCCGCTGCCGCGCCGTCTCGTTGATTTGGTCGGCTTCCGGTTGGGCAGCATGGTGCTTCCACAACTTGATCCAGGCGTGCGGATGATTCCGCCACTCATCCAGACCGCACAGCGGGGTGCCATCGGCCTTGGTCGGCAGCATCGTACACGCCGTGAAGTCAATGGCGATGCCCTTCACCTCGTCGGCGCTCACCCCGCCCTGCTTGAGGACAGCCGGGATCGTGTGCTTCAATACATCAATGTAATCAAAGGGGTTTTGGAGTGCCCAGTCGGGCGGGAGAGGTTTATCACTGCCGGGGAGATGCTGATCAATCACGCCATCGCCGTAAGGATGGACGGCACTGGCGACTTCGCGTCCGTCCCGGGTGTCCACCAGCAAGGCACGCCCGGACTCGGTGCCGAAGTCCACGCCTATCGTATAACTCGCCACGCTGCGCTCCTCTGAATTATTCCATGAGAATTTTCAGAGAAGAGTGTACCCTTAGCAGGCCAAGTCTACCACTCGTGATGGTCTAGTCAGGGCAGGGGATTGCGACTAACCTCACCCCGCCCAAGGGCCCCCGGCGGATCAGCTTGAGGTGAATCAGGTTGGCTTCCAGTGTAACGGTGTCGGTCACATCACGGCTGAGCGTTTTGCCCGCTTCGGTTGTCCCGGCGTGCCAGCCGTTGATGAATATCTGGGTGCCGACCGGCGCAGCCTCTACCTGAAGCACAAACCGCAGGCACACCTCACCAATGGGTTCTACATCAAAATGTCGCTTGAGTTGCACGCCATCGCTTGAGCCGAGGCGGTCAACCGGCCAGTCCGATAAAGACTCGAGGGTATCCCACGTTGAATCATCGAGCAGCGAGGCACCGTACGCAGGGTCTGCATCCGCTGGAGGATAGACCAGCCAATCCGCATCCAGTTTCAAAGGGGGAGGAATAGTCATCGTGTCGGTCGCAGACTCAGGCCATCGAAGCGGCCCATCGAGTATCCCTCAACCCGAATAGCGATGTGGTTAGAACCCGTTCGTAACCACGCGGTCACATCCAGATCAAAAGGCGGATCATCATCGCCGGGCTGTTCGTACTCGGCGATCAACTGATCGTTCAGGTAAATGCGGGCAGGCGATGGTGCCGAGTCGATACACAAGAGCCAACGCCGGGATACATCGTCCGCAGACAGGTCAAACCGGCGGTACAGCCATGCCGACCAATTCTCCAGACGGCGCTGGTCGAAGGTCCAAGCGCGCAAATCCGGCACCTGCTCCGGTCGCAGGAATTCATAGAGATCAGGCTCTAGTTCAAACCACTCGCAGGCCCAGCCAGTGGTCAGGTCAAGTACAAGCAGAGTATTCATACAGCGCAGTATAGCGAAAAAAAACGAGGCGGGGATGAATCCCGCCCCGTTCCCGATGAGCGTTTGTTGAATAATTACTCGTGCAGGCCGATGCGGTTGCCTTCGCTATCGATGATGATCGCCATGTGCCCGATCCCCATGCCAATATCCGTGCGTGGCATCACCACCTGCCCACCAGCTTTCGGCACACGGTCCAGCACAGTGCTCATCGCCCCGGCAGTGTTCAGGTAAACCAAAGGGCCAGCTACCCCCGGCACATAACCCTCGCCTGCAACCACCGAACCGCCAACGCCGGGCTGTTCATAGGGGAAAAAGGCATTCGGAAAGCCGTTGATGACCTCCCGCTTGAACGAAGCTGCAAAGATAGCTTCGTAGAATGTGGTTGCCCGCTCAAAGTCCGCCGCCGGGATTTCAAACCAGTTGATGCTATGTTTCATGCTGTAACTCCATGTGGATATGGTCAACAGTTACAGCATAGCAATCCCGTGTGACAGCATTATGGCAACAGCGATTCAGGCTGAATCATATTGGCAGATGATCGCCCGTGCCGCCTCGATCATTCGGTGCTGGAGTGAGGGCGGTTCCAGCACTTTGACTTGCCCGCCCCAGCCGAGCAACCACGCCAGCAAGTCCTCCTCGCGCCGGACGTGGAAGGTCATAAGCAGCCCGTCCGGCGTCTCCTCATGACCGACCGCAAAAAAGGAACGATCTTCCAGTACCCAACGGGCGACCATTGGCGTGAAAAGCGCTCGTATGACCAGATGCGGCGCATCATCCCGTTCCATCGTCAGGGGATGATCGGGCGGGGTGAAGAACTGCTCCAACACCTGAAGCGCATCAATCCGATCCAACCGGAAGATCCGCCTTTCCCCACGCAGATGATCGTACCCGGTCAGGTACCAGGCTTGTCCGTGATGCACCAGCGCATAGGGATCTACCCGCCGGATATTCGTCTCCCCGGCAGGGTCATCGGTATGGCGAGTATGGTAAGTCAACTGTACCTGCTTGCGCTGAACGATAGCGCTGCGGAGTGCAGGCAGCAGCGGCGAGCGCGGTTCATCGCTGTCCGGTCGCAGCGCGATAAATTGCATCCCACGCCGAAGCGTCTCCACTTCGGCCCGTGACCGCGTACTCAGGATTGCCTCGATCTTGCTGGTAGCAGAGCGTGCCGCCCGTTGATAACTCACATCGAAGGTTTGGGCCATGTAGTCCGCCCCCAACAGCAGGATGATGGCTTCCTCCGCTGAGAAGCTGACCGGCGGCAGGAAGTAGCCTTCCATCAAACCATAACCCTGCCCCGGCGAAGACATCACCGGCACACCGGACTCCATCAGCGCCAGCATATCCCGGTAGATGGTGCGCTTGCTGATTTCAAAGGTTGCAGCCAAATCCTCAGCCCGCTGCCACCCTTTGGCTTGGAGTTCCAGAACGATGGCAAGCAAGCGATCAGTACGGTTCATACAGTCAATCCAATCACCGGGCTATTTGCGTAGAGATAGCGGGGCTGGCACAATGATGATGACGGACACATCAAAAATTGAGGGCGATCATGCGGCACACCGTACTCTTTTACAACCCTGTCTCCACCTCCAAAGGCAAGCAGCGTCTACCGCTTTCCATCCTCTCCGTCGCTGCCGTCATTGCGGCAGACTACGATGTGGAGTTCATTGATGGCAACCTGGTCGATGATCCCGCCGCGCACATCATCGACCGTGCTCGGGCGACCAAAGCCAAACTGCTGGCAGTGACGGTCATGCCCGGGCCGCAGCTTCGGCAGGCGGTACCGGTGTGCAAGCAGGTCAAGGCCGCTTTGCCCGACCTAACCATCCTCTGGGGTGGCTACTTCCCCACCCAGCATCAGGATGTCATCCTCAACAGCGACTATGTCGATTATGTGATTCAGGGTCAGGGAGAAGCTCCCTTCCGCACGTTCGTGGATCGGCTGCACAGCGGGGGTTCCCTGACCGACATTCCCTCGCTCGCCTACCGCAACGGTGGGATTCACGTCAATCCGCGTGCCCCCAATGTACCGATGGATAACCTGCCATGGATGCCCTATGACCGGCTAGATGTATCCAAATATGTTGGCAATAGCTACCTGGGAACACGGGTGCTGAACCACAACACCTCGTTCGGCTGCCCCTTCGCCTGCAATTTCTGCGCGGTGGTCGCCCTCAGCAACCGCCGCTGGCTTCCGGAGAGCGCCCAACGGGTAGCCGACATCGTCACCCATATGCAAGACCGCTGGCAAATCAACGGCCTGGAATTTCACGACATGGATTTCTTTGTCAAGGAAGGCCGCACCGCCGAATTTGCCGAGCGCATCACGGGCAAGGGCATTAACTGGTGGGGGCTGGGGCGGGTCGATACCCTGATGAGCTACAGTGACGACACCTGGTCGAAGATGCAGCGCTCAGGCGCGAAAATGATCTTCATGGGTGCGGAATCCGGCAGCGATGAAACGCTGGAACGCATGAATAAAGGCGGCCATGCCAGCACTGATCTCACACTGGCCCTGGTCGAGCGTATGAAGCACTACAACATCGTGCCCGAACTCTCCTTCGTGCTGGGTAATCCGCCCGATCCTGCCGAGGACATCGAGCAAACCATCCAGTTCATCCGCAAGCTCAAACGCATCAACCCGGCTACTGAGTTAGTCCTGTATATCTATACGCCGGTGCCACAAGAAGGCAGCATCCTGCTCGATGAAGCGACCAAACTGGGCTTCCGTTTCCCCACTACACTGGATGAGTGGGCCAGCCCGGAATGGGCGAAGTTCGCCATGCGCCGCGACCCCGGCACCCCCTGGTTCCGGGATACCGTTCGCAGTCGTGTCCGTAACTTTGAGTCCGTCATCAACGCCTACTACCCCACCGTGACCGACATGCGCTTGCAAGGCCAGTGGAAACGGTGGTTGAACTTACTCAGCGGTTGGCGCTACCGCCTGGAGTTTTACGATTGGCCATATGAACTCAAGGCCTTACAGCGCCTGGTCCACTACCGCCGCCCGGAAACAACCGGCTTTTAACTTCAATTGTCATGCTCTCAGGCGCATGCTATACTGCTTGTACCTTTCGTCACAAGTACATTCTATGAGGATAGGCTCATCTATGAAGCTGGTACTTCGCCTTGTCGCCCCGTTGATTGCCCTTTTGGCCGCTGCCTGCGGGACTGTGGCTACACCCGTCTGGTCAGAACAGGCACAGGAAACACAGGTTGCGCTAGCCGTGACCTCTGAACACCTGACTGCTATCGCGCCGACCGCCACCAATACACCCATTCCTGAGGCAACCGCTACGCCCTTCCCAACGGCGACTCCGCTGCCAGCCACCCCCACGCCCGCCCCGACCGAACCGCCCACCGCTACGGCTGTCCCTCCGACAGCTGAACCGGCTGCGGTCACCGTCGGCAACGCCGATAATGGCAAGGTTCTGTTTGAAACCTTCCGTGCCGAAGTCAGCTTCGCCTGTGCCACTTGTCATCATGTCGATAGCGAAGAACGTCTGATCGGCCCCGGCCTGCTGAATCTTGCTAATCGGGTGGAAGGCTATGGCACCGGCGAAACCGCAGCCGAATATGTCCATCATTCCATCGTCGCACCGAACGACTTTGTAGTGCCCGACTATCCGGCAGCGCTGATGCCGCAGACTTACGCCCAGGTCTTCACTGAAGAAGAAATCAACGATCTGGTGGCTTACGTCCTCTCACTCGGTTCGTAAGGCTCAACGGTACCCAAAGCAACGCCCCTCGTTCGTGAGGGGCGTTTTGATTCCTGTTTTCCTACCTGGGTCAGCCTTTAGGGGTCAACCCGGATGAACAAAGTCCCGTTGTTGTTGACCTCGCTGACCTCTGTCACCTGGCCATCCGTATCGGCGCGAGCGCTGATCGGAATGCTGCCAGTCGCCGTGAAGGTCACTTCAACATTCAGGACAATCGTCTCTCCGGCGTTCAGGCCGGCCACCACACCCAGATCATTCTCGGCACCATCAGGCCCGGTGTAGCGAACTCGGAACTGACCCGCCGGACCACTGCCTGTGTTGGTGATCGCAACCGCATAGGTCTGAGTGGCTTCCGTAGCCAGGCTAATCTGTTCTTCACCGCTGATACTACTGATGACCAGATCCGGCGTGCCCGGTGTGTTGGTCGGGCGCGGCGTCAAAGTCGGCGGGGTAGTGGGCGTAAAGATTGGAGTCGCGGTCGCCAGGTTAATGATCGGCACCGCATTACAGATGCCGTAAATCTGGGTATATACCGCCGAAACCCAACCGGTCACCGCGCCAGAGCGCACCTGCCACCAGTCATTGCTGGCCGTGCGCCCGACAATCGGCACCTGTACGCCTGCTGCCAGAATGGTCAATCGGTCAAAATTTGTCCCCGGCCCACTGCGAACGTTTAAGCCAGCCGTCGTGAGTGCGCGGCAGGTAGGGTCATTGGGGTCAATGACCGGCCCACTGTTACCACCCCCGCCCGGATTTCCACCCACCGCTGTTGGCACACCAGCCGCGGTCGGCTGTGCCGTGCTCACAGTCACATTCACCTGTGCAGGATCACTAGCGAGTGCATTACGATAGGCCACCACCTGTAAATTGAGCGCACCCGGCGTACGGGGCGTATAGTCCAGCAGGACATCAAAGCTGCGGTTGCCTGCGCCGGTCTCTGAAGATACGGTTTTGACAATCTGGTTATTGGCGATGAGCTGTACTCGTGTCACGCCCACCGTATCGACGGCCCGCGCGGCCACGAAGATCTGTTGCCCGGTGACCAGTTGGGCACCTTCCGCCGGGTTGGAGATCGTCACTACCGGTCGGTTAGATGTATCACTGGGCGGCGGATCAATCGGTTCCGGCGAAGGCGCTGGTTGAGTCGTCAAAGTACAGGCACTGATAAGCAGTAGACTAGCTAACAGTGCCAATCGGATTAAACGCATAGTTTTCCCCCACGATGCAGGGCATCTTTTATTGCAGGCTCTGTATGATTCTAGCATTCTACTGCAAGTGGAGGCAACAGACGGGCACACGATGCTTGCCCTGCGCCTCATAGTCGATAGCCAGCGCAGTAGCAGAAACCTATCAAATCCAGTGGGAACAAAAGAGCGCACGATATGGTGCGCCCCTGTAGCTTGCCATTTAAACCCTACCGAACCTACTCAATCGGCTCTTTGTAGATGATGTACTTGCCGATCTTGTCGCCCTTGGCGATGCAGTCTCCCAGGTCGACCTTGAATTCACGGCCACCGCTCACCCAGCGCAGCCCCTCTTGTAACAGCCCCTGACCGACAAAACACACGGCTCGATCCGGCACCTTCCGCCCCCAGCACATCGGGCAGCGTTCCAGCGTGTAGATGAAGCGGTCATCGCCTTCTTCATACACGTTCGACACCTGGTCGCTGAACTGGCTGAAGATATTCGCCATGGCTGGAATACCGACCTTCAGCTTGGCACTCAGGGGCAGCACTTTGAAGGCCAGATCGCCCACCCCCGCCAACGCTCCGAAGCCGCGCAGCGCATCCGCGAACAGCGTTCGACCGACGCGAAGCGCCAGACCACGACCGCCACGCGGGCCGTACATCTCTTCCAACGCCACGCACAGCGCGGTGAAATCCGCGAAGTCGAAGGCCTTTTCCAGATTCTCCGACGGGTAGTTGCCAATCAGTTGATCGAGCTGCGCCAGATGCAGGACGGCGTTGACGCCGTTCTTGCCCATCACTTCTTCCATCGCATCGAGGAAGATCCGCGCAAACTTATTCGGGTAGTAAAAGCCGCTGCGTTCAGGGGCCATGCGTCGTCTATCCTTTTGTGTTGAAGCGCGGCAACGCCCTGTGGCGGCTGCCCGTGATAACTGTCTCTAAGAGCACTCCATTAGCCTATTGTAGCGCAACGTTAGGCAATAGAGCATTGTCATTTGCAATCAGCCGCCGGGACATCAGTTGTGAATCTGCCGTCGGCAAACGGCCCTGCATACTGAACGGACCAGTCCAGATCACTTCGACTTCCGCCAGCTTACCCTTCCAGTCGGTGGCGCTGTCTTCAAAAAATACCAGTTTATTCTGAGGTGTGCGTCCGCGCCACTTTCCCTTATGGCGCTCCTCAACTAGTACCTCGACCGTTTCGCCCAACCACTGGCTGCAAATTTCTGCCTGCACCTGCGCCTGCATATCATCAATCATTTGTAGGCGGCGGGCTTTTTCGTCTTCCGGCACATCATCGACCATCGTGCGGGCGCTGACGGTATGCGGACGCGGACTGTAGCGCGCCAGGTGGGCTTTATCCAGTTTGAGTTCTTCCAGCAGGTGATAGGTACTCATGAACTGCGCTTCGGTCTCACCGGGGAAACCCACGATGATGTCAGTATGAATAGCCACCTTCGGAATCCGTGACCGAATGCGTTCGATCAGTCGGCGGTACTGATCGACCGTATAACCGCGCTTCATCTGCTGGAGGACTTCATCATCGCCCGCCTGCACCGGCACCTCAATGTGCGGCATCACGCGGGGGAGTTCGGCAACCGTATCCAGCAGTTTATCCGTCATCCAGTTGGGATGGCTGGTCAGGAAGCGGATGCGCTCCACCCCGGTCTCTTCCGCGGCCTGGTGCACCACCCGCAGCAGGTCGGCCAGGTCGGGGCCATCCGGAATATCTTTACCGTAGCGGTCAACAATCTGCCCCAGCAGCGTGACTTCTTTCACACCCTGCCGCGCCAGGCTCCGCACATGCGCGACGATTTCGCCCACGCTCCGCGAACGCTCCACACCCCGGCGGCGCGGGATGATGCAGAAGGAGCAGCTATGCGAGCAGCCATAGACCACTGGCACATGCGCGCTGATGAGCGAACCAATTTCATGTTCCGGCAGCAGAATGTCCCCATCCTGCACCGCATCGCGGTACTGCCGGGCTTCGGCCTCAGCACCCAGAATCTCGAGTTCGCCCTGACGGCTGGAAAGGAATTCCACCATCGGCTCCGGGTTGGAGGGCGGCATAAACACATCAATGAAGGGCGCACGCTTCCGCAGCTTGGCCGCGTCCTGCACACCGACCATACAGCCCATGACACCGATGATTTTGTCCGGATATTGTTTCTTGAGATGGTTGAATTCGTGCAGGCGGCTGAAGGCTTTGTCCTCGGCGGCCTGCCGCACCACGCAGGTGTTGACCACCATAATATCGGCATCCGCCGGGGTCGGCGTCGCGCGATGACCGAGCTTTTCCAGTTCGGAGGCCAGCAGTTGGGCATCTGCCGTATTCATCTGGCAGCCCATCGACTCAAGGTAATACTTCATAAAGCCGCATTCCACAGTACCGTGTTAACGAGGGCGCATTGTACCTGAGCGCCGCGCCGAGCGTCAATGCGGGCAGGAGTGGTCATAGCGCCTTGGTCGAGATGATGTAGCTGGCGGTGGCGGCGTTGGTCGCCAGCGGAACGTTGTGCACGTTGCAGATGCGGAGCAGGCCCTGAATATCCGGGTCATGAGGGTTGGCGGTCAGCGGATCGACGAAGAAGAACACCGCCTCGATTTTGCCCTCAGCGACCTGCGCGGCGATCTGGGCATCCCCACCTAGCGGGCCGGAGAGCATCTGATGCACGTCCAACCCGCACTTTTCTTTCAGAAGCTGGCCGGTGGTGCGAGTCGCCACCAATTCATAGCGTTGCAGGACATCCTTGTGCGAAAGCGCGAAGGCCACCATATCAGCCTTCTTGCCGTCATGGGCGACTAGCGCCAGTGTGGTGCGGTCGGTCGAGGCCATGGGTCATCCTTGGGGATAGTCGTTAGTCCATAGGCGATAGTCTATAGTCAGGCGGGGCGCTTCGCCAGCTTTTGGCGGGTTGTCAGGCACGTTGCGACACAAAAAGGGGGGAGTATTGCAGCAATCTGACCGCTATAGCCATACAGGTAGATAGAGAATAACACAACGCCAGAATCAAAACCGGAACATACGTTCCGGTTTTGTTCCGATTTCGGCGGTGCCCGCAGGCCTCAACTGACTGCTTTTTTCACCAGCGCGATGATCCGAGCTTCTTCAGCGGCATTCAATTCTTTCAGGGCGAAGGAGGTGGGCCACATCGACCCATCATCGAGATTTGCTGAGTCGTTGAAGCCCAGCGTCGCGTACCGTGCCTGGAACTTCTGCGCGCTTTGAAAGAAGCAGACGATCTTGCCGTCCCTGGCATAAGCGGGCATCCCGTACCAGGTTTTGGGCAAGAGAACGGGGGCGTGAGCCTTAACGATCTCGTGCAGTCGGGTCGCCATCGTGCGATCCGGTTCCGGCATCTCGGCGATCTTTGCCAGCAGGTCACTTTCCCCATCGGCCTTGTTCTTGCTGGCTCGCGCTTCCGCCTTCAATTCTTTGGCACGCTCCTTCATCGCGGCCTGTTCTTCGGCGGTAAATCCTGTCGATTTCTGTGTATCCTTTTTGACTGGACTCATCGCGAACTCCTTATATGTATGCTGTCTACAGGTTGGATTCCACCTACTGCGCGGGAATGGGCTTACGACTGGCGGCGGGGCTTATCCTGCGCCAGCACCATCGCGTTACCACTGTTGTCCTTAAAGACCGCCTCAATGATCCCATAAGGGCGATCTGTCGCCGGTTGGAGGAACTCCACACCTCTGGCCTGGAGCGTCGCACAGGTCTGATAGCAGTCATCGGTTTTCCAGGGGCCAATGCCCAGCAACCCCGCCTCGACCAGCGCGGTCAGGTGGTCGACCTGTTCCTGAGTGAGCGCATGGCTGGGTTTCAGCGCAGCCAGTTGGAATTCGATGTCGGGCTGTGTCTTCAAGCCGACCGTCAGCCAGCGGAAATCGCCATTGGTGACATCAGCGCGGATTTCAAAACCCAGCTTTTCCGTATAAAAGCGCAGGGCTTCGTTCTGATCCTTCACCCAAATCGTGGTAACCGAGAGTCGATTTATCATCTGTCGTCTCCTCCTCAAAGGTATATCCAGCATGATAAAACATTTGTGCTATCTTGGCTTCTTGAAAATTGCCCTGTTTCAGTCCAGGGACTATTCCTCAAGTCCGTAGAGCACACAGATACACAGCGGAATATACGCGGGGGTGTGGGTCGGGCGGCTGTTGGCCCGGTACGCGCTGGGGGATAAACCGGCCACCTTGCGGAACAAACTGCTGAACGAACCCAAGCTCTCGAAGCCGACCGCCGCGCAAATTTCGGTGATGCTGATATCCGAGTTCCGCAGGAGTTCTTTCGCCCGGTCAATCCGCTGCCCGATCAAATACTGATGCGGAGTCAGCTTATAGGCGCGCCGGAAGGCTCGAATCAGGTAGTACGGTGAGAGGGCGACTTCGCGGCTCAAATCTTCAATGGTAATCGGTGTATCGTAGTGGCGATCCATGATGAGGCGTGCCTGGCGAAGATGTTTATGAGCGGTTGAGCGCATTGGGCTATTCCCCTGACCGAGTGTGTATCCACAGGTCACTATAGCATGTTTCCAAAAGCGCTTACCGCAGGAGCGAGCAGTAAATCTTCTGCTTTCATCCTGCACCTTTGCCCCGGTGTGATCCTGTGAGTTAACCCTGCGCCTCGGTGTTGAGACCGCTTCGGCTGCGCTGCACGCGTTCATTCAACCGGAGCGCCTCGCGGTAGTAGCCTTCCAACTGCGCCATGACCGCGCTCCAGGGGAACGGTTCTGCAGCCCGCCGCGCTGCGGCTCCCATCCGATTGCGCAGCGACCAATCATCGCGCAAACGGATGACCGCTCCGGCGAAGGCCGCGGGACTCATTGCAGCATGAAAGCCGGTCTCGCCCGCTCGAACCAGATCGGCCACCCCACCCTGCTCAGTGACGATCGCCGGTAAGCCTGAGGCCATCGCCTCCTGCACCACTTGTCCGAAGGTTTCGGTCGGGCCGGGGAACAGGAATACATCAGCGCTGGCATAGGCGGCGGCCAGATCATCCCCATACAGATAGCCACTGAAGGTGGTTCCCGTTCCAGCAAACGTCGCCTCCAGTTCTGGTCGCGCAGGACCATCCCCGATCACAGCCAACGCCACGCCGGGAGTCCGGGCGACTTCCAACAGCAGATCAACCCGCTTCTCCTGGGCCAAGCGACCCACGTACAGGCACACCAGCGAGCCCGGGTCACGCCCCGCCAGCAGCCGCGACCGCCAGTCTGCGCTGTGCCGGTCTGGGTGGAAGCGGGTCAGGTTGACCCCGCGCCGCCACAATCGCAGCCGATGAAAACCCTGCTGCCGCAGCTGACGCAGCGTGAAGGGTGATGGAGCCAGCGTCAAATGTGCCGCGTTGTGCATCAGGCGGAGGGCAATCTTCGCGGCGCCAGTCATGAATCCCAGTCCGTAGTACGGGGCGTAGGCGGGTAAATCCGTCTGGTAGTTGGTGACGACCGGGATGCGCCGGAGCCGTGCTGCCGCAATCGCGCTGACGGACATCAGCGCCGGACTGAAGCAATGCACCACATCCGGCTTGAAGCGGTCAAACGCGGCCCCGATGTGGAATGATGGCAATGCGATACGGGTCTCGGGGGCCGCCGGTAAAGCAAATGACGGCAGCGGCATAATCGGAGCGCCGCAGAGCGAACTGGGGGCAATATCCGGCGCAAAGATCATCACTTCGCGCCCAGTCATCTGTAAATAACGGAGAGTCAGGAAGGCCGACTTGGAAACACCATCGACCTTCGGTAGAAAGGACTCGGTGACGAGCGCAACCCGTTTTACGGATGCGCCAGCGTGGCCGGGATGGATGGAGTCTCCGGCAAACTCATCCCCGAAGACCCGGTCAATTTCTGCCGGATCGTGCCGGGTGAGAGCTTCAAGTAATCGATGGCGGGCCACCGCACCCCCTCAACCTGTGTGTTAGCTGCCAGCACTGCCTGCCGGAACTCGGCGGCAGTCCGCCCTGAGAACCGGGTGTGACCACAGCCAATCGCGGTCAGGGTGTGGGCATCGCTGTTGGCAACCTGCGGCAGCGGCAGATGGCGAACAATCCGGCGAGCAAGAACGTTATTCCCCGGTGTGATCGTCCCGGCGTTGAACACTTCAACCGCATCAAGATCCCAAGTCAATAACACCTGAGGGTTTCGCAGGTAGCGAAGCATATGGCGTGTGGCGATGAACGGCTCCCCAGGATGGGCCAGAATCGCCATGCCGCCCTGTTCATGAATGGCGGCAGCCGTTTCCTTGACGGACATCGCCGCCGGCACCGGGCGCTCGATCCACAGGGCCAGCACATGGCCTTCGCGGGCAGTCACTTCCATACCCGGGATGATGTCAAAGCTGTAGTGCTCACGTTGAGCATATGCCCACAGGCTACCCTCCAGCACATCATGATCGGTGATGGCGATCACATCCAGATGCCCTTTGCGCTCAACAAAATCGAGCAATTGGCGCGGGGTAGGCAGACCGTCACTGTAGCGAGTGTGCATATGCACATCGGCGCGTCCATCATAATGGGCTTGAGTCAAGGTAATTCCTCCGCTATACGGGGCAAGTGCTTCATACCCTCAGCCTAACCGCCTCAGGCTAAGAACGTGCTAAGGCGGTGTTGTTGCGCGGTTAAGGTTGGATGAGCCGCCTTTCCGATCATCCGCCCAGACTGGGATGGTTCAGCCTTAAGGTTTTGCGTTAGGCCGGTCTACCGTAGAATGGAAGGATGCAACCATCGCCTCAATGGAGCCGCGTAGTAGCCGTGCTGGTCGTCATCGGACTGGTCGGCGGCGCGGTCTATCTTGCCAACCTGCTGACTAGCCCAGCCGACATGGTTCTCGTACCGGGAGCCCTGGTGGTCACGCCGCGTCCACCCGTAGGCACACCATTGGCCCCTTTTGCCCACGTGGACCCGGCCATCGTTCCCTATCTCGAATTCGGTCAACCGCTGGTTGGCGCCGTACCCTTGGATGTGATCGGCGCGGGCATCCCGCCGGTGGGTGCCTATTTGCAGCGCGAACCCGTCCTGCCGACCGCCACCCCACTACCAACATCGACCCCCGCGCCCAGCCCCACCCGCCGACCGCTCATCACCGCGACACCGCAGGGCACCCTCCTTGCTGCCGTAGCGACTCTCCCGCCTACGCCCTCACTCATTCCCACCAATGAGTTGGTTGCGACCGTCCTGGCTTTTGATGCTGCCCTGCAGCAGCAAACACAGGCTACCCGGGCGGTGCCTCTGGGCTTCTGCCCGCCGTCGGATGTCCCCATCAGCGGGCCGCTGACGCAGCGCTTTCACGGTAATCACAGCGGGATCGACATCGGTGCGCCGCTGGGCAGCCCGGTCTTCGCCACCCATACCGCTACCGTCATCTCCGCCGAGTGGAGCGAATACGGCTACGGCAACCTCATCATCCTGCAGAGCGGCAACTACATCACCTACTACGCCCACCTGACCTCGTATAACGTTGCCGCAGGCGATGTGGTGCCGAAGGGCGCCATCATCGGCTTCAGTGGCAGCACCGGCAACAGCAGCGGCCCACACGTCCACTACGAAACCCGCATTGACGACATCCCGGTTGACCCGCTGACCTTCGAGGCGCGGGCGCTGGGGACATGCTAATGGATTCACACAGTCGCACAGACGCAGCGTGGACACAAAGAAAGACTTACAGCGCAATACTCAATGGAAAGCTGCAAAGTTGGAATTATGCTATGCTGAACAGGGTAGCTGAGGCATGTTCATTTGTCAGTCACGTTCTGCGCCTCTGCTGCTCTGCAGTAAGAACTTATCCTGATCTCGGTGATTGCTCTGTGGCCTCTGTGCCTCTGAGGTGAATGACTTCTATGACTTCATCCCCTCGATTCATCTCGCTGCGCTGGCGCGTGCTGCTGCCGTTGATCGGTGTGCTGCTAATCGCCGCTATGCTGGGTGCCTACGCCATCGGTTCCAGCCTGAGCGTCAGTATCAATACACCGATGCTCAACTTGCTCACCGAGCAGGGCCGCGCCGTCAACCTGCGTGCGACCCAACTCTATGAGAGTGACCGCGCCGAAGCACAGCGTATTGCCTTCACCAGCGGGGTTGCCGAGGCCATCACCAGCGGCGGAGCGCTCGCCCTGCAAGACTCGTTGGAGAGTCTGGCACGGTTGGCTGACCTCGACAGCCTCATCCTGACCGACGTGCAAGGTATCGAAGCCATCGGCCTGACCCGCGCCGATGCCGACTCGCCGTATCAACTCAGCAGCGGGGCCGATCTCTCCGGGGAACGGGCCATCCGCCAGACTACCGAGAATATCATCGGGGCCAGCAGCCTGATCCAGACAGGAGACGGCGCGCTGCTCCTGTACACAGCCGCCCCGGTCGTCGCCGACGACCAGATCATCGGCGCGGTGCTGGTCGGGCGGACGCTTGACCGGGTGCTGGCGCAGCTGCGACCCGGCGACCTGTATCACATGACCGCCTATGCCGGCCCCGGCGCACCATTGGATTCAACCTTTGAGACCGCCTTCCCTGCCCTCGACCTCAGCCGTGACCAGCTCAGTCTGGCGCTGCGATCGGGTGGCTCCCCCATCACTGAACTCGACTTAAACGGCGTCCGCTACCGCACCATCAGCTTTCCCTTCATCTACGGCACCGAGACTCTCGGCGTCGCCAGCCTGGCCGCGCTCGATCAATCCCCGCTGCTGCTGGATATGAACCGCAAGCTGACCGGATTGACCTTCGCCGGCATCACTGCCGCGCTGGTCATCGGTGCCTTCGCCCTGCTCAACCGACTGGTGATCGGGCGCGCCAGCCAGATCGCACAGACGGCACAGGCGCTGGCTGCCGGGCAGAACCTGGCTCGCACGCGGATGCAGGCTACCGATGAACTCGGTGCAGTTGGCCTGGCGCTGGATCAATACGCCGACCACGTTGAGCAGCGAGTCGATACCCTGCACCTGACTCTGCGCCGTCAGCGCCGGGAAACCGAGCATCTGCTGGCCGCCTTAGAGGCCATGCCGGAAGGCGTCATCGTTCACGACAAGGATGGGCAGGTCTTGGTGATGAACCGACCAGCCCGCGACCTGATCGGCACCCAGCAGAACGGGCGTGCCGCCGCGTTGGTCAACCTGCTGACCGGTGCAGGCGCTCAGCCGATTGCACCGGGGCTGTATACCCTCGGTGATCCGCAGCAGATCGACCAGGATGGACGGGTGCTGCGGGCGCAGGCCGGGGCCATCACCGATATGGGCGGTGAGCGCGTCGGCACGGTCATCGTCCTGAGGGACATCACCGACGAGATTCGGCGCGATCAGGCGCGGGAAGCCAAGCTGCGCCAGATCGAAAGCGACATTCAAACCCCGCTGGCGACCGCCGCCCGCCAGATGGACGAGCAACCGCTGAGCGTCATCTCCCGCGAGTTGAGCCGCCGAGCAGTGGCGCTGCAAAAGCTGGTGGTCGAACTGCGCGATCTGCAGATGGCGGACGGCGACTCGATCCACGAGGATCAGCGACCGCTCCCGCTGGAAACGCTGATCTGGAGCATCGCCAACGAGTGGCGGCAGGTGGCGACCGCTGCCGAGTTGACGCTCGATGTATTGATCGAACGCAAGGGGTTGTTCGTGCTGGGCGACGAGCGCCGCCTGCGCTGGGCGCTGGGCAACCTGCTGGATAACGCCATCAAGTACACGCTGCCCGGCGGCAAGCTCACGCTGGAGATTCAGGGCGAGCACAACGGGCAGGCCACCCTGCGCGTGCGTGATAACGGCGTGGGCATCCTGCCGCAGGACTTACCGCTGGTGGGGACGCCCTTCTACCGCGGCACCCCGACCACGCTGGACGGCACCGTGCTCTATCTGCCGGGGACGGGACAGGGCCTGCACACCGCCCGCCAGATCATCGAGGCGCACGGCGGGCTGTTCAAGGTCAAGAGCCAGCAGGGCGTGGGGACGGCGGTCTACTTCGCGCTGCCGTTGACCGCGCCGGTGTCGTATGAGTTGCCGACGCTGCCCGATGACCTGGACGGAGAAACCATGCCGATGGGGCGACAGTCGGTACTCAGGCGTTAGTGGCTGGTGGCTAGTGGTCAGTGGCTAGTGGGAAGAAAGTGATGAGAGATGAGTAACGAGTCCCCCGTGGAGCTTGGCGGCGTTGGCGGCGTTGGCGGAACCGGCATAGTTGGCGGGAGTGCGGAAGGCTGCCGCCAATGCTTGGCGGACAGGATGCGGGTAAGAGCAGATTGGGGCGGCGGACGCGATCAATCGCGTCCCTAGGGGCCATTTCCCAATGGAGGGACGACATCGCAAAGCGTGCCGTCCGGGACCCCGCCCCTACGAACCACGATACCACAGTTCGAGAGAGAAAACGGAACAAATGTTCCGATTTTGTTCCAGCCCTAGGGGATTGGGGAAAGTGGGCGGATATACCGCCGCAGACGGCGTAATCCGCCCCTACGAAAACCTGCCATATAACGACGTGATTTGCAAGAAATCAACTCGCCTTCGACCGAAGGAAGTCCCTTTAGGGACGGCGAAAAAGACAAAAGATGAAGATGCACTCGCGCCAAGTGGTCAGAGGCCGTGAGATGAGAGAATGCGCACTACTCGAAAACCAACATGGTAGTTGCGGAAATGCGGAGGAGCAAAATCATAGCGAAAAGCAGCGCGGGTTAAGTTCTGATTGTCGAGCCAAGAACCTCCCCGCATAACCCGCAAATCAGCTCCACCGAGAACACTGCTGCCATCCTTAACGCGATTCAGGCACCATTCCTCAACATTGCCGGTCATATCCAACGCGGCGCATGGGGACGATCCATCCGGAAACAGACCGACCGCGCTAGTCTGCCCGATACCCGTTTCGCCCATATTGGCTTTGGTGAGGTCGAAGTCACCGGCATAGCTGTAGGTGCGGTCTTCAACACCCTGCGCCGCCACTTCCCATTCGGTTTCGTGCGGCAGGCAGATTTCTTCATCGGCGGCAATGAGTTCAGCCTGTTGCACATGCCACGTCAGCCAGCGGCAGAAAGCCGTGGCTTGATACCAATTGACCTGTTCCATCGGGTGATTGGCATAGGGGAATCGAGGTTGGGCCCTAAGTTTTTCTTCGTCGGTCGCAGCCAGCCCATCCCACCACTCAGCACAGGCATAACCACGTTCAGACGTGTCATTCTGGAAGGCAAGGTACTGCGCCTGCGTGACCAGATATTTTGCCACCCGGAAGGGTATGGCAATAGTGATCTGGCGGTGAGCGTTGTTATCGCGTTGATTGTCGCTGCCAATCCAGTAAAACCCGGCAGGAATCTCATCCGCCCAAATAATGTCGGGCAAACCATCAGGCCGTAAACCGACTCCGGGGCGGGGGTCACCAAGCACCGAAAGCGTCCTTCCGGCAGCGGCGCGTTCGATTGGGTTGAGGCGACTCCCTTCGATCAATTCAACCAAGCGCTGGCGCACGAGCCTAATCAGGCCCGGACCTTTGCGGGTCGCCTCAGCCCGTTCCAGTCCGATCAACTTGAGCATATCGCCTGCCAGCCAGACTTTTTGCCAGTCCAGTTCGGTTTGAGGCGCATCGTCCGCCGGACACAGACTGTCAATGGCACTGAGGGCCAGCGTGGTCTGCCCCTGATTGAAGACCAGATGACCGGTCGCCAACATCAAGGCCTCCCGCCAGTTGGCACCGCGTTCCGCCAATTCCGGCGCGATCTCCGGGAAATCGTTATTGGCTGCCCAGCGCCCTGCCAGGAATTCCTGAAAGGTGCGGTGCGGGAAACTGAAGACGCGCCAACCTGCCGCTGACTGCCCGCGCCCGATCAGCAGACCAGCTTGTTTTTCGACGTAGTCGCAGAAAATCCCGGCTTTGTGGAGGTCGCCACCCAGCCGAGCGCGAGCAATACCGACGATCTCGTGTTCGGGAATATCGGCTGCGCCCTGCCGTTCAGCCTGTTTACTGTGGGCATCATAAGCGATCTGCTCCAGCATCTGGTCGAGATCGACATCGCGCACGGCCAGCGCGCTCATCAGGCTGGTCGCCGCCGTTGGTCGCCACTTTTGCATCAGCAGTTCCACGCAGTCCTGATAGAGCCGGGCGATCTCTTTGGGCAGCGCCCCCTGATGGTTGTGGACAATCGCCATCACCGTCAGCAGCATCGGGTTCTGGGCGATCTTGCCAACCTGCTCGTTTTCCATCTCGGCGATGAGTTCTTCAGTCCGCCGTTCAGCCGTCGCCATGTCGATCTCCCGCAGTTCCGCTAGAGTCGTATACCAGGCACGAACGAAATGGGCGATCTGTTCCTCCTCAAACGGAGCAATTGTCTGCGTATCCATGTCTCGCAGTTTCCAGGCTTCCTGGGTGTAACTGAGGATGCGGCAGGTGACGATGTAGCGATTACTCTGATGGTTACGCTGGATGAAATCCATGATAGTCTGCCGAATCAGGTCCCGGCGTTCGTCTGGCACTTCATCCAGTCCATCTAGCAGCACCAGCGCCGAACCATTCTCCAGCGCCTCTTGAAGCGCCGGGAAGCAGGCTTCCAATCGTGGACGGGCCAACTGTCGCTCAATATGGTCAAAGAGCAGGTTCGCTCCACCGGTCATGGTTCCTGCTGGAATATCCTGGGCGAAGTCGCGCAGTGTGACCCTCAAGGGGATGTATTCACCCTGTTCCCAACCTTGCTCCTGAAGCTCGCTCATCCAATCCGATTCAGGGTTGATCAGATGCCCGGTCAAGCTGACGGTGAGGAATTGCAGGAAGGTACTCTTGCCACTGCCGGGGTCGCCGAGTACAACTAACTTCGACTTAGAGTAAGCCATTTGTGTTAGTGCAGTACCGCGCCTGAAGTAGAGCGGCGTATATACTTTATCAATTGTTATTGACTTCGTATCAACCGTTGCATCACGGGGATTAAGGACACGCAGCAGGCCGCTGCGTTTACACTCCTCGTGCAACCAGCGCAGGTAGGGCTCCAAAGCGCGGAGATTGGTTTTGGGAACGTACTTCACCAGCGCCGCGATCACCTGCACTTTGAGGTCATCCGGGGTGGTGAATATGCCAACTACATATCGCTTTAGGCGGCTCTTGAAGGCATTGAGCGCAGGCTGGGCATCTTTTTCTTTCAGCTCCTCCGGCCACGACTGCGTGTCCGCCATGATGAAGCGCAATCGAGGGATTTTGCGCTCGGTCGCCCAGTCGTATTCCAGTTCAGTGATGCTCTTGCCATCGTAACCGTCCGGTGTCCAACCATAGCGATAGGCGTAGATTCCGACGAAGACCTCGGCCTCCTCGATCTTGCGCTGGCACAATTGGATGGCGTTTTCATCACGCAGGGGCCAGTTCTCCATGCCGCTAGGGAACAGTCCTAGCGAAAGGATGGCCTCAGTCACGGCGGCACGGTATTCGATCAGGTCATCGTAGGTGCTGCTGATAAAGACATCGGTACGCAGGGGTTTGACAGGCGACATAGAAGCACCTCAGGCTGGGGACAGTGACGTTAGCCTCCAGTCTGCCGAATAGGCGTCATCTCTGCCACCCGCGTTTGTGGGGGTTCTATGTGGAGATCAATTGTAATATTACGTAATTATTACCTGTTATTTTCCTGCAAAACAGGTAATGTTCCCGTAACACATCCGCCCCGGACTTCTTCACTGTGACTGTGAACTGCCCACTGTGAACTTCATCCGACTCCCACATCCACCGGCAAGGTCATGGTGAAGACGCTGCCCTGCCCCGGCTGACTATGCACGTTCAACCAGCCGCCATGCGCCTCGGTCACGGTCTTGGCGACGAATAACCCCTGCCCCAAACCCCGTGGATCGAGCAGTTTGCCGCTGGCTGTGCGTGGTTCACCTCGGTAGAAGCGGTCAAAAATGTTCGGTAAATCCCGTTCGCCGATGCCCACGCCGGTATCAATCACTTGAATGGTGACGTGTTCTGCATCGCTCAGGCAGGCCGTCAGGATGATGTGTCCACCGGCTTCGGTATAGCGCACCGCGTTTTGCAGCAGATGCCCCAAGGCCCAACGCAGCCGCTGCTCATCGCCCTGCACCGTCAGATGCTGCGTATCCCGCGCCCAGATCGCCATATCCAGCCCGGCCTTCTTGACCTCCGGCTCCATGCCCCGCGTCACCCCGGCCAGCAGTGGTGCCAGGTCGACCGGTGCCCTGCGGATGGCAAAAGCACTGGCGCTCATCTCGGAAATATCCAGCAGCTCGACGATCATCCGGTCCAGAATATCGACGTTGCGGCTCAACGTTTCCAGGAATCGCCGGTTCGGTGGTTTATCCGCTGGCTGCGCCATGACGACATCGCTCATGCCCTTGATGACCGCCATCGGCGTCCGCAGTTCGTGTGAAATCGCCGTCACGAACTGGTCTTTCAACTGCTCCGCCAGCGCATCCCGCAGGATGATCAAGGTGCCGATGCGCTGCCCGCTGCTGTTCGCTAAGGCCGCCACCTGCGCCCCCAGCACCTTGTCATTCACCTGGACTCGGGTCGGCTCGCCCAGCGGCATCAGCTCGGAATCCGCGCTGACGATGTCTTTATAGGCGTTGAACAGTCCGCCCAGTTCACTGTTCCAGAATGCCTTGCGCCCGCCGATCAGGTCTTTGGCAGCTTTGTTCATGTGGACGATGCGGCCATCGAGGTTCTGCATGACGATGCCTTCGCCGATGGCATCCAGCGCCGCGTTCAGCCGTTCGATTTCCTCGCCCTGCTGGGCAATCTGCAATTGCAGGACGCTGGCATTTTCCGGGTCTGGCCCGCGCTCCAACTGTTTCTGGGCAGCGTTCCGGCGTCGCAGGCCGGTATACAGGCGGCTGAAGAGCTGCTCGGTCGCCGCGCCTAAGGTATTCACCCGCTGCAAGGTGGTCTTCAACTCATCGGGATTGGTCATGCAAATCTGGCTCCCATGGCGATGCGCTTGGTTGCGCCTTACCTGCATTATAGCCGAATCCTCAATCCGCGCCGGGAATAGTTTGCTCAATTCTTGTGGTATGTTTATAGTTAAGGACAGGTTGTATTGTCATCACCCGGCCAGACCGGAGGCTGCACTGTGTCAACGTGGATGGTGGTCGAAGACGAGCCGGATATTTACGAAGTCCTCCTCGCCATGTTTGAGATGTGGGGTGTCGAAGGCGTGGCCTTTGTCGATGGTGAAGAAGCCATCGCCTGGATCGAGGATGTCGATAAAGGGACCTACAAAGGGGAACTCCCCGAACTGGCCTTGCTGGATATTCGCCTGCCCGGTGATGTCAGTGGGCCGGATGTCGGTGCACGGCTGCGGAAAAGTGAAAAGCTGAAGCACCTCGCCATTGTGCTCAGTACGGCGTACCGGCTTTCAGCCGAGGATGAGGCAACCATCATGAAGCACGCTGGTGCCGATTCGCTGCTGTACAAGCCGCTGCCGCGCTTCAATGAATTGCAGAAACTGCTGGAAGGTGTGGTCGAAACGCGCCGCGCCGCCCAGTCCAATCGACCCGTTCTACCGCCCCCCCCTCCACTGGGTTAGCTCATGGAAACGACCAAACCCACCCGTGTCCTCAACCGGCGTGCTGCCGGGTTCCTGCAAACTGGTTTTATCCTGCTGGCGGTAGGCAGCTTCATCGCCATCGTCGGCTTCCTGCTGCTGACCATTCCCTTCGTCGGGCAAGGCAGCGCCATCTACCCGATTTATCGGCTAATCGCGGCGGCACTGGTCGTGCTGGGCATCATCCTGGCGCTGGCCGGGGTCGGCTTGGCGATCTATGGGCAGGCCCAGCCCAAAGACAATCCACCGGCGATCAGGACCGGTGAGTTTCTCTCGCAAATTCCCACGCTGGATGGCCGCTATTCGTTCATCCGCAATATCAACCAGTCCGGGCTGGGGTATATCGACGCGGTCCTGATCGGCCCGCCCGGCGTGCTGGTCTTCCGCATCACCGACCTGGATGGCACCTACGGAAACGAGGCCGCACGCTGGCTCAAGCAGCGACCGGATAACACCTGGGAGCCCGTCAACCGCAGCTTCACCGAAGAAGCAGTGATTGATGTGAATGCCTTCCGCAAATATCTGGCGAAGCGCGGCATGGCTGAAGTCCCCGTATACGGCGTGGTGGTCTTCACCAGCGACCAAGCCGCCCTCATCCCGCGTGACCCGGTGGTGCCCGTGACCCTGCTGCGGGACATCATGAATAATCTGGAAAACAACTATCTGTCGCGCCTTGACCGCGTATCCCAGCCGACGGTGACGACCATCCGCCGGCTGCTGCTCAGCTAGGCCGTGCCTGCTGAACTGCTGATCGCGCCGGTCGGCGCGGGCAAAACGGGTCATGTGCTGGATCGACTGGCAGCGGTCATCCGGTCAGAACCCTTCGCCCGCGTTTGGGTCGTGCTGCCGAATGCCCGTCAGGAAGATGCTTTCCGCGAGCGCCTCATCCAGCATGACCCGGCTCGACGTGTCTACTTCAATATCGAGTTCTTCACTTTCTACAGCCTATATAAACATCTGCTGGATCGCGCCGGAATTCCACAGCGCGAAATCGACCGCTCGGCCCGTTTACGCTTGCTACGGGAACTGCTGCATCAGTTGCGGGATCGCCATCAACTCCGGCTATATGACCGTATCGCGGAGAAGCCCGGCTTCGCCCACATCGTGGCGGACTTCATTGATGAACTCAAACAGAATCTGATCACCCCGGAACAGTTCCGGGCAGCAGCACAAACCACGAAAGATCAGGATCTGGCACTGATCTATGAAACCTATCAGGCCACGTTGATTCAGCATGATCTGGTAGATCGGGATGGTGAAGGCTGGCTGGCGCTAAAGGCAGTGAACGAGAATACCGACATCGCCACTGATGTCAGTCTGCTGCTGGTGGATGGCTTTGACCAGGTCAGCCCTTTGCAAGCTCGCCTGATCGCCCTGCTCAGTGGACGTGCTGCCGAGGCAGTCATCCCGATGCCCAGTGCACCGGGGCGCGAATCGACCGTTGGACGGCGCTTTGAAGAAGCCCGGCAGCAGCTCATGCAAGCCTTCATTCAGGAAGGTACACCCTACATCACCCGCTGGTTGAAAGTCAACCAGGGCAGCCGCCACGCGGCGCTGCGGCATCTCAATCAATCACTTTTCCTGACTGCGGATCTCGTTCCCTCGGATGATCGTATTCGGTTTCTGGAGGCACCGGATCCAGTCCAAGAGTCAGCGGCGGTGATGCGGCAGGTCAAGCGACTGCTGCTAGGCGGGGCTGCGCCGGATGACATCCTGATCGCCGTGCGCAATATGAGCCGCTACGGCGTGCATCTGGCCGAAGCCGCCCGACGTTATGGCTTGCCAGTCGCACTGCACACGGGTGATGGACTGGCGGAGAACCCGGCCATCATTGCCCTGCTACATGTGTTGAGCCTCTCCACAACCGGCTTCCGACGCCGCGACGTGCTGGATGCGCTGCGCTCACCTTATTTGAAGATCGAGGGGTTGGATAGCGCGGCAGTCGATCTGTTAGAAGCGATTGCCCAGACACAGTTGGTCATCAGCGGACGTGATGAATGGCTGAGCGCGATTGACCGGGCCGGACGCGAACCTGAAGACCCCGATGCAGAGCAGCATGTCCTACGGCTTGAGCCCGAACAGGCGGCTGCGCTCAGCAATCATCTGCGGCAGTTCTTCGACCTGGTGACGCCGCCAGACTCCGCTCATCTGGTGGCGTATCTGCGCTGGATCGAATCCCTGATCGGCGATGACCCCCAACCCGACCCGGAAGAAGAACGTGAACCGCAAAAACGCAAAGGGAACCAAGCAGGAACCCGCAGCCTTGGCTTACTCAGCAGGGCGCGGGAAGGTCAGAAAGCGGCGCTGGTAGATCGCGATCTGGCCGCGATCAATCAAGTCAAGCGGGTGATGAAGGGTTTGTTGGCCGCCCAGAACCTCCTTGAAGCACTCGCGCTCAACCAGACGGCACAAGTCCATTGGCAGGACTTTCGCGCCGACTTGGCGCGCGCTGTCCAGGTGGCAGCCGTCGACCGCGCGCCCAAGCGCGCTGGCAAGGTGCTGGTCACGACGGTGAGCGATGCTCGTGGCCTACCCCACCAGCACCTCCTCATTCCCGGCCTGAGCGAAGGCATCTTCCCGGCGCCCACGCCGGAAAACCTGGTGTATCTGGACAGCGAACGCAGCGCCTTCCGCGAGCACGATCTACGGCTGGAAACCAGCGCCGAGCGCAGCGCTGACGACGGCCTGTTTTATGGACTCATCAGCCAGGCGCGGGAGACCCTGACCCTCTCCCGGCCTACGCTGCAAAATGGCGTCCCCTGGCCGGAGAGCAGCCTGTGGCGAGCAGTCCGAATCCTCTACAGCGACTCCGATACCCAGATTGAGTCCTATCGCTTGCGACCGGGTGTAGTGGTGCCCGTCAGCGATGTGGCTCATGATGCCGAGGCGGTGCTGGCCCTGGCGGAGGAATTTACCGCAGAGGAGCAGAGGGGCAGAGGGACAGAGGGAGATTTAACGCAAAGAGGCAAAGGGGCAGAGAAGCAAGGAAGACAGGTCGCTTTTTCAGAGATCAGCGGACTCTACAATTTCTTGATTGAGCGCAGAGATGCAGTATGGGAAAACGTGCGGCGAGGGCAGCAAATCGAACGCCGCCGGATGAGCCGCGCTCCGCATGACCACTACAGTGGTCGTCTACGATCTGCCGACCTCATCGCGGCGGTCGCAGCCCAACTGGGCAGCGGACGCGTCTGGAGCGCCAGCCAATTCAACGACCTCGGTCAATGCGGCTTCCGATTCTTCAGTAAGCGCCTGCTCAAATTGGACGCGCTCGAACAGCCTGAAGACGGTCTGGATGCGGCCCGGCGCGGCACGCTCATCCATGCCATTCTGGAAAACACTTATCAGGCGATGCTTGGTCTTCCGATCCTGCCAGAGAATCAGGAACAGGCCATTCAAACCCTGCGTGAAGTGGCGGCGGTCGAGATGCAGCAGGCTCCAGCCAAACTCGGCTTCCGGGCATCGACTATCTGGGAACAGGAAAAGGATACCCTGCTGCGGAAGCTGGAAGCGATTGTCCGGCTGGACTTCAGCGAAAAAGCTCCCTCTATCAAGCCCTTCGGTGATGAGCCACGCACACCTTATCGGCTGGAACAGCCCTTCGGCGACGACGCATCCCTTCGACTGACCGCCGAGAGCGAACCGCTGCGGGTGACTGGTTATATCGACCGGATAGACCGGCAGGGCAACCGGATCATCCTGACCGATTACAAAAGCGGCAGCACCCCTATCAAGACTGAAGAAATGCAGCGCGGGCGTAATTACCAGATGATGCTGTATCTGCTGGCGGCAGGCGATGTGCTGGAACAGGACGACTCGGCTGACAGCCCGACCCAACTGGCGGGGGGCTACTTCTGGCATATCAGCAATCAGAAGGTCAGCGGTGTCTTCGAATGGGAGAAGGATTTAGACCGGGCGGCATTGGATGATGCCCGCCAGCATCTCGCTCGCCAGATTGATCTGGCTCGTGCTGGAGACTTCGCCGCCGAGCCGAATAAGTCGGTGCATGGGGCATGTTCCCACTATTGCGAGTACACGCGCTTCTGCCGGGTGCGGGTGATGAAGCGAGGGAAAGCATGACCGACGCGCAGCAGCGAGCCATCCACACCCATGACCGCAACCTGATCGTGGTGGCGGGGGCCGGTTCCGGCAAGACCTACACGCTGGTCAACCGCTATCTGGCACTGCTGGATGCCCACCCGGAATGGCCGCTGAACGCGCTGGTCGCTATCACCTTCACGCGCAAGGCGGCGCAGGAAATGCGTGACCGGGTGCGACGCGAACTGGAAGACCGCTATCAGGCCGCGACCGATACTCACCTGCGCGAAAGTTGGGCGGCGCGTCTGGCGAGCATCGAAAGCGCCCGCATCGACACCATTCACGGCCTGTGTACCGATATCCTGCGGTCGAACGCCGCCGAAGCCGGGATTGATCCACAGTTTGAAGTGCTGGATGAAATCCAGGCTGCTCAACTGCTGGATGACACGCTGGACTCGCTGCTGGTGGATCTGGTGGCAACAGCCGACCCCAGCGTCGAGTTGTTCCGCGAAGTCGATGAACGGGCCGTCCGCGCTGCCCTCAAAGACAGCATCGGTGTTGACCTGCGCCCGCTGGACGGCGGTGGCTATGCGGCCTGGGAACAGGCGGCCACGGTCAAACTGGATGCGCTGGTACAAGGTGAGACTTTTCAGGCGGCCTACAGCTACCGGGATGATACGCCGCTCGATGAGGGCGATGACAAACTTCAGGCCGTGTGCAAGGCGATCACGCCCGCACTAGATTTCATCCGCCACAGCGACCAGTTTGAGATGCGCTGCGCGACTCTCAAGGCGCTACCAGGGCTGATCAATCTCAAGGGTGGCAGCGCCAAATACTGGGGCAGCAAAGAAGCTGTAGATACTATCAAAGAGGCTTTGAAGGGGCTCCGCGAGTCGGTCGAGGAGTGGCTCAAAGCCATCGGCGACCCGGTGCTGGAACGCCGTGCCGCTGAACTGCTCCCCCTGTGGCACCGTCTGATCGAACGGGCACAAGAGGCCTTTCGCAACGCAAAGGATGAAGCTGGAGTCCTGGATTTCAATGATCTGGAACGGTTGACCCGTGATCTACTCGAGAGCTATCCAGCGGTGCGCGAACGCTACCGGAATGTGGCCTTCAAGCATCTGCTGGTGGATGAATTTCAAGATACCAATGCCGACCAGTGGGCGATCATCCGCGGCCTGATTGATCTGGAAGTGCCGGGCAGCCTGTTCGTGGTGGGCGATCCCAAGCAGTCGATCTATCAGTTTCGCGGGGCGGATGTCAGCGTATTCGGAGAGGTGCGCGGACAGATCCTCGCGGCCGGTGGCGAAAGCCTGGATCTGGCACGGTCGTTCCGCACACACGGGCCGCTGGTCAATGCCTTCAATCACCTCTTCGGAGCGGTGCTGGTCAAAGACCCGGCCAGCCTGACCCCCGACTATGAAATCGAACTCGGCACACCGATGGACGCGGCACGCCCGGAACCGCCCTCCCTCGCGCCGCCTGTTGAACTCCTGCTGCTGGATAAAAGCGGCCTGGATGACAGCGATGAGCGCAGCGCCGATGTCCGCCGTTGGGAAGCCGACGTACTCGCCCGCCGCATTCAGGCGTTGGTCACTGAAGAAGCCCGACCGGTTTACGACCGCGCCGCAGGTACCAACCGACCCATGCGTTATGGCGATGTCGCGCTGCTGTTCCAATCCACCTCAAACCTGACCCTGTACGAAGATGCTTTCAAAGCGCACGGACTGCCCTACCTGACGGTCGCAGGGCGCGGCTACTTCGACCGTCAGGAAGTCCATGATGTTCTCAACCTGCTGACCGCCCTGCACAATCCCGCCAATGAACTGGCGCTGGCCTCCGCCCTGCGTTCACCCCTGTTCAACCTGAGCGATGAGAGTTTGCTCCGGCTGCGGTTGATGCGGGATGCGGCGCGTAAACGGGTGCCGCTGTGGGAAGCGTTACAGAGAGAAGATTTCACTGCAGAGGCGCAGAGCGGCAGAGCAGCAGAGGTTCTTGTGGAACTGCATGGGATGGCGGGACGGGTGACGATAGCCGAACTGCTGCGAACGGCGCTCGACCGGACTGGATTCCTGGCAACGCTCACCGCCCTGCCGGATGGCGCACGGCTGCGCGGCAATGTCGAAAAGCTGCTGGATCGGGCGCGCACCAGTGGGCAGGTCACCCTGGGCGCATTTGAGGCCTACCTGCGTGACCTGAGCGCCAGCGAAGCCCGTGAAGGGGAAGCTGCCGTCGAAGCCGGAGACACCATCACGCTGATGACTGTCCACGCCAGCAAAGGGTTGGAGTTTCCGCTGGTGGTGCTGGTCGATTCAGGCTGGCAGCGTGGCAATCGGGGTGGCGGGGCAGTCATGCACGATCAGCGTGAAGGACTGGCCTGTAAGGTCTACGACAGCGAGGCGGAGAAGCTGGTTGCCACCAGCGCCTATGTCCATATCCAACGGCTGAATGACTCGCGGCAACAGGCCGAGCGCAAACGACTGCTCTACGTCGCGGCGACCCGCGCACAGGATTACCTGCTCATCAGCGGCACGATCAACTACAACGAAAAAGAATCGGCGTGGAAACGCGCCGGTTGGCTCGATCTGCTCTGGGAACCCCTGGGTCTGGATCACATCGAACTACGAGCTGGCGAACCGCTCCAGGAACAACAGAACTGGGGCACCCTGCTGGCGATGATCCTGAACACCCCGACCGATTCAATTGACGAGTCCCAAGCAAGTTCAAGCCTGTGGGATGACCCGCGCATCGAGCGCGGCGAACGGCTGCCCGGCGCGGTCAAAATCCCACCGCTGCTCCAGCCGGTGCGGATCAGCCGCCAACAGATCGCCCGTCATCTGACCGCCACCCAGATCGCGGATGCCGGGGCCGCCGCCTATGACCACCATCACGGAGAACGCTTCCGCCGGGATGTGCTGCGGGCAGCGCCCTTGCGGATAGACCGGGTGACGGAACAAGGCGAGCGCGTGGCCGGGCGCATCATCGGGGAGATGGTACACCGGGTGCTGAAGTTCGATCACATTCCGGATTCAGATGCAGCCCTCAATCCGATCCTGCAAAGTTATGCCTGGGAACTGGGCGTGGTCGAACCCGGCAAGCAGCAGTACGCCATGCAGGAAGCCCGCAAACTGCTGCGTCAGAGCCGCGCCAGCATCATTCATCAACAGTTGACCCATGCCGCGCGCATCTACCGGGAAATCCCATTCGTGTATCGAGCAGAACAGCGCATCATTCACGGCGTGCTGGATGTCCTGTTCCAGTCGCCAGATGGCACCTGGAACGTGCTGGACTACAAAACCAGCTATGTTGAGGACTACGGCACCCACCCGGATGCACTCGACCAGCACGCGAGGCGCTATCACCTGCAAGTGGGGGTCTACGCTGCTGCTGTTCAGGAGCAATTGGACGGTATCGTACCGGACGTGTATATTCATTACATACGCTATGGACAGACCGTCCGCATCCCCGGCGACCAGTGGCGCGCTGCACTGACCACGCTGGAGAACTCAATTGGCGGGCTGTTAAACGAATCGGACTGGATTGCATGACCACATTGATGCAGCGGCTGGGCCTGCAACTGCCAGAGTGGGCGCGCCCTGAACACCCCCACCTGCGCTTCGAACTCAAGTCCGTAGCGCAATTGCCGCGCCGGCGTCGGCTGCTACGGGCGCTGGGCTTCGCGCTGGTGGTGGTCGTGCTTTATGTCGGTGGCTACCTGCAAGCGACTGACTTCCTGCAAAGTTACAACCCCTTCACCAGTTGGGATGCCAGCGATCCGCTGCGGACGCTCTTCCCCGGTCAGAACCTGACCGAAGGGCTGATGATGGTCTGGTTCTGGCCGACCCTGATCCTGCAAGCCCTGGCCGCTGTGCTGGCGCTGGCGATGACCGTCAACACGGTCTCCGAGCAGAAGCGCCGACAGACCTGGGATAACCTGCGGGCGACTGAGGGCGGCGTCAAGCTGGGCTTCCGCACCCGCTGGGCGACCGTCTTTTACCGACTGCGCCCGCTGCTGATCGCCATCTTTGCCATTCGCATCCTGCTCATCGCGGGCATCCTCTATGACCTGACCGCCTTCCAGGGCCGCTATATTGACCTGCTGCTGAACGGCGTCACCCCGGATATACCGCCCATTCTGGCAGCGCTGCTGCTGGCCTTCCTGATGACTGCCGGACTGCTCCTGCCGCTGACCGCCATTGGTTTTGAGGCCGCCCTCGGCCTGTGGCTGTCGGTCACGTTCCAGCAGCGCATCTACAGCGTCATGGCGCAGTTGATCGTCATCGCGCTGCGGCTCTCCATCATCATCGGTTTGGTCGTCGCGGCCCGGGGTTATATGGATGGGGCCTTCCCCACCCTGCCGGATGGGGCCGCCTGGGGTTTGATGGCGACTTTCGGTGCACTGGGCGATTGGGCGCTGAACTACCTGCACCTGGGCTACTACGCCAGCGTCTGGGCCACCATCCCCTATACCATCTTTCTGGGCATCGCCCTGCTGATCTTTACCCTGGCGCAGTCCGCGCTGACCGAGTGGATCCTCAACCGGGCGATCCGCCGGGCGGAACGCGTCGGATAAAGCAGGCCGTTGAACCGTAAAGCTCATCGGCTCCCAATGTGCGAATCGGGTTCGGCATGTCATAATCAGATTAGCTTTATCAACGCATCTGCCCGCTGGATCGTGGCAGATGCCGTTTTGCCTTGAGGAGGAAGTGTTTTGGATCTGTTTGAATATCAGGGGAAACAATATTTTGCGCGCTACCACATCCCGGTTTCCCCCGGCGGCGTGGCGGACACTGTCGATGAAGCCGTGAAGGTCGCTGACCAGTCGGGGTATCCGGTCGTGGTCAAGGCGCAGGTGCAGGTGGGCGGTCGCGGCAAAGCCGGCGGCATCAAGCTGGCGAAGGATGCGGCTGAAGCCCGCTACTACGCCGACCAGATCCTGGGCATGGACATCAAGGGGCACACCGTACACCGCGTCTGGGTCGAACGTGCCTCGGACATCGCCGAAGAATATTACGCCTCCTTCACACTCGACCGCGCCGCCAAGCGTTACCTGGGGATGCTCTCCGCCCAGGGTGGCGTGGAGATCGAAGCCGTCGCGGAAAAAGACCCGAGCGCCATCGCCCTCATCTACATTGACCCCACCGTCGGCCTGAGCGAGGCGCAATGCCGCGAATGGGTCGCTGCGGCCAAACTGAATCCGAAAGCTACCGAAGGCGCAGTCGCTATTCTGCTGAAGCTCTACACCTGCTTCACCCAGGGAGATGCCGATCTGGTGGAAATCAACCCGTTGATCCTGACCCCGGATGGCAGCGTCCACGCACTGGATGCCAAGGTCACGCTGGATGACGACGCCGCCTACCGCCACCCGGAATGGGAAGAGTTCCGCGCCATGCAGCAGGCCAACCTCCAGGGCCGCGAGAAGCTGGCGAAGGAAAAGGGTCTGCAATACGTCGGGCTGGATGGCAGCGTGGGCATTATCGCCAACGGCGCGGGCCTGGCGATGAGCACCTGCGATACGGTCAACCAGGTCGGCGGTCGCCCGGCCAACTTCCTCGATATCGGCGGCGGTGCTAATGCCGATGTGGTTGCCAATGCGCTGACCGTCATCAGCACTGATCCCAACGTGCGCTCAATCTTCATCAACATCTTCGGCGGCGTCACCCGCTGCGACGAAGTGGCGCGCGGCATCCTCGAAGGCATGGAACGGGTCAAGCTGACCGTACCTGTGGTCGTCCGGCTGGACGGCACCAACAGCGCTGAAGGCCGCGCCATCATCGACGAGCGCGTCAACGCTCAACTCATCCGTAAGAACACCATGCTGGAAGCGGCTCAGACGGCAGTTGCGCTGGCGAAGGGGAACTAAGCACATGGCTATTTTCGTCAACGAGAACACCAAAGTCGTCGTCCAGGGGCTGACGGGCGATCAGGGGCGCTTCTACGGCCTCCGCAACCGCGCCTACGGCACCCAAGTGGTCGCGGGCACCAACCCGAAGAAGGCCGGCACGGATGTCGAAGGCATTCCGATCTTCGCCGGGGTCAAGGACGCGGTCGAGAAGGCGGGCGCGAATGCCTCCTTCATCATCGTCCCAGCGTCGGTGGCACCGGCCGCCATCCTGGAATCGGCCGCGGCAGGCATTGAACTGATCGTCTGCGTGACCGAGCACATCCCGATGCACGAGCAGGCCCGCATCTTCAACACGCTCAAGCGGGATTACCCCAAGGTGCAGTTGATCGGCCCGAACTGCTCCGGCATTCTGAGCGCGGGCAAGTGCAATATCGGCTTCACCCCGGCGGAAGTCTCCACCCCCGGCAACGTCGGTGTGGTCAGCCGCTCCGGCACGCTGGCTTATCAATCGGTCTATGAGCTAACCCAGCAGGGCATGGGCCTTTCCACCTGCGTCGGCATCGGCGGCGACCCGGTTCCCGGCACCAGCTTCATCGACTGCCTGAAGGCGTTCGCGGAAGACCCGGAGACTCACGGCGTCATCATGATCGGTGAGATCGGTGGGACGGCGGAAGAACAGGCGGCGGAGTTCATCGCCGCCAACATGCGGCATAAGCCGGTCGTCTCCTACATCGCGGGTGTGACCGCCCCGCCCGGCAAGAAGATGGGCCACGCCGGGGCGATCGTCTCCGGCAATAAGGGCACCGCCCAGGCCAAGATGGATGCGCTGCGCGCTGCGGGCGCGTCGGTCGCGCTCAACCCGACCGAGTTGGGCGTGCTGATGGCGAAGGCGTTGGGGAAATAGTCGATAGCTGATGGCTGATAGTCGATAGCCAGAAAATACAGGGCGTTCTGCGGGACGCCCTTTTTTGTTGGGCATTTTGGGCAGTTTGGACACGTTGATTTTTCGAGCAACCCCCTGTTTTTGGGTGGTACGAGGATGATCTTACGCTATAGTATATGTAAGCAGCACAGCTATATACCTGTAGCGCAAGGGAATACTGATGGCCGCCTCACTCCGACTGACCCAGACGACCGTCCCGACTGTTGAGAACCGCTACCGCGTGGAAGTCGCGCTGGAAGGAGACGGTCTGCCCCGACAGACCGCCACCAGCGAATTTGACTTCACCCTTTCCTCACCCGATCAAGCCGACCTGCGCTGGTACCTGGAAGACTTCCTCCAGCACCCCCACGAGCCCGCGCCGACCATCGCGAAGCGCATTGAAGGGCGCATGGCGGAAATCGGCGAGGAATTATTCAAGGCCGTCTTCCAGAGCAGCGAAGACGCCCGCGACCTGTGGGCGACCCTGCGCGCCAACGTGAATTCTACCCGCGTGGAGATCAACACCGGGGCGCAGGAAGCCACCGCCATCCCGTGGGAACTGCTGCGCGATTCCAGAACCGATGTGCATCTGGCGTTACGGGCTGCATCGTTCGTGCGAACGCATTCGAACCCGGCCCAGCGCCCCCAGTGGAAAGCTGATGCCACCGGGGAGGTCATCCGCATTTTGCTAGTCATCTGCCGACCGGGGGGCCGGAATGATGTGGCCTTTCGCTCGGTCGCCAGCCGTATCCTCAAGGGCTTAGGCGCTGAGGCACGCGCCCACTTTCAACTGGATGTGCTGCGCCCGGCCACTTTTGAAGCGCTGGGGCGGACGCTGCGCGATGCCAAAGCGGCGGGCCAACCCTACCACATCGTCCACTTTGATGGTCATGGCACCTACACTGCCGCCGAGAGCCGACTGCCGGGTGCATTCTCACCGAGTACCTTCGGCGCGGATGGCAAACGCGGCTACCTGGTCTTCGAAGGCGGCGGGGGTGATGGCCTGATTGACGGCGAGAAAATCGGCAATCTGCTGGTGGAAACCGGGACGCCGATCCTGGTGCTGAACGCCTGCCAGAGCGCCTACGCCGAAGCGCCAGAGGAGCCACCCGCGCCGGATGCCCTGGCGGATGTTCACAGCGCGGTGCGGGCCTTCGGATCGCTGGCGCAGACGGTCATGGATACCGGCGTGGCCGGGGTGGTGGCCTGGCGCTACAACGTCTACGTGGTGACGGCAGCGCAATTCATGGCGGAACTCTACCGGTCGCTGGTGAATGGGGAAAGCCTGGGCGGGGCGGTCACACGCGGGCGCAAGAACCTGGCGGATAAGCCACACCGCGAGATCGGTTACGCGCCGATGCCGCTGCAGGACTGGATGGTGCCGGTGGTCTACGAGGCCGCCCCGCTCCGCCTGTTCCAACGCCATCAGGCCGCGGCTGGCTTGAACATCCAGCTGACTGTCGGCGACTCGGCCCCGAAGACCGAGGTGCTGCCGGACAACCTGCCCGCCGCGCCAGATGCCGGTTTCCTGGGGCGGGATGAGACACTGCTGGCGCTCGACCGGGCCTTTGACACCGATCCGATTGTCCTGCTGCACGCGCTGGCGGGCAGCGGCAAGACCAGCACAGCGGCGGAGTTCGCCCGCTGGTACAGCCTGACTGGCGGGCTGGGAGGTGGCCCGGTCATCTTCAGCAGCTTCCAGCGGCATAAACCGCTGGCGCGCCTGCTGGATGATTTCGGTGCGGTCTTTGGCCCTTCATTGCGACAGGCAGGTATCCAGTGGTCGGCGATTGATGACCCGGCCGCGCGGCGCGCTGTGGCGCTACAAGTGCTGCAGCAGGTGCCGACCCTGTGGATTTGGGATAATGTCGAACCCATCGCCGGGTTCCCGGAAGGCACTGAATCTGCCTGGAGCGCGGAAGAACAGTCCGAACTGGTCGATTTCCTGAGGGCGGCGCGGGGTGGACGGGGCCGCTTCCTGCTGACCTCCCGCCGCGCTGAGGAGCAATGGCTGGGCAACCTGCCGCGCCGGGTGGCAGTGCCGCCGATGCCGATGTACGAACGGGTGGCGCTGGCGAAGGCGCTGGCGGAAAAACAGGGCCATCGCCTGAGCGAGGTAGGCGACTGGCGACCGCTGCTGCAGTACACCCAGGGCAACCCGCTGACGCTGACCGTGCTGGTCAACCAGGCACTCGAGAATGGACTGACCACTCGCCAAAAGATTGATGCTTTCGTAGCAGACCTTAGAACTGGCGAGGCAACGATCAAGGATGTAGACGAAAAAGAAGGCCGGACGAGTTCACTGGCGGCCTCCCTGAGCTACGGCTTTGAGGCTGGCTTCAGCCTTCAGGAAAAATCCGTGCTGGCGCTGCTGCATCTGTTTCAGGGCTTTGTCGATGTCGATGTGCTGCGGTACATGGGCGCGTTCAAAGATGACAGCATGAATGTCGAAGCCGTGCGCGACTTGACCCGTGAGGCGGGCATCCCGCTGCTTACCCGGGCGGCAGAGGCGGGTTTGCTCACCGAAGTTGGCAACGGCCTCTACACCATCCACCCGGCGCTACCGTGGTACTTCCGGCAGTTGTTCGAGACTCACTATCCGAATGAGGCTGACCGTGTGCGGGCGATACGGGCCTGGGTCTGGGCCGAGGCGTACTGGGCCAATGACTACGCCATCCGTATTAGCAATGGCGATCCGCGTTCTTTACCCCTGCTGGCTGCTGAGGAAGACAATCTACTGACCGCCCGACGGCTGGCACTGGCGAACCTATGGCTGGATAGAGTGACGAATTTGATGCAGGGCTTGAGGGAAGTGTACGAACGCGGTGGGCGCGACCGCGAATGGGCGTGGCTGGTCGAGGAACTTGTGCCGGTCTTCTGCCAGCCAGAAACCGATCTGCCGCTGCCGGGTGTCGCTGAACAGAAATGGGGACTGGTCATCGATTATCGGGTACGGCTGGTGCTGAAGGCTCGCCGTCTGGACGTGGCCGTCCGCTTGCAGCAAGCTCTTGTTGAGGTGAATCGCCGCCGGGCTGCCGAGGCGCTGGCCCAAGTCCCAGATCAACTGGATGACAACGGCCGCGCGCTCCTGCGGTCGCTGGCTGCGTCTCTAGTTACATTAGGCCAAATCCAGATGGAACATGGCGAGGCCGCCTGTGTCCAGAGTTATGAACAAGCCGCTGAACTCCTCCAGCGCATCGGCGACCGAACAGCTGAGGCGATCGCCACCTTCAACTTGGGCAATGCATACAAGGACATCCCCTCCATCCGCGATCTGGAGCAGGCTGAACGCTGGTACAAACGCGACCTGGAATTGCAACCGGAGGGCGATCATCACAACAAAGCTAAGTCTCTGGGTCAACTCGGTCTGGTGGCCTATGAACGCTTCAAGGAGGCGCGGGCCGCACAGGCCGACCCGTCAATCGTGCTGCAACACCTGAATCAGGCGCTGAACTACTATCAGCAAGCGCTGGACTTATTGCCGCCAGATGCCCTGACCGATCTGGCTGTGACCCACAACCAGCTTGGCAACATCTATGCGGCTGCCGGGCAGATCGAGACGGCTCGGGGGCATTACGACCGTTCCATTCACTATAAGGAGGCCTCGGGGAATAGCTACGGTGCCGCATTGACACGCGAAAACGTTGCCATTGACCTGCTGAACACACGGCGCTTCCCCGATGCGCTGCTGTATGCCGAGGCGGCCCTGCGTGGCTTCCAGAGCAGCCACAACGCCGATGCTAACATTGCGGAGTTGCAGCGGTTGATTGAGGCGATCAAGCAGGCGATGGCGGGCGGGTGAGTATGTTGGAGTGAGGCTGTAGGGGCGACTCGCCGGGTCGCCCCTACTTCTTAATGTTACGTTATACATTACCTGTTATTTCCCTGCATAACAGGTAAGCTTCCCCCTTCCCGCCGTAATAAATCACCTGCTGTTCATGGTCAAGCCGGTCGCAACATGGTTGCCGGTTACCAGTCGCCGGTTGCCGGACGCCAAGAATGGCGTCCCTACTGGTTCACTCATTCACCAATCACTCTGTACTTCTTCACCGACCACTAGCCACTGACCACCAGCCACCGATCACTCCCCCTCCGCCGCTTGTGCATAAAAACAACCCGCTATAGAATGACTTCATGGCTATACGTGTACTCATTCTCCACAGGCAACTGGTCTTCGCGGTCACGGTTCGGCAAGCCCTGGAACAGACCGGTCGCTTCGACGCGCATCCCTTCACCCAGGCGGATGCCGCCTTCGATTATTTGCGTGACCATCCCCAGGATGTCGCCCTGGTCGATTTCACGCTGCCCGGTCGCTCCGGCCCCAAGATCGTCCAGCAGCTCCGCGCTATCCAGCCGGATCTGGCGATCATCATCACGCCGCATCAGGAGAATGGGGACGTGTTGCTGGCCAGCCTCAACCTGCAAGGCATGATCGATACGCCCTTCGGCGCCCGTGAAATCATTCCGTTGCTGGAAGAAGCCGTCAACCAGATCGCCCAGACGCCCCCCCAGGGCGCTCCGCCGTATGAGTACCAAAGCGGCCCGATGACCGATATTCTCGGCACCAGTCGGCTCACCCGCCCGCAGATCGAACTCGGCCCGCTTTCCACCCGTCCGCTGCCGCCGGATATGGATGATACATCCAATACCGAGCAGTTCAGCCGCCCGGTCGATGCCCCGGTTGGGGAGGTCCCGCCGACCCGTCCGCTGCCCACGGATGAAGGTGGCCTCAGCGCCGACCTCATCACCAAGCTGTTCGCGGATATGGATGGTCTGGAAGTCAACCAGGACCCGCCTTCGACCGGCCCCTTTATGGATACCGGCTCGACCGAAGTGCCCGTGCCGAGCTCCGCTACCGACATCCTCCTACAGGATGTGATGGATGCTTCTCTGCGGCAGTATCCCACTGGCGATTTACTGGGCAATCCGTTCACGGAAGACGATTACCCGACCACCACGTACGAAGAAGATCCCGCCGCCGATATTTTCGACCAACTGGTCACGGGTCTGCTACCGGATGAACAAACCGGCCAGCTGACCTCGAATCCCACCCGGATCCTCAGTCCAGAGGACAACGCGGATGATGTGTACCTGAACACCGCCGAGTTGAACGCCCGCCGCTACGGCCCGACCGATAAGCTCACTACCGGCCCGGTCGGCCCAGAACGCTCCCGGAATGATGAGGCCTCGGAACTACGCCGCGCCTTCGAAACCGGTCCGCTGGTCGAACCGCCGCGCCGCCGTACCAGGTCGATTGCCAGCACGCCGCCGCCAGCCCGTCTGCCAGAAGAAGAAGCCGCCGAACTGCGCCGCGCCTTCGAGACTGGCCCACTGGCTAGCGGCACCGATAACCTGAGTCAGCCGGAACCAGAAATGGATTGGCTGGAACAGATCATCCCAGGCACCCGCGACCTACCGCCGGAAGATCCGCTCGACTCGCTGGTCACCCGCGATCTGCAACCCGGTGAAGAACCGCCGCGCCGTCGTGGTACGACTCCCTACCGCGAAGCACCGCCGCCACCTCCTTCGACCCGCACGACTGAGACGGAGCCGCTACCGGCTTTCAATAGCCTGGATAACGTCGTCCAGAATTTTGGTTTCGATGCACCGCTGCAGGCTGAAGATACCCCTGCGGTGCCGATGCCTCCGCCAACCGATACCTCCCAGCAGCCGCGGCAGCGCCCTGAACGCGACTTCAACAATCTGGTCGACTCGATGCGCCCCGGCGAAACCCGGTCACGCCTGCCCGAACGTCAGCAGCAAGTCCGTGATTTTATGGTCACGGGTGGTATGGACTCGGTCCTGCAGGAAATCAAAAAGACGCGTACCAGTCAACTGCCCAGGGTCACTGACCCGGAGGCGATGCCGCCGTCGCTCCCGGAAGAACCGAGACGCATCGACGATACAGCGGCTTTCAAACGGCTGGCTGCAGAAGAACCACCGCTACCCTCGTTTGAGGCCAGCGGTACCGTCCGTGATCTGATGGTCGGGGTCAGCGACCCGGCTTTCCAGAACGTCCTGTCTCTGATCCAGGGTGACGCCGTTGCGGATACCAGCCAGATGCAGGCGGTCGTCCCCTCGGCCACGGATGACATCAACGCCGCCTTTGACTCGTTCGCCGAGCCGCCCGAACTCACCCCGGAACCAACCCTGCGGCCCGCCCTGCGCCTCATTGAAGACTACAACTTCGGCTTTGATGACGACGAGTCCGGCGGCACCTCCATCGCCCAGGCCGTGCTGGAAGGTTCCGCCCGCTTCAGCGACCGCCCGGTGACCAGCGGCGATGTCGTCGATCAGTTGATGCAGGATATTCAGAATCGGCTGTCGTTCTATGCGCTGGCGGTCAAGCCGCTACCCTCCTGGGGCATGGAAACGGGCGCATTCCGCCCGGTGGGGATCGACGCGATCCGCGAGCCGGACTTCCTGCCAGAGCAGTTTGAGGATACGGGACGCACGCGCGTTGCCTCCGGCCTCCGGGTCGAACCCCCGACCGTCATTGAATTCAGCGAACCGGCCTTTGAGGACGTCCTGCCGCCCGCAGCTACCGTCCCCAGCGCCGTCGATCAAATTGACTGGAGCCAAGACTGGGATGGACCAGCGCCGAGTCCAGCGCCGGTCTATGATCTGCCGGAGATTGAAGCCCGCGACGAAGACTCGGTACTTACCCCTGCCGAGGTTGATGAACTGCCGCCTTCGGTGCTGGATATTAACTGGGATGTTCATCCGGAAGCGCTGCCCGGTTTCGCGCCCGAAGTTGAAGCGCCTGCACCCGCCGTAGATGCCTGGGATGCGCCGCCCACCTTCGTGCCGGAGATGGAAGCCCCGGTTCCCGCGCCGGTCATGGACTCATGGGAAGTTCCATCCAGTTCCGGTGTGCTGGAGTTCCCAGAACCTGAAGCTGACGAAGCCGCCCCTGAAGATCCATTCCTGGCCACAGTGGCGCTCAACCTGACGCAGTATTCGCTGGAGACCAATGCCTGCTCCACGATCTTGACGCGTGGACATGATGTACTCGCCTTCGCCGGCGACCTCACCCCCTACGATGTCGAGGCGCTTACAGCCGAAATTAACGCGGACTGGGATGTATCGGTGGATGGAGGAGCCCGTATCCGCTTCGTCAACCTGCAGCACACCGGCCGCGATTACATGCTGTATTCCATCCGTACTGAAGGCGATCTGATTCTCTCCCTGCTGTACGATAGCGAAGTCTCCATTCGGGCTATTCGTCAGCAAGCTGGCAAGCTGGTCACTGCGCTGAAATCCACCCCGGCACCGGCTCCGAAACCTGCCAAGCAGGTGTCGCTCGGCACCCAGCGCATGAAGCCGGTCAAACCAGCGGCTGAGACCTATAATACCTATGCCTATCTGTGGCTGCTGCGTGACCCCGAAGGCGAGCTTGAGCGCCCGGTTCAGCAGGCGGTACGGGCCGGTTTGACCACCCAGCTCAGTGAGTTGTTCTGGGAAATCAAGAGCCTGGATGTGCACGAGGATTACATCTACCTGCTGGCGAACGTGCCGGGTGAAGCCTCCACGCACGATCTGATGCGGGATCTTCAGCACCGTTCTGCGCAGATCGCCCGCGCTCAGAACCCGGCTATCGAACCAGACGCGTTGTGGGCTGATGGTTACCTGGCATTGGCTCCCGGTCGGGCGCTCCAGACTGATGAGATTCAGGGATTCATCAACTTCCAGCGCATGGCGTAAGCGTTACCTCATTCTCTGCCTAACCTAATTATCCACGTCTGCGGTACAATAGGCCATGTGTTCTATTGAATAAGCATACGGGGATGATCCGCTATGGCGTCTCGACCGGTTCTGTATTTGATTGATGGTCATGCGCTTGCTTACCGGCAATTCTTCGCCCTGCCGGTCGCCAGCTTCAGCACACGCGCCGGGGAACCGACCAACGCCACCTATGGCTTCTCCCGCGTGCTGATGGATATTCTCCAGACTGCCAAACCAGAGTACATCGCCGTCACGTTTGACCAGGGTATGAGCGGGCGCGATGAACTCTATGGCGAGTACAAAGGCACCCGTGAAAAGATGCCGGACGAACTGCGGGTGCAGCTGGATCGCATCGCCCAGGTCGTGCAAGCCTTCAATATGCCCGTGCTGCAACTGGAAGGTTATGAAGCCGATGACGTGATCGGCACGGTGGCGCTTCAGGCGGAAGCACAGGGTGTCGATGTGCGTATCGTCACCGGCGACCGGGATATTCTACAACTGCTCACTGACCATGTGAGCGTACAACTCCCCCGGCGCAACGAGGCTGATGTGGTCTACGATGTGGCGTTATTCAAGGAAGAATGGGGCATTGATCCGCTGCAATTGATCGACTGGAAAGGACTGGTCGGCGATACATCGGACAACATTCCCGGCGTGCGCGGTATTGGTGAAAAGACCGCCACCAAATTGCTCCAGGAATTCGGTTCACTGGAAGCGATTTACGAGCGACTGGATGAGATCAAAGGAGCTAACCAGCAAAAGCTGCGCGATGGGCGCGACTCGGCATTCCTGAGCAAGAAGCTAGCGACCATCATGCGGGATATTCCGGTGACGCTCGACCTACAGGCCTGCCTTTCGCATGACTACGATGCGCGTCAAGTCGACGAGTTGTTTGGCGCACTGGAGTTCCGCAGCCTGCGTGACCGCCTGCCCAAAGCCAGTGAACAGCTCACCCTGTTCGATATGGGGCCAGTGGGTTTGCCCAGTGTGCCGAGCGTGACCGAAGCGATCCCCACAGAGCCGGTCGCAGAAACGTTCATCGTGCAGGATCAGGCAGGACTGGAGGCGCTGGTGGCAGCCCTGAACACCGCCAGTGAAATTGCTTTTGATACCGAAACCACCAGCACCGACCAGATGGCAGCCGTGTTGGTGGGCATTTCGCTGGCGGTGGATGGTGAACGCGGCTATTACATCCCGGTCGGGCATGAAGGCGCGGAGCAGTTACCACTCAAGACCGTGATAGATGCGATCCGCCCCGCACTGACCAACCCCGCCATCCCCAAATACGCGCATAATGCCGGGTACGATTATGTCATGTTGAACCGATACGGCATTGAGGTCAACCCGGTGGGCTTTGACACGATGATCGCCGAATGGCTGCGGGCACCGGATAGCAAGTTCCTGGGTCTGAAGAATCTGGCGCGGCAGGAACTCAACGTCCACATGACGGAAATCAGCACCCTGATCGGCAGCGGCAAGAAGCAGATCACCATGGATAAAGTCGCGGTGGAGCAAGCCGCGCCCTATGCCGCGGCGGATGCGGCCATCACCATGCGGTTGGTGCACTTCCTGCGACCAAAACTGGAAGAACTCAACCTAACGACGCTCAATGAAACACTGGAACTGCCCTTAATCCCGGTGATCGCGGCGATGGAACAGCATGGCGTGGTGCTGGATACGCGCTATCTGAAGGACTTAAGCAGCCGTATGGGCGAGATGCTGGCGAAGCTGGAGGAAGAGGTCATCAGCGTTAGTGGGGGCTATGGGAAGTTTAATATCAACAGCCCCAAACAACTTGGGGATATGCTCTTTGGTAAGCTGGGTTTGTCAACCGAAGGTGTCCGCAAAACGACGCAGGGCTACTCGACGGATGCTGCGGTGCTGGAAAGCCTGAAGGGTCAGCACCCGATCATCGACCACATCCTGGAATACCGGGAAATCAGCAAGCTGCGTGGCACCTATGTCGATGCACTGCCGGAACTCATCAACCCACAGACCGGACGTGTCCACACCAGTTATAACCAGGCGGGAGCGGCGACAGGCCGCCTGAGCAGCAATACTCCCAATCTGCAAAACATCCCGAACCGCACTGAACTGGGGCTGGAGGTACGGCGGTCATTCGTGGCACCCAGCGGCATGAAGCTGCTCTCGGTCGATTACAGCCAGGTCGAACTGCGTATTCTGGCCCACATCAGCCAGGACAAGACGCTGCTGGAGGCCTTCGCCCAGGGGCAGGACATTCATGCCGCGACAGCCGCAGCGGTCTACGGCATCCCGTTGGAACAGGTCAATAAAGAACAGCGCGGATTCGCCAAGCGCGTCAACTTCGGATTGATCTACGGCATGGGGCCGCACCGACTGGCGCGGGATAGTAACCTGTCGTTCAACGAAGCCAAAGCCTTCATTGATACCTATTTCGCTCGCTTGCCGGGTGTCAAAAAGTACCTCGAAGATACCAAGCAGGCGGCGCGCAAAGGGCCAATCTATACCCTGTTTGGTCGGCGGCGGGTGTTCGCAGTCCTACAGAGTGGCAGCACCCCGCAAGCCATTCAAGCCGAGGAGCGAGTCGCCATCAATATGCCGATTCAAGGTACAGCCGCGGACATCATGAAACGGGCCATGATCGACCTCTACAATGAACTCAACCGGCGGCGCATGAAGGCGAAGATGATGCTCCAGGTACATGACGAACTGGTGCTGGAAGTCCCGCAGGATGATGTGCTGGAAACGACTGATCTGGTGGTGAATGTGATGGAAGGGGCTTACAAACTGGATGCCCCGCTGCGCGCTAACGCCCAGGTGGGTGATAACTGGCGGGATATGACCAAGCTCTAACTAGAGTGGGCGCGGAAGTTCCCGCGCCCACTTACTTTATATTCTATTCGCCCTGTGGCACCGAGCGCAGCAACACGTAGTTGATCACATTGTTACCAATGCATTCCCCGTGCGTCATGCCGAGTTCGATAGCCTGCCGGTAGTGAATGCCGCCATACAAGCGGGAGATAGCCGCTTCACTAGCCGCTGCCATGAACGAGGTATAGGCACGCGGTTCCAGGCCATGCTTACGAACCGAGTTATCCACAAAAGCGGTGGTGCCAAACATTTCGGTCAAGACCGTAGCCGCTGCCGCCGAAGCCACAGAATGCCCGGAAGGATATTCAGGGAAGCCGGGAGACTCGATAAACGATTCCCATTCCGGGTCAATGTAGCGCTGAATGTAGGTCACTGGGCGCAGCAGATTATCCTGGTATTTGACATACCAGGCCGAGATAAAGGCATCCCCCAGCGAAATCCCGACCAAACCGTAGGTCATGGAAGCCATTTCTAAAGACAAGTCCAGTTGATCCACCACCTGGCTGACAATCATCATCCAATGACCCGCCGGAGCGCCAGTTTGACCGGGTGTATCGACCCAATAGCGGGCTGTATCCTGCTGCCAGGAGGTGAGATTATCCCCCGTCACTTTGACTTCCAACGCCTGCTTGTAGAAGGTGGAATTGGGATCGGTGCTGAACACCATGGTCGGCTCGATGGCGCAACCGGCAGGATACGACAACGCAAAACCGCGCAATTCCCCCCAATAAGGTTCGACCGGAAGCATTCCTTCTCGAGTGGGCACCCACAAGCGGTCATCACCAGTTGGGATTTCGTATTCCAGGCCTAGAATATCCAGATAACCGTCGTCTTCCATCCACTCGAGGATGATCTGGGCGACTTGTTTGCCATACTCCATCGAGCGCAGGACAACTTCACTCTCGACATCGCGTTCGCGGGCGCGCTGCATCTGCTGCTGTAAACGACGCACCGCCTGGGCTGTCTCCTGTGATTCAGGGAGTATGGCCGGAATGACCGTTGCCAAAGCGCCATTTGCTGAAGACGGCCAGTCATAAATCTGATCCGAGTCAATCAGCGGCATATCAGGCAGATCATAGACCTGGCCCGACATGGAAATACCACCCTGAATGCCGGGCACAACGGCCTGATAACCCGTTATACCGGCATAGGCATACAAGCGGGAAGCTGCCGGGGCATCAATCGCTTCGGCTTCTACCCGGTCATAAAGTAGTTCCATCCAGTTCACCAACACGTCAGGCTCATGCTCATTGGCAGGGACTGACTCCGCGCTTTGAGCAGCGGTTATAGGAACCAGCGACAGGAGCAGAAAAAAGGCACCGAGCAAAACCAGCGTTTGACTTGTACGTCGGCGGATGAACATGGTTCAGTTATCCCTCTCGTAATGAATGCCTATTCACAATTATACGCAGATGGCGATGACGCGCATCACAAACTGACCAATCACTGTGGTTCTGCCTTGACCACAAAGGGGTGCGGGATCGCCCAGCCATCACCAGTCGGTTGACCATCGACCAACAGCGGCAGCCGTTCATTGGTCTGCGGATCATATAAACCAACCACAATCTGATAATCCTCGACAAAAGGCGGGATGGGTTCTTGAAGGCGAGGGATGCGGCGATCCACGATATATTCCCCCGGCTCCCAGATCAGGCTGGAATAGTAGTTCGGAGCATCCCACTGGAAGCCATCATCCCGCCAGCTCACAGGCCCGTCCCAGGCTTGAACCAAGTTGCCAGCCCGATCGCGCAGGTGAACATAGACGAAGTAATCCCGGTCAGGGCGTTCCAGCACCTGCCAGTAGAGATGCATCCACAGCGGCCTACCCTGCCAGAGTTCGAGACCCACCAGATCGTAACCCAACAGCCGGACCATTCCACCAAAGGTAATCTCATCTTCGATAGCGGCATAATCTTTCGGCGGCGTAAACCGGCGTTCCAGGTGCAGCTCATACACATTAAACTGGAAGATGCCGTCATCTGCCCACCAAGCCCGCCGGAGCGGTGTGCGCTGATCATCTTCCCCTTCGACGGCCCGCCCTAGCAAGTCCAGTACCGGGTTCACGCCCATCGTAAAGGTGCTGAAGTCGCCACCACTTTCCGGCACGCCATAGATGAAGTAGGTCACGCCCTCAAGATCGCCAATATGCGTTGGCGTGGGATTGGTATCAATATCCTCTAACGGGAAAAAGAATGGCAGTTGGAGCGCACCGGGAGCCACCACTCGCAGCGGCTCGGTCTGTGGATCATGGGTGTCCAGGTAGATTTGCAGACCATCAACCACGGCCATGAGCGCCTGATTGCCGGAGCGATGGCGAGCATGGTCGTCCGGCAGTTTATCCGTCCAGAGCCAATCCCACCCGGCGTTCGGGTCATACAAAGGATTGATGATCCCGGGTAGCGCCAACATCGTGATGACGATCCCGATCAAGACAGATCGAACTCTGGGTCCCTTATGTAAAGTCCGTGTCTCGGTAATCGTCCGCTGTTCTGTCCAGCGGGCCAAAAGAACCGCCGTCGGCAAGATCAGCAGCGGTACGATGGCAAAAGACAGTCGGTAATGATAACTATAGGAGTAGAACCAGGTCACAAAATACGGCAGCGCCAATAATCCAGCGGCGCCGATGAGCGTCACCATGCGCCGGGTTTCTGTTCCAGTGGTCGGCACCCACTTCCAGATCGCCCATGTGACCAAACCAATACCAACCAGCAATGCGCCCCACTCGATTAGTCCCATCCGTCCGGGTTGCTGGATGGTCGGCAGAGTCGCCAGCAAGACTAGTCCTGTTCCGCTCAGTAGCCAGCGGTAAGCGGGGCGTGATTTGGTGGATGCAGCCCCGGAGAGCAGAAAAGCTACGCCCACCAATAATGCCAGCAGCGGCCAACCAAACTCAGCACCGCTCCGGGCGGCGCGTTCCAGCCAAATTCCAGGCGGAAAATCGACCGCATTATGCCCGAGCAGGATGTTCCGTAAGTACCAGGCTGCACCCAAAGGGATACAGGCCAGAGCGGTGAACAACGGGACCAACAGTACGTGGCGAATGACTGCTAGCCGTGAAACAGCGCTGCGTACTGAGTCTTGAGTTCTCAGATTATTCGTTAGGGGAGCGAGGAATGGCAGGTGTGAAACGACCTGCCAGATCAAGCGTAAGCCTACCAGCAGCATCACGCCCCAGATGAAGGCACCCATCGTAGGCTTCGTCCACAGACCGATGCCGAGCAGCAGGCCAGCGATGAGGGCATAGCGGATAGTCGATGGTTCAGTACGGAGTGTTGAGTGCTGAGTACTGCCTTGTGCAGGGCGGGAGCCTGGAAGCTGATCGCTGATCGCCTTCAGGAAAAAAGCAGCCGCAGCAGTGAAGAGGAAAGCCAGCGGTACTTCCAAATCACCATAGCGCGACCATTCGCCCATGTGAGGGTAAAGCGCCCAAATGGCTGCCAGATAAATCCCCACCCGGCGGGTGAACAACAACCGCCCCAGTGTATACGCCGCCAGTATGCTCCCCAGATGCAACCAGGGCAAGACCGCCCGCGCTGCGTGGTCATCGACCCCACCAACCGCTAGATGGAGCCAGGCATGTTGAAGCGCCAGAAAAGGTGGATAGTAACCAAGGTCCGGTGGGATAAAGCCCTTGAGCGCGTAGAGCTGCCCCTGATAGGCATACACCCAGCGGGCATCGTAGGCTGTCGAAGGCCAGTAGGCCACGCCCACCCAGCGGACGATGAGGGCGATGCCGATCAGCAGGATGAGGAGGCGTTCATCGAAACGAATGACTGGTGGCTGGTGGTCAGTGGTACGTGATTGGTGGGTAGTGGCTGATGGTCGAGAGAATTTACGCCAGACGAGCAACCAGCCGAGGGCGGCAATGACAGCAGTTCCCAGCAGGGTCAAATCACGAGTGATGAGCGCGCTGTTCTGTGCGCCGCCAATGGTGCCGAGGATGAACATCCAGCCAGTCAGCAGCGCCGGGCCAAAAGCCAGTGTCAGCGTCCCCACTACACCCGGGTCGCGCCAGTCGCGCCGGGGCAAGAGCAGGAGTGCCCAGGGCAAACCCAGGCCCAAAAACATCCAGAGCAGCGCCGGCGTCGCGGCGAGGGTTGAGTTTATCCAATAAGGCATAGGGAAAATCAGTTCACAGTAAAACTAAAGTACACAGTGCAAAGTTCTGAGTACAAAGCATGGAGAGCAGCATGTCATTCTTATGCCTTCGCTATCCGGCAGAGGGCTACTCAGGTCTGCGTATCGTCATCATCAAAAGGCAGCGGAATACCGTCAAAACCAGGGACTGGGGTTGGCTCCGGGATGGGATAGCGGCGAGGGCGGCGATTCCATACCTGCTGCACCAACCAGATCACACCGACCGAGGCGACCAATCCCACGGCTGGATACGCTGGTAGATAGTAACGCCCCCACTCCACCGGGGTGAGCAGTGCTGTCGTCAGCAGCATGGCCAGCGCCCATAATCCAATCACCCAACGCGCCGCCGAACGCTCCACCGGACCACGCAGCAGCAAACTCAAACCTAGCGCCATCATAGCACACAGTAGGATGGCACCAACCACTGATCCACCGACGGCGAACCCGCGCCAGGGCGATGCTTCGTAAGCCTGAATTTGATCGCTCAGCCAGACCTGCCAGGCCTGCACTTCAAAGAACTGGGGTTGGGCCAGGAAGACCTGCCGCAAGAACCCGGCAATCTGGTCGGTCAACGAGGCGTAGCCGCCAAAGAAGGCGGTCTGCCCACCGAGCAAGTCCTGCCGCCGTTCCAGCACTTCCAGAATGCGGGCGAGCGGATCGCTCCACCAGGCGGGGTTGAGCAGGATGAATACGCCGCCTGTCACCGCAGCAGCCAGCACCGCGTAGGGCAGCAGGACAAATTCGGCATCGCTGGCCGCATCTTCACGGCTGCGGATGGCCTGCACAATCAGGTAGAGCATACAGGTCGCGTATACTGCCGCTACTGTAAACACGGCGGTATGCTTGCTCGCCAATGCCAGACCGGCGGCCACACCCAGCAACAGCGCCCGCCAGAGTGAGGGCCGCTTCAAGAACCCAATCCCGGCGAGGACGGTTAAGAGGCTGAAGGCGATGAATGCCCCTTCCATCATGGCGCGGCGACCATTGAGCAGCAGCGCTGGGTTGAGCGCGTAGTAGAGGCTCGCCAGATAAGCGATCCATCCTCCGCCCAACTGCCAGCCGATTGCAAACACAGCTATCAAACCCACGATTAGCAGCAGGGTGGATGTCAGGCGCAAGGTGTGAAGCAGGGCTTCGGTCGGGGCGTGTCCCGTCGATTGGTTGTAGTTCCAGTCCGCCCCCCAGTCCCACTGGGCATTGATGTCGCTGATGGTAAAGCCTGCCACCTGCCACGTCAGCCCCATCAGATAGCGGGTCAGCGTGCCATTGAGGAGTCTTAAATCCTGTTCTGTGGCCTTCTCAGGGTCTGCTGGATCGGCTTCATAGGTCACTCGTGACCAGTCACGGTCTAGGAAGATATAGGCATAGTCTTTGCTGGTGAAAATGACCGTAGACTCGTCCCCATGAAACGGGACAAACGGGACTCCGCCCAGCACATAAGCCGCGAGCAGCGCCAGCCAGAGCAAGGCAGGAATGATGGGTGGGATGGTACGAAGTCGGTCGAGCATAGCCCAGCCATTATACACAAGGCCGGGCTATGCCGGAGTATCCAGCTAGGGCGCACCGATCACGAATGTATCGACCGCGCTCCAGTTCGTCCAAGTGCCGTTCAAACGCTGAGCACGGACTCGCCAGGAATACTGTCCAGGCGGGAGCGGGGGTGTCTCAAAAGCAGGCGAAGCTGGGAGGTTAGCAATAGAGACTTCCGGTGAAGCAAAGCTGGATTGATTATCCACCTGGATGTGATATTGATTAATGGAATCGACTGGCAGCCAACTCAGGTTGACAACGGGAGTCGTATAGAAGTTGCGAATGGGAGGACGGGTATTGGTCAGGTCGAACAGCCGACCAAACACCTCGGTTCCACGTGCGGTGCGACGATTAAAAGCGAACATCGCAGTACTTTCAGTTGGCTGCTCGACAATCGGCTCCGAGGGCACCCCATTATTGGACGAGACAATAAACTCGCTTCCGTTCGGAATACCCAAATTGTCAAACCACTGGCCGCGAATATCATATGACGAGGACATCGGAACAGGGTAGTTTACCCACACAACTACGAAATTGCCTGCCGAATCCATGGCTACCATTGGCGCAACCTGTTCACCTTCCCAAAAGGTGTTCACCCGGAACTGCACTCCGCGCCGATTTCCGTCTGCGTCAAATAACTGACCATAAACATCGTTCCGAGTCCCTTGCCGAAGGGCAGACCAGACCACAACAAACTGCCCATCAGCTGCAGTAGCGATTTTAGGGTGTTCAACGAACTCCTGCGGATCATCGCTGACCCGCACTTCTTCGGTACGAGCTGTGCCCTCGGCATTGAATAATCTTGCATAAACATAGCTCGGTGGATTAGTGGATGGCACATTGACTTCGCTGTTAACCCAGGTAACGATCCAGTTGCCAACAGAGTCCATATCAGCATGTATATTGACGCCGATAGCGTAATCTACGTTCAATTGAAAATACGTCCCCAGCGGCGTACCACTCGAATCAAAACGTTGTGCATAGGCATCCAAATAACTGGTGTACATTATCCAGATAACGACAAAGTCTCCGTTGGAGTCCATTAAGATTCTGGGTTGGGTAGGCCGACCAATAGCGGAAGGTAAACCCGGTCCGAAAGAATAGAAGATAATCTCATCACTGGTAGGGCTGCCCTGGCTGTCGTAGAAGCGTCCGGCAATTCCACGAACCGCTTCATCTGCCGGTCCAGCAAACGCCCAGATGACCAAAAACCCACCATCAGGGCGTAGTGCGACCGCGGCACCAAAGCTCCCGGGCAAAGTGCTGTTTACCTGTGCCTCTAGTCCAGAAGGTTCCCCATTAGCCCCAAAACGTCGTACATAAACATCAGGAAGATTTGTAGCAACCTGGCTTGCCCACACGATGACATAATTACCAGCTTCATCAACATCGCTGGCAATGACGTTGGATTGGCCGGTATAGCTTGAGTTGATACGGAACTCCAGGCCGCGCGGGATTGGGTCAGCCTGTACAACGGGTAACGAACCAAGCAGGATCAACAAAACGATCGTGAGGGGAAGCCGGGTGGCGCGCATCGAATAAGACCCTTATCTATTTATCTACTAGTTATAATATATCCACATCCGTTTCAGCAACCTTAATGACGTCTGCTTGAAGCTTGTTCTAGCTTTTAAACCCACATCTAAGGATGAACACCTGCCAAACACAACAAGACCAGCCAGAAACAGAACTGGCTGGCCTCGTTCAAACGGCATTGCTTACAGGGAACTAACCCTGACTCTCGCCGCCCTCTGCCGGTTCGCCGATGGTGACGAGGACCTTATTCTGTTCGACACTCTGGCCGGGGCCGACGTTGACCTTCTGGACAACGCCATCCCGGGGAGACTTGAGTTCGTTCTGCATCTTCATCGACTCGAGGATGACGACGGTCTGCCCTGCCTTGACCGTTTCCCCCACCTCGACCCGTACCGAGACAATCAGCCCGGGCATGGGTGATTTGATGGAGGCATCGCCGCCTTCGCCCGGCAGGCCGCCGGTGCGCTGGGCCATCAGGAGCGCCCGCTCATCCAGTACCTGCCCGTTATAGAGACGACCATGCAGCAGGACTTCAATGGCTTCATCGCGCTCTTCAACGACGACTTCATGCGAGAGGTTATTCATCAGGATCGAGTAGAAGGAACGGCCCAGCGGCAGGAAATCCACATCACGCGGCTGCCCATTGACCAATACCTTGCCTTCTTTGTCGATCTCGATCTCGAATTTCTTCTTGTTGATGGTGGTGACGTACTTCATCAGCGGTGCATCCTTTCCCAACGGCCCACCCACTTCCAGTTGCTGGTGTCACGTTCACCTTTGGTGACGACCTGGCTGGCGAGCTGGCGCTGGCGATGAGCAAATAGCGTGGCGGCGATAGCGGCGGTTTCCAGTTCCTGTTCGCTGGGATCTTCCTCGTAGGTCGTCATGCTGAAATGATCTTCCACCCACTTGGTATCGAACTTGCCCGCCATAAAACTGAAGCTGCTCATCAGGTTCTGATGGAACGGGATGTTATGCTTCACACCCATGATGGTGTATTCTTCCAGCGCCCGGCGCATCCGCAGCAGCGCCTCACCACGATCCTCACCCCAGCAGATCAGCTTGGCAATCATGCTGTCATAGTAGGGGGTGATTTCGTAACCGGAGTAGACACCACTATCCACACGCACACCGGGGCCAGTCGGCACCAGCAGCGTGCTGATCTTACCCGTGGAGGGGATGAACCCATTGTACGGGTCTTCCGCATTGATGCGGCACTCGATGGCGTGGCCTTTCGGGTGCAGGAAGCTCTCGGTTGGCCCCATGCGGCGACCACGCGCGATACGGATTTGTTCCTTCACCAGATCGACACCCGTCACCAGTTCGGTGACCGGATGCTCGACCTGAAGGCGGGTGTTCATTTCCAGGAAGTAGTAGTTCAGGTCTTTATCGACCAGACATTCAATCGTCCCGGCATTGACGTATCCGCAGGACTCGGCAGCGGCAACGGCCATCTTACCCATCTTCTCGCGCAGGTCGACATCCATCACCACGCTGGGTGATTCTTCGACCAGTTTCTGATGCCGCCGCTGGATCGAGCATTCACGCTCACCCAGGTGGATGGTATTCCCATGCTGGTCCGCCAAAATCTGGAATTCGATATGGCGGGCACCGACCAACAGCTTTTCGATATAGACATCACCATTGCCGAACGCGCTTTCCGCTTCACGGCGGGCAGAAGCAAGAGCTTCCGCCAGGTCTTCCTCACGGTAGACGGCCCGCATACCCTTACCACCGCCACCGGCAGTCGCCTTGATGAGGACGGGGAAACCAAAACTCGGCGCAATGCGGAGCAGGTTCTCGTCCGATTCACCGGGTTCGGTTCCGGGGACGACCTTAACGCCGTTCTTCTTGACGGTTTCGCGGGCGGTTTGTTTATCGCCCATCAGGTCGATGGCTTTGGGCGGTGGGCCGATGAAGATGATGCCCTCATCCGCGCACATCTGGGCGAAGAATGACCGCTCGGAAAGGAAGCCGTAGCCGGGGTGAATGGCATCCGCGCCGGTCTTCTTGGCAGCGGCGATGATCTTCTCGGCCAGCAGGTAACTTTCCCGCGGGGGCGGCGGCCCAATGTGGATCGCTTCATCCGCGTAACGAACGTGGAGTGCTGCGCGGTCGGCATCCGAATAGACGGCAACCGACCCGATGCCCAGATCACGGCAGGCGCGGATGACACGCACCGCAATTTCGCCGCGATTAGCCACCAGGATTTTCTTGATTTTTTGTCCCTGTTCAGCGTGCATGATTTGCTCCTTGAGGTCATCCGCTACAGCGGGATATTGCCGTGCTTACGGGCCGGATTGCTATCCCGCTTGTTCTGGAGGACTTCCAGACCGTTAATCAGGCGCGCGCGGGTATCACGCGGTTCGATGATGTCGTCGACAAAGCCGCGCTCGGCAGCCACATAGGGGCTGGCAAACTTCTCGGTGTAATCGGCAGCCAGTTCCTTCTTCTTCGCCAGCGGATCGGCTGCACCCTTGATCTCCTTGCGGAAGATGATGTCTACCGCGCCATCCGGCCCCATGACCGCAATTTCCGCCGTCGGCCAGGCCAGGTTGAGGTCGCCACGAATGTGCTTGCTGCTCATGACGCAGTAGGCACCGCCGTAGCTCTTACGGGTGGTGACGCACAGCTTCGGCACCGTAGCTTCACAATAGGCGTACAGCAACTTGGCGCCCGAGCTGATGATGCCGCCGTATTCCTGGGCGGTGCCGGGCATGTAACCGGGTACATCCACGAAGGTCACGATCGGGATATTGAAGGCATCGCAGAAGCGGATGAAGCGGGCGGCTTTCTCGCTGGCTGCAATATCCAGCACACCAGCCAACACTGCCGGTTGATTGGCGACAATACCGACACTGTGACCGCCGAGGCGGGCAAAGCCCACCACGATGTTCGAGGCGTAGAGTTCGTGCACCTCGAAGAAGATGCCATCATCCACGATCTTGCGGATGACTTCCTTCATATCGTAGGGTTTGTTCGGGCTATCCGGGATGATGCTATCCAGTTCCGCATCGGCGCGCAGCGGGTCATCCGTGCTGGCGAGGAACGGCGGATCTTCCATGTTGTTGTTGGGCAGGTAGCTCATCAATTCACGCGCCAGCAGCAGCGCCTGATTTTCATTATCCGCTACCAGATGGCAGACACCGGACTTCTGCGCATGAACCAACGCGCCGCCCAGGTCTTCGTGGCTGACATCCTCGTGCGTGACAGCCTTCACCACATCCGGGCCAGTGATATACATATAGCTGCTGTCTTTGACCATGATGATGAAGTCCGTCAGCGCGGGGCTGTAGACCGCCCCACCCGCGCATGGCCCCATGATCAGGCTGATCTGCGGCATGACGCCGCTGCTCATGGTATTCCGCAGGAAGATTTCAGCGTAGCCTGCCAGGCTATCGACGCCTTCCTGAATACGGGCACCACCGCTGTCGTTCAGACCGATGACCGGCGCGCCGACCTTCATCGCCATGTCCATCACCTTGCAGATTTTCTCCGCATGGGCGAGGCTCAGGCTGCCGCCGATGACTGTGAAATCCTGCGAGAAGACATAGACCAGGCGACCATTGATGGTGCCCCAGCCCGTGACCACGCTATCGCCGAGAACTTTCTTGCTCTCCATGCCAAAGTCATGTGACCGGTGCATGACAAACGCATCCAGTTCGCGGAAGCTGCCCGGGTCGAGCATCAGCTCAATCCGTTCGTGGGCGGTGTGGCGATTGCCTTCCCGCTGTTTGGCGACGCGTTCCGGGCCACCACCCGCGTGGCTTTCCGCACGTTTACTCCGTAGTAGATCGATCTTGGGGTTTGCAGCCATGTTTGTTCGCTCCGTGACTGATTGAGAACTAGGCGCGCCCGGATCGCGCTATCGAGACGACCGGGATGCAAATCAGCAAGGCGCTGACGACCAACAGGAACGGCAAGCGCCCCAGATCGTAATCCGCCCGCGTGAAAAGAACCAAACGCACGACCGTGTAAACACCGAAAGCAGCCCACAGCCACGCGGCCCCCTGCCCGGCTCCCGGCTGCTGTTGGATCAAACGCAGGGTGATGAAAAGGGCGATCAACGACCAGATGACCCCGGCAACCATGTTCAGCGCCGGACTAAAAGGGAGTTGGAGAGCGAGGTCGGGCGGTAATTGCAGCGCGTGGATGACCGCACCCATTTGGAACAACGCCAGCAGCGCGGTCAATAGAATCAACCAGCGCGAACGGCGCGGGGCGGCCTGACGTGGTGCGGTGTCTTCATCACTCATGATGAACACCATTATAACGAGGTCTGAAGCGGCGGCGCAACGCACGCTACGAGATTGTGATATTTATCACACACGAAGGGTGATACCTCACCCCCAACCCCTCTCCCTACGCGCCCCATTAACTACACAGGACAAGATTCCCCTGGATTGGGGCGCAGGAGAGGGGCTTCTGGAGGATAGCTGGGTTGACTGATTGCTACGGCGTTACCCCGAAGCGGTTGAGGAGTTCGACAATGGCGTTGTTGTAGCCCAGCGCACTCTCTTCCATCACGCGGATGGTGTGCGTTTTCGAGAGCGCGTTGTGCAAGGCTTCCGGCACCTGCGGCCAATCTTGCACGCGGTAGATGAACCCCCCATGCCACACCGGAATGATCGCCAGCCTGGACTCCAGCGCCCAGATGAGTTCCTGCCGCACGACTTCGGATTGCAGGGTGGACGGCCCCAGCAGCGCGATCAAATACTGATAGCGCTGGATGCGCTCCTTGAGGCCGCGCTCCCAATCCTCGCCGGCCTCCAGCGCCAGATCGAGGAACGGCTCGAGTCCGGCAGCCTTCAAACGAGAGAGAACCGCCAGGGCGAAGGCGCTGCTTTCGCTGCGTTTATAGGAGATGAAGATGCTGGCCGGTTCGACTTCTTCCAGCAGGTCAAAGGCGGCTTTCTGAATGGTGTAGGCGTTGCTGTTGTTCCAGGTCACATAACCGTTGCTGACCAGCAGATGCCAACCGGGTGTGCCGTCCGACCAGCGGCGCTTGAGGTAGGCCGCCACATGCGGTTCAGCCGTTTCGTTAATGGCCCCGCGAAAGGCATAAACCTCGGTCCCCCACAGGTTGAAGGCCGCCCCTTCCGCCAGTTCCTTCGCCATCGTCCGCACGCGGGCCATCGGATTTTGAGGCAGCGGGCGGGCGGTCAGGCGTTCCATGAAGGTCTCAAAAGCAGCAGATTCGGTCGATTCAGTCATGCGGGATTCCTCCTCATCGGATGGAGTCTATTGAAGCGTAAAGTGGGAATCGGCGCAAAGCGACAAAGCCAAGGCAGTAACCGTTTTTCCTTACGATACGCCGTCTTGAGCCAATTCTTCCTGCCTTGCTTCATATTCGATCCGTGCGATGCGGACATCCTCAGCATGTGACTCCGACCACACACACAACTGTTTGAGCGGCTCAACCAGCGTTTCGCCCAACGGGGTCAGCGAATAGTCCACACGCGGCGGCGTGACCGGGAACACTTTGCGCTTCACCAGCCCATTCTGTTCCAGACGACGGAGTGTGAGTGTAAGCATCCGCGTTGAAACACCAAGCAGCACCTTCAACTGTGTGTGGCGCAATGTCCTACCGTGCAGGTGATAAATAATCAGAATCGCCCACTTGTCCGCCACCAGTTCAAGCACACCGCGCGGCCCAAATTCATTCGGCTGCATAGTCAGTTCCTTTTAGTAACTTAAGCACATTCATGTATGTACATTACAACAATGTATGTATCACGGATCCTGATTCTGTCAGTCTACAATGCGAACCCTGTCTATGCACATCCTGGAGCCAAGTCGATGACCCTACCCACCATCCTCGTGACCGGCGCAAGCGGCACAGTCGGCAGCGCCCTGATCGTCGAACTTCAGCAGCGCGGCATCCCAGCGCGCGCGGGCGTCCGTACCACCCCGGATGCCCCGACCGATAGTGTGATTCACTATATCCCGTTCGACTTTTCACAACCCGCAGTGATGGATGCGGCACTGCAGGATGTGCAAACGCTATTCCTGCTCACACCTAACACGGGCGATGCAGTGGATTACGTACGCGCGGCACTGACGGCAGGAAAGGCGGCAGGTGTGCGCCATGTCGTGCGCCTGTCCGCTTACAGCGACGCGCATGAAGTCGACAATCCACACCGTATCATGGACGCGCTGGTGATGGAGAGCGGCATGGCCTACACGCTGCTTCAACCGGGACCCTTCATGCAGAATTTTGTCAACGCGTTCGGCGCGAGCATCCGCTCACAGTCTGCCCTGTATGAACCGCTCGGGGACGCACGCGTAAGCTACGTCGACGCACGAGACATCGCGCGCGTTGCGGCTGTCGTGCTGAGCGACCCGGCGGCCCATGCGGGACAGGCCTATCACTTGACTGGACCCGAGGCGCTCTCCGATCACGACATCACCCGCATCCTGTCTGACCTGACCAAGCGCGCAATCCAATATGTGAATATATCTGATGAAGCTGCACGCGCGTCACTAGCTGGAATCGGCTTACCCGCAGCGGCGGTCGAGGGCGTTATGGGGCTGTATGCGCTGATGCGCGCAGGAAAACGTGAAACCGTCACGCGCCATGTCGAGGTGATCACGGGACAACCTGCGACCCCATTCACAGCGTTCGCCCACGATCACGCCGCTGCATTTACAGCCTGATGGTTACAAAGGGAACACACGATGTTCATGGTTGAAGCACGCACACAAATCGCCGCCCCAGCCACCGTGGTGTGGGACGTGCTGATGGATATGGGGCGTTACGCTGAATGGAGTACGCTGCTGCATGCCGAACAAACGGCTCCACCACAACGCGGCGGGATCATACGCCTGCGGCTGTCGATGCCGGGCGGCCCGTCCTATAGCTTTGCGCCGGAAGTCATCACCTTAGAGGTGAACCAGCATTTCGCCTGGCGGCAGAAAACCGCGCTACCGGGCATTTTCGACGGTGAACATCACTTCGTACTGAATCCGGTTGGGACTGCAGGCACCGACCTGCACAACTACGAGTACTACAGCGGACTGCTCTCCCCGATCATACGACGACTGCCGATGATGCAGGGAGCAACAGGTGGGTTCGAGGCAATGAACGACGAAATCCGGCGGCGCAGCGAGAGTCTGTATGCGAAGGCAAACGAGGAGGCACCATGATCGTCATTACGCGAGGCGACGAAGTCGAGTTGGTTGATTGGGGATGGATACAGATGCGGAGTCCGGTGCTGCATGATGCACCTTACGGCTCGCTAGCGGTATTCACCGACGGCGAGATGCATCCCGGTCAGGGTTTCGATATGCATCCCCATCGCAATCTGGAGATTGTATCGGTCATCCTGGAAGGTGAAGTCACACACCGCGACTCAACGGGTAATGTCACCCGCATGAGCGCGGGAAGTGTGCAGCGCATCACGGCGGGATCAGGCATTTTTCATGCCGAACACACCACCTCGCCGCAGTCAGTGCGGATGTTCCAGATCTGGTTCATCCCAACCGCTCCAAACCTACCGCCGGGATATGTCCGCGCCGACTTCACCCAGGTTCAGCCCAAAAACACGCTGTACCCGATTGTTTACCCCGCCGCTGATCCACATCCACCGGATGGCGCGCTGGTCATGCAGGCGGATGGACGCCTATTCATGGCAGACATCGAGCCGGGACAGACCGTGCGCTATTCGCTAAACGCGGATCGCAAGCTATTCGTGTATGCCACCATTGGGCAAATAACAGTCAACGGATTGAAACTGGCAGAGCAGGATCATGCCCGCATCAGTGACGAGTCTGAGATCGAAATCACCGCAGACACCGCGGCGCAGTGCATCGTGATTGAGGTACCGAAAGCAGATGGGCGACTGAGATGAGCTGCGTAGAGCGGTGAACGGCCAGTGGACGTAGACAGCCGGTCGATCAACCTGCTAAAGCAATCGGAATTTGAGAAGGCACTCGCTAATGGGGCGAGTGCCTTTGGTAAAGCGCAGCCCGCCTCAAATACTCACGTTCGGGCGGTACTCGCCAAACACGCCGCGCAGGGTGTGGCAGATTTCACCGAGGGTCATATCCGCTTCGACGCAGGTGACGAACAGCGGCATCAGGTTCTCCGTCCCACGGGCAGCGGTTTCCAGTTGAGCGCGCAGTTCCGCGATCTTGCTGTTATCGCGGCTGGCGCGGAGTTCTGCCAGGTGCGCCCGCTGCGCCGCTTCGATGGCCGGATCGACTCTCAGCAGATCGCGTTCGGAGTTCTCCTCCACGGTGAATTGATTGACACCGACGATGACCTGCTCACCGCTCTCCACCTGCTTGAGGTACTGGTAGGCGGCGTCCTGAATCTCCATGTTGACAAAACCAGCTTCGATGGCGGGCAGTGCGCCGCCCAGTTCGTCGATCTTGCGGATATAGTCGCTCGCCTGCTTGATGATCTCGCTGGTGAGATGTTCGATCACATAGCTACCCGCCAGCGGATCCACCGTATCGCAGACGCCGGACTCGTAGGCGATAATCTGCTGGGTGCGGAGCGCGACCTGCACGGCCTTCTCGGTCGGCAGCGCCAGGGCTTCATCCATGCTGTTGGTATGCAGCGATTGGGTTCCACCGAGGACGGCTGCCAGCGCCTGGAGAGTCACACGGACGATGTTGTTCTCCGGTTGCTGGGCGGTGAGCGTGCTGCCCGCCGTCTGTGTGTGGAACTTCAACTGCCAGGAGCGAGGATTCTTCGCACCGAAGCGGTCACGCATGATTTGTGCCCAGAGGGTGCGGGCGGCGCGGTACTTGGCAACTTCTTCGAGGAACTGGTTGTGTGCATTGAAGAAGAACGAGAGCTGCGGCGCGAAGTCATCCACGCTCAGGCCGGCGTCAATGGCAGCCTGCACATACGCAATGCCGTTCGCCAGCGTGAAGGCCACTTCCTGCGCGGCAGTGCAGCCTGCCTCGCGGACGTGGTAGCCACTGATGCTGATGGTGTTCCAATGGGGAACATCGGTCTTGCAGTAGGCGAACAAATCGGTAATCAGGCGCATCGACGGCGCGGGCGGGAAGATGTAGGTGCCGCGGGCGATGTATTCCTTGAGGATGTCATTCTGCACCGTGCCGCGCAGTTGGTTGGAGGCCACGCCCTGCGCCTTGGCGACGGCAATGTACATCGCCAGCAGGATGGTCGCCGGAGCATTGATGGTCATGCTGGTGGAGACTTTATCCAGCGGGATATTGGCGAACAACTGCTTCATATCGCGCAAGCTGCTGATGCTCACACCGACTTTGCCGACCTCGCCCAGCGCCATCGGATCATCGGCGTCGTAGCCAATTTGTGTCGGCAGGTCGAAGGCAACCGAAAGACCCGTCTGCCCCTGGTCGAGCAGATACCGGTAACGGCGGTTGGAGTCCTCAGCGGTGGCGTAACCCGCGTACTGGCGCATGGTCCAGAAGCGCCCGCGATACATGGTCGGCTGGACGCCCCGCGTGAACGGATATTCACCAGCATCACCGATTTGCACATCGCCCACATCTTCAGCCGTGAAGGCTCGCTTGAGTTCAATGCCGGACGAGGTGGTGAAGACGGATTTGCGTTCCTGAGGTTTTTTCTCGGTCGAACTGCTGCTCATGGTCATCATCCTTGGAGGTTGAGCGCGTTGGCACCGCGCATCGGACTACTGTACAATCGCCGCTGATCTCCATAGATGAAAGCGGCGGTTCTGGACTTATGGATTTACTGCTGTTCTTCTGCCAGGGCATTCTGCTCTTTCTGGGCTTATACGTCGTCATTATTGGGCGCATTCAGGCCGGACAACGCGGTAAGCTGGTCACCGGTCAGCGCGCCCGCTGGATCGGCCTGCTGCTGATGATGCCACTGCCCCTCAGCTTTTGCGCCGGGATGGTCTTTGCGCTCAACAACATGGATTTGATGCTCCAGTTGGCCGATTCCAACACGGTCATGTCCCCGGAAGCACTGCTCAACGTCCTCCCGCCGGAAACCATCGAAACCTTCGCCGTCCTCGGCCTGGCTATCCCGCTCATTTCCTACGGGCTGGCGGCCTGGCTGTATCTGAGCGCCCCGGCGGAACCAATCAGCGCCCCGGTCGGCGGCGCATATGCTGCGTCCCCGTTCGGCTCTACCCATCCTTTGAACGAGGCCCCTGCCCCGTCAGTCGAGTTCGGCAAGGTGCTGACCGTTTCGGAAGCCGCCCGCTACCTCAAAGTGACGGAGGCTGACGTGCTCGACCTCATCAATCAGGGCAAGCTGCCTGCCAGCCGCATCGGTTCCGCCGATTACCGCATCGCTCGCTCGGCGATTGATGACATGCTGACGGGAAGTCTATAGCTGATGGCTTATGGCCTGAGTAGATGACAGACGGACACCAAGAATGGTGTCCCTACAGGCGGACGAGGCGGGCCTCGTCCCTACAATAAGCCATTCGCTATCAGCCCCTTCGTATCTACCCTTTCAAAATTGGCAAAGGTCAGATCTGTAAAACTCAGGCCGAGGCGAGCCTTAAGCTGCTCAAACAGTGCCACATAACTCCCAGCATAGCGCGGGGCAGCCTCCAACCCTATGCGCTTTATCACGGATTCAATCGTCGCTTTGTCACCTTCGATTTCGACAAAGGGGCCATAAGGCATCTCATCCAGCACAATCTCCGCGCCATCCAGCGAATAGGTGGTGCGGTACTTCTCGTAGATCAGGTGCGGATGATACCCCAGCTTGCCGAGGATCATGTCCATCGCGGTGAAGTCGCTGACTTCGACCTCAATCTCCGCGCGGCTGACCACCCCATCGGTCACCTGACCGCCGTCCTTGTAGGTCAGGCGGACGCGGCTATCCTGCCGGAGCCGCACGACAATGCCCTGCCCGGAGAGCGTCCCGGCGATGTTCTCGTAACGAACGTTGCGCTCATAGACACGAGGCGACTCCAGATGCGCCCCGGCAGTTTCGAGTCGGGCGCGGACAGAGTCGAGGTCGGTGACAATAAGCTTGACTTCAGTTTCGGTGTAGTTGGGCACTAGGAAGTCCCTTCGGGTAGCTCACGGTCGGAAGAAAGTGATAGTGTTGATTATAGGTGACGAGTGCAAACGGCTGATACGTGGTAACAGGGCTATCTCACAAAGGCGGCACATAAGTATAGATCACCTCGCTATCTAGACGGATTTGGACACCAGTCGAGTCGGCGGTGGGAGCAAGTCGGACTCTGTCCTCATGCCAGTTTTCGATCTCATGAACTAGCGCGCACCACAAGCCTTGTGTCGTACACTGGTATAACTTCAGCCGGCTCGAAATCTCAAAACCTCCGGCTGTTTTTTCCAATTGATATAGATAATCGCCAACTTGGAGCATTTTGTATTGACCGCGACCGTACATGAGTGTGAAAGTGCCCGAGTTACATAGTCCCAGCCCGACTAGAACCGCTACACCTACAATGACCAGTCCGAGGCGTTTCACTCGGCGGGTCAACCTCAGACCCAGTACTATGATCGCTGCCAGAACATAGACAATTGGTGGCAATACTACAATGAGCGTAAATGGGAAGGTTAGTACCGCCGCGATAAACGCCAGCCCCATTCCACCATTATCCGCATTGCTGATACTTTCAATAACAAGAAACAGTAGAACTGCAATTACCAAGAGACCAATCGCCTTGAAGACAAAATGGGATGCCGAGTTCGCAATGAGTCCTAGATAGAGACCCAGGCTGATTAAGGCAGTACCCACAATAAGCGACGCATCACCATAGATCGCCCGCAGGCCAACCGCTCTGAGAGTTTGATCCAACTGGAAGAAGATGGGGATTAGCGTGCAGGTCAGCAGCAACCAGAAGCCTCGGTTTTCTTCGATCCATTCGCGCATCGTCGCTCACATTGCTCCTTCTAGGCTTGCCATTTCATACAATACACCCGGTTTGATCTGGCTTATCCTGTGGATGTTCGTTCAAGTGACCATCTGACCCGCGAAAGGACATTCTCATGCAGAAGATTACCCCGTTCCTGTGGTTCGACCAGAACGCCGACGAAGCCATTCAGTTCTATCTCTCGATCTTCAAGGATTCGAAGGTCATTCAGGAATCGCGCTATCCCGAAGGCGCGCCGGGGCTGGCGGGAACGCTGATGTCCGCGACCTTTCAGTTGGAGGGGCAGCGGTTCATGGCGCTCAACGGCGGGCCGACCTTCAAGTTCAATGAAGCCATCTCGCTGTTCGTCGATTGCCAGACGCAGGCCGAAGTGGATGCGCTGTGGTCAAAGCTGACGGCGGACGGTGGTGAAGAAAGCCAGTGTGGTTGGCTGAAGGACAAGTTCGGAGTCTCCTGGCAGATCGTCCCGCGGGCGTTGGGCGAGTACCTGGGCGATCCCGATCCAACCAGGGCGAGCCGGGCGATGCAAGCCATGCTCCAGATGAAGAAGATCGACATCGCAGCGCTGGAACGGGCCGCGAACGGGGCGTAGGTTCGCGCTTTAGTGGGCGGGCATGCCGCCGCCCCACAGGGACTTCCTTCGGTCGCAGACGGCGTTAGTCCGCCCCTACAGCCCAGCAATATACCCCGCATCCTATTAACGAATAACGCGGAAGGTCAAATTGATCCGCTCGCCGAGTGCGGCCTTCACTTTCGGAATCTGGTGCAGCCAATTATGCTGGGTCGCACCGGCCATGAGCAGCAGGGAGCCATCTGTCAGCATGACTGACGGACGAGTTTCCGGCAGGGTCTTGTGCTTAAACTGGAAGGCCCGCGCCGCGCCGAAGGTCACGGACGCGATGACCGGATTGTGACCGAGTTCGGGTTCGTCGTCGGCGTGCCAGGAGACACTATCGCGCCCATCCCGGTAGCGGTTGAGCAGGACGCTGTTGAAGGTGACTCCAGCGACGGACTCGACACGGGCTTTGATGGTGAGCAGAGTCTCCGTCCAGGGCAGCGGGTGGACGGTCAGTCCCGAATATGCGTAGGTCGCACCGGGGTCGCCGTACCAGGCGGTCAGGCGCGGCAGGGCGATCTCCTTGCCGTAGAGCTTGATCGCTTCCTGTTTCCACGCGATGCCCTGCTGGAGGGCGGTCAGCAGGGCGGCGGATTCATCCGTCGAGAAGAAGGCCGGGTAGAAGGTCACGTCGGCATCGGGCATAGAAAGCCATTGCTGATGCATGGTTCAGAAATCCTTCAACACAGAGGCACAGAGATCACACAGACAAACACAGAGCTTTGTCGACAATTGCGGAGTTCCCGCCGAGATGGCTGGCGGGAAGACGGGAGGGCAGCGCCAATTGGCGGCATGGACGACAAGCTTGACGGTGGGAACACGGAAACCAAGCACCAAATGGCGATGGTGCTGGCAAGAAGACGGGAGGATGCCACCGCCCGCCATATGCGCCACTGACATGGCGGGAATACGCGAGGTTGGCGCTTTGTGGAAGTTCACAGTTGGCAGTTCACAGTCACAGTGAAGACGGAACTTCCTCCCCACCCCTACAACCCCTACCGCAGCAGGCTGGGGAGGAGACTTTTCAGATGTTGCGACGTACTGCTCACGCGCTACGGGGACGTTACCAAAGCTGCGTGTCCAGAGTGATTTCATGCAGGTGCTCATGCCGACAGTGTAACATGGAATAGGCAGCAGATCGGAACATATGTTTCGATTTCCCCCTCAATTTTTGGGGGTATAGCCGAGGCAACCTGCCTTGAGGATTGCCCCCCACCCCCCCGACTGCTATAATGCCCCCATTGTAAATCTGACCCGCAGGCCACCGCCTCGGCCTGTGCGGTGGCATTCAAACGAAGGGGCACACGGACAACTATGCCACTCAAGAAGGACAACAAGCAGGTCATCATGCAGGAGCACGGACGGCACGAAGGCGACACTGGTTCGCCGGAAGTGCAGATCGCCCTGCTGACGACCCGAATCACCCAGTTGACCGAACACCTGCGGACTCACAGCCATGACGAACACTCGCGTCGTGGTCTGCTGAAGCTGGTTGGTCAGCGCCGCCGTCACCTGAAGTACCTGAGCCAGACCAAACCGGAATCGTACCGGGAATTGATCGAAAAGCTCGGTCTGCGTCGGTAGAGTTCAATCCGCAGGGGGCCAACACTGGCTCCCTGCTGCGTTTACTGCAGCAGTCAGAGGATGTCACTGAACACGCCTCCCCGGATGCCCCACTGGGATCATCCGCATTCAATGTGTGGCCCGCAGCGCGGGAATTGGAATTTGCGGCTAAACCGGATTAGCCTCAGCTTCCAGTCCCTGATCTGCCGGGCATTTCTTTTTCAGGAGTAGAATCGCAATGTCAATGCCCCAAAATCATCGTTTCACCGTCCAGCTCGGCGCAAGTGAACTCATTCTGGAAACCGGCAAGCTGGCTGAACAAGCCGGCGGCGCGGTCATGCTGACCGAAGGTGAAACCGTCATCTTCGCGACCGCCACCATGAGCAAAAATGCGCGTCCGGGTATCGATTTTTTCCCACTGAGTGTTGATTTTGAAGAGAAGATGTACGCCGCAGGGCGCATCCCCGGCAGCTTCTTCCGCCGGGAAGGCCGCCCCTCGGAGCAGGCCATTCTCACCTCGCGCGTGATCGACCGCCCGCTGCGCCCGTTGTTCCCGGATGATCTGCGGAACGACGTGCAGATCATCATGAACGCCTTCAGCGTGGACGGCATTCATCACCTGGATATGCTGGGCATCATCGCCTCCAGCGCCGCCCTGCACCTCTCCAACGCGCCGTGGAACGGCCCGGTGGCGGGTGTGCGCGTCGGCCTGATCGACGGCGAACTGATCGTCAACCCGACCATCCAGCAGATGGAGAAGAGCCAGCTCGATCTGCGCGTAGCAGGTACCGCCGAAGCCATCAACATGGTCGAATGCGGTGCGCTGGAAGTGGATGAGGCCACCATGCTGCGGGCGCTCAAATTGGCGCACGACTCGATGCAGCCGGTGATCGCCGTCATCAACCAGATGCGCGAGCAACTCGGTCGCCCGAAGTCGACGTACGTCCCGGCAGCGACCAACAGCAAGCTGACCGAACAGGTCGCGGCCAAGTCCGCCGACCGTATCCGCCAGATCATCGCCACGGAAACCGAGCGCGAAGCCCGTAACCTGGCGCTGGATGCGCTGCGTGAAGAAGTGGTGACCGCTTTCATGAGCGAGAACGAACTGGTCACAGCAGATGACGGCTTTGAACCCGGTGACGCCCGCGAAGCCTTCGCTGGCCTGATCGAGAAGGAAGTCCGCCGCCGGATCGTCGAGGACGGCATCCGCCCGGATGGCCGTACGACCACGCAGATCCGCCCGCTGGCGGCTGAAGTCGGCCTGATCCCGCGTGTCCACGGCTCCGGCCTGTTCAAGCGCGGTCAGACGCAGGTGCTGACAATTGCCACGCTGGGCACCCCCGGCGACGCGCAGGAAATCGACAGCCTGGGCGCGGAGAAATCGAAGCGCTACATGCACCACTACAATATGCCGCCCTTCTCGACGGGCGAGGCCATCCCGCTGCGCGGCCCCAAGCGCCGCGAAATCGGTCATGGTGCGCTGGCAGAAGCCGCCCTGCGCCCGATGATCCCGCCGGAGAGCGAATTCGCTTATACCATCCGGCTGGTCAGCGAAGTGATGAGTTCCAACGGTTCGACCTCAATGGCGAGCGTGTGCGGTTCGACCCTCGCGCTGATGGATGCCGGCGTGCCGATCAAGCGCCCGGTGGCCGGTATCGCCATGGGTTTGATCAAGGAAGGCGAGAAAGTCGCCATCCTGACCGATATTCAGGGTCTGGAAGACCACATGGGTGATATGGACTTCAAGGTGGCCGGCACCGAGAAGGGTATCACCGCCCTGCAGATGGACATCAAGATCAGCGGCGTGAGCGACGCCATCATGACCCAGGCGCTGGAGCAGGCCCGCGTGGCCCGGATGCAAATCCTGGAAGTCATCCTGGCTGCCCTGCCCGCCTCCCGCGCTGACCTGAGTGCCTTTGCGCCGCGCATCACCACCTTGCCAACAATTACCTGCCCCGGCTGGTGCTTATGTTTGGGAGGTAAGAGGTGTTGATACGCGTGGTTACTCCGTGCTAAAAAAGGGAACAGTTGTCTTGATCCGATAGCTTGACTCAGCAACTCAGATA
>JAFLCG010000015.1 GCA_017303635.1 Anaerolineae bacterium | reverse complement strand
TTCCGTTTCGTTCCCGACATAGGCTCGCGGTTCTTGCCTCAGAAAAGCGTGGATTTTTGTCCACTGGTCATTGGTCAGCGTCACAGGTTTCATCCGACCAATATACCTCAAATGTCAACACAACCTAGTATCTTGAGCAAGGTGGACTTGCCCGCGCCATTTGGCCCGACGAGTGCGATGCGACTCTCCGGGTAAATCGTGAGATTCACCGCATCGAGAATCATCCGACCGTCATAACATTTGTGGATTCCGGTAGCCATGATGGGCAAGCGTGCCCGTAACGCTTCCGGGTTTAGCGCGGGGTCAAAGCGCAATGGGATGGGTGGTGGTGGGAGCTTGTTGGCTTCCAGTCGCTTCAGGCGTTCCTCGGCAGACTTCACACGCTTGGAGACTGTCGTATCGTGCTGAGCGATCTTGAAGTTCCGGACGAACTTGTCACTGTCGGTATGCGAACGGTAATTGCGGTTGCTGCGGGCTGTTTCCGCGACGGCCAACCGCAATCCGGCGATTTCCTCTTGCTGAGCTTCATATTCGCGCTGTTGCTGTTCGCGTTCACGGAGTTTGGAAGCCGCGTATGTATCATAGTCCCCGTTGTAGCGCTTCATTGACCGCGTCTGTTCATCAATTTCTACAATGATGGTGATGGTGCGATTGAGAAATTCACGATCATGTGAGACGACTAGCATCCCACCCTGAAATCCTGCCAGATAACTTTCCAGCCAGTTCAGACTGCTGCTATCCAGATGATTGGTGGGTTCGTCCAGCAGCAGGGCATCGGGCGCGCTCAGGAGGAGCAGCGCTAGCCCTAGCCGGGCGCGTTCACCACCAGAAAGCGTGCCGAAGAGTCGATCCGGTGGCAGATGATCGATCCGCAGACCGCGTACTACGGCAGCAATGCGCTGTTCCAGGTCATAGCCACCGCGCCGTTCAAACTGCTCAGTCAACTCGCCATATTCAGCCAGGATGGACTCGAGATGAACACCTGTGCTTTGAGTCATGTCGGTTTCCAGGGTTCGCAACCGGGTTTCCAATAGGCGCAGGTCACGGTCGGCATCCGCCAGCAGTTCGCGGACGGTAGAGTCCTCATAGCCGACGATGACCTGCGGCAGGTAGCCGAGCGTTACTATGGGATCAACGCGCACATTGCCATCATCTGGTGGGACTTCCCCCGCGATAATCTTCAACAGGGTTGACTTACCGGCACCGTTAGCTCCCACTAGGCCGATGCGCTCACCGGGGTTGAGGATAACGGATACATCATTGAGGACAGATTTTAAGCCGTAGGCTTTGGAGATGTGTTGGGCATGGATCAATGCGTTCATAGGCACCGCCAATCGTTACAAAACAGGGTACGCGAAGTGCGTCATGACCTGTACAGATGAGTACAGATCACCCGGCGGGATATTACGCCTATGCAGTTGTGTTCACGGTCGTGGGAAACAGACCGATGCACGCCAAGCAGAGCAGGAGTAATCCCGTTGGATTAAAGCAGGCTGCTCAAGGTATGCATTCATGATCCGATCACTCAGGCGGGTGGAAGTCGGGGGAAAGCCAGCTCATCAGGCAGATTCGACCGACAAAATGAGTATAGGCAGGGCAGGCAGTGCGAGTCAAGGGACTTTTGGCGGAACCATGAATGGATTCTAATGGTGCTAAAACAGGTTCCCGTTGATAATACAGTCATGTACAATGCTATTTCGTTTCTTGGATGCGCCCGTGTGGGCTGGAGGCTCCTCTGGATTCACTGGAATTTGCCCAGCACATCGTCAATGTGCTGAATGATAAGAAGGCTACGGATATTCTGCTGCTTGATCTGCGACCGGATGCCATCCTTGCGGATTTTTTCGTCATTGCAACGGGTACGAGTGATCGTCAACTGCGGGCGCTGGCGGATTACGTCCGTGAAGGAACCAAAGAGCACTATAACAAGCTACCGCTGTCAGTCGAAGGGACTTCTGATAGTGGTTGGGTGTTGATGGACTATGGCGACGTGATCGTTCACCTCTTCATTGAGGCGAAACGCGAGTACTACGATCTGGAAGGGTTGTGGCGCGAAGCCAATATTCTGCTCAATATCGAATAGCAAAACGGGGCGATCACGCCCCGTTTTGTTTTGCTTGTCTTATTCAAAAATCCAGGGGTCTGTATTGCGTGACCAGCCGGGATGCAGTTCGGCTTCAGTGAAGAAGTTGCCGACTTCGATCTGTCCGTTTTCCACGCTGTCGGAACCATGCACCAGGTTACGCCCGACTTCCAGCGCGAAGTCTCCGCGAATCGTCCCGGCTGCGGCTTCATGCGGCTTGGTGGAGCCGATGGTGCCACGGGCGGCAGCAATCGCATTAGTGCCTTCCAGCGCCATCACAACGACGGGCGATGAGGTGATGTACTTCACCAACCCCGCAAAGAAGGGGCGTTCACGATGGATGGCATAGTGCTTCTCGGCTAGTTCAGTCGAGACCTGCATGAACTTCATGCCGATAATGCGGAGGCCTCGGGCTTCAAACCGGCGGATGATTTCCCCGGTGAGGCCACGCTGCACACCATCGGGCTTGACGATAATCAGAGTACGTTCCATGGGCATAATCAGATTCTTCCTCATTCAGGCAACACAAACGGGCCAGCCTGACCCGTCTCGCGCAAACATGCGAGCAGGGTAATGTATTACCCTGCTCAAAAACGTAGCGATTATAGCTGATTGAGCGCCTTGCGGTAAGTGTCTAGGGCGGCTTGCAGTTTGCCCTGGCGCATCAGGCCGTCTCCCAGCACGCGGTAAACGGTTGGATTTCCTTTGTGCTTTTCGACCGCTTTGGTCAGGTCGGTGACGACTTCATCAAGGCTCTGGTTGGAACGTACCAGAGTATCATAGTCGTTCAGGCTGCCTTCCAGATCATTCTCATTATAGCGGTTGCGGGCACTGGTGAGTGCAGCGACCGCATCGACAACCGCGTTGGCGATGCGCGTACCAACCGGTGCAAGAGCTGCCGCTGCCGGGGCAAAGATCCCTGTTGGTTCTGCGACCGGGGCAGGTGTAACCGGGGCCGGAGGCGGGGCAGCCGGTGGATTGATCGTTTCAGTCAGCCAGGTGGGGATTTCAGCTGGTTCCAGTTCGATGGTTTCCAGCCAACTGGAAATTTCGTCAATCGAAGCGCTGACCTCAGCCGGTAGTTGCGTCTCTGCCGAGGCTGCGGGCATGTTGTCCTGGAGCCAATCTGGCATGTCTTCCATTGCTTCGGCGCGGATGGCAACCGGATCTACCTCAATCACTGCCGTGCGTTCGGCATCCATTTCAGCCGGGACTGCCGTGATGTCCGGCATCAGACCGGTTAACCAGTCGGGAGCCGGTTCCAGTTCGCCTGGTGTCAGATCGACTTCTTCTGGGAATTCGGCTGCCGTCAGTGTGATTTGCGGGGTTGAATCTGGAATTGGCGCAACCGGCATAGGCATCTCACCACCGTGAGCAGCCTGATACTCCATTTCCAGGGCTTCTACCCAGGGGTCGCTCATATCTACAGCGGAAAGACCCGCTGCTGGCGCACTGATGATGGTCGGTGCTGCCTCGACCTGCGGCTGTTCATTGGTGGCAAAAATGTCATCCAGTGAGCTGATGCTGTCACTATCTTCACGCAGCCAATCCGGCAGATCTGCTTGCTGGACCGCCGGAGGCTCAAAAATAGCCTCGATTAAAGCAGGTTGTGCCTGCGCGGGCGGCGGCGCTTCGTCCAGAGGCGGCGGTGGACCGACTTGGTCGAGCAGCCAATCCGGCAACGCTGCAGGTACGGCAGGCGCTTCAAGATCAGTATCTCCTATGTCGGGATCGGGACGTTTAGCGCCGATTTGTAACTGGCGCTGCATCCAGGCTTCCATCTCGTCATGGGGGATATTTTCGCCGCGAGCCAGGGCTGCCTGGATCGAGATGTCATCCATTGGTTCAGGCGCGGGTGGAATCACGGCGCCTGGTTTCTGCGCCGATGCTAGTTGATCGAGCCACGCAGCAGCATCCTGTGGTGGCGGTTCTTCACTGAGGAACGGTTCGGGCAAAACCTGTGCCGGGATGGGTTCAGTTCGGCTGGTGAACGCAGGGGTGTCGAACGCATAATCCGTGTAACCCGGCCCGTCATCAACGACCGCGGTTGGGGTTGGAATATCAATAGGGGCAGGTGCCACTAATTCTTCAGCCGCTGCGCCTTGCTCGGAAGCGAGCGTTTCCAGCCACGATACGGTATCAGCTGCTACTGAAGCTTCGGGAACTGGCATAACTGGGTCTGGTGCTGCTGCTTCCGTCAGATCAGACACGCGCGCCAGATCAGCCAGCCAGTCGGTTGTGGCAACGCTCGGTTCTTCTTTTTTAGACGGCGCTGCTGGTGCTGCAAAGGCTTCCAGACTGAAGTCCAGGGACGGTCCTTGATCTGCCGCCAGGCTTTCGAGCCACGATAGGGTGCCTTGTGCAGCAGGAGCTGGTGCCGGTGGTGGCGCAACGGGGGGTGGTTCTGGAACACGAGCAGCAGGTTGGACTGGCGCTGGTTCGATCGGTAGTGGGACTTGCTGAACGGGCGCGGGCGGCGGGGTCTCGACCGGTTTGCTGACGACCGGCGCAGCTGGCTGTGCGGATCTGGCGATGGGCACACCTGGGCCAATTTTCTGCCCCTTCATTTTTCCTTCAGAGGGCACATAACCCGGCTCATCAATAACGACCGTGTTAGGATCTACTTCGGGCACATCCATATCGGCAGCCGTCGTAAAACCTTCATTGGCACCCTGGCGTTTGGCAAGCGACTCCATCCACGCCATAATTTCTTCTGGCGACATTTTGTCGAAGTCGGGCGTGTTGTCGGCAGGTGGCATCGCGCATTCCTCTCAGGCGAGTATCGGATGGTTGCAGGGCATCTCACTGCAACCAGGGCGGAAGATCAATATCACTTTCAGCATTGGCTGGGGTGGCATCCCGCTTTTCAGTCGGTTGACGCAGCCAGACTGGTTCCCGGGTGAAGATATAACGGCGCTTCCGTGCCAGGATTGTATCTGTGACCGGCAGCATGTAGCGCGATTCTTCGTCGGCGATGTCCATCAACCAAGCATAATCGACCTTGGGGCGCAACGTGCCAGGGATGACCGGGGCTGCTGATGCATAGTCCTCTTCAGGCGTGGCGTCTTCTTCGACGTCATAGCTGATGTCCAGGCCAGGAACCATATCGTTGAGCCAATCCGGCGCGTTCAACGCCGGGCTGGTTTCCAGTTCTTCATCCCATTCACTATCCAGTTCAACCAGCTTTCGTTCTTCCTGTTCGGCAATAACTGGCTCGGATGTCGTCCATGAGTCTGCTTCTGCTTCGATTGGTGCTTCGGCCATCAGAGTTTCCTGATTGATGGCTTCAGCTTCTACCATATCTGGCTCAGCGGCAGTCGCTAATTCATCCCAATCCGGCTCATCCGAAGTCGCAACTGCTTCAGTTTCCTCAAAGGAAGTCGAACGCATCCAACTCAGGTCATCTTCAATTGGACTGAGTTCTTCCTCTTGAGCGTCAATGACTTCGGCGGTTACTTCGTCAGCCTGGGCTACCCAGTTGAAGTTATCCGATGATTCAATGGCTGTTGCCTCAGCCATTTCTTCGACCAGTTCAGATTGGGCAGATTCAGTCTCTTCTAGCCAGCCAGGCATTTCAAGCGGTTGCTCAACTACTTCTTGGACAAATTCCGTTTCTGCAACGGGTTCTTCGCTAAGATCCCAATCCATCTCGTCAAGCGGGGCTGTACTGGCTTGTGGTTGCTCGATGTCGAATTCGGGTTGGGTGGGTTCAGCCTGGGCTAACCAATCCGGGATGTCCGCTTGCTGGACAGGTTCTTCATCGAGGTAGTCGTCCTCCGCAACCGGCGCGGCCTGCATATCCCAGTCAATCTGGTCGAGCGGGGCAGTACCTGCTTGCGGTTGCTCGATCTCGAACTCAGGTTGAGCGGGTTCGGCCTGGGCTAACCAATCCGGAATGTCCGCCTGCTGGACAGGTTCTTCATCGAGGTAGTCATCCTCAGCAACCGGCGCGGCCTGCATACCCCAGTCAATCTGGTCAAGCGGTGTCGTGCCTGTGCGCGGGGAAGCTGCCACGGGCTCTTCCTGTGGTTCAGCCCCCATGAGCCAATCCGGGATAGAGTCTTCCTCAATCACTTCGTCATCCGGGTAATTGGCTTCGGCGGCGGGCTGTGCCAATTGATCCCCCCAGTTGATCTGGTCAATGGGGCCGGTACCGGGTTTGGGCATGATATCCGGTTCGACGACGGCCTCAACTTCGCTGGTATCGAGTGTTTGGAGCCAGTCGGGAACATCAGCTGTATTCTGGGAAGCAGGCTGTGCCTCGGTTGACCAGCCAAAGTCAATCTCATCCGAATCGGACTCAATCGATCCGGTTGATGGGAGATTGCCGGTCTTGAAGCGATTCAGGAGTCCGGTCGTGGTCATCGACGGCTGATCCGGGATGACCTCGTCATCTACGATGGCCCATTCATTGGTACTACTACTCTTCGCTGCTGATTCGAGCAGGGAGCCGGTTTGTGCCATCCAAGCCGCGACATCATCTTCTTGCGGAAGATCACCAAATGTGGGTGCGGTCTCTGCGCTGGCGCCGATGCCGCTTAGCCAATCCGGCACGGCTTCAGGTTCAGACGAAGCACTTTCGAGTCCGCTGGTGATTGGTAGCTGGCCCGTTTGGAAGCGGTTGAGGAGTCCGGTAGTCCGCATTCCGGTGGCCGGTTCCTCAGAGAACTGGTCATTTTCCCAGGTGGTTGCTTCAGTGGAGGCATCTGCCCAATCTGAGGTTACGGCACTTTCAGGCTGAATTTCATCCATCCAACCGGAAATCGGTTCGGCTTCCTGCGTACTGGCGTTGGCTGAATCGACAAGTTCGCCGGTCTGCACTAACCAGTCGGGAATATCCGACTGTGGTGCAGATTCAGCCTGGTTGCTCAGGCTGCCGGTTTCTGCCATCCATTCATCAATAGCGGATTCCGCGCTGGCCTCCGGATTCATCAGGGCGCCAGTCTGTGCCAGCCAGTCTGGCATGTCACTTTCTGATGCTTGCTGAGGCTGACCAAAGCCTTGATCCCCCCAGCCATCATCATCGCTTTCTTCAGTGAGTGAGTTGGTGGCAGGCAAATTCCCTGTTCGGAAACGATCCAGCAATCCGCCGGTTCCGGCAATCGTGGGTGGTGCAGCGGGCGGTTCTTCCAATCCAGTAAGCCATTCAGGTACCGGGGCAGCGGGTTGTTCCGGTTCTTGGGTGGTCATCATTTCATCCAGCCAACCCGTAGCCGGGGCGATGTCTTGCGTAGTTTTTGCCCAGGCAAATTCATCGGTTGTCGGTGCCGAAAGCGGGCCCGTATCCATTAGCCAGGCAGCTTCATCCTGAACCGGTCCAGGTTCGGATGTCATCATGTCGTCCAGCCAGCCTGTAGCGGGTGGCGCTTCATCGGGTTGCCCCCAGCCCAACTCATCCGTTGCCCGGACAGATGATCCCGAAAGTGCGCCGGTATCCATCAGCCAGGTTGAGTCATCCTGCGTGTTCGGTGCTTCACTTTCCATCATCTCATCCAGCCAACCGGTGGCGGGCGTGGCTGATTCGTCTTCTGGCAGGGAATTGGTGCCCGGCAAATTGCCTGTGCGGAAGCGATTGAGTAGACCCGTCGTACGTTTAACATCAGACGACGGCGGTTCTTCTTCTGGTTCTGATGATTCAAACCAGGTGGCAGTTGCGGCTGCCGGAGGTTGAATATTCATGCCCCCCAGCCAATCCGGTACATCCTCAGGGGCTGGGTCGGGTTGATCGGGGGTCATCATGTCATCCAGCCACCCTGTATCTTCTGTAGAGGCTTCAGGAGTAGCCGACCAGTCAAAATCAGATGCGGGTGATGATGCGGTTCCTACCGGCCCAGTAGACGGCATGGGTATATCATCCATGAAGTCCATGCCATCATCTATCGACGGCATGACTGGTTCGTCCCCTACTGGGTTCGTGATGGGCAAGTTGCCGGTACGGAAGCGATTGAGCATCCCGCTCTTGCGGCTGGCTTCCGGTGGGGGTTCGTTTGGAGTCGCCGTTTGTGACCAATCAAACTCGTCTGGTTCCGGTTCATCCTGCGAACTGAGCCAGTTGAGGTCATTATCCGGTGATTGGGGCATGGCATTCTGCCGATCAATGGATGCCGTGGGTTGCGGCGCGGACAAAGGAGCTGAACGGATGTTGTTATCGACCAGGGCTTCCATGTCGAGGGCTTCGTTCAGAAGTGACTCGTCATCGGAGAGCCAGTCAAGTGGATCGGCCTTAACAGGGATCGTTTGCTGGGTAGCGGTAGTTCGTTCCGGCGTGTCATCGACAACTTCTACCCCGCTGCCACGCAGCCAAGCGAGCGGATCCCCATCTTCTTCGGCAGTATTTGACTGCTCATCGTCGAATGAGGTTTCGTTCCTTGCCTCGGCTGCTGCTTCCTCGGTCAACATATCATTGCTGTAGTCGCGCATCCAAGCCATTGGGTCAACGGCTGCGACTTCTGTGCTGAGAGGCGCACTATCGTCAACCGCATCCTGTCGATTCAGACGGGATGGACCCGGTTCGTCCGCCAGTAGACCTGTGCCGTAATCCTGCATCCAGGCCATGGGGTCATCTGTATCCGTGGCCGCGAGGATATTGTCCTCGCCGATACCGACACTGGCAGTCGTGCGGCGTGGATCTGAGGAGTCCTCACTATCGCCCTGCTTCATCCAGTAGAGTGGATCATTGTCATCAAAGCTGGGTGCAAGGATTTCATCCGATGTGGGCGCACCCAGGGGATCCATCAAGGACTCGTCGAAACGCTTAGTTTCGTCAGGTGTAGCAAATCGGCTCGATACAGCCGGGACTTCCTGTGTGGGCGGCTTATTACGAGGTGGTGGTACTGGTGGTAGGATAGGCGCTGGTTCAAAGACTTCGTCATCCTCTTCATCCATGGGTGGAAGTTGTCCACTGCCACTGACTTGCCCCGTACCGGGTAATCCACCTGTGCGGAAACGCGAGAGCAGGCCGCCTGTAATGCCGCCGGTACGTTTCGGCGGTTCGACCGGGGGCAGGGGACCGCTGGACGGTAATTCGCCAGTCTGCATCCAGTCCGCTGGTAGCTCCTGCCGGAAATCGCTATCCAACTGAAGATCATCAGTCTGTGCCCCGGAAGCGGGCGTGAAGGAACTCCATCCCTGCAGGTCATTGCTTGCGGCGCTTGGCTGTTCGTCCTTCGAATCTACGCTCTCTAGCCAGTCCGGCGTGCCACTGAGGACCTCACGCTCGACCGACCGCCGGAAATCCAGTTCTGGCAGCCGGAAAGCATCTGCTGAAACGTTATCGCTTTCGACCATCTGCAAAGCAGCGTAAGGGTCAACGGCCTGGACACGTTCGAGGTAACGCTGGGCATCCGAAGGGCGCTGGAGTGACAGCCATAGTTCCGCCAGAATTAGATTGGCATCCAGGCAATCCGGTAGTGTTTGCAGCACATCAAGCGAGGTTTCACCCGCTTCAACATAGTAGCCGGCTTCACGGTAAGTCTGCGCGAGTAAGAGCCGCAGATCAACACGTTCCGGCGTTTGCTGAAGGGCTTCTTGTAGGACCCGGATCGCCTGCTCAAACAACCCGTTGCGAATGTATTGGCGAGCGGCAGCACCCGCGGTTAATTGAACCCGGTTGAATTCCTGACGGCGGTGCCTGCGATATAAATCACGCAGGTTATCCATCAGCGTCTGGTTATTGGACTGCTGTTCAAAGGCACGCTCCAGGTGCCAGATGGCTTCATCCGGTCGCTTGAGCTGATTACTGATCTCGGCGAGGGCAACGTGCGCGGTATAATCAGATGGTGTGACGCTTTGCAGGCGGTTAAAGACTTCCGCCGCTTCCTGCCACTTGTTATTGTCCAGTAAGGCTCGCCCCAACAACCGATACGTATCGGCGTGACGGGGGAAATACTGCAGGATGTGGCGGCAGTGATGTACGACCTGGGTATACTCGCCGCTGCTGACGAGGGACTCCAGCCGCGCGAGATAATCGCGTAAATTGATTTCGGCCATACGATCAATATCCTGTCAACAGGCGCACTCACCCGACAAATTTGAGTATAGCATACTGCACAAACTTCAAAACCATGCCCTATCTTAATGGATTAGCCAAATCCCCGCAATCAAACCGCCCTCTCAATCTCTATTTCAGAAGTAGAGATTATCGCCAGTTATTGGTTCTGTTGTTAAGCTGCTTCCTGATCGTGTCTATGGCCCCACTGGAAGCACAATCATTTCCAACACTGGCCGATTTTTGGGAAGGACGCGCTGACTGGTTCCTGGAGATTGCTGATGTAGGTTTGCCAGTCGGCGAGAGTGACACCATCCAAATCAATGAAGATGTATTTTGGTCTTATCTCCACGCCAGTGACCAATCCCAAGGGGTGATTGACCAGTGTGGCGAGCCAGTAACCTTTCCCGGTTGTCTCACTCGATGGGAGAGTACTGATGGCGGGCGCAGCTTTAGCCTGCCAGCGCCTATTTGTTTAATGCCTTGCGCGGCCTGTCCCTGTGACGATCAGCGTGACCATATCACTGCCCAACAGTATCCGAGGGTGTTTTTTGCCGGGGATGTGCAATATCTGGTCTATGAATGGCATGCGCAGGTAATGATTCGCAGCTCATTAGATGGCATCAATTGGTCGGATTGGAATTATTTACTCACTCCTGGCGGCACCTGGCCCAGTTCTTATGCACCCTGTACTGCGACCGAGAAAGTTGGTCCCCATCCCAATATTCGCGGTGAAATTCATGATTGTCTGGTTGGCGCCCCGCCAGGCATCTTTGTTGAAGGGGATATGCTCTATGTCTTTGTGGCAGCGGGCAGCGCCCCTGGTAATCTGCGTTGCTACAAGGGGAATCGTAATGGGGGCTTAGGTGATTTGCAGCGCTGCTCAACTGACCCGTTGTTGGAAGGCGCTCGTGAATATGGTCCAACCGATGTCAGCAGTGGCCCCGCTCTTGCACCCTACTTCGACTTTCGTTATGTGTCGTCAGCTGAAGTGATGAAAGTTGGTGACCGCTACTATATGGCCTATGAAGGTATTCGTGGGCCGGACGTCCTGGAACGGGGAATGGATACGCAGTTTGCTCTGGGTCTGGCACGTTCTCTGACTGATCAGATTGATGGCCCCTGGGAGAAGTACGCTGATAACCCCATTATTCAGGATGTTGGCTTTAATGTCGGGATAGGGCATGCGGATTTGATCGTCATCAACGGCGAAACATTTATGTATACCCAGTCCGGGCCGGAGACGCGGGGGCGTTATGCGCTACGGTGGATTGAACAATAGCCCATGGGGGCTTTTTGTGCCGTTTGTCCGTTGTGGGAGTTTAATCCTCTGTTAAACTCTAGGCGCGCTTGAGATAGCTATTCCCGGATGCGGGGAGGAGGACGAATGAAGCGCACAGGTATCGTTTTGCTGGCTGTGCTCGCGCTGGTGGTGATGGTAATTGCCCCGGTTGCAGCACAGGACACGTTCAATGTTGGGATGATCTTGGTCGGGCCACGGAATGACGGTGGCTGGAGCCAGGCTCACTATGAAGGCGGGTTGTATGTAGCCGAGAAGGTGGAAGGGGTAACTTTCCTCGAACCACAGGAGAATATCAACGCGGGCAACCCGGATGTTCCGTTCGACGTGGCTATTCGCACGTTGGTTGATCAGGGTGCCAATATTATCTTCACTGCTTCAGATGAATTTGAAGAAGATACGGCGATTGTTGCCACAGAATACCCTGATGTTACCTTCATCAATGTCTCCGGTGATGATGCCTATCTGGGTACAGCTCCGGCGAACCTCGGCAACGTCATGGGGACGATGGAGTGGGGCAAGATGATCGCGGGTTGTGCTGCGGCCCTGCAGACCAGCACCGGTCATATTGGCTACCTGGGGCCGCTGATCAACTTTGAAACCCGCCGCCTCGTTAATTCGGCGTATCTGGGTGCTCGCCACTGCTACGAAATGCGCGGCATGAACCCGGATGAACTCCAGTTCACCGTGACCTGGATTGGTTTCTGGTTCAATATCCCTGGCGTTACTCTAGACCCGACCGAAGAAGCCAATACGCTCCTCAACAACGGCGCGGATGTCATCATCTCCGGTATTGATACCACTGAAGGTATCACGGTCGTTAGCCAACGTGCGGCTGCCGGCGAGTCGGTTTGGGCAGTGCCTTATGACTTCGCCAGCGCCTGTGATCTGGGGCCGGAAGTCTGTCTGGGCGTTCCCTACTTCCACTGGGGTCCAGTCTATGCTGAGATTATCAGTGCAGCCCAGGCTGGTACCTATGAACAGGCCTGGACTTTGACCAACCCGGATTGGAGTGATCTGAATAATCCAGATACCTCCGGTATCGGTTTTGCCAAGGGCCCGGCTTTGACCGAAGAAAATGGTGCTATGCTGGATGCCTTCATCGCTGAAGCTGCCGCCTATGCAGCTGAAAACCCGGATGGCATCTATCTGTGGACTGGCCCGCTGAGCTATCAGGATGGTACCGAGATTGCGGCTGAGGGTGTTAACCTCCCATATATCGTTGCGATCGAAGAAGGTTCTAGTGTCTGGTACCAGCAACAGTTGCTGGCTGGAATCACAGGCGCCAGCGAAAGCTAGTGCTCATCAAACCAGGGAAGCGCTGTGGCCTACCCTGGGTGCCGGATATCATGCAGGGCGCACGAAAGTGCGCCCTCTTATTTTGTCGCCGGCCCTATAAAGTGGCACCTGCGGTATTTCCCGTTACAATCTTTAGCTTAATCGGTCCGTTACAAACACAACCCACAATATGGATATTGAACTCCGCCACATTCATAAACGATTTGGCCCGGTCCACGCCAACAATGACATCAACCTGACTTTTTTAGGGGGACGCATTTACGGCGTATTAGGGGAAAACGGTGCGGGTAAATCCACCCTGATGAAGATTCTTTCAGGGTATCAGCCTGCTGATAGCGGCAGTATCCTGCTGGATGGCACTGAAGTGGATTACCGCAATCCACAAATTGCGCTCCATTATGGGGTGGGAATGCTGCAGCAGGACCCACTTGATGTGCCAGCGTTCACTGTTCTGGAGAATTTCATCTTTGGGGCTATTGGCGCGCGAGGCTACCGAGGTCATGCTGCTGCCCGTTTGTTGCGGGAAGTCTGTAGCCGGTTTGGGTTTGAACTTGACCCAGATACTCCTATTGCTTCGCTGAGTATTGGCGGCAGGCAGCAACTGGAAATTGCCCGTTTGCTGGCGCTGGGTGTGAAAACGCTCATCCTGGATGAACCTACAACGGGCATCTCTGCTGAACAAAAAACGATTCTGTTTAATGCGCTCAAGTCTCTGGCAAAAAATGACGGACTAAGCGTACTGCTGGTTTCCCACAAACTGGAAGATGTCATTGCGCTATGCGATGAGGTTGCTGTACTACGGGCGGGTAAACTCGTGGGTACTCGCGCGCTACCGGCTACTCCTTCTGAATTAGTGGCTCTGATGTTTGGTCAGATCCTGGAACCCGCCCAGCGAATAGCAGTGAATCTGGATAATGCCGCGGAGGCAATTCGGTTTGAAAACGTGACTTTACGCAGCAAACGGCTGCAAGTGAAGGACTTCAACCTAAATGTTCGTGCAGGGGAAGTTATTGGTCTGGCCGGTCTGGATGGAAGTGGACAGGAATTATTCCTGAGAGCCTGTGTCGGACTGGCGAAACCTGCGGTGGGGCACATTCATTTCGAAGGGCGGGATATGACCGGTGCGTCATTCCGTCAGTTTCTGGCGGCTGGAGCAGCCTTTAGTGCGGCTGGTCGTTTGGAAGAAGGACTAATCGCGGGTTTGACTCTGACGGAGCACACCGCTCTGATGACAGAACATCATCCAGTGATTGATTGGGGCCGGGCGCGTCAGCGGACGATCAACCGAATCCAGACTTATCATGTTCGCGGGACTCCCGAAAGTCAGATTGAACAACTCTCTGGCGGTAACCAGCAGCGTATGTTAATGGCGCTCATGCCCGAGTCTGCGGTGTTGCTGGCGCTGGAGCAACCCACCCGCGGTCTGGATGTCGATTCGGCCCGCTGGATCTGGCAGCAGTTGATGGTGCGGCGGGATATTGGCGCCGCCATCGTCTTTAGCTCACCGGACTTGGATGAAATTGTCACCTATAGCGACCGTATTCTGGTATTTTATGCCGGTCGTGTGACAGAAATTCCGGATGCCCGGCAAGCCACTATTGATCAATTGGGCCGCCTGATCGGCGGGCATAATGAAGAGGTGCCCAGATGAAACAACAGGCATGGCTATCGCGGGTGAGCCTGGCAGTAGCGCCCATTATCGTTGCCTTGCTGCTGACCGGCCTTCTGGTGATTGCGGTGGGGGGCAATCCCTTGCAGGCGCTGACCGAAGTGCTGCGGGGCGGTTTCCGTGATGTGGCCTCATTTGCTGGTGTGGTCAATTTCTGGATACCGCTGACGCTTGCCGCTACGGGCTTAATTGTGACGTTCACTGCTGGCTTGTGGAACATTGGCGTTGATGGGCAGATCACCATGGGGGCTATCTTCGCCTCAGCAGTTGCACTGTCCTGGAATCTACCGGGGCCCCTGCTGGTTATCGCTCAGTTGGTTGCTGCGATGATCGGTGGTGCTTTTTGGGGTGCGGTCTGCGGTTTTCTCAAAACTCGGTTGGGTGTGAATGAAATTTTTGGCGGGGTCGCCCTAAATCAGATCGCCAGCCTCGCCACCTTGTATATGATTAGCGGTCCCTGGCAGCCACCGGAAGGTGGGAGCGTGCGTGGCTCGCCACCTTTTCCTCCTGAATCGCTCTTTCCAGTCATCTCTGATGAGTTTTCGGTCAGCCTGGTGATGCTCATCGTTGTGGTGATTTCGCTCGTCATGATCGGTTTAGCGTTACGTGGGACGCGCTGGGGCCTTAGCCTCAAGGCGACCGGACAAAATGCACGTTCGGCTTTACTGCTGGGTGTTCCAGTAAACCGCAGCGCACTTTCGGCTTTTATTGTTTGCGGGATGTTAGCCGGTATGGCAGGGGCCTTCCGTACGCAGTTTGCTTTTACCTCGCCTAGTATTCGGCCTTTGGTCAGCGGTGGTATCGGCTTTTTGGCGGTGCTGGTGGCCCTGGTGGTTGCGCGTCGCATTAGCTGGTTGCCGTTGGTAACTTTTGCTTTTAGCGCCTTGCTGGGAGGAAGCGCCCAACTCAAGGCGGTGCTCCGGTTGGATGTTGCGTTGGTGGGAGTTCTTCAAGGTGTTCTCGTGTTGACGATCTTGCTCTTCAACGGCCTCCGCACGCGCCTGGAGAGCCGTACATCCGATAGAAGCGGAACATCAGCTACACCGACTCCCTCGGTATCAGGTTCGGAGGCTGTTCATGGCTGATCCACTGCTGAATACGCTGGAGAGTATTGTTACCAATGCCACGCCGCTGGTGATTGCCGCGATTGGCGAGACCATTACCGAACGCGCTGGGATCGTCAATCTGGCACTGGACGGGAGCATTGTCCTCTCAGCCATGACGGGGTTTGTAGCGGCCTACAGCCTCAACACAGCCTTGACTGGGGGCGGTATGGCGGTTGCTACGGCGACCATGCTCGCCATCCCGGTGGGCGTGTTGGTAGCGATGCTGGTGGGGGCTCTTATCGCCCTGCTGATTGCCGTCGCTTCGATTGAACTCAATCAGGATCAAGTAGCCATTGGTTTCGTATTGACGCTGCTTGGAGTCGATCTGGCGGTGTTTCTGGGTACCAATTACGCCCGTATTCCCGGCCCGCAGGCATTGCCGATTGTGTTCCCCGTGCTCTCTCAAATTCCAGTTGCCGGTGACATTTTTTTCAAGCAAAGTGGTTTCACCTATCTGAGCTATGCCCTCATCTTCGGTGCTTGGTACTATCTCTTCCAGACGCGGCGGGGTCTGGCGCTGCGAGCGGTGGGCGAGCGGCCAGAAGCTGCTTTTGCGCGCGGTGTTTCGGTGAATCGCTTGCGCTATCTGTATGCCGGATTGGGTGGCGCGTTAGTCGGTTTAGCCGGAGCAGCCTATTCCCTCAATATCAAGGCTGGGTGGACGACCCCGCCCAATATGCAAGGCGATGGCTGGATCGCGCTGGCGATTGTCATCTTCGGCGGCTGGCATCCGTTCCGCGTGGTGCTGGGTGCCTATCTCTTTGCTGGCCTGCGTGCGCTGGCGTCGGTCATTCAACGCACACCTGGCATCGAGATCAATATCATGGTCCTGAATGCAGTCCCCTGGGTCCTGATGATCGTCACCTTGCTACTCGTCAGCAGCGGTGCCATTGAGCGAGCGTTGTTGCTCTTGCCTCGCGGTGCCCAAAAGTGGGCGCGGAACATTCTGCGCTCTGATCCACCTGCTGCCCTGGGTACGCGCTTTGATCCTGAAAGGGGCTCATAAGAGCTTTTACTCACTAGCGATCAGCAAAACGGCCGAGGAAATTCCCTCGGCCGTTTTCATGCTGTTTAGCATTTAGTCTGCCGTCGCCACTGCTATCTGAGTTCCGCAGCGCGTGTTTCAGCATCCGGCAGGAAGGCGTAGCTGTACAACTGACCCAGAGCCAGCACCCATTCATAGTCACGGAGTGCGGCGGCATCCTGCCCGGATGCTTCCAAAATCAGTCCGCGCACATAGTAGCGACTGCCGCTGGCGCCAGTGCCCAGCGCCGCATTGATCGACTCAAGTGCCTGCGGATACTGGCGCAAGGCGTATTGTGCCCGTGCTTGATATTCTTCTGCCTGCGCGGTTTGATCACTGGTCAGGGATCCGCCATCTATCAATGTTTCCAGTAGATCACGGGCTTCCTGATACGTTTCTTCACCGTCTTCACCAGCGCTTTCGACCAGCAACCGCGCCTTGAGCAGATTTAACTCGTCATCGGGCAGAATGTCTTCACCCAAGAGCGAGTCAATATCGCGCAATGCCGCTGCAAAATTTCCGGCATCGACCGCAGCTTGCAACCGCAAGGCGCGTAATTCAGGTGTATTGTTGTCCCTGGCCGCCAGATTCAGGTCATCACGGGCCTGCTCGAAACGTCCTAACTGCTGATTGACCTCGGCCCGCGCGATCAGAATGGTCGCATCATTGCCTCCGGCGAGCGCCTGATCGTAGGCAGCAACCGCTAGGTCGAGATTGCCTTCAGCCCGTCGGGCATCGCCCAACAACTTGAAGCCTTGTGCAGAACCCGGATAGTAGAACAGCAATTCCTGAGCACGTAAAACAGCCAACCCCGGTCGATTCTGAGCCAGCGCGATCTGAGTCCGCACGGTTAACGCATCTTCGTTGAACGGATCAGTATAGAGTGCCAGATAAGCCTGATAATCTGCTCGCTCGTACTCACCTTGAGCAAGATACACGCGTGCTTTTTCCAAAGTCAGACGCAGACTGTTGAGCAGTTGCGGTACACTCAGCCCATCATCCAGTGCGCTTAAGGCTTCAGCATATTGTTCGTCCAACACGTGTCGCCGTGCTAAAGCGATATAGGCCAATTCCATACGGGGATCGCGGCTAATTGCCAGTTCTGCCAGGTCCTGAGCATTTTGCAGTAGGGTATCGATCGCTTCGCTGCGCCGACTTTGCAGATCGCGCTCCGCGACGAGGGTATCAATGTAGGCGCGTGCTGCATTGATCTGGGATTCGGTTACCGGGTTTGTGGCCCGTTCACGGAGGCGTTCACCGGCTTCTTCGATCAAGTCCTGAGCGTCATTCAATTCGCCTTGTTCTGCCAGAGCCAGAGCCTGATAGTAATAGGGGTTTGGCTCAAAAGCAGCAGCGACGTTAGTGACTTCAACCACCAGGGTCGGAATAGCCGCATCCAATTGTCCAGCGTCGATCAAGCCAATAGCACCTTCGATCGCGCGCCCACTCACTGGCGGATAAATCGGGGTGGGGGTAGGTGTTTGAACGGCACCACTGTTAATCTGTGGATTGACGGTTGGGCTTGGCGTTAGCGTCAACCTTGGAGTGGGTGAGGCTGTGGGCGTATTGCCTGGTGTTGAGGTAAAGGTTGCGGTCGGTGGTAATGGTGTGGGGGAGACCGTCCAGGTTGGCGCGAACACAATCCCGCGGAGTTCTGGATCGCTAATGATGAGCAGGAATCCGATGCCAATAATCAGTGCTGTGACGCCTGCTACGGCACCGGCAATCCACCCCCGCAATATCCAGATATCGCGCTCACCAGCACGTCCGCTGGTTTTGCGGACATAAGTTACATCCGTATCTAGCGGCGGTTTGAGGTAATCCCGCACGATAGGATCAATTTCAGATTGAATGTAGCTGATGTAGTCCGGGTCAGCGATGGGGATACCCGGCCCTTGCGCCAAATTGCGCGGCTGGGGACGTGGCTTTTGCGGTTCGCGTCGCTGTTGGAGGAGACTCCCGCTAGGCTGCTCTGCTTCAACGGCTGATGTTGCTGCAGGTGCATCAAATGGGGATGCTTCCTGAACTGGGGTGGCTGGTGGGTTGGGTTGGGCCGGTCGCGGCGGCGCAACGGGTGGTGCAGCCTGTCCGCTTTTGGCGGCTTCGATCTGCTGGCGCATTTGCTCATTGAGCTGTTCGCGCGTCATTCCCAATTGCTGCAGCGAGGCCAGACCGACTTCACTGTTGGGATTGATTTCCAGCAGTTTGTACAGGCAGAAGACTTTCTCCCGCTGATCTTTGGCGACGGTCGCCAGCCAACTCCAACCGGCTTCATTGGTTGGGTCGAGGCGAATAGCTTGCTGCAATACTTTACGCGCTTGTTCACGGTCGCCCGCTTTGACCAGCGCAATCCCTTGTCTGCGGAGTTCTTTGGCCTGTTCGCTCGCCACGCACCACCTCCTGTTGAGCGATCACCCTGATTGTATACCGGAGGTGCCGCAAGGGACAATTCAGCCTATTATGCCACGATGTTGTTAAGTGCGGACAAAAAAGGGCGACCCACTGGGTCGCCCTTCTACGCTCACTCAGATGTGCTTATTCGATCGGCGGCAGTTCTGCATTCACAATCGTGATGCGGCCTTCCACCTGAGCATTGATCGGGCTGTTAGCTGCCAGGTACTCCGCCAGCGACTCGTAGTCGACGCGACCAAAGTCATAGGGATCAATGGCGTTTTCCAGGAAAACGGTATAACCATCACCGCCCTGGCGGGCAAAGTTATTGGTTGCAACAGTGTAAATTGCTTCTGGATCAATCGGGCTGAAGCTACCATCTTCGGCCTGGACTTCCACGCTAACAATCCGGCTGCCTGCTTCCTGGGTCGGATCGTAGCTGTAACGGATGCCAGAGACCTGCGGGAAGCGCCCATTGGCCCCCTGCCGCACGACCTGACCATTTTCCACGGTGATACGGCTCACACCATTTTCCAGCGCGGCGATGACATCGGCACCGGTCAGGCTGAGGGTGGCGATGGTATTGCCGAAGGGCTGGACGGTCAGCACGTCACCGAGGGTGATGTCACCGGCTTCCATGTTGGCGCGGATGCCGCCACCGTTCATGATGGCGATCTGTGCGCCGGTTTCGGCACGCAGACCATCTGCAATCACGTTACCCATGGTGCATTCTTCCACGCGGCAAACCAGACGGTCACCGACCAGCAGGACATCGGTGGTGGCATTGATACTCTGGTTACGCAGTTCATCCACTGGACCGCTCAGATTATCGATGAGCGCCTGCATGGCGACATCCGGGGTGATGTACTTTGACAGGAGAATGGTATCGCCGGTAGCAGCAGTGACTGCGCCTTCTGCATCAAAACGGACATCCAGGCGACCAACATACAGACCATTGGCACCGGCCTGGCCGTAGTACACCACATTACCATCCGCATCTTCAACCTGCATGGGGTACGAAGCAGCTGCACCCGAATAGGTGTTGCTCAACAGCGTATGGCTGTGACCCCCCAGGACCACATCAATCCCGCTCAGTTGGCCGATCAAAGGTTCGTCAACTTCGATGCCGACGTGGGTCAGCAGGATGATTTTGTTTACACCGGCAGCAGCCAGTTCAGCAGCGGCAGCGTTGGCAATGCCCGCGAGGTCCTCGTTGAAGACCACATCCGCAGCCGGGGTCGAGGTGACGGTGCTATCCGGGGTGGTCAGGCCGATGATACCGATCTGCTGCCCATCGACTTCGATGGTGGTGTAGGGCGCAACCTTCTCATCCACTGTCGGATAAGCGGTGAAGTCGACATTGGCGGAAACAACCGGGAAAGTCAGTCCATTGATGAAGTCTTCCAGAATGGCTGGATTATCCTTGTGACCATCAAACTCATGATTCCCCAGAGTCATGGCGTTGTAGCCCAGCAGGTTCATGATCTGAACCTGATCCTGACCTTGATAGACTGTGTGGAACAGGGTGCCGGTGAAACGATCACCTGCGTCCAAGAGCAGGTTGTTCGGCGCTTCGGCGCGAATCTGGTTGACAACGCTTGCCAGCCGGGCTGACCCGCCATTACCAGCGGAATTGGGGGTGTGACCAGCATGTTCATCATTGGTATGGACGAGCGTCAGGCGGAATTCATCTTGCGCCAGCGATGCTGAGGCGATAACCCCCAGCGCCAACACAACCAGCAAAACCAGACTCATCTTACGCAGCATAAAGTCGACTCCTAAACATGATTGAACCAACGGACAGCAAATAGTGGACAGCGATGTTGAACTTCTGAGGAGGGTTATTTTAAGGAAATGTTAAGAGATGAGCAAGTAATTCTAACGAAATAGGTACAGGCCGCTAGACGGGTGGCCAGGGATAGTTGGGCCCCCCCCGCCCTGGATCAGGGAATTTGCCAGCCCGCAGCATTTGGCGGACACGCTTTTGCAGTGCAAGCAGTTCCACTTCATCCAGTAGGGAGGCTAGTGACAGCTTATAATCGCTGGTCTCTTGCTCCAGCAGCCCACACAACCGCTCAATATCATCTGCTACGGTGTCTGGCAGCGGTTGGTTAGCGAATTCCCAGATCACCGTCCGTAATTTATTCTGCGAGTGGAACGTTAACCCATGATCGATTCCCCACACATGCCCATCAGCGTCCAGCAGGCAGTGTCCGCCTTTGCGATCTGTGTTATTGGTGATCCAGTCAAAAGCACAGATTCGCATCAACTGCGGTTTGATTGCGGAATCGAAAATGTCTAACTGAGGGAAGGTGAAATAATGCAGGTCCGGGTCATGATCTATGAACAACTGCATACTGCCGACGCCGCGCGGTCCTTCGCGCAGGGCGGTTGGCGGTACGATACTCCATCCCAGAGCTTGAGAGGTCAGGAAAGCTGCCCGTTCCCGCTGGCAGAGGGTGCCGTCCGGGAAATCCCATAGTGGGCGCTCGCCACGGCGCGGTTTATATACGGCCAATAACGTTAGACCATCTTTGCTGATGGTCAGGAGAGAGGCGAAGTTCGAACTCCACCGCATTTGCCCCTGTTCCGCATTGATTGCCCCGTTTTCCAGCACATCCAAGGCGGTTTCCGGGCTAATCGGAATGGGTGAGGGATCAGCATTTTCTGGCGGAAGATTTGCGTTCATGTCCAGTAGTAGGTTAACCGACCATTTTGCTTGGGGTCAGCGCGTCCTTGGCTGACCATGTCATCGGCCTGAATCGCCAGCGCCCGCATTTGTTCCCGGCTTCCCCACAATCGTACGACACTGGGGGAGGTTTCTTCCGGTTCGGTCTGTTCCGGGTCAATCAGCATCAATTCCTGGGCGACCAACACGATCATATCCTGATCTTCGTCGTAGCCCAGTCCCATCTGTGCGACGCGGAAAACCGGCTCAATAGGTTCACGCAGATCCATATCGAGTTTATCCATGCGGGGCATGGGCGTTTTGCTCAGGGGGTGCTGCTCATCATATTTACTGAGTAACTCGTTGATGGCTTCCCCCAACGCCCGTGCCTGTTCCTTCTCAATCGTGAGCGAGACCAGGGTGCGGTCTTTGCCGCCTTGGAGATGGAAGGTTCGTTGGCCACGGGGGCCAATCGTTCCTACGGTGATGAAATCAATCGGTCGCAGTTCGATCTGTTGGTTCGGCATAACGCTTCTTTCGCTGCCCGTGCGGAAAACCCTTACTCTGTCTTCTTGGCGCGGCGCTCGCGTTCCATTTGCTGAATGTGACTCACATCGTTCATGTTGCTGACATATGGCCGCCCATAACTGAGCGACACAGTGCTGATGGAGGCCGGATGCACCACCAGTCTCTGAAAACTGTCCAGATGCATACCCAGAAAATGCGCCAGCACGAGCTTGATGATATCTGCATGGCTGACAATGGCAATCATCTCGCCAGGGTGGCTGGCAGTCAATCCCTCAATAGCGGTCACTGCACGCGCTTGAGCATCGCGAATCGTTTCTCCGTTGGGGAACTCTGCCCGCGAGGGGTAATCCTGCACGATGCGCCACATCTTGCGCGTGCTTAATTCAGAGATCGTCTTGCCTTCCCAATCGCCAAAGCGTACCTCACCTATTTCAGGTTTTTGCCGGATGGTCAGGTGCGGGTGATGGACACGGACAGCCTCGGCAGTTTCCATCGTCCGCTCCAGCGGGCTGGAATACAAGTACTTGATGGGTGCTTCTGCCAATCGTTGCCCCAATGCCTGCGCCTGGGCTTGGCCTTCCTCATTGAGGTGGACGCCCGGTGTCCAGCCAGCTAACCGGCCTGTTTTGACGTAATCATTGACGGCGTGACGAATGAGCAGAATATGGGTCATGGATGCTGGTTTCAATCCCAAAAGGTTCCATGCCCATAATAGCATAGGCGCTAGCCGGCGCATATGTACATTCACCAGCAACTCATCAGCGTGGTCGCAGGGCATAGATGCTGCCGCCACTAATGCTGACATAGATCCAGCCTTCCGGGCTGACCGCCACATCCAGCGGGCGCAACGGCCAGAAGCCACTTTTTACATAATGCATCCGCAGCAGCGGCACAGCAAATTCGGCAGTGGCGGATTCCGGTACAATAATCCGGTAATCACTGGCCTTTCCATCTGCCTGAATGGGCACGGCGACCAAAGTATAACCTTCTAATGCGGCGGTGCCCCGACTGCCGTTCAGTACCACCAGCAAATGGTTTTGAATACTCGGGAATGTAGTGGCTGTATAAGCTTCCAGCCCGACTGGATGACTGTGCGTGGGGAAAGTTAACGCTGCGGGCGGAATACTCGAACAATCACTGTTCTCACGCTGAACTAGGCAGGTAGGCCACCCATAGAAAGCTCCCTGCTCAATCTGAAGGAGCCGATCACCATCGACTTCAGTGGTCTGATCGCGGGCTGTATCAACGGTCCATAAGTACCCATTGAGGAACGTGACGTCCATTGGTTCCCGGATACCCGTGGCAATCAATTGAGGATCACTACCATCCAGTGCAAAACTCCAGATTGCCGCTCGACCAGGTATTACTTGCTCGCACCAATCGCAGGGTGCACCACTGCCCACGTAGAGGCGTTCATCTGGCCCAATAGTGAGCCGACCCGTCCAGAAACCACTGCCACTTGGCAGATCATCGACCAGAGTCACAAGTTGATTGTCTCGCCAGCGGTCAAGCCTTGCACCGCCGGAAATGTACAGCGCCCCGTCGTGCCAGACGAGTCCGTTGGGTAGAGTCAGGCCATCTGCGATCACCTGTGGTGTATCGGGTAATGCATCGCCATCGGTATCAATCAGTGCCAGTATTTCCCCCGTATGAGGGCGCGTGGCATACAAGGTGCCATCTGGCCCAACTGCCAGCGCACTGAAGGCCAATTCACCAGCTTGCCCGTCTTTGATGACGACTTCCAGGCACCAGTCCAGGCTTACCCATGGCGGATCTTGATGGGTGGGGCGCTCGGCACAGGGTGGTAAATCCCGCGCTTGACCAGTCCCCCATAGGGACAGAAACATAACTAACCCCACTACCCAGATTGCACTTTTCATGAAGATGAAAACCTGTTTCCACTTCCCATTTGAACGTTCAAATTCGCGCCGCGCATTTTACCTGACCTGCACTATAATGATTCCCATATTCTGTTCGCATGTGTAGGATGAAGGAATGAAAATCGGTGTTATCGCGGATATTCATGGAGACTATACCGCACTCACGACCGCCCTGGATCGGCTCGAGCATCAACATCGGGTCGAGCATATCCTTTGCGCGGGCGATCTGGTTGGGCGCGGCCCTCGCCCTGAAGAGGTCGTTCAACTTATCCGCCAGCGCGGTATTCCCTCTGTAAAGGGCAACCACGATGAATGGGCTGCCGGCGTTTCTGCTGATTCAGTACGGTATCTCGAAAGTTTGCCCATCAATTGGCAGCAGCGTTTTGGCAGCAACAGCATCTATATGTGCCACGGCAAACCCGGTAGTAATGTCTGGGGATTGTACCGGGATCACGTCTCGGATACGCTCCTCAACATGATGTTAGGGTCGCTGAAGGCGGACGTGTTGATCGTCGGGCATACCCATGTCCCGATGTTCATTCGTGTTGCTAACGGAATTGTAGTCAATCCCGGTTCACTCTACACCTTCGATAGTATGCGGGCTACCTCGCATACCTATGGGATCTTGAACCTGCCGGAACTGACTTTCGATCTTTATGACCTGACTGTTGAACGGATGGAGCCAGTCGCTATATGACCCAGCCAACTACCAAGCCGGAAGTCCCAGCCGCCCACTATACCAAGCAATATTTTGAGAAGTGGAACTATGCGGATCGTGGGCTGGGACGCTTCAGCATGTATTGGTTTGCCCGGCGCTACTATGCGGCGCTGGCCCGGCGCTACGCTCCGCCAGGTGGTGGCAAACTGCTGGAGATGGGCTGTGGTCTGGGGCATTTGCTTGGCCTGCTGCAAGACGACTTTGACTGTGTTGGCATCGATCTGATCGATTACAGCATCGAACAAACCCGGCTGAATGCTCCCAAAGCGGAGGCTATCCAGATGAGCGCTGACGATCTCAGCCGCTTTGAGACCGGTTCGTTTAGTGTGGTCATCGCTTTACATCTGGTCGAGCATTTGCCAGACCCGCAGGGGACTATTCAGCAGGTCAATCGACTACTCAAGCCGGGCGGCTTGTGGCTGTTTGCCACTCCGCACCCTGATTATAGTCTGCGCCGCTTCAAAGACCGCGAGAATGATGCTATTGGTAAGGATAAGACCCATATCAATGTGCATCCTCCGGAGCAGTGGCGGGCATGGTGCGAAGCCAACGGTTTCCAGATGCTGCGCCACTTTGGGGATGGTCTATGGGATGTGCCTTATCTGCCGCTGCTGCCGAAGGTCGTTCAATTTGGGATGTTCGGGCTGCCCGCCCTGGCGCAGGTCATCACTCGCACAACCTTTACCCCACTGGCACTGGGCGTCAACCAGATTGGCATCTTCCGCAAACTCTGAATGTTGTGAGGCTCACATGGCAAAAGTCCACGAACACATCACTGACGAATTCCGCAAGTGGATCGAGAAGCAGCACATTTTCTTTGTTGCCAGCGCACCGCTCAGTGCCGAAGGTCACGTTAACCTCTCTCCAAAAGGGCATGATTGCCTGCGTGTGCTTTCAGCAGATCGGGTAGCCTATCTCGATATGACTGGCAGCGGCAACGAGACCTCTGCCCACCTGCATGAAAATGGACGCATCACATTGATGTGGTGTGGCTTTGAGGGTGCACCGCGCATCCTGCGGTTGTACGGACGTGGTCGCACGGTACTGCCGGGTTCCGCCGAATGGGATGAACTCATCCCGCAGTTTGACCACCTGCCTGGTGCGCGGCAGATCATCGTAGCGGACATTGACCGGGTGCAAACTTCGTGCGGCTATGCGGTGCCACTCTACAGCTACGAAGGCGAGCGCGATGTGCTGGATAAATGGACAGCCGCCAAAACCGAGGACGAACTCATCAAGTACCGGCGGGACAAGAACAGCGAGAGCATCGACTGTCTACCTACGCCGTTGGGTGCAGTGTTAGGCAAATAGATAATCGGGCAAGCGGTTGACTCTGCTTTATAGTGGCGCAGAGTTTAATCGTTTGCCCAGCATCACTGCCTCTCCGCTGTCAAGTCTTTGCGTTACATCTTTTTCAGCGCCACCAAGAGCCCATTCACCGACTCAAATAACTGCACTTCGCCTGCCTTGTGCAGGTGCCAGCGCGTCTCAGCATGTTCCCCATGTAACTCGACCCGTAGCGGTGATCCCTGACCACCCGGTGCCACGCAGAACCCGGCACGTTCCAGCGCCCGCGTTGTCCAGATGGCGGGCAAGCCGCTGCCGTGTAGATCAATCACACCTGCTGCTGTCGTTCGCATGTGGAATGATCCGGTATATGAGTCGAATTGCACACCCTCTGACCGGAAAGCCTGCTCAAACGCCCCGCTGAGGACCAAATCTTCTGGCGCACCCGTTTGCAGTGGTCCACCTTTCGGCAGCAACCATATTCGATCCGCGGAGCGCAGTGCCAGTTCGAGATCATGTGTGGAAAGCAAAATGGCTCGTCCGGTGTCCCGTGCCAGCCGTCGCAGCATCGTCATGATCTCTGCCCGGCGGGGTAGGTCGAGGAAGGCGGTCGGCTCATCCAGCAGCATGACAACGGGTTCCTGGGCGAGCGCCCGCGCAATCATGACTTTCTGTCGTTCACCGTCACTCAGTTCATCCAACATGCGATCAGCTAATTCTTCCGCGCCGACTTGTCGCAGGGCATGTTGTACAACCTGTTCATCGTGGGCGGATAAATCCCCGATCCAACTCGTATAGGGTTGACGACCGAGTGCGACTAGTTCAATGGCCCGCATCCCGGCAGCGTCGATACGCTCTGTCAGTACCAGGCTTAAACGCCGTGCCAATTCACGCGGGGGCAGATCGCGCACTTCATCCTCGCCCAGTCGGACAGTTCCCTCAAGCGGGGCCTGCATCCCTGCCAGCGTCCGCATCAGGGTGGATTTTCCGGCACCGTTCGGGCCGATCAGGCAGACGAGTTCGCCTGGGTAGAGCATCGCATTAATGGCCGGACAGACCAGTACCTGTTGACGGCGACTGGGACGATAACCTATGGTCAGTTGATGCGTGTGGAGGATGGGTGTGTTCATGAGGCGAAGGCCGTCCGCAGACTGCGCCGCCGCAAAATGAGGGCAATGATAATTGGTGCGCCGAGTAATGCCGTGACCGCATTGAGCGGTAATACGACTTGACCACCCGGCATCTGAGCGACCAAATCCGCCAATAGTGCGACGATCCCACCCAGCAGGATCGCCGCTGGGGTGAGTATGCGATGGTCAGAGGTATGCAAGAGTGACCGGCAGAGATGGGGCACAGCAATACCGATGAAGCCAATGGGGCCACAGAAGGCGGTCACGCTGCCAGTCAATAGTGCTGTACTGAGGACAATGCCCATGCGTGCTTTTCTGATGTCGACACCTAGGCTTCGAGCATAATGTTCGCCCAACAGCAATGCATTGAGTGGTTTGGTGAGTACGACCGCACTGATTAATCCAACGATGATCATCAGCGCAAAAATGGGCATCTGTGACCAGGTGACGCCACCGAAGCTCCCGAATGTCCAGTTGATGTAGGCTTGGACGCGCTCGGCAATGCTGAAGTACAACAGCAAACTCACCACAGCACTGACAGCGAAGCCGAACATCAGACCCAGGATGAGCAGTGTGGTTACGCTCTGCACCCGCGCCGCTGCGGTTAGCACTATGAGCAGCGCCGCTGCAGATCCGATGAAAGCTGCAGCCGCGATTCCCATATCCCCCAACAAACCAATACCTGCCAGCAGCATAGTTCCGGTTCCGCCCACGGTCAGCACGATCAGCGCGACCCCAAGGCTGGCCCCCGCGTTGATCCCTAGCACATAGGGTTCTGCCAGGGGATTTCGGAACAGCGTTTGCATTTGCAGACCACCAACGGCTAGCGCCGCACCTGCAAGCAGCGCTGTCAGCGCTTTAGGCAGACGGAAATCGAGGACGATGGTAATCCAGGTAGTGCGAGTAGCTTCACCACCTGTCAGGATTGTGATGATCTGATCGAGCGGAATGGTCACGGAACCGGTTGCTAGGCTCAGGAGAAAGGCGCCGATCAACAGCAGTAACAGAACAACCATGATCTTGAGCTGGTTGGCATGGCGTAAGCGAGTATGGTGAATACTTGATTGCGACAGGCTTTGAAGTGGTGTGGTAGTGGCGGTCATGCGTCGTCCCCCTTTGCCTCGAAGGTGGTAGTCGAGTGTTGGACAAAGGTGGGTAATCGGGCTTGGTCGTTTGTCTGACCATACCGTTGCGGGACAGCGCCGGACTTGCACCGGCTTCCCCCATTGCTGCGCCGAACATCCGGGTTCTGGCGCACCTTCATCAAGTCGAGTTGGTAATGATTCAAACTTAGCACTGGCAGCAGATCATGTCAATTCTAGAACAATTTCAATTGCCCCGGTGTTTCGGTCGGGGGTTTGCGGATTGCGCGCGGCGGATATAACCCCTTTGAGCGAATCCATTCTGGTGGCGGCCCATCCCAGCCGTACTGGTTCAGGTCAACGCGGTCTTTGCGGTCAAAAGCGATGCCCTCAGCTTCTAGACGCTGGCGCTGCTTGGTAGCGACCTCGCTTCCTGCTGGCAGGCTAATCCCGCCCTGACCATTGATGACCCGCTGCCAGGGAACGCTCGGTTCATCCTTAAAGGACACGGCGTTCATCGCCTTGCCGACCCACTTTGGCCCCAGTTTCTCGTAATCTTCCGGCTCAACACCCACCGGAACTGGGATCATCGACGCAATTTGCCCGTAGGTGCCGACTGTGCCTGCAGGAATCTGCCGCACAATCTCCCACACCACCTTGAAAAAACGCTCTGTATCCGGCGGAAAATCCATCATGCTTTGCGTCCTTTGCTCGTTGGCAGTTCAAGTCTTTAGTGCACGGGAATGTCAGCTCGCAGTTGGATGAAATCGCCACCGTCCATCAATCGGACTCGCTCACCCGTATTGGCATCATATAACCCGACGATCAAGCGTGCCGATCCACTTCTTGCGCGATTATTCCACTGGAGCAGATGTTCATCCGCAATGTACTCGTTGCTGCGCCATCCGGTGGTTGGACGGGTGCCGCCTGTTGGGATCATGTCGCTCTGTGCGATGACGTTCCCGTTGTCATCAATCAACTGGAGGAAGACGGTGTAGCTGATGTGGCTAGTGGTTTCAGCTCGCCAGACCAGATGGACTGCGAACGGTTGGCTCAGATCCGCTTCCGCAGAAGGTAATTGATAGCCAAGTAGCGTTCCAATCTGTGGAAACGCAGCATCAACCCGATACTCAACGGCGGGTTCCTCGTAGATGGCGGGTAAGTTTTCGATTTGATACCGTCCGACAACATGGCCGCTCGGCAGTCGCAACTCAGCTTCCCCGGCACCTGCCTCTAGTGGAATTTGGAAACGCCGAATATCCAGTAGGCGATCATCCATCTGCGGATATTCTGGTACCGGGATGTTCAGTGACCATCCTTGCCCGACCAATTCCAGGGGCAGCGGTGCAGAATCCGTCGTATCCCACAGCAGTTCCACAATCACGAAGTCACCATTGCGGGCAGGCACCGGCAGGTGAGTTTCGGGTTCTTCCAAAATGGCCGCACTGGAGGCCAGTAATGGTCGCATCGAGTCATTAAATTCCAGCGGCCACTGCCCGCGCCATTCAATCTCGTTCCAGATTGCACCTGCTTGTGCCGACCAGATCCCAATCGGGGCATCAATGACCGCAGGGGTGCCATCCCTTCGGGCAATCGGATAACCGGAGGATTGCAGGGCATCATAAATCCGAAGATAGATGGTGTAATCACCCGGTGGCAGTCCATAAGGAGGTTTAATCAATGGAAACGCTTGTAATCGCGAACCCTGCCTCAACATTGACGTGGTACGCTGGCGTGCATCTGCAAAGACAGTGTCCATTTGGCTCAGGATGATGCGTTGCCCATCAACCTCTTGTGCCAGATAGATCTGCACACTCAGATCTGATGGAGCAGGAGCTAACAGTTCGATCTCGATTGGCACACACTGGAATTGGCTGGCTCGCAGAGGGATGAGGTTCCCGACTGAGATGATTTGCGCTACTTCGCCAATCGTTGCCCCAGGTGAAGTGTACGTGATTGGTCGCTTAAGGTATTCAGGATAGGTTTCATTAACCATGCCAAACACGCTTGAGTAGATAGGCTGATTTTCTTGCCCATCCCCCAGCAAGCAACCGAGCATCCCCCGGAAATCCGCCCGCTGGGTGAACCAAACATTGCGGGCGACCATGCCGCTGGTCGGTAGCAGCGGCAGAATGGTCTCCATATCCGCACCTTCTGGCAGCGTTACCAACCGGGCTTGTACCCCTAGCCGATCCCAGTAGTAGCGCAGTTCATAGCGTTCGGCGTAGCTCCAGGCCAGCACCGTGTCGCCCGTGCCGAGCGTCTCGGCATAATACTGTGCCATCCTGCGTGCGTCGTCGTGCTGATAACGTGGATTGCTCGTCGCTAGGTTGATCGCCATCAGGCAGGCGAGAGCAACCAGTGCAATTCTGCTGATAGCTAGAATCTGGTTGCTGGTAGCCTCTCCCCCAAAGCTGATCGCCGACAGCAACAGCGGTACGATCATCACCAGATAGCGGCTGTGCATATCTGTACCAAGCACACTCAAGCCCAGCAGCAGCCCACTCGTCAGCAAAAGGATATGTACCACCAACCACCGTGCCCCAGCTCGTCGCCACGCGATGCTGATCAGTATCAGAATGAGCATCGCCCAACTTAACCACACAATGCTGATTTCCTGATCGACCATCGACCAGGGGCCAGTCCACAGGCTTTGCCAGAGTTGGCGCAGTAAATCAAGCGAAACGGGTGGTGTGCTGCGGATGGCGTCGTTGGCAGTGGGCAGTAACAGAAATCGCCCGATGAAGTAGGGCAGATAGAGGATGGCGACGCCAATTTGCCCCGCGATCCACACTCGCCAGTTCGGTCGGCCTATGCTGCGGTTGCTAATCCAATAGAGCAATGTTGCCGCATTCAGCCACAGCACGATGACCGGCCCAGTATTATGTGCATACAATAACGCCAGTTCAGCCACCCAGAGCACCACCCAAATTCCGCGACTCTCTTTTCCCACTCGTAAGCGTTCCCACGCCAGCGCCGTGATCATGACCAGTACCGCCAGAAGGGTATACATGCGCGCTTCCTGTGCTGCCCACCATAGCAGAGGGGTGAAGGCCACCAGGATTGCGCTACTCAGGCCAGACCACATGGTGTGTGCTCTGTGATCGGCTTGTTTCTGTGGGGAATGCACGGTTTTCCCCAACCGATAGGCTAGCGCCACGGTCGCTATCCCCAGCAGTAGGGAAACGTAGCGCAAACTGAATTCGCTCAGGCCGAAGCCTCTTGCAGCGATATTGACGAGTAGGTAATACAGGGGGGGATTGGTCTGGTCTGAGTTCCAGGCATCCAGGAGGGTGGGTTGTTCTGCGGCGTAGGCTGACCATCCCTCATCAAACCAGATGCTCTGATGATCCAGATGATAGAGCCGAATGCCAAAGGCAAGGAATAGGATCAGAATAACAGGAACGAGTTGAGGTCGCATGATTCGGTAGCCTAGCATGGGGAACAATGAAATGCAATTTCTTTCAGGATGTGAACAAAAAGGGCCGTTATCTTGCGTTAAACCCGTTTGCCCCGGTAGAATGGAAACACAATATTTATTCAACCGGGCATTATGGGCATGACTGACCAGCAAAAGCCAACACCGCCGCCTGAACCCACCGAGGCTCCCAAGAAAAATAGCTCTCCACCGGCGGAGGCTCCAGTTGCGGGTCAACTTGTTGAAAAACCAACAATAGGCAACGGCTCTGAAGGAACACCAAAGCCTGAACCTGTACAGCCAGTCTCGCAGCCATCCTCGGCAGTGACTGAATCAACCAAATCAACTGTGGCCGAGACTAAGCCAGAGCCACCTCCCATTACAGATACAAAAGCAGAGCCTATTCCTGCAAGCCCGCCAATTTCGGATCAGTCTGCTGGGACTGAAACGAAGGCTGTAGAGTCTCCTGATTCAGTAAAAGAGACAGTGGTTGACGACAAAAAGCCTGAGGTAGTTTCTCAGCCTGAACCGATCCCTCCTTCAGAACGGCAGACCGAAAAACTCACGCGTCCTGCAGAACTGATAAAACCTTGGTCGCCACAAACGCAGGATGATCCCACGGTACCAGGACGCGGTTCTGGCTTACCCCAAACAGCCCAGTTAAACCCAGATCTGGTTGATACGCTCAAAGAAAATCCTGACGAGACGCGCTCGAGCCCGCCACCACCGCCTGAACCGGGTGTACTATCGACGGTAGCGGCTGCTGTTACCGCGGCTGCCAAGGTGGCTGGGGTTGATCTAACTCAGGGCAGCTCGGACGACACAGTACGTCCGGCCCCCAAGGTGGCAAACTCGACTGATCGTTTACCGGACTTGGAAAAGATTGTACCCGGCGTCAGTTCGGGGATTATCTGTCCAAATTGCGCCCATCAAAACCGTCCTGGTGAACTGATATGTGATAACTGTGGGACGAGCCTGATTACCGGGGGGAAAGCAGCCCTCGGCACGCGTGATCTGGTACGAGAGCAGGAAGCGCGACCCGGTGAAAAACTGCTGGATACGGGTACCCAGAAAGCGCTTGCTACCGCCGGTGGGGCTGTCTTTACCGAGAACATGGTCTTACGGTTGGAGATTGAGTCCGGCAGTAACCCCATGCTGATTTATCCCAAAGCGGAAATAGTGCTGGGCCGTCGCGACCCTAACACTGGGGCGATACCCGATGTGGATTTAACTGCCTATGCAGGGTATCGCTTGGGGGTCAGCCGCCGTCATTCGATTATACGGATGCAGGATAAGAATCTGTTCATCACGGACTTAGGCAGCAGCAATGGTACCTATTTGAATGGGACCCGTTTGCCCCCGCACCGCCCTCACCAATTGCGTGATGGCGATGAAGTCCGCCTGGGTCAGATGGCGCTGCGCTTGTACTTCCAGTCCGGTCGTCGGTAGACCGGACTAATTCCCCAAAATATCAGCAACTTCTTGTGCAGCGGTCTTAACGGCGGGCAGTATGGGCGCCAGCCGCGCATTTTTCTCCGCCAGAACCGCCAGTGAGGCGCGCCCTGCTGGGTAGACCACCATCACGGCTTCTTCACCTTCCATCAGCAGACGCTGCAATTTGCCTTGCGCCAATCGCCCGAGTGTGCGCTCGGCCAGACCAATCAGCGTGGCTGACATTGCTGCCACCTGCGGGCTGCTGGTCGGGTTTTCGTGAGGATTTTCTTCATCGCCAGGGGGATAGGCTGCAACCAATAGACCATCCACATTGACGATGACTGTCGCCTGGATGCCTTCAACGCCCCGGTAGAGCGTTTCCAGCGCCGTTTCCAATCGCTTTTGACGGGTTATTTGGGCCATGGAGCCGCGTACCTCTTGGCAGTGTGACGATTCACAGCAAACACATTACAAAGAACAGTATAACCGCAGACCATCGTCATCACAATCGAGAGTGAAACGCGGAGCGATTTCAGCTTCTTACTTTGACCCAATGCCGCTGGCATCCGTTAGCGATCAATTTCATCAACAAAGGTCGCCAGTAAATATTGCTCTTCCTCGGTGAGTGGTGCTTTCATCAGCAGATCGGGGCGGTTTTGCCAGGTACGGCGCAGACCCTCCTGCCGCCGCCAGCGTTTGATCTTACCATGGTCGCCGTCCTGCAGGACTTGCGGCACGCGCAGACCGCGAAACTCTACCGGGCGGGTAAAATGCGGCCCTTCGAGAATTCCATCGGCGTGACTATCCGCATCTGCCGCGCCTTCCGCGCCGAGCACACCGGGAATATGCCGCACCAGCGCATCAATCATGACCATGGCCGGGAGTTCGCCGCCCGTCAGAACATAATCACCGATGCTCAATTCATCCGTGATCAGCAGTTGCCGGACTCGATCATCAATCCCTTCGTAGCGACCACACAGGAACACGAGGCGTTCATATCCGGCCAGTTCTTTGGCAATTTGGTGGGAGAATACCCGTCCCTGGGGCGTCATCAGCAGGACGGGTGTGCCAGGTGGAGCGCCTTCCAGCACAGCTTCGATGCTGCTTGCGACTGGTTCTGGTTTCATAATCATGCCGCCACCCCCGCCGTAGGGGATGTCATCGGCAGTGCGGTGCTTATCGGTCGTCCACTGACGGATGTCATGCAGGTGTAAATCCAGCAGCCCGCGATCCCGCGCTTTCCACAGCATACTTTCAGTCATCGGCCCATCAAACATCTGTGGGAATAGGGTCAATACATCAATTCTCATAAAGATCTCTTGCTTTGCGACATCGCTGCTTTGCCTTAAGTTCTTGGAGGTTCCCATTCTAGCTTGCCAGTCGCCCTTATCACCAGCATAATTCCAGCATAGCGACCAGAGGAATGATTATGACGACTTATACCATCTGGATCAGAACGGGTGACCAACCCCTCGGCGGTACTGACTCGAATGTATTCATTCAGTTGTTCGGGCAAAAGGGACATACCCAGTCCATTCATTTACCCCCGGAGGATATTTTTGCCTTCGAGCAGGGCAATACTGATCGCTTCGTGCTGGAAGCCCCGGATATTGGCCCGCTCAATCGTTGCTGTATTGGGCAGGATGCCAGTGCAGACTCCGGTTGGTATGTGGAGACTGTCCGCGTCCAGCATGACGGTTTAGGCCAGGAATGGACGTTTGCTTTTGACCGCTGGTTGGGCGTCGAAGAATCCGGGAGCTTGACGGCGTGCGTCGAATCGTAATCCTGCTGATGGGGTGGGTGCTGTCATCCTGTACCCTGGCGTTGGGGACTCCGACGCCGCTTCCGACGCCTGATGCCCCGGTCATCGAGTTTCAGACCCCGGCGAACAATGCCCGCGTGATCGAAGGCACCGACCTGACCATTGACCTCGTCGCTAATGACAGTGGTGCCGGAGTTGCTCGCGTCACCCTGGATATTGATGGTGCACCCCATCAACAAAGTACGCCGGAGGTCAGCCCGGAAGTGCCGGTGTTTACGGTGCGGATGAACTGGGTGGCAGCGGGAGTGGGTTTGCATTCATTGACAGCCACCGCTTACCGCACCGATGGCCGTAGCAGCTCGCCTACAACCATCGTGGTCGAAGTGGTACCTCGCCCATGACCTATCTTCAGCGCTCGTCTGCCCGTCCGATTTTGACGGATCTCGCGCCAGAAGTTGTTCGCCTCTTAGCCGAATCCTTTGATGCCTATGGGCTGGAAGTGATCGTCAATGGGGAACCGCTGCGCTGGGATGAGATTACCGAAGTGGAAGTAGCCAAAGCTGCCCGCGCGCTGGGGCCCGCCGGTTGGATTGTCCGACATGTGGTGCATGGTGAAGAGCGTTATCACGTTGGGATTTATGCCGGTAGCCGCGAGCAGATTATCCCTAACATTTCATTGGAAGCTACCCGTGCTATCCTGAGTGCACTTGCCTATTATGCTCCTCGTCCGATCCACTATATCGGCCCTGCGGATCTGGTGCCGCTGACATCCTGATGCGTTGGCTATTGCTGCTAGTGATTCTGCTGGGCGCTTGTACCGGGACGGACTTAACCCCAACCCCACCCGCTATTGATACCGCCTGGGGATCTGCGCTCAGGTTAGGTGAAGCTGAACAGTCCTCAGCCCCGACGATTGCGCTGGCAGATGGCCGCGCCAATTTTATGTGGGTTGGTGCGGATGCAAGTGGCATCCATCAGGATGGTCGCACCTGGGGTAGTGGTTCCTTATCAGACCAGGTTGTGCTGCCGTTGCCGCCGCGTAATCCTTTTGCTCTACAGACTCTTCCAGCCAGTACGGATAGCCTTCACCATCTCTGGCTTGACCAAAATAGCGCGGGTGAACTTCGTCTATACAGCGCTTTACTCGGCTTACCATTGACTGTCCAGCGCGGCCCGATTGAACTCACCCAGCAGGCGACTCGGCGTTTTGCAGCGATGCGTTTACCTGATGGCGGAGCCTTGATTGTCGCCTCGGGCGGTCTCGACTATGCTCCATCCCTTTACGCCCATACCTTGGATGACGAGGGTCGTCCGCGCCTTCAGGAGTCCTACCAGGTTGCTTTTGAAGCCGACTATCCGGCTCTCTTGACAATGCCTGATGGGACGGCATTTTTTTATTGGCTGAGTACCGTCGACGATCTTGTGTATCGGGCTGCCTTGCTGCCCAACGGTCAGTTAGATACACCGCAAGCGGTGCTACCGGGACTGACGCTCGAACCAACAGACCGCCTGGATTCTTTCTATGCTGCTGCTGATCAGGCTCATACGTATTTGTTCTGGAACATAGTCACGGCAGAAGGGATTCCTCAGACTTGGTACAGCGCTGCTCAATCCAGTGCAGACGAGTGGCCTGCACCTCGTCCGTTGAGCCTCACCGGAACTGCCTCGCCGGTTGCCATAGGTTTTAATGCAGGTGATGTGGAGGCAGTTGAACCGGGTGGAAATTCTCCAGGCTATGTCATTCCGTCAGGCGGTGTGTTCCCCAACCTGCCCACGACGGTTTATGACCCGGCGGGGCAGGTTGGGGTTCTGTTTTGGCAGGGTGGTCAACCTATTGGTATGGTGAATGTGGCCGAAGCCCGGCTGATTGGCCCGCCGCAATTGGCAGTAGATCGAGCACTGTATCTCTATCTCACCTGGTCAGCGCTCAATGACGCCGGTTCTTCCGATTTGCTGGCCGCCAGCCTGCGTTTTAATCCATGACAGATCAGCACGCCGTCAACCGGTCGAACAGAAACAGAATGTCGTCAATTGCGGCTTCCAATTCACCGTTACCAGCTTGAAGCGCTTGTTCTTTGGCAACCATCAGGGCACTGCGATGCACTGCGTCAAAGTCACCTGTCGGCAGCACATATTGGTTAGCTCCATCAATTGCCAGATACCATTGCTGGTACTGATCAGTCCCATGCTGCTGCAAATAGGATTGTGCTTTCGCGGCGGATGGTTGCGATTCGCGCCAGTTGCTGCTGATCCGGTAGCGTCCTTCATAGACTTGTTGGCGGGCGTGTTCAACGGCGGCTCTGTTGATCTGCATAGTGGTTCTCCTGATGATCTTGCCGACTACTGTATGGACACCCTGTAACAAGCTTCCATTACGCTTCCGTCATCCCTTGCTCATGCTCGGTAGACCGGAATATCCTCGATCCGGTAGTAAACCGGGATGCCACGTTCGTTCGCCAGCCGAACATCGTTGTCCGCGCCGGTGGAAGCACCTTCCAATCGTAGGATAGCGTCACAGCGCTCGATCAACCGCCCGGCTGTGGGGTGGAAAATATGGTCATAGAGTGAATCGCCGACAGCGCCACCACCGGCAGCATTCCACACCGGCAGCGCAACCCATTCGCCGATCATCGGCACATGCCCGGCCTCGAAGATCGGCCACGAGGCCTCTTCCAGTCGGTGCAGGTTGGCCGCCATTTTTGCTGGGTCATCCCCGGTGCCGCTGCGGTACGGCCCGGCAATCAGGATCATCATTCGTTTGTTGGTTTCGCTCATCAGGTCTTGAACCTCAATTCAGGGTAAAATGGATGTGCACGCTTTTGCATGATTATGCACGATTAATCGCATATGTGCAGTCTATCACGATAATTCGTGCAATGTCAAGAAAATTCGTGCAGATGCAGGGGCGCACGGCTGTGCGCCCGAAGACTTTGGGGTAAAGCCATGCTGACCAGCCAGCGCAAGCAATATATTCTCGACGTGCTCAAACGGGATGGACAGGTAGTGGCCCGACAGCTCAGCGAGGAACTTAATCTGTCAGAGGATACTATTCGCCGTGACCTGCGTGAGTTGGCACAGGAAGGGTTGCTCCAGCGCGTACACGGGGGCGCACTCCCTGCTTCCCCGGCGGTGGTTGATTTTGCCGGGCGCGAGGACATTCACACCGACTCAAAAATCCAGATCGGGCGGGGGGCGGCGGCGCTGATCAAGGATGGGCAGGTGGTCATCCTGGACGGTGGCACCACTGCGGTACAGGTCGCCCGGCATTTACCGCGTCATCTCCGGGCGACGATTGTGACGCACAGCCCACGCATCGCCATGGAATTGATGGAGTATCCCGGCATCGAGGTCATCATCATCGGTGGGCGGCTGTTCAAGCATTCCATCGTGACGGTGGGCGCGGTGGCGATTGAGGCCATCAGCCATATCCGCGCCGACGTGTATTTTATGGGTGTGACGGGTATTCACCCGGAAGCCGGGTTGAGCACTGGCGATCTGGAAGAAGCCTATATCAAGCGAGCGCTCTCCGAACGGGCGGCTGAAACTTATGTGCTGGCTTCACAGGAGAAGCTTGGCGCGGCTTCGCAGTATGTGGTCTGCGCCTTGACCGAGGTCAGCGGCCTGATTGTGGAGCAGGCCGTCCCTGACGACTTGCTCCAACCTTACCTGACTGCCGGTTTGACCATCATCCGTGCTTAACTACTGCTCCACGAAGAACACGCGGTAAGATGTGATGGAAGTTGCGCCGGTCTCGGTGGTGCATGGACTGGCGACCAGCGGCGACGACGTGGGGTCGGAGCGGCCCGGTATATCCACGATGTAGCTCAGACCTGCTTCCATGTCGAAGTCGGCGTAACCTGGCCCACGCTCCGGTTTCAGACCGGTCAGGAACAGGTTGTCACCGTCATTCCAGCGCACCCGCACTTGCTGTAAGGATAATCCTTCCCCACCGACCTGTTGCACGAAGATTTCGATGATGCCCGGCAGACTGGCATCACAGAATGTCCGCACGACCGGCGGCACAAAGTCCGATTGTACGGGCACAGTCGGTTGGATTGGCGCGGCAGCGGTAGGGCTGGGAGCCGGTGTCGGGACCTGCGTTGGGGTCTTGGTGGCGGGTGGCAGCGGAGTCGGCGTAGGCAGGCTCAGGATGACTTCGGTCGGTTGGGCTACTGCAGCGACCAGGGTATCCGCGCAGCCGGTGCGCCCCTGCAGTTGGTAGAGCAGCTTCATGCTCTGCACCGCCTGCAACCCGGCGTTGCTATCGACATACCCACTGGTCGCCAGTTGGCAGGCCGCATCGGCCAGCATCTGGAACGGATCCCCCTGTGGGCGCAGTTCGATCAGGCGCTGCACGGCCAGGTTCAGATCCCCATCGTAGCCGAAGTCCAGCGCAATCGCGGCCATATACTCGGCGCGGGCGCGGCTGGTGAGCTGCCAGGGTTGGGTATCAATCTGTACCACCGGGTTGATATTCCAGGCATAGAACAGCCCGCCGCCCAACCCGATCAGGAATCCGATTAGCAGGGCTGACCAGGAGACCAGTGAGCGTGGGCGGCGGTAACGGCTTTCGCGGGCGGGCGGCTGATTGCCAGCCAGATCGTACCCCATCTAGCCCCCCGTTCCGCGCACGTTGACTTCCCGGTAGGGTTCCATGATGGGGGTCAGGCGACCGAGCGCCTCTGAAAGCGCCACCATGTAGATGATGTCCCGCACTTCCCGCGAGCTGCTGATGAAGCGTTCGGTGACGTTCTGTACATACTGGGGAATATTGCTGATTTCCAGCAGGCGAAGTCGTTCCAGCGCCGCGTTGACATCCCGGTCAACCAGGTACCCGGCGGCGATCATCACCGTATAGTCATCCTGATAGCTTTCCGCCAGAGTGCTCGGCGGGGCATCGGTATATTCAACAGGGAACTGAATCCAGCCGAGGTACAGGCCTAGTCCCAATCCTAACCCCAGCCCGACCGCCAGCGAGAGCAAAAACCGCAGCATATCTATCCTTCGCGGAATGTGGTTTATGGTGGGACGAACGGTTGTGCGCCCACGCGATTCGCAAATTGATCGAGGCATGGTCACGCCATGCCCCCAGTGTGTGTAGTGTATGCAGATGTGGGATGTTCGGCAAGGTCAACCGGACGGCATCCTTGCCGTCCCTATCATATTGTGCCGGATTTCCAGCGTTCGAGGACGCGCTCGGTGGGCAGGAAGGCCAGCGGCGGTAAGTCCTCCCGCGTGAACCAGCCAAGTGCTTCGGCATCATCCATGGCCTGGGCAGTGCCGCTGACCAGGGTTCCCCGGTAAGCGATCACGATATCGGCCAGACCACCATCCGATGGGGTGTGATAGACATCAATCAGCCCGTTGATGGTGATGGTCAGGCCGGTTTCTTCCAGCACTTCACGTTTGGCAGCGGCAGCCGGGTCTTCGTTCCATTCCATGAAGCCGGCGGGCAGCGCCCAGTAGCCTTGCTTCGGCTCATGCTTGCGCTGTACCAACAGCACTTTGTTCTCGACTTCGACCAGCGCCAGGACAGCGACGTTGGGCGAGAAGAACACGATATGTCCGCAGGACGGGCAGGATGGACGCGGCAGTGCATAGTGCACCTGGAGTTCCAGCGCGTGACCACACTGCGGGCAGAAGTTGGCGATGCGTTCTTTGGGCATTAGTTGGCTCGGCGGCGCAGCAGGGTGGTGAGGATCGCCAGCAGGCCCAGCAGGACTCCGGCCCCCAGCAGCACCAGCGGCACAAAGGGTGGGCTTGATGTCGCTGTCGTCGGAGATGGCACCGGGGCGGCTTCTGCCGGGGGCAGCACCGCAACCGGCGTACCCTGGGGAGCCATCGTCGCAGCCAGCATGGCCGCTTGCGTCGGTGCTGGAGTGGCGGTGACGGGATCGCCTTCACGGGCGACTGAAGCCGTAGCTGGTGCCGAGTCCGCAGCGCTCCCGGTGATGATCCCATCTACCGGAGGGGGTGGCGTTCCGGCGGGCGCGGCAAAGTTGAGCGGTGCCATCTCAGGCGTGAAGGTGAGGGCTTCTTCCTGAGCGGTATCGGCTGCACCCGCCGGAGCCATCAGAATCCCGGTTTCCGGCAGGGCGGTGGAGGCGGCCTCGCTGCTGAAGATCATCGCCCCCGGATCTACGGTTGCCGGGAGTGCGTCCTGTGTTTCTTGTTCCAGGTCGGCTGTCTGGGTCGGCAGAGCGGCGGCTGCCCCGGCCATGGTGTCACTGTCTGCCTGGGTCGCTGTGCCGAACACCTGAAACTGGTCAGAGACGACGGTGGCCTGCAGGGCGACGGCTGCCGGTGCGGACTCGCGCAGTGGCGAGTCAAGGTTGAGCAGGACGGTGCTGAGGGCGACCAACAGGAATGCGGCGGCGGCGGCGGCGGCGCTGAAGACGGGCGAGAGATAGAAGGGCTGGGCGCGACGCTTGGGCACGATCTCCAGTGTGGGTTCCGGGCGGGCGACCATGGCCGGGGTGAGCGTGAAATCGCGCGGCGCCTTGAACACCGGCATCCCGCGCAGCAGCGCCACCGTCCCGCGCAGCGCCTCCAGTTCGGCGCGCAGAGTCGGCTCGGCGGCGAGGCGTGCTTCCAGTGCCTGACGCTCGGCGGCTGTCAGCGCGTTGTCGATGTATCCCGACAGCAGTTCGTAATCCTGATCCGTCACCATCATGCTGTGCTTCGTTTACCTTCGTGATGGGCGATCCACCGGGTCGCCCCTACGTATTTGGACAAAATGGACAGATTGGACACATTTGACAGATTAGGCCGGTGTTTTTGTGTCCAAACGGTAACGCATCTGACCACTCCATTGAATACCTGCTAACAGACACGGCGGACGAGGCCCCACAGGGACTTCCTTTGGTCGCACGCCTCGTCCCTACATTCAAGATGTTCAGGACTTACGCAGTCACGGGATCGCTGCGCGATACACGGGCGCAGACGCCCTAATCCTCCCCTACAAAATGCGGCGTTTGCGTAAGTCCTAATGTTAATCGATCTTCGCCACAGAAACGGAACATTTGTTTCGATTTTGTTCCAGTTTCAGTAGGGGCGACCCGCCGGGTCGCCCCTACAGGGCTGACTTACGTTTAACTCTTCTCTCTCTGACGCCATCCACCGGGCAAAAGTTCCTCGACTGCGCCGAGACACTGGCGGACAGCGGCCCGCGCCCGGCTGAGGCGGGATTTGACGGTGCCCAGATTAGCCCCGCTGGTCTCCGCCACTTCCTGATAACTCATCTCCTGCACATCGCACATGACCAGCACCAGCCGCTGATCGGGCTGGAGGGCATTGATGCACTGCTGGATGGCCTGCGCCAGTTCCCGCTGCTGGAGCGACTGCTCCGGCGTCAGATCGTCCGCGACCAGCACCGGGCCGTCATCGGTCTCCGCGCCGGGCAGATCCTCGATGCCGGTGGCCGGGCGGCGCTTGCTGTAGCGCAGCGCATCGTAACAGGTGTTGGCGGTGATCCGCAGCAGCCAGGACTGGAAGGCGCCACCCCGGTAGGTTTCCAGCCGCCGCCAGGCATTGATGAAGGCGTCCTGCGCGGCATCGGCAGCGGCAGCCGGCTCCCCCATGATGCGGTAGGCAAGCGAATAGACCCGATCCTGATGCGCCAGCACCAGCCGGTTGAAGGCTTCCAGATCCCCGCTTCGGGCGGCCTGGATCCAGTTGGTCTCCTGCTCTGGACTAATCGCCATTGACAAACCCTGTAGGCGAATTCTAGACTATATCCTGTCCATTATAGCGGGTTTTGAAACCTGCCGGTGTGGCGCAATTGGCTGACGCGATCGACTCAAAATCGATTGGAGAAATCCGTGTGGGTTCGAGTCCCACCACCGGCACACTTAAAGACCTCAGACGCGAGTCTGGGGTCTTTTGTTTTACGGATTGATGATGAAGGGGCATGTTTGTGACTAACTTTCCCATTATCGATTTGTATTCACAGCGCCACGCTATTGCTGCTATTGCCAAGCAGCTTAATCGTTCGGACATTCTTATCTGGATGCGTCAGTATGGTACGGTGACGGAACCACGCACTGACCTAGCTGAAGGTATTCATCTTTTTGAATCGTGCAGTGGAATTAAAGCAGCGTTTCACTTTAGCGATCAAGGGCTGGTAGTCTTGAATCCTGGTTGGTATACATAGGGTTTAGGCTGATGATCGAAAGCGTTATTGGCTTTGATGTGCGCGAAAGATAATCGACATGGGAAACCCGTGTGGGTTCGCGTTCTACCACCGGCACAGATGACGGCCTCAGACGCGAGTCTGGGTTTTTCGTTAGCTTGTACATGGACGAGCGAAGCTTGATTACAGTTCGATTTCGCGGGCGGTCATGCCTGCTGATTAGTCTCGTAGTCATCTCTTGCAGCCTATTGTCAATTGGGTTTGCTCTCTATGACCGTGTTGCCAATCAATGTTGGTTTCCTGGTGCTTCTATCGACTTCTTTGCAGCAACTTCCAGTGTAGAAATCACCGCAAGAAACGCGAATCGGCTTGATAGGATCCTGGACGTTACCGGGTCGCCACAAACCGGGGTTGCGATCAGTCCAGATGACAATTGGATTGTGGTGACAGGTCACGCAAAGGGACAGGCAAGCGTTCTGGATGACTACGCAGGGGGTGTATGTGAAACAGCCTGGATTATCGACACTCGTCAATGGACAGTGGGTGAAGCCACTGTGCAGGTGATTGTTGATCCACTCAACACAGTTCTTTCCCAAAGGCCAATGTCAATTGCGATTGACCCGGCAAGTTCAATTGCTGTCCTTGGAAATCGGCAGGTCATTCGCCTTGAGGATGCTGCTACAGTATCCGTCCTTGAACCTATTGAATCCTCGTATATCGATCCAATTGGTTTTACGCCAGATGGTAATCTTTTTGTAGCGACTGACTCTGGGACGATTGCCACGTTTGATGGACATTCATTTCAGCTAATTCATTCGATCAGACCTGTGAATAATCTCTATCTAGGCGATTTGTCGAATAGTGTTCTGCATGATGGTCAGGTTATCGTCGGTGATTGGGCAGCGACTCTAGCGAGGCTTGATCTGGTCAGTGGTGAACTGCTACAGCCGGTTTCGGTGGAGTTCGACGCTGAAGGTAGCCCTGAATCGCGCGTTCGCATACTCGCTTTCGTTCCGGGGCGGAATGTACTGGTGTACCAATCTTCGATGAATACACCTGTCAGAGGAGTGTTGTTGGATTCTGGTGCTGAAATACTGACGTTTCTAGAGGATGTAAGCCAAATCGAGGTTTCTCCGAGCGGCAATCTGATTGCAGCGTTGTTCGCTGAACGGATAGATGTTCATGATTTATTGACGGGCGATTTGCTGGCAAGCATTCCCATGAAGCGGGATGAGCGAAATCCGACAAGTATCATGCGATTTAGCCCAAACGATGAACTGCTTGTAACGGTCAAGGACTGGAATGATGTGGAGATTTACTCGGTTGAGGGCGATTTGCTCATGCAGGTGGAATTTCCATATCCTCTCTTATCGGATGTGACCTTCAATCAGTCGGGAACGTGGTTGATGGGAGTTGGTGATGATGTGCAGAATAATCGGGGTGGAATCCGCGCTTGGGCGATCAGGTAATTGTGTCATGCTGTGCCATATACACCCTTAAAGCATTGATAACTCTAGCAGGCCCGTATCACCATGATCGAACAAATTGTCGCCTATGACGTGCGCTACCTGATCTCGGACTGGGCGTTCCCTTACCAGCCGGAGCGCCGTCATCTGTTCTTCTTGCGGGACGACATCCAGCAGCCGTACTCAACGGATGATATGGTGTGGGTATCCGTATTGAACCGCTACGATGACTTGCCCGCGTGGCGCGGTACAGTTCAAAATTTATGGCAAGAACTCGGCGAAATGGATACTTTCTTCGCCGCTCATGGTGGTTATCCCGCGTCAACCCTTCGGATCGTGATAACCATTGTTCTGCAGGACGAACAGGAAGCCCTGCACTGGGAGGGCTACGATTTCAAACCGATGACCGCAGCGTTCGGTGGTCAATTGCTCGGTTATGATGTTTCAGATCGCTTCCTGCTCTCAGGTCTCTCCAACTGCGCTTACGATGAAGACGAGTTGGTAGCACTCAAGCCGGTCTGGTCGCCGCACCTGAATGAACTTCACCTGTTTACCGATGTGGACAAAGCTCATGAATTCAAGGCGCTCACCAGCGACCGCGTCAAGGGACATGCTCCCTTCTTCGTGTTTGGTCTCTACACGCTGGATTCCTATGCTGAATGACGCCCTAAACCCGTGTTAAGCGTCCTACGCTCCCCAGCCCCGCCGGGCGTAGAGTCAGCGTATCGGCTGACGCGCAACGGGAAGCAGGCGACACATGACCACTCCGACCATCTACATCGTATCCGGCGGGCAGGGGACCAGCGGCGAGCGTATCGTCCGGGCGACTCTGGCCCAGTTCCAGGGCGCGGAGGTGCCGCTGCAGGTGCTGCCCAATGTGCGCGATCCGGCTGCGATTGAAGACTTGGTCAGCCGGGCGGCGGCCAGCGGCGGCCTGATTGTCCACACGCTGGTGATGACCGACCTCCGCAACCTGCTCACCGAACGCGCCCGCGATAGCAACGTGATTGCGATTGATCTCCAGGGGCCGCTGCTGCTGCAATTGACCCGCTTGCTGGAGCGTGAACCCATCGGTGAACCCGGCCTGTACCAGCAGCTGCGGGCGCCCTACTTCCGCCGCATCGAGGCCATGGAGTTTGCGGTTGACCACGATGACGGCCGCCGGATTGACGAGCTGCACCTGGCGGAGATCGTGCTGACCGGGGTTTCCCGGGTGGGCAAGACCCCGCTGAGCATGTACATCTCCACGCAGGGTTGGCGGGTTGCCAATGTGCCGCTGATGCGCGAAGTCAAGCCGCCGGACCAACTGTTTGAGATCGACAGCCGCCGGGTGGTCGGCCTTTCGATTCAACCGGGGCAGTTGGTGGCGTTCCGGCAGTTCCGCCAGCAGCGCTTGGGCTTGTCCACCAAGTCCACCTACAGTTCAGCCGAAGACTTGTACGAGGAGGTCGAACACGCGCGCAAGATTTTCCGGCGCGGCGGCTTCTGGACGCTGGACATCACCGACCGCCCGATTGAGGAAACCGCCGAGGACATCATCGCCCATATCACCAAGTCGCTCAATCACAATAGCTGATCATCAGGCATAAATCTTAAGGAAATTATCGAAACAATAACCGTAATATGTAGGGGGAGTGTATTTTGCTGACTGCCTGAAAGTGACTCTCATGAACGCTTTGCCTGTGATCCTGGCGGTGGATGATGAACCGGCTAACCTGCTGCTGCTGCAACGCCTGCTCCACACCCAGTTTCAGGTGATTTGTTCACCCAATGGGCAGACGGCGCTGGCCATTCTGGATCAAACACCGATTGACCTCGTTTTGCTGGACATCATGATGCCGGATCTGAACGGTTATCAGGTGCTGGAGCAAATCCGCGCTAATCCCCAGACAGCCGATTTACCCGTGATTCTCATCTCCGCGCTGGGTGATTCGCAGGATATTGCCCAGGGCCTCCACCTGGGGGCCAACGACTACATCTCCAAGCCGATTGACCCGGATGTGACGGCGGCCCGGGTGCAGACTCAACTGGCGCTCAAGCAGCTTCAGGATGAACGGAAGAAGGCGTTCCTGGAACTGAAAGCAGCCCAGGAATTGAAGGATCGTCTGATCCGCATCGCCTCCCATGACCTCAAGAGTCCGCTGATGAACGGGCGCATGATTACCGAGTTCCTGCGCCGCCCGGATCTGACGCCGGAAGACAGCGCCCAATGGTTGACCACGCTGGATGACACGCTGGACTCGATGAAAGCGGTGATCGAGGACTTTCTGGACACGGCAGCCGCCAGCGTGGGGGAGATTCAGATCGCGCTGGATCGGGTGCCTCTGGATGGGGTGGTGGATGACCTGCTCCGGTTATATCAGCCGCACGCCCTCCGCAAGAATATTCGCCTGCTGACCGAAGCCATGTCTGGCGCGGTCTATGCGGACCCGGCCCGCTTCCGGCAGGCGCTCGGCAATCTGGTCAGCAACGCCATCAAGTACAGTCCGCTGCATACCCAGGTGCATCTCTGGAGCGTCCACGAAGGTCAGCGCGTGATCATCTGCGTAGGCGATGAAGGCCCTGGCATCCCCGCCAACGAACGCAGTCGGCTTTTCACCCAGTTCGGCAAACTCAGCACGCGCCCCACTGATGGCGAACACAGCACTGGGCTGGGCCTGTGGATTGTCAAGCATCTGGTCGGGTTACAGGGGGGCGATGTAGGCGTCAACTGCCCGCCAGAGGGCGGCTCGGTCTTCTGGATCGCCCTGAACGCGGCCTGAGTATCGGGCGGACGACAGCCTTGTCAGCTTGAGAGCGAGTCCGGTGTGTTCAGGCGCACAAACGGGACCTCAATCGTGACCGTTGTGCCGGTCTCGACCTGACTGTCGATATGGATTTTCCCCATTAAAGCCTTCACATAATTCCGCACGATGGTCAGCCCTAGCCCCAGACCCCGTACCTCGCCGACATTACTGCCCCGGAAGAGCGGCTGATAGATCTGATGAAGTTCTTCTTCAGGGATGCCTTTTCCGTGGTCGGCAACGGAGAAGACCAGTTCGTGATCGGTCGCACGGACCTCGAGCTGCACCCTGTCCTCGGAGAATTTGAGGCTGTTGGTGAGCAGTTGAACCAGAACCTCATCCAGCAGCGTTGCATCCAACCAGATATCCCTCGGGATGGCCTGGGTGTTTACAGCAATCCGATCCCGGGTATGAGTCAGGCGATGCGCCGTATTGATGGAACCCTGGCAAACCTGGTGAATGTCAATGGCGGTACTGCGTCCTTCAGACTCGGGTTGCGTTTCGACCCCATGCAGCACTGCTGAAATGTCATCCATCAGTTTATTGATGCGCCAGAATTGATCGCTAATCCGGTCGAAATACTGCTGTCGTCGTTCATCGCTGATCCGGTCTCGATAGTGGTTCATCGTTTCCGTAGCGGTGTGAATGATCGTCAGCGGGGTTCGGATTTCATGATGGAGGTGGTGCAGGATGCGTTCTTTGCGAGCCGCTAATTCCTGCTCTTTTTTGAGGTGGTAGGACAGCTTGTCCTTCTCGAGGCGATCCGCTTCTGAACGTTTTAATTCTGCCAATTGCCACTCTGCTTGCTCCTTCCGCAAGCGCTGGATTTCCGCTTCCTGCTGGAGCGCGGCAGTTTTGTGCAGGGCATTCAGGATGTCGTGGCGCTTGCGGGAATTCTCGTTGGTGGAGATCGTCTTTACTTTGTGCAGGTCTTCAAAATAGCGCAGGGCCGCCTCATAATCGCCGGACTGTCGATACGTCCGGACAAGTTCGTCAAGGATTATTGCCGTGGCTTGATGATCGTGGGCTTGTCGGGCGATTTCCAGCGCACTTTGATAGTCCGCAATCGCACCCGCTGTATCACCCATCGTGCGTTTGAGCTGGGCTTTCACAGTCAACCGCATGGCGGGTTGAATATTGCCCTGGTGCTGGCACAGGGAGTCCAGTTCGTCGAAGGTTGCCTGGGCTGCTGGGATGTCATGAAGCTCGCACAGACAGTTGGATAACGAGGCTAGCCCATAGAGCAGGATACCGTAGTTATTGGATGTACGGGCCAGCGCGATCGCCTGCTGGTAATAGTCTTTGGCCCGCGCATAATCCTTCATCCGGTGGTAGGTTACCCCAAGATTTTCAAGGATGGTGGCTTTCTGAAGATGGGCCTGCCGTTCATCCAGCCAGCGCAGCCCTTCTTCAGCGCTGGCGATGGCTTCCGGGAACTGTTCCATTTCACGATAAACATATGGAATGGCTGTCAGTGCCAGTTCGAGCAATTCCAGATGATTGCTCTGCAAGGCAATCTGCTTCTGTTTGAAGGAAAATTCAAGCGCCTCGGTATAATTCCCGGTATAAGCATGGGCTGTCCCCAATGCAAAATAGGCATAGCCTTCTTCAATAGGTAGCTGATGCTCAAGAGCGAGGCGCAGGGCGTGTTGAGCCGGAACCATGCCCTCGGCATACTGGCCGATTTCAAAGTATATGAAAGCTTTTTCCGCCTGGATCTTGCTGGCAACCGACCATTGCTCTGCTTCGATCGCAAGCTGATAAATCTGATCCGCCAGTTGTATGGCGGCATGCATATCTGAATGTTTGGCCTGGTTGAACTGGTCTTTGAGTTCATCAATCCGGGAAATCAACTCAACGTTGACCATAGTTCCTCCTTCCCAGATTTGTTTGACCAGAAGGCATTCCAAGTCCATTATATCTCGGTTGCCTGGTTTTGGTAATAAGTATGTAAATTGACTAAATTACATATTTGATTTCAGTTGGCTGTGCAGATATCGGAGGTAAGATGCCATGACGCGCTGCTGATTGGGCAGCAGCGCAATCTCTTGTATCTCCATCGACAACCCGGAGATGAAAAATGAAATCTGGAGGCCTTCTGTCCGGGTGGAGGTAGAGGCCTCATTCGTAAGCTTAAGTCATCAGGTCGATTGTTAAGCCGCCTGATGCGGACCAGGAATCGTGCGATCGACTACTACTTGACCGAGGCATCCTTTTGGGAACGCTCCCGATCTGCCCGGATGAATTGGACAGCGGAATCAAGGGTTGGCCTGAACATCAACCCGTTCCCGGCCGTGGTTTGAGTCTTCTGGCGTGCCTGCGCCATCTGCATCGACTTGGCCAGAATTTCCATAATCGAGCGGACAAAGCCAGTTGAGCCTCGCGACCCGGCAATGACGGTCGATTGAATGTTCGTCTGCTTGATGACCTTGGTCGAACCCACTTTGAGATGATGGAGAGGGTTCCCTTTGGGCATTCCCACATTGTCATGGAAAATAATATCCACCCGGTGTTTGACCCGGGCTGCTTCCGTGATCATGTGGTCAATTGCCGCATGATACTCATCCCATGTGGTATCTTTTTGGATGGTGGCAACCAGGATGCTTTCTTCCGCATCCAACCAGGTAACAGGTAAGGCCATAAGTATTGCTCCTGCAGGATTCACATAAACTCTATCTTATATATATCATCAAATGCGGTGGGCGGGCGCAGCCATCCCTTAAGATCACCAGGAAGCATACCGTGTCACCTATCCTCGTCTCCGGCCTCATCAACCTGGAAAGCACACTGAAAGTCGATGGCTTTCCCATCGCCTGCTCGCCGGTGCGCTATCCCTTTGGCGGCGTGAACAGCAGCGTCTCCGGCGTGGGCTACGACCTGGCGAAGGCGCTGACCACGCTGGGGAATGATGTGGACTTGCTCTCGCTGATCGGGGCGGACAGACCGCCGAGGAGATCAGCACTCGCATCATACGGGCGTTGCATTAAAGCGGTTAAATCGGTTCACTGTCCGATTCTAAATTATGAAGAAGGTAAATTTTTTTCTGACATCTATCGTTCTTAATGGTTATGCTGTCAATCAACATTTATTGTAAATCCATTGGTACGTTAATTCTATCAGCAGCAAAACGCAACTGATTATGAATAGACGTTGCTTGACCAATCATCTTCTTGTATTTGTGGAGAGGCTCTCATGACCAAACGTCATCTCGCTATCTTTATGGTTTTTGTCACGCTCCTGTCTGTCCTGCACGTGCTGGCTGCAGATGAGGTGCCCTCCAATGATCCCACCGTTAATGAAAACGCCAATGCTTGCTATGAAGGCGGGAGCATGGCGGGTAAATGTGGGGATGATATTGTGCTGTGGCAAGCGGGTTGGTACCTGATCCGCTTCGAGGCCGGTATTTACACCCGCGAAACCTTCCCCACCGGGTTTGCCTGGGTTCTCCCCCCGCTCCCAGAAGAAGAGGTTACAATCAACACAGATTGCTATATCCAAGTTGGCCCCGCTGAGTTTGAGCTTGCTCCCTCGGCAGTACTCAACGGTGCCAATGGTGGCACCTTTTACTGGAATTCGCCTACCGATTTGGAGAGCAGTCTAAATGGTTGGCAAATCTGGGACAGTGGAGTTTGGTCTGTTGGTCACTATGGTGATTGCAGCCCGCTGTAGTTCAGGATAACTTCCAACGCAATCCAGTATGCGGAGCCAGCCTTTCAAAGGCTGGCTCTCTTATTTTATTGACAACTCAATATGTTTTTCTGGAAAAGGGAATACCAAGACAGCTGAGTCAACGTGCTGTTCAGGTGGTTTATCATTAGAATAGACATCCTCCATCGGTAATCAGTAACAGACTACATGACCCCAATTCTCATCTCCGGCCTCATCAATCTGGAAATCACACTGAAAGTCGATGGCTTTCCCATCGCCTACTCGCCGGTGCGCTATCCCTTTGGCGGCGTGAACAGCAGCGTCTCCGGCGTGGGCTACAACCTGGCGAAGGCGCTGACCACGCTGGGGAATGATGTGAATTTGCTCTCGCTGATCGGCAAAGATCCTGCCCGCACCCTGGTCTACGAGGCGCTGGCGGCAAGCCATATCCCCTCCACCCATGTGCTGGATAGCATGGAAGCGACGGCGCACTCGGTCATTCTGTACGACAGCGAAGGACGGCGGCAGATCAATGTCGATCTGAAAGCGGCCCAGGAAGCACCCTACCCGGAGGACATCGCCCGGCAGGCGCTGGCGGCGTGCGATCTGGCGGCCCTATGCAACATCAACTTTTCGCGCCCGCTGTTGACGCTGGCTCACGTTGCCGGGAAGCCGATAGCGACCGATGTCCATACCATCAGCGACCTTGAAGACGACTACAACCGCGACTTCATGGCGGCGGCGCACATCCTGTTCCAGAGCCATGAACGCCTGCCGATGAGTCCCGAAGACTGGGCGCGTGCGCTGTTCAACCGCTACGGCATGGAGATCGTGGTGATCGGGTTGGGCAGCGAGGGGGCGCTGCTGGCGGTGCGCCGGGACCACTTCATGGAGCGCGTGCCAGCCATCTATACCCGCCCGGTCGTCAACACCATCGGTGCTGGGGATGCGCTGTTCTCGGCGTTTGTGCATACCTACGCGCACACGGCTGACCCCTACGCCGCCATCCGCAAGGCGATGGTGTTCGCCTCGTACAAAATCGGTGAGGCGGGCGCGGCGGCGGGCTTCCTCGATTCGGCGGGTTTAGAGGGGTGGTGTGGGCAGGTGGGGGAGCGGTGAGGCGTGTAGCTAACGGCTGGATGATTGAACGGTTAAGCACGAGGTTCTCACGGGAAGTTGTCGATAGCTGGATCGAGATCCCAGCCGCATCGACCGCCTTTACCCATGCTCAGATAGGGCATAAGCACTTGATACTGGCGTCCAATTGTTTGTACACCGATTTGCCATGCTGGAGTTATCTGTTCAGTTTCATCTTCTGCTATTGAAATGTTGATTTGGTGGATGTATTCCGCTGTATTCACATACCACCACCAAAGCACAGATCTCTGGAATGCCCATCCATGTTGCATGGCATCCAGCGGCGAGGAAATGCCGACAGGTGTCTCGCAGATCACACATTGACCGCGTGGTGTGGTTCTGCAATTCGATACGCCATGCGTCCGCATGATTGACTGAACCATTTCAAATGAAGTTGTATCAGGTGGTATTTCGCTTCTTAGCAGCGTGATGATCTCATCGGGGGATTGATAAGAGAGTTCGCTCCAGTCCTCACGGAAGTAGCGAAGGGTCAGTGGCGCGAGGCTGCACAGGCAGGCTATGAACGATAGGATGAAGACCGCTATTCCCAATCGCCTGAGTACCTTCATCACCTTTGCCCCGGAGAACCGTGTTTGAGTCATCTGTTTCAGTATAGTCGATGTTTTATAGTGAAACTGCCTGAAGACATGAATCAAAACGAGCCAATCAGTTACCCGATTGGCTCGTCTTCTTTGTGGGCGCTGAGGGGCTCGAACCCCCGACCTTACGGATGTGAACCGTACGCTCTAACCAGCTGAGCTAAGCGCCCATTTACGCTTGAAAAAGAGTATAGCATAACCGCATCTTTCCCTACAAGACTTAACAGCACAATTCGGGACTCGTTCCGCTTCTCTGCTCCTTTGCCTCTCTGCAGTGATTTCTTCTGCTTCATTGCCGCTTTGCAATAGAAATCTGGCTCTCTGCAACTCTGTTTCTTTGTCCTCTGTAGTAAAATCCTCATTTCCGATACGTGTCGCCCGGTTGGAAAAGCGTTTCGCTCACGTTGGATTATTACTAATTGTTACCTGTTATTTACCTGCATAACAGGTAACAATTGGCTTCCAGGATGGTCTCTTTGCCGCTCAACTGGTCTTTTTTCGCTGCACTGCTCATGGCTCTCATCACTGGCTGTTCTCAGCCCGCTGCTGTGGAGTCCACTCCCGTTCCGACGATCACGCCTACGCCTGCTCCCGCTGTCGATGACACACTTTTTGGCCCGGTCGATAGCTGGGAATCGGTTTCCCCTGGTTTGGAACGCCGTCGCTATTTGCCTTCCGATAATGCCCTCACCCAGATGATCGCCCTGCGGATTGATCCGGCTCAGTTCACCTTCCGTGTCCATTACCAACCCGCTCAACCCCTGACCGCCCAGCAGTGGATCGAAGCCTTGCCGGATGCTGTCGCCATCATCAACGCCAATTTCTTCACCCGGGATAATATGGCCCTCGGTCTGGTCGTTGCCGATGGTATCGCCCACGGTCAAAGCTATGTCGATCAAGGTGGCATGTTCGCCGTTCAGGACGGCCTCCCTCGTGTTCAGAACCTTATCCTTCAGCCCTACGATGGTTCTCCGCTGGAACAGGCTGTTCAGGCCTTCCCGAACCTGGTCACGGATGGCTCACCAGCCCCCATCACTTCACCCAATGACCGCATCACCCGCCGTAGCGTCATCGGTCAGGATCAGGCTGGTCGGATTATTTTGCTGGCGACGCCTTTCCTCGGCCTGGAACTCATCCCACTGGCCGACTATCTGGCCGCCGCTGACCTTGACCTGACGACGGCCTTCAACCTGGATGGTGGTGGTTCGACCCTGTTGGTCGCCCCGGTCGATGGCTCGCCGCAAGTCCTCGTCACCTCATTTGATCCAGTCCCGGTTGTGCTGGCCGTTTACCCGCGTTAAGCTGTTAGCCTGCTGAAAGCCCGCTCACTGGTAGAATGACCTTATGCGATCCAAACCTGCCGCTGAAGATGCCAAGTGGAAAGCCGTTACTGAGGAAATTCGCACCATTCTGGTGGATATTGCTCGTCAAGGCCGTCCACCCATCAGCTATAGTGAACTCTGCCGCCACATTCAGACGGCGTCGATTCACTATCACTCGCATCTGCTCACCCGCCTGCTGATCGACGTTGGACGCCTTGAACTTGAAGCTGGTCGTCCCGTTTTACCGGCACTCGTCGTCAGTAAACAGACTGGCATCCCCGGTGCAGGTTATTTCAAAGTGGACGATTCTCGTGGCACGTTGCCGGATGCCGACGCCCGTCAGCAATGGCAGGCCGATTTAGATCAGGTTTACGCCTACTGGAGCACACACTAACTATGCATATTCTCGTCACTGGTGCCGCTGGTCGGCTCGGCAGCAAACTCGTCCAACTCCTGACCGCTCAGGGCCACTCGGTCACCGGAGTCGATATTGTGGGTGAAAATGTCATCCATGCCGATATTGGCGACTTCAACGCGATTCGTTCACTCGTCCACGATAAACGCCCGGACTTTGTGTTGCATCCCGCCGGTTGGACGGATGTTGATGGTTGTGCCCGTGAACCGGAAAAGGCTATCGCTACGAACGGCTTCGGCACGCAGAATGTGGCGTTGGCTGCCGCCAGCCTGAATCTGCCGGTGTTGTACGTCAGCACCAACGAGGTTTTTGACGGCAAGCGCAGTGATCCTTACCGCGAATACGATCCCACCGGCCCGGTCAACCCCTATGGGTATAGCAAATGGGTTGGTGAACAGGCCATCCAGCATATCAACCCGCGACATTTCATCGTTCGCACCTCGTGGTTATTCGCGCATGGTGGCAAGAACTTCATTCAGGCGATCCTCGGCGCTGTCACTGCGGGTAAGCCGCTCCGTGTGGTCACGGATGAAGTGGCGAACCCAACCTACAATGACGATCTGGCGGATGCGATCACGAAGCTCATCCAGACTGAACGCTACGGGGTGTATCACCTGGTCAATGAAGGGAGTGTCTCCCGCTGGACATTTGCCCGCTATATTCTTGACCGGACCGGTCAGAGTGAAGTTCCCATCGAGAAAATCTCGATCAAGGAATGGCAACGGGCATCAGTGCCGCCGACCTATGCTGGTCTGGTCAATCTGGCTGGTGCTCATGCCGGCATTCGGCTCCGTCCCTGGCAGGAAGCAGTTGATGCCTTCCTGGATAAAGAAGGTCTGTTGAAAGCCTGATGCCCGCGCTGTTCTCGATTGTCATACCCAACTGGAATGGGGCAGTGTTCTTGCCTGCCTGCCTCGATTCGCTGGCAAAGCAAACCTACTCACAGATCGAGATCATCGTGGCGGATAACGCCAGCACGGATGGTTCCCAAAAGCTGCTCCGCGAACGCTATCCACACGTTCGCCTGGTCGAACTGCCGACCAATCGCGGCTTTACCGGTGCCTGCAACGCGGGGATGCAAGCGGCCCAGGGCGACATTATTGCGCTCTTGAACAACGATACCGAAGTCGATCCTGGTTGGGCTGCTGCGATTGTCGATGCCTTTGACCGGCACATGGAGGTCGGTCTGGTCGCCAGCAAGATGCTCTTGTTTGATCGTCGGGATACGTTCCACACGGCAGGTGATTACTTCACGCTGGATGGCAGGGCAGGCAATCGCGGAGTCTGGCAGAAAGATGTCGGTCAATACGACCGGGAAGAGTACGTGTTCAGCGCCTGTGGTGGCTCGTCAGCCTACCGTAAGTCCATGCTCAAAACGGTTGGTCTGCTGGATGATGATTTCTTCTTCTCGCTGGAGGATGTTGACCTGGCATGGCGTGCCCAGTTATGGGGTTGGCGCTGTCTTTACACCCCTAAAGCGGTCGTGTATCATCACCTTTCGGCCACGGGTGGCGGTGTAACAGCCAGCTTCCATGATGGTCGCAACCTGATTTACGTGCTGGTCAAAAATCTGCCCCGCAGCCTCTGGCGTAAGTATGGTGGTCAGATTCTGCGATCCCAGTGGAAACAAGCCTGGGAAGCCATCCGGGCCTGGCGTGGTGCTGCAGCCCGCGCCCGCTTACGTGGAATGCTGGTTGGGTTGCTGGCGCTGCCTACTTTGTTGAAGAAACGCCGCACTATTCAGCTTGCCCGTACAGTCTCCGACGAATACGTGGAGAGCATCCTGTCTCCACCGCAGGTCTAAAGGATAGTCCGTCTTTGAACCCCTTCCTGTCGATTGTCATCCCCGCGCATAACGAAGAAGCGCGGTTGCCCCCCAGCCTCGAACAAATTGATGCTTTCCTCCAGACACAGCCTTACACGTACGAAGTGATCGTGGTCGAAAACGGCTCGACTGACCGCACGGTTGAAGTCAGTGAAGCCTTTGCCCGCACTCACCCCTATGTGCGTGTTATCAAAGCGGCGGTACGGGGTAAGGGTCTGGCGGTTAAGGTTGGGATGCAGGAAGCCTTGGGTGACTGGCGCTTTATTTGTGATGCCGATCTCTCGATGCGGATTGATGATCTGCCTCAGTTCCTGCCGCCTCAATCTGGAGATGCTGAGATCATCATTGCATCGCGTGAAGGCAAAGGTGCTCAACGGGTCGGTGAACCGGAACATCGCCACATCATTGGGCGCATCAACAACCTCATCATCAAACTGACGGCGGTGCGCGGTTTTGAGGATACCCAGTGTGGTTTCAAGATGTTTAATCGCCATACGGCTGAGGATCTGTTCGCTGTTCAGCAGATGACCGGAATTGGCTTTGATATTGAGTTGTTATTTATCGCCAGGAAGCGCGGTTACAACATCAAACAGGTGCCGATTACCTGGTATTTTGACCCGGACAGCCGGATGCGCCTGATCGGCGATTCGATGTATCTACTGGCGGAAATCTGGCAAATCCGGCGTAACTGGTTCCGAGGCGTGTATGCTCCCCGAAAAACGGTCGAACCTGACCGCTAGGCTCACTTTTGAGGAACAGCAGCTCGCGCTGGGCTATCATCATATTGTGGGTATCGATGAAGCTGGCCGGGGAACCTGGGCTGGGCCGGTGGTTGCCGGAGCAGTGTGTTTGCCGTTGGAGCGCGACGACTTGCTGACTATGCTCCGGGGCGTCCGCGATAGCAAACAGATGACACCCCTCCAGCGGTTGCGCCTGGCCGATACAATCCGTACCGTAGCACGAGCTTGGGCAGTGGGCAGCGCCAGCAGCGCCGAAGTCGATCAAGTGGGCATCGTTGGGGCCACCCGCCTGGCAATGCGGCGTGCTTTGGACGCAATGGAACTGAAGCCGGATTTCCTCTTACTGGACGGTTTTCGTTGGGAGGAGATGCCCATTCCACAGCAGCATCTGATCAAAGGGGATAGTCTCTCGCTTTCAATCGCCGCCGCCAGTATTCTGGCAAAAATCTGGCGCGATGCTTATATGACTGATCTCGACGCTTTATACCCGCAATACGCTTTTGGGACCCACAAAGGTTATGGCACGGTTGCTCATCAACGGGCATTACAGACTTATGGGCCGACGCCAGAACATCGCATGAGCTTTAAACCCCTTTTGACTTTACAGACAGCAGGTCAGCCGTGAAGCTGGCATTGGTTCATGATTGGCTCAACCAGATCGGTGGGGCTGAGGACGTGCTGGATGTGCTGGTGCAGTTGTTTCCACAAACGCCCGTCTACACCAGTCTGTATGCGCCAGAGATCATGCCCGCACACTATCGGCAGTGGGACATTCGTACGTTGTGGATGGATAAGCTCCCGAGCATCCACCGTCATCATCAACCCTATCTCCCGCTCTATCCACTGGCCTGGGGTGGCCTTGATCTGTCGGAATATGATGTCGTCCTGAGCAATAAGAGTGGTTTTTGTCACGGATTCCAGCATGGGGCGGGGACGCTCCACATTTGCTATTGTCTGGCACCGACGCGGTACGTCTGGCAACTGGACTCCTATATTGCTCGTGAAGGCATCAGTCGGCCTGTACAGATGGCGCTGAGGCCACTGGTTGAGGCGCTGAAACGCTGGGACCTACGGGCGGCCAGCCGGGTCGATCACTTCATTGCAATCTCAACCGAGATTCAGGAGCGTATCAAGACCTATTACCATCGCGACTCGGTGGTGATCTATCCACCCGTCGATACGACACGTTTCCAGCCCGTGCCCCTTGATCAGGTGGAGGATTACTACCTGATTGTTTCACGCTTGATTCCCTATAAGCGAATTGACCTGGCAGTTCAGGCGGCGACACGACTGGGCTTGCCCCTCAAGATCGGTGGTAAGGGCCGAGATCTGGAGCGCCTTAAAGCGATGGCGGGCCCGACTGTGGAATTCCTGGGCTATGTACCGGATGAGGAACTGCCGGGATTGATGGCTCGGTGCAAAGCCTTTCTGTTTCCAGGCTTAGAGGATTTCGGCATTACACCCGTGCAAGCCCAAGCGGCTGGTCGCCCGGTGATCGCTTTTGGGGGTGGTGGCGCACTGGATACGGTTCTGCCTGGGAAGACGGGTGAGCATTTTTCCGAGCTGACGGTCGAGAGTTTGGCTCACGTCATGCAGACATTTGATGCTTTGCGGTATGATCCGACCTTGATGCGCCAGCACGCCTTGCAGTTTGATACGCGCCTCTTCAACGAACAGATTTCGAATTACGTCCATTCTGCCTGGGAAGCCAGGCACGTGGCCCAGCAAAACCGCTAGTTACTGGTCAATTGGATTGTTTTGAGGACAGGTGTGATGGAACTCATCTTGATTGCACGAGTGCTACGACGTTGGTGGTTCCTGATTCTCATCCCGCCGGTGGTGGTCGCGATTCTGGTTTTGCCGGGCTGGCTTCGAGCGCAGTCCCAGGCTGGTGGTTTTGGGGTGACGATCCGTTACAGCGCGGCCCAGGTTCTTGATGCGATTCCCAACCGTGACGGCGATTACCAGGATGTTTGGCTGGCTTCGGAACTGACGGTCAATGCCCTGACGGATTGGGTGCGGACGAGCAGCTTTATTGATGAGATCGAGGGCGAGTTGACTGCGGACGGACAGACCTTCAATCGAGGGGCACTGGGCGTGGCGGCGGATAACCGACGCAGTGTGGGACTATTGACGCTTGGCTATCCGGTCGCAGATGATCTTGAAGTCATTACGCAGGCGGCCATTGATGTGTTGAAGACGCGGGCACAGGTCTATTTCCCGCAACTGGGTCAGCAACCCGCCCAGGTGACGATCCTGGATACGCCGGTCGTGGCAGCCACACCGCCCGCCCTAGCTGACCGTTACAATGCGTTTGTCCGAATCGGGCTGGCGTTGATGGTCGGTATTGGGTTGGCTGGGTTAGCGGCTTACTTCGATCCATTCCTGCATCGGCGCGATGACCTGACCGAATTAGGCTTACGAGTCATTGGCAGTGTGCCCAGGCGCTAGTGCAGGGTTGTGAACTGCGCCTCGTGCAGCCCTCATTCTCGGCTCCTTCTCCCAGTAGGAGAAGGAGCATTCGTTAATATCCTTTTGATGGTGGTTGTGCAATTGGGCAATCTAGTCCTGGGACTGGATGGCACGCTGTTCGTTACGCTGGAAGAACAGCGCAATCACCAAAGTGGCAATGCTAAAGACAGCGCCCATCAGGCTACCGACAATAACCGCCTGAATGGGCATGTTCTGCTGAGCGAATGAGAACAGAATCATCAGGACGATGCTGGCGAATACCCCACCCGCTGCGGTGATCATCGGAGGGAGCCACTGACGCCGGATAGAGATGTAGATAAAGAACAGCACCAGCACGAACAAGATGAAGAATAGCCACTGCATGAGCCTGTTACTCCTCGGTAAGCGTTCGGAGGATGGCACGGACGGGTGATCCGCACGCCAGATCGAGCTTTAGTGGGAGGGCGACCAGTTCATAATCTCCATCTGGGACACCCTTTAACTTTAACAACTCGATATTGACCATTTTATACCGATAAAGCGCGTGGTGACACGGAAGGTCTTTACTATCAAAGGCATCAACCGAGGGGGAATCTAGTCCTATTAGCCGGACTCCCAACCCGGCGAGATGTTCAATCAGTTCTACGCTCAGATAGGGGAAATGGGCGGGCCATTGATCGTCGGGTAGCTCACTGACGTGGCTCCGGATGAGCAGGCGTTGGACACCTTGAAGATCAGCGTGAGCCACGCTGGCAGGCAGCAGCGGGCCATCTGGTTGGCTGACGGTAATGACGCGTGCAGGTCCGATATAGGAGTCCAGCGGCATCTCGGCTGGATGGAGGCCGTCGTCTTTGTAATGGAAATAGGCATCGATATGTGTGCCGGTATGAGGGCTGATGGTGAGCGTCATGAGATTGACGGATGCCCCGGCCTTGATCTGTAAGGCGGGTTCGACGCGGTAGTTAGTGTCGCCAGGCCAGACAGCGGTGGTCGGGCGGATGGTGCGGGTGATGTCGTAGATCATGCAGGCCTTTTCCTCGTCCAACTGAGATGGATTGATAGCACATGTGTTCTTAAATAGATCAACTGTATGTGCTATAATTCAATGAATTTCACTCACTCTTTAGTGATACAGATGCAATTATATGACACCTTCATTTGATCTGATGGGTAAAGTGGCCCTCATCACTGGAGCATCCCGAGGGATCGGGCAGGCTATCGCGGAAGCTTATGCTGCTGCCGGGGCAAAGATCGTCCTCAGCAGTCGGAAGGCCGATGGGCTGAACACTGCTGCCGATGCAATCCGGTCCGCAGGCGGAGAGGCGCTGGCCGTGACAGCGCATAATGGTGACAAAGCTGCATTGCAGGCACTGGTCAAGTCCGCTATGGAAGCTTATGGTCGGATTGATGTGCTGGTGAACAACGCAGCGACTAATCCTCATTTTGGGACCCTGCTAGAGGCAGAGGACAGCCTTTGGCAGAAGACACTTGAGGTCAACCTGATGGGCAATGTCTGGTTGACCCAGGCGGTTGTACCCGTCATGAAAGCTCAGGGCGGCGGCAAGATTGTCAACATCGCTTCAGTCAACGGTATTCGACCCGGGCGAATGCAGGGCATCTACAGTATTACCAAAGCGGCGGTGATCAATCTGACACAAACGCTGGCGATGGAACTGGCAGATGCCAACATTCAGGTCAATGCGATTGCACCGGGTTTGGTGCAGACCAGATTCGCGCAGGCAATCTGGGAGAATGAGTCTCTGCGGGAAGGAATTGTGGATCGGACACCTGCGGGGCGGATCGGCCAACCAAATGATATCGCGGGAATGGCGCTGTATCTGGCGGCGCCCGCTTCTGATTGGACGACAGGGCAGGTGTTTGTGGTGGATGGTGGATTGAGTATCCCCATGATATGAACCGAGTTTGAACGATGCGATTTACCTATTACACGGATAAAACGGTCAGTCAGTGCATGGTCGCGCTGAATGAACGGATTCACGCGAGCAGTAAGCTGGATGGCTGGACAGAGAAAAATGGACGTTTTGCCATTTCCACCTCCAGCAAGGTGTTAAAGCGATTCACGCGCCGGACTCAGCTTGAAGGCCGTGTGGAAAAAGAGAATGGCCTGATTACAGTCAAAGGTTATGTTTCTGACGGGGTTGGGCCACGGGAACGGATCATTATATATGCGGCATTGGCATTGGGGGCTGTGCTCTTGATTGCCAGCGGTCAATTCCTGCCGGGGATCATCGTCCTGATGGCGGCACCCGGTTTGCATATTCCGCTGGCGGGGGATTATGAAAACAGCTATGTGCTGACCCAGGAAATCCAGCGGACGCTCAAGGCCAAGCATACGCCGCCGGTGGTGGTCAAAACCGTGGTGGTTACCAAACGGCAGGCCGCGAGCAGCAAGAGCGGGACAAAACCGAAGGCAACCTCAAAGTAAGCTGTCTATGGCTACAGGCGATGCTGTTGGCGGATGGATGCCAGCAGCGCATCACATCCGGCTGAGACTTCAGCAAAGGTTTCATCGAAGCGACCGGTATACCAGGGATCGTCGACTTCGGATGTTTGGACTGTTCCAGCCCGATTGGCGTAACTGAGAAACAGCGCTACTTCTGCCGTGCTACCCCGCGCCATCGCTTGCAGACGCGATAGGTGTCGCCGATCCATTCCCAGGATGTAGTCAAAACTGGACATATCCGATGGGTGAATCTGGCGGGCATCATGCAGTTGAAAGGGAATTTGATTCTTGCGGAGGACGCGCTGCGTGCCACTGTGGGTGACATTGCCCACTTCTTCATCACTGATCCCCGCTGAATCGCAGGTGATGTGCTGGCTCAAGCCGGCCTGCTGAACGATGTGGCGAAAATATTCTTCAGCCATCGGTGAGCGGCAAATATTACCGGTACAAACGAACAGCACACGGATCATGGTCGACTCCTGGTCAGGCGGTGATATGGTAGCAGAGTCCCACGACCGAGGGAGAACGGTGCCAGGCGTAGGCAATATCGGCTACTTGCTGGAGCATGGTTGTACAGCGTGCCTGGGATTCCAAGTCACTGGGATGGAGCCGGGCGGCTGCACTTTGATATTCTTCAAGCGTGGCTTTGACGAACAGATTCCAGAAGTCTTCCGCTACGACAAAAGCGGAAGGTAAACCCGGTTCGGTCGAGTCGTAGCGGCAATCGAGTGCTCGAATTTCATCGGTGATGCCGGCGGGAATCCACTCGGGAGAGCCAGAGCGCGGAACGCCTAGCTGATCCACACAGGAATCAACATCGAGGTAGCGCACGTCTGAAAGCTCGCGCAACAATTCGCCTGTCATCTGAGCCAATCCACGATAGTGAGCCAGTACATAGCGACTGTATACGCCCTGGAATAGAACCTGTCGTTGCTGGGTGGCTTCGGTTTGTGGATAGAGTTCCTGCAACTGCTCGGCTGAAAGCGCACCTAAGGGTATGCGGGCAGGATCATCGGCTGGAGAACGGCGGCTGGTGCGCCAGGTTTCTGAGCGTTTGAGACGGGACAGGCGCGGCACCAAATCCTCAATCTGAAAGTTGAATTGGTAATTGAGGTAGTCCGGTCGCTCATCGAGGCGGGTGAAGGCGGTGATGACCGGACGACGGCTCCAGATTTCATCCAGTTGGAGCAGATCGACAATGTCCAGAACAAGAAGCATGGCGGTGAATTTCTATTCGGGCAGGGCCGTCATTGGACGCGCAACACGCACATCGCGTTCACCCAGGTCGGCCAGTGCGGTCAGCGCATACTCGCGGACATCGTTGTTTTGTTCGATATGCAGGAGTTCGACCAACGGCCGGATCGCTCGCATGTCCTGGCTCCAGCCCATAGCGCGGGCGGCATAGCGACGGACATAATGATCGGAGTCATTGAGGGCCTCAATCAATCCATCCATGGCTTCTTCATTGACTACCCAACAGAGCGCACGGGCAGCATAGCGGCGGACATAGGGTTCATCATCCTTTAGGGCGACGAGCAGCGGTTGAATGGCATCCTTTCCACCGACCCAACCGAGGGCGGTCGCAGCATGGACGCGCACATCATTGTCTTCATCCATGAGCAGGGCAATCAGTGGATCAACCGCCCGCTCCCCATACTGGATCAGATCCATGACGACTGCTTTACGGATGGCGGGGTCAGGATCAACCAGTTGTTCCTGGAGCATCTCAAAGTCGAGGCGAGATTGACCGGGCCGATGCCCATTTTGTTTGCTGGGGTCGGTTTCGCCGCGTTGCTGGAGGGCAATGGCTCGGTTCAAATAGTGGCGTGCATTCTTATAGTGTCCATCAATGGAGACGATTCGCTGTAAATCGCTGATGACCTGTATCAGGTTAGGCCCATCATTGAGGAGCTCACGCATACTGCGAAAATACAGGCGTTCAATTTCTGCGACCTGTGAAGGGGGAATACGCGGGCCACGGTTGGGGCGGAAGATATTAAAGACTGTATCCAGCACGAAAATGACCAACAGGATGAGCGCAACGATTTGTAGCGGACGAGTGAGACTGCCCAGCGGGTTCAGGATGGAAGCACCCAGAGCCAGGAATGCAAAGAGGATGAACAGGAAGCGAATAAACTTGCGCATTGCGGTTTCTTGCTAATCCTAGCCAGCGGCAGTGGGTGGCGAATCGGTTACGATAGGGCTACTTTCCAGCGGCGACGATAGCTCGTTTTCTGGTTTCGGCTCTTCGCCAATCATGGTGATTTTGCCATCAATAAAAGCACCTTCTTCGGTCGTCAGGGCAGTGGCCCGGATATCCCCTTTGACCCGACCGGTTCGGAGTATTTGTACCTTGCGCCCGTTGACGTTGCCGTTGACGGTCCCGGCAATCGAGATATTTCGAGCGTTGATGTCCGCAGTGATGCGGGCAGTTTCCCCGACCAGCATATTGCCGGTAATTTCCAACTGCCCACTGAAGACTCCATCGATTCGGACATTCGCATTACAACGGAAACTGCCTTCCAATACACTGTTTCGGCCTAGCACCGTCTCGAAACCGATCATGGCGGCGGATGTGCTGGTTAACACCGAAGGTTTCGGATCGAGTGCGGGAGCGGGAATATCAGTTTGGCGGCGGTTGCCGAAGATGGACATAGGGCATTTCGTCCTGCATTACTTGAATATACTCACTATACAATTACTTCGGTACAAACTCAACCATAGGGAGAGCGTAGGCCAAGCGTTGAGATTGTGGCTATAGGCGGACTCAAGAATTGGGCCTAGTATAAAAATTGTACAGCAGAGCAACACAACGTGAGAAACGTTTCACGCTGCATCGTGTTCTCTTGATTGGTGAAGGATTTCCACTGAATTAAGAGGCTCCCCGCCTCTAAAGTGACCAAGTCTCAAGACCAATTTCGTTATCGTTCAGCCTTATGGTGCAGAATGCGCCAGGAGTCCGTGTGTTTCATGTCGTCGCGTGTCGAACCTCCTTCCTCCAATTTCCGTCATCTGGTTGCTGATATTGCCTGGTTTGGGTTGGCTATCCCTGCGATGGTACGTTTCTTCCAGGCGTATGCGATTCGCCTGGGGGCAAGCGATACCGACATCAGCCTGATGGCCTCGTTGCCAGCGGTTTTGCTGGTGATTGCGGCTTCTCTGGGTAGTCGTTGGTTGCGTTGGCGGGGTAGTGCCTCAAAAGCCATCATCTTGCCGAGCCTGATTTTTCGGTCACAGTTCCTGCTATTTGCGCTGACGGCATTTATTCCGGCTCAGTGGCAGTTGCTTTGGCTGTTTTTCTCGCTGATGACGATTGCGATTGGTCAAGGTGTGGCCTCGGTCATCTTTGTGGTGATGATCAATGAAGCCATTCCTCAGCATGAGACGACTCGCCTCTTTAGCCGTCGGGCGTTCTGGTTCAATATCACCCAGATCGTTGGTGGATTGGCTGGTGGCTTCTGGCTGGAACACATCGCCTTCCCAACGAACTATCAACTCATGTTCCTGACGGCTTTTGTGATGGTCATGATGAGCCTGTGGCATATCAGACAGATCAAGATTGAAACCCCAACCGTCATGCCCACGGTGCCACAGTCACGGGTTAATCCGTGGCGTTCGCCCCAGTTTGTCCGGCTGATGATGATGACTGCGCTGTGCTACGTGTCATTTTTCAGCGTGAGTTCGTTGGTAAGCAGCCATCTAATTCGGGATCTGAATGCTACCGAAGGTTATCTGAGCATTTTCATGGTGGCGGAGTTAATGTCCAGCGCGGTGTTCAGCCTGGGAGCTGCGCGCCTGGCTCAGCGCATTGGCAATACCCAACTGGTGACGATGGGACTGGCGGGGACTGGGATTGGCACGATCTTGCTGGCGCTTTCGCCCAATTTGATGTTGGCACTGGTGGCCGGGGCTATTATTGGAGGATGCTGGACAGCTACCTGCATGGTCGGCATCCTGTCCATGTTGACCCAGATTACCCCAGCGAACGGGCGCGCCGAGTACAACACAGCGTATCATCAGGTGGCTTTTGCATCGATCTTTGTTGGACCCTTGATCGGTACAGCCATGCTTCAGATGGGGATTGCACTGGGGACGGCGTTGTTGATTGGGGCAACGCTCCGTATCGCAGCAGCCTCGGTTATGCAGGTGATGACCTGGCGCGCGCCGGTTACACAGCCTGCTCGGTTGATGGCACCTGCTGGGGATTAGTACCCACCTCTTGAATCTAACTAACTCTGATGTGGGCCAGACTGGAAACAGTCTGGCCCATTTGATTCTCAGTTTATGCGGACTGAATTGGCTGGGTGGGGCTGGGCGTGACGGTTGGTGTAGGGGTATCGGTCGAAGCGAAATCAACAGTGGCAGTCGGGCGTGGTGAAGGTGTGGTGGTAATCGTCGGTGTCTGCGTCGGGGATGGGGTGATAGAAGGCCGAGGCGTGAGGGTTGGTGTCAGCGTAGGATTAACCGCTTCGATGACATTCTCATTCATATAACCGGCTTCGACCCGTCGGGTAATGGTATTCTGGTCAATCAGATACCATTCTCCATCTCCGGCGCGCTCGATCACGCAAACTTCGGTTCCCTGATCCAGTGCTTCAATAATGGCTCCATTTTGCGAAGGTGCTGAACGCACGATAGCACTTGGCACGGAAACGGTAAAAGGGGTGCATTCACGCACCGGGGTCAAGGTCGGGACGAGGATGGGTAGGGTCGGTACAATGGCGACAAAGGTAGCCGTTGCCTCAACCTGGGCAGCTTGAGTTGCTTCTAAAACCCCCAAGCCACCAGCTCGCAGGAAGTTCCGTACCCCCAGAAAAATATAGTATCCACCCAGTACCAGCGCGATACCCACAAGAAAGATAATCCAGACAGGTGGGCCGCTGCGCCGACTGCTATAACGTGGGACAGGTCGTTTATGAAGAGTCATGCCTTCACTTGCACTCATCCTGATTACCATGCGATTTGTACCAGCAGGGCAACCCTAAAGACAAGGGGCGTAGGGTAATCGGCGGTTAACCCAAGGCGTTAAAATAGGCATCCAGCGTCGCAGATGCGGCATCATCGCCCAGACGTGTACGCAATACCTCGATCAGGACCTGCTCACGCCGTAGCAGTTCATCACTCAAGGCTTTCATTCGCAGGAGCGCTCTTACACGGGTGTGCAAGGTTAAACCATCGAACGGGCGTGTGAGGAAGTCATCAATGCCTGCATCGATGGCTCGCTGACGAGAGGTGTCATCATCCAATGCACTGATGATGAGCACGGGAATGCTGGCCGTTTGGCTATCAGCCCGCAGTTGAGCACAGACCTCATATCCGCTCATACCGGGTAAGCGCAGATCAAGCAGGATCAGATCCGGGTGTTGGGTACGAGCAAATTCCAGCGCTTTTTCCCCATTTGGCGCGCCTAGCGTTTTGTATTCGGCCAAGTGCGCCTGCAGGAGTTCACGATTCATCCAGTCGTCATCAACAATCAAAATCAAGGGTGGCGTGTGCGGCATGAGGGTATCCGTAATAAAGGTGTACAGGTCAGCGAGCATTTTATGTCAGAGGGGCAGGGCTTGCCAATTTATGATTTCGTAAGGGAAGCCCTCTATCTTATAAATCGTGCTTCGCAGTAAAAGGCTTTCACCGTGACAAACTCTCGACGAACTTATGCAGTCACCCTCTTTTTGATCCTGATCGTGTGTTACGGGTATTTTATGCCACGCTGGGCGGACTGGGGTGCAAATTCCCGCGCTAACCTGGTTTATGCCTTTGGCGACCAGGGCGTGCTGAATATTGATGCCTATCATACCAATACAGGGGATAAGGCCTGTTTCCCTGGGCCATATACGCCCAATCCGAATGCAGTTAATGAAGGGACCTGCGAAGGCAATTACTATAGTGATAAGTCCCTGGGGCCGTCTTTGCTGGCGCTGCCTTTTTATATGGTGTTTAAGGGGATTGCAGCGCTGCCACCCGTTGACCGCATCATTCAGAGTGGGGCGGGTATGGGGGCAATGGGCGATACCCTTAACCCGGATGGGCAAGGGGCGAACCCGGCAGCCGTTTACCAGTTTTTGGCTCTGACCTTCATCACCTTTTTTGCCTCGGCAGTACCATCTGCCTTGCTAGGGGTGGTGATCTTTCTCATGGCTTGTCGGTTTGCAAAACGAGAATGGTATGCCTTTGTTCTAGCGCTGGCCTATGGACTGGGAACGATGGCGTTCCCTTACAGCAATGCCCTGTATCAACATCAACTGGCGGCATTTGGCGCCTTTGTGGGCTTCTACTACCTCTGGCGGGTTATCAAAGAAGGCGCAAATCTGAACTGGTTGTGGCTGGTAGGATTGCTCTTTAGCCTAGCGACTATCACTGAATATCCGATTGTGCCGATGCTGGGGATTATCTTTATCTGGGCTGTGATCCAGATGCCGAATCGATTGGCACTTTACCGAGTGATACTCGGCGCAATTCCGCTGGGTTTGATCTTCATGGCATATAACTATGCAGCCTTTGGTTCAGTACTGCCCGTTGGCTATCAATACTCGACCAACTGGCAGGGCGAACATCAGACCGGGTTCCTCAGTTTGACTGTTCCTTCACTGGAGAGCTTCGTTCGGTTATACGGTCTGACTTTCAGCCCAATCCGGGGCATCTTCCTGATGTCACCTTTTCTATTGTTCGCCATTCCTGGTTTTATCATGATGTGGCGGCAGCAGAAAGCTATTCGAGGCGTTGTGACCGTGTTGCTGCTGGCAGTGGCTTTCTTCCTGTTTTACAACTCGTCCAGTGTGATGTGGTGGGGCGGGTTTACGGTGGGGCCGCGCTATCTGGTTCCCATGCTGCCCTTTATGGTATTGCCGATCATTTTCGTCCTGAATGCGTTACTGGAGCGCTGGTGGGGCAGGGCCTTGACTGCGCTGCTGCTGGTCATTTCGATTGTAAGTGTTGGGGCGATGACGATTGCCGGTCAGCAGTGGCCGCCAGTTGAGGTGTGGCCGACCACCTTCGACCTGATGAATCAGAGCAGCACGCTCTTTGATTATTCACTGCCGCTGTTGGCGCAAGGGGATGTAGCCCGGAATTATGGTCTGGTGATTGGGCTACGGGGATTGCTCAGTTTGCTGCCATTGGTCATTGCACTGGGCATTATCAGTGTTGGCGCGCCACTGCTCATGCGTCGTCGTTCTGGAAACGCAGCGCTGGTCGCGGTACAGCCTCGTCCAGGGGTTAGCAGCTAATGCAAACGGGGTGCAGCCGCGTGGTTGCACCCTATCCATTTAGTTACAGTCTTTCACCCAGGGGATGGTGAATACGAAGCGGGCACCATGGGGATCGACATCCTCGCAAGTGATGGTGCCGCCATGGGCTTCGACCAACTGCTGGACAATTGCCAAACCCAGGCCTGTGCCGTGGGATTTGCCTGATGTAACGAAAGGCTCAAAGAGTGTTTCCCGAATATTCGAGGGAATGCCCGGGCCATCATCGGTCACGCTAAACTGGATGAGATTCCCCATGGGCTCGGCGCGGACGACGATCTGTGATCCCCCTTTGGACTCGATAGCATCGTTCGCGTTATTGACCAGATTCTGGAATACGCGCACATAGCGCGTGCTATCGACCTGGATGGAGAGGCCTTTGACTGCTTCACAATCCAACAGGATTTTGACGTTTCGATCTAATCCGGGCGGATTAATCATATCCAACGTCATATTCAAATATTGATCGGCCGGTACGCAGAAAATATCCAGTTTCGGATTCCCAGAAATATAATCCAGGATTTCCTGCGCCATTGACGAGAACTGATCCACATATTTAATAATCAGCCCGGCCCATTCAAACCGTTCGTCATATGTTACGTCCGGGTCTTGCAGCAGACCAGCGTATCCCATCATGTTCGAGAGCGGTTTCTTCATATCGTGGACCAGGTTGCCCACGATCTGCCCGATAATGCTCAAGCGTTCGGCACGGCTGAGGGCATCCTGGGTGTGCTTCAGTTCGCGCAGGGTGGTCTCTAATTCAGTTGTCCGGCGGTTGAGCTTGCTGACCAAGCGGGCTGCATGGATGAACAGCGCGGTATTCTGCATCAGGGTCGTCAGCAGATTCACATCGTTCGCGCGAAAGGTGCGTTCAGGGTGTTCATGTATCAACACCAGCGAACCCAGCATTTCCTCATCGTAACGGAGCGGCGCACAAACGATTTTTTCACCGTCAAATGTCTGCGCCTGTTCATAGGCGTACAGGGTGCTTAGCGCTAATTCCCTCACCTGGCCATTCCAGAATTCCTCGGTGCCTTTTTCACCAAAGAAACTGACCGCCTGCAATTTACCGGTATCTTCATCGGTCAGGTAAATTGCGCCCGCATCAGCAAGCAAGATGCGATTCGTTTCTTCAAGAACATTCTGTACGATGGCATTTGCGCCCATGCCCTGGACAAAATTGGTGCCCAGACCATACATCAGGTTCAGTTCGTCGTAACGCTGGAGGACTTCTTCCGCCAGGAGATTTTGTCGCCAGGAGTCGTTAGCAGCGCGGGATAGTGTGGTCGCCAGATAAGCGACGGCTTTGGACATCCGCGCATCGTCAGCTTGCGCTGCCAAATGCACCCGACCAATCTCGTTTTGTTCGACGATCAGGGGGGTGGATAAACCGGCATCCTGACTGGGTTCCGCGCCGTAATACAGCTTGCCGTTAGGATCCAGCACACTGATGTGGCCGGATAGATCAAAAACAGCCTCAAATGGCGGTATAAGCTCATCCAGCAGCGCGGGGGTCAATAGATTAGATAAAGATAGCCTGGTCAAGATGGTTCACATTCTCTACGGTTGGCTCAATCGGAAGTAGCCTGGGTGATAAACGCCTGTTACTTCAATGTGAGTCTGCATTGGCCTGGATCGCATTTAACTGTGCTGCCAGGCGCGATGCGTTAAAGGGCTTGGTCATGAATTCGTTGGCACCCAGACTTTCCGCACGCTGGCGATCAGTCGGGTTCCCACGTGCTGTCAGGATGATGATGTAGGGATTGTAATTGGATAGGCGTCGAATGCGTTGGCAGACATCATAGCCATTCATTTTGGGCAGCAACACGTCCAACAAAATCAGATCGGGATGTTCCTGCTCGACCTTGATGAGTGCTTCTTCGCCATCTTCCGCTACTGATACGCTGACATCGCGCAGCGATGATCGTTCTATGACTTGCTTCAGCAGCATCCGCATCATCAATTCATCGTCGACTATGAGTATCTTCTGTACAGCGTGCATTGCAGGCCTTTGACGAATTGGGATCATGTAACAAAATGATAGAATCAACCCTCTCCATATTATAGTGGAATTTGATTCGGGTGTTTAAAAAGAATTAGGCACTTGTGAATTTGCCCTGAATCAGATGGGCAGACCGCATAAGATCTGCCCATAACGATACTTGATCTCAGTATAGTGTCGAAGTGGTAGATGAAACCGGCTCAGACACTGTCCATATTCTGAATCACCTGACTGGCGAACGCACTGGTCTTGACTTCAGTTGCGCCTTCCATCTGACGGGCGAAGTCATAGGTGACGACCTTCTGGTCAAGCGTCTTCTCATAGGCTTTGGTGATGAGATCGGCTGATTCTTGCCAGCCAATGTGTTCCAACATCATCACACCGCTGAAGAGCAGCGAGCCGGGGTTGACCTTATCCAGATTGGTGTACTTGGGAGCCGTACCATGTGTCGCTTCAAACAAGGCGACGGTATCGCTGTTATTGGCTCCGGGGGCGATGCCGACGCCACCGACTTCAGCAGCGATGGCATCACTCAGATAGTCACCATTCAGGTTGGGGGTCGCAATAACATCGTGTTCGGATGGGCGCAAGAGCATCTTCTGGAACATGATGTCGGCAATGGTGTCCTGAATGAGGATCTTACCCGCCGGAGTTTTACCGCCGTGATTCTTTTCCACATCGGCCCAGGAGATGGTTTCGGTTGGGAATTCCTGTGCGGCGAGTTCATAGCCCCATTTCTGGAAAGCGCCTTCGGTGAACTTCTGGATATTGCCCTTGTGAACCAACGTTACACTCTTGCGCTTGTGATCGATAGCATACTGAATGGCCGCGCGGATCAGGCGCTTGCTACCGCCTTCGCTGATGGGCTTAATGCCGATGCCCGCACGGGCCAGAGTGGGGTGGTCAAAGTGCTTGACGCCCATACTCTTGAGTAGATCAATGAGTTGTTTTGCCTGGTCGGAACCAGCTTCGTACTCGATCCCTGCATAAACATCTTCTGTGTTTTCACGGAAGATGACGACATCCACTTCTTCCGGGTTCTTCAACGGGCTGGGTACGCCCCGATACCAACGCACCGGTCGGATGCAGGCGTAAAGATCAAGCACCTGACGGAGAGTCACGTTCAGGCTGCGGAAGCCACCGCCAACTGGGGTGGTCAGCGGGCCTTTGATGCCGATCAGGAACTCACGCAGGGCGTCGAAAGTTTCTTCAGGCATGTAGTTGCCGTCGTAGATGCCAGCGGCTTTCTCCCCGGCATAGATCTCCATCCAGGCAATTTTGCGCTTTCCGCTGTAGGCTTTCTCGACGGCTGCATCCCAGATCCGCTTGCTGGCGGTCATGATGTCATAGCCGATGCCATCGCCTTCGATGAACATGAGGATCGGGTTGTCTGGCACGTTCAGCTTGCCGTTCGTGACGGTGATCTTCTGACCGTGTTCAGGCACGCTGATTTTTGCGAATCCCATGAGGTACTCTTATCCTTCCTGAATTGAGTTGCGGGTTATGGTAGTCACATTATACGCTCCTGAGGCAAGAATGCCTATGCAGGTGGTTTGTCCAAATGATGGGCGTAGTGCTACACTCCGGCTCGATACACCGCATATGCTCCACCGGACAGGGGAGGCAAGGCTGCATGTTTAATTCTGCCATTATTGAAGTTGCCATTGGCATGGTCTTTATCTTTAGTTTGCTGAGCATTCTGGTCACACAGGTCAACTCGTTGATTATCAACTTTCTGAATCTGCGGGCACGGCAATTGAAGGAAGGGCTGATCCATATGGTCAGCGATCGCGAGATGCAGGCCAAGATCCTGGCACATCCACTCATACGGATGGTCCCGAACACGGTCAACCCAGAAGAGAGCATCAGCAAACAGCGTTCGCGGGATATTGTGAACATGAAGGAAACCCGCGTTGGCTACATTGCACCCAGCACGTTTGTCGAAGCTCTGATGAGCTTGCTCACCTCAGACGCCGATAGTACGATTTTTAAGCCGCTGGAAGATTCGATTGCGGCTTTGCCTAATACCGACCACAAAGTCCGGCTACGTGAAATGCTGCGGGATCTGCGGAGCTTTGGCACGACGGATACCCGGCAAATGCGGGCTGCCATCCTGGAATTGCCCAATGAAACGCATAAACAGGTGCTTTCTTATGCGTTAGAAGCAGTGGAAGATTCCTTTGGCCGTTTGCCGATGCGTACGGGGCAGATGATGCCACTGCTAGAGGGAATCCGGCAGATCAAAGATCCCGCCTTTCAAAACGCCATCAAGACTGTGCTCATTACCGCAGAAGATATACGGGACGCCCGGCGCAAACTGGAGAACTGGTTTGATGATGGTATGGCCAGGGTTTCCGAGCTATATAAGCGCCGCCTGCAATATCTTTCCCTGGGGGTTGGATTGGTAGTGGCGCTGCTCCTGAACGCGGATGCGCTACAACTGGCGAATACCTTCTGGGAAGACCCGGCGTTACGACAGACGGTTGCGGACACGGCGCGGCGGAATATTTCTCAGGTCGAGAGGGATCTGCGGCAGACTGAGGCGACGGCTCCAAACGCCCAGCAAGCAACGCCAGTGCCTGAACTCAATCCGGAGACCGAGGCCGCGTCGGAAGAACAACGGGCTGAATCCGAAGCGGCAGCACGGGCTGCCGTTGAGCAATCTGCCCAGCAGGTGAATAACACCGTTCAGCAGTTACTGGATTTACAGATTCCACTCGGGTGGGAGTTCACGCCCATCACCGATGAATTGATTGCAACCAGTCAACTGGCAGGCCTGCCGGACCCACGCACTAATCTGCGTAATTTGTGGAATCTACTACCTGCCGGGAACCCAGACTGGTTCAATAACTTCATTCGCAAAGTGGTGGGGATCGCGGTCATGATGGTGGCGATTGCCCAGGGCGCGCCGTTCTGGTTCGACCTGCTACGCCGGATTACCAGTGGTGGACGTTCGACCACCATTGCTCCCAGTCCAACTGTGAATGTGAATCTCGGGCGCGAAACAGAACAATCCACACTGCCGCCGCAGTATGGCTAAACTTTGGTTTGAGTTGGCGTAAAGTCAAAAAATGAAGCTACAGGGGAGGCTTTATCCTCCCCTGTATGGTTTATGCCATGCGTGCATCCAACCCGGTTTGAGCCAGGATTTGGTTCAGACGCTCATCCGTTGGCTCGAATTCATTCCAGATGCTGTAAGGCAGGTTATGCTTGCGGACGTACTCTGGCAGGTTTCGCATCGTCTCGCGGATGTCACCTGTTCGTAGTTGGTCCAGGCGCACACCTGCCGAGTCGATGGTGTCGCGGATTTGGTTGACGTTCTGCCCATGCAGCGAGGCGGCGATGAGGATGCCGGGGCCGACGAGGTCGGCATAGGGGACACCATAGCCGCTGGCTGTCTTGTTTTCAATCGCGTAGGCGAAGAACTGTTCGCTGCCTTCCTGGGGGCGGTTATGGCCGAGTTGATTGGTCAACTGAACCTCTACGCACATCAGGTCAAGCAACGTCTTGAGGGCTTCGATTTTGCCCTGACCAACGCCTTTGGCAATGATGAAGGCTTGCTGGGCGATGCCCGCCATGAGCTTGGCCGCCCAGGGAATATACCGGGTTTCCGGGGTGTTTCGGTTGCGTTCCGCGGCATACTGCCAGTCGAGCAGTCCAGTGACGGAACTCAACAACTCACAGATGCCGGTGCCGCGTAGTTCGGGCGGAGCATTGCGGATGATTTCCCAGTCAATGATGACTTTCTCAGCAGGGCCGGTGGTTTCATAGTGGACAGTGCCGTTCTGCCGAACGGCTGACAAAGCGGTGAAGTAGCCATCGACGCTCAAGGCCGTCGGGATCGTGACAACCGGCTTTTGGTTCTTCCAGCCGATATATTTAGCGGCGTCGGAAACCAAGCCGCCACCGAGGGCATAAATGACTTCGACTTCGGGTGGCAGGCCGCTTCCTAGCTCATCAAAAAAGGCGACATCGGCATTATGCGGTTCTGCCTGGATCACAATCGGAATATTTAACTGCCGCCCGTACCGATCCCATACAGCAGGGCCAGTCAACAGCGCCGCGGGGCGATTTTCATTGATGGAGTTGATCGCGCTGATTTCAAGGCGCGGCAAGGGCCAAATAGTCGTCATGACGGCGGCTCCCAGTCAGGCAGGAAGGTCAATAACCCTGATAATGATAGTCGAAAATAAAAGAAACGTCCAAGCAATGCCAGCGGTGGGTTGTACTTCACTTGAAGGAACGGGTTGTATAAGGGACAATGATGGCCTAAAGGCCTTCCTTTATCTGCAACCGGGGAACTGATTATGAGTCAAGCGCCGCTGCCCTCTAATGATTTTCTGCAACGTTTGAGTGCCGATATGCCGTGGCAGGAAATCGAGCAGCAAAAACGAGATTTCCAGCAAACGATCAAGGCACTGGAAACCGATAAGACGATCAGTAATGTGCCATTGGATAAGCTTTCGGAAGCGTTGGATGCCCCGGTCAGTTTGCTTTACCCGGAAGCCTCTTCAGATGATGGTAATGTCCTGATGGCCGAGGTGAATGGACACCGACATGTGCTGGGTGCCCTGGTTAGCAAACGCTACCGTAGCGATAAACCCTTCATGAAGTATGTCATGCCGTATAACTTCAACCCCTCGGTTAACCATACCAACCTCGATCAGACGGATGACCCGGTGACCCGAATGCGTTCGCTGGGGGCAGAACTGGAACTGGGATTGGTTCATCCCGATGGTAGTCCGCCGAGCGAAGCTGAAGTGCGTGAATACATGCTGCTCTACCGCGAACATGCGGAGAAAAGCGGCATTACACCGCAGGTCGACCGCGAAGCCAGCCAATATCAGATTGAAGCGCATGTTTCACCTGTAATCGGCTATGAAAAAACCCGACTGGCACTGGGCGGGATTCTGACGGTCCTTGCCCGTGTGAGCGTGCAATCGGGTTTGCGGGCCTGTATCCTGCCGGCGTACCCGGTTGGATCTGATTTTAAGTTGACGGAAGACCCCAAAGTGCAAACGGCGGTCGATGTGATGCAGGAAGTGAATAACCTGTTCCCCCTGTACCGCGAGCGCTTGAAAGAGGTCAACGTCCGCTATAACGTCAACCCGCCGACGGACATTTATGTGCAGATGTTCCGCAATCAGGGTTGTCACATTCACCTTGATCTGGCAGGGCGGTCAGAAGCCCTCGGGATGTTCGCTTTCTACACAATGCTGCGGAGCGCCTCGGCAGCCGCGAATGCTGCTGTACTCAAAGGGTCGCCATTCGTCAACGGCACCTGTGACCCCGAACTCCTGTGTACTCGTGAGTATCTTCGCAGCGTGACGGTTACGGGGCGTTATCTGGAAGTGCCACTCAGCCCACACTTGAGCGAACATGGCTTGGAACACTTTGGCGGTTTGCTGAACCGCGAGCGTGTCAACGCCCCTGCCCGCGCCATGCTCTACAGCGATGACCTGGGCGAGCCGATTTCGGTTATGCACAACCCGATTGGTCGTATTCGTCCGGATCTTTCGGGTACCAAGCGAATTTGTACACTGGAAAGTACCGGAATGCCGACCAATCCCAGTGCTGCCCGGATGGCTGCTATCCTGTGTGATTTTGAGTACAGCCATGTGCTGATCGAGGATTATTACCGTAAATATGGAACTGACCTCGGCCCCATGTATGAGGACAAAGATATGTGGGCGATTCTCGGTCCGCTGTCTACGGAGACCTTCATTCGCCTGCAGGATATGTCTGACCGCGAGTGTACCGATGCGCCGATTATCACCGCCGATGGTCGCGAAATGTCGCTGGCCGATTTCTATGAGATGAAACGGCGCTTTATGCACCGTGCTTTGCATAAAATCAATGTGCCTTTGTCGCCTCGTGACATCGATGATGTTTATGTGAGTCTCCAGCGCATGTTGGCTCCCTTGAGTGGTTACTACGCCAATACTATTCACGAATTCATCGCCGACCTCAAGCTCAAGAGTACGGGGAACTGGGGTAAAATCCTGAAGAATGCCTTCCTGGATTTAGGCGGTGTTCCTGGCAAGTATCAGCCGGAAGTTGTCATGAAAGTTGTCAATCAGATGCACGATGCCCTCTGTGCACGTTACCTGCAACAGTAAGCCTGGGAGTTCGATCATATATGGCTCAACCTGCCGGGGGTGCAAACCCTATCCGTATACCATTCAATCGTCCATGTTTTACCGGTAATGAATTGACCTATATCAATGAAGCGGTATTGCAACGGGGACACATTTCAGGGGATGGTCATTTCACCAAGCAATGCAGCGCTTTTTTGGAGCGCGAGATCGGTGTGCATAAGGCGCTGCTGACGACCAACTGCACCCATGCTCTGGAAATGTCCGCCCTGCTGTTGAATATTCAGCCCGGTGACGAAGTCATTTGCCCGGACTTCACCTTCGTCTCCACTATCAATGCGTTTGTCCTGCGTGGTGCCAAGCCGGTGTTTGTCGATGTGCGTTCAGATACGCTCAATCTCGACGAGAATCTGCTGGAAGCCGCCATCACATCCCGTACCCGCGCTATTCTGGTGGTGCACTATGGGGGCATTGGGGCGGAGATGGACACCATCATGGCGATCGCCGCCCGCTACCAGATTCCCGTGATCGAAGACAACGCACACGGCTTGTTCGCAAAATACAAAGGGCGGAACCTCGGAACCTTCGGCGTTATGGCGACGCAGAGCTTCCACGAAACCAAGAACTTCCAATGTGGCGAAGGCGGCGCACTGCTGATTACGGATGAGCGTTATGCGGAGCGGGCGGAGATCATTCGTGAGAAAGGCACCAATCGCAGCCGCTTCTTTCGCGGGCAGGTTGATAAGTACACCTGGGTGGATGTCGGGTCGAGTTATTTGCCCTCGGATGTGTTGGCGGCTTTCCTGTGGGCGCAGTTTGAGGGGAAAGAAAGTATCCAGGCACGGCGTCAGAAGATCTGGGATCGCTATCAGTCGGAGCTCACTGATTGGGCCGACCAGCATGATGTTCAACTGCCGACAGTGCCGGCCTACTGTGACCAAGCCTATCATGTCTTCTATGTGGTGCTGCCGAATTTGCAATCCCGCCAAAATTTGATCGCTCATTTGCGGTCGCGGGGTATTTTAGGTGTTTTCCACTACTTGCCACTCCACCTTTCCGACAAGGGACAGGAATTTGGCGGCAAGGCGGGTGATTGCCCGGTGACAGAACGGTTAGGTGAATGCCTGCTGCGATTGCCCCTGTTCAATGATCTCACGGAAGCCGATCAAACGGATGTCATTAGCGCCATCCATGAGTTTGACGGCTGGGTTTAGGCTCTCACGATATGAAGTCGGGTGTGGTGCCGCTACACCCGACTGAACCCCAATTGACAAGCTGTGGTACAATTTACACAAATTACGAAAATTTGAGATTTTACGAAACCTTTTAAGTACATGGTTCGTCCCTACAGGGTGAATGTGCGTATAAGGAGTAAGCCACTGGCACTGCCCATCTCAGGCGGCAGGTGCTTTACGGCGGAACGTTGATTAACGGATTGAACGGTTAAGCAGACAGAAAGGATAGAGAGCCGCTTGCGGTAAATGCAAGCAGGCTATTTGCGTTATGGCAAAAGCAAAACTACGAATTATCCCCATCGGCGGGTGCGGCGAAATCGGCAAGAATATGACCGTCGTCGAACTCGGTGGCGATGCCATCATCATCGATACTGGCATTATGTTCCCGGCTAATGACATGCTGGGAATTGATTACATCATCCCGGATTTCCGTTACCTTCAGGAACGGAAAGACCTCAAATTACACGGTATTGTGTATACCCATGGGCATGAAGATCATGTTGGGGCGACCCAGCATGTTGTCCAGGCTTTCCCGGGTGTGCCGATCTATGCGACACCCCTGACAGCAGGCCTTATTGGGTTGAAGTTACAAGAAGCCCAGGTTCAGGGTTCGACAAAAATCAATGTCTTTCAGGCTGGTGATACCATCAAGGTAGGGCCCTTTAGCATTGAAAGCTTCCATGTCACTCATAGTATCCCGGATTGTGTGGGACTGGGAATCAATACACCATTTGGCTTGGTCGTCCACAGTGGAGACTATAAGTTTGATAACACGCCAGTCGATGGGAAGAAACCCGACTATGCTAAATTAGCCGAGTTTTCTAAGCGTGGTGTGCTCCTCTTGATGGGTGACAGCACTAACGCGGACGTGCCGGGTTGGACGCCTTCAGAGACCGTTGTGGATGCCGGGTTGGATGGAGTTTTCCGTCAGGCCAAGGGACGCATCATGGTTGCGACCTTTGCTTCCCATATTTCCCGCGTGCACCAGATTGCGAATGCGGCGGCTCGCCATGGGCGCAAGCTGGCTGTAGCTGGGCACAGCATGGCCGCGAATATCAAGATGGCCCGCGAATTGGGTATTCTTCGCATCCCGGATGAGATGTTCGTTCCACTTGATCAGATAGGGCACATGCAGAAGAGTAAGATCTGCATTCTGGTGACCGGCGCCCAAGGTGAACCGACCGCCGTTCTGGGGCGTTTGGCAACCGGGCGGCATCGTCAGTTGGATGTACAAGAGGGGGATACTATCGTCCTCTCCGCACATACGATCCCCGGCAACGAAGAGTCCGTCAGCCGGACGATTAATCGTCTGTTCCAGCGTGGGGCGGAAGTGGTCTATGATCCAATAGCAGCGGTACATGTCTCCGGCCACGCCAAGCAAGAGGAAATGAAACTCCTCATGAGCCTGACGAATCCGAAGTATTTTATGCCGGTACATGGTGAACTCAAGCAATTGAAGGCACATGCTAATCTGGCAGTACAAATGGGTATTCCCCGCGAACGGATCGCAATTGTTGAAAACGGCTTTGTGATCGAATTCGATAAGCAGGGTATGCGCATTGGGGATCGGGTACCAGGCGGCTATCTGTTTGTTGATGGCAGCGGGGTCGGCGATATTGGTAAGACGGTCATCAAGGATCGGGAAGTATTGGCCCGCGACGGTTTTATCATGGTGATCGCCACCGTTGACCGCAAATCAGGTGAACTGGTAGAAGATCCAGAGATCATTTCGCGCGGATTTGTCTACTTGAAAGAGGCCAGTGAATTGATGAGCATCGTCAAAGAGACGATTGAAAACTCACTCGCCAGCAGCAATGGCCAAAATGGCCGTCGCCGCGAACGCTTGACCGAGAATATCAGCCGTATTCTCTACAGCGAAACCAAACGCCGACCAATGGTTTTTAGCGTGATCAACGAGCGATAAAAGCGGGTAGTACAAACAGGGGTGATCCGACCGATCACCCCTAGAGTCGAGGTTTTTCCAGCAGTGCTTGTAACCTGGCAAACAGGACCGCAAATTCGATGGGCTTATTGAGCACGGCACTGGCCCCGACTGACATTAAATCCTCTTCTTCTCCGCGCAGACCTGTGGCGACGATGATCGGTAGATCTGGCCACTCAAGCTCTCCCCGCACGAACTGAATAAGTTCACGACCGCTGCCATCTGGAAGTTGTAAATCCAGCAAGATCGTATCGGGGGTAGGCTTGACTCGCAGGCGTTCGCGGGCTTCTTCAAGCGTTTCTGCTTCTGTAACCTGAAATCCGTAACCACTCAGTCCGGCTACGTACAATGTCCGCAGCATCCGGTTATCTTCGACCACCAGCACCAGTGTCATAGTGTTGCTTCCCGTCGAGTTACCTGCCAGCAGTGTCTGCATCCGCATTTAAAGTCCATTGTAATCGCAAGCTGCCCAACCTGCGACTGTGAGCTGTATACCAGGATTTATCAGGTTACACGGTTGAGACTGCAAAAATGAGTTGAATATCTGCTGACTCCACCTGAATTTATACACTACCTTTTTGTCTAGTTCCTCGCCTGCCCGGACTGTGGATGTCTTGAATGGATAATCATGCGACCATAGGGACATTGGTTTAGTTGAACGAGGAGCAGGTTCCATGTCTGATATTTTGAAAACCTTATCTGATGCGATGGCGGAAACCGCCGAACGCACGGGGCAGAGCATAGTTCAGGTGAATGCTCGGCGGCGACTGCCGGCGACTGGCATCGTTTGGAGTGCTGACGGCGTGATCGTAACTTCTCATCATGTGGTCGAAACAGAAGAGCGTATCCGGATTGGTTTGCCAGGTGGTCAGGTGGTAGAAGGCACGCTGGTCGGGCGGGATCCATCAACCGATGTGGCCGTGATCCGGACCAATGCCAGCGGCTTGACGGTTCCTGCCTGGGCGGAAGCGAGTGAGGTACGGGTTGGACATCTGGCTCTGGCGCTGGGGCGTCCAGGCGATAGCGTCCAGGCTACACTAGGTGTAGTCAGTGCGTTCAGTCACAGCGCTGATGAACACAAGTACTTTGCTCAGACGGATGTGGTGATGTACCCCGGCTTTTCCGGTGGCCCATTGGTAAATGTGACCGGGCAAGTAATCGGCATGAATTCTTCTGCCTTGATGCGTGGGGTGAGTCTGGCGGTGCAAACGCCATCCCTGAAGCATGTTGTCGGCAGCCTGCTTCAACATGGCAAGATCCGACGCGGTTATCTGGGCGTTGGCGTTCAGCCCGCTCACTTACCCGCTGCTGCTGCCGAGCATCTGGGTCAGCGTAGTGGGGCACTAGTAGTATCTGTGGAAGAAAACAGCCCGGCAGAAAAAGCAGGACTGTATATGGGGGATACGGTTGTAGCCCTGAATGACCATCGGATTGAGGATATGGAAAGTTTGCTCAGTGCCCTCGGCAGCGCAGCAGTCGGGGAAGCAGCCAACCTCAAGATTGTTCGTGCCGGTCAGGTCCATGATTTGTCGGTCGTGATTGGAGAACGCAACTAGATGAACCAAGAGGTTCTCAGCCTGTTGGCATCCTTGAATGCCGACATGGCAGATGCGATTGATCGCGTGCATCGCAGCCTCGTCCATATCAGCAATGGGCGGGGAGCGGGTGCGGGTACGATCTGGCATCCGGACGGCCTCATTGTCACGAATGCACATGTTGTACATGGGCGGCATGACTTGAAGGTGAGTTTGCCAGATGGGCGTAGGCTACCGGCCCGTTTGTTGGCAGCTGATCCGGATCGTGATCTGGCAGCGCTTTCCGTTGATGCAACCGATTTGCCTACGATCGAGATCGGGGATTCACGTCAGGTGCGTCCTGGTCAATGGGTGATGGCGGTCGGTCATCCCTGGGGTATTCAGGGTTCGGTGACTTCGGGTGTGGTGATTGGCAGTGGCGATGCTCTGCCAGAAATGCGTCCTGGGCGGGACTGGATTGCGCTCAGTCTGCACATGCGTCCGGGTCATTCCGGCGGTCCGCTGGTGGATTCACAGGCGCGATTAATCGGCATCAATACCATGATTACCGGCCCGGATGTCGGCTTTGCCATCCCGGTTCAAACCGTCAAGCTGTTTCTGAAAGAAGCACTGGGTAGCCGGGAAACAATCGTCTGAAGGTCAACCAGTCTTAAGCCTCATTCGCTATACTCATAGGGGTTCCTGGCGAATGAGGTTTTTCTATGTCGTTCAATCTGGCTGACGTGATCCAGTCGGCTATCGGTTATTCCCCTGACCACATCGTGCCGCTTCTCGGTGGGTGTATTGGTGAAGTTTACCGGATCGAAATTCAAGGTCAGCCTTCATTAGTCGCCAAAGTCAGCTATGCTCCTGATGCGCGGCTGGGACTCGAAGCATGGATGCTCCGCTACCTCCGCCAGTACACGTCTCTACCGGTTCCCGAAGTTCTCTTCAATGATTCGTACCTCCTTCTGATGACCTTTTGTGAGGGCGAGAGCCATTTTAATTCTGCTGCTCAAGCACACGCGGCTGAACTGGTTGCAAACCTTCACAGCGTCCGATCCACGCACTTTGGTCTGGAACGCGATACGCTGTTGGGCGGGTTGCATCAACCGAATCTGCCTAAGACGGAGTGGATCCCATTTTTTCGGGAGCAGCGGCTCCTCTATATGGCCGGGGAAGCGCAGCATAGCGGCGAACTACCTGCCAATCTGTATCATCGTTTATTACGCTTTAGCGAAGATCTGGATCGATTTCTGGAAGAACCGGATTATCCATCTCTGATTCACGGTGATCTATGGACGACCAATCTGCTGGCAACGGATGGCCGCATTACAGGCTTTCTCGATCCAGCGATTTACTACGCCCATCCTGAAATTGAACTGGCATTTACGACGTTGTTTGGTACGTTTGGTAGTCCGTTTTTTGAACGTTACCATGCCTTGCGGCCCATTGAGCCGGGTTTCTTTGAGGTGCGCCGGGATATTTACAATCTGTACCCGCTGCTGGCACATGTGAGGTTGTTTGGAGCTGGGTATGTGGGGGCGATTGACCGCGTTCTGTTGCGGTTAGGGTATTGATACTGAAACAAGAAGGGGCGCTTAGCGCCCCTTCTGTATGGCTATCAGCTGTTCAGCTTGGTCAGCAGTTCCAGTGGCACCGCGGCCAGCGCCCGGCTGATCGGGCAGCCTTCTTTCGACTTCTGGGCCAGTTCATCGAACTTGGCCTGATCGACCCCCGGCACCTTGGCATCGACATGCAACGTGATCTTGTTGATGACCGGACCCTTGTCGTCACGGCCAAAATCGACTTCTGCCGTCGTATGGATGCGTTCCGGCGGAAATCCTGCATTGGTCAATTGGGCGGAAAGGAACATCGAGTAGCAGCCAGCATGGGCGGCCCCAATGAGTTCTTCCGGATTGGTCAGGGACATATCGTCTTCAAAACGGGACTTGAAGGTATAGCCGCCATTGAGCGCGCCGCTACCACCCGCGAAAGTTCCTGAGCCTTCTTTGAGCGTACCATTCCAGGTCGCCTCTGCTTTGCGGATTGCCATAGTTGATGCTCCTTCTCGATTGAATAGCACTCACCCAAAAACGATACCATAGCGAACGGAAGCGAGTAGGAGATTATCATCCTCTGCTAAGGTAGAAAGACCATCTTTCATGCTTGGTAACAGCTTGCGAGGCCTAAACGGGCGAATAGGCCGATAGCCTATTGACGCTTTTAACCGAGTAGCACGGTCTGCAACGCTGGTCTATACTGTTAAAAATGTCATTTCAATGTCAATGTGGCTTTAATGGTTTGGGATGGATGTGATGCAAGAGCTCGTTGGTCAAACCCTTGGACAATATCAGGTCATTGCCCAGATTGGCAAAGGTGGCATGTCCACCGTCTATCAGGCTACCCAGGGTTCGATGAAACGCTCGGTTGCTATCAAAGTATTGCCACCGAACCTGATGCACGACGATAAATTTGTGAGTCGTTTTTACCGGGAAGTGCAAATCGCCGCTAGCTTGCAGCATCCCCATATTTTGCCGGTGTTCGACTTTGGGGAACACGATGGCTTACTTTACATTGTGATGGCCTATGTCGATGGTGGTACTTTGTCCGATGTGATTCTTCAGGGACAGATGACCTCAAATGACATTCTCCGCTATACCGATCAGATGGCTGCTGCGTTGGATTATGCCCATCGAAAAGGTGTTATCCACCGTGACTTCAAACCGGCTAATGTTTTGTTGGATGGACATGGCAATACCTATCTGACTGATTTTGGCCTGGCAAAAATGTCTGATTCGAGCCAGCTTACGGGTACGGGTATCCTGGGCACACCCAGTTATATGGCACCTGAACAAAGTGAACCAGGCGACTTAACCATAGCCGCTGACATTTATGCACTAGGTGCGACGGTGTTTCAAATGTTGACCGGACGAGTGCCGTTTGAAGCTCCCACTCCACTGGGTGTGCTCATGGCCCATATGACGCATCCGGTTCCTAATATTCTTCAGTTGCGCCCTGAGCTTTCTGAAGCGGTGCAATTGGTGATCGACCGAGCGATGGCAAAATCTCCAGCCCTCCGCCATGCCAGCGCCGGGGAGTTTACTCGCGATTTACAGGCTGCCTTGGGGAATCGACAGCCGATTACACAAACGAGCGAAGTACCACAAAGTGGTGCGTTGTTGATGACGAACACGCTGGGACAGATCATCTTTGCCGATCAGTCCTGCCTGAAGCTGTTGCGCCGTCACCAAAGTGATGCCCGCGCGATCATGGGTAAGGCACTTCACGAGGTATTTGGTCTGGAACGCAAGCTGACTGAACAATGGATGCAGCGGATCAGCCAGAGCGGACAGTTAGCTACACAGGAAGTGACAATTAAGGATGCTAAGGGAACCGATGTGTCGGTAATGTGCAGCGCCATCGCCACCCGTGATGATAAAGGTGTACTGGTTGGTGCGGATTTCACATTGCGTGCATTGCAAAAGCGCGAACCAAGTAAATCAGATTCGCAAGGTAGTGTGACGCGGATCGATACTACGGATGAAACCTTCATTCAGAATTACTTCGTCAAGCAGATGAATGCTCTCCGTGCTGCGTTGATACAATGGGGCGGCAAGCGTTTGGGCAGCAACCTCGATAACATCATTAACGATACGGCGCAACGTAATGTTTGGCCGGTCACCATTCATGAGGGGCAGGTTCAGATCGACCAGCAGATGCACGATCTGGATGCTTACCGTGCCTTGCTTGCCAAAGCTATAGCGTATGCAGTTAATCTGGTTGGGAAGAAGATCGTCATCAAGGCGATGCAAGCTGCTGATAGCCAGCTTGACGGTCGCATTCTGCAGGTCGTGAGCAGTTTGCGAGTTTATGATTTGTTTGAGGTTTTATAAGGCGTAGGAATAGGATTCTTGACGAAAGGATTATGGACGATGCATGTGAGTATGGGGACTCCCGAAAATCTGTCGGTAGTGAACCTGATATTTGATTTCATTCTGGTCGCAGCTTCGATCTGGATGGTGCTGGCCATTCGGGGTATCGGCGGGTTGGTTGGACGTTCGCTCACGCTGATCGTCATTGGTGCCATCATCCTGGGTTTTGCCCATCTGATCGCAACCTTTGCTGGGCCGGAGCGCCTGAACCTGTTTGATGGCCCCACCAATAATGTCGTGCATCGGGTGATTGTGTTATTAGGGTTTGTCCTCCTGGCATTTGGTTTCCGCCAGATCCGCGCCATGAAAGACTGATTCGTCTGAAACGTGATGAACGTACTGCGCGCTTGTTTACAGTCGTCTGCTGTGTCACCGGAATAGTTCATCATATGCGGAAAATAGGCCCGCTGCACCAGTAGGTGGCGGGTTTGCTTTTGATTTCAGTATATCGATGATTCTTAAACCAAATTTAACTAAAATAAACTTTATCTTTTGGGATTAACGAATTACGCTTTGGCTTACTGTATTTCAACTTGTCGATGCCCCGAGGAACATAATGACTCAAAAGTTGCGGCTATTTGAAAATGCGTCTGATACACGTCATTTCCAGGCTGGTCAAACCATTTTTGCTGATGGCGAAACGGGTTCCGAAATGTATGTTATCCGCGCTGGCAAAGTGGATATTATTCAAAATGGGAAGGTCGTGGAAACTTTAGATTCCGGCAATCTGTTCGGCGAAATGGCCTTGATCGATAATGCACCGCGTTCGGCAACCGCGAAGGCGAATACCGATTGTGAACTGGTGGCGATCAATGCCAAGCGGTTTGAATTTATGGTGCAGGAAACGCCAAATTTTGCCTTGACGGTTATGAAGGTCATGACGGATCGTTTACGACGATACTTCCCTGCTGGGCAATAATCTTCTGGAGCGCTTTATCAACCGTCGGCCCTGTGCCGGCGGTTTTTGATTCCAGGTAAGGACTCAAAGGTGGCAAATAGGTGCGGTGGTCGTTACTATCCATTGTATGATTTGTGTTGGGAGAATTTCCATGCGGTTAGCAATCCTGTCTGATATTCATGGTAATTTGGTCGCGCTGGAAGCGGCGTTGGCGGATATCGCCTCGGTCGGTGAGGTTGATCTGACCTGGTGCCTGGGCGATCTGGCAGCCTTCGGTTCACGCCCGGCGGAATGTGTACAGCGTATTCGGGCGCTGGCGGATGCGGACGAGGGCAAACGCTTCAAGGTCATCGGCGGCAATACTGACCGCTATCTGGTGACGGGCGAACGGATGCCGGTCAAGCCCTATCCGGAGTCCTTGGAAGCGTTGCAGAAAACTGCTGCGATGTTGCGTTTACTGAATAACGGCCTGCTCTGGGGTATGGATCAACTCACCTTTGAAGACTACGAGTTCCTACGTAAACGGCTGGGGCATGAATTGAGTAAGTCTATTGAGTCCTATGGGACGGTCATCGGCTATCATGCCGTACCTGGGAATGATGAAACGATGCTCTTGCCCGATACCTCGGATGAGGTTGCTCGTGATCTGCTGCTGGATGCGGAAGGTTGCCTGGGTGTTGGTGGACATATTCATCGGCAGTATGACCGCGACCTGGGGAACTGGCGGATTGTCAACGTGGGCAGTGTGGGGATGTCCTTCGATGCCCCTGGTTACGCACAATGGGGTCTGTTTACCTTTGAGGGTGACCAGGTGCAGGTTGACTTACGTCAAGTTCCTTATGACGTCGATGCCTTTGTGCGAGATCTGTATCAGGTCGGCCACCCTGCGCCGGAATGGGCTGAAGCCCGTTTTCGTCAGAAGTGAGGCACTATGTCCAAGCGCGATTTACTGCTCAATGATCTAAAGGACGAAAATGGGGTGGGTGTGCTGCTGGCAGCACAAATGGGCGGCACACCCAACGAACTCCAGTTGATGGTGCAGACGGGGTTATTTGATCGGGAGAAGCAGGGTATTCGACCGCGACGACAGTTCATTGTTCGCGTCATTGGCGTTGAGGAACACCGCCTGAGCCTGGGTTTGTTCGGGACTCTGTTCTTTGCAGATGAACATCCGATTCTGTTTCATCATAATCTGCCGCGGGCTGCCATTCACTTCACAGGTAAACCGGCGGACGTGAATGAAGTGGTGCTGGATATTCATCAGGCGTGGGTGAGTACGTTCGGGCCATGGCGGGAACTGATCGCGGATGTGAACCATGAGGCACCGCTGACTGCACTGCTGCAGTCTGGCGGAGGGCAGCTTGGGATTATGCCACTTCCGGCTGCTGAACGGATGGGGCGGGTGCTGGCGCATCATGGAATGCAGACACGTCTGGAACCGATTGACCGTTATGAAGATACGGACGAACATGGGCGATCCAGGATGTTTAAGCTGCTCGGCATTGATGATTCCTACTTGATTGCCCTGGATTATACGGTCGAGGAGATGGGGAAGATCTAAGGTGGGTGGCATTGTGCCAAGGTAGGGTTGGTTGTTCCTGTTTAACAGGCAAAACAGGTATGTGTTACGAACCATATTATGTGCCAACCTTGAGGGAAGAACGTCGTTTTGCAGGTGGAGTTGGTAAGAAATTACCAACGTTCGGCATTGCAAGCGATGAGGCTTGAAAGGACTGCAGATCATGGAATTAGGACAATCGGTCGCTCTTGTGACGGGCGGCGCTTCCGGCCTCGGCGAAGGATGTGTGCGGGAGTTCGTGGCCCGTGGCGCGAAGGTCGTTATGCTGGACCGTGATGAGGACAAAGGCGTAAAGCTGGCTGCTGAATTGGGCGAGCGCGTGCGCTACATTCCGGCAGATGTCACCCATCCTGACCAGGTTCAGGCGGCGATTGATCTTGCCTACAGTGCTTTTGGCGGTTTGCACATTGTGGTCAACTGCGCTGGAGTGGGCTGGGCGGAGCGTACCGTCACGAAGAATGGCCCGGCGAACCTCGATCTGTTTGAAACGGTCATCCGTATCAATCTGATTGGTACTTTTAACGTGATCCGGCTGGCAGCGGCCAAGATGATGCACGCGGAGCCGAACAGCGAAGACGAGCGCGGCGTCATCATTAACACGGCTTCGGTAGCGGCCTTTGATGGGCAAATCGGGCAGGCAGCTTATGCAGCCTCCAAAGGCGGCATTGTCAGCCTGACGTTGCCGGTTGCGCGTGATCTGGCTCGTAACGGGATCCGGGTGATGACGATCGCCCCAGGGTTATTCGATACACCACTGTTGGGGGCGCTGCCGGAAGATGCGCGTCAATCGCTGGGTGAACAGGTGCCGTTTCCATCCCGGCTCGGTCAGCCACGGGAATATGCATTACTGGCAACCTCAATCATCGAAAATCCGATGCTGAATGGTGAGGTCATCCGCCTGGATGGTGCCTTGCGGATGCAGCCGAAGTAAAACTCGCCGTTCCTTAAGTCAACTCACTTGACTCGAATCGCAGATCTGCTCTAATATGTCGTATGACGATATGTCGTTTTGCGCCATATTGGAGGGGGACATGGCTGAATGGGCGATTGCAGTTCAAGCAGTACACAAACAGTTTGGTCGGGGAAAACGCCGCGTTCATGCCGTCGATGACTTAACGCTGGAAGTGCAGTCCGGGCAGGTCTATGGATTTCTGGGTCCCAACGGCGCGGGCAAAACGACCACCATCCGCATGATTCTGGATCTGATTACTCCGACCAAAGGACAGGTGCGGCTGTTTGGTCAACCGGTTCGCCACCATGCCGGGGTGCTCAACCGGGTTGGTGCCCTGGTCGAAGGGGCGACCTTTTATCCCTATCTGACCGGGCGCAAGAATCTGGAAGTGTTGGCGCGAACGGGTGGCTACTTTGACCCCGCCCGCATCCAATCTCTGCTGGAACTGGTCGGGATGGCTGACCGGGCTGATCGACCTGCGCGTGGATACTCGACCGGGATGAAGCAGCGGATGGGTGTGGCGGCAGCCTTGTTGGGTAATCCAGACCTAGTCATCCTGGACGAGCCAACCAATGGTCTGGACCCTGCCGGTATTCAGGATATGCGTTCGCTCATCCGCCGTCTGGTGGACGAGCAGGGTAAGACGGTATTTCTCTCCAGCCACATGCTCAATGAAGTCGAACAAATCTGTGACCGGGTTGCCATCATCAACCGGGGGAAATTGGTGCGGGAAGGGGCGGTTAAAGCCCTTTTGGCGGAAAAGACCCGGCTGCGAATAGAGGCGAGTCCGGTTGAGAAAGCCATGCAAATCCTGGCCCCACAATGGACGTTGTCAGCCGATGGGGATTCGAGTTTTTACGTTCAGGCTGGACGGGAGCAGGCTCCACAAATTGTCGAACGGCTCGTCACAAGCGGTTCGCAGGTCTATCAAGTCATGATTCAACAGCAGTCGCTCGAAGAACTCTTTTTTGAAGCCACCCAGGGGGCCAACTAACATGGTTCAGGTCTTCCGCGCCGAATGGGAGAAAATCTTCGGTAATCGTTTTATGGCGATGTTCCTGATCTGGATTTACCCGGTGGGGACCGTCACCATGCTGGCCTTAACTGCGCTGGTGGCGCTGCTTTCCGTCGAGATGCGCGAGTCGATACGATTGGCACCGCCAACCTGGATGGATCAGGCGCTGCTGACATGGACCATCGTGAACAGCGAGATTGGACGCTTGTTTGTGGTGGCGTTGGCTGCGCAGGTGTTTGCCGCCGAGTATCATCACAGCATGTGGAAGAACTTGCTGCCCCGTCGCCCGAGATTACATCTGTTTCTGAATAAGTTCCTGACAATGGGTGTGATTGTCCTGTTTGCCTTTATCAGTATGTCGGTCATTGCCGGGATTGGCTCCGGGATCGTGGTTTGGCTTGCCGGTGGCACTTATGGTCCGGTTCCTACAGCAGAACTGCTTCGTGAATTCCTGCCAGTGGTCGGCAATGAACTGCTGGTGGCATTTCTGGCCGCCTTATTTGCCACCTGTTATGCGGCACTGGCCTGTGTAATTACCCATTCGATGGTGATGGCGACCCTGGCGGCCCTGTTGATCACGATAGGAGAGCAGACAATCCCCATCATTTTGCTCTGGATCGGTTCGCTGGCGAATGCCCCCGAACTCGGCCGATTGTGGCTCTGGTTCCCTGGTTATAACCTCGGCAACCTTGCTTCGTGGGGGCGGGATGGACAAGGTTATGTGCCTCTGTTCCTGCAAGGTATCAATGTGGAAGCTCCCTCGGCCTTGACTTCGCTCGTGGTGATTATCGTCTGGTTAGCCTTCCTGATCGGGGTTTCCACCTGGTATTTCCGCCGTCAGGACATCATGAATTGAGAGCACGCACAATGCCTAATCCGATACACGATGAACTGCCACTGACGGAAAGCACGTTCTTCATCCTGCTGGCGCTGGCGCGCGGTCCCCGGCACGGTTACGCCATCCTCAAGGATGTGACCGACTTGAGTGAGGGGCGGGTCAGCCTCAGCACCGGAACGCTCTATGGGGCCCTCGACCGGTTACTCAAGCAAGGCTGGATCGAACGGCTGGAAACGGACGAAGAGGAAGAGAATGGACGCAAGCGCAAAGATTATTTCTTGACCCACAAAGGTCGGGTTATCCTGATAGCAGAGATGGAGCGCATGAATACGGTGCTGGCGGTGGCGCGTCACCGTTTGGCCGGGGGTAACGCTTGATGAACGTCGAGAATGCTTATGGCTGGCTCTTGCAGTTGTATCCGGTGGCTTTCCGCGACGAATACGGCGACGAAATGCGTTTTGTGTTCCAGCAGGTGCTGGACGACGCGCGTCAACAAGGTCGATTTTCACTCTACCGAACGCTAGTCAAGGAGTATCTCTCGATGCTTACAACGGCACTCAACCAGCGCATGCAGGCCGCGCCGGAATCGGATCCTCGCCTGCGCCGCGCCCGGTTCGTCACACGCGGGGCCAGCCTGCTGCTGAACCTGTTCTTCGGTTGGATGTTGATCCGTATTATGCTGGATTCGGAGGCGCTTTATCCGGGTTCAGGCGGAGTCTGGGCACAGGCTTTCCCGTTCTTGTTCGCCTTGCCGCTGGCGAACCTGATGATGCTGGTGGCCTGGCGCTGGGAACGGTTGGGTGGATGGCTGACCATCGTCGGGGGTATCGCCGTGACGCTGACCTCGGCATATTCCCTCATCATTACCGGGCGGTTGATGAACATGGATACGCAGTTGATGATTCCTGCCCTGATCGCCAATGCCCTTTGGCTGCTGCCGCATCTCCTGTTTGGGATGCTGTTCTTATCTTTTGATCGGCAGGGTAGGCGGGGAACCATCCTTGCCTAGCAGCGTATTTCGTTCTCCGTGCTGATGGGCGTACTCTGTGCGCCCTTACACCCCCAACTGGGTCGGATGCTCTTTTCAGCCTCCCAGACCTTCTTGATACCTTGCCAACGTACCTCCCCTCCGTACAGGTTCCAAATCAGACCAATGGCGTAGGACAAGTGCATCTGTTCTGTGCTAACATGAGGGGAGTCGCAATTCATTGGATCAGGCTAGACCCGTGCATGTCACAAAACACTCACTTGCTCCTGGTTGAATGATCTGCTATGATCTCATCTGACCCATTGAAGTCTTAACAACCATCGCTTCAAGTCTCTCACCAATCTCAGGGGGTTCCATGTTGGATAACTCCATTCCTCATAGTGCTGGAGCCGCTGGCCTCCACTGACCGACTGCGTCAATCGGGAGATGATTGACGATCCACCCACCGATTCTGAACTGTTTTTCGGGGGAACCTCTGCCTGTTTCATCGGCAGTGGTGCGCCCCGGTTGTGTCTTGAAGCGAGTTGATCTATGACCCCTTTACCTCAAACGCATACCTATGACCTACGGGATAGCATCAGTAAACGGCCATTAATAGGCTTTTGGAAGCTGATGACGGGTTTCCGGGGATTTTATGTCGCGGCGGTTATCACCTTAGCGGTTTCGGCCCTGGCGCAAACCGGAGCCTCGCTGCTAGTGCGCCACTTCGTTGATGAAGTGCTGCCGCTGCCGAACTTTGCCGATTTTCTGCTGGGAATTGCGCTCGGTTTTGTGCTGCTGGCGATTGTGCAGGGTTCCTTCAGCTTTATGAGCGGGCGCCTGGCTTCGCAAACGGCGGAAGGGCTGGCCCTCCGTATCCGTAACTTCATGTTCGACCATATTCAGAAGTTGTCGTTCACCTACCATGACAACATGAAGACGGGCGAACTGCTCCAGCGCGCGACCTCCGATGTGGACGCCGTCCGGCGTTTCTTTTCCGAACAGGCGATTGGCGTGGGGCGTATCAGCCTGTTGTTTACGGTCAACTTCACGGCTTTGCTGACTTTACACTGGCAGTTGGCTCTGATTTCGGTAGCTGTCGTGCCGGTGATTGTTCTGATGTCGTTCTTCTTCTTCAAGCGCATCTCGGACCTGTATGAACATATGCAGGATCAGGAAGCGATTGTCTCCACCGCGTTGCAAGAAAACCTGACCGGTGTGCGCGTGGTCAAGGCCTTCGCCCGCCAGGATTTTGAGCGGGCGCGGTTCGAGGAGAAGAATTACGAACACTTCCAGCGCGGACGCAAGTTCCTGATTATGCACTCTTTCTTCTGGCCGCTGACCGATATTCTGTGCGGCGCACAGGTTATCGGCGGTACTTATGTGGCAGCGCGCCTGGCGATTGAGGGCAGCATCAGTGTGGGGACGTTCCTGGCCTATGTGGGTGTCATCTGGTTGATTATCAATCCGATCCGTAACCTCGGTCGTTTGATCGTGGATATGTCTTCCGGGTTGGTGAGCTATAACCGTGTGCTGGAGATCATCCGCGAAAACCGGGAATTGCTGACGGAAGCTGATCATCAGGCGACTACCGACCTGCGTGGTGAAGTGGTCTACAATCTGGTGAACTTCCAGTACAGCAACGGTGATGCCGTTCTTCATGACATCACCTTCACGGCGAAGCCGGGTCAGCGGATAGCGCTGCTGGGTTCGACCGGCTCCGGAAAGACTTCGCTGGTGGGCCTGCTGCCGCGCTTCTATGACTACACCAGCGGGAAGCTGACCATCGACGGCGTGGATGTGCGGGATTACTCGCGCCACTTCCTGCGCCAGCAGATTGGTATTGTGGAGCAGGAACCGTTCCTGTTTTCGCGGACCATTCGTGAGAACATCACCTACAGTGTCGGTCGGCAAGTGAGCGATGACGAGGTATTCGCAGCCGCGAAAGCCGCCGATGCCCATGAGTTCATCCTCAGCTTTCCCGATGGTTACAGTACGCTGGTCGGTGAGCGCGGCGTGACTCTCTCCGGTGGGCAGAAGCAGCGGGTGGCGCTGGCGCGCATCCTGCTGAAGAATCCGCGTATTCTCATCCTCGATGACGCAACCTCTTCGGTCGATGCGGAAACTGAGGATGAAATCCGGCGGGCGCTGTTCAAGCTGATGGAAGGCCGGACGACCTTCATCATCGCCCACAAGATTCAGACCGTCATGCACGCTGATCAAATCCTGGTGATGGATAAGGGGCGCATCGTCCAGCGTGGCACCCATCACGAGTTGCTCCAGGAACCGGGTATCTACCGCCGTATCTACGACCTTCAATCCCGTATTGAAGATGATTTGCAGGAGGAGTTAGCCGATGTCGGCTGATCTACACTACGAAGAAGAAGAGTTTGACGGTCACTTTAACGGCAATACCCTGCTGCGAATCCTCGCACAGGTGAAGCCGCACTGGAAATGGGTGGCCGGGTTCATGATCTCGGTGGGTATTGTGTCCATGCTGGATGCGTACTTCACCTTTCTGACCAAGCGCATCGTCGACGAAGGCATCATCCCCGGTAATGTGGATGTGCTGGGTGCGATTGCCCTGGAGTACGGGTTGCTATTCCTGCTCCTGGCAGCCATGGTCTTTGTGTTCATCTATCTGGCGGGTGTGCTTGGCCAACGCGTGCGCTATGAACTGCGGCGCAAGGTCTTCGACCACCTGCAGAACCTGTCGTTCTCGTACTTTGACAAGACCCCCGTCGGCTGGATCATGTCCCGTGTGACATCGGATACCGAGCGCATGGGCGAACTGGTCACCTGGGGCTTGCTGGATGTGACCTGGTCGGTCACCAATATGGTGACGGCGCTGGTCTTTATGGCGAGCATCAATTGGCAGCTGGCGTTGGTGGTGCTGGCGCTGATCCCTGTCTTGTTCCGTATCGCCGTCTGGTTCAAGGCGCGCATTCTGGCGGAATACCGCGAGACTCGTAAGCTGAACTCGAAGATCACCGGACAGTACAACGAGAACATCACCGGGGTGCGAGTGGTCAAGGCGCTGGTGCGTGAACGGGAGAACCTGAACGAGTTCGACCAGTTGACGACCAACATGTACAAACGCTCATTCCGGGCGGCCTGGCTCTCGGCCTTGTTCCTACCAGTCGTTCAGTTGATTAGCGCGATTGCGGTTGGTGCGGTGGTCGTGCTGAGCGGCTCTCAGGTACAAGCCGGTACGTTGACGATCGGTGGTATTCAGGCCTTTATCGGCTATATCGCCTTCATGATGTGGCCCGTGCAGGAACTCGCCCGCGTCTATGCAGAAATGCAGCAGGCGATTGCTTCGGCGGAACGTTTCTTCTCGCTGATGGACGCCAAGCCGGATATTGTGGATAAGCCGGATGCCATCGTGCCGGAGACTCTGCGCGGCGACATCGTGTTCGAGAACGTGGAGTTCTATTACACGACGGATAAGCCGGTCATCCATAATATGAACCTGCATATCAAGCAGGGCGAAACCATTGCGCTGGTCGGCCCAACGGGTGGTGGTAAATCGACTACGGTCAATCTGGTGTGTCGCTTCTACGAACCTAAATCGGGTTCGATCAAAATCGCCGGTCGTGATTACCGTGACTATACGTTGCAAGGCATTCAGTCACGGATTGGGGTGGTGCTACAAACCCCGCATCTGTTCTCCGGTACCATCCGCGATAACCTGCGCTACGGTCGGCTGGATGCGACCGATACGGAGATCGAAGATGCCGCCAAGCTGGCAGGCGCACATGAATTCATCAGCACCCTGGAAAAAGGGTATGAGGAACAAGTGGGTGAGGGCGGCGTGCTGCTCTCTACCGGGCAGAAGCAGCTGATCAGCCTGGCACGAGCGATCCTGGCACAACCGGACATCTTCGTGATGGACGAGGCCACCAGCTCGGTTGATACGCTGACCGAAGCACTCATCCAGAAGGGTATGGAAACGCTGATGCGGCGCAGCACCAGCTTCATCATCGCGCACCGCCTCAGCACCATCCGCCGCGCTGACCGCATTCTGGTCATCGAGAACGGTGCGATCAAGGAGATGGGGTCGCACGCGGAACTGATGAAAGCCAAGGGTCACTACTACGACCTCTACACCCGCCAGTTCCGTGATGAGCGTGAACTGGAACTGGAAAGAGCCTTTGCAGCGGCGACTGCGGCGTCCGCAAACGGACATAGCACGGAAGCGGAGCCGACTTTGCAGGCGGAACCGGCATAACGCACTCTCTACGACTGCCCCGGTTGGTACCGGGGCAGTCTTTTTTTGGAGATTATCTTGATACGACCTGTTACACCTGCTGACTCGGCGGCGGTAGCTGAGGTTGCAGTGGCGTCTGGCTTGTTTGCACCAGAGGACAGTGGCTTTCTGGACACGATGATGGCGAATTACTTCGCTCATGGCATACATGAGGGTCATGAATGTGTGATTGATGTTGAGGGCGGAGTATGTGCCGGCGTAGCTTATTACGAGCCAGCTTTGGCTACAGATCGGGTATGGTATTTGACCATGATTGCGGTTCGGCGTGACCAGCAGGGGCAGGGGCGAGGTGCCGCCTTGATGCGCTATGTCGAGGACGTGCTCCATAAACGAGAGCAACGTATGCTCCTGGTTGAGACTTCTGGCACAGCAACCTTTGAACCGACGCGCAGATTCTATGCCAAGATCGGCTACAGCGAAGAAGCCCGTGTGCGGGACTATTTTGCTCCGGGCGACGACATGGTGCTTTTCCGCAAAGTATTGAACAGCAAGTAAGCCCATTTCTAGGCCAAAAGTCGGATGCCAGACCTACCCTATGACGCAGGTCTGGCATTTTGATTCATGGGATACTGAGTCCATACCGCCTACCAAAGTTTCAAGGTTGATCCATGTTAGCACTAACCCCACCCGTCATTGCTCGCCCGTTCGGGGCGCGCCGCCAGGCCATTGTCAGCCTCGGCGATACGCATATGGTCATTGGCTCGCCAGTCTTGAGTGAAACCAACGCGGGCCTGAGCCAGCCCGGCGATCTGCTGTTGGCGACTCTGGCAACGGATTTTACCTTCGCTTGTCAGGAAGCTGCTGATTCGCTGGGATTGGTGATCACGAACCTGAGCATCACCACCCGTTGGAAGGTGAGTGAACGCCGGGAGATCATCGCCCGGTTCTCGCTGACCGGCGTTCTGCCCGATCAGATGCCGCTGCTGCTGGAAGCGCTCAAGTCCCGGTCATGGATGTATCGTCTGCTGGTACAGGTCGTCCCAATCAGCTTTGAAGCGAATTAATGGTCTGCTGATCTCCAAAAGCTGAATGTGTTACACTGTGCGCCGACAAGTGAAGTCTGTCTCACAGGAACCCATTCATGCTCTCCTTTCTTACACAGGGGATCGGCATTGGCTTTGCCGCGGGCGCACAGCCGGGGCCATTCCTGAATCACGTCATCGGTACGGCGCTGACGGGTGGTTGGCGGCGCGGTATCGTGACGATCTTTGCCCCATTGGTCGCGGATTTACCCCTCATCCTCCTCAGCGTGACCGTACTCCGCAGCGTCTCGCCGGATTTCCTGCGAATCGTACAGCTTGCCGGTGGCCTTTATCTGTTATGGATGGCCTACAGCGGCTTCCGGCGTTTTCAACAAGGGGATGGCTTTGAGATCAAAGCCGTACCGGTCAACCGCAGCTTCTGGCAGGCTGTCCTGATGATCTATCTTGGCCCGGCTCCATATGTCTTTTGGGTGACGATCAGCGGCCCCTTGCTGGTACAAGGGCTGGAACAGTCCATCTGGCACGGTCTGGCTTTTGTGCTCGGCTTCTACGGCACTTTTTTGGCGATGCTAACCGGCTATGTCATCCTCTTTGCTCGTCTAGGGCAGATTAATCCACGCCTGACCCGGGCCATTTTCCTGCTGACGTTGGGGGTCATGCTGCTCTTTGGAATTGGTTTGATTGTGCAGGCTTTCACAGGCGGTGCTTGACTTTCATATGAATTTAGGCGTATTCTGACCTTGGATTGCACTTTTGTAATGCATTGTTAAGTGAATGAGAGACCGCCATGCCCGCCGCGAAGAATCGCCTGGTACTTGAAATTCCCAGCCATGTCTGGATTGAGCCTAATCAAGCCGTAGACCCGGATGCATGTGATGTCATCGTCCAGATGGAATCCGGGGTGATGTACACAGCGGCCTTTATTACGTTGCCTTATCTCCAGCGTCAGATGCAGTTGAGCTATGCCGTCAGTAAACAGCTATCGGATGCCCCGCCGGTACGCTATGCGGTGCTGGAAACACCCCACATCGTGGTCGAAGACTTGAACCGGGACACGATTGAGGATACGATTGACAACCTGCTGGCGCTCGATGTTTTTGAGTGCTATTTCACGCAGGTGACCGAGGACGACGAGGCCACTACGACTACCACATCGACTACTGGCAAGCGCGCAACGACCGAAGTTGCCGCTGTCGTCCTGACGGATGTTCTGGGGGTGAGCGTCTAAGTACGCACACTACAAGCGGGTACACCCACGCCGGAGCAGTTCCACAGGGACTACTCCGGCGTTTTGTTTTGTCACATTCAGGAGCAGCAATGAAAAACGCAGATTATGCCAACAGCCAGCTTTTCCGCATTCGTCACTCGGTGGCGCATATCATGGCGGAGGCAATGCTGGAACGCTTCCCGGAGGCGAAGATTGCTATCGGGCCGCCGATTGAAGACGGCTTCTACTACGATTTCCGTTTGCCGCGCGGCATCAATGAGGAAGACCTGCAGTGGGTCGAAAAGCGCATGAAAGAGATCGTGCGCGGCAAGTTTGACTTCGTCGAGAAGGAAGTCACGCCGGAAGAAGCCCGTGCACAATTCGCTGACCAGCCCTACAAGCTGGAACTCATCAACGACCTCGTCTCCGGGCGGGTGGATGAAAACGGCAATGAGATTGCCTCGCCTGCCAGCAAGCTGACGTTCTACACGCAGGATACCTTCACGGACCTGTGCCGGGGGCCGCATGTCAAGAACACGAAAGAAATCGACCCCGACGCCATCAGCATTACCTTCAAGCCACCCGCCGGTGCTTACTGGCGTGGCGATGAAGACCGTGACCAACTGACGCGCATTTACGGTACGGCTTTTGAGACGGAAGCGCAGCTCAAGGAATACCTTAACCTGCTCGAAGAAGCCAAGCGCCGCGATCACCGTGTGCTGGGTGAAAAGCTGGGTCTGTTCATCATCAGTCCGTTGGTGGGCAAAGGGCTGCCCCTGTGGAAGCCAGCCGGTGCGACGCTGCGGGATACGCTGGAACGCTGGCTGCGCCAGACGCAGATCGACAACGGCTATCTGCCCGTCGTCACGCCGCACATCGGCAACCTGAACCTGTATCGCACGTCCGGTCACTATCCTTACTACAAGGACAGCCAGTACGCGCCGATTGAGGTGGATGAGGAAGAATACCTCCTCAAGCCGATGAACTGCCCGCACCACATAATGATCTACAAGAGCGAAATGCGCTCTTACCGCGATCTACCCATCCGCTACGCCGAGTTCGGTACGGTCTACCGCTACGAACAGTCCGGCGAACTCAATGGCCTGACGCGGGTGCGCGGCTTCACGGTCGATGATGCCCACTTGTTTGTGACGCCGGGGCAGGTGCTGGAGGAATTCAAGAAGGCTGTAGGCTTGATCCAGTACGTGTTCACCACGCTGGGACTGACGGACTTCCGTGCCCGCGTGGGTACACGTGACCCGAACAGTGATAAGTATGTCGGCGATGATTCGCTCTGGGAAAATGCAACCGCAGCCATCATCCAGGCCTGCGAGGAACTGAAGCTGCCGTATCACGTTGAAGAAGGCGAAGCCGCTTTCTACGGCCCCAAGCTGGATTTCCTGGTGCGGGATGTGCTCAAGCGGGAGTGGCAGTTGGGTACGGTGCAGGTCGATTACAACTTGCCGCAGCGCTTTGACCTGGAATACGTTTCGGAAGACAATGACCGTCAGCGTCCAGTCATGATCCACCGTGCGCCCTTCGGCAGCATGGAGCGTTTCATCGGCATCCTGATTGAACACTTTGCCGGGTCGTTCCCCTTGTGGTTGGCCCCGGTGCAGGCGGTACTGATCCCCATCGCGGATCGGCACATGGAGTATGCCAATACGGTCGCCGCTGAACTGCGTAAGGCTGGCATGCACGTTGAAGTCGATGCCGGCAAAGCACGGATGCAGGCCAAAATCCGCGAGCACCGCGAACGGCATATCCCATATCTGCTGGTGATGGGCGATAAGGACGCGGCGGCGAATACGGTCAGCGTGCGCCTGCGGACGGATGAAGACCTCGGTGCCATGCCGCTGGCGGACTTCATCAGCATGACCACCCGCCTCATCGGCAGCCTCTCGCCGGAGCTTAAGTAGAGACGCGGCCTGCCTTGTCTGCTGACCATCCCCTGCCTCATCAGTAATGGGCAGGGGGTGGTATGAGATGGTCAATAGGCGTCGTCTATACTGAGATTGAGCGCACACCAGCCATCATCGGAGGCCCTGTTTGAATAACCCCATCGCCATTCTGCGCGCCAGCTTCACGCCGCTCAGTAACCGTGATTTCCGCATTTATCTCACCGGGCAGGGCATTTCCCAGATCGGCACCTGGATGCAGGTCGCCGGGCAGGGTTTGCTGGTGTTCACCCTGGCGCGGTCGCTGGGTGAAGGGGTCAAGGGCAATGCCGTTCTCGGTATTGTGGCGATGGTGAACGCCCTGCCGCTCCTTTTGTTCGGTCTGTGGACGGGGGTGATGGCCGATCGTTTCGACCGGCGTAAGGTGTTGATTGTCACCTCGACGGTGGCGATGCTGCTGGCCTTCGCGCTGGCAATCCTGACTCAGACGAACCAGGTTCAACTCTGGCAGGTCTACATCATCAGCTTCATGGTGGGTATCGTGGCCTCGCTGGATTTACCCGCTCAGCAAGCCTTCCTCGGTGATGTGGTCGGCATGGGGGAGGTGCGTAAGGCGGTCAACCTGAATGCGATGGTGTTGCAGGCCAGCCGGGTGCTGGGGCCAGCCCTTGCCGGCGTGCTGATCGCCTCGGTCGGGATTTCGGTTGCCTTTTGGCTGAACGGTTTGAGCTATCTGGCCGTGATTGCCTGCCTGCTGATGCTCAAGACCACCCATCGTTCCAAAGGTTCGACTGATAAACCGATGCGTCAAATTCAGGATGCGTTTCGCTTCCTGCGGACGCAACCCCGTATGCAGGATTTATTCATCTTCGCGCTCTTCGTCGTGTTCTTCGTCCTCTCGATCGTGCTCAGCCAATTACCCGCGGTGGCCGCCCAAGTGCTGGGCGCCCAGGGGGAAGATCAACTGGCGCTGTTTAATGGGGCGCTGAATGCGGCTTCGGGGGCCGGGGCGCTGTTTGGTGTGGTGCTGGTGGTGCCGTTGGCGCAGGCACGGCGTCGCAGCGGTCTGGTCATGGGGTTGGCATGCCTCTGGATGGGATTCTGGTATCTGGTCTTTTCGGTTTCGACCATCTTGCCGCTTTCGGTCGTTAGCCTGTTTATGGGCAGCATTGGTGCGCCGACTGTCATGACCATGTGCCTTGGTCTCACCCAGTTGATGTCCCCGGATGCGATGCGGGCGCGGATGTTGAGCCTGTTCACCATGCTCTCGTTCGGGTTGCAGCCCTTCGCTTATTTGCTCGTTGGGCAGATCGCGGAGCGCTTTGGCGTGCAGGCCGCTATCCAATTCAATGCGCTGGTGCTGATCGTGGCGACCATCACCCTGCTCGGTGTGCGTGGCGAACTGCGTCGCTGGCAATTTGTGCCTGCGGTGTCCGCGCCGCTGCCGATCCAAACGGAAGTCCCCTGAAATCCTTGACAACTCCCTGCCCGCCGCGTTACCCTTTTGGACATTCGGTGGGACGCGGCTTATTGCGTCCGTCTGTGAGAACATGATGCAGCACGGTCAGATCAGCAGCTTGATGACTATGGGTATGCGGACTACTTCCCGTCATAAGACGCGAGGATGTTTCCTGCTGCCCTGATTGACCGGGCAAACGCGCGAGATCAAGCGTGTGGGAACTCCCACACGCTTTTTTGTTACATTGCCACAGGCAGAGAAGGACTGCACAGGAATGAAGCTCATCACCATGAAATTCGGCGGTACATCCGTCGGCGGGGCAGAGGCCATCACCAATCTGGCAGGTATTGTCAAGACGGCCCGTAATGCCGGAGACCGCGTGATTGTCATCGTCTCGGCCATGTCCGGCGTGACCGATCAACTGATTGAATCTGCCAAGATGGCGGCTGCCGGTAACAAGTGGGGCTATCTCTCCACCGCCGACCGTCTGCGTGACCGCCACGAGGAAACGCTCAACATCCTCCTGCCACCCGGTCGCCTGCGGGAAAAAACGATTGCTCAGATCGAAGCACTGCTGGGGGATTACCGGGATATTTGCCAGGCGGTGAGCGTCCTGGGCGATTCCACCCCGCGCATCATGGATGCCATCATTGCTTTTGGTGAGCGCATGAGCGCCCGTATGGTGGCGGCTGTCCTGAGTGGTCAGGGTGTTGAAGCGCAGGCTTTTGATGCCGGTGAGTTCCTCGTCACCAATGAGGACTTTTCCTCTGCGGTACCGATCTGGGATGAGACCGTCGCGCGGGTCGATAGCAAGCTGCGTCCGGTGGTCGAGCAAAATATCACACCGGTCATCACCGGCTTTATCGGTGCGACGCGCAAGGGTGCCATCACCACGCTGGGGCGAGGCGGCAGCGATTACAGCGGCGCGATTTTTGCCGCAGCGACCAATAGCGACGAACTCATCATCTGGACGGATGTCGATGGGGTGATGACCACCGACCCGCGGGTGGATAAGCGGGCCAAGGTGCTGCCCTATGTCTCGTATCAGGAAGTCGGGGAGTTGGCTTTCTACGGGGCAAAGGTCTTGCATCCCAAGACGGTTCAGCCTGTACTTGATCGTGGTATTCCCATCTGGGTGCGAAACACCTTCAACCCTACCTTTCCCGGCACGCTGATCGGTGCAGAGAGCCAACCGGGCGAAACCGTCATCAAGGCGGTGACCAGCATCAAGAAGGTCAGTCTACTGACAGTCAGCGGCAAGGGCATGATCGGTGTGCCGGGTATTGCCGGACGCACCTTCGGCGCAACGGCGAGCAGTGGAGCCAGTATCCTCATGATCTCGCAATCTTCCAGTGAGCAAAGCTTCTGCTTCCTCATCCCCAGCGGCACCGCCGATGATGTGCGCCATGCCATCGAGCGTGAACTGGCGGACGAAATCGCCCGGCGGGATATTGAACGGGTGGATATTCAGGAGGATGTTGGCATCATCACGGCGGTGGGGGCGGGGATGCGCGGCACGATTGGCGTGGCCGGGCGCGTCTTCAGCCAAATGGGGTCGAACGGGATCAACATTCTGGCGATCGCCCAGGGATCATCCGAGTGCAGCATCTCGTTTGTGGTCAAGGCCGATGACCTCGACCGGGCGGTGGTGACTCTGCACGATCTGGCGTTGATCGAGCCGAATAGCCGGTAATGTTGTAGTGGCGACCCGCCGGGTCGCCACTACCTCTGCAAGTCTATTGGATGTTGGACTTGCGCAAAGCGCCGGATTGGGTAGGGGCAGATTAGGGCGTCTGCGCCCGTATATCTGCCCGTGCCTGCGCAAGTCCTGGTGTTAATACACTTTGGGCAGCGCCTCCAGCAACCGGCTCAAATCGCTGGCCGAGTTGTACGCCTGGAATGAGACCCGCACCATCAGTTGACCGTTCTGATTGGTCAGCGGGACTTCCACACGGAACTCGTCGTAGAGCCGCGTCTTGAGGGCGAGCATGTCACCGGCGGGCAGCGGGCAGGCGACCATCTGGCTGAACCAGTCGGTCGAGTCCGGGCTGATGGGTTCCAGTCCAAATAATTCGGCGATGCGGTTACGGGCTTCCGAGGCTAGCGCGTGGCACTCGGCCCGCACTGCCGACCAGTTGTGTTCCACCTGGAAATCAATCGCAGCCGGGACGCTTAGGAAACCGGCAACGTCGCGGGTGCCTTGCCACTGATTGCGGGTGACGAAACTGGCACCGGGGGTCTCCCCCCAACTGACGATGAGAGGCTTCAGCCAGGCATGGGTTTCCGGTTTCGCATACAGGAAGGCCGAGCCTTTCGGCGCGCACAGCCACTTGTGGCAGTTGCCCGTGTAGATGTCCGCATCAATGGCCGTCAGATCGAGTGGAATCTGTCCCGGTGCGTGGGCCCCATCAATGACGGTCAGGATGCCCGCTGCCCGTGCTCGGCGGCAAATCTCCGCTACGGGCAGGATCAACGCCGATGGAGAGGTGATATGGCTCAGGTAGATCACCTTGGTGCGCGGTGTGACCGACTCCCAGAAGGCCGCAGCCAGTTCCTCCGGTGATTCGGCCTTGATGGGCAGGTCGATCATATGCCGGATGTAACGTGCTCCGGTACGCTCGCAGCAGACCCCCCAGGCATACTCGCAGGCCCCGTACTCATGATTGGTAGTCAGGATTTCATCGCCAGGTTCAAGTTGGATCGAATGCGTTACCAGGTTGACGCCGACGGTTGCATTCGGCACGAAGATCAGCCCATCCACATCACAATGCAGATAGTCCGCGAGTCGGGCGCGAGCATCATTCATCAGCCCGTCAAAGCGTCTGCCCATGAACTCGACCGGCTGGCGTTCCAGTTCGCGCTGCCAGTTCTGGTAGGTTTCGAAGACGGGGATGGGGGTCGCACCAAATGATCCGTGATTGAGGAACGTCACGGTAGGATCAAGCAGGAATTGCGAGCGAAGATCAGTCATGGGTGATTGTTCTTTTGTGAATGCTAGGCGGATATAACTGTGCAGACGTAGGGGCGACCCAGCGGGGCATCCCTACTTTATTTTCTCCACAATGAGCAGATGTGAGAGTCCAAATGTATCCAACGGGGTGCCTTCGACTCCATGTAAGATCGAACGCAGGATCTTCCCCAGGGTACCGAACCGGCGAGTGAGGTTGTCATACCCGCCGTAGACTCGGGAGTGGTGCACAATTCGCGCAGGGGTGCCTTCAAACAGGCGGCGGATACCACGGGCGGTATAGGCGCGGACATGCGGCGCCAACTGGTTTCGCAGCGAGTCCGGCAGGTAGTTAATCAGCGGTGTGTTGCCGAAGTGATATTCACCGCGCCAGTAATGTCCATGTGTCTCGAAGGGATACCAGCGATTGGGGACGAAGATCACGGCGCGGCCACCGGGCTTGAGTACCCGCACAATTTCCTGCGCGGAGGCCCGGTCATCCTGAACGTGTTCAATCACTTCGCTGGAGAGGATGGTATCGAACAGATTCGAACGATAGGGGAGGCGTTCCGCCACTGCGATCAGCGCGTGCGGGACTTCCTCGACGGCTTCCTGTACTCGCTCAAACTCGATGTCAAAGGCTTCAACGTGAGGGCTGTAGCGGCGGCGGATCTGCGAGGCGTACATGCCCACCCCGCAGCCATGTTCGAGTACCACGGCATTCTCGAGGGCAGCCCATTTCGCCAGCATTTGCAGGCGGCGTTCCTGACCGGAACGCCAGACATAACTGGGTTCTCCCCGTTGCGCGGCAAGTTCTGACGGCATTAGCGCCCTGACCCGCCTTCGCTGGCGGCCCGGATCTTATTGACCGCGGCCTGCGCCAGGCGGCTGGTGGATCCAGTCAGGGCCAGATTAGCGGTGCCGTGAGCATCGCCCGCCTTGGGTGGCGGTAGGTTGCTGGTTTGTTGTTTGACCGGGATCAGCACGGTGATGGTGGTGCCTTTGCCAACGGCGCTTTCGATGGAAAGGGTGCCGCTCAGCAGCTCGGTACGTTCCCGCAGGTTGACCATGCCCAGGCTGCCGCGGGAGTCGTAATTGGAAAGGACGGCGTTGGTATCAAAGCCTGCCCCGTTATCCGAGATTTTGACGATGATGACATCATCCTGTGGCTGGATCGAGATGGTAATCATCTCGGCCTTGGCATGTTTGCGGGCATTGCCCACCGCTTCTTCGATAATGTAGAAGATGACGCCTTGCTGATGCTGGTCCAGCAGGCGCTCGACATCGCGGGCGACCCGGACCGTCACCTTCTGCTCATGGGTCTCGAAGGTTTTATCCCCCAATTGCTGGAGCGCCGCTGCCAGTCCCTGATTTTCCAGTACCAGCGGACGCATGGTGAAGAGCATGTGGCGGATTTCTTTAGTGGTCTTGCGGGCTAAGTCTTCAACCTTCTTGAGTTCACTGGGCACATCTGCCGGGGCTTTTTCCAGCAGACGGGCGATGATGCCCATCCGCATGGCAATGGCGGCCACACTTTGAGTGGGGCCGTCGTGCAGATCACGGGCCAGTTTCTTACGAGCTTCTTCTTCGACCTCGACGATCTTATCGCGTTCCTGCAGCAGATTTTCATAGAGAACGGCATTTTGCAGGGCGATGGTGGCCTGTGTGCCGACGGCAGCCAGTAGTTCCGTATGTTCTTCGGTGAAGATGTCGGGTAGTTCACTGGCAAACAGCAAGACACCGTAGTTGTCGTAACCGGCGCGCAGGGGGATTGCCAGTGTCGAACGTACGTATTGGAACCCGACGAAGTACTGGAGTTCCGGGTCTTTGCGGGCAATCGAACCGACTACCGGGATACATTTTTCGAGCGCCGCCCCGATGATGCCGCTGGTGCCGGGGCTACTACGCGCTTCATCAGCGGCAGTCAGGCCACGACCGTAGACCACATGTAATTGACTATCGGTCGAACGGAACAGCATCACGGCGCTAATCAGACGGGCGGTCATGCCCGAGTCAATATCACGGAGACCCAGCGCACCGGCATTCATGACGCTGTGCAGGATTTTTTCATAGTGCAGGGTCGTGCTCATCGTCGCGGCAATGTCATAGATGATGCGCGTGCGTTCCCGTAGATCGGCTGCCTGGTCTACCTTGGACTGCTCCACTTCCTGTACATAGGCATCCAGTTGGGCGATCCGGTAGCGCAGTGCCGCGTTGGAAACCCAGGCGATCAATCCAGCGGCTCCCGCGACGATTAACGGTACCCTGTAGGTGCTGAGCAGGAAGCCCAGGTCCACTCCGTCATAACGGGTAGCCAGGACAGCGATCATGACGACCAGCCCGCCAATGGCATCCACCAGCCCGCTGATCAGTCCCAGGTGCAGAATGCCCATCAGGAGGGCCATCCCGGCAAAACCGATTTGCAGGATCATGTCACCCTCGAAGGCCAGGATGCATGCACCAGCAATCAGCCAATCGCCCAGGATCACCATGATCGGCAGGAAGGTTCGTAGCGTGGGGAAGGCCAGTGGAATGATCGGCAGAATCGTGACCAGAACAGCCATCAGCAGCGTCTGACCAATGGGGTTGGCAGCAAACGTGCGCTGACCTTCGGCATTGGTCGCGGTCATCAAGAGCAGGCCAACCACCACAATGAAAAGCGCCCGCAGCGCCACCAGGGTCCATTCAGCTCTGTTGATTGGCTTGGGATCAGTTGCCATGGAATTGCGAAGACCTCTGTCCTGACCGCTAACGGCAAGGCTACTAGCGGAACCTAACACTACCATCTCACGCCTAATTCTACAAGCAAATAGCCTGTTGTTGGCTCAAGATCTGAACAGAGGGACAATCTCAAACGGTACATTTTCGAAACGTTCCGCAATAGCGCGAAAGGTCACCTTCTCGGTTGGGTGAATTTGCTCCGGGGCCAGCTCTGCCAGCGGGACGGCGACATGCGCGTAACGCAGTATATCGGCATCCGGCACTTTCCACGGTTTTGAGCCGTACTCCAGCACGGCATCCCCCCACAGCAGCAGATCGAGATCGATGGTGCGTGGCGCATTCTTATTGAGCGGATCGCGCACCCGTTTCAGTTCGCGCTCGATCCAATCCAAAACGTCGGTTTTTAGCGTTCCTGGTGTAACGTTCGACTGCCCCTGGACGACCATATTGAGGAAGTCGGCTTGATTCGTGTCTCCCTGAGGTGGAGTCCGGTACACAGAGGAGAGTGCCGTCACCGTGATTTTGGAACGCAGCAGATCGACACAGCGGCGCAGATTGGCCTCCGGGTCAATGTTGGAGCCGAGCGCGATATAGAGCGTAACCGGATCAGGCGAAGTCATCGGGAGTCCGTTCGATCACGACGCCGACGCTGTCGGCAAAGCGCAGCGCACCGGGTTTGTGAACCCGCACTTGCACCCAGGGAGCCTGATGCTCGACGACGCAGATCCGCGCGATTTCGGTCGCCAGCTTTTCCACCAGCAGGTAGCTGGATTCCTCGACGTGCCGGATGATCGACTTGGTGACGGTGCGGTAATTGAACGTGTCTTCGGGTCGATCTGTTTCCCCGGCGCGGCGCATATCCGTCTTCAGCCGCAGGCTGATGACCACGTCCTGTTTGTCCTTGCGCTCGTGTTCGCTGAAGCCGATCACACAGCGTAAACGGAGGTTATCAATTTCGATGATGTCCATGGGTCGCAACTGCCTGAGTAGGTGTAAATGAATGGCTGCTGACCTGCATTATAACGGTGAAGACAGCCCTCGTTTTCGTTCGCTCACGTGCTGCTCACCCGCCGCACGAATTCTGAGTGTACAGTATCAATTGGTTTAGGAAGTGCTTAAATCTCATCTTCCTCCGAGAAAGGTTGCGTATGATGCAAACGTCACAAATCGGTGTGATGAGAACCCAACAAAGCCGGAGGCACCATGCTGACGAAGAACGCATTTAACGGTAACGGTATCCATATGGATCATAGCCAGGCAGAAGTTGAGGAGAAATTGAACTCCTCGGAATTCCTGCGCCTGTTTGAACTGGATCTGCCGCCGGTAGACCGGGAAGCCATTGCGCTTTCCACCATCAATATCCTGAACGCCGTGGGCGAGGATGTCAACCGCGAAGGGCTGCTCAATACGCCCAAGCGCGTCGCCAAGATGTACGATGAACTGCTGAGCGGCTACCGTACGGACCCGGTCAAGCTCATCAACGGCGCGATCTTCGATGTCGAATATGACGACATGGTGATCGTTAAGGACATCGAGTTCAACAGCCTGTGCGAACATCACATGCTGCCCTTCATCGGGCACGCCCATGTGGCCTACATCCCGAACCAGAAGGTCATCGGCCTGTCGAAGATCCCGCGCATTGTGGACATGTTCGCCAACCGCCTGCAGGTGCAGGAGCGCATGACCCGCCAGATCGCCGAATTCCTGGCTGAAGTGCTGCATGCCCGCGGTGTGGCCGTGGTGGTGGAAGGCAAGCACATGTGCTCGATGATGCGCGGTGTGGAGAAGCACGACTCCAGCATGACCACCAGCGCCATGCTCGGCGAATTCCGCATGAACAACGTGACCCGTGGCGAGTTCCTCTCCCACCTGAACCGGAACGCCAACCACGGCTTCTAACCGGTTCGGAACTGAACGAGAGATGGTTGGGGCGAGGCGGCTGGATCAGCGGCCTCGTCTGCATTTATGGAGGTTGAACACATGACCGAGAAGATCATCAAGACCGACGCCGAGTGGCGCGCGCAGTTGACCCCGCAGCAGTACGCCGTCCTGCGCCAGCACGGCACCGAACGCGCTTTCACAGGCGAATATGTCGATACCAAGACCCCCGGCATCTATCGGTGTGTCGGCTGCGGAGAATCCCTGTTTGAGTCCAGCACCAAGTTTGAGTCCGGCAGCGGCTGGCCGAGCTTCTGGGATGTGGTCGACAAGGGCAATGTGACCCTGATTGTGGACAACTCCTACGGCATGGAGCGCGTCGAAGTGCGCTGTGCCCGCTGTGATGGGCATCTCGGTCACGTCTTCGATGACGGCCCGCGGGACACCACCGGCCTGCGCTACTGCATCAACTCGCTGGCGATCAAGCTGGAACCGAAGTAGCTGATAGCTGATAGTCTATGGTTGATAGCCAGAGCATTGCTGCACTACATTCGATGTGGGACTGCGTAGGGGCGGATTAGGGCGTCTTCGCCCGTATATCCGCCCTTTTGTCTTCATCTGCTGAACAAACTACGCCGGTTCTGCGACGGGGGCGGCGGTGCGCTTGGCAATCTCCGCCCGCACCACCGGCGCGACCTGGGTGCCGAGCAGTTCCACTGCGCGCATCATTTTCTTGTGCTCAATCGTGTTGTAGCCCAGGTAGATGAGGAAGCGCTGATGCCCGAAGATCTCATGCTGGAATAGAATCTTCTTGATGATCTGCTCCGGGTTGCCGACGAAGTGCGCCCCGCGCAGTTCCTTCATCTGCTCCGCCTGCTGACGGGTGCTGGGCGGCCAACCGCGCTCCTTCCCCAGTTGATTGAACAGGCTGACATGGGTGGGGTAGTAATCATCGGCGGCCTGCTTGGGATCATCCGCGATGAACCCGTGCGAGTTGATGCTCAGCGGGATAGTGGCCGGGTCGAAGCCGCTTTGCGCGGCGGCGTGTCGGTAGAGTTCAAACAGCGGCGCGTAGCGTTCCGGCATCCCGCCGATGATCGCCAGCGCCATCGGCAGGCCGAGCGAAGCCGCCCGCACCACCGACTCCGGGGTGCCGCCGACGGCAATCCACACCGGCAGCGGATCCTGCACCGGGCGCGGGTAGATGCCCAGGTTATTCAGCGGGGCGCGGAAATTCCCCTGCCAGGTGACGCGCTCCGACTGGCGCAGCTTGAGCAGCAGTTCCAGCTTTTCCACGAACAATTCATCGTAGTCATGCAGGTCATAGCCGAACAGCGGGAAGGACTCGATGAAGGAGCCACGCCCGGCCATGATCTCCGCCCGCCCCTTCGAAATCAGATCCAGCACGCTGAACTGCTGGAAGATGCGCACCGGGTCTGCCGAACTGAGCACCGTGACGCCGGTCGAGAGGCGGATGTTTTTGGTGCGGGCGGCGGCAGCGCCCAGGATGACCTCCGGCGCGGAGGCCAGGTACTCGGTGCGGTGATGCTCACCGATGGCGACCACATCCAGCCCGACCTGATCGGCCAGTTCGATGTAGTCGAGGGTGCGGGACATGGTTTCGACCGGGTTGCCGCGCTGGCCGGTGAGCGGGTCGGTGAAGTGATCGACGAAGGTATACAGGCCGATTTCAAAGGGCTTGGCCTGTGGGGTTGGGGTATCCATGTGGGAATCCTTGCTGCTAAACAATCCATCCGTGTCCCTCTGACGCGGGCAGGGCGACAGAGTTTACGTGTCATTGTTGTCATGACCCGTGGGACGGGTGCCGATGTGGCGGATTGGATCTTACAGAATGCTTTTTGGTCTTAACTTTGATTTTAGGACTTACGCAAACGCCGCATTTTGTAGGGGAGGATTAGGGCGTCTGCGCCCGTATATCGCGCAGCGATCCCGTGAGTGCTTGCTCCGAGTTTTTGATTCCCCTCCATCCCAAACCAATTTATAACCAGATCATCACGCAATATGTTATAGATCATGTGTTCTATTCCGGTGTAGAATGGTCATCTGTTGGATTTTTGTAATGTCCAGAGGGTGACGAGATTGCATGACCAGGGAACCGACCCGCCAGGTGAATCGTTTTATTTGCCAGTACATTGAGGAAAAGGGCTACGCGCCGAGCGTCCGCGAGATCGGCAGCGCCTGTTACATGGGGGCGTCCGCTGTCATGCGCCATCTGGATCTGCTGGAGGCCTGGGGGTGGATCACCCGTGAGATCGGCGTGGCGCGCAGCATCCGCCTGGGCGAGCGTAATCCGCTGCTGAAGACAGCACATACCGTCGAAAAGAGATGAATCCGTGACTTAATCCGAGTTTTTGCGCTTTTCGTGATCTTGATTCGATTGGGTACGGAGCCCTATCACGAGTTGGATGATACCTACCGCATACAATATCGTAGCCAATGTTGCCACTAGCTTTAACACATTGAACATGAAAAGCCCGGTGGAATAACTCCACATTTGAATCGTAGTAATAAGTACTACGATAAATGCAATGATTAAGAAGATTGAGCCAATGATCGCTTTATGTCGTGGGTCAGTAATCACGGATAGCCCCTTTCAAGACAGAACGATGGGGTTAACGTCGCCTTCGTTTGCGTGCAACCGGTGCCAGACGCAGCCTGGGATAAGCCCAGCGGGCAAAACGGGGTGGATAGTAAAGATCACGCGAGACAAGGCTCAAACTGCTCATGCGCGGCGTTGGTTCCCGCCAGGTTGGCAGGGGTGTTCGTAGACTGCGATTGCGGTTAACCGAGGTCGGAGGCTTACGATTCCATAAGGCAATCAAGCTGATAAGTGAGATGGTGAAGGAAACCAGAAAAGGCGTCGAGGGAATCCTGCCGTTACGCAGGAAGTCGTATAAGAAGACAAAAGCGAGGGCGATTACGGCGATTAGCAACGTAAAGAACGACACATCCTGCATGGCTCTTTCTGTATCGGATTTCTTCGGCATTGGTTTGACCTCAGCGACTATGATCTATATGGAATCATAGCATATGTTGCCGAGGTGTCAGTGTAAAGACTTCTGACCGATGCACCTGCCTGTCTTGTGGAAAAACGGGACAAAATCGGAACATTTGCTCCGTTTTCGCCCCGTTTTAATGTTATGCTTTTCTCACTTACCAGTTACCAGCGAGTTCTATTGTCGGAAATCAAATGTCGGAACCGACGACGACGACACAGACACTATGGCGGCGGGGCCACTCGGCCACAGCCGCCACTGCCGCCACAAATGATCCTAAGCGCCTTGATCTTCACTGTGCACTGTGAACTGCCCACTGTGAACTCAGCGCAGCGCCTTCCACACCCGTTCCGGCGTCAGCGGGATTTGCCGCAGGTGCACCCCGGTCGCGTCATAGATGGCGCTGACCAGTGCTGGCGCTACCCCGTCCTTCGGGATTTCTGCCACAGCCTTCGCGCCGTAAGGGCCACTCGGCTCATAGGTTTCGACGAAGATCACATCCAGCGCAGGCATCTCGTTCGCCCGGTAGAGGTGGTAGCGCCCGAAGTCGGTGGACTGTAGCACACCCAGCTCGTCGTAAGTCATCTCCTCGCAGTGGGCGTAACCGAGCGCCTGCACCATCCCGCCCTCGACCTGCCCGGAAGCGGTGATCGGGTTGATGGCAATGCCGCAGTCAACCGCCATCAGCAGCCGGTCGACCGTCACCTGCCCGGTCTCGGTATCGACCGTCACCTCGGCGTACTGGGCGGCGAAGGGCGGCGGGCTTTCCGTGCTCATGTGGCTGGCTGTTGCCATGATCTGCTTCTGATCCGCCTGATGCAGACTGTGCAACCCGACCTGTTCCAGAGTCACACTGCGGCCATCCCGGTGGACGACCTTCTTGTCTTCCAGCTCGAGGTCATCCGGTGAGCACTTGAGCATGTGCCGGGCCGTGTGCTGGATGATCTGCTGGCGGACTTCCTCGGCAGCCTTCAGGACCGCGCCACCGCTGATGTAGGTGGTGCTGGAGGCATAAGCGCCGGTATCAAACGGGGTCATGTCGGTATCGGCGGCATACACCAGAATGTCGTTGACCGGTACCGCCAGCGTTTCCGCCGCGATCTGCGCCAGCACCGTATCCGCCCCGGTGCCCAGGTCAGTCGCCCCGACCAGCAGGTTGAACGAGCCGTCGTCGTTCATTTTGAGCGAGGCCGCGCCCATATCCAACCCGGCGATGCCGGTGCCGTGCATGGCAATCGCCAGCCCGATGCCCTTCTTCAGGTGCGGTTTGCCGGGGACGCTGCGTGAGCGCCCGCGCTTGTCGTGCCAGCCCATGGCCCGCGCGCCGATCTCGATGCACTCTTCCAGCGCACTGGTGGAGACGACCTGCAGGAAGCCTTCGCGGCCTTCACCCAACGCCTGGGACATGACCATCGTGTCGCCCTGCTTGATGGCGTTGAGCCGCTTGAACTCCAGCACATCCATGCCCAGCGCGGTAGCGATTTCCTCCATGTGGCACTCGACTGCAAACAGTCCCTGCGGCGCACCGTAGCCACGATAGGCTCCGGGCGTGGGGATGTTGGTGTAGACCACGTCACAGATGAAGCGGCTGTAGGGGGCGTTGTAGGTGGTCAGGGCGCGGAAGCCCGCCACCATCTGAACAGTCAGGCCGTGGGTGCCGTAAGCCCCTGTGTTCCCGATCAGGTAGAGTTCCGCCGCGGTGATGCGCCCATCGTTCTTGACGCCGGTCTTGAAGCGCAAAATCTGCGGGTGACGGCTGCGGGCGCTGGTGAATTCCTGCTCGCGGGTGTACTCAAAGCGGACGGGTCGCCCGGTGGCGATGGTCAGGTGGGCGCACAAGTCTTCGATGAGCATCTCCTGTTTGCCGCCGAAGCCGCCCCCGATGCGCGGCTTAATCACACGGATGCGCTTGACCGGCAGGCCGAGCAGCGGCGCGACCATCCGGCGGACGTGGAACGGCACCTGGGTGCTGGTGCGGATGACCATGCGGTCGTCCTCGTCCCACCAGGTCACCACCACATGCGGCTCGATGCTGGCCTGCTGCACCTGATGGACGCGGTACTCGCCTTCGAAGATGTGGTCGGCAGCGGCCCACTGCGCGTCAGGGTCGCCCGCGTGGGCATCAATGTGGTGGACGATGTTGCGCTCGCGCTCGTGGATGTCCTTCACATCGGGTTCGTCGTGGATGATCGGTGCGCCGGGGCGCATGGCTTCTTCCGGGTCGAAGACGGCGGGCAGTACCTCGTAACTGACCTCGATCAGTTTGAGGGCTTCGCGGGCGATCTCCGGCGTTTCGGCCGCGACCACGGCGACTCGGTCGCCCACATGCCGGACTTTGTTATCCAGGCTGACCTGATCGTAGGGGGGCGGGTTGGGGTAGCTCTGCCCACCGGAGGCGTAGAGGACGCGCGGCACATCCTGGTAGGTCAGGACGGCGTGGACGCCCGGCAGTGCCCGCGCCGCACTGGCATCAATGGCGGTGATGCGGGCGTGAGCGTGAGGGCTGGTCAGAAGCGCGGCGTGCAGCATCCCCTTCATTTCGATGTCATCGGTGTAGACAGGTTTGCCTGCTGCCAGCTTGATGGCATCAATCTTCGGCTCTGGCTTACCGACCGTTTTGCGCTCGGCCACTTCCGGCGGCGCGACGATCAGCGCCGGGATGGTGCGCGTGCGGACGGGGCCGGTATCGCCGCCGTCATCTGGCGGAGTGCTGGTTTCAAAGGGCCACGGGGTCTTGAACAGATCGGGCGGAGCCGGGATGGCGCGTTCCATCGGCTCGTAGGGCGGGACTTCTTCCCCGCGCAGCACAGCCGCCGCGCGCTGGATGGCGGTCACGACTTTGACATAGCCGGTCTCACGGTCGAGGACTCCGGCGATGGCTTCGCGGATGTCGGTCTCGGTGGGATCAGGGTTGCGCTGGAGCAGGGCATAGGCCGCCAGAATCTGCGCCGGGGTGTTGTAGCCGGACTGGATCGCGCCGGTTTCGATGAAGGCTTTTTGCAGTGGGTGCAGGTTGGTCGAAGTGCCGATGCCTTCCAGTGTGAGGATGGTGTGTCCATCCGCCTGCGCGGCCAGCATCGTCTGGGCATTGACCAGCGCGCCATCCAACAGGATGGCATCGGAGCCGGTGTAGCCTTGTTCGTCACCGAATTTGACGCTGAAGTAGCCCTCGCGCCGGAGCACCCGCAGTAGGCGGTCGTGCGGTTGGACCGGGATGGTTTTCTTCTCGCCGTTGATGGTCAGGTTGATGTGCATAACGTCAATCCGTTGAATTTACTAGATTTCCAGAGGTTCATCATCCGAGTCGTCGTCATCCAACTCGTTTTGCAGGGATTCGAGCATTTCCAGCGCATCCGGGTGACCGGGTTGGAGCGCCAGCACCTGCTCCAGCGCCTCGATGGCGGTCACATCGTCTGGGGCGACCTGCGCGGTCAGCAGCCAGGCTTCGATATCCTGTGGATAGAGATCAAGGTGGGTGACCAGTTCGTCAAAGGCGTCCTCGATCAAGCCCATGTTCATATACTTGCGGGCGGCATCGACCATCGAGCGTTCGTCACTCATAGTCCACTCCTCAGGAAGTCGCGGCAATCTTCTAGGGCGCGGCGCAGCACCACCAGGATCATGGCGCGGCGGTAATCGGCACTGGCGAGATGATCGCTGGTCGGGTCGACTTGGTCGGTGACCGCCTCGACCGCCGTACGGATCGCCTCATCACTCAGCGGCTGTCCTTCCAACGCAAGCAGGTGCAGGCGTTGAGCTGCTTGCGGGATGCCTCCACCGAGCGCGGCATAGGCCATCTCGACTGTATCCCCTTCGAGTTGTACGAAGGCTGCGCCGCACAGAATCGGAGAGTCTGCCGGGGTGCGGGCAATGTGGGCAGCACCGAGCGCCTCGCCATGACCGAGCAGCGCGATATGCAGGCCGGTGATGATTTTGCCAGCGTAGGGGTCATCATTTTCCAGCAGTTCGCTCACGGCGCTCACCAGCGACTTTCCTTTGAAGTCAAGGAATTCCACGCCGGCATCGTGTGCGACCAGTACCGCCAGCCATTCCGGGAAACGACTTGCCTGGAGCAGACTCTCCCCGACGGATGTGCCATGTCGGTGGTTCAAGGGGATAGCGCGGGTCAGGCTGCGGCGGACCGCTTCAGGCAGCTCGGCAGTCTCCACGATCTGCTGGAGCGAACAGGCAGCACCGAAGTAGATATTGCTCTCGACGGCTTCGATGCGCTTCAGATCAGGGATGGCTTGCAGATCAATAATGGTTTGATACGGCAGATCCAGCGAACCGAAGGTCGCGGCTCCACCGGCGAGGGCGATGGCACCCGGTTCCTGCGCCAGTTGCAGGGCTTCGGTCAGGCTGGCAGGGCGATGGTAAGAGACTGGTGTAATCATACGCAACTCATATCGTGTCCATGTGTTCAATGGGAAAAACTATAACAGGGAAACCGGAATGCTCACAGCCTGCCAAGTAACATGGTGAAGGTGGTTTCATCTAACCGGATGGATTGCAGGAGATAGCCATTCCCACTGATGCTGATGCTCAGTTGATTGAGGGCATCATTGGCTGTCCGGGTGATCTCATCAATCTCAGCGCCCAATCCGCTCTCCGGGACGCTGTAGAGCGCTCCACCGACATCCACTCCGGCGATGGCGAACTGCCGCCCGCTGGCATCGATCTCCAATACTAGGCCGACGGTCTGCCACAGATTGAAGGTTGGAATGAAGGCATCGGCATAGATGACCGCGCCGCCCGGTCTGAAGTCAAAGCGGGCATTACGGAACTGCCCGTTACCCGCACCGCATAGGCTGGAGCGCAACCGGCATTGATCTAGCAGCGCCTGTTCAGTGATGGCAACGGCTGCTTGCCCCGTGCCGACCGTGACCTGATACCCGGCTCCGGCGGGCAGATCAAAGCGACCATAGCTCCCGGCGCTGACGCTCACGCCTACTGGCTGAATGGCCCCGATGATGGGTTGGGCCACCGGGGCATTGTTCTGGAAGATTGTCGCTGTATCGCCGCGCCGGTTGAATCCGGCGAACTGCAGCGCCAAACCGGGTAGGGCAGGTAGCAGCAGGATGAGCGCTACCCCCATCACCACCAGCGTGCCGATCAGGATGCCGATGCAGCCACAGGCCGGGTTGAGGCCGCCAGCCTGTCGCCGTTGAATGACTCGTTTTCCGCGCATGAACCCTCACATCAATTATTATCTGTCGCCATTCTACACGAGTCCGGCATGATGCCGGGTAGAGCATGGCCTCGCCGGAGTGTGGATAGCCCGGTATGCTCGATGAGTCAGCTTTACAAGGAGGCACAACCCATGCGGATAGGTCTACAGGTTCCCAGTTTTACATGGCCGGGCGGGGCAGCACAGATTGCCCCGAAGCTGGCCGAGATCGCTCAAATTGCCGATGAAGGAGGCTTTTACAGCCTATGGGTGATGGATCACTTCTTTCAGATTGACGTGATCGGTTCACCGGAAAATGACATGCTGGAAGGCTACAGCACCCTGACGTATCTGGCGGGCAAGACCAGCCAGGTCAAGCTGGGGACGATGGTCACCGGGGTGATCTATCGGCATCCCGGTTTGCTAGTCAAGACGGCGACGACGCTGGATGTGCTCTCGGGTGGGCGCGCTTACCTGGGCATCGGTGCGGGTTGGTTTGAGCGCGAGGCGCGTGGATTGGGTGTACCATTCCCACCGCTGAAAGATCGCTTTGAGATGCTGGAAGAAGCCCTGCAAATCACCCATCAGATGTGGTCAGGTAAGGTAGACGCCTACACCGGCAAGCACTATCAACTGGCGGAGACGTTGTGTGTGCCGTTGCCGCTGTCAAAGCCTCATCCACCCATCCTGATCGGCGGTCTGGGCGAGCAGAAAACCCTGCGGATGGTGGCGCAGTATGCTGATGCCTGCAACCTGTTTGACCGTATCGGTTGGGATAACCTTCAGCACAAGCTTGATGTCCTCAAAGGGCATTGTGATGCGCTGAAGCGGGATTACGCGACGATTGAGAAAACGAGCCTGAGTACAGTTCATCTGGCACCGGGGCAGATGAATGCGAGTGAGGTGATCGCTCACTGTCGCAAGCTGGCGGATCTCGGTATCCAGCACGCGATTTTCAACATGCCGGATGTCGAAACGATCACGCCGTTAGAGACGTTTGCGAAGGAGATCATCCCGGCAGTGAGTGGGTTTTAGATGATGTGTTGGACTGAGGGCGGAATCATCGGGCGCACAAGTATCTGTGCGCCCGATCTGAGGTATTGAACTAAGCAGTTGCTCCGGCAGCGGCGAGGCGGGCGGCATACTGGCGCTTGTAGTATTCGAGGTACTCGCCCGTCTTGATCTTGCGCCACCAGCTTTCATTGGCCTTGTACCAGGCGACGGTATCAGCCACAGCCTTGTCAAAGTCGCTGTGGTCGTAGAGGCGCTTCCAGCCCAGTGCCTTGAGCTTGTCGCAGTTCATGGCATAGCGGCGGTCATGACCTTCCCGGTCAGGGACGTACTTGAGCAACGTTTCTGGCTTGTTCAGGTGCTTGAGCATCAGCCGGATGACATCGATGTTGTTCTGCTGGTTTTCCCCGGCGATGTTATAGGCTTGCCCGGCTTCACCCTTCATCAGCGCGGTGTAGATGCCACCCGCATGATCTTCCACATGCAACCAGTCGCGCACCTGCATCCCGTTGCCGTAGACCGGCAGCGGACGGTCGTCGATGGCTTCGCTGATGAAGAAGGGCATCAGCTTTTCCGGGTACTGATAGGGGCCGTAGGTGTTGCTGCCACGGGTGACGATGGTGTTCATGCCATAGGTCACATGGTAGGCACGCACCATCAGGTCACCGCCCGCCTTGCTGGCAGAGTAGGGGCTGTTCGGTTGGAAAGGATCATCTTCCAGCGAGAAGTGATCGCCTTCGATGTCCCCGTAGACTTCATCCGTCGACACATGCAGGAAGCGCTCCATGCCGTGTTTCTGGGCGGATTCGAGCAGGATGTGAACGCCAACGGTGTTGGAGTTGATGAAGGCATCCGGCGAGAGAATGCTGCGGTCGACGTGGGATTCGGCGGCGAAGTTCACGACCGTATCAATGGCGTGTTCTTCGTAGGTGCTGCGGACGGCTTCACGGTCCGCAATATCGCCCTGGACAAACTTGAAGTTGGGCAGGTCATTGACCGGGGTCAGATTCTCCAGATTGCCTGCGTAAGTCAGTTTGTCGAAGGCAATGATGTTGAATTCCGGGTGCTTTTTGACCATCTGGCGGACGAAGGCGCTACCAATGAAGCCCGCCCCCCCGGTGACCATGATGTTTTTCATTGTGTGTTTTCTCCTTGCACGGGCGCACTAGCCGTGCGCCCCTACGGGTTTGTACGGGTCGCCCGTACCAATATGACTGGTTAATCGGCAGCGCTGGGCAGGGCAGGTGCCTCTGCCGGGGCGGCAGTTTTGGTCAAGGCAAAACGTTCGATAGCTTCCGCTACACCGTCCTGATTATTGGTGGCGACGGTCGCATCCGCGACTTCCTTCAGATGGGCGCTGGCGTTGCCCATAGCGATCCCAACCCCGGCCAACTGCACCATTTCGACATCGTTTTCAGCATCGCCGATGGCGAGGGTCGCATCCAGCGGAATGCCAAGTTCCTTGAGCACTTGTTTGAGCATCGCCCCTTTGGAGGCTCCCGGCGGCAGGACTTCGATCATGTCGGAAACGCCAGCCTGGAGCAACCGACCTTTGCCATCGACCTGCATGGTCAGGTGCCAGCGCAATCCCATCACCCCGCGCGGATCATCGGGCTTGATGGCGATAATTTTGTTGACCGGCACGCTGTCCAACACATTCTGCAGCGCCCCGACAAACTCCGCTTTCGGTTCGTCATAGGCGACGGTCAATTCATCAAAGCGTGGATGCTGCTTACGGGTGAGGATGCGTTTACCTGCATACAGACCCATCACAAACCCGCGTTCTTCCGCAAAGGTCAGGATCTGGCGGACGAGGCGTGGTTCCAGCGTTTGCTGGGTGATGAGGGTGCCATCCGGGCCATAGGAACAGGTTCCCTGGACGTAAATGCCGGGCGTTCTTAATCCCAGCTTTTCGATGAGCGGACGGGCTGCAATCCAGGTTTTGCCGGTGGCGATGATGACTTTAATGCCCTGATCCAGCGCCGCTTTGACCGCTTTCTCATTGCGCTCGCTCATGCGATGTTCGCTGTTGAGGAGTGTGCCGTCCAGATCAACGGCAATGGCCTGAATGGGTTTACGAACTGCGATTTCGGTCATGGTGTATCCGATTTACAAAGGTATATTGCGGACGCCCAACAGGGCGTCCCCACTCCATAAGGTTAGACAATCCAGAGGTTGCTGTGGTCGCCCACATTCAGCTTGAGCGAGCGCGGCTTGCCTTCGCTGTGCTGGACGGTGGCATGACGACCGATCAAACTATCCTGAATACGGGTGCTGATATTGCCCAGCGACGCATGTTCGAGGACGATGCTGCGTTCGATTTCGCAATTTTGCACCGTGACGTGGTGATAAATGCTGGTGAAGGGACCAACGAAGCTGTTTTCGATGACCGAGTTTTCACCAATGATGGTTGGGCCACGCACGACGCTGTTAATGATCCGCGCGCCCGCTTCGACCACGACTCGGCTGTCGATCTGGGAGCCTTCCACCACAGCATCCGGCGCGATTCCGGGAGTCAGTTCATCCAGGACCAGGCTGTTGGCTTCCAGCATATCCGTCGGTTTGCCCGTATCAATCCACCAACCTTTATGGACATGCGGGAAGACGCTGCGGCCTTTTGTGATGAGCCACTGGATAGCGTCAGTGATTTCGTACTCGCCACGCTTGGACGGGGCGATGCTGTTGACGGCTTCCCAGATGGTTTCATCAAACATATAAATGCCGACCAGCGCCAGATTGCTGGGCGGGTTCTTCGGCTTTTCGATAAGCTGCTCGATGCTGCCATCTTCACGCAGCTTGGCGACGCCGTAGGATGAGGGGTTTTCCACTTCCTTGAGGACGATCTGGCTGTTCCAACTGCTATTGGCGAAGTCGCGAATCAGGCCGCCGATACCGCCCTGAATGACGTTATCGCCCAGGAACATGACAAACTTATCCTCACCGAGGAACGGCTTGGAGATCTTGACTGCGTGTGCCAGACCATCCGGGCTGTCCTGCGGGATATAGGTGATCTGCACCCCGTAGCGGCTACCATCGCCAATGGCTTCTTTGATCTGGGGGCCAGTCTGCCCGATAACGATGCCGATTTCATCCACCCCGGCATCGCGGATGGACTCGATCACCCGTACCAGGACGGGCTTGTTGGCAACCGGGATTAGTTGTTTGGCGTTGGTATAGGTCAGCGGATAGAGGCGAGTACCTTTACCGCCGCTGAGGATTAAACCCTTCATAGCCTGCTCACACCTCGTCTTTACCTGTGGTCTGGTGCGGGTTGACGCCCGCAAACGTTCTATTACTACGATAAGCGGCCTTGCAGCAACATAACCATAAGGATAATGCCGAAGATCAGTGTGATGACCAGAAATGGCTTCAACCGGACGCTCCCACCGGCAACTGGCGGCAGGGCTTTTGATGAGGGCGCACCCTGGTGGAGCTTGTGCCAGGCGTCGATAGAAGCCGGATCCTGTTGGAGTGGAGGGCGATCAGGCATTAGCGTTTTGGGCTGTAGTAGCGCTTTAACCAGCGGCTGAGGCCATCCAGCCCCGGATAAATGACACGCTCGGTGATGTTGATCTGGTCGAGTTTGTCCCGGAATTCCCATTTCAGTTCTGCCGGGATAATCAGGCGTCGATAGGCGTCGGGTCGGGTGACTAGCCACGTGTCTAGCGGTACTGTCGGCGAGGACATGACCGAAAAGAGCGCAAACTGGTTGACGATGCGCTCATCCAAGGACGGCGGCTCGAAGAACAGGACAAACGGTTCATCGGCGCTGTAGGCTTCCAATTGACCCAGGGTGGGGGCGACCCGGTCGAGCATCGCCACGCTGAACAGCGCAGCATATTCCTGTTCCAGCCGATTGTGCAGCGGCTCGGGCAGATAACGATCGCGGATAAGGGCTACATCAGCTAGCCAGACGACCCCATCAAGATGGTATTTATTCAGGTCTTCAGTGGCGAAATGCAGCGCGGCGTAGGGGGATGCGCTCCAATCCAACAGGCGGGTGGGTAGTTCATGATGCTGCGCCAGCGCAAGCCAATTCCAAATCGAGTCGCCAGGGCTGGCATCCCGCGCGGCATATTTCTGATATGCCCGCAGAATGACCGGCTCCAGCGTGCGAGTCAGATCATCGGGATGACCCAGGCGCATCAGGCTGGTTTTGAGGTCGTAGTCGGCGCTGGGCATTCCCCGAAAGACGAAGGGCGAGCGATAGCGACCGATCTGGTCGGGTTCGGCTGCGAACACCTCGCGGTTGAAGAGTTCCCAGCTTTCAACGACGACATCATTGGGAGTCTGCATGGGTATCACCCGTAGCGTACCGAGTCACTCTCACGAGGGGCATTACTGAGGACTGCCCCGAGCAAGCGCACATGGACTCGTTCCAGCGATTCCTTGGCCCGGCTGACGTGGGTTCGCTGGGAAGTGCCTGCGCGTACCACCAGTAAGGCTGCATCGACCTTGGTACCGAGTGCCGCCGCATCCGAGGCCGCCAGAACCGGCGCGACATCGAACAGGACGAAGGAAGCCCGCGCTTTTAGCACGCCGATAATACTATCCATGCGCTGGCTGCTGAGCAGGTCAGCGGGATTGGGTGGCAGCGGCCCGGCAGGCAGGATCTGCAGTTTATCCACATTTGTTGCAATCAACGGCGGATTAGACATGGCTACGTCGTCCAGCATCATGCTGGTCAGACCGCGTTCAGACGGGATGCCCCATAGCTCGTGTTGGCTGGGCTTTCGTAGATCGGCATCGACCAGGATGGTGCTGTGACCACCCTGGGCAAAAGCCAGCGCCAGATTGGCGATCAGGTCGCTTTTACCATCGGCTCCTGCGGCTGCGGTCACCAGCAGGGTGTGAATGGGGTTAGCGGCACTGCTGTAAATCAGGTTGGTCCGCAAGGTGCGGTAGGCTTCTGCCGCCGCCGAACGCGGATCGCTGAACAGGGTCAGGTTCGGGGTTGCCATCGTCATCCTTTCGACTCGGGTATGGTTGCCAGCACAGGCATTTCAAGCTGGCGTTCCAGGTCGCTCCGGCGGCGGACGACGCTGTTTTCCAGGAATTCCAATACAAAAACAATGACAACACCGACCAGAACCCCCAGCAAACCACCCGCCAGGGCGTTGATGGTCGGGCGCGGTTGGAGCAATCCGTAAGTCGGATTATCCTGCAGGCTGGCGAAAACCTGATCTTCACGCCGGTTCTGCTGGTTGCGTTGGTTGCGATAAAGGACGAGTTCCTCACCGAATGCCCGGGCGACCTGGTTAGCCAGCTCTCCATCCGGTAGATCAACCGAGATGGTGATTTGCAGGCTGAGCCGATCCGGGCTGACTTCCACTTTGGGCAGCAGGTCGCTGGGAGTCATATCCAAGCGGAGTTTGTCGATTACAGCGGCAGCACGCAGGGTTGAACGCAGATAGGCGCTGTAAAAGTTCAGTAACTGTTGGGCGGATTGCGTCAGGCCAAAGTCGGTGCGGGCGGGTTCGATCAGAACACGCTGGATCGAGCGGTAGACCGGGGTGATACGCGTGCTAATCAGGTAGGCGCTCCCGGCAGCCAAGACCGCCAGCAGCAGAATCACCCAGCCGCGCCGCAGCAAAATCCGACCGTAATCGAGTAAGAGCATTCACATCTCCCGGCAATCTACGGGTCAAACAAGCGTATTGTACCATCCTCAATCGTTACCAGAAGATCGGCTTTGGGCTGGTTAGAAAATCATTTGTTCACCCTGTGAAAGCCGTGTACACTGAAGTCATTAATTGATGGCTGGCAGTTGTTCATGTACTTGTTGGACGAGGTGTGCCTCGTCCCTACCATTTAGACGGGCATTCTACAGGATGCCCCTACCGCGAGGGGTGAACCATGCGGCGATTCATGGGCGGATTGGGTCGGGGCTTTTGGCGATTCATGGTGATCTTCTCGTTCATCGTCAATATCATCCTGGTAGTGGTACTGCTGGGGCTGGTCCTGCTGATTTTTGACATCAAAAACAACATCGCGACGCCGCTGGTCAATGGTCTGCACAGCAGCTTCGTCGGCTTACGAGATTCGACCATCGACTGGACGATTCCGGTTGATCAGGAAGCCACTCTGAACGGGGCAATTCCGGTCACGCTCAATATCCCTTTGCAGCAAAATACCCTGGTTCGCCTGACGGAAGATGTGCCGATCACGGTACTGGCGGACATCACCGGACCGATCATCCTTAATAATGCGACGGTATCGCTCTCGCTGCCGCGGGATCTGATCTTGCCTGTGGCGCTCGATCTGAATGTGCCTGTTCAGCAGGATTTGCAGCTCAATAATCAGCCGATGGGCGTGACCATGGACGTCCGCGCGGTCATTCCACTGAACCAGACACAATTGGCTGATCCAGTGAATAACCTTGAACTGCTCTTTAATCCGCTGACGCGGGTGCTGGGAAATCTGCCCAGTGATTTTAATCAGGCCGGGCAGTTTGCTGGAAATATCTTTAGTGGGAACCTGCCGAATCTGCTGGCGGATACCCCCTACACACTCAACCCGTGGCCGGGCTTCTCACAGACGGCAGGGCTGAATTACCCCTTTAGCCAGATGAGTTTCCCGCAGGCAAACGTGCCTCAATTTACGGGTATTGTGCCGCTGGGAGGGATTCCGGGGCTGGATTCGCAACTCCGACCCCAGCTTTATGCCAATGGTCTGACCCCGGCACAGGTTAATGCCCAGGCGCAGCAAGCTGCGGCAGCGGCAGGTCTGCCACCCGAGTCCTATAACGGCACTTATGGTCAGACAATGTATACACCGGTTGACCAGGCGCGTGGCGAAGTGCCGGCGGACGCACCCCCACCTGTCACGGATGGAACCAGTCCGGACGGGCAGGTGCCACCGCCGGATGGGCAGCAACAGCAGCCGGTGGACCTGGGCATCATTACTCCTGCGCCTCCGTAATTCGCCTTGAATTGCTATGAGGGCACACAATAAGTTGTGTGCCCTCGATCCCTCAGTTTGTTATTCTTCTGCAATGCTTACTCGATATGTTGCGTATAGAGTTCAGGCTCCTTGAGAGGAGTTTGCTATAATTAGCTTTGTGGTTTGAGTGTTATAGAGGACATATATGCCGACCCCGGATGACCGCCCCCGCATTTGTGACTACGAAGGCTCTCAGTACCGCACCGAATTCTGGGAAGGCAAAGGCCGGGATTATGAAGACCGGGTCGAACGTATTGCCTTGCGAAAGTTGCTTCCTGAAAAGGGAAAGCGTCTGCTGGAAATCGGCGCCGGTTTTGGTCGTCTAACTGGCGAATATGAGGCTTTTGACCAGGTGGTACTGGTCGATTACTCGTTTTCCCAGCTCCGGTACGCTCAGGAGATGTACGGGACGTCGGGTAAGTATATTTATGTTGCGGCAGATGCTTATCATCTCCCGTTCCGGCCCGGTACCTTCGATGCGGCGACCATGATCCGTGTTATTCATCACATGTCTGATGTGCCGCGGGCATTGGGGCAGGTGCGGAAGGCCCTGGTCACAAACGGGGTGTTTGTGCTGGAATATGCCAATAAGCGCCATGCTAAAGCCCTGATTCGATATGCGATGGGCAAGCAGGAATGGAATCCGCATACCCTGGAACCGGTGGAGTTCGTTGAACTGAATTTTGATTATCATCCGGTCTATATGCGGGGGGCGCTGCAAAACGCCGGTTTCCAGATGAAGCGCAGTATTCCAGTTTCTTTCTTCCGCATCGATGCGATCAAGAGCCGCGTTTCAACCGATGTGCTGGCGAACCTGGATGGGCTACTGCAAATGACCGGGCTGCATTATACGCCCAGTGTATTCACCCGCAATGTGGCAACCGGAGTCTCCAGCAACAATCTGACCACCGAGAATCTATTTGTCTCGCCGGAAAACGGTGATGAACTGGTGCGTGAGGGTGACGTGCTGCGCTGCCCCCGTACCGGGACTCGCTGGGCGATCCGCGAAGGCATCTATGACTTTAAGGCTCCACTGGATGAGTAGTACCTAGAGTTCTTCGAGATGAGTCGCTAACCACCCAGCATAGCGTTCGCGCAAAGCAAGTGTGATCGAGCCTGGAACGCCTGTGCCGATACTTGCCCCATCAATTTCGACGACTGGGACGATCCCGCGGCTGCTGCTGGTGATGAAGGCTTCACTCACCTGGGGTAGCTCACGTTTGTGGATGGCGTCTCGTCGCAGGGAGATGACTGCCGGGGCGGTTTCAAAGACGATTTGCTGGGCGATACCCGGCAGCACCCCTTCGCCTGCAGTCCGCAATTCTCCATTCAATACGGCATAGAAATTGCTGCTGCTGCCTTCCAGTACATATCCCTCGTGGTTGAGTAACAGACCCTCATAGATTCCTTCTGGCAGCGGCCAGGCTGTGCGGTTGTGCATCCAGCCCGTGGTCTTGGCGGCTGCATTGGTGCGGGCACTATCGGGCAGGGTTATGCAGCGAACGCCGTTGGCATAGGCCTCCGGGGGCGGCGGATGAAATGGCTCGACCGACAGGATCAGTTGGTCAGGCATGGCTTTAGGCACTGTCACCCGGAAGCGGGAGTCGCCCCAACTGGCTTCCAGAATCATGGAGCGCAGAGCTGCTCGGAGTGTTGCCCGGTCAAGCACCAGCGTGATGCCTTCACGCCGCGCCGAGTCCTCCAGTCGATCAAGATGTGCACTGAACTTGAGGAGCTTGGTCACTTCGTAGGTATTGGTGACGGTGTAGACGCCGTCCTGCGGCTCATACTGGACGGCATCTGCGAGTGAGGAGGCGCTGTAATCGACAGGATGCAGACCTGAAGTAGTCAGACGACGGATGAGGCAGGGCATGGTGCACCTCCGGGGATAAACTCAGTGGGAGATGTAGAGGCGCACACAGTCGTGCGCCATTTCTGACTCCCCTCTCCCTGCCGTCTGCGGCAATGGGAGAGGGGCTGGGGGTGAGGGTTACAGACCGGCTTCGGCCCGCAGGATCGCGGCCTTATCGGTCTTTTCCCAGGGAATATCGAGGTCGTGACGCCCAAAGTGACCGTAAGCGGCGACCTGCTTATAGATTGGGCGGCGCAGATTGAGATCACGGATGATGGCAGCCGGGCGCATATCAAAGTGCTTGCGGATGAGTGCCTCGATTTGTTCATCGGAGATCACCCCGGTGCCGAAGGTTTCCACTGCCAGTGAGGTCGGTTCTGCGACGCCGATGGCATACGAGACCTGAACCTCAAAGCGGGTGGCCAGGCCAGCTGCGACCACATTCTTGGCGACGTAACGGGCCATATAAGCCGCGCTGCGGTCAACCTTTGTCGGGTCTTTGCCGGAGAACGCGCCACCGCCGTGACGGGCCACCCCGCCGTAGGTATCGACGATGATCTTGCGACCGGTCAGACCGGCATCGCCCAGTGGGCCGCCGGTCACAAAGCGACCGGTCGGGTTGATGAAGATGCGGGTTTCAGCATCCAGCAGTTCCGCCGGGACAGTCGGCTTGATGATCTTTTCGATGAGAGTCGCGCGGATTTCGTCATTATCGACTTCCGGCGCGTGCTGCGTGGAGATGACGATGGTATCAATCCGCTTGGGTTTACCGAAGGCGTATTCAACCGTCACCTGGCTCTTGGCATCCGGGCGCAGCCACAGGATGCTGCCGGTCTTACGGGCATTTGCCAGGTTGCGAGTGAGTTTGTGTGAGAGCGAAATGGTTAGGGGCATCAGTTCCGGTGTTTCATCGCAGGCAAAGCCGATCATCATACCCTGGTCACCTGCACCGGTGGCGGCGATTTCCGCTTCGCTCATGCGGCCTTCGCGCGCTTCCAAGGCTTGATCGACACCCTGGGCAATATCGCTGGATTGTTCCTTAATGGAGACGATCACACCGCAGGTTTCGGCATCAAAGCCATACTTGCCACGGGTGTAGCCGATGTCGGTAACGGTCTGGCGCACCAGCTTTTCAATATCCACATAGGTATTGGTGGTGATTTCGCCGATGACGACGACCAGGCCGGTGGTGGTGGCACATTCACAAGCCACGCGGGCATTCGGATCACCGGCGAGGATGGCATCCAGTACGGCATCCGAAATCTGATCACACATCTTGTCAGGATGCCCCTCGGAAACCGATTCCGATGTGAAGAAATAGCGGGGCGAGGTCATAAAGGTCGTATTGCTGCTCACTGCCGGTTCACTCCTACCTTAGTGTGGACAACGAAAAGCGCCACTCTGGTTGAGGGGCGCTTAAGCATCATGCCTACGCATTTGCCTGTCGCTCATCTGCCAGAGAATGCTCTGACGGAATTGGCACCGTCCCGGGGCTCCGGGGGTTGCCGCCGCTTCATTGGGCCGTTACCCTCTGCGGCTCTCGATGAGTGCATCTGCACTGTTTCGATTGTTTGTAGCGCGTGCTACCTTGCACCGGACTATATCATGTGTATTTGGTGAAATCAACGGCGTGCCAGCCACCCTCCACCGAGAATGGGCCCATCATCGCCAAGTGCTGCTGGTTCAATACGGATTCGGGGCCCAACGGTGATGAAGGAATGCGCCGGTGCAGCTTGACGCGCCGGGTTCAGCAGGACATCCCCCGCCTTCACTACGCTGCCACCGATGATGTACAGCTCAATATCCAGCACCATCGCCAGCGTAGCGATTGCGATTCCCAGCGCTTCCCCCGCACCATTCATGACCTGTGCGGCGGCAGGGTCGCCTTCGGTCGCCAGATGGGCGATTTGTTCGCCGGTCACACCGCTGCTTTCCGGACGGAGCCGATGGTAGCGCCGTTCCAGCCAGGGCCCGCTCATATAGGTTTCAACACAGCCAAGTGAACCACAGGCACAGCGTTCCCCGTTGTAGGGATCTAAAGTGGCGTGACCGATTTCCCCGGCAAAATTGCGGACTCCTCGAATAATCTGTCCATCGAGGATGATGGCAGCCCCCACGCCGGTCCCAATGACGATGTAGACCAGGCTCGAAACACCGCGCCCTGCGCCGAAGTGCATCTCGCCCAGGGCCGCCGCTTTCGCATCGTGTTCCAGTCTGATCGCGATACCCAGGCGATCTCCCAGGAGTTGGCTCATGGGCGTGTTGTAAAACTTCGGCAGGTTGGTCGGGTTGACGATGATCCCGTTGATAGGGTCAATGGGTCCCGGCGCACAAATGCCCAACCCTGTGAGGGCTTCACCGGCAGGGAGGCGAGTGCGGAAGCCATCGACCACGTCCCCGATGCGGGCGACGATGCTGGCTGGGCCTTCTTCGGCCAGCGTCGGCAGACGAACGCGTTCCACGATCTGATCCTGCGGGTTAATCAAACCGATGGCGGTTTTGGTCCCGCCCAGATCAATACCAACGACCCAGTTCATCAGCCCACCAGTGCCTTCACACCCATTTCGGCCAAGACCATATCTTCTTCTTCTGGCAGGCCGCTGACCCCGACCGCACCGATACACTGGCCTTCGTACATGATCGGCACACCACCACCCCAGGCGGTGTAGCGCAGGTCACCGAAGTTAGTCATCGGCCAACCTTTCTCTTTTGATGAAGTACCGACTGCCTTGCTCGGTTTACGCTCGCGAGCGGCGGTCCAGGCTTTGTTGCTGGCAATGACAATAGAGGGCAGCGGACAGCCATCTGTCCGCAGCAGGGCGATGAGTTCGCCATGTTCATCAGCGACGGCGATGGCGGCCCCCTTCCCGCCTTTTTCCAATTCAGCGCGGATGACCTCGATTATTTTCATGGCATCGGCGTGGGTGAGTATGGTGCGTTGTTGCATGACTTTTAGCTCCCGGCGATCAGTATAAATACAAGAACAATCCTTCTTTGCCTCTTTGCGTTAACCTTCTTCGTCTGCTCCTCTTTGTCTCACTTCCCCATCAGATGATCGGCCACGCGCAGTGCCTGTGCCGCAATGGTCAGGGCCGGATTCATGGCGGCGGATGATGGGAAGAAGGATGAGTCCATCACGTACAAGTTATCCAAATCATGTGCTTTGTTGAACGGATCGAGTACGGAATGGGCCGGATCAGTCCCAAACCGAATCGTACCGCATTGGTGCGAATTTGTCTCGATGCCCATCCGCTCGATGAATACCAGCGGATAGCCTGCCTCCTGGATCATGCGTTTCGCGGCCTTGATGAGCTGCTCATGGGCGACCCGATTGGTGGGGGTGTAGTGGACGCGGATGCGCCCATCGCTACCGACTTCGATTCGATTGTCTGGGTTTGGCAAATCTTCCGACATGATCCACCAGTCGTTACTGCGGTTCGCCATCTCTTTGAGAATGGGGCGCGGGACCAAGGGCTGTGCCAGAGAGAGCATTCCGGCCTGCAATTTACCGACCATTTGCAGGTTGCCCATTGGATAGTTAAAACCTGGCCCCTTGAAATAGAAATCATTGATGGAGAGCGTTTTCTGAAAGACAACCGGGTTCACCTTGAACGGGTTGATGGCTGCCATAGCACTATTGTTGTGCACCATATAGTGCCGCCCGACCAAACCAGAACGATTTGCCAGCCCGTTGGGATGTTTGCTATCGGCAGAGCGCAGCAGTAAGGCTGCTGAGTTGACTGCGCCGCAAGCGACCACCACCCGCTCAGCGCTAACCTGGAGGATTTGTCCGTCTTTTTCGACTTCGACCGCGTTGACCTTTCGCCCGCTTGGATCTGTCAGCAGGCGGCGGACATAGCTTTTGGTCCACAGCGTCACCGAACCGCTTTCGACGATGGGGCGGATGCAGCGGGTATCGGCATCCGCTTTAGCATCCACTTTGCAGGGGAAACCGTCGCAGGTCTTACAGCGAATACATTTGCCGCCCTCCCGTAGGTCAATCCCCACTGGCAGATAAAAGGGGTGATAACCTTTGGCCTTGAGGGAGTCGCTCAGGTCTTGCATGTAGGATTCGTGCGGCACTGGCGGATGCGGGAAGGGCTGACTGCGAGGCGGCTCGGTAGGATCATCGCCGGATTGACCATGTACACCGTAGATGCGCTCGACTTGGTTATAGTACGGTTCCAGATCCGCATAGCTGATGGGCCAGGCCGGAGAGGTTCCGCCTTCATGTTCTAATGCTTCGAAGTCTTCCCGACGGAAGCGGGGTAGAGCTGCTCCATAGACCTTCGTATTCCCACCGACAAAGTAATGCACACCGGGTTGGAACTCGGTGCCATTGCGGGCGTCGATCCACTGCTCGGTTGGTTTGTAGCGTTTCTGGTAAAAGACGGCATCCACATTCCAGTTAGCATCTTCACGGGGGAGATAGTCGCCTCGCTCGATGACCAGAACTTTCATGCCACTTTCCCGCAGGCCATAAGCCAGTGTCCCACCCCCTGCGCCGGTACCTATGATGATGATGTCGTAAGACATAGCGCTTATCTTTCTTGATCCACAATGATTGATTAACGAAAAATTTACTTCAGGCTGGAAAATTTCATAACATCACAAGGTTGTTTTGCCGGGATGCGAATTATCGTAGTGATATAGCTGATTGTATCGAAAGTATGACACCATGCGGAAATCACTCCTTTTCTCAGCTCTCCTGGCATTGATGCTCCTGATTTCGGTGGCTGGACCCGCTTCGGCTGGTTCTCAGGCGTTGCCGGCGCTTCCACCATCGTGGTTGATTAACAAGGTGATTAGCCAAACGGGGGGGCCAACCTTCACACCGATTGGCGCACCGGAGATTCTGTATGATGGCTTGATGCCGCTGAACGGTCCTTTGGACTTTATCGAGTTCTACCTCGATGATGAACAGGCGGTCAGTTACATTGCGACCAATGACTACCTCTATGAAACAGTCGTACCGATCTGGGGTGCCAGTTGGATGAACCTGGCTCCAGATATTACGGCGCCGGGTACACCTGCCGTTCCTGGACAAGTCATCGGGGCGACCTACCAGCGGGGCCGTGGTGTCATGGCGATTGTGGCTACTTTCCCCAATTGGACTTCGACGACCCCCAACGGTCTGCGCTTTTACTATACGTCGACCAGCTATTACTCGGCATTGCCGGTGGTTGCAACTTTTTATGACCCGAATGCTGACTGGATGGTCGAACCGACTGAAGAAGGGGCGGTCATTTCGGACAAGTGGTCCTGCATTGTCGTTGGCCTGAAGCAGGTTTGCTGGGCACCCTATTCCACCAGTCAACTGCGGGATTCGGGCGCAGTGCAGAGTTTGCTGGTGGCTGCCAATGCCCAGGCACATAGTCGCTTTAACCTGACCGTGAGCTTTGCTGTGAATGATGCCGTGCCGGATCTGATCGGTACCAACCGCCGCTATTGGTGTGGTTCTGATTTTGATGTCAAGCAGCGCTTCACCGAAGTGATGGGAGGATGCCAACCGAATCTGGCATTCGTTCATGCGACTACGACGGCCGTTGGTCAGCCGATCGGTCTGTGGGTGGTACGCTATCCGGCGGAACTGAAAGCCTATGACATGGCGGGTAATTACTGGGGTTGGCTGCCACCGAATTCCTACCTGGTGATGGATGCTACGCCCAGCCGCAACATACCCGGCCAGGTTGGTGTCTTGATGCTGGTTGATATTTACGGCAGTCAACATTTTCTGATCCCCAGTAATGTTATGCAGGGATTTGGTCAGAGCATCATCATTAACGAGTGGGAAGCGGCCATCAAGGATGGTACCCTGCGCTTCCGTGGCTTCTAATCGTCCTGTCTGTATTCAACCAAGGATGACATCGTGAACTCCATACAGACAGACGACTTTTCGGTTGATTGGTTCAACGGCGGGCAGGTCGTGGTCTATCGCCTGCTATCTCCGCGCCGTTCCAGCCTGAACGCCTGGAGTGAACAGGCGTTGCAGACGATGGAAGCCTGGCCTAAAGACCGTCCCTATCGGGCCATCCATGATATTTCCCAACCTGGCCTGGGCATGCTCTACTGCCGCAATGTGCAGAATGATGTGCTCAATGTGGGTGTGCTGCCGGAAGCACGCCCGCAAGTTGAAGCCTTGATCGCCCGCTACCCGAACTGGTCGGTGTCTCTGGCGGTGGTTATGGCTGGATCGCTTTCCGGTCAGGTTCATCGCTTTACCCACTACCCAGAGTCCGGTAAACATCCAATCAATGCCAAGACCTTTCTGGTGCGACCGCAGGCACTGGAGTGGCTCCTACGGCAACCCGCCCCCAAAATGATGTCCTACGGTGCGCTCGATGGCGTGGATCCTCGTTTAGGTCGCCATGTAACGCCTATGGTGGCCTACACCAGCGAAGACTGATGCTGCTGCAGGGGGCTTTATGCCCCCTTTAGCTACCCCTTGACGGACCCCGCTAGCAAACCCCGAATGAAATACCGGCTCAGGAAAATGTAGATGAGCGCGGTGGGTAGTGCCGCGACCACTGCGCCCGCCATCACCACATTCCAATCGACTGAGAACGACCCGGATAAGTTATTGAGTGCAATCGTTACTGGCTGTGCATCCGGGTTCTGGACGATGGTCACACCGAAGATGAAGTCATTCCAGATGTTGGTGAACTGGAATATTCCGACGACGACAAAAGCCGGGATCGACAGCGGCAGCATGATCCGTGTGAAGATCGTCCACATATTGGCTCCGTCGACCCGTGCTGCCTCCAATAGTTCAGTAGGGATGTTAGCGTAGAAGTTGCGGAAGATCAGTGTGGTGATCGGAATGCCGTAGACCACATGCACCAGCACCAGTCCCAATAGGGTGCCATAAAATTGAATGCCCGTTACCCGGTTGAGTGTCTGGAGGAACTGGACCATCGGCAGCAGAATGGCCTGATACGGGATGAAAAAACCGAAGAGCATCAGCGTGAACAGCAAGTCCGACCCGCGAAACTTGAACTTCGAGAGCACATAGCCGTTTACTGCCCCGATCAGGGCCGAGAGGACGGTTGCCGGGATGACCATCTGAAGGCTGTTGCCCATGTTGGACCGCAGCCGGTTCCAGGCTTCAACAAAGCCGCCCCCAGAAAAGTTCTCAGGAAGGTTCCACATCGTCGAAAGACTAACGTTCTGGGCATCCTTCAATCCGTTATTGACCATAACGAAGACCGGCGTCAGATAGAAGATCATCGCCACAATCAACACGATGATTGTCAGGGTATGGCCGATGCTCCAGCGTTTCCCCGGAGGGGTAGCTTCATGATGGATAGCCGTCATGCTATTCCTCCGATTTCCGTAATGAACTGGCGAGATAGGGGACGATGACCGAGGCTGCCAAAAGCAGCATCACGATGGCAGCGGCCATACCCAGGTTATAGCGGGTGGCCTTGAAGGTCGTCTCAAATACGAAGATCGCGGGCATGTCTGTCGCAAAGCCAGGACCGACGCCCGACATCGTAATGACCAGATCAAAGATTTTGAGCGAGACATGCAGCAGAATGATGATCACGCTGATCGTCACCGGCTTGAGCAGCGGGATAATCACGCGTCGGTAAACCTGCCATTCTCCGGCCCCATCGATACGGGCGGCCTCGCGGATTTCGTCGGAGACGGTGGTCATGCCACCGAGGTACATTGCCATGACGAATCCGGAAAGCTGCCACATGGCGGCAATGGCGACCGGGATGAGCGCGACGGGTAAGCCAAATTGAATGCGTAGACTCTCTGCGCCAGGGATGAACTGTTCCAATATGCCGTTCACGCTGAAGGCCACTGTCGGGTCGGTTGTCCAACCTGGTTTGAGCGGTGCTTGACCGACCGAAGCCAGGAGTTGGTTGATGCCGAAAATATCAAAGAACAGGTTGACCCCGGTTTCGGGATTGAATATCCAGCGCCAGGCTACGCCAGTGACGACGAATGAGAGCGCATAAGGGAACAGATAGACATTCCGGAAGAACGGGATGGCAAACATCTTCCGGTTGTAGTCGATCAGGATCGCTAACCCCAGGCCGACCAGCACCGAAATGCCGATGAACAGCACCGTGAAGATCAATGTGTTCCGCAGATCAGCCTGAAAGCGCGGCTGTGCGAACAGATCAAGGTACGTCTGCCCAAATGGTTCACGCACTGTGGTATCGGGTTTCAGCGTGCGCCAGTTGGAGAGCGATATCCAGAACGTGACGGCGATGAAACCGTAAACAAAGATGGCGGTCACAATCAGGGAAGGCAGCAGGACTAGGAAGGAAGGCCAGCCTTCCCATCGCTGTCGCCGTGTGCTGCTCCCAACGGTTGTTCCCGCTGCGGCTCCTGCGAGCGTGGATTGGCTCATCATCAATACTTCTTTATAGTTAACGAATAGAGCGTTTTTGTCAGGTAGAGATACAGCTCAAGTAGTTATTCAAAGAGTTTGAGGGGGCGTGGCTACCCACGCCTCCTCAAAATTCACTGTGTTTTAACCAGCGATACCAGCATCCACAGCGCCCTGGACCAGGGCGGCAGCGAAGGCAGCCGCGTCACGATCAACGATGAACAGGGTCACCGCGTCGTTCAGAGTCTGCTGGAAGGCGGCAGGGGCGGCAGAACCGTGGACCCAGCTTGGAACCAGCGCATCAGCGGCGAAGGAGTCCATCGACCAGTTGTGGTAAACACCGAACTTGCTGCGGTCGGCATCGGTACGGGCTGGGATCGAACCCTTCAGCGGGTTAAATGCTTCCTGGGCGGGCAGACCGCCGAGCGTCCGCAGCCAACCAACGGCTGCATCGCGGTTGGGGGCACCAGCCGCCAGCGGGAAGCCATCGGCGACGATCATGAAGGAACCGGCGGTGCCGGGGTGGCTGACCCAACCGAAGTCCACATTATCGACCTTGCCCGCGGCTACAAATTCACCATAGGCCCAGTCACCCATGCTGTTGAACGCGCACTGGCCGTCCATGAGCGCCTTAACGGCCTGATCCCAACTCAGTGAAGTGTGGTCGGTATTCAGGTAGTCCTGCATGGCACCGAAGGATTCAATGGCGGAGATCACCATCGGATCGTCCCAGGCCATCTCACCCGCGAACAGCTTCATATAATTCTCTGGCCCGACGGTGCCGAGCAGGGTGTTTTCGAACAGTTGCGCGTTGGCCCAGATGCCGTTGTCGCCCATGCAGAGCGGGGCAATCCCGGCAGCCTGGAGCGTTTCGGCAGCGGCGGTGAATTCTTCGGCGCTCAGGGTATCACCAATGGTGATGCCGTTTTCTTCCAGCAGCGGCTTGTTGTACCAGAAGCCGTTGCCACGATGCACGCCGACCAGCACCATATAGATGTTCCCGTCAACTGTCATGATGTCGCGCAGGCCCTGTGGGACGACATCGTTCCAGCCTTCTTCTTCGTACAGGAAGTTGATCGGTTCGACATAACCGGGGTCGACATACTGCCCGAACAGTTCCCAACCGGGGTGAATCTGCCAGCTATCCGGCGGATCGCCACCGGCCAGTCGGGTTTGCAGCACGGGACGAGCGGCGGAGCCACCACCACCGGCCACGGTGGCATTGACGATATTGACATCCGGGTAATCAGCCGCATAGGCATCGAAGAGCGCCTGGAGGGCTGCTGCTTCACCACCGGAAGTCCACCACGAAAATACTTCTAAATCGCCGGATTGCGCCTTGACCGCGAACAGTCCCAGCCCGATTGCCAGCGTTAGCACGACGGCTACTACCAAAGTTTTCTTAAGCACGATTTGATCCTCCACAATTCAAAGCCTATGAACTGACTGCAAGTTGCTAATATGTCTCAGCTTTTAACCTCCTTTACAGTTCGGGCGCTGCTGAACCTGAGATCCCATTCTGTGTTACGAGTAGTGTGCCGGAATGGGTTGGGGAATAATTACGCTATAGATCGGCGATGGATACCCAGCGTCCTTCGGCAGAAGCACGTTGGGCAGCTTCCATCACTTGCTGGATGTGCAGGCCATCCTGGATAGATGGTGACGCGGGTCGGCCTTCCTGAATGGCCTTGATGAACTGGTACTGACATTCGGCGTGGGTGCGAACAAATCCCGGTGTCATGGTCCAGTCTGGGGATTTGGCTCCCTCATAGCGTTGAACCGACTCGACCCGCCGGAATCCCCGCATTCCGCCCAAGGGTGATTCGCTGTCGCGCACATCGTAGACTTCCAGCCATGCCGGGTCTTCACTGCGGAAGCGGATCGCCCCCTGGTCGCCAGAAATCTCGAATTGCAGATCGTTGGTTGCACCGGTACCCATACGGGATACTTCGACTGACCCGGGCACCCCACTTTTCATTTTCAGATGCAGCAGCGCGTAGTCATCTACATCGACCGGCACCAACTCAGCTGAGCCAGCCGCGATCGGTCGCCGTGGGATGAGCGTTTCCAGATGCGCTTGTACCGAGTCGTAATCGCCGAGAAGGTAATAGAGTACATCCAGAATGTGCGAGCCGATGTCATAGAGGGCTCCGCCCCCGGAGACGGCCTTGTTCAAGCGCCAGGTGTGCGGTTTGGCCGCGCTGATATAACCCGACCGATAGTAGCGTCCGCGAAAGTGGAAGATGCGCCCCAAAAAGCCGGACTCGATCAACTGCCGCGCCCGGATGATGGCGGGGAAGAAGCGGACGTTGAAGGTCATTTGTGTGTTGACGCCGCTGGCTTCGATGGCATCCACGATCCGCCGCCCTTGCGCGACTGAAATCGCCAGCGGTTTTTCACAGTAGATGTGTTTACCGGCCTGCGCTGCGGCGATGACCACTTCTTCGTGTGAGTCGTTTGGCGTGCAGATGTCCACCATGTCCACATCGGCCCGCGCCAGTAGTGCCCGGTAGTCGTCGGTGTAGAAATCACAGCCGATCTCCGCTGCCGCTTTTTGGGCGGTCTCCATCCGGCTGGTCGCTACTCCAACGATCTGGATGGCGCTGGCGGGTAGACCATAATTGAAGGGCAGGTCACGGTAGGCCATGGCGTGAACCCGCCCAATGCCTCCGTAGCCGATCATGCCGATGCGGATACGTTTCATGGCGCTTACTTCAGCTTTCCGTCAGCCGAACGATACTGATGGCTGGCTTCGCTCATCACCCCGCGCAGCTTCTGCACCGCAGCGGTGATGCCGCCTGTACCCGGTTCATACTTGCCATTTGGCCCCTTGAGCAGCGGTGAAGAAAATTCACCCACCGTCATGCCGACGCGGATGAAATCACTGACGTTGCCTGCATTTAAGCCGCCGTCTTCCATGAGTTCAATACGATCTTCCATGCCGGCATCGACAATCATCTGGTGCAGACGGTGGACTGTGTCGACGACGAGTTGGTCAATCGTGTGGGGGCTTTTGCCCGCCACTGGCTTAACCCAGAAGGGGGCACGGCACTCGTATTCGATGATGTCAATGTATGGGTGGATGTACTGCTCAAAGGCGACTGCGGGGACGCCCTGCCAAGCCCAAACACCTACCTTTAGATCGAGCTTTTCCCTGATGTAGGTGATGCTCTGGAACATGAGTTCACCCATCGTCTCAATCGGTAGGCTGATGAGGTTGACCCCCAAATCCTTCAACTGGTCGAAGACATCGAAACTGGGGCGTACCATCTGGAGCTGCGCTTCAATCTCCAAAGAAGTTGATTTGCGTGTGCCTTCGATGATGTCGAACCCGCCGCGTGGCATCCCGAAGTCCATGTACTTGCCATCGCGGACCTCGATATGAATCCAATCTACCCCGGCGGTCTCCAATTCCTTGACGGTTGCGCCCAGGTAGGCATAATCCGCCCAGAACAACCCGGCGGCGATTTTACACTGCTGCGATACTTTCCCGATAGTTTCGGTCATCTTGATGGTTCTCTCTTTGTGCGCTTGTACTTTGGCTGCGATGTGTTTAATCGCTTCCAATTAACTTTATGCGTCTACAGTGATTTCTGCCTCTGCCTGTAGCACAAGGCTGGCGGTTTCGCTGTCGGTTGCCAGCACATTTATTACACCGGAGCGCAACGCACCGAGTATGGCCTGTGCCTTGACCGCTCCGCTGGCAACGGCAATTGTCATGGGGATGCGCTGGAAATCATCCAGGGTCAGGCCGATAATGCGCGGGTCGAAATCAGCCGGGAATAGCTGCCCATCAGCGCTAATCATGCGCCAGCCCATATCGCCAACTGCGCCTTCGCGGCGTAACCGTTCCAGTCCGGCCTGGTCAACCAGACCTGTTTTTACAAACCCCGACGTTTGCGGATCGAGCGTGCCGATACCGATCAGGGCGATATCGGCTGAACGCGCCACATGCAGCGCCTCTTCAATATCGCGTTGGCTGCGGATGACGTGGGCTGCTTCCGGGGTATCGGCCATGAGTGGCGAAGGCAAGTAGCTGACGCCGCCGCCCAACTTTTGCGCCAGTTGCCCGACCAGCGCGGAACTATCGTACTTCTGGTAGAAGCGGGGCATGGTGCCAATCGCCTGCGCGACCTGCACTTTCGTCTGGGCATCCGGGCTGATGGCATGGACGACTTCATATGTGGCGCGGCCCACACAAATCGCCATGGTGGTCGCTTGCCGTAAACGCGATTCGAGAAAACGGGCGGTGAGTTGGCCCAGGCGGGGGAGTGTTTGCGGATCATCTGCCCGGCGTACCCGCAGGACGATCGCCTTCTGTAACCCAAAACGACTTTCCAACGCGGAAGCGAGCTCAAGATCACTGCTCATGGGCCAATGAATGGTGATCTGCACCACACCGCTGCTGCGAGCCTCCTGCAATAGACGATGCACTTTCACGCGGGAAAGCGATAATTCAGCCGCAATCTCGTTTTGCGTCTTGTCCTGCTCATAGTAGAGGGAAGCCACCTGGGCGAGTAATTCGCTGTGATGGTCGTCGGCAAAGTCATTCATAGGCTAAAAGGCTTCAATCAATTACTTTTGAACAAATGCACAGTGAATTGTGCAGTTGTTCAGACTCTACCGCAATGGATGGGATCTTGTCAAGAAAGTCATCGGGCGATCCATCGGATCGCCCGATATTCTGTAACCTACAGCGTTTCCATGAACCAGGCCAGGCTGTTAAAGATCGCCTGATCCACGACTTCCGGCCCGGTGGCTAACACATCAAAGACGTGGTCACCATCCAGCACCACCAGCGCTTCTTCACCCTCGTGGTAATTCAGGAAGACTTGCCCTTGTTGTGGCTGCGGATAGACGGTGGTATCCCGGCTGCCGACCACCACCAGCATCGGCCCACTGTAGGCAGTGATCGCCGCTACCGGGTCAACCGTGAACAGTTCTTCAAAGAAGGCGCGTTTCATGCTGGTTTCTTCACCCCAGGGAAGGGTGACAGGCAGCGCTTCCCCATCGGGCAGCGCCAGCCCTTGCTGGATGAGTTCCATCGGCAGCAGGGCGCTGAAATTGGAAGCGGGGTTGGCCGCTGCCGACCACAATACCAGCGATTTCACCCGCGCATCCTGACCAGCGGCGGAGGCTGCCACCAGACCGCCCTGGCTCAGACCGATGATGCCGATCCGTTCTGGGTCAACCCCTTCGACGGTCTGGGCGAAATCCAGTGCGACCAGCGCATCGCTGATCTGCCCGGTGAAGGTCGTATCTTCCCACAAACCTTCGCTTTCGCCGGAACCCCGGAACTCAATGCGCAGGGTGGCGATGCCGCGTTCGGCGAAGATCCGGGCGGTGCGGCTGTACATGGCTTCTTCCGTATTGACGATGGGTAGTTCGTCGCGTTCGCCTTTGAATCCGTGGAAGAGCAGGACCAACGGGACGGCCTCGTCGGTAGTCGGCATTGCCAGCGTGCCGATGATGTTCAGACCTTCATTCTCAAAGTTCACGATGCTTTCGGCATATTCGAAAGTAGGCTCCGAAGCCATTAAGGCCTCGACTTGTGCCGCCATGTCTTCTTGAGCCGTGGCCGGGACGACCAACAACAGCAGAACCGCCAGCACCATCAAACGAACGGTCGCTCGAAACATAATCTTTTCCTTTCGATAGCAAGGTGATGCGCTGATTGTAACGCGCTGGTTTAGAGCCAATTAGGGATGGTTTGCACAAATTAAAACCGGGACCCTTGTATCGACAAGAGTCCCGGTTTTGTACTGTCTGGCAGGTGGCGAAATTGAGATTGATCGCTGACTATTCACTCAAGGCCAGCAGCGGTCAGCCATGCGCTTTCAAGAGTCCGCTCACCTTGGTCTCGATCTGCTCAACCTCGGCCTGGCTCACGGCTCCCGCCACATACTCACAGTGGAAACGCCCGTGGGCAGGCATTGTCTTCACATTGCCGCGTGACTTTTCAATGGTGTAGCCATCGGCCCTGGCGGTGGAAGGCAGCACAATGCCCAGGCAATCCTGATCAGCAGTGCGGGAAATCCAGCGCACGCCGTGATCCAGTTGATCCGGGCGGTGCCGGATGTAATCCCCGCTGCCATCCGGGTGTACGAGCATGCTATGCGCCCAACCTTGCTCATCCGCCAGGTATTTGATGTAGAGGACGGCTTCCGGGTCGTAGGGTGTGCCGGGGATGAGGACGTGATGCTTTTCCGGGTGTGCGCCCAGGTCTTCGATGAAATCCTTGTAATTAGCCGGGAACTTCAGGTGGGGGGCCATGGGGCGCACTTGAATGTACTCGGTGGTTGCCGGTGCGGTATACACAAACCGCCCATGATCGACCGGGCGGAAGTTGACATGTGCCATATACATGTATTCTTGCGGCGTGTTCTTGAGATTCGTCACTGTCATCGACATGCTCAGCAGGCTCGACCCCGCGTAGAGCTTGGTCATTGGCTCGGCGGTGTAGTTGGTGCTGAAAGCGATGGTGTGCTGGTAGAGTCCGCCCAGCGCCAGATAGGTGCCGCGTTCGTCTTCGCCCAGTTCCAGATAGGCTTTGCTATAGGTCGCATGGGGGAGTTCACCGTGTAGGGGGTGATTGTCATCTTTGCTGGGCACACCCATGGCAGTCATGCCGCAATGGACGAGGAAGGCACCGTAATTCTGCAGATATTCGCGGGTCGGGCGCGGGTCGGTGAACATGGACTTCATGTGCAGCGGGCGTCCGTTGAAGACCACTGACCATACCTGCTGCCCCTGGAAGGGAAGGCAGATGATCTCGCCGAGGCTGTTGCTCAGGCGCAGGGCAGCAATATCGCTGTCATAGCGGAAGACCGATGCGCGCAGCTCGCCGGACTCAAAGAGGGGTTTTTCTTTTTCCGTGAAGAACGACGGTGCCAGATGAATGCGTGAATGGACAGTCATGGTATCAAATCCTCTGTTGGAGAAGTTCTATTTCGGACTTTCGCCCACGCCCATAACTTCTGTCTTTTTCCCCCTCTCCCCGCCGCGCCGTCTTCGGCGGGCGGCAGCTGGGTGAGGGGGCTAGGGGGTGAGGGCTGCCCGTATTGGATACCTGACTATATCCAGCCTGTGAGGGCTTCACAACCGCCTTTTGGCCTCGGCCATAACCATGTTGACGATGCCCATTAAGCCTTGCCCTTTGCCCATCGAGACTTCCCGCCCGAAGATCGAGAAAATGATCTCGGTACTGAGGGCTGCTACTTCCCGCAAAGGTCGCCCGGAGCAGGTTTCCTCCAGGATGACGCTGATCGCCATCGCGGAGAGGCCCTGCGGGTTGAGGACATCGAAGTAATACTTCAGCGTGCCATCCGGATTCTCGGTCGCCCAGACAAAGGCATCGGATTCGCAGGCTGGGACGCGGTGGCTTTCGTCGTAGGGTTTGGTGGCGATGCTGGCGGGCACCTTGACTGAGGAGAATCGGTCAGCAATTTCGATCAGGTATTCAGCGCGTTCGTTGCGGTTGGTGATGCTCTCGAAGTCTTCGACCAGTTCCGCCAGTTTAGCCGGGTAATTCGCCATAATGTGTGTTGTGGATCCTGAATTGAGTTCACAGCATAGGGGTGATCCAGCGGATCACCCCTACAGCGCTACATTGTGACTGGGTTACACCGATTTTTCAATCGGCACACCGACCGAGTTGCCCCATTCCGTCCAACTCCCGTCGTAGTTGCGGACTTTTTGGTAGCCGAGTAGGTAGGTCAGCACGAACCAGGTGTGGCTGCTGCGCTCACCGATGCGGCAGTAGGCCACTACATCATCCGTCGGCTTGAGGCCCTTCTCACCTTCGTAAATGGCCTTCAGATCAACTGCGTTCTTGAAGGTGCCATCGTCCGGATTGATGGCACGCGCCCAGGGGACACTCTGTGCGCCGGGGATGTGACCACCGCGCAGGGCACCTTCCTGCGGATAACCTTCCATGTGCAGCTTCTTGCCGCTAAATTCATCAGGGGAGCGGACATCGACCAGCGGCAGACCAGCCTTCACATGCGCCAGCACCTCATCACGGAAGGCGCGGATTTGGGTGTCGTCGCGTTCCGGGGCGCTGTAGCTGGTGGCGGGGTAGGTCGGCACTTCACGGGTCAGTTCACGACCTTCCTTTTCCCACTTGAGGCGACCACCATCCATGACCTTCGCATTGGTATGCCCGAACAACTGGAACACCCAGAAGGCGTAGGTAGCCCACCAGTTATTCTTGTCGCCGTAGAAGATGACGGTCGTGTCTTTGGTGATGCCGATGCGGGAAGCCAGCGCGTCAAACCCGGCTTTATCCAGGTAATCACGGCGCAGCGGATCGTTCAGGTCAGTCGTCCAATCGACCTGTACTGCGCCTGGAATATGCCCGGAAGGGTAGAGCAGCGGATCCTCGTTCGATTCGATGATGCGGTAGGCGGGGTTGTTCAGATTGCTAGCGACCCACTCGGTCGAAACCAGCACATCCGCTTTCACATAGCCGCGTGATTGAATGTCACTCATGTAGAAATCTCCTCAATGCATATACCTGTGTCTTGGACAGTAAATAGGATTCTACCAGCGATGATACTGGCGACTAATTGACCGGGCAATGAATGCTCACGGTAGCTTCAGGAACACCTCCTGTGCGCAAACAAAAAGGCCGACCCTGCAACAGGTCGGCCTTGATAGTGACCGGATCGTGTGTCGATCTGCGGGTGACTATCGCCTTTCCATGAGCAGGCGCGTGGCAGTTGGTGCCATACAGGCACAACAACACGCGCAACACATGGGGGAGGAGGATGTCATCAGCATACGCTAGAATATAGAGAACTTTCGTTCAACTGTCAACGTGGACCATGACCGAATTAACTTCTGCCCAACCGTTAGCCGACCGCATCCGACCGCGTAACCTGGATGAGTTTGTCGGTCAGCAGCATCTTGTCGGCAAGGGGAAACCTATCCGGCAGGCCATTGAGCAAGATCGCATCTATTCGATGGTGTTTTGGGGGCCGCCGGGGGTGGGCAAGACCACGCTGGCCCGCATCATCGCCAACGAAACCCAGCGACCCTATTTTGAACTCTCGGCGGTCTCTGCCGGCAAGAAAGAAGTGCAGGCGATTGTCGAGCAAATCCGCGCGGGCGGTCAGCGCGATCTATTCAGCAGCAACCAGCCGACCAAGCCGCGCAGCGCGGTTCTGTTTCTCGATGAAATCCACCGCTTCAATAAAGCACAGCAGGACTATCTGCTGCCGTTTGTCGAGGATGGGACTCTGACGCTGATCGGTGCGACCACCGAGAACCCCAGCTTTGAAGTCAACTCGGCGCTGCTGTCCCGTTCACGGGTGTTTGTGCTGGAGGCGTTAACGGCTGAAGAAACTCGCCAGATCGTCCAGCAGGGGGCGGATACGCTGGGTGTGACGCTTGAAGCGGCAGCCAAAGAGTTTATTGCGGATTTTGCCAATGGCGATGCTCGACAATCACTCAATCTACTCGAGTCTGCTGCCGGATTGTACGCGACCGAGACTCAGTCCCTCAGCCTGGAGGATGTGAAGACCGCATTGCAATCCCGTTCGTTGCGCTATGACCGGGGTGGTGAAGAACATTTCAATACGATTAGCGCCTTCATCAAAAGTATGCGGGCCAGCAATGTGGATGCGGCGCTTTACTACATGGCGCGGATGGTGGATGCCGGCGAAGACCCGAAATTCATTGCTCGGCGCATGGTGATCTTTGCCAGCGAAGATGTGGGCAATGCCCAACCGACGGCGTTGGTGGTCGCCAACGAGGTCTTCCGGGCGGTCGAGACGATTGGCCTGCCGGAGTGCCAGTACAATCTGGCGCAGGGGGTAGTCTATCTGGCGCTGGCCCCGAAGGATCGTTCATCCGGGGATGCCTACTGGGCGGCGCTGGATGATGTCAAGAAACTGGGTAATCTGCCGATTCCGATGCCACTGCGGAATGCGCCAACCAAACTGATGAAAGACCTGGGTTACGGAAAGGGCTATGAGCAGTACACGACCGATGATTTGCTGCCGGAAGGCCTGAAGGGGCGGAAGTATTACAAGAAGTAGAAGAGTTAACAAAGAGACACAGAGTAACACGGAGCATGTGTACCTGTTTTACAGGGATAACAGGTAAGCATTACTAACCATATTAATGTGATGTATTTGAACTCAAGTACGGTTTGAATCGGCCTGAATCAGCTTGGAAGGTTAGAAAATACCTACTTTTCGTCGATTGTCAGGATTGATGATTCTCCAACGGTCGCTCTCAAGTTCAAGCTAACACCAATATGCCTCGTGACTCCACACCTCAAACCTATCTTTGTGCCTTGTGCCAGCGGGAAGTGAAGCAGGTCACGCGCCATCATCTCGTCCCCAAGTCAGAAGGCGGGCGGGAGACAGTCGATTTGTGCGCAGCCTGCCACAAAACCCTGCACGCCTTCTTCACCAACCGGACGCTCTCGATGGAACTTTCTACGATTGAGTCGCTGCACCGCCAGCCAGAACTGCAAGCCTACTTACGCTGGGTTCGCAAACAGGCTGACCGACGCATCACGGTGCGGACGAAGAATCAGCGACGTTGAGCACGATTACCAGGCTTGCACCAGCAGCCACTTGAGGACAGCTTCTGCAACTGTTTCCGGTTGCTCAATCGGCAGCATGTGACCCGCACCTTCCACCTTGACCAGCTGTGAACCGGCAATGTGTTCATGCAGATATTCACTGAACTTGAACGGTGTGAGTTGATCGGCGGTGCTGCCGACGATGAGAGTGGGCACTTGGACGTGGTTCAGTTGATCACGCACATCAAACTGGTTGACCGCCGCATAGTCCCCGTACAACGTTTGAGGCGTGACCGAACTGAGTGCCTGTTGCGTCCGGCGGCGCATTTGCTCGGTGGCGCTGGGGCTGTAATACCAGCCGATCAGCAGGCCGATGGTCTTGCCAAGTTCGGTCAGAATGCCGTTGAGGATATCCGGATGAACGGCGAGCTTCGCCCCGGTGCCGACCAGCACCAAGCCGCGAGCGCGTTCCGGCATGCTCAGGGCCATGGTCAGCGCGATGGCGCCGCCCATGCTGTGACCGCCGAGGATAGCCCGCCCGATCTTGAGGCTATCCATCAGCGCGAATACATCATCCGCGTAAGCGGCTACACTCTGCCGTCCCGGGCCGGGGCTGCGACCGTGACCGGGTAAATCGACCACGATGGCGCTGGCTTCCGGCATCCGGCGGAGTTCGGCGGGCCAGTCCAGATGCGTTCCACCCGCGCCATGAATCAGGATGGCAGTGGGGCGATGTAGGGTCGGGTCACGATGGTCGGCATACCAGATGGGGCCGTTGCGAGTCTGGGCGAGTGGCATAGACGATGCCTCCTGCTATCGGACGGGAGTGAATGGGAGTCGAACCCACCGCGGCCTGTCACGCAGCCCGCCACCGGTTTTGAAGACCGGGGCATCCACCGGGACACCTTCACCCCCACCGCTTAGTATAGCGGCAAGTCCTGCGACCATCGAGTGACGGTTGCAAGCCCTCAGCCATCACTGCCAGCGTATCGGGTTGCCCATCTCCAGCGCCGCCCGCAACACATCCTGTAACGGTTCCACAATTGCTGAGAAATAGGCTGGCTCGACGGTGCGCTGCTCGATGTGCAGACGCTGCGGATAATGCTGATGCATCTGACCAGCGGTGTCCTGCACAAAGGTCTTGACGGGCGTGCTGCTCTCAAAGTGGCGACCGGTATCCAGATCGGTCAAGCGGTAGCTGGCTGCGCGTTCCAAATCGCTCTCCGCTACTTCCTGGGTGAAGCGCATTGCCCGGAATAATTCGCGGTTGAACTCCCAGGTGTCAATCACGCTGAAGCCGGATGCTTCTACTTTAAACTGGAGTCCGGTGCGGGCATCCGCATGGAAGACGCCGCCATAGGCCAGGTTGCCAACCGGTTCGCCCGTTTCGGAATGAATGAGGAAGGGGCGCTCGATCCCTTCCATGCTGCTGAAGCGGTTGAGTTCCTGCAGGGCAAAGCGCGCTTCCACGACGCTCATCTGTCCGTGATTTTCCAGCGGCAGGGTGCGCTCCAACACGCGGAAGTACTGCCAGCCGATGCTCGCCAGTGCGTCCCGGAAGGCGTGATAGGCTTTCCAACTGCCGATGTAGCGGTTGAGGTAGTCCATGCCCGGGTGTTCACAGCAGGTATTCAGCCACTCCTCAAACTGGTCGTGATCCGCCTCATGACCTTGTTGTGGCAGGTTGAGCAGGGGAAACCCCTCGTCATCGATGGTAAAGGCTGCCGGGAAAGGGCAGGGGGTACACCGACCCTGCGCGTAGCAGTTACACATGACGCTCGCATCCAGTCCCATGACGTAACAGACCTCCCTCTCAGCCGCCCCCCAGAATTTGGGGCATTGCAAGGACGCCATTTTATCAATAGTGTAAAGGGGTAACGACTTTTGGGTGATTTACATACTCTTCTCAACGTATGTACACTTGAATAGTCGAGCCACAGGATTGAGGAGCCAGATATGATGCAGATACCACTCGCCGATGGCGAATATCTGGTCAATACCTATAAAGTTCAGCCGATGGTGTGGTCGGGGAACGAATGGCAGGGCGTCGGCTACTGGCAGCAGGCTGCCGTGACCAACCGCCGCTTGCTGTTTTTCCCGGAGCGCCATCTGGAAAGTGTGGATGCGCTGGAGCCGTCCGCCATTTTGCGCGCCTGGAATATCTCGCTGCGTGGGCGGGATGGCCTCATGATGCGCATGGCCGATGGCAGTCATCAATATATGCTGGTGGAATGGAGCCAGGGGCGGCGGCTGGCGAAAGACATTCAGGCCCTGTTGGCCCCGGCGCCCCGGCCCCGGATTTCACCCCGTTTGCCCATCCCTGCATGACCGTTCATTCCGGTCTATAATGGGGCCTGCGCTGAGCAGCACTCACTTTATGGACCGGGAAGCCTTCCTTGAACGATGCCAATCAGTTGCTGGATGGTGAACTGAAGCTGGGTTACTTCCAGATCAGTGTCATGCGTTATTCACCGGGCGGCTGGGTGCCGACCGTGCCGCCCCTCCAGGCAACCGTCACCAATTACCGCTTGATCCTTCAGCCACAGCAGCGCCGCCGGGTGGAGCCTGCCAGCATCCCCAACACCTTTGTGACTCGGGTTCAGGATGTCCTGCTGGGTGGTCGGGTAGCGGTTGCGCTGCACCTCAAGACCGGCCATCAGATGCATTTTGTCACCCAGGGGAGTTCGGACGAATCCTTTAGTAAGTGCGTCCGCCAGATGCTCGCGTCACCGATTGGCAACCGCTTTGAGGATGAACTTGACCCTCGTGGTCTCTTACTCCTCATCGCCAAAATCCGCCTGATATAAAGCGGTCATCTGACAGCCGATAGTGCCCCGCGTTCGGTATTTGGGTTACTGGTCTGGCTATCAACCATAAGCTATCAGCTATTAGCCCCTCTTAATTGTGAACTCTAGAAAAGCATATTCCGCCGTTCTTGCAGCGCCTTAATCACTTCCCGATCTGCTTTGCCGAAGCTGTAATCATCTAACTGGGACTCCTGTATCCAGGCGAAGTCCCGGACTCCGATGCGCTGCGGTGCGCCGCTGAGATGGCGGCACTCGAAGGCGTGCAGCGTGATGCGGAAATGGGTGAAAGCGTGGTCAACCACGGTGAACAAGTTGCCGACTTCCACCTGGATGGCGAGTTCTTCCTGGAGTTCGCGTTCCAGGCATTCAGGAAGGGTTTCGTCGCCTTCGCGCTTGCCGCCGGGGAACTCCCACAGGCCACCGAGGAGTCCATCCAGCGGGCGTTGCGCGATGAGCAGCTTGCCCCCTGAGTCCCGGATGATCCCGGCGGCGACATCATAGTGCGGGGTGGCCCCTCTGGCTTTCTTGACCGGGCGCTGTGCTTGCGTCCCCTGGTTGAAGGCTGCACAGTGCAGGAAGATCGGGCAGGTGGTACACAGTGGATTACGCGGCTTGCAGACGGTGCGCCCCAGCTCCATCAGGGCCTGATTGTAATCGCCGGGGCGGTCGTCGGGCAGCCAATCCTCCGCCAGTTTCCACAGGCGATCTTTCACCGTCGTCTGGCTCACATCTTCTTTGAGGTCGGTCAACCGCGCAAATACCCGGATGACATTGCCATCCAGTACCGGCGCACGCACGCCATAGGCGATGCTGGCAATCGCCCCGGCCGTGTAGCGACCGACCCCTGGCAGCAGCAGCAAACCGTCGACCGTGGTCGGAAAGCGTCCGCCAAAGTCCCGCGCGACCATCTGGGCGGCGGTGTGCAGGTTGCGGGCGCGGCTGTAGTAGCCCAATCCCTCCCACAATTTGAGCACCCGGTCGAGCGGCGCCGCGGCTAAAGCCTCGACGGTCGGGAAAGCCTCCAGAAAGCGCTCGAAGTAGGGCTTGACCGTTTCGACCTGCGTTTGCTGGAGCATGATCTCCGAAAGCCAAACGCGATAGGGGTCCTGGGAACGCCGCCAGGGCAGGTCGGCGGCGTGCTGGTCGTACCAGGCTAATAAATCCGGTTGGAAGCTCATGAGTCCCCGCAAAGCTCAAAACTCGTTATACTTAGGGATGAATTTATCCCACCGGAGAGGGCTGTGCCATGCGCTTCTTGACCGGACTGCTGTTGATTGCTTTGTTTATCTTCCCGCTTGTCGCCGTCGCCCAGGAGTCCACACCGGAGCCTGCGCCGATTTCAGCCACCCTGGATGCAGTGGTTCAAAGCATGAATGAGGCGGTCGAGCGCGCTGAACGCGCCGCGGACGATGCGCGAAATTACGCCGATGATGCGCGCGTCATCTCGTCCGAGCAATTGGATCGTGCCAACACTTTAATGGACTTGTTCCAGAATGTTATTGGAACGATCTTTGGCATATTCGGTATCGTTGGACCCGTCGCTGCTATCGCTGCCGGTTATCTGGGTTTCAATCGACTCAACAATGCGACCAATGAATTGAAGGTAGCCAAAGAGAAGTTTGAGACCGAAGTGCAGGAGAAACAGGAAGAACTGAACAAGGTTCGCACGGCATTGGAAGTAAGTGTCAGTCAGCAACGGGAGAGCGCAGCCAAAGCCAATCTGGCGCTGTCCCTGCTGCCTCTCGGTGAACGGCAGTATCAGGCCAATGACTATCAGGGTGCCATTGACACCTACAAGCGCGCCCTGGTCCTCGACCCGGATAGCGTCGTCGCACAGTACCGCCTGGGCTATGTTTATACCCAGGCAGGGATGTTGGAGGATGCCAAAGCCCAGTTGGATGCGGCGCTTTCCAATCAACCGGATTTTGCACCCGCCCTGGCTGCCCTTGGTTATGTGACGCGGCGCATGGCGGACAAAATGGTGGACAGCCCGGAAAAGAGCATTCTGTATACCGATGCGGAACGGCTGCTGCTGCGCGCCTTGACTGCCTCGCCCAAGCTGATTGATGAAAATGACGAGGCCTGGTGGGGATCGCTCGGCGGGTTATATCGGCGCCGAGGTCAGATTCAGCAGGCGATCTTTGCCTATAACAAAGCGACCGAAGCCACCCCGCATTCCTCCTATGCCCACGGCAATCTGGCGTTGCTCTATGCGCAGACTGGGAACGTCGAGTCGATGCTGGAGACCTATGTCCGGGTCGAGCAGCTGGCCTGGGGCGAAGTCCAGGGCAAGATCGACAACTACTGGGGCTATGCAGACCTGCTCACCGCCCGTCTGGCGCTCGGCAAGCAGGAAAAAGCCGAAGAGGCGCTGGAGTCGGTGCTGCGGACGGTGCCTTCCGAGTCGCCGGAGGCCTTCAAGATGCTGCTGGAGACGCTCCGCCGCTTACAGCAGGTGCTGGGGCCGGATCGCGGCGCGCATATCAGCAGCTTTATTGACCGGATTGCGGCGGCGGATGAAGCCCGTATGGGTTTTGGTACAGGCAAAACCGCCTGATTCGCCTCTTGCAAAGCCCTGCCTTTGCCGTATAATGTTCGGCAGTCGGGCAATTAGCTCAATTGGCAGAGCACTCCTTTGACGTGGGAGGGGTTATAAGTTCGAGTCTTATATTGCCCACAAAAAACCGGCCTCAAGCCGGTTTTTTATTTCCACAGAACCCCCTTACATATTCTGTCTCTGGACTCCCCTTCTCCAGCGCCGCGAATAATCCCAAAACGCCGGACAATCAAAGTCAAGCGGCGCGGAAGGAGAAGGGGCAGGGGGATGAGGTGTCTTGCGACCACCCTGAAAAAACTACCCTGTAATGGCTCTAGGGGTGAGGGCTAATCCACCCACACCGGCAGATGCCCCAGCGCGATGATGTTCTGCCAGGTGGCCCGGTCGCCCTCGGTGAAGATGGCAGCTTCGCCAATCACTTCCGCGCCAGCCTTACCCAAAATCAACCGCATTCCTTGTAACGTGCTGCCGGTCGAGATGACATCGTCCAGAATGACGACTTTCCGGCCTTCCACCAGTCCGCGATCTTTCTCATCCAGATACAGCGTTTGCGGCGCGCCGGTGGTGATGCTCAGGGTTTCCGATTGCAGCGCATCGCCCATGTACGGCTTGAACGACTTCCGCAGCACCACATAGGGCATGTTGTTCATCCGGGTTGAGACGGCGTGCGCCAGCGGGATCGACTTGGCCTCCGCCGTCACGATGATGTCCGGCTGTTTGGCGGCGATCAGCGGGGCCAGTTCGCTGCTGACCGCTTCCACAAATTCAGTATCCCCGAGGATATTGAGGATGGCGATTCGGACACCAGGCTTGATCTGGAACAGGCGCAGGTGGCGGGTCACGCCGGCGACCGTCACCGGATACGTTTCAAGGGCAGTCATGCGGGCCTCTCAATGTAAAGAAGATTTTCCACCCGTTTATACCCTATTCGGTCATCCCCTGCGAGGTAGACTATTAGTATGTGCAAATTGGTTAGATGATTTCCTCATGAATACGAGTAGAGTAATCTCTATTTGATCCTGATGAGATTAGAATATCATCTTCGGTAATGAGCATTCCGGCTCGTAGGGGCGGATTACGCCTCAGTCGGTCTGCGCCCGCATATCCGCCCATGTATGCGTAAGTCCTACGTACTTCAAATAAGGTGGAGGCTGAGATGTCAAATCTCGATGAGTGGCGCAAGAAAGTCCAAGATAACAGTGTGACTGACAAAGAGAAGATTCTAGACTACATGATGTCTCATGCGGTTGTCGAAGATGAACCTTATCGCCTGGAGGTTCTTTATAAGCCAGAAGGTAAACTTGTAATAATTCAGGGGAATCTTAAGGGATTGAAATCGCTGCAAGAAACGCTAAGGAGGTTAATTGAAAGTTCTCCAGTTGGAGGACATATACATTATGATTCATCATCCGGATTATCAAAGTCGGAAATCCCTCTCATTATACAAAAAGTGGATGATACCGATGATGGACCACATGTAATTGACATAGGTTCCACAATAGAATAAACCTTCAGCCTCCGCCTATCCTTGCGGCCAATAGTGAGGTCTTGATCATCCTTAATCGATAAACAAGTTGGAGGCAGCAAATACATCTGTTGTCTCACTTAAAGGATTATTCGGTATGAGCTATGCATTTCTGGTCGATGGCATGAGTGCAGACTATTCCTACAAGGTAGACGTTGAGGAATTCGTAAGAGCCTTCAAAACGAGATGGCCCCTATCACAATTGCGGATTTCAGAATATTCAACATATCCGATTAGGTGGGAAGTGCAGATCGGAAATTCAATTGTTATCGGTGGATTGCATAGTGACTGTGTTGCGATTTCTCTTGAAGGGGATTTGGCGGGGGCATCGGATATTGCTATATGGTATAGAAGTCTAATTCCCAAAGAACACAAGCTGTTCTTTTACACGGGAGCAAGGATTAATAAGCCAATTGAACTTGATGACCAAATTACCTCCCAAGAACTTATTGATGCCTTCAATAATGCCAATACCTAGTAATGAAACCAGAAATCCGAGTATGGCAGCATTTATGTCTAAATATATCCCTTAATCTCTGCAAAAAAATCAACCTACGACTTCAACAGCAATCTGACCTGTGACTGAGTCAATGCTTGTCAGTAGAATCGTGCCAACCCTAATCCGCTCGTTGGACGGCGCGAGCTATTTCTATGACAGCCTCGGCAAACCTGTGTCGCGGCCCCTAACCTTTTACCTGCTCGGATTTGCCAAACCGAAAATGAGAGAAAATCGGAACATAAGTAGGTCAGTGGAAGTTGTTAGAAAAGAGAATACGTGAGGGATCGCCGGGGCGGTTCTGGGCAGTGACCATGCGTTGAACGTTGTGGATGACCTGATCCAGAGTGGGAAAGAGCTTGTTGGGACAG
>JAFLCG010000014.1 GCA_017303635.1 Anaerolineae bacterium | reverse complement strand
GCGTCCCGTAGTCCGAGAATGGCATCGCGCACCAGCGGTACAACCTGCTTCGGGTGGTGTTTTGGCGCTCTTGACTGCGCCTGGAACATCTCCACCCCTTGTACAACCGTCTCCCGAAAACGCCGCAGCCACTTCTTGACCCAGCTCAGACTATAGCCAATCGCTCGCGCCAGCTGCGCCAACGTCCAGTCAGGATGGTCGCGGCGCAGCTGATACAAGCGCATCCGGTCGAGTGCCCATTCGCTCTCCATACATCCTCCTCCCTGCCAATCGGTTGGCGGATGATTGTAGGGGTCACGATGTCGCTACGCTCCTCGAGGAGATGAACCAAAAGAATCATACACAGCTCCCCAAGCGCATTTCTACTACAGCGATCTATTTGCTCCCTACCGCTCGCTGCTCTACACACCGGGTATCCATACGCCCATGCCCGACAAGAGCCAAACCTTCCGTGTCGAAGGCGACAATGCCGAATTGCGTCACTATCTGGCCCGCTTGGCCCGCCGTTCGCGCTGTTTCTCTCGCTGCATTCAAGCCTTGCGCCGTGCCATCAAACTCTTTGTCTTTGCTTGGAACCGCCGCCAACTCTATCTTGCTCGCTATCCCCACTATCCTGCCATCTCATCGATTTCGTTTGTCCATGATCTTCACCACTCCCGATATACGTTAAGGTTGCTCGCAGTACCCATCCCAATTACTTATTAAATGCTGTCCCTGTATAAACAAGATCGACGATTGACAGCCTAATCATGGTCAGTATAATCATAATCTACCAGTCCCGGTGGCGGAATCGGCAGACGCGCACGCTTGAGGGGTGTGTCCTTTACAGGGTGGAGGTTCAAGTCCTCTCCGGGACATAAAGAAGAAGGCCTGCATTTCATGAAATGCAGGCCTTCTTCTTTATGTCTCGACCTTGCTTGCTTTCATCCTAAATCGTGAGTAAACTGCCTGTTGAGCGATATTGCACACAAGCAAGACAGTTTCTTGCAGTTCAGGTTGAAATCATGACAGATACAATTGAGAATGCGCTTGCAAAAGTCTATGACCTTATAGAGTCAAATGACCTGGAAGAAGCTAGAGCTATTCTTAAGACGCTATTGGAGACAGATCGGGATAACCCTGACGTGTGGTGGCTATACGCTCATTCTGTCACAGAACCTGAAACGGCTAGAATGGCTTTGAACAGCGTTCTTCACTTGGATCCAGATTACCCACAGGTCAAAGAGTTACTAGGGCGTTTAAACGTCCAGATTGGCGAAGTTGAAACTGCCATAAGTAGTGATGAGCCGCACTTTGTTAAATCAAATCTGCTCCCTGCTTTAAATACCAGGATTAGTCCTATAGAGTCTCTCGCTACAAGCAAAGACGAAATCGATGCAGTGTCATTCGATGGCCCATCCAATAATGGGTTGCGTTTCCGTCCAGGAGTTTTGTTTTTGGCAGGTCTGCTTGCTGCGTTATTAATTGCTGCCATTGGTATTGTCTGGCTCATTAACAGGCAACCCTCGGAGGGCTCCATTCCTGTGACCATAACTGAAACTGGCGAATTGGCATCTGTAAACGCATTGAGTTCATTAACATCTGCTTTTGCATCATTTACGGTGCAGGGCGATGGGATTGTCGAGGAAGACACGACTTTAGGAAGAACGTTGACCATACACATTTGTACGGTGCCTGGCCTTGAAATGCGATCTACATTACTAGCAAGTATGGATGTGTTAGCGCGCAATACAAACAGCGTAGAATCAATTGAAGCTATTGGTGTTCAGGTTTGGGATTGTTCTACAGATACATTGCTTCGGTTTGTTGCTGCCCCATCTGCAGTTTCTCGATCCTACGTGAATAACGAGATCGACCAACAGAGCTTTGAGGCGCAATGGATACCGGTAGGGTAGGTGATGATGTGAAATATCACCTGTAGATAGGCAACTCGATTGTGAAGGTGGTTCCAACATGTTCCTCACTCTGCACATTGATAGATCCATGATGATTCTGGATTATTCCGAAGCTTACAAATAATCCCAAACCTGTGCCATTCGGTTTTGTTGAATAGAATGGATCAAAGATTTGGTTGATTGCATCTGGGGATATCCCGACTCCCTGGTCAGCAAAAATAATGACTACGTTGCTTTTCTCTTTGAAAGCTCTAATCTGAAGGCAACCTCCAGATTCCATTGCTGCGTGGGCATTCAGCATCAGATTCATAAATACTTGCTCTAACTGGTCACGATTACCATAGACTTGTAGATCATCCTGAATATCTACATCAATCTGCAATTCGTTTTGGTTAAACAGTTTCTTGTTTAGACTTACAACTCCCTCTATGACTGGTCCCAGTGTGAGCATTTGCATCTCACTCGATGCTGTTTCTCGTCGGCCCGTAAATTCTAATAACTGCTTTACAATTCTTCGAATACGTTCAACGTTTTCCTGCGTGCTCTTAAGTCCTTCCAGGTCAATCGAAATTCCACTTTCAATATCTTCTAGCATATGTTCAAGGTTGATGCGGATTGGCTGCAAAGGGTTATTTATCTCATGTGCAATACTAGCAGCCAGATGTCCGATTGATGCCAGCTTTTCAGCTCGAACTAGTAACTGTTGAGCCGACTTCAAATCTTGTGTCTTTTCTTCAACCATTTCTTCTAAATGTAGGGCGTAGTTTGCTTGAATTTCGTACAATTCTGCATTCCGAACCGCAAGGGAAGCTTGTCGCCCTATTCCCTTTAGCAGTCTAAGGTGATTGTCATCATAACTTTTCTGATCTGATCCTACGACAATTAGACCCATTATGCTTCGATTATTCTCAAGTGGTACTACAACCCCAGATCTAATACTAGGAATTACAGGCCTTCCAGTTGGCCACACATTTGGAAATGGATCTAAGAGAAACAAGTCAAGTATCTCTCGCGGATCTGTAAGTGCGATGTTGGCGTCATGTCGTTTTTGAGTCTGAGATGTTAATAGCTTTCCATTTTGGTCGCATTGACAGATGACCGCTACATCAGCCATTAACAAGTCTAAAGTCAAATAGGGGACCATAGATAACAATGAATCAATAGAAACTAGTTGGTTTAACTCTTCACCTACACGAACTAGTGCTTCTAATTCTTGAGTTCGCTTTTGTAGCGCTTCCTCTAATTGTCGACTGCGAATTTTGCTTTGGGATCTGGCGAGTAACTCTCTTGGATCAAAGGGCTTTTGTATATAGTCATCCGCACCAATATTAAAGCCATGCACAATATCAGACGACTGTTGCGCCTTGGCTGTAACTATGATTGTAGGAATAGAATTTGTCTCGGGTTTTCCGCGGAGTTGCCGTAAGACCTCAAATCCATCCATCTGAGGCATCTGTACGTCTAGCAGGATTAAATCTGGTAATAGGGCTTGTGCTGCTGCCAAAGCACTGAGTCCATCGTGTACGCGCTCAACTTCATAACCTTCACGTTCAAAAATGCGTTGAAGCATGATTGTAGTGTTTATCTCATCATCTGCAATCAGAACCAAGTATTTCGATTTTGGCAAATCTTGCATGTGATAATCTCCAGTTGAAGCCTATCTCAGCTTACAATTCAAATGATACAATTTGAAGTCAATGAACATGCTAGCAGGATCCAGCATAAGTTGAAAATTCCCAATTCCACAAAATCAATCCTTCTAGGCATAAGCCTTGGCATTCTGCTGGCGACTGCGTTCATAGCAGGATTTGTCGTCAAATCGGCGCTTTCAGCCGTACGCGCAGAAGAAACCGAACAATATTCAATACTTCAGGAGGTTCAGGTTCTACTGAACACCTTCTATCTTCGCGAACAACCTCAACCTGTAGTTCGTGAGTATGCTGCAATTCGCGGAATGCTTAGTTCACTAGAAGACAAATACACATTTTTTATTGAACCCCAGGTTGCTCAGAATGAGGCTGATGTGCTGGCAGGCGCATATGGAGGAGCTGGTTTGTTAGTCCATCCAGATCAGTCGGGAAATTATGTGCTATTTCCATATGAGAATTCTCCAGCAATTAGGGCAGGAATAGCCAATGGTGATTTTCTTATATCTATAAATGGAGATCCTGTCGAACAACTGTTACCTCTGGACAATGTTAATCAGTTATTACGAGGTGAAATTAAGGAGGGCAATGGTGTTGAAGTAATGTATCAATCAAGGGCATCTGGGCAAGTCAATAGTGTGTTTTTATCATTTGCTGTTATTGAAGTCCCATCTGTAATATGGAGACTGCTTGAGGATTATTCAGATGTTGGTTATATAAAAATTACGCTGTTTACAAACAGAACCCCTGATGAACTGGCAAATGCTTTTTCTGATTTAATCGGTCAAGGTATTAGATATATCGTTTTGGACCTTCGAGATAATAGTGGAGGCTTATTGCAGGAAGCAATTGAAGTTGCTAGCTTTTTTCTCCATGATGTGCCAATTGCCTATGAGAGAACCTCTACTTCAGAACGCGTGTTAATGGCGTTATCCAGCTCATCAATGATAGATTTGCCGCTGGTCGTATTAGTTAACTCTGGATCGGCTAGTGCTGCTGAGTTAGTAGCAGCCGCGCTACAAGACCACCAAAGAGCAGTGCTTGTTGGGCAGATTACATATGGAAAAGGGAGTGTCCAACAGATTTTTAGGTTATCGGATGGATCTTCGGCGCATATAACTACTGCAGAGTGGTTAACACCTCTTCGTCATCAAATATCAGAAATAGGCGTATTACCGGATTATGAAGTAGCTGAAGAAGACAATGGTTCGGTTGATCAATACCTCAATACAGCAATTAGTTTATTGATGCTTGAAGAGCCAGAATAGTAGAGAGGGGCATTGAAGTGAAGCATCAAGAGAGTGAGAATAGACCTGTTGCAACTAACCGTAAAGCATCGTTTGACTACAGTTTGGAGCGAACTTTTCAAGCTGGAATTGTGTTGCAAGGTTCAGAGATAAAGTCGCTTCGCGCACGCAATCTTTCATTAGGTGATGGATACGTTCAAGAACGTAATGGAGAACTGTGGCTTTTAGGAGTTCATATTGCCCCGTACGAAAAATCAGATTCCTTTGAGCAGTCTGATCCTGTTCGTCCGAGAAAATTGCTCTTGCACCGGAAAGAAATCAATCAAATTTTGTCACGAATCAAGGAGAAGGGATATACGCTTATTCCTACAAAAGTATATATTGAGCGAGGACGAGCAAAGGTTGAAGTTGCTTTAGCAAAAGGCAAGAAGCAATATGACAAACGTGAGACAATACAAAAACGTGATGCTGAACGCGCCATCCGACGTGCAATTAAAGAGGATAATTAGACGTGATCAACCTGCCAAGCATGGCTTTGCCAAACTCAATTCGTGAAATAAACGCTTTGAGTATCGAAAGGAAGATCGACATATATAAGGAGTTGTTGCCACCGTGGTTAAAACTTTATGACCTGAATTTTGGAGACTTGACTATCAATGGAATTAAAGCTGTTGAAATCCGCTGTATTGCTGATACGCGCTCTGTTGAGATTACCGTGCGACGTGATCCTGCCGATAAAGACCCCTTAGTTTATTTTCATATGACTGACACTTTTAACAATCAACTCTTAGTTCTTTTTGCAATGGTGAATGATCCAGAGTCCCCACGTTTTAATATTGATATTGATGAAGAGGGTAATTCAACTCAATTTGGAACATCTCGCCGAAATCGGCCTGCAGAGATTTTGGCAAAGAATGCAGGACTTGCTCCAGGGCAAGTGCGACGTGGGATGCGCGTATTTCGCCAGACAATCCCATATTTTGAGCGATTTGTAGCTTCTATGGGGCATGACTTATTCTTGATTGAACCTTTGGCGTATCATAACGCGATTAGTTTTGAGCGTTACGGTTTCGGATATATCCGAGGGTATCAAGATATGTTATGGATTGATCAGGCATTTAGACCGGGTGGAGAGCTGTTTACACATTTATCGTATGACAACACTAATCCATTCCGTGTTACAGATGCTTGGCAATCTATACGAGGACGTTCATGGGCAATTCATGATGGAATTCTTGGCCGTCCATTTTCCGGATTCCAGATGTATAAACGCATAGGTCGCGATACTGGTATTAATACGTTTCCTGGGGGAGTATGGTGACTCTGGCGGCACAAATTCTTGTAAGTGAAGATGCGATCACTTCAGCTCTCAATGCTATTCGTAGGGGAACTTTGACTAAAGTTGATAATGAAATCTTTTTTTTACACTCTGTAAATTTGGCATTAAAGGTAAGCTTCGCTGGAGACGAGTCGTATAGGCCCACTGTACTCGCCCAGAAATTGACCTCACATACTCTTAACATTATCAATTCGATTTTGCTTCAACATGGCGATACTCAGCTCCACGACGAATCCGAAATAGATATACTTGTATCCCTTTTTGATCACATTCAAATGGCGTCTTCCGAATTGCTTTTGGGTGCGATTTGGATCTACATTCATTATCTTCGTTTTGATTGCGATATCGATCGTAATAGCTTTTGCAGACGTTTTGCGATTAGCAAGCGAACCTTACAACGTTACCAATCATCTGCCATTCGACGTTTAACACATTTGATTATTCAAGAGGAAGCAGTTGCCAGAAAACAAATAAAAAAATTAGGATTACCTGCTCATACTAGCGCTGTAGATATCGATATCTATGCTGAATTTGCTAAAGACATTGTGGAGATTTTCGAACACTCATACATAAGTAAGAAGTGGATCATCATATTTGGGCCGCCATTTTCGGGAAAAACCTTTTTGGCTTCTCGAGTTGCCCATTACGTCATTGATAAAAACATTTATGATGATATTCTATGGATAGATACACCCGAATCAGTCCGTGAAATAATGGACCGCCTTGATGCTGGAATCCAGGAAATGGGTGGCCGATTGTTTGTTGTAATTGACAATGCTGACAAGTTGTTTTTATCTTACCATGCCGACCTGTGTAAATTAATTGATGGGTATTCATTTGTAAGTATCCTTGTTTCTACAAATAAGAAGCCACAAGAAATCTACCAACAAAACTTTCGAATATTTCCAATTAACTCATCAATGCTTATGAAGCAGTATCGCCGCAATTGTATTGAGCCATGGATTTGGTTTTCCTCCTCGTACTCCGAACAACTTGCAAACATCCCTATGAAACGGGGCATTTTATACCAAGCCTCAATGAGTTCGAGCCAATCATTTTCCGATTTGGTAGCCTCTCTTGATATTGATTGCTTAGTTGTTCTTGTTGTAATTTCGTTAATGTGCGATGGTAATTGCAGTGAGGTTGATCTCCGGGCGATTGTACCATCTCATATAATCGACCGTGTCATTTCAATAAATCAATTATTAGAGGATTGCGGACTAATATCTATTGAAGAGGGCGTCGCTGGCTATGCCGTTTATCACGCTAGCTCACAGATCCGCATGTTAATAATTCAAAACATTCAAGATAAATTACCTTTGATGTTGCATGCACTCGAACTTGTGACTAGTTATCTTCTTGGTGCCTCCAAAGTTTCACAACTGAGCATGATTGAGTCCTTGTTACTAAATGACGTTGTGTCATCAGATGGTTTAAAGAGTCAATTAATAGAGGTTGGGTTTCCACTTGGGATGTTATATCGTCATTGGTTGGAGTGGTCAATGATACTAGAGCATGTGATAGATTATAAAGCAGAATGGCGGCTTGCTTTTATACTGTGTTGCATCAGAACAGGGTGGGTTAGTAAGGCTCGTAGGCTATTACAGGTATTTATTGCTGATATGGGACGAAGAGGGGTGTTCAAGGGAAATTTTGAGTACCTTAAATGTCTGTTAAATGAAACTGGGCTATGTGTGACTGGAAACCCTGATGTGGAGATGGGATGTTTGAAGATTTCTTTACGTCACCACACCACTGAATATAGTTATTTTGATTATGTTAGAACACATTCGCTTAGATCTTATGATCAGAAGAGTCTAATTGCTATGGAATACAATATGAGCATGGGACGATGAAGATCTTTGAAACAATCAACGGATAAGATTTGTCTGAAGCTCAAAGCTTTACACTGCAATGTCAACCAAAAGCAAGTTTAGCGGGTCGCAATTGCGGAACTCCGCGGTTTATCCGCCGGTCGCACTGAAAGGTTTGAACTTCCAACACAGCACAAACGCATCTTCAATTTTGAAGCAATTGCCCTGTAGTGTTTCGCTTATCAGATTGACTTGGTCGTTCATTTCTGATATCGTGATTGTCACTGTTTGCCCCATTCGTCTAGAGGCCCAGGACGCAGCCCTCTCAAGGCTAAAACAGGGGTTCGAATCCCCTATGGGGCACATCAAAATGCACTTTTCTCTAATGAGGGAGTGCATTTTTCTTTTTGATTGCCCGATGCGAAAAGGTCACTCTCTGGATAGTTCGCAGAAGCAACTGGTAACAGGTCATTGGCAAAGTGCTCAAGCATCGTTGCGGTAGGCCATTATCACACCAACGTGCAAAACGCTTGTGCGTACGGTTCCAATTCGCGACTTCCACGGAGCGGCGGAAATCCACCTCGATGCCCGCATTGGCATTCGGGTCTGTCGCTAGAAAGACCGAATTCTCATTGAGCTTGGTCAGGCCACATTTTCAGGCTTTGCCTACATGTCTAAGTCTGGTTTTTTTGTACTACATGAAGTCTGCGGTGAACTTTACCGTTTTTTTTGTTCAATAGTCACCTGTATGCTAAATTGGATATTTATTGTGATAAGATCACAAATCACTAGCTATAATTTAAGTGGGCCGCAAACTGTGCGGCTCACTTGATTCAACCGTTCCCGTTTGTCTGATATGCGGTTGCATCCTCAGGGAAGGGGGCACGGGGATGCAACACGGCGCGGGTTGGGTCGATGCCCTTCTCCAGCAGAATAAGCGCCTCAACGCGATCCTCTAAGATCACAATGCGCGTGTTCAACCTGTCTCGCTCCATAGTGTATAAGTCTCTGATTTCCTTCCGGGCGTCGATCAAGTCCTGACGCCAGAGCGCCCGCTCCGCCTTTAAGGTATTCCAGATAACCCACACACCCGCCAAAAACACCACAACTGAGCCGCCGTCCATCAGCAGCTTCAAACCCTCGATAGTTGAACTGTCCATGCTTCACCTCACGATGTGACAACGGTCATATTACGAAACTCCCAGGTGTAACCCGCAACCACCTTTTGACCAAAGAACACAACCTTTCGAACGCCTACTCGGCCTGCATTGTTGCTGTCTGTGAACCAATCGTACTGACCAGTAGTAGCGTCCCAGAAGATGATGTCGTTACCGTTCGGGTTTCCATCTGCGTCGAAGAATCGGACGCCGTAACGCATGGCGGATGTAGCCAGGCCTCCGACAACGAACGTATTTTGCATAGAGACAGTATCGACATTGAAGTCACTGGTTGCACAGAACACCACCCGAATTTCTTCATCTGGGAAGGTTGCCGGGACATAACCAACGGCCTGTCCGTTGGGGGTTCCAACCTCTATAGACCAGTTAGGGCTACTGGTGCTGTAAACATGAGTGCCCGGCCCTGGGTATGCAGCGGTGCAATCGCCCTCATCTAAGCATTCATCGCACAATCCTAGACAGTCGTTCGACCGCTCATCCAGATAGAGGGCAAGACGGCGATGAACCTCTATGGGAGAAAGTGCCGCCACCCACAAACCAAAGAACTGACCATAAAGAGTGATAAGGGGTAAGCCGGGGGGCAATGTATAAGCCCAGTTTTTCACATCTGCGAGCATGGCTTCAACATCAGCGGTGGTGATGGGTTCACCGTCCGCAATATTGGTCTTGAGCCAACAGTACATACGGCACTGTAAAGCATCACCGAAGCCGGGATCTTGAATGTGACCAATCACGTCGTCGTAATCACCCTTCACGGCCATATCTGCCGCTAGATCAACTATATTGTTTACCAGCGGGCCGAAGATGGGGATAGCGTCTAGCATATCGGTTGCTTGGTCAAATATTGACTTTGCAAGCTGTGCAGCCGCTTTAAGAATGTTGACCGACGATATGAACTTGGAACTCATCCAGTTTTCCAGTCCGCCCGCCACTGCACAGAACTGATTCAGGCGGTCATTAGGACTGGCGGTTGTGACCGGGGCGCTACAGTCCACACAATCCGCGCCGTCCGCTCCTGGCGGCCCTGCTGGGCCTGCTGGGCCTGCTGGCCCTGGTAGACCTTGCGCCCCCACTGGCCCTTGCGCTCCATCAGCACCAGGAGGGCCAGCGGGTCCAACGGGACCAGCAGGGCCTTGAAAGCAGGACTGGGCATATTCCAGCCAGCCAGCAACGGGCGACCAACTGACTCCGCCGTCGTCGCTCACTTCCATGACGCACTGCTCAGTAAAGCGAAATTGAGGGGGCACAGGGGTATCCTCACACGCAGCCGCAGGCTTTGCCAGCGCCGCCAGAATGTAGGTCGTTTGGAGAATGGCCTGATCTATCGCTTCATCGGTGCCTTTCCAAGCATCCCGATAGAGCAAGCGGGCTATCTGTCCGTCAAGGTGACTTGCCCAATGAGCATTCACACACAGCCGCCGATAGGGGGCCTGATTCCACAGGGCCGCGGGTGGTACCAGCGGGGCGCGTCTGGCGTCATAGCGCGGGAATACTTCCGGCGTAAAATCGACCGGGGTAAAGCGTGCTTTCATGGGGCGGCCTGCTCTCTAAACACAAAGCATGTGTAGGTCTGGTAGTAGCCGCTGGACGCCGGGTTGTTGGTGTTCATTGAGCCGCGCAGCGTGTGCAAGCCGCCTTCTGGTACCACAACACCCGTGATGGTCTGCCAGACGTTCGCTATGGGATAAGTCTCGTACCAGTCCATTGTTCCGATACCCGCGCCGTCCAGTTCCCAGGTCACAATTCCGGCACTAGATTCAACAATGCCCAGCACAGCGAAATCATAGGTGCCTGCCGCCAGATAGAAACTTTGATAGAACCAATCCCCTTGCGCCCCGTTGGTTGAGTAGTGCATATGGTCAAAGGGTTGCTGCAACGCCTGATAACCATCCCATGTGTTCGGGATGATGGTTGTCTCATAGGCCGAGCCGTTGCCCGGTCTGGAAGCGACATGAAAGAGAAATGCCTGATTCGGATAGGTCATGACCTCACATCCATCCTGTGACAAACCAGCAATTAGGCGCTGCGTTTCCTGTATGGCGGCCTCTATCTCTAATTCGGTGCCCTCCCACGCATTCGGCACCAAGAGACGCTCTAACAGGCCGATCAAGTGACCGCGCCAGGTGACATTTAGCCGAGGGGTGGTGTATGGCGCTGAATCAAACGCCACGCCGGGGGGAGTAACCGGCGTGGCGCGTGGATCAAAGCCAGGTTGGGGCGACCGAAAGGCCGCCCCTAGTGCATCGTAACCCACAGGCTACCCGGTGCGGCTGGACTGGAAGCTCTCGACCGCGCTTTCCAGTGCCGTCACATCTTCCCCGCGTTCGTCGCTGGGCGAGACGTTGATAAGGCCCTGGGTATCACCGCTAATCATGCGGTTGACGAGGGCAGCAACTGCCGGGTCGGCGCTGTCCACCTGTTTGGTTCCGTCCACGATGAAGGCTTCATCGAACGTCGGAACGCGGAAACTGGTGAGGGTGCCCAGGGCCGTGCGGAAGGTGAAGCGTGCGCCTTCTTCCACGTCAGCATTAGGCAGCGGGGCCGCCTTCAGGCCACCAGGCAGGTTTTCAACGCCGATTCCGATGCCAACCTGAGTGATACGGCCTCGAACGAGGGCGTCCACAATGGTGGCGAAGGAACGAGCGTGCCCCTTCAGAATGGCGATGTCTACCGAAGTGGGGAAGTTGTGGATGAAATTCGAGGAATTGCCCTTAGCATCCTCGATGGTCATGGTAACGAATACGCGGGGTGCAGCCATGTGCTTGTTCTCCTGCTAGTAGCAGATAGGTGAAAGACGAAACCAACCAACGGAACGAACGGAATGAGGGCGCGGCCCGCTGGATTAGAGCGGCTTGAACACTTCCACCTGGGTCTTGCCACTGGGCTTGCGGATCACTTCCACGCGGCCTGCATCGCGCAGGGCGTAGAGCTGACCAAAGATGACATTCCACCCGGTTTTGGGGTAGAACGTCCGCAGCTTGTCGGCGGTGACACCTTCACCGGACTGATTCAGGGAAACGAGGTTCCCGTGCATCGCGTCCAGTTCGGCCTGGGTGGGGGTGTAGTTGACATCAGTCATGAGGGCCTCCTGAGAAGTAAACAATCGCTATGGCGATTGAAACGGACTACAGTCCGCTTGTCAATTAGGCATCATATCCTAAATGAGACTTTATATCAATTGGAGGACGGTTTGAGGGGATAAAGGGGAATTGAGCGGTCATCCGGGCGCGGCTTCGCCCGCCCGGATCAAGAGTTTTGTTGTTTGTTCAGTGTGCGGATGATACCCGCTCCAAATGTGGCTAAGAAGGCACCAACAATGGAAAACGGAAACTGGCGTCCTACGGTGTAACTTAGTGGGTTTAATGGGCAAGCAAAGCCAACCATCAGCAGCAAGCCACCTAGCAAGCAGATGTTCCCAAACAGTCGCATGATTCAGACCCCGCAAGGTTTAGTGACTGGCGATAAGACGAATAGCCTCTATCTTATCATCTCTGTGAAGTGCCTCAATTACTTCTTTGTCCTGCTGTGTGAGGTTGTCAATCTTAATGTGTGACGTTGGATCTTCGGTTAACCCTAGCAGATAATCCGATGACGTTCTTAATGCAGTTGCCAACTTTGTCAGTGTACGAGAGTCTGGAACATATTTCCCTTGCTTGTAGTGAAATATTGTTCTCTCAGAAACGCCAATTTCTTCAGCAAGTTGAACCTCGCTTATACCTCTTTTGGTCATCAAAAATGCCAGATTTTCTTTACGCATTTCACAATTCCTCCCTGAAATCCTTACCAATTCTAAACTGAAATGCAATTGCATTTCACTGCAAAATGCTTCAGAATGTGTGAAGGGGTTTTCCCCTTTATTTATAGGTCGGAACTGCAAAGTTCTGCACTAAGGAGTGAAGCATTATGTCAGAACTGTTACACAAGACCGGGGCGGCTATCGTCGCCGAAGAAATCAATGAGGCGGGCAGTTTACAAGCCTATGCAGATCAGCAGCGGGCAAAGGGGTTCATCATCTCCCCGGCGACTCTATCGCGCTGGCTGCGGGCCAACGGTTACAGGGTCGAAAACCGTTGGGTTCCAGTGAACGCCAAAAAGAAGGGGAACAAAAAGGCGGTGCAAGCATGACCACACTTGCCAAGCATCTTATCACCTACGCGCCGGATACCATCGCCGCGGTTCAAGCCGCCGAACAAAGCGCCGATGAGATTCTCTCATGGCCTGTCATCATGCACGGCGATGACGAGTTCAAGGCCTTGTGCATGAAGTATCAGGAACAGGTTCACACCGTCCTGACACTCGCTATCCGAGACATCAACCAGTACCGGGCGCTTCCGTAATCCGAACCCAGGAGTAAACCATCATGTCTATTGTGAACGCCCTCACCACCTGCGATGTTCGAGAAGCCGCAATCGCATGGGCTAAGTCCGGCGTCTCAGTGATCCCCCTCATTGGCAAGGCCGCCGCTGGCAACTGGAAAGCCGCTCAGGAGCGCCGAGCTAGTCCGCTGGAAGTGGCGAATACCTTCCGTCCGTTTAAGGGCTATGGCCTGGGCATTGTCTGCGGGGCCGTCTCATCCAACCTCATTGTGATCGACTGTGACGGACTGGAAGCATCGAACCTCTTTTGGTTCACGTTCCCGGAACTACAAGAGACACTCACCGTCAAGACTGGCAGCGGCAAAGGCTATCACCTGTACTACTGGTGCCAGTCACTTACACCTACCACGCGGGCGGTTGGACTGCCTCAGGGAAACATCGAACTGCGGTCATCTGGAACCTATGTAGTGGCCCCTCCGTCAACGCATCCCGTTACCCGCGCCCGTTACGAAATAAAGGAGCTTATGCCGCCTAAAGTGGTGCCCAATTTGAACCGGGTAGCCAAATGGCTACAGGAACTAAAGGCCGAGAAGGGCGGGGTAGAGAAGGCCGTCCCCAAATCGCCTGTACCGCTCAAGGCGAACAATTTGCGTAGCATGAGGTATGGACAAGCAGCACTCTCTTTTGAGCGTTTGAAGGTGGTACAAGCCACTGAAGGCAACCGTAACAACGCCCTCTATCTCGCCGCCTTCAACCTCGGTCAATTGGTGGCAGATGGTGCCCTCACTGGCGATCAGATTGAGAGTGAGCTTTTGCCCGCTGCTCAGTCGGTTGGACTGTCAGACAGTGAAGCGCTGAAAACCATCAAGAGCGGCATTACACGCGGCCTCACCAAACCCCGGAGCAAGCGGTAATGACCGACATCGACATCAAATTTTATCAGCGTGGGGATGGTCGATTAGACAAGCCTGACGATGACATTATCGCCAGAGTGCTGGCCCAGGAGTGGGCGGGCAAGCGGGCGTGTTTGCGGGATGAGTGGTTCACCTGGAACGGGGTGGCCTGGATAGCAGAGGATACAAAGGCGGTGAAGCGCGAGATTATGGAATTTCTGTACACGCGCACCGCTGGCAACCGCAACACAGCGGGCAAGGTCAACAGTGTGGAACAACTGGCGCGGTGGCATTGTTACGTTCCAGACTCTGCGGTGGATTGTGGGGGCGATTTCATCCCGCTGAAAAACGGACTGTATGACCTCACCAACCACACGCTAGGGGAGGGGAAGAAAGAACTGTATATCACGAGCCAGTTAGACTTTCCCTACGACGAGGACGCGGATTGTCCCAACTGGCGCAAGTTCCTGAATAGCTCACTGGTTGACGAGGACGGCAATACCGATTGGAACCTCGTTTCACTGGTACAGGAAGCGGTTGGCTACTCACTCACTGCCAAAACCGATATGAAAAAGGCGTTCTGGCTGGAAGGCAAGCCAGATAGCGGGAAGTCCACCTTTGTGGCGGCTCTCAAGGCGCTATCTGGGCACTACTACGCGGCCCTCGACCTGTCACAGATGGGCAGCAACCGATTTCTGTTTTCGGGCATTGTGGGCAAGCGCGTGATTGCAGCAACCGAAGCCGACGCCGGGGCCGTACTACCCGACGCGCTTTTTAAGACTCTGGTCAGCCCATCGGACGATGTGTATGCAGACCGGAAAAACAAGGATGCTATCACCTTTAGGCCAACCGCTAAATTGTGGTGGGCTATGAACAAAGCGCCCATTGTCACTGACAGAAGCGGGGCCGTGTTCAATCGCCTCATCATCATTCCGTTCAATCGGTCAGTCCCGCAAAGTGAGCGCATCTTAAACCTGCTCGACCTGCTCACCGAAGAGCGCAGCGGCATCTTCAATTGGGCGATGGTCGGATACAAACGCCTCGCAAGGGCAGGGCAGTTCACCGACTGTCAGCAGAGTGTAGAGAAACGCCGGGACTACCAAAAGCGATCCGATACTGAGGGCCTCTATCTGGATGAATGCTGCGACCGCGAAGCGGGCAGCAGCACGCCCGGTGCCACCCTCTACGCGCATTATCGGAACTGGTGCCTGGACAACGGCTATCGACCCAAAAGCGCCGCCGCGGTGGCTGAGGACTGGCTGAGACTGGGTATCAATAGGACACGCCAGAAGGGAATTTCAGTCTGGCATGGGGTGAAAATCCGGGAGGTCAATCTTAATGGTTCCGGGGCTACTGAGTTTTTCCAAAAACAAAATAGCCCTGCTACCTCTGCTACCTCTGCTACCCAGATCCCATTTTAGAGGTTCTAGGTAGCAGACAGGTAGCAGACGAATTGCCACTAAAAACCATGCTACGCAAGCTATTCTGAGGGAGAAAAACCCCTCTAGGTAGCAGAGGTAGCAGAGGTAGCAGGGCAATTCATGCAATCGCATTTGTTCATTAAGGGAAGGATTGAGAAGTGACAATCGCAAGCGGTACACGACAATGGTTAGGGCGGGCGCTGGAACACTCGTTCGTGGGGGCAACAGGGGCCGCCGCATTCCTGCATAGCACCTGGGCTATCGGGACACTCTTTGCGGGCAACATCCCCCAGGAACCCTTTACTTTGGCGTGGTGGGGGTGGCATGTGCCAGCGGCTCTGTTAGCGTTTTCGGTGGATGTTGGGCAGATCATGACCAGTGTCCGAATCAAACGCGGTGAACGCAGTCCGTGGATGTTCGTCACGTTCTTTGTACTCGCTATGAGTACCTATTTCTTTCAGTGGGTCTATATTGCCCATCACATGCCGGCGCTTGCCCTGGGTGAGGGTGTGAGGGCGGAGTGGATCCCGCTCGTTACTCTGATTCGGGATGCGTCAATCTGGATCATCCCGGCGTTCCTGCCGCTCGCAACCATCCTCTACACGCTCTCAGGCGGGCAGGGTGAAGCGGTACAGGCTGGAGAGGGGCAGGGGGAGCCAAAAACGCAGGAAGCGGCCTTAGAGGCGATTTCCGCCCCTCCGGTGGTAGGGGTCGAACTGCTCCCTTTTGGGCACACAGTCCCCGAACTGGCAGAAATCGCCTCTATGCAACCAATGCCGAGCGTCAACGGGAGTACCGCAAGCGGCAGCGCGCCAAAATCGAATACAGGTCGTAAATCGAATAAAGGGAAAGGCAAAACAGAATGACAACGATGTGCAGATATTGCGGTAGCTGGAACGTGCAGTATTTAGGGATACAGGACGGCTTAGGGGATTATGGCGATAGCGTCTGTGACGTTTGGCAATGTGAGGATTGCGGGCAAGAGTACGAAGTCCACTGTGTTGAGGATGAGCAACCTTACACCGAATCGGACGCCAGCCGCGCCGTGAGGGAATTTATCGCCGAGGATGAACTGAATCAGTCATGACCACAACCCGCCGCCCACTGCCTGAACTGGTGCCCATGAGGAGAACCGTCTACCTGTCGGATGAGACAGGGGCGCTGGTGATTTCTGCAACCGTCATCTCAGTGGTGGTTGTCGCCCTGAATGAAACGGGACAGGAGCTATGGACGCTGATACTCCCCATAACCGGGGCAACTGACTCGAGGGGCTGGAAGCGGGCTGTACTGATTGATCTACTCAACCGACTCTAACTGGCCACAATCTAAAGTTACCCACAACGCACTTAAAAGAGGACGTTGGGTAACTATCAAAGGGTAAAAACATGAAACGCAAACTGAGGGCAACCAAGACACTCTACGAAACCAGCATTATGCACGGGCGCTTATACTTTGAGAGCGTGGAGCAATGCGCGGTGGATAGTGAGCTATTCCCGCAAATCATCGGGGATGGTTACACCAAAGCAATCAGGATTGTCAGCCTGTCAAACCACTGGGTTGAAAATTCATATTTCGCCGGGGATGTGAAGCTGACAACAGACATCAACTTGCAAATGACCATCAGGCGGGAAATGCGAAGCGGCGCGGGCTACTGGTACGCCTACCGAAGAGTTGCCGGGAAACTCCACAAGCGTTATGTAGGGACTGATGAGCAAGTGACGGAAGCGCGGCTACTGGACATAGCCCAAAAGCTCCCCAGCCCCTACTAGAAATAACTCCTGATAACGCCTCTTATCACAGAGTTATTTTAGCTCGTGCATCTTCTAGGGCCTTTTTTCCAGCGAACATCTGCAAAAGCCTTAGTAAAGGCTCTAATGCTGTCTCATAGTCGGGAGCATCCCCATAACTACTGTCATCTTCATAACTTCCATCCTCTTTGCAGCATACCCCTCTATCACCTCCACGCCCTGGGCAGTTTGAACAGAATGACGTTGCATAGTCATATTCTGCCGCTGCACGATATTCTTTAATGTCCATGTACAGCTTCCAATAAAGTGCTGCGGCTTGCTGCTGATTGTCTGTAGGATCTTCCAAGTCTGGCAACCGATACAGAGGTACAAAACCATGCTCTATATCTGCCTCTGCAATCCTCAAATGGTGCCTCATATAGTTGAAGCCTTTACCCTCAGTCCAGACTTCTACTACATCCCCAACCTTTAGCACTGTATTCCATTTAGCCAACTCTGTCATGATGTTTGACTCCTATAGTCTTTCCAGAAGCCTTTTCAGCCCCTTCAAATACCAGCCTTGATGATTGACCATCCCGCGTATTGGCAGGATGAGCGTTGCAACTTCATTCCCCGCGCTATCCACAGACAGGATCGACACACTAAAGGCCGTAGCAGACAGGATGAAAACGCCGGTTTCATGCGTGATGAATAGAGTCTGTTTCATCGGTTCCTTGATGTAGATCTTCTTAGGTGGTCGCGGCATGATGTGATCCTTACGGGGCGGCCCTCTGACCGCCCCGGCGTGTGTGTTGGCTATTCGTCGTCTGCTGGATCTTCGTCAGACTCTGGCAACGCTTCAAAGTCTGGATAATCCCCTGGGTTTATCTGCATTTTGTCTATTAAGTCGCGGCCCGTTGCTCCAGTTAGCAGGCCCACAGGCTCATCAGAACCTGGCCCATAGAGGACTAATTCCCATTGATCCTCACTGTCTTTTTGCCAAACCATATGGGCTATATGGTCTGTATTGATGTAAGTTGTACCGCCTATCGTGTCCAATGTGATCCAGTTTGCGTTCATGTTGTGCGGGCCTCCATTGCCCGAATAAGGGGCGGCCCTCTGACCGCCCCGGCGAGTTTGGTTAGAACGGGATTTCGTTTAGATCTTCAACTGGTCTAGGGGCGCGGTAGTAGTAGTAATTGGCCTCAATTCTGTTGTTGCGGCTTACTCTACCCATGAACCTTACGCTTAGGTTTTTTCGCACCCAAAATTGCTTATCATTTCGGATGGGTTGCAATTCGAATGAGGACAGCGCCCGATAATAAACTGAGCCGCCCACGGCTAGTTCAAGCTGCTGATGTGCGAAGTATTCCAGCTTAGTCAGGTAGTCATCGGTACTATGACAATACCTAAATGTATCTTCATAGGCATAGCAAAGCCCTCTTACATTTCGCATCTTGCGAAGCTCCGAGTATGCCCATTTGTATTGTTTGCGCTTGTCTGCCATTGCTTTAGCGGGCCTCCATTGCCCGAATATTTAGGACATTCCGTTGACGGCGTTTGTTTTCACGCCATGTGTCTTGAATAGTGGCAAATTTCCGGGGCCGCCCTACCCTAGCAGGCTTTACCCCACTGTCCTGCCAGCGGGCCGCGCCGTTGGCTAGTCGCCCGTGACTGCTGCCAGTCGCATGGCGACCGGGCCGGGTAAAGGGTCATTGGACGGTGGCACCTCATCCACCATGACCACCGGCGCGGGTACATTGGCGTCCGTTTCAAACCAGTTTTCTGCTGCCATCTCACGATATACAGCCGCTTTCCAGTCTGCGGTGGTCATGGCCGCCATAGCGGTCTGGCCCGCCTTCAGACGACGATTGACCCGGATCAGTTCATCACGCAGCACCGTTGCATAGGTGCCTTTCCACTGCGGACTCTGTTCCGGGGATAGCTGCGCCTGCTGCCATTCCTGGGCGGCCTTCTGATAGGCCCGTTCGTTTTCGGTGCGCTGGTGTATAGCATCAAGGATCAACCGTTCCCCAATGAGGGCCATAAACAGCACTGCCAGCGGTGGGGTCAGGGTTTCCAGCCATCCAAACAAGTCATGCGGCTGGGCAACATGCCAGTTCCCCACCAGCGCCATACAAATCCCCAGGGTGATAGGGATAGCCATCACCAACTGGCCCCGGCCCGTGAAATAGACTCGCATGGTCAGGGTCGAAACAATGACCAGGAATTCAGCCAGGATAAACGTAGCAACGCCCACCAGCGCGGCCTGTACCGCGTCCGGGTTTTGCTGCAAATAGGTATCCCGCCCTGCTGCGAACAAACGAAAGAATGAGGGCAAGGCCGCGGCGATGAATACCACCACCATTCCAGCCAGTACCAGACGATTGACCGCCCGTGGGTACTGGCTGACTGAAGCCATCACATAGGCTTCTCGGTTGGGCTGTTCACCCAGACCGGCCACCACAGCCAGCCGCGCCCGCTGCCGGGCCGCCTGGCGCTGCTCTATATCCAGCATTCTTAGATCACTTAGGTTTGACATGCTATACTCCTGTTATGCGTTGCCCTCACGGGCGCGAATAGAAGCCCAGCCCCAGCTGGGCTTTTACATACCTGCGAACAATGGCAACTTGCCCAGAGACAAGGTGCGAGGCGATACCCAAAGCGTTTCAGTCGCCATTGAGTTTCCGGTAGTGTTCACATCTTTGTGAAACGTGGGCCAGTCGGGATAAAGCCGCTGATACAACGGGCCGTCATAGCCGCTTAAAACTGCCATTCCCTGAATCTGGTGCAGCACTTCTGCCAGCTGGCAATGTTCATGCTCTCCCATCATCTCCAGTGCATAGCGTTTCCGATGGCCGCCTGTCCGCTCACTCCCCAGATATGGGGGATCGAGATAAAACAGGGTCTTAGGGCTATCCCATCGTTTGATGACCGATAAAGCATCATCATGTTCTATGTGTGCCTGTTTCAAGCGTCGCGCCGCCTTCTCCAGCCCAGTCAACCGATTCCAATCGCCTACAGGTGCAGACCGTGAATCGGATTGCAGCGTATAACGCCAGCCAGTCCGCCGGCCGGAGAATGCCCCGAATGACTGATAGGCCAGGATGTAATATCGTCGCGCCCATTCCACCGGGTCATGATGTGCTGCAGCCAAGTCATAGGCTTGTTCGTATTCTTCCCGGCTAAATGGGGTCAGTTCGATGGCTCGAGCTAGTTCGTCATGGCGTTCTCTCAGTACCTTGAAGAAATTAACCACGTCTGACTCCAGATCATTGATGCACTCAATAGCTGATGGTTCTTTGCGAAAGAACACGGCTGCACCACCGGCATAAGGTTCTACATACACATCATGAGGTGGAAAGAAACTAATGATCCAATCGGATAGCTTCCACTTGCCCCCTACGCGGCGCAGCGGCGGCGCGTCCTGGTAGGTCATAGATATACTCATCATCACCAGCCCATTGCTTCTGGGTAGCTGCTGACCACCATTCTGGCTTTTGCATAGAGTCCGCTGGCGTCCATAGCCATCTCTGACTGTGACCAATCGCCCAGCTTATCCAGTTCCAGCGCGATAGCCCGCGCCCGTTCATCATCATAGGTTTCTGTGATCCATTTCCCCGTGGGGATGTGGACAATCCGATAGCGCCCAACCGGGTAATCTATTTCGGTGTCCCATATGCCCAGGGTATTCGTCACTGGTGCAACTTCGATCTTGCACACCAGCCCATCAGCGGTCACAAATTCGACCTGCATTCTGTACCTTTCCGGGGCAACTGCCCCTATACATCCTGACCCGTCCTGAACCTTACTGCACTATCACCCCCTGGTGATAGTAGGGTGATAGTGCGTGATAGTGTGATAGTGATTTGTCCGTCCTGACCCCTCCTGCACTATCACCTATCACCCTACTATCACCCCTACTATCACCCCTAAGTGATGGTCTGTAGAATATCGTTACTATCCTTACTGAGCCGTCATGACCCCTTAATGACCCGAACAAATGTGCAACTATCACCCCTAAACGGTGTCCCCCCGCGCGCGCGTAGGAAAGGGTGATAGTGATAGGGTGATAGTAAAATCACCTTAGAACTCCAGATTGCGCCGGGAAATATCAATTCCCTCTGGGGTGATCTTGTAGAAACTCTCATCCGGTTGGATCACCAGTTTCTTAGAACTCAGTCGACGCAGCACACGCCAGAATGACCCCTCTGGAATATCGGTCATCTCTTTTATCTGGCTGGCCTTCAATCCGGCCTCATGCGCTTCTAGCACTTCCAACACAAGCCGTTCATTGTCGGTCAGCTGGATATAGTCGGGCTTGTCTACAATCTGGGATGGTTTCACCAGTACCGCGCTGCTGTACTCTTTACCGCCCACTTCCACCTTACGGGGCAGTAACTGAAGATCGATAGCGGCGGCCTCTGCACTGTATTTGTTCTTCCCGCCGTGATCCAGACTGTTAAATAGGGTTATCCGCCCTTCCACGCGATTCAGGAAGATCACAGAGTCACACGCCCCGAATAGAGCAGACGATCCGCGCATCTTCCCATCCTTGCCTGTGTGATGGACGGCGATTACACCACAGCCCATCTCATTCTTAAGGCGGTCGCAGGAACTGACAAACAAGCCCATATCACGGGTACTGTTTTCATCCCCGCCCACCATACAGCGGGCAACCGTATCAATCATCACCATATAGGGCCGGTGCTGGGCTATGGTGGTCATAAACCCTGTGACGCCAGAGGGGTCTAGGAAGTTAACCGGCTGGTCATAGAAAACCAGATTCGGACAATCCTTGAGGCCATAGTGGGCTTTCCAGACTTCCCACCGGCTGGCGTAACCGAATAGGCCCTCTGCTGCCAGGTAGATAATCGCCTGCTGTGACCCTTCAGCCATCATCTGGCTTGCCATCAGCCCGGCGATGTCGATACAGACAAACGACTTACCCCCACCGGACGGCCCCACCAGCGCATTTAAGCTGCTGGCATAGACCGGGTACTTATCCAGCGCGTACTTAGGCGGTGGCAGATTCTTCAAGTCATCAGCCAGGATCAGATGGTTCTTTTGTTGCTGGTCTGGCTTGACCACTTCGAGCGGCGGGGCGTAGATGGGCGCATCAGGACTGTTGAACGGGTTTTTCTTAGGCCCCGCGCCTGGCATTGGATCAGCCGGATTAATCAGCTTAATCTGGTCGACGTAGCCCTGGCCTACTTTGTTGGCAACGGTCATCAGCCGCCATTCCGGGCTGATGATGCTTAGATCATTCAGGAGATGCCAGACCGGGCCGGATACGGGTACATCTGGGCTGATGGGCTTGCCTGCTACCACCTGGGCCAGCGCCCACAGTTCGACATGTGTTAGTTGGGATTGTGCGCTGGTGGCTACCATGAGTCAGCGCTCCAGTCTGGCGTCCATTCGGTAATGGTCTGGAAGTAATCCCGCGTATTGCGGGCTAACTCTGGGTTGCGGGCTTTCGGGTAAATCCCCCGGCGATACTGCCGGGTGAATTCCTTATCATCCCAATACTGGCCCGTAGGTAGTGACGGTTTGGAAACCGTCTGGTTTGACGGTTTACGATTTTCATATATACTGTTCATAGGTTAAATCCTTACGGGATGTAATACAGGCGGCGGATTCTGCTGGTCACAGAGTCCGCCGCTCCGCTTTTACCCCCCTGTAGTGGCCCCCAGTCCTGCGAACTCTGACACCTCTGGCGCGGTGAACAGACCATACACCTGGCGCATAAATGACCCCCATTCGGGGATGCTGGCTTCACCCTCAAAGATCAGCCGGGCCTTATCGGGGTCAGTATCAAAATCCACATCGTAGGCTAGGTTACTGACCTCTGCGGTAAAAACGCGGGTTCTCAGTTCTTGATCCAGCTTGTGGGCCAGCCGGGGCGGAAGCGCCAATACTGACATTTGCTTGTAGAGTCTCTGCTCCATCACTTGACCTCAATTTCTCCGGCAGCTATGCGCCGGTTTAACTCTCTGCTGACGGGAATGATTTCGGTTTCCCAGGCGTCATAAGCATCGATGTGCTGCTGAATCGTCTGGCCGCTCATGAATATGGGTTCCTGACCCTTTAGCTGGATGAGCAGCTGCACTAGCTCCACATGACCCACCCAGCGGAAACGGTCGATCAGTTCTGATTCGGTCTGTGGGATAGTGGTTTGCATCATGTGTTGACCCAGGGCTATCAGGAAGTCCCTCATTGCTGGGGCCGGTCATTTTCCAGGGCAACCATCCGGCGATAGTTGATGATGGCGCTGGCCCCGACAATCGACAGTGTGACTACCAGATTGAATCCGGATGATTGTCCACTGAAGGCAGTCAGCAGCAGGAAGGCCAGCAGACCGACGATAACCAGCAGGACAATGAAACGGGCTAACGGACGCTTGAACATGGGATCCTCCTAAAGTGAAGCGAAAAACAGAACAATCGTGAGTATCGCGGCAATGACCGGGTGATGGTTTAATCCAACTGCGGAGTCTTAATCCGCAGATAGGCCAGTTTGAGGAACAAAACAATCAAAACCAGTAGCAAAGCATAAAACTTCTGGTCTGCTGGGTAGTGACTGATGACAATCAATGGCAAGCTGAATACCAGTGCATAAAACGTATGAATGGGCCGGGAACTATTGAACGTGTGAACTACAAGTGCACAGGCAATAGCTACCGAAAGCGCAAGGTTAAACGGGTTACTGACAGTCGGACTCAATAGCCAGTAGGTCAACAAACCGGCAATAATCAACGAAATACTGTCAACAGAAATGAGACCCGCTAACGGACGCTTGAACATGGGATCCTCCTAAAGCGAAGCGAAAAACAGAACAATGGTGAGCATGGCGGCAATGACCGCGAGAACCATCAGCGCGGCCCCGATGAACGGCAGATACCGGGTCATCTCGATACAACTCCCAGCGCTAAGGGCAAGTTGACAAGTAAGGCAGATAGCATGAGTGTTAGAGCCAAGCTCTTTAGCTCACTTGATGACATGTCCTTAATCTCTCCGCTGTAAATCAGATAGATTGCGCGGGAAGTAGCAAAGACACTAAGAATGACCCACAGCTTCCACCAGAATGGCGGGTTCATGCCCCGGCCTTGCTGCTGATAACTACATAGTCATCAGCGTGAATGGCGACTGACCGACGCTTGAAGTCCCAGCCCGACGATGCAAACAGGTTGCCATCGGTGTCCCATTCCATCGTGGCCTTATCCATTGGTTCGATGTCGATCACAAAGTTTTTCATGCTGACCAGACAGACCTTGAAGCAGGTATCCCAGGGCATGGCCTCTGCTTCCTTTGCTGTGACCACGGTCAGGTTGCCGGGGATTTTGTCGCTCATCGCTGGCTTGCTGCTACGCGGGGCGGGGATAGCCAGGCCGGTCAGTGCCTGGCGCGGAGTCTGATGGATCAAGTTGACCATATGCTGGCCCTGCCAGATGGAAACCTTCGGGTATCCAATGCGGCATTCACGCGGGATGAGCAAATCGTGGGCGCGGTCGATAGCGGCCTGTAAGGTGGTTTCCGGCCCTGGCAGGGCGCGCCAAAATTGATCCCGGTTGTCCCAGACTTTCAGGCGGTAATCGATGGTTGCGGTGGTCATGGTGTGAGTCGTTTCTCCGTTGAACTATAGCTTAACTAGCGGTGGGTATAGGATGGCTATTGTTCCGGCTCAAAAAAAAGGTATACGCTTCCCGTTGTACCTGAGCCAGACTCTTGCCTTGCTGCTCTGCTATCACAACCATCTTACTCCGCATATCTGGGGAGCATGGCGTAGCTGGTAGCAGACTGGTCATTTCTTTCTTCTTCGTTCGTGCCACTGTATCCACTCCTGTATATAGCTTACCTATAGGACACAATAGCATAGTTAGCAATTAATTGTCAACTATTTGCTAGAATTGCTATGGAGGTGTATATGAAAACTAACTGGCTTAAAACCCGGCGCAAACATTTAGGGCTAACACAGGAAGAATTAGCCGCTCAACTTCAGTTATTAGGACAGCCATTTACACCCGCTGCGGTTTCTCATTGGGAAACCGGACGCTTTCAGCCGCCATTAAATAATTCAGAATTCAGAACTGCACTATCTGACATTCTGAAAATGGATATAGGTGTAATGCTTCATGCAGCGGGTTATGAAGTGGATACAGGACACACGCCAGAGGGAGAGCAAGCCGCTTATATCATTGATCGAATAGCAGCAGAGGATCGACTAAAGGCGGTCAAGATGCTTGAAACATATTTTGACCCGGCCTAATCCCTAGCCCCGCCTCTGCTCTTTCATCCATTCCAGCATACCGGCCCGGTTTGGATCAGTCGGGTAACTCCCTTCAAGGCCCTGCGCCCACAGCTTGAGTCTGTGGAGCCAGCTTTTACGCTTGCGCTTTGGCAGCAGGGCCAGGGCTTCCCGCGCTGTCTGCACCTGGCATTGCTCCAGCCATTCCCGCGCTGCATACACATCCCTAAAGCGTCCGCTCATCATCATCAGTTCTATCTGGTCGTCTAAGTCCTCTGGTTTCCAGTAGGTGGTCAGACTGGGGGCCAGCCGGGGCAGTTTGTCTTTTCGGGTTTCCTTGCCCCGCAGATAGTCATAGAGGTGTTTCACTGGTCATCTCCACAGTTGGGCTAGGCGTTTCCGTGGGGGTAGCGGTGGGCGTTTCAGTCAGGGTGGCCGTAGCCGTAGCTGAAGCCGTGGGCGTTGCGGTAGCAGTCAGAGTAGCCGTAGCTGAAGCCGTGGGCGTTTCCGTGGGGGTGGCCGTAGCTGAAGCCGTGGGCGTAGCAGTCGGGCCGGGCATAAAAGTAGCAGTGATGACGATGGGCCGGGGCGTGGGGGGCGGTGGTTGGGTGATGACCACGACTTGAGTCACGTAAACCGGAACGGGTCGATTGACCACGCCCCCAGATGAGCCACCCCCAGAACTGCCCCCAGATGAGCCACCGTTATACACAGGGATCAGCGTAGCAGGCGGGGAAGTCTCAGTAAGCATGGTTTGGGGCGTAAAGGCACTGGTCAACACAAAAATAGCCGTACCGGTCGCTTCCCATGCGTCGGGCGTTTCCGTGGCGGTCGCTGTGGTGGTAATGGTTGCGCTGGGCGTAATGGTGGGCGTTTCGGTCGCTGTGGGCGGCGGGGTCAGGGTCGACCAGTAATAAGCTGTCCCTGTGGCCGCCCAGGGGTCTAGCGTGTGTGTGGGTGATGGGCTGGGCGTTTCACTGACCAGCAGCGCCGACTCTGTGGGCAAGGCGTCCTTAGGCCGCGCCAGTTGACCAGAGATAAACCATCCAGCGCCACAAGCCATCATCAGCAGCAGGAAGCCACACGTCAAAAGCGGGCCGGTTTTGGTGCGGGCCGGTGGAATCGAGTTGGTTGTGGGGTCATAGCCCGGTGGGCGGTATTCGACCTTCATTGTCAATCACCTAGTTTTTGCAGTCGCTTGATAACCGTCCAAGTGCCACCAACTGCAATAAAGACCACTAGCGCAAACCACATGAGATCCATCACGCCCAGGGCGTTGACATAGTTGTAACTGCCCACAATTTCCTCAGCGATACCCTGGGCCGTTTCTTGATCCCCAATACTAAAGCCAGCTTCACCGCCTTCAATGGAGCGGGTTGTGGGGGTTGCCCAGGGCGTAGCCCAGAGGGGCGTTGGTGTTCCAGTCGGGCCGGGCGTAGGGGTAGGCGTTGGAGTCATGTGAAACCCTTATAGGGGTATGAACTCAAGAATAGTGCTGATTATCTTTCGGATAATCCCAAAAATAGCCACAGCGCTAGGTATCAGAAATGTGCTTACAGTCACAATTAACACAACTGCCAGCGCGGTAAAGGTAAAGGCCACGAGCGGCCAGATAGGCCCAAAAGTTGTAGGGCTAAGTACCGAACGGGCATAACTAAAGAATGTCCCGGCGTCCTGGCCTACTCTGGAAATTTGTTCTTCTGATGCTATTGGTGTGCCATCCGAATCAACCACAGTGAATGGAGTTGCATCAGTTACAGACTGCAAAGTCTGAATAGCTACGTTGATGGGTTCCGTATCAATAGACTCTAAACCAGCCGTGGGCGTAGGTGTTGGGCCGCCTGGTGTGGAAGGGGCCGCAGTGGGATAGTAAAAAGCCGTCCCATTCAACGTAGGCATAGGCGTAGGGCTTGCCAACCGGGGCAAATTGAAGCGTTGCCAAGGGATAGGGCCACACGGTAGGCCGTTCCCGCAGTCGCGGCCCTGCTGGGCGCTGGCAGGCCACGCGGAGCCAATCGCCAGCACCAGCAGAGTAACCGCAATCACTAGCCGCCTCATGCTAGTGATCCAATCTGGGCAATGAGACGGCGATAGCGGTCTACTACCCAAATTAGCAAATGGATTGACCCGATACTAACCAGTAGCGGGATGATGAATTCCCCAGGGCCTGAAAGAATAGTGTTATCCAGTACCCACAGGGCCAAACAAAATACGTGTGAGCGTGGATCGATGCCACACTGGGGAAGTATGGTAATAGGTGCAACCGGCGCGGCATTAAACGCATTCACCAGTGTTAGCAATACATCGCTTGCCAGATTGAAGATGCTTAAGATGATGCCAATAAACTTAATGCCTACTACCACGACAAGATTTACGACTTGAAAGACAACATTAACAACGCCCACAAGTACCCAGAGCAGAACTGATAATACTTGCTGCAAGCTGGAAATAATGGGACTAAGAACTTGATTGATAAGCGCCAGCAATACATCCCAGATAGAGGCGCTGCTACTCCCATTGATTGTGGTTACTTGCCCTACGGCAATGTTGCGGAAATGCCCATTAAGCCAGGGGATGAAGTCCGTCCCAAACCAGCCCGCGCTGTAATTGATCGATGACATAAACCAGCGCGTCGCCATAAATGATGTACGTGTAGTGTCCTGAAAGAATTTGAACTGATTATTGAGAAATACCATCAGTTCACAATTGAAGAATCTATATTGGTTGTGCCAGTGCCAGGCCGTCCACGCCCCGAACTCATCAGTTTCTGGAATGGGGGCTTTATCACAGACTGGCGTGAATGGGCCACCGCCGGAATCGGGTTCGCCAGGCGATAGACAAACACGGTCTATTAACACGCCCAGAATGGTACTATCCGCTTCCACCAGCACCGGCTCAAAACGTAGATTACCAGTCACGCCTGAAGCTAAAGTTAAGTTTGCAGTCAAGCGCTGGGGCAAATTGGGATAGCCTGGCTGACCCGGTAAATTATAGTTGGCCTCCAATGGTAGGTTATCGCTGCTGCCATCCGGGAAATAAACATTGATCGAAAGGCCACCCCCATTTGTATAGGCCAGATAATCCAGACTGGCCCTTACATCGAGTTCAAGTGTGTATGTCCCCTCTGCCAGTGTCACAAGCTGTAAAATGCTTTCATCCTTAGGCACATAAGCCGCTCCCCCGCGCCATTGCACGGTGGGGTTAGATACATTCCAGCCCGTAATGGCAAAATCAAACGTAGGATTATTAACCCCACAACTAAGGGGCGGAATCACATCGCCCTCAGTTACACAAATGCCCTGTACATAGAAGCCAGGAGGCCCAATGTTAGTTAATGATAAAGTGGTTAAGGTGCCATAGTCCGCTACTGGTACACCTTGCAATATAACTGTGTTGCCCAGCGGATTAATCGTCACTTCTTCGACTAAATTACCTAATTGCAGTATGGCTGTGCTATCCCCGCCAATTTCGCCAATAATGTCGAAACTGACCGTATATTCTGTACTTTCATTCAGGGCCAAAAGCTGGCTTATACCAGATTGTGCCGGAATAGTGACCCCAGCGCCGTTGTAGGTATTCCATGTCACCGTACCCAGACTTGACCAGCCATCACCATCCCTAAGCATGGTTGGATTGTTGGTGATGCAATTGGCATAGCGCGGGTCTGCATTACAAGCCCGTGTTGGGTCTGCATATTCGGTCAGGTCATTTAACAAGCGGCTTGGGCCTACATCACCAATTCCATCTTGTAATCGCCACATAAACGTGATGCCTGCTGCAAATGGATCATCGGGCAACACTATTTGTGTTGCTACTCCACCCAAACCACCTAACAGGGCCAGTAATGCGCTGATACTGCCTTGAAGCCGTGTTGACGCGGCTTCTCTGGCAATTGCCTTCCCCAGAATACAGCCAGCTTCTACGCGCAAACCAACATGAACATAGCGATTAGCATCATTTACCAGATAGGTGATGATGTCGCCTGAATCTAGTTCGAGCGTAACAAAAGCCGCATTGTCTAATTCTTCTGTAACCCAGCCATCCGCTGCTGCAAATGGATCAGGGTTAGGCAAAAAGTAAAGACAGGTTTTGTCACCAAATAAAAGCCTTACCTCATTGGTTTTGCAGGCTTGCCGGTCAGAGAACGGCGCAATTGAAGTGATGACGCCATCACCAGCGGCCATAACTGAAGCATTTAGCGATAAACTCTGGGCCACCACAGTGGCACAAGATGGAAATGGCAATAGCTCGAGATTGCCCGCGTTACAGTCCCAAAACCCGGCATAATCGGTCATAGCCGGATCAGTCAAGGGCGCTGTGGGGATGTACTCGTCTGCTACGCTGAACGGACGGATTAGCCCATCATCCCCGCATTCATTGTCAGGAAAAGGATTAGTGCCGACGCCTTCAAGATACAGGCTGGTTAATCTGTAAGCCGTGCTGAAAGGCCCATTTTTAGACAAACCTGTTTGCAGGCCGGTTGTCACTTCAAATGGCGTAGAAAAATAGTATGAATTGCCAGCCGTACCCGTCCATTCCACATGCGGCGGCTGGGCATAGGATGGGTTACTCATGGAATTGCGCCAGAATAACCGAATGCCTATATCACTGGTTTCTGGCTGGTAAATGATGCCTGTGATAGACGCTTCAAAAGCCTGCTGGATACCTATCGTTCCACCAGACCAATAAGCCCCCCAATTATCGGTTGCCAGTCCCCAGCCCGCGCCACTGTAGAACACAGCCGCCCCGCCTCCCCAGCCCGCCGCTATATCAGCGCTCAATGCCATAGGCGCCCAGCCCTGTTGACCGTCTACGCTGGTGAAATCGAACGTATAGCACCAGTCAGGGACTATAACTTGTTGTGCGCTGGTGGTAGGCAGACCACTAGGCAACAAAAGCAGCGAGAGCAGGCAGACGGCTACAAACAGCAGCGAGAAACGCATGGGGGACAATCTCCATAAGTCAGTGTGTGGCCGCGTCCACACACTACAGGCTCATCAAGGGTTAGGCGTGGCTTATTTGAAAGCGCCCTTGATGTTGTCGATGAGGAATTCGCCCAGGCGGAGGGCAATAGCGATACCGCCAGCCACGGCCAGGACGCCGAAGAAGACGGGAAAGTAGGTATTAATACTTTCCCACAGCGGAGTCAGATCAAGTTCGAGAGACATTGTGTTGAGTACCTCACAGATAGATAAACGAAACTGCAAACTGCATTCCAGAGAGTCAGACGGTTGTGAAGGGTTTCAAATCGATCTATAGCTATTCGCCTACCTTTCGCCCTCTCAATACTTGATCGATGCCCGCCAAAAGCCCCAGGACGACAAACCCCGCTAAGGTGCCGCCCGCAATCCACGCGAACAGTTCCCCTAAGTTGGAAGCTGCCCAGGTCAGGATCACATCAAGGCTCATGGTGTAAAGCTCCCCACAATTGCGGCTACCAGGTCAACGGTTTTCAGCAATATGTGTAGAACAATTGCCCCGACTAAGGGCAAGGCAACGAACAGCAGAACAGCACTCATCTGGCCCGCCTTAGGGTCAGTACAGTGCTGAAAATGCTCACACAGATGGAAATGAAGATCAGGACGCCCAGCAGCACGTCACCGGCTGTAATGCTGTAACTGGTCGCCCATGCCTGACCGTCCCCGCCTTCAGATGGCACGATGGTTGAATACACCACATAGGGCGGTAAGGGCGTAGGCGTTGCTGGAAAATCCACGTTAGCACCTATCTCCAGTTCTTCATTACCCGTCCATATCCACATGACCACGACTAGATAAGGGTCAAGGATATTGTGGGGCTGGCCGCCGCCTTCACTGGCGGTATTCAGTGGCACGCTGGTAGAGCGGATATTGCTAAAGCTCAGGCCCTGCGTTGTGCCGGTGCCACCGAATGACCAGCGATGGCTATGCGGTGGAATCTCCGCAATGGTCAGAGTATGCGTGTTAGCCCCGCCGGTCTGTCCCAGCGTCCTTAAATCGCCCTCTGCGGTCAGTCCATAGCCGGTCAACTGCCGCGCCTGGCAGTTGGGCAACCGAAACGTTGTGCTGCCATCCCCTGCCCCATACGTATAGCCGGAAGCCGCGTACAGTTCATTCAGGCGCGGGTATTGCGTGCGGGAGACAATCGACCCGTCACACAGCACCCAGGACGGACCTAGATCACTTGCCAGCGTAGAACTAATGATGGTTCCGACCGGCAGAAGCCCCCCATAGTTGGGGGTCGCGGTAGCGGTTGGACTGGGCGTTGCGGTCTGCGTAGCCGTAGGCGTCAGGCTGGGGGTAGCCGTCTGCGCTCCTGTGACCACGGGCCACAGTAGCAAACAGATGAGCATGGAAACCAGCAAACGGCGCATATGACGAACTTCCTCCGCTTTAGATAACAATACACTGTGTTGAATATTGAACACCTGTCATAATTGTGCATGAAGTGTGCATTAAGTTGTTTTGGCCTTATGTTGGTTTTGGCTGTGGGGAATTCCATCATGAGAGTATTTCTACTTCGCACCATGCGCCGGACTGATAAAGACGTTCTAAAGATCATGAAACGCTTTAACTGGCATATCAGCCAGCAGCTAATCGCTGAATCACTGCGTTACCACCGCAATACAGTAAGCGCGTCTATCATCCGTTTGCAGCGGTTGGGGTGCCTCTCCCCTATCGACCCTGGGCGCGGCTGGGGCCGTAACCACGCCCGACAATATCAATTCCATCCTGAGGTGGTCACGCCCGATGTATTGAGGTGGATCGATGACTAGCAGCGCCTGGGAGATGGGCGCACCGGCCCCACTTGCCCCCCTGACTGATGAAATCATCAGCCCTGCCAATATTGAGGCGGAAACCCGACGCCAGAGGGCGCAACCACTGACAGGACGCCAACAGGCACAACTGGCGCGGGAAGCGCACAGCCTGAAAGCAGCGCTGGATAAAGCCGGGTATGCGGCCCGCTGGCAGGTATTCGCCCAGAAGCGCGATGAATACCGCGCGCTCCGGCTGGCCTGGCAGGATACCGAGGATGAAACCGAGCGGGCAGAACTGAAGGCGCAAGCCCGCCCCATTGCCCAGCAGTTACAGGCTATGCAGCGTCAACTGGCCCCACTGGTTGCCCAGTCCAAAGAACTGGCGATGATTGCGGCCCGGTTTGAAGATCACAGGATGGCAATCGAGCGGGAAAAAGCAGAGAAGCAATTACAGCAGGATATGAACAAAGAAATGAAAGTGTACAAAACCCTGCTCATTGACAAGCTGACTGCTTTAGGCCACTGCTACCGCTACGAACGAAAGGGAGAATGGAAGGTCGATAAGGTCAGCTTTAGTAACTCAGTCATCACGCTAGACGCGATTTATTTCAGGATCGACGCCAGCCGTAAGACCGCCCTAGCAGGCTATAGGCAAATGCTCCCCCAGGGCGTACAAGTGCAGAAAATCATGTCAGATGAAACCTGCTATGAACTGAGTATCACTTGCGGTCGCCAAGTGACCAGCTATGCCCGCCCTGACTCTGGGGCCTGGCTGATTGTCAATCGGTTGTCAGCACCGGACGGCCTACTCAGTTATGTGTCTTTCAAGGATGTGATGAGCCGTTACCCGAATGCCCATAATGACCGCGTGCCGGTCTGTGTGGGCGTGGGCGTCAATCGGTCTGTGCAGTGGATTAACCTGGGGGATTTCCATCACTGGCTCATCTCCGGCTACTCTGGCAGTGGTAAGTCAAACATGCTTAATGTCATGTTGGCAACGCTCATCAGCCAGCAGTCCCCCGATAAGTTGCGGCTGTTATTGATCGATCTCAAGGGCGGTATGGAGTTCGACGCCTACGCAGATATACCCCACTTACTGGGGGAAATGGTGGAAGATGTGCCGCCCGTGGTCGAAGCCCTGGCCGGTATTGAAACCATCTTGAGAGAGAGACAACGCAAATTTAAGGGCGTTGCCAAAAGCATAGAAGAATACTGGGCGCGCCGTCCCTCTGACCCCATGCCCAGGATTGTCATTGTATTTGACGAGGTGGCAAGCATCGCTAACCACGGTCAGGAAACCAAGCGCATTATCGCCAGTCTGGGGACGATTGCCCGCTTAGGCCGGGCCGTAGGCGTGCAGATTGTCCTCTGTACGCAGCGCCCCGATGTAAACGTGATCGATGGGCAGATTAAAAACAATCTGGTAGTCAGAATCACCGGCCGTATGCAGACCAGCAGCGATAGCGTAACCGCGCTGGGGAAAGGCATGGCGCGGGACTTGGCCGCGCTGCCTGGTCGGATGATGCTTTCACTTGGCCCTGACCCGCTGCCAGTGCAGACGCCCCACATCAGCCAGGATGAACTGGCTACCGCTATTGCGATTGCCAAACAGAAGCCCGCCCCGGCCCCGCTGGAACTGCCCCAGAGTACGGCCATCGTGCATCAAGCATGGACGGTAGAAAAGGTTATCGCCCTCAGTCTGAAGCATTTAGACGGCAATATTTCATGGAAGCGGGTCTATGAAGCGGCTGATGACCTGACCCACAGCCAGGCGCGGGAACTGGTCGAACAAGTGTGGGCGGCTGGGGAAGTAGAACATGAGGGCAAGCGTTACAAAGTGACCGTAGGCCGTAGCAATGTAAGGCGGCTTATCCCCGTGGAAGCGGGTTAGTTTTGGAGTTTTCCGGGTCTGTGACCCTGTGCATCCTAGCTTCTAGGCGTAGACCTACTTGTAAATCTACTTTGGGGGAGAGATGAAACTAATTGACCGTGTGCAGACTGCCATAGCTAATGCCACCATGCCCACCGCGCCGGAACTGCCGCCCCGGATTGAATTCTGGTGGGAAGCGCACAATTCGCCCAGTGACCTTAAGTGGGTGTCCTGTTTCAGCGGTCATGAGGCGGTACAAGTGGCCGCGTGGTTACTGCCCTATACACTCTGGGAACAATTCGCCCAGGGCCTCAAGCTGGATGAGATTACAGACTATCCAGCCACCTATGACAGTCTGCGGAGTCGTAATCGTTGGTTTTTCTATCGCATGTGCTGTAGCCGGGCCACGATTGAAGGTCAAAACCTATGGGAAGTGCTTACACTCGATCAGAGGATGAAACCCTGTGAAAACTAGCCTCATTGCTTTAGTGGTCTGTATTGTGCTGACTCTGGCCCTATTCATCGTAGGCATAGCCGCTGCGGCCCCGCTTGCCATCCTGCCGGCTGTGCTGTGCAGTTGGCCGCTGGCGTGGTTTTGTGGAGGCTGGGCGTTTAGCAGTTTCGGACGGTCTTACACCATTGCCCGCAAGGCTGAGAACGTCACTACCCATCAGCCCTATCAATCGACCCCCCGTAGCCGTTCGGTGCCATTGGGATGATGGGCCATAGCCATCTGCTGATAGGCATGGCCGCCGGTCTGGGCGCGGCCTACCTACTGCCCGCGCCGGTTGCCCCGCTGGAGATGGTCGCTATAGCCGGGTTTACCGCGTTGCTGCCAGATATTGACCATCCCCACGGGACTATCCGGCGCAAGATTCCATTCATTGATGACCTGCTGTTATTCTGGCTACCCCACCGGGGACTGACCCACACAATAGCCGCCGTGGCTGGCGTTGCGGTCATCTGTAATCTACTTCATACCGCTGGCGTGTTATCGGTCAATTTGGCGGTTGCGGCTGTGTTTGGCTACATCAGCCATTTACTGGCTGATTTGATGACTATCAGCGGGCTTAAGGTCTGGTGGCCGCTTAGTGATGAAACCTATCACCTGTGGCCCGGTCTGCGGACGGGCGGCCTGACTGAGCAATTCATCTGTTTGCTGGTGGTTGTGCTGATGGGCTGGCTGGTGGTCAGAATGGGCTTAATCGATCCTGTGCAGATTCAGCAGCAGGCCGCCCGTCTGCTGGGCGATTTCGATCTTAACGCCCTGCTGGGGCAACTGAGGGGAATAGCAGGCTTATGAATAACACATGGATTAGATACTGGGCGGTCTGGTTTCTGGTTATCGGTGGCAACTGGGCGGCCTATCACCTATCCATCGAGATTCGGATTGCCCATCACATCATCAGCACTGTGTTTCTGGGCTGGTGGCTCATCCGGCGCGGCTTGCCTATTCATCCCTTGACCATCCCCGGTCTGGCTATGATGGTCTGGGTTGTCATCAGCACCGGTCAGTCTATCGACCCGCGTATGGGGCTTGAGAACGCCTGGCATTGGATCATCAATATCCTGCTGGTGTTCGTCGCTATCGATTGGGCCAGGGCTGGCAAGCTGTACGTGGCCTATAGCGCGATTTTTGCAGTGTTAGGGGTCAGCACAGCCATCATGCTGCTGCAAAGCGTTTTAGACCCGTCCAGCAGGCCGGGCGGCCTGTTTCTACTAACCAACCTGGGCGGGGCGATGCTTGCTGCAATGGTTGTACCCATCTATGACCGGCTGAAAGAATGGGACTATTCATGGGGACGGGCTGTAACCTGGCCTGCTATGGGTCTTATTGGTTTTGCCCTGCTGATGAATCAGAGTCGCGGGGCATGGTTGGCCGTGGCTGTATCGGTTGGGGTCTATCTCTGGCTGAATGGCCGCCGCTGGGCGGTGGGCGGCCTCGCGGTGGTCGCTATCCTGGGCGTTTCGTTAGTCAGTGGGCAATCTGGCAGACAGGCAGGCGACAATGTGCGCTTGCATCTCTGGGATAGTGCCAACCGTATCAGCCAGGCGTACCCGTGGGGCGTCGGGCCGGGTCTATTCCCGCAAGCCTACCGCGCTTATTCGACCATGCCAGATGATGACCGTCTGACCGGGGCGCATAACCTATACCTTAACCTGAGGGCAGAACTGGGCTGGCCTGCTGTGCTTATTGGCGCGTGGATGGTTCTTGTAAGCATCAGCACAGTTAGAGTCATGACCCAATACATTCCACGCTATCGAGCTACAGCTGCGGCCCTGGCTGGCGTTGCCGTCCATATGCTGTTTGATAACTTCCCTGTGACCGCCTATGCCTTCATTGTGGCTGTGCTGGTGGCAGACCTGACCGCGCCAAAATATAGCATCGGGTTTAAGCTGCCCCGGCCTAAACTGATGGCAGTTTTTAGCACGCTCAATCTGGCGCTGGTGTTCTGGCTAGTGGCCTATGCGCTGGGGTTTATCGCTTTTGATGTGGGGCAAGTCTACTACGAAGACAGTTTAAGGACTGGATCACTGGAAGCGGCCCACCTGGCGCGCCAGTTGGACCCGGATAACCGCCTCTATGAATTGCACATCGACCGCCTACAAGGGGTCGATGTGCAGGCCCTAATTGGGCAAGGTGTACGGTTGGATCAATGGGCTATGACGAACTATAACCGGGTATGGATAACTCCCTGATATGGCGCTGTCTTATCAGGGAGTTAATTAAAGAACACGTAGGGCGAATGACCATTCGCCCTACGTGTTCTTTACGGTACTACAGGTACCGAACTCAAGTCGCCGCGTACGGGTACTTGTGTTCCGATCAACCACCCGAATCCAAGCGGACTGTTGACCTGGATCCACCCCCCATCAGCTGTTCTGGCTACAATAGCCACTTCAGTGGGTCCTTGAATGTTGCCAATCATACCAAAGTTGGTCCCCGGCGCTGCGTATAAAGTTGCGCTACCCGAGATCACAGCAAATACCGAACTGAGAGATCCTGAATTTGCGGCAACAATAGGTACTGCACTGATAACACCCCTAAAGACCACGTATTCGGCGTTAGTCCAGCCCTCCCCAAAAGATCCCGATACAAGGAACCAGAAACCGTCGCGCGAGATACCGCTTACACTAAGCTTGGTTCCACCAGGAACAGTTGCGAGGCTGGTAAACTGAGCACCGGGGCCACTGCGAATATTGAGGAAGCCCGTATTCACGACAATATGCGGCCCATCCGTTACATTGGCGGATCCGCCGCCAATACCCTGAGCGGCCTCTTCTAATGCAGACGAAGCACTTAACTGCGACAAGTCTGCAAGATCAGAGGGCGTATCCGTTCGTGTGTAAACGGCACTAAAAGGCAGCCAACCCATTGTGCCATCACCCAACTCAATGGCAACAAACTGAGAGTCTGCGCTAATGTCTCGGAGGAATCCTTCGTCACCAGTCCGAACTACAGGCTTTCCATCACTGCTTCCACCAGGGGTTGATGTCAGCCTAAATTCGCCGTCTCGAACAACAACAACAGTTCCTGTTACACGCGATAGTCTAAAGAAAGCGTGTGTTGCCTCGATCCAACCGATTCCAACGCCGGGAACATCAATTGCGATCCATGCAACGGCACGTTTATCCGTTTCATAGCCGAGAATAGAATAGTCGGATGAGCTCGTTGCCTTGTATAAAGTCGTCAAGACCGGTGCGCCATCAAATGGTTGACTTCTCAAGTTTACGGCTTCAACCATAATCACGGCCCGGAATCGCTCGCCTGGGCTCACTGAAATTACGGTATTTGGATCGATTAATATCTGGACAGGTGATCCTATGGTAGGTGTTGTTGATGCAGCTCCCCCGCCCTGCCCATCCACTAACCCTAAGGAAACAGCAGATGGTGACACTGTAGATACAATTTCAGGCGCTGCGACTGTTGGGACATTCTCGAAGCTTCCACGTGGCAAGGTAAACTGGACATTTACCCAGCCTACACCAGCAACCGAATCTACTTGAAACCAAACATTGTCTGAAGCACGGCCAATTACAGAAAGTTCTGTTCCACCTACAACTGTCACAAGTACGCTGTATTCAACCCCTGGACCAGTCCGAATATTGAGAAAGCTGGCATTAACAACCAGCTTGGGAATTGCAAACTGCGCTTGTTGAAAGTTGTCCGATGCAAAGGCAACCTGCCCTGCTGTTGCCAAAAGCAGAACACATAACAGCGCCAGAGTGACATTCCACCTACGTAACGTCATCATAGCTTTTCTCCTATGGGGACTTTAGAGCCGACCGTGTGAAGCCACATACTCCACTATTCAATTAGTATAAGGTGTGTAGTCAGTTGATGCAATTTGAATCACAAAGCAGCTTTGAAGAATACCCATTGCTGCACACTGCAAAATCAATTAACGTAGGCTCCTCCTAAACAACCAAAAGGATATGATTATGCGGATAGTATTAGATGCCATGGGAAGTGATGACAGACCATCACCAGATATTGAGGGAGCTATTATTGCTGCGCGGGATTTTCCAGGCGATTCTATCATCTTGGTTGGAGATCACAACATAATCGACCAAGCCCTATCTAAACATAACACAACCGGATTAAAACTAGAGATTGTTCATGCTTCGCAAATTATTGAGATGTCGGATAAGCCAGCAGCTGTAATCAAAGATAAACCAAACTCTTCAATTCATGTTGGGCTAGACCTAGTCAAATCTGGCGCAGCTGACGCATTTGTAACTGCTGGAAATACAGGTGCTACTCTTGCAATTGCTACCTTGGCTAGTCTGGGTAGGATAAGCGGTGTTAAGCGACCGGCACTTGGTTCAATATTGAAAGTGCCGCAATCAATCGACAAGAAAATAATACTTCTTGATATAGGTGCCACAGTGGATGCCAAACCCGAATGGATGACACAATTTGCTTTGATGGGATCTATCTATGCTCGTGAAGTCATAGGCATAAACAATCCAAAGGTCGGACTACTTTCTAATGGGGAGGAAGACTCCAAGGGGAATCAAGTAATTCTGGACACCCATAAATTGCTCTTAGAGATGAAGACTGTCAACTTTGTCGGCAATATTGAACCCAAGGAGGCTCTACAAGGTGGGGCGGATGTGATAGTAAGTGATGGGTTTGTTGGAAATATTGCCATAAAGTCACTAGAGGCGATGGGCTCTACCATTGCCTCACTTATTCGTGCCGAAGCTAAACGAGATATGGCAGCACTGGTAGGCGCATTGCTCATGCGCCCTGCCTTTAAGCGACTATACAGGCAAATTGATCCATCCGAAATCGGTGGTGCGCCCCTTTTAGGGCTCAAAGGTGTTGTTATAATAGGTCACGGAAGGTCAAATGCTCACGCGATTCGTAATGCAATACGCCAGGCGCGGCTCGCTGTAGAAAGCAAACTGGTCCAGGCGATTGAAGATGGAATACAAGCTATCTCTTAGTTCTAAAGATAGCATCAGGAGAAACTGACATGGAGTTGTTGCGAAATGGTCGCCCCAGAGCGGTTATTACCGGACTTGGGGCTGTTACTGCCTTAGGAACCGTAAAGACGTTGTGGGAAAGCTTAAAGGCGGGACGTTCAGGCATTCGCCGCATTGAGACCATTCCAATAGACCATGTACCCGTAAAAATTGCTGGCGAGGTCCGCGATTTTGAGCCAGCGGACTATATCGACAAGAAAGAAGTTCGCCGCATGGGGCGGGCTTCCCATTTTGCGGTTGCCGCCGCAAAAATGGCTATTGAAGATGCGGGTCTGGCAATTACCGATATTGAAGCTGAGGGCGAACGTGTAGGAGTTGTAATCGGTTCATCGCTCGGTGCCCATGAAATGGCTGAACAAACCGAGTATAAATACAAGACATCTGGATTTAGTAAACCAAATCCATTAGCCCTCATAAACGCCCTTCCCAATATGCCGGCCCATTACGTAAGTCGGTTCCTGAGAGCCTTGGGGCCACTGAACGCTCCTTCTACGGCATGTGCAGCTGGAACACAATCCGTTGGCGAAGCATCTGAGTTAATCCGGAATGGCCGGTCAGATGTGGTCATTACAGGCGGTGTGGAGGCGGTTCTACGTGACTATGCAATAGCAGGCTTTGATGCTATGCAAGCTATTGCTAATGAGTATAACGATGATCCTGAGAAAGCTAGCCGCCCTTTTGATGCAAACCGTTCAGGATTCGTATTTGCGGAAGGGTGCGGTATCGTTATTGTGGAAAGCTTAGCTCATGCTCTAAAGCGCGGAGCTAAGATCTATGGTGAGATTCTAGGACACGCCTCATCCTCAGATGCTTATCATATTGCAGCTTTAGACCCTGAAGGGCGAGGCGCAATCAGGTCAATGAAATGGGCACTGCAAGATGCGCATGTTAATCCTGAAGATATTCAGTACATCAACGCGCATGGAACATCAACCAAAGCCAATGATCTGATGGAGACCCAAGCAATCAAACAGGTCTTCAATGAACACGCCTACGATTTGATGGTGAATTCAACAAAGAGCATGATAGGTCATGCATTGGCAGCTTCTGGCGCTATAGAAATAATCGCTTGTGCGATGAGCCTTGTTGAAAAGGTTGTCCATCCAACCATCAACTATGAGACGCCAGATCCAGATTGCGATCTTGATTATGTCCCCAATAACGCGCGCGAGGTTAAAGACTTACGAGTCCTGGCCTCAAACAGTTTTGGACTCGGCGGCCAAAATGCTACGATTGTACTTGGGGCCGTGTGATAAGCCTGTGAATCTCTCAAAGAACTAGCATGACTTATGTAATCGAGAACATCACAGGATCAGTCAATGATCTTAGGAATTCAGAGTACGCATTAACCCGATCATTGCGCTATGAACTGGAACTGGAAGCCCGTATTTCAGTTCTCATTAAGCGTACAAGACTGCGCTTACGGCTCCAGCAACTTGAAGGTGCTTGGGCAGATATATGTGCGTTGCATGAATTGCCAATCGCGTCAGAAAGGTTGGCATCAGTTCTTGAGCTTGAGGCAGACTACTATCTGGCTATTTTTGAATGGGCTAGCGTTGGATTCGCCGATCAAGCAGCTTTGCGTCGTGCCACGACCATCTACAATTCCATTTTGGAGTCTGCAGACAATAGCCAAATATCGGGTTGGATACATTACCAACTTGGTCGATGCTATATGTTGTTGATGGATTTCCCCCTGGCAGTCCAGGAGTTTCATCAAGCATTAGTCCTGCCTGGTGACAGATCCCATCCCGAACTAACTTCATACTGCTATGAGCGACTTGGATACATAACCTACTACGAATATCGCAATGCGAGTGAAGCCCTTTTGTATTTGGAACGTTCCCTGGATACCTATCCCAATACTGCCGACAAATTATGGCAAGTCCCTGTGTATTTGCTATACGCCAGAGTATTGAGGGAACTCTATGCTCTTGAGGACGCTTTACGAGCAACACGACTTGCACTTGCTATAGCTACGCGCATAGGAGAGAAGTCGCTCATTGCTGAATCTCTATTATTGCTATCAGATTTATTAGCAACAACACATGACAACGATCAAGAAATTATCAATGTCATTTCTAACTACATGCAATTCAAAATGCGTCCCATTGGGGTGGATCTTACCTGGGGAAGTTTAAACGATTTGCTTGGTGATGCTTATGCGAATTTGTGGCAGTATAATAATGCAATAGAAGCATATCAGGATGCTCTTTACTTCAATCCAGATCATCTCTCCGAAGCCCAGATCCAGCTAAAAATCGTGTGTTGCTATTATCAATTGAAGCAATATAAACAGGTAGTGGAAAGTGTAATGCATATATTGAACGCCAGCAAGAAAGAAAATTACATCCATATAGAAGGTTCTTTATACGAATTGCTCGGTAATGCATGTTTTGCAATGAAGCAGTATCAAGCGGCTATAAATGCGTATGAAAAGTCGATAAGTCTTGATACATTTAACCAATCAAATCGTTCTACATTGTATGCCTATATGACTATTGCAAGTCTCAACTTGAAGAATGGAAATTCTAATGCAAGAGCTTAGCGTCAATGTAATTGGTGCGGGCCTTGCCGGATCAGAAGCTGCTTGGCAACTGGCCGAGAGAGGAATTCAGGTTAATTTATATGAGATGAGACCGTTTAAAACAACAGGTGCTCATGCGACTGATAAATTTGCTGAATTGGTTTGTAGTAATTCTTTTGGATCTCATTTGTTGGATCGGGCTAGTGGCCTGTTACAACACGAACTAAAGACATTAAATTCATTCTTGATCCGTTGTGCTGAACAATGTGCGGTTCCTGCAGGCGGATCGCTGGCTGTTGATCGGCAGCTTTTTTCTGAGTCAATCACCGCAACACTTACAAGTCATCCGCGCATCCACATTTTCAATCAAGAATATACGGAACTGGACGATGCACCGACAATCGTTGCAACCGGTCCGCTCACAAGTGACTTGTTCAGTGCTTACCTGGCCAGTATGACAGGTCAGAATCACCTCTATTTTTATGATGCCCTATCACCGATTGTAATGGCGGAAACAATCGACCTGACTATCGCGTTCAAGGCTGGTCGCTATGATCGCAATACTCAAAGTGGTGGGGATTATATCAACTGCCCTATGACTCGTGAGGAATACTATACATTTGTCGAAGCGATCAAAAATGGCCAAACCACTGAGTTGCGTGATTTTGAACAGAATGATGAACGTTTCTTTGAAGGTTGCCTACCAATAGAGCAACTTGCAAAAAGAGGCGATGACACATTAGCTTATGGCCCAATGCGACCAGTAGGATTACGGGACCCTCGTACCGGTAAGCGACCCTACGCGGTTGTTCAATTACGGCAAGATAATATTGCTGGAAGTTTGTATAACATTGTTGGGTTTCAAACCAATCTTCGATGGGGAGATCAGGAACAAATACTTCGGCTAATACCGGGTCTTCATCACGCCGAATTCATCCGTATGGGGCAAATGCATCGAAATACATTTCTAAATGCCCCTACCCTGCTAAACGCGACCATGCAGTATCGCGATCGCCCCAATTTATTCTTTGCTGGTCAGATAACTGGCGTAGAAGGTTATGCAGGGAACATCGCAACGGGCCTAATTGCAGCTGTAAATATGTCTCGTTATCTACACAAAAAGAAGTTATGGACGCCACCGTTAACTACAATGATTGGCGCATTGTGCAATTATGTGTCTGCTGCAGACCCTGCGCATTTTCAGCCAATGAAAGCTAATTTCGGCATACTCCCGCCTTTGGAATATGCGGTCAAGAGTAAACAACTGAGATATAGTCAGTATGCATCGCGAGCTATCAACGACTTGGAACAATCCATTCAGATTGATCAGATAACCACAGTTCAGGAAAGTCAGATAGAAGTATGACAAAAACTGCTACTCGCTTGGAAAATCTCCAACCTTACTTCTTTGCAGTAATAGCCCAACAACTTCATCAAATGAGAAACTCAGGTATTGATGTAATTGCCTTAGATATTGGCAGTCCCGATTTGCCACCTCCGCCTGGAGTAGTTGAAACGCTCTGTAAATCAGCTTCTAAACCCGATACGCATGGCTATACTGGGTACCGAGGGACACCTGAGTTCCGCAAAGCCGTTGCGAGATACTACAAACGCAGATTCGATGTAGAACTTAATCCGGATACTGAAATTTTGCCGCTCTTGGGTAGCAAAGAAGGCATTGTTAACTTGAGTCTGGCCTATCTAGATCGAGGAGATACTTCACTTATACCGGACATTTCGTATCCTTCATACTCACAGGGAGCACGTCTTGCAGGTGGTGATATTCAATGGCTTAGTGTAAATGAAGAAGATGGTTATTTGCCTCAGCTAAAAGATTTACAATTGGATAAATCTAGAAATCCTCGCATTTTATGGCTGAATTATCCTAATAATCCGACCGGTGCTGTTGCCAGTAACGCTTTTTATGCAGATGCAGTTGCTTTTTGTAATGACCACGACCTCGTTCTTGCTTCCGATAACCCCTACGTAGATGTAACATATGATGGCTTTGAAGCAGGAAGCGTGCTTGAAATTGACGATGCAAAGCAGTGCAGCATTGAGTTTATGTCTTTCTCAAAAACATATAACATGGGCGGTTGGCGTTTGGGTGCCGCAGTTGGAAATGCCGAAATTCTTAAACGGTTGTTGCAAGTGAAGAGCAACATCGATAGCGGACACTTCCAGTCTGTATACGATGCTGGAGTTGTTGCACTCGATGAAACAACTAGTGATTGGATTAGGGAGCGCAACAATGTCTACCAGCGCCGTCGCGATCTGATCATGGAAGTTCTTCAAAGTATTGGACTTCGTGCCTCTCTACCTTTGGGTTCCCTGTATATCTGGGCCCAAACCTTAGATATGGACGGGTCCCGATACGTACAAATGGCTTTGGAAGGTGCCCATGTAGCTTTTGCACCGGGGGCGGCATATGGCCCCGGTGGCGAACAGTTTATTCGAATCAGCCTGGGAATTGCGGATAACCGACTGATTGAAGCACTTGATCGCCTCAAACATTGGTATCAATCACAGTGACATCAATCTCAAATAACACACTTTCTGAGACCACCATTCTGGTTGGTGTATCTAGTTATCCACATATTGCTGAGCTAACAATCGATGAGTCTCTAGATGAGCTCAGCCGACTTGCAGAAACTGCAGGACTTACTGTTGTAGGCAGGATTACTCAACGGTTGCATCAGATTGATTCCAATACATACATTGGGAGTGGCAAAGTTGAAGAACTGAAGCAATTGGTTGATGAATATGGTGCACAAACGGTGATTTTTGATGATGAACTATCACCGCGGCATTTGCGCCAATTAGAACTAGCTTTAGGTGTCGAAGTTAAGTTATTGGATCGTTCCGCACTTATTTTGGATATTTTTGCCCAACATGCTCATACTAAGGAAGGCGCACTGCAGGTTGAGCTAGCCCAACTTGAATATCGACTTCCACGATTAACACGAATGTGGACGCACCTTGCTCGACAGAGTGGAGGTGGATCGGCACGGGGTGGATCAGGTGGCGTAGGTTTGCGTGGCCCTGGTGAAACACAACTTGAAGTCGACAAACGAGAAATAACACGCAAAATATCTAAACTAAAAAAGAACATTGACGAAATTCGCGAACAGAGAGAGTTAAAGCGTAAACTGCGTACTCAGAATCAAATACCTGTAGTTGCTATTGTGGGATACACAAATGCAGGTAAATCGAGCTTGTTGCGATCCTTAACAGGCGAAGATATTTATGTTGCAGACCAGTTGTTCGCAACACTAGATCCGTTATCACGTCGTGTTCGGCTTCCCTCAGGGCGCCAAGTGTTATTTTCAGATACAGTTGGGTTTATTCAGAAATTGCCAACGACGCTTGTAGCAGCCTTTCGGTCAACCTTGGAGGAAATTAAATATGCCGATTTAATTCTTCATGTAGCCGACTCTAATCACCCGCAAGTTCTAAAACACGTTGAGGCTGTTGAAGACGTGCTAGCAGAGATAGATGTAGCTCCTATTACACGCATTCTCGTGTGGAATAAAATAGATCAACTTGATAACGAATTGCCAATCTGGACTAATAAGCCTTCAGCCTACTATCAAGGCAATCTGAATATTTCTGCCAGAATGGGAACAGGTATAGATGCATTATTGGATTTAGTTGATAAAGTACTGCTCTCTCAAAACCTAGAGGTGTCTTTTATGATCCCTTATGAAAGAGGCGATATTCTTGCTCAGCTATTCCACAACTCGGTGGTCAAAGATCAGAAATATACTGAAACGGGTGTGATTATCCGAACTATGATCTTACCTTCAGTTTATCCTCTATTTAGTAAGTATGAATGGGCCGAATAAACATGTTCAAGGTTATTGACCGTTCTCCAATGTTGTCACGGCTTATTGCAATAGTTTCAGAGTCTATAGCCAAACGCAGAGGAATGCCCGTAATATTGGGGATAGTGATCACCTCAATTGGATTTGTATGTCAGCTAATTGACTACATTGCTCCATCCCCTACCCTCAATCTAATTGGCTTTGTTGGGCAAAGTATTGGCACCTTGATTGCGTTGACTGGATTGCTCGTCTCTGATGCGTTGGGTAAGTGATTTGAGCACTTCTTCATCCAATATCCAATATCGCAGCATTACAGTAACATCAGATATTCAACAGATCCCTTTACTTGAACGGCAGGTATGGGGGATGACTGATGTAGATTGTATACCTCCTAGTTTGCTGACTTCGCTTGTACATATCGGTGGATCAATCCTGGGAGCTTTTGATGGCAATATTTTAGTGGGGGTTTCCGTCGGTATTCCAACTAGAGATCGCAATCGGTTATGGTCATATATGACAGCCGTCCACAGAGAATACCAGAGTCTGGGAATAGGTTTACAGTTAAAACAAGAACAGCGCCTATTGGCGGCTGAGCAGAACTATACAGCAATTGCCTGGACATTCGACCCATTACAGGCGAAGAATGCATATTTTAACTTTTGCATACTGGGTGTGAGTGCTGAACGGTACCATGTTGATTTTTATGGTCCGATGACCGATTCTTTGAACAAGGGAATTCCGTCAGATCGTCTGGAAGTTGAATGGAAGCTTAAGGGTACCACTCCAGATAAATACTCAGTAGTTGCTCAAAGCGCCATTCCTCTTCTAGAAATGAGTGATACCACTAGAGTTCCTCGGATTAATTCGGAAATATCTTTTTCCGAGAATCCTTTGTTGACGATTCAGATTCCGCCAGACATTAACAAGCTTCGAGTAGAATTGCCGAGCATTGCAACACAGTGGCGGTTCGCGCTACGAGATTCTTTGATGGCATGCTTTTCTAACGGTTACAAAATAGTCGCCTTTGAACGAAACGATAGTCGATTTGCATACGTATTGCAAAAGCTAAATCAGTGGTACCTTTATGTGGTAAAGTGTGCCGATGGAACACTCTATACAGGTATTTCCAACAATCCTGTGCGGAGAATAAAACAACACAATACAGGAAAAGGTGCATCTTACACAGCTAGTCGTCGCCCCGTTCTTTTTCAAGGGGCTTGGTTGTTTACGGATCGTGCCGCGGCCACTAAAGCAGAACTGCACCTAAAGCGACTGAGGCGGGCTGAAAAAGAACGCTTAATTGAGCGCCACCTATCATTTGACGGTTCGCCTTTTGTTGACACTCTTTAGGGCATAAACTCTGAATTCAGCGGCTTTTTGAAAGTGTATTTATCCTAATTCGAACCTGCAAAGGTTATCTCGTGGCAGTAACATCATCACCTCAAATTCTTGATTTAGGTCATTTTATTAAACGCCTCTTGGGTCGTAGATCCTGGTTGATTGCCTTTTTATTATTCGACCTTTTAATTCTGATTCAAATTCTTGCGAATCCGGAAATCCGGGCATCTGCCGACTTTATATTTCCTGGAATTGGAATGACGTTCCAATTAACCATGTGGTCATTTGCACTAGCGCTTCTGATTGGGTTAGTTATAGCTTTTGGTCGAATATCCAAGAACATGTTAATTTACAATATTTCTACATTTTATGTGGAACTATTTCGCGGATTGCCTTTATTAGTCATTATTCTCATATTCTCATTTGTAATAACTCCAGCCATAGTGAACCTGATTTCTGGAGGGCGTGAAACTGGATCTCTTCCCCCGATCCCTTTTCTTGATGACTTTTTGCAACGCCTCGTTGGAATTCCAGAAGAACGCATAGCAGATACATCCTTACGTACGCGAGATATAGATGAATCAATACGTATTGTTCTCGCCTTCGCTATGACTTATGCGGCTTTTATGTCAGAGGTATTTAGAGCAGGTATAGAAAGTATTGGTAAAGGACAGATGGAGGCTGCAAGGTCTCTTGGGATGAATTATTTCCAGGGCATGTGGCATATCGTTCTTCCTCAAGCGATAAGAAATGTTCTTCCTGCGTTGGTGAATAACTTTGTTTTCCTTTTGAAGGATACCTCACTTGCTGTAGTAGTTGCTGTTCCTGAAATCTCTCAATTAACTCGGCAATACTATAGCAACAACTTTCGATACACAGAAAGTTTGCTTGTACTCTCTTTTCTGTATGCGAATATGACGATTATCTTGTCTGCGATAGCCTATACACTAGAGTTGCGTCTTCAACGGCATCGTGATGGCAATCGATAATTATCGATTGCCATCACCTGGGTATGACGCTTGTTTCTGGATCCCTTCTCTCCCTATCCATCAATCTTGTCTAACTGAATGGAGTAGATATCCGGGCTGAAGGCCGTGTGAATAAATAGACGCAACTCTTCGGTAATTGTTAGGCCGGCTAGCGGCGCTGCTAGTTCAGTATAAAGTACAATTTCCACATCGCGGTTCGTACAGCCCCCATTTTCAATACACTGCAGAGGATCTACTCGACCTACGACCCCTCGAGTACCTAGCGCATAAGCCATGTAGAGTAGATTGTCGGGCCCCATGACCAAATTGGTTACATTTTGAACACCGCTTACTAACACTCGATCTTCTGAGTCTGCTTCAAGCACATTGTTTGATGCGGAGATATCTTCTTTGGCAAACCATTCAATAGCGCGGCGAGCACTTCCGGAATTAGCAATGTAGATAGAGGAATCGTCAATCGTCACTCCCGTGGGCGACCGAAGATTGCTAATAATTTCTTTAACAGTTCCATCGCGCGCAACAAGGTTGAGTGAATTACCTCGTGATGAGGTGACGATAAAATTCTCATCATCTAGAAGTGCAATACCCCATGGTGTATCTATTTGCCCTGCTACTGACATCTGACCGTTCTGTATCTTTACAAGATTGCTTGATTGAAAATCCGGAATCCAGAGCGTGATTTGATTATCAGATCCCTCTGCAAACATTGTGTTCGCGTTTTTGATACCGTATATATAGGCGATTGTTTCGCCACTATCAGGATCGATCCGATACAGTGTCCAGTCACCGGTACAGGATGTGAATAGGGTCCCATCGTGCCATAACATACCGTTTGGACGTTGAATATTTCCAGTAACAGTAGAGAGATCTGCCTGCTGAAACCCTTCTTGCCCGCTGGGAGATTCAGGTGTTGGAGTGTGATCCTGTGCAAATAAGTAATTCGAATGTGGATTCAATGCAATATATAAGACCAAAACGGTTATGCAGGCGTTGCAAAATGATGTGAAGGCTTTCATTAGATTTCAGTCTCGATGTTTTCTAGATGGTCCGCGTTCGTTGCTACAGGCAATGCGATAAAGAATGTGCTACCACGCGTTTCTACACTTTCGAACCATATTCGTCCCCTATGGTTTTCGATGACACTTTTAACAATGTTGAGGCCAACTCCGCTTCCAACAGCGCTGTGAGTGTCTTGTCCATATTCATGCCCTCGGAAGAATGGTCTGAATACATAGTGCTGAATTGATAAGGGAATTCCAATACCTTCATCATGTACTTCAACAATATTCTCACCGTTCTCCAAATAGGATACAACACGGACCGTGGTACCACTAGGACTATACTTGATGGCATTATCAATCAAATTTACAAAAGCCCTTTTTAATTGTTCGGCTGAACCAGTTACATATACATGTTTATCGCGGACTAACAAATGCAAAATGTGTTTGGGTTCGCGAAGATGAGTTTTAGCTTCCTGGATGGATTCAGTTAGCAGATTAGTCACTGAACACTGGGTGTGAATTTGTTCGCGACCGGAACTAAGAATAGTGTTGCTGATTCTTTCAATTCGGTTGAGTTGATTATTAAGATCGCTTAGAGAAGTGATGATGTCTGGATTATTGGTATTTGCCAAGTCCTCTTGGAGTAACTCTAGATTAGCCATTGCGGCTTGCAATGGATTCTTGATGTCATGACTGGTTAGTCGGATTACATCATCTCGCAATGCCGACATTTGTTTTTCACGGGTGATGTCAACATAAACAATTAACCACTCTGGCGGGAACCGCCCTTCGAGATGAATGCTTTGGCAATTGTAGTAAACATCATCTATATGTTGTTCATACCACTTCAAGCGCACACTGGCAGCTTTCCAATCAGTTGGAACCAATGAGTGGTTCTTGCTTGCTAGATCTCTAGCTACCCTGTTAGCATACTGAATTTCCCCTCGTTCATTAACAGTTACAATTGGACTATCGATTGCATCAAGAACATTCTCGAGATTGTGTCGTGAACTCTCAATTTCATTTGTGATTTGACTATAGGCTACCCCGATTGAAGTCTCTGACGCCAGAATCTCCAGCAACATACGATCTTCCTGTGAGAATAACTTTCCTTGATTATTACTGATAACGGATACAGCACCGATTACTTGATGTTGATTAGTAAGGGGCGAAGTCATGATGGATCCAAATACCTCATGACCATTTGGGAATGAGGTTGATACCATCTGTTTAAAACTAGTGTCAGATGCTTCAAGGATCAGTGTTTTGTTAGTTTGCATCGTTTTACCAACTATGCCTTCACCAATCCTTACCTCAAATTCTTTGTCGATAATGGGAAGGTCCAGTGAACTGACCATTCTGTAGCTATCATGCCCAAATTTCAAGAATACTGCAGCTGCATCTGCCTTTAACCATTTCGTTGCTTGAATCATGATTTCAGATAACAGGTTGTCGAGTTCAATATTCTCAGAAAGAGATTGAGCCAATTCTCGGACGTTCAATATTTGTGTTTGACGGTCTCGCAGGGGGCCAACCAATTCTCTCCATAATAGAGCTAAGCCAATTCCTCCTGCTGAAAATGAACATAGCAAGAGAGAGAATGTGGAAGCGCCAACCCGTGGATTGAAAAAAGCAGCACTTTGACCCAGAACGAAGGTAATAATTAAAGTCTGAAGTGCCGTAGAATCAATTCGATGGCGATAACGAATGACTATAAATAATATAATCGCGCCAATAACCAAATACAGTTCATTTGCAGGAAGACGCGAAACTTCTGAGCTTGATGCAGCAAAAATAAGAATAGCCTGAAAGCTAGCTAGGACGAGAAAACTAAAAAACGAAAGAAGTTTCAAGGGAAAAGAAAATAATCTGACTAAACTTAGTGTTAAAGCGTAAAGTGCAAATACTGAACCCACAAATCCTAGCTGAGAAAACACTCGAATTAAGGTTGTTCCACCCAAAAATAGAGCAGCATTTTCTAATTCATAAAGTAGCGCACTTAAATTCCATATTGATACAAATATAGTTAATAGAGCAAATATCTGGATGGTCCCATTTTTCCAGTTGTACCAAACCAGTAATAGAACAGAGGTTAAGCTAAAGACATTACATAAACCATTGAGGACTAATGCAAAAACTTCAAGCTCCATAAGCTATCATGTTCCAGTTAAACCTTCTGATGTCGCTTTTCAAAACGATATCCGATACGATGTTCCGTCAAAATGTATATCGGATTAGCCGCATCTGGCTCTATTTTGTGACGAAGCTGACTGATATACACCCGTGGGTAATATAAATCGTCCATGTACTCTCTTCCCCATACCTGCTCAAGTAAATCGCGTTGATTTACCACACGCCCAGCATTATTCATTAATACTGAAAGAAGTTTGAATTCAGTCGGTGTTAAGTGTACTTGCCGGCCATTGACGTGGACCTGACGGCGCTGCACATCCACACTCAAATAGCCATCATTGTAATTGACCTCAGTTTCTTGTGAATTGACCTGTGCCCGCCGCAGAATTGCCTGGATTCGAGCAACGAATTCATTTAAACGTACCGGCTTTATTAGGTATTCGTCTGCCCCGGCGTTTAGACCTTCGACAATATCCTCCTCAGTTACAGCCTGTGCCGATAACATCATGATAGGTGTCAAAGTAACTTCTCGGATTCTTTTGCAAACGGTTAAACCATCCATGCCACCCGGTATGACAATATCAAGGATAACTAGATTGGGTCTTTCGGCATGAAATGTGCGAAGAGCTTCAATACCTTCAGCGCATAAGAAAACTTCGAACCCTTCGCGGCGCAATTTTCTGCCCAGGGCGTCACGTATGGCCTGTTCATCATCCATAATCAATATCTTCATGGAATCCCTCATTAGTGCCTAAGTACGGACCAAATTTAGTGTAGCATCGCCCTACAGTGCCCACAAGTAATGTTCCAAAACCAGACTGTCTTGGCACAGCCCGCCAATCACTTCCGGCCTTCCAAGTGCCACTTGCACCCTGCAATCGAAGACAGCTATCATTGCGCTTGCGACTAAGCTTTATCTCGGGCAGGTTGTCTTGGAAATCAGATCCAATTCGGGTATGCAGACATTAGCCTTCCAGGTCAGAGAGTACCTGCTTCGATGTGGTTACATCTCATTGGAATTGCCGATCATAGAATCAGCGGACTTATTTCTACTTAAGGCTGGCGATCGAGCTTTTCAGTCCCTATATACCTTTGAGGATGGTAAACAATATTACGCATTGCGGCCAGAATTCACAGCTCAGGCAGTAAATCTATATGTACAGGCTGAAAGCAAAATACACCCGATTCGGTGGCAATTTGCAGGTAATGTCTTTCGCAGGGAGCCTGGAATAATTGCTGGGGAGCATTATGAGATCGGCGGGGAGTTTATTGGAGCGCAAGGCAGTCATATCGATGCTGAAGTTATTGGCACTGCCATCTCTTCACTAAAGAACATAGGCATTCTCCAGAGCAAATTGATACTGGGTAATATAGCACTCCTCCATCAGATTATTCGGGAAAGGATAGCGGATAGCCGAGTTGAACAATTTATTCTGGGTAACATTGCTGTGCTTAACAACGCAGGGCAAGGAATCCATTATTTACTTGAACTCTATGATCATATTAGTTTTAGAAGAGATGAAGAAACCATCCAGCCTATCGCGAAAACCGATGATAAGCATACACAGGCACTGTCGCTGAATAACAAACAGATATTTATGGCTAATGTTACCCATACTGGAACACGTTCCCAAGAGGAGATTTTTAGCCGATTAGAGTACAAATTGCAGCGTTCTGCCAAGCGACTTGAACTAGCATCAGTTCTCGCAACCCTGAAGTCTCTTTGTGCCATATCGGCACCACCTAGACAAGCCTTTCGCGAAATCAGATCTGTCCTCAAAACAGTAGGAACAGATGATACGCATCAATTGATCAGTTACTGGGAAGGTATTGTTTCTTCTCTTGAGGGGTTTGAGATCCCTGTAGATGATACACTCACTATCGCTCCCGGTTTGGTTCGTGCTTGGGACTATTACACAGGAATCGTTTTTGATATTTACGATTCCAACAGTAACACACATCTAGGTGGTGGCGGTCGTTATGATGATTTAGCTCAGCTTATGGGTGCTGAGGAAAAGGTCCCGGCAATTGGCTTTGTGCTTAATGTTGATAATCTTCTAGAGGTTAAGTCGTTAACCGACAATGAGAATCAACTCTCAATAGATATTCAGTACCTTCCTGCGGATGCACCGCAAGCATTCAAGTGGGCGACTATGTTGCGGGGTCGAGGATTCGTAGTGCGCTTAAGAGATGAGCATTCTGTAGAAATATCGTCGCACACCTTGACTTTAGTTGATAATGCGAGCCTATTACTGAACAGCGATTCTGGGCAAAGAATATTTTCCCATGAAGATTTCGAATCTCTGGTCGCACTTCTCCAGAAAGAATTTGATCGCGCATGACACCAGCTATAATGACGTTACCAAGTAAGGGTGCAATCGCAGAACCAACTCTCGATTTTTTGCGTGATTGTGGCCTCCGCGTTGAAAAGCCAAATCCAAGGCAATATACCGGTATTGTTAAAGGAATTCCCAACTTACATGTATTGTTCCAACGTGTAACGGATGTTCTTTACAAGGTAACCGATGGCACTGCCCATTTTGGTATCACCGGTCTCGATGTGGTTCGAGAACACCCCTCAGAAGATGTTGTCGTAATTCATGACTCACTGGGATATGGCCACTGTGAATTAGTGGTTGCAGTTCCGGAAAGCTGGATCGATGTCGATAACTTTGCTGATTTGGTTGACGTGGCGCTGGATTTCCGCCAAAAACAAAAGCGCAACTTGCGAGTAGCAACCAAGTACCCTACCCTGACACGTGAATTTTTCCATCGTCATGGATTGCACCATTTCACGTTGGTCAATTCAGAAGGAGCCATTGAAGCGGCGCCAGTAATTGGTTATGCGGACATTATTGTTGATCTTTCGCAAACTGGAACGACGCTTCGAGAGAACCATCTGAAAATCATCCCTGACGGGATCATCATACAATCTCAGGCGTGTCTGATTGGCAACAAAAAATCGTTAGTTGCAGACTCGAGCATGCTGGAAGTAGCTCAAAATCTAACGGAATTGATTGATTCATCTGTGAGTGGTCGCGGATATTATCAGGTAACAGCGAATATTCGCGGCTCTGAACCCGATCTGATTGCTGCAAAAGTAGCTCAGAGTCCGTCTACGCAAGGATTGCAGGGACCAACCCTCGCCCGAACTTATGTACCTGGAAGTCAGGATGACTGGTACACCTTGACAATAATTATCTCATCCCGAGATGTACTAGAAGCCGTGCGTTATTTGCGGAGTATTGGTGGAACGCAGACTATCATTACGCCAGTCCGCTACGTTTTCTTGGAGTCCTCTCCGACATTCTCTCGATTACTGGCTCAACTCGACTTATAGGATGGATTGAAGTTGCTGATCTAGTTCACTGGCTCTACTTATACCCTTCCCACCCATGATGATTGCCATTGAGAGGCCTAGCAGGCTAATAGATGATGGAAATCGGTTGTGGTTAGTCAGCGGCATCGTGAGCAGTGGACAACAGAAAAGCGCGGCCTTCAGATAGTCGGTCCAGTCTGGGCGTAACATACCCTGCTCATTCAGCAAACTGATTATTGGTTTTAATACCCGTTCCACTTTACTCTTCAAGAACATCTGTCGAATATGAGGAACTTGGTAATTGTGTTCAACCTCAATCCAATTACCTGTGTGCTTGATCTTGATATGGGTCTGTGAGGCTTTTTCATGAGGATAGTACATCCACATTGCATAAACGTTATGAAAGAGCGGTTTGGTCAGATCAAGTAGTGGATGATGTCGACCTGCAAAAGCCGGGTCAAAATAGACTAAACCCTCTGTCCTCATAAAGACATTGCCATTATGAGCATCACCATGTCCTAAGATTGATGGTCCCGATTGACCAGGTTGAAGTAGTTTCGTGGCTGAATCGATTAGGTTATTTAGGGTTTCACCATATTCAATTCCATTAATGATCCACCGGCATGAACGTATTTCGCCCATGCTATAAGTTGCATCTGGCAACTGGATCGGAATGGTGTCCGCATAAAAGCTGTTGAGACGCTCACCAGTAAGTCGATGGTAGAACAATTGATGTACTGAGGATCGGGCAGCTGCTTCAGCCGTCTGAGGTTCAAATGTTTTCTGATAAAGCTGGAATAACAAATCATCAGATTCATTTTGTAAACGGGTTAGTGTCGGCAGAAAGTTGACATCGCCCTGTTCAATCTGCCAGGCTACGTCAAACACTGTTGGGTCGGAAACCATCTCATAAATCAGCAGTTGCCGACCTGCCTCCGTCGATTGAAATAAGGGCTGAATCATTGGATAACCACACGCAGCCAATTCAGATGCATTGTAGTATTCATTGAGAATAGCCCCTGACTCTACATGGCTCTTAAAAAACAGCCTAGTAGAGTCAGCAAGGGTGATAAACCCATTAAACGAATTCAGCGAAACAGCCAGTGGGCGCAGTTCAACCCGAACAACATCCAACTCAAATTGTTGTCGGATGAAGCTCAACAGAAGCGATTCAGCCTGAGAGCGATCTGAGAACTGCAGGCGCTGAATGTCATACAGTAACTCGGTCATAGTCCCAGGATTTCGTTCCGTTTGCGGATTGCCATGGCATGGGCAGGAAAGTCTTCATAGTCGGCAAGTGTTGCGGTAGTGCCTTGTAAACGGAGATACCCTTCGCGTGAAAGATATCCTACACCGGTGCGTTTCAAGAATTCATGCACACTTACAGATGAAAAGCTCCGGGCAAAGCCGCCGGTCGGCAGAATCGCATTCAAACCTAGACAGTAATTTGCGATGGGAATGGGCGTATTTGACCCTAGTAGCACTTCTCCAGCGTTCTGAATCCGGTTTAGGGTCACAAACGGTTCCGCAGTAAGTAGTTCCAAGTGCTCAGGCGCATAGTCATTCACAAACGCAATGGACTCATCAATGCTTCGGGTGAGCATCACACCACCATAATTGCTCAAAACCGTTTGGACAAATTTCTGCCTCCATGCGGGTAACTCATTGATGTACTCAGGCAGTATTCGCAAAACTTCATCGGCCACTTCCCGACTGTGTGTAACCGCAATCGCTGCTGATTCTGGGCCGTGTTCTGCCTCTACCAGCAAATCGAGTGCAACCAGACGCGGGTCAGCCGATTCATCCGCAAGGATAATGGACTCACTGGGCCCAGCTGGTAAACCAACATCCACTACACCATACAAGAGGCGTTTGGCAGCGGAGACATAACTACTGCCAGGTCCGATGATTTTACTTACTCGCGGGATAGTTTCCGTTCCATAGGCCAATGCCGCAACTGCCTGCATTCCGCCGACCACATAGACTTCATTGATCCCGCAGACTTCAGCTGCTACTAAAGAGGCGGCATCTGCTTTTCCTTCCGGCGTAGGCGGCGTGACGACCACAATACGGGATACGTTAGCCGCTTTGGCAGGAGTTGCTAGCATCAGCATCACAGATGGGAAGGCCCCCTTCCCTCTCGGTACGTAAAGCCCAACACTGGCAATTGGTGTGATTCGTTCACCAGCCATAACTCCGGGTTGAAGTTCGGTGAACCACATGGATTCAGGCAACTGTTCTTCATGAAATTGTTTGATATTGGCATGAGCTGCCACAATCGCTTCATACACGTCATCTGCTACAGCCTTTCGAGCAGCAGCAAAATCCTCTGGCGTAGCCCGAAGAGCTTCAATTGTGAAGTTGGGGGCATCAAACTTACGGGCGTAGTCGATGACGGCCGTATCGCCTTCTGCTTGCACTCGTTGAATGACATCCTGGGCCAATGGCAGTAGTGAACGGATATCAATCTCGGCGCGGCGCTTGATTCGCGCTAACTCATCCGCACTGATTTTGTCAATTTCCCAGAATTGCACGGTCATGCTGTATTGCCCTTCGTATTTAGCTTGGATGCTGTTCGGTGTGACCCATCCCATTGAACATTGGGAATGAGTACATTCCGATGTGCTTCAATGCGATCTTTCCACGGGATTAAAGACTCCATCATGGATTGGGTGAGTTCATCAGGATCATATTGAGGTTGATAACCTAAATCCTTCAGGAGATTCCGATCAGGATTATAGTAGTGGTTTTCGACTTCATTACGCGGATTAGCATGGCTAGAAATCTGTACATCTATACCGAGATGCAAAGCGGATCGACGAACAAGCTCTGCAAGTTCATAGATCGACATAAAGCGATCAAACTGATTCAATACCCGATATTCCCCCTTCTTAGGAGGGTGTTCCAATGCCAGAGTCATGCAATTGATTGAATCCTGGATTGGCAAGAAACTGCGCCGTTGACCGCCATGTCCATACACCGATAGTGGGTGTTCAATGATTGCCTGGCAGCAGAATCGATTAATTATCGTACCAAACTCAGAGTCAAAGTCGAAGCGATTCGAAAGGCGCGAATCACTAGATTGTGTAGAATTCCAGATACCATAGACGATACCTTGCATGACGTCAGTTGCGCTCAAACCCCAGATGCGGCAGGCAAACATAATATTGTTGGAATCGTGAACTTTGCTCCAGTGATAGAAGCTTCCTGCTTGGCGCGGAAATGGCAGCACATCGCGGCGACCACGAAACTCAACTTCAAAAAAGCCCTCAGGAATATCGACATTTGGCGTGCCATATTCACCCATTGTCCCTAATTTGAGTAAATGAGCATTAGGCGATTCTTCCTTCATTGCCCAAAGAAGGTTTAGGCTGCCGAGTACATTATTTTGCTGAGTGAAAACGGACTCGGTTGGCCCTCTCATTGAATAAGGTGCTGAAGGTATTTCTGCCAGATGGACAACTGCCTCAGGCTGGAAATCACGCAAAGCATTTGCGAGCGCGTCGTAATCAAGCAGGTCAACAGAATAGTAGCGGAGTCTAGCCCCAAAATGTTCGTGAAAGGCGCTCAGTCGCTCGTCCATCGTAGCGATGGGAATAGCACTGACACTCCCTACCTCGGCTACCAAACGCCGCCTGAGTTGGTTATCAATGCCACCAACGAGATGCCCACGCATTGCCAGATGTTGAGCGAGCGGCCAGCCAAGATAACCATCAACGCCTGCAATCAATATGCGCATAAGGATCTATGTCAGGCGTGTACTACATCATGCGGGGTGAATTCTGGAATATAGCCCTCAACTGCCATGAGTTCCGCATTGAGAATACTGCAACCAGCTGCCCCACGAATCGTATTGTGCGAAAGTGCTGCAAACTTGTACCCCAGTATGGGGCACTCCCGAAGTCTGCCGATAGAGGTTGCCATACCATTCCCGGCATTTCGATCTCGACGGCTCTGAGGGCGATCAATTTGGGTGTGATACTCAAGAGGGGGCTGGGGTGCAGATGGTAACATGGCAACAGGCTCATACCCCCTGTAGCTCTCCCACGTGGCAATCACTTCATCAAGGCTGGGTTTGCTATCCAGAGAGACAGAAACCGTGACCATATGTCCGTCAATGACGGGAACACGCGTACAAGTTGCACTGACCAGGCTATCTAGCCACTGAATATGTCCACCGACGAATTCACCAAGCATCTTCAGTGTTTCAGTTTCCAGCTTTTGCTCATCCCCGCTTACGTAGGGGATAATATTGTCAAGGATATCCAACGAGGCGACACCCGGATAACCTGCCCCACTGATGGCTTGTTGACTGACTACTTGAATCTTGCTGATGCCGAACTGCTTCAATGGTGCGAGGGCCATCACAACTGGCATGGCGGTGCAGTTCGAGTTAGCAACCAGCGCCCCCGTTTTCCATCCGCGCTCACTTCTCTGACGCTGAAGCAAATTCAAATGTGAACCATTTACTTCTGGCAGCAGCAATGGAACGTCTTCGAGCATACGATTGGTGGAGGCATTGGTACAAACGATATGACCGACACTAGCAAGCTCAATTTCTCGGGTTTCGGCGGCTTCTTTGGGTAGTGCCGAAAAAACCAGCACCGAGTCCAGGTTGGCATCAAGAGGTTTCACGACTAATTCGGACACGCTGGCAGGCGGATTACCATCTAAGACCCAGTTGGTGGCGCTGCGATAGGTCTGCCCAGCACTACGGCTAGATGCGACCACTTCAGCTACATAGAACCAGGGATGATTTTCCAGCAACTGAATGAACCGCTGACCGACTGCGCCGGTTGCGCCGAGGATAGCTACACCGAGTTTATTCTGCATGTGTACACCTTATGGCAGTTGCTTAAAGACCTACGGAACTCTGCGACGTTTTGACGGCTGGATAGGAGCCCAACATTTTGACCATTGAGGCTCGCTGCAGGAGACGTGCCAGGAGTTCCTGACAATGCGGCTCATGCCAATGCCCCTCAAAGTCGAGGTAAAAGACAGGTTCCCATGGACGATTTCGTCGTGGTCTGGACTCTATGCGGGTGATATTGATCCCCCGTGAAGCAAACTCGCCTAAGCACTCATAAAGTGCTGCTGGTCGGTTGCGGGTAGCAAATACAATCGAAGTCTTGTTGTATTCACCGAGAGTTGGATCATCGTCACCGAGGACAAAGAAGCGTGTGAAGTTAAACGCAACGTCTTCAATCTCTGTTTCGAGCACGTCCAGCTTGTAGAGCTTACCAGCCAGCGGACTGGCAATGGCTGCCGTATCTGGTAGCGGATTCTCTGCTAGGTCTTTAGCTGATCCGGCAGTATCGTACCAGGGAACCGGCTTCCAGCCGTTACGGCGGATGTATTGCTCACACTGGGCTAGAGCTTGAGGATGAGAACGCACGAAACGGATTGATTCGAAATTGGTGCCAGGTGGGACCATCAAGGCATGATGAACATGCAGGACAACATCCGCCTGAATTCGCAGGTCGGAGTCCATCAACAACTCGTAAGCCTGACTCACCGCACCTGCCAGCGCGTTCTCGATGGGTAACATCCCATATCGAACTTTACCACTTTGAATAGTCGAAAACAGTTCAGTCAGACCGGGCGTTGGGAAGACTTCTGCTGAATCCCCAAAATGCTGCCGAATGGCCTGTTCAGAATAAGCTCCATGAATACCCTGGAATGCGATCAAATCAGCCAAGATAATCTCCTCTGTAGACAGGGGCGTATACTAGCATGGATAGGGAGAGGGCGTCAATTAGGCCACTGAGCCAAGTTTAGTCAGTCAAATGACACAAACGAGGAAACTCTCGCTGGAGGATATGGCGAGGGTATGCAGTGTTGTCGCCATTTTACTCTCCTTTGATGTTATTTTCGGCGCGGGTAGCTCTCCTGTTTTCACCAAAAAGCGACGATTTAGGTGGAACCAAGGGAACTTACTGCCACTTAGTTGAATGTCGCTGACGTTTGGCGCGTATGAGTATAGATGCTACCACCAGTTGCATAAGCCTTTAGATGCTTCTCATTCGATGTCTACATTTTCAGAAACACCGCTTAAATGCTATCACATACGTATAGATAAAATCGGAACATTTGTCCCGATTTTATCTATCTGGTTTTATTGACTTGATAATCGCGAAGGTGCTATACTGCAAGCCATAGGATCTAATTGTGTAATGACCGGGAGAACGCAAGATGGCAATCAATGAATTGGAGATGATCTCTCCGGCAGTTGAAACTCAACCACTCCTCACTGTAACACCTGCCGCTGTGCAGATCATCCAGAATCTGCTTCAACAGCGTAATATCCCCAACCATGCCCTGCGTGTATTCGTTTCAGGTGGTGGTTGTTCCGGTATGCAGTATGGTATGGCCTTTGAAGAAGCTGCTCGCGATCATGATCGCGTCGTTTCGATTGATGGCGTCAAGTTGGTAGTTGATCCCACGAGCCTGATTTACCTGCAGGGCGCAGTGATTGACTATGTAGACAGCCTGATGGGTGGTGGTTTCCGCATCGATAATCCGAATGCAGTTTCGAGCTGCGGTTGCGGTCATTCCTTCCGTACGGCGAACGACAGCGGAACGGAATCAAGTGGTGGTTGCAGCAGCTGCAGTCATTAGTTCAAGCGATATAACAAAAAGAGCCTGGTCATTGAAGTGACCAGGCTCTTTTTGTTTAACGGCGCATGCCAGCACTAATCAAGAGGCCTAGAATACCTGCCCCGATCAGTAGGCTGATTGGGAGTATCGGCGGAAGTGTGCCAGTGGGTTGCCGTGAAGTTGAAGGAGCATCCAATCCATCGGAAGATGATGAAGTTAACGGTCGATTGACTGAATAAGCATCGTCTGGTGGCAGCATAGCCACGTTGGCGGGGAAAGTGTAGGTTGGCAGAATTTGAGGTTGGGATTCAGGTAAGTTATTGACTGGATTCTGTGCAGATTGGCTTGACTGTCCCTGGATAGGAAGAGGTATCGATAGGGATTGTGCCGTTAATGTGAAAACAGCACCGGGTGTTGCTGTCACCGCAGCCAGGGTTTCTGCCTGTACAGCCTGGATTGGGTCCAGTGTTGCAGTAGGAATACTCGCCAAATCAATAATCGCGCTGGTATCACCCGTAATGGTGACCAATTCTTCAAACACCCATCCAGTATTGGTTGGGGATAAGGGGAAGCGAAACTGATACCAGCGAAAATAGCGTCCAATAACAGGATAGGTTTCACCGGCTTTTATTGTGCCGAGCAGATCACCTGAAGGGTCAGCCTCTGACCGAACATTGGCCTCTGTAATTGCCTCCAGCAGCGCTCCCTGCGGTTGTGTTGGAAGCGGTGTAATTGTCGGGACTGCAGTGGCTGCAGTGGCTGTTGGAGCTAGTGGCAATGTGATCTGCGCCGCAGTTGGCGTGGGGCCATCCTGCGCGGCAACGAGCGTGGTGATGGCAAATAGTATCGTCGTAGAAACCAGTAGAACGACCCATCTCCGATATGGTACTCTCATAGCATAAAACCTCATTGCGGGCGCTCTATACGATTATTCACGTCGATGCGCCCTTGTTCTGCGACGATAAGGTTACCACTCAGAGTGGCATAGCCTTGATATTCTTGGTCGGCCAGTCCATAGAAGCTCCAACCGCTCATGACAAACGCAGGAAATGGCATCCGGGGTTGTAAACAATCATCGCAGGCATTTGGAATCCATTCTCCATTGTACCGACGAGCAATGTGCATATGTGTTGCATTGGAGACTCCACCTTCGCAAGAGGGAAAGCCAATCGGGTCTCCGGTGCCTACTATTGATCCAGCAGGAATTCGCCCATCGGTAGCGATATGCAAGTAGAGAATTGTCCAACCCGTGGTCTCATTGCCATCCCCATCCAGATCGAGAATGACGGTTCCATCACCGCTGCGGGCAACGATGCCGTCGGCGACTGCGGTGACAGGAAACTCTGACACATAACAGGATGGACTTCCAGGTGGGCGTTCATCAGGGGGAGCAAAGTCTACTGCCCCCCATGCGCTTCCCCTGCCCCATCCGCCATGATGCCCACCGGTATAGAACCAGATGTCCCCTGTCCGAAAAGGCAATTCCAACACCGGTTGTTGAAAATCCACTCCAGTGATGTAGTCGGTGGGTGATAATTCGGGTAATGCGAAGATGCGTTGGTAGGTTGCCAGCAGGCCACGCACATCGGCTTCCCAATTAGTGGCGGTGCTAAACCGACTAACCAGATAACGCAGGCCAACCGTCCCCGCATTCAGGGCTGTCCCTAGTGTAATCCGCTCACCCGTCGGAAAGGTGATAAATTGATTGCCATAATACTTCCAACTGTAAAAACCCCAGTTCAGTTGGTTAGCTGTCCACGCTAGTTGGCGATATAACCCACGTCGATCTACCCCGTCTATTGCTAGGGTATCAACGATAGGGTACATATTTTGCGGTTCAGGAATGGTCGATTGTGTTAACCAACCAGCTTGGTATTCCAGTGTTGCCAATAGCAAACGTGGATCAACGCTGAACTCGAGCGCGACTTGCTGGACAATTTCACTGGCGTTATACAGCGTCAATTCTGTGCCGATCATCTCGGCTATCGTGCGAATATGCCCCGGCTGTTGATTGATGAAGTCAGCAACATTAAAGGTAGATGTATAGGGACCACGGACCAACAGTTGGTCTGGTAAAAGCAGTTCATCAGAGGTGGCAATAGTAGTAGTCGCTGGCAGGTTCAAAACCTGCCCCACTTCCAATATATCAGGATTTGGTAGGGAATTCAGACTTACCAATACTTCGATAGTGGTGTTATTGCGTAAAGCAATTAACGACAATGTATCGCCGGATTGAACCGTATAATGGGTCGCTTGAGCGACACGGAGATCTTGTGTAGGTTCAACGACTATAACTGAATCAACCACGGCGGTCGGTGAAACTGTCACCGGCATCGAATTAGTCGGAGTGGCGGTGATGACAATCACAATGGTCTGCCGTGGTGAACAGGCCACTACCACCAATACTAGAACTAGAAGAGCTAAGAGCCGATACCTACTACTAGCGGAAACGTGCAACAAGCTGAAAATGTCCCTTAATTGCTGTATACTGTGAGGCATCTGTTAAACCAAGATTCGGTTACTTGGACCGTATCTTTCACAAGGAGCTTACAGAAAATGGCAACCGTCCAGGAAATCGCCCAGATTTTCCCAGCAATGGCTACACGGCTCATTGCAGACAAGGCCCAAGGCGTCAATGCCACTATCCAGTTTAATCTGAGCGGTGATAATGGTGGGATGTTCTGGCTGAAGATTGCAGATGGTACGTGTGAAGCAGGTGAAGGTGCGGCTGAAAACCCCAAGATGACTTTGAAAGCTGCGGCTGACGACTGGTATGCAGTTTCAACAGGCAAAATGAATCCGATGCAGGCATTCATGAGCGGAAAAATCAAGATTGAAGGCGATATGGGCATGGCGATGAAGCTCCAGACCATGTTTGCACAAGGTTAGCATGTGCTTCAGGTCAGCAGGGACAGCCATTACTCTGCCCTGCTGGCTATTCCTCGTCGTCGTCCAAGTCCAGTGATGATGGCAGGGTTGCATTCTCGATGGCCTCTAGTATCAATTCCTCTAACTCAGCATCACCACTGGTTTCTTCCACAATCTCTGCAATTGTACTTAGATACCGCTGAGCTTGTGGTCCGCCAATTTCGCCCAGCGACCAGATCGCAGCTTTGCGGATTTCACCATTATCATTCAGGGCCATGTTGTGGAGTGTAGTCACACTTTGCCGAAGTTCTAGCTCGCCCGCTGCTCTAACTGCTTCATAGCGAATCATATCATCGGTACTGGAGAGTTCGCGGCGAACAGTTTCGCCCCAACGATCACGATCACAGGTGCGGCCCATCGCAAAAACGGCACTGGCTCGGACTTCGGGGTCGGTGGAGTCATAGGCATCCGCAATGATCTCATAAACTCCCGGCGCACTGGAATTTCCTAGTGATTCGAGCGCCCGCCGTCGTACCGACCATTCTTCGGCCTCATCAAACCAGATGCCATTTAGCATGTCGACAAGATGGCTGGCTTCAGATAGATCGATTTCTTCGTATTCTCCCAGCAGAACAAAATTTCCCAGAGCGGATACGGCAGCAGCTCTTACATCGGCGGCATCATCCGCTTGCGCAATTTCCTTAAGGCGGCGCATGAGATATGGACTCTCATCAATCGAGAGTAAGTCAATAGCCCGCTGGCGGATGCTCGGAGCAGGATCATTCAACGCAAAATGGCCGACTTCGTTGTAGTCGAGATCGAAGCGGTCTTCGCTCTCTTCAATCAGAGCTTCGAGGATGGACTGGCGACGGTCCAGATCTAGATTGCTCCAACCAGGTGCTAGTATTGCCAGTTCATCTGGGGAGAGATTAGCAAGTGCCGCCCGTATCGGATAAGGAATAGCATTGGCATCCGGTTCTGCAGCCTTTAGGAAGGCTATGACTTGATCTAGTGATAACTTCTCAGTCTTGTCAACATCGTTATAGTCATTCATGGTGATTCTTTCTGTGACTTATGGATTCAGCAGATTGATCGGATTGATGACATCATTCAGAATGATGAATACAGAGAGTGACAATAAGATTGCCAGTCCGATCAAATGCACCAACCCTTCGCGTTCAGGAGAGATCGGTTTTCCACGGATGATTTCGATAATGACGAACAGAATACGCCCACCATCCAATGCCGGGATAGGGAGTAAATTGAAGAACCCAAGAGCGACGCTGATCACGGCAATGAAATTCAGTACCGGAGTGATGTTCTGCTGTTGAATGCTCTGTTGGATAATCTGCGAGCCAATCTGCGACATGCCTACTACGCTGACTGGCCGTGCTTCTTCGGCCGTCACAGTGCCGCTGAGCAGCATGGCAGGAATACGAACCGTAGTATCAATGACCGAGAATGCGCGATTGATGCCAAACACAATGGAATCACCCAGGTTAAGGGATTGCATTGCTTCCTGACCACCTGCATCGAATACGGTCAGACCAAGCACCGGTTCTTGCTGAGCAGCCCGGATACCAATGCCCATGGCACCCTGCCCCGCTGGTGGATTGACACGTGGGGTCAGGGAAACTTCCAGCGTCTGTCCACCACGCAACAGCGTGAGGGTAATTTCTTGCCCTGCTTGGTCACGAGTCTGGGCAATGAAGCTGTCGACACTTTCAATATCCTGCCCATCAAAAGCAATTACCAGATCACCAGGCTCAATTGCAGCTGCTTCGGCAGGCGAGTTCTCGACGATGCCGGTAATTAACACGCGCTCTCTGAGAGAGTCCGCTGATTGATCGGTCGGCGCTGGTAACATAAGTGTGATTTCATTTTCACCGCGCTGGACAAGCAACATCACAGGTTCTGTTGCTTGCTGCCAAAGAGCAAGCAAGTCTGCAGAGTTATCAAAGTAAGCATCATTGACACGCAGGATAACATCGCCGACACGAAGATCAGCAGTATCAGCGATAGAACCTGGACGGGTATCACTCACAAAAGAGAAGGCGCCAACAACCTGGGGGAAACCCAATAGTCCCACCAAAGCGAACAGGATGATGGCCAGCAAGAAGTTCGCCAATGCCCCTGCCGCCATGAACCAGATTCGCTGCAAGGGTTTAGCTTCGTGTACGGCTTTATAGCTGGTTCCAGGCGGCTGATGTTGAGCGAGTTCCTGGCGATCTTTTTCCAGCGTTTCGCCTTCAACGGGCTTGATGGCATCTTCGCCAAGCGGACGGACGAATCCGCCCAGTGGAAGCCAATTCAAAGTAAATTCGGTTTCCTTCCAGCGAAACAGGCGCGCCATTCGAGGTGGGAAGCCTAGGCCAAACTCCAAAATAGCAATACCTACACTGCGAGCAGCCAGGAAATGACCCAGTTCATGGACAATGATTAAGGGGATGAGCACCACGAAAAATGCGATGATGGCCCCAATAGGACTGTTATTGGTGAAAAGATCAAGCATGGAGCTATCCTTAACGGATAAGCGGACACAATAACTAACTGATGAGGTGGGCACCTGCCCCGGCTGCGGCAATACGCACTTCACTCACACCATCAATGGACTTGAGTGCGGCAGCGACCTGAGCAGAGTCAGGTAGTAAGCAGAGGCAATGTACGTTCGGACCAGCGTCAAGGGTATAACAGACATGCAAACCAGAATCACGCCATTCACGGACTTTCTGCATGATAACCAAACTGGTTGGCAACCAGTAAAACAACGGTGGACGACTGGTCATCATGACGGCATGCATCAGATTGCTATCACGCTCAACGACTTCAGCAAAAGTCGTAAAATCTCTATCCAGGATGGCTGACTTACAAGCTTTCAGGCGATCTTCTGCCCCAGCCACGCGAGCTGACTGAAGGTCGCTGGTTTCAGCCGATTGATGGCCTTCTGTAGAACCAGTTGTTTTATGTGATTGACTAACGACGGCCACAACATCTACCAGATTCCAGTGATCTGAAAGCGCAAAACTTTCTGCATAGGAACTTTCATGGTCATATCCTGCGTGCCATTCCACGAACCCGGATGGAATCGAACGGGAAGCTGATCCGGAACCAAGCCGCGCAATACTACTTAATTCTCGTTCAGGCAGGTCAAGACCAGCGGCTTTCGTTGCTGCCAAAGTCAGCGCAGCAAATGAAGAGGCAGACGAGGCAATTCCTGCACCCATTGGGAAGTTGTTGCTTGAACGGACCTGCGCAAAATCAGTAACTGAATATCGTTGTCGGATCTGATTAAGATGCTGTATGACTCGCCGTGATGCCAGATCTGAAGCAGGTTGATGATTGATTTCGACAACATCTGAGACGAATTGCGGGTTCCACTCAACGGTTGTCTCGGTGAAAAGCCCATCTAGGTTCATGCTCAGTGATGAATTAACTGGGATTCTCAAGCTAGAATCTTGATTGCCCCAGTACTTGATGAATGCGATATTAGGATGTGCACGTGCAGTTGCTGAAGCCACTGATGATTTCCTGTCAATTTGTATCATTCTGTTGATATACTACCGGATTTACTATTCGTCGTGTAGCATTAATTCACTCATGCTCCACAGTCACGGAGTCCGCTTTGTTTCCAGTTGCTATTGGCCTGTTGAAAACCATGCGTCCCAAACAATGGACAAAAAATGTCTTTGTGTACGCTGGTTTAGTCTTTGATGGGCAGTTGCTGCAAACTGACTCTTTCTTGCGGGTGACCGCTGTATTCCTTCTACTTTGTCTTTCTGCGAGCACAGTTTATATCATCAACGATTTGGTTGATATTGAGCGTGATAGGCAGCATCCTACTAAGAAAAATCGACCATTGCCGTCTGGTCGTTTGCCAATACCGGTCGCGATAGCATCAGCGATCATCATCCCTATTGTGACGTTGTTACTCAGTACGCTCCTTACGCCTTTGTTGACTTTAGTGCTGATGTCATACATCGTTTTGAACATCCTGTATTCGTTCTATTTAAAGCATATTGTATTGATCGACGTAATGTCGATTGCAGCCAGCTATGTGTTAAGAGTTGCTGCTGGTGTACTTGTAATTCAGGTGGCTCGCTTTTCCCCCTGGCTCTATGCGGATATGGCCCTGTTAGCATTGTTCTTGGCGATAGGAAAACGGAGACAGGAACAGGTGTCATTAGGCGAAAAAGCGTTACTGACTCGGCCAATCTTTCGCTACTACAATCTCACGTTATTGGACGAAATGTTGCGTGTGGTGACTACGAGCACCTTGATTGCTTATATCCTCTATACAATCGAAGCCCCATCACCTTTATTAGGGCGCTATAACATGGCCTTGTTGACTGTTCCATTTGTGATGTACGCCATTTTCCGTTATATGTACCTGATTTATGTGCGTGGAGATGGTAGCGCTCCCGATGAGGTTATTTTGCGTGACCGGCCTTTGCAAGCGGCCTTCGTTTTGTGGGCTGCATCCTTTGTAGTGATCTTATATATTGTTCCTCAACTTCTGGTGCCAGCATGATTGAGGCTTCTGCTTGCGCTAAGTTTATCTTGTTTGGTGAGCATGCAGCAGTTTATGGCTATCCTGTCATTGCGCTTCCGTTGTCCACTATGCGCGCACGCGCTGAATTGTCTCTATCTGATTTAGGAAGTGGTCTAAAGATTATTTCTGAAGATTTAGGGCAGTCTTGGGTTCTTACAGATCTTGAATTGGCTCCTTCCTCTCCCCTGCTCTATTTGGCTTATCGATTAATTCAGCAGGCTGGTCTTGAATGTGTGCCTGATGTTCATGTGAAAATTAGGTCGGATATCCCTGTTGCGAGTGGTCTTGGAAGTGGCGCTTCTGTTTCTGTTGCGCTAGCTCGTGTTTTGCTTAAGTATTTAGGGTTGGAGTTCTCGCTTTCACAACTGAATGCTTTTGTTTATGACATTGAGCGCTTTTATCATGGCAATCCCAGTGGGGTTGATAATACGGTAATTGTTTATGAGCAGCCGGTTTATTTTGTTCGTGGACTTGGAATTCGCCTATTTGATTTTCCTTTATCACAGCTTATGGTGATTGATTCGGGTATCTCTGCATCAACTATGGCGGCAGTTGCTGATGTTCGTATGGGTTATCTTCACCTAGACCTTGGTTCTTTTGTCTCTGAAATGGGACGTTTGTTTTCTTCTCTTCTTCCTTCATTCGCTTCTTCTGATGTTGTGCATCTTGGCAGGTTGATGCTTCAAAATCATGTTTTGTTGCAGTCTATTGGTGTTTCGCATGAGGTTTTGGATCGTATTGTCTTCTTATTGTTGGAGTCTGGGGTGTCTGGGGTGAAGCTTTCTGGTGGTGGACAGGGGGGTAATTTGGTTGCATCTTGTTCTCTTGGTGTTGAAGCTCAGTTTGAATCTGTTGCTTCTTTTGCTGGAGCGACATCGGTAGTTCCCCTTGTGGGTTCTAATGACTATAAGAAGAATTAGTACCTGAGCATATTCTTTGAACTTATGTTCCGTTCAAAAACACCTGCCTTAATTGAACCGCCTATCAATGGCACTAATCCGCGGCCCTACGCCCCAATTTGGACACGCATCATAACCTTAGTGGCTATCGTAAGTGCAATCGCAGGAATTTTATCGACTCTTCGTTTAGTATCCCCTGCCCTGCTCACCATACCTTATGCAAACGCAGTTACCGTATTGCTCAGCTTACTGCCGATCATTATATGGGCAAGCCTCTCCATACGACAGGAACGAAGCGTTTCGCAACCAAGAGTGGCGTTACTGTCAATTGGATTTACGGCGTTTCTCACCACTTATACGCTGGTATTGCCATTTATTGACAGGATATTTACTACTAATCAATGGCTCCCACTAGCCAGTGCCGTTGATCGCATCCTGGGCTATACCTTTACAGTCGGCATAACCCAGACTGGGGTTGTTTATGCCCTCGTGATGCTGTTAGCATGGCGAAATCATGTACGATACAGGGATGATATAATTGCTTATTGTATAACTGCAGCAGTTGGCTATACCACCGCAGAGAATCTTTACTTTTTATCTCAATACTCGTCGCTCTTGGATGCTGGCGCGACCCGTTTTTTTAGTAATCTGGCGGTATCGGTTGTTAGCAGCCTCATTCTATCCTACGGCTTAACCCAGACTCGATTTGATCGTGCTTCGTCCGTCATAATGCCATTCACGTTAATCATCAGTGCCATCCTCATTGGCATCTTTACGCCATTGCAATCCGGTCTGACAAGCGCATCGCTATCATTGGAGCCAAGTGTGCCAAGGCCCTTATTGGGGCTCGGCCTCGCTCTTGCCATCGTTGTGGCTGGTATAGCGATCACAAATTGGCTACTCACCAGCGCCGAAAACCGCGCACGTGAGGCAGAGACGGTAGCATTCATGGATGAGTATTCGTGATTCAACAACTAACCAGTAGCCGCTGGTCTCATGTCTTTACTACAATCGTCATTATTGCAGGTATGGGTGTGGGATTTTTCCTGCGAGACAATGCGCTAACTGAAGTGAGAATCTATACAGACATACAATTTGGAATAACCGCCTTTTACCCGGCGGCATGGTCAGTATCCTCAAGTACGTCCTATCCGTTTAGAGCCAGAAATCTCACCGAACGCGGCTTTCCAACCACGATCCAGATAACAGTTCAAACAGTACCTGATACGATTTCCCCGCGTCAGGTCTTTGACACCCTGTCATTAGAACGCCTTCAAACACTGGCATCGTATAATGTCATCTCAAGTCCAGTTAACATTACCCTTCCGGATGGATCATCGGCTTCCGTTGTAGAGTATGCCTACGCTGATAGTGAAGCGGATCCTTTTCTTGAGCGCATCCCCTCCATTATCCGAGGGCAGGATGTAGTGACAATCCGCCGAGGGCAAGCGATCACTATCTCATTCTTGAGTGATGAAAAAACTTACGACGCGAACTTATCTACTTTTGAGGAATTTCTCCAGCGATTGCGTTTGTGAGTTCAACCTACTATGAAGTCTATGCCCTTGCTGATGTTATTCGTTCTGTTCAGTCTCACGACCAGCGCCATGGTCCGCGCCCAAGATTTGTTTGATGTAGAGCGCAGCAAACGCGCAACCGTATTTATCACCCAGGTCGAAAATCGCGGCGCGACCCAAATCACTCGTTGTGTTGGGTCCGGCACCATCATTAGTGAAAATGGCCTAATCCTGACCAACGCCCATCACACGGTGCGAAGCGAATCCTGTCCTGGCGACCTCCTCATTATCAGTATGGGTATTACACCAGACGAGCCACCCATAGCACGCTTTAGGGCTGTTGTTGCCCAGGCGGATCGCGGCCTTGACCTCGCTGTTCTGCGAATCGCCAGCTATATTGATGGTCGGCTCATTAATCCGGAAACGCTGAGTTTACCCTTTGTCTCGCCCGGAGACTCCACAGGGATTCAGTTGGACGATACCCTTACCTTTGTTGGCTATCCTACTCTTGCCGATGACTCAGTTGTCACCCTTCGTGGTACTGCCAGTAGCTTTCTCAATGAGCCAATCCCAGGCATCCGATCGTGGGTTAAATTTAGTAACGAAATACCGGGGATCGGTACAGGTGGCGCTATCTATAGTGCAGCTGGGGAATTGGTTGGTGTTGCTACTTCAGCCTACCGCATTTTCCCCGGTCAGGATGCATCGGCCGCTAATTGTGTGCGTTTTCAGGATAGTAACGGAGATAGCCTCGTATCTGCTGATGATGTGTGTATTGCTACAGGTCAACCCTTCGGTACCATCCGCCCTATCAATCTTGCTCGCTCCTTAATTCGTGCGTCACTACTTGGTATGCAGATACTATCGCTTAATCAGGGTAGTGGTACGACTTTGACATCAGAATCAACTAAACCACGGATAACTCGTATCTTCTTTGCAGCAAGTCTTAATGATGCAGGTATGCCTTCAAGTGTGATTTCGTCATTGCCAGTAGGTAGCCAAAGCCTATATCTCTTCTTTGACTATGAGAATATGACTCCAGAGACCATCTATGAAGTGAAAGTCACGAATGATGGTCGCCCCAATCGAATCTTCAGTCTGGAGCCAGTACGCTGGAGCGGTGGACAGAAAGGGATGTGGTACATTGGCAGTACCAATCAGGTTTGGCCTAACGGCGTCACTGAATTCACGATTCTCGTAAATGGCGAAATTGCAGCTTCGCAGCGCATTATTATCGGCAGTGCTGACGAAGCTACCCCCATATTCTCGGACGTGGCATTCGGTCTGGTGGATAATAATGGCAATTTACTGGGGAATGGCTATATCTTACCAACAGGTGGAACCATCGCTTCAGCACGCTTTATCCACCGGAATATGGCACAAGGAACCGAATGGACGGCAATCTGGTACGTAAATGGAACTGAAATACCAGGATCTCGACAATCTAACATATGGCAAGGTGAGCCAGATGGCGCTGCGACCACCAGTGTTGAGGCCGGTTCAGCTTTACCAGCCGGCAGCTACCGCCTCGAACTCTACATTCAGGGGAGGCTAGCAGCTACCTCAGACTTTATTATTGCCGGCATACCTCGGGGAGCTTTTGCCGATGTTTTCCCTAACCCTCGTTTTGTCGGTAGTACCTCGAGCCTGCCGCCAGATTTCACAACTGCGACACCTTCCAATAACTATCCTGACCAGATTACCGCGCTATACGCACTCTTTGATTGGCAGCAGATAGCCCCTGGAACGCTTTGGACATTGCGTTGGCTGGTCGACTCTGATGTGATATATGATCAAACCAGCGTCTGGAATGCAGGCGAAAATGGCGTCGCCTTCCCAGTGCAGTTGACCACAGCGCAAAACGTCCCTGATGGCACCTATCGCATCGAAATCTTGCTCAACAACATCGTTTTTGCCAGCGCTTCAGCGCAGGTTGGTATCGGTCAATTACCGATTGATCTACTCGGACAGTCTGAAGGTGTTCAGTTGCGAGGAACTATCATTGATGCAGAAACTGGACAAGGAGTTTCAGGAATCAATTTTATCCTTATCAGTCAGGATTTTTCCGCAGCCGAGTACTTCGCAGCGCGGGATGAAAGCATGATCTATGCCCTCGCAACCACAGACAACAATGGCGTATTTGTCATCAGTCGTCCTTTGGAGCTTAGTACAGAAGATAATGAAATCGCCTATAGTGCTGTTATTCTGGCAGAGGGCTATCTGCCAATGAGCGCTGACGGGTTGGTTGTTGATGAAGAAACCCCCGACCCGATAGACCTTGTCATTTACCTGACACGGGACTAATTATGAGCAAGCAACGCTTAGATGTACTCGTTCTCACCCGCAAACTGGCTGAAAGCCGGGAAAAGGCCCGCGCCATGATTATGGCCGGTGAAGTCTTGGTTAATCAGCAGCCCGTTACCAAACCTGGAATGTCGGTCGATGATCAGGCCACTATTGAATGTTTAGCACGACCCCGCTATGTCAGCAGGGGTGGCGACAAACTGGAAGGCGCACTTCAAGCCTTTGCTTTTACCCCGATGGGACTGACTTGTGCGGACATAGGTTCTAGCACCGGAGGTTTCACGGACTGCCTCCTACAACATGGTGCCGTTCGAGTCTACGCCATAGATGTAGGCTATGGCATTCTGGATTATCGCCTGCGGCAAGATGAGCGCGTCAAACTGATGGAACGGACCAACGCCCGTTATGTCGAAGCGCTCCCAGAACCAGTCAACCTGGTCGTCATTGACGCGGCTTTTATTTCCCTAAAACTCTTGCTGCCACCAAGTCGCCAATGGCTGACCCCGGAAGCCGATTGTATAGCCCTCATCAAACCCCAGTTTGAGGCTGGCAAAAAGGACGTGGGTAAAGGGGGCGTTGTGCGCGACCCGGCGATCCATGTCCGCGTTATTCATGAAATCATCACCGCCAGCCAGGAACTCGGCTTTGGAATACGGGGTTTAGCGCGTTCCGTGCTCTACGGTCCTGCTGGAAACACAGAATTCTTCATCTGGCTAGGATGGTCAGCGACGGCCGAAATTGATAATTCCCTTTCTCCAGAAGCTCTCCAGCAACAAGTCCTTGATGTTTGTCACTTGCCTACTCAGTGACCTGCTCCAGCGCAGATTACGCGCAGTTTCCGAAGATACCCGTTCCGCTCTCTATAATCCCTGCCGAACGGCATGTATAATTGGCCTACGTCGATCACTTCATTTGGAAACAAATCCATGAATGCAGACCACATTCGCAATTTTTGTATCATCGCGCATATCGACCATGGCAAGAGCACACTGGCTGACCGTCTCCTGCAGGAAACGCAGACCGTCGCTGAACGGAACATGCAGGAACAGTTACTGGACAGCATGGATCTGGAACGCGAACGCGGCGTAACCATCAAAGCCTCGGCTGTACGTATGAACTACAAAGCCCAGGATGGTGGAGATTATGTCTTGAACCTGATCGACACCCCCGGACACGTCGACTTCTCTTATGAAGTCAGCCGGGCGCTGCAAGCCTGCGAAGGTGCGTTGCTGGTAGTCGATGCCAGTCAAGGAGTCGAAGCACAAACCCTCGCCAACTTATACTTGGCGCTGGAGCAGAATCTTGAACTGATCCCGATCATCAACAAGATTGACCTTCCGGCGGCACGTCCCGACGATATCGCCAAAGAGCTTGAAGACCTACTCGGTATTCCAGCTTCTGATATGCTCCGAATTTCCGCCAAATCTGGGATAGGCGTGCGGGACGTACTGGAGGCTGTCGTCAAGCGAGTACCCCCACCCAAAGGGCAGCCCACTACCCCACTCCGCGCACTCGTTTTTGACTCTCACTACGACTCGTACAAGGGCGTTATTGCCTATATGCGTGTGGTCGACGGTCGTGTGGACGCGCGACAGGATTTGCGTCTGATCGCTACCGGGACCAAGTTCGAACCCGTAGAAATTGGCGTATTCAACCCCGCGATGAAGCCTGCTGCTACGTTGGAAGCCGGTGAAGTTGGTTATGTGGCAACAGGACTAAAGACGGTTCAGGAATGCCGCGTCGGTGACACCATCACATTGGCAGTCAATGGTGCAGATACAGCGCTTCCTGGCTACACGCAAGTCAAACCAATGGTCTTTGCTGGATTCTACCCGACCGATAACGATGACTACGCGAACTTGCGTGATGCGCTGGACAAATTGCAGCTCAACGATGCGTCCCTATCCTTTGAGCCAGAGACTTCGCAGGCCCTGAACTTTGGCTTCCGAGTTGGCTTCCTCGGGCTATTTCACATGGAAATCATTCAGGAACGGCTGGAACGCGAGTACGATCTGGATATTCTGGCAACTGCTCCAAGCGTAGAATATGAAGTCGTCAAGACCAATGGTGAGGAAATCACTGTTGATAGCCCAGCTCAGCTCCCTGATGACAACGTCATCAGCGAAATCCGGGAACCGTGGATGAAGATCCAGGTCTATGCGCCTAAAGAATATATTGGCCCAATCATGGACATGGTCATCAAGAAGCGGGGTCGGTATGTAACAACCGAGTACCTGGATCAGGCCCGAGTTGTATTGCACTATCGCATTCCACTTTCAGAGGTCATCGTTGACTTCTTCGACAAACTCAAGAGCATTACCAAAGGATACGCCAGTCTCGATTACCAGTTTGATGGTTATGAAGCGGGCAACCTGGTTAAATTGGATGTTCTGGTCAATAACGAACCCGTAGATGCGCTAGCACTGATTGTGCATAAAGACAACGCTTATACAATGGGGCAGAAGCTGGTTTCCAAGCTAAAGGATCTGATCCCTCGGCAGCAGTTTGTCGTACCAATCCAAGCGGCAGCCGGAAACAAGATCATATCTCGCGCTAATGTCAGTGCCCTCCGCAAGGATGTACTGGCAAAATGCTACGGCGGTGACATCAGCCGTAAGCGTAAACTGCTGGAAAAGCAGAAAAAAGGCAAGAGACGTATGAAGATGGTCGGCTCAGTAGAAGTGCCACAGGAAGCCTTTATGGCGATCCTGCGATTAGGCGATGAGTAAAATATTAGGATGCAGTGGAATTCCACTGCATCCAGAGAATGAGCACGATCTAGGCTGGGCTGAACTTGTCTTGCAAGGCACGCCAGACCATCGCTAACGACCAGGACGACACCCAGGCACTGGCCACATCAGCCTGGCTCCCAAAACCGTATTCCCGAGAATGCACCTGCCCGTCGACACAAACAGCGACTGCCGTCGCCGGGGTTCGGTCAGATTGATCTCCGGCAATGTTTGGTTCGCTGACAATTGCAATGCTCGCCACTGCTGGCGCACTCCCCTGCTTTGCAGCGGATTCAGCCAAATACCGCAGCTCGGTACCAGAACCGCCATCGATTGCTAGTTTCAATGCCATCGGGTTTTCATATTCTGTATCAGCTTCCAGAATTGCATCCTCGTAAAAAGCGGATCCTCGCAACCGGTGCGAAACTGCGCCACCACTCCCGGCTTCAACAATCCTGAGCTTCCAACCGTGTTGTTTGAGAAGCGTAATGAGCACATCTTCCAGCCGTTCATTGTTTACGCCAAACACAAAATGCCCAATACGTGCCCGCAATTTTGCTTCCATATCAGCAATCAGGCCATCAGCTTCTGCCTCGTCCAGCGCTCGCGCCGTGATCCGCACGTCTACCTGCCCGGTATGCGCTGCCAACCCTATCGACGGATTGCTATGATTCAGCAATTCATCCCCAATGCGGTCATCCAGTAGACTTTCACCTATACCAGCAGTCTTAAGCACTCGCGCCTTGATAATGCCTTCACCTAGTTTGAATCGTTCCTTTAACAGCGGGATCACCTTCTCAGCCAGTAAAAACTTCATCTCCCGGGGAACCCCCGGCAAGGAGATGACCATACTGCCGTTATGTTCGACTGCAAAAGATGGAGCGGTACCGACCGGATTTTCAATCAACAGGGCATTTTCTGGCAAGAATGCCTGACGGCGGTTATTATCAGTCATGGTGGCGCGGAAGGTGGCAAAGCGTGCTGCAATCTGGTCCAAAAGCACCTGATGAAAAGTGAGGCCCCGATCCGTAGCAGCAGCTACGGCTTGGCGTGTCATATCATCGACTGTTGGCCCAAGTCCACCGCAGGTAATGACGAGGTTGGAACGTGCCATGCTGGCCCGAATCGCATCAGAAATGCGCTTTTCATTATCGCCAACAGCTGAAAAGTAAAAGACATTGACGCCAATATCACGTAACGCTCGAGCAATAAATCCTGAATTGGTATCGGTAATCTCACCCAACAAGATTTCCGTACCAATAGCGATGATTTCCGCGTTGACGGTTGTAAGCTCCGGCATGATAACCCTTAGCTGTGTTTGATGAACGAGGTTTGAAAACTGCAACTGATTTTAGCTTAGAGTTTTTGCAATTTCCTGTTGAAGCACTATAATCATTCCCATATGCAGTTACTTGCCGCAAAGCAAAAACTTTGTGCAGGTTAAACGAAATTTGCAGTTTCTTTTATAACTCGTAGCGCTATTCTTCATGGAGGAAGCTTGTGGCCAGTGTAACTTTCAACCACGTCTGGAAGCGATATACCGGTGGCATGGTCGCGGTCAAGGACCTGCACATCGAAATCGCTGACAAAGAATTTCTGGTCTTCGTCGGCCCCTCTGGCTGCGGCAAATCCACCAGTCTCCGTATGCTCGCCGGTCTGGAAGAAATCAGCGAAGGCGAAATTCTGATTGGTGATCGTGTCGTAAATAATGTTGCTCCAAAAGATCGTGATGTGGCGATGGTGTTCCAAAGCTACGCGCTGTACCCCCACATGACTGTATATGAGAATATGGCTTTTGGTCTGCGTTTACGGAAGACTCCCAAGCAGATTATTGACCAGCGCGTTCATGAAGCCGCCAAGAGCCTAGGTATCGAGCAATTGCTTGACCGCCGCCCCCGTCAGCTTTCAGGTGGTCAGCGCCAACGTGTTGCGGTAGGCCGCGCCATCGTTCGCGAACCCGCTGTCTTCCTGATGGATGAACCCCTCTCGAACCTGGATGCCAAGCTCCGCGTAGAAGCCCGTTCGTTCATTAGCAAACTGCATCAGCGTCTGGGGACAACCTTCATTTACGTGACCCATGACCAGGTAGAAGCCATGACGATGGGTACGCGCATCTGCGTCCTCAACGCCGGTGAACTCCAGCAGATCGACACCCCCTACAACTTGTATCACAACCCTCGCAACCTGTTTGTCGCTGGCTTCATTGGCAGCCCGTCAATGAATTTCTTCGATGCCACCCTCAAGCAGGATGGGAACTCCATCACCATCGACGCCGGTGCGTTCCAACTGGCAGTTCCAGCTGCGCAGGCCGAAATCTATAAGGCGCAGATGGGCAAGAAGGTCGTCTTCGGTATTCGTCCGGAAGATATCCACGATGCAGACTTCCAACCCCCTGGCATCATCCCGGCGTTGGTACAGGCCAACGTCGATGTAGTCGAACAGATGGGTAATGAAATGGTTGTGTACCTGGAAGAAAAAGGCGCCAACTTCATTTCCCGCCTCGATCCGCGTACCCGCGCCCATGTTGGCAACCGGATGGGTGTTGTCTTCAATCTCGAAAACATGCATCTGTTCGATGTCAACTCCAAGCTCTCGTTGGCCTTCGAACACAAGACCGCCGAAGCCGCCAAAGGCAAGCGGTAAAGCGCTTCAATATCACATTAGTCTTGATTGAAAAGCCGCCCATTCAGTGGGCGGCTTTTCATTGGTTGGCTCCGCATGGTTCGTTGTGAGCGACCCTATGTGACCGTTATAATATTGCGGCAATTGTGTTGTAGTGAAATGAGTACTGTGTGATCGTTCAGGCCTATCATGAAGAACAGGTGTTTGAGAAGCTAGCGGATGAATGGAATCTCCTAGTCCACAAAAGCCAGAGTAACCGAATCTTCAGCACACTGGAATGGAATAAAACGTGGTGGGCCGCTTATCATCCAGGTAGTTTATGGATCATCACCGTCCGCAATCAACAGGGACAGCTTACTGGGATTGCGCCTTGTTTTATTGAAGCTACCGCCGATCGCGGACGAGTTGTCCGTCTAATTGGCTGTGTCGATGTCACCGATTATGTTGATCTGATTGTGGACCCACTATACCTTGAAGCAACACTCACGGCACTGACCGACTTCTGGAAACAAGCACAGGCCGACTTTGATTGGCTGGACTTCTGCAATTTACCTGAAAGCTCTCCTATCTACGCGCAGTTACCGATTCGACTTCAAACAAATGCATTTGAGGTCACAGTCAAGCAGCAGGAAGTCTGCCCGATGATTGAGCTTCCCACGGAGTGGGAAACCTACGTTGAATCCCTAGATAAGAAAGAACGTCATGAACTTCGCCGCAAGTTGCGCCGCGCCGAAGGTGCCGATGAGCAAGTAGACTGGTACATCGTCGATCACACCCATGATCTTGCAGCCGAGTCCGAACGCTTTCTCGCGCTGATGGCCGCCAGCCAGGAACAAAAGCAAGTCTTCCTTCAGAATCCCCAGAACCGCGATTTCTTCAATCGAATTGTCCCAATCCTGCATGAACGCGGTTGGCTGCAGATGAGCTTCCTGACCGTTGATGGATTACCCGCCGCCAGCTACCTCAATTTCCTCTATGAGGGTCATGTTCAGGTCTACAATTCCGGCTTGAATGTCAGCCAGTACAGCCATTTAAGCTCCGGCATTGTACTGTTGGCCTACAACATTCGCTGGGCGATAGAGCACAGTTATCGGGTATTCGATTTTCTGCGGGGCAACGAGAGCTATAAATATCGTATGGGGGCTAAAGATACCCGGGTATTTAATCTGGAAGCTCGCGCCGTGCGTGCCTAGGCCTTATTCTATGCCCATCAAATCACTTGCAATCATCTGCGTCCATGCCAGCCCATTGGCACGTCTGGGGGGTGATAAGGCTGGAGGCATGAACGTCTACGTGCGTGAACTTGCTCAGGAGTTTGGTTCACGTGGAATTCAAGTAGATATTTTCACCCGCTATACTCACCCGGATACCCCCCAGATTGATATGTCCCTGGGCAATCAAGTGCGCGTGATCTCCCTCGAAGCGGGGCCGCGTGCGCCTATGCAGCCTAATGATGTCATCGGTCATCTGCAACAGTTCACCCGACAACTAATCGACTTCGTGGCAAATCAGGGTATGCGCTATGACCTCATCCACAGCCACTATTGGTTAAGTGGTGTCGTTGCCCACCAGCTACGTGAAAACTGGGGAACACCATTTGTCCAGATGTTTCACACATTGGGACAGATGAAAAATCGGATTACCAACAGCCTGCCAGTCACACCATCCCTGCCAGATATCCGTGTAACGTATGAAACCAAAGTGGTAGAGTGGGCCGACGCGCTGATCGCAGCAACCCGAGCCGAATATACCCAATTACTTTGGCTCTATCGTGCCGATAGGCGCAAGATTGAGATCATACCGCCAGGGTACAATCCTGACTTGTTTTATCCAACCGATATGGAAAGTGCTCGCAGGTCCATTGGTGCAACTAAAACACGTCATATATTTGTGTTCGTCGGGAGACTAGAACCGCTCAAAGCTATTGACAGCATACTGGAAGCGCTATCTCTCATCGCCCAGTCTCGGCAGGATCTCCTGCTATCCATGGAGTTGATCGTTGTAGGGGGAAACTTGGATGACCACGACCCCGAACTGAATCGGCTCAAGGCTCTTACGACTCAACTACAAGTTGAAGAGCAGGTGCGTTTCATTGGTTCCCAGGAACATAGCCGTCTACGCGAGTTATATGCCGCGGCCACCGCAGTGCTTATGCCTTCAGACTATGAATCATTCGGTATGGTCGCGCTGGAAGCAATGGCCTCTGGTGCGCCGGTCATCGCTTCAGAGGTTGGAGGACTGGCATATCTGGTGAAAGATGAAGAAACCGGATTTCTGGTCCCTTCCCGCGAGCCAGCCGAACTAGCTGCCCATATGGTGGACATTATGGAGAACCCGGACTTACAACGCCGAATGTCCAAGGCTGCGGTGCAAGCCGCAGCCCAGTACAGTTGGGGGAATATTGCTGATCAACTAGAAGTTGTCTTTCAGCAGGCAATCATGAAAACGATTACTAACCGCCGTATGAGTTCGGAATATCCATAACGGAGGGTTCAACATAGGGTTCACGCTCTAGCACAGCAACCACCTCGGCTTCGGGCATCAGCACCTGCCCCTTGTGATAGAGAACGTTATTGAAGCCGTCATAACGGTAACGACGATTCACCCAGCCGTACTCGCTGTGCTGAAACATAACATTGAACTGGACTGCATCCTCATCGAGAATCAATTTCTCGTCGATGATCCAGACGGGGGCATATTGTTCGAGGTGTGGTCTCGCTTTTGCATCACGTTTTTGCAGTAGTTCAGTCTTATTCATGGGAAGCTTGCCCTATCATCGCGCAGCCAAATAGATGACAGTAATTTTATCAGCGTATTAGCTCATGGCAACTCTCAAGGAGCCACTTCATGCCACGCGCACTCATCAGTGTTCACGATAAGACCGGCCTGGTACCTTTTGCCTCGGCATTAGTCGGGCTAGGATGGGATCTCGTCGCCAGCGGAGGAACCGAAAAAGCGCTCCAAGCAGCCGGCATACCCGTCACTGCGGTTGAACGGTTAACGGGTATGCCAGAGTTATTGGATGGTCGTGTCAAAACGCTCCACCCAGCCATCCATGCCGGTATACTGGCGCGTGATCGGGAAGATGACCTGGCCTCCTTGAAAAAACACAATCTGGCACCCATCAATATGGTTGTTAGCAACTTGTATCCGTTTCAGCAGACGGTCTCGCAGGCGGGCATCAGCTTACAGGATGCCATTGAACAGATTGATATAGGCGGTGTAGCCCTCTTGCGGGCAGCAGCCAAGAACTTCCTGCATGTGGCAGTCGTCTGCGAACCAACTGACTACAACAAAATCATCGCAGAATTAAAGGCTGCCGGACAAGTAGAGTTAGCCACCCGGCGAGCATTAGCCGTCAAGGCCTTCGCCCTCACCCGTGATTATGACACGGCCATCCACAGCTATCTGGCCGGTGATATGGCATCGCCGCTAACCCCCACCTCCCTACCCGAACAACTCTCGTTTGGAGCCAAGCGCATCGAAACACTACGTTATGGCGAAAATCCACATCAGATTGCCGCCTATTATAGTCGGCAGGCCGGCAGTGGCCCACTGGGCGGCGAGGTCCTCGGTGGAAAACAGCTTTCTTACAATAACATTCTGGATCTTGATGCGGCTTGGCGAGCAGTCAGTAGCTTCAGTGAACCCTGTGTGGTTATCGTCAAACATCTGAATCCAACCGGAATTGCCTGTTCCACGACGGTTGCAAATGCTTATGCCAGAGCTTTACAATCCGACCCGGTATCCGCCTTTGGAGGTGTGATTGCTGTCAATCGGGAAGTAAATGAGGACTTTGTAGCCGCGCTGGGGTCCTTATTTGTTGAAGCCATCGTCGCCCCAGCCTTTTCTACCAACGCTCAGGCAGATCTGCTGTCCAACCGAAAGAACTGCCGATTACTGAGAATGCCAACTGGATTCAGTGCCAGCGCGGATCTGGAGATCCGGACCGTCCTGAATGGATTACTCGTCCAAAGCCGAGATCAAGGCGACCCAGAGGCCGTCACCTACAAAATCATGACGGAACGGCACCCGACCGAGGCTGAAATGGCTTCACTGAAGTTTGCCTGGTCAGTTGTACAGCATGTGAAATCGAATGCAATTGTCCTGGCGAGTGGGACTAGCACACTTGGCATTGGTGGAGGTCTCTCGAGCCGGGTTGACGCGGCGAAGCTGGCAATTGAAAAAGCCGGTGCTCGCACCAAGGGCGCAGTCATGGCGTCAGATGCCTTCTTCCCTTTTGCCGATGGGGTAGATGCAGCCATCGCCGCTGGTATCACAGCCATCATCCAACCCGGCGGCTCAATCCGTGACAAAGAAGTCATCGAAGCAGCCAACCGTGCCGGAGTGACCATGATTTTCACAGGCGTACGACATTTCCGGCACTAAAAATGCGGCGTCGCTCAACTCTTGAACCGGAATGAGCGCACTGCTATACTGTCAGCAGTGCGCCATCTTAGCTCAATTGGCAGAGCAATCGCTTCGTAAGCGATAGGTTGAGGGTTCAACTCCCTCAGATGGCTTTCTTCGTTGCCCGCCAGCGTCCATTACGTGGCGGGCATTTCATTTATGGACCGTGAAGGATAATCATGACACCGACCAAACGACCGATCACGCTGGCCGTTGTAGGTGGTTCTGGCGCGGGCAAAACCACCATCGCAAGAGCAATTCAGGAACGTGTTGGCAGTCACCGTATCGCCCTCATCCCCCACGATGCTTACTACAAGGACCTTGCCGAAATCCCGTTCGCCGATGCCAACATCCGTAACTTCGACCATCCGGATGCGCTGGAAACGCCTCTCATGATCGAGCACATCCGGCAGTTGCAAGCCAATCAGGCAGTCGCGATTCCCGTTTATGACTTCACCCACTATCGACGCACTGAAGAAACACAACCTATTGACCCCCAACCCCTGATTATGGTGGAAGGTATCCTGATCTTATCCGAGCCAGCTCTGCGTGAACTATTTGATATCAAGATCTACGTGGATATTGATGCAGACATCCGCTTCATTCGTCGGTTGCAACGCGACCTTGTTGAACGTGGACGAACTGCCGATTCCGTGATCGAACAATATCTCTCGACGGTCAGGCCAATGCACCTTCAATTTGTTGAACCGTCCAAACGCCATGCCGACATCATCATCCCTGAAGGTGGGCATAATCTGGTCGCCATTGAAATGGTTGCTTCGCGTATTCGGAGCCTGCTCCGCGAACGTGAACAGGCTGTCTAGTGACTCTCGCTTGCCCGGATAGACCTAAGACCGATATAATAATTTCTATGAAAGCGCTTTACACAGGCAGTTTATCGACCCGACTCGACGAGTAAAACTATGAGCGATGTTTCGGTGAACCAGGCAGTTGCATTACTTGGCACTGCTCTCAATGCAATTCCTGATCCCGTACTCCTATTGGATTCCTCGAAACAGTTGGTCATGGCCAATGAGGCTGCCCAGACTTTATTCGGTGAATCCCTGCGGAGCAGTTACGGTCAAGTCATCAGCAGCGCCCTTCAAATCCCTGAATTGCTCGCCATCATTGAGGGCAAATCTCAGCTTAAAGAATGGGCACTCAATGAAAACGCAGTATTTGTGCCTCGCTTAATCCCGTCAGAAGAAGGGTACACACTCATTCTAGAGGACGTTAGTCGTTTCAAACGCCTGAGCAAAAATCAGAGCGAATTCCTCCGCATCGTCTCCCATGATTTGCGCTCCCCTCTCACCTCGATGAAGGGCTTCGGCAACATGCTGGAGATGGAGACTGTCGGTCCACTCAACGATCGCCAAAAGTACTTTCTCGGCAAGATTATGTCTGGCATCAGTCAGATGACAGGACTCGTTGAGAATATTCAGGATGCCGGTCGCTACGACCCTGAAGCCGGATTCTATGAAATGATGCGCTCCCAGTGTGACCTGGGTGAAGTGGCCCGGAACGTGGTCGATACCCACCTCCTCCCCGGCGACAAACCCCTGAGTGTCTCAGTACGCATTGACGATAACATCCCAATTGTGAATGTGGACTCCCACATGATCGGGCGGGCGATGCTCAACCTCTACGATAACGCCGTCAAATACACCCCTGGGGGTGGCGTAATCGAAGTCGGAGTAACCCATGCCGACCATGCCATCATTCTCTATGTAAGAGATACTGGCGACGGCATCCCACTAGAGGATCAACCCCGCTTGTTCGAGAAACATGTCCGCCTGGCCCGCGAAACCCACAAGAAGATCAAGGGTAGCGGTCTGGGACTGTTCATCGTCAAAAGTGTCGCCCAGCGTCACGGGGGACGGGCCTGGGTGGAAAGTACTCCCGGTCAGGGTGCAACATTCCTTATCTCTATTCCGCTTGAAGGCGACAACCTCATCACTGGAACCAGCACCGCAGGCTGATCTACCACACCACACACGGCTGTGCTACTGTACCCGACTGACAATCACAGGTAGTGAGCCGGGATACCGCCATGTCCATCCAAGTACTGCCAGAGCATGTCGTTGCGCAGATTGCTGCCGGGGAAGTCGTCGAACGGCCAGCCTCCGTCGTCAAAGAACTCATTGAAAACGCACTCGATGCCGGCGCGCGAACCATCCACGTCGAAGTAAGTGGCGGCGGACGCCGGCGCATCCGCATCAGTGACGATGGCGTGGGCATACCGCCAGATGAAATCTTGCTCGCCTTCCAGCGACACGCCACCAGCAAGCTTCGCACCACCGCCGACCTCGAACACATTGCCACACTCGGTTTCCGGGGGGAAGCCCTTGCCAGTATCGCATCCGTCAGCCAGTTGACCATGACCTCACGGCATAGTGACTATCAGGCAGGTACACTGCTCCATTTGAATGGCGGCACCTTAGAACGCCAGCAGGCTGTGGGTGCGCCAGTCGGTACAGTCACCACCGTGGAAAATCTGTTTTTTAATACCCCTGCCCGCCTCAAGTTTCTGAAAAAAGAAAACACCGAAAAGCGGCAAATTAGCTTGATTATCACGCGCTATGCGATGGCCTACCCTCAGGTGCGTTTTGTATTGGAACAGGATGACCGTGAAGTCTTTCGTTCTAATGGTAGCGGTCAACTGGCTGATGTCATCGTCCATAGTCTGGGGATCGAAAGCTTCCGCAACATGGTCGAGGTCGAAAGTGATGAAACGGACCGCGCTCCATGGACATACATTCACGGCTACACCTCAGTGCCGTCCTTGCATCGTGCAGATCGCCATCAGATCACTCTATTCGTGAATGGACGCTGGATACAGGACACTCGCCTATCTTATGCCGTTACCCAGGCTTACCACACCTTCTTGATGAATGGCCGCTATCCTGTTGCAGTGTTGATGCTCCGGCTGCCCCCCCAGGATGTCGATGTCAATGTTCACCCCACCAAAGCCGAAGTGCGTTTCCGCGATACCGACTCAATCTTCGGGGCGATTCAGCGCGGCGTGCGGCGTGCGGTCGTGGACTTAGCCAGTACCCCTTCCATGCGTGGAGCGCGGTTTGGTCAAATCCTGCCATATCCGCTGCATAGCTACGAAACTCGCAATACTCAGATGGACATGGGATTACCCCTGGAAACACCGGGGCAGTACCGGCGGCAAAGCCTCTACGATCAGAATGCGTCCACAAACGATCCTACGGAAATACCCGCAGGGCCGGATGCCCCGGCGCGCCCGCGCACGTTGCCTATTCTGCGCGCCGTAGGTCAGGTCGGGGCCATGTACGTCGTTGCCGAAGGGCCAAGCGGCCTATATCTGATCGATCAGCATGCAGCCCATGAACGAGTGTTATTCGAGCAGTTCATGGCCAATTTCGCCCGTCAGGAACCGATTAAGCAGTACACCTTGACCGCGCAGTCTATTCATTTGCCGCCGACCGAAGCCCGCCTGCTGGATGAATATGCCGAATCGCTTGCCCGCCTGGGTTTTGAGATTGAACCCTTCGGCCCCAACACCTATGTCATCCGCAGTGTCCCGGCAGTGTTGGGAGATGCCTCACCGGGAGATGTCATCGCCGACATTCTTGCAGACCTCTCCGCTGAACGTCAGCCAGGTCAGGCCGCCATCGAACACAAAATTATCACGCGCGTCTGTAAAGGGGCTGCCATCAAGGCCGGTCAAATCCTGAGCTTGAACGAAATGCAGGATCTCATCCGTCAGCTCGAACGCTGTGAATCGCCACACACCTGCCCTCACGGGCGGCCCACCATGCTCCATCTGACCAATGAACAACTAGCCAAAGAATTTGGCCGCCTCGGAGCTTAAACACGAGGTCGCCATCTGGGTAGATAACGATTCAATTCTTGGCTAACGACTTTGCCAGGTGAACGATCGCACTTCAGATGGTCCACCAATCGGGCGATATGCCCCTTGTCCGTTCGGCTCGACAATAAATACGGTCCAGTTGATCGTATGTGGCTCTCCACTCGCTGGGATCAGAGAATCCGGCAATGTGAAGCTGGTCGAACGGGTTAAACCTGTAAACTGGGTCGAACCCGCAGTTACATCGGTTACCTGCACCAGATAGGATTGCTCCGACTGTAGCACCCCGGCCCCCACCCACTGCAAAGTCAATACCCCGGCGGCCACATCAGCATTCCGTGGAGGGAACAACAGCCCCAGGCTGCTGAACGTTGGGGTCGCCGTGGGGGTCTCACTACCAGAAGGCGTTGGGGAGAATGTTGGAGTTGGGGTTGGTGCAGGTAATCTCACAATTTGTCCAACCCCTAGCGGAACAATGCAGCGCGGCCCACCGCTTGGAATTTCAAATACACACCCCGAAAAGTTCAGATCGGTATTCAACTGGGCAATCTGTTCCAGCGTCACGCCGTATTCTGCAGCAATACCCACGATGGTATCGCCTTCTTCAACCGTGTAATCGAAGAATGTGGTACCCGAACTAAAGACGACATTGGGCGCTTCAGCTGTACCGGTCGCCGCCGCTATCACCGCCGTTGCCTCGTTGGCTGGCGTCGGGGTAGCCGTCTGTCGCGGAATCAGGAGTACCGTCCCAGGTGCGGGCATAATGTCAGCGCTGAACATACCATTCAGGGATACCACTTCCGCCGCGATACTCCCCGGCCCGGTACTCAAGTCTGTATAGCCGTAGAGTTGGATCACATAAAGCAGCGTATCACTGGCCTCCACCGTATGTTCATAAGGACCAGGCGTCGGGCTGGGCGGTAAAGTCAGGGTCGGTGGCTCCGGGGAGAACGTTGGCGTCGGGCTTTCAACCTGAACAGGGGGAACCGTCGGCAGCGGGGTCTGGGTAACCGTCGGCACTTGTGCCACGGCGGCGGGTGAAGCTGTCGCGCTGGGGGTAGCAGTCGGGACAGCAGTGCCACCACACCCTGCCAGCAGACCAACCAGAACGACCATCAAAATGACATAATACCGCATAAGTTAAGCTCCCCGCCCCTGCCACGTAAACTGGCGAGGTTCGGTTGTGTAACGCGGGCTATCCTGTTGCCCCGTGGTAATGACACCAATTGTCCACTGGAAATCGTGGCGATCCGCGTCTTGGACGCGCCATTCATCTGGCAGCACAAAAGAAAGCTCGCTGGTCGTGGCCGTAAAGACTTGCCCCGTCGTCAGGTCTTCGACCGTGACCAGATATACTTCGTCCGCAGCCAGGGTCCCGGTTGCCGTCCAACGTAGGGTAATCAGTTCACCGTAAGCGAAGAAAGCGCGGTCGCTGGGGCTCAATGCGCCTGGCAGGTTAAACGTCGCCGTCGCCGTCGGGGTAGGCGTCTCGCTCCCGTTCGGTGTCGGACTCAGGAATGGAGTGGGTGTCGGGGCGGGCACCCTCATCTGCTGACCTTCATACAGCAAGACCGTACAGTTCGGCCCGCCAAATTGCAAACCAAAATCGCACTGGGAGAATGAGATCTGCGGGTTTAATTCAGAAAGCACACGCACATTGGCACCATATTGCACACCAATGGTGATGATATTTTCATCCTTCATCACCGTATGCCATTGGATTCCTGCCGGAAGCGTGGCTGTAGCAGGAAGCGCTACACCCAGGAATTCCGCCCCACCTGCCGCCACAACAGCAAACGGATCAACAGTCGCATTAGCCTGCCCTTCTGTTGTCGGCGTGGGAACTGCATTCGGGTCAAATGTTGGCGTCGGCCAGGGGACTTGGATCTCCTGTCCTTCCTGAATACGAGAAGCATCAGCCAGGTCGTTGAGGGCAACTACCGTACTCATGACCGGGTCCAGATCCCGATGTCCGCAGCGCACGATTACGCTGATAAGGCTATCCCCTGGTTGGACACGCTGTAAACACGGCCCTTGAGTCGGGGTAATAGTTGGTGAAGGTGATGGGCTGGCGGTGGGTGGTGCCGGGGTCACCGTTGCAAATACCAGCGTGGGCCGTGGTGTATTGGTTGTGAGGCCGCTGACTGCCGGGGGCTGGGTAATCGGCAAGGGCGATGGTGTCACAATCAAACCGGCGGATGTCGCCGCCTGCCAGGTTCCCCAGGCCAGCCCACCGATACAGGCCAGCAGGAAGAGACCGGCTATCGTCCCAATGATATAGGTACTACCCCGCCAGCGCAGATTGCTCTCCAGCAAATCTGTTTCACCAAAATCATGTGCGTAACCCTGGCTTGACAGCGACGTCCGTTCCGCTGAAGCCGCCCTAACAACGGCTAACGTCGCCCCGCAGGTCGTACATACCGTTGCATTCCGGTGATTGGGTGTGTTACAGATTGGGCAATACTTATACGACTGAGCCACCGCGGTTCCCTGTCGACGAACCTGATAATCATCCGCATTGTACCACAGGCCAGGGGCGCTTCAGGCGCTGCTGAATAGCGACATGACCCGCAGAAACCGGAACAAATTCGGAACATATGTTCCACCCCATCAATACATCAGTGTTACACTGAAATCTATGAACACTTCCCCCTACTCACCTCACGGTCAAGCCCGAAATCCCTTTGTCAGCGGTGCGGTCGCGCGCTCCCACCATGGCAGTCAACAATTTGGCGGGCGGCGGCGTCTTCTCTGCGTTCCGCCAAACGGACAACATCCAGGTGGCTGCAAGCATTATTCCCGCTGGTCACATATTGCTCATAGCGCCAACCTACCGCCTTCCCGCTGTTGGCTACGGCGACAACGCTGGCATGGAAGCCATAAATCGGCGCAAAAAGAGAGCAGCCGAAGCTGCCCTCTCTGTAAAAGCTGCAAAGACTCGGTTATTCGCCCAACATGAAGACGGCTGCCGTACGCCCCGGAACTGTGAATGTTCCTGTCTCCGAGTCAAACGAAGCAGTCTGCACCACGACATCCGCCGATCCGGCCAGCACTGGGTGCAGTTCCAACCCCATCCCAACTAGCTCAGCCTGGGTAAAGCTCACCGCGTCCGGCGAGGCATTGAACAACACTACCGCCATCTCGTAGTTGACGTCGAGATCAGTCTCCCCGTTATCGGCAATCGTCATCACGATCAAGCCGGGGATTTGATCCGGGCCAACATTCTGGAAGGACAAATGCTGCTGCACTTCTTCACCCGTCCGCAACCGGAACAAGCGCGAACTCTGCCGAACCTGGAGCATCTCGCGGAAGTGCGCCATCGCCGCCTGGATCTGGGCTTCGCCGGGGCGCAGTGCCTCATTCGCCAAAATCGGCTGGATGATCGACCACCGATCCTGATTATCACCCGCCAGTGGCAACCCTACCCCAAAATTATTGGACTGGTAGGTGAAATCCAACCGGTTAAACCAGTCACCAGAGTTATAACTGTTCCGATCGAGTGACTTCGAACGCAGCATATCGTCACCAGCGTGGAAGAACGGCACCCCCTGGCTCAGCATCACAATGCTGGTGCCCAGGTTATTGATACGCACATAATCGTCTACAGTGGCCCCGGGTAACTGCTTATACATCAGGATATCCCAGATCGTCTCGTTATCGTGCTTGGAAATGTAGACGATCTGCTCCTGAGGATCGAGCGTATAACCCGCTGGTGAACCGTTGTAGACAATATCAGCACCCGTCACGGAATCACCCGCCGCACCGATGAAACTGAAATCGCGTAGATTGCCCGCCAATCCGATGCGAATCTGATCCGAGAACAGAAGCAAACGGGCACGCTGTTCTTCCGGCGTCCCCGCCGTCAAACCGTTATCATAAAGGGAAAGGCCGCTGATAAACCCCTGGAACTCACGATCACCGAAAGGGCTCCCACCTCGTACTGCATCGCGCAGGCGATCGTTGAAAGTACCGATTCCCGCACCACCCATATTTTGCTGGGTCGCGTTCACCCCTCGTGCATTATCCTGCACTTCACCGAAGTTCCAGCCCTCGCCGTAAACGTAGATCGCACTACCATCCACGCCATCAGCTTCCAGCGTCAGCGAGTCCAGCATCGCGCGTACATCTTCCATGTTGTAGCGCATATGATGTCCCATCAGGTCGAAGCGGAAAGCATCCACTTTGTACTGGGTCGCCCACAACCGCACCGAGTCCAGCATAAAGCGGCCCATCATATAGTGTTCAGTCGCAGTGTTCGCGCAGCACGTGCTGCTTTCCACAGTACCGGTTGCATTGAGACGATGGTAGTAACCGGGGACAATCCGATCAAAGACCGAACGCTCACCTTGACCCGCTGAATTGGTATGGTTATAGACCACATCAATCACCACGCGAAGACCGGCCTGGTTGAGTGCCTGCACCATCTGCCGATACTCGAGAATGCGGGTCGTATCACTGGGATTGGTTGAGTAACTGCCCTCTGGTACATTGAAGTGGAAAGGATCGTAACACCAATTGAATCCGTCCTGATCGCGGATCGCATTGATGAGCGCCTGCTGTTCCTCAGAATCGGCTGGGAATGTCGCCAGTTCAGCCGGGTCGATTTCTACTCGAGCTGAAGCATCTTCATTGATCGTCGCACAGTCCATGCTCGGCAGCAGATGCAGGTGCGTCAATCCGGCCTGCGCTAGTCCGCTGAGGTGCTGCATCCCGTTGGAAGCTATATCCGTGAAGGCCATGTAAGTCCCGCGGTGGGCTTCTGGCACGGTCTGATCAAAGATACTGAAGTCGCGGATGTGCATCTCGTAGATGACGATGTCCTCAGGCGCTTCCAGTGCAGGTTTGACGAGTTCATTCCAGCCTTCGGGTTGCAGCGCGGGATCACTCAGATCAACAATCTGGCTCCGCGTGCTATTCATCGAAAGGCTGAGCGAATAGGGGTCGGTCACGTTGTTGGTGACAATCTCACCAGCAGTCGGTGAGTAGACCCGCACCTGGAACGTATAGTACTTACCATACCAGTCTGGAGTACCTGTCACGCTCCAAACACCCGTCGCCCGATCAAAATCCATATTGATGCGTTCAGCTTCGCTGTTCGGGTCCGCATCCGCGAATAGATTCAGGCGCACCCGCTGGGCTGTAGGTGCCCACACGCGGATGGTCGGAACACCATCCTCAAACGTCACCCCCAATGAGCCATCGTAACTGAACAAATCATCCAACACACCGGGGATTTGCAGGCCGGTACCATCCAGGGCCTGCCCTTCGGCATCGAAGACCGCCACGCCCATCTGCGTACGAACAATGCCCGCGACCTTATCCAGATCAGCCTCTGCAATTCGCAACGCCATGTAATCGGCCAGATGCGGGAATTGCGCTTGGATCGCTTCGGATAAACCGTTTGGATCAAGCGTCAGGTCGATTGAAGAACTGTTGGAGAAACCAGAGGCACTACCCTCCATGTTGCCATCAGGAGAGTAGAACAACTTGAAGGTAGCGCCTTCCGGCAGATCATCCACATCCCAGGCTATTGTATCCGCACTGACCCAGTGAGCGCGTTGGCGGCTCAGGTCTGGAATCTTGGCAACTGGCCCGCTTAACGGCATGGTACCAACCCCGATCAAGAGTTGATTATTGGAAGCATTGTAGACAAAAGCGACTGGGGTACCGTCTGTAGGAACATTAAACGGAATATTGGCACCGCCTGGCGCACCATCCATCCCGTAATTGACGTCCCAGGTCTCATTGATTGCAACCTTCACCTCATAGTCACCTGCTGGAATAGCATCCGTCGTCATCACATACAGGCCGTCTCCATCCGGGTCCTGTAACCAGGAGCGCAGACAGTCCGGCGACCAATCAGCCGGGCACCCAATAGCAGCTTGATAGCTGCCTGGAGCAGTTGCAATCACATCACCCACACTATCAGCCACCCATTTCGTGCGGTGGTCATAATAGAATCGAACCGTGGTATCTGTGTCCAAATTTAGAGGGATATTCGCGCCACCAGCATCAGCATTCCCGCCATAGTTCTCATCCCAGGTGCCGTTGATCGCCACTTTATACTCATAGTTACCTGCTGGAAGGTCAAAAGCGCCCGTCCAAATCTGGTCGCCTTCGTCAAAGGTCAATGCCGTATTTGCACAATCCGGTGCCCAATCGCCAGGACAACCGAGAACGCTTTGGATCGAGCCAGGAATACTAACCAATCCTGGTTGCTCAACCGGGGGCAAAACGCTGATCGGTGTGCTTCCAGCCGGAGCCGCAGGGCCTCCGATAATGGATTCATCGACCGTTGCCACCGGAATCTTGGTGACAGAGTCCCAGTTAATCGTCACTTGGGCATAATCAACGGGAACTTCCAGTGGAATATTCGCGCCACCAGCTGCGCCGTCCGCCCCATAATTGGTGCCCCATGTCTGGTCGATAGCGATCTTGTACTCGTAGCTTCCTGCGGGGATACTGCTGATGATGATGGTATAAATGCCATCACCATCGTCATCCAGAAGCTGAGTCAGTAAACAGCCCGGCTCCCAATCGCCACCATTCCCAGTCGTATCCTCGCAGCCTACCTCACTTTGATAATTACCAGGAGCAACCACGATACCGGTAAAGGCCACCACAGCGGTCGGCACAGGAGTAGGTTCCACTGCATTCGGGTCAGTGACGCGCGCATTAACCAAATTTCGTGAAGGGCTGTAACCAATAGTGACGCCGAAGCCCTCTTGCTCGATGGTAAATGAGACTGGATCACCATCTTCGGCACCCCGTTGCCCATACGTTGCGCCTGCACCTCGGTCAAGAGCCACGCGAACAGCATATTCACCTACCGGGAGGCCAGCCGTTGCGAAGCTGTATAGACCATTCCCATCCTCATCCTGCATCCACGAACGCAGACATGTCGGATCATCGTTCTCCGCGCAACCAAGCGCCGTCTGGAATGAGCCGATGGCCGTAGCAATCACCGAATTTACGTTATCTGTGATCCAGTGAGTCTTGTGGTCGTAGTAAAATTCGACTGTGCTATCCGCATCCAGCACTAACGGGATATTGGCACCACCGGCCTCCGCGTTCAAACCGTAGTTTTCATCCCAGGTGCCATTCAGAGCCGCTTTGTATTCGTAACTCCCGGCAGGCAAATCGAAGCTGCCTATCCAGACATCACTGCCTTCATCGTAGGTCAGTCGGGTTGCTTCGCACTCCGGTTGCCAGTCTGCTGAACAGCCTAGCGCCGCTTGAAACGATCCCGCAATAGTCACTGACTCGGGATTAGCAGTATCTGAGGCCTGTACCCCTATCCCCAACGTAATCAGCAAAACAAACACTAGGAGGCTCGACAACCGCCATCGCCATTGCATCATGCTGGACTCCTCAACCTAATTTTCGACAACTATTGACGCGGTTCTGACAGAGTTCTGTTTAATTTTCCTCGACGATTATAACGTAAATCGCCGTTCAAGCACCAAACCGGACGAATCGTAGAACCCTTCCGTATCCGCTTGGGCTAGACCCTGTACATGCTGAAACAGCCAATTCCAAAGTGGGTCAAGCTTCTCCAGAGCAGCTTCAGATTCTGTTCCCTCCCAAAAAACTTCAGCGACAACCAAGGCTTTAGTTTGGCGCAACACCTCGCGAACCTGGGTCGTTGCCGGATCGTGATCTGGCCCCACCATCTCATCGAATTCCGCTAAGTCATCTTCAAACATATCGTCACCGGGGCGGTTTATCTCCAGCACAGCCAGCTGCGTACCATCAAACAGCAAATCAGCGATATCAGGCACGTCCGTATTGGCAAGCTGGTATCGGGCGTCAACCAACTGTAAAGCGCTTCCAAGATATTGAAGGGTCAGATCCATCTTATCGGTCACAAAAAAACGCATCAAATAGCCCATCGTATTTGCCCCATCGCTCCAGAGAATCAAAGAGCCATGCTACGCCAACCAGGTATGGCCTACAAGTCAGGGGATGAGTAAGTTACACTCTCTGGATAGCTTTTTCTCACGAACCCACATCAACTTATGGCTACAATTCCTGCCCCCCGCCCCGATGGCCTCCTGTCTCTCAAAGCCCTTCAGGCTATGATCCGCGAGCGTAGCGTCCTGGCTGCAATCGAAGTCTTTCACCAGGGGCTTGGCAACATCTTTCAACTAGCGCTACCCGGTTTTAATGCCGTCATGCTGGTCGGACCAGAAGCAGCACGCTTTGTTCTAGTGACATCGAGGGACGATGTTCGCTGGCGCTCGGAGGGTGATCCTGTCACTCATTTACTCCGGGATGGTGTCCTCGTCATTGACGGCGACTATCATGACCGCATCCGCAATTTGATGAATCCGTCCCTACATCGGCAGATGCTCACACAATATGCTGAAGCCATGGTGGCCTGCACTGATCAGATCTGTGGTACCTGGAAGTCCGGCAACACCTATGACATGCTGGTGGAAATGCGGAAAATTGCCCTGCTCATTCTGGTTCAAACCCTTTTTAAAGTCGATTTTCATCCACAACTGGAACGTCTCTGGCAATCGATCCTGAAAACTCTGGCTTACATCTCGCCTGGATTATGGATGTTGTGGGGCAGCATACCACGCCCAGGCTATCAAAAAGCCCTCACCGACATGGATGACTATCTATATCAGGTCATCGATATCCGGCGCCAAGACGACCATCGCGAAGATTTACTGGGTGCCCTGATAGACGCTGGTTTGGACAATGGAGTGATCCGCGATCAACTCCTCACGATGTTGATTGCAGGGCATGATACCAGTACCGCCCTGCTAAGTTGGGCGTTCTATCTCCTTGGCAAACACCCTGATGCTCTGCAGCGCGCCCGTGCGGAAGTCCAGCAGGTCATTGGGAACGGGCTACCGGGGATTGAACATGCCCATCAACTCCCCTACTTGGGACAAGTGATTGATGAAGCATTGCGCATGTACCCACCAATCCACCTGGGTTCCCGCATCGCAGCCCGGGACCTCGAATTCGACGGACGGCAAATTAAGGCCGGCACGCGAGTAGTCTACTCCATTTACCTGACCCACCACATGAAAACCTACTGGCCGTCCCCGCATGAGTTCCAGCCAGAGCGCTTTGCAGTTGGCATCAAACATGAGCCGTACACTTTCCTGCCCTTCGGGGGTGGACCACGTAACTGTATCGGTGCAGCCTTCAGCCAGGTCGAAGCAAAACTGGTTCTGGCACGTCTGCTTCAGAAGTTCGACTTCGACTTACAAATCAATCGAGCCTATGCCTATATGGGTGCTACCTTGGAACCACGCCCCGGCGTTCCGATGAAAGTCCAGTTGAGGCAGACAACCTGAAGTTGCGTATATATCCCGGACGCCCCTATAATTCGATTAGGTAGTATCTGCTGCCGCACTTGCCTTCTGCCCCCTGAGAGGCTGTATGGGAACTCACGCCATGTTACCTGTGTTCAATCGCCATCGTTCGTTCATTGTCGTGATGACAACCCTCTTGATCTGGATATCGCTTTTGCTGCCCACACGAGCGCAAGCAACCTTCACGGTCAACACAAACGATGATGTAGATGACACCGCCTGCGACGTAACCCATTGCAGTCTACGTGAAGCCATCAATGCGGCCAATGGTAGTGCGGGCAGTGATAGCATTAGCTTTGCTCTCCCTGGCAGCACAACCATAACATTGTCCAGCTCCTTGCCTACCGTGACCGAAGCAGTACTAATTGATGGATTGACTCAGACAGGTTCAACCTGCAGCACCCCAGTTATAGTTTTGGATGGTGGTACAGTCACAGGAACTGGTCTGACTCTTGCAACCTCAAATTCGACTATTCGCGCACTAAGCATCACTGGATTTGATGGTGATGGCATCCTGGTCAACGGCAGCGATAACATCATCAACTGCAATTCCATTACAGCGAATAGTGGAGATGGGATTGAAATATCCGCACCGGCTAGTGCCGATAATCAAGTTACGCAAAATCGCATCGATACCAATGGTGCGAATGGCGTACTGGTGGTCGGGGACTCAAGCATTGGCAATCGCATCAGCAACAATAGCATCACGGACAATACGGGTCTCGGCATTGACCTCGGTGGAAATGGAATTAGCACGAATGATGCGTTGGATGCAGACGGCAGCCCAAACAACTTCCAGAATTACCCCACGCTAACTACTGCGCGCATCAGTGGGTCTAATGTGGTCGTGAGTGGCACCCTAAACAGCGCAGCGAGCAGCACCTACACCCTTGAATTCTTTACCAATGCCGCCTGTGCTCCACAGTTGTTCGGCCAGGGAGATACCTTAGCTGGAACGACGACTATCACCACCGATAGTCAGGGTGCTGCAACTTTTTCGTTTAATCTCCCACTGGTTGCGGCCGGTACGGTCATCACCGCAACCGCAACATCATCCACAAACGACACGTCCGAGTTTTCACGGTGCGTCACCGTTACGGTACCTGCACCGCAGTATAATGGTAGCCCACCTCCAGGGTTGCTCTCACTGACCGTCATCCAGGGTCAGCGGGCAAGTCAAGCCATCACCATGAATAACATTGGTACCGGCGACCTGATTATCAGTAGCTACAGCATCAGCGGTGATACACGCCTGAGTGTAACCGGCCCGGCAGCGCCAATCACCTTGCCTGATACTGGCGGCACGCAGACATTGACCGTGGCTTGTGCCAGCAACGACATTCCCAATCCCAATCCCGTTACAGGAACATTGCGAATTACCCATAACGGAGCGGGTAGCCCAGCAACCTATCCTCTTGAATGCCGGGTAATCAGCACAGCAACCCCTGTGTATACTTCTGCACCATTCCTGCCCGGTGCACCGATTGACTTTGGAACCGTACTGATAGGCAGTGTAAACCCGACAAATCTCACCATATTTAACATTGGCACTGCACCTCTGTTTATAAGTGGAGGCACGCTAGCAGGTCCCAATGCCACTGAATTCCGCCTGTCACCCGTTCCACCGTTCTCCATCCAACCTGGTGGATCGCAACCCGTAGTTATTGGCTGTGCACCCGCCTCTGCCGGGTTTAAAACCGCCACACTTCAATTCAACACGAATGACCCGTTACGTCCCATTGTCATCCACGGATTAACCTGTGTCGGCTCAACAACCGTTGTACCGACCAACACACCAGGCGGCCCTGCTGCTACCAGCGTATTCCCCACAGCCTTTGTTCCCACAGCGCTTGGCCCTGCTCAGGGGAATGTCATCGAAGTTGAAGGCCTAGCTGTTCGTACTGGACCATACCTCGGGGCCACTCTCATCGGGCGAATCGAGCCAGGGGCCAACTACAACATTCTCGGAAAGAGCCAGGACGAAGGCGAGTACACTTGGTACTATGTTCAGGCCAGCGACAGCCTCTTTGGCTGGGTTTCGGGCCGGTATCTCAACCTCACCGGCAATATCGCCGTTATACCTGCCCAAAGCAGCCTCTTCGATCAGATTGACAGTGCACCGGATATTGGTGTCACCGCCATCGCGAACGCGATCATTGATGTTCGCCGCCGACCCAGTACCCGCACCACTATTCTTGGTCAACTACCGCCTAACGGTGTCTTCAGCATTATCGGGCGTACTCGGCAAAATGGTGGCAACTTCTGGTTGCACATTCGTTACAACGGCCTGGTTGGATGGATACCCGCTTCACCGATTGATATTCGCGGTTCAATGAACGACGTACCAATACGCTAATCGGATTAGTCATGGTTTCTATCCAGAGCGATTCCCCTGACCGCACATTGGCCATCGGCAAGCACATTGGTCAATTGTTGGAAACAGGCAGTGTTGTTGCGCTCTCCGGCACCTTAGGCGCCGGAAAGACATGGCTGGCAAAAGGCATCGCCTATGGATTGGGCGTGCCGGACTACGAATATGTCAATAGTCCGGCCTACGACCTCATTCACGAATATCGCGGTCGCCTATCCGTGTTCCATATGGATCTCTACCGCCTCAGCTCATTATCGCTCGATGATGAACTGATGGTACAGGATGTGTTTTCCCAGTCCGGAGTTTGCCTGATTGAATGGCCAGAACGCCTCGCAAGCTACCCGGCCCTACAACCGGCACATCAACTCCATCTTCAGATTGATTTAGTGAACGATGACGATCTGGGAAGAGTGATGACATTGGAGGCACACGGCAGTCAACTTTATGATAGCATCATACACTCGTTGATAAACGTGTTCACCTAGATCTGTGATTTCAACCGGATGAAGCATCTAATCGTCGACACCTCGACGCGCCAAAACTGGATTGCGCTTTTTGAAGATGATCGAATGTGCGGCTGTCTACACTTCGAAGACAAACAGTCATGTCTCATTAACTTGACCCCTGGAATTCGGCACCTACTTGATAATGCAGGATGGCATATTCAGCAGATTAACCGTTGCAGCACAGTGATTGGACCGGGAGCCTGGTCGAGCCTGCGAATTGGTCTGGCAACCGTTAAATTGCTCTGCATGACTAATCAGATCGCGTTGACTACCCTAACCAGTAGCCAAATTATCGCGGGGTATGCCGAATTAATGGGTGTCACATCCCCTACTTTGTTGACAGCGCTAGATGCTGGTGGAGGAAAAGTCTACTCAGCAGTGTTTGTATGGCACCAGGAAGGCTATCAATTAGTTGGAGCAGATTCGTGGGAGGTACCCAGAGCAACCGCACTTCGAGCTGTTGACCTTACCGATCTCACGATTATCGGTGATGGTGCACAGCTTCTTGCACCCTACAAACAGGCTGGCTGGCAGTTCATATGCCAGCAACCGCAGGCTGATAGCCGGTATCTTCGCTATATAGCTCAGAGCACCTTGAAATATGGACAGATCACCTACGAGCATGAAGCGGTAATTTCGTTGAAACCGTTATACGTCCAACCATCTTCTGCCGAGATTGAGTTTAAGGTCCAGGTTACCTGATTGACTATGCGAATACTCGGTATTGAATCGTCCTGTGATGACACTGCTGCCGCTGTCGTGGTAGATGGTCGACATATCCTTTCAAACATCATTTCCTCACAACTCAAGGAACATGCCCCTTTTGGTGGCGTGGTCCCAGAAATTGCAGCGAGAAAGCATGTTGAATCCATTGGCGAGGTCATCGAAAAAGCTCTAACCGATGCAGGATTAAACTACAACCAGATAGATGCGATTGGGGTTACTGCCCGCCACGGCCTCTTGAGATCAATCGTAGTCGGCGCAGCAGCCGGTAAAGCCCTGTCCTTGAGTTTGAATGTACCACTGGTTGGTATTCATCATATTGAAGGACATATTTACTCAAACATTCTGGAGCATGGAGATTCCATCCGATTCCCACACCTTTGCTTAACGGTATCTGGCGGGCACACACTCCTGCTGCTAGTCCACGCGCTTGACCATTACGAACTCCTCGGGCGAGCACTGGATGATGCCGCGGGAGAAGTTTACGATAAGATCGCTCGCTACCTTGACCTTGGCTTTCCTGGTGGTCCGATTATCGATAAGCTGGCACTTGAGGGAAACTCTACCGCATTGGATCTGCCACGCCCCATGCTACATGACCCTGGCTATGATTTCAGCTTCAGCGGTCTCAAAACAGCCGTCATTCGGCAAATCGAAAAGTTGCAACGAGCGGGTACACCCATTCCACTGGCCGATGTAGCTGCCAGTTTCCAACAAGCCGTTGTTGACGTACTGATCGGGCGAATCTTGCGTGCTGCCACCGTGTACAATCTTTCCACGGTAACCGTTTGTGGCGGTGTTGCTGCCAATCGCGGTTTGCGGTCTGCTTTAGCTAAACTTGCCGAAAGTCATTCGATAGAAGCCTTTTATCCACCGCTTCCGCTGTGTACAGATAACGGTGCAATGATCGCTGGGCTTGCCTATCATAAAATCATGAGCGGAGCCGTATCTGACCTGCGTCTAGACGCCCAGGCCAATGCCCCACTTGGGATTAGTGGCGTAATCTATAAATGAGAATCCGATTCTATGCACTATACACTTGGGATTGATACGTCAGGTAATGATACTGTCGCCGGGGTAGTGATTGATGGCGTACAAATTGCCTCCGAAGTCAACACATCTCGCCTCAAACGTTTGCCGCCAACTGACAGTCAGTTTCAGGAATCACGACATGATCCACTGCAATATATTACATATGTCGCCGACCAGGCCATTTCCGATGCCGGGATCAGCCCAGCACAGTTGAGTGCAATTGCAGTTACGCAGGGACCCGGACTTGGCACGTCACTCGATATCGGCCTGAATTATGCTAAGGCCATCAGCTTGATTCATAACAAACCGATGGTAAGTGTCCATCATGCCGAAGCACATATCTACGCCTGCAAACTGGTACAGCCGTTCCGTGAAATTCAATTCCCGGCACTCGCCGTAATCATCTCCAGTGCAACTACCAGTTTTCTGAAGATGACCGACTACAACCAATACGAAGTCATTGCAGAAACCGCTGACGACACCATTGGCGAAACCATCGAGAAAATCGGGCGGGTTCTAGGCTTCCGTTATCCCGCAGGACCCAAAATCGAGGAGTCGGCCGCTCGAGGCAACGGTATTGCCTATAATTTCCTTCGGCAGATCCGCCAACAAAATGACGTGCTTAGCTTCAACGGCATCAAAGCTGCTGTCTTGAACGAGATAACGGTCGCACCCGTTGGAGCAACAGGTCGGATGAGTCACCCCGGTGGGAAACGGCAACTCAAATCGGATATTTCTATCCACGATATAGCGGCCAGTTTACAGACGAGTTTGGTAGATATCTTGCTTCGGCAACTGAAGGAAGCCCTCCGTCAAAGTGAAGCAAATGAAGTAATGGTCGTGGGTGGCGTGGCAGCCAATCACTATCTGCGTCAGCAAATCAATCGCGAGATCAAAGTCCCGGTCCGATATCCTCCATTGCACCTCTGCATGAACAATGGGGCCATGGTAGCTGCCGCAGGGTACGCCCGCCTTCAGACTGGAGAGTCGACCATGATGAATATTGAAGCCAGATCGCTCTGGCCTATCACCACCTTGCTTTGAGCGAACAGGCATTCGATGCTAGACTGGGGCTATTCTTCGGCATATCGTGAATAACTGTTGATGATCGGCCTACCCCACAAGTCTTTCACCCCCGGTGAAAGCCGCCTAAAACACCTGCTGGGCCAGCTAAATACGGATGATTACTGGTTCATCCATGAACCCCATGTTCACACAGCAGATGGTCAGTCAAGCAAACCTGACTTTGTCATTGTCAATCGCCGCCTTGGTGTCATCATTGTCGAAGTGAAGGATTGGAATCACATCGAACGCGGCGACCAGCAATCGATCACTACCAGACGCTTTGATGGTGAAATTAAGTCCTATCCCAATCCCGTCCTGACCGTAGAACGCTTTGCCTATCATCTCAAACAACGTTTTGAGGAGCGAGCGGAACTCTGGCAAGCTTATCGGGGAAGGCAGACCTTGCGGTTCCCCTGGCAAGTACTGGTTGTACTGCCATATATCTCCCAATCGATCATCGAACAATTCGAGGGTGTGGGCATCTGGCCGCGTGGGGTAGTCATTGGACGTGAATTACTCGAAAGCCCATTTTCACTTGATCAGATTATTCAACATTTACCCTGGCGGTTCAGGCTCACAGCCCCGATCCCAAACACGACCTTAGATGTGATCCGGGAAACACTGCAACCTAGCTTGATCGTTGAAACCAAAGAGGGTAATCCCCTTGGAACCCTCACCGCCGTGCAAGATCGTTTGATCAGTGAGCCATTGACAGGTTTCAAGCCCCGGCAACTCCCATTGCTGTCAGAAGACTTTCTGCCAGAAGATACCACTCAAGCAGCCATCGACCAATCGGTTCGACTAGTACGGGGCGTAGCGGGTAGTGGCAAAACGCTGGTACTCGTGCGGCGAGTTCAACAACTTGTGCGCCAACATCCAAAAGCTAGGCAATTAGTACTCACCTTCAACGTCGACATAGCGACGGATCTCCGGCAGCGGATTGGAAGATTCAACAATGTAGAGGTAATGAACTTCCATCGACTGTGTCGGCTTGTCATGCAACCCTACTGGGCAGATCCTTTACGAGCAGTGGATTGGTTACGGCGCTATACCATCGAACGACTGCGCTTGATAGATGTGTCAGCAGATTACGCTGCCAGCGAATTTGGATGGCGCAAAGAACTAGGGCTTTACGACTCCAATGTCTACCTTCATGCAGATCGGCGCGGTCGCGGCAAACGACTTGACCGTCATCAACGTGAGGAAATCGATCTGTTATTTAGTGCCTATTTGCAGGCGCAGAGTGCCCTGCGAGCTAAAGGCGTTGTCTGGTTCGATTGGGATGATGTTCCGTTTCTGACACTGGAAGCGCTGGAAAACCATCCGCTCCAACATCATTATGATGCCCTCTTCGTAGATGAAGCACAGGATTTCGCACCATCTTGGATTCAGGTTTGCAGAAAACTAGTCAAAACGGATGGTGATCTTTTCCTATGTGATGACCCATCTCAGAGTATCTTTTGTTCCTATACTTGGTCTCAAAAAGGCCTGAATATCGTGGGGCACAGCCGTTTATTACGGGTGCCATTCCGATCGACCAAAGCCATTAACCGGGCTGCCCACAGTCTAATTGAGGCAGATGAAACCCTTCGATCACAGGATGACCGTCCACGTCCAGATCTCGAGGCGGAAGGCTTACAGGATGGCCCCCTCCCCCTGCTGCTGACCACACCGCTTGAAGCGAGCGAAGCCGCCTGGATTCATGAACATATTCAAAAACTCTTGGCTGAAGGCATTGCACCTCAGCAAATTGCCATCCTTTGCCACAATCGGTGGCATTTGAAGAACTGGGATTCATTGTCAAAGCGAGGTGTCTATGTCCAGCACTTTGATCGTATGAAAGGCCTGGAGTTTCATGCAGTCGTCATACCTCATCTGCACACGGCCTTTATCACTCCGCTTGATCAGGATAACGTCGCGATGGTTCGGCGAAAACTGTTCACTGCCATGACCCGGGCACGCTATAGTCTGGCACTAAGCTGTACCGGCACACTGCCTTCCCCGCTTATACCGCTTATAGACTACGTACAACAACAGACCATCACGCCTCACGTCGGGGACTAAGGGATAGCAGCAATGCCGTGCCAATTAATGCACTGCCTAGAGCAAGAGCCGGGGTAAATTGCTGCCCAAGCAGGACGATGCTCAAAACAGCACCAACTACGGGTTGGGCGAAGAAAAATAGCGAAGCAATCGAGGCATCCACCAGGGCAAAGGAGCGATTCCAAAGCCACATAGCTCCAGCGGTAGAGACTACCCCTAGGTACAACACCCCAATGATCACGGGCAGATCGATCTCTCCAATCGAACGACCAGTGCGTTCAAGAAAAGCAGCAGGAACAGTCAGGAAAAGTCCTCCAACAAAGGCATAAATCGTGACCAATAACGTATCAAACTGACGACTGACAAGGCGCACCAACACCGAATAAAGCCCCCAGGTAAGAGCGGCTATTGCCAGAGAAACATCTCCGACAAATGTCTCCGAGCCGAACTGAGCTTGGGTTGGGTCAAGAATGATGAGGACACCAATCGTCGCTAGCACAACGGCGACAATCTGTGTTCGGGTCAGTCGTTCTTTGAGAATGAGTAACGCAAAAATGAGGATGAATGCGGGCGACGCACTGGTGACCAGCGAACCATTCATGGCGGTTGAGAGATCAGTGCCAACAAACTGAGCACCGATAGAAAACCCAAAACCTACCAATCCCACAGCCAATAACCGGAACGCATCCTTTCCCTTCGGCAAATGGAAGCCATGACCGCGCCCCCGTTGCGACCACCACCAAAGGGGAATCAACACAACCAGGCCCAACAACAGGCGCAAGGTCAGCAAAGCAAAAGGCGGAATAACGGGTAGCACTACATCAGAAACCACATACATCCCACCCCAGATCGCCGCTGCACTCAACCCATATATCGCACCACGTAGCATCATGTCATAACACCTTTTTATTGTAGCGAATAGGGTTTACTAGCGACGCTTTGGGGAAGTATTGCAACCATCTGGGAGATTAATTGGCGATTTCTTAATGTCACGCTACAATCCCGCCCATCTGGGAAACGGTACCCATCCGTTCGCCCGGTCACCACATCGGTATCCATTATAAGGAGAGAGGCACGATGTCCAAACGTCTGCTGGTTGCAGTGGTCTTATTGGCGCTGGCAGCCCTGCTAGTCGCGCCAGTTGCCGCGCAAGAAACGATCAAGATTTATACAAGCTGGCCGCTGACAGGCGGTACCCAGGCCGTGGGCGAGAGCATGTTGAAAGCTGCTCAACTCGCAGTCGAACACTATATTGCGGATAACGAAGGTGGCCCCGCTGGCTTTAATATTGAAATTGTTGCCCTGGATGATGCGTCTCCGACCACCGGTGCATGGGACGGCGTCATCGAAGCCGAAAATGCCCAGCGCTGTGTCAATGACCCCGCGTGTATGGTCTACTTCGGCACCTATAACAGCGGTGCAGCCAAGGTGAGTATGCCTATCACCAATGCGGCTGGCATTGCTCAGATTAGCCCCGCCAACAGCAACCCCTGCCTGACCCGCACTGCGGCCTCTTGTGCCGCCGATGAACCAACCATCTATCGTCCGAGTGGCGTAGTCAACTATTTCCGCACCAACGCGACCGATGATGTCCAGGGTCCGGCAGCGGCTTCCTGGGCGCAGTGCGCGGGCTTCGAAAGCGTCTACGTCCTGGATGATACCCAGGCTTACGGCAAAGGCATCGCCGACGAATTTGTTCTGCACGCCGAATCCATCGGCCTGACCGTCGCCGGTCGTGCCAGCGTGGAATCGACTGACATTGACTTCCGCGCGCTGCTGAATGATGTTCGCCGTTCCGGTGCAACCCTCGTGTACGGTGGTTTTGTACTGGACTCGGGCGGTCCCCAGGTCATCCAGCAGATGAGCGAACAAGGTCTGTTTGACGCCGGGATCAAGTTCATGGGCCCAGATGGTTTGACCAGCCCCAGCCTGTTCGACCAGATCGGTGGCGTGGAAGTAGCTGAAGGCAATGTACTGTTGACCTTCCCCGGTCTGCAACCCTCGGCCTTGACCAGTGAAGCTGGGCAGCGCTTCTATCAGGACTATCTGGCCCAGAACAGCAACGAAGAACCGGACCCGTATGCGACGTATGCCTATCAGTCGATGCAGGTCATCCTGGCCTCGATCGAACAGGCTGGCGCGGCCGACCGTACCGCGATCCTCGACGCGATGCGTGGCCTGAGCGGCTTCGATGGCATCACCGGCACGTTCAGCTTCGACGAAAACGGCGACTCGACCCTCGCCGTGTTTTATGGCTATGATGTCAGCGAAGGTAAAATTGGCAACGCCGTGGCGATCAGCCCCACCATGCAGGATACCGAATGCGTGGTTACGGGTTAGTCTTCGGGCAATGCTGAGGTAAGTTCAACCAGGAGAGGGCAGAACGTGCCCTCTCCTTTCAATTGCCCCCACTGGAGCCATTTATGGATCTTGAACTGCAATTTTTCATCGGTCAGATCATCGTAGGTCTGACAATTGGAAGCTACCTTGCGCTTATTGCGCTCGGTTATACGATGGTCTATGGCATTGTCGAGCTCATCAACTTTGCTCATGGCGACTTGTTTGCGTTCGGTTTCTTTATATCACTGACGATTTTCACTGCCATCAATCCGCCACGCCCGCTGGATGTCGTCGGACTGCTGACCATCCTGCCACTGATCTTTGTCATCACCATGCTGCTAACCGGCGGCTTGAACACACTCATTGACCGCGTCGCCTATAAGCCATTGCGAAATGCCCCAAAGTTAGCCCCTCTGCTAACAGCGGTCGGTGTATCTTTTGCTTTAGAAGCTATATACGCAATTTGGGTGGGTGCCAATCAAGTTCCCTACCCCAATTACTTCCCGCGTATCGACATATTGCGTCAGTGGTTTGGATTAGACACGGCCATCCAACTGACAACCAAAGACTTATTCTTGTTCGGCGTGACCATTCCACTCATGATTGGCCTCAACTTCTTCATCGAACGCACCAAAATTGGTAAGGCCATGCGTGCTAGCGCGCAAGACCGCGAAGCTGCTGCCATGATGGGGATCAATGTTAATCGCATCATTGCTACCACCTTCTTTATTGGCGGTGCACTTGCAGGGGCTGCCGGGTTAGTCTGGGGGCTTTACATCAACTCAGGTCGCTTCCTGATGGGTTTCGAAGCCGGTTTGATGGCCTTCACTTCTGCCGTTCTGGGCGGAATTGGCAATATCCGCGGTGCGGTCCTAGGTGCGTTCATCATCGGCATGATTAAGTCGATGAGTGACTTTTACTTCGAACCTTCATGGACGCGGGTGATGATCTTCGGTATTCTGATTTTGCTGCTGGTTTTCCGTCCCTCCGGCATCCTCGGCTCCACCCAATCGATTGAAAAGATTTAAGGAGCCAGCCATGATAAATACGATTCGCACATGGTGGTCGCGGCTTCCAAACGCAGCGCAGATCACATTGGTCGCCGCGCTTGTCATTCTGTTTCCGTTTGTGATTGACATAGCTGAAAGTGCAATCCGGGCAGCAGGCGGCAATCTCGCACTACTCACCCAGGTCAACCGAGCGCTTATCTATGTCGTTCTCGCGTTGGGGCTGAATATCGTCGTCGGTTTTGCCGGGATGCTTGACTTGGGGTATGCAGCCTTCTTCGCGATTGGGGCTTATGCCTTCGGCATTCTCACTTATCCCAGCCACGGAATACAGATGAGTTTCTTTCTTGCCTTGTGGGTGTGCGCAGCGATTGCCTCATTTTTCGGCATCGTAGTCGGATCCCCTACCCTGCGCTTGCGCGGTGACTATCTGGCAATAGTGACTCTGGCCTTCGGTGAAATCATACCGACGGTTGTCCGCAACTTGGATGATCTTACCAATGGCAGCCAGGGGTTGACCCCGATTGGCAAGCCCAGTTTCGGTGTATTTGAAGGTTTGTTCGGTCTGGAACCTGGTGCACTCAATGTAGGTGTAGATCCCCACTTCTGGTTCTACGTAATCGCACTTTTGGTTGCATTAGTCCTATTCTGCACACTTCGCTTAGACAACTCTCGTATCGGTCGAGCCTGGAAAGCCATCCGGGAAGACCAAACCGCCGCCGACTTCATGGGTGTTGATCCGATACGGGCCAAGCTTTCCGCATTTGCGATTGGTGCGTCCTTCTCCGGTCTCGCTGGCGTCGTCTTCGCATCCATGCTCGGAGCCATTTTTCCCGATCTATTCCGGTTTCAGGTATCAATCTTCCTCCTGATAATCGTGGTCTTCAGCGGCTTAGGCAGCGTGTGGGGCGTGCTGATAGGCGGCCTCATCATATCGCTCTTCGATGGTCTCTTCCTCGCTCAGATTCTCAACCAGGTCTTGCCGAGTGGCAGCGAAAACCTGCGGTGGGTCTTTTTCGGCATCGGCCTGATTTTCTTCATGATCTTCCGACCACAGGGCCTCTTCCCCCGTAAGGTCAAGGGACGAGTCCTAACTGAAGAAGAAGCCCTTGCGGCCAATGCAACCGCTTCTACCGCTGCCAAAGGGGGCGACTAACGATGGAAAACGTCCTCGAAGCCAAGGGAGTCAGCAAGGCGTTTGGTGGCCTGATCGCCGTCAACACGCTGGACTATTCCCTGGCAAAACAAAGTATCAACAGCATCATCGGCCCGAACGGTGCCGGCAAAACCACATTTTTCAATGTAATAACCGGCTACTATAAGCCCACCACAGGCTATGTCCGCTTTCTTGGGCAAGAGATCAGTGGGATGGTGCCAAATAAACTGACCCGGATTGGCATTGCTCGCACCTTCCAAACCATTCGCCTGTTCAACAACCTAACGGCACTCGAAAACGTGTTGGTTGGAATGCATCATCGCCTAAAATCCAATTGGTTCACCGATATTGCCAAACCGAGTTGGGTGCGTAATGAAGAACGCCGTGCAGCCGAGGAGGCCAGTCAGTTGTTAGCTTTCGTTGGCCTCAAAGGGTACGAAGAAGTCCTGGCACGCAGCATGTCCTATGGCCTGCAACGGCGGTTGGAAATTGCACGGGCCATGGCCACCATGCCAAAGCTGCTGTTGCTGGATGAACCAACCGCCGGAATGAACCCAAATGAAACGCAGGACATGATCGGCCTGATCCGGCGGCTCCGTGATGATCGTGGGCAAACCATCCTGTTGATCGAGCACGACATGCAGGTAGTCATGAATATCTCGGATAAAGTCACAGTGCTGGATTACGGTCAAAAGATTGCGGAAGGTCTGCCTAAAGAAATTCAACGTGATGAGCGCGTGATTGAAGCCTACCTGGGCAAGCGAGCGCTGGAGGTTCTGAAACGTGGGAACTAATCCTTTGCTCAAAGTGGACTCCATCCACGCCTACTATGGCAACATCCATGCTCTGCATGGTATCAGCCTGCACATTGATGAAGGCGAAATCGTTACGCTGATCGGTTCGAATGGCGCCGGCAAAACCACCATAATCCGCAGCATCAGCGGTATCATGCATCCTCGTGAAGGCAGCATTCTGCTGGATGGCGAACCTATCCATCAGGTACCCGCACACGCCCTGGTCTCTAAAGGAATTTCCCAATCACCAGAAGGACGCCGCATTTTCCCGCGCTTGACCGTCCTGGATAACCTGGAAATGGGTGCATTTCACCGTAATGACCGTCCCGGAATCAAAGCGGATATCGAAATGGTCTACGGCCTATTTCCCCGCCTCAAGGAACGGACCAAACAATATGCAGGGACGCTCTCCGGTGGCGAGCAGCAGATGTTAGCGATGGGACGCGCACTCATGGCCCGTCCACGTCTCCTCCTGCTGGATGAACCGTCGATGGGTCTGGCACCAGTGCTGGTAGAAAACATTTTTGAGATCATCCAGCGCATCAATAAACAGGGGATGACCGTCCTGCTGGTTGAGCAGAATGCGTTGATGGCGCTGGAAGTCGCCAATCGAGGTTATGTCCTGCAAAGTGGTCGGATCGTACTGGCGGACTCTGCTCAGAATCTCATCCAGAACGAAATGGTACGGAAAGTCTACCTGGGAGAAAACTAAACTCCACTTCGATAGATAATCCGGCCTTGAGCCATCGTCAGTTGCACTTCTAAATCAGCGTTTAAGAGAACGAGGTCGGCATCTTTGCCGGCCTCAATGCTTCCCTTGCGATCTGCCACATGAGCAGCGCGGGCAGCATTCAAGCTGCTGGTCGGCCAAAGCCTATCTAGAGACTCACCAGTAGCTGCTATGAAGTTCTTCAGCCCACGTTCCATCGTGAGCGTACTCCCCGCCAATGTACCATCTGGCAACCGAACCGCCCCATCCTTTACTACCACCGGACGATCATCGAGTGTGTATTCGCCATCCGGCAACCCCGCCACGCGTACCGCATCCGTGATGAGGATAACTCCCTCAACCCCTTTTGCACGATATAACACGTTCATCGCAACCGGATGCACATGGATGTTATCAGCGATCAGCTCACAGCGGATTTGAGGCATCGTCATCACAGCCCCGACTGTGCCTGGATCACGATGTGTTAAGGGCATCATGGCATTATAGGTGTGTGTAGAATGTGTCAACCCCAGTGAAACCGCTTTTTGCATATGAGCATAAGTCGAAGCAGTATGGGCAACCGAGACGGTAATGCCGCGCTTCACACATTCGGTTATGAGCCAGTGATTGGCCTCAAACTCGGGCGCGAGGGAAAGCAAACGGATGATTCCGGTGTCCAGATAACGCAATGCTTCCACAGGATCTGCCCACCGAACATCTTGTTCGCGCTGCGCGCCACGCTTTTCTGCATTGATATAGGGCCCTTCCAGATGGACGCCTAACACGGTTGCGCCCTCTTCTTGTGGGCCAACACAAGCTACCGCATTGTCCAGCGCTCGTTGTATGCGAGTATCGGTATCCGTCCATGTAGTGACCAGGAAACTAGTGACACCATGTCGAGCATAGAAGCGAGCCATCGCACGGACTGCATAAGGCGTGGCATCCATTGAATCATGATCAACTGCCCCGTGCACATGTACATCGATAAAGCCCGGCAGGAGTACGGAACCTGCCGAATCTATAATGCTTGCACCTTCAAAGTCCGGTGCATCACCTTCACCAAAAGATGCAATTGCACGTCCATTTGCCAGCAACCATCCACGTTCCAGCGTACGTGTGCTGGTTAGAATGCGAGCATTTCGAAAAAGTGTAGTCGCCATTTTGAAAGTCCCTATTCAGTAAGGAGTCCGCAGCGATAGTACCACGCACTTGACAGAAGTTGCGCCAAAAGGTTATATTTAGACAAATCTAAATCAATGTTGATAGCAGCCTAAATTGAGTCGTACTGAATAAGCTATCAACACTATCGATGAGGCGTATTATAAGATGTTGAAGTACATAGTCACCCTGCTGCTGCTATTGATGACTTGGCCTGTATTGGCGCAGGAAGAAGCAAAGGCACCCCTCCAAATTGTCGCAACTACGACTCAGGCTACAGATCTAACCACGATCATTGTGGGGGATCTGCTCAATAGCGATGTCATACTCACCCCTTTAATGGGTGCGGGCGTAGATCCCCATTTGTACCAACCGAAGGAACGCGATATTGCCGCCATGAGTGATGCTGACGTAATCGTATATATGGGGCTGAACCTTGAAGGACGCTTTGGTGAACTATTCGAGTCTCTCGCAGCACAAGATACCCGAATCATTGCACTTTCCCAACCAGTTAAAGACAATGGTTTCACGATTGGTGGATTTAACCTCTCGGAAGAATTCACCAATGTCGATGATCCACACTTCTGGTTTGACCCGCGTAACTGGCAGCTATCCGCTCAATTCCTGGCCGATAGTTTGAGCCAGATTGACCCAAATAATGAATTGACCTATCAGGCCAACGCAGCCGCCTATGTCGCCCAATTAGACACCCTCTATCAATGGGCTGTGGGTGCTGTCGAGACTATCCCAGAGACCAAGCGAATTCTCATCACCTCACATGATGCTTTCCAATACTTTGGGATCGCGTTTGGTTTTCAAGTACGCGGCCTTCAGGGTATCAGCACTGCGGCTGAAGCCGGCGTCGGTGACGTTCAGGAATTAGCCGACTTTGTAGTCGAAAACCAGATTCCTGTGATGTTCGTCGAAAGTAGCGTGCCACCAACTACCATCGAAGCAGTCAAGGATGCGGTGCGTGCTCAGGGTGGGACTGTAGATGTTGGAATCCGACCACTTTACTCCGATGCAATGGATAGTGTGGGAACTTTTGGCGGAACCTATGTGGGCATGATTGCCAGCAACATCATCACGATATTGCAATCCTTTGATGAATCAATTGCCGACTGGCCGAATGATCTCAGCCCAGAGCCACCGACAGACTTACTCGAATCAGCAGCAATCAACACATAAATCATCGGGAGGCGCTCACACGCCTCTCGAGAAAGCCAACTCTCATGCCAGATCAAACACCTCCTATTGCCCTCGATATTGAAGACTTGACGGTTGCCTACCGCAGCCAACCAGTCGTCTGGGACCTGGATCTACACGTCCCACCTGGCGTGCTCATGGCAATCGTCGGACCAAATGGTGCGGGCAAAAGCACGCTCATCAAAGCAGCCTTGGGGTTAGTACCGCGTGCGGCGGGCAGTGTGCACTTCTTCGGGAAACCTTACGATGAAGTCCGTCTGCGCGTAGGCTATGTACCGCAGCGCGGCAGCGTCGATTGGGATTTTCCCACCACCGTCCTTGACCTGACGCTGATGGGTTTGTACGGCAAGCTCGGCTGGATACGGAGACCGGGACGAGCAGAATTCGACCGGGCCATGCATGCCCTGGAACAGGTCGGTCTCCAGGACTTTGCTCATCGGCAGATCGGACAGCTTTCCGGCGGCCAGCAGCAGCGGTCATTCATCGCCCGCGCTCTGGTACAGGATGCCGACCTCTACTTCATGGATGAACCCTTCGCAGCGGTCGATGCAGTGACAGAGGCCGCCATAGTTAATCTGTTGCAGGAACTTCGATCCTTGCAGCGTACAGTGATAGTCGTCCACCACGACCTCGATACAGTCACTGACTACTTCGACCATGTGACCCTGCTCAATGTCGAACTAATCGCTAGCGGGCCAACTACCGAAGCCTTCACAGAGGCAAACATCCGGCGAACCTACGGCTCGCGTACCCTTAAAGCTCTGGGAGTAAGCTGATGCAACGTGAACTCCCCTCTTCCGTTCCGCTGATGACAGATTCAAACAGCCGGCGACCAGCTTTACCCGGCGGCATTTGGCGCAGCTTGGGCATCACCTTAATGGCCATACTGCTCTTTGTCCTCATCACCAATCAATTCTTCAATGTGCGCTATGACTACACCCTGCTGGTCGTAGCTCTCGGCGGCGCCGTGTTGGGGTTACTCAGCGGTGTCATCGGGTCATTCGCTGTCTTGCGCCAGCAAAGCCTGATGGGAGATGCACTCTCTCACGCAGCCCTGCCAGGAGTCGCCATTGCCTTTATGTTAGTAGGTAGGCAGATGGGTGCACTACTCATCGGTGCAGCCATTGCCAGTTGGCTCGGCGCGCAGTTCATCCGGGCAGTGACCTCAACCACTCGCATCAAGCAAGATGCCGCAATGGGGATCACCCTTGCAGCGTTTTTTGCCATAGGGCTGGCCTTACTGACGATTATTCAAGGCCAACAGAACGCCAGTCAGGCTGGTCTAGCTCAATTTATCTTTGGTCAAGCCGCTTCAATCCGGCTAGATAGTTTGCTTACGATTGCGCTAGTCGGCAGCGCCATCTTGCTCATAACAGCGTTGTTCTGGAAAGAACTCAAACTACTGACCTTTGATCCAGTCTTTGCAGCAACCATTATGCGGACTCAGCCGGTTGAGGCCCTGCTCTCTACACTGATCGTAGTGGTCATTGTAATGGGTTTGCAGGTAGCCGGAGTAATTCTCATGGTTGGCTTGCTCATCGCGCCCGCAGTTGCAGCGCGGCAGTGGTCGAGGCGGCTTGACCAGATGGTAGTCCTTGCTGGCATATTTGGTGCCTTTGCCGGTGGTACTGGAGCCATTATCAGTGCTGCAGATAGCGGCCTACCAACGGGACCACTCATCATCATTATGGCATCAATCATTGTCGGTGTTTCGATTTTGTTTGCTCCTGAACGAGGTGTCGTCTGGGAGCTGTGGAAGCAGCGGCGCGAACGTGTAAGTTTTGCGCGGCGCAATGTACTGATCAGCCTCTACCGCCATGCGCAATCCCATGGCGATAACTATGCTTGGGCTCCGCAGGAACTCATCACAGGCCTGTACGACGGACCAGGTAAACGCGCCTTGGGTTGGCTGGAACAACACAATCAGGCTGTGAAATCGGGTACCCGCTGGCAGCTAACCGGCAGCGGGCTACAGGCAGCCGAACAATTCTTGAACGAACATCGCTAATCATCAGGACAAAAGACCATGTACGGTCTGGAACAAGTCATCATTCAGTTTTTGCTCAACTTCACCTCTCAAGAATCCATCAACACTATACTCAATGACCCGCGCATTGTCGCCATCATCATTGGAGGATTAGTAGCAGCCTCTGGAGGATTGCTGGGCGTTTTCCTCAAACTGAGGCACATGTCCCTGACGACTGACGCGATTAGTCACACTATCTTGCTGGGAATAGTGGTGGCATTCATCGTCATGTCGAGCATCCTCGGTCTTGAACCGGATCTATCATCTCCAGGCCTGATTCTTGGGGCGGCGCTGGCTGGAGTCGGCACCGTCATATTAACCGAGTTGGTTCAACGGTCAGGGCTGATTAAGGGTGATACCGCCCTCGGATTGGTATTTCCACTGCTGTTTGCCATCGCGGTATTGCTGGTTTCCCGCTTCACCAGCAATATCCATCTGGATAATGACTCAGTCATTGTGGGCGAAATTGGCGTTGCCTGGGCAAATACCAACACCCATTGCTACACGGGCTGTGAGGATGTGGTCATTACACCCGAGCACCCTGCCGCCCGTGTTGGGCGTGTCTGCACCAATTGCTCCCCAGGCGGCATTAATCCCCGCAGCCCGGAAGCAGTCTTTACTGAGCAATGCTCCAACTGCGGCACTTACAACGCAGCGGAAGCCTGGGCACAAGGTCTGACCGATGTACAGCCGTTGTTGGTACTCTGGCCTCGCTCGATCACGACCATGGGAGTCATTACGCTCCTGAACGTAGCATTTATCCTGATCTTCTACAAAGAGTTAAAGCTGGCAAGTTTCGACGCTGCATTAGCGCGGGCCTTAGGCTTCAAGCCCGGCTGGCTGCATTACACGTTGATGATTCTGGTGAGCATCACTGCAGTCGGAGCCTTTGATGCTGTGGGAGCAGTATTGGTGGTTGCCTTCTTCATTATCCCCCCTGCCACTGCCTATCTATTGACCCACCGATTGGGCTGGATGCTGATACTCAGTCCGTTCCTCGGAGCAATTTCTGCTCTGGTCGGCTATGATCTGGCTCGCGCAAACCTGCTTGGCTGGCTGCCATTCAGTGAACTCATACCCGGTTTAACTTGGAACACATCCATCTCTGCAGCCATGGTCATCGCTCAATTTATCGTCTTCTTGCTGGCTTGGGCGCTCTCCCCGGAACAGGGCTTTGTTGCAGCTATGCTGCGGCGGCAGAATCAACGGCGGCATTTTGAAGACCAGGTGGTGATGGGCCACATCCTGAATCATCAGGAAACATTGGAAGCCAGTCAGGAATTAGCAACCGATACCCTGCATCAGCACTTCCGGTGGACACCTGCGCGCACCCAACAAGTGCTCCGGCGGTTGCGGCGATTGCAGCTCATCGTGATAACACAGAATCGTGTGCAGTTGACTGAACCCGGCGTGCGGGCGGCCCTGAGCTTTGAGCAAACGTTGCGAACCGGGTCCTGATGATCATTATGCACAGATGTATTCAGACAGAATACACATAGGCATTTTTGCGCCTATCCGGTATCGTTCTAGAACGTTGCAATAAGGGACGCAGTTAATCATGACTCAGTCAATGTTCATCAAGAAGGCGAAGAAGCAGCTACCCGACTAACGTCCGGGATTTTCGCGTTGTGATGAACGAACGATCGCAAACGAACCCGCCCGGACACGGCGGGTTTTTTGTTTGAGTGGAGCCTAACCAGCATGGTCATCGGCAAATACGTTGAAACCAAGCGGAAGTTGAGCAAGAAGCCGCCCATACGGTCTGGTTAGCTGCGCCCTGTCCCAAAGGGTCGTCACCGCCGCCAGACCTCGTACGAGATCTGGCGGCGGTTTTATTTTCAGTATCGGTCTTTAACGAAAGTGAGTGAGGAACATGAACATGCCAGAATGCCCTGAATGCGGAGCCGCCATCACAATCCCTGCTAACGCCATGCAGCACGAGCTGTTGCCCTGCCCGGATTGTGGCACTGAACTGGAGATCATCAGCCTGAACCCGTTGACACTCGATCGCGCGCCGGAAGTACAGGAAGACTGGGGCGAATAGTCATGCGAGTCGGCATCGTCATTTCGCACATCCGTCCGGAAGAAAAACTGCTCATCAGTGCCTTTCAGGCGCAGGGTGTTGAACCAGAAATCATCAATGACCGGGAAATCATCTTTGACATCACTGCCGGGCCGGAGCAATCCTCCCCCACGGGTACCGCTTGGCATGACTACGACGTAGTACTCGAACGGAGCGTCAGCACCTCACGGGGTCTCTATACACTGGCGATGCTGGAAAACTGGGGCGTGAACGCCATTAACAGCTTTCAGACAGCCTCAACGTGTGCGGATAAGTTCCGCACCACCATTGCGCTAACCAAAGCGGGTGTGCCCCAACCCAGTGCTCGTCTGAGCTTTGAGTCGGAAAGCACCCTGCGAGCGATTGAACAGATCGGCTATCCCGCTGTCCTCAAGCCAGTCACGGGTTCTTGGGGAAGAATGCTGGCGAGAGTCAATGATCGTGATGCAGCCGAAGCGGTGATTGAACACCGGGAAACGCTTGGGGATTACAGTCTCCACCTGTTCTATACACAGGAACTCATTCGTAAACCGGGCCGGGACATTCGAGCCTTTGTCGTTGGCGACCAAGCCATCTGCGCGATCTACCGGGACTCTCCGCACTGGATCACCAATACAGCCCGTGGTGGCAAAGCGTCAAACTGCCCGGTGACACCCGAATTAGCGGATATATGCCTACGCACTGCGCGTGCAGTCGGAGGCGGCATCCTTGCCATTGATGTGATGGAAGACCCGGAACGGGGTTATCTGGTCAACGAGGTCAACCACACGATGGAGTTCCGCAACAGCAGCGCACCTACCGGGGTGGATATCGCCGCTGAAGTCGTACGCCATACACTCCGCGTCGCAGGGGGGAACTCATGATTCGGGTGGGTATCGTCGGGGCCAGTGGCTATACCGGGGGTGAACTCCTTCGGTTGCTACTGACCCATCCTGAAATCGAGGTGGTGCAAGCCACCTCGGAAAGCTATATCGGCAAATTCGCCTTCCAGGTGCACCCGCAACTACGTGGGCAAACTCAACTGCGATTCATCGGTCGGGATGCCCTGCAAAGCTGCGACCTGCTATTCCTCGCGCTACCGCATGGCGAAGCTCAGAAGTACATTGACCGTTACGCCGCGCTCGCTCCCAAAATCGTTGACCTCAGCGCGGATTTCCGCCTGCGCGACCCCGCTGCATATGCCAGCACCTATGGGCACGAGCATCTGGCACCCGAATGGCTGGAACGCTTCGTCTACGGCTTGCCAGAACTGACACGAAACTCCCTCCGGTCTGCCAACTACGCCAGTGGAGTCGGCTGCAATGCCACTGCCACCACCCTGGCAGTCTATGCGCTGGTCAAGGCTGGGATGCTCCCACCAACCCAACCCATCATTGCCGACATCAAGGTCGGTAGCAGCGAAGCCGGTAGCACCCCTACAGACTCCAGCCATCACCCGGCGCGTTCCGGTATCGTCCGCCCCTTCCAGTTGACTGGGCATCGCCACGAGGCCGAAGTCCGGCAATCACTTGCCGCAGCTGGGGCTTATGACATCCGCCTCAGCGTGACCAGCGTCGAGCTCGTGCGCGGCGTCTCTGCTGCGATACATCTCTCGCTGCCAATTGGCCTCAGCGATAAAGACCTGTGGTCAGCCTACCGCGCCGCATGGAACACCGAACCCTTTGTCCGCCCGGTGCATGAGAAATCCGGCCTGCACCGCCACCCAGAGCCGCGCTTATTGGCAGGTACCAACTATGCCGATGTGGGCTGGGAATACGACCCCGCCACCGGGCGTACCGTGTTACTCAGCGCCCTCGATAACCTCGGTAAAGGCGCAGCGGGATCAGCAGTGCAATGTATGAACCTGATGTGTGGCTTTGAAGAAACCACCGCTCTGACCTTTGGAGGCTTTTACCCGTGATTCACGTCCTCAAACTCGGCGGCGGAGCCGGGGTCAACCACGAAACCGTGCTGCGGAACCTGGCAGCGCGGATACAAACCGGCGAACAGTGGGTGCTGGTGCATGGAGCCAGCGATGCCGCCAACCGCTTGTCGGAGGCAGTCGGGCATCCCCCCCAGACCATCACCACACCCGGCGGTCACACCAGCCGTTACACCGATGCACGTACGATTGAGCTCTTCAGCGCAGCGGCAGGTTCCGTCAACCAGCAGATGACCGCCCAACTCGCCAGCTACGGTGTACGAGCCGTCGGCTTGGCTGGCCCCAACATCATCCATGCGCGCCGCAAGGAGGCCATCCGCGCTATCCGCGAAGGCCGACAAGTCATCATCCGTGACGACTTTTCCGGCACCATCACCGGTATCGAGAGCAGCGTCATTCACACGTTGCTCACCGCTGGATTGACACCCGTCATTGCTCCTTTGGCGATGGGTGCCGCTTTTGAACGTCTGAATGTCGATGGGGATCTGGTCGCCGCCCAGCTTGCTCGCAGCCTCGGTGCAGACACGCTCATTATCCTGAGCAACGTTCCCGGTCTACTGCGCGATGTCAGCGACCCGAACTCACTCATCCCTAGCTTCCCGCTGGATGAAATCACCCGTTATGAAGGTTTCGCCGGAGGTCGCATGAAGAAAAAAGTGATGGCTGCCGCCGATGCCCAGCTTGAACGAACCATCCTTGCCGATTCACGGCTCGATCAACCCATTGATGCGGCGCTGGCCGGTGCTGGCACCCACATTACTCGACAGCAGGTGATTCATGTTGGCTGAAGCCCTTGACCTGAACGCTCTGGAAGACCAGCACAGTAGTGGCACCTACCTCAAGCGCGACCTGAATATCGTGCGAGGCGAAGGAGCTACGCTCTACGACGATACAGGTCGCGCTTATATTGACTTGGTCGGCGGGCAAGGTTCTGCCAGCCTCGGACATTGCCACCCCGCCATTGTCGAAGCCATCCGTCAGCAGTCCGCCGAACTCATCACCTGTCCGGAACTCTTTCACAATCCGGTTCGCGCCCGCTACCAGGCCGAACTCTGCCGTGCCGCAGGCATGAACCGCGCCTTCCTCTGCAACAGCGGCACTGAAGCCAATGAAGCAGCCCTCAAGATAGCTCGCCTCAAGACCGGGCGCACGGGTTACATCGCCGCCATGCGCGGCTTTCACGGACGGACGATGGGCGCGTTAAGTGTGACCTGGGACAAGTCGTACCGGGAGCCGTTCAACCCGCTCATCCCCAACGTGACCCACGTCCCCTACAACAACATCGAGAAGCTCACAGCAGCGCTGAGTGCGGATACAGCCGCCGTCATCCTTGAAGTCGTGCAAGGTGAAGGCGGAGTCCATCCCGCCCATGATGGTTATCTGCAACAGGTACAGGCCGCCTGCCGCGCCAACGGTACCCTACTCATTATTGACGAAGTCCAAACCGGCTTTGGTCGCACCGGAAGTCTGTTCGCTCATCAACAGGATGGCATTCAACCAGATTTGCTGACAATGGCGAAGAGTATGGCCGGTGGTCTGCCGATGGGTGCAGTCCTGATACACGAATCGCTGGGTGAGCTACCACCGGCATCGCACGGCAGTACCTTCGGCGGCAATCCGCTCGCCTGCGCGGCGGGGTTGGCAGCCCTCGAAGTCTACCAAAACAGTGGCCTTGTCGAACGGGCGCATAAGTTAGGTGGCGAAGTACGTGAATGGCTAGCGTCCAATGCTCCGGAATCACAGGTACGTGAAGTACGAGGGCGCGGCTTCATGTTCGGGCTGGAACTGCGTGGAAAGGTCGCGCCGATATTGAAAGCCTTGCAGGAGCGTGGAGTTGTAGCCTTGCCTGCAGGGCCATCCGTGCTGCGGTTACTACCTCCGCTAGTGATCACAGAAGATGATTTGTGGGAAGCCGCCCACCGCATCGTGGAGATTCTGAACCATGCCCTTTAATCATTACAGCATTATCGAAAGCACTTTACGTGAAGGTGAGCAATTCAGCACCGCCACCTTCACCACCGGGCAAAAGCTGGAAATCGCCGGAATGCTCGACCAGTTCGGTGTGGAAATGTTGGAGATGACCTCTCCGAGTGCCTCTCCACAAAGCGAAGCTGACATCCGCGCGGTCGTCAACGCAGGTCTGCGAGCGCGCATCTTGACGCATATCCGCTGCAATCTCGAAGATGCCCGCCGCGCGTTGGATACCGGCGTCCAAGGGTTAGATGTAGTCATCGGCACCTCGCCGCAGCTCATCCAGCACAGCCACGGCAAGAGCATCCGCCAGATCATCGACCTCGCGGCGGAAGTGATGGGCTACATCCGGGGCCAGCGCCCGGACATCATCCTGCGCTTCAGCACCGAGGATACCTTCCGCAGTCGGGAAGCTGACCTGCTGCGGGTCTACCTGGCCATAGCCGATCTGGGGCTGGTCAACCGTCTCGGTGTCGCCGATACCGTCGGCGTTGCGACGCCTACGCAAGTCGCAGCCATGGTGCATCAACTGGTGCGCTTGACCCACCTTGATATCGAATTTCATGGTCACAATGACAGCGGTTGCGCCATAGCCAATGCCTGCGCCGCCCTTGAAGCCGGTGCCACACACATTGACACCACCATCCTCGGCATCGGTGAGCGTAACGGCATCACTCCGCTGGGCGGCTTGATCGCCCGCCTCTATACGCTTGACCGCACCTACGTCAGCAAGTACAACCTGCGCCTGCTCCCGGCCCTTGACCAACTAATTGCGGACACCTGTGAGATCGGCATTCCCTTCAGTAACTACATCACCGGTGCCAGCGCCTTCATCCACAAGGCGGGCATCCATGCCAAAGCTGTCCTGGCTGACCCTGGCACGTATGAGATTTTGCGTCCGGAAGACTTTGGCCTCAACCGAGAGATTGCCATCGGGCACAGACTGACCGGTTGGAATGCCATCCGTGACCGAGCTGAGACTCTGGGGCTGTCCCTGCCAGATGACACCATTCGGGAGGTCACGCGCACCATCAAGAAGCGGGCGGATGATGCGCCACTCTCACTTGCAGCCATTGACGATTTGCTGAGAGAAGCCGCCGGAGCAGTCCAGGAGCAGCCTGTATGAATACGGGCTATACCTTTGTAGAAAAGGCGCTCGCGCGGGCTGCCGGAGTCGAGTCAGCTCGAGCCGGGGCTATTCTGGATATGCGTCCGGACTTGATCTTCAGCCACGATAACACGGCTGCCATCCGTCGCATCTTCGAGGCCATTGGTGCCACCCGAATGAGTCGCCCGGAGCGCGTCGCCATCACGCTCGACCATGCTGTACCTGCACCCACCACCCAGCACGCCCAGAACCACGCTGAAATCCGCGAGTGGGTACGCTTGCAGGGGATTGCTCACTTCTTCGAGGTAGGGCGCGGCATCTGCCACCAGGTCATCAGTGAAGAAGCACTCATCTTGCCGGGGGAAACGATCTTCGGCTCCGATAGCCACACCCCTCATTTCGGCTGGCTGGGTGCTTTTGGCATGGGGGTCGGCCGTACCGAGATGGCAGCATTGTGGGCGACCGGCGCGCTCTGGATTCGCGTGCCAGAATCCATGCAGATCGAGCTAAATGGTCACCTACGCCCCGGTGTCACCGCGAAGGACATCGCCCTCAAAATCATTGGTGACCGCACCGTCGGCGGGGGACAGTATCGTTCGATCGAGTTCAGCGGAAACACGCTGCCCACACTCTCACTGGATGAACGCGCCGTCCTACCCAATATGATGGCGGAATTCGGCGCGATGAATGCCTACCTGCCACCCGATCAAGCTGTGTTCGATTATCTGGAAGCCAAACGGACGCGAGATTACACCCCCATCTATCCGGATGCGGATGCCGTCTACGCCGACCGATATGAACTGGATGTGGCTAGTCTGGAAGCGCAGATCGCCCTGCCCCACCAACCGGATCATGTCGTCAATCTCTCGGAGGCAGTCGGACAGCCAGTACAGCAGGCCTTCATCGGCACCTGCACCAATGGTCGGCTGGAAGACATCGAAGCTGCCGCCCAGGTCTTGCGCGGGCAGCGTGTCCGCTGCCGCCTGATCGTCATTCCGGCCAGTTCACAGGTCTTGCTGGCTGCAACCCAATCCGGCGCGATTGCCACTCTCATCGAAGCAGGTGCAAGCATCAGCACACCCGGTTGCGGACCATGTATGGGTAATCACATGGGCATCCCTGCTCCTAACGAGGCCACCATCAGCAGCGCCAACCGCAACTTCAAAGGGCGAATGGGTACAGCGGACGCACCCATCTACCTCGCTAGCCCCTACGTAGTTGCGGCTAGTGCCATCAAGGGTGCCATTACCGATCCGGCGGAGTTCCTCTAATGACCACACATCGCGTCCATGTCTACGGTGACCACGTCAATACCGATGTCATCTTCCCCGGGAAATACACCTACACACTCAAGACGCCCGAGGATATTGCCGCTCATGCGCTGGAAGACCTCGATCCAACCTTTGTCAGCCGCGTCCAACCGGGTGATGTCATTGTCGCTGGGAGCAATTGGGGGATGGGTAGCAGCCGGGAGCAAGCCGTCACCTGCCTCAAATATGCTGGGATCAATATCCTGATTGCCGCCTCTTTCAGTGGTTTGTACTTCCGTAACTGCATCAATCAGGGCATCCTGCCGATTGTCTGTCCTGGTTTGAACACGCTGCTTCAGACCGGCGACACGCTAGAAATCGATGTGACCAACAATCGCATAATCGCAGCCGGTCAAACCTTCAACTTCACACCCCTATCGCCATCAGTGCAGGCCATCATTGATGCCGGCGGTCTGGTACCGATGCTGCAAATGCGCTTTCTGGGTTATGTGGATGGTTATGTTCCGGCAGGGGGCAAGGAATAATGTCCGAAGTCTTGATTGAATTGGTCAAACGCTATAGCCCATCACAGATGGAGTTACCCGCCGTGCGCTTCCTCACCGAATGGATGAATGCTCATGGTTTCAACGCCCGCATCGATGAAGCCGGTAACGCCTTCGGCATCCGGGGCGATGAAGACGCGGCACACACCCTCATCCTGTTGGGTCATATCGACACCGTACCGGGCGAAATCACAGTGCGCGTCGAAGATGGCAAGCTCTACGGGCGTGGCAGCGTCGATGCCAAAGGCTCCTTAGCCGCTTTTGCTGATGCGGCCTCCAGGGCCAGCCTTCCGGCGGGCTGGCGCGTCATCGTGGTCGGCGCGGTGGAAGAAGAAGTCGCCTCCAGCAAAGGCGCTCACCACATCCGAGAACGCTTCAACCCGGATTTCTGCATCATCGGCGAACCCAGCAGCGCCGACCGCATCACACTAGGCTACAAAGGGCGCTTGTTGGTGGAATACAACCTTCGCCGCACAGTTTCGCATACCGCCCGTCCGGAACCTTCTGCCGGAGCAATGGGGGCGACTTTCTGGCAGCGAGTCAGTGATTGGGCTGATACGGAAAATGAGGGATTAGAACGATTCTTCGATCAGGTCATGCCCTCTCTTCGGTCGATCAACACCACCTCAGATTACTTTCTCGAACAGTGTAATATGACCGTCGCCTTCCGCCTGCCCACCCGCTTGACTCCACAGGACGTATTTCAAACCATCTCCGGATTCGTCACGCCAGGGGGTGAACTGCGTTCATATGGCTTAGAGCACGCCTACGAAGGGGGCCGCAATAACGCCCTGGTACGCCTGCTCATGGGAGCCATTCGCTCACGGGGCGGGCAACCCGGCTTCGTCCTCAAAACCGGCACCAGCGATATGAATGTGGTAGGAGCCAAGTGGAATTGCCCGATTGTTGCCTATGGACCGGGGGATAGTAACCTTGATCACACCCCCAACGAGCACCTCCCGTTGGACGAGTACGAACGCGCTGTCCAAACCCTCCAGCACGTCATCGAAAACTTACCTACTGCCTAAAATAAAAGGGCGCAACACCTGTCGTGACCTGACACGGTCTTGCGCCTGCGCCGCCTATCAAACATAAGAAGAAATCGAACCAAATGTTCCGATTCTCTGTCTCAGTGTATGCTACACTGGCTTCATGTTCTACCGTATCTATCCTCAAACCAACTGCTTTGTACGCAGCACATTGCTACCTGCACACCTTAACGGTGACCGGGAACTATCCCCTGTGAACTTTAGACTAGCGGCAAGCTCCCCTATTCCCACTAGCCAACCGTCAAGCTTGGCGGGCGGTGGCATTCTCCCGTCTTCCCGCCGACAACGCCGACAATCAGCGCCAGTCTCCCGTGTACCCGCCGTCAACTTTGGCGCTCATGTCGCCAATTGGCGCTGGGTTCCCGTCTTCCCACCGACACAAGTAGCGGGAATTTCGCCAATCAGCCTCCCATCTCCCAGTCGCGCCGTGTTCGGCAAACGGCGTTAGGGAGAGGGACGCGACCGAAGGAAGTCCCTGTGGGAGGGGTAAGAGCCTGTCACTCTGCTTTGAGCCAAACAAACCGATATGGTTCCAAAGGAACGCCGCCCGAAACATCAACCCCTGAATCAGTGACCAGATCGACCTGAGCGCCGCGCACCCCGTATGCGGCCAGTACTGCCGGGTTAATCGTTACGCTATGCTCGCTGAAATTTGCCAGCACAGCAACCTGCTTGCTGCGAATAAAACCGAGGACATACTTGCTACCCGTATCAAAGAACAAAGACTCATGCCCCCCAAATGCCGGGGTACGCTGCCGAAGAGCAATTAACTGTTGTAAACCCGTGAAAATTCGGCCCGCATCCGTGGTTTCATTCCCACGAGTCGTGGCTCGTTCCCAATCCATATGCGGACGGTGTACCCATCGGCTGTCTGCCGCTTTATGAGGGTCTTGCTCATAGCTATAGTCATTGAGCATGGCGATTTCATCACCCAGGTACAGAAGTGGAATTCCCCCCGCGCTCAAGGCTACACTGTAAATCATCAAAATTCGACGCAGCGCCAGTTCACGTAGTTCCGGGCTGTTGACTTGGTCAGCCTGCTCCAACCCGGCTAATGATGCACACGTGCCGGAAATCCGCATATCCTGCGTCACCGGGTTATAACTGAAGGGAACGCCGGCTGCAAAACTCCCCTCAAACTTCCCAATATAGAAGCGATTGAGAAATTGACGGTGGTCATAACCGTTGATATTCAACTCGGCCGCATCTTCATCGGCAAATGTCCAACCAATGTCATCATGCACTCGCACGTAATTGACCCAGGCACAATCTTCAGGAATATCAAACCGACGGCTCATGGAATGCCGCAGTAAGCGCACATCGCGGGTTGCCAAAGCTTCCCAGGTCAACGCCATCATGGTCGGGTTATAGGAAATGGGGCATTCCTGCCGGTCAATGTAGCTGGCGACCATCTCTGGGTGAACAATGGCTTCCGACTTAAACAACAGCGATGGCGCAACAACCCGGGTTAATGCGTTAAAGGCCCGGATGATCATATGGGCTTGGGGAAGGTTTTCGCAGGCTGTCCCCATCTGCTTCCAGATAAAGGCCACAGCATCAAGACGCAGAATTTCTGCTCCCTGATTAGCCAGGAATAGGAACTCACCCATCATGGCGTTGAAAACCGCCGGATTACGGTAATTCAGATCCCATTGAAAGTGATTGAAAGTCGTCCACACCCACTTACCCACATCCTGCCGGAAAGTGAAGCTACCGGGTGCAGCCTCCGGGAAAATCTCCCGCAGTGTGCGCTCGTATTGATCCGGCAGCGTCCGATCAGGAAACATGAAGTAATAATTCTGGTAGACAGGGTCACCTGCTAGGGCGCGCTTAGCCCATTCATGTTCATCCGATGTGTGGTTGAACACAAAATCCATCACCGGGCTGATGCCGTTCGCCCGCAGCTCGGTCATGAACTCCGCCAGTTCGTCCATCGTGCCCAGCGCCGGATTGACGCTGCGGAAATCGCTGACCGCATAACCACCGTCGCTGTTTTCCTCAGGCGCCTTATACAATGGCATCAAGTGAAGGTAGGTCAGTCCTAATTCTTTGAAATACGGGATTTTGCGCCGCAGTCCAGCGAGATTATCCGCAAACAAATCTACGTAACAGACTGCACCCATCATGCGATGTGATTGGAACCAGTTGGGATCATGTTCACGAGCAGCATCCAGCGCACGGAGTTCTGCCGAGCGTTCCAGATGAACCTGTACCAGCGTATTGAGAATAGTCTGCAACTGTGGAATGAAATCATCCCGGTCCCCATAGAGCGTATTCAAGAGAGCATATATCGCCGGGAAGTAAGCCCGCAATCGCGCTAAGAATACGTTTTTTTGCTGATCGGAACCAAGCGCCTGCTCCAGGGCAGGCAGCAGGTAAGACAGGATAATCTGCGGATCATTGCCGAATATAGAAGCCATAATCGAATACGCTATCCAGGTGAGTGAAGCTGATAACTAAATCAACGGATGATACTTGCCTTACGGCGAAATGGCAAAATCGATAACGATCCACAACTTAGACGACGCTCATTCATAATTCCATCAATCTTAAACTCCCCGTTTAACAATCATACTCGTTAGCAATAAATATGGATTCAAGTCAGCACTGCATTGGGGGAGTTCAACGTATGTCCCGCATTCTCGTCATCGGCAGTGGATTTGGTGGTCTCGGAGCCGCCATCCGCTTGGCCGCCAAGGGCCATGAAGTTCACGTAATTGAAAAGCGGGATAAGCCAGGTGGCCGCGCCTACGTCTATGAGATGAACGGCTTTAAGTTTGACGGCGGCCCAACCGTCATCACTGCGCCTTTCATGTTTGATGACCTCTGGAAAGCAGCAGGCAAACGTCGGGAAGATTACTTCCAATTGGTTCCGTGTGACCCCTTCTACCGCATCTTTGATAAACATGCCCAGGCATTTGACTACAACGGTAATCCGGAGTTTATCCATCAGCAGATCGCCGAGCGTAGCCCACAGGACGTAGAGGGTTACAAGCGGTTTATGGCCACCACCAAGGCCATCTTCCAAAAAGGCTTTGTCGAACTGGCCGATAAACCATTCCTGCACTTCACAGACATGCTGAAAGTCGCACCAGACCTCATCAAGATGCAGTCCTACCTGAGTGTTTACAGCTATGTCTCGCAATTCATTCAGGATGACTTCCTGCGACGGGTATTTTCGTTCCATCCGCTGCTGATCGGTGGCAATCCATTTGACTCACCGTCGATCTACGCCATGATTCACTATTTGGAACGGGAATGGGGCATTCACTACGCTGTTGGTGGAACCGGAGCCATCATCCAGGCGATGACACGTCTTTTCACTGAACTGGGTGGAAAAATTCATCTCAATACAGAAGTGAAGGAAATTCTGGTCAATGGACGTAAGGTGACCGGCGTTCAACTTGCCGATGGCACTGTGATGAAGGCTGACCAGATTGTCTCTAATGCTGATGTCGCCTTCACCTATCGCAACCTAATTCCACAGCAGTACCGGCGCAAGTATACTGACCGCAAGGTAGAGAGTATGAAGTACAGCATGTCGCTGTTCGTCATATACTTCGGTACCAAGCGGCGCTACCGCGATACCAAACTGGCCCATCACAACATCATTCTGGGCGACCGTTACAAGGGGCTGCTGACTGACATCTTCAATAAGCAGCAGCTCTCTGAGGATTTCTCGCTTTACCTGCACATGCCGACCATTACCGATCCGAGCATGGCACCTGAAGGTCATGAAGCCTTCTACGTCCTGTCACCTGTACCTCACCTGGGTTCCGGTGTAGATTGGACAAAGGCTGCCAAACCCTACCGGGACTCGATCATGCAGTTCTTGGAGGACAACTACCTACCAGATCTACAAGAGAATATCGTTGCTGAACACTATATCGACCCCCTCCACTTCCAGAATACGCTCAACAGCTATATGGGTTCAGCATTTTCAGTCCAACCTATCTTGACGCAATCTGCGTGGTTCCGCCCCCATAATCGCTCAGAAGACTTCGACAACCTCTATTTCGTCGGCGCAGGAACACACCCTGGCGCAGGACTGCCCGGAGTGCTCTCTTCTTCAATCATTGTGGAAAACCTGATTGGTGATGCTACAAGTGTCAGCGCCCACCAACCCATACTGGCCGGAGCCAACGCATGACTTTGCAAATCCCTGTTCAAGGCTGGGAATCCCAACTGTTGGCATGGGCGCAGGAACCCCTGATGACCATTCAGGCCCCCCGCCCTGTCCATGCGGATAATCGCGCCTTACGAGCGGCTTATCTCCATTGCGAAGATATGACTCGCTTGCACAGCAAGACCTTCTACTTGGCATCGGGTTTATTGCCACTTGAAAAGCGCAATGCGGTACGTGCCCTCTATGCGTTTTGCCGAGTGACAGATGATCTGGTAGATCGCCCCTCGAACGAGGGGGATACTTTAGAGCAGCTAACCCGCTGGAAGGAAACTGTTACTGAAGGCCATCCATCAGCTAGCGATCCAGTAGCGCTCGCCTGGGCAGATGCTCAGGCACGTTTCCACATTCCGGCTGGTTATGCTGAACAACTCATCAATGGGGTCGCCCGCGATCTTCAGCAAAAACGCTATGAAACCTTTGCCGATTTGGCCGAATATTCTTACGGCGTTGCCTCAACCGTTGGTCTTATGGCAATGCATATCATCGGCTTCCACAGTGTGGAAGCCGTACCCTATGCGGTCAAACTGGGAGTTGCTCTTCAACTCACGAATATCCTCCGTGACGTGCATGAAGACTGGAAAGCCGGTCGCTTGTACCTCCCTCAGGATGAGCTCCGAGCTTTCGAGCTAACTGAAGAAGATATTGCAAATCAAATCTGTGATGACCGTTGGAAAGCCTTTATGAATTTTCAGGTTCAACGAAACCGCCAGCTATACGACGAGTCACGTGCTGGCATTGCACTGCTTCGAACCGACGGACGCTTTGCTATTGCAGCCGCAGCAGACTTATATCGCGGAATTCTGGATAACATCGAACAACACGATGGCAACATCTACAATCGCCGGGCCAGCGTCAGCACCGTCGGCAAATTGCGTCGCTTACCACTGATCTGGTGGCGAGCGCAAACGCCCAATGCAAGATAATCCCAGCAAGTAGTCACCAAAGCATTAACGTAAAGAAATCGACCGATCAGAGAATTGCGAACCAATACACATGACCTACTTCGGCTTTCTCGGCATTTTCCTTGTCCTACCCATTCTGGCACTGTTGGTAGTTGCAAGGCGAGATGCCCAACAAGGGCGCAAGATGCCCGTTGCACTGACCACATGGGCACCATGGACGCTGATAATAGCTCATTCCATTATCGCCGTACTTTGGACTACACCCTGGGATAGCTACCTCATTGCTACCCAGGTTTGGTGGTATAAACCTGAACTGGTCACTGGCCTCACGTTCCTCTATATTCCCATTGAGGAATACACCTTCTTTGTCTTGCAACCAATCCTGACAGGGTTATGGTTACTTTTTGTCATCCGCCATTCACCCGTTGCCGAGCCAAGTAGCATCAATGGAATGCAATTACGCCGATGGGTAACCGCCAGCCTTGCGCTGATTTGGCTCGCGTTTGCCGCCTTGTTGGCATCAGGCTGGCAACCGGGAACTTATTTGGGGCTGTTGATGGTCTGGGCCATCCCACCCATGATGATCCAGTCAGCGTTCGGCGCAGACATTCTCTGGCGGCATCGCCGGGTCGCCCTGATGACCATCATCCCCATGACCTTGTATCTGGCAGCCGCGGATAAGTTAGCGATCACTAACGGCATCTGGACGATCAATCCCGGTCAATCGCTGCAAGCCATCGGTATTAATCTACTTGGTCGGCTTCCCCTCGAAGAGTTACTATTCTTCCTGTTCACGAATATGCTAGTCACACTGGGAATCACGCTTGTGACTTCTGCCGAAAGTAAGGTGCGGGCCGAACGATGGGTAGAATGGGCGAAATCCATACTACAGCCACGGCGATCTCTGACCCGCATACCTGCAAAATCGACAAGACAATAAGCTGAGCAGGCAGGGAATATCCTCACATGAATATCTGGCACTTCAGCGAACAGGTTTCCAGTAGGTTACTGCGCTGGAATGTACTCAACATCTTGATCGGGCTACTCTTACTCCCACGCCGCGCCTTCTGGCGAGGGTTGGGATCACAGGCAATTGGATGGGGGCTGATCAACAGTGCAATTGCCATCCTGGGCAATGAGGCTACCCGCCAACGCCGATTGAAGTTAGAGGACAGCTACTCGACCCCACGGCTCAATAAAGAGTCCCACAACCTCCGTTCGGTTCTATGGATCAATACGGTGCTTGATGTGGTCTATATGATTGGCGGGTGGATGTTGTTTCGCTCAGCAAAGCGCGAAGATGGGGTGAAACGCGGTGCCGGAATCGGCATCATCATACAAGGTGGCCTCTTGTTCATATTCGATCTTATTCACGCCCGCATCGTGCCGGATGCGCCATCAGGTCAATCAGATAAGCACTAGACTCTTCATGACCATACTCACACTGCCCCAAAGCATCAAATTTAACCGGGAGGTCTTGCTGGATTACAGCCCGGTCCTAATCTGGTTCATCGGAATGACCACCGTACCGATCCTCAACTGGACGCTTGGCCCAACGTCACTGCCCTTCAGCATGAGTTTAACCGTCCTACTACAACTAATGGCGGTTCTAAGTCTGTTGGGACGTGCCTGGGGATTACGGCGCATGATTAGGGTAGCGCTAACGGTTGCATTCCTGGGTTGGGGTGTCGAGTTCATCGGCTCGCGCACAGGGTTTCCGTTTGGTAGTTATGATTACACAACGGTACTCCAACCACAGGTAGTCGGAGTACCGCTGCTAGTTCCATTAGCCTGGCTCATGATGCTGCCCTGTGCTTGGGCAGTCACACAGGAACTCGGCATTCGCAATAAGCTGATATTCATTATGGTCAGCGCATTGGCTTTCACCGCATGGGATTTGTTCCTCGACCCACAAATGGTCGCCTGGAACTTCTGGAAGTGGAATATTCCCGGTGAATATTTCGGCATACCGCTAGTGAATTTTGCCGGTTGGGTATTGTCGGCTGCCCTCATGACTGCCATTGCTGCACCTGGTAAAGTTCCCGCCCGCCCGCTCCTGGTGATATACACCGTAACGTGGTTACTCCAATCTATGGGCTTAGCCCTGTTCTGGGGATTGATTGGACCCGCCATCGTTGGATTCGCAGTCATGGGAACATTCGTTGTGCTTGCCTGGCGAACACATTTGAGGAATGCCCGACTATGACCGCAACAGTTCTATTGGTAGTGGTCGGCTTTTTTATGGGATCCCTGCCGTTTTCCTACTGGATTGGGCGCTACGGACTCAAACAGGATATACGGCAGGTGGGGGACGGCAACCCTGGCGCAACAAATGTCCTGCGTGCTGGGGGGAAAAGATGGGCAATCCTGGCAGGTTTGTTGGATGCACTCAAAGGCACTATTCCAGTAGGTATCGCCTACTTTGGCTTAGGATTCCATGATCTGGATCTAGTGGCTGTAGCGCTAAGCCCTGTGCTTGGGCACGCTTTCTCGCCCATTCTCAGATTTAGTGGGGGAAAAGCTGTAGCAGTCACTTTCGGTATCTGGGCTGGAATGACTCTCTGGCAAGTACCCATCATAATGGGTCTCTTGCTGCTCTTGTGGGTTAAGACTATACAGAACAGCGGTTGGTCAGTGGTGCTTATGCTGCTGGGCACATGGATCTATTTAGGAATCTTCCGACCAGAACCCTCCATGTTGGCAATTATTCCTGGACTCATCATCATTCTAGGATGGAAGTACCGGGCTGATTTGCGGCAGCTGCCATTTATCAATCCAATGGCGGAAAAAGTTCACGCAAAATGATCCTCTTCGGCATCGTTATAGGCTGTATCCTATGTGGCCTCGCTCTCACCCTCTTGCTTAATGTCTTTACCTTCCCGCGTTTAAAGCATACAACCACTCAACCAACCACGTCGGTTACCGTGTCTATCCTCATACCTGCCCGCAATGAAGCTGCCGTGATTGGTCGCACTGTCCAGATGATCCGGCAGCAGACCTTCACCCACTTTGAACTGCTCATTCTCGATGACCAATCCACCGATGAAACCGTCAACATAATCAGGCAAGCAGCAGCCGGTGATGAACGTATAAAGATCATCAGTGGCAAGGCATTACCAGCCGATTGGTCCGGAAAGAACTGGGCTTGCCATCAATTAAGCGAGGCCTCGAACGGCGAGTTCATCATCTTCACAGATGCTGATGTGCAATGGCAACCGGATGCGTTATCGGCCCTGCTCAGCTACCAGAATAAATCAAGAGCAGACCTGCTCACCGTTTGGCCGACACAGGAAACAGTCAGTCCGGCAGAACGTTTGGTAGTTCCTTTGATGAGTATGGTCATCATGAGCTACCTTCCCCTAATAGCCGTCCATTACCTCCCTTGGTCAAGCTTTGCTGCTGCCAATGGTCAGTGCCTGTTATTCCGTCGCAGCGTGTATCAGGCAATCGGTGGACATAGCGGAGTCCGCAAAGAAATTGTCGAAGATGTGGTCCTGGCGCGTCGCACAAAAAAACATCGATTCCGTCTACGCATGATTGATGGTGGAACACTCATTGGTTGCCGCATGTATCATGACTGGGTCAGTGTTCAATCCGGATTCGCCAAGAATATCCTTGCCGGTCATGGCAATAGTCAGCTATTGCTTGCCTTTTCAACCATCTTTCACTGGTCGATGTTCCTCATTCCGTATCTCTGGCTCCTGTTCGGCGCAGGAAGCGAAGGCTGGCCAGCCTTTCCGCTGGCATTGATTACACTGGGGCTGCTCATCCGAACGCTTTCAGCAGCATTCACGAAACAGCGTGTGCTGGATGCACTGGGAATGCCCTTATCAGTCATCCTGATGACACTGATTGCTGCAAGGTCACTCTACTGGCAATGGCGATTTGGTGGCCCTCGATGGAAAGATCGCACGATACGCGTTGCTGAACAGGGATCACATGGCTAAATCGGTCATCGTCATAGGTGCTGGAATCGGTGGCCTCAGCGCAGCCATTCGGCTGGCCTCTGCCGGTCACAGTGTGACCATCTTCGAAAAGAATCCCCTCGTGGGCGGCAAGATGAATGAGACCAGCAGCAATGGCTTCCGTTGGGATACGGGACCATCAGTTATCACAATGCGGCATGTTTTTGAGGAACTGTTTGCGGTCGCTGGCAGGAAGCTCGAAGATTATCTTCAATTTGTACCGATTGACCCACTAACACGTTACTTTTACCCGGATGGAACCATACTGGATGCCAGTCGCGAACTCTCGCGAATGGTAGAGCAGATCGAGCACATCGAACCCCACGATGTGGAGGGGTATCTAAGCTATCTGGCATACGTTGCACGACTACACCGCATCACAGGGCCAGTTTTTATCTACGATGAACCACCGAGCCTGAACAGTTTTCGCAAAGTAGCGCTGCTCGATGCCTTCAGGATTGATCCTCTGAGGACAATGAGCCAAGCCATAGAGGGCTTTGTGCGGTCGCCTCACCTCCGGCAACTGCTTGGACGATTTGCCACTTACGTGGGTGCCAGCCCGTACCAGGCACCGGCGACTCTCAACGTCATCGCACACGTTGAACTCAACGGGGGAGTCTGGTATCCCAAAGGTGGAATATATGCCATTGCCCGCGCCCTGGAAAAATTGGCCCATGAGCTAGGGATTACGATCCATACGAACCGTACAGTGCAGCAAATCGCCATCGAAGGTAAAGCCGCTGTTGGAATCACCATCGATACAGGAGAGCGATTTCCAGCCGATGCCATCATCGCCAATGTTGATGTGGCTTCAGTCTACGAAAACTTAATTCCCACTCCACAGATCCCACAAGCAGAACTAAAACGACTGCAGTCATTGGAACCGTCATGTTCTGGCTTCATCATGATGCTCGGAGTCCAGGGAACCAGCCCACAACTTGCCCACCACAATATATTCTTTAGTCAAGACTATCGGGTAGAGTTCAAAGACATCTTTCAACGCGGTGTCCCGCCAGAAGATCCGACTGTATATGTTGCAATAACGTCCAAGACTGACGCATACGATGCGCCGCCTAATCATGAAAACTGGTTTGTATTGGTCAATGCGCCCGCACTAGGAGATCAGTGGAGGTGGAACGAGAACACCACCCGACAGTATGCTGAGCGCGTTTTGGACACACTGACCAGACACGGAATAGATGTCCGTACACGTATCGTTGAGTCTCATATCTGGACTCCAGTCGATATTGAACGTTTCACTGCAGCCAGAGGCGGTGCGCTGTATGGGGCCTCCTCCAATAACCGCTTTGCAGCCTTTTTGCGCCCTCATAATCAATCTGCAGCGTTTGAGAACCTGTATTTTACAGGTGGCACCACTCACCCTGGGGGTGGCGTACCAATGGTCATTCTATCGGGTAAAGTCGCTGCCAATCTGATCCTCAATAAAGCATAATCGCGTCTTCGCCGATGCTTTACCCCGGTTATATTATGCGGTATAGTCGTCAGCGTGTTCCGTAATATACACAATCTTGCTATTTCATCAAAGCTTGCAATGCCTCCTTACCCTGAATGGGGGCCGCACGCTGCATAGTTCTCGGTTAAGGAGAGCCATAATGCGCTGGACAGCCCGCCCTGCCCGCCCCATATCTTATTTGATCATGCTGATCGGTCTGATTGGTCTGGGTATTGGCCTTGCTTATCAGTTCACCCCTACCCTGGGCGATAATTTCCTCAGCTTTAACCCTACACATATTCTGTGGCTTGGGGTGTTGTATCTGGTAGTTGGGGCCATTCTGTGGTTGCTTTCACGGCAAGTGACAGCGGAAATTCCCCCACAGTCCAGCGCACGCACACCGATGGCGCAACCGCAGCAACCACCACCGCAGCCAGTTGTCACAGTAGCTTCGCCAGCAGCCCGAGTAGCAACGCTTCAGCAAGCTGACCAAGCGACCATGACCAAACCCGCGGCATCCACGAAAGACGACCTAACCCAGATCGAAGGGATTGGCAAGAAAAGTGCTGATGCCTTAAATCAATCTGGTATCTTCACATTCGCACAGGTTGCCGGCATGACTCCAAAGGAACTCTATCGCATCGTGAAGATTGAACATGGGGTTCAATTGGTCGTCAATGCCACTGAATCCTGGCCTAAACAGGCTGAATTCTTGATGAACGGCGATCACGCGGCATTAAAGCAATATCAGGATGAACTTATTGGCGGACGAGCTGCGGGTCAAAAGTAGAGCGCAAAACCATTTCCATGAATAGCAAGGCGGATTATGCCTAGGTTTCTCCGTATTCCAGCAGCCACGGTGATAATGGTGGTATTGTTCACGAGCCATGCAGCAGTCCAAAGTGCTGGGTCAATAGGCGCTATCGATGCGAATACGTTGTATCGCCAAAATCCGACTGCAACGGCAGAACCTACAGCCATCCCCACCCAACGAGCGACTGGGACAACGAGCGTAACAGCCGCCCCAACTCAGGCACCTGCCACAGCAACCCGCACTGCCACGAACACAGCAAGGCCATCTAGCGCCACCCCACGCCCGACTAATACACCCTTTCCAACAGAAACGCCAATACCGCCTAGCGCTACCGCATCACCAACCAACACCATTACACTCACAAGCACAACCAGGCCCAGCGCAACACCTACTCAAACCCACACACCAACCACTGAAGCGACCCCTGGAGCATTACCTGCCCCGATACCGAGCAATCAGGTTGCTGTGGAAGCAGTTCGTGCAGCCAATCAATGGCTGCTAGCCTTAGCCTGTGGATTGCTATTATTGCTATTGTCAGCAGCCTGGTTGCTTATCAATCGCTCGGCAAAAATCGAGCGCGTAGATAAACAATAAGGTTTTTACGCTGGAATCAAAAGCGGCAGGTTATCTAACCTGCCGCTTCCAGCAAAAGTCCTGGCATTTACCCCGGCCCGGTAGCCAGACGATAAATCCCGCCCTTATAGTCAACCAGATAAAGCTCCCCATCAGCATCCTCGGCAAAGGAACTGATGATAAAATCGGTTTGCATCCACAGACCGAATTTCCAACCACCGGTTGGTTCACGATAGGCATACCAGATTCGCCCGGTGCAATAATCTCCAGCGATATAGTACCCCTGCAAAGCTGGCAGATCTTGCCCCCGATAGACATATCCACCGGTCACTGAACAACCCTGATCGTGGGCATATTCAGCTATCGGTGGTGTAACTTCTCCCAATACGGGTTGTGGATACAGTGGCATGGTTCCCTCAAAGGCACTCCAACCTAGGTTTAGCCCACCAATACCAGCAGGTATGAAGTTCAGTTCTTCCCGCTCGGCCTGCCCCACATCACCAATGTAGAGGTCGCCAGTCACACGATCAAAACTCAGACGCCAGGGATTACGTAATCCTGACAAATAGATCTCTGGTAGATAGGTCGAATCATTGATATGTGGATTATCACTTGGCACTTCGTAAGGCTGGGTTGAGACATCAATTCGTAGGAGCTTCCCCAACCAGGTACCGGGGTTCTGCCCTGTGCGATTAGGATCTTCTAGCGAACCGCCATCACCAAACGCCACATAAAGATAACCATCTGGACCAAACTGAATCGCCCCACCGTTATGGTCAGGTGCAGGTTGTTGTTGTTCCAACACAATTTCGCGACTATCCATATCTGCTTGGTTCGGATCACTAGCACTCACCTGAAAACGCTCCACAATCGACACACTTTGGTTATTCACATAGCTAATGTAAAAGGTGCCGCTGTCAGCATAATCCGGGGGGAAAGCCAAACCCAACAACCCGCGTTCTGTATAACCACCACGGAAAACTTCCGTGGGCATATTGTCTTCAATGTTCAGGAAAGGCTCTGGTAAAACCGATTGGCCATCAATAATCCATATTGTACCCGTCTGCTGAACCACAAACAGGCGTCCACTATCATCATTCGGGGTAGTCATATACAGTGGATTATCGAAGTCCTCTGCGACGAGTTCCCATACATAATCCTCAGCAGACGGTGGCACAACATGACTTAGGATCGGTGTGGAGGTAGCTTCAATCACGGGTTCGATGTTTACATCAGGCTCAGCAGAATCCTGACCATCCATAGTGCCAACAAATACGCTGAATACGACACCACCGCTAACTACCAACACCACAATCAAAGCCAATACGATTCCAATGACTACCGGCCAGATTTCAATGCGACTTTCATCTTGCATTTTCGGGTCCTCAACTCTATCCAGACACTTTGTGAAACACATCACATTGTAACTGAGCGATAATCCAGTGCCTAGAAATGGGTTGCAATCTCTTTGTAGCAGTTCGATAATGACCATAAAGTTGATTAATGAATCATACAGGCAGAAACGTGCGCGCTTTTATCCGCAAATCGGTCATGCTGATCAGCCTATCGCTGAGTGCAGGTTGCTCAGGAGCCGTAGCACCAACAGCGACTCCAATACCTTCCCCCACCCCAAGTTATATAGTCCAAAACGCAGATTGGACCCCCAGAGTTCGCGATATTGATGGCATAGAGATGGTCGAAGTGCCTCCAGGGTGCTTTGCGATGGGCAATGAAGACGGTCGCCGTGATGAGAAACCAGTCACACGAGTATGTATTGACTATACTTTCTGGATTGACCGCACTGAAGTAACCAATCAGGCTTTTGGGCAACCTGGCAACGCTACCGGCGATCTGCAACCAAGAGAAAACCTGACATGGTTCGAGGCACGAGACTTCTGTACAGCCCGCGGCTCACGGCTGCCGACCGAAGCAGAATGGGAATATGCCGCTCGAGGCCCAGATGGATTGGTTTATCCGTGGGGCAATGAACTCATTGATGATCTGCTCGTCTTCGAGCGTAACTCTGGCAACCAGACCGCATCCGTTGGCAGTAAACCCGAGGGAGCATCCTGGGTCGGGGCGGTCGATATGGCCGGAAATGTCTGGGAATGGGTCAGCAGTCGGTATGAACCCTATCCCTATAGTGCAATTGATGGCCGTGAAGATCTAACCGACAATACGGCCCAACGAGTCTACCGAGGCGGAACGGGTAGCTATATCGACTTCGCGGCCGGTATGATGATCCGTTTCCGGGCAGCACCTGATACGCGCGATTGGTTTGTTGGTTTCCGCTGCGCGCGAACCACCCTTCCGGACTCATAATCGTCAGTGAAGGCCCTTTACTGTAGAATGGCACCCCATTACGTCCTGACCTGAGGGTGAAACATTGAAACAATTGATCGTCACTGGCTCCAACGGGCTGATCGGTTCGGAAATTGTGGCCTACTTCCACAATCGCGGTTGGCAGATCGCAGGGGCCGATAACAACATGCGGCGGGATTTCTTTGGGGAAAAAGGGGATACTCGCTGGAATCAACATCGGTTGGAAGCTACTTATGCAAACTTCAAGCATCATGAACTGGACATCCGTGACCGGCAAGCCGTACTGAATTTTGTTGAGGCTGTTAAGCCGGATCTGATCGTGCATGCCGCAGCCCAGCCTAGTCACGACTTGGCCGCCCGCCGTCCATTTGATGACTTTGATGTAAATGCAGGTGGCACGCTCAACCTGCTGGAAGCAACGCGCCGCTTTTCGCCCGAAGCTGTTTTCGTGCATATGTCTACCAACAAAGTCTATGGCGATCGCCCCAATACCATTGCATTGACCGAATTGGATACCCGCTGGGACTATGCCGATGCCACTTATGCGAATGGCGTCAACGAAACCATGAACATCGACCAGTGCACACATTCAATTTTCGGCGTTGGGAAAGTCGCAGCCGATGTAATGGTGCAGGAATACGGGCGCTACTTTGGGATGAAAACCTGCTGCCTGCGTGGAGGCTGCCTGACCGGCCCGAACCACTCGGGTGTAGAACTGCATGGTTTCCTCAGTTACTTAATCCGCTGTAACGTAGAAGAAATCGAATACAGCATTTACGGCTACAAGGGTAAGCAAGTTCGCGATAACATCCATTCATTCGATGTTGCCCGCTGCATTGAACTCTTCTATGAGCATCCCCAATCCGCAGCAGTCTTTAACCTAGGCGGGGGACGCGGGAATTCCATCTCCATATTGGAAGCGTTTGACCGGGTGGCGCAGTTGACGGGTAAGCCCATGCGGTATCGCTATGTGGACCAACCGCGAGTTGGCGATCACATTGTCTACATCTCGGACCTGAGCGCCGTCAGGGCGGCCCTTCCCGGATGGGACATCAGCAAGAATCTCGATGTGATATTCGATGAAATTGTGGCGAGCTGGCAGGCACGGCAGCCATTAGCCCTTTAAGCCTGAAAGCCCATTCATGAAGTTATCTATCGTCATCCCAGCCCGTAATGAAGAAGGGAACATACGCACCACGATTCTTGGCTTGCGGGATCATCTGGTTAATGCTGGCATACTCCGTTTTGAGATTCTGGTGGTCAATGATGGCAGCACGGACCGCACCGCTGAAATCGTACAAGAAGAGAGTGCAAAGGATGAACGCATTCGCGTCATCACCAATACTGGTCGTAACGGTTTTGGTCGAGCAGTCGGCTTTGGTCTGAACCACTTTACCGGTGATGCCGTAGTCATCTATATGGCAGACGCCTCCGACTCGCCAGCCGATGTCGAACGCTATTACAGCATCCTGCGCGATGAAGCTGATTGCGCCTTCGGGTCGCGCTTTCTCAAAGAGTCGAAGGTCTACGACTATCCAACCTTTAAACTGGTCATCAACCGAATCGCCAATCTGGTTATCCGCTTGATGTTCAATCACGGGTACAACGATACTACCAACGCATTCAAGGGTTATCGCGCAAGTGTGATCGAGGGATGCCGTCCGTTTGTATCGCCCCACTTCAACCTGACAATCGAGATTCCGCTCAAGGCTATTGTGCGGGGCTATTCTTTCAAAATAATCCCTATCTCATGGCGCAACCGGGATATAGGTGAATCCAGCCTGAAACTCAAAGAACAAGGCAGCCGTTACCTCTATACCCTGCTGACTGTCTGGTTCGAGTGGCTACTGGTAAGACATGACACCCGTCGGCCCGCTGGTGAAGTTTTCATTCCCTGGGCGAACAGACCCTCAAAACCTACACACGAACAACCTGCCCGGACAACTCCACATGACTAAGGCCAAACGTATTCTTGTAACCGGCGGCGCAGGCTTTATTGGGAGCCATATAGTTGATGCCCTGCTGGCAGCAGGGCATCAAGTCGTCGTACTGGATAATCTGACTACGGGAAAGCGACAGGCTGTCAATCACAGTGCAACCTTCATCGAAGGAGATGTACGCCGCCCTGAAGACTTACAGCCGATTTTTGACCACGGATTGGATGCCGTCTTTCACATTGCCGGGCAGGCGTCCATACGGCTATCATTCACTGATCCTGCTGCTGATCTGGGCGTCAATACACTTGGCACCGTCAACATCCTGCAACAGTGCATCGCACACCGCGTGCCACGGTTGCTCTTCGCCAGTTCGATGACCGTTTATGGCAATACCGAAATTAACCCTATTCCTGAAACTGCCCCAGTCAATCCAGTCTCGAATTACGCAGTAACCAAATACGCTGCTGAACGCTATGTCCACATTGCGGCTGCCCGCGCTGATCTGGGTTTTGATTTCGGTGTGACTTCCTTCCGCATGTTCAACGTCTATGGAGAACGGCAGAGCCTGACGAATGCCTATCAAGGCGTATTTGCAATATTCCTCGGCAATCTGTTACGTGGCGAGCCGATCAATATTCATTCGGACGGAGAACAATCACGAGATTTCGTTCATGTTTCAGATGTGGTGCGGGCATGGTTATTGGCCCTCGACCAACCTGCCAGTCACGGTCAGGTTATCAACCTGGGCACCGGACAAGGGGTAAGTGTCAACCAATTATGCGATCTGGTGCTGGCGAGCGCTGGAAAAACCCGCGCGAATCATCCCGTTATCTATCATCCAGCGCAGCCGGGTGATATGCGGCGTTCTACTGCCGATGTCAGCAAAGCGCGTACCATTCTAGGTTGGGAACCACAGGTGCGCTTTGAAGATGGTATGGCAGCAACTATCCGCTGGGCCCAGGAAATCTCAAAAACTCAAGACAGCTGATAGAAGAACTATGAGCGATCAGACCAAGATGACGAATTTGTCCCTAAAGGATACCTTGCGGGCACAACTTCAAATTCTCCAATTCATCGTCGTCCACAAATTGACCTCAGAACATACACAGCATAACACAAGCCAGAATACAAAACCGGAACATACGTTCCGGTTCTAGCTCATCCTACATGCTGCCTTGACCTACTGAGCAGGCTCCGCAATATAAGTACTCTCACTGATGCTGGTCGCCGGGCAACCCGTGAAGATTACCACATAGACTTTGTTCTCTTCGTCGAACGGACCCGCATTCAACTGGAATTCACCAGTGGTCAGGCGATACAAAGCGTATTCATAATACTGTTCGATCAAGGTATTGGTTTCCGGAGCTTCCGGCACGCGAGCAATTTCACGAGCGGTAGCATAAATCGCCTTATAACCGCGGCGTCCACCCCGGTCAAAACCGAGCACTTCAATCGAGCATGTGCCGTTCTTTTCTTCAATGGTGTTCAGATGAAATCCACCATAACAGTTCAGAGCGCGATTGTCCGGGCAATCACATGGCAGGCAGGCCATCGCTTTCGAGGATGGGGACAACATAACCAAGGCGAAAGCAGCCAGGGCCATCAGACTTGAAACCGGGATAAGGGCTAATAGAGCCAACTTGAGCCGATTCAGCATAAAATCCTCCGCAAACAGGGGGGGTAAGTTGATGCAAGTTTAGCATGAATGCCAGTATGAGAACAGGTTTCAAAGCTATCTACTCAAGGGTATCATGAGGCGCGTTTATAGAGCCATAAAGATGAATATGTATGAGCAGCGCCAGAATCCAAGCACCCTATCAACCCCGACTGCATCTCGCCAGTCTCCTATTCTTCATCGCCCTGGCTTTTCTGGTTTTGAATCCATTGATCTTATTCACGGGCAGCAAAGTAGGCGGTTTTGACTTCTTCAACTACCACTGGAATTACTGGTGGATGCGCCATGCGCTAACCAACGGACTGCCCATCTATGAAACGAACAATGTCTTTGCCCACACGCTCCAATCAAACAATCTTGGCTATCATGCTCTGACACCATTCTGGTTTCCGTTATGGAGCGCACTAGAACCAACCTTAGGGACACTGTGGGCCATGACATTCATTGTCGTGGTTGGTTGTGTTCTTAACGGCTACCTGAGCTTCGTCTTTTTCAGGCGAGAAGGTATCACGCCGGCGCTCGCACTGGTTGGTGGCACCGTCATGCAGGTCACGCCGTTGATCCGCTACTTCTATTACAACACACACATCAATCTGATGGACTGGTTCTGGTTACCTGCCACGCTCATCCTGGCGCAACAACTCACGCGTTCCGCCGAACGCAAGTCAATTCTCCAATTAATTGGTTGGGGATCTGCATTGGGAACAGCATTATGGGGTTTGACCCTCACCGACCATCAGTTCCCTATCTTTGTCACCTTCCTCTTGGCCCCTTACAGCCTGTACCTTCTCTGGCAATCAAGGGCCAGAACATGGCTGATTGCCGGGGGCATATTGGCAATTCTCATCGGGGCCGTACTGCTCTGGTTTGCAGGACCGCTGCCTTATGCATTACGCTTTGAGGGCGAATTGGCACCAGGCGATGTCAGTGAACGTCCTGGCATCCCGTTCCCCTGTGGTTACTTTCAGGTTAACTGCAATAACACCGTATGGTGGAACTGGAACGTACCGACATTAGGTGGTTTTGCGACAACAGTAGTTATCTTCACGCTCATCATCAGTATGATCCGACATCGTAACTTGCGCATTCCCAGGCGTTGGTTATGGTTCGTCCTGATGCTGCCACCATTGATTCTGACGATGGGACCGCAGATCACCGTATTTGGCACAGAAATCCCCATGCCGTTCCGCATCTTGTACGATCAAACTAATGGCATGTTCAAGATGCCGTGGCGGTTAGCCCCCATCTATCTGTTCGCAGCCATGTGCTTTGTCGGGTTAAGCTGGTCAGCCCTACTACCTAGAAAACCTTCTCCACGCCTCGCCGTAGTCGCAGTTCTATTCTTCCTGCTGGCAGCTGACGCTCGCATTTATCAGACTGCTCCACTTGAGGATGTACCCCCACCGTACACATTCTATGAAGCAATGCGACAAGAAACCGAAGACTATGTCGTGCTAGAAGTTCCTACAGGAGTCGGTACCGGTGAAGTGTTGATCGGTGATCCACGGGCGATACAGCTCCAGTTCTACACACTCACCCATGCACATCGCACTGTCAATGGATTTATTTCCCGCGCCCCGGTTGAAAGCTTCTGGCCGCTACGAACCGATGATCCGATGCTCAGCTGGCTGGGGCAGCGGCGCGATTTGGACGCAACTTTTGTTGAAAACCAGTTCCGCGAACGCATCCCGCTCTGGCCGATTGGTTACGTAGTTGTCCATCAGGATCTGATTGGTCTGGAGAGCGCCACCAATCAGGAAGTCATCGGCTACCTGAATCAATTGAATGATTTACTCTGTCCGGTTTGGGTGGAGGGGAAGGCAGTAGTCTACCGTACAAACTGGCACCCCGCAGGGTGCCCAGCCCGTATGCCTGACGAAACTGTGCCGGGGAGCTACACGATAGATATTGGATCGGCAGGTGATGAACGCTTCATTGGTTGGGGCTGGCACTGGTCGGAGGAGATTGCCGGGCTAACATTACGCTGGGCGGGAACGTATCCACAAACCGATCTATTTATCGACTTACCACCCGGCACATACAGCGGTGAGATCGTAGCGCAAGCCTTCTGGGAACCGCGTCAACTGCAATTATTCATCAATGGGGAGGCTGTTAGCACAAAATGGAGGGTTCAACCCGGCAGCCTGCAAACCTTCACATTCACGCTACCAACCGACACTATCGGAACCGGGCGAGATCTGAAGCTGACACTGGCCTATGATGCAGTGATCGTACCCGCCGAGATCGGGCAAAGTGCTGACCCACGGCAACTCGCCATCGCTGTGGATCGCCTGACGTTCACCCGTCAGGTGGAAGGATCATAGCGTGCGTTGGCTTCGCTTGGTCGTACTGGTCGTCTGCTTTGCGGGCATAGCCAGTCTTAGTGTCTATCCACTACTGATCGACTCAGCAGGCCGTATCCCTGGTGCAAACATCGTCACTGATTACTATCACTTCCACTGGAATTACTGGTGGATTCGCCACGCGACTAGCACGGGCTTGAGTATTTATGAAACTAACGCTGTGCTAGCCCCGTTTACATCCAGCCTGGCACTGCACACGCTGACCCCTTTCTGGTATCCGCTGTGGGCGCTAACCGAACCGCTTCTAGGCACCATTAGCGCGATGACCCTCGTGTTCATCGTGGCGCTAACCCTCAATGGCGCAGTCTTCTACGCCTTCCTGCAGAGCCGCGGCATCACTCACGGGTGGGCACTTGCCGGCGGCATCCTATTCATGCTTGCACCCCAGATTCAAATCGCTGTCTTATGGACGAATCTGAATTTACTGGGATGGTTCTGGTTGCCCGCACTCATGTTGGTGTGGGACCAGATTGTTGGAATACAAAGGGGCAAAGGAGCAAAGAGGCAACGAATCTGGTTCTGGGTGGCTATGCTGGGGGCGACAGTCTGGGCAATGGTGTTGACTGATATTCAGTATCCGTTGTTTGCTGTATTCGTCGTGCTACCTTATGCGCTGTGGACAATCTGGCAAGTCGCTGAGCCACGCAAAGTACTCCATTTGATCGCTTACGGACTGTCTGCAGGGACCGTTGGATTGGCTCTATTGTGGGTGGCGGGACCGCTGCCCTACCTGCTCCGGTACGACCGCACAGGTCTGAGCTCGACGCCGATTGAACGGGCCGTCGAAATCCCTTTCCCACAAGACTTCGTCAGCTATTCCCACCCCTATGAACAAGTGGCGCTCGGGGCATTACCCTTAATTCTGGTTGCACTTGGTCTGCTCATCAATATGCGGCGACATAAGTATTCAACCGTAGAAATGCAGCGCGTTCAACATGGAGAGACCAAAGACGGGAAGTGGTTCTGGTTAGCATTAACTGTGCCGCCTTTCATCCTGGCAGCAGGTGGATTCGTCACCATCGGCGAAACGACTCTCACACTGCCCTACCTGTGGCTGCACAACCTATTCGGTGGGCAGTTCCGCTACCCGGAACGTTTTTCTATGGTCTTCCTCATCCCGGCGATCACCTTCGCTCTGATGATGGTGTCCCGAGTCCAGCTTAACCGACTTCTCTTCGCCCCAGTAGTGATCACCCTGATCGCCCTGGATACCCGCCTCTATCTGCCAATCCCCACCCGCCCTGCTCCACACGACTACGCCTTCTATCACGCGATGGCGGACGAAAGTGTGGATTACGTCGTGGTTGAAGTGCCGACAGGTGGCAGCAGCGGTGAAGGTATTGTCGGCGAACGTGAGTATTCCGCACTTCAGTTTTACGGAACAGTACATGGCAAGCGCATGGTCAACGGGCATATCGCACGCGTTAACACGGGCCATTACTGGTGGATGCGGACGGACGATGCCCTCATGAGTTGGTTGGGTCAGCGCCGACTGCTGGAAACTGATGTGGTCCGACAGCAGCTGCAGGATCGCATCCATGAGTGGCCGATTGGGTATATGGTCATCCATCGCGACTTGATCTGGCGCAGCGGCCCCACCCAGCAGGAGATTTTTGGCTTTCTTAATCAGCAAGATGATCTGCTCTGCCCAGTCTGGGTAGAGGGCGATGCGGTCGTCTATCGCGCACGGTGGCACCCTCTCGGCTGCCCAGATCGCACACCCTATGAAATCGCGCCTGGTATTCATCGACTGGACATCGGCGAAAACGACGATATACGATACCTTGGTTGGGGCTGGCACGAGCCGGAGGCAGTCGCGGGCATGTCATTGCGCTGGATGGGGGAATATCCGCAAACGGATGTGTATGTGGATCTGCCTCCTGGTTCATATACACTGCGTGCATCCTTGCAGGCGTTCCACGAACAACGCCAGATAAGCGTATTGGTAAACGGGCAGGCAGTAGGCGAAAGTACGACCATCACCCCAAATAGTCTACGCGATTACACGTTTTTCATTCCGGCAGACATGATTGGCGATGGAAAGCATCTCCAAATCACGCTGAGTTACGATATGACCCTCACGCCGCAATCACTCGGCTTGGGGGATGACCCGCGTCAACTGGCGATCAGCGCCGATTGGCTGCAATTCGAGAGGACTTCATTATGAATGGTCGAATCGCGAATGTGTTCTGGATTGGCGCAGCCATACTGGCAACTATTGCCGGAGTCAGTGCCCAACCCTGGCAACCAGAACAGTCTGCTGATGTATGGATTATTGCCGCACTGGTCATCCTGTGGATCATCACCATCGTGAGTCTTTTCGTCCCGGCAGCGCGACCTGTCATTGGTGTGCCTGCCAGATGGGTTCAACGCAGCGGCATGGGCTACTGGTTCGTGTTATTGGTTTATGTTGCCGCAGCCTTGGGAGTCTGGGTGGTCAATTGGCAGCCCGCCTACAATAAACCAGTCAGTGCGACCGAATTCTGTTGGTTGTTCCTGAGCTTATGGGGCTTCATCTACCTGTTAGCATACGGGATGACCAGTACGCATGCACGCGTGATGGGTGGGCAGATCAGCCAGAGCCGCTTGGCGGGAGTACTCATTACGCTGACATTCTTACTCATGATGTTTATTGCAGGGGAAGCCTGGCTGCGCCGCTACTATGTCACAACCGATGCATTCAGCTTCACTTCGATGACATACTGGTGGTACCAGAACTTCTACTACAAAAACCTCAACTCACGTGGTTTCCGTGATCCTGAACCTCAACCCGATAGCCCAGAACTGACCCGCGTCATCGTCACCGGGGACTCATTCGCAGCAGGTCATGGGATTGATGACATCAACGAAACTTTCTCCCAACTTTTGGAACAGAAGCTAGGGCCCGGTTACGATGTCAATCTGGTCGCGCAATCTGGCTGGGATACGCCAGAAGAAGTTGCCAAAACGATTGAGTTCTCATTCACCTACCCGCCCAAAGTAGTCATCCTCTCCTATTATTTGAACGACATCTACTGGATGCTGCGGGACACCGACCAAAACCCGAATCGCAACTTTGATTTCGCACCGCCCGGTATTCTGGCAAACTTCATCCGCGATTTCTTTCTGCCAAACTTCATCTACTACAACCTGATCCAATTCACGTCCCCGGTTCGCACCGGCAATCATCTTCAGGGGCTGGTCAGCGCTTATGACAACCCGGACAATTGGGCTCGGCAAACTGCCGAATTTGACCGCCTGATCGCCTGGGGTGAAGAACGTGGTGTAGATGTAGTTGTCCTGGTCTGGCCGAATCCAGCCGATATTGAGGGTTCAGAGACTGCTGTACGCAAAGTCGGGCAATACTTCGAGGATGCCGGAGAACAGGTCGTCTACATGAGCGATGTGCTACGCGGTCTACCCGTGCGTGACCTGATCGTCAACGCCTTCGATACACATCCCAGTGTCGAAGCCAATCGGTTGGCAGCTGAAGCCTTGTATAGTCGGTTACAGGAGATGGGATATGGGGCAAGCTCATAGCAGAATGAGCCCCCTCTCCGATAAGAGAGGGGGCAAGAGGGTGAGATTCTTACAGCCCTGAGGTACGGGCGTCCTGCTCCGTCCAACCGCGATCTTCCTGCGGGGTAAGCGCCGCGCGGGCGGGATGCTCCACCAGCGCATACAGCCACAGGCTAACGACGGAAATCAGAACGAAGGACACTGCCACCATCACAATGCCGAGAAAGCCAGCACCGCGAGCAATCGCGGCAATGCCACCGGGGACCGCGCCCACTACGCCAACAGCCCCTAAGTAGTGCAGAATATGAGCCAACATCCCACCACGCACCTTTTCCGCTCGGTGAGAAATCAGCGCTACGTAGCCACCCGCAAAAATGCTAATGAACAGCGAAATGAGGAAGGCTTCCCCCACACGCGCCAAATGTTCAGCGTCCAATGCCGACCCCTAAAACAGTGAATAGATAAACGGAGCCGTGACCGGGTTGCTTTGCAGGATGATAAAGACTGCAAAGACGATCAGAAGCAGAATCATCGGGATAAGCCAATACAGCTTACGCTTCCACAGGAAGCTCAGGAGTTCTCCCAGAATGCCCATCCGGGCCATCATATCGCGCATCACACACTCCTCTAGTCGGGCTTCCGCACCACAAACGAGTTCAGCACCAACATATCAATGTCACTGTTCATGAACGTGTTCCACGCGTTTTGCGGCGAGGTCACGATCGGTTCACCACGCAGGTTGAACGATGTATTCAAGACCACAGGCACCCCGGTCAACTGCCCAAAGCGTTCAATCACCCCGTAGTAGCGTGGGTTAGTTTCCCGCTCGATGGTTTGCAGGCGGCCCGTACCCTGGTGACAGACGGCTTGTAATTGATCCTGCTTTTCTGGCTTAATCGGCGCAACCATCAGCATGTAGCGTGGGGCCTCATGTTCTTGGACGCCGGGGTAATCGAAGTATTCGGCAGCACGGTCGCGCAGAATAACCGGCGCAAACGGGCGGAACGGCTCGCGGAACTTGATCTTGGTGTTGACGACTTCTTTCATCTCGTCACGGCGGGGGTCAGCCAGGATACTCCGGTTGCCTAGCGCACGCGGCCCCCACTCAAAGCGTCCCTGAAAGAAGCCAATCACCTTTTTCTGGGTCAGGCTCTCGGCCAGAGTATCGAGCATCTTATCTTCATTATCAGCATAAGATTCGATGCTCAGGCCCTTACCCTTGAGGAATTCATAGCACTCGGCATCACTGTAGCCCTGACCCCAATAGGCATGTGGCATGACCCACTTACGGGGTTTACCCAACACCATATAGTAGGCCCACAATGCTGCCCCAAGCGCACCACCATCATCTCCAGCGGCGGGCTGGATGTAGATTTCCTCAAATGGCGTTTCATTCAGAATGCGATAGTTGGCTTTGGTATTGAGCGCAACCCCGCCCGCCATGACCAATTTCTTGAGTCCAGTCTTCTGATGAAGCACCTTCGCCATGGCAATAAGGGCTTCCTCAGTGACCAGTTGAATGCTGGCGGCCACATCCGCGTAATACTGGTTCTGATCCATCGCGGCTTTTTCTGCCGAACGTTCAGGGTTTGTCCGCATCGTGAAGAATTCGGCCTCTGGCGGGCGGGCCGGGCCAAAGAATTCGACAAATTTCTGGTTGAACGTATGCTGGGTCGAGTGATGGAAGCTGAAGTAATCCATGTTCAGCCGAAAGCTGGCATCACTCGGTTCCATCAGAAACAGCTTGCGGACTTTATCGACATAGCGCGGCTCCCCGTAGGGGGCCATACCCATCACCTTGTACTCACCATTATTGACGCGGAAACCCAGCCAGGCCGTAAAAGCGGAATAGAGCAAACCCAGCGAATGCGGGAAACGCTGTTCGCTGAAGAGTTCAAGGGTATTCTGCCCAGGCTGACCTTCCCACACAGCGCTGGCCCGCCCCATGGTAGTCGTCGTCCACTCACCCACCCCGTCGACGGTCAACACCGCTGCTTCACTGAAAGGACTGGCAAAGAATGCGCTGGCCGCATGGCTCATGTGGTGATCACAAAACAGAATCTTCTCAGCGCGAATGCCGAGGTCTACCATAATCTTGCTCTTGATCCACAGCTTTTCTTTTAGCCAGGTGAGCATGGCATCGTTCCACACATCCAGCGACTTAGGGAACATGTGGACGGCATTCAGAAGAATGCGCTCAAACTTGACTAGCGGCTTCTCATAGAAAACCACATGGTCGAGGTCTTCGGCCCGGATACCAGCCTGCTTGAGACAGAACTCAATCGCTTGTTTCGGAAAGCTGTTGTCATGCTTCTTGCGGCTGAAGCGTTCTTCCATCGAAGCGGCGACCAGTTCGCCATCCTTCAGCAGCGCAGCCGATGCATCGTGGTAGTAGCACCCAATACCCAGAATATACATGCCTTATCCTTGTTGTTTGGCGCTGTCGATGTCGCTGCCGACGGCATGACGATCTAACCAGGAGGGTTTCATATGATCACCCTTCAGATGCAGCGGATCGCTGAATAAGCGAGACGCCAGACCAAAGGGAAGAATTATGACGAAGTAAAACACCAACGCGATTGCATGACCCACTATATCGGCCACAATCGCCTGCAGGATACGAAAACGCTGTGCGAACAGCGCGCGAACAGTCATGCGGATAACCTGCCCCTCTTTAGATAGCCGTGTCATTTTAATACAGACCATCCGCATCCGGTAGCGTTCGTCTGAAGTGGAGGCAATAGGCTATACTTAATTGCATCATGATATGTATTTTGCAGTCATCCATAGCGACGGACGAGGCATGCCCCGTCCCACCAAATTAAGGACCATTTTTGCATGTCCCCCTACACTCTGCCTCAACTTAGTTCACCCGCCCCGGTACCGGAAAACGAAGCCATTCTGATTGCCAGTGGCGACCTGCGCCTCTCGGCGAACCAGGTCTGCTGGGCAGCCCAGAAAGATATGGAAAAGCGGATTGTCAAAGCATTCAAGGATGAAGGCATTACTGTCCGGCGCGGTCATGAATATGACCCGGTCGCCAAACACGGCTTCATTGATAGCCAGCGGATGGGTATGGATGTCTTCAAGAACATCCATCCGGAGGCCAAACTAATCGTCGCGGAAGCCGTCTGGCAATATAGCCATCACGTGCTGGCTGGGTTGCGCGCCCACCGCGGCCCCATCCTGACAGTCGCCAATTGGAGCGGGCAATGGCCGGGATTGGTTGGACTCCTCAACCTGAATGGTTCACTGACCAAGATGGGTGTCCAGTACAGCACCCTCTGGAGCGAGAAATTCGAGGACGACTACTTCCTCAAGGGCATCCGTCAATGGATCAAGACCGGCACCATCAAGCATGACACCAGCCATGTCCGTGATCTGAAAACCCGGGATATTCCGGCTGCCGAGCGTAACCTGGGCAAGGCACTGGCCGCCCAAATCCAACAGGAAAAAGCGATTCTAGGCGTCTTCGATGAGGGTTGTATGGGCATGTACAACGCTATCATTGATGACGAAATGCTCAATCCGATGGGCATCTATAAGGAACGCCTGAGCCAATCTGCCCTGGTCGCCGGGATGAAAGAAGTCAGCACAGCGGAAGCCAAAGCCGTCCGCAAATGGCTGGATCAGCGCGGTGTGACCTTCGTCACCGGCAGCGATGAAGAAACCGAACTCACCGATAAACAAATCCTCGAACAATGCAAGATGTACATCGCCGCCGTGCGGATAGCCTATACCTTCGGCTGTGACGCCATCGGCATTCAGTATCAGCAAGGGTTGAAGGACATGGCCCCTGCATCTGACCTGGTCGAAGGTCTGCTCAACAATCCGGATCGTCCGCCTGTACTCAGCACCGATGGGCACGAACTCTATACTGGAGACGCACTGCCCCACTTCAACGAAGTCGATGAAGGGGCCGCCGTTGATGCCCTGGTGACCAACCGCGTCTGGAAGGCGATGGGCTTTGACCCCTCCACCACCCTGCATGACTTACGCTACGGCGAGCATTACAGTGGTGAGGGCGTAGATGACTTTGTCTGGGTATTTCTGATTTCCGGCGCAGCCCCTGCCTCGCACTTCATTGATGGCTACGCCGGAGCCTCCAGCGAACGCCAACCCCCGATGTACTTCCGGTTAGGTGGCGGCACGCTCAAAGGCATCAGCAAACCTGGTGAAATTGTCTGGAGCCGGGTCTATGTGATGGATGGAGCGGTGCATTGCGATATCGGTCGGGCGACGGTGGTGACGCTGCCGAAGAAGGAAACCAACCGCCGCTGGAAGGCCACCACCCCCCAATGGCCGATCATGCACGCTGTCTTGCACGGCATCAACCGTGACCAGATGATGGCTCGCCACAAGGCCAATCACCTGAACGTAGCCTATGCGCCGACGGCCGCCGATGCCAATCGGGCGCTAGCGGCTAAGGCATCAATGATGGCGGAAATGGGCATCAACGTGCATCTGTGCGGGGATGTGTCACTGAAATAGTGGAAGTCCTGGGGCGATCCGTTGGATCGCCCCTACTGCCGACTGTCTACTGTCGTACCTTCTGAATAGTCGCAAGTACCTCACGGGTCAGGGACTCAATCGCGGCGAAATCGCCTGACTTGAGCCAATCGGACCGGATCAGCTTTGAACCCATGCCCACGCAAGCCACTCCGGCAGTAAACCAGGCCCTGAGGTTCGGCTCATCCGGGCTGACTCCACCGCTGGGCATCAACCGCGTCCAGGGACGAGGTGCCAGTACGGCCTTGACGAAATCCGCCCCACCGAGTGTCTCCGCAGGAAAGAGCTTGACCACTTCGCAGCCGAGTTCTTCGGCCTGACCGATCTCGCTGACGGTTGCGCAGCCGGGCATGTAGCCGACCTTACGGCGGTTACAGGCACGGGCCACATCAGCGTTCAGGCTGGGCGCAACCACAAAATTGGCCCCCAGCCCCATATAGAGCGCCGCCGTAGCCGGGTCTTCGACCGTACCGACGCCCAATATCATGTCTGGATGTGCTTTGGCACAGTATTTGACCAATTCACCAAAGACTTCATGAGCAAAATCGCCCCGATTAGTGAACTCCAGCACACGGCAACCGCCCGCTGCCAACGCAGCGACGACTTTTTTGCTGATGTCGAGATCGGGGCTGTAAAACAGCGGCACAAGGCCGCCGGCCATCATCGTCTGATATACCATCAGGCGGTCAAAACGCGCCATGCAACCGTCTCCCTTTATGTTTTGTTGGACAAAATAGACAGATTGGACACTTTGGACTCGCCCGCGTTGCCCAATGCTACTCACCTCGACGGTCCATTCACAAAACGACTCAAGCACATTGTAATCGAAAACACACTTCAGAATCGGAACATATGTTCCGATCTTCTCCGCCTAGCGCAGTGCGCTGGCAGCTCCATCCAGCCGAGCAAACACATCCGCAGTTAGATCAATCTGAAAGACCTGCGCGACCACCTGCGTCCAGCCATGAAGGAAATATACCCATCCGTCTTCGACCGTTAAGTTACGCGTGGCGACCTGCCGCCGCGCCTGATGCAGAAAGTTCAGTTCCCCCCGGTAGTTAAATTCCCAGGCATATCCCCCCTGCGGAAATAGTCCGGCATCAGTGATAGGGGAACCGGGGCGATCTTTGCCCATCCCGGTAGCATTGATAACCACTGAACCGGGCGGCAGAGCAGCCATCAGCTGATCATTCTCGGCTGAATCCGCATTCAGCCGGTAGCGGAACTCGATATCCGTTTTCAACCCACCATGAATCTCACGGGCATGGTCAAGCCGTTCCTGACTGACATCAACAAGCGTGAAGCGCGCAGGGCGGTCAGCTATATCCGGTCGATTCGCCAGAAAGACACTGGTCGCAACGGCAGCACCGCCACTGCCGAGGCACAGGACTTCTGCCTTACTTTCCCCAAAATGTCCTGCCGGGATGAACGACTGCCACGTCCGGCCTGATGAGATCGGGTCTTTAGCGTAGCCTTCGAGCTTACCGTCCCTCTTGGCAATACAGGATACCTCCGCGCAAAGTTCCGCGTAGGGGTCGAGGAAGTCGAAGAGATCGCGGCAAGCATCAAGCAAATCAAGCTTGTGCGTCGTAACCAATGCACCTCGCGCCAGCGGATCAGCCTTGATGTGTTCGACAATCTCGCGGTAGACCTCGGCTGCAGCATGCAGTGGAGCATCATACCCCACTAGCACAGCTTGCTCCCCGAGGATACGCATCCATTCCGGGAAAACCTGATTGATAGAGGATTTCCCCGTCGAAACGCCAATGAAATAGAAGGTGGGACGGTCTAAAGGTTGCATCAGCCACGCTCGGTAATCATATCGTAGACCGGCACCAGTGCCGTGTAGGCCGCGTCAAAAATCGGGTACAGACGATCATAGGTCGCCTGAGCTACCGGATCCGGATGAACCGTCTCGACAATGGCGTTCATCTGTTCGCTGATGGAGAAATCCTTATACAAACCAACACCGACGCCACCGGCAACTGCCGCGCCCATCGAAGTCGCTTCTTCGAGAATCGCCAGGCGCTGGATCGGCAGCCCGTAAATATCTGCCATGATGCGGTTCCAGAAACGCCCACGCGCTCCACCACCAATGACGCGCATAGCCTCGATCTGCGTTCCCTGCCGCCGGAATGCATCCAGGATGACACGCAGGTTGTAAGTCACCCCTTCCAGCACGGCCCGGAGCATATCTGCCCGTGTGTGCCGGATCGTCAGGCCGATGAACGCCCCGCGCGCACGCGGGTTCCAGCGCGGGCTGCGCTCGCCCAGCAAGTAAGGCAGGTAAAAGAGACTATTCGCGCCTGGCGGAGACGACTCCGCCTTCAGATTCATCAATTCATAGGTGCTGACGCCCAGGGCCTTCGCCGCCTGAGCTTCCAGTTCACCCAGTTGATCGCGGCTCCACTGGTAAGAGGCACCGGCGGCCTGCATGGTGCCCGTGGGCATAAACATATTGGGCACAATATGTCCGAAAGTGAAGGTCTTATAGTCCGGGTCAAAGATCGGCTTCGGTGTTGAAAGCGCAATCCAGGAGGATGAACCGATATAGTTATAGGCTGCGCCTTCCCGCCAGACTCCGGCACCCACTGCCGCGCAGGCACCATCTCCACCCCCAATCACCACCGGGGTTCCGGCAGGCAAACCCACTTCATCGGCAACCGAAGGCAGCAGTTCCCCGACCACATCAATCGAGCGTTTGAGTTCCGGTAGCTGTTCGCGGTTAACACCTGCTGCATCAATGATGCGGGACGACCAGTCACCCGACTCCAGGTCGTACAGGTTCATGCTGGAACCATCGGATGGCTCGGTCACAAAGACACCGGTCAGCCGAGCGACCATTGCGTCTTTGGCATGGACGAACTTATAGGTCGATTGATAAATCTCCGGTTGATGGTCGCGCAGCCAGAGCATCTTGGTCAGCGAGTAGGACGCGCTCAACCGATGCCCGGTGATACGGTATACGTCTGCCGGAGCAATGCGCTCCCCTACCCATTTTTCCTGGTCGACTGACCGCTGATCTGCCCAGATGAGCGCGTTCCGCAGCGGGCGAGCGTTTTTATCCAGCGGTACACAGCCCATCATCTGTCCACTGAAGACAATACAGGCAATCTCGCTTCCCTTCAGACCCGGCACCTGAGCCAGCAGCGCTTTGGTCGAGCCACAAACCGCCTGCCACCAGTCTTCGGGATTTTGTTCTGCCCAACCCGGATGGGCGAATTCAGTTCCATAAGCAAAGAAGGCGCTACCGACCAGCTTTCCTTCCCGGTCATAGAGCGTGGCTTTGTTACCGGTCGTCCCCAGGTCATGGGCCAGAATGTAGTTCTTCATCAGGTATCTGCCTCAGCGCTGCCACAGCGGATTCGGGATGACTTCCATCTTGCCAGCGCGTTCGACGACCAACGAAGCAAATCCTTTTTCAGCAATGGCTCCGTAGTCGTACCCTGCATCCGCGGGATAAACTGCCAGAAAGGCAAAGTTGCCCGTGCCGATATTGATGGTGCGGTGTCCCCAGTACGGCGGCACCAGCGCCGCAACGCCCGGCGTCATCCGTTGGATATTCACTTCCCCCTCGCGGGTCTGCATGATGAGCAGCCCTTCGCCAACCAAGCCGTAATAGATCTCAGCACGGCTCCCATTTGCGTGGTAGTGCCCCTTGGTGAAGAAATATTCATCCCCCACTTTGCCGGGGAATATGACGGTGGTGGAATAGCGGAGTTGGCCATCGTCCATCGGAATATCTGGTGATGCTTCATGGACTTCGTACAAGAGGGGGTTGGCAGCCATCATCGCCGCTTCTGCCGCGGCATCGTGGAACAAACCTTTTAGATCGGAAAGATAGCGCTTATGCACCAGCGGCGCAGTTGGGATCGTCCCATTTTGCAGGTCGACCTGGCGAGTAAAGGGAGTAATGTATTCAGGCATGGTGATAGTTCCTTAAAAGTTCAGCATTCACAATCGAATCGCACGGTTCGCCGCGCAGCACAGCGACCAGGTTACGGGCAGCCATCATCGCCATGCGCTCGACCGACTCGTGAGTCGTCGCGCCGATATGGGGCGTGGCGATGAAATTATCCAAGGTCAAGAGTGGGCTACCTTCCGGGGGTTCATTCTCAAACGCATCCATGGCTGCCCCGCGTAGCTTGCCAGCACTCAGCGCATCGTAGAGTGCCTGTTCATCGACCAACCCGCCCCGCGCAGTATTGAGCAACAACGCACCCGGTTGCATCTGCGCCAGACGCTCGGCATTAATCAGGTGGTGATTTTCCGGCGTGAGGGCCGCATGCAGAGAAATGATTTGCCCCCGGCTGATCACTTCATCCAGAGTGACCAAAGCCACACCGGGAAACGTTCCCTGATAATAAGGATCATAGGCGACAACTTGCATCCCGATACCCAGCGCCCGGCGGGCTACCTCCCGGCCAATCGCGCCAAAGCCAATCAAACCTAAGGTTTTGCCCGTCAATTCGATGCCGGTGGGACGTTTCCAGCTATTTTGGCGTGCTGCACTCGCTATCAAGGGAATTTGCCGCGCCAGCGCGAACATTAAACCGATCGCTAACTCCGCAACGGCGATCTGGTTAGCACCGGGCGTATTCGTGACCGCGATTCCCTTACGGGCGGTTGCATCCAGATCCACCTCGTCATAACCCACACCATATCGTGAGATCACCTTGAGGCGGTCCGCGCCCACCAACGCAGACGCATCGCAGGAATCCAACCCCAGAATAACCCCATCATAACCGGGCAGCAGCGCACCCAGTTCAGCCGCTGACATCGGATTAGCCGGAGGGCGCAGGTCAAGATCGCACCCCTGCGTCTTGAGATAAACGTGGTGCTCGCCTGCCGTATTACAGAACGAACGTGCCGTCGCCAGAACGCGAAAAGCAACCATGAGTTCCCCTTTGCAAAAGTTGATCAATAATGGCGCAAAATGTGGCAGACGGCAATCGAACCAATTACTAATATTTAGTAAACGATGAGGCCTGTTCACTTCGTACAAACTCCAATTGCCAACCTTGTGAAACGTTGTTATGCTTTGTATGTGGCAGATTTTTTTTGCTGCCAGCGAGGTCAAATTAAGGAGTTTCAGAAGTGAAGAAGAGACTGTTGTTCGTAGCATTGTTTGCCCTGCTGATCGTCGCTATTGCGCCGGTCGCCGCGCAGGGCGAGTTCGCCGGGCAAAAGATCGTCATCGTTACCCAGACGGGTAGCGCGATCGGCGGCCCAGCACTCACTTACGGTCAGGAATGGGCAGCTGCCAACGGCGCAGAAGTCGAAGTGCAGCAGTTCGCTTTTGGCGACCTGTTCCCCAAAATTATCACCGCCCTGCAGACTGGTAGCGGTGAATTTGATGTTATGATCTACGCCTCCGACTGGATGGGTGACATCGCCGGTGGTGGCTATGTCCTGCCGATCCCCGATTCCGTCAAGGAAGCGGTGGACTGGGAAGACATTCTGCCGCTGTACCGTGAGCGTATCGCTGACTGGGGCGGCACCACCTACGCCGTTCCGTTCGATGGCGACAGCCACATGATGTACTACCGCAAGGATCTGGTGAACCCGGAAAGCGCCTTCGCTGCCGACTTCCAGGCTGAATATGGTTATCCGCTGGATGAGCCGCAGACCTGGGGCCAGTATCGTGACATCGCCACCTTCTTCCAGGGCAAGGAAGTTGATACCGCTGGTTTGGTTGGCCCGATCTTCGGTACTGCCGAAGCCCTCCGCCGTAATGCCCAGAGCTTCTGGTTCCTGATGAGCCGCTCCGGCGGTTATGCCAAGGTTCCTGGCGATCCGTACTTCTTCTTCGACGAAAATATGACCCCGCTGGTCAACACCCCTGGTTGGGTTCGTGGTCTGGAAAACTGGGTTGAAATCAGCCAGTGCTGCGCCGCGCCCGACATGATCAACTTCGACGTGACCAACGTCCGTGAAGTCTTCCCCGCTGGCCAGACTGTGTTCGGTCTGGACTGGGGCGATGTTGGTCCGATCACCCTCGACCCGAACAGCTCCATCGTTCAGGGCCTGGCTGGTTTCGGCGTGATGCCTGGTGGTGAAGAATATTGGGATCGCGCCACTCAGGCGTGGGTCACCCCGGAAAGCGGCGTCAACCGCGCTCCGTTCATCGCCTTCGGTGGTTGGGTCATGTCGGTTGCGGCGGACAGCGATGTTGCCGATGCCGCTATGAGCCTGGTCTCATACCTCGGCGCTCGTGAATTGGCTGGTACGCTGGCCGTCACTGGCGGTACCGGTGTCAACCCGCTGCGTCAGAGCCAGTTCGACAATGTTGAACTGTGGACCGGTGCCGGTTTCGACCAGGCCTCGGCTGAAGACTACCTGGGTGCCATCCTCGACACCATCAACGACCCGAACGCGATTGTTGACCTGCGTATCCCCGGTGCCTTCGAATACTTCAGCGCGCTGGACACGGGCATCGCCCGCGCCATGGCCGGTGAAGCCACCCCGCAGGAAGCCCTGGATGCAGTGGCTGTCGAGTGGGACGCCATCACCGAACGTCTGGGCCGCGACAACCAGCTGAAACTGTACAAGGAATCGCTGGGTATCAGCAGCTAGTTTCGGAATTGGTGTGCAACGCCTGCACGCCGCGCTAGAATAGTTTGATACGGGGGCGGCGAATCTGCCGCCCCTGTGTTTTGTACCACAATCATTTTCAAAGAGGCTGTTATTTTGAGCGCTTCAGCCAACATTAAACCCCTTCCCCCGGAACCAGAAAGCGGACATGAATCCCGCGAAGATAGTATCTTCAAGAGGGTGTTCCTTTCTCCGGCGGTTGTGTTACTGCTCGTACTGAGCATCTTCCCGCTGATCTGGTCACTAGGGGTTAGTTTTACCGACCTGCAGCGGAATGCGGCGGTGCAGGCGCAGGCTAACCAGCAGGAAGGTGAAGTTGAACGCACAGGCTTCCTCGGTCTGGGTGTCAACCTGACTCTCGACAATTATCTACGTATCCCAACTGATGAGCGACTGCTGGGTACCGCCCGCAACACCCTCCTCTATGTGGTGGCAGGTGTGACCTTCCAGTTTGCCCTGGGCCTGATGCTGGCAACCCTGCTTAACCAGCAATTCGTTGGTAGAGCGTTATTCCGTGTCATCTTTCTAATGCCGATGATGATGACTCCAGTCGCGGCGGGCTACCTCGGCCTGATGATGTTCGACTCGTCGCGTTCACCATTAGCACAGTTCATCCGCACAATTGGCAGGCTATTCGGCAACCCGACACTCGCAGCTCCATGGCTAACCGATGCCGCCTGGGCACCCTTGACCATGATCCTCATCGACACCTGGCAGTGGGTTCCCTTTATGACCCTACTGCTGCTGGCAGGCATGCAAGCCATTCCTGATGAGATCTACGAAGCAGCGCGCGTGGATGGTGCCAACCGTGTCCAGATTTTCTGGGGTGTGACCTTCCCCATACTGCTGCCGATTTCGTTAACCGCCATCCTCATTCGCGGCCTCGAAATCTTCAAGATCGTCGACATTATCCGGGTGACCACCGGCGGCGGGCCAGGCACCTCTACCGAATCTCTGGTCATGTATGTCTTCCAGCAGGCGCTAGTCTTTGGCAACTTCGGCTATGCCGCCGCCATTTCATACGTTTTGCTGGTGCTGGTCATCCTGTTCAGCACATTGTTCCTGGCCCTCTCCCGCCGCATTACCCAATCGGCACTGGGGATCTAATCATGCTGCACAAACGCTCTTTACCTGGCAGTATAACCCTCTACGCCTTCCTGATCCTGTGGGCGTTTATCTGCCTGTTTCCGTTTTACTGGCTTGTCACGACTTCGTTCAAGCAGCCATTGTTTGTCAATCGCGGCCCATTCTACGTGCCATTTGTGGACTTCCAACCGACGACTCAGTGGTGGGATGAGATTGTATTTGCCAAAGGCACCAGTGATGCCACCTGGCGTCATCTGCGAAACAGCGTGATCGCTGCTGTCTTTTCCACCATCGCCACCACCATCATCGGATGTATGGCCGGCTATGGGCTTTCCCGCTTCCGTTATTACTGGGCAAGGCTCGGCTGGCGGAACGACAACATTGCCTTCTGGATCATATCGCAGCGGTTCCTGCCACCTGCCACGGTAGTGATCCCCTTCATCCTGTTTTACGATGCCCTAAGCCTCATTGATACCCATATTGGCTTAATCATCGCCTATACTTCATTCAATCTGCCCTTTGCAGTCTGGATCATGCGGGATTTCTTCAACAGCCTCCCCATTGACCTGGAAGAAAGCGCCCGCGTCGATGGAGCAACTCGCTGGCAAACGTTCCTGCGTATTGTTCTTCCCCTCAGTACGCCAGGCATCGTCACGGTGGCATTGTTTGCCTTCGTTTTTGCCTGGAACGAATATCTCTTCTCCCTGATGCTCACGAACTTCGAAGCCCTCACCATGCCGGTCTTCCTTGCCGGTCAGACCACAACGCGTGGGGTTCAGTGGTGGTATATCGCCGTACTCACCATTGTGATGGTCCTGCCGGTCATGTTCCTGGGCCTGTTCTTCCAGCGCTATATCACACGCGGGCTGGTTGCCGGGGCGCTCAAGGGCTAGTGATTTGTCCAGATCGAAGAATCAAAAGAGCGAAGGAGAAATCTCCTTCGCTCTTTTCTTTTGCGGACTCCGCTTTAGACCAATTAGGAAGAACGAGCGAGAAGCGCTTCCACATCTGCTCGCTGAGGCATACTGGGTGCTGTCCCGGGTTTCGTCACACACAGTGCCGCCGTCGCATTGGCAAAGCGGATCGCCTCATCCAGCGACTTCCCTTCAGCCAACGCCACTGCTAGACCGCCGTTAAACGCATCCCCGGCTCCGGTGGTATCGACCACATCGACCTTAAAAGTCGGCAAGAGAAGACTTCCCTGCTGCCGAACCCATTGCGCGCCATCTGCACCCCGCGTCACCACCACGGTCTGGTCAGGTGAACTCAGTAACGAACGGGCCGCTTCTTCCACCGATGAACTAACGTGGTTACTCAACTCTTCCAGTTCAGTCTCGTTGGGAGTGATATAGTCCGCCAGGGCAATCACCTCCGCCGGAAGCTTCCCAGCAGGTGCCGGATTTAAGATAGTCCGAACACCATGTTGCCGGGCAACCTGGAGCGCGTAAGCCACCATGTCATAATTGATTTCAAGCTGCGTAATCAAAACATCGGCCTCAGCAATGAGCTTGGCCGCTGCATCGACATCGCTCTTTTGCATATTCAGGTTCGCGCCCAAAATGACAATAATGCTGTTTTCGCCCTTGTCATCCACCCAGATCGGGGCGACACCGGTTGAATGATCAGCATCCCGGATAACATAATCCGTGTTGATCCCTTCAGCGCGCCAAATGTTATAGGCGATTTCGGCAAACACATCATTGCCAACACGCCCGATAAATGTCACCTCTGCCCCCAAACGGGCCGCTGCCACCGCCTGGTTTGAACCTTTTCCACCCGGGCCAGTTACAAATTTCTTGCCGCTAAGCGTCTCACCGGGCCGGGGCATCCGTTCCGCGTAAGCGGTCAGGTCGGTATTAAAGCTCCCAACTACCACAATCTTTGCAGTCATGATGTATATCCTCGATCACATAAATCTAGTAACACCATCCATCATCCACCTTCAAAGACGCGGATGGTGATCGTTAAAGGCAGACCAATCGCATCGCGGGTTGGGGTCTCCAGCAACCAGCGACCCTCATAGACCCGGCCCCGTACCGGGGTACGACCGGTGAATTCCAGATCAAACTGCTCCCCTGGCTCAACCACCTCCCGGATAAAAATCCGGGGATCAGTCCCAAAGTTTTCGCCGGTGCCGATCTCAAAGCGCAGGTTCGTGAGTTCCGGCCAGGCACAATCACCGGTATTGAGCAACTGGATCACGATCGTAAAGGGCTGGTCAGCTCGCAGGCCCCGATTCACCGCCGACAGGTCTTCGAGTTCAGCCCGGTTGATGATGTCGTAATCAAATCCATCGCACGCCTGCTGGGCAACCGTTGCGGTGGAAGTCAATGCGACAGCGGTTCCCGTTGCATCACGCGTAGCCGTCGGTGTGTGAGTCGGCGTTCGGCTGGGGGTATTCGTCAGCGTGGGAGACACGGTGTAGGTCAGCGACGGTGTAAAAGTCGCGGTTTGCGTGGGGGTAAACGTCACCGAAGGTGTGGAAGTCGGTGTCGGCGGTGCAACCAGCACCTCCAACCCCGCCACATTCCCCGCAATCGTCAATGCGCTCTGTTGGAGCCAGCCTTGAATCCCGTTTTGCTGCTCGACCAGGAACCACAAACCATCTTCGCTTTGTCCCAGGATCGTCATCCGATCTTCAGGACTCACTTCCCGAATCGCCGAGTAGATATTCCCCGGCCCCTGCCGCAGGATGACTTGCCCATCGACCTGACCAACCGGGGTGGCCGGCGTGGCCGAAGGCGTATTCGTCGAAGTGGGTGGTACCACAGTTAGAGTAGCACTGGGAGCTGTCGTCGCTGATGCACGGACAGTCGCGCTGGGTACCGGCAATGATGCGGTCTCACTTACACTCGCGCTGATCTGTGTCGGTGGCACTGTCGATGTAACACCCCCTGGCAGGAGACCAGGTATGACTCCGGATGCCATCAGCAGTAGAATGCCAACGGTTGCCACCCCAACCAAAACCGTCACCCATGTCCAAACGGAGAACCCGCGCCGGGTCATTGCCTCCGACCGCACGGGCAACGTCACTGACTCATTGCGTTCCACCGGAGCGACAGGCACAGGTTTTTCATCTACGGCGCTGCGGCTGACGGCCTGTATCGGTTCGGCTTTCTCCAACCGATTGAGGTCCTCGATAAATTCCTGGGCAGTCTGATAACGATCCGACGCTTCTTTGGCAATGGCCCGATTGATGACTTTTTCGACATCTTCCGAAAGTGCGGGATTGATAGCCCGTACAGAGGGAATGGGTGCATTCAGGTGTTTGAGGATGACCGCTAGCGGGGTCTCCGCATCATAGGGCAGTTGCCCCGTCACCAACTGGAACAGAATCACACCAAGCGAGTACAGGTCAGACCGTTCATCCCCCGCTTCACCCAACCCCTGTTCCGGGGCCATGTAAGCCGGCGTACCGACCATACCGCCGCTGGCCGTGAACTGGGCACCTGTGACCATTTTGGCGATGCCGAAGTCTGTCAAGACAACCCGACTGTCATGATCCAGCATCAGGTTGGCCGGTTTGACATCCCGGTGAATCATACTGCGGCTGTGGGCGTAAGCCAGCGCCCCAGCAGCTTCCCGGACGATCTTCAACGCCTCGGAAAGTGGGAGCAGTTGTCCCTGGTCGCCCAACTTGGTGAGCCGGTCTTTTAGCGTCAGCCCTTCGACCAATTCCATGACCATGTAGTAGCTTTCGCCCTCAGTGTCATAGTCAAAGTCGTAGACCTGCACGATGTTCGGGTGCTTCAGTCGACCGACGTTTTGCGCTTCCCGCTCGAAGCGGCTCTTGAATTCGGGATCATCCGCCAGGAAGGCATGCAAAACCTTGATCGCCACTTGCCGATCCAGATTAGCATGATAGGCGCGGAAGACCTCGGCCATACCGCCGCGACCCAAGCGTTCAATGATGTCGTATTTGCCGAGTTTACGATTCGCCACGAGATGCTCTGAGTGATGGATAAATACAAAAAGGAACAGGTCATGTCGGTGAAAGTATACACAACATAACCCGTTCCCCCAAACAGATTCCTAACTTTCGATTCAGTTAGCCGCCGCCGCCGACCCCTTCAATGATACCACCATAGGTCATTGCCTTTGGATCCAGCGCCTTATCCACTTCATCCGGGGACATCAGCCCCATCTCCACGACAATATCCTTGATCGACCGGTTCTCGGCCAGTGACCGCTTGGCGACCACCGCACCATTCTCGTAGCCGATCTTCATGTTGAGAGCCGTCACCAGGATCGGGTTCTTCGCCAGCCAGCCTTCAGCGCGCTCACGGTTGACCGTAATGCCCTTCGCGCAGTTGTGATTGAAGGCGTTAACTGCGCCGATCATCACATGCATTTCTTCAAATAGATTGTGTGCGATGATCGGCATCATCACATTGAGTTCCAATTGACCCGCCTGACCCGCCAGCATAACGGTCAGGTCACAACCCATCACATGGAACATCGCCATATTCAGCATTTCAGCCAATACCGGATTGACCTTGCCTGGCATGATCGACGAACCAGGCTGCACGGGTGGGCAGGTGATTTCGGCCAGACCTGTCGTCGGCCCACTGGAGAGCAAGCGAATGTCATTGGCAATACGGACCAGGTCCTGCGCGCAAGTGCGGATTGCCCCTGAGAAGTGCACTGCATCCTGCATGGACTGCATGGATTCGAACAGGTCATCCGACTCATACAGCTTCAGCCCGGTCAGCTTGCTCAGCTTCGCCACCATCCGGCTATGATATTCCTTGTGGGCGTTCAGGCCCGTACCGTTAGCAGTACCGCCAATGCCCAGGCGGCGCAGCCCTTCAGCTGCCTGATCCAGCTTCTCTACATTTCGCTCAATCGCCTTGGCCCACGCACCGACTTCCTGCCCTAACCGAATCGGCACGGCATCTTGCAAATGTGTGCGTCCACTCTTCACCACATCGTCCCACTCGCGGGACTTGGCGCGGAAGGTTTCAGCCAGACCACGTAGGGAGGCCAACAGTTCTTCTACTCGCCACAGCGCACCCAACCGAATCGCTGTCGGAATCGTATCATTAGTGCTCTGCGCCATGTTGACGTGGTTGTTCGGGTTGACCGGCTTCTTGGCATCATCCCGCTTGAAACCAAGGATTTCGTTGGCACGGTTGGAGATCACCTCATTGGTGTTCATATTGTGGCTGGTGCCAGCGCCGGCCTGGAACGGATCAACCACAAATTCATCACGGAACTGCCCGCTGAGGATTTCGTCACCAGCCTGCATGATCGCCTTGGCCATATCGGCTGGCAGCATTCCCAGGTCGAGATGGACCTCCGCTGCCGCCCGCTTAATCATGGTCATCGACCACACAAAGGCGGGCCACGGCTTCAGGCCGCTCACCGGGAAATTGTTAATCGCGCGTTGAGTCTGCGCGCCATAATAGGCGCTCGCTGGCACTTCAATCGGCCCCAGCGAGTCTTTCTCGGTACGAAAATCAGACATGTGGATACTCCAATAACTCCAGAGCATGAAACAACAAAAAGGCGCTCCTGATTGTAGCGCCTTTTTAATGAGGGGAGAATGTTGTTTAGGCACCCTCCCTGCATGAGCTTTGACCTGTTTTACTTGCCAGCCGCGTAGCGAGCCGCCACTGCATCCCAGTCAACCACGTTCCACCACGCTGCCAGATAGTCGGCACGGCGGTTCTGATAATTCAGGTAGTAGGCATGTTCCCACACATCCACACCCAGAACAGCAGTCTTGCCTTCCATCAGCGGATTATCCTGATTCGGGGTGGACATGATCGAAACAGCCCCACCCTTCTCGACGATCAGCCAGGCCCAACCGGAACCGAACCGACCCACTCCGGCAGCGTTGAATTTTTCCTTGAAGCTGTCAAAGCTGCCAAAAGCAGTGTTGATCGCAGCCGCCAGGTCGCCGCCCGGTTGACCGCCCTTGCCTGGCCCCATGATCTGCCAGAACATGGTGTGATTCCAGTGACCGCCACCATTATTGCGGACAGCATTGCGAATCGCTTCCGGCAGGCTGTTAATCGAGGTCAGCAGTTCCTCGATGCTCTTGCTCTGCAGATCGGCATGACCTTCCAGCGCCTTGTTCAGGTTGGTCACATAAGCGGCATGGTGCTTCCCGTGATGGATCTCCATCGTGCGGGTGTCAATATGGGGTTCGAGTGCGTTGTGAGCGTAAGGTAGGGGTGCGAGTTCAAAAGCCATGAGAGTCTCTCCTTCATCAAGCAAGGTGCTGCGGAAGGTATTTTCTACCGCAAGACACCAGATAACGTAAAAGATGGTACAAGATTATGGTCTGATGGTCATCGCCAAAGCCTGAGACGATGATTAGAATTAGCATATGAGTTCACCCACCATCGGGCAGCGCACCGCCCCACCCCAGGCTTATGCCTCACTGCTGATTGCGGTCCTCGCCGTCTCCATGGGTGCTATCTTCATACGCCTGTCGCAGGAACAGGGAATTCCCTCCCCTTTGATTGCGGCAGCCCGGCTCGTCTTTGCTGCCCTGATTCTCACACCGTTTGCGCTCCGCCGTCATTGGACGGAGGTACAGTCTTTAGGGCGTGGCACTTGGGTGTTGATCGGGGCTTCAGGCGTGCTGTTAGCCATCCATTTTGCTGCGTGGATTGCCTCCCTGGAGTATGTCAGTGTCCTCATCAGTGTGGCGCTGGTCAATACGGGGCCGCTGTGGGCCGCGATTCTGGAATTCTTAGTCCTTGGTACACGGCCCAAACGACTGGTGATGATTGGATTACTGATCGGCATCAGCGGTAGTGTCGTCGCTGCCGTAGCGGCGGCCAACGCGCCAGGTGCGAACCCAGTTCTCGGCAGCCTATTGGCGCTCATTGGCGCGCTGGGGCTGGCTGGTTATTGGGTGATTGGGCGCAAGGTGCGCAGTTCTTTGCCGCTGTTGCCGTACCTTTGGCTGGTCTATGGCAGCGCTGCGCTGACCATGCTCGTGGTCGTGCTAGTGAACCGTACACCATTGACCGGTTATCCATCTATTGGGTACCTCTGGCTTATGGTGACTGCTGCGGTGCCTCAATTAATCGGGCACTCGGCCTTCAATTTTGCCTTACGCTACTTCCCGGCATCCTATGTCGGTATCGTCGGCCAATCGGAAACGCTGCTCAGTGCTATTGCCGCCTATTTGGTCTTCAGGCAGGTACCACTGTCCGGCGAACTGTTGGGTAGCGCCATTATCATCGGTGGTGTCCTGCTTGCGACCATTGGGCAGGCACAAAACAAGTAGGGGCGTGCCGTTACACGTCCGCCAACCATGCTGAAACATCTGTATTCGTTTTGACGAGGTTGCAACCTCGTCATTTTGCTGTGAGGCACCGTCCAACTTGAACAACGTGAATGCTGCCAGTCCTGGCTCGATCCCTGCGCCAACTACCGCTCGAACCGCCGTTGCCTGGAAGTACATCATCATCATGGTCATCAGCGCCTTCGCGGGTGCCTGGGCAGGAATCCTCGGGCGCCTGGCCCAGGGCGAAGGTGTGCCAACCCCTTATATCATCGCATTCCGGCAGGTGGTCGGGCTCGCCATCCTCACACCTTTTGTTTTCACCGTCTATCGAGACTCGCTATCCCACATTCGCAAGCGAGATCTCCTGTTCGCAGCGATCACGGGTACCTGGTTTGCGGTCCATCTACTGCTCGGATTTGGCTCACTGGAATTCACCAGCATTCTGGTGAATGGAGTTATGGGGGGCAGCACACCCATCTGGATTGGGCTGGCCGAGGTATTCATTCTCCATACCGTGTTATCCCGTCAGGTATGGGTTGGGCTGTTCACCAGTGTCGTCGGGGGAATTCTGATTGCGGTAGTCAGTGCCGGCGATTCCAGCCTCGGCAGCAATCCGCTGCTTGGAATCATCATGTCCTTAGGCTCAGCGCTCACCGGCGCAGCTTATGCACTGATGGGGCGGAGCGCACGTAAGCGCATGCGCCTGGTGCCCTTCATGTGGCTGATCTTCCTGTTTGCATCCATCATCACCGTGGGCCTCGTTCTATTCATGAAGATCCCGCTGGTGGGGTATAGCCCGGCCTCGTATGGCTATATGCTGCTGCTGGTCTTACTGGCCCAACTCTTTGGTCACTTGTCCTTTAACTATGTCTTGCGACATGTCCCGGCCACCATCACCTCGGTGATCGGCCAACTGGGTATTGTTATCGCCGCTGTGATCGCCTTCTTCTTGTTCCACGAAGTCCCCAGCCCTCTGGAGTTGGTCGGCAGCGCCATCATTATCGTCGGTATTACCATCGTCAACCTCGGCAAGGCTCCGCCGGAAGCAGCACCGACGACCTAGCGTAATGAAAAATCGGAACATAAGTTCCGATTTTGGCACCAAGAATCAGTTATACTACCAGCATGACACCCGTACGCCTGCCTACCCTAATACCCATCTGGGCGATTGCTTGTCCCCGTTTAGCGAGGCTCTTGCCTGTAGCCACCAGCCAACTTCAAACCGTGGCGGGTGGCGCTGGCCTCTCTTGCTCCCGCGATAACACTGCCAATAGAGTGGCTGCCCCCCATGCTTTCCACCAGAACTTATGTCGCAAATGTGGCCCGGAAGCGCCACCCTCTCGTATTCCCGCTGTTGTTGTCGGTGGCTATTCCGCCGCAATTGACAAACGCTTATATTCCAGCACAGACTACCTACTGCATATCCACAGTGAACTGAGAAGTAACTCCTGCGAACGATTTCTACCCCGCCAATACCGGCGCACCCGTTAAGCTGATTCCGAGGAATGCCTGCACGCCTGGTGTTGTGATGATAAAGGGCGACTCATTCGGCAGCATCACCCCATTCAGCAGTTCACGGAGAGAACCATCCCGAGCCATTTCTTCGAGCGTGTAATCCACCAGCAGCCGGAAGTCCAGGTCATTCCGCGGAACCGCAAACGCCCGCGACACCTGGCTGTACCAGGGCGACGGCGCATCGCCCCGTGTGGTAATCCGCAGCAAATCCGCATTTTGTTCCAGCAATGGGATCAACTTCAGGCTGTCCCCGAACAACACATCCACATTGTTATTGACCAGCATCTCCAAGGCTGCATCCTGATCCCGCAGAATCGAAAATGTACGAATAGCGCCGCCTGCACTTTCGGCAATCTCAACCACGCGCTCAACGGACCCCGGCTCGCTGGAGAATACCCCGGCAACCCGGCCCAGCAGCGCGTTAAAAGTCTCTACATCACTGGTGGCTCGCACCATCAAACGCTCACCATGAATAAGATACGCGCTGGAAAAATCAACCCGATCACTCAATACCCAGTCAAGCCTCACCCCTACCGCCAGGTCAGCCTGCCCGCTGGTGACCAAGTCAGCCGCGTTATCCCGGCTGTTCGGTATATATTGCACCTGAATACCCCATCGGCTGACCAAAGCTTCCACGATGCGTCGATTGGCTGCGTCCAGTCGGCGTTCACTCTCCGGGGCTTCCGCCGGAAGATCAATAACACCGGCAACCCGCACCACACCAGAACTTTGAATCCGGGGAATCACGTAGCCTGCCGGATAGGGAATATCGGTGCCGAACTGATCGGGCTTCGGCGCATCGGTCCCCAGGTTCGCCCAGAGAGTAACCAGTGCTGCCGGGTAGCGCGAACCTGGAAACCAGGTCTGGGTAATTTCCTGCATCCGCCCACTTTGCACCAGATATTGCAAAGTACGGTTAATCAGATTGCGGAAATGCACATCCTGACGACGCACCACCGCCGAATAAGGTTCTGCCTGAACAGGTTCATCCAACAGTTTCGCCACGCCCGGCAACTGATTCAACCGACCCAGTTGCACCCGGTCCCCCACAATCGCATCCACTTCGTTGGCAACCAGCGCCACAAAAGCCCGGTCGAGGGTGTAATAAGTCTGCACCGCAACAGACACTCCGGCCCGGACCTGCCAATCCGCCAGCGCCCGTTCAGCCGGATATCCCAGCACCACCCCCACTCGTCGATTAGCGAGATCAGCCGGCCGGGTCGCACCATCATCCTGCCTCACCAGCATGGATTGGCTGGATGGAAAATAGGTTTGAGTAAATTCGACCTGGAGGGCAAGTTCCCGTTGCTGCGCCTGGGCTGCGATCAGCATATCAACAGCTCCACTACGGACAGCATCTAAAGCCGTCTGCCGGGTCACCTGCACAGGCACGAACTCAACCCCCCAGGCCTCTGCCATACTGCGTGCCAGGTCGGCATCAAAGCCTGTTACCTCACCCCGCGGATTGAGTTCACCAAAAGGAGGAAGGTTGTATAGCAAGCCGATGTGCACCTTACCTTCAGCCCGAATTCGTGCCAAGGCGGACTCGGTTGGCAAGGGATTATCCGCCGGCAGAGCATTGGCCGGAACCAGCGTTGGGGGTATCAAGGTAGGCACAGCTGACGAGCCATCCTGCTGTGCACTGGTGGGCAGCCCTAGCAACAGAGCGCCCAGGCATAGAAGGCTCGTGAAAAGTTGGGGTATTAGATTATGGCGCATGGAATTCAGGCCCTGTATAGCTGATGTTCGTCTATGTAATCCAACACAGCTTGAGGTAGCAAATAACGCACGCTGCGCCCTTGCTGGAGGCGATCGACAATCTGGCTGGAGGAAATCCCAATCAGGGGCGCTTCCACCATTGAGACACGATCATGCAAGGATGGTAGTACCGCTTCATGCATGTTCAACTGAATGTAGTCTCCCGGTCGGCGCATCACGGCTAACCGGCATCGTTGAATGAGTTCTTCCGGATGATACCAGCGAGTCAAGTTACGGAGAGAATCACTCCCCATAACAAAATACAACTCATAGTCAGGATACTGCTCCTGCACAATCGCGACCATATCCACCGAGTAATGAGGGCCAGGACGATCAATATCTGCTCGTGAAATACTGAAGTGCTCATTATCCGCCAGGGCAAGCTCCAGCATAGCCAACCGATGTTGAACCGGTTGTTTATCTTCCTGTTGCTTGTGCGGGGGATCAGCAGCTGGAACAAAAAGAACTTGATCCAGACCGAGTGCATCGTGAGCATACTCTGCCAGGATCAAGTGGCCCGTGTGCGGGGGATCAAAGGTACCACCGAGTATGCCGAGCCTCCGCACTAGTCCGTCCACTCCAGTTCAAATTCACCAATGAACACGGTATCGCCCACCTTTACGCCAGCTTTTTCCAACGCAGCAGAGACACCCAGCGTTTCAAGGATATTCTGGAACCGCAGCACAGCATCTTCAAAATCCCAGTGAGTCATCTGGGCCGCCCGTTCAATGCGCGCGCCGGATACGCGGTAGATCCCTGGCTGTACCTTGCTGATAGTGAAGGGAATTTCTTCCTCTGGCAACTCATAGAGTGTTACACCGGTCGGAGCATCGCTCGGAAGCGGTTCAGGCAGTTCACTGATCACCGTGAACATCCGTTGGATCAAAGGGCGAATATTGGCCTGGGTCGCCGATGAGATTGACATCACTTCCACATTGCGGGCCTTCAAAGCCGCTTCGATCTCAGGCCAACGATTTTGCGCCTCTGGCAAATCCATCTTGGTAAACACGACAATCTGTGGCTTTTGAGCCAGTTTTTCATCGAATAGTGCCAGCTCTGAATTGATCTGACTAAAATCCGCCAGCGGCGATTCGCTCGCGCCGTTTATCAGGTGTACCAGTACGCGGGTACGTTGGATATGCCGAAGGAATGCATGACCCAATCCAACACCCATATGAGCCCCTTCAATCAAGCCGGGAATATCAGCGACGACCAGATCCTGGTCATCATAACGAACTACTCCCAGATTCGGCTCCAAGGTTGTAAACGGATAATCAGCAATCTTGGGCCGGGCATTGCTGATGACAGATAGCAAGGTCGATTTGCCGGCGTTGGGCATTCCAACCAGCCCGACATCCGCTATGAGACGTAATTCGAGCAAAAGCCAGTGTTCCTGGCCCGGCGCACCTTTCTCGGCGATACGCGGCGCTTGATTGGAAGACGTGGCAAAGCGTGCATTCCCCTTGCCGCCTCGACCTCCCTTCGCGACGACCACCCGATCATTCGGACGTACAAGATCAGCAATGACGGTCCCGGTCTCAGCATCCTTCACAACCGTACCAGGCGGCACCTCAATCTCAAGGTCAGCCCCGCCTGCTCCGGTCATGTTCTTATTACCGCCATTCTTGCCCCGTTCAGCTTTGAAGTGCACCTTACCTTGAAATGGAGAAAGGGTGTTCAGTTTAGGATTGACCACAAAAACGACATCACCGCCATGCCCACCATCACCGCCCGCAGGACCGCCTTTGGGCATGTACTTCTCACGCAAAAAAGCGATGATACCATCGCCACCATCACCACTACGAACGTAAATCTTGACTTCGTCCAGCATAGGTACTCAATCTGAGAAACTGCTGCCGCAGATCATGCGACAGGCAGTTAAATTATCCAGGGCATTCCAGTTCAGGTAACCAATCAGGTTGTCCGGCACGATACCAGGCAATGGTTTGTCGTGCGCCGTCGCGGAATGATGTCGGCCTGAAGCCTAACTCACGCCGCGCCTTCTCACTGGAAACACGCCAGTTATTATACACATAGGACCGTAGGTTCAGAGGCCAGAAGGGTTCGCTGCGCGTAATCACCGATAGCGCTTCCAAAAAGCGCGCAGTTTGAACACCTATCCAACCTGGAATAGGTAACCGAGGCCAATGCAGATCGGCTTCTTCACATACAATATCAAACGCTTCCTGATGCGAGATCCAATCGCCACATATGTTATAAACTTCCCCGACCTTACCATGTCGCAAAGCCAGCAAGGCTCCTTGAGCGACATCACTGATAAAGGCAGGGAATATGATATAGCGACCTCCGTTCACCTGCATGATAATGCCACGCATCGGATCCTTAAAGAACAGTCGGTTAAAAGCATAATAACCCAGTGGCCCATAGTATGCACCAGGGCGGAGGATGACTGCCGGAAGTTCATGACTGGCAACAAACTGATGGACGATTTGTTCCGCAGCCCACTTGCTGCGTTGGTAGGGGTCAGCAGGATCGGGAGGTTCAGTTTCATCAATCACGCGGGTTGGATCAGGGTGACCGATCAGGGCAACCGTTGAAATGTGCACAAGGCGCTCAATACCATGTGATAGAGCAGCTCGCATCACATTTTCGGTACCTCGAACATTGACTTCAGTGAAGGCCTTTTCATCACCCCAAAAGCGAAACATTCCCCCGGCATGAACGACGTGTGTACAACCCTGCATCGCCCGCGAAACGGCATCGGCGTTTAGCAGATCACCAGCGACTACTTCAATACGGGGATAGCGAGCAAGCCAGGTATAAGACTCAGGATGTCGGGTTAGAAGGCGCAAGGATGCGCCTGTCCTACAGAGAACAGGCACCAGGTGCCGCCCCAAGAAACCAGTTCCGCCTGTGAGAAATATCATGGGTTCATCGTCGCAATGAGGGTGTGTTTGAGCATTGCGAGTGAACTCTACCTTCAAGGAGTTAAAAAACAAAGAGCAGCGGAGTCACGTTACAGGATTGAATGATTGAGTTTAGGCCGATAAGCGCTTGCGGAAAGCAAACCAGATCTGTTCGCGCAAACGCTTCATACTGATCGGTTTGACCAGAAATAGATCGACATGAGGAGCTGCAACACTCAAAGACAGTTCCGAAGTTGCAGTGGCGTCAGCCAAAACGACCGTCATGAGTTGCTGCTGAATGCCCTGCTCTGCAAGCCGGCTCAAAAGCTCCCAACCGTGTGCATCGGGCAGCATCAAATCCATCAGCAGGAGGTCATACTTCTCTTCCTGAAGAAATTGAACGGCATCCGCCGCATTAGTTGCGATACGTCCAAGCATCCGCAATTCCAGACAAAGGTTGAGAATGCTATTTCGTTCATGCTCATCAACTACAAGCAACAGAACTGAGCGGTCCTGGGTCACAGTTACATCAGTCTGGCTGGCAATCAAGTCATCCAGGTTTTCAACTTCATCCGCCGGAACAATTTCAGTGACTCTTTTGACTGCATCCAGATCGGTCTCATAGAAAGCGACGACGGTGCCACTAAACAGCGACTCATTAAAATCAGCAAGCTGTTGCTGCATTTGTTCCGCAGCATGTACATCTTCAAGACGATGATGATGGTGTGGGCTAATGATGACCGTTTCATTCTTAAGCTGCGCGGTCATCTGTTCAGCCAGGTTGAGTTGAGTGAGTGCAGTTTGCACGACTTCAAGTCGGTCAGCCGGCAAGGTGGTGTTCAGATAATAGAGCCGCACGCGCCCCGGAATGCGCTCCTGAGTATGAGGTGCATGTGGATAACGATTCGTCTCGGGTAAGGCATAGAGCCAGACAAAGGCGCGATTAAAATACTCAACGCGGCCTGAAGCCATCAAGCTGGTAAGTTCAGCGTCACCAGCTGGTTGCCCCACATCCCCTGGACGCAAATCACGATAGGCTCCAGTCAGAACATCCTGAACACGATTAGAGTCCCATTGCACAGCAATCGAGCCATCGCCCATCACCAACACAAAGTGCCGGGGAACTGCGGAACCACCACCCTTGCCTGCCATTATTCCCCCTAAAGCTTGACAAAGTAAGCGGCAGCCGCACGATCAATCAACTCTCGGGTCATGGCTGGCGGCTGGTTCAGGTAGGAGGCAATATCAATAATCTGATTGATGAGATCGCGCGGATGAACCGCACGCAACGGGCGATCATGATTGATATACCATTCCTTGAGCAAGTAGGCCAACACTTGTTCATCAAATGGAATTCGTTTGGCCTGAGCCACCCGGCGGAAGATCTCTCGGAACTCGTCATAGCTGGGATCCGTGATCTGGATTTTGTGACGAATACGGCGGAGGAAGGCTTCGTCAACCAGTTCACGGGGATCGAGGTTTGTCGAAAAGACAATCAGCACAAAGAATGGGATTTCGATCTTACGTCCCGTATGAAGCGTCAGGAAGTCCACGCCCTTTTCAAGCGGCACAATCCAACGGTTGAGCAAGTCACGCGGGCGCACCTGCTGCCGACCGAAGTCATCGATCAGGAACATGCCACCGCTGGCTTTCATCTGGAAAGGAGCTTCGTAGAATTTATTGGTATCGTCATAGACCAGGTCAAGACCTGCAAGCGTTAGCTCACCACCGACCATGATCATCGGACGCTTGATACGTATCCAACGGGGGTCGCTCACCACGCCTGTAGCCATACGGACAGCCGCTTTATCCGAGAGCTCATGGTTGACATCATCAAACACCCGGATAACCTGACCATCCACATCAACCGCGTACGGTATCCAAAGGTCATCACCCAAAATCAGGCGACCGATCACTTCGGCAACTGTCGTTTTACCATTACCAGGAGGGCCATAGAGGAAAATTGAACGCCCCGAATTAATGGCTGGTCCCACTCGGCCCAATAATTCATCCGAGATGACCAAGTGATTCAAAACCTGCCGGAGTTCTGCTTCCTGAACTTGCAGGCGTTCGCGATTCTGGGCCTTCATAGCCGCAATGTATTGATCAAGAGTAACTGGCGCGGCACCCGCATACTGGGAGCGTTCGAGCGCCTCGCGAGCTTTCTCTGCACCCTTGGCGGTAATTATGTATTGAAAGGATGCCTCACTAAAGCCACCTGATCCACGTACTTCGACATACTTTTCGCGTTTCAAGAAATCAACAATCGAATCAACCACTCCCACATAAGGCAGCTTAATGCGGTCAGCTATATCTCCACCGGGGAGAACGCCACTGAGGTACAGCACCTTCAACACCAAGTCGGCCACATTCAGCATGTTGAGGCCCGTATCTTCCATGGTGGTGATGGCGGGCGGTGCCCACGGCATGTTCGTCTGCTGTGTACTAGAACCGGCTGGCGCGGGTTGACCACCCAGTTTACGAATTTGTGGTTGAGCGGGCTGGCCCTGCCCCGGTTGCCCTGGCGGGCGCTGAATACTCTTAATGGGTTGTTCGGGCATGGGTCACTCCCCAATCCATGAAATAAAGTAGCAAATGCGGATTCTAACAGTAGTGGATCTTAATTTCGCTACTATCGAAATTATATAGGATAATCGCCCTATCAGCACAAAGAACCCATCAAGGAAATCTGTTTCGTATTCGATTGTTAAGCTGCGCGCACCCTTTCAGATGCCAGTGACAGGCCCGGCCTCGATGCCGGGCAACCCTTTCAGGCCGCGCCGTCCGCCTGTGCATAGTCCTATGCGTCAATCGCCGTAACAGGCCACCCCGTCTTTATCCCGATCCAGTCCCGGGCAGCTTGCCGCCTGCTGCGCGGAGAGTCCCATCGCCACCGCGCCGTCACAGTTGCGCGGGCAGACAAAGCCCGGCTGCGCTTGTGGCTGCGACCGGACGACCGGCGCAACGGTGATCGGGATCGAGGTCACCGTCGGCGGCACCCGCGCCGCGCCCAGCGCCACATACTTCCACTCGCCATTTTCCCACAGCCAGGTGCGCTGAGGGGTCGTCACCCGCAGGTTGATGATCGGCTGCACCACGCCCTCAACCGCGGTCAGAATGCGCGGCATGGTGAACTCATTGTCATCCGCCGGGGCGATGCCCGCCACCACGTCCACATACCAGCCGTCCGCCAACTGCATGGCCGACACGCTGGTCAGCGATTGCAGATCCGGCAGGCCGACCAGCACCTGCTCCAGCGCCGGGCGCACCGCTTCACTGGTCGCCATCAGATCATCCAGGCTCAGGGTCGGCGCGGCGGTCGCTGGCACCGGCGTCTCAGTGATCGTCGCCGATGGCGTGACAGTCGGCGCAGGCCCGGCAGCACGCGGCTCGGTCGCACGGGCGACGGCAGTCGGTCGGCTCACGCTGCTGCTCCGGCCATTTTGGGAGACGACGTAAAGCACGCCGAGCAGCAGCAGCAAGACCAGGCAGCCGCGTAATCGGTTCGGTCGCTTGCTCGCTTGTGCTTCCCGCAGTCGCTTCGCTTCATACGCCTTCATCTCCTTCGCTGTCAGGCCGATGCTGGTCGGCCCGGTCGGGGCCTTCGGCAGATACTTTGCTTCCAGGGTCGCCAGCCACTTCTTTGCAGTCGGGTCATCTGGCAGCGCCCGCAGGATGGTCACCGCCTCGTGGTACTTACCCGCGCCGATCAGTTCCTTAGCAGCAGCCAACACAGCTTTGCTCATAATCTTGCAGTCCTCTATGCACAGACTGTCTTTTGTGCTTCGCTATGACGATGCTGCTAATACTGACTCTGCTAACGTCTCCTTGCCCAACGCTGGCGTGAATTTTTTGTGAATTTCGTGTAGGTGTGCCTAGTTGGGTGACTGCTCCTGCATAGGCTGCAAAGCGAGCAATTCACCCAACTCGCACTTAGCCCACACGCACAATTTGACAGCAACCTGGGAGTTGATCTTGTCAAAAGGCTCCTCGCTCATCCAACGGCTAATCGTGTTGTCGAGCAAGCCGGTTTCCATAGCAATCTGCCGGTTGGTAATTCTACGACCCTCGGCAGCCGACCGTTCCAGTACGATTCTCTTGAGTTGGCTTACCACAACGTACTCTCCTGAATGCCCTGAAGATAGCATAGAGCATCACCCCTTGTCAATAATTCATACGGTTTTCACAAGAAAACATATCGTCTAGCTATTGACAGCGCATATTGTCTATGCAATAATCAATCATGTCTAGGCGGTATAACGTATGGCGTCGCAACCTCAGTATACCACCTAGACAACGCACTTTAACAAACCAATCGAAACCTTGAGCGCAGCGGGGTGAGCCATCCACACGGGAGAACCGGCGATGTAATACCCAACCCCCGGTGAGGCGAGAGGACAGGCCGACCCGCTGAGATGCGGAGCTGCTCTGACTTTCCAGAATACTCGCCCTCACCCCGCTGCGCTCAATCAACCGCCTGACCCTGTGCAGGCTGCTCACGACGCCCCCTAAAACCCGAACTTTCCCCAATTTAGCAAGTCGCGAGCAGCCTGGGCGTGGTCAAGCGCCGACTGATCACCTGCATTTCATTCTCGGATGGATACCCCAATGTGGCAGGTGGTCAGCCTGGGCAGGATCACTTATATAAACGAAGGAGCACATGACCATGAAGATGAAAGATGAACTGCGGGACTTGGTGCATGAGTTGTATCTCGAAGGCGAACTGCGCCTGCAGTTATCCACCGACGAGTACGACGCAGAACGTCACCGTATGATCTGCGAACTGGAAGCCGAAGGCTTGGTCGCGTTTCATCACAATGTTGCCAACGCCGACGGCGGCTTCGATCAAATCCTCCACGCTACCGAATTTTGCAACCAAGTCATTGCCGCCAATTGGGACATGAGCGACCTGAACCGCGTCGACGCCAACGTCTGCATCGGCTTTGCCGCCACATGGCAGGTGGAAGCCGCCGCCGAGATCGAGGCGCTGGCTTCAGAGGAAGGCGTCACCCAGTTGAGCAAGGGCCTGCCGAAGCAGTTCCGCAATAACCCGCGCTACCGCGACTGGATGGATCGCCTCATGGAGATGAGCGCCACCGGCGGCTAGTCCAGCGCCCCAGGTCGTGCCGACAACCTCACCCAATCCGTTTTGTAATACCTACATAGAAAGACGTGCAACCATGACCTTTGAACCGATCCCCTTCGACCGCGCACCTGCTGAATGCAGCCTGATCGCCGCCCCGCCCTTGCGCCGGGTGCATCAGGTCCTTGGCGACCTGCTCCAGACCGATGCCGCCAAGACGTGCCCCATCGGCCAGTTGACCGCGCTGCAGACGGCGCACAAGCTGATTCACGACGCGATCTACTTTGACCCGGACGCGACCCAGGAACTGCAAGCGGTGGATGACGTGCCGCTGGCCGACCGCATCATCGTCCACTGGCAGGTGGAAGGCGTCCGCGTAGAGCTGCTGCTCCAGCCAGACAACAGCCCCAACGACCGCTTCCCGATGAATGCCGGGACTCTCGGCACCATCACCCGCCACCCGATCACCGATCAACTCGGTGTGACCTTCGATGGGC
>JAFLCG010000013.1 GCA_017303635.1 Anaerolineae bacterium | reverse complement strand
TTCCGTTTCGTTCCCGACATAGGCTCGCGGTTCTTGCCTCAGAAAAGCGTGGATTTTTGTCCACTGGTCATTGGTCAGCGTCACAGGTTTCATCCGACCAATATACCTCAAATGTCAACACAACCTAGATGATGTCCTATTCAGCATGGCGCACCACCACAACTGCCGCCTTGCTCATCATCAGCACAGCTTTCCTGGTCATCAACTGGCTGAGCCTGGGTTTGATCCGGAACGACTTCTCCCAAAGCCTACACGGGCTGGTGTGGTTGTTCTGCGTGGTTGGTGGGATTGGGCTACTGCGCCGCTACCTGCCATATCATGATCCACTGATTTTCCCGCTCGTCATGCTGCTGAGTGGTTGGGGGCTGGTCGTCATTGACCGGTTGGCACCAGTCTTTGCAGACCGGCAGGTGGTATGGCTGATCGTATCGGTAGTGGCGATGTTGGTAGTAGCCTTATTCCCCCAGCCACTGGAGTGGTTGCGCCAATACCGCTATACCCTGCTGATCGTTGGTCTCGCCCTGCTGCTGGCAACCATTCTACTCGGACGCAACCCCTCTGACCCAGAACGATTAACCAATGCCCCGGCGCTTTGGCTGGGTGCTGGTACTATCTTCTTTCAACCCTCCGAGGCACTCAAAATCATTCTGGTGGCTTTTATAGCCAGTTATCTGGCCGAGCAGTATCCAGCTCAGCGAGCTGTCGAATTGACCGGTAGGCAGCGGTCTGCTCCCTCAGGGCGTATCCTTGGCCCCATGCTGCTCATGTGGGGGATTTGCGTGGTCATCCTCATTTGGCAACGGGATCTGGGCACCGCAATCTTGTTTTTTATCGTCTTTCTGATGCTGTTATATGTTGCCACCAGCTACCACCGAATCCTCGTATTGGGATCGCTACTGGTCTTATTGGCCGGATTGGTTGGCTATCAGGCATTTAGTGTGGTGCAGTTGCGAGTGGACATCTGGCTCAACCCCTGGCCCGAAGCGGATGGACGCGCCTATCAGATCGTACAGAGTTTACTGGCATTTGCAGCGGGTGGGCCATTTGGGCAAGGGGTCGGTCAAGGTTCACCAGGTTACATCCCAGTAGTCCATTCTGACTTCGCCATAGCGGCCCTTGCAGAAGAATGGGGTCTAATCGGCGTCCTGGGAGTCATCGCCTGTTTGTGTGTTGTCATCCTGCGCGGGTTACGCAGCGCAGCGCAACCCAATCGAAGACCATTTCATGCTCTACTAGCCGTTGGGCTGAGCACCATGCTAGGAGCACAATCCCTGCTCATTATGGCAGGAGCGCTAAAACTGGTACCGTTGACTGGTGTTACCCTACCCTTCCTGAGCTATGGGGGAAGCTCGCTGCTAGCGAGCTTCATTATGATTGGTCTGCTGCTGCGAATCTCCGCACAGGAGTCCAGCTAATGGGTTTTGAACGGCAGATTAATCGCCTGCTGATTGGAATATTGGTGGCGTTCATCAGCGTTGGTATCGCCGGTGCCTATTGGGCCATCGTCGGGCCAGACACGATCCTGCTACGAGAAGATAATCCGCGCCGGGTAGAGGCAGAAGCCCGCGTTCTTCGCGGGACAATCGAGGGACGCGACGGTACTCTGCTGGCAGAAAGCACGGCTGACAGCACTGGAAGAGCAGTCCGACGTTATGTATTACCGGCTATGAGCAGCGCACTCGGTTACTTCAGCTTACGCTACGGGGTTGGTGGAGCAGAAGCAGCTTACGACAATTTACTGAGTGGGAATGACCAGCCACAGAACTGGCAAACCTTCATTGGACAGGATCTATTGCACCGCGCTCGTGCGGGAACCGACATTCGTCTCACTTTTGATACGACCATTCAGACCGAACTCCAGAATCAACTGGCAGATTACCGAGGCAGTGGCATCGTTTTAAACGCAACCAATGGCGAGGTGCTGGCACTTATCAGCCTGCCCACATTTGACCCCAACACCCTGGATGCAGACTGGGATCTACTAACTCAGGCTGACGACAAGCCTTTCTTCAACCGCGCTCTGCAGGGCAATTATCAGCCAGGAGGATTGCTCCAAATCCCGTTGTTGGCTGGAGCGCTGCTCTCCAACACACAGTTGGATAAACTGTTCGTTGACGCAGATCGACCTGTCCAAGTTCCTAACGCCGAGCTACGCTGCTTAGTCTCACCTCAGTCACCGGTGCTGACTTTAGGGGAAGCCTTCATATACGGTTGTCCAGCTCCTTTTGAAGCATTGATCAACACATTGGGGGTGGACCCGATTGAAGCCATCTTCCGAGACTTCCAGTTGGACACCCCACCGACACTACCTGGTTTCCTACCACCGGCCGAATCAGAGCCTGTCCCATTACAATTGAGTGCAGAGACTTTAGTTCCGGCCGCACTCGGTCAAGGACAAGTCACCATTACGCCGTTAGAAGCCGCCATCATCACCGCTGCCCTCACTCAGAATGGCAATGCACCGGAACCCATCACCCTGCTGGAGACACGACTGCCAGGCTCTAGCCGATGGGAGCCGTTCCCACACCTTCAGACTTCTATCCCCATGATGACATCAACCGTGGCGGCAAGTCTGCGTGAACTACTCATACAATCTGTCAATGAAGGCACAGCACAACCTGCCCAACAAGATGGACTGGTGATCGGTGGACAGGTCGCTCTGGCTTATGCGGGGGATGAAACGCAAGTTTGGTTCATCGGGTTTACCACTGGCCCTAATGGTCAAACTATCGTCACAGCAATCGCATTGGAAAATACAGCAGATATCTATCGAGTCGCGCGAATTGGCGGCGAGATTCTGGCGTTTGCAGCCAATCAGCTCTCAGCTTAATCTCTCCTACTTTCTACCCACCTTCCCAAGCACGCGACCGTAATCCCAGTTTCTTCAACCACTTGGCAGCGCTGCTATTGCCATGGACAAAGGCTGGGCTGAGTTTGCCGCCAAATGTAGCCGTTCTCAGTGCAGTACGAAAAGACTCCGGGCTGTCAAAGGGATCCATCAGCAGATGTCCGGCGCCATACTCCACATAGCTGTGGGCATCAGAGCCAGCCGTGCCTAGTAGACGATGCTGACGGGCAAAGGCCTGGGATTTCTGATTGTCTTCGTCAAAAATACAGCGGGCGTTGAAGACTTCAACAGCATCAACCTGATCCTTAATTGATAAGAGATCAGCTTCTTCCCAGGCCCCTTTGCGGAAACGATCAAAGGGATGAGAAACGCTAATGACGGCCCCTTGGTCGCGCAAGCGGCGCAGAGTTTCAACAGGTGAAAGGCCAGGCGGCACTGTTTCCTTAACGAAGTACGCTAAGATCTCCCCCCTATTGGTCATAATCTCCTCGCCAGGAATCACTAAATCCGGGGCTAGCGAAGCCATCTTCAAGGCTCCATCCACCGTGTTATGATCAGTAATGGCGATCTTATCGACACCGCGCCGAGCACAGAACGCAATAATCGCCTCGAATGAAACGAGGCAATCCTTCGACCAGTAAGTATGGCTGTGAAGATCTACTTTCCAGCGGTTCATGCTGGGTTCACCTCCGGTTGCTGAGGGCTGGGTTGCATCGGACGCAGTTCGTTAAGTACACCCTCGATCTCAGTGGGGAAAAGCCGTTTACGGAAGATGATGGCAACGAGGGTTCCAACTACGACCCGCATCCACTTATGGAAGAAGCCATCGGTCAGAGCTACCGCCAGGGCGACCGCCGTAGTGATCACCGGATGAAATGGCGCAATAATCGCCATAATCATCCCACTGCTGGAAACTTCGGTCACACCGGCACCGTTCGGCACACCAGAAAGCGCCCCGACGGCTGCTGTCAGCCCTGTGATAAAGATGGACTGCAAAATCAGTTCAGGGGTTATTGCCAACCCAAAGCCGGACAGGATGATAGCAAACCCGAGGGCATCAGTTAAGTGAGCCATCATGCCGAGAGCAGTCGGCAGAATAATGTGACGAAAATGAAGCACTTCCCGACTGCTCTCGTAGAATTCAGTCAAGGGAGCTTGTGCTCGCCGGAGCAAAGGCAATTTACCAAGTACTGACAAGCACCAGTACGCCAGCGGACGAATCTGAACTGCGATCAGACCGAAGGTCAGCAGAGCTGCCGACAACCAGATCAATGCAGCATAGCCGCCCACATCAATTGCACCAGCAGCGATGATGAAAGCCAACACCGACATGATCAGAACAGCAACACCATCTACAATACGCTCTGCAAAAACAACTGGTGCGCCACGGGCAATAGAGGTTCCGGTCTTAAGCTTGATAATGACCGCCTTTAGCACCTCCGCCAATTTGCCGGGGCTGACCGCCATCGCAAATCCAGAAACAAACAAAATGGCGCTGTCGAAAAAGCTGATCTTTCCTGCCGCACCGATCACATGCAAGTAATAATGCCAACGCCAAAAACGCAGGAACCACGCACAAAACTTAAGTAGAATTACCGGAACAAGCAAAACCCAGGGAAAGTTGCTTAGGGCACTCGCTATATCCTGAGTACTCGCAAGAGCGCCAAGTACTACGTAAATGATGAAAATCAGGGCAAAGCCGAGCAAGATTCGATTGCGAAACTGCCGCATAGAAATTCCTTGACAACAGAGGTGATATAACGCTGAAGTGTACGGCATTTAGCCTTACATTTGCCTGTTATACACAACAATCGACCAAATCGCTGGAGTGGCGTAGGGCAGACGGTGGCAATAGTCGCCCAACTTGACGTTAGGATAGTGTATCTGTAGTATACGCTGGGTCATAGCCACTCATGGTTAAGACGCCAATCGTTATTGGAGTACTGCATCCATGACGCAGCAGGATCAACTTGAATTCAACCACATCCCTGACGCAGATGTGCTCCCTCCACCGCCACGCGCACTGATGACCCTTGTCCTAGCAGTGTTCACACTGCTCATTTTGGGCATCGGTGGTGCGCTCGTCTATTTGCCCAATCGGGGATCACTTGCGAATCTATTCGAAGGTGGACTGCGCTTTGCGCTCATCGCAACTTTTGTTATCGCTATTGGAAGCGTCCTGGCCCGCAAACTGCTCCTACGGCGAACGGCGCCCATTTTACTAACATTGTTGGTGTTAGGATGGATTGTAGGGAGCATTGCCTTTATCGCCGTCTATCGCTCCCAACTAGCACCCGGACAACGTGAAGTTGCTAAGAACGTACTGCCCTTCATGAGTGCGTTCGATCCACCTTTACCACCTCCAGATGCCGCCCTGCCAACCCCGTCCAGTGGAGACAGCGCTATCTCCGCTGACGCCCTTCTCTCTGGTTCTTTTGGTCTGGCTACCGCCACTGCTCCGATCATTGAAGCAACGGTTTCGCAAGCGGAAGGGCAAATCGTTTTGCCCAGTGCAACTCCGCCACCACCGACCGCCACCGCTACGCTGGAACCCACGCTTCCTGCAACCACCCAACCTACCCTCCAGCCCGCCGTCCAAAATCCCACCAGCATACCTGGTCAAACACTGGCAGGTAATCCGGCGCTACAATTACCCGTCTTTGCGTCGCTTGGTGGCATCAAGCCAGTCAAACAAACCTGGAATAACTGCGGTCCGGCCAATATCACCATGGCCCTCAGTTTTTATGGTTGGTCAAGTGGGCAAGAAGTCGCGCAGGCTTACGTTCGGCCCAGCACTGAAGACAAAAATGTAAATCCCTGGGAGTTGGTAGCCTTCGTGCGGGAACAAACTGGTTTCCAGGCCCTGACTCGCATCGGCGGGAACATGACCGTGCTCAAGCAATTCATCGCTAATCAAATCCCGGTCGTTGTAGAGTCCGGTTACCTGTACGAAGGTTCCGACTGGTTAGGACACTACAAAACACTGGTTGGCTATGATGATACACGCGGCGTCTTCCTGTTCTACGATAGCTGGCTTGGGCCCGGCGAAAACGGCAATGGACTACCCATCAGCTATAGCGATTTTGACGCCAACTGGGCTTACTTCAACCGCACCTTCATTGCAGTCTACACTGCCGCTGACGAGTCCCTGGTACGGGCTATTCTAGGTGATTTGGCCGACCCTAATCAGGCAGCTGAAATTGCCGCGGAAACTGCACAGGCTGAGCTGCAAATCAATCGACAGAATGCCGTGTCATGGTTCAATCTCGGGACAGCGCTCACTCGACTGGGACGTTACGAAGAGGCTGCGACTGCGTTTGACCAATCCCGCCGTCAAAACCCACCCCTGCCCTGGCGCATGACCTGGTATCAGTTTGCGCCCTTTGAGGCCTATTACAATGTAGGGCGCTATGATGAAGTGCTCTCGCTGGCAGAAGCTAACCTGAGTAACAGCGGCGAATATGTCGAGGAAATGCACTACTGGCAAGGCCGGGTGTTTGAAGCACAGGGCAATGTCAATGGTGCGCGGGCTGCGTTCCAACGGGCACTTGGTCACAATAGTCGTTATACGGCTGCGCGTGAGGCCCTAGAGTCGCTACCGGCCTAACATCATTAGGTGACCTATCAGGTCAGCCCTTCACCCAGACAGGAATCGGCATTGACTGCAACTACCCTACCAGAAAAGCAGGATATCGCATCACGCAATCAGCGGTTGGCACGGTCGGCGCTTGTGGTAATGATCGCCTTTGGCGTGGCGAAAATCATCAGCCTGGTGCAGACCGTTATCTTAAGCCAGGTTTTTGGCACTGGCGCAGAGATGGATAGCTATGTGACGGCCAACGTCATCCCAGAGACAATCTTCACGCTGATCGCCGGGGGTGTGCTGGCACAAGCCTTCATCCCCCTCTTCAGCAGCTTACTCTCTAAGAACGATGAAAGCGGTGCCTGGAAGCTGGCCAGCCATGTCATCAATAGCGCATTTCTACTGACCTTGGTTGCTAGCCTGCTCGCATTTGTGCTGGCACCCTGGTTTATCGGCACACTGGTCGCGCCGGGCATGGAGGCTGAAACGGTCGATCAAGCTGCTGGCATGATGCGCGTCCTGCTCATCGGGACGTTGATTTTTTCGGTCAGCGGCATCCTGATGGGCATCCTTAATAGCTACAATCATTTTCTGACCCCGGCGATTGCCCCCGCCATGTACGACATCGGCATCCTGATCGGGGCCATGTTTCTGGTCAGGCCATTTGGCATTATGGGGTTGGCTTACGGCACAGTCTTGGGCGCAGCATTGCATCTCATCGTACAACTCCCCGCGCTGTTCCGTTACCCGGTCAAATGGCGATTCGCGCTCGGCTGGGCAGACCCAACCTTACGACGGTTGGTTCTGCTGATGCTGCCGCGTATCGCTGATTTAGGTTTATTCCAGATCACAACCTATGTACTGACTACCAATATCGCCTCTCGACTGGGTGAGGGAGCTATTTCCGCGCAGTCGTGGGCCTGGCGCATCATGCAGATCCCGCAAACCTTGATTGGAACAGCTATTGGAACGGTGATCTTCCCAACGCTGGCGGCACTCAGCGAAGCACAAGACGCCGAAGGCAAACGCAATGCCATGTCCGGGGCACTACGCTATATTCTAACCCTTACTATCCCCTCGGCAGTACTCCTCATCTTGTGTGGAACGGATGCTGTCAGTCTGCTTGAGCGCGGCGCGTTCACGGCGGAATCGACCGCGCTGGTATACAGTGCATTGCGTTTCTACGCGCTCGGCGTCATCGTCCATTCCATATTGGAAGTCGCCGCTCGCAGTTTCTTCGCCGACAAAGACACCCTGACACCTTTCTTCATCGCCTTTGGTGGCTCGGTAGTCAACATCATCACGTCGCTGATCTTCACCGGGGTACTGACCGCAGAAAACCCCGACCCCATCAACGTCGGCGGGTTAGCGTTGGGTAATACACTTGGCGTGACATTCGAGATCATCCTGCTCCTGTTTCTGCTACGCCGTCGCTGGGGAGGCATCAATACTACCGAGCTCGGTCGGACGACGGGCAAGGCGCTGGCTGGCAGCCTGGTCATGGGGTTGATCGTCGTGATCGTGCAAGCGGTCTGGGGGGCACTCGGTCTGCACGAACAAGGTACCTTGATGACCATCATCGGGCTGGGGGTACAAGTGGCGCTGGGTGGAATAGCTTTTGTGATTACAGCATGGTTTTTGCGGATGGATGAACTTCAGCAGATCATCGCCGGGTTACGGAGTCGTCTACCCGCAAAGGTGGCAGCATGAAGCTTGAAATCCGCATTCTGACCTTGGGCATGGCAGTCACCAATTGTTATCTGCTGGCGGACGCTGAAGCGAGAACTGCAATTGTCATTGACCCGGTCGATCAGGCGCCCCTCATTGCCAAAACCGCTACGGATGCAGGCTGGATAATCACTCACATCCTGGCTACACATGCCCATTTTGATCATGTTCTGGCGAGCAAAGAACTGAAGGCTATCAGCGGAGCGCCCTTCTGGATTTGCGAAGAAGCAGTTCCCATGCTGGAAAGACTACCCCAACAAGGTTACTTATTCGGCATGGGTGTATTTCCTGAACCCGCCCACCCCGACCGACTTCTGAAAACCCAGCCGGAGATTCTCCAGTTGGGCAACATCGTGTTGGAAACGCGGTATACACCTGGTCACGCACCGGGACATCTGGCATTCTACCTGCCGGATGCCAACCTGGTTTTCAGCGGGGACGCGCTGTTTGCGGGCAGTATCGGGCGGACAGACTTGCCCGGTGGCGACCATGCCCGATTAATGCAATCGATCCGTGAGCAATTGCTCACCCTCCCGGATGAGACACGGATACTCTCCGGGCATGGTGAGGCAACCACCATCGGGCGGGAACGCCGCACCAACCCATTCATTGAGGAAGATTAGAAACCTGCATGTTTGCTTTCTTCAACCAATTTTCCTTCGTCGTGATGATCGTTTTTGGTCTACTGGTCCTCATCGGCCTCATGCGCTGGCGGCGCACGGCCTGGGGTCAAATCATGGGGATCGTGCTGGTCATCAGCATCCTTACCGGAGTCATCTGGTCAGCGTTGCGCCCCGGCGGAAGTAGTGTCTCCTCGCTTGAAGAAGCCCGTACCCAACTAGCAGCAGGTAAACCCGTCCTAATTGAGTTCTACAGCAATTACTGACTGGCCTGCCTCCGCATCAAGCCCATCGTGGATGGGTTAACCAAGCAAATAGAGAGCGACTTCACCGTTTTGCGACTTGATATTCAATCTGAAGTTGGCAGCGCGTTGGCAGATCAGATTGGCTTCCGCTCGACACCGCAGTTCGTCCTGCTGGATGCCAGTGGAGCAGAAGTCTGGCGTGGAAATGGAGTCCCCGCAGATGAGCAGTTGAGTGCAGCAGCGGGCAAACCCATAAGCACGCAGTGAGCCTTTATGCACATTTTGATGATTTTTCTTGATGGGGTTGGATTGGGGTCGAACGATCCCATTCATAATCCATTGGCGGCAGCAAACCTCCCCACTCTCTCGGCACTGGCGAATGGGCAGCGATGGCTGGCCTCGACTGGCAGACAGGAGAGCGCCCGCGCAAGCTTCATCCCCACCGATCCACGCCTGGGTGTAGCTGGTCGTCCACAGAGTGCCACCGGTCAGGCTGCCATCCTAACCGGGCTAAATGTGCCACAGCTCATCGGTGAGCATTACGGCCCCAAGCCAGATGACCGGGTACGGCATTACGTCAATGAAGCCAGTTTTTTCAAGCAAATACGGGATCAAGGGGGCAAAGCTGCGCTCCTTGATGCCTATCCACCTGGACTCCATCACGATATTGCGCGGGGCAAAACACTGCGCTCCAGCATCCAGCAGGCCGCCTACGCCGGTGGACAAGAACTCATGACTCTGGATGACCTTAAGGCTGGACGGGCGCTCACCCCGGAGTGGACGGGGCAAGCGTGGCACACCTATCTCAAGTTAAACGATACACCCGTCTATACCCCTTTTGAAGCCGGTCGCCATTTGGTTTCGCTCTCCCGCAACTATGACTTCGCCATGCACTCCCACTGGATGACGGACCACGTGGGGCATCGAGGGCCGCTGGCGCGGGGGGTAGAAATTCTGGAAGCGTTTGATGGCGTGATGGCGGGTGTGCTGGATGAATGGGATGATGATGAGGGTATCGTCATACTGACCAGCGATCATGGCAATCTGGAAGACTTGAGCACGCGCAACCACACCGAAAACGACATTGCAACCGTGTTGATCGGTAACGCACGCCACACAATCTCGAATTCGATTCATAGGTTGACCGATTATGTTCCAGCTATGTGGTCGCTCCTACGGCAAGCCTGAGCGTTTGATGAAGCCTGCACATTTGTCCAGTATGTCCGCGCACTCAATCCACTATAATGGCGATTAATAACCAATCTACCCAGTGGATTCAATAATGGCTGTGACCCTTGATGAACTCAAGAAATCGATGCGGCAGTGGGCAAGCGGCGTGACCGTGGTGACGTGTGCGTATGAAGGTCAACGGGGTGGCCTGACCGCCAGTTCATTTACCTCTGTTACCCTTGACCCACCCATCATCCTCGTCTGCTTACAACAGCATATTCAGACGTATCAACTCATTCAGAAAGCGGGTCATTTTGGAGTCTCTGTGCTACGGGCGGATCAAGCTGACCTTTCGGCTCAATTCGCCGGCTTCACCCCATTGCCGGAAGGTGCTGACCGTTTTCATAACGTCCCCCTCATGACTGCCGAAACCGGTTCACCCTTGATTGCTCAGGCGGCTGCGTGGATGGATTGCCGCCTGGAACGCATCGAAGATGTCGGTAGCAACACGTCTATCGTGTTTGGGCGAGTGGTGGCAACTGGTCAAAATGATGGGCTACCGCTGGTTTATCACAATCGTGGGTACTTCGATCTGCTGCCCCGGCAACCTTGACTATGCCAACCCCCTCCACTAGAATGCCTATTCTGCCTAGAGGAGCCTGACCCGCATGTTTGAAAGCCTGAGCGAACGTTTACAGGGCATTCTGGATAGCCTCGGACGTATCGGCAAGTTAACGGAAAAAGACGTTGACAACGTGATGCGCGAAGTCCGTATGGCGCTGCTGGAAGCCGATGTTGCCCTGCCGGTCGTTAAGGACTTTGTGCGGCGGGTCAAGGAACGTGCCGTTGGTGTGGAAGTCTCCAAAGCACTCAAACCTAGCCAGCAGGTCGTCAAGATTGTTCACGAAGAACTTATCACGACCCTAGGCGAGCCGGGAAAGCTGAACTTTGGGAGTAATCAGAAACCGCACATCATCATGTTGGTTGGGTTGCAGGGTTCGGGTAAAACCACTACCGCTGCCAAATTAGCTGTCCATTTGCGGAAAGAAGGTCGCCAACCGTTCCTGGTCGCGGCAGACACTTACCGTGCGGCAGCAGTTGACCAGTTGGTGACTCTGGCAAAGCAGATCAACGCACCCTACTACGAGGAAGGCGACCAGAACAGCCCAGTTCAGATTTGCGTGAACGGTCTGGAAGCTGCTCGTAAAGCCAATGCGGCAGTCGTCATCTTTGATACCGCCGGTCGTTTGCAGATCGACGATGACATGATGAACGAGTTGGCGGAAATCAAACGGCTGACCAATCCAGCGGAAGTACTGCTAGTAGCAGATTCGATGGTCGGTCAGGAAGCCGTCAACGTTGCCCAGGGCTTTAACGAGCGCGTGGGGATTACGGGTCTGATCCTTACCAAAATTGATGGTGATGCCCGTGGTGGTGCTGCCATTTCTATGCGCGCCGTCACCAACGTGCCGATCAAATTCCTCGGTACCGGAGAGAAGATCGACGGTTTTGAGGTCTTCCATCCAGATCGTCTTGCGTCCCGCATTTTGGGGATGGGCGATGTCCTGAGCCTGATTGAGAAAGCTGAGGAAGCTTTCGACGAAGCCGAGGCGATGAAGCTGCAAAAGAAACTGATGGAAAATCAGTTCACTTTGCAGGATTTCCTCGAACAGCTTCAGAAGCTCAAGAAGATGGGGCCGATCACCAACCTACTCGGCATGGTGCCGGGCATGGATAAGCTCCGTGGGCAGATTGACCCCCAGGATGCGCAAAAGCGCATGGGGCGCGTAGAAGCCATCATCAATTCGATGACCAAAGCCGAACGCGAAAATCCTAACATTTTGAATGCCAGCCGCCGCAAACGCATCGCACGCGGGAGCGGCGTGGAAGTCCGGGACGTGAATGAGGTTCTCAAACAGTTCCGTGATATGCAGCAGATGATGGGGCAACTTCGCAAAGGGAAGTTCCCCGGATTTCCGGGCTTGCCCGGAATGCGCCAGGGTCGTTAGGCCCTTCCGCGACTGGCAGACCGTTTTATTCGCCAGTGGCCTCCCGTTCAATTCATGAACGCCTGGGGGCGCAACTAAGGAGATCGTACTCATGGTTCGTATTCGTTTGCGTCGTGTGGGCCTGAAGGGCCAACCCAGTTATCGCCTCGTGATCGCCGATCAACGTGCTTCACGTAATGGTGGTTTCATCGAAAACGTTGGTTTTCATAACCCGCGTACTCAGCCACCAACTGACATCGTTGAGGAAGAGCGTATCCTCTACTGGTTGAGCGTGGGTGCTCAGCCTACCGGTTCTGCAGCGAACATTCTGCGTCGCACTGGCACCATGGCACGCTATGAGCGCCTGAAGAAGGGCGAAAGCATGGAATCTCTGGTCGCCGAAGCTGCCGCCGCAAAGGCCGCCGCGGCACCCATTAACCCCCGTACCAGCCATCCGTCACCGGCGGCAGGTCAGTCTTACAAGAAAGCCAAGGAAGCTGCTGCCATCGCCGCCGAAGGTGGCGATGATGTAGGCAGTTCGTAATTCAGATTACGGTAGGGACGCTCGATTGGGCGTCCCTTATTATAGATCCTAAGGGGTGTTGACGTGGAAAGCCTGATTGAATATATTGCCAAGAGCCTCGTCGATGATCCTGAACAGGTGCGCGTAAGCCGTCGCAATGCAGGGTCCAGCGTCATTGTGGAACTGCGTGTAGCTCAGGAAGACACCGGTCGCGTCATCGGCAAAGGTGGGCATGTTGCCAATGCCATGCGATCCCTGCTTAAGGTCTATGAAGATGGTCCTAAAGCCCGCCGAATTATTCTGAAGATCATGTAGGATGACTGATACCCCTTCGCCTGCTTACCTCCTGATCGGTGAAATCCTTCGCCCACACGGCGTCGTGGGTGAATTGAAGATGCGCGTGCTGACCGCTTACCCAGAACGTCTGCGCGAACTTAAGACCGTGTTTCTCGCAGATGACCCGGAGAGTGGAACCCCGGACAGCTATACCCTCGATCATGTACGCTTTCATCACGATTACGCACTCATCAAGCTTAAAGAAATCCCAGACCGAACTGCAGCAGAACGCTTCCGCGAATTATTCGTACTGGTCGCCATTGATGATGCGATTCCACTGGATGAAGGCGAACACTACTTATTTCAACTCATCGGCATGACGGTTGAAACTGAAGCTGGCGAATCACTAGGCACACTGGCTGATGTCATGGAAACCGGTGCTAATGATGTCTATGTGGTTGAAAGCAAGGAATATGGTGAAGTTCTCATACCAGCTACCGAACATACCATCCTGAATACCGATACCGAAACTCGCCGCATTACGGTGCGTTTGCCAGAAGGCCTGCTGCCGGATCGGTAGCAGAATCCATTGCAATGATATGGACTGGACGGAGCAAGCGGGTTTTGTCGTGTACAGCAGCGCTGTATGCTGCTTGCCTGCTGCTCGCCGGGTGCGAAGCCTTTAACCGCCCTGACATTCCAGCCACCTTGAATTCAGACAGCCTGACCTTTCAAGCGGAATTTACAGCTTTGGCTCAATCTGGACTGACAGAACAAGCCCAGGGAGAGCGCACCAGCACTGCTGGTCTGGCTACACTAAGCTATTACGAAAGCATCAATCAGCAATTGATGGCAACGGCCCGCGTCGTCGTTCCTCGCACACCCAATCCAGTTGCTATTGCTGCACCCGCTGGTGGACCAACTACTACGGCTGCAGGAACTCAGCTCGTAGATACTGTAGTAGCTGGTAACCGAAGCGAATTGGATGGATGTGCCATCGATACTCGAACTATTTTTCAGCAAACTGAAGCGCGCATCTATGTCATTACCCGCGCCATCAACATTACAGCTGGAGCCAGGGTCACTGCAGAGTGGATGCTGGGCGGGCAAATGGTCGCGAATAGCGATATCACCATTGGTGCAGATGATGAAAGCATCTGTTTGTGGTTCTATATCGACAGCTCCCAGATTGCGTTCACTCCTGGTGAATGGAGTGTACGCATCCTGCTTAACGACGGCTTCGTACCACCAGAAGTCAGCTTTACCGTACAATAGCGACATTGGTGGAACAATGGCATACTGAATCCAGAGAGATGGATTCAGCAGATCTCAAACAACTTCAGGAAAGCCAGTGCTTTCCCAAAGGAATGGTCGGTTGAAAGTACGGTTCTTCCTCATATCCCTAGTGTTGGCATTGGTCGCCATCGGCTTGACAGCTGCGCAGTCCGGTCCAGGAGCAACTCCGACCCCGTCGGTCAGTGTGTTCACGGCTGCTGATGGATTCGTACGGGCGGGACCAGGCCTACAATACGGCATTCTAGGCAGCCTAACAGGTGGGCAACACATCACGGCTGTAGCCCGCAATAGCGGAGCCGATTGGGTGCTCATTCGTTTTCGGACAGGCTTTGGCTGGCTCCGGCGCGATCTAGCTGTCTGGGCAGAATCCATTGACACACTTCCAATCATCACGGAAGACAATCTCACACCCGAACCCGCAGCACTAATTCAACCTACTCGTCCTTTGATACTGGCTCCGACGCTAACTCCAGCCGGTGACCGCGTCCAACTGACCGATGCAGAAAGTGGTTTTGTGCGCGCTGGGCCAGGGCGGACCTATCTGCGGCTGGGGCAACTTGCAGCCGGTGATCTGGTCGTTCCAGTCGGGCGCAGTGAAGATAACCAGTGGATTCTCATCCAATATTTAAGTGGCTTTGGCTGGATTCGGCGTGACCTGGTGCGGTGGGAAAGTGATCTCACCCAACTACCTACCCTGTCAATCGAAAACCTGACCCCAACGGCAACGTTCACGGCAAGCTTCACACCGACCGCGAGTCCGACTGCAACAGCCACTTTTACTAATACTACAACCCCAACGGCAACAGCTACCTCCACTGCAACTGCTACACTGACAGTCACACCAAGCAATACGCCTTCGAATACCCCTACATCAACTTTCACCTCGACGGCAACCTTCACCGCCAGCCCGTCTGCAACCAGCTCGGCCACGCCCACCTCAACTGCGACGCTAACCAGCACTCCTACCCTAACAACTACGCAGACTTCAACCGCCAGCCCGTCTGCAACCAGCTCGGCCACGCCCACCTCAACTGCGACGCTAACCAGCACGCCCACCCTAACAGCTACGCAGACTTCAACCGCCAGCGCCACATCAACTGCTTCAGCAACCCAGGTAGTGGCCGTGAATGTTGTTCCATCAGAAACGGCAAGTCACACACCGACTGTCTCACCAACTCCCAACCTAACGTTCACAGCTACCCCAACGGTCACGGCATCACCGGAATCGAGTGCAACCCCAACTGTCACCCGTACAGCGTCTTCGACCAACACAGCCACAGCATCAGTAGCAACAGCAACCAGTGCGGCGCCAACGAAGTCAGCCATAGCAGCGTTTACTGATAGACCCAGCCTGACGCCAACCCCCAGCGCAACACTGACACCAACGACTCAGATTGAGGTCAGCGCCGCGGCGACCAGTGTCCCATCCAGCAGTGATGTCACAGCCACTCTTGGCCCAGTAGCTACCTCCACACCGGGCGGCGCGATAGCACTGCAACCGACAACTCCGCCGGATCGCGATCCAGTCGATCCAATAACCGGTTCTAGTCAACCTGGCCCTCGCGTCGAAGCGATCATCGGAGGTATGGCGCTGCTGGCCGTCCTGACCTATATCGGTTTTTACTGGCGGGGCCTCGCCGCCGCTGGTCGTTACAAACGCGGAATTGGAGTAGCTATCTGCCCTGCCTGTGGAAACGGCAAGCTGGAAGTCGAGACTCGCCTTGGGCGTTTCATTGGCATCCCACGTCCACGTCATACGGTGCGCTGTTCCAACTGCCGATCCATCCTGAGAGAGATTGAACCTGGTCGCTGGCGCTATGCCGTAGACCCGCTGGTGAATCATGCGCTCTACCGGCAATATAATAGCCGTGAATTGACCGATGCCGATCTGGTGGAATTAGCCCACTTTCAGCCGGACGCGGCACCGCAGGATATACGTCCACCTACGGTTCCGCCCGCCTTTATTGATGACGATTCTGCACACAACTGATAACTATGCATCGAAGCTCATTCCTGCTATTGGCCTGCTTGCTGGCCGCCTGTGGTACTGCCGCACCAACTCCTTCAGAACAGGTCGTCCCAAGCGAGACACCCGGTGTCGTCATCGCCATTTCGACACCGGTACCCACTGCTAATCCAATTTCCAGTCCAACGGTGACTCAACCGCCGACCAGTACCTATACGCCAACCGCGACCTATACACTCACCCCTACACCAACCTTGACGCTAACGGCGACCAATACCCTGCCGCCTAGCGCAACCTTCACACCCATTTTCATTCCCTCAATCACGCCGACCGACCGAGCGGATAGCCCGCTCAATACACCACGCCCCACATGGACTCCTCCCCCTAGGGATCCAGCTCGGGCTGTAAGCGACCATCTGTATTTTGCACGCCCAATCCCAGAAGGCGGCACTAACTGGGTCGCCCGGAATTATCCTTATGGCAGCATCGGCGGGGGTGGCATGCAGGTGCACCTGGGGGTCGATATGCAGAACACCCGGGGAACCCCCATATTAGCTGCAGCCGATGGCGTCGTATTCTATGCTGGCCCGGACACCACTACACAGTTCGGCCCTCAAACGGATTATTACGGCAACGTGGTTGTCATTCGCCATGACTTCACCGACACGGGTAGGCAAGCCGTGTTCACACTCTATGGGCATATGCAGCGGGTTGAAATTCAGACCGGGCAAATTGTCAATCAGGGAGAAACGATTGGCATTGTCGGGGACAGTGGGGTGGCACTGGGGCCGCATCTACACTTTGAAGTACGCGCAGGTGATCCATATGACTGGCGCTCGACCCGCAACCCGGAACTGTGGATGCTGCCCTATCCCGGCTTTGGTATCCTCACAGGCCGGGTGATTGACCCAGAAGGCGTTGTGCTCAACAATGTCGTCGTCGATGTGGTGTCGGGAGGCTTTAGCCGAGAAGTCTACACCTATTACGATGATACGGTTAACCCGGACCCATTGTTCCAGGAGAATTTTGCCCTCGGTGATTTACCAGCCGGGTATTACACCGTCAATGTGCGGGATCGAGGTCGCTTGCGATTCACTACCCTACTCTACATCCAACCCGCGCAGACCACCTGGGTAGATATTATGGTGCGCTAGGGGGAGCAGATTGCTCCCCCTGAACTGCAACTCTCTAATTCTGATAGACGATAAAGGTCAGGCCAAGCTGAACCCCGTTGAAGCTATCAACCCGTACAACGGCGCGGTTGCCATCGGCGGTGATGACACCAATCAGCGTGCCGGGTATGAAGGCCGCAGCCGGGATACTCGTCTGGTTGATGATTGCCGGATTGATAAGATCCCAGTGGATGGTCGTCAGGTTGACATTCGGAATCACGCCGAGGAAGGCGCTTCCTAACCGGTCCAGTGAGATACCATTCCAGTTCGCATCCCCCTGAACTGCATTACCTTCCAAATCAATGGTATCCCCAGCGTTGAGCACCTGCGAACCCGTCCGCAGGATCGGCTTGTTGATGGCATAGTTGAAGCTAAAGACGTTATTGCCTTCGTTACTTTCAAATACCTCGCTATTCAAGTCCGCAACTATCGCCACTGTGTAGAAACCGGTGTTGGTAAAGGTTCCCGTCAGGGTAGCAAGCGTCGATTGACCCGGCCCAAGACCTGGAACAATCGCCGCCGAATAGATGTTATCCGGGGGAAACGTAGCTGCCACTGCAAATTGCCCGGATGGGGCCAGACCCGCATTGCGTACAGTGACGCTCACCGTAAAGGTCTGATTGACGATAAAAGGCACCGGCACCCCGACAGCCGTATCAATCACAATATCCGGCACAGGCGGCGTAGTTGGTGTCGGTGGTGGTGTGGGGGTTGGGGGCGGCGTGATGATGGGTAACGTATTCAGATCACCAAATGTATCCAGAATGCCGCGAGAAATCCAACCTTGCTGCCCCCGGAAGGGAATAACCAGCCAGGAAAGATCGATATTGGAACCGATCACCTGTACCTGGTCACCTAGGCGTAATTCACCCAGAATCGGGTAATTGGTGCCGGGGCCACTGCGAACATTCTGAATATTCCGAGTGATGGTCGCAACCACACCCTGCGGTGTCGCAGTCGGAGCAGGCGTCACCGTCGGGAGCGGCCCAATGGGCACGACTACATCCACTCGCTTACCTTCCCCATAGCGGGCCAGAAGTTCGGGTGCTCCAAACTGACCGATGCGAGTGACGGCCACATAGTCCGTAGTCTCCCCTCGTCCGAGGATAGATGGGCGCAACAATCCCTGGACACCCGGGATGTTATCCAGCGCAGACAAATTGGCGACTAGTTCACCAGGACGCCCAATCGCCTCTGATAGCAAAGTCACTGCGTCAAAAGCTGCTGCCTCGACTGGTCCTGGCAATTCACCAAAAAGGCGAATGAACTCATCGCGGAAGTTATCGCTAGCTTCATCTGGTGCCGTATAAGGCCAGGTTGTTGTAGAGAAGATACCTGGTAACTGCACTGCAGGAACCGTTTCCTTAAAAACGGCATCGGTTGCTCCATTAAATGCAAACATCCCAGTCCAATTCGCATTGCGGAGAGCAGTATACAAACGGGCGGCAATGGCAGGATCACCGTATACAACCAAACCATCCGGCACGGCTGTAACCAACTGGTCTATGAACGGAGTCAAAGAAGCTATCGGATCGACCGTGATGACTGGTTGCACATTGACCCCGAGTGAGGTTGTGGCGGTAGTGAATCCAATAAGACCAGCCTGCACATTGATATCGGGGCCGATCTGGACGCCCGCAATCCGTCTTATCTGCATTTGATTGACAAAATAATCGGCCAGGGCTCTACCCTGATGGACTTCTGCCGCCCGCGCCCGAAACAATCGACCAGAGCGATCTGAGGCCAGCAATGTATCCCCGGTCGCCGTGATCAGCACCGGTAAATTCAAGGCCTGTAGTGCAGGCAGGTTATTCAAGACCAGATCACTATCATCCGGCCCCAGCACAGCGATAATCCCAGCATCTCGTAGATTAGCCAACGCATTCTCAAATGGATCTCCATCTGCAGCGGGCTGGATGACGAGTTCCAAGCGGAACAAGGTGCCATCAGCACCGCGCACCCCACCCTCGTCATTGACAAGGGCTATCGCCAGTCGTGCTCCATTGGTGATAGGGCCAGCGATTTCATCCAGCACACCGATCCTGAATACTGGTAGCTCTTGCGCAGAAGCTATCGAAAATAAGGCCACTAATAGCAATACAGGTAAGAACCGTAAGCACGAACGCATATTCACTCATCCTTTACCCAAAACCCCCACACCTCATGGCGATTGTAACATGGATTACAAACCATCCTGACGACCATCATTGACTTCATCAGGATGACTTGATTTTCACTTTTCTTATCACTATACTGACTTGGTAACCCGGTGGGGTTGTTATCCAGACGCAATCTTTCAGCAGAGATACAGGTACCCTATGCAGCGCGAACGTGTCGCTGACGATATATATGTTTTTACCAGTGACCTTTATGCCCAGGTGACTGCCGGAGTCGTCTTGACAACGGAAGGTGCTGTCGTCATCGATACGCTGGTTTATCCGGAAGAAACGCTGCTCATCAAGCGCTTTATCGAAACACGGTTGGGTACCAACGTCCGATACGTCATTAACACGCACTTCCATGCGGACCACACCACTGGCACCTGTTTCTTCAACGGAGCCAAAGTCGTCTCCCATGCCCTTTGCCGTGATCTCTTGAATACCCGAGGACGCCAGAGTATCGAGCAGGCGCGTGCTGCCTTTAGTGAAATGCGTGATGTCAGCCTGCGCTTACCCGATATTGTCTTCGATGATGGTATCATGAACCTTCATGTGGGTAACAAGACCCTCCAGCTCTGGCATACACCCGGTCACAGCGCCGATTCGATTGTCTGCCTGGTAAAAGAAGATCGCGTGCTATTCGCTGCAGATACGGTCATGCCGATCCCGTACTTCGTCGGCGGGAATTATGACGCCTTCCTGAATTCTCTCAACAGCCTGCGGCAAGGCAATTTTGAGAATATCATCCAGGGCCACGGCGAAGTCATCCTGCGGGGCGAAATTGAAGAAAGACTCCAGGAAGATATCGACTACCTGCAAACACTTCATTCGGCTGTCAACCATGCTCTGAGTACGGACAATCCAGATCAGGCCCTACAGGCGATAGATGCCGAAAGCTGCGGCAAAAGCAGAATCTTGCTCAATGGCACCGTTGAGCAATTACACCGGGGGAATGTCCAAACTCTGGTGGCCCGGCACCGGGAACTTCTCCACACTCACTAACTGGCATCGCTTGTTTATCGGAAAGCTGCCCCATTCAATCGAGGTACGTAATTATCATGGCTGAGCAAATCTACCTGACTCCGGAAGGTGCGGAAGAATTACGACGAGAGCTGGACACACTGCTGAATATCCGCCGTCCTGAACTTGCCAAAAAGCTTAAAGAAGCTGTAGCGGAGGGTGATCTGAAAGAAAATGCGGATTATCACGATGCGAAAGAACAACAAGCCTTCCTCGAAGGGCGCATTCAGTACGTAGAAAATGTGCTGCGTACTGCCACCATCATCAATAAGGGCGCCTCGGATATGGTGCGCCTTGGTTCCGTGGTCACAATCATTGAAGATGGTGAAGATAGCGAGGAAACCTATTCGATTGTGGGTGCAGCAGAAGCTAATCCGCGTGAAGGTAAGATTTCCCACGAAAGCCCGATTGGAGCCGCCCTGCTCGGTCATAAGAAGGGCGATAAAGTGAAGGTAAAGACCCCTGGTGGGGAAATTACCCTCAAGATCAAGTTAATTAAGTAGGTTCACGGTCGAGAATTGAGAAGCGCCCTGTTCAGAAGAACAGGGCGCTTTTGTTTAATTCACCGGAGTGAAATCACCTGTGCCACCGAACGGATCATCATCTTCACGGCGCGGTGGTGGGGCTACTGGTCGAGCCGGAGGCAGTCCACCGCCAAACGTGGGTTGAGCAGGCGGAGGCTGGAAGGTTGGCGGACGTTGTACCGGAGGTGGTGAGAAAATCGGCGCCTGTGGGGCCGGTTGTTGCGGCGGCGGTGAATACAGAGGAGCCTGCGGCTGGGGCGCAGCAAAACTCGGCGTAGCTGCAACAGGTGGCGGGCTATAGACAGGTGCTGCAGGCACTACAGGCATGGCAGGTACTGGCATCGGCGTGGGTGAACCAATCTCACCTTCAGCTTTCCGCCAGGATTGTAGTTCGATAGTCATTTTGTCGAAGTAGCTGTTTGGCGGAAGCGGGCCAGTTCCATAGGCTACATCGACCACTCGCGCCTGCATCCGCAGCGTCTTGGTCTCTAGCATAATGACCGCACCCGGCTTGGCGACGATCAATTCGCCCTTAGCCGAAAGTCGTCCCCTGATTGCCGGATCATTCATGGCATGCTCTGAGACAAAAACTCCGGTCAGAGTGCGGACAAAATCTTCTTTATCAAACAGCCAGACTTCAATTGCGGTAACTTTTTCGGGCGTTCCGGCTCCGATTGTCTCTGAGATGACCGCACCACACTCACCTAGAAATTCATCGTCCTTCTTTTCATCTTCGATGCTGAATGAGTCGTCATAAGCGCGACCCGGATTATAAATGGAAACGTGACGCACAACTGGCGGACCATAACTAGCAACAGAAGTTGACGATCCCGAGGCTGCTTCTTTCGCCAGCTGATCGCGGACTGCACGACCTTCCTGAATAGACCGAATCTTGGCAGCACCCTCTGCATCTTTACCTTGTGTTCCCTTCAGGCGCTTGCGAATTGGCTCCACAATTATCGGATCAATGTAAAATCCGTAGAGTAAGGAGCCAATAGTAACCAGCGCGATAACCGCCACTGAACCCAGTAACCAGGGTCGCACTTCGCTGATGATCGTAGGACGCTCTGGTGCCTGCGGAGCATTTGGCCCAGCTTGCGCTGCCAGCGTGGCAACATCTACATCAACACCGACACGATTGGCTATCTCAGCAGGATCGTCAACGGCTTCTAACAAGCGCTGATGAGACTGGACAAATTCGATGCTTGGCTCCTGATTGACCGTTCCTAGCTGGTAACTTGAATCAATCAGTCGTACCCATTGATCTTGCCAGTCCTGACTTAGCTTGCTCGGGTCCGAGTCGTAGAACTTGATCGGATCAATGCCATACGCCCATGCCAAACCAGCAAGGAAGGCAAGCACCGCAATAATCAATATGCGGACTGTTGGCATATAGGTCTTGATGACCGGCCATAAGCCAGTCAAGGTATCGCGTATTTTCCCGATCATTGCGGGTGCCCTTCCTATGCAGTCGAGAGCTTCTCAGGATGCTATGCGCTTATTGTACTGTACTTTGGGCTAACGCAAAAACAACCCATCTTAAGCTATATCAGGATGTTCAAACTGGTTGAATTGTTAGAACTGAAACAAGCTGCCAGATTAAGGTATTGTGAATAAGAATCCCAGTTTAACGGCGAGAATCATATCAAACAGAGAAGCCATAGGCTGGCTCCTCTGTTCGGCCTATCAGGCAGGTTCCAAGTTAGCTTTCACATCGGGCAACGATTCGATGCTGTAGCTGTTGTTACACACTGTACACTGAGCACGATTCCGGCTCAGTTCGATCAGCAACTTGCCACAATTCGGGCAAGGTTGCGGCAGCGGACGCTTCCAGGTTGTAAAGTCACAGGCAGGGAAGCGGTTGCAACCGTAAAACGTACGCCCCTTGCGCGACCGCTTGACGATAATCTCCCCCCCATCAGACTTGCCGCACTTCGGGCAGGAAACACCAGTGCGTTCTGCCCAGGGTTCCGTGTAGCGACAGTCCGGGTAGTTGGAACACCCTACAAATTTGCCGAACCGCCCATAGCGAATCACAAGCGGATGCCCAGACTCCGGGCAATCCCGTCCTACCTGCTCTTCCTGTTCAATAGGGACGATCTGCTCCCGAGCCAGCGTCAGCTGCTGCTCAAACGGTGTATAGAACTCCCGAAGCATCGGTCGCCACTCGAGATGCCCTTCCGCAATCTCATCGAGTTCATCTTCCATATAGGCAGTGAACTTGTAGTCCATCACATCCGGGAAGTGTTTGACCAGCAGATCATTGACCAGTTTTCCGGTCTCAGTCGGTTTCAGGCGCTTATCCACCTTTTCGATGTATTCGCGGTTCTGAATCGTCGCAACGGTTGGTGCATAGGTACTGGGGCGACCAATACCATTCTCTTCGAGCGCCTTGACCAGGGTCGCTTCCGTGAAGCGTGGAGGGGGCTGAGTGAAATGCTGCTCTGGCAAAAGCTGAAGCAAATCCAGGGTTTCACCCACCTTCATCTCAGGAAGAATACGACCTTCATCCTCATCTACAGCCGCATCTTCATCCCGAGCATCTTCATAGAGAACCAGGAAACCCATGAACTGGATCACACTACCCGCCACCCGAAAACCATAAGGTCGATCCTGATTACTCACCCCGGCATCAATCTCGACACGGAGGGTATTGTAAATCGCAGGTGACATCTGACTTGCCAGGAAGCGTTGCCAGATTAATTGATATAAGCGGTTCTGATCCCGATTGAGAAAACTGCTTACCTGGTCAGGTTCACGCATCACGCTAGTGGGGCGAATCGCTTCATGGGCTTCCTGAGCACCCTTAGCTTTAGTCTGGTAGCGCGGTGGTTGGGCAGGATGGAAGTCCTTACCAAAGCGGCGGGAGATATAGTCCCGTGCTTCTGCCTGTGCCTCGGTAGAAACCTGTGGGCTATCCGTACGCATGTAGGTGATGAGACCTACCGTCCCTGTGACGCCCAGGTCTATACCTTCATAGAGCTGCTGAGCGATAGTCATCGTGCGGGATGCACTGAAACCCAGGCGCCGCGAAGCTTCCTGCTGGAGTGTACTGGTGGTGAAAGGAGCTGAAGGTTTACGCTGGCGAGTGCCGTGCTTGATGTCGCTCACCACATATTGACTGCGTTCCAGAATCGGCAAATGAGGAGCAACCTCCCCCTGCTTACCGAAATTGACATCCTCATTCCGGTAACGAACTAAGCGGGCAACAAATGGTCGTTCACTGGACGCACCATTGCCGGATTGCTTTTTGAGCTTCGCATCCAGAGTCCAGTATTCTTCAGGCACGAACACTTCGATCTCGCGTTCCCGGTCTACAACCAGGCGAACAGCAATGCTCTGGACTCGGCCTGCCGAGAGTTGATTACGAACTTTCTGCCATAGCAGTTCAGTGATGTTGTATCCTACCAACCGATCCAGAATGCGGCGTGCCTGCTGGGCATTCACCAGATTCAGGTCGAGTTCACGCGGTTGTGCAAAGGCTTCCTGAATAGCTGGTTTGGTGATTTCGTGGAACACGACGCGCTTGATCGGCTTATCTTCCATTTCCGCGGCAGCGATCAAGTGCCAGGCAATAGCCTCACCTTCACGGTCAGGATCAGTTGCCAGGAAGATTTCGGCGGCATCATCAACCGCGTTCTTCAATTCGGCAACTGTATCCTTTTTATCATTTGGAACCCGGTAACGCGGTTCGAAATCCTTCGCCACATCGACTGAGAGTTGAGTCACCAACAGGTCACGAACATGCCCTTTGGACGCCTTGACCACATAGCCCTTACCGAGGAAGTTGCCCACGCTACGGGCTTTAGCCGGCGATTCGACAATCACTAGACGAGTATGCCCCTTTTTCTTACGTGCCGGAGCTTTGACCTGGCTGGTTTTCTTAGCTTTAGTTTTACTCTTAGCAGCCGTTTTGCTGCTAGCACGGGGGGCGACTTCCGGCTTGGGTACATCCGCATGAGCATCGGTACGCCCCATGCGGAACAGGGTCGTCCCGCACACGGCACAGGTACCCTTTGTACCGGGTGTGCCGCTGGCGGTATAGACCGCTGCTGGATTGAGCATGTCACGCTGAGTCTTACATTTGACGCAGTAAGCCTGTATTGGACTCATCCTGATTCCTTACCAGCCGCCCCGTGGCCAACTGGAGACTAGAGATAACGATAGTTCTTGGTATTCAACAACTGGTTGACCACGTCCTTGACATCCTGGGTGCGGTCCTTGTGGCAAATCAGGAGTGCATCCGGGGTATCAACCACGATGATACCATCAATGCCGATGGTCACGACGAGTTTGTCACTGTACACCAGTGTTTCGCGTGTGTCCATAACCACACGGTCGGGTTGACGACCTTTGAAGGCGTTGCCGTTCTTATCTAACTTGAGGACATCATAGAGGGAAGACCAGCTTCCAACATCGCTCCAGCCAATATCCACTGGAATGACTGCGACGTTTTCTGCACCTTCCATGACAGCATAATCCAACGAGATCTTACGAACATTATCCCAGATCGATTCCAGTTTGGTTTCAAATTCCGGGGTATCAACCGCCTTACCAATTTCGACAAACTGAGCATACATTTCCGGCTGCTGACGCTGGAATTCACTCATCGCCTGAGATGCCTTCCAGATGAACATGCCAGAATTCCAGGTGTATTCACCCGAGTCAAGAAACTGTGCGGCTTTAGCAGCATCGGGTTTTTCCTTGAACCCCCTGGAAACATAACATTTGAAGTCCCCAACGGTTTCCAGAGCGTCACCCTGCCAGATGTAACCAAATCCGGTTGAGGGGAAAGTAGGGGTAATCCCAAGGGTAAGAATATGGCCCTTCTGTGCCATATAGTAGGCTGCGGACAGCGCATCCCGGAACGCCGCTTTCTTTGTAATGTGATGATCCGCTGTCAGAATAGCAACGGTCGCCTGAGGGTCACGCGCCTGGATGACGCTGATTCCCAGGGCCGCAGCCGGGCCACTATCCCGCCCATAAGGCTCGATGATGAAATTCTGTTCAGGAATTTCCGGTGCTTGCTGACGCAGGGTGTAGAGGTATTTGCGCCCAGTTACAATGTAGATTCGCTCTGGAGAGAACAATGGAGCCAGCCGATCCACGCTGGTCTTGAACATCGAGGTCTCATCTACCAGCGGGAGCATTTGCTTGGGCATATCCTGACGGCTCATCGGCCACAGGCGGGTTCCACCACCACCGGCCATAATCATCGCGTAAAAGTGTTCCATGTTGGTCCTCATTTCAGGAGTAGGGTGATCCGCTATCGCATCGGCAGTATGTACAGCTAAAGGCTTACATTCCCCCAAAATAGAGATTACACCCGATAGAGGCAGTATTGCATTGAGCCTGCTGATCGGGCAAGTCCTTTCAGTTCAAGAATAGTCAGGGTACTGGAAACTACGGCTGTCGGAAAGCCCGTCACGCGGACGATTTCATCAATATGCATTGGCTCTGCACTCAAGCATTCGAGTATCCGAGACTCGGTTGGATTTGCGCTCACAACCCGTTCAACTACCGTCTGTGTTTCCTGGCGCTCACTGACAATCTCCAGTTCGTCCAGCATGTCCTGAGCGTTCGTAACAAGTTTTGCTCCGTCCTGAATCAGCCGGTTTGCACCCAAGCCCATGGGGTTAAAAATGTTACCTGGCACCGCAAACACATCTCGTCCCTGATCAGCGGCGCTACTGGCTGTAATGAGTGCGCCACTCTTTTCAGGCGCTTCAGCAACCAGCACCCCTAGCGAAAGACCACTGATGATGCGATTGCGCCGTGGAAAGTTATTCTTTCCCGGTCGCATCCCCAGCGGGAATTCTGTCACCAGCGCTCCTTGCTGGCTGATCTGCCGGGCCAGCTCGCGGTTCTCGGCTGGATAGGTAATATCAACTCCACAGCCGAGTACTGCCAAAGTTCGCCCTCCGGCATCCAGAGCCCCTTTGTGGGCAGCCGTATCAATCCCTGGAGCCAATCCGCTAATGATAGTTACTTGATGTGCAGCCAGTTCTCTTGACAGGCGATAAGCTGCATCACGACCATAGGTTGTGCAACGACGAGTACCGACGACGCCAACAGCACGATCATCGGCTGGCAGCAAAGTACCTTTGACGTACAGCAGAATCGGCGCATCCGGCAATCGTCCAAGCAAAGATGGATAACGGGCATCATGCAGCGTAATGATATGTGCCCCAGCCAGCTCAACACGGTACATCTCTTTATTCAGATCGAGCTTGTCGCGCAGGTGCATCAGGTTACGGCGTGGTGTAGCATCCAGCCCGGCCTGTTCGAGTTCGTGGGCAGAAGCTGCCCAAGCATCTGCCAGATTGCCGAAATAGTCCAATACTGCCCGCAGACGCTTGGGGCCAATTTCCGGCACAAGACTAAATCCCAGCCAATAGGGGCTCTGCAAATCCATGAAAAGGGCTTGCACTCCATCAATTCGCTGCTCAGGCGGTGCCAAGTCAGCATAACAATGGCTCAACGACTGTGTCAAGCGAGGGTCTTGTGACGAACCTTATTTTCTGCTACAGTACAGTCATTGCCCTCATAGCTCAGTGGATAGAGCGCTACCCTCCGGAGGTAGAAGCCCAGGTTCGAGTCCTGGTGGGGGCACAAACAGCGGCATTTATGTAAGTGCCGCTTTTGATTCCGGTGGGGAAACGACAGGTTGAAATCCAACCAGCGCGGTATGATGGGCAGCATGTGGACTCAATCGCTACGCTCGCTCCTGCCCTGGTTTCTGCGCCTGAGTTTGGGTATCTTCCTCTTTCGAGGCTTCGCCGAACCACTCACCGCCGTGCCACTCGATCCACCGCAGCGGGTTATCACTCAGAAACCGCAAGTCTGCGTCCATACTCGCCTGATTGACGAAGTCTATGAGGGTGTGATCCAACGCTCACTCCAAATGGTGCGAGAGATGGGTGCAGATACCATTGTCGAGTTTTTCCCCTGGGCTTATGCCGAACCCGCGAAAAGGCAATATGACTGGTCGAACTTTGACCGTATTGTGAAACATGCTCGCAATCAAGGACTGCATATTATCGCCAGGATGGGTCTGGTGCCGGGCTGGGCACGACCGGAGGCGGAAGTCGCCAACAGTACCCTGAATACGCTGCCCGCTGAGTCCTATGATGACTTCGCCTACTTCGTTAGTCAATTTGCCGGACGCTACGCCGGAGTAATCGACCAGATCATCATCTGGAATGAACCAAATCTGGCGTTTGAGTGGGGTTTTCAGCAGGTTGATCCCATCGGCTATGTGCGTCTACTCCAGGCGGTCTACGAACCTATCCACGCGGCTAACCCCAATGCCAAGGTACTCGCGGCACCACTTGCCCCCACGCTGGAGCCACCGGGCAGTCCTAACGGACTAAATGATCTTCTGTATTTGGAAGCACTTTATGAGGCCGGGATGCAGGGTCATTATGATGCCATGGCGATGCATACTTACGGATTCACAGAACCGCCAGAAGCGCCACCATCGACCACGGCGCTCAACTTCCGTAGGGCCGAACTGCTTCACGAGATCATGACACGTTATGGCGATGGCGACTTACGCGTATATATCACTGAAACCGGCTGGAATGACCATCCGCGCTGGACAAAAGCAGTCCGTCCATCACTGCGCGTACAATACACGATAGATGCTTTCCGCTGGGCAGAAACTTACTGGCCCTGGGCAGAAAAAGTTTGTATCTGGGCCTTTCGCTATCCGGCACCAACCAATAACTACCCGGACAACTTCACCCTGGTGAATGGAGACTTCCAACCGCGGCCTATTTATACAGCAATCCAAAACTTTGCCCTGGGGCGCAGCACTGAGGAGGCATTATGGCTGCCCGCCCCTTCCGGCTGATCTATACAATCCTTCTACCTGCCCTAACCCTATGGGTGTGGTTGCTGGTCATTGCTACTTTCAGCCTGCGATGGTTTTCGATCGAGCGACCAGGACCGCCCGTTCGAGAGATCTTCCCCTATGGAGAAATGCGAGTGGGCGTGGATGCCAGTTATGCGCCATTTGCAGTTGCCACCGCCGAAGGTTTATTCGGACTGGATATTGACCTGGCTCAAGCTATTGCTGCCCGCCTAGGAGCACCCGTGAGGTTCGTCAACATGGGTTTTGACGGCTTATACGACTCGCTCAAGACCGATCAGGTTGATGTATTGATCTCCGCACTGGTGACGGATTATTCCCGTACGAACGAAGTGCTCTATACGCTGCCCTACTATAATGCCGGACTGGTTCTGGTCAGCCGCGCCAACCAACCACTCACCCGCTATCATGATTTACGGGATCAGCAATTAGCATTAGAGTTTGGCTCCGAGGCCGATCAGATCGCCCGCCGCTGGCAGCGACGCACACCTATGACCATCCTACCTTATGAATTGCCATCTTATGCGCTGGATTCGCTTCGACTGCAACAAGCTCAGGCAGCGCTGGTGGACTCCACCAGCGCTCGTCTATATCGGCGCGAACATCCTACCTGGAACGTCCTGTTCACACCGATGACTGATTCACTTTACTTACTGGCGACACGCCGTGATCGGGGTCAAACCTGGGAAGCTATCAATCGAGCTTTAGCTGAACTTCTGGACGATGGCACGATTGAGGCACTGATTGCAAAATGGCTATGAAACAATTCGCATTCAGATATTTCATTCAGAATCAGGTCGTAGTAGCCAATTCACTTGCAAGTGCAAGATAGGCTTTTGCGCCTTGGCTCTCCGGCGCAAAATCAACAACGGACTTACCTTTGTATGGCGCATCAGCCACGCTGGGATCATAAGGAATGACCGTCTGACAAAGCTGCTCTTTGAGCAATGCTCTTAACTCATGCAAAGTCTGTGGAGCATAGGCGGAGTCGGAGTCGAAAAAGGTAGCCAGAATGCCAGTGGTTGCCAATCCAGGATTGCCCATATTCTCCCGAATACGCTTAATCACATCCTGAATCGCCCTCACACCCTGAATAGCGGTATGGTTGATCTGGGTGGGCACCAAGACCTCATCAGCTGCCAGTAATCCAACCACCGTCAATACATTCAAGCCGGGAGGGGTATCAATCAGCACATAATCAAAGGAGATACGGCTTTCCCGCATGGCACTGCGAAGGCGACCCAAAGGCAGATTAGCTTGTACTAACCGGATCGCCGCCGTTGCCAAGTCCACACTGCCAGGAAGCAAGGATAGTCCATTGACCAGGGGGCGGATAATCCGGGCAATCGTTACTTCAGGATACATGAGCAGGGAATAGGTACTGCGCTCCATCCGGTAGGGATCTAGGCTAAAAAAACTGGTCAGACTGGCCTGTGGATCCAGGTCTACAAGGAGAACTCGTGCGCCTTGCTGGGCCAGAGCAACACCGAGGTTAAGAGTAGTGGTCGTCTTGCCAACGCCACCTTTTTGATTGGCAACGGCGATAATACGGCTCACACAGGCCTGCCCAGTTATACCGAACACAATGATTCCATTATACACGATCCTACTGGAATGTTGCGGAAAGCGCCGATATACTTTCCCCACTATGCATATCGGCATTGATACTCGCCTTACCGCCTACCGCACCGGTGGCATTAGCACCTACATGCGGCGCGTGGTAGAGGCGCTTGAAGTCCTCGATCAACACAATCAGTACACTGTCTTTCAAAGTCGGAAAGCAAAGACGCCTATTGCAAACCGATTCAAGGAATCGCGTTTGTGGACTCCCTGTCATCACCGATGGGAACGACTGGCGCTCTCGGTCGAACTCATCCGCTTCCGGCTTGATCTGCTTCACAGTCCCGACTTTATCCCACCACACCACGGCGCTCGTCATCACATCATCACGGTCCATGACTTGACGTTCCTGCACTATCCCCAGTATCTGACCGCTGACAGCCGCCGTTACTACAATAATCAGATCGAGTCTGCTGTCATTCGAGCAGACCATATTCTGGTCGATAGTGACGCCACCCGACGCGACTTGATGACCATGCTCCAGGTTCCGGATTACAAGATCACCATCCACAGCCTGGGTGTCGAGGACCGCTTTCGCCCGTTCAACAGTTCCGAGCTCGCGCTGGCCAAAGAAGCCCTGCAGTTACCAGCCGATTATTTGCTATTCGTCGGCACATTTGAGCCGCGCAAAAATATCAGTGGATTGCTCAATGCCTATCATTTGCTACGCGAACGGATGCCCACCGCCCCCCCGCTGGTACTGGTCGGACGACGCGGTTGGCTTTTCGATGAAACCATGCAGCAGATTAAATCTCTCAAGTTAGGAGAACAGGTCATCTGGCGAGAGGATATTCACGACGAGATGCTGCCTGCCGTCTATAATCTAGGAATAGCCCTTGTTACGCCTTCGTTCTATGAAGGCTTTGGCCTGCCTGCCTTGGAGGCAATGGCCTGTGGTACCATCCCCATCGTCAGCAATCGCTCATCATTGCCGGAAGTCGTCGGTGATGTAGGCCTGCAAGTCAACCCTGACGATGTCGACTCGATTGCACGCGCGATGGAATTCGCCCTCAATGATCCTGGTTGGCGGGAACATATGCGCCAAATGGGGCTGGAACGCGCCCGCCAGTTTACGTGGTCGGAAACCGCCGGCGTCGTTTTATCCACTTATCAACGGTTTGCCTGATCATATGCATGTCTTAATGCTCACTGCCAACCTGCCCTATCCACCCCAGCAAGGGGGAGCCTTACGCAGCTACGGTCTACTTACTGGCATCGCCAAAGCCGGTCATCAGGTCTCACTGCTGAGCTTCAGCGACTATCCTGGCAAAGGATGGCAGGGAACGCCCCTCGAAGCAATCTGCCAGCGCATTGAAACGGTTCCCACACCAACCCGCTCCAAAGCAGATCGTCTGCGTGACTTGCTCCTGAGCAGTGACGCTGACATCGCCCGACGCATGTGGAGCGATCCCTTCTTTGACAAACTAAAAACTATGGTTGCCACAGACAATATCGATGTGGTCCAGTTTGAAGGAATTGAAGTCGCGTGCTATCTAGCACCACTGCGGGAAAGCGGCACAACAGTTCGACTGGTATATGACGCATTTAATGCAGAGGCAGCCCTCCAGCAGGTCATCTTTGAAGTAGATCGTACCGTACCTACCCGATGGCCTGCTGCAGCCTATTCACTTATACAGACCAGTAGAATCAAACGCTATGAACGGCTGCTGTGTAAGCAAGCAGATCAAGTCATCGCGGTTTCTGATGAAGACGCTGTGATTCTGAGTGAGCATCAACCAAAGCGGGCCATTGCAGTCGTTCCAAACGGCATTTTTGTTGAAGACTACCAATCAACCTCAAAACAACTGGATCTGGGGCCACAAGCACTGGTCTTTACAGGCAAAATGGACTACCGGCCCAACGTAGATGCAGTCCTTTGGTTCGTACAAGAAATACTGCCCCTCGTTCAAAAGCAGGTTCCTGATGCCCGTTTGTACGTGGTAGGTCAACAACCGCATCCACGTATTGAAGCGCTACGTTCTCATCCTAACGTCGAAATCACTGGTTGGGTGAAAGATGTCCAACCTTATCTGCGTGGAGCCACCGTCTATGTCGCTCCCTTGCGAATGGGCAGCGGCACACGCCTCAAGCTGCTGGAAGCCATGGCCTGTCACTGTGCCGTGGTCGCCACAAACATCGCCCGCAGCGGCTTGAAATCGACCGCCAACGCGGCTATGCGCGTAGCTGACACCCCTACATCCCAAGCAGAAGCTATTGTCCATCTGCTAAACAATCCAACCGAACGAGCAATCATAGGTCAAGCAGCACACCACTTTGTCCGGTCATCGTATGATTGGAGCGTCCTTATCCCGGATCTACTCAAGCTCTATGCGGAGCCAACTCGTGGATAGGAATGCGCTGGTGATCCGCAACCGCTTAATGACGGAAGCGTATCACCGTTCTTCACTTACCCATCAAGTACGTGAAACATTGGTGGAAATTGCTGCCCGGATGCCATTCATTCCCTGCCGCAAACCCCGCGTGGAACGTATTCTGCTCATTCGACCTGACCACCTGGGGGATGTTCTTCTGATCACCCCTGCCATCCGAGCACTCCGGGCAGCGCGACCTGCGGCTGAAATCCATGCCTTAATCGGAGGATGGAGCGCGGATGTTGTCGGCGCCTATCCAGAGATTGATCTGGTGCTCACACTCGATTTTCCCGGATTTACCAGAGCGGCCAAAAAGAGTGTGCAATCACCCTATCAACTAGCCCTAGCAACCGCCAATCGACTTCGACGTATCGGATATAGCAGCGCGGTCATCCTGCGGCCCGATCATTGGTGGGGCGCATTGGTAGCAAAGTTAGCAGGCATTCCAATCCGCGTAGGGTACGATCTCCCCCAAGTACGAGGCTATTTGACCGAGAGCATACCTCATGAACATCAACATGCTGTACGGCAGAATGCACGGTTAGTCGCTCGGTGGACAGGTTTGCTTGAAGATGCCGATCTGGAGTATCGTTTTCCCGTCAAAGCAGAAGATATGGCCTATGTAGAAGGTTATCTGGATGAATGGGGGATAACACCTAGCGAGCGACTCATTAGCATCCATGCCGGATCCGGCACCGCCGTTAAACAATGGCCTTCAGATCGCTGGTCCATCGTTGCGGATACCCTGGCGGATCAACTTGATGCGCGCATTGTCCTCACTGGTGCCGATCATGAAGTAGCTACCGCTATGCATATCGCAGAGGCAATGTCCCACCAACCCATTGTTATGGCCGGGGACACCCGCATCGGTCAGCTCTCCGCACTGTTTCAGCGGTCAATACTCGCACTCGGCCCAGATAGTGGGCCATTGCATCTGGCGGCAGCGGTTGGCACCCCAACAGTCACACTCTTTGGTCCAGCTGACCCAGTCGAATTTAGGCCGTGGGGACCGCCCGAACGCCATACAGTGCTAACCAGTGAGATGGGTTGCCGCCCCTGCCGTATTCTGGATTGGTCAGCAGATAACTCGGAATACCATCCCTGCGTGAGAGAGATCACGGTTGCGCAAGTACTCGACGCGGCACGTACCATCTGCCAGCGCCGTTAATCGGGTATCTTCACCTGATTAAGTCCCGCTTCAGGAGGCGGATACTGCGGATTCATCTGCTCCAACGCCTTGACAACTGCCTTCATCACTACCAGATCACGATACCATTTGTGATTAGCCGGAACGATATACCAGCGAGCCGCCTCGGTATTACATTTCCCAATCGCATCTTCATAGGCCGCCATATAATCAGCCCATCTTTCACGCACAGGCAAATCACCCATCGAAAATTTCCACTGCTTTTTTGGATCAGCCAGACGGTCTTCCATGCGCTGCTTCTGTTCGTCTTTGCTGATATGCAAATAGAACTTAAGAATAGTCGTGCCCGTTTCAGTCAAAAGCTGTTCAAATTCATTAATTTGCTCGTACCGGGCCTTCCATACCTTTTTGGGCACCAGTTGATTCACACGCACCACCAGCACATCTTCATAATGGCTGCGATTAAAGACTCCGATGTGTCCTTTAGGTGGTACCTGATTCTGAATCCGCCATAGGAAGTTACGTGCCAGTTCATCCGATGTAGGCGCTTTGAAAGACGCTACTCGTAGCCCTTGCGGATTACAGGTCTCAAAAACTTTCTTGATGACCCCATCTTTACCACCTGTATCCATCGCTTGAAAGACGCAGAGCAGCGACTGTTTACCCTCGGCATAGAGGCGTTCCTGCCATTCATCCAGTTCTTCCCGCAGGATAGCCAGTTCAGCCCGAGCCGATTCTTCATCATGATCGGCGTGATAGTTTGGGTCATGATCTGCTAGGCTAATCCGTTTACCGGGTTTGGGAGTGAGGTTATAGTCTTTTGGCATGGTAAATTTTGCCTTTCACAAAATCTGTTTGAAATGGAGCTTAACATGACCGGGGAGGTTTTCACCACCGCAGGCAAAAACTCGATACTCAAGCTATAGATTAAGTAATCCAAAGCTAATCAATCAGCGTTCAATCGCTTGAATTGATGTCTTTCTCGCTACGCGGCATCACCGCATAAGTACCCTCACTTTTGTAGGTGACCATACCCGGGGCAGCACCCTTGATCTTTCGGACATTCAAGCAACGGGTGTAATCCACTATGACACGGCCATCCGTTCGCTTAGCACTATAAAAAGCCGCCAGTGCCGCCGCCTGCTCTTTCACCACATCCGGGAGCGGGCGACCATCAAACTTGAGGATAACATGAGCGCCAGGAACATCATGAGCATGAAACCATAAGTCTTGCGGACTACCTTTGCTGAACGTGACCTGTTCATTCTGGCGACTATTACGCCCCACCCAGATCACATAATCACCATCAGTGACGACTCGCAGCGGTGCGCTCGCGCCACTGCCAGCAATCCGCTTCTGAGGCTTGCCCTGCCAGTGTCCGCGCTGCTGGAGCACCTGCTGCACCTCATCAATTTCCGGCCAACTACGGGCAAATTCAAGGTCTGCCCCTAACTGCTCAACCAACTGCAATTCCTGCTGATTTTCTTCAACCAGGCGAGGCACATCATCCAAGGCTCGTTTGGCTTTGTCATAGCGAGTGAAATAAGCCTGCGCGTTTTCCAGCGGACTCAGCACAGGATCAAGTTTGATGACCAGTTCCGGACCATCCATTTCGTACTGGGCTTTTAGTTCAGTCTGGCCGGGTTGGAGCGTATACTGATATGCGAGAATGAGTTCGCCGCATTGTTTGATCCGTTCCCGGTCGCTATCATCAGTTAGCCCTCTTTCGAGCGAAGTCAGACGTGCCTTTAGCTTGGTAATCGCTTCCTGAATAGCTTCGCGTACCGGGATTTTGGCAGCATCATAGGCATCATCCCCCACGGGTGCGCCATAGTAGGCACTCATGGCTGCACTGAGCGTTTCAACTGGATTCCAGCCTGCGACGTGGGTTATTGGATACACACTGTAGGCTTCTACCCGACCGTCGTTCTCCACAATACCGGGTTGCCACTCCCGTCGACGCAGGGGGGCTATCACATCAGATAATGCCTGAAAGAGCTTCTCCGGTTCAGCCTCAACTGCTTTCTGATTGAGATCAGCCCCACTTCGATGAATGACTTCTTTCGCCAACAGTGGACTAACGCCGAGTAACCCGGAAGCCAACACCTGTGCCGTCTTGCGCTTGGGGTCATCGTTTGCCGTAAAAATGTTCTGCAAATCAGCGACGGTCAGTGTATAGGGATCCAATTTACCCATCTGAGGGGGCGGTAGCTTGTATTCATGAGCCGGCAAGATCAGACGATAGCGATTTTCGTCCGGCCCAACCCGGCGCATACAATCAATAATATTGCCTTCCTGTACCACTATCAGATTACCGCGCTTCTCCATCGGTTCAACATACAGACTGACGGGGCCTTGTGGACCACTGATTTCCAGTTGCAGGATGCGTTCCCAGGGTGGTTGGCTAATGTGTTCAAGCAGCCCGTCTTCGACATATCGACGCAACACCAATCCCAACGGTGTTGGTTTAACCAATCCTCGCCGCAGCTTCTCTGAGACCAGATGTAGACGTGGGCGCATTGGATCAGCACTCAAGTACAGATAGTGACGACGGCGTTCTGCATAGATTTCCAGCCCGATACCCTCGGTATCGACATCAATCACGTCCTGAATTCGTCCGCCAGCAACGGTATCCAGCAATTCATCGACCAATGCAGACAGAGTAAGTGAATCGAGATACATATCTATGTAGTCCGTATGGTGCTTGCGATACCAGTCCACTATACGTTAGAACCCTTCACCTGAAGAGTGTCTGTCATGATTCTTGAGCCGACGAATAAGATCGCTTTGATATCGCCGTATCACCCCAAGACGATGTACACTGGTATTTGCCTTTTATCCAACATCGATATTGGCACGCAACATTGATAGTCTGGCCAAACATGGTCTCCAACAGGTAAGAGCACGATGATCGATGCAGTTACAACATCTCCTTTGCGCGTAATGGGAATCTTTGCCCATCCTGATGATCCAGAGTTTTTCTGTGGCGGCACTTTTGCCAGATGGGCATCAGAAGGTGCCACTATTACCTACGTGATGGCAACCAGCGGGGATAAGGGCAGCAGCGACCCCGCCATGACCAGTCCCCACTTAATCGAAATACGCGAAGCCGAGCAGCGCGCTGCAGCAGCTGTAACAGGTGTGAAAGAAGTAATCTTCCTGCGCTACAAGGATGGTGAGCTCTATCCCACACTCGAACTGCGTCGTGATCTCAGCCGCCTGATTCGGCTCAAACAACCGGACATCGTAGTGACGACAGATCCAACCGTATTCTGGTACGGCACCACCGGCATTAACCACCCCGATCACCGTGCCATTGGTGCGGCGACACTCGAAGCCGTCTACCCCACTGCACGTGACCGTCTCAACTTCCCTGAACTCGAACGCGACGAGGCACTGCCCACACATAAGACTCGGCAGGTGTATATCGCCGGGACTCAAACTGCAACTACCAAAATCGATGTGACCGCCTGGCTGGAAACCAAAATTGCCGCCCTGCGGGAGCATCGCAGTCAGATACCAGACATGGAAGCGATGGCGGAGCGACAGCGTAATAACAAAGACTCGGAATCACCGGAAAACGCGCCTCGCTATATGGAATCATTCCGCGTCATCACCTTTCAACGATAACAGGATAGCGTTATGAGCCGTAGTAGTGTTCTGGAATGGCCGGATGGCAGTGGTTGGTTAGTATTGGCCGGTGGCCCGGATACCGCAATCCGCGGGCAGGCGATTCAGCGAATGGCAGCGGGTGGTGTGGTGGTCTACGTCAATACTGGACAAGGTAGTGACACTATTCAGGAAGACATGGAAGATCTGGGTGCCCCAACAGGCTATATTCTGGACATCCTCTCGGAAGATGATGAAACTATCCAACAACAGATGGCGGACGCCAATCTGATTGTCCTAGGTGGAGACGATCCCCCGTCCGCCATTCGTTCTGCGCTAATTGGTCCAGTAGCATCCGCGATCCGACAGGGTTTCGAACGCGGCTCGGTTCTCTTATGTGAAGGCCCTGCTGCCGCTGTCTGGGGTACATGGATGGTTGATGAAGTCGGTACACTTCTACCTGGGCTTGACTGGTTGCCTCGGTCGATTGTCTTGCCAGGTGTGACCAGCGCCGCCGGAAATCCATTGGCGACCCGGCTACTGGCAGAACACCCCAATGCGCTCTTGATTGGCCCGGGCACATCATCAGCGTTATCTCTGGGACCAGAAGGTGCAGTTGAAGCCTGGGGAGCCAGACAAGTAATGGTTGCCCTTGGGCGTGAGTACAGCACATGACTAATGATTTCTATTGTGACGAAGTACTCAGTGGTCGCACCTCAGTTGAGCGTGTGCTTGAAACAGACGAAGTGCTGGCCTTCCATCACACTAGACCCGCCTACCCTATTCACATTGTTGTGATACCGAAGCGGCACATCCCTTCATTAATCGATATAACCAAAGCAGATTCCGCGTTAATGCTTGAGATGCTAGACATCATCAGCCAGATAGCAGCACAAGTGACCAGAGACCAAGGGGCGTGCCGCGTCGTAACCAATCTGGGTAGTTATCAAGAATCAAAACATCTGCACTGGCACATTATCTCCGGCAACCCATTGAGGTAATCGCTTGCATTTGTAACAAAGTTATATGGATGTATCGCAATACGCTTCAACTGTTTATTCTTCCTGTTATTTTTGATAGTATGTGAATGACACCAACCACTCAACAAAGGAGTATCTCGTGCCAGCAACCCTCTTGATTGGCGCGCAGTGGGGCGATGAAGGCAAAGGCCGTGTAGCGGATTGGCTGGCGGCAGATGCCAACGTGGTAGCCCGATATGCCGGTGGTGACAACGCCGGTCATACGGTTGTTGTCGGGCAAAAAGTATTCAAGCTTCACCTCATTCCTTCCGGCATACTCCATTCCAGTGTCACCTGTGTACTGGGCAATGGTATGGTGATCAACCCAGTCAATTTGGTCAGGGAAATTGACGAAATCGAAGCGATGGGTGTACCGGTCACACCAGACCGCCTGGTGATTAGCTCTCGTGCTCATTTGATTACTCCAGCACATGTTGCACTCGATGCCGCGTCGGAAAAAGCCCGTGGTGCAGATGCCATCGGAACCACGCTTCGGGGTATCGGCCCCGCCTATCTCGATAAGACTGGGCGGCAAGGTATCCGAGCCGGCTCACTGCGCAACGAAGAAGAACTAGCTGACATGCTTTACCGGATGGTCGAACGTGCCAATCCGACTGTCGTAGCGGCAGGCTTAGCCCCCCTTGATCCACAAAAAGCAGCTCTCGATGTCATCGTTGCCGCCCGCCGTTTACAGCCCTATATCAAAGATGTGACCGAGTACATCAATACTCGCCTCAAAACCGGGGATCGTGTGCTGTGCGAAGGGGCACAGGGCACTATGCTAGATGTCGATCACGGCGATTATCCTTTTGTGACCAGTTCGTCACCTACTGCTGGCGGTGCCCTGACGGGGCTCGGCTTCGGCCCGCGCTATGTAGATAGCGTAGTGGGCGTTGGCAAAGCCTTTAGCACGCGCGTTGGCTCCGGACCGATGCCGACCGAACTTTCTGGCGACCTGGCTTCACGCTTACGGGGTACTGGCGAAAACTTCTGGGATGAATTTGGCACCACAACTGGACGACCTCGCCGCTGTGGTTGGTTGGACGCAGTCATTCTGCGTTATGCCGCGCGCGTCAGTGGCTTCACTGAACTGGTACTGACCAAGCTGGATGTACTCAGCGGTTTTGACGAACTCAAAATTGCCACCAGCTATCGAGTGGATGGTCACGAAGTAAGTATGCCACCAGATACCCTCGCCCAATTGGAACGCGCTGAACCAGTTTACGAAACACTACCCGGTTGGAGCGAAGATGTCAGCAGAGCGCGTCAGAGGAGCGATCTTCCAACCAACACATTGCGCTATATCCAGCGCGTGGCTGAACTATGTGAAGTACCCATCAATACGGTCAGCGTTGGTCCAGAACGGGATCAACTGGTACATCTCTCATAAACAGGCCGGTTGAGATTACCTATGACTGATCCAGTCCCGTCGACTTATGCGTATCGTATGGAAACACCAGTGAGCCGACCGCCTGAGCGAGTTGTCTCATTGGTGCCCGGTATAACTGAATCCCTGTTCGATCTTAATTTGGGCAACCGTTTGATTGCCATCACGGATGCTTGTATCTATCCGCCTGAAGGGGTTGCCCAGCTTCCCCGGATTGGCCCACCTGACAAACCGCAGATCAATCGCATAACAGAGCTTCGCCCTAGCCTCGTCATTGCCGACTCCAACCTCAACCGACCTGAAGACCTTGTCGCCCTCAAAGCAGCAGGTGTGAAAACCTGGGTAACAGCGCCCCAGAGCATGGCTGATGGTTTCAATCTACTCTGGAATCTAATGCATACCTTTGATGAGACCAGCATGGTGCCGCGCATCCGACTGGTCGAACAAACAATGGATTGGGTTTGGCGAATGAGTGAGATCAAACTAGAACAAAATCCCTGTCGGGTTTTTGTCCCACTCACGCTCACCCCTCTGAAAACCATTCAGGCGGGTTCCTACGCTCAGGATGTATTGCGAATTTGTGGGGCAGTCAGTATGGTGGCAGCACCTAAAGAATCGTTGTCGTGGGAGGATTTGGATGCATCCCAACCTGATATGATTTTGCTACCGATCGGTACATCTTCATTAAAAACAGATGACGTTGAACAATTCATGCATTTAGATGTCCCGGCTGTACGCTACAATCGAGTTATACCAATTGATGGCACCTTGCTGTTCTGGGTTGGGACTCGTATGGCCCATGCACTAAACATCTTACCTGGATTATTGTGTCCATGATGGGAAACAGACGGTATGAGTATCTCCGACCAGGACGGCGTTGAGTGGCTAAGTGTAGTCGCCCATGATTTGAAAACTCCAATCAATGCAGTCCGCAATGCGCTCCAGTTGATGCAACAACTGGGACCACTGAATGAGAACCAAACTTACTATGCGGCTCGTGCCCTGACTAATCTCCAGCGAATGGAAGTCCTGGTTGGCAAAATTCTGGATATTTCCTGGGTAGATGCCAATGTCGCGCTGGACTTAACCCCTGTTGCGCTTATCGAGCTGATCGAAGAAGCCATTGAGCCTCTGCGCGAAGTCGCTACCGGACGCCGCATTGCCATCCAAATGCAGATTGAACGCACCGTGCCAGTGATCATGTTGGATCGCCGCCGCATTTATCAGGTAATCGATAATCTGGTCGGAAATGCCATCAAATACAATCGGGATGGGGGCCAGGTTTTTGTTCAGGTTCACAGGAACATAGATGAAGCGGTCGTTACCGTCAAAGATACGGGCATTGGTATCCACCACCATGACCAGGATCGCATCTTCGAGCGCTATTTCCGCGCACGGGATGGCATCGCACTGAAAATCGAAGGGTCTGGTTTGGGCTTGGCGATCACAAGAGCCATAGTCGAGCGCCATAGCGGACGAATTTGGTTTGAGAGCAAAGCAGGAGAAGGTACAACTTTCTACGTAGCGTTGCCCCTGCGTTCAGAACCCAGGCACGAAACCCATAATCCCAGATTGGCTGAAGGTGTACGGTTGGCTGGAGAAAGTACCGATGACTATGTTGATCATGCCAGCAGCTATCCTAGCGAAGCTTCTGATGTGGTGGACGATCGTGCCCAAGAAAACACCCGCCTGAGCTATAACGACCATACCGCAGATAAATCCTGACTGGACGCGGCTTGCAGGCGATTGTGCCAACAGGTACAATCGCACGACTTCAGAAACCAAAGCAGCAGGGGAAAGTAAACCGTGAATAAATTGATTATTCTGTTGGTGTTGATCGCCATCATGATCGTCGGCGGCGGCCTGACCTCTCAACTGGCAGCGCAAGGCGGCTTTCAGCTACCAGTGCTCCGTCAGACTGATAATCCGGATGCTTCGGCATTAGAGATGACTCCGTGGAAGGCCGAGCAGTTGTTCCTGGTCATCATGTTTATCCTCTTTAGCCCGCTCCCCCCTGGAATCATTCCCATGGCGATTGGTATCACCGCGCTCATGTGGTTCCTCGATTGGCAGGTGAAGGTTTCCAAGAAGACCGCTGCCGCAAGTTCGAGTTCTGCGATTACCCCGACGAACGACAATAAACCAGCCAAAGCTGAATAAAGCACGCAAGATAGGCGCTTCCCCGGGATAGACTGGATTCGGTCTCGGGGGGCGTTTCAATAAGAAATGCCTATTTCTGGAATGCCGTTTTAGTGTTATGCAGGTAATTCCTCTATGAGATCCTCATCATCCTCTCCTGCTGATCGTATTGTCTGGTTTCCGCGCATTGCCTTGTTAACAGCCCTGCTGACTCTTGGATTGATCGTCTTTGGCGCGGTCGTCCGGGTAACCGACTCGGGTCTAGGGTGCGGAAATCAGTGGCCTCTCTGCCACGGTTCGATCATTCCGCCACTGGATAACATCACAGCCTGGATTGAGTGGCTGCACCGTCTCTTCGCCGTGCTCATTGGCCTCTTTGGAATTGGCACTCTAGTTCTCGCCATCCGGGCCTATCGCACTCGTAATCGTGCCGTCCTGACAGCGACCATTACAGCGGCCATCTTATTCGCCATTCAATCGGGACTCGGTGCCATCGTCGTAGTTCTGGATCTGCCACCGACCTTTGTCACTTTGCATCTGGGTACGGCGATGCTGCTCTTTGCAGCACTACTCCTGGCCGGTGTCCTCTCTGTCTACAAGCCAGAAAGCCACTATCAACCTGATCAAGTCACAACCCTGATTTACATTACGGCAGCGCTCTCGCTAGTTATCATTCTGACTGGGGCGTTGGTGCGTGGCAGCGGTTCGACCCTAGCCTGCACGGATTGGCCCCTTTGCAATGGACAAATCATTCCGACCGATCAGGGGCGCTCAGCCCTCATTCATATGTTCCACCGCGCTTCAGTACTCGGTTTGGGCGTCGCCCTGATCCTAGTTGTCTGGCAGGCCTTCCGTCACCGCCAAAGTCCTCGCCTTCAATGGCTCAGCGCTGTGGCCTTGATTTGCTATCTGGCCCAGGCGGGCGTCGGTGCCTTATTTGTCCTCAGCGCAGCGGCCCCAATCTGGGGTGCAGCCCATGTTGGCATGGCTGCCGCCACCTGGGGACTATTGGTCGTAATGAGCATTATGGAATGGCGTAATACCCGTCAACCGCAGGAAATAGAATCGATGAAGGCAGCATGGCAACACTAACCCAACTCCAACTGGAATCCAGCAGCCTGAATCCAAAGGCGATATTCAAGTCCTATCTTGAGCTCGCCAAGCTGCGTATCGTCACGCTGCTCTTGTTCACTACCCTGACTGCCATGATTATCGCTGCGGATGGCATTCCAACCCTCTCACTCCTCATCCCAACCTTGATCGGTGGCGCGTTTGCAGCAGCCGGTGCCAGTTCGATCAACCAGTTCATCGACCGGGATATGGATGCACTCATGGCCCGCACCGCCCGCCGTCCAATACCATCGGGGCGTATACAGCCCATCAACGCGCTGATCTATGGTTCGGCCCTGCTGGCCTGGTCGGTTCTGATCCTCGGCGTCTGGGTGAATTGGCTGGCGGCCGGTCTAGCCCTGTTTGGCGGCCTATACTACGTAATCCTCTACACGCTGATTCTCAAGCGCAACACGGTCGTAAACATCCTGATCGGTGGTGGCGCTGGGGCTGTACCCGTCCTGGTAGGATGGGCCGCCGTCACCGGCACCTTGAGCTACAGCGCTTTCATTCTGTTTGCCATCGTATTCTACTGGACTCCACCGCACAGTTGGGCACTAGCGCTGCTGGTCAATAAAGACTATACCCTTGCCAACGTGCCGATGATGCCTGTCGCTAAAGGCGAATCCACCACGCGTCAGCAAATTCTGCTCTACTCTATTCAATTACTGCTCATCACTCTGCTCCCGCTGCCTTTTCAAACGCTGGGCCCCCTGTATACGGTCAGCGCTCTACTGCTCGGTCTCGGCTTGATCTACCGCTCGCTTGTACTCATTCGGGTGGCCGATGGAGCTGAAGCCCGCAACACCTATAAGTATTCAACTGCCTACCTGGCTTTCCTGTTCATGGCGATGATTCTGGATCGCCTACTGCTTTAGCATGACCACTCCAACTCCTTCCGGTGCAAAAGGCCCTGGACGCTGGCCGCTGATCATTGTCGGAGTCCTTTTCTTAGCTATCACTGGTTTCTTCCTCTACGAGTTCATGGATGCCACAGGAGCCGAGGTCGCGCTGCGTGAGGTGACACCAGTTGCGGACGGTCTGACCAGTGATAGCTATCTATCCGAAGTGACGCGCCTGCTAGCCGACGCCGACGCAGCCAGTGGCGCACGCTGGGTGGAAGAATTTGGATGTATTGCCTGTCATCGCCTAGCTGGTAACGTCAAAATTGCCCCGAACTGGCAAGGAATTGCAGCCCGCGCCGGTGATCGTCGCCCACCCTTGACCGCTGCCGCCTATCTCTATGAGTCCATCACCCAGCCAAGTAACTTTGTCATCGCCGATTACCTACCAAGTATGCCTGCAGATTACGCCACCCGCCTGAGCGAAAAGCAATTGGGGGACATCATTGCCTACTTGCTCACCGCGGATGCCCACTAACCAGTCTACACGCTATGCCAACGAAAAAGGACTTGTACGGTACGTGCCGTTACAAGTCCTTTTCGTACTGCTTACAGATGCGACTACGACTATTCGCCGTCAGCCGCCTCACTATCAGCCGCAGCCTTCCCCGGCTTAGCACCACAATCACATGGACCGTCACCATGCTTGTCGCAGGGCTGGCCAGCTTTCTTTTTAAGCGCTTCTAACTGCTCCAGAGGGATCAAATCGTCACGCAAGACCAGATGCCGAGTATCCTCCACCAATACCGTGACCGCATCCTGCAACGGATGGACATCTATCACTTTACCTTCGCCGTGGGGGGTACCAATGCGTTTATTCCGCTTGGGTAGTTGACGACGCGCCTCCACATACTGCTCATATTCGTAGACTAAGCAGCAGCGCAACCGACCGCACATGCCCGTAATTTCCTGTGGATTGAGCGAAATCCCCTGTGCCTTCGCCATCTTGATCGAGATCGGGCTAAAATCAGTCAGAAAGGTCGAACAGCAGCGTTTTTCGCCACAAGCACCGTAGCCGCCCAACAGTTTAGCGACATCGCGCGGGCCGATTTGCCGAAATTCCACCAGTGTCGTCGGGGGGAACTGTCGGCTCAGTTCGGCCTGGAGCTTGCTCGTGTTCACCCTGTCTTCAGACGAATACAGAAACGTGAGTATGCTACCATCATAGTTGTAGTGAGCCGCGATGAACTTCACGTCACGGAATCCGCCCATCGCTTTCACCTGCTGGATGCACTTGTCCTGTGCTTCATCCTGCTGGGATTCCCAGTGCTGCTTCAGCACCAGATCACGTGGCGTAGCCGGTCGCAGAATTGGCTTGTACTCCTTGTCAGGATCATCAGTCAACATGAAACTGATAACCTGTCCCATCTGCCGCCCACGCGCTGTATCAACAATAACGTAATCCCCGGAAACCAATGTCGGGAACTCGCTATAATCGAAGTGATACAGCTTGCCGACCTTGTTAAAGCGCACACCAGCGACTGTGCGCTGATGTTCAAGCACCAGATCATTCATACCTAAACCATAACCTTCTTTTACGTCTAAACACTGTACTACCTGTGTTATCATAGAGGCTATCTTACCTGAAAACAACACCAGCACCCAATGCGGAGTCGCTGTTCAAAGGATGAGCGTGTGTCCAAGACCCTCATCATGAAATTTGGTGGCACGTCCATCGGTACAACCGGCGGCCTGAATCAGGTCCTCGGAATTGTCATGACCGAGCGCGAAAATCGGGAACGTCTCGTTCTGGTCGCCTCTGCCCTGGATGGCGTAACCGACAAGCTGCTCGAGGCTGCACGGGATGCCAGTACAGGAAATCAGCGGAGCTATCGTCGTACCATAGCCACACTGCGCCAGCGGCATTTTTCGTTGGTGGAAGCCCTGCATTTAGGAACCACTGAACGAAGCGCGCTGCAAGCTGATATTGACCGGCTCCTATTCGAATTACTAGACTTGCTCCAAGCCCTGGCGCAATCGCCGGAAGCCAAACCCGACCTTGCCATCATTGATCAGACCATCGGTACGGGTGAACGCCTATCGGCTCGCATTATGGCAGCCCTATTGCGGCAGAATCAGGTACGGAGTGTCGCCGTTGATGCAACCAGCTTGATTGTCACTGATGATAAATTCACCAATGCCACGCCTGACCTGCACCAGACGCGGGAATTAGTCGCCAGTCATCTTTTGCCCATGCTGGAACGTGGCATTGTCCCGGTGGTGACCGGTTTTATCGGTGCCACGCCTACCGGAAAACCAACTACTTTGGGGCGTGGTGGAAGTGATCTGACAGCCTCCATACTAGGCGTTTGCGCGGAAGCCGACGAAGTCTGGATTTGGTCAGCAGTCGATGGAATCATGACCACCGATCCCTTCATAATGGACAATGCACGGGTCATTCCGCACTTGTCGTATGATGAAGTTGCCGAGTTAGCGTACTTCGGAGCGCGCATATTGCATCCGCGCATGGTTGAGCCACTTCGGGAAGCCGCCATCCCCTTCCGTGTTAAGAACATCTACAGCCCTCGGCAGGCGGGCACCCGGATCGATGGTGAAGTGGTACCGCCCGCGGCAACAAACTCCATCAAGGCTGTCACTATGATTCCAGGGTTATCGCTCAGTGCGGATCATCATGGATCGATGGCTGAACTGATTCAGCGCGTTGACAAAGCCCTGCAGGGAGCGATCCACGCCCCGGCAGATGCCCTGATTGCTGCCCAATCCTCCAACAGTAGTTTCATCTGCTTTCCTATCTCCACAGCCGCCGGGTCAGAAGCCATCTTTAGCGCCCGTTCCGCCGTAGAAATGCAACTCCATCAACCGGGCAATCCACAATGGCTGATCACATCTGTCAGTATCATCACAGTCATCGGCGCACCGATCAATCGTTGGCCAGACGTCCTGAAAGCGCTGGAAAACTTCCCACTATTAGGTTTAGTCCAGGGGCCATCTGCTGCTAGTCTCTCCATAATCGTCGCAACTGTCGATGCTGAGGCAGTACAGGAGGCCATCCACCAGCTTATTCTCAATACTGGTTGAGGTAACGCTCCAGTTCCCATTGGGTGACAAATCGCCCGTAATCTTCATACTCTTGTTGTTTGGCAGCGATGTACCGATCACTAATAAATGGCCCCATCGCACTTAAGATAACTTCGTCCTGACCCAGTGCATCCAACGCATCGCCTAATGAACCTGGCAGCACCTCCAGACCGCGCGTGCGACCTCGTGTGACCAGCCCCTCTTCCTGTGGCTCAGGTAGAGCCATACGCTGTCGAATACCGTCCAGACCAGCCATCAACATCACCGCCGCAGCCAAGTAAGGATTAGCCGAGGGATCTGGGCAGCGCAGTTCCAAGCGTGTGTGTTTCTCTTTGCCAGCAATGATGTGCGGCACCCGTATCAGCGCCCGACGGTTGACATGTGCCCAGGTCACGGCGACTGGCGCTTCAAAACTGGTGCCCAGTCGCTTATATGAATTGACCAGTGGCGCAAGTACAGCACACATCGCACGAGCATGGGCGAGTTGCCCGGCCAGAAAATACTTCCCAATCTGGGAAAGCCCATAGGTATCGTTCGTATCAACAAACGCATTCTCGTCATTATCGAGCGCGTGTAGGCTCTGATGAGTATGCATACCCGAACCAGGTAGGCGGGCATCCGGACGGGGCATAAAAGTACAGTGAAATCCGCCCCGGCTCGCCATCTCTTTAAGCGCCACCCGAGTCGTCAGGACGCGGTCAGCAGCCGTGAGCGCATCAGCATAATCCAGGTCAATCTCATGTTGCCCTGCTCCAATTTCATGATGTAGGGAATCGACCGGCACGCCCAGATCAGCCAGACTCGCCGCCATATCGCGCAACACTCCACGTGACGCAGGCGGAGTTAGATCAAAGTAACTGCCCCCATCACTGGGGTTCAGCGGCCACAAGCTGCTATTCGGGCTTGCCCGGAACAGGAAAAACTCCAGCTCTGAACCAATTTGGTAGCGAAAGCCCAATTCTTCTGCGTGGCGGATTGCCCGCTTAAGCACGTTGCGCGGATCCCCAATAAAGGGCTCACCATTCACCATATGGACGCTGCAAATTAACCGAGCGCTGCAGGTGGACTCGTCACGGCTCCAAGGTAATAGCGCAAAGGTATTCAGATCCGGCACCAGCACCATATCACTCTCGGCAACGCGGGCGAAGCCCTCAACAGCCGAACCATCGAAGCCCGAGCCGTTGTCCAGAACATCCTCTAAACCCGCAACCGGTATCGTGACACTCTTGACCACGCCTGTGATATCCGTAAACCACAAGTCGATGAAACGCACACCTTGCGCTTCAACAGTGGTTAGAATGGTCTGTTTATCCGTCATGTGCTATCCCTTCGTGGTCGGTATGGAGCAGTCCCAAATCCACCATTTTATGTCGTCGGGGCAATTTACCGCGTAGTATAGCGCGCCAAGTCTTCCAGCGTGCAGAGTGGGATACGCCAACAGGTTATACATCTAGATTGGTCAGGCCCAACAACAAATTAGCCTGGCTCGTGGAGTGCACCCAGAAAACCGAGAAGAGCATCGATTCCTAACAGGTAACTGCGCCAGCCAAATCCGCTGATCTGCCCGATACACACCGGAGCTAAGAGCGACTTATGGCGAAATTCTTCCCGCGCATGCACATTCGAGAGATGAACTTCGACCACGGGAATCTGGATTGCGCTAATGGCATCACGCAGCGCTATCGAGGTGTGAGTATATGCACCAGGATTGAAGACGACACCATCTGCCCAGTTTCGGGCAACATGCAGTACGTCAATCAAGGCCCCTTCATGATTGGATTGTTCAGCTCGTAATTCCGCTTTATGCCAACGCGCCCGCGAATCACACAACTGGTTGATCTGTTCCAGTGTGGTTGTGCCATATTTCTCCGGCTCCCGTATGCCGAGCAGGTTTAGGTTTGGACCATGTAAAAGTAGTATTCGTTTACTCATAAGCACTATTCCTGGTAAACAATCATAATGGCAACGGCGTACCACATTCGCTGCATTTGGTCACGCTGATGGCATAGCTCAACCCATCCTCCGGACAGATGCGTCGGGCTTCTCCGATGGCTGATTTGACCAGTCCCAGGGCAACATCCCGATCGACCCCAGCAATCGTCAGATCACGCAACGCATATTCAACTGGTGTCCCCTGCTCCAGTGAGGTCTTCAAGGTGTTCAGATGCGTCACCAGATCGGCTTTCGCCGGCGGCGCTTTGGCGCTCAATACCTCCGCGGTAAAGGTGACATGACACGTGCTGCACTCGATATACGTCTGTGGCTTACCCAAGGGAATGAGCGGAATAAAGTAAAGCGAGAAATAATTACGCCCTTCCTTGCGCTCATAACTGCGAGAAGTCCGGCAGTGAGGGCAAAAGAATGTGCCAGTGCCCGTTGTTTTGGTACGAGGACTCATCCCAAAAATAATCATGAGTCCAAGCCCTGTAACACCTTCAGAACAGTGTCGCGGTCGATCCCCTCAGCAATCAAGGGTTCCCCGACTCTGCGCAGTAGAACAAAGCGGGATTTGCCTGCTGCCCATTTTTTATCGGTGCTCATCGCTGCATAAAGTGCCTCTGGACTAAGTTCCCCTATCCGAGTCGGCAAGCCAAGCTCTGCAACCAGTGTTTCGACCTGATTGGCAATATCGATCTGTGCCAATCCGTGTGCGACCGACAGTCGGGCCGCAGCAACTAACCCGACGCCGACGGCTTCACCATGCGGCCAGGCATACCCAGAAACTTGTTCGATTGCATGAGCAAAAGTATGCCCCAAGTTGAGATGTGCGCGAACATTTTGTTCGTAGGGATCGGCTTCGACCACGTTAACCTTAACCTGGACCGCCCGCCGAATCAGCTCCGGTACACGTTCAGGTGCCCACATACGCGGATCAAGTAACGTTGAATCGGCCAGCAGACCATGCTTAATAACCTCTGCCATACCGCAACGCCATTCACGTGCTGGCAGGGTTGTCAGCATCGTCGGATCAATGAATACCGCATCCGGTTGTTTAAATGCACCAACTAGATTCTTGCCTATTGGCAGATCAACACCTACTTTGCCGCCCACACTCGAGTCAACCATCGAGAGCAGCGATGTAGGAATCTGGATGAGTCGCACACCCCGCATAAAAGTCGCTGCCGCAAATCCGGCTGTGTCGCCCACGACGCCACCGCCAAACGCGATCACCACCCCAGCACGGTCAAGCTTTGCACGGACAAAGGCTTCATAGAGCCGGCCTACTGTATCCATGGTCTTATGCTGCTCACCATCAGGCATGGTGACAATTACGGCCTCTGGTAACGCAGCTTTCAAGACCTGACTGTACAGTGGCTCAAGTGTGGTATTGGTAACTATAACGCAGCGGGCAACCCCCACGGTTTGCCGCAAATGAGACAGTCCATCCTCAACAAGAACAGACCCTATATGAATATCATATCCACCGCCGGGCGCATTTACACGGATGCGGTCTGGCATAGTGCTACGATCTCATCTGCAATTTGTTCAGGCGATTTATGGCTGGTATCAATCTGAATAGGGATAGATTCATAAGCCGAACGGCGCTGCTCCAACAATCCGCGCCAGTTTCCGCGCATGAGCGGCCGGTCTGATTGATCGGCACGAAGTCGTTCTGCAAGTACCTCAGGGTCTGCTGTAAGACACACCACCGTACCAGATGCCAACATCACATCCCGGTTGCCGTCATCGACCAGCATCCCGCCACCTGTTGAGATCACAAAACCGCGCTGTGCTGCCAGAAAACGACACATACGGCGCTCAACCAGACGAAAGTAGGTTTCGCCTTCTTCAGCAAAAATGCGTGCAACCGGCTTACCGATCCGCTTTTCGATTTCGGCATCCGTATCAACAAGCGTACGACCAAGCTTTTCAGCCACCAAGCGACTGACCGTCGATTTACCGGTCCCCATAAAGCCTGTGATTACGATGTTATGGTCATTCATAGCCAAACCGCCATTCCACATTATCCATCGGTAGTTCTGACAACCGCGCGCGCCGAAGTGTATCAAAACGAGGACGCATTTCCCCAATGCTATCCCCGCCGAGTTTTTCCAACAAGGCATCTGCAATCACGAGCGCCATCATGGCTTCACCAATCGGAACAGCACGTGGTAGTGCACAAAAATCACTGCGTTCATACACCGTCGGTTCCGGTTCGCCTGTCGCCAGATTGACCGACTCCATGGCTTGTAGAATGGTGGCAATTGGTTTCATCGCTACCCGTGCCACAATCGGCTCACCAGTTGTGATACCACCTTCAAAGCCGCCTGCACGATTGGTCTTGCGGATGAGATTCCCCTCTTCGCCAAGTGCGATTGCATCATGCACCTGGGTGCCAGGCTTGCCCGCATTCTCGAAGGCAGGGCCGATCTCCGCCCCTTTCATCGCGTGGATACTGACCATCGCGGCGACGATTTTGGCATCCAAGCGCCGATCCCAATGAACGTGAGAACCTAAACCTGGTGGCACATTCAGCGCAACGATTTCCATCACGCCGCCGAGGGTATCCTTATCAATTTTGATCTGACGGATAGCCTCATGCATTGAATCCACTGCATTCAACACCGGAGAACGCACATCGTTACCCTCAGCAATTGTAAAGCGCTCTAAATAGGGCAGTTCAACCGGCACATCAACCTTGACCGCCCCGACCTGCGTCACGTAGCCACCAATGACAATCCCAAACTCAGCCAGCAGTTTGCGAGCTACAGCCCCTGCAGCCACCCGCATCGTCGTTTCACGGGCGCTCGCCCGTTCAAGGGCTACTCGTAAATCTCGATAACCGTACTTAATCGCACCTGTCAGATCAGCATGACCGGGCCGCGGCGTCGGCATTGGGTCAATATCTTTTTCTTTCCAGTTCTTAAAATCCCGGTTTTCAACATGTAGTGCCAGCGGACCACCTGTTGTCATACCATTCATCAACCCAGCAGTTATTCGAACTTCATCCCGTTCAATATTCATGCGGCCACCAGAGCCATAACCTTGCTGACGACGCGCCAACTCGAGATTGATGTCGTCCGCGTGCAGAGGTAATCCAGCCGGCAATCCATCCATGATGGCGCTCAACAATGGCCCATGACTTTCGCCTGCTGTCAGAAATCGCAACATACCTGATTTACCTCATTGACTAGAGATTTTCTCAACATAACATCGTTGTTGAGAAAATTTACACAATTCACAGATCTCAATTGTTTCAATTCATTACTGCTGCTATCTTTACATATAGATCGTTCATCCAAATCATCGTCTTGACGATCTACATCCAACTTTATGAGGAGTGTTTGAAATGTTGTACATGCCCCGCGAAGAAGGTCAAGGTCTGGTCGAATACGCTCTGATTCTGGTTCTGGTCGCCGTTGTCGTTATCGTCATTCTGGCCCTGATCGGCCCGGCTATCGGCAACATCTTCTCGAACGTCGTCACTAACCTCTAATCTAGTCTTCAGTACCGAAGAAGGCGGTTTCATACCGCCTTTTTCGTTCCCCGCATGAGCTCCACCACCATTATTTAGACTTCGCGACTAAAGCCTGACGTGCCGCCTCAAACATCACGTCTAAAGGCGCAGCTTTGCCAGTCCACAACTCAAATGCGGCGGCACCTTGCCGCACTAACATTCCTAATCCACCAATCACATGCCCACCCCTTGAAATAGCCTGATGCATCAGCATCGTCGACTCAGGGCGATAAACCATTTCATAAAGGGTAATACCCCGTGGAAATGGAACTCCAGAAATCCAAGGCGACTCTTCGACATTAGGCCACATACCCACTGAGGTACAGTTCACAATCAAATCAATGGGCTGCTCCGCAGCATCGTCTAACATCTCTACTGTGACGTTTTGGATTCCTGCAGTGGCAACCAGTTCAGTGACCATCTCGCGAGCACGGTCTATCGTGCGGTTAACGACCGTAACTTTAGCACTGCTGCGCGCTAAACCATAAATGGCTGCACGGGCTGCGCCTCCAGCACCCAGAACCAATACATTCATCCCAGCAGGATTGATACCGTTTGCCTTAAGATCGTCCAGAAAACCCATTACATCGGTATTGGTACCGCTGCCATCCCTGAAGTCAATGGTATTCACGGCGCCGATAGCGCGTGCCCGTTCATCCGGTTTGACATAAGGCATTACGGACTGCTTGAGCGGTACCGTCACATTAACGCCTACAAATCCGCCTTCATCCCTGAGCGTCCTTAAGGACTTACCCACAATATCCGGCGGAATAGGAACCAATTCATATGACCAATCAGTCATGCCCAGCGCCCAAAACGCAGCGTTATGCATATTCGGGCTGATGCTATGCTCGACGGGCCAACCTATCAATCCAACTTTGTTCACCATCAGATGCCTTGCTCTCAAAGACGCACAGTCGCACGCGTCTAGAACCTGACTATGTCACTATGTCTTCTACAAGTATATCCGCACCCAGTTTGGTCAGTGTTTCGGCAAAACCAGGAAAAGAGTCCCCAGCACAACGTGCGTCCAGAACAGTCGTGCGTCCGCTGGCGACCAACCCCGCCACTGACAAACTCATGGAAACACGGTGGTCGTCGTGTCCATCTACCTTTGCAGCCTTCAGTTGCTGGGGGCCACGAATTCGGAAACCATCGGGCGTCTCGGTAATTTCTGCGCCAAACTTACGAAGTTCCTGGGCCATCACTGCAATACGATCCGTTTCCTTCACCCGAAGTTCCTGAGCATCGCGAACGATAGTCTCCCCTTCCGCCTGGAGAGCAGCAACCATGAGAATAGGAAATTCGTCGATCATCTCAACGACTACATCGCCACCAACCTCAGTCCCCTTCAGAGCACTATGACGTACTCGAATCGTACCCACAGGCTCGCCAGCTTCCAGGCCAGTTTCCTCAACGATGAGATCAGCACCCATTTGCCTCAGCACATCCAGTAAACCGGTACGAGTCGGGTTCAGATTGATACCCGTCAGGGTTAGGTCGCTACCCGGTACTAATAACCCGGCCACAATAACAAAGGCTGCTGACGAAATATCGCCCGGAACCGTCACATTCATCGGCTGAAGCGGCCACTTCGGGCGGATGGCAACCAAGTGACCGTCCGTATGAATATCCGCCCCCATCGCACTCAACATGCGCTCTGTATGATCACGGGCCGGACCCGGTTGAGTGACAATCGTTTCACCTTCTGCATACAGACCCGCCAGCAGAATAGCACTTTTGACTTGGGCGCTGGCAACCGGCATATCGTACCGTATTCCGTGCATCTGTGCTGGTACGATGGTCAGCGGAGCACGGTCATTGGTCGCAGTGATATTCGCGCCCATTTGCTGGAGTGGTGTAACGATCCGTTTCATTGGACGGCGACGGAGTTGCTCGCTGCCATCCAGTATGCTCTCAAAGGGTTGACCACACATAATTCCGGCAATCAAACGAATACCTGTTCCGGCATTAACCAGATTCAATGGTCCATCCGGCTTTTGAAACTCACCGCCATGAATCGTCATTTCATATTTGTTATGGCGTTCAACCTTTATACCGAGCTTCATCACACTGGCAAGCGAGGCTTCCGTATCCCCGGCAGGCAGCCAGGCGCGAACATGAGTTTGTCCTTGTGCCAGTGCACCAAACATCACCGCCCGATGCGAGATGGATTTATCACCCGGTACAGAGGTGCTCCCCTTAAGCGGACCACCTGGCTGTACCACGAAACAGTCTTTAGCTGTCATGTCTTATGTCCGTTCTCATAACGTTGATACCAGTTCAAGCGCGCTTCTCGTGTGGGATAAAGTGAACGCGCCAGTTGATCATGTTCCTGCGAAATGAGCATCGCTTCCAACTGGGCGAGCTGTACACGGAAAAGTGCCAATAAGGTCGCAACTGCCGTCGTATTGGTGCTGAGGATATCCCCCATCATGACAACATCCTGCCCTGCCAACCGGGACATATCCCGAAAACCGCCTGCAGCAAGTTCCCATACGGTAGGATCAACCTCACCCTCTTTGGCAACCGTTGCCACCAGTGCCGCGCTCAGCAAATAAGGCAAGTGACTGATCGCCGCAACTAAACGATCATGCCGCTGGGCTTCCATCTCAAATGGAATCGCGCCTAATGCTGCAACCAAGTCCAGGGCACGCAATCTGGCTGCCGGAGTTGTACGCCGGGTCGGGCAAAGGACAAACGGACGATTGCGATACAGATTGCGGTCAGCAAACTGGACTCCGCTCGCATCTTTGCCTGTCATGGGATGCCCACCGACGGCCTGAATGCCAATCGGAAGGCTCGCCATGGCTTCGCAAATATCCTGTTTGGTGCTGCCGATGTCAATCAACAGTGTATTGGAACGAAGCCAGGCACCAATACGCTGCTTTACCATGGACTGAATAATCCGCACAGGCGCACACAGGATAACCGTTTCGGCATCCTTGACACCAGCCTGTAAGTCGTCAGTAGCCGTATCCACAATGCCCTGCTTAAGAGCATAATCGCGGGACTCGGCACTGACCTCCACGGCTGTGATGTGTTCAGCCTGTTCGCGCAAGGCCATAGCTAATGAGCCGCCCATCATGCCAAGACCAACCACTGTCAGATGACGAGTACGAAAACCACCCGAAGTCATGTGTTTACCATTTGCTCCTACATACAGACTGCCGTTACTCATCCACCACAATCTTGTTATCGGGATAGAGATCAGGGCGTAGGGCTGTTGCTCCATGCATGTATATGTGCTGAATCTCATCGAGTGTTCGCTCGGTATTCCAGAGAATCAGAACCCGGATACACAACGGAATACTCTCTCTAACAGCCATCTCCTGGGCGCCAAGTAAGGCCGTCCGATGCCAGCCCAGATCACGTGCAGCCTTCGCCGGGAAGGCCGCTGTCAAATCCGGGGTTGTGGTAAAAATGACGCTAGCGACATGGTCCTCGTCAATCCCATTGGTTTCGATCAGGGCCTGCATCAATTCCCGTGTCCGTTCCCAGATTGCCTCTGCGGTGTCTTCGGTGGTGGTGGTTGCGCCGCGCACACCCCGGCACATCAACGTCATGCCTCTATTTCCCTTCGCTGCCTAATGTAATAAAAAAGGCGCGGAGCCTTCGCCCTGCGCCTTGGTATCCCTGTCTTCGTCCGGTTCAATGAACCTGCTTCGACCCCTCGCGCCGTGCGACAACCCCTTGAGCAAACTGCCCAAAGTAAGGGTAATAATAGCGGCTAAAGGGTTGAACAGCGTTCACGTCTGACCGATCAGATTGCACGGATGACAATGTCGCAGAGCGTAACACGGGCATCAAAGGATTGTCAAATGGATCTTAGCCCCCTGGTTCAATCGCTTGCCGGATGCTCGCGGCGAGCTCGCGCATCGGGTCAATTCCCTGCTTGCTGGCCCTGATGAGGGCGCTGGCAACGATGAACCCATCAAGCAGCTTATTCACCTGACGGGCATGGTCTGGTGTGCTGATGCCAAAGCCCATCACCAACGGCACATCCGTATGCGCCCGCAGCCGGTTGATATAGTCCACCAGGTCAGGCGGCAAATCACGGCGTGCGCCCGTCACTCCGGTAACCGAGACGACATAGATGAAGCCGCTGGCACGTTCAGCCACCAGCTTGATGCGTTCTTCGTTACTGGTCGGCGCCAGGAAGAAGATGAGCGCCAACCCTTCCCGCGCACAAGATTCCGCAAAGAGATGGGCTTCTTCCGGCGGCAAATCAGGGATGATAAGGCCATCGGCACCGGCTGCTTTGACGTCATGGACAAACGCCTCTGTACCATAGGCTAGCATCGGATTGAGATAACCCATCATCAACATGGGTTGTTGCAAGCCCTTTGAGCGCAGTGCCCGCACCGCTTCGAGGCAGCTTCGGATAGTAGTGCCATTCTCCAGCGCAATTTGGGTGGCCTCCTGAATGGTCGGCCCATCGGCCAACGGATCACTAAACGGCATTCCGATCTCAAAGCCATCCACATCGAGCGCAGCCAGTGCTTCGACCGCATCAAGCGAGCTTTCATAGTCCGGATAGCCGACCGGCACATACGGCAGGAAGGCACTGCGTCCCTCGGCTTTCGCCCGGTCAAACATAGCTGCGATGGCATCCAGGCCGGTGGTCGTTCGTGTATCAGTCATTGATTTGCTCCATTGCAGACGTGCCGTTGCGCGTCCCTACTTTGGTTCTGGACAAAATGGACAGATTGGACACTTTGGACAGATTAGACTCGCCCGATTTGTCCAAAAAATCAGGAGCCGATGGGATGCAGACAGGATTCCATGAGGCTCAGCCTAACACAAAACCGGCAGAAATCCGGAACATATGTTCCGATTTTTATCCTCGACAATGACTTTGTCCCCATTGCTGCTTGCAACCTACAATTCCGGGCGCAGGCTATGCGCCCCCACGTCATTCACCTGCAAGACCTGCGCCTCGACACAGCGACTGCCGTCAAAAAACAGGCGTGCGCCCTCGCACCAGCTACACGGCCTACCCCACCCGCTGTAATCCCACTCCGGCACGGCACCGACCACCCCGGCCTCGACAATCCCGCCATGCGAGATGATCAGGGCTTTGCCACCAGGTGGCAAAGCCGCCGCCACCTCGATCAGAAAAGCGCCATGTTTCTGAATGGCGGCTGCCGCTGCGCCACCTCTCCTCCAGGCCGAGGCATATGCCTGAAAACCGGCATCCCAGTTCACTTCGGCCTCAAGTCCTTCGCCTAGCTGGGTGAGGCTTTCCAACTGCTCATCCACTGCAAAACCCATAGCGATGGCCGTCTCGTAAGCACGTGGGATGGTGCTGGTAATGACGCGATCAAAGGGGCCAATGCCTGCCCCCACCCGCCGCGCCAGTTCGACACCCGCACGAGAAAGGTTCTGTCCAGGTTTGATTCGAATGCTGTGCCGCCGCGTTTCGATCATACGCAGGCGAGTGGATGGTCTTACCAATCGGCGGGACCAGGCATCCATACCCGCTTCCACAATTTCATGAGCGATTTTTACCCGATGTGCCCATTTGCTAGCGTCAGAGTCATAGACTTTTGCCAATTCCTGCTGCCGAGCAAAGTCTGCAGCCTGAGCCTGATGCTGATCGGGAATCTCCCAATCGAGACCATCCACCAACACTTGTTCAACGCGATACCCTGCCCGGTGTGCCAGCATCACCCACTCGGCATCGGTACCAATGGCACGGCGTGGGAGGCTGTTGGCGAGTATGAACTCGGCGGCACGGCGGCTGAAGCCTTTCGACCCCGCACTAATGTCTAGTTCCTGCCCCAACAGGCGGTTCATCAACCCCGTGGAAATCGCCTCGGTTTCAACCAGGGCGCGGGGATGGGTCGCCCAGGCAACCGGTGTGCGTCCGATGACCAGGCAATCCGCCTGCCCTACCCGATCAAGCGTTGCCCGCCACTCGTCCGGTCGCGTTTCAATCCAACGCAGCAGGCGATCCATATCGGCATAGTGAATATGATCTGCACCAGAGTCGGTCGCTAGCTTGAGCGCCATATAGCGGCCATGTGACCAGTCGGCATTGACATGCAGTTTCACATCCGGCAATGTGCGCAAACCTGCTATGTCATCAACAGAGGCAATCGGTGGTATAGAGATTACGATGGATGAATAGGCAGCCTGCAATTGGGGATACAGACGCAACAACCGCGCCGTCTCCCCGCGTGGGTGCCAGGTCGCCGCAAGTGCAATCCTCATGATGGCACTCCGCCGATCAGGCGCTTGACCAAGCGGGCGCTCTTTTCCATCCCGCTGGGGTGATCTTCGATGGTTATCAATTCATAGCCTAATCGCTGATAAAAGGTGACGTTATGCGGCAATTGCATCCGCACACCCACCCGGATGGATTGGCGATCACACTCCAGAGCGACTCGCTCCATGTAGCGCATGAGTCCAGCACCGATTCCGTAACCGCGATATTCCGGCGGCACCGAGACGCGCCCGACATATAACTCATCAGGGTCAACCCGGTAACGAGCCGCACCGACAGGCTCACCCGATTGCCAGGCGATCACCGCGCCACCCTGCCCCATCGCCTTGACCACATCCGCCACCGATTCGAGGTTGGCACCGGAAGGCGGCACCAGATGACCGTACTCCGCGAAGGCTGCCCGCATGAGTTGATGGACGAGGGGGGCCTGATCCAACGAAGCGCGGGTAAAGCGCAGGGCAGCATCGGCAGTTTGTGCGTCACCGAACTCGTCAAAGTAAGCCCGATACAGTGCATCCAAACCAAAGGCAAAAGGCAGACGATTCACGGCTGACCGATCAAGAAAAGCCAAGCGCTGCCCTTCCTGCAGGTTGATCTGAGACGGGGTCAGGTCGGTTTCACCGAGAAAGCCACCAATCGGTACGCGGTAAACCTGTCCGGCGCCCTCAAAGGTGTGGTCAAAGCTGCGCCAGAAGGTCAACGGCGGGCAAAATTCGACCTCTTCGAGCAGTTCGCGGCGGGCAGCCTCAGCGGGCGATTCGCCGTCTTCCACCGCACCGCCCAGCGTTGACCAGCAGGCCGGGTAGAGAATGGTCGGCTTGTCATCGCGCAGATGGGCGCTCACCCTGCCGTATGGATCGCGCAGGAAAATGCTCACCGTTGCCTGACGCACTGTTTCAGCAGGCATGGGTTATCCCTAGTGCATCATCGCCATATGGATCGAATGGCGGCTGTGGCGGCTGTGGCAGACCCGCACCGCCGCCACAAACGGAGAACCGGGAGCCAAACCGAATAGTGTCTGCTTCCGTCATGATACAGGTATTTGATCTCTGAAATCGGAACATACGTTCCGATTTTCGCACATTTTCAGATTTCAAGCTTGAGTTCCTTCATGACCGTGCCGAGGTCTTTATCGCCGCGCCCCGAAAGATTAACCAGCATGATGCTATCCTTCGGCATAGTCGGCGCACGCTTGATGACTTCGGCGACAGCGTGTGAACTCTCCAGCGCAGGGATGATGCCCTCCAGTTTGCAGAGGGTTTGGAAGGCTTCCAATGCTTCTTCATCCGTCGCCAGTGTGTAGAAGGCGCGTTCGGTCTGGCGCAGATAGGCGTGTTCCGGACCGACCGAGGCGTAATCCAGACCGGCGGAGACGCTGTGCGTGTTCATAATCTGCCCATCAGCATTTTGGAGCACGTAGGAGCGAGTCCCTTGCAGCACACCGGGACGACCCATCGAGGGGTCGGCAAAGCGGGCGGCATGTTCACCACTCAATACGCCGTGACCACCGGCCTCAACGCCGATCAAATCCACCTGTTCATCCTCACGGAAGGCGTGGAACAGCCCGATGGCATTACTACCGCCGCCCACACAGGCAATACATACATCCGGCAAGCGCCCCACATCATCCAGCATCTGCTGGCGGGCTTCGATGCCGATCACACTCTGGAAGTCACGGACGATCATCGGGTAGGGATGCGGCCCCAGCGCAGAGCCGAGCAGGTAGAAGGTCTCGCGAACATTGGTCACCCAGTCGCGGATGGCTTCGTTGATGGCATCCTTGAGGGTTTTGGTACCACTTTCAACCGGGATGACCTCCGCGCCAAGTAGCTTCATGCGGAAGACATTCGGCTGCTGGCGGGCCATATCGACGCTACCCATGTAGACGTGGCAATCCAGCCCGAGCAGGGCGCTGGCCGTGGCGCTGGCGACTCCATGCTGACCGGCGCCGGTCTCCGCGACGACACGCTGCTTACCCATGCGCTGTGCCAGAAGCGCCTGCCCCAGCGCATTGTTGATCTTGTGTGCGCCGGTGTGGGCAAGGTCTTCCCGCTTGAGGTAAATCCGCGCCCCACCGAGCTTTTCGGTCAAGCGGGCGGCAAAGGTGATGGGGGTCGGTCGCCCAGTGTAGGTGCGTTGCAAGTCCAGCAGGCTGTTCTGAAAGGCGGGGTCCGCCATCGCCTCCCGATAGGCCACCGTCAATTCATCCAGCGCCGGGACGAGTGTTTCCGGCACGAAGCGTCCGCCGAACTCACCGAAGTAGCCACGTGAGTCAGGGACATCAGCACTCCCATAAGGGATTTGAGAAATCATTAACTCATCCTATCGTTCAAAAAAAACTTCATCGAGGTTAGATGCACTCATAAGGCGGTCAAGCGTGGTATAGCGCAAATTCTGGAACGTTTTGATCTTCCCATTCTTCAACATGGGTACAGGCGTGATTTCCTTGGCTGGTTCTGCGAAGTAAACGATGTATTTACCTTCATCCCCATAAGGTTCAATTGACCTTACAGGCGCGACATGGGTAATGGCTGAAATGGGGCGAATCTGGTAAGCCGCAATGTATTTGATCTGTGGCCGAACAGTGCCATGAATTCTAATAGCATGCCAATTGTTTTCACCCAGGAATGCTCGCTGAAAACCTTCAGAATGCGCTGGAACAACAACCGTATCAATCTCGATTGTCTCTACGCGCCCATTAGATTGAGAGCCTGTATCCCGCACTGGAATAGGAATATCAGAAAGAAATGGCTCAAAGAAGTATAGGCGTTTGCCGCTGGCGTTTTCATAGCGTGCCAAAGACAACACTTCGACGCCAAATCGGAACTTCTCTGCTAGAATTTTCTCCAGCTTGTCAGGTATCGAGTCGATAATGACCAGAGCAGCAAAGGGCGACTCAAACACCATCACATCAATGAGGTGATCGAGATTGCGAAAATGATTGCGCCTCACATAGTCTTCGCACTGTGACTTGGCAACAGAATCAGAATTTATGGCATCAAAAACGATGGTTCGAACAGTTCGAGGCTCCGATTCAAATGACAGCGAAAACTGAAGGATTTGAACAGCCACATGACGTAAAGGATCATGTACTGCCAGTTCATTCTCAACGACAAATAAAAGGGGTTTGCTACCACTCAAATCAACTAAATAGCCATCAGGAATATTCCGTTGGCTCCCCTTTTGACCGATTTTTTTCTTTACATCGAGATATATCCTGCTTAATCCAAACAGCTCTGAACGGACTTCCAGAATCGCCTTCTCAAGGTCACGCTCATCAGCGTACTCAACCAGATTGTAAATCTCACCGCCAGACCAAATGATAGAAGACATAAGCTCTTCCTATATAAGCACTTCACACCGCCAGAGAGCGTTCCCCGTTCAAGCAACGTTTCGCCAGCAACAGCACCTTGTAGAGATAGGCATCGACACGAGGGACAAAATCGTCCAATGTCACCTTGAGCGTCGGCGACTCCAACCCCGCAGCCTGACAGGTGAGCGATGCACGCCGCCCTTCGCACAGGTCGATAGCGGCGTCAATCGGCACGGCGACCAAGCCCGCCACCTCCGACCGCTGCACTTGATAGGCGCCGATCGGCTGGCGGTAGATGCACAAGAAGCAATCGGTAAATTCGCGGTCAATCAATTCACCGTAGCGAGCCACATCTAAACGTCGCCCCAATGGAATCAAGTCTTCAAAATGTACTTTGATGCCGAGTTCTTCCTGAACTTCACGGACACCGTCCCGCATGGTTTCGCCAGCCGTGAAATGGCCGGCTGCCGTCACATCCAGGTAGTTGGGGAAGGTCTTTTTGAGCGCGCCGCGTCGCTGTACAACCAACACATCGCCCTCAACTGGGTCGCGATAGATCACCCAGCAGTGAAAGACACGGTGCCAATCACCATCCCGATGAACCGCGTCCCGGTCTTTCACACCGAGGGGTCGCAAGTTCTCGTCGTAAATGTCCAGCATTTCCACCATCAGGCACCTCGCGCTGCCGCGATGAAGGTCTTCACCTTCGCCGCATCTTTCTTCCCTGGCTGATCAGGCAACTCAACCCCGCTGGAAACGTCTACTCCCCAGGGTTGAATCACCTGGATGCGCCCGGCGATATTCTCCGGTGTCAGGCCACCTGCCAACATCATTCGTGGAGCCACAGCTTTGACCGCTAGCGCCACCTCGGTGCTGGCACTCTCCCCAGTGCCGCCGTAGAGCTTCGGGTGATAGGCGTCTACCAGCAGCGAGGGCAAGCGATCATCAGTTGGCATCGTCCCTTTGAAGTAAGCGGCATCATCCAACGCCTGAGCCTTATCCTGCGGGCGAATGGCCTTGAAGCCGATGCCGCGCAATTCCTTGAGCAGGGCTTCGGACTCATCGCCGTGGAGTTGAGCAGCATCCAGCCCCACCTGCCGTGTGATGGCTGAAATCAGGGCGACCAATTCATTGACGAACAGACCAATCAAGAGCGGGCAACGTTCACCCAGTTCCGCGCGCAACCGATCACAGATCAGTGTGGCGGCTTCCGGCGTCAGGTAACGCGGGGACTTCTTGAAGAAGTTAAAGCCGAGCATATCTGCACCTGCTTCAGAAGCCAGAAGCGCATCCTCATAGGTGGTGATGCCGCAGATTTTGACAATCATGCTGCACTACCTCTGGGTTGACTACTGAACGCCCGCACCTGCCCGCTAATATCCGCAGATTTGACCAGTCCTTCACCGACCAAAACTGCATGGGCACCCAGTTCACCCATCCGCCGAACATCCGCTGAAGTCCGAATCGCGCTTTCGGCGACCAAGGTCACACCGGCAGGAACCCGTTTGGCAACGCGACCGGTGATACTCAGGTCCTCCTGAAACGTCCGCAGATCGCGGTTATTGACACCAATGAGCGTTGCGCCGATCTTCATGGCGCGATCCAGTTCATCTTCATTGTGGACTTCGACCAATGCCGCCATGCCCAGCTCCCGGATAAGGGCATGTAGATCGACCAACTGCGCATCTTCCAGCGCCATGACAATCAGCAAGACCGCGTCGGCCTGATGCTCACGTGCCTCATAGACCTGATAGGGGTCGAGGATAAATTCCTTGCATAAAATGGGAACAGGTGTCACCTGCCGCACCTGATCCAGATAACCCAGCCTACCCTGAAAAAACTTCTCATCCGCCAGCACCGAGATGGCCGCAGCGCCATTTTCAGCGTAGGTCCGCGCCAATGCCTGGGGATCAAAGTTCTCGATCAGAACGCCTTTACTGGGAGAGGCTTTTTTCACCTCGGCAATCAAGGCAACCGTCGAGCGATGAAGGCCGCCGACAAAATCCAGCGGCCCAGCAACAGCCTGGGCGTGCCGTTGTACCTCAAGAATGGAGCGCTGGCGTTCACGATTAGCGACTTCAAGCTGCTTGTGCGCCAGTATCTGATCGAGAATGGTATCGGTCTTGACGAATCCGGCGCTCATGAGGGTTGCAGGCTCCGCGAATACAGGATGAGCGCATCCAGCTTACCCAGCGCCGCACCACTATCGATGGCTTCACTTGCCCGCTGGATACCGGCTTTCAGGTCATCCACCTGCCCGGCAGCCATCAACGCCGCGCCCGCATTCAATACCACCACATCGCGCTTGGCATCCCTGACGGTTCCCGCCAGTACACCACGCAGGATGCGCGCATTGGTCGGCGCATCATCACCCAGCAAGTCCGCAATATTGGCTCCAGAAAAGCCGTAATCACGCGGGTCAAACTCATACGTCCGCACCGCACCATCTCTAAAATGGCTCACTGTATTCGGGCCGGTCGTGGTCAACTCATCCAGGCCACCATAGCCACTGACAATCATGGCCGATTCCGTACCCAATGCACCAAGGACATGAGCCAGCATGGGGGTGAGATCAGCCGCAAACACGCCGAGCAACTGTCGTTTTGCGCCAGCCGGATTCGTGAGCGGGCCAAGCAGGTTAAAGATGGTACGCACCCCCATTTGACGGCGCGGGCCAATCGCGTGTTTCATGGCCGGATGAAGCTTTGGCGCAAACAGGAACCCAATGCCCACTTCATCGACGCATAGACCAACCTGCTGAGGGGTGAGGTCCAGATTGACCCCCAATTCACCCAATACATCCGCGCTGCCGCACTTGCTGCTGGCTGCACGGTTGCCGTGCTTGGCAACCTTCACTCCCGCGCCAGCAGCAACAAAAGCCACCGTGGTGCTGATGTTGAACGTCCCTGAACGGTCGCCGCCCGTACCGCAGGTATCCAACAATTGCGATCCATCCACAGAGGTTGGCACGCGCTCGGCATTGGCCCGCATGGCGCGGGCGCTGCCGGTGATCTCATCGGCGGTTTCACCCTTCATCCGCAAGGCCATCAGGTAAGCGCCGATCTGGGCATCAGTCGCCCCGCCGGACATGATCTGATTCATGACGGCTTCCGCTTCGTCTTCCTGCAAATGTCCAAAGCGGCTGAGGACATCAATTGCGCGTTGAATATCCATTGGTCAAACCCCCACTAACTGCCGGACATCTTCCAAGGTCTTGCTGGCTACCGCATTGGCCCGTTCGGCACCGCGCGCCAGCACGCCATCCAGGTAAGCCGGGTCAGATGTGATTTCCTGATACTTTTCCTGAATGGGGCGGAGCGCTTCTGTCACCGTTTCGACCAAGGTCTTTTTGAGGAAACCATAGCCCTTACCACCGAACTTCTCCTCGATAGCCGGCCGCGATTCTTTGGTCAGCACTTCGTAGAGTTCCAGCAGATTACGAACGCCAGGTGACGCATGGTCAAAGCGCGTCTCTGAGCCAGGGTCGGTCACGGCTCCCATAATGGTCTTTTTGATCACATTGGGCGGATCGAGCAAGGTGATGGCATGACCTTTGCGTGTCTCAGCCAGGCTCTTGCTCATCTTGGCAGTGGGATCGTCAAAGCCCATGACTCGCGCCCCACTTTTGCGATAAAGCCCTTCCGGCAGCTTCAAATATTCGCCGAACATGTTGTTAAACCGTTGAGCAATATCGCGGGTCAACTCGATATGCTGACGTTGATCCTCACCCACCGGCACATAATCCGCATGATAGAGCAGAATATCGGCCGCCTGCAGAGCAGGATAGACAAACAGACCCGTCCCAACCGTTTCTGCCTGCTCGGACTTGGTCTTAAACTGGGTCATGCGTTCCAGCCAGCCCATCGGCGTGCAGCAGGTCAGAATCCAGGCCAGGTAGGGATGGGCAGGTACCTGGGATTGTAAGAAGATGACCGAGTCTTCCGGATCGATCCCACAGGCAATATACAAGGCCGCCACAGTGCGAGCGTTGGCACGCAGTGTTTCTGCTTTGATATTTTCAGGAATAGTTAGCGCATGGAGGTCAACGATCATGAAGTAATTCTGATACTTGACCTGCTCCTGCGCCCATAGGCTCAAGGCACCGATGTAGTTCCCAATGTGCAAAACCCCGGTCGGTTGCACACCGGAAAGTACTACCTTGCGGCTTTGCACCTTGGTTGATGGCATCGGGGCGGTTTGGTCGATTACGGACATTTACGCTAACACCTTTTCGGGAATAGACACATTCAGGAAATTCTGCAATATGCGCGGGCCATAGGTGGTCAAGATGCTCTCGGGATGGAACTGCACCCCGTAAACAGGATACTCCCGGTGGCGCAAACCCATAATTTCTCCCTCAGCCGTTTCTGCTGTGATGAGGAGTGAATCCGGCAGCGTTTCCCGTTCAACGATCAAGCTGTGATACCGGGTAGCTTCAAAAGGATTCGGCAAGCCGTCGAACATGGCATCGCCGGTATGCTGGATCATGCTGGTCTTGCCGTGCATCAGGCGCGGTGCACGCTTGACCACGCCACCAAACACCTGGCCGATGGCCTGATGACCCAGACAGACCCCAAGAATCGGCGTAACACCGCTGAGTTCGCGCAGCACATCCAACGACACGCCGCTGTCATCAGGGTCGCCAGGGCCGGGGGAAATGACGATATGCGAGGGGTTCAGCCCACGAATCTCATTAAGCGTAATCTGGTCATTGCGGATGACACACAGATCCGCTCCGAACTCGCCCATCTGCTGAACGAGGTTATAGGTAAAGCTGTCATAGTTATCAATCACCAGAATCATCGATTATCCTCCAGTTCGGATGCACGCCGTGTCGCCAAGCCTTCCAGATGCGAGATGTCATTGGAAGTAATCAACGACCAACCCGCAGCATCATGGCGAATAGTCGTCACCGAGGTATTGGTTACAATGATGTCATCGCTCGACCGCCCCGGCGTCAACACTTCCAACAATTCATGGATAGCCGTTGTATGTGAGAGAATGCCGACAGTTTCCCCCTGCTCTTTCTGTTGTAGCTCTTCGAAGAAAGCGACCATACGCTTTTGGACATCAGCCCGCGACTCACCCCCCGGCACCGCATAACCCTGTGGGTCTGCCCGGAGTTTGGCATATTCCGCCGGATACCAGGTTTCCATCTCATCCTTGGTCAATCCCTGCCAGAGGCCAATCTCACGCTCTCTTAAACGCGCATCTACTATCGGCGCAAAACCGAGGCGTTCTGCCAATAACTCGGCCGTCTCCAGTGCACGTTTCGTATCGCTGGTATACAGGGCAGTGATGCCCATATTGCGGATGTAATTCGCCAACCGCCGCGCCTGTTGACGACCGTGTTCGTTCAGCGGGATCGCCACATTGCCTTGATGCCGTTCATCCCGGTTCCAATCGGTCTCACCCGGTCGGATGAAAACCACACGCTTGATTGACATTTCCCCTCCTGTTTCAGGCTGGTTCTATGACCGCCTGATTTCGACTTTACGATTGACTCAATCTAACTGACTATATGAAGCCGCGTTCAGCATGTTGTAGGGCAACCGCAACCGCGCGCGCCTTATTGACGCTTTCTTCGTACTCACTGGCAGGATCGCTATCGGCTACGATACCGGCACCCGCTTGAATATAGGCGTGACCATTCTGTAGCAAAACTGAGCGGATGGTGATGCAGGTATCCATCGAACCGTCGAAGCTGAAGTACCCAACCGCCCCGCCATAAATACCCCGCCGCGTGCCTTCCAACTCCTCGATGATTTCCATAGCCCGCACTTTGGGTGCGCCACTGAGTGTGCCTGCCGGGAAAGTCGCCCTCAGCAGGTCAAAGGCATCCATGCCAGCGCGGATTTTGCCGTTCACTTCGCTCACGATATGCATCACATGCGAATAACGTTCGATGTACATCATGCGCTCAACCTTGACCGTGCCGTAATCGCATACCCGACCGAGGTCATTCCGACCGAGGTCTACCAGCATAACGTGTTCAGCACGCTCTTTGGGGTCTGCCAGAAGATCGGTCTCCAACTCCACATCTTCGGCCTCGCTCTTGCCACGCTTCCGCGTTCCAGCGATGGGACGGACGGTTGCTACACCGTCTTCGAGACGCACCATCATCTCTGGCGATGCCCCGATCAGGTTAAGATCATCACCAAAGCGCAGCATGAACATGTAAGGCGATGGGTTGAGCATCCGCAATGCACGGTAAATGGAGAGTGGATGAGCATTGGTGCGCCGACTAAAACGCTGAGAGAGGACGATCTGGAAGGCATCCCCGGCGGCAATGAACTCCTTACCGTCACGAACCATCTGCTCATAACGTTCACGGGGCATGTTGGAACGCAACTCTGTTTCAACAGCTTCAACCGGTGCCGGGAGTTCAGGCAACGGCCCGCGCAGCAGATCAACAATGGCATCAATCCGCTCAACCGCATCATCATAGGCGGCATCAGGATCGCCGGAGTTATGGGCATTCGCCAGCACAATCAGTTGGTGTCGGGCATGATCGAAGATCACTAGCGTGTCCGGCAGCATAAACGCGGCTTCCGGTACATCGACTTCACGCGTAGCGGTATCGGGCAGGCGTTCAAAGTGGCGCACTACATCATAGCTCAGGAAGCCGACTGCCCCCCCAACAAAACGGGGCAATCCAGGTACTTCCACCGGCTTAACACGAGCAAATTCCTGCTTGATGGCGGTCAGCGGATCCTGACCGGGTTGAAGGGGGCGAGTGGTGGTCACGCCATGCAAAGTGCGGGTGACCTGATTGCCCTTGACCGTAATCACACCTTTGGGGTTCACACCCAGGAAGGAATAGCGCCCGATCTGCTCGCCACCTTCGACACTTTCGAGCAAAAAGGAGACTGCGCCCATCTGCGCCAGTTTGAGATACACCGAGACCGGCGTTTCCAGATCCGCAAGCAAGGTACGATAAACGGGCACCAGATCGCCCTGTTCAAACAGGCGATGGACGGCAGTACGGTCAGGTTTAATGTCTTCGCGGGGGGCAGCAGCCACAGCGTTCAGCATCATCTTCAGAACCCCTTTGCCGGGTGAATAACCAACAAAAAAGCCCACATCTCATCAAGGACGAGAAGGGCTTCCCGTGGTGCCACCTTGCTTAAGCCGGCTCTGAAGCGGCTTCGCTCATTACAGGTACGCCCCAGTGGGGGATACCCTGCGCTTCGATAACGGTGCGCCTCCGGCACAGGCTACTCGATGTTCGCCTGCACGACTCCCCGGCCCATTCGACTTCAGCCTGTGCACCGCCTTCACAGCTACCGGCGGCTCTCTGAAACACGGTTCTGAAGTGTACTCTTCCGGATCAACGTCTTTCGATGTATGGAATTAGAGGTAACGATAACGAGATTTCGGGCGGCTGTCAAGCAGATTAGTCGATAGTCGATCGCTTAAAGCCGATAGCCAGATGGATTTCCCGCAGTGTTTTCAATGACTTTTGTGGTGGACTCTTGTCGTCACACTTATTTGCGGCGGCGACGGCGGCGGCGCTGATCCTCCCGGCGGACAAGATGATGGGCAAAGGGTCGGGGTATTCAATTACCATATCACAGATCGCGATCAAAAACGGAGCAAATGTTCCAATTTTGATCCTTCACCAGTATCCCACCATACCCGGCAGATTAGTCACATCGACCCACATTTTTAAAGATCATGATACGATTATTCAGGTCCATATCTACTACTGAATGATATTTGAACATCATGACAACTTCGCGTTTTGCTGCCCTGCTCCTTCTGTTCATCGCCACTGCCTGCGGAACGATTGCTACGCCCATCGCGCCGAGTCAGGCCGCTGACAATCCGACGGTTGCCAAACTGGAAGCACTGGGCGGGTTTCCCTGCGAGAACAGCACCTTCACCTGTGTGACTCTGACCGTGCCACTCGATCACAGCAACGTGGCGGATGAGCGCACGCTGGATGTCACCTTCGCCGTCCTGCCTGCGACTGGTGAACGTAAGGGGATGTTCGTCACGGCGACGGGCGGCCCCGGCTCCAGCGGTATTGCTTCGGCAGATAGTTATACGGCGGCTTTCGACCCCGCCATCCCGGAACACTTCGACATCGTGTTCTTCGATCAGCGCGGGGCGTATCAATCCGGCAACCTACAATGCCCGGTTGCCGCGGCTACCTATTACGCTACGGATGGACGCGCCATCACGGCAGAGCAGGAAGCCGCGCTATTGGTCACTGCCCGCACCTTTGCTGAGGATTGTGTGGCAGAAATGGATGTGGATGTCTCTACCCTACCCTTTTACGGCACTGCACAGGCGGTTGAGGATTTGGAGTTGTTTCGGCAAGCCATCGGCGATGAGCAGTTCTGGCTGTATGGCGAAAGCTATGGCACCCAATATGCCCAGACCTATGCCGCCGCCCATCCTGACCGGCTGGCGGGGTTGATTTTGGATGGTACAGTCGACCTCACGCAGAGCGGAGTCGAATACTACCGCGATCAAGCCACCGCATTCAGTGATGTATTGATCGCCACCTTAGAAGACTGCGCTCATCAAATCGCCTGTGCCGAGACGGTCGCCAACGGCGACCTGCGGTCAATTTATGATCGTCTCTATACCGAAGCAGAAGACGCGCCCTTGTCGCTAGACTTTCCACTCGGTTCCGGGCAGCAGGTCGCACGCACACTCACGCTGGCGGATCTGGAAACAGCCGCCGCGGGTTATCTCTACTCCACGGGATCACGCCAATTATTCCAGAGGGCAATAGCCGCCGTCGGACAAAATAATCGGGTCCCCTTGGCGAGAGTCCTGTATAACACACAGGGCGCAGACGCGGATACCTTGCAAGTGGCAGTCGATCCAACCTATTCGGATGCGCTGTTCTTCGCAGTGGAATGCAACGATTACAACTGGCAAGTCGGTTCAGCCGAAGCCAGCGCCGAAGCCTATCTCCGCGCCGGGGACGCGCTCGATGAGACATTACCCTATTTCAGTTCGCTCTTTTATGGGGATCTGCCCTGCGTCTATTGGCCTGCTCAGGCCCCGGCAGAGCGCCCGGCCCCGCTCACCGCTGAGGACTACCCGGTGCTGGTCCTAAACGCCACCATGGACCCCGCCACCCCGGCGGCAGGCGGTCGCCGTGTCTTTGAACGGCTGGCGGATGGCTACCTGATCGAAATGGAAGGTGGCCCGCATATCATCTACGGGCGCGGCGATGCCTGCGTGGATGACCCGGTGACGGCCTTTTTGGTCGATGGCGCTGTCCCTACGGAACGAATCACGCTATGCGAAGGGGTCGTCGCGGATGCCTTCATCCCGCCCGCCCCACCGGATGCCGCCGCCTTTGCTGACCCGCTAGATGCCATGAACGCCGTCTATGATGAGATCAACAATTTGCCAGAGTACTACTACTGGGACTACGCCACCCTGACTGTTGTTGGCTGTGATAGCGGCGGCACATTGGCCTTCGCATCAGCCAGCGGCGGACATCAATTCCGCTTAAGTAGCTGCGCGTTTTCAGAGGGTTGGGTCATGACCGGTAGTGGCATCGTCGATGATGAAACCGGCAGCTTTACGCTGGATCTGATGATAACCGGCTATGCGGACGGACACCTCATCTATACGATCGATGCGGAAGGCAATATCTCACTGGCCGGAGAGTACAAGGGCCAACCGGTCTGACCTGCATAGGCAGGACATCGCTCGTTCTGTAGCACGCCCGGCGATGTCCTGCCGCCACATCTGTCACTCGTTAGATTTCCCCCGTTGCGGTATAATTCCATAAGACAAACGTTCTACCAGGAGAGCGGACTGTGGCGCTGACCAACCGCGAGATTGCTGATCTGTTTGAGACCGTAGCGGATATGCTTCAGATCAAGGGTGAGGTCATTCACCGGGTGCTGGCCTACCGCAATGCCGGGGCTGCTATCCGCGATCTACCCCGTGATTTACGAGCCATTGCCGCTGAAGGCACCTTGACCGAAATCCCCAACATTGGGGATACCCTGGCAGCCAAGATCACAGAAATGCTGGAGACCGGGCAGCTCCAATTCTATGAGAAATTGGCGAAAGAAGTCCCCCCATCACTGGTACAGGTGCTACGGATTAATGGTGTTGGCCCCAAGAAAGCCAAACTGTTCTGGCAGGAGCTGGGCATCACCGATGTGACGGCGCTGGAAGCAGCCGCCCGCGCCGGGAAACTCCGTGATCTCAGTGGGATGGGTGCCAAAAGTGAACAGAAGATCATTGAAGGAATTGAGTCCCTTAATCGCTACACAGGGCGTACCGCCCTGGGGGTAGCCTTACCCGCAGCACAAGCTATTCTCAATCACCTGATGAAGCTACCAGAAGCCGTCGAAGGCGCGATTGCCGGAAGCATCCGACGTGGACGACCTACCATCGGCGATGTCGATTTGCTCATCGCCAGCGACAATGCTGGCCCTATCATGGATGCTTTCGTCGGCATGGAGATGGTCGCCCGCGTGCTGGGGCATGGCCCAACCAAAAGCTCGGTCGAGCTCCATAATGGGTTACAGATCGATCTGCGCGTCCTGGAAAAAGCACGCTGGGGAACCGCGCTTAATTACTTCACCGGCAGTCAGGCGCATAACATCCGGATACGAGAACTAGCGCTCAAGAAAGGGCTGAGCCTCAACGAACACGCCTTCAGCCCAGTCGATGAGTCCGGCACTATCATTGAAGATGCACCTAAGATTCTGTGTGCCACTGAAGATGAAGTCTACGCAACTGTCGGCCTGCCGTGGATCGCGCCCGAACTCCGGGAAGATGCCGGAGAAATCGAAGCAGCTCAGGAAGGTCGCCTGCCCAGGCTTATTGAAATCAGCGACATTTGCTCTGACCTGCATATGCATACCACATGGAGCGACGGCACGCTCAGCATCCGGCAGATGGCCGAAGCAGCTAAGGCACGGGGCAAGCAATATATCGTCATCACCGATCATTCGCAGTATTCAGCCATCGCCAATGGCCTGTCGGTCGAGCGAATCCTTCAGCAGCAGGCGGAAGTCCGGCAGGTAGATCAAGAGATGGGGCCTGATTTCCGCGTGTTTCATGGGGTCGAGATGGATATTCGCTCCGATGGCACCCTGGATTACCCGGATGAGGTCCTCGCACAACTGGATTTTGTCGTCGCCTCCCTACACTTCAGTCTGCGGCAGGAACGCGCGGTCATCACCCGGCGGTTGCTCAATGCGATTGAAAACCCACATGTCGATTTGATCGGCCATCCCCGTGGTCAACTCATCAATGAGCGCGAACCGGCGGATCTGGATATGGATGCCGTTTTTGAGGCCGCCCGCAAACATGGCACCGCTTTGGAGATCAATGCCAATCCTGCTCGGCTCGATCTCGAAGCACAATATGCCCGACGGGCAGTCGAACTGGGCATTCCCATCTGCATCGATACCGATGCCCACAGCGCCGAGGACATGGATAAACTCCCCTTTGGTATATTGACGGCCCGCCGTGGCTGGGTAACCGCAGAATCGGTCATCAACACCTGGCCGGTCGAGCAGTTCATCGCGTGGACTCAAAACCGAGGGCGCTAATTCATGAGTGAATCCAAACGAAAACGGGGCGATCAGCCGGATACGCGCCCCCAACCGCCACGCCTACCACCGGAAATGGCCGATGACGAAGCCACGCGCTTTCAATCGCCTGAGAATGATACGCAGGCGCTGCCACCCATGAAATTACCGGAGGAACGCCCACAGCCGCCGCGCCGTCAACCAGCGCCGACCTCTGCCCTTGTTCCCTTGGAGCGTCATGCCCCAGTGCCAATTAGCAAGATTATTGGCAAACCTACGCGTCGTGAGCAACCGCCACTACTGGAACCGAAGCCTCCTACGTCCATCGTCTTAAAACAAAAGCCACGCCGCAGCAGCCTGAGCCTTCCCATCTGGTCGCTGGCGTTAATGCTACTCATGGTCGGTGGCACTGCCTTCTGTATGGTAATTGCGGTGGTCAGCCTGGGCGGGCGGACGGTTCCGGCTAGTCCGCCACAATTCCTGATTGTCACGGCAGTTGTACCAACCAATACGCCTTTTATCCCACCGCCGATTGCACCCAGTCCGGTCGTGAGTCAGGGGGCTTTAGCTGGAACCGTTTCTTCATTTGCACTGATTGGCCCTACACTGGCCCCGATCGAGATTTCACCGACGCCTGTTAACATCGCACTGGGTATGGATGTGGTCGTGGATGCGGAAGAAAGCGGCGTCAATGTGCGTTCAGGAGCGGGGATCGCCAATCAGCGTTTGTTTGTTGCGCCGAATGGCTCAATTTTCCGCGTGATTGATGGTCCAGCGCAGGCCGATGGCCTAACGTGGTGGCAAATTCAGAATACCGTTGATCCGAATCAGGTAGGTTGGGCAGCCGCAGCGTACCTAGAGGTTGTTCTACCCGGTGTCCCACTCGCAGCTACACCTTGAGATTTTGCGGTTCGATAAAGGTGCATTCTCAATGTCCGATCCACAAAGCATACGTGCAGCCCAACTGCGCGAAGAACTCAATTATCACATCTATCGCTACAACGTCCTCGGCAGCCCGGTCATCACCGACGGCGAGTACGACCAGCTCTACCACGAACTGCGTCAATTGGAAGAGATGCACCCAGAACTCATCACGCCGGATTCGCCCACCCAGCGAGCCGGAAGTGATCTGACCGAGGACTTCCCCAAAGTACGTCATGCCGCGCCTATCCTGAGCCTGCCCAACGCCTTTAGCGTCGAGGACTTACAAGACTGGGAAACACGCAACCTCAAGCTGCTGCCCGCCGGAACTCAACTGGATTACACATTGGAACCCAAGCTGGACGGCCTGACGATTGTCATCACTTATGAAAATGGGGTGCTTAAGCAGGCTGCTACACGGGGCAATGGCGACCTGGGCGACGACGTGACTGCCAACGTCCGTACAATCCGTAGTATCCCACTCAAGATTCCCACACGACCCGATGGCCCACTAGCCCCTCCGCTTCTCGTGGTACGCGGAGAAGTGCTGTTCCTCAAGAAAGATTTTGAGGCCGTCAATAAACGGCAGGCTGAGCAAGAACTGCCGCTGTACATCAACGCCCGGAATACGGCCAGCGGTACGCTGAAGCAAAAGGATTCCCGCATCACCGCCAGCCGTCCCCTAAGCTGCTTCGTCTATGCAGTGGTGGCTTCAGGTGGGATAAAGTGGGATACCCAGTGGGAAACACTGGAATACTTGCGGGATATGGGTTTCCCAGTTGCGCCGGATGCGGGATATTTTCCCACTTTATCCCACATTATCCAGCAGTTACCCACATGGGAATCCCGCAGGCACAGGCTGGATTTTGAAATCGATGGTGTGGTCATCAAAATTAATGACCTGCGGGTACAGGATGAACTCGGCTTTGTGGGAAAAGACCCGCGTGGCTCAACCGCCTACAAATTCCCGGCTGAGGAGATGACGACCAAATTGACGGGGGTGACGGTCAATATTGGGCGTACCGGCAAAGTCACCCCAACAGCACAACTAGAGCCGGTCTTCCTCGGTGGGGTCACGGTAGTCAACGCCAGCCTGCATAACTACGATCAGATCGAAAAGCTTGATATTCGCCTAGGCGATACCGTGATTGTCAAGCGCTCCGGTGAGGTCATCCCCTATGTCATTGGCCCAGTGATCGGCGCAAGGGATGGCTCCGAGACACCTATCCAGCCGCCGAGCCACTGCCCCTTCTGTAATACGGCAATCGTCCAACCGGAGGGATTGGTCGATTACTATTGCCCGAACATCACCTGCCCGGAGCGGGTCTACCGGAGTCTGGAATTTTTTGTCTCCAAAGGCGCAATGGATATTGAAGGCATGGGCGGTCAAACCGTCAAAATGCTCATCGATAAGGGGCTGATCCACGACGAGGCGGATATTTTCACGCTACAAGCCGAACCGTTGTTGGAACTCGACGGCTTTGGAGAAAAGAAGGTTGATAACCTGCTGGCGAGCATCGCCGCTGCTAAACAACGTCCCCTCGATCAATTGATTGCCTCGCTGGGGATCGACGGAGTGGGCAGCGTGGTCGCCGGAACTCTGGCGGATCGCTTCCGTTCCGTCGAAGCCTTGCAAACGGCCAGTGTCGAAGCCATTGATGAGATTGAGGGAATCGGTGAGGTGCTGGCGCAGAGTGTCGTCGAATGGTTTGCCGCACCGCACCACCAACAGCTGATTGAAAAGTTCCGCGCTGCGGGAGTTAATCTCCAGGCGGCTGAGAAGGTCAAGGCAGGGGATAGCCTGGCGGGAAAGACGTTTGTACTGACCGGCACCCTACCGACCCTCAGCCGTGAACAAGCGGCTGCACTGATCGAATCGCACGGCGGCAAGGTCAGCGGCAGCGTCAGCAAGAAGACCAGTTACGTACTCATGGGCGACTCCCCCGGCAGCAAAGCGGAGAAAGCCCAGGCGCTGGGGGTCACCATCATCAGTGAGGCAGATCTGCTCGCGATGGTTGGCAAGCAATAACGCGCCTGTTCCTACGCCGAGTCCTCGTTTACCATCCACATCACACATCTATCGAGCCGGGCGTATCACTTACGCCCTGGTCTTTTTTCGGGCGAAGGATATTCAACATGGGCACTATCGTTATCAAGGCCGGACGTGAGAAATCCATCCGCCGCCAGCACCCCTGGATATTCTCCGGCGCGATTGAGAAGGTGCAGGACGATCCGGCCCCTGGTGCCATTGTGACGGTGGTTGATCACAAAGATCGCTTTCTAGCACGCGGCTACTGGAATGAGAAATCTCAAATTCAGGTTCGCATCCTGACATGGCAGGATGAGGTGATTGATGAAGCATGGTGGAAAAGACAGTTCAAGCGAGCAATCTGGTCACGACTAAGCCAGGAATCCATGATGCGGGGAGAGATCAACGGATTCAGGCTCATTAATGCCGAAAATGACTTTCTACCCGGACTGATCGTCGATGTATACGGCCAGTGGATGGTGCTGCAAGCATTGACGTTATGCATTGACCAACACAAACGTGACCTCGCTCAGTGGCTGGTCGACTGCTGGGCGGAAGCACAGGCAGCTGGCGGCGAAGCACACCCGGACAACCTAATTCGAGGGGTGTACGAACGCAGTGATGTGGATGTGCGAGGAAAAGAAGGTTTACGCTCCGTCAGCGGAGTCCTGCTAGGCGAAGAACCGCCACCCCTTATCCACATTCAGGAAAGCCCCTTGCTGCACTATCAGGTCGATGTACGTGCCGGACACAAGACAGGATTCTATCTCGATCAGCGTATTAGTCGCAGCTTGTTACTCGGGCTGGTCGCAAACGACTTCAGCCCGATGCTAGATAATCAGTATGCTGTTCATGAGATGAAGAATGGGCACCGTATTCTGAACCTATTCAGCTACACAGGTGGATTCGGGATCGCAGGCTTACGAGGTGGTTTAGGCGTGCCCGGTCATGTCATCAACGTTGATGCCTCACACGAAGCGCTGGAACTGGCGGAGGCGAACTTCCAGTTAAACTTTACCGAAAATAGCAATGTCAAAAACATTGACCTGCATGCAGATTTCATACAAGCGGATGTATTCGATTACCTGCGCGATCAGGTAGTAGAAAAGGCGCAATATGATGTTATCATCTGTGACCCGCCCAAGTTCGCCCACAATGCCGGACAGGTCGAACGGGCAGCACGCGGTTACAAAGACCTCAACCTGAACTGCTTCAAACTCATGAAGCCAGGCGGCTACCTGATGACCTTCTCATGCTCCGGTGCGATCACACAGGACTTGTTCCAGAAGATCGTTTTCGGCGCATTGGAAGATAGCGGCAGACAAGCACAAATTATCCAGCACCTTGGCCCTGGCGCGGATCATCCAGTGGCGCTGACCTTCCCGGAAGGCGCGTATCTGAAAGGTTTATTGCTGCGGGTGTATTGAGGATAGTCGATGGCCAGACATCCCCTGGACGATGACCGATTTAGCGCAAAGATGCAAAGTCGCAAAGCTGTTTTTGCATAGTGCCCCTAATGAGATTTGACAGGCAAAATCGGTAATGGGCAGCGGGCGGATATACGGGCGAAGACGCCCTAATCCGCCCCTACGAGCCGGAACAGTCATTACGAACACGGTCGTCAAAACTCATTAGCGGGATCTTTATCGCTTTGCGTTTACCTGTTTTCCGAGCGGATTTGTAAGTCAATCAACTGGCGGATTTTGGCGCGGGTTTCCACCCAGCTAATCGGACTGAGGCCGAGTTTATCGCGCACGAAATCTTCTTCATGCCCGGCGCGGGTATCACGCACGGCGCATGTCCAGCGCAGCATCTCAAAGGAGAGTTTGGTCGCTACCCCGGCGGCTTCGCCCACATCCGTGAGGATGTATTCCAGGTTGCGCGAGGTGCAGTTGAAGATCACCTTCTCCGGCAGGTACTGGCGGAGATATTCATCCATCAGGCGCACGACTTCCGGATCTATGGCGATGCGCCGTTCCTTGAAAACATTACGAACCTTGTGCTTGACGGTCAGTACCGGTTGTTGGGGGTCGCTCCGATCAATATCCGCCGGGGTGAGGGCGCTGGCCTCCCCTTTCTTGAGACCAGTATCAACCAGCAGGCGAAACAGAAATTCCGGGCGCGTATCCAGATGATCACCGCGTTTCATTTGACGCGCTGCGTGCAGACAGGCTTGAACCTCGTCCGGGGCCAGTACATCCTGCAAAGGGGCCGGGCCGGAACGCTGCAAGACCGCTTTGGCAGGGTCAATCGGGATCGCGTTCAATTCATGCAACCACTTAAAAAACACTTTAAGCGTAGTCACCCGCCGCGCATAAGATTTGCGACTACACGGTACTCCACGTCCATTTTCCAACCACGCAAGAAAATCATTCAGGATGTCCGTGGTGAAGTCGCCCAGGGCCATCTCACCCCCAGCTTGATCCGCCAGCAGATGCAGATCTGCCGTGAAGGCATTGACGGTATGGGTGGACTTCCCCGCACCTAGCAGGTGCGCCTGAAAGATTGGGATGGTATGCCGCAGCTCGGTATGCGGATTCAGGTCTTCCGGGCGTTGAGGCTCCATCAAGGGAAGTTGTCGCAGATCGTTCATAGTGGTTAGTGGTTAGTGGTTAGTAGTTAGTGAAAGACTATACGAAAGAGCATATTCTGTCAAGCACATCTGTTCGATAGCGATCACCGTCGGGTAACCCATTCCGGATTGGCGTAGCGCGACCCGTACAATTCATTAGCGCGGGACTGTTCCGAGTCAGTCAGGCCGCCGGGAACCAACTCCACATCAAAGAGGTTACTGAAGCCCTGCTGCATAGCCGCTGCCGCTGCCGCCCATTCGACGACTTTGCCCCCCAAGGCTTCGAACAGTGTAATGGCCCGCGCGCGTACCGCCGCTCGCGCCGCCTCGCGCCCGGTATCGTCAGCAAAGGCCAGAGCATCGGCAATGCGCCCAAGATCCCCATGTAGCGGTAACGAGCCATGTTGTAACACGCCCTGATGGCGGCGTACCTGGGCGCTGCCAATGAGCTTACGTCCATTCACTGTGATCTCGTAATGAGACGGCACCTCAAAGCAAATCGGGCCGGAAGTCTGCTTTTCAGTTTGCAGATCAGAATGTGCCTGTGCACCTAACCACTCTAATCCAACCAGCAGCGCCTGACTGATGCGTTGGTAACTGACCACGACATCTCCAGCAGCCAGGGGATGATCGGCAGTGAGCGCCAGGCTATAAGTCAACTCATCCGCATGGAGGATCGCCCGCCCGCCAGTCGGCCTGCGGACGCAATCCCAACCGAAGGCAGCCAGCCGATCCAGGTCTGCATCCCGGCTGAACTGACCATAACCCAGCGACAGGCAGGCGGGATCCCATCCATAAAAGCGCAGTGTTGGCGGCGACGTTCCAGCCCCAACCGCCTCTAACAGTGCTTCATCAATTGCCATATTGGCGGCACCGGGCAGTGGGTGATCGTAGATCAAGCGCCATTGACGCATATTGGGGGTCTGCCTATACTGTGAAATATCGTTGAGGAAGAATGGTACGCACACGGGCAGGTTTCATGCAAGAGTCATCCACGCCAAGTCAACAGGATACGCTTGTCGGCCAGCGCCCGGTCCCCAGTTATACGGACGACCAGGCGACGGTCTCGAACATGCTACCCGCCTCACCCGGCTACCTGAAAAGCCAGCAAGCCGCCCAAACCCAGACCGCACAACCCAGCGTGCCGCCGATGTTCAGCAGTCGGGCGGCACCGCCGATTCGGCAGACGCCCGGCGTCGGTATTCCCGCAGTTTCAGCACCCAGCAAACCTGGCGAGATGATTCCGCCACCGCCCCCGGTACCCCTCAGTCGAGAGTCCATTGCGCGGGATCGCTCGCGCCGCCGCCGGGTTCAGCGTAAGCGTGGCGGCGAGTGGGCCTGGGTGGTGATTGCTATCGCGATGTTTGCTATAGTGCTCCTAGGCAGTATGAGTCTATTCGTGGTTCTCCGCGCGGCCCAGGCGCAACCGGAAGTGATGGCAACTGCCGCCGCAGTCCTACCAACACCGGTTGATGCTCGTGGGGACGGCAGCGTGACCGGCACGACCCAGGAATTGACACTGGCCGATGGGCGCAGCATCACGCTGGTACCCTGGGATGGCACCTCCCGTTTCACAGTGCTGGTGGTGGGCCTGGATCGACGCCCCGGTGAGACAGGCCTCGCCTACCGTACCGATACCATGATGCTGGTCAGCATCGACCCGGCCAGCCGCAGCCTGGGCATTCTGAGTATCCCACGCGATCTATACGTCGCGGTGCCCGGTTATAGCGAGCCACAGCGCGTCAACACCCCAATGGTATTGGGGGAAATCCGCCAGCCCGGCTCCGGCCCGCAATTGCTCATGCAAACCGTCCAGTACAATCTGGGTATTCGGGTCAACGATTACGTAGCGGTCGATTTCAATACTTTTGTGACGCTGATTGATACGATTGGCGGCGTTGAACTGGATGTCCCTTATACCATCAACGATCCGCTGTTCCCGGATATGAACTACGGATACGATCCGTTCTATATCACCGCGGGTATCCATCAAATGGATGGGAGAACCGCCCTCAAGTATGCGCGCACCCGGCACGGCGACAGCGACTTCCGCCGCGCCCAACGGCAGCAGGCTGTCATCTACGCCATCCGCGACAAAATCCTGGAACTGGATATGCTGCCGCAACTCATCATTCAGGCACCCACGCTTTGGAATCAACTGAGTAGCGGCATCAGCACCGGCCTCCAGTTCGACCAGATCATCCAACTGGCGCTCTATCTGAAAGATATTCCGCTGGATAGCATGAAAACTGGCGTCATCAATGAGCAGTATACGATGGGCTATACCACCTCCGATGGTGCTTCGGTCCTGGTGCCAGACCGCGCTAACATCGGCCCACTGATGGTCGAGGTTTTTGGGGCCAACTACTCTCAATAAATGCAATAAAAACAGCTCCCCGTTTTGGGGAGCTGTATAGTCTCAAAAAAGACCCGCCATGCCGTGTGTCACGATGTTTTGAACCTGCATTCGCAGGTGGGCCGCCGGATAAATGCCTCGGTCTTGGCTACGCAAGCCTATCACCTTTGCACTATACCCAAGCGCCCGTACTAAGGGTGTTGGCTCAAACGGCATTGAGGCATCACGGGCACAGCAGGATATGGCAGTTATAGCAGAGCCGCACAAGATGTGTCTAGTCTGAAGATGTAAAAATCGTCAGCACACTCACCTCTCCACTCGTGGACTCATTCGGCACTCAAGGGCAAAGGTTAGACCTTTTTATCAGAACGCGGGTCGAGGGCATCCCGCAGACCATCGCCCACAAAATTGATGCTCAACACGGTCAACAAAATCAGCAGACCCGGGAAGAACCAATACCAGGGTGCATCGCGAATGATCTGGAATTCCTGGGCCTCGGTCAGCATGTTCCCCCAACTGGCTGTAGGTGCCTGCACGCCCAATCCCAGGAAGCTCACATAAGCCTCGGATAGGATCGCCCCGGCAACGCCAAGCGTCAAAGAGACAATGATCGAAGCCAGTGTATTCGGCAAAATGTGCGCCATGATGATCCGGCGATTCGGCAGTCCCAGCGCCCGTGCCGCCAACACAAACTCGGTTTCTTTAAGGGACAAGACATTCGACCGCACAATCCGCGCCAGGGTCATCCAACTGGTCAAACCAATGATGAGAATGATGACAATCACGCTGCCGCTAAAGGTACGACCCAACAATTCCACATCGGGGATTCGGCTGGAAAAGAACTTCGCCATGACCAGCAGCAGCAGCAAGCTGGGGATGCTTAACATCGCTTCAGTCAGGCGCATGAGGACGGCATCAACCAAACCGCCGTAAAAGCCTGCCAACGCACCGACGGCTGTCCCGACAGTGATTTCTACCAGCACCGCCAGCACACCGATCAGCAATGAAATCTGCCCACCATAGATGGTACGGGCCAGAATATCTCGACCGATGCGGTCTGTCCCCATAGGATGTTCAGCTGATGGGGGCTGGAGCCGGATGCTCGTGTCATTAAAATTGGCATAAGCTTCGCTGTAGACAAAAGCGCCGCCGAAAACATAGAGGATCATGCCAACCAGGATAAATAAACCGACCATCGCCGCTTTATGCCGTCGAAAGCGCCGGATCACCCGTTGAGTGGGAGTCTGGGCTTTTGGTTCAGCGCTTGTACTCAGTTGAATGGGCCTGGATGCAGTTACAGATGCCATTGTGCGTTGCCCCTCAGGTGTACCGTATACGCGGGTCAAGCAGGGTATAAACCAGATCAGTCAATAACTGGAAGACTACCACCGCGACTGTGATGAGCATCAGCAATCCCATCAAAACGGAATAGTCCAAGCGGCTGAGGTGGTCAATAAACAATCGCCCCATACCTGGCCAGGCAAAGATCCGTTCCGTAACCACGGCCCCACCGAGAAAAAAGGGAATATCCAGACCTATCAGTGTCGCTAGCGGAAGCGCTGCGTTCTTGAAGGCATGACGGTAGAGGATGTTACGTTCCGTCAACCCTTTCGAGCGGGCAGTACGGATATAATCCGAATTGATGACTTCCAGCATGTTCGAGCGAATATATCGGCTGTAAGCGGCGATGCTGATGAGCGAGAGCGTCGCCACAGGTAGCGTCATATACCATAGTAATTCCAGAAGGTTATTTGCCTCGGCTGGATTGCTGATGGTAGGGAAATAGGGCAAACCCCATTCGCGGAACTTCACCGCGAAGATATACATCAACCCAAAGGCCATCAGGAACACCGGCATCGAAAAGAGCACAAAGGATGTGCCAGTGAGAATGTTATCCAGCATCGAGTACTGCTTGACAGCCGAGATAATGCCGATCAGCAGAGCAAAACTCAGGATGACAAGCTCCGAGGCTCCCATCAGAAGAAGGGTATTCGGCATTCGATCCATGATGATTTCAATAGCTGGAGTTCGCGTGACAATCGAATCGCCAAAGTCTCCGCGCAGGACGCCGTAGCGCACACGGGTCGGCCCATTTTGCGGGCGTGGGTCATTGACTCCGTCACCATTTTCATCAATGAACATCCACTCGTTACCAACCAGCCAGATGGCATACTGCACTAGAATAGGCTGATCCAAGCCTAACTGCCGTCGCAACCGTTCGCGGTCAGCAGCCCGCGGCGGCGTCCGCCCGCCTAAGGTCGCCAATGGGTCGCCAGCCGACTGGAGCAAAACAAAAATAATCAAGCTCACGATCAGGAATAAAGGAATAGCTTGAAGCAGGCGTCGAACAATATAGCGCGACATAGCATCACTCCCCTGAAATTAAACAGGGGCGACCAAGATGGTCGCCCCTGCCATATCACGACACGATTAGCTACTGATCTCCCAGTTAACTGCGTTCCACAGGGGGTCAGCGCCACTGACGAGTGTATTCGTGATGCGGGTATTGATCGCCCACAGATCAGGGTCATACCAAACGTTCGTCCAGGCGACCTGATCGAACATGATCTGATCAATCTGGTGGAAAATGGCGATACGGGCGTTAATATCCACCGTGCGGGCCTGCTCGGCAAAGAGCGCATCCAATTCCGGCAAGCAGAGTCCCGTATCGTTCTCACCATCCGGCTTTTCATCTGTCGGGATCTGAGTGCACAGGAAACGGCTGCTATCCGGGTCAGGGAACGATGACGTCGCCGAGTACTCGGCAATATCGTACTCACCAATCGAAACCGGGCCACCTTCACCGTAGCTGGCGAAGAAAATATCTGAGTCAAAATTCTGGATATCGACTCCGACACCCGCAGCCTCGAATTCCTGCTGAACAATCGCCTGAATATCTTTACGGAGCTGACGCTGGTTGGTCACGTAACGCAACACCAGTTCCACACCGTCTTTGTCACGAGTGCCATCGCCGTTGCTATCCACCCAACCGGCCTCATCCAGAAGCTGGGCAGCCATTGCCGGGTCATAGGGAATGGGCGCAGCATCGGGTCGTTGATACGGGGTGTTTTCCCAGAAGCTGGAGCCGGTCTGAACCAGGCCCAGATTCAGGTCGGCATTGATCTGATCACGGTTGAAAAGCATGACCAACGCCCGACGAACATTGACATCATCCAATGCAGGATGGCCGCTATCCCGCAGATTAAAGAACCAGCCTTCATTGTAACCAGAAGGCACCAGGACGACCTCAATATTGCCACCTTCGGTCAGCGCCGGGGTATCACCAGCGGCAATGAAAGTGCCCACGTCGGAATCGCCAGCGATCAGCGACGAAACGACGGTTGCATCATCCGGCACGAAGCGGACGTAGAAACCAGCTACTTTCGCCTGCCCGGCATAATAATTGGCATTCGGGACAAAGCTCATGTGGCTGCCCGGTTCCCATGCTTCCAGCACGAAAGGCCCACTGACGACATCCGGGTTACGATTCCAGTCTGCGTTGTCCAGCGTACCATCCGCATCAAATACAGGCTGCAAAATATGGGCAGGCAACACATAGTTGAACAGGTTGGAGTACCAGGCCGCATAGGGTTCGTTGTAGGTTACTACCAGCGTTTGTGGATCGGCAGCTACCACCGAGGCGACCTTCTCATCGTAGGGGAAGCGAGAGGAAACCGTGTTCGTTTCCGCCAGAGTCATATCGTAGGTGAAAACGTAATCTGCCGCGGTCAAGGGGGTGCCATCAGACCAGACAGCATCAGGCCGCAGTTTGACCGTGATTACCGTACCATCGGCACTGATGCCACCGTTTTCAGTGCTCGGAATTTCAGCGGCAATCGTCGGTACCAGATTGAGGTTGTTATCAATGAACCAGAGCGGCGCGTGGATAAGGTCTTGAACCGTAGCTGCGAACCACATGGCAGTATAGAGCGGGCTGAGTGTATCCGGCTCTTGCTGAAGCGCGATATTGACGGTGCTGGCGTCCTGCGCGAAAGTGGGAGCGAGACCCACTGCGAGCATCAAGACCAACAAGACACAGACTAATCGTTTCATCAGGCTCTCTCCTCAATCATAGTTAAAACAAACGTAACGCTGGCTTCGCGGCAAGATCATACAACGTTCACCTCACCCCGGCAAACATCACATATTGCTCATAGCCGGGTGTATCCATTTGTAGAATTACTCTATGTTCGGGAGAAAAGATCAAAATGGGCGCAATCTCTTGCGCCTATTCTCGTTACAACGATCAATAGCTGCTTGTCTTAAGTGGGATTTTCGGCCTCAGACTCTTCCTCAGCCGTGACCGCAATATACAACTCATTCAGTTGCTTGGGTGTGACCTGCGATGGCGCACCAACCATGGCATCCGTCGCCGCCTGAGTCTTGGGGAAGGCGATCACTTCCCGAATGTTCGGTTCACCCGCCAGCACCATCACCAGACGATCAATACCGGGAGCGATACCGCCGTGCGGCGGCACCCCGTACTCAAATGCCTCCAGAATGTGACCGAACAGCTTTTCAGCGTGGGCCAAGTCCTGTCCAATGAGGGTCAGAATGCGTTCCTGCAACTTGCGATCATGGATACGGATGCTACCGCCCGCCATTTCGTAACCGTTGCAGATCAGGTCATACTGGAAACTGCGAACTTTGCCGGGGTCGGTATCCAGCATATGCATGTCTTCCGGATTTGGCGTGGTGAACAGATGGTGCGAAGGATCCCACCGCTTTTCGTCTTCATTCCATTCCACCAGCGGAAAGTCAATCACCCAGGCAAAAGCAACTTTGCTGGGGTCAGCCAGATTCAACTGTGCGGCAAAGTGGCGACGCAGCGCGTCAACAATCGCATAGACAATCTTGCGCTTGTCGGAGATGAACATGAGCAGGTCGCCAGGTTTGGCTCCCATGCGCTCGAACAATTCGGCTTTCTGGTCAACCGTAAAGTATTTGCCCAGCGGACCTTTGACTTCTTCCCCTTCGTTCGGAGGCAGCGCCAGCCAGGCTAACCCCTTGGCCCCATTGGCCTTGGCGATTCCTTCAATTTCTTCGCCCTGCTTACGCAGCGCTGTACCACTCAAAGCACCCGCACCTGGCACGCGAATGCATTTGACTGGCTTGCCTTCAGCCACATTATTGATAAAGACGGGGAAGCTGCTCTTGCCAGCCAGGTCACTAATGTCCACCGCGGCGAGATCATAACGCAGGTCAGGCTTATCCGAACCGTACTTCTCCATCACCTCATTGAAAGGAATGCGCGGGAACGGCTTGAACAGCAATTGTTTATCGCTGATCTTCTCGACCACCTCGGTCATCAGACCTTCGATCAAGGTGAGCACGTCCTCACGGGTGACAAAGCTCATTTCCATATCGAGCTGTGTGAACTCTGGTTGACGATCACCGCGCTGATCTTCATCACGGAAGCAACGCGCGATCTGGAAGTACTTCTCATACCCGGCCACCATCAGCAATTGTTTGAACTGCTGAGGGCTTTGCGGCAAAGCAAAGAACTTACCGGGATGCACGCGGCTCGGCACCAGATACTCGCGGGCACCTTCCGGGGTTGATTTGAACAAAATCGGCGTTTCGATCTCAACAAAACCCCGCGCATCCAGATAATCACGAATGAACTTGATAATCCGGTGCCGGAGCACGATATTTTGTTGCATCCGGGGACGGCGCAAGTCCAGATAGCGATATTGCATCCGCACGATCTCGTCAATCTTGGCTTCCTGATTGATATAGAACGGCGGGGTCTTGGCAGCGTTCAATTGCACAATTTCAGAAACGACGACTTCAACATCGCCCGTTTCGAGTTCAGGATTGGCAGTGCCTTCCGGGCGAATTCGAACCGTCCCTTTGACCTGAAGGACAAATTCATTGCGGGAGGCATTGGCAATCTGGTGTGCTGCCGGTGCCGTCTCCTGATTCACCACCACCTGCGTAATCCCCCAACGGTCGCGCAGATCGATAAATATCAATCCACCCTGATCGCGGCGGCGATTAACCCAACCAGCCAGTGTTACGGACTGACCGTCATGGGTGGGGCGCAGTTCTCCACAGGTGTGTGTCTTGAGCATGATGCCGGAATACTCCTCAGGCCGATTCAGTATGTGATGAGCAGTTGGATGGTTACAGAGGCACCCAATCGCACGCAGGGCACTAAGAATAGCACTTTCCGGCACAATCGAACAGCGGTTATAATGCCGCGCTATGTGGCGTTCTGACTTCACCTTCTCTAAACGGCTGCTCGGCACCCTTCTGGTCATCCTTGGCTTACTGGCCGCAGGGGGCATTATCGCCGTTGATTTGCTGGATGCAGGACGTGAAGGCGGAATCGGCCCCGCACAGCAATTGGCACTGGTTGTCAGCATCGGCCTGATCCTGCTGGGTGCTACCCTGATCCCCCTCGGTCATGACCCAGCGTGAAACTATGACATCTCCCCTGCTCCCGCGCGCCAGTCGTGCCTTATTGATTCTCGCCTTCCTCCTGCTGATTTTCCATCTGGTCGTTTATCTGGTCTATGCAGCCAACCTGATCGCCTTCCCCTTCGACTACGATCAAGGGGAAGGGTTTGAACTGGTCGATACGGTCATGTTCAGTCGCGGTGAGTGGCCCTATCAGGATACCGAAGCCTTTCCATTCTATTCAAGCAATTACCCACCACTCTACCATGTCATTGCCGCGCCATTTGTCTGGCTGTTCGGCCCAGCTTATTGGTATGGGCGCCTCTTGAGCTTGGTCAGCACATTCGTCACAGCTGGAGCAATCTCCTACGCTGTGTACCGGGAAAGCCAATATCGCTGGATAGCGATCCTAGCGGGTCTCGCCTACCTCGCCTCGAACACAATCTACCATGTTGGCCCGCTGTTTCGGCAGCACATCAGCATGGTCATGTTCGAGACGCTGGCGGTGGTGCTGCTGGCAGGCGTGAATGAAGTACAGAACAAAGCCCGGCGGCGCTGGCTCCTCATCATGGGTGCCGCGCTCATCATCGCAGCAGGCTACACCAAACAACTGGCAGTCGTGACAGCGTTGAGTGCCGGGATTTTTATGTTCATCCGACAGCCACGCCGAGCAATACTCTGGGGATTAGGCTCAGCTGCTGCCGGAATCGCGATCTTTGCATGGATGACCTGGGCGACGGATGGCGAGTGGTGGCGGCAGGCGATTCTAGCCAACGTCAACGAGATCAAAATCCTGCAAAGTCTGGCCCTGTTCCAGCAGTGGTTCGGCTTACACGGATTCTTGATCGTCCCGGCGGCGCTGGTCGTCGTCTACGAGCTTTACTTCAACCGAATTTCGATCTACAGCATTTGGTTTGTAATGGCAGTAGGGATCAATGGCGCGGCGTCTGGCACCTGGGGGGGTGGAGATAGTTACTTTGCCACAGCCATCGCGGCGACCTGCATCCTTAGCGGGATATTTGCGGGTCGGACTTTACGCGGCACATGGCAGTTCCGCTCCAACTACCTCTCCCGCCTATTCATCGACCCTGCTCGGCGATTCGCCCCACAGCTCAGTGTAATCGCCTTGATCGCCGTCCCCGTGCTATACCTCGGTTATGGTCGGGCCGTCCTCAAGATGCCGACTAACCTGCCTATCTTTGAGCAAATCGCCCAGGTCTTCCAGATCTACCCTAACGCGCAAAATGGCTTCTACGACTCCGCACGGACACAGGATGGGCAGTACGCCGCCGGATATGCTGCCATCGGGCACCTAACCACCGCAGAGGATATTACTGCTGGCTATCGTATTGTCGAAATGATTCAGGCAGATGAACGGCCTTCGATCACTGAAGACGCCGCCTTCAACATCGTCGCCGGGCGTGAAGTCATCACTAATCCGACTCAATTACTCAATCTGGATTTGAGGGGCATCTTCCGGGGTGATGAACTCATTGGGATGATTGAGGAACAAGCCTTCGGGTTGATTGTCCTGCGGGCGCAGTTTTACCCAGAGCAGGTGCTGGTTGCCATGGGTCAGCACTACGAGCGCAGCGAGACTGTCACGATGAATGGCTTCGAGTACATTATCCTGCGGCCCAAAACATAGGGGCAATCTTGTGGATCACCCCCACGCTTTCGTTTAGTTCCTAGCTGGAGAGTCCAGCGCCATCAATCCACACCCGGTTGAGGGTGGCAATCGAACTGCGGCAGACTTCCGATCCACCAACCAGCGCTGTCACATACCACGAAAAGCGGTTACCCTTGCCGATGGAAGTCAGGCTGGTATTACCCGTCAGGCTCAGCAGCGGGCCAACCGAATCATAGGCTCGGACCAGTGCACCCCGGTCATTGAGGATGAACACCTTGTACTGCTCCACAGCCGAACGTGGGGCATCCCAGCGGAAGGTCACATCGCCATCCGGGAAGCCATCCAATGGGGATGAAGCCCGGAAGCCGGTGCAATCCACCTGAGCCAGACCAGCGGCGCCTGCCGTTGTTGAAGTAGTGGTTGTCGTGGTCGTGGTCGTCGTGGTGGTCGTCGTACCCGAGGACGTATTCGAGCCACCAGCAGTTGACCCGCCAGCAGTTTCGCCGGAACACGGAATATAGAGTACCTGACCGGTATAGATGCGGCGGATATCGGCAATGTTATTGGCGGTCGCAATCGACTGCATACTCACCCCATAACGGAGCGAAATGCGGAACAGGTTTTGTCCGGCCAGTACCGTGTGATTAACTCCACAGGCAGCCCCAACTGTCACCGGGACCATGGCAAACAATCCGGTTAACAAGGTAGCAAGCACTGCAATAAGCAACGAACGTGGGTGACGCATAGGCTTTTCTCCTTATGATGTAATCAATCACTATTGCTTATATTTTCATCATAGGAGCAATTTGCAGACGAGCATAGTTAGATCATTCCAACCTTCATTACATTAAGTTTGGAATTACTAACAATATATCAATGTTTCAAGCTTAACCAAAAGGGGGTGGATTCGGACGGGGGAGCTTCTTGGGACTAGGGTTGACCAAACTAATCGGACGCCGATCACGAAGGAAATCCCCGCCCTGCCGTATCTGCTTGAGGAGGCTGTCAATCGACTCCTGCAAAAATTCGAGTGTTACTTCGGTACGATGGGCATGAGCAGCGATCATGCGTGCATGAAGGGCAGCTTCCCGAACAAAGGCGCCGGGTTGATCCAACAGGTGATCGACCACGGCCAGATGTTCATCACGCCATTGATCCGCCATATAATGCCGCAGCATCTGCTCAGCATGACCGACATCCTGAATGGTTGGAATGACAAAAATACGATCCAGACGACCAGGGCGCTTGGCAATCCGTTCGTCGATCACTTCAGGGTAATTGGTCGTTGCCAGCAGCAAAGCACCTTCTGGATTATTCGGCGATTCTACCCCATCCAGCACGTTCAGGATGCGGGCTTTATCATCGCCTTGCAGATAGGCGTCAATCTCTTCGACAATCATCAATACTGGGTACCGGGCGGCGGTGACAGCTTGCAAAGCTCGCTGGATTTTTTCAAACGAAGCCCCATCCCGATCAGAGCCAGAAACATAGACTACAATCCGTCCCTGACTAATCGCCAACTTCGCCATCGCCGCACAGAGCATTGTCTTGCCCGTGCCGGGGACGCCAGAAAGCAACAGTTTACGGAAGGGGGCCAGCTTCAACTGACGATAGATACTCACACCTTTGGTGAAGAAGGCTTCCATATCTTCGCGCAGGTCAGCCTTCAGGTCTTCCGGTAAGATAACATCGTCCCAATCCACGGTGGGATCAAAGAAGGAGTCGGTACCGCCGATAATGTACACATCACGGCGCCGACGGATACGCGGGCGCACCGCCCGGGCGCAGACGAACTCAAAAGCCGCCCACGTCTCCAGATGCTCTTCGGGCACAACGGCTATCGCCGTCAGGTCTTGCACATCATCATCAAAATAAGAACTGGCGTAGACGACTTCGAACGGATCGCCATCCTCTACCGAAAACTTGAAGCGGTAGGCCCCGGCAGTCGAAGTCAGCACCATCTTCTTACCACGGGTACCATAGTCACTGATTGGGGTAATCACGGGACAATCTAACGGTTGCAGGCCATCATAACGAGCTTTGCCCTTCAAGCGGCGGCCCGGTTTGACCTGGTTCTGGGCGATCATATTGCTGCATTCGGTGGAAGCCCAGATTGTCACATAACGACGCCCCGGCCACCGTTCGCTCCAGACATCCCGCGCCCATTGCACCAGACGTTCATACTGCATGAATGACTTCACACTCCGGTGGTCCACAATGGAGTCATTATATGGGCTTTCAGTTAAAGCGATAGGGTACTTGCCGGAAGACTCATTTGTAGGGACAATTCGCATTTCATCAGCGGTTCACAAAGAAATAAGCGGGCTGGATACACATCAGCCAGCCTGAAATCATAGAGGAGTGAGCATGACTACTGCCTATGTCACGCACCCACGCTATACCGAACATCATCTGGCCGGGCATCCCGAACATGCCGGGCGCATCCGGGCAGTCTGGAAAACACTAGAAGAAAACGGCCTGACCCAACGTCTGCAAACTTTGGAAGCCACCCCAGTTGAGGAACAGTGGATCAAGACGGTACACACCGACAACTATCTCCGCGTACTGCGCTGGATTGATGAGAGTAAACAAACGCGTATTCACCTTGATCCGGATACCTATGCCGGGCCGACGGGTTATGAAGTAGCGAGGCTCTCAGCCGGAGGCGTCGTTCTGGCAGTTGACCAGGTCCTGAGTGGCAAAGCTCAGAACGGATTGGCTGCCGTGCGCCCGCCTGGTCATCACGCCATGCCGGATCACGCTATGGGCTTTTGTCTGCTGGGGAATGTGCCAATTGCCGTCCGCTACGCTCAACAAACCTATGGCCTGCAGCGCGTTTTGATCGTGGACTACGATGTCCACCATGGCAATGGTACCGAAGCCATGTTCTATGATGATGACAGCGTCTTATTCATTTCGTCCCATCAGGCACCTTTTTACCCGGGCACTGGTGCCATTCACGATACAGGCGAGGGTAAAGGTCAGGGATATACGCTCAACATTCCATTAGCCGCCGGTCACGGGGATGCCAGCTTTGCAGCATTCTACGAGTCGATTATCTGGTCTGCCGCGCGCCGCTTCCAACCGGAACTCATCATCGTCTCTGCCGGATTTGACTCCCATTGGACTGATCCGATTGCAAGGATGCGCCTCTCCCTCAAGGGTTACGCCCACATCAGCAAGGAACTCATCCGCATGGCAGATGAACTATGCGGCGGCAAGATCGTCTTCGCAATGGAAGGTGGCTATAACCTGGAAGCCCTGGGCAACGGCATGGCGAATGTGGCTTACGCGCTGCTCGGCGAGGATACCGTGCTCGATCCTCTCGGTCCACCCAGTGATGGACGACCGGAACCTGATATTCGCCCGCTAATCAGCGGTATCAAACAAGTACATGGGCTATAGCGATGGAGGCGCATTCCCGCGGGCAAGGCGACGGACCAACGCCAGAATAATCCAGATGAGGACGGATGCGGCCAGAGCTAAAAACCATGCCCCTACCCCGACGGCAGTTCCGACAGCCGCCGTCGCCCAGATACTAGCGGCGGTCGTCAGATGGTGTGGCTTATTCCCCTGCACCACGATTGTCCCGGCACCCAGAAAGCCAATGCCTACGACTATCTGGGCAGCCATGCGGGTCGGATCGCCGCCGGGAAAGGCATAGACTGAAAGTTGAGTGAAGAGGCACGCCCCCAGACTCACCAGCATGTGAGTCCGTAACCCGGCAGGCTGCTGACGTGCCTCTCGATCCATCCCGATGACCAGTCCCAGAAAGACTGCCAGGATCAGTTGAAAAACAAGCAGGGCCTGAAGCTCAAGTGACATAACGTCCGTCAGGGTGTCCCTTCAATCCCAGCCCGCAAGGTCTTGATCTGGTCAAGGTGAGCACGCAGGCGGGTCCCCTGGGCGGTGTAACGGTCAGCCAGCACTTCCAGACGACTGAAAATCGGGGTCATAAACTGTGCGCCGTAGGTCGAAAGCCGGTTGCGCTCCTTCTGCGTCAGATTGTCGAGTGAGTCGTGGTATGTCTTTTCCAGCGTATCCACACGACTGTTCAAATCCTTGCGTGCATCCCCTACGGTCTTCTGATAGTAGCGGAAGGCAAAGCCGCCACCGATCAACCCCAGCGGCACACCCACTACAAAGGCCAGTGTCACTGTCGCAGCCACACCTGCGCCAATCACGCCGCCCGGTGCCGCAATCGCCAGCAGAGTCAATACCACCCCACCAATGGCTGCGACGGCACTCATGCGAAACGCATTCATGTTCGTCTCAAAAATATCCTGCAATTCAGCTACCAGTTTGCCGCTGGAGTAGCTTTGCAGTTCAACTTCAGCCACCCGAATGGCATCCTGTAAGTTCTGGCGCTGTTCGGCGTAAACCCCGGCATCCAACCCACTCACTTCCTGATCCATCAGGTCGCGCAGTTGATTAAGCCGTTCAATCACCCCGCGCCAGTACAGACGACTGCTATCCACCACAGCGTTGATATAGCCATTAGTGGCCCCAGAAATATCCCGCAGGGCCCGCCCAATGACCACTTCCTGAAATTGCGATTGTAGTTGGTTCCGATCTGGATTGCGGAGAATACTGCGGATAGAGAGATTTTCGTTGATGAACTGAACGCCACGTTGACGCATCCCCGCGAAAACAGCATCAACTTCAGCCCGGGCAGCCTTCAACTGGGTATTCAATCCTGTGGATTGCTGTTCCATCTCGCGCTGCACATCCCGCACCTTGTTGGTGTCTGCCGTCACCAAATCAGCCCGCCGCTGAACCGTTTCAAGGTGAGTCGTCACCAGATGATGTGCCATCTCCAACTGGGCGACCAGCTTCTGGCGGGCAGGCGGTGCCTGATTGAGTACACCACGCAAATGTGCTCGCACCGCCTCAATACCACCCGGATCACCCGTGACGATACCGCCCTTCTGGATGGCGTTTAACGCCTCACGTGCGCTGACCATGAAGATCAGCGGACGCATGTTGAGGGTTTCATCAGCCTGTCGTTCGATGAAGCGGCGGACTTCCTGGAGTTCATTCGGTTGAAGCAGATCAACCTGATTGACCACCAGAATGATCTTCTTTCCATAGTGCTTCGCCAGTTCCAGATACAAACGCTCGGTATCCGCAAACGCACGTTTGGCCGAAATGACAAAAATCACCAGATCAGCTCGGTGGAGAAAGGCTTTGGCCGTTTGTTCATGTTTCTGGAACACTGAACCGGTTCCAGGTGTATCAACCAGGGCCACCCCCGGCGCACCCGTATTCGGATGAGTCCAGACACGGATTCCATCCAGGCGCACTTCCGGCTTGCGAGTGACGCTATCGGCATAGCGAACAAGTTCAATCTGTTCGGTAGTCGGGGTAATGCCGGATGGCAGCAGGTCGTCAGCCAGCAGTGCGTTTACAAAGGATGACTTACCGGCATTGAACTCTCCAATAACCACGACCAGGAAGAACATATCGCGCAAGTCTTGGGCCACATCCAGCAAGCGACGGCGATCTTCAGCCGCCGCCTCGCCAAGTCCGGCAATGGTCTCCCCTATATCACTCAGAAGGCGAATCTCCGATTCGCGCAGCGCGGCGAGTGTCCCTTCCAGCGTGGGAGTGCTGGGCTTTTCAACAACAGGAGTGTCTTGCACAGTAAACCTCAGTTCGTTTAACCGCTGACAGGCACGCCCATGACGCGGCGCTTACCCATCTCGGCGAGATCACGCTCAATACTGACAATTTCCTGAGATGCCCGCTGGAGCGCGCCAAGCTGATCAGCATGGATCTGTGTTTGGGATTCGATCAGGCGGGTCAAGGGCTGAACCGCGTCACGGCGCAAACGCATCGCATAATCCAGTTGTTTATCAGCCGCTTTATTCAAGGCTTCACTGTAACGGGCTTGGAGGGCATTCAAGCGGGCAATATGGGTGGATTGAAGCATCCTTCCCCGCAGCGGCATAGCGAACAAACCGGCTACACCGAGTAGGAGTAGACCGATCAAAACCAGAAATGGCGTTGGCGATTCCGGTGGCCACAGGTTACGCCCGCCCAACAGAAGAAAGGCCCCGAAGATCACCAGCAGTAGTTCCCAGACTGCCAGATACAACCGTGAATTACGGAGCAAGTCATCCATGTGGCGGGTTTCATCCTGCCGTGCTTCCATCTCAATGTCATCGAGGGACTTACGGGCCTCAGTCAGCGCCTTACGATCATAGCCCAATGGGGGTTGGATCGACCCGATCACTTTCGTGCTGATGGTACTCGGCAGGCCGTCAATCTCTTTGCGGGCATATTTGACCAGATCGTCAATATCCTGCAGGTCTTTACCTTCCAGGCGCGGCCCCAGCTTATCCACTGTCGCCGCCAGTTCATCCAGGGGTTCAAAAGCACGATGTCGCTCAAAAACCTCTTTGACCAGGGAATTGGACGGTCCACGTCGTAGTAAACCGGTCAATCCAATGAGTTCCAGAATACCGCCACCAATTGACCGCAGTGCGTTACCAAGCCTGAAGGTCTCATCAATGGCCGCGGCTCCGCGCTTGGCAGACTCCGTAAAGTGCGCGGCAGCCTCTGTACTGATTTCGCGTACTGTGCGATCTTGGTCGCGCTTTTGGGCAGCCAACTGCTGCTCCAGATTCGAGGCGATGCTCTGATAATGGTCAAGTGTGGACTGATTAGCACGAATCGTTGAAAGAGCCGATTGGTTGACATTCGAGGCAATTTGCAGAGGTGTCGTGAGCTTTTGCCGCAACCGAGCGACATCACCTAACTGTTGTTCGATCCAATTCTCAAAACGGTTCAGGCCACTGGCCTCCCAGGTAGCTATATCCCGTTTGCCGCCCTGCCAGGCTTCCAAACCCATTTTCGCCGAAACCATCCAGATTTCCGGTTTGAAACCAAGCCGTGACTGACTTTCCTGAGTCACATAATCCAACACTGAAGCGGTTTCAGTGGTATTGAGCAAGTCCGATTGGTTGATAACGATGATGACTTTCTTGCCGTATTCCTTAAGGGTTTGCAGATATTCCAGATTCCGTGCTGTCATGGCCTGAGTAGCCAACATGACCATGAGCACCATATCTGCCCGATGAAGGAAACGTCGAGTTATGTCCTCATGTTTCTGAAATACCGATTCGAGTCCGGGGGTATCGACCAAGCTAACGCGCTGAAGTAAGGGGGAGGGGTGAAAAACAGTCTCCGCTTCAGCGCCCGTGGTCATCCGCTGAACTTCCTCACCGTAGCGCAGGATGTTGATTCGGTCAGTCGTCGGCACCGGCCCAACGGTCAGTAAATCCGGTGTACCCAACAAGGCGTTGATGATGCTGGATTTACCAGAATTGAATGGCCCGACCAGCACCGCCAGGAAAGGGTGATCGGCATGAAAGAGTGCATCCCGCATCTGGGAAAGGCGTTCTTCCCCCAGTTGATCCACTTTGGGCAAGACATTCAGCAAACCAGTGATGAGTTCATACTGGCGGCGACGCAGCGATTCGTATTCAGTCGCTAGCTTCGTTTCGATCGTGTCAGCGGGCACTTGAGGCTCCTACATTCCGGGTGTGCTATACTCTGCCAAACAGGTTACTACCCTGCCCTTGAGCATAACTATCGCGTTTTGGGGACCTTCGCGCATGACCCTTGAGCATTCTGTTAGAGAACGCGAATTACAATTGATTTTTGCGCTCGACCGCGCTCGTGATCGGCTCCATGACAATGATGAACCACAAACCATGTTTGAGGCCATTGTCGCACTGCTCAAAGAGCAGTTCAAGGCTGAGGCCTGCGCCATCCTGCTGGTCACGGAAACCAGCGATGATGTAGAAATGCTGGCCTACAGCGGTATGGACGAAGCTTCTGCGCTCACAACCTGCCAGACCGCGTTGTCCAATACAAGTATCGATGTGGTCCCACAAACTCCATGGACTTATACACTGGGCAGCCAGATCTTCCTTGACGATTATCCAATGGGCAGCTTCGTCCTGGGGCGCACAACGACCGATTTCACCCCTGAAGAACGGGCGCTGCTGAAAACAGCTGAAACCCAGCTTGACTCGGCGGTTGTCCAGGCACGTACGGTCTGGAAACTGGCGCAGCGCGAACGCGAACTCGACGCGATCTATGAAATCGACCACCTGCGTGACAAGACTCAGTCAGAAGCAGATCTCATTAGTGGCTTCACGGCCATCCTGCTGGAGCAATTCAAGGCCGACCTCTGCCTCATTATGCTTACCCATACGGATAGTGGGGATATGTTGTTGCGCGGTATCATCGACCGCTATGATTTGAATGAAGACAATCTGAACATCATACGGGAAAACGCCAGCAGCATCACCATCCCGCAAGTCATCCCGTCACCGGCTGGCATTCCCGGCCTGTATCTTCTGGCCGCGCCACTGATCGTGGATGGAACACGGCATGGCGCAGTCGTTACAGGTCGTAAGGCAGCCTATTCGGTCGGCGATCATCGATTACTCCACGCGATGATGTCCCAGATGGACTCCGCAGTCGTTCATATCCGCGCACTCAGTCAACTTGCCAGTCGTAACCGTGAATTGGAAATTATCTACCGGATCGACCGCATCCGTGATCGTGAAGCTGATTTTGACCGCCTCCTACAATCGGTTCTGACTGAACTCAGTCAGGTGGTGGCGAGTGAGATGGGCTACATCATGTTGTATAGCGATGATGAAGCAGATGCCCTCGAAATGCGCTCATATACCTCCGAACGATTGTTGGCTGCCGCGAATAACTTGCAGACCATCCAGAAAATCTCCAAGCAGGCGCTGACAACCGGAAAATTAGTCTGTGAAAACCGTCTTGAGGGAGCACTGCGTTCTATACTCGCAATGCCCCTCATCCTCAATCAACGCATCATTGGTGTGTTCGGCGCGGTTAACAGCGCTGCATCCAGCGGCTTCAGTGCTGAAGATCGTCGCATTCTCGCTGCGATTACCAGCCAGGTAGATACCGCCATCTTTGAACGGTTGGAACAGCGCCGAATGCGGAACATTCTTCGCCGTTCAGTTGATCCTAAAGTCGTCGACCATCTGCTCCTCCACGCAGATAGTCACATTCTGGAAGGTGAACGCGTCATTCTGAGTGTGATCTATGCCGATTTACGGGGTTCATCCGAATGGGCGGAACGCACACCACCTGAAGAACTGGTTGATACCCTCAATCAGTTCCTGGGGGCGATGACTGAAATCATCTTCAAGTATGGTGGCACACTGGATAAATTTGTCGGGGATATGGTCATCGGGCTATTCGGTACCCCACTCCCCATGCAGGATCATGCCCTGCAAGCTGCCCGGGCCGCGCTGGATATGCAAGAAGCACATACCGCCCTCCAACGCCATTTGAAAGCTGCTGGTCATATCTTGCCGGGAATGGGCATTGGCATCAGTTCAGGGGAAGCCATTGCCGGGGAATTCGGGCACCCCATCCGAACGGAATTCACCGCATTGGGACGAGTCATGAATTTGGGTTCGCGACTATGTGGTGTGGCGGAAGCCGGACAAATTGTCATCAGCGAGTCAACCTATCAACTCCTTGCCGAACGAGTGGAGTGCACTCCCCTGCCACCGATCCAACTGAAGGGCATCAGTGATTACGGCACACTCTATGCCTTGAAGGCGGTTCAGGAATCCCCTTATGTTTAATGAACACATCCGCTATACCGATGGCAAGCTATATTGTGACTCGGTGATGGTCGATTCGATTGCCGCGGAAATCGGGACACCGGTCTATATCTACAGCCTGTCCCGTGCATTGCGCAATCTGCGGCGCATACAGACGCTGTTTCCGGAAGCTCACGTTCACTTCAGTACCAAGTCAAATGCAAACCTGGCGGTCCTTAGCGCATTGATCGGCGCAGGTGCGGGAATTGACGCGGTCAGTGCTGGGGAAATCCATAAAGCGTTGCTCGTAGGCGCGCAAGCCTCGGACATCGTCTTTGCGGGCGTCGGCAAAACACGCGAAGAACTAGAATACGCTATCCGACAGAGAGTCGGCTGGATCAATGTCGAAAACGTCCGGGAACTCGATCACATCAACTCGATTGCGGCAGTTCATGGGCGTACTCAACGTGTTGCCCTACGGCTCAACCCGGATGTGACGGCCAGCACTCATCCTTATATTGCGACCGGCCATAGCTATGCCAAGTTTGGTTTGACCGCCGAGGTTGTGCGTGACATCCTGGCAAACCAGTCAAAATACCCCGGCATTCAGATTGAGGGCCTCCATATCCATATCGGCAGTCAATTGCACGATACCGCTGCCACCCAGCGAGCCGTTGAAATTGCCCAGGAAATCATCGCGCCATTTCCGACGATCAAGACACTCAATATTGGTGGAGGGCTACCAGTTGCCTATTCGCCGGATGAGGTTGTCCCGGCCTGGGACGATTTCGCGGCTGTACTGCGACCGCTGCTTAATGGGTATCAGGTCATTCTGGAACCAGGGCGTTCAATTGTCGCGGATGCAGGTCTGCTAGTCTGCGAAGCGCTATATGTCAAAAAACAAGCGGGGACAACCATCCTGATCGTGGACGCCAGCATGGCGGAACTCATCCGTCCGGCACTCTACGAAGCCCATCATGAAATTGTGCCTCTGGTAGAGAATCAGGGCGAACAACACATCACACAGGTAGTTGGCCCCGTATGCGAGTCGTCAGACTTACTGGGAAAAGATCTATTGCTGCCAGATCTTCAACCAGGTGAGCGCCTCGCTGTCCTCAATGCCGGAGCCTACGGGATGGTGATGGCGAGCAACTACAATCAACGCTTGCGTCCACCGGAAGTGGTGGTTCGTGAAGATGGCAACACCTGGATGATTGCCCGGCGGCGGGAAACATGGGATGACCTGACCCGAACCGAGATGATGACGGGCTAAAGCTCAATCCAGCCATGCCGGATTCTCAAATCCGCCATATTCCTGAATCGCGCCGAAGATGTGCTGCACCAGGTCAGTACGATACACCCTCAGACTGCACACACCGTTAGGGAGATTATTCCGGCGCGTCTGGCTTCCGATCTTGTACAACACCCTTCGCAATGCGCTCGATGGCAACTGGAGCAAGATCAGCCAATAAGTTGTGATTCGGTCAATCTCAACCCTCTCCTCAGTATGGCAGTGGATATAAAGTGCAATCTCATTGTCGGTCACCGCTAATTCTTCACGCAGAAACCGTATAAACAGGCAAAGCATATATGGGTCAGAATTGACAAAGTTGAGTCCGTTACGATCTTTGGCTCCTTCTGCCCAATATAGCATACAGCCCATCCTGTGTAGTGGAGAACCCGCATTTGCTTGCGCCCGCCCTGCTTGCTGATAACCTAACCGTTGTTCGGTTGCAACGATGCGGTTGCGGGTAGCGCCCGCATTTTGCGCGCCCCACAACCGCTGACGCTCTTTTAACGCCTGCGCTTGAGTTTCGGTTAAGGCAACATCGCGTACCCACAAACTGACGGATGAGCGTGAGACATGCAACGCATCGGCAATCTCCTTGATCGAGTATCCCTGCGCTCGCAACACTCGCGCTTTGAAACGAATCTCTTTCTTCACACGAGCACATCCCGCTACATAACTTATATTCACCCATTCGATTCCGAAGTATCAAAAAAGCCCTTTGTACGTAGGGCTTTTGCCGTTGTGGTGATACCTGGACTCGAACCAGGGACCTGTTCATTATGAGTGAACCGCTCTAGCCGGCTGAGCTATATCACCATTCTGTAGCGGGGGTAGGACTCGAACCTACGACCTCCGGGTTATGAGCCCGACGAGCTTCCTCTGCTCTACCCCGCAATATGTTGAGTATAGTAACAGTCTGAATCCACCCCGTCAACACTCAACTTGAGATGGCTTTCACAAGAGCATCAAGCATCGTTTTGGTCAATTGACTCATGGGCGATGGCATGAACCGTAGCGAGGGAAGCACCCCGTGCTGCCATCAGTCGAGCATAGCGCTTCTGGTACTGCATCAGGGCATAGTTGGCGAAGTCATCCACCTTCAGGTCAAAGGGCATCGGATTGTAACAGGCAAATGCTTCCTGTATGACATTGACAGCAGGCACGAGCAATGTGTTCAGGGTCGACTCGGCAACTTCCCACAACAAGTCGTCGGCTGCAATCAGTCGCGAGAGGAGGTAAATCCCGTACGCAATATGGCGGGACTCATCCTGTTTGAGGAGGTCAATACCTTTAGTGGTCGCAGGCATCACACCACGGGCGCGAAGAGTCTGATAGTAGATGTGATAGCCGGTCTCTGCCAGCACCCCTTCGACAATCATGTTGTAGGTGATCGATGCTTGCACCTGCGCGGATGGGGACGCATCAACACGCAACCGATACAGTGCCGTCGGCAGTGCCTCGTACACAATTGCGCGGTAGCTATCAAGATGATAGTGGCTCAAATCACCGGGGTTCCCTGCCACTTCGATCAGCCAGCGGTTAAAGAAATCAGTATGTTTGGCTTCCTCCCACAAGAAAGTAGTCAAATACATTTCTTCTTCGATGCGTCCCTCGTTGGCGATGGTCATGATGAGAGGCAATAAATCAAGCGTGACCGCTTCCTCACCGGACTGAAAAACCGAAGTCAAGCGCAGGATAGCATCTTGTTCATCGGGCGAGAGCGTCTTCCAATCTGCCGCATCCTGGGTGAAATCCAGGTCAGACGGGTTCCAAATACCATAGCGTTTGGCTTTCTCGAACAGCTTCATCGGCGGAGTATCTCGCTGCAAGCCTCGGGAAGTCGTAGCAAAAGTACGAGGCAATCGATTCAACATCATTTCACCTCCAAAGAGAAACTTTCCACGACCGGTTTAGTCCAGCATAGATGAACCAGGAATGACTTGCAACTAATGCCCGAAAAGAGAGCATCGCACACTAGCCAGCCGTCCGCTATAATAACCGGTCCTAATCGAACTGACGTTCTGAAAGTGAGCGTGCAAGATGCCTCCGTTTCAGGTCGTATCTCCTTTCAAACCCATGGGTGATCAACCCGCAGCCATCGAGGGCTTGGTCAGTGGTCTCAATGACGGGCTTAAACATCAAACTTTGCTTGGAGCCACCGGTACCGGCAAGACCTATGCCATCGCCAAAGTCATAGAAGAAACGCAGCGCCCGACCCTCGTCCTGGCCCATAACAAAACCCTGGCCGCCCAACTCTATGCCGAGTTCAAGGAATTCTTCCCCAGGAATGCGGTTGAATACTTCGTCAGCTACTACGACTATTATCAACCGGAGGCCTACGTCCCCCGGCTAGACCTGCACATTGAAAAAGAAACGGACATCAACGAGCAGATCGACCGCCTGCGTCTGGCCGCGACCGCTGCGCTCTTTTCCCGCAAGGATGTCCTCATTGTTGCCTCAGTTTCCTGTATCTATGGTATCGGCAGTCCAGAGGCGTGGGGGCGCTCGATTGTTGAGCTTCGTGTCGGCGATACCGTACGGCGAGATAACGTCCTGCGGAAGCTGGTTCAGATTCAATACAGCCGTAACGATATGGAGTTGCGACGTGGCACCTTCCGGGCGCGAGGCGACACACTGGAAATATACCCGGCCTATCTGGAAAGTGCATTCCGCATCTTCCTGTTCGGGGATGAGATCGAGCGCATCAGCGAGTTTGATCCATTGACGGGCGAGGTGTTACAGGAGCATCCCGAACTGAAAGTCTTCCCGGCCAAGCAGTTCGTTGCGGATGACGACAAACTCAAGCTGGCCGTCCGGGATATCGAGGCCGAATTGGATGAACGCATTCAGTTCTTCAAAAAAGAGGGAAAGTTAGTCGAAGCGCAGCGCATCGAACAGCGTACCCACTACGACCTCGAAATGATCCGTGAAGTGGGTTATTCCTCCGGTATCGAAAACTACTCCCGGCATCTCGATCAACGCGCGCCCGGCAGCCCACCTTCCACCCTGATTGACTACTTTCCGGATAACTACTTGATGGTAATCGACGAAAGCCACATGAGTGTACCCCAGGTGCGCGGCATGTCTGCCGGGGATCGCATGCGGAAGATGTCACTGGTAGATTACGGCTTCCGGTTGCCGAGCGCCCTGGATAACCGACCCCTAAATTTCGATGAGTTCCAGCAGCGGCTGGGGCAAGTCATCTATGTCTCCGCGACACCTGCCCCCTATGAACGGGAAGTAAGTCAGCGCATCGTCCAGCAGATCATCCGTCCAACCGGTATCCTCGATCCCGTGATCCACGTTCGTCCGGTCGAAGGGCAGATTGATGATCTATTGCAAGAAGTCGCCCTCCGGGTGAAGCAGGGTCAGCGGGCGCTCATCACCACCCTCACCCAGCGCATGTCCGAGGAATTAGCCGGTTACATCAACGAACTGGGCATCAAGGCACAGTACCTCCATGCCGAAGTAGAAACGCTGGAACGCATCGAAATCCTGCGCGATCTACGGTTGGGTGTCTACGATGTCATCGTAGGCATCAACCTGCTTCGTGAAGGTCTCGATCTACCGGAAGTTTCACTGGTTGCCATTCTCGATGCCGATAAAGAAGGCTATTTACGCTCTGAATCTGCCCTGATACAGACGATGGGCAGGGCGGCGCGACATGTCGAAGGGACAGTCATCCTCTATGCCAACCGCATGACCGACTCGATGAAGCGGGCGATTGACGAAACGACCCGCCGCCGGACCGTGCAGGAAGCCTACAACCTGGAACACAGTATCGTCCCGACCAACATCGTGAAGGAAGTGCGTGACCTCACCAGCCGCCTGAAAGCGATGACTGAACAGACGGATCAACCAGAAGCAGTAGGCGAAGGCGTCAACCTGCGCGACCTGCCGAAGGATGAACTCAACAAGATGATTAAGGAAATCGAGAAGGAAATGAAGAAAGCAGCGCAGGCGCTGGAGTTCGAAAAGGCCGCCATGCTCCGCGACCAGATCACCGAGTTGCGCGGGATGTTGGTCGAGCAGGCAGTAGTCCTGGTGGATTAGAAGCAGATCGAATCAAGACAGAAACATGGGCGGGAGTATATCCCGCCCATACCAGCAAAACCCAATCAGACCACAAACTCGCCGTTCTTGTAGAACAACTCCCCGTCGACACGGATTTCACTGTCATCGCGCATGTCACAGATCATATCCCAGTGAACAGCGCTCTTGTTCTTGCTGCCCGTCTCCGGATAACCCATTCCAATAGCCATGTGGATGGTGCCGCCGATCTTCTCATCAAACAGGATATTCCCCGTGAACCGGTTAATCCCGAAGTTCGTACCAATGGCGAACTCACCCAGGTACCGCGCCCCGGCATCGGTGTTTAACTGGGCTTGCAGCAGGTCATCATTCGACTCTGCTTTGGCCTCGACCACTTTGCCATTCTCGAACTTCAATTCGATGCCGGAAACCGCCCGCCCCGCCACAATACTCGGATAGCTAAAGCGTATCCAACCATTCACAGACTCCTCCACCGGGCCAGTGAAAATCTCGCCGCTGGGCATATTCTTATGCCCGTCACTGTTGACAAAAGTGCGCTCGGCAATCGAGAGTTCAATATCGGCATTAGGACCAATCAACTTGACCTGTTTCTTGCCCTTCAACCAATCCACTTTTAACTGCTGATGAGCAGAGAGTTTCCTCCACTCGGCAGCCGGATCATCGGCATCCAGAAACATCGAGCTATAGACGAAATCAGTATATTCCTCAAGGCTCATATTGGCTTCCTGGGCACTGGCTTCAGTCGGATACCAGGTTCCAATCCATTCCATCTCGTTACGCGAAGCCCGGCTGAGACGAGTATCCAACCAGTGACGCCGCGCCGCATTGATCTTTTGGACCCGCTTGGGATCCACATTCGTCATAGCGCGGGTGTTATTGCTGCTGCCAATCCGAATATACACATCAGCCTTTTCATAATAGAGCGTCTGTGAGGGGTCAAGCCAGGCGATCTGATCGTCGTTGGCTTCGCGGGTAAAATGCCGTGACATCCATTCATCACTCATAAACAACGTTGGATTGCCACCATACTTGAGCACTTCGGCGTACACAGCGCGCAGCGCAGGCAGGGTCGCTACATCGCCGAGAATGCCTACCCACATACCGGGTTTCACATCGCAGCAATAATCGACCAGTACATTCGCTAATTTGTTGAGACGTGGATCATTCATGAGAGCTCAACTCCGGGTGAGAGGGATCAGATGCAGTATCTTCACGGGTGTGACGGCGATATTGGATCAAGGCCATCGCCACAACTGTCAGGGCCAACCCATAAAGCAGTGTCGCCAGCGGATCAGTCTTTTCCAAAAAGAGCTTTAGGAAAGAAACAGCCGCAATCAACACAACCATATTGCTAATGACTGTCTTGAGTTCATCGAAGTTGTGCAGTTGCAGCCAACCTGGCAAATTCAGATCATCGATGAATAACTCATACAATGCAACAGTGAAGATGTATAAAACCGCCACGACCAGATACACATCCAGGAGCTGAACAAAACCAACCAGCGTACTTGAAACACCCTTGTACTGGGTGACCACTGTAATCACTAATTGGACAGTCTCCCAGAGTGCCCAGCCAATCGCAACAACCGTGAGAACCAGCGAGGCCAGCACAATCACCAAAATCAGATGTCGACTACTCTCCAGCAATGACTTGATCATTGCATGTTCCCCCTTCTGCCAATAATCAGTGATCTCCGTGGTATATCGATATGATGTTGTTAAACCAGGCTGCGAGCCGCGTTCAGCGCTGCCTCAAAGTTGATCTCATCACCCATCAAATGGACATATTCCGCATGACGCACCACATTATCCCGATCCAGCACAAAACAGGCCCGCTGAGTAACGCGCAGATCGGTCACATGTACGCCATAAGCGGTAGCAAAGTTCATCGTCTTGTGATCGGAAAGCGTCTCCACGCGATCGACACCTTCTGCTCCGCACCAACGCTTTTGCGCGTAAGGCAAATCCGCACTGACGGTAAGAATCACCACATCCTGTGCTAAATTGGCGGCTTCGGAGTTAAAACGATGGGTCTGCGCCGAACAAACCCGCGTATCCAGCGACGGCACGATACTCAGAATCTTGACTTTCCCGGCATAATCAGCCAGTGATTTTGTCGCCCAATTATTTGCCGTTAGTGCAAAATCTGGAGCGTGATCTCCTTTATGGAGCATCGGCCCGCTCACACTGAATTCCGTGGTTCCCAGCAGCATTCCCGGTCGGCCAGTCACAATTCTTACTCCTGATTAGCCCATCATTAGGTCACGCCGCTGATTATAGCCTGCCCCGCCCTGCCAGCTACCACATGCTCAAGAAGGACTCATCTTTAGGGCAGGCTCAGTATATTGCAAAAATCGGAACATATGTTCCGCTTCACCAACTCAACCTATGGTATCCTGAAAGCGCCCTGGCAGGCTTAAGTCTATCCATGCTGGTTATATCCCGGAGTGTTATTGGACTTAGTCGTCAGTCAAATCTGCCAAATGTGTCCAAAATGTCCAGTACTAGCTAACGTGCTGACATCACTGGAGACATCAAGCGTCAACAAGACAGCCTGCGCTATCGCTGGCCAGTAAGATGAGTGTCATCATTTGAAAGATAATGGACGCTTGGATAGCAATCAAACAGGAATCATCGCATGAATAATCGCATTCGTCTCTTTCTGATTCTCATCGGAGCCGCTGCGGTCGCAGCCGTCTTTACTTTTCCCTTATGGCGACCCTTGCTCGTCGATGATACCGTCAATGAAGTCTTCCCCGGCCTAACCGGCGAGCAGCAAACTGCATTCATAAATCTGCCTGCGGAGCAGCAAGCCGCCATGCAGGCCACCTTGCAGGCCAACCCGACCCAAGCAGTTGAAATGGCAAGAGCCATGACCAGCGGCGATCAGATTGTCTCCGCTGCCGAACAGGAAATGCCTCAAATGTCTGACCCGCGAGTCATCGGGCAAGGCAATTTCAACCAGATTGATATCATTCATGGGGGCACTGGTACAGCGACGCTCTATGAGTTACCGGACGGCAGTCGCGTGCTGCGTTTTGAAAACTTCCGGGTGACGAACGGCCCCGAGCTGCATGTCATCCTGACCCGCAATGACAATCCGCTGACACCAGAAGATGTGGGCACCGATTACATTGATCTGGGTCCGCTAAAAGGCAATGTCGGTAATCAGAACTACAACGTTCCATCAGAAATCGACTTTAGTCAGTATCAGGCCGTCGTGATTTACTGCCTGCCGTTTCGGGTGGTGTTCAGTGTCGCCACGTTATTCTAACGACTGGTGATGGTTTATAGGCCGCCAAAGGCCCAGTGTCCAGCGACCATCGTTCCTTCGACACGCAGATCCAGCAGTTCAGGCGCAGGCATCAGATACGGATCACGATCAAGGACGACCAGATCTGCCAGATAACCGGGGGCTAGCTTACCGATACGCGATTCAAGACCGGCGGCATAGGCCGGCCCCTGAGTATAGCCCACTAAAGCCTCGGTGAGGCCAATGCGTGCAGGTGGATACCATCCATCCGGCCCGGGAGAACCATCTGCACGCTGACGGGTCACCGCCGCATGAATGCCCTTGAGCGGATCAAAGGTTTCCACAGGGGCATCGGAGCCAAATGCAACGACGACACCTTGATCCAATTGGATGCGCGGGTTATAAGCCAACTGGCTGCGATTTCCCCAGTAGCTGTCCGCCATTTGCATATCTTGAGTACCGTGTATCGGTTGCATGGAAGCAATAATATTCAATTCCGCCAGCCGATGACGATCATCCGGATGAATGACCTGAACATGTTCAATGCGATGCCGCCGAGCCGAAGGCAGTTCGCCTCTGCGTTTTTCCTCTGCTCGCACAGAGGTCAATACATCCAGCACATCGCGCACGGCACGGTCACCAATTGCGTGAATCGTTAATGGCAGCCCAGCCTCACTCGCACGGTTGGCCCAATACAGCATCTCATCCTTGGGCGTAACCACGATCCCGTAGTTTTCCGGTTCTCCAAGGTACGGTTCAATCATCGCAGCGGTGCGCGGTCCCAGTGCACCATCGGCAAACATTTTGAAACCACCAATGCGAATCCAATCATCGCCCAGGTTCCAGCGCAAACCCAACTCAAGGGCGGCCTCAAACCAGCGACGATTAATCTGTTTCACCACACGTAGGCCCAACTGCCCACGCTCACGCAGGATCTGTAATGCGCGCAAACAAGATGGATCATCAAAGTCATGGATGCTGGTCAGACCAAATCGATGGGCTTCGGCCTGTGTTCTCAGCATCTGATCAGCCAATTGATCAGGCGATTGACCAGGAATATGCTCTGCCACCAGCTTCATCGCCGACTCGAATAGCAGTCCATTCGGTTGACCGGAAGCATCACGACCGATTTGGCCTGAAGGTGGATCAGGAGTCTCAGCCGTGATGCCGGCTAACGCTAAAGCATGGGAATTGACCCAGGCTACATGAACACTCTTGCCAGTCAGATATACGGGATGATGTGGCACGACAGCGTCGAGATCGTGCGCGACGGGAAAAGCACGACCAGCCCAGATATCTTGAAACCAACCGGTCCCAACCACCCATTGACCAGCAGGTAAACCGCCCGCAAATGCAGCCACTCGCTGCACCGCTTCCTCAAGCGAGGGGACTTCAAATAAATCCACGCTATGCAGCCAGCGGGTCGTCAATTCCCAGTGAATATGGGCATCAGAAAACCCAGGGACGATGGCTTTACCACCCGCATTCTGTTGAACTGTAGAATGACCAACTAGCGGCGTCATATCCGCATCAGACCCGACACCTACAATACGTCCATCACGCACTGCGATGGCTGTAGCGCGGGGACACTGCGGGTCTAAAGTGATGAGCTTTGCATTGGTAATGACAACATCAGCGTGCAGAGCCATAACCCGCCTCTTCCATCACAGAACGCACTTCATCCGCCGTTGGAGCGCTCTCCAACCCAAGTCGTGTCACTGAAATTGCCGCCAGGTGGGCAGCAATTTTCAACGAAACCGTCACATCACCACCAGTACGATGCAAAGCAGCCAGGAGGGAAGCTGCAAACACATCCCCTGCCCCAGTTGGATGCACGAGTTCGACTTGCGGGGTTGTATAGGTGCTGTGAACACCGTTGTGATAGTAACATCCCCCGCGTTCAGCACGCGTGATGACCAAATTCTCAACCGTATCGCGGTATTGGGTTTCCAGTTCAGGTGCATCAGCAATATCTTCTTCGCTGAAGACAACCCAGTCAATTTCTTTTAATACGTCAGCATTGAAATAGGGCTTAAACCGGACCCGCCCGTCATCTGTCCACCAACGGAGCCAACCCTGCAACGTAAGAAGCAATGTGCCAGTCTGGAAATGGGATGCAATCGCCGGATCAACTTCATCCGTTAGCGGAGCGAGATGTACCAGTGGCGCATGTAGCCAATGTGCGGGAACAGCACTTGCGGTGAGTTTGGCAGCCACTCCGCGAATATACTGTGTACGCCCTGTCGGGCCATAGATATTTTCAAATGTGCTGGTTGACTCCGCCGGCACTATGACCATTTCATCCACATAAGGCGAAAGTTGATCGAGCAAAGGCTCCTGAGCAGCGGCGCTGGTCAAAACGCCCACGCTCATTCCAAAAGCCTTAATCACACGGGCGGCGTAGGATACCGTACCGCCCAACATTCGCCCTGTCGGTGTTAAATCCGCAGTGAGATGACCAATGAGGATATAGTCAGGAGCAGCGGTAATCATTGCACCTTCGGCAGGATAGTCACTTTGCGACCGGTGCCTTCGCCTACACTCTTGGTCTGAACATCAGCGCGGTTTCGCAGGGTCAAATGGACAATACGGCGCTCATAAGGAGGCATGGGTTCCAACACGACCGTTCGCTTGCTGCGAATAGCCTGATCAGCCATCCGAACTGCCAGATCTTTCAACATTCTCGCCCGACGCGCTTTATAACCAGCAGCATCAACAACGATGTTGGCCCGATGTTCGAGCTGGCGGCTTGCGATCAAACGAGTGACATACTGGAGAGAGGCCAGTGTTTCACCTTTCCGACCGATTAGAGCTTTAAGATCAGGGCCGGAAATATCGAGCACCCAGGGCGATCCATCCTGATCGTCTGCAGGTCCAGCACGGCGGACAATAACTTCCGCCTTTTCAACCTGCATATGATCGAGCAATTCCAACAGGATATTACGGCTGACGATGGCATCCTGATCCAGATCTTCTTCTTCAACGTCATGGATCTCATCATCAAGCATGATGACAGCGTCCTGCTCTTCATCTGCCAGTGCTTCTTCCAGATTAGCGCTCGAGGAACCCGGATTCGATTTAGCAGGACGAGAAGGTTTTTGCGGTTTTGGTTCTGGGGGCGGAGGTGCGGCAGCCCGAAACAACTTCAAACGAACTTTTGCGGGATGTGCGCCGATCCCAAAGACGCCTTTACTCGGCTCCTCCAGCACTTCTACAATCACATCGGCTGGTTTTGCTTCGAGTTCAGCCAAACCTTTGGCGATTGCGTCCTCGACGGTCTCCCCCGTCGCTTCAATACTACGCTCAGTCATAATTAGTATTCCTTCTCGAAAGCATAACGGATGCAAGCAGTTCCGCATCCGTTATGCAATGGTATTCCAGTTGATCGGCAAGACGACCACAAGCCTTATTTGGTAGCCTTCTTAGGTGTCGCTTTGCCTTCAATTACCTCAACTTTGTTGGACTTTTCCTTGCGAGCCGCAATCTTCTCTTCCAGCGGAGTACGAGGATTCGCTGAGGTCGTACTAACCGCTGGTTTAGGTGGCCCGAAGCTCAGGATGTTTTTCCAATTGGTATTTGGATTACGGCTGTACTGGATAATGCTAATCACGTTCGAAACGACGAAGTAGATTGACAAACCCACGGAAAATGAGAGCGAGAACATGCCCATCATGACTGGCATAATTGTCGTCATCGACTGAGTCATGGCCGCGGCCTGATTGGTCGCCGAAGGTTCGCCATCATCGGATTTTGGCATAGGCGGTGGGGTCATCATCTTGCTCTGCACCCAGGAAGTGATGAGTACCAACACCGGCAGAATGAGCGCCCAACTCTGCGGAGGTTGGGTCAAGTCGATCCCGGCCACCACATTATTAAGCGGTACTAACCGGTCCAGTCCCCCGACCAAAAACCGTCCGCCAAGATCTAGCAACTGAAGCGGCGTAGCGGCCAGCGCATGATTGATCGCCTGATACAAGCCAATCCAGATTGGTAGCTGGATGAACAAAGGCAAGCAACCGCCCACAGGATTAACCCCATGCTTCCGGTAAAGCGCCATTTGTTCTTGCGCTAACTTTTCCCGATCATTCTTGTATTTCTTCTGAAGCTCCTGCAACTCTGGTTGCAATGCCGACATGGCTTTCGACGACTTCATCTGCTGAGCAGTCAACGGCAGCATGATGACGCGGATCAGCACAGTGAAGAGTACGATCGCCAGCACCGCACTATTGCCTAGTGCAGTGTAGAGGAGCGTCAGGACGGTAATGAACGGGTTGAGGATTAAATCCCACATGAGTTACGTTTCCCCTTGCCCTTTACTGGTACCTGTACGTCCACTTGAGTTCACCCTGCTCCAGTGAATAAGCAATGAGCAATTCAGCAGGGTTCAGTGTAGCAACTACGACCAGCGTTTCATCAACGCCATTGGTCTCTGTGGGTTCAATAACCAGCACATCCGAGAGAACTTCTGACGGGACTTCACGGACTAGTGGTTGTCCATCACCGTCCTGCACGGGAGTACCATTATCCCGGTTCAACCAGTAAATGCGCTGATCACGAGAGCCAACAATCACACGATCTTCATAGACGACCGGAGTAGCCCGAATTGCACGAGCAGCGACCTTTTGTTGCCATATTTGGCTCAGGTTATTGGTTATATCCAGAGCATACACGTTGCCAACCAGGTCAGCAGCGTAAAGCACATTCTCATGAATAGTCGGTGTACCCCAAACCCAGTCAATCGTGGTGTATTCGGCTAGTTTTTCACCCTCAAGCGAGATCGCAAAGATCTTGCGGGCAAAACTACCAACATAAAGAATACCATCATGGAGAAGCGGGGTTGAAGCAGCTGCGCCCTCTATATCCAGCTTCCATAACAACTCACCACTGGCAGCATCTGCAGCATAAAGGTTGTGATCAAGCGACGTGAAGTAGAGAACGCCTTCATAGAGTAGTGGGCTTGACCATACACCATGGGCAGTCGGTACAGACCATGCCAGTGTATTATCAGACCGATTCCAAGCCACCAGGTCTTTGTTCGCCAGACCGAAGTAGATCAAATCGCCATTGACCAGCGGTTGTGCCACCGCATGACCCGTTCGCTCTGGCAAGGTTGAACCTTCCCCATTATTAGCGCGGGCTGTCGCGGTATCAATTTCATAGATCCGCTGGGCATAGTTCATCGCAATCAAAGTCTGCTCGTCCAGAGTGGAAGGCAGCGCGAAAAATTGATTTTGACCAGTCCCTCGGAAGTCCCATACCTTGGCACGACCATCTGCTTCTGGCGGTCGAGGTTCACATTCATTGTTCAATAAAGCTGAACCACTGCCATCAGCAGGATCGACCAGGACAACACGATCATTAAAAGCAACGATCACGTGCTGATAGGTATTCTCACCACAGGTCGTATTTGCCAGACTTATGGCAGGCCAACCCACACCCAGCGGTGCCGGGCCACAGGCTGCTAACAAGAGGATGAAGACAAACGCCGTACCCAGTATGGATCGGCGTGAAAGCAAACTAGGCAAGCTGGACCCCTTACTACTTACTTCCGCGCTTCAGGTACCGGGTCATAGCCACCTTTGGCAAATGGATGGCAACGTGCGATCCGTTTCGCACCCAACCATGTTCCCCGAATAATCCCAAAACGCTCTATAGCCTGATACGTATACATGGAGCAGGTTGGTTCGTAGATGCAAGCGGATGGTAGCAGTGGAGAGAGAAATCGCTTGTAGAAGCAGATCAAGCCCAACGCGAGAAATTTCATTCCGACGAGCACCTCATACAACCACACGAGCCTGACGAAGCAGTGATTCAATCGTCAACTCGTAATCCATCAACGATTGCTTGGTTAACTCATGACGGGCAATCAAGACAAAATCATATCCGGTCGAGATGCGCGGGTGCAATTTACGAATTGCTTCCCGTAACAGACGGCGGGTTCGGTTCCGTAGCACCGCCCCGCCGATCTGTTTGCTGGTTATGAAGCCGTAACGATTGTGTGGCAGACCATTGGGCAACAAGCTCAAGAGCATTGCTGGGTGACGATAAACCCTACCACCAGCACGCAACCGGGCGAAATCATCCGGCTGATGTAACCGGAGAAGTCGCTCCAACATGGATTAGTCCTCGCGGGCCGTCTTTGACTTCCAGTTGACCTTCTTGACATGGTTAGGTGTAACCGTCAATGAGTGACGCCCTGCACGACGACGCGCTGACAAAACCTTACGACCTTTAGCAGTCTTCATACGTTGACGGAAACCGTGAACACGTTTGCGGCGGCGGATCTTAGGCTGCCACGTCCGCTTAGTTGACATGCAGTGTATACCTCGTTCTGAACGTTCATTTGATGAAACTGTGAAAGTATATAACAATGCCTCAGCCTCGGTCAACCCGACGCTTGCGCCTGCTGAAAGACGTTCGTTATAATGAAAATTCGTTTCGGGCATACCGCCCACCCAGCAGTATCCGGCTGATTTTCCCCCTTTTGACTTTCCACTGGAGGCGTAACCACGATGATTCAAAGTCATCATTGGGCGCGCAATTTGACAATTGACGACCAAGACATCGAGTATTTAACCGGGTTGCTGCTGGAGAAAGAAAAACCCCTATCAAGCAAGACCTTGGCACGCGCACTCGTCGAACATCGACTTGAGAATGAGGCTGCCAATCTGCGCGAGCGTTATCAGAATGCCCGCTTGTATAACCCATCACTTTCATACGCAGTTGGTGACCGTCTCATATTCTCTGAGTTTGATTATGAGACCGGGATCGTGATGGGTTTACGTGAAGGCAACAACCCGGATTACAGCAACTTTAGCGTTATCCAGGTGAAATTTGACAATCCCATCGAAAACACGCGTGGCAAAAAACTTCGGGAATTCGCTGCCGGCCTGACTGTGCCTTTAGATATGATCGAGGCATTGGAAGATGAACCGGGCCTGCCATTCGATAGCAGTCAACTCAACGTAGAAAGCATTCTGGAAAGTTCTGGAGATCATATCGTCGCATTGCTGGAAGAACGACTGCGTAAAAACAAAGATCTCATCTACATGGCGCATACCTGGTTCCCGCGCGACCTGATGATGGAGATCAATGTCGGTCATCTCAACCTGGCAGAAGCGGTGCTGGATATGAGCGAGGGCGGCCCCCTCCATACCAACGAGATCATTGAACAAATTGGTGGCGTAGGCAAAGCTCCAATAGAGCTTCAAGTTTTCTCCCTCAACTATGGCTTGCGGCAGGATAGCCGCTTTGATGAAGTCGGGCCGACGGGTGAAGTACTCTGGTTCCTTTCCCGCCTGGAGCCAACTGAAGTGCTCAACACGCCGCCTCAGTTACGCTATAGCCCGATTGACTATAACCGCGATCTCATTACGCCTGACCTGCTGGCGTTAGAAGCTGAAATAGATGATGAGTTGACTGAAGCCGACGAACTGGATGAGGTTCCGGAAGAAGTCAAAATCACCCTTATTTTCCCCCATCGGCGCTTAGGAACCCTACCCCTCAGCCTGAAAACGGAAACCATTTTCCCTACCGCCCGGCAAAGTCCACGTGTTTGGTTCACGATGGTAGACGGACAGGACGGCGAGGAATTTCCCGCGTGGGTTGTCCGCAAAGAACGCTATGTCTATGGGCTTGCACCTTTCTACCGCAAACACAAATTACCCATCGGCGCGTTTTTGACACTCAAGCAGGGTGCTCCTGGTAAAGTCATCATCAACTTTGATAGCTACAAAGCCCGTACCGAGTGGATCCGCTTGATGGTCCCTAAGCAAGATGGCCTCACCTTCGAGAATCAAAAGCGTGGCATCGGTGCTGCCTATGATGAACAGATGATTATCGGTGCCGACGACTTAGCTGGTGTAGAAGCACTGGCACTCGAGATCCAAAAACAGAAACGCCCGCTTATCTCAACCTTAAAACTGCTGATCGGGCCACTGGGTTCTCTCACGCCTCAGGGAACCGTACATGCCAAAACCCTCTACAGTGCGCTGAATGCCTTACGCCGTTGCCCGCCGGGGCCGATCTTCGCAGCCTTGGCCGCCAGCCCGGATTTCCAGAATGTGGGCGGTCATTACTGGAAATTAAGCAATGAGCAGGAGCGATAGCCATGGCTGAAAAAACCACACTGAAGACAAAGGCTGAATCAGCTACGGATGCTGAGGAAAAAAAGACAGCTTCCAAGCCGCTTCCGGGGTTTCTCCGTAAGCCTACCCAGGATACTCGTTATCACATTGACTATGGTTGGTGGGATAAGAGTAACGAAGACTTGCGAAGCTATTTGTTAAGTCATCTCCTGCCGGAACAACGCGAACGCCTCAGCCACCAGGAAGAAGATCGGATTATCGATTTCATTGATCCTGACACTGGTGAAGTCTTCCAATTGAATGAATTGGGATTGGCAATTCAGATCGCCGCTGAAGATGAGAACTTCATCGGGCCGCATACCTCACTCATTGATAGTATTTTCCGGGTCTTTCTGGCAACCGGTAATATGCCCATGAGTTCAAAAGATCTGGCTGAGCGGATTGGTCGCAAAGCAGATGTCATTCTGAAGACAATCGGTGGAAGTATCGTCTATAAAGGGATTCGGCCGGTAGAAGAATAGCTACAGGGTCGTGTTATTTGACATCCTCAGTGAAGGGAATGAAGGCAACACATGAGCCGGGTCATCAATACTGATAGCACAGGTAAGCAGCGGAATCAGCTTCTGCGAACGATAGCCGAACTCCTGCGCCATTTGAGCCAGAAACCGACTTTTGACAATACCTCGCGTGACATGCTGGCGCTGCTCGTTTACTGTCTACGTGAGATCGACTCAGGCATCGATGAGTCTGCCAAAGCATGGGAAAAGCGCGATTATTGGATGAAAGCCGAAGACCTGCGCCGCCGCTATATGTGGGTCAACGATATGGCTGATCAACTCCAGCAGATGTGTTTTCAAGATGAGTATACCGGTCTACCCAACCTGATGATGAAGCTGCTACCCCATGTCGCTGACATCAAAGTAACCAAATTCACACGGACTGAAGCGCTCTGGGAGGGTGCTTATGACCGTCTCCTACGCGAAAAACCGGCCAGCTAAACCCAAACTGCGGAACCAGCTATTCAATCGACAAAGCGCCCTGCCAGCCAGGGCGTTATCTTTTCATAGTCGGGCATGGGATGACCAGCAGCTGTACCCACAATGTAGTCCCGATTAATGACGAGGCGTTCATAACGCCCGATATTCAGGATCGCAGTCGGCCCTAATGCCAGCATATCACCCAGTGTCAGGTTGGTATCCACATGTTGATTGAATGCTAGCCACGCGCCAGGCCACCGGAGTGGATTCCGCAATCGGGTCAACAAACCAGAGATGATTTGCTGTTGACGAGCTGCGCGAGCGTAATCATCATCAGTATGGCGCGTGCGGGCATACATGAGCGCCCGCTCACCATTTAGTTCTTGAACCCCCGGCTCAAACGTCACAACCTGGTACCCACCTGCGCCATCTGGATACAAATCGTCTACAATTCGTTTTTCAACATCCACTGTCACACCACCAACAGCATCGACCAGCGCGATAAACGCATCAAAATCCAGCCTTAAATAGCGATCGACTTGAATACCAAAACCCGCGTTAATACTGGCTGCAAGTAGGAGGGGGCCATTTCCAGCAGCGTCCTGTTCACCCAGCACATTGACCACGTTGATTTGCTGGGTGCCATAACCCGGTACCTCGATAAACAACTCACGACTAAGCCCTAGCAGGCTCAGACGCAATTGAGAGGGATTCGCACCCACCAGCATCATGCTATCGGTACGCGCAACATATCCCTCTGAACCTCTGGAATCGACTCCCATGACGAGCAGATTTAGGCGCGCCGGTGGAAAGACCAAATAGAAAAGTACCGTGGCCCCACAAACAAATAGCGGCCAAAAAAACAGGGAAAACAACAGCATTCGACGGCTGGCATGCCCACTTTTAGGGCTTTGAAGAGGTGTCATCCAAACACAATTCCTAATTCACGGGCCATCTGCACCATTTCCCCCTGTGGATCAACGGTCTTGGTCGTAGCCGCTTCAGACATAGGCACAGCCACCATCCGACTGCTCTCTAAAGCAACCATCATCCCCCACTGCTCGTTAGCGACCAGATGAACGGCCTGTGCACCAAAGCGGGTCGCCAACCAACGGTCCGAGGGAATAGGCTGACCACCCCGTTGAACATGACCCAGTACGGTGACACGCACCTCTGAATCGATCTTATCGCCTAGCATTTGCCCAACCTGATGACCAATACCACCAAGGCGTTTTCCGCCCTGTTTCTGATCGTTGATGTGATAACGTTGTTCACCATTTCTTGGACGGGCACCTTCGGCCACCACAATCAAACTGTAACGCCGTCCCGTGAGTTGAATTTGCTCAATCTTCTGACAGACAGTGTCAATATCGAATGGAATCTCCGGTATCAGAATAGCGTCCGCTCCGCCGGATACACCGCTCTGCAACGCAATCCAACCCGCATCGCGCCCCATGACTTCCAGAACCATCACCCGATGATGGCTCTCAGCCGTCGTCTGCAACCGATCCAGTGCCTCGGTCGCCGTAGTAACAGCAGTCTCAAAACCAAAGGTAGTCTCGGTACGCCCAAGATCGTTATCGATAGTCTTGGGCACACCAACAATGCGAGCGCCCATTTGCACCAGTTTCCAGGCAATCGACATGGTGCCATCCCCACCCGCTACAATCAACGCATCCAAGCCGAAAGACTGCATCCGTTCGAGTGCTTCATGGGAAACATCTTCGTAAACCACACTCCCATCGGTCTGCGTCCTGGGATGATGAAAGGGGCTGCCGCGGTTGGCTGCGCCGAGAATCGTGCCACCACGCGGCAGCAAATCGCGCACAGCCCGTTCATTCAATTCAACGGGCGGCAATCGGTGATACAAACCATCAAAACCCTCTAAGATACCGATCACTTCCCAGCCGTAAACATGTTCAGCCGTCAGTACGGCTGCGCGGATGACTGCGTTCAGACCAGGGGCATCTCCCCCGCCAGTCAAAATGCCGATTCGTTTGTGGGCAACCATACTTGCTCCAACGGTTAGTTGTACCGTCGCCAATCTTGTCCGTTGGGCGTCAGGCTCAGTACCCCCCCCCGCGGATCGCTGATATAGATAAAAGAATCACTGCCAATCTGCACCTGAGGGGAATAACCAATCTCGTTTTCGCTAACCGCCCACCCCAGTCGATCACGAACACCTAATTGGTTGCGCCAGATCAGGCCAAAACCACGCCTGGGATAGAATGTAAATTGTGGTGGCGTACCGGCCCAGGAAGTGTCATCCGGGATACCTTCAGTGAAGGTATCCTGAAACACCTGCCAACGGGGAACCGTCGCACTATCATATATCACATAGACGGCATCCTGCGCTTGAATCCAGATCATGACACCATTCTGAAACTGTTGAAACGCGCCAGATCCACTTGCTGCTGGCCCAAGAGGACAATTTGCCGGGGAAATGATGGTAAAGAACCAGGCAATCTGGCAGGGCCCCGTAATGATATTGGGCTGCGGGGTTGGCACCTGCGGATTCGTAAATCCAGCCGGAGGCGATGTCCCCATTATAGGAGCGGGATAGACAAATAAGGGTGCTGTTGGCGGGACTACAGTAATCAGACTAGTCGGCGGTACCGATGTAGGTGTCCGTGAAAGCGTCGGCGTAATGGTAGGGGTTTTACTTGGCGGTGGCGTGGGGGTGACTAACACAAAGCTCACCTCAATCGTAGGAGCCTGCAGAGGTGAAAGCAACTCTGATGTGACACCAATCGGGATGAAGGTCGGCGTCGGACTGAGAACCCGCGTCGGCGATGGGACAGCCGCTCCCAGTGTCACATCCTGCAACAATACTGGCCCTGAATCCAACCGATCATTATTTGCCGGGTCACAAGCGGAGAGAAAACCCAACAATATCAGCAGGGTAAACCCATGCCTGAACCAGGCCAGCAACCTACGACTCACCACCATACGTACCCAAACCCTTTCTTATCTACCCTGCCTATGATTACGCGGTTGGCCTAAAAGTGCCAGTGAGGGTATGCTGGAACGGATGTACTACACCTGACCAATGAGGGGAAAGATGAGCCGAAAACGTTCACGCAAAGAAAATCGTCAGCGACGAAACCAGGATGACGACCGTTACGATCGCCGCAAAAGTTATGCCGAAGCCCGGGTCGAGCGTATGACGTGGTTCCTGCTGGTGCTGGTATTCGCCATTCTTAATCTGCTCAATCTTGAAACAATGGGAATCAACTGGGTACTTCCACTGGCCGGGGCTATTATCCTCTTAGGCTCAGGGATGTTGCAGTATATGCGCGGTTGGATGGTCAGCCCGGTGACCTGGTTGGGTGGAGCAGCCTTAGTGGGATTGATGCTGTTCAACCTCTATCTGGATCCAACACGAGATTTTCTTGGTATAGCCCTCATCATCTTCGCGATAGTCATCCTGATTGGCCTCCTGACAGGTGAAACCTAAGCAACCTATAACTGCACAAACCTAAGACCAATTTTGGATGGATTGCACACGTTTATGTTGACTTTCGACCAAAAGCCCGGTATCACTATCGGATATTGTGCACGAATACCAAGATACAATGAGCGGACATGATTGATCAGATCACCAGCATTACGGTCGAGGACATTCGTAAACAGGCCTTACCTCTCGGTACCCGAGTTATAGCAGGCGATGGGCATCTGGGTCAAAGCGTTACCTGGGCAACCGTCATCTACCCGGAAAACAAGAGTGCGATCAAAGCCCTGCAGCGCGGCGAACTTGCCCTGCTCTCCTCACCCGAAGGCAATGGTCAGCGCCAGCTTACCGATGTAGATGTGGTCCGCATGGCTGCCGACATGAATGCCTCAGGCGTGGTACTTTGTGAGGCGGCCTCTCCAGCAGCGATTGCCGAGGCCAACGCATTTAGTATTCCACTGCTACTGCTGCCGTCCGGAAGTCGCATCCGCATGGTGGAAAAGTCTATTGTGAGCCTGCTGGTAGATAAAAAGGGACAAATCGAACGGCGAGCTACTCAGATTTACAAACAGCTCACTCAGATTTCCTCCCGCAACGAGGGCATGGCTGCCCTCATCAATGAAATTGCGCGCCTGACCAATAAAGCGGTCGTCGTGCAAGACAAACGAATGAACATCATTGATAGTGCGGAACAACCCCAATTCATCGGCGTCTGGGAAGAAATCGACAACTTCCTGCGGAGCAGTTCTAACCTACCGACGGAAGTACAGGACCGTATGCGCGTCAGTGAGTTAGATAACCCAGTCCTGATGCAATCATTGCCTGTACCCGGCGTCGCTCGCCTCATCTGTCCAATCATTACCAAAAATGTCGGACGCGGATACCTCTCAATCATCGGGCGGGATACCGAACTTGATGATATTGATACCTTGGTAACCGAACATGGCGCAGCCGCCTGCGCGCTGGAAATGGCGAAAGCCAAAGCCATCTCCGAAACCGAAAAACGGTTACGTGGCACCTTCCTTGATCGATTGCTCTTGGGCGATGTGAGCCAGCAGGAAGCGATGCGACAGGGAGAACGCTTCGACCATGATATGCAGGCGGTCCATGTCGCTATCGTCATGGCGTGGCAGGGAGAAAAAATCTTCTCCAATCGCCGTTTGGAAACCCTCATTAACAGCATCGTACACGGACAGCACGAACAGGCATTGGTCTGGCAGCGGGATCAGGTCAATGAGCTGGTTGTCTTTCATGCCAGCCCACCAGACAACCCAATTGATACCGCCCTCAAGCTGGCCCACGCCTGTGCTCAGGAAGCCCATCGGCAATATCCCGGTGCGCGAATTGCCGTTGGCGTTGGTCAAGCCGCCAAGGATATTCCTGCCTGGCGAAACAGTTACCGGGATGCAGTTCAAGCCCTCGAATTGGCCCGCCGTCTAAACACAGATGATCCGCTTTACATCGGAGATCTAGGGGTGTACCAACTAATACTTTCCTTAAATGATCGGGATAAACTAACTGATTTTTGCGAACGCACTCTCGGCGCATTGGTCAAATATGACCGCGACCAGAATGCCGATCTGATTAAGACTCTGGAAGCCTTCTTCCAATGTCATGGCAATCTTTCACAAACGGCTGAAACGCTCTTCGTCCACCGCAATACCCTGCTCTACCGCATGAATCGCATCAATGACATCGCGCAGATTGATCTTGATCGACCAGAGATTCGGCTGGCGCTGCATCTGGCCTTAACCGTCCGCCGCCTGATGACAATTAATTGAGCTGCACAAAAGCTTTCACCTTGGATGCAGGCCCAGAACAACTTTGGTTCGAAGGTGTCAACCAGGTTGTCATTCATACAGGGTGTACAAATACTGACTAGCCTGCTTGGATGATTATGCTTTAGGCAGAATGCTCAAGTTAAATTTGTGCTCAAAATCACAATATGGCATTAAATAATCTGCAAAACGTTTCATTCGGGGATAAATTAAAGAACCGCAACAGATAGTGTATGGCCTTCCGCCGCGTCACCTGTGCAATTTATACGACTCCACCAACAAAATATCCATATACCCTGTACGCAGCATACATAGGCAAATTGTCGTAATCTAAGCGCACTTCCTTCCACCAAAGGATGATCTTGTTGTATTGTCTCACTCCAAGGAGTGCAACGTGGAGACCGACCAGCAGCCTCATTGTGACCCATTCCCGCTGCATCCGATAGATACCGCTGAACGCGATGCTTGCGCCCTGATTTGTGCCGTCCGTAAAGGCGGCGAACCCACTCACGGTAATGTTAAACGAACAATTGAAGCTCTCACCCGCATGGGGCACCGCACTGGCTTCGTGGACGGCGAAGGTGATGGCGTCGGCATTTTGACTGATATCCCGCGCCAGCTATGGATCAAACGGCTGGTGCGGGCCGGGCTGCGTTCCAGCATTGCCGGGAACCGCAATTTTTGGGTTGCCCATGCCATGATCCCTGCCTCGGCTCGAGGTCGCGCGAGTTACATTGCCGGGCAGATTGCCGCGCAAATGACTGAAGTAGGGCTGGATGTCATCGTTGAAGAACCCGGTGAGGTTAATAGTCATCTGCTGGGGCCGAATGCGCGTAACAATGAGCCGCTGTTTTATCAGTTTGCCGGGATGAACGGCAACGTCCGCACAGAAGATCTGGAAAAGACACTTTTCAACCTGCAAGCGCGACTGGAACGGGATCTGAATGTTCACTTCCCATCAATGTCCGCACATAGCGTCGTCTATAAAGTTCAGGGAACCGTTGAACTTCTCCGCAAGTATTACCCTGAACTGCGTGACCCGGACTATGCCTCAACCATTACACTTGGTCATGCGCGCTATTCCACCAATACCAATCCCGTTTTTGAACGCGCTCAACCCTTCAACCTGCTGGGTCACAACGGCGAGTTTAATACGATTAGCCGCTTCAAGATCGAGGCCGAAATGCTGGGTATCGAACTTGATCCCGGCAACTCGGACTCGCAGGATGTAGATCGAGCGCTGCGTGCGCTATGCATGGACTTCGGCCTCGATTTAATCGAAGCCATGGAGTTCATCTTCCCGGCCCATAAGCACGATTTAATCCAGACGGCTCCCGAAATTCACGCCCTGTACGACCAAATGCGGAAAGCCTGGGGACCGTTTGCCCAGGGTCCAGCCGCGGTTGTTGCCCGACTGGGCGATCAGTGTGTCTTCAGCGTGGATTCACTGGGTCTTCGGCCATTGTGGTTCGGTGAAACGGAAAAAGAGTACTTCGCCACCTCAGAACGTGGGGTCTACCTGCTGGACTCGATGTCTACAGATGCCAAACCGCTGGCACCCGGCGAAAAGATCGCCTTAAAGGTCAATCCGGGTCGTGGTATCGAAGTCCTGGATTACCCAGCTATTCAACGGCATACCCTCAGCCGCTTCCGCGAGCGCGGGCTGCGCTTTGGCGGCGAACCGACTAGCTTTTTCTCCTTCGGCACGGAGCCAAACGGCAAAACGACCAATGGGAATGGCCACAATGGTAACGGACACCAGCCCAAGATCACCCCTGCGCCAATCGCTCTCATGACCGCCGAGCCGGAAGGCGAAATACTGAATGCCTCCCTCCCCATCCGCCTGAAAACCATGACCATCCCGGCACAACCGTGGAAGCTCAGGACAGTGGCGATCAACGCCAACACGATGGCGGCACTGGGTTGGGAACGCTATCACGTTTCCTTCGTCGAAACGATTGCCGAGAGCGCCAAGGAACAGGTTGGCTCACTCGGTTGGGATGGCGCGCTGGCCGCGATGTCCCACACACGTATGAACATCGCTGATTACTTCAAGGAAACTGTCGCAGTCGTCACCAATCCAGCGATTGACCGCGAGCGTGAGAAGGCCCAGTTCTCCACCCGTTGCTACATTGGCCCGCGTCCGGCCTTGACCGAAGCGCCCAACCCCGATGCCCAACTCATCAGCATCGACACACCGCTAATCCTGGGCGGTCTGGCGGAAGTCGATATCGATAGCGTACGAAGCGTTGCTGAAAAACACGGTACCGTCACGATTGAGGACTTGTTCGACCTCTATGGTGATCGTTTAGCCGTCTTCCAGATGACAGCCGCGCAGGATGAAGGCATCGAGCAAGCCATCAATCGTTTGCAGACAGCCTCAGTGAATGCAGTGCGTGAGGGCATCCAATGTATCGTGCTCGATGATACAGAAGTCTTTGAAGGTCAGACTCACTGGCTGGATCCATTGCTGACCGTCTCCGCCATTGACCAGGCGCTGCGGAACAGTGATGATCGCCCCAACCTGCGTCGTCAGGTCGGGTTAGTGGTACGTTCAGGCTCGCTGCGCGACCTTCATGACCTAGCGTTGATTGTGGCGCTGGGAGCCAATGCCGTCCTGCCTTATGCCCTCTATGCAGTCACCTTGGGTATGGCTCCCAAACCATCAAAGGATGCCCTCACCCCAGAGAAGATCATCAAGCAATTGGGAGGCACCCTTAAGGCTCTTAGTGGCGGCATTGAAAAAGTGATCTCCACGATCGGATGCCACGAATTGCGTGGCTACGGGCATTCTTTCAGTTCCATTGGTCTGTCGAACAGTGTCGCCAGCTACCTCGGCACGCCCAACTATTTTGGTTCAGAAGCTCGTGGCCTAACCTGGGATGCTATGCAGGTTGACGCTGGATCACGCGCCGCCGAATTACGCGGCGAAATCACCGGCAAACTCGCCAATGCAGACCGCCTCTACCCCAAGATGTGGAAGAAGGTTGAAGACGTTGCCCACGGTGAACTGTCACTGGAAGAATACACGTCCGAATTGATGGAACTGGAAGATGAGATTCCAGTCGCGCTGCGCCATGTCATTGGCCTGCGCGAGAATGAGAACGCGATTGATCCCGATGAAGTCGATATCAGCATCGGCGAACACTCGATGCCGGTAGTCATCGGAGCCATGTCCTTTGGCTCACAGGGGGAACTGGCTTACAAGGCCTACGGTGAAGCGGGTTATAAGCTCAACATCATCTGTGTGAATGGCGAAGGCGGCGAACTGCCGGAGGTGATGGGCCGTTACCCGCGTAATCGTGGTAATCAAATCGCCTCAGCCCGCTTTGGTGTGAATATCGAATTCCTGAACTCCTGTAACTACCTGGAGATCAAGATTGGTCAGGGAGCCAAACCGGGCGAAGGCGGGCAATTGCCCGGTTACAAAGTCACCGAACAGGTCGCAGCAGCCCGGCACACCGCTCCCGGTGTCGACCTGATCTCGCCCAGCAATAATCATGACCTCTACTCGATTGAAGATTTGGCGCAACTCATCGACGAACTGAAGACCGCCAATCCCCATGCAAAAGTCTCAGTCAAAATCCCGGTCGTTCCTGGCGTCGGCGTGATCGCCGTTGGCGTAGCGAAAGCCGGTGCCGACATCATCAATATCACCGGCTACGATGGCGGTACTGGTGCGGCCCGTGCCCATTCCCTCCGACATGTCGGCCTCCCAGCAGAAATCGGTGTCTGGCTCGCCCACCGCGCCCTCTCTGAAAGTGGCCTGCGCGATGATGTCGAACTGTGGTGCGACGGCGGTATGAAAAGCGGTCGGGATGTTGTCAAAATGCTCTGCCTCGGCGCAAACCGGGTCGGTTTCGGCACCCTGGCGATGGTTGCTGTCGGCTGTACCATCTGCCGCAAATGTCATGAAGGCACCTGCCATGTGGGCATTACTACCCACATCCGCACAAAGGAAGAAGCACAAAACAAAGGCATCAAGCACTTTGAGCCGCGCGTCTACGAGCAGGCGGTCGATGGCATCTGCAACGTCTTTTACATGCTGGCCGATGACATCCGCAAGTGGACAGCCAAACTGGGCGTCCGCCGTGTCCAGGATCTGGTAGGGCGCACCGATTACCTCGAACAGATCGCCATGTCTGATCGGCTGGATCTCACGCCGCTACTCAAGCGGGCACCCAAGAACCAAACCCGTGAATTACAACCGGGCGTGGGCCGCCGCCTGAACCGACCGCGCAACATCATCAGCAAGCAGATCACTTCAACAATTGCTGAAGAAGTGCGTACTGGTGATACCGAAGTCACTTATGATGACGAGCAGGTACAGGCCATGGATCGCGCCCTGGGTACGCATCTTTCCGGCGCGATTAAGCGGGGTGACTTTGAAAATGCGGATCTGATCGAAGCCGTTCACCTGAACTTTAGCAACTCGGCCATCCCCGGCAACGGGCTGGCCGCCTTCATGGATGCACCGCTGGATGTGTTGGTAGAAGGCGGAGCTCAAGACGGCGTTGCCAAGTGTGCCCGTGGTGGCAAAGTTACGATCCTCAAGGGATTGAACCACAATGGTCAACGGCTCGATGGTTCAGTCGGCAAGAGTTTCGCTTACGGTGCTCAGGGTGGTCAGTTCATTGTGCAGGGTAACGCGGATACCCGCGCTTGTATCCGCCTGAGCGGGGCTGACATCATCTTCGGTGGCGAAATCAAGGAACCACTGCGGGATGAACTGGGCGGGCTGGCAGCTCGTGCCAACCTGAAGGGCTATGCCTGCGAATACATGACTTCAGGACGTGTAGTCATCCTCGGTGACCCCGGCCCTTGGATGTGTGCCGGTATGTCTGGTGGCGTCATTTATCAGCGCGTCCAACCAGAGATGAACCTCACCATCGACGCTATTCGCAACCGCCTGGCCGATGGGGCAATGGTGGACATTTTCCCGATGGATGAACGCGGCATTGATGATGTCCGTGAGTTGATGAACATCTACATCCAAACCCTTGAAGTAAACAATCAGGCTGATGCTGCCGGGCATCTCTATGACCTGATGCAGTACCCGGCGGAGCATTTCGTCAAGATCTGCACACCCAACCGCAAGAACTGATTACTACCGTCTGCTCCCTTTCTCCTTCCGCTGATCTGCCTTCGGGGTCAGCGGACGAGAAGGTGGGTTGAACGCTCAGGGCGTCCCGCGGGGCGCTCTTTTTTGTGTGAATAAACATGACTACTCAACAAACCGTCACCACCATCATCGTCTTGCTGACATATGCCGGGGTCGCCATCGGGCGCATCCCCGGTTTACGTATGAGCCGCGCCACTATTGCACTCGTTGGAGCTGCCTTGCTGGTGCTGGTCGGCACAATCAATGAACAGCAAGCCTATAGCCACATTGACCTGGGGACGATCCTGCTGCTGGGCGCGATGATGGTCATCAACGCCAATCTGCGGATGGCAGGGTTCTTCGATCTGATCGGTGCCCAGGTGTTGCGCTTGGCCCGCACACCGCGCATGTTGCTGGCGCTCGTAATTGCCGCATCCGGCATCCTCTCCGCGATTTTCCTGAATGATCCGGTCTGCATTCTGTTCACACCATTCGTGGTGGATTTGACACTGCGGCTCAAGCGCGATCCCCTACCCTATCTGATTGGGCTGGGGGCAGCCGCTAACGTCGGCTCAGTGGCGACCATCACCGGCAACCCGCAGAATCTCATCATCGGGCAATCCAGTGGAATCCCTTTTCTGACGTTTCTGGCATATTTAGGGCCAGTGGCGGTGGTTGGGTTAGTTATCTGCTGGGTGGTGATTCTGGTGTGTTATCCGGGGGAGTTTCGCGGCACCTTGCCAACCATCGCTATCGAGGAACCACGCACCTTCAAACCACTGCTCAACCGGACTTTGATGGTTGTGGTGGTGCTGATGATTGCGTTCCTCGCCGGACTGCCCATTGTGCCATCGGCTTGCATTGCCGCAGGGTTGCTGCTGGTTTCCCGGTTGAAGCCACAAAAGCTACTGGCGATTGACTGGGATTTGCTTGCCTTCTTCGGGGGGTTATTCGTCGTCACCGGCGCGATTGAAGTTAGCGGATTGAGCGAGCAATTATTTGCGTTAGTACAGCCGCTGTTGCAAGGGAGCGTAACCACGCTCAGCCTGATGACTGGCATCCTCAGCAATGTGGTCTCAAATGTTCCAGCAGTACTGTTGCTCCGCTCGGAAATCCCGTCACTGGTTAATCCCCAGCAAGCCTGGCTAACTCTGGCGATGTCCTCTACATTAGCAGGCAACCTGACCCTGCTGGGTTCCGCTGCGACCTTGATTGTGGCTGAAGTCGCCCGCACGAGAGGCGTCCATCTGGGCTTTATGGCCTTCCTGCGGGCAGGCGTGCCAATCACCATCCTGACACTCTTGATCGGGATTGTGTGGCTGACACTGGTCACTTGAGTGCACCACAATTGGAGCTTGCCAACCCGCCACACACTGCAAGATATGGCATTCATGCAACTGCGCCGTATCTGTTTAGTACCCCACTGACCATCAAATCAGCCTTAGCTTCAAGAGCCAGGCTGACCTATGCAGCATATGCCGCAGCACTCTATATAGACCGCGTAACAGGTAGGTAACTCACCCCGCCTAAACCGACCCAGAAAGTGTCGCCAGCACACGCTGCACCTTCAGTGCCAGATGAAGAATCAGGCGGTTGTCGGCATCATCTAAATCCATGCCCGTGAGTTCGCTGATACGCTCCAGCCGGTAGACCAGTGTATTCCGGTGAACATCCAAATCCTGTGCGGCCTTCGCTAGATTTCCATTGGCAGAAAAGAAGCCGTTCAGAGTACGGATGAGATCGCTTTGCTTACGCTCATCCTGCTCCACCAGTCTGCCCAGGGTATCCTGATAAAAGCGTCGCAAGTGATCGAGGTTGCGATCCTTGAGTGCCAGTAGCAATTGAAAAAGTTTCAAGTCGCCATAGAAGGTGGTCTGTTCATGGTCGCCCAGTTCCAGCGCAATGCTCACCGCATCCCGCGCTTCACGGTAGGATTCACGTAACTGGCTGAGCTTTTCCACCGGTCGGCTAAGACCCACGCTGACCAATCCACTGGCCGACCGCCCCATGAGTTGTACACGCACCTCGTCCACCAAGCGGCGGATTCGCGGGGCCGCCGCTGGAGTCTCCAACGGGTAAATGGCGACAATAACATCGACATACTGACCAACTGCACCATTAATCTGGCGGCGAGTCATATCATCCCGCACCAACGAAATGAGAGATTCCAGGGGCAGCGGCGTCCCTTGACGGGTCGCTGCTCGAAAAACCGCCACCATATAGGGACTGGTCGGGTCAAATCCAGCCTGTTGGGCGCGGATCGTCAGCAAATCGTCATCAGCAGCGGTACCACTCAACCACATCTGCACCCAATCACCACGGGCCTGCTCAACCGCAAAAGCGATTGCCTTGCTCTTGGCAAGCTCAATCGCACAAACATCCGCCCCATAAGTCAGCACAAGCCGGTCAAATTCATCCAGTGGGCCAGGTTTATCCACCAACGAGAGATAACCTGCCACCCGCTTTTCCACCCGCAGCACCGTTGTAAAGCCCAGGGGACTAGGAACAATCGCCCCTTCTGTATCCGATGCGCCTTCTTCAATCCAGGTCTGAAATTGACCGTAGGGCATAGAGCGGCCTGGGATCGCCGCCTGAGTCCGACGCGCTACGCTGGGATAGACCTGCGCCAGCATGACTCCAGACTCATCATGAATCACCACGGGCTTGGCAGTCGCGCGGGCAATAATTTGTAAGAGACTGTTGAGATCCCGATTTTCGGCAGCCTGCCGGGTGAGTTGACGTTGGATCTCCATCGCCCGCTGCGTCAACTGAGCAGTGAAATTCACAATCAACGAGTTGACCGCTCGCTCCACCCGCGCTAGACTGCTGTCATCCGGCAGTTGCAGCAGGCTAATCTGCGAGTCACCCGCCAAAGTCGCAATAGACTCGGGAATACTATCGGCAGTAGCGATCGCCCGAATGCCCACCTGGGCCAGATTTTGAATAACTTCGGTCAGTGTCAACTTGGCATTGTAGCCCCGCAACACATCCATAGAGACCAGCGCCAATTCCCCACCGTAAATATCAGCAAAAGCAGGTGGTTGAGCGCGCACTGGCACAGCCCATGTAATCGTCGTTTCAGGAGAACCTGCCACTAACGAAGTGCCAAGGGGCAACGCAAACTGCATTAAGGCCTGCAATGTAGTCGAGGATTGTTCAGTCATGCACGGTTCCCTTCCACCCCGTCAACTTGGTGACAATTGACAAGATGGCGCGAATAATAGGCTATATCGTTAACTTGACTAGCCACTACCATACAGCCATTATGTACGCTTATGACTAAATTCGCCAGTTTATCGGCCCTATGCCGTCACTAAACGAGAGCGCCTTTAGTATATTTACACAACTAAACTCATGCAAAAGGGCGCATGGTGATGCGCCCTTTTTGCCTCATGTAGTAGTTTATAGACAGGCGTTATTCGATCCGCCGCACCCCTACGGTGAGTGTTTCACCATCAAAGCTGAACTCTTCGTGGTGGTACTCCTCTTTAGGCTCACCTGCCCGCATGGATTTCGCCAAGGTCTCGGTCTTGATGTAGTCACTATGCTTCTTGATCGCCTTGCCAAGTCGTTCGCTGGCAACGTAACGGAGATCGATCTGATCGCTGATGTTGAAGTCAGCATCCTTCCGCATGGATTGCACGCGGCGGACGACTTCGCGAGCTAACCCTTCCATGATGAGGTCATCATTCAGGCGGGTATCAACTGCCGCCAGATACCCGCCATCGTCTGCAACCGCAAAGCCTTCCGACGATTTCTGCTTGACTTCTACCTCTGCCGAGGTGACCTCAAAAGCCTGTCCGTTGACCTCGACAGATACGACATCTCCTTTGAGCAGTGCCTTAGCCCAACGTTCGACATCAGCGTAGGCTCCTTCGCGCAGCGTCTTCTGCACAGCCGGGAAGTCCTTACCCAGCTTTTTGCCAAGAACAGCCGGTAACGGGTTGAGAACGTAGGTGACGACTTCACCCGCTCCCTCCAGCACCTTGACCGACTTGACATTCAGCTCGGACTCGATGATGTCGCTCATACGGCGAACAGCATCGGCCTCAGCCACACTCCGGGTCACAAACTGGGCACTGGCAAGGGGCTGACGGACTTTCAAGTCAGCGGCTTCACGAGCCGCTCGCCCCAGGCTGACCAATTTCTCGACGACGCGCATTTCGTTGATGAGCGCTTCGTCGATGACAGCGGGGTCATAAGCGGGCCAAGTCGCCAAATGAACGCTATCCGGTGCGTTTTTATCGACCTCGCTCACCAGATTCCGATAGAGCGCATCACTCAGGAACGGCATCGCCGGGGCGATGAGCTTGCTGAGCGTGACCAGACATTCGTAGAGCGTGGCATAGGCACCCTGCTTGTCCGAGTCGTTTTCGCTTTTCCAGAAGCGGCGGCGGCTCAAGCGCACGTACCAATTACTGAGCGATTCGACAAATGCCTGAATCGGGCGGGTCGCGCCCGTCACATCATAGTTCTCGTAGGCCGCGGTCACGTCACGGGTCAGTTGATGCAGTTCTGCCAGCACCCAGCGGTCGAGTTCATCACGTTCGGCGACTGGCGGCTGCTCGGCCAACGGCGACCATTTATCCAGATTGGCGTAGTTCACGAAGAAGCTGTAGGTATTCCACAGCGTCCCCCAGAACTTATTGACAACCTCTGCCACCAGATTCTGCGAAAAGCGGCGCGGTTCACCGGGCGGGCTGGCGGTGTACATATACCATCGCATCGCATCTGCGCCCTGAGCATTCAGGATATCCCATGGGTCAACAATGTTGCCCTTGCTCTTGGACATCTTCTCGCCTTTTTCGTCGAGAATATGCCCCAGGCAGATGACGTTCTTGTAACTCACACTATCGGAGAGGAGCGTGCTGATGGCGTGCAGGCTGTAGAACCAACCACGAGTCTGGTCAACCGCCTCACAGATATAGTCCGCCGGATACTGCGCTTTGAACATCTCGCCGTTCTTGCGCGGATAACCCCATTGAGCAATCGGCATGGCACCGCTATCAAACCACACATCGATCACTTCTGGCACGCGGCGCATGGTTCCCCCTGTACCCTTCGGGTTGGGGAAAGTCACATCATCGACATAGGGGCGATGTAAATCCATGCTGGACAAATCACGTCCGCTCAATTCAGAGAGTTCTTCAACGCTGCCAACACACAACATGTCACCAGTGACATCATCACGCCAAACCGGCAGCGGGGTCCCCCAGTAGCGTTCGCGACCAAGCGCCCAATCCTTGACATCATCCAGCCAGTTGCCAAAGCGTCCATCCTTGATGTGCTCCGGTACCCAGTTGATGGTCTGGTTGAGTGCCACCAACCGATCCCGATAGGCAGTTGTACGGATGAACCAGGTATCGCGGGCATAGTACATCAGTGGGTTCTTGCAACGCCAGCAGAACGGGTAATCGTGCGTATAGCGTCCAGACTTGTACATCAATCCGCGTTCTTTAAGATCGCGGGTGATGGAAGGATCGGCCTCCTTGAACCAGACACCGCGCCAGTTGGTGACGGCATCCACAAAGTGACCATCGGGCGAGACGGTTCGCAAAACCGGCAAGCCAAACTTTTCGCCTACTGCCAGGTCATCTGCACCAAAGGCTGGCGCGATATGGACGATACCAGTACCGTCTTCCGTGCTAACGAAATCGCCAGCAACCACATAAGCATAATCCTTCTCCACCGGGAGAAAGGTATATAGCGGATTGTAGTGCTGACCAAGCAGATCACTGCCCTTGAAGCGTTTTACCACCCGATACTCTTCCGGATGAACTAACGCTTTTTCCAGCAGTGCGGCAGCAAGGATCAAATTCTCAGTACCTTCGCCTTTGGGATGTGGGCCTTCCACCTGCACATAGTCGATGTCTTTGCCAACCGCCAGCGCCACGTTGCCTGGTAATGTCCAGGGAGTAGTCGTCCAGGCCAGGAAGTAGACACCAGGCTTATCTCGCAGCGGAAAGCGCACATAGACGCTGGGGTCATCCACTTCGTCATAGCCCTGGGAGACCTCGTGACTGCTCAAGGCAGTCCCACAACGCGGGCAATATGGCACAACCTTATAGCCCTCAAACAGCAGGTTCTTCTCCCAGAACTGCTTGAGAATCCACCACACGCTCTGGATATAGTCGTTCTCGAAGGTCACATAGGCATTATCAAGGTCAACCCAGAAGCCGATGCGTTCAGTGAATTTCTCCCACTCGGTGAGGTAACGCAGAACACTCGTCCGGCATTTCTCATTGAAGGCAGCGATGCCATAAGCCTCGATGTCCTTCTTTTCTTTGATGCCAAGTTCCTTCTCGACCTCGATTTCGACCGGCAGGCCGTGTGTATCCCAGCCGCCAGCACGCAGGCAGTAATGCCCTTGCATGACCTTGTAGCGAGGGAAGATATCCTTGAAGGCACGAGCCAGTACATGATGCGTACCTGGCTTGCCATTAGCCGTTGGCGGCCCTTCGTAGAAGACATAGGTTGGGCCACCAGCGCGCTCATCCATCGTGCGCTGGAAAATACGTTTTTCGCGCCAGAAGTTCAACTGGTCGCGTTCGAGTTTCTGAATGTCAAATCGGGCGTTGACTGCCTTGAACATGCGTGTCTCCATCGTCAGCGTTTGATACGGATTGAATTGATAACGTCTAGATATGGTCGATGCGTATCAAACAGGCAATCCGCCGCGACGGGCGTGTACTCATACTCGCCATCACGGGTGCACCTCCGGTCATAAGGAATCAAAAGGCCCATCACAGGTGAGCGATGGGCGTCATTATGCCGTAGTTATCAGCGTTCGGGTAGGGAAGGTTATGGCGCAGTAGCCGGTGTCACAACCGGTAAACTGACCGGAGGGCCAGCATCACCATTCCAGAGTACATCCCGAACCAGGCGAAACGTCGTTCCGTCAGCCCCGGTCGATCCAGTAGTTGCAATCAAAACTTGCCAACGTTGGGCAAAGATTGAGAACGGGCTGGTTCCTATGCAACGAGCCACATGATCGCCCGCTGTAATCCGAACATAACTATCAGGATTTGTACCGCCACCAGCCGAGCACCACTGAGGAGCAAACTCGCACTGCCCCCCATTAGCGATGAAGAACTGAGCCACATCACAGGGATGTTGAGGGCTGGTATAAAGCCATTCGTCACTGCCGTAGTCCGTACTCGTATGATCAATAGAAGTCAGGTTTGGCGGGGTCGGCGGCAGCGGCGGAGCAATCAGGCCAAACAAGACCCCTATAACCTGGGTGCCAACGTAGCCACCGACCAACAGCACGACCGCCCCCATAAGGATGATGCTCAAGGGGAGTGAACGCCGTTGAGATGATCCATCCCCTGGAGTCGCTTCAGTTGTCGCTGGTTGCGAGGTCATGGTGTCCAGGTTTGAGCGTAGATGATGACCACTTTGCCAGAGAAATCACCGACACCCGGCTGGATATTCACCCGTGTGTACTGACCGCTATTGATGCTGGATGCTTCAAATAGGCAAATGTATTCAAACGGGATGATGCTGCGGTCGCCCGCATCATACGCTTCATAGTTCCCGACCGGTGGAACACGTTTGCAATTCCGCAGTTCCGGTTCGGTCCCCATTCCATAAAATTCGTTCATGCGGGTCTGATAGTGAGTTAGCACATCTTCCGGCAGCACACTGTCAGCCGTGTAAACGGTCTCAAGATCCGTGGGGGATAGTTGATTGCTGACAGAAACGGCCGCACCGGGGAATAGTGCAACATCGAGTGGTCGCTGCCGGGCAGCCCGGTCCGCATAAAATGAAATAATCGCACCGACGATGAGTACTATTCCAATACCCAGGGCTAATAGCGCGACCCGCAAAATGGAGATTTTGCCATTGCGATCAAAAATCATGAACGTCGCTTCCTTCCAGCAGTCGCTTCAACACTTCGACATCCGCACTCAAAGCTTGACCATAAGGGCTAGTGGCATAGCGACCAGCCTGCTCCATCCAGTATGGTAGGCCAGCTTCCACCAGATCGACCAAAGGTGGCTCTCCGCTCCCAAGCCGATGTAGCAGATAACGTACAAGCAGTAAGCGGTGTGGTTCACTGGCCGAGGGCAAAGCGGCCTGTGCTTGCGCCAAAGCAAGTTCCCACTGTCCCTCACGGTAGTAGGCTTCTGCCAAATCTAACCGAACAATCGGCGGTGCACCTTGCTCAATTGAGTCCTGCAGAGCGCGAATGGCAACCACATACTCGCCCCTAATGAGGAGTGTACGCCCGATTCCATAGAGCGAAAAGTGATCTTTAGGGGCTTTCTCCACCGCTTTTGTCAGAATCGCTTTACTTTCGTCTAACAATCCTAACTGTCGATAGGTATTCCCTAGCAGCGTAAGTATCGAGACTGTAGCTTTGCCATCTCGTACAGTCTGCTCCAATAGCTGCCGTGCAGCCTCGAACTCTTCACGGAGATACAGTCGTTGAGCCTGTGTATAAGGCGTCACCATCTTCCGATTCGCCCACATGAATATGAACTGGGTCACAACGACAAAACCAATAAACCCGAAGGTTGCTGGTGGGCGCACCTCTGGCCCGCCGGTAAGCATCAACACAAAGGTGATAATCAGAAAGGGTAGCGCCAGCAAAAAGGCTATTTGAGAAGGTCGTTCCCAGGAGCGAAATCCACGTAAGAGCCGGGCAGTCAGCAAACCAAAGCGCATCCATCTAGCCTTTTTCTGAATGAGTAAGCTGCCGGACAAGATCGGTAGCTGTTAAACGGCCACTTGCCAGTTCCATAGCTAAATCCACGTCAGTACCGATAACTGCCCGGAGGGTTTCCGCCTGTTTATCCTTAAGAATCGTCTCCCATTCAGTCAAACCGCTCGTGTGTTTCTTCAGAGCATCGACATGCGTCTGTGCCGAATCGGGTCGCCCTAAGCGGGCGTAAGCCCGCACCAGATAGAGATGTACCAGCGCCCGATGACGGACGTCGTTGATTTTCATTTTCAGCGCAGCGGAGAGATGCGTTACCACTTCACCAGAGAGCTTTAAGCGGTCTTCAATCATGCCCAGATTATAAAGTGCAACCCAATCACCAGGAGCAAGTTCATGAGCCTTACGACCAGCCTCAAGAGCACGTGGATATTCACCCCGCTGAAGATATACTTCAGCCAAACCATTAAACGCTATAGGCGATTCGGGAGCCAGTTCGGTCATCCTCTGGTAATCCCGCACGGCACGGTCAAGCTTTCCCCAGACTCGATAAACCTCAGCCCGGAACTTATAGTGCTGGGCATGGTTTGGATCATCCTTAATCACCTGATCCATCGAACGCACAGCTTCCGCATAGTTATTCTTGCGGAGGTGCTTTATTGCTTCCCGGTAGTCGACAGGCATCCGGTTACGAGTGATAAAACCCGCAGCTACAATCCAACCCAACGATGCCCCAATCAATACACCGATGAACTGAGGGGCAACAAAAATGCCAATCGCCAGGGCAGCTAGAACTGGCGCAAAAATGCCCCCCCAACGACCACGCTCATCGGGCGGGAGTCGAAGGAAAATAATCACCAGAGTGCCGATCATGAAGACCAGAGCCAGCCCTGTTTGTGCCGGACGCACCCATTCAACCTGGGGGTCCACGGTGTTCAACACAAGGCTGATCAAACCAGTACTCGCAAGCAAAATAAAGAAAGCGCGTGATCCGCCGGGGCCAAGAAAGATAAGAATTCGACGAAACAGGGTCATGAATCCAACTCGATATAGAGACGTTTGTTGATACCGCCCTTGCTCTTATAATCCGCAATTCGCATCCGGCCAACTTCCCGCGTATTGGCGACATGAGTGCCGCCGTCAGCCTGCAAATCCAGCCCAACAATCTCAACAGTGCGGACTTCCGGAATTCCTTCAGGAAGCAGATTGATCTTGGTGCGAATGAGGTCTGGAATTTGAAAAGCTACCTCACGCGGGAGGATTTGCACACGAATATCATGGGCTGCCGCGACTTCGGCATTGATCCGCGCTTCGATCTCGCCAACTAGTTCCTTTTGAAGTCGTTCAAATTCAAAATCCATCCGCCCATTCAGAGGTTCCATATTGCCGCCCGTCACGCTGGCACCATAGTCCCGCCAAACTACTCCACAGAGAATATGCATCGCAGTATGCGTTCGCATCAACTTGTAGCGACGATCCCAGTCCAAAACTCCCTGCACGGCAGATCCAATCGGAGGCAAATTTCCTTCAAGGATATGGAGGTTACCGCGCACAATCTGCTTGATAGGGTAAGATTGCCCTTCATGAATAAGGTGGCCCAGATCATGAGGTTGACCACCCCCACCAGGATAAAAGGCCGTTTGATCTAACAGAACACCATTTTGTGCCACGTCGTGCCCGGTCACCCGCGCATCAAATTGGCGCAGGTAACTATCGCGCTGATACAACAAAGACGTCATCGGTCACCCCTACACATCAATCCGCATTCGCAGCATGACTTCACGACCGCCCACTGCTTTCCAGAAGGCAATGGCCTGCTTATTTTGGACAGCCACACTCAGTTCAATATAATGTACTTGCTGTTCACGGAACCAGTTGATCATTTGCTCAATCAATTCTCGCCCCAGCCCTTGATGGCGATAGGCTGGATCAATGAAGATGTCCGCCAAGTACCCCCCCGGCTCCACATTGAAAATATCGGGTAGTAAATCCACTATGGTCCCGAGGGCAAAACCAATCACCCGGTCTTCATCTTCTGCCACCAAAATATGGGTGAAGGGATCATCCAGCCGTTGGATCAGACGTTTGGCATAACGAGCTGCCCCGTTAACTGCAGCGGCGGGAAGATCAGTTGTCAATTCACGGTGATAAGCAACTAAAGCCGACCACAATTCGACTATCGCGGGTGCATCCGTTGGTTTCATCAAGCGAATCATAAACTAATGATTAGACCTCTGTCTGTCACCACCGCCCCCTGAGTAGACCAGAATGCGTCCGCGATAGCGCTCTGTTTGGGAACGCTGACCACAGACACGCCCTGCGATTGAAACCAGTTTCGTGCGTGTGACCACAAGGTAGCCCCAACCGTGCTGCCTTGTCCGTGTATTTCTATACAAGTCGCCACCACAATACCCGTTAAGCCCGGTTCGACCTTCAGCCACATAAAGCCTAACACATGCGTTGAGTTTTCGGCGAGATAAATCTGCTGCTGAGAATCCGACAACGCCGCTTGGAGCGCACTAGACCAGTGTTCCAAAGGCAGTATCGATTGGGCCAATTTAGGGGACAAAATTGCCAGAAGATTAACCTGTTCCTGCCACAATCGGACCATTGCAGCAAGGTCAGCCACCTGTGGCACACGAATGAACATGAAACTGCCTTATCCAATCTAAAGATCGAAATCAGGATAGCATCCCTACAGAGGGCACGCAACCACCATTGGTCAAGGCTTTAGCGGTATCGTAAAATATAATTCTGCCGCCATATCCACCGAATAAAGATCCCGGATGTAAGATTGAATACGGAGATTATCCCTGAGAACCCAAAATCGGTGCCATGAAATCTATCCTGACTGATCCCTCCTCTACCTACCCAGCCTGGATGCGAAAGGCCATGCAGCCTTTTGACTGGGGACTGTTTCTGGCATTCGGATTAGGCATCATCGCCGGTTTACATTTCATCATTGCCAATGGCTCGGTACCAGCCAGTCAGATCGAGCATTTTATGTTCCGGGCGCAGGACGCCGCGGAAACCCTGGCGGAGGGACGCCTTTACCCGCGCTGGTCACCAGAAGCATCAGGCGGTTATGGCGCACCAATACCAGTCTTTGTGCCACCAATTCCCGGTTATCTGGCAGGCTTATTCACCTATATATGGACAGGTGATCCAGTCACGGCAACACGCGGGGTCTATGCACTCGTACTCGGAGCAGCAGCAAGCCTAATGTACTTGTTTATGCGACGGATACTGGATGCCCATTCTGCTCTTCTAGCCGCTGCCCTGTATGTCTTTAATCCGATGATTGGTCTCGATCTAGCCATCATTCAAGGCGATCTACATCTCCTGATCGGAGTAGCGCTCCTACCGGCATGGTTATGGTGCCTCAGTCGCGTTGACCAAACCAACAAGCCACTCAACATTATGCAACTCAGCCTGGTCAGTGCAACATTGGTCCTGACAGATGTATCCTTAGCTATAGTCGCTGGTGCGATCTCGCTGGGTTACATTGCGTGGCGACTTGCCAACAAACAACTCGGCAGTAGATGGTGGATCATCCTAGCCGGCATATTGGGTGGAATGACACTTAGTAGCTTCTTCTGGCTACCTGCTATCGCCGAAAGTCACTTCGTACGCTGGTTGCCACCTATGAACGGCAACCCATTGGATACAATCAACTGGCTAGCGCCCATCCGGGCGGTAGATCCCTTACTTGCTAACCCCATCCCACAGTTCGCACCCGGTTGGACTCACCTATCATTGGTCATCGCTGGCCTATTCACAGCGATCATCAAGCAATCTCAACGTCCGGCACTCCGATTACTTGCGGTTGGTGTAGTTATCGCCTTGCTGGTTTCAGCATTCCCGTTAAGTTCCAACCTCCAAAAGCTCCACCTGGTCGCCAGTGCATTCTTCCTGGCTGGAATAGGCGGTAGTATCCTGCTCTGGAGACATCATTTACCGGCAATATGGCGACGCTTACCGCTCCCCACGCTCCTGATTATTGTATGGGTAGGTTGCATTCCGGTATGGTTGCCACCAGATCTTTCTATCGCGGAACAATCGATCAATGACTTGGCACAAGTTACTTATGAAGTACAGGGATTTGGCGTGGCTGGTCTACCACGAGATCAAGCTGTGCCCGTCACTATTGCCTCTGACTTACCACTCAACCCGGGTTTACTTGAAGGCTATCAGGTCAACGCAGTCAACAAGCTGGTAACTTCTCAATTCACGGCAGATGTGCAAGCAGCATTGCTCGACCACAACACCCATAGCGACCATTTTCAACTGCGTGCTTCTAATCCCACAACACTCTCAGTATTGACTGCCTGTTTCCCGGGTTGGGAAGCCTGGGCAGACAACGACCCAATTCCCGTTACCTGCAACCCGGCAACAGGTCTCATAGAACTAAATATCGTTGAGGCCGTTAGCGGTGAACTGGTCATTCAACTGGGTACCACACCGCTACGCACTGTAGCTTGGGCTGTAAGCGCTGTGAGCTTATTGGCTCTGTGTGTCTACAGTTTGCGGCAAGCCCGGACTTGGAATAATCCATTTGAAGACATCAGCCTGCTTCCAGTGACTGACGCTCGTCTGCTGGCCTTGGCCATAGCAGCTATTGCCAGCCTCACTATCTGGTTACACCAGCCCAATTCACCCATTAAGCTAAGACCTGAGCCAGGATTTGAGTTACGAAGTGCCGCTACCGCCGGTTTCCGCAGCGATGTGGGCCTAATTCTGCTCGCGTATACCCAAAGCGAAAACCGTGTGAAACCCGGTGCCACCATCGAGGTTGGCCTGTATTGGGGAACCGGACGTGATCTCACCAGCAACTATCAGATCCAACTTCAATTAATAGAAACAAATACCGGAACAGAGTGGCTCCTGCATCCTTATCACCACCCTGGTGACTATCCTAGCCGACGATGGCAATCCAACATTACAGTGATAGATCGCTATCAGGTCACGTTACCCATTCAACTTGAGGCGGGCAATTATCAGTTCGCTATGCAGGCCAATGACTGCACTCCCGATTGCGAGTCCGGTCATGCAGTCGTGTTTTTTAATGTAGATGGGAATGAACTGGGCAATAAACTGCGTTTACCCTCCCGCCTTATTGTGGAATAAGGTGGCAGCTAGACCGAGTCATCAGTACAATCAACAATCATATTCATACTTTCTTACTGCATCCTCAAAGGAGACCTCATGTCTGACACATCCCTGACGCAACAAATCGGGCGCGCCTGGCGCTACTATCGTGAAGGCAAAGCCGATACCGCCATTACCGAATTTGAACGCATCCTGCAGAAAAATGGGGATGATATTGATGCCAATTATGGTATCGGTCTTGCTCAAAATGCCGCTGGGCGTAAGGCTGATGCGGTCCGTCACTTTCAGAAAGCTCAGGAACTGGTCATTGCTGCTATTGCCAAACAACCCAAACGCGAAGGCAATATTGCCAGTCCAGCCGATGATCGCTTAATGATGCTCAGCCGGATGATTGGTCAGCGCCTGAGTGAGTTGGGCTAAACATACGTGATGAACCGGATCGAGCGCCTGCAAAAGACCTTTGCCGGGGAACGTACAGACCGCATACCTGTTGCGCTCTGGCGGCACTGGCCTGGCGACGATCAGCGTGCCGCAGATCTGGCACGAGCAACAGTTGAGTTTCAACGGACATATGATTGGGATTTCGTTACCATCCAGCCTTCCGCCAGCTATGGAGTGATTGACCTGGGCTTGCATGACGAGTGGATCGGCTCTGCCGACGGCAGCCGTTCCATCGTCAAACGCGGCGTCAATCGTTCGCTTGAATGGACCGAATTGCGACCGCTTGATCCACAGCGCGGCAGCTTAGGTCGCCAGCTTGAGGCGGTTCGGCTGATTGGAGAAGCCTTCCCCAACGGGGAAACGCCCCTTATCCAGACGATCTACAGCCCTCTGTCTCAGGCGGTAATGCTTGGCGGGCCGAGCTTACTGTTGCGACACCTCAGGACCCATCCGGATCGCATCCAAACTGCGCTAAACGTACTCACCGAAACGACTATCCGCCTGATTGATGCCCTGCGCCGCTTACCCCTCGCTGGTCTGATTTATGTGGTTGATCAGGCCAGTTACGATCTACTCTCGGAAGATGAGTATCGAGTCTACGGCTTACCTTACGACCGGAAGATACTGGAGTCGTTACCGGATCGCTGGTGGTTCCGCACCTTGCAATTAGCGACTAATGCCCCCATGTTCCGGCTATGCAGCCAGCTACCGGCTTATGCCATCAACTGGCCTGATCAGGACACAGAACCTGACCTCACCCAAGGGCGGGCGATGTTCAACGGAGCAATGTGTGGGGGGCTTTCATCCCAGCAGCACCTGAACCTGGGAACCCCTTCCAGTGTACGTGAAGCGGCGAGGGTAGCCATCAGTACGATGAACGGGCGGCGACTCATTTTATCAAGTGGCAACCCGATAGCCGTCACCACACCCCTGTCCAATATCAGGGCAACCCGCGAATCCGTTAATCATATTGGGGCAACATCAGCATGAGCATCCGGGTCATTGCTGGTATTGCCAAAGGACGGCAACTCAAGTTAGTGCCGGGTGACAGCACTCGACCGATCATGGATCGGGTTAAAGAGTCGCTCTTTAACATCATCGGACGTGACATTTATGATGCAACCTTTATAGATCTGTTCGCTGGAACTGGCAGCGTGGGTATTGAAGCCTTAAGCCGTGGCGCATCCCATTGTATGTTCATCGATCTCGAACGACAGGCCATCGAAACGATCCGGGATAATCTACAACGGACAAAGCTGATCGAAAAAGCAACGATCAAACGGACTGATGCCCTTGCGCTAATTGCAAAACCACCGCCACACCGCTTTGATTTTATCTATGTAGCCCCACCGCAATACCAGCAGTTGTGGCTGAAGGCGTTACAGGCACTAGATCGTCACCCGGAATGGATACCAGTCGATACCAACGTCATTGTACAAATTGACCCCACGGAAGAAGTCGTGGTTGAATTCAATCACCTGGAGCTTATCGACCAGCGACGCTACGGGAACACACTGCTTTTGTTCTATATCGCGCGGGAAACCCCCGTGACGCCAGAATAAACAAACTCCGGCAAATGGAGCACAAACGAATGACTGATCCGAATCAACTGGAACTCATTGCAGAGGAACTCCTCGCAATTTTTGGCATCGACCACCCACCGATTCCTATCGAAATCATGCTACAACGCCCCAAACCCAATATGTGGCAGGAAGTCAACATTACAGATCTCTCGGTCGGATTCCTACGCACTGGGGGGCCCTTTGCACCGCGTATGTCGCTCGCGCGGCTGTTGGCGCGTCACGTTCTGAACAGCCCTTGGGGAGATGAACATGGGTTGCGGGAGCTGCTGAAAGACGACAAAACAGAAGAAGGTTTACGCAGTTTTGCCCGTATGTTGATTATGCCAGGCGGTATGGTGCGAAATCTGAGTGTAGTCGCCCGTAATCCAGTATCGATGAGCGCCCATTTTGAAGTACCCGAAGAAGATGCCCGTCAGCGCCTGAAAGAGGTTGTCACGGAGTCATCATAAATTGAGCCCAGGCAGCGCCTTACGAGCCAGGTCAAGAGCCTCTGCCGGAGTAGCAATTTCCCCTGCTGCCTGTGCTTCACGGATCAGCGTTAACAATTCGCCAATTTGCCGCCCAGGTTTGAGTAGGAGTTCCTGCATCAGACGGCTACCATCTACCAACATGACTGGCTCGACAACCTGCTCATAGCGCATGAACCAGGCATCAAGAACCAAACGAACACGATCCACCAACCACAACCATTCATCCTGCTTGATCGCTTCTCCAACGCTGCCCAGGTAATTCGCCAGCGTTAGCAAACAAATATCGACACCCGCCGCACCGCAGCGCCGCCAGAAGCGATGGAGTTCACGCAAGTCATTGGGATCAAGTGACCAGACAGCATGATGATTTTCCACTATCGTAGCCAAGCGGTTAATCTCATCAGCACTCAAGCGCAGTTCATCTCCACGCCTCCGCGCAAGGCGTGCACCCTGTTCCGCATGCATAGGCCATGACCAAGAACCGTCATCCTGACTGATGGCAGTCGATGGTTTGCCTGCATCGTGCAGTAATCCAGCCAAAAGCAGTAACGCCCGATGGGGCCGCTCATTAGCCCACTCGAACTCCAGATGCTTGACTAATTGCAACCGGAAACGATCCAGCTGAATGACAATCATGCCATATTGAAAAGAGGCAGCAGTTGCATCCGTGCGGGTATAACTAAATGCAGCCATTAATGCGGTCAAATGTTCAACGACTGCCAGCGTATGTTCCCAACCATCTCGCTGATAAGGAAGACTCGGGGATAAACCATGCAGTGGAGCAATCTCCGGAACAATGGCATCTAGCAGACCGAGTCGATCTGTAATACGAAGTGCCGCTACACTCCGTGGCAGAGAGAGTAACTTGATTAATTCGTCCCGCAGGCGCTCTGGAGAAGACGCGACCAGCTTTAGGCCAGCCGAACGGACATCAGATTGGGTTTCTGGATCAAAACGCAAACCAAATTGCACACTCTGCCGAGCCGCCCGCAATGCCCGTACCGGATCACTGGCAATCGCAGTTGGGGAACAACGACGAAGAACTTTTTGAACCAGATCACGCTCGCCACCTAGTGGATCAATCACTAAATTGAGGTCGCCCTTGAGATCAACCGCCATGGCATTCATGGTAAAGTCGCGCTCAGTTAAATCAGCAAGCAGGTCAGCACCCCGTATGCGTGCCACGTCAACAAGCAGACGACCTTCAGGCGTATCGATCAAAGCACGCCCAACATCACGCTCAGGGTCAAGTGGGAAGAAATCACCATCAAATTGATTGGCAATCTGTCGAGCTAACTTAATTCCAGCAATTGGTGTCGCCAGATCAACATCCTTAAGTGGTCGATGCAGCATAGCATCCCGAACAGCCCCGCCCACGATATAGACCGGATGAGGCCATCCCGCCAACTGTGCCTGAAGTTCATAAATAACATCGGGCCAAATGAACGGCCGATCAGGTTGACGGGGAGTGAGACTCACGCAATGCCTCCAGATTGACCACCCCGATGAAGGGCAGGTTGCGGAATTTTTCATCGAGATCAAGGCCATACCCGAAAACGAATTTCTTGGGGATGGTAAAGCCAGTATAGTCCACTTGAATGTTCACATCTGGGGCGCGGCCTTCTGGCTTGTCTAACAGGGTGCACAATTTCAAGCTGGCAGGCTTCTTCGCCTTCAGCATATCCATTACCACACTTAGGGTGAGTCCGCTGTCAATAATGTCCTCAACAATAAGCAGGTGACGACCAGCGACCATGGAAGTCAGGTCTTTCTCAATACGTACATCAACTGCACCGCTGGATTCACGTCCACCTTTGCCGTAACTGGATGCCGCCAAAAAATCCACTTCATGCGGGACATTGATATATCTGGAAAGATCAACAGTGAATACAACCCCACCTTTGAGGATACAAATCAGAACCAGATCATCAATGCCGTCATAATCCTGCGTAATCTGTTGCCCTAGTTCCGCAACCCGATTCTGAAGCGTTTTCTCATCAATCAGGATTTCCTGCAAAAATCGCTCGTAAGGCAGCATAGCATCTTCCTTGAATGAATAACATCAGCGCGATTATAACGCGGGGTAAAATGCCTTCAAAAGCAGACTGCACCGAATGGAGCAACCTCACCTCAGCCGGAGCTTTAGCTTTCCTACAGCTTGATGACCTTTATAATGCTGTATAGCTGGGGTATTCATCAGCAATACCGCCCTTGTATAAAATGAGCATTCATCATGACAAATCTCGGGATAACCCATTCGGTCGTGATTTCCGAACCACGACAAACAGTTCGTGTCACGTTCCCCGATGGAACAGTATTAGAAGGCAAGGTCAGCACAACCATTGAACAGTTCATGAACGCCTATAGCGAGGCAGTTCATCCCATGAAAGACGTCATGGGCGGGATTCTCGATGGTCGCTTACGGGAGTTGGGTCGTCCGGTCACAGCCGATGGCAGGCTGGAACCCGTTTACTTGCGGGATAGCGATGGCGGACGAATCTATCGGCGGTCATTGGTCATGTTGATGACGGCGGCACTGGACGGACTTTTCCCGGACGCCCGTGTCAACGTCCGCTATGCCCTACCCGAAGGCGGGTTCTACTGTAAGTTGACCAACCGCCCGGCCTTGAATACAGACGAACTTGCCCACCTCGAAAATCATATGCGGGCGATTGTGGCTGCCAATGAGCCTATTCAAAAGCATATCGTCCCTCTGGCAGAAGCACAGAAGCTGTTCGTCGGACGTGACGATGATGATAAAGTGCGGCTATTAGAACAAAGAACCCGGAAAACGCTTGTGCTCTATACGCTGCGTGGCCGGCAGGACTACTACTATGGTTACATGCTGCCATCAACAGGGTACATGCAATATTTTCGTCTGGTCAGCGCGGATGGCGGCTTTATTCTCCAGTATCCACGCCGGGAAAACGGTATCGAGTTAGAGCCTATCGCCTTGCACAGCAAAATCGGTGCAATCTTCCGGCAAGCAGATGAATGGCTGGATAAGATGGATATTGAGGACGTAGGTCACCTCAACCGAATGATCCGCACTGACCGCGTCCATGAACTCATTCTGGTAGCAGAAGCTCTCCACGAGCAGCAAATTGCCACCATCGCCCAATCGATTGTCAATGAACATAGTCAGCGCGGCGTCCAACTGGTCTTGATTGCCGGACCGTCTTCATCGGGCAAAACCACGTTTTCCAAACGGTTGGCGATTCAGCTACTCGCCCAAGGGTTGCGGCCTTTTACTGTTGAATTAGACAACTATTTCGTCAATCGAGAACTGACCCCTCGTGATACTGATGGGGAATACAACTTTGAGGCACTGGACGCGATCAATCGTCCATTGTTCAACCAACATCTGTTACGCCTGATGAACGGAGAGGCTGTTCAACTACCCCGCTTCGACTTCCATACAGGCCGAAGTGTTGATGGCAGACTAGCCCAGCTAAAACCAAACCAGATTATCATTGTGGAAGGCATTCATGGACTAAATCCCGGCTTAGTGCCGGATATCCCCACAGAGAAAATCTTCCGCATTTATATCTCGGCGCTTACCACTCTGAATACCGACGCGCATAATCGAACATCAACCACTGATCTCCGACTGTTGCGGCGCATCGCGCGAGATGCACGTCACCGGGGTTACAGTGCAACTGACACCATTCAGCGCTGGCCAAGCGTCCGCCGGGGCGAAAAAGAAAACATATTCCCCTATCAGGATTACGCGGATGCCATGTTTAACTCGGCCCTGGCCTATGAAGTAGCATCCTTACGACCTCTGGCAGAACCTTTGCTCCTACAAGTCGAACCCGGTACACGACCACACATCGAAGCCAATCGACTGTTATCCTTTTTACGTTGGGTGCAGCCCCTCAGCCCAGAACAAAGTCAGGTGATACCAGACAACTCGCTACTGCGTGAATTTATCGGTGGTTCTAGCCTGCATGAGTATCGTCCCGGTGTGATGCACGATGAGTAAGTTGTACGAAAATGCTGACAATGCATTGACGCCACCTACCCACGCCCGTGAGAATGCACTATGAAGCCGAGCACACAGGTAACTTTAACGACATGATTGAAATAGAGAAACTGACCAAGCGATATGGTCAGCACGTTGCGGTTGACCATATCAGCTTCAAGGCCAAACAGGGTGAAATTGTGGGCTTGTTAGGACCGAACGGCGCAGGCAAAACCACCACAATGCGGATGCTCACAACTTTCATGCCTCCCAGTGAAGGCACTGCCAAAGTTGCCGGTTTTGATATTCAGCAGGACTCTTTTGAAGTGCGGAAGCGCGTCGGGTATCTTCCAGAACGCATACCCATCTATCCGGATATGACCGTATGGGGATACATTGCATTTTGGGCGCAGTTACGTGACGTCAAGAACATGAAGCAGGTCGATGCCATCCTTGACCGGGTGCAATTGCTGGACCGCCGCAAAACCCTACTCCGAAATCTCTCCAAAGGAATGCGGCAGCGCCTGGGCTTAGCACAAGCCCTTGTACATGACCCGCCAGTCGTCATCCTGGATGAACCCACCATCGGGATAGACCCTCAGCAAGTAATCGAAGTCCGCGACGCCGTACGACAACTGGGAGAAAAACACACCGTCCTTTTTAGTACGCACATCCTCTCTGAGGCTGAACAGGTCTGCGACCGAGTGGTTATCATTAATCGTGGCAAGATCGTGGCACAAGGTACTCCGGCCACTTTACGTACTCAACTTCAGCCCGGTGCCCATCTATTTGTGCAAATAAGTGGAGCCTCAGCCGAAACCATTCTGAAATTGCTGCGCACAATCCCCGGCGTCAGTGACGCACAGCCCAACGGTAACGGGTTCAGCGTGCGTACAGGAACTAAACAGGATGTCCGCGCAGAAATTTCAGGACGGGTCGCTGGAGCCGGCTACGCGCTACTTGAAATGCGCCCGGTTGCCATGACACTTGAAGATATCTTTCTCGACATCGTTGGACGAGAGGCCACCCCATGAGCGGCACCTGGTACATCTTTCGACGAGAGGTTGTTCAGTATCTCACGTCACCATTGGCCTACACTGTTGCGTTTGCCATTCTGGTCATCACAGGCTTTCTCTTCGTGGGAGATTTGACCACTGCCCTAACCACCCGCCCGGTCAATGCAGCAGTAGTACCGTCCTTCCTGGCCTTCGGCATGGTCGTCTTTGCACCCATCCTGACGATGCGCTTGCTGGCCGAAGAAAGTCGCGAAGGAACCCTAGAACTCCTGCTCACTGCACCCATCAGCGATACCCAAATCGTTCTCGGCAAATTCCTAGGAGCCTGGTTCTACTACACAATCGTTCTCATGATTACCTTCAGCTATCAAATCATCTTGTTGACCATCACTCGCCCGGATTTGGGCCATGCCATCAGCGCCTATCTAGGAATTTGGCTGTACGGCGGTGCCACCCTGGCCGTCGGCATGATTTTCTCCGCATTAAGCGAAAATCAGATTGTGGCGGCCTTTCTCACTTTCGCCACACTGCTGCTCCTCTGGTTCGCTGAATATGCAGCCCAGATCGTCGGCACCGTCGAACTCGCGCAAATCATCCGTCAACTCACACTGGGTGGGCATTTCAGTTCCTCCTTCGGGGTCGGCATCGTCCGTTTGGAAGACATCGTCTATTACGCTGGGATTATGGTGGTTGCGCTCTTTATTGCCATCCGTGTGGTGGAATCGCAGAGGTGGCGTTGATGCGAAACGAAAATATCGTCATCACCCGCTATCAAATCGGGTTAATTGCCAGCATCGTCGGTGCTACCGGTTTGATACTGGGCATTGTCGGGTTCCTCTGGCAAGGAAGCTTCACGACCTTCATCATATCCTCATTGATCGTCGGCGGGTTGGGCACAGCGCTTTGGGCGCTCATGACCCCATCCGAGTTTAGAGCGTTTATTCAAGGTCGACAGGTTCGGCAGAGCATCTCTTCTGTATTTGCTGCGCTACTCTTATTGGGCATCGTCATTCTGGCCTACGGTCTCGCCCAACGAGCAGTCATCTCGATGGATATGACCATCGACAATCAGTACACGCTCAGCGATACGACCCGACAGATTCTGCGGCGGGTTACCCGTCCGATGCAGATTACAGGCTTCTATTCCCCACGCGGTGTCGCTTTCCGGGAAATCGATGATCAGTTCTGGCGGCAGTACGAAGAAGAAAGCGGCGGACTCATTACCCGGCGTTACGTTGACCCCGATGTAGAACCTGGTCTACGTTCACAATTTCAGGTCGTGAATGAAGGTGAAGTATTTCTCTCCTTCGTCAACCCCGATGGATCGTTGGACATGCCAAGCACCCAGATCGTTCCTCGCGAAAACGGTCAGGAACGCGACATGTCTCAGACCATCTCACGGATGCTGATTGCCGGAAGTGTGACCGTCTATTTTGAAGTCGGTCATGGTGAATATGATCCTGAGGACTCCACCCAGCAAGGCCTTTCCCGGATCAACCTGGGCATTCAGCAAAGCGGCCTCATCACCCTACCCCTCAGCCTGCCCGAATTAGCGGCATCCGGCGGTCGTATACCCGATGATGCCTCAGCACTGATCTTCGCACGACCGCAGACGGATTTGAGTGAAGCAGAAGTGATCGTTCTGGACGACTATCTGCAACGCGGCGGATCACTCTTCATCATGGCAGATGCGGTCTTCGTCGATAATCCCTTCCTGCAGGAAAATGGTATCTTCAGTCAGTACTTGTGGAATAACTTCGGCCTACGTCCACTGGATGCCATTGTGGTCGATCCACCGATGGGCGTCCGTACCCCGGTCGATATTCAAAGCGCAGCCGTCTTTACGGGCAATCCCATTGCCAGTCGCCTGGATTCGGATACCGCCCAACTCCAGTTCAACATCGTCCGCCCAATTCAGATCAACACCACACCACCAGCCAATACCACGAACGGGCAAATCATCCTATCGTCCGACCAGAGTTTCGCCGAACGTAATCTGATTGCTTTTGGTCAAAGCAATACCATCAACTTTGATGATGGGCAGGACATTCGTGGGCCATTTGCCACCGTTGCCTGGGCTGACAATCAAGCCACCGGCGCCAAGTTACTGTTGACGGGAGATGCTGACTTTGCCACCAATGGCTTGGTGGTCGTCGGAGGAAACAGCATCCTCTTCACCGATGGGCTGGTCTGGCTGAGTGGCTTCGCTGACCAGCTCAACTTTGGAGTTCAGTTCTTCGGCAGTACGGCCCCCTTCATGTTTGCCAGCGGTCAGCAGTTGGATTTCATCGCCTTTTTGACAGTCTTTCTCATTCCAGGGGTTGTCTTGCTCAGTGGCTTGGCGATCTGGTATCGACGGGTACGTGCATGAATCGTCGCTTCACCATCATTCTGGGTCTGGTCTTTATCGGTCTGGTGCTGCTGACGGTATGGCAAACCATGCCATCCACCACCACACCTACGAATACGACGCAAGGCGAACCGGACATCGTACTGCCCGAAGTATTCATCGGGCGGGAAATTAACCTCACGGTTGATACCATCCAGGCAATCCGGTTACGTAATCCGGTAGATGGCAGCAGTTTTATCATGAGTCGTGACTCCGCGGGTCAATGGATTGCGCCAGAAAACGAAGGGCAATTGGATCAGAACATGGCCTTAAACATTGCTCGGACGGTCGTCATCGCCCCTATAGAGCGTTCCGAGCCAATCAATGTTGGGGATAATCTCACTCAGTTTGGCTTTGCTCCCGAAGGCAATCTCTCTATTGAAGTGCTGCGTATGGATGGTTCCGGCCATGTGATCGCCATCGGTGGTTTGACTGCTAACGAAGTCACCTATTACGCGCTCATCGATAATCTTCCCCGCGTGTTCTTGCTAAGTCGTGGAGCCATAGAGTACTTGCGCCAACAGCTTACCAATCCACCATTAACTTGACATTCATGTTAAATTTCGTTATGGTGTAAATCCGGGCGCGCGCAGCGATGTAAAAATCGAAGCGCAGCGTGTTGACCTCTAAGCTCGGCTCTGCCGGGTCTTTTTTTGCATCCGCACCTAACAGGGTATAATCAAAGCCCATTAGAAGCCCTGTCTAAACGGGCAAGGCGTGGTTAAATAGCGTATGTTGACGGTAATGGCACCAGATAAGAAAGAGTACCTGCGTACTCAACTCGTGAAAAAGGCCCAGGAAAAGGGCGCAGTAACTTACGACGATATCCTGGCACTCATGCCGGATGCCGAGCGGGATATTGCGCTGCTCGACGACTTGATGGAGAGCCTCTCCGATCAAGGAGTTGATGTCGTCGATCACATGCCGATGGAAGGGGGCAATCTCGAAGGCTTGCCGCCAGATCTGGCATTGGGTGAAGATGACGAAGAATTCTTCGGCCTCGAATTTGACAATGACCTAGTCGATGACGCAGGGTATCAACAGGCTCTTGATACCGATGATGTCGTTGGCCTCTACCTAAAGGAAGCTGGTCGTGTTCCCCTGCTGACCGCCGAGGAAGAAGTTTCCCTGGCCAAGCGTATGGAAGCGGCTATCGTGGCGCAGCAGCAGGTAGATGAATACGGCGACGATCTTTCGATGGATGACGCCATGGCGCTGCGTGAAATCGTAGCAGATGGTGAAGCTGCCCAGGAACATCTGGTACGCGCGAATGCACGTCTGGTCATCAGCGTAGCCAAGAAATACATCGGGCGTGGCGTTCCATTCCTGGATCTCATTCAGGAAGGGAACATTGGCCTCATCCGTGCGACCAATAAGTTCGAGTATCAGCGTGGGCATAAGTTCAGCACCTATGCCACCTGGTGGATTCGTCAGGCCGTCAGCCGCGCTGTAGCCGATCAGGGACGTACCATCCGCGTACCAGTCCACATGGGCGACCAACTCAATCGGATGCGCCGCGTCCAACTCCACTTGATTCAGGAGTTGGGGCGGGAGCCGTCGATTGAGGAACTGGCTGTGGGCATGGAAACCACACCGGATAAGATCGAGAACCTGCTGGAAATCTCGCGTCACCCGGTCAGCCTGGAAACGCCGATTGATGACGAAGGCGACTCGACCTTTGGCGACTTCGTGGAAGATTCAACCAGCCCTGCCCCGTCCGAAGAAGTGGCAACGCTGCTGCTCCATGAACAGCTGAGCAAGGCGCTGGGTCGGCTGCCACCGCGTGAAGCTCAGATTTTGAAGCTGCGCTATGGTTTGGAAGATGGCCGCGTCTACACGCTGGAAGAAGTCGGTCAGGCCATCGGTGTAACGCGTGAGCGGGTTCGCCAGTTGGAGGCGCAGGCGCTCAATCGGCTGCGTCAGTCCTCAGCGCATGTGATTCTGCGCGACTATCTCTACGAGGAGTAAGCAGGAATGCCCGCGAAAGGTTCGCGCGGCCCCTGGTTATGGCCGCTGGTGCTCGCCCTGATTGGGATAGCCCTGCTGCTCAACAACTTTCTGCTGCTCAACACCTTCGATGTCACAACCTTATGGCCCCTACTGCTGGTCATTGCAGGAGGGGCCATTTTGCTGCGTGGTGATGTGCTCCCAATCACCGAGGGGCGTACCTTCGGGATCACCCGCGGCAGTGTTGAATCGGGCACATTAGAGATCAACAGCGGAGAAGTCGATGTCACCATCCGGCACCTGCAACAGGAAGGCCGTCTCATCGCCGGGCAGTTTGCCCTTCACACGCGACCTGCTCTCCAGGTACAAGATACCCACGCGCACCTCAAACTAAACCGCGGGGCCACTCCCTGGCTTTCCTTCAGTGACTGGGAAATGGGTCTCAGTCGGGATCTTCCCTGGTCAATCTTTATCAGTACTTCACTCGGTCAGGTTAACCTGGACTTCAGCCGCCTGATTGTCCAGGGTGCGCGCATCGGAACTGGTTTCGGTGATGTGCGCCTGAGCGCACCCATGGAAGCCTTTGAACCGATCAGCGTTCGCTCGGCTTGTGGTGATATTCACTTCACCACCGCGCCCGGTTCCGCGACCCAGATCTATGTCCGTTCAACCCGTCTCTTCAATGTACGGGTAGACGAGAATCGTTATCAATTAATCGAGCCTGGTCTGTATCGTTCACGAGATGCAGACTCTTCCGCCAAACTGATTGAAGTCTATATCAGCGGCACCTTTGGCGACGCTTACCTGACGTAAAGCATAAATCTATGGCTGTAAGCATTTTGTTCCGTGACGGGTTGGAACGCGATATTCCAGCGTGCCTGGCACTTGACCATACCTACGAAACGGATACTGTCTGGCAAATGGACTTGCGTGAACAGGATGCCGGTTGGTTCATTCAGTTCCGTCCGCAACGCTTACCGCGCACACTGGAAACGGTTTATCCAGCTAATGAGAACCGCCTGAAACTAGCGGCATCCACTGAACATGGTTTTATCGTCGCTTGTGAACGCGAATCCGGCGAAGTACTGGGTTACCTTGCCCTCAGCCCTGACTATTTCCATGCGATCGGACAAATTCACGACATTGTCATCTCGCGTCCATTGCGGCGCAATGGTGTTGGAAGCGGCCTGCTCCGCGCCGCCCGAGCCTGGGCCCACGAGCATAGCCTGATGCGCTTGACCCTGGAAACCCGACCACAAAACTATCCATCGATCCAATTCGCCCAGGCCCAGGGATTCGCATTTTGTGGTTTTAGCGATCATCATTTCCAGGATAAGGACATCGCGGTCTTTCTCACACGGACTATCTGAGGCAGCTACCCCACCATGCAGGCCCTCATCAGTATCATTCTGGATAGTATCAATGAAGTGCTGACGACTGCCGTCGTCATCGTCGCTTTTTCAATGCTGCTCTATAACTTGACCCGTAACTTACGCAATCGGGTCGCCAGGAACTCGGCTGCTGTCCTGGCCTGTGTAACCGGCGTGTATATCTGCGATGTCCTCGTTGTGCTGGAACCCAGCGTCGGCACCATCACCAATCTACTCCGGATTCAGTGGATCGGCATCGCCTTCCTGCCCTCAGCCATGTTCCATCTCTCGGATGCATTGCTGGAAACCACCGGACTGCCATCCCGAGGTCGCCGCCGCCGTGTGACCCGTATTATGTACCTCATCAGTGCTGGTTTCACCCTGCTGGCAGCCTTCACAGATACGCTCATCATCCCAACCATAGACGGGACTCGGTTCGGCAATGTGCGGGCCGGCATCGCCTGGCCGGTTTATCTGGCCTTCTTCATCGTCGGCATCGTCAGTGCCTTCATTAACGTTAACCGGGCCCGTCAACGCTGTCTTACACGAGATACCCGCCGCCGGATGGGCTACCTCCAGATTGCGATGTTAACAGCACCTGGAGGAACCTTTCCATTTGCTGTCCTTCTAGGTTTTGGTGGTGTGAACTCCGTCGGCACCTTGCTGCTAGTCAATGCATCCAATTTGGTTATTATCTTAATGCTGTTGTTCCTGTCGTATCCTCTGTCCTTCTTCGGTTCCCGCCAGCCTGATCGGTTGGTGAAAACGGATCTCTTGCGCTTCATGCTGCGCGGTCCCAGCACTGCCGTCCTCGCGCTTATCGTCATCATCTTCACCCGACCAGCGGCTGAAATTATCGGCCTGCCTGGACAGACTTTTATGCCCTTTGCGGTAGTTGCCGTTGTACTGATCTGGCAGTGGGGGATTGCACTTGGTCTACCTTCATTGGAAAAGCGATTGATCTACTCCGGCGAGGACGACTCCCAACTCGCACGACTACAGGATCTCAGTGAGCGCCTGCTAACCCGTAATGACCTGCAACAACTCCTTGAAGTCATCCTTCGGGCCATGTGTGACTATTTGCAGGTGAAATCGGCTTTTGCCATCGCCTTTCAGGAAGAAGGCCCTGAACTTGTGGCGGCAATTGGCCCTAGCCAACCCGATGCCACCTGGTTGCGAACCGAAGCAGAGAATCTTCGACAGGCCTCCACAACAAGCACTGACCAACGACCTATCCTGCGCGAATGGCATTCGTATTGGATTTCCCCTCAAACCAGTCAACGTCTGGTGAGTGAACACGGTGAGCCACTGCCCATTGGCATCATAGGCATTCAGGCACGTTCCGCTAGCCCTGACCTGAATGAAGATGAAATGAAGGCCTTCATTGACCTCAGCCATCGCGCCGCCGAAACCCTGGATGACATGCAGCTTCAGGATGAGCTATATGCTTCGCTGGAAGGGCTGTTGCCGCAGATTAGCATTACGCGTGCCAGAGCTGCCGAAGTCGAGTACAAACCGGGGCGCACACGCCGCCTGCCCCCGCCTGAAGTGGACTCATCTGACCGCGAGCAATTTATCGAACAAGTCCGCGCCGCGCTGCGTCACTACTGGGGCGGTCCAGGATTGAGTGGAAGCAAACTGCTGGAGTTACAATTAGTCAGGCAAGCACTTCCGGATAATGATGAAAACCCATCCAAAGCACTGCGAGCCGTCCTGCATAAAGCAATAGAGCGCCAAAAGCCCAACGGTGATCGAAAATTGACTGCACCAGAATGGACAATTTATAACATCCTGGTTGAACGTTTCATCGAACGTCACAAGGTCAGGGATGTAGCAATCAGGTTGGCCCTGAGCGAACCAGATCTCTATCGTAAACAGCGTGTCGCCATCGAAGTCATTGCCGATACCTTGCTGGAAATGGAACGGGATGTATCCAGTCCACGGTTGATGATTCAGCCTTAGCTTGTACCAGAGTGCACCTGCGCGGAAATCGATGCCCGTGCTATAATCTAATTCTAAGGAATCCAATTTACTGCGTCAGGCGGAACCGGTCTTATTGTGTTCCAGACGCCGGTTAACTAATCGTTTCTATTGGAATCTCAGGGGAAGCACATGTCGAATCACGTCCAGCGGCACGACCCAGCGCCGCCTCCTGCCCTTGAGGAGGGCTACTGGTCGGCACTGCTCGGAGAAGGCGAATTCGCCGAAAATCCGATGCCCCGGCACGACCACGAAGCCGATACCAATCATCGTCACAATGGGCATAGTCCATCATTTCCGACCTTCGCAGCCAATGGCAACGGCAGTGGAGCTAGTCCAGCCACGGGCAGTTGGGAAGAAATCAAGCAGTTGATGGATGAGGACGCCGTCCTGGAGTTAAAAGTCATTGGCTACAACCGTGGTGGTCTGCTGGTCGAATGGCATGATCTACACGGCTTTGTGCCAGCCAGCCAATTGAGTGATTTTCCCGCAAACAACAATCCCAACATTCGCCGCAACGCTTTGATGGATTGGGTAGGCCGATCCCTTCAATTGCGCGTTATCGAAATCAACCCGGAGCATAACCGCCTCATATTCTCCGAGCGAGCCGCTCAGGTCGAGGTGGGTGAACGCGCCGATATTTTACGACGAATTAAGCAGGCAGATGTCCTCGAAGGGATCGTGACCAACCTGTGCGACTTTGGGGCCTTTATCGACCTCGGCGGGTTAGAGGGATTGATCCACATCAGCGAACTCAGTTGGGGACGGGTCGGGCATCCAGCCGATGTTTTGCAGCGGGGTGAACAGGTACAGGTCTATGTCTTGAGCATTGACCGGGATGCAGCCCGCATCGCCTTGAGTGTGAAACGCCTGCATCCAGACCCCTGGGCCACTGTCAGTGAGCGCTACAGCATTGGCCAAACAGTGGAAGGTGTCATCACCAATGTCGTTGATTTTGGGGCCTTTGCCTGTATTGAAGATGGTCTGGAAGGCCTGATTCATGTTTCAGAATTAGCTGAGGGGCATTTCCTGCATCCCCGCAACGTTGTGCAGGAAGGGGATCGGATCAGCGCTCGTGTTCTGACAATTGACAGTCGTGCGCGCCGCCTGGGCCTCAGCCTGCGGCCAATTCAGTAAAATAGACTTTAACCCATGCCTAGTCAAACGGGTTTGAGGTCGCAAAAAGGGTGACACAACAGAAACCAGACACGAACAAGCCAGCCTCCAAAAAGCCAGCTACTAAATCGACTGTGCCCAGTATAGTGCCGCCGCCCAAACGTTACGAACAGTATACGCTTAAGGCGGATTTCTGGGACTCGATACTGGATAGCATCCCCCCATGGGGTGGCGAAATCGTAGCGATTGTCCTGATCGTCTTTGGCATTATCTCGTTTCTTGCGCTGCTCAATGTCTCGGCGGATGCCACGATTGCCACCGCTTGGGCCGGGGCGTTGCGCTCACTCTTCGGTCAAGGGAGCGTGCTGATCGCTGGAGGCATCCTGGGGCTGGGTATTGCATTACTCATGCCGCGAATGGGTATCAATGTCCGCTTCCCCTTACACCGACTATTGGCTCTCGAGATTGCCTTTCTGGCTGTTTTAGCCCTGCTGCACCTGGCTCCCGGCTTGAACGAGTTGCGGGCGCTGGCACGGGCAGGCCAGGGCGGGGGCATCGTTGGCTTTACCCTCAGCTTCGCCGTCGCAGGCTTGCTGGGTTCGTTTACCGCGATTGTCTTTTACACAACCATTGCCATCATCAGCCTGGGAGCCTTCTTTGGCATTCGCATACGCGATGTCAAAAGTCGCCTGGAGATCACTGGAACACGCCTAAAAGCCTTTGCTGAACGCTATGCCCCGCCGGATGCACCGCCATTGTTCGTCCTGTCAAAGAAGTCTGGCACAAAGTCCGGCGAAACTGCTTCACGATTGGATGTACCGGGGGTTACAGTAGCTAACACACCTCCCGCCAAAACCGCTGCCATCTTCCGGATCAAGCCTGATCTGGATGCCCTGCCCCCCTCACTGCGTAATCCGGTGCCTGTCGTTGAACCGCCTACTGGCAAACGCGGCGATCTGGCCGAAGAACTGGGTCTGGCGAAGCCCTCCCTGCTTTCGCTGGGCACGCTCTCTGCCAATTTCAATGCGATTGGGGAAATCAAGGGCAAGCGTGTCAAAGGCCAGCCAGTGATAGTAGAGCGACCAGACGGGCGCTTGAAACGCTACTTCACCATCGCAGATATGAAAGAAATCAAGAAGGTCGGCAAGCGGGATAGCAATTTACCACCACTGGAACTGTTGCAGGACATTGAACTTAACCTGCCCAATGAGCAAGAGATCAACAATAACGTCGTCCTGATCGAGAATACCCTGCTTGAGTTCGAGATTGATGTCGATGTCGTTGAAGTTAAAGTCGGGCCGACCGTCACCCAGTATGCAGTTCAGCCCTTTAAGGAAGAATCGGGTGATGGCGGTGAACTGACAGTGGTCAACCGTACGCGCATCAGCAAGATTGCTTCCTTTGCCAACGACCTGGCGCTGGCACTATCCGCCAAACGTCTCCGGTTGGAAACACCCGTCCCCGGCCACAGCTACGTCGGCATCGAAGTCCCTAATCGCAATCCCAGCGTTGTCGCCCTGCGCTCAGTCTACGAAAGCCGGAGCTTTCAGGAGCAGTTGGGGAAAGCCAAGTCGCCGCTGGTTATTCCCCTGGGGCGCGATGTAGCCGGGGTACCGCTAGCCATTGACCTGGCTCAAATGCCTCATTTGCTGATTGCTGGCACCACCGGCTCCGGCAAATCGGTATGTATCGCAGCAGTGATTGCTGCCCTGCTCCTAAACAACTCACCGGATGATGTCAAGCTGGTCATGCTCGACCCCAAAATGGTCGAACTCACCCGCTACAATGGGGTTCCTCACCTGATCGGCCCGGTCGAAACCGATCAGGAACGCATCATTGAAGTCTTGCGCTGGTGCACGCGAGAGATGGATCGGCGCTACAAGCTGCTGGAAGATTACGCCGCCCGCAATATAACCGATTACAATTCGCGTTTAACCCGTCGCCAAAAAGATGAGATGATGCCCTACATCGTCATCCTGATCGACGAAATTGGCGATCTGATGCTTTCCAGACCGGAAGAAACTGAAAAGCTGGTAACGCGCTTAGCCCAAAAAGCACGTGCTGCCGGAATGCATCTCGTCATCGCCACCCAGCGCCCCAGCGTAGATGTCATCACAGGTCTGATTAAAGCCAACTTCCCTTCTCGCATTTCCTTCGCTGTCGCATCTGGCGTCGACTCGCGTGTCATCCTGGATTCAGTCGGTGCAGAAAACCTGCTCGGTCGTGGCGACATGCTCTATCTGGCTTCAGATGCCGCCGGGCCGCGCCGTGTCCAGGGCTGTTTCGTTTCAGACGACGAAGTACGGTCCCTTTCACGTTGGTGGAAAGAATGGTCAGACCAGCAGGTTCGGGCGGGTAAGCTGGAAAAACTGATGAGCGGCCCCTGGGAACGCGGTCTCACCCGGCGCGAACTCCTCGGTGAAACCGACGACATGCTGGAGCAGGCCATCGAATTTGTGGTCAAGGAAGGCGAGGCTTCGGCCTCAGTGTTGCAACGGCGACTGGGACTGGGTTATCCCCGTGCCGCCCGGCTGGTTGACCTGATGACCGAACTCGGCATCGTCGGCGAAGCTGAACCCGGCGCACGCAGCCGCAAAGTCCTCATCAAGCCTGGTCAAGACCCCTTCAAAGTCATGCTGGAGCGCAAGAAGCAAAGCCAGATCGTCGGCGGCCCACGAGGGGAATGAGTACCTGTATCTGGCTATATCAGCGGGCGAATATACGGTTCAGGAGGTGCGACTTGTATCTTCTGAAGATGCTAGCTTTGGTTCTACGGCGTTGAGGATAAACACAAGTATTTGAACGAATGCCACAATCAGTAGGCTATGAGGTGAGTACTATCATCCATAGCCTTTACCTCGCTAGTTTCTTGACTCCTATAAATCCATATCCCTCCAATGGATCAACAGGATTAGCTTACAGGCACAATCAACTCCGGCCCCTCGACCGTCGCCTTGTTGACAAGCTTCGATACGGTATAGACCGCCTGATCGTGCCCTTCATAGGGCTTCATCAGGCTTTGCAACATCGGCAGCGGTTCCTCTTTGTTGGAAAGCCATAAATGGTAATCCTGAGGCGACAAAATCACCGGCATCCGATCATGAATGGGTTCAGTGAAAGCGTTTGCGCTCGTCGTCAGGATGCTGCACGTGCGGATTTCGCCCCCATCCGGGCTGTGCCAGCTCTCCCATAAGCCTGCGATGCCAAAAACCCGTCGATCGGCCATGTGGAAAAACTGGGGCACTTTAGCTCCGTCATGGGTAGTCCATTCATAGTAGCCGTTTGCCGGTATGATGCAGCGTCGCCGTTTGAAAGCCGCCTTGAAGGAAGGCTTCTCGTAAGCCGTTTCGCTGCGAGCATTGATCGTTTTGGCCCCAATGGACATATCTTTCGCCCAGGAAGGGATTAGCCCCCAGCGATGAAAGGTTAAGGCATCTGGCTGTTCATTGGTGATAACCGCCACCGGTTGCGTCGGCGCGATGTTGTAACGTGGGGTCATCTCCGCTGGCATCGTTTTCAGGTCAAAGGCCGACTGAATAACTACCGGGTCTGCCGTCAGTACGAAACGTCCACACATAACCATCCACCTTCAAACTGGGAGATTGCCCCTCCCCTGAATTCACGATTTTTTACTCGGCCCGCGACCCATCTCAGTAATCTGCCGTACCATCGCCACTGCAGCCACCAGCAACCCCAACACCTCACCCGTACTGACGCGCTTGCCACTGCCACCGGTACGAATACGGTCATCTTCTGAAGCGCGGGAATAGAAATAGGCTGACAGCAAACCGAACAAACCGCCCACCAAAATGCCGACCAGATAGTTCTGAACAGGCGCATCCGGTTGTCGAGAAATACTACGTTGAGGCTGAATGCTCATCAGGCTTCACTCCTGCGACACTAGGTTCCGGGGCAGCAAAAGGTTGTTCTTCCAGTGGCATGATACGTTCAACCCCGGCTAAACGGGTCGAGAACGTAATCAGGGCGTGTTGAATTTGCTCAAGGACTGAGGAGATACGATCACTGGCATTTTCGACGGTCGCTTGACCGCGCTGAAGCGGTTTGCGGGCCATCTCGGGCAACCGCGCAGCTGCCAGCGTCAGCACCACCGCGCCAATCGCCACCGGGATCAGGCAGATGACCATGGGCAGTAGCACCAGCATCGTCCACAGCCAATCAGCCACCACAGTCACCTGTGCCTGGGTAGGCAGTAAGACCATGACGAGTAATGCTGCCAGAACCACTCCAGTTGCCAGCAACAGTGGCAAATAGACTTCCCGCCGCATCGCTCTGCGATAAGCTTGTTGTGGGGTGAGTGGGATGGTCATTGATCTTCTCTCCCTCGAACGCTCGTGCTAATTATACCCCAGCCTGATCGAATGGGAAACAGCATGGTACAATCGGAGCCATGATCGACAATATACCGATCAAACAACGCCTCCATATCACATTCGGCAAGTATGATGCCCTCATCTACACTGGCAATCTCGATATCGCCAAGCTGTGGGAGCGCGTTCTGCGCCGGGCTGGTTTGCCTATCCTATATTCCGAGGGCTTTAATCCACGTCCACGCATTGCTCTGGCTTCTGCCTTGCCATTAGGTATTTCCAGCGAGTGTGAAATCCTGGACGTATCCTTACGGGAGATCATTCCGCTGGATGGCTTAGCTGACCGTCTGACTGCAACCAGTCCAGCGGGGCTTCGCATCTTTGCAATCAGTGAAGTACCCGTTCGCAGCCCCACCTTGACACAGCATATTCGCAGCGCCGAGTATCGAGTCACCTTGGATACCGATACAAACCTCAGCACGCTTCAGGATCGGATTGCCCGGTTGCTGGCTTCAGATCACTTTGCCCAAGAGCGGGAGCGCAAAGGCAAGCCCGTCACGGTCAACGCCCGCAACCTGATCAATGATGTGCGACTGGATGCCGATGGCAGCCTGATCCTCCATTTATCAACGGGTGACCAGGGAAATCTCCGACCGGATGAACTCATCCGTGCCCTTGAACTGGATGACCATTACTTAACCATTCATCGCTATCGACTGCATATGACCATGCCGTAGGAGCAAACTCATGCACTCCCATCTGACCATCCGACCTGATGTTGCCGAGGCCCTTGCCAATGGCCAGCCTGTCGTCGCCCTGGAATCGACCTTGATTACACACGGTCTGCCCTACCCGGATAATGTCCAAACCGCCCTGTCGATGGAAGCGGCCGTGCGCGAATCCGGAGCCATCCCCGCAACCGTTGCCCTGCTCAAAGGCCAGGTCATCGCCGGACTGACCACCGATCAAATCGAATATCTCGGCAAGCTCCCGACCAACTCTATCCGCAAGTGCAGCCGCCGGGATTTCGCCATTGCCGTTGGTTTAGGCGAAGATGCAGCGACGACCGTTGCTGGCACCATGATCGTTGCTCACTGGGCTGGGATTAAAGTCTTTTCAACTGGGGGCATCGGGGGCGTCCATCGAGGGCATCCATTTGATGTCTCGGCAGATCTCATTGAATTGGGGCGTACGCCGGTCGCGGTGGTGTGTTCAGGTGCCAAATCCATCCTGGATCTGCCCCTGACGATGGAAGTGCTGGAAACCCAGGGGGTGCCGGTCATTGGTTATGGTACGGATACCCTGCCTGCCTTCTACAGCCGCAGTAGCGGCCTCCCTGTCGATGCTCGCGTCGAAAACGCGACTCAGGCGGCGCAGGTTATTAGTGCCTCTCGGCACTTAGGCATGGGGCATGGTGTCCTGATCGCAGTACCAGTGCCGGAAGGCATGGAAATGCCCGCCGAAGCGGCTGAGCTCGCCATCGAACAGGCGACCGCCGAAGCTGAAGTCCAGGGTATCCACGGCAAAGCCGTGACTCCCTTTGTATTAGGGCGAGTCGCGGAACTCACTGAGGGTGAATCCCGGCGTTCAAATGTGTCTTTGTTGGTCAATAATGCGCGTGTAGGTGGTCTAATTGCAGTGGAATTGAGTCGAGGAAGCTAGGTACAAAGCGTACCTTGTCTTGTAAGTTTCTAAACGACTACTTGCCGCCAGTTGCCGCCGGGGCTGGCGGCACACTGCGCCCACTCTGCGTATGCCGCGTGACTATGTGCAGCGTCAAATCGTCCATGGATTGAAAGCGCCGCTGACAGTAGGGGCAAACGGGTACGGTCTGGGCGCGGGCCGCTGGGGCCGGTCGCTGTTCTTTTTCGCTATTCAATTTAGTTTCCCTGGAATTGTTTTTTCAAACATTCTTAATACTAAGATCAGTATAGAACACAACCCGAACTAGAAACAATGAACGTCAGCAAAATGCTCAATTATTCTTCATCTTCTGTCGGGTAACTCCGCAGCCATGCTTCAACAGCTTCGATCAATTCACTGGCCTCGGCAGCAATCAGCTCCCGGTCAGGGTCGATCGCCCGTAGCTCTTCGTATGAAATCACACTCAAAACCCGTTCCAGTTCTGCCATGACCAGGTTGACCGGTGCATTCCGTCGGAGCAAAGCTGCTGCGTAATAAGCTGAATCATGCAGTGGCATCAGTAGAATATGCCCGTCTTCAGTTGCTAGCTGAATCATCCGGGCTGCCCCAAAACCGAACTCACTGGTGATTGTCTGTGCCAGCACTTCAAACGCCTGCAACATAGACGTCAGCAACTCATCATCATTGGAAAATGGACGGGAAGCACGCATCAGGTTACCCTGAGCATTTGCCAGCATCAGCGCATCCACAAAACGGTTCGCACTCAGACGATCAAACCAGTCCATATTTCTGCTTCCTTGGTGCATTCAGTTAATGCACCCATCGCTCTATGACGCTCCATTTACAATTGCAAGGATATAATAAATGGCTTGCCCTCGCCTAAACCCTGATCGAAGACTTTATTCGGCTCGCCAGATTTCCAACCCCAAGTCACATCCGATCACAAATTGCGTCCCCTGAAGATTGAGTGCGGCTAAATCCGGCGGGCGATTGCACGCCCGATACATACCCAGATCCAATCGTTCTCCATCCTGTACCAACCAGGCGGTGACGCGGTCATCACCAGCGACGTGAACGCCGATGATGACATCCCCCGTCGGATCCAGCAAGAGGAATGGTATGTAAGCTCCGTTCAATGGAGTAATCAACCGATCCATCCCTATATCAAAATCCAGCAACCGAAGTTCCATCGACTCGTTGTCCCTCCAGGCAAAGAAACGCAGGTTTGGCGTCAATGCCCCCATCCCCGGCAAGGCATTTAACTGACCCGTCGCCACGACTTCACCTGCAACCAAATCCCAGCGTTTCGCCACAAAGTCCTGCGTTACCGTGATAGCCGCATCCTGCCGGATACGCCCGACACGAACGAATGAATCCGCATCCTGGTCCGGTCCCGACGGATATTCCATAGGCAGATCTGAACATGGTGCAGAGTCACACGGTTCCAGCGCCCACGCCGCCAGCAAATAAGGCCGTGGATCATCTCGGCTCATGTCGGGTACCATTTCCAGCCAGATTTCGTTACTCGTGCTGATCCATACCCGGGTTGGATAACCAGCTTGCGGAAAAACCTGTTCTACCGGTTCAAATGCTCCATCCAGCGAGAGTACCACTACGTACAGGTCGCTGCCTAAAGTATGAGCCGAAGCCAACCAGCGCCCATCCGGGCTGAAAGCGGCATCAATGAAGGTAGCGGGCAAGTCATCTTGCGCCCGGTCCAGCGGCGCAGCGTAAACCTGCTGGACGTTTCCCTCCGCATCAACCACGACCACTTGATTATCATCACTCTTAAGAGCAATCAGGCTGCCATCGGGACTCAGAGCAAACCATCCATTAACGACATCCAGGGAATGACCTTGAAGATCCGCCAAACCCGCAAAATCAATCTGGTGCACCGGAGCAAGATCCATAATCGTCGTCGACGAAATAGGCTTTACCGACGTAGATGACCCTTGAGCCTGTACACCAACAACGTTCAGTCCCGTCAAAACCAGCACCAGCCACCCTAAACGCATCATTTCACTTCCCGCCCCGGTCTATGTCCCGCTATAATCGCCCATCATCGTCAACTGGCTTGCCCTGGAGCCATAGCATGGAGGCCAACGATGCAGCCCGCCGAAATTGAACGCAAACTCAGCCGCATCTTGCTCAAGGTGACCAAACCAGGCCGCTACGTGGGCGGCGAATTTAACAGTGTCGTCAAAAACTGGGACACGACTGATTTCCGGGTAGCGTTGGCCTTCCCGGATATTTACGATCTCGCCATGTCCAACCTGGGCATCATGCTGCTCTACCAGCAGTTGAACCAACAGCCAGATATGTTGGCTGAACGCGTTTTTGCCCCATGGACGGACATGGAAGACCTGATGCGTGCCCAATCAGTGCCGCTCTATAGTCTGGAAACTAAACACGCCCTTCGCGAATTCGATCTACTGGGTTTCAGTCTACCCTACGAGCAGTTGTTCACCAATGTCCTGAACATGCTCGATCTGGCCGGGATGCCCGTGCAAAGCAAAGACCGTGATAACACCTACCCGCTGGTGATTGCCGGTGGTCACGCTTGCTACAACCCGGAACCAATGGCTGACTTTATTGATGCATTTGTCATTGGCGAAGGTGAAGAAATCATCGTTGAAGTCGCCCGCACAGTGCAAGCCATGCGTGGCGCCAGTCGCCACGATCAACTATTGGCGATTGCGCGAATCCAGGGCATGTACGTCCCGCGCTTTTATGACGTGGCTTATCATGATGATGGAACTATCCAGGCGACCACGCCTAATCAGCCTGGCATCCCCGCCCGCGTTCTCAAGCGAATTGTGCCGATCCTGCCCAAGCCATTCACAAAATTCCTCGTTCCCAATATCGATACCGTTCACAATCGCGCTCCCATCGAAATCATGCGCGGCTGCACCCGCGGCTGCCGCTTTTGCCATGCAGGGATGATTACCCGCCCGGTCCGCGAGCGCCCGGTGCCGGAAGTCATGGACGCCATTGCCGAGATCATCGCCAACACCGGCTTTGAAGAAATCAGTCTCTTGAGCTTATCCTCATCCGATTACGTCTACGTCCATGAACTCACACAGGCGGTCCATGATAAGTATCACGAGTCTGGCCTCAGCCTGAGCCTGCCCAGCCTGCGGCTCGAGAGTGCCAGCGCCGAACTGCTCGACCGATTGGGGGATACCCGCCGGGGCGGTTTCACTTTCGCCCCGGAAGCGGCTACCGAAAAAATGCGGGACATCATCAACAAATACGTGCCGGATGAGCAGGTGTTGGAAACAGCCCGCGCCGTTTATTCTCGCGGCTGGCGCACCATCAAGTTCTACTTCATGATCGGCCATCCGGAAGAAACACTCGAAGATGTACAGGCCATCATCAACCTGTGCAAAGCGGTCCTTCGTGAGGGCCAGAAGCTGATCGGTGGCAAGGCGAATGTCAACGTCGGCGTCAGCACCTTCATCCCCAAGCCACACACCCCCTTCCAGTGGGTGCCGCAGGATACGCACCAACAAGTCCGCGAAAAGTTGGCCCTGCTCAAGGATCAGATTCGCGGGCATGGTCTGCACCTGCGCTGGAACAAGATCGAGGAGAGCGAATTTGAGGGCATGATGTCGCGGGCCGACCGCCGCATGGGGCGGGTCATCGAACGTGCCTGGCGCATGGGCTGCAAATTCGATGCCTGGAATGACAACCACTTTCATGACCGCTGGCTCAAGGCGCTCGAACTGGAAGGCCTGACTGCGCACTTCTACACCCATCGGGAACGCGCGCTCGATGAGGTCTTCCCCTGGGATCACATCGACGCAGCAGTCCACAAAAAGTTCCTGCTGGAAGACTACCAGATGAGCCTACGCCGGGAGACCCGCGTCGACTGCCGCGACAAGTGCTTCGCCTGCGGTATCCTGCCCAAGTTCAAAGAGGAACGTTCCCAGACCGAGCCAATGGCATGGGAATGCCCACCCGTCAAACCGATGGCAGATCGTAAACGCACAGGGGGCGAACGCCTGCCCAATGTCGTCCTTGCCTAGGTATACGGGCTGGTATAATGCCTCCCATTTGTAGAGATAGTGTCCTATCAGCGACAGACGCGGAAAATCGACGTAAGGACGGCTTTTTTGCCGTCCGTCATGCCTAGTGCAATGAACGAGGCCGAATGCGGATTCGAGTTGAAGGCGGGCACCCGCTCAATGGTGCCTATACCCCCGGTGGCAATACCAACGCGGCGATTGCCTTGCTGGGGGCTGCCCTGCTGACCGAGCAGTGCGTCACCCTGCATAACGTACCAACAGCCGTCAACATGCAGGCGATGGTCAGCACAGCGCGCTCCCTCGGTGCTGAAATCACCCATGAGGGAGATACCCTGACCATCACCACGCCGCAGATCACCCGCCGCGTCCTGAACGCGGCCGATACCAGCGGACTCGGTGGAGTGATGTTATTCGTCCCGGCAATGCTGGCCCGCCGGCAGCATATCCGGGTGGAGATTGATTTCCCACTCAGCCGCATCCGTACCCACCTGGAAGCCTTGCGCGATCTGGGTCAGGATGTGAACACGGCGGGCGGGGCACTGGAGTGCAAAGCCATGCCCTGGGATCACCGCGAGATCATCCTCAGCCAGACCAGCGTCACCGCTACTGCATTGGTCATGCTGCTGGCCTCACGCCTGGGCAAAGAAACGATCCTGCACAACGCCGCCTGTGAGCCGCACATCCGTGAACTTGCCGACCTGCTCTGTGAAATGGGCGTACACATCGAAGGCATCGGCTCCAATGTCCTGCGAATCATCGCCCCACCGGAGATGGATGGCGCAGAAGCGACCATCGGCCCGGATCACATCGAAGCCGCCAGCGTCGCGGCAATTACTGCCCTTTCCGGCGGTCGTGCCCAGATCAATGGCGCGCGGCGGCTGGACATGCAGATGATCGACAAAACCTACCGCCAGTTGGGCATTAAGCTGGATTGTGACGAAGGTCTGATCTTCGTCCCGCGCCATGAGTCGCTCATGCTCTCCGCACGGGAAGAAGATACCGACCTGAATATCGAAACCTCGCCCTGGCCGGCTTTCCCGTCCGATCTCGTCGCCATCGCCACGCTGATCGCCACACAGGCGCGTGGGACGACGCTCATCCACGAAAAACTGTTCAACAACCGCCTCTTGTTCGTGGATAAACTCAAGGCCATGGGCGCGCAGATTGTCCTGTGCGATCCACACCGGGCGATTGTGGTTGGCCCCACCCCGCTCCACTCCGTGTATATGGATACCCCCGATGTCCGCACCGGGCTGGGGATGCTGGGTGCAGCGCTGATCGCCAGAGGCGAGTCTGTCATTGATAACGCCCAGGTGATCGAACGGCAGTTCGCGGGTGCGTTAACCCGCTTGCAAGCGCTAGGCGCAAAGATCAGCCAGGAATGAGTACCCCACCCCGTCAGACGACCACCATTCAGGGAATCCCAACCGCGCACGCGGTCATCGGTGAGGGGCAGCCCCTCCTGATGCTGCACGGTTGGGGGGCGAATATTGACCTCGTCTGGTCATTGGCAGAACGCTTGTCATCATCAGGTTATCGAATTCACGCGCTGGATATGCCTGGTTTTGGGCAGACCCCACCGCCGCCCATCGGCTGGTCAGTACATGACTATGTGAAGTTTGTATTGGGCTATCTGGACTCGCAGCACTTGGAGCGCGTGCATCTGTTCGGGCATTCCTTCGGCGGACGGCTGGGGCTGATCCTCGGTGCCGACCACGCCGACCGGCTGCACAAAATGGTCTTAGCCGATGCCGCCGGGATTCGGGACTCGGCACCCGCTTCAGCATCACTGCGTCTCAAAACCTACCGCTTCGCCCTGAACACGCTCAAAACGGTGGGACTGACCGCCCAGGCCGATCAACTACGCGGCTGGTATACCGAGCGTTACGGCTCCGCTGATTACAAAGCGGCGACAGGCACGCTGCGGGAGACTTTCGTCAAGGTGGTCAACGAGGACTTGCGCGACTACGCCACCCGCGTCAAGGTGCCGACCCTGCTCTTCTGGGGCGATCAGGATATGGATACACCCTTGAGCCAGGGCAAACTGCTGGAGCAGCTCATCCCGGATGCGGGTCTAGTGATCTGGGAAGGTGCGGGACACTACAGTTATCTGGAACGACTGGCGGATACGGCGCGGGTGATGGATCATTTTCTGAAGTAGCTTTTGGACTTCGAGCCGATTAGGTGACGCCGGGAAGTTGACCCTTAGAAGGGCTTTTGCGGCGGCGGCGGCGGCGGACTTGGCAACCCGACAAAAGTCTGGCGACTACTCGCGTGTTTCTGCTATCAAGTAGCAGAGCGAAGGCGATTAGTGAGCACCCGGTACAGAGAAGAGCATAACACAGATGAGATGGAAAATCGGAACAAATGATCCGATTTTGACCTTGACAGGGATGATATGGACATTGGAGTGGTGTTAGTCGGGCTGGTGTGGCTCGCCGGAACGCTCTACCGGATTTACCGGCAGGCGCGCTTTTTCCAGATCGAAGAATACATGAACGGGCGCTACCTGCGCTGGGTCGTCAGCCGCCGCGAGCGCTGGCTGCCAGGGCGGACTTTGCTCGCCTTCGCCGCCGGGGTGATCTTCAGCTTCCTCCTGACCGAAGCACCGGGAACCTTTATGCTGACAGTCATCGGCCTGGTCAGCGCCGCCGTCGCCGTCTGGCCACGTTCCGAGGGCGAGATCAAGAAAGTCTTCCGCCCGACCAATCGCGCCAAACGCCTGCTGGGGGGAGCCGCCCTCGTCGCGCTATTCGACCTGGCGCTCTACCTGTTCATCGCGGGCCGACTGCCTCTGCCCGCTGTGACCGAACTCCAGTTCATCGTCATCGCCACCATCGGCCTGATTCTGTTCCTGACCGCGCCGGTGATCCTGGTCGGCGGCAACCTGCTGATGACCCCGGTCGAGGCGTTCTTCCGCGCTCGCTTTGTCAACCAGGCGCGGAACGTCCTCAAGGAAATCGACCCGACGGTGATCGGCATCACCGGCAGCTATGGCAAAACCAGCACCAAAACCTATCTGGCGCACATCCTCAACGGACGCTATAAAGCCTTCCCCACCCCCAAGAGCTTCAACACCATGATGGGCGTCTGCATCGCCATCAACAACGGCTTGAAGGGCGACTACCGCACCGACTACTTCATTTGCGAAATGGGCGCCTACATCCCGGGCGAGATCGAGCGCATTGCCGACCTCACCCACCCGCGCATCAGCGTCGTGGTCGAGGTCGGGCCGCAGCACCTCGAACGCTTCGGCACGCTGGAGAACATCGCCATCGCCAAATACGAGATCATCAAGGCGCTGCCGCCCGATGGTGTCGGCATTTTCAACTGGGATAACCCCTACGTGCGGGAGATGTACGAGCGTGGCTATCCCCAGACGCGCCTCGCCGTCAGCAAAACCGCTGACCCCGCCAATCCGCCGCCCAATGGCCCGCGCCTGATCGCTTCCTCCATCGAAGAATCCCTGGACGGCCTGCGCTTCACCGTCACCGATACGCTGGATGGGCAAAGCGAGCGCTTTGAGACACCGCTGCTCGGTGGGCATAACGTCACCAATATCCTGCTGGCGACCGCTATCGCCCTCCACGAAAAGATGAGCCTCAAAGAAGTCGCCCGCCGCGTGCGTGGCCTGCAACCCGCCGAGAGCCGGCTGGTCAAGCAGACCAGCCCGGAAGGCATCACCATCATCAACGACGCCTACAGCGCTAACCCGGTCGGCATTGTCCACGCCCTGCGCGTCCTCTCCATGCACACCGGCGGACGCCGACTGTTGATTACCCCCGGCATGGTCGAACTTGGCCCCTTACAGGAGCAGGAGAACCGCAAGCTGGGGGAGATTGCCGCCCAGCACGCCACCGATGTCATCCTCGTCGGCGCAGCGCAGACCCACCCTATCAAGGACGGTCTCCTGAGTGCCGGATTTGCACCAGAGCGCGTCCTGACCGTCGAAACCCTCAAGGAGTCGGTGGCATGGTATCAAGGGAATTTGAAACCCGGCGATACTGTCCTTTTCCTGAACGACCTGCCAGATACGTATTCGTCGTGAAGGAAGAACACAGCGAAAGCGAGTTGATGCAGATGCAGATGCAGGCGCAAACGCTCTTTGTACTTAATCAACACGACCGACTGGTACAAATCAACGAGATTGAACCGGACGCGCCTGCACCACGCTTATATGTATCAGTCGGCAAAGTAAGCTATAGACGCTGGCTTCATGAAAACCTACCTGACAGCATAATCCGGTCGCTGGATGCGATGCTCAAGAACGCGGTGCGCCCCGGTGTAATGAGTGATCTCTCGCCGACTATGCAGCCCTGTATTGAACCAACATGCCCCTATTGCGGACATTTTCGCCGGGCCAGCTTACTATCTGCCCAGAGATGAGGCTCCCCAACAGGCCATACGCATCACACCAACGAATGCACACCTGCTTGAACAGCACCTCCCTTATACCAAGCGATGGCTTTCCGAACGTATTCCTGTTTTTCTTATCGTGGTTGAAGGGGAAGCCATCGCGGCCTGTTATTCCGCACGTCAAACTGCAAAAGCGGCTGAAGCGGGCGTCGACACCCTTGAGCAATATCGCGGACGCGGCTACGCCATAGCGACTACACAAAATTGGGCAGCAGCAGTCTATGCAGCAGGGAAATTGCCTCTCTACAGCACATCATGGGATAATTTGGCCTCACAAACCGTCGCCCAAAAGCTGAAGGCAGTTCAATATGCAGTGACGTATAGCGTTACCTGATGAAAGCCGTTTAAAGAACATTGAATTGGTCATTGTTTTCCGTTTCTTTAATCTTAGTCAGACTTACCATAGAACTCGGATTGTATGCGTTCAAGCCATTCAGGCATCATTAGCCTACCGTTATACCAAGTCGGGTCCAACTCCAAAACCATTTGGGAGAGCTTACCCATCTCAGCCAGCGTTTGCATAGCCCCTTCAAAGCGGTGAACTCCATGCGGAATGGTCACCCCATGGAGTTGAGCCATCTCAACCACGTCAATTCTTGTCAACGGTACGAGCGTGCTGACACGTATTTTGCCCTCCAGCTTGCATGCGTGTTTTTCGGCACACAAGGCAAATGCTGCCAGGTAAGCAATTTCTCCATAGCGAGTAGGAATGTCAATCCATGCAATTCTTTTGTCTGAACAGAACTTCTCTAAAATAGGAACGACTCGCGGATCACCGCTTGGATTATCTGATCTAACTTTAAGACACACGACGATATCATCCAAGCTACCACCATTAATATCTTCGCTAAAACTAACGAATTCCTCATTTGTCCAGTTCATTTGCTGTTATCCTTCAGCTGAAAAATGGCCTGTTGATTATAATGCCGACAATCCCCGGATATGTTGGATTAAGTCCCAAAGTGGCATTTCAGTCCAGCTAATTTCAGATGTCTTCCCGCAATGCATGCGGAACAACGGTCGCGTAAGGACGCACAAACAGGTTGCGGTGAGGTTCCCTCTTTGCCTGTCAACTCTCAAAATCGGAACAAATGTTCCGATTCCTCGCTCCCACCTGTGCTACACTCCTTGCAACCAGACATCCCTCACCGCCGCTTCAGATGATCCCAAATACGTTAAAAGCGACGAATCTGAAGACTCAAATTTGAAAAATTCGTCGCCGTTGCGACCGAAGGAAGTCCCTTTAGGGAAGGGAAGAACTTTGACTTTCATCACTTTTCACGCAACCGACCGTCATCTAACAACGTATTGCATGGTGACTTGACTACACGAAAATTTGAACTTGTCCCGCTTGGCAGCTCCGGCAACGCCATCAACGCCACTAACGATGCCAAGCTCACTCACCTGACAGGAAACTTTTGCCCGATGGAACTCGCCCCCGCCCTACTGCTCATCGTCGCCACCGTCCTGATGCTCATCACGGTGGCGCTCTCGCTCATCCCCATCCTGCCCGGCCCGCTATTGACGTGGGGCGTGGCGCTGGCCTATGGCCTGCTCACTGGCTGGGAACGCTTCACCCCGGCTGCCGCCTGGGTCAGCACCGCCATCATGCTCATCGCCATGACCAATGACTTCTGGTTGCCGCTGTTCGGGGTCAAAGGGGGCGGCATGTCCGGGCAGGCGGCGCTGGGCAGCTTCGTCGGCGGCGTGATCGGCACCTTCGCCATCCCCATCCCGCTGATCGGCTCGCTCATCGGCGCGGTCGCCGGTGCCGCGCTGGTCGAATTCTGGCGGCAGCGCACCACCGCCAGCGCCGTCCAGGCAGGGAAAGTCTCCTTGCAACTATTTGTGGTCGGCAACCTCATCAAGATCGGTGCCTGTGTGGCGATCTTCGTCGTCTACGTCGTCAGCCTGATCGGCACCGGATAAGCTCAGACGACCGTCCCAAAGATAGCCCCTACCGCCGCCGTAATGCCCATCGCCAGCGCACCCCAGAAGGTCACACGCAGGGTCGCCTTGATGATCGGCGCACCCCCGGCCCAGGCAGCAAATACACCCAGCAGCGCCAGGAATAGCAGGGAGGTCACAGCCACCGTGGCGGTAACGATCGACTCCGGGCTTAACAGAACAGTCAGCAACGGCATGGCCGCCCCCATCGCGAAGGTGCCAGCCGAAGCCAACGCCGCCTGCACCGGGCGGGCGCTCAGGTTTTCGGTGATTCCCAGTTCTTCCCGCGCATGAACGGCCAGCGCGTCGTGGGCGGTCAACTGTTCGGCAACCTGCCGCGCCAATTGGGGATCAAGGCCGCGCTTCTGGTAAATAGCGGTCAATTCATCTAGTTCAAACGCGGGCTGGGTTGCCAGTTCAGACCGTTCGCGGTTGAGATCAGCCTGCTCGGTATCCGCCTGGGAACTGACCGAGACATACTCCCCGGCAGCCATCGACATAGCCCCGGCCACCAATCCGGCGACACCAGCGATGAGGATGGCGTTACGATCCGGGTTGGCCGCAGCCACACCCAGCACCAGGCTGGCAGTCGAGACAATACCGTCGTTCGCCCCCAATACCGCAGCGCGCAGCCAACCAATCCGCTCGGTACGATGGCGCTCACCATGGACTGTGCTCATCATCAGCCTCCCGACCTCATAAAAAATAGTTACAGTCTGATTGTAACGAGGTCGAAGGGCCTTCACGACAGAGTTGGATGTATGGATGTATGAAATAGAGTCGATTTAGGGGGAACACTTCAATCAGGCGGACTACCTGCGCAGTAGTCCGCCGCTTTGAAAGGATTAGGATGCCGTCAGGAAGGTGTTGAGGGCAGTCGCGCTGTTGAGTGCTATGCCGGTCGCTTCACGGTTGATGCGCTTGAGCAGCCCGACCAGCACATCTTTTGGCCCCAGTTCAACAAAATGAGTCAAGCCCGCCGCGCTCATGTGCTGGATGGTTTCTGTCCAGCGCACCGAACTGGTCAACTGCCGGTCAAGTTCATCCCGAATGGCCTCCGCTGAAGCCAACGGTTGCGCCTCGACATTCCCGTACACCGGCACCGAAGGCAGAGTGAAGTGGGTTGCATCCAGTGCCTTGCGGAACTCTGCCGCCGCCGGAGCCATCAGCGGAGAATGCGCCGCGATGCTCACCGCCAGCTTGACTGCACGCTTGGCACCGGCTGCCTTTGCCAGTTCCATGCCCACTTCAATAGTGTGGTCATCCCCGGAGATAACGACCTGGCCAGGGCAGTTGTCGTTCGCCAGAATGAGTGTGCCGCCAGTCTGTTCGCTGGCCTGCGCGCAGACCTCGCGGACTTTGGGTGCATCCAACCCCAGCAGCGCCGCCATAGCTCCGGGGTTCTGCTCTCCAGCAGCCTTCATCAACCGACCACGCTCCCGCACCAGCCGCAATCCATCCTCGAAGCGGATAGCACCGGCAGCCGCCAGCGCGGTGAACTCACCCAGGCTGTGCCCAGCAACCGCTGCGGGGATAGCCTCAGGCAGCGCTGTCTGCAAAGCCCGCAGGGTCGCTACCCCGGTCGTATATAGCGCGGGCTGCGTATTCAGGGTGTCATCCAGCGCCTCAGCCGGGCCGTCAAAGCACAGGGAAGAAAGGCTGAAACCCAGCGCGGCATCGGCCTGGGCAAAGGTTTCACGAGCAGCAGGAAAGGCTTCGACCAGATCTTTGCCCATGCCGACCGTCTGCGATCCCTGACCGGGGAAAACAAAAGCGATTTTTGCCCAATCCATAAGGTTTCTCCGTAAGACAAGCGGACGTGCCGTTGCACATCCCTACACGCATGTATAACAAACAAAAACCGCACAGGTTGCCCGGTGCGGTCTTAGCTTCATCTATCGTCAGGGCGAGCTTACTTGCTGCCCTCGGTCGCCTGCATGACGGTCTCCCCACGGTAGCTGCCACACTTTGGGCAAACACGGTGGGCGACATGGTATTCGCCGCAGGTTTCACACAGAACCAGATGATTGAGAGTCAAAGCATCATGCGAGCGCCGGTTGCCCCGGCGGCGACGCGAAACTTTGCGTTTGGGCAACGGACCCACGAGTTTGCTCCTTCAACAGACCGAACTGAGATTTAGGCATTATATAGGTCGGCTGTAAACAATGTCAATTGTCAGGGTCGTGCGTTAGGATAACGACTCGATTCATCAAGGGTTGGTTCTTTCATGCGTATTGGCATCGACGTTCGCTATCTTTCGCACGGATTGGTCGGCGGGGTACATCGGTATCTTGCTCAGATGGTCCCGGCCCTGTTAGAAGCTGGCCCGGAGCATCAGTTCTTCCTGTATGCGGATACCAAAGCACCATTCGAGCTGACAAATCTGCCCGCTAATGCTACCGTCCGGTTGCTCAACTACCGCAATGGGCTGTCCAGCATCTACCTCGACCTGTTCATGAAGCGCACGATGGCGCAGGATAAGTTAGACGTAGTGCACTTCCCGGCCAATTACGGCTTCGGCCCAGCCGGTGCGCGGACCGTCATCACCCTGCATGACCAGATCAACATCATGCCCTTGCGGGAGATCATTCGTGGGCATCGCAAGAGTCTGAAAACCATCGGCATGATGAGCTACCTGCACTTCAGCAGCGTCGCCGCACTGCGCTCAGCGGCGATTCTCCTGACGGTCTCGCAATACTCCAAAGATCGGATTCTGGAACATGCGGATTTCCCCGCCGATCGGGTCATTCCGCTATTCTACGGTCCCTCGCCCAAAGTGCGTGTGATCGAGGACAAGGCCTTATTGGAAGGTGTACGAACTCGGTTAGGACTGCAAAAACCGTTTGTGTTGGCAGATGGCGTCAAGAACCCAGCCACCCTGACCAAAGCGTGGCAAATGCTCCCCCCTGCCCTGCGGGATACCCATCAGATGGTATTCTTCTCCCGCCGGCCTGATCCACCGGCTGAGGTGCTGGAAGCGGTCGAGCGCGGACAGGCGGTGCTGCTGGTACGCCCTTCCGATGATGACCTGATCGCCCTGTTTAACTCTGCTCGAGCGTTTGTTTTCCCATCGTGGATCGAGGGCTTCGGCATCCCGCTGGTGGAAGCCATGACCTGTGGTACTCCGATAATCGCCTCGGATCGCGGTTCTATACCAGAGGTTGTCGGCGATGCAGCATTGATCGCTGATGCTGAAGATGCCCCTGCATTTGCGCGGCATATCGAGCGTATATTGACCGAATCAACAGCAGCTGAGGAACTTCGCCAGTGTGGCCTGAAGCGGTCGGTCATCTTCCGTTGGGATCACACAGCTCAACAGATTCTCGGTGTGTATCAACAGGCGATGAAACACCCACGCTGATCCAGACTTTGACGGCGTTAGCCATCTGTTAGGTAAAGCGCATTAGATACTCAAGAACATAACCATCGGTTAAAGAACCGCGCAGGACACGATATTTCCATGCAGCATGACAACAACGCAGCTATTCCGCCACAACCGCCAGCAACTCCGACCGAAAGCGCTGGACGCACCATTGCCCGTAATACTGCCGCTGGAATTGGCGTCCAACTTTTCCTCAAAATTGCCACTATTCTCTTCAACATCTGGGTAGTCAGGCAGCTTGGTGGAGAAGAGGTCGGTCAGCTCAATATCGTCCTGGCATGGACTTTCCTCTTTGCAGTGATAGGCGATCTGGGGGTTGCCCAGTACTATGCTCGCGAAATTGCTCGTGACCGGAGCAAAGCCAGCGATCTCTTCTGGGATATCGTCGCATTACGGATCATACTCGCCATTCTGTCGACAGCGGTGACCGTCGGCGCAGCGATAGCCATCAGTGGGTATTCAGAAGATATTCTGCTCGGCATTTTCATCTTTACGCTAACGTATTTCTTTCAGGCAATTATCTCCCCAATCAGCAGCATGCTGATAGGCTATGAGCGAGTAGACCTGAACTGGCTATTGTTGGCACTCCAGCAAATCTTCACGCTAGTTTTGCAGTCAATCGTGTTGATCCTCGGCTTAGGATTTGTGTGGCTGCTGGTCGCTGGGCTAATCAACATGCCGATCATGGTGATCGTGACCCTGATTATCTCCCGCCGCACCAAACTGGATATTCCCAACCCTACTTTTCAGCCCGGACGCTGGTGGTTCCTGCTGCGACGTGGGCTACCGTTCGGCCTGCAACAAGTGATGCTATCGCTCGGCCTGCGAGCTGACACGGTGCTCCTCAGCCTGACACGAGTGCCAAACCTGATTATCGGTTGGTATGCGGTTGCCTATACCTATCTCGTTCTGATGATTACCAATATCGTCGCAAGCTTCAGCAGTGCGGCGATGCCCACCCTTGCCAGGGAACATGTCAATGATCCTGAGGTTGTCCGGCGATGGTACTTTCGCTCGGTCAAGTATCTTCTGTTCATTGGATTACCCATTGCAGTCGGCGGCATGGTGCTTGCACGACCAATTGTCGACTTGTTGTACCCGGAAGAATGGCCAGCCTACCTGCCGCTCATGATCCTGGTTTGGGATATACCATTTGTGATGTATCACGGATTTTGTGGATACCTAACCACATCAATCCAGAAAGAAGTCCCGGCAGCTCGCATCCATCTCACGATGGCCCTTACCAATGTGACTATCAACTTGATCCTAATCCCCCGGCTAGGGATTATTGGATCTTCCTTTGCAACGGTACTAACCGATATGTGTGGCGCCCTTCTATTCTATATATTGCTCCGGCGTGAATTCGGCGCAGGGTTAGGATTTACCCATCTGGTTCGTATTCCAATTTGTTCCCTGTTGATGGGCGTGGTGCTTGCACTCTTGCCAGATTGGAATGTCCTGCTCAAGATTGGTATCGGCATGGCGGTCTATATCCCAATCGTGTTGGTCGCGGGCGTTTTCACGACAGATGAACGCCAGCAACTAATGCATATCGGCAACAAGCTAACCCGGCGTCTAAACCTGCGGGCTGTCTAAGCGCCTGCCTGTTGGAGCAAATATCATGCGAATCCTGATGGCAGCCCACGGTTTCCCACCTACCCACTACGCAGGGGCAGAACGCGCTGCTGAACGCATTGTTAAGTGGTTGGTCGAGCGCGGGCATGAGGTCGAGGTCTTCGCCGTAGAGAATCTCTCATCACCTGGTTTTCGAGTAGAAACGTCTGTTGAAGCAGGCTATAGGATCCATCGACTATACTATAATGTTCATGCAGACGATGCCCCAGCGAACGTCATGTATGACTATGCGCCCATTGGCCAAGCCCTGGATAGCATCTTAAGACACAACCCATTCGACTTGGTACACGTTATGAGTGGCTTCCTGTTGGGAGGGCAAGTCATTCTGACCGCTAAAAGAATGGGACTGCCTGTGGTACTCACCTTAACAGAGTACTGGTTCTTATGCCGCAGACTTAACCTGCTGCGAGTCACTGGGGAGCTTTGCAGTGGGCCGGAATCTGATGAGAAGTGCGCTCGCTGCTTGATGGAAGACAAACGTCGCTACAGGACAATCGCAGAAAAAGCACCTATGTTGGCAAATGCTTTTTGGGAAATAGCAAAAATTACACCCTTGTTGGATAAGGAAACTGAAGCAGTAAAGACACGCCGGCTAACCCTCAAAGATGCACTTGAAGCGGCTGACCTGGTCATAAGCCCATCGCGCTTCCTTATTAGCAAGTTTGCAGAGTTCGATTATGATACCCGGCGGTTCCATTTCATCCAGCACGGCCTCGGCGGGTCAAATGTTATCCCATCGCACAGAGAAGCAAGTATTCATGATACGCTGCGGGTAGGCTACATCGGTCAACTGAAATACCATAAAGGGGTTGACCTTGTTGTAGAAGCTGTAGCCCAGTTGCTTGAACAAGGGAAAAAGGTTAGCCTCGATATATGGGGTCCAGAAGATGAAGAACCAGAATACATCAACCGCCTTAAGCAACGAAGTGCATCGTTCGAAAATATTCGATGGCATGGACGTTATACGAGCGCACAACTTGCCGACATTTTGAACGGCTTCGATGTATTGACCGTTTGTTCCAGATGGTATGAAAACAACCCCACGGTCATTCTGGAAGCGTTTAAACATGGTCTGCCAGTCGTTGGCACCAATTTAGGTGGAATGGCAGAGCTTATTCAGCATGAAGTCAATGGCTTAGTATTCGAACTGAACCAGGTCTCGGATTTACGCGCTCAACTTGAACGATTAATACGTGAGCCTGCGCTGCTTCAGCAGCTACGCGCCGGCGTGCCTCCAATCAAGACGGCTGAGCAGGAAGTAGCCGAGATATTCGAGCAGTATCAGCAGTTGCTGGCTAAACGACAGGTATCATCTTAGCGAGCCGGATATTGCTTCTCAATTCCAGCAATTTCATCTTCAACCTGCTTCAACAACTTCTGAGTCAATTCCAAACCAAACTGCTGACCCGTCGGCTTCGATTGAAGGGACGCAATCTTCTGCCGAAAGAGCGATGCCGAGGCATAAAGCTCCGTCAGTTTTTGATGAACAGGCGCTGGAATACCATTAATCTCAGATGGAACCGGTGTTGATTCCGCAATCACAGGAGAAGAGTCAAATGCGCTGAAATGGCTTGAAACAGCAGAGCGCCTATCTTTGCTGCGGGGCGCTTTTTCAGTCCGGGAGGATGTATTCTGTTCTGGACCTGCTGCTTTTCGAGCGGCAGACCGCTTTTCTTTAAGCGCTTCTCGTTTCTTCTGTGCTTCCAGATTACGGGTAGTTAGGCTCTGTGCGTAGACCGCAATCGCCTGTAATTCAGCATCAAACGCACAAATGCCGTCAACAATCAGGACATCTTCCTCATCATCGAGCGCCCCTTCAACTTTTGTCCATTGCTTAGAAGCCATATATACGGTGTACAGCGTTGGCGTTTCAGGCGGATTCGGAACCCCTTTAGGCAACGTGGCTGAACGCGCGGAGTGGGTCATCGTCGTCACCACAAGATCCTTATGACTAGCATCAACCTGGGCAGGGCGCCCAATTAAAGTAATCTTCACGTCTTCCCAGGCCCCCTGTGATTGCGATAGTTGATGGATGAGGTTGCTACGTTCTGACCAGACAAATGGTACACGTACCAAAGGTGCCATCCGTGGACGATTTAAGTCAACCTGGGACTTTGCCATAGCGTAAATGCGGCTTTTGAGTTCCCGATCAATACGCTGGCGCACCAGATAGAAGAATACACCTCCACGTGTCCTACGCCGGGATTCATCCGGCAACATAAGACCACCATCACCTTCTATCTGAATCGTTTCATCCACCATCGTGCGAGCAAATTCAGGCCCACATAGTTCAATGATATTCAGGATTTGTTGGCGTGGTATTGCTTCAACTTCATTGAGTTGTTCAGCGATTTGATCTGCCAAAATCTGATGTTCACTTGATGACAAGTCGGCACTCACTTTATCCAGATAAGGCAAACACCTTCTGATCAGGATTTTAACACATGTCTAGAATCTACGGCTTAAGTCTATATGAGTCCGGCCTCGTGCTAAAATGAAGTTGAGCGAGGAGTAATCATTACCTTATGTTGGCTATCGTCCATGCCTGTGCCCTCATCGGTCTTGACGGGCGCATTATTGAAGTTCAGACTGATTTTAATCCACGTGCGACTATTCCTGTATTTAATGTGGTTGGTTTACCTGACAATGCCGTCAAAGAAAGCCGAGAGCGGGTAAAATCAGCCATCCGAAATTCCAAATTGCAGTTCCCGCTCCGTGGCTACTTGGTCAATCTGTCACCTGCCGATGTCACCAAACATGGTCCAGCCTACGATCTCCCAATTGCAGTAGGTTGCTTGGCTGCAACTGACCAAATACCGCTCACAGCTTTACAAGATTCGATCTTCTTGGGTGAACTCTCACTAGATGGTACGTTGCGTCATGTTAAAGGTATCATGCCGATGGTTCATGGCGCGCGACAAATGGGGTTCAAGCGTGCTTATGTCCCAACCGAGGATGCGGCCCAGGCAGCGCTCGTAGGAGAAATAGAAGTCTTTCCCGTTGAGACACTGGGACAATTAGTGGAACATCTCTATGGACTAAATCCTATACAACGGTATATACCATCACCGGAAATACTTGATGGCCCAGACAAACTTCCGGAATGGTTAGTAGATTTTTCTGACATCAAGGGACAAGAACATGTCAAACGTGCGTTAGAAATTGCAGCAGCCGGCAACCATAATATTAGGCTCTCAGGGCCACCGGGCGTTGGCAAAACCCTCATGGCACGGGCAGTACCGGGCATTCTACCGCCACTTTCCCGTGATGAGGCCCTTGAAGTAACACGCATCTACTCAGTTGCGGATATGCTAGAAACAGGTAAACCCCTGATGCATCACCGCCCTTTCCGTGCTCCTCACCACACCATTTCAGCACCGGGTCTGGTTGGGGGCGGAAGTATTCCACGACCTGGGGAAATAAGTTTAGCTCACCGTGGGGTACTTTTTCTGGATGAGTTTAACGAATTTCCAAGTACCGCCTTGGAAGTCCTCCGGCAACCGATGGAAGATAAAGTTGTAACGATAAGCCGCAGCAAAGCAGCCATCACTTTTCCAGCGAACTTTTTGCTCATAGCCGCCCATAACCCCTGTCCCTGTGGTTACTTTGGGGATACGGCTAAAGCCTGCACTTGCACACCCGATGCGATCCGCCGCTACCAGAGCAAGCTATCCGGCCCACTACTTGACCGAATTGACATGCATGTTGAAGTCCCACGCGTCGATGTGGACAAGTTGATGGCAAACTCCAAGGCCGAATCCTCCCATTTGGTGCGAGCACGGGTAATCGCCGCGCGCGTTATCCAACAAAAACGCTTTAGCGGACGTAGGGGTTTATTCGCCAATGGAGATATGGGGCCGGGAGATCTTCAAGAGTGGTGCCACTTGTCACCGGAAGCACGTCAACTAGCAGAAATCTCGGTCAAGCGATTGCAACTCTCTGCCCGTGCTTACCACCGCGTTTTAAAGCTTAGCCGCACAATAGCTGATTTGGAAGGCATACCCAGTATTGAGGTCAATCATCTGGCAGAGGCCATTCAATATCGACCTCGAAATACCACCGAGTAGACTGCTGGACAGCTAGGTTGTGTTGACATTTCAACGTAACCAGATGAGCGCACTGGCGAACTGGACGAAACCTGCGTAACGACGGGCGAGTTTGTCAAAACGAGAGAAGACACGACGAAAATGCTTCAGTTTGTTGACGC
>JAFLCG010000012.1 GCA_017303635.1 Anaerolineae bacterium | reverse complement strand
ATACCGCCAGGCCATAGGCGAGTCGAACATGTCGCAGGTTGAAACGATTAAAGTAAGTTATAAATTCCTGTAAACTGTTACTAGTGAAGCTTTGAGCAAGCATGGGCTTTGATCCAGTGAAGGCAAAAGGCGAGGCAGTCAGGCATCTCACAAACTAGGCAAGAAACATCATCTTCACGCGCTATGAATAGATAGCACCGATTAACAGAATCTGCAATCGATTACTCAAGAGAAATAGGTTATCCTGGCAGGATCATAGTACTACTGCAAGATCGCCTCAAAATCGGAACATATGTTCCGATTTTCCACTTCCACCTGTGCTACTATCTTGCCAAGCGTGAAAATGTGGGCAGATTCAACCGTGAAGTTTATCACTTCGACTCCGGACTCCCCCTCTACCACGCCCCGACTTTCGTGTCGTCTCAGCATTCAGAGGCGCAAGGGGCGTGAACGGAGACGCCGAAGGCGGCGGGGGGTGAGGCCCCCCGCCTTTCGTCCCGGCATGGTCAACTTGTCCGTACCGCCAAGGACAACAACACCACCAAGCTCCCCAAAAGCGACGAATCCAGCGATTCAAATTTGTCGCTGTGTCGCTTCCGACGACGACGACATTTGAAATCAGTGGCGGCGCAGCCAATCCGCCACAGCCGCCATTGCCGCCACAAATGACCTCTGCACCTGAAACCAGCAACCTGAAGCTGTCCGCCGCCGCCGCCGCCGCAACAAACTCAATCGCAACGAATCAAGAGATTCAAATTCGTCGCATTAGAACTCAACCCGCTTTAAAAGTCTTGAATTCGTTGAATCAAAATGGAAACAGATACGGATGAGGCTTAGAAGGAACGCAGGATGGCATCCCGCAGATGATCGGGGGCAACCTCACCATGCAGCCACTCCAATGCAGCTTCGTAATCGTCTTCAAACAGACCGAAGCGGTGTCCATTGCGGCTGAACAGGGATGAAAATTGCTGAACCATCCTTAAGAACATCGCATCATGAAAGCGATGTTGCGGCCCAAACAGAACGGCCATCCGCACTTCGCTGGGGGCATATCCAGGGTGATTCTTCCGCCACTCCATCGCGCGGCTGAACAACCAGTAAAAGGGGAGTACTTCCGGGACGCGGACATCATAAAGCAGGCGCACCATACCGGTGTAAACACCGTCCGGATAGCGCAGCAGCAATACCTGATCAAGTAGGTCAATGAAGGCATCCACTGCATTTTTGTCAGCGCGGTGAAATCGATATTCAACCCGGTCTTCGTAGATCGTGGCGCTGCAATACGGGCTATGTAACTGGGTTATAGGGGATTCAACCACGACCGAGCCAGTAGACGAAGCCATCACGCAATCACCCATGAGTAGCACAACACAGTACCAACCAGCTTACGCCAATAACCAGCCCACCGCCCCATCCAGATCATCCTGGAAGAAGGCTTGCTCAAAATTGTTCTCTGCAAAGAGCCGCGAGAGGCTCTGAGTCATCGAAACGTACACCGCCGACCCACGATAGATATGCGCGGTGCGGAAACGCATATTGGGGAAGTAGGCCAGCATCTGGCGCCGCCACGCATCTTCCTGCTTGAGCGCATAGTACATCGGCTGAGGGCCGGAAAAGCGGGTGTCCAACAGACAGCGGAACATCGGCATCACCGGATTTTGCTGTTCATCCTGGGAAATCTTCACCAGGTATTCAATCCAGGTGTCCACCGCGGCGTGGGACGACTCCATGAAAGTGAATTCATGAATACCACTTTCCAGTGTACGCCAGACGCAACGCGCTTTCTGTTCCATGGTCATCGTTATCCTGTAATCAGGCATTCGGGTGCTGGTCTGCAAAGTCATCATGGTTTTTCTCTCCATTCTTCCTACTGTAACGGAATATTCATCGTTCAAACCATAAGATTTGGTCGGCCAACCTACGACTTTAGTCGTGGTATCATTCGCCCAGACTTCAATCCGGAAAGCCATGCCAGGCATGGCCTTGAACCGAGCAGATCATGACCCGAAACTTCATTATCATGGCAGCCGTCTTTGGCTTTTTAGGCGTCGGTGCCGGGGCTTTTGGCACCCATGCCCTGCGTGCCACCCTGGAAGCCAGTGGGCGCTACGACACCTACCAAACCGCCGTCCAGTATCACCTGCTCCATGCGCTGGCACTACTGGGGGCAGCCTGGGTCGCAGAGCGCTATCCCGGTCGCTGGAGTACGCTGGCAGGATGGCTGTTGACAGCCGGTATCCTGCTGTTCTCCGGCAGTCTCTATACCCTGGCAATCGGTAATCTCAGCTTCATGGGAGCCGTCGCCCCGTTGGGTGGAGTCTGCCTGCTGCTGGGTTGGCTGGCGCTGGGGATCGCCGCGTGGCGCGCCCAGGCATGATCCTCCGGGTACGACGCTGGCTGTTCCGACTCCTGCGCCGCGTGATTCTGCTGGTTGTGACAGCCCTCCTCTTGCAGTACTCCTCATTCCCGCTGGATTCGACCTGGAACCGGGTCAGCCTGCTCCTAGGCAACCAGCAGTTTGATTATGTCTCGTGGGAACTGGATGCGCTGGCGGTCAAGATCGGACAGACCCTCTATGGCCTGCATCCCTTCCTGACTGAAACGGACCGTTCGGCTCGCGTCCGCGCCTACATGGAAGATCTACGCCGTGCCCAATCGCTGGAGGCGCAGATCAGCACGCTCTACGCGGATCCCAATCAAGTCGACCCCGATACAGCCAGCATCGACCTCCGCGCCGAGCGGGATGCACTCCGCGCCCGGCTGGCAGCCGAGCAACCCTTGATCGAATCTATTCTGGAAGGTCAGGTAGCGGCAGTGCTGGTCGAGCAAGGCTTTGGCACCCTGGGACAGATCCTACCGCCGGTTTCCGCTCATTTCACCCAGGTGCCCAATCTGCTCGTGGTCTCGCCCCGAGATACTATCCGCTTCGAGGTCTCCATCAACCTCGACCCGCTGACGACCGATGCCCTCACGGCCCTGGAACAGCAGGTCGAAGCCGCCGAGGATGTTTCCGCACTGGTGGTACCGCTCGGCGGGATCGCGCTCTACCCCGCCATGATTCTGGAAACCGCTTCGATCCCGAATGCGCTGGACACCATCGCCCACGAATGGCTGCATCATTACCTGTTCGCCTTTCCACTGGGATTGGCGTATTTCAGCGGGGATGGCTTCGTTGGCGAAACGCGGGTCATCAATGAAACAGTGGCCGCCAACTTCGGGCAGGAGATGAGCCGGTTAGTGCTGTCCCGCTACTACCCGGATTTACTGCCGCCAGTAGCACCCACACCTACGGCAGCCCCTGCGCGCCCACCCACTCCACCCATGCCGCCCAGCCTCCCGGTCTTCGATTTTGGTCGCACGCTGGATGCCACACGCCGCCGGGTCGATCAACTGCTGGCTGCTGGTCAGGTCGAGGAGGCCGAAGCCTATATGGAAACCCAGCGCCGAGTCTTTGCCGAGAACGGTTATCTGATCCGGCGGCTTAATCAAGCGTTCTTTGCCTTCTATGGGGGTTATCAGGCCGGGTGGACGGCCGGGGCTGGTGGCGCAGACCCCATTGGCCCGGCTGTACGGGCCATCCGAGAGGCTAGCCCCTCCCTGCACGAGTGGGTCATCGCCCTGCGGAGTATCACCACACGGGATCAGTTGCTGGCGCTCGCTGAAACAAAACGATAGGATCCGAACTCCGCATAACAAATTTGTTTCAGGACTAGAGTCCCGTGTGGCACAATCCCGGTTTCCTTCTACAATGCAAGAAAGTTATTAGGCAGATCGCTGATAGTCGATAGCTGATAGCCAGCGGGATATACTCAGCACACATTGCTGAGAAATGGCTGGAAGCTGGAAGCTGGAAGCTGAATGCCTCCTACAGGGGAGCGCCACCGAGATGCCAACGGTTTTATTGGGGATGCTGATCGCACTGGTCGTCGCCATTTTTGGCGTGATCGTGGTTCTACAGGTCTTGTGGCGACCATCGATCGATGCCATTGTCGAGGACGATCTGGTGCCGGAGGAAGAATCCGCCTTCATCGCCAAAGCCGATATTACCTATGCCTCACGCTCCATCTTCGATCCCGAAGTGGAAAAAGCTATCGAGAACGTTTCCATTGAACTCCAGAATGGGCAATCGCTCAATCTGGGGGCGATGGCACTCACACGGGGTGGGCTCCGCAGCACCATCCTGGGCGATGTGACCGTCACGGCAGATGGCGCCCGCAGCATCGCCGGGCCGCAGGGTAATGTCGCTTCACTGCTCAGGCCGGGTGCCGATCACCTCAGCCTGCCCATGCCCGTCACCGATCTGCCCGCGCCAGGGATCGAAATCCCGTGGGGCGAGGTACTGGATGCCAATGTGGTCGATAAGACCAATGTCAGCGTCACATTCAAATTGAGTGAGGCTGTCACGCCGCTCTACCGGCGCAAGTTAGCCGGTGCCATCAATGCCGGGGATGTGCCGGGCAGCGCCTTGAGTTCCGCCCAGTCGCTGTTGTTTTCCTTCGATGAAGCCCGCCATGCCTTCCTGACCGCCAAACTCATCAACCGCCTGGCGCGGCAGGCCGTGGCTTAATCTACTACAAACTAGCTCAACTTGTCCGCGCTTTTAGGCTACAATGGAGGTAGTTTCAGGCGGGAGCGTTGAGCCATGAACAATCAAGCAAATGTGCGCTTTGATATGGTCCGGCTTGGGCCGTTTCCTGGCGTTGTAGATCCTTGGGCGGAAGACGCCCGTTACTTTCATCAAATCCATAATCGGATGATGGGGTTTATCGCCGAACAAATGCAACCGATGCTCTTTGCGTTGGGGTATCAAGCAGGTTGTGAAACAAGCCTCCAGATCATCGAGAACCGCATTCCTGATGTGTACATCCGAAACCGAGAGGACACTTCACCAACACCACCCGCCCGTTGGGACTATGGTGCAGCCGCTATCGGGGTCGCTGCCGAGCCAGGGGTGCAAACCGATATGGAAGTCCCCCAGTTGGATGCCGTCTACATCTACAACAGTAACACCAATGATTTGGTGACGATTATCGAACTCGTCTCACCGGGGAATAAGGATGACCGAGACGCCCTTACCGCCTACCGCCGTCGCCGAGATGGTATCCTGAGCAAAGGCGTGAATGTCGTCGAGATTGACCTCACCCGATCCAGAAGTCACCTGCTTAATGATCCGACAGTAATCCCAGACCCCTATCACTACGCGGTCTATCTGCCTGTGCAAGAAACGGTCTACATCGGCTGTGCCTTCCTGACTCCACTCAAACGAGTGGCGATCCCATTGCGGGAGCAAGTAGTTCCCTTAGACCCGCAGCCAACCTATGACGCGGCCTATCGGCAGGTGCTGCTGGCAGGTCACATTCTGCGGGAGACAGATTATCTGATGGACTATCTACCCCAGCCCAGTCTGGTCACGCTCTCAGACCGCAAGTCGGCGCTGGAACAGGTCACTACATGGAAAGCGCGATTGGAGCAGTTAGAGCAGTAATCTAGTCACACTGAAGTATTGGGGCAGGATATGACAGGAAGTGCAGCTGCCCTACGCTGAAAGTACAGGTGAGACGAACGATCACTACTTTTCCTACAGCATAGGCGCACCCAATCCAGAAAACGGCTCGCATGTGCCGTTGTTTCTCATCTGCTGGGCTGGATTTTTAACAAACGGAAGTTTTTTCGATCAATATGAGTTTAGTCAGGATTGTTTCAGCGTTGATTTGTTTACCTATAAAGCATTCGTCCAATTTCAAGAGTATGCAGTATATTTGAAGCAGGTAGACGACGCACTGAACGGAGATCGAGATGTAACGCTCACGGTGCGAGAAACCTGCTGGCCCTCATGGAATTAGGCTATAGCATAGAGATAACTAACCCCAAAGGGCGGATATACGGGCGAGGACGCCCTAATCCGCCCCTACAGGCTCGATCTGAAACTTGCTTCTTGCCCCTACCCCCTCAATTCAAATTCTCGAAAATCCCCGCTGCGCCCATGCCACCGCCGATGCACATCGTCACCAGACCGTAGCGGACGTTGCGCCGCTTCATCTCATGAATGATGGAGACGGTCAGCTTGGAGCCGGTGCAGCCCAGCGGATGCCCCAACGCGATCGCGCCGCCGTTGACATTCACTTTCGCCGGGTTCATCTCCAGCGTGCGGATGACCGGCAGCGCCTGCGCCGCGAAGGCTTCGTTCAGTTCGATCAGGTCAATGTCGTCCAGCTTCATGCCAGTGCGCTTGAGCAGCTTGGGCACCGCGTTGATCGGCCCCACGCCCATGATCTCCGGGCGGACACCGGCCACGTTGAAGCCGACGAACCGGGCCAACGGCTTGAGTCCCAGCGCGGCGGCCTTGCTCGCCTCCATGACGATCACCCCGGCGGCACCGTCACTCAAGGGGCTGGAATTGCCCGGTGTGACGCGACCACCCTGCCGGAAAGCGGGTTTGAGCTTCGCCAGCCCTTCCAGCGTGGTATCCCGCCGCAGGTGTTCATCCACTGTGAAATCGATGGTTACTGCATGGCGTTTGCCATCTTCGCCAACGGTCACATCTTCGATCTGGAACGGCACGATCTCCGCCGAGAACTTGCCAGCATCAGTCGCAGCAGCAGCCTTCTGATGGCTTTCGTAAGCGAACTGATCCATGTCCTCGCGGCTAATGTTGAACTCGTCCGCCACGCGCTCTGCCGTATGCCCCATACTCATGTAGACGTTCGGGTCATGTTCGGCCATGTAGGGGTTCGGGCTGATCTGGAAGCCGGTCATCGGCACCAGCGTCATCGACTCGGCGCCGCCCGCGATGATGATATCTGCACCATCCGCAATGATGCGCTCGGCGGCCTGGGCGATGGTCTGCAAGCCGCTGGCACAGAAGCGGTTGACGGTCTGCGCGGGGACTTCCACCGGCAGACCTGCCCGCAAAGAAATGACGCGGGCGAAGTTCAGCCCTTGGCTGCCTTCCGGCATGGCGCAGCCCAGCACTACATCGTCGATTTCGGCTGGATCAAGCTTGCCCTCGGTCTGGCGCATCAGATCATGGATGACCACCGCTGCCATTTCATCGGACCTGGCACTGCGGGTGACCCCTTTTTTCGATTTTCCTACGGCGGTGCGGCTCGCCGCAACAATCACTGCTTCACGCATGAGAATGCTCCCTCAATCAAATCATCTATGGAAGTATCAATGTCCCGGCATACAATCCCACGGTCTATCCATGTTCAGTTACTCCATTGATCTACAGAGCTACCGGTCATAGCAGATTGCGGTCGCATGCTCAACTCTAATCATGTCTGGGATAGAACGAGTGAGTACAATGGCCTATTGGAACCAGGTTACCTGAACTGACTTGTAGTCCTACCAATGGGATTTGACAGTCAGTTCCGTGCCAGGATGTAGTGTCATGCAGCGACCGATCACCGGCTGCAGTATCCACAAAGGGTGCCTTGACTGGCAGCCTGAAACCCCACAGAACCAGACCTCTGTCCAACACATCGCCAGCATCCATCACCCATTCGTCGGCGGCGGTATATTCGTGCTGGAAAGATTGTTCGAACAGCATATCGCCTCCGTTTCCTACTGACTGCGGTTAGCCCGTCAAGGCGGGCGCACGGCTGTGCACCCCTCCGTTCGCGTAAGTACTATCCATTATACGCTTTCTGACCGACGGCTGACCGATGACTACTAATTCCGCAGCGGCTTATTGAACTGGAGCATATGGCTGATACGCTCCATGGTCTTGGGCTCAGTAACCAGGCTCAGGAAGGCTTCCCGTTCCAGGTCAAGGATGTACTGCTCCGGTACCCAACCCGGCTCACTGATCGCGCCGCCGGTCAACACATAAGCCAGCTTGCGGCTGATGTGCGCATCGTACTCGGTGGCATATTGTCCCTCGCGGAATCCTTCGATACCCAACAGCAGTGCCGCGTAGACATCACGCCCGGCAGCCCATACCTTGCCCGGTTGGCGAGGCGTATAGTTGATCGCCAGCGACTGAGCAACCCGCTTGGCCTCCCCCAACAGATGATCGCGGTTCATGACGATCACATCGTCCGCGCTGAGGAAGCCCATATCCCGCGCTTCCATCGCGCTGGTGCTGACCTTCGCCGTTGCAATCTGCTCAAAGACTTTTTGAAGATGCGGAATGACATTGGCGTTTGCGCTCTGCGCCATGACCGGATTGACCACGCGACGCAGCAGTTCCTTACACCCACCGCCCGCCGGGATGAGGCCCACGCCGAGTTCGACCAACCCGGCATAGAGTTCAGCATGAGCGATCGTCTTCGTCCCGGCCATCAGCAGTTCTGCCCCGCCACCCAGGGCCATATTGAAGGGCGCAACCACCACCGGCTTACTGTGATAACGCATGGCCTGAGTCAAGTCCTGCAAGCGCTTGATCGACTCTTCCAGTTGATCCATCAGACCGCTGTTGACGGCCATCACCACCATGAAGACGTTCGCACCGATGCAGAAACGTTCACCGTCATGACCGACCACCAGCGCATCGAAGTCACGGTCAACCAGTTCCAGCGATTTGTAGCCCATCTCCACCAGATCGGCATCAATCGCCAGGGCCTGACTGTGGAACTCGAACAGCGCCACGCCATCGCCCATGTCAATCAGGCTGGCGCTGTCGTTCTTCGCCACTACCCCATTTGACTTCGCGCCCGTCCGCAGTCCCTTCACAGTGATCGCCAACGGATCAATCGGCAACGGGAGGTAGGCCGCATCCGCCGGACTATAGTAGCCGGTCGCTATGCCATTGGCGTCGCGTTGGTAAAAGGACGGGGTGGCCGGGTTGCTCACCATCGCCTTGACCCAGTCTGCCACCGGATAACCCGATGCTTCAAAGCGCGGGATACTCCCGGCAACGCCAATCGCGTCCCAGATTTCAAACGGCCCCAGTTCGTGACTAAAGCCCCACTTCTGGCCGTTGTCCACGTTATAGATCGTCTCGGTAATCTCCGGCACACGGTGGGAAGCATAAGCCAGATAGAAGGCGTGCAGGTGGAACAGGTATTCCCCGGCGCGGTCGGTTTCGGCAATCAAACGCTTGATGCGCTCGCCGGTCGGCTCGACCTTGCGGTGCTTGCCCACACTCTCAAAACGGGGATTCTTCGGCGCTTCATATTCCAGGGTTTCCAGATTGAGCGACCAGAATTCCTTTTCGCCGCTGGCTCCCTTGACCATCTTGTAGAAACCCTGACCGGTCTTATTCCCCAACCATCCTTTGTTCAGCATGGTCTGGCTGAGGGCAGAGGCTTTGGGATGTACCAGCACATCCCGAGCCGGATCGTCTGGAATGGCCGGATAGAGGTTTTGCGCGACGTGGACGGCAATATCGAACCCGACCAGATCATTCAGGCGGAAGGTGGCCGTCTTGGGGCGACCGATCAGCGGGCCGGTGAGCGAGTCCACTTCTTCCACGGTAAATCCCCGGTCGATGGCTTCGTTCATCGCCTGTGAACCGCTGATGCTCATAAAGCGGTTGCCGATAAAGTTAGGCGTATCCTTACAGATGACCACCCCTTTGCCCAGCACCAGCGTGCCGAAGTCCACCATGAACTGCACCAGTTCCGGGTCGGTACCAGCGTGTGGGATGACCTCCAGCAGATGCAGGTGGCGTGGGGGATTAAAGAAGTGTGTGCCCAGGAAGCGGCGGGTAAAGTCCTCCGGCATCCCCTCACAGATGGCACTGATCGGCAGGCCGGAGGTATTGGTGGTCACAATCGTCTGTGGGCCAACCACCTCCAGCAGTTTCGTCATCAGACTGCGCTTGATATCCAGCTTTTCGACAATGACCTCGATGACCCAATCCACCTCGCTCAACCAACCGAGGTTATCGTCAATGGTGCCGATGCGAATCTTGTCGATGTCGGCGGCGCTGAATAACTGCGGCGGCTTGGCGCTCTTCAGCTTTGCCAGATTATCCCGCACCAGCGCCGAACGCTTGGCCGCTGGATCACCCGGCTGCGTGCCTTTCGCAGGAATATCGAGCAGCGTTACCTCCAATCCGACCGCTGCCATCAGGGTGGCAATGCCGCTGCCCATCGTGCCGGAGCCGATCACGGCAGCTTTGCGAATGTGGTAAGTCATGTTCGTCGATTGTCCTCTCGATTGAAGTAGATGTTTTAGGGTTTCCAGCGATTAACCGGAGATTCACCATTTATTGATTACAAGTTTCAGATCAGCAAACTCGACACTTGTTCATGGATTATCAAGCACATATCTCTAAGTTCTCATCACCGGTAAAGCCTGCAGCCCACGCAGGGTGATCTGATCGTTCCACTTGAGGGACTCCGCCGGAACCGCGAGCTTCAGTCGTGGCAAGCGCCGGAGCAACGCATTGATAGCGATAGTGCCTTCCAATCGCGCCAGCGGCGCGCCCAGGCAATAGTGAATACCTCCACCGAAGGCGATATGCCGGTTGGGGTCCCGGGTGATATCGAAGGTATCCGCATTCTCAAAAACGGCTTCATCCCGATTGGCGGACATGAGACTTGCCAGCACCACATCCCCTCTGCGAATAGTCTTCCCCTTGAAGTCTGTATCCTCGGCAGACCAACGCGACAGGGTATTCTCGACAGGTCCGTGATAGCGCAGTATTTCTTCGACGGCGGTTCGGATCAGGGTTGGCTCAGCAATCAAGCGCTCCATCTGCGCGGGATGCTGCATCAGGGTGAGCATCCCGGTCGTAATCAGGTTGACGGTCGTCTCATGCCCGGCCACAAGGAGCAAAAAGATCATGCTCAGGAGTTCCTGATGATCGAGCTTGTCACCGGCTTCTTCGACTGCCAGCAGCCCGCTGATGAGGTCGTCACGCGGGTCGGCTTTGCGCTGGGAAAAGATGCTGTTGAAGTAACTGACCGCTTCCAGCGCCGCATGGGCTGGGTCGCCCTGCCCAAACAGCAGCGCCTTCGTCCAGCGGCGAAAACTGTCCTGATCGTCTTTGGGAATGCCCAGCAGTTCGGCGATCACAATCACCGGCAGCGGATAGGAATACTGTTCAATCAGGTCAAACTGGCGCAATCCGGCTTGCTCAATGCCATCCAGCAGTTCAGCACTGATTTCTTCAATGCGGTCTTGCAGGTTCTCGATCATGCGCGGGGTGAAGGCCTTATGCACCAGCGAGCGCAGCCGGGTATGATCGGGTGGGTCCAGGTTGAGCATATGCCGATTGAGAGCGGCTTCTGCCGGGTTCGAGGGAGCGAAGAAGGCCCGCTGCGCCTCGGTCATAATTTTGTCCGCATCTTTGATAAAGCGCTGATCTTTCAACAGGGCAACACAATCTTCATAGCGTGTGAAGAACCAGAACGTATTCCCACTCACAGGCCCTGTACCCTTATAGACTGGCGCCTCAGCTCGCAGCCGTGCATACAAAGCGTGAGGGTCACGGCGGGCTGCATCACTCCAGATCGGATAGGTGTTAACGGGATCATCCATTCAAACGGGCCTCTCTTATGCGCTTTCAGCGAACAGCTATCAGCTTCCAGCCATGGTGGACGCCCCGTTGGGCGTCTCTACGTTTTCACTCTTCACTTCTTCACCAGCCACTGCCCTTAGCCACCAGCCACTCTCTTTGCCGCTTCCCGCCGAATGAGCGTCCGGGCCGCTTCCATCGTGGTCACAAACACATAATGACGACCCAGTCCCGGCAGCAACCGACCCAACCGCGCTCGGAACTGCCGCATAAAAGTCATATGTGGCCCTACCACCACCGCGCTGATGCCCCAGTTCTCCGGTCTACGCCGCGCTGCATCAATGATATTCAGGTAGGCATTCGGCGGCATGTGACGGCTGTAAGCCATATTAACGATGAAATCCACGGTATGCGGCACGGTCCGCAACATGATATGCGACTGATCCACCGCTGCGTGGTACTCCGCCCACGTCCATTCCCCTTCGAAGTCGTAGAGGATGATGGTCTTTTCCGAGTTGAGCCAGGCGGTGGTGACGGTCATCTTTAGCAATCAGCTTTCAGCGGTCAGCGTAGAGCTTTTAAGTTGCCGGTTACGTATTTCCGATTGATAAATTTACTCGCCTACTCTGCACTTCTTCACTGGCTACTCCTACGCCAACTCATGCCGGGAATAACCCAAAATCCGCCGTGCTACGATCAATGTGTTGATCTGATCGGTGCCTTCGTAGATGCCGTTGATCTTGCCATCGCGCATCCATTTCTCGACCAGCCACTCGCGGGTATAGCCCATTGGGCCCAACAGCTCGACTGCTTTCTGGGTGATGAAGGTGATGGCCTTACCTGCTTTCGCCTTACACATGGAAGCTTCGAGCGAGTTGGGCTGCTTCTGGTCGATCATCACCACCGCGCGCAGAGTCAGCAGGTAGACCGCCTGCCACTGCGCTTCCATCTCCAACACATCCCGCTGAATAGCAGTCAGCTTGTGATACGGCAGGTTATAAGGAATGGTCACACCATGTTCTGCGAGCTTTTCCTTGACGAACTCAATCGAGGCACGACCGATACCCAGCGCACTGGCAGCTACCAGCGGCCGCGAGGCGTCGAAAGTCGCCATTGCCCCCTGAAAGCCTTTGCTCTCCTTGCTGGCTTGCACCTCCGCACTGCCGAGGATGTTATCCGCCGGGATGCGCGCGTCATTGAATACAATCGAGACGGTATCACTGGCACGGATGCCGTGTTTTATCTCCACTTTGCCAATGCTCACACCGGGCGTCCCGGCTTCCACCACAAACGACTTGATCCCGGCACGACCAGCAGCCTTGTTGACGGTCGCCCAGACGATGACCAGCCCATTCGATTCCTCGAGTGCCAGTTTGCCATTGGTGATAAAGATTTTTTCACCATTGAGTACCCACTCGTTGGTTTCTTCATTGAACACAGCAGTCGTCGACATGGAGGAGTTATCCGACCCCGCCCCCGGTTCGGTGATCGCCATCCCGCCCCAGACAGGTTTATCCCCCTCGGCAAAACGCTGCAACAGACGCATCTTCTGCTCGGTGGTACCAACCGACTCAATCGCTGCGCCAGCTAACGAGGGGTTGGGCAGGCACAGGTAAATCCCGGCATCCCCCCACGAGAGCATCTCGATGAGCAGCATCAAACCGAGGACGCGAGTGCTAGGGCGTTCCCGTTTCTCAGTGGGTTCGGTGGTGGTACCGTGAAGCTTTGCCAGCGCCGATGCCTGCTGATCCCGCACAATCGGCCACATGGTTTCGACAAAGGCGGTCGGACGTTCATGTTCGCGCTCGTCCAGGTCACGCGCCACCGTCCGCATGGTGGATTCCGCCACCCACTTTATCATCTGGGTCTGCTGCTGGATAAATTCGGGGATTTCAAAGTTAATCGTCATGCTTCACCTCAGTCAACTGGCGCACAGGCGCCCTACAATTGGAGGGTAACGGAATGGGTGGTGGTCAAAACCACTTCCGTTTGTTCGTGTCCTTCGCTCGTATTTTTTCCATCACCAGAGTCTGATGACCAAGATAGTCTGCATACTCCGTGACCAGGCTAAAGCGCAAATAGGTATCCTGCCCCACTTGCATCGTATGTCCGGGAGCGAGCTTTGCTCCGCTGGTATAGAGATAAGTGATGATGTTACCAAACAGGTTAATCGCTTCTTGAGTCTGGTTCAGGCTGCTCCCCAGATAGGCAAAGTCAGGCAAACCAAACAGGAAATTACCTTTGGTCGCAAACCACACCGTCTTATCCGGCTTGAAGAATTTGATAAAGCCCAGCCATAGCATCAGGGCGCTGGCTGGCGATTGCCGGAAGGCCTGAAGAAACTCATTTTCCAGTGTCGATGGGAGCATTTCCGCGGCGATGCACATCCATGTGATGGGATTCATGACCCCCAGTAAAGCATGAGTACGCAAGCCATAAGCCACCTTGTACAGGGCAATGAAGTACTCAACTGCGGAAACATGCTCGCTCTCGTAATAACAGATGATGTGGGCCTTATGACCGCCCAACACTTGTTTCTGGTCAGGGCGAAGGTGGGCTGGTTGCAGATAGGTGTCAAAATCAGGATGGGGCGCAGCGATCCCTATCAACTTGATCTTATGTTCAGCAAACTGAACCGTTCCGAAGGTTCCCATGACCTCATTGACGGTTAAGTCGACTGTCACGTCGCTGGCAGTGAGTCCCGGGGTCACCATCGCAATCTCATGCGAAAGAATTGCCGAGTTAATCTGGGGCAATGAATCGAAGAGAAGAACTAGCACCGGTAGCAACTTGTCGGGTTCGATTTGGGATTGCTGCGGCTGCATGGTATCCATCCTTAACTCCTTCAACCTTCGATCTACCACTACACCATCGCGAGCCCGGTGAAGCTAGGGAAACCGCGTCCATTCCGCAGCCAGCGTTCAGCCGGATACTCGCGGATGAAACCATACCCGCCCAATATCTGTACACCATGATCGCAGGCTTTCAGCACCATCTGATCCGCGAACTGCCGCGCCAGATACGACTCGCGAGTCGCATCCTGTCCGGCATCCAGCTTGACCGCCGCCTCCCACGTCATCAACCGCGCCGAGTCAATGTCGATGGCCATCTCAGCCAACATGAACGCAATCGCCTGATTCTGGGCAATCGGCTTGCCGAACTGGACGCGCTGTTTGGCGTAGTCCCGCGCATACTCAAACGAAGCGCGTGCCACGCCAACGGCTAGCGCCGCCAGCGCCACATTCATCCGGTCAAGCAGACGCTGATAGTCAATCCCAACTGCGCCGCCCAACCGCGCCGCCGCATCCACACGGACATCATTGAAGCGCACCCGATAGGTCGGCAGCGCCTTGATTCCCATCAATAGCTCACGCTTCTCGATGACTACGCCCGGCGCATCCCCCGGCACAATGTAGGCTTCAATCTGTTCATTGTGAGCGCTGGAGGCGTACACCAGCAGGTGTGATGCACCCTCTGCCAGCGGTACATAGGCCTTCACGCCGTTGAGCAGGCCATCTTCACTGATGGTTGCCTGTAAGTTATGGGGGTCAAAGAACACACCTGGCTCCAACAAAGCGGCGCTGACTCGGGGTGCCTTTTCCTCCAGGAACAACGGGAGCAGGCTCTCGCGCTGTTCCGCCGTCCCGTAGAGCGCCACCGGATAAGCGACCAACGCCGGGGTCATGATCTCGAGAGTAGCGGAGAGGTCACCAAAGGCCAGGGCTTCCGCAGCCAGCACACCCGTCACGGCGCTGAGTTCACCTAGCCCGCCGAGTTCCTCCGGTATGGCAGAGGGCACCAATCCCATCTGCCAGCCCGCCTGAATCACATTGGCGGGGGTCGCCCCAGACTCATCTGCATCGTGGGCGTGTTTCCGCAGGTCATTCAGTGCGTAACGGTTGATCGTCTCCACCAGCAGTTGTTGGTCGTCGGTCGGTGTGAATGAAACCATGTGTGTACTCCTGTTTAGCTTACAGCGTTCAGCTATTGGGCTGCCAGCCATCAGCCTCGGGCGGCAAGATTCCCGTTTCTACTTTGCACTCTGTACTTCTTCACTAGCCACCAGTCACCTTATTCCGCTTACTCCATGCGCGCACTTCCCGCCACAAGCCGGAGGCATTGGCCCCGATGGCGAACAGCACCACCATCGGCAGCATGACTGTGAACAATTGTTCAGTGCTGTCCATATAGACCAGCGGGATATTTAGCAAGCCGGTGCCATCCACCACCTGCGTATAGGTGAACCAGATCGCGCCCCAGGTCAGCAGGATCGTCACCAGTGTATCGATCCAGGCCGAGGTCTTGACCAGATTGCGCCAGATAAAGCCGCCAGCCAGCCCTACCCCGCCAATGATGAAGGTCAACCAGTCGCGTGGGTCGCCAGAGGTCGATTCGAGGAAGTAAGCCACGGCATACCAGGCCGCGATTCCCAACACCAGACAGGCTACGATACGCAGCGCCTTCCGCGCCGGTTCCGTCAAACGCTTATCCCACCGCAGCGGCAGGTTTTCCACGAAAACGGATTGCAGGCCGATAAACAACCCCAGCGCCTGACCATAAGCTAGAATCCACTGTACCCGCTGCGGAGTCGAGACAAAGGCTTCCCGGTAGACATTAAAAATCCAAAAGGCCACACCGATAAAGGCCCCGGCAAAACCCAGCACAAAATGCCACACCATCTGGGTCCGGCGCTCGCGCAGACTGCTGGCCTCCAGATAGGCTTTCTGCAAATCGGTGATGGCCGGGTTCGTCAACATCTTGCGGGCTTGTTCCAGATCATCCCCGCGCAGGAGCAAACTGGGGCTATGGCCCTTCTTCTCCCACTCACGAGCGCGGATCAGCAGGCGTGTATGTTCCTTGAGGACTTCCAGATCCGTGTTGAGGGTCTCATTCAGTTTGGCGACGCTGGTTTCAAAGGCATTGGCGTCATTAAAATAAATCCAGTTCAAGTGTGAAATCTGCTCCATGATGGCTGCCCCGGCTGGATCACGGTAGAAGATCGGGATAATCCGCTTTTTACCGCGCGCCGCGTAGCTCACTTCCATCGAGCAGACTTTGGAAACCAGCGAATCCGGACTGATGACAAAAATAACGGTCTCGGAGCTATCAATCCCGACGCAGATTTCGTCCCACCAATCGGCGGCAAACGGGATGTCCTCAAAATCCACCCATACATCACGGTCATCTTGTTTCAGGCGGTCTACCAGTGGACGCACAAAGGCGGCATCTTTACGCGAGTAGGAAATGAACACATCCGGCATGGCGGTACTCCCTGCATGTTGCTGATCAGCTTCCAGCGTACTGCGTTCAGCCGATGCTTGCCAGTAAGCTATTTCCAGTTGCTATTGGGAAACCCCTGTTTTGAACACAATGCACTTTGTACTCACCAATCACCCACTCCATGACTGACCACTAAGCGCTCGCTGCTCCTGCCAGAAGAAGGCCGCGAATAACGGCATCCCCACCAGCAGGAACAACCCACGCGGCACGATCAGCACTGGCAAAGCAACTCCCAACACGCCCACCAGCACAAAGCCCCACATCAGCAGGGCAATCGTCCACTCCAGCACATTGCGCCGGGGGAAGATCAGCCCATACGCGCCAAGGGTCACAAAAGCTGCCAGCCACTTCAGATTGGTCAGGAGAAACGCCGCCAGCATCAGTCCTGGCAATCCCGGATCATCGACCGCCACCGTGTTGATCTGCCCGCGCAGCGCCAGCCAGATGAACAATGCATTCTCGGCCGCATCTATGACGCCAGCCAGCAGACCTGCGCCCATTCCGACCAGCGCAAACGGATGGGAAACTACCTTTAACGCGGCATATAAGCCCACAAACACCAGCAGGTAGCCAACCACGAACAGCGTATCCCCGGCGAAGAAATTCAGAACCACCTGCCCATGTTCATTACTTGCCCGCAGAAACACTTCCGGCGCAACCGGCACCCGCGATGGCTGCCCGGTTACATCCGGGGGCAAGGCCATCCCGGCAAGTGTGATGACCACTGCACCGACGAATGCCGCCAGCGCCGCGATCATGGCAGCGTGGTAGGTAGATTTCATAGCGAACAGCGATCAGCCGACAGCTTACAGCCGGAAGGATGCCAGTTGCCGGATACCCGTTTCCGGTTGCAGATCGTCATCACAAGGCAATCAGCCTGTATAGCGTTGCTTTCAATTCCGAAAGTCATTAAATCCTATTCTCCAAACAACCCTATATCTCAACCGGAAACCGGCAACGGGTATCCAGCAACCAAAAGCTGAAAGCTGACTGCTACTTCATCAATGCCCGCAGGAACGTCTCCGCCATCTGGGATGCAATCGCCTCACCGCTTAACCGACCACCCGACTTGTACCAGACCCCCACCCAGTTATGCGCCCCCAGCAGGGTATTGACGAAAATCGGCACATCGACCGGTCGAAACACCCCGGCACTAATCCCATCACGGATGACCTGGCGAAAAGACTCTTCAAACACGTCACGGCGGGCAAAGAACGCATCACGGCGCGCCAGGAAGGCAGCGCGTTCCTCGGCGCTCAACTTGCCTAGTCCACTGATGGTGCGGTCCGCCGCACTGATCAGGGAGCGAATCTCGAAGACCATGGCCGCGCCGACCGACGTGTTCTGGGCCACACCGACCACATGCTCGCGGATCATCCGGCGCAGCTTTTCCTCCGGCGGAACTTCTGCCTTCAGAATGGGTTCAAAGCGCACCAGCACCGTCTCCAGACCTGCTTCCAGAACGCCTAGCAGCAGTTCATCCTTGTTGCGGAAATGGTGATACAGGCTGGCCGCCGTCAGATCAACCGCCGCGGCAATATCCTTCATGGTCGTGGCTTCGTAGCCGCGCTTTTGCAGGACATCGGCGGCAGCCAGCAAAATATCCTCTCGGGAGACAGAAAGTTCAGCAGGTTTACGTGCCAAAAGGAAACATCACTTTCAGAATAATCAAATCCACATTCGATTATGACGGGCACAGCGGAGGCTGTCAAGAAAGGCCGGAATGCCAACTTGAAGCTTTGATAATCCGTAAGTAAGCCTTGTTGCCAGCCTGACCTTTCATCCCCGGCGACTTCGTGGTTCTAAGTTCACAAATGTTCGCGCAAGCGGTACAATTCCGCCCATTGTCCGTAATCCAATCAAGGATTCACCCTCCCGCATGAATGACTTCCGCTGGCCGAGCTATGACCTGATCTTCTTCGATTGCGACAGCACCCTCTCCAGCATCGAAGGGATTGATGAACTGGCGCGCTTCAAGGGCAAGGAACAGCGCGTCTCCGTGCTGACTGAAAAGGCCATGAACGGCGACCTCGACCTAAGCGAGGTCTACGGCAAGCGCCTGCAAGCCATCCGCCCCACCCGCGGCCAGCTCAAGGCAGTCGAGGAGCAATACTGGCAGACGATGGTGCCGGAGGCGGAAGCTGTCATCCACGCGCTCAAGTTCCTGGGCAAGCACGTTTTCATCATCAGCGGCGGACTGGCGGAGCCGGTGCGCGGCTTTGGGATGCGCCTCGGCGTCGCCCCGGAGAACATCCGCGCGGTCGAACTGGAATACAACGAACTCTCCGGCGACTGGTGGAACTATCACGAACCCAACGCCGGGCATAGCAAGACCTATCTGGATTATGATGAAGGTCCGCTGACGGTCTCCACTGGCAAATCCGGCGTGATCGAAACGCTGGCAGCGGGCAAACATGGTCGGCGCATGATGATCGGCGACGGCTCTTCAGACCTGGCGACCCGCCCGGTAGTGGATTTGTTCGTCGGGTTCGGCGGTGTCGTTGCCCGCGAGAAGGTCAAGGCCGGTTCCGAGGTCTTCGTCAGCGTCAATTCACTGGCACCCATCCTGCCGCTGGCAACCGGGCCGACCGGATATGCTCGAGTCAAGGACACGCCGCATCAGGCCGTCTTTGAGCGGGGTCTGGCCCTGCTTAAGACGGGCGTCGAAATCAATACTCCTACCCTGGCACACGCGCTGGAGAAAGCATTCCAAACCGCATGACACCCCGATTCCCCTACAAAGCCATCATCTTCGATATGGATGGCACGCTGGTCGATACCGAGAGCGTCTGGCAGGATGCCGAAGCCGATATGATGCAGCAACGCGGCGTCATCTACACCAAGGAGATCCGCAGTCAGGTGCTGGGACTTCGCGTCGATGAATTTTTCGATAAGCTGCGCCACTTGCTCAAACTGCGGGATACGACCGAAGCCCTGCGCGCTGAACTCGAAGCCCGTGTGCTGCACCTGCTGCCGACGGAAACTATCCCCATGCCCGGTGCCGCCGAGATCATCGCCTTTGCAGTAGAGAACAACCTCCCGCGCGCCATCGCCTCCAGTTCCGGGCAGGTAGTGATCGAAGCGGTGGTCAAGTCCCAGGGCTGGGAAGAAGCCATCCCGGTGCGCGTCTCGGCGGATCTGTGCGCCAAGGGCAAACCCGCGCCGGATGTCTACCTGAAGACAGCGGAGATCCTCGGCGTAGCACCTGCGGACTGTGTTGCGCTGGAAGATAGTCCGGTCGGGGCGCGGGCTGCCGTCGCCGCAGGCATGACCTGTCTGGTGATCAGCGATCCGGCGCACAGCGTTCCAGCCGACTTCGCGGAGATTACCCCGCATGTCTATACCAACCTGCATGATGTACTGCGCGACCTGAAATGACTCGACGACGCCTCACCGCCTGGCTCGTCCATCTTTACACCGCGTCCGGCGGTGTGATCGGCATGTTCGCGCTGCTGCATGCAGCCCAGGGGAACATCCGGGAGTGCTTCCTGCTCCTGTGCGTGACCATGATGATTGATGCCACCGACGGAATGCTGGCGCGGAAAGTCGATGTACGACGTGCGCTGCCGGGTTTTGACGGCGCGATGGTCGATAACGTCATCGACTTTCTGACTTACATCTGGGTGCCGGTCTTCATCCTGGCCTCGCAGAACATCCTGCCCCATCCGGTTTGGGTGGCAGTGCCGATTCTGGCGGGACTCTACGCCTACGGGCAGGTCGATATGAAGACACCGGACTCGTTCTTCCTCGGCTTCCCCAGTTACTGGAACTTCGTCGCGCTCTACTTATGGTGGCTACGACCCGAACCGAACCTGGCGCTGGTGCTGGTCATCATCCCGGCGGTGCTGACCTTCATCCCCACCCGCTACCTTTACCCCAGCAAGAACCGCATTCTCTCTGTCCCAACCTGGATACTAGGCCTGATCTGGGCGGTGCTGGTGCTTTACCTGCTGCTGCAGGATACCCCTGATCAACGCCTGGTGATCGCCAGCTTGTTTTATCCGGCCTGGTACATGATCCTCAGCTTCTACATCGACTGGAAGATCCGCCGCGAGCGCGACGATAGCCGCGCTTACGCAAGTTCATGAAGGGTACTGCCATGCTGATGCCCGATCTGGTTCAACCCCTGTCGATTGATGAATTTGAGCGCATTGCCCTCCTACCGGAAAATGTCGAACGCCGTCTGGAATATATCGCCGGGAGAATGGTGGATTTGGTCTCCAATCACGAATCGTCACGGCTGGGCATGTATATCGGCGGACGGATGTCAGTCGTGGCGGAGGATAATGACCTCGGATTTGTAACCGGGGCAGATGGCGGTTACCGAGTCAACGGAGAACGCTATATCCCGGACGCTGCCTTCATCTCCAAAGCCCGCCAACCAGAACCATCCAAGTTGGCTTACAATCCACTGGCACCGGATATTGCCGTCGAAGTCCTTTCCCCCACCGATGACCCAGACGACGTGCGCGACAAGATCGTGAATTATCTGATTGCAGGAACCATCGTCTGGTTCGTGAACCCGGAAAAACAGCACATCACAGTTTATGCACCGGGTCGGAACCCGCACACCCTGACGACTAACGACACGCTTGAGGGCGGCACACTGCTGCCCGGATTCAGCTTGCCTTTACGAACCCTCTTCAATCGATGAGAGAAATTGTGTCAAACCATCATATCCTGGTCGCTACCGACCTGACCGAAACCAGCCTCAACCTTATGAAGACCGCCGCCGGAGTCACGGTGGAGATGGTGCCGCCCAAGCTCGGCCCGGTCCGCGAGGGACTGAAAGCCGCCCACGCGCTCATCCTGCGGGATGGCTTTGAGATCGACCGAGCGCTGATCGAAGCCGCACCGGCCCTGCGCGTGATTGGTCGGGTGGGCGCGGGCATCAACGGCATCGATGTGGGCGCAGCCACGGAGCGCGGCATCGTGGTCATGAACACGCCCGGTGCCAGTGCCATCGCCGCGGCTGAACATACTCTCAGCCTGATGCTGGCGCTGAGCCGCAAACTGGTGACGGCCCACACCAGTCTCAAGGACGGCTACTGGCTGCTCGACCGCAAGCGGCAGGCCGGGGTCCAACTTCATGGCAAGACGCTGGGGCTGGTCGGATTGGGCCGAGTCGGGCGGTTGGTGGCAGCGCGCGCCCTCGCTTTCGGCATGACTGTAGTGGCTTATGACCCCTACCTGAATGAAGATGCCGTCCAGAACGAACGCATCCTGCTGACCAGCTTCAACGACCTGCTCAGCCGGGCGGATTTTGTCAGCTTGCACGTCCCAGCTACGCGAGAGACGACCGGCCTGTTCAGCGCTGATGTCATCGGGCGGATGAAGGCCGGGGCGCGGCTCATCAACACGGCCCAGGGCAGCGTGGTGGATGAAGGGGCGCTGGCTGATGCGCTCAAATCCGGCAAGCTGGCGGGTGCTGCGGTCGATGTCTACGCCGAAGAACCGCCCTATAACAGCCCGCTGATTGCACTGGAAAACGTCATCCACACGCCGCGCATTGGCGATAACACGGTGGAAGCCTCGCAAGACCTCTCGACGCTGATCGCCGAGCAGGTGCTAGATGCGCTGCGCGGGGCGGATTACCGTAACGTCATCAACCTGCCCTTCATGCCAGGCGTGGAGTTCGAGACAGCCCGCCCGTACATGCACCTAGCCGAGTGTATGGGTGCCTTGCTGCATGCACTGGCGCGGAGTCCCGTGCGGCGAGTGGCAGTCGAGGTGCGCGGGGATGACGTGGGCGCGATGGTCAAGCCGGTGGCGGTCGCCCTGCTGCGCGGCCTATTGCGACCGGCGCTGGGCGAAAAGGTCAACTACATCAATGCACCGCCCCTGGCGCAGGAACGCGGCATCGCCGTCACTCAAACCAAAGGGCTGAAAACTGCTGAATACGCCAATCTGGTCTCCTGCCAGGTGACGCTGGAAGGCGGCGAGAGCATCCTGATCGCCGGAACCCTGCTAGGCGAAGCCGAGCCGCACATCGTCCAGATCAACCAGTACAAGATGAACTTCGTGCCGGAAGGCGACATGCTCATCATGGGCAGCTTCGACCAACCCGGCGTGATCGGGCGGGTGGGGACGCTGATGGCGACCAACGCGGTCAATATCGCCAGTTGGCACACCGGACGTGCCGAACGCGGCGGTCAGACCCTGACTGTGCTCACCCTGGATGCGCCTATCCCGACAGCGGCGCTGGAAGCCCTGCGAGCGCTGGACTTCATCCGGCACGCGCATCCGGTGGCAGTGGTGAGTGGGTAGGGATAGTGCAGAGTGAAGAAGTGAAGAAGTACAGAGTGCAGGCAAGTGGACATTTTGGACAGATTGGACACTTTTGACAGCCTTCCATTGTCCGGACGGCTCTGTCATCTTTAACGCGGCGCTCTTCAACTTTAAGACATTCAGGTTCAAACACGACGGATTTGAAGCTCCAAATTCGTCGTGTTTTTGTCCGTTGTTGCGGCGGCGGCGACGACGGCAGTGCTGAAGACGGATGCTGCCTATCCCAGCGGTTGGATCGAAGCCCAGATGCGCTCGACCAAGGCCAAGTTCTGTTCATCGACCTGGCCGGTCACGAAGCTGTTGAACTCCGGCGCGGCGTAGGACTTGGCCGGGGTGATGAAGACCTCGATGATATTCGCGCCGTTCAGGATCAGAATGTGCGACACGATTTCGAGCGAGCCGCTCATCAAGTTATTGACGCGCACCGCCGGTAGCCCATTGTGGGTGAACACTGCCGGGGTGATACTCGCCAGCGCCGATGCCTCATAACTGACCAGCGGCATCTGCCCTAGCAAGCCAACAAGATCATCCGCCGTCGTGCCTTCCGGCGCAGCAACGACGCCGAAGTGAACGCTGTAGGCCAGCTTGCCCGCACCGCGCTGTTCGGCGCGGAAGCCATCATTCGGCGTGATGCTCATGAAACCGGGGAACAGCACTTCCCCACTGCGTTCCTGCGGGATGCTGAAGTCCGAGGCCGGACGCAGCGAATAGGTGTCCATCGGGTAGGTCACGCTGCCGAAGTCGGGCAAATCCACGATCAGGTACTTTTCGACTTCCTGCGCCCCAACGCCGACGACGCCCACCAGACTCATGAGCAGAACGATCCACACCATCTTTTGACGAAACCACATAGCTGATTTTCTCCAAGGTACTGCTACAACGATGTGGTCACGATAGCATGGAGAAGCACCGGGCAAGAACCGACTGAGGGCGGATTTCGAAACTCCGCCTTAAGGTGGAAGGCACACAGCCCCGAACACACTGTAGCACATGTTCGGGTCAAAAATCGGAACATATGTTCCGATCTTTTAGACTTATGCAAGCATGGGCGCATATACGAGCGCCGCCCCACTTCGGATTCAGGCCGTCGGTTCCGGCACTTTGGAGTCCAGCCAGTCGAGGATCGTCTCGGTCAATGGGTCGCGCAGGCGGGCAGCCGTGAACAGGCCCGTGCCATGGGCGCTGCCGGTGTAGAACACGGCAGTGATCTCACCCCGCGCCCCGGCCACCATCTGTTTGACCCCTTCGGCGCTTTCCCGGTCGCCCTGCGCCGTCACCAGCAGCGCCGACCGTCGTCGCAGCCCTTCGACCACAGCGGTTTCCGGCTGTACGTTGTAGAAATCCAGCCCCGGCGAGAGCGCAATCGCCGTCACACACTGCTCATCAGCCGCGCATCCGACCAACGCCAGATTCGAGCCGACGCTGGCGCCCATCGTGGCAATAGCTTCCGGGCGGATGCCTTCCTGCCCGCGCAGCCAGTCCAGCCAGCTTTGCACATCGGTTTGGGCTGCCGTCCAGTCTTCATCGCCGCCGGTCTCGCCGAAGCCGCGCAGATCCACATTCAGCACACTGTAGCCGGCCTCAACCAGCGCCGGGATAATCGGCAGCCAGGCCACCCGTTGGCTCCCGTACATATGCATCACCAGCACCGCCGGGCTTGGGGCCTCGGCGCTGCCCGCGGCATAGAAATCGCCCTTGAGCGCCAGCCCATCCGCAGCAGCCACTTCGACCGGGGTCGGTTCGGGCAGATCCTGGGCCACAACCGATGCAACACTGAGGAGGATGAAAACAATCAACAACAAACGGTAAAACACGGTATATGCTCCTTCCATTAATATGGGTACTTAGCCTTCTTTTGGGGCGACCGAATAGGTCGCCCCTACGGACTAGAATCCGACGGTCGCCGAAGGATCGCGCGGCGTGAAGCCATCGCGGATTTCAAAGTGGAGGTGCGGGCCGGTCGAATTACCTGTATTGCCCACGCCGCCAATCGGCTGCCCCACACCGACGAGTTGTGCGCAGCGCACGTTGATCTGGCTCAAGTGACCGTACAGCGTCAGGAATGGCCCATGCGCCAGCACGACCGTATTGCCATAGCCGAAGGTGCTCCACCCGGCGAACACGACCACGCCGCTGTTCGCCGCGAAGACCGGCGTGCCGACCGGTGCCGCCAGGTCGATCCCCGTATGGACTCCGCTGTAACCCCGGGTGATGGTGTAAGAGCCGGGGGTCATCGGGCGGCCCCAGAACGCGCCACCGCCGGGATTCTGCACGGTACCGCAGGAGCCCGGATCGCCGGGTTCAAAGCTCGCCACATAACCCTGGCGCGGGCCTTCCGTTTCGATGTCCACCTGCACCGACCAGGTGATTTCTTCCCCCTGACCGCCGGGGATGAAGATCCAGGTGCCGCTCGGCGGGACGCTGTCCGGCGTCAGGTTGCTGATCTGGTTGTATTCGCTGTCGATGATGAGGTACGGATCGCTGATCTTATAAATGCTGGCGTAATCCGCGATGCTCCGGCTGCCGACCGCCTGAAAATAGACACCGTCAGCCGGAGGAATGTTGAGCACGCTCCCCGGTTGCAGTGCCAGGATCAGCCGGCGCGAATTCGACCACGCGACCGATTCCGGTTGCAGGCCAAACTTCTCGGCAATGGCTGTGATGGTATCTCCCTGCACAGCCGTGTACTGGATAACCTCGGTGCGCGGGCGATCCGCCACCAGCGTGAACGGGTCATACATATTGCGGACGACCTGATCTGTGCCAGCGGCGCTCTGGGCTTGCAGCGGCGCGCTCAGGATCGAGGCGATCTCCACCGGATCAACCGTTGGCAGCAGTGTCTCCCGTTCGATGCGTTCCGCGCTCAGGGTCGGGGAGATGTCCTGCACGGGCGGGGCGGTCACGGTGATTTCCTGCGGGGTGGCTGTCACGGTTGGCTCGGTTGGGGTATTGCCAGGCAGTACCAGCACCATCACCGCGCCCAAAGTCAGACCAGCCGCCAGCAGCAGGCTCAGAATACCCACCAGGCCGCGCTCGCGGCGCTCAGGTTGCAGGTTCACCTGCCGGATGGTCATCGAGGGATTGGTATCCGCCAACGGGTCAATCGGGGGTTCTGGAATGCAGTTCGGATCAGCCATACACGACGCCTCATGTCATCTATCAAGGCGGGTATGATAGAGCCTCTCCGGGTGCAGATCAACCGCTATTCAGAACTATTACCCCAATAATGGATTACATAGAGCGTATCACCAATCCAGACTCAAAAGAGTGAATTGATCGGTGACACTTTCCACTCCTGCCAAATGTCCTGTTGGAATAATCGCTTGGGGATTCCCAAGCGAGTCCAGCAGATGATAGTCCTCGGAGTCAGCGTATTGCACCACAAGTTCGCCCTGACCATTAAGCGACCAGGCATATACAGGTGCAGTCGAGATGGGCTGTAGTTGTGTCGACTCAACAACTCCTGTTACACGAAACAACTCCTGATCGGTATTCTCAATGACAAGATGAGAACCATCAGGCGTTCCTTGTAATCGTTGAGTCGACTGACCCGGCGCAATCAATCGCGCTTCCCCGGTAACAGGATTAAACATAGCCAGGCCGCTCATAGTAGACTCTGAGAGTCGCCATTCAAACAACGATGCAAAGACTACTTCAGATCCGAGATAAGCTAGACCTACACCATCGAGTATGGCGTATGGAGTCCAAGTGGTGCTTCTGAGGGTGACTCGTGTCCCGCTTGAATCCATATCATAGACTTTGAAGGCTTCAGGGAGTCGTACCGGACTTAACGTAACCATCAGCGTTATCTGTCGGCTGTCTGGTGCAATGGCGAAATCCATTCCTTCACCAATCTTGAACGGTGCCTCGCCTTGAACAGGAACGGCTACGATAGCTCGATTGCCCAGGTTCCTGCCGGAATTCACTCGAATCGCCAAAAATGATTGATCGGGACTCCATTCAATCTTTTCAATTCGTGTCTCTGGGAAGCTACCGTCTGAGAACCACTCCTCACTGTGCATAGCGAGATTCATCAGGATCCGTGGGCGAATTTGCGTGGAGCCGATGACGACAACTTGAGAAGTGCCAAAATACTCTCTACCACCAGTCCTCCTGCTCAAAGAGACACCATATGTGATGACCATTGCAAGCTGCGTATTATCGGGCGATACCGCAATCTGAGAAATGTTGCTACCTGTAGTCAATAGGTCATTGGGGTTCGGTGGCATCTGTTCTGCTTGCAGGAAAGCACGTAACGCGACCAGTTCTTCCTGTGGGAATATTTGATCCGGGGCCATAGCCGAGCTACGTAGTAACGTGAAAATGAGGCGCGATTCTTGCGTCTGTGGATTGAGTAACGTCACATAGTAACTGGTGTGATCGTTGGTTAGGTAGTAGATGCCGTCATGTGCTTGAGCATGGGTGACAGGCAGCAGGGACGTGTACAAGATCATCATTATCAGGAAAGGGAAGTATCGCATTGTTATAATTCTCCTTTACCTCACTACCAAACCCACTCAGAGAACTCGCGTCGGCCCCCGCACCCAGACCATGCTCACCAGTGCCAATCCGCCCATCAGTACCCCGCCGATCAGGAACGGGGCCGTCACCCCGTACTGTTGAAAGAGCAGCCCGGCTACCATCGGCGCAAACGCATTGGCTGCGCTCACCACCGAGGCGCTCAAGCCCAGCACACTGCCGTACTGGTCGGAGCCGACCTGTTTGGTCATCAGGCTGTTCAGGCTGGGGCGGATCAGACCCGCGCCGACTGCCAGCGGCACGATCACCACGAAAATCCAGGCCAGCCCGCCGATGCCATTATTGCCCTCAGCCGGCAGCGGCACGTTGAAGTCTCCCAGAACCGCTTCGGTGCTGGTTTGCGTTTGTGTCCGCAGGGTGTTTTCCACAATCCGCTTAACATAAAAGGGATGCGGTTGGGCCGGGGTCAGGCTCAGCAGCAGCAGCCCAATCGCCAGCAGCGCCAGCGCCCCCTGGGCCACCCGCTGCTCCCCGTAACGACGGCTCCACGGGCCGATGTAGCGCACCTGCACCACCGTCAGCACCACGCCGACCACGATGAACAGCAGCGCATTACCCTGCGCCAGCATCCCCAACCGACTGAGCGTGAACAGGCCGATCAGGCTCTCAAACCCGAAGAACACGGCCTGCTGCGCGAACATCAGCACCAGCAGCAGGGCAATCGTCGGGCGCAGCGCCAACCCAAACCCGATGAAGGAGAAGGCGCGGGTGGCCGGGCGCTGACCGCGCCGTTCGGGTGGCAGCGTTTCCTTGAACATGAATAGCGTCATCAGAATGGTGATGAAGGAATACACCGCGGCGATCATAGCCGGCAGCCGCAGATCATCGGTCACTTGCAGCGTGCCGAGCGCGATCACCGGCCCAAAGATGAAGCCCAGCCCGAAAGCCGCCCCGGTCAGGCCCAACCCCTGCGCCCGTGTCTCCGGCGTGGTGATGTCGCTGAGGGCCGCCTGCGCCGTCGCCAGGTTCGCGCCGAAGATGCCGTCGATCACCCGCGAGAGAATAATCATCTGGAGGGATCCGGCCAGCCCCAGCATGACGAAACTGATACACGTCGATACCTGGCTGATGAGCAGCAGCGGCTTACGCCCGAAGCGGTCGGAGAGCGCACCCATCACTGGCACGCCGATGAGCTGCGCCAGGGGGAAAGCGGCCAGCGTCAGCCCGATCTGCACCGGCGTAGCGCCATAGGCTGCCGCGTAGAGATGCAGCAGCGGCAGGATGATAGTCAGGCCGAGCACGTCGACAAAGGTCAGCGCGAACAGCGGCGCAACCCGGTTGAAGTCGAGTTGAGATGGGGCTTTGGTGGTATCGGTCATCTGGATAGCTTATAGCCTGAAACACAGAGCCTACGAGGCTGCGTACCTAACAACCGGCAACCTCTCTGCGATCTGAAGCTCTCGACTATAGACTATCGACGAAAGACTAACAACTATTCCTTATCCGGGTGGATCAACAGCACCGGCACCTTGACTTCTTGCATCACCTGATGCGCGGTGCTGCCGAACAGGAATCGCGCCAGGCCGGTGCGTCCATGCGTGCTCATCACCACCAGATCAATCCCCTCGTCGCGGATGTAATCGCTGATGAGGCTGGCGACCCCCATCCCCTCGATCACCTGCGTCCGCACCGTGATGTCCTCATTCCGGAGTTCAGAACGCACACCAATCAGGTACTGTTTCATGGCTTCCCGCGCCTGCTGGATTTGCCCCTCTTGCCCCGCCAGCGCGATGCGGTCGGCATATTCGGAGGCGGGCGGACGAAAGACGTGCAGCAGGATGATCTCTGAGCCGTTGGCACGGGCAATATCAACCGCGTGGGGGATAGCCCGCTGCGCCCAACCGGAGCCATCTAACGGAACCAGTATTTTTCGGTAACGGCCTGCGGTCATAATCAAACATCCTGTTCTACTCAAATAACCTGTTTAACCTGATTGTACCCCGGAAGCACTCAGCAGACACTTAGGGTCTGGTCATTGACGGCGTTCACTTCCATCGTATAATCTTGCTATAAAATCTGTAGAAATCTACACAAATCGAGTAAATATGACAGACTCACCCACGCCCAACCTCCCGGTTGGGAATAACCTCAAAATCGGCCTGTTCCACCTGGGTTCGGGTATGGCCGATGTCATCACCACCGGCATCTGGAACCGCGTGATGATCAGCGACCTGGGCTATGCAGCCACCCCGGTTGGCCTGCTCGTCAGCCTGCGCTACTTTCTCGCCCCGATCAGTGTCTGGGCGGGGCGCATGTCGGATCGGTATGCGGTGGGTGGTTACCGCCGCCTCTTCTGGATCTGGCTGGGGCGGGCGCTGATGGCGATCAGCATCATCGCGGTTGGCCTGGGGACAGCGGCGCTCATGCGGGGCGGCGGTGCAACCGGCCTGGCAGGTGGGGCGGATGCCGGCCTATGGCTGATCCTCAGCCTGGCGCTCATCCTCTTTAGTTTCGGCAATGCGATTTCAGGCAGCACCTTCCTCGCCCTCATCTATGACCGCGCCTCTGAAAGCCAACGCAGCCGGGCCGTCGGCATTGTCTGGACCTTCCTGCTGGTCGGGTTCGCCGTCGGTGGGATTGCCTTCGGGATTGCGCTCCCGGCGCATGCAGAAGGCGAAGCGACCAGTTTCACGCCGGAACTCCTGCAGAATCTGTTCGTGATCGCCGCGCTCATTCTCGGTACCCTCTGGTTTGGCTCCTTGGTGGGAGAGGAACGCCGCGCTAAAGCAGGTCAAGTCACCAACGCCCATCAGGAATACACCACCTCCGCTGTTGCGGATCTCCGCCTGGCGCTTAAAGACCGGTCGATGCGCTTCTTCTTCTGGTTCCTCAGCTTGTCGATGCTCTTTGCCTTCTCGCAGGATTTAATCCTGGAGCCGTTCGGCGGGCAGGTCTTCAATATGCCGGCCAGCGTCACCACGCGCTTCACGGCCTACTGGGCGGTGACAGCTATCATCGGCACCATCGTCTTTCTCGTCCTCTCGCGCCGCATCAAGTGGCTGACGAATACCAATATGTCGATCATGGGGATCGTCTTCCTGGTGATCACATTTGGTCTGTTCACGCTGGCCGCTTTCGCCAATATCCGCCAGTTGGTCACGCCGGGCTTGATCGCGCTCGGCATCGGTCTGGGCATCTGGAATGTGGGCACGCTCGGCCTGATGATGGATATGAGTCCCTTCGGACGAGCCGGGACTTTCCTCGGCTTCTGGACTCTGGTGGTGACTTTGGCGCGGGGGATCGGTGTCGCCGGGGGCGGTATCCTGCGTGACCTCGGCTTGGCGCTGACGGGCAGCCTCTCGACGGCCTATGGGCTGGCGTTTCTGATTGGCACGATTGGCTTGATTGTCTCGCTGGTGGCCCTGCTGCGGGTGAACGTTCAGGCGTATAAAGCCGCTCAGAACGAGCAATCCACTCCTGCCAGCGCCGAACACGTGCTGGTCGGTGCGATGGATTAGACGGCTCGATCAGGCAATCTTCATATACAGGCGGTTGGCTGCGGCTGACCGCTTTTTGTTTCCTTGAACAGGCACCAGTCTGAAGATGCTATAATCAAATCATCCATGAGGAATGATGTGTTTACTCCTCATGCATTGCCTAGTTACCTTACCCGGTCTCTTTAGAAAAATTAACCAGTGACTTCTGCCTCCTCCCCTCTCACCAATCGTGGGATCGCCCGCGCCGCGCTGACCGTCCTGGTGGGTTTTCTTGCCAGCGGAGTCCTCGGCTTGGTTCGGCAGGCCATCCTTTCTGCTACCTTCGGGACTGGTGTGGCGTCCGATGCCTTCCTGACTGCCCAGCGTATCCCGGAACTGGTCTATAACCTGGTGGCGGGCGGTGCGCTGGGATCTGCTTTCATCCCGGTCTTTGCCCGCTACCTGCGCGAGGATGATGATCGGGATGCCTGGCGGCTGGCGAGTGCGGTCATCACGCTGGCTTCGTTGGTTGCAGCCGTCGCTTCGCTCATCGTCCTTATCCTTGCGCCCTGGTTGGTCAGCCAGTTCCTGGCACCGGGGCGGGACCCAGCGGTACAAGCGCTCATCACCGATCTGACGCGCATCATGATGCTGACCCCTTTCATCTTCAGCATCAGCGGCCTGCTCATGGGCATCCTGCAAACCTTCGGCAGTTTTTTGCTGCCGTCGCTGGCCGTCAGCATGAACAGCATCGGCATTATCATCGGGGCGCTGTTGCTGGCTTACTGGATACCGGCCCCAGCCGATAGCCTGGAAGTGGTCAACGGAGCCAATGTCTATGGCTTGGCCTGGGGCGCTGTCCTCAGCGCGATCCTGCATCTGCTGGTGCAGGTGCCCGGCTTGCTGCGCCTCCCGATGGGGCAGGGCAATGATGGTCGGAATAGGCCGGCCTTGTATCTTCGCCCTCTGCTGGACTGGCGCATCACCGGCGTGCGCGAAGTACTGCTGCTGATGGGGCCGCGCGTGCTGGGATTGGGCATCGCCCAGTTGAATTTCATCGTCAATGCCAGCTTTGCCAGCAGCATGATCGCCGGGAGCTATACCGCCCTGACAGTCGCCTGGACGCTGATGTTCACGGCCCTCGGTGTGATCGGCCAGAGCGCGGGCACCGCCGTCTTCCCGACGCTGTCGCGTTTGGCCGCTGATGGCGACATGGATGGGTACAAGGATCGGTTAGCAGCCGTCCTGCGGTCTGTCCTCTTTCTGGCGCTGCCGGTCACGGCAGGCATGATTCTTTTTGGGCAGCCCGTGATCGCGCTCCTCTTCGAACGGCGGGAGTGGACCCCGGAAAGTACCGCGGCAGCGGCCTGGGCGCTGGCTTTCTACGGCCTCGGTCTGGTCGGTCACGCCGGGCTGGAAGTCCTCTCGCGGGCCTTCTATGCGCTCTCGGATACGCGCACCCCGGTCGTAGTCGGCGTCATCTCCCTGCTGACCAACATTGTGCTGAGCATGGTCTTCATCCGCTTCATCGGCGATCCAACGCAGTTAGCGGCTGGCCCCTTTGCCGGCTTGGCGCTGGCGAACTCGGTCACCACACTGGTGGAGGCGTTGGCGCTCTGGTGGCTCCTGCGGCGGCGTATTGGCAGCATCCAGGATGCCCGTGTCTGGGATGCCCTCCTGCGGACTCTGGCCGCGACTGGGGTATTGGTCGTGGTGCTTTTCTTGGCCCGCAGCCTCAATCTGCCTCCGCTGCTGACGGCACTGGGCGGGAGTGCGCTCGGTGCGCTGGCTTTCTTCGGTGCCGCTTACTACCTCAAGCTGGAAGAAGTCCGCCTGGTGTTGGGTGCCGTCCTGCGCCGTGTTAAGCGCTAAGCTGGGCCGGCTTATCAATTCCAGAGAATTAACTTTACTTTGTAGAACTTTTGTGCTATACTTTCTTGTCCAAAAGCCCTTCAAATCGAGGTTTGCTGCGGTTGCTGCAACACTCCCCCACCTTCCCGTTGCAGCCTTTCAGCAGACATCGGTTTGATCGTGTTAGAATGCTAGCCAGGTTGGCTGACTGACTAAGGACAACACCCATGACCTACCCGCCTGATACCACTGATCTGGATGCCTGGTTCCCCCGCGTGAATGGCACTGATGCCCCTCGCCTAGGGGTAGTTGTGGGCGGTTCTCTCAGCAAGGGGCTGGTCGTCAAGCTCGACCGCGGCATTGCAGTGGAAGACCTGGCGGTAGGGCGTTACGTCGTCGTCCGTGTGCCGGATGATGATGACCCGGAAAAGACCAAAGCCCGCTTCTTCTGTATGTTGACTGACATCGTCCTCAACAACACTAACCCGGCTATTCAGGCGCACCCGCCCGAACTGGCGAATGACCCGTTCCTGCGGGACATCTACATCGGTACGGCGGCCTATGGCACCGTCACCGTCACGCCCATGCTCTCCATCGAGGATGACCAACCCCGTCCGGTCAAGAGCATCCCCGGTCACTTTATGCCCGTCCACAATGCCAGTGTCGAAGATGTCAACGCGGTTTTTGGTGCGGAGGATGAAGCGCACTTTAACGTTGGCGCGCCGCTCGAACTAGAAACCACCCAGATCAACCTCGATCTCAAGCGCTTGGTCGAGCGTTCGATTGGAGTCTTTGGCAAAAGCGGTACCGGCAAGAGCTTCCTCACCCGCATGTTGATCGCCGGTATCATCAAGTGGGGCAAGGCCGTCAACCTGATCTTCGACATGCACAACGACTACGGTTGGGCCGGTACCAACGAAGGTGGACAGAAGGCCAAAGGGCTCAAGCAGTTATTTAACAGCCAGGTGGTTATCATCACGCTGGACGGCGAGTCTACCCGTCGGCGGAATGCCGCCTTCGATTTTGAGGTCAAGCTGGGTTATGACGAGATCGACCCGGAGGACATCGCTGCCCTGCGTGGCTCGATGAACCTGACCGACGCCATGATTGATGCCGCCTACACACTCAAGAAACGCTGGAAGGGCGGTTGGATCAAGCGCTTCCTGCACGCCGAACAACTCGACTTCGACGACATCACCATGAACACCAACATCGCGGAAGGCACGCTGCTCGGCCTTCAGCGCCGCCTGCAGCGCTTTGAGCGTTGGTCGTTCCTGGTAGAAGAATCAACCGGGGATAGCGTCCAGAAAATCCTCAATCTACTCATCGACGGGCAGAAGAATGTCGTACTGGAGTTCGGGCGCTACGGTAATGAACTGGAAGCCTATATCCTCGTCGCCAATTATCTGACCCGCCGCATCCGGGATCGCTACGTGGATATGGTCGAGCGCTCCCTGGGTGATGAAGGGCATAAACCGCCGCAGTTGCTCATCACCATCGAAGAAGCCCACAAATTCCTGCAACCCGGCGTGGCCGAGCAGACCATCTTCGGTGTGATCGCCCGCGAACTGCGAAAGTACAATGTCACCCTGCTGATTGTCGATCAACGCCCGAGCGGCATCGACGAAGAAGTGATGAGTCAGGTCGGCACCCGCGTGACGGCCCTGCTGGATAATGACAAGGACATCACCGCCGTACTGACCGGCATCAACAATGCCAACAGCTTGCGGGAAGTCCTCGCCCGCCTCGATACCAAGCAGCAGGCCATCATCATGGGCCACGCCGTCCCGATGCCTGTGGTGGTCAAAACCCGCAACTACGATCAGGCTTTCTATGAAGCCATCACCGTGACCAATCACAGCGGCAATGGCGCTGCCCGTGACCGTCTCGGTGCGGGCAAGAAGGAACGCCGCTTGTAAATCCGATATAATGGATTTTGAAGTAGATCGTCAGGGAGGTACTGTATGAACACGCCTGAACTCGATTTGGTCTTGGAGCGTGCTTTGGATTTAACAGTGCCAGACCGCCTCAGATTGATTGAGACGGTAGCCGCTTCCATTCATGATCAGATTCGATCATCCGCTACGCTTACTGGCGATGAGGGGGAGAGTTGGGGGCAGCATGTGATTGATCTGGTTAATCAACTGGATATGAGCGCATGGGAAAATCTCAACATCGAAGATAGCTCAGAATGGGTGACGAACCTTCGCAGCAGGATTGAGGGTGAACGCAGAGTTAATTGGAGTGACCAACCTTGACTGGTGGCATTGCCGATACAACAGTCATTGTGGATATAAATCGTCGCTTGCCCGCCGCCCACGCATGGTTTGCAGGTCTTAGTCACCGACTTGCCATCAGTCCTCTGACAGAAGCCGAGATCATTGTTGGTGCACCGGATAAGGCATCTATCGCAAATTGCCAAACCATCCTTGACCAGTTTGACAGAGTCTATCTGACGACCAGTGATATGCAGTGGGCTGTAGATCAACTGGCAATCTATCATTTCAGTCATGGGATAGGTTTAATTGATTGCTTTATTGCAGCGCCCTGTTATCGATTGCGGGTTCCTCTCTACACGCATAATCTCAGGCACATGACTCCTTTATTGGGCTCGTTAGCCATCAAGCCATATTGATCCAATGTAGCTACATCCCGGTCATCTGAAGTAGGTTCGTTGCAGGAAGCGCATTCCCTCAAAGATCTGCTGAATCCGCGCTTCGGAAAGCCTGCCGATGTAGGCGCCGAGTTGGTCTTTGTGCACGCTGGACACCTTCGCTACCTCGACCACGCTGGGGCGGGGTAAGTTGCCTTCGCCCGCCTCCAGCAGCAAGTTGCCCGGCAGGCTGGCCCGTTTGAGATTGGTCGTCAGGCTGCATACCACGACGGTCGGCAGCCTGCTCTGATTGAGCACCGTATCTTGCAGCACCACCTGGGGATGCGGGATGCTGTCCGCCCCATCATCCATCTCGAGCTGTACCCAGAACAGGTCACCCTGCTGAATTACCATCCCAGTTTCCTCGAGGTGCGGGAGCCTTCGCGCGGTTTACTCAAGCTGGTTGCCAGCGCCCGCACACCGGGGTGGGGGTCAGCCACCCGCTCAGCGATGATCGCTCGTGCGCCAGGATCATTCACCTGGCTCAAAGCTTCCAGAACTGCCACCCGGATCTGCCAATCTTCGGTGTGGATGGCCGTCGCCAGGGCCTCCACGGCCCGCGTTCCACCGATCTCACCCAGCAGGCTCGCCACCAGTTCCCGCACCTGGACCGAAGGCTGATTCAGTGCCGCAATCAGATGTTCCATGGCCTCTTCGCCAAATCCTTCGATCACCTCGCGGGCCGTCCAACTCACATTCTGAGTTGGGTCATCCAGGCACGCGATCAATGCCGCCAGTGCGCGTGGATCGCCGACCTGCCCTAGCGCATAGATCGCCTTGAGCCGAACAGTCGGATCTGGGTCGTTCGTGGCCTCGATCAATGCGGGCACCGCGTCAGCATCGGCCAGCTTACCCAGTGTATGCACGATGTTATGTCGGATGCGCGCTTCGGGGTGAGGCAGCGCATCGAGCAGGGCGGTGGTCGCGGCCTGACCATGCCGAACCAATACCCAGGTGGCATCTTCGACCACGTTCAAGTCGGCATCCGTACAAATGATGCTCACTAACAGCGTGATAGCCTGGTCATCAAAGCCGTTACCGGGTTGCAGTTGGAGCACGGCCTGGCTCCGCTGACCGACCTCACCCGATTGGAGTTGATTCCGAATGTGGTTCAGATTGATGCTCATAACTTGCTCGATGCGCTCCTGCCGAAACTACGAACGGATTTCTGCCAGTCGATTAATCACACGTGCCCAGTGCGCCCGCATGGCTTCGCGCTGATCGCCATCGGGCAGATGTTCATGATGGAAGCTCAGGGTCACCCCGCTTTTCGCCGGTGTCAGGCGCACTTGCAGGGTTGAGGGTTCGGCCCAGTCAGACGGTTGCCAGCGCATTCGGATAAGGCTACCCTCCTCATAACTGCGCATCTCGCATCGAATGCCCGACTTCGTCGTGAAATGCTGTTTAACTCCCAATGGTAGTGGCACACCCTCGCCCAGCCATTCGCCTAGGCCAGGTGGGGTCATCAGTCGAGTCCAGAGTTCAATGGCGGATAGCGGTAGGGTTCGCCGCACACCGATCTCCCAACCCTGTGTTTTGCTCAGTCCTACCGGACGCTGCGTTTCCATGTGGTACTCCTGGTCCAGAATAAACGATCTATTTCTATGTTCATGCGCAACCCGGACAGAATTGGTCCTGATCTCGGTCATAGACATCGCTTTGGCTTGTCCTCTATCATAAACACATCGCGCTTTCCCTATCATCCAACGGATACCAGCATGGACATACTGCCGGCTTTGCCTACCTTCTTATTGTTCTTCGGTGCCAGTGTGACTCTGCTGCTCACACCGGGGCCGGTCGTCTTGTATATCATCACCCGCAGCGTTGACCAGGGCCGCCCAGCCGGGTTGGCTTCGGCGTTGGCTGGAGCCTCTGGTAACAGCATCCATGTGTTGGCTGCTGCTTTCGGTCTCTCTGCCATTCTCAGCACGTCAGCCTTCGCCTTTGATCTCGTCAAGTACATTGGTGCGGCCTACCTGGTCTATATCGGTGTGCGGACTCTGCTCACGTCCAAACCGGCTGAGGCCGTTGCAGTCGAACCGCAACCGCTGCGGCGCATTTTCCAGCAGGGATTGATCGTTGCCATTTTTAACCCCAAGACGGCACTCTTTTTCCTGGCTTTCTTCCCTCAGTTCATTGATCAATCCCATGGGCCGGATGTGGCTCGTGCCCAGATTCTGCTGCTCGGCTTCATCTATGTCTGCCTCGGATTAACGACTGACAGCCTCTACGCGCTGGCTTCCGGAACCGCGGGAAAGTGGCTCCGCGGCAATCGTTGGTTCATGGGTTTTCAGCGTTATGTTGCCGGGTCAATCTACATTGGCCTTGGCTTGACTGCCGCCTTTGCCCCCAGCGGTTCCCGTAAATGAACCCCTGATTCGGGTGGGGCAGAGGGTAACGGTGTTCACCTAAACCTTGACGCATCCATCTAATTTGATGATAATCTAATTAGATGTTTACATAAATTCAAGGGTCAGGAGGTGAATCCATGACCGAATCCAAAACCTCACCTGAATGGCAGATGATGCTCCTCACCTCACTCAAGGCTGTGGCCGATGAAAGTCGCCTGACGATCATTGCCCGTTTGCATGAGCGGGAATACACCGTTGGGGAATTGGCTACAGCCATCAACCTGACCGAGCCAACCGTTTCGCATCATCTGACCAAGCTGCGGGAGGCCGGGTTGCTCAACCTGCGCATGGCAGGCAATCAGCGTTTTTACCGGGTGAATGAAGCCAGCCTGAAAACCTTCAAGGAGATGGTCGCGCAAATCGAACAACCACCCGCCCAATACGCCGCGCCCCAGCGCAATGATGCCTGGATTGATGCGCTGGGCTGGGACCCTGCCGATGCCCAGATCCTGCGAGACCACACGCTCAACGGGAAGATCACCCGCCTGCCTGTGCGCCAGCAGAAGAAGTTGATCGTTATTCTGCGCTGGTTGGCCACACTTTTTCAGGCCGACCGCTTCTATACCGAGCCAGAGGTCAACGCGATTCTGAAAGGCGTCTTCCCCAGCGACCATGTTAGCCTGCGCCGGGACATGGTCGATTGTGGTTATCTCCGCCGGGAGCGGGATGGGGGGCGCTACTGGCTGACCCCGGCAGAAGAATCCGACCGCCCAACGGGATGAACCCACCTGATTAGTAGGGGAGGATTAGGCGTCTTCGCCAGATATCCTCCCACCTCTGATGGAAGGAGAACACCATGGACGTCCAATCATTTGCCGAGATCGAAACCGAATTTCTTGCTCGTGTCCATAGCGCCGTTTGGTGCAATGTGGCAACGGTCGATTCGCAGGGTCGTCCCCGCTCGCGAGTGCTGCATCCCATCTGGGAAGGTTCGACCGGCTGGATTGCGACCCGACCGGATAGTCACAAAGCCAGGCACCTGTTGCACAATCCACATGTGTCCCTGACCTACATGGCCAATGTCATGAAGCCAGTCTATGTAGAGGCGATAGCGGAATGGGTGGATGATCCGCTGACCAAAATCCGCATTTGGAATCTATTTAAGGAGACGCCGCCACCCCTCGGCTACGACCCGGCCATAGCATTCAAGGCCGTGGATGACCCATCCTACGGCATACTCAAATTGGCTCCCTGGCGCATTGAACTCTACGAATTGGGAACGCATTCCGCGGAACGGCAGATCTGGCGGGCCTAGTGTCATGGGGCAGGCAATCATAATCAAGCTATAATGAATGCATGATTGCACAACAGTCACACTTCAAGGAATAGCCCGATGAATTTCACCGCAGAACCCCGCCGCCTCTCTTTTACCATCAGCGAAATGCTGCGCCTGATCTTTCGCATCTATCTGGATAAGGTCGCACTGCTGCTCGCGATCAGCGTGGGGATTACGCTGCTGTTCATGGCGATTGGTGTGTTCGTAAATGGCATCGCCGGGTTTAACGTCCTCAATACGGTTGGGTCGGTGGGTTCGATCAACACCTTCCCGGCAGGTCAGAGTTGGGTGCCGTTGTTGATTGCGTCTTTCATTGTCACGCCAATCCTGAGTCTTCTCCAGTTTGTGCTGACCTATGGGCCGATCACCTTCCTTACGTCGGAGTATCTGCTGGGCAATCGGGGCCTGGATTTGCGTGAGGTATTCATCGGCGCGTCCGAGCGAGTGGGCAGCCTGGCCGGGGGCTACTTCATCCTCATCGTGATCGCGGTGATTACGGTGATCGGCGTGTCGATCCTGGGCGCGGTTTGTTTCCCCTTATTCATCCTCATGGTTCCGCTGATCTATCTGTTCATGTGCATTGGCTCTGTCATCGCACCAGTGCTGATGCTGGAACGCATTGATTTCGCCGCCGCGCTCAGCCGCGCTTGGATACTGGGGAAATCCCGGTTCTGGACGGCAATCGGGTTATTCTTTCTCGTCGGTGTCGTGACCTTCCTCATTCAACTGCCGCAGTTGATCCTCAGTTGGCCGACCATTTCAGCCGCGTTCACAACCGGGGCAGTGTCGCCAGGTTTGGCGAGCGGGCTGGGGCAATCTGCTTTCAGTTTGATTCTTTCGGGCGTGACCAGCATCCTCATCTTGCCGCTGGGGCCAATTGCCTCAACCCTCTTCTACTACGACACGCGCACCCGCACTGAAGGGCTGGATGCCGCTCTCGATGCCCTTGGTTCACCGGATGCCCGCCCGCGTCACTTGCCCTCGCCGATGCAGGGCAGTGGCCTGAACAGCCAGGACTTTCTCAATATGCTGGCCTTGTTGGGGATCGGCGTCATTATCGTCCTGGCCTTTGCGGCTCTGAGCTTGACTCTGGTCGGATGGCTACAAAATACACTGCCCCCCGGCCTCTTTGACCGGGTATAGGCACTCTCGCATCCCCTCTCCTGCGAGCGTAGCGAGCGGCTGGGAGAGGGGTGACTTATATCACCTCATCCCGTCGCGCATTCGGCTCATAACCACCGCGATCATCAACCGCCCGCATGGTTGCCAGATGTTCGCGCCAGTGCTCCAGGAAGAACTCCTGCAGCGCCTGCTCAATGGTCAGGAAGACTCCCAGCGCCGGGTCATACACCAGCCGGTCGTAGCGTTCCGGTGACATCTTCTGGATGAAGTCAATCACCTGTTGCTCGCCACGATCCAAACCGGCCAGCGTGGTTTCAACCAACCGCCGCCGGAAAATCCCGGCCATGATCCCGTTCATCTGATGCAGCATCCCGGTCGAGACCGACCAGCGGAAACCGCTGGCGGCTGAACCAACCATCCGCATCAGCACCCCGTCCATCAGTTCCAGATGACCGAGCATCGCTGCTGGGGACCAACCGTGATAGCGTGGCTCGTACCAGCGGTCTTTGGGCACCAGCTCGAATACTCGGCGTACGTCTCTGCGTACCTGACGAATATCCGCGATGAGCGCTTGCCGGTCAGCGTCCGTGTTCAAGCGACGATATTGGCGGATGACCTGTGGATGTGGGCCTGAGGGAGTGGGTGTTTCGGCAGTCATGATGCAGGCTTTCGGTGGGGTGCCCGTGGGGCGCCCGCTTGCGGATGAGTGGGAGTCTACGCACTCATCACCCGCCCGTCAACCATATGCACTCAGGCTACCATTGGCCTCATCAGCCTTGCATATCTATGCATAAAAAGGTGTATCCGCTGAACCGAATACGGTCTCATGGGTTATCATTACACGAAACGGTGCGGTCGGCTTCCAGCCTGACCGCTGATCGCTCAAGGCTAAACTCATGGCAAACGTATCTATTGGTATCCTCGGACTGGGGCGCATCGGAGCCTCGCTGGCGCTGGCGCTCAAACGCTACAACGCCCGTAAAGACGCGATCCATCAATTCACTATCAGCGCAGCGGACCTGCGCCCCGGCATCCGTGAGGACGCCGAGAAAATGGGCGTGGACCGTCCCGGGCGAGATTTGTTCGCAGCCGCCCGCGATCAGGACATTGTGGTGCTGACACTCCCCTATGCCGACCTGCCCGCCGCCTACCGGGAGATCGGGCGAGACCTGCGCCCCGGCACGGTGGTGCTGGATGCCGCACCGCTCAAAATGCCATCGCTGGCCTGGGCCGGCGAGCATCTGCGAGAAGGGGTGCACCTGGTTGGCATCGCGCCGATCCTCAACCCGGCTTACCTGTTCGATGGAGCGGATGATACTCTCCATGCCGCCCCGGATTTGTTCGAGAAAGGGACCATGCTGCTGATGCCCGGTCGCGCGGCTGCGCCGGATGCGGTGCAGTTAGCTTCCGACCTATCGACGCTGCTCGGTGCGACCCCACACTTTGCCGACCCTGCCGAATACGACGGCATGGCTGCGGCGACCGAGGGATTGCCCGCGCTGCTGGGATTGGCCGCTTTCTACACGTTGATGAAGTCGCCGGGCTGGGTGGACAGTGGGCGCGTGACCAACCCTAGCTTCGGGCGGCTGACCCATCACCTGCTGGATACTCACCCGGACGATCTGCGGGACAGCCTCTACCAAAACCGAGCGGCGGTTGTGCTGCAACTGGATGCGCTGCTCGGCACCTTGGGCGGCCTGCGGGCAGCCCTCAAGGGCGGGGATAAATCCGCGCTGGAGGCGGCGTTGGTGGATGCAGCCCAGGGGTATGAAGTCTGGTTGGGAAAGCGGCAGAATGGCAAATGGGACGATACTGAAAAAGCCCCGCCGCTGCCCGAAGGTGGCCTGATGGGCAACCTGTTCGGTGGTTGGGTCGGCAAGCGTCTGAGTGGCAAATCGGAGAAGTAACCTTACTGTCCCCTCTTCTGCGTTCGTTTTGTTCGCAGGAGAGGGGGAGACGGACTATCATGCTGCCAATTTTCTACATTCGCTTTAAAAATTATACGATAGACACTTTGGTTGACGTACCAAGCATTCTTTGATCAGATCAGGGTATTGAGAACCAATCAGTGAACCATCTTCTAAAGATAGGACGAACAAAAGCAACTCTGATCCTCACAGGATTAACGCTTATATTCCTTATATTGACATATGGATCTCAGGCTCTGAAAGCGGGATGGGCTGGGGCTTGCTTCATTGGGTTTGCAGCATTCGTTATGGGCATTGCAATTCGAGAGAATACTAGATAACCCTATAGTCGGCGGACGCGCCGTTTGTCACGCGACGTAGGGATAGCGCTATAGTTGGCGTCAACAGGTTGGCGTAAGAGGGTAATTCAAAATGCCTGCGGCACTCCCACTGTCCATGCGCGAAGAAATTGTTCGTCGCCATCAACACGGTGAAACCTTCCGACAGATAGCACGCGAGCTGAAGGTGAGTTATGCCGCGACGAGGCGGATCTGGGCGCGATTTACGCAAGAAGGTGACCTGAAGCCGCACTACGACCGCTGCCCGCCTGCGCGACCCATTGACCGAGACGATCCTCGACTGGCTGGACTCCAAAGTGCCGGAACCGACGGCCTGACCCGGCTTGTCATCCCTGACGAAGCAGCCGCCAACCTCCTCGGCGGGAACACGGGAAGTTGGCGCTCATTGGCGTCATGAGCGCCAAGCTTGACGGCGGGAAGGCCGGGAGCAGTCACCACATTGCGGCGTTGACAGCGGGAAGCCGGGAGGCTGCCACCGCCCGCCAAGCTTGACGCTTGGCTGGTGGGAAGGCGGGAGGGAGCCGCTATGAAGAAGTTCACAGTGGACAGTTCACAGTCACAGTGAAGACAGGCCATGCGGTGCGGGGTGATGCGTTCATGCGTGGTCATGGGATCAGTGTAGCATGAAATGGGGTCGCGATTCGGAACATTTGTTTCGATTTTGAGGGAGCGAGGGAGGCGGATTATTAGGGTACTGAACTGCCGCAGATGGCTCTGCCGACTATCTCATTGTCAGGCATTCAGCTTTTGAGGTGGCGCAACATGATCCGATGGTTGGAGACCCATTCACGGTTCGTACTTACATTGGCAGTCACAGGCGTGATTATCGCAGTCATCCTGACCAGCATACAGAGGGCGGGATACATATTGAGAAATTGGAACGGACGGGAGTGGAATGTCACAAGCATTGAGCAAGTTCTTGGCGTGCAATTCCCATCAGATGCACAAGACCTTCATTTTGAAGGCCATCAAGGACGGGGTGGCTATTTGGAACTGACCTTTAGTGCATCTTCCAGTGGCATGAATACATTTATGGGCAATTTGTGTGACAATGTTTTTTTCTCAGGCTATGATCCTTTCAATACGATTGATCGAGGCGAACCCTTCACTTTTGCTCATCGCATCAGTGTTGAACAGTTCCCCTATTACTCTTATTCGCTCAATACTCCCAACACGATTGCTGGCAATCGCTGCCAAACCGACCGTCCGGGCCATAGACTTCAGGTTCGAGTTGATCGTTCTAATGCGAGCGCATATGTAGCTCGTATTCATCTCTTTTTTACTTGTCAGGTTTGTGAACCCGTTTATCCACCTACGGTACAGCCTTTTCCAGAGTTTCCCGCAATGTTACTGGGCTTACAGGCTGAAAACGGTGGATATTCACTGCCCTTCGGCGAGATTTGTTACGGGGTCGGTCTTTATTCACGCTACTCGCGTGACCAGTGGCAAGATTTGGAGGGCGGAACGCTTAAAGTCCTGTTTGATGGGAATCTGGCTTTCTCTGCAATCGTTTCCGAAAACCGCTTATTGTCGATCCGCGACAGTAATCATAACAATGTCGAATTGCATCACGGCAACGCCCCTGAATATTATTGCTTTGAACCCAGATTAGAGGTCGGCCCACATCAACTTTCGGTTGAAATTACCACGTTAAGTGGGCTAATCCACCAATACTCGTGGGATTTCCAACTGCTGGATGCCTCCCCAGCGCCTGTATCCGTTTCTCAGTAGGTTTGTTCGGGAGCCATGAGCGGACGCGCCGTTGCGAGTCCCTACTACCTCACCTTTTCATTCCACACTCCGCACAAACCTGTCCTTTCAGGCCAGATTGCGCCGCTAGAGATTCACGGTACACTCGGTCAGCACAGACGCGCCGCCGAGGAACCTGCCTATGAAGTCCGCCAGTCGCAAAGCCTTCCCGTGGCATATCATCGTCTTTCTGACGCCTGCCCTCCTCATCTACACGGCATTTATGATCTATCCGCTGGTGGATTCACTGCGGTTGAGCCTGTACGCGCCGACGCCGGAGAACCCCCGCGAAGAGATCTTCGTCGGCCTCGCCAACTATCAACGCCTGTTCACGGATGATCTGCTGGCACCACGCTTGCAGGGTGCCTTACGGAATAATTTCCTGTTCTTCGCCGTGCATATGCTGGTGCAAAATCCGCTGGCGCTGCTGCTCGCCAGCCTGCTCAGTTCCCAGTTCATCCGGGGCCGCGCCATCTACCGCACGCTGATCTTCCTGCCGAGTGTGCTCTCGGTGGTGCTGATCGGCTTCATCTGGAAGCTGATCCTGAGTCCATTGTGGGGGCGCACCCTGTTCGAGCCGCTGGGCATCAATCCGGGGCCGTGGCTGGGGCTGCCGGAAACGGCGCTGCCGATCATCTCGCTGGTCTCGGTGTGGCAGTGGGTAGGCGTGCCGATGATGCTGTTCCTGGCAGCGCTGATTGGAATCAACGATGAGATCATCGAAGCGGCGCGGGTGGATGGGGCAACCGCCTGGGATGTGTTCTGGAAGATCAAGTTCCCGCTGATCCTGCCGACGGTGGGCATCGTGGCGGTGCTGACCTTTGTGGGCAACTTCAACGCATTCGACCTGGTGTATACCATGCAGGGGGCGCTGGCTCCACCGGATTTCTCGACGGATCTGCTGGGGACGCTGTTCTACCGCACCTTCTTCGGCTTCCAGTTGCAGCTCGGCAGCCCCACGATGGGCGCGACCGTGGCCGGAGTCATGTTCATGATCATTCTGGTAGGCGTGCTGCTATATTTGTTCATCTTCCAGCGGCGACTGCTGCGGGCGGAGTGAGCCGGGGCCTCACAAAAGTAGGTTTTTTGCAGCAGGACGGCAAAGACAGAGGCCTCACCCCAACCCCTCTCCGGCGCGACCCTTACGCCGCTGGAAAGCCGAGGTTATCCGGGAATCGGGTCGTTGGAGAGGGGCTTTCGGACGGGCGCACAGCCGTGCGCCCCTACAAAACAATGCGTATGTACGAGGGAATGATTTCAGGATGGATGCACAGGCACTGAATGCGGAAGGACGGGCGATCTGGGATGCGAAAGCGGCCTTCTGGGACGAATTACACGGGGATGAGGGCAACCGCTTTCATCGCTGTTTTGTCGGTCCATCAGTCGAGCACCTGCTGGCGCTGCAACCCGGTGAGCGCGTGCTGGACATTGCCTGTGGCAACGGCGTGATCGCCCGACGACTGGCGGCGCTGGGTGGACGCGTCACCGCAACCGACTTCAGCGCCGCCCTGATCGAGAAAGCGCGGGCGCGGGGTCAGAGCGGTGGCGAACCGATTGCCTATCAGGTGGTGGACGCAACCGACGAGGCAGCGCTGGTCGCACTGGGAGAAGGTGTGTTCAACGCCATCACCTGCACGATGGCGCTGATGGATATGCCGGTGATCGCGCCGCTGTTCCGAGCGGCGCGTCGGCTGTTGACCGCAGGGGGCCGGCTGGTGATCGCCACCGCACACCCAGCGTTCAACTCGAACGGGCCGACATTTTATGCGGAAATGAGCGATGAGGCGGGTCAATTGATCGAACGGGTGGGACTCAAGATCAGCCGGTATCTGGACGTGCCTCCGGTCAAAGGGGCGGGCGCGCCGGGGGAACCCACCCCACACACCTATTATCACCGCACCCTGAGCGAGCTGCTGAATGAAGCAGTGGCTGCAGGGCTGGTGCTGGACGGAGTCGATGAGCGCGGGTTTAGGCCGATTGACGAGATTCCGCCGCGCCTGCTGTCGTGGTCGAGCGTGCCGCAGATTCCGCCGGTCTTGGCCGTGCGGTGGCGGCCCGGCCCTCACCCCTAGCCCCTCTTCCATTGCCGTCCGCCGCAGACGGCGCGGCAGGGCGAGGGAAACCGGAGTAGATGCAATTGTCTGATCGCTGGCGCACAGCCGTGCGCCCCTACAAATGATGTGATGAATTCTATGAACCGATCTGCACGACCGCTCGGCCAAACCCTGCAACTGACTCTGGCGCATGTAGCACTCATCGCCTATACGCTCATCGCGCTGTTCCCGGTGGCGCTGGTGGTGATGAACTCGTTCAAGGTACGCAATGCGATCTTCAAAACGCCGTACAATCTGCCGGATGCCGAGAGCTTCAGTCTGGTGGGATATGAGACGGTCCTCAGCCGGGCGGCCTTCCCGAGTTACTTCCTCAACAGCCTGATCGTCACGGTGGTATCGCTGCTGTTGATCTTCATCGCGGGGACGATGGCGGCCCACGCGCTCTCGGAATATCAATTCCCGGGCAATCGCCTGCTGGGGCTGTATATGGCGCTGGGGATCATGGTGCCAATCCGACTAGGGACGGTCAGCATCCTGCGGTTGGTGGTCGATCTGAGTCTGGTGGATACGCTCATCGCGCTGATTCTGGTCTACACAGCGATGGGTCTGCCGCTGGCGGTATTCGTGCTAAGCGAGTTCATGCGGCAGATTCCGCGTGACCTGAAGGACGCGGCGCGAGTCGATGGAGCCAGTGAGTACCGCATCTACTGGATGACTGTGCCGCTGATCCGTCCGGCGATTGGTACCGTGATGGTCTTCAACATGATCCCGATCTGGAATGACCTGTGGTTCCCGCTGATCCTGGCCCCCTCGGAGCGCAACAAGACGATTACGCTGGGGGCGCAGCAGTTCCTCGGTCAGTTCGTCAGCGACTGGAACGCGGTGCTCTCTTCGCTTTCGCTGGCGGCGCTGCCGGTGATCGTGCTGTATGTGTTGTTCTCTCGCCAGTTGATCCGCGGGTTGACGAGCGGCGCGGTGAAGTAGAGAGTTACATCAATGCCTGCGAGAGATCATCATCATGAAGCTGTCAAGAACGCCCTGCAGAAAGATGGCTGGCTGATTACGCATGATCCGCGAACTATTATGCTGCCTGAACGTGCCTTGTTCATTGACCTGCGTGCCAGCCGCATCGACGAAGAAATTGCGGTTTTGGTTGAAATCAAGGGGTTTGGGCAAGACTCGCAGATCGAAGCTCTGGCGGAAGCGTTGGGCAAATACAATCTGTACCGTACTGCGCTTGAATTGAATGGTGTAAAGGAACCGCTGTATCTGGCTATTCCTCAAGCAGCCTATAATGGTATAGTCAGCGAGACAATTGGACAGCAAATCATTCGGGATTATGGTGTCAAAGTCCTCGTATATGATCCAGATACGGAGGCAATCATCCAATGGCTACCTTGAATCAAGTCCTTCTCGAAACACTTGAATACTATGCTGGACCGGCAGCAAACGGACATATCTATCTGACCATTAGTCCTGATGAGACCACCTATACCCTGACGGGCATTGGAACCTTTCAGGGACAGCGTTTTGTCAACACGGTTATTTTGGTTCGCATTGAACAGGAACACATCGTCATTGAACGCGACCAGACCGACAAGCCCGTTGTCGACGCGCTGGTGCAGGCGGGTATCCCGCGGCAACAAATTGTATTGGCCTACGCAGGAGAACGGCTGCCAGAAATGGCGTAGAGGTGATCGATGCTCAAAGTTGGACTGGTCGGCAGCGGATTCATGGGCAGTACGCACGCAGCGGGCTGGGCGCAGACCCCGGCCCAGTTCGTCGGCATCTGCTCGGCGGACACGGCGCGGGCGGGTAAGCTGGCGGCACAATACGGCACACAGGTCTACAACAGCTATGAAGCCCTGCTGGACGCGGTGGACGTGGTGGACATCTGCACGCCGACTCACCTGCATCACGAGATGACGCTACAAGCGGCGCGGGCGGGTAAACACGTCATCTGCGAGAAGCCGCTGGCACGGACTCCGGCACAGGGACGCGAGATGATCGCCGCGTGTGAGGCAGCCGATGTGAAGCTGCTGGTCGCCCAGGTGGTGCGCTTCTTCCCCGAATACGCCGCGGCCAAGGGCATCGTCGAACGCGGGGAGATCGGCAAGGTGGCGGTGGTGCGGTTGACGCGCTGTGCCTACCAGCCCAAGCTCGCCGCGGACAACTGGTTCCTCGATCCGGCGAAATCCGGCGGCATGATGCTCGACCTGATGTGCCATGACTTCGATTATGCGCGCTGGATCGCGGGCGATGTGGACAGCGTCTACGCACGCAGCGTCCGTTCGGCGGACCCGACGGCACCGGAAGATTACAGCATCGCCATCCTGCGGCATACGAGCGGCGCCCTCAGTAATGTGGAGGGCGCATGGGCCTATCCACCGCCGATGTTCCGCACCGCCCTGGAGATCGCCGGGGATGCCGGGTTGATCGAGCATCCGGCTGGGAGTTCGACCCCGCTGGGCATCCACCTGAAGGCGAAGGCCGGTGGAGATGCGCCGGATGTGGGCCTGCCTGCCAGCCCACTGGCGGAAGATCCGTACACCACCCAACTCAAACACTTCTACAACATCCTGACGGGTGCTGAAACCACACCCCGCGTGACCGCGCAGGACGGGCTGGCCGCCGTCCAGATCGCCCACGCGGCGATGGAATCTGCCCGCTCCGGTCGCCCGGTCAGACTCTCGGAGGTGCAGTGATGCGGATCGGTATCCTGAGCTTTGCTCACCTTCATGCCGAGTCCTACCTCGGTGCGCTGCTGGCGATGCCGGATGTGACCGTGGTCGGTATTGCCGACGACAACGCCGAACGCGGGCGCTACTTCGCCGGGCAGTTCGGTGTGACCTGGTTCGAGTCCTACGCGGCGCTGCTGGCGGAAAAGCCGGACGCGGTGATCGTCTGCTCGGAGAACGCCAACCATCGCCCACTGGTGGAGATGGCCGCCGCTGCCGGGGCGCACGTCCTGTGCGAGAAGCCGCTGGCGACGACGGTTGAGGATGCCCGCGCCATTGTCGAAGTCTGCCAGCAGTATGGCGTCCAATTGATGACCGCCTTCCCGATGCGCTTCAGCTCGCCGGCGCTGGAAGTCAAGAAGCTGATGGCCTCCGGCGGGTTGGGACGTATCTACGGGGTGAACGCCACCAATCAGGGCGCGCTACCGGAATTCCATCAGGCGGAGAACCTGCCCTTCCTCAAGCGGGATTGGTTTGTGGATAAGGCGCTGGCGGGTGGTGGCGCGTTAGCCGACCACATCGTGCATCTGGCGGATTTGCTGCGCTGGTATCTGGGCGAAGAAGTGACCGAAGTCTACGCCGCCAGCAATACGATTTTGCATGGCGGGCGGGTGAGTGTGGAGACCGGTGGACTGGTGATGCTGACGTTTGAGAGCGGGGCCTTCGCCTCGGTGGATTGCAGCTGGAGCAAACCGGCTTACTATCCGACCTGGGGCGGGCTGGCGCTGGAGGTGGTGGCGGAGGGCGGGCTGGTGACGATGGACGCCTTCAAACAGGTGATGACGGTCTACAGCCACAGCGCCGGACGACCGCGCTATGCCTGGTGGGGGTCGGATGCCAATGCGGGGATGCTGCGGGAGTTCATCGCGGCGTGCGGGGAGAATCGGACTCCAGCGGTCACAGGTGCGGATGGCCTGCGGGCGGTGGAGATCGTCGCCGCGGCGTATGAGTCGGTGGAGAGTGGGGACGCGGTGCGGGTGGGGTGAATAACCCAATTAGTATGGAGTCGAGGGATTAGGTGCTGTGCTTATTGTTGGCTCGAACTATGCTCAAAATAAACTGTGCATAGCCACATACAGCTAGGGTTCCAAATCCAAGTATTGCTCCAATTGCTATGCAAATTACAGTAACCTCATTTTCGACGGGTAAACCTCTCAATGTCAAATACAAGACAGGAATCGCCAACAGTAAGAAACTAACCGCCATGAGAAAGAAGTAAAGCAGGGAATGCTTCTTTGAAAGTGACCAGACAATATGAGGGCCTCGTCTAAAATGTAAAGTCACTTTGTTGTTTTTCAACGTATCTATTCCAGAAATTAGGAATAGTGTTCCCAAAAATACTGCGACCCAATATCCGTACATATCTGCCTCCATGTGGGATTTAGCTGAGGTTGGTCTGCGGGCGGTGGAGATCGTCGCAGCGGCGTATGAGTCGGTCGCCAGTGGGGAAGCGGTACGGGTGGAGTGAGGCAGTAGCCTGTGCTCCCTGATGAGATTTGATAGTCAAAATCGGTAATGGACAGCGGGCGGATATACGGGCGAAGACGCCCTAATCCGCCCCTACGAACCGGAACACTCGTTACCGAACATGGTCATCAAAACTCATTAGAGACCATACAGGCTCAAAGGTTGCTCTGTTTGTAGACCAACTGATACTTTGGGCCTGATTTATATGTAACTTGTTTAATTGCCTCCCTATCAATCATTTTCTGCATAGTCAGCCGTATGAACGCAATGTCTGACGGTGCAATGTCTTCCACATACCACTCTACCCAATTGATAAACCACTCAATATCGAAAGCAGTCACATCAGGTGCATCCCACTCAATCTGTTCTTTAGATATCCGGTTGATTAACCTGCATCCAAGACCGTGTATAAAGTAATCCCATTCTTTCCCATCTGAGTCGAGCCATATTCCTGTGAATGGGATGGCCTCATACGCTTCTCGAAGCGCAAACCCATTCATGATCTGTTCAGCGCCTTGTGCATTGGCGAGCATCAATAAGTCTGGCCGAAGTTGACTCAAGGCTTGGTTTGCGATCTCTTGTCTTTCCACATAAGTCCGAAGCCAAGTTTCAACTACAAACTCATTCATCCTGCGCCACCCTGATTTGACCCGACCATTCAGGCATCACCGCAACGCGCTCAACTGGGCTTTCCACGCCGCGACCTGCTCCAATGCCTGCGCCCGTTGACCGGGGGTGAGCAGTCCCGGCTGATAGCAGTCGCTCGCAAGATATTCGCGCGGTCTACGCTCCTGACTGGACTGAATCCATTGTAGTCCAAACAGCAGCAGGCTGAGAAATTATTCAACGAACTCGGTGTGACCGTCGAGGACTGGCTGACCCCCTAACCTGCCCACCTCTCCAGCCGCAACCGAATCCCCTCCACCGGGCGGGTGGCGATAGTCCATTAGCCTGCTGCGGATTTACTTTTCCAGAATGCCATAGCCTTTTCCCATAACTCGTAATAGGTGAGATGTTCAGTGATGCTCAAGCCCATACTTCGGTGAACTTCTGTAAGCTCTTTCTTGACTTCATCGGGAAACGTCTTAATGACAAAAAGATCAGGAAAAAGGTTAGGGTAGGCTTCAAGAAATTCAAGTACTGTGAAGCTTTGCTTCTTATTGATCACCGCATAAGGAGTTTTGTCAGTAAATCTAGGACGTCTCCCGGAAAGAAGGCCCAACATTATGATAGGCAGACCCTCAGGATCGTTCGAGTACGCATAGCTCTTCTGGTACTTCAATATAGCTACCATATAGGCAGGTAGAAAATAATCTACATTCTTGTTCATTGGAAGGTGGTAGACGAAATCCTTCATATTCAGCACATCTAACGGGATATCGCGCCAATGTTTATTTTTCAATTGTCGCAAGACAGGAATCAACCCTTCGGGAGGGTTATCAAACATCACATTCGAGAACGCGCTTTCAATCTGTCGTATAAGTCTTTCAACGGTTTCCTGTTGATTTGCATCCATTGATAGTCACCCCTCTTGATCTTGGATTAATTGTAGTGGGGAATTACGCAAGCGGTATCCGGTCAAGCGGCAGGCGCGTTCGGGGCAGTTTCGCAAGGTGATGGTGTGGGTACCGCCAATCGTCAGCACTTTCAGCCTAAAATATGGTTGTCTGGATTGAAGGGAACAGCGAATGCTGCCAAAATGTCTTCGATAGCAGAATCGTTTCGCAAGGAAAAGATCTCAAATGTTAAGGCACTGTCATACATTTCAAGTTCCCAGTGGTCTGGGACAATAGACCTGTACCATAGTGCAAAATCTGCATCTGACCTACTGCCTTCATATGTCTTATATGAGATACCTGTACCAGAGAAGCGACCAATTACACCATCTTTGGATTCAACTGTGAATTGTAGCAAGTACGCGTTGGGTTCGGAGATATAGTGGATACTTAAGTTAGGCCATTTTTCGTTTAGCCATCTCACGAAATCATTCGTGTCCAATCTTTCCTTAGCCCTATTTGTGATGATGATGGAGATGCTCATGATGTTTCCCTGGTCTAGGTGGTCGTCCCGTTGCCCTTCAGTTAGTTGGCAGCAATCTTACCGCCGCTCCATCCGCAACCGAATCCCCTCCACCGGGCGGGTGGTGATGAGTGCCCGCGTTTTTTGCCTCATCCCCTCCCGATCATATCCGCCACAATCTTGCCGGACGAAAAGACGGCGGGCACCCCTGCCCCCGGATGCGTCCCTGCGCCGACGAAATACAGGTTGGCGAACTGGTCGGAGCGATTGTGTGGACGGAACCAGGCCGATTGCATGAGCGAAGGCCGGAAGGCAAAGGCCGCCCCTTTGTGGCTGTTGAGCGTATCGCGGAAGTGGAGCGGGTCGATGCGGTGTTCGGCGATGATATTGGCCTGTAAATCCGGCAGGTAATGGTCTTCGAGGAACTGCATAATGCGGTCGCGGTAGGGTTGGCTGGCTTCCGCCCAGTTGATGCGGGCATCGAGGTTCGGCACCAGGCCCAGCACGTAGAAGGACTCGGTGCCGGGTGGCGCGATGCTCGGGTCAGTGATGGTGGGCATGTGCAGGTAGAGGGCCAGATCACGGGGTAAATCCCGCCCGTGAAATATCTCCCGCAAGAGGCGCTGATACTGGTCTGCCACGATGATATTGTGGTGGGAGAGCTTGCCCTCGTGGGCATAGCGTTTCTTCGTGCCGAAGTAGATGACCATCAGGCTGCTGCTGTAGCCCATCGTGTTCAGGCGGGCGCGGATCAGCGGATGCTGATGCTCCGGCGCGATCAGATGCTGGTAGGCAAAGGCGATCTCCCCATTGCAGACGACCTCATCCGCCGGAAGGAAGGTACCATCGCCCAATTTGACGCCGGTCGCCCGCTTGTCCTTGATGACGATCTGCTTGACTTCCGTACTCAGGCAAAGCTGCCCGCCCAGTTCGGTGAAGAGCGTCGCCAGCGCATGGACAATCGCGCCGGTGCCACCGACCGCGTAATGCACACCCCACTCTTTCTCTACCTGACTGATGAGCGCGAAGATAGCCGGGGTATCCATCGGACTGCCGCCGATCAACAGCGGATGGAAGGAGAAGATGCGCCGCAGGAACTCGTCTTTGATGAACAGGGATGCATATTGATACATGCCCAGGAATAAGCCCATCCGCAGCATATCCGGCATGATCCGCAGCATATCCGGCAGACGCTGGAAAGATTGATCGGTCATGGGGTAGAAGCGGTCAAAGACCCCGCGCACAGCCTTGGAGAAGCGTTCGTAACCGGCGACATCGCCCGGGCTCCACTGGCGCACCTGCTCCAAAATATCGGCAGGATCCCGGCGGTAATCGAAGTGACGGCCATCTTCATGGAAGATGCGGTAGTAGGGGTCGAGGGGTAGCAATTGGAAGTAGTCTTCCCGTTTGCGCCCGGCCTGCGCGAACAGGTCATCGAACATATAAGGGGCGGTGATGACGGTCGGGCCGCCGTCGAACTTAAAGCCGTTGACCTGATACTGATAGCCCCGTCCGCCGGGTTGATCACGCTTTTCCAGCAGAGTCACACGGTGGCCCTGCAGCAGCAGGCGAATGGCAGCGGATAAGCCGCCGAAGCCTGCGCCAATCACGACAATTTCTTTGCGACCGGCCATAACACTGCATCCTCGGCGCATGGGCGACGGGAACCGACTCAAAGTGGAACACGTCTAGAGGGTAGTTGCTCATTCATCATCAAAACGCCCGGCTGTAGGCAGGGTGTGAACTCAGGGTGAGATTGTCATGAGAGCCGATGAGTATCCGATGAAAGGTTACCTGATGCGAAAGCTGCTGGTCATTCTCCTGATCTTAACCGTCAGCCTGACGCTCACCAGCGTCCAGGCCAGTCAACCAACGCCGGCTTGTGTGAACCTAAGTGAAGCGATGGGCATCCTCGAGCAAGCGCAGACGGCAGCGGCGGACGATCCTGCCGAGGCGCTCCGGTTAATCGCCGAAGCGCGACTGCTGCTGGAGGGTATCGAAGCGCAATGTAATACGGAAGTGATGGAGCGCAATCGCTTTATCACCACCAGCCTGGACGAAGGCTCGCTTCAGCACTTCTCGGTCGCCATTCCGGATGGCTGGACCGTCCAGACGGATGAGGTCGAGTACACCGATGAGAATGTGTCCGCAGGGATCGTCTCCCGAGCTGTGGCCCTGCCCCTGACCAATATCGAGGGGTTGGACTCTGACTTTAATCCAGAGCGTATCGTGCCCGGGCAGAAAATCGCCATGCTGGCCGTCGGGCAGTTGGTGCCGCTGCTGGATGTGATGGGCGTGCTTGATGAGGCTGACAACCTGGCTGACATGGATTCGGCGGAAGATCTGGGGCAGTTCCTGCTCTCGACCATTCAGGGAGATGACATCAAGCTGGGCGAAGCCCTGCCCGCCTCCAGCCAACTGGGCAACGGTCTGCGTTTTTCGATTGAGATCGAGAACATCAAAGGCTGGGTGATCGTCTGGAACATTGTGCCAGAAGTCTACGGTCTGGTCATCGGTTTCGCGCTACCAGCAGATTTCGAGTCCCTGATGAATGATGTCGAAGGCATCGCCGCCAGCGTGCGGCTGTAATGAGGGATTGGCATCGACGAAGCTACTAAGCCATTCGCCGAAACATGTCCATGATCCACGACCGATATTTGTGCGTAAAACCCGTCCATGACCGGGAAATGGTCGTGGATTACTTTCGGCTACTGGCTTAGCGCAGGTTGGGTAGAAAATCAGGACACGGGTTCCGATTCTATATTTTGACATCGCCTGAATTTGGCGACCGTTGCTGTGCCGTCGGGCAATCGTCTATACAGGCAATCATGCTTGTACAGTACCATGAATATGCCGAATGATATTTATGGATACTGACCTGATGCTCCTACGCACGTTGATGTTTGCCTGTGTTCTGCTGCTCCTGACTGGCGCTGCCCGCGCACAGACCCAGACTCCCGCCCCTTGGCCGCCGGAAAATCCGCAAGATCTGTTTGGGCCGGAGGTGGAAATCATCAGCGTTGAGGAAAAGACGTTCAGCGAGTTCTGGCACATTCCGGTGCAGTTTGATGCCGAACGGCAGATTGCCCGCCTGGAAGATGGGCGCATCCTGCCGTTCCCGTTTGGGTTCGAGGGAGGGCCTTCCGAATGGTATCAAACACCCATCGCGATTTACCTGATTGAAACGCGGTACAGCGATGAGCCTAGCCGCTACTGGATGATCGACCTAGAGACTGGGGAGTGGGTGCGGTTGCAGGGCTGGCCGGACTATTTTGACACACTTTGCGGCCCGCGTTCCTCTGGTTGGAACTACGTAACAGGTTGGCTCATCATTACCGGGCGCAACGACCAGCGTCATGCCTGTGACGTGGCAACTGGCTATCTGACTCCACCGCTGCCAACTGGGTTTACCAACTGGCGCGTCCATTACCAGGATGATCAGCCATATGTAATCCTGTACCTGAGCGGCGTCCCTGATGAAAATCAACCGGAAGATATAATTCTGTTCGCCTTCGATGTTGAGGCCAAGGACTTCATCCAGATTGGCCCTTTTAAACGGGGGCAAAGTGGGATTGATGAGTTCTTCATCGGGTCGTTCTCATCAAATCCACTTCGTGCTTTGCTCATAGCCGGAATTGGCAACACAGAAGGTGGATTCGATTATCACTACGCTTTCGTGGATGTTGAGCGAAAAGTGCTAATTCCACTCCCGGCTGGCCCTTACTATCACGTAAATCGTAAACGGCTAGTCATGCAGATCAGCGATGAAACACAGCCCGAACCCCATTGCGAGCAGCAGTGGCTGATGGTGGATACACTCCAGTGGTTGTCATATCAGGTGCCGATAAGCTGCCAGGCGTGGGTAGCCAGTTCTATAGATGAGGCCTTCTTCCTCATCCCCAACGCTGACAATACGCTGGCGGAAGTCATCGCCGTCAACGCCTGGACAGGTGAACGTCGGTCTTTCTTCACGGGTGAGATTGAAGCGATGCGTTGGGTTTCTGCTGATGGGCGCTACGCTGCCTTTGAACTGGACAGTGACGGCGCTATCAGCCAGCAAACAGGGAACCCACCGCTCAACGCCCAATTGAAGGTGATCGACATGGCAACCGAGGATACATTGTTTGAAGCACCTGCTCAGGATGCCAATGGCGAGCCGTACTATTTTACGGAAGTCGCTCCTGATTTACTCGCTATCTGGCGCACAGCCGAGACCTTGCTTATTAGGCTAGATGGCGAGCAGTCGCGGGTGCAAGCGTTCCAGGGTAGCTTTCGCAGCCAGTTCGGAACGGAGTGGCTGCTGTTCTGGACGCGGGATGATTTGGGAACGCCGTTCTCTGAAACCCAGGCCAGCGTAGTTAGCCTCACCGACGGTCGAGCCATTACGGTTGCCGATACCCGCACCTGGCCTATGGATTATCGGTTGGCAGATGTGAGCTATCGCAGTGAGGGAGTCTTTACGGCGATGATTGAGTACACTGCCTCCAGCGAACCAATTTACATGCTCTACAGCCTGCGAGTGGTCGGCACCTGAAGACTAAAACCCAATTTGGTGTTCGTTACCCCATCCCCGCCGCCAGCGCGACCGTCTCGCTCACAGTCGGCAGCGGATCTTGCCACAGCATCTCCACCGGCAGGCGGAAACCCACCAGCACCGCCGAGGTATACACGCCATCTTCCGGCTCGATTTCGTCATACACGCCAGACTCGTTCAGGCGCAGGAACAGCGCACGCCGCTTCATGGGGTCAATCAACCAGAACTCCGGAACACCACCCAGTTCGTACTCGCGCCGTTTATCCACAGTATCAATCCGCACACTGCCGGGGGAGACAATCTCGATGACCAGGTTGGCAGGCCCCACCACCTGATTTTGCTGAAGCTGGCCTTCACGCTCCGGCAGCAGCACCAGCACATCCGGTGCACGGGAGGAAGGGACACTCGGCAGCTTCATCAGCATGGGGTCGTTCAGCACCCGCCCGCCACCATGCCGTTCGAGGAACGCCAGAATCAGCATCGTCAGGAATTGCGTCAACAGATTGTGTCGCCAGCTAATCGACGGCATTGCGATCACCACCCCGTTCACCCATTCCACATGGGTCTCGCCGTACTCGGTTACCATGAATTGCTCGTAGGGGATGTTCCGCGCGAGAATCCGCCCACTGATCTGCACGGTGCCGGGAATCTGCGCCACATCGAGTGTGGGGATCATATCGACCATTGCTGCCTCCATGCTGGTCTGACCCACCTAGTATAACGCCTTTTTCACCTATATATCCCCAGAATCAGAAATCCCGCCGTGTGGCGGGATTTCTAGCGGGCGCACAGTCATGCGCCCCTACTCGGTCAGGTCAACGATACGGAAACCGATGGAGGCGTGGTAGGAGGCCGGGTCAAGGTCATAGAGGAAGGCCACCTGTGACCGCTGCGAGGGGCTCATGAAGGAGCCGCCGCGCACGATGCGCTTCTCATTGCTGCCGATATTGGCCTCTTTATCCTGCTCATGCTTGCTATCCAGGCACCATTCCCAGACGTTGCCCGCCATATCGTAGACACCATAAGGGCTGCGGCCATCATCGTAACGCATGACGATGGTGGTCATCTTCAGGTTATTCTCGGCGGTGTTGCAGCGGTCTTTATCAAAGCGGTTGCCCCAGGGATAGGCACGTCCGTCATCCCCCTGGAAGGCACGCTGCCACTGCGCGGAGGTCGGCAGGGCGATGTTCCGCCCCAGGGTGGTGCTGGCCCAATGGCAGAAGGCCATGGAGTCGTACCAGTTGACCATCTCGCGAGGACGGTCATCACCCTTGAAGCGGGCGGCCTTCGGCGCAGGGTTATTCATCCGCCAATGATTGGCATAAGCGGAGTAGCCCCACCAGGCGATGTTGTTGTAACCGGAGGGGTCATCCAGGAAAAGCTGATACTGGGCGATCGTGACCGGGTATTTGCTGATCTGGAAGGCGGGCAGGCTGACGACACGCTCCTGTACCCGACCATCCTTCTCCTGCACCATCAGGCGAACGCTGCCCGCCGGAACCATACACCATTCCAGCAGCGGCAGACCAACCGCCGGTGCCTGAGCCGTATCTTCCAGCATTTCCATATCGGCCAGGGCAACCGATGGTCCTCCCAACGGCGCATAGGCCGAGGCCAGGCTGCCCGTACCAGGGCGATCATCGACCAGGCGGTGCATGGTACCCGTGCTGCGGGGATTGATGATCGGTTCAGAGGACGTATAGGGCGGCTGCGACGGCGGCAAAGCAGGAGCCGGGCCGGGCTGCGGCGCGGGCAGACGCGCACCTTCCGGAATATACAAACCCGTCACCGTACGGCTGCTACCGCCTCCACCCAGGCGGAGGCTTTCGAGTTCGCTGCGGTAGGCATCCGCCAGGCTATCCGGGTCATAATCCGGGTACTGCTTGCGGAATTCGAGGAAGGCTTCCAGTGCCAGTTGACGGGTCGAACGCAGGCGGATCATATCGCTGATCTGCCGATAATCGCGGTCAGCTTCGATCAGCCAGGATTGCTTCTCCAGGGCTTCTTCGGCTGCCTGGAGGAAAGCGTCAATATCAATATAACGGCTGGTATAGCCGTTGGCTTTGGCCTGCTTCAAGAAGAACACGGCCTGGTCGTATTGACCGGCTTCCATGGCGTTGGCGGCCTGAGTCACGACGGAGGACAGGTTGACCTGGGGCTGCGTGACATGCGGGGTGGGAATGCTGCTGACCGAACGCGGGCGCGGATCATGCTGGGGGCGCTCCCGCTGCTGCTGCTCATGCAGATAAATGGAATTGAGCAGCGTCTTGACGCCTTCTGCCGTGATGCCCCGGCTGAGGTTGGCGTAGTGCAGATCCTTCAGGGCCTGCGGCAGAGTCGTATTTTCGCGGATCAGCACCGGGAAGATGGCACGCCCCAACTGCTGCGCGATTTCAAACTCGCGCTGGCAGTACTGTGAATTGACCGAGTCTGGTGAGAGCAGGTACACGAAGCCTTCGCACCAGTCCAGCTTGCGGAGGATTTCCTTCCACCAGTTCTGACCGGGATACAAGCGTTGGTCATACCAGGTTTCATGGACATCCAACGTATCGACGATCTGCATGCAGTAGGGTTTATCGACCCTGGCGTAACTGACAAAAAGACGCATGACATTTTCCCTTTACAAACCGACCTGCCCCGGTTGAGTTCAATTACTTAAAGCATCATTCGCGGGAGCCGGTTTCAGCCCGAAGTCCCGTTTACATCACCCGACTGTACACGGCGGTACTGTTCCACCGCGGCTCTGGCCTCTGGCGTATCAAAAAGCGCCAGTGCTTCCGCTGCCATTTCCCCGACCGGCTTTTCATCCCAGGCGGGCTTGGCCTTATCCGCCAGCGCCGCAATCAGCGCCGGGATGGCCCGGACGTCACTGATCTGCCCCAGCGCCCAGCAGGCGGCCCAGCGCGCACCAACATCGGCCCCTTTCAGCACCACCAGCAGCGGATCGACAGCGGTTTCATGCTTCAGGCGGCCCAGCGCCTCAATCGCCAGATAGGCGATCCCCGGCTCATCGTCCTGGACAACATCCAGCAGCGGCGGCACCGCACGTGGATCACCCAGCAGCCCCAGCGATTCCACCGCGGCTTCCCGGACAATGGCATCGCGGTCGGCCAGCAGATTGACAATCCCGCCGACGGCCTGGGTCTCCCCCAGTTCGACCAGCACACGGATTGCCATCGCCCGCACATCACGTTGGGTATCAATCAGCAGCGGCATCACCGAGGATGCAACACTCTTGTCCCCAATCCAGCCGAGCGACTCCAGCACCGTCGCCCGAGTCTCCCAATTGCTGCTGCCCAGCACCTCCAACAGCCGCGCATTCACCGCAGCGGGCTTCAGACCGCGCAGCTTCTTGGCGTATTCGCGCAATTGTTTGGCGGCCTCATTGCGGATGCCCCAGTCCGTATCGACCATATCGCGCAGGAAGCCATTGACCGCATCCAGATGCCGGTCACGCGGACGCCCACCGCTGCGTTTGGCTGCTTCTGCCGGATTGGCAGCGTAGTACTGTTCGACCGCTTCCTGGGCTTCCGGCGTATCAATTAGTTCCAGAGCGCGGACGGCTTTATCACAGATGCGATCTTCCGAAAGCCAGGGCTTCCGTAAATCGCCCAAGCAGTCGATCAGATCCCCAACGCTGCTGACATCGCGCAAGCTGCCGACCACATCAATGGCCGCGCCACGCCGGTTATCATCCGAGTCGCGCAGCAGTTCGGCCAACCCAGGCACGGGCGGACGCGCCATCCGTTTGAGCATCTCGGCAGCCGCATCCACCACCAACACATCGGTATCGCGCATGGCATCGACCAAGGTTGCCAGCACCTCAGGTTCGGCAGGCAGCGTCCCGAGGGACTGAACCACCGTCACCCGCACCTGACTCTCCTCATCCAGGAGCAGTTCGCGCAGGCGTGGCAACACTTGGGCCGGTTCACCATGAGCCAGCGCCGCAGCCACATCCCGCCGCTGTTCCCAGGCATCCGGCGTCACGGGCCGTGTTTCGGTATGCACGTCAAACGGCAGGACGCTCTCACTGTTGAGCTTGCCAGTCGCATTCAGCAGGCGTTCGCGGGCCTCCGCTGCGCCGCCCATCATGAGCGCAGGCTGCGCTGTGGGTGCGCTCCCAGACTCAGGTAAATCGCCCTTGCGCCAACTTTCGACCGCCCGCAAGGCTTCTTCAGTGCCGATGTATTCCAGAATGATGGCTGCTGTATCGCTGATGCGGTTCCGGCTCCAGCGCGGCTTAGCGTCATCATGCAGGCATTCGATCAGGCGCTTCACTGCCGCCGCCGACTTGTGATACTTGAGCGACTCGACGGCGGCCCCGCGCACATCCGGGTGATGATGCCGGGTGGTGTTCAACAGTGCCGCCGCGACGGTCGGATCAGCGATATGCGAGAGCGCCTGAATGACGCGTACCTGTTTTTTGGTGCTGCTGGTCGTATCGCTCAGAGCTTGCAGGAGGGTATCGCGGGCGGGCTTGCCCAACCACCCTAGGGCACGCGCCGCCGCCCGCCCGACATGCATGTTCTGATGCTCGAGCGAGTCCATCAGCGCGGGGATCGATGCCGTATCTTTAATGCGGCCGAGGGCGGTCGCGGCATCCAGCGCCACATCATCTTCAGGGTCGCGCAGGGCTTCCAACAGCAGCGGTACACCCGCCGTTTCTTTCAATTCACCCAGCGCCCAAGCGGCACCCCGCCGGTCTTTGGCTTCGCCGCTGCGGATCAACTGGAACAGAGTCGGCAAGGCGCTTTTGCCAAACTGCCGCAACGCCGCGGAGGTCGATTCCCGAGTGCTGTTTTCCAGATCACGCAGGGCGGTAGCCAGGGCCGATTTCACCGGCAGATCAACACCAATGAGGGCGCTGGCCGCAGCCAACCGCACTGACCAACCGCCATCCCGCATGGCTTCCATGAGGATGAGCGCGGCCTTTTCCGGTTCAGTGGGCAGCATGATGCGCGCCACCGGCACGCGCAGATCACCTTCGGTCTTCAGGCGGGTGAGCAACTGATTGACCACCCGATCAAAGGTCAGATCGCTGATCTCGATTCCGCTGACCGCACAGGCCAGCGCCAGGTAAGGATCAACCTCCGCCACATTGAGCACGACCGAGTCAGCGTTGACCGCCGTACCGGCTAACATCATCATCGGGCTATCCCAGCGCTGTGGGACGCGCTGGTTGTGATGGTCGAACTGGGGACGAGTCAGGCGGGTTGGCAGGCCGATGTGCTTCAGGCCGAGTGCTGCAAAGTAGTCCTGCACAAAGGGGTTGGCGAAACGGACGGTTTCGCCGTTGCGGTCGAGCAAGCCGACGTTCACCGCAGCATCCAGCACCGGGTTGGGACTGACAAACTCCAGCGCATTCTCGACCGAGATGGTCGGCGGCATATCGGCATCAACCATATGGAAGGCCAGATCGACCAGCGCGGCCTCGATTTTTTCCCAGGCGACGGCACGCGCTTCTTCCGGCTGAACCGACCACAGTTCCTTGATCAGCGCCGCCATCAACCCGCCCGTACTGGACGGCAGCGGTTCATTCGGCTGACGTTGGCGCAGGATCAGCAGCGCACTCAGGAGGAACGGATTACGCGCCATCTGCTGAATGTGGCGGGTCGCGCGGTCGAGGCGTTCTTCCGGGGGATACAGGCTGTCGATGAACGAACGGGCGCCGACTTCCCCGAGGAAGTGCTGGGCATATTCGCGGGCATGGTCAGCGGTCAGATCGACAATCTCGATCACCGGTAGACCGAGGTCAAGCGCCGGGGTGTAATCCCCTTTCCGGCAGGTCACGATCAGGCGCTGCGGAGCGTTCTCACCATTGAGCCAGTTGCGGATGGAAGCGGCTTTAGAGGCGGCGGTCGCCCCCATTTCGTTCAGGCCATCCAGGAAAACGATCAGTTTACCCTTGGCTGCCATGCGGAACGGGTCAAAGTCGAGCGTCCAATTGGCCCGCACGAAGGCTTCCAGGGTTTGATCTGCACCCCATTCCGCCAGGTTGAGCAGCAGCGGCACCAAGGCCACCACCGGCGATCCCCGCCGCATATGCGCTGTCTCCAGTACCATCTGCTGGAGGACAGTCGATTTACCCGCGCCCGGGCCAGAAACCAGCACGAAACGCGGGTACTTATTCTGCGCTTCCTGAAAACTGGTCAGTGAGACCCGTGTCTCTTTGCGCGGGATGACCAGCTTGCGGGCATCATCCCCGCTGATTGGCTGTACCAGCGCGAAGCGACCCGGCAAGTTCCACGTCCGCACTGCCACGGGCTGCGGACGCATGGTGTTGTCTTTATTGGTGAGGCTGGTGCTGGAGAGGTTATCCAGTCGGGAGATGATGCCGCGTTCTGATTCCAGCTCGGCGATCAATGTCACCAGTTGGAGGGCGCCCGCTTCGGGTTCAGCGGCGACTTGATCGGCTACTTTTTCTTTCAGGATTGCAATCAAACGGGCGAGCTGTTCTTTATAAGCTTTTTCATCCCGCCAGGCTTTGAAATCAATATATTGATGGCGCTGGATTTCGATAGGCCAACTGGCATCCGGCACTTCCCGGATCACTACTGGGAAGATTTCCTTCGCCATGCGGTCAGCGCGGGCCAATTCTTTTTCACAGTAACCAGATGCGACATAGTCAGGGCTGAGGACAGGGATCATCGCGGCGCAGTTGCTAACAGCGTTCTGCAGCGCTTTGAGCCAGTCATCACCCGGCTTGATGTCCAGCCGATCCATCCATAAGTTAACGCCAGCTGCCTTGAGGTCAACTGCCAGTTTCAGGGCAAAGTCCACCTCGGTGCTGCGATAACTGAGAAAAACAGGTCCCTGAGCCACTTATGTCTCCGAAATCCCCTATGCAAACCAGCAAATTCTCCGCCTCCCCAGGCGTTCCCATCCAACGGACATTTCGGCTTATTACTAACCATATTCCAACCAACACCATCGCAAGAATTTCCCAGGTATCAACAGATACCCGTCAAACAATCATGCAAGATCACTGTGTGCGGGAAACTTCTACAATTTCATTATAGCGGGCATCAAGCAATACTTCACCATAGCAACGGCTTGTATTACACAACTGTAATAGGAATTCAGGAAATCTTCACGGGTTCGCTAGAAACGTTTAAATCTTCCTCAATTGTTCACCTTAAGTAAATAACTTTTTCATAGTAATTATCGTTACATTCGTCCATACTGGCGGGCACTGAACTCGTTGGCAAGGCGATCGTCAAGGTCATCGGCATAGGAACAAACCAGGTTGATGATGCTGTTGGCCTCCTTAGAGTCCATCCCGTCAAGCGGGCGCTCGCTGAATACGTAGACCACATCCAGGTACACGCCCAGCGCAGCCGCTGTCAGTTGCAGGTTGAGTTCCAGCAGCCGCCGATAGAATGGCAGCAAGCCGCCCATCGGCACATGCAATATTGGCGAGAGCACCTGGAAATACCCCACCCCTTCCTGCTGCGAGACGTACACCTCAATCGTGGCCGAGCCGCGCCGGAACGTCCAACCATAGCCGGCCTCGATATTCATGCGGGCCGCAGTCGCATTGATCCCGATGCTCGCCAGAATGCTCTCGACCGTCTGCGCGTACTGGCCCAGGTTCGGGCCTGCCGGCATCTGCTGCTGCCGATTAAATGCATTGAACATAGATACCTCCTATGTCGCCGTGGAGACCCGCCCGCAGCGCAGGCAGGTGCCATTATAAAAGCCGACCTGGGCATTGCAGTGGATACAGGGCATCCGCCCAAATTCGGCATAGTAGCGGGCTGTCTGCGGATTCGGCACGCGCACCAGCCCTTCCGACCGGGGCGTGACGGCGCCGCACACTTCACAATAGTGCCCGCCCCCCACCGGAGCCTGCACATAGGAGCCGCAGTGCGGGCAGTAGAGGCGCTGGGTGGTCGTTTCCTGCCGGAAGGTTTCCAGGCATTGCCGGATGGCGGAAATATGCAGGCCGTAGCAGTGATTGGAATTACTGGTCGTATTCCGCGTCAGCATCCCCATGAGATACTGCCTGTCATCCATAATCGGGCAACCGCCCGCGTCCGGCGGCTCGGTAATATCGGTCGGGAACCACTGCGGCCCCAGCGTCCGGCGGGTTGGCCGCCGAATGCCCCGAACAACCGTCCCGTTCCAGGACATAACAATCAGCGGCGTATTATCTGGCACCGCGGGCAGCGGGGTAATTGGCATCAGTTCATCAACCATCATCTCGACATAGATGAAGGCCAGATCGTAGTGCGGGAAGGAACGCAGCACGCGCCCGGTCACTTGCTGGCGGGTCTCCCCCAGTTCGATCATCACACTTTCCATACCGCCGACCACATAGCGAGTCGTCACCAACAGGCCCTCGCGGGCAATGAAAAAAGCGCTACCCGGCCCATTCGGTCCGCCAATGACTGCGCAGGCATGATAGCGGCGCGGTGGCTCTGGCGTGACCGGACGCAGCGGTTGGGGGATTGCGCCGGGTGCGCCCGGATTGAGCGTTCCGCCAAAAGCTGGAGCCGCCGGGGGTGGCTGCACAGGGATCGAATTGATATTCTGAACCGCGCTCGCCCAGGGAGGCTGCGGTTGGGCCGGTACGGTCTGCTGAGTTGCCCAGGGAGTCGGTGGTGGTACCGGCGCATAAGTCCCACCGCCCTGCCCGGGCAGCGGTGGCGCCGCCTGAGGGATCGGCGGCGCAGGCGGATTGACCGTATCGTAATAGGCCTGCACCTGCCGGATCACTTCCGGATTGTTCGGGTCGGCCTGCTGGGCTTCCGCCAGATACTGCCCCTTGCGCTGGTCCGTGTACAGGTTAGCCAGCCACAGGCAGGCCGCCGCCCGCCACTGCCCTGTCACCTCGGCGCTCCGCAGCCCGATAAGAAGAAAGCGTTCGCCTTCTGCCGTCTGTCCGGCACGCAATGCTGCTATCCCCTGCTGGATCATCTGAATGGTCATGGCGCATCCATTGTCTCGTTCGCCCCGAATGGCCTCCATTATACGTAAGATTAGCATTCTCCGCAGATGGGTTCCCAACATGGGGTGACCGGTTTCAGGTCACAAGTTCCAAGTTCAGATGACAGAGTTCAAGTCGGCCCGCACAGCATCAGCAACTCTTTCACGCTGTCACTTCTTCACTGTGAACTATGAACGCGGCTTGGTACACTTGCGGTATTGCGTCAGGTAGAGACCATGCCCAAATCGCACCAATCGCCTGCCCTGTATGTCGCCTTTGGACTGCCCGGGGCGGGCAAAACCTTTGCCGCCTATGTCTTCGAGCGTTTTGGATTCACTGTCCACGACGGGGATGATGACCTTCCCGCCGCCATGCGCGCCGCCATCGAAGCCGCCCAACCCGTGACCGATACCATGCGCGATGCCTTTTTCGACCGCATTATCGCCCACACCGCTGAACTCTGGCCCCGCCACCCGCGCCTGGTCGTCGCCCAGACCTTCATCAAAGAGAAGTACCGTCTGCGCTTTCTGGAGGCTTTTCCGGCAGCGCGATTCGTGCTGGTACGCGCGACGGATGACCTGCGCGAGCGCCGCCTGGCCGAGCGACCGATCATGCGCCTCGACCCGGGTTATGCCCGCCGAATGGTGACTCTGTTCGAGCCGCCGGGGATCCCCTATCAGACCATCGACAACAACGCCGATGGCGACGCGCATCTGGAGCGGCAGATTGAAGAGCTGATAGCTGATAGCTGATAGCGTATGGCTCAAAGACAAAGGCGAGAACCATGCACCAACGCTTCCCCCATATCTACGAAGTCTTGCCCTCAAAGCCCACGCCGAAGAAGTACCGTTCATTCCTCGTGCAGCGGGAAGCGGGCAACCTGATCATCCCCTGCTACGCCAACAGCAGCACGATAGAGGCGCACTTCGACACTATCCAGCAACTGGGCGGCGTGAGCCATCAACTGCTGACCGACTCGCACTTCAAATCTGCCCACTGTGATGAAGTGGCCGCCCGCTTCGATGCGCCGCTGTATTGCAGCGAGAAAGAAGCGCCGGATGTGACCCCCGGCCTGAAGCAGGTCGTCACCTTCCCCTTCACCCGGCATGATCTGACCGAGGGCGTCGAAGTCATCCCCACGCCGGGGCATCGAGTCGGTGGTGTGTGCTATCGGGTCACGGTCGGCGATCAACGCTACCTGTTTGCCGGGGATTTCATCTGGCACGACGGCAACCAATGGATACCCACCGCGACCAAAGCTGGTGTGAAAGCCTACACCGCCAGCCTGCACCTGCTGGAATCGCTGGACTTCGATCTGCTGCTGGTAAACTCGCAAATCAACAACCTGACTTGCGCCGTCAAATTGACCACCGAATCCCGCCCGGACTTCTTCGCCGCCCTGTTCAAACAACTCAATTCTGCCTGATGAACGGTTCCTTACTCGCCCCACGGGCGAAACGGTCTATTGGTCAGTAGCTGAAGCTCTTCAAGTGACGTGATAACCCTTGCGCCTGCCAGCAGTAATTGGTCGATAGTATAGAAATAGACATCATCCTCCTCGATAATTACCAAGGCATTGGTGCTTAACTGGTATATGACATAGTCCTTGTCATTGCCCAAATCGACCAAACAGTAATCATTTAACTCCGTTGTCCACATTGAACTGAGATAGTGTGATTGTGAACTATCCATGATTACCTCTTGTTGAGCAGATAGGCCTATCCACAGTTTATCGTAACTCCATTAAGAAAAGCTGGATTCCATAATCGGGCTTTTCTGCTTTGCGTTAAATCGTTTCTCTGTGAACCTCTGTGTATTCTCTGTGCCTCTGTGTTTACTCCCCGCTTTGCACCTTTGCATCTTGGCCGCTTTGCGTTAAGTTCTTCCCATGAACACCCTCCCCACCCACCTCCGCGCCGATGACCCGGCCTTCCAGCACAATGCCGCCCACTACCGCGCACTGGTCGAAGAACTCCATCTACACCTTGCCAGCACCCGCGCCGGGGGTGGAGCGACCGCGCAAGCCCGTCACCGCGCCCAGGGCAAGCTGCTGGCCCGTGAACGCATCGACGCCCTGCTGGATGCCGGATCGCCATTTCTGGAGATTGCGCCGCTGGCAGGCCACGCCCTCTACGATGATCCGACTCCCTCGGCGGGACTGGTCGCCGGGATCGGGCGGGTCAGCGGGCGCGAGTGCCTGATCCTCGCCAATGATGCCACCGTCAAAGGCGGCACCTACTACCCGATCACCGTCAAAAAGCACCTCCGCGCCCAGCAGATCGCGCTGGAGAATCGGCTGCCCTGCCTGGTTCTGGTCGATAGCGGCGGAGCCTTCCTACCCATGCAGGATGAGGTCTTCCCGGATGCCGACGACTTTGGGCGCATCTTCTACAATCAGGCGCAGATGAGCGCCGCCCGCATCCCGCAGATCGCCTGCGTGATGGGCAGTTGTACCGCCGGCGGGGCCTATGTCCCGGCCATGTCGGATGAAGCCGTCATCGTCAATGGCACCGGCACCATCTTTTTAGGTGGGCCGCCGCTGGTCAAGGCGGCCACGGGTGAGGAAGTCAGCGCGGAAGAACTGGGCGGTGCCTATGTCCATACCCATCACTCCGGCGTGGCCGATCACTACGCGGAGGATGACGGTCATGCCCTGCAAATCGTGCGTGGCATCGTCGAGACACTCAACCAACCCGCGCCGACTCCGCCGCCGTACCCTGCCGAACCACCCCGCTATGACCCCGCCGAACTCTACGGCCTGCTGCCGACCAACTTCCGCGAGAGCTACGATGTGCATGAAGTGATCGCCCGATTGGTGGATAGCAGTCGCTTTGCCCCCTTCAAGGCAGATTACGGTCGCACATTGGTGACCGGCTTCGCCCGCATCGAGGGCTACCCGGTCGGCATCCTCGCCAACAACGGCGTGCTGTTCAGCGAGAGCGCCTTGAAGGGCGCACACTTCATCGAGCTATGCGCGGCGCGGGGGGTGCCGCTACTGTTTTTGCAGAATGTCACCGGATTCATGGTCGGCAAGGAATATGAGACGCGGGGGATCGCCAAAGACGGAGCCAAGCTGGTTCACGCGGTCGCCACCGCCCGGGTCCCCAAGCTGACCGTCATCATCGGCGGCAGCTTCGGCGCGGGCAATTATGGCATGTGTGGTCGCGCCTATAACCCGCGTTTTCTGTGGATGTGGCCCAACGCCCGCATCAGCGTCATGGGCGGGGAGCAAGCTGCCAGCGTGCTGCTGACCATCAAGCGCGATCAACTGGCGCGGGCCGGTCAGCCTGATCTGACCCCGGCGGAGCAGGAGGCCATCCGCCAGCCGATCATCGAACGCTATGAGCGCGAAGGGTCGCCATACTATTCCTCAGCGCGGTTGTGGGATGACGGCGTGATCGACCCGGTGGACACCCGTCACACGTTGGGGCTGGCGCTCAGTCTGTGTGCGCGGACTCCGGCGGAGGGGATGGGGTTTGGGGTGTTTCGGATGTGATTGGGCAGGTTTATGGCTGATAGCTGATGGCTCATAGCCTGATCAAATTCAGGTTATCGCCCTCATCAATGAATAACAGATGTAGGGACAAGGCGTGCATCTACCGTCTGACGAGACGATTTGGTCTATCAATTACACGCCGGATACACGCCTATTCCTTCCACATCTCCGTAGCCGCCAGCGCGAACCCGGCAGCACCGCACCACCGTGTCGGCTCATCATCCATTCCTCATCTACCTGTATGACAATAGTTTAGCCTGCTTCTTGTGTCTTGCTTCTTGCAACCAGTAACCTGAAACCATGTCCCCTCAACGCGACCTGCCCATTCGAATCATCGTCATGCAACCGCCGAACTGTTTCCCCGGCGCGGCGTTCGGTCTGCAAGATCAATCCCAGCATCTGCAAACCGGCACACCGACACCCGAAGGCGGACTCAGCTATACTTGCACGCTCACACTCCTCCACCAACCCCGCCTCGATACACTCGACTTCCGGGGCGCGTATGTGCATGGCAAAGTGGGGGAACGCTTCCTCTATCTCAGTCACGGCACGCTGGGGACGGATGGCCGCTGGATATGGCATCAACGCTGGAAGCTCATGCTGGGCAGCCTGCCGCCGGAATTGATTGAATCCGCCGAGGCTGACGGCGTGCAGGGGATCATGCATCAACTCAGCGGCACACGCCCGATTATCGAATGGACACCCTCATGAATAAGCCCGCAGATCAAAAACAATGGTATTTCGGCAATTGGACGGGGTTGGGGTGGCTGGAAACCGGCCTCAAACTGGCCGGGCACGCCATCGCCTTCTACGCCCTCACGCAAATCCCGGCAGGCATCAGCCCGGCACTTAGCTTCCCGGTCGTCCTGCTCGGCATCATCACCCTGTCCTATGTCGCGGCTATCTATGATCGTTGGCTGGAAAAAGAGATCACTGCCATGCTGTTCGTGGTCGTGAATGTGACGGCGCATGCGGCGATGACCTGGACGCTCTCGCACGCGAACAACAATCTTTACTTCCTCGGCCTGATGTTCGCCGCGCTCATGCTGGCCGGTGACCTGGTCAAGATCGCCTTCCTGCTCCGCACCAAATTCACGGTGCGGAACGTGACGACCCGCCAGATGGTCACGCTGACCGGTGGACTGGTGATCGCCTACGCGCTGGTGATCGCTGCGCTCGTCATCAGTCTGACATCCGTCTGCTGCGCGCTGCCGCCAGCCTGATCCCCCGTTTATTGGGGGGCAAAACAAAGCAGGCGAGCGCTACACTTTGACACCGATGGACGTATTCAACAGTGTCAATTGGTATCAATGAGGAAACGGTATGATGTTAGTCACTACGACCACCAGCATCGAAGGTCAATCGGTTGAGAAGTATCTGGGTGTTGTCGCCGGGGAAACCATCCTCGGTGCGAACATCTTCCGCGACTTCATGGCGGGCATCACCGACATTATCGGTGGGCGCTCGAAAGCCTATGAAGAATCGCTGCGGGAAGCCCGGGATAGCGCGCTGAGCGAGATGATGCAGTCCGCCCAGCAGATGGGTGCCAACGCGGTCATCGGCGTGGATATCGACTATGAAACCGTCGGCCCTAACGGCGGCATGTTGATGGTCAGCGCGACCGGCACCGCTGTCGTCCTCCGATAGTGTACCTCAGGGCGGTTGTCGATAACCGCCCTCTCGCATCCTCGCAGAACAACCGGTCAGCACCGTAAAGTCCCGCGCCAGTTTATTTGTTCGCCTCAAACGAAACTTCAGACTACAATCCCTAAACGTTCCAATGACCCCGAAAGGATGTGTCTAATGCCTGCTGTCGTTCGCTGGGATGAGAAACATCCGAATGTAGTCATTACCATCTATTCCGGAAACTGGACATGGGAAGAATTCTATACAGCTAGCAAAGAAGCCCAGCAGTTAGCTGCGACAGTACAACATCGGGTCGACATTATTGTTGATATGCAGCAGGGGAGCTTCCCCAAACAAGGCCCAGCCATCGGCGCTGCCCAGAACGTCTTCCGTAGTTGGCCGGAAAATGCAGGCAACCTGATTATCGTGGCCGGGAGCTTCATTCAAACGATGGTGAACATCTTCAGAAAAGTGGATCGCAAACACGGGCAGATTGTATTTGCAGTCAAGTCGATGTCTGAAGCCTATGCCATGATTGAACATGAGCAAGGCCACCGATCTGAATCTGAAATGGAATAATCCACCAACAACTTATACAAAGAATCAAACAGGGGAAGCACATGGCTTCCCCTGCCCGTTTCACAGCGCTAATTACTGATTCTGCAGGCTGACCGCAGCAATCTTCTTGAAAGTTTCCGGGTCGCGCACGGCGATATCCGCCAGCATCTTGCGATCCACTTCCACCTTCGCCACCTTCAGGCCGTGCATGAACTTGCTGTAGCTCAGACCACTCAGGCGGGCAGCCGCGTTGATGCGGATAATCCACAAGCGGCGGAGGTCACGCTTGCGTTGGCGACGATCCCGGTAGGCATACCACAGGGCCTTGAGCATGGACTCGCTGGCACGACGGTGCAGGCGGCTCTTGCTGCCCCACTGCCCCTTCATCGACTTGATGAGTTTTTTATGCCAACGGCGGCGAACGACGCCGGTTTTGGTTCTGGACACAGCACTCTCTCCTCAAACCACCGGCAAACCCGGTGTGTTATCTCACAATGACGTGGATGCGCTACAGCGCAGCCCTATAGACGATAGATTATTTGCCGGGGTTCGAACGGTATTTACCCAGGTAAGGGGCCAACCGCTTCACACGGCGCTGGTCCTTGGTTCCCGCAATCCCGATCAGCTTCTTGAACTGGCGCTTGGTACGCTTGGGAGTACGACGGCGCAGATGGCTCTTGCCACCCTTGGTGCGTACAACCTTGCCCCCTGCCGTCACGCGGAAGCGCTTGGCAGTTGCCTTATGAGTCTTCAGCTTGTACTTCTTGGTTTTCGCCTTCGCCACGATTCTGCTCCGAAGTTATTTCTTCTTATTCCCGGCGGGGGCGAGCATCATCGACATCGAATTGCCCTCCATCGTGGGGGGCTGCTCCACGACCGCCACATCTTGTAATTCTGCTGCAATCGCCCGCATCCGGTCAGCCGCGATGTTCGGGTATTCCCGTTCACGACCCCGGAACCGTACTCGAACCAGTACCTTCATGCCGTCTTCAATCCATCCGCGCGCATCCCGCACCTTGAACCCCAGATGGTGTCCATCGGTCTTGGGACGCAGTTGGACTTCCTTGATTTCGACAATCTTCTGCGCTTTTTTCGCTTCACGTTCCTTTCGGCGACGTTCATACTGGAACTTGCCGAAATCCATGATGCGGCACACAGGCGGCTCAGCCGCCGGGGAAACCTCCACAAGGTCGAGGCTTTTTTCCTCGGCCATCTGGAGCGCCGTCCGCAGGGAAACCACGCCAATGTTCTCATTTGTATCCGTGATTAGACGGACTTCGCGGGCGCGGATTTGGTCGTTAATGCGAAATTGTTGCGAGCTGATGGCTCTCTACCTCAACACTTAAGCGAAATTTGCTGTCTCAAAACTGAGCCTGTGCAGGATAGCACAACCGCCATAGACGGTCAATGGCGGCTTACTTCTCCGTGATGGGGATTACAGGGAAGACGGTGTATAAGACAGTAACAGACTCAGGCGAACTCGATCACGCGCCCATCATTGGAGGTTTGCAGGTTCTGAGTCGCAAAAGCGCGGACATCATACAAAGCCTGTTCAAAGGTGGCGATCAGCTCTTCATCACTGCCTTTGAAGCGGCGCAGTGTTTGAATGGCGCAGGCCGCACAACCTTTCATCGCCCGGAAGCTATCCGTCTCACAACCCATGCAACCATCCATCTGGATCATCATGTACATGAAGGCCAGGGTTTCTTCATGGGTTTCCGGCAATTTGAGGATACGCTCGACCAAGGCGGTAAACTGAGGCCCGCGCGTGGTCTTGAGCGCGTTGATGGCTGAATGCGGAAAAAGAATCTCATTGGTGGTATACACGAGGTACTCGCTTCAGCTAAGGCGTCTTTTTGTGACAGGAATGGTCACAAATCAGTATAGCGAGTATTGCAAAAATTAAACCAGTAGGAATAAAGTACCACAACCGGACTCAAACCAACCCCTTCGTTTACAGGGGTATACTCGACCTGGGTTGCGGCCTATCCATAGAGTAACGCGATGAAGACTGCTGTTTATGTTTTGGTGATCCTCGTTTTGCTGCTCAGCGGGTGTGGCAGCGGGTCGGTCATGTTTGCGCCCACACCTGCCCCGCCGGACGCCTCACCGCTGCGGTTTGAACATCCCGGCGGCTCATTCGCAATCACCGTTCCGCGGCTCTGGTCGAGTTACGTGCAGGATACGACCAGCCTCGCCAGCGCTGCTTTCTCGGCTCCAGGGGATTCGGTGCCGACCATTCAAGTTAGCGTCATGAATCCGGGGCGGCGCTTCACCCCGGCAGAACTCAATACTTTCATGCAAACCTATCAGAGTGCGCTGCGCCCGGATGCGTCGCGTTATCATCAGGTCGATCAGCAGGCGATGGGAGACGGCAGTTGGCGCTTGACCGGTCTGCAACAAACGGCGGGGCGTACCCAACCTATCAACACCTTCATCCAGCAAACCGGTACGCTGTTGAGCGTTCTGGAGGTGAAGCTGCCAGTAAGCGGCCCCTCGCCTGAACTGGAAGCGATTATCAACAGTCTGGTGGTCAACCCGGACGCGACCCTCGAAGCTGCCGAGCCGACTGTGCTGGCGGTCGCCTCGGCCACTGCGTTGGATGTCCAACACGTCAGTGTATGGACGACTCCGGAGGGGGTGCTCTTCCTCACGGGTGAAGTCGCCAACCGGGGCAGCGAAGCCCCTGGCAGTCTGCCGGTCCGGGCACTGCTGTACAACGCGGATGGTCGTGCCAGCGCGGAAGCCCTCGACGTCTTGATGGGACATGCTCTTCAGCCCGGTGGGTTCGCGCCGTTCAGCTTGCGCTTTGGCGTACAACCGCCCGGCATCAGCACCTACAGCATCATCCTGGGCAGTGAAGGAAGCTGGCAACCTCGCACGGATGTGATTGATCTACCCGTGACCAATACTTCGCGCACCGAGCCAGATGGTCGGCTATTTATCAGTGGGCAGGTCAGTAATCCCGGCAACAGCGTCCTTGAACAGATTCGGGTGGTCGCCACGATCTTCGATGCCGAGCAGAACGTGATTGCGGCTGGCTTTAGCGATGTCGCCGCCCTGCTCGACCCTGGTGCACTGGTCGAGTATCAGGTCATCATTCCTGAACTGGGGGGCACGCCGGTCAACTTCACGGTGTTGGCACAGGGTCTCATCCCCTGAAAAGACGAGGACTTACGCAAGCATGAGCGGATATACAGGCGTAAACGCTACGCGCCTACACATTGGGATTTTACGTAAGTCCTGAAAATTAGGGCTTACGCAGAGGCGGGGGAAATCCAGCGGGTGCACAGCCGTGCGCCCCTACCAAATACGCTGTTTCGCGTAAGTCCTGAAAATGACACAAAATCGAATCAAATGTTCCGTTTTTTGTGTAAATCTTTGATAGGATGTGCCTGTCTAAGTAACCAGGGGCCAGAATTGCAGCAATCGCTGCGACACTCCCCCCGATGTGATTGCCGCAAGACCTACCACCTGAAACTTGCAACCAATGACCACGATCCTCTTTGAACTACACGGCGTGCTGATCGACCCGGAAGGCGAACGAGAAGCCGCCGCGCTGGCGCAAGCGCAGGTTCTCTCAACGCGATTCGGCACCTCGGTAGAGGCGTGGCTGAAGGCCGGGCAGCAGATCGAAGCCGATTGGGATAGCTACTATGCCGATCTTGATCTGGGGGGTGATGAAGGCTACCGGGATTTTCTGGAAGGGGAATTCCGCACCCTCCGCGCCCGCTTCCGCCTGACTGATACAGCCGAACCGGCTGCAGAAGTCATTCGGTCACTAGCGGATGACCTCGCCTATGCCGGAGCCAGCGCGGCTCGTGCCTGGTTTCCCGATATAGGGGCGACTGTCGAGGCCTTGCATCAGGCGGGGCACAGGCTGGGGATCGTCACCAATCGGCGCACCGCTTACATTCGGGGCATGTTGGCGGGCAGTGACCTGGCAGGTTATTTCACAGGGCCGTTCATTGGCGTGGATACGGTAGAACAATTCGTCAAGGACGCCATGTTCTACCGTAAGTTGAATCTACCTGCGGCTCAATGCCTGATCGTCGACCGCGATAGCCGATCACTGGACGCCGCGCGGGAAGCCGGTTTTCAAACCGCCCTGTTCTGGCGGGGTAATTATTCAGCCCTCACCCCCAGCCCCTCTCCCGAACGCCGTCTGCCGAAGACGGCACGGCTGGGAGAGGGGAGCCCGATGCAGGAAATCAGTGAGAATACCCGAGTAGGTACCTGGCGGGGCAGTGAACCACCCACGAACCATTCACACCCGGTCATCGAAAGTGCCATGAGCCTCACACAATGGCGAGCGATTCTTGACGCTTAGGCTGATGCGCCCAATGTAGAGAGCATCGCCAGCAGGCGGGCCAATTCCGGCGGCACCAGACCATCCTGCATGTTGATCGTGGCCGATGCGCCGTCTTTCTCCACCAGAACCGAATAGGTGTGTTGATCCGGACGCACATTGGCGCTGGTAAAAGTGCCGCTGATGCGGAAGAAATTGATCTGATTGAGGTAGTCGTCGATCATGGCGACCTGATCGGCACTGATGCTGCCGGGCACATCATTCCGGGTGAAGGAGCCATCGCCTTTCAGGACAATCAGAATCCGGGCATCGCTGCTGCCGCCAGTCTGTAAAAAGGTGATGCTGGTGAACTGAATGCTCGCCAGCGGATCGGGCGTATTGGCCGCAGCAACCACCGCCGTACCAGCCGGGGGTGGAGTCGCCATTCCAGTCATATCCAGCGCCTGATCGACCGGTTGGGTAAAACCGGCAACTGGCCCTGCCGGTGTCGCGATCGAAGCGGAAGTCGCCGTCGGGCCGCCAGCATCCGCGGTAGGTGGTGCGGCAGTCGGTTGTTGAGCGCCGCAGCCCGCAGCGATCAGCGCGATCACAATCAGTAGAAGAGCGTAACGACGCATAGTAAGTCCTCGTGCATGATGCGGTATCCACTCTATACCAGTGTGCGGTCAATTTGCTAACGTGGCAAGCGGGGATTCACGTATCGCCGTGTCCGCGTAAGCAACCATCCTCCACCCCAGGCTGCCAGCAAGATGACAATCGGCAGCAGGGGCAGATAGTAGCGCTGCCAGGGCAAAGGGTTCACCAGCAGGGTCGCCACCGTGACGAGCAACCAGATCGACAGGCCCATGGCCAGTGGATCGCGCCGCCGTAGGTGTAAGAGCAAAAGACCCATTCCCACCAGTGCGATGGCTGAGAACAAGGCACCGATCAGGCCTCCGCCCAAACCAAGCCAGGCCGATTCGGCATAAGCCCGCACTTCCCCCATAAATGCGCTCGAATTCGCCCAGAAACCGGCTTCATATATCTCCGCAGGCTGGAGAAATGGCTGCGTCAGCATCCCTGTCAAACGGGAGAAGAACGTAGTGGCACCCCCGGCAGCGATCACCTGACTATCGAGCAGTGCAGCGCGTTCGGTCAGCAGGTCGCTCAGGCGAGCGGGCGGGTCGTTCCACAGCGCGGGCGACAGTGCAACGAAGAGCAGGAAAGAAGAAATGACTGCAGAGAGCCAAAGGAGCAGAGGAGCAACGAGTATCCGTGTGAACTTAGGGGCGCCCCGGCGGATCGCCCCTACTCGCAGCACTCCCATAAGGATAGCTACCCCCACCCAACCGAAGGCCCCTGCCACAAACACCACGCCACTGTGTTTGCTGGCCAGCGTCAAACCAGCGGCAAACGCCAACCCTATCCACCAACCAGTGTTCACCCGCTGGCGATCCTGCAGGCGATGGGCGATCTGCATAGCGAGCCAGATGCAAAGCAAGCCGAAGCAGAGCAGCGCCCCTTCCTGCATGGCGCGTCTTCCATTGAGAAGGATGACCGGGTGCAGGGCGTAGAGTCCGCTGGCGAACAGGGCAACCGGCCAGCCACCTACCCCATAGCCAATACCAAACATCACGACCACGCTCAAGCCGAGCAGCAGCGCCGAGGGCCAGCGCGAAACCAGCAGCAGTGCATCGGAAGGTCGATGGCCCTGCGTGACATTGTCATCGTAGCTGATCGGCCACTGCCAGATGGGGGGCAGGTCATTGACACTGAATCCAGCAAGGTGCCAACTCAGGCCGATCAGGTAGCGGTTGACCGAGCCATTAATGAGCCGCAGCCAGGCCGGGCTGTCGATGGCATAGGGCGGCGCGACCATCAACGCGGCTGGATTGCGCTGGATGAAAGCGGTGTCGTAATCCGCGCTCATGGTGATCTGCATGGCCTCATCGCCATGAAAGGGTGTGATCGCCACACCGCCGAGGATGTAGCCAATCAGCAGAAGTAGCCAGAGGAGTGCGAGGAGCGAGCGAGGATTAAGCACAGTCCCACCGGGAGGCTTCGCACAGACACAAAGAATAAAGAAAAGAAGTTACTGCAGAGAAGCAAAGGAGCAGAGGGGCGGAGAGAGCAAAAACACAACGCAAAGATGCAAAGCGGCCAAGGCGCAAAGCAGACGGGTGAAGCGGGCGGATATACGGGCGAGGACGCCCTAATCCGCCCCTACCACACGACTCCGTAGGGACGTCATTTTTGGAGTCCGTGACGGCCTCACCCCTAAATCCGAATGCACTCGGCATCATGCGGCTGGTTCCGGTTCAGCATCCGGCGCGGGAGATGAGCGACGACCACCAACTAGAAGCGTGTTGACTGCCATGCTGATTAATACGGCGTAGACCGGGATGAGGGGCAAATAGTAGCGTTGCCAGGGGATCGGATTGAGGAGCAAGTTGGCGACGGTCACTGCCAGCCAGACTCCCACCAGCAATACGGCCCCGCCCATAGGGACGCGAAGAATCGCATCCGTTCCCAACCACCCCTGCCAGAGCAACCGCAGCGAGCTTACCAACCCGACCGCCACTAACAGCATCAGTCCGATTCCGCCGATGTTCCCGGCCTGCACACCACTCAACGGCGAGGCCATATAGATGCGGATTTCGTCCTGAATGGGAACTGCCGCCGCCCACGACTCTTGCTCGAAGAATTGCACGGGCTGGGTGAAGGGTTGAGTCAGTATGGCCCTGATACGTTCCGCCATCGTCGTGGGGGCATCTGGCAGAATATCGACCACCAGATTGACCTGTGCGTTCATCTCGGCACCGAGGTCTCGGGCGCGGGTGAGCGGGTCATTCCACAGGGCGGGCGAGATCACGACCAACAAGGCCATCGCCGCGAGACCAGTCACAGTCAAGTGACCTGTGAGGCCGCTCATCCGTTGCCAGCCGTCATTCGGTTTGTGCACCGCGGACGCACCGTTGCGCGTCCCTACTGTGTTCTCTGTGCCGGGGGGAAGCCTCCCTATGGGAGTATCGTGAAATTTCCTCAATCGCCCTTCAATCCACAGCCGCCAGAGTTCTGCCACCAATATTCCGCCGAAGGCAGAGGCGACAAATATCAGCCCGCTGTACTTGCTGGCAAGACACAGCGCCGATGTGACAGCCAGACTAATCCACCAGCCGACCATGTGTTTCTCGCCATTTGCCCTGCGCCGGATGATTTCCAGCGCAATCCAGATCGCCAACAGCCCGAACGCCAGATAGGGACTCTCGACCAGCGCCCGGCGTCCATTCAACAACATAACCGGGTTAAGCGTGTAGGCCAAAGTAGCGATATAAGCAACGGGCCGCCATGCAAAGGGCTTTATAACTATCAAACGCCCAATCAGGAACAAGGCGACGATGCTGAGAACGAAATAGCTGCTGGCGACGGTGCGGGCAATGGTCAGTAGCTGCGGGCTGGGGCGATGATTGGTGGCGACGTTGGTCGCATAATCGAGTCCCCAATCCCAACCGGGCGAGGCGTTTAGATCACTGACGGTCAGGCCACTGAGATACCATGCAAGCCCGACACTGTAGCGCATGACCGAGCCGTTCAGCAGGCGGACACGGGACTCGCTATCAATATTAAAGGGTGGATTGACCAAGAGCGCTTCCGGGCGGCGCTCGATAAAAGCGGTGTGAAAGTCGCGAGTCGTAAAAATGTGCCCGGCTTCGTCACCGTGAAACGGCGTGAGGTTCATCCCAGCAAAGACGAAGATCGCCAGCGCGGTCAGCCAGAGCAGGTCTAAGAGAATGAGGCGTCGATTGGTTAGTTTCATGGGCGCTATTCTACCAGCACGCGTCGGGCTTGACAGCGTTCCCCGGCAGGCTCATAATGGCTCATACAGGCAATGAAGGGGAACCTGCACGCACCCCGCCCCGTCCAGAGAGTTGAGGCCATTGGCTGCAAGCCTCAATCGGTGAGCCAGCGTGGTATTCGCCCCGGAGCCGAGTCAGTGAAACGCCTTCACGGGCACAGTAGTTGACTCCGTCTTGTTCAACGTGACTGAACCTCTTGAGTGGGTCATCGTGCTGATGACCAAACGGGGTGGTACCGCGGGAGCTTTCAAACTCTCGTCCCTGACCAATGTGTCAGCGGCGGGAGTTTTTTGTTTCCTGAAACCAGAGGTAAATATGCTGCAAGAACTGGAAACGATCTACAAAGAGGCCCTTGAAGCCATTGCCAGCGTGCGGGACTCGGAAGCGCTGCGGGCGTGGGAACGCACGTATCTGGGTGAAAAAGGGTCGGTCTACGGGATGCTGCGGAGCATCGGCAAGCTGCCAAAAGAGGAACGGGCAGACTTCGGCAAACGGGCTAACGAGGTCAAAGAAGCCCTGCTGGCAGCCATGACCGAGCGCGAAAAGCTGGTCAGCGCGGCGGAACTGGCCCGCGACCTGGAAGAAGGGCAAATTGATGTGACCCTGCCCGGTCGACCGCACCCGACCGGCGGCTTGCATCCCTCCACCCATACCCTGCGCGAGCTCTACCGCATCTGGGGCGATATGGGCTTTCAGGTTTATCGCAGCCGGGATGTAGAAGATGACGAGACCAACTTCACCCTGCTAAATATCCCGGAACACCATCCGGCACGCGACATGTGGGATACGTTCCACACGACTACGCCGGGCGTCATCCTGAGGACCCATACCTCGCCGGGGCAAATCCATGCCATGCGAGAACTGGGTGATGAGGGCAACGAACCGATCCGGGTGATCCTGCCGGGCATGTGTTATCGCTATGAGCAGGTGACCGCCCGCAGCGAGATGCAATTCCATCAGTTGGAAGGTCTGGCAGTAGGGCGCAACATCCGCATGAGTGACCTGCGCGGCACCATCACCGAGTTCGCGCGGCGCTTCTATGGGCCAAAGGCCAAGATCCGGTTCCGCTCGTCCTACTTCCCCTTCACCGAACCGAGTGTGGAAGTGGATGTGGAGTGCTTCCTGTGTGGTGGTGAAGGCTGCCGCGTGTGCAAGTACTCCGGCTGGATCGAGATCGCCGGTGCCGGCATGGTGCATCCGACCGTGCTGCAGAACGGCGGTTATGACCCGACCCAATGGAGCGGCTTCGCCTTCGGCATGGGACCGGAGCGGATGACCATGAACAAGCATGACATCCGGGATATCCGCTACTTCTGGAATAACGATCTGCGGTTCCTGGAGCAGTTCTAAGCCATCATGGACTTAGAAATCCGGCGGGCGCACAGCCGTGCGCCCCTACAAAACGCCTTTTTTGCGTAAGTCCAGCCATCTTTCGGCAATGAAGTCGTCACGGAGTCCTACAATGAAATCAATACGACTTTCAGAATGAGGACAGCCGATCATGCTCAAGCGACTGAAACAACTACCGGAAGACTGGACCGCGACCGGAATCGGCCTGCTGATTGTGCTGATCATCGGCACGGGTCTGCTTGGCCCCGGTGCACAAACTGCCACCCTGAAGGCTCAAGCCGGGGAAAGCGCGCAGGCTGCCCTGCCGGCACTGGATAGCTGGCAGATCGGCAGTGAGGGAGCAACAGCGCCAAGCAACCCGGTCAGCGCGCTGGTCGCTGGAGCGGCCTACCAGTATCAGTGCACTGATGGGCAGATAATGGCGCAGCAGCTCGATGCCTTGCCCGACGGTATCAATCCGCCGGATGCAGGCAAGGCGCTGGTGCTGCTGAGCAATCAGTGTGAGCAAGCGATCACCCTGACCTACCGGCGCGATGCCGCTCTCCGCTGGCCGCTCTTCGGCCTGCTGGGACGCTGAAAGGAGGAACTTCATGGGACAGAGTGCAAAACTCAACCTGACACTGTCGTCCGCTGCTCCTTCAGCGTGGGGTGGCTGGGTGGCAGGTGGAGTCCTCCTGCTGGTGCTGACGGTGCTGGTAGCCGAGTTCGATAAGGGAATCGCGACGCTGTTCAAAGCGCAGGGCGTGGCACAAAACCCGCTGGAGTATCCGCTGACGGCAGTGGTCCTGGGCCTGATCGCCAACCTCGTCCTGCGGGTGACCCGGCTTCATGGTCTCGTTCGTCCAGCCATCCGCACGGAGCTGTATCTCAAGATCGGGCTGGTGCTGCTGGGCGCGCGGATCAGCCTGGGCGACCTGCTGGCCACAGGCGCAGGCGGGCTGGTGCAGGCGGTCATCATGGTGGTCTCGGTCTTTGGCTTCACCTGGTGGCTGGGTGGTCGAGTCCAACTGCCAGAGACGCTCAAGGCGGTGATGGCCTCAGCTGTGTCTATTTGTGGTGTCTCGGCAGCGATTGCAGCAGCCGGAGCCGTCCAGGCCAAGCGCGAAGAAGTGACCTATATCACCACGTTGGTGATCGTGACCGCGCTGCCGTTGATGGTCGTCATGCCGATGATCGCCGGAGCGCTGGGGCTACCGCCGCAGGTCGCTGGGGCATGGTTCGGGGGCAACATTGATACGACGGCAGCCGTGGTCGGCGCGGGAACGCTCTACGGCCCGGAGGCGCAGTCGGTCGCAGCGGTGGTCAAGCTCTCACAAAATGTGTTGATCGGGTTCGCGGCCTTTGCGCTGGCGCTACACTTCGCGCTGGTGGTCAATCGGGGGCAAGGGGAACGCCCTACCCCCATGATGATCTGGACGCGCTTTCCGAAGTTCGTGCTGGGCTTCATGATGGTTTCGGCACTGGCCTCGGTCGGGGCTTTCTCCGCGCCGCTGGTCAGGGAGATCGGGACGGCCACCCAGTGGGTGTTCGCGCTGGCCTTCGTCTGCATCGGGATTGAGTTCTCGGTAAGCGATCTGCGGCAGGCAGGCTGGAAGCCAGTGCTGGTGTATCTGGCAGCGACGGTCTTCAATACGCTGCTGGCGCTGGGGGTGGCGTGGGTAATTTTCGGGGTGATGGGTGGGTAGGCCTCACCCCAAACCCCTCTCCCGCCGCGACCCTTACGCCGCTGGAAAAGCGAGATACTCCGAGAGACGGGTCACGGGATAGGGGCTTTCGGAGGGCGCACAGCCGTGCGCCCCTACATGGAACGCACAGAGATTCAAGGACGCGAAGGTTAAGGTATCGTGATGGTAGATCGAAACATCGGAAAAATCGAAGTGGTACCTGTGCGTCAAGCATTCCGGCATGAAGCGTTGGACTTCACCGCATGGCTTGAGCAAAACATCGAGGCGTTATCAGAACGTCTAGGTGTCGAGCTAACGGTGCTGGAACGTGAGAAAAGAGTGGGCGACTTCAAGGTTGATCTGCTTTGTCAGGATGGTGATGGAAACCGCGTCATCATCGAAAACCAGCTTGAAAGAACCGATCACGATCATTTGGGCAAGGTCCTCACCTACCTCGTCAATCTCGACGCACATACCGCCATATGGATCACAACGGAACAGAGAACTGAACATGAGCAAGTCATCAACTGGCTTAATGAGAACACTGGTGATAATGCCTCCTTTTATCTGGTCAAGATAGAAGCAATTCGGATCGAAAATTCACCATATGCACCATTATTTTCGGTACTTGCTCAACCTGACTCACAGCTCTCTGAAATAGGCAGCACTAAAAAGGAACTAGCTACACGGGAGTTCCTAGAACGTGACCGTAGACGTCTTGAATTCTGGACGCTGTTCGTCAATCGGGCTCAAACCAAGACAAAACTATTCGCCAATAAGTCAGCCAGCATCGAACCAGCCCTAGGTATTGGGATCGGAATAGCTGGTATTGAACTCAACTGCCTTATCCTGAAAGATGGAGCTCGTGTCGAGATCTATATTGACACTTTAGATCGTGAACGGAACAAAGCCATTTTTGATATTCTGTTCGAAGAACAGAACGCTATTGAGGATGAAATGGAAGACTCGCTTCATTGGCAAAGGCTTGATGGCAGACGCGCATCAAGAATTTTGAAGCGATTTGAGACTGGAAACATGTACGATGAAGATTCATGGGCATCGCTACAAGATGAGATGATTGACGTTGCCATTCGGATGGATAAGGTATTTCGTCCGCGAATCGCTCGACTACGCAATATCTAACGGTGATACGCCATTGGTTATCGACTATCCGCTTTTGACTATCGACTAAGGACTATTCTGTATGCTCGTACCACTCTCGTGGCTGAAGGAATTCGTAGAGATTGACATCCCGCCGGAACTGCTGGCGGAGCGCCTGACACTGGCTGGGTTGGAAGTCGGCAGCCTGACCTACATCGGCATCCCGCAGGGGAAGGTGGAAGGCGTGCGCTTCCCCAAATCCGACCATCTGGTGTGGGATCGGGAGAAGATCGTGCTGGGGGCGATCCGTGAGGTGAAGCCCCACCCAGACGCGGATCGGCTGGTGCTGGCGATGGTCGATTACGGCGGGACAGAACTGGAGCAAACCGTCACCGGCGCGCCGAATCTGTTCGAGTACCGGGGCAAGGGGCCGCTTGAAAAGCCATTGTGGACGGCTTTTGCCAAAGAAGGCGCGGAAGTCTGGGACGGACACAGCGAAACGCTTCAGCGCATGATCCTGAAGGAGAAGAAGCTGCGCGGCATCCCCAACCGCTGCATGGTCTGCTCGGAAAAAGAACTGGGCATCTACGAAGACCATGAGGGGATCATCCTGCTGGATGACCCCGGCAAACCGGCTGGCACCCCTTTACAGGATGTGCTGGGGGATGTGCTGTTCAACATCGAACTGACGCCCAACCTGGCGAGGTGCTACAGCATCCTCGGTGTGGCGCGGGAAGTGGCCGCGCTGCTGGGTAAGCCGGTGCGCTATCCGTCGTTCGAGATGGTGGCCGAGGGGTCAACTATCGAGGGTGAGGTGGCGATTGAGATTCAGGAGCCGGAACTCAACCCGCGCTTCACGCTCACGCTGCTGCGAAACACGAAGATTCAACCCGCACCGCGCTGGATGCAGTATCGGCTGCGGCTGGTCGGGCAGCGCCCAATCAACAACATCGTCGACGTGACCAACTATATCACCTTCGAGATCGGGCAGCCGCTGCACGCCTTCGACTACGACAAGCTCAAGGCGCGGGCGGGTAAGAAGACTCCAACCATCATCACGCGGCTACCCAAACCCGGTGAGACACTGGATACGCTGGACGAGAAGACCCGCGAACTGGAACCGCACAACATTCTGGTGTGCGATACCCAGGGTGTGCTGAGCCTGGGCGGGGTGATCGGCGGAGCGGAAACCGAGATCAGCGACAGCACCACCAACGTCCTGCTGGAAGCAGCGAACTGGAACTTCATCAACATCCGGCGCACCATGCAGAGCCAGAAAGTCAACACGGATGCCGGGCTGCGCTTCAGCCGGGGTGTGCATCCCAGCCAGTCGATCCTGGGCGTCAAGCGCGGGATTGAACTAATGCGACAGACGGGCGGCGGCAGCATCGCACAAGGCGTGATTGACCAGTATCCGCGCCCGGTACAACCGGCGCAGGTCGATCTGCCCATCAAGGAGATCAAGCGCCTGCTGGGCATTGAGATCAGCATCGAGCAAATTCTGGACATCCTGTGGTGGCTGGAATTTAAGGCTGAGGTCAAGAACGATGTGCTGCACGTCATCGCGCCGGAATACCGGATGGACATCGGCAGCGGTGTGGTCGGGCGCGCGGATTTGATCGAGGAAATCGCCCGCATCTACGGCTATGACCGGATGTACGACACCATCATCGCCGATGAGATGCCCCCCCAGTGGGCCAATACGGCGCTGGAACGGGAAGAACGCGCCCGCGATGTGCTGGTGGCGCTGGGACTACGGGAAACCATCAGCTACCGATTGACCACACCGGAGCGCGAGGCTGCCCTCACCCCTCAGCCCCCTCTCCCGAGGGGAGAGGAGGAGCGCGATCATGACCGTCTGTGGGATGCAGGTTCTTATGTCGAACTGGCGAACCCGCTGACGCCAGATCGGGCAGCGATGCGGCATACCCTGCTGGGGAGCCTGATCGACAATGCACTGACCAATCAGCGGACGGTCACCCGGCAGCAGTTGTTTGAGATCGGGCAGGTGTACTTCAAGCGAGAGGATGCCAAGCTGCCCGATGAATACCGGCGGCTGGGGCTACTGATCACCGGGGCGCGGCGGGCAACCGGCTGGACCCAGGATGAACCCGATGCACCCGTCGACTTCTTTGATCTCAAGGCGATGGTGGAAGGCCTGTTGAACGGGCTGCACATCCAGAACGCCCAGTACCGCCGGTCGAGCCATCCGTCCCTGCATCCGGGGCGTTCTGCCAGCGTGTTCGTCAACGGGCAGCACCTGGGCGACTTCGGTGAACTGCATCCGGTGGTTGCTCGGCAGATCGAGTGGGAAAGTGCGCCGCTGTACGTGGGCGAGTTCGACCTGGACGGGCTGCTGGCAGATGTGAATGCCAATTACCCGGTCAAGGCGCTGACCAACACCCCGCCGGTGCTGCAGGACATCGCACTGGTGATGAACGACGAGGTCGAAGCCGCCCGCGTAGAGGCGGTCATCCGCAAGGCGGGGGGCGATCTACTGAAGGGGTTGACGCTGTTCGACGTGTACCGGGGCGATCCCATTCCAGAGGGTCACAAGAGCCTCGCTTACAGTCTGGTCTACCGGGCGGATGACCGCACGCTGACCGATAAAGAGGTGGCGACGGTGCATCAGAAAATCGTCAAGACAGTGGAACGGGAGTTGGGCGCGAAGTTAAGAGCATAATGCAACGGGCGGACATGCTGCCGCAGACGGCGTTAGTCCGCCCCTACAGCCAATCGTTCCACCACACGGAGCTTGGCGCTGCGGCTGCGGGGATTGAGGGCAATTTCGGCCTCGTCCGCGATGAGAGGTTTATGGGTCAGCGGGCGGACGCTGGCATGATGCCCGCAGATGCAGACCGGCATCTTGGGCGGGCAGATGCAATCGGTGCTGGCGAGCTTGAAGGCCTGCTTGACCAGCCGATCCTCCAAGCTATGAAAGCTGATGACCGCCAGCTTGCCGCCCGGTCGCAGCAGGTCGATGGCTGCCGGGAGCGCCCGCTCGATCACCCCTAACTCATCGTTGACCGCCATCCGTAATGCCTGAAAGGTGCGCGTCGCCGGGTGGATTTTATCCGTGCGGCGGCGCGGCATGACCGACTCAATGGCTGCAACCAGGTCGAAGGTGGTGTGATGGGGTCGGCGGGCGACGATGGCGCGGGCGATCCTGCGTGACTGGGATTCTTCCCCGAAGTTGTAGAGGATGTCCGCAATGACCCGTTCATCGTACTTGTTGACGATGACGGCTGCTGTCAACGGATTCTCCAAGGTGTCAAAGCGCATATCCAGCGGGCCATCCTGCATGAAGGCAAAGCCCCGCTCCGGGCGGTCGATCTGCATGGAGGAGATGCCGAGGTCGAGCAGGATGCCATCCACGCCATCCCAGCCGAGCCGAGCGGCTTCGTCGGTCATGGCCGCATAGCTAGCGTGGACGCAATGTGCGCGGTCGCCAAAGGGGGCGAGCCGTTCACGGGCGATCTCCAGTGCCATCGGGTCGAGGTCGAGGCCGAGGAGTTCTTTGGCTCCGGCTTCCAGCAAGGCGGCGCTGTGTCCACCTGCGCCGAGGGTACCGTCAATCACGCGCTCGGCGGGCAGCAGGTAGTCCAGGATGGGTTGGACAAGGATGGGGATATGGGGATATGCGTTCACAGTGGGCAGTTCACAGTTCTCAGTCAAGAAGGCTGATGGTTGATAGCGAATGGCCTGCTCAATCTCAAGGGAAACTCAGCAAGTACGAAGAAATGATATTTAGTCAGGTACTACAAACGTCCACTCGAAATTGGCGCTCTCCCCCGTTGGCGGGGTCACGATCAGTTTCATGGTATGGGTGCCGGGTTCCCAATCTTCAGTGAGACAGTATTGCCAGAAATCGGTACTGTCACTATCAGCCGGACGAAGCGATAGCCAACGGCCACTGATAATAGCAGGCGGTTGCTCAAGGTCATCAATCGAGATCGCCATCGTTGCATCAGTAAAAGGCTTCATGATATCTGGATTCATTGCAAAGTTATCCCATATGTACACCGATCCGCGTGTTTCCATACAAATGGTGGGATAGCGTAGAAAATAAGTCGAACCGACCATACTGAAGCCAGTCACATAAAGCCGGAAACGATCACCTAGTGGGGTGATGACTTCGGCGCGAGGATAGCGCGTCTCTGCAACGGGGTTGTCAGGGTCATATGCCAGGTTATATGAAATCATGTATCGGTCAGGATTACCGGTGTCGAGTACAAATTCTTCGAGCCAATGAGCATGCGGGCCTACCCGCTCGTCACGTCGTACACATCGATTGCCTTTGGTACTGGCTGGCACATTCTTTGACGAAGCGTAGTGAATCGTACCATTGCCGCGCACAAGGATGGAATTCGATGTAGGAACTGAACTATTGATTGAATTGAATGGGTCAAATCCGGCGTAGAGAACACCATCACAAAAATGGCTCACGAATGCCTCAGCAACATCAGGGGAGGCCGTAAACGAAAAAGAAAGCGTTGGCAGAAAGCCATATGAACCCAATTGACCCATTTCCCCTTGTACGGTGAAGTCTTGAATTTCATCAGGAAGCAAAGCATTGAGGAAATAGCCGACATTATCTCGATTCCAAAGATTAGATTCGCCAATATCATAAAATCCCGGTATGCGCGATTTGAATCCGCCGTAGAATATGAACCATAGCACGGCTAGGTAAAGTCCAAGAGTGCATAGAATCACAAACAAAGTCCACAGAATTGCAGATCTCATGCTGCTCTTGCGCTTTTTGGGTGCGTTCATGAAGTTACGACTAGACTAATCCAACAATCGAAGGGATGAAAACGATATATACGGAGCCACCAGCCCGGAAATTGCAAGCTATGTCGCGGAATCAAACAATCTGGCTGGCTGCTGGAAGCTCGTAGCTGGCTGCCCTACCGAACGGTGCTACCCGTGCCGGTAGATTCAGTGAGGGCGGCGTCGAAGGCGGCGCGGAGGGTGGCTTCCGGGGTGAGGCCGCGGAAGGTATAGACCACTTCACCCTGGTCATTCATGATGACCATCAAGGGGATGGAGAAGGCCCCATAGGTATTGACCAGACCGCTGTTGCGCGGGTCATCAATATCAATGAAGCGGACGTAAGCATCCCCGCGGTAGTCTCGTGCGAGCCTGTCCACGACAGGCTTCTGTTGCTTACAGTATATTCACCACTCGGCGTCAAACATGAGGACGGTGATATTACCATCCCTGAAGGCGAAGGGGTTGACGGCCTCCCCTGCCAGCGCGGGCGTCAGAAAACCGGGTGTATTCTGCACGATGGCAAAACCGAGCGCGATCACAATGCCCAGGACGGTCAAGACACCGAGGAAAGCACCGCTGAGGCCCCCAGTGGAGGCGGCTTTCGACTGCGGAAAGTAAATGTCTCCCGGGATGCTGGCAGCGGGCGTGGGCGCAGAGAGGGCTAAAGCTGGGCGGAGCGGCAGCCGATCGAGAGACTGAGGGACAACGGGTGCCGAAGGCGTCCGCACCTGGGGTATGCTGCCCGCCGGGAGGGCCATCACCTGCTGACCAAAACGCAGGCTGGTGCTGCCAATCTGCACCGTATCAGCAGGGGTCAGGGGGACAGCACCGCGCAGCGGGCGGCCATTGACCAAAACCGTAAGCGAGGGAAAGCGCGGAGCAATTGCCAGCGTATCGCCACGCCGGGAAATCACCGCATGAGATGGCGCAATTTGCGGGTCGATTAACTGCAGGTGGCTACGCGGATCGCTCCCAATCAGGAAAACCGGATGGCTTTCCAGAACAGGATCAAGCAGCGCACGCTGCCCGGTGGCTTCCACCGTGAGATAGCGTATGGACTGTTCGGCAGGTGTATCCATCGGCAATCCACTTTACTCCAAGTTAGGGTGATTATAGGGCAGGCTTCTGGAAATGGTCAAGCAATTCAGATTGGCCGTTTGTAAGACCTGCCCCTGTACACCTCATCTATCAGACCGTCACTGTCATCTATATCCCAGGAGATTGAACCCCATGGTCGCACTCATTCCCGAAACCCATCAGGATTTACTGGATCGCCCAATTTATGTCGTCGCTACTACGGTGATGCCGGATGGTCAACCGCAATCGACCGTGGTCTGGTGGGATTACGAAGGCGACTTTATCCGTTTTAATACGGCAGACGGACGACAGAAGCCGAAGAATATCCGGCAGAACCCGAAGATCACACTGCTGGCGCTGGACCCGAATAACCCATTCCACTGGCTGGAAATCCGCGGGGTGGTCGAGGAAATGACTACCGAAGGCGGGGTAGAACATATCGAGGCACTTTCACGAAAGTACACCGGGCGGGCTTACTACAGCGACTTCAACACGCGCAGTTCGCCGGACACGGAGACGCGGTTGGTCGTGAAGGTGCGCCCGATCAAGGTGACGGCGCTGTAGGGAGCGGTCAGCTAACGGCGTTCAGCCGGAGGGAAGTGATTTGCCGGTTGGCGCACCCTGTCAGAAAGGGCGAATTTCCCGCCAACAAGGTCGGCGGGAACACGGGAGCGTGGCGCTGTTTCGTCACTTTGATGACATTGGAAATGGCGGGAAAGCCGGGAACAGCCACTTCATTGCGGCGTTGTCGGCGGGAAGGCCGGAGGCTGCCACCACGCGACGCCATTGACAACATCTGGCGGAAGGATGGGAGGCTGCCGCCAGATGAGATTGTGTCACTCCCCTCTTCTTCCTGGAGGAGCAGCGTTCGGAGGGTGGTCGGGATACAGGTGGTTTGATTCATATTGGATTTACGCAGATGTGCCGGTTGTTAGGCGGTCGCACAGCCGTGCGCCCCTACAAAAGGCGCTGTTTGCTTAACTCCTGTCATAGCCTGAGCATAACACAGGTCAGGGACCAAACCGGAACAAATGTTTCGATTTTCACCAACATTAGGACTTACGCAGTCACGGAATCGCTACGCGATATACGGGCGCACAGCTATGCGCCACTACAAGATGCCTTGTTTTGCGTAAGTCCTGAACATCCTACCCTGCCCTTATCGATCGCTGTGGTCATTGAGGTGGAGAATGCCCCGCTCGATGGCGACCCGAACAGCAGCCGCACGGTCGGTCACATTGAGTTTGGTGAAAATATGGATGAGGTGGGTCTTGACCGTGGCAGCACTGATGAAGAGGACAGAGCCTATCTCTTTGTTGGAATGCCCCTCTGAAACCAGCCGCAGGATCTCCACTTCGCGATCACTGAGCAGATCGAACGATGGCGCGTTGCGCATATGGTTCAGGATGCGGACTGCCACAGCGGGATGCAAGATCGACTTGCCCTGTGCGGCGGCCCGCACTGCCTGATAGAGGTCTTCGCGCGGCGAATCTTTTAACAGATAGCCGATGGCACCGGCATTGATCGCTGCCAGCACATCCCGATCCCGGTCATAGGTGGTGAGGATGAGCACCTGCGTTTGCGGCAGGTGCTGGCGGATGAGGAGCATAGCCTGTAGGCCATCCATCACCGGCATACGCAAATCCATCAAGACAACAGACGGTTGCAATTCAAGGGCACGTTGAACAGCCTGTTCGCCGTTCTCCGCCTCCCCAACTAATATAAAATCGCTCTGCTGCGCCAGCATCCCTTCGATGCCTGCGCGCACGACCGGATGATCGTCTACAACCAGAATGCGGATCGGCTCAGGCATGGGCAAACCCTTCAGTCAGGCGGATTTCGGCCACGATGGTGGTACCTTCCCCGGGTAGGCTTTCAACCGTGAGGTTCCCCCCTACCTTCTCCAGACGTTCGCGCATGGCGGGCAATCCATAACCACCCCGCTCCGAACGCCGAGCAGCACTGGCTACCAGATCAAACCCGCAGCCATCATCCTTGACATCCACAACGAGCATATCGGGCAGGTAGGTCAGCGTGACCATCACCTGGCGCGCACGGGCATGTTTGGCGACATTGGCGAGCGCTTCCTGAACCACCCGGAGCAACACTATTTCCTGATCGGCAGTCAACGAAGCCCGACTGCCATTGACCTGCCAACGGGAAGCGATCCCGCTGGACGCTGACCAATCCTCGATCAACTGCTGAACCGCAGTCTCCAACGGCTGTTTTTCCAATGCCGCTGGACGGAGCCCCCAAATAAAGCGCCGCACTTCCGTCAGGCTGGAACGCGCTACCTGGCGCGCCTGATCGAGATGCGCCTGGGTGACGGCTGTATCAGTCTGAAGGGCCGCATCGGCTACTTCGAGATGGGTAATGATACCGGTCAAGCCCTGGGCAATGGTGTCATGAATTTCAGCGGCGAGGCGCTGCCGCTCCTGCAGAATACCGGCCTGCCGTTCAGCAAGCGCTAAATCGCGGCGGGTGGTTTCCAAGGTCAGGATCAGGTCCCGGCGGACGGTACTTTCCTTAATGATGGCTTCGATAAACGAGGCCAAAATAATGCCGGCGATGGTCGTGACCGAAAAGAGAATAAGCCAGGTATCAAGGCCACGGTTGGGCAGCATCACCTGACGCAACAGGGTCAAGGACATTAGCAGCATCGCCCCCACGCTGGCCCAGCGGAGCGGCAAACTCATGAAGAGGTGGGGAAACAGGACAAACAGAGCGAAAAGATACAGCGGACTCAAATCCGTGAGGGCAAACCAGACCAACCAGCCTCCTAGTTGATAAGCCAGCAGGTAGGGGGCGCGGGCGCTCTCTGCCCGCCCCTGCCAGCGGAGGCTGATGCCATACCAGATTAACAGCAAGGCGGTCAGAAAGAACGCCTGCGGCGCTGTTGCGGGAGCCTCCGTCACGACCGCAACGGTCAGACCCAGGACAACGGTCATGAAGAAGGCCCGCCACAAGGGCAGCCAACGCTCCCAAGCATCGAGGTGCGACCGACGAAGCCGGTCAGCCAAGTAGTTCATGCGCCCAATACTGACTCCGCAGGTGGATTCTGACCAGCAACCGCCTGTGATAACCGGCGTTCGACGGCTGGTTTAGCCATTCTTTTTCTTTTGACGGGCAGACATGGTGACGGCAAAGAAGGCAAATGCCATTGAAATCACGATATAGGCAAAGGTTTGAACCGTCCCCTGTAAAAACATGGATGTCCCGATAATGGCGGCAACGGCTATAAAGCAACCCAAAAGCCACATCTGAGTCTGAGTGAGGTTCGACATGATTTACCTTTGAATGAATAGCTGATTGAACACATTGGCTACGATACCGCTCGTGACCCGGGCAGGCGTGAACTCAATGGTCAAGCTGACGACACGCAGGGAATGATTTCACAATCAACCGAATGGTTGATTGACAGGGTCATGATCCCAGACTCATTTGTGCTATGCTGGTGGATATTTCAAAGATAGGACTTACACAAGCACGGGCGGATATACGGGCGCAGACGCCCTAATCTGCCCCTACACACGAGATGTTTTGCGGAAGTCCCGAAGGATTATGGACGACAAGACCATGAGCGATGTAGACCAACTCCCGTTTGAAACAGCCTATGCCGAATTGCAGCAGATCGTCACGCAACTGGAGTCCGGTGAATTGCCGCTGGATGACTCGGTGAGCTTGTATGAACGAGGTCGGGTGCTAAGCGCCCACTGCCAATCGCTGCTGGATCAGGCAGAGCTGCGGGTCACGCAATTGGCGGCGGATGGGCGAGTTGAACCGTTGTAAAAGACGAAGCAAGTTACTGGTTGCACGTTTCAGGTTGCAGGTCAATATTTTGCGGGCCGTCCAGTGGACTACTGACCCCAATCATGTGCCTCGGCCCTACATCTGATCATAACGGATGAGAGATGAGAAACGGGGCAACCCGGCGGGTCGCCCCTACGCATGATCGGTTATCAGGGGGTTTGGAGGGCAAGGGAAAGGCGGTAGCCGCCACGAGTCGCGCCGTTCTGCTGCCCTTCGCGCAGGACACGGATGGTATAGGTGCCATCCTGCCCCAGACCCGCGCCATCAATGATCGAACGTGAACGACTGGCATCATACCAGGCACCGGTCACAACCGAGCCATCGGGCGCGAGCAGTTCCATGACCGGAAAGAGCGTGCCTGAGGTCCGTTCCAGCACGATATCCACCGCTTGCCCGGCGCGCCCATCAAACTGCCAACGATTCTCCCACTGGGCATCGGTCAGATCCCCCAGGACGGCGGCCCCATAGCGCAGACTGCCAGTGAGGGCGGTCAAGGCGGGGCTATCCAACCCGGTGCCAGCCAGCTCTACGGTAAGCGTATAGGGGCCGGTGGTACCACCGAGCTTGCCGCTGCTGCGCTCCGCCCGAACGATGTATTCCCCAGCAGCGGGCAACGGGAAGCGCGTGATGACGGCCGTTCCGCCGGTGCCATCCGGCCAAGCCCGCGACAGTTCATTACCAGCCGCGTCGAAGATGGCGACCATTGGAATGAGCGTGCCGGGGCCAGTCCCGGCAATGCCCTGACTTTGAATCCGGATCGTGACCGTATCCGCACTGGTCGTGCTCAATAACCAGCCTTCGTACCAGCGGGCGGTGATTTCACCTGTGACAGGCTGCCCATAGACGATGTCACGGGGTGTCCGCTGTAAGAGCGGGTTGGTATCACCCGCGCCCAGCAGCGTGGCCGTGATTGAATACCGTCCGGTGGTGGAGCCATCAATCGCGCCGCCGCGCAGCACCACGATGGTGTACTCCCCGGCTTCCGGCAACTCCACGCGGTCGGTCTGAGCCGAATCGGCACTGGCGCTTCCCCAGCCAAAGGCAATCTGCTGACCGCTGGGATTGAGGATTTCGATCTGCGGTTGCAGGCCACCGCTCAGCCGCTGGACATCGACCCGGATCAGGTCAGCGCCGGAGGCCGTAAGGCGATAGCGCTGATACCAGTGGGCTGAGGTTAGCTCGCCGCGCAAGGTCTGACCATATTGCAGGTCGGCGACGATGCTCTGATTAGCCGGGTTGAGGACCGCCGTCGCCAAGACAGTGACGGTCAGGCGGTAGCGGCCTTGGGTCACTCCGGTGGCCCCATCCAGACGCTGCACCACGATCTGGTAATTCCCGGCGGCGGGCAACTCCTGCCGTTCAATACGGGCCACTGCCCCGGTCGCATCCGGGCCAGCGGTTGAGAGGACGGCGGCATCCGGCCCACGCAAGGCAATCTGTGGCAGTAAATCGCCGGAAAGACGCTCCACCGTCACGGCGATGCGGTCCGCGCTATCCACCGTTAGAGTCCAGACCTGGTCGGTCTGACTATCCCCAACCTGACCTTCAACCGGGACGCCATAGGTGATGACCAAGGCATCCTGGGCGAGCGCACTGCCAGAGAGTACCAGCAGCACCACCAGCAACCACAATCCAATTTTCATGCCTGTTCCTATTCAATAAGTCGATCGCAAACGCGCAAAGCGTAGCACATTCAGGCCCTATTGTAGGCTGATATGGGAAATGTGGGAAAATGTGGAATATCCCAAGATTGGGAAACGGTTGGGATAAATCCGGTACCGGACGCGCTCAGTTTAAGCCGTAGCGCTGAAGAATGAGCCGGTAGAGCAGCCGATCCGGCAAGAGCCAGCGCAGGCGAGCCGTCAGCGCCGCCTCCTTACCCACGAGGTAACGCGTCCGGGGGCGGCGGGCGGTCAAGGCCATCTGGATGACCGCCGCGACCTCTTCCGGCGGGCTGCTGGTATCGCGAATCGCGACCATCTGACGCTGCACCGCTGCAAAACGCCTGCCGTAACGCTCGCGGGCATCGGGCGGCAATTCCTCGCCCAGTTCATGCATGATGTCCAGCACACGCTTCCATATGGGCGTCTTGATAACGCCGGGTTCGATCCCCACCACCTGAATGCCCCAGGGTACCAGTTCCAGCCGCAGCGCATCCGTGAAGGATTCCATGGCGTGTTTGCTGGCGCAATAGGGGCCACTGAAGGGAGTGGTCACCCGACCGAGAATCGAACACAGGTTGATGATACGCCCCGCCGAAGCGCGACGAATCAGCGGCAGGAAGGCTTGCGTGACACTCACCTGACCGAAAAAGTTGACCTCGAACTGCTGGCGGAGCAAGTCCATCGGGACGTATTCCATCGGCGCAGAAGCGGCAAAACCCGCGTTGTTGACCAGCGCGGTCAAGCCATCCGCACCGACCGCCTGCCCGACCGACTCGGCGGCTGCGCTGACCAGCTCCGGGCGGGTCACGTCGATGGGGATGATGGTGGTGCGGTCGGTGGTGCGGGATTTGAGCACAGTCAGGTCTTCCCCGGGCAGGCACCCAGCAAAGACTCGCCAGCCCTGCGAATCGAGCAGAGAGGCTGTTTCCAGCCCAATGCCGGAGGACGCACCCGTAATCAAAACCGTTTTGGATGTCATATAAAAATCCTTACTTTAGCAAGCTCAGGCGGCACGATGATTATGCTATGGTCAGATCGGGAGCCGCAAAAATCAGGCGAGATCGATTATGGCGAACTTCAAACGAGACTGGATGTACAAAGGCAACCGCCCGAACGGATTGACACAGCTCATCAACCGGGTTTATGCCTTCGTCGCTTCGGCGGGACTCTTCCCTGACTGGATGGTGACGCTGGAAGTGACCGGGCGCAAATCCGGCAAGCTGATCGTGCTGCCGGTGGTGATCGGCAAAGTCGGGCAGGAACGTTATCTGGTGTCGATGCTGGGGAACAGCGCCGGATGGGTACAGAATATACGCGCAGCGCAGGGACAGGCCTGGATTCGCAGCGGTCGCCGTCGTGAGGTTCGGCTGGAAGAGGTGCCGGTGGGGCAACGCGCTCCGATCATCAAGGCGTATCTGCAACGGGCACCGGGTGCGCGACCGCATGTACCGATCAACAAGGATGCCCCGGTCGAAGCATTTGAGGCGATTGCCGCTGACTATCCGTGCTTTCGGATCGTGTGGGTATGAGAAGGTATCCAAGCCGATCCCATAGGCTACGGACTGGATTGAGCATACTCTCCCCTTCCGACTTCGCTTAGAATACATCTCCATACTAGCTATACATCATCAGGATCAACACCCCATGGCGTTGAAGATTTTTAACGTCCTCGGACGCGAGAAGCAGGAATTTACGCCGCTGAACCCCGGTTTCGTCAATATGTACGTCTGCGGTCCGACCACCTATGACTGGTCGCACCTGGGTCATGCCAAGAATTACGTCAACTTCGATGTGATCGTGCGGTATCTGCGCTTCAGCGGGTACAACGTGCTGTACGTGCAGAATATCACCGATGTGGGGCATCTGCTGGAGACGGATGAAGACCGCGTCATCAAGGCGGCGCGGAAGCTTCAGGTTAAGCCGATGCAGGTGGTCGAGGAGTACACGCGCTACTACTTCGAGGATATGGACGCGCTGGGTGTGACCCGACCGGACATCAGTCCGCGAGCCAGCGCCCACATCCCGGAACAGATCAAGATGATCCAGACGCTGATCGCCAAAGGCCATGCCTATGAGGTCAACGGCAGCGTTTACTTCGATGTCACCAGCGCGGCGGATTACGGCAAACTCAGCAACCGCAAGCTGGAAAAGCAAGAGGCCGGGACGCGCGAAGTGGTGCGGGATGATAAACGCAACCCGGAGGACTTCGCCCTGTGGAAGAAGGCCGAGCCGGAGCACATCCTGCGCTGGGACAGCCCGTGGAGCGAAGGCTTCCCCGGTTGGCATATCGAATGCTCGGCGATGGCGAAGAAGTACCTGGGCGACACATTCGATATTCACGGCGGCGGCATCGACAACCTGTTCCCCCACAACGAAAGCGAAGTGGTGCAGAGCGAGTGCGCCAATGATGCGCCGTTCGCCCGCTACTGGATGCTGGGTGGCAGCCTGACGGTGGACGGCGTGAAGATGTCCAAGAGCCTGCGCAACTTCGTCCGTGCACGCGACGCGCTGGAGAAGTATCGCCCGCAGGTCATCCGTATGTTCGCCATGAGCGCTCACTACGCCAGCCCGGTCGATTACAGCGATGCCGGGATGCAGGCCGCACAGGCCGGATGGGAACGGTTGTACGGTGCGGTGCGGCTGACCCGATCGATGCTAGGGGCAGCCCCGGCCAGCGATGACAGCAACAGCTTCCGTGACCGGCTGGCGGCAGCGCGGGCGCAGTTCATCGAGGTGATGGACGACGATTTCAATATGCCGAAGGCCGTGGCCGTTCTGCAGGAACTGACCCGCGATGTGAACACGCTGCTCAATAGTGGTCAGGCCGTCGGTCGCCCGGTCTTGGAGGCGATTGAGTCCACCTATACGGACCTGGGCGGCACCGTGCTGGGCATCATCCCGGCGGGTGAAGCGGTCACCAGCGGCGACAGTGCCCGCGAGGCCGGTTTGATCCAACTGCTGATCGAGATGCGGACCGCGGCCCGCAAAGCGAAGAACTTCAGCGAGAGCGACCGCATCCGCGACGAGCTGGCGAAGTTGGGGGTGGTGCTGGAAGATCGCGCCGATGGGACGATCTGGAGGGCAACTTGAGTTCACAGTGGACAGTTCACAGCTTTGGAACAGCAACGTCTTTCGGAAATGCGGACGACGGATATGTGAACGATTGTCCTGGACGGATGCATATTTATCTTGATGTGTGACTTCGGCATTTGCCTGTGACTGTGAACTGAAAACTGTGAACTATCCGCCCCATTTGACAAAAGCCGAGATGATCAACGCGCTGTACGACGAGTACACGCATCTGATGCGCGTGATCCACGCGCTGGATGGCGCGCAAATGGTCACGGCGGGCGTGTTAGGGGATTGGTCGGTCAAGGATATTCTGGCGCATCTGATTTTCTGGACGCGCTTCCCGATGGCAGAAGTCAGCGCGGCGCTGCGGGGCGAACCCTATCCGTTCGATCATAGCGATCCGAATGCAGTCAACGCGCAATCAGTGGCGCTGTATGAATACAGCCCGGCCCAGGACGCGGTGCGCGACTTTGTCTCCGCCTTCTGGGCGACCATGCAGTTTGTGCGCGATCTGCCGGAGAGCGTGTTCGAGCCGGATAGTCCTGTCGAGCAGTTGCTCGGGGATACGCTCAGTGGGGCTTTTGGGAACAACACCTGGGAGCACTATGCTCTGCACCGGGCCGATATTGAGGCGTGGCTGGCACGGAAGCAGTTCACCGTGGACAGTTCAAAGTAAAGATTGGCTGATAGCTTATGGCTGGTCGCTGGCAGCCGATGCTAAAACAGATACTTGAAACCAGTAACCTGGAACCCTTCCGAGGTCAATATGGCTGAATTCATTTACGGACACTGGGCGGTGATGGAATGCCTGCGGGCAGGCCGCCGCACAGCCGATCAACTGCTGCTGTCGGAAACGGTCGAAGAAAAAGGCGTGGTGGCGGACATCATCGCCCTGGCGCAGAAAAAAGGCATCAAAATCCAGCGCAGCCCACGCCGCATTCTGGATGATCTAGCCGCCGGGGGTAATCATCAGAGTACGGTGCTGCGGGTTGGTCAGTACCCGTATGCCGATGTAGAAGACATGCTTTCCCTGGCGCAGCAGCGCGGTGAGAAGCCATTTCTCCTGCTGCTCGACCTGCTAAAAGACCCTCAAAACGTCGGAGTCCTGCTGCGCGTGGCGGACTCGGTCGGCGTACACGGGATCATCATTCAGGAACGCCGTTCGGTTTCGGTGACGCCGTCGGTGGTGAATGCCTCCTCCGGCGCGGTCGAGCATCTGAACGTGGCGCAGGTGACTAATCTGCCCACGACCATGAAAGACCTGAAGGAACAGGATGTGTGGCTGGTCGGGCTGGAGGCCGGACCGGACGTGCCACCGATCGACAAGAGCGACCTGAATATGTCGCTGGGGCTGGTGCTGGGGAGCGAGGGCGAAGGGATGCGGCGGTTGGTCCGGGAGACTTGCGATATACTTCTCTCATTGCCCATGCGCGGCAATCTGGCGAGCCTGAATGTGGCGACGGCGGGTTCTGTGGCGCTGTACACCGCCTGGCAGGCACGTGGTTGGGAAGGCTGGAAAAGGTAGTTCACAGGGGACAGGGACACTTCACAGTGCTGAGTACCAAGTACTGAGTACAAATTTTTATTGCGTGGGATAGTGATTGATTTGGTACTTTTGAGGGTTCTGATCCCTGTTTGGATTGTGCGATGAAACCGGTCGGCTCATTGGTGCATTGCGTGTTGATGTCAAAAAGCAACGCAAACCATAGCTGGCGAAGTATACTTTGATTACATCTAGCTAAATTGGGAGTCTGATACTCAGTACTGAGTACTTTTTCCAAAACGCTTCATCCTGGAGGTCGAACATGATAAACGATGTCATCAATGAAACCAAAGCGAAGATGAAAGCCAGCATCCACCACTATGAGGAGGAACTGCATGGCATCCGCGGCGGGCGGGCGAGTACGTCATTGGTCGATCGGCTGATTGTGAACTACTACGATCAGGATACCGAGCTGCGCCAATTGGCCTCGATCTCCACGCCGGAACCGATGCAAATCCTGATCCGCCCCTACGACAAGGGAGCGCTGAAGGGGATTGAGAAAGCAATCCGCGAATCCGATCTCAACCTGAACCCCAACACCGATTCGGATGTGATCCGCCTGAACATGCCGCCGCTGACTCGTGAGCGCCGTCAGGACCTGGTCAAGTTCCTGCACAAACGCATGGAAGAAGCCCGGATTGCCATCCGCAACATCCGGCGCAGCGCCAACGATGACCTGAAGGACTTTGAAAAAGAAGGCATGATCTCCGAGGATGAACTGGAACGGGGTGAATCCGAGGTGCAAAAGCTGACCGACCAACACATCGGGCAGATCGACGAGCTGGGCAAAGCCAAAGAGACGGAGATCATGACGATCTAGCCAAGCGGTTTCCAGCGAAAGTCTTTGAATAACTGGTGGCCGGGGCGCATAGGGATGCGCCCCGGCTGTTTCCAGACACCCTGAGACTTTTTGGACGAAGCAGGCGTCGTCCTTACTGAGGTTTTCGCAGTATCCTGCTGTACAATAACAAATGTCCTTTCAAAGCGCCAAAGGCTACTCCTTATGATTGCAGCGCCCGTTCAGCAGGCTGATCCTGCTACCCAACCGGCAGTCAGCGGCAAGCCCGACTCGGTGCCGCGCCATATCGCCATCATCATGGATGGCAATGGACGCTGGGCCAAGGCGCGCGGGCTGCCCCGTACCGAAGGCCACCGGCACGGTACGGAAAACCTGCGACAGATCATCAAGGCGTGCGTGGAATTCGGTGTCGAAATCCTGACGATTTACGCCTTTTCGACCGAGAACTGGCGGCGCCCCCCGCTGGAAGTCCGCATGTTGATGACGATTCTGGAACGGGTCATCGACAATGAACTGGAAGAACTGCGGGGCAACGGTGTGCAGATCCGGCATATCGGCAAGCCTGATCAGATCGCCCCGGTGCTACTCAAGAAGATCAAGTACGCCTGCGAACTAACCAAGAATAACCGCCGCCTGATCCTGAACGTGGCGTTCAACTACGGCGGGCGGGATGAGATCGTCCAGGCTGTCCAGCGGATCATTGAAGACAAGGTTCCAGCGAATGCGGTCACCGAGCAACTGCTGGCGAGTTATATGTACACGGGCGACCTGCCCGACCCGGATTTGATCGTCCGGACCAGCGGCGAGCTGCGGGTGAGCAACTTCCTCATCTGGCAGGGTGCGTACTCGGAACTCTACGTCACCCCAGTCTTCTGGCCGGACTTCGACAAGAACGAACTCCGCAAGGCGATTGAGGAATACAACCTGCGCACCCGGCGCTTCGGCAAGACCGATGAGCAGTTGGACGGGGAAAGTTAGCTGATAGTCGATAGCTAATGGCTTATAGCTGATGGTCGCAGAAGCTCCCGCCAGACGTTAAAACGTCTGGCTCCGCAGAAGACAAGCCCACTAAAGGGGCTACAGAAGCATACTACTGAGCCTACCGGAACTTACTAAATTTCCGGTGCAGTGGCGATTGAGATATGATGCGGGCGCACAGCCGTCCCACAGGGAGGCTCCGCACTGCGCCCCTACGAGAAATGGCTCCACGATTTAATGCAGTCCTACGCTGCCGAAATAGTTTCTCGTTGGGCAGATGTAATCCTCTCTAGGCGATCTCATTTCCTGATGGAGGCTACAAACGTGTCTGGACAAGCTGCTGCGATAGCCAGAGTACGTGGCCTGACTAGATTTATGGCGGTAAGACCCATGGGAGATCCGTCAAACATGAAGCAGGTCAAAGCATACATGCAGGAGTATCTGAGGCTGATGGTGCTTTGGTCAAATGCCTTGCATATTCGATATGCCCCATTTACACACTTAGCAGTAAAGATTAATAGTTCTATTGCTATTGATGACGATTTGAAAAAAGCCATCCTGGAAAATATAAGTACCCACACTTATGTGAGAAATACATTGATTGGGTACGTCCTGTGGGAAATGTTGGACAAAGATGAAATCAGCAAAATCTCCAGTCTTCCATCACCCTACGAACCCTTAATACGAATGTATGAAGCAGGTGGTGAATTCTGGATCGAGAATGGTTTTCTTGATCTTTATGACGCAGCGGGTTGGGTGGAAGGTGTTCGCACGGATAAAGAATACTACGAGGGGAAGGAGTCTTTCCTGACTGAACTGGGCGAATAGGGTTATTCCAGAACCCTAAGGCTATTGCATAACCGGAGCGGGCGGACATGCCGCCGAAGACTACGAGGCGTCCCTCAATCGGCAGCAAGCAGGCCCTAGATATGTCAGCGCGTGTTCAACTGATCCCCTCCAACGATATTGAACAGATCACGCACCGTCTGCGGGAAGCGGATGAGGATGTGAGCCGCATCCGCGAGCTGGTCAGTGACAGGGCGCACCACGCTTATCTTGCCGTGCTGGGTGATGTGACCATTGGCGCGGTATTGATGCGCTGGGAAACGGATGCGAGTGAAATCCTGTACATTGCAATTGACGCAGCGCAGCGCGGTCAGGGGTATGGCAAGGCGGTGATGGCGGCGGTCATTGGGGAGGCGCGACAGCGGGGAATCCGGTCGGTAGTGGTCGGGACATCCAACGCCAGCCTGAGTCAGATCGCGTTTTATCAGAAGTGCGGGTTCCGCCTCGACTCGGTGCGGCGGGATTACTTTGATTATCTGAGCAGTCCAGCGTATGAGAACGGCATCCAGATACGGGATATGCTGGTGCTGCGATATGCGGTGCGGATTGATGATTAACCGCGAAGGCGCAGAGGCGGCAAAGTGTTATGAACTTGAGACGTCACACCTTACGTCTACACGGTTGGAAGCATGAGTGATAATCTCTAGTAACCGATAATGAGAACACCGTCTAGAGGTAACTGCAAGCGATTGCTGGCAAAGAGTGTATCAAAAAAACGCACAACAATCTCAAAATCATTACGATTGCGATAAACATTACGAACCGCTATTCCAAGATACCTAACGTCATGCATCATGCAGGCTTGGAATAAATCCTTCAGAAATTGATAATTGACCACTGCCCGCCCTGCTTCAACTTCGATCACAAATCCAGCTTCACTGTGAAAAGCATCGGCATCGAAATATTTCTCCAATTTTCCATTGAGTCCAAATAAGACAGGTATCTTGATCTTCTGATCGCGTGATTTCCCAGTCTCCACCTGAAACCCAAGGTGTTCAAGACTATCAGTGATTTCCCGCAACACTTGATTGCTCTGCAATTCATAAATATCAGAATCAATGCGGTTATGCACTTCACGAAAAGCTTCAATTATGTTGAGAGCTAGTTCAGGAGCCTTGCGCGATTTCGGAAAAAACATCCAATGAATCTGACTCATGTAGTGGAGCCTCCTTATAAATAAAACTTCCGGCTTCTCATAATACCTTGAATGTAGCTTTCACGGGTTGCTCATCCCAACAAACTAGTCTTTGTTTACATGTTGGCACCTATTGAGAGTGTGGTCTATGTCCCGCGATATCTTGCGTCAGTTCTTCACCATCGTCGCTTTTGTAGCGACTCTCGTCTTTAACGGTCTGGCGAGCAGCGGTCAGCTCAACGGCATTGTCACCGCCGCTGTCTCTGATCGCCTGCCGATTTTGTTCGTCCCGGCGGGTTACGTCTTCGGTATCTGGGGGCTGATCTACACCCTGCTGCTGGGGTTCGTGATTTTCCAGGCGCTGCCTCGTCAGCGGGAAAATCCGCTGCTGCGGAGCATCGGCTACTGGTTCATCATCTCGTGTGTGTTCAACGCCATCTGGTTGGTCTTCTTCCACTACTTCCAGTTCGCCTGGAGCATGGTGGCGATGGTGGGCGTGCTGGTGAGCCTGATCATGGTGTACGTCAACGTCAAGGGACACGCCCGCACCCGCGCCGAGTCGATCTGGGTGGTAGGTGCCTTCAGCGTGTATCTGGGCTGGATCACGGTGGCGACGGTCGCCAATGCATCCTATGTGTTGTATGACATGGGTTGGGATGGGTTCGGCCTCAGCGAAGCCAACTGGGCCTCAATCATGCTGGTGGTAGCGGCACTCGTGGCCGGGTTCATCGCCTACACCCGGCGCGACTGGGCTTACAGCGCCGTGCTGGTCTGGGCGCTGGTCGGCATCATCGTCAAGCAAGCACCCGTCTCGCAGCAGGTGGGCATCACCGCCGGGCTGATGATCCCGGTGATCCTGGGCGCGCTGGCGCTCGGTTGGTGGATGGCACGCGGCAATCACGGCAGCGGCGGTCGGCTGCAAGCGGCGTGATTGCGTCTTTCAGGCTATTGCAGGGAAATAACGAACCCGGACGCGCCTTGGCGCGTCCTTACACGACCCGCACGATTAGGGAATAGCCTTAGTGCTTCATCTGGTAAATGATCAAAGCGGGCGCACAGCCGTCCCAAAGGGAGGCTTCGCTGTGCGCCCCTACAGGAATCACTGATTTCGATTGGATCACTTACCAGACAGTGCGCTTAGTCCGTCCGGACTTTTATCTCGCCGTCGTGGAACTGGATGGTCAAGGCGGTATCCGGCGCGGTGTCCGCAGCGCGGGTGACTGGTGTATTGTCACTTGAACGGCGGACGATGGCATAGCCGCGTTTGAGGATGGCGGCTGGATTGGCAGCCTCCAAGGCTCTGGCCTGCCCGGTCAGGCGCTCACGGTGGAGACGGAGCAGCGCGGATTGGGCGGTGCCCGCACGTTCAGTCAGGTCATCGACGCGCTGACGTAAGGTACGGATGCGCCCCACCGGCGAAAGATGACCGAGGGTGCGACTCGTCACGCTCACCTGTCCTTCGAGGTCAGCCAAACGAGCCAACATCAGGCTATCGAGAGCAGTCGTCAGGGCGCGGGTGTTATAGCGCAGATCATCCAGGTTGGGCGTGGCGATCTCGGCAGCGGCAGAGGGCGTCGGCGCACGCTGATCCGCCACAAAATCGACCATGGTGAAGTCAATTTCATGGCCGACGCCGGTCACAACCGGGATACGGCTGGCGGCCACCGCCCGCGCAACACCTTCATCGTTGAACGCCCACAAGTCCTCAATGCTCCCCCCACCCCGAATCAGCAGAATCACATCCACCTGCGTGTACTGATTGAGTCGCTCTAGCGCGGCGGCGATCTGCGGCGGGGCATCGGCACCCTGCACCGGAGTCGGGCTGAGGATGATCTCTGCCAAGGGGAAGCGGCGGCGCAGGACGTTCTGAATATCCTGAAAAGCGGCAGCCTGCGGTGAAGTAACCACGCCAATCTGCCGGGGGAAAGCGGGTAAGGGTCGCTTGCGAGCCGGGTCAAAGAGGCCTTCAGCATCGAGGCGGGCTTTGAGTTCCTCAAACTGCCGGTAGAGATCCCCCATGCCGACGGGTTTGAGCGACTCGGCGTAGAGTTGATAGACCCCCTGGGCATCATAGACGCCGATACTGCCCCGCGCTTCCACCTGGTCGCCATCTTCCGGCTTATAGCGCTGCTTGTCGGCATTCGAGCGCCACATGACGCACTTGAGTTGAGCACCGCCATCCTTGAGGGTGAAGTACCAATGCCCGGAGCTATAGCGCTTCATATTGGAGACTTCACCCTGCACGCGCACGGCTTGCAGCGGCTCTGCGCTTTCAATCAACTGACGGATGACGGTTGTCACTTCAGAGATGGTATAAACGGCAGGCAAGAGGGTGTCAAACATCATAAGCCTTTTTGGAAGTTGTCGAGCAACATTATACAATATGGCGTTCAAATCCACGTTCAATGCCGATCTGGAGTAAGACACTACATGGGATACCTGAACGCCAAGCAGCGTGACGAACTGCGTGATGAACTGAAGTCACTGAAATATTTGCAGGCCCGAGGCCGCGTGCGCGGGATGGACTTGAAGCCGCGCCTGGTCTATTTACGCAACGCCCAGTTGACCGGGCGCTTGATGACCCGCTACGACCTGCCCTCCCTGGGCACCCGCGTGACCCTGGTCGAACAAATCGATCCGAAGGACGCCGATAACGGTCGTCTGAAGGCGGAGTACGCGCTGATCGATGTGGTGGTAGAGGCGCTGCCGGGGAATACGACTTGAGATGCTGATGGCTAATGGCCTATGGCTGATAGCCATCAACCAACTTGATGATTGCGGTCGATAAATGGGGAATTGAGCAATTAGCCATCAGCTAAAAGCCATCAGCCCCATATATGAAAGGATGCTGTTTCTCATGCTCCGTACTGTTCCTCAAACGCGCAACCTGAGCCTGACCTACCAGATCGCGGCGATTGCCGCCTTCACGGTGCTGACGATCATCGCTGCGCGCATCACCATTCCCTTCATCCCGGTGCCTTTCACCATGCAGACTTTTGCCGTGCTGCTGGCCGGTATGGTGCTCGGTTCCCGCGCCGGGGCGCTCAGCCAGGTGGCCTATCTGGCGCTGATCGTGGTCGGTCTGCCAGTGGATGCGCGCGGCCTGGGCGCGGCGGCTTTCTTCGGCCCGACGGGCGGTTTCCTGGTTGGCTTCGTGGTCGCCGCTTTCGTGGTCGGCCTGATGGTCGAGCGCAGCGGTGAACGCCGCTGGGTGCGCTGGATCGCCGGGTTGGTCGGCGCGGCCATCATCTATGCTTTCGGTATTCCGGTGCTGGCGCTGGTGACCAATCAATCGCTGGTGGCGGCAGGCGCAGTGCTGGGCAATCTGGTCGTGCCGGATGTGCTCAAGGCGTTCCTGGCCGCTTCGGTGACTGAAGGCGGGCGCGCACTGCTGATGCGGCGTTAAGCTAACAAGCTCGCAAACTATCTCAGAAAAACGGGCTGGCGGATACGTCAGCCCGTTTTTGTGTTATAAAAGCAGCATCTTTGTCATTTTTCATGCTCTGAGGAGGGCGGACTATGCGATTCCAGCAAGTGCAAACCATCACTGTCTCGTTTGTACCGGAATACATCATCACCTGGTTGATCGTCGGGCTGGTAGCTGGATTCCTGGCGAGTCTGTTCGTGCGGGGGTCGCGGTCAAGTGCGACGGCCAGCATCATCACCGGGTTGATCGGCGCGGCGGTAGGCGGCTTCCTGTGGAATATCTTCGGGTTGGGCGTCCCCTCATTCCTGGCCGGTGGCTTCACCGTACGCTGGATCGACATCGTGGTGGCGTTCGGCGGTGCGGTGCTGGTGCTGGTGATCTTCAACAACCTGCGCGAGCGGATCAGGTAGGAGAAGTTCAGAGTGCGATCCGGAGCAATATGTGCTCCGGATTTTTCCGGTTCCGTTTCAACAAGCGCTGATTGCTCAGTCCAGGTATGACCGTTCAGCATTCCTGAGTATTATTCCCTTGTAGGGTGTGTGGATACCGCTCAACTGATCGGTCAGGTGAGCAACCCATTCACGGAAGAATGCTGTCAATACGTTGTCAGGTCGTATAAAACAGGCATCAACCAGCGTTTCCCAGACATCAGCGGAAGGCATATCTCGGAGCGCTTCCCCCGCTTCAAAGCGAATAGGCGATACGAGATTGGAACCTTCCAATTTGGGATCAACCGGTCCGTAGCGCACAACGTGAAATAACGGTTCCCGGACATCGTACTGATCTTTGAGTTTGCCGAGGAAACGGGTGGCATCCGCCCGCCGTGCCAGATTCTCCTGCTCATGATAGACAATGGTGCGAAGTTGGTAAAAGGCTTTTTTGTCCCCTGCCCGCGCTGCCTCGTACCAGTCGTTCAATTCCTGCCAAATGGGGTTGTCGCGAAACTTCTCACTGATAGGGTCTGGCTCGAATGGTCGGCGAGGTAGAGTCCGTAACTGATATCTAGACCACCAATCCAGAACGCGGTTCAATTGGTCACGCCGGGCACCGACCCAGCGACGCAATTGTTCAGAAATGGTTGGGGCATAATTCCCCTGACACATATAGGTGATCAAGTCCTGACGACTTTCCACCCAATCCAGGAAGGGTTCATCAGCGACCGAACACAACATTCGCAAATCCTCCATCTCAATCAAATAAGGATCGGCGTCATAAAGGGCCGCAATCCGTTGAAAAACGGTTGCCCGTAATGCGTCTGTCGCTCGCCACTCAGGAGTCAGGCTCATCAAAGCCTGCAGGTAAATTGGATGCTGTTGTTGTTCGACCTGTTGGAATAACCAGGACACGTTAGCCGGGTGCGCCTCCGCCAACGTCACGCAACTATCGAGCGACAACTCCGCACTGGTTGAATAATCTTCTCGGTCTCGCGGGACGTAATGGGCAAAGCGTGCCAGTTCAGGAAACCAGACGTCACCGGGGGATTCCACCAAGGCATAAAGAGCATAACGACGCTCCCAAATATCACGGGTTTCATCCAGTACCAGTTCCTTGAGTTCCGGCACCATGTCAACCGAGTGAGGGATCTGCACCAGCGCCTGAAGAGCATAACGACGCTCCCAGAAATCACGGGTTTCATCCAGCATCAGTTCTTTGAGTTCCGGCATGATGGCAAGTGAACGAAACGCTTGCAGTAGTTGTAGCGCCTGGCGACTTATTGTGATCGGCGCGTGATAGGCAAGTTGAAGCATGTCGCGGGCAGCCGTATCCCGGTCTTTCCATACGAATCTTTTGGTTGTGAGGGGCATTGGGGAAGCACACTAAGCGGTGCTATGGCTCTAGGGTAAATCCACTTTAGAGTAGCTTGGAATCCCTGTCAATACAGTTCATTCCTATGTAGCACAGGCTAAGGGTCGGGAAGTAGGAACAGTGCGAGAAGCCAACCACCGTAAACATCTCCCCGCATAACGTTTCTGTTACGGGCGCAGGCTTGTAAGCCATTAGGGAAGAATTTGATGCAAAAATAACCAGAATCCATCCTAAATTAATGTGCGTAAAGGCGTTTGACAACCTGACCGGGGTTAAGTAACCTTAACGATCAGCAGTCACACTTCCCGGCTGGTTTTTGTTTTTCTTAAGGAGTACCCGTTCATGTTCCACAAGAAAGTTGTATTGGTCATGGCGCTCTTGGCGCTGCTGGCGCTCTCCGTCAGCTTCGTCGGCGCGCAGGATGATGTGAATATCACCCTGGTTATCAATGGTGTTCTCGGTGACAAGTCCTTCTTCGACAGCGCCCAGCGCGGTGCTGACCAGATTATGGATGAATTCCCGAACGTCACCGTCAACACCATCGAACTGGGTATCGATCCCGCCAACTGGGAAACCGGTCTGCGCGATGCTGCTGCCGCCGGGGATGCCGACATCCTCATCGTTGGCACCTTCCAGATGATCGATTTCGTCTCGGCGATGGCGCATGAGTACCCGGAACTGGTCTTCTTCACCTTCGATGCTGCCGCCGCTTACGATAATCCGGAAGTGTGCGTGGACGGTTGTAGCAATGTCTACTCCATCACCTACAAGCAGAACGAAGGCTCGTTCGTCGCTGGTGTGTATGCCGCTGCCATGTCCATGCAGGAGATGGAAGGCATCAATGAAGGTATCACCATCGGTGCCGTCGGTGGTCAGGACATCCCGGTCATCAACGACTTCATCGTTGGTTACGAACAGGGTGCTTGCCTCGTCAGCCCGGACAGCCAGGTGCTGGTGCAGTACGCCGGTAGCTGGAATGACCCGGCCCGTGGTAAGGAAATTGCGCTGGCGATGTACGACCAGGGCGCAGACATTGTCTTCCAGGTCGCCGGTGGTACCGGTGAAGGTGTCTTCGAAGCCGCCGCCGAAGCTGGCGCATTCGCCATCGGCGTCGACAGCGACCAGGCCAGCATCATTCAGGAAACCGATCCTGACCAGGCTGCCCGCATCATCACCAGCATGATGAAGAACGTGGACAATTCGCTGTTCCGTGGTTACAGCCTGTGGGCAGAAGGCACCCTGCCGATCGGTTCCGCCGAAGCGCTGGGTATCGCTGAGGGTGGTGTTGGTCTGGCTTACAACGAAATCTACGAAGAAGTGACCCCGGACGCCGTGAAGAATCTGGTCACCGCCGTTCAGGACGCTGTTGTGGCTGGTGAAATCACCGTCAACACCGTGTTCACCGACGAAGCCAGCGCCGCCAAGGTTGGTCAGGGCTGCGCCGCCATGCCCGCGACTGAATTCGACGTCGCCGCTGCCATGGGTGGTATGTAATCGTACTTCTCTAAACCTCCTCGCTCATCGGGGAGGGCTTGAAGATGCTGCAGGGACGCCTATACAGGCGTCCCTGTTGAATAGCTAATAGACCAAAACGTAAACCTTATTTGCGAAACGGTTTTTGCTGGTTAAGATTTAGCGCACAACCCAATTCTTTGTCAGCCCCAGGGGCTAACCCCGGGGTTTGATGCTATCGCAGGAACAACTATATGCCCCTTCTTGAAGCCCGGAATATCGTCAAGGTATACCCGAACGGGACACGGGCGAACCAGAATGTCTCGCTGACGGTTGAAAAGGGCGAAATTCACGCCATCGTAGGGGAAAACGGCGCGGGGAAATCCACGCTGATGAAGATCCTCTACGGGCTGGAACAGCCTACCTCCGGCGAGATTCTGCTCAATGATCAGATTGTCCACATTCCAACGCCGCACAAAGCCATTGACATGGGCATCGGCATGGTGCACCAGAACTTCATGCTGGTGGACTCCTTCTCGATTGCCGAGAACATTGCGCTCGGGCGAGAACCGGGCAGCGGATTCACGGTCGACCGGCGGCAGGCGCTGCGGGATACCGAGCAGCTTTCCAAGACCTATGGCTTACAGGTTGATCCCACGGCCAGGGTCGATACGGTGCCGGTCGGGATGCGCCAGCGCGTGGAAATCCTCAAAGCCCTATATCGAGGAGCGCAAATCCTCATTCTGGACGAACCCACCGCCGTCCTCACACCCAAAGAAACCAATGACCTGTTCGCTGCCATCCGCAACCTGATCGCGGAAGGCAAGACGGTCATCTTCATCACCCACAAGCTGCGGGAAGTGATGGAAATTTCCGACCGGGTCACAGTGATGCGCGCCGCGCAGACCGTGGGCATGGTGGAAACCAAAGGCACCAGCATCCCGGAACTGGCGAGAATGATGGTCGGGCGTGAAGTCTTCATGCAGGTGGATAAGCCGCCGGTGAAGCGTGGTAAACCCGTCCTGAAGGTGGATAAACTGACTTACGCCAACGAAGCCGGGCGTAAACTGGTCAACCAGGCCAGCTTCACCGTTTACGAGGGCGAAATCCTGGGTGTGGCAGGCGTGGAAGGCAACGGTCAGACGGAACTCGTCGAAGTGCTGACCGGCCTACGTAATGCAACCGCCGGGGAAGCCCACGTGGACGGCAGCATGATCCTCAACCAGGGGCCGCGCAAAGTGCGCGAAGCCCGCGTGACCCATATCCCGGAAGACCGGTTGACCAACGGAGTCGCCCGGTCAGAGAGCATCGCCGATAACCTGATTATTGACCGCTACTACCGCGAACCCTTTGCTTCGAGCGTGCTGCTCAACCTGGGCACCGTCGTCCGTAATGGTGCCGATCTGATCAAACAATTCGGCATCAAGGCGCAGCACGGCGACCAACCCGTTGGCTCCCTTTCGGGCGGCAATATGCAGAAGGTGATCGTGGCGCGGGAGTTCTCCAGCAACCCCCGGCTGCTGATCGCCGCGCAGCCGACCCGCGGTGTGGACATCGGTGCGATTGAATTCATCCATCAACAGTTGGTGGACAAGCGCACCGAAGGCTTAGCCATCTTCCTGATCTCGGCAGACTTACAGGAAGTGATGAAGCTGGCCGACCGCATCATGGTGATGTACAACGGCGAGATTGCCGCGATCCTCCCCAATACCCCTGACCTGACAGAAGAGAAGCTGGGCCTGTATATGCTCGGCGCGGTGCGGCAAACCGAGGCCGAGATGGAGGCCCATCAATGAATAAGTCCCTGGGGCGTAACCTGCCCATCATCTTGATTTCAATTGCAGTTGGACTGCTGGTCTTTGGCTTCCTGACGGTGCGCGTGCTGGGCGGTGGGGCTATTGAAGCCGTCGGTGCGGGCATCGCAGAAAATGAAGGCTCCGGCTGGCTGATGTTCGTCAATGCACTGGTGGGCGTCAGCGTGGCGTTGTTTGTCCAGCAGTTAAAGTGGGGGGCGCTGCGCGTCACCCTCACCGTCATCGGAGCGCTACTCTTCGGCTTCCTGATCACGATGGCCTTCAACATGGATACCGCGGCGCGCTTCTCCCGCGGCGAATTTCGCGTGAGCGTGCAGTCCGAGGCCGAGCCGGTCGAGCAAGAAGGCGTTGACCTGGAATATGGCGCTGCGCGAGGCGGCGACCTGAATGAACCCGGTGTGCGGAATCCCATTTCCGAAGGACGCTATACCTTCGCCGGGCGGTCTGGCGATGTGGTCCATGTCCTGGCTTATGCCGCCAATCGACGTTCGGAAGTGAACCTCGAAGTTGCGCTGTTGGATCCAGCCGGTGTGACGTTAGCATCCAGCACCAGCGCCACCGAGGAACAAGTGGCTGCTTTTGAAGACATGCGCTCCACCAATGACGCCGTGATTGGGGACTTCGCCCTGCCCGCTGACGGCGTATATACCATCATTGCGAAGGCGGAGCCGGTCAGCCTGAGTACGACGCTCTCGGAAGCGTCAAGCGCGACCGGGGTGGCCTTCGATGCCTTCCTGCTGGGTCCACTACAGCGGGTTAACCGCTGGGCGGTGTGGATCCAGGACGCGCTGACGCTCATTCTGGTGGGTCTGGCGGTGGCGGTGGTCTTCCGAGCGCGGCAGTTCAGCCTGGGCGCGGAAGGTCAACTCTACTTCGGTGCGCTGGTCTCCGGTGCAATCTGCCTGGCATGGGGGAATATCCCGCCGTGGCTGGTAGTCCCGATTGCCATCCTCTCCGCGATGACCGCTGGCTTCCTCTGGGGGGTGATCCCCGGTTTGTTGAAAGCCTACCTGGGCGCTAACGAACTGGTCGCCTCGCTGATGCTAAACGTGGTCGCCCAGCGCTTCTATGAACTGGTGCTGACCTTCCAGTTGAAGCCTGCCGACGCCGGTTACATCGCCTCTGACCCCTTCCCGGCGGGCAACATCCTGTTCCCGCTGATCCCGGAAACCCAGGTCAGCGTAGCGATTTTCATCGTCATCGCCGCAGTGATCGCGACCTGGTTGCTCATCAGCCGGACGACTCTGGGTTATGAAATCCGCATGGTCGGTGCCAACCGGAAGTTCGCCGATTATGGCGGTGTCGACAGCCGCCGCGTCATCCTCCTGGCGATGGCCCTCAGCGGCTTGCTGGCGGGTCTGGCCGGGGCGCACCTGGCGATGGGCATCCACCGCACGCTGATCCTGAATATCTCCATCGGCCTGGCTTTTGAAGGCGTGGTCGTGGCGCTGCTGGCCCGCAATAATCCACTGGTGGTGCCGTTTACTGGCCTGTTGTATTCCTATCTGAGAGCTGGTGCCCAGTTCATGGAGCGGGATGCCGGGGTCAGCTTTGAAGTCGTCCGCATCATCCAGGCCGTCATCATCCTGTTGATTACCGCCGAGGCCCTGGCCACGTTCTTCCAGAACCGCCGGGTCCAGCGGGGGGGTGCAGCCGCAGAACCCACACCGGCCCCCACTGTGAAGAAGGAGCAACCCGCCAATGCTTGAAGGTGTCATTCAGGGGATTTTCAGCGCAGCCTTCCTGGCTACGATTCTGCGCGTGACCACCCCTATTCTACTCCCCTCATTAGGGGCATTGATTTCTGGTCGGGCGGGTGTCACTAACATCGGTCTGGAAGGCACCATGCTTTCGGCGGCCTTCACAGGCGTGATCGTCAGCGCGTATTCCCAGCAGTGGTTTGGTCCGGAAACCGGTCAGGCTATCGGCCCGTGGCTGGGTTTAGTAAGCGGCGTCGTCGTCGCCATGCTGATGTCGCTGCTGCTGGCAGTGTTCCACCTGCGCTTCAAGGCGGATTTGACGCTGGCCTCATTGGCGATCAATATCCTGGGTTCTGCCGGGACGGTCGCCATCATGTTTGAACTCACCGGCGACCGAGGCAATACCAGCACGCTCGCCAGCTTGCAGGTGCCGTTCATTCAACTGCCGGAATTCATCAAAGATATCCCGGTCATCGGCGCGCCCTTCTTCGAGATTTTTGACAACCAGAGTGCGATGACCTGGGTGGCGTTCATCTCGGTGATTGTCGTCTGGTTCCTGATGTATCGCACGCCGTTCGGCTTCCATCTGCGGGCGACGGGTGAAAACCCCTCGGCCGCCGAGTCGGTCGGTATCCCAGTGCAGCGGATGCGCTATCAGGCGCTGCTGCTCAGCGGTCTCTTCGCCGGGCTGGGCGGCATCCACCTGAGCATGGGCTATCTGAGCCTGTTCCAGCGTGATATGACCTCCGGTCGCGGTTTCATCGCTCTGGCAACACCGCTCCTGGGTGGTGGCAATCCTTACGGCACGATGGGTGCCTCGCTGGTCTTCGGTTTCTTTGATGCGCTGGCGATCCGCATCGGCACACTACAAATCCCCTCGCAGCTTCCGCAGATCATCCCGTTTGTAGCGACGGTGCTGGCGCTGGTCATCTACGCCCTGCAAACCCGACAGAGTCAGCTCATCCGGGCGCTGCGGGCGGCCCAGACGGGTTATACATCCGGCTACTGGGGAGCATTGCAGCGGGTGAGCTTGCTGCACGTCACCCTGATGACGATAGCGGTCATCGGCATCCTGATCTCGGCCAGCATGCTCGCTGCACCAAAGGGCTTTGGTGGAGACTCGTCGCTGCCGATCGCTCTGGGGATCGCCGTCATCTCGGTCGCCATCATGGCGGTCAACCTGCCCTTCATAGCCAAGGTGGATACCATCCGGCAGAAGGTGTGGTTCAGCGGCGCAGCCGCCGCCGTGACGCTGGGCCTGTATCTGACGCTGTTCCTGCTGCTGTTCCAACCGCTGGCGATTGCCCTGGTGGGCGGGCTGCTGCTGGCCGTTGTTGTCTGGGTTGTACTGGGCGGCATCAGTCTGGCACGGGCGACTCCGGTGGCCGCTTAGCGGTTTATCGCATTGATCGAGACAAACGGGGCGAGCAAATAACTCGCCCCGTTTGATTCTCGAATGGTTTTAAACCCCGTTTTTTACACACCGTTATGCTTCTTCGACAAAACTCTGACAATTTCGGTTGAGCTTGTAAGGCGCCTCTCATTCTTGGGGGTGTACACTGCTAGATGTGTGACACAACACAACCGACAATCTAAGTGGAGGGAGAGTAGCATATGATTGCTGTTCGCTTCCCGTCGCTACCGTTGCGCGAACCTGTCAACGGCTTCACCCATTTATTTGGGGCGATCCTGGCGGCTGCCGGGACCACCTACCTGCTCTACGCCACCTGGCGCGATACACCCCTCTTTATCACCGCCCTCATCTATGGCCTCAGCCTCACCGCTATGTACCTCGCCAGCACCATTTTTCATCTGACGGTGGCTGCCGAGGGAACGATCCTGTGGCTGCGGCGGATGGACCATGCGGCCATCTATCTGGTCATCGCGGGCTGCTATACCCCCCTGTTTTATCACGTTCTGGAAGGGGAATGGCGCTGGGTGATGCTGGTCATCATCTGGGGAATTGCTATCATCGGCATAGGCTACAAACTCATCATCATGCAAACCGATGGCTGGCCTTCAGTGATTTGCTACATGTTGACAGGCTGCCTGGGGCTGCTGGTGCTGCCGCAAGCGCTCCCCCGGCTGGAAATGGCATCCCAGGTGCTGATCGCGCTGGGAGCCATCCCGCTGCTGATCGGCGCGGTGATCTTCGGCGCAAAGAAGCCCAACCCACATCCGTTGTTCGGTCATCATGAAATCTGGCACCTGTGTGTTCTGCTGGGAACCGGACTCCACTTCGCGGCGATTGCGGTTTTCATGATTTAGTAGCGTGGGCAGTCTTCGGCTGGGATGCCCCTGGGCATTTCCAGTCTGCCCGAACCGCTGACCCATCAAGTAGCATAGAAGCCAAACAGTTCGCGTAGGGGCGATCCCGCCGGATCGCTCCTACATACGTCTGAGGCATTGAGCTTATGGCTTCTGCAACTGGCAACCGTGTCCCCGTCACCATCCTGACCGGGTTCCTGGGCGCGGGGAAAACAACCGTCCTCAACCATATCCTGAGTGGGCAGCACGGTCTGAAAGTGGCGGTGCTGGTCAACGACTTCGGCGCCATCAACATCGACAGCCAACTGGTGGTCGGAGTCGAAGGGGATATGGTCAGCCTGGCAAACGGCTGCATCTGCTGCACGATTCGGGGCGATCTGCTGCAAGCCGCGCTCGACCTGCTCAAACGGGATGATCCGCCGGAATACATTCTGATCGAAACCAGCGGCGTTTCCGACCCATTAGAAGTCGCCATGACTTTCGACCTGCCGGCCATCCAGGGCAAGATGCGGGTAGACAGCATCGTGACGGTGATTGATACCGAGCAGATTCGGTCGCTGGGGCGGGAGTTCGAAGTGCTGGCGTTCACGCAGGTAGGCGTGGCCGATATTGTGGTCATGAACAAGGTTGACCTGGCGACAGAAGCGCAGAAGCAGCAGGTGCGCGACTGGGTGCGCTCGATCATCCCCTCGGCACGTATTCTGGAAACCACCCACGGTCAGGTGCCGCTGGAACTCCTGCTGGGCGTGGGCGGTTATGATCCCGAACGGGTGGCACGCAAACCGCTGGAAGTCCACGCTCACGAGGCCGGTGAGCATCACCACGATCATGAGCATCCTGATCACAGCCTGGTCTTTGACACCTGGAGTTGGACGACCGACCAGCCCGTACTGCTCAAGTCACTGAAAAAGGCGACAGAAACCCTGCCGAGCAGCATCTTCCGGGCTAAAGGCTTCATCTACTCCGTCGATCAGCCGGAGCGCAAAGGCATCCTGCATGTGGTCGGACGGCGGGTCAGCCTGGAGTTTGGGGAACCCTGGGGCGACCAACCCGCCCGGACACAGATCGTAGTGATCGGCGCTCACGGCGGGGTGAATGCAGAAGCGCTGCAAGCTCGCTTTGAGGCGACTCTGGCGGCTAACGCCCCTGCCTCCGACATCGAACGGGTGGCGGACGCTGCCTTGCGCTGGCTGCGGTTGCGGCGATCGTGAAACATTTCACCCTCAATTACGTATAAAAGCGCAGACTGACCGATTGAATAGAGAGGCAGCCATGAGCAGCATTGTCGAGGCACGGGGACTTATCAAAACGTATAAACGGGCAGATGGCACCGAGGTCAAAGCCGTACAGGGGATTGACCTGGACATCCGCAAAGGGGAAATCTTCAGTCTGCTCGGGCCGAACGGCGCGGGCAAAACCACCACCATCAGCATGATTAGCGGGCTGCTGGCACCAACTGCCGGGGAAGCCAAAATCGGTGGCTTTTCCATCACGCAACAGCCGATGCAGGCCAAGCAACTGCTCGGCGTGGTGCCGCAGGAAATCGCGCTCTATCCCACGCTGACCGCCCGCCAGAACCTGGAGTTTTTCGGACGGATGTACGGCATGTCCGGGCGTGACCTCCACAACAGCGTAGATGAAGTGCTGGAATTCACGGATCTCAAAGACCGCGCGAAAGACCGGGTGGACACCTTCTCCGGCGGGATGAAGCGGCGGGTCAACATCGGGGTCGGCCTGCTGCATAAGCCGCAGTTGGTCTACATGGACGAACCTACCGTCGGTGTAGATCCGCAGAGCCGCCGCCGGATTCTGGATACCGTGCTGCGCCTGCGCGACGAACGCAAGATGACCGTCGTTTATACCACGCATTTGATGGAAGAATCGCAGGAACTCAGCAACCGTGTGGGCATTGTCGACCACGGCAAGATGATCGCTATGGGGACCGTCGGCGAATTGATTCAGAAGGTCGGTGAAGAAGACCGCCTGATTTTTGACGTAGGCGAACAGGCGATTAATCCAGCCCTGCTGGAACGGCTCAAGACCGAAGTACCCGGCGTGACCCGCGCTGAATACCAATCCACGCCGATCCATCCCGCAACTGGATCAGAAGGCTCTGCTGAACTGGTGGCCGAAAAACGCGCCAGCGGCACCATGCACATCGTGCGTTCGGGGCAAGTGATGGATGGCGAGATTACGGTCTACGCCAAACGTGGGCGTAAAGCCCTCCCTGCGCTGCTCCAGATTGCCGATGAAATGGGCGTGGAAGTACTCTCGGTCGAAGTGCGCGAACCCGATCTCGAAGCGGTGTTCCTGCACCTAACCGGGCGCGCCCTGCGGGAGTGATGGCAATGCTCAATAAAATCTGGCAGATCGCCTACAAAGATCTGTATATCACCTTCACCGACCGCAATCTACTGATCCTGATGCTGGCGGCCCCCCTGGCGATCGCCACCATCATCGGGCTGGCCTTCGGCGGTCTGAGCAGCGGCGCACCGATCCGCGATGTGCCGATTGCGATTGTCAATCAGGACGCGGGCGACGGGGAACAAAACTTCGGGCAAGTCTTCGTCAACGCCTTCATCCCGCCCGGTACGGGTACAGCAGAACAACCGGATTGTCCGGCACCAGCAGGCACAGAAGATACCGCATCCAGTTCCAGCGATGTCAGTCTGCAAGACCTGACGGACGCCACCCTGCTGACCGATGCCGAAGCAGCGCGGACAGGCGTCAACGATGGGACTTACACCGTCGCCATCATCATTCCGGCGGACTTCACCCAGAAGCTGAGCTACGGGCAAAACAACCCGATCGAACCTACGACTGTGGAAGTCTACTCCAATCCAGGGCGCCCGGTGAGTGGGCTGGTCGTGCAAACCATCGTCAGCAGCATCGGCAACCAGATCGCGACGGGCAGCGTCGCCGCAGCTACCACGGTCGAAACCACCTTGGCGGAATTAGGATTTTCCGGGATCGCACAGGTCGCCAGCAGCGAAGTCTTCATCCGCAATATCACCTGCTCATTCACGGCAGCCTTCAACGCGGTGCGAATTGATGAGCAGACGGTCTCCGGTCAGCGGGCGAACAGCACCGCTGCCATCCTCGTCCTGTTCGGTTCGGCTCAGGCGATGTTCTTCATGCTGTTCACAGGTCAACAGGGTGTCCTGAGCATTTTTGAGGAAAAGACCCAAGGCACGCTGCAGCGGCTGGCAATTTCGCCCACGCCGCGCCTGAGCATCCTGATCGGCAAGATGCTTGGCACGTTCATCACCTGCCTGGCCCAGTTGATTGTATTGTTCGTTGCACTGACGCTCGTCGGCAGCGTCCTTTCCGGTCAATTCACCCTGATCTGGGGGAATAACCTGCTGCTGGTCGGCGTGGTCATGGTCGCGGCAGCGCTGGCGGCCACCGGCCTCGGCGCAGTCGTGGCCGGGATCGCCAAAACGCCGGAACAGGCCGGGATCATCGGTCAGCTCATCAACCTGGGGATGGCGCTGCTGGGCGGTGCCTTCGGCTTCGCAGTGCCGGAAGTGTTGGCGCGCCTCTCGATCCTGTACTGGGGGACCAACGCCTTCCAGAAGCTGGCGGCCAATCAGACGGACATCGGTCTCAATCTAGTGGTTCTGGTCGCCTTTGGCGGCATCCTGTTCGCCATCGGGTTCTGGCTGTTCAACCGGCGGCTGGAGGTCTAAGCCATGCAAAAACTCATCAGTATTGCTATCAAGGACACGCTCGTCTACTTCCGCGATCCGGGCGCGTATATCGGCACGTTTGTCATCCCGGTGGTCTTTGCCCTGTTCATCGGGGTTGGCATCGGCGGTGGAGGGAATAACGGTGGCACCTTCCGCGTGGATGTGATCAATAACGATACCGAGGGTGTGCTGGCTGCCGACTTCATCCAGCAGGTGGCGGGGGCCAGCGACCGAATCCAGCTTTGCCCGCAGGCTACGGTGACAGAAGATGATCCCTGCCGCCTGGATGGTGCAGCTACCCTCAGCGCGGAAGATGCGCTCACCCGCCTGAGCAATAATGTCACCAATGCCTACCTGGAAATTCCGACGGGCTTCAGCGATGGGCTGGCCGCCGGTCAACCCATGAACATCATCTTCCGCACCAACGCCAACGCCGGGACGCAGACCGTCGTTTCACAAGCCGTCAATGCAGCGGCGGTGCGACTGAGCGGCACCGTCTCGACCGCGAAGGTGGCGGTGGACACCGTAGCCGAAGTCCTCCCCTTCAGCGATGATGCCGCCCGTGAGTCTTTCCAGACCAGCGCCTTCGACCGGGCGGCAGCCATCTGGGCCAGCACGCCCTTCGAAGTGCAAGTGGTCGAAGCCAGTGTCGACTCCAGCGAAACGGTCTCGGGTTCCCAGGCCGGGCTGGGTCAATCGGTGCCGGGTATGGGCAGCATGTTCGTCATGTTCACAGTGTTGTTCGCCGCCATTACGTTCATCCGGGAACGGAAGAACTGGACGATGCAGCGCCTCATCACGATGCCGGTCACCCGCTGGCAGATCCTGGGTGGCAAAATTCTCAGTTACTTCGTGATTGGTATGATCCAGTTCCTGTTCCTTTTTGGCGCGGGCTTACTCTTTACCACCGTGATGAGTCAGATCAACAGTGGATTTACGCCGCTCTACCTGGGGCGTGATCCGCTGGCGCTGGTCATGGTGATGGCGACCTTCACCCTGTGCGCGACAGCGCTGGGAATGCTGCTGGGGACGCTCATCCGCAGCGAGATGCAGGGCGGCGCGATCCTGAACCTGGTCGGGCTGACGCTGGCCCCGCTGGGCGGCGCGTGGTGGTCACTGGATATTGTGCCGGAGTTCATGCGGGTGGTGGGGCATCTTTCCCCGGTCGCCTGGGCAATGGACGCCTTCCGCAAGCTGATCTTCGAGAACGCCACTCTGGTGAATATCCTGCCGGAACTGGGTATCCTGCTGGCCTTCACGGCGCTGTTTTTCGCACTAGGCGTCCGGCGGTTCAAGTACGACTAAAGCCTATTGACCGCAAAGGCGCGAAGGACGCAGAGACTTAGGGATAGGGTGCAGGTTCTTTGCCTACACCCTATTTGATTCGCGTTGGGTGTGTTTCAGACGTTAAAATCCAGAGGGAACTACTGAAGAGTTCCGAGATAAGCATGAACTTGCTCGTATGGTCATGACAACATCACCTAGAAAAAACCTCCGTGAACGCTTTGCGTCCTTTGCGCCTTTACGGTTAGTTTTTCATTGCATTGATTGGTTAAGCTATGCCCTTCACTCCCCGACCTAAACAGGCTGAAGTCCTCAATTTTCGCGCCGGACGCATGGGCGTCGTCGCTGTGCCGGGCAGCGGCAAGACCCGCACGCTCTCGTATCTCGCGGCGCAGCTTGTCGCCGAGTCCGATCTGCAGGACGGGCAGGAAGTGTTGGTGGTCACACTGGTGAATGCGGCCGCCGGGAACTTTGCCCGGCAGGTAGGGGAATTCGTCAAGGAACGCGGTCTGCTGCCCAACATCGGCTACCGGGTACGGACGCTGCATGGCCTCGCCAACGACATCGTACGCGAGCGCCCGGCCTTAGCCGGATTGGGTGACGGCTTCAATATCCTCGATGAACGTGACACCGGCGAGCTGTTACAGGATGCGGCCTATAGCTGGGCGCGGACCCATGCCGGGAGTTACCAGGACTATCTGGGCGAGGAACATCTGGATAACACCCGCGTCATCGGGCAAGAGTGGCCCGACTTGGTCAAAGACACCGCTGCCAACTTCATCCGGCAGGCCAAGGACTTCCAACTGGAACCGGATACGCTGCGCGAACTGCTTAAAGCCTATGGGGACTCGTTACCACTGGCGGAGATGGGACTGGAAATCTATGAGGCCTATGAGCGCGGCCTGCGCTACCGCGGCGCGGTCGATTTCCAGGATTTGATCCGGCTGGCGCTGCGGGCGCTGGAAGCAGACCGGGATTACCTGAACCGCCTGCAATACCGTTGGCCGTTCATCCTCGAAGACGAAGCGCAGGATAGCAGTCAGTTGCAGGAACGCATCATCCGGCTATTGGTCGGTGAAGACGGCAACTGGGTGCGCGTCGGTGATCCGAACCAGGCTATCTACGAGACCTTCACCACCGCCAGCCCGGATTTCCTGCGGAACTTCGTCAAAGAGCGCGGCGTCAAACCCCGCGAACTACCGAACAGTGGACGCAGCGCCCCGGGCATCATCCGGCTGGCAAACCGTTTGATTGAGTGGACTCTGGAGCATCCCAACCCGGATTTGCGCGCGCGCCGCCCCCTCGACCGTCCGTTAATCGAACCCGCACCAGTCGGCGACCCCCAGGGTAATCCGCCCGATAGCCCCGCGACCCTGCTCATCCGTGGCGAGAAAATGAACCCCGACGAGGAACGTGATTGGGTGATTCGCTCGATCAAGGCGTGGCTGCCCAATCACCGAGACTGGACCTGCGCCGTCCTGCTGCCGATCAACAGCAGTGGTTCCAAGCTGGTGGATACACTGCGTGGAGAAGGCATCGACTATGTGGAGAACCTCCGCACCACCACCTCGACTCGCAAGGTGGTCGGCTCGGTAGCCCGTATCCTCGGCTTTCTGGAAAAACCGACTGACTCCACGGCCCTCTCCAGCCTGTACCGTGTTTACCTGCGTGATGAACGCGATGATCCCGCCGTTGAAAAGCAGATTGATGCTGTCGCCCGCCGCCTCCGCAGCTTGCGGGCAGTCGAGGATTTCCTCGCCCCACGCGCCGACCGGGACTGGCTGGATTCCCTCGACCGAGAAGCTGAACCCGGCCTCTACGATCACCTGCTGGGTTTCCGCACCGTCGCCAGCCGTTGGAGCGCCGCCAGCACGCTGCCGAATGACCAACTGGTGCTCACGATTGCCGCTGATCTGTTCACCCAGGAGTCGGATCTGGCGACGGCCTACAGTCTGGCCCTCTACCTGCGGTCGTTCGCGGCAGATCACACCAACGCCCGGCTGCCGGAGTTCGTCGCAGAAGTGACGGCGATTGCCCGCAATCAACGCAACTTCGTGGGGCTGGGTCAGGATGATGATGCCTTCGACCCGGATAAACACCGGGGCAAGGTCTGCGTGACCACCCTGCATAAAGCCAAAGGGCTGGAGTGGGATCGGGTCTACCTGATGTCGCTCAACAATTACGACTTCCCCTCGGCAGATGCCTATGACCGCTTCATCGGGGAAAAGTGGTTTATCCGGGACAGCCTCAACCTGAGCGCGGAGGCGATGGCCCAGTTGATAGCCGCCCGCAGCGGCGAACGATACACCGAAGGGGAAGCCACGCGGGCTGACCGGCTGGAATACGCTGCTGAACGGCTGCGGTTGTTCTATGTGGGCATCACGCGAGCGCGACGCGAACTGGTCATGACGTGGAACACCGGGCGCGACGGCACCCAGGTCGAAGCAACGGCGTTAGCAGCGCTGCGGGGATGGTGGGAAGGCAAGCAACGGTGATTCAAAACCGGGGCAATACATCCGCATTGCCCCGGTCTCATCTAGAACGTATAGCTAGCTGCGTGTCCGCCTACTAGTCGATATAACAATCCCAGTAATTGGCGGGAATCCCTGCATAGGACTGGTAGAGTTCATAAACGTCTATGAAAGGATCTGACCAGACCATTTCACACAAATCGAGCGCTTCCGATAAGGAGGTTGCGTAGATGATCGCATCTTCATAGACAATATTGCCGGAACATGAGCCATCACTTGAATCCCACATAATGTAATTGTGGGCGGTGTTGATGGGGCCAAAGTATTCCAGGTCGTAGTTGCGGTCAAACGACTGATAGCAGCCCGGCACTAACCCCGTTACGCCCGGCACTTCCTCTACTGGCGGCGGCAGCAGGAAACGCCAGGCCTCATTCACCTGCTCGCGGGTCAGCCGCCCGTCATTAAAACGGGCGATTTCCCAACCCGCTTTCCACAGCCATTCGTTATCGCATTTCCCGGCCATCGAGCCGCCTTCGTAACATTCGTTGTCGGCGCGGGTGCCGCATTCCGGCAAACGGCTGCCGTCATCGGGATCAGTCGTACAAGTGCGGGTGTCATCATCGGCGAGGGTGGGCAGGGTGAGTAGAGACCATAGCAAAGCGCTCAGCAACAGCAGAATAAGACGTTTCATCACAATCCCCTATCGCATCAAAGCAGATATAGTTCTTAATATAAAGTCATAGTTCGTATCTGAATCATAAAGATTATGAGCCAAGACAACCTCAAAACGGATTTCAACTTCGGCGTAGCGCCCACAAACGGGTATAGTTAAAAGCAAATGATCCGATCAGCGAGTATGTCTATGTCGCTCCCGGCCACTTTCACCTTTTCGCAGTCCAGCTTCCAGGATTACACCGACTGCGCCCGCCGTTTTGAACTGCGCTATCTGGATCGATTACGCTGGCCTGCTGTCCGCGCTGAACCCGTCCTCGATCATGAGCGCAATCTCCAACGGGGCGAGCGCTTTCATCATCTGCTGCATCAGCACCTGCTGGGAATTCCGGCAGGCACGCTGGCGAAAACACTGACCGATGATCCGCCGCTGGTCGAATGGTGGTCACGAGTCACGGACTGGTTGAGCCGCACCAGCCTCCCCGGCAAACACTACCCAGAAATGACCCTCTCGGTCGGCACCGGCATCCCCACCCCCCCTCTGGTTCCCCTCTCCCCGCCGTCTGCGGCGGACTTTGGGAGAGGGGATAGGGGTGAGGGCGATGACGAGCCGCCACCGCCAGAGTACCGCCTGATGGCAAAATACGATTTGCTGGCAATCGAACCTGGAGGACGCGCCGTCATCATCGATTGGAAAACGACGGCCCCGCAATCCCGTGAGGCGCTGGAACGCCGCTGGCAGACCATGGTCTACCGCTGGGTGCTTGCCCAGGCCGGGCAGGATCTGAATGGCGGTCAGCCCATCCCGCCGGAACGCATTGAGATGATCTACTGGTATACGACGGGTACGCCGGTCACGCTGCGTTATGATGCTGCCACCTTTGAGCGCGATGGTCTGGCAATCCGGGGATTGATCGAGCAGATCAACCAGACGACCAGCTTCCCCCTGACAACCGACGAGCGCCGCTGCCGTTTTTGCACCTATCGTTCGCTCTGTGACCGGGGACGTGCGGCTGGCGATTTGGACTCGGAAGACTTTGAAACACCGGAGGATGACGCACTCAGCGATCTCCACATTGATCTGGAGCAGGTAGCTGAAGTCGAGTTCTAATGCCCTGACCTGCCCGAATGGACAGGTTCCACCGGATTGTGATGCGCCAACTCCGGGCGCTATAATCCAGTTGTTCGCATCGCCCATCCACAGAGCCGCTGGCAGACAGCACGTTCCGAGGAGTCCCCTTCATGTTTAAGGACATCGGTCAGGTTACGCAGTCGCTCAGTCAGCAGCAGTACATCTCCACTGACGATATTTCCACGGTGATGTTCCTGGCAGATAAGCTGGAAAAACCCATTTTGACCGAAGGCCCGGCGGGCGTCGGCAAGACCGAACTCGCCAAGGCATGGTCGAAAGCCACTGGACGGCCCCTCATCCGCCTGCAATGCTACGAAGGACTGGATGAAGGCAAAGCCCTGTATGAGTGGGAATATGCCAAGCAGATGCTCTACACGCAGCTTCTGCGCGATAAGCTCAGTCAACTGCTGGCGGATGCCCCCAGTCTGACCGAAGCGGCAGATCGGCTGGGGCAGGAAGATAATGTATTCTTCTCCGAGCGCTTCCTGCTGGCACGCCCCTTGCTGCAAGCCATCACCTCACCGGAACCCGCCGTCTTGCTCATCGACGAAATCGACCGAGCGGATGCCGAGTTCGAGGCCTTCCTGCTCGAAATCCTGAGTGATTTCCAGGTCTCGGTGCCGGAGTTGGGCACGATCAAGGCCACGCACCGTCCGATTGTCATCCTGACTAGCAACAACACCCGCGAACTCTCCGAGGCGCTCAAGCGGCGCTGCCTCTACCTGTTCATCGACTATCCGTCACACGCGGCTGAACTCAGCATTGTGCGGATGCGCGTGCCAGAACTGAATGCGCGCTTGGCGGAACAAGCCGTCGACCTGGTGCAGAGCCTGCGGCAGATGGATCTGAAAAAGAACCCCAGCGTGTCCGAAACGCTGGACTGGGCGAAGGCGCTGGTCATGCTCAACGCCGACCAACTCGACCGCCACACACTGGAAACCACGCTGACAGTCCTGCTCAAGCACGAGAGCGATGTGCAGAAGGCCAAGCGGGCCATGCAGGCCGGAAGCTCCAGCAAGCCGCACCCGCTCGACCGCGACCGGCGCGGCAACGGCGGCGGGCGTAACTGGCAGAATTAGCCCCGATCAGTCCTCCGATTTCAGTGCACATAACGGGTGGTGACCGGTAGGCCCCACCCGTTATGCAGGTATAAAGCTGTGCAAGTCCGCCAAATAACTGGACATGGAGTCCGGTTTCGCTCTATTATGTAGCCATACCGCACGCTGGAGGCCTATTTTTTGAATTCTGGTCCTTTACCGCTGATTCCCATTTACGCACCCATACCTGGCGAGGGGGTCACAAGCGGCAGTTGGACCATGCTGCTCATCTATATTGCCTTTGCGCTCTTCTTCTCCTTCTTCTGCTCGCTGCTGGAAGCGGCATTGCTGTCGTCCTCGCGTTCCTATATTGAAACCGCCGCCCAGAAAGGTGGCGCCGCTGCTCAGTTGATGCTCAAGCACAAGCTCAACGTGGAGCGTCCGATTTCCGCCATATTGACCCTCAACACCATCGCGCATACGGTCGGGGCCGCCGGGGCAGGAGCAGAGGCCGCTGGCATCTTCGGCAATGAATTTGTCGGCCTGATCTCCGCTATCATGACCCTGCTGATCCTGGTGCTGACCGAGATCATTCCGAAGATTGTTGGGGCAGTCTACTGGCAAGTGCTCATGCCCTTCGCCGCTTACGCCATTCAGATGCTGGTCATCGTGTTGTACCCGTTTGTGTGGGTCTTCCATCTACTAGCGGAAAAACTACGCCCGGAAACTGAACAACCGACCATCACCCGTACCGAACTGAGCACGCTGGCGACCATCGGCGAACAGGAGGGCACGTTGGAGGCGCGGGAGAGCCATATCCTTCGCACCCTGCTGCAATTGGAAGATGTCAGCGTCAGTGACATCATGACCCCGCGCATCGTTGTCTTTGCACTGCGCGAATCAATGACGGTCAGCCAGGTGATTGAACAGCACCGTGTGCTGCCGCACTCCCGCATCCCGGTTTATGACGAAACAGTCGATAACATCACAGGCTACGTCCTGCGGCACGATGTGCTGAAGGAAGCTGCCGATGACCGCCTGGATACGCCCCTCACCCGGTTGAAAAAGGAAATTGAGGTCGTCGTTGAAATGACCTCACTGCCGAGTGCCCTGGATCGCTTCATTACCGAACGAGAACAACTGATGCTGGTGATCGACGAATTCGGAGGCACTGCCGGGATCGTCACGCTGGAAGACGCGATAGAAACCCTGCTAGGGATCGACATTCTGGACGAATCGGAAGCCGTGGAAGACATGCGTACCCTGACACTCCAGCGCATCAAAGCGGTCAATCGTCAGCGCCTGTCCGAAGCGCTCTCCTGAGTCGAGACTCATTCCAGCACACGTAGCGCTTACCCTGCTTCGTCATCTTGAGGAAGTAGGCCAGCCGCTTCTGAAACTCGGCGGGCTGTTCCCGCATTTCCTCGATCAAGCGTGGGTTAACTCAAACGCAGGCGGTACTTGGTGGTGCCGGGGAACTGACCATCAAAGTACTCGGTGCCATAGGCCATGTACATCTGAAAGCCAACCGCCTCATAGACCCGCTGGGCGGCATCATTGCCGGTGGTGACGGAAATCCCGGCGTGGGAGTGACCACGCGCACGTCCTTCCTCGATCAGCGCCTGCATCAACCGCCGGGCAACCCCCTTACCGCGCATCTCCGGCAGCACGGCCACACACTCGATGATCCAGGGCGCGGCAGGTGCCAGGGTGGAATCCAGGGGATCGGCCCACACGTTTTCATACATTTGCTGGAATTGGGCCAGGGTCTCCGCACTCCAGCCAAGCTGACGGGCGACATCCGGCAGACGCGAGAGCAGCAGCGGGCGATAGTCTACGCTGCTCATGCTGAAGCCGGAAGCACCGGCAATCGGTTTGCCATCTTGTTCGATGAGCACAAAATCCTCCACCTGTCCCCAGGCTAAGGCATCCGCCTGAAAGACGGCTTCGATAAAGGCCATCGTTGCTGTACCAGTTCCTTCCAGAAGTGGATCCCAATAACAGAAACCGGGGTAGGGTGAAGATGCTTCGTAGTTGCACCAGGCAACGAAGGGCAAATCTGCCCGTGTTGCATGGCGCACCGTCAGAGTCGGGGTAGTGTTCACTTGGGTCATCAGGGTCTCCTTATTCCATTACACCGTACATCTTGTTGCGCTTGGTCTGTTTGAGGAAGTAATCCAGCCGCTTCTGAAACTCGGCGGGCTGCTTCCGCATCTCTTCGATAAAACCGACCCGCACGCGCTGGTACAAGTCGGGGAACTGCTGAAAATTCGCCCAGGTCTCGGCATCCGCCTGCAATGCCGCCAGAATATCCGGCGCGATGCTGAACGCCTCGAGTGATAAATCCGGCAGCACCGCTCGCCCGGCGTCGGTCATCAGGCCGCTGGCGATCAAGCGACGAGCGCGCTCCTTGTTGAGTTCCGTCCAGTTGCTTTTCGGGCGGCGCGGGGTAAAGCGCTGGGCCGTGAAGTCCGCATCCTTACGCTTGGCAATGCCGTCGATCCAGCCGAAGCATAAGGCTTCCTCGACCGCGTGCAGATAGGACACACCCGGCTTCTCGCTGGACTTTGAATGCATCAGCAGCCAGATTTCGCTGGCGGTGGCGTGGTTCTGCTGGAGCCAACCACGCCAGGCAGCGCGGTCAACCGCATAGAAGGTCTGGGTAATGGGCATGGCTGGCATGGACGATCGTCCTCCTGAATTTCTACACAAGTGTAGAATATGAAAGCAAAAAAAGAGCACTACCGTTTGAACCAACCATCAAGCAGCATATCGGCAGAGGCAATAGCAGCCTGTACTCGATCTTCAGTATCCCCCATGAACATGGGCGGTATATTGTGCACACTTTGCAAGAGGGCGACCAATCCCATCGCGGCGAAATCCGGGTCAGCCACGTTCACCTGTCCCTTGCGGGCCGCATTACGCACGGCAGCAGCAATTGGCATTCGGAGCGTTTCCAGACTGAGCGTAATCAACCGTTGGGCAGCGGCAGGCTCAATGGCGGGCAAGTCTGAACGCACAATCCGCCCAAGATCGATGGGTGGATGGGTAGCGAACCAGCGAGCGACCGCATGAATTTGAGCACGAAAATCTTCGCCAGACTCAATGATGGCGTTGGTCAGTCCTTCGCCATGCTGACGGAATCCCCGCTCCATCACCTTAACGTACAACTCTTCTTTGCCACCGGGTGCGTAGTAGTAAAGTGAGGCATGGCGCATCTCCACTGCGCGGGCAATATCCTGTAAAGTGACAGCCGTATAACCGCGCTCAGAGAAGAGCTTCTCTGAGGCATCGAGTATCTGCCGGTGAGTGAGGTTATCTTTTGAGTTCATTTTCTACACCTATGTAGAATTTACCATACAAGCGATCTACTTGCATGAATAGAGAATGAATGTGCCCAGGCACACCTACCCAAATAGGCAGGAAGTTAGACCTTCATCCAGCTTTCATCTGCGGGCAGCAACCCATACCCTGTAATTGCGTATTCTACTCTGTACATCTTTACCGGGAGACAAAACGACATGCACGGGAATCATCATATGGGCAGTTGGCATCATCATCGGCATCACATGGGCTGGCACCACCGGGGGCCGAGTCCGTTGTTCATGCTGCCGCTGCTGTTCATCGGAGCATTCATGTTCTTCGGCCTGCTCAAGTTCCTGTGGCCGCTGCTGCTGATTGGCTTGATCGTCATGGTGGTCAAGGGATCAAAGCACAATTGGGGTGATCCCGCCCGCTGGGAACGGATGCGTGACGAATGGCGCGGCTGGTACCAGGATGGTGAGAAACGCAAAAATGATGAGACCATCATCATCGAAAAGCCCAAGCGCCGCGATGATGTCACCTACGTCTAGGAATTCAACACAAACTGAGACATCTACCGGGGCAAGAGGCTGCACTTGCCCCTAGGTCGTGCGGCGTGGCAGCGAGATCTCGAAAGTGGTGCCTTTGCCCACCTCGCTTTTTAGCGTCAACTCACCCTGATGCAGATCCACGATACGCTTGACGATGACTAGACCCAGGCCAGTACCAGCCGGGTCCATCCGTTGGGCTTCAACCGAGCGATAAAACCGATCAAAAATGCGCTGTTGGTCTTCCGGCTTGATACCGATGCCGGTATCACTGACCGAGAGGCGGCTGCACGAACCTTCATCGTGGCTTTCGACCCGCACCTCACCCCCTCTGGGCGTATAGCGAATAGCATTGGAGACCAGATTGGTCACCATGCGTTCAATATCCTCCGGGTCGAGCAAAATGGGTGTATCGGCTGCACGCAGCTTCACATGCAGCAGCAGATCTTTGTCCAGCGCCAGCGCCTGCAGCGGGCCACAGGCTCGCCGCACCACCTCATTAAGTGATATTGGTGCCAGTACAAAATCTGTTTCGCTATCCAGCCGCGAAAGAGTCAGCATGTCATCAATCATATCGTTCATGCGGGTGGTCAGGTCATTCAACTCGTCCAGTTGAGCCTGCTGCTGAGCCGGGTCTGTCGTCCGCCCCAGGCGAAAGACTTTCAGATTGATCGCGGTCAGCGGCGTTCGCAGATCGTGGGTGGCTTCGCTGATAAAATCGCGCAGGGACTGAACTTTCCGTCGTTCTTCCCCCACTTCACGCTCCCGGACCGCCAAATCCGCCCTGACGCGCACCAGTTCCAGCCGCACTTCGTTCATCCCACCCCGGAACAGATCAAATGTCGGGCGTTTCTCCCCACCCTGATAGTCCGGCAGCCGAGGCGCAAAGCGCGTCAGATAAAAGGCCACCACCGGCCAAAGCACCAACGCCATCACTGATTTGCCGAGCAGCGAGCCTGGAATATCGCTCACAAAACCCGGCGTCCCCAGTTCCGAGAAGAGGATGAACAGGAAGGCATCCGTCCAGAGTGCGGCCAGCAGCGCCAAACCTGCCGGGATGGCTTCCGGAATACGCTTGCCAAAAACATTCTTGCTCCCCTGATACACGATTGCGATGGCAATCATATCCGCCAGCAGCGTGGCAATCGACGCGATCACCACCCGGGGCTGAAAGTTCGCGATCAGCACATAGGCCGAACCGCCAATCTGGGCGGAACCGGGCTGAAGTACCGCCTGCGCGACCAGCATAAACAGGGCGATCATGCAAGTCACCGCAATCAGACCAAACATGGTCAGCCTGGCAACCTGAGAACCATTCACCACATACAGCACCAGAATGCCCATCAGAATTACCGAGAGCATGATGTGTGAGCTGAGGTAGATAATGATACCCGGCAGGGGGACAAAGAAGACTTCGATCTGTATCTGCAGGAACGTGGTGATACCTGCCAGGATCACGATGAACGGCCCGGCACCAATCCGCGGACTGGCATAATGTACCGCCAGCAGCGCAATGGCAAACACCCATACCAGCAGAATAAATTGCAATCCGATGGGCATGTAAAACCGACCTTATGAGGTTGGAACACCGTGTAACAATTATTTCATTAATTGTAGCAGGTTTCACAATCTCCGCCCGCATTAAGGCCAGGTGCTGCGGTTCATCCAGAAAGTGCGATAGGCGCGGGTCTCCTCCAGCAGAGCACGCAGCCGTTCCTGCGCCCGCGCTTTAGCAGTGGAATCAGCCGTGCCGGGAACCTCCACCATCAGCACATCGTCAACAGCCCCGCTTATGCGAATCTGCCCATCCGCGACTAACCAGTCCAGCCCGGCGCGGATCGTCGCCTCACGAGCCGCAATCGCAGCAGCCGCCGCCGCAATTGAGAAGCGACCATCTTTTTTGGAGAGCGTAGTTTTGACCATGCCGGCTACTTGTTTCAAAAAGGCATCCGGAGCATCCCAGCCGGGTGATTCACCGATCAGGATCAGGCGGCGTGGCGCAACCAGATCGAGGGCGGCCTGCCATTCATCCGGGCCGGGCGGCGGCGTAAAGACCGCCAGGGTCCGCGCCGGTCTCAGCGCCAGGCGATTGACACCCTCGACGGCTACCCCACCTTCGCGCCAGACCAGTAGATCCGGCTCATCCCGCTGAAGACTCGCCAGCAACCCAACCGGATCAAGCGCGCCGCGCCGGTCGAGGACTTCAAGACTCGTGCCCGTGGTCAACTCCAGCAGGACATCGGCCGCCGGTCGGGCATCGACCCATTCAACCAGCACTTCACGCTTACCCGCATAGTGGCTTTCGCGGACAGTGAAAGCCAGATCAATCGTCCCGGTCGGTGGCGTCGAGTCCGCGCCATTCCACCACAAGACCCGCTGCGATTTCCCAGTCTGATCTTCCACCACCAGTTGCAGGTGTTCCTCCCGGCGTCCCAACGGTTTGATACTGCGAACGGTCAAATGCTTCGCCGCCAGAGTCAGCGGCGGGTTGCCGTTACCAAAGGGCTCCAGCCGGGCCACATCCTTCACAAAATCCAGCGTCAGGTCGCTCAGGTTCACCACGGCATCAATCGGCAGGGTCGGCTCTGGCGGACGCTCCCCCAATTGATCACGCACGGCCCGCGAGAGCCGCCGACGAAACTCGATCAGCTTATCAGCCGGCAGGCTCAACCCGGCAGCCATGGCATGACCGCCATAGCGTGTGAGTAGATCAGCGCAGGACTCAAACGCCTGCACCAGATGGCAGCCTGCGACCGACCGCGCCGAGCCGGTGGCTGAGCCGCCGTTCAGGGCCAGCAGCACCACCGGACGGCGGTAGCGTTCCACCAGGCGGGAAGCCACCACACCGACAATGCCCGCGTGCCAGCCCGGGTGCGCCACCACTAACGCCGCATAATCCAGCAGCGCCGGTTCACGTTCAATCGCCTCGGTCGCGCCGCTGACGATCTGCCGGGTAAGGAAGCGACGTTCGTTGTTCATCCCTTCCAGTCGGTTGACCAGCATGGCGATCAGCGCCGGATCACTCGAGGTGAGCAGTTCCACCGCAGGGTTCGCATCGGCCAATCGACCGAGTGCGTTCAGGCGCGGGGCAAGGTCAAAGGCCAGCGTCGTCGAGCTGACCTCCGCCGGATTGGTTTCGCTGCGTTCAAACAGGGCGCGCAAACCTGGCCGCCCGCCTTGCCGCATCACGTTCAAACCGCGTTGAATCAGGTAACGGGTGTCATCCACCTGTACCATCACATCGGCCACCAGGCCGAGCGCCGTCAGATCGAGCAGATCCTCCGCACCGGAGTACCCTAATGCCTCAGCCAGCTTGTAAGCCGTCCCTACCCCAGAGAGTTCACGCAGGGGATGCCCCTCCGGCAAGCGCATCGGATTTACGACCGCGTCCGCCGGAGGCAAGGTCGGCTGCAGCGTGTGATGATCGGTGACCACGACCTGTACACCCTGCTTCCTCGCCCAGGCAATCGACTCATGGGCAGCGATGCCGGTATCGCAGGTCAGCAGCAGATCAACCCCACTTAGCCAAGTCTTAAGACGCTCCAGGTTGATACCGTGTCCATCAGTCTGTCGGTCGGGGATATAAAAGCGCGGCTGTGCCCCCATCCCCCGCAGTGCATCAACCAGAAGCGCCGTTGAGGTCTGCCCATCGACATCAAAGTCTCCCCAGATGAGGATGGTCTTTTGGCGGCGAACTGCCTCCCGCACGATTTCCGCAGCACGATACATATCCGGCAGATCGAAGGCCGAAGCCGGACGATAGCGCGCCGGATCGAGGAAAGCCGCTGCCTGCTCGACCGCGGTGATTCTGCGCCGAACCAGAGTCTCGGCAACCAGCAGATGCCCGCCAACCGCCTCGCGTAGATCCGCTGGAACATCAATCGAACCAGGCTCAAGCCAGCGCATCATAGTTCACCCGAATCACACATGAAGGTTCAGCTCCCGATCATAGATCACAGCTATCAGTCCCAACTATACAACCGGCGGGTTCAGGTGGCGACCTGCCCGGCCTCGGCACAGAAGCGCGTTTTGCTGAAGCGTGCTAAACTCAATTCATACGTAGTTGAAACGATGTCTGCTTTTTTCAGGAACTCAGAAAAGGAGCTCTTATGCGTCGTTGGCTAGTCCTCATCACGCTGTTGATGATGTCCCTGCTCATCGTTAGCACCACTGTGGCACAGAATGCCGGAGAACAGGTGCATGTGGTGCAGGGAGGGGAAAATCTGTTCCGCATCTCGCTGCGCTATGGTGTTTCGATGCAGGCCATCGCCCAGCGTAACAGCATTGCCAACTTTAATCTGATCTTTGTGGGTCAGCGGCTGATCATCCCTGCTGGTGGCACCACACCGCCCCCGGCTACCCCGCCGCCCGGTTCCACCCCGGCTCCCACCCCACCGCCTGCAGGGGGTGAAACCTCCTACACGGTTCAACGTGGGGATACCCTGGGTGCGATTGCCCGCCGCTTTAATACCACCGTTCAAGCGATTGCCCAGTTGAACAACATCGCTAACCCGAACCGCATTTTTGTCGGTCAGGTACTGCGGATCACTGGCAGCGGCCCCGGCCCACAGCCGACTCCCGTTCCAGGTGGCCCAACCCCGGCCCCGGTGACCGGTGGCTTTGAACTCGGTGGCCATGTCTTTAGCTTCTCTTACCCGGCGCAGATGCGCGGCGCAGGCATGACCTGGGCCAAGAGCCAGATCCGGTGGAATGGCAGCGCCTCGGCAGCCAGCATCGCCCAGGGTGCTATTGATGCCGCCCGCAGCAACGGCTTCAAGATTTTGCTCGGTGTGTTGGGCGATCCCAATCAACTGGCGGCCAACCCGGCCCAGTATTACCAGAACTTCGCCAACTTCCTGGGCGATCTGGCCCGGCTGAACCCGGATGGCATCGAAGTCTGGAATGAACCGAACATCAACCGCGAGTGGCCTGCCGGTCGCATCAGCGGCACCAACTATGCCCAGATGCTCAGCGCAGCCTACAGCGCCATCAAACGCGCTAACCCGAACGTGCTGGTCATCAGCGGCGCACCCGCCCCGACTGGCTTCTTCGGTGGTCGCTGCGCCAACGATGGCTGCGACGATGACATTTTCATCCGCCAGATGGCGCAGGCCGGTGCCGCCAACTCGATGGACTGCGTTGGCATCCACTACAACGAAGGCATTGTCTCGCCCAGCCGTACCAGCGGCGATCCGCGTGGCAATCCGAACCACTACACCCGTTACTACCAGACCATGGTCAACCTGTACGCCAGCACCTTCCCGAACAAGCCGCTGTGCTTCACCGAACTCGGCTTCCTGAGTGGTGAGGGCTTTAGCACGCCGCTGCCCCCCGGTTTCGACTGGGCCAGCCGTGTGACCGTTCAGGATCAGGCGGTCTGGTTGGCGGAAGCCGCTTCACTGGCGAAGAACAGTGGTCGCGTCCGCCTGATGATCGTCTGGAATGTGGACTCGACCGATTACGGTGCCGATCCGCAGGCCGGGTTCGCCATCATCCGCCCGAACAACACCTGCAATGCCTGTGTGACCCTCGGCGCAGTCATGGCCCGCCGGTAAGCGTTAAAGATCTTTTGAAACCCCGTTCCCTTCTGGAGCGGGGTTTTTCTTTATCTCAATCAGGGGGATAGCATGTCACGTCAATGGCTGAGGTTCGCTTCATTCAGTCTGCTATTGGTCATCAGTTTGCTGTTTGTGGTTTCAATAACCACGGCGCAAAGCGCGCTGCCAGAACCAGTAGCGTCTGGCATGATGCCTGTTAATGATATTGAAGTCTATTACGCCACCTGGGGCGACCCGACCAATCCGCCGCTCTTACTGCTGCACGGTGGCCTGGGCAACGCCGATTACTTCGCCAATCAAATCGGACCATTCTCGGAATCGTACTATGTGATTGCGATGGATAGCCGAGGGCATGGGCGCTCCACCATGTCCGAGCAGCAGATCGGTTACGCACTGATGGCCTCCGATGTGCTGGCGCTGCTGGATTCCCTGAACATTGAAGCGGTCAATCTCGTCGGCTGGAGCGACGGCGGCATCATCGGCCTCGATATTGCGATCCACCATCCGGAACGGCTCATCAAGCTAATTGCTTACGGGGCCAACTATATTCCTGCCGGGGTGCGTACCGATGTGGGTGAGAGCGAACGGTTTAACGCTTACATCGAAATGGCGGCTGGAGATTATGTCCGGCTATCGCCGACACCAGATAGCTTTGATGCCTTCTTGAACAACATTGGCAATATGTGGGCCACCGAGCCGAATTACACCCCGGAGCAAATGGGCAGCATCACCGTCCCCACGCTCATTCTGGACGGTCTGGAAGAAGAAGCCATATACACCGAACACGCGCTGGAAATGGCTCACCTCATCCCAACCGCCGATTTGTTCCTCATGAGCAACATCGGTCATTTCGCCATGTTCGATAAAGCCGATGAATTCAATCACATCGTGCTGGATTACCTCGGTCGCTGAACCTGCCTTTCACACAGGGGCATCCTGTGATGCCCCTGTGTGAAACTCACCTGTCGGAGTTCCTCCATGCGTTATCGCCGGATGCCAATCGAGATTGAATCGCCGGAGCAGATGGGCTACGGCAACATCGCCCATAACCTGAGCGAAAGCTCGATCACCGATGTCTCGTTGCGCGACCTCAACCTGAATCTGGGCGATCTGGTGCTGGCCTACGGCGATCACTACGGACTGCCGGAGTTGCGCGAGATTCTGGCAGGAGATGGAAATGGCCTGCACCCTGACGATGTGCTGCTGACCGTCGGCGCAGCGGCCGCTCTCTTCATCGTCAATACGAGCCTGCTTCAAGCAGGCGATCACATGATCGTAGCGCACCCGAACTACGCCACCAATGTCGAGACACCCCGCGCGATCGGCTGCTCGGTGACGACGCTGCCGCTGCGTTTTGAAGATCGCTTCCGGCTGGATATAGATCGCCTGGAGGCCAGCCTCACCCCGCAGACCCGCCTCATCAGCCTGACCTGCCCGCACAATCCCACCGGTCAAATGCTGACCGAGGCCGAGTTATATCGTATCCTCGAAATCGTCGAGCGCCAGCGCTGCTACCTGCTCTTTGACGAAACCTACCGCGAGATGGCCTATGGGTCAGCCCTGCCGCTGGCGGCGTCACTCTCGGCGCGGGCGATCAGCGTATCCTCGCTCTCCAAGACCTACGGCCTGCCGGGGATTCGCATGGGTTGGCTCATCAACCGCGATCCTGATCTGATGGAACGCTTCCTGGCAGCCAAGGAGCAAATCTTCATCTCCAACTCGGTCGTGGACGAAGCCATCGCCCTGCACTATTTGCGGGATAAAGCGGCCCATCTCCGCCAGATCAAAACGCATATCGACGAGCGTTTCCACATCACCAAAAGCTGGATGGAATCCCAGACTGCTTTTGAGTGGATTGAGCCACAGGGCGGGGTAGTGTCTTTCCCGCGCATCCGGCCTGATCTACCTGTGGATGTAGATCACTTCTACGCGATTCTCAACGGGACGTATAAGACCTTTGTCGGGCCGGGGCACTGGTTCGAGCAAGACCGGCACTATATGCGGCTCGGCTTCGGTTGGCCAGGGCTGGATGAACTGCGTGGCGGCCTCGCCAACCTCAGCCGGGCGGCAGCAGAAAGCATAACTACCTAGAGCGCCTTCAGGAAGTCCTCCACATGGTGGTTAAAGGCGTCTAGCATTTCCATGTTGGGCAGATGCGCCGTCGGCAGGTCAATCCGCTGGATGTCCGGGATTCCAGCCATAATCGCCGCTGCTGCCGCACGGATATAGGGCGTATCATAATCGCCAACCATCATCAGCACCGGAACCGTAATCTCGTGTAAACGCATTGCGGCTGGCGGTTGCAATTCCGGCTCTGGCTGAATCTTCTGTGATTCGCTGAGGAGTTGATTCTGAAGTGCGATCAGATTCATAGCGGCAGCCTTCGCCCGCAGCTCAGGCTCCAGGCGCGTCCTCGGTTGCCCGCGCCCATCCAGGAAAAGTGTCATTTCATACTCATTTACAGGTTCCGGGCGGCCTTCCTTCCAGGCCTGGACGATATCTGCCCAACCTTCCGGTTCAGGATCCGAATCATCAAACTCAAAGCCGTTCAGTGCCGACCCGAGCAGCACCAGGCCGCTGACCCGCTTGGGATTTTCCAAGGCATAGTCTAACGCCAGGGCACCACCCTGTGAGGAACCAATCAGCACAGCGTTGTTGACTTCCAGTTGATCGAGCAGCGCGGCTATATCTGCTCGGTGGGTATCCACTGTACGTTGGGCGACTGCCGATTGCCCAAAACCTACCCTGTCAAACCGGATGACCCGATGACGCGGCGTGAAGTGCGGCATTTGCTCATCCCACTGGCGGGAATCACAGATGCCCGCGTGGATAAAGACCAGCGTTGGTTCACCCTGCCCCACAATCTCGTAGTAAATCTCGGCACCATTGATCGAAGCGAAACTAGCTCTACTCATACTTATGTCCCGTTACATCACATTGGTTTGGGATTAGTCTACGTCACTTCAACCATCCTGTACACTCGTCCAGCATACACATCCCTGCCCCACGCTATAATGAGCATATAGGTGCCACCCTACACAATGGAGTTGTACTTTTCTTGCTGTTTGTCCCATGCTTCTTAAATTCAACCGGCTGGAAGCTGCTAGATGGCAGCCATCTTGAAATCTGCCACCTGTAATCTGAAACCCACCTATGGCCCGCACCCGCCCTGAATCCGACGCCGACAAACTCCGACGGCGCAATCGTGAACTCTCCATCCTCAATACCATCGCCCAGGCGATGAATCAGGAAGTCGATCTGACACGGGCGCTCAACACGGCGCTGGCGCAGGTAGCGGCCCTCTTTGATCTGCAAACCAGTTGGATTTACCTGCTGGATGAGGAGGGCAAAGCCTACCTCGCTGCTGCCCAAAACCTCCCCCCTGCCCTGGCGGAGCATCCCCGCCGCATGGGCGGCTCATGCGATTGCCTCTGGTACTACGAGCGCGGTCAACTCCCCAGCCCGACTAACATCACCTGTTCGCGGTTAGAAAATCTCGCGGTTGGTACGCTCGGCCTGCGTCAACACGCCAGCATCCCACTGAACGCGCATGGGCGTCCGCTGGGCGTCCTCAACGTGACCAGCGCCGATTGGGATGACATCAATGCGGACGACCTGCGCCTGCTCTATCTGGTCGGGGATCTGGTCAGCATCGCCATCGAACGCGGTCGGCTGTTCACCCGCAGTGTGGAAATCGGCGCAGTGGAAGAGCGCAACCGGCTGGCGCGGGAGATCCATGATACGCTGGCACAAGGGCTGGCCGGGATTGCGCTGCAACTCGAAACGGCGGATGCGCTGTTGGAAAGCGGTCAAGCAGCCGAGCGGGTGCGCGGTGTGGTCGAACAAGCTCTGCGCCTGACCCGTGAACATCTGGAGGAAGCGCGGCGGTCGGTGTTGGATCTTCGGGCCGCACCGCTGGAAGGCCGTCGCCTCGATGAAGCCGCTGCCCAACTGGTGCAGGAATGGGCTGCCAGGCGCAAAATTGAAGCCCAGGTAGAGGTGATCGGCAGTCAGCGCCCATTGCCTGCTCGTGTTGAGGTCGGACTCTATCGCATCTTGCAGGAAGCCCTGACCAACATTGGTCGGCACGCGCAGGCCAAACATGTCCGCGTCCAATTGATGCTGCTGCCAGAGGGCGCACGCCTGCTGATTGATGACGACGGGCGCGGCTTTGACCCGGCTCAGGTGCCACCGAATCACTACGGCTTAATCGGCATGAACGAGCGCGCCCGCCTGCTCGGCGGGCAGCTGGAAGTCAGCAGCACACCCGGGCAAGGTACACAGATCGACGTGTACGTCCCGCTGGAGATAAGCCCATGACCAAACCGATCCGCATCATTGTGGCCGACGACCATCCGGTCGTCCGCGATGGCCTCATCGCCATCCTTGGCACCCAACCCGATTTTGAGATCGTCGGTAAAGCCGATGATGGCGCGGATGCACTGACTCAGGTGCACGCGCTCCAGCCGGACGTGCTGCTGCTCGATCTGGAAATGCCTACATTGGATGGGGTGGAAACATTGCGACGGCTCAAAACCGAGGACGCTGCCGTGCGCGTGATTGTGTTCACAGCCTTCGATACCGATGACCGCATTGTATCCGCCGTCCAAAATGGCGCGCAGGGCTATTTGCTCAAGGGTGCGCCCCGGGATGAAATCTTCAATGCCATCCGGGTCGTCCACGCCGGGGGATCGCTGCTCCAGCCCGTCGTGGCCTCCAAGCTGCTGCGCCGGGTGCAGGCCGGGGATGAACCCGCCACCGAATCCTTCACACCGCGCGAAACCGAAGTACTGCATCTCATGGCGCAGGGGTTACAAAATAAAGAAATCGCCTTGCGACTGGTCATCACCGAGCGCACCGTCAAGTTTTACGTCAGCGCCATCTTGAGCAAACTGGGCGTGGGCAATCGTACCGAAGCCGTCACTGTTGCGGTCGCACGCGGGTTGGTCAAACCGGGGAAGTAAGAGAAGCTAAACACCTGCCATTGAACCAGTATCGTTGAGCCGATCTGCCAGAATGACCTTGATCGCTTCCGCCACCGTAGGGGCGGAGGCCAAACGCACATGAGGCCGAGGATTGACGGCCCTAAACATTTTGAGTGCTGTCAAAATCAATGGACTGGTGGACACCACCACAACCATGCGGAGGTTGCGGGCAGCCTTCGGCGCAACACCACGCAGACCCGCCATCCAACCGGGAACGATCATGCTCATACCGGTAAAGTCCATGATGGCATCCATCCGCCCCGACACCGACTCGGCAACCGGTACCGACCGCGTTAGTTCCTGGCGCAGTTCCATCCATGACCAGACCCCGACAAAGCGCCAGTGCCGGATCGTCGGTTCTGTCGGGTGCCAGTCAACTGATATGGGCATCGTACCGTCCCGTTAATCGTTTGAAATCGTCCGATGTACTCATTCTAGAGGTATTTTTTCGCCACGAGCCGAAAGGTTTGGCCGATGGTGCAGCCCCACGCTGGTCGATAGGACGATGGCAGCGTCCGCCATCGCGGTTAGTCTAGAAGACAATCAGGGCCACAATCCTGACCTAAAGTACAGGGAAATCCTGATCACCACGCTGCGTCTCTAAACCAGCGTAACCAAACAACTGGAGTTGACTCTCATGTCCCAGAACCCCTTACACATCGTCGGTATCGGCGGCACCCTGCGCGATCAATCAACCAGTCGCTTCGCCCTGGAACATGCCCTGAGAGCGGCACGGGCTGCTGGAGCCTCTGTCGAACTGCTCGACCTGCGCCTGTACGATCTGCCCATGTATGAACCCGACAAGGAACTGGCGGATTACACCCCCAATGTGCGCCAGTTCATCGGCGCAATCGCTAACGCAGATGGCCTGCTCATCAGCACCGCTGCCTATCATGGTACGCTGGCCGGGGTGACCAAGAATGCGCTCGACTACCTGGAATTTCTGAGCGATACCGAGTACCTGCACAACAAACCCGTCGGCCTGATTGCAACGGCAGGTGGAGATCAGGCGGATGTCAACAGCATCGCCGCTATGGTCCATGTCGTCCATTCCCTGCGCGGAACGGTACTGCCGCTCTCGGTACCGATTCACAATGCTGGCAAGGTCTTTGATGGCGTCATCCCCACCGGGCGGACCGCTGACCGGCTGGCCAAGCTGGGCGCATTAGTCGTGGAGACGGCTGCCCGCTTCCGGCCTGCACCAGCGCTGGCGTGAGGGTAAGCGTTCTCATGTTATGATCGACTCTACTATCCGAAAATAGCGATGGGGAGAGATCTACCATGACCGAGTCCACGACCCGCACCGTCATTGTCACCGGGGGCGGCACCGGCATCGGGCGCGCCATTGCACGGGCCTTCGTCCAGCAGGGTGAGCGCGTCTACATCCTGGGACGTCGAGCCGAGGTGCTGGAAGCCACCGCGGATGAGATCGGTGCGACCGCGATACAAGCGGATGTCAGTCAGCGGACGCAGGTGGAAGCCGCCGTCGCGCAGATCGTGGCGCAGGCCGGAACGGTGGATGTGCTGGTGAACAACGCCGGTTTCGTCAGGCGCACGCTGACAACCATGCCGCTGGAAGAAGTTGAAGCCGCTTACGATGATATGATGGATGCCGGAGTCAAAGGCACGCTGCTCATGTCGGTCGCCGTTGCCCCGCACCTGCGCCGACCCGGTGGCCGCATCATCAACCTGGGCAGCATCGCCGCCTTCATCGGTGGCAGCCGACCCGGTTCCGCCGTCTACGCCGCCAGCAAAGGCGCAATCCAAAGCCTGACTTACGGTCTGGCGCGAGAACTGGGGCCGGAGGGCATTACCGTCAATGCCATTGCACCAGGGCTTATTCTGGAAACCGAGTTCGGCGGGGGCTTTGCCGAGGAACGCATCCGGGCGACGGTCGCCCAAACCCCGATGGGACGCCCCGGCGTGCCCGAGGATGTCGCGGCAGCAGCGCTCTATCTGGCATCGCCCGCTGCTTCATTTGTGACCGGCGAAGTCCTGAATGTGAACGGTGGTTGGTTGATGGGGCATTGAGGAAGGGGTCAGTGAAATACGGATTGGCGGTAGAGGCGGACTGAAGGCGATGGAGCCCTTAGGTCCGCCCTAATCTAAAGCGTGTAGCTGGGAATTATATCGAGAACTATTCTTAAGCGCGCACGGGTTCCAGCACCCGCTTGATGACCTTCAACATATCCTTCGGGGAAACCGGCTTGGGCAGATAAGCCTGCACCGGCAGCCAGCGGGAGGCACGTTGACCATCATAGTTATCGCTGGTCAGGATCAGGGGCAGATAGCGGGTGGAGGCATGGGCGTTCAGGCGTACACACAGTTCTGCGCCATCCATACCCTGCAGGCGATATTCGATCAAAGCCAGTGCAGGTTTCTTCTGCTGAATGACCGACAGGGCTTCGCGGGCTGTCCGGGCAACATGCACCTGGTAGCCAGCGCGCTCCAGCACCATCTGGAGCAGCATGTGGGCCGCTGGTTTGTGGTCAACAATGAGGATCGGTGTTTGCATGAATGCTGCTCGCTTTTTTTGAACTGTTTATCGTTTCAATTGTCTACCGGAACTCCAAAAACGCGCTAGTACGATGGTACCCGAAACGGTGAAATTTACGTTAGCGCGTAATGTAACCAGAAAGGCGTGACTTATGCCGCCAGAAGCTCTTTCACCTGCTCCAGAATGGATTGGAGCGGGACTAGTTTGGCGAGAAACGCATCTGCCGGAACCCATTCAAAGCCTTCCATTCCCTGCAGGCTTGCACTGTACAGAATCGCCGGTATGGCGCAGGTCTGAGGATTACTCTTGAGGTGCTGGCAAAGTTCACCGCCGTTCATGCCCGGCATATTGAAGTCGGTAATGATGAGGCTAGGGCGCTGAATAGCCAGCAGTTCAAGACCTTTACGCGCGTTGGGAGCAGCGACAGCCACATAACCCGACATCTCAAACAACATGGTAAGCATCTCGCAGATGGCGGGTTCGTCATCAATGATGAGTATGGTGTGCACGGCGGCGCTGCTCCCAATGCGCGTAAATCTCGTCACATAACCGTATCGACTGGATTTTTAGGAAAAAGTTTCGGCCAGTTTCCAGGTTAGTACAGGAGTCCTACTCAAATGACCCACTTTCTCATCACCGGGGCCAGCCGCGGGCTGGGTGCCCTGCTCAGCGATCAGCTTCCCAGCAGCGGCGATCAGGCCTGGCTGGTATCGCGGTCGGAGCCGAACACAGGGAAGCTGGATGGGGTGACCCGCCGCTGGATCGAGGCCGATTTGAGTCAACCGGGCGCGGCGCAGCGGATTGCCAGCACCCTGGGCGAGTCCCCGCTGGATGTGCTGATCTATAACGCGGGCATCTGGGAGTCGAACGCCTTCAGCAGCAGCTACCGACCGGAGGACATCAGCCTGTCCGAGACAATGCAGATCATGCAGGTCAACCTGACCAGCGCCATCCTGTCCATTCAGGCGCTGCTGCCCAACCTGCGCCGATCCGCCAGCGGTAAGATCATCGTCATCGGTTCGATCAACGGGCTGGAGAACTACACGCAGGGGCGCGAGGTGGCTTACGGAGCTTCCAAGTTCGGCCTGCGCGGGATGACCCACGCCTTACGCGAAAACCTCCGCGCTGACCGCATTGCGGTGACCTGCGTCAACCCGGGCAGCTTCGGCTCTTACTGGATGGAGGGCGGTCGCCTGCTGACCGACACTGCTGACCGCGATGACCTGATCAGCACCGAGGACATGGTGAATACCTTCAAGTGGCTGGTCAGCCTCTCCAACCGCACCTGCGCCAAGGAGATCGACCTGCCGGCGATGCTGGACGCGATCTAAGGCGATGAATGACGAGGAAAGAGCAAGTCAGGCAGCGCGTGGCAAATCTTCCGCTCTGCGTTGCCTCTGTGCCTCTGCATCTCTGCTTTGCGTTCTCTGGGGTTAAATCTCTCCGCCGAATCAAACGTAAATTCCATTCCACACCCCCAATTATTGGGGGAGACTCCTATCGAATCCGGCGGATAATGAATCCTGTGACGGTATATTGACCGTTCACTTCGGAAGGATAAAAGGGGTATGTTTGATTTCCTGGTTCCCATCATCGTCGCCATCGCCGCGCTGATCGTGCTGATTTTCGCACTCGGTGGCATCGTCATCATCAGTGAGCGACAGGTCGGTATCGTCATCAAACGCTGGTCGAGCAAATCGCTCCCATCCGGACGGTTGATCGCCCTCAATGGCGAGGCCGGTTATCAGGCCGATACACTGGCTCCGGGCGTCCACTTCTTCTACTGGCCCTGGTTCTACGCGGTGCGGAAAGTGCCGATGACCGTCGTCCAGCCCGGAGAGATCGCGCTGGTGGTCGCTTCGGATGGTGCGCCCATCCCGCCAGAGCGCATCCTGGGTAAGACCGTCGACAGCGACAATTTCCAGAACGCCCGTAAGTTCCTGACCAACGGCGGTGAAAAAGGCCGTCAACTGGGCATCCTGACCGCTGGTGCACACCGCATCAACACCGCCCTCTTCACCATCATCACCCGGCAGAATGCCCAGCAGCATGACATGAACCCAGATGACCTGCTGGTGTACTCGGTCGAGTCGGATATGGTGGGCATCATCACCACGCTGGACGGCGCACCGATTGACGAAGGGGAAATCGCCGGTTTGTATATCCCCGGTCATGACAACTTCCAGAACGCGCAGGCCTTCCTGGCTGCCGGTGGTCGACGTGGTTTGCAGGAACAGGTCTTGCTCTCCGGTTCGTGGAACCTGAACCCCTGGCTGGTGCAGGTGGAACAGGTGCCGATGACCGCCATCCCCATCGGCTATGTAGGCGTGGTCATCAGCTTCGTCGGCAAGGCACACATTGATGTCAGCGGCACCGAGTTCAAACACGGCGATCTGGTCAACCAGGGTCACAAGGGTGTGTGGGTCACACCGCTCTACCCCGGCAAGCACCCGATCAACACCCGCGTGATGAAGGTCGAGCTGGTGCCAACCACCAACATCGTGCTGAACTGGTCGATGCGGACGGAAACCCACCAGTACGACTCGACGCTATCCTCCATCACGGTCAACTCGAAGGACGGTTTCACCTTCGATCTGGAAGTCTCGCAGATCATCCATGTGGGTGCGCTGGAAGCGCCGAAGGTCATCAGCCGGATCGGCTCCGTGCAGAACATGGTCGATCACGTCCTCCAGCCGATTGTCAGCAACTACTTCCGCAACGCGGCGCAGAACTACACGGTGCTGGACTTCCTGAATGCCCGTAGCGACCGCCAGAAGGAAGCCAACGTACACGTCGGGGAAGCCATCCGGGCTTATGATGTCGAAGCCATCGACACGCTGATCGGCAAGATCACGCCGCCGGTGACGCTGATGCAAACGCTGACCGACCGGAAGATCGCCGAGGAGCAAAACAAGACCTACCAGGTCCAGCAGGAAGCCCAGGCACAGCGTCAGCAATTGGTGCGTGCCACGGCACTGGCGGACATCCAGCAGGAGATGGTGCAATCGGAACAGGGCGTCAATATCGCCGAGTTGCAAGCCCGTGCCGCTATCAAGCAGGCTGAAGGTGAAGCCGAGGCCATCCGCCTGACCGCGCAGGGTGAAGCCGAAGCCATCCGCGCTAAAGGTGAGGCACAAGCGTCCGCGTATCAGGCGGGTGCCGAAGCCATGGGCGAGCAAGGGTTCACCGCCGTGCAGCTCATGCAGATCGTCGGCGAGCGCAACGTCCGCATCATCCCAGAAATCGCCGTCAATGGCGGTGGAGCCGGTGGTCAGGGCAGCCTGATCGAAGCGCTACTGGGCATGATGCTCCGCCAGGAGATCGCCAAAGCCAGCGCCAACGTGCCGGATCCGGTCAAGACCAACGGCAGCGGTGCGTAACGCGGTCGGTTAGAGGCTGAAGCTTACAGGGCGAAAGGCCATGATTACCTGATATGCAGGTAAATATCAGGTAATCAATTACGTCATATTACAGTATGATATAGGCGGCAAGTCCGCCTATTCTATTGTCCGCGTAGGGGTGGATTTCGCCGTCTGCGGCGGTATATCCGCCCACGCACCACCCGCCAGACGAGTTAACCGCCCGCAGCGGTCAGCCATTGGAAACAGTGGTTGATTCGGGATATGGGCGGTGAGTTTGCATGCATCGTAGGGGCGGATTACGCCGTCTGCGGCGGTATATCCGCCCATGCAACTAAAGTCGGATGTTTCGCAAAATGGGCAGCGGTCGGATATGCGAGTGTGGACAGGTAGGCCGGCAGACGGGTGGTAAGGGAACAGTGGGCGGATATACGGCGCAGACGCCTAATCCGCCCCTACGAGCGCGAAGGGATTTGTCATTCGGCGTCGCGTAAGTTGTGTTAGGGATCGTTAAACGGAATGGGGAGTTTACACAGGCGGGCATTATGGAGTACCGCGCACGCAAATCACCGCGATTACAGGGCTACGACTACAGCCAGCAAGGTGCCTATTTCGTGACGATCTGTGTCCAGCGCCGCCGATGGTTGTTTGGGAATGTGATGGACGACCAGATGCACCTGTCACCTGCCGGGGAGATGATCGTCCGTTATTGGGAACGGGTAATTGAACAATTTGCTGCCGTCGCGCTGGATGCTTTCGTCGTGATGCCCAATCACCTGCATGGCATACTGCTGCTCGAAGCTGACCGTGCCATCTCCATCGCGGAACTGATGCAATGGTTCAAGATCAGCACAACCAACACCTACAGCCGCGCTGTCCGCGAAGAAGGTTGGACTCCATTTGAGGGGAAACTGTGGCAGCGCAGCTACCATGACCACATCATCCGCGATGAAACCGATTTGAACCGTATTCGGGAATATGTTCTATACAATCCCGCCCGTTGGCAAGACGACCGCCTCCGCGATGCCGAATGGTAAATCGCACTTGTCGGGTGCCGCTTGCGGCCAGTGTTCCCGTTGAGAGTGTCGGCGGCTGACCATCCTTTATGTTGGCGATCACGTCGCTATCCTAACTCCGGCAGCGCCACCCCCGGCGGCAAGGCCACATACAGCCAGAGTTGATTCTCAAAAGGGACGTTATCCGGGCCGAAGTAGGGGCCGTGCAGGGTGTAATCCCTGCGCAACCATTCGGCCAGGCTCAGATCATCGGGCGGCAGGTAGACCAGCAGCCCCTGATCATCGGGCAAGGTCGCCAGGAATTCAGCCGTGAAGTCTAGCGGGTGTTGGATCGTCAGCAAGCGTCCATCGGTATAGTAATTGAGCACGCCCTGGGCATACCCCGGATCGTCAAAATCGGTCCCAATGAGGATCGGCCACGCTGCCGGATAGGGCAGCGACCGACGAATAGCACCCTCCCAGTCAAACCGGTCATGATAGATCTCGTAGCGGTAGGCCTCCTGATATGGTCCAAGCAGATAGCCGCTGTGCAGGATCGCCGTCAGAATGCCCAGCACACCCATCAGTCGTGGGATATACCGCTGAATAATCACCCGGCTCAGGCTCCGTAAAGTCAGTTCCAGGTTCAAGTCCGCAACAACCAACGGAAGATGCAGCCGCGCAGGGCGGAGACGCTCGCCCAACCTATGAGTGGGTATCAGCCATTCCAGAGCAGTCCGCACACCGATTGCCAGCACCAGCGCCATCGGCGGAAACACCGTCACATAGCGGGTATAATTGAGGTTGTTGATAACCAACGTGTTGCCCAGAATCACCAGCAGCAGCCAGAACAACAGCAAGACGGCAGGTCGACGCCAGTGCGCCAGCAGCGTAAAAAGCCCCAGCAGAAAAAACGGCACCAGCCAGGGCAAGAGCATCGGCTGGTCGCCACCGTAGTAGGTTATATCCTCCGGCTGATAGACAAAGACCAGCCAGGGATTGAGCAGGTGGCGCCCTACGCCTTCCCAACCGTCCAGCGCCAGCTTATCTGCCCAGTCATTCAGATCCATACCGATGTGCGCGGTGCGCGGGGTGATCGGCAGCTCATTCGCGGTCAAGGTGAGGTAGACGGGCAACGCCAGTGCCAGCGCAGCCAGCAGCACCGGGGTATGCCGCTGCAGGTACCCCCGTATAGTCCGCCGCTCCTGCCAGCCAAACCATATGATCGCCCCACTGACCAACACCGGGAAAAGCAGCCGCCCGGCTTCATAGAAATACTGGGTGAGGCCGAGCATAGTTCCCGCCAGGGCATAATTGAACGCTCCGCCCCGCCGCCGCCCGCGCAGTAGAAAAGCCACAGCTAACGTCCCAAACAGAGGGTCCGCAATGTTGTTGAGTGCTAATCGGCTGAAGACGACGTGTGGAGGGAGTGCCGCCAGCAGCAGCGCACCGAGCAGCGCGGTCGGTCGGTCAAGGAGTTGCCGCCCGAGCAGGTAAACCGCTGCCACGGTCAGCGTACCGATCACCACCGACACCAGGCGCAGCCCGGTCAGGTTACGCCCTACCACCTCGACCGTCATCCATTGCAGATACGGATACAACCAGGGAAAAGCCGCAAGGCCGTCGAAGGGCAGCAGCAGTGGTTTCAGTACCTCAATGGTGAACGCTTCGGTCACGCGGTCGGCAAAAAGACCCTCATCCACCATATGCGGGACGGTCTCTTCCAGCGCGTAAAGGCGCATCGCAAAGGCCAACAGGAGTACGGCTACCAGCGCCAGTCGGTGTCCATCCCAGCGCCGTTGAATGACCCGCCCACCCCCTCCGCCACCCAGCCCCCACGATAGGCTCACCGCACCGAGGAGCAGCAACCCAAACTGGAAGTGCATGTTCACCAGTGGCAGCCACCCCATGTTCACCAGAGCCAGAATCAGCAGCGCCAGCAGTCCAAAAATCAGGACTGCCCGGCGACCACGCCGCGCTGACCACCCCAGTACTAGCTCGAGCGGAAGCGACAACGGTCGCTGCTGGATGTACTCTGCCATGCCGCGCCGCCAGAAGACGAGCAGGCACAAGACCAGTGCCACCAGCAGCAGTGGGACAGCATAACCCAATTCCGGCTTTTCAAATTCATAGCGAAGGTGATAGGCAATGATCACGCACAGAAACAGGGCCACCCAACCGACGGCCCAATACAACGTCGAAATCGTAGTCTTCATGGGGATGCTGGGATGTCCTAGGGGTACTCAAACGACACCAATGCCGGGAAGTTCTCGCGCACCGGGAGTTGTAACCCCGGCAGCACCTCACCCCTATTCAGCGCCGCGTCGATTCCGTGCGGTAATTTGATTATACGTCAGGCGACTCGGACTTACATCATATGCGATTCAGCACATTAACGGATTTGGCACTATCGTACAGGCGCAGAGGATGATTTTTCACCACAAGTAGCTCATGCTGGCAGGGGATCAAACGGGGTAGAGTCTAACTATCAGATGCAGACAACCTTCCATCCTCCTTCTGGCGAGCGCCGCGCGGATTTCCGGGCGGCGCTTCCCATTCCGGCTCAGGCTTTGCGGAACAGCACCCAGAAAATATCCAGCGTGGGATAGGGGATCGGCAGTTCATCTGGCACCAGGTTGAGGAGCGGTGCGGTGAACTTGAACGGCGTGGTTTCCAGCTTATAGCGCACCAGCGACTTGGCATGATGCCCTTTCAGCCACTTCTGCGGGCGACCATGCGCGACCGGTTGTAAACCGTGCTTCCCCGCCAGATGGGTCAAGGTTGGGCGGGCAAACCAGTGAAGGACACTCGGCGGGCTGTACTCGTGCCAGTTTTCGCCCAGCATCCGGGCGGGCAGGCTGTCTTTATCCCAGGTTTCGATCAGGCAGTAGCCGCCAGGTTTGAGCGCCCGGTTGGCCGCGGCAAAAGCCCGCTGCAAATCGTAGAAATGGGCTACCACCTGCACCATACTGACCAGATCGTACTCACCGTCCGCGTGGACACTTTCCAGTGAGCCGGGCTGCACGTTCAGGCCGTAAGCCTGCCGGGCATGGGCCGCCATGCGCGGGTTGGGTTCAACCCCATCGCCCGACCAGCCTTCTTCAGTCAGTCCCTTGAGGATAAAACCTGCCGCTGCGCCCACATCCAGCACGCGCCCCGGCTGCATGTGCCGCTTGAGCATCTGCCCGTAGCGGCGTCCATGCGCGATCAGTAAATCTGCTTCCGCCAGATAATCAGCATAGCCGGCCCCACCCTCGGTGAAGTAGGAATCCCCGTATACCTGACTCAAATGGTCATCATCCGGGGTCATCTCACAAAAGCGATGCGAACAACTTACACAGTCACATACCCAGTAGCTATGTTTCTCAAACACACGGCGGGCCTCGCCTGCACAGATAGGGCAATTCATATGACTATTCTACAATCCTCACAACGTAACTTAACGAACCCCGTAGACCGGCCAGGTGCTGGACGAAATCATCGCAGCAGCATGGTCTTTCATCGGGACGACATCATAGTACTTCTTCAAAATCTCCATCGCCTTGCCGACGATTTCCAGCTTCTTGGCCGCAGGCATCTTCATCGCCGGGAAGAACATCAACTCCGGCAGATTGTCATCCACGCCCAGGAAGTCCAGCGGATGCAATAAGATCGAAGGCCGCAGCCGCGAAGCTTTGCAGGCCCGCATGGCAATATCGAAGTACAACAGCCCCAACTTGGGATGGATCATGCTCAGGTACAGGACGTAGCTGATGTGGATCGGCATCTTAAACAAGGGGAAGGTGGTCACCGGGATAATCATCATGTGATGATTGTCCTTGATCCAGGGATAGGGGCTATTGGTACGGAAGCCATCCTTGAAGGTACCAAAGAGTTCCTTGCGCTTGGCCTTCTCTTCCGGCGTGAGTTTGGTCGTCATGAAGTAGTAGGCGCGGGCCAACGGGCCGAGGAAGGTCGGGAAGATCGAGCCGTCGTAGGTATAACCACGGCTCGCCAGAACGCTGGCGATCTCGTAGGAGATGCTAAAACCCGGCCCCCGGAAACCGATGGGACGGACGCCCAACGCCTTGTAGATAGCTTCTTCCGCTTTGACCAGGTCCGCGACGATGTCATCATGGCCCTGCAGGTGCAGCCAGCTTTCGTGGGCAAAAGAATGATTACCCACTTCATGACCGGCATCCACCAGCGAGCGGAGGATCGGGCGGTTATGCTCCAGCGCCGCATCCTGGCCGACGACCATAAAGGTGATCTTCAGGTCATGTTCTTCCAGGAACTTCAGGGTGCGCGGGACGACCAGCGGCAGGTAGCTGGGATAGCTTTCCCAACCGGGGTCGCCATGAATTTTCATGTAGCACCACTTGTCATCCAGATCGAGCGACAAGCTGGCAACGAATTTATGATCTTCCAGTCCCATTTTGATAACCCCTCACACGCATAATTTACTGCGGATCGACTGTGGCATCACTGCCGGGTGGACACTCCCCTGCCCCGAGGAGACCTCAAGAAACCCCGACGGACTGATGAACCCACTGCGGGGCATCCGCAATCACCTGGGCGACCACTTTTTCAGCATAGCGTGTCGCAGCCTCGCCGTTGCCCAGATCCGGGTAGATCATCACCGTATTCCCCATGTACAACTGCTTCACCGGCGTCTGAATAGTCGGAATATCATCCAGCGTATTCATTGGCCGGATGGGTTCGACATACCGCGCCCGCTGTACCTCAAACTCGACAATATCCTTCTCGTCGTAGTTCGGGAACATCTGCCGGAAATACTTCATCCATTCCGTCTTGATCTGTTCATCTGACCACTCCGCCATCGGGTTGTCCGGCGCAATATACTTGGGCAGGTAAACCAGATGATACCCCTTCACATGCTTGGGGTCGATCAGATTGGTGGTTTCGACCACAGCGGTGAACGGAATGCTCTCATCGGTAATGTTCAGGACATAGAAAGGCAGCAGTCGCTTGCGGAGGATCAGCAGCGGGCAGATGACACCCAGATATTCCTGCTTGCCCAGGCTTTGGGTGAAGGATGCCGGAGCCCCCGGCAGCAGACCGGCCAGCACCGGCGAGGCCAGTGTGCTGACGACGGCATCATAGCGATGATCCGTTCCGCCCACGCGCACACCGACGGCCTGACCACCTTCGATCAGAATCTGCTCAATCGGCGCGTTCACATGGAACACCGCGCTTTTCGCTTCCGCTTTGGCGACCAAAGCTTCCACGACGGTATAGTAGCCATTTTCCAGGTAGCACATCATCTCTTTGGAGGTGACGCCCTTGCGGGTGCCCATCATGCGGCGCAGGCGCGACCAGATATAAGTCGCCGGGACATCGCCGGAGATGGTGTCGAATTTGGCGCGCAGCAGCGGCTTCCAGACTTTTTCATAGACCCCACGCCCGCTGACCTTCACCAACCAGTCTTCGACCGGCACCACATCCATCTTCTTCCAGTCGCTCTCCGTCTGGGCGTAGATAATCTGTAAGCCTAACCGGAAGCGCTGGAATGGGTTCAGCGGCGGAAACTGGAGGAAATCCACCGGCGTGCTGAACGGGTAAATTTGGCCCTTATCGTAAAAGCCCTGCTTGGTGCTGGTGAAATGGCGCTTATCCGCCACCCCACTTTCCTCGATCAGGGTCTGCATGGACAGGTCACTGCTGAGGATCGTGTGGTAAAAGCGATCTATACGAAGGCCATCGTAATCCATATAGGCAGTCAGGCCGCCCAAATGAGGGCTGCGTTCGTAGACCGTAACCTTGAAGCCTTGCTGACTCAAGCGGTAGGCTACGGTCACTCCCATAATCCCGCCACCAACGATTGCTACTGATTTCATTGCCTAACTCTCTTCTTCGGTATAAGCGCTTATAGAAGCGCTTGTCATCGCTTTTCGCTCGTAAATGGTATAAATGCCGAATTGAGCCAGTTCGTCAAAGTGCTGCTCAACCACCTCATACGGGTAGATTTGGGTCCACTCGGCAAAACTACCGATAATCAGATAATCCGGATTCGCTTGCAGCACATCATACTGAAGGTCAAAGGCCGTTTCAGTATGTGAGAACTGCCGGATCGCCTCAAACAGGTACCGCTGATGCGGATGGTGCAGGGTCGAAAGCCTGCCGATCAGCGGATCCAATTCCCATTCCCAGGTTTCGATCAGCGCGTCGGCGGGTATCTCCCTCTGGACATAAGCAGCCATTTCTTCCACGCCACTGCTTTCAAGCGGCTTGATGAGCTGCACACCCTGGAAGATGCCTGAACCGGTCAGCAGGACACCGATGATGGCGTAAGCCGGCAGCTTGAACCGCTGTTCAACCCAGGCCGCTGCATCCCAGAGCAACTTCCCGATCAGGAAAGTCGCCAGTATCAGACCAAAATAGCCGTAACGTGGCCAGCCTACTGAAAAGAAAACAAACCAGACCAGGCTCGTCAGACTCAAGAGGCCAAAACTGAGTTCCACCTGGACATCCAACGCGCTCAATCGCCGTAAATCACGCAGATGCCGAATGCCATAGAGACCGGCAATGAACATGATTATGGACATGATTATCGAATTGACCGGCAGGGTGCGCCCAAACAACCCCGTCAACAGATTGGTGCGGATGGCATCTGCCAGCATGAGAGAGTTTTCCGCCTGGACTTCCGGGGTGGTCGCCAGCTTGCCCACCAGCATCCACAATCCTATCGTGCCGACAATCGCAACCGGATACAAACTCTCGCGAAAGAGGTTCTGTTTCTGTTTCCAGGCATTCAGCAGGATCATCAGTCCCACGGCAGGCAGGAGCGGAATCGCCATCTGCGTTTTGGAGAGCAAGCCGGCCCCGGTGATGACCCCGGCCACCAGCAGATAACCGAAATGTTCCCGACCCTTGACTAACCAGATCAGTAAACCGACCACAATCAACGCTAAGGCCGGTGTTTCGCTCAGGACCTGACGACCCAGTATCACCAGGCCGATATCACCAATGGCGGGAAAGACCAGCATCAGGATGATGATGGCCAGTGCAATTGAACGCGCATAGGAGCGCCGGGCAATCGCGTAAAATGCCAGCACCATCGTGAGCGCAAATGCCACACTCACCAGGCGGGCTTGTAGAATACCCGCACCAAACAGGCGATAGACCAGGGCCGTCAAGCCCATATCCACAGGGCCGCTGCTGGTCCCCGGATCGAACTCCAGGAACCCATTTGAAGTTAAAGTGCCATACACGCCATGCACAGCCAGCGTATAAGCCCCATTCAGCTTATAACCTTCATCAAACCACAGATACGGGCGTGAGTTTAAGTTAATGAGCAGCAGCGGCAGGCCTATCACTGCAATCAGCAACCAGTCAAACCAGACAGAGGCTAAAGAGACGGATCGGGTTGGTGCGTTTAGGGTCATGTCATCTGTCTCTAATCGTTGGTGCTGTGTTGATGGTTGCTGCGTAAAGTACTACCTGGAGGTGGATGCCCCGCCTCCAGAATTACGCTGCCTGGCAATCAGGTGATGTTATTGGCCACAGCGTTTGGCTCTGACTTCTTAATCTGCGGGACCTGCAGCCCAGGGTCATTGTGCAGGATGGATTGCTTTAGCAACCGCCATTGAAACTGCAAGTGTGCCATCGTCACCTTCATCACGCGCATACTGGATTGACCATACGTGCGGACGTGCAAGGTGGTGGGGAATTCGGTCACTTTGTAACCAGCCCGCAGCGCCTTAACCAGCAGTTCCGTCCCCGCCAAAAAGTCATTGCTTTCAAAGGTGATCCGTTCAATCACCGGGCGGCGATAGGCACGGTACAAAGCTGTCCAGCAATAGATGTTCCACTTGACTAACATCCGGTACAGCAAGGACGCGCCAAAGCTGAACATTAAGCGGTAAGGGGGCACCCCTTCCACCCGGCCGTTCGGGTGATAAGGCGAAGCCGTGACAATATCTGAACCGTCCACTTGCAAGCGACCCAAAATCTGTGGCACGGTATTCAGCGGATAAGTACCATCAAAGTCGGTGGTAATAACGATGTCACCGGTGGAAGCCTTCAAGCCGGTGCGGATCGCCGCGCCCAGTCCCTGGTTGACCGCGTGACTGACGACTTTGACCCGCGCATCATCCTTGAACTCAGCTTCCAGGCGTTCGCGGGTGTCATCCTTGCTGCCATCATTCACAAAAATGACTTCGACCGTGTGTTTTTTGGTCAGGTACTCCAGCAGAGTCCGCACCGCAGCAGCGGTCTGAGCAACGCCTTCAGACTCATTATAAGCAGGAATAACCAGCGACAGACTTGACTCATTCATTAAGGATTCCCCCCCATCACTCAGTGGCTCAGCCGATTTAGCATCTGGAAATAAGGACTTCATCTGGTCACCAAAATCTCAACCTAACTTGGACAGGACTTTAGTCCGCGCTCCTTGCCGACACCTAAATATGATATGTAGATAGTAATTTTAGGGCATCGTTATGAATAACGATTAATTCCTGCACGTTCAATTTAAGGTTTGGGCCGTATTCTGGAATGAGTTAACCAGTCTGTTCCATATCATGAGGACCCATAATGTTCATCCATCCAAGTGCAGAAGTTGAAGCCGGAGCAGTGATCGGGGAAGGCACCAAGGTCTGGCATCTGGTGCATATTCGCCGGGATGCTCACCTGGGCGGGGAGTGTGTCATTGGTCGGGGCGTCTTCATCGATGCCGGCGTGCAGATCGGTAACCGGGTCAAAATTCAGAACTATGTCTCGGTCTTTCATGGGGTGAAGATTGAGGATGGCGTCTTTGTTGGCCCGCACGTCTGCTTCACCAATGACATGTTCCCGCGGGCCATCAACCCGGATGGCAGCCTGAAAGCACCAGATGACTGGGTTCTGAGTGAAACCCTGGTCAAAACCGGGGCAGCCATCGGCGCCAACAGCACCATCGTCTGCGGCATCACTATTGGTCGCTGGGCCATGATTGGCTCCGGCACAGTAGTCACAAAGGATGTGCCGGATTACGCGCTGGTCGTAGGCAATCCGGGCAAGATCATCGGGTGGGTGACGGCCTCCGGCAAGCGTGTGGCGACTCAGGAAGATGCTATCGCCGGTTAAGTGGACTTTCTGAATTAAAAACGGCGTAGGGTTTGCACCCTACGCCGTTTTTGTTTAGCGGTTCAACACATAAGCCTGATTGAGAGCTTCATCCATCCCCAGCACCGCCGTCAGATACAGGGTAAGCCAGCGGATGGTGTGCTGCAAATCACTCAACCGCGCCGTTTCCTGAACGGTATGCGGGTTCGCCATGGGCGGACCAATCATCGCGAGAATCTGCGTCCAGCGGCTGAGGATCATGTCATCACTGCGGGAGAGATAGCCCGTGTTGATCTGGACGCTGCCGGGGGAAGCTGCATTGACCGCTGCGGCCAGGTCGACACCTAGCGACACATAATTCGGCGGCACAACGGAGCCCCGGCTCCAACCGGAAACGGTGCCAAAACCAGCACCCTCACCCATGCGGGGACTGCCGCCATTCGCACCGGCGGTCTGCCCATCCACGCAGATCATGCCATAGGTTGGCGCAGGCATGATGCCGGTCAAGCGGGAAGCGCCATAGCCGAAGAAGGCATCGGGAATGCCCTCTTCCTGATCGCTGAAGACGATCAACAACCGTTTGCCCAACTTTTGCAGGTGCGGCTCCACCGCGGCCAGCGCCGCCGCTGCCCCCAGTGCGCTTATCACGCCCAGGCAGTTATCCAACCCGGTGGCTGTGACCACGCCATCCTTCAACACGGGTTCAACATCCATCATCACCGTATCACCGTGAGCCAGACTGCCAGACTCGGCGGCAAAACGGATCGAGTCGACTCCATCACGTTTTTCCAGTGTGATGGTGCCGCGGGCGCTGATGACCATCCGGCCATCCGTAAAGCGTACTGCCTTCGCCGCACAGGTATAGGCCTGCCCCGGAATGCGGATGGAGCACATGGGGTAAAGCTCACCCGTTGCCAGATCACGCGGGCGGAAACTGGGCCGATCCATATGAGCGACCACGATCACATCCGCCGTTTCACCCGGCGCACCCAGGCGCAGCGCCGAATTGCCTGTGCGCTTCAGGTGCGGGATAAAGTGTGCGCCTAACCCCAGCGAATCGGCAATCGTGCCAATGTCGTCACCAATCGCCCCCGGCAGCCACGACCCCGCCGAAGGCGCGTTGGCATTCAGCAGGCGTTCCAGATCGTGCCAGAGTGCCTGCGCATCATTCAGGTAGCGATGACGCTCAATCGCTCCATCTAAACCGGGTAACGATGCATACAGTGAATTCAGCATCTATTGCCTCCAGATATACAGTGACATTCTCAATCAGCTATCTTTATTGACCGTTCGACCACTCACCCTCTCGCCAGAGATGGCAGCGGCGCACTGACCACACCCACCAACAGATCAAGCGCCCGGGCAAGATCATCCAGATGCACCACTTCCAGCGGCGCGTGCTTGCTCCGCATCGGCAGCCCGATGACCGCGCTGGGGATGCCCAGCAGCACCGTCGTCTTCGAGTCCGCGATCAATCCATCCACCGCATCCTGCTGATAAGCGATACCGGCCCCACTCGCCACCTGCTTCAGATGGGCGCGGAGCTTTGGATTAGCGCTCCAGCCGTTGCCGCCCCGTGTGTAGAGGTAGGCCAACAGCACCGGCCCGGCACCCAAGCGCACCTGCCCGCGTGAAGCCGTCTCCGGCGTATCATGGCTGACCGTGCCGTCTACAAACAGCGCGGCTGCGGGCTTCACCGCTTGTAAGGCGTGAAACGCGCCCAGCGAGTTGGTTTCTTCCTGCACCGTGCCGATGAGATAGACCGTATAGGCGCGCTCGACAGGCAGGCGCTCGGCCAGCGTCAGCAGCACCGCGCACCCTGCCCGATCATCCATGTATGGCGCGGCGAAACATCCCCCCGCCAGTTCGACCGGAGCCGCCGCATACAGCACCGGCGTGGTCATCTCGACTGCCGCGCCGCCCACATCAATCGCCAGCGTTTCCCAGTTGAGAGTCGACTCACCCTCTTTAGATTGATGCTGCGAGCGCACCGTCACCACCCCCGGCACATCGCCCACCCGCACCGGCACACCCGGCATGGCCCGGTAATTCACCCCGCCGACCGGCACCGCGCCCAGCGTCCCATCCCGGTTGACGCGGTTGACGCGCATGCCGATGCTGTCCATATGGGCGAGAACGGCGATAGCAGGCTGCCCTTCCGGGCCAAAGCGGGCGATCACATTACCAATGGAGTCGATCTCGACCGAGTCCGCCCGCGCCGCCAGCCGATCCGCCATGAAGCGGGACATGGCATCTTCTTCACCGGACAGCGCAGGGACAGCGCTAAGTTCACGGAGCAAGGCAATGAGTGCCTGGTCGTTTTCGGTTGGCTGATGTGGACTGTCTGTTCTCAATGGATTGCGCCTTTCGGGCGCACGGCTGTGCGCCCCTACCCTAGAGCGAACGCGGGCATGATGTCATTACGGTGACTGCCAACTGTGAACTCAATCACGCCAGCATCTGCTCGAACAACCGGTATACACCAGCCATATCCACCTTCGTCACAACGCGTGCATTGACCGGACGCTTGAGCATCCCCATGTGGTCAATGACCGTCATCCCCCGCGTGTGCTTGCCTTGCAGTTCGCCGGTCACATAGGCATCGAAGGATTCAGCAATCAGGTCAGGTTCCAGCGTGGCCGCCATCGCCAGCGGGTCCGGCAGCAGGAAACCGAGGCTCGGGCGGTTCGTCCGAATATAGCCCGATGTGAACGCGGTAATGGCTTTGTGGAAGCGGCCGACCGGGGTCTGAATCGCGCACAGCCGATCAAAGTGATCCCACTGGAGCGGGTTGTCCAGTGTGGCTTCCCATGAAAGCAGCGTGGTCATTGGGAAGGCCTCCAGCACCATGTGAACCGCTTCAGGGTCGCAGAAGGCGTTCCACTCGGCAGCGATATTGGGTGTATTGCCTTGCCCCCGGATACTGCCGCCCATCCAGGTGAAAGCTTTGAACTTCGACGGCAGGGCCGGGTCAAGCCGAAGCGCCAGCGCCAGATTGGTCAACGGGCCGAGCGCTACCAGCGTCAGCTCCCCCGGATGGGCATTCGCCAGGTCGATGAGCGCCAGCGCAGCATGTTTATGTTCGATTGAGCGCTGACTATATGTGCGCTCCGGCGCATCACCGAGGCCATCTTGCCCGTGAAAATCGGACTCCGGGAACCAGTCCGCAACCAATGGGCGTTCCGCACCCCGGTAGACCGGGATCGGCGGCGCATTCATCACATCCAGTACACTCAAGACATTGGGAACCACCTTATCGACATGGCAGTTGCCCGTGAGCGTGGTGATGGCTTCAACCTGCGCCGCGGGATGGCGCAAGGCCATCATGATCGCCTGAGCATCATCGACCCCGGCATCCGTATCAATGACCAGTCGCAGCATAGTCAAAATCTTTCTTGAAAAGTGTGGTTGATTCGATATGACCGAGTGTAGCACAATTGAGCCAGACAGCTATCACCTGGAGTAAGGCCATGTCCATCACGCGCTGCGGCTGGATTAATTTGAAAGTTTTCCTGTCTCTCGTGGTAGCAGTGCCCCTTTTAGTATGGCACAGGCACTTTCCTGTGACCGCTTCGGATACGACTGAGCCAGCCATCGTTGCGTTGTCGATCAGTCCTATGAACCCTCACTATGCAACCGTTCGACAGAATGGATTGGTAGAGATCGTGGACTATCAAACTGGTGTTGTGATTAACACATATACAATCCCGCTCCCATTTCAGGATGTAAATAACCTAAACCCAACAGGATATAATGTCGTTGACATAGCCTATTCACCACTTGGGAATCCCATAGCTGTTGTTATTGCAGATATCTCCATTTCAGGAATAATCTACCTGCTTGATTGGGAGACGGGTGAAGTCAGACCGGCTTATAATCAAACATATCTACGTAGAATAAATGACATTGGCTGGAGTCCAGACGGTAACAGGATTGTCTTGGCATTACAGGATGGCGGAGCAGATCAATTGATCTTGTCTCGCATCGCAATACTCAATGTGACTACTGGTGAAATGGAACGCACACTGCTCGATGCTGAATCAATCGACAATTACGCAGTAACGGTTGTCGCTTGGAGCGCAAGTAACGTCATTGGTTATGCCAACCGATCTGAACTTATCCTCTGGGATGCTACTACCAGTATGGAACTTGGTTCGCTGAGTGCCTCAGATGAGATATATGATGCTGTTTGGGATCCACAAGCGAATCGCATAGCAACCTTGAATGAGGATAGAACCATTCAGGTGTGGGACGTTACCGCGATTCCATACGCACTTGAACAAAGCTGGCAAATGCGTTCAGACCGGTTCAGATCAAGGGGAATGAGTTGGATCGGGGAGAATATACTGGCTGTCAATCTCTGGACAGACGTTGAAGTATGGAATGTAACAGACGCAACGCTGGAAGGGGTGATCGAGAGTGATCTGTTCGTAAATGGCCTCGGAGCCTTGCCCAATAACGAAATCTTGATTGCTGGCCCTCAATCCGTGACTGCTTATCAAGTTCTATCCGAAACGCCCTCTCCGAAAACATCTCCTTGAGTTGAACTAGCGGAATAAATCGATAGCGCAACTGCCCATGTAGATTGAAACAATTCCAATATGGAGCCAGACCATGCCAAACCCGGAACCAACCCGCTGCGGTTGGGTCAACCTGAACGAGCCGCTGTATGTGGCATACCACGATCACGAATGGGGCAACCCCGCCCACGACGATCAACGTCTGTTCGAGATGCTCTGTCTGGAAGGCGCACAGGCCGGCTTGAGCTGGATCACCATCCTCAAAAAGCGCGACCACTATCGGGCGGCCTTCGACCATTTCGACCCGGAACAAATCGCCCACTATGACGAGGCCAAAGTCGCTGCCCTGCTGGACAACCCCGGCATCGTCCGCAACCGGCTGAAGGTCAACGCCTTCATCAGTAACGCCCGCGCCTATCTGGATTTGCGTGACAGCGGCACCACGCTGGACTCGTTCCTGTGGAGTTTCGTCGGCGGGGAGCCAATCATCAACCATTGGCGCAGCCTGAGTGAAGTCCCAGCGCAAACACCCGCATCGCAGGCCATGAGCAAGGCACTGCTCAAACGCGGGTTCCGTTTCGTCGGCCCGACCATCTGCTATGCCTTCATGCAGGCCTGCGGCATGGTGGACGATCACACGCTCGACTGCTTCAAACGCCAGCCGGGTTAATGCCCTTCTTGATAGGAAGAAAACGATGCAAACCGATCACATCCGTGACCTGTTCGACTATCACATCAGCACCAACCGCCGTCTGTGGAACGAGAGCATCCTGACGCTCACCGATGAGCAGTTCACACGCAAGCTAGAGTACTCGGTCGGGTCGATCCGCAACCAGTGCGTCCACCTGATGAGCGTCGACGAGCGCTGGTTCAGCGGGCTGCGGGGAGTCGAGGTGCCGGGCTTCCTCAATCCGGTGCACTATCCCTCGCGGGAGAAAATCCGCGTCTACTGGGACCATGTGGAACAGGAGATGCGGACCTATCTGGATGCGATGACCGATGCTGACCTGGCAGCCACTTACAATGAACTGCCGGTCTGGGCCATCCTGCAGCATGTGGCGATGCATGGGATGGATCACCGGGCACAGATGTTGGCGATGCTGCACGGGCTGGGTGCGCCAACCTTCGCCCAGGACTATATCTACCGATTCTTCAAGCGGTGAAAGCTTGGCGATATTTCCGCCGAGACTGACAGCGGCTGGACGGGCTCTTCTCGTGTGAACTTCTTCCCCTACTCCCCACTCGCCAGCACACTGAGCAGCAGCAGACCCGCGAACACATAGCCCACAATACCCGGCGTGGTATGCCCCGCTGTGTAGAGCAGCGTCGCGCTGACCAGAGTCGCGCCGAAAAGCACCGCCCGCGTCGTGCGGCGCTCCTGCACCTCGATCTTCGTCAGCAGCTTGCGATAGGTCGGCGTCGGGCTGACCTTGACGCTCAGTTCGCCCCGGTCGAGCGCCGCCAGGACGTTCTCGACCTGCTGTGGCACCACCACCGCCCGGTTGACCACCATGCGCCCGGCATCCAGCAGAGTCTGGGCCGCGTTGCCGTTGAACAGGCTTTGCAGGATCGGCAGCCCCAGCACCGCCCCGGCGGACTCGTCCCCGCCCTTCGTTACCCCGTTGACGATCAGCTTCTGCACATAAGGTTGCAGTTCGCTCCACGGGTTGAAATGGGTATCCAGGCTGGTCGCCATGCCGCTGAGGATGCCCACCGTCCGCCCCAGGTAGATAAAGTCCTGCGGCACCTGGAACGGCATTTCGTAGATCAGGTCGTTGAATTCCTTGCCCAGTTCGGCGGCATCGGTATAACCGAAGTTCTTGATCTCGGACATATTCATGCCCCAGACCTGGTTGAAGGTCGCCTCGGTCGCCTCGATGATGCGCTCAGTATCGGCGCTGGGCAGCAGGAAACCGAGTTCCTGATAGCTGGTCACCAACCGCCGCGCATCCCGCGTGATGACCGCCGTCAGCGTGTTCATGATGCCCGCGCTCAACTGCGGCGTGAGTTCACCGGACATGCCGAAGTCGACGAAGATCAAATAGAAGGGGCGGCCTTTGCCCTTGCTGCCATTCTCGTGAGCCTGATCCGGCAGTGGATAGACGAACAGGTTGCCGGGGTGCGGATCAGCATGGAAGAAGCGATCTTCAAAGATCTGTTTGAGGTAGCAGTTCATCAAGCGCTTGGCGACTTCGCCCCGGTCGATGCCCGCCGCCTCCAGTGCCGCGTAATCCCCGATCTTGATGCTGGTCACATCTTCCAGCGTCAGCACCGAGTCGGTCGAGTGCTGGCGATAAATCTCCGGGATGTAGATGCCGGGGTCATCGGCGAACATCTGCTCAAAGCGTGCCGCGTTCTTGGCCTCGTGCCGATAGCTGATCTCTTCCAGCAGCACGCGCCCGAACTCCGAGACCAGATTATTGGCATCGGCCCGGCGGCGGATGAAGCGGAAGCGGTTGGCGATCTTGCCGACGATCTCCAGCGAGGCCAGGTCGGTGTAGACCACATCGCGGATGCCCGGTCGCTGCACCTTGACCACCACCCGCTCGCCCGTGAGCAATTGCCCCCGGTAGACCTGACCGAGCGAGGCGGCGGCGATGGGCTTCTCCGCAAGCCACTTGAAGCGATTCTCCACCGGCCCCAGTTCGCGGGCGATGGTGGCGCGGACCTGCTTCTCCGGCACCGGCGGCACCGTATCCTGCAAATCCTGCAGCGCGTTGGTGATTTCCTCCGGCAGCACATCCACCCGGGCGGAGACGAACTGCCCCAGCTTAATCATCACGCCGCCCAGCGCCACCGCGAAGTTGCGGAACTCGCGGGCATACTGCGTCAGCCGCTTGATGCTGCCGCGATCCACCGCTTCCTGACCGATCACGCGCGGCATGATGTAATACCAGAACAGCACGCGCGCGAAGAGCCAGGCTGCAAAGCCCAGCGTCCGCAGGAAGCGCACCTGCATCTTGAGCGAGCGCCCGCGCGGGATTTCCTCCAGCGTGCGCGGGAGCTGCGTATCGATCTCCGGATGCGCAGCAATCGTTAGATAGGTATCGGCCCTCACCCCGACTCCCTCTCCCTGAGGGAGATGGGAGTCTAGTTGTAGGGGCGGGCGGCTGCGCCCATCGGAAGTCCCCGTAGGCTGCGCCCGATCTGTTGCATCTGGTTGTATTGACGCACGGCTGTGACCATCGGAAGTCCCCGTAGGCTGCACCCCCTCCGGTTCCCCTCTCCCTGAGGGAGAGGGGCTAGGGGTGAGGGCAACCCGCCGCGAGAACTGTTTAACTGGCGGGCTGCCGCTGCCGTTCGTCGTTGACGAAGCGGATGCGGAGGGTAGATTGATCAAATCGGGCATCACCTATTTCCAGGTCCCAGAGGGCATACGGCAGGACAATATTGCGGCGGTATGGCCCCACCCGCAGGGTGAGTTCATCCCGTGAACGATACAGATCCAGGTCGTCCTTATTGGCGAACGGCAGCGGCACCACCAGCGTGAAGCCGGTTGTCGAGTCGCCTTCGATGCGGTGGGTCTGCCCGTCGAACATCTGCGTGGCCGGGTTCTTATCCGCGTAGAGCGCGTCCGCCAGCTTGCGGAGCGTATCCAACCCGCCGACTTCGTGACCAAACAGCGGCGCTTTCATCACCGGCAGTTCGCCAAAGGCTTCACCGATGTAAGCGATGTTGTCCTGCTGGTTGGCCTTCCACATGGCGAAGTACGGATCGGTCACTTCCGGCGGGATGATGCGGTTACACAGGATGGCATCGGTCGCGTAGCCATACAGGTTCAGGTACGTGTAGGTACGCTGAGTCTCTTTGATGACCATCTTCTCCGGGTTGACCACCAACCGGATGCTGGACATGGCCGGGTCGGTCAGCAGCTTGCGGACTTTATCCAGCGTGTCGAAGAGCTCGTTGACCTGCCCCCAGGCGTCGTCATCCGGCAGCGAGTCGCCCCGGCGCATCAGGCGGCTGATCGGGCGGATGACCTTGCTCACGCCGCGCGTCAGGCTCAGGATTTTGTCGAACCACCAGCGCGTCACATCCGGTAGACTGAGCAGGCGCAGAGTCTCGGCGGTCGGGGCGGCATCCACGATCAGCACGTCATAGAAGTTCTCATTGACGTACTTGTTGATCCACAGCAGATGCGCGCCTTCTTCCAGCCCGGGCAGGATGGTGACTTCTTCCGCCACCACATCCTCCACGCCCTGCTTGCTGAAGAGCGCCACCATGTACTTCTGGAACAGACCCCAGTACTTATCCATCGAGTAGCGGGCATCGACTTCCTGCGCCCACAGGTTGGGGTAAATCTCAACCGGCTCCGGGCCGATCTCTTTTTCGAGCGAGTCGCCCAGGCTGTGGGCGGTATCCGTGCTGAGGACGATGGTTTTCAGGCCGAGTTCGGCGCAGCGCAAGGCCGTCGCCGCTGAGATGCTGGTCTTGCCGACGCCGCCTTTACCCGTGTGTACGATAATACGCATGTGATAGCCTTCACAATCTATGCTTGACAGTATACAGCCAGAACGGAAAATTCCGTCGCTGCTCTCATATACGTATTAGGTGCGCGGAAGGTGGCGGGGGGAGATTACGGTTTACTATTCATCGCTTATTGATGATTTTCGCTGAGTAAACGGCTGCATTGCAGTTAACAATAAAGCCATCACAGTCGAAATACCAAGCAATAGTGGTTCTGATATATTATCGTCTTGAAGCCAGCGCACTGCTAATAATATACTAGAAAAAGCTAAAACACCAATAAATGAATATACAATTAAGTACCTTATCATAAAAGTATTTTGTTGTATGGTTTTTATACTCTTTACACCTACAATTCTGCCAGCAACTTTTGGATGTGAGGAAGCTCCAGCCACAATCAACTTTAACTCTACCCAATCAGTCTGATTGAGCAAAAGAGGTTGAAGTAAAGCGCGATTTTTTTCCGAAGTTACTTTTGCCTTTAGCTCTTTAGGCTGAGCTGAAGATATTTCTGCGATCAATATCTCAGCAGTCTCACCCAGATCAACAGATACCATCTCATCAAAATCTCTGGATTCAATTGGAATATCACCGTCATTCAGAAGGCGAACAACGAGAAGCTTCAGATCATTCACAACTTTACCGTTATAGGTAATCTGAAGTTTATCTTTGACTTGAGAGTCAACATTAAGTAACGGTACGTAACTGCGAATCTCGTAGGAGAGTGTTTTACGCTTATTCTGACGCAAGAAGATGAAGATACTGACCCCTGCACCAACGATTATTGCTACTACAGCAAGAATAACCGCAAGCCATGCTGGGTCACGAAACCATTCTGTGGACTGTAGTGCAGGTTCGGGTGATTGAAAGAGCCACATAATTCAGCCTGCCCTTTTTGGAGAAGAAGTATGCAAATATTCTAGCGGCAAATTATTCTGTTCGCGTAATCATGTAGGTATTTTCACATCCCCTGTAGCCTATAGTCTGTAGATCAATAGTCTACAGCGTTGCACACTCTCGGCATGATCGACCATACTTTTGACCTCCCTCAGGAGTAGGGACGCGCCGGTGCGCGTCCCTAAAAGAGACACGTTTGCGTAGTTCCTATCTTAATCAAACCGCATCGCTATCATATTGCGAACTTGACTTATCAAGTCTCTAAGCTCACTTGATGTCATCTCTGTTGTAAGTGTGGCCATGACTCCGTATCGCTGATACAAATCATCAAGTGAGATTTGCCGACCAATATACAATACTTCATCAAGTGTTCTTCTGAAAACGGGGTAATGCTGTAAATTGGAGTGATAACTCTTTAGGCGCACTTCTAATTGTGACCATGCTGACATTAGGCTCTTGAAATCATCTTGGAATTTCGCGACATACCCAGCCAAGTTGCTATCATGTTCGAGTGCCTGAATGCTAATCCATGCATCTCTCAACAGACGACTAACCAATTCGATTAGTTTAAAGTCATCTTCAAACATTCGTTTTTGTCGCTTGGTTACAGCATGAGCTGAATGTAACCAGAAATCGGGCAAATCATTTTCGCAGAGCTGCTTCATACACTTATTAGCTTCGCCCAATAGCTTTTGCCAAAACACGGTTTCAAACTGAAATCCCCATCGTGACTGCAACTGAGCGATCAATTCCGTATATCCAATGCAAACTCTTGTTGGAGTTAAGATGCGAACTAATTCACCTTCTGTGTAACGCACCAGAAATGACTTATCTTTACATAAACTTATTGAGTCACGAAGACCTTTGATTCTTTCAGGTTCTGTAACATCTATTACATTAATTGAATCGAACTTGGGGTGATCCATCAATTTGTCCTTCGGGGGGCCAAACGAAATCGGAAAGACATCAACTCCTTGGCCTAATGCGAAGGCCCATTCATACTTGACGTAGTCTGATTCTGCTGCATTCTCTGAACAAACCACAATGAAAGCGTATGCCTCCTCAATGTGCGCGTCTATCGAGTCAGGCCAAATATCTCCTCCTTCAATCCCATGCTCATCATACCAGGGGACATGGCCCCATTCCTTGATATAGGCGACGATATCATCACGTAAATTGCTGTCTTTTCTACTGTAACTGATAAATACATGCGACATAGCGCAATTACCCGATGCTCAATCAACAGATGAGTCAGTTCTACTACAGATTGTCCAAATTCGGGAAATCGGTCACTAGGTAGGTACGCGCCGTTGCGCGTCCGACGCCAGCGAACCAACCCCACCGTGTAGTGGCGACCCGGCGGGTCGCCCTCCGAAAGCCCCTCTCCAGGCGGCGCAGAACAGCCTTTATCCAACCAACACACTACGCGCCGCCGAATCGGAGAGGGGTTGCGACCGAAGGAAGTCCCTTTAGGGAGGGTGAGGCGTCTGTGCGTTACTCCATCCAAATCCTGCTCCGCTGCCAGAGCCTATCCGCACGCCATCCGAAAGCCCCTCTCAGTGACCGAAGGTCATCCCTTCAGGGACAACCCGACTCCCGCATCGCCGCCCTTTCCCAACCCGTAAGGGTCGCGCGGGAGAGGGGTTGCGACCGAAGGAAGTCCCGTTAGGGAGTGTGAGGTTCCGTCACAATGGATCTTTTCTGTAAAATTAGGGTTCATCCTGGAAATAGATTTCGGGGGAATACATGAAAAAAATATTGACTGTATTTCTGTTGGTCTTCAGCGGAAGTGCAATACTAGTCTTTGTAATTGGCGCTACCTCCTCGCCCAACTCAAGCCAACCTAACGCTAGCGCAACTTCTGACCCCGGACGCTTTGACCCCGGACGGTACGGTATCCCAGAGTATATCGCCGGGTATAAGGTTTGGGCGGTGGCTGCTCTCGCCTGTTCAAAGCCCGGCGAGCTAATGGTATATGTTCAAGTTGAATCGAGGCCCTTTCCTACCCCGCTTGTAGGCTCATCGGCGCTCCTTGAGGAGATACAGAATCTCAGCGAGCAGATCAAGATACCACTCCGACTGACTACCACAGTGAGTATCATGCCAATGGATGTTTTTTCTCAACACGTTGATCGATGGAATACCCTGAATGCCAATGGTTGCATACAACTGGGAGGCCCAATGGAAATAGCCACGACAGATACCCCATTCCCCCGCTAGAAGAACCTTACACATTCTAAGGAGTAGGGACGCGCACGTGCGAAGCGTCCCCGTGGGACAGCGCGTCCGCCGCCAGCAAACCACCCCCACCGTGTGGTGGCGACCCGGCGGGTCGCCCTCCGAAAGCCCCTCTCAGTGACCGAAGGTCATCCCTTTAGGGACGACCCGACTCCTGCATCGACCTCCTTTTCCCAACCACTCAGGGTCGCGCGGGAGAGGGGTTGCGACCGAAGGAAGTCCCTTTAGGGAGGGTGAGGTTCCGTCTTTGCCGCAACCTCACATAAAACCTATCCTTATAAGCCCCAGCCCCTTCAGTGGGCTTGACCCCGGTAGCCAGACGTTTGAACGTCTGGCGCTCTGGCCCTCCCCCCCCCGAACGCAAAAACCGGGACAAAATCGGAACATTTGTCCCGTTTTCACCCCGGTTCTGTGCTACGCTGAGGAAGATCAAACCGCGTCAACACGGCGCAAAGTGTGGATAGGGAAAGGGATTAACCGCCGCCAAACAGCCAAGCTGCCGAGACAAAATTGGCGGCAATGACCGGAACAGCCGCCAAATGTTGGCCTTAGGTCATCGCCGCCGCCGCCGCCGCCGCCGCCGCAAAAGCGTTCGACCGGGATTACGTCCCCGCCTCGTCGAACTGCGGGCGGATCGTAGCATGGAGGAACTGGAAGTCATCCCGCGGCGGCATGATCTCATGCACCTCGGTCACGGTGAACTTCGTCCGCCCGATCTGCACCGTATCGCCCACCTTCGGGCGCTCGGTTTCATTCTTGATGCCGCCGGGGTATTCCCCGCCCTGAACCACGTAGCTGACTTTGTAGATCATGGCGCTGCCCCTTTAGTCCCCGCTGGATGGGCGGTAATTGCGCTGCCGCAGCTTAAAGCTCAGGTCCATCGCCAGGTTCCGCATCAGCGTGAAGCCAATCGCGGTGTCCTGCTGGCAGAGCTGCATGAAGTCGGCGCTGCCGATGCGGATGAACGCGGCCTCCCCGCCGACCGCCGCCACCGTCGCTGAACGCGGCCCGTGATCGAGCAAGGCCATCTCCCCGACCAACTGCCCGGCCCCCATGTAGAGTCCGGCGCGGCTGCCGCCCTCCGGTTGGTCGAAGCGGATTTCCACCTGTCCGTTGACGATCACATACAGTGCATCGCCCGCGCTCCCCTGCTGGAAGATGACGGCCTCCTCCGGGACAGTGCGGTGCGTTCCGATGGCGACGATTTTCTCCAACTGGGCCGCGGTCAGGCCCTGGAAGAGTTCGACCTGTTTCAGGAGTGGGATCAACTCCATACAGATTCTCCCTGCATATGGTGACGACTATACCTCTATTTTACCCGAAAAGCGGGTACGGACGATAAAGTTCACCGGGAAGGGGGTGCGGGATCAGATGAGGACTAGCGGGATGCACAAACAAAAAGGCGGGGTGTTGGCCCCGCCCATCGATAGCTGAAACGCACGCTGGGGTTAGTCGCCCAGGTCAACGCGCCCGTTGGACTTGATCTCTTCCAGCCGCGACCGGGCGATGGCGTAATCGCCGCCGGAGCGCACCGCCGGAAGCTGCCCCTCGTGGATCATGCCCACAATCGCCGGTTCCGGCAGGTTCATGAAGCTGGCCGCCTGCTTGACGTTCAGGATTTTGCCGAAGGTTTCAACACGGGTGGACATCTGCACCTGCCGGTTGAGCGGATGTGCCGCGTGGTTTTCCGGCGCGGGCACCTGCTGCGCCCGGGCCTTGCGCACTTCCTCCAGCGGATTGACCTTGTGTTCACGCTCCGCCTGGATCTCACCCAGGACGCCCGGCAAGCGCGGCGCGCCGGCGGGGTCCGCAACCAGAATGTAGGCCAGCCAGGTCGCGACCATCAGGCCGAAGAACTCCAGCACGCCGATCAGCGAGAGGAAGCCCTGCAGCGCCTGGAGGTTACCGGCGAACATCATGCCGCCGATCAACGCCGCCACGAAGGTCAGCGCCGCCGGGGCCATCAGCACCAGGCCGCCCGCCCGCACATGCCGGCCTTCCGCCCGAAAGCCGCCAAAGGCAAAGCGGCCTGAATACACCATGATCGCACCAATCACAAATAGAATTAATGACATCGCCACACTCACTTTCTACCAGTAAATCGCTCTACGGGATGGGTTAACCAACTTGGATGATTACTACTGTAGCGGCAGATGCTGAGTCCGCGATGAGTGAAGGCAGGTTCAGCCACCCCCAATTCCTGGGGGGATTGGCACAAATAAAAAGCGGCCCGCTTGGGCCGCCTTACTGGGTCAGCTAAGACTTAGAGGTGCCGGATGACCGAAAGCACCTTGCCTTCAACGCGGCACTGGCGGGCATCCACGTAGATGGCTTCCATGGTCGGATGCGCGGGCTGGAGGCGGATGCGCGAGCCTTCCTTATGGAAGTACTTGAGCGTGGTTTCGCCCCGGTCGCTCAGCCAGACGGCGACCATATCGCCGTTGTTGGCCGTTTCCTGCCGCTTGAAAATGACGATGTCACCTTCGCGGATCATGGCGTCGATCATCGAATCGCCCTTGACCTCCAGCGCGAACACTTCCGCCGGATCGTAACCGTTCAGCAGCGCCGGGGTCACTTCCACGGCATCATGCTCATCCGGGTACGCATCTTCCGGGGTGGGCAGCGGTTTGCCCGCCTGGATGTAGCCCCACTTGAAGATCTTCAGCATCTTCGGCGCGGGCTGGACGTTCTTGCGGGAGCCTTTACGCTCGCCGGGCAACTGGCTCACCAGGCGCAGACCGCGTGAGACATGCTGCGACCGGGAGAGGTAGCCCGCGTCCTTGAGTTTGTTCAGGTTGTAGTTGACCACCGAGGTCGAGTTGATGTTGGTGGCTTCCCCGATCTGACGGATGGTGGGAGGGAAACCGTTTTCCTCCACATAGGACTCGATGAACCGCAGAATATTACGCTGCCGTTCGGAGAGTTTATTGAAGTCTTTATTTGCCATATGCTTACTCTCAATTCTAAAGCGAATGATTGTTCTATAGTATAAGCGAACATGAGTTCGGTTGTCAAATTCTTGTCAGGATTTTGCGTTACACTCAAAGAAAGCATTCTTCATAGAGAGGGAAATCGCTGTGACACCGGTTGAAATTCTGGGTTACATCGCATCGGCAGTGGTCGCGGTATCCTTGACACAGGCTTCAGTCTTAAGGCTGCGTTTGCTCAATTTAGCTGGGGCGGTGCTGTTTACCGTCTACGGGGTGCTGCTGGCGCAACCCCCGCTGATCGGCGTTAACATCCTCATCATTGGCATCAACCTCTACTACCTCTGGCAGATGTTCAACCAGAAGACCTATTTCCGCCTGCTGGAAGTCGACCGCAACTCCAGTTATCTGCGTCAGTTCTTCGAGTTCCATCAGAAGGATATGGCAAAGTTCTTCCCCCAGTTCGAGTATCACGCGGATCGGGCCAAGATGGTCTACCTGATCCTGCGGGATATGCTGCCGGTGGGCGTCTTCATCACCGAGCAGGACGCAGCCGGTCGAGCGGTGGTGCGGCTGGATTATGTGATCGCAGGCTACCGGGATCTGAAAGCAGGGCAGTTCCTCTATCAGGAACTGGATCAACGGCTGCCCGCGCAGGGTGTGACCACCCTGTACAGCGTGCCGGGCAGCGAGCATCACAGCAACTATCTGAAGCGGATGGGCTTCATCCCGCAGGGCGAAGGCGAACGCATCAAGCTGTATGCGCGGGAGATGGGTAACCCATAACGGACGCGACAATGCGCGAGTTTATGGACTCGGTGCGGCAGACAGCATGTCTGCCGCACCGACCAGCTACGACTCTTCCAGCAGTTTGTAGGCGTTGGCTGCGTAGTCTTTTGCTGTGCCGCTGACCGGCAGCAGTTCGATGCCGTCACCGATCGCAGCGACTTTATCGACACCCAGCTTCTCTTTCAGCCGGGTCAGATCGCGGTTATTCGGGTCCACTCTGAGACCATCATCCACCAGCAGTTCCGCGATACTCAGATGTTTGCGACTGCGGGTCAGCAACCGCGCCAGATCGACCACCGCCGTGACAATATCGGCGCGTTTATCCATCTGATAAGCCAGGTGGAGCGCCTGCCGGTAGCGGGTAACCGCCTCGCCCAGCTTATTGGCCTGGGTGCAGGCATAACCCAGGTAGCTCAGTTGCAGGCTTTCTTCTTCGCGGTCTTTCATCTCGCGGGCGATATACAGCGCCGAGGTGTGGAAGCGGATGGCTTCCTCCCAGCGTTCGAGTTCGCCATAGGCCGTCCCCAATCCGCCGAGCGCCTTGCCCTCATAGGCGCGCTTGCCCTGAGTCTGGAACAGCTTGACCGCCTGCTCCCAGGATTGCGCGGCTGCATCGGCATCGCTGTTATCCAGATGCGCGTAGCCGAGCTTAAAGAGCAGCAGCGCATCATTTTGTGAGTCGCCGTCGTTCCGGGCGATCTCCAGCGCCTGCGAATAGGCTTTGACCGCCGCGTTGCTCTCCCCGGCCTGCTGCTGGGCATCACCGAGCGCGGTCAGCAGGAACATACGGGATTCATCGTCGCTCAGTTCTTCCGCCAGTTTAACGCCACGGGTCGCGTGCATGACGGCTGCGCCGGTGTTCTCGGTCTTGACCGCCAGCGTCGCCAGCTTATCCAGCGTTTCCAGTTCACCGCGTTTATCTTCCACCAGTTCATAAGCGCTCAGCGCATCGCCATAATGCACCAGCGCCTCGGTATCTACCCCCTGCTCGACCTGCAGATCACCGAGTTTGCTGTGCAGTTCAGCCTCGCGGCGCATATCGCCAGCCTGCTTCGCCGTCCGCAGATCAGCCTGCAGTTTCGCCAGCGGAGTCAGCGGCGCAGCCGGGATCACTGGAACAACGACATTGCCGGTATCTTCCGAGAGCAGTTCCGGTTCATCGTCTTCATCTTCGTCGACGATGTCTTCAAGGTCGTCATCCAATTCATCTTCCAGCAGGTCTTCCGGCGGGCGGCTGACCATACCGACGGAAGTCGGTAATGCATCGGCCTCGTCGGCTTCGACAATATCTTCGAGATCGTCGTCCTCTTCAAAGGGCAAATCGCTGGAGGGTGCTGCTGCTACCGGAGTCGGATAGGCTGGGAATGCAGTGGTATGACTGGCCGAGAGCTTCCGCAGTTGAAGCAGTTCGTAGAGGTAGCCACGCTCACTGACGAAATCACCCGCCTGCGTCAGTTGCAGCACGATCTGGTTGATCGGTTCGCGGTCGCCCTGGTCGGCTGACCAACGCGCCATCGCCATGATCTGATCCATCTCACAGGCGAGTTTGTTATGCGCGCCGGGACTATCCATGCTGTACTTGCGCGCATACGCCACCAGGCTGTCCCGCACTTTTTCACGAGTCGAGTCCAGCTTGCCGGAGCCACGCAGCCAGGTTCCCGCAAACGTGTAGGCCAGTTCATGGAGCGTGTAGTAGGGTTCGTTGTAGCGCGAATCGGTATCGACCAGGCCTTGATCGGTCAGCATCTTCATGACCGACTCAACCGTTTCCTGTGGTGCGCCACTGATGGCGCTCAGCAGTTCCGCCGAGGCCGACCCGTCGAAAGTCGCGCCCATCAGCAGCATGATGCCCTGCAACGCCGGGTTTAACGACTTAAAGGCCACAGTCAAGGCCAACAGTTGAGGGCTGGCCCCGGCACTGCTGGGGATTTGCTCAAAGGCTTTCAGATAATCGGCTGGAGATTGTTTGTTGGCGCGCATCATCCCGGCGGCAATCCGCAGGGCGAAGGGGTTGTAATCCAGAATACTGGCAACTTCATCCAGATCATCTTCGCTGGTGTTGGCCGCCAACTCGCCAAACTGGCGCAGCAAGTCCATCGACGGAGCTGCATCCAGCTTGCCGATATTCACACCCGGCCAGCCTTCCAACGGCTCGTTGGAGATGAGCATGACGGGCAACCCTGCCGCACATCGGCTGATGAATTGGCTGGTCGCATTCAGATTATGCACGCCATCCAGCACGATCAGCGGCTTCTGACTGGCGAGCGTGGTCGTGACTGCACCAACCATCCCCAGCGGTTGTTCCGCACTGGTGATTTCATTGTCATAAAAAGCACGTCCCACCCGGACGATGAGTTCCTCTAATGAAGAGTCCTTGACTCGCAGCCACAGCGCCCCGCCGGGGAGTTCGCTGTAGGCGCTGGCGAGCATCAACGCGATGCTGGTCTTGCCCACACCGGCGGCACCATACAGGCCAACCGGCTTATTGCTTTTCAAGGCGCTGTAAACCTGGGCCATCAGGGCATCGCGCCCGTGCAATTTACCCGGCACTTTATGGGGTAGCTCGCGGGCATTGCGGGCTGGCGCTTCATAATAGGTGAAATCCGGCATCACTCACCCCCGCTGCTGGGCATGGAACTTCAACAATAATGGTCTGTGTGCGAGTATAGCACCTTTAAGGAGGTTGCCAAACCGGGGGCGGACTAAAGTTTCAGCCTGGCCGGGGCGCTACGGCCGCCTTATGGTAAGCTACCGACAGTGGAGGGGTTGATGGAGGCGGCATGATCCGCTGGTGGTTTACAGTCAGTCTAACCGGGTTGGTGCTCGCCTTCACAGTGACGGGAATAGCCCTGTTCAGCGGGCAAGTCATTCCAGCGCGCCTGCTCAGTTATCCGCATGGGGATATACCGCGTGCGGCCTACTTCATCCACCTGATTGATATCGGGCGCGGACTGGAAGCTCCTTACAGCGACCTCGCCATCGGTTACTGCTGCCTCAACTGGTCGCCGGATGGCCGCTACCTGATGGCGCTCACCCCGGCACTGGATCACGCGCCAGGGCGTTACGAACTCACCCTGATCGACCACCAGACGCGCCAAGTCATCTGGAACAGCGGCAACATCGGCTATACCAGCGGCATCACGGCCTGGTCGCCGGATAGCCGTCACCTGCTCTACGACTCGAATGTGCGTGGGGATGGTGACCAGGCCATTCACCTGCTGACCGTGGATGGCGATCAGTTCACCACAGCACCCTTATTGCCGGAAAGTGTCTCCAACAACCAGATCGCCAATGCGCGCGCCTGGTCAGCCGATGGGCGCTGGATCGTCTATGGCGTCCGGCAGATCCAAACGCCGATCTATCATCTATATGAAGTCAGCACCGGGCAATCCATCCTGATCCCGCAGGGTGAACTCCTGCGTGAACCGACGTTTGGTCCCCAGGGTTCGCAGATCGCCTTTAACCGCGGCACCCTGACAGAAACGCAACTGGTGCTGACCGATGTGGACTGCCTGCTGCATGACCAGTGCAGCCAATCCGAACAGCGGGTCACGCTGGTGCCCTTGGCTTCCCTGCAAACCTGGCCGACATGGTCGCCCGATGGTCGTAGCGTCGCGTATTCGCTCGGCTTCGGCGCAGCCTCCGGCATCTATCAAGCGCAGTCCTCCCCGACCGAGTCCCGCGCTCGACTGGTGATCGACCGCCCCGGCGATGAATGGTTCCTCAATTGGTCGTTCGATGGACTAAATATTGCTTACCTCAGCAATGAATCCGGCACGGATGAACTCTATCGGGTACAGGTCAGCACAGGTACGGTGCAGCGTCTGACCCGCAACAACCATGTGGATGGTCCACCGGTATGGGTTCCGGGTGGGGGTTCATAAGTTACAGTTCTCAGTTCACAGTGAAGATGTACTGGGTGCGGATGGAGTCGACAGTTATTAGAAGGAGGGACGTGCCGTTGCGCGTCCACGAGCCAACACCCATTGACGTAGAGGTAGGCTAGTTCGAGAGCCGATTCATTGCAATAACTGGAACGCACGATCATGAAAGCACGCATTGCACTCTACGTTCTTGCCGCAGTTATGCTGCTGATGACCATCAGTATCGTAGGTTTTAATCTGTTTCGCAATCTGTACACTCAAGCTCAGTTACAACGGCTTGACCCCCTCAATCTGGGATTCTTTTCGACGGACCCGTTGCCACAACCAGGTGAAGGCGTGGTTCGGTTGGTGATTTATGGAGACTCGCGGGCGGCCTCCTGGCCTGCCCCACAAATCGACGGTTTGGAAGTCATCAATCGGGGAATCGGCGCACAGACCACGGCGCAGGTAGCCTTGCGTTTTGATTATCATATTGCGCCAGTGCAACCCAATGTGATTCTGTTACAGATGTGCATCAATGACTTAAAGATCATCCCCCTTGAAACGAATCTGTATCAATCCATCGTCGATGGATGCCTTGATAATGTCCGGCAGGTCATCGATGCAGCCCGAACGATCAATGCAAAAGTCATTTTGACAACCGTGTTCCCGGTTGGAATAGTTCCATTGGAACGACAGTTCGTTTGGTCAGATGCCGTTGCACAAGCTGTGCGTGATGTGAACGCACAAATGGCTATGCTTACCGCAGAGGAGGTCATTCTCTTTGATGCGTATACCTTACTGGCAGGCGCGGATGGTTTGATAAAACCTCACTATGCGGATGATGAACTCCACCTCAATGCAGCAGGCTATGCCGCACTGAATGAAGCGCTATTGCCGCTACTGAGCAATCTGATTCAATCCATTAAGTGATCCTCGTAGGGCTCTTTTAGAGTCCTACTTCGCATTTCACTATGTGTTACTTCATCACCTCATTTTCCATCTGCACAACACATTGAATCAGAATAAAACACATCCAACAGAATCCCATGATTTACAATGCTGAATCACACATCAAAAATATTGATAGTATTTGATGGGAATCAACTTATTGACGACTTTCACAAAGCTCATATAATCCATTCAAGATGTGATATGAAATCGCATTGTTGAGGCTGTCGGATGCAGCCCAACGAATGTACCGGGAGGTACCCCGACTCATGACTTTACAAGACCGGCAGAGTGAGGCGTCTTTCGCCCCTGACCGGCCCCTTTCCACCCATGCAGAAGAACCCCTCGTCGCCGCTGCTGAAGACCCTCTATCCTCAACCGAACTCGACGATCCTCCTTCTATCCCTTTACCCCTAACCAAACCTCTGCCGCGCACCCCGCGCCCCGCGCTGTGGGCCAACGTCCCCGATGAAAAATGGGATAGCTGGCAATGGCAGCTTGCTAATCGACTCAACTCGCTGGAAGAACTGGCGAGCTTCATCCATTTAACGCCAGAAGAAATTGACGGCCTGAGCGCGGAAGATAAATTCCGCGTGGATGTTACACCGTACTTCGCCAGCCTGATCGACCCCCATGATCCGCACTGCCCGGTGCGGCGACAGGTCATCCCGCAAGGGCGTGAACTGCAAGCCTTCGAAGGCATGATGGAGGACTCGCTGGCGGAAGATGCACACAGCCCGGTGCCGGGTCTGGTGCATCGGTACCCGGATCGGGTGCTGATGCTCATCACGACTCAATGTGCCAGCTACTGCCGCTACTGCACGCGCAGCCGCATCGTGGGCAATCCGCATCAGATGTTCAGCAAGACCGATTTTGAGGCGCAGTTGGATTATCTGCGCCGCACACCACAAGTGCGTGACGTGCTGTTGAGTGGTGGCGATCCGCTGACGATTGCACCCAAGCTGCTGGATTACATCCTGGGCAGCCTGCGGGCGATTGAACATATCGAGATAATCCGCATTGGCAGCCGCGTGCCGGTCTTCATGCCGCAGCGCATCACCGATGAATTCTGCGACATGCTGAGGAAGTATCATCCGCTGTGGATGAACGTCCACATCAACCATCCCAAAGAGATCACGCCGGAACTCAGCCGCGCATTGGAAAAACTGGCTTATGCCGGGGTGCCGCTGGGCAACCAGAGCGTGCTGCTGGCGGGCATCAACGACAGTGTGGATATTCAGCGCGAGTTGGTGCATAAGCTCGTCCGCAATCGCGTCCGCCCCTACTATCTCTACCAGTGCGACTTGGTCAAAGGCGCAGGTCACTTCCGCACCAGCGTCGCCAAAGGCATCGAGATCATCGAAGGGCTGCGCGGGCATACCAGCGGTTATGCTGTCCCCACCTATGTCATCGATGCGCCTGGCGGCGGGGGTAAGATCCCGGTCATGCCCAACTACGTCATCAGTCAGGCACCGGGCAAAGTCATCCTGCGGAACTACGAAGGCTACATCACCACCTATGAAGAACCGGGTGACTACGATCCGCACCGCATTGAGCACCTGAACCAGCAGGTCAGCAAACGACCAGAACCAGGGCAAAGCGGGGTGTACGGTCTGCTCAAGGGCGAACAGTTGGCGATCAAGCCTGCGGGTTTTGATGATCTGCACCGGCGGGGTGCCGGACAGCATCGCCTCAACAGCGACCCGACCAAGTGGCAACCGTATCATGCAGAAGGGCCGAAAACCGAACCAGAACAGGACGAGTCCGCCTTCATCCCTCTGGAGCAGGTCGCCCTTTTCACCGGCTTCAAAGGCAAAAAAGCCAAAGACAAGGTGGATGCACCCGTCCAGCGCAAACCATCGACCCGCAAAAGGGGCATTGGGTAGTTAGAAGTACACAGTTCTCAGTTCACAGTCACAGTGAAGACTGACAAAGTAGTCCGCCGTTTTCACCATGACAATCTGCAGGTAGGGGCGACCCGACGGGTCGCCCCTACCGAATCGCGATATTCGCTAGACCCATGAACGCTCATTCTGGCTGGCGGTCCATCCTGAAACTTGAAACCTGCAACCCGTAACCTGGAACCAAAATCATGCGTGTAGCCGTACTCGTCAACCTGAAAGACAATGCCCCTCGCTGGGAGGGAATGCCGGAAGACCGTTGGGATGATCTGGATAGCCCACGCGCCCCGTTGGCGATCTGTGATGTGCTGCGGAAACGCGGTCACGAGGCGGAGTTATTCGAGGCCAGCATCCTGCCACCCTATAACCTGATCGAGAAATTGCAGACCTTCAAGCCGGACATCTGCTTCAACATGGCCGAGAGCCATTTTGGGGATGGCCGTGAAGCCCAGGTCCCCGCCCTGCTGGAAATGCTCCGCATCCCCTATACCGGCAGCGGCGTGCTCTCACTGGCGGTGGCGCTGGACAAGACCCTGACCAAGCGCGTGCTGCGCGATCACGGTCTGCCCACCGCCGAGTTCCAGTTGTTCACCCGCGCCGATGAACCGATCAGCCCGGAATTCCTCAACGGCAGCGACACCTTCCGCTATCCCCTGTTCGTCAAGCCGAACGCGGAAGGCACCAGCATGGGCGTGACCGAGCAGAGCGTCGTCCGCACCATTCCCGAACTGCGCGAGCAGCTGCGCCTACAACTCGACCGCTATCAGCAGCCGATCCTGGTCGAACGCTTCATTCAGGGGCGCGAGGTGCTGGTCGGCATGGTCGGCAACCCGACTCCCAATGGCGATGTGACCGACGGCCTGACCTTCGTGCCGATCCTCGAAGTGGATTTCAAAGCCTTTGGTGAGGATCATGTGGGCTTTTACACCAGCGAGATGAAAACCGTCCTCAGCCCGGATAACTACTACTATCACTGCCCGGCCCCACTGACGGATGAACAGGCCAGCGCCATTCGCCGCGCGGCTGCCGGCGCCTTCCGCGCCCTCGACTGCCGGGATGTCTCCCGCGTGGATATTCGGCTGGATGCCACCCGCAATCACGAGCCGATCATTCTGGAGATCAATCCGCTGCCGGGACTCAGCCCCAATTACAGTGACCTATGTCTACAGGCTTTGGCGATGGGCTGGGAGCATGAGCATCTGGTCGGCGCGATCTTCGAGGCGGCGGTCAAACGCTGCGGGCTGCGGGAATAAGAGCGGTGCGAAACCCCTGAAGTTGCATTTCACGATCAGAATAGAATTGCCAAACTCCGATCAGCATGAGTGGGGAATGTGACCGCTCCCCACTCTGCCCCAGAATCACCATACCAACATTGTAAGATTCATCCCGGATTGTAAAATCCAATCAGCTACAATCAGCATATTATCGTATAATTGAATATGTTAATGTATACACACTGTTCAAATTCTTTGAATGGAGCCATCTGATGCAGCATCAACCCAACTTCATTGATCGCCTTGTGATCATCATCGTTATTCTTGCAATCCTGCTGACGTTCTTTGCCGTCGTCAATGCTGGCAATGACCGCTTCTCATGGGCCTCGCTCTCCAATGCCTATGTGCAGCAGCCACCACCCCGCCCTGGCATCGTCCAAGAAGGGGGCAACGCGCTGGTTGAACCGCGTGCGGATGGTTCAATTGCGATTGTCAGTCTGGGCCAAGATGGACGCACGCCAGTCGCCTTGACTCTCTCACCAGAAGATATTGCCCGATTCGACTCGACTCCGGGTACAAACACCAAAATTGGTGAAACTGCCGATGGTTACGTCTCAATCTTTCGCCTGACCACCGGCGAATTCCAGGCCAATATCGGCCCGGACGCTGAAGGCAAAATCTATGCCTATATCTTCACCGTCGCCCCACCCGATTGTGTACGTCGCTATGAGTTCAGCATCAGCGACGCAACACCGCGCTTCAACGGCCCCTGCTAATCTCGCTTGAAACCCGGCAGCGGGCTGGACTGATCCAGCCCACTGTCCAGTTTTATGAAGATCACCATCCCGCGCTGGTTTGACTGGCCTGTCCTCCTGGTCTTCGGCTTGGTAATGGCCGTCCTGTTACGGACTGTCGTCCCCACAGTGTACACACTGGATAGTGGTGAGTTTGTTATCGGTGCTCAATTGCTCGGCATCGTACATTCGCCTGGCTATCCACTCTACCTCCTGGTTTTGCACCTGTTTCAGCAAATCCCCCTCGGGGACATTGGCTTTCGCGGCAATCTGTTTTCTGCGGTTTGCCTGGCGCTTGCCGCAGGGCTGACCTATCAGTTGTTGGTCATCATCCTGAAGAAACGCTGGTTGGCCGGGGTTACAGCGCTCATCTTTGCCTGGAGTTATTACGTCTGGGTCATAGGCCTATTTGCCGAAGTCTATGCCCCACAGTTGTTCACCATCGCGCTGGCTGGCGTGGCCCTGGTCCGCTTAGGGACATCCGCTGCGCCTGGCTGGCGATCTGCCATCATGATCGGGGTGTTAGTTGGGCTGGCGATCAGTATGAACCCAACCTCCATCTTTCTGATCGGCGGTGTAGTCGCCGTTGTCTACCGGAGCCAATTCAGTTGGCTGCAGCGCATTACTGCCGGGCTGGTAAGCATCGTCCTGTTTGGTGCCGTTCAGTTCTATTTCCCCTGGCGTTATGCTACGGGTACACCCTATAACCTGGCGGGGCATTATACAAATCAAGGCGAGTTCAATCCGGTCGATCTGAGCACACTATCAGGTATCACCTGGATGATCAGTGGGCAGCAGTTTGATAGCCTCTTCTTTGAAGAAGGGGTGATTCCGCCACCAGCAGCCTGGATAGAAACGTTCTTGTTGTTTATCCGCAACTTCATCGGGATTGGCGTGGTCATCGGGCTGGTTGGCCTCTATGCGCTGTATCGGCAACACCGTAGCGCACTAGTCATCTGGTCCATTTCTTTCATCCCTTATATCTATTTCTACACAAGCTACGGAGCCCCTGATAAGGAAACGATGTTCGGCCCGGCGCTCTGGTTGTGGTGTATCCCGATTGGCCTGGGCCTGCGCTGGGTTGCTACACGCCTGGGATCAGTCCCATGGCTGCGCTGGGGTATCTGCGCTTTACCAGTCTTGTTCCTTCTCTTTCACTTCCCCCGGTTGGATCTCAGCCACGAATGGTCTATACGGCAACGAGCCGAAGCCGCGCTGAGCGCCCTGCCGCCGGATGCGCTGTTGTTTGGGCGCTGGCACGATGTCGTCCCGCTAGAATATCTGCACTTGATCGAAAAAGTACGCCCGGATGTAAAGATCTACAATCTATTTCTCTTTCCGCCGGATGCCCTGGAAGCATACATCGCTCACCTGCTTTCCCGTCGCCGTTCAGTGCTGTTCATCAGTTCACGCCTCTCAGAAGGGGATTTACAAATCGAGATGGGAACCTGGCTACTGCGCGGCTATCAGGTAGAGCCTCAGCCCATTCGCTTGCCAGCCGATGAGGTGCCACTATTTCTCTATACCCTTCGCAGCGGCCCATAACCCGACTTTTGATGTGGGGGCAATGGACGGCACTGGTCGCATTGCCCTTCAGTTTTGCGCTCAGCACATTCTGGCTGGTCGGCTTTGTCCCCACTGCTTTTGAAATGATCTTTGAGCTACGGGGAGTTGTGTTCAAACTGGCTGATGCGCTGCTCCTGCTGTTGGTCGGATGCACCCTCGCTCGGTTAATCAACAGTCCGGAATATCGCACTCAACTTTGGCGCACCACTTCCAGCTTGAGGTCTCAAGGCGGGCTGTGGGCGGGAGTTCTGCTGGTCGGTTGGATAGTGATCGGGATGATTTGGTCAGTCGCACCCGCGCTGGTCGTGTATCAAGGCGTGTACACAGCGGTCTTAGTCCTGCTGATCGTGCTGCTGGGGGACGGCACCGTGCGCCTGCATTGGATTTTGATGAGCTTGCTGGTGGGTGGTTGCCTTCAGTCCTTGATCGCCCTAGGGCAATGGTTCGCTGGCGGCAGTTTAGGACTCAGTTGGTTAGGGGAAGGTTATTTTCAAGGTAGTCGGCCTCAAGGGCTGACATTCAACCCTAATACACTGGCAAGTTATCTCATGCTGGTCGTTGCCTTGACCCCCGCCCTATGGACTTACTTCCCAGCCAGGGCATACCGCGTCTTGCTGCTCGGTGGGAGTGGGCTGTGCCTGATAGCTCTGTTCCTGACAGGCTCCCGTGCGCCGCTACTGGCTTTGCTGATGGCTGCGGCGTTCAGTCTGCTGCTCTATTACCGGCCACACCCTCTGCGCCCACCCTTCCTGATCGCTACGGCCCTGCTCCTGGTGGGTATCTATATCATACTGACCCGGCGAAGCCCTCTTGATCCGCAATCCCTATTGGATAGGCTGGGATTCGCCTGGAGCGGCACCGTCGCCGTTCTGCAGTCATCGCCGCTGTTCGGTGTGGGCGCGGGTCAGGTGATGCTGCGGTTGGACCAGATGGTCAATGCGGAGACCTTACCCTACTATGATCTGCAAGTTGGTGGGCTTTTGCAACCTGCCCACAATGCCTACCTGAACCTGCTGGCCGAACTGGGGCTACCCGGACTGATCGGCCTGGGAATACTGGTATTTCCCCCGCTGCGCGGTCTCTTTCATGCTCAGAATCTGGTACGCAGGGCGTTGAGTGCCGCCCTGCTGCTGGTCATGCTTGTCATGGTGACCGAGTTTCACTTCTGGCTCGATCCGCACTGGCGATTGGTCCTCTTCTGGTTGATCGGCCTGTGGTGGGCAGAACCCCAGGCTGAATCCCTCAATCGTGAGCCATACCGATCAACGGGTCATTGAGGTTGATCGAGAGCGCCGCACAGACCAGCAGTATCTCTGGACTCAGCCCCAATTACAGTGACCTGTGTCTGCAAGCTTTGGCGATGGGCTGGGAGCATGAGCATCTGGTCGGCGCGATCTTCGAGGCGGCGGTCAAACGCTGCGGGCTGCGGGAGTAGGGACGCCGTTTATCTGGTGCGGTGTCGTATTTGCGGCGGCGGCGGCGGCGGCATTGCGGAGCCACCGATTCTTTGTCGGCAGCTTGTCAGGTTGTCGGGAATCAACAGTTACGGGTGCAACGGACGGTGGGCGAGCAGCGCACCGTGTCCTGAGGATAACACCGATTGGGATGTCAGAACGGAACAAATGTTCCGATTTTGTTCCGGTTTTTGGGGAACCTCACCCTCCCTAAAGGGACTTCCGTAGGGCGCACATGACAACCGAACCTCGTTCATCAGCGAAACGTGGCAGGCAACAAGATCAATCGTGAGCGATGCCGATCAGCGGGTCATTCAGGTTGATCGAGAGCGCCGCACAGACCAACAGCACCAACCCGCCCGCCGGAGCGGTGTAACGGGCAAGCTCCTGCCCGAAGATGTCTTTCACAATGCCGACCACCTGCCCGGCCTCGACCGTGTCCCCAACCCGCACCTGCAGATACCAGCAGCCCTGATGCGCCGCCCGCACCCAGGGCCAGTGCGCGTATTCATGCACCGGCACCGTCTCCACCGCACCGGACAGAATGCCCAGGTGACGGGCGATATTGTGGCAGCCGCGCAACAAAAGTTGGGTGTTCGGTTCATCGAGGATGCCCACCTGCCCGGCCTCCGCCAGCAGCGCCGGAATACCCCGCGCCGCCGCCGCGCTGATGCTCGTCCCCGGCAGATGATCCGGCTTGACCAGCACCTCGATGCCAAAGGCCAGCGCCATCTGCCGCGAGCGTTCGGTCACCGCCGGATCAGGCCCGGCCTCGTAACCCAGGAACGGCAGCAGTGCTTCCGGTATATCCCCGCCATGCAGATCCAGCCAGGCGTCGATATGCGGCACCACCTGGGTGATGATGGCATTCGCCATGCGTTCCGCGATGGTGCCGAGCGCCTTACCGGGGAAGACTCGATTCAGGTTCTTGCCATCTTCCGGCACCAGAAACGCCTGCCGCGCATAAAAGGCGTTCAGGCTGACCGGGGACATGACGATGACGCGCCCGGTCAACGCTGCCGGATCGAGTTCGGCCCCAAAGCGGATGGCGGCCTCGATGCTCGGATATTCACCACCATGAATGCCCGCCGTCACCAGCAGGGTCGGCCCAGCGCTCGCCCCGTTGACGATCACCACCGGCAGCCGCACAGCAGTACCCGGCACGTCCAGAAAGCCGCTGGCTTTGCTGCCGCTGGCAGCGCTGATCGAACCAATCTGGAGAGGGGTGGCGCTCATGGGTTTGCTCCTGGGAATACGGCAAGATGCTGCGCTGATGGTAACGCGGATGATCTCCGTACCCTAGTGCCGCTTCACAACAATTTGGTCATTAGCAGCATTATCCTGTGTATGGACAATCCAACCTTGCGCCATTCTGGAAGTACACATCAAATTGATATCCGGTATCCATCTCGTGCAACTTGTTTCCATCCCAACGTAACAGCACCCATTTTGGTCGAACAAAGTTACAAAAGAACAGATCAACATTGGGACTCCACACTGGCCCATAATCGCCCGGCGTGCGAAGCAAAACTCTATTCTCAGGGTCCCGCACAACGACTTCACGATTTTGAGATCCGCCCACCAACGATGCCCACCAGCCATGGGCGTGAATAGCTATTGCTCCGTTGCTTTCATACACATCTTGAGTGACTAAGACCGTTTCATGACCATTCCACTTATACATCTGAAAATGACTATCAGGCGGATTGTTAGCGAGAAATAGCACATCACGCTCCGGTGTCCACTTAGGCAATGAGGCATGGCTGATAAACGTGTCCAAATAGGGTACAACATGGCTTAAGTTATCTGGATGAAACCTTCCATCCCAAATTAAGATGTCATAACCGACATTAGTGCGAGACAAAAAAGCCAGTTGCCCATCAAGACTCCACACAGGCCCATAATCATCACCATCTACACTCTGGCTCAGATTGATGGTTCGATTTCCGTCCCATACATAAAGCACATTTCTGGTATGAACGTTACTTCCCACCGGGATGCCGAGTACAAACGCGATTTGATTATTCTGATTCCACTGGACATCCCAAATGTCTGATCCAGCTGGTATCTCCGATGGCGAAATAGCGAAAACATTTTCCCCATCCCAAATCTCAAGTGATATTGAATTATCTTGGCTGGCACGGGTCGCAAGCAGTCTTCCGTCAGGACTCCATGATATTGGAGTAGTTATTTTACCTCTCATGATGTGATGGAAAGCCTCACGACCGAGGCGATAATCCCAGATATAAAGTCCACCAATGGGATCATCTTTCGTTCTATATGCAACCCGCCCATCCACGCTAAAGGCGGGACGAAAAGCATCAATTGGTGTCGAAACAGTGAGATTCCGCTCCAGGTCGTGAAGCAAATAAGGTTGTATGCCTCCGTTTTTATAGAACATGAGGTTTTGAGATAAATCAACGTGACTAAACAAAAGTGTCAAGATGCTCAAACCGAACATCATGACCAGCAAGAATAGAACTATGCGTGCGCGGTGAAACATAGTAGATTGTGGTGATCGTTCACTGAGCCATTATGCAGAAGTATCAAAAGCTGTTGTCTTTTCCCATTGTAGACTTGCTCATCAAACTACAAGCGTGAAAATTAGCTCTGCCTGAAAACCGGAACAAAATCGGAACATATGTTCCGATTCGCGCATCCGGCTATGTTATCCTGAAAACTCGCAGGTCTCTATCACCCACCGTCATGTACGCCCTGACAGGCCAAACGTGACGAATCCGGGGTGTCAAATGTGTCAATTCTGTCACATATGTCAAATTCGAACTTTGTAACTTTAATTCATCCAATATCATCGCCACGCGCTATCACCAATTACTAGCCACCGCCCCCCCTCTCACGCTATACTCTGCGCCGGGGTAAAGTAGACGCAGGCAGCCATGACCAGCATCTTCCTCAGTTATCGGCGCAAACCCAGCGCCATCCTGGCGCAACTGCTGGCCCGTGACCTGAAAGCGAAAGGCATCGAGGTTTACCTGGATGTCGACCGCATGGAGGCCGCAGGCGAGTTCCCCACGCGTCTGCTCCAGGCCATCGAGAGCGCCGATGTCGTCATCTGCCTGGTGGGGGAAAGCACCTTCGACTCGGAATGGGTGCAGCGGGAAATCGAACACGCCAGCCGTCAGGGCAAGCCCCTGATCCCCGTCTTTCAGGAAAGCTACGCCCCCATCCCACTGGAACAAGCGCCCACGCCGTTCATCAAGGCGCTGCTGGAACACGACGGCGTCTACGTCTTCGACCAGAAGAATGTCTACCTGGATACCGCCGTCAATACGCTGGCGCAGATGGTGGAAAAGACGGCTTCCTGGCGCAGTCAACCGACCGAAACCGCGCCGGGTGGCCCACCTGTCAGCCTGAATATTGATGCACTTGCCGGGCAGCGCTTCGGGCAGTATGAGCTGCGCGAGATGCTCGGGATGGGCGGCATGGGTGTGGTCTACCGGGGGTATCAGTCCGGGCTGCGGCGGGATGTGGCCGTCAAGATTTTGCCGCCCACGCTCGCCAGCCAACCGCAGTTCACCGAACGCTTCGCCCGTGAGGCGCAGATGGCCGCCGGGCTGGAACACGCCCACATCGTCCCGATCTATGATTATGGCAACGTCGGCGGCCTGAGCTTCGTGGTCATGCGAATGCTGACCGGCGGCTCGCTGACCGAGCGCATCGCCTTCTGGCAAAAGCAGGAAGGCGCGCAGGTCGGACTGGCCGAGGTCGCCAAAATGATCCGCGACCTAGCTGCCGCGCTGGATTACGCCCATTCGCGCGGGGTCATCCACAGGGATATCAAAGCCAGCAACGTGATGTTCGATGACCAGGGCAGCGCCTTCCTGGTGGACTTCGGCATCGCCCGGCTGGTGGGCAGCACGACGGGACTAACCAACACCGGCACTGCCATGGGAACGCCTTCCTACATGGCCCCGGAACAGTGGCGCGGCGAGAGCGTCACCCCGGCCACCGATCAATACGCGCTGGGTGTGATGGTCTACTCGCTCATCACTGGTCGGCTGCCGTTTGAGGCTCCCACCCCCTACGCGCTCATGCATAAGCACCTGACCGAAATCCCGGCGCCGCCCTCCACCTGGCGCGATGATGTGCCGGAAGGGCTGCACCATATTCTGCTGCGGGCGATGGCGAAGAACCCCGGCGAACGCTACCCCAGCGTGCGGGACTTCGCAGAGGATTTCGCCAGTGTGGTGCGGGATCTGCCCGCCGCCGAGACCGGCTTCTTCACCGCACCGCTGCCCACGCGCCCGAATGCGTCCCCGGAGGCACGGCTGGGGATGACCCCACCACCGGCCCGCCCTGTAACCCCAGGTGGGTCAGCCGTCCGTACTGCGCGGGATGTATCCGTCAATACGCCAACGGCGCTGGATGGCCCAACGGCACCGCCCACTCCGACGCCGAAACCCTTACCCAGCAGCGCCCCGGTCATCGAATCACCTGCACCGTCCGCACCTGTGCCGCTGGCATCCGGTGGAAAAGGGCGCAGCCCCATCATCCCGATTTTGATCGGTATGGTGCTGGTGCTAGCGGCTGCCGGAGCCTTCCTGCTATTCACGAATATCCAGCAGCAGGCAGCGGAACAGGCCACCCAGACGATGATTGCGGCAGCCGCAACCGACACCGCAGTTCAGATCGCCGGATTAACGGCCACCGCGACCCAGTGGACAGCCACGCCGACCGCTAGCGCGACCCATACACCGACTGCTACCGCGACATCGACTCCCAGCGCCACAGCGACTGCAACGCTGACCGCGACCCCAACTCCGACACCCAGCGCCACGCACACACCGACCGCGACTGCAACACCAACGGCAACACCGACTCCCAGCAGTACACCTAGCCTGACGCCGAGCGTCACCCCCAGCCTGACCCGGACAGCAACCCGTACACTCACACCTACGCTGGAGCCTGTGGGTGCCGCCCGGGCGACCCGTGCGGCTATCCAGACGGCCACGGCTACGCTGTGGACGAAGACTCCCACACCGGATTCGACTCAGACGTTGGTCGCGGCGCTGACCGACCTGTTTGAAGAAGATCTGACGGCAACGGCAACGCTTTGGACACCGACCCCGACAGCAACTCCGTCCCACACGCCCACGGCTACCGCAACCGCTACGGCAACACCCACCCCAACAGCGACGGTCACGCCCTCGCCCACGCGCACCCTGGCACCGACCCTGATCGCGGGCTGCCCTGGCTCGCTGGCGTCGCGCTTGTTTGTGGGGGTGGTCGGCGTGGTGCTGGCGGATGATCCGACGCCGGTCAATGTGCGTAATCAACCCTCCACGCGGGGGACGCGCATCGCCCAGCTCCCGCCCGGTTCGACCTTCACGGTACTGGAAGGCCCCACCTGCGCCGATGGCTTCGCCTGGTTCCAGGTGGCCTTCGCCAATGGCGGACGAGTCGGTTGGCTGGCGGAAGGCAGCGAACGGTATTTTGTTGGGCCGGTCAGTGGACCGGGGATTACCCCGGTGGCAATCGTGCCGACGGTTCCACCGCGCACCGCCCCGGTGCTGGAACGTCAGTGTATGCTGCTGCTGGAAGACAACTTTGAAGCAGGCTTCTCCCCGAACGACTGGTTCCAGGACACGGGAGAAGGCAACCGCTCCAATGAACGCATCATCTCCGGGGCTTACGAGCTGCGCCTGAACTTCGCCGAAGAAGGGCAGAACGAGTCGCTGACGTGGGGCAGCCTGCGCGGCTTCACCTTCCGGTCAGCGCGGGTGGAGGCGGTCATCCGTACCGACACCTTCACCGGCTCGACCATCCGCACCGGCATCTGGCTGCGCTATCAGGATGCCAATAACTTCCTGGCATTCCTCATTCGGGAAAACGGCAGCTTCTACGTCGGGCGCTATCAGAACGCCTATCTGGATCTGCTCCCCTGGCAGCAGTCGGACGCGATCCGCACCGGCAACGGCGCAGTCAATACCCTGCGGGTCGATATTGTGGGCGATGAGTTCACGTTCTACATCAACGGGGTGTTCGTCGGCAGCATCAATGACGGCACCTGGCCGGAGGGGCGCTTCGCCTTCTTCGGCTCCACGCGCAATCCCCCGGCCAGTTTCGCGCTGGATTACATCCGCTTCTGCCAGTTGTAGCCCTCACCCCTAGCCCCTTTTCAAGGGTAGGTTTTTCGTGGGGCAGGCGCAAAGAGGGAACCTCACCCCAACCCCTCTCCTTACGCGACCCTTACACCGCTGGAAAGCTAACGCTATCTGAGAATCGGGTCGCTGGAGAGGGGCTTTTCGGAGCAATTTCACCGTGTTTGATACGTATCGGACGCCATAAATGGCGTCCCTACGAAAAAACCTTTCCTTGAAAACCCCCACCCCCTCTCCCACACACTCTGCCTTCGGCAGACACTGGGAGAGGGGAACAAGAGCCACCTTCATCCGGTAATGGCTGTGCGAAGATCGCGGGCAAGCGACCAGGTTGGCCCCTGGGTGTTGCTGATGACCGTCACCAGACTGTCGTACTGCGGCAGCACGACGGAGGAAAATGCCACTCCTTGATCCGCTCCAATCGCGCCGTAGCGGATGATTTGCCCCGCCGTATCGGTCGTGATCCACAGGCCGTAGCCGTAGCTATCCGTGGGATCATCCGCGTCAGTGGCCTGGATGCTCAACATTCGCTCGCGCATCGGCTTGCTCATCAACTGGTCACGATGGAGAGCATCCCAGAACCGGCTCATGTCTGGGGCCGTGACATAAGCCCCGCCATCGCCCCCACCGCGGATCGGCAGCAGAAACACATTGGTGCGACCGATGCCGTCGCCATTGTCCGGCAGGTAGCCCAGCGCCGTCCGCGCCGGTAACTGATCGGACTCGAAAAAGCCCGAGTCGGTCATGCCGGCTCTGGCGAAGACCTGTTCTTCGACATACTTCGCATAGGGCACTCCGCTTTGGATCTCCACCAGCAGCGCCAGCAGGATGTACGCGCCATTGTTGTAGGCAAAGCGTTCACCCGGTTTGAAGGCCATCCCGTCAGGGAACATGGGCAGATAGTCGGTTGGTCCCCGCAGCGTATAGACCGGATATTTCGTGAACAAGGCCGCATAGTCCGCGTCGCTCAGGTCATCATCCAGGTAATCGGCAATGCCCGACGTGTGTGAGAGCAGTTGATGCACGGTCACAGTCGGGTCATAGCTGGGCAGCCCTTCCCGGATGTATTCGCTGATGGGCGCGTTTAGATCAATCTTGCCCGCGTCCGCCAGTTGGCAAACCGCTGTTGCCGTGAAGGTCTTGGTGCCGGAGGCCGTCCCAAAGCGGGTATCGATCCGGTTGGGGATTTCCTCGGCGCGGTGGGCTAATCCGTATCCTTTGGCATGGGTGACCTCGCCGCCCCGCCGCACCAGCACCACCCCAGAAAACGGCTGCTCCTGCGCCGCGATGATTTGCTCAACATCCATCGTCAAATCCCCATCTCCCTGTTATGGCCCTATCTTGTTAAGGTTGGGGAACCAGACAATGGAATGCAAGATGCAATCGCATAAGTATGCCACACCAACCAGTACAGGACTTCATAGTTTACCCGGTGCAGCAGAGAACCCTGTCGCCCATGCTATAATTTCCGTAACTGACCGTGCTGGGAAAAGAGGTCACTATGACGATCGATAGCGTGCGCGACCGCCTGCTAGACGAACTGAATCACCTGACACCTGTGCAGCAGGAGAAGCTGCTGGATTACGCTCGCCAGATGCAGCAGGGATCTACGCTGCCGCCGGGTACGCCGGGGGAGCGGCTTGTCGAACTGGCAGGTCAGTTCAGATTCCCTCAAGGTGGACTTGATGAGATGATGCAGGCTATTGAGGAAGATTGTGAGAGGATTGACTGGGATGGCTGGGCATAGTGTCTTGTTGGATACGGTCATGGTGATTGCGTATCTCAAAAGTGAACATACCGTGTTAAACCGATTGCAAGGCCTTTCGGTGTATGTCGCCAGCATAACAATTGGCTAGATGTTTTTTGGTGCTTACAAGTCATCGCGTGTCAATGACAATTTACGCGAGCTACGCGGTTTTATTGCGTCATCTAACATCACCATTATCGACTGCGATGCGATCACTGGCGATTACTACGGACAGATCAAGCAATCGCTTAAGCGCAAAGGCCGTCCCATCCCGGAAAATGACATCTGGATTGCGGCGACCGCCCTGCAACATGGCTTGACCCTGATTAGCCGTGATGCCCACTTCAACGAGGTGGATGGTCTCGATCTGACAACATGGTAGGCGGCTACCGGCTCAGGCCACCATGTTTGGGTTTCTCCTGCATGTCCACCCATTCTTTATCTTCATCAGCGGCTGGAATATCCATGCCCGGCGATGGCTCGCGGAGCCACTCGGCAGCCAGCACCACGCCAGAGCGTGGCCCGTAATAGAGTGCATAGGGGTCGCCGTTCTTGAAGGCCAGGAAGACCTCGCGGGTCACAATCAACTTACGCCCTTCCAGGCGCACTGTGAATGCGACAGAGCCTGGTCCACTTTTATTATTTCGGGCTTGCACATCCAGTGATATCCGCCCTTCGATGCGCTCAATATCGCCGGAAAGCGAGTCCATACGGTATGCATCTGCCAGGCGAAAGCGATGCAATGCTGTAGGAAAGAAAGCCGTCCAGACGATGAAAATCGACGACCCACATAACAATGCCAGTGATGACGTGAATATACCTACAAGCACCGGAACTAAGCCCAACACACTGACAACGACGATCATCAATGCTATCAAAAAAACATTGACCTGTACCCGGCGTTGCGCCTGTTTCAATGTCGTTACCTGATTCGGCCCCATCTTCCCGGCATGGTTGGCTTCCAGATCGTCCTCGTCAAAGCCGATAGTGTCCATCAGCAGTTGGTCGGGTTTTCGTTTGTACTTCTCGGTCATCCGGCACCACCGTTTGATCTATCACCCCATGCTGCCGCGTTTCGGTTTTGCCTGTGTATCAGCCCATTCAGCTTCATCGGAGTCCGCCGGTTGATCCATCCCCGGCGGCGGTTCGCGGAGCCACTCGGCGGCCAGCAACATATTGGAGTGCAGCGTGTAGTACAGTGCATAGGGGTCGCCATTCTTGAAGGCGAGGAAGACCTCGCGGTTCACAATCCACTCCCATCCTTCGAGGCGCACAGCATATGCGGTGGTGCCACCTCGTTCACGCACATCCAGAGAAACGAGGCCTTCGATGCGTTCAACTATCTGATTTTGCAAGTCGAGCATATCTGTTCGTGCCACCCGCTGACTCCGTCGTGCTTGCCCAAAGATGAATGCAGCAATTGCTACTGGAACAATCCCAAGCAGCACACAGGCAATAGACGTTTGCAAGATGGGCACCAAGAAAACAAGTCCCAGTAGCAGGACGCCAACTCCGGCGATTATGCCCATCGTGCTATCGGTGGTAGCCGTCTTCTGCATCCGCTGGAGCCGCGATTGTTGACTGGCTCCCAGTCGTCCGGCGCGATTGGCGGCTAGATCGTCCTCATCAAAGCCGAGGCTGTCCATCAACAGTTCGTCGGGTTTGCGTTTACGCTTCTCGGTCATCCTGCACCGCCCTTCGATCTACGGTTGTATTCAGTCTACTGCGAACAGGCTCTTTTTGGGGGAGCAAACAAAAGGGCGCAATGGATTGCGCCCTTGAGCCAGGACAAAGTGGCATAAATGCGTAAGCAAGACGCCCTCACCCCAACCCCTCTCCCATTGCCGCAGACGGCAGGGAGAGGGGCTAAAGAACTGATTGCGTATTTGCGCTAAGCTGTGCTAGTAGTTGCTGATCTTGTGCTCGGTCGGGCCGTCTACATCAGCGGTGGGAAGGAGTCGCGCAGGGGTTCTACCTGAACGCCGTCCGGCACCGTCACGCGCAACCAAAGGTCATCCCCGGCAGTCACATCCAGGTGCAGATCGAAGAAGGGGTGGCAGCGGTGTTCGAGGGCGATCAGCGACGCCGCCAATGAAAGCAGCGGCAGCGGCAAGCGCACCGCAAAGCCATTGCTGAACCGCTGGGTTTCCTGCACGGCTTTGCGGAGTTGGTGTATCAAATGGGTGTACTGGGTCTGCTGAGCAGCGCTCAACAGGCGGGTGGTCGGGGCGTGCATGGCCTCCTCTTTGTTATCATTAGATTAAGGATGAAATCATCATATCATCTTTTGATAACACAAGGTAGCACCTTAAGGCCAATCAGCGGTTGCGCCCATAGCGTTCGTAGAGCATGTCATAGCGCTGCGGGATAGGTGGCTGCGGCACGGCCCACGCCAGCAGCAAGGCGGTGATGACCCCGGCCACAAAACCCCCGATATGTGCGAAGAAGGCGACCCCGCCGGTTGCTGAGGCCGCACCGAGCGAGCCAAACCCACTGAACAACTGGGTCACAAACCAGAAGCCCAACACGAGGGCTGCCGGGAACTCCGCAATCCGCGTGAAAATGCCAAGGATGAGTAATCCGCGCACGCGCACACCAGGGAACAGCACCAGGTAGGCACCCAGCACCCCGGCTATCGACCCGCTGGCACCGACCATCGGAATCGGTGATTGTGGGTCGATGATGATTTGCAGGTAGGCCGCCGCGAATCCGCTGAGGAAGTACAGCAGCAGATACAGCACTCTGCCGAAGCGGTCTTCGATGTTATCGCCGAAGATCCACAGGTAGAGCATATTGCTGCCGATGTGCAGCCAACCGCCATGGAAGAACATGGCCCGAATGATATCCAGAAGGGATTCCGGTGCGAACCAACCGATCCGGGTCATCTCCAACGGCACAATGGCTTGATTGAGGAAGGTCAACTGCAACTGACGCGGCGAATAGCTCAACTGAATGAGAAAGACCACCACATTAATGGCGATCAGGATATAAGTCAGGATGGGAGTACGGCGAGTCGGGTTGATGTCACTCAGGGGCAGCATAAGCGGTCTCCTCCGGTGAGCGTGCGAGTCTAAGGGCATTTTACCCAGCTTACCGGGGAGGGCGCAAAATAGTTATTCATAACACAGGACGCAATAATGCGCCCTGTGTTATCGGCAATCCATCACGGATTTTGGCGGTTCAGTCCTACCCGACTCGGATCACTGCACCGCAATACGCACAATCAATCTGCAGCTGGTTGGCGACCAGTTGGGGCAACGTCGCCGCACAGACCGGGCAAGCCGTTGGGGCATTCCGAATAGCCTCCAACGTTTCGGCGTCCGGCTTGATCGCCCGCTCATCGTTCGCGCCGCCTGCAATCATACGTTCGATCTGCGCCGCCCAGAACTTGCAGTCAGCCTCGCCCTTGACCTCAATCGTCGCCCGGTCGAACTTGGCCCCACCCTTGAAGGTGAAGTTGAGCATGTCCTTCCCACCGAAGAAGCCCTTATTCTCCGCCGTCACACCGTTGACCTGATTCAGCGGAATCTCCCACTCGACTTCCTGCACTTTCTTACCGCCAAATAAGCCCAGGGTTTTGCCGGTGGTTTCCTTTTGCTCAAAGATCAGCCGATGGTCGGTCAGGTAGAGGATGCCATCCGGGTCCTGACCGCCCTTGCCCGTCGCCACCCACTCGGCTTTAGCCGCCAGGAACAGCGCCTCACCTGCCAGCAGTTTGAAGCTGGCTTCATCCAATTGGTCGAGGAACCAATTGATACGCCAGAGTTGGCTATCCGTCTGGCTGATGTCACTTTGAAGGGTCGAGTAACTGCTTTGGAGACGGCGTACTGCTTCCGCCAGCGCTTCTTCTGCGGATTTCACCTCACGTTCGGCATCCGGCAGCCCATTCTTGAGCGAGAGCGCGATATGTTTCAGCTTTTCCAGATTATCAACGCGCTGGGCCGCCTGCTCTATCAGAGGGCGGACCCGATCCATCTCGGACTGGATCGACCGTTCGACCGCGCCTTTGGTCAAGCGCCAGCGTTTTTCCAACACCTCAGTCTTCTGCTCCAGGTAGGCGGCAAAGGCGTAGCCCCGCTTGCGAATACCCGCAATCTTATCGGGCAGTTGGCTCAAGGTGCTGGTGCTGCTCGCCAGCGCATCCGCCACTTCGGAAAAAGTCGCTTTCCGTTGGAGATCGAACACGCTGGAAAGTACAGACTGAAGCTGGTCAAGCAGTTGCTGTTTGTCATCAGACATGGGGGTTTAATCCTGAAATGAGCTTAAGATCACTCTACCCAGTATAAGCCACCCACGCTGATGACAGAACAAAGGTCTACCCCGACTCAGTCGGCAGGCCATTAGCGGCCCAGTCGTTCATGCCGCCCGCCATGCTGGTCACCTGGGTGAAGCCCGCCTGCAGGAGCAGATCCCGCCCCTGGGCACTGCGATTGCCACTGCGGCAAACCACCACAATCGGCATATCCTGCGGCACTTCGCTCAGACGGCTGGTAAGTTGATCGAGCGGGATCAGGTTAGCGCCGGGCATATGCACCGCAGTCCATTCATCTGGTTGACGCACATCCAGCATAAAAGCACCATCCGCCTTCATCTGCGAGGCTTCCGCCACGGATATTTCCGCCGGGAGCGCGTTCACCGTGGATGTCACAGCCGCCGGTGCCAGCGTGCTCTGGTAATACATGATCGCCAGACCCGCCGCTCCCAGCAGCAACGCCGGAACCATCAATAACGCGATACGCCGATTCATAAATCAAATCTCCTCATAGTAGGTGTCTATCCTCTTTGGATGCACGGCCATATATTTGGTTACACCCACTGTATACAATTCATCCTATCGACCTGGGGAACTGAATGCGGCTGTAGATCATCATGGGTTAATGGTGCCATCCATCCGGGGAATCAAAACGGGGCAGATGACATGCATCTACCCCGCCATTGACTAACTGGAGACTTGGGTCGGTCAGCCCTGGACGACTGGCACGCTGGAAAGATCACCTTCGCGGATTTCAAACCACGAGGCCGCTACCCAACCCACCGTATCCTTCCAGACGACCTGCCACCACTCACCGCTGGGTGAACGCCCGATGACGGCCACGGCTCCACCGAAGGTAATCCGCCCGATGATATCGGAGTAGATACTCGGCGTGCGGCGCAGCCGGATCGTGCCTTCCGAGGTGGCGATCACACTGGAATACTGCTGCGGATTGCCCTGGAGTGAGTAACTGCTGACAATGGGCGCATTAAATTCATTGCCATTGATATACAGATAGTAGCCACTGGCCCAGGCCTGATAGCCGCTGAGCTGCAGCAGGAACCAACGCGCATTTTCATCCCGCCCAACAATCGCGTAGGTTTGCCCACGCAGGACAGAACCCAATCGGTCAGCATAGGCCGATGGGCCGCCACGCACGTTCAGAACGGGGGCGCGGATGACCGTACCCGTCAGCGCGCCAGATGGAATAGGCGGCAGGCCAGTCGGGGCCGGGGTTGAAGTCGGGCCAGGAGTCGGTGATGGGCCGGGCGTGACCGGCGCACCGGACAGGCTCCAGGAGAAGGAGAGCGAAGCCTGATCGATCTGTTCAAAATATTCGACAACCATCAGCACCGGCCCGGCGTTGAGGGTGGTCTGGAACGTATCCGTCGTGCGGGCACGCGGTACAAAACGGTCGAGCAGCAACGCGCCGTTGATGTACACCCGCACACCATCATCCGAGGAAACGGTGAAGGTATAGGTGCCCGGCACAGCGATATTCTGCGTCCCGGTGAACCGGGCTGAGAAGTTATCAGCGCCAATGCCGCCAACCGGTGCCCCGTTCACAATCGGCACGCCGGTACCCCAGTCAAAGTTGAGCGCTGCAATCCCGGTGACGGTCACACCCGAACCACTCAGATTATTGCTGGGGAAGAAGACCCCCGTCCAGTTGCTACCGAAATCTTGCGCCCGGATACTGCCCATCGTCATGCTGAGAATGACGATCAAGAGCACCAGTATGGTTAAGCCTGCTTTGCGCCACGTCATTGCGCGTTCCTCCTGCGTGGGCCGCCAGAGCGTCCCAACCTCCGATGTGGAAGGGTTACGAACATGAGTATACACAGTTCTGAAAAACTGTGCAGAGGACGGATGTACAGAATAAACACTCATCCTAATGCCATCTCCAACGGCACATCAATCAGTCGTAAGTTCCAATTGAAAGCGTGTTAAGCTAGTATGAAGATACGAGGTGCAATTGCACAGGTAGTCTGTGCGCCGGTCACGGTTCGGGAGATATCGCTGCTATGTTGAACCAGTTCACTGATCCAATGTTTGCGATGCAATACCTGCAAAATCGCAAGTACACCCTCACGGTGGTTATTCCGTGTTACAACGAAGTCGAAACCATTGAGCCGGTCTTACGTCGGGTGATCGCAGTCGGGCTGGCAGACGAGATCATCATCGTGGATGATGGCTCCAAGGATGGGACTCATGCTGTGCTCGCCCGCCTGGAAGCCGAGAACCTTCCCGGCGTCAGGATCATCTACCATGATCACAACCAGGGCAAAGGGGCTGCAGTCGTCACGGGCTTCCACGCCGCTACCAGTGACATCCTGCTCATCCAGGATGCCGATTTCGAATATGATCCGCGCGAATACCCGATCCTGCTCAAGCCGATTGAGGAAGGTATCGCCACCGTCGTATATGGGTCGCGCTTCCTTGGCGGCCCACGCAAAGCGATGAATTTCCTCAATATGGTCGCCAACGTGGGGCTAACCCTGGCAACCAACATTCTCTACAACGCCATCCTCAGCGATATGGAAACCTGCTACAAGGTCTTCCGCGCGGACGTCGTCAAGGATATTCGCGTGCGCTCCCGCCGCTTTGACTTCGAGCCGGAGATCACCGCCAAAGTCCTGAAAAAGCGCATCCGCATCTATGAAGTTCCCATTTCCTACAACGGCCGCGAGTGGGACGAAGGCAAGAAGATCAAGTGGTATGATGCGCCCATCGCGCTCTGGACGCTCATCAAGTACCGCTTTGTCGATTGAACCCCGATAAACAAAAAGGACGCGCTTTAGAGCGCGTCCTTTTGGATTTCGATGACGAAATTAGCTATTCGAACTTCACCTGAATGAGCAGCGCACCCAGCAGCACTTCATCCCCATTAAACAGGCGCTCGGGCGCGTTCGACTCGATGCGCGAACCGCTGACGTAAGTGCCATTGGTGCTGTAGAGATCAGCGATATAGAGTTCGCCCTTATCCATAAAGAGGCGGGCATGAACCCGGCTGACCCCCTTGACCACCGCCCCATAAGGCGACAGGTCGAGATCCGGCTGGAAACCCTTGGCCTTCAGTTCAGCCCGGCCCAGGATCAGAGAACCAGATTCACGCAGGGTGACTTTTTCCGGGATGCCCCGAATGATGAGTTGAACATCTTTGCCCGGTGCGGATTCATCAATGGGTTTGGTTTCTTTGCCCAGCATCGCCCGCAGGGAGCGGTTCTTGTTGAGCACGAACGTGCTGTGGGCATCCCCATTGAGCAACCCTGTTTGTGAGAGCAGCCCGGTCTGTGGCGGACGGACTTCGGTCTTTTCTTCGAATGTGGTGCCCATGTCCCCAACCTCTCTCCAGACACACACAAGTGCGGTAATTGTGCGTGATTAGCGGTCTCTTACTATAGTTCTTTCGTCCCACAATAGCCTGGTGATGGCAATCTGTGTGACCTTTAATTCTTACGCTATCACAACTCTACATTACGAAAGCTTGATAAAACGTAAAGAAGTCGTTACCCCTCATGAAATTTCTGTGAATCTCATGTACGGCACGCAGAACTACCAGAGCCCTATCCGGCTGCCAACGACACGCCGATTCGCCCCCGCGGTGCGGTGACAATATAGCGCTGTTTGATCTCAGCCTGGTCGAAGTTACGCGCTTCCAGCACGCCTTCGCCAATATCGAGCAGGTTATAGATGTTAGGGTCAAAATCCGGGCGGATGCCGCTGCCGCCCCGGTTCAATTCCAGCCGCGCACCCACGTTCGGGGGAACAAAGATGGTGATATCCCCCTGGCGGGCTACCAAGGTACCGAGTGTGGCATCATCCGCCGAACCGCGTGGATCGTACTCCGGCAGCGTGACCAGGACACTGCCATTCTGGGCATCCATGTTCAGGCGTTCCAAGGCCAGCCCACTCATGTTCAGACTGAATGAACCCTGGACGCCGTTAAAATTGACATCCAACGGCAAATCTGCCGGAAGTTCGAGCCGGAGTTGACCGCGACCCACCGCACTCAAGAGCGGAAAGGTGTTCGGTCGCACTTCACGGACGGTCAGCAGCGCGGTCGTATCTCCATTATCCGTATATTCGAGGGTGAGGGTGCTTTCCTGACTGCCGCTGAACAAGCCGCCGACCAGTCGACCACCCGCCAGCGAGCGCACAATTTCCACATCTGTCGCCAGGGTATCGACCTCGACGCGCAGCAGCGTAATCTCTGCGCCAACTGTCTGGTTGATGGGAGCCTGATTCTCATCCCGCAGTTGCGTGGCCCGCGTCGAGAACGAGGCGGCCGCCAGAGCGACTGTGATACCCACACCGATGACCAACGCGATCAGGCTGCCAAACCGCACCCGATCCCGCAGGAAGATGCCCAGGCCGACGATCACCAGCAAGGCAGGCCAGGCCCGCGTCAGTAAATCACTCAGTCCGGCGGGCAGCAGCGCCAGCGTATTCAGGAGAAACAGAATCGCCACCGCCAGCGCCAGCAACCCCCACAACAGATTGGTTCGACGTGCTACTCGCATCGGTTACCCCCGTATCTGCCGCAGGAAAAATACACTGGCTAACACCACCAGCAGTACCGGCCACAGCAGCCCCACCCCATTGATGGTGGGCAATTGCCCGGATTGCGCCAGCCACCAACCGGCCAGCGTCAATGCGGTCAGAATGAGCGTGAGCAAAAACAGCCCGGATCCGCCCCGTCTGCGCCCGACCGGGTTTTCCTGGGGGATAATCCACCAGAGCAAGATGTATAAGGCTGCGAAAATACCCCCAGTGACGAGGGTCAGCACCATAAACAACGTGCGGAACACCCAGGCATTGACCGGCAGCAGCGCGGCTAAGCCGCCACACAAACCGGCGAACAGGCGGTTATCAAAACTGCGATACATGCTCTCTCAACCTTCACTACCCGGCATTGCGGATCAGGCGGACCGTCAGGCGCATCATACCCAGGGTGATTTCATCTTCAGGACGCAGTCGATAACGCACATTCGGCTTGATGAGCGCCCCGTTGATGCGGGTGCCGCTGGTGCTCATCAGGTCTTCGATGTAGACCCCACGCGAATCGCTATCAAAAGCCATGTGCTGGCGGGACACACCGCGTTCAGAAGCACCATAAGGGGACAGATTCAAACCAATATCGGTCGCATCGCCCTTCACACGGCCGACCACCACGCGACCATCCACTTTCACCGTTACCGGATACTCGCGGTCACTTTCAATCACAATATCGAGTAAGTAGGTGAATGGTTGCCCGTCACTGGTCATGCGCTGCCCGCCTTCGCATTATGAGGGGATTGTCGCAGATGGCAGGCAAATTGGCAACCGGGGTTCAATCCCGCAAAACCCGGCCTGCAAAGGCCGAAACCAACTGGAAAACCGTCTCTCGTTCGACATCCTGCGGCAAGATATGATCGCTGTGTTCCAGCGTATGGCTTTCAACCTGCTGGCTGCCCACCTGGGCCAGCAGAAAATCGCGGCTCTCCAACCCAACGGTCACATCGCCTTTGGAATAGATCGCCAACAGCGGCGCAGTCACATCCGGCAGGCGCTCGGCCGCTGCCATCGTCACGCCGTAAAGTTGACCAACAGCTTTCGTCGACCAGGTCTCATAACGTACCCGACCGCGCACCGGTTCACCACGCTCGGCCTGGGCAGCCCGAATGCGCTGCGGCAGATTAGAGGTATCCGGTTGTTCCGTGTAGGGCATCACCTTCGCCATCCAGTTGGCATAGGCGAGCCGTTTATCTGCATAGAGCAGCGGTGAAGCCAGCACCGCCAACCCATTCACCGGCTCGGCACAGGCGAGCAGTAAGCCCAGCAGCCCTCCCATGGAATGCCCCACTACCAACACCCGGTCACACTGCGCCCGCAGCAGGTGGTAACCATCGAGCACCGCCGCGAACCAATCCTGCCACAAGTAACGATCCAGATCATGCGGATCAGTGCCGTGGCCGGGCGTCCGCAGTCCATAAACCGTGTATCCCTCTCCGGCAAGATGCTGCCCTAACCAGGACATTTCCGAGGGGGAGGCAGTGAAGCCATGCAGGCACAAAATACCGGCCTGATTGCCCCGGTAGAAAAAGGGTTCTGCACCAGGCATGATAACCGGAAGTGAAGTCATCGAAAATCAGCCTCCGAGGGGAATGCCACAGCCGACACAATGACGGTAGTATAACGCATCCAGGGCGAGATCCTCTGTTAGGTCTCGCCCTGGATAAATTGAAATGGACAGCTGAGATGACTACTCCAACCAATTGGAGAGAATGGTCAGGGGGATAGTTGGTTGGGTCGGATCATTGGTCAGCACATGTACCCGGAACTCATGGGGGCCACCCATCATTTCGTACATGGTAAAGCGCAATGAGATCGTCGTTTCCTCGCCCGGTTGCAGCGTCATCTGGCTGACGATGGCCCGTGGTGGGCAGCAACCCTGGATCAACTCGACCCGCGGTTCATCCAAAATCTGCAGCGGTTGGTCGCCTGTGTTACGGATACGGAAAACACTTTCCGCGTACTCTTCCATCTTGAGATCGCCATGGTCAATCAGGGTCGTTGAAACCTGGGCGAACGGTGCGCCAATCACTTCTGGTTGGTACGGTGTTGGGCCAGGCAGGCTGGCGAGCAGAATACCCAACGTAATCATCACACCGATGCCGATCAGTACGATCCCCCAAACGGGGGGCAGCCTCCCCGAGGCTACGGAAGCATGTGGCAAAGGGCGAGTTGTGGTCCGGGTAGACATAAAATACGATCCTCCTGTTAAGGTCGCGTGCGGGCGACTTGAGCTTCTTCTTCAGCCGTCATATGGTGCTGCATAATCCGCTGTTCTTCAGTCCACATGGTCTTGATATAAGCGATAATCAACGCTGCTTTGTCCCGGTCATACAGGGCATCAAAACGCGGCATCACATAGAAATTGGTCGGATCAGCGAAGCCGCCTTCGGTGATATAACGCAGCAGCAGTTCATCCGTATGGTGCCAGGTGTGACCCGCTTCATTATGAGGGGGTGCACCAAGCCGACCGGTTGCGTCCGGTTCGTAGGGAGTATCCGGGAACTGACCTTGCCCATCCAATCCATGACAGGCCGCACAGGTCTGCTCGTAATAACCGCGCCCTTGGGCAATTTGTGAGGGGCCATAGCGAACACCTTTGACCGTGCTGCCAGGGTCGGTCGGCGCACAAGCACTTGACCCGATAGCCAGTAATAAAGCCGCACCGAGAACGAGGTGTCCTTGCATGATGACCTGCCTGTTTGTTCCAGCATTCATTGATTTATTCAGGGACACACACAGCATAACGAAAGCGGACCTTAGAGCCGCGTAATAAATAGCGCAACTTCGAGGTAACAATCCTCACGTTATTGATGGACACCCTGTTTACAATTAAGTGGCACCCGGCAGAACCTAGCCTGATGCCAATCCCCCTGAAACTGGGGTACGAGCAATCGGCCTCCCGTCCTACAATCCCTTAAGGAATATTCCGTAATGGAGACGGCTGATGCAGATGACACACGTCGGCAGCGAATGGCATGGAATTGATGATCGGTATCGGGCGCTTTTTCAGCAGACTTCCGAGGCCATCATCATGCTCGATCTAGACTTCCGTGTGTTGGACTGCAACCCGGCAGCCTTGAAGATGCTTGGAGTAAACGACCTCGATAGCATCGTCGGGCAGACGATTGAGCATCTGATCCAGCCCGAACCAGAGAAACCGCCGGAGGAGTTCCGTCAGCAGATCTTTCAAGAGGGCGTGCTGCCCGCCTATAACCGCACGATCAATTCAGGTGATGGACAGCAGCGAGTAGTCGACATTCATCTACAAGGCATCCTTAATGAACAAGGGCTGCCCGCCTATCTGCAATTGATCGCCCATGACATCACTGCGCAGCAGGAACGTCATACAGAACGGATGCATGCCCTTTTCACCGGCATTGCCCATGATACGCGCACGCCGATCAGCAGCGCCAAGACCAGCCTCTATCTGATGCGCCGCAAGCTGGGCGAACTAAACCCGGTCGTTGCCCACCTGGACGTGATCGAAGCGCAGATCGACCGCCTGACCACCCTGGTCGAGTCCGCCATGGAGTTCGCCCGCCTGGGCAGCCACCAGGTGGAATTTGAGCGTCATTCTATTCAGGTCAGCAGCCTTGTTCAGCAAATCATCGGAAAGCTGGATGCACGCTTCCGGGAAAAGCAACTCAGCGTCACTCAGGAACACGAATCACTACCTGCCATCCAGGGGGATACGCACTATCTGGGTATGGCGATCGAGCATCTGCTCCTGAATGCTCGCCAATTCACACCGACCGCTGGCCGCATCCGCGTGGAAACCTACCGGGATGGCAATCTGGTCTGTATCAGCGTGCAGGACAGCGGAGCGGGTATTTCAGCACAGGATCAAGCGCGGATCTTCGAACCTTTCTACAAAGTCGATCAATCGCGCACTGGCAGCGGCCATGGCCTGGGGTTGGCGATCGTCAAGGCAATCATGGATGCCCATCACGGGCTGATCGACATCCACAGTCTACCAGGACAAGGGGCCACCGTGACGCTGGCGCTGCCGATCACCTGACCGGCAGCAATCCACCCGCGACCTGCGGGTTGTGCACCAAGGCGCACGTTACAGATAACGCCTTAACACGGTGACATTTAGTACTGTTTTTTGCGGATACCCCCTCCTAAAGTGTTCATGTGATCGGCTTTTGATCTGAATTGAATAGATTTGACTTTCCAAAAGAACTTTCCCGATGGCATCGATTTAGAGCACCGCTATCAGGCGTTGTTCAATCGTCCTCATGATGCCATCTTCATGCTGGATATGGGCTTGCGGGTACTGGATTGCAACAGTTGCGCGGCTGACCTGCTAGGTGCCGGCACACCGCAGGCCATGATCGGCAGGTCCATTTACGATTTCATCTATCCCAACCTGGAGATGCCATCCCGTTACTGGCTGGAGCAGTTGCTCGATCACGGAACAACCGGTTCATTTGAGTATGTCCTGCACCGCCGTGATGGGGAAAAGCGTGTTCTGGATATGTGTATGGATCTGCTGCCAGTCCCCGGACAAGCATACGGCTATATTCAATGGCTGGCGCGGGATACGGAACCCCGGCGCTTACAGCACGAAGAATTGATCCAAAAGCTCCTGCAAAACATCGCCCATGACTCGCGCACACCCATCAGCATTATCAAATCCAGCCTGTATCTGCTGCACCGCAAATTAGGGGAAACCAGCCCCCATCTGGATCATCTGCAGATGATCGACCTGCAAACCAACCGTATCCACCGCATGATGGAAAATGCAATGATCTATGCCCGCCTGGCTGCCGGTCAGGTCGAATTTAGTCTGATGCCAATTGATCTAGCCTGGCTGGCAGATCTGGTTATCAAGGAAATGGTGGATCGCTTTCAAAGCAAAGCCTTACAGATCGAGCAGACGCATCAACCCCTGCCACCAGTCCCGATGGATGGGTCATATCTTAAAATTGTGCTTGAGCATTTACTCCTCAATGCCTGTGAATTCACACCGACGGGTGGCAGTGTTCGCGTTCAAACCGCTCGTGGCAAAGATTATGCCATCATTCGCGTCATGGACACCGGAATCGGAATGGCACCGGAAGCCCGGCTGAAATTGTTTCAGCCCTTCTATAAGGGCGATGAATCCCGCAGCAGCGGCGGCAATGGCTTAGGGTTGCCCATCGTCCGCGCCATCATCGAAGCCCATCGCGGCACCGTTGAAATCCACAGTGTGCCGGGTGAAGGCACCGTCATCGCCCTCACCTTACCGCTTGAACAGGCGAGTTAAGCAGCGGTTCGACCGTATCTGTGAACAGCCTAGCAGTCGCTTCTGCCGCAAACCGGGTTTCTACGCGCAGCCGCCCTGCTTGGCCCAGGCGAGCACGCAATGCCGGATCACGGAGCAACCGGATGACATTCTCTGCTAAAGCAGCCGGGTCACGTGGCGGAACCAGAAAACCCGTCACCCCATCCACCACCGTCTCTGCCGGGCCACCCTGATTGGTGCTGACCACAGGCTTGCCGGAGGCCATTGCTTCCACATGCACCATGCCGTAGCTCTCAAAATCGGATGCACAGACAATCACATCGGCTGCCGCCATCACCCGTTCCGTATCTGACCGGAACCCGGCATATACCAGGCTGTCGCGCAGCAGCGGATCAGCCTGATGAGCCGCTAAAATCCCTGATCGGTAGGCATCTCCAGCCGCATTCTGGGTGTTCTCCCCGGCGACCAGAAAGCGCGCTTCGGGTACAGCCTCCACAACCAGACGGGCCATCGCTTGAAAGACATCATGCCCCTTCACGTTCTGGAAGCGCGCCAGCATCGCCACCAGCGGCGCATCCGGTGCGATCCCGTACTGTTGGCGGATCATAGTGCCATCCACGGTCGGGTTAAAGCGCTGCGTATTGATCCCCGGATACAGCACCTGAATCCGTTCCGGCGGCATGAACGGCGGCTCCCCCAAAAAACCCCGTTTAGCCGATTCCGAAAGCGCAAAAGTCGCTGCCGGTCGCTTGAAGAAGCGGTGCTGCCAGCGCTTGGGATTAAACCACCAGCCCATGCAGTTCCAGACACACGGGACACCCACCCGCTCGGCAGCAGGCAGCGCCATCGGAAGCGTGTGATAGTCGCTGTGAACCAGCGCGATCTGTTGTTCGTGGAGCAGCCGTTGAATGAAATAGCGAACGGGCAAATGCGCCCAGAGGGCCGGAACAAAATAGGTCGTTGCGCCGCGCCACGGTTGGATATGCACCGGCCAACCGCGCTCCCGCCAGGCCCGCGCAAACTGCCCTTCGCCCGGCACCAGCAGATGCGGTCGCCACTTCGCCGGGTCCAAGTGATCGACCAGTGAGAGTTGAGCCGTCTCACCACCGCCCAGATCGCGGTAATGGGTAATGAACAGGATGTTACGTGGTTTCAAAGCCTTGCCTTAAGCCCCAGATTTTTTAGGAATGATGTATCTTTAGAGAAGCACCTATTACGCAAGTGATCGCCAAGCCTTGCCATCACAACCTGCAGATCTTCAACGCACACCTGGGGGTATAACGTGCCATTCCGCATCGACTGGTTGGTAGAACAGCATCTGGTATACATCAATGTGCACGGCGAAACCACAGTAGAAGACCTGCGGGCCTACGATGACTATGCCCTGCAAATCCTCGACAAATCACCGTATCCGCTGGTTCACACCATTTACGACTATTCCCACGCGCAGATTGTGCCGCCACTTCAGGAAACCGTGAAGATGAAGGCAGGCAAACATCCCAAAGTCGGTTGGGTGATCTTCGTGAACATGCAGGACATCATGACGCGCTTCATCCTCAGCACCGCCAGTCAGGTTTTCCGGCTGCGATTCCGTTCCTTCAAAACGCTGGAGGAAGCCCTTGATTTCATCCAATCGGTGGATAGCACCCTGCCGAATCTCAACAGTCCATCCGTGAAAAACACGATCCAGGCGGCGCGTGAGGCCATCGTAGTCAAGGTCGTCTGAGCAGCGTCATGACCCGCCTGCCTGAAGTCCCGCCCAAAGCGCATCAAGCAGGGTCTGGGCCTCATCGTCCTGACTGATCTCCCACAGACCCACGCCGCCTAAACCTTGCTCACGCGCATAGGCTGCCTTGAGGCGTAAAGACCGGGCATCATCATAGCTGATCACCAGGCCGTCATCGGCACGGTAAAGCCAGGGGAACTGCCCCGCGTCGTTCCAACCGACCGTGACGCCCGCCGTCCCCATAAACTCAGCGGCGATCTGCCGGTACGTAAAGCTGCCATCCCCGTTCGGCAGTCCGGAGAACGGCTGATACAGTCCGTCACCGGTTGCCGCTGCACCTGACCACGCTTTGCCATAAAACGGTACACCCAGGATCAGCTTCTCCGCCGGAACCCCCATCCCGATATACGCCTGTACGGCCGCGTCCCCATTGATCGCGGGTTGGGCCGGATTAGCCGGATCTGCAAATAAGGGTGCATGCGGGCCAGTCACATTCGACCACGCCCCTGCCATGTCGTAGGCCATCAAAAAGACATGATCCAGCAGGGGAGCAATCTCCGCCCACTCAAAATTCGACCACAGTGAAGGTGAAGTCGGCGCGGCCAGCGTCAGCGTATAAGCGCGTCCATCTGCCTCGCCCCGGGCGGTCAGCGCCGCGCGGAAGTCACTCAGCAGGAAGGTCAGGTTCGACTTATCTTCAGGACGGCGGCTGTTGCCGGGTGCGCCCTCGGCCACCGGATACTCCCAGTCGATGTCCAATCCGTCGAAGTCATAGCGGCGCATGAATGCCACACAGGACTCGACGAATTTCGTGCGGCTCTCCGGCGTCAACGCCACATCCGAGAAGCGGCTTGAACCTGTCCAACCGCCAATCGCCAGTATGATCTTCAAATCAGGGAAGCGTTCCCGCAGTGCCGGGATCTGCCCGAAGTGCCCTTTGACCGCCGCCGAGTCATCCTGATTCGGATACGGTGCCTGCAGGTCGGCCCACTCATCCCCGGATATACACTCGCCATCTTCTGAAATCAACGCAAATGAATACACGACCTGGGTCAGCCGGTCACCCGGGATATCGGTCAGCAGGTAGGGTCGTGCGGCATACAGATTCCATGAGGCGTAGTAGGCAACGACTTCATGTGCTGGTTCGAGAGAAGTCGGCTGGATCGCCAGAGATTGGAGCGGAAACAGCGCCATCATCAAAAATCCAAGAATACTTTTCATCAGAAAACCAGCCTCTGGCTACGTCAGCCCACCCTCACATGAAGTACGCTAACCGAAAGCCTATATTACTCCCGCGTGAGCCGGGCAGATAGCGCGCCCGATTGACTGGATCAGCCGCTGTCAGCGGGTCAAACCACGAGCCGCCACGCATCAGGCGGGCATGGCTGCCTTCTTCGTCTTCGCGTCCGTCGCCACCGTGATATGGATAGGGATACTCCAGCGTTTGCCAGTTGTGCCCCCAGCGCGTGTTGCACCATTCCCAGACATTGCCGAGCAAGTCGCGTGCGCCGCACCAACTCACGTTGGTTTCCACACGGGTTGACCAGGGGCGGCCCAACCCCCACTCCGCCGTATTGTACTTGCGCGGTCGCTGCGGTTCATCATCAGCTCCCCGCGCCGCTGCTTCCCACTCGGCTTCTGCAGGGAGCCGCCATGGGAGGCCTGTTTCCAGCGCCAACCAGCGGGCAAAAGCTGTCGCTTCGTACCACGAGACTCCCACCACCGGCTGATCGGGTTTATTGAACTGAGGATCAACCAGGTACGGGGGCATCTCGGCCTGTTTATGTTCTTGCCAACGCCAGCCCGCCTCGGTCCATAGCTCGCGGCGTTTGTAGCCATCGGCCCCGATGAACTGGATGTAATGGGCATTGGTGACCGGGTTCTGCCCGATGGCAAAGGCAACCAGCGGCACAGTGTGTGGTGGGCGAGCGATCACAGGATGGGCGGCGCCCATCGGATAGGTTCCAGCCGGGACCGGGCAAGCCGGGTAAGGGAGCAAGTGTGTCATGAGAACATGATGCCATGCTCGCCCCCTGAATGGCAATGTGCTATGGGGGAATGCTCATGAACAGCGCTGACGACAGCAATGGTCGACCAGGTAGCTGCAACCCTCATCCTTATTCCGCGGGTAAAGCCAACCGGGGGCCGTGTGTCATCACCAACGCAGTCAGCAGACCCGCCACCCCGGCCAGGAAGGCGGCGCCCGTCCAAACGTGGACGCTCCACATAATGCGGGCGGCCAGGTCTATCGTCATGAAGTAGCCAATGAAGTAGACCAGCGGCACGACAAAACTAAAGGTGTACAGGCGAACTGAGGTGGTTGGCGGCCAGAAGCGTAGCAGCACATCGGCAATGAGTCCAGGAATCAGCGCCGCTGGAATTAACACGAAGAAATCATTCAACAAGACCAGCAAGGCCACATTACCGCCCAGCAGCAGAGTCATCGCGCCGAAGGGCAAGCGCCAACGCCCGACCAGGGTCAGCATCGCACCGCTCATGACCACGCCCATCAGCAGAATGCCCGTTACCCCGCCATCCTGCCGGGAGCCAGCGCGGAAAGCCGCAGCGGGGTCGATAACCGGATGGGTATAGCTCACGAAGAAGGTAATCAGGGTGAAAATCAAGGTCGTCACGATCAGCGCCGGACCGAGCTGCCCCCAACCACGCTGTTCCCCACTGGCTGACCGCTTCCAGGCCGAGCGCAGCGGCCCACTGAAGACCAACGCCATTCCCAGTGCCAGCATGATATGGCTGGGGCTGGTCAGGGCTTCGCTACCCCCTTCGATGCCAAACAGAGTGTGCCAGATCATATCACCCACGCCGCCCAACCCGAACAGCACCACGCCCAGCAGCGAGAGCCAGTAACCTTCCGGCAGCGCCCGGCTAAAGGCATAACCGCGCCGTGTGTTCTGCATCTGATGGTAGCCGAGGAACAGCGCCACAATGCCGAACGCGCTGTAAAACAGGAAGTGCCAGGGGGTGAAAAAGGTGTTATCCGTCTGCCCGTGGAAGTGCGCCCAGCCATCCACCCACAGCCCAGCCATAAACAATGCCGAAAGGCCAGTCATCTGCCAGTCAAAGCGGAGGGACGATTCGGGATAACCTGTGCGGGCAGTAGGTTGTGCGGTCTCTACGGGTGTCACCTGCGAAATAGATGCCATCGTGAACTCTCTCCCTAGTTGGATGCTGCTCTATACGGGACTCGCATGGGAAGGTTGCGTGCGGGTTGAGTCTATCCTGCCGAGCGATCCTCTGCACAGTCAGTTTTAAGTGGTATAGTTGAAGACAAATGACCTTCGGCACAGGAGCGACCCTGCGTGAGTGAATCCCGATTTGAAGCTGCCACCCGCCGCCAGCGTAACTGGCGCATCGGCCTCATCAGCATCATCGTCGTGACGCTGCCGTTCTACTGTGTCGGACTGTTCCTGTGGGGTACCGCGCCGCAGCGAGCTGCCACGGCCACCCCGACCAGCAGCGGCCCGCAAGTGGTCACGGCCACTTCGCTGCCTACCCAGACTCCCACGGCCACGCCGCTGGGCTTCATCCCCAGCATCACCCCATTGCCCATCACCATCGTCGCGCCGACTCAGGTCTTCCCCACCCAGATTATCGCTTCACCGTTCCCGACCTTCACACAGGTCATCCCGACCCGCTTCCTGTCGCCCACGCCGACCTTCCCACAACCCACGGCCCCACCGCAGCCGACAACGCCGCCTATCCCACCAACGCTTGAAATCACCAATACCCCGCTGCCATTTTAACGACTACGCCGGGCGATCACATGATCGCCCGGCTGATTTTCAGGCAAAGCGCACGGCTTGGTCGGTAGTAGGCTCCACCAATGCAGAGTATGATCCCTAGATAGTTGTCGTTTGCAGTCTGTCGTGGCTGCGCTTCAGGGAGGCTTGGTATGGCGCTCAGCGTCTTTGACCTGTTCAAGATCGGCATTGGGCCATCCAGTTCGCACACGGTCGGGCCGATGGTCGCAGCGCGGTTGTTCGGTGAAGCTCTGCTCAAAGGCGGGCATCTGACCGCAACTGGCCGCGTCGCGATCGACCTGTACGGTTCGCTGGCCTTGACCGGTCGTGGCCATGCCACCGATAAAGCCGTCCTGCTCGGTTTACTGGGGGAACGCCCGGACACGGTCGATCCGGACCAGGTAGATACACTCATCAGCGACATTCGTTCCAACTGGTATCTGCGCCTGATGGGGGCCCGGTCGATGCCCTTCCATGAGCCCAGCGACCTGCGTTTCCACTACGACGAAACCCTGCCCCGGCATCCGAACGGGATGCGCTTCACCGCCTATGATGACAACGGCAAACCGCTGCTCAGCGAAGTCTACTACTCGACGGGGGGCGGCTTTGTCGTCAACGAACGGGAAGCCGATGCCCCTCTCACCGACCGGGACATTAAGGTCACGTTCGACTTCACTTCTGCCAATGATCTGCTGGAGATCGGTCAGGAGACGGGTTTCAGCATCGCACAGATCATCCGTGAGAACGAAAAAGCCTATCGTTCGCCAGAGGACACCGAGGCGGGGCTCGACCGCATCTGGTCGGTGATGCAGGCCAGCATTGACCGGGGCTGCGCACAGGAAGGGATCTTACCCGGTGGACTCAATGTCCGCCGTCGCGCCCCGCAGCTCTACCGCAATCTGCAAGAACCGACCTACGACCCCCTCAGCCACCTCGACCGGGTGAGCCTGTTCGCGCTGGCAGTCAACGAGGAGAACGCAGCCGGGGGCAGGGTCGTGACCGCGCCGACCAACGGCGCCGCCGGGGTGATTCCGGCAGTGCTGGCTTACTATCGCCGCTTCATGCCGGGGGCCAGTCAAGCCGGAGTCCGCACCTTCCTGCTGACTGCGGGCGCGATTGGGATGCTGTACAAGCGCAATGCGTCGCTCTCGGCGGCCGAGATGGGCTGTCAGGGAGAAGTGGGCGTGGCCTGCTCGATGGCTGCGGCTGGACTCGCTGCCGTCATGGGCGGCACCAATGCCCAGATCGAAAACGCCGCCGAGATCGGCATGGAACACAACCTCGGCCTGACCTGCGACCCGGTCAAAGGGCTGGTGCAAATCCCCTGCATCGAACGCAACACAATGGGCGCAGCCAAGGCCATCAACGCGGCACGACTGGCAGTGCTGCATGGCGATGGCACCCACTTCGTCCCGCTGGATACCGTCATTGAGACTATGCGCCAGACCGGTATCGACATGCAGTCGAAGTACAAGGAAACATCGCAGGGCGGGCTGGCAGTCAATCTGGTAAATTGTTAAGCATGAATATTAAAATCAGTGATCTTCCGCGAGATCTTCTGCTATACCATATAGACATACAGTGAACGTTTGTACAGTTCATGCCTTTAGGCTTGCTCGTTATGAAACCTGTTCGATTCATCATCGCGCCGCATACGCGGAAGTTTTACGCCGGGCTCCATCAGTTCATTACGACTCAGCATCTCCGCGAACAAGTGCAGATTGAACAGGTGGATTGGCAGCAGCTATTGCCATTCATGGAGTCTCAGCGCCACCAGACGGGAGTCGTTGTTGCCGAATCCGGTACGACCTGGCTGAAATATCTCCAACAGGAAGCGCTTATCCAGCCCTTCTCGCTGACGCCCTCTGGCCCGAGCACCTGGTCAGCCCGGTGGATATGGGATACCCGGCTGTTGTTTTACCGTCGCGATCATCTCCGGGCCTGTGGTCTTGATCCGGCAGACACCTTCGCATCCCTGGAGCAGTTTCGACAAACGCTCAGCACCCTGCAAGCGGCAGGCTACCGTACCCCTCTGGCGTTGACCACCGATGCAACCCTCCAGGGAATGCACTACATGTCCACGTGGTTATGGGCCACCGGCAGTGACTGGCTGAATGCGGACGCCACCCAGGTCATCTTTCATGAGCCAGCAGCGCTGGCGGGTATTCAGGCGTTCTATCACCTGCTACCCTTCATGTTAGACCCCGGTATACCCTCCAGTGACCATGACCAATTGATGCGTTTTCTGGAAGGGCACAGCAGCATCTTTCTGTCTGGCAGGTGGGGACAACGGGCATTAGACCATCGCCAGGCAGGTGTCGCCCGGTTGCCTGGCGCGGCCTTCGTGGGTGGCACCGAGCTGGTTATGTTAAATACCGAGTCTGATACATCGGAGGCTGCCGAGATTGCGCAAAGGCTTATCCAGTCCCTGACCGCCCCCGGCACCAGCCGAACCTTTGCCGAACTCGCCCATATGCTGCCGGTTCATCCAGAGGATCAAGAGGCACCCTGGATTCTGGACAATCCCCTGTCAGGAGTCATGCAGGATGCGATTGCCACAGGCCGCAGTTTCGTGCCCTCATCCCTCTGGCCGATCATCGAACAACCCTTGCCTCGGGTCTATTCAGAGACCTGGCGTGAGATCGCACAGGATCCTGATCACATCGATGACATCGTTGTCCAGAACTACACTCGCGCCGCCGAGACGATACAACACATGATCGAGGCGAGCATCCCCCACTGAACCATATCCTCAGGAGCAGTCCGTCACCCATGACCAAGAAACTGCGACCCACTCGCTCCCTGCGGAGTCTGCTGTTCGGCGGACCGCATTTGGAGATCATTTTCCCATCGAGCATGGAGGAAAGCATCCAGCGATTGCGCGAGATTGAGCAGAAGCAAAAACTGGGTGAGTATCCTTGTGGACAGATTGAATTTAATGATCTCGGGCGGGTCGTGCATTGGAGGTTCGAGGTCAAAGCACCGATCACCCATACTGGTCAACCGAAGGAATACACGCTGCCGGTCAAGGGAAGCTTTTCACTGGAAGCAGATGGGCGCATTCGACTGAAAGTACGAGTTGGTTCATCAATTCGTACGGTAGTGCTGTGGGGAGTGCTTGGATTGGCGGGCTTTGCCGTTATTTCGATAGTGACATTTCTTATCCGTACAAGACCGCAGTTGAACTTGCCAAGCTGGAGTTTCAGCCAGCCCTTGGAAGTGCTACCTGCTATTGCACTCATCTTACTGGCATGTGGGATAGTACTGATGCTGATTGTATTCGGTCCAGCCGTCGAAAAGCGCTTGCCAACCTTGTCTTACGATGATGATATATATAACATCATTGAACACCTTAAGACCACCCTGGTATATGCTCCATTACGGCCTTCCAACCAACCATGACCAAGAAACTGCAACCCACTCGCTCCCTGCGAAGCCTGCTGTTTGGCGGGCCGCATCTCAACACCTTGGGTGCTATACCGATGGATGAATACATCCGCCGCTTACGGAGTCTGGACGCAGCCCAAAACATGGGCGGCTATACCTGTAGTCCAGTCGAATTCACGGATATGGGGCGGATGGTGAGGTGGAAGTTTCATGTCGAGGTACAAGTATCGGAAGCGGGCAAGATTGCTCAGGTTCCCATTAACGGTAGCTTTACCCTTCAGGGCAATGGTCAGGTACGCATCAAGGCGCGCATCGGCCCGGATGTGCGAGAAGTCTACGGGTTGCTACTAGGTGGAGGTTTCACTATTTTGGCCATATCTGCCTATGTGTTTTTCTTCTTAGGCTTACCGTCAATTCTGGTTGAACAAATAAGAACGTCGGGAATGGCTACGGGAGTAACCGTACTCGTAGTGCTGCTGGTCATCTTCATCGCAGTTATGCTAGTCGTGTCGATTGGCCCCCGTGTACCCTACTTCCCTGGCACTTCGTTCATAGGTCATCTGCTTTATCATCTCAACAATGTCTTGTTCTACAGACCGCCCACAGATACCCCTGCAGTTCCATCGTGATATTACAAACAGCGTGCCACACGACAACCTCTGACGATCTTAAATCGATGAGGACAAATGACCAAGAAACTGCAACCCACCCGTTCTCTGCGGAGTTTGCTGTTCGGCGGGCCACAGATTCAATATGTGGTTAAGCTGTCCATGGAAGAATGTCTGCAACAGTTGAAATCGTTGCAGGGAGCCAAGCAGTTGGGCAAGCACCCATTCGAGCAGATGGAGATTAACGATCAGGGCCGTTCTATACGCTGGAAGCTGCGCCTGGCAGATCCAAATGTCCCGATCAGAGGGGCCTTTACCCTGCAGGCAGATCAACAGGTGCACCTGCGGATGCGCTTGGGGCCGCCCATCCACAGGGTCTATTTTCAATTTGGGGCGCTGCTTGTGTTTATCTTGATCGGAATTCTGCTACCCGGTTTTATCGCTGCCGGCTTTGGCACCGAAGCGTTGGGTAGATGGCTTTCCGGCCCGGAAGGAATTGCGCTGGTCATTTTCGCCATTTGCGCCGTCTTCGCAATCCTGATCTGGATTTCGTTCCTTGTACCCAAATTTCCAGACGATGATATGCAAGCCAATCTCATTCAGGAGCTATCGAAGCTCTTTCCAATGGATACAGCGATCCAACCCACCCTCACAAATACTGAGATTATTCCTCCTGGTTGGAAGCTGCTATTCAAAGAGCCCGAGATAGAATACATTATCCAACTCCCATTGGATGCTTGCGTCGGGCAACTGCATTCGATTGAAGCCAGCGGGATAGGTGACGACTACAAAGTCAGTCCGATTGAGTTCAACAATCTGGAGGGTGTGGTTAGCTGGTCATTTTGGATCTATCCCAAACGGAGATTTAACCACACGCCATACCAGGTGCGGGTCAGGGGCAGCTTTACCCCGGTTGAAGACGGTCGCATCCATGTACAGGTGCAGGTTGGCCCACCTTTGCGTTTCTCGATTGTCGCCAGTCTCTATCTATTGGTGGTGTTCGGCTGTGCTATAAGCTGGATACTTTATGAACAGTCCAGGTTCATCGGCGATGTACCAATCACGATAAGGGTAGCAAGTGTTCTTCTGCTATTGATCGTAGCCGTGTTGGTCCTCTTGGCGTCCAACGGTGCTCCTGTTGGTTTTGTGCCACCGGTAACCAAAAGCCGGATCCTCTATCATTTGAAACAGCGATTGGTGGCCGAATATTCGGCATGACCGAAAACGGCAGCCCACTCGCTCCCAGCGAAGCCTGCTGTTCGGCGAGCCGCATCACCAAGTGAAGTGGAAAATAAGAGAGAATTGTTGCATAAGTCCATTCTCGCCCAGTCCCCGCCCAACCCGTATACTCATAGCATCATTCCAAACGCCGGACTCATTATATTCCTAAAGGACTCTCATGCTTGCAGGCATCTTGATGGCACTCGTCAGCGGAATCGCAGTTGGTCTCCAATCCGTCTTTAACCTCGCGCTGGAAAAACATATCGGCCTAGCCGGGCTGATGCTGTGGCTGCACTTTATCGGCTTCATCGTCGCCGTGCCGGTTGTGCTGCTGGTTGATCCGGGGGCTTACGGCAAAATCTTCAGCTTACGCACCGCGGGCCTGCCCTTCTATGTACTGCTGGGTGGGGTATTGGGGCTGATTGTCGTACCGGGTGTGACCTTTGCCATCCAGCGCAGTGACCCGGCCATTACCTTCTCGGTCATCATGATCGGTCAACTGGTGATCGCGCTGGTCATGCAGCAGTTTGGGCTGCTGGGCGTGGAACGCGCCAATATCCACATCAACCAAATGCTCGGCCTCGGCCTGATCGTGATCGGCGTCGGCGTCTACTTCTGGCGGGGGAGCTAGAAGTTCACAGTGGGCAGTTCACAGTTTTCAAACCAAATCGTAAGACGTAGAGACGAACGTTCCATATCTTCATCTAAAAACCACGATCAGAACTCGATTCTATTCCTGACTGTGAACTGAGAACTGCGTACTGTGAACTACCCTAACGGGTGTCACTGCCATCGTTGAAGATGCCGGTGGCATGGCAGGCGCGGTTGGCGTTCCGGGCCTCGCGTTCCAGCGAGAGGAACGTGTCGTAAAAGGCGCGGTCCGGCTCATACAGCACCGCTTCGGCAAAGCCCTGCTCCACCAGCGCCCGGTTGACGTTCACACCATCCACCCAGACATAGCGCAGCAGCCGCCCAAAGCGGTCGGTATTGCTGGAATCGCGCACCAGGCGCACCGTCTTGCCACTGACGAAGAAGCTGTTGGCTTGTTTGGCCTCGGTATAGCAGGGTTCATCCCGCTCCGGCGTATTGATGCCCACGTAGCGCACACTGAAGGCTTGCCCGTTGAGAGTCACATCAATGGTGTCCCCATCGACTACACTCGTCACCAGCGCGTCATCCCCGGCGGGCATGTTCCCACCCGCCCCCGGCGTGATGATCGGAGCCGCGTTCGGGTCAAAGCCAAAGGTACAGGCCAGGGTCGCCAAGGCCAGCAGCGCCAACACCAGCAGGGGATACAGCCGTTGCATGATGAGTTCATCCTTCAGGGTCAACAATACGCCTACCAGCATAGCACAGCCAGCAGTTGTGATACACTGGGCGCATCGCGATCAGGTGAAACCGTGCTGATGGACTCCACTCACTATCTAACCCCCGGTGAAATCTATGATTTGGCCGTTGAGGCCATGCGCGGTGAGGAACCGGTCCCGCGAGATGGACACCTGATTCGGGCAGCCGCCGCTCGACCGGCGCAGCGCGCCTTCGGGGTAGAACCCTATCCCACCCTGCTGGAGAAAGCCGCTGCCCTGCTGCACTCCTTCGCGGCCCATCACCTGTTCTTTGACGGCAATAAACGCATCGCCACCCACATTACAGAAGCCTTCCTGCAACGCAATGGTCGGCAACCGACCTGGACCCCGCAGCAAGCCTACGATTTTGTGCTGGAAGTCGCGCAGAATCGGCATGATGTACCCGCTATCGCACTCTGGCTGGCAGCCCATACGACCCAACAAACACCATGACTGAATCCATCCGTTACCTGACCGTCGATGAACTGGTCTACATCAACGAACAAATCCGCGCCGAGGAGGCCATCCACACCATTGTGGAAGGCAAACGCGCCGTCCGGGAGATGGGTCGACTGGAGGCGGCTGCTGCCCGTCCGATGGCCTCGGCTTTCGGGGCGGATGCCTATCCCACTCTGCCGGAGAAAGCTACTGCACTGCTGCACTCGATCACCCGCAACCATCCCTTTGCCGATGGCAACAAGCGAACCGGCACGACCGCCCTGATCTTCTTTCTGGAGGTCAACGGCCAAGCGCCCGCCTGGGCTGCCCCAGAAGCGCTCCGCCAGATCGTCGCGCTGGCGGAAGGGTATGTCGAGATGGAAGCCTTCGCCGAGTGGCTTCCACTGCGACCCGGCCTGTACTATCCAGAGCCCGATCAGGCGCGTGATACGGCACATTTGGTTCGGATCATGCAGGAACACCGCTGGCTGCTGGATGAACTCGCCAAGACCTGAAAGCACGGAAAATTCGGTCTTCTGGCCTACTGGACTCGTTTTAAAAGTCGTGCTACAGTGTACAGAACCTCGATCAAACGCACCCCGATGGGTGCAGGTGTTTTATGTCCACGATAGTCCTCGGCGCAGGCATGGCCGGGATTGCAGCCGCCCACGATCTCCAAAAAGCGGGCGAATCCGTTATCCTCCTTGAAGCACGTGACCGCATTGGTGGCCGAGTCTATACCAGTCGTGATCTGGCCGATTTCCCGGTCGAACTCGGCGCGGAATTGATTCACGGGAATACCGCTCCGCACTGACTGCTAGTGCGGGAACTCGGTCTCCGCACGCTCCACTGGCCGAAACAAACCGATTCACTCGTTCGCATGGCAGATGGTCGCCTGGTCACGATGACCGAGGCACGCCGCGATCCGCTGTTTGATATCACCCGTTCCTGGGCGCTGCCGGATGAACCCGTGCTGCCCGGTGATGAGACTTTTGCTGCCTACCTGACCCGCATTGGCTTCACGCCGGAGCAGTTGCATTACGTCCGGCGCTCGTTCGCCAATGCCACTGGTGAAGATGCCGACCAGTTCAGCGCAGATGCGACCCTGCTGGAAATCACCGATACCAGCAACGGCGAAGGCGATTACCGAATCGCTGAGGGTCAAATTACGCCGATTGAGCATCTGGCGCAGGGGTTGGATATTCGCCTGAATACGCGCATCCAGCGCGTCCACTGGTCAGAAACCGGCGTGACCGTCAGCACTGACCAGGGTGAGTTCACAGCAGATCGTGCCATTATCACCCTGCCGCTGGGCGTGTTGAAGGCCGGTACAGTGACTTTTGAGCCGGCCCTGCCCCCGGAAAAACAAGCCGCTATCGACGGGCTGCGTATGGGAACATCGATGAAGCTCGTCTATGTCCTGGCAGAGTCGCCGCTGCCCAGAGAGATTGCGGCGCTCTACAGTGACCGCAACCCACCGATGTGGTGGACTCCTTCCTTCGGGCGCGAGTCCGATCAGATCGTGTGGACGGCACTGGTGAGCGGTTCCTGGGCACGGGAACTGCTGGCGCTGGGCGAGGAAGCCGCCCTGCAACGCGCCTTCGAGACATTCCGTATAGAAGTAGGCCGTCCTGACCTCCAGTATGTGAAAGCGATGTGGGTCAATTGGCCGGAAGACCCGTTCAGCCTCGGTGGATACAGCATCGTTCCACCGGGCGCGGTCGGCCTGCGTGAACAGTTAGCTGCCCCCACGGGCAACACACTGTACTGGGCAGGTGAGGCAACTGCCCTCCGCGCTTCAGCGTCCACCGTACATGGCGCGTACAGCAGCGGCAAACGGGCGGCTGGAGAAATCATCTCCGCCTTGTAGGGGCGACCCGGCGGGTCGCCCCTACAGGCAACACCGGACGAGGCGTGCCTCGTCCCTACAAAATCATGTGAACGATCATCTCCTCGGGAGATGTGCATTCAGGGTTGAGCCAGAGGCTTCACCCGCCCTCTTAAGGGGCAAAGTGCGTATATAACAGTGAAAGGAATTGATATGGACGCCACCCTAACCACCGAGGTACCCGCGAGACAGAGCGGGGACACGACTCTGCTCGTGCTCCCATCCACCCTCGCGTATACTGACCAGATGGCGGATTGCCATCAGGCCGCTTACGGCTATACCCCAGCCGAAGTCACCTCGGAAGACCTCACGGCGGAGAAGTTCGCCCGTCACCTCCAGATTTTCCCCGAAGGCCAGTTTATGGCGCTGGAAGTCGAGACCAATCGTATCGTCGGCGCTGCCGTCTCGATGCGGATCGACTTCGACCCGCGCAAACCAGACCTTCGTTCGTGGTCACAGATTACCACTTACGGCTGACTGTCCAACCATCACCCGCAGGGCCAATGGCTCTATGGAGTCGATTGTGTCGTCCGCCCGGATTATCGCAGCCGAGGCGTGGGCGGCAAGCTGATTGAAGCTCGCTACAACCTGGCACGCAGTCTGAATCTGCGCGGCATGGTCGCAGGCAGCCTCATCATTGACTACCACAAAGTCGCGCATGAAGTCAGCGCCCGGCAGTACGTCGCCGAGGTGGTCGCTGGCACGCGCTTCGATACCAACCTGACCAAGCAGTTGAAAAAGGGCTTCAAGGTAGTGGGGCTAATCCCCAACTACTCGGATGCTGAGACCTCGCTGGGTTGGGGCGTAGAGATGATCTGGGAGAACCCGGATTACCGCCCGGCAACTCTGCCGCGCCGCCAGCCAGCAGTTGCGGGTTACAGGTTACAGGTTTCAGGAGCTGGTTAAGCCCTCGCCCCGGGCTCCTCTGCCATTGCCGTCCGCTGAAGACGGCGCGGGAGCCGGATGCAGGTCATGCCTGAACAGTTCCGAAAACGCAGGGGCGACCCGGTGGGTCGCCCACACTTCAACGCATTTATTGTTTGATTGATACGCTGAACGAGAGCAGCTACCATGAGCACACTTACAGACGAGCCTGCCAGACAGAAGCGGGACGGCATCCGCATCCAGCCAGCGACGGCGAATTACGCCCCGCAGATGGAAGACCTGATGCACGCCTGTTATGGAACCACCCGGCAAGACCCCTTCCATATCTTCACAGAAGCGATGTTCCGCAGCCACCAACACTACTTCCCTGAAGGCCAATTTATCGCGGTTGAACAAGCGACGGATCGCGTGGTTGGCCTGACCGTTTCCATGCGCAAGCACTTCAACCTGCGGATGCCCCATCTGGATGAGTGGTGGTCCTCGACAGGCAACGGCTGGTTGAGCACCCATCAGCCGGGCGGCGAGTGGATGTACGGCGTCGAATCCTGCGTGCACCCGGACTTCCGCAGCGCGGGCGTCGGCGGCCAGTTAATGGATGCCCGCTTCGCAGTCCTGCGCCGACTCAACCTGCGCGGCATGGTCGCCGGCAGCGCAATCATCAGTTATTACCAGCACAAAGCGCTTTCGGTTGAGGACTATGTGCAGGCGGTGGTTGAAGGGCGTATCTTCGACCAGAACCTGAGCAAACAAATGAAGAAGGGCTTCAAGCCCCTGGTGCCGATTCCGGATTACGTCGATGACTGGGAATCGCTGGGTTGGGGCGTGCTGATGGTCTGGATGAACCCGGACTATCGGGCTTCGCAAAACCGGCAGGCTCCCAAGTGGACAGCGGCCCATCCTATCTAGTGGATCGCAGGCCAGAACCTTTGCCCTTTTGGGCGTTCGCCTCTATACTCAGCACCAATATGGATCGAGAAGGAGCGAACCGACGATGGCTGAAGCATTAGGCATGATTGAAACCAAATCCTTCGCGGCGCTGGTGGAAGCCGCCGACGCGATGGTGAAAGCTGCGCGGGTAGAACTCGTCAGCTACGAAAAGACGGGCGGCGGTTTTGTGACCGCGATTGTGCGTGGGGACGTCGCTGCGGTGAAGGCCGCTGTTGAAGCCGGTGTCCGCAGCGGGGAAAAGGTCGGCGAGATCGTGGCCGTTCATGTCATTCCGCGCCCGCACGTCAATGTGGATGCGGTGCTGCCGCTGGGCCGTGCCGATGAAGGCAAAGCCGGGATGGACAAGAGCTAAATGCTGCTGGCGCTCGTCACCGGCACCGTCGTCGCCAGCGCCAAGAGCGAGCGCACCGACGGGCTGAAGATGCTTATTTTGCAACCCCTCGACCTGGAAGGCCGCCCTAAAGGCAGCTATCTGGTCGCTTTTGATGCGATTGGTGCAGGCGAGGGTGAAGTGGTGCTCTATGTGACGGGCAGCAGTGCCCGCCAGACCGAACGCACCGAGGGCAAGCCAACCGATGCGACCATCTTCGCCATTGTCGACACCTGGGACGTTGGCGGTGTGGTCAAGTACGAAAAAGGCAATCCCCACGACGAGTGAGGTTCCGGTTCAGGCATAGTACGGGTCGGCTTCCGGTTCCCGAGACAGGAATCGATTTATCTTGAGCCTCACATCGGTCAAGGCAATCAAGGTTGTGATTTGATCCTTGAAGGATGCTGTTTTGACTTGAGATTCGATGCCGGGTAACAATAACTTCACCAGATGCAGCAGCTGGCTTATCTGAGTCAACAACTCCTGCCGATAGGCGGCATTGTCGATATAGTCGGGTTCAGGCGGCTGGGACTCCTCTACCTGACTGGCGAGTCTGGACATATTTGACACATTCGGCATCTTTAGCAGGTTTTCATCCCCGGATTCGTCAATCCAGTTGTAGATGGTTTGACGACTGATACCCAATTCGCGGGCGATGTGGGCGACATCAAAACGGTTGGAGCGGAGCATCTCCAACACCTGCTGGCGCTGGTCTTCGGTATAGCGGGCTGCCATGGGGTCATGCCTCCATCGTGCATTTCAGTTACCCTGCCAGTGTATTTGATCTTGAGTCCAAAAACGGAACATAAGTAGGTCAGTGGAAGTTGTTAGAAAAGAGAATACGTGAGGGATCGCCGGGGCGGTTCTGGGCAGTGACCATGCGTTGAACGTTGTGGATGACCTGATCCAGAGTGGGAAAGAGCTTGTTGGGACAG
>JAFLCG010000011.1 GCA_017303635.1 Anaerolineae bacterium | reverse complement strand
CCGGTACCGTCACCGCCAGCAATGGCGTTGCTCCCAATGCCAGCCAGCCTTTCTCCATCACCATTAATCCCGCGCCTGTCGCACCCAGCATCACCAGTGCACCTCCTGCGAGTGGCACTGTCGGCACCGCCTACAGCCACACCTACACCGCCTCCGGCACGGCACCCATCTCCTTTGTCCTGACCTCCGGTGCCCTGCCCCCCGGTCTGACACTCACCACCGCCGGTGTCCTCAGCGGTAACCCGACCACCGCTGGCACCTTTACCGGTACCGTCACGGCCAGCAATGGCGTTGCTCCCAATGCCAGCCAGCCTTTCTCCATCACCATTGTCTCGGCGGGCATTCCCGGTGAACTCATCACCTTGTTCGCTCATGACAACCGTTACTTCCATGGTAACATGTTCAATTTGACTGTTAATAACCCGCTTCAGATCACCGCATTTGATGTGAACATTGAAGCTGGGCCGACAACAGTCAGCATATACTATCGTGGCGGAACGTATGTGGGATTTGAGTCCAACCCGGCTGCCTGGACTTTGCTAGGTTCAGATGCTGTAGTCGGGGCAGGACTAAACAACCGTACGCGCGTCAACGTGAGCAGTCCGCTGCTGTCTCCAGGAACCTATGGCTTCTATCTGACCGTAACGCCGATATTCGACGAAGCCAGTAGCGTAGATATGTATTACACGGCCGGCACACAAACCTATTCAACTGCGGACATGTCGCTTGCAGCGGGTGTCGGTGTTGGGGGTAACTTCGGCGACGCAGCAGCCTGTGCGAGCCGCGGTTTTGCCAATAATCCCTGCATCTTCCCGAGCCGAACCTGGAACGGTGCAATTCTCTATAGTGTGGTTCCGACCGCACCCGCCATTACGAGTGCTGCTCCAAGTGACGGCACCGTCAGTGCTGCGTACACTCATACTTACACTGCAACGGGTACTGCACCGATCACCTTCACCGTGACATCCGGTACACTACCACCAGGGCTTACGCTCTCATCGGCAGGTGTCATCAGTGGTATGCCCACCACCGCCGGAACGTATTCCGGAATTGTCACTGCTGCAAATGGTGTTTCTCCGACGGCCACCCAGTCCTTCAACATCACTATCGCGCCGGCCGCTGGTATCGCTCCGACGATCACCAGTGCTGCTCCTCTGGGTGGCACCGTCGGCACCGCTTACAGTCACACCTATACCGCCTCCGGCACAACACCCATCTCCTTCGCCCTGACTTCCGGTGCCCTGCCCCCTGGCCTAACCCTCTCTACCGCAGGTGTCCTCAGCGGTAACCCGACCACCGCTGGTACCTTTACTGGCACGGTCACTGCCAGCAATGGCACCAATCCTAACGCTACTCAATCCTTCAGTATCACCATCGCACCAGCTTCCACTGGTACTGCGCCGACAATCACAAGTGCAGCCCCAGCGGGCGGTATGGTAGGAGCAGCCTATAGCCACACCTACACCGCCACAGGAACGACACCAATCAGTTATTGGGTAAGCGCAGGAAACTTGCCGCCGGGCTTGACACTCACTGCTGGTGGTGTACTCAGTGGCACGCCTACCACCACGGGTAGCTATAGCGGTGAGGTAACAGCAGGCAACGGTACCGCTCCTAATGCTACCCAAGCCTTCAACATCACAATCTCAACTCTGCCAACGGGCGGTGCACCAGCGATCACCAGTGCGCTACCGTGGGATGGAACTGTAGGCATCGCCTATACACACAGTTTTGTAGCCAGTGGGAATAATCCGATCACCTTTGCGCTGACTTCCGGACAACTTCCTCCAGGAATCGTCCTGTCATCCAATGGTGGGATGAGCGGAACACCAAATACTGCAGGAACGTACAGCGGTGCTGTAACTGCCAGCAACGGGATTGCACCCAATGCTACCCAGGCCTTTACAATCATCATCTACCCTCCAAACAATACAGGTGGGAATTCCGTCACAACCCTTTTTGCTCATGACAATCGCCAATTCCATGGCAACATGTTCGATGTGACCGTTACTAATCCGCTACAGATCACCGGCTTTGACATGAGCGTGGGCTGGGGTCAAACAACGGTCAGTGTCTACTATCGCAACGGGAGTTACGTCGGAAACGAAACCAATCCAGCGGCGTGGACGTTGCTCGGATCTGTCCGAGTCACCGGTCAGGGTCCCAACAACCGCACGCCTATCGCAATTTCGACGCCTGTTCTGCCGCCTGGAGTCTACGGTTTCTACGCTGCAGTGACACCGATCTTCGATGTTATGTCCGCAGTTGATCTACATTACAGTGCTGGCACTCTAACCGTAGGCACAGCAGACCTGACTATCAGTGCGGGCAATGGCGTGGGCGGCACTTTCGGTGATCCAGCAGCCTGTGTATATCGTAACTATCCAAACAATCCTTGCATCTTCAATGATCGCATATGGAATGGAACAATCTACTACACGCCAGTTGGGGGAATACCGACATCAAGTCGACCCTAATCGTTCAACAATGTTGAACCAATAAGTGCATAACTCCTCAGGTGGTGTGCGCCCATAAACGGCATAGTCAGAGTAGTTTGCAAGTACTTCTAGTTCTCCACAGCCAGCACTAGGCAATTTCGGTGCTGGCTGTGGGTTTCCCCTACCAGACACACTCTGTATTCCTCTCAGCACACAAGATATACGCCAAAGCATTGTGGCTTTGAAGTGCATCACTGCTTTCTTCCGCAAGAACAAGCCAACTACGCTAAAAATACCTTCGTCGGCTGAGTATTCAGCTATTTAGCTACTGTGTACGTAAGCAGCAACGATTGACTACAAATATTACAATAAAATTTACGTTTAATTTGAGCTTTTGCGATATAATTCATTAAGAGGCTCTCTGCACTCCATTAAGGCCTTATGGATCAGATGCGAGTGAGTCCATGCACAGGTGAACTCTCATGAATCCGATAGTGAACGACGTGTCGAAACAGAACCAAATCCTCTTCATAAGCAAGATCTATTCTGCAGTGGACGAATTATGTTCCTCATTAGAAGATCGCTTTCACTTTGAGAGTCAACACGTCACAACCGTGCAATCGCTTGAAGAAGCTCTACAAAAGCATCTTTGGGATCTAATCCTTTGTGTCTCAGAAGTTTCCGACCCAGATATACTCACAACAATTGAGTTGGCAAAAAGACTACAACCCAAGGCCGCGGTAATTGTCATATCAAATAATCCAACTTCTCATGATGTAGTAGACATCATGCGGCACGGAGCAAGTGCAGTTGTTGAAATTACTGATTACCAGTATCTGCTCGAGATCATACGCCAAGAATTGCTGTCAAGCAGTTCGACTTTTCAACAGGACAACCAGCATTCAGCTAATCAGAACGGTTTGAATAACGCTGCAACCATTCGAGAGTATCTAAATGATATTCTGGATATGTCACAAGACAGTATAGTATCCATCTCATTACCCGATCGCACACTACTGTATGTAACCAATGCTTTTGCACAAATCTTTGGATATTCCATTAAAGACTTCTTGAATGATGCGCAGTTCTTTCAAAAAGTTGTTCATCCTGACGATTTGGAACTTGCCACCAAAGCCATGCAAGAATGTTTAGAAAAAGGATTTGTCGATTTAGAACATCGCATCATTTGGCCCAATGGTCAAATACGCTGGATACACCGACGCGCATGGGTCAGCTATGACAAAAACAAACACCCTGTCCGAGTAAACGACAGCGCTCGCGACATCACGGTTCGCAAGGAAACCGAACTCGCTTTACGAGCCAGTGAAGAAAAATACCGGACATTGATAGAGAGTACTGATTCGTCTATCTCTATGCTCGATTCCAGTGGTTGCTATCTGTACCTGAACACCATTTCAGCAGCACCCTTTGGGACCACACCAGAAGCATTGATCGGGAAATCAGTGCATGACCTTTTTCCGACCAATGAAGCAAACTCTATTCTGAGTGACATACAAGAGGTCATTGGAAACGGCTTTGGGAAAACACTCGAAACCACTGCAACCATTTCAGGCAAGCGCTGTTGGTTCAGAACTAGTATCCAGCCCATACGAGATGGAGCTGGTCAAGCGTTTGCAGTCCTGATTCATGCTACGGAATATACTGCAGTCAAAGAAGCTGAATTAGCACTCCGCAATAGCGAGGCGCGTTATCGCAGCATCGTAGAAGACCAGACTGAACTGGTTTGCCGATATGACAAGGATCTCAAAATCACCTTTGGGAACCTGGCTTACTGCAAAGCCTTTGGTGTGAACCCGAACGAAATCATCGGCAAATCGTTCTTTGACAAGATCCCCCACTATCAGCATGAGTCAGCGAGAGCACACATCCAAAGCATGACTCCAGACTCCCCTACTGCAATTTCGGTCCACCAATCTATTCAACCAGATGGCAGCTTACGTTGGTTTGAATGGAAAGATCGTGCAATTTTCGCTGAAAATGGTGAACTGATCGAATATCAAGGAGTGGCCCGAGACATCACCAACCAAAAACGGGCTGAAGAAGCTCTGCGTACAAGCGAAGAAAAATACCGGAGTCTGATTGAAAGCTCCGATTCATGCATAGCTATGTACAACCAAGACGGCGAGTTACTGTATGCCAATGCAAAAGCCAGTATCCTGTTGGGAAATCAACCAGAATCTAACAAAAACGGTTCTTTGAACTCCATCTTAAGTGGATCTCAGGAAGCCATTCATGAAGTCATGGCCTCAGGAATGGGTCAAGTTATCGAAGAAAGACAAATCATTCAAAATGAAGAGCGTTGGTTCCGCTCGAGCATTCAGCCCGTCAGAGATGGTGCCGGTCATATCACCAGTGCGCTGATAAACGCTACTGACATTACTCGATTCAAATTGGCGGAGGCCGCCTTACGTCAAAATGAGGCACATCTTCGTTCGCTGGTTGACTCGCAGACGGCCTTCAACATTCGGGTCGATATGCAAGGAAAAATCACCTATTACAATCAACGCTATGAACAAACATTCAAGTGGTATGCGCCATCGTTTATTGGCATGTCCGCGCTGGATATGATCGTACCGGAAGATCATCCATTGGTATACGAGGTTGTAGCACAGTGTCTGGCAGAACCTGGAAAGCCGGTTCAGGTTGAAATTCGAAAACAAGCTCCAAACAACAGTTTTATTTGGACCTTATGGGAATTTATTGCACTTTTGGGTGACAGTGGTCAAGTAGAAGAAGTCCAGTGTGTCGGATTTGAAATTACCAAACAAAAGCTGGCAGAAGTCTCATTAAGGGAGAGTGAACTACGGTATCGCCAGATGTTCGAGCTGCATGGGCTACCAAAGCTCATCATTGATCCCGAAACAGGTGCGATTGTTGATGCTAATCCAGCAGCAGGTCATTTCTATGGTTACGATGTATTTGACCTCAATACAATGACCATCTTTGATCTGAATTTATCCCCAATCGATGAAGTTCGAGCAAAAATGAACAAGGCATCCACATCAGGAATGCTTTCCTGTGAATTCATCCATCGTGGAGCAAAAAACCAACCGCGTGATGTCGAAGTTTTTACTGGCCCTGTCGAGGTCAATGGCAAACAGTTGCTTTATTCCATCATTACTGATGTTACAGAAAAGCAGCGGGCCAAAGTTGCGCTACAGAAAGCACATGATACGTTAGAACAGCGAGTCATTGAAAGAACCGCAGAACTAGAACGGTCCAAGGATCGCATTGAAGCGATTTTCAATCACAGTGGTGATGGAATCGTACTCCTCGACATCAAGCACGGCATTCAACAAGGCAACTATGCGTTCGATGAAATGTTCGACTTCACCGACGATAGTTACATCGGGTCCAAACTCACCACTGTCTTCGATCCTAATGATGAAGAAGTCATTCAGAAGGGAATCGATCTGGCCGCCTCCGCACATCAAGTCCAGCATCTAGAAGTGCGCGCACAGAGGAAAGACAGTAGCAGCATTGACGTTGAAATCAGTATTGCTCCAGTCAATCGGTCCGATAAAGCAGTCTCCAGTTTGGTCTGCATCATCCGCGACATCACTGAACGGAAGCTGGCCCAACGAGCAATCGCCGAAGAACGTAATTTGCTGCGCACTGTCATTGACACAGTTCCTGATTTCATCTATGTCAAAGATGTCAATCACCGTATGCTCTTAAACAATAAGGCTCATGCTCGTTCGCTTGGGATAGCTAATCCCAATGACGCGATTGGGAAGTCAGATACAGAATTATTCCCGCCAAATCTTGGGGCAAAGTTTCAGGCTGATGACATTAGAGTCATTGAGACTGGGCAAGCTATCGTCAATACGGAGGAACGTTCACTTGGCGAAGACGGCAACGAGATCTGGGCGCTAACAACCAAAGTCCCACTGTATAACCTCTATGGCAAACTCATTGGCTTAGTCGGTATTACCCGCAACGTCACCGAAATCAAGCATAAGGAAGAAGCACTGCGTCAACGGGAAAAGCAATTACGCGAATCCCAGAATATGCTTCAAATGGTATTGGATACGATTCCAGTACGTGTTTTCTGGAAAGATCGCAATTCTGTATACCTCGGCTGCAATTATCTTTTTGCACAAGATGCGGGCTTGAAGGAAACAACCGCCATTGTTGGCAAGACCGACCTGGAACTGCCGTGGTCTAGAGAGGAAACTGCAGGGTTTGTCGAAAACGACCGTCTTATCATCCAAGATGGTGTCCCGGAGATTGAGCTCGAAGAGGTCCAGCGCGTCGCCGATGGCAACACCCTGATCTCCCGAACGAACAAATTCCCGTTACGCAATGCCGACAATGAAATCATTGGTGTACTCGGCAGCTATATTGATATCACCAGACGTAAACTCGCTGAAGAAGCACTAGCACACCAACAGGAACATGAGCGAGAGATGCAGGTATATCTGACCAACCTGCACAAAACAACGCTTCGCCTCACCCGGACAGAAACTCTGGATGCGTTCTACCGTATTGCGGTGGAAGAAGGTTTGTCAAAGTTTGGATTTGAGCGTATAGGACTTCTCCTTTTTGATCCCGTTGATGGCAGTGCAACAGGTACCTATGGCACTGATCCGTCTGGCAATGTTGTCAAGGAATATGATTTACGCCTTGACCCAGCGAGCCTGACAGGAATCCTTAAGCGCACTCTGGATCGTGCTGAACGCTTTGCGTTCGATTATGCAGCCCAGCTTTTTGCTAACTTCCAGCCAATAGGCACAGGCCAAAATGCTGTTGCGGCCCTTTGGAATGGAGAAGTGTTAGGCTGGCTAGCTGTCGATAACGGTGTTCGACATCAGCCAATCAGTAAAGCCCAGCTCGATATTCTGGCACTGTATGCTTTAACAACCGGTTCACTCCTGGCGCGTAAGCGCGCTGAATTTGCGCTACGGGACAGCGAAGAACGCTATAGGCTGCTAGCAGAAAACGTACACGACTTGATTGTCAGATATTCCAATGAGGATGGTCTATGTACCTATGCAAGCCCTTCCTGTCAAAGCTTGCTCGGTTATACAGCTGATGAACTCGTCGGCAAACCACTTTTTGATTTTGTCCATCCGATTGATCGACTACACAGCGCAGAAGCTGGTCGATTAGCTTTCGAAATGAATGAGGACTCCTTCACAGTAATTCATCGCGTACTCCACAAGAATGGTACCTATCGTTGGTTCGAAGCGACCAACACCTTGATACGCGATCCGAGTAGGCAACATCTCATCGAAGGAATTGCTGTATTCCGAGAAATCACCGAACGCAAACAGGCTGAAGATGCTCTACGGGCCAGTGAAGAAAAATTCCGCCTCTTCATTGAATCCGCACCAATTGCCACCATTATCACCGATCAGAACGGACAAATCGTCCTGGTAAACAAAGCCACTGAAAAGCTCTTTGGATATGGACGAAACGAGCTCATTGGAAATCCGATCGAATTATTGGTCCCAGAAGAGTCGCGGGAAGTCCATGTTGCGCATCGAGCGACTTACTCAGAAAGCCCGATGAAACATCGCTCAAGTAATATGGAACTTGCCGGACATCGTAAGGATAAAAGCACATTCCCAGCAGATATTGAATTGAGCTATATCAATATAGCCAATGAAATAATGGTCATGAGCTATGTCATTGATATAACCGCCCGTAAGCAAGCGGAAGCAGCCTTAAGGGAAGCATTGGAACAGGAAAAGGAACTTGGCGAACTGAAGTCACGGTTTGTATCGATGGCATCCCATGAGTTTCGTACACCATTAGCCGTCATCCTGGCAACCACCGAAACGTTGAGCATTTATAGAGAACGGATGGATGCCTCGCAGATCAATGCAAGGTTGGACAAAATCCATCGTCAAGTCATTCACATGAAAGATATCATGGAGGATGTGCTCCAACTGGCGCGAATCCAGGCTGGTCGAGTAGAGTTTAGGCCAGTAGAAGGAGATCTTGACATCTTATGTCGAGAGATCATTGAAGAATTTGAAAGCCAGGTGCAATACCCGGGACGTATCATTTATCAGGTAGCAAATGCTCCAGTGATTCTGGAATATGATGAGCGACTCATGCGGCAAATTATCAGCAACCTGATTGGCAATGCCCTTAAATACTCACCTAATGAAAAGCCCATCCAAGTCATACTCACACATGAAGATGACGAGCTTATATTTCAGGTACGAGATGAAGGTATCGGCATTCCGCCTGAAGATATCAAACGCTTGTTTGAACCTTTCCACCGTGCTTCAAATGTAGGCACACTCTCTGGAACAGGGCTTGGCCTGAGTATCACTAAACAAGCTGTCGGGCTACACAAAGGTACTATCGTCCCTGAAAGTCAGGTAGATAAGGGGACAACTTTTACAGTGAGAATCCCCATTCAATCATCGAAGGATGTTCAGTATGACCAAAATTCTCATCATCGAGGATGAAGCAGAGATCCGCAATGAAGTGATGGATTGGTTAACCTTTGAGGGCTATGAGGTTAGTGATGCAGCAAACGGTAAGCTCGGGCTTGAAGCTATTAAGCAGTCTACGCCAGATCTGATCCTGTGCGACATCGCCATGCCTGAACTCAATGGACGAGAAGTACTCATTGAAGTTCGATCCAAAACGCACCTTTCCCACATCCCATTTATCTTTTTGACTGCCGCTTCGGACCGCGATTCGATCCGCAAAGGCATGGAATTGGGTGCCGACGATTATTTAACCAAACCGTTCACACATGCCGAAGTCCTCAAAGCTGTTCGTTCCCGATTAGAAAGAAAAGCCATCCAAGAACGCCAAGTCCAGACCCAAATTGATACCCTTGTTCGTGCCTTCGATGAAGAACACGAAAAGCGTCTCCTTAAGTCGAGACTAGTGGCTATGTTCTCTCACGACTTCAGAAATCCATTAGCGGGTATTCTGGCGGCTTCCGGTATACTCCGCAGCTATAATGATCGGCTCACCCCCGAACAAAAAACTCGTCACTATGATCGTATTGATGGCGCAGTAAAACAGCTACTTCAGATGCTGGATGATATGCTCATCGTGGCCGAGATCGAAAGCGGACATCTCGAATTCAGCCCAGAGACTTTGAATGCAAGTACTTTCGCTGAGGGCATCATTGATGAGTTTCGGCTGATTGATCAGAATAGGCACCAAATCATCCTTGAAACCGATAACAGTGATTCTATATTGGCTGATCCAAAGTTGATTCGGCAAATCATCGCCAACCTGATTTCAAATGCACTCAAGTATTCACCAGCCGATACGCACATTCACGTCAACCTCAAGCTAAAAGACTCGTGTCTCATGCTAACCGTTGAGGATCAGGGCATTGGCATTCCAGAGGCTAGCTTGCCACAGTTATTCGAGCCGTTTCATCGAGCGGCCAATGCCAAACAATTCAAGGGAACGGGGCTAGGATTGAGCATTGTGAAAAACTGCGTGGAACGGCACCAGGGAAACGTCAAGGTCGAAAGCCAGGTTGGTAAAGGGACCTGCTTTAGTGTTCAACTACCCGTAAAGTTGGTACACTAACTTATTCGACAGCATGTGTACGACCTCTGATTGACGATACACACCCTATCCAAATATCTGCTTTAGCAAAGAGATCAAATGCGCCTCAAACCCGAAGTCATGAGCCCGGTTGGTTACTTCCCTCAACTTCATGCGGCTATCGAAGCAGGTGCAGATGCAGTCTACTTTGGGCTTAAACACTTCAGCGCTCGTGCAAAAGTTGGCTTCACCCTCCAAGAGTTGCCGCAGGTCATGCAAACGCTGCACGCTCGCGGGGTCAAAGGCTATGTGACGTTCAACACGCTGGTTTTTGACCATGAACTTCGCGAAGCTAGTCAGTCCCTAGAACAGATTGCCAGAGCGGGTGCCGATGCAATCATTGTGCAGGACATCGGCATCGCTCAACTGACACGACAAATCGCACCAGAACTCGATGTGCATGGCAGCACTCAGATGAGCATTACCAGCGCTGAAGGTGTAGCGCTGGCAGAACGCATTGGAGTTTCCCGTGTGGTACTCGCACGAGAACTTTCGCTCAAGGATATTCGGGCAATCCGGCAAGCTACCGATCTGGAACTCGAAATTTTCGTTCATGGTGCACTGTGTGTATCGTATTCCGGCCAATGCTTTTCATCAGAGGCTTGGGGAGGTCGGAGCGCCAACCGGGGGCAATGTGCCCAGGCCTGTCGATTGCCTTATGATCTGATCGTTGATGATGAATACAGACCGCTTGATGACTTGCGCTATTTGCTCTCTCCCGGCGATCTATATACGATCGAACAAGTCCCTGAGATGATTGAAGCGGGTATATCCACCCTGAAAATTGAAGGGCGCTATAAGAATGAGACTTATGTAGCACTCACAACGAATGCCTATCGAAGGGCTGTTGATGCTGCTTGGGAAGGCCGTGCTAATCCAATCGAGGAGATTGATGCACTCCATATCCAACAAGTCTATTCACGCGGTATGGGACCTTACTTTCTTTCTGGCACTGATCATCAAGCCGTAGTACACGGGCGATCACCGCGACACCGCGGACTATTGATCGGCAAAGTCACCAGGGTCTACAGTGATCATGTGGCTATTGAACCAACCACTATCCACCATCTTGCCAGTATTAAAGCCGGTGATGGGATTGTTTTTGATGCAGCCGATTGGCGCAGCCCTCAGGAAGTAGAAGAAGGGGGCCGACTCTATGAAGTTCGACAGGCTGGATCACAATTAGCGCTCTACTTTGGCAATCGCACGATAGATTTTGGTCGCATTCGCAAAGGTGACTGGGTCTGGCGCACACATGATGTTGATACCGATAAGACCGCCCGCCCCTTTCTTGACAACCCTGCTCCTGTACAGAAACAACCTGTCAACGTCCATGTCATTGCTCATGAAGGTGAACCGCTTGGAATGACCTGGACACTGGTCAAAACACCCGACATAGCTGTTCAAGTAGTTTCTGATCAACCACTTGGGCAGGCTAACCAGCGGCTCGTTAGTGATGAGTACCTGCATGGTCAATTGAACCGCCTCGGTAACACTGCTTACACCTTAAACTCCGTGACAGTGGACATTGTGGGTGCGCCGTTCATCCCCAGTTCCATTCTGAATCGCCTGCGTCAACAAGCGGTTGAGCGCCTAACTGAACAGCAAGCAAAGCCCCGTATCATCCTGACCAATAATCCGGTCGCGACGCTCAAGTCAAGCCTCGATCACGTTAGCCCAAAGCCGAGCATCGCGTCATCCCCAGTTCAGCTTCATGTGCTCGTCCGAACTCCTGAACAATTGGATGCAGCGATCAACCTGCGACCAGACAGCATCACACTGGATTATCTGGAACTCTACGGTTTACGTCCGTCCATTGAGAAGATCAAAGCCACAGGTATCACACCGCGAGTTGCCAGTCCTCGGGTTTTGAAGCCGCAAGAACAACGCATCGTTAATTTCCTGTTGCGCCTGGACTGCGCGATTGTCGTGCGATCAGGGGGATTGCTCGAAGCGCTACGTGGACGCCACCAGCATCCGCTCATTGGCGACTTCAGCCTCAACATCGCTAATCAACTCAGTGCGGATACCTTCTTCAAACTCGGTGTTAAAACCGTCACTCCGACCCATGACTTGAATGCCGATCAAATATGCACACTAGCACAGCGCATCGGAGGGCAATCGTTCGAGGTCATCATCTATCAGCATCTGCCCATCTTTCACACCGAGCACTGTGTGTTTTGTCGCTTTCTTTCAAATGGCACCAGTTACCTGGACTGCGGGCATCCGTGTGAAAAACACAAAGTTGCACTACGAGATGAACAAGGTCGCAGCCATCCTGTCATGGCGGATGTTGGGTGCCGGAATACGGTTTTTGGAGCAGAAGCGCAGGTTGCTACACAACATTTGGAAGCGATGCTAAACAGTGGTATCCGACAGTATCGAGTGGAATTTGTTCACGAATCTGCAAAGCAAGTGACACAGGTCGTATCGGCTTTTCAGCGATACTTCAGCGGTAAGCTCGATGTGGCTATGCTGGACGCTCAATTGAGCAAAATCGCCCCTGAAGGGACTACCGAAGGATCGCTGTTCGTACCTGAAAACTATCTTTCGGTCCCCACCATATAATGGAAATGAGCCGGGTCATGGAGATAACCTTAGCTTGTTGCTGAGTCAGTCGAGATGAGGTGACAGGCTACCCGGTGCCCAGCCTGAGTAGGGATTAGTGACGGGTCACTGGTCTTGCAGGCACCAATCTGAGCTGCGGGGCACCGCGGCGAAAATCGACAACCATGCCCATTCCATCGGGCACTGAAGATATCGGACTCCAAACTGATACGCTCTAACATTCTCTGGTCAGGGTCAGTGGAGGGAATATCCGCCAAAAGCGCCTGAGTATAGGGGTGTTGGGGGGTATGGAATACCTGATCAACTGTGCCCCACTCGATGATCTTGCCGAGGTACATGAGGGCCGCCTGGTCACACATATAGCGCACCACGCTCAAGTCATGGGTGATGAGTAGATAAGTCAAACCAAGCCGCTTCTGCAAATCAATCAGCAAATTCAAGACTTGCGCCTGTACTGAGACATCCAGTGCCGACGTTGGTTCATCCAATATGAGCAGACGCGGATGCAAAATCAACGCACGGGCAATCATAATACGCTGGCGTTGTCCACCGCTGAACTCGTGGGGGAACCGATTTAGATATTCGATTGGCAACCCCACCAGTTCCATCATTTCGTGAACACGCGCATCCAGTGCCGAACCTGTTGCACGCCCAAAGATGATTAGGGGTTCTCCAATCAATTGGCGCACGGTCATGCGCGGATTGAGCGAGGAAAAAGGATTCTGAAATACGATCTGAATACGTTCGCGCATAGCGCGCATTTCATGGTCACGAAGGTTATGCAAAGGACGACCATCAAAATAGAGTTCCCCAGCAGTCGGTTCGATTAGTCGAGGAATGAGGCGGGCCAGAGTACTCTTGCCCGAACCCGACTCGCCCAGCAAACCAAAAGTCGCGCCCTCTTCAATCGTCAGCGAGACATCATCCACGGCTCGGACAGTCCGATTGAATACTTTAGTCAGGCCACGCACTTCCAACAAACTCATGAGGCAGGAACTCCATCTTCGTACAGCACGCACGCGACCTCATGGTCTGGCGCAACGATTTGCATAGGTGGCAAGGCAGCTTTACAACGATCTGTCACATAAGAGCAACGTGTATGAAAGCGGCAACCCGATGGTGGAGCCAATAAACTCGGAACATTACCAGCTACCCCTTGCAGTGACCCGCGCACGCTGTTATCAGCGGGGATGGCCTGCATCAGGCCTTTGGTATAGGGATGTTTAGGATTCCGCAGAATCTCCCGCGTCGGGCCACTTTCAACCACATTGCCCGCATACATGACGGCAATCCGATTACACAATTGAGCTACTACACCGATGTTATGGGTAATGAGCATCACGGTCAGATTGATTTCGCGGACTAATTCGGCAATCAAACGCAAAATTTGGGCCTGCACGGACACATCCAGAGCAGTTGTTGGCTCATCCGCAATCAACAATTCCGGACGACCCGAAATCGCCAATGCAATCAACACCCGTTGGCGCATTCCACCGCTATATTCGTGTGGATAGGTAAAAATACGCTTTTCCGGTTCTGGGATACCCACGCGCCGCAACAATTGGACTGCGCGTTCACGGGCTGCACGCCGTTCCTCGCGGGCGGAGGGCAACCAACCGCGCCCCCAACCAGTGGCATGGAGGGCATTCTGGCGTGCAAGAATGGAATCAACCATCTGTTCTTCAATGGTGAATACCGGATTCAGACCCGTCATTGGGTCTTGAAACACCACGCCGATTTTTCTGGCACGAAGATCGCGTACTTCTTCGGCGCTTATCTTCAGCACATCCTGACCATTGAACAAGACCTGACCTGAAGGATAACGGGCCGGCGGCTGCGGCACCAATCGGGGAATACTCATTGCCGTGACTGATTTACCGCAGCCGGTCTCCCCCACCACACCCAGCAAATCACCTTTGTTAATGGTTAAACTGACGCCGTTCAGCACTTTGGCCACGCCATCAAAGGTGACCATCTCACAATACAAGTCGCGTATTTCAACCAGCGGAGTCATCAACGCACCGTCGCATTCGGATCGAGCAAATCACGCAAGCCATCACCCAGGAGATTAAAACCCAGCACCGTCACGAACATAAACAGGCCAGGGAAAGTGGAATACCACCAACCGCTGGGAATAAAGCGGCGTCCCTGAGAAATCATTGAACCCCAATCAGGATCAGGCGGTTGCACACCAACCCCGATAAAACTGAGAGAGGCAATCGCCAACACCGCAAAACCAAAATCCATCGATGCTTTGACAATAATGCCGGTCAAGAGGTTGGGGAGAATATGCCGGAAAATGATGCGGAGGTTGCTGGCACCCACCGCCTTCGCCCCAGCCACAAAATCCTCCTCACGAATCTTGAGCATTTGCGCTTCGACCAGACGGCAATAACCGGGCCACCAGGTAATCGACAGGGCTAACATGGCAATCTCAATGCCACGGCCCAACACAGCGGAAATCGCCAAAGCCAGGAAAATCCCGGGGAAGGTCAACATAATATCGGTGGCACGCATAATGACCTGGTTGACCCAACCGCCGAAGTAACCAGCGAGGGCACCCAGCACCACGCCAATACTGATCGCGACCACCAGGATGATGATCCCCACCACGAGAGAAGTGCGCGTAGCCCACATGGTGCGGGAAAACACATCCCGCCCGTAATCATCTGTGCCAAAAACATGCTCGGCGCTGGGTGGCTTCATACGGTTGGCGGGATCTACGGCTCCGGCAATGTCATCCGGGTAAGGTACCCAACCTGGTGCGGTAATGGCGATGATGACCAACACCACAACAATCAGCAGGCCAATAACCGACAGCCAGTTCCGTGTGAAACGGTATATTCCACGCCGCAAGTCATTCAGCTGACTAGCATGTTCAATCCGCCAACGGGTCAACGCTCCCTGGGTAGATGATACTGGCGCCATAGAACTCACCTGAAACCAATTCGAGGATCAATGCTGCGATAGAGTAAATCTGTCACTAAATTAACGCCCACGACGACACAACCAATGAAGAGTGTTGATCCCATAATCGGCTGAAAATCCAGCAAGAGGGCGGCCTTGAGGGCATATTGACCGATCCCAGGCCAATCCAGCACATATTCGATAAGCGGCGCACCACCCAATTGAAAACCGATGATGAAGCCCAACATAGAAACGGTTGCGATGAGTGCATTCTTCATCAAATAACGGAGCCAGATCATACGCTCGGGAATACCATTGGCGCGGGCTACCCGGACAAAGTCTTTACTCATCATATCCAACATATCACCGCGCAATTGCCGCGTGACCACTGAAATTACCAAAAGTGACTGGCACATCGCCGGGATTATGATGTAACGGAGGGCGATACCAAAGCCTTCGAAATTGCCGCGCAGGAGTGTATCGAAGAGCAACATTCCCGTGATGATTTCGGGGAACTCCGCACGGGCATCAAAGCGACCGCTGACCGGTAACAAGCGCAAATTCTGCGCCAGAATAATCTGAAGAATGATGGCGATCCAAAATACTGGCACACTGGCGGTACCAATTGAAAAGAAACGCGCGAGATGATCGGGTAAACGATCACGCCAACGGGCCGAGATAATGGCCAGGGGGATGCCAATCGCCATGCCCAAGAGCGTAGACACAATCGTTAACTCAAGGGTAGCCATGAAGTAGCGTACCAAGTCCGGGCCGACTTCACGCCGATTGCTGATCGAATACCCCCAGTTGCCCTGGAGTAAGCCACCCATATACATCAAATACTGTTCAACGAGGGGACGGTCGAGACCAAAATCAGCCCGTAGGCGTTCGATTTGCTCTGGCCGTGCCTGCGTTCCAGCAGCCAACTTGACCGGGTCCCCTGGCACAACACGCGAAATAACAAACGTGAGGATTGATAGACCAATCAACACGACGGGTATCAGCAAAAGACGACGGCCAATATAGCGGAGCATAGCGTTGTGAATTATGGATAGCTGGTCGAAACGGAAAACAGATACAGGGCGTAAAGTTGCCTTCAGAAAACCCTCCCCACTATTGGGGAGGGTTTCCACATCATCTCTCCCAAGCTCAGGAGCGATGAGATATACAAACTACTCGATCCACAAGCGCCAGAAGTCCACGCTGATATCACCGAAGTAATTGAAGCCCTTGACGCGATCCGCAATGCCGAGCACGTTCGGAGCCACATAAAGCGGCAGATCAGGCGCATCAGCAGCGACCAGCGCCTGCACTTCAGTGACGATGGCGGTCGCGCGGTCCGCATCAACCGTGACCTTCAGTTCATCCAGCAGGGCATCCACCTGTTCGTTCTTGTAGAACGAGCAAGCCTGGAAGCTGCCACCCGTCGGGCGATCCCAGCTCTTGCTGGAGTACTTTTCGATGAGCCAAGTATCGGCCAGCGGCGGGAATTGATCGAAGATAAAGGCAATCGGCGGGCCACCGACGGGCGCCGTGCAAGCACCCACGATATCGGGCCAGTTCTTCGGCACCAGGTTCAGGGTGATGTTGTATTTGCGGAGTTCATCCAGCAAGATCAAGCCACCCGCTTCTTCGAAGTCCAGACCGGCGACGTAAACGAAGTCAATACTGAAGCCACCGGCTGCGTACGGTGATGCATCCAGCGCAGCCTTCGCCAGTTCCGGGTTGTAGGTGTACTGCGGCTGATTATCCGGGTTATAGCCGGGAACGCCTTCCGGAATTGGGCTTACCATATCCTTGATGAACCCCAACTGGGAGTCGCTAAAGGCCTGCCGATTGAAGCTGTAGTTCAGGAACTTACGGAAGTTCACATCGGCAGTCGGGCCTTCCTGGGTGTTGTACTTCAGGTATCCACCCAGCAAACCGAAGTTCACCAGCGCCTGCAGACCCTCGGTGTTATTGATTTCTTCGACATCAGTTACAGACACCGTATCGGAAATATCGAAGTTGCCAGCCAGCAGACCCTGTTTGCGGGTGCCGGCGTCTTCCGATTTCTGCCAAACAACCCCGGCCAGACGACCTTCACCCGGCCAGCCTTGCCAGTAGTCCGGCACTGCTTCCAGTTCGTAGACCGTACCGATCTGCCAGTTCTTGATGGTGAACGGACCACTACCTGCTTCGTGGTCGACCAACCAGGCCGCACCTTCATCGCCATCCACTTCGTTGGCTTTGGCGATAGCTTCACTGACGATAGGCTGCTCCAGGAAGGCCAGGAGGCGATCAAAGGCAGGATAAGGAGTCTTGAGGTTCATGACCACGGTGGTGGCGTCGGGTGCGCTGATCCCATCCACATCCAAGTAGCCACTGAGCAAGCTCGAGCGCTGACGCTGGAAACGCAGCGTGCGTTGATACGAGTAGACTACATCCGAAGCGGTCAACGGTGAGCCATCATGGAATTTGGCTTGATCGGTGATCTTGAAGGTCCAGACGCTGCCGTTCTCGTTCGTGCTCCATTCGGTGCACAGATTGGGCTCAACCGGCTGGGGCCAGCCACCCTCAAAGCGGAACAACCGATCATACAACTGACGCATGATGGCCGAAATGGAGTAATCCACACGATCCGAGGGATCAATGGTCGCAATATCCTGTGAAGCACCATAAACCAGTACTTTCGGCTCGATCTGCTTGAGCGGACGAGCCTGGGGTGCGGTACGGATGCCGGGGGCGTGGGCCATCACTGGCGCAGCGGCAGCGGTCGCGCCCAAGGCAGCCAGCATCGTCATAAACTGACGACGGCTGATCTGCCCGGTGCGAAACGCCTCAACCAATTTTTGGGTGGGTGTGCTCATCGGTGCCTTCCTTCAAAGGAGCGTGGATATGGAAATACTTGCAAGCAGCGCAAAGATGCTGCACTATAACTCCATTTGTGCAAACTGCCAAACCAATGGAATTGCAGGTCAGTCCTAGGTGATTTTGTGGCGGTTGCGGCGGTGATGACGCAATTTCCGCCGAGGATGACAGCGGAAGCGCGGGAGGGTGGCGCTTCCGGTGACCATTGTCCTGGTGGCAGTCTCGGCTGGAGCCACCAAATGGCGGTCTTGATGGCGGAAAGACGGGACCCACGCGCCACCCGCCAACGGCGCCAAGACATGGTGAGCGCACGGGAGGTTTCCGCTAGATGTGTTCACAGCGGACAGCTCATAGTAAAGCAGGCTTGTTTGAGAGTGGTTTCGAGACATCGTGAACCTACCTAACTGAGAACAGAACCTGATGCATGTCATATTCACAAGAATCGTTTCTCATTGTGGGGTTCCACCGGGCAGAATCCCGCCATGCACCACCGAGGCATTCACACCTGGTCACATAGTAGCACAAGGATGGACGATAAATCGGAACATTTGTTCCGATTTATTCCTTAGAAACAGGGCTTACGCAGTTGCGAGAGAAATCCAGCGGGCGCACAGCCGCACACCCCTACAAAACACGCTGTTTTGAGTAAGTCCTAGAAATGCACAATTCACGGAAATTGGACTTAGGCATCCGAGGAACAAGACATGAACAGCTATCGACAAGCGATTGAAGCCTGGCGTGCCGGTATGGAAGCACAAATGCGTGCTCCTGGCCCCTGGGGTTGGATCGCTATCGTCGGCATGTACCCGCTGCGAATCGGTTCAAACACCATCGGCAGTGACCCGCAATGTGATGTCATTCTTCCTGCCGGGGCGGCCCCGGAATTACTTGGCACAGTCGAATTTGATGGTCAACACGGGACTCTGCGAGTTTCTACGGCTGAGGTAGTCACTGTAGATGGAGAAGCGACGCGGCATGCAAAACTCCGAAATCATTATGAGCCGGGTGGCATGTCGGTTGTCCGCGTACGTGAGGTCAGCTTCGGGGTGATGCAATGGGCCAGCGACCCGTATAACATCCGTGTCTGGGATGCCAACAGCCCCAAGAGACTCGCCTTTCCGGGTCGTGCCTGGTATCCGATTGATCCGGCCTGGCGTGTTAGAGGAGCATTTACTCGTCTGGCGGAGTCCCAGTCCGTCACGGTTGAGCATACCGGTGGGCTCACGCAAGAACTTAAGCTCATCGGACAGGTCGCGTTCACCTTACAAGGACAAGACTTTCGCTTTGAAGCGATGGCATCGGAGTTGGGGCCGGAATACGTTTGGCTATTGGCACGGGATACTACCAATGGAACAACCACTTATGGGGGTGGAAGGTTCCTGCATATGCCCCTCCTAGCACCCGATCAGGTCGATGTCGATTTCAACCGGATCTACCAACCGCCGTGTGCGTTCTGCGAATACACGACCTGTCCAATGCCGCCCAAGGGCAATCGACTACCCTTTCCAGTCGAAGCAGGCGAAAAGTATCCAACGTGATTTAGGACTGGAGACTCCGATATTGGGCCAACAAGGCAACCGCATTCAGAATTCCAACCGGTCGTCGAAGGCGCTTAAATAGCTCTGCTGATTGTTCAAGCCATTGTATCGCTTCGGTTGTGCGCCGCTGTTGATGCAAGCTGCGCGCATAGTCGAGGTAGAGAGAGGCAATTTCAGGTTCAGCTCGTGCTAGTCGAAATTGGCGCAACGCATTTTGGAAGTAATCGTCAAAGTTACGACTCATTCCTGCTGGTATCTGATCTGGAAACTGCGCGCTCAACACACCATAGACTACATAGGTGTTACCAACTTCGATTGCGCTCCCACGAATTTCAGCTAACGCCATAGCCCTTAAAGCTTGTTTCCACGCTTCCGGGATAGAGTTTCGTGCAAATTCACAGCGTGCTAACAGTTGGTAATGGCTGGATTGGAGCGACGTGTAGATCAGATCAGGATCATTTTGATTCTGAATATACAAATCAATGCTGGCTAATCCTTGAAAAGCAAGTGTCTCCGCACCATCTACCATTTTTTCATCTAACAATATCGAGGCTTGCAGATGCAACGCATACGCCTCCGCCAGGTGGTCTCCAGACAGCTTTGCAAATTCATAGGCATCAAGTAAAGCTTTGCGGGCCAGTCCTAACTTACCCTGCAAGCGGAAAATATCGCCCTCAAGGAAGGCAGCATAACTCAAATAGCGATGATTATCTTGTTCACGAGCAATCTGGGCCATCTCGGCATTTGATTGAAGAGCGGACTCAAACAGACCCAGATAGCGCAACAGAATGGTTCGATTATTCAGCCCGGCCAACAAGGCATTAAGCAGATGTGCTTCACGAGCCTCAGAAATAATCTGATCCAGCGTCGTTAGTGCTATTTGATCGTCAAGAGAACCTGCTTCCCAAGAATCGTAAGTACTATTGGCACGGGTAATCAGGCTCTCTGAAAGCATTAGAAGGTTTCTCTACCATGAAGGATGATGCAGGTTAATCAATATCATAGAGAATATACCATTGATTGCCCACATGAACCCACTGCGTTAGACTATCCCACCATCACCCTTCATTCAATACCAGCAGGGAGCAACAGTCATGCGGATTGGCATTGACGTAGGCGGCACTAATACAGATGCCGTCCTAATGGATGGACGTAACGTGGTGGGCTGGGCAAAATCCCCCACGACAAAAGATGTGAGCAGCGGCATCACTAATGTGCTGACTGATTTGCTCAAAAAGACCCAAGCGAAACCACAAGACATCGCAGCGGTGATGCTCGGCACCACCCATTTCACCAATGCGGTTGTGGAGCGGAAATCCCTGAGCAAGACCGCAGTCGTCCGCATCGGCCTACCGGCGACATCCGCACTCCCCCCTTACATTGACTGGCCGGAAGACCTGACCGCAGCCCTGGGCGGCATTTACTACCTGGTACACGGGGGTTATGAGTTTGACGGTCGTCCGATCGCCGCGCTCAATGAAGACGAGATCAAGGGTGTTGCCAGCCAAATCCGTGAACAGGGAATTGACTGTGTAGCAATCTCATCCGTCTTTTCCCCAGTCAATCCGGACCAGGAAAAGCGGGCTGCCGAGATCATTGCAGCGGAAATCCCCGGAGTCAAAATCAGCCTTTCCCATGAGATTGGGCGCATTGGCCTGCTGGAGCGCGAAAACGCGGCCGCGATGAACGCCTGCCTTTCCCATCTGGCGGTCAAAATCGTGCAGTCCTTCCGGGACGCACTGGCCGGTCTAGGCATCAGCGCACCGTTCTATATCAGCCAGAATGATGGCACGCTGATGAGCGCTGAATTCGTCGAAAAGTACCCTGTATTGACCTTCGCCTCTGGCCCTACGAATAGTATGCGCGGAGCCGCGTTCCTGTCTGGGCTGAAAGATGCTGTCGTGGTCGACATTGGCGGCACGACTTCCGATGTCGGTGTGCTCTCGCAAGGCTTCCCACGTGAGGCATCGGTCGCAGTGCGAATTGGCGGCGTGAGAACCAACTTCCGTATGCCCGATGTACTCTCCTTCGGGCTGGGCGGCGGCAGCCATGTCAAAACCGAACCGCTACAAGTCGGCCCACAGAGCGTGGGCTATGAAATCACTACACGCGCCCTGGTGTTTGGTGGAAATGACCTAACTACCACGGACATTGCAGTTGCTGCCGGGATGGTCGAGATTGGTGACAAGTCCCGCGTTGCACACCTGGATAAAGAACTCGTCAATCATGCGCTGACCCGCATGTGGGAAATGATTGAGATCAGTGTGGACCGGATGAAGACCCAGGCCGGCGGCGTACCCGTCATTCTGGTGGGCGGCGGTATCATCCTGGTAGGCGATTCGCTTAACGGCGTCTCGGAACTACACCGTCCGGAACACGCCTCAGTCGCCAATGCCATTGGTGCTGCCATCGCCCAAGTTGGCGGTGAAGTTGATCGCATATTCAGCCTGGATACTACACCGCGCGATAAGGCTCTGGAACAGGCTAAAGAAGAAGCCAAAGGACGCGTCCTGAGCAGCGGCGCATTGCCCGACACCGTCGAGATTGTTGATGTGGAAGAAGTGCCACTGGCCTATCTGCCGGGCAACGCGACCCGCATCCGGGTCAAGGCCGTCGGCACGCTGGCGGTAGATTAACCATGTGGTCAGTCACCCATAACGACATTGAAGCCATCGCCATCGGTGCAGGCATTTTGGGTACTGGTGGCGGAGGCAGCCCATACCTGGGTCAACTGCGTATGCAGTATCTGCTCAAGAAAGGTTACAGCGTCAATATCATCAGTCTCGACGAACTGGCTGATGATGCGCGCACATGTGAGGTAGGCTGGATCGGCGCGCCAACGGTTGGAATCGAGAAAATATGGGATGGGCGAGAACCAAAGTGGGCCGTTGAAGCGCTCGAACGTTATATTGGGCATCCCATTGATGCCCTGCTTTGTTCTGAAATCGGCGGCGGCAACTCGATCGCACCTCTGGAAGCGGGGGCCTTGACGGGAAAGCCGGTAGTCGACGGCGACGCGATGGGTCGTGCGTTCCCGGAAATGCAGATGAGCACCCACTTCATTGATGGCGCTCCGTGCAACCCTTCCGCGATGGTTGATGAAAAAGGCAACGCGATCATCCTCGACCATCTGGTGGATTCATTCGCACTGGAGCACTTTGCCCGTCCTCTGTGTGTGCAAATGGGCTGTGTAGGCATGCTGGCATTGCCGCTTATGAGCGGGGCACAGGTCAAGAAAAGCTCGGTCCGTGGCACGCTGACCCTGGCGAAGCAGGTGGGTGAAGCAGTACTCCGCGCACGCCGCACCAAAGAACCCATGATGGAAGCGGTCCTCAGCGTCACCGATGGCGTTGAGCTATTCGCAGGAAAGCTGACGGACGTGCAGCGACGGACGGCGGACGGATTTGCTCGAGGTGAAATGACCTGCGAGGGATTGGGAACCTATCGCGGTGAAACCCTGCGAATCGCCTTCCAGAACGAGAATCTGGTCGCATGGAAGAATGATACGGTCGTTGCCTGCGTGCCTGACCTTATCTGCCTGCTGGAAACTGAAACGGGTGAACCGATCACGACCGAGCAACTGCGCTACGGGCTGCGCGTCACGATACTGGCGATCCCGTGTACTGATAAGTTCCGTACCGAAGCCGCACTCAAAATAGTTGGGCCAGCCGCTTTCGGCTACCCGGATGTGACTTACAACCCGCTGCCAAAGCAAGCGGGCATTGGCATTGAATAACCACGAGCACAGGGAGCGTTTAGCATGAGCCGCATGATTGGCATTCAGGAAGTAGATGATATTGCGCTCGGCGCAGCCGTGCTCGGAACAGGCGGCGGCGGTGATCCGTACATTGGCAAATTAATGGCTCAACAGTCAATCCGCGAGCATGGCCCGGTTGAACTGGTCAGCGTGGATGAAGTACCCGATGACGAATGGTCAGTGAGCATCGCCATGATGGGTGCGCCCACGGTCATGGTCGAGAAGATGCCGGGTGGTGACGAATGTGTTCAGGCTTTTAATGCTGTGCAGAGCTACCTGGGCAAGCCGATCAAGTATATTTACTCGATTGAAGCAGGTGGCATTAATTCCACTATTCCGATCACCCTGGCTGCACGGCTGCGAATGCCCCTGATTGATCTGGACGGTATGGGCCGGGCCTTCCCCGAAATCCAGATGGTCACTCATAACCTGTTTGGCATCACGGCTACCCCTTTTACGATGGCCGACGAAAAAGGTAACAGCGCCGTGCTGGCAACCATCGACAACCGCTGGATGGAAACCTTCGCCCGCAGCATTGCGGTCAATATGGGCGCGACGGCACATATCGCCTGTTACGCCTCCAGCGGCGCACAGCAAAAAGAAGCCGCGGTTCACGGGACCATGAGTCTGGCGGAGACGATAGGCAAAGCCATCCGCGAAGCGCGCGCAGCACATACCAACCCCATCGAAGCGATTCAACGAGTCACCAACGGTTTCGTGATCTTTCACGGCAAACTGACGGATGTCCAGCGGCGCACGGTGGCAGGGTTCGCACGCGGCGAAGCTCTCCTGGAAGGCATCGGCGCAGATGCAGGCAGCATCATGAAAATTCAGTTCCAGAATGAGAACCTGATGGCCGAGAAAGATGGCACGATCATCGCCAGTGTCCCCGACCTGATTACGATGGTTGAAGAAGATACCGGCGAGCCGATCACGACCGAACAACTGCGGTATGGCTTCCGGGTGATGGTTCTGGGAATGCCATGTCATCGTCATTGGCGTACAGAGGCGGCATTGAAAGTGGTCGGCCCACGTTACTTTGGTTACGAAACCGACTACGTGCCGGTTGAGCAACGCTTCAGTTAAGCCGAGCTGATTCTCGTGGGAGGCTCCTATCCTCCCACGAGGTCCGTTTATTCCTGCTCGCTTTTGATCGTTTTCAGTCAAGTATCCCCGCCCACAGTCACCTAACCCATCACAGTTCAATCAAATATCAGCGTAATGGTTGCTATATCCTGAGCGTTTTTGCTACGCTGTGAAGTATCAATGAGCGATTCCAGCAGTAGGCCGAGTCGATTGATGATGCAACAACCCCTTTCGCCATTTGACCGGCAGGACGCGATCCTGCGCTATGTGGAACGCCAACAGCGGGTATCCATTACCCAGGTGTGCGATCAATTCGCCATCAGTCTGGCAACGGCGCGGCGCGATCTGGAAGTGTTGGCGCAGGAAGGCAAGCTGGAAAGAGTCCATGGGGGAGCAGTTGCCCTCCGCAAGGCACCACCGGAACCGCCACTCTCGCTCCGATCAGCGGTGCAGGCGGATGAAAAGCGTCGGATTGGCGCACGCGCTGCCAGCCTCATCAATGACCGGGAAACGGTCTTCCTGGGCAGCGGCACCACCGTGGTCGAAATCGCCCATCAGTTACACAGCAGAACCGGCCTGACGGTTATCACCAATTCATTGCTGGTCATGAATGCGCTGGCCGGGGCCAAGGGGGTCACGGTACTGGGACTCGGTGGCGAACTACGCCCCAGCGAGATGTCCTTCATTGGGCATCTGACTGAGCAGGCGCTGCGCGAGTTCAGGCTCGACAAAGTGTTTATCGGTGTACGGGCGCTCGATATTCACGAAGGGTTGACCAATGATTACCTGCCAGAAGCGCAAACTGATCGAGCGATTCTGCGGGCAGCCCGGCAAGCGATCCTGGTGGCTGACCATACCAAGTGTGGGCGGATCGCACCGGTGTTTCTGGCTCCGCTGAAAGCCATTCAGATGTTCATCACGGATAGTCAAACACCAGCAGAGTTCGTGGATGCGCTCAATCAAGCAGGTATCGTCACACTGATTAGCTGAGTTTCGTTCGATCAACCGGGTGCACGGCTGCGCCTCTAATAAGATTTGACAGGTAAAATCGGAATGGGCAGAGGGGCGGATATACGGATGTCCCAGCAGCCCTCACCCCCAGCCCCTCTCCCAACTCCGCCGTCCGCCGAAGACGGCGCGGCGGGGAGAGGGGAGCCAGAGCAGGGAATGTCTATGCAATGTTCATTATTGAACATGGTCGTCAAAACTCATCAGGTATATAGCAATTATGAGCTTACTCTTGACAGATTACACCCCTATTCCAAAACTCGTCACCAAGACAACGCGGGTGGATAAGCCGCGGTTCCCGGTGATTGATGCACATAACCATCTGGCAGAACCGTTCGGAGGTGGCTGGGACAAACGTCCGGTAAGCCAGCTACTGGATTTACTGGATGAAGCCCAAGTACGAATGTACGTTGATCTGGATGGCGGGTGGGGTGAGGACATCCTGCAGCGACACCTTGATCACTTCAAAGCCGCAGCACCCGACCAGTTTCAGGTATTTGGTGGGGTGGACTGGTCGCAATGGAGCACTCATGGCCCGCGTTTTGGCGAGTGGGCAGCGGAACGCCTGCGCGAGCAAGCCCGGTGGGGCGCACAAGGCCTTAAAATCTGGAAGCCATTTGGCCTGCATGTGCGGGATGAGCACGGCGCACTGGTCGCGATTGATGACCGACGGCTTGAGCCACTGTGGTCAACTGCCGGGGAACTTGGGTTACCAGTGCTGATCCATGTGGCTGATCCGGTCGCCTTCTTCGACCCGGTCGACCAAACAAATGAACGATGGGAAGAACTGCACGCTCATCCGGACTGGCAATTCCCCAGTCCGCCCTTTCCTTCATTCATGAGCATCATGAATGGACTGGCGAATCTGGTCGCACAGCATCCGCAAACGACGTTCATCGGGGCGCACGTCGGCTGTTACGCCGAAAACCTAGGTTGGGTGAGCACATTACTGGATCGCTGCCCGAATTTCTACGTTGATTTCAGCGCCCGCATCGCCGAATTGGGGCGGCAGCCCTACTCCACCCGGCGATTCTTCCTCCAGTATGCTGACCGCATTCTATTCGGCACAGATGCCAGCCCGGATCTGGATGCGTACCGCCTTTACTACCGTTTTCTAGAAACCGATGACGAGTATTTCAACTATGGGACATCCCCGATTCCCGGACAGGGACGCTGGTCAATTTACGGCCTGTACCTACCGGATGAGGTCTTACAGAAAGTCTACTTTCAGAATGCGGAGCGCATTCTTTTACCAAAGCACAGCTAGCACGCCAGTGAGGATCACATGATCGCTGCCGGAACTTATACACAAACTGAAATCCATTCTCAACCCGACGCCTGGCGTCAAACGCTGGGCAAACTGCGTGAACAACACAGTTCGCTGCGCCAGTTCTACACCGCGGGGCAGTACGAGTCGGTGCTCTTCACAGGCTGCGGCTCCACCTACTATCTGGCGCTGGCAGCAGCCTCCCTTTTCCAGCAGATAACGGGGACTCCGGCACGCGGCTTACCGGCCTCCGAAGTATGGCTCAACCCAGCGGCGGCTTACCCGGCAAAACAGCGAACGCTGCTGGTAGCGATCAGCCGTTCCGGAGAAACCACCGAGACACTGCATGCAGTAGATAGCTTTCACCAACAAGCCAACGGAGCGGTACTGACCCTCTCCTGCTACCCGGATAAGGCGCTGGCAACGGCAGGAGACTACAACCTGGTGCTGGAGGCGGGCCGAGAAGATAGCGTGGCACAAACTCGTGCCTGGAGCGTGCTGTACTTAGGTGTGGTAGGGCTGATCCTGGCGGCGAACGGTGATGAGGCCGCATATGAAGCACTCAACAGATTACCGGGAGCCGGGGAACAGATCCTTCAACAACAGCTTGAAAAAGCACAGCAATTGGGACGTTCTACCCAACTGGATCGCTTCTATTTTCTGGGATCAGGCGCACGGTACGGCATCGCCTCCGAGCTCAGCCTGAAGATGAAAGAAATGTCCCTCACCCACAGCGAGCCCTTCCACTTCATGGAATTCCGGCATGGGCCGATGTCCATGGTGACACCAGGAGCACTGATTTTCGCGCTGCTCTCCGACGCACAACGCGAGCATGAGATGGCGGTCGTGAATGAGATGCGAGCGCTGGGTGGACAAGTCATCACGCTGGGTGAACAAGATGCAGATATTACCTTTCAGTCGGGTGTCAGTGAACCGCTGCGAAACGTGCTGTATCTGCCGTTTGGGCAGATGATGGCGTTCGCACGGTCGTTGAGCAAAGGGCTTAATCCAGATCGACCGACGAATCTGGAGACAGTCGTTCGGTTATCCAATGGTGTATCGGCTGGATAATTTAAGGAGTCTTCTGATGAAACGTGTTTTGCCTTTAGTCCTTTTGGCCGTCCTTTTGACCAGTATCGGCATGGTAGCTGCCCAGGATCCCGTAACCCTCAAGCTGTGGGCGCACCAAGAATCGAATTTTAATGCGTCGACCCAGGCACTGATTGATGCCTATGAAGCGGCTAACCCGAATGTCACGATTGAGATGGAGACCTTTGAATACAGCCTGTACATCCAGACCTTGCAGACGGCCCTGCCCGCCGGGGACGAAGCCGATATTTTGGCGCTGTTCGGGAGCTGGGTGTGCAGCTACAGTGATCGCTTAGCCCCCAAACCCGACTCCATTGATCTAAACCCGGCAGATTTCTACGACGCCACCATGGGCGGTTACATCTGCAACGACACCATCTACGGCGCTCCCCAGGAATTCAACCTGGAATACGGCGGGGTGCTGGTGAATCAGAGCCAGTTTGAGGCAGCGGGACGCGCCTACCCACCGAACTGGGCCACCTGGGATGAATTGATCGCGGATGCCCAAGCGCTGACCACCACTGGCGATGACGGTTCGATGACGGTGGCAGGCTTCCACTTCACCAACGCTGATGCCATCGCCCACTTCTTTATGTCCGGCATTCTGCAGCGCGGTGGTTCCTACCTGAATGATGATGGAACCTACAACCTGGATACTGAAGAGTCCCGCGCTACCCTGCAGCAGATGATGGATCTGGTGAGCGCAGGGGTCGTCGATCCGGTGCTGTTCAATGACTCGGCTAACTGGGGCGGCAGCGCCTTCTTCGCCGGTCAATCCGCAATTGTACTGATCGGACCGTGGGCGACGGGCATCAGCGCAGACTATCCCGATTTTGGCAGCTTCGGGTATGCCCGGATGCCATCTGTCGGGGAAGACCCAACGTTTGTCGCTGACTCCGGTTGGGGTTTGACCGCTTCCGCCAGCAGCCCGAACAGCGCTATCGCCTGGGATTTCATCAACTTTGCTGCCCACAACCAAGAGAACGCCCTGGCCTGGAATATGCAGTCCAAGACCATCCCGGCACTGCGGGCGATTGTGGCCGATGAGGCAGCCAAGACCGAACTACTGAGCGTCCAACCGTGGCTGGAAAGTATCCTGCCGAATCTGGAATACGGGCGCTTCCTGGGCAGCCTGCCTGACCGTGACCTGCTGTACTACGACATCATCTACCCGACGGTGCTGGATATGCTCCAAGGCGTGCTGACGGTCGAAGAAACCGCGCAGATCATCAACGAGGATGCTAACGCGGGGGCTTAGAGCGGGACGTTCGGCTTTTGCGGCGGCGGCGACGGCGGCGGCCAAAACATCTTTGGTGGCTACGCCCTCGACTGCCGCCGTGGATGACGGAGAGATTGTCCGGTACCTTTCGCAGGGACAAGCGGATGTACGGACACCGACTGACTCCGGCATCATCCGCCCTCACATCATGCGGTGTTTGATGTAAGGCCAAGCCGATTGGACGTTCTGGACAGATTAGAGAGATTGGACAGCCCTTTTTGTCCAACATCGGGTGTAGCGGCATGGATGTTCGTGCGAGCGGTCATGGGAGGATATACGGGCACAGACTGCCTCCGTGCCTCAATCCTCCCCTAGAACATGCGGCGTTTGCATAAGGCCTGTTGCATACATTCTACCTGAACATTGAGCAAAAATCGGAACATATGTTCCGATTTTCCAGCCGACATAGGGACTGCTGGACTCACGCAGGCAGGGGCGGATATACGGGCGCAGACTGCCTCCGTGCCTTCGTGCCTTCGTGCCTTCGGCATAATCCGCCCCTACAACAACACCGTTGTACTTAAGACGCGCCAGACGTTAAAACGTCCGGCTCCAGTGAAGACAAGCCCACTAAAGGGGCTGGCAGAGGGTGTATGGCTCCGACAATGGACGTCACAACAGATCGGAACGGGTATGACTCCTTAGGTTAACAGCCGTGCGCACCTACAAGTGCCGCTGAAGTGCGTAAGTCCTATCCGTGCAACAACATTTGTTTGCAATCGACATAAAGGTAAACCTTCATGCAGCCCCTCAACCTGGAGGCTTATTCCCTGTACTGGCTCATGATTGGAGCTGTACTGGGAAGCGGAATCACGCCGCTGGTCTGGGAGCGCAAACAGCGCAATCCCTGGCAAGGTGCACTCATCGGCTTGTTCGTCGGCATCGTCGGGGGACAGGCAGCGGGGCGGCTCATCATCCTTCTGCTCGAACCGTTTTCCCAATGGTGGGCCGGCGGGTTGAGCCTGGTCGGGGCGCTGCTGGCCTTAGTGCCATTATGGTGGTGGATCAAACCTACGGTTCAGCCGGGTATCCGCACCAGAGGCTTCGTCGCAGGAACTATGACACCGTTTCTGTTTTACCTGCTGACCCTGAGCATTTTCCCGCTGCTTTGGGCGATTGCGCTAGCCTTCTTTGACTATAGTCCGCGCAATGCCGGTGGCCCGATCCTGGGACTGGGAGGCGATAATCCGTTCGTGGGTTTACAGCACTTCCAGCAAATGATTGATGGTTCAGGACGGGATGGGCGCATCTTCCAGAACAGTATGGGCAATACGCTGTTGTTCACGGCGCTGGTGCTGCCCCTGAATTTCCTGATTACGATCCCGCTGGCGGTCATGATCGAGTCCGTTCACCCGATCCTAAAGACGGCTTTCCGAACCATCTTCTTCCTGCCGGTGGTCACCTCGTCGGTCGGAGTGGCCGTCATGTGGGGCTACATCTTCAACGCCAATTACGGCTTGCTCAACCAGGGGTTGGAGGCGGTGGGCATACCGGGCGTGTCCTGGCTCCAAGATCAGCGGGCGACCATCCTGGGCATCCCAACAGCGATGGTGGCGGTGGTCATCGCGTATCTATGGAAAGACTTTGGTTACAACCTGGTGATCTTTATTGCGGCGCTGCAAGCCATCCCGGATGAGATGAAAGATGCTGCGCGGGTAGACGGGGCTGGACCCTGGCAAGTTTTCTGGAACGTGACTCTCCCGCTACTCCGCCCCACCCTACTGGTCACATCGGTTCTGACGGTGATCTCCTCTTTCCAAGTGTTTGATCTGATCCAGGTGATGACGCAAGGCGGGCCGGGCCGGGTGGGTCAAACCAGGGTGTTGGTGCTGGATATTTACGAAAGCGCCTTCCGCTTCGAGCGGATGGGCTGGGCAGCGGCGATCTCGGTGGTCATGTTCGGCGTGGTGGCACTGCTGACACTGGCGCAAACCCGGCTGCTCCGCACGCGATGGGAGTACTAAGATGTTACCCACAGTCACGCCCTACACCGTCGCCCGGTCAGCACCGCGAGCTGCCCGCCAAGTCTCTTTCCAGTTGAGCCGCCGACAGGGTGCGATCTACCTGATCCTCATCCTAGGTTCAGTCCTGACGCTCATCCCTTTTGCGTGGACTATCCTGGCTTCATTCAAGCAACATGCCGAGATTGTCGACGTGGTCAACCCGACATTTTTCCCGCGGAACTTCACGACCGACAACTACACAACCATCCTGAGTGACGACACACTACCGCTAGGCCGATTCTATTTCAACAGTATTGCGGTAGCGCTGGGGAACGTGCTCACCCTGGGTTTTTCAAGCTCGTTGTTCGGATATGTTTTTGCCAAGTTTGATTTCCGGGGTAAACGCCTATTGTTTGCGTATATCCTGGCCACGCTGATGATCCCGTTTCAGTTGACGATGATTCCGTCGTATCTCATTCTGCTGCGCTTCGACCTGACCAATAACCTGCTGGGATTGATCGCACTGAGCTGGTTCGATGCGTTTGGAATCTTCCTGATGCGGGGGTTCATGCGGAATGTGCCAGATGATCTGCTGGACGCGGCGCGGGTGGACGGCGCAGGAGAATGGCAAATCTTCCTGCGTATTGCCATGCCCCAAGTTCTGCCCGCACTGGCGACGTACTGCGTGTTCATCTTCATCGGTCAATGGAATGCGTATCTGTGGCCGTTGATCGTGCTGCGGGATCAGGATGTACGCACGCTGCCGATCATCCTGACCTGGTACAACCAGGCAAATGTGAGCAACCTGGGCCTCCAGATGGCGGCTTCGGTGCTGCTGGTGATGCCGATCCTGGCGGTGTATCTGGCGATGCAGCGGTGGGTGGTGCAAGGGTTCACGTTGAGCGGGTTCAAATAGGTGTGATGGATGAGGCGAACATCATACACCTGGGGTTGAAACCCCAGGCTATCTGTTCCGGCGGGAAGCCGACTCAAGTCGGCTCTGACCCGCCGATCAACACGCAACAGGCTGTCCAAATGGTTGCAAGCGCTCTCTTCAACCCTTTTCCAGAACGAGGTGGTCATGAGACGTAAAATGCTCTGGTTGCTGGTCGTGCTGTTTTGTGCTGCTTGGTCCAGCTACGCGCAAGAGGCTGATCCATTGCTGGCACGCGACTGGTCGCTGGTGAATGACTACATCATCCAACTGCAGCGGGGCAATGTGGAGCGGCTGGGGGCCACAGCGTTTGACCTGATTATCTCGGACATTGCCATCGCCGGAAGCAGCCGGGAGCGGATCGAGGCGCTGCGGCAGAGCGCGGGAGGTTCCAAGCTGATTGTGGCGTATATGAGCATCGGACAGGCGGCGCGGTTCCAGTACTACTGGAAACCGGAGTGGCGGCGCGAGGACGGCACCTGGCCGGAATGGGCCGTCGAGTTCGATGCGACATGGGCCAACGATGTGTGGGTACAGTACTGGCACCCCGGCTGGCAGGACATCATCCTGACCGGACCGGATGCGTATATCGACCGGATCATCGACCAGGGTTTTGACGGCGTGCTGCTCGACCGAGTCGATGCGGCGTGGTATTTCGAGTCGCAGGGGCGGGAAAGCGCCTATCAAGAGATGGCAGATTTTGTGACAGCCATCGCCAATCACGCCCGCGAGCGTTCCCCCAACTTCGGCATTTTCACCATTAACGGTGAGGATATTGGCATGCGCTTCCGCGATGAGGGGTATCTGGAGACGGTGACCGGGGTGCTGGTGGAAGACCTGTACTATGGCTACCCAACCGATAATGTCGCCTCCCCGGCTGATTGGACTGCCGAGCGCGAAGCTATGCTGGATGAGTGGGTCGCAGCGGATCGGCTGGTGCTGACGGTGGATTACACCCGCTTTGATGACCAAATTGATGATGCGTATGCGCGCTCAGCCGCACGCGGTTATATCCCGTATGTATCGTCACGTAGTTTATCGCGCCTGTTCATTCATGAGGGGCACGAACCCGATTAAATACTCCATCCGGTAAATGATCAAAGCGGGCGCACAGCCGGGCGCACCTAAAGAGATTTGACAGGCAAGATCGGTAATGGATAGTGGGCGGATATACGGGCGCAGACGCCCTAATCCGCCCCTACCAGCCATAAAGAACATTACCGAACATGGTCGTCAAAATTCATCAGGAATCACTGATTTCGATTAGATTACTTGCCGGATGAAGCACTAAGACCGTCGGCAAAACTCAATCCAAAACCGGATGCCATCAACAGCATCCTGACAATATGCGAAGCAAAAGGAAGCCATTTCATGACTAAGATCACGTTCATCGGCGCGGGCAGTATTGAGTTCACCAAGAATCTGCTGGGGGATATTCTCACGTTCCCAGAGTTGCAGGACTGCACGATCAGCCTGCACGACATTGATCCGGTGCGGTTGCAGACGGCGGAAGCCATGGCCCGCTGGACAGCCAAAGCGCTGGGGGCCAAGCCAACTATTGAAGCCCACCTTGACCGTAAGAAAGCCTTAGATGGGGCTGATTACGCCATCAATATGATTCAGGTGGGCGGTCACGCGGCCACGCTGATCGACTTCGACATCCCGCGCAAATATGGAGTCAAACAAACGATTGGGGACTCGCACAGTATCGGGGGAATCTTCCGGGCGCTGCGGACGATCCCAGTCATGACCGGGATCGCACAAGACATGGAAGCTGTCTGCCCGAAGGCGATGATGCTGAATTACACCAATCCAATGTCGATGCTGTGCTGGGGCTGGTTCGCGGCATCGCCGATCCCGATTGTGGGTCTGTGCCACAGCGTCCAATACACAACCTGGCAGATTTCCCAGTATGCGGGTGTGAATTACGACGAGGTGACGTATCTGGGCGGCGGCATCAACCATGTGGCATGGATCCTACGCTTTGAACATCAAGGGAAAGATGTGTATCCCCTGCTGCGTAAAGCGCTGGAAGAAGGCCGCATCCCCCCAGAAGACTCGGTACGGGCGGAATTATTCCGGCGGTTGGGCTACTTTGTAACCGAGTCCTCGGAACACAATGCCGAATACTCGGCGCACTTCATCCCCCACCCCGGCCAGATCGAGAAGTTTCATGTGCCGATTGATGAATACATCCGCCGCAGTGAAGATAATCTGCGGGAGTTCGATGAAGTCCGGGCAAAACTAGAACGAGGCGAAGCCTTTGAGATCGAGCGGAGCGCCGAGTATGCCTCGCTCATCATCCATTCGATGGAGACAGGTCAGCCACGGGTGATCTATGGCAACGTCCGCAACAACAATCTAATTGACAATCTGCCGACCGGATGCTGCGTGGAAGTGCCGTGCCTAGTCGACCGTAACGGGGTACAGCCCACACGCATTGGGGCGCTTCCCCCGCAACTGGCAGGGATGTCCCGCCTGCATGTGGCCGTTCAGGAATTGACGGTGCGGGCGGCCCTGGAAGGCAAACGGGATTATGTCTACCAGGCAGCGATGCTCGATCCGCTGGTCGCCGCATCGCTGCCGCTGGATCAAATCTGGTCGATGGTTGATGATCTACTCGACGCGCATGGCTCCGCGTTACCAGAGGCGCTGCGGGCATGACTGAACGCGAGTTTGATGTCCTTGTCATCGGTGAATTAAATGCTGATCTGATCCTGACCGGGGATGTGACACCTGTGTTTGGTCAGGTGGAGAAGCTGGTCGACGACGCTACGCTGACCATCGGGAGTTCGGCAGCGATCTTCGCATGTGGGGCAGCCCAACTGGGCCTGCGAACCGCATTCATCGGCACCTGTGGCGCGGATGAGTTCGGACGGTACATGCTGCGCGAACTTGAGGGACGAGGCATTGATGCCCAGGGCGTGCTCATTAATCCTGTGGTCAAGACCGGGCTGACCGTGCACCTCTCACGGGGAACAGATCGGGCGATGCTGACGTATCCCGGCACGATCCCGCTGCTGCGCTATGCAGATGTTGACCGAGGGCTGTTCAGCCGCGCCCGACACCTGCATCTGGCGAGCTACTTCATGCTGGACTCGCTCCGACCAGATGTACCCAAATTATTCCAAGACGCTCATGCCGCCGGGATGACGATCTCGCTGGATACGAACTATGATCCATCCGAGCAATGGAATGCCGGATTAGCCCAGGCACTTAACGAGGTTGATGTGTTCCTGCCGAATGAAACCGAGGTGTGCCGGATCACTCGGCACGACTCGGTCGAGGCAGCGCTCGACAGCCTGAGCCAGCGGGTGCCCCTGGTGGCAGTCAAACAGGGGGCAGCAGGCGCAACCGCACGTCAGTGCCTGGCCCGTTATCAGGCCAGCAGCATCCCGGTTCAAGTCATTGATACGACCGGCGCAGGGGACAGCTTCGATGCCGGATTCATCTACGGGTATCTGGCAGGATGGGAGTTGAGCCGAACGCTGCAATTTGCGTGCGTGTGCGGGGCACTCTCCACACAGGGGCGCGGTGGCACAGGCGCTCAGGCAACGGTTGAGCAGGCGCTGGCACAATTGGCACAATGAGTCATAGCGGGCGGACATGCGGGCCACGAAGCCCTTAGTCCGCCCCTACACCTCACCCCTACCCATATGTACATATAGCACAATTCAACTTGTGCAAAGTGGTGACATGACACTGGTCAAAAGGTGATCTTCGGCCTGCGAAAAGCAGGATTATTCTGTTTATGCTGGACGTAATTAACATCATATCTCGCCAAGCGTCCTTGAGGAGATCCTAGTCAGTGGGCGGATATACGGGCGAGTACGCCCTAATCCGCCCCTACCATCACGGTTGGCAAGATAACGACCAGAGGATCGTGGAGAACCATTATGAGCAGAGGGACGATCCGGATTGATGTGGACCACTGCAAAGGCTGCACCCTTTGCGTGTCCGCCTGCCCACAAGAGGTGATTGTCATCAACTCCGAGCAGGTCAATGGGCATGGTTATCACCCAGCCCAGTTGAAGGAGGAAGAAAAGCACTGTACTGGCTGCGGCATCTGCGCGCTGTTCTGCCCGGATGCCTGCATCAGCGTCTACCGTGAACCGATGCTGCACCCCGCAAAGGAGGTCGGCGTATGGCACGGCAATTGATGAAAGGTAATGTCGCCATCGCCGAGGCTGCGTTGCGAGCAGGACTTGAAGCTTACTTCGGTTATCCGATTACGCCCCAGACCGAACTGCTGGAATACCTCGCCCAGCGGATGCCGGAACTGGGGCGTGTTTTTTTACAGGCTGAGAGCGAAATCGCGGCTATCAACATGGTGTATGGCGCGGCCTGTGCCGGTGCCCGCACGATGACTTCATCGAGCGGACCGGGCATGAGCCTGATGCAAGAAGGTTTATCCTACATTGCCGGTTCGGACATCCCGGCGGTGGTCGTGGATGTCATGCGCGGTGGGCCGGGACTGGGGAACATCCAACCCTCCCAGTCGGACTATTTCCAGGTGACGCGCTCGGCAGGTCACGGCGATTATCATCCGATTGTGCTGGCCCCCGGTTCGGTACAAGAGGCGGTTGATCTCACTGTGCTGGCGTTTGACCTGGCCGATCACTATCGGCATCTGGTCATCCTGGCAGCAGATGGCCTGATCGGGCAAATGATGGAACCGTGCGAGCTACCGCCTATGCGTCCCCTCCCCAGCAGCAAACCCGATTACGCTCTAACGGGCGCAAAAGACCGCCCCGCACGCCGGATTGCATCGCTGTATCTCAAACCGGAAGATGGCGAAGCCCACAACCGCAAGATTCAGGCGCGGCTGGCACAGATCCGTGAAAGCGAGCAACGGTCGGTCGAACACTTCACTGAAGATGCGGATTTCCTGGTCATCGGTTATGGGAGCGCCGGACGGATCGCCTATTCAGCGGTCGAAGCAGCCCGCGCGCAAGGACTGCGAGCCGGGTTGTTCCGGCCTATCAGCCTCTACCCCTTCCCCGACATCCGCCTGAGCCAACTCCTGGCGCAAGTTGAGGGATGCCTGGTAGTGGAGATGAATGCCGGGCAAATGCTGGAAGATGTACGACTGGCCGCCGGACATGATCTCCCCGTCGCCTTCTACGGACGGATGGGAGGGATGGTGCCAACTACTGAAGATGTCCTGAGCGCATTAAAGTCAGCCTATAGCGAGTTCGTGGCCGAATCGGCCCCGGTCGTTGGAAAGGTAAAGGGGTAAATTGAGCATGTCGCCCATACCAATGGTTCCACCGGCCATGGAGCCTGTTTACCAGCATCCGTTGGCGCTGGCCGATGTCCACACCACGTACTGCCCCGGCTGCACTCACGGGATCGCCCATCGATTGATCGCCGAGGCCATTGATGAACTGGGACTACGAGAACGCGCGATTCTGGTTGCGCCAGTGGGTTGTGCTGTTTTTTCATACGAATACTTCAACATGGATGGCTGTGAGGCCCCGCATGGTCGCGCGCCAGCCATGGCCACTGGCATCAAACGATGCCAACCAGATCAGATCGTCATGACGTATCAGGGAGACGGCGACCTGGCCTCGATCGGGATTGGTGAAGCTATCCATGCAGCCTCCCGCGCAGAGCCGATCACCATCATCTTCGTCAACAATGCCATTTATGGGATGACGGGCGGGCAGATGGCCCCGACTACCCTAGCCGGTCAGAAAACCACTTCGTCGCCAGCAGGTCGAGCTATCCCGATACCCGGTCAACCGCTGCACATTAGCGAACTGCTGGCCGGGCTACCGGGAAGCGCGTATGTGGTGAGGCGATCACTACACGATGCAGCCAACATCCGCAAAGCCAAGAAAGCGATCGTGACCGCGCTGAAGGTCCAGATGGCCGGGCTAGGGTTTAGCCTGGTGGAACTTCTTTCGAGCTGTCCAACGAACTGGGGCATGACCCCGCCACAGGCACTCGACTGGATCAAGACCAATATGCTGCCGATCTATCCCGTTGGGGACTACAAGATCGTAGAGGCAGCCAAGCAATTGTGACAGGATCAAACACCATGCAAGAATCAGTCATTGTGGCGGGATTTGGTGGGCAAGGTGTTCTGTTCGCAGGACAAGCACTGGCGTATGCGGCGATGGACACAGGCTATCAGGTCACCTGGATGCCTTCCTATGGGCCAGAGATGCGGGGTGGTACCGCTTACTGTATGGTGGTCGTGAGTGACCAACATATCGGGTCACCGGTCGTCACTCAACCCACACTTGCCATCCTTCTGAATGGGCCATCGTACAGCCGATTTGCGCCGACCGTAGCCGCAGGTGGGGCACTGATTTACAACGCTTCACTCATCAACGAAGCCCAAACACGGGATGACATCCTCACGCTGGATGTTCCGGGACTCAAACTGGCAGAAGTAGCGGGTGACAGTCGGGCACTCAATATGGTCCTGGTGGGGGCAGCGCTAGCGGTGCGCCCATTCATGACAGCGGATCGCATCAAGCATACGCTCGATTCTCACCATCTGGCTAAATCCCCGGATATGCTGGCGATCAACTGTCGGGCACTGGATATGGGTGCGGCCTTCGCGGAGAGTTTCATCAGTTCAAGAACTAGCTAAGCTCACAAACGCACGTCCCAACAAAGATCGACATGCGGCAGTCCTAAACGTATGAATCAAAACGGCCCGTCCAAAATGGATGGGCCGTTTTGATTATTGAGCGATCTAGTCTTCTTTGGCCTTGAAGCCTTTTTCCTTCAGGGCGATGTGGGCAGCAGCCAAGCGAGCTACTGGCACCCGGAACGGAGAGCAGCTTACGTAGTCCAGACCAGCGCGATGGCAGAAGTGGATACTCTTGGGATCGCCACCATGCTCACCGCAGATGCCGACCTCAATTTCAGGACGGGTCTGACGACCACGATCTACCGCCAGCTTAATCAGATAACCGACGCCGTCTTCGTCAATGACCTGGAAGGGATTTTCCGGCAATAGACCATGTTCGACATAGTGGAGCAGGAACTTGCCTTCGGCATCGTCACGGCTGATACCAAAAGTCGTCTGGGTCAGGTCGTTGGTCCCGAACGAGAAGAACTCGGAGTACTGAGCCAGTTGATCTGCCGTGATCGCTGCACGAGGCAGTTCAATCATGCTACCGACTTTGTATTCGAGGGTCACGCCCATGTCTTCCATGACTTCGGCAGCGACACCGACGATCAAGTCACGCATGAATTTCACTTCATTGGCGTGATTGGTCACGGCGACCATGATTTCCGGGTAGACCTTGACACCTTCCTTGACGAGCTGGCAAGCCGCTTCAAAGAGGGCGCGCACCTGCATCTTGCTCAATTCAGGGCGCATAATGCCCAGACGGGTGCCACGCAGACCGAGCATGGGGTTGAATTCCCGCAAGCCTTCAACCGCTACCATCAGTTCTTCGATGCGGGTGAGTTCGTTCGGGCGGTCCCCAACTAGTCGCAAGCCAGCAGCACGCAGCGCCAGATGTTCGTGATCGGGCATGAATTCATGCAGCGGTGGGTCCAGCAGACGGATGATCACCGGCTGCCCATCCATGGCTTTGAAGATGCCATAGAAGTCGTCATGCTGGAACTTCTGGAGTTTAGTCAGTTCACGGGCTTCGGCATCACTATTGGGTTCAGAGAGAATCATGGCCTGTACGATGGGCAGACGCTCTTCCTGGAAGAACATATGCTCGGTACGGCAGAGGCCTACACCACCGGCACCGTAGTCACGGGCACGGCGAGCATCCGCAGGGTAGTCCGCATTGGCGTAAATCCCCAGACGGCGGAATTCATCGGCCCAATTCAACAGCTTCCGCAGGTAGGTTTCGCGTGCGAAATCCGGGTCAACGCGCTTGATTTCACCGACAAAGACTTCACCCACACCCCCATCAATCGAGATGGTATCCCCTTCGTGGACAACGGTATTGCCCACGCGGAAGGTACGGGCGCGGAGATCAATATCGAGGGCTTCGGCACCGCAGACACAGGGCACACCGAACTGACGGGCGACTACCGCCGCATGGCTGGTCGCGCCGCCGTGGCTGGTCAAAATACCTTTGGAGGCTAACATGCCATGGACGTCATCCGGTTTGGTTTCAGGGCGAACCATGATGACCGACTTACCGGCCTTGCCCCACTTCTCCGCCACATCGGCATCGAAGGCAGCGATACCTACTGCAGCACCGGGCGACGCATTAACACCCTTGGCTACCTGCCGGCCTTCCTGCATGGCGGTCGCTTTGGCTTCGATCTCAAACTGGGGATGAAGGAGCTGCGAGACCTGATCCGGCGAAACACGCAGGACGGCTTCCTGCTTGGTGATGAGCCCTTCATCGACCATCTCGACGGCAATACGCACCTGGGCGCGAGCCGTCCGTTTGCCATCGCGGGTTTGGAGCATCCACAGCTTACCCTGCTCGATGGTGAACTCGACATCCTGCATTTCGCGGTAGTGCTTTTCAAGAAGCTGTACCACGCTATTGAATTGGTCGAAGATGGCCTGGTTTTCCTGGGCGAGGGTGGCGATAGGCATCGGGTTACGGATACCGGCGACCACATCTTCGCCCTGGGCATTCATCAGATAGTCACCGAAGAGCTTCTTCTCGCCGGTGGAGGGGTTACGGGTGAATGCAACGCCGGTGCCCGAGTCCTGCCCCATGTTACCGAAGACCATGGTCTGAACGTTGACCGCTGTTCCGAGGTCGTGGGGGATATGCGCCGCATTGCGGTAATCGACCGCACGACGACCATTCCATGATTTAAAGACAGCTTCAATCGCCAGAGCAAGCTGGGTGAAGGGGTCTTGCGGGAAGTCATCATCAACGGAGGTGCGATAGATCTTCTTGAAGCGTTCGGTAACGACCTTCCAGTCCTCGGCGGTCAGTTCGACATCAAGCTTCACACCGCGGCTGCGCTTGGTTTCCGTCAAGAAATCTTCGAACGGTTCATCATCAATACCCATCACCACAGAGCCGAACATCTGGATCAAGCGGCGGTAGGAGTCATAGACAAAACGCGGATCATTGGTTAGTTCGATCATGCCCTCGGCCACGCTGTCGTTGAGGCCGAGGTTGAGGACGGTATCCATCATACCGGGCATGGAGAACTTGGCACCGGAACGGATGGAAACCAGCAAGGGTTTGCTGCGGTCGCCGAGTTTCTTACCGGTCTGTTCTTCGACCCAGGCCAATGACTCGAGCACCTGCTCCCACATACCCCCAGGGAAGGCGTTGCCCCCGGCAAGGTAGGCATTGCAAGCCTCAGTCGTGACAGAGAAACCAGGCGGGACCGGCAAACCGGTGCGGGTCATATCCGCCAGACCGGATCCTTTACCACCGAGTAAGGCCCGGACTTTATCCCATGAGCCGCCCAGCATCTCCTGAACGGTATCAGCTTCATTGAAGCGATAAACCCATCTCTTTCCATTACTTCCATTTGATTCATGCGGATTCGCCTTGCGGCGTGGACTGGTAGGAACTTTGGTTGCAGTGGCCATAATTACCCTCTCCCTGGGGGTAGACGCCTCATGCCGAATAGAAAGGCTATGTTCCTGATCGTCCTACAATCGCAAAGAGAGAGACAGTGATGGATGGCACCTATTCAGGTGAAAAGTGTAATAGTGCCTGAATGGACGCGGCAGATGAGAGATATTCAATTGCCAGTGGAAGTTGGGCTTGAACGGACGGGGAAAACCCCTGCCCATAACTAAAGTCTTCCCCGGTCACCGTCAACAAATAGGCATCCGGACGAGCACCATAGAGGAAGTGCGCTGCAGTCAACAAGTCTTGCGGAATTAGATGGTGGACAATCCCCCTCGATTGCAGATCATCGAGCACTTCCAGTCGAGACCACATCACTTGACCGGAATGCCCCTCCGCAGTGGCATCGACAAAGATGGCACAATCAGCGCGGCTGAGGGGTTCCGCCCATTCGGGAGTTAATTGGAGGCATGTCCGCCATTCAATGAACGGATCAGGGATGACGCATGACACATACTCCACCAACCAGGGTCCAACCCCATCATCCCGCCGGAGGGGATTGCCGTAGCCGATGACGAGTAGCATCGTTCACCGCCGTACTTCATCCAACAAGTGACCGTCGGGCGCAAGCAATTTGATGTGCAGAGGCATCTGCCCCAAGGCATGGGTCGAGCAACTCAGGCAGGGGTCAAAGGTGCGGATGACGGCTTCGACCCGATTAAGCATCCCTTCGGAGAGGTGATCAGCCTGCACAAAACGCCGGGCAACCTGCAGGACACCCCGGTTCATCGCCAGATTGTTATGTCCAGTCGCAATCATCAGGCGGGCGCTGGTCATCAAGCCATTGGAGTCAATCTGATAGTGATGAATCAAGGTGCCGCGCGGCGCTTCGCTCACGCCAATGCCCTCATTGTTGTTGGGGATGGCATGAGCGCGAACATGCTCACTGAGAATGTCCGGCTCATCCAGGAGGCGATCAATGGACTCCAGGCAGTAGAGGATTTCGACCAAGCGAGCGAAGTGATAGTGGAAGGAACTTTGGCGGTCGAGCTGACGAAAGGCGGCAAAGGCCTGATCGGCCAACGGAGTCCCACAATGACTGATGATATTGAGGCGGGCCAGCGGGCCAACACGGTACAACCCATCCGGATAGCCCAATGGTTTATAGTACGGTGATTTGAGATAGCTGTAGGATTCAGCCGCTTCGGCCAGATAGCGCGCATAATCCTGTGGATCAAAGTCATCGGTTATGGGTACGCCAGCAGGATCAGTAATGCGGAGCTGCCCATCGTAGAGTTCAAGCCCGCCGGATGGATTGACGAGGCCCATAAAAAGTGTCGGGAAATTCGCAAAGGCACTAATCTCTTCTGTATAGCGGTCAATGACTGTCTGAAACCAATCGAGTGTACGCTGGGCAATTGTGAGGGCTTCCGGCAGCATGGCTTTGATCTGATCACGCTTGGCCGCATTCAGGGGTTCACTCACGCCACCTGGAACAACCCAGGCCGGGTGAATGCGTTTGCCACCCAGGAGTTCAATGATTTGCTGCCCGGTCTGGCGCAGTTTAATGCCATCACGGGCCAGAGTCGGTTCGACCTCATGAACACCGAACACATTTCGTTTGGCAGGGTCTTCATCCATACCCAGCAGAAGATCCGGGGCAGAGAGATAAAAGAAGCTGAGGGCGTGAGACTGGGCAATCTGAGCAAGATTCATGATACGCCGCAGCTTGACCGCTACAGCCGGAATCTTGACAGCCAGTAACGCATCACAGGCTTTGGCAGAAGCCATCAGGTGGCTGACAGGACAGATGCCACATATCCGCGCCATCAGGGAAGGCATTTCCGTAAACGGACGACCTTCGCAGAACTTCTCAAAACCACGCAACTGAGTGACATGGAATTGGGCGTCTGCCACCTGACCGGAGTCATCCAATTGAAGGGTAATCCTGGCATGGCCTTCGATACGGGTCACCGGATCAATGAGAATTTGTTGAGTCATGACCAGTTCCTTCTAGCCGAAGCGCAGCATCCGGCGCAAGTCAGGCTGGCGTTCCGCAAGTAATTCGCTCACCACAAAATAGATCTGATCGGCTGAGGGAGGACAACCCGGCACATAGACATCCACCGGCACAACCATGTGAACAGGCCGCGCCACCGGAAGCAAAGACGGTACCCCTTCAGACGGCACCTGGGCATTGAGCAGATCCGGCTGCTGATACACCGCGTCCAGTATGGCCTTCACTCCAAAGGGATTCCGCATCGACGGGACATTGGCCGTCACGGCACAATCCCCTAGCGAGATCAGCACCCGGGTATGCTGACGGATATGGCGGATTTTCTTGAGGTCGTCTTCGCTGCTCACGGCCCCCTCGACCAGCGTGAGATCGACCCTTTCAGGGAATTGTTTGAAGTCCACCAGCGGGCTATAGACCAGTTCGATGGAATCGGCGAGGGCTAGCAAACGTTCATCCATATCCAGAAAGGACATATGGCAACCGGAGCAACCATCAAGCCAGACAGTTGCGAGTTTTTTCCTGGTCATCGGTGCTTCCCCCGCATGATGGTCAGATAGGGCAAAAATTCACGCCGCTTGGACATTTCCGCGACGGACTTGCCTTTTTCAAAGAGTGCACCGGTCGGACAAAGGTGGACACATTTCCCGCAACTGGTGCAACTGGTCGAGTCACCCCAGGGTTGATTCAGATCGGTCATCACCTGGGACTGAATGCCCCGCGCTTTGAGATCCCAGGTGTGGGCCCCTTCGACCTCATCACAAACCCGGACACAGCGGGTACACAAAATACAGCGGTTGGGGTCAAAGATAAATCGGTCATGGGAAGCATCAACCCGGCGCTGCGGGTTTCGATAAGGCAGGTGAACATGATCAACACCGAGCAATTGAGCCATGTTCTGAAGCTCACAATGCCCATTCGAGACACAAACGGAACAGATATGGTTACCTTCTGAAAAGAGCATCTCTATCACCAGTCGGCGGTAATGGTTCAGTCGCTCCGACTCGGTGTGAACTTCCATGCCTTCCTGAATGGGCGTGATGCAGGCCGTCAAGAGCTTCGGGACATTGGCGACTTCAACCAAGCACAAACGGCAGGCTCCTATGGAGGACAGGCCTTCGAGTTGGCAGAGCGTGGGTATGTGGATGTCATGTTCGCGGGCGACTTCCAGAATCGTCTCATCCTCACGACCGCTCACTTCCTGACCGTTGATCTGCAGTGTCAAGACTCGGTTGGTCATGGCAGCACCTCTTCCCGGTGCTGCATCTTACAGACGCCCGCCGGGCAGACTTTATCGACAATGTGAGAAAGGTATTCATCCCGGAAGTAACGCAGCGTGCTCCGAACCGGGTTCGGCGCGCCCTGCCCTAATCCACACAAGCTCGTGTTCCGCACCATATCGGCCAATTCTTCGAGCAATGCCAGATCATCCAGCGTGGCCTCTCCCCTGGTGATTTTGTCCAGCAGGTCAAACATCTGCGCGGTGCCGACCCGGCACGGTATACATTTCCCGCAGGACTCGGTCATACAGAATTCCATGAAATACCGGGCGACATCTACCATACAGGAACTATCGTCCATGACGATCATGCCGCCTGAACCCATGAAGGTACCGACCTGCATCAGTGCTTCGTAATCCATCGGCAGGTCAAGGTGCTGGGCGGTAATGCAACCACCCGATGGCCCACCGGTTTGGACTGCCTTAAAGTGCCTTCCGCCGGGAATGCCCCCACCGATGTCATAGATAATTTCGCGGAGAGTCATGCCCATGGGTATTTCAACCAGGCCGGTATTTTGAATGCGACCAGAGAGCGCAAAGACTTTAGTCCCTTTGCTTTTGGCCGTGCCGATGCCCGCGAACCATTCACTGCCGTTGCGGATGATCGGCACAATATTGGCAAAGGTTTCCACATTGTTGATGAGGGTGGGATGCCCCCACAAGCCATGTTCGGCGGGATACGGCGGGCGGGGCCGCGGGTTACCGCGCTTGCCTTCGACCGAGGCAATGAGCGCAGTCTCTTCGCCACAGACAAAGGCTCCAGCACCCAGCCGAATATCGACATTAAAATTGAAGGATGTACCGAAGATACCATTCCCCAATAAGCCTAACTTCTCCGACTGGCGAATAGCTCCTTTGAGGCGACTGACCGCGAGCGGATATTCTGCCCGGACATAGATGTAGCCCTGTTGTGCGCCAACGGCATAAGCAGCAATGGTCATGCCTTCGAGGATGCGGAAGGGATAATCCTCCATCTCACTGCGGTTCATGAACGCGCCGGGGTCGCCCTCATCGCCGTTGCAGATGACGTACTTCTCGGCGCTTTGGGCTTTGGCGACGGTGTTCCATTTCAAGCCGGTGGAGTAACCCGCCCCACCCCGCCCGCGCAAACCACTCCGTACAATCTCGTCGCGAATCTGGGTGGGAGTCATCTCGGTGACGGCTTTGAGCAATGTGTCATAGCCACCATTGGCAAGGTAGCTTTCAATGCGGTCAGGATCGAGGTTTCCAGCGAACTCCAAGACAAGCGCACGCTGCTTGCTGAAGAACGCGGCACTGGTATCACAGAGAATGTGCGGCACTGGAGCCGATCCCAGACTATCTACAATCGCACCTGCATCGGCGGGTGTCACCCCCTGGTATAAAAGACCGGCGGGTTCCACGGAGACCATTGGACCGGCTGCACACAGCCCGCGACAGCCACCGTTGGTCACCGTGCAGACACCGATCTGACTGCGCTCCTGCACCTGCTGTTCCAAGGCTTGCCTGACTGCTTCGCTGTTGGCCGAACGACAGGCCGTCCCACTACACACAATAATGTGATGGTCGTACTGCAATTGCTGAGCTCGCTCGTGAGCAGCCATCCGATGTAGGTCTTCAGCCAGCATGATCGAGCCACTCCTCCAGGCGTTCTGCCACATTCTCCGGCGTGAGGTTGCCCACTACTTCGCCATCGAACACGCCGGATGGGGCCAGACCACACGTCCCCAAACAACGCGCGGTGAGCAACGAGGCCCGGTCATCCGGTGTAGTCTGGCCCGGTTTGAGATCAAAGTGATCCTGAATGGAGGCGATGATCTCCCCTGCGCCTTTGATGTAACAGGCCGTCCCCAGGCAAATCACACAGGTATGTTCGCCAGGGGGCTTCAGCGTAAAAAAGCTGTAGAAGGTGGCAACACCATAGACCTGACTGAGCGGAAGATTCAGGCTGCGAGCAACATATTGGAGTGATTGGGAATCGAGATAACCGAAGGCTTCCTGCGCGGAATGCAGGGCTTCAATGAGGGCATCACGGCGATAACCATGTCGGCGCATGGTCGCAGTCACCATCCGCCAGCGTTTATCGTCTGAGGGAGCGGGAACCAGCAGTTTCTGCACAGGCACCTCCCCTATTTGAATGTCATAGCCATGCGGCTGCTACTGGTCGCAGCGCTACAGGGACAATTCAACAGATGAAGTGCTCAACGAGTACCGCAAGCCAGTAACCCTACAACACATCATCACCGATTTCATCAAACCTTAACAGTGAGTTTTGTCATGTTTCGGCGCGGTTGACCAATGCCCCGATAGCTCCTGACAGATCTTGAGGAATTCAACCACGAGGATGAACGGGAATCATCCTCCAGATGGACGTTATGAATGCCCCCTGGTGCGAGAATTGAGTGTGGAAGTATTGCATTTACCATCAGAGGAAATGCTTATGCGTAAGTATCATTGGTTGGCTGTAGTTGGGACTCTGTTCCTGACTATGGGTTTTGCGCTACTCGTGAGCGCACAAGATGCGCCAGCCGAACCGTTGGAAGACCCGCCCTATCTGGCAGAGTACTACTTTGCCTGGGTCGAGTCCCCCCATGCGGATCGGACGGCGGAAGCTTTCGTCCACTGGGATTCAGAGGGTGAGATACCGGAGCGCTGTGCCAAGTGCCATTCAGAGGGCGGCTATCTGGACTTCCTCGGTGCGGACGGATCGGAAGCAGGTGTGGTGAACGCACCGGCACCGCTGGGCAGCGTCGTCTCCTGCGACACCTGCCACAATCCAGCCGCAGTCTCCCTGACGACGGTCGTATTCCCATCGGGTGCAGAAATCACCGACGACGGTGGTTCCGCACGTTGTATGCAGTGCCATCAGGGCCGCGCCTCATCAGACACCATCACTGCCAAACTGACCGAGCTGAACATCACCGACCCGAACGTGGTGAATGAAGAACTCAGCTTCATCAACATCCACTACTACGCGGCTGCCGCTACGTTGTATGGATCGGAAGCACGAGGTGGTTACCAGTATGAGGGACAGGTCTACCAGATGAAGAACGAACACGTTCCTGGTTACGCGACCTGCGCAAGCTGCCACAATCCGCACACGCTGGAACTGAACGTCGCCGAATGCGCGAGCTGCCACGAAGACGTGGAAACGGTTGAAGACCTGCGCTTCATCCGGATGCAAGGCTCGACAGTGGACTACGACGGTGATGGCGATGAGAACGAAGGCATTGCTGAAGAAATCGAAACCCTTCAGGAAATGCTGTATGAAGCCATCCAGATTTATGCCAGCGACGTGGTAGGAACCGGAATCGTCTACGATGCGGCAACCTATCCCTACTTCCTGGTTGACACCAATGGCAACGGCGAAGCCGATGCAGATGAACTGAACGGCGAGAACGGTTATAAGACCTTCACCGCCAATCTGCTGGAAGCGGCTTACAACTACCAGGTGACGGTCAAGGATCCCGGTGGTTATGCCCATAACCCGCAGTATCAGATCCAAATCCTGTTCGATTCGATCAGCGCTTTGAATGCGGCTATCGGCGATCAGGTCGATATGTCCACGGCCCATCGGAATGACCCCGGTCACTTCAATGTGACAGCGGAAGCCTTCCGGCATTGGGATGCCGAGGGCGAGGTTCCGGGTAGCTGCGCTCGCTGCCATACCGATGGCGGGTTGGAAGTCTACCTGAAGAACGGCGTGAATATTGCCGCAGAGCCATCGAACTCGCTGACCTGCTCCACCTGCCACGACAGCGTTTCCGAATTTACGCTGCGCGTTGATGATGAAGTTGCCTTCCCCAGCGGTGATGTGGTCACTTTCGGTGAAGGTGAAGCTGATAACCTGTGCCTGAACTGCCATCAGGGCCGTGAATCCACGGTGAGCGTCAACAACGCGATCAACCGGGCAGGCGTGGGTGATGACGAAGTTGCAGAGGGCCTGACCTTCCGCAATATCCATTACTTTGCTGCCGGTGCTTCCCTGTTCGGTGGCGACGTGCGCGGTGCTTACCAGTTCGAAGGTAAGGAATACCTCGGTCGGAATATGCACGATGGTGAAGAAATCCAGTCCTGCACCGACTGCCATCAACCGCACAGCGGCGCGATTGACCTGAACACCTGCGAAGACTGCCACGAAGACGTGGCCGAAGTCGAAGACCTGGAACTGATCCGCCAGACGGAAGATGTGACATTGGTCGACTACGACGGTGATGGGGACGACAGCGAACCTATCAAGGCTGAAATCGAGAGCTTCCAGACGGCGCTGTATGCGGCCATCCAAGCCTACGCGACTGAGACGGTCGGCACGGGTATCGTGTACGACTCGCACAGCCACCCGTACTGGTTTATCGACACCAACGGCAACGGCACGGCTGATCCCGAAGAAGTGAACGGTGACAACCGCTTTGCTTCCTGGACGCCGAACCTGCTGCGTGCCGCCTTCAACTATCAGTTTGCTGCCAAGGACCCCGGTGCATTCGCGCACAACCCGCGCTACATCATGCAAGTCCTGTTCGACAGCATTGAGGTAGTTGGTGGTGCAGATGCGGTGAGCGGTTTCACCCGCCCGTCGATGTAATCTGTGCAGTCTGGTTGGTAGAGGGGATGAACACTCCTCTACCAGCTTACTCCTTCAAAGGAACCCGGTCGGCAAGGGCTGACCGGGTTTTTGATTCCGTGCGAAGTGAAGAAGTGCAGAGTGCAGAGTAAGAGCGTTGGAAATGACGGATTCGCGAGCTAGCCGCCAGGGTGTCAAGCGGGAAGACGGGAGCGTGGCGCTGATGAGGCGCTTTTGTCAAATGGGCTTTGGCGGGAAGACGGGACGGTGGCGCTGCAATTTGACGTTCATGGCGGGACGGCGGGAGGCTGCCACCACCTGACCACATTTGACTGTTGTCGGCGGCACGACGGGAAGTAGCCGCCAGAGAGTATAACCGTGATGATATGGGGTATTGATTAGGGATGCAGTGGGGTTTGAGCAGATGTTGTTCATACAGAAAGTTCAACGTGAAAGTCAGATCGCTCCTAGCAAAAACCGAGCGGCTACGGCTGTTGGCCTGACCAACTAAACAGCTTTTTATGAGCTATACTATCCCAAAGTCAGGTCAATTATCACGGCCTTTAGCATTTTGCATCGCTTCCACCATAAACTTGTGCACATCAAAGCTTAGCGGCAACCGAGCGCCTTGAAACTGAATAACTTCACCGGCAACGCTGTTCCCAACGGCGAGCGCCTGGCGTACAGTGAGCCCCTGCCTTCTGGCCATGAGAAACGCCGCGAGGAAATTATCTCCTGCGCCAGTGGAATCTACCGCCTCAATCTTCTGCGTAGGCATTAAGCATTCTTCATCGTCGAATCGAGCAAAAGCACCATCTGCATCCAAGGTGACAATCGCATCAATAGACGTCTGAGCAAGCTTAATTCTCACTTCTTCGAGCGATGCTGTTGGCCGAAGCCCTACCAGAACGGCTACCTGCTCAAGATTGCCTGCCACCATCTGAGCGTTTGGCGCAAAGGTATTGAAGAAATCTCGGTAGCCATCAACAATTTCTATGCCTGCGAGGGCAAGCACAAAAGGCACAGCGGCCATCTCTGCTGCTTGTACACAGCGCAACATTGCTGCTTCAGATTCTGGGCCAAAAGAGAGAGCAATACCATCAAGCAACACAAGTTCTGATCTCTCAATTGCCTCGAGATCAAGTCGAACCGGACTCAACAGAGCATTTGCACCATGAGTCAAGATGATCGTGCGCACATCATTTTCGTCGTAAAGATAAAAGTCATAACCTGTAATAGCCCCATCTTCGAGTTCAGAGAGGAATTTAAGCGAGGCTCTTTCACAATTTGCAGCAAACAATCTACCAAAGGTGTCGTTTCCACCAACTCCCATAAATCCGCAACTGATGCCAGCACGCGCCAAAAAGTCTGCGGTATTGGCGACGGAGCCACCGCTTGTCGGTTGCGGAAGTGTTCCGTGGTTTTTTTGAAGCGTACGACGAATCTCCTCCATACGTTCCACAGTAATCATTGAATCGCTACCGGGTACTAGACCAAGTTCGCGGAGCTCCGCACGGCTAGAGGGAAGGTTGATACCAACAGTAACAGCACCAAGCGCTACTATAGATGCCATTCAGAACACCTTCTTCAAGTTCAGTCAGTTCCAATCATTATTAGAGCATTTCAGCACATCTTGCTTAGAGAAATTTTCCAACTGCCAAGTTCACATTTCTGCCCGACATCATTGATCTCACAGCACCATTCGAGCGATCTCCTCATCGGCCTCGCTTCACATTCGGATTGGTGACCTCGAAGCTTGGCGCATCTTGTAAAGCTGTCTCCCTTTATCCACAACACACATCAGTTTAGCATGATTCCAAGGACAAAACGGAACATTTGTTTCGATTTTGCAGGGTATTTCAGGAACTACACGGGTGAGAGCGTAATAGTCTCGGATGTGCCATTGCGCGTCCCTACAAAATTACAATTTTGCGTAAGTCCAGGCTTATGCGAATCAAGCGGGCGCACAGCCGTGCGCCCCTACACAAATTGGTTCTACGATCTAATGCAGTCGTACCTGTCCCCAACTTTAGTGCTCCATCCAGTAAATGATCCAAGCGGGCGCACAGCTGTGCGCCCCTACAAGAATTGGCTCCACGATTTCATGCTGTCCTACTGTCCCCAACTTTAGTGCTTCATCCGGTAAATGATCAAAGCGGGCACACAGCCGTGCGCCCCTACAGGAATCTCTGACTTTGATTGGATTACTTGCCGGACAGCGCATTCAGCGGGCGGAGATACGGAGGAAGACGCTATTACTCTGCGCTACAGGTCGGGAATCAAAATGGACGCCGGGCGGCGTCCATTGGTAGGGTTTCGTGAAACGATCAGGGGCGGCGGGGAGCCTGAGCGCTCATCAGCGCGGCCAAGCGTGACTTAAGGCTGCTGCGCTGACGGTTATAGGCCTCGGTCTTGAGTTGCCCGGCCTTGTGGCGTGCGTCCAAATCGGCAATCTGATCCATCAACTGCTCGATGCTGGCATTGGCGGATGACTTCGAGGCCACGAGGCGTTCCCGCAGGTAGAGGCCGCCCGCAATCAACAAGGCGCTGACCCCGGCCCCGACCAACATATAGGCCAGAGGACTGGGGGCTGAGGCTGATGTGGTGGTTGTTTGGGCTGCATCAGCGGACACGTCAGCGGGTGCCGGTGCGACTGGGACGCCGGTGATGGTAAAGCTGAGGCTGCTATTGGCCGGGAGGGAGAGGTCAGCCCCATAACGCCAGACGGTAACTCCATTCGATGTACGGCTATCACGGGCAGCGAGAGTCTCGGCGGTGAGGGTAAGGCCGTCCGTGGCAACCAACACATCGACCGGGCCAGTCAGTGCATAGTCAAAGGTCTGATCAATAACCAGGCCACCCGTAGTTTGTTCATCTCCGTAAGGGAGCGCATAGGCCAGATGCATGGTATGCGCCTCACCGGGGAAAACGGGTTGGACATCGTTCAAGCGCGTGCCATCAGGCGAAAGCTGATAGGTGCTCTCCCCCAAATCCTGAACCTGCGCGCCTGCCGGGATATTGACCCCCACTGATGTGTGAGCCGATTCATCCAACACCTGGAACACACTCTCCGAGGTGTTCACGAACTGGACAATCTGAAGCACGTAGAGCAGACCATCCAGCACCTCAACCTGTGAGGTCACACGCTGAATCTGGATAACGGACGGATCGGACGTTGTGGGAAGGTCTGACACAACAGCCGGTTCTTCGGTGGTAGCAGGCGGTGGGACTTCGGCTGTTGCGGACTCTGCACCGGCGGTATCAATCATGTTGCGCTGGCGAGCCAGAGAGATCATGCTGGCATAGGTCGCCACGGCCAGCAATTCCTCTGCACTGAGTTTATCGCTGAAGGCCGGCATCTCCTTGCCTGAATCTGTCACTGCGACGCCGTTGGTGACACTGGCCAGAATCTGATCTTCAGTAAGCGCGCTCAAATCCGGCAAGGGGGCACCATCGGCAGTACCTTCCCCCAGGCGACCATGACAATCGGCGCAGTTGGCTGTCCAGGTATCGCCACCTAACAGCATGGTCGCGGCAATTTCCTGGTCGCTCCCAGTAAGTGCCTCCTGCGGGGGAATGGTGGCGACAATGACGGGTTCTCCACCCAGGCCCTGGCAGGCCGATAGCGCCAGCAGCACAAGCAAAAGCAGAGGTATTATTTGTGTGGCGCGATGCCTGCGCTGAAGTGCAACCATCAGCTAACGCTCCTGGGGTGCGGTATGTTCGCGGGCACGGATATAGGCAGCGATAGCCTGCTCAACAGCATCATCCTGCCCGGCTGTATCCACCTGTGCCGGGGCTGGTTTGGCATGATGACTCTTTTTATGCGCAGGTTTGCCGGTCAGCTTTTCCAGCGACTCCAGATGCGCCGCACCCTGTTCCATCCAGCGGGCGCGTTCAGCGGTGTACTGCTCGGCGGGCAACTTGCCAACGAGGTAATCTTCATCCAAGTCGCGAACGGTTTGCAGAATGCGCTCGTAGGCCGCAACCTGGTCCGGGTCAACAGCCGCTTTGCGGGCCGCATCCTGCCGTTTGAGCAATGGGAAAGCCAGCCAAGCCAGGCTTCCGACCAGCATGAGCACCCCAATCAAGATTCCTGTGACGCTCATGACGCGCCCCCTTCTGTAAGCAGTGGATCAATAATGGTTGACAGTTTATCCGCAGTGATGCCGGCAAAGATGAACTCGGCCACGTTACCCTGCTGGTCGATGACGAAGGTTTCCGGCACACCCTTGATGAAGTAGGCTTCGGAGATGCGAGTCCCGAGGTCCGGGGCATTCGGATAGGTGATGCCGTATTGTTCGATGAATTCGAGGGAGCGCGGGCCGTTATCGGCATAGGCGATGCCGAGAAATACCACGTTCCCCGTGTCCTGATACTGCTGCCAGGCGGCCTCGAGTTCCGGCGCTTCTGACTGACAGGGTACGCACCAGGACGCCCAGAAGTTAACTACGACGACTTTGCCACGCAGGTCAGCCAGACGGATGGTTTGACCATCGAAAGTTTCGACCGTAAAGGCCGGGGCCGGGCCATCGGTGGGCTGCGACGAACCCTGCCGCATGAGCATCAAGCCGAAGACCAGGGCAATCGCTACTATCCCGATCAACAACATGATGGAACCGGCACTCATGCCACCGCGAGAGGCGCGTTGGTCAGCAGGTTCAGTCAAGACTTCTGGCAGCCGTTCTACTGAAGTGTTCATTCCACTATCCCTTTAGGTGGTTCCATTAAAACAATTCGCCCAGACAGCATTTTGAAGATTGACAAATTGATTCGGCAATCGCTGCGGGAGGACTAGTCCTCCCCTACGACACACCCTGCCGGACGAGAAGTGCCTCACGGGCGCACAGCCGTGCGCCCCTACATCAAGAGTTCGACATGTGGCCCTATCCGGCGATGTCCTGTTCCAGTAAATCCTGATAGCGGGTGGTCGGCGCTGGTGAAGCAGGCATGGCAACTGGCTCGGTCCGGCGTCGGCGAAAGACCAAGGCCACCGCGCCTAATGCGACCGCGACCAGCAACCAGGGTGTACCCAGAGAAAGTGCCCTTAAGAGCGGGTCCATGGGCGTGCCGACGACACGATCCCCAAAGCGGCGGACAAAGTCCTCGACGATCTGCTCTTCGGTCATGCCAGATTCAAGCTGCAGGCGAATTTCGTAACGCCAGTCCGCACAGGCAGCCGTGCCGCAGGTATCGAGCGTGATGTTCTCGCAGACCGGGCAGTACAGCTTATTGGCGATGGCATTCACCTGATCGTCGGTGACGGTGGTGACCGGGGCATCCTGCGCCCCAGCCACCTGCACATGCGCGATCAGGCTGATGGCCGCGATGATGACGATGACGACGCACAAACGCCAGAGGTCATGGGTATTGATAGCGAATTTCATCATTCATCCCCTTAAGCAGGCTGCGGCGCAAGACGGAGCGCCTGCCGCACACGGACGGGCAAGGTTTCACGCGGGTAGGCCGCCAGCAACGTTCCGGCGATGAGGATGAGGCCGCCCCACCAGATGAGGTTAATCAAGGGGTTGATGTAGACCTTGAAGGTGGCACGGTTAGCGCTGATTTCGTCCCAGTTGACGAGTAGGACGTAGAGGTCATTCTCGATGGTGCTATGCGCCCCGGCGATGGTCATGGTATTCATGTCGCGGGCCTCCGGGAAGAAGTCCTGACGCGGACGGATGTGCGCAATTTCTGCCCCATTCCGCAGGACGGTCAGTTCAGCGATATCCATCACGCGGCCATCGTCCGCAATCTGGTTGGAAAGCAGGCGGTCATAGCGGAGGTCGTAATCGCCGATGCTCATGGATTCGCCGACGGCGAGGGTCTGCTGGGTTTCGACCTGGTACAGGGTACTGCCGATGACACCGAGGCCGATGATGGCAATGCCGAGATGGACCAGATAACCACCATAGCGACGCGGATTGCGGGTCGAAAGCGCCCAGAGCGCCGTGAGGATGGATTCCTGATGTGCGCGCCGGCGAGCGATCGCTCCACGGACGGTTTCGACCACAGCGACCCAGCCCGACATCAAGACAATGGCATAGCCAAAGAGCGCTACCGGATTGGTCACGCCGCTGAAGATAAACAAAGCCAGTGAAACCGCGCTCAAGGCCAGCGGGATCAGCAGTGCCGTCCCCATCCGCGCCAGCGAGGCGATCCCCCAGGCCGATACCGGCGCGACGCCCATCAGGATATAGAGCAGAACAAAGAGCGGCGGGGTGACCTGAAGGAAGTAATCCGCACCGAGGGTGATATTGGTGTTCATGAACAGTTCGGAGATGATCGGTGCCCCGAAGCTGCCCCAGAAGATGGCGATGAAGAGCGAGACAAAGACGAAGTTGTTCAGCACGAAGAGGGCTTCCCGGCTGAAGATGCTGGTGAAGCGGTGTTCGTCGCGCAGTTCGCCCCGGCTACGCCGCCAGAGGATCAACCAGGCGGAGATGAACGTCAGGCCGAACCAGAAGGCGAACATGGGCACGCCGATGCCACTACGGGCGAAGCTGTGGACACTATCAACCAGGCCGCTGCGGGTGGCAAAGGTGGCGAAGATGACCGCGCTAAAGGTGGCAATGACGAGGAACATGTTCCAGGTCTTCAACATGCCACGCTTTTCCTGGATCATGACGCTGTGGAGGTAAGCGGTGCCGACCAACCAGGGGAGAAAAGCCGCATTCTCGACCGGGTCCCAGCCCCAGTAGCCGCCCCACCCCAACACGTCGTAGGCCCAGCGTCCGCCGAGCAGCAGGCCGAGACTGAGGAACAACCAGGCCGCCAATGCCCAACGACGGGACACTTTGATCCAGTTGGTGGACAGATCGCCGGAGGCCAGCGCCGCCATGGCAAAGGCGAAGGGAATGACGAAGCCGACAAAACCGAGGTAGAGCATGGGTGGATGGATGGCCATGCCGAAGTGCCGCAGCAGCGGGTTGAGGCCGTTGGCGGTTTCAGCCAGGCGGCTGGCCGAGGGCGCAACGGCTCCGGCGGGCATGAGTGCAGTCTGAACCACTTCGCCGTCCGGGAGTATCCACCAACTCGTGAACGGATTTTCGATGAAGACGACAAGGCCGATGAAGAAGGCGACGGATGCCATCATGTAGGCGATGGCATAGGGCATCAGGCGGCGATAAGCGTTCCAATTGGCGAGGGTCGCCCCAGCCGCGAAGCCACTAATCAAGAATGACCAGAACAAGAGTGACCCGGCCTGTGACCCCCAGAGCGCAGTCATGCGGAATAAATCCGGCATATCCGGGCTGCTGACTGACCAGACGTAGGCGATCTGATACTGCTCGGTCATGAGGGCGACCTGTAAGGCAACAGTCGCAATGGTGATGAGCACGAATGTGACGTAGACGGCGTTGCGTCCGCTGATGACCCATGCTTCGCTACGGGCAAAGCGTTCACCATAGACGGAGGCTGCGACCGCGTAGAGGGCGGCGAGGAACGACAGAAACCCCGCTACCAGCCCGATTTCAGCAAGCATAGACTCACTCCCTCCAACGGGATTGACTAAATGACAATCATGGGATTATTTGCGGCGGGCGCACAGCCGTGCGCCCCTACAAGGTGGAAAGCAGTTATATGCCTGGTTCAGCCTGCACCTGAGCGGGGACACTCTCCTCATAGCGACTGGGGCATTTGAGCAGCAGTTCCGTGGCATAGAAGGTGCCATCGGCGCGGAGTTCACCCGAGAGAATGGCCTGGGCTTCGTGCTGGAGCAGATCCGGCTTGACTTCACCTTCAATATAGACGGGCAGGCGGGCGATGGTGGGATCACTGACGGCGTTGTGGAGCGCGAGGGCCAGATCACTCGGATTGTCCTCCACATTGGCGATGGTGAACTGAATGATGAGGTTTTCACTGTCGTAGACGATGCTCTCGCCAACGACTGCTCCGGTGATACGTACTTTTTGACCGACGTACTGCGGATCACTGACGAGTTCATCAACGGTCATAAAGTAGCGTGCACCGCCCATGGTGCCGCTGATAATCAGGTAGCCGACGGCGACCAACAGCAGGACACCACCGATGAGAAACTTCGGGAATTCACGGCGTTTAGACTGGCTGGATGCGCCAGCCATCTTTTCCCAATCAGCAACGCCCTGGGTTGTTGTGCTCAATTGACTCATATCCCCTCCACCCTTCTTTAACAGAAAACGATACGCATGGTGTTTTGAACTGTAGAGTAGTCGGTTTCAACCCCTGGAAGCGATGACGATCAGTACGAGTCTCGCGTGACGATAATCACGGATGAATTTAGCGAATCTGTTCCAGAATGAGTCACAGGGAGAGGGGTTGTGATGATTTCAAGCAAGAGTATTCATACCAAACTAGCAATCGCATTTCTGGCACTGATGGTGATCCCGCTGACCGCAACCGGTTTGTATGGTCATTTCTTCACGCGCACCGCCCTTTCCCAACAGGCGCTGGACCGCTCCATTCATCAGGTACACCTTCAAGCGGAAAGCATCGTCAGCGCCTTGCAGCAGGTACAAGGTGATGCGCTCCACCTGGGTTCTCTAAGGAACTTTGAGCGCTTCCAGCAGCAGACTGTGGCTGAAGAGCGTGAGTTCTGGCGGCGGGAACTGGAACAGGATTTTCTGGAGCTGGCATCGGTGCGCCCGATGTACCACGGTCTGCTGCTGGTGGATACAGCGGGACAAGGCATCCTGGAGATTAAGCAGGCTGACGTAGATCGACTGGTTGCCAGCCCGCCTGATGCGATCAATACTCAGAATCAGCCCTGGGTTACCGAGGTGCTTCGCCAACCCCTGTATGGCGTGTGGGTGGGGCCCTTCCTGATTGGCAACATCCCTTATATCCATTATGCGTTTCACTTACCGGATGGCGTGCTGGTTATCGACCTGAGCGCAAGCTGGCTGCTGCGTTCACTACCCATCAGACCCGGTTCCGACACATGGGCCATGGTTGACCAGGATGGTGGTTTCATCGTCTATCCGGATGGCTTTGAGCCAACCAGTTCCACCCAATATATCCCGCTCATGCTTGAGAATGGCAGCGGCAGCCTGGAAACTGCCAACAGCGTCTACGTTTACGACACGATTTATCCCTCAACCCAGGCGGATAGCACAGATGCCAACCAGCAGGCCTGGGTCATCTTCCGACAAACCCCAACTGAGGTGCTGTATGCCTCGGTCAACGATTTTTACCGGGTGGCGCTCCTGTTCCTGATTGGTGCGGCGATTTTCGCGGTGGTGCTGGCATGGTTCACGAGCAGCCTGCTGGTAAACCCGATCAAGCAACTGGAACGGCTGGCGGCACAATTTGGTCATACAGGGGTCGCGCCGGAACTCCCGGCAAAGCTTGCCAATGACGAAATTGGCAGCCTGACCCGCACGTTCTTTGAGATGGCACATGAACTGGAAGGTAAGCGCAAACTCGAACACCGGCTGATTGAACGGCTCATCAATGCCCAGGAAGAAGAACGCAAGCTGGTTGCGTATGACCTGCATGACGGTCTGATTCAGCAGTTGGTCGGGGCGCGGCTGCACCTGAGCAAATGCCAGCGGGTCTGCACACAACAAACGACCGAAACACAATTAAGTATCCGACACGGCTGCGACGCGCTTTCCGAAGCCATTGTTGAAGGACGAAGGATCATCGAGGGGTTGCGACCGGCCACGCTGGATGACCTGGGACTGGCAACCGCGATTGAGGAAGTGGCGCGAACGACCGCTGATGCCAGCGGATGGTCGCTGGAACTGGATATTCAATCGCTGCCACACGAACCCGAGAAAACAGTGGCGGTCACGCTCTACCGCATCGCCCAGGAAGCGCTCAATAACGCCTGCAAACACGCCAAAGCCAAGCGCGTCAAAGTATCGCTGCACAATGGCGACGGCATCTACCTGCTGATTGAAGATGACGGCGTGGGCTTTGACCTGCGAAAGCTGGGCCATGACGGCGAAGGACATGGACTGGGAATCACCACCATGCAAGAACGGGCCAGCCTGATTAGCGGTGACTGCACCATCAGCAGCCAAGCCGGCCAAGGCACCCATATCCAAGTCTATGTACCACACAGTCTTAACGTAGCACCTGAACCCGATTTACTCATTAGACCAACGGAGATCCCAACCCTGTGATTAACACTCAAGCCCTTGAGAACACCATTCGTGTCGCCATTGTGGACGATCATGGGATCGTCCGGCAGGGCTTACGCACCCTGCTGACCCGCCCCGGCATCGAAGTGGTGGCGGAAGCGGAAAGTGGTCAGGAAGCGATCCGCGTGGCAGAGCAGCTCAAGCCCGATGTGATGCTGCTTGACATCCGCATGAAAGACGGTGATGGTCTGCAAAGCCTGCCCGAAATCAAGCAAGCGTCACCCTCAACCAGCGTCATCATCCTGACCACCTATGCCAACCCAGCCTATCTGATCCGGGCAATCAACGGCGGTGCAGCGGGCTACCTTTCCAAAGAGACAGATCCCGATCAGATTGTGCGGGTGGTGCGGGCAGCCTCGGCGGGTGACAGCCTGATTGATGGGGCGCTACTCCAGGCAGCGCTCGCCCAGATGGTAGAAGCCCCCAGACCTGCCTTCACAGAGGACTCATCAGCAATGGCTGACGCAATGGTTGAACCTCTTTCCGAGCGCGAACAGGATGTGCTGCGGTTGATGGTCCAGGGGCTACCTAACGGGGCGATTGCCGACACCTTGAGCATTAGTATCCCGACCGTCAAAACGCATGTGCAGCATATCCTGCAAAAGTTACATGTTTCCGACCGGACGCAGGCGGCTCTGCTGGCGGTACGAATGCGGCTGGTGCATTAAGACGACGTGATATGAAATCATTCACGAGGATGAGCGCGTTCATCCTCATGAACGATGGCTATCAAAGCAGTGAATGGGAAAATGAAATAGTCAGGCAACCGGACGTGCAATTTCACGTCCCTACTCGCACTCGAAAGGCAATGACAATGCCTTCACGGACTCCGTGGCTTCAGCCAATCTGGTTTTTCTGTGCTGGAATTCTGTTTCTGGGATTGGGATTCAGCCTGCTGTGGTTGGAGCAAACACCAGCCGCGGCACAAGATGTCATTGATCTCAGTGACGCCGATTACATCGGTGCCAGCGAATGTTCATCCTGCCATCGGGATCTGGCACGACGACACGACGACTCCCGACATGGTCTGGCGTTGATCGACACCTCCCGCGACAAAGACCCCATTCTGGCGGATTTCAGCGTGGGGGCTGAACTGCGACAAGTGCAGTTCCCCGGTGAAGATGCACCGCGCGCTTTTGAAGCAGATGATATCGCCTATGTGATCGGCAGTGGGCGCTACAGCCAACGCTACCTATATGAAGTGGAACGCGGCGATAACCGCGTGCTCCCGGCAGAATGGGACGTGGCGGCTGGCGAATGGCGACCGCTTTCCCTGGCGACTAGCTGGGATGATCCTGCTTACGACTGGGAAACCAATTGTGCGTACTGCCACACCACAGGCCTGAACCTCGAAAATGGGCGCTGGGAAGATGACGGCGTTCAATGCGAATCCTGTCACGGTCCCGGCGAAATCCATGAAGAACTAGCGAGCGACGCCGGACGTAACCCTGACGAGGAAGAACTCGTCGACATCCGCGCCTCGATCAACCCGGCCACTGATCCACAGGTGTGCGGTCAATGCCACAGCCGGGGGACTACTGCCGAAGGCCAACCCTTCCCGGTAGGCTTCCGCCCTGGCAGCGACCTGAGTGCCTCGTTCACTCTGAGCACAACTGATCAAACTGATCATTGGTGGTCGAGTGGTCACGCCAACCAGGCTAACATGCAATTCAACGAATGGTCGGCTTCCGCGCACGCCAGTTCACTCAGCAGCCTGCGGGAAAGCGATCAGGCAGAAGACAGCTGCCTGCGCTGCCACAGCAGCGACTATGCCTACACACAGCGATTGATCGCGGCAGTCGAGAGCGAAGATCGTGGTGGGCAAGCGCCCGCACCAGCCACACTCGACAGTGCCCAGTTCGGCGTGGGCTGCATTAGCTGCCACAACCCGCACAGCGAAGCCGAGTTTGATTTTAACCTGATACAGGAACCGGTCTCACTCTGCGCCGACTGCCACACCAACACGCCAGAAGGTATCCATCATCCTTCCAAAGAGATGTTTGAAGGGGTGGACTTCGTTGAGGGTATCTCCGGGTTTGTGGGCGCGCACTTTGGCGCTGAGGATGGCCCAACGTGTGCCTCCTGCCATATGCCGTCAGTGCCGATCAGTTCGGGTGGTGAACGCAGCAGCCATACTTTTGCGCCGGTGCTGGCCTTCAACGTAGAAGGTCTGCCGGACTCGTGCTCATCCTGCCATGAAGACCAGGCCTCCCCAGAGAACATCAGCGCGTTGATCGCGGCTATCCAGACGGATACGCAAGCACGGCTGGAAACTGCACGGGCTGCCGTTACCGATGCCACTCCGGCATGGGTCACGCAGGCGCTCGACTTTGTAGAAGGCGATGGGAGCCTGGGCGTTCATAACTACACCTATGCGGACGCGCTGCTGGATGCCGTCTATGAGGAATTAGGCTTGTACACCACGGAGGCCGGGCAGTAAGCCCGGTCAGGGAGACCGACATGACCCCCGCGAAACGCCGTCTCATTGGCATCTGCCTGGCGATAGGGATCACCTGCTTCGTCGCCGGGTTCAACATGATCTACGCCGTTCAGGCGCAGGATGCAACGCCCGATGTCACCCCGGAAGCGACACCAGCCGGACTGGCAATCTACAGCCCCTCGCCCGAAGCGATCACCCCGACGGGCGATAACGGTTACTGCCTGATGTGTCACAGCAGCCCCTGGCAATCTGTCACCCTTCAGGACGGCAGCATCTTCAACCTGTACGTCAACCCGGATCGACTGAATGCCTCGGTCCATGGAGAAAACAGCAGTGAAGGTAAACTGGGCTGCCTGGATTGTCATGGGACAGATGCCTTCCCACACTCCGGCCCCACCCCAACTGATGCCCGCACCTACACTATTGATTCGGTCGCCATTTGCGCGTCCTGCCATACTGATCAGGTCAATGAATTGCAGGCAGGCCTCCATGAAGAAGCGATTTTAGCAGGCAACACGGGAGCCGCAGTCTGCACCGATTGTCACAGCGCGCACGATGTCCAACCCGTGGTGGAAGAACCGGAACTGATCGCCGGGGTGTGCGGTGACTGCCACACTTCGACCCTGACGGAATGGCGCGTGAGCGAGCACGTTGATATTGGCCCGTTGGGCTGTGCGACCTGTCACTCACCGCACAGCCAGCGCATTCGGGCGGGTGAGACTTCGAATGAACTATGCCTGAACTGCCACAATGAAATGCCTAACCTGTGGGCTCATCAGCAGCACGGCGGCAATGATTATCCGGTCGAATGCGTGGACTGCCATATGTACCGGGCAGAGCATGATGCGAGCGTGACGGTAGCACTGGCTGACCGGGGCACAGGCCACACCATGCAGCTCGATGCCGTACCCTGCACGACCTGTCATGAACAACTGCTGCTGGACGGCACCTGGGCAACACTCGGTGGCGACAGCACCGCCCTGCAGATTGAAGTGAATAACCTGCGCGATCAACTGGCGGCGCTGGAACCAGCCCCGGCCGAAGTGACGCAGATTGAGCCGCCGACCTATGCCCCGCTTCTGCAAGGTCTGATGGTCGGATTGGGATTGGGAGCGACCGTCGCAGCCATCTTTGTGGCCCGCGGGCGCAATACGCCCCCAGCCCAGCCTGTTACCCCAGTTGTGCCAGCTCCACAGCCGGTGGCAGCGGCAACAGATACAACTGAGGAGAAATCTTCTGGTGAAACCAAGACTGAGGAGCCTAACTGATGACTCCAGAACAGGTGCCGGCTGAACCAAAAGTCAGCCGGCTGCTCTCCCGCAAGGAGTTCATGTCCCTGCTGATCGGCGGTGGCGCTACGATGGTGCTGGCGGCGACGCTGGCAGAGCCGCTGGATACCTTTGTGCGCGACATCCTGCACGAGCGAGCGACCAATCCGCACGAGGGTGAGCCAAATTATCACTGGGCCATGGTGATCGACCTGCGGAAGTGCATCGGATGCGATTACTGCGTATGGGCGTGCCAAGCGACTAATGATACCCGCGATGACATGCGCTGGAACGTGCGGGTAGAAGACGAAACGCCGCTAGGAAACGTGTTCCACATCACCCGCCCCTGCCTGCACTGCCGCAATGCGCCGTGTGTGGAGGTCTGCCCGGTGGGCGCGACCTATCACCGGCACGATGGTCTGGTGGTGATGGACTATGACAAGTGCATTGGCTGTCGCTACTGCCAAACCGCCTGCCCGTACAATGCGCGCAGCTTCAACTGGGGCGAACGGGAAGATCAAAATCCGCGCGTGCCGGAATGGGGCAACCCGGAAGTACCCCGCCGCCCGCGGGGTGTGGTGGAAAAATGTACCTTCTGCATCCACCGTATTGATGCGGGCCTGGCAGCAGGTTTGATGCCGGGAGTTGATGAGCAGGCAACCCCTGCCTGCGTGAACGTTTGCCCGGTGAACGCCCGCTTCTTTGGCAACCTGAATGATCCGACCAGCAGCGTCGCCCGCATTGTCGAATCAATGCCCACACTGCGCCTGCGCGAAGACCTGGGCACCGAACCCAGCGTCTATTACATTCCACCGGAGGGTTTGATCTCATGACTGCCATGAACCCGGCTCAACCATCCGGCGCGGAACCGGTCATCCCCAAAAGCAGTGGAATGCGTATCTCGATGCGATTCCTGTTGTGGATCGGGCTGTTGATCGTCATGCTCACGATTGGAGCCATCAGCGGCATTCATGTCCTGCTCAACGGATTGGAAGTCACTAACCTCTCGGATGAACTACCGTGGGGTTTGTGGATCACCGTTGACCTGTCTTCGATTGGACTGGGCGCAGGAGCGTTTACGCTTTCGGCGGCAGTCTATATCTTTGGCCTCAAACGCTTTGAGTCAATTGCCCGCGCCGCCGTGCTGGTCGGTCTGCTGGGATATTCCTCCGCCATGCTGGCGCTGTTCATCGACATTGGACGCTTTGACCGTTTCTACCACCCGCTGATTTACTGGAACGTCCACTCGGTGCTCTGGGAAATCACCATGTGCGTCGTCTTGTACACAACGGTGCTGGCGATTGAACTGCTGCCTGTCATTGTGGAAAGCACCCCACTGCGGCGGATCGGTATTCTGGTCAAGTTCTCTCACTTCCTGCACCGACTGATGCCGATTGTGGCCCTGTTCGGTATGGGTCTTTCGCTCCTGCATCAATCCTCGCTGGGCGCTACTTACGGCATCCTGACCGCACGCCCATTCTGGTATTCACCGAGCGCGCCCGTTTTGTTCATCCTGTCTGCTATCGCTGCAGGCGTTTCACTAACGTTGTTCGTGACACTTCTGAGCAGCAAGCTGCTGCACCGGGAACTGGTGCCAGCGGACGTCATCAATAATGTGGCCCGTTTCGTGGGGTTTGCCTGCCTGGCGTACCTGTACCTGAAGTTATGGAGTTGGGCAGCGACCAATTACTACAGCCATGTGCCGGAACAGCAGCTCGGCGCAGAAATTCTGGCGCAGAATACGCCGTACAACTTCACATTCTGGTTCGGTGAAGTGGTTTTCGGGGCGCTCGTCCCGGCGATCTTCATGCTGTGGGGGCGCATCCGCCAGAACCGCAACGCGATCATGCTGGCAGCGATTATGGTGATCGCCGGACTGGTAATCAACCGCTGGAACATGACCCTTTCCGGTTTCGTTATTCCGCTGGATTGGTCTCCAGGCGTACGGGACATCTTCCCGATCAACACCTATGAACCGGCGCTGGTCGAATGGGGTGTGGCCATCGGGATCGTGGCCTATAGTTGGTTCGTCTTTACGCTGGGGGTGCGCTTCCTCAATCTTTACCCCGGCACAGGGTCCCACGAGCATCACGACGCATAATCGACCGGGGAGGACTATGAGCCTCCCCTTTTTGTCAGCGGTTCAGCGGCCTGAGCAGGCAGCGTAAAACTAAAACGGACGCCCTGAACTAGACTTTCCACCTCGATTGTCCCACCATGCAGGCGAATGATTTCGCGACTGATCGCTAAACCCAAACCACTACCACCGCTATCGCGTTCACGGGCCGATTCGGCACGCCAGAATGGTTGGAAGACGCGCTCCATTTCGATTGAGTTCAAGCTACTGCCTGTGTTTTCCACACAGAAGCGAACCCCAGACGGCACCTTCAGCACCTGCACCGAAATGCTGCCTCCCGCTGGTGTGTGGCGCAGGGCATTGGTCATGAGGTTCGTCATTACCTGCCGAATACGGGTTGAATCAGCACGGACGTCCGGCAATGACTCCATTAGATTGCGAGAAAGCCGAATATCAGAATCTAAAGTGAGGGGTTCAAAAGCATCCAACACCTGATTGACCAGGATGGCAGGTTGCAACCGAGCAAATTCCAATGGGAGTTGTTTGGCTTCAGCCAGGGTCAGAACACGCAAGTCTTCGACCAGATGGGCAAGATGAAGAGTCTGATCATAGGCTGTGGCAATATGGGCGCTATCGGCGGGATAAAGACCGTCCAGCATGGCCTCCAGATGCCCGCGGAGAATACTCACTGGGGTTCGCAGTTCATGGGCAACAGCGGCGGCCATGCGCTGTCGCAAGGCTTCGACCTCGGCGAGCGCGGTCGACAGCCGGTTAAACGCGACGGCGAGCGCCTGCACTTCGATGCTTCCACGCGTTTCCACCTGCCGCCCCAGTTGACCAACCGACAAATCCTGAACCGCGTGGGTGAGATCGCGCAGCGGGCGAGCCAAACTCCAAGCAAGCAGCACTCCGACTACCAACGCAAGCACGGTTGCACCTATACCGGCTAATGTGAACCACCGATTGGCTTCATTCAGAAAAGCAAGTTCCGCTGCCCCCAGCGCCTGAAGACCCGGCGACTCGCGGAACAACCAGCCCACCTGACTACCTTCTACTGTCAGGGCGGTTGCAGATGCCAGCATGTCAGATGAAAGAGTTGTACCGATGCGACTGGACGCAGTGGCGGCAACGACCTGCCCATCCAAGTCGGCAACCAGAATAATTGCACCCTGGTTGCTTCCGCTGCCGCCGCCTCCACGTCCAGACAGGACACTTCCCGCATTTACCCACGTCCCATTGGCGGCAAAGTAGGCTTCCAGACGCGTGACTTGTTCAGGATTAACCTGACTATCCCTGGAGGTCAGATACTGCCGAAAGCCGGTTTCAAGGGTACGCTGGACGACCAGCACCATCGCACCAATGCCAAGCCAGGCAGTGAGCAAAAAAGCCAGGGATAAACGCACCGATAAGCGGTTCATTGGATCTCCCACATCCGGCACGACGATCCCTTCGGGTTTATAGAAGGGTTATCCGAATCTAGCCCATCGGGGTGTATCAGGCGGGCATTACCGCGCCATTGTTTATGTCCAAGGCCTGCCCGGTGATGGACGTTTGCAACGGAGAAACCAGGAAGTTGACTAATTCTGCGATTTCTTCAGGTTCGCTCATTTTCCCCAATAGCACTTGATCCATTTGTTCCTGATAAATGGTCTCGTAGGATTTCCCTGATTTCTCAGCAAAGGTTTCTAGTCCTTGAGTCGCCATCTCCGTCTTTACCCAACCAGGACAGAGTGCATTGACCAGAATTTTCTGAGACGCATATTCGGCTGCCCAAGATCGCATTAAACCAAGCAAACCGGCCTTTGATGCACAATAGGCGGAGTAGCCAGGAACGCCCAATCGGGCGAGTATTGACGAAATAATGATGATATGCCGAAAGCCCTGCTCTTTTGGCATAAAGTATGGAAGCGATTCCTGTACCAAGAGATAGGTACCTGTCAGATTCGTATCAATGATATTTTGCCAATTATCATTGTCGCCATAATGGTTTTCCCCACCCAATCCAGCATTGGCGATGACACCAAACAGACTTGGCTTTATTTCAAGTAGACCATGCCGGATTGCGTGAGCATCTCGGATATCAGCGATTAGCAAACGATGGTTCGATGATGGCTTTAGAGTGGACTTTGTTTGTTCTAAAGCGTCTCTGTTTCTTCCAACCAAGACCAAATCAAAATCATTATTGGCTAAGGTTTTGGCAATCGCTCGGCCAATGCCAGAACCAGCACCCGTAACCAGTACATCTTTTCTCATTCCACATTATCCGATCTATGAATTCCACATATTCGCGGTTTCAGGTAGAAAGCCATTCCACACCTGAAGACGTTGATTGTATTGCCCCTTGATCGCTCAATCAATTCCGATGAAAGCAACAACCGGCAGATCATCAGGCCTCCCGCATTCGGTAACCAACGCCAAAGACTGTTTCAATATATTCGGGTTCATGGGGGTTCGGTTCGACTTTGGCCCGGAGGTTTTTGATATGCACATCAATCGCCCGCTCGAACGCTGCAAAGCTCTGTCCCTGAAGGCGATCCAACAATTCCAGACGGGTAAAGACACGCCCAGGACGAGCGATTAAGGTCGCCAACAGTTCGAACTCGGTCGGTGTCAGTTCAATTCGGGTACCGGCACAGGTGACCTGGCGGGTTTCACTGTTGACTTCTAGTTCCCCGACCTGCCAGACCGGATTCACTGTGCCCAGGTCGCCATAAATGCGTCTTAAAAGCGCCCGCACATGTGCGACCAATACACGAGGGCTAAAGGGCTTGGTGAGGTAGTCATCCGCGCCAATCTCCAGGCCAGTGACGTGGTCAATATCATCGACACGGGCGGTCAGAAAAACGATTGGCACCTGGCTTTCTTTGCGAATCAGGCGGGCCGCATCCCAACCGTCCATCTCCGGCATCATCACATCCAGAATCACCAGGGCAGGACTTTCGTGACGAAAGGCAAAAACGGCTTCGTGCCCATTACGCGCTGTGACCACCTGTAAACCGGCCTCAATCAAGTAAGCTCGCACTGTATCTAAGAGAGCCTGCTCATCATCAGCAACCAAGATCTTGTGCGCCATGCTTACATCCTCTCTGAGTGCCTGATCGGTTATCTGTCTGTACGTCCGAGTAGCGAGCCTGCTATCCAGACACAATGAGGGCTGCGGAGCCTTACTCCGCAGCCCTTGAACTAGTTGCCTGATGGTTACCCGGCACATTGTTCCAGTGCAGGCAGGTGATTGAATTCCGACGCATCGCGCAGTGATTGAGCCACTTGCATCAGGTCAGGGTACGGTTCGAAAGTCGCCAACATGGTATCGTACAGTTCGAAGTTCACGCTCTCGGTCGCCGCACCTGCCACGCAGGCATCGGTCACGCTGCTGAAGGCCGGCAGGTCGAAGCTTGGTACTGCCGGGACTTCAATCCCATAGCGATCAAAGAGGTATTCCCAGGCGGCAATATGCTGCGTTTCACTGCGTTGAATATTCACGAATGGACGCACATCGCCAAATTCGTCCATGATCACGCCGTAGACGGCATAAGCATGCTGTTCATCCAACCAACCAGCAATCATGAGATCGACGACTTCGGGAGGAAGGACATCGACGGTCGCCGCAGGCAGGTTCTGATGGAGTCCCATCCCAAAAGCGGCATCCGGGTTCCGTCCGCCCTGATAACCGACACCATTTCCAGCGGTCTGGCCGGGCTGGTTGGCTGACCCATTCCGATTAGCACTACCCTGCCCATAGCCGTTTCCTGTCTGATTGCCGTTTCCATTCCCGTACCCATTACCCGAGTTATCCTGAGCACCCACTACGCTCAGGGCAAGGGCAAAAATTGCTACCACAACCAGAACCATGATCCCAATCCGTTTCGCGTTCATCTTACTTGCTCCTGTATCGTCATTGGCTATCGATTGACTACTACGATAGAAGCCAGATATGTAGAAAGTATGTAGATGCTGTGTCGTGGTTGTGTAGCTAATCTGTATCGGATTCCAGTTTCCGGTGAATTGGTTTGATTGGTCTGTTCCGTCATATCCGGTACAGACTGGGATACCTGTCATCCCCAGGGGTGAGGAATGTCACTGTAGGCAAGTACTCAAGCGTGGGACACTACGGATGTATTCGGATATGCGAATAGGTGGAGAAGCTGCTGCATGAGCATCCCCGGAACAGACGAACTGCAACTGCTACACGAACAGATTTGCCAGGCGGTTGGCGATGTCAAACGCATCCAAATCCTGTACGCGCTACATGAGCAACCGCGCCATGTTTCCGCATTGGCGGAACTCCTGGAGATGCCCCAACCGACCGTCTCCCGGCACTTAACCGTGCTACGAGAACGTGCCCTAGTCATCGCAGACCGTCAGGGGCCAGCGGTGGTTTACCGATTGGCTGACCCTCGATTGATTGATGTACTGAACCTGATGCGACAGCTCCTGCGCGACACCCTGGAACGCCGCGCCACAGCTTTGCCATAAAGGCAAGTGCGCCACAACTTCGCGCCATTTTCGTGGAGTTGTTTTTATGCTGCGATCCTCCAAATATATCTGGCTACTGGGGCTATTTGGGACAGCCTCGGTCGTCATCGGCGTCATCTGGTTGGCGCTTTCGCCATTACGCCTCACATCGCCCGACCCGTGGGCCAACGTTCCTACCCGGTCAACCCATGTCAATCATGCTGATCTGTTGTCCGGCCCGTTCAACACTGGCCCGGAAGTGACCGCAGCCTGCCTGACCTGCCATGAAGAAGCCGCCAATGAAGTCGCACAGACGACGCATTGGACCTGGCAGAGCGAGCCAGTCACTGTCGACTGGCGGGATGAACCCGTCTCGATCGGCAAAGCAAACCTCATCAATAACTTCTGTATCGGCATCCAATCGAATGAAGAAGACTGTACCCGCTGCCATGCTGGTTATGGCTGGGGAGCAGAAGAAGAATTCGACTTCAGCAACACTGGCAATGTCGATTGCCTGGTCTGCCATGACCAATCCGGCAGTTACGTCAAAGCCCAGGAAGGTTTGCCGGCAGAAGGTGTTGATCTGCTAGCAGCAGCCCAAAGTGTGGGATCACCCACCCGCTCGAACTGCGGAAGCTGCCACTTCAATGGCGGAGGGGGCAACGGCGTCAAACATGGCGATCTCGACTCCAGCCTGTACTTCCCCTCGGAAAATCTGGATGTGCACATGGGACGGCTGGACTTCCAATGCATTGACTGCCACCAGACCGAACACCATCAGATTGCGGGTCGATCAATCTCGGTCAGCGTCGACAATACCAACCAGATCGCCTGTACAGACTGCCATGAAACCACGCTGCATACTGATGAGCGTATCTCAGCCCATGTAGACACCGTCGCCTGCCAGACCTGCCATATCCCGACGGTGGCGCTGCGTGACCCCACGCGCATTGTGTGGGACTGGTCGCTGGCTGGGGATCTCAACCGGGCGAATGTGCCGGGACAGTACCTACAAACGCGTGGCGAATTCATGACCACACTCGACTACCAACCGAATTACACCTGGTACAACGGTACGGCCCAGCGTTACCTGATAGGCGACCCGATCGATGCCACGGCACCAACTGTACTGGATCAACCGCTAGGCGGGATTGATGATCCGCTATCGGTGATTTTCCCCTTCAAGATTCATAATGCCCGGCAACCGTATGACACCGTCAATAACATCCTGCTCCAGCCGACGACAGCGGGCGAAGGCGGTTACTGGACAACCTTCGATTGGAACTCGGCACTGGCAAGCGGCGCGGCAGCAGCAGGTATTCCGTACAGCGGCAACTATGGCTTTGCGGATACACAAATGTACTGGCCGCTGACCCATATGGTGCAGCCAGCATCTAATGCGCTGACCTGCGCTGATTGCCATAGCGATAACGGTCGCTTCGATTGGCAGGCGCTGGGCTACTACGGCGATCCGATGGTCTGGGGCGGGAGGAGCATCACCCAATGAACACCTTACGACGCTATCTCATCCCTCTACTCTTTTTGATCGGCAGTCTGTCACTGGTATTGGGCTTCCTGCTGCTCACAACCGATGTCACTCACGCCCAGACCAATCCTTCTTTCCATCCAGCGATCAGGCTGCTGGATGCAGATGGTGTACCCGTTCAGACTTCGGGCAAGCCGGTTTCCGCCATGACCACCTGCGGCGACTGCCACGATACGACATTCATCGCCGCCAACAGCAGTCATGCTGATGGAGCGCTCCGGTCAGTCCGGCAAGATGCAGCACCGTTCACCTCAGCCGAGGCCAGCGGCGTTGAAACCAACTGCTTCATGTGCCACCTCAACCAACCTGATAACGCAGCTCGCTTGAGCGTGCTGGACAATGGTCAATCCGAATGGGCCAGCAGCGCAACCCTACGCTCGACAGGCATCATCACGGACGACAATGGTCAGTGGCAGTGGAGTGAAACAGCTTTCCAGGCGGATGGTACAGTTGACCCGACGCTGCTGCGAATCCAAGACCCCAGCGACGCTAACTGCGGACAATGCCACGGTACCGTCCACAGCGATGGGCAAACCCCACTCACACTGACCGAGGGCGAAGGCGGTTGGGAAACGCTGCTGCGCGGGCAGGTCTTTTCACCACAGCGAATCAGCAACAGCGCACTCAATGTGGCGGATAAAGAAGACCTTACCCGCGTGTGGGATGTGCATTCGCAGCGGTTGGTTGGCTGCACTGACTGCCACTATGCACTGAACAATCCGGTGTATGACACAACCCCTGCCAGTACCGGCCCAGAGCATCTACAGTTTGATCCGCGCCGCATGGACTTCGGCGAGTATCTGCACCAGCCGCTCCATCGACTGGCAAACTCCGATGGCGCACAAGAATCCGGTTTCAGCGGATCGGAACGATCATGCGACTCATGTCACGAGTCGATCAACACACATAGCTGGCTGCCTTACGCCGAACGGCACTTCGATGCCGTAGCCTGTGAAACTTGTCATGTACCGACACTCTACGGCCCGGCACTGGAGAGCATCAACTGGACAGCACTACATGCCGACGGTTCTCCAGTCAGCACGTATCGTGGGACGGATGGAACACTGCTCACCGGCTTCCAACCCATTGAGCTAGCGACAGTGGGCAACGACGGCGCAACCCGGATGGCCCCCTACAATCTGGTCAGCCGATGGTACTGGGTCGCAAGCGACGGCACCCCGGTCAGTGAGGCGGCACTTCAAGCAGCATGGTTGACAGGAAGCGACTATGCTCCTGAGGTGATCGCCGCGTTTGACCGTGATGGCGATGGTGAACTCAGCGATGCCGAGTTGGCGCTGGACACACCAGAGAAAACAGAGTTCATCGCCAGCCGACTGCGTGAACAGGGCATCACGGAACCGCGCATCACAGCCGATGTGCAGTCGTATGCCATCCATCACAACGTCATCGGCGGCGAATGGGCGCTGGGCGACTGCACTGCCTGCCATGCAGATAATTCCCGCGTGGCAGCACCGATCTCGTTAGGTCAGGGGTCAATGGGTGGCACCGACCTAACCCTGGTGAGCACCGATCATAACCTTAATGGGTCACTGGTCAACGGAGTAGATGGGAAGACCTACTTCCAGCCGAACCTGGCCGCTGCGCCCGCCAATACGGCGTTGGTCAACCTGTACATCCTCGGTCACAACAGTGTGGACTGGATCAATTGGGCGGGGGCACTAGCCTTCCTGGGTGTCGCTCTTGGCGTCAGCATTCACGCACTGCTGCGAGCCGTTGCCAGTCGTCGCCAAGGCAGCCATAAAACAGCAGCAATCCACCAAGTCTATATGTACAGCATCTACGAACGGGCCTGGCACTGGCTGCAAACTGCCATGATCTTCGGCCTCCTCTTCACCGGGATGGTCATCCACAACCCGGAAACCTTCAGCATGTTCGGCTTCCAGGCAGTGGTGCTCGTCCACAATGCACTGGCGCTGGTCCTCGTCATCAACGCCGCCTTTGCACTCGTCTATCACCTGGTAAGTGGAGAAATCCGCCAGTTCCTTCCGCGCCCATACGGGTTCTTCGATCAGGCTGTGAGCCAGGCGCTGTACTATCTGCGTGGCATCTTCCGGGGCGATCCACATCCATTTGAGAAAACTCCTGAACGGAAGATGAACCCCTTACAACAGATTACCTATCTGGGCATTCTGAATGTCCTGTTGCCCCTGCAAATCATCACCGGTGCGCTGATGTGGGGAGCACAACGCTTCCCAGACCTGACCGCTCAACTGGGCGGGCTGGGATTCCTGGCCCCGTTCCATACGCTGGTCGCATGGGCGTTCGCTACCTTCATCGTTATGCATGTCTACCTGACCACGACAGGTCATACCCCGGTCGCCAACATCAAAGCCATGATGCTGGGCTGGGATGATGTCGAAGACTCACATTCTCAATCTCATCAATCGGAAAGCGGGCCAGCCACACCCGCACAGGAGGGAAACTCATGACCGCGATTAGCCAAGACATGCCCCGGATGCGGGCTGAGACCCGCGTCCGACGGGCCGAGAAACCCTATGTCCATCCGTATGCTGCCGGGATTGCGCTGGGCATCGTCCTCTTTCTGGCCTTCTTCATCACTGGCAACGGCCTGGGGGCCTCCGGTGGCATGAACCGACTGCTGGTCTTTGCTGAGGATATCATCGCACCGGGACACATCGACCGGGTGCCGTATCTACTGGATATGGCGGGTGGTGACCGTAATCCCCTGGATAGCTGGGTGGTATTCATTAGCGTGGGCACCATCCTGGGTGGTGCCATCAGCGGTTGGCAGCATGGCCGCCTGAGATTTGAACTCAACAAGGGGCCGCGAATCAGCAACGGCACACGCCTGTTAATGGCGTTCATTGGTGGGGCGCTGATGGGGTACGGGGCGCGGCTGGCCCGCGGCTGCACTTCTGGGCAGGCGCTCAGCGGCGGAGCGACCCTTTCAGTCGGGAGTTGGGTGTTCATGTTCGCGGTCTTCGCCGGTGGTTATATGGTGGCGTACTTCGTCCGCCGCCTGTGGAATTAAGGGAGGATCACTACTATGGCTCCGTTCCCCCTCCCTATTGACAGCCTCCTGGGTCATTGGCCATCGTATGTGGTATATATCGCCATCGGATTCGGTTTCGGCTATGTGCTGGAAATCGCCGGGTTCGGCAAATCGACTAAGCTGGCAGCACAGTTTTACCTGAAAGAAATGACCGTTCTCAAGGTCATGTTCACCGCCATTGTCGTCGCTGCGGTGTTGATCTTCCTGGCTTCGGCCATGGGCCTACTGGACTACAATCTGGTGTGGGTCAACCCCACCTATCTGTGGCCGGGGATCGTCGGCGGGTTGGTGATGGGTGTGGGTTTCATCCTCGGCGGCTTCTGCCCCGGCACTTCGATTGTGGCGGCATCCACCCTCAAAATTGATGGTATCGTCTTCCTGCTGGGAGCCTTCTTCGGTATTTTCGCCTTCGGGGAAACTGTCGGCCTGTTTGAAGACTTCTGGTACTCGTCCTATATGGGGCGCTTCACACTGCAGCAGTTGTTCAATGTGGATGCTGGTGTCATCGTGCTGGCAGTGGTCCTGATGGCACTCGCTGCCTTCGTTTTCGCCGAATACAGCGAACGCACCTTCGGCAAGGGCTTAGTCAAGAAAGCGCCACGCTGGTCCCTGGGCGCAGCCGGTGGGCTTATCGTTCTGGCAGGCGTTACGCTTTTCATCGGTCAACCGACCAACGCTGACCGTCAAGAAGCACTGGCGATTGACCAAGAAACGGCGCTGACAGAACGAAGCGTGCAGATTCACCCGGCAGAGCTGCTAGCCTACCTGAATAATCGTCAGATCATTCCCTACGTCATTGATGTACGGAGTGAATCCGATTTCAACGCCTTCCATCTACCCGGAGCACACCGGGTGCCGTTGGATGGAATCCTGCCGCTAGCCCAGGATTTACAACTCCAGCCGCGCAATACGCTGTTTGTGGTGCTGAGTAATGAGGAAGCCGCTGCAACCGATGCATGGCGCATGCTGAACGCAGAAGGCATTGCCAACGTTTACATCCTCGAAGGAGGCATCAATAAGTGGCTGGACACGTTCTCGGACGAAGCTTTCCAGGCCGCCTATAAGGTAGAGTCAGCGGGGGTCGATCAACTGGCTTATGCCTTACCGGGAGCGCTGGGGTCACGCTATGATGCGGCAGATCCGAATCCGGCGGCCTTCACAATCGAGTACACACCCAAGGTGAAACTCAGTGTAGGGCGCGGTGCAACAGGGGGCGGCTGCGGTTGAGGTAATACGATCCAATCGTGGGGAGGTGTTAACCTCCCCATAAGATTCTCTCAACAAATACGGGGTAGCTGCTCGCCAACCTGCATCGAGACAATACGGCGCCCCCCAATGCTCGTCTTTGTAGTGACTATACCCGGATGTTCCGCGGTCACCTGACCAATGATGGCAGCATCCTTACCCAGTGGATGGTGGCGGAGACTTTCAAGCGCGCGCTCGGCCTGGGCAGCGGGCAAAATGGCAATCAACTTGCCTTCATTGGCGACATAGAGGGGATCCAAACCCAATAGTTCACAGGCAGCAGCCACTTCTGGCCTAATGGGCAGTTGGTTATCTTCCAGTTCGATACCCACATCCGCCGCCCGTGCAATCTCGTTGAGCGATGAGGCTACCCCACCCCGCGTCGGATCACGCAAGGTATGGATCTCAGGCACAGCCGCGAGCAGGACCGCTACCATACCGTTCAGCGGAGCCGAATCGCTGATGATGAGAGTCTCAAATTCCAGTCCCTCACGGACGCTCATCACCGCCATACCATGATCACCGATCATGCCGCTGACCAGCACCGAATCGCCGGGGCGAGCATTCTGCGGAGCAATCTGTATTCCATCTGGGATCAAGCCTATGCCGCTGGTATTGATGTAAAGACCATCCCCATGCCCTTTATCCACTACTTTCGTATCCCCAGTGACAATCTGTACCCCGGCGATACGGGCAGCAGCAGCCATCTGTTCCACCACTGTACCAAGTATGCTGAGGGGCAACCCTTCTTCGATAATCAGGCCCACGCTGAGAAACATGGGTTGGGCACCGAGCATGGCTAAATCGTTGACCGTGCCATTCACCGCAAGATCGGCAATGCTGCCGCCGGGGAAGAACAACGGGCGGACCACATAGGAATCGGTAGAGAAAGCCAGCCGAATCCCAGCAATATTCAGGGCAGCACCATCGGCCAACGACGCCAGCGCCCCATTATTAAATGCTGGCAGAACAATATGCTCAACCAAGTCCTGCGAGAGTTTACCGCCCCCACCATGACCGAGAACAATTTGAGGATAATCACGCAGGGGTAGTGGGCAGATCCAGTTATCGAAGTCAGGTGATTGGCTCATCCGGGGATACTTTCAGGGTCAATAAAGCGCCCATACTGGTAGTAGGCCGCACAGGCACCTTCGCTGGAAACCATGGTCGCACCGAGCGGCCGTACAGGGGTACATTCCCGACCAAAGGCACTGCACTGGTTGGGTTTGATGAGTCCCTGCAGGACTTCCCCACTTCGGCAAAGCGGCGACTCGGTGGTCTGAATATGGTGGACATTAAAGCGATGGGCAGCATCAAAGGCGCGGTAGGGCTCGAGCAATTGCCAACCACTTTGCTCAATCAGGCCAATGCCGCGCCACTGCCGGTCACACATTTCAAAGACCTCACTGAGTATCTTTTGAGCCGGCTGGTTACCATCTCGCTGGACGGCGCGGGCATAGGCGTTTTCCACTTCGGCACGCCCAGCTTCCAATTGCAGGACAGCGCTGTGTACTCCGGCTAACACATCCAGGGGTTCAAAACCGGTGACGACGATGGGAACATGATACTTGTGTGCCAGCGGTTCGTACTGCCAGTAACCCATCACACTACAGACATGCCCGGCGGCAAGAAAAGCCTGGACCCGATTGGTAGGTGCACTTATGAGCGCTTCGATGGCAGGCGGCACCAAGACATGAGATACGAGCATGGAAAAATTGGTCAAGCCCTGTTTTTTGGCCTGAAAGACCGCCTGAGCGTTCGCCGGAGCCGTGGTCTCAAAGCCAATACCGAAGAACACCACTTCACGTGATGGATTCTCGCGCGCAATTTTGAGAGCATCGAGGGGCGAATACACAATACGGACATCGCCCCCATTGCTCTTGACCGCAAATAAATCGCGTTCGCTGCCGGGAACGCGGAGCATATCGCCAAATGAACAGAAGATCACACCGGGCTGAGCGGCAATCGCCAGTGCCTGGTCGATGGTTTCGAGTGGAGTCACACAAACCGGACAACCAGGGCCATGAATGAGTTCAATCTGTGGTGGAAGCAGTTGGTCAATACCATTGCGGATGATCGAGTGGGTCTGCCCGCCGCAAACCTCCATCAGTGCCCAGGGTCGCGTAACAGCCTGGCGAATTTCGAAAAGCAGCTTTTGAACTAAATCAGCATCGCGATACTCGGTCAAATATTTCATGGCTCAGTTCCACTAAACACGCTTCTATCTACAGGAACGTGACCCGGTTTGGTTCAAGGTTCCAGCGGATGGGCACCAGCGTTGTCTGAACTTACATTGAGTTCTTCATCTAACACGCCCAGATCCTTGAACATGCTCAGTGTTTCGAGCGCAGCCTGTTCATCCAGGCGCGTGATGGCGAAGCCAGCATGAACGATGGCATAATCGCCCACTTTGGCTTCTGGTACATATTCCAGGCACACTTCCTTGAAGATCCCCCCAAAGTTGACCTTACCCATCCGCGCACCCATCGCCTCATAGATATTGGTGATCTGACCCGGTACACCCAGACACATCAGTCATTTCCTCCATCGCACAAACGGTTTTAGCAACTTCAACTTCCCGGCGTCACAAACCAGCCACCTGTATGAATGGGCCGTTCGCACAGACATTCAAGACAGTCGACTAAAGTGTTGAGCACCAATCACCGCTTGTCCTAAGGCCAGTCCAGCATCATTGGTGGGAACGAGCTTATGATCAAACACTGTAAAACCCACTTCCTGTAACCGTTGTTTGAGGGTGCTCAACAATCGCACGTTCTGAAAGACTCCACCGCTGAGCGCAACACGCGAGCCATACCCAAACGCCTGAAGCCGTTGACAGACACTAACCAATACGTTAGCCAGTCCATCATGAAAGCGGGCGGCAATGATTCCGCTCGACACACCGGTTCGGAGATCCGAGATGATCGAAGCCAGGACTTGCCCCGGATCAATCATCAGGGCAGTTTCGGGAGCAGTTGAGGAAAGAGGCACCCATTTCGTACCAGGATGAACCGTTTGGATATGGAAGGTATAGGCATTCGACGCCCCCTCACTCGCAATACCTTCCAGTTCTATCGCGGCTTGCGCCTCATAGGTCACGGTATGGCGAAGCCCAATCAGCGATGCGACCGCATCAAATAACCGTCCGGCACTGGTGGTCGGAATTCGCTGGAAACCGCTGGCAAGTTGACGAGCCAACATCCCCCGTTCATTAGGCGGGCAGGCAATGACGGGTGGTAAATCCTCATCCCACGGGAAATGGCATGACCATAGATAGGCCAATGCCATCCGATAAGGGTGTTTGATCGCCAAGTCACCGCCTAGTAAAGGCACTGGCTTTAGATACGCCACCCGTTTGAAGCTGGCATAATCGGCAACCAGCACTTCACCGCCCCAGATCGTGCCATCCGTACCGTAACCTGTACCATCGAAACAGAGACCGATTACAGGCTGATTGCCATCCAGTTCATGTTCCGCCATAACCGAGGCAATATGGGCATGATGATGCTGAACACGCAGAAGCGGTACACCTTGTTTCTGAGCATAGGTTTCAGCCCAGCGGGTTGTAAGGTAGTTCGGATGCAAATCACACACAATAGCCTGAGGACGGATGTGGTAGAAATCACAAAAATGAGCCTGAGCACGCTCAAAAGCCGTTAACGTCTCCAGGTTCTCCATATCCCCGATATGTTGGCTCAGGAGCGCATCACCCTGGTGAGTCAAACAAAAGGTATTCTTTAACTCAGCCCCGGTAGCCAACACCACCGTCCTTATCGAGGTCTCGGTTGGCAGTCGCTGCTGTTGGCGCGAAGCAGACGTAGCAAAAGGAAGTTTGACTGCCAAAGGGGTATACCCACGAGAACGTCGTATCGGAATAGGCTGTCCCTTATTCACGCGGAAGACAGAATCATCACACGGTATTTGAATAGAGCGATTATGCAGCAGGAAAGCATCCGCCAGTGAACCAAGCCTTTCCTGAGCCTCGTCATTTTCAAAGGCAATAGGTTCACCAGCATGATTACCAGAAGTCATGACCAGGGGAGTATCCTCTAAGAGAAGATGATGCAGAGGGGTATAAGGGAGCATCAAACCGATGTAGGGATTGCCCGGAGCAATCAAGTTGCTCAAGGAACTATCTGGTCGCTTTCGTAATAACACGATGGGCCGCTGCGGGGAAGCAAGCAACTCGGCCTCCGCATCGTCCACCCACGCGATCTGCCGAGCCTGGGCCAAGTTACGCACCATCACCGCAAAAGGCTTATCGACCCGCCCTTTTCGTTCGCGCAGCGTCGCAACGGCAGTATTGTTGGTGGCATCACAGGCCAGATGAAAGCCGCCCAGCCCTTTGACCGCCACAATCTGCCCGGCACGCAACGAAGCCTGGGCAGCATCGAGGGCCCGTTCGCCAGTAGTGGATGCAATAAATCCTGCTCCTCTGTATTCGAGGATGGGACCACATTCAGGACAAGCAATCGGTTGGGCGTGAAAGCGACGACTGTGCGGATCGTGATATTCTGCCGCACAGGCCGGACACATCTCAAAAGCTGCCATGGTGGTATTGGCGCGATCGTAAGGAATACGCTGGATGATGGTGAATCGCGGCCCGCAATGCGTGCAGTTAATAAATGGATAGCGATAACGACGATCTTTGGGATTCAACAGTTCCTGGAGACAATTATCACAAATGCTGACATCGGGTGGAACATGAGTACTGACCGTAGAGTCAGCGTGACTTTCAAGAATTTGGAAGTTGTCATCGTACTGCAGGGCCACCACTTCGACCGTGACGGTCTCAATATGGGCCAGCGCCGGTGCCTCATCAATCAATTGCTGACGAAAGTGTTCAAGTAAATCCACTGGCCCTTCGACTTCGATAAAAACCCCGGCATTATCATTACCGACATGCCCCGTCAGGCCATAACGGGATGCCAGTGTAAACACAAAAGGGCGAAAACCCACTCCCTGAACAATCCCGCGCACCCGCATCCGCCAGCGCTGCCTCATTTGACTAAAATCAGTCACCTTCATACCTCGGCAGGTGTGCCATACAACATCCTTGACATCCTTCTCGGTGTAATAATCCACACTCCCATACCCCCTGGTTTAGTTGGTCCGATTTCCTTATAACTGGTGTGATTGATGAAACGCAGTCAGCCAGTTCAACCATTCCCGCATACCCTGCCCGGTTTTGGCGGATGTTTCCAAAATGGTCATGCCAGGATGTACCGATTGCACCGCCGCTGTAGCTGCTGCCCGATCAAATTCCACCGCAGCAGCCAAATCCATTTTGGTGAAGATCGTGACATCAGCAGAGTTAAACATCACCGGGTACTTGAGCGGTTTATCTTCGCCCTCTGTGACTGAGAGCAGTACTATCCGAAGATGTTCGCCAAGGTCATAGCTGGCCGGGCAGACCAGATTGCCTACATTTTCGATAAAGAACAGATCCAAATCTTCTAGCGCCAAGCCCCATTCTTCGAGATGGTCAGCAATCATTTGTGCTTCCAGATGGCAATTACCACCCGTGACGATTTGACGAACCGGCACACCACTGCGTGCCAACCGTCGAGCATCGTTATCGGTCGCCAAGTCACCTACCAAGGCGGCAGAACATAGACCCTGTTCACTTACATTACGAAGGGTATATTCGAGGAAGCTCGTCTTGCCCGCGCCGGGGCTGGAAACCAGGTTGACGACCGTCACTCCGGCAGCATTAAAGCGCGCACGCAGTCGCTGAGCTAACAGATCGTTCTTTTCCAGCACACCACGCCGGACTTCAAGTATGCGGGGGTTGTACATCAGCCACCTCCAACGCAATCAGCTCAAGTTCGCGCCCCTGTCGAATATCGGCGCTGGGCTGCCCACAGAGCGGGCAGCAAAAAGACTGGATGCCTTCGAGAGTGGTAATGGTCTGGCACGATGAGCAGAAGATCGCAACCGGCACGTCTTCAATCTCCAGTCGAGAACCTGCCAACAGCGTCCCTGCCACCGCGATGTCATAACTAAAGAGGAGTGATTCCTTGACAACACCTGCCAATGCACCTAAGCGCAACCGGACAACCTGAACCTGTTCGACCCCGGCGTCAGAGGCTGATTGGGAAGCGATCTCCACCAGATTACAGGCAATGGACAGTTCATGCATCAGTAAACCGACCTATCTTCCAGCAGAACTACGGTCGGGCTATAACCCACATCAACTACCATATATTCATCTAACAAGTACCCAAAACAACAACTGAACAGACTTCTCACTACACCCAGTGTAAAGGCTTAAGATTGAAAATGTCGGAACACTTGTCACCTGATAAACAGGACATCCATAATGTATATGGGCCAACCACGGCAGACTGTGATGCAAGTTACTCAAAAGGAAGCGCAATGAAAACACAACCGACCTTACGCGCTGGACTGGTGTTGTTCATCTCCCTGATGCTGACATTCAAGCAAGTCGAAGCACAAGCCACTTCGCAGTTACAGGGTCCCTTGATTGCTGTGAACAGCGCAGAACAGGATGCCATCTACCTGTATGATCTAGCCTCCGGGCAGGCACGGACTCTACGCTTTGGAACCCAGTGGCATATGGTCTGGGGGTTTGTAGATGGAGGCTGTCGGGTCGTCTATACGCTCAATGACGGACCCGCTCTTGGGCGTTTGTACTCTGCCCGATTAGATGGCAGCGATGCCCGCCAATTGGTGACCTTCGATGAATTATCAGCAGTAGACTGGGGAGTGTGGGAGCCGCAAGCGTCACCGGATGGCACACGCATTGCCTTCGTGATGATCCGTCGTGAATTTGAAGTCGACGGCAGCACTGACCTGACTCATCATATTGCATGGGTGCCAGCAGCGGGCGGCGCGCCGAACTTCTACAGCGTAACCGGCGATGAACATGAACCGGAATGGTCGCCGGATGGAGGGTGGCTGGCATACATCAGCTATAGTGAGCGGTTGCCGGGAGCCGATCCGTTAGCGACAGCCGTTCCCACCCCGGATGGAGCTGCCGCCTTTACAGGAACACTGGTCCGTGAGGCCGATTTATGGGTCGTCAGCACCGATGGCACAGACAAATACAACCTGACCGATTTCCCGGTCGGCAGCGTGCGCGGACCCCGTTGGCGAGGTGACAGTCAATTACTCACGTTTGTTTACGCGCCAACTCCCGGCAATGATCAATTCTGGATGACGGCCAATACACGCGGCGCAATCTCCGCACAGTTGAGCCAACTCTACACGCTCATCCTGGACTCCACCTGGTACCCGGATGGCACAGCCATCCTCGGTACCGCACGCGGCCTGCGCGGGGTCGAACAGAATCTGTTATGGCGCATCCCACTAGTAGGAGTAGCGGATACCGATGCGGCAAGGTATGGCGACCAGCCCCAGATGGATTATGCCGATTACCCACGCTTCAGCCCGGACGGTCGATGGCTGGCAGCGCGGTCAGATTACCGACTGGTGCTCCTTGATACCCTCAGTGGGACATGGCAATCCCTGCCCACCCCACCCGGAAATACACCCCCTGTGTGGAGCCCCGCGACGTTCGCAGGGGAAGCAGCATGTGAAGGTACTTCCTAGAAGGTGATGACCCCGCGAGCAGTGCTACCATCGAGCATGGTCGCATAAGCTTCATTGATTTGATCGAGTCGATAGGTCTGGCTGATGAGTTCGTCCAGTTTGAGCTTGCCCGCGACATAGAGATCAATCAACAGCGGGAAATCCCGCCGCGGGCTGACCGAACCGTAATAGCTCCCCTTGATGGTCTTTTCCTGCCGGGTGATGACCGCACCCGGCAGATTGGTGGGTGTGCCCATCGCAGTCAGACCAACAAGCGTCAGCATACCGCCGGGACGGATCACATCCAGACCCAGTTCCTGCAAGGAGGCCAGCCCTACGGACTCGAAAGCATGGTCAGCACCGCGCCCACCGGTTAGATCACGGATGGTATTCAGCATTTGGTCATCAGCAGGTATGGCATGAGTCGCTCCAAACTGTTTGGCCAAAGCCATCTTGGCCGGGGATTTATCAACCGAGATGATGGTGCTAGCTCCACAGAGAGCGGCCCCTTGAATAACGTTCAGGCCGACACCACCTGCGCCAAAAACCACCACCGTCTCCCCAGGGCGCACCCGGGCGGTATACATGGCCGCTCCCACACCGGTAGCAACCGCGCAACCCACCAGAGCAACCACCTGCGGGGAAACATCCTTGCGGATGGGGATGCAGCACTGCTGCGGCACGACCACATATTCAGCAAATGCGGCGAGCCCACAGTAATGATAGACCGGCTGACTATTCCAGTGCAGGCGGGGTTGTCCATCGAGCATGACCCCGTTCCAGATCGGCTCGGTATAAGTTTCGCAGAGATTTGGCTGCCCGCGCAGGCAGTAGAAACATTCGCCACAATCCGGTGACCAACTCAGCGCGACCTGATCCCCCACCTGAACACTGGTCACACCAGGCCCAACAGATTCCACGATGCCCGCACCTTCATGACCCGCCACACAGGGCATCGGATGACGCGTATCCCCATTAGCAACATGCCAATCGCTGTGGCACACCCCACAGGCAGCGATTTTGATGAGGACTTCGCCTGCCCGCGGCTCATCCAGTTCAAGTGTTTCAATCTGAAACTGGCGGTTGGCGCTGGTCAGCAAAGCAGCCTGGATCTTCATTTATATGGAACCTTCGGATAAGGGATATGGATAGGTGAGAATAGTCTAGCGCGGCAGTCGGATGAGGACAATTCGATGGAACAAGGCAACAAAAACCGGGCAGGAAATGACTCCCTGCCCGGCTACACTACCTAACCAAGCGAGAACTATGACGGCGAGCAGGTCAACGTGACACCATCATCCACGCAGGCGTAATTTTCCAGCAGTTCGCTGGTGCCATTCTTCAGGACGACCACCTGAGCCGACTGCCAGCGGGCTGAGGCGGGTTGGATGCCCCGAACGCGCCAGTTTCCATTTGGGCAACCGGCCTGCTTAGCAGACGGGTTAACCGGGGTCGGTGAAATGGTGGCCGGGTCAGGAATACGGATATACACGGAAGCGTTACCATTGCTATCGGCCTGGAGCGGAGCCGAGGTCAGAGTCAGTGACAGCTGGATTGGATTGCGACCGGGTGCCACATTCCCACCAGGATTGACACATTCCATGTAGACAACAGCGCGGCCTGTCAACACCGTGACCGTTTCACTGCTAGTGGTATTGCCTAGTCCTCGAATCACCCCGGTAAGGATGAGCGAACCCCGCCCGAAATTGAATACACCGCTAATGGCCGCATACACTGGCCCCACCGCCAAGACGATGACAGTCATCAGCAACAGAACCGCAATCAGTCTTTTTAACATGAACTTTATCTCCCCAGGTGGTACAAATCTCTCTGCTTACTTGTATTTAAGTGTGCATTACAAGCCCCTTGCGTGCGAGGAAAGGTTAGGAAGTTCATATTTTGGAGTGATTTTTCCAACCTGATCTTTGAGATTCCAGACCGAGAGATGGAGCGGACTTTCGCCCCATTAAACAGAGCAAGGTCATACTCAAAAGATGAGTTAACTCAAGCCAGGGTGAAACCGATCAGTGGCGGTGACTATGGATCGTTGAGTGGAGCCTAACAATAAAAACCGGGCGGGAGACGATTCTCCTGCCCGGCTTTCAGGGTTAAACGAATCAGGGACTATGACGATATGCAGGAACAGGTCAGTGTGACGCCATTATCAGCACAGGCATAGTCATACTTTAATTGGCTGCTACCATTCTGCAAGACTTCAACCTGAGTCGACTGCCAGCGGGTAGATCCATGCTTAATACCGCGAACGCGCCAATGGCCATGGGGGCAACCTGCCTGTCGCGGCGTGGGGTGCACTGGAGAGACCGACATGGTATCCGGATCAGGAATGATAACATGGACAGAGGCATCGCCATTGCTATCCGGGTAGAGCGGAGCCGAGGTTTCGGTCAATGACACCAAAATTGGGTTGCGTCCGGTTACTACGCGACCGCGTGGGTTGACACATTCCATGTATACCAGCGCGTGGCCGGTCAACACGGTCACAACTTCATCCTCATGGGCGTCTTCCAGCCCGCTAACCACCCCAGTGAGAATGAGCGAACCACGCCCAAAATTGAACACACCGCTAATGGCTGCGTAGACCGGCCCTACCGCCACCACGATGACGGCAATCATCACCAACACCGCAATCAGTCTCTTTATCATGAACTTTTCTCCCCTGATGATACAAATCCCGCTATTTATACTTGTATTTAAGTGTGCATTACATCCCCCTTGCACGCAAAGGCAAGTTAGCAAGTTCATACATTAGAAAGGGGTTTCTAACCCACAGGTTGCAATTCCATTTGGTTTGTCCTTTCCTACCGAATGCTATATGATGATGAGCGATCACCTTACATTCTGGATTTCCTAAAGATGGCATCTTTGAGTGACTCCTCAATTGGCAAGCGCTATCAATTGCTGGAGCAGTTGGGCGCAGGCGGGATGGGCGTGGTTTACCGGGCATTCGACCGACTGAACCGGCAGACGGTCGCGCTCAAGCGGGTGCTCAACCTCGGCAAGAGCGACCCCGATACCCAGGCAGGTCATACCCAAACACGGTTGGCGCTGGCTAATGAATTTCAGACGTTGGCGTCTCTCCACCATCCCCACATCATTAGCGTACAAGACTACGGTTTTGATGAAGATCGAAACCCGTTTTTCACCATGTCCCTGCTGGAAAAGCCGCGCCATCTGCTGGCGGCAGCGCATGGTGCATCCGTCGACAAAAAAGTCAATCTATTGATCCAGACTCTGGAAGCCCTGTCATATACGCACCGACGCGGCATTATCCACCGTGATCTGAAACCAGATAACGTGCTCGTCACCCCTGAAAATGAAGTCAAAGTCCTGGACTTTGGGCTGGCGCTGCTCCGGAACACCGAACCGAGTGATGATGCAATCTCCGGTACGTTTGCCTATATGCCGCCCGAAGTACTGCTCGGTGGCGATATTAGTGAGTGTATGGATTTGTATGCCGTCGGCATGATGGCCTATGAACTGTTCGCTGGTCAGCATCCGTTCCGCATCAATAACCTGCAACTGCTGATCCAGGATATTCTCCACACGCCCGTGGAACTGCTGGAGCTGGATGACAATATTCAGATCCCGTTCATCATTTCCCGCTTGTTGCTCAAGGAACCCACTGACCGCTATCAATCCGCCCAGGAAGTCATCGTCGCGCTCAGTGAAGCCATTGACCAACCGGTACCGCCGGAAACGATTGCCATTCGAGACAGCTTCCTGAATGCAGCGGGATTTGTAGGACGGGAAGGCGAAGTCGCACGGCTAAAAGAGGCACTGGCAAAGGCCATCGCGGGGAACGGAAGCACGTGGCTGATCGGCGGCGAAAGCGGCGTTGGTAAATCCCGCCTGCTCAATGAAATCCGGACACAAGCACTGGTCAGTGGTGCATTGGTTCTACAGGGTCAGGGTGTGGTGGAAGGCGGCCTGGCCTATCATGCCTGGCGGCAGCCCTTGAGACGGTTGGCGCTGGCAGGCAATCTGACGGATCTCGAAGTCAGTGTCCTGGATCAAGTCATCCCGGATATCGGCGAACTGGTCGAGCGTCAGGTATTGCCGTTACCAGAACTTGAAGGACAAGCTGGTCAGCAGCGCCTGATGCAAGCCATCATCGATTTGTTCCGTGACCAAAAACAGCCCGTCGTGCTCATTCTGGAAGACCTGCAATGGGCAGACGAAAGTCTGGACGTGCTGCGAAAGTTGATCCCCTTAACTGAGGCGATGCCGCTGCTCATTTTAGGCGATTACCGCAATGATGAACGACCAGGACTACCCGAAGAACTACCCGGTGCACAATCCATCCGACTGGAACGACTAACTGAAGATGGCATCATTCAGTTGAGCACATCGATGCTGGGCGAACAGGGTAAGCACCCTGAACTGGTCGTCCTACTCAAAAAGGAAACGGAAGGCAACATTTTCTTCCTGGTTGAAGTCATGCGCGCGTTGGCAGAAGAAGCCGGTCGGTTGAGCGAAGTCGGCAATAAAACCCTGCCCTCCCACGTCTTTGCCGGGGGTATACAGCAAGTGGTTCAGCGCCGCCTGAGCCGGGTGAGCGATGCCGACCGCGCCCTCCTTCGACTGGCGGCGATCGCTGGACGGCAATTAGACCTCAAGCTGCTGGCGGCACTCAGCCCTAACACAACTGCCGATCAACTGGATAACTGGCTTACCACCTGCACCAGCGCAGCAGTGCTGGATGTGATGAACGAGCGCTGGCAGTTCGCCCATGACAAACTGCGGGAAGGTATTCTGGCAGGGCTGAGCACTGAAGAACGACAAAACTTACACCGGCAAGTGGCCGAAGCACTGCAACGGCTCCACCTGAATGATCTGGATGAATATGCGGCCTTGATTGCCGATCATTATGAAGATGCGGGTGATGTGACCGCAGCCGTCCCCTGGCTGGAACGCGCCGGAAAACATGCTCAAGCATCATACGCACCTGAAACAGCGATCCGCCATTACCGGGCGGCACTGCGTCATGCCCCAGCCACCAGCAATGTGGAAAATCGGTTGCAGGTCCTCGATGGACTGGGGACGATGCTCAACTGGCAGGCGCAATATACTGACGCGGTCGAGATTTTTACCCGAATGCAACAGGAGGCGGAGCAAGCCGGTGACCGAATGGCACAAACGCAGGCCCATCTGGGAGTCAGCACTGCGCTGATCTATCAGGGGGACTTCCATGGAGCCACTGCCAGCGCCAGAGCTGCCGAGGAAATTGCTCGTAATTCAGGCCTCCAACTGAAAATCGCACAATCCATTTTCGTCAAAGGATGGAACGCTTTCCGCACTGGAGATTTTGAAGCGGCCTTGAAGATTGCTGATGAGGTCATCACCATCTGCACCGATCTTAACTACCGCCCCCTACTGGCGCAGTGCCTGAATATGATGGGCGGCATTCAGTACACATTGGGCAATTACGAGCAAGCTGGACAACATTTCGAGCGCGCTTCGGTCATTCTGCAGGATCTTGGTGATCGCAGCCAGGCGATGGCACTCATCAGCAATGCCGGGGCAGTCGCGGATGCGCGAGGTGATTATCAAGCGGCGTTTGACGGCTATCAAGAGGCGCTCAAGATCGCCCAAGAGATTGGTTTGCGGGATGCCGAAATGCTCTACCGGAGCAATCTGGGCGGTGCCTATCTACATCTCGGCAATTTACCAGCTGCTGAAGAGCAGTTAATGCGGGTCATCGCCATGGCGCAGTCAGTCGGGTTCGGGCAATTGTCGGAAACTTACCGCTTCCTCGCTGAAACGCGGTTAGCATTAAAGCAAATTGACTTAGCGCAGGAAGCCGCCCTGAAAGCTGTCGCCCTAGCCCAGGAAGTAGAATCGCCGGAATTCCTATCCGCTGGCTGGCGTGCAATTGGTCAGGTCGCAGCCAGAGGCAAACCCATCCTGCTTAATGGCAACACTTATGACGCGACCACTGCATTTGGTGAAAGCCTACGCATCAGCGAAGAAAGCAAGATGGAAGGTGAGCGGGCCCGCACCTTGAAAGCATGGGCTGAATACGAACGCACGCAGGGGAACACTGAACGTGGCGCCAGCCTACAACAAGAAGCACGTGATTTGTTCCGACGCATCGGGGCCAGCCTGGAAGCAGATCGACTGGAGAGTTAAGGATTACTCCGGATACCGTTCTCCTACTTCGAGCGGCGTCATAAAGAGATTGGGAATAGGTGCCATCGGGCTGACAATGTGTTCACAGAAAGTCATCGGTGGCATGACCAACTTGTTAAAATCCACCTCCACTTCTTCGCCATCGATAATGCGTACCTGCAAGTGCCGCCCGCGTTCATGGGTGGTCTTGCCATTGGTCTTGTCGTAAAGCATCAACCATAAATACTTGGGGCCCAGATCAGAACGCATCACGGCATAGCGATAGCGTGTTTCTGCATGGTAAACAAAGACATTGCCGAGATGCATCAGTTCGGGAGTGTACTGATTAGGGCTTTTCTTGATGAGTTCATTGGCAGAGTAATTGCGAATGAATCGTCCAGTAAAACAATAGTCCGGGTTAATGGGATACCAGGCCCGGGGCGGAAATGACTGCCGCCGAGGGCTATCCGCATCCCAGACGATAACCTCATAGACCCGATTGATCGACTCGGCAATACCAAAGGTGATATTTCCGACCCGGACAACCGACATACCCCCCTTTTCACGGTGATTGCGGAGTTGCGCCGTTCGCACCTCGACGCCATCAACGAACACGGGCTGACGAGTGGTCACCCGCAGCTTACCATGTTGACCATCAAATTCAATTTGCCCAACACCCTCCGGGGCAGATTTTGGCAGACGAATGGTAGATTTACGTGAACTGCCAATCGTGTTTTTGCCCTTCTCAAGTGGGTAGGTACCAGCGACAGCCAGCCACCCCCAAGGGCCGGGGGCACGTAACTGCGCGTCCATTTCCGCACGCCAGGCTTCAATCTCCTGAATATACGTCGAGGCGACCATAACCTTCCCTACTCAACTAAGAGCAAAACAGGCAACGATCCATATAGAACTGGTTATAGATTATAGTCAGTACAAGCCAAACCATGGGCGAAGCCAATCCGTCAACTGGACTTAAAACGAGGGGTGCATTTCAGATTTGGGGCGATTTATGTTCAGTTTAGAGTTCTGCCCCCAATTTGAAATGCACCCCAAAACGAGCAAATGCTTGACAAAGTGTGTGTTTATGGATATTTTACTAATACGCATTAGTAATTCGATTTAGTTAATCATTTTTCTTGAACATTTTGAATCGAAAAATCACTAGCAAACAAGTTGCCCAGTTGGCCGGAGTTTCTCAAACGACGGTGTCGTTTGTGCTGAATGCTACCCCCGGCATGAACATCAGCGAAGAAACACGCCAGCGGGTTCTTCGCGCGTGTAAAGAGTTGAACTATGTGCCCCATGTGGCAGCACGCACACTGGCACGTGGTCACAGCAACAATTTGGCGTTGGTACTGGTGCGCCCGCATGCGCAGGTCTTTGCCGATCCCTATATCCCTAACATCATTACCGGCTTAAACCGGGCCAGCCAGGAGCGTGGTTTCCGAATTCTGGTCGAGCAAATGGAAGAGCCAGATGCTGAAGCGATTTCCAGCCTACTCCAAGGAGGCGAAGCTGCTGGCGCGACCATCTCTGGATGGTATGACGAACTACTGCCAACCATCAATCAGCTCACCACCCGTGGGTTTCCGGTCGTCTTTATGGGGCAACCCGATCTTCCTCACGATAATCTCCCCTATGTCACCATTGATCACCTCAGTGGCGTTAAGGTTTTGCTCGATCATTTGATCGCCCTTGGTCATCAACGGATTGCCTGTATTACTTATGGGCCGCTGGCCGACCTGATGGTGAGCAAACGACTTCAGACCTACCGACAAACTCTGCGTGCAGCCGGATTACAAGTTGACGACCGTTTGCTGCGAATTGGCGCATTCGACCCGGAAAGTGGCTACATGGCTGCGCTTTCACTGCTGGATGAAGCCAACCCGCCAGATGCCATTTATGGAATGAATGACCTCATGGCACTAGGCGCGATGTCCGCCTGCCATGAGCGCGGCCTAACGATCCCCAATGATGTGGCGGTGGTGGGCTACGATGATATGCGCTTTTCCCGCTTCACCTACCCGCCGCTCACCACCGTTAAAGCACCTGAAATCGAACTTGGGCAAAAAGCCGGCGAAATGCTCTTGAGAATGATTCTTAAGAAAGATCGACAGCCTAAACCAACAATTTTGCAGCCTGAATTAGTTATCCGCGCATCTTGCGGAGCTGATTGGACACCGATTGATCTCAAGAAAATGACCATGTAATTTTGTTGAAATAGGGGGATATATGACAGTAAATGCCTCAACCAGGCAAACCGGATTTCTTTCCAGAATACTCAATACTATTAGTAACAATGAAGCTATTCTGGGGCTGATTTTTGTCTTGCCCAGCCTGATTGGCTTCACAGCCTTCTTCGCCGTACCGGCGGTCCGCAGCATCTTTATCAGCTTCACCGAGTGGAACCTGCTACGCGACCCGGAGTGGGTAGGGCTGGCAAACTACCAAGACATCTTTGCTGATGAACGCTTCTGGCGCTCGCTGACTATCACCATCAGCTATGTGCTGTGGAACATTCCCATTCAGACAGTTTTGGCCGTCATTATGGCGCTGCTGATGAACCGCGTGAGCAACTCAGCCATCTTCCGAAGCATCATGATCCTGCCATGGCTGATGCCGAATGTCATCGTCGCGTCGCTGTTCTTATGGTTGCTCGATCCCACACTGGGCATCGTCAATATCGTGCTGGACGCGGTGGGAATCGGCAAGCAAGGGTTTTTTGGTCTACCCGACCAGGCTATTGCCACCATCGCCGGTGTGAACATCTGGCGACATATGGGTTATAACGCAGTACTGCTTTTCGCCGGTTTAAAGACGATCCCAACCTCATTATATGAGGCGGCGACCGTCGACGGCGCGAATGCCAGTACCCGCTTCTTCCGCATTACGCTGCCTCTACTGCGTCCGGTGCTGGCATTTGTGATCATTACCTCGGTCATCGGTTCATTCCAGATCTTCGACACCATTGCCGTCACGACGCAGGGCGGCCCTGCCGGTGCCACCCGGACGATCATCTTCTACATCTACCAGGAAGTGTTCGAACGGCGCATCAGCATGGGTACCGCAACGGCGGCCTCGACTGTGCTGTTCCTGATCCTGGTGACCATTACCTTGATCCAGAACCGATTCTTCCGCAGCGACCGTTCCGACCTGGCCGAATACTCATAAAGGAGGACAGCATGACTTCCATCACTCAAACCGCTGTCAAGGCAGAGGCCGGTACGGCCAGTTGGGCACAGCGCATCAACATCGGTAATCTCGTCGTCTGGATCTTGATTGGGCTGTTGTTATTCATCACGCTGTTCCCGTTCTACTGGGTTGTCCGAACGGCTCTATCCGAACCATCATCGGTATATGCCTACGCCAGTGATCTGCTGCCACATAACGCCACGACCTTTAACTTCGAGCGCGTGCTGGGCATGATCGACCCCAGTACGTTGGTTGGTCAGCAAGCCTCAAACATCAGTCCAGGGACGTTAAACTTCTGGATCTTTCTGCGAAACTCAATCATCGTTTCCGGCTTAATCACCGTCGGGCAGACTATTTTCAGCGCAATGGCCGCCTATGCTTTCGCCCGCCTGAAATTTCCTTTCCGCAACCTCTTGTTCACGATCTATCTGACCGGGCTGATGGTGCCGGGGATCGTGCTGTTCATCCCGAACTTCGTATTTGTCCGACAACTGGGATGGATTGGCACCTTCCAGGGCATTATCGCCCCGACCTTCCTGATGTCACCCTTCGCGGTCTTCTTCATGCGGCAGTTCTTCCTGAGCCTGAATCGTGACCTGGAAGAAGCAGCGCTGCTGGATGGCAGCAGTAAATTCGGTGTCTTCTGGCGTGTTTCCCTGCCGCTGATGACCGGGCCACTCCTGACGATGGGCGTATTGATCTTCGTCGGAAGCTGGAACGACTACCTGTGGCCATTCCTGGTCGGCCGGGATGAAGAAGTGCGTGTGCTAACCGTCGCTCTGAGCGTGTTCAAATCACAAACGCCGCAGGGCTCGCCGGATTGGGCTGGTCTGATGGCCGGAACTGTGGTCAGTATCGTGCCAACTATCCTGTTGTTCATCTTCTTCGGTCGCCGGGTGGTGGATTCGATCCAGTTCTCCGGCTTCAAATAAGGGTGAGGGTTTGCTCACCCCCTGAGTTTGTGGGTCACACAGGTTATAGGTTTAACCTGTTTAGTCCAGGTGTAGGTTTTCATTTTGAGGAGTATGGAACATGAAACGTCAGTTGTCTGTTGTTCTGGTGCTCCTGGCGCTGGTTGCCATCATTGGCACCGCCCAGGCGCAAGACCCCGTCACCATCAGCTACGTGATGTGGGATGCCAATCAGTTGCCCCCTTATCAAGAATGTGCGGTTAAGTTCCAGGAAGCCAATCCCGGCATCGTCGTCGATGTCCAGCAGTTGGGCTGGGACGATTACTGGACCGCCATCACCACCGGTTTCGTCAGCGGCGAGTCGCCGGATGTCTTCACCGACCACCTGGCGAAGTATCCTGAATTTGCCACCCTCGAACAGATTGTTGATATTCAGCCTTTGGTTGAACGTGACGGTGTTGCCACCGATATTTACTATCCTGGCCTGGCCGATCTGTGGACCCGTGACGGCAAGCGTTACGGTCTGCCGAAGGACTGGGACACTGTCGCCATTGTTTACAATACGGAAGCGTTTGAACGCGCAGGGGTCGATCCGGCGGTTCTGGATGACCTGACCTGGAACCCGGATGACGGGGGCAGCTTCGGCCAGGTGCTGGCTCAACTGACCCTGGATGCCAATGGCAACAACGCCCTCAGCCCAGATTTCGACAAGGCCAATGTAGCCCAGTACGGCTATGCCAGCAACGGCATGGGTGGCCCTTACGGCCAGACCGAATGGAGCTGGCTGAGCAATACCACTGGCTGGTCACACAACAACGGCCTGTGGGGCAACCAGTACAACTATGACGATCCGCGCTTTATCGGCACGGCTCAATGGCTGGCGAACCTGTGGCTGGTTCAGGGTGTCGCCCAACCGCTGGAAGAACAAACCTCGCTGGGGCGCACTGCCCTGTTCCAGGCCGGCAATGTCGCTTTGATCGTTGATGGTTCCTGGATGATCGGCACCTATCTGGCCAGTGAATTCCCGGTTGGTTTCGCCCGTCTGCCGCAGGGTCCTGAAGGCCGCCGCAGCATGTTCAACGGTCTGGCGGACTCGATCTATGTAGGTACCCCGCACCTGGAAGAATCCTGGGCCTGGGTCAAGTTCCTGGGTAGCCGTGAATGCCAGGACATCGTTGGTGCCTCTGGTGTGGTCTTCCCGGCCATTCCGGACTCGGCTGCTATCTCCCTCCAAGCTCGCCTGGATGCCGGTATAGACATCAGCCCGTTCGTCGATCAGGCTAATGAAGAAGGCGGCACCTTCCTGTTCCCCATCACCGACTTTGGTGGTGAGATTAACACCATCATGGTCGAAGCGATGGATCGTGTTGGTCTGGGCGAGGTTCAGGCTGCCGATGTGATGCCTGATGCCAATGCCGAAGTCAATGCACTGTTCCAATAATATTGACCTGTAAGTCTGTGTGACCCAGGTGTACCGTCTCGCATAGAGGCGGTACACTTTCTAGTGGATACCTCATGTACCGCCACGCTTTATCCCTGAGCCACATGCTTTTCATGATGTTCATCGTAGGATTACAATCGCTACCGATGCAGGTTGAAGCGTGCCTGGGTGTTTTCATCACCCATGATCTGCCCCATACCACACAGATACGCGGTGTTCCCCGCTCCTATGAAAGCAATGGTTCGGGCGTAGCGATCAACGACCTCAACCAGGATGGATTACTGGATGTGGTCATGGGGAATCTCTATGGCCCAAGCACCATCCTTTGGAATCAGGGCAACCTGGTTTTTAAGGCACAGCCCTTCGCGCCGACGGGTCAGACACGAGCCTTTGCGCTGGTGGACGTTGATGGCGACGGTTGGAATGACATTGTCCACACCACTCAACTCGCTGCACCGCGCTGGTGGCGCAATCAGCACGATATGACCTTCGCCCCGGCTACCCTGCGCGGTATCCGCAACCCGGCTTACACCATGGCCTGGCTGGATGCAGATGGGGATGGCGATCTGGATGCGATCACGGCTTCCTATGATTCCGAATTGGAGCGCACGCTACGTGATAGCTTTATGTTGGGTGGTGGCGCTGGCGTAATCTATTACGAACATCAGGAAGAACGTTTTATCCCCATCCGACTGGCAGAACAATCTCAGGCCCTGGCTGTGATGATCGTCGACGTCAATGCCGATTCACAACTTGAACTAATCGTGGGTAACGACTTCGGTTTCCCGGATCAAGCCTGGTCATTGGACGCGAATACCTGGGTTGAAACTACGCCCTTCGTCAATACGGCTTACAACACCATGAGCTTTGATTATGGTGATCTTGATAACAACGGCACATTGGAATTCTTTGCCGCTGACATGCAGCCCTACCCCGGTTCCGAGCTCGCCGATCTGATGCAAGAGCGGGTTATAGCACCGCTGGAACTCAAACCACGCCGCCCCGGAGACCGGCAGCATATCCGAAATGTCCTTTTACAACGCAATTACTCGAACGACTGGGTTGATCAGGCTGGTACTTATGGGGTCAGCGCAACAGGCTGGAGTTGGTCAAGCAAGTTTGGTGATCTGGACAATGACGGCTACCTTGATCTGTATGTCGTGAATGGCATGATGTCCATCGAGTTGTTCGCTGATTTGCCGGATTACGCACTGGTGGAGGCCAATCAGGCCTTCCGCAATAACGGCGGCAGCATGTTTGAACCTGCGACCGAATGGAACCTGGGCAGTCTTCGCAGTGGTCGTGGTATGAGCATGGCTGACCTGGACAATGATGGCGACCTGGACATTGTGGTGAATAACCTTAGCGAGCCAGCTCAACTATTCGAAAATTCTCTGTGTGGCGGAAGTAGCTTGCAGGTTGACCTGCGAGCACCCGACACCGGCAATCCTTTTGGACTCGGCGCAACCCTGCTGCTGGAAACCAGCACAGGAACCTATTGGCGCGATGTCCGCAGCGGGAGCGGCTATATCTCTGGCGATCCTTCCCGGATACACTTTGGCTTCCCGTCACATAGTATTGTTCATCGGCTGGAAGTCCGCTGGCCTGATGGTGCCATCTCCAGCATTGATCAGTTCGGTTCCGAACGTATTCTCACCGTTTACCATCCGTAGAAAGGTTATCCTATGGCGAAGATCACGTTTATCGGCGCAGGCAGCACGGTATTTGCCAAGAATCTGTTGGGAGACATTCTCTCCTACCCAGAGCTGGCCAACAGTGAGATTGCGCTGCACGACATTGACGAAACACGCCTCCGCACATCCGAGATTGTTGCCAATCGCATCGCAGAGACGTTGAAGATCACTCCGAAAATCACTGCAACGCTCGACCGCAAGCAGGCATTAGATGGGGCCGACTATGCCATCAATATGATCCAGGTGGCCGGTTATAAGCCAGGTACCGTGGTTGACTTTGAAATTCCCAAAAAGTACGGCCTCCGTCAAACCATTGCTGATACGCTGGGCATCGGCGGCATCATGCGCGCCCTGCGGACGATCCCTGTCATGCTGGAGATGTGCCGTGAAATGGAGCAACTCTGCCCGGACGTGACCTTCCTCCAGTACGTTAATCCGATGGCGATGAACTGCTGGGCTGTCACGAAGGCCACCCGCATCAAGACGATTGGCCTCTGCCACAGCGTCCAGCACACCGCCAGTGAATTGGCAGCAGACATCAATGTGCCGCTGAACGAGATTAACTATGTGGTCGGCGGAATCAACCACATGGCTTTCTACCTGAAGTTTGAGCGCAATGGCGAAGATCTGTACCCGCGCATCCGCGAAGTCTTCGATAACAATCGGCAACCAGACTGGAACCGCGTCCGCTATGAGATGTTCAACCGCCTGGGCTACTTCGTGACGGAAAGCAGCGAACACTTCAGCGAATATGTTCCGTGGTTCATCAAGCGCGACCGCCCGGACCTGATCGAAGAATTCAATATTCCCCTGGATGAGTACATTCGGCGCTGTGAAGTGCAGATCGCAGCTTGGGAAGAACAACGATCTGCGCTGGAAGGTGGCGCACCGATTGAAATCGAACGCAGTGTCGAATACGGGTCGAGCATCATTCACAGCCTGGAGACCGGGAAACCGTGCGTTGTCTACGGTAATGTCCCCAATCGTGGCCTGATTGATAACCTGCCCCAGGGCTGCTGCGTGGAGGTACCCTGCCTGGTCGATAAAAACGGCATCCAGCCGACCAAGATCGGGTCTCTGCCCCCGCATTTGGCCGCACTGATGCAGACCAACATCAATGTGCAGTCGCTAGTGGTTGAAGCGGCACTGACCGGCAAGCGTGAGCACATCTACCACGCCGCGATGCTTGATCCGCACACCGCTGCGGAACTCTCTCTCGACCAGATCTGGTCACTCGTGGATGACCTGATTGCCGCACATGGCAATTGGCTGCCCGAATACCACTAGTCATTCTCTGTCAGTTAGCGCTGAGGGGCGCACAGCGCTGCGCCCCTCAGGTTAGGCGATAGAGCAAAGGTTCACCTTGTAGATGGCGCAGGATGTTGCTGTATTCCCCGCCACGGTCGAATTCAGTTCCAGCAGCGATATGCGGGGTCAACAGCACATTGGCACCCGCACGGGCTAAAGCCAACAAAGGATCATCGGCACGCAGTGGTTCCCAAGTGTGGCTATCGACTGCTACTCCGGCGAGGCGCCCATCTTGGAATGCGCGTGCCAGCGCTGCCTCATCGAAGGTGCCACCACTGCCACAGCTCAGTACAAAGGCACCGGATCGAAGCCGGTTGATGCGGTCCTGGTTGAGATAGTTAACGGTTTCTGGAAGATAGGGCAGCAGGGATACGAGGTAATCACTCTCGGCCAGCAATCCCTCGGAATCGACATAAGTGATGTTCAGTTCACGTTCTACCGACTCGGGCAAGCGACGGCGCTTGTGATAGAGAATCGAACAACCCCACCCAGACAACCGCCGAGCGACCTCTGCACCGATCTCCCCCATGCCCAGAATACCCACCGTCCGCCCCTCGATGCGGCCCAGTCCCCGCTGCCCTGACCAGTTATATGCGAAGACGTTCTCATCAGTTTGTCGTGGTTCGCCCCAGCGTGGGTCGGGTGCCAGCGCCGCCTGCTCTACCTGACGCAGTTTCCTGGTCAGAACCAGCATTTGCAGGATGCAATGCTCGGCAACCGCATGGGTACCCGCATCAGGGTGACGACAAACCGTCACATCAGCAGCGCGTGCTGCATGCAGATCAATGTCATGGTGAAAAGACCCTACACGCACAACCAACTTCAAGTACGGCGCGCTCGCAAACAACTGCTCATCAACGACACCCACACGTTCCGAGATCAGATATTCGGCGTCTTGGAGGGCTGCGTAGAGAGCCTGTGGAGCAGGCTGGTGGAGCATCGTGATGGAAAGTTCAGGTGGAGCAGCGGATAGCGCCCGCTGCTGATGAACCAAGCTGCGCTCAGTCGTATAAACCACCCTAGGCATATCACACCTTCAACTCTCTATCTTGAACTTACCAACCACAGGAATTCAAAACCCACCCGCAATAATCTACTTCGCTCACATACCGCCACTATGATCGTAACCATTTTGCGTTACCTTTAAGCAGCGTTTGAAGATGCAACATAGCTTCTAATACTGTCAAAAGCCTGATGAAACCTCAATCGCGCCTGCACCGCTCACTACCCTATGTACTGATCCTGCCGGCGCTGCTGTGTGTCGGCACGTTCATCCTCTACCCTACGCTGTTTAGCTTCCGACTGAGCCTGTACGAAAATCGACGGGCGACCTTCGTTTATGTGGGGCTGGAGAATTTCCAGAGACTTTTTGGGAATACCTTGTTCTGGGCCGGGCTGGGGCGGACAGCTATCTACGGCGTATTATATGTCAGTCTGGTCATCGTGTTTGCCTACCTGCTGGCGTTGGTATTCAGGGGCAGAATGAAAGGTGCCAGCTTCTTCCTGACTGTGATTTTTATCCCGTGGATGCTCTCCGATATTGTGGCGGGTATATTGTGGCGCTGGTTATTCCTGCCGAGGGTAGGTCTACTGCAAAATATGCTCGGCCCCCTGCTGGGCGATTATTCTTTTCTGGCAGAAGGCACTGGCGCCCTGAGCGTGGTGCTGGCCGCTGCACTCTGGCGAGGGACGGCCTTCGCCCTCTTGTTACTGCTAGCCGGGCTACAAACTATCCCGGGTGAATTAACTGAGGCCGCCAGCATCGACGGCGCAGACCGATGGCAGCAGTTCTGGAACGTGACCTGGCCTCTGATGCTGCCGACTACACAAGTCACGTTGGTATTCCTGAGCATTCAGGCGATCAATGCTGTTGGCCTCTTCCTCTCGATTACCGATGGCGGACCTGGGCGAACGACCGAGGTGGTGAGCCTGCAGCTCTATAAACAGGCTCTGCAATTTAACAACTTCGGCTTTGCATCTGCTGTTTCCGTGGTCATGTTCTTCATTAATGCAGGGCTGGCCCTCATCTATCTCAATACCCTCCGCACTCAAAATGCTTTGGACTGAGGATCAGAATCTGGTGAACCGTTCTCCCATCCGGTGGTGGAAGCATTACTGGACTTACCTGCTACTGGTAATCCTCTGTATGGCGTTTCTCTTCCCAATTATCTATGCCCTGGTCACGTCTCTCCAGCCAACCGGGTTCGGGCTGGCACAGAACTTGTTCCGTGATGGGGTGTACTGGGGTCATTATGAACAACTGCTCTCCACACCGCGTTACGTGCGAAACCTGCTCAACAGCGCTATCACTAGCCTGGGTGGTGCCCTCCTCACCACAACCTTTTGTGCGCTGGCCGGTTACGCCTTCGCCCGGTTGCGCTTTCAGGGACGGCGCGGGGTGCTCATCCTCCTACTGGGACTGATGATGCTGCCGGGCATCGTCAATCTGATTCCCCTTTATCGGCTGACCAGTGAACTATTGCGCCTGGTGCCGACCGGAGCCGCAATAATTGGCGATCTGAACGCCAGACAAGTTGCCAATCTACTACTCTTAATCGCTGTCTACAGCGCGTTTGGGATTCCATTTGGTGTATGGGTGATGAAAAGCTTTTATGCAGCCATCCCGCGAGAACTGGAAGATGCCGCCCTTGTGGACGGAGCGACACCTTTACAGGCGCTGCGTCACGTTCTGCTCCCGCTCTCGCTGCCGGGGCTTATGGCGGTATTCCTGACCAACTTTGTTTTCAACTGGAATGATTTCGTCACTGCCTCACTGTTAATCCGCAGTGATGAACTCAAAACAGCCACAGTCGGGCTGCTCGACTTTCAAAATCAGTTGACCGGGAACAACAGTGAACTCCTGAATGCTGCGGCCATTATGATGATGTTACCGGGCATTGGCCTGTTCTTGCTGGCCCGGAAAGCTTTCTTCCAAGGATTCATCGAAGGAGCGTTCAAAGGCTAAGCCATTCGCCGAAACATGTCCATGGTCCACGACCGTTATTTGTGCGCAAAACCAGTCAATGACTGAGAAACGGTCGCGGATTACTTCCAGCTACAGGCTTAGGAACGCACCGGGAGCACCTGCCCAACATCAACGGTCACCAACTGACCAAGAACAGGTGGAATAGCCGCAGCCGGAATCCGCAGTTGTAACTCTATTCCACTAGCATGATGCACTTTGAGCCGATAGGCCTCCCCCAGAAATGTGACTTCACTCACCTTGCCTTCCACAGTGAACGCTTCACCGGCTGAACGCGATGGACCCAGTGTGAGATGGTCAGGGTGCAGCAGCAGCAAGTCCGACTTGGTCGATACGGGAACGCGTCCAAGCGCCGTTTCTGCCACCCCGTCTCGCCAGCGGGTCACTGGCACAAGGTTATGCAAGCCCAAAAATCGGGCGGCAAATGCAGTACGCGGATGTTGGTAGACCTGTGCCGGCGTATCCAGTTGTTCGATGCGTCCCTGATTCATCAGTGCGATGCGATCAGCAATTGCATACGCTTCCCGTTGGTCATGAGTGACGTGTATGGCCGTCAGACCAACGCGCTTAATGATCGCTCGCAACTCGATCACCAGTTGCTCACGCAGGGCAGCATCCAGCGAACCGAGGGGTTCATCCAGCATCAGCAGGCGCGGTCGCGGAGCCAAGCTGCGCGCCAGCGCCACCCGCTGGCGTTCACCCCCGGAAAGTCGGGCGATGTCGCGGTCGGCAAAACCGTCAAGATCGACCAATTGCAGCACTTCACGGACGCGCTGCTGCCGTTCCTCAGCAGCACGACCCTGCATCTCCAGACCAAAGGTGACGTTTTGGGCAACCGTCAGATGGGGAAACAGCGCAAAGTCCTGAAACATCAGGCCAAAACCCCGTTGGTTGACAGGTATCGCTTGGATCGATTGGCCATCCAGCAGAAGATCACCCTGACTGGCTTGTTCCAGGCCGGCGATGACACGTAGAAGAGTGGTCTTTCCACAGCCGGAGGGACCCAGCAGGCAGAGGATCTCACCTGCCCCGACCTGTACATTCACCCCTCGAAGTACCGGCTTGCCAGCGAAATCAACATGAAGATCATGAATAGTAAGCATATAGGGTCTGGCTTGGTCTTCGTTACGCGCCACAGCTGTGGCGGTTACATCCAACTAAAATTCACGCGTGCCAGCAGGACGCAGTCGTTCGATACTGACAAAACTGATGGCTGAAACCAGCATCAAGATCACACTCATAGCAATAGCCTGCCCATAGTTGAGCACACCCGGTTGGCCTAACAGTCGGAAGATGACGACCGGAATAGTTGGTGTGTCCGGTCGGGCGAGGAAAGTCGTCGCCCCAAACTCACCCATGCTGACTGTAAAGGCGAACGTCGCACCCACCAGCAGACCTCGGCTGATGATCGGCAAATCAATTCGGCGGAATACCTGCCAGCCATCCGCCCCCAGGACCTGAGCCGCTTCCCCCAGATTAGGGGGCAAACTCCGCAGGCTCGGCAGCACACTCCGCACGACGAACGGCAATGCCACCAAGGTATGCGCCAGCGGCACCAGGATCGGTGAACTTCGTAAATTCAGCGGGGGCTCATCCAAGGCGATCAGATAGCCAAAACCGAGAGTGACCGCGCTAGTCGCCAGCGGCAGCATGAAGATCGGGTCAAACCATTGCCCAAACTGTCCCAACCTACCGGCCAACAGGTAGGCCGTCACCAGTCCGAGGACAACACTCAGCAGTGTAGTCACCAGAGCAAAAGCGAGCGAATTACCAATAGCGTTAATCGGCGGGACAAAGAGCACTGATCCACGTGCATTGATGTTCAACTGCTGAAAGTATTGCAGGGTAACAGCGCCATCCAGTGTGACGACAGAACGTAAAACCAGTGCTAGCAGTGGCAAAAACAACATCAATAGCATAAACAGGAGCGTTCCACCAACCAACACCCGATCCCGCCATGACCGTACTGGAGTTGCTATGCGCGCACTGCTCACCAGATCGCTCGCCAGCCGCCGCTGCAGCCGGGTGTAGACGATCATCAACAGCAGCATGAAGCCGATCTGCACCAGTGAAAGTGCCGCCGCCATCGGCAAATTGAAGATCGCGGTTGCCTGCCGGTAGATTTCCACTTCGAGTGTAGCGTACTGGGGCCCACCGAGGATAAGAACCACCCCGAAGCTGGTGAAGGTGAAGATAAAGACCAGAATACCGGCGGCCAGAATCGCTGGACGCAAGATGGGCAGACGAATGCGCCACCAGAGCTGCCAGCTATCCGCCCCCAGTACCCGAGCCGCTTCCTCCATCCGAGGATTCTGATTAGCCCAAAACCCGGCGATAATCCGTAACGCAACCGCGTAGTTGTAAAACACGTGCACGATCAAAATCAGCGTCAGCGTACGATCTAATTGGATCGGCGGCTCTGGTAAGGTGAGTAAGCTCATCAGCGCCTGATTGAGTAACCCACGAGGCCCGATCAACGCAAGAAAAGCGGAAGCCACTACGACAGTCGGTAGTACAAAGGGCAAAGTCGCCAGGGCCATTAGCAAGCTCTTGCCGGGGAACTGATAGCGGGTGAAGACATAGGCCGAAGGCAGAGCGAATACGAGGGTTAGCGCAGTGGAAAGTAATGCCTGTCCGAAGGTAAACGCCAGTGTTTCCAGATAGTAGCTGCCCGTGATGATACGGGTGAAACCGCTCAGGTCAAGTTGGCCTTCCGGGGCAAGGCTGACTCCGAAGATCGTCACCAGTGGGTAAACATAAAATACGGTCAAAAAACCTAACGGCAGCAAAATGAGCACGTAACGGCGCATATGGGCAAGCATGGTGTATTCCAGTTCATCAACGGTAGGGGCAACCTGGCAGGTCGCCCCTGTTGATCAGGTTACCGCAGTATTGTCTCTGTCCATTCCTGGATCCACTGTTCGCGGTTGCTGTCAATCTCATCAGCGGGTAGGCTGACGGGGTTCGCCGGAAGAGCGGCAAACTGGGCAAAAACCTCTGGCAATGCGGCTGCCGCATTCACTGGAAAGACAAACATTTGCAGGGGCATATCGGACTGGAACTGCTGACCCAGCATAAAATCGACCCACTGCTGTGCGCCTTCCAGATTATCCGTGCCTTGCAGGATGCCGACGAACTCAATCTGCCGGAAGCAGGTGCCATCCGCCACAATGCTGCCGGTAGGTGCAGTTTCCGGCTGTGGGTCACGGAAGAACACTTCAGCCGGTGGGCTGCTGGCATAGCTGACCACCAACGGGCGGTTGCCTCCATTGCCGGTGGCACTGAATTGATTGTAGTATGCATCGCTCCAGTCATCGGCGATGTAGACATCATTAGCGACCAGATCCTGCCAGTAATCCAAATAGGTATAGTCGCCTTCGGTACCAAAGACGGCAATCGTCACCATCAGAAAAGCAAGGCCAGGGGACGACGTTGCCGGATTTTGCACCGCCAGCAGTCCGGCATATTCCGGTTGGGTCAGGTCCTGCAAACGCGCTGGCAGTGGAAGACCATTGGCTTCTAGATAGGCCACATCGTAATTCAGGCAGACATCGCCATAGTCAACTGGAGTCACCCTGAACTCACCCGCATCCAATTGGAACTGTTCATCCACATTCTCCAGCAGGGGCGATTCATACGGGATGAACAAATCCGCTTCGAGGGCGCGGCTGAGGAAGGTATTGTCGACACCGAACAGGACATCCCCCAGCGGATTCTCTTTGCTGAGGATCGATTGGTTTAGCATCGTCCCGGCATCACCGCTCCGCAGGATTTCAACAGTAATGCCCGTTTCAGCCGTGAAAGCAGCCAGTACTTCTTCGCTGGCGCTAAAACTATCGTGTGTAACCAACGTGAGTGTGCTGGACGAATCCTGCGCGACCACCGGGGTCAGCGCCAGCATCACACAAAGCACAGCAGCCAAAAGTCTACGTTTCATCGAATACATCTCCATCTTTGACAGGTGACATTACGAACACACTCAAGACCAGGGGAAATAAAACACCCGCTGCGTTGGCGGCGGGTGGATAAGGTAATCAGGTAGGTCATGGTTACACGCTCCCTCCGCCGGCATGATCCGGATCAGGTGTGGGGTCGGTACTCACTTAAGTACCCTCTCAGTCCAATGTGGTTGGACTCCCCCGGTGTCTTAGATTGTTAACTGCATTATAGAGACCTTAACCCAATTCGCCAATAGGCTTAAATAAGTCCAATCGTCCACGCCGCACTGCGACAATCTCCGCCATAATACACAATGCAATTTCTTCCGGGGATTGTGCACCGATATTCAGACCGATCGGCGTATGGATTTGCTGAAGCAGTGTCATTGACATTCCGGCAGCGCGCAGGCGCTCGAGACGCTGTTCATGTACGCGACGACTACTTAACACACCGACATAGGGTGCAGGACCGCCGAGTGCCACTTGTAAAGCCGGATCATCAATCTTGGGATCATGCGTCAGGATCGCTACATACGTCTCCGGCGTCAGCCCAATCTTCGGTAAGGCCTTATCGGGATACTCATGGGAGATGCATTCAACCTGGGGGAATCGCGCCGGAGTCGCAAATGCCCGGCGAGGATCAACCAAAAACACACGAAATCCAACCATGACTGCCATTTGTGCCAACGCCACGGCTGCATGAGCGCCGCCCACGATAATCAGCCGCGGACGCGGTTGGTAAACATCGACAAAAATCCCGCCATCCTCGGACTCGACCTGATAAGAAGCCTGCCTTGCCAACCCTTCATTACCAACCTGAGCCAACTTGTGTTGCACACCAATGGGCACACTAGCTGACTGATATAGCACTCCAGTTTCATCCAGAAGAAGTTTATGTCCGGCAGCGGCTCCTGTGATCACTGTCACGGCAGCGAATGGCCTATCAGCACTCAAGCGATCAGCAACCACACACCACCACTCCATATCCAGTGGTTCGATATACACAGCAATTTGACCACCACAGGCCACACCCACTTCCCAGGCCTGTTCATCTGCAACCCCAAAATGGAGTAAGTGTGGCTGGTGTTCATTCAACGATCTAAGCCCCGCATCCAACACGGCGCTTTCAACACAGCCGCCGCTCACAGAACCCACCATCGTCAGATCGTCGAGGAAGGCCATCCGCGCCCCTGCCTGTCGAGGTGACGATCCCCAGGTGGAAACCACGGTTGCCAAGCCAACCTGCTTACCCTGGGCCAGCCAGTGGTTTACTGCATTCTGAATATCCAGCACAGTCAAAGTCCCGTCGTAAGTCTGGAGGTCTAACCAGAAGTAAATTCTTTCAGCATTATCATCCATAGAGATGAACCACACCTGAGACCCTGCTTCACGAAATATTTGACAAGCAGTACGAATCGCGCTACATTTCATGTAAACGTTTACATAGAGTCATTTCTTTTATGAATAACCTTGAAAAACTACTGACCATTGACCACATCAGCAAAGCTTACGGTGCTGTCCAGGCCCTCAAATCAGTGTCATTTGATCTCTTTAGGGGCGAGATTGTAGCCCTGGTAGGGGATAATGGTGCCGGTAAATCGACGCTGGTCAAAATCCTATCCGGCCTTATCCAACCTACATCTGGGAACCTGATCTTTAAAGGCAGACCCGTACACTTCCGCACCCCTGCCGATGCCCTCGCATACGGAATCGAAACGGTCTACCAGCATTTGGCCCTGGTTGAACAACTGGATGTGGCTGATAACGTCTATTTGGGACGGGAAACCTATCGCTGGGGTGCCGTCGGACGCTGGTTAGGCGTGTTGGATCGGCGGCACATGCGTGAGCAAACTGCCACTGCGCTCAGTCAACTTCACATCAAAATTCCTGCGCCGACCCTGCCAGTTAGCAGCATGAGTGGTGGGCAAAGACAGGCAGTCGCCATTGGACGGGCCGTCACCTGGGGACGGGAACTACTCATATTGGACGAACCGACCGCCGCCCTCGGTGTTGAAGAAACCGAGCAAGTCCTGCAGATGATCGAAAAGCTGCGGGATCAGCAGGGAATCTCGATGCTCATCATCAGCCACAACATGCAGGATGTATATCGGATTGCGGATCGCATCGTGGTCCTGCGGCAAGGTCGCCATGTGGCGACAATCAACAAACCAGATACCAGTCCTCAGGAGATCGTAGCTTACATTACCGGTGCGAAGGAAGCTCAGGTGGCCCCGGTATGAGCACGATGCGCGAAGTCGCCGAACATGCCGAGGTCTCCCTGGCAACAGTTTCCCGAGTCATCAATAACGTGGGGTATGTCAGCCCGGATCTGCGCGAGCGCGTAGAAGCAGCCATGCGTGCACTGAGCTATCAACCCAGCGCACTGGCTCGCAGCCTGCGCAGACAGGAAAGCCGGGCCATTGGCTTGCTCATCCCCCAACTCGACCAGCCCTTCTTCGCTGCGCTGGCATTCGCCATTGAAGGCATCCTGTTTGAAAATGATTACCGGATGCTGCTCTGTAGCGCCCAGGAAGATGAAGCCCGCGAACGCGCTTATGCCGAAATCCTCATCCGGCAGCGGGTGGATGGTGTAATCGCAGTGCCGACAGGGCAGGGACGCGCCTTACAAGACTTAATGGGCAACCGCAAACTGCCGCTGGTGCTGCTCGACCGTGACCTGCCTGATCTTTATGCCAGTCGTGTGCTGGTGAATAACGACCAGGGCGGTTATGACGGCATGATGCACCTGCTCAAGTTAGGGCATCGTCATGTCCGGGTGATCGGCGCACCCACTTACAGTATTGCCATGCAGCAGCGAATTGCAGGAGCGCGGCGAGCCCTACGGGAATTCGGTATCCACGACCATGATCCGATTATCGTTAGCGGAACCCTGCCGCAGTACGAGATGGGCATGGCAGCAGCCAATCATCTATTTGACGAATCCCCTCACCCCACTGCCATTTTCGCCCTCACGGATGTGACGGCAGTAGGGGTCATGCACGCAGCAGCACAGCGTGGCCTATCAGTGCCAGCGGCGTTATCGGTCATCGGTTTCGATGATATTCCGCTAGCCGGTTTTATGATCCCTAGCCTAACCACGGTCGCGCAGCCCATCCGGGCCATGGGCCAGGAAGCCGCCCGACTGGTTTTGGAACAGATCGAATACCCAGATTTTGAGCCTGAGCATGTGGTACTGCCGACGCACCTGGTTGTGCGTGATTCAACTCGTGTGTACCCAGGTTAAGGCCGTGATCGTAGAGGCGTGACGGTATCCGCCCACGTACATGAATGAGGTAAACAGCGCATGAGCGCAAGCGCGACAGGTCTGCCCACAACCCGACGCACATCGCCCGGGGAATTCTTCGCCCAGTATGGCATTGTGCTGGTGTTGGTGGTTCTGGTCGTCAGCATGACCATCCTCTCGCCCATCCTGCGTGAAGGGCAGCAACTCTTCCTGACGCCGCGCAACCTGATTCAGGTCTTACTCCAGGCCGCCATCAATGCCATCATCGCTGTCGGCATGACCTATGTCATCACCAGCGGCGGTATTGATCTATCCGTCGGCTCGATTGTAGCCCTGTGCGGCGTCCTCTCCGCCATGGTTATGCGGGATGTCAATACGTTCAATCTATTTGGGCTTACGTTCTCGCTGGATGGTCCTATCGGTGCCGTCATGGGATTCGGGGTCGCCGTTGGCGTGGGTACGCTCTGCGGTTTTGCCAATGGCTTGCTCATCACACGGTTGAACCTCTCACCCTTTATCGCCACCCTGGGAACGATGGGTATCTTCCGTGGAATTGCACTGGTCATCAGCGAAGGTCGCTCGATCTACGGCTTCGATCAGGAATTCAAGAACTTCTTCGCTGGGCGCATCCCCATCAACGAAACGCTGGAGCTGCCAATAGCAGTCATCATCGCTATCTTGATTGCGATTGTATTCTGGTTTTTCCTGACGCAGACTCGGCTGGGCAAGTACACCATCGCCATCGGCGGTAGCGAAGAAACAGCGCGGGTGGCAGGCATTAGTGTCCAGCGCCACAAGGTCGGGCTGTATGCGCTTTGTGGTTTTCTGACCGGCATTGCCGGGGCTTTGTTGCTGGCCCGCCTGAACTCAGGCGATCCAACCTTTGGCGGGCTATTTGAACTGAACGCCATTGCTGCTGTTGTCATGGGAGGAACGCGCCTCTCGGGTGGTCAGGGTTCGATCAGTGGCACAATCGTCGGTGCGTTAATCATCAGTTTGGTACAGAACGCCATGAATATCTTCAATGTACCCAGTTACTGGCAGCAGGTGGTCATCGGTACAGTGATCGTCTTTGCGGTGGTACTGGATCAGCAGCGACGGCGTGCCAGCAGATATTAGAAAGGCCGGGGCACACCTCGGCCATCTGGTTCAGTTGCTGTAAAGGCGTACAGGTTTACGCCAACCCATAGAATGATGTTGCAATGCATGAAAACGATTACATAGTGGTCAAGTAAAGAAATAATTCCAGGTCAAGCACCTACCCTTCTTAGGCTGGAAGCAGGTAGTTGACAACCGGTAATCCGATGCGGTGTTGAGCGGGCCAAGCACCCGATAAACGACACATTTTGTGAACAGTTTTGTGGAAAAGAAGGAGTTGCACATGAAGTACGCTCGGTTGTTCCTGATTTTGTGCATCGGGCTTATGCTCGGCACTATCGGCTTGGTCGGAGCGCAGGATACGATCAAGATCGGCGCACTGATTAAGAATCTGGATAATGAATATTTCCTCACCATGCAAAAGGGCTACGAGTTCGCCGCCGCGCGCCATGGCATCGAAATTGTCGTCGGCAGCACGCCCAACGAAAACTCGGAGGCCGAACAACTGGCCGTGCTCGAAGGCTGGCTCAATGAAGGCGACTTTGATGGTTTCATCGTCACGCCCTTCCGGGCTACCAGCCTGAACAGCGGTCTCCAACAGGCTACCGCCGCCGGTATCCCCATCATCAACATTGATGAACTGATCCCGGCAGATGCTCAGGAAGGCATCACCCTGGCGGCACAGATTGCCTCCAACAATGTCCGGGGCGGGCAATATGCTGCCAACTGGGTCATTGCCAATGTCGCCGCCGGGTCTGAAGTCGCTGTCATCGAAGGCGCACCGGGTACCAGCAGCAGTATTGACCGCGTCAGCGGCTTCACTGATACCGTTGCTGCCGCTGGTTACAATGTCGTCGCCAGCCAGACCGCCAACTGGGACCGCGCTGAAGCCTTCAATGTGGCCAGTAACATCCTCCAAGGCAATCCCAATATAGCTGCTATCTTCGCCGCCAATGACGGCATGGGGCTGGGCGCACTGGAAGCAGTAGAAGCCGCTGGCCTCAGCGAACAGGTCAAGGTCTTGAGTGTCGATGCTATTCCAGAAGCTGTGGCATCTGTCGCAGCGAGTGGATTGGCCGGTACCGTCGCCCAGTACCCGGATGAAATGGCTGTACTGGCGGTCGAAGCCATGCGGAAGGTCATCGGCGGTCGCCCGATTGCACCGTTCATTGAATCGCCAGTGCTGCTCATCACTGCCGAGAATGCCGCGACCGCTGGCAGCCGCCTTCCCGCTGATGCCGCCATGCCGGCACTGCGCTTGGGCGCACTGACTAAGAACCTCGACAACGAGTTCTTCCTGACCATGATCTCTGGTTACGAACGAGCCGCCGCTGATATGGGCATCGAAATTGTCGTCGGCAGCACGCCCAACGAAAACTCGGAAGCCGAACAACTGGCCGTGCTGGAAGGCTGGCTGAACGAAGGCAACTTCAATGGTTTCGCCGTAACGCCCTTCCGGGCAACCAGCCTGAACAGCGGTCTACAGCAGGCCACAGCTGCAGGTCTGCCCATCGTCAACCTCGATGAACTCATCCCGGCAGATGCGCGTGAAGGAATCAGCCTGAGCGCTCAGGTGGCCTCGGATAATGTCCGCGCGGGTCAGAACGCCGCCAACTGGGTCATCGCCAATGTCGCCGCTGGCTCCGAAGTTGCCGTCATCGAAGGTGCGCCCGGCACCAGCAGCAGCATTGACCGCGTCAGCGGTTTCACCGAGGGCGTCACGGCAGCCGGCTACAGCGTTGTGGCCAGCCAAACAGCCAACTGGGATCGTGCGGAAGCCTTCAACGTCGCTAGCAACATCCTTCAGGGCAACCCCAACATCAAGGCCATCTTTGCCGCAAACGACGGCATGGGCCTCGGTGCAGTGGAAGCCGTCGAAGCCGCTGGTCTCGCCAGACAGGTCGTCGTCCTGAGCGTGGACGCTATCCCAGAGGCCATTCAGGCTGTAGCCGATGGTCGTCTGGCCGGTACCGTCGCCCAGTACCCGGATGAAATGGCCTACCTGGCCATTGAAGCCCTGGTCAAGGTGATCGAAGGCCGCCCGGTTGCGCCATTCATCGAATCGCCAGTCGTCCTGATTACATCGGCAAACTTGCCACAGTAATCGCTATCTGATTGGTTGGGGCGACCTGCTAGGTCGCCCTCGTCACAAGAACGGAACAAAATCGGACACTTGTTCCGTTCTTCCGCCTCAACACTAATAAACTGATCGAGCCAATCAGCTATCACGGATAGCCCAACGCTTACAAGAGCGACGAATCCAGCGATTCAAATTTGTCAAATTCGTCGCATTTGAGGGAAAAATGCATTGATTTATGTAAAATTTCGCCGCCATCCTTGCAAAGCTATCTTTATCAGATCAGGTCATTGAAACAACGAAAAGGACATTAACATGGTGAAATTTGGCTGCCACGCCTTTGTCTGGGTCGGGGAATGGAACACCGAGTCCGGCAATTACGCTATCGAGCAGGTCGGCAAAACTGGCTTCGAGTACATTGAAATGCCACTGTTGAATCCAGCTACCTTTGACGCCGCCAGCCATCGGGCCGCGCTGGCGAAAGCGGGGATTAAGGGAACCTGCTCATTGGCCCTGCCCAAAGAGGTACACATGCCCTTCTACCCGGAAAAGGCTCGGAGCTTCCTCTTTAGTGCGCTGGCAAAGGTCGAGGAAGTGGGCAGCCAGTATCTGGGTGGCTGCATCGCCTATCATCTGGGTACGCTGACAGGCAAGCCGCCCACTGCGGAAGAACGAGCAACTGTCGTCCAGGTCTTAAAAGATGTGGCAGCTGAAGCGAAGCGCCGAGGCCTGACCATCCTGCTGGAACCCTGCAACCGCTACGAAACTTACCTGTATAACACGCTGGCAGATACCCGCGAAACCATTCTTGCTGTCGGCGCAGACAACCTGAAGCTGCATGCCGACACCTATCACATGAACATCGAAGAAGAAGGCTTCTACAATCCTATCGTCCAGGTGGGTGACGTGCTGGCCTACATCCACATGAGCGAGAGCCATCGGGGTTTGGTCGGCAGCGGCAATGTCCACTGGGCGGACATCTGGCGTGGACTACAGGCGATCCAATTTGATGGCTTCCTCGTCCTCGAGTCCTTCGCGGCTGTGAATCCGGATCTCCAAGCCGCTACCTGCCTGTGGCGTCCCCCGAATCAACCGTCAGAGGTGCTAGGTCGGGGAGGATTGGAATTCCTGCAAACCGGGGCGAAAGCTGCCGGGCTCGCCTGAAACACCGGTCATGCCCTGCGCTATAATGCCAGTGGATGGATAAGCGCAGGGACATGCTATGAAATATATTCTCTTGATTTTGCTGGTCGCGTTGAGCGCGTGCGCGCCCGGTGCGAATACTTTACCCACTGCATTGGATCTCACTGCTGTCGATGCGAACACTGCAACGGCAGCATACCGAACTGCTATCGCCCAAATCACGCAGACAGCTGAACGAGACACGGCTCGACAGACTGCCCGCCCCTCTACACTACCAGCAACCTGGACACCTATGCCGACCGGGCTGGATGGCAGCATCCCCCTACCTTTTGATACCGAAGTCCCGCGCCTGCAAGTGAGTGGTGCACTCTACTTTATCTTCGGAGGGCTGGGGATTGCCCGGCTGGAAGTCGGCAGTTCGATCACCGAACTCATCGGCGGAGTTGGCCTGGAACCCCGCGACCTGACGCTCTCGCCGGATGGAAAGCGGCTGGCTTTCACCGGATTAGCCAGCGGCAATGCTCGAGAGGTCTACATCAGCAATCTAGATGGCAGTGGACTGCGTCAGGTCTCATGCCTGGGTTTTGGGCGGTCGCTGCTGCCCCGCTGGTCGCCCGATAGCCAATCGCTGGTCTTCGGCGCTTCTCAGATCCCTGACGGCCCGCCGGGCCTCTACATGGTGAAGGCAGAAGGAACATGCCCAACTGAAAATGGTCAGCGTCAACTCACCCAGTTGAGCACGAACGACCTCTTTGGACTGGCCTGGTCAAACGATGGCAGCTATGTCTTCATCGGGCAGAATGCGATTAGCCGTCTTACGCTGAGTGATGATTTCATCAAACCGATGTCCTCCTATAGTGGTTATGGGCCGGATTTCAGCCCAGCACCCCGCCCTGGCAGCAGTCAACTTTTCTACCTGAAAACCTTCTTCGACCCGGCCACAAATCAGCGAGGTGGCACTGTCTATCAGGTCGATTCACTGGCGCTGGGGACGCCGACTGAACGGCGAGGCGCAGCACTCTATGCCAGCCGCCTTAGCTGGAGCAGAGACGGACGATTTTTGCTGATTGACTCGGTCAGCAATGTCTGGGTACAGGATCAGACTATCAGTTCAACACTACTGGTGGTTGAAGACAGCCAGTTCGCGCCCATTTCCGTGTTCAGCCCAGCGGCGAATTACTTCGCCTTCGTGGATGCAGACCCCACCAGCGAGTCCCTGCCGCAGCTTTATGTGATCAGCCGCAGCGGGGAGCAACGCACCCAGATTAGTTTTCATCGGGATGGCAGCATCACTGACCTGAACTGGGGTAGTGAATGAAGATCATCATTGCGCCCGGGGCTTTCAAACACAGCCTGGGCGCCCGTGCCGCTGCTGAAGCTATCGAGAGGGGTTTACTGAACTCCGGCTTAGGGGCTGAATGCCGCCTACTGCCGATTGCGGATGGAGGTAACGGCACGCTGGACGCCTTCCTGGCAGGGGGCGGAGAGCGCATTGAAACCGAGGTGCTTGATCCGCTGGGCAGGCGTATTCGATCGGCTTTTGGGCTCCTGCAGGATGGCGACACTGCTGTGATCGAAATGGCGCTCGCAAGTGGGCTGGAACTAGTCCACCGGGACGAACTAAATGCCATCAAAGCCAGCACTTATGGCACCGGGATGCTGATGCAGGCGGCGCTGGAAGCAGGTGCCAGGCGGGTGATCGTGGGAATCGGGGGAAGTGCAACAACCGAAGGTGGTGCCGGCTGTCTGCAAGCGCTGGGCGTGCGGCTGCTGGATGTGGACGGAAACCTGCTGCTAACCGGTGCCGACGCATTAGCCCAGGTTCGACAGGTGGACTTCAGTGGTCTGGATTCCCGCTGGCAGCAGGTCGAAGTCATCCTGGCAGCCGATGTCGAGAATCCAGCGGTTGGACCCAATGGGGCGGCAGCCGTTTATGGGCCACAAAAAGGCGCCAGCCCTGCCGATACAGCCTACCTTGACCGGGTATTAACCCACTTCTTCGGTGTAATCGCCACACAAACCGGGAATGATCTTCGAGCCGTGCCGGGAGGCGGTGCAGCCGGTGCGCTGGCGGCGGGATTGATGACCTGCCTACCTGCCCAAATTCAGTCTGGCGCGGACCTAATTCTGGATTACAACGGTTTTGATGCGGCCGTTAGCACAGCCGACCTGGTCATCACCGGTGAAGGACGGATGGACTCGCAAACACTGAGCGGCAAGGGGCCGATCAGTGCAGCCCGACGTGCCAAGCAATTGGGCGTGCCCACGGTGGCGTTGGTCGGCGGTTTGCAGATTGATGATGCACTGCTACACAAAGCCGGCCTGCAAGCAGTTCTCCCGATTGTCCCAGGGCCGATGCCCCTGGATGAAGCGCTCCAGCAAGCGGCAGAGCTACTGGAGATGGCTGCCCGGCGGCTGGGATATTTGCTGCAACTTCAGCAGTAGACATTAGCAAAGGTCATCAAACCTTCCTCAGGCGATGACGCGGACGATGGCATCCAGCATTTGCAGGGCGGTCAAGTTACGGATGACAAAGCCGTAGTTGAGATTGGCGGCACCCAAATGCATCACCGTTTCCACCCCGCCGGGTGGCAGTGAAGGATGGACTCCATCCGGGGCGAGCCCCAGACCCACCACCTGATCCAAGGCTGCGCCGTAATCCCAGAGTGGCACTTCAAACCGCGCCGCAACACGCTCGACGATATTGTTGAACTCGATGACCCGTTCTTCGTAGCCCAGGCGTACTGGAATGGTGCTGAGGACGGGAATAACCCCCATTTCGATGGAGATGCGTACCATTTCCACCAGATTGCCCTCGTAAGTGGCTGAGTCGAAAAAACCTACGTCATTGGTGCCATACATGATGAGAGCAACCGAAGGCTTAACCAGCCGGTACTCACAGACTAGAGGCACTTCTCCCGATTGGCACCAGGCTGGATCAGCAAAGCGAGGATTGAGGGGGGCATCGGTAGACCAACCGACGGCTGCCGCAAGCGAGTTATTCGAGAATGAATCACGGCCTTCGCGGGCGATGCCCGTGAAATAGCGAATAGGCCGGTGCAGACTCTGATGATCGCCGAGGTTGTAAGAACCGTCGGCGATGGGTGCCAAAAAGAAGGGATTGGCGGTGATGCTATCCCCAACCTTGGAGAATACATCCCGATGATTACCTGATTGCTGACCCGTCTGGAAAATGGTGCGGATGTTTTCGATCACGGCATCGGGCAAGATGATGTCCGGTGGCAGGCGCTGCCAGTCATCTCGTACTGGAACCGTGTCCAGCGATTGGAACGTGAAGTAGTCGGCAACTCCCCAACCTGTCGCGGTCTCCCCTTCTACATACAACCAGGCTGAGTCCGGTGTGCGACCCTGCACCTGCACGAGGGAGTCCCCAGTGAGGGCACCCACGGTTTCAGCCCAGGTAGCGGGCAGGTCATGGAGGCGCAGGTTCACCTCCAATGGGATCACACGTGCTTCAACGATAGGGGGTTGAGCACAAGCAGGCAGGATGAAAAGAAATAGACTCAGCGGAAGCAGAGCGGATTTCACCACAGAGACACAGAGATCACCGAAGAACCACAGAGCATCTGTAAACCGCATACATGACCCCAAGATTGAACCGTGAAGGCGCAAAAGGCGCCAAGATACGATTTTCAGAACAAGCACTGAATAACCGGGAGCTTTAGAAACGACTTTACCCGCTTGTCACCTTGGCGAAAGAGCCACCAAGGGGTTTGGCGGGAAGCCGGGAGAGTGGCGCCAAGTCGTTTAAATGGTGACATCAGGATTAGCGGGAAGCAAGGACGCAACCACCCATTTTGACGTTGTCGGTGGGAAACCGGGAGGATGCCGCCGCATTTACACCCTGCTTCACTAAGGCGGCTGGGCGATAGTGTGCCGCCAACTGTTGACACTTGATGGATAAGGACTTGGATTGTAGGTGGGCTAGGGTGGTTATCATGCCACCAGTTTAACATGAGTCAGGTGGCAAAACGGAACATTTGTCTCGATTTTTCAGGCGGGTTCACGACAGATAGACGACGATCAGGCTACGATGCAAGATCGTACTACCTACCCTATTAAGGCCAGAGGATTTCAGAGTCACCAAGCGCTAGGAGCTAGCGTAGGGCTTGCGACGCTTCAAGACACAGAAATAGGTATGGCTCCATTCACCCGCGCCACCACCTGGAAGCAGGACATCGCCATTGCGGCCAACCTGTGCCACCGGCTCCATGTGGACGAGTTCCCAACCCAGCCCACCAAGCTCATCCAACTGAGGCATGAGCGACTCGGCGGCATAGCGCGGGGGATTCTTCCATTCTGGTCGGTACCGACTGAGAAAGGCTTTGGCTTCCTCAGTCTGCGCATCTGCACGAAGAAACGTCGTCAGGTATTCCCATTGCTCCATGCCGATTGATCCTTGAGGGAGTCCCGTTGGGTGATGAGTTGGCGAAAGAGTGAAAGCAGGCGGTTCGGACGGGGTTGAGCAGCAGGCGGAGGGACAACTGGCATGGTCATGCGCATTACACTTTCCGAGCGGTAGGGGTGATAGGCTTCTGCCCCGACACACCGTCCATTGCAATTCAACAGACCGTTGAGATCGCGTCCCTTATCCATTTTGATGCCTCCCTAATTTGTCAAACAACCTCTTTTTCAGTAGCTCACTTAAGGCAGAGCATAGCACAGTTTTGGCTGATGGTCAGCAAATCCTGAAGGCAAATTTGATACTTATAATCACAAGGGGTCAGACAGGGCCGGAAGGGGATAAAGACGAGGACGGACGCCATTTATGGCGTCCCTACACCGGATGCGCAGCGGCGCGTCCCTACGACCTAACCACTCAGGCGCGGGATTCGCACCTAATTCTATCAGCCATCAATCGTATGATTCGTGTTATACCGTTAACAAGTTTAAGATTAACCTACGATTACTTAACACAATGACGATCTTTGTTAAACTAAACCCGATTTAGTAAGGTACTGTTAGAAAGCTCCTGGAGGAGCAAGCATGGCACTCTCCACTCTCGAACGCATTGAACAATTACAACCCGCGATAGCCAATCTGGAGGCCACCGACAGCATGGCAGATGCCGGGCGAAAAGTCCTGCTGAGCGAATTGATCCGGATGCTCAAACATGAGGAAGGCAGTCGGCTGGGGGAAGACCCAGAAGAAGTACATGATATGCGGGTAGCCATCCGACGGATGCGGAGTGTCTTCCGCCTGCTAAAGCCGTACTTCAAAGCAAAAGATGTCCGGCGGTTCAACGGTGAACTACAACAACTGGCCTGGGCACTGGGCGATGTACGCGATCTGGATGTGTTCCTGGCCGATCTGCACACGTTTCAGGAGCAAGTGAGCGCGGAACAGCAAGCTGATCTACAGACCGTCATTGATGATCTGGAGGCTCAGCGCAGCGAGGCCCGCGAACGTCTGGTTGAGACGCTGGACAGCAAAGCCTATCGACGTTTTGTGAAGGACTTCAGCAACTTCCTGACTGAAACACCTAAACCAGAAAAAGCGACAGACAAAGATACGGTGGAGCCGGTTCAGGTCCGACATCTGCTCCCAGCAACGGTTTACAATCGCCTGGCGGCCGTCCGAGCCTATGAGAGCGCCCTGGCAGAACCCAGCGCCACCACCTTACACAGCCTACGGATTGAATTCAAACGGCTACGCTATACGGTATCCCTGTTTGAAGGTGTACTCGGCACCCAGATTGAAGGCTTCATTGGTGACCTGAAGGATTTGCAAGACATCCTCGGCAATCTGAATGACATTGCCACAGCCCGTGGTCGGCTGGAAGACTATCAGGGTGAAGGGGTGGAAGCCTACCTGGCGTGGCTGGATAGCAGCGAGGCCGAGTTAAGCGGGCGCTTTGCCGAAGCGTGGTCTCGTTTCAACAGCCGCAAAGTCCAGCAGAAGCTCTCGAACGCGGTCCTGGGAATTCGGTAGGTTAATCGCGAAGGACGGAACCTCACCCCGGCCTTTTTCAAGCGCAGGTCTTCGGCCGAGGACTTGCGCCAAACGTTTAAGATCGTTGCAGGCGGGCGCACAGCCGTGCGCCCCTACATCATGCAGTGTTTTGCGTAAGTCCTAATTACTTCTTCTGATCTCGCTAGTGCTGGTCTTGCCATTCCTGAACACTGGCAGCGAGAAATTCGCGGACCGCGATGTCGCTCACATCCCCGACTGCATCGAAGGATTGTCCATCAACTTCGATGCGAACCCCTCCATCCGGCGCAGGCAGAACATGGATACTGCGCCCTGGGAATAATCCCAGATTAGCTAACTTAAACTGGATAAAGGTTTCGATCGCACTCGCGATGTTGAGTTCGGGTACGGGCTTCGGCGTGTATTTTTTACCGCGCTGCGGCCTTTCCAGCGGCACATCATCGAGCTTGAAGCTGGGCAGGACACCAGGGGCAGGCGCACGATTGGCCGACGAGGCAGACCGAGGCGTAGAAACGGGGGGTAGCAGGGACTCCGGCAACGGCAGCGCCTCTTCTTCAGACGCTTGCACAACCGGAGCGACCGGAGGCGGTGCGACAGGAGTCTGGACGGACAGAGCCGGTGGATTGGTATCCGACACAACAAGTTCGCGCAGGACTTTTTGCAGACGCTCATTAAAGACGGAATCCTGCGCCGGGTTCAACAGAGTCTTATCCCCAATCTGGACGAGTAAGCGCCCGTCAACCACATCGCGCAAGACCGTCAGGACTTCAACCGCTTCGGTCGCAGCGCCATCGGCCGGGGTGACCGTGAAGGTCCCTTTGCGAAGGGCACGTACCGGCGCATAATCGGCAGGCGCAGGCGTCGGACTCACGAGGGCTGCAAGTTCAGGCATATCGGCTTCATCTGCAGGGGCTGCGGCTGCTGGAGTGCGCGTACCGCCCAAGAGGCCAATTCCCCGGCTGCGTAAGTAGACCAGCAAAATGACCACCCCTACCAACAGCAGACCGAGCAGACAGATGGCAGCCAATGCTGTCGAGACAAAAGGCTGGGCAAAAAAATCACCGATGCCGCTATCAATCTGGGCGAGGATGAGTTCGGGCATTAGGCACGCTCCGGCTGACAGTGAGGGCAAAAGTGGGTACCACGCTGGGCTACCCGGATTTTGACGATGGGCGCACCGCATCGCAGGCACGGTTCCCCTTCCCGATCATAGACGGCAAAGTGATCCTGCGATTCGCCTGTGGTGCCATCGGGTTTGCGGTACCAGTTGATGCTGGCCCCTTCGTGCTGGATGCCGCTGTTAAGAGCATCACGGATGGTCCCATGAAGGCGTTTGATCTCGGCTTTGGTGAGGGTGTCGGCGCGGCGGAGCGGGTGGATTTTGGCGGCAAAGAGGCTTTCGTCCGCATAGATATTGCCGACACCCGCGATAAAAGACTGTTCGAGCAGCAGCGCCTTAATCTGGCGGTTCCGCCCGTTCAAACGCTCGGTCAGTACGGCAGGGGTGAAGTTGTCTTCAAGCGGTTCCGGGCCAAGATTTGGCGCAATCTCGGCAATGTCATGGATATAGAACACGCCCCCGAAGCGACGCGCATCGGAGAAGTAGAGCGTTTGTCCGTTCGCCAGACGAAATAGAATCCTGACCCAACGATCGACGCCCGATTCTTCAGTGGCAGGTTGGTCAGCCACGTAGAGCCGACCCGTCATCTTGAGGTGAACGGCCAGAATACCGTCTTCCAGTTGACAAAGGATGTACTTGGCACGGCGGTTGATGGACAAGACTCGCTGGCCGGTCACACGGGCCATAAATTCATCAGGTGACGGCCTGCGGATCACACTCGATTTTTCGTATTCGACCGCGATAATCTGCTGACCCACTAAGGGTCGGCGAAGACCGCGGACGACGGTTTCGACTTCAGGCAGTTCGGGCATGGAGAATCCCTATTTCATGGATACCAGATCTGGCACCCTACGCGTATTTTCAAGCATACCTGAAAATCGTGATGGGCGTGAATAGGGTTTTAGGCATCAGGCGAATAGCGGATGGCGAGGCGGTCAACGAGGGTGCTCACCTGGTCATAGCTGACCGGCTTGAGCAGGACCATATCCGCCAATGGGTCGATCATGTCCCCCAATATCGGGTTAGCGGTGATCACCACAACAGTCATGTTTGCCAAGCGCCCAGTCGAACGGATATGTTTGAGGATCGTATCGCCGGAGACACGCGGCAGGTGCATATCCAGGGTTATGATGTCCGGCAACATCCCGTGTTCATCATTGAGCCAATCGAGCGCATCCTGACCATCGTGGATGATATCCACCACAAAGCCGCTATCGCTCAGGACATCGGCAAAGATCTCGGCCAACTCCAGATTATCTTCAATCACCAGAACGCGACGCTCTTGAAGTTCAGGGCTGGTGTTCGGCATGAGCTGGATTTTCCTCTGTGGCTGGAGCCTTCATCGGCAAGACAAGTTTAAAGATCGTACCGCGCCCGGGCTGACTATCAACATGCACCTCACCACCCATGAGATTAACAAGCTGCTTGACGATAGAGAGTCCGAGACCTACCCCACGATTGGCTTCCCGCGTGGCCGACCCATCGACCTGCCAGAAAGCCTCAAAGATGTGTGGGAGAACCTCCTGCGTAATCCCCACGCCCGTATCCGCCACCTGGATAAACCAGTAGGGGTCCTGCGCGTAGACCCGCACATGAATCGAGCCGGTTTCGGTGAATTTGATGGCGTTATCGACCAAGTTGGTCAGCACTTGAGTCAGGCGTTCCGAGTCCCCTTCGATATGGATAGGCATGTTGGGGGCTATCTCGGTCGAGAATTTGAGCCCTTTGCGTTCTGCCAGCAGGCCGCTGATATTACGAACGGACTCCAAGAGACTGGCGGGGCTGACAGGCCCATAGCGAAGCTTGATGGTACTGGATTGGGCTTTGGCCCCCTGCAGAAGATTGTTAAAGAAGACCATCAACTGCTGCGAGTTGATGAGGATGCTATCGAGCATTTCGACTTGCTTGGGCGTGAGGGAGCCGCCCTTCCCTTTCTTCATCATCTCCGCCCGAAGGCCGATGACGTTGAGGGGGGTGCGGGCATCGTGACTGACATTGGAGAGAATCCAATTGCGGAGGTTGAGAGCCTCTACCGCCTGATCCCGAGCCTGGGTGAGCTTGACCTGTGTCTGACGATGTTCACCTACTTCGGCAGCCAACTGCTGATTGGCTTCCAGTAGTTTGCGAGTTCGTTCTTCGACGCGGGACTCCAGACGGGTATTGAGGTGATGCAGGTCCTCATAAGCTTTATCCATCGTATCCAGGATGACGTTCACATCACGACCAAGCTGGGTCAGCTCATCGTTGTATTCCAGTGGAACTCGAACTTTCTTGATGGATTGGCTGGCTGTATTGCGAAGGGTTCCAACAATGACATTCATGGCGGCAATGCGGTCGAAGACATAGCGGCGTAGGGCAAACGTCGTGACCAATCCGCTCAGTCCGACGATGATGACATAGGTGAGCAGCAGAACGAGCCATTTGTCCTGAAGGGAAACGGCTGTTGTGCCGTTTGGCATCAGAATTACCTGTGAGGCGAGGAACATCAGTCCGGTTGACGATAGAATGATGGCGACGATGATGAGTACAGTGCGCTTAAGGAGTGACAATTCGCGCGACCCAGTCAGGATGTGGTGCTGTGAAGACAGGCAATTCCGGTGCCAATTTCAGTGTAGCGCCGGAATTAGCGGACAAAGCGTTAAGAAAATCCAACACAACCAACCTCAACCCAACTGTACCCTCCACTCATTATGGCTTGTTTTGATAACTCGTCCACCTTATGGAGCCATACTTTGGTGAATTGATGCGTGTATGGCATCGGAGGCGTGTGTATAATCGCTCTCATCATCAGAACATTTGATTTAAGCGGACTATGTGCGAACACGATTTTGTCCATCTGCACGTTCATACTGAATTCTCACTGCTCGATGGTCTGAGCAAGATTGACCGACTGGTCAACCGCGCCAAAGAGCTCAACATGAAGGCGCTGGCCATCACCGATCATGGGGCCATGTTCGGGGTCATCAACTTCTTCCGTGCCTGCAAAGCGGCAGAGATCAAGCCCATCATCGGTATGGAAGCCTATATGGCGCGCCGCTCCATGCGCGACCGTGATCCGAAGCTGGACAAACGTCCCTATCATATGCTGCTGCTAGCGCGGGACATGCAGGGATATAAAAACCTGTGCAAACTGGCAAGCGCTGCACAACTGGATGGGTACTACTACCGGCCACGCATTGACCGGGAGATTCTGGAGCAACATTCGGCAGGATTGATCGCGACCTCTGGTTGCCTGGCCGCGCAAATTCCGACGCTCATCATGGAAGGCAAAGATGAGGAAGCACGGGAGCAGATTGGCTGGTATCAAGAGGTCTTCGGGCCAGATAACTTCTATCTCGAGCTCCAGCAGCACGACATCCCGGAACTCAAAACGCTGAACCAGTGGCTGCTCGACTACCGCAAGAGCGGGCATTCAAGTGTACCGTTGGTCGCAACCAATGACGTCCATTACGTCATGGACAAGGATTATGACCCCCATGATACGCTGCTGTGTATCCAGACCGGGGCGCTAAAGAGTGATGCCGACCGTCTGCGGATGTCCGATGCCAGCTATCACCTGACTTCACAAGATGAGATGGCGCGGTTCTTCGCAGCAGAAGCACCGGAGGCCCTAAGCAATACCCTCAAAATCGCTGACATGTGCGATGTCAATCTGGATACCAAGGGCTATCATCTGCCTGTTTTCCCGGTACCGGAGCCATTTGAAGAAGGGTCATATCTGCGCCACCTGTGCGAAAAAGGACTCCGCTGGCGGTTTGGCGACCGGGCGAGCGACTCTGTATTGACGGCTCGAATCGACCGTGAGCTGGACATCATCCACACGATGGGCTTTGACACCTACTTCCTGATCGTGTGGGATTTGTGCCAATTCGCCCGACAAGCGGACATCTGGTGGAATGTGCGTGGTTCCGGCGCCGGGAGTCTGGTGGCCTATTCGCTGGGCATTACCAACATCGACCCGATTCTCAATAATCTGCTGTTTGAACGCTTCCTGAATCCGGGGCGCGTCTCCATGCCCGATATTGACATGGACTTCCCGGATGACCGGCGCAGCGACATGATCGACTACTGTGCACGCAAGTACGGCGAGGATAAGGTCGCGGCCATCATCACCTTCGGTACGCTGGGCGCAAAAGCAGCCGTGCGGGATGTTGGCCGTGCCCTGAATGTCCCGCTGGAACTGGTCAACCAGGCCGCCAAACTGATCCCCACCGAGCCAAAACCGAAGCCGGTCAAGGTCTATGTGGAGGAAAACGCAGAACTCAAGCAGATGTACAACACGAATGGAGATATTCGCCGTATCATCGACACGGCGGAAACGCTGCAAGGTGTCAGCCGGCATGCATCAACCCATGCAGCAGGCATCATCGTGGCGGATAAGCCGCTGGTGGAATATCTGCCACTCCACCGCCCGACCAAGAGTGAGGATGAGAGCGAAAGTCCACTGAAATCCGTCACGCAGTTTCCGATGGAAACCTGCGAGCAGATTGGGCTGCTGAAGATTGACTTCCTGGGTCTCTCTACCCTGACCATTTTCCGCAAGGCGTGCGAACTGGTCACCAAGCATCACAATATCCAGTACACGATGGATAACCTGCCCTACCGACCCACCGGCGATCCCAAAACTGACCAACAACTCAAAGAAAGTTTTGAGATGATCGGGCGCGGCGAAACAGTGGGCGTCTTCCAGGTTGAAAGTACCGGGATGCAGCAGATGCTACGGGATATGCGCCCGACAAAGTTCGAGCATATCGTCGCGGCGGTCTCATTGTATCGACCGGGTCCAATGGACTTCATCCCGCTATATAACAAGCGACTGCGAGGTGAGGAACCGATTGAATATCGTCATCAATTGATGGCTCCCTTCCTCGAAGAAACAATGGGAATCTTCGTCTATCAGGAGCAGCTCATGCAAGTAGCCGGAAGCCTTTTCGGTTACGAACTTGGTGAAGCTGATCTGATGCGGCGGGCTGTATCCAAGAAGAAAGAAAAAGACCTCAAAAAGCATCGAGACATCTTCTTGGAACGTGGTCCAGAGCATGGTATTGATCTGGATTCAGCGAACAAAATCTTCGATGATATCGAGTTCTTTGCGAACTATGGCTTCAATAAAAGCCATGCCGCAGACTATGCGGTCATCACTTGCCAGACGGCATTCCTGAAGTGTCATTATCCGCATGAGTATCTGACGGCCTTACTGTTCGTTCACAGTGACGACATCGCCAAGATCACGACGTTTCTGGGCGAAGCACGACGGTTGGGTATTCCGATTCTGCCGCCGGATGTGAACTACAGCGCGCTCAACTTTGACATCCAAAAACAGCCGGATGGAAAACGGGGTATTCGCTTTGGGCTGGCGGCCATCAAAAATGCGGGCGAGACCGCCCTGCAACCGATCATTGATGCACGGGAAAGCGGCGGCATTTTCAAATCGCTGGAGGATTTCTGCCGCCGGGTTGATCTGCGGCTGGTCGGCAAGCGCACACTCGAAAGCCTCATCAAAGTCGGTGCGATGACCGCGTTTGGCAACCGCAATCAACTGCTGCAATCGCTGGATCGGCTGATGAGCTTCAGCGCCGATGACCATCGGGCTAAAGAGATCGGTCAGATGAGCATGTTTGGCGGGGTAGCCGAAGGCGGGATCGGAGGCGGAATCGAGCTCCCGCCACTGCCTGAACTGGCTGACCGTGAACTGCTGGATGGCGAGAAGGAACTGCTCGGGCTGTATATCAGTGGTCGACCTGCCGATAAGGTGCGGCACCTGCTCCAACACGCGAACACGGTCGATATCGCCGAGGCCAAGGCAGCTGGCCCGGCCGTCAATGGCAGGGGTGGATTAGTCGCCGGAGAGGTCGTCACCCTGCGGAAGATCCCCACCAAGAATGGTGACATGATGGGCATTGCCCACATTGAGGACTGGCATGACAGCGCCGGGGCTATGGATGTGGTGCTGTTCCCACGCACATGGGCCAAGTTCGGTCATCTGGTACAAGAAAGCAGCGTGTTGATCGCCAGCGGCAAACTGGACACCTCTCGCGGCGACCTGCAACTGATCTGCGAAGCCGTGCGCGAACACGCCAATATCGTCATGCCTGACGATCCCAATAACAACTTGCCTCCCCTCAATCCCAATTACTTACCGGATGAGGCGTACTGGGTAGCGGACTCGGCCCCCTTTGATGAAGAAATCGGTGAGGTTATCAGGACTGAAGATGTGCCTGAACCGGCAGCAGCCCTGGCAATAGCCCCGGCAACCCAAGGGGCAGCAGCCATCCCTACCCCAGCCTTGGAGCCCGTTGGTGTAGCTACTGCAGTGATGCCGATTGCCAATGGTCGGCAACCTGCCCCCTGGCATGAAGAGGGTACAGACTCCATGGCGGTCATGGAGGATGATGATTTGATACTCGAAGATGAGCGACCAACCCCGCCCCGCTGGTTGATGATCTATATGAAACGATCAGATGACCCGGACACGGATCGGCGCCGACTCAAGCGACTACACGGCATCCTGACCTCCTATCCAGGGCAAGATCGCTTCAGCATTGTGGTGGAGGACAAGCGCAGCAGTTTCAAGATGGAATTTCCAAACCACACCACATCGGATTGTGATGAACTGCGGCGTGACCTGCTGGCGGTAGTCGGTGAAGGTAATTTAGAGGCGTTTGATAATCCTGATCAACCTGCTGCTGAATAGGCAGCACAGGTAGGCGCGGGAACACTTTTCCGATACAATTCTGCCGTCAAAATTGACGGCAACCAAGGGTAAACCGAAACCATGAAACGAATCGCGGTGATGACCAGCGGCGGCGATAGCCCCGGCATGAATGCGGCTATCCGAGCCGTGGTGCGGAACGGCCTCGAACACGAGATTGAAGTCTGGGGAGTACGGCAGGGTTATGCTGGCATCCTGAGTGGTGATATGCACAAGCTGACCAGCTTCGAGGTCAGCGGCATTCTCCAACGCGGCGGGACCATTTTGCAGACTGCCCGCAATGAAGAATTCAAGACCCCAGCAGGCCAACAAAAAGGTCTGCGCCAGCTCAATCAGCGCGGCATTGAAGGGTTAGTCTGTATCGGCGGGGATGGCAGCCTGAAAGGTGCGCTCGCCTTACACCGATTGGGATTTCCAGTCGTGGGCGTTCCGGCGAGTATCGATAATGACCTCGATGGTACCAACATGAGTATCGGCGTTGACACCGCCATGAACACCATCCTGGACTCGCTCGACCGAATTCGGGATACGGCGTCCTCCCACACTCGCGCTTTTCTGATCGAAGTGATGGGGCGTAATTGTGGGTATCTGGCCATCATGGCGGCAATCCTGGGTGGTGCAGAGATTGTCTCCACGCCTGAACGCGAAATCTCGATGGAAGAGATTGGTAAATCACTGGCGGACGCTTACCTGCGCGGCAAGTCGCACGCAGTAGCCGTGATTGCAGAGGGTGTCTCCTACGACATCAATGAGTTAGCAGCCTATCTCCGCGGCAAGTCGGATGTGGGCTTCGATATTCGGCTATCGATTCTGGGTCACGTCCAGCGGGGCGGCAGTCCCTCGGCCTTTGACCGGTTGCTGGCTACCCGCATGGGCGTCAAGGCGTTGGAATTCCTGCTGGAAGGCAAATCCGGCGTGATGACGGCGCTGGATGGACGCGAAATTTCCCCCATTCCGATTGAGGATGCGATCAAACGCATTCGCCCAATCAACCCCAACTATTTTGACCTAGCCCGCATCCTGGCGCGGTAGACCCAGTCAAATGTAAGGGCGCACAGAATGCAAAGCGTTTGGAATTCAAGCGCTACCCCGCTGGGAACACCAGATCAGAAGTGAATGGTGATTCCCCAGCGGCTCCGCCTCCCATCCGACGGAGCCGATTCCTTTACACCACTGTGTTTCTAGCTCTGATTGTAGTTGGTCTGCCAACACGCATCGTACCAGAACAACTCCCCCCGTTTGTCGTCTATTACATAGGTGATTCACTTTGGGCCATGGCGATCTTCTTCGGGCTGGGGTGGTGGATGCGAACTTCGCCCACATGGCGGCTGATCCTGCTGGCGCTCGTCATCACGTGGAGTATTGAGTTCAGCCAGTTCATACAAACTGACTGGATGAACCAAGTGCGCCAGGTCAAATTATTCGCACTCATCCTTGGTTTTACTTTTCTGCCCTCTGACCTCGTCATGTACACACTAGGAATCCTCGGCGGTGCACTCATCGAACAGTCGATGCTCCTGCGCCTGAAGCAAGGAACCTGACCGTGATTCGCCAGTTGGTTGGAAACAGGGTAAGATACAGACGGTTACATGCGTCTGTATTCATGTGATCAATCAGCCACAGGCATGGAGGCAAGATGAACCACCAGCAAGAGACACTTGACCAGATTCAGCAGTTTTCCAACGAACGATTAAGTCTCTGGCGTTTGGCGGGTCACAAGCAGCTCAGTGTCGACCAACAGCGGCGGATTGGGGAACTGACCGACAAACTGTATCAGTTGTGGGATCAGCACCGGCGGGAGTTAGCGGCACGCAACCGCAGTAATCCCACCCGGCGGGATCAAAACATCTGGGCAGCTTGACGGCCAACTGGGCGAACATCTAACGACAAAGGAGGATCTAGTATCCTCCTTTGTCGTTTCTAGGCAGAATGATCTATTTCATAAACGCTACGAGCTGTCAGATCATCTGTCGCCAGGACACGCATAAATCCACCACGCAGCGCTCCCAAGATGGCTGGCACTTTCGACTGCCCTCGCGCAACAGCTACAGAAGCCGGTATAGCCCGCAGATCATCCAATTCAATACCGATGATGCGCTGGTTGATCTCAAACTGTTCATGCCGACCATGCATATCATAAAAGCGACCACAGGTCTCACCCACTGCTCCCTGCTGGCGAAGGGCAGCTAAATCGGCCCGACTAATCAGCCCTGCGCGGAGGAAGCTCGAGGCATCCTCCGTCACACAACCGATACCTGTAATCGCCAGGCGGACTGATCGTGCCCGGATGATGCCATCCAAAACGACGGGCTCCTGCAAGAAGAGGTTACGCGAGGTGGCACGTTCAACGAGCACAGGCGCATGTAGATCGTAATGGCGTCCACCAAGCTTTTGGGCAACGGTGCGACCGAGATCGGGACTATCGACTACGAGTTCCCCAACGCCACCCAGCAACTGCACGACATCTACACTATGGGCGACATGATCGGGAAGTGCGCTTACTGCGGCATGAACCCCGGTTCCCCAGGCGACACCAATCGAGGCTCCGGGAGGAAAAGAACCGATGATATGTTCCAGATAGACCGATGCCAACTGCCCAATACCTGCCAATAACGAGGCATTATCCCCTTCGCCGGTTGTCTGGAGGATATAGGCATCCTTCAACCCGTAGCGCTTTATGAACTTCTGCTCCAGTTCAAAATCACGCGGGATGGGCATTCGAATATTGAACTGCACAATGCCCCGCTCTCGCGCTTCCTTCAGATAGCGCGAGATGGTTGCAATAGAGACATCGAGACGTTCGGCGATTTCCCCCTGGCTTTGATTGAGTCGGTAATAGAGGCTGGCGACAGTAGCCAGCAATTCTTCACGGTGTTCCATCACGAAAATCTTTTCCGGCAGATCGAGACATCTGCCATGCGTAAACGCTTAACTATCCACATTATCTGCAAATTTTTGCAGAGCGTAACATGAAGCAGACCACAAGTCAAGCAAAGACGTTGACAAATTTCATTCGCTGTGTTAGGGTATTTGCAAATATTCTCATCGATTGAATGCTTTTTCATGCACGATCTACTTTGTAAAATAGAATCCTCCATCCCTCTCACATTACACTACAAATGAGGCAAGGCATGTCGCACCCCGTTGATGGTTTTATATTTGATTTAGACGGTACCGTTTATCTGGGCGAGTCTGCGTTGCCACGGGCTGTTGAAGCTATTGCGACGCTGCGCGAGATGGGCAAGCGTGTCCTCTTTGTTTCCAACAAGCCACTGGAACCCCGCGAAAATTATGCACTGAAACTGTCCAAACTGGGTATCCCTGCAGAACCGGATGATGTCATCACTTCCGCCTACGTACTGGGCTATCACCTGGCCAAGACCGAGCCACAACTTCGGCTCTATGTGGTGGGAGAAGCCAATCTCCTGATGGAGCTCCGTGGTCATGGCCTGCACGTCATCAACGAGTTTATGGATCAGTCGCCGCTGGAGGTCATCCAGCCGCACGGTGTCGATGCAGTCGTGGTGGCCTTTGACCGAACCCTGGATTACCGCAAGTTGAACACGGCCTATCAAGCACTGATGCAAGGGGCGAAGTTCTTCGCCACGAATGCCGACAAGATGTGCCCGATGCCCGGGGGGGGAATTCCCGATGCAGGTGGGACGATTGCGGCGCTGGAACACATGACCGGACGGAAAGTTGATCTACTGGCGGGCAAACCCTCGCGTCTCATCATGGAAGTGGCGCTGCAGCGATTGGGCCTACCGGCGGAACGCGTCATGATGGTTGGCGACCGGCTAGAAACAGACATCTTTATGGGCCAGCAGGCCGGAATGCAAACCGCAGCCACCATGACGGGGGCCTCCACGCGGAACGACGTAGCCCGGATGACAACCCCACCGACGTATGTGATTGAGAATTTAGGCGATCTCCCCGGCATTGTGGCGCAATCCGCGTCCTGATGACGGTTACTTACCTATCTGTTGTTCAGTCAGCCATGAGGAGGAATGACATTCACGGATCCAACATGTACGGACATCACCCAACTGATAGTGACACTTAAGAAATGGAGAAACACCGTCTATGAATCGCAAATTTTACCTGTCTATTCTCATCGTCGTGGTCGCGTTGGCGCTGGGTGCCAACCTGGTGGCCGCGCAAGACTCTTTTAATTGGCGCGCTCATGAAGGCGAAACTCTGAAACTGCTGCTGAACCAGCATCCCTACCAGCAGGCGCTGGTGGGCGAACTGGCTGAATTCACTGCCCTAACCGGCATTGAAGTCACTTACGACGTCTTCCCGGAACAGAACTACTTCGACAAGGTGACGATTGACCTGTCCGCTGGTTCCGCCAGCACCTACGACGTGTTCATGACCGGCGCGTACATGATTTGGCAATATGCCCCGGCGGGCTGGATGGAACCGCTCGAAGGTTACATCAATGACCCGACCAAGACCAACCCAGACTATGACTTTGAAGACATTTTCGCTGACCTGCGTAACAGCGAAATGTGGAACCTGGAAGCCGGTCGCCAGAACCTGGGCCAGGGTTCACAGTACGCTCTGCCGTGGGGCTTTGAAACCAACGCGCTGATGTACCGCAAAGACCTGTTCGATGCGAACAACATCGCCGTCCCCACCACCCTGGACGAACTGGTCGCAACCGCCAAGCAACTGAACGACATCGAACCCGGCATGGCCGGTATGGTGGTTCGTGGCAGCCTGAACTGGGCGACCATTCACCCCGGATTCATGACCATGTACGCCAGCCAGGGCTGCGTGGACTATGATGACAATATGGTGCCGCAGATGAACAGCGCCTGCGCCGTCGAAGTGACCGAGAAGTGGGCGGACATGATCCGCAGCGCTGGCCCGGATGCCTGGACGACCTACACCTGGTACCAGGCCGGTTCCGACTTCGGTGCTGGCAAGGCCGCCATGCTGTTCGATGCCGACATTCTGGGTTACTTCCAGAACCAACCCGACGCCGCTGCGGAAAACGTGCTGGGCAACATCGCCTGGGCACCCGGCCCGCTCGGCCCGGATGGCGCGCTCCGCACCAACATCTGGATCTGGTCGCTGGCGATGAACGCTGGTTCACAGAAGAAAGATGCCTCGTGGTACTTCATGCAGTGGGCGACCGGCAAGGAATTCCTGACCACCGGCGCAGTCGAATACAACATGGTGAACCCGGTTCGTGCTTCGATCTGGGAAAACGCTGACTTCCAGGCCAAGATGGCGCAACAGACCAACTACCTGGAAACCTTCAACACCATCATGTCCAACGACGCCAAGATTCAGTTCACCCCGCAGCCATTGTTCTTTGAAACCACGACTGAATGGGCGCAGGCACTTCAGGAAATCTACGCCGGGGCTGACACCCAGACCCGTCTGGATGAACTGGTGGAAAGCCTGACCATCCAACTGCAGGATGCGGGCGTCATCGAATAGTGTGAGTTAGTCAGATGGGGCGGGTGAAAGCACCCGCCCCTTTCAAAATTGGACATTCTTGACAGATTTGACACTTTTGACAAGCGATTTGCATTGACCCTGGGCAAAATTAGCGGGGGCGGGATTCATTTAACCACCCTAGCTTAGCATAACCCGGCACGAAAAACGGAACATTTGTCTCGATTTTTCTCTTGACAGGTGTGTCCCCTTATTCGGAAGGAACCGTATGGCGACCCGAGACATTTCGGCACCCGATCTCGCCGCAATCCCGGAAAGCGAGATTGTGCGACCACCGCTGATGGTGCGGCTGCGTCCGTATCTGATCGCACTACCGGCACTGCTGGTGCTGATCGGCATCCTGTATCCATTCGTGATGGGCGTGGCGTATTCGCTGACACCTTACGCCTTCACACGACCGAATACTGATTTTGTCGGGCTGCGTAACTACATGCGGATGGTGGAAGACTCCGACTTCTGGTACAGCACCTTCGTGACTCTGGCCTATGCCTTCTCGGCAACAGGTGTGCAGTTGGCGCTGGGATTGACGGTTGCCATGCTGCTCAATCGGGAAAGCCGGGTGGCGAAAATCCTGCAAGTGACGCTGATCTTCCCGATGATGATCGCGCCGGTCATTGCTACGCTGATCTGGAAGATGATGATGCAGCCGAGCGTGGGCATCCTGAACCCGATGCTGAACTCGATTGGCCTACCCTCTCTTGAGTGGGCGGCTGTCCCCGAAACCGCATTATTCTCGGTGGTGCTGATTGATGTGTGGATGTTCACGCCCTTCGCAGCGCTGATCATGCTGGCTGGACTGCGTTCGTTCCCTCAAGGGCCGTTTGAAGCAGCGCGGGTGGATGGTGCATCGTTCTGGTTCACTTTCCGCAATCTGACGCTGCCGATGCTGACCCCGTTCATCCTGATCGTCATCATCTTCCGCTTTATGGACTCGCTGAAGATGTTCGACATCATCTTCGCGATGACGGAAGGCGGGCCGGGGAATACCTTGATGACCTATCAATTGACGGCCTACCGCACCAGCATCCAGTTCCAACGGCTGGCGCAAGGGCTACCGTATGCCATTGTGCTGTATATCGTCATCTACTTCGTCAGCCAGTGGCTGGTGAAGTGGTGGGGGCAGGCACAACGCCGTGCCGCCGGATACTCGTAAGCGAGGCTTCATCACGCTATGGACGCTACACTCCGCAAACGACTGATTGGTATATTCTCGGACGGGTTTCTGGTGCTGTACTTTTTGTTCGCACTGTTTCCCATCGTCTGGATGGTGCTGGTCTCCCTGAAAAGCACGGATGAACTGTTCACCACACAGTTCATCTTCACACCGACACTGGACAATTATCAGGCGATCCTGTTCGGGGATGCCCGCGCATCAGCCGGTGTTATCGCCCGGCAAGAATTCCCGCGCAACTTCATGAACAGCTTCATCGTGAGCAGCGGCGCGGTGATCGTCTCGCTGTTGGTAGGCGTCCCGGCGGCATATGCGCTGGCACGGTACAACTTCAAGGGGAAAGAGAATCTAGCCTTCACCTTCCTCTCGTTCCGGTTTGCGCCGGAACTGGTGGTCATCATTCCGCTCTCTCTGATTTACAGGCAACTAGGGTTATACGACTCTTATTTCGGGATCATCTGGGTGTATCAACTCGTCACGCTGCCCCTGCTGATCTGGGTACTGCGGAGCTACTTCGAGGACATCAGCCCGGATATTGAGCAAGCGGCCATGATTGATGGCTACCCCTGGCACCGGATCTTCATACAAATTCTGCTCCCGCTGGTACGACCGGGTCTGGCCGCAGCGGCGCTGCTGGCTTTTGTGTTCGCATGGAACAACTTCATTTTCCCGCTGGTGCTGGGCGCGTCCAACGTGCAGACGGTGACGGTTTCAGCGCTGGGGTACATCTCGTCAGCCCAGGCATTCTTCAACCGGATGGCCGCAGCAGCGGTGATTTCATCACTGCCTCAAATGCTGCTGGCCTTGAGCATCCAACGGTATCTCATCCGGGGTCTGAGCTTCGGCGCGGTGAAAGGGTAAGGGCAACATGGCAAACCTGAAACTCCATCACCTGACCAAAGACTTCGGCAAGACGCGGGCGGTCAATAACCTGAATCTGGAAGTGGAAAATGGTGAGTTCCTGGTCATGCTGGGGCCATCCGGCGCAGGCAAGACCACTACCCTAAAGCTCATCGCCGGGGTCGAGACACCAACGGCAGGTAAGGTCTTCATTGGTGACACGCTGATGAACGCCGTCGAACCCCACAAACGCAATGTGGCGATGGCCTTTGAAAGCTATGCACTCTATCCACACCTGAACGTAGGGCAAAACCTGGCCTTCCCTCTCAAGGCACCAGGGCAGAAATTCACCGCAGATGAGATCGACAAGCGGGTGAAGCGGATTGCGGAAACGCTCAACATTCATATGCTGCTCGACCGACTACCGCAGAACCTCTCCAACGGGCAGAAGCAGCGCGTCGCCGTCGGACGGGCGCTGGTGCGGGAACCGGCTGTCCTGCTGCTGGATGAACCAATCAGCCATCTGGACGCGAAGCTGCGCCACCGGATGCGGCAGGAATTCAAGGCATTGGAATCGGTCATTCAGGCAACGACGATTTATGTGACCCATGACTACCTGGAAGCCATGTCGCTGGGCGACCGGCTGGTGGTGCTGAACAAGGGTCAGATCCAGCAGATCGGCAAGCCGCATGATGTCTTCGCACACCCGGCCAATACATTCGTCGCCAAGCTGCTCGGTCATCCGCCGATCAACCTGGTGACCTGCAAGCCACAGCAGAACGGCGACCAGTTACAGGTGGTCAGCAGCGATGGGGCCATCCAGCTCGATGTGAGCGGCAAGCCCGCGGAAGCGCTGAAACGCGGCAACTACAACACGGTGACGGTCGGCCTGCGCCCGCTGCACCTGCATGTGGTGAATGATGCTGCACCGGCACGCAACATGGTCGAAGGCAGCGTCTACGTGTATGAACGACTGGGCACCAAAGGCGTGCTTTCGGCAAAGGTTGGCGGGCAGCGCGTGGACGTTCTGACCCCCATCGAGCATGAGTTCCAGATTGATGAACCCGTCAAGATCGCCGTCGAAGCCAACCAGATGATCCTGTTTGACCCGGCTACCGATCAAAACATCGTGGCGTAGCGAGAAAACAACACTATGGCTGAACTACGACTTGAACACATCTACAAGACCTACAAAGGTGGCGTAGAAGCGGTTAAGGACCTTAACCTGACCATTCAGGATGGGGAGTTCCTGGCACTGCTAGGGCCTTCCGGGTGCGGCAAAACGTCTACACTGCGGATGATCGTCGGACTGGAGTCGATCACACGGGGCGACCTGTTCATCGGCGGACGGCGGATGAACGAACTCGAACCCAGTGACCGGAATACCGCACTGGCGTTTGAAAGCTATGCCCTGTATCCCCCGCTGACCGTCTTCGAGAACATCGCGTTCTGCCTGCGGGCACGCAAGATCGAGCCTTCGCAAGTCAAGCAGCGGGTGACCGAAGTCGCCCGCATCCTCGATATTGAGGATATTCTGGGAAAGCGCCCGGTCGAACTGGGTGGTGGTCAAAAGCAGCGTATCTCGCTGGCGCGGGCACTGGTACGCGACCCGGATGTGTTCCTGATGGATGAACCGCTTTCTCACCTGGATGCGGCGCAACGGGCACACATGCGGGTGGAACTCAAGCGGCTGCACGCCCAGACTCGGCGGACGACCGTGCTGGTCACGCATGACCAACTGGAAGCAGTGGCGATGGCCGAGCGAGTGGCGGTGATGAACCTGGGCGTTCTCCAGCAGGTCGGGACGTTTGATGAGATTTATAATCATCCGGTCAACGAGTTCGTAGCCGGATTCATCGGTGAGCCACCGATGAACTTCCTGCCCTGCGAGCCGGTGAGCGAAGGCGGCGAACTTGGCCTGCGGGCGACGGATGGCAGCTTTACGCTCCGACTGCCGAGCCAACGGGCACAGCAACTCGCCAAGCAGAATCTGAAGCAGGTCAAACTGGGCGTCCGCCCGGTTGATATGCTGGCGACATCACAAGCAGGCGACGACCGGATCGCGGGCCGGGTTTACACCTACGAATCCCTGGGCGAAGAAGGTCAGTTGGCTGCCCGAGTCGGCGGACATGAGGTGTTGATCGTGACCCCGCCGGAAGATCACTTTGAACCGGAACAGCCCGTCTGGCTGGGGGTGCGACCGGATCGGCTCCATCTATTCCATGGGGAGACCGGGGCGGCGATTTAGTGGCAGGTGAAGATTGTAGTGTGAGGCAGTTGTTGAAACAGTGATGATAGTCTGCGTTAAGTTAGGTAGCGTACTATAGACTGAGAACTTGACAGCCTCTCATCATCAAGAGTTAGGGTGGAGGCGGGATGCTCATCGGCAGCCTGCCCCTGAAAACCCACACGTAAAGACAGGACACCATGACAAAAATTGATCCCATCTATGTCGGTCATGACGCGATTGGTCATCTACTTGACTATGTGAAGGCACATAGTCTGAATCGGTTCTGCATTGTGGCCGATGAAAACACCTACCCTGCATTGGGCGAACGGGTGGAAGCGGCACTGAAGGGGGCAGGACACGAGGTGAGCAGCGTGGTGCTGGAAGGGCACCACATCCATACCGATGAACATCAGTGTATGCAGGTGTTCATCCGCGCACCGCTCGGCCCGCTGACTTTTATCGCGGTGGGTTCCGGGACGATCACCGATGTGACGCGCTTCGTCAGCCACCGCACCGGTCGCCCCTTCATCGGGATGCCGACCGCGCCTTCGGTGGATGGTTTCACCTCCATCGGTGCGCCGATCATCCTGGCGGGCGTCAAGACGACTATTCTGTGCCAGGCTCCGCTGGCCGTGTTTGCCGACCTGCCGACGCTGGCGAACGCCCCACAGGCACTGATCGGCGCGGGCTTCGGCGATATGATCGGCAAGATCACCTCGCTGGCGGACTGGAAGATGGGCAGCCTGCTCTGGGACGAGCCGTATGATACGGCGATTGCAGCGCGGTCACAGGCGGCCATCGACAGCGTGGTCAATAATGCGGATGCCATCGGGAACCACACCGAAGACGGTGTGCGGGCGCTGATGGACGCGCTGATCGAATCCGGACTGTGTATGCTGGACTTCGGCACCTCGCGCCCGGCCTCCGGCGCAGAGCATCATGCGTCGCACTACTGGGAAATGAAGCGGCTGGGCGAAGGCCGTGAGACTCAATTCCACGGCGCACAGGTCGGTTATGCGCTGACGCTGGTCGCTAAACAGTACGCCAAGATCCGCGCGTTGAGCCGGTCACAGGCGCTGGACATGCTGGAAGGCGCGACCCTGCCGAGCCGCGAGTCCGAAGTGGAGTCGATCCGCGCAGGTTATGGGGCAATGGTGGATGACATCGTCAAGGAACACCGCGCCTTCCTCGACCTGGATGAAGCCGGGTTCGACCAACTGAAGCACAAGATTGCGGATCACTGGGACGAGATTCAGGCGATTGCAGCCAAGGTTCCCCCGCCGGAGGAAATCGCTACCGCGCTGCATAAAGCCGGTGCGCCGATCACCTGGGAAGAACTGGGACTGGATGCGGACGAGGTTCAACCGGGTTTCGACTACGGTCACTACCTGCGGAACCGCTTCACGGTGATTAAGCTGAGCCGCGTGCTGGGCGTGCCGCTGACGGTGTGAGCATAACCACATAGGCTCGAAGAACGCAAAGGGGGCGATCCGACGGATCGCCCCTACGTATTTATACCGTCAAGCGTTCTGCCGGGACGCCGTTGCGGGTGGTGAGCAGGGTGCGCGTCCGGTCGATCTCCTGCTGGACGCGGTCGGCTGACCATCCGAGCACCTCCCCCATCGCCCCGGCAATCGCTACCAGCGCTGGGCCGTTAATCAGGCCGAGCATGGCGATCCAAGTGCGACGCAGCAGCAGATCATCCACGTGTTCGACTTTTTCCTGTACCGCTAAAAATTGGATCTCGCGACGGCTGTAGGAAGGCAACCCCTCCAGCGGCGCATCGGCACCGGCGACGATATGCCGGGCGATGGCTTCCGCCCGGGTGCCGTAGCGTTCAAAGAGCGCGGTCAGCCAGTCGAGCGGGACACCTGTGCGGGTGCTGACCTGGTGGAGCCACTGGGCGCGGGCCTGCGGCGTGCGGGGGTAGTCCCGTCCACCACCGATGGGCAGGTCTTCTGTGCCGACTTTGCGCGATATCCCCAAGAAGGAGAGGGTTTTATCAGCCGTTTCTTCCGCGAAGGCGCGGAAGGTCGTCCATTTGCCACCGACCAGGTTATAGATGGGGAAGCGGATCGAGTCATCCGGCTCGATGACACGCAGGCTGTGTTCCCGCGTGACCAGCCCGACAAACTCGACATCACTGGCCGGCAGCGGCCGCACCCCACAGAAGTGAAAGACAATTTGCGAGCGATCCACCTGCATACCAGGGAGGATATGGTCGGCAAACTGCATGAAATAGTCTATCTCTTCATCAGTGCAAACGGCGTCATCTGGCTGGTCACAGCGCAGGTCAGTGGCCCCGATGATGACTTTATCGCGGAAAGGCATGAAGATCGCCAGGCGGCCATCGGTATTTTCGAAGAAAACACTGGAGCCATTGACGACTTTCGCCAGGGTGGGGTTATCGACGACGATGTGCGAGCCTTTGGTGCCACCGATGAAGCGAGTGGGCTTCTTGAGCGCACGATTGACAAAATCGATCCAGGCACCACCAGCATTAATGACCAGCCGAGGCTGGACGGTGAAACTCTCGCCGGTGAGATCATCGCGCAGGGTGACGGACTCCCCGGATCCATCCACTACCGCACAGTAATTGAGGGCGTGGGCGGCGGGGTTGGCGGCTTCGGCATCCAGCACCTGCTCCACCCCAATGCGTTCAGCCTGGGGCATGAGACAGTCGTAGTAGCTGGCAGCCCCGACCACATCTGCTCGGAGGTGGCTGTGGCGCTCGAGAGCCTGCTGACGGGTGAGCATGGTGTGGGTGGGTGTGGCGCGATTCTTGCGGGTGAACCAGTCGTAGAGCATCATGCCGAGCTTGACGACGATGTAACCACGAGCGGAGGGTTTTTGCAGGCGACCCATGAACTTGAGCGGTGCATTGAGCAGGCCGGAGAACCAACTAAAGACCGGGATAGTGGTCTGCAAGAGTTCGACGGCGTGAGGGGCATTGAGCAGGAGGCGGTTGCGTTCGGCCAGCGATTCGCGCACGAGGCGGAAATCCCCATGTTCGAGGTAGCGGAGGCCTCCATGCGCCTGCCGGGACGAGGCCGCGCTGGCCCCGGCGCAAAAGTCGTTCTTATCCACGATGAGCACATCCACACCTTGCAGGGCGAGGTCACGGAAGGTGCCGATGCCGTTGATGCCCGCGCCGATGATAAGGACGCTGAGGCGCGGATTCTGGCGGTAGTGGTTGAGGATTTGCTGGCGGTTCATAGGTCGGATCTTTCTCCACGCAAATGCTGAACTCCGAGTATATCCCGCCTGATCCAGACCATGTGGGTCTAAGGGGTGCCTTTTTATATGCCGATTGTCTTTGAATGGCGCTCATGGCGAATTTTCCGCCAACGATGACAGCGGGAACACGGTAGCGCGGCGCTATGTCGTCACCCTTATGACATTTGGGTTGGCGGAGCGGACGGCTGGAGCCACCACATGGCGTCGGTATCGGCGGGAACATGGGAGGTTACCACCACCCGCCATCTCCGACAACGCCATAGTGGGTAGCGGGGAGCCAGCCGCTATACAGAAGTTCACAGGGGGCAGTTCACAGTCACAGTGGAAGACAGGGGTGGGGGTGCGTGATGGGGTATTCATCTCTAGAGCATAGTATCGCGCCAATCATCATTGTGGGGGTAGAGGCCTCACCCCCCACCCCCTCTCCGTTCACGCCCCTTACGCCTCTGAAGGGCTGAGACGATGCGAGATTCGGGGCGTGGGAGAGGGGGAGTCCGGAGTCTATACGGCACATTATAGAATCTGCACCACCCCTACTTTCACGGTTGGCAAGATGATAGCATGGAATAGGGTGCCAGAACGGAACATTTGTTCCGATTTTGGGAGGTCGGTGGATTCATCCTCAAGGCTTCTCAACGGCGGGTGCAAAGACGCCTCACCCCCCAGCCCCCTCTCCCGCCGCGACCCTAGATTGTAAAGAGCGAAGCCTATATGGGAGGCGGGTCGCTGGATGCCGAAGGCAGGGGAGCCGGATACACCACCCAGGTTGTGAAGTGTCCATTGGTTCGGCTGAAATGGGGGGAACGCAGTAAAATGGGAGACTTGATTGGGGTTCTGGTGGACGGACATCCTGTTGAACGTTGACCGAGGCAGTCGGCAATCACTTCAGGGAGAGAGGCCGCCGACCTCAGGAGCAACGGACGCCATGGATAGTGTCCATACGAAGTCTGGTTCAAGGCCATTTGAGTGGGAAAGTATTTTGAATTAAGAGCGCATGATGAAACAAGATCTTTTGCTGGGCATCGATGTTGGTACGACGAATGTGAAGGCGATTCTGGCGACGCCGGAAGGCCGGGTGGTGGCGCAGGCGACCGAAGGCTATCCCCTGCTGACGCCGCGCCCCGGTTGGGTGGAGCAGAATCCGGCGGACTGGTGGCAAGGGACGGCCTCGGTCAGCCGGCGGGTGATGGCGCTGGCAGAGGCCGCGCCGGAACAGGTCAAAGCGATTGGCCTGAGTGGTCAAGGCGCGGCGGCGGTGTTGGTGGACGCGGCGGGTGAGCCGGTGCGCCCCGGCATCATCTGGATGGATGCGCGGTCGGAAGCCGAGTGCGGGTGGATGCGGGCGACCTGTGGGCCGGAGATCCTGCGGATCAACGGCAAGCAGCCCGGCCCATATAACATGGACCCCAAGCTGCGCTGGCTGGCGACGCATGAGCCGGAGTCTTTGCGCAAAGCGGCTTACAGCCTAACGACCACGGGCTATGTAACGCTCAAGCTGACGGGTGAAGCGGTGTTGAACGTGTCCGATGCGAGCATCCCCTTCGCGTTCGATCAGGCGGCGTGCGACTGGTCAGACGAGTTGATCAGCTGCTTCGGGATCGAACGGCGGTTGTATCCGCGAGTCGCCGCGTGTGAGGATGTAATCGGTGGGCTGCGGGCGGAAGCGGCAGAGGCGATGGGTCTGCGGGCCGGGACGCCGGTCATCGCCGGGGGTGAGGATACATCCGCAGCGGGTCTGGCCGTGGGGGTGAGCCAGCCAGGTCAGGCGATGCTCTCGCTGGGGACGGGCGGCTCGTTATACATCGCCACCGCGCAGCCGGTCGCCCACCCGAATCTACTGACCTTCGCGCATGTGCTCAGCCAGCAGTGGTTCATCGGCGGAACGATTGTGGCTTTCGGGGCAGCGCTGGCCTGGACACGGGACCTGCTCGGTCACGGTGATTTCGAGGCCATGACCACCCTGGCAGCGGAGAGCGCCGCCGGAGCTGATGGGCTGCTGTTCCTGCCGTATCTGAGCGGCGAACTGCAACCGATCAACGACGGTCATGCGCGGGGGGTGTTCTTCGGGCTGAGCCTGAACACCCGGCAACCGCAGCTCATCCGGGCCGTGCTGGAAGGGACAGCCCACGCCATGCGGCACAATGCCGAGGTGGCGGCCGAATCCGGCGCGACGCTGAGCGAGCTGCGGGCGGTGGGCGGGCCGACGCGCAGCGCACTCTGGTGCCAGATCATCGCGGATGTGACGAATCAACCGCTGACGGTGCTGAAGGATAATCCCGGCGCGCCGCTGGGCGATGTGTTCCTGGCGGCGGCGGGCGTGGGCCTGATCCCGGACGCAGGGTCAGCAGCGACACAGGCAGCAGTGGTCGAGCGCGTGTACACACCGAACGCGGCGGTCCGTGACCTATACGATCAGCAGTTTGCGGTGTATCGCGGGTTGTATCCGGCATTGAAGGCGTCGTTTGATGCAAATAGTCTGTAGTTTATGAACCGCATTGGCACAAAGTACGCCAAGTAAAGAACTTACTGCAGAGCGGCAGAGAAACAGAGCAGCAGAGCGGGACAAAAAGAAGCAAAGGCATGAAGGGAATTATGAGGGATTTGCTGCTCGGAATTGATGTGGGGACGACGGGGGTGAAGGCGGCGCTGTTCACGGTTGAAGGGGTGCTGCTGGCAGCCCACAGCGTCGAGCATCCAACCCATCACCTGCGTGCCAACTGGGTGGAACAGGAACCGGAGGATTGGTGGCGCGGGGTGTGCGGCAGTGTGCAGTACGTCCTCGGTCAAGTGCCGGAGGCCGCAGACCGGGTGGCGGGGCTGGCGGTGAGTTCACAAGCGCCCTCGATGATCGCGCTGGATGCGGAGGGTCAACCGGTGCGTCCGGCGCTGATCTGGATGGATCGGCGGGCGGAAACGGAAGCCGCGCAGATGGCGGCGCAACTGGGGCATGACGAGGTGATCCGCATCAGCGGCAATCGCCCCGACCCGTACTATGTCGCCCCCAAGATCGCATGGATGCGGGCGCATGAACCCGAACTTTTCCAGCAAACGCGGTGGTTCGCCCAAATTCCGGGTTATATCAACTACCGGCTGAGCGGGGTGATGACGCTGGATGAGGTTCATGCCGGGTTGACTCAACTGCGAGACCGAAACACCGGGGCATGGTCACCCGACATCTGTGGATTTTGCGGGCTTGATCCCGCCAAGCTGCCGCCGGTGTACCCGGGTCATCACATTCAGGGGGAAGTCACACCCCAGGCCGCAGCGGCTACGGGTCTGCGAGCGGGAACGCCGGTGATGGTCGGGACAGTGGACGGCGCAGCGGCGGCGGTCGAGGCGGGGGTGGCCGAGGAAGGCATCATCGCGGAAATGACCGGCACCTCCACGGTGCTGCTCATCCCGAACAGCAGCCAGATCAGCGAACCAGCGTTCATCGCTATGCCACACGCCCTACCCGGTTTGCATCTGCTGGTGGCGGCGATGGTGTCCTCCGGGGCCAGCCTGAACTGGTTCCGCGATCAATTCGGGCGGTGGGAAGTCGAACAGGCGGCGCAATCCGGTGAGGATGTCTTCGACCTGCTGACGCAGCAGGCGGCGAAAGCGCCACAGGGCAGCGACGGTGTGATCTTCCTGCCGTACATGATGGGGGAACGCGCCCCGATCTGGCACACGCAGGCGCGCGGGGTCTTGTTCGGCCTGTCGCTGGCGACCGAGCGGAGCGCGGTCATCCGGTCGATTCTGGAAGGGACGGCCTTCGCCATGCGGCACAATCTGGACGTGGCGCGGAAAGCGGGCGTGCAGGTCACTGAGATTCGGTCGGTGGGCGGCGGGGCACGCAGCCGCCTGTGGTGCCAGATTAAGGCCAACATCCTGGGCGTACCGGTGGCAATCCCGGAAGCAGCGGTCGGCGCCCCGTTTGGAGATGCCGTGCTGGTGGGCATGGGCGCAGGGTTTTACCCGGATGTGCTGACCGCGCTCAAGGGAATGGTTCGTATTCGGCAGATTTATGATCCTGATCTGGAACATGCGTGGCGTTATTCCCGCCAGTATGCGCTGTTTCGGTCGATCTATACCCATTTAAGAGACGATTTCGACCGACTGGCGGAGGTACCATGAATACACGGTTGGACGGCAAGGTAGCGTTGGTGACGGGTGGCAGCCGGGGGATTGGGCGGGCGTGTGCACTGGCGCTGGCGGCCGAAGGGGCTACGCTGGCGGTGCAGTATCGCTCGGACGTGGATGGCGCAACGGAAGTTGTCCACGCAGCGCGTCTGCTGGGGCTAGAGGCGATCGCCTTCCAGGCTGATCTGGCAGACCCCAAAGCGGCCGATCAACTGGTGGGGGCGGTCTTGACGCGATTCGGGCGGGTGGATGTGCTGGTGAATAACGCCGGGGAGATGACCGACGCGGCGGTGAAAGATATGCCCGACGCGATGTGGGATCAAACCATGGAGGTCAACCTGAACTCGGCATTCCGCTGCACGCGGGCCTGCCTGCCGGGGATGCTGGAACGCCGGTGGGGGCGCATCATCAATATGACTTCCCAGGCTGCATGGACTGGTTCCAAAGATCATGCCCACTATGCCGCTTCCAAAGCCGGTTTGCTGGGGCTGACGTATTCGCTGGCGAAGGAAGTGGGGCCAACGGGCATCACGGTCAACATGGTCGCGCCGGGGCGGATCGCCACCGAGATGGTCACGTCGCGCATGGGTGGGCGCGAAGCCGAGTGGATGGCGCAAACACCGCTCAAACGGCTGGGTGAGCCGGAAGAAATCGGCTCGGTGGTGGCGTTCCTGGCCTCGGAAGCAGCCAGTTACATCACCGGAGCGACGCTGCACGTCAACGGCGGGATGCTGATGGCATGACCCGTCTGCTGGCCCGGCTGGCACTGGTGTTGGTGGGGGTATTCAGCGCGGCGGTCGGGGTGATCGGCGCGGCCCCGGCTGACCCGGCTCCGCTGCGCGAGTGGTTTCTACCCGATGAATGCCCGGCTCCCTGCGTGCTGGGCCTGCACATCGGGGAGGACACCCTGCGAACAACGTTAGCCCGCCTGGAGCCTGAGCGCAGCATCGAGGCGCAGATCCAGTATCGGCTCGGGAGTACCCGGCGCTATCAACTGGTGAACTGGGGCGGGTATTTGTTTTATCCGTTCCAGCGAGGCGGCTTGCTGGATATGGCCCCCACCCCAGACGCCGAGGCCGCAGTGGTCGATCTGCTGTTCATCCGTCCCGCGACTCCGCCTACGATTGGCGCGGTATATCTCAGCCTGGGGCCGCCGGAGCGATTGGCTTACGGCTACTGGTATCACGACCTGGGCACCCGTGCCAGTTTGATCCTCCACTGGTATTATGCAGACGAGCGCGTGACGATCCTGACACGGCATCTCTGCCCGGTTTCACGGGAAGCCTTTTGGCAGACGCCGATTCTCTCGGCAAGGTACAGCAGCCAGCGCGCGGACGAACTGCCGGAGATCCGGCTCCAGGATGCGATGAGCCGCCGCGACTGCCGATCTGGATAAACCTGATGGCCTTCATTTCAGTGGGGTGCGGACATTGAGCATATGGAGCGCATCACGATAAGCTGCTGGAGAGCGCCCCGATACCTCGACAAACACTTCGTAGAAACGGCTGTAGGACTGGAAACCGCAATCCAGGGCAATATCGATGATCTTGTGATCGGTCATGGCCAGCAGGCGTTGGGCGTTCGCCACCCGGTGCTGCGCCAGGTATTCAATCAGCGTCATGTGATAATCCCGCCGAAAGAGGCTCATGGCATAGTTGGGGCGCAGATTGGCCGCGACGGCGATTTGTTCTACGGTGAGGGGTTCAGCATAATGCCGGGCGATGAACTGCGCCATCATTTCGCTCTTGCTGCGCGGGGGCTTGTAACGCTCATCCTGCGGCTGCCAGGCCAGCGCCATGCGACGCAAGCGGGCCTCCAACTCCAACAAAATAATGGGATGAAAATCCTCCGAGGCGCGCAGAAAATCCGCTGACCAGCGCCGAAACAGAGCTTGATCGAAAGCGCTGTCGGTTTGGGTATCCACCAGCGGATGCCCATCCATCAGGCGCTGCATGAAGGCTGCTGGCAGATTGAGCTGCAGGCACCAGGCCAGCGGCAAAGTCACGCAGGTAAAATGGGGCGGTGCGCCAACTTCGACGAGCTGATGCGGCACCGCACCCCAGAATATCGCCAAATCCCCCGCCTGAAATGTGTACTGGATCCCGCCAAAGCGGTAGATCAGCGAGCCGGTCTCCACCAGATTAAGTTCGATTTCGCTGTGCCGGTGCGGTTTTTCCATCACAAAAGGCGCGCGACTGCTGACGGTCAGTCCAAAACTGGCAACATCATCGGGCATCGTAGAATCTCGAATATTCAGACCCAAATACCGAATGCAGCTCCGAGATAACCAGTTTATCATGTCCACAGTGCGGATGAAATTAAATAGATGAGGTGTACATATGGGTGATTATCATCTGAGCCAGGAACAATTGGATTTCTTCGATCAAAATGGTTATCTGGTGCTCAAGAACTGGATACCTGCGCCCATGCTGCAACGGCTGCAGGCGGCAGGCCGAGCCTGGATTGATGATGGCCTGAGCGCCACCCCAGACAACCCCCACTATCCCGATTTCCACTTCGCCGCGCGGACCAAAGGGCGCACCATGTTCCGGGTGGATTACGTCCATAACAAGGGTCAGGCGGCCTCGTTGGAACTGCTGGGCAGCCCACAGGTGCTGGAAGTGGCCGAAAGCATGTGCGGCCCGAACTTCGTACCGACGTATGAGTCGATGGTCTTCAAGCAAGAAGGCGACGGGGAAGCCATCAAGTGGCACCAGGATGCCGTCCACCCACGCGGCTACCGCATCTTCAATTATGACCTGTACCTGGATCACTCGCGGTCAGGTGGTGGGGCGTTGTGGGTCATCCCCGGATCACAGCATCAGGGGCAGGATATTTGCCGATTGACCGAGGACTACGGCTGGAACGTGCCCGGTGCCATCGAAGTGGAAATGGCCCCCGGCGATGTGCTGCTGCATGATGTGATGGTGGTACATGGCTCGCCGCATACCGAAGGCAATGCGCTGCGCCGCACAATCTACTATGAATTCCGGGCTGCTGAGGAAATCGTACAGGATGGGCCGTGGGACCGTACCTGGATTGACCAACGGATGCGCCTCATCCCACTGGGGATGAAACGCTATGCCAGCGCCTACCCCACCGCGCCGCGCTTCCAGTGGAACGTGAACGATACTTTCCGCCCGCAGATCAGCGATGATGAAGCCGCTGAACTGCGGATCGCCCATCTGGTGCATATGGCCGGGGCGTTTTGCAGCGCCGGGGACGCGGGCAAAGTGAAGGATGGCGCTGTCCAGATGACGGCGACCTTGCCAGGAACCTAGTCCCCAGCTTCCCTACCTAGAGTCCCAGTCAAAAAGCCGCGCCTGTGTACACGGGCGCGGCTTTTGTGTTCCCGGCTCAAAAGGAGAAACCATGACAGCGGCTGCTAGAGTGGACAATTTAAGCAACCACAGCAGGGTAGTGATGGCTCAGGCCACAAGATTATCTCAATTCTGATATTCAAAGAATAAGGATAGAATCAATGTTATAATTATTGTAAGATTATATTTTGGTAGTTTGCATACATAACGAGCCAGATAAATGGATATCACACGCAGTAATTCTCTCTTCCTCAACATTGCGTCGACCCATGCGAACCCCATCCTAGAATACCTGCGTGACACTGCCAAAATTGAGTTTGTTGATCGCCAAGCGGCCACACCAAACTGTATCGAAGCCGCTTTGCGCGAGCAGCATTGGGATCTGATTCTCTTCAACTCGGCACAGGCAGATTCGCTTCTCTCCAAGAGCATCCAATTGGCAAACCGCCTTCAACCCCAGGTCCCCCTGCTGGTGACCCTGGAAACGGCGACCCTCAAGGACGCGGTTGACCTCATGCGGAAGGGTGTGCGTGGTGTGGCTGAACACGGTGACCACTGCCATCTGATTGAACTGATTCAGCAAGAGCTGAACAGCCATTATTCAGCAGCTAAAGATCCCAACACCCTTGAGATAGCCGTTCAAGACGCTTTGGCTACCGCGCCGGAATCCATCCTCCCCAAGTCGCAGCACGGGCTGCTGCCCGCACAGATGAATGCCGCAGTCATTGTCACCGACATGAGCCTGCAAATTCAGAGTTGGAACCAAGCCGCCGAGCGCATTTACGGTTGGAGCGAATCAGAGGTCCTGGGTCGCAGCTCCAGTATGATCCTGGGTACCGTCCTGGACTCGGCAGATGAATTTCAGCAGATCATGGAGACCACCCAGGCAGGGCATTGGTGGCAGGGCGCATTCACGCAACATCACAAGGATGGTAGCCAACTACGCATTCGTGGATCGCTGCGGCTGATACGTGACGAGGCGGGTCAACCGATGGGTATGGTGAGCGTCCATCAAAACATCACTGACCGCGAACAATTTAAACAGACAGAAGCTGCCCTGCGTGAGAGCGAAGCGCGCTACCGCCTGTTAGCTGAAAACATCACTGAAGCCATCGCCAAGATCACGCCGGACGGCATTCGCACATTCGTCACAGCATCCTGTTTCCCGCTGCTTGGTTATACTCCGGATGAGTTGCTGGAGCGCCCGGTGATGGAAATCATCCATCCCGATGACCGCCCCCACTCCCATGCTATGGTTCAACAAGCGATAGCTTCCGGAGCTACCTCGTTTACAAACTTGCACCGGGTACTACGCAAGGACGGCAGTACTATATGGGTGGAGATCTCCGGGTCGATTGTCCGTGATCCGATCAGTAACCAACCGATCGAAATCATTAGCATCATGCGGGACATCACTCAGCGCAAACTGGCCGAAGATACCTTGCGGGAAAGCGAAGCGCGCTACCGCCTGCTGGCTGAAAACATCAAAGATGTGATCGCCCGAATCACACCTGATGGTATTCGAACTTTCGTAACCCCCTCTTGTTTTCCGCTACTGGGTTACAGACCTGATGAATTGGTAGGGAAACCTGGCTTTGATCTCCTGGTACCTGAAGATCGACCCATTAGTCAAGCAGCGTTACAGAACGCGCTGAAATCCGGTGCTGATACCTTCAGAGTTGAACATCGTCTGTTACATAAAGATGGATACCCTATCTGGGTTGAGCTCTCGGCTTCAATTGTTCGGGATGCTCTTGGTAAACCCATCGAAGTCATTGGGATCATCCACGAAATCACACAGCGGAAACAGGCAGAAAATGCCCTACGCGAGAGCGAAGCGCGCTACCGCCTGCTGGCTGAAAACATCCAGGATGTCATCACCGTCGTTTCCGCCGAGGGGATCTACACATTCATAACCCCTTCATGCCAGCGATTACTCGGTTACGCACCTGAAGAGCTGATCGGACAGCCAGGGTTTCTCATCATTCATCCAGATGACTGGCACAAAGCACGGTCATCCCTTCAAGAAGCCCTTCACTCCAGCGATGACACTTCCACGCTTGACTATACCCTTGAGAGACGCCTTTTACATAAAGATGGACACGCCATCTGGGTTGAAGTAAAGAGCACGATTGTCCGGGACTCTATCAGTGGCAGGCCGATTGAATTCATTAGCGTCATTCGGGACATCAGGGAGCGGAAACAAGCGGAAGAAGCCCGGGAACAGTACGTCGCAGAAATCCACGATTTATACAACAACGCGCCATGTGGGTATCACTCCTTAAATGCAGAAGGGGTCGTCGTCCAGATCAATGATACGGAATTGAAGTGGTTAGGTTACTCGCGGGAGGAAGTCGTCGGCAAACTTCGGGCGGTGGATTTACTCACCACAGAGAGTATCGCTGCCTTTCGAGCCAATTTCCCCGTCCTCAAGGAGACAGGCAGCCTGACTGGCATCGAACTTGAACTCAAAAGGAAAGACGGCAGTCTGTTCACAGTGCTGGTTAATGTCACCGCCGTCTACGATGACAGCGGGGCGTTCGTCAAAAGCAGATCCACCCTTTTCGACATCACTGAACTGAAGAAATCCCAGAATGCACTGAAGGAAAGTGAACAGCTTTACCGTACGCTGATCTCCACGATGACTGAAGGAATCGTACTGCAAGCACAAGATAGCACCATCCTGACCTGTAATGCAGCCGCAGAACAGATTCTGGGGCTGACGCATGACCAACTGGTCGGGCGTACATCGCTTGATCCACGCTGGCGGACCTTCCACGAAGATGGTACTCCCTTCCGCCGGGAGACCCATCCAGCGATGGTGACGCTGGCCACCGGCAAAGCACAGACTAATGTGGTGATCGGCGTTCACAAACCTGATGGCTCCCTGCGTTGGATACAGGTCAGTAATCAACCATTGTTTGAGCCCGGGCAAACTCTACCCAGGGCCGTGGTGAGTACCTTCACCGACATCACGGAACGGAAACAGGCGGAGGTGGAGCTGCAGACCCTCTCCAAACGATTACAACTGGCGACTGAAGTAGGGAATATTGGCATCTGGGACTGGGACTTGCAGACTGATGACATGATCTGGGATGACCAGATGTTCAGGCTGTATGGGCTGAAACGAGAGGCATTCAGCGTCAAGGCACGCGACACCTGGAACCTGGGTTTGCTGCACCCTGACGACGTCAGCCGCATGGAACACGAAATTCAAATGGCCCTCGTGGAACAGAAGCCGATCGATTCCGAGTTCCGGATCAATCGACCGGATGGACAACTGCGCCACCTCAAGCTCAAAGCGATTGTTTTTCACAACAGCAGCGGTCAGCCCACACGCATGCTCGGCGTTCTATGGGACATCACGGTATTGAAGCAGGCCGAAGAGGGACTGCGGATGGCGCTGGAGAAGGAAAAGGAGATCGGCGAACTCAAATCCAGGTTTATTTCCACCGCTTCACATGAATTCCGCACGCCTCTGGCTGTGATCCTGGCAGCCACCGAAACTCTGACCGTGTATCGAACACAGATGGATGACGCTCAAGTTAACAAACGTCTGGATAAAATCCGCCTCCAGGTCAAGGCCATGGCGGAGATCATGGACGATGTGCTGCAGCTCGCCCGATTCCAAGCAAAACGCATCGAGTTTCGTCCAGTCGATAGCGATCTGAAGTCCTTTTGCCAGGACATCCTTGAAGAATACCAGAGCCGCCCTGAATACCGCGAACGCATCGTCTTTAGTGCTCCCGAGGGGCCGGTCATGCTCTGTATGGACGTGAACCTGATGCGACGGATCATTGGCAACCTGGTATCCAACGCACTGAAGTATTCCCCTCCAGATGCCGCCGTTCAACTGACGCTTTCCAGGGATGCCAAACACGTCACCTGCCAGATCAGTGATCAAGGGATCGGCATTCCGCCGGACGACCTGAAACACTTGTTTGAACCTTTCCATCGGGCTGCCAATGTTGGGACCATCGGCGGTACCGGGTTAGGTTTGAGTATTGCGCGTGAAGCCGTACTGACACATGGCGGCACCATCGAAGTCGAAAGTGAGGTTGGCCAGGGAACCACGTTCACGGTGGTCTTACCCTTTATCCCTCATGAGAACTTGACCACCGACTAAATTTTCGCCCCTCATCAGCAGTCATGGCATGTCGTCCTGCGGGATCTGGTCAGGTTCTTGTGTCGACGCTAAGCGCCGCGCCTCCCCTTGTACGGAAGCGCGGCTTTTGTGTCCGGTGCTGAGGTGCGGCGGCTCTAAAATCCGTTGTAGCGGAATCTTCATCGGAGTTGATCTGATCAAGGTCATCAATGGTCTTATTCTCAATTAAATCAATCAGGGTAACTTATGTTATAATTTTCGTAAGATCACCGTATCGACCAGAACTCAAGCGTCGATCGGACATTAACAAAGGAAAAGTAGTTCTCAATCGGAAACGGGCCACCAGCATGGAAAACAAGCTCCTCGTTCTCAACGTTGTCGCCAACACCGCAGCCCCCATCATCGAACTCCTGCGTGACACCGCCACTACTGCAATTGATTATCGTCATTTGGACGATCCAGCCGCTGTCCATGCGACTTTGCGCGAACAGTTATGGGACCTGATTTTGGTCAACGCAGAACGACCAGATTCATCCTTGTCGAATTGTGTCCAGTTGGTGCAGCAGCATCAACCGCAGGTTCCGCTGCTGGTGATTGTGGACACGACGACGGTGACCGAGGTGGTTGACCTGATGCGACAGGGCGTTGTGGGCGTTGTGGATAGAGCCGATCATCACCGCCTGATGGACCTCGTCCGGCAAGAGCTTCAGATCAAGCGCACCAGGCACAGGTCAGTTGCCAATACTGACAACCACTCGCAACACGCACTTCCAGATCATGACCATACCTTTGAGCAAATGGAAGCAGCCTTGGACCAAAGTGAAAAACAACTACAACTGCTGATTGAATGTACGCCGGCAGCCATTGCGATGTTCGACCGGGATATGCGCTACCTGGCAGCAAGCCGCCGCTTCCTGACCGATTATCGCCTGAGTGAACAATCAATCGTTGGGCGATACCATTACGACGTTTTCCCTGAAATTCCAGAGCAGACCAGAGAAATTAATCGGCGCTGCCTGCAGGGGGCCATCGAGGCGCGCGAGAAGGAACCGTTTCTTCGCACTGACGGCACGCTGGACTGGGTACGCTGGGAAGTTCGCCCGTGGTACGACAGCCACGGCGAGATCGGCGGCATGATCCTTTTTTCCGAAGTCATTACGGATCGGGTCCAAGCCGAAGACGCGCTGAGAGAATCGCGCGATTTGCTGGAACAGCGCGTACAGGAGCGTACCAAAGAGCTAGAGAAGACCACTCATCGTCTGGAGGCGATTTTTAATCACAGCGGTGATGGGATCGTGCTGCTGAACATCCACGATGGGCTTCAGCAAGTCAACTACGCCTTTGCGGAAGCGTTTGGCGTTGAAGCCAACGACTGCCCTGGCACATCACTGACATCCTACTTTGAGCCAGACCAGGCAGCATACATCGAAGCCTCTGTGCGTGAAGTAGCCGACTCTCACCAAATCCGGCGGATTGAAGCCCGGGCCAGGCGCAAGGATGGGACGCTCTTCGAGGTCGAAATAAGCCTGGCCCCGGTCAACCGTTCGATTCACCGGGTCGCCAACCTGGTCGGGATCATCCGAGACATTACCGTACGCAAAGAACAGGACAGGCAGCTCCGGTATCATGCCAGCGTACAAGCTAACATGAGCGATGCGGTGATCGTCACCGACATGAACCTGCAAATTCAGAGTTGGAACAAGGCGGCAGAACGGATTTACGGTTGGAGCGAGGCGGAGGTCCTCGGTCTAAATTCGAGCACGATCCTGCGTGCAGAGTTTCGCTCACTGGAAGAATATCAGCAGGTCATCGATAGAATAGCCGCAGGAAGTTGGTGGCAGGCAGAAACCATTCAGCAGCGTAAAGATGGCAGCCGCATTCACATTCTCGGTTCAGTAACAGTGGTACACGATGAAAGCGGGAAACCGTTGGGCATTGTGGCGGTTAACCGGGATATCAGCGCGCTTAAACAAGCCGAAGAAGCCAGGGAAAAGTACGTCGCAGAAATACACGATTTATACAACAACGCGCCATGTGGGTATCACTCGTTGAATGCAGAAGGACTCGTCGTCCAGATCAATGATACGGAATTAAAGTGGTTAGGCTACACGCGGGAGGAAATCGTCGGCAAACTGCGGGCGGTGGATATTCTCACCGCAGAGAGTATCGCTACCTTTCGAGCACATTTCCCCATCCTCAAAGAGACAGGCAGCCTCACTGGCATCGAACTTGAATGCAAAAGGAAAGACGGCAGTCTGTTCACGGTGCTGGTTAATGTCACCGCCGTCTACGATGACAGCGGCGCTTACGTCAGAAGCAGATCCACCCTTTTCGACATCACTGAATTGAAGAAATCCCAGAATGCGCTGAAGGAAAGCGAACAGCGCTACCGAACCCTGATTGACACCATGTCCGAAGGAATCACCATGCAAGCGGTCGATGGCAGGGTCGTGACCTGTAATGCCGCAGCCGAACGCATTTTGGGATTGACCTATGACCAACTGATCGGGCGCACATCAGTGGATCCACGCTGGCGGGCCATTCACGAAGATGGCAGTCCTTTCCCCGGTGATACCCACCCGGGGATGGTGGCCCTGGCTACGGGTGAAGGACAAAAGAACGTCGTCATGGGCGTCCACAAACCTGACGGCGCCCTGAGGTGGATCTTAATCAATGCACAGCCCATCCTTGATCCCGAACAAACCCGACCTTCCGGTGTGGTTGCGACCTTCACTGACATCACCGAGCGCAAACAGGTGGAGAAGAAGCTAGAGGCCTTATCCCAACGGTTACAACTCGCCACCGAAACCGGGGGAATCGGTGTCTGGGACTGGGATATTCAAACGGATAACCTGATCTGGGATGACCAGATGTTCACACTCTATGGCATTAGTCGCAACCTGTTCAGCGGCACCACGCGAGAAACCTGGTCTTCGGGATTACTTTACCCTGAAGACTTCACGCAGATGCAGATTGCCATGCAAGCTGCGCTGCGGGGCGACAAGGCGCTAGATACCGAGTTCCGTATTAGCCGCCCGAATGGAGAGCTGCGCTATCTGAAAGTCAAAGCAGTCATTTTCCGAGATAGTACAGGTCAGCCAACGCGGATGATCGGCGTTAACTGGGATATCACCTTGTTAAAGCAAGCCGAGGAAGGATTGCGACTGGCGCTAGAGAAGGAAAAAGAAGTCAGCGAACTCAAATCCCGATTTATCTCCACGGCTTCACACGAATTCCGTACCCCTCTGGCGGTGATCCTGGCAACCACCGAGAGCCTGACTATCTACCGAGACCGCATGGATGAGGCGCAGATCAACAAACGCCTGGACAAAATCCGCCTCCAGGTCAACACCATGAAGGAGATCATGGATGATGTGCTGCAGCTCGCCCACATGCAAGCAAAACGCATCGAATTCCGCCCAGCCAACAGTGATCTAAACGCCTTGTGCCAGGACATCATTGATGAATTCCAGGGCCGACCGGATTACCACGAACGCATCATCTTCCGGGGTCTGGAAAAGCCGATCATGCTTTACGTTGATCTGCACCTGATGCGACGGATCATCGGTAACCTGGTATCGAATGCGCTCAAATATTCCCCGCCGGATAGCGCTATTCATCTTACGCTTTCCCAGGACGGTGAGAGCGTGCGTTGCCAAGTCACTGACCATGGAATCGGCATCCCAGCGGACGACCTGAAGCATCTGTTTGAACCTTTCCACCGCGCTGCCAACGTTGGGGATATCGCGGGTACCGGGTTAGGCTTGAGCATTGCCCGGGAGGCCGTGCTGACTCATGGTGGCAGCATCGAAGTCGAAAGTGAAGTTGGTCAGGGAACTACCTTTACCGTGGTATTGCCCGTCACACGGCAAGAACCATGAACCTGGCCTGATCAGGCACAATTTGTCACCAAAGTCCCATCGCGAAGACGCGCCTCCTCTTTGCAGAAGCGCGTCTTTTGCGTTAAGGTCATAGGGGCTGAATATCCCCTTTTTAAGGAGCTTTTTCAAATGCGTCGTTTAAGTGTTGTGCTGGCTGTGCTGGCGCTGCTGTTGATCGGCGGCGGCGTGCTGGCGCAGGATGCGCCGACGGTAGCGGTCATCACCCCCTACCTGGCCCAACCCGGCACCCAATTCGTGGTCGAAGGCTTCCAGACGGCAGCGGAAGGCACTGGCTGGACTGTGAATGTGATTGATACGGCGGGCGACGTGGCCGCTGTCATCAGCCGCATCGAAGATGTGGTCAACCAGGGTGTGGATGCCATCGTCATCAATGTCGATCCGGCTCAGGTCGCCGCCGGGTTGGAAGTCGCCAGCGCCGCCGGTATCCCGGTGTTCGGCATGGATGCCGGCAGTGACCCGCTGCTCGTCACCAATGTGACCAGCAATGGTTATGCCATGGCCGCTGAAACCGCCACCTATGTGGCTGACCGCATCGGCGGCGCAGGGCGCGTGGTCATGTTCGTCTTCGATCCGTTCCCGCCCGTCCAGAAGCGCGGCATCATCGCGGATACGATCTTCGCCAACAACCCTGATATCGAAGTCATCGACCGCATTACCCCGGATGTCGCCGATGGCGGTATCGCCGATTCTCGTGCCAAGATGGAAGCCGTACTGGCTGCGAACCCGGAACCGGGCAGCATCAGCGCGGTCTGGGCCGCCTGGGATCAACCAGCACTGGGCGCGCTGCAAGCCATTGAAGCGGCTGGCCGCCAGAATGAAGGCATCGTGATTGTGGGGATCGACGCCAACCCGCAGGCACTGGATGCCATCGCGGCAGGCGGCAACTTTGAAGCCTCGGTCGCGCAGGACTTCGCCGGGATTGGCGCCGCGACGGCTGACGCAGTCGCCCGCGTGCTGGCCGGTGAGACCATCAACCAGCGTGTGATCTACGTGCCGACCGTGCTGGTCACGGGCGCGAACGTCGCGGAATTTTTGGGAGATTAACTTCACCCTCAACAGTAGGGGCGACCCGTTAGGTCGCCCCTACCCCATCTTATGCCAACTCTCACCCCCCTCCTCTCCATTCAACACACGAGCAAGACCTACGACGGTACGCCAGCGCTGGTGGACGCCGCCCTGGATTTGATGCCGGGGGAAGTTCACGCGCTGATGGGGGAAAACGGCGCCGGGAAATCGACGCTCATCAAGATTCTGGCCGGGGTCGTCCGCCCGGATCGCGCCGAAATCCGCATCGATGGGCAGCCGGTCAGCATCCACAGCCCGAAAGAGGCCTATGACCGGGGGTTGCGCTTCATCCATCAGGAATTGCAGATCGTCCCGCAAGTCTCGGTCGCGGAGAACCTGGCCTTGAGCCAGCCTTATCCCCGCTGGTTGGGCGTGCTGGTTGACTGGCGGAAACTGCACCAACAGGCCAACCGCGCATTGGAGCGCCTGGGAATTAGTCACATTGACCCGCGCCAATCGATGGCCCGCCTGAGCGTGGGCGACCGGATGCTGGTCAAGATTGCCAGCGCCTTTGCCAACAGTACGCAGGCGGCGTCGATCTATGTGTTGGATGAGCCGACGGCAGCGCTGAATGCGGCGGAGTCCCAACGCTTATTCGCAGTCATCCGGGAACTCAAGACCCAGGGCTGCGGCATCCTGTATGTCTCACACCGGATGGACGAGGTCTTTGAGATCTGCAACACCGTGACCGTGATGCGGGATGGGCGAGTCATCTCCACCCAGGCGATCCAGCAAACGAGCCGAGGCGGACTGATTCGGCTGATGACCGGGCGGGAAGTCAGTCATGCTTATCCACCCCGCACCCAGCCGCATGGGCAACAGGTCGTATTGGAGGGGCATGGTCTGCTGAACGGCGTCGATTTCCAGGTGCGGGCGGGGGAAATCCTGGGCATCGCCGGGTTAGCCGGCGCCGGACAAAGCGAGCTGCTCAAGGCGATCATGGGAGCCTTACCGGCGACAGTCGGTACGTTGAGCCTGGAGGGGCAACCGATGACCCCGGCGCATCCAGCCGATGGCTGGGAAAAGGGATTCGCATTCGTGCCGCAAGAACGGCGGGAACAAGGCCTGGTGCTCTCGCGCAGCGTGCGGGAGAACATCAGTCTACCCCATCTGAGGCGGTTGAGTACCAGCGGGGTGCTGCTGGACGTGGGACGTGAAACGCGGCTGGCAGATGACCTGAGTAAACAAGTACGCCTGAAAGCGACGAGCAACCGGCAGTTGACGCGCCAATTGAGCGGCGGCAACCAGCAAAAGGTGGTCTTCGCCAGGGCAATGGCGGGACAACCGCGCCTCCTGCTGCTGGATGAACCGACGCGGGGGGTGGATGTGGGCGCACGCTTCGACCTGTATACCCTCATTCGGCAGGCCAGCATCGATGGGACGGCAATCCTACTGGCATCGTCGGATCTGGGCGAGCTATTGGGCCTCTGCGACCGCATCCTGGTTTTGCGCCGCGGACGTGGTGCAACGGTGGTCAAAGCAGCGGGCTTAACGCAGCATGATCTGCTTGCGCTGTGCTATGGGTAGGGAATAGTTCACAGTTCTCAGTGCACAGTCACAGTGAAGAAGTACTGAGTACGGGGTGCAGCGAAAAGTAAACAAGTACGGTCTTGGAATCTTGCTTCTTGAAACTTGCAACTTGAAACTAAAAGGACACCTATTTTGGCAATGGATGCCGGGCGCAATCTGCTCCCGACCCGGTTGAAGGGCAATCGCTGGTTGCGGCGGTCTGGCACGCTGATCGGGTTTCTGATCGTGGTGATCATCTTCACGCTCAATAACCCCAGCACGTTCCTGACGCTGCCGAACTGGCTGAACATCTCGCAGCAGGTGAGTATGCTGGCGGTCGTGGCCTTCGCGATGACGATTGTGATGGTGATGGGCGACTTTGACCTGAGCGTTGGCTCGATGGCGAGCCTGGCCGGTATTCTGGCGGCGCTGCTCTTCCGGGCCGAACAACCCCTGGCTGTGGGGATTCTGGTGGCGCTGGGCGCGGGCTTGATCGGCGGTCTCATCAACGGACTGCTGGTCAGTTATGTGGGCATCACCCCGTTCGTGGCGACGCTCGGCACCCTGACGATCTTCAGCGGAGCGGCGTTCCTCTTCAGCGGTGGTGAAACCATTTTCGGGCGGGATATTCCGGCGGAGTTCAGCGGTTTCGCCCGTACTGGCTTGCCGATTGGTACCGTCAATGAGCGTCCCCTGCTCTTCCCGGCCATGACGATTCTGGCACTGGTGGTGCTGGGGATCATCTGGTTACTGCTGGAACAGACCACTTATGGACGGCGGCTATACGCCATCGGGGGCAACGCAGAAGCGGCCCGACTGGCCGGCGTTCGAGTCCGGCTACTGCGGCTGATCGCGTTCATGCTGACGGGGCTCGGTGCAGCCACCGCAGGTCTGATGTACGCCAGCCGGGTGGCGTCAGCCAATCCGACACAGGGCGCAGGGCTGATGCTGGATGCCATCGCAGCGGTGTTCCTGGGCATGACCCTCAGCGAAGAAGGTGAGCCGCACGTGCTCGGAACGCTGCTGGGCGTATTGATTTTGGGTGTGCTGGATAACGGACTGACGCAGATGCAGGTCGACAGCTACGTGCGGGAAATCCTGATCGGCGGAATCATCATCGGCGCGGTGACTTCCAGTAGTTTGAGCCGACGAAACCGATAATGCATTAGACATAATGAGTACGAAAAGGCGAACTCGTAGGGGCGACCCGTTGGGTCGCCCCTGCAGAAATCATCAATGACCAATTCACTCCTCACGACCTTGCAGGAAACCCGCGCTGCCGGACGAATGGCGTTGTGTGGGTATTTTCTGGCGGGCTACCCTACCCCGGAACGCTTCTATCGGGCGGTGCGGGCGTCCTCTATGCTCGATGTCATCGAGTATGGCATCCCGGCGGATAACCCCACACTGGATGGGGCGGTCATCAGCCGGGCCCATGAGATCGTCACCGGAGAACGTGGGCTGGGTGCGGAGACCGCACTGGCACTGATCGGCGGCCTGCGGGAGATCCGTCCACCGGGATTTGTGATGACCTATTCACGGGTCGGGCGGGAGTTGGATGGGTTTCTGCGCCTGTGCCTGATGAACGGGCTACACGGAATGCTGGCCCCGGATATGGATGAGGACGAAATACGCACCCTTTCGACCATCATGCGGGCGCTCAATCTGGCGGTGGTTAAACTGGTTGATGCCCGCGCCGATGACGACTCGCTGGAACGGGGAATCCGACTGGCGGACGTGGTCTACCTAAAGGCTGCGCCGGGTCGCACCGGCACCCCGGCAGAGATCGAAGGGGATTTGCAGGCTGTCATTGACAGCTCCATCCGGCGCATCCGCGCCCTGCAACCACATCTACCAATTGCCGTCGGCATCGGGATTCAGCGCCCGGATCAGGTCGCGGCACTGGCGGCGCTGGGCGTGGACATGGTGGTGATCGGTACGCGGCTGGTCGAACGGGTAACCGAGGATGAAGGGGCGCTGGTCGCGTATCTGCAAACGCTGCGGGCAGCGACGCCCTATCCAAAGTCAATACATTCAAACTGACAGGTAAACCATGGCATACTGGCTGGCATTCGACATTGGCACCACCGGCACCAAAGCCGCCCTGCTGGATTCGGACGGACGAGCAATTCGTTCCGCCTACCGGGACTATTCAACCCACAGCGGGGACGGCGGGGTCATGGAGCAGGACGCGAGGCAGTGGTGGGTTGCCGCCTGCGAAGCGGCCCGCGAAGTCGAAGCCGGTGCCATTGAAGGAATTGTGCTAACCGGTCAGATGCAGGACGTGATCCTGATCGACACCCAGGGCGAACCGACCTACCCAGTCATCCTCTACAGTGACAGCCGTGCGGTACGTGAGGCCGGGGCTATTCAGGCCGCCATGGGAGTCGATCAGCTGATAGCGCTGACAGGCAATGCGCAGGAAGCGGGCAGCCTGCTGGCAAAGCTGGTGTGGCTACAATCAAATCAGCCGCACGCGCTCGAGCGAGCGTCCCACTTGCTGACTGGTGCAGCGGATTACATCGCATTCAAGCTGACCGGGGTGGCTGCGACCGATACGACCACCGCTTCCACCACCGGCTTGATGGCACTGGAAAGCCGCGCGTGGCTCCAGCCGGATTTGCTCAAAGTTGCCGGTCTTGAGTCCAGCGGACGACTATTCCCCAGGTTGGTGGCAGGTGGCACGCGCATCGGTAGCGCCCATGAGACAGGTGCAGCCGCTTTTGGAGTCCCGGCGGGAACCCCTGTCTACCTGGGCCCTGGGGATGCGGGCGCAGCGACGCTCGGCGCAGGCGGAGGTGCTCCCGGCACCCCCTATGCGTATATTGGCACCAGCGGATGGGTGGCTTTCACCGGCGAACAACGCAGCGACCCCGCCAGCGGAGCCTTTAATCTGGCGCATCCCCTACCGGGGCAGGTTATTTGCGTCGCGCCGCTGCTCACGGCAAGCGGCAACCTGGACTGGATCAAGCGGGTGACCGGTGCCGAGAGTCATGCCGGCATGATTGAAGCGGCGGTGCAAGCTCCGCCCAGCAACCTGCTCTACCTACCCTATCTCAATGGCGAGCGCTCCCCCTTCAGCGACCCCTTTGCACGCGGCGCATTCATAGGCTTGAATAGTTCCCACAACCAGGTGGATCTGACGCGGGCCGTGCTGGAGGGCGTCGCCTTCGCTTACCGGCACGCGCTCGATAGCCTCATCAGTACCCCTGTCAGCCGCCTCATCCTCACCGGGGGCGGAACCCGCTCGGCAGGCTGGAATCAACTGATTGCAGATGTGATCGGCGTGGACGTAGCGATTGCCGATGATGCATCCAATGTCGGCTTGCGCGGCGCCTTGCTGGCAGCACAGGTCGGGCGAGGTGAACGCAGCAGCTACCGACTCGACACCATTCCAGTCAGCGCCAGCCAACGCCCGACTAATGCTCTATATGAGTCCTACACGCGCAAATACGGCTGGTTCCGGGAAGCCTATCGCTCCCTTAAGAATCTATTCGGGCAGATGTCCACCTCATAATCCCACTCCCGCAGCCGAAGTGAACATAAATTGAGCAGCAACTGGGCTGTCGAGTGAACAGCCTGCAGCGGTAGTTTTAGAGCATCCGGCACAAAACCACTGCCGGTGCTCTTTACCTGCGACTCTCCGCAGTAAGATGGATACGCTGCTAGGTCTTTTGGCGGGCGACATTACAGATCCTCTTACTGTAGAGTACAAGTAGGTTCACTTACCACAGGAGGAATGGGAACATGTCAGGTCGTTTTGAGAAGTTACTTTCTATTGCAGGAATGATTGCCATTATGCTGTCGCTGATGATAGCCAGTTTCCCGGCAATGGCACAAGATATGCCACCGCTGCCCGGTGATGTCGTGATTGATAGCCTCGGCGCGCCGCGAGGGTTGGCATTTGATGCCGACGGCAATCTGCTCATTGCAGATGCCGGTACAGGTGGTGAAGTCAGCCTGACTTTGCCCGGACCTGAAGGTGAAACCACCATGCAACTGGGGCTGACGGGCAAGGTCATCTCGGTTGCGCCGGACGGCAGCGCCAGCGATCGCATCCCCGGGTTCCCCAGCTATGCCAGCCCATCCGAAACAACCGGGCTCTACCGAGCCATCCCACAGGGGGACTCGCTGTGGGTCATCTTCAGCGGCACCGGCGCGGCAACGGTCGGCGCATTCTGGACGGACTCGGTCGTGGAACTGGATGCCACCACGTTAGCCGTCAAGCAGATTATTAACCTGAATCACTTTGAATCGGTCAATGACCCGGATGGCGCAGGTTACGACAGCAACGTGACCGACATTGCCTGGGCAGCAGACGGCACCCTGTACATTACGGATGCTGGCGGGAATGACCTGCTCTCCTGGACGCAGGAAGGCGGTCTGCAACTCGTTCAGGCATGGACAGATAATGCAGTACCAACCTCGATTGAGATTGCCGAGAATGGCGACCTGTATATCGGCTTCCTGGGAGCCGGAATCGCCCCCGGTGCAGGCCGGGTCGAACACTGGTCGAATGGTGAACTGACCGAAACGTTTGGTGGATTGACCGGCGTGACCGATATTCTGCTGGACGGCGACACGCTCTACGCGGTGCAGTTGTTCCTGTTCGGCGAACAAGGCCCTGGCCCCGGCAACGTGGTCATGCTCAACGCCGACGGCGCAACCCCGGTAGCTGAAGGCCTGATGGCACCATTCGGGATTGCCAAGGGGCCGGATGGCGCGCTGTATGTGAGCTACGGCACCATCGCGCTCATGCCCGGCATGACGGGCGGCGTCGTCAAGCTGAGTATGTAATACACCCCGGTTCTACAAGAAGTCAGATTTTCAGCGGGCGGCTCGTGGGAGCCGCCCCTCTCCCTGATTGAGGTCAATGAGATGAAAGCAGGGCTGATCCCCTACCTGATCCTGATGGTCGTGCTGCTGGGTCTGCTATCTGGCCTGATGACCGCAAACCGAGATAGTCAAGCCGCTGCCAGTGGTAATGCAACACGTGGCGAAGTTATCTTTCGAAAAGGCATGAACGAAGCCCCGCCCTGTATCACCTGTCACGCACTCTCGGAAGGCGTTTATAGTCTGGGGCCGGTATTGGCAGGGGTTCGTGAACGTGCCGGCAACCGCGTAGAGGGGCTAAGCGAAGCGGACTATCTGCAACAAAGCATTGTGGAGCCAACCGCATTCATCGTCAGTGGTTATCGCCCGATCATGTTTCCAGCATACGCCGAGCATTTGAGCGAACAGGATTTACGAGATGTCATCGCATTTCTGCTGACGCTGTGAATGCTTTGCACATCCTACAAACCGCTCCACCCCACCTGAGGGCCAAAGCGAATCTGACCGCGAATGAGGGCGGCTATGCGGGCTTCAACCTGGGAGATGACAACTTGCCGCACCAGATGACCCGCCGGAACGCGCGCAGAAGCCAATTCAACCGCCGCCTCCACATCGGAAACCAATCCGGTAAAGAACGTCAGGCCCTTCCCATGCAAGCCATCGGAGAGGCATACTTCCAGCAAGTTGACCTGTGCGCCTTTGACCCCGGCATCGGCAGCGTGAATAGCGGCTGGAGCCGTCGTGGTTTCGATAATGCCGAGCGCATCGCCCGCCTGCAGGTCGCGCCCACCAGCGAGGCCACGCACAACTTCGGGATGCACGCCCGGCAGAAAGACATGGTCAAGCAGCGCATCCGCTGCTATTAGTTTTCCGGCTTTTAGGGCTTCCTCAACTTCCGCAACTGACCCACCAATCAAAACCAGATAATGACCGGGATCCACCGTGCCGGGATGAATGACTTCCAAAACGGCTTTCTTCGCCATGGCATCGGCGGACTGGATGCCCACCGCAATGCTGCTGAACTCGAGCAGTGCCAGCGCTGGATCAATCTTCAGGGTCGGAACTGCGCCGCGATCAGACAATGCGGAACCCATCCTTCAAGGTACAGCGACGAATGCGGCTGAAGCTGCGGCAGGTGGTCAGTCCTTCGCCAGTTGGGCTGGCGATGGTGAAGGAGGTATAGCCTTCCCCACCAAAGCCCAGGCCTGCCAGACAAGAGCCATTCTTGACGAAGATGGAGCAGTCCATCGCGCGGGCCATATGGGTCATGTGGTCGATGTGTTTGCTGTGCATCACCGCCGTATGGCGGAATCCGTGTTCAGACTCGACCGCCAGATCAATGGCACTGTAGACATCCGGCATAGGCACCACAGGCATGATCGGCATCATCTGTTCTGACCAGACCAGTTGGTGATCCGGCTCAACGACCGCCACAATCTGCCGGACTTCCGGCCCAACGTTGATACCAATCTCTTTGAGCAGCACGCTGGCGTTCTGCCCGATGAATTCCTTATTCATGACACCGGGTTTGCCCGGCCCACGATCTTCAGCAAAGATCGATTTCATCAAGCGGCGGAGCTGCCAGGAACTAATCAACACCCCGCCATGCCGGGTCATAGAGTCGATCAGGCCATTCATCGCGGATTCGACAACAATGCAGGTTTTTTCAGTCGTACAGACCAGGTTGTTATCAAAACTGCCGCCGCGCACGACATCGCGACCGGCCTGTTCCAGATCAGCGGTTTCATCCACCACCACCGGGGGATTACCCGGCCCAGCACAGACCGCCCGTTTGCCACTTTGCATGGCCTGCCGGACGACGCCGATGCCGCCGGTCACCACCAAGAGGCGCACTTTCTTATGAGTCATCAAGGCCTGGGCAGACTCGATAGTTGGTTGCGAGATGCCCGTCAATAGATTGGGGGGGCCGCCCGCCTGCTGAATGGCCTGATTGAGCAGTTGAATGGTATAGAGGCTGCACTTGGTAGCATTGGGATGGGCGTTAAAAACAACCGCATTGCCCGCACTGACCATACTGATACTATTGTTGATGATGGTACTGGTGGGATTAGTGGTCGGCGTGATCGAGGCGATGACCCCGTAGGGCGCGTATTCGGTCAGCATCAGGCCGTCATCACCCGTGTTGGCCTGGGAGGTCAGGAACTCCGGGCCGGGAGTTTTGTTGGCGACCAGCAGATTTTTCTGGAGTTTGTCTTCGGTGCGGCCCATGTCAGTTTCTTCACGGGCGAACTGCGCCAGCGTGAGCGCATGTTCACGCGCTGTGGCCCGCATGTTGTCAACCGCTTTGCGGCGGATTTCCAACGGCAGATCCGAAAGCTGTTCCCAGGCCAACTGGGCCGCCTGCACAGCGCTATCCGGATCGTGGAAGATGCCATCCCCCGCACCGGGATTCACCTGAATAGAGGCTGAAGCGCGCGCAGGCCGGTGAATTGGGGCCGGATTAGTATCATTCAGTTCATGCATCACGCGCTGGATGATGCCGTCAATCTGCGAGTCGTTCAGCGCGGTAGGCTCCGCCATGCGTCATATCCTCTTGGGAATGCCAGGGTCGTATCTCAACACGCCCTCGCACGATCCGATTGATACCGCGCTCTGGAACCTTTCGGCTTTAGCCTTCCTTGACAGGCAGACGTAAAACCATGAAGGTCAGGCCATTAGCGGCATCCGAGTGGCAATGAAAGTCGCCCCCATGTGCCTCCGCAACGGCGCGGACGAACGGTAAGCCCATGCCTACACTCGTCCGGCTGCCCGCCTGGCGGCTAGTCCACTGCGGCGCACGTTCCAGAATGGCCGTTTCATAGCCCGCAGAAATAGGGCGACCCGTATCGGCGAATTCTACCACGATGTAACCATCCAGACGACCAGCGCGGATCGTCAATCGATCATCCTTGACGGTGAACTTCAAGACATTATCGACCATGGCACTGACGCTCCGAATAAATAACTCGGAGTCCACTTCTGTCTCCAGGGGATCATCAGTCGGCATTTCAACAGTCAGGCGCAGCTGCTTGGATTTCAGATTGTATTCTTCCAGGCCCAGGGTTTCCTGCAGGAGCGCCGTTATCGACAGACGACTGTGATTCACCTGCCCCTGACCAATTTCAAAGCGCGCCAGATCGAGCATATCGCTAATCATGTTATGCTCACGGTTGGCAGCCGCCAGCGAGCCACGCACAAGCGGCATAATTTCCGCCATGCGTTCATCATCTTCATACAGGGTAACCAGCGCTTCCATGGCGCTGATGATGATCGACACTGGACTTTTGAGATCATGACCCAGCAACCAGATGGTGCTATTGATATCCTCGACGGAACCACCCAGCAATGGTCCAGTGGCACCGGTGGTGCTCCCCCGCTTACGTCCAGCAGACATAACGGCCTTTCTGAAATTAACGCGTGTTCAGGACTTCGTAGACCATGACGGGTTCGCGCCGGTTCTTGACCGTTTGTGGCCCCATCGGATTCGCCAGCAGATTCGTGCTTACCAGCTTCCACGTAGCTTCCGAGATCAATATGCGCCCACCCACAGCCAAGCCCTGCAAGCGTGCAGCCAGGTTGACCGCATCCCCAATGGCCGTGAACTCCATCATCTGCGGTGTTCCAATATTGCCCACGACGGCTTGCCCGGTGTGAATGCCTACGTTGATGAGCATCCGCTGCTCTGCTTCCAGTTGTTCAGCAAACTCGTGCAAACTTTCGCGGATCTGTAGGGCCGTTCGCACCGCTCGCAAGGCATGGTCGTTCTGGGAGAGCGGCGTATTGTAGAGCGCCATCACCCCATCACCGATGAATTTATTGACTGTACCGGCATAACTTTGAATGACACTGACGATCACGGCCAGGTATTGATTGAGCGTGGTCAGCACGTTTTCCGGCGAGGAACGTTCGGAATAGGCGGTGAAGCCTTCCAGGTCACAAAAGAGAACTGTGACTTCCTGCAACTGCCCGCCCAGCCGTACCTGATCGGGTTCCTGTAAGAGTTTTTCGACCACCCGGGGGGACACATACCGCTCGAAGGTCTGCCGTAGCGTTTCCTGGGTCTTGCGCAGGGTATCGGTCTCGACTTTGTTCCGCAGGCGCGCATCAATACGGGCAGTCAGTTCGCGCGGGCTGAAAGGCTTGGTCAGGTAATCGTCCGCGCCAAGACCTAACCCGGTCACGCGGTTTTCGACATCGGTTAGCGCAGTCAGGATCAACACCGGGATCGCGGAGTATTCCGGGTCGGACTTCAGGATCGAGCAGACTTCAAACCCGCTCATACCCGGCATATTCACATCCAGAATGAGCAAGTCAGGCCGGGATTCCCGCGTCATGCGCAGGGCTTCCGGGCCATCGACCGCCAAAAGCGGCTCATAACCGACGCTTTCCAGAATATCGCGAACCAATTGGCGGCTATTGGGATTGTCGTCGGCGATCAGCACTTTCACAGGGATCACCTTACCCGCAGCAGGGCGGTAATCTTCTGGCGCAGCGCAACAAAGTCAATCGGTTTGGAGAGATAGTCATCGCAACCTGCTTCCAGCGCACGCTCGCGGTCACCGAGCATGGCATGGGCAGTCAAGGCGATGATAGGTATGGTAGAAGTCGTCGCATTGTCTTTGATCTGGCGGGCAGCGTGCCAACCGTCCATCACAGGCAGCGACATATCCAGCAGGATAAGATCCGGCTTTTCGCTGGTTGCGAACTGCACACCGGCTTGACCATCCGGTGCGATCATCACCTGGTAGCCAAGCGCCTCAATAAAGTCCTGCACCAGCATCAGGTTATCTGAATTATCTTCCACCAGCAGTATGCGTCCGTTGGACATCTTTACACAGACCAATGTAATGAACAGATCGAGCCGTTCATAAAAAAATGAACACGGATACCGAATCTATCCGATGATTACAGTATAACATTTTTTGGGTTACCAATGTGTGGAGATACAGGAACTTCAGACGCGGTCGCCCCGGTCATAGCGGACTTGATCATCCACCTGCCAGGCGTCAATGATCGCCATCACCACCGCATCTACGGGTGCACCATCCGTCAGGTGGGTCTGGCGGGCTGCACTACCAGAGGTCAGTAAAACGTAGTCACCCTCTCGTGCACCGACCACATCCACCGCAACCTGATAGGCATCCGCCGGGGTCAGCGCCGGGGAAACCCGGCGCACAATCCGCAGCGACAGACCTTGCATTTGAGGGGTCTTTTGCGATGCAACAACGGTCCCAACCACTTCAGCGATGACCATGAAATATCCTGATATAAGGCTGAACGCTGCTACTCTTTACGACCGCCGCCGATTTCGCGCCCGTTCACGCCTTCAATAGCCGCGATGGCAGCGCCATAACCAGCCATGATGTCCTGTTCATCACCACCGAGGTAGACACGCCCAAAGCTCCCAAAAGCCACCACTTCCAGGATGTTCACATTGGCAGCCTTTTCCGCCTCGTTGGCAGCCAGCGCCGCGTAACCAGCCGGTTCGACCTCCAGCACATACATGGTCTGCCCGGCAAGGATCATCTGCCCATGACGCACACGGTTAATCAATTGGGTCTGATGGGCAGAAATGTTGCGAATGATCTGGCTGGAGATGATCCTCGGCTTGATGCGGTTCGACTCCTGCACGCCCAGGGCTTCCAGAACCGCCTCGCCCGCTGCCCGCGTTTCCGCCTGGCTGGAAGAATGGACTTCAAGCAACCCGTAAAGACGTTCGACAATCTGAATGCCGGGTGTGACGCTGGTCGCCTTCAGGGCGACATCCGTAATGCGGTTGACTTCAATCCCGGGTGAGATTTCAATCCACAGGGAGGCATCGTTCGGCAGCGGTAGAAAGCCTTTGGCAATTGTCCCCATAAAAGCAGCGTGCTGCGGTTGAAGACTATCGAGAAATACATAGCTGCGAAGATCAACGCTCACGGTTTAGCTCTCCGAGTACGGGCTGGCTCACGGTTATCAAGGGATAATAACCTGTTGAACCCGCGCTGTCCATCAGTGGATGTAGCCTCTTCACCCAGCAGGGCTTCTACGCGGGCTACAGCCGTCGGGTCAAATTCCCGATAATTGCAAACATCGCAGATGTAAGTCAGCATGGCGGGCGCACTCAGCAGGCGTTCACCATCCATCAACCGCAGGTAAGTTGTCTTACTCGGTCGGCATTGACCGATCTGACAGACCGGACAGGGATACGGATGGGCCATGATGACTACTCCTCGGGTACCAAAATGGTGACAAGACAGCTGCGTGCATCCTGATTACGGCGGGTTGACTCCTTCGGGATAACGTATACGGCTCACAATCCCCCAGGCTGTAGGCGGCCAGTAGCGGACCAGCGCCTCGCCGATGATGCGATCCCGCGTGACCGGCGTGCTAAATGCCCGCGAATCCTGGCTGTGGTTGCGGTTATCGCCCATCATGAAGTATTCATTCGCTCCCAGCGACCAGATCTTGTCCGGGCAGCGATCCGCACGACAGGCTTCGTTAATGTAGGGTTCTTCCATTTGGACGCCATTGACAAAGACGCGCTGGTCACGAATTTCGATGGTATCCCCTGGCACCCCAATCACCCGCTTGATATAGGGGGGTTCGTCTGCGCTTTGGTTAGGCGGGTTAAAGACGGCCACATCCCCTCGTTGCGGATCACCGAACATATAGTTCAGACGGCTGACGACGATGACCTCATCCGTATGGAAGTTCGGCTGCATACTGGGGCCATCGACAATAAAACGGACGGTTGCCAGATTGACCAGTGCGTAGATCGCCGCGATGAGCAGCAGCGTTTCACGGATCTCACGGCCCCAGCCACGCGCTCGTAAGTGGGGGCGAGGAAGGTTATTCGATGGTGCGACTTGTTCCACAATGTACTCTTATTGGATAGATAGCCAATATACAGTCGATTATATGCTGAAGGCGCATGGTTCAACAATCGGCGGTCAGGCAGCGCTGAGTAATTCTCATGAAATGACTATCCAATTCACCGAATTGAGCGTCGGTATAGCCGATCTTTAGCCTTCGTTTTGCAGCGCGATCAGTAGGGCATGTTACAATAGTGCATAACTATTCAGCAATCGACAGCGTGGCTTAAGCAGTCACGATGAACTGTAGCGAGGCACAGTCTTGGCTGACGAACGCATTCTCATTGTGGATGATGGGCAGGAAATGCGAGAATTCATCCTGGAGTACATCCTCCAGCCGAATGGATTTCAGGCGCTGCAAGCCCGAGATGGGCGTGAGGGACTCGAAATGGCCCTGACGCAGAATCCGGATCTGATTCTGCTTGATCTCCAGATGCCGCGCATGAACGGCTTCGATGTGCTGAATGGTCTGAAGCGGGCCAATGCCGCCATTCCTGTCATCCTGATGACTTTCCACGGCTCAGAAGAAATCGCCATTGAAGTCTATCGCATGGGTGTGCGTGACTATGTGAAGAAGCCGTTTACCCCGGAAGAAATGCTGGGGGCCATCGAACGCGCCCTGACTGAAGTGCGCCTGGTCAAGGAAAAAGAAGCGCTGACCGAACGCATTCTGCAAGCCAACCGCGATTTACAACGGCGCTTGCAGGAAATGAATGTGCTGTACAGCGTCGGCAAGAGCGTGACTGAACTCGCCAATATGAATGAACTGCTGCCGCGCATCGTCGATGCCGCGGTGCAAGTCACCCAGGCAGAAGAAGGCTATATCTATCTGACGACCGGTAATCAACTGGTCTGCCGCGCGCAGCGCCGACTGAACAGTGGACGCGCCCGCCCAGCCGATATTGAAGCCGACGATCCCTTTGCCGCCCGAGTCATTCAGGAAGGCAAGCCGGTTGTCCTCCGGCCCGAAGACCTCGCCAATTCACGCAACCGCCTGCATTCGATTGCCTATACACCGATGTCATTCCGCGGTCAGGTTACTGGTGTGCTGGGCGTGACCGCCACATCGCCAGAATCCCACGCCTTCACCCGCCATGATGGCGCGCTGCTGGCAACCCTCAGCGACTATGCCGCTATCGCCATCGAGAACGCCCGCAACTTCGAGCGCCTGCGGCAGACCAAGGATGCCGAAACGCAGCAGATGCGCGGTACCTTTGAGCGTTTCGTCGCCCCGTCGGTGGTAGACCGCATCCTCGCCAACCCCGATGACGTCCAGCCGGGGGGTGGTCGGCAGGAAGTAAGCATTCTGTTCGCGGATATACGCGGCTACACCTCGTGGAGCGAAAACGCACCGCCAGAAAAAGTCATTGAAATGCTCAATGACTATCTGAGTCTGGCGGCTGAAGTCATCCTGGCATGGGATGGCACGCTGGACAAATTCTTCGGTGACGGCTTGATGGCCATCTTCAATGCACCCAAAGCACAGGATGACCATGTCCATCGGGCCACCGATGCAGCGCTGGCACTCATGCGGGCGGGAGAAGAGATGCGCGCCCGCCGGGGTGATGAACTCTCGTACAGCATTGGCGTACACGTCGGTGAAGCGGTGGTCGGTTACATCGGCAACAACCGCGCCATGAATTACACCGCCATCGGCGATGTCGTCAACGTAGCCAAGCGCCTGCAGGAAGCCGCCCCACCGGGGAAAATCTGGATCGAAGATGCCATTGTGCGGCGCCTGGGCGATCTGGCCCAGGTGAAGCCGCTGGGCGAAATGAAAATTCGCGGGCGCAAGACCCCGGCCTATGCCTATGAGCTTCACGGATTGACACCGCGATAACATGACTATGCCGTCAGAGGACCAAGCACCGCACAAATTGCTGGAGACCAAAAACTATCTGATCCACTGGCAAGACACCGAGCACACCATTTTGGTGCTGGACGTAAGGGGTGAATGGGATTGGGAGCAAGCGTTTGCGGCGCTGGCGCACTTTAATCAAACGCTGTATGACACCCCCTACCCCACCTACAGCCTGCTCAAGTTCAGGGAAGGCACCAACATAGTACCCAGCGGACTCACGCTGCCCAACGTGCGTGATCTGATGGCGATGCATCCACCGCTGGAACAACTGGTCATTCTGGTGAATGCAGGCACCTTCATCCAATCGATGATTCAGACTGCCAGCCGCACGTATGGGTTGCGCGCCATCTTCGGGCGCTATCGTTTTGTGAATACTCTGGACGAAGCGCTCCAGCTTATCCAGTCTCACCGGCAGCAGCGCGGCTAACTCCCATCCAACATTCCGTCGCGTGGGCGGAAGCTCAAGCGGATCGGAGTCCCCTCAAACGGAAATTCCTCGCGCAATTGGTTTTCCAGATAGCGTTTGTAGGTGAAGTGAACCAGGCGTGTATCATTCACATGGAAGAGAAACACGGGCGGATTCACCGACACTTGCGAGAGATACATGATCTTCAGACGCTTGGTGCCTTTGGCCGGAGCCGGGTGTTTCTGGATCGCCTGACGCAAAACGCGGTTGAGTTCGCCGGTAGCAATCCGCTGGAAGCGTGCCTGCCACACCCGATGGGCTACTTCCAACACGCTGTGAACCCGCTGTCCGGTCAGGGCGCTGATGAACACAACAGCCGGTTCCGGCAGGAAGTCAAACTTGACCTTAATATCTTCCAGCCACTTATTCATGGTGTGATCGTCTTTTTCGAGGGTATCCCACTTATTGACGACAATCACCACACTCTTATAGGCATCGGTGATATACCCGGCGATGTGCATATCCTGTTCAGTGATGCCTTCACCAGCATCAATCAGCAGCAGCGCGACATCCGCTCGTTCCAGCGCATTCATCGTGCGTAACACACTGTACTTCTCGACACCTGGCTCGATCTTGCCGCGCCGCCGGATGCCAGCCGTATCGATCAGGATGACACGCTCACCATGCCAGGTGATTTCTGTGTCAATCGCGTCCCGCGTAGTACCTGCCTGCGGGCTGACGATCACACGCTCCTCACCCAGCAGCAGGTTAAGCAGACTGCTCTTGCCGACGTTAGGCCGCCCGATGATGGCAATCTTCATCACCTCTTCATCGTCGGAGGTTTCCTCTTCCGGGAGTTCCGGGAAGGCCTTCACGATCGCATCCAACAGGTCGCCCGTGCCGAGGCCGTGATAGGCGCTGAGGGGATAGACCTCTCCTAGTCCGAGGCCGTAGAACTCAACGGTTTGTTCCTGTTCGGTAAGGTTATCGACCTTGTTGGCAGCTACCAGGACGGGTTTATCGGTCCGGCGCAGAATCTCCGCAATTTCTTCATCGGCTGCGGTAATGCCATGATCGGCGTCCACCAACAAAACGATGACATCGGCATCCTGAACAGCGACCAACGCCTGCTGCTTGATGAGGGGCACAAAGTCTGCCGCCCCTTCGGCAAAGGTATTGGTATCGCGCACATTTTTGGGCTGATAGACTTCAATACCGCCCGTATCAATCACACGGAAGGTGACCCCACGCCAGTCTGCATCCGCCAGCAGACGATCCCGCGTGGTACCCGGCATCGGATCGGTGACCGCCAACCGCTCCCCGACAAAACGATTAAACAGGGTGGATTTGCCCACATTCGGGCGGCCCACCAGCGCGACAATGGGTTTATGCGCCATGATTCACAACCTCAACTGGTCCACCGGACGCGCTGCACTCACGATCAATACACAAATGAGAAACGGTGTAGACGGGGAGTAGACATCAGACGCACCTGCACAGGTGGGGGGCGTCCGGGCAAATGATATAGTTTTATTCTAGCAGAAGGCCGCGCAGAGAGGCAGAGGAAGTAAACAAATGCTCTGGCAAAAAGGAAGTCAACCCGCTGTCAAGGCAATGTGAGCGTTTGCCTGAAAACATATTGAGGACTCGCATATGCCATTTCGCCAGTTGATAACATGCCGATCCCTCGTATGAAATTATCTGTTTTGATCAATTCTACCAATACACCAGTAGACACATCCCAAATTTCGATGTTCGTCCACACGTTGATAGCAAGTAGGTCATCACTGAGCCAGATCATAGCATGTGACAATAGTTTTTCTGACTGAACACGCATCACTTGCTGAGGTTCAGATGCTTTCGAATCAGCATCCCAAATCTGGATGGCTCCATCGCCATGATACGTGGCTATGCGATTTGAATCGGGTGACCAAGCAGCATCGTAAATGATCTCGGATGTCTCAACAGAGCTAACTTCTGAACTTGATGTTGCATCCCAAACCACAAGTACAGACCGGTTAGCATATGCGATCAGATTCGATCCACTCCACTCAGCTACACCAAAAGCATGGTTGTCGATAAATCCAGCATCAGCCAATGTGTGCTCCAATTCACCGGAAGCAATATTGAGGGTTATTACGCTGCTTAGTATGAGCTGGTCAGCTCCACCAGAATGCATAGCCACCGCCAATTGAGTTCCGCCGGGACTCCAACTCATATCGGTCACTCTGTATATACCAATCCACTCATCATTCAGGTCAACTTGACCTGTTTCTATGTCTAATAAGTAAATCTTTCCAAGAGCCGAAATATCCCTTATGACGATGGCGATCTGCTTCCCATCGGGCGAATAGGTGATAGCACTTGCCTTGAAACCAAGTACATCCAGATCATTAGGGTCCTGAAATGGTAGCGGAACGGAGTGTGTCTGAATAACCGTATCGGTTTCGTAGTTCGTGATTTCAACCAATCCATTCTCTCGAATGGTAGCATAGTGAGGGTGTATTGGGCTGACCGAAAACCCAACAATAGGATATTCGGTTTCCTGAAGCGCGTGTGCAGGAACAGCCGCGATCGTGAGGCAGGCCAAGATGAGGGCAACGACAGAAAAGCTGGTTTGAAATGAGTTATTCATGTCTTGTGTCATCCTGACAACGTCATCGTCTTACGGATTTCCCACCCCTATCGCAGTAATCTCTACATCCAACTCCGCCGGGAGGATGGTACTCTCAATCCCCGTCAGGTTCCCGGCGATGACAGATGGACTCAGGGTGTAATTGCCGGATTGCAGACCCGTGAGGTCTAACGTAACCACTAGATCAACCCGCGTCAGTTGATCGAGCTGGGGCTGCGGCCCGGTGAGCAGCACCGTCACCTGATTAGGGGCCGCACGGGCGCTCAGGCCTTCGCCGAGGCCGATAACCTCAACCGGGACATTCTCAAACTGGGTGCTGGCAGTCAGCGGCTCGACTTCAATCGTCACCGTGACCGTCTGCCCTGAAATCAACAATATCTCACCAGCAGGTAACACGACCGGCACATCCGTTTCCAGGTTGGCGGTCAACGCAGCCAGGTCAATCGGCGCGGTTGAGAGCGTATCGGGCAAGTTGGCCAGTTGATTCGGCGCACCACTGACCAGGACAGTCTGGGGCGTATACCCCAGCGCATTGAGCACATAGCCATCCGGCAAACGACCGATCAGATTAGGCCGCACCGCCAATTCGCGCACATCATCCCGGCGTTTGATCTCCACCGACACGGTCACCGAGGCTGGAGTCAGCGACACACCCGTGATGATCTGGCCGCTGCTATCCACAGCGTTCAGGGGGAGCACCCCCTCATAAGGGTTGCGACTGTCAATCAAATTCAGACCAACCTGGGCGCTGGCAACCTGCTCCACCCGACTCAAAGGCCCGCTGACCAAAACCTGATTCAACGGCACATCAAAGACAGGTTCAGCGCGGAAGTAACCTGCCGGTGGCTCCGAGTCGATGCGGGCGATGATCGGCACCTGTCGCTGGCTGGCCTGCTCCAGAGTCACCCGCACAAACGCCGGGGACAAATCAACAATGGATGCCTGCGGACGACCGATCTGCGCTTGCACTGGAATGCTGTGTTCCCCCGGCCCCAACCCGCGCAAGTCCCCCCAGGCATCCAGGTCGCCGGTGCTGAGAATATCCAGCACCGAACGCGGCGCACGGACTCGCAAACTGACACTAGGATTGAGGGGTTGGGTGGCAATGACCAGCAGACCTTCATCAGGTTCCAGCCGTACCGCCACTGTTCCCGGCACGCGCTGCTGGAGAATTGGGTCAGCCTGAAGAGTAGCAATTACCCAGATCACAAAAGCCAATGCGAACGAGACAGCAAACCACACCAGATTCTGAACAATGATAGATGGGGCGGTCTTGATCGAGCGGTTCATCAGGCGCGGTCTCGTCGCTCACGCCAGGTCTGGCGCAGGTCGCTGAATGAACGGTTCACGCGGTCGATTAAATTGCTTAGCAATAGGGGTGCCTGCCGGGCCTCGCTGCCATACAAGGCCGTCAAGACGACCTGCAAGCGCTTCACATCCAGGCGCATAATCAAACGCCCAGCATTGGCAATGGAAATGCGTCCACTTTCCTCAGACACGACCACACAGATGCTGTCGCCGATCTCGCTGATGCCCAGCGCCGCCCGGTGCCGGGTGCCTAGCTTGGGGTCGGGCAGATTACGACTGGCGGTCAGGGGCAGCACACAGGCGGCAGCAGCCAACCGACCGTGGTCATCGACAATCACGGCCCCATCATGCAGTTCGGTCTTGGGCCAGAAAATGGTCAGCAGCAAATGAGAAGAGACTTCACTGTTAAGGGGGATACCCGTCCGGATGAATTCGTCCAGGTGGCTGTGCTTCTGCAAGACAATCAAGGCGCCGTGACGGCGTTCCGAGAGCTTCTCCGCCGCCTGGCAGATTTCGTCGACAATCCTGGCCCGCACATCATCCGGTGCTTGCCGTCGGCCAAAGGAAAACACCCGCCCCAGTTGTTCCAGTGCCCGCCGGAGTTCCGGCTGGAAGATAACCGGCAAGGCAATCCCCAGCACCAGCAGCATATTCTCCAGCAACCAGCGCAGCGCCACCAGATTGAACAGACCGGAGACGATCAGCAGAGCGCCTAACGCCAGCAGCATCCCACGCAGCAGCGTGGTCGCTTGTGTACCCCGGATGAGAAAACTGGCACCATAAAAGACCAGCGCCACCAGAAAAATATCCAGCAGCGCCTTGAGGGTCAGGTTATCCAGCGCCCACAGGATATCCACTGGGCGTTATCCACCAAGCTGCGCCAAAAGGCGTCGGTAATCTTCGATCCCATCCGGGTTCAGGGAGATAATCTGGCGGATGGTCGTAGTGGCATCCTGATGCAGACCAGCCTCCAACTGGAGTTCACCGAGGCGATCCAACTGAGCGATAGCATCATCGCGCCGGTTCATCTGGCGATAAATGGCTGCCAGACGGGAGATGACGCCCGCTTCATTCGGGTAGACCTTCACCAGTTCTTCCAGCAGTTGCAGGATGCGGTTGACCTGTCGATTCTTGGCATAGATCGCCAGCAGACCATCCAGCCGCTTGATGGCTTCAACCGGGTTGCGCTGACGGTAATGCAGGTCAATCAGCACGCGGTGCGCGCGCTCGTCTTCCGGCACCAACTGGATGATTTCTTCGTAGGTACGCTGCGCCTTCCGCATATCCAGGCGCAGTTGGTCAATATCAGCCATACGATGCTTGATGCGGGCGATGCGTTCTGCCGGGGCATTGACCCGATTCGCCATGCGTTCTGCCGCCATGAACACATCGCGGGACATATCGAAATTGCCCAGTTGATGGTGGGTGTCGGCCAGGTCAATATACTGTTCGATGGCTTCATCCCAACGCTGCTGGCTTTCCAGCAGTTCGATCAGGCTTTCCCGCACGGAAAGATCCAGCGGGGCCAGTTCCAACACTTCCTTGAGGACCGCCGCCGCCCGTTCATCTTCCTGCCGCACCATGTAGGTCTTGGCGATCATGTTGTACTTATTGATCGCCTGCCGGACGCGGCCTTCTTTCATCATGATCTCAGCCATGCGGACATGAACCGGGATGTACAGGGGGGAGATTTCCACGGCGCGGTGGGCTTCATCCATCGCCAGCGTCAGCAAGCCTTGCCGCAGATAGCGGTCAATGCGCCCGATCTGTTCAGTCAGAACATCGCCCTGGGACGCCACCAGCAAGTCGACCACGCCCTGGTCGCCTTGCGCCCGCATGGTTTCTTCCATCTGACGGCGCATTTCCGGGACACGCAGCTTCCACTCTTTGCCCTTTAACAAGCTCAAAAAGCGTTGGTTCGCGCCTTCGATGACTTCGTCCGTCCGTCCATCCAGCGTCTTTTCCAGATGTTCGTACAGGTCTGCGCCGCTGCCCAGCATGTCAATATCATCTGAGACCGTCGCATCAACCGCCTGCATACTCTCCAAGAGGTAGTGCATGGCGGACTTGTGCCGACCCAGCTCCACCATACAAATGCCCAGACCATGAAGCGCACCCGCCACCAGTTGGGCTTCGTTGGCTGCTTCCTGTAGGTGATTAACCGCATCACCGACATTTTCGGTCAACACCATCAGGCCGCCAAGGTTCATCCGCAGCGCCGGGTGGTCAAGCGATTTTGCCGCCCGCTGATACGCTTCGATGGCTTTGTCGTAAAGTTCCTGCCGCTGGAATTCCAACGCCTGCAGCGCATCAGCCGCAGCAGCATTGAAAGCGCCGGATTCCATCACGTAGGTTGCCAGCAGGCTGAGCGACTCATCCATCGCCTCACCCATCGGCCCCAGGGGGTTCACGGCATCCTCAGTATCGAGGATGTTTCTGGGCTTCCCGCTGGAAGTTACTTTCGTTTTAGAGTCATTTTTGTCTGGCGGTGGCGTTTCATCCCGGTTCGGCATGGTGACCGGTACACGGGTTTCAATCGCCCGCAGGGCATTCAGGGATGCGGCATTTCGGCTATCCAGCTTGAGCGCCCGTTGCGCCGCCCGCGCCGCCTTTTCATGCTCGGCCAGTTGCTGAAAGTTAGCCGCCAACGTCAGATATTCACGGATGGAACGGGCTTTATCCCCCAGGCGTTCATAAGCCTGCGCCAATTTGGCATGAATTGCCACTAGACCGGGTGTCAGGCGCGTCGCCCGGTCCCAATTGAAGATAGCTTTTTCCAGGTCGCGCTGGGTCAGATACAGTTCTGCCACGTTCACATACTGCTGGGCGGCTTCTTTCAAGCGGCCCAGTTTTTCCAGAATATCCGCGCTTTTCTCCAACGGAATGGGATCATTGGGGGAAAGCTGGTAGGCACGGGTATAGACCTTCAGGCTATCTTCCAGTCGCCCGACTTCGATCAACGCACCGCCAAGGAAGATATGCGCCTCAGCATCATCCGGGAATTGCTGGACGGCCTGCCCGTAAGCGGTAATGGCCTGCGTCCAATGCCCATCCCAGGCGGCATTGTGACCTGCATTCATCGCTTGTTCGTAAAGTGTACGGTCTCCGGGCATAAGGCTTGAACCTGCTTTACGGGGCTTACCCCATCAACTTGACCAATATAGCTTTCTGCATGTGCAGGCGATTTTCCGCCTGGGGAAAAATGACCGAGTGCGGGCCATCCGCCACGTCATCCGTAATTTCCTGACCACGATGAGCAGGCAGACAGTGCATCACAATCGGATACTTGCCCGCCTTCGAGAGCAACGCCTGATTCACCTGATACGGCTGCATGGCCTCAATACGGGCGGCAGTATCACTTTCCTGCCCCATGCTGACCCAGGTATCCGTATAAATGATGTCCGCACCGGCCACCGCTTCAACCGGGTCGACAAAGGCCTTGAAGGTGCCGCCATTGCGCTCAGCCACTTCATCCATCTGCGAGATCACCTCTTCAGTCAGGCCATATCCTTCCGGCGAGGCAATCCGGAAATCCATGCCAACGTGGGCACAGGCTTGCCACAGCGAAGCCGCCACATTGTTGCCATCGCCAATATACGCCAGTTTCAGGCGCTCCAGATGACCAAAATGCTCATAGATTGTGAGCATATCGCCCATGGCCTGGCAGGGATGCTCGTCATCACTGAGGCCATTGATGACCGGCACACTGGCCCACTCTGCCAGTTCAATCACATGATTGTGGTCGAAGACCCGCGCCATGATGCCCTGCGCATAGGACGATAGCACACGGGCCACATCCGCTACGCTTTCGCGCTTGCCCAGGCCCACTTCTTCCGGGCTGGTATAAATCGCATCGCCGCCTAATTGCTTCATGGCAATCTCAAACGACATGCGGGTGCGTAACGAGGGTTTCTGGAAGACCATCGCCAGGATTTTCCCGGCCAGGACAGGCTTATTGCCCCCCGAAACCCATTCAAACTTCAGATGCTTCGCCAGATCAATCAGATACCAGAGTTCTTTGGATGTCCATTCCGTGAGCGTAATGAAGTGCTTCATGCGTCCAATGCTTTGCGTACGGGAGAATGCTTATCTTCGCAGTATAACATAGAAGCAGATTCGGTGACACCGATCGCAACTGATTCACAGAACGTAGATAGCCTGCCAACGTAAAGGGCTTATATTCTCGGTGATGAGGTTTAGCGTCCAGTGAGCAGGTTCGTATATGTGGACTGATTTGCGCGTAGAAAGGCGATGTCATCCAAATATAGCGGAATGTGGGAAGCATTCAAGTCATTCCGCCGCATGAATTTGACCAGACTTTCCAAACGTTCTATGACGGTTTCGATCAATCTTGAACGGTCTTGAAGGCCGTAAGCATCGCAAAATTGTAGTAAGCGGGCCTCCCGGTTGGGGGGCGTTTCCCATCCCATTGCGAGACTATGGCTATCAACTACCAGCGGCACAAATCGATATACGGCATAGGCGATATCCCAAAGACGATTTCCCGGTGCGGCAGTGTCAAAATCAATGACACCAACAATATGACTACCGTCATAAACGCAGTTGTAGGGGGCAAAATCGTTATGGCAAATGACCTCACGCGGTTCGGGTCCCAGATCATCATTCAAGAAGTATGTGCCAGCCGACACCTGGAATTCCTGTGTTAAATCATGAAACCGCCGCAATAGCTGGGCCGCTTCCAGCAAACTGGCGTCAGAGCGCATAGCTTGATTTAGTGGGTAATTACCGACTTGGCCCTCAATAAATGTTAAGCGTTCAAATCCATTTCCTGTTTCAAGAAGCACCGGCGACTCGGTGAATCGCTTTGCCGCCAGGAATTGCAGTAACTGATGAACAAATGGTGACCACGGGCCACACTGTCGAACGACTGTACCCCCTTCCTTGGTCACCTGATTGAAATTTCCACCCGCTAGCGTTTCTGGATCACCCATAAATTAGGCTCGCAATTCATCGGCGACAAGCTAATCTGACACAACCTTCTCTAATGAATTCGACCCGTAAATCAATCCTCGTCGTCCTCGCCGACCAGGACGGCATTCGGGTTATCCAACTCCACGTATTTGCACCCACCCTCTTTATCCGGGCGGATGTGGGGGGTCATCAGATTTTCAGTGCCGCGCCAGGTGTAGGGATCACGCCCCGCTACCATCACAATATCCCGGTGATCGAGAGTCGCCACCCATTCGTCTTCACGCGGCTTCCGCCAGGGCAGCAGGGACTCGGCGCTCATGTAATGGTTGACCAGCGCCCGCCGGAATCCACCGCTCGCCCGGTTCTGCAGAGAGCGATGAAGGGTATAACCGTTGAAGAACACGATCGAACCCGCCCGCACTTCGACCGGGATGGCATCTTCTTCCCGATACGGAAATCCGGTCGAGGTATCCGTGCAATCAAAGCGCGGATCATCCTGCGGCACCATCTGCCAGAGGATGCCGGGTTGGTGGGAGCCAGGCAACATCCACAGGCAACCGTTATCAACCGTAGCATCATCCAGCGCCAACCAGGCTCCGCATAACGATCGATCCCGCGTGGGGATGAAGTCCTCATCCTGATGCCAGGCCTGCCCTGGTTTACCCGCCGCCTTGATGAACAACATCGACTGCATACACTTGACGTTCGGCCCAATCACCTGAGTCAGTACATCCACCACCACCGGATGATGTATTGCACCCAGCATCACATCCGAGATTTTGTGCGGAAAGTGCACGCACAGCGTGCGCTTGATGACATCCTCATCGCTGTCCCCTGGCTGAACCTCAGGCAGACCACCGACTGCGCCGCGTTCGCCCCGGCAAATGCTCACCGTTTCCCGGCGCAGCGCCTCGACCTCGGCAGCCTCCAGCGCATTTTCGACGACCAGATAACCCTGTTCCCGGTAGAACTCAGCATATGAAGACATCGCGGCACCTCTCTAATTTTTATAGATATAAATTGGTAGACGAAGCGGTCTTCGTCCACCGGAAATCTATTGGCAGCTACGTCAAGACTCGCGCCTTACCAGTAACTTTGAAGGATCAAGTCCTGGGCGGCTTGCAGATGACTCTGTGCGTCCAGAGCCGGGTCGAGCAGCAATTCCTGCCAGGCCACCGCCAATGCATCCAGGCTTTCCAAATAGTATGGACTGCGCTGCATGTAGACGCCGTCCGTGCTCAGGATGCGGCTGACCTGTTCAAAATAGGGCGAGTCCGATGGAATGGAAGCGCCTTCCAAGGTAGGAATACCATAGTAGAGTTCAGACCAGCGCGACATCCGCACCGGCGTCATGAAGGCGCTCAGATAAGCAGCGGCTCCTGCCGGGTTAGGCGCGCCTGTTGGGATCACCCAGGCTTCAGCATTCAACTGCACTTTCGCACCACCGCCAAAATCGACCGAAGGAGCCAGCAGCACGGTCCCGCTTTCCACCGCATCCCGCAGACCGGGGATGAACAACCCCGACCAGGTACCACCACCGAAGATCGAAGCCGATTCATCCGTCCAGATCACTTCAGGATCGGCAAAGTCCCCGGTGACGCTGACTTCAGGGATGAGGTTCGCCGTCAGCAGCGCCCGCCCATAGTCCACCACCTCGACCACTTCCGGCGTCGCCCAGTTGGGTTTGCCTTCTGCATCAAAAATGCTGCCCCCATTGGAGGCGATCAGGGGCCACCAGGTCCGCTCAATCGCGCTGAAGCTCCGCCCTGCATAGAAGGTTGCCAGAAAGTCGCGCCCGGCAGGCAGCGCATCGGCGAATGCCAGCATCGCTTCTGGCGTGTTGGGATAGCCCTGGGGGAAGTCCGCACCACGGTAAAAGGTCATGCTTCCCCGCACCGTATGCGACACGCAGTAGCGTACGCCGTCGATGACGCAGGCATCCGCATCCTGTTGGTTCAGGCTGCTGAGCCACCCCTGTCCGCTGAACAGCTCATCCAGAGGTGCAGCCGCCCCTGCGCTGAGCAGTGACGGCATCTGCTGGCTGCCCGTTTCGACCAGATCCGGCACATCGCCGCCTTCCTGCACCGCGACCGCCAGGCGTGTACTGATCTGGTTCCAGGCCACCTGCTCAACTTCGACCACAATCCCGGTGGATTGTGTAAATTCCTCAATGAAGCCCTTCAGCAGGACGCCGCGCGGTTCATTGGTATTGCTCAAGTCCAGGATAGTCCACAGGGTGATGGATGCATTTTGGGCGCTGGTCAAACCCGCCCCAGGCAATACAATCAGCAAGACAATGACCAGGAGGAACGTGCGAAAACGCATGGTGATCTTCTCTCAACTTGCGGCCTGAGCCGTAGAATGCGGCACCTCGTATGAAGCGCATCATTCTACAGCCCAGGTCAGCCTTTGAGGACGGGCATCTGGGTGAGAGCCAGGCTTAGTCGAGCATCTTCCATTCCGGCTGACCAAGCGGCGCCGGCCGATCACAAGTCGATTGAAGCTGGATGTGTTGGCCCTGATCACTGGCACGATGAATCGTGTGCATAATCTCTAAAACATGGAGGGCCATCTGACCACTGGCGCGGTGCGGCACCCCCATGCTCATCCCGTACAGCATATCGGCCACACCGATGCCCCGGCTGTTCTGCGGGAAGGGTGCGCTCAGCGGAACCTCCCGCCATTGGGATTCACCCTGGCGGCGCACGCGCACCGGCCCAGCAAAGGTATTCGGGTCCGGCAGGCTCAGCGTGCCTTCCGAACCATAGATTTCAATGCGCGGGACTTCCGCTGCCCACACGTCAAAGCTGGTGACAATCGTCGCAACCGGGCCACTGGCAAAATCCAGCAAACCCGTCACATGGGTGGGGATTTCTACGTTCATCACTTTGCCTGCATTCGGCTGGCTGGTGATCGTCCGTTGAGGGAATGAGATACGGGTCGCACCCGTGACGCGCCGTACCGGGCCCAACAGGGAAACGAGCGCCGTCAGGTAGTACGGCCCCATATCGAACATCGGGCCACCGCCCACCTGATAAAAGAATTCCGGTGAGGGGTGCCAGCCTTCCGGCCCATGCCCCAGCATAAAGGCGGTTGCCGCCACCGGCACGCCAATCTCCCCGGAGTCAATCACCTGGCGGCAGGTCTGCAAACCCGCGCCGAGGAAGGTATCCGGCGCAGCGCCGACGCGCACACCTTTGGCCTCGGCCAACGCCATCAAACGCTGAGCATCTTCCAGCTTGATCGTCAGCGGCTTCTCGTTATAGACCGATTTCCCAGCCTCGACAGCCGCCAGCGCAACATCCCCATGGGCTGCCGGAATTGTCAGATTGATGATCAACTCAATCTCAGGATCGGCCAGCATTTCCTCAACGGTATAGACTTTGGAGAGACCAAAACGGGCGACCTGAGCCTCTGCCCGACTCCGGTCGAGATCCGCACAGCCTTTCAGCAGGATATTGCTGAGGCGTTTGCTGTTCTCGATGTAAATGGTGCTGATGTTGCCACAGCCAATGATGCCGATAGGAGTAGGTAACAAAACCATGATGAGTGTAATCCTTAACGCGCGGCCCAAAGCATCCCGCGCAGCAAAATTTCGCGGGCTTCCGGGACATCCAGATCGCTCCGCACATGACCAAGAGAACTATAGAATACACGACCTTGCCCATACATGCGCTTCCAGACTACGGGCATCACCGTTCCTGCAATCCAGGAGGCATGTTCACCCGTGAAGGTTGTGGTTGCCAGCACCTGGTTGGAAGGGTCAGTGTGCATGTAGTACTGTTCGGAATGCATGGCAAAGTCCGGAATACCCGCCGTGATCGGGTCGTGATGGTCGATGATATTCACCCGATAATCGATGATATTACCCGGGTGCGCCACCCATTGACCGCCCACCATAAACTGATACTCGGTGCTGTTGCGGAAGGAATCCGCCATGCCCCCGTGCCACCCGGCCAGGCCGACCCCGCCCTTGACCGCGTTGAGCAGCCCTTTGAGCTGTTCCTCGCCGATGGTATCCATCGTCCAGATCGGCACGATCAGATCAACCACTGACATGATGCTGCTATCGAGGTATGCGTCCAACGTATCGCGGACAGTTACGCTGTAACCACGCTCCCCCAGCAGATGGGCGACCAGTTCCGCGCCGAGTTTCGGCTCGTGACCGTCCCATCCACCCCATACGACCAAGGCTGATTTCATGTTCAGGCTCCACTTGTAGATGCAAGGGCGCATTCATTGTAACCAGCAAAGCACCCAGCTTGCCAAGATGCCATGCCTGTCCATGCGGTCAGCCCGTCAGGGGAAGTGAGCGAAGTGCAAAAGAGGGGTAAAACAAAAGGGAAGGGTTCCCCCTTCCCCACAGAATATGGATAGTGCCTTAGATTGCGGCGACGGCGGCGGCGGCGGCGGCGGCGGTCATCCCAGTCGACCGCAGGATCGCCAGTGCGGCTGCGACACGCGGTGCAGCGAAGGACGTTCCAGCCCAGGCGCCCCACCCATTGACACTCGGCACCATACCCCCCGGAGTCGGGAATTCGCCGAGGTAGACGCCGATCAGCCCACCGGTATCAGTAGCAACCCAACCATCGGCCGTCGCCTTGGCTTCCCCGCCGTAGGCAACCGCACCTGCGGTAGTCGGATTATCCGGCTCATTCGAATACGGCGCAGGCTTACCATCCGGGTTGATCGCGCCCACACCCATCACGCTGTCAAAGGCCGCCGGGAAGCGCGCCCGCACCGGAGGGAGCATGGGCAGGCTGTCGTTGCCCGCCGCCGCTACGATGTTCACCTCATTGAAGCGGGCATCGCTCGAGGCAGCGACATAGTCCGCTTCCAGGATCGCCATCGATCCCGCCACCATAGACGTAATCGTCTGAATGGTCGGCAGATCGAGTTCCGTCCCATCAAAAGAGAACAGGTGCCCCTTATCGCGCGGCACGTTGACCATCAGGCTGTTGTTGATGACCAGCGGCCGCCCGGTCGCCGCGCTGTCGAGCGCCCAGTTCATGCCCTGTTGCAGGGTTTCGATGGTGCCCACGCCGTAATCGCCGAGGACCTGCACCAGATGGATGTTGACCTTCACCCGGGCATCGGTCGCCTGCACCAGTCGGGCGATCTGACCGGCGACAAACAGACCATGATCGCTCATCAGGTAAGCATGGTTCTCAATCTCAAAGTTGGATTGATGGTTGAGCAGCGTTTCCATGATGAGGCGGCCGTCGCTATCTTTCGCCAGATTGTAGCTCACCTGGAAAGTGACATTGGCATCCGGCAGATTATTGCCTCTGACCGTCAGGAAATTGCCATCCGGGCTGAGGCTGGTATTAAACTGCTTGCTGGCTCCCAACAGGCGATGCAAGACTGGATGCGGGTTCCCACCAGGCAACTGCTGCAGCACCAGTTCATCAAAGCGCGCGCTGAGCAGTGACAGCGGCGGCGCGGTATCCAATACCACCACATTCACTTCCCCCGGACTCGCCGAATTAGCAACAAGGTCTGCCCAGTCCACCCTGGGAAAATCACCGTTCAGCGTCTCGCTGTAGGGCTGCGCGGGGCCACTGACGGGAACCGGGTGTGCACCTGGCCCACCAGTCGTGCCGCCTGCGCCCTGAGCGCCGCTCATCAACCAGTTCAGGCTGACACTGTCGATCTGCGCCGCAGTCCCCGCTGCCAGCGCCGACAATTTCGCGCCCGTGTTGAAGGTTTTCTCTAACCGATTCACATCGGCGACCAGCGCCGCAATATCTTCCGGTTTCTTACCGTAGCCGAGATCAACTACGACGGTAGCGCGGCGTGCCCCATCCCCAACGACGGACTGAGAGACAATACGCTTACTCGCCGTGCTGAAGCGCGGTACAAACTCGCCTGGCACTTCAACGCCGCGCTGAGCATCGCTGACCTGTTTTCCGACCTGTTCGATAATCTCGGCGTCGGACGCACCAGCCGAGCGGGTGACATGAAGAACAACTTGTCCCGGCACAAAGTAATGCAGCGGGCGCGGTTTTTGATCCATGCGTGGTCGGATCGTCATATGATGTTTTCTCCCCTAACGTGTGACTACAAAGTCGTGCTCGACAGTGGGTCGGCATTGCCGACGAGTTGAAACGCACCCCAGAAAGCCGGATGGAGCTGTGGCATCTCCCTCAACAGTTTTAGTTGTGCGTCCCGCAGTGCAGCGGCCTTCGTGGCTCCCTGCTTCAATTGACTGTATAGATGCTCCATCAGGAGCACGGTCAATTGGTCATCAATACGCCACAGGCTGGTGATAAGTGCACCCGCCCCGGCATAAAGGAATCCGCGCCCGATACCGACCAGTTCGTCCCCAGGAACCACGGTAGCTAGGCCCGTTTCGCACGCGCTTAAGGTGACCAGTTCATAGCCCAGGTCATGTTGCAGCAAATCGTCGGTGTAGATCTGCACACCATTCAATTGGATGAAGGAAAGTTCCGGCTGATCGACACTGTATTTCCCATGGGCGGCAATATGCAGCACTTCCCGCGGGGCTGCCAAAAGGCTCGCCAGACTCGCCTGACCATCTGGATGCAGTTCACCTTCGAGCAATTGCTTAATCACTTCAGTCTCACGTGCCGTCGCCGGTAACCCCCCTTCCCAGCTATCCGCCAGCACTAACGCACCTGGCGGTGCTTTCACGGCGGGCAGCGTGAGCAGCGCGGCAGTCGGCAGAATCACCACTTCATGCTGCTCTATCAGGTACCCTGACGGGTTGTAGAGCAAGTGGAATGGCAGATAATGCATTACCCCAAAGGGTACAATCAACAACCGCCGCCGACCGCGCAGACGTTCTACAAGAGGCCCCAACAACCCCTCATAGAGTTCGCGCAGGTTCTTCTGAACAATCGCCGCCATTGGCCTCATACCTGAATCCGTTGGCCCTTTAAGCGTTGCAAGTTTGCTAACGACCTTTACATTATGTTGCACCTCCCCAACCAACCCGTGTAAAACTCCGGGCGTTATGGGCAATCGATAAGAGTGGACCGCCTTCTGCTCAACTACTAATGCCCAAACGTGATGAGTGTCTACAAAATAGGCGATCAGGAGATCGTCAGGCTCAATCCTGGCCTGAACTTCTGCCAGAGATGGCTGACGAACCAGCAGCGTTTGATGCCCGCCAGCCTTCAAATAGAGTTTTTCAGTAAGCTCCCGCATCCGGCGGGTAAGGTGTTTTAACCGCTGCTGCAATACATCCTGGGTTTCCGCTTTGGTATGGTTTCCATCCTGCGCTGGCTGACCATACACCAGTTCAGAATAGCCATGATACTGAGCGCGCAGGGTTTCCAGTTCTTCCCTCCAGCGACGGGCGGACGCATCCTTAACCGGCCAGCGAAATTCATCCCGGTTGATGATCTGGCTGAGAAAAATTTGGGACTTATTCCGTTCCAGCGCCTCGAAAGCATGGGCCGCATCCCCGCGTTGAAAATGGAGCCGGATGAGTCCATGCAAAGCCTCTTCGCGGTTTTGCAGAAAGTCCGGTCGGAGCGTGATAGTCAAACCACGCTGCATGGACTCGATCGTTTGAGCAGCAGATTCATAATGATCTAGTGCCTCATCCGTCCGACTTTGCAGTTCTGCAATCTGCGCCAGCATCAGGTAGCTGCTGTAACTCAACCAGGGGATGTACATCGAGACCGCTGTTTGGAGGATGGACGCGCTGATACGAGTCGCTTCCTCCAGATCACCCCTCTTGAACGCGACTTGCGACTGCAAAAAGCGCGCGGCTTCCAGATTCACCAGTTCGCCATTCTGTTTGAAGTGACTGGCCGCCTCAGTGGCGTCCTGCATGGCCATCTCGACATCTTGAGGTTCGCCGCGCCGCAGCGCAATCTGGCCGCGCCGCAAGCGACCGTGGAAGCGCCAGTTTTGGGCCTCGGCATGGCGAAAAACTGCATCCGCTTCTTCAAGCGTTGCGTATGCGCTGTCTAATTTCCGGTGATTGGCCTGAGCCGTTGCCAGGTCAATCAGGGCGTAGCCCCGTTCCACACCTTTAGCTACATTCAGATCATCTTCCCGGCCATCTCTTGTAATCAGCAGGGCAAGTTCGATAGCCTCTTCAAATCGATTCAGGCTCAGATAACATTTGACGATCAGGCGGCGCGCAATCAGGCGCTCAGGTGGGTGATCGTCTCCGGCACTCTCCACAATCTCTTGCAAGCTTTCCAAAGCTTCTCGGTAACGTCCCCGGATGAGGGCAATGTAGGCAATATTCGTCCGGACGCGCAAAAGCATGACTTTTTCGCCCAGTTGATCTGCCAAATCCCAGGCCATGTGATGGTGCTTCAGCGCTTCCTCGATCTCTCCTCGCTCAACGTAGATGTAGCCCATATTCGTGTACATGCGGATCAAGTGCTGGTCTCGCCATTCGCTCTTTTCGACCAGTGGGATGAGTTCTTCGCACATAGCGAGGGCCGCGTCATACAGGCCGCGCTGCTGATACAGGTAGACCGTATTCATATCCAACCGGATAGCGAACTCGGTCTCATCACAACGCACAAAGATGCTCCGGGCGCGCCGCCGTGCCTCTTCGACAAAGGACATCCGATTCATATCTGCTGCCAATGGCAGGAGGCCGATCCGAGTCCGTGCCCATCCAACTGGATCGCCAGCGTCGCGAAAGAGCTTGCCTGCTGTACGGAGCGTGTTCCAGGCTTCACGGCGAACACCCATCATGCGTAAGGCATCCCCGCGGGCCATCACGCCCAGGGCTGTGTGGCGCAAATCCTGACGGATATACCCAAGCGTGATGATCTTATTGGCGAACTGATAAGAAATCCGGGCATCAATCCCAAAATGGCGATCCGATTCGGCTTTGAACTCGTTCACCAACGCCGCAATATCCGCAGACGATGCCTGTTGAACGGGTTCAATCAGGGCATCAATACCTTCGGGGAATGGCTCCAACAACTTCTTCAGGGTTTCGATAATCGGGGAGGATGTATTTTCTTCGGGCCGCATCATGTGACCTCATTCAAAGACAAGTCCAATTTACTACAAAAAGAGACAAAAATCGGAACATTTGTTCCGATTTTTTCTCATAATTGACTGTTGTGGCTGAATGAATATTTCTCCGAACCAGTCCGATAAAACAACACACAACCTTTATGTCATCCAAATATGGAGTTGTCTGCAAAGGGGATATGAGCAGCGCCTTCAGAAGCTGCCCGCCAAATCAGGATCGCCTGGGCTGCACATCCCGCAGTAAGAGCACCGTCCCCTTGCGCGATGTAATGGTCACGTCAAACGGATCGCGATTAGTCAGACGACAGCGAAAGCCTGCCGTATCGTTCACCGCACTGATCACCTTGACCCTGCCACCCTGGCGAAGTTCCACCAGCGCATCGGCCCAGTCGGCATAGGAATCAAGGATCAACTGACCCACCAGCATCAATTGATGATTAGGTGCATCCTGCACTTCCATAAAGATCGTGATGCCCTTGACCTCGTGCAGGGGCTGCGATTCCAGATCAATACCCGGTTCGGCGGCACCGCGTAGTGCCGCAACGCCTCGCGAGGCGTAGGCCGTGACATGCTGTAAGGGTTCAGCCACTAGAATCTGGGCGGGGGTCTTTCGGTTCACACGGCGCTGAGGTTCTGGATGCGTTTCGGGAAGGGTTTCTAATGCTTCGTCAAAGGGGCTTTCAGTTTCATTCAAAAAGTCACGGAGGGTATTGAGTTCGGCCTGACATCGTGGACAAGATCGTACATGCGACTTGACCGTTTTGAATTCATCACCGGTCAGCAAATTCAGTTCATAGTCGCCAAGCACCTGAAGCGAGGGGCAATCCCAGCGATGCAGCTTGGATTTCAACCGCTCATCAAATGCACGGATCGTCTCAAATTCAGCGCGGCAGAAGTCACAGTTTTCCAGGTGCGCCATCACGGCTTCATCAGCCAGGCCATCCAGCGCTGCGTTCAGTTGTTCATCAGTCAGTGCGGGAGGGTTGATACAGGTCATGATGCTCCTGGCGCCTTTGAAGGCCCTGACATATGCTTGTCCGTTACCCTCAATGAATGCAGTTCAACTTCAATTATCACACTTTTTTGTTCTAACGCAATCTATCGTTGGCGATAATCACGCAGTGCAGGGTGATTGCGAAGAATCTTGCGAATCCGGTGCAGAGCAACTGAAACCGAGCGCTCATTCTCCCATTCTTCAGGGAAAATCGCCACAATCTCGGCGGGTTTCATGCCTAGAACAAATACTAGACGCGCTAACTTCCGCTGACGATCGGTCGAAAGGAGATCTTCGATCAGTTCCCAGAGTTCACCGGCCTCCCATTCCGCCCAGGGATCATGATTGTCCTGAAAATCCACATCAGATAAAGGAGCGTCGTTATTGCCGTGGTCACGCGCATACTGGGCGACCGCATTGTGCACACACACTTTGGCAAATTGAAAAATCTGCCCAACGGTCGGAAAGTGGGCGAAGCGCTCTCCACGGAGCGCAAAATAGAATTTAGTGAAGGCCTCAGAAGCAAAGTATTCAGCGGTTTCATCGATATACGGAAAGGACGGATGTTTCAACACCCAGCTCCGAAACTGAGGCATATAAATATCATACACAGCCTGGAGAGCATCATCTGATTTCGCAGCCAGGGCGCGGCGCAGCAATTCATACACACAGGCTTGATTATGAGCGCGTTTCCGCATGTAATCCGCATAAGCCTGCTTGCACAACAAAATCAAGTCTTCTAGAGGCAGATCTTCCAGCGACATAACACCAATATCCTCTGACGGCTGATGCGGGTAAACTAAAGCTCCTGAACATGAAGCAATAAACCCCGCAACATTTTACCTCAAGCGGGAGCGCTTGCGTACAAAATGCTGTCGGGCCGACATAGGAAACTGGTTGAATAGAAGATTAAATGCGCTTTGCGCAGAATTATCAACACACCTACTCAAATCGTGCTCACCAGGTTCAGTAGACCGCCGTTGAAAAGCGTCCTCCCCCGCGTTAATGTTAAGGCACAATCCAAACAACACAGGGACCCATCATGACGGACATGCTCGTCAAGCTCTATGCCCTGCCCCCGCTGGAACCTGTCCTCAACCAGCAGTCGGCGCAAGGGATTAGTATTCGCCGCGCCATCGCCCCGGAACGCCACCATGTCCTCCAGTGGGTTCGCAACCATTTCTACGAAGGCTGGGGCAGCGAGTGCGAAGTGGCTCTGAGCAACCGACCAATTTCCTGCTGGCTGGCGGTCGAACACGGCCATCTCATCGGCTTCGGTTGCTACGACTGCACCGCCAAGGGCTTCTTCGGTCCCACCGGCGTCAGCGAGGCCGCCCGGGGCAAAGGTGCAGGTGCCGCCCTGCTGCTGGCCTGCCTGCATGACATGCGCTGGCAGGGTTATGGCTACGGCATCATCGGCGGTGTAGGCCCAATAGAGTTTTATGAGCGTGTCGCCGGGGCTGTCGTCATCCCGGACTCGACTCCCAGTGTATACGCCGGCATGTTGGAATCAGCGGAGTAAAACATGGCATCAGAAGCTGCAGCGACCAACCCTTACCTGACCCTCTATAAGCCACCGCGCATTGACGGCGACTTTGTCGGCAAGCACATTATCTCGGTCGATCAATTCGCCCGTAAAGACCTGCAAACCCTCTTTGACGCCGCTAGTTCCCTCCGCAAGCGCATCCGCCAGTCCGACCGGGGCCTGCGGGAGTTGTGCAGCAGCAAGATCATGGCCTCGCTCTTCTTCGAGGCGTCCACCCGCACCGACCTCTCCTTTCAGGCCGCCATGCGCCGCCTGGGTGGGGATGTCATCTCTGCCAGCAACGGGGTGCAGTTCTCATCTGTATACAAAGGGGAAAACCTGGCGGATACCGTCCGTGCTGCTGGCTGTTATGCCGATGTGATCGTCCTGCGTCACCCGGAGATCGGCTCTTCCTATGAAGCCGCCTACTACCTCGACAAACTCAACCAGCAGATTGATAACCCCACCGTCATCATCAGTGGCGGTGATGGAATCGGTGAACATCCCACCCAGGCGCTGCTGGATATGTTCACCATCTACGACCAGAAAGAACGCTTCGACAACCTGACCATCACCCTGGTGGGCGATCTCAAACACGGGCGTACGGTTCACTCGCTCGCCAAACTACTGGCGATCTATAACGCGCCGGGAGTCCGCCTCTGCTTCGTCAGTCCGTCTTCCCTAAAGATGCCGCGCTCGATCATCACCACCTTGCAAGCCAGCGGCCTGAACATCCATGAAACCGAAAACCTGCACGATGTGCTGGGTGAAACCGACGTCATCTACTGGACGCGGGTACAGGAAGAGCGCTTTGCCGATAACCCGGCCGACTACGAGGCCATTAAGAATGCATTCGTGATGACTCCGCCAGTCCTGGCTGCGGCCAAATCCGATGCCATCCTGATGCACCCGCTCCCGCGGAAACATGAGATGGGCACCCGCACCGACCACGACATCCTGGATGAAGACCCACGCGCCGTCTACTTTGAACAGATGGAAAACGGCATGTTCATCCGCATGGCACTGCTGGCGAAAGTGCTGCGGGGTGTCTACGTCTGATGGCGCGACTCGTCAAAATCCCGGCGCTAGTCGATCCGCATACCCATCTGCGTGACCTCGATTGGGCGCATAAAGCGACCTTCACCAGCGAAACAACCGCTGCTGTCGCTGGAGGCTATTGGGCTGTGTTTGATATGCCCAATACACCGCCCACCACCACCGACCGACCTGCGCTTGACCGCAAACTGGCAGCCCTGTCCGCGGGCGCCGTTTGCGATTGGGGGGTGTACTTCGGAGCCTCTCAGGCGGATAACACCGCTGAATATGCTCACGTCCGTGGCACGTGCGGCCTCAAAATCTTCAACAACTCCACCACCGGCGACCTGCTGATTGCGGATCAGGGTCAGCGTGCCCAGCATTATGCCGCATGGCCCGGAGGCCGGGTTATTGCCGTCCATGCCGAAGATGAAACCGTGCTGGATATTCTGGCGCTAGTGCGAGAGTACCGGAAGCACACGCACTTCCTCCACATCTCCACCGCCCAGGAGATCGCCTGGCTGACCGCAGCCAAGGCCGAAGGCCTGCCCGTCACTATCGGCGTTTGTCCACACCATCTCTATCTGACCGAAGACGACCTACCCACGCTGGGTGCATTTGGGATCATGAAACCTGGCCTCAAGACCGCCACCGACCGTGACGCGCTCTGGGCAGCCCTGCAATCCGGCGTGGTCGACATCGTCGAGTCCGACCACGCGCCGCACACACTCGCGGAGAAGCAGTCAGCGAAACCGCCCTATGGTGTGCCGGGACTGGAAACCACCCTGCCGCTCATGCTGACCGCCGTCCAAGCGGGTCGGCTGACGCTTGACCGGGTGATTGATCTGGTAGCGACCAATCCACGCCGCATCTGGGGGCTGACCGCCCCGGCAGAAACCTACGCGCTGGTTGATCTGGACGCGAGTTACGTCATTGATCGTGCCAATCTGCATGGGGCCTGCGGCTGGTCTCCCTTTGAAGGCATGAGCGTTCATGGACGCGTGCTGGAAACCTGGATACGCGGCACAAAAGTCTGGGATGGCGAACAGGTCTTGGTGCAGCCGGGTTTTGGACATAATCTGTTCAACTAGATGAGATCACCCTTGCGAAACCTGCTCCTCGCCGCACACCGCCAGCTCTATGAGCGACTCGCCCGTCCGCTGATCTTTCGCGGATCGGCGCAAACCGCCCACGAGTCCCTGCTGCGTTTGCTGTCAGAACTAGACGGCAACGCACTCGCCATTCACGTCCTGAAACAAATCGGGCGCACGGTCGTTCAACAGACTGAATCCTCTCCCCCTCTCTCCTTGCAGAGGGGGCCGGGGGGTGAGGTTTTGATCCTCGCCGCCGGTATGGTCAAAGGACGCGGCTTCCACGATGAAGCCACCGCCCTCCGCGCCGTCGACTCCGGGGAGAATATCATCCCCGGCTGGCGCAGTGTACCGGCGTTGGTCGGGCTGGTGGAGTTCGGTTCCTTCACTCGCTGGCCCCGGCTCGGCAACCCTGGCACCGTCATCTGGCGCGATGAACCCACACGTTCAACCCAGAATCGCGTGGGGCTGAAGAATCCCGGCGCACAGGCTGCCGCGGCCTTCCTGGCGCGACACGCTGCCGATCTTCCTCCTGTCTACGGTCTGAACATCGCGGTCAGCCCCGGCGTCACCGATCCCGCGCAAGAATTGGACGAAGTCCTCACCAGCCTCAGTTTTTTTCTCGAACAAAAGCTAAGCCCTGCCTGGTTCACCCTGAATCTGAGCTGCCCGAATACCGAAGACGACCCCGGCGGGCATCAGACTGCTGCCCGCGCCCGTGACCTCTGCGGTGCCATCCTCAACCATCTCGTAGGGACGCGCAACGGCGCGTCCGAAAGCATCCCCCTCTGGATCAAAATCAGCCCGGAACTTGGCGCCGATCAATACGCCGCGCTCATGCAAGTCTGTGCCGAAGTCGGCGTCCAGACCATCATCGCCACCAACACCCTCCCCCGCCCGACGCCTGACAATCCCGGTGTCAATGCCGGTGTGGGTGGTGGACGGCTCCATCAACCCGCGCTGGAGGCAGTGCGCCATCTGGCCGCTGCCCGTGCCACATCCGGCTGCGCTGTGAAGATCATTGGCTGTGGTGGTGTCTTGGATGGGGCAACCGCGCAAGCCTTTTTGGATGCCGGGGCTGATGCCCTGCAATACTGGTCAGTGCTCATCTACCGGGGGCCGCTGGCCGCCGCCCTAATTCAACAGGAGATCGAACTGAATGGATAACCAAATCGCCGTTGCCCGGGCGCTGCTGGCGGTCGGGGCGGTCGGTTTCTCCCCAGCCAATCCGATTCGCTTTAAGTCCGGCATCCTCTCGCCCATGTATGTCGATAACCGCCGACTGCCCTATCATCCGGCCCAGTGGCAGCCGGTCATCGAAGCCTTCGCCGCCCAGGTCCATGCTGGAACCTTCACGACAGAGATCATCGCCGGGGTCGCTGTCGGCGGCATCCCGCACAGCGCGGCGCTGGGTTATGTCACTCAAAAGCCGTCCGTCTTCATCCGCAAGGAAGCCAAAGAACACGGCACCCAGAGCCGTGTCGAGGGCGGCCCGGTTTCCGGCAAACAGGTGCTGCTGGTCGAAGATATGGTCACCACCGGCGGCAGCAGCCTCTCAGCAGTCGAAGCGCTGCGCGCGGAAGGCGCACTCGTCAGCCACCTGCTCGCCATCATCAGCTATGGTTTTCAGGAAGCAGTCAAAGCCTTCGCCGCCGCCCGGGTCACACTCCACACCCTGACCAGCGTCCCCATCGTCTTGGAACAAGCCCACTCGATGGACCTGCTGGACGATTCCACCCTTGCCGTCATTCAGAACTGGTACACGAACCCCTACGGATGGACTCCATGAGCGTCATTGCCAAATTTTACGCCCGCGCCGCTGCCCTCAACTCCTTCGTGTGTGTTGGGTTGGATACCGACCTGGCCCAGATTCCGGCCCGCTTCCAGTCATCGACCACGCCGCAGTTGGATTTCAACCGCTGGGTTATCGACCAGACGGCCCCCTATGCCGCCGCCTTCAAGATCAATACCGCTTTTTACGAAGCGCGTGGTTCGGCGGGCTGGGTGGAGTTGGAGCAAACCATCGCTTACCTGCGGGCGAATCACCCGTCGATTCTGACCATCTGCGATGCCAAGCGTGGCGACATCGGCAGCACCAGCGCCGCCTACGCCCGCGCCATCTTCGATCATATGGGCTTTGACAGCGTCACCCTCAATCCCTACCTGGGACGAGATGCCCTCGAACCGTTCCTCAGCCGGGGGGACAAAGGCTGCATCCTGCTCTGCCGCACGTCTAACCCCGGTTCCGGTGAGTTTCAGGATATGCCGGTCGGGGGCATGCCACTGTGGTTATGGATTGGGGAGCAGATCAGCCGCACCTGGAATGGACGCCACAACTGTATGCTGGTGGTTGGAGCCACCTACCCGAAAGAAATCGAACGAGTGCGGGCGGTGGTCGGCGATATGCCCTTCCTCATTCCGGGGGTCGGCGCACAAGGGGGTGATCTGGAAGCGACTGTCCGCGCCGGGCTGACGCCAGAGCGTCAGGGCATCATCATCAATGCCTCGCGCTCGATCATCTACGCGGATGATCCCGCCATCGCCGCCCAGCAACTCCGCGATGACATCCGGTCGATCATCACCAAACTTTGACCAAAAAGAAGATGCAGGCCACCTTCATAGCCTGCATCTTCACTGTGAACTAATAACTGGTTGCTGAGTACTTCCTACTCGATCCCCAACCACTTCCCGTAAATGCCCAGCGCCTTCTCTAACTCCGCGATCTCCACCCACTCGACATCGCGGTGCGCCTGCTCAATCGACCCCGGCCCGAACACCACACATTCCCGCGCCAGGCCGTCGTAGAACGCCGCGTCCGTCCCGTAGCCGACCACCTCCGGCGCACGGCCTGACCATGCCGCCAACTGCCCTACCAGATCTGCCTCGGCGGATTGGTAGAACGGATAGAACTGATGCTTGATCGTCAGACTGACCGGCAGTGAAGTCGCGGCCTGTGCGCGTTCATGAATGACCTGTGCCGCCGCTTCAGGCACTTCGCCCAGCGTCAACCGCCGATCCACATTCAGGCGACAGCGATCCGGCACGATGTTATGAGCCTGTCCGCCGTTGATGACCGTGACCGTCGCCGTACCCGTTCCCAGTGGCGTAGGCGGCACCGCAATCAACTGCTGATGGTGGGCATCCAGCGCATGGATCACACTGGCTGCGCCTACAATCGCGTTTTTCCCAAACTGAGGTTGGGCTGAATGCGCCGCCACCCCTTCAATCTCCAGAATGATGCCCACTGAACCCCGGTGCCCATGCACCGGCGCGCACAGCGTCGGCTCGGCCACGATCAATTGATCCAGTTTGAAGGACTGCTGCCGCACCCAACGGGCGAACACCGGCGCACCGATCACGCCGGTTTCTTCGGCAACCGGTGCGCTGATGAGCAAGTTAAAATTCAGGCGTTGCCCCCGCTGCCGGAGTGACTCCAGAATTGTCAGCAAAATCGCCAACGTCGCTTTAGTATCCACCGAGCCGCGCCCGTAGACGCGCCCATCGGCTACCCGCCCATCAAAGGGATCGCCCTGCATCGTCTCCACGCCGACGGTATCCGTATGAATATCGACCGCCAGCCACCGATCCGAGTCCGGATTGGGCCACATAGCATACAGATTGGGCCGCCCGGGGAAAACTTCTTCTCGTTCGACCCGGGCACCAAACTGCGTGAACCACTCGCTGAGTGCCGCCGCCAAAGCCGCCTCACTCGAAGGGCCAGAACGTGGCCCGGCATTCTCCGGCCCCACGCTGGGGATCTGCACCAGCCGGGTCAGCCATTCAACAACGCGCGCTACCGAGATGTCCGTCATGAAGGAATACGCTCCAAACAGGCCGCAATGCCCGCCAGCAAATGGTCAATGTCTTCCAGATCGAGCGCGCCGCCCATGTGCCCGATGCGAATCACATCTTGCTTATACGGCCCAAAGCCGGTCGTGATCTGAATATTGCACTCTTTCAGCAGATAATCGCGGATCTCCGGCGCGGTAATCCCCGGCGGGCAATAGGCCGCCGTGATCGTATTCGCCATCGCTGTCTCATCGGCAAAGAGAGTCATACCCTGTGCCCGTAATCCCGCGCGCAGCCGTGCTGCCATCTGCCGATAGTGGGCCATCCGCCGCTCCAACCCCTGCTGAAACAACGAGTGTAAAGCGACCCGCAGCGCCAGTACGATACTGGTAGGCATCGTCACCGGGAACGGGTGCCAGTCGGCCTCATGTTCCACGTACCACTGCCAGCGTTTCAGATCCAGGTACCAACTACGTGGCACCTCTGGTCGCGCCTCGATCTTCGCCCAGGCCCGATCGGAAAGCCCCACCAACCCCAGGCCCGCGGGTGCGCCCAGCGCCTTTTGCGAGGCCGAAACACACAGGTCAATGCCCCATTCCTCGGTGAGCAGATCAGCACCTGCCAGGCCAGTCACTGCATCAATCATTAGGAGCTTATCCGGGTAGTGCGTCCGCACCAGCGCAGCGATCTCCCTGACCGGATTGAGCACACTGGTTGAGGTTTCCAGATGCACCAACGCCACACCGCTCGCTTCTGGATGAGCGTTGAGCGCTTCGGCAAACGCCGCCGCCACCAAAGGCTGGCGTGGGTCAACCACCACCGGCACCACCCTCACCCCGTTAGCCGTCAGCACGCTGATCAGGCGCTCGCCAAACCAGCCATTGTTCCCCACAATGACCGTTTCGCCGGGTAAGAAAGTAGAATGCACCGCCGCATCGACAGCCAGGGTTCCTGAACCCGGCAGCATATAGACGCGTCCATGAGTCTTGAAGACCTGCTGTAATAGACCAATGGTTTCGTTATGGATAGCCACCCAGCCCGCCCCATAGTGCGGCACAGCAGGTTGAGCCAGCGTTTCCAGAACGACCGTTTCTAATTCGACTGGGCCGGGAATCATCAATCGCGCAGACATGATCGAGTTCCTCGTTTCAAGTTACAGGTTTCAACAAGCAGGATACGGGTAGGGCATTCCCCCTAAAGCGGCTGTGAGACTGAAGGGTTGCGCCCCTTTTTACCAGCCATCACCAGATACTCAGCGGCACTCCCAACGTTCGGAATACTTCTGCCGCCTTGACGACGTGCCACCGACCGTCCGAAAGCGCAATTTGCAAGTGACCGGGCAGCAGCGCGTCAAACTCCAACGCCTCTATTGTAGCCATGCTGGTCGCATATTCGGGAATCCGGCAGTCATGAATGGTCTGTAAGGAGATTCTACCACCCCAGAAAACCAGATCACCCCCGATCAGATATACGCGGTCACCGCCAGTCACGCGGAAGCTCAGGTGACCATCCGAGTGCCCCGGCGTTTCATAAGCCGTCAGCGTCAGGCCGCCCACCTCGACTGTGTCACCCTGCCGCAGTTCATGTTCAACCGGGCACGTACCCAGCTTGTAATCGAGCGGGTAGAAACCGGCGGCCCGCGCCACATCCAGCGAAATAGCGCGCTCATCACCGGTGCGGAGCGCCTGGGCCGTCAAGGGTGAGGCATAGATTTCCACATCCAGCTTCGCCTTCAGTTCTGCCGCCCCACCGATATGGTCGGTGTGATAGTGCGTCAGGATTAATTTGCGAATACGAGTGGGATCAAGACCATCTGCGCGGATATTCGCCAGAATGCGGTCAAGGTCGCCCGGCAAACCAATACCGGTATCGACCAGCGCCAGATCGTCCCCGCTGCGGAGCAAATAAACGTGGCAATCGCCCACACCAGAAATGCCAAAGCCCAACCGCCCCCCGCCCACCACATGTACATCTGGCGTCAACTGCATGATTCATATTCCTATGTCGGTAGGGACGCCCCGTTGGGCATCCGCGACCTTAGTACAATGTCGTCTGGTGATTCGTCAGGCGCTCGAATCCGTCCGCTGTAATGAGATAGTTGTTCTCAATACGTCCGGCAAACCCTGGCCCGTATCCCCCCGGCTCGACCGTGACCACATCCCCTTCAACCAGAATCTCATGGCTGTCAGGCACAAAATACGGCGCTTCAGGATGATCCAGGCCCAGCCCATGCCCGGCATGATGCCGAAAGTAGCGGTCAAAGCCATGCTCGGCCAGCGTCCGCTTGACCGCCCGGTAGACCTCACCGGCCACTACACCCGGCTTCAGCAGCCCCTCCGCCGCCCGCATAGCCGCGTTCAGCGCCGTGTCCAATCGGGCCTGTTCCGGCGTGACCGACTCGCTGACTGGCACAGTTGCCGTAAAATCCGATCGATAACCGTTCACAATCGGGAATAGATCGACAATCATGATCTCGTTCGGCTGGAGCACCCGCGTGGTTGCAAAGCCACCGACCAACTGTGCTCGTTCACCGCTCACAAAATCCCCGATGACATGCACCGCATGACCCAGTGCATCATTCAGGGCCGATTGAATCGCGTTGAACACGTCCATTTCCGTCACGCCGGGGCGGATAGTCTGGCGCACGGCTCGGTGTCCGGCTTCGGTGACCGCCAGCGCCTCGCGGATCAAAGCCAATTCATCCGGGTGTTTATGCCGCCGCAGGTTCGCCAGCACCGGGTTCAGATCAACCGGATTGCTGATCGGCGTGCCAAATGGCAGCCACCCCATCTCCACACCAACCCGCTTCCCACTTAGGTCGGGCAGGTTGGCATTCAGCGCCTTCAAGCCATCCCCGAACAGATCACCACCCGGCCCCGCTGCCTGCGCCGAGTTGTACCACGGCCAAATGACCACCTCATCCACATCGGCTTCAGGAGTCTGGCTTTGAATGGCATCATGGGCGATGAGCGTGCTCTTCCCAGTCCGTGCATCAATTAGGAGCGCCAGCGGCCCCCAGGCGCTCAGCAGCAGTTGGGTGCTGAACATCCCCGTCAGGTAAAAAATATGACGTGGATTATTGATTACCAGCAAATCTACCCCGGCAGCCGTGATCAATTGTTCACGGCGCAGGCGGCATCCTTCTTGAGTGAGTTTTAACATCGTTTTTCCAGACTGATAGTAGGAACCTGCAGCAGCATATCCGCCGCGGTGCCATTAACGTAATGATACCTTGATGGCACTGCCGCTGCGATCCGAGTCGTAGATGGCGCTGAGCAGGGTGATGACCGCTTCCGCTTCCATCAACGAGCGTGTGTTATCGCTATCCCAGGACTGAACGCGCTCCAGCATATGGCGCATCTCATTGGTGTAATTCTCATCCACCAGCAGCGACGTCCCGACCCCGCTGACGCCGAAGCCATCCCAGTTGTGCCAACCCGGTTCATAGCCCGCCTTCGGATTTCGCACATACAGCTTGTACCACGGGGGTTGCAGGCCGACATGCAGCGTGCCATTCGCCCCGTATAGTTCAATGCGCCAGGCCTCCACCCAGGGATGTGCTTCCCAGCCAGTCAGGTCCATCGTCACCAGCTTATCGCCGTAATCGAACATCGCCGCGCCCACGTCCTCGTAGACCAGCCCGCCAATCGGCATCTCGACCGTATCGCCCAGACCTGAGAGGGTATCCTTTTTGAAGCCGTGTGCGATCACTGGCTCACCTTCGGGCAGGCGCAGGATTTTGCCGCGTACTTCCACAGGCATCCCCAGCAACCGGACAATGATATGGACGAGGTGGCAGGCGTCCGTATACATCAACCCGCCCAGATTACCAGGAACACTTTGCCAGATTTCACGAGAGCCGCCCACCGGGGTTGCACCATGAAAACGCGCCAGCGTCACCGGCCCCAGCACGCCTTCATCCAGGATGCGCCGGGCATGAGCCATCGCCGAACCATAGGGCAGCATATACCCTATCTGGAAGGGTGCGGCTTTGGCTGCTTTAACCGCGTCCACCAACGCATGCATCGCGGGCAGGTTGGGCGCACCCGGCTTCTCCAGGAGAATCGCCTGACCCCGCTCCAGCGCAGCTTGCACATAGCGGGCGTTATCCGGGTCCCAACCTTCTATGATGACCCAGTTCACCCCCGGTTGATCCAGCACTGCCTCCGGGGAGGCATAGGCTTTTAGTCCATAATCCCGTTCCAGCGCCGCCGTGAGGGTTGAATCCGGGTCATAACACCCCACCGCCTCGATCTGCCATTCGCGCAGCAGTTGAAGCCGGGCAAAGATATGCGGATGCGTACATCCGACGAAGGCTACGCGCACAGTCTCTGGCATGGTCCGCCTCCCGATTAAATTCCAGTTGATCTTTGCCGAATCGTGTTGCGAGTTCTGAACCGCCCGCCTGGCTATCAGCTATCGACCATCAGCCATAGACTTGCTTCCGCAGCGCCCAGCCTTCCCGCGCCGTCCGGTAAAGATGTTGATACAGCGGGAAGATCGCCGCATAGACGCGGGCAACGGCTGGCTGAGGCGTATACACGCGGGCCGGGCGAACAGTCTGGGCAATCGCGTCTGCGAAGGAAGCAAACACACCGGTGCCCACCCCGGCCAGAATCGCCGCGCCACGAGCGCCAAACTCGGTCCCTTCAGTGACCAGAATGCGCCGGTCAGTCGCATCGGCAAACATCTGCGCCCAGAATGCGGAGCGCGCACCGCCGCCGACCAATACCACTTCTTCCACGGGCTGGCCAATAGCATCGAAGCAGTCGCGCATCGCCAGGGCCGTCCCTTCATAGACCGCCCGCATCAAATCCGTGCGCTGGGTGGTTGTTGAAAGGCCGAAGAACATCCCGCGAGCATTGGCATCCGCAAATGGCGAGACAATCCCGGCGGTATTGAGATAGGGGAGATAAACGATCCCATTGGACCCCGGCGGAACCGGGGCAATCGCCGCCTCGATTCGATCATACACATTGTCGCCAGCGGCTTCCGCAGCAGCTCGTTCTTCCCCGGCCAGTTGATCCACTAACCAGTCGATATTGATCGTACCGGACGTATTGACCACCGAACGCAGCCAGCCACCACCCGGCATCACCGCCTGCACGCCGGATTCAACCGGCACAAAGGCTGGTTCCGCCGTGACCAGACTGTTGAGGAAACTGGTGCCCAAAATCGCACAGGCTTGTCCAGTACGGTGGGTACCGCCGCCCAGCGCCGAGGCCACCACATCCACAGCCCCGGCGGCGACCGGCGTTCCTGCTCGTAGACCGGTAAGCGCTGCCCCATCAGGGGTCACGTGCCCAGCCACCGCCTCGGATCGAATGAGGGGGGCAAGTTTCTCGCGGTAGGTCTCTAACCCTGCCAGAGCCAACAGGTCAGCGCTGTGTCCCCGCGTCCGAATATCACCGGGGAAATAACTGACATCCGACTCATCCGTATGAATATCGCCTGTCAGGTTGTAGCGCAGCCAATCTTTATGAAAGAGCAGCCAGCGCGTCTGCCGGAGCGCTTCTGGTTCATGCAGGTGCAGCCAGCGCAGCGTAGAAAGCGGATAGCCCGGAAATGGCGCATTCCCGGATACCTGAAAGATGCGGCTGTACGTCCCATCGGCCTGCCAACCGGAGATGATCTCGGCAGCGCGTCCATCGTTCCACAGAATAGCGTTCCGCACAGGCTGACCAGCTGCATCCAACGGCCAGACACCGCAGGCCGTCCCCGAAATACCGACTGCGGCGATTCGCTCTGCACCGACCGTCTGAACCACCTCGCGAATGGTCTCTGCTGCCGCCTGCCAAAGCGCCTGCATATCTACTTCTGACCAACCCGGTTGTGGGTTCAGCACCGGCGTTTCGCGCCGTGCCACCGCCACTTCCACGCCAGTCAGGTCGAACACCACACTCTTGACCACCGACGTCCCGGAGTCGATACCCAGCAGCAGATCCGCGCTCATGCCGAACGTCCCCGCCGCGCATACAACATCACGGCCAGCACCAGCAGCGCCCCGCGCAGCACATACTGATAATCGCTTGGCACCCGCAGCAGATTGAGCATATTGCTCAGAATACCGATGATGAGGACCCCGGCCAATGTCCCCAGGATGGAACCGCGCCCACCCATCAGGCTGACACCACCCAATACCACCGCCGTGATCGACTCAAAGGCCAGGTTTTCACCAATCAGCGGATTGCCGGACAGGGTCCGCGCTGACGTGTATAAGCCAGCCAATCCCGCCATCAGTCCAGAGATCACATACACCTGGAGTTTGACGCGGTCAGTCGCCATGCCGGAAAGGCGGGTCGCGTTCTCATTACTGCCCAGGGCATAGATGTGCCGCCCAAATGGAGTCTGTCGCAGCACCAGCGCGGCGATCCCTACCGGGATGATAATCACGAAGAGGGGAATGGGTATCGGCCCCAGATTGCCGGTGAACACCTCACCAAAATTCCGCGAGATGCTGCCTTCAAAAACATCCTTAAAGCGCTCGAAGACGAACAGGGCGATGCCCTGCACAATCGACAGCGTCGCCAGCGTCACCATGAAGGGAGATACCTTCAAGCGGGTGACCGCCAATCCGTTCACCAATCCGACCAGCGCACCAACCCCCACCGCCACGGCTGTCCCTAGCACCCAGCTTTCCGGCGAATCGGTGATGATGCCCACCAGCAGCGTGCCCACCAGACTGACAACCGACCCGACCGACAGATCAATCCCAGCGGTCAGCAGCACAAAAGTCTGACCAATCGCCACCAGCGCCAATGCAGCCAACTGGGCCGTGACCCGTTCCAGGTTAAACGGCGTCAGGAACCGGTCAGAGGCCAGGCTGGCGACGATCACTAGCACCAGCAGAATCGTCCAGATGAGTAGCACATCCCGCCAGTTCTTCAACCAGCGCGTCCGGGATGCAGTTGGTGTGGTCAGCGGCATAGAAGTCATTGTTCATCCCAAAAAGACAGTGTTAACCATGCACGCCCGTCGCTGCCAGCATGACCGACTCCTCGGTCGCCGCGGCCCCCGCCAGTTCAGCAGCAATCGCACCCTCGCGCAGCACCAGCACCCGGCTGCTCAAGCCGAGTAATTCCAGCAGATCACTGGAAACCATCAGGACACCAGCGCCATCGTGCGCCAGTTGATGGATCAACCTGTAAATTTCCACCTTGGCACCGACGTCGATACCCCGCGTCGGTTCCACAAAAATCAGGATGCGGGGTTGGGAGATCAACCACTTGGAAAGCACCGTTTTCTGTTGGTTGCCGCCGCTGAGCAGGCGCACGGGCTGTTCGATCCCCGGCGTTTTGACCGCCATGGTTTCAACGATCTGCCCGCAGACCGCCCGTTCATCCTCATGTTGAACCATCATAAAACGACTAAAGCGATTGAGGTTCGGCAGGGCCACATTCTCCCGGACGCCCAGCGTCAGTGCCAACCCTTCCATCTTCCGGTCATCACTCAGGAAGGCCACCCCCTGCCGCATAGCATCTTCTGGGTGGCGCAAATAGACGCGCTGCCCATCGATCTGCACAGTTCCGCGATGGATCGGCTCAATCCCAAAGAGGGCCCGCGCCAGTTCCCGTTGGCCATGTCCTTCCAGACCGGCCAAACCCAGAATTTCACCTGCCTGGAGTTGGAGGTTGATGTCTCGCAATCGGTCATTGGACAGGCCGTGGACTTCCAGCAGAGGTGTCCCACCCTGCGCTTGTAACCGAGGGGGGAAAATATCCTGCAACTGGCGTCCGACCATACGCCGCACCACTTCTTCACGGGTCAGGTCCGCTGCCGGGGATGTGCTGATGTGCTGCCCATCCTTCAAGACCGTGACCGTATCGCTGATGGTGAATACTTCATCCAGCCGGTGCGAGATAAAAATGACCGCACTACCCCGCGCTTTGAGCCGTTCGATGACCCCGAACAGATGCCCCACTTCAGTGGGATTCAGTGCCGCCGTTGGTTCATCCATAATTAGCAGTCGCGCATCAATCGCCAACGCCTTGACGATCTCCACAATCTGCTGCTGGGCAACGCTCAAATCCTGCACCAGAGCCTGGGGATCAATATCGGTTTCCAGATCATGCAGCAGTTGGCGAGTGCGCTCGTTTAGTGCCCGCCAGTCAACCAGTCCCAGGCGGGTTCGCGGTTCCCGGTTGAGCAGCACGTTCTCCGCCACCGTCAGATCCGGCAGCAGATTGAACTCCTGATAAATGATGCTGATTCCCAGCCGCTGTGAATCTGCCGGGGAGCGCAGTTGAATAGACTGGCCTTGCCAGTGCAAGCCGCCGCTGTCCGGTTGGTACACCCCAGCCAGAATCTTCATCAGGGTGGATTTTCCCGCACCATTTTCGCCCACCAGCGCGTGAACTTCCCCGGCCTGTACGGCAAATGACACGTCCATCAGGGCGCGCACACCAGGGAACGACTTGCTGATGTTCTCAATGCTCAGGAGTGGGGTCGGCATCATGGCATTTCCATTACCGGGGATCAACGGAATAAGCCAACTAATTACAGGGGCAACCCTGTCGGATTGCCCCTGCAACAAGTCTAGCTGGAAGCTTCCATGTAGATTTCGTCTGCGACTTCTTTCGGCAGCAGCGAATTGGTCCAGTAGGCATCCGAGTACTCAGGACGCACATATTGTTCCAGAGTTTCGGAGGTGATCGTCGGCACCTGTAAGCGGTAGAACGAATTCACCGGAATGCCCTGCAGGATACGCAGCGCGGCCTGCAGCGCCACCCGGCTCTGCCAGGTCGGTTCAGAAGCAGCAATCGCCTCGAAACCATCAGCAGCCCGTTCCTGCCACGCCAGCATAAAGCCGTTGTTATCTTCGCCGGTCATCGGCACCAGCGGACGACCCGCAGCTTCAAAGGCATCAATTGCGCCCTGGGTCATCGCGCCACCCTGTGACCACACACCATCAATTTCCGGGAAGGCCGCCAGCATACGTTCGACTGCCAGCTTACCCTGGTCGTATGCCCACAACGCATCTTCTTCAGCCAGCACCGTCACACCGGCGCCGCCATCCGGGCAGGCTTCAATCGCTTCCTGCAAACCCTGACGGCGCAGATCGCTGGTCGCAATACCGGCCAACCCATTCAGAACGATGATGTTGCCCGCGCAGCCCAGTTCTTCCATCAGGAAGTCACCCTGCAGGCGACCGAACAAGACCTGGTCGGCCCACAGCGTCGTCACCTGGGTGTCTTCCCCGGGCGGAGCCGAAGCAAATACCACGACCGGGATACCCTGTTCCTTCGCCAGTTCCAGCGCCGGGATGATCGGCTCGGTCGCGACAGGGATGACGAGCAGTGCATCCACGCCCAGGGAGATCATGTCTTCGATCTGGGTGATCTGCTTGTTGACATCGCCATCGGAGCTGACGGTAATCAGTTCTTCGATTTCCGGGTAAAGCGTGGCTTCGTGCTTGATTTCTTCGTCAATCTGGACCGTCCAGGAATTAGCGGTCGACCAGTTGATGAAACCGATGGTATAAGGGCCTTCCTTGGCGTAGGCACTGGTATCGACTTCCTCACCTTCCTGAACCGCCAGAGTTTCATCGTTCAGGTAATCGGTCGAGTGTTCCGTCACAATATCGGTATCCTGCGCGCTGACCATACCAACCAGCAGCAGCAGGGCCATCAAGACCAATAGGGCTTTTGTCCGCATCGTCTTATCGCTCCTTAGAAAAAAGTTTAGTCACATACAGCTAGTCAACTCAACGGATTCCAACGATTAGAAGCCTCCTTTGCTACACGCCACCTCTGCTGGCTATTAGCGATAGGCTGCTGACCATCGACTAACCGCTTCTACCCCTGGCATAGAGCGCGACGGCCACCAGGATGATGACACCCTCGGCAATGCGCCGACCGCTAACGGGCAGCGCCAGCGCCGTGAGGACGCTGTACAACACCATCAGGAATAAGACTCCGGCAATCGTCCCGGCAACGGTTCCTTTACCACCTTCAAAAGGCGTACCGCCGATGACGCTGGCAGCAATCGACCCCAGCAGGAAATCCGTCCCCACTTCCAGCGTGCCAACACCGACAAATGCCACCAGCAGCAGACCGCCTGCCGAGGCCATCAACCCGCTAAAGACATACGCCAGCAGCGTCACCCGCCGCACACTGACGCCGGACAGATAAGCCGCCCGCCGATTCGCGCCAATCGCCGTCAGTCGCCGCCCAAACACCGTCCGGCTAATCAGGAACCAGGCAATGAGCGCCACGATCAGCAGCACCACAGCAGCGGCTGGGATAACCTCAGCGATGAAGCCATTCCCCCAAAAGCGCATATTCGGCGGAATGTCGCCGCGTGGGGCGCCGCCAGAATAGAGCAAGGCCGCGCCGTACACAATGAAGTTCATGCCCAGCGTCGCGATGAACGGGGTCACCCGCAGCAGCACGACCAGGACCCCATTCGCCAGCCCCACCAGCGCACCAATCGCCAGGACCAGCAGCACCACCGGGATCACCTTGCTCTCGTCGCCGGAGATCATCTGAGCTGCCATCACATCCGCCAGAATGACAACCGACCCTACCGAGAGATCGAGGCCGCCGCTAATCATGACGACCGTCTGACCGATAGCGACCAGCGCCAGCGGCCCGCCCTGCCGTACCATATTGATGAGGTTCGAAGGTTCCGCCGAACGGGGGGATACAATCGCCAGCAGGATCACCATGCCGACCAGTGCAAAAAAGACGGGCTGCACCCGGCTGAGCGGACTACGGCGATACTGTTCGATTAAGCGTGCGGTTATCGAAGTCGCAGTGGTCATAAAAAGGTGGCAAACGTTTCTAAAAGAACTATACTACTGGTACGTACCACTTCACTCAGCAGACCTTAACATTGATTGGGCAGGCTGTCAACCAGATTGGATTAACGGCGTCAGGCAATCGGCACACCTGTCAACAAAAAGTTGATTACTTGTAAAAATGAGCATCTGGAATCTGGATACTGACAGTCCAATCCCCTTACATCAGCAGTTGGAACAGGCCATCCGTTTGGCCATCCTGCGACGCGAATGGCTGCCAGGAGATCGTCTGCCCTCCGAGCGTGACTGGATGCAGTTGACCGGCGTGAGCCGCGCCACCGTTCGCCAGGCCATTCACTCCCTGGCCCAACAGGGAATCCTCGAACGCAACCTGGGCAGCGGCACCTACGTGGCCTTGCCGAAACTGGAGCAGCCCCTCTTCACCGCCTACAGTTTTGCCGAGCAAATCCGCCAGCAGGGCATGAATCTGACCGATACCCTTCTGCGAAGGGAAACCCGCTCTGCCGGGGAACTGGCCCCGTTCTTTAATTGCTCGCCACAAGAGCCGCTCATCGTGTTGGAACGGTTGCGCTTTTTGGAGGGGCAAACCCTGATGGTCAACACCTCCTATGTCCCCCTGCAGTATGCCCCGGATTTGCTGACTGTTGACCTGAGCGGATCGCTCTACCGCTACTTGAATGAACACTACCACCTGACGCTGGATCGTTCAGTCGATACGGTCGAAGCCGGACTCGCTGATGCGGTTCAAGCTACTCATCTGCGGATCGCCCGAGGCGCACCCGTCTTTTTACTACGACGATTAGGCTATACCCGGGGTGATGTGCTGCTGCACCTGGGTGATAATGTCGTTCGGGCAGATCGGTGTCGTTTCCGGCTCGAACTCCCCCAGCAGCCCGCCCGGCTCGAAGTCAAATAACCGTTCGCATACATCACACAAAGGATGCCACACCATGACTGATGCACCTCGCACCTACCCGGACTGGATGGGCAAAATGCGCGGCCTCACCCCGGAAGAATTGCTTGAATTCTTGTCGGGGCCGGTCGTCGCCCGTGTCGCCACCATTGATGAGGATGGCTACCCCTATATCACGCCGATCTGGCAAGAGTGGGATGGCATCGCGATGTACGTCGTCCCACGTGAAAAAACCGTCTTTGTCAAACACCTCCGTACCAATCCGAAAGTCGCCATCTCCTGCGCGATGGACAGCGGCACCTATACGCGCATGTTATTCCGGGGTACGGCAGAAATTATCTTTGGCCCCGCGCCGATGACAGGCCAATGTCTGGAAATCGCCCAGCGCATGTCAGTCCGTTACCTCGGCCCGCATGGCCCGGAATATCTGGAACCGACTCGTGATCGCCCGCGTTTCCTCGTCCGCATCACGCCCGACCCCAACAAGAAGTTTGTCACCTGGGACGGCGTCGAGTGGCACGAGAAGTATTTGAACGACGCGAAGAGTTAGCGGCTGTAAATGGTAGTAAGAGGTTAAGCCAGAAGATCAGTTGAGAATGGCGCAGCCTGGATCAGTATTCATTACTGAGTATCGCTTTAGCTGCGCCCATCACCCCGGCATCCGCGCCAAGCGCCGCCCGCGTGATGCGGATGCGCTCGAAAGGCACCAGCGCCGCCCTCGCCTTGACCGTCTCCAGGATGGTCGGCATCAGATAAGCATGGGCATTCATCACCCCGCCGCCCAGCACCACCACCTCCGGCGTCAGCAGATTGAGTAGACTGGCGAGTCCAATCCCAACCCAGCGCCCCGCTTCCGCCAGCACCTCACGCGCTAGCGCATCACCCTGGGCAGCCGCCTCGCCGACCTGCCGCGCCGTGATCGCTGTCCGGTCGCCCCCCGCCAGTTGCAGGATGAGTCCGTCATCGGGCACCTGTGCCACCGCCTGCGCCGCAATCGCCGGGCCAGCCGCCAGCATCTCCAGGCAACCCCGCGCCCCGCAGTAGCAGTCCGGCCCTGCCGGATCGAGAGCCATATGACCGACTTCACTGGAGAGCAGCCCGGCACCGCGATACAGTTTCCCGTTGAGGATGAAACCTCCGCCGATACCGGTGCTGATGGTCATGTAAATCATGTGCTGGCAACCGCGCCCTGCCCCAACCCAGAATTCTCCTAATGCCGCCGCGTGAGCATCATTGACCAATGCGGTCGGCAGCTTAAAGCGCGTTTCGAGATAATCAGTCAGCGGGACATCATCCCAGGTCGGCAGCGTATAAGGGTTATGGATACGCCCCGTTTCACAATCGACCGGCCCGGTGCAGCCGATGCCAATCCCGCTGATCTCCGGGAGGTGATCCGCTGCCACCCGCTCGATCAGATCACCCAGCCGTCGCAGGCCGTCTTCAGGCCCACGCGCTGCCTCGGTCGGAATAGTTTCCCGCTGAAGGACTCGCGCCCCACCCGCATCCACCAGGGCGGCGCTCATCCCCGTCCCACCAATATCCACCCCAATGACGTAGTGTGCATCCATCATTCACGCACCATACCTAACTATTCAGGTATCCTCTGGTTTTTCTCTCCACACCGTGCCGTCCGCCGAAGTTAGAGCGTAACTACTCAGGTATGTCTCTACTTCTGTCGCGTCTCCGTCTCTCCTCTCCCAGCCGTCTGCGGCGTTCGGGAGAGGGCTGAGTAGGTACGGTGGAGCAGACAGCGGATTTTGGGACGCCGCAGGCTTCTAGGGGTGAGGACTGTCATTCAGTCGTCGTCACCTTCGTGATGTAGCGGAACGTACCGGGGACATAACCTTGATGGGCTGCGAAAGCCGCCGCGAAGTGATGAATCGGCGCGATCTCCAGAATCGGCAGCAAGCGATCCGGTGCGCTCGCTACCGGAATATGAGGGACGCCCTCCATAGCGCCGGTCGGGCCAATCGTTGTCACTCGCCCACCCAGGCGGCTCATCTCCGCGGCCAAACCCTTCATCATTGGTTGCGTAGTACCTGCGCCGGTGAAAATGAACGCGCTGATGCGCCCATCCGTGACTTCCATAGGGCCATGCCGGAATTGCGCCGCGTTCATCCCTTCGGTCGGGAACTTGGTCGACTCCTTGGTGATAAGGGCTGCCGTCATGGCCGAAGCCATCGAATGCCCGCGTCCCAGGTACTCGATCGTCTGGCTGCCTTCGATCCGTTTGACCAACCCCGCCGCATCATCTCGCCAGCCAGGCAGGGACGCTTCCAGTTGGTCAGCGACCATCAGGGCTTCATGAGCTGATGCGCCGGTATCACCGCCCGTCAGGGCGGTCACCAGCAGATGTAAAGTCGCCAGTGTGCAGGTATACGTTTTGCTGGAGACCGTCAATTCTGAACCAGCCTGCATCGTCAGCACCGTCTGGCTTGATGCCGCCAGCGGACTGCCCGCGTCGTTAGTGATCGCCAGCACCGGCGCACGGCCTTGCAGCGTCTCCAGCAGGCGCACAATTTCCACCGACCGACCAGATTGTGAAATCAGCACCAGCAGCGTATCGGGCGTGACCAGCGGCAGTTGATAATGCAGCAGTTCCGATGACTCGATAGCCAAAGCTTCGATGCCGTGCTTCACCAGATCAATCTGGGCCGGGATGGGCGCGAACGACGACGCCCCCATCCCGCTGAAGATCACCGGCCGCACACTGCCGGACCGCAACCGCTCCCGCCAGTCATCCACCGCCCTGATCTGCGAGCGCAATCCCTCAACCGTCTGGCGGATGACACCGGGCTGTTCATCAATCTCCGTCAGAAATCCAGTCATGCTTACGCCTCGACCACTTTCTGTACCACTTTGCCGCCGGCCTTCTCTTTAAGAATGTACTTGGTGCGGCCATCCGGCATCTTTTCTTCCTTGATGAGGAAGTGATCGGCGTCAAACTCGGTCATGAAGGCTTCTTTGCCCGCGTCCTCGCTGCCGCGCCATTCCAGCTCAATCGGCTCCCACTGCTTGCTGGCAGCGGATTTGAAGCAGGCATCCAGAATACAATTGACCACATAGCCGTCGTAGAAATCCTCGCGCGGCTTCTTGTTCGCGTCCATGCTGTTGAACATGTCGTTGAACATCTCGGTATAGCCGAGGCCGCCCACTTCATCCCCGACCGGGAACAGCCAGCCCTTATCGCTCTCGGCCTTCTCCGCCACATAACCACCCTCGCCCACCGCCGTGAACATCTCATAGCCAGTGCGCAGCCAGTGGTTCAGCCAGATCGTGCCTTCTGTGCCGGAGACTTCATCGCGCAGATCCATACCACCCCGGAACGTCCAGCTCACCTCGAACTGACCAATCGCGCCGTTGGCATACTTGACCAACCCAATCGAGTGATCTTCGGCATCAATCGGGTGGACTTGTGTATCCGCCCAGCACATCACCTCGACCGGACGAAGGTCTTTGCCGATGAAGTTACGCGCAATCTCCACACAATGACAGCCCAGGTCGATAATCGCCCCGCCACCAGACATCTCCTTGTCCCAGAACCATGAGCTGTGCGGCCCCGGATGTGTCTCGCGGCTCCGTGCCCACAGCACCTTACCCAGTGCCCCGTTCGCCACGCTGTTTAGTGCCTTGAGAGTCTTGGGCGTATACACCAGATCTTCCAGATACCCGTGGAAGACCCCAGCCTTCTCACAAACATCCAGAATGCGCTTGGCTTCGGCACCTGTACGGGCCAGCGGTTTGGTGCAGAGCACCGCTTTACCCGCCTGCGCCGCCAGCGTACAGGCTTCTTCATGCAGGTTGTTCGGCAGCCCGACCACCACCGTATCCGTTTCCGGATCTTCGATAGCAGCCTTCAGGTCAGTGGTGTAGCGCGGGATATTCCATTCCTGGGCGAACTTACTACCCCGTTCTTCACTGCGCGAATAAATCACCTTGACCTGATCGCGGCTGCGGTTGCCATGAATCGACATCGTATAAAACAACCCGATCAACCCGGTCCCTAACATCGTAATCTTGTGCATGAGATAAGCTCCTTAAAAATGGCTACCAGCAACCTACTTCCAGGTGGTGGCTTTGGGTTTCAGATTTCGGGTGGCAGGTTTCAGGCAGATTCCTCAGGCTATCTGCCATGAGCTATGAGCTATCAGCCACTCTTCACTGTCTGAGGTTCCGCTGCCGTCCGTAGATCGTCAGCAGGGCCAGCAGGATCAGACCGAAGACCATCAACTGATACGCTTCCTGCAATTGCGCCGCCCGCAGCAGGCTCTCGATCAGCGTCAGCACCAGCGCGCCGGACATCGTGCCGAAGTAGCCGCCTTTGCCGCCTGCCAGCAGCGTCCCGCCGACCACTACCGCGGCAATCGAGGGGAACAGATATGGCCCACCCAGATTGAGAAAGACCGTCTGTGTAAAGCCCAGCAGCACAAACCCGCCGAAGGCCGCCAGCATCCCGCTCAGAGCATAAGTCGCAATCACCACCTGCGGCACCCGCACACCGGAAAGGCGCGCCGTCCGCCGGTTGACCCCGATCGCAAACAACTGCTTGCCATAAGTCGTGCGCTCCAGCAGCAGCCACATCAGCAACCCCAGCACCACCCACACAATCACGACCCCCGGGATACCCAGCGGCCCCGGTGCAGCGATCACCTGGGCCAGCAGCGGTGGCGTATCGCCGATTAACTCCCCCTGGGTCACCACCAGGATCGTACCCTGAATCACACCGGTCATGCCCAGCGTCATCACCAACGGTGGGATGTTGATGGCGATAATGCCCAGCCCGTTAATCACACCGATGAGCGTCCCGGCCAATAACGCCACGCCCAGCGCCGGCAGCAGCAGCGTATCATTCCCATCCGAAATGCGGTAAATCAGGATAGCCGCCAGCGTCACAATCCCGCCGACCGAGAGGTCGATGCCTTCATTCCCGCTGATGATGACCAGCGTTTGCCCGGCAGCGACGATTCCCAGAAAGGCCGCCAGGCGGACGATGTTCACCGCTTGATTGGCATTGACGAAGTTGGGGTTGAGCAAACCACCCACAAAGAACAGGATCACCGCCAGGATTAGCGCCAGCAGCGCCGGGGGCACCCGCCCAATTTGACCGAGCAAACCCGTCACACCGCCTTGCCCCGATGAAGTCTGCGAGGTCATGAACGGTTCCTCCCGCGCAGCGCCGTCAGCAGACCCGGCCCGGCCAGCGCCGCAATGATGATCAGTGCATTGACCAGCGTCTGCCACCACGAGTCGATATTGGCAAAAGAAATAATGTTGCGGAAGACACCCAGAATGATGACCCCGAAGATCGTCCCGACCACCCCGCCCTGGCCACCGCTCAGGCGGGTGCCGCCCAGCACCACCGCCACCACCGAAGGCAGCGTGAGGTCATCACCGCTGCGTGGATTACCGCTGCTGGTCAGTGTCGTATAGGCCAGCGCCGCCAGTGCGGCGAATAACCCGCACAGCACATAACTCATCAGCCGGATGCGATTGACCGGGACGCCGGTGGTGTATGCCGCTTCGGCCTTACCCCCGGTCGCAAACAGATACTGACCAAACCGGCTCGACCGCAGCAACCACCAGACAATCACCACCAGCACGATCATGTACACCGCAAAGGGAATATCCCCCGGCGTCGAGCGATACAGATCTTCCAGAAATTCAGGGATCGCCCCGCCCGGTCGTGGCAAAATCAGCAGCGCCAGCCCGGAAAAGACGAAGCTGGTCGCGTAGGTCGTCACAATCGGTTGCAGGCGCAGGTAAGCCACACAAAAGCCGTTGACCATTCCCGCCAGCACACCCGCCCCGCAGCCGATCAAAATTGCCAGGCCCACTTGTTCCGGCGAGCTTTCCGCTGTAATCAGTGTCACCAGAATGGCGTTGACCATCGAGACAATCGCCCCGACCGATAAATCAACCCCACCGCCGATAATCACCAGCGTCTGACCAACCGCCAGAATAATCGACGGTAAAAAACCACGTAGATTGCGGTTCAGCGTCCGTAATTCAAAGAGGTTATCCTGCAGCGCATAGTTGATCGCCAAGGCAATCACCAGCAGCAGTAGCGCAAATAGAAACGGATACTGACTCAAGGAGCGCCGCAGGATCGCCAGCGGTTTCACCCCGGCATCCGCCTGCGCCATCGTCAGTGATGTACTGTCAGCGTGCATCTTGGTGTCATGTTCCCCTGATAAGTTCTGACTGCCAGCCGCAAGATACCTGCGATCAGTCGGCATTCATTCACTGCTTCCCTCTGTACTCTGTACTCTGTACTTCTTCACTCTTCACTTCTTCACTGACCACCAGCCACTAGCCCCCGACCACTGCCCCACCCCCGCCCATGCTAGCCGAAACCAGATTGACGCGGGTGACATCGCCACCGCGCAGATCCGCGCTCACCTGCCCATCATGCAGCACCAGCACCCGGTCACACAAACCGATGAGTTCATCGTCATCGCTGCTGTAAAAGAGGATCGCCGTCCCCTGTGCCCGCAGTTGATTGAGCAGCGTATAAAATTCGCCCTTCGCGCCCACATCCACGCCCTTGGTCGGATCATTGAGCAGCAGCAGGCGGGGCGACCGCAGCAGCCATTTGCCAATGACCACCTTCTGGGCATTGCCACCGCTCAGGCTGCTGACCGGCGCACCCAGCCCAGCCATCACCAGCCGCAGTTCATCAGCGCTGCGCTGTGCTTCAGCTTCCGCCTGCCGCATCTTCAACGGGAAACCGAACTTGGCCCACGAGGGCAAGTGCATATTTTCTAGAATAGATCGGCTTAGCAGCAACCCTTCACTGCCCCGGTCACCCGGGACAAAGGCGACACCACGTTCCATCGCCTCCCATGGATGACCGTAGCGCACCCGTTCGCCGGAGAGAGTCACGGTCCCGCGGCTGATCGGCAGCGCACCGAACAGAGCCAGCAGCAGTTCGCTCTGCCCCTGCCCTTGCAGCCCGCCTAAGCCCAGCAGTTCGCCATCGCGTAAAGTCAGGTTGACGCCCGCAATCGGGCCAGCCTGTAAATTCTCCACTTGTAAGCGCACAGGGGCATCAGCTTGAAGCGGTGGACGCTCATGCGCATGCGGTTGAGCCGCGCTCTCGATCATCAAATTGACCAGGTCGCGCTCCGTCGTTCCCTGCATCAGTCGGTCACCCACATGCCGCCCGTTACGCAGAACCGTTGCCCGGTCCGCGATCCGGAAGATTTCTTCCATCCGGTGGGAGACAAAGACCACCGCCATCCCTTCGGATTTCCAGCGGGCAACCAGGTCAAACAGACGATCAACCTGCTGGCTGTCGAGGCTGGCCGTGGCTTCATCCAGAATGATGATTCGCGGTTGGAAGCTGAGCGCCTTGAGAATCTCAACAATCTGGCGTTCATCAGGGGGCAAGCTGTTGATCGGCGCATCCGGAGTCAGGGAAGCGCGGTAGGTGCCGCCGAACAAATCCAGGAGCTTTTGCGTATCCTGCCGCATCTTCCGGCGGTTGACCCGCCACAATTGATACGGCTCATGAGTCAGCCAGATATTCTCGGCAACGGACATATCCGGGATAAGGCTCAGTTCCTGGTACACCGCGGCGATTCCGGCGCGCCGAGCATCGCGAGGGGAGGCAAAGGTGATCGGCTGACCATTCAGTTGAAGCTGGCCTTCGTTGGGTGCCACCACCCCGGTGATGATCTTGCTCAGAGTGCTTTTGCCGCTGCCGTTGGCCCCCAGCAGGGCTACCACTTCGCCAGAGCGCACTTCCAAATGACCATCGGCCAGCGCCACCACGCCGCCATACCGCTTGACGACATGCTGTGCCGAGAGCGAAACCGTCATAATTCCAATTCACCAAAAAGATCAAGAAAGTTTATGGTCAGGATTTACGCAAGGGAACATGTGAATGTAGGGGCGCACGGCTGTGCGCCCGCCTGAATATCTCGTGTCTACGTAATCAGGTGAGCACCGGGGCGGCCCACATGGGTCGCCCCGGTAACTGCTCAGGTGTCTACCGTATATTCCCCTGACCGGCTCCCGCTCCCAAGTCCACCGCAGACGGCAGGGAAAGGAGCCGGAGGTGAGGGCGGTGTTTACCCGGCAGACATTTCCATCATCATTTCTTCGAGCGACTGGAGCTGCTCTTCATTCAGAACCTGCCAACCGGGCAGCAGATTAGCAACTTCCAGAGCCGGTGCGCCGTCCACCATGAAGGAGGCAGCGGTCGCCTGGTCGATCATGCCGTCCAGGGTGTAGGACTCTGGCGATTCAGCGTACAGGCCGCTGAAGAACTCGAAGTTCGAGCCGTCAATGAAGTAGGGGATCGGGACGTACAGAGTGTTGCCGAACGGACCAGCCAGTTGGCTCTCATCCACCACGCCGCCCTCGAGGATCTGAACCGCCACGCGCAGGCCGCTGCCGCCCACACCCGGGGGATTGACCACACCGATGGTGCTGAAGTCGGGGTTCTCGGCAACCGTTTCCGCCCACATCTGCAGGTATCCCGAACGAGCTTCGCCGGTGACCAGCGGCCAGGTTTCCAGGTTGGCGCTGCGGACAGCCGTCAGCACACCCATCGCCATACCGTCCTGCGTCCAGATACCGTCAATATCCGGTACCGAAGCGAGCAAGTCGCTGGCGACCTGCTGACCAGTCGCCTGGTCCCACATCCCGCTCTCGCGGCCTACCACGGTGATGCCCGGGTATTCCGCCAGCACTTCTTCCACACCCGCCATACGGGCTTCGTTCGCCGGGTGACCGACAAAACCTTCAATCAGGACAATATTGCCCTCGCCGCCCAGTTGTTCGGCCAGCCACTGCATGCTGATCTTGGCCCATTCCTTCTGGTCGATGACGACGTTATAGACGCCTTCAGCCGCGATTTCCTGATCGACGGCGATGACGACCACGCCTTCTTCAGTCGCTTCTTCCAGGGCCGAGTTCAGACCACTCTGATCGCCGGGGTTGATGATGATGGCATCCACGCCACGGTTGAGCAGGTTCTGAATCTGCTGGATCTGACCCTGAACGTCGGTGTCCGCGCTCTCGATGACCAGTTCGACCTCGATCCCGGCCTCACCCATCAGGCGGGCGGTCTCTTCAATGTTCTGGATCATCTGGGTACGCCACTCACTGCCGACAAAACTATTGGAGACGCCAATCACATACTTGGCTTGTGCCTGGACGCTGAAGGCTGTTGCAACCAGCATCACCGTAAGAAGAAGGGCAACCAGAACTTTCTTCCGCATTTTTCACCTCATTACAATCAGTAAATGCATACTAACGACTCTTTATCCGTCCGGTTGCGGCAACTCCCTGCGCCCGTGTTATACTGACGTGAAAGAGTTGCCCTAATCTCCGAATGTACGGATATTTGTCTTTCGGCATTATAGCCACCCGTCAAGTGAGTGTCAAATGACCAGCACGCTCTCCAATCCACCTGTTTTGCCCATCCATCCGGTGGACCCCCGCAGTCCGATTCCGCTTTACCACCAGGTCGAAATTGACCTGCGCGCCTTGATCGAATCCGGTGCCCTAAATCCGACCGATACCCTGCCCCCGGAAACCGAACTTTCCCGACTGTACGGCGTCGGCAGGCAGACCATCCGCATGGCGCTTTCTCGCCTGGTGACAGATCGGCTGATCGCCCGGCAGGCCGGGCGCGGCACCTTCATCCTCACCCCGCCGGATCGCAGCCGCTTCTACCTCGACCAGAGCTTCAGCCGGCAAATGGCCGAAATGGGGATGAAGCCCACCTCCCGTATTCTGGACTCGTCCACCGGCAGTCTGGATGCGAATGCCCCGCGTGCGCTCCATTCACGCCTGGGTGCCCCCTATCTGTACCTGGCACGCCTCCGCCTGGGTGATAACCAGCCGATTGGACTCCAGTATTCAACCATCGTCATTGACCGCTGCCCAACCCTGCCTTCGCACGATTTCACCCGCGAGTCGCTGTACGATGTACTCGCCAATCAGTACCACCTCTCAATTGGTCAGATCCTGCATTCCATCACCGCGGTAGCCGCCGATGCGACCGAGTCCGATGCCCTCCAGGTGCCGGAATCTGCCCCCCTGCTCCAGGTCAACACCGTCACTTCACTCGAAGGTGGCGAGATCATCGAATTCAGCATCAGCTACTACCGCGCTGACCTGTACGAATACAGCACCACCCACACCTACCGGGGCTGAAGCCCTACAAATCTGGACTCCCCTTTCTCCGCGTGCGGGGAAAGGGTCGGGGGATAGGGGTTCAGATGGCCTTGCGAAGTCCTTCATTCCGATTTATATTGTCCGAACAAACGAACATTGAACAGCGATGTACACTGGGATTAAATCCTCATGACTGAAAGTGCTTTCAAATATTTTGATGCCGTCCAAGCCATTCTCAACCGCATCCGGGACACCCAGATGGAGTCCATCGACCGTGCCGCCGCCATCTTCGCGGACAGCATCGCCGGGGATGGACTCGTCCACTGCTTCGCCACTGGGCATTCCCGCGTCTTTGTCGAGGAGATGTTCCCGCGCTATGGCAGCTTCCCCGGTTTCCACTCCATCGTCGAACTCTCGCTGACCTACCACAACCAGGTCGTCGGGGCCAACGGACAGCGGCAGGCCCTCTTCATCGAACATATGGAAGGCTTCGCGCCGGTCATCCTGCGGAACTTCGTCTTCAAAGCGCCGGATAGCTTCCTCATCTTCTCCAACAGCGGCGTGAACGAGGTCATCGTGGATATGGCCCTCGAAGTCAAAAAGCGCGGCCTGCCGCTGATCGCCGTCACCTCCTTTGAGCACTCCGGCTCCTCCAAGTCCCGTCATTCGTCCGGCAAACGCCTGAGTGAAATCGCCGACATCGCCATCGACAACGGCTGCCCGACCGGAGATGCCGTCGTGCCGGTGGCAGGCTTTGAAGCGCCCATCGGCCCGGCCTCGACCATTGCCATGGCTGCCATCACCAATGCCATCAAGTGTGGCGTGGCGGAAAAGCTCTCCGCCAAGGGTTACAGCCTGCCCGTCATCACCAGCGCGGGCGTGGTCGGCGCGGAGAAAAGCACGCAGATGTTTGACGCCGCCTATGACGAATACCGCCGCCGCTACATCCGGGCGCTGGGTGGCTGATGCTCACGCAAGCCGTCCCGACCTTCTATTTCTTCGGCGTCACGACCGGCAAATCTTCCAGCCGCAGGATGTTCCCCGCCTGGGCGCAAATCCTTGGCCTCGGCGCGGCCCAGTGGGTCGGCGTTGACCTGCCCCTGAATGCCCCACTGGAGCAGTACCGCGCCGCCGTCGAGCAGATCAAGCGCGATCCGCTCTCGATGGGCGCGCTGGTGACGACCCACAAAGTCAATGTGCTGGAAGCCGCCCACGACCTGTTTGACGAACTTTCGCCAGAGGCGGCTTTGTGCCACGAGGTCTCCTGCATCTACAAGCGTGGGGGTAAGCTCATCGGTCACGCGGTGGACCCCTACACCTCCGCCCAGTCGATGGCACAGTTCATCCCACCCGCTTACTGGTCGGAGCACGGCGCGGAGATTCTGTGCCTCGGTGCCGGTGGCTCGGCAGTTGCCATCGTCACCCACTTTCTGACTCGCGCTGCCCCGCCTGACCGTCCACGCAAATTGACGCTGGTCAACCGCAGCGCGGGTAAACTGGATTTCATCCGCAAGCTGGTCGCCAGCCTGCCCGACTCGGGCATCCACTTTGACTATGTGCAAAACACCGACCCCGCCGTGAATGACTCACTCATGGCGGCCCTCCCGCCTGGCTCGATGGTCATCAACGCCACCGGCATGGGCAAGGATCTTCCCGGCTCACCCATCACCGACAGCGGCCTCTTCCCGCTGGAAGGCATCGCCTGGGAACTGAATTACCGGGGCGAACTCGACTTCCTGCATCAGGCGCGCCGCCAGATCGAAGCGCGGCGGTTGCGCGTCGAGGACGGCTGGTATTACTTCGTCCTCGGCTGGGCGGAGATCGTCGGCACCGTCTTTGACGTAACCATCACCCCCGCCCAGTTCGACCAGCTAGCAGCGGCAGCGGAGGCCATCCGATGAGCAAACCCCATGTGGTCATCGGCAGCACCACCGTGGATCTCTACATCAGCGGCATCGACCGGATGCCGCACATTGACGGCGACGAATTCACCGTCAGCAGCCTCGCTTGGTGCAGCCAACCGCTGACCATGACTTGCGGCGGTAACGGAGCCAACAGCGCCTATGTGCTGGCGGCGCTGGGTGCGCCCGTCACACTCGTTAGCGCCGTCGGGGATGACCTACTCGGTCAGACCATCACCGGCTGGCTGACCGCCGTCGGTGTAGCGGATCGCGCCATCCTCAAACGGGCGGGCTATGGCACCTCCACCACCACCGCCCTCCATGATGGCCATGGCAACCGCCTCTCCTTCCACCATCCCGGCCCCCTGCCCGACCTGCACTATGCCGACTTTCCCGAGTCGATCTTCAGCGATGCGGCCTCGCTCCTCATTACCGGCTATCCCCTCATGCGCGGCTTCCGTCCGGCGGGTTATCTGGCGGCGCTGAAGGCTACGCACGCCGGGGGCGGACTGACCGCGCTGGACATCGGCCCCGCCATTGGCGACCCGGTGACAGTCGATGAACTGCGCCCATACTTCCCGCACCTCGACTACCTCATCACCAACGACTACGAGTTAGGCATGTGTACAGGGCTGGATCAAATCGAAGCCGCTGTTGAAGTCCTGCTCACCGCAGGAGCCAACCGAGTCCTCGTCAAGCGCGGGCGTGATGGCGCGACCGCCTACGCACCGGATCAAGCGCCGCTGCACGTCGCGGCCTTCCCAGTCGAGGCAACCGTCACCATTGGCGCAGGCGATAGCTTCAATGCTGGGCTGCTCTATGCGCTGGTGGAAGGCCGCCCGCTGGAGCAAGCCATCCAGATCGCCCACGCCACCGCCGGGCAAGTCGTCGCCAGTGGACGCAGCGTCCTCGGTGCGCCCACCTTCGCCGGGGTGCAGAGCTTTCTGGGAGCGCGAGGAGTGCATCTATGAACGGTTTCATCCGTACTGTGTTGGGGGATATTCCGCCGGAATCGCTGGGAGTCTGCTACGGGCACGAACACATTTACGGGCAGCCACCCCCCCGCTACGCCGAACCCGACCTGATGCTGACCGACGAGTCCGCCGCCATCGCCGAGATGCAGGCGCTCTACGCCGCCGGGGGTCGGGCCATGGTCGAGATGACCACACCAGACTACGGGCGGAATGCCGCCGCCATGCAGCGCATCAGCCGGGCCAGCGGTATTCACCTGATCGCGGCCACTGGCTACAACAAGGAAAAATTCAGCGCGCCGTTCTTGCAGGATGCCAGCGTCGATGAACTCGCCGACCGCTTCATCGCCGAAGTCACCACCGGCATGGATGGCACCGACGCCCGCGCCGGGGTCATCAAGGGATCATCCACGCTCGATACCATCTCCCCGCTGGCGGAGAAGTTGTTCCGGGCCGTAGCGAAGGCGCACCACGCCACCGGCGCACCCATCTCCACCCACACCGAAGCCGGGACGATGGCGCTGGAACAAGTGGCGCTGCTCCGCTCAGAAGGCGTTGACCCCGCCCGCATCATCATCGGGCATATGGATCGCAAGCTGGAACGCGACCTGCATCTGCAACTGGCAGCGACCGGCGTCACCCTCAGTTACGACCAGATCAGCAAGACCAAGTATTACCCCGATGAAGCGCGGGCAGACCTGCTGGCCGAACTCATCGCCGCAGGGCATGGACATCAATTAGTGTTAGGCGGGGACACCGCCCGCCGTTCCTACTGGTTGAGTGGCGGCGGTCACGGTTACAGCTACATCCTCACCCACTTCGTCCCGCTGCTCAAAGCGCGTGGCGTGAGCGCCACCGCCCTTGCCGAACTGCTGGTCAGCAATCCGGCACGAGTGCTAACCTTCCAATTCCGCACCTAGGCCTACACACCCGAAACTACAGGACTTACGCAAACATCATGCATTTGTAGGGGAGGATATACGGGCGAAGACGCCCTAATCCTCCCGCTGTGATTGCCAATATACTTTCTTGGAATAGCCTACAGTCCGCACTATTGGGTAACGATGGGCAGCGCCGCACAGGATTCCCTGGTTTGTTCGCTGACCAGATCATTCCGTATCCAGAAACCTTCAGCCAAACGCCACCAGTGATTACCGGGATCGCTGATGTTCCCAAACTGTCCATCAGCCGCCAACAGATTACCGGCACCTTTGCGGCTAGCAATCTGCTCAAATTGTGTACCTGGGCCACTACGTATATTCACATCGCGCAGAGTATTGAGGACACAAATGACCGGGTTGACGGGGTTGGCTGGATCGAAGATTCGCAGAATAGGTTCGCCGTAATAGGCTTCTTGTATCCAGCCTTCGGTGCCATCGGCTGTGCGGATTTGCCACCAGACGAATTGTTCCGGGGCATCGTTGCCGGTGGTCGAGGTTTCATCAACCTGTACTGGCCCACCAATGATACTGGCTTGTGTACTGCGTGGGAGAGTCGTCAGGGTTTGTGAGGTGTTGGAAGGCGCTGCATGGAGTGGAAAGGCGGGGTCCAGACTGAGGATTTGCACCTCAACGCCTACACCAAGCGTGGTCGGTACAGCCGGAGCAGCGGTCGCCTGCGGAACAGCCGTTGGAATCGGGGTCGGAGTTGGCAGAGCATCCGGCGCTATCAGCACGACTTGACCATCTACGGTTTCTTGCACCCATCCCACCGCGCCGCTCGGTGAGCGAACTTCCCACCAGCGTACATTGTTTACTTCCACCGGGCCATCCGTCAGCACAACCGGCACACCGCTCACGATGGCTTCCAATGGTTGCGAATCAAGTGCGGCCTCGGTATACAGCACCACAGGCAAATTCGTGCCAAAAATAACAGCCTGACTGCCAATTGCCAGAGCGCCATTGGTTGCAGCATTGACGAGTGTGATCACACCATCTAGGATTTCCGGCACCCAACCCAGCGTGCCGGACGGAGTCTGAATTTGCAGCCATCGTTCCCCGGTTGAGGGTTCATTCTTGTCAATGATGCTCACTTGGACATCACGGGCAATCGCCTCGACCGGGGCGGAAGCCGCATCCGGTTCCGAATAAACAATCAGCAGATCAACAGCGACGGTTCGTTCTCCGCTACTTGCAAGGGGGGCGGCCACTGGCGCAACAACGGTATCATTCGTGAGTTGTGGCGCTTCATCACTGAGTACTAAGGTTGCCACACCCTCTTGACTATCCGGCACCCACCCAAGCGTGCCGCTTGGCGGCTGGATTTGCCGCCAGATCACACCCTCAACCGTTACTTCTTCACCCGTCAGCCTGACCGCCACGCCACCCGTCAGCCCTTCCGTCGGGGCAGCAGCGGCATCCGGCTGACTCCGTACAATCAAAATGGCGAGTGCCGGATTGACCGTAGCTTTTTCCTGCTGTGCCAACGCCACTACCGGCAGCAGACACAACCCGATCAGCACCAGCAAGCGAGTGAGGCGCATGGACATAGCGTATATCTCGTCCTACGGATTAATCGATGCGGTGATCTGGAACGCCGTCGCCTGTGCGCCTGGAGGCAGTTCGCCCATGCGGAACAAACCAATCACATATTCGCCTGTTTGAGGCAGCGTGACCTGCGCCGAGAATGTAGTCGCTGAAACCGGCCCGGCGATGAACACCAGCGTGTTGGGTTTAGCGAAAATGACGAACCCCACCCCTAAATCGCCTACCGAACGCTGGGCGCTGATGTCCAAAATATCACCCGCATTTGCAGTGAAGGACAGCCCAAAGACGCTGGTTTCCTGCGGTGCGATGCTGCCGGTGATTGGAAGATCAGGAATCAGTGGAAACAATTGAACAGCACTGAAGTCGATAGGAGCTAAACCTGAAAAACCTAGTATTGGAGCAACAGTTAGCGGTTCAACCGAGGTGGTAGTAGCCTGTTGAGTAGGTACAATCTCAGAACCCGCTTCAATGACCGTTCCATCCCGTAGAGTACAACTTACTTCAAAAGTGTATAGTCCAATACCCGTGTTTTCCCATCCTGTATACCATGTATTGTAGACCAGCAAGGAATATCGCCCCCTGCCAGATAAAACACCTGTACTTACTGCTTTTGGGCCTTCGCGGCCTCGATTATAGTTCCCATCAATTTCGTTTCCCATGGGATCATAAATGATCAGACCAACTGAAAGCTGTTGGCCGAATGGAGTAACTCGAGCTTGAACACTGTCACCAGCAGACATATCTAAGAGATAGTAATGCTCCTCAATTTCTGCCGTGAATTCAGCTTCGAACTTGTCTCCGCACTGAATATTGTTTGAACTCACAGTTTGAGCATGAACAGGCGATATCGAAGAAGCCAACAAGATGAAAAGAGAACTTACTATCGACTTGAGTAGTACATTCATATGATATGTCCCAATTTCTGCCAGTGACATTTACGGAGGACAATTTGCGCCAGGTCGGATGTATTGCTTCGAAATCCATCCAATTGGGTTGTTTGGGGACGATGCAAATGATATTTGATAAACTAAGTCATTTGATCTTCCTGTAGGGGGACTGAGCAACACAATAGTTTGGCCCACAGCAATCTCTTGGCGATTGAGATCGTTTACACTTTGTACTCGCAACTGCCTTACAGAAGTCACATTTGGTGCCCAAACAGTCGCCTCACAAGGATAGGTCTGTGTCACAACCTGCGTCGGTTGAACGACAGGCATAGGAGTCAAAGTTGGCAAGGGCGTTGCTTGCGCAACGCGGTTGGTCGCCTGCACATCCACCGTAGCTGTAGGGGTCGGCGTCGGTATGGTCGCCTCATCCCACATTATTTCGCAACCAACTTCCAAAAATGCTCCACTGCATAACGTTCCAGTCAACTCCCCTGAACTGATTATGCCAACGTCCCGGGATCGATTTGTCAATCGGTCATACCAGAATTGATCGGATGGTGCTACCTGCACCCGGTACAAGTAGCCAGTATTGCTACAGGCACTTGGTAGCACCGGGCTTTCCCCGCTGAGGACGAACTGAAAACAGGCACCTGCCGGTGCTGTGTTCCGTAGAAGTACCAAGGCATCTACACGCTCAGCTAGTTCAATGACGACAAGCTCGCCACTGATCAGAACCCCAAAGCTAAATCCCGTCAGATTCACCATTTCAGCCGTGACAGCCAGCGTCAAGGCTTCCGGTTGGGCGATCAGCAGCAAATTCGGTTCAGGGATGGGGGTTGGGGTCAGCGTCGGTTCAGGTGTCAGGGTGGACTGTGCAGCTACTGGCAGCGTCAGCAATGCAACCCAGATACCGATGAGTGTCAGTTCGACCAGATAACGATGAAAGCAGCGCGGTCGGGCTGGCATAAGGTTTCCCTGCTAGGCGTAGTATGCCTGTACGACAGTGGATTATAGCGTAGTCTCGAATTTAGCGAAAGCAATCCGATCAAGATTAACACTTTATAATACAGGGTTCACAGAGAAGCCACAGGCTAGTCCACAATCGGAACATATGTTCCGATTTTCACCTCAACATATGCTACAGTAACCGTGTAGGGAGGCGATTCTTCGCGTCCGCCCACCTGATTATGGAGACCCGTTACCTCTTGGCCTCCCTCCGGCAGCCCCTTTAGCGCGCTTGTCTTCACCGGAGCCGGACGTTTGTGCGAAGCCTCCCCTTGGGATGAACGTCTGGCGGAACCCCCTGCAAAACACTACCCATACAAGGGCTGGGGGGTGAGGCATCCCGCCGCAACTGAACACGCCAAGATCGCTAAGCTTTCCATCTCATAACGGCGGAAACCACACGCACTGTCGCCAAACCTTGTCCCTGTTGGCAACGTCATCAACGCAACCAACACCGCCAAGCCCTCATTGACTGGACAGCCAACCTGGAGTCAACTGTGTCCAAAATGTCCAATCTGCCCAACAAAAAGGGCAGACCCACCGGCCTGCCCGCTCCGCGTCCTGAAACTTGAAACCTGAAACCCACCCTACCCCGTCAACTCCTTCCGCACGATCTTCGCACCCTCGACCATCGCCTTGAGCTTGGCGCGGGCCGCCCAGCGGGCCGTCTGGCTCAGGCCGCAGTCCGGGGTGATGCTCAGCTTCTCCGCCGGGACGAACTTGAGCGCAAAGCGCAGGCGTTCGGCCACATCCTCGGCGGTCTCGCAGTAGTAGTTCTTGACATCGACCAGCCCGGCAGCCAGTTCCTTCTCGCTACCGAATTCCTTCCACAGGTCGAGTTCAAAGAGTTCGCGGTTGGCGAACTCCAGCGCATATTGGCTGACGTGCATATCGAGGATGTGTGGGAACAACGGGCGGTACGTCCGCTTGGCGACCGAACGCCCGACGAAGTTGCCAAAGCACAGGTGCACACTGATCTTCGCGTTCACCCCGGCCACCGTGTGGTTGAACAGCTTGACGAACTCCGCCGGTGACGAAGCATGAACCGCGTAACTCGGCTCATCCACCTGGATGAAATCGGCTCCGGCAGCCACCAGCGCCTTCATCTCCGCATTGATGATGTCCGCCATCGCGTACGAAACATCCATGCGGTCGCGGTAGATCGACCCCGGCTTGATGCGCCCCGCCAGCGTGTACGGCCCGGCAATCGGCATCTTGATCGGGCGTGCGGTGCGGGCGCGGACGTAGTGGTATTCCTCCACCAGGCCCAGCCCACCGGGAGCGCCCACCCGGTCAATCGCCTCGTAGCTCTCGCGCTGGTCATGCCCGATCACGCCCATCTTGCGCTGCGGGGCCAGTTCGCGCAGCCCCGTCAGATGCCCGTAGAAGCCCGCGGTGAAGAACCCAATGCGGCGCATCTCGCCATCGGTTACAATGTCGATGCCCGCGTCTTCCTGATCGCGCAGCGCCAGGTCCACCGCGTCCTCCTGCGTTTCCTGCCAGTCCTTGGGGCCATATTCGCCCCGCTGCATGGCATCCAGTGCCGAATACAGCCAGGCCGGCCACGCGTGTGAACCGATGGTATGGGCGGGGATGAGGGGAAGGTTATCCGTCATGATTTACTCCGGTTGGTGACTATGATTCAGCCTGTACTCCGCGGCGCAGACCTGCTGCGCGAAATCGACTCGACTCAGCCCTCACCCGGTCAGGTAGCGATCTGGTGGCTGGGGCAAAGCGGCTATGCCATCAAGAGCGCCTCAGCGCTCATTTATGTGGACTTGTATCTCTCCGAACATCTGACCACCAAATACGCCAATACGGAAAAGCCGCACATCCGAATGACCGACTCGCCGGTGCGTGGGACCGAGATTGGCAACGCCCGCACCGTCTTTGCCAGTCACAAGCACTCCGATCATCTCGACCCCGGCACCCTGCCCGACCTGTTCCGGGCTTCCCCCGAAGCGCGATTGGTGCTGCCCGCCTCCCTGGTCGATCACGCCGTGGGCCTCGGCCTCAGCCCAGAGCGCCTGATCCCGGTGCGGGGCGAGGAAACGCTAGACCTGGACGGAGTCCGTGTTCACATCTTCCCGTCAGCCCACCCCGGTCTGGATTATTCCGAGGCGGGCGGTTACCCGTTCGTCGGCTTTGGCTTCGACTTCGGCGGTCTGCGCCTGTATCACAGTGGTGATACCATCGTCTACGATGGATTAGCCGAACGGCTGCGCGCCTTCCAGCCGCACTTGTGCTTCCTGCCGATCAACGGCGCGCACGTCCCCGGCACCCCGCCGAACATGAACGCGGATGAGGCGATTGCACTCGCCGGGCAAATCGGTCGCCCGCTGGTCATCCCCCACCACTACGATATGTTCACCTTCAACACCGCTGACGTGAACGACTTCGCCCGTAAGGCCGAAGCAGCGGGTCAACCTTATCGGATACTGCACTGTGGGGAGCGGTTTATGTTCGCGTAGCCCTCACCTTAAATCCCTCTCTGTAAGTGAAAGAGGGTTCTGAGGCAGACTCCCCTTCTCCCTTGGGGAGAAGGGGCCGGGGGATGAGGGCTGCGCGGGCATAAAACTCAATCCCTGCTCTAGTACATAAACGGTTCCAGATACCGTTTGCTCTGGGTGAGCGAGCGCTGGCGGTTTTCCAGCGAGCCTTCGTAGGCGCGGTCTTCAACCTCAATGCACACCGGGCCGTCATAGCCGGTATCGCTCAGGGCCGAGAAGAACGCACCCCAGTTGACGCTGCCCAGCCCCGGCAGCTTGGGCGTATGCCACTTCACGCCCATGATGCCCCGTTCATAGATCAGGTCGCTGTTGATCTTCTCGTCCTTGGCGTGAACGTGGACAAACCGACTGCCAAAGTCCTTGATCGCCCGCACGTAATCAATGTGCTGCCAGATCAGATGTGACGGGTCGAAATTCAGGCCGAAGTGGGCGCTGGGGATGCGCTCGAACATGCGCCGCCAGACCTCCGGCGAGATGGCGAGGTTCTTGCCCCCCGGCCACTCATCCAGACTGAACAACATCGGGCAGTTTTCGATGCCGACCTTGATGTTCTGGCTTTCCGCAAACTGGATAATCGGCACCCAGACGTTCTCAAACTCCCCCCACTGATCTTCAATCGACCGGGCAGGGTCGCGCCCGATGAAGGTGTTCATCACCGGCACACCGATCATGGCAGCCGCCGCGATCACCTTCTTGATGTGCTCGACATACACCTGCCGTTCGGCCAGGTCGGGGGTCAGCGGGTTGGGATAGTAACCCAGCCCGGAGATGCTGACCCCGTACTTGGCAACCAGGTCTTTGACCTTAGCTGCGTCCGCCGCCGTGAAATTCGTCACATCGAGATGCGTCACCCCGGCGTAACGGCGCTCCGCCTTGCCCACCGGCCAGCACATCACTTCGACACAGCCAAGGCCCTGCGCTTTGGCGAATGCCAGCACCTCTTCCAGTGAGAGATCCGGCAGAATGGCACTTACAAATCCGAGTTGCATAGTTTTCTCCTCTTGGAGCTTTAAGTTGCTGATCTCACAGTACAGCGGACGAGGCAGGCTTCGTCCCAACGCTGCACTACTTCACTCATTCACTTCTTCACGCTGTACTTGTTTTCACTGTGAACTGAGAACTGTGTACTGTGACTTTAGACCCTCACCCATCCCCGCTGCTGATGGCTTTCGACAATGCGGTCACACAGGATGACCTCCTGATGCCCATCCTCAAAGGTCGGATAGGGCTTCGGAGCGCTGTAGTTCCCGGCATGAATATAGTCATAGACCGCGCGGTAAAGCTGTTTGAAGCTGTCGTCAAAGCCTTCGGTATGCCCACCGGGATAGCTATTGTAATAACGGGCATTGGCGCTCATCAGCGAGGGGTCCTTGATGAGGACTTCGTTGGGTCGATCACGGCGGCCAATCCACAGGTGATTGGGATTCTCGACATCCCAGGCCAGGGTCGCCTCCGAGCCAACAATTTCAAAGTTGCAGAAGTTCTTGCGTCCAGCCGTCACCTGCGACACATTCATCGTGCCGCGAGCGCCATTGCTATAGTGGAAAAGCACCGCACCCACGTCTTCAGTATTGATATGAATTTCATCATACTCGGCAGCCGCGGCTGCTTCTTTCCCGGCAAAGGTTGCCAGCGCCTGTTTGGGTTTACGCCGCACCGGAATGAAGGTGTGCAGGTCGGCCAGCAGTTCAGTGATCTGCAAGCCAGTGATAAATCCGACCAGGTCCATCCAGTGGGTGCCAATGTCCCCGATGGCGCGGGTCGAACCACCCTGCTCCGGCACCAACCGCCAGTTCCAGTCGGTATCATAGAGTAGCCAGTCCTGCAGGTAGCCGCCCCGGGTCAGGCGGACTTCCCCGATCTCCCCGCTCCGCACCATATCGCGGGCGTGCTGCACCAGCGGGTAGAAGCGTTTGTTGTAATTGACTGCTCCCACCAGATTGGGATGTGCCTTCGCCAGTTCGACCAGTTCAGCGGTCTCAGCGGCATTCATCGCCAATGGCTTCTCGCAAATGACGTGCTTACCCGCCAGGAGTGCCTGCTTGCTCATGCTCAGGTGGGTATCATTGGGTGTAGTGATATGAATGGCATGAACTTCAGGATCGTCGATGATGGCCTGATAGTTCGGGTAAGCCACTTCCAGATTCATTGACTGGGCGGCTTGCTGGCTCTTCTCCGGGCTGGAGCCAAGCACACCCCGCACATGCACACCGATCCGTCGCAGCGCTTCCACATGCACCGGGCCAATAAAGCCGGTTCCAACAACAACAGCATTGGTCATAAGATTACCCCCATGAATGTTTCTAGTTTCAGGCTACTGGTTTCAAGCAAAAGCGATGGTTGCCGTTTACACCTTCGGTCATCAAACTACCGCTCCGGGCTACCCACTGCCTATCCACGCGCCACTTTATCACTAAGCATTATCCACTAACCCGCACCACTGGCAGCCAGGCGGGCAACCGCCTATACTTTAAAATGTACGGACATTTCGCGCAAGGCATCTGGGTTATGAAAGCCATCATGAAAGTCGCGCCCGGTGTGGGCAACGTTGAAGTGCGGGAAATTGACGAGCCACAGGCGGGTCCCGGTCAGGTCAAAATCCGGGTCGGCGCCGCCGGACTCTGCGGTACAGATCTCCACATTCTGAAAGATGAGTTCCGCTCCTGGCCGCCGGTCGTGCTGGGGCATGAAGTAGCAGGTGAAGTCGCCAGTATCGGCCAGGGAGTCGAGGGCTGGCAGGCAGGCGACCGCGTAACCACTGAAACTTACTTCTACACTTGTGGTCAATGCCGTTACTGCCGTGCCGGGCATAACAACCTGTGCCTGCACCGGCGCTCGATCGGCTCCGGCGTGAACGGCGGATTCACCAATTACGTAGTCGTGCCAGCAAAGAATCTGCATCGCCTGCCCGACCATGTCGATTTCGAAACCGGCGCGCTCACCGAACCGCTGGCCTGTGTCGTCCATGCGGTGACCACCACGCCAACCGTTGCACCGGGAGATGTAGCGGTGATCGCCGGACCAGGGGCCATCGGCCTGCTCACGCTGCAAGTCGTCAAGGCAGCCGGAGCCACGGTCGTCCTGCTCGGCACTGATAAGGACGATCATCGCTTGGCACTGGGGAAGCAGCTCGGTGCAGATTATGTGGTCAACGTCCAGCAGCAGGACCCAGCCGAACTCGTCCGCGACCTGACTGAAGAGGGACTCGGTGCGGATGTCGTCTATGAATGCTCTGGCGCGGGGCCAGCCGCCGCCCAGGTACTGACTCTTGTCCGGCGGCGTGGGCGTTACGTGCAGGTGGGCTTGTTCGGCAAGCCGGTCGCCTGGGATCTCGATCAGCTGTGCTTCAAGGAAATCATCGTCACGGGCAGCAACGCCAGCATCCCTTCAGCCTGGGCGAAGGCCGTCCGCTTGATCGGCAGCGGCGCGGTGCAGACCAAACCGCTCATCACCCATCACTTCCCGGTGACAGAGTGGGAAGCCGCCTTCGCTACCTTTGACGAGCGCAGCGGGGTGAAAGCGATCATCCAGCCGGTACAGGATTAGCCACACACCAGATCATAAATTACTGCAGAGAAGCAGAGATACAGAGAAAACAATTCACGGTAAAGGTGCAGAGTAGATGGCAGGACGCTTAACGGGCAAAGTGGCGCTGGTGACGGGCGCAGGCGATCCGCGCAGCATCGGCTGGGGCATTGCAGTAGCGCTGGCGGACGAAGGCGCAGACGTGATCGTCAATGACATCAACCCGGCAGGGCTGGACACACGCGTTGCGGATCTCCAGGCGAAGGGTGTGCGAGGCCTCGGCATACAAGGCAACATCGCCGATGTGAACGCCGTCGAGGCAATGGTCGCGCAGGGTGTAGCGGCCTTCGGTCGGCTGGATGTTCTGGCAGCCAACGCCGGAGTCATCCGCTGGGAACACTTCCTGGATATCACCCCGCAAAATGCCCGGCTGGTGCTGGATGTCAACCTCAAGGGAACCATCACCTGCTGCCGTGCTGCCGCCCGCCAGATGATCGCGCAGGGCGAAGGCGGGCGCATCATCATCACCTCATCAGTACAGGCCAGTATGCACTTTCCCGTCACCCCGGTCTACGGGGCGACCAAACACGCTATGTTCCCGTTTGTGGGCACGCTGGCGCTGGAACTGGCCCCACACAACATCACCGTCAATCACATCGGCCCCGGTTGGGTGCGATCCGCCCTGAACGACAAGGCTCCCGATCAGCAAACCGCCGAGGGAATTGAGGGCAATCGGCAGGCTGTTCCGCTCAAGCGTGACGGCCTGCCAGAAGAGATGGGCCGGGCAGTCGCCTACTACGCCGGGCCGGATGGCGCCTATGTCACCGGCACTTATCTACGGGTGGATGGTGGGCTGGGGATTGGGAAATATTCGATATGAATCTAGCGAACAAAACCGCCCTCCTCACTGGCCCAATGGATGCATTACTCATCGGCGTAGGCAAAGCTCTGCATGAGGCGGGAGCCGACATCCTGCTAGGGCATCTGCCGTCTGATGAACAAGCGGCTATCGTCGCTGCCGGGCAGATCGGGGCACGTGTGATCGCGCTCACACCTGATAACCCGGACTCGCTGGCCTTGCAGATCGAGGCAGCCGGGGAGATCGACATCTGCATCATCGCGCCGCACAGCCACCTCTATAAGCCCTTCATGGAAGTCACGGATGCCGAATGGGATACCGCCATCAGCGGCAACTTCGAGCAGGCATTGTGGCTGTCGCAGGCGCTGGCGCGACAGTGGATCAAGGCAGGGCGCGGTGGACGGATCATCTTCCTCTCGTCGATTGCAGCGCGGTTGCCCCTCACCCACCTGAGCGCACCAGGTACGACTCTCGGGGCGCTGCGAGCGCTGGCGAAGATGGCTGCGGTTGATCTGGCTCCGCATGACATCACAGTTAATGTCATCGAGTTGGGCTGGGTGGACACCCCGGCGCTCCCGACGGAAGTGCGCTCACACATCCTCGATGGCACCCCAACCGGACGCCTGATTGACCCGGCTGAGGTTGGGGCATTGTGCGTGTTCCTCGCCTCAGAACTGGCCAGCAGCATCACTGGCGAAACGCACACACTGGACGGGGGCTACAGCCTGACGCGCAGCGCCGGGACGGAACCGCTGGTCAGGGGTTAAGCCACCAGCCGCTCGCCTGTACACTGTGAATATCACCTCCCCCGACTAACCGTTGCAGCGCAGAACCGTCCGCCCGCACTGCATACAGGCTGTTCGCGCCACCATCCGGCGTATGGGTGAAGACCAGCCATGCCCCATCCGGTGACCAGATCGGCGCGTATTCATGACCCGCTATGCTTGTGAGTTGGCGCCCAGTGCCGGTTGATATGTCCATCACCCACAAATCAGAACCACTGCGATCAGCCGCGGTGACCCAATAGGCCAGGGACTGACTATCGGGCGACCACACCGACCCTAGGTCATCCAGGTGGTTTTCCGTCAAGCGCCTTTGATCGGAGCCATCGGCGTTCATGATCCAGATTTCACCCGTACCATCCCCGACCGAATAATTGGTCATGTGGACGATGAAGCGGCCATCTGGCGAATAACGGGCATTGAGATCATTGACATTGACGTTTTCGGTCAGGCGCTCCTGTTGCGACCCATCCGGCTTCATCCGATAGAGTTCCTGAAAACCATCCCGCGATGTGGTAAAGACAATCCACTCTCCATCCGGCGACCAATTTGGCTCAATATCGTTGGTAAAGCCGGTCAGCGGGCGTTCCTCACCAGTCATAGGGTCAAGCCGGAACAGGGCAGAGAAATAGTTGATCGACCGACCAAAGACGATCCATTTCCCATCCGGCGACCAGGTTGGTTGGAAATCGCGCGGGCCGCTGGTGGAGGCCACGATGGTGCCATCGGTCAGGCTGCGGGCCACATGGATCATGGATTGATCATTGCCAAAGGATTGAAACGCCAGATGCTGCTGATCCGGGCTGAGAATTGGGTTGTAATGCGTTGCCATTGCAGGAGTTGGGTCTGGGAATATGATCCGTTGATACGTCCGGTCAGTCAGGTCGAAGGTGTAGAGGCCGCCCAGGTTCAGGTCGCTGAAGCTCATGGAGAGCAGGAGCTGACCCGTGAGGGGACGCGGCAGATTCCAGCGCAGTAGCAGGATGACCAACAGCACCAACAGGCCGATCAGGCTGAGGAACAAGCGGCGATTTTGGAAGGAGAACATGCGGATAGACCCTACTTGACGTCAACATCTCACAGTTTACTGAGGTTTGGGGCCAGCGGGTTCAGAGCAGGAAAAGCGTAGGGGAATCAGCGGACGGCTTCAGCATACAAGCGGTAGACTTGCCAAGAAACGAGACGGACGAGTGAAAAACGTTTGCGGCGTGAATGACAACTTATCCACCAAAGTGGTTGGCGGGAACACGGGAGCGCAGCGCTCATTGGCGCCATGTGCGCCATAGTCGATGGCGGGAACGACGGGGATAACCACCACATGGCGTCGGTCACGGCGGGAAGACGGGAGTATGCCACCGCCCGCCAAGCTTGCCAGTGACATGGTGGGAAGACGGGAGACCAACGCCGACAAGTGGTTCGTGATTCGTGATTGGTGATTAGTGGAAGACAAGCAGAGGCGCATCGTTTTGGGCATCGCGCAGGTCGCAATGGGAGTCAAAGGTTGGGGTATCATGCTCACAGTGTAGCATAATTGATCGGCGAACTCGAAACAAATGTTCCGATTTTGAGCTAGTTTTTGGTGCAAGTAGTACGCTAACCAAACGTGGAGGCGGCACGCTATGAAGATCGGGCTTCGGTGGCGATGGATTCTGCCGCTGGTCATGTTGATTGTGTTTTTCCCGGCATCGGCACAGGATGCAGTAGTACAAACGCTGTATGCCTGCCCAACCGAGACCGAGTTCCGCTCCGAGACGCCGTTCACGCGGGCGCTGGTGGAGGACTTGCTGGGGTTTTGGCATCCGCTGTTGCAGGCGGTGGTAGATATGCCAGAGCCGTTTATCGGAAACATTTACCGATTCTATGCTTCCTGCACAACTTATACCGCCGGACTTTATGTATCACTGTTTCTGCAAGACAAGAAGGTATTAGTGTTTTCTCTAAACGAGTCCCGAGTTACAGCAGGAGCGATATATCAACTTACCGGTACACGATGGTATATCGGCTTCTCAGTGTCCAAAATGGCGGATCGCAACTTTAACGGTCTACCTGATTGGTTCGTTTGGGGGACTGAAGATGGTCAACAACAGAATTACGCAGGGCTGAAGTTCTTGGAATGGGGAAGTGATGGGGTCATTTATGAGGTTCCACTCCCATCTATCGAGGAGCTTCCGGTCGGGTTTGACGACATAGATGGGGATGGGATTCCAGAAGTCGTTGATTATCTACGCTACTTCATACCTTTGCACCCATTTGTCAATGCGGATGCCCGTGCAGCACATGCATGGTTTGGCCTACGGGGCAATCGGTATACGATGGTCGCTGTAGAAGTGCAAGCATTTTCGGCAGTCAGTTACTACAGACCACACCAGGATAGCGGCATAGCTATCAATGAATTTCTGAGCAGCATTCAATTGGAAACGATTTGTGAGCAGCTTAGCCGGGGCATCAATTATTCGACAGAATACTCCTTCAATGAACGCCTGTTTGAGATTCTGCTCTACTATCAGTTATGGGGCAAGACTAATGAAGGTTGGGCCGCCATCCAACCGATTTGGGATGCGGTTGCGCTTTGCCCGGAGAGCGAGCAGAAACAGTTCTTCTTTGAGTCTATTGCCGAATATGGGGAATACATTGCTATGCGGGACTCGGAGTAGCCGACTCGGGAAGACATGCGGACGCCCCGTTGGGCGTCCCTACCGCTATGGTCTAGCTGGTCGCTGGTTCGGCCTTCTTCTTGGCCTTGCGCTTGGGCTTCTCAGCCTGCCCATTCGGATGGAGCGGTGGTGGAGTCGGGCGGCGCTCCAGATAGGGGCGCAGGTACTGCCCGGTGTGGCTGTTCTCCACTTGTGCGATGTCCTCCGGGGTGCCGGTGGCGATGACGTAACCGCCCTTGTCGCCCCCCTCCGGCCCCATGTCGATCAGCCAGTCCGCCACCTTGATGATGTCCAGATTGTGTTCGATGACCAGCACGGTGTTGCCGTTGTCCGCCAGTGTTTGCAGCACCTCGATCAACCGCTTGACATCAGCGGCGTGCAGGCCGGTGGAAGGTTCATCGAGAATGTAGACGGTCTGCCCGGTGGCGCGTTTGGAGAGTTCACGGCTGAGTTTGATGCGCTGGGCTTCGCCACCGCTGAGGGTGGTGGCCGGCTGCCCGATGCGGATGTAGCCGAGGCCGACCGCATCCAGCGTTTCCAGTTTGTTCTTGATGACCGGGATGTTCTCGAAGAACTCCAGCCCTTCGGTGACGGTCATATCCAGCACGTCGGCGATGCTCTTGCCCTTCCATTTGATCTGAAGGGTTTCGCGGTTGTAGCGCGCTCCCCGGCAGACATCACAGGTGACGTAAATATCCGGCAGGAACTGCATCTCAATCTTGAGCTGCCCCTGCCCTTCGCAGTTCTCGCAGCGCCCACCCTTGACGTTGAAGCTGAAGCGCCCGGCATCGTAGCCGCGTATCTTGCTCTCCGGCAGTTCGGTGAAGAGCTGGCGGATGGCATCGAACATCTTGGTATAGGTGCCGGGGTTGCTGCGCGGCGTCCGCCCGATGGGACTCTGGTCGATGTTGATGATCTTATCAACCTGCTCCAGCCCTTCGATGCGGTCATGCGCGCCGGGGCGTTCCTTGCTGCCGTTGATGACCTGCGCCAGTTTGTTGTGGAGGATGTCCACCATCAGGCTGGATTTACCGCTGCCGCTGACGCCGGTCACACAGACCAGCTTGCCCAGCGGGAACTCCACATCGACGTTCTTGAGGTTATTCTCCCGCGCACCACGCACGATGATTGACTTGCCGTTGCCGGGGCGGCGCTCCGCAGGGACCTCAATGCTCAACCGACCCGAGAGGTAGGCACCGGTCAGGCTGCCTTCCACCTGCATGACTTCTTCCGGCGTACCTTGGGCCACGATGTGACCGCCATAAGCGCCCGCGCCGGGGCCAAGGTCAATCAGCCAGTCGGCCATCCGCATGGTTTCTTCGTCGTGCTCGACCACCAGCAACGTGTTCCCCAGGTCGCGCATACCCATCAGGGTGTTGATGAGCTTGGCGTTATCCCGTTGGTGCAATCCGATGGAAGGTTCATCCAGCACGTAAAGGACGCCCGTCAAGCGGCTGCCAATCTGGGTCGCCAGCCGGATGCGCTGGGCCTCGCCACCGGAGAGTGATCCCGCCGAGCGCCCCAGTGTGAGGTAGTTCAGGCCGACATCATTGAGGAAGCCAACCCGCGCTTCGATCTCCTTGAGGATCTGGTAGGCGATTTGCTGGTCGCGCTCGTTGAGTTGTGGGGCTTTGCCATTGGTACCCCGCAGGCTGTTGACCCACTCCAGCACATCGGAGATGGGGTGCAGGGTCAGATCATAGATGTTCTGATCCGCTACCGTGACCGCCAGGGCTTCCGGTCGCAACCGGCGTCCGCCGCAGGTCTGGCAAGGGGTTTGCGACATGTACTGCTCGAAAGCTTCGCGCATTCCCTCGGAATTCGTTTCCCGGTAGCGACGCGACAGGTTGTTGATAACGCCCTCGAAAGCGGTCGTGTACTCACGGTAATCGCCCCGTGAGTTGGTGTAGCGCAGCTTGACCTTCTCGCCATTGGTCCCGTAGAGAATCAGGCGCTTTTGGGGTTCAGTGAGTTTCTTCCAAGGGGTGCTGAGGCTAAACCCATACACCTCTGCCAGGCCCTTGACGATGCCATGCCCCCATGACGTCTCGTCATCGAAGTTCCAGCCGTTGGCATTGACTGCGCCATCCATGAGGCTCAGTTCAGGATTGGGGACGATCAGTTCAGGATCGAACTCCAACTTAAAGCCAAGCCCCTGACAATCTGGGCAAGCGCCCTTCGGTGTGTTAAAGGAAAAGGTGCGGGGTTCGATCTCCGGGATGCTGCCGTGACCATTCACGCACGCCAGCAGTTCGCTGTAGAGCGTATCGGTCGGCGGGGTCTCACTCAGATTATTGATGACCACCACCCCCTCGCCGATCTCCAGCGCCTGTTCGATGGCATCGGTCAGGCGAGTCTCGGCGCTGCGGGCTTCCTCGCTGGTCTTGTCCTCGAAGTGACGGATGACCAGACGATCCACAACCACTTCGATATTGTGGATGACGTAGCGGTCGATTTGGATGTCATCGCTCAGATCGCGCAGTTCGCCATCTACGCGCACGCGGACAAAACCAGCTTTGCGGATGTCTTCAAAGACTTTTTCGTGAGTGCCTTTGCGCCCCTTGATGAGCGGCGCGAGGATTTGAATGCGGGTGCCATCCGCCATCGCCTGCACTGCATCCACGATCTGTTGGGCGGACTGCGCCTCGACCAGCGCGCCGCAGACGGGACAGTGCGGCACACCCACGCGGGCATAGAGCAGACGCATATAGTCATAAATCTCAGTCACGGTGCCGACGGTCGAGCGCGGGTTGTGGCTGACACCCTTCTGGTCGATGGAGACCGCCGGGCTGAGTCCCTCGATCTGATCGACATCTGGCTTTTCCATCTGCCCCAGGAATTGGCGGGCGTAGGCGCTCAGGCTTTCCACATAGCGGCGCTGTCCCTCGGCAAAGATGGTATCGAAGGCCAGCGAGGATTTGCCGGAGCCGGAAAGCCCGGTGATGACCACCAGCTTATTGCGCGGGATTTCCACATCAATGTTCTTCAAGTTGTGTTCACGCGCACCGCGCACCACGATCTTGTCCTGAGTCATGTGTTTGCCTCTGCGCTCTAGCTCGAAGATGAGAAGGGGATGTGTACAGGTGTTCTAGTTTACGACTCGAACCATGAAGACTCAAGGGCGGGGACGGATCAAGTCGTCCCGTAGGGGATTGGAAGTCGATGAGAACCGGTCAAGGCGAGTACAATTGGCTTCAGCAATATACGCTCTGGACATCAACTGGTGGCACCCTATGTTCCCACGTATCTATCTGGCCCTTGATAACTGCTTCGCTTCCAAACGCTGGGCGGCTCCGCTGGAGTGGATGCAGATCGCCCGTGACTGTGACATCCACTACATTGAAGCGAGCGCCGACAACGAGTGCGATCCGCTCTACACGCCGCCGGATGCGCTGTCGGCGTGGCGCGAGGCGGTTCTGAGCGCGACGCAGTCCACTGGTGTGAAGGTCGCCAACCTGTACTCCGGGCATGGCACCTATGCCACCCTGGGGCTAGCGCACCCGGACTCGCGTGTGCGCGATCACATCCAGCATCGCTGGCTGGAACCGATGATTGGTCTGGCGCAGTCGTTGGATGCGGGACTGGGATTTTTCTGTCATGCCTTCTCACAGGCGATACTGGCCGACCCGGCGCAATACGCAGCAGCCGTGGACGATCTGATCCGGCGATTGGGCGAGTTGGCGGCTTATGCTCAGGGCGTAGATTTGAGCAGCCTCTCGGTCGAGCAGATGTACACGCCGCATCAAATCCCGTGGACGATTGCTGGCGCGGAGCAGATCATGCGCGAGGCGTTCCGGCAGACGGGCGCACCGTTGTACATCACGCTGGATACCGGGCATCAGGTCGGGCAGCAGCATTTTCAAAGGCCCAGCCCCCTGCCCTCACCCCCTGCCCCTCTCCCCTTCGCTGCAGACAGCGGGGAGAGGGGAGAAGCCAAGTCCCATCCTTACATGTTTGCACAGCCGGAAGATGGGGACTTGTATGCATGGCTGCGGCGGTTGGGCGGGTATTCGCCGATCATCCACTTGCAGCAGACCGATGGCACCGAGTCCAAGCACAAGCCGTTCAGCGCGGCGAACAATGCAAAAGGCATTGTCGAGCCAAAGCGCGTTTTGCAGGCGCTGTATGAGGCCTATATCAGTCCGGCAGTGGATGGTCTACCACCGCGCTGCGAGTCGATCTACCTGACGCTGGAGTTGTTCAGCGGGACGATGGATAAACCAGAGTCGATCCTGAGCATGATCCACGAGTCGGCGGCGTGCTGGCGGAAGTATGTGCCAAAAGATGGAGTGACATTGGATGAATTATCTACATAATATCCTGTCATATCATATATTTCTCGCCCAAGTTTAATTGTAGTGAATCGAGTAGGTTAAGCTATACTCACGTGCTCCATAGGCCATTCAACAGAATTGCCATCATGACAATTAGAATTTCCAGTAAGCCTGACAGCGTTTCCGCTATTACTGGCAGTTGGTAATACCAGGAAACTTCCATTTAATTAATAGAATCACTTAACTGAACAAGATTATTGGTGTATAGTTAACTAAAATTCTATATCGTTGAGGATGTACTATGAAAATCGGTGAAGTTGACCCACGCATTATTAGACTAGAAAAACTGGTTCGCGATGTCCGGAGCGGAGATATTCGACTACCGAAATTTCAGCGTCCCTTTGTGTGGAATAGAGAGGATATCATTCGTCTCTTTGATAGTGTTTATCAAGGATATCCAATTGGTAGTTTGCTACTTTGGTTAACAAATGAAAAACTAGCTAGCGAAAATAAGATAGGCGATATAGATATAAATTACCGATCAGATATCTATCCGACACACTATGTACTTGATGGACAACAAAGGCTGACCTTACCCCAGTTTGGCGGACATGAGAAATGTCCAATAAACTGAGAGTAAGGAGTGAAGGATGGGATACAAGAAGTACAGCGATGAATTCAAACGGGATGTGCTGGCGATGGTAGCGGAAGGCA
>JAFLCG010000010.1 GCA_017303635.1 Anaerolineae bacterium | reverse complement strand
GCTCATCCGACCGTATGGCAGCTTCCAGTTGCTTTACTTCCACTTCCGGCAGCGTGTAGTTGGGATATCGTTTGTTCATCCCTCTATTCTATTTTACTTTCTACCCTTTTCCACATACCTACTTATGTTCCGAATCTGAGGAAATCGCAAAGGCGTGGAGGATGGAGAGGGGTAGAATTTCGTGCACACTGCCGGCGTTGTGTGCAGCATGTGAAGGGAATTATCCCGCAGATCAATTGTGGTTTTTCAAGATGGATGGATTATGGGTATGATTGGATGGTAAGCGGCGGACAGATGTACCTAGCCCGCCCCAACAGCCGACAATCATCATCCGGTATTAGAGGCAAGCAGCATGGACTTCAACCCCAATGCCTTCATGCAGTCGTCGATCATTGCGCTGGAGGATATTCAACTCCGCACGGCGGTGGCACGCGGGACCGGTAACGCGGACGGTCGCCGCCGGGAGGTGATGGCGGAGACTGGCACGCCGGACAACCTGCGGCAGCAGGCACGCGGGGCCAAACTGCGGGCGCTGGCGGATCTGCCGGATTTGCTGGAACAGATGGAGCGGAACGTCACCGCAGCCGGGGGCAGCGTCCTGTGGGCGAAGGATGCGGCGGAAGCGAACCAGCACGTCATCGATATCTGCAAGCGGCACAAGCTCAAGCGCGGGGTCAAGAGCAAGAGCATGGTGACGGAGGAAATCGGCCTCCTGCCCGCACTGGAGCAGAACGGCATCCAGATGGTGGAGACCGATCTGGGCGAGTACATCGTGCAGATCAACCAGAGCCATCCCAGCCATATCGTGATGCCGGTCATGCACATGACCAAGGCGCAGGTCCGTGATCTGTTCATGGACAAGCTGGGGATGCCGCATACTGATGATGCGCGGGATATGACGCAGTTCGCCCGCAAAATCCTGCGGGAAGAATTCCTGAACGCGGACTTCGGCATGACGGGCGGCAACTTCATGATCGCGGAGACGGGGACGGTGGTCATCGTCACCAACGAGGGTAACGGACGGCTCTCCAGCGGGATGCCACCGGTGCATATCGCGGTGGTGGGCATTGAGAAGATCGTACCGACCTGGGAAGACTTTGCCACCTTGATCCAACTGCTGCCTCGTTCGGCCACCGGGCAGCGGATGACAGTCTACGTCAACGGGTTCACCGGCCCGGCCCGACGCAGCGAACCAGACGGCCCGGAGCATTTCTACCTGATCCTGCTGGATAACGGTCGTTCGAGCATCTATGAAACGGAATATGCCGAGTCGCTGGCGTGCATCCGCTGCGGGGCGTGTTCCAACGTCTGCCCAGTATACAAGTCGGTCGGCGGGCACAGCTACGGGGCGGTCTACAACGGGCCGATTGGCGCGGTCATCACGCCGCTGCTGCAGGGCAAGGAGAATGCCAAGCCGCTGCCCTACGCCAGCAGCCTGTGCGGTGCGTGTAAATCCGCCTGCCCGGTGGACATCAACATTCCGGATATGCTGCTGAAGCTGCGGCGTGACCTGCATCAGACGCAAGAACCTGTATGGCAGATGGGCATGAAGGCCTGGCAGTTCGGCATGAGCCATCCGCTGCTGTATCAACTGGGCGGCAAGGCCGCCACGCTCGGCAGCAAGGCCTTACCCAGCGGTGGAGCAGAGGTGAGCGGCCTGCCCTACCCACTGCACGGCTGGACACAGTACCGAGACTTCCCAACCTTCGCGCCGCAGTCGTTCCGCGAGTGGTTCAAAGCGAATCGACCAGGCAAGGTGGAGTAGGTGACCCGGGACCGCCTACTTACGTTCATGCAAGCACCAAACGGGAACCTCACCCCCCAACCCCCTCTCCGATTCGGCGGCGCATGCCCTGTCAATGAGGGGCTGATTGTGCTGCGCCGCCTGGAGAGGGGGCTTTCGGAGCGCACCCCGACTCGCTCCCATTTTTGCGTTGACCATCCGATCCATCTCTGTGAGCTGAAAACATGCGTGGGCGGATATACGGCCGCGGACGACCTAATCCGCCCCTACGGATGGCGAACAAGACGTGCCCCATCCCAACTTTCTCGGTTGGGGGTGTTGTTCAATCGTAATCACTCTGCAAAAACTTCTCTCTCATGAAACTGCTTTACATCGCCAACATCCGCATGCCGACCGAGAAGGCGCATGGTTTACAGATCATGCAGAACTGTGAGGCCTTCGCGGAAGCCGGGGCCGAGGTTCGGCTATGGGTCACACGGCGGGTCAACACGGCGGAGATGGAGGTGGTCGCTGATCCGTTCGCGCATTATGGTGTGCAACCGCTGTTCAGGCTCGAACGGCTGTCGACGCTGGATCTACTGCCGCTGGTGCCGGGACGCACTGACCTGCTGGCTCGGCTCATTTTCTATCTGCAACAGGGCACATTCCTGCTGGTGGCGCTGCTCAAATCGCTATTTGCCGGTGCCGATGTGATCTACAGCCGGGATGCCACGGCACTGCTGTTCCTCAGCCTGCTGCATCCCCGCCGGAAGCTGGTCTACGAGGCTCACAAGCTGGCACCCGGTCAGGCCGGAACCTGGATCCAGCGCCAGGTGGTGCGGCGAGTAGGAACGGTCATCACGGTGACGGCACGGCTGCGGGATGACCTGATCAAGCGCGGGGCGAATGCCGCCCGCACACTGACCGCCCACGATGGGATCCGCGCCGGACGCTTCGCTGATCTACCCGATCAGGCTACGGCGCGGGCGCAACTCGGCTGGCCTGCGGAGGCATTCATCGTCGGTTATGTGGGCCGGTTGCAGACGATGGCAATGGATAAGGGAGTCGGGACGCTGATCGAGGCGCTCAAGGACGTGGACGGAGCCACGCTGGCGCTGGTCGGCGGGCCGGATGAGATGGCGGAAGCCTTTCACCAGCACTGGCTCAAGCTGGGCCTGCCGGAGTCGCGGTTTATCAATGCCGGGCAGGTAGCACCCGACCAGGTGGCCCTATATCTGCGGGCGCTGGATGTGTGCGCCATGCCGTTCCCGTGGACAGAGCACTTTGCGTACTACGCCTCACCCATGAAGCTGTTCGAGTATATGGCTTCCGGGCGGGCGATTGTGGCTTCTGACCTGCCCAGTACTGTGGAAGTCGTCCGGCATGAGCAAACTGCCCTGCTCTACCCGCCGGGGGACGCATCGGCACTGGGCACAGCAATCGCTCGACTGCGCGATGATCCGGCACTGCGGGAACGGTTGGGCGGCGCGGCGGCGCGTGAGGTGATGGCGCATTACACCTGGACCGCACGCGCAAAGGCTATCCTTCAGCAGATTCAGGCGTATGGCAAATAAACCGCTCCACATTGGCCTGCTGGCGCCGGATTTGAGTACGGCTCATGGCTGGGCGCAGGCTGCGCTGAGTACGGTCGAGGCATTGGGGCGGGCCGGGGTCCAGATAACGGTGGTCGCCGCACGGAACAGCCCCGATGTCCCCGGTTTGCCCCTGCATAAACTCCTGCCGAACATCACGCCAATGGAGAGCTTTCTACCGCTCCGGCAATGGCTGACTCTGAGGACGATCCAGCCGCTGCTGCGCGATTGCGACCTCATTCACGCACTGGTGGAGCCGTATGCGCCGCTGGCACAATGGCTGTCAGCCGGGCGGCCCTACGTGGTCACCGGGCATGGCACTTATGTGCAATTGAGTCAGTTGAGCCGCTGGCCCTTCAGCCAGATTTATCAGCGGGCACTCGGTGGGGCGCAATTGGCCTGCGTCAGTCAATACACGGCGCAGGTGGCGGCTCGCGCGCTGCCGGGGGTCCAGACGCGGGTGATCCCGAACGGGGTGAATGCCGGGAAGTTCCTGGCGCTGCCTGACCGCCGCACCGAAGCGCATCCCCCGACGGTACTGGCGGTCGGGGCGGTCAAGGCTCGTAAGGGCACGCTGCAACTGGTACGGGCGATGGCGAAGGTACAAGAGACCCTGCCTGATGCTCAGTGCTGGATTATGGGTCGTGCCAGCGGCGCTTATGCCGATCAGGTACGCGAGGCGATTGAAGGACTGGGTTTACAGAACAGCGTGCTGCTGAAAGGGTTCGTCACAGAAGCAGAACTGCTGGACGCATACAGCCGAGCGGATGTGTTCTGCGTGCCGTCGATCAACGAGGGTTCTCGCTTCGAGGGCTTTGGCCTGGTATATCTGGAGGCCAGCGCCGCCGGGCTGCCCGTCATCGGCACGACTGACACCGGTTCGACCGATGCCATCTATAACGGCGTAACGGGTTTGCTGGTGCCGCAGGCGCAACTTGAAACGGAACTCGCTCCGGCATTGGTGAGCCTGCTCACCGATAGTGCGTTACGTCGGCAGATGGGCGCAGCGGGGCGCCTAAAGGCCGCAGTCCAGACGTGGGATATAACTGCACAGGCATTGATTGACCTGTACAATGATTTAGTCAATTGAACCATGATGGATGCGCCGTGGCGCGTCCCTACCGGTAGGCACATATTATCCATGCCGTTCAGCCTTCAGGCGCTTCTTAACCGTATTTACGCAAGCCGGGTGCTACGTGATTCGGGTGTCATCTTCATCGGACGCTGGGTGAATCTGGCGCTCTCCATCCTGACCTCGGCCTTGGTGGCGCGGGCGCTGGGACTGGAGCAGACAGGATTAGTCACGCTGGCAATGGCGTCGGTGAGCATTGTCGTGCAGTTCATTGATGTACGGACCAGCGAGGCGCTGATCCGCTTCATGGGCAATGCGCTGGCACGGGAAGAACGCGATGAGGCGCTGAGTTACTTCCACATCGGGCTGGTGGTCGATGTGGTCGTAGCAGCCCTAGCGCTGCTGGTCGTGCTGCTCATCGTCCCGCCCATTCTGAATGGGTATGCCGACCGGGACCGTCTGCTGCCGCTGTTCAGCATCTATGTCTTGACCACGCCGTTCACTATTCTGCAAAACACCTTCGAGGCCGCCTTCACCATTTACCGGCGCTTCCGGCTTCAGACGCTGCTGGATATTGGCATGGCCGTGCTCTCTCTGATCGTGCTGGTGGCGCTCTCCGCAAGCGGCATGGAAGCCGTGGTATGGGGCTATGTGCTGGTAGCAATAGTCAATCTGGTGGTGACCGGCGGCGTGTCACTGGGGCTGCTGCGGCAGGGTCTGCGCGGAGCCAAGGGCACCGGCTATCGGGAGCGACTGCGGCAATTTATGCCGTTCGCGATGCACACGAGTCTGATGGGGTCAATCAAGGCGGCGGCGGTCCATTTTGATGCGCTGCTGCTCGGCGGGCTACGCGGCCCGGCAGATGTGGCGCTGTTCGATAAAGCCCGGAGCGCGCTGAGCCTGCTCTCGCTGCCGGTATCGCCAGTCAGCAGCGTCATTTACCCGATGATGAATGAAGCCTGGGCGAAGGGGGATCCAGCCCGGCTGCGCTACCTTATCCGGCGGTTCATGGTGTTCAGTCTGGTGGTCGGATTGGCTGGCGCAGCAGCGTTTTTCATCGCAGCGGACTGGCTGGTCGTTCTCATTTATGGGACAGAATTCGCGGCGGCATCAGGGCTGCTGCGCATCATGTTGATCGGGATCGTGCTGGAACTGGTGATGGGATGGGTGCGAACCGTTGCCATGGTGGCGGGCCGCCCTCAATTGGTCACGTATACCGGGCTGACCGCGATTATCGGGCGGTATGTGGCGACGGTGCCTTTGATTGGGGCACTGGGGGCGGCGGGGGCCGCGATTGGCTATAACATCGGCGCGGGACTTTCCGTGCTGCTGAACGCGGTGTTCGTCCTGCCCAGGCTGAACATCTGGGGACAGACTCCAAAGCGCAAAGATGCATCGGGCGCAGAACATTCAAGCGCGTTATCCGGAAAGAGTAACTCATAGCCTATGTGCGGCATCTTCGGACACATCAATCCGCGTGGGTCAGATCGGGCATTGGTCGAGCGAATGGCGCGTCGGCTGGCGCATCGTGGGCCGGACGGCTACGGTATCCATGCCGAAGGGATGCTGGCATTTGGTGCAGGTAGGCTGGCGATCATTGACCTAAGCGCGCCCGCGGGCCCCATCTTCAACGAGGATGGCTCGGTCGGGGTGGCCTTCAACGGGGAGATTTACAACTACCGAGACCTGCGAACAGAACTGGAAGGGGCGGGGCATGTCTTCCGCACCAAAACGGATACGGAAGTCATCGTACACGGTTATGAGCAGTGGGGTCGGGATGTCCTCAGTCGACTGCGAGGGATGTTCGCGCTGGCGCTATGGGAGCAAGCCAACCAACGCTTGCTGCTGGCCCGTGACCGCGCCGGAGAAAAGCCGCTGTATTACTGGCAGCAGGGCGATGATTTCCTGTTTGCCAGTGAGCTCAAAGCCCTACTGGAACACCCCGGACTAGCACTTAAACTCGATCCCCAGGCGGTCACGCATTACATGATTCTAGGGTACGTACCCTCACCCGGGACGATCCTCGAAGGGGTGCGGAAGCTGGAACCAGGAAGCTGGCTAACCCTAGAATCCGGGCGCATTCAAGCCGGTACGTACTGGCAGGCTGAAATGGATACGATTGGTACGCCACTCCCGTATCCAGAAGCGGTACGGCAGGTGCGAGCAGAACTGGAACGGGCTATCGAGTCCAGAATGGTGAGCGATGTGCCAGTCGGGGCGTTCCTGAGTGGCGGCATAGACTCCACGGCAGTTGCGGCCATCATGACCCGCGTGCTGGGATCTCCGCTAAACACCTTCACCGTAGGCTTCGATACCGCAACCAATAATGCGGTAATCGATCAGAAGTTCAATAATGATCTGCGTTTTGCCGAGATGGCCGCTCAGCAATACGGGACACAGCATCACGCCGTGCTCTGGCGGGATACCCCTGCACTTGCTACTCTCCTGCCCAAGCTAGTCTACAGTATGGATGAACCACTGATGCAGCCTGCCATCGTCCAGACAGCACTGGTTTCCGGGTTGGCGCGACTACACGGCATCCCAGTACTTTTGACCGGGGATGGCGGAGATGAACTCTTCTGCGGGTATACCCACTTCCGCACTGATTGGATCGTGGAACGTTACCTGCGACTGCCCGCCCTGCTGCGCGACTCGGTGCTTAATCCAGTGCTGGAGGCGCTGCCGGATCGGTCAGGGCGATTGCGGACACTGGCCCGTAAGTCGCGCGATACCGACCCAACACGGCGTTATCTCTCGTGGAAGCGGATGATGTCCTTTGAGCATCTGGCTGAACTGACCGGCAACCCGGTCAACAACGCTTATGATACGGTCAACCGGGTGCTGCTCCCCCTTTTGTCACGTCCAAACACCAAGTATTTCACCGATCGGCTGGCCTTTGTGCAGCTTGCCTCATGGATTGCTGATGAAAGTAATATGCGGGTCGATAAAATGACTATGGCGATGTCTATTGAATCCCGTGCACCGATGCTCGACCACGATTTTATGGCTCTAGCGTTGCGACTCCCACTGGGTTACAAGATTCGCGGAAGTGATTTTAAGCTCGTGCTGAAAGATGCGGTGGCCGATCTGCTGCCTGAGCCTATCCTGAAGCGACCCAAATGGGGATTTCTCTCCCCGATGTCGCACTGGCTCCGTACAACCCTGCGCCCATTGGTCGATCAATATCTTTCAGCAGCGTATGTGCGCGAGGTGGGCTTGTTCAAGCCGGATATAGTCTCACGCATTGTCAGAGAGCATATGGATAAGGACGATTATCATTTTTCTGAGGTGTGGTCGCTGCTGATGCTGCATTTATGGCACGCCACCATGATCGATGGCACCTGTGACCCCGGCGCACCCATCACGCCGGAAGAGCTGGTCCAGAGCCTGACCGTGCAACCTACAGGAGGTGCCTTCGCTCTTCATAAATGAATCTTGTTACAGAAAGTATTCAAGGACTTATCATGCCAAAAGCGATTCTGATTATCGGTGGTACGCGCAATCTGGGGCATCAACTGACGCTCGAACTCCTGCGCGTGGGGCATCGCGTCACGATTTTCAACCGGGGCAAGACCCGCGATGAATTGCCACCCGAAGTTGAGCGTCTGCACGGTGACCGTTCCGACCCCGCCCAACTGGAGAATGCGTTGAATGGGCGCACTTTCGATGCGGTGGTGGACAACGCCATCTACAAAGAGGATGAAGCCCATGCCGTCGCCCGAATTCTGCAAGGCAAAACCAATCACTATCTGTTCCTGAGCAGTGGGCAAGTTTATCTGGTACGGGAAGGGCTGAGCCGTCCCTTCGTCGAACGGGACTACGCTGGACCAGTCATGCCAGCGCCACGCCCCGAATCCTACGATTACAACGAATGGCTCTACGGCGTAGATAAACGCCGGGTAGAAGATGCACTCATCAGGGCCTGGGAGAAAAGCGGCTTTCCATTCACCTGCCTGCGGATCCCAATGGTGAACAGTGAGCGCGATCACTTCAGCCGGTTATACGGCTACTTCCTGCGACTGCGTGATGGCGGGCCGCTGCTGATCCCTGACCAACCCGACCTACCTCTTCGCCATATCTACGGCAAGGACGTGGTACAGGCACTGGTCAACCTGATCGATTCCGGCAGGGGTAAAGGTAAAGCGTATAACATTTCGCAGGAAGAGACACTGAGCCACGAAGCGTTTATCAACCTGCTGGCCGAGCTGATGCACACACAGGCAGATATACGCCGCATCAAACGCGCTGACCTGGACGCCAACGGCTTCCTGCCCGACTGCTCACCCTTCGGCGAGCGGTGGATGTCCGAACTGGACAACACGCGCAGCAAGCAAGAATTGGGCATGATCTATACTCCGCTGCGCGATTATCTGGGGGCGCTCGTCACGCACTACAACAATCAGCCGCCACCGAAGCCGGCGAGTTACCAGCGACGACAAGCTGAAATTCAGTTCGCAAGTGAACGGTAGTTCATTGCTTCAAAAGCTAACTCTACAGAGCGGGCGCACAGCTGTGCGCCCCTGCTTTGATTTCCACTCGCCTAGTTATCGGTTGCACTTTTGGCGGCACTAGACCGCGACGGGATGGTCATGATCGGGCAGTTCGCGCTCGATGTTCCGTAGATGAGGGAGCAGATACCCGCCAAAACAGATGCTGGCCCCGATCAAGCCGGTGCAGATAAACATCAGGCTCATGCCGGAACCCACCCCGCCCCCGGTCAACTGATTCAGGAAGGGCACCCTCCCCGATGCAACCAATGGCTCAAAGAAACGATCTGCCAGCAGGCCGCCCACCAGGTAACCCACCGGTGTCGATGCTGTCCGCAGCATATCCTTAACTGCAAAGACCCGTCCCTGGACACTTGGATCCACCTTCGCCCCCCAGATGGATTGTTCCGAACTGATGACTACCGGGATGAATAACGACCCCATAAAGACACCAATCATCCACATGACCGGAGACTGCCCGAGTCCAATGAGCAGATCACCTAAAAAGAAAGAGACACCACACCAACCCAAAATCCCATGAATACGATTCCGGGGGCCACCCCAGAGACTGATGAATAATCCACCCAAGATACCTCCCGCCCCCATCGCACCCTGGACAGCGGCCAAACTCAATTCATCCTGGCCGGTGCGCGCGAGAACCATGGGTGCCAATACGCCAAACCAGGTCAGCCCCGCCATGAGATTGATACCAGCATAGATGGAGAGCAACTGGCGCAAGCCGACCCGCTCCGCGATATAGCTCAAGCCAAATTTGAGGTCGCTAATGAAGCTCCCCAGATTGAAGGCAGGAATGTCTTTGCGGGGTGAACGGGGGATCGACAGCAGCAGCAACGGGGTGAAGCCTAAAAGGAAGCTGACGATATCGATAACCAGCACACCACTCAACCCAACCCAGCCCAGAAGCAATCCACCGAGCGCAGGGGCAAAAACCCGTGAGGCTTCATTCGCCAGGGAGCGCATCCCACTGGCGCGGGCATATTGCTCCTTCGGCACCAGCAGGGTGATTGTGGTGGAATACGCATTCAGGTAGAAAGCATCAAAGCCACCAGTCATCAACTCTAGCAAATACAGGTGCCAGATTTGCATAGAGTTATTCTGATATTGAATGAGCAGGAACAAACTCATCGCAGCCGAGCAGGTATCAGCCACGATCATAATCAGACGGCGGTCATAGCGGTCGGTGATGACCCCGGCCACCGGGCTCAAGAGCACATAGAGCAGAATGCCAAAGAAACCGAGCAAGGCCGTGGTAAGCGCCTGCCCGGTTTGCTGGAAGGCCCAGACGAGCAAGGCAAAGCGGGTCATCGCTGTACCCATGATCGAGACAAAGGTTCCAAGCCAGATGATCGAAAACTTCTGCATCCCACTGAGTCGGGCAAGTCGTGCGGTCAAGATAAAGTGTCCTTTGTATCAAACCAGTCACCAAAACGTTTCATGATCCACGACCTTTCATCGTGAACAAAAGGAAAGTTCCACAAGAGCCGGTCGTGGATTGCTTTCGGCTCCAGTACTGAGAATCAAAAGCGGCTGCGAACGCCTTAGTCCACAGCCGCTTGATGCGGTTACAATCTGTTAGTCAGATACTTACTGGATGGCAGGCGTTATGAATGTCTCGCCTGCACTTTATCCATCTGCCAATACATGGCACAGCATCCAACGATAAACTTCACGATCTACACTCCTGATTGAACACAGATCATGATAGTGAGTTTACGGGTAGGTGTCAATCTGTCCGGCAAGATGGACTCCCCTACCCAATCCAGCGTTTCGTGTAAGTCCAAAATAAGATACAATTAGAATATTAGTTCTAATTCGTAAAGGGTCGTGCTATGGCTGACGCATTGAAGGACTCGCTCTATAGTCCAGCATTCATTGAGGATTTGGGCAAGGCGCTGGTTGCCGTCTACCCGTCATTCGACCAAGGCCAATATCGCCAGCAGATTTATGATGAGCAGTGGTCAGCACGCGCCCTCAAGCAGCGAACACGGCACGTCACCACGGTGGTACATAATCTGCTACCCACCGCTTATCGAGCTGCACTGAACGTACTCCAAGCGGCGGCACCGCATCTCTCACACTATAGCTACGCACCAATCTTCATGCCGGATTTCGTCGAGGTTTACGGGCTAGACGATTGGGAAGCTTCCCTACCCGCGCTGGCCTATTTCACCCAATTTTCGAGTTCAGAGTTCGCAGTGCGACCATTCATCCTGCGCGATCCAACCCGCATGATGGCCCAGATGCGGGCATGGGCAAAAGACCCTAATCATCACGTCCGCCGGTTGGCGAGCGAGGGCTGCCGACCCCGTCTGCCCTGGGGAATGGCACTGCAAGCCTTTAAACATGACCCCACGCCGATTCTGCCGATTCTGGAAGAACTCAAGGATGATCCAGAGGAGTATGTCCGGCGCAGTGTTGCCAACAATCTGAATGACATCGCTAAAGATCACCCGGACATTGTGATTGAAGTGTTGAGACAGTGGCAGAAAAGTGCAAGCACCGCACGACAGTGGATCATCAAGCACGCGCTTAGAACCCTGCTTAAACAGGGACATAGTGAAGCACTGGGTTTGCTGGGTTATGGCAATCAAGCCGAGGTCGTGGTACGGGATTTCAGGCTCGACGCAGTATCGGTCGCCATGGGGAACACGATCACGTTTCGCTTTACACTCGAATCCACCGCATCAGAACCTCAGGATGTGATGCTGGATTACGTGGTCTACTACAACAAAGCCAACGGCAGACCAGCTCCCAAAGTATTCAAGCTGAGCACATTCCAACTGGGTGCCGGTGAAGCGCGCCATTTTGAGCGGCGGGTGAGCTTCCGACCTATTTCGACGCGGGTCTATTACGCTGGCACCCATCGGATCACGTTACAAATCAATGGGGTTGAACAAGAAGGCGCGACCTTTGAACTAACTGAGCAATAGAAACAGGCAGGAGTGTTCCTGCCTGTCTATCCGCCAATTAGGGGATATGCCAGCTTGCAAGGGCTACAAATCCCGTGTTCTCAACCAGTCCCGTATAATGATGGCGGTCTCGGTAGGAGCGGTCTGGGGAAAGAGGTGCCCATGACCAGAGATTTCGACCATAGTCGCCCGGGGCAGGATCGACTGGAAACGGGCGGCGGCATCCGGATAAAAGGTATCGCTATCGCCACCCCGTAGTGTCAGCACCGGGATAGATAATGCCGCCAACTCTGGCAATCGTTTCCAGATAGGCGTGTAGAGCGTGCTGAAGTAATAAGCTTCCCATTCCGGGGGCCAGACCAGTTCGACACCCCCGTCAGCAGCAGGATGAGTCCCATGCTCAACATAGAGCTGGAACGACTCCTCCGGCCAATTCTGGAAAAGCGTCCGGTTGCGCCAATAAGTCGCAGCCGCCCGCCGATCCGGGAAGTGGCGGGTGCGGCGCAGCGCACCGCGTACCAGCGGAAACTCGCTCACTCCGCCGCTGGCACGGAAATCCTCGAAAGCCTGTAACGCTTCTTCCGGCAAAATCGTGGGGTCAAGCAACACAAGCGCTCTGAAACGCTTCGGCTCCCGCAGGCAAGCGAGAATTGAAGCGACCGCGCCGAACGAATGACCGACCCCGATTACGGGCTGCAAATTGTGCTGGGCAAGGCCTTGCAGAAGGTCATCTGCCAGCGACTCCCAGTCCCGTAGAACCGTTGGCACCGGTTCGTCAGGCCAGAGCGCGCGCGGCAGCAGACAAACAGCCCGGTGATCAGTCAGCAGCGGACGAAGCAACGGCAGGTAAGTTTGTGGTGGGAATCCGTTGGCGAGGGCCAAGTGCAAAACCTGGCCCTCACCACCCAATTCCATCAAAGGAACAAGAGTCACGCTTTAGCCCGCAGGTCATCAATTGTGCCTTCGATGAGGGTGACCAGATCCCGCATGGTGGCTTCATCGAAAGCAAATTTGGCACCGGCTGCAGCGAACAACTCCGGCAGCGGACGGGTGACTCCCAGTGACAGCGCATAACGGTACTGTTGCACTGCACGAGAAGCATCCGTCAGTGAATTGCGCCAGACCTGTAAAGCACCGACCTGTGCCAGACCATAATCCACATAGTAGAACGGAATCTGGAAGATATGCAGCTTGCGGTGCCAACCGGTCACGCGAGCATCTTCCAGGCCACTCCAATCGACACCCGGAATGAAGCGCGCCCAAAGATCTCCCCAGACGGCATCACAGTTTGCAGCATCCGCAGCCTGGGTGGGATGGGTGTAAACCCAATGCTGGAAAGCATCTACCACCGCCATAAAGGGCCAGAACAGGATGATATGTTCGAGATGTTCGATGCGGGCATGGGCCGCTTCCGACTCGGTGTAATAACCGCCGTACTTCTTTTCGAGGTAAGGTGCAGCCAGCAACTCCATTGACATGGAAGCAACTTCGGCAATTTCCGAAGTGATTTCCTTCTGCTGGCTGTACGGCAATCCGTGCATCTCGAAGGAATGGAAAGCGTGACCTGCTTCATGGAGCATGGTCTGAACATCATCATGCAGTCCGACAGCGTTCATGAAAATGAACGGGCGCTTGGATGCTGCAAAATCCGTCTGATAGCCGCCGGGAGCCTTGCCCTTGCGGTTAGCCAAATCCAGCAGCTTTTCCTCGCGCATTAGTTTGACGCGATCTGCCAGCACCGGATCAACATGCCGGATAATGGCCTCGGTCTTGAATTCCAGATCGGTCACATCAGTGAAGGGGTGCAGGGGAGGACGGGAGGGCGGATAGACATCATCCCGATCCAGATCCCAGGGACGGAGGGTCGGCACGCCGAGTAGTTGGCGCTGACGCTCATAGACACGGTTGGCAGCGGGCACCACGACCGCTTCGATGGCGCGATGGAAGGTTTCGCAATCTGCCGGAGTGTAGTCGAAACGCTTGAAGGCTTTCCATTGCAAATCACGGAACGTTTCCTGACCGGCATTGGCAGCCATCTTCAACCGAATCGGGAGCATCCGGCCCCAGATTTCATTGAGCCTCGCGCGGTCGGCCAGGCGGCGTTCGCTGATCGCCTTCCAGACCCGTTCGCGCAGGGCGCGGTCGTCTGAATGCAGGAAGGGTTTCATCTGGGTAAGGGTCTTTTCCTCACCTGCCCACTGGACGGTCTGGGCGCCAATCGTTTGATCATATTCAGTTCCGATTTTTTGCAGATCGGTGCCAAGCGAGACGTTCTCCGCCCGGAAGATGTCCGCATCGGCCCGTATATTCCGCAACTGAATCGCAAAGTCTTTGGGTTCCAGATTGCTCGCCAGTAGCTTTTTGTTGAGCTGATCTTCCATCACCTGCGCTGGTTCGACCACCTCGGCAAGGTAGGTATGGAATGACTCGACAACGTTTTTGTCGGTGGTATCCAGTGTGGTCGCCACATAACGGCGATTATAGGTTTCGTCAATCAAGTTGCTCAAGCGAGTCCAATCGGCCAACCACTGATCGACACTTGCAGCGGTCAATGGCCGACTGAGCAAGTCATTGGCGTAGGGTTCAATCTGCGCCCACGACCAGTTAGCAAAGTCTGCCTGACGGGCAGGTAAAGTATCAAACATCACATTCAATTCCTTTCTGACCTCTTATGCCCCACGATGATAACGCATCGTGGTGGCAGGTTACAGGTTGCAGGGATCGATTCGATGGGCAGTCAGCGGGAATCGTGCAGGTTCTCTCTAAAAAATAGCTGTATAGTGGCAGCAGTGTGTGCTCACAGGAGAACAGCCCGTCATGCCGTTTGTCAAGGCAATTCAAAGTTGGTTTGCGCTCAATCCTATCGGTCGGGTGGAACAGGCTTATCAAGAGCGGATGCTCGGCAAGCGGCGCAACTGGCTAACATGGGTGCAGCGCCGGATAGTTGATGCGGCCTTGATCACCGCGATCTTTATGGCGCTGTTGAGCGTTGTCGGACTATTGCTATGGGTGGATATCAACCCCTTCCTCGAAGCAGTTCCGCTGCTGGTGATCTTCCCGCCGCTGGTGGCAATTATGGTGCATTTTGGACTCATCATTCGAGCGTTGGCCTACAGCAGCAACAGCATCGCCCGCGAACAGCAACAACAATCTTGGGATTTGCTGTTGCTGACTGGGTTGGATGCACGGCAGATCGTGATGGGCAAATGGCTGGCGACTGTCCGCAGCTTATTACCTGCTTTTGTTCAGCTGGGCATCTTGCGAGCCTGCGTGGTGATCTTCATCGGGGTCACGATCAATAACCCAGTGACATCCACAGTATCCTACTACAGCGGCACACCGGAGTCCCGCCTAATCGTCCCGAACTTGTTCCATTTCACATTGACACTGGGCTTTATCTTGCTAGTAACGGCTTGCAATCTGCTGTTCACGGCGGCCTGTGGTGTTTCCGCCTCTGCGCGACACCACAGCGCAGGCATCGCTCTGGCACGGGGGATCGGGATTCGGCTGGGCTTTATTGTTTTGTCGGTTGGTAGTGCTATCGGCTTTGCGTTTCTTTTAATACAACCTTTGTCTTTGGGTGATCCGGTGATGCGATTTGTTGGAGAATTGCTTTTCAGCGTCTTCGGTGCGATAACCTCGTTGTTAGATAATGGCGCAACTCTCGGTACGACCTTTCTTACCAGCCGGATTGACGAACCGGACAACCGACTACATTGGTATCAAGTGTTGGCGATGTTGACCCTGATCGCCACCTATTTAGGATTGGCATGGTTGATCCTCCGTGGTACTACGCGACGTCTCATTCGACAAGGTGCGCTGCCGCCCCCGTCACGCCGGGCGGTCAGCCAGCGCGCCCCGCTTGAAAGCAACCCTCTATCTATGGTATAGTTTCGCGCAGCGGCGGTCGCGTACAATTCGGGTAGACGACCGCAAAACTTGTGGAAAACGCAGCCTCAGACCAACCTCCCAGACCTTCTGGACACCTTTTTCATGCGGGTTCACCGGGATTAAGCGTGCTTAATCGCCGCCTTTTGATTTATTGTCACGTCGACTTTTAGCCTAAAGGAAACACGTTGGCCGATAGCCTCGTCAGCCTGCTGAGTGTATTGCTCTTAATCCTGCTGCATGCGCTCATCACAATTGCGTATGCCGCGCTGACCAACAGCAAAGAGAGTTTCCTGCGGGAACAAACTGAAAGCGGGGATGATGTCCCGCCGCGTTTGCATATCACCTATCAGCTCAGCCTGCTGCTGCTCAAATTCATCATTGCAGCGCTGGCCATTTCTGCTGTCGGCGATTCACTCTTGGCAGAACTCCGCATTGAAGATCCCAACACTGAACGGCTGGTCAATTACATCGTCATCCTGCTGCCAACCGCGCTGATCACGCTGATTATTGGTGATCTGGCAGCAGAAGGCATCGGCAGCACACGGGCAGACCGGATTGCCCCATTCGCGGTCTATCCCATGCGATTGCTCATCATCCTGCTCTCGCCCCTGGTCAGCCTGATGATCGCACTGAGCAAGTTGCTAGCAAGTGCTTTCGGGAGCAGCGGCTTAGTCAACGTGATGACAGAAGAAGAAATTGTGACGATGATCGAAACCAGCGAAAAGGAAGGGGCCATCGAAAACGACGAAAAAGAGATGATTGTCTCGGTCCTCGAATTTGGTGACTTGCTGGTACGTGAGGTGATGATCCCGCGGATTGACATCGTGGCGTTGGAAATAGACACCCCTCTGGATAAAGCCCTGCAAACGCTCATCAACAGCGGGCATTCACGCATCCCGGTTTATGAGGACACCATCGACAATATCAAGGGGCTGCTCTATGCCAAAGACCTCCTTAACCTCTGGGGGAAAACGCCGCGTCCTCTAAAGGACATCATGCGGAAAGCAAACTTCGTACCGGAAAGCAAGCAGGCCGACGTACTGCTCCACGAACTCAAGCGTGACCGCATTCACATGGTGATTGTGGTCGATGAATACGGCGGCACCGCCGGTCTTATCACCCTGGAAGACCTGATCGAAGAAATCATCGGCGATATTCAGGATGAGTATGACATCCATGAAGAGGCTGAGTTCGTTCAGGAAGGCCCGGATACTTTCACGGTTGATGCCGGCATCACACTCACGGACTTTAATGATCTGCTGAACGTCGAACTTTCCAAAGAAGACAGTGACACGCTGGGAGGGTTCATTTTCACAGAATTAGGCCATGTACCCGAACCGGGCGAAACCCTGGATTACCAAAACCTGTCCTTCACCATCACATCACTGGACGGACGCCGTATCCGCAAAGTGAGCGTGATCCGCAAACCTGTATCTACCCCTGAAACTACTCGTGCGACCGGCGAACATCAGGCCGCACCTGATGCCCAACCAGTAACGGATAACCCATGACTACTCTGGCTCCAACCGAATTCACGTCACTCATTCAAGCAGCTATTGCCACTGCCAAACACGCCTACGTGCCGTATTCCAATTATCAGGTGGGCGCAGCGCTGCGCGCGCTGGATGGCAGCGTCTACACCGGATGTAACGTGGAAAATGCGGCCTACCCCTCGTGCATCTGCGCGGAACGGACAGCACTGGTCAAGGCAGTGAGCGAAGGGCACCGTCAGTTTGATGTGATTGCAGTGGTGACCCGCAACGGCGGCTCTCCCTGCGGCACCTGCCGTCAAATGCTGTTCGAGTTCGCACCAGATTTGCAGGTGATCATTGCCGATTTGGAAGGTCAGGTTCACGCTCAACACGCACTCCATGAACTGCTTCTGCTAGGCTTTGGGCCAAGCAAGCTAGGTTAAGGCCATGCCCCGCGCCGAACGCGCTTTCCGCACCCAGGCGATCATTCTCAAGCGCCGAGACTTCGGGGAAGCCGATCGGTTATTGACGGTATTCACGCCGGAACGCGGCAAGCTGGATGTAATCGCCAAAGGGGCGCGCAAACCGACCAGCCACAAGACAGGGCATGTCGAACTCTTCACGCGAGCCGATATGTTGGTCCATAAAGGCCGTGAGTTGGATATTGTGGCGCAAGCCGAGATGCTGGCCCCCTACCTAGCACTGCGCGAAGATTTGGCACGTGGGGCCTATGCCAGTTATGCCGCCGAACTAGTGGACCGATTTGCCGCGCAGGGAGACGAAGACTATCAATCCGTCTTTGCCCTGCTCGACTCCACGCTTGACCGGTTATGCAGCGACTCGGAACCCCGATTGGTCATGCGGTATTTCGAAGTCCATCTACTCGATCTAGTGGGTTTTCGCCCGGAACTGACAGAATGTGTCGTCAGCCGGGAAGACATCCAGGCTGAAGATCAGTTCTTCAGCTATGGTCTGGGGGGCGTGGTAACACCTGGCTATGCCCATGAGGGTGTGGCAACCGTGCCGATTACGATGATGGCGCTCAAGCTGCTGCGCCATATCCAGCGCAGCCCATACTCTCAGGTCAAGGCACTGCAGATACCGGCCCCGGTACACCACGAAGTGGAACGGATTGTGCTGGGCTACATCACTTATTTGTTAGAACGCCGCCTGCAAAGTGTGGATTTTATCCGTAGAGTACGACAGTTTTAAGAATGTTACGAAAGTCAGACGGTAATCCATGCGTGACAGTGGTAGATTGTAAACAACACTCCCTGTCCGACTGAGGATGGTTCATGCAGCCTGTAGTCGTTGAAACCGAAACGTCCATGCTAGCTCCGGCAGTCCTGAAGCAAGCGCTCAGTGGATCGACACCACCAGACGGTGAAATGCGGATCCAATATGCGGAGCTGCTGCTGGCCCATGCTCTGGCAACCCGTGACTCGGACTCCTTCGCTCTGCTGGGTGAATGGATGGATGCTGATCCCGCGCTGGATGCAGCGCTGGAAAAGCAGTTGAGCGCCGCCCTGGCCGAGCAACCTGATGCTGTTTATGCCTTCATCCGCAATCACGTTAATGAGCATTTTGATCCCCGGTGGCTACCCCGCTTAAAGTTGGCAGCCTTATTTTCATTGCGGGTCGCCATTCAGGATGCTGATTGTGGTACTGTGGGTGACTGGCTGACGCTCATCGCCCGCGAACCCGCCCATTTCAACCTGAATGATCTATTACACGAAGGGTTGCTAGCCGCCTATAACCGTGCTTGCGGCAGCAGCGAACTGGCAAGACAAGTCGTTGTCCTTTCAGCCAAGCGTGATCCAGCCAGCCTCGAAGTGCTGCTTCAAGATCAGGATTTACTCGCGGCCCTGCCGAACAACATCGGCAACGTGATCCGCGATATGAATGGCGATCCACTGGCACTGCTGGATAAGCGGGGCGTCGAGATCATGCTGGTGGGTCTGGCGCGGGCAGCGGCAGCCCATAACGGCACCATGTTCACGCCGCCCGTCATCGAACAACTGTGGGAGATCGCAGCGCAGGAACCACACCCCCGGCTGCCGCTCATGTATCAGGCCAATACAATCCTCGAACAATTGGTGGTTGATGGCAGTAATTACCTGAGTAAGGATGCGCTGGATGCGCTGCTGGTGCTGATCCTCACCTACCGACGTGATGACCTGATCGACCAGATGTTCATGGAGGAAGATGCTATCCAGCGACTGCTCCCATCATTCGTGGCAGCACTGGAAAAAGGTCAGCGCACCCTGAGCGAAGCGATGGACATCGTGCTGCACCTGGTCAGTTCGGATGGAATCAGCCCTCAACAGGGAGCCGAAATCTACGTCACGATGCTGGAGGGTCAGGAATGGAGCGAGGACTCGCAGCCGGTGATGGAACAACTGGCACGCACTCTACAGCAATATCCGTATGTGACCCTGCCCCAGGATACACTTTGGCAACTCTTGAGCAGCGCGACCACCCTCCGTGATGAATTCATCACCAAGCAAACTACCCGAGAAATTCTTTCTCATCTTGAGTTGATGACGGATGATGCCGCTCTGGTCGAAAATCTGAGACGGTTGGGCACCCAGGTGCGCTGGAGTGAAGAAGCTGGCGAGTCCATGGTGGAGTGGTGGCGCGGCTACCTACGCGAACAACCGATCAACCATCTGCAAAAGCTCGATAAACTGCTGGATGGCAAACGCGGTCTGGAACCTGAACGTGACGTACTGGGCACCTTAATCGCGCTCCGCAAAATGTTGGGCGGGCGGCGGTTGGATGAGTTTGCAGCCGAAATCGAAGCGGCCTTCGATGTTCTGGAGGCGCTCTCGGAAGCCTTCGACCCCCGCGAACGACGGCCATCAGAGTTTGATCCAGAAGTCGTGCGGCAAGAACTGGAAGCCCGCGATGAGGAACTACCGCGGGAAGAACGACAAATTCTTTCCAATCATTTGAAGGAACTGGCGCATGTCATCGCAGAGATGGGTGACCAGCGGACCCGCTCCAACCTGATGCGACGCGAGGATGATCTGGATCGCGGCTTGATGACCGGCGAGGAGACCCCACATAGCGCTGTCGATACTATGAAGTGGCTGGCGGGGTACTGGGGCGGCACGAACGAAGACGATAAAAAAGAGGATGAGTAACTAGCAGCTATCAGAAAAAGACTGCGAACAACCTTCGAATATGACAAGGAGCAGGCTTAGTCACCTGCTCCTTGTGCTTTTGAATGATTGACGCCGTTCAAGAGCTACTTCGGTAGATCTTCTGCCGGGATATCTTTCAAAAAGCGATTCTGCTGGTCACGCGGAGAGAGCAGCGGCGCGGTCGTCCCCCAGTTGAGGTTGATCTGCGGATCGTTCCAGGCAACGCCGTTCTCATCCTTGCCGCCATTATAATAGTTGTTGACCATGTACATGAGCGTAGCGTCCGTCAGGGCGTAGAAGCCATGGGCGACACCAACCGGGATGAAGACGCCTGTGTTATCCGACTGGCCGATTTCAAACGTATGGCTGACCATATAGGTACGAGAGGATGGGCGCAAATCCACCATCCCAACGCGCACCCGGCCCACCGGCACATACCAGTAATCAATCTGGTGGTGATGATAGTGCAGACCCCGCAAAACCCCAGCTTTACTATCCGACCGATTGCACTGAATACGGCTCCAGTCAATCCACGGAAACCACTCGCGGCGGAAGGTCTCGGCAAAACGCCCTCGATCATCCTCAAAGGCGCGGATAGGCACCAGATAAACATCATCAATCACACCGAGGGCTTCAGCTGGCGATTGGGCAAGCTGCGCGGTGGGGGAAGCAACCATGAATCCATATTCTCCGTCTTGATAGGTCATCACGTTTCAATTAAACGTTGATAGCCTTGCCCGTTCCTAAACCTGGCTACTACGGAATTAAGGAAAGACGCAGGTAGTGGATAAAGGTTGGCCCTTCCGGGTCTTTGACTTGAAGGCTGTGACTTTCGACAAAACCCAACCGTTGATACAGTGCCAGCGCCCGATCATTACCTTCGACCACGCCAATCTCTACCGCATCTGCGCCCAGCTTCCGCGCTGATTGAACCAGATTCTGGATCAGCGCTGTCCCGTAGCCCTGACCCTGATACGGTTCAGCAATGACCAGATCACTGATTTCAGCCACTGACGGCCAGAGCATCACCTGTCCATAGCCGATCAACTGCCCGGTCTCTCCAGGAATAACCAAGCCGTGACCGCGCCCATCTTTGACCGCCCGTATGATGTTCTGTACCAGATTGAAGATGGCACTGTAGGAACGACGCGGCCAGCAATCAAGAGTCAGGCGATCCGTATCGCTCAGGCGAACAGGCCGTACACGAATGGCAGGATCAGGTGAGAGACAAGCTAAGGGAATATTGGTCATGCGCGGGAGTATAAAGGCAGGGCGAATTTTGTGCTACGATAGGCAGCATTATTCGCTCGTGAAAATTGGAGCAGGTTGGGACGTGCGCGTTTTCCTCTTCATCGTGCTGCTCAGCGCCCTGACAGCCTGCAACCTGAATCAGCCGCCGCCGACTGCCCCTGTGCTCACCCAGTTGATTGATTACTGGGTGCCGGTGCAGGGTCAGTTAAGTGCCGGGGAAACGCAGGGATGGCGATTTGCAGGAAGCGCCGGGGATGCGATCCGCCTGCGCGCCCTGAGCAATGCCGCCAGCCTCACCCTGAGTCTGGTTGAACCCGGCGGCAGCATGTTGCAAACGGGCAGTGAAATTACCGTTACGCTGCCGAGCACCGGAGCCTATACCGTCCTCGTCACGAGTAGCGAAACCGGACAATATGAACTGGGCTTGAGTTACACGGACCGCCCCAATCCGGCAGATGTAACGAACACCCCCATCCCGGTTACGGTAGCCGTACCAACACCTACCCCACCCTATTATGCCGAACTAGGCGAGTTCATCGGATTAGCGAGCAGTGGAAGCCAAATCAACGGCACGTTGGATCAAGTCGACACGCGCCACATCTATACGATTGAAGGCCGCGCGAACCTGTATCTGACCGCTAGTCTACGACGGGCATCCGGTTCTGTTGATCCGGTGCTGAGCTTGTTCGCGCCGGGCGGGTTGGAACTGGCAGCCGATGATAACAGCGGGGGAAACCGAACTGCGATACTGCGCGGTATCCGCCTACCCGAAAATGGCACTTATAGCCTGCGCATCAGTGGTGATGGATTCACCGGCGACTACCAGCTATCCGTTGAGCTAAGCAGCACCGAGCCAGTCGTGACGCCGGTTGTGACCATTATCCCGACCGCAACCCCCATCACCGAAATCCTGACACCGACCATTGGCCCGGCTCAGAACCAAACCCTGATTGACCATATCCCGGTACTGGGGGTCGTCACACGCCCTGGTGACCTCACACGGTACATCATTGATGCATTTGCGGGCGACCGACTGACCATCGGAGTCAGCCTGCCAGTCGATTCCACGCTGCGTCCACAGATCGAGGTATACGATCCGGACGGCGTGCTCGTTTCGGTCGCCGATGTGGTTAGTTCCAGCGCGGGTGGAGACCTGCTGGTGACAGCCCTGCCGATTAGCATGACTGGACCGGTACAAGTCCTACTGCGCGGCGAGGGTGATACCATCGGCGGTTATGTCATCTCCTTTGGCCGTGGCACCTCCCGGCAGGAAGTCCGCCGAGGTGCAGCAGCAGATAACCAACCCTACAATGCCATCATCGAAAAACGCGGCATCCGCGATTCCTGGAGTTTGTTCCTGAACGCGGGCGATGTGATTTCGGCAGCCGCCAGCCCGGCTGACCTGACCTTCGATCCGTTACTCACATTGACTGGCCCAGACGGTGTGACGCTGATTACTGATGACAGCGGCGGTGGAGGTAAAGCTGCCCAGATCGCTTCGATAGCAGTACCCGTCAGCGGGCTATATCACCTGAAAGTAGTGGATTCATCAGGTCTCAATGCCGGTGCCTACACGTTAATCTGGCGCTTTATCAGCCGGAATCCAACCCCAACCCCACCACCGCCCAGTGTGATGATTGCCTCTTTCGATGACAGCGTGGAAGAAGGTGGCTACCGTTACTATCCGTTCCAGAGCGTGGCAGGCGCACGCATCCGCTTGCGTGTGATCGCACAACCGGGGACCAATCTGGATTCAGTAGCGGCACTGCTTGATTCTAATGGGCAGGTCATCTCAGAAGATGATGACAGTGGCGGCAACCTGAATCCCTATTTGGAAGTCGTGCTGCCCGCCGACGGCACTTATACCGTGCGGATAAACGGCTACTTAAGTAGTGGAGATTACGTATTGACGATTGAACGGCTCTACTAAATACAATGTGATGCAGACATACCGAGGCAATACTGATGCGTTTTTGGTTGATCGTCCTCACCTTGCTGGTGACAGCAGGCTTAAGCCAATCGGCAGCAGCTCAAGAAACCAATGATGATGTTCTGGCGGAATGTGCTGCTTTGCTCCCACCTGATCGGCCTATTCCAACCGGGCCGGACGCACCCAGCATCCGCCTGACGGCCCCTCAGGCTAATGAGACGCTGCAAACCGGGCAGATCGCCTTCAGTGTAGAGACAACTAACTTCAACCTGAACGACGAAGCCCGCCACTGGCACCTGTGGATCAATGGGCAAGTGCAAGGGATGGTGTACCAACCCACAGGCATTATCCGCTTGATGCCGGGCAGCTATACCATCTGCGCGAGCCTGGGTAATACCGATCATGCGGACATCGGAATGCCGGATGGTTTACGGATCACAGTCGAAGCGGCACAGGCTGGTGTTCCGACACCGACGCTGCCGGTTGCACCAGAAGCAGCGCCAGTGGTACCCGAACAGCCGCAACCCGCACAAATCCTGCTGCTCATAGGCGCAGGATTAGCCGCGGCAATCGGAGGTTGGTGGGCAGGGTCAAAGTTAGGAAAGAAGCGATAGCTGATAGCTGATAGCTGATAGCTGATAGCTGATAGCTGATAGCTGATAAAGATTATCGTCTGAGCCTGGATAGGCAAACAGGGAGAGTCATAATGAAACACACGCGAGTTCTGTTCATGCTGCTGATCGCTGGCCTGTTGACTGCCTTAGCGATCATCCCTCCGGCGCTGGCACATGAGGGCCGAGAAGTCGCGGATGGACAATTTGTCATCGAGTTCGGCTGGCGAATGGAACCCGCCTATACCACCCTGTACAATGGGCCGGAATTCACCGTTGAAGCCCATGACAGCGGCAATCCTATTCGGGGCCTGGAAGATACGTTACAAATTGAAGTCTTGTTCGGTGGACGCACCAAACTGCTCCGACTCCGCAGCGGGGATGAACCCGGGCATTACACGGCAGATCTCATCCCCATGCGACCGGGAGACTACAGTTTCCGCATCTTTGGCTTGATTGGCGAAAATGTGGTTGATGAGATGTTCAACGCCGCGGACGGCGAGTTTGACAGCGTCAATCCTATCGAGGATATTCAGTTCCCGTAAAACATTCATACACAAGCACAAAGCTCACACAAAAAGCATCGAGCAATGTGCCATTTTGGATAACCTACCGAACCCATGAACTCTACCTTGATTCGTCCCCTTGTTCTGCTGTTCACCGTCTTGATCTTAGGCTTGAGCGGTAGACCGCTGCAGGCACACGCCAATCTGGTACGGACTGAACCGCCACCCAACAGCGTTCTGACCGAGTCCCCCAATCAGGTTCGCCTGTGGTTGACTGAACCCGCCGAGCCTGAGTTCAGTCGAATCCGCTTGCGCGACTCAGCGGGCAATCCCGTTGAGGTAGGGGACACCCAGTTCATGCGTGATGATGACCGGCAGGTATTCATCAACTTACCAGACCTGGCAGATGGACTCTACACCGTATCCTGGCGGGTCATTTCGGCAGCCGATGGACACCCCAGTTCGGGCAGTTTTGCTTTCGTCGTGGGGGACGCGCTGACCGCCTTTTCCAACCAGAGCACCCCGGCTGAGCAAATTCCACTAGAGGCCACACTCATCCGCTGGCTGAATTTGATCAGTTTGTCGCTGGGCATCGGTGGAGTCGGGTTCTGGTTATTTGTGTGGAATCCGGCTGTCTCGGAGCGTAATGCTGAACGTGATGGCCGCATCACCTGGATTATCATCCTTGGCTGGTTGCTGATCGGATTCAGTGGGGCGCTCATGCTCCTGCTGCAATATGCATCCGCAACCGATAATTCCCTGCTGGTTGGGCTTTCTGGCCCCGCCCTACAGCAGCTTATTGGCGGAACGCGTTTTGGAGAACTCTGGTTAATCCGCACCGCGCTCTGGGTTGGATTAGGGCTGGCCCTGTTCTTCGCCCGTGGTGATCGCTGGTTCTGGTGGATTGCCTTCCTGTTGGGATTAGCCCTGTTATTGGCCCAGAGTCTGTTCAGCCACGCCAGCGCCGCGCAGGAAATCATCCCGGCGGTCGGGGCGGATTGGCTGCATCTGACTGCAACAGTGTTCTGGGTAGGCGGATTGCTGCATCTTGTCAACGCCATCCCAGTCATGCGGCAGACAGCGCCACTCCAAACCCTGAGCATGATGGTTGGGCATTTCACGAACTTTGCGCGGGTTGCCGTGGCCGCCCTGGTCTTAACCGGCTTCTACGCCGCCTGGTTGCAAGTTGGTTCGCTGGAGGGGTTAACCGGGACGCTCTATGGGCGAACCCTCTTATTCAAGCTGATTTTGTTTGCACCCGTTATGATGTTGGCAGCAGTCAACATGGTGATTACGGCCCAGCAGTTAAAGGCGGGCATGATGGCCTGGGTCGGTCGGCTGCGGCAGTTGGTGAGTGCCGAAATCGTACTGACACTGGGGATTCTACTGGCGGTCGGTCTAATGACCTCGATCACACCGGCCCGCAACCAACTGGCCTTGCTGGCAGCAGCACCGCGTCCGCCCGAACCCAAACCGATCATTGAAACACTGACAGCGGATGATTTATCTCTGACATTGAACATCAGCCCTGGTTGGGTCGGCCTGAACACCTTCACCCTGACGATTACGGGGAATGACGGGCAAGCAGTGACGAATGCCTCGCTCATCCGGATGCGTTTTGAAAGCCAAACCCAAAACCTCGGTGAGAGTGAGCTGCGGCCAACGCACCAGGGAAATGGTGTTTATACGGTCGAAGGAGCCAACCTGAGCACTACCGATGATTGGCGCATCCGCGTGACCGTTCAGCGTCCTGATCAATTTGATGCATTGGCGGACTTCCGCCCGACGATACCCAACGTACCTTTCCCGGTTCAGCCCCCGCCAATTGATCCTAACCCGGAACTTATCAGCCGCGTGGTGGCAATGGTGCTCGCTGGAGTCACGGTGCTGATTGCCGGGGCCTACTTCCTGGGTGAAAATCGACTACGTTCCCCGTATGCCTCCAGCCTATTGGCACTGGGCTCTATCGCCCTGGGTGCGAACTTCCTCGCCTCTGGCGGGAGCTTGCTGCTCAACCAACCCACTGATACCCAAATCGAGTTCGCGGCGGATGCACCAATCCGCATGGCTGTGAGTTCACAAGCCCAGCCACCCTATCTGGTCACAGAGGGTGGACAAATCCTTCAACCCGTGGCGGAGAACCGCTGGTCAGTCTTGCCGCTTGAGGGCATCGTCGAGGACATTAAAGTCGATGTCAGCGGCACCGTTTGGGCCGCCAGTGACCGAGGTGCGTTTGCCCTGCAAGACGGCACCTGGCAGCCGATTGCCGAGCGTCCAACCCGCCGCGTTGAGATTATGCATGGCTATTTATTCGCCCTGGAAACAGATCAATTGACCCGCAGCCCGGCAGGCGGGCTGGTCACTGAAGCTCTGGAACCTACGCGGCAACTCAGCTTGCCCGACCCTGAACAACCCGCCGTAGAGATGGTGATGTTAGGCAGTCATGGGCATGTTCTCTTACAGGGCGATCAGGTCTACCTGACCACGGATCTGGGGGAAAGCTGGCAACCTCTGTATGCACCCCAATCGGTGTACAGCATCGCAGCAGATGTAGATGGCAATCTCCTTGTCGGGACAGCCACGTTCATCTTCCGCTGGCATTACACCGATAACCGCTGGACACCGGCCTATTCGCTGCCCGAGGATGACGAGCAGCCCATCATTCTGGCGTTCAATGACACGCTTTACACCATAGGGAATGGCAAACTCTGGCAACTGGCGGATCGTGCGTGGCAAGCCATTACGCTGCCAGATTCAGATGGCGCTTACCTGACACAGATCGTCAGCCAGTATCCACAAACGCTATGGGTGCTGGATTCGGCCCGTGCCCGCCTGTGGTCCAGCGAAGATGGACAGAACTGGACGCTGACACCGATTGTGCGGGAATAAAAGCGTTTATGTACCTGTTAGCCAATGCCCTGTAAGATGAAGATGGTTGCGGAAAGTACGGATGGCATAAAAACCAACCGGGGAAGGTATTGGGGATGCGTCGAGCTGTCTTCATCATCGTCAGTGTGATCGTCAGCGCCCTCTTGCTCTGGCTGGCATTACGGAATGTCCCTTTGCAGGACATCGGCAACAGCCTGAGTCAGGCGAATATCTTCTGGGTGTTCATGGGATTCGCCACCATGTCGCTAGGATTGGTCACACGGGCGATCCGCTGGCAGGGGTTGCTGGATGGCAAAATCCGGCTGGTGCCTGCTTTCCATATCCTCAATATCGGGTTTCTGCTGAACAATCTGCCCCTGCGAGCGGGTGAATTCGCCCGGATGCTGCTGGCCACACGAGAAAAGGTTCCATTTGCCACGGCAGCTACCAGCGTCGTGTTTGAGCGCCTGATCGACACGTTGATGGTGGTCATCGCAGTGGTCATTGCCATCAGCCGCGCACCCAACGCCAACCCAACCATCATCAATACCACCACGTTTTTTGCCATCGCCGGCGTCATTGCCTTTGTGGTGATGGTCATTTTTGCCCAACGTCCACAGTTGGGGCATCAGACCGTACAACTTGCCCAGCGCCTCATCCCACCGCTCAAACGACTACCGCTAGAAAATCTGATGGATCATGTACTGAACGGCCTTAAGCCCCTGACCCACTGGCGCAGCGGCGCTCATGCGGTCATCTGGACGCTGATCTCCTGGGCAGTGTCATGGTCAACGGTCTACTGTGTCGCCCGCGCCCTGGGGATTGAAGCAACCGGCATTGATATGTGGTTGTTTGCGGCACTAGCCCTCACGCTGGCCTCATTCAGCATTGCCATCCCGGTAACCGTAGCAGCCCTGGGGCCGTTTCAACTCGCGGTGATCGCTGCCGGTCAAGCCGTTGGCCTGGCCGGAACGCCTGAACTGGATGCACTGGCACTCGCTATGGGATTTCTCTTTCACGGGGTCAATATCTTCGGTTATATCGTCTGGGGTACGATTGCGCTGCTTTCGATGGGCGTTTCCTTGAGCGAGATTGTGTCCCGGCAATCGGTTGGCGAACCCGGCCCAACTACACCTGCGAGCAGCTGAACATGCCCTTTGTCGACACTTCCACCGGCGCACGCCTGCATTACGAAGAACACGGCAGCGGCACGCCGTTCATCCTCCTGCATGGTTTACTGGGTACAGCCGAACTCCATTTTCCCCGCGTGATGGACTGGCTGGCTCCCCGCTATCGGGTGTTAGGCGTATCTTTGCGGGGTTATGGTGCTTCCACGCCCAAACCGCGTGACTTTCCTCCCCGCTACTATCAACGGGACGCCGCCGATGTACTTGGGCTGATGGATGCTCTTAATATCCGCAAAGCCTATCTGCTGGGATATTCGGATGGCGGTGAAACAGCTTTAGTACTGGCGGGCTCAGCCCCGGAACGCTTTCACGCAGTCATGAGTATTGGTGCAGTTGGTTGGTTCGGACCAGAGCTGCTGGAACGGCAGCGAGTCTATCCGGCTGATTGGATCACCGAAGACGAAAAACGCATTCATGGTCTGGCGGATGTCGATGCCTTTGCGCTGGGCTGGGTGGCCGCCATGAAAGCTTACAGTGATGCAGGCGGAGACATCAGCCGGGGAACGGCGGGCAAAATCACTTGTCCGCTGCTCATGATGTTGGGCGAACGCGACCGGCTCAACCCACAAGCTGTAGGTCAACTGTTCATCGACCAAACACCGCGAGGTCAGTTGGCGATGTTTGATGCCGGGCATCCTGTTCATGACGAAGCCTGGGAGGCATTCACCCAGGTAGTCGACACATTCCTGCAAAGTCTCAGATCGGAATCCCCGACGGCAGGCTGAAAGAGCCATCTGGATTAGGGGGGAAGTCGATGACCTTCACGACTGACCCCACATCTATTGGCCCGTAGACATGACCGTAGAGTTCGCGTTCGGATTCCGGTTGCCCGGTATGGGGATCAATCGGCCCTTCATAGCGGACTTCTGAACCCACTCGTTCAGCCTCAATGCACAACAGCACCAAGTCAGTCAGGCCACGATAGTGCTTATTCGCCACTCGCTCCAGTTGATCGGGAAAAGAGCAGTGGATGAAGCCCTCTCGTTCCAGCGAATCCGCAGTCAGTTGACCATTTTCGAGGGCAGCTTCCCAACGAGAACGGGGGGTCATGTGCAAAATGATGGTCATTAGAATTGGTCTCCACGGCGGCTCACCCGCCCTGTGTTCAGATAATCGCGTAACGTCGCGGCCCGGTACTCCAACATGGCCGGAGCTTGCGAACGGATATTGGGGTTGTGCAGGTTGCAGGCAATCCAGTAACACGACCGCAGGAGCCGCGCCGCGATCATGGTTTCGATAAGACCTTCATCCTCACTGGAAAGCGGTTGCACTGCCCGATACCCATCTAACCATGCCGCACGCAAGTCTACATAATTCGGTTGATCCAGCAATTGGAGCAGCAGCGGTGCTAAATCGTACAGATAGAAGCCAAATCCGCTGTCGTCAAAATCGATAGCAGCTACCTCTGTGCTTGTGAACAGAATATTCTTAAGAATAAAGTCTGCATGGATCAGGCCAAAGCTCCCTGGCCGCTCGGCCAATGCCGTCAAGGTGGTCGCCATGCTTTCGGCTACCCAGTCAAAAATCAGCGCTTGTTCTGACGTAAAAATTGCACGGTTTTCACCGGGAAAGTAAATGGAGCTTTCCCCAAATAATCCTTCCCAATCAAAATAGGGGCGGTCAAAGTCCCCTGGCACTGCATACTGCCGGGAATGGGCGTGCAACTGCCCCATAAACTGACCAGCCTGGGCTGCCTGGTTCACAGTGAGGGTGTGGCCGGGTGAAGCCCCTTCCAACCAGCGGAATAACACCACTGAGACTGGCTCCTGCACCCCCTCGACTGGCTGGAAGGTAATGTAGCCCTGGTCGCTGAGCACAGGTTCTGGGACCCGCAGAGTAGTATCCCGATGAATGGCACTCAACCAACGTAGTTCAGAACGGGTTTGATTGATGGGTTTACTACGTTGACTGAGTTGCAGGCGAAGCGCATACTGTTCTCCGGTGGGCGTAATCACCTTAAACATGGCGTTATGCACGTAGAGGACAAGCTTAACAGTCGCGAGCGGGAGGCTATAACTAATGAGTGCGGATTGGGCAGCACGAGTCAGGCGAAATACCTGCTCCTCATAGCTGAGGTTAGCAAAAACATCCATAACCCCCGCGCCTACCAAAGAAAAAGACCTCACCAAAGAGGTCTTGTAGAAGCGGGCGAGGAGATTCGAACTCCTGACATTCTCCTTGGCAAGGAGACATTCTACCGCTGAATTACGCCCGCGTACTGCTTATTGAGAAAAAGTATAGTAGCGGCGCTATCTGCTGACAAGGGGGAATTTCCCCCTCATGATCTGCTCGCAAAAACCTGTAAGGTCTCCAGATACTGATCAGGCTGACCAAGATCAAAACGCTGCCCCGCCACCACGATACCCATGAAGCCATCTTCCTGCCGCAAACGATCCAGAGCGGACGTCAACTGGAAATCGCCACGTTCCCGCACGTTATTGTGAATGTGTTCTTCCAGATAATCGAACACTTGCGGACGGATGACATACTGTCCAAAAGCAGTTAAATAATGGGCTTCTGGCAGACCTTCTACTCGGAGATTCTCACGAGCTTCATCGAGGGTTGGTTTCTCGATAAAACGCGAGATCGACAGCGCATCACCATCCGGCAGCCAATCACCTGCAGCGGCTCCATACCGACCAATCTGGGCTTCCGGGGTATGGCGCAACCCGATCACACTGGTGCCGTACTGTTCAAAAGCGTCAATCATCTGACGGGCGCAGGACTCTTCCCCATGCGCGCGGTAGATATGATCGCCCAGGATGAGCAAGAACGGTTCCGAGCCGACCGCTTCCCGTGCTGACCAAACCGCATGCCCCAGTCCTTCCTGAGTCGACTGGACGACAAACCGTACCCGCTGACCAATCTCCAGCAGATGGCGGGCATACTCCTTGTAAGCTGGAGAGAGTCGATTGTAGTTCTCAATCGTGACCTGCTGACTGAAAAAGGCCTCGTACTCCGGCAAGTCGCCCGGTTGAACAATGATGATGACTTCTTCAACGCCGGCAGAAAGTGCTTCCTCGACCACCAGCAGCAGCGTAGGCTTGGCAATCCCATCCCGATCAATAACAGGCAAGAAACCCGCAGTAGCTGCCTTACTGGCCGGGAACATACGGGCTGCAAAACCAGCAACAGGGATCACGGCTTTACGCACTTTGGCTCCGGCACTGAGCGTCAACTTGAGCGCACTCATGCCCAGTTCGCCTTCCACAATCGAGACAATGGCATCCTGATCGGCAGCACTGCGAGCGACAAACTGGGCGGTGCCATCCCCCTGTGAACCGACCCCTTTCCCACCATAAATATGGGGGGCAAGTGCTGGATGATTTAGGACACGATTGAGGACCGGCGCGGTGAGTTCTTCCGGGCAGGCCGGGGTCGCATACTGATTGAAATAAGACTGGGCTTCAGTCATCAAGGCACCCAGACGCTCAGCATCGGAGGCCGCCAGCGCCTCAACCGCCTGATGAACCATCTGTTTATTGATCGGCCCGAACAACTGCTGAACGTTTTGTTCCAACTCTGTCCGGGCAAAAGGATAGCTATCGTTCAACCGCGCCAGGATGACCTTGGTATCTTTCTGCGCGTGCAGGTCAACGATGACCAGATGAACATCGCCCTTCACACTTAACTCATCCACATCAAGTCGATCACCATCAAAGGTCATCTTGACCGGACGATTACCAAAAGCGCACCCCTGATCGAGCCGACCGCATCGAGATGGAGTCAGGATTTCGCCCTGGTAGGCCATTTCCATCTCGCCACGCACCGTCATCTTTAAATCGTAGATGCGGTTAAAGGCACGGGCGGTCAACACACAAATGGCGGCACTGGAGGACAAGCCTTTTTTGATAGGCAAGTCGGTTTTGTAGTTATTGATAACCAGACCCCGCACCCGGTAGTGGGTCAGAATCTGGTAGGCCACGCCGGCTGAATAACTCCAATAGCTGCCTGTTTCCGCTTCGGCCAGTAAGGCCTCCGGCGTCATCGGAATTTCGTAAGGGCCGGTCACGGTGCCGTCCGGCGCGGTCGAGGTCAGCACAAGGGCATTGGGATGTGGCTCAATCTCGGCGTAAATCCCTTGATTGGTGCCCACAATAATGGCATAGCCCTTTTCGATCTCGGCGTTGGTGCGGCGGTAGCCCCCCGCCCAATCCGAATGCTCACCGAACAGGCAGATGCGGCCGGGAACGAATAATTTCACAGGAGATACTCCTCAGCAGGCGGCGAAGGCTACGATGATACCATTCAACGGCCCCGGCCTTGCGGTGAACCAACGCCGGCCCAATCGGATTCCAAGCCTATTCATATTATTCTGGACAGATTGGACAAAATGGACAGATTTGACTCGCCTGAGCAGTCCAACAACATAGGTTCCAGTGAGTGATGCGTGGGAGAGCGGTAGCAGAGTCATGCCTTCAGCATAGCACAATTCAGGCATAAGAACGGAACATTTGTTCCGATTCTTACCTAGAACTTTCTCATATTCGATTGTGGATTGAACCACCAAATGCTTCCTCATCCCAGTCGACGGCGGAGCGGGCGAATGATGCTCAACCAGATTGAGAAGACGAGCAAAGCTACCGCAATCGCAGCCCACAGGAAGGCCCAGACGGGTGCCGGAATCAGCGGCGCAATCTCCCGCGAGAAAGCAGCCGCATCATTATGGAGTGTGCCAAGCCGGACATCACTATTGCCGACCAGGGTGATAATGTCCAGCACAGCGTTTAATGATGTGAGGATTGCCAGCAAGTTCAGTAGCACAAGCGTGATGCTGCCGGGCAAGAACTGACCGGCAGCGATGAGGGCTACCCCGAAAGTAACCCCTACCAGTACTGCCACCCATGAACCCAGCGCAAAGACCAGCGAGAAGGCAATCAGGAAGATTCCCAATCCCAGCGCAATTGCCCGCGTGCGATGGAAGCGGTTGACGAGATAAAACAGCACGGCCCCAAAGAGCGCCGCGCCGATATAGCCGGCAGGTAAAATCAACCAGCGCGCCCCACCCTGCGTCATGGCGACCCCACCGCCGCCTGCCTGTACCTCAAAACCGAGAAAGCGCCCACCGGAAAGGATAGCGGCAATACCATGCCCCGCTTCATGCACATAGGTCACAAAAAGATTGACCGGGTAGAGGATCGTATCCCGCAGCGCAGGCACGTTCCAGATGACAAACACCAGCACAAAAGCCAGCAAACTCAACCAGAGGCTGCGGCGTTGATGGGTTTGAGGTAGCTCCGGGGTCATGGCTCGCTCCGAATGCGCTAGAATATACTTGTCATCTACTGGAAGGATTATCACGCGTGTACGAAAATAAACACGAAACGATCCGCTTTGGCACGGTTGGTTCCCCGCAGAGCACACCCACCAGCGGCACCCCGGCGGCCATCGCCCATATACGCCAACTTGGCCTCGACCACCTGGAGATCGCGTGGGTGCAGAGCGTCCGTGTGAGTGACGAAACCTGCGCAGAGATCAAGGCGGCAGCAAAAACACACAACGTCACCCTGAGCATCCACGCACCGTACTACATCAATCTCAACAGCCAGACGGCTGAACTGATGGCGAAAAGCGATGAACGCCTGCTGATGGCTGCCCGCAAGGGTTATCTGGCCGGAGCCAAGGATATCATTTTCCATCCAGGCAGCTACCACAGCCAGCCACCTGAACAGGTTTACGAACGGGCCAAACAAAAGTTGCTGGAAATCACCGGCATCCTGAAAGAAGAAGGCGTCAAAGTTACCCTGCGACCGGAAACGATGGGCAAATCAGCCATGTTCGGCAATCTGGAAGAAGTCGTGGAACTCAGCCGAGAAGTGCCGGGAGTCAAGCCCGCGATTGACTGGGCACACCTGCACGCCCGAACGGGAAACGGCAGCTTCAACAGCTATGATGAATTCGCCGCTGCGCTCAAGCTGGTGCAGGATCGGCTGGGCAAGGATGGATTGAAGACGCTGCACTTCCACATCAGCGGCATTGCCTATACGCCAAAAGGAGAAAAAGAGCATCTCCCCCTGAACGAGGCAGACATCCGCTACCGGGAACTGCTGCAAGCCTTCGTCGATTTTGGGGTCAAAGCAACTGCCCCCATCGAAGCGCCAGAGCCGTTCCATGTCTCGGATGCGCTCACCTTCCAGGCCACGTACCGCCGCCTGCTCGACCTCAAGCATGGGACCGCGAAACACGGCGACGAGGAATAAAGTCTTCAATAGAGGGGCAACAACAGCCCATTCCATTTTCCAGCAACTACCGTAAGGAACTACACCGTGTCTGACTTGCTCATCCGTAATTGCAACGTCCTGAACATCACCATCGACCAGCGCGCCTTCATCCTGCGCGACCATGACATCCTTATTCACGGCAACCGGATTGAGAGTGTGCAGCCCACCGGGCAAGCAGATTCCTCGCATTTCAAACACGTGATTGAGGCCAACGGGCAGTTGGCGATGCCGGGACTCATCAACACCCACGCGCATGTGCCGATGGTCATCTTCCGGGGACTGGCCGAAGATGTGACCATCGAAAAGTGGTTCAACGACTACATGTGGCCGCTGGAGAGCAATCTGCAACCCGAAGATGTCTACTGGGGCATGCAATTGGGGCTGGCGGAGATGATCCGCGCCGGTGTGACCGCCGTTGCTGACCACTACTTCTTCATGGATGAAGCCGCCAAAGCCGTCGAAAAAGCGGGTACACGGGCGCTGCTGGGCTGGGCGATCTTCGGCAGCGGTGGGCAAGAAATGATCGACCGCACGGTGCGTTTCGTCAAAGACTGGCAGGGAACCGCCGGCGGGCGCATCCGCACGTTGATGGCCCCGCACTCCCCCTACTTATGTGATGATGACTTCCTGCGGACCTGCGTGAAAGAGGCCAAGGCGCTGGGCGTGGGTATTCATACCCATGTTTCCGAAGTGATGGCGCAAACGGAATCCAGTCTGCAGAAGCGCGGGCAAACCCCCATCCAGGTGCTGGAACAAACGGGGGTCTTTGAAGTGCCGACCATTCTGGCACACGTGATCGGGGCGCTGCCGATGGACATGCCCATCATGGCCAAGTACAAGGCCGGAGTAGGACACGCGCCCAAGACCTACCTCAAACTGGCGATGGGAACATCTCCTGTTCGGATGTTCCGGGGGCACGGCATCGCGGTTGGTCTGGCGACGGATGGGGCAGTCAGCAACAACACGCTGGATATTCTGGAATCGCTGCGGCTGATGGCAATGACGCAGAAGCAGGAAGCCGGTTCGCCCGAAGTGCTAACCATCCCGGAGGCGCTGTATATTGCCACCCGGGAGAGCGCCCAGGTCTACGGGCAACCAGACGAACTCGGCGCGCTCGATCCTGGCAATCTGGCTGATCTGATTCTGGTCGATATGTCCGGTGTACATCATCAGCCCCTGCACAGCATGACCGCCAGCCTGGTCTATAACACGACAGCGGCGGACGTCCGGACGACCATCTGTGACGGACAGGTGCTCATGCATGAGCGTAAGCTGCTGACGCTGGATGAGGGTGAAATTATCGCTCGGGTCGGCGCGAACATGGAACGATTGGCACAGCGAGTGCCAAACAAACGCATCCAGGTCTACAATCCGTAGTCCAAGCGGCGGTTGCTCATCTGCACGTCCATCCCTAGAATGTCAGCCATAGCGTAGTGGCGACCCGGCGGGTCACCACTGCATTCTGGTCACGATAACGAGGTCATAGTTTGGCAACAGCGACCAACCGATGGGCAACAACAAGCCCGCGCTGGATACGGCGACTGACAAACGCCTGGCGCACGCTCTTCGCGCCAGGCGATCTGTTCACGCTGCTGGTCGCGCTGCTGCTGCTGATCATCCCGGTAGTGGCGCTGGCAGCAGCCGGTTGGCCGATGGAACTCGGCGCAGTGCTGCCGATTGCCGTCCTCAGTATCGGATTCGGCTTTTTGTTGGCACGCAGCCAGTACAATGAATTGATCGCCCTATTGATGAGTAACATCTATGGGGTGGGGTTCACGATACTGCTGGCTGCATCCACTGAACCAGGCGGTCTCGGGCAGGGATTACTCGGCCTGGTCACACGCAGCGTCCAATGGACAGTGGACGCATTCAACGGTGGCATCAATCAAGACCCGCTCATTTTCACCATGCTGGTCTCCCTGCTGGTGTGGTTCCTCGGCTATAACATCGCCTGGCACATCTTCCGCATTGATCGCGTCTGGCGGGTCATTGTCCCGCCCGGACTGATCCTGGTGGTCAACAATGTTGTCTACAGCGGGCCGGTCAATCTGGATGGCTTCGTCATCGCTTATCTGTTCCTGGCCCTCATGCTGGTTATCCGCTCCAACCTGGATAACCGTGCCTGGGAATGGTACGTCAATGGAATCCGCGTACCTGCAAGCCTTCGGAACAGCTTCTTCCGCATCGGCACCGTGCTGGCGTTGCTGGTGCTGCTTGGCGGCTACTTCATCCCGACTTTTGATCTGCAGGAACGGCTGGATCGTTTTCAGGAATTCCTGGCCTCGGAGCCACTGACCGAGCTGGGCGAATTGTGGAACCGTTTATTCGAGTCCGTAGAGACTGAAGGCCCAACCACTGCGGATTATTACGGCAGCGACTCGCTGCAACTAGGTGGAGCCATCCGGCTGGGTGAGCAGGAAATCTTCAGCGTACAGGCTCCGCCGGGACGCCGCTACTACTGGCGCTCGCGCACCTTCGACATTTATGAGAATGGGCGTTGGTCGCCCGCCGCTACCACCCGTTTGACCGTGCCGGAAAGCCCGTTCAGCGTGTTGTATGAGGCGAATGAACTCAACGGGCGGACGCCGATCCAGCAGCGCTTCACCATGACCCTCAGTTCATCCCGACTGGTCTACGCAGCCCCACAGCCGCTGCAAGTTGATTTAGCCACCCGCAACGATTTGCGCTACATCCCCAGTGACGACTCGCGCACCGGCATGAATCTCTCGGTCATCCGCCCCCTGCGCGTGCTGCGGGCCGGGGAACAGTACACCGTCACCAGCCTGCTGACCACTGCTACCGCCGCTGACTTAAGAACGGCTGGCACCTCTTATCCCGAATGGCTCGTCAACCTGTATCTCCAGGTACCACCATCAATCAGTGAGCGCACCGTCCAACTGGCGCGGCAGATCGTCAGTGATGCCGGAGCATCCACCCCATACGATCAGGCACGCGCGATTGAAGCCTGGCTGCGAGCCAACATCATCTACAACGAAAGCATCCCGCAGCCACCACCGGCTGTCGAACCCGTCGAGTGGCTGCTGTTCGACTTTGGACAGGGCTACTGCAACTATTATGCTTCTGCCATGTCCATGATGCTGCGCGTGCTGGGCGTTCCAGCCCGCATGGCTGCCGGTTTCGCGCAAGGCGATCTGGATCCTGTCCGCCAGGAATATATCGTGGAAGAACGGGACGCCCATACCTGGGTGGAAGTCTACTTCCCCGGTTATGGTTGGATTGAGTTCGAGCCGACCGCTGCCCAAACACCCCTTAACCGGGTGGATGACGTCCCCCTGCCCAATCCGGCAACCGCGACCCCGGCGGCCAGCCCCACACCAACCGCGACCGCGACCCCATCACCCAGCCCAACAGCGGACCCACTGACGCCGCAACCGGCCTCACAGGAAGGTCAGTTCCCAACCCTGACGCCGACCTTCACACCGTCGCCGACCGCGACCCCAGTCATCGTACCGACTCAACCCCCGCCCGCACCGCCGGAACAGCGCGGCTTGCTCTCATTGATCCTGCCTGCGCTGGGGATTGTGCTGGCGGTCATCTCGATCATCGCAGTATTGATCGGCGTGCTGGTCTTCCTATGGTGGTGGTGGGAATGGCGTGGGATGCGCGGCCTCAGCCCCATTTCACGCGCCTGGGCGCGGTTGGAACGGTATATGGCACTGATTGGACTGCAACCGAATGCCCAACAGACTCCGGAAGAGCGTCGTACCCGCATTGTCCGCAGCCTGCCGCCTATTGAGCCACCGGTCAACGCCATCACCCGTCTGTATTCACACGAACGCTACAGCAAACCGGCCAGCACCCCACAGGAAGACATCGCTCAATCACAGATTGCCGATGAAGCCTGGTCAGATGCCCGCATCAACATCGTTCGGCGCTGGCTGCGCCGCCGGTTCTGGCCTTTTGGCCGGCGCAAAACGCCCTGAAACTGAGGATTCTGAATTCCTGCGAACACCATGCATTTGAAACGTCGTCATTTTCTGCACCTGCTGGGCACGCTAAGCGCGGCTTATCCGCTGGCGCGGGCGGCTGCCCAAACCGACTGGGATCGTGAGCGCCCGATTGTTGCCACCATGCGTCAGACGCTTGAGCAAGCTTTTGCTGGCAAAGATATGGCGCTCGACCTGCGCTGCATCAATGACCAGCAGGATCTGGAATTCACGATCCAGATCCGGCCCTTTGAGTTCTTCCCGGTCGCCAGTTGTTTTAAAGCCTTCGTAGCCTACTACTATTTCTTCTCCACCCCGGAATCCGAATGGGAAGCAAACGAAGGCACCAGTGTCTACCGCATGATCGTCTTTAGCGATAATGTGGCCACCGGGGCGGTACTGGCAGATACGGCTGACCGCGTACTCACCAGCAGCAATCCGATTGAGAAATTCAATGACTTTCTGTTCGAGCGAGTTGGCATTTACAGTGGGCTACACACCTGGGACTGGACCGGCAGCCGAACCATCGGCTTCCGCGACCCACGTTACGAACCCAGCGGGGTGAGGCTGGTAACCTATAATGATGAAGTCTATTCGGTCGATAATGTGTTCACGGCAGCGGCGCTGGCGCACGGTTTTGATGTCCTGCTGCGCGGCCAGGTCTTCGCCAAATGGGAACGGATGCAGCGGGCGGTTCAAGCGACTTACGATCTGCTGAGCATCCCGGCGGCGAATTATCGGTCCCCCATAGAACGCATCTTCACACAGGGTTACACGGGCAAGGATGGTGTGCTGCCCGCAACCGATCTGCCAGTGGGGCGAGTCATCAATGATGCAGGGGTGGTCAGCTATGAGGGGCGGCGTTACATCATCGCCTATCTTTCGATGGGTGAAGGCGATCTCGCCGCTGATGATGCTCTGGAGGTTGTACGCCAGCAGATCGAACGCTATCAGGGCGACTCAAACTGACCGGCTGCATGATGTGCCTGACGGATGGGTTCTGGCAACCGGTAACGGGTGGTGCAGCGCAGGGTTAAGGTGATGGCTGAGTCCAAGTCGCACAGATGACCGGGCGAGATAAAGACGGGTTTGACCTGTGCCCGCGTGCGTAGCACCGCACCGATGAGATCACCCTTGTGTGTGAGCGGGCTGGAAGCCCCCTGCTCCAGGCTAGGTTCAGCATACTCCCCAATGAAATAAGTCTTCCCACAACCGATGGTCGGGCGCTGGAGCCACAACCCCATCTGACTGGCGATCCCCAGTCGGCGCGGGTGCATGATGCCCATGCCGTCGAAGATGAAGACATCAGGAATATTCACGAGCTGCTCAAAGGCTTTGACCAGCACTGGCCCCTCACGGAAGCTGAGTAACCCCGGAATATACGGGAACGGCGTCGGTTGATCGGCGCGCACGGTTTCGATCACGTCCAGTTCCGGGTAGCGCAGCACAACCACCGCTGCCTGCGAGTGATTGTCCTTGACGCTCACATCCACCCCGCCGACGAAATGGATGGCGTTCAGATCCAGTGGGCGATCCGTGATGACCTGCGCCGCGAGTTGCCGTTGCAGCGCAATCGCTTCCTGCGGGGAGAGATTCCAGTTATGGAGTATCTGAAGTTTCATCAGTAGTCACCACACGCATTTGACAGAATATAACATAGTCACAGAATCAAAATGGGCAGCCCGCAGGCTGCCCATTACTGTCATCAGTCTGCGAAGCGTTTACTCGGCGACTTCCCCGGCGAGGCTGAGCAGACCGGTGCTCATGCGCGGCATCCGTGCCCGTTCCTCGTCCTTGCCAAAGCGCAGGACATCGCCACTTTCGGAAACGGCTTCGACCGCCAGACCGAGGCTCTGGAGTTCCTTGACCAGCACACGGAAGCTGGTCGGGATGCCGGGTTCCTCGATGGGTTCGCCCTTGACGATGGCTTCGTAAGTTTTGACACGCCCTTGCACATCGTCCGACTTGACGGTGAGCATTTCCTGCAGCGTGTAGGCCGCGCCGTAGGCTTCCAGCGCCCACACTTCCATTTCACCGAAGCGCTGACCACCGAACTGCGCCTTACCACCCAGCGGCTGCTGCGTGACCAGGCTGTACGGGCCAGTCGAACGGGCATGGACTTTATCTTCGACCAGATGGGCCAGCTTCAGCATGTGAATGAGGCCAACCGTCACTGGACGGTCAAAGGGTTCGCCCGTGCGGCCATCGAACAGCTTGTGCTTGCCGTAGATCGGGATGGGTTCACCCGTCTCAAACAAGGTGCGATCAGCCAACCGACGCATTTCTTCCTGCGTGGTTTCTTCCGGCAGGGGGACATCGAACCCAACGCCCGCATTTTCCATCCAGTAGTACAGACCAACGCGGGTCGCCAGATCATCACGCTGCTTACGCTCATCCGGGCCGATGTTATCGTTGCTGAACAACAGAATCCCATCCGCATTGTGGCCTTTTTCTTTCAGCCATTCACGGAGTACAACCCGGCGCGCGTAGTTCTCATCCAGGTTGATTTGATCGGCGTCATATTCTTCTGATCCGTTGAGCCAGCCATTGTTGATGTACAGACGGATGACTTCGCGGTCGTCTTCGATGTCTTCTGGATTGTATTCGAAGCCCTTCATCCATTCCCAGGCACGGGTCATGGTCTGTTTCCAGGCATAGTCGATCAGCCAGGCACGAGCCATCTCAGCCTGGATTTCGATTTCTTTCGCGCCGTCAAACACCGGGGTGATGGCGCGGAAGCCGAGGCGATCTGCCGCCCAACCCAAGTGGATTTCCAGCACCTGACCGATGTTCATACGACCCGGCACACCGAGCGGGTTGAGAATGATCTCCACCGTGCGGCCATCGTCCAGGTAAGGCATATCCTCAATCGGGACGATCTTGGAGATAACACCTTTATTCCCGTGACGACCGGCCATCTTATCACCCACGGTCAGCTTACGCTTCTGGGCGACCGAGACACGGACCATTTTCTCGACACCGGCGGGCAGATCGGGATGCTCATCACGGGTAAAGGTCTTGACATCGACAACCTTACCCTTCTCACCATGCGGCAGGCGCAGGGAGGAGTCTTTCACTTCACGTGCCTGCTCACCGAAGATAGCGCGGAGCAGTTTTTCTTCCGGGCTGAGTTCTTTTTCACCCTTCGGGGTGATCTTGCCGACCAGAATATCGTTCGGGCCGACTTCCGCGCCGATGCGGACGATACCCAGTTCATCGAGATCTTTCAGCGCGTCTTCGCCCACGTTGGGAATATCGTAGGTGATTTCCTCCGGTCCCAGCTTGGTATCGCGTGCTTCGATCTCGTGCTTTTCAATATGGATGCTGGTGAACTTGTCATTCCGCAGCATATCTTCGCTGATGAGCAAAGCGTCTTCGTAATTACCGCCATCCCAGGAGAGGAATGCGCCCAGCACGTCATGACCCAGCGCCAGATGACCGTGATCGGTCGAAGAGCTATCGGCCAACACAGTACCGGGTACGACCCAATCACCCTTATGCACGACCGGACGCTGGTCAATACAGGTCGATTGATTGGAGCGGTTGTACTTCCGCAGCTTGTAGATATGTTCAGTGCTATCCGCCAGGCGCAGGATAATGCGGTCACCCTGGACACTGACCACTTCACCTTCGAGGTCGGCCACTAGCACCTGACCGCTATCATGGGCCGCCTGATCTTCCATGCCAGTGCTGACAATCGGCACATCCGGTCGCAGCAGTGGCACGGCCTGACGCTGCATGTTCGAGCCCATCAGGGCGCGATTCGCGTCGTCATGTTCCAGGAAGGGGATGAGCGCAGCGCTGATACCCACGACCTGACGCGGCGCAATATCCATAAAGTCAACGCGCTTGGCGGACATCACCATGAACTTCTGGTGATTACGCACTGAAACGCGGTCATTGGCGAACTGACGCCGATCATCCAGCAGCGAATTGGCCTGGGCGATGATGTAGTTATCTTCGCTATCGGCAGAGAGATACACGATCTCCGTACCGACGAAGGGCATCACCGGCACCTTTTCGATCTTGGCCTTCTTTAGCTTCTTGATACTGGCTTCATCGAAGACCGTACCATCTTCCACGATGACGTTTTCGTTGGCATCTTCAATATCCTCACGGGCAATACGCCCGATCAGATTAGGGTCATCGACAGAAAGGAACTTGATCACTTCGCGGTACGGTGTTTCCACAAAGCCAAATTCGTTGACACGGGCATAGCTCGCCAGACGACCAATCAGACCGATATTCGGGCCTTCAGGGGTTTCAATCGGGCAGATACGTCCATAGTGGCTGTGATGCACGTCACGCACATCGAAACCAGCACGTTCACGCCGCAGACCACCAGGGCCGAGCGCGGAGAGAGTGCGCTTATGGGTCAATTCCGCCAGCGGATTGGTCTGTTCCATGAACTGCGATAACTGCGAAGAACCGAAGAATTCGCGGATGGCCGCCACAACCGGGCGGATGTTCACCAGCGTCACCGGGCTCAGGTTATCCGCTTCGCGGATGGACATACGTTCTTTGACTACACGCTCGGTTCGGCGGAGGCCAACCCGGAGCTTGTTCTGGATCAATTCGCCAACGGTCTTGACGCGGCGGTTACCCAGATGGTCGATGTCATCCTTACCGACCTGCCCGGTATTGATGAGGATCATGCGCTCGATGAGCTTGACCACGTCGGACTTGGTGACCGTACGAGTCTTGCGGCTGATCGTTCCATCCAGCCCCAAACGCTGATTCAGCTTGTAACGACCAACGCGCTCCAGATCGTAGCGGCGCTGATCGAATAACTGGCTAAACAGATATTCGCGGGCATTGTCCAGCGTCGGCGGGTCGCCAGGACGCATACGGCGGTAGAATTCCAGCAAGGCAGCCTGAGCAACCGTCTGATCTTTCTTCAGATCCCATGTCGGCTCATTCTTGATGGTGGTGGCAATGAACTGATGGTCAGGGTTGGTATCCACGGCTGCATACAAAGCCATAATCTCATCGGTTTCACCCGTTTGGATCGGCGACTGAGCAGCCGGTTGACCATCATCGACTGCGGCCAGGGCGCGCAGCAAGATCGTCACTGGGATAGTGCGCTTCCGGTTGAACTTGATGGTCAGATAGTCGTTCTTCTTGGTCTCAAACTCCATCCATGCGCCGCGATCTGGGATCAGCTTGGCATTGGAGAGCAGGCGACCAGTGGTACGATCTTCTTCAGCATCGAAGTAAACACCAGGCGACCGGATAAGCTGGCTGACCACGACACGCTCGGTGCCGTTAATGATGAAAGTACCCTTATCGGTCATCAAGGGGAAATCCCCCATGAAGATGTCCGAAAGGATCACTTCATCGCCGGCTTCCTTATTCACCAGCGCAACCCGGCAGTACAACGGCGCAGAGAACGACATATCGCGCTCAATGCAGACTTCTTCGTTGTACTTCGGCTCCTCAAACCAATATTTGAGGCCCAATTCCTGTGCCTCTTTACTGGTACCGGGTAAATAGAGCTTCAGGTTGCCATTGAAGCTCTCAATGGGGCTGATCTCATCAAAGAGTTCAGCCAGACCATGCTCCTGGAACCACTTGAAGGACTCCAACTGCACCTCAATCAACGAGGGCAGCGCTTGCACATCAAGTGTGCGAGCATAGTTCTTGATATTGGTTAGCCGTTGCAACACGCTTCGCTCTCCTCAATACCAGTGCTAAATACGGTTGTAGGCCAAAGGTGGGCCAAAGAAACGCAATCATGCCTGTCACAGGCAGCAGCACCAGCAAGCGGTGAACACTGATGATCTATGACCGGCACGTTAGGGGTTCATCCCGTACAGACAGACAAAAATGGAAAGAGTAATGTATAACAAAGCCAGAACGTTGTCAACAAGCAACTTTAGAAAGTCAATAGCCCATAGTCCTTAGCCAGATCGGTAGACGCTACTCTACGACTGGCTGCCGCTGATCTCCCACAGAACAATCTCCGGCGGACACAGGAAGCGGGCACGCGGCGCGCCCAACCCTTCCAGGCCCACCCCACGCGAGGTATACAGCGTCATCCCTTGCGGAAGTGTGTACCGCCCCATGATAAACCGCTGACCAAGGTGGCTGCTGGAAAAGATCGCTCCCAGCAGTGGCAAACGGATCTGCCCACCATGCGTATGCCCGCATAGATACAAATCAAACCCGGCGGCATCCGCTTCAGGAGCAATATCCGGCGGGTGGAACAGCAAAGTCCTTAACCCAGTGGCGGGGGCCTGCGCCATCATCTGCTGGAGCATGGCCCGGTCTTTGGTCATATCATGGGTGACGACCATACCCAGAACATGTAACTCGCCGCCGGGTGTGGGCAGCGTGGCCCATTGATTCGGCAGCAATTTAAGATTAGGCAAATCACGGGTAAAAGCCTGGACCCGATACAGAGGTTCGACCAGCGGCGTACCGGATACACAATACACGCCCAGGGGAGCCTGCCATTGGCTGATAATCGCTCGAATATCCGCTTCGGATTGCGGGTCATGCGTATTGGAGAGGTTGACGAAGTCTCCACTAAAAAGGATGAGGTCTGGCTGAAGTTCTTGCACTAGTCGGTTGAGCTGCTGCTCACGGCGGCCCAGATATTCAACATGAATATCCCCAATATGGAGTAGACGCAGCGGTGCAGCGCCGGATTTCCACTGGGCGGTAGTCAGAGTTTGCCGGGTGACACCGATTCGCTGTGGTTCAATCCAGGTGCTGTAAAACACCAGGGCCGTAATCGCGGCCAGCAGGACCAGCAGCACCTCAACACCCATCCCCGGAAAACCGATAATGGCGGTCATGGCTGCAAAGACAATCGTCAACGCCAGCGCTGATGGACGATCTGGCCCGAAGCTGCGACGAGTCACCCGCAGTTGATAGAGGAGCAGCCAATTCAAGGCTGCTGCTGCTAAAAATACTGCAATGTGAATGGCAGAAAAGCGGGTCGCAACCGCGACCACAAAAGTATTGAAGGCAACAATGCCCAGTAACACGCTGAGAGGTAAGGACTGAACCCGATTACTGGCAACCAGCAATCGGTGCAGCAATGAATCTTCCAACGGATCAGGTGGCGGACTGGCAGGAGGCGTTGTTCCGCTGGGAGGGTTGGATGTCAAGGCGCCTAACGCTCCGGCATCGTCTGGGATAAATCATTCAGCAGGACGCGGAGCTCACCGCGCACGGTCTCCAGGGCAACTGGATCATGGAGTGATTCCAGAACCGCTTCCATAATCACGGCCAACCGATATACATCCTGTGGGCGAGCCGCTTTGCGTTCCAGCATCTTCTGTAAACTGGCTGCAATTGGATTAACCATCTCCGTGCGGTCGTCGGGCGTATAAGAGCCATCCCCATAAGGAGACTGTGATAAGTTCGACATAAATCTGCTTTCTCCTCAAGTTACTCAGAGCAAGCGATAATCAATTAGATCATACAAACGATCTTCTAACCACTACGACCTCCATTGGCGGACTCCTGCCAGGATTTCCGGTAAGGCAACTGGACCTTAAAGACGCTGCCCTTATTGACTTCGCTGCTCACCGTGATCGTACCTTCATGCAACCGAATAATGTCATGCGTGATGCTCAAACCCAGGCCGGTGCCGCGAGTATTCTCATGTGCCCGCACGAATGGCTTAAAGATGTCGGCCAAAGCCGCCGGGGGAATTCCGACGCCAGTATCTTCAACTTCGATAACCACTTCTGGAGCTTCGGTCAGGTATGCGCGCAGAGTGATGTGCCCACCTTCCGGTGTGTAATTGATGGCGTTGGTCAAAAGATTGGTAAAGACCTGGGCAATACGCGAGCTATCGGCGTGAACCGCCAGCGGGGTATCGGGGAGAACCGCCTGAATCTGAATTGACTTATGATCGGCTTCCTGAATTTGCCCATCCGTGACCGCTTTTAACACAGGGCGCAAATCCATATCCTGACGGTCCAAAGGGATCATGCCGCGCTCAAAACGCGAATAATCCAGCAGATCATCCACCAGACGGCGCATCCGTTCCGCCACATCTTCCAGAATGCCCAGATGTTCTTCATAGCGTTCCGGGGTGCGCCGGAAAATATACAGGCGGGTCATCAGGTTAGTCAGCGGCGTCCGCAGCTCATGGGAGGCATTTGCCACAAACCGGGACTTCTGCTCGGCTAAGGCCTTCTCCTCACTGACATCACGGAACACCATTAACAGACCCAGCAAACGGCCTTCTCGATCCTGAATCGAGGAGCAGTTGATTTCGGCATCGAACTCCCCTTCTGTCCCCCGCCGGATTGCCCCCAGAACGTGATGCATACCTTTGTGAGCTACGATGGAGATGATCTCATCGAGAATTTCCTGATGGGTCCGCTCATCCACAGAAGCAGCCCGCAGCGAGTCCCAATCCAATTCCTGCTCGGTCAAGCCAGTCATCCGCAACAGCGCCGGATTAACAATTTGCATAGGCGGTTCACCGAACATCAGGCATAGCACCCCTTCGCTCATCGAATCGAGGATGGCGCGAAGCTGCCCGCGTTCCCGTTCCAGATCCATGGTTCGGGCGATCACCTGCTGTTCCTGATCTTTGGCATACCGTTCGGTCAGGCGGTAGAGCCTTGCATTGCGGATAGCGACCGCAGCCTGGTCAGCAAACGACTTTAACAAGTCCGCCTGTTCCCAGGTGAAGCCATCTACAACTGCTTTATCCAGATTGATGAAACCAATAACTTCATCATCGAGTTGAATAGGAGAACCCAGATAGGATTTAATCCAAAGTGCAGTTGGGTCCTGACTCCACCATACTGCCTTGGACGAATCCGCTATCAGAATGGGGCGGCGCTGTTCATACATCCAGCGCAAGCTTTCTTTTTCCTCCACCTTCAACCGAAACACATTCAAATCACTGGCACTGAAGCCCCGCTGCTCAAAACCACGATGATGAGATATGGTTGCCATACCCTCTTCGATCAACATGATCGAAGCAGTATCGTAAGGCAGCACCCGTTCTACTTGAATCAAGAGACGGTCCAGCACGATATTCAAGTTGAGACTGCTATTGAGTAAGGCGGCCGTTTCCTGAAGGGCCTGGGCCAGACGACGCTGCCGGGCTTCTTCCAGAGTAGATTTCTTACTGTCGGTAATGTCATGGTTCAACATGACCAGACCGGTGACCACGCCGGCTTCATCTCGCACCAGATTCGATGAAACCTGAACCTGCAACTGGTCGCCCAATCGATTTCGCTGGTTCAGTTCACCGCGCCAGGAGCGCGAACGCAACAACCCAGATAGAACGGATTGTCCCTGTTCCGCGTCATACCCGGATAAGGACAGGGATAGCAGCGATTGCCCCACGGCTTCCTGAGTTGACCAGCCATATAAAATTTCAGCGGCACGATTCCAGGATTGGACAATAAACTTCGTATCAATGGCAATAATTGCGTCTGATACGTTCTCCAATAGGTTGGCCTGGTAAAACAAGCGAGCATCAGCTCGTTTACGAACCAGCACTTCCGATTGCAGCTTTTGGTGGGCGGCTTCCACTAAATTGCGGCGGTCTTGCTCAAGCCGTTCCCGAAAAGCGTCAATAATGACCAGTAAAACGGATGTCAGCAGATAAAAGGCAAATGGTTCGATTAACTTACTGGCTGCTTCTATTGATGGCTGCATGAACCAGGTCAAGAGGATCAGCGCCAGATGAACCAGCATGGTTCCCACCATGACCCGCCGACCCAGCAGAAACTTGGTAATGATGGCCGGCAGGATAAAGAAGTAGTAACCGTGTGTTTCCAGTGGTTCCCCGGAAATGAGCGCGGACAAGTAAATCGCCGCTGTCGTACCGATCACCACCAGATACGCGGCCACGCGGTATTGAGCAGTTCGGCTCAGCCCCCAGGCCACACCGCCCAGTCCGATGCTCACAATAGCGAGCACCCACATTGCCATATTCGAAAACATCGCCTCTATCGAGAGGAGATTCATGGCAACCACCAGCAAGACACCTGCGGGGGCTAACACAACCAGGGTTATTGCCAGAAAGCGTGATTGAATACGCCGCTCATAATCGACAATGCCGGGACCTGGCTCAGTCAAGCGAAACCAGAGGCGATTGAGCATGCCCTGCCGGTCACTCGGGGCTGCATCCGGCATCCGAAGATCAGTGGAGCCACCATCCATAATGGAAGACTAAACCCCTATCGACTACAATTTATCCGGGTGAGTACTCTACCAATGGTACTTCAGATTTTATAATTGAGTCTGTAAAGTTCGGATGAACCAGTCCTTGAAACCATTTCTCAAATCCGTTCAACACGCACTTGCCTACCTGAATCCATTCCGATACCTGCGGCGAGGTATCTTCGCATTTGGCAATTGGAGGCGTCGCCGGTCAAAGCTCGACTGGATCATGCTGACCTTGCCTGCCCAAATCCCTGCACTGCCCGAACCCCGCTCCTGGATTCAACAGCGGGTTCTGGGCAAGCCCTCCATGAGCCTGGCTGATTTCCGCCGGCTGTTTGAGCGCATCGCGGACGATCCGCGGCCCAAAGGTGTGATCCTCACCTTGCGCGGGCTACAGCTTTCCCTGGCAGATTTACAGACCTTGCGCGGGTTGCTCCTCAAGCTGCGTGCCAGCGGCAAACGTGTCATCTGTTACGCACAAAGCTACGACAATGCCACCTATACCCTGGCCAGTGCTGCCGATGAAATCGTCCTCCAACCCGGTGGCGAACTGATGACCATTGGGCTGCATTCTGAAGTAACGTTCCTCAAGGACGCTTTGGATTGGGCTGGCGTGCAGATGGATAGCGTAGCAATTACCCCCTACAAAGGTGCACTGGACAGCCTGACACGCTCTGAACCATCCACAGAAGGCCGGGAACAACTCAATTGGCTGCTGGATTCGCGCTATGAGCAAATGATTGATGCCATCACTGAAGGTCGCAAAACGACCTCCGATGCAATCAAGGCGATGATCGATAGTGCGCCCCATCTGGATACCGAGGCGCTGAAGGCTGGTTATGTCGATGCTGTCGAGACTGAAGAAGGTCTGCATCGCCGCATTGCTAGTGAGCAGATCGTCAATATCGAATTCGCCGAAAAGAAGCTGCTGAAAAAGTGGCGAAGATCCCCGAACAAATATGTAGCCCTGCTGCATGTCAGTGGAACGATGATCCAGGGAGAAAGCCGCAAACCGCCCGTCAATTTGCCCCTACCCTTCATCGGTGATGAAGTCATGGGCGATGTAACCGTTGTCCAGCAGGTCCGTGCTCTGATGAAGAATAAAACGGCTGCGGCTGTCATCCTTTACATCGAAAGCGGCGGTGGTTCGGCTGCGGCGGCTGAAGCCATGACGGCGGCGCTGGCAGAACTGGCAGCAGATCGCCCCTTAGTCGTCTACATGAACGGGGTAGCAGCCTCCGGCGGTTACTATATCGCTACACCCGCCCAGTGGATCGTGGCCCAACCGGGCACAATCACCGGTTCCATCGGGGTCATCAGCGCCAAAGCCGTCACGGGTGGCTTATATGCCCGCTTACGAGTCAACCGAACCAGCTTTTCCCGCGGGGCCAATGCCGATTTCTTCAGTGACAGTGCCCCGTTCAATGAAGCACAACGCGCCCGGATGCGGGCCAGTATCGAGCGGATCTACCAGCAGTTCATCGACCATGTGAGCAAAAGCCGCCACCTGACGACGGAACAGGTAGATGCAGTCGGAGGTGGTCGCGTATGGACCGGTCAGCAGGCGCTTCAACACGGGCTGGTCGATCAACTGGGTGATTTACAAACAGCGCTGAAAAAAGCGCGTGAACTCGCGAAATTACCTGACGATGCGCCGCTGGTGCGTGTCGGTGGCAAGCTCAAGCCCTTGCCCGCCCAGCTAGCAGAAGCAACCCAACCTGCTGCTTACGTCGAGTATGTGAACCACAACCTGCAAAACCTGTGTAGTGGTGCGCCACTGACCCTTCTGCCCTTTGAGATGGACAAGGGGTTGTGATGAAAGCACTTGTCACCGGCGGTACCGGCTTCGTCGGCTCGCATATCGTTCGGGCACTGCATGAAGCCGGGCATCAGGCGCGAGTCCTGCATCGTTCCAGTTCCAAACTGGATGCCCTGAGCGGAGTACCCTTTGAGTCCGCCATTGGCGATATTCTGGATCACGCTGCGCTTGAGCAAGCCTGCGCGGGCTGCGACTGGGTGTTCCATGTCGCTGCGGTCGCTGATTACTGGCGAGCCGATAAAGCGAAAATGTTCGAAGCCAATGTCGAAGGTACACGGCGCGTCCTCCGGGCAGCCCGATCTGCCGGGGTACAGCGGGTGGTTTTCACCAGCAGCGCCGCTGCCATCGGGCCGCGGGCTGACGGTCAACCCGCTGATGAGACTATCCCGTTCAATCTCTCGCCTGAACGCTTCCCCTACGGTTACAGCAAAGTCCAGGCGGAGGCAGTAGTCGCAGAAGCCGTGCAGGCCGGTCAGGATGTGGTCATCGTGAATCCCGTCATCGTCATGGGCCCGGGCGACCTGAATATGATCTCCGGCACTTACATCATGCAGATCAAGCAAATGGGCGCATGGGTGCCGGTCACACCCGGCGGGATTAGCGTGATCGACGCCCGCGATGTCGCCCGGATGCACCTGGCCGCTGCTGAACGAGGCCGCACTGGCGAACGGTACATCCTCGGCACTGCCAATTACACGCACCGCGAATGGTACGGCATGATCGCTGCTACGGTAGGTGCGCGTCGTCCCTTCTTACCGGTGCCGGGCTTTGTGCTGCCGCTGGCCGCTGCTGGCATTGATCTGGCACGCCGCTTAGGAATTGAAACTCCGATTGATGCCGATCAGGCGCGCTTAGGCGCCACCAACATTTACTTCGACCCGGCCAAAGCCTGGCGAGAACTCGTCCCGCCGCAGATTGACATGAAACAGAGCCTGAGTGATACCTACCACTGGTATCAGGAACATGGATTCCTGTAAATGCGTATTCTGTTTGTCGCCGCGCTGCATCACCCGGATGCCCTGCAGAAGGCCATCGCCGCAACACCCCCTGGTGAAACACCACCCATCTTCCCACCCAGCATGGGCCAGTATCACTGGGATCAGGCGCTCCGTAAACGAGGGCACATCACCAGCGTGTTCTACCGCAATATCCCGGCCTGGGGCGCGACCACCGAACGGCATACCGAGGGACTGAGTGTTCAAAAAGTACTCGGCGCACTGGCGCGGCGAATCCCACCGAACCTCAATCCGGATTACCGCGCCCGCAATCAACGGTTAATGGAGCAGGCTCGGCAGTTCAAACCCGATGTGTTGTGGATGGTCGGCGATAATCGAGTCATCACGCCCGAGACACTCACCTCCATCAAACGGGAAACCAAATGCCGGATAGTGTATTCGACCGGCGTTTCCCCAATTGTATTTTCACTGCCCATCGAACGAGCTGCCGCCCGCCTTTATGATCTGGTGCTGGTCAACGATTACTATCACGGTATCCAGTGGCTGGAACTGGGTGCAGCGCAAATGGAATGCCTGCCCATCTCGGCCTGTAATCCAGCCTTCCACCGGCCGTATGAGCTGACGCCACAGCAGCGTCAGGACTACACTTGTGACATCGCCTTCGTCGGCACCTTGATTCCCAATCATCTCTACAGCCTGCGCGTCAAAGCGCTGGAAGCGCTCAAAGACTTCAACCTGGGCATCTGGAGCGTCCACGATGTTCCCGCCAGCCTGAAACCGCATTTCCGGGGCTATGCGCTAGGGGAAGACATGCTGGAAGTCTTCTCGGCTGCTAAATTGACCATTAATGTCCATGGGGACTTCATGCGCTACGGCGGTAACATGCGCTTATTCGAGGCTGCCGGGGTCGGCATCCTGCAACTGGCGGATGACCTGCCGGGCACTCATCAATGGTTTACCGAGGGTGAAACCATCGTCACCTTCCGTGATATGGATGACCTGCGCGCTAAAGCCGCTTACTATCTAAGCCATGATGCTGAACGTGAACGGCTCGCGCAGGCCGCACAAGCGCACGTCTATGCACATCACACCTACGATCAGCGTATAGCCCGGGTCGAGGAGTTGCTCGGTGGATAGTTTTAGGCTGCCAACTACCAGCGTTCAGCTTCCAGGCGGAGAGGGGCAAGTGGCTGGTTTCAGGTTACAGGTCGATGCTGCCACCCAACCGACCCGCGATTCCCGGTCGTCACCTACACGCCATCAACCGCTTCCACTGACTACTGACCACCAGCCACCAGCCAACCCACGCCTTTCCGTTGTCATCGTTAATTACAACACCCGTGAGGATATACGACTTTGCCTGACGGCGCTCCGCCAATCGACACTACCCGCCGAGGTGATCGTGGTCGATAACGCATCTCGTGATGGCAGCGCTGACATGATCCGGAGCGAGTTCCCCGAGGTAAAGCTGCTCACACCCAACCAGAATCTCTGGTTCTGTGGTGGCAATAACCTCGGCATTCGGGCATCAAGCGGTGACTACGTTCTGATGCTCAACCCGGATACCATTCCTCAACCAGATGCCCTGCGCCTGATGGTAGATTTCCTATCAGTGAACCCCGATTATGTCGGCGTGACCATCCAACTACGCTACCCGGATGGCAGCTTGCAACCCACTTGCTCGACGCGCCGTCGCTACGCTCACCTACTCTTGGAACACAGTGCTTTCGGCTGGTTGTTGCCCGGGCTAAGGCAGCGGCTTCATGCCGTCCATGTCTATGCAGACTGGGATCGTGCGACCGAGCGTGATGTCGAAGCGGTACCGGGTTCCTGTACGCTGATGCGCCGCGAGGATATACTGTTGGATGATCGGCTGTTACTCTATTTCCCGGAGGATGATCTGGCAGAACGCTTCGCGGGACACAAATGGCGATTCCTGACCAGCAGCTACATTATTCACCGGGAAAAGAGTGTTACGCGCACATGGCTGGCTAGCCGCATCTATTTTCGGGATATGCTAACCTTTTGCGCCAAGTATTTCGGCAGATGGAGGACAGGCTTCCTCTGGCTGTTGAGTCGTCCCGCACTTTGGGGAATGGCGCTCAAACGACAATTACAATGACCATACCCAAATATCACCTCGAGGGGTTGTTCGACCCCGCTCAAGCCCATCCGGATGAAGCCCACAGTATTCTAATGCGCCTCATCCCGCCGGGCTCACAGGTACTGGAACTCGGCTGCGCCTCTGGCTATCTTTCTGGATACATGGAACAGGTGTTGGGTTGCCGCGTGACAGGTCTCGAAGCAGACCAAGCTGCGACTGCCATCGCTTCCACCCGCTGCACAGAAGTTCACACGGTTGATTTGGATACCTCCAATGCTCTCGAACCGGCCCGCGCCAGTGCGCCGTATGATATCTTGTTCGCTGCCGCTGTCCTAGAGCATCTCAAATACCCGGAGCGCCTCTTGATGGCCGCCCATCAACTGCTCAAGCCGGGGGCGCGCCTGATTGTTTCGCTCCCGAACATTGCGCATTGGAGTTTACGGTTGCGCCTGCTGCTCGGGCAGTTCGACTATGCGGACTACGGGGTCATGGATCGCACCCATTTGCGGCTCTACACCCTCAAGACTGGGCACAACTTGATCGAGTCGCAAGGGTACCATGTCGACTCTGTCCACATCGCGGGAAGCGGCTTACAAAATCTGGTCAACGGAGTAGCGAGACGGTTGAAGTATCCTCTGCCCAAACCCCTGCTGCCGGGTTTGCTGGCCTATGAATTGATCTACCTGGCACACAAGGAGGGATCATGACACAGCCGCCCCGTGGCGACCGCTACGATAGCACCCGGCAAGCGTGGGAAGATATCTGGCAACACGCTTCAGTCGAACGTGACCTGGCAACAGTCGATAGCCCTCGTGCCCAGGAGACGCTGCAAGCGTACTTGCCCTACCTGCCCAAAGATACGCCGATATTGGAAGCTGGCAGCGGACTAAGTGCTATCCTCATCACACTGCGACGCTTGGGATACCATGCCATCGGCCTGGATTATGCCGTGAATGCGCTCCACACGTCACACCAATATGATCCAACTTTGCCATTGATGGGTGGCGATGTCCATCGGCTACCCTTTGCGGATAACACGCTGGGGGCCTATCTCTCATTCGGCGTGTTGGAACATTTCGAGCATGGTCTGGGCCCAGCCCTGACAGAAGCCTATCGAGTACTGCGACCTGGCGGAGTGCTGGTACTGACCATTCCATATCCAAATGTAGTCTATCGGCTGGTGGAATGGCGACGGAAACAGCGCGGTGGCAGCCTGCTGACCGATGACAACTTCTACGAAAGTTCCTATACCCGGCACGCTCTTTGCAGCGCGGTCGAATTGGCTGGGTTCAAACTGGAGCGTGTTCAACCCACCAGCCATTCTTATACCCTGTACGGCCTGGGTGGACCGTTCCGAGCGCCAGGGTACTACCAGACCAGCAGGCTGGCAGAATGGCTGGGAAAGGTCCTGCGTGACATCCTACCGTGGGCATTCAACTTCAGCACCTTAGTGGTAGGCAGGAAGTAGGGGCGACCTGGCTGGTTACCCCTATACACCTCACGATGAAGGCAGTAGCTTCTTTAGATAAAATGGGATCATGTTGTTCATCTCCCATTTGAAAGTCATCCCAGGCAGAATGACCGCGTGGTAAATGGCAGCGTAGTACAGCGGTGCGAACTTGATCGCCAGGTCAAAACATGCCCGCAGGCGTTCCAGCGATTCGTAATCCGTCCACACCTTCAGGTAGGTGGTGATGAGCCGCTCGCGCGCATCGGGTAACTCTGGCAGTCCAGGCTCATCATCAAATAGAAACAGCAGGCTGAAAAACGGATGGCTGATGGAGCAATCCGACCAGTCGATGATAGTGTAGAGCTCAGGCTCCTCTTGTACCAGCACCTGCCCTGGCCAGAAGTCGCCATGCTCCAAAGCCATGGGCACCGCATAAGTCTGCAACTCGCGCAGCCAGCCCTGGAATTCCGGCAGACGCGACCGCAGTTCATCCAATTCAGCGGCAGAGAGTGCAGAGCTATCCCCGGTCAGCATGGCCGCCGGAGCCGTCAACAGGGCTTCGATCTGCGTTGTTAACCAATCCCAGCGCCGATCCGGACAGCCATCCCGGAACAGGAAGTCAATCAGCTCCTTCGCTGAACCGACTTGCATTTTCGCCAGCGTGGTTAAAGCGCCCTCCCAGTAGCGAATATCCGTTTCTTTATCCAGCGTTCGGGAGCCGTAGTCCCGCATCACCATCCAACGCTCAGAACGGTCTTCATCCAGCAGGTGCGGGGCATTATGGGCAAATAACTCGCCCAAATGCCGCGTGATGGGAATCTCGTGGGCGAACATCGGCGGAACGCCTTTGAAATACGCCCAGACAGGATCCTCACCGGGCCAGTCAATATACTTGAGGCGGATGAGGGCCGAGCGTTCCCACGTCCGCAACTGCTCTGTGGGGGGCACCCAAGTTCGGTTCAGTTTGCCGATCGCGTTATACAGATCAATCCCCGCCCGGTGCATCCAGGTTGGCTTATACCAGTCGGGGCCAGGGAAGCCTTGCCCGACCCACTCAAACCACTGATCAATAATCGCTCGCTGATCCAGAACCTTCAGCGCGTCAGCCAAACCATCCCGGCTGACCCACTGCATGCCATCCAGTAAAGGCTTTTTTGGGTAATGATTCTCGATGGCGTAGTAGCGGATGACCGCATTCTGCGCTTCATCAAAACGGGTTTGCAGGCAGCGCAGCGTCGTCAGTTTGAGATCGGTAATCGCCATGAAACCCTGATTGACGTGCGACACGCTCTGCCAGAAGTGCGCCTCGGTAGTCTCGAAGGTCGGCAGCGCACCCTGATTCAGAAGTAGCAGTGGTTCACCCGCCTGCAAAATGAGTGCATAGTAGACATATTTCACGGGGCTATCAGTCATACGTCATGGTTCCGCAACAGGAAAAAGCAGGTAGACTGTGGATGTTACCCACGCAGGACTCAATCGGGAAGGGGCAGCCCCATGACACAGATTGGCTTGATGATAGAAGGACAGGATGGCCTCAATTGGCAGCGTTGGCAGCGGTTGCTCCAGGCTGCCGAAGATTTTGGATTTCAGTGCCTGTTCCGTTCCGATCACTTCACCAATAACAACCCGCCCGATAAAGACTCGCTGGAATTGTGGGTCTCCCTGACCTATGCGGCCACTGCCACAAAACGCATCGAATTCGGCCCATTGGTCTCTCCGGTGACATTCCGCCATCCGTCCATGACGGTACGCATGGCAGCGGCGGTTGATGACCTGAGTAACGGACGGCTGGTGCTGGGATTAGGCGCAGGATGGCAGGAACGCGAACACAATAAATTTGGTGTCCCCTTCTACGACTTTGAAACCCGCTACGCCATGTTCACGGATGCCCTGGCAATCACCACCCGGTTGCTGGCCAGTCAGCATCCTGTCACCTATCGGGGTCGGCATTTCTCGGTCGATGATGCCGTTCTGCTCCCCCATCCAGCCCGGCCTGCTGGACCGCCGGTACTGATTGGCGGCAATGGACCAGAGAAAACCCTGCCACTGGTTGCCCAGTATGCCCAGGAATGGAACGCAGTCTACGCCTCGCTTGATCTGTTCAAGCAGCGCTCCTCCCGGCTGGACGACATGCTGCAAGCCCAGGGGCGCGAACCACACAGCGTCAAACGTTCGTTGATGACACGGGTGGTCTATGACCGTGATGAGACTGCCTTAAACCGCAAAATCGAGGCAACTGCCGCTGGTTGGGGCATCAAAGACGGTGCCGAAGGCTTGCGCGCCGCCGGGATGCTGGTCGGCACTGGGCCAGCCCTGGTTGAACAACTGGGGCGCTATGCCGAAGCCGGTGTTCAGCGCTTCATGCTGCAATGGCTCGACCAGGATGACATCGACGGTCTGGAACAACTGGCAGCCGATGTATTGCCAAGTTTTGCCTGATAGGTCAAGGCCAACATCCCCCATGGATGGAACCATCTGAACCCGCAGCACGTCTTGCTAGTAGAAGCTACGTGGAAGACGAGGTATTGCCATGCCTGGACAACCAGCACGCACCATTGCCCTATTCTGGTTCAGCCTCATTACGATTGTCATCATTGCGCTGGTCGGCGTCGTCACCCTCACCGCTGACCAGCCCGCTTCCGTGACGCGACTCACCCAAACACGCCCGCCCGTCACTGTCAGCCCAACACACCGAGTCAGCCTGACCCCTTCATCGACGGCCATCCCGCTTCACAGCGCAACCCCCACGCTGACCACAACTCATTCCAATACCGCCACCTCGTCACCTGCTTATCTCCAATGCGCTTGGCAGTGGGCATCGGAACCTTTGCCCGAAATGACCCAACAGGTTCAGGATTGGTTAACCGAGGCTGAATTTAGGGCCGGCGTCTTTGCCGAAGCTTATGGCGAAAACTGCCTGGACTATCGCAGTGGTACACCCGCCGTCGCCTACTTCGCCGCCATGACGACCGATTTTCATCTGAACATCTACAGCCTCACCCTGACCAATGCGCCTGCACTGGCCGAGTCGTATATGAAAGCCTACGAACTACTGGTTGAGTTCAGCGCCGAAGCGGATCTACCCGCACGCCTCGGCTACCTGACAGTCACCTTTAACGCGCCAGGCTATTTCACGACTGTCCGCGCGATGTTCAGCGAGGTCGAGGCCCTGCTGGATAACGGCCTAACAGGTCAATCCCTCCTGGAAGCCCTCGGTGCCTGGCCGGTGACGCCTATACCGCAACCAACGTAGAAGCGGAGCGGCTGGTGGCTATCAGATTCCAGTCTGGCTATCAGCTATGAGCTATCAGCCGGTCTCCACTCTGTACTTCTTCACTTCTTCACTGGCCTGCGCTGGCAATTGACCCGCAAGGTGGCTAGGTTATAATGCTTCTGTTGCTTCTCACTGGAATGGAACATCCTTCACATGACAAGACGGCCCTCGGTTTACCCCTTCACCGCTATCGTCGGGCAGGAGACGATGAAACGTGCGTTGATCCTCAACGCCATTGATACCCGCATCGGCGGTGTGCTCATTCGTGGCGAACGCGGCACCGGTAAATCCACCGCGGCTCGTGCGTTGGCTGCCCTCCTGCCGGATATTGAAGTGGTCATCGGCTCCCCTTATGGTGATGATCCCAAGCGCCCGGACACCTGGTCGGATGAAATCCGCGCTCGGGCCGAACGGGGTGAAGAACTTAAGACCGAGCGCCGCCGTACCCGCTTTGTCGATCTGCCGGTCAGCGCCACCGAAGACCGGGTGGTCGGCACGCTGGATATCGAAAAAGCCATCCAGAAGGGTGAAAAACACTTCGAGCCGGGTGTGCTGGCAGCGGCTAACCGGGGCATCCTGTACGTGGATGAAGTCAACCTGCTGGATGATCATGTCGTGGACCTGCTGCTGGACTCAGCGGCGATGGGTGTGAACGTGGTCGAGCGCGAAGGCATCAGCTTCACGCATCCCGCCCGCTTCATCCTGGTTGGCACCATGAACCCGGAAGAAGGTGACCTGCGTCCACAATTGCTGGACCGTTTCGCGCTGTCGGTCGAGGTCAAGGGCATCAGCAACGCCAATGACCGCATGGAAATCCTCGAACGGCACATCCAGTACGAAACCGATGCCGAAGCCTTCCGCCGCGCCTGGGCGGGTGAAGAACAGAAACTCTCCGACCAGATTGCTGCCGCCCGCGAAATTGCGGATGCGGTGGAGTACGGTCGACGCGAACTCTTCAACATTGCCACCATCACCGGCGGCCTCCACATTGACGGCCACCGCGCTGACCTGGTGATCCTGAAGGCTGCCCGCGCCCATGCCGCCTTTGAAGGCCGTACCTGGCTGGAAAACCGCGACATTCTGATGGCGGCTGAATTGGCGTTGCCGCACCGCCTCAAGCGCGGCCCGTTCGCTGATGGACAGATGAACATGTCCAATGTCGAGCAGCAGCTTGAACAGGCCAACACCGAGTGGGGCCAGGGCGAAGAGGCCAGCGAAGCGGCTGAAGGTTCTGAAGAAAACGCAGTGAAAAAAAAAGCCAATCCGTAGCCAGTGAACAAAACGAAAACCTGCCGGATTTAGGTCAGACCGATCCAACCCCTCAGAGCGTCTTTGATAATCAGCAGACGTACTGGTGGGAAGGCGGCAAGAAGATCAAATCCGGCGGGGAGTTCGCCCCCCGCAAGCTCCAGACCAACCTCGATAAACTGACCCGTAAACACGCCGGTCGGCGGTCACGCACCAAGACCGACCGCAAGCGTGGTCATTACATCCGCGCCGTGCCGATGGGCAGCAAAAAGTCCTCCGATATTGCCTTTGATGCCACCCTGCGTGCCGCCGCTCCCTTCCAGAAAGCGCGGGCCGAAGGTCTTAAGCAAAGCGGCATGGCCTACGCCCTGAACAAGACTGACCTGCACCGCAAAGTCCGCGTGCGCCGGACAGCCAACCTGATCCTGTTTGTGGTCGATGCCTCGTGGAGCATGGCCGTCTCCGAGCGTATGGCGGCCACCAAGGGCGCCATCATGTCCCTGTTGACCGATGCCTATCAACGGCGTGACCGCGTGGGCCTCATCGTCTTTCAGAAAGACCGCGCCAGCATGGTGCTGCCGCCGACCAACTCGGTCACGCTGGCAAAACAAGCCCTGACAGACATCCCGGTCGGCGGCAAGACTCCGCTCTCCGCCGGGCTGCTGCTGGCCTACGAAACCATCCGCCGGGAGAAGACGCTGCACCCGGATGTGCTGCCGCTGATGATCCTGCTGACCGATGGCGCGGGCAATGTCTCCATGAGTACGACTCTCGCCCCGCAGGAAGAGGCCAACCGCATCGCTGACGGCCTCAAGTTCGATAACATCCGCACCGTGACCATCAACATGGAACACGTCGCCTTCGATCAAGGGCTGGCGGCCAAGCTGGCGGAGCGCATGGGCGGCCCCTGCTACTCGCTGGCGCAGCTCCGTGCGGAGACCCTGTACGAGACCGTCCGTCAGGAGATGGATATTCTCAATAAGCAGGCGGGATAGGAACAAGCCTACAGTTCTCAGTACAGCGTTAAGGTGCGCGAAGTACGAGGTGCTGAGAACTGATCCATGCAAATTAAGGCTCTATCAGCCAGTCAGTAGTGATGTGATGACAAACCAAATAAAGGGCAATGCAATCCCACCGACAAGAACTGTGTTGCGTAGGTTATCCGATATTCGTTCCCGTTTGACTCCTGCTCCTATTGCAAAGGTGCAGGATGGAAATAGGATTCTTTGAATGGTATCGAGAATACGTGTAATCACAAGTAATACGAATACGTAAACTACAAGAATAGCGACAATAAATACTGCCTTTTCAGAAAAGATACCGTTTATGAATGTCCTAAATTGCTCCCCTGGACTCATTGGACTGGAAATCATACCGTACCAGCTAAGGACAAATAATCCAGTACTAACTAGGCCAAATAAATTCAGTTGAGCAAAAAACGAATATACTTTCCCTCTTCGAGAATCATTAATAAGTTGCGTGCATCTCTTGAGATAGTAATCGATATCCCTTTCGTCATTACTGTGTAAATAAATCTTAGTAACGGGTAAATCAGTCATGAATCCTTTGTCAAAGGAAATCGTAATTGATTTATCAAGTGAATATGCCCTTATCTCAATGTTAGTAATGCTGCGTTCTGACACGTTTGGAAATTTAAGCAGTTCCTCTAGTGAGGAAAAACTAATACTTCCATTGTCACTCAATGAGATATCCCATCTACGCTTTGGAGACACATCACATAGCAAATGATCGATATGTCGAAGTAAGTCCTCATCAACAATGTATGATTGATAGAAATGTTTGTGGAGACTGTAATCTACCATCGTCAATACCTATACCTTTAAATAAATTCTATATCAACTTACTATCATGTCCAGTGCAATCTAGAACATAAATTCAGTTACTGATAAACTACTATCATGCAAGGAGTCCCCACATGACGATGGACGTGCAACTGTTCGAGATCACCGAGTACATGATCGTCTGGCGGCAGTTGGAGCGGCAGACCTTTAACGGGGTGAGTGCCGCCGTGCGGGCGCTCATCCGGTGCACTGGTGGCGAGTACACCATGGATGTCTACTTCCTCGACCCGACCAGCGACTTCCCCGATCCGTTCTACGATGTCCGCAATAAGAAGGGCTACTTCTTCCTGCCCATTGCCGATATTGGCCCCTTCGTCGATATGCTCCGCAATGAAAAGCCGGTCTATGGGCATCTGCGCGGGGATCGCCCGGAATGGATCAGCGTCACCACCGGCAAGGAACCCGTCGGCGAGGGTGAGGGGAAGTAAGCGGAAGTTCACAGGAAAAGAGAAGTCCAGAGCGACTATGACTGAAGAACGAAAGTTTTAACCGCCAAGACCGGAATGCCTTCAGTGCGACCGCAGGAAGTCCCTGTGGGGCGTCATTCCAGATCTAGCCGGTGGTTTTGAACCACTGGCGGGCGCAGCGCGACGACTTTCCACCAGCCACTGACCACCGACCTCTAGCCACTCACCTCCCGCTTCCACACCCGGCTGACCATCCCGCCCAACGGCAGCGCACTTAACAACCGGTAGAGGAAGTCCCAGTCGTGCGAGCGCAGAATCGGCAGGAACATCAGCCCTGTGGCATAGACTATCACCCCGACGAGGATACCGAGATACGGATTGATCGCACCCACCACCCACATCACCCCGGCAACCACCGCCCCCCACAGTGCCAGCCGTCCGATTTGTAAAAGGAACTGCCGCCGATCCCAACCGTGAGCACGGAATGTCAGCAGAGTCAGAGCCGCCGCCACCGACTCCGCGATGACCGAGGCCAACGGCGCGCCCATCACACCAAAGGTGGGCAGCAGCAGGAGCAGGCTGACCAGATTGACCACCAGACCACATACCCGGTTCAGCAGCACCCGGCGCTGCCGATTCTGTGTCATCAAACCCTGCACCAGCGCATTATTGGTCATGGAGAGGAGCGCGTACCAGATGAAGACCGACAGGATATGCGCAGTCGTGCGGTAGCGTTCCTGAAAAATCGGCACGATCAGCGCCTCGCCGAAGAAAGTCAGCACCAGCGCAATCGGCAGCAGGAGCGCGAAGGTAAACATACTCACCTTGTCCACCATGAAGCCAAATCGCTCGCTACTGCGGTCTACCGCCGCCCGGGACATCAACGGATACAGCGCCGTCAGAACCGTGGTATTTAATACCTCGACCAACCCAAAGATGACCACGAACGCCAGCGAGAGATAAGCGGTCTCCCGGTCGCCCACGAAGCGGTTGGTGAGCAGCTTGTCCATCTGCTGATAGGCCAGATATAACACGCTGCTCAGGGCAATCGGTGCCGCATTCACCAGCAGGCTCCGCGCCACGGCGCGATCCATCGGCCATGCTGGCAGGACATCGGCCAGTCGCAGCCGCCACCACAGCAATCCTGCCCGCAGCAGACCCGACAGCGCCACCCCGGCATAGACCCCGAACAGGCTGTAACCCAGTCGCAGCCCCGTGAACGCCAGGATCATCATCGCCAGCACATGCACGACGCTGATGATCGAGGTTTCCACCATGCGCTCATGGGCCATCAACTGGTCAAAAGCGATGTTGCCCAATGTATCAATAATCAGGTTGATGGCTGCCAGTGCCAGAAAGACGCGCACCGCTTCGCTGTACCCGCCCAGCGCTGCCGCCATGTTCAGGCCCACGTAGGCCAGCAGCGCGAACAGGGTTTGCAGGAACAGGGTCGCCGTCAGGTAGCGCCCGGATTGATCGGGTCGGCGAGCGACCTCGCGGATGACGATCAAGCCCAGCCCAAATCCGGCAATCGCGGTGCCGATCTGCACAAAACTGCTGACTGCGCCGTAGATGCCAAAGGCTTCCTGCGAAACCAGCAGCACAAAGATCAACTGCCAGCCGAATTGAATGCCCCGGCTGAGGATGCTGGAAGCCGCAATCGCGCTGGCATTACGGGCCGCGCGGCGGGCATCGGCTGTACTCAGGGTAGTCATTCACTTACCTTACGCAACTGCTCAGGCATTTCCTGTATTTGGCTCCCCTCTCCCCGCCGCGCCGTCTTCGGCAGACGGCGGATTTTGGGAGAGGGGTTGGGGGTGAGGGCTGACTGTAGAAGGTGAATCATTCAGTTACTTTCATGAACTGCTGTCCCCACAACTCCAAGGTCAGCAACCGGAAGACCAGCTCGACGTGATTGGCCTGCCCACTGAAGTGCCCTTCCAATAGCGCCGTAAGGGCTGCTGGCTCGAAATACGGACGGATGAACGCATCCGGTGCGGTCAGGGCGCTGCGGATTCGATCTTTCAGCGGGCCATCAAACCAGCTCAGGATGGGTGTACCAAAGGGACGTTTGGCACGTTCCCGGGCGAAATCCGGCAGCAGATCCCGCGCCGCTTCCCGCAGGACGATCTTGTTGGATTGCATTCGTACTGCCGAGGGGACCTGCGCAGCAAAGCGCAGCAAGGCCGGGTCGAACAACGGCACCCGCGCCTCCAGCGAGGCAGCCATCGTCACCTTATCCGTATGCAGCAGGGCGTTCCCGGTCAGCCACGTGTTGATGACCAGCGCCTGCGCGGTGTCGTAGGGATCATCCCGCCAGCTTTGGGCGATGATACCGGCGTAGATGTGCTCCTTGTGCCTTGCAGATTGCCACGCGCTCATCAGATCCCGGCTGTAGAGTTCCCGTCGGAGCGAGTCAGTCAGCACCAGACCATCGAAAGACATACGCCGTCGGATAGCTTCGTCACGCGGCATCCCCACCTGGATCAGGCCCGGCAGGTAAGTCGGCAGTGCGCCGACAATCCGGTAACGCTTCAGGCGCGGGTAGTGCCGTTCAATGCCCGCCAACGCCCGCAGCGGCGCGCCAATCGCCTGCCCCCAGGCCGCTTGCTGTGCCAGCAAACGCGGGATAGCGTGGTGATTGGGATAGCCGCCGAACAGTTCATCCCCGCCCAGTCCGGTCAACACCACTTTGACATCTCGAACCGTGTGTTCCGCCAGCAGCAGCAGCGAGACCGCCGATTGATTGGCAATCGGCTCATCATGATGGTAGACCGTCTTGAGCAGCCCATCCCACCAGGTAGACGCATCAATCACGCGCTCATGATGCTGCGCCCCGAAGTGCGCCGCGATCCGCCGCGCTTGCAGTAGTTCATTATCCGGCGTATCCACATCAAAGCCGACCGTGTACGACTGGACGCGCTCGCCAGCTTCCCGGCTCATCAACGCCAGCACCACCGCCGAGTCCACCCCGCCGCTGAGGAACAAGCCCAGCGGCACGTCACTCCGCAGGTGCAGCCGCACACTCTCCGCCAGATGCGCCTGTGCCTGCCCGTAGATCGTTGCAGCATCACCGACGATTTCTGACTTATCTTGGCGTTCTTGGCGATTTGGCGGTTCAATCCGGTTTGGCAAATAATCCGGAAAGCTCCAGTACGGATGCAACCGTGTCGTGCCGCCTTCCACCACCAGTGCGTGACCGGCAGGCAGGCGATCCACCCCTTCAAACAGGGTCTCCGCACCAACCATATAGCCAAAACTCAGGTAGGTATCCAGCACATCCAACCGCAGCGCCGCTGAACCGCTATCCGCAAACAGCGCTTTGGCCTCACTGCAAAAAGACAGCAGGCCGTCCTGTTGCCGCAGGTACAGCGGCTTCATGCCAATATGGTCGACCGCCAGGATCAACCGCCCCCGCTGAGCGTCCCACAGGGCAAAGCCGTACATCCCGCGCAGGTGACGGAACAAATCCAGCCCATAATCTTCATATAAGTGGAGGATCGTCTCACCGTCGCCCTCAGTGCGGAGCGTATGTCCCCGGCGGCGCAGGTCCGCCTGAAGTTCCTTGTAGTTATAAATCTCGCCATTAAAGACCATCGCCAGCGACTGATCTTCGTTGTACAGCGGTTGATCGCTGCCATCCACATCGATGATGCTCAGGCGGCGCATCCCCAGCACGGCAGCCCTGCCCGGTGCCGTATAAAAGCCGTCACCATCCGGCCCCCGATGCCGGATCCGTGCAGACATCGCCCGCACCAGGCTTTCCTCCGCCCGGCCTGCGCTCGTCAGATCCACTATGCCGCAAATACCACACATAGAGTTGCCTCTGTTTCTATGTCGTGTTCAGCCGGGCATGGTATCACCCACGCTGCCCCATTACCATACTGCCGCCCGGTGATCGAAAGACTGGAACGATTGTAATATTACGTTATTATTACCTGTTCTTGACCTGCATAACAGGTAACAGTTGCGCTGTTGATCGTAACAGTTCACAATTTGGTCATCCATCCAGCAGGTTGCCCGCCGCATGAACCTGACCCGCCCTGCCATCATCTTGCTGCTGCTCCATACGGCACTGATCCTGTTGACCTGTCTCGCCTGGACGGACTCGGCCAGTTTCGCCCTCCGGACTGACCTGCTCCCCCCGCCTGAGCTGTGCCGACTGCCCTGCTGGCAAGGCCTCCGCCCCAGCGCTACTGGCTATACCCAGGCCCTCGAACTGGTCCATCACCATCCCTGGGTGAATCTCGTCCGCTCCAACCGCTATGATGGTCTGGCAGGCTGGATCGAAATCGACTGGTCAGACGACCGACCGGCCTGGCTGCTGCAAAGTGATGGTGATGGTCTCCGCATCGATCAGAATCTGGTCGAACGGATTAGCCTCCGCACCGCCCTCACCGCCGCCGACTTATGGCTGGCCTTTGGTCCGCCCAATTGGACTCGCCAGTACAGCAGCCCGCCGACTCAATATCTGGTTCACGGCTGGCAGAAACTCGGCCTCACCGCCACCACCGAAATGGAATGCCAGGTCAGTCTGGATACCTTTTGGCACACGCCAGTGAACTTAACCTGGGTCATGTTCCTGCCCCAGACCGGCAATGCTCGTGCCCGTCAGCCGGTTGAACTGCTCAACTGCGCCGATCCAACCTCATGACTCGATTGGTACGCCGCTCTACCCTCCTGCTGCTGCTGATCTTTCTGCCTTCAGTCCTCCTCATTCGCCTGCAAGCCCGTGATGACGATGATGCCACGCTCCGCCAATCGATTAGCCCGCCTGCCGATTGCCCCGCACCCTGCCTGCTGGGTATCCGCCCAGGCCTGACCACCATGCAGGATGCCCAGACTCTGCTCAATGCCCATCCCTGGGTCAAGAACGTCATCTTCATCGACCCCATCAATGACCCCAATACCCGCTACCTGTTCTGGGACTGGACAGGTCAACAACCCGCCTGGATTGATACCCGCTGGCAAGGTGAACTCCGCAGCGTTTACCACATCGTACGGGGCATCCGCCTGCAAACCCGTCTGACGATGGCCGATATTTGGCTCCTGTTCGGCCCTGCGCGAACCGGCACGTTAGTCTTTGGTGGGCAGCTCCCTGGTCTGGAATCCACACGCGGTATGGTCACGACCATTGGAGTTTATGACCATCAGGGATTGCTCATCCGGGCCAGCCTGCCGCGGAACACCGGTCTGGAAACCTTCTGGCGCGCACGTGTCGAAATTGAATCCAGCAATGAGCAGGCGCTCGAATACTTCAGCACCTATGATAATCCCGCCCCGGAAAGGTGATCGCTCATGCTCCTGTGGCTCAGAAGCTGGATCGTGACCGGCAGCCTCTTTTTCGCAACCCTGGTCGGCATCATCCGTGCCCAACCCTGGCAGCCACTGCCGCTCAATACCATCCCCAATACCCAACCAGAGTGCCACACCGCCTGCTTCATGGGCATCCGCGTCGGCTATACCACTGCCGAAGAAGCTGCCGCCATCCTCAGCCAGCATCCCTGGGTAGCGCAGGTGAATGCCAGTGAATACGGGATCCGCTGGGACTGGAGTGGCAGCCAGCCCACCTATATCGCGTCCGCTTCACCGGGATGGATTTCAACGCAAGCGACTATCGTGGAAGGCATTCTCATCATCACCAACACCACCTTTGGTGACTGGGTTCTGCAATGGGGCACCCCCAGCGATGTCGTTGCTGAACCGGTCTCGATGGGAGATCCATCCGGCAGTTTATGGATTCGCATGATCTTTGAGGAACCCCATGTCTTCATCCGAACCGCCGGCAGTTCGTTCCACCGCTGCGACCTGATGACCAACCTCTGGCATGTTCCGGTCGCACTGGAGGTTCCCCTCCCTTCTTTTGAGATGCGGAGTAATCCGCGCACACTGGATGATTGGATGCAGTTCTTTGAGCAGCGCCGGACTCGTCACTGCCAGTCGGAAAGCTGAGGCACATTCGTGTTCACGCTGCTCCTACGACTGTTCGTACTCATCTGGATCAGCTTTGCATCCCTGGCAATGCTCTTTCGTACTCAGCCCTATCGATCGTTAATCACAGAAGGGCTCCCTGGCTCACAGCCCGATTGTGCCTCCCCCTGTTTCCTGGGCATTCAGGTCGGCAGAACCACCCCGATTGAAGCACTCGCACTCCTCAGCCGCCATCCCTGGATCGAACGCGCCGAGCGCGCCACCAATCAATTCATCATCTGGAATTGGAGTGGTCGCCAACCGGACTATATCAACCCGGCCATTCCGGGGAAACTGATGATTAATGCTGACCGCATCATTGCCATCAGCCTGTGGACCAATTATCAACTGGGTGATTGGATACTGACCTTAGGCTCACCTGCCGTCATGGAATCCGGTTCAACTGTTCAAGATGGCAAACTAGGATTGTTCTACAACATCGGCTTTACCGAACCCAGTATCTACCTAAGTGGCATGCCGGTCGGAGCCTGTGCCAAAGCCGATGTATTCTGGCGACAGCCAGTCGGGATGGAAATTCGCCCGGTCTATCCACCGTGGAATGATTCGACGCAAAGCCAAACACTCCACACTTTCATAGAACGTTTTCAACGCCTGCGCGAACGCAACTGCCGGAGATAATATGAAGATTGATCTGCACATCATGACTACAGAACAGGACAGCCATGCGCTCTAGACTCATCAAACGATGGTTGATCGCCATCCTTATCTTGCTTGCAGTCATTGGTTTGATCCTCGGTACGCTCTGGGCGACCAATGCGCTCGGCTGGCGGCGCTGGCGTATTCAGGAAGCGCAGGCCTTCATCGGGGCGAATCTCCCGGCAGCCGCCACCAACGTCCAATTCGCCACCCAGGACGAACACACACGCATCCTCTGGCTGCGTTTTGAGATACCGGCGGATACAGATTTGGAGAGCTGGGTAACTAGCGTTGCTGGAAATAACGCGCTGTCGGAGAACTTCACCCCATTCCCACAGCCAAATCCGCAGGAAGCCGGGCTCAGTTGGTGGACGCCGCAGCAGGCGTCGGTCTTTAGCGGTCTACAGCGAGTCACGACCACGCAGATGATCGAAGGATTGGTAGATCAGTCTGACCCAACCAGATGGGTTGTCTATCTGCGGGTCTACAGCCTGGCTTAACAACAGGGGCGATCCGCTGGATCGCCCCTGAAATTCAGTCTACGGCGCAACCGAGAATGTACACGTTCCTCGTTCTTCCAGGTTGCCGGTACCAGGACCAAAGACATCGTAGCCATCGCTGATCTGCTGTGTCCAGGTCAGACGGAAGGTCACGGTATACGGCCCGGCGGCCAGCGGCCCGAACGGCACATACCAGTAAACCCAGTAGTTGCCATCATTCTGCTGCCGCACACTCGACCGGAACTGGCGCCAGTCGGTCAGCGCCACCCCATTGACCGAGACCTCGTAGATGGCATTATCAATATGCTGTTGCAGGAGTTCCGGCGTCTGGGCGTACCAACCCCAGAAGACATCGATCCCCGCGCCCGTCCGCAGATTAGTCGGTGCCGGGCTGCCCAAAGCTCGCGCATCGCAGTACGCCAGCACATCAATCCCCTGCTGTGGCCCGGCAGCGACCGGCGAACCAGCATTCACGGTCGGCAGGGCTGGAACCACACTCGTAGCACCCGGCGTGGACAACGGTGGCGGTGGCAGCGTGGGCAGATTCCCCGCTGGAGTGAAGGTCGCACTGGGCAACACCACAATGCCGCCTGCCAGCGCCGTTGCCGTCGCGTTCAGATTGGCAAATTCACGGATTGGCAGCACCAGCGTACCGGCTTGCTCCGGCGTAGCATCCTGACCACCAACCACCGGGGTCGGGGTACCAATCGGCAGCGGCGGAGTCGGCGTGATCGTCCCACCACCCAGCACCGCCGTGGGCAAGGGTGTACCCAATGCCAGCGCCGTCAAATCCGGGGATGGTGTTGCCGTCGGGGCTGCCGTCGGCAGCGGATTGACACGCACCAACCCGGCGGAAATCCAGCCTTCACGACCATCTTCCAGCCGGATATTCAGCCAGCGCCCATCCGGATTCTGACCCAGCACTTCGACCCCGGTACCCGGCACCAGCGCCTCGATCTGTCGGAAGGTGACTTCCGGGCCTTCCCGCACGTTGACCGTCTGCAGCGAGGCCACAATGCCGGTGATCGGCGGCGTGGGAGTCATGGTCGGCGTACTCGACGGCGTCGGCGAGGGCACCGTCGCTGAGGGCGTAAACGTGAACGTCGGAAGCGGCGTGCGCGACGGCACAGGAGTCGCAGTTAGGCGGGGGGTTGCGCTCACCAGCGGCGATAGCGTATCCGTGGCAATACCACTAATGGCAGTCGGCTGCTCCGCCGTGGTGCAGCTTGCCATGAATACTGCGATCAGCACGATAGGGGTGAACGAACGGAGAAATTGTTTTGCAGTCATAGGGTTTATCAATAGTCATTTGCCTCAACTATCCGCCCAGATTAGCAGGGAAATGGGCAACACGCAAAACGGTTTGCCCCACGTTTGTCCCACGCTGCGCTCAAGCAAATTGAATCTTGACCCCAACGGCTCCACCATGATAACCTACAGGCAATGACCTGCGGCTGTAGCTCAGTGGATTAGAGCGCTTGCCTACGGAGCAATAGGTCGGGGGTTCGAATCCCTCCAGCCGCGCCTACTCTCCCCCACTTGTTGGGGGAGTTCGTTTTTTCAGCACCCGCGCCAGTCGCTTCCCCGGCGTGTATTTTTCGTGTGACTTCTCAATCTGGCCCTGAGTGAACTTGAGATAGTAGCGGGCCGTGGTCGCCACATCCTTATGACCCATGATTTTGGACAGGGTTGCGATGTCTCCCCCATTGAGGATGAATTCCACCGCAAAGCCCTTGCGCCAGCGATGAGATGAAATCGACCCTTTCACCCCGGCCCGGCGCTTGCGGCGCTTAATCATCTGGCTGATACCATCGGGCTCCAGCTTGCCCCGCGTACTCAGGTTATAAAACAGCCATTCCGACTCTTCACGCACAGCCAACCATTGGTTGATTTTGGTCTGGGCAAACAATGGGACCTTCAGACTCCGGCTTTCGCCATTCTTGCCCTTTACCAGTTGCAGCCGCCAGGCTTCGGTATCCAGATGCTCCATACGAATGTTGACCAGATCTTCCCGGCGAACCGGCATGTCATACATCACCCCAAATATCCCCCCATCCCGCTTGCCAGCGTCCGTATCTGGCAGGGACTGAAAGATGCGGATCACATCTTCCAAATTCACTGGTGTTGGATCTGGTTTGGGTTGCTTCGGATACTTGATGTTGAGCATGGGGTTGCTGATGCCATACTCCTGAGCCACCCACTTGAAAAACTTATGCAGCGAGCGCGATATCCCGTTGAAAGTCCACTCTGCATAGCCCTCCCCTTCTTTGACTTTTTCCTTGCTGCCTGCCGTGTGTTTCCAGTTCTTTTTGCGCTGGCCTGCCAGATAGTTCCTTAGATCTGTTACGGTGATTTCAGCCACGTCGAGGTGGGGCCGGGTTTCGACGAATGCACCGGTTAGCGACTTGTGCCAGGCGACGGTCTTTTCATCCAGTCCATCAGCCAGCATTGCCACCAGCCAGTCCTCATAGACAGACTTCAGTGATGCCATGTTGTTTCATCCAGTGGAGTAAGGGGCGGCCCATCGACCGCCCCGGCGTGTTTGGTTTAGTAAGGGCTGGGCAGCTTTTGAGCAATGTCCAAAAGTCGCTGTTCGGTCACTTGCTCATCAGTTCCCACATAGCGCTTGTGCAGCTTGCCACCGACCCGTCTATAGGCATACCAGTAACCCAGACCGCTTCGCAGCTCGCGCCGGATCGTCATCTGCATATTGATTTCGGTTGCCAGCTTCACACCTTGCCCAAAATAGGTATTCTCAATCCACTGGTTGGATAAGCTCACCACCCGAATGGCATTGGTGTACCCATCCCCAATGATCTGGGGGAACAACTCGCTATCAACTGCACACTGTTCCACGCTTTCAAAGTACAAGCGCCCGTGCATGATGCTCGTTTCGTAGAGTGTTTTGGTTGACCTGAGTTTGTGTTTCATCGTTGCACCTGTTGATAGTTACCCAATGCTCACTTTTAAGCGGGCTTTGGGTAACTTCTATTTATGGCCACAAGTTCACCACTGTCTTGATTTGATGTTTTTGGCGCGGTCCCGGAGCTGCTGCTCATCCGCCTGGCGATGTGCATTCATCACCTCTGGCGGCCCGGCGATGACCCCAGCAGCCGCCACTTGCGCGATTCGCTGGTCGATGTAGGTTGGCAGCTCTGCATTGAGCCACTGACTGAGGCGGCCCAGCTCATCCCACAAGCGCGTGGTGTCCTCTGTGACCACCGATGCAGCGCGGCGGCCATCCGGCAGCGCCAGATTCCGCCTGAGCAGCTCTTTCAGGACCTGATTGCGGTTGCCAGGCGGGATGCTGCCCAGCACCTGGATGAGGTCATCATCCAGGCCCTGCTTCAGTTGAATGGTGTAGGCATCCCTCACCGCTTTGCGATTACCCATAGTGTCCTCACGGTGGGTGGTTTACCGCTGTTTACAGTGGTAAACCACCCCTCTAATTAAGGGCTGGTGACATTCAGCGCATAGTTGAGGTAGCCGCGTGCATTGGCGGTCTGGCTGTTATCGACCAGCACCGCGTTGCTGTAGACGCGCCGGATGGCCGGATAGATCAGATTCGCGCCACCCCCTGTCAAATAGATTTCATCGACAAACGTGGAGTCCAGCTTCTCATTGAGCAGCGCCAGCGCATTGTCCACCAGGAGCTGGGTGGCTTCCTCCACCTCATCACTGAAGTTGTGGCTTTCGCCATTCAGCCGTAGGCAGCGGGTCCGCAGCACTTCGTCACAGATCGGTGTCGATGGCATCCGGCCCAGGCGCTGGTTGATTGCTCTCGCAATCCGTTCGTGTGCCAGGTAGACGCCAGCCTCCCGGCTGCCACTCAAAGAGTCGATGTACTCGCCATTGTCGTCATAGCCCAGGTCCAGGGTGTAGGTGCCCGCATCAAAGACCGCGGTCCGGGTGGCAGTAAAGCATGGGTCAAGCTGTCCGTCCGCTTTGAGCTGCTTGCTGTAGAGTGTGCCGTAAGGCTGGGGCATGACCATCACCTGGGTGATGTTCGCTACAAAATCGCTCGCGTCCGTCTGGATGCGATGCTGCCCGACCAGCGCCGCCTTGAGTTCATTGGCAGCGTTCATATGAGCGACCGGCAGCCCGGTGGCGACGATCAGATGCAGGGTGTCAGTGTGGCGTGGATAGAGCTTGCCAATAGCCGCCTTGAGCATCCGCAACCGGAACACATGCCCCAGGCTGCCCTCATCTGCGGTCCGCCCTCGGAGCTGGATCAGCTCAGCAGCCCTGCCCTGGGATTGCGCTAAAGTGCCCACAAACCACAGGCTGCCCTCATCGTGGATCTGCTCCCCAGGGTGGCGGGCAGCAATCTCCTGGGCTGCGAAGTCCAACCGCTTGCCGTGCATGGCTAAGCTGGGGAACACCACGGAGTCATGTTGGGCCACCACTTTGCTATAGCCGTAGCCAATGTCTGCCCCGACCAGTGCCGAGCCGTTTGAAGTGAGTTTCTTTGCCATTTGGTATACTCCTACTGTCTGTTGCCCCTTTGGGGCCGCGAATAGAAGCCCAGGCCCATCCTGGGCTTTTAACTGCCTAGTTCCAACTCCAGTTGACCGGCTTCAGCACGTTCCTTGCGCCGGTTATTGATTCGGGTCTTGTGGCGACTGGCCGCCCGCTTTTTGGCGTCATACCGGTTGTGGCAGCGCTGGCACATCACCCGCAGATTTTCCGGCGCATTGTTGGCCGGGTTGTGATCTAGATGACCCACTGACAGCACCACCCGCACATGGGCCATATCAAACTCATCCGGCACTTCAGACAACCGAATCCGGGTGCCCTCTGGGTAGTAGTAGCTGCCATCATCGTCATCCAGCACGATGTACCGGCTGCCATCCACGTGAGAGCGGATGATGACCAGCCCATTGCCCACCCCACAGTCCTGGCACACATTCCCGCGCTCCAGGCGGATCTTGAGTGCCAGAGTCTCCCAGTCGGGTGGATAGAGCTTTCTGTTCATTGGCATGGCTATTTGACCGCCACCATCGCCTTGACCACGCCCAGGGTCATCCTGCAATCGCCCAACGCGCTGTGAGCGTCGATGACTGGCAGCCGGTAGTAACGAGCGGCAGTGCTTAAGGGCTGCCACTTGTAGTTGCCCCGGTAGCTGTTCCAGTCGCCATACACTTCAGCAAAAGCCAGCATGGCACATGCGATATTGGCCTCTTGTTTCCAGTTGGTCTTAGGCAAGCCAGCAGCTTCAGCGGACTGGTGCAGAATGCGCCGGTCATAAACTGCGTTATAGATGATGCAGTCCCGCCCTTTGAGCAGGTCATAGACCATCGGGTGAACATCTGCCCATCGGGGAGCACTGGCAACCATCTGGTTGCTAATGTGGTGGATGGCTTCAGCATCCGCCGGAATACCATTCACCGGTTTCACCAGGGTATCCAGCAGCACGGTGCCATCCGATTCGAGGATGGCTATCTGGCACACCTCTGCATTGCTTTCCAGGCCGGTGGTTTCAGTGTCGAGCACCACAAAATTGTCACGCCGGATGATCTGCTTGAACTCGCTCAGGAAAGTTGATTCAGTCATGTTGTTACTCCATCATGAGAGTGATATAGATCCGACCGCCTGTATCGCCGGGCCGCCGAACATTCGGGTAAAAATCGCTAATCTCCTGCACCGTGCCACCTACAGACTTCAGATGAGCCACCAGGCCATCCACAAAGTCCCCGATTTCATCCTGGTTGCCATGCACCCGGACTCGGAATAGCCCAGGCACACCGGCCCGTATTTCGCCCTCTGGCTTCTTTTCCCATTCACCGGCGCGGCTGTTCCACTGATACCCTTGCTCATCCAGGAAGGCGTTCAGCGCGTCGTTATCCTTGAATGAACGCTTGCCCAGCGTTTTGGCCAGTTGGCAGCCAGCCAGGTACTTGACTGTTTTTCTCATCAGCGCACCGCCTCCAGGCAGGAGCGGACCCACTCGCGCACGGCGGCTGGACCCTCTGCCAGGTAGTAATCATTCAGGTCTTTGTGGCCATCCGGCAGTGCCACCGGTTGGTAGCGGTAGCGCTGGAGCGCGGCCAGCGCCTGGCTGCCTGCCTGGTCTGCATCCATCCGGGCCAGCACCACCGGTGCACTAACCAGCTTTGACAGCCAGCGGCCATCCAGTGTGTGATTGCTGGCGCTGGCCAGCGCTACGGTGCAGATCTCCAGCTCTGGCATCCCCGGCCCACAGATCTGATCCATGATGAGCGAGTCAAACTCACCTTCGACCACCAGCACCGGCAGCCGCGGTGCGATCCAGTCCACCCCATAGAGCGCCTTGCTGCCACCAGTGACCCCCATATATTTGGGCTGGCCCACTGGACGGCGGACCCGCAGCGCCCAGATGTGACCATCTGCAATGTGCGGGATGACGATCCCACAGGCGATGCGCTGATGCTTGCCGTCTGGCCGTCGCCAGTCCTTAATCGGAATGCCATATTGATAGTCTGCGGTCTGCCGGGCTGGCACATAGCCCAGCCGGGCGCGGCGGATGGTGCTGATGCTCAGGCCGCGCACATCCATCAGATAGTGCCGGGCGCGGGCGGCCCCTTCGGTGTCTGCCCACAGGGAGTCTTGTGCCCAGGCCAGCACCTGGGCGGCATGGGCCTGCCAGTCTGCATCCGGTGGCAGCGCTGGCTCTGGAGCAGGTTCCCGGTGCGGGCGGGCGATGGGCCGGGGCCGGGCCGGGCCACGTCGCCAGCGTTCATTGCCCAGCAATGACTTATCCAGGTGGAAGGTTTCCACCAGGTAGTGAGCTGCCTGCTGGCCACTCATCAGGTGGCGCTCTTTCATCCAGGTGAAGACGTTGCCGGACGCATTGCAGGCAAAGCACTTGTAGCCCTCTGCCCGGACGCTCATCGACGGCTTACGGTCCGGATGAAACGGGCAGCGGTGAACGTGGTAGCTGCCACCCATGTGCTGGCCTTTCCCCAGTTCGGATTGCACGATTTCGCGCAGATCCACCCTGCTGCTGATGCCTTCAAAGTCGATTGTCATGTCAGTGGCCTCCTATGACCCGCTTTAAGCTCTTAAAACCTCACAGACAGATTGTGAGTAGAGGAGTTAGAGGTTTTTCCAAAACCTCTCAATGCACTCCAACGTTGTTTCCGGGCAATTCTTCTGTGGTCTGGTAGACCATCGCTGCCGGTCCGCGTTCCCCCTTTCTTTCGACCATTTCCACCTGGCCGGACTCCATCAGCATGTCCAGGGTGGCCTTCAGCAGCTTGCTCTCAATGCCGGTCCGCCGCGCCAGGTCCCACAGGGGCAGCGGGCGCTTGCGGAGCTGGTGCAGGATTCGCAGACCAATCTCCGCGTGGCCGTTGGCATTGAGCTGGTACATCAGCCGGTGCAGCCCATCGCGGCAGTCTTCAGCCAGGCGCTGGCCAAAGGCCCAATTGCCCAGCGTGATTCGCGGCCCGCTCTCTGGCAGCCCGGCCTCTACCCAGTCGGTCACAGCAGCGATGAGGGCCACTTTCATGGCCTGGATGTGCATTCGGGTGTAATTGCCACGCAGTCTGCGGTCCGTGTCGGATTCCTCTGCGATGGCGTCATAGCTCACGTACTGGTAGTAGCGGTTGTAGGCGTCGATGGCGGCCTGGTCGATGCTGGCTGCAATGCTGGTCTGGGTGCGGTCCGGCTCCCCGATGTTGGGGGGGGCGGGCAGCGCGTCGTGGAGTTTCTTCAGCCGGGTGATGAGCTCTGGCGGTGCATCTATCCCGTATTCGCCCAGGCTGAACTCTGGACGATCCTTTGGGAGGATCATCAGATAGCGGGCCAGCTTGCCGCTCATCCAGTCCTTGAGGGAAACCGACTCAATCAGGCCAAAGGGGGTGGTGGCCCCCAAAATAGACAACTGTCCATCTTCGATGACCGTCTTCCCGCGGGTCCGGGTGACATACACATAGCGCAGACCGTCGTACAAGTTCATCAGCAGCTCATCCAGCCCTTGCATGTGGTCACGCTTGGTGGCTGCCAGCAGGCCGGATATTTCATCCACTACCATGCCGCGCTGCTGGCTGAAGCGGCGGCCCTGGCTGTCGATGGCTTGCTCTTTGGCGGTCATCAGGTTGTAGTTCTCTGGCATCACCCCGGCGATTTGGTCAATCAACGCTTCCGGGGTGGTCTGCTGGGGCATCCGCATGTGGGGCATGGCCTGGTCAGCCAGCTCGTACACCAGCTTGAGGCCGGTGGACTTGCGGTAAACGCTGGTGTCTCCCACTTCGATGACATACAAATTGCCATAGATGCGGGTGTGCAGGTGGATGTAAACCCGCCTCGCGATGGCCAGCGAGAGCAGCCAGATCCCATTGGCCTCCAGATACTCTGGGGGTGTCATGGGTGCCTTGCGCCGGGCATAGACCAGGTAATCGGTCAGCCAGGCCGGTCCAGCCGTGCCGGGCAGATCTGCGGGCAGCCGGGCAGCCTCTGGCAGGGGAGGGGTCTCCCACTCGGATTCATCCACCGGTGCAGGCGGGGCCGGTGGCGGCTCATTGAGCTGATACCGGGTGATGAATTCCATATCCTGGGCAAACAGAGTGCCCATCGCGCCAGCATCATTGGGAAAGCGCAGCGTGGTTATCATCTGGGCCACCGCTGGGGTGGACAGCTCTGGGCGGCAGGTGCCGCCCTTAAACCACTGGGCCAGATTCCAGTGGTCGGTAGCTGTGAGCTTAATAAGGGGCTGGCTCATAACGGCCATCCCTGGGGAAATCGTGCTATACTCATGGTGTGCCTTTACGAAATTAGGTTTTGCCGTCAAAGACGGCCCGCCGCTTTAGCTGGAGTGGCGGGCCGTCACCTTGTTGACCAGTGAGCGCACAGCGCTTGCATAGTCGATACTGTCCACAAAGCGACCCTTCCATTCGATGACCACCTGGACGCCGTTTGTGCTGTTGTAGGTGGTGCAGCGTCGGTCACTGACCGCGATCTGGGGCATGTCATGCTTTAGGCCCCAGACCAGATCATTTGCCTCTTTTGCATTGAGATGGAACGCGAGTTGATGTGTGCGGATCATGGTTAGTTAAATCCTTGTCGGGAGCGGGAGCGGCGGGCCAGCTCCCACTCAATCGGGTTAATTTGTGATTCCCACCAGTCCAGGTGGTCGAGATAGTCATAGAGCCTGGAACCCAGTTCCACCGGCTGCTGGCTGATGAGCTGCTGTTTCAGGGTCCGGAGCTCATCGTCGCTGTAGCAGCTATAGCGGCTCTGCAATTCCTCACTCGTTGGAATGCGGCGCATATCACCCCCAGGTGGTGGCCCCAAAGTCGAACTCTTGATAGTCCGGCACGGCAAAGAGGCCATACACCTGGTAGACAAACCGCGCCCAGTTCATGGCGTCCGCTTCGCCCTCCAGCACCACCTCCGCCCGCTCATCTTCATAGACCACCTCAAAAGCCACATTGGCCACATCCACCGTAAAGATCCGCTGGCGCAGCTCGCGCTCTAGCTTCCGGGCGATGCGGGGGGTGATGAGCAGGGATGCCCGCTGTTTGAAGATCTGCGACATAACCAGCCTTTCAGTCACTAAAACCGACGAAACAAACCAGCAGCAGCCCCAGACTCAGCGCCACCAGGTGGAAAGCTGCGACCGGGTAAAACCAGTCCTCAAAGCCGGGCTTCAGCGCCGCGTGGAAAAACGCAGCCACCCAGCCCACAATGCAGCCATTGAGCAGTCCCACCAGTGGGGCATATGGCCCCCGCAGTAGGGCCGCGCTGCCCAGCCCGAGCAGCCAGCCCAGCAGGGTATGGACTGCCCAGTGACGATTGAGCAGCCACCGGCCACTCATTCCTGGGTGAAGACCGAGGGCTTGCCATCAAAGACCTTGCCCCGGACGCGGGCGATGATGACGCCAGCGATGACACCCACCAGGCTGATAAACAGGTGCTGGCTGGGGTCACTGACAAACAGGCCCACCGGCAGGTAGATGACCAGGAAAGCCAGGGCGATGGCGACGGTATAAAGCGCAGTGCGGGTGATTCGGTTGGACATGAGCAGACCTTTCTATAGACCAGCGAATAGCCAATTGCAGACGGTGAGCACGATGGCCAGCACAGCAAAGGTGAGCAGCGCGGCCCCGACGATGGGAAACAAGCGGGTCATGAGTTGATCTTGGTGCTGATGACCACCCAGTCGTTGGCATCAATGGCGGTGTTGTACTGGCTGGGGGGATAGCCTGCTTTCGCGTACAGGTTGCCCAGCTCATCCCACTCGATGACCCCGCCCAGCGGATCGGTGTCGATGACCCAGCCGTGCGGATTCACGACCATGATTCGGTGCAGGCCCTGCCAGCTCATGTGCTCAGCATCAGCCGCCTTCACCACCTGGAGCCGGTGCAGCAGGCCAGCCGGGGTGCGGATGCTGGGCTGGGGGATAGCGCGGGCAGGGGGGATGGGCAGCCCCTCGAATGCCTGGCGCGGTGTCTGGTCCAGGACTTTGATCTGCTTGCTGCCCGCATAAATGGCGACGCGGGGGTAGCCAATGCGGTACTGGCCCAGCTTCATGTACTGGGTGGCGTCCTCTGAGGCGGCCTCCAGTGAGGGGTAGCGGTGGCTAAGGTTGATCCACATGCGGACGCGGGGATCAAACACGCGGAGTCGAAAGCTGTCAGTGGTAGCGGCGGTGTTCATTCTGGCTGAGCCTCCAGTGGGACGTATTGCACCTTGCGGACGTAGCGATTTCGGGTCAACCATTCACTAATGGTTGCTTGGCTGACATTGAGTTCAGTGGCCGCCAGCTTCTGACCACCTGCGTTCACCAACGGGGGTATGACCTTATGAAGATCTCCTTTCTCTTTCTCCAAAACTGCCATAGCGTTGCGCTTTGCCATCTTCGATAGCCTCCTCCTATAACTTTTGATAGGTACTCTGGCAAAAATGTAGACCATCAAAACTGACAGCCTATCCCCATAGTATTTGATAGTTGTGCCTATGTCAATACGGCATAGGATTAAGGTATCAAAACTGAAAGGTGTTTCTAACCATGATCGGTGAAAGATTGCGCTGGGCGCGAATGAAAAGACGATACACCCAGGAGCAGCTCTATGAGCTTTCCGGGGTGTCTGTTCAGGACATCAACCGCTATGAAAACGACAAATCCGGAATCAAAGCAGACAAGCTGAAGCTGCTGGCATCTGCTTTGAACGTGTCGAGTGACTACCTGCTGGGCTTGACCGACAATCCAACGCCACCAGATCTGGCGTCGTCACTGTCAATGTTAGAGGCTGAAGTGATAACCAAAATGAGAAGAGAGGAATACCTTGATGTCATTCAAGCCATGACTGACAAAATCCGTAACCACGCCTGAAATTCATAAATTCTTCACACTGCACCCCCTGTTAGTAAAACCTAAAATCAACCATACTCTAATTATGCCGATAAGGTATAAGTGAGTTTGGAGACAAAACATGACTGGCAATTGGTCACATATACCGCGCCTTGCTTTACGAATCATCGTTCTGGCTGGCCTGATGTACGCTGTAGGGCTACCGATGGTCAACTTTATGCAAACCGGCGATGTACACCAGTTCATTCTTCAATTGCTTCTGGGGCTGGGTGCAGTTGTGCTGCTGCCAATTGTTCTCTTTATACGGCGGATGCTTATCTATCTGGAGTTCTTTATCTTCTGGTATGTGGTCACAGGGATAGCGATTGCAGCCATGATCTTTGGAGCCATGTGGCTTGACCTTACTGTGGGCCAACGTGGTGGCATCCCAATTGCTATAGTGCTGCTGGTAGTCGGGGCTGTCTGGTGGATTGTTAGTCGAGAAAAGCCAAACAAACCGACTCGGCGCGATGATGGCCATCCCCTGTGGGATGAACCCGACCAGGAACCAGAGTTCCCGCCCAACATGCGCCCGCGGCCCCGCCGACCGGCCCCACCGGCTGGCCCACCAGACCCCCAGCGGATCAATAAAGAAATCGCTGCCCGAAAGCAGCGACTGAATCCTTAGCCAGGTAGCAGCTTCTCACCAGCCGCGCTCTGTCTTTTTCTCCTGGCGCAACCATTCCCGCCGCTGCTGGAGCATCGGGTCCGTGGGTTGGCTGCCCTCCAGCTCCTGGAGCCAGCGCAGCAGCCGCTGCCGGAAGGTCATCCGCTTCGGTTTTGGAAGTTTGGGCAGCGCCTCAATGGCATTCCGGCTGCCCGACTGGTACAGGAATTCCCGCGCCGCCTGCACATCCCGGAAGCTGCCCGTCATCATCAGCAGGTAGTCATCCTCATCCAGGCTGGCTGCATCCAGCTCCTGGCGCAAGCTGGCCACCAGGTGGGGCAGCTTCTGCCGTCTGCTCTGTTTCCCGCGTAGATAGTCGAATAGGTGCCTCATGCCGTGGGGGTCTCCGTTGGCGTTTCCGTTGGGGTCTCCGTCCAGGTTGCGGTCCACGTCGCTGTGGACGTCTGCGTCCAGGTCGGGGTTGGCGTCCAGGTCGCGGTCGGAGTCTCGGTCGCTGTAGCGGTCGCGGTAGCGGTCGGAGTCTCTGTCCACGTCGCTGTCCAGGTCGCGGTCGGAGTCTCGGTCGCTGTAGCGGTCTGGCTGGGCGTTGGGGTCTCACTCCAGATGAGGGTCGCACCAGGTGTTAAGGTGATGCCAGGTGTTAAGGTGGGGGTGGGTGTTGGGGTGGCCGTGGGTGTGACCACCACCACCTGGGTGATGACCACCGGGCGGGGTGTGGGGGCCGGTGGCTGAGTGATGACCACCACCTGGGTGATAAAGATGGGCTGGCGCGGTGCTGTGCCACCAGAGCTGCCCCCACCACCAGAGCTGCCATTTCCACCAAAGGTGCCACCACCCCCATTTTGCAGGGGTGTTGGGTAACTCTCGACACTGGCCGGTGCGGTCTCACTGACCATGCTCATGGGGGTGAAGGCTGCTGTCAGCGCAAAGATGGCCGTGCCGGTGGCCTCCCAGGCGTCGGGGGTTTCCGTTGCTGTCGGAGTCAGGGTGGCGGTCTCGGTCGGTGTGACTGTGGGGGTGGGTGTTTCGGTTGGTGGGGGTGTGAGGGTAGACCAGTAGAACGCGGTGCCAGTCGCTGCCCAGGGGTCTATTGTGAGTGTGGCGGTCGGGACTAAGGCCAGCGCGGTGCCGGTGGCTTCAGCGGATGCCTGGGCATTCCGGCTGCCAAAGAAGCTGGTGCCAAAACCGCACGCGCCCACCAGGAGGAAGAGAAACGCGCCACACGTGATTAGTGGCCCGGTCTTGGCTTTGCTGGGCGGATATTGATTGCTGGTCGGGTCGAAACCCGGGTCTCTAAACTCAATAAAGGTCATGTGTCCATCCTTTGCAGGCGTCGGACAATGGTCCAGGTGCCACCGACTGCCACAAAGATGACAATGGCCAGCCACATCAGATCAAAGATGCCCGCCTGGTTAGCATACTGGTAGCCTTGCACGGCGGCCTCTGCAATCTGGATGTTGCTCCCACCAATAGTAAATGGTTGGTCGGGCGTACCCAAAACCATCGGAGTGGGGGTGGCCCAGGGCGTGCCGGGAATTGGCGTTGGGCTGGGGAGCGGGGTGGGAGTAGCAGTCATCAGATCACCTCACTAACCGGGGATAAAGCCCAGGATGATGTCTACAATCTTGCGAATCAGACCAAATACAGCCACCACAGCAGGAATGATAAAAGTGCTGCTCTTGACCACTAGCACGATCATCAGCGCGGTGAAGCTAAAAGCCACCAGAGGCCACAAAATACCAAAGGTGCCGGGCGAAAGCACCGAACGGGCAAAACCAAAGAAATTGGCTGCATCGCCGCTGACCTCATCAATCGCCTCTGAAGGGCTAACCGGTGTACCCATCTCGTTATTGATGGGGAACGGGGTGGCAGCCAGCACCGATTGCAAAGTCGCCACGCCGTCATTGAGTTCGCCCACTTCCAGACCCGGTGTGCCGGTGGGTGCCGTTGTCGGGTTGGCAGTGGGCTGATAGTTCACATCGACATTAAGCGTAGCCATCGGGGTTGGGCTGGGCAGGCGTGGCAGGGTAATGCGTTGCCAGGGGATGGGCCCACACGGCAAGCCGCTGCCACAATCCCGCCCGGTCTGGGCGCTGGCGACGAGCGGAGCCGCCACCAGCACCAGCAGGCAGATCAGTAATTGTTTCATGACAGCATCCCCACGCGGCGGATCAGCCGCTGATACTCTGCCAGCACCCAGATGAGCAGATGAATGGAGCTGATGCCAACAATCAGCGGGATCATCAATGCACCCGGTCCGCTAAAGATGGTATTTTCCAGTATCCATAGCGCGATACAGAAACCGTGACTCTGGGGATTGAGGCCACACTGGGGCAGATTGCTGATCGGGGTGATGGGCGCAGCATTGAAGGCAGCAATCAGGGAAGTCAGTACCTGCATCCCCATCAGGATGACGTTGAGCAGCAGCGAGATGATCTGAAGCACCAGGCCCAGCAGTGACTGGATGAGCCAAAGCAGCAGCCGGGCCGCTTCCCCGATGATCCACAGGATCAGATCCAGAATGGGCCGGATGATGCTGTCGATGATGGCTATCAGTACATCCCAAAAGCCGGCATTGCTCTCCTGGTTGACGGTGGTCACTTGCCCCACCGCGATGTTTCTAAAGTGACCACCCAGCCAGGGGAATAGGTCCGTCCCCGCCCAATTGCTGGTATAGGTGATAGTGGACATAAACCAGCGCGTGGCCATGAACGATGTGCGGGCGGTGTCCTGGAAAAACTTATACTGTGTGTTGAGAAAGACCATCAGCTCACAACTGAAAAACCGATATTGGTTGTGCCAGTGCCAGGCGGTCCAGGCTCCCAACTCGTTATTCTCCGGTATGGAGGCTTTCTCACATACGGGTGTAAAGGGACCGCCACCTCCTTCAGGGGAGCCTCTGGTCAAACAGACACGATCAATCAGCACGCCCAGGATGCTGCTATCCGGCTCTGTCAGCACCGGCTCAAAGCGTAGATTGCCTGTCAAGGCAGAACCCAGTGTGAAAGTGGCCGTTAGGCGTTGGGGCAGGTTTGGATAGCCCGGCTGACCAGGTAGGTTCCAGTTGGCTTGTACTGGCAGGTTGCCGGATGTCCCGTTGGGATAATATACATTGATGGATAGCCCATCCCCGCTGGTATAGGTCAGGAAGTCCAGGCTGGCACGAACATCCAGCTCCAGGGTGTAAGTGCCTTCAGCCAGCGTCACATCCTGCAGGATGCTCTGGGTCTTGGGTATATATACCGCGCCGCCGCGCCACTGGACCGTGGGGTTAGAGACGTTCCAGCCCGCAATCGTAAAATCAAAGGTCGGGTTATTGACACCGCAGCTCAGGGGTGGCACTACATCTCCTTCGACCACGCAGATTCCCTGCACATAAAAGCCGGGCGGCCCGATGTTGGTTAAGGAGAGGGTGGTCAGGGTGCCATAGTCTGGTTGCGGCACACCCTGCAAGATGACCGAATTGCCCAGCGGGTTAATGGTCACTTCCTCAATCAAATCACCCAGTTGCAGGATAGCGCGGCTGCTGCCGCCAATTTCACCAATGATGTCAAACGTGACGGTGTATTCAGTGGCTTCATTGAGCGCCAGCACCTGATTGATACCGGACTGTGCCGGGATGCTCACCCCCCTGCCGTTAAAGGTGTTCCAGCTCACCGTGCCGATACTTGACCAACCATCACCATCTCTGAGCATGGTGGGGTTGTTGGTCAGGCAGTTGGCATACAGCGGATCCACATTGCAAGCAAGGGTTGGGTCTGCATATTCAGTCAGGTCATTTAGCAAGCGGCTTGAGCCAACCGGCCCAACACCATCCTGCAACCGCCACATAAAGGTCACGCCTGCTGAGTAAGGGTTGTCAGGCAGAATAATTGATGCAGCTAAGCCTGGTAGCACTCCAAAAACAGCAAGAAGAGCACTCACAGGGCCTTTAAGTCTCGTTGCTGCTGCTTGTCGAGCAATGGCCTTTCCTAAAATGCAACCAGCCTCTACGCGCAAACCAACGTGGACATAACGATTAGCATCATTTACCAGATAGATGATGATGTCCCCATTATCCAACTGGAGATTGACAAAATATGCGTTGTCTAACTCCTCAGTCACCCATCCATCTGAGGACGCAAATGGGTCTGGGTTGGGCAAGAAGTAGAGACAGGTTTTGTCATCAAAGAACAAGCGAACCTGAAGGGTTTTGCAAGCGGCTGAAGCCGAGAATGGGGTTATTGAAGCGATTACACCATCGCCTGATGCCATCACAGATGCATCAGCACTTAGGCTTTGAGCTGTCACCGTGGCACAGGATAAGAAAGGCAGCAGCTCCAGGTTGTCTCCGTTACAGTCCCAAAACCCCGCGTAATCCGTCATTGCTGGATCAGTCAGTGGCGGTGTGGGGATGTATTCATCTACCAAGCTGAACGGGCGGATTAGGCCATCGTCGCCACATTCATTGGCTGGAAATGGATTAGTCCCAACCCCCTCTAAATAAAGCGACTGCAAACGATATGCAGTGCTGAAAGGTCCATTTTTGGATAGGCCAACCTGGAGCCCGGTCGTCACTTCAAAGGGCGTCGAAAAATAGTATGTATTGCCAGCCGTGCCAGTCCATTCAACGTGTGGTGGCTGGGCATAGGCCGGGTTGCTCATCGAGTTGCGCCAGAATATCCGAATGCCAATATCACTGGTTTCGGGCTGGTAAATGATGCCTGTGATAGACGCTTCAAACGCCTGCTGAATGCCTATCGTGCCGCCGCTCCAGTAGGCCCCCCAGTTGTCGGTCGCCAGCCCCCATCCAGCGCCACTGTAATAGACTGCCGCGCCGCCACCCCATCCTGCTGCCACATCTGCGCTTAAGGTCATCGGTGCCCAGCCCTGTTGACCGGCTGGCGCGGTGAAATCGAAGGTGTAGCACCAATCAGGAACAATGATCTGCTGGGCACGGGTAGTGGGCAGGCCGCTGGGCAGTAGCAGCACAGACAAGAGGCAGACCAGGGCGATGAGCAGCAGCGGGCGCATAGGCAAGTCCTTTATCCAAAACAAAACGGGCGGGCCAGTGTGACCCGCCCGCTGGGGAGCTGAGATGCAGTGAACCGAGGGCGCGGCCTACCGAAACGCGCCGCGGATCTTGTCGATCAGGAATTCACCGAGCTGGAGCGCGATGGCCAGACCGCCTGCCACGCTCAGCACGCCGAAGAAGATCGGGAAGAAGTTGTTGATCGAGTTCCACAGGGGTTCCAGGTCGAGGTCGAGTACCAATCCAGACATGAGTTTTGTGCGCCTCCTGAGCGCAGAATCGATTGTGAGCAAAAATGATGTGGCGATAGCTGGCTGCGGATCGCCTCCAGCCCCGGTAACGGCTCCCAAATCGTCCTAGCCTGTCCACCCTCCTACCTGGCGCGGTCGAAAAACCGAGATAACGCGAAGATCATGTACAGCGTGGCGAACCCGGCTAAAGTCCCGCCTGCTATCCACAGCCACAGCTCTGCCAGCTGCTGGATGTAAAAGGTGAACATCACATCCAGGCTCATGGGCTGATCCTCGACACCAACCACTCAAATAGATCCACCACCAGCAGGGAGATGTGCAGCGCAATCCCCACCAGGATGGGCACCACCACGATGAGACCGACGAACAGGGTTAAGCTGCTCATCGGGTGGGCTTCCTCAGCAGCAGCACGGCCACTCCCACATTGACGACGATGGTCACAAACAGCAGCGCAGAGATGAGCACGTCCCCAGCGCTGATGCTGTACTCGGTCGCCCAGGCCTGCCCTTCCCCACTACCGGCTGGCACCACCGTGCTGTAAACGACATAAGGGGGCAGCGGTGTGGGGGTCGCTGGGAATTCCACGTTGGCACCTACCTCCAGTTCAACCTCACCTGTCCAGATCCAATAAGCCACCACCACGTAAGGGTCCATGATGTTGTGTGGCTGCCCGCCACCCTCGCTGGTGGTGTTGAGCGGCACATTGGTGGCCCGGATGTTGCTGAAGCTCAGGCCCTGGGTTGTGCCAGTGCCACCAAACGACCACCGGTGGGAATGCGGCGGGATCTCTGCGATGGTCAGGGTGTGCGTCCGTGCCCCACCGATCTGTGCCAGCGGCAGCCCGCCGATGCTGTCCACCCCAATGAGGTTGCGCCCTTTGCAGTTGGGCAGGTTAAAGGTGCTGACACCATTACCAGCACCAAAGGGATAACCATCCGCTTCATACAGGGCGTTCAAGCGCGGGTAGTCAGTTCGGACCACCTCCCGACCATCGCAAGCCGTCCAGCCTGGATCCACCGCAGACCAGGAGCTGCCCGCCACAATCGACCCCACCGGCAGCAGCCCCCCAACAATTGGAGTTGCGGTTGGGCTGGGTGTGGCAGTGGGTGTGAGGGTGGCAGTCGGGCTGGGTGTGGGCGACGCAGTCTGAGCAGCCACCAGCGCGGGCCACGCCAGTGCCAAAGCTGCTACTACTGCCATTCGTCGCCACATAACCATGCCCTTCCCGCTTTGTGAGTTATCGTACACCCTGTCTATAATGAGACAATCGTCCGAAAATAGACGAACTGTATACGAACTGGCCTAAATGGTTCTAAGATCGTGGGAGATTGAGCGATGGCACATCAACCGGCCCCTATCCTGTTTTGGTTAGCAAGGCACATGCGCGACACCGACATCAACCTGCTGCGATACCTCCTGCTGAAGCGAGAGGTCAAAACAATGGATCAGATTGCCAAAGAGATGGGTTACTGCCGGGCCACGCTCCACAAGTCGTTAAGTCGTCTCAAGCTCATGGAACTGGTGGAAACTGAAGATGGCAGAGGCGTCCCCTATCAATACCGCATTGACCGTGCCCGAATCCCGGCAGAGATCCGGGCTAGACTTGGCCCGGTCGATTAAGGCAGAGCTGGCGGCTCAGGCTCCCCCACCGATGGCCCCCCTCACGGATGTGGTCATCAGTCCAGAGAACATTGCCCTGGAGGCCCAGCGAGAGGCCTCCAAAACCCTCAGCAAGCGCCAGCAGCGCCAGATCCGTAAGGCCATCGCCCTCCTGGAGCCAGAGCTGGCGCCCATCGACACAGAGGGCACCTACGCGATTTTTGAGCAGCTTGTGGAAGATCTGCACGTGCTCAAAGCGCGTATGCAGTACATCCGCCTCAAAATCGAAGAGTCCCCCACCCCAGAGCTGTATGCCACCGCTGCCAGCATCCGGGAGCAGGCGCTGGCGCTGGAGCCCAAATATCGCCAGCTCAAGCCGGTGGCAGAGCGGATTGCAGAGCTGAAGTCGCTTAAATTGCTTTTGGAGCAGCATGAGCTGGCGCTGGCCTATGAACGCGCCAAAAAAGAGCAAATGGAGGCAATGCGCCGCGAAAGTCTCATTTATGAGCGGCTGCTGGTCGATGCAATGGCCGCGATGGGTTTTTGCCACCGCTACGAGGTGGGGGGCCGGACCCGCGTCGATAAGGTCAAGTTTGCCAAGATCATCATCAGTGTGGACACGATTCATTACCTGATTGAAGGCAGCCGGAAAACCATGTTCAAGGGCTACATCCCGCGCTTGCCCAATGGCGTGGTGGTCGCCAAGATCGTGGAAGATGAGCACGCGCTGATGAACCTCTCCATTGCCTGCACTCGCCAGGTCACAGGGAAGTACATGCCGACTGGCCAGGCCTGGCTCATCGTCAACCGCACCAATGCACCCGATGGCCTGATGAACCACGTCAGCTGGCAGGCAGTGATGAGCCGCTATCCGCTCAAGCATCGCGCCAAGTTCCCCATTTGTGTGGGCGTGTCGGTCAATCGCCAGGTGCAGTGGGTGAACATGGCCCAATTCCACCACTGGATGATTTCTGGGTTTACTGGCTCCGGCAAAAGCAACATGCTCAATGTGCTCCTGAGCACCCTCATCAGCCAGCACTCGCCGGAAGATGTGCGGCTGATGTTCATCGACCTCAAGCGCGGTGTAGAGCTGACCCCCTATGAAAATGTCCCTCACCGGCTGGGGCCCATCATCACCCGCGTGGATGATGTGGTGACAGGTCTGGCCCAGCTCGAGGCGCTGATGGAGCACCGCTATGACCGCTTCTCTGGTGCAGGCGTCAAGAATCTGGAGACCTTCAACCAGCGCCACCCGGATGAGACCTTCCCCCGGATCGTCTGCGTATTTGATGAGGTAGCAGAGCTGCAAGGCTTCGGACCCACCACCAAGCGCATTCACCAGATGCTGGCCAGTCTGGTGAGGCTGGGCCGCGGCGCGGGTATCCACGTGGTGCTCGTTACCCAGCGCCCGGATGTGGAAGTTATCCCTGGGCAGATCAAAGCCAACCTGGTGGTGAAGCTGGTGGGAGCTGCCACCAGTGCCAGCGACTCCATCGCCGCGATGGGCAAGGGTGCAGCGCGGGATCTGCCCGTTATCCCTGGGCGGATGTTCTTCAGCCTGGGACCCAAGCCGCTGCCAGTCCAGACCCCCCTGATTGAAGAGGACACCATCAAGGCGATGGTGGACAAAGCGATGCAGTGGCCCACCCCGCCTGAAATCACCCTCCCCCAGATTGGCCGCAAGGTGGATCAGATCTGGACGGTGGAGAAGATCATCGACCTGGCGATGACCCACCTGGATGGCAACATCAGCGCGGATGCGGTCTGGAAAGCCACCAAAGAAGACCTCTCCCAGAATCAGGCACGGGAGCTGGTGCTCCAGGTCTGGGAGATGAACCCGGTCATGTACCAGGGTCAGGCGTACAAGGTTAAGAAAGCTGGGCGCGGCAGGGTTTTGGTGCCCATCGCAGCGCCGGAAGCTGATTTAGCAGGCGATTGAGTGATTTCGTGAATTAGCAGGTGTGTATAGCTAAGAATTCGGGCCACTCAATCGCCCTAACCAATCAACAGGAGGAACGATGTCAGAAGATAAGACGGTGCAGTGCAAGCTGGGGAAAGAGACCGTAACCTTTGCAGACAAAGACAATGCCGCCACCTGCCTGGCCTGGATGATGTCTTATGTCCAGTGGCAGCCTCAGGCAGAGGCGCTGGGGGTGCGCTCTGTCATCAGCCACTACCACGCGCTGCGGATGATCGGAAAGCGGGCCGCCGTGCAGGAATTTATGAAAGCAAAGGTCAGCAGCGGGCGCAGCCTGTATCACCAGCTCCCGCCCCACATTAAGGCGGTGATGGGATGAAAAGCGCTCTGGTGGTCACTATCTTCCTGCTGGGCATCTTTGCCCTGCTCCTGGTGGTCGGGATTAGCACCACCTCTCCGTTGGCCATCGGTGCCAGCTTCCTGTGTGCCATGCCGCTGTCGATGCTGGCGGTTGGCTTCACCCTGGGCCGAACCACTGTCAGCTACAAGCTGGTGTCAGTGGACAAAGTGCCGGTGCAGGGCCCGCGCCGCGCCAAACTCCAAGCAGACCAGGTGGTGGGCTGATGACACCTTTAGTATCACTTTTAGGATTTGTCATCGGTTTGGTTTTATATGTGCTTGTCTTTTGGATGATCTGGAAGGCGTTTCATCCAAAGCCAAAGGATTCAGATCCCAAATGACTAATGCTAAGCCACTTGAAATTGGTGAAATAGTCATAGCCAGCGAAGACATTCAATGTATTCAGGGTCCAATTGTCTCATCTGGAACAATTGGGATTGTGACCTTGCCAGAAGAGCCTGAGTTTAGCGACTTCGTGCAAGTGGCATTTACTGGTTTAGGCTTAACAGTCTGCTCAGTACGCAAGCTGCGAAGATCAACGGCAAGTGTCCTATGATGGGCACCAGCCACATGCTCATCGGTGCAGCCGCTGGCCTGGGAGCAGCTTATCTGCTCCAGGCCCCTGCCCCACTGGAGCTGATGGCCGTCGCTACCTTCACCGCGCTCTTACCCGACATCGACCACCCGCAAGGCACCCTCCGGCGCAAGATCCCGCTGGTGGATGATCTGCTGCTGTTTTGGCTGCCTCATCGGGGCATCACCCATACCGTTTTAGCCGTGGCGTTGGTGGCCGTCATCTGCAATTTACTTCACACCGCGGGGCTGCTATCGGTCGATTTATGCGTGGCCGCTGTCTTTGGCTACATCAGCCACCTGGTGGCAGATCTGATGACCGTGAGCGGCCTAAAAGTATGGTGGCCCTTGAGTGATGAGACTTATCACCTCTGGCCGGGCTTGCGGACCGGTGGCATCACCGAGTCGCTGGTGTGCCTGGTGGTGTTTGTAGGCATCGGGTGGCTGCTCATCCAGATGAATGTCATCGACGTGGCTCAGCTCCAGGCCCGCGCTGCCACCCTCTATAACCAATTCGACCCCCAGCAATTGGGGGGGGTGCTCTCTCAATTGGAGCGATGGATACCATGAACTTAAGTGCCATCAGACCGCGCTTTGTGACCCTGTTTACCCTGTACATCACGATGGCCGGGGGCAGCTATGCCCTCTATCACCTGGTGCTGCCCGTGCGGGTGTTTCACCACCTATTCATGACTCTGTTCCTGGTCTGGTGGTTTTTGCGGCGCGGCCTACCCGCCTCCCCCTTCACCTTCCCACTCCTGATAATGACTGGCTGGGTGTCCATCAGCGTTGCTTTTGCCATCGACCAGCGCATGGCCATTGAGTTTGCCTGGCATTGGGTGGTCAATATCGCGCTCGTGTTCGTGCTCATCGACTGGGCACGGCAAGGGCAGCTCCCCGCCGTCTATCGCGGGCTGTTCTGGGGAGCAGCGTTTCTGGCTAGCACGATGGTCTATCAGGGGTTGACTGCCCCACAGTACCGGGCCGCTGGCGCTTTTGTCATCGTCAATCTGGCTGGCGCGTATCTGGCAGCGCTGTTCATGCCCATGTGGTTTGGCAAGCTCTATGCGCGTAACTGGACACTGGTCATCTGGCTGCTGGCGCTTACCAGTGCGCTGCTCTTTAACCAGAGCCGGGGGGCATGGCTGGCAGTCATCATCAGCGGGGCAATTTGTGCCGGTCTGCGCTGGCCGGGTTTTAGAGCGTGGATGCTGCCCGTAGGCGTGCTGGGGATTGCTGTCATTGTGAGCAGCCTGCACAGCACTGGACGCCTGGCTGGCGACGAGCTGCGGCTGCACCTGTGGTCAGCCGCGGGCGAACTCATCCAGCAGCGCCCACTCACCGGTGTGGGGCCCGGCCTATTCGCCCAGGGGTACTATCAGCTAGACACCGCGCTTTACGATGCCCGCATGACCGGCCCCCACAATTACTATCTGTCAGTCGCCAGTGAGCTGGGGCTGCCCGCGCTGCTCATTGGGGCCTGGCTGCTCTGGTCGCTCTGGCGTACCCTGCCCCATTCGCTCACAAACCAGCAGCTTGCCGCGCTGGGCGGGCTGGGTGGCATCCTGGCTCACATGCTGGTGGATAACTATCCAGTCACCGCTTATGCCTTTGTGGTGGCCGTTTTTGCGGTCACAGTCTGGGGAGAGGTTCGCCCACCGGTGCTGAAGCCCCAGCAGCTCTATCATGGCAATGTAGGCTATCTGGTGTTCTTTGCAACAGTGGGCTGGTGGTTTCTGCTGGTCGATTTCGCTCAGTGGCGCTTTGAGCAGAGCTGGCGCGGGTATGGTCTACCGGCTGCTCAGCAGGCTGCCAGGCTGGACCCGCTGGTAGATCTGTACCAGTTGAATGTGGCGCGGTTAGCTGGTGAGGATGTGCAGGCGACGGTGGGTGCTGAGGTCAATCTGGAGGAATGGGCGATGACGAACTATGGGAGACTGTGGAGGTAACTGATGTCAGCACTATTCTGGATAGCCATGCTCTTAAAGATCAGAAGCCATCCACAAACTGATGATGCACTGGAGCAGCCCACCTCAAAGACTGAGCCTGATTCCAGCCCACTCTTTTGGTTCATCGGTTTTGGGCTATTCCTGTTTCTGGTCGCTCTTTTCGGGTGAGAATTTATTGGTAAAACCTGACCAGCTTCCTACGGAGCAATAGGTCGGGGGTTCGAATCCCTCCAGCCGCGCAGATCGCAATAAAAACGCCCCCTCTAGCGAGGGGGCGTTTGCATTTACAGGATGACTGGGAGTTAATCGCCAGCCGGGGCGGGAGCCTTCCGCCAGAACAAACGCAGCACCGGGTTTTCCCGCGATTCCATGTGATCAATGAAACTGACCACCAGGAAGCCGATCACGGCGATAACCACCGCAATCCAAAACTCGCCAGAGCTAAACACCGGCATGATGGCCGTGCGGTAGACTTCTTCAATACCCTCTACGACCACTGTATTCTCTTGTTGCCACGGCCATACTGCCCGCAGCGAACCGACCACAAACCCGATCAGCAGGGCGATGGTCGATTGCTCAAACTTCCGCAGGAACCAACTCAAAATACGGGAAAAGACGGCGATGCCAACCACGCAGCCCGCCCCCAGGATGATGACCGGCGGCAGATTGAAGTCCCGCACCGAATTGAGTATGTACTCATATTGACCGAGGATCAGCAGAATGGATGAGCCTGAAATCCCCGGCAGAATCATCGCCATGATGGCGATAAACCCACTGAAGAAGACCGTCACCGGATCATGCGGCAGTTCCGAAGGAACCAGTCCCACAATGACAAACGCCGCTACAATACCCACAATCAACCAGACAATGTTCAAAGGCGTCCACTGCTTGAGTTTACCCGCAACAGCCACCGCGGATGCCACCACCAACCCAAAGAAGAACGCAAATAGGAACACGCGCTGGTTCTCGAGCAACCAACTCACCAACCGCGCCAGACTGAAGATCGCCAGCAGAATGCCGCTGCCCAGAGTGATGAGGAAGCGCCAGGGCACATGCTCCATCACACCTTTGACATCAAAACGCAGCACCTTCTTCAACAAATCCAGGTTAAACGATTTGATAGCATTCAGCAGATCCGAATAGATGCCGCGCACAAAAGCGATAGTGCCGCCGGACACACCCGGTACACTATCGGCTGCGCCCATGCCCAGCCCAGTCAGGAACAGACTGAGATACTCCCGCGGCGTACGGGGCTGACGGGTTTGATTCTCCATGCGATCTCCTCAGGCAAATGAATAGGTTCAGGCCAGCAAACTGGTCAATCCCTGACCAGCCAGCAAAACCCCAACCGCCAAGACACTAAACCAGATAATGGTGGCAACGACCAGTCCATATCCGGCGGCTACAAACACACCATCGCGCTGCAACATACCGACTGCCAGTACCAGCACCGCCCAGGCCGGCAGTGTATTGGTCAGGGGCACCACGCCCAGCGGCAGCATCAGTAGTGCCGCAGCGATGATAATCATCAATCCGTTAAAGCGATTGATACTGTTGCTACCAGTCAGCATGAGTGCACGCGGGCGGATAAAGCGGTCAAGCCGCGCCATCAGCCCCGCACCTTTGTGCAGCGCGGGCTTGAGATGCCCCGTCGGGAAATGCTGGTTCATCAGGCGGGCAGGCAGCCATGGAACACGGTTGAGCATGATGCCGATGCCAATAAAGATGATCAGCAGTCCAAAAGGTGTACTCACACCGGGAATCGCGACCGGCAGCAGGAACGGAATCGTCAGCAGCACGCAGAACAACAGCATCCCCTGTTCACCAATTAGTTCGAGCACCTGACGCAGGCTGATGCGCTCGCCGGTGATGGAGTCGGCAGTCGTAGCCAAAGTCTCGGAAAGGCTAGTACGCGGATCGTGGAGCTGAGCCGAAGTCATAGTCAAATCATCCTCACATACAGTCAAATACGATAAAGGTCGGTAGCACAGGCTGTAAGGTAAAACGCCCGACATTACAGGAACACAAAAACAACAGGCGGGTATAACCCGCCTGCGTATCATAGCATAGCTTTTGTGGGGAAGAAGTTAAGCTGCCCGCCCGATCATTTTCAGCAGACTATGACGAAGCGCCTCGCGGCTTTCCTTCTCTTTCAGAACATGATAAATCGGCGGCGCGACCGAGACGAGGACGATCAACGCCACAATCGGCAGCAGGTACTTATCCACATTCTCCGGCCCGATGACGGCTGCCAGGAAGTACCCCAGCAGCGTCACACCCACCGCCCAGAGCAAACCACCGAGCAGATTAAAGGCCAGGAAACGACGGTAATTCATTGAACCGATACCGGCCACAATCGGCGCAAACGTGCGAACGATCGGGATGAAGCGGGCCAGCACAATCGCCTTCCCGCCATGCTGATCATAAAATGCCTGAGCGCGATTGATATTCTTCTGGCTGAAGAACATCGAGTCTTCACGCTGGAACAGCTTCACACCCACTCGCTTGCCAAACAGGTAACCGACGCTGTCACCAATGACCGCCGCCAGAAAGCAGCCGATCAACAACAGCGGCAGGAGAAAGAACGACTCGGTGGTATTGGCACCCAGTTTATTCAGCACGACGGCGCTGGCAGGTGAAGCGAGGAAACCGGCTGTGAAAAGCAGGCTGTCACCAGGCAGAAAGAATCCAACCAGCAGGCCGGACTCGGCGAAGATGATTCCGAAAACCATCAGATACCCCACGATGGGACCATAGCGAACAATCAGCTCGATCAAGGTATTCACCTCTGTATACGATTGTGATTGGGTCAATCTTGCTCATCATTTTCTAATTTACCACCGTTTCCTTACACAACACTAGCATGATTTGTACCCGTCCATCACGTCGAGAGACCCGGGGTATAAAGCATCGAGGGCGATCTAATGGATCGCCCTCGATGACTTGCTTCGCCTGTCCACTGAGGGCCAGATTAATTTTTCTCCCAGGGAACGCCATCGGCCTTCGGTGGTGCCGATTTACCGATCAAGCCCGCCAGCACCACGATCGTGACGATGTACGGCACCATCTGCAGGAACTGTGGCGGCACCGGCACCCCCAGGAACTGGAAGCGCTGGCCCAGTGCGTCCGAGAAGCCAAAGAGCAAACCGCCAGTCAGGCAGCCAATCGGCGTCCAGTTGCCGAAGATCATGGCCGCCAGCGCGATGAACCCACGCCCGGAAGTCATGTTGTCATCAAACGCGCCAGTCGTCTCAATCGTGAACCACGCGCCGGCTAAGCCCGCGATCAGGCCACCGATGATGACGTTGATCCAGCGGTTCCGCAGCACATTGATGCCCAGCGTATCTGCCGCATGTGGGTTTTCGCCCACCGCACGCGTCCTCAGCCCCCAGCGGGTGTAGTACATCACCACATGCGTGATGATCAGCACGGCAAACATACTGTAAAAGATCGGCCGGCCGTTAAAGATGGCCGGCCCCACCACCGGGATATCCGCCAGCAGCGGCAGCCGCAATGGGGCGATGATCTGGCGCGTTGCGTCCGCCTCCAGCAGCAGATCGCGGCGAATAAAGCTGGTCACGCCAATCGCCAAAATGTTGATGACCGTGCCGCTGACGATCTGATTGGTGCGGTACTTGAGTGAAAGCCAGGCGTGGAGAACCGCCATCAATCCGCCTGCCAACACCGCAACGACCACGCCGATTCCCTGTGCCTGACCCACATCCATCCGTCCACCCAACAAACTGAAGGTGACAAAGCCAAAGCACGCGCCGGTCAGCATCATGCCTTCGATAGCGATGTTGGTCACGCCGGAACGCTCGCACCACAATCCAGCCAGCGCACCCAGCACTATCGGTGTGGAAAGGCGCATACTTTCGCGGATCATGATGGTGACGTTCGTACTGCCTCCAGCCGCGATAATCACCAGCACCACCGGCAGCAGCAAAATGCCATTGACCACTAACCACCAATATTTGAGTCGGAATAACTGCGGTGCCGGGATGAGCGCCACTACCCCGCCCGCGACATACGACAGTGCCACAATCACTGAAAACGCAACCGTAGGCACCGCGAGGCCGCTGGTGCCGCCTTCGTCGATCGTGAGCAGCGTCGTCACGTCTCCGCCAAGGCGCCCTGGCACATCCAGCAGAATCAGCGCACCCACGATGATGAAGACCACCGCAATGACCCCCATCCGTGTGATGCGGAAGCGGAAGCCGCCTTCCTCGCGGTCGAGGCTTGTTGTTGCAGTCGTGCTTGCCATAGTGAACTAGCCTCCCCAGCCCTTGGATGCGAACAGTGCCGCCTGCTTCTCGTCATCCGAGGCTTCCGGCACGCGCCACAGATAGCGGATGATGGCATCTGCTGCGATGAACATGATGATGAGCGCCTGAATGATCTTGACCAGATCAATTGAGATATTCGCCCGCGTTTGCATCAGGCCTGCACCAGAGAGCAACGCCCCCCACAGCAGACCCGCCGGGATCATGGCCCGTGGATTACTGCGTGCCAGCAATGCCACCGCAATAGCATCAAAACCGATGCCGCCGAAGAAGAACGGTTGCATATTGAGCTGCACGCCGGAGACTTCAATCGCCCCGGCCAAGCCCGCCAGCGCGCCGCCCAGCGCCAGTGCCAGGACCACATTCAAGCGGACGTTCATCCCCGCGTATTTGGCCGCATCCGGGTTCGATCCCACCGTACGCAGTTCAAAGCCCGGGGTAGTCCGTTCCAGGAACCAGTCAGTCAGCCACACGGCAGCAAACATGATGAGCAGGCCGATGTGCAGCGCACCGCGTACATTCGCCCAGGCCAGAAACACACCACCGATGACCACCAGAACGCCCATGATGACCGGACGCGCAGCCAACCCGGGAGCCGCCTTAATGCGCTCTCGGTTCGACCACCAGCCCCACAGCGCCAGGGCCAGGCCGGCAACGAGCATCAGCCCGAACGGGATCGTATCAAAGTTCGGCAGGGTCGCCCCATCCACGATGAAGGGGGTGCGCGGTGTCGAAGCAGTCGGGTCGCCGATCAGCAGCGGATTTTCCGACTTGATGAGCCAATCGACCAGCAGGATAGCGATGAAGTTCAACATAATCGTGTTGATGACTTCATGTGCGCCGGTATAGGCTTTGAGTAAACCGGGTATCGCCCCCCACAGCAGACCGCCCACAATTCCGGCGACAATCACCAGGGGGATATGGATGAACGGCGGCAGGCCGCTGAACAATGGTGAAAAGCCCACCCATGCTGCCAGCGTGCCACCGGCATACAGTTGACCCTCTGCACCGATGTTGAATACACCGGCTTTAAAGCCCAGCGCCACTGCCAGGCCAGCAATCACAAACGGGATAGTCCGGGTCAGCCAGTTTTCCAGATTCGCCGGGAGGAATACCAACGCCTGGTTGCCCACCCGCAAGAAAACCGCCTCCGGTCGATCATCGACTGGGTCATCCGGCGTTTGTGCCCCGCCCATCAAAACCGCCGCTGGTGCGGGTGACCGGCTCAGGAAAATTTGGTTATTGGGCCGCAGGATTACCTGGTTATTCTCCAGCACCCCCGGCAGTTCATTGTTCAGACCATCAATGGCATTCTCTGCAGTGAGCAGCTCTTCATCATACAGGTCGCGAACCAGGCGCAGTTGTGTAGACAAGGCTGCCGGGTCCGTAATATTCAGGCTGTCCAGGGTTGCCGCAAACTCGATGGCCGGACGCACTTTGGTAACATCCGCCCGCGCCATCGCAGCCAGCGCTTCGGCTTCCGCTGAATCTGCCTGCAAACCCAGTGCCGCCAGTTCATCAATCGATGTTGCCAGCCGACCTGCGCGAACGATGCCCTCACTCTGGATAACCTGTAACCCGCTCAACAAATCCGAATCGCTGAATTCAGCTGCGGCTGGCACTGCCGTTTCAAGCGCAGTGCGGGCCTCAGCCGTCACCAGACCAGCATCTACAATTGCCGTCACCAGCGCCGAGGCTTCCGCCCGGTCAATACTATTCAACCCATTGATGAGCGGGATCAGCGTCCGAAAGCGTGCCTCACCTATCTGGTTCACTTCCGGCACGGTTTCACCAAACGCCGTGATCTGCTCATCCGTCAGGTCCGGGTAAGCTGCTAACACCTGAGCGAACTGCCGCAGATTGGCCAAGCCAATCTCAGCCGCTTCCGTGGCCGAGCGTGCCGCCCGGTTCAGGTCGCGGGTGCCAAAAGTCCCGCTTGCAAGAAATGCGCGAGCCTCATTGAAGCTGTCTGCCGTCATCATCTGATTGATGACCACACCCACTGAACCTTCCAGCAGGGCAGAGTACGCCGTACCGGTCTTGTTCAGCTCGGCCCCAATATCCACCCCGCCAGTGCGGATGAGCGTCAGCAGCATCATGAACAACATACCCATGATGAGCGCCGTCAGCAGTGCCATGACCGGCACCAATCGGGGCGAGATCTTTTTCCAGCGGAGCGCGAGCGGGTTCAGCGCTGCCGGGCCACGCGGCCCCTGCGATGTTTTCTCAGCCATGGACTGCTACCCCTTCTGCCTCGCGCCGAATACCCGCCATCAATAAGCCCACGTTCTCACGGGTGGCCTCAGCCGCATCCAGCGTATCAATGATTTTGCCAGCGTACATGACCGCGATCCGGTCACTCAGCGAGAAGATTTCATCCAGTTCGGTCGAAACCAGCAGCACCGCCGCGCCCTCATCCCGCATAGCGACGATCTGTTTGTGGATGAACTCAATCGAACCCACGTCCAGGCCGCGGGTCGGTTGGGCGGCGATGACCAGATTGCTCGTGCGGGAAAATTCGCGGGCGACGATGACCTTCTGCTGGTTGCCACCCGAAAGTGTACTCAGGTTGACGAAGATATTAGGCGTCCGCACATCAAATTTCTGCACCAGATGGCGAGCATTTTCTTCCTTGGCCTTCTCATTCGCCAGAATACCGAAAGCGAAAGGCCCCAGGTAGTACGTTTGCAGCACCATGTTGTCCTTGACCGGAAAGTTCAGCACCACGCCGTTCTTCTGCCGATCTTCCGGCACATGCGCCACGCCGCTCTCGGTGATATGCCGGGGATGCGAGTGCGTCAGGTCCTTCCCCTCAAGCACGATATGCCCGCTGCTCGCCCGCCGCAGTCCGGTAATCGCCTCGACCAGTTCGGTCTGGCCGTTCCCCTGGACACCGGCGATGCCCAGAATTTCACCGCCGCGCACTTCCAGCGACAGATGATTGACGGCGGTCAGCTTACGGTCATCCAACACCACCAGATTGCGAATGCTCAGGATGGTATCGCGCGGCTTGGCCGGTTTTTTATCCACTTCCAGCAGTACGCTGCGCCCGACCATCATCGAGGCCAGCGACTCTTCAGTCGACTGCTTCGGGTCGGCGCTGCCCACCACCTTGCCCAACCGCAGCACCGTCACGGCATCACAGATCTCCAGGACTTCCTTGAGCTTATGTGAGATGAAGATGATGCTCACGCCTCGCGCCAACAGCGAGCGCATGATGGCGAATAAGCCTTCGGTTTCCTGCGGCGTCAACACGGCTGACGGCTCATCCAGAATCAGGATGTCACACTTGCGGTACAGCGCCTTGATGATCTCCACCCGCTGCTGGATACCAACGGGCAAATCCTGAACCAGGGCATCCGGGTCCACTTCCAGTCCATATTGCTTGGAAATTTCGATGATCCGCTGCCGGGCCGCCCGCCGGTTGAGGAACCCCAGGAACCCGGTTTCATTACCCAGCATGACGTTCTCGGTTACGGTCAGCACAGGTACCAGTTGAAAGTGCTGGTGCACCATGCCAATCCCCAGCGCAATCGCATCATTGGGGTTACGAATCTTGGCAGCTTTTCCGTTGACCAGAATCTGACCTTCATCCGGCTGATACAGGCCATAGATCAGATTCATCAGCGTGGATTTACCCGCACCGTTCTCACCCAGCAGGCCCAGCACCTGCCCTTTCCGGACTTGGAGATCGATGTGGTCATTGGCGAGGACGCCGGGGAAGCGCTTTGTCAGGCCGCGCACCTCCAGCACCACCGGGGGGGATTCAGGCATCGCGCTCAATCCTTCAATGCAAGTTTCGTCTATGAGGGCACAGTATACCTTGTGTCCGGCGGGGAACAAACACAGCCACTTAGTCGAGAAAACACACCCGCCGGAAGCAATTGCTCCGGCGGGTGCGAAGTGATGCTTCAGACTACACGACTACAAAACCGGCACAACCTCCAGCAAGCCCTCGCGCTCGGCGTTCGCCTTCTGGATCGCCTCTTTGCTGCCCACCACAGCTACCACACCATGATCCGCCAGGCTTTGGATGGCGCTGGCAAAATCGCGGAAGTCCTGTGCCGTGGTACTCAGAACCTGGTCGCGCATTTGCTGACGCATGGCATCCGTGTAACCGATCAAGGTATTGACGAACGAGGCATAGCCCTTGGCATCCGGCAGCAGGTGAGCATCCATCTGACCAATCGCGCCGATGATGGCCTTGGTCAGTTCGTCCTCGCTCAACTCAATCGTTCGCAGGAAATCCACCGCCCCTACGTAATTCTTGAGCGTACCCAACAGGTTCGGGTCACGGTACGAAAGGAAAGTCAGCCCGCCGCTGAGGAAGTCAAATGGAGCCATCGCCCCGTAAGCGCCGCCCTGTGCCCGCACACGTTCATGCAGGTAAGTGGTCGCCAGATAGCGCAGGATCACCCGGCTGGAGCCATCCAGTTGATAACCATGCTGGTAGAGGTTCACCCCCTGTGCCACATAATTCACCTGGGATGGTACGCTCAGGCCCAGCGCCCGCGCCTCCCCCTGCCAGTTCCATGCAGCTGCGGGAGCTGCCTTGGTTGGCAGCGCGCCTAGCAGATCAACCACCTGCGGCTGAAATTGCTTCCAGTTCTCCGCATCCAGTGTCACGTTGACGATCAGACCTGACCGATTGATGAGCAACGACCGGATTGCTTCCAGTGTCGCCAACACGCCTGCCCAGTCCTGTTCGACCTTTTCAGCTAAGTCGCGCAGGAAGAAGTATGCCGTGATGCCGCCCATCTGCTCCTGCGCCCAGTCCGTCTCGCTGAACCGTGCCCGTGCGGCCCGGTCAGCCACCGCATGACCGCTGAACATTAGGTAGCTCTCGAACCCGGCCTTTTCTTCCAGCACCATCTGGCTGAAGCGCTCGCGGTTATCCAGGTTAGCCGTCAGCAGCACATCCCGCAGGATCGCCATCAGATCGCCCGTTTGTGCCGCCATCGCCTTCGCTCGCAGCACTTGATAGGCCACGCCGCGCGGGCTGCTATATCCGGCGGAAATCAGCGTACTGGCCCGGATGCCGCCCGTCTGCTGACCAATCCGGTTGATGAGGGCAACCGGGTCCTGCGTAGACGTCCCTTGCTCCAGCAGCGCCCGCCCGAACAGATCGACATACGGCAGATACTCTGCGGGTAGAACGTGCAGGTCAAACGCCAGGTCCAGATACGCAATGCCATTGGTCGGAATGTCGTGATACAGGATAGTCGTACCACCAGCTTCCAGTTTTTCCAGTGGAATGACCCGGATCTTCGGTTCAAGGTCACTGCGCTGGAGCATCGGAATGGTCGCCAGATCTTCCGGTCGGTTAGGCGTCTCAGAAATTTCCTTAATGCGCTTCGCCGTTTCCATCACCTGTTGCAGATCTGTTTCGCTCATCGTGCCGCGTTCCTGTTCCAGCCGGGCACGTTCCGCCGCATCCCGCTGCTCACGCACAGTGGCATCGGGAGCCAGGATCAGGGTCGAGCGATGTGGGTTCGACAGCAGTTGATTCTGGATCAGGCCTTCGAAGAAGTGCTCGCCCGCGGCTAAACGATCTTTGATCTTCTGCAGCGGAGCTTCAAAACCCAACGCATCCATGGGATCGCCACCATGAATCCAGGTGGGCAGCATACCGATCATGAGCGCAATCCCGCGTGGATAACCGCCCGTGTTCAGTTCCCGCATCCCGAACTCGACCGTATTCATCGAAGCGGCAACGGTTTCCCGATCAATCCCATCTGTAGCCAGTTGCTTGAGCGTATCCAGAATCAACGCTTCGACCTTGTCGGCGTCTTCCCCAGCAATCCCCTTCAGTCCCACGCTAAAGTAGGCCTCAATCCCGTAAGGATCAGCACCGCCGCCTGTCAGATCTTCGCCCAAACCGGAGTCGATCAAGGCTTTCCGCAGGGGTGAAGCCGGTGTGCCAGTCAGGATATGGCTCAGCAGTGACCAGGCCAGCGCGAGATCGACATCTTTGGTATCACCCAGCAGCCAACTCAGCGTCATCTGGCTGCGCGCATCGCCTTCTCCAGCCTCATACGGCTTGACCGTCCGCTTCGGCTCCGACCACCGCGATTGCTTCTGGATATCAATCTTGACGGGGATCGGCTGGAACTCGGTGATGAAAGCATCGACTAGGCGCAGGCGTTCTTCTACCGGATCATCCCCATAGAAGAAGAACCGGGCATTCGAGGGATGATAGTACGTCTCATGGAAGCGTTTGAAATTGGCGTAGGTCAGGTCCGGGATCACTGCCGGATCGCCACCGTAATTATACCCATAGATCGTATCCGGCATTAGCGTCGTCCGGGTGAAGTCCCCCATGACGGCGTCCGGTGACGAATACACACCTTTCATCTCGTTGAACACTACCCCGCTGTAGGTCAGCGGCGCATCCAGGCCGGCCAGTTCGTAATGCCAGCCCTCTTGCTGGAGCGTCTTTTCCGAAATGCGCGGATAAAAAACAGCATCCATATACACGTCAATCAGGTTGTAGAAGTCTTTCAGATTCTGGCTGGCGACCGGATACACCGTCATATCGGGGAAGGTCATGGCATTAACAAAGGTCTTCAATGAACCCTTGACCAACTCCATGAATGGTTCCTTGACCGGGTACTTGCGGGAGCCCCCCAGCACCGAGTGTTCGAGGATGTGCGGTAGGCCGGTCGAGTCCGTCGGTGGGGTGCAGAAGTTGATGCTGAAAACCTTATTCTCGTCGCTGTTTGCCATCGAAAGCAGTTGCGCCCCGGTACGAATGTGCCGGTACAGCTTGGCTTCCGTGTTGTATTCGCTGATAAAGCGTTCCTGAACCAATTCAAAACCATGTAGATTCATGAGGGGGAAATCCTTCCTGTTACCAACTCTGTACTGCTTTGTGGGACTTGCGGTTCATTATGGCGGAGCCAAGAATAACGGTCAATCGCAGGCCTAGCTCCTCACATGGCCTCTAATCACCTCATGGATTAATCCCGGACTTCACATCCTGCTGCCTGCCACAGCTCTATGAGTTCGTGTAGAATGTGAAAAGTCAATCATCAAGAGAAACGCAGAACGCATGGCATTCGATTTTGAGGCACTGGTCGGCCATTTAAATATCGTAGGTGGGCGATCCATCAGTGCCACTCCACCAGGTATGTTGGTCGAAGTTGCACCCCGCCGGGCCGCCCGTGGTCGTGAGTTAGATACCTTCTTTGTGCTGGTGACGCCATCGGGGGAAAATACCGCCCCGCCGAAGTTCTACGAGCAAATGGCGCAGCATGCCGCCGAGCGCTACTTCCAGGCTGCCGGCAGTGTGACCGCTGCGCTGCGTGCCGTCTATACCTCGCTCAATAACGACCTCCACGAACATAATGGCGAAGGCAAGCGCACGTACGAAGCCAGCATGATCTGCGCGGTTCTACGCGAAAATGAACTGTTTCTGGCGCGGGCCGGGTCCAGCGTAGCCCTCTATCGTCATGACGGGCAACTGACCCCTTTCCCGACTGAATTCGCCAACGAAGATCAGCTCTTTGGCCCACCGCTGGGTGTCCAGCCGATCATCGATGTCAAGATGAGCAAGTATCCGGTCGCGGGTGGTAGCCGCCTCTTGCTCGCCGATGAACGCCTCACCGACCTGAATCAGGAGCGCCTCAAAGCATCACTGGAAGGTTCTGACATCAACGCCATGATTGGTGGGATGAAAGACCTGCTTCCCACACAATTGGTATTGCTGGCTGCCGAGTTCGTCCCGCCGGATGCCCCATCGCCGGTGCCGGTTAAAGAAGCCCACTCCACCGCCAAAGCGACCAAAACCGTAGAAAAACCAGCAGAAGCTCCAACCGCTGCCGGCGAAGACGACCCAGAAACGGATGGGGCCATTCTCAACCTGCCGGAACGCCCACCGCGCCGCAATCTGCTCAAGGAAGGAGCCGAGCGCGGGGCCGGGACTCTGGCCCGCGGCGGAGCCAAAGCCGTCGATGGCACCCGCTTCGCCCTGGATAAACTCTTCCCAACCCCGCCAGAAGGGGCCAAGCCCTGGGTGAGCGCCTCTACCCTGACCGTCATCGCCCTGGCCCTCCCTGCGGTAGTCGTTATGCTGGTCCTGGTGATGGGCGTGGGTGGCACCGGTCAAAGCGAATTTGATCTGTGTGTGGAAAGTGCGGTACAAGCCGCCATCGTTGCCCGTGGCATCCCCTCTAACGATGTCGGCGGCACCATCAATGCCTGGAACGCCGTCCTGGAAGTCGCCCGTCGCTGCAATGACCTCGACCCACAAAATACCGATCCGTCCCTGCCCGCCCTCAGCCGCGAAGGCCAGGGCGTGATCGATGCCCTATCCCAGATCACTCGGCGGGACGCCTACCGCCTATCGTCATTCGAGGATGCCCTGCTGAGTCAGGTCGTCTTGCAGGGACTCAACCTGTACGTATTGGACTCTCAAAATCAGTTAGTCTATCGCGTCGATATTGCCGAGCGCGATGACGGACGGCTGGAAGAAGTCCAGAACAGTCGCCAGATCGTGGCCTCGATGCGGATCGGAGCTTCCGTCGGGGAGTATCGGGTGGATCGACTGGTCGATATTGCCTGGGCTGCCGATACCACCCAGTTGATCGCCCTTGACCGCAGCGGACTGCTTATCCGCTGTCTGCCCAACTTCCTCAGTTCCTGCGATGCCCAGCGCTTGCTCGGCTCGGAACGCTGGCAGAATCCACTGCAAATCACCATGTGGAGTGGACGGCTTTACCTGCTCGATCCCGCCGCCAATCAGATTTACCGCTACGATAGCACCGGCGGCACCTATGGCTCCGCGCCAGTCGAGTACTTTGCCGGGCAGAACCGACCCGACTTGCGCAATGCCGTCGATTTCGCCATTGATGAGCAGGGCTACATCTTCATCCTCTCCGCCAATGGGGCCGTCACCCGCTGGGTTTCCGGCACGCAGACCGAGTTCATTTACGCCAGCTTTCCCGCCGGGCAGCAGATCACCACCGCTGACGCCATGTTCCTGGATACCTCACCCATCGGGCAATCGCTCTACATCGTCCGGCGTGCCAATAGCACCATCTATGAGACCTCGCTGGCAGGTTCCTTCTTCAATGCCTTCCGTGTCTTTAATGAGAATGATTTTGCCAGCCTGACCAACGTCATTGTGGACCCAAATCTGCAGAACATCTTCGCGCTATCCGGCAATTCCGTCTTTGTCTTTAACAAGACCCAGTAGGGACGCCCGTTGGGCGTCCTCTCATATCTGACCCTTAGGCTTAAGCTGGAAAGGACGCTCCATGAGCAACAACGAACCGCAAGACCCCACCACCAAAACCGAACTGCTGGAGAAAATGGAACAGGGTTGGCAGTCCTTTCAGCAGTTCCTCGGCACTCTTACCCCCACCCAGTTGACCGAACCCCGCGATGCAGCCGGTTGGACTGTCAAAGATCATCTAATCCACCTCGCCATCTGGCAGGATGGCGTCACTGCCCTGCTGGAGCAAAAAGGCGAAACCCGTTGGGGAGCCATGGGCCTGACCGCTGAAGAATGGACGCTCGACTTCGACCAGCGCAATGCCATCATCCAGCATCAGCACCGGGATTTGCCGCCCGAAGTTGTGCTGGCACGCCTTCAAACTGCCCACGACCGTATGCTGAAGTGTGTACAAGAGCTGCCCGAAGCAGCGTTGTTCTATCCGTACCAGCGCTATGATTCAACCTCCACCCAGTCAGCCCCCATCATCGGCTGGATCGTGGCCGATAGCTACGAACATTACGCGGAACACACCCCCTGGATTCAGGCGATTGTCGCCGTGTAGAAGCAAGGGCGAATCAGCGCATCTGCCTCCTATATCCGACCGCCCGAAACCCGATGTTGCAATTCCCTGATGCAGGCGGAGGGTAACCGTCGGCTACCATAGCTTTCCTGATCGGCTATAATGCCGGGCATGTACTGTTCGGACAGGATCGAGTTATGCGTATTCCCCCCTGGTTATTCGTCTTTGGCATGGTGGTGTTTGTCGGCGTGACCGGCATCGCTGCCGTCCTGAGTTTTGCCGTGGCGCGGCAGATCGCCATTGATACTGCCTCCATTCTGGATACCAGTGCCATCGACTTCAGCGCCCCGCTGCCCACCACCACGCCGGTCATCGTACCGACTCAGGTCGTGGTTGCCGGGTCAACGCCGCTACCGGCAACACCCATCCCGGCTGGCCCTACCGTTACACCTGACCCACTCGCCAATCTGCCCACCTGGACGGATACCCGCCGCATCAATATCCTGCTGATGGGTATTGACCAGCGCAGCGGCGTGCAAGATCCGGATCCCTACCGTACCGATACGCTGATTCTCGTCAGCGTTGACCCGGTGGCAAAGAGCGCCGGTGTCCTCTCGATTCCCCGTGACCTCTGGGTGAACGTCCCCGGTTCCGTCCCGGCGACCATCAACTCGGCCTACTCGGTCGGTGAGGTCAACGCTTATCCCGGCGGCGGCCCAGCGCTGGCGGCGGAAACCGTGCGTCAGTTGCTCGGTATCCGGGTGGATAAATACGTCCTCATCAACTTTGATGTCTTCCTGTCGGTAGTTCGGGCCGTCGCCCCCGGCGGCACTGAAATCTGCGTGCGGGACAGCATCTACGATCCAACCTACCCCGATGCCGGTTTGGGCACCATCGAAGTCCGCTTTGAACCCGGTTGTCAGATGTTGGATGCGGAGCGCCTGCTGCAATACGCCCGTACCCGCGCCACCCAGGGCTCAGACTTCGACCGCGCCGCCCGCCAGCAAGAGGTACTCCGCGCGCTCCGTGAACAGGTTGTCAGTGCTGGAGGCATCGCTAATTTCATCGGGCAGGCCCCTACCCTCTGGAGCGAGGTCAGCAGCAGCGTCCGCACCAACCTCAGCTTTGAGGAAATCCTGCAGCTTGGTGCACTCATGGGGGAAATCCCCCGCGAACGCATTCAGTTCGGGCAGATCGATAACCTCTATGTCACCTTTGCCAAGACCAACTCCGGCAAAGATGTGCTCATCCCGAATGTGAACGCCATCCGAGTTCTACTCCAGCAGGTCTTTAATCCGACAGCTGAACTAACCATCTCCGATCTGCGTGCCCGTGCGGAAGCTGAAGGTTCGACCATCGTCATCTTCAACAACACCACCACCAATGGCCTCGCCATCTCCACGCGGGATTGGCTCTCAGCCAAAGGCGTGACAATTGAGAATGTCGGCAGCATCGAAGCGCCCACCGGAGCCGATACTGTCATCCAGATGTACAGCGGCAATCTGTGGACCGCTCGCTATCTGGCCGCCTTGATGGGCCTACCTCCCGAGCGAATCCGACCCGGCAGTGATGGCCTGACTTCCGACGACATCGCCATCATCGTCGGCCCGGACATCACCAACGTCCTCAACAGCCAGTAGGGGTGGACTAAGGGCGTTGCGCCCGCATGTCCGCCCGCCCTTGTAGGGGCGCACAGCTGTGCGCCCGTTGGCTTCAGGAATAGATACGCACAATCATGATCGAAATCAGCCCCACGCTCTCAATTGACGAGCGCGAAATTGAAGAAACATTCGTCCGCGCGGAAGGCCCCGGTGGGCAGAACGTCAATAAAGTCAGCACCGCCGTCCAGCTGCGGTTTGATGTGGCCCACTCGCTATCCTTACCGGGTTATATCAAGGATCGTCTCACCAAAATCGCCGGGAACCGGATGACCAAAGAAGGCGTGCTGGTAATTATTGCCCGCCGCTTCCGCACCCAGTCCCAAAACCGTGAGGATGCGCTGGAACAGCTAAAGGATTTGCTCCGCCAGGCCGAGACGCGTCCCAAAGCCCATCTGAAAACCAGAGTGCCGCTCAGTCAAAAGCGGCAACGCCAGGAAGACAAAGCCAAACATGGCGAAAAGAAAAAACTGCGGAAAGTGACAGGCGGCTGGGAAGATTAAGGTTACGGTATCCATTTAGACGGATACATCAATTCGGCCCGTCAGCAAATATCCACAGGGGAGCAATCCCGCACTTTCCAGTGTCCGGCGGGACGCTGTATTCGTAGGATCGCAACGTGCTGCCGGTTTTTTGCCAGCCTCGTAGCAAACCCGTTTTAATTCCTGTACCAGATAGCGACCAAATCCCCTCTGGCGTGCGGACTCCCGCACTTCCATAAAGATGTCGCCATAGGGTGGGTTATAGTGCGTAAGAAAGCCGCCGGTAGCGACGATGCCCTCTGCCGTATCAATCACCCAATTGCCAACAGGTTCGTGATGATGAGGAAAGATAGTCACCGCATCGGCGGGCGTTGCCTGGCGAAAGACCCCTTGCGTACAAGTGTGGTGGGTCATCTCTGCATCTTCGAACAGGATCGCTTCACGGGTTATGTCTTGCGCAAATTCGTACAGCAGCATCAACATCAGAGGTATGTTGGTTTGTGCGGCCATCGCAGTAGCCCTGCTGGCAGCCAGCAATTCACGCAGCAGCGTTGAAGCAAAACGGCGCACCGCGGGTTGCACATAAAACTCGATCAGCCGGTGTGGGGCTTTATTGGAAATACCGCCATATCCGCATAAACGACCATTCAACAGTATCAAATAGGGATCGGCTAGCTGGCGTCGCAAATGCGAATCATGAATGATCTGGCAACCTGCTTCGTGGCGATACAGTTCTCGCATCGCCTCAACATCCGGATAGGCTGCCCGCTGAATATCAATCTGCATAGTCGCCTCGTTGCAGGTTTCATGGAAGCGAGTCCGATCAATTCAGCATATCAGGTTACGTTTGGCGTTCGTTGCCTCGTTTAAAGTTACCCGTCACCTTCGCCATAATCAGTTGCGCATCCAGGCTCCCCGGTTCTAAATCAGCCATCCGCGCCGAGAACTTTTCCGCCTCTTTTCCCGCCAGTATCTTGACCTGCTTACCCTTCCAAAATAAGAGCACTTTACCATCTTTAGTCATTTGATAATCAAAAATCGCCTCTTTTAACACGCCACGCTTGTCAATGTCTTCCATTGATTGTTGTCCTTTGTGAACCCTCCACATCCTTTTAGGATCATATCAAATATTGCACTCCACTGGGAGTCGGAATGACTCCCAGTAGAGTGATCAAACTTATCCAGCAATCGCAAAACTGACGCTGATCGACACACTCACGCTCATCTGACCGGGGGTGATTTGCGGCGCAACGCCCCCCGCCTGAGCAATGTCCATCCGGTTGTAAGCCAGGGGCAGCGGCATGTTGCCACCAATCGTCTCCGCGATCATGATCGGCTCGCCCAGCGTCACACCGAACAGATCAGCCAGTTCCTGGGCACGGGCGCGGGCATCCTCGACGGCCTGCTGACGTGCCTGGCTCTCCAGGGCCTTGCTGTCACTAAAGCCATAGCTCAGGCTGTTGACGGTATTCGCTCCAGCCCCCAGCGCCACATCAATCAATTCACCGGCACGGCCGATCTCCCGCACCGTCACATTGAGCGTATTCTGTACCCGGAAGGTCGCCGGGCCAGTCGGGTTGCCATTCTGGTCATAGTTATACTGCGGGAAGACGTTGTAGCTGGAGGTCTGAATATCGGCCTCTGCCACGCCAGCGGCCTTCAACGCCTCGATGATCGCCCGCATCCGGCTGTTCGCCTGTTCAATCGCGGTCCCGGCCACCGCATCGGTGTAATCCACACCCAGGCTGATGTAGGCCATATCAGGCGTACCCATCGCCTCACCAGAACCACTGACGCTAATCGAGTTCATGCCATCTCCTGCTGCCTGTGCGCCAACCAACCGTGGTGCGCTCCAGTTAAAGACCAACAGCGCCGCAGCCAATACCAGCGCGGCAGCAGCAATCCATTTCATGTTACGAGTCACTACGGTAGACATACGTGCGTGCTCCTCAAACGGTAGATGATTGAAAGGCGCAGGGTCGAAGTCCTCAATGGGATAATCTTGCGCCACATCTTCAAGACGTTGCCGGTTCTAAGAAGGTTCCACGCTGTAATATTACGTAAATAATTACCTGATATTTCCCTGCATAACAGGTAATAATGCCCCCCTCCCGCTGTAATGTTGCCCACTTCAATCTTGAATCTTCCGCTTCCTCTGCCGCTCTGCCCCTCTAAAGTAACTTCTTCTTTTCCTTAAGATCACCTCGGTGTTTCTCTGTGCATCCTCTGTGCCTCTGCGTTTAACTCCCCATACACCTGCTCCAACTGACCCGCCACTGCATCCCACGTAAATCGCTCCGCCACCAACCGTTTGGCTGCTGCCCCCATCTGACCCCGCAGATCCACATCCGCCAGCATGAGTCTCAAGGCTTCAGCCAATGCCCCTGTTTCTCGCTCAACAATCAAGCCTGCTCCAGCATCACCCACCTCTGGCAAATTACAACCCGGTGTCAATAACAGGGGCAATCCTGCTGCCATCGCCTCTAGCACGCCCATGGGCAGCCCTTCGCCCACCGCTGGCAAAGCAAAGCAGTCCACTGCCCCCAACGCCGCCAGTCGTTCCTGGCCACCCAGATACCCGGTAAAGACGATTCGCTCATCCGCCATGGCCTGTAGCCGTTGCAGCAACCCTTCATCTGGCCCCGCAATCACCAATCTAGCCCCCGGTATATCCGCCGTCTTAAACGCCTCGATCAGCAGATCCACCCCTTTTCGTGGATGTAATCGTCCCATGTACAAACAGATCGGCCCATCCCCCAGGTTATACTGCTCACGGAATTCACGTCCATCCGGCAAAACCGCAAACTCTGCCAAATCCACGCCGTTCGGTATCCGCACCAACCCCAGCTTTGGTAGTTTCCAGCCATAGGTCGACCATACCGCCCGTACTTCGGCCAATTCCGCTTCACTTAAACCAATAACCTGGTCAATCCGTCCGACCATACCCGCACTGAACAAACCATCCCATAGCCGCTTGATAAGCGGTCGCCCGGTCGTCAGGTTCAACGTCCCATGTGCTGATAACACAACCGATTGCTTCACCTGTGGCAATACCAGCAGGTTCTCCACCGTCCTGAACTCATGCAGATGCACCACATCCACATCCGCCAGCATCCCCTTTGCCAACCGCCCCATCTCGAAAGCGGTTCCCAGGTTCAGCCGTCCTCGCAGCCAAACCGATACATTCCGTGCCCGCAGAACCCGAACCCCGTCCCTCAGTTCATCTCTTGGCCCGGCATAGCGGCTGTCTGAATTCAGCGCATCCGTCGTCAGTACGGTCACCTGATGCCCTCTTCGTGCCAGTGCTCTTGCCATACCCTCTGCTGAACGGACGACTCCGCCAAAGGCATAGGCCGGTGCATAATACGGTGTCACATGAAGAATACGCATCACAATTGCTCGAATGACATTCCCCACATGCCCAGGCTTTCCGCCACAATCGACTGGGTCCCAACAATCAAAATCGTGCCATCCCGCCCGGCTAATCTCCGAGCCTCCTCAACCGCTGGTTCAATCGTTGGCTGGAAACGTACATCCTGACAGTACTGGCCCGCTAAGGAAGCTGCCTCGGTTGGCTCCGGAAACTTCAAACCCGGATTTCGAGTCGTCTCGGTCAAAATGACATGCTGGCTCACCCCGCCCAGTGCCGCGTACACACCCGGATAGTCTTTATCAGCCGGTACGCTCAGAATACTGACCACCGGCAACCGCAATTGCTCCCGGACGCTCTCAACCATCAGTCTGGCCGACTCGTCATTAATCGCCCCATCCACAAATACCAGTGGATGATCGTCAATCTGCTGGCACCGGCCCGGCCAATGTAAACTGCCTAACCCAACCCGAATACGCTCGATATAGGCCTCAGACCCATGTGGTATACCGCCCAGCCGACCGTGCATGTTGCCAGCACCGATAACTGCTAAAGATGCATTGATAATCTGGTACCGCCCCAGCAAGGATAGGTTCACTTCGCCGTAGCGCCCTAAGGCAATCTGTTGACCACCCGTAATCGGCCCCAGGTAAACACCCATATCCTTCTCAGCGACCCAGCTAAAACTGGTATGCTGTGCTTCGGCCTCAGCCTGAAGTATGTTCAATACCGCTGGGCTCTGTGGAACGCTGTAGGCAGTACTATAGGGTTTAATGATGCCAGACTTATGCCAGGCAATGCGTTCGACGGTTGGTCCCAATTGTTCCGGATGTTCCAGCATGATCGGTGTAAACAATGACAGTTGATTAGGCACGACCGCAATATCGTCAAAGCGTCCACCTCGCCCGACCTCCAGCACAGCTGCGCTCACATTTTGCTCATCGAACCAACGCAGCGCCACTCCCAGGAACAAGCCCTGTGGACTGAAGTAACGCTTTTCACCCAACCCTTCCTCGATCCGATCAATCTCCGGCGAAAGTTCACCCAAAATCCGCAGAAAATCGGCCTCAGGTATGGCCTGCCCATCCACCCGAATCCGCTCTCGCCAACTGACCAGGTGCGGACTACTCATCATGCCTACCCGATGCCCTAAAGCTTGCAGCAAACGGGCTGTAATGAATGTTGTCGAACCTTTGCCTTTGCTCCCGGTCACCACGGCATACTGCCGCGGTTGGCTCGGCAACCCGGTCGCTGCCAAAAGCCGCCGAGTTGGCGTTACGTCCCGGGTCAGATCATCCGGGCCATGTGGTGCGCCACCAACCCGCCGCATCGAACGGAAGATATAGCTGATGGCATCTGCTTCTGTAGTGAAATTGGTCATGCTGAATTATGGGTATAATCGACTGTGTATCCATCATTGTGCGGAGCAGTTGCCGTTTATGCCAGAGCCAACAGCAATCAGCTACAAACCGCCAGATACTCAACCAAATCGTGCAGTTTCCCCAGCCGCAATGATCGGATCTTCTCTCACAGCCGCAAGCTCGTCATATAGTTCTCGTCACCCACGCCCCCAGTGCCTCTCAGTTATCCGCTATCCGCTACTCCTGCTGCTTCTCATTTCCGGTTGCACACTTGGTTTTCCGGATGACCAGACATCCCAAAATAATGTCCCCATCGTCGATGTCAGCACAACCTTATTGACCGTCACCTGGGTCGAGAATGGCGATCTATGGGTATGGAAACAAGATGGCACCCGCCCGCAAGTCATCGCCAGTGGTGGAGTAGTCCGCCCCTATTTGGCACCCGATGCTCGCCATGTCGTGTTTACACGCGGTTCTGAAGGTCGGCCCCTGGCGCTCTGGTCTGCCAGCGTCGATGGTTCCAGCGCATGGGAAGTTGCTTCGGTCAATCGAATAGGTGCTGTACAAGCCGTTCAACCAGCCCTATTGGATATTCAGTGGATGGATGAGAACGTCCTGTACTTCAATACCGCCCGTATAAGCGAAAACACGCTCATCCCCCAAAACGACTTATGGCGTGCCAACATCCAGACTCGTGAAATTAATCGGCTCTTGGGCCCTGGAGATGGTGGTTCCATTAACATCAGTCCGGACAACCAATGGATTGCGTTAGTCTATCCCGGAAACTATGGCGTACAGGACGGTCGAATCCGAGTGATTGACCCCCTCGCGCAATCTCGCGATGACCTTTTCTTCTTCACCGGAATCAGCTCTGGTGCAAGTTATCCCTTTTTTGCGCCTATCACCTGGTCACCAGATAGCAGTGCACTGTATCTGGCTGTACCAGATAAAGACCTGATTTATGGTGATGACGGCAATACACCTGTGACGCTTTGGCGACTCACGGTGGCCAATCGTGATCGTGAAGTGTTAGGCGCTGTACCGGCCAGCTTTTTTGGGTTACCCCGCTGGTCAGCGGATTTGACCAAAATGCTTTATCTACGACGCCTGACCAGCGCAGCCAACAACCAGTTTGAACTCATCATTGCCAGTCAGGACGGCAGCAATCCCGCCCGCTATGATGTAGGGCAGGTTGGCAGCTTTGGCCTTGCGGAATGGATCGCCGACTCCCTGACCTTTACCTACGTGAATGGCGAATCTGGGCAAATCTGGTTTGGCAAACCCGGTTCAACAGCGCAATCTGTGACTGAACGCATCTTTGCACCGCAATTCCTGAATACGGTCTTGGTCGTTTATGCAACGGAACCAGCACAAACCTTTGATCTCCGCTACCTCAATCTTCAAAACACCCAATGGCAGCGGATTGCCTCCATCACTCATCCTATCCCGGTCTTTGATGCGCGCTTAACCCCTCGACAGTGAATGAGCAGTTGGAAAGAATAAGACTAGTCCAAAGGTGCATTCCGTATAATATTCTACGTTTAATTCGTTAAATCCCTTCGCCAAGGCACATCCACACGCTATGAAAAAGACACTTCGCATTATCCTGATTGCCCTGCCAATCATTCTGATTGTTGCCATTGCGGGTTTTCTGATCTGGGCCAGTAATCCTCTCCAGCCCACAACGGAAGCCTTGAACGCCCTTCAGTCGGATGCCGTTGTAACGGTTATAGAAGAAAATGGTTGGCTCAGCTTTGAGCCAACTGGTGCAGAGACGACCATCGGGTTCATCTTTTATCCCGGTGGTCGGGTAGATGCACGTGCCTATGCACCACCATTACGCGACATCGCAGCCCAGGGCTATAGGGTCATTCTGGTTCCCATGCCGCTCAGTCTAGCAGTATTCGATTTATCAGCTGCTGATCGAGTACGTGCCGCTTATCCAGAAATCACACGTTGGGCTATTGGTGGACATTCACTGGGTGGAGCAATGGCCGCTCGCTATATACAGTCTCAACCGACAGCGGTACAGGGGTTAGTATTTTGGGCATCTTATCCCGATATTGACCTATCAAGCACTTCGCTGTCCGTAGTTTCGATCTTCGGAACCAATGATGCGGTAGCTCAGTCCGGAGTAGTCGAAGGCGCACAGAATCGACTGCCAACCAATGCAGTATTTGTCCCCATTGATGGCGGCAATCACAGTCAATTTGGCTGGTATGGCCTTCAACCAGGGGACAATACGGCAACGATTGAACACGAAGCACAGCAAGCGCAGACGGTCGCAGCGACAGTATCCTTGCTGGAGACCATCAGCCGGTAGCAGCTACTGCCGCTTTGCTATGGCCTTCAGCTAACGAGATGCATGTACAAATAGAATGAGCGCCTGCGAGGCGCTCATTCAAAAATGGGGCAAGTGGGACTCGAACCCACACGGTTGTTACACCGAAGGTTTTTAAGACCTCTGCGGCTGCCATTACGCCATTGCCCCTATAGAAATCAGTCTATCAAACCTCGCTCCCCTGCGCAACGGATATTCCGTACATTTTCCCGACCATCTGAAACCAGTCCCCTGAAACTCGCTAGTGACCATCTCCCTCTTACACCATAGCCCCGCCACCATCCACATTGATAGACTGCCCGGTGATGAAGCGTGCAGCATCTGAACATAAGAAGAGGACCACGGCAGCCACTTCTTCCGGCGACCCCAGCCGACGTTGAGCATTAGCCACTGGAGAATCGTCGCCGGGAATATCATCCTGAAGATGACCAGGACAGACTGCATTAACTCGAATGCCTGAGGGTGCCAACTCCCAGGCTGCCTGTTTGGTGAAGCCTACCAGCCCACTCTTACTAGCCACATAGGCCGCACCAGTCGCTAACGGAGCAGGATGCCCGGCCGTAGAAGCGACATTGACAATTACACCACCGCCTTCATCCGCCATCACGCGCCCGACCAACTGGGTACAAAAAAAGGCGCTGGTTAAATTCACATCCAGCAACCGTCGCCAATCCCATTCATCCAGCGTTGGCAGCGGCCCGACCTTCATGGCTCCAGCAGCGTTCACGAGAATATGTAAGCGTCCAAAATGATCTCGGCCAGCTTCAATCAAAGATCCGGCCTGAAAGCGGTTGGTCACATCCGCTTGCCAACCAAACGCACGGCAACCGGCTGCGATGATCTCTTGCGTAATGCGTTCAACCCGGTCTGGATTAATGTCGTTGACGATGACATTGGCTCCGGCCTGTGCAAGCGCCAGGGCAATCGCCCGCCCGGTATCGGCACCTGCTCCGGTGACCAGGGCAGTGTATCCAGTCAGATCGACAGTGAAAGGGGCAATCATGGTGGGGGATTCCTTAGTATACAGTTCATGGGGAGGTAGTGGCACAGGTTTTCAGCCGCCACTGGGTCATCATTGTTGAGTTGCACCGTTCACAATAAAAAAGGTGCGTTGAACGCACCTTCTCTTGATTAGCCTATCATCCCTAGATAATCGACCGCAACCACTCATCAAGGACAGCACGCGCCCCGCCATGGAACACCCCATAGCGTATATCTGTCAATGACCGATCGGCATAGGGTGCTACAAAATACTCAGCGCCATGTCGATTCTCACGGTTGTGTGCTTCCGCAGCATCGCGACCATACTCCTGCCAAGGATTCCAGTCCTGCTGCCCCATTAAAATCAACAGTCGGGAATCAATAGCGCTAATCGCATTTTGGTCCAACAGATTGGAGATCAAGGCAACGCCTGCCGGATGCTGCGCACGCGCAAATAAGCCAAATGAATCACCCAACAGCCCCGTTCCAGCATCCTGCGCAAGAATAACAGTATGCCGCCGGTCAATATGCTCGCGGTCCAGCGCTACTTCATAGGCATTAACCGCATCCTGAGTGGTCGAGCCCGCGCCGCTGCAACCACTGCGACCAGTACCGCGCTTATCCCAACGGAAAACCGCATAGCCGCAGTTCAGGGCAATTTCCGCCAGGTGAGTATAGGCTTCACGATCATCGCAGCCTGCGTGATGAAGCATAAAGAGTAATGGGAATGTACTTTGATACGGAGACGGAAGTGGATAGTCAATTTGCCCAGCGAGACGTACCTGATCTCCAGCAAAGACGACTTCCTCTGAATAACCGACGAGCGTCTTGACAGCAACTTGAGTCATAAGCTTCTCACCCCATTCAACAGCCGGAACACGTTGACCGTTAAAGAAGCACTCTTGCAATCAGGGCGCAATATTAATAAAAGATGATAGAAGTATAGCGGCTTTGCTGAGACTTTGCCTATGAATAAATTCCTAATTTCGCGTATAGATTCGCCTCTTTTGCGTTACATTTTTCTAACATAACGACGTGGAAGCGGTTCCCTGATGGAGCACTCACTCATGACCATAGATGTTCGCCACCGTTAACATGAATACAGGTACCCGTCAAATAATCTTCCATACACAGGTAGGCGACCGCCCTGGCGACATCCTCTGCGCTTCCAACCCGTTGCAATGGCGATTTACGGCCTGCTTTTTCCCACTCTTCATCCGACATATATGGGGATTTCATGACTGGACCTGGCAACACAGCATTGACACGAATCTTTGGCCCCAGGCTGGCTGCTGATGTTTGAGTCAGCATCCATAATCCGGATTTACTCACGCCATGATGAGCGAATTTAGGCCATGGGCGAATTGCTCCCACATCCAGAATATTGACTATCGCGCCACCCGCATCGTTTGCGTTGAGCAGAGGCGCAGCGGCCTGCGTGCATAATAGAGGCGCAGTCAAGTTGATCGCAAGCGTTTCCTGCCAATCCTCATAGCTCACATCGAGCAATTCGCGCTGCTGGAAATTCGAAGCACTATTGACCAGAATATGGAGTTTGCCAAAGTGTTCCTTCAGCGCAGCAAAGATCGTTGTTATGCCTTCTGGTTGGCTCAAATCAGCCTGCACGGTATAAGCATTTACACCAAGCGATTTGATCTCACGAGCAGTGTCCATAGCCGCTTCAGTGGAGCGCCCATAATGCACCAGGATGTGAACCCCCTGACGCGCTAGTTCCAGAGCAATTGCTTTGCCCACTCGATGTGCTGCGCCCGTCACCAGGGCAATCTGATCGGTTAAATCAACACGCATCGCCAGTGAAGCTCCCGTTAAATGATCTCTTGATTGTACCACTAGCCACTCACAGTCCGGCGAACCGCATCAATCAGCATCAAGGCCGTTAGATTATAGAGGCCATAACCGCGTTGGAAGGCCTGTGGAGAACGCCAATCATGAGCAAAGAAAGTAGAGAGGTGAACGCCATCCGGCGCTAAGCCACGTCCCGGCAAGGTACCCGCCAACAAATCAAAATCCAGCAACGGCAAATGATAGTGAGCAGCAATCTCACGCACGATCTCATTGTTGATATTACTGCCTTCATGCCGGTCGGCTTTGGTACTGAGAATAGGAATTATCCCGGCCTCAATACAGCTATTCACCAACCGCTCGATACTCTGGCGAAACGAGTCAGGTACACCCACATCATTGGAACCCAACTTGATAAACAGCAGCGAGGGATTATGTAAACGAATCTCACAGCTTAAGATCGTTTCGCTGCCCAAACAGGCAGAATCAATCGCCCACATCGGATCAAAAACGGCCCAGGAATGTAATCCCCGCCGCACCGCAACGCCCTGCCGTCCAAACGATCCCTTATAGTAATCAACTGTATATTGCAGCCAGTCATAGTCACCGAGGTTATAGGCCGATTGATCAAAACGAGCAAGAAAATGGGGGTTCTCAATTGTACTATCACCAAGCTTAGAAAACGCCCGTGGATTACGGCCTACAACCAGCCCTGCCCCATAGATCAGGCGAACCTGAGCTTCGACCATCTCATTCATGACCAGCACCTGGGACAGCGGCACCCCGTTGATAGTGACTGGATAGGTTGGTTCGCCGGGAAATCCCGTAGGCAATGGATAGGGCGTAGCTGAAGGAGTTGGCATAGCACTAGAAACTGCTTCAGTTATCCCCAAAGCAGGTACATCCAGACTAATAGCCGTAGCTTGAATGGCGAGTGAATTCACCGGGATGAGTAAGGTCTGACCGGCAAAGATGGAATCAGTATTACCGAGGCCGTTGACCTGAGCTAACGCTTCAACCGTCACGCCATACAGGGTGGCGATGCGAAAAAGCGTATCCCCGCGCTGGATCACATGCTGACGCATACCTGCTGCATTTGAAGTGTCAGCAATCACCGGCACATCCGGGATGAACGCAACCGCCGTAGACGCAGAGATCGTGGTTGGCTGTACCAGCGGAGCAGCCGCAGTCACAGCAGCAGGCAAGGTATTATTTGCGCCGAGCAGTTCGCGCATAACACTTCCTAACACGACCACCAGACCATAAGCCAGTGTGCAGAAAAGAATAAAGCGCGTGCGGGTCACAATCTGCTACCGAACTAACTCAGCTATCCGGCGAACGCTCTCGCCAACCCGCGCTTGAGCCTCCGGCAAACGATCACGAATTTGTGTTGCTAGCAGATCTCGTTGATCCAGCAACTCGCTCACCATAACGCGGATCTCATTTTCCGTTATGCGTTCGGCCCACGTCGCATAATGTTCTAATCCGAACAGGCCAAGCAATCCCTGGTATTTATGGCTCCAACCGACCGAAAGAGAAGGCACACCACTGGAAAGCGCTGCAACCAAACTGTGATAACGTGACCCGACAAAGATCTGCGACTGACTGATGATGGTCTTGAGCGATTCGGGCGGTAAATCCTGCGTAATCATATGAACCTGGTCGGGGGCATATTGGGCTTTGAGTTCAGTGTGCACCTGTTCGATCAATTCATAATCGTTGTCATTCGGTGCATAGGGTGTGTAGACATGGGGGACCAAGAGAACCCGATGCCCCTGATCCAGCAACCACCGCAGCAGATCAGTCATCATTGTTCGGTACCGTGCAGGCAGCTTTTTACGCAGTTCTTCCCTAACCACTTTTTTGCTGATCGAAACACCAATAAACGGCTTTTCCATGAATTGGCGTGAGCTATCATCTATCGCAACCTGTTCAACTGGATCAGGCGGCAGCGTGATGGCGACATCCGGGTACAGGGTATATTGACCCCTTAACCCAACTGCGTCCAGGATGGCAGCCGACTGTGGCTCCCGTACGTACAACAAATTGGCCGCACGTAGGCTGAGTTGGGCGGCAAGCCGGGCCGCAGTACTCTCAAAAGGCCCATAGGTTTGGGTAAAAGAAACGGTCGGAATACCCCAGACTTTTGGCGCAACCAAAGGAAGCGCCGCCACCCCAGCACTAGCGACTGACAGCTTGCCACTAAACTTCACACCATGCATATCGATGACAAGATCTGTACCCCGATAGATGCTCAACTGCTGCATTAAGGCAGAGGGACGCGGACGAGGTAGCAATTCAACCTGATAACGCTGCTGCCAGCGGCGGTCATTCTCCAGAGCAGTGCTCAATAGCACAATCCGCACATCCGGCACATTGGCTCGTAACAGCCCGGCAAGGCTTGCCAGCAAGGCCGGTCCACCTTTATTCCCTCCCAGGCTCAACCCGGCAATCATCACTGTCTTTGCTGCCATAGCTTCTATAATCCAATACGGATTTCCACCCGTCTACCATTATTCGACACTTGTGAATCAGGTATCGTACCGACCAGTGACCGCACCTTACCCACTGTCACATGGTTCACACCCGTTGCCAGCGACCAATCATACATTCCCTGGGCAAAATGAGGTGCATTCTTCACCAGATTTTTCCGGCGATACACGCTGGCCGCACTGGAAAGCACCGTCGCCACCCCCAGCATTGCCGGATAACGCAGTCGCATCGGCACGTTTAGATTGTGAAAACCACGTCCGATCCGTTCCTTCAATGTGATGATCTCATCATAGGACCAGGTGTACAGGCGGCCATTCACCGCACGTGTACGCAGTAACTCGCGTAGAGATTGCTCGAAATCAGAAACATATGGTAATACGCCATCACACCAGGCCAGATCAATGGTTCCATCAGCAATCGGTATAGCGGTCATACTGGCTTGAGCAATATGGACGGTTGGTCTATCTTTCCATGCTACAAAAGCTTGTTCAACCGCTGGCGTAATATCAAACGCCAGTACGCCTCCTGCATGTTCAGCAAGTGCACCATCAATCCGACCAATGCCACAGCCCGCATCGAGTATCAAGGCACCCTGTAGTGCAGCCAACGAACTCAAGCCGGTCTTCTTGAGAAAATCAGTAATCTCATCCGATAGGGTATTTCCATAGAGCACATCATCCCCTGCCGAGCCACTCGGTGCCACGGAATCAAAGAAGTGCTTATAGGCAGCCCCGGTCAGCAGATCAGCCGTCGCATTGGACGGGAGTAAACGGGGTACCCCCCGTATAATCGGGTACAGAGTAGCACAAGCTGAACACTTTAGTGTTCCCTGTAGCACCTGATTGCCTTCAGTATTGATGCTTTCAGCTAAAGTCAAAGAACCTCGGCAGGCAGGGCAAACCCAGTAATTCAGTGCCGCCAACCACATACGGCCCCTCCTGTACACATCATCTTCACTTGCGCTTCACCCAACGCACGACCGCTTTGAGTGCTTCGTTGCGGAAGGTTATCAACCAGCGTTTGATAATCCGCCAGCGATACAGTCCGTAGCCGCCAGTCGCCCAGGTCACCTCCCGGAAACGTTTGGGTTCCAGATAGTTTTTTTGCCAGACGGACTCGGATGCCTGCTCCATGACCGGTGCAGGCAGGGTATAGGTGGGAGCAAAGTGTCCCTCAGCTTTCAGACGGTTGATGATCCGCTGGGCGCTGATCCCTTGTGCCAGATCAGCACTCTGCGAGTCGATCACAGCCTTTTCAGTTGCTGGTTTAAGGGCCAACCGACCGGAAACGATCAGTTCTTCGACCACTGCCCCAACAGACTTCTTCCGCACGATAATAATGCTGGTGCCGTCTTTCTCATGCTTGAAGGCATCTAACCAGGCATCCCCCACAGCAAGATCAGCCAGATAGTTAAGATGTTCAACACACAGCAGGCAGCGTTGATTATTGTAAGTTCGTGAGAATGCTACCTGATACGGAATAGTATGCGCGTCTTTCCAGAAATTGGGTCTGCGGCTAAAGCTATGGCTTCCAGTACTCGTCTCGAGTACCAGCGCACCAAATTTGTCTCCGCCGCGATAGGTTGCATTTTGCAGATCAGCGTAGTCTACCCCCTGCCAACGAGCAAAATGCTGAAGCGTATGCCGGGTAAACATCCAGCCACAGATCAATCCAACCGTCACTACAATTTGGCCTATGACCTGCTCCCGGCACGTTTGTTCCCATTTACGGATCGAAGTTAACTGACAGGGAATAGCAATCAACAGATAACGCCCAGGGCGCGACTTGAGAATCTCAATAGCTTTTTCAAAGTTAATGTTGTGGTAAATCGAACCAGGTGTCTGCAAAACATCGTCAACTTCCGTGTAGACATTCGGTTCGTATTCCAGCCCTTCAATATGGCGCAGGGTAATAACGCCATCCACTTGCCCGGTTTCAAGGTAATAGCGGCACAGTTCCTTGATAATTCCGCCCGAACTAGCCCGCTTGCGAACCTCACTGTCGGTGTTATAACCGGTATAGATAGCCTCGTAAGGTCCAATCTGCTGCGCCGGATCGCTCCATCCTGCCAGTTCAACAAAATTCTCCTCATAGCTGGGGCAAACTGCCAAACACGGACGATTCTCGCAGGTCAAACAGGGAGACTCGTTGGCAATAATCGGCTCGTAGAAACCTTTGGCATCATTCATCTGAATTTGGATAGCTTGTGCTGGGCAAGCATGTTTACAGGCACCACAGCTCACACACAGATCATTACGGGTAATCAGGTTAACATTTAGGATCGATTCAGTCACATTGCCCCCTGCCCGCTCACTCGTTTTGCCCAAAAGGTTCCGAAAGCCCGCATTAATGGAATCTCAACCCCGAATACGAGATAACTGCCTCCTAATGCCGCCAGGAATAAGACACCCAGGATGAGTACCCGCGCCAGATCATTCACACTCATCCAGCGATCAAGAAGGAGAACAAGACTTGCACTCCCGACCGCCAGACCAATGCGGCCAAACGCACGCGCAGGGAAAGCCTTCCACAATGGCAACCTGAGCAAGCGGGTAAAGATGATCAAGTGCGCTGGCACAGCAAATAAATACGTCACCAGAAGGTAGGAAAGGGTCGCACCCAGATAGCTAAAAGTTGGATAGAGGAAGATCGTCAGCAATGCCGTCAGCACCATATTGGTACCAAAGACAATCGGCACGATCCAGGTTTTTCCACTGGCAATCTCGATACTGGAATAGTTAATAAAGCGAGCCGGAATAATCAACAAATAGAGCATAAACGGCAAAATGCTTTCACGGTACGCATCAGAGTAGAGCAAGGGCACTACTGAATTGGCGGTCACCAGAAAAAACACCATAGTCGGCAACAGGAAGATCACATTGCTCCGCGTGGCTGACCATATCAAGCGCGCGATTTCTTCCCGTTTGTCTTCCTGAAACATGCGAGCCGTATCCGCCAGCAAGACCTGCGTGACCGCCGCTGTAAACAATCCAATTAACGGAAGTTCAGTGGCACCCAGAGCAAAGACGGCCAATTGTTCAGGTGTGCCGAGGATCGAGACAAGCCACGTATCCAGATTAAACTGAAGCGCACCAAACGAGGTGGCAAGCAGCAATGGCAATCCCAAAAGAACTTGCTTCCAGGCGCTCCCAAAACGAGGCCGCCAGTCATCTATAGGCGTCGAACGCCACATCAATGCCGCACCGACCAGCCACAAAGCCAGGCTGATGACCGAGAGACCAGCCAGAGCAGCAATCGGTGTCTGCCAAATAAGAGTTGGAATGAGCACGCCGAGGAAGCGGGCAATCTGACTGGCAATACGAAAGATGACGATGGTCAGGCTTTGCCCATTGACCAGCAGGACGCCATCCAATGCCAACAGCGGTAAGGAAAAGACGAAGTATAAAGCCAATACATTGAGGGCACCCACTAAACCGGCATTCCGCATTGAATCCGCGATTAATCCAGCGCCACCCAGCAATAGAAAAACTGCGAAGGAGGCTCCTAATGCCATCAAAAGTATTTGATTTTCGAGTAAGACACCGCGTCCACGTCCCTGGGATTGTCCACGTGGCAAGTTAAGATAAGTGGTTGTAGGAAGACCCAAAGACAAGATGGGGTAGACCGTACTATAAACCAACATAGCTGCAATATAGACCGCGTATTCCTCTTTGAGAAACACACGCGCCAATACCGCTTTCAAAGCAATATCAATGACCCCGCTCATGCCCTGACCGAATGCGAGCAGGATGACGCGAAAGGCACGTGATTGAGTCAGATTGCTACGCGCCATAGGAGTCCTGCCGCCTTTTCCACCAACCCGCGATGTCCTTAACAGCGATTCCACGTCCAGCATGTTGGTGCAGATAGTCGAGCAGGCGCGTATACAAAACCACGCCACCCTCGCTGAATAGCCAGTTATGGGTCAGTACCGTCAGGATCCCAGTAGACTGGCGAGTGGCTTCGAGCATGGATAACAACACGTCCCACGCTCCTTCCACTTCCTCAGCCGGTTTGAAACTGGGTATATACCAGGTTTCCATAAAATGCAGGGGAATAGAGAGCGTTTCGAAGGGCTGACCCACGTCGTGATCGAACAGCCGATGAGGATAGGCTGTGCCAGTACGATAACCAGCACAGCCAGGTATACCCATTGAATGATCGTATAGCAATGACAAGGCCTCATCTGCCAACATTGAGTTCAACTGTTGGTAAAGCGACTGCACCCGGAAACGCAGATAATGAGCCCGCATCCCCTGAATAGGGGGCGTGACCTGGCTCAAACGGGCGACATCCTCTGCAAGCAAGCCATCCATAATGCTGTAGTAGCCGCTGTGCAGTCCAATTTCCATACCTTGCGCTTCCAGACTATACAGCGCACGCATCACTCGCGCATCTTCCAAGTGATAATCCGCATCGACACCCCGATGTCGCTTGGTCAGCAACTGAAAATCATCGTAGCGCCAATCACTGTTGATCGCACCTGGTTGAAGAAGCCGCTGCGGGACACCATATTGAGGCAAGAAATAATAGGTGGCCCGCACCCCTGCTTCCAATTCCTGGTGGGCAATCTGGTCCAGATTGAAGTAGGGATACTGGGTAAAGCCCCGTAGCGTAGTGATGACTTTTTCAGAAGCCGCTTTTCCGGTTAACCAGCTTCGCGCCCATGCGGCCACCTGCAACGCCTGGATGATGGGAGTGGAACCATGACCGCGATAAAGGTAGTCAATATCATGAGATAGCGCCACCATAAAGGGGGCATAACCAATCAACGGAGCCAGCGTGATATTCAAGCTAGCGGGTAACAACGGGATCAAAGCTGCAAAATAACGATCTACCAGCGGTATTTGCTCAATACCCCACTGAACCTGCAGCATCTCTTTAGCCGGGAAGCGTCCATGCTCATCCGCATCGTCGCTAACCCATTCCTGATAGGCACTCAGGAAAAAGAATGCCGAAGCAATCAAATCCACTGGCAGGACTGACCAACGACCTCGCTGCTCAACAGTTCCAGAAGTACCAAATAGGTACCGTAAACTTCCCCATTCAATAGCGGATACGGGATCAAAACGACGGTGTTCCCGGAAAAAAGCTTCTGTATTCGCTTGAAGCGGAATGATGATGCCACCATCGTGACCCAGCACGTCATCAGTCGCCTGGGCGGGATCACCATAGTAGAGCGTGAAAGTTGCGTTATCAGCCTGTTCAGTTAAAGGAATACGGTATTGAGTACAGAGCGCCTCCAGAACAAAACGCGCGCGCGCTTCCATATAGGGCGATGTCCGCAATACCAGACGCAGCATGAGCCACCGTTTTCCTCTCGTGGAAGACGAGTGTAGCAGATGGAGGCTTTCCGAGTCAGCCCGGAAGGCACTCGGTCATCGCGCATTCAACAAATTGCCCTTACAATACAATGAACAGATTGGCTTAATGGCGGTTATGGGCATGTTTCCTCGATACATTGCGGTAGGATCTCTTCTACTGTTGTTGGCGCTAACCGCCTGCCAGCCCACCCCGTCCGCACAAGAACAGCCTCTTCCAACGATCGCACAAATCGAGGCAGCGACGCCCGTTCCGCAGCCTACTTACTCGTTGGATGATGGCCTGCGGGTCGCCATTCTATTTCTCGATTTCTGGTCGGCTGGCAACTATGCCGAGATGTACAACCGTATCGCCTTTGCCAGTCAGGAAGCAACTCCGTTTGAGAGCTTCGAGCGAATCTATACCGCTGCTGCCCGCAGCATGACCCTGACGAGCCTTCAATATACGGGCATTACGCTTTTCCCCAATTCAGTCCGCAACGATATTGCGACCTTTAATTATGCCGTCACCTTTCAAACCGAGCGCCTCGGTCAATTTGATGATCCGGATCGCCGGATGCAGTTGGTCGTTGATCCCCACAATGGCGAATGGCGGGTTGCGTGGACGCCCGGCGACATATTCGCCGAAATGGGCAGCGGAGGTCAGCTCCGACTGGATTTGAGTCCGCCGCTGCGAGCCAATATCTTCGACCGGGACGACCTGCTGCTGGCCGATATGAACGGGCGCATCGTGGTGGTGCGAGCTGTCAAGAATAAAATCGCCGATTGGGGCCAGTGCCTGAGCCTGCTGGCACCAGCGACTGCTCGTGATCCAGCGGTATTGCAGGGCATCTATGACGAGTCCTCGGCTGACTGGCTGATGGATCTTGGCACCATGGAGACCTTTGCTTACGAACAGTACGCTACCCAATTGGAAACGGTTTGCGCGGCAGAATTCAGCAGCCGGATCAGTCGCCGTTATATGTTCAATGGCGCGGTGGACGGGCGGCCCATGGCAAATGTGCTGGGTTCAATCGGTTTTCCTGATGAAGCTGATGTCCCGCGGCTGGCTGAAGTCGGTTTCGACTCGGACTCCATCATCGGCAAGAGCGGTGTTGAGCGCTTCTGGGATGAAACCCTGCGGGGTCAACCAGGAGCCACGCTGCAGATTGTCAGTCCAGGCGGAACAGTCCTCCGCCAACTGGCCCGGACCCCTTCGCAACCTGCCCAGAGCATCTGGTTGACACTGGATTCGGATCTCCAGGCAGAAACGCTGCGGATACTGGATAACGCCTACAAATCTGGCCTTGCACCACAAACCTCACGCGGCGCATCTGCCGTCGTGATGAATGTCCACACCGGCGAGATTCTAGCCCTGGTCAGTTACCCGACCTACGATGCCAATGTGCTGCTGCCCTTCCCACCCATGGGCAGGCAATCAGCTGATGCCATAATCCGGCAGTTACAGGCCGATACCCGTCGCCCCCTGCTCAATCGCCCGACCCAGGGTCTCTACCCCCTGGGTTCGGTGATGAAGATTGTCACCTCGCTGGCAGTCCTGAATGAAGGCATCTATTCGCTGGATACCCGCTATACCTGTAATGGACTGTGGAACCGCGATATTGTTCGCGTGGACTGGCTGCCCGGTGGTCATGGCACCCAGACGACTCAGGATGCGCTCACGCATAGCTGCAACCCCTTCTATTACGAGGCCGGGTTCATGCTCAATCAGTACAACCCCTTCACCCTGCCAACCTATGCGCGCAACATGGGGCTGGGTGTCCTGACGGGGATCCAGGATATCGAAGAAGAGCAAGGCCTCATCATTGACCCGGACTGGAAGGCTCGGCTTTCCAGCATCCCCTGGAATTTCTCGGATGCCGTCAACATGTCGATTGGTCAGGGTGAGGTTCAGGTCACCCCGCTCCAGGTCACTCGTATGGTAGCTGCGATTGCTAACGGTGGGCAGATGGTCCGCCCAGAATTGGTCTGGAAGGCCGGTTTGCTGGGCGAAGCACCGAGTTTTGTGAATACTCCGGAAGTCGACACTGTCGTGGAGATCCAGCCCGAAGTGTTGGAAGCACTCCGCGCAGGCATGTGCAATGTCACCCAGCGGCAGGACGGCACCGCCGAGTATCAGTTCCGTCGCAGCGAACTTCAAACCATCGGCGTTTGCGGCAAAACCGGTACGGCCACCGATGGCAGCAGCCCCAGCGCAATCTCTCACGCCTGGTTTGCCGCCTATGCACCCATGCGTGATCCTGAGATCGCGGTTGTGGTGATGGTAGAAAATTCAGGGGAAGGCTCGGGTGTCGCCGCGCCGATTGTGAGGGATATTCTGGAATATTACTTCTTCGGAATCCGAAAGTAACAAAACATTCATCTAGCCTCAACGCAATCTACCTGAAGACGGATGTACAAACCAAATAGTTGACGTTATGGTTTGTGGATGTGTTGTCATGCCGATCAGGGTCGAATGGGATACCGAGGAGCAGCTAGCCCTCCGGTATACCTATCCATATGAATGGAATTGGAAAGACTTTGAAGAGGCCAGCACGCTTGCCTGGCAATTGATTGAGCAACACTCAGCAGCCGTTTGCGAAATCATCGAACTACCTGACCGCTTTGCGATTCCCGATGACATCTTCTCACATCTGCGACATATCGGCAGTCAGCGTCATCCGCGTTCTGTAACCCTGGTCGTGGTCGGACTACCGCCCATCGCCGAATCCCTCTACCAGACCTTCAGCCGCATTTATCCCCACCTGGCCCGAGGCTACTGGTTAGCCAATTCGTTGCCGGAAGCACGGTTGATTGTGCAGGAACGTTTAAAGGAATTTGCCGCTTAGCTCAGGCCGTGAACAGCAACCGTAGCCCGATTACAACCAACAAGGCGAGCACGATCCGCCTGAACAACAGCGGCGGTACTTGTTTTTCAATCCGCATTCCCAACCATAGCCCCAGCAGCACCCCTGGTAGGGCAATCACAAAATCAGTCAGTACGCTGGTCGTGATATTGCCGCTCAAAGTATGCGAAGTCAGCACAATGCTGCTGTTGACCAGGAACATCCCCTGTAAATTCGTCTTGAACTCGGTCGGAGACCAGCGGCTCATAGTCCCGTAGATTACAGCCGGGGGTCCACCCGTATTGTAGGCCCCGCTCAACATGCCGCTGAGAAATCCGAAAGGAAACGCCCACTTTTGATTCTCAAGTCGTGGAAGGGGCAGATTGAGCAGTCCATAGGCCCCGTAGAAAGTCACCACGATCCCCAAAATATGCATGACCAGACGCTGGTCAAGGTAGCGAGCAGCGAGCAGACCAATCGGGATCGCCAGCCCAGAAGCCAGCGCCAACCGCCAAATCGCACCCAAACGGATTTCTTTTCGATAGCGGAAGATGAGGACCACTTCTGCGCCAACTCCGCACAGAGCAACAAGCGGTGCGGCCACTTTAACGCCGAGCATCGGCACCAGCAGCGGCATCGCGATCAAGGCAGAACCGAAGCCGGTCATGCCGAACGTAAAAAAAGCAGCAAAACAAATCAGAATGAGTGCCAATGGGGCTTCAGGCATGAATAAGTTCCGTTGTTACGGGATGTAACGGCTTTATTGGACAATGTGGACAGATTGGACATATTTGACACCCCCACTCTGTCCAACAATGATTGTGCCAAGTTTTAGTAACCAATGCATCCGAGCCTCGTGAAGCCCTATTGTAGCAAGAAACGTAGGCCAAAAACGGAACACATGTTCCGTTTTTCATAAATCGTTCGTTTAGGTCACTTAGCTACCAGGGGTTGGTTCCGGTGCCGGAGCTTCGCCGCTGGGGGTCGCAGTTGGACGTGGGCGCGGTGGCTGCCCCGGAATAACACAGCGGCGCGGCAGATTCGGATCAATCCCCGGCGCATCGTTGACGGTAATTGTCACCGGGGCATCCGGTAAGGCGGTGATGAGGATATAAGGCTCACCGCCAATTGCGGTGACATCCTCCTCGCGCAAGAAAGGAAAGTAGTCACAGGTGGCAGCAGGCAGATCAAGCACATATTTACCGGACTCGTTTGGACGAATCCACTCACTGCCAGCCAGAGAATACAGCAATCCATTGGGGCTGTCGGTCGGAATGATGGCCTGCATAGGGCGAATGGTGCGGTTCCAGATCACATAGACTCGTTCATCGGTGGCCGGTCGGTCAAAGGTGATCACCACCGCGCGATTATTCACCTCATCAATGGTCGCCGTGTCCCATTCATCCTGGCCAAACAGACGGGTCATCAGGGCATAGGCTTCTGCCACAGGACGTGCTGTATTCGGCTGCGGATGCTCACGAAAGCAGACCGCGTCAGCACCATTCCGATAAAGGCCGAAGGCATCCCCAAAGCAGGTTTCGCCAGGCACACATAGTTCGCCGTCATGCGGTAGAAAGTTCGTGCCACCCGGTTGATTACCACAATCGTCATAAAGCTGATGGTAGAAAATCACCTCGGCCCCCTGCGCCAGCGCGTAGGCCGTGCTTTGCACAAAGAAGTAGGCCTGTTGTTCCTGCGTAGCGCGGAGTTGTTTATCTTTCGGTTCTGTCACCCAGGCAGGACCGGGATAATCATCCCAGATCGGCACCCCGCTCTCGTTCAGCCAGATAGGTTTTTCCAGATCGTAGGCGATGAGGGTCTGCTGCGCCACTAACACCAACCATGAACTGCGCCAGGCATAGCTATAGCTATGGACAGCCACGATATCGAAAAAATACCCGTACTCGGCACTCATCGGGTCTTCCAGGAAAATCGCCAACACCCGCGCCAGCCAATTGTCATTGGAGTTGTAGAGCAGACCTCCAAACATCACCTGGGCTTCTGGATCGGCCAGCTTGATAACCAGGTACGAAATCTTCAGCAGGCGGGCATAATCGCCAATGCTGCCGCTCCAGAACAAATTAAAGTCGGGTTCATTCCACACTTCCCAAACCCGAATGCCCCGGTCGGCCTCCCAACCACGTTCCTCCGCCAGTTCACCGCCCGGTTGGTAGCGCAGCACCGCCTGATAGACGAAATTAGCCCAGGGATTTTCCGGGTTGATGGCTTTGCCGGGACGGGGTGTATCTGAACCATCTTCAAAGATCGGCTGATGCATCCCCGCTAACCGATCACCATCCGCCGCCCATTCCGGTCGTCCCAAGAGCACCGCATTAATCTGCAAGCCCTGGGCCGTATCGTCCTCAACCAGCCGGTCATAGTCTTCCCAGTCCCACTCCCCCGCTTCGGCTTCAACCCAGTTCCAATACAGGGGCCAGCGGTTCCAGCCCGCGCCTAATTCCAGCGCCCGCGCATAACGTTCAGGTGGATGCGCTTGCTCCGCACCGCTTATGTGGTTAATGCCAAAGCGCAAGGAGCGCAGATAGTCATCACTGGGTGGAACCGGGGTTGATTGATCCTGAGCGTACAACGGCGTCCAGGTCAGAAGCAGCGTGAGTGCAATGAAAGTGACAATGAGGCGGCTCATCTGGTTGCCATCCATTCCGCAGCAAAATGATCTCTGCCCATGATAACCCGATTTCAGGGTTAGGCGAGTAAAACCAACAACAAAAACGCCCTGAGCGTTGCCCAGGGCGTTGATTGTTCGCATTCGCGTCAGCGGATTAGGCCAGTCGGTTGTAGAACTCGACTACCAGTTGTTCCTGAACCGGGATCGGGATTTCACCACGTTCCGGTTGGCGCATCAGGGTAGCAGCGACGGAATTGTTATCCACGCTCATGTAAGCCGGAGCGTAGACGTTGGTTTCCATCGACTCGATCACATGAACATTCTTCCGCATCTTGTCGCTGACCTGGACGGTTTCGCCAGGGCGGACCTGATAGGAAGGGATGTTCAGCCGTGCACCATCTACCAAAATGTGACCATGTGCAACCAATTGACGGGCTGCCCAGATGGTGGCGGCAAAGCCGGCACGGTAGACGATGTTATCCAGACGGCGTTCCAACAGGGCCAGCATATTGGCACCGGTATTGCCGGGCTGCCCTTTGGCCTTCAGGAAGTAACGGCGCAGTTGACGTTCGCGCACATTGTAGATAAAGGCGAGCTTCTGCTTTTCGCTCAGCTGCATCCCATAGTCGCTCTTACGGCCAGAGCGCAGGGACTTTTCCTTACCGTGCTGACCCGGTGGGTACGCACGCTTTTCCAGAATCTTGCTGTACTTCGGGCGCGGGATCAGCACTTCACCAAAGCGGCGCTGCACACGGGCCTTCGGGCCATGATACGATGCCATCTGTCTTTCCTCACTCGACCGGGCAGCGCCCGTCTTTCATGCTCAAATAGCGTGCTTGCGAAAAAGAGATCGTCAGTTTACAGGAGGCTGCGCTGTTTCTCAAGCGTGGATTCCGGGGGAGAGGCGGCCAGCCGCCAGCTTCCAGCAATCAACCGGACGGATGCTCCCTAACTGAGGCCAGTTATCTGTGGAAGACCGCAAGCGACGGACTACAAATTTCTGACCACTATTCTCCACTCCCCAGATCATACACCGCCCGCCGTTCCCAGCCGGATTCAGCGGCGATGGCTTTAGCGGCCAGTTTGAGAGGTTCGCCTGAGGCGAGGCGCGCTTGCAAGGCTGCCCGGACAGCCGCTTCATCCCATTGAATAATCTCAACTGGGGCTGCACCACCAATCACCAGCGTGATTTCCCCACGAGGTGGCGTGGCCTGGAAATGCGCCAGCACAGTGCTGATCGGGCCACGCTGATATTCCTCAAACTTCTTGCTAAGTTCACGTGCCACACACACCGGACGATCACCCAATACCGAAGCGATCACCGCCAGCGAGTCACACAGGCGGTTGGGGCTTTCATAAGCGACCAGAGTCCGCTGTACATGCTCAAGCCGGGTGAAGAGTTCACGCAGGACTTTATCCTTGCGCGGCAGGAAGCCCAGATAGATGAAGGTATCCGGCGGCAAACCCGACCCGACCAGTGCCGTGATGACCGCATTGGCTCCCGGCAGCGGCTCGACTCGAATTCCCCGCTCGATGGCTGCACAAACAAGTTCATAGCCGGGGTCGGAAATCCCCGGCATACCGGCATCGGAAATCAGGGCAATATCGCCCTTATCCAAAGCCTCGAACAACGTCTCCAGGCGAGCGCGTTCATTATGCTCATGATAACTAATCAGCGGTGTTTGGATTTGGTAATGCTGGAGCAGAATACGGCTGGTCCGCGTATCTTCAGCCGCGATCAGGCTCACCTCGCGCAAAACGCGCAGCGCACGCAGCGTTATATCTTCCAGATTACCAATTGGTGTTGGTACAACGTAGAGAATGCCCATACCTGTTATTCTACCAGCGGAATCAAACGGGGCGCACCGCGTTGGCACGCCCCATTCAGTTTAACCGACAAAATAGCGCTTAGCCGACCGAGATGGTGACAGTCGCTTCATCTTCGGAGTAAGTGGTTTCCGGGCTGTAACCACCCAACTCCACCTCGACCAGGTAGACCATACCGGCCTGCACGTTAATGCTGATGCTGCCCTTTTCAGAGATGGCACTGCTGATAGACATCACTTCGCTGTAGTAGCCAAATTCCGGGTCTTCCGACCAATCCGGCGCAGTTGAAACGGTGATGCGGGGATACAGTTCGGTGACATCCTGAACGTAAGTCAGGGTGACGGGACCATCTTCAGTCGGGGCAAGCAGGAAAACGGCGCTTTCGCTGTAATCGGTCGTATAGGTGGCTTCGTATTCGGTGCCGAGTTCCATGGCTTCCGGTTCACGGACGGTCAGCACGAATTCACCCTCGCTGGAACCCGAACGTCCATCATTACGACTCGCCACAACGGTATATTCACCATCGGCAGGCAGGTTGATCAGGATCAACGATGACGGATAGGAGAAATCATCATTGACCGCCAGCAGCTCGTTCTCGGAGTCGTAGAGATACACTTCCGGATCAAGCTGGCTATCGCCGGCGGGCTTCATCTCGATAGAGATCAACTGCCCTTCGCTACCAGAGAAGGTATACTCAAATTCGTAATCGCGGTTGGTGACTTCGCCTTCGATTTCCTGGCCCAGTTCAATTTCATCCTGTGCCATCGCCGGCAGTACGACTACAAACAACGCTGCCATGAACAAAACCACTTTCAACAAACGCATGGGGATCTCCTTGAAAAGCATGAGTGACTAACTATTCTCACTGTAAGGGAGCTTTGTGGAACGCGCAAGTTAAGGACATTACAATCCATCAACGACGCATTTGCTGACCTGCGCCGTCATCCGCATCCTGCTGCGCGAGTAGTTCATCCAGACTCATCTTGCCCAGGCGATTATCGGCCAATGAAGCCCGCAATTCGTTACTGATTTCCCCATCTTCCGTCAGGTGACGACGCACGCGTTTCGAGTCGGATTCGACCCATTCAAAACGGTGTTCAGCCAACAGGTTGCCATCCGCGCTGACGCGCAGTTTCCAACGATTATGCATTGGGTGAGCATCGTGGATCGGTAAACGAGCCGCCGGGGTGATGAGATTGCGCCCACGTTGAAGCTGATGCTGCTCTTCCCAGACGAACAGGCGTTGACCATCCGAGTCCAAAATTTCAAACTTGATCTTACCAACGGCCTTCTGTGGGAGCCGTAACTGCACATAAGGCTGGATGTAATCCACATTATCCATCACCGGCAAAGAGCGATAAACCGTTTGCTCTTCATCGCCGCTGAAGGCAATCACGCCCACATCAGTCGTCAATACAGAGACTTCATCCGGGTTCAGCCCCGCCTGCTCGACCGCCTTAAGCGCGTGGGCATACACTTTTTCCATATTGGATTGGGAAGGCGGGTCTTCATACAGGGGATCATAATCATCCATCGGCAGGGCTTCCCCCGCAGCCGAGCTTGCCCCGTTGAACCACTCACTGACGGTATCACGAATATCTTCCAGGTTGACCGTTCCATCAGCCCGGCGGTACTGCTGCCACAACACCCAGGCTCCCAGACCAACCAGCATCAAGCCTGGAAAAAATCCATCAAATGGCACTGCCAGCAAACCCATCAGCACCAGCAGTCCGCCCAGTGCAGTCGGCCAGAAGCGTTGACCCGAATTGTTCATCATGACCCCCGACGTTTGCTGGATTGCATCAAGTCATTGAGGCTGACCGGCGAGTCGTCAACTTCATCAACCGTTTGCAGGCGCTCGACAGCATCTTCGCCACGCAGCATCCGCTGCCGCTCGCGGATGGAGGGCGAAGCGGTGAAGGAGAGCATACCCAATGTGATGCCATCCAGGCTCACCCGCAGATCCCAATCCCCTGCCCCGGTCAATTTGCTATTCCCACTCAATGGCAAATGGGTATCCGCCAACAGATTCATATCGCCATCGCGCAAATAGGTTTTCATCTCATGAACGTACTGAGTATCACCATTCTGGTCGATGATCTCGAAGCGGACGACCGTCTGTCGTTCCGCGGCTTCTGGCGCCACATTGATAGTCAGGTAAGGGCGGGCGCCATCATCATCCAGGGAAATCGCACGCGACCGCCGCATGACCATGCCCTCCGGCGTTGAGGCCGATGTGATAAGACCCACATCCATGACGGAAATGCCTGGTGGCGTCAGGCCACCGAGTCGGCGGGCGCGGTCGGTCGCCTCCCGCGCGGCTGGACTCATCCGCATGATCGTCAATGGAGACTGCGCCACGCGCTGGACTGCACGCGGCTGAATCCGCCGGATGCCGCCCGTAAATGAACCTGCTACCGCCACCAGCAGAGCCGCCACGACCCCAACCTGAAATAAGGGCGCTAATGGCGCAACGCTCGCGGTGAGTGCCAGCAAAACCATCAGGCCTAGCATGATTAGCCAGGGGGTATTTCGTCGTTGATAACGCATAGAGTCAGTCCGTCAGCTTGTCACGGTGGATTTGAGATCATTATGCCCCTGCATTCCCTATACGCGCCAGACTTAGCCAGGTTGCGAGGGTAGGTTCAACTGACTACAAGCAGTTGTCAGAGTCGCCCATTCAGCAAGGGTCAAAGTCTCGGCCCGACGCCGCCCATCCAGACCAGCCAGATCAAATATGCTGGCGGTCTGTTCAGAGTCCAGATGCAGGTTGCTGCCCAGCGCATTCTTCAATTGCTTGCGCTTTTGACCGAAACCCGCCCGTACCACCTGAAAAAACAGACGCTCATCCGCCACATTCACCGATGGTTGCGCGTAGGTATCAATCGTGAGCACCGCGCTATCGACATCCGGACGAGGCCAGAAGGCCGCCGGTTTAAGGCGAGTAGCAATGCGCGGCTTGCCATAATACTGCACACTGACTGCCAGGATGCTCATCTCGTCTGGTTTAGCAACGATCCGCTCGGCCACTTCCGTCTGCACCATGAGCACTAGGCGGCGTGGACGATGCCGGCTTTCCAGCAGGTGCCGCAGGATAGCACTGGTGATGTAGTACGGCAGATTCGCCACAACCACATACGGCCCCGACGCAAACAGCGCAGCCACATCAACCTGGAGGATATCCTGCCAGATGATCTCGATATGAGGGTAGGGAGCCAGTTGGCTCTCTAAAATCGGCGCGAGGCGGTCATCCACTTCAACCGTCACCAAGCGCTTCGCGACCTGCGCCAGGCGGGTCGTGAGCGCCCCCGTCCCCGGACCTACTTCGAGGACGGCATCTTCCGGGGTGATGCCTGCTGTCGCCACGATTTTGTCGAGGGCGTTGGGATCATGCAGGAAGTTCTGCCCCAGGCTTTTTTTAGGCTCCACGCCGTAGATTTCGACCAGTTCTTTTGGATTCATCCCCATGACCTATTCGGCGGTTCTGACGCATCAGATCTCCGGCAGGATGTACTCAATCTCTGCCGGGACAGGCGTCAGCATATAGACATCCACATAACGTGACCATGATACCCAGTTCTCGTCGTCATAGCCCAGGTCAATCCACAACTTGCGGCGCCGGATGCCGGTATCAGCGGCCAAGGCCAGACCGTAACCCGGCACATACATCTGACTACCATAGGGGATGAGGGTCGGATCAATGCCCACAATACCTTTGGTGAGAATACGTCCTGTCGCGGTGACGTTATCCCCGCCCAGCGCCGCTGGATGATAGCTGGTCGCGTAGAGGCGCATCACCCGCCAGTATTCGCGGGGGCCCTCCGGTGTATCCACCACCCGGATCACCACATTGGTCCCGTAGACGATGATCTGATTGATCGGCTCGGCAAGCACCTCAGCACTGTCAGGGGTACGGCTCACTTCGACCCCATTCTCATAACGAACCCGGGTGTAGCCGCGCAAAGTTCCATTCTGTCCGGCCTGCGCCACCACCACCTGGTCGAGTTCGCGGCTGGAATCCGCTTGATAGACCACCTCAAAAGGAATGGTTTCATCAGCGGTGACAATCTCCTCGGTCACCCGAATAACCCGTACTACCAAACCGGGTTGAACGGCGACTTCAGCCGAAGGCACACTGTAGTCCAGTTCACCCAGGGTCACACCTACTTGCCCCAGTGCATCTGCAATCGTGCCGCCCAGCGCGCGCGTCGTCAGCGTTTGTCCATCGGCAATGATCGAGATCGGCGCAGCACGGGTGATTTGCACCTGCAAATCAGCAGTCACCGCAGTCGTGACATCTGGCGTGAGCAAATCCGCTTCAAATAGCGTAATCCCGGCTTCAGCGAGCACTTCCGCAACGGTTTCCGCCGCCGTCTGGAGTTGCTGCACGACCCCGTCGTCGAGGATGACCACCGTCACCGCCCGGCGGATTTCAATCTGTGTGACCGGAATAGGCCAGGTCAGCAAATCGGCTGGTCGCGCCAACGTGCCATCCAACCACAGCCGATCCAACGGCCCTGGTTGAACTGTCGCTTCATTCAGGATATCGAGCGGGTTCGTAAAGAGCGTCCGCCGCGACTGAGACTGCCCATCAATGGTCAACAGCACATCGCGGGCACGTGTGATATGGATCGCACCATCATCACTCAGGCGCGTTTCCGCCGCAGGATCAAGCAAATCACCGGGATTCAGCGTCAGCCCAACCTCGGCGAGTATCTCCCCCACCGAACCGGCCTCAGTCTCGATTTCCAATGCCGCGTCACCATCCCAAATAGTCACACTGATCGGTTGCGGGCGGTTGTAGAGCGCGATCAAGGCTGCGGCGACCATCGCTGTCAACACAATGCCGAGCAAACTGAAACCCGCCAACAGCAGGCAACCCACCTTAGGAGTGCTATGGGATTTAAGCGGAGTAGGCTTGGGGTCGATCACAGGCGTTACGGAACCTTGTCTTCATTCAAGCGGCTCACGATGCTGGGCTGGCTGGAATACGGACAGGAAAAAGTGACGCAGCGTTCAGGGGAAATAAAAAAGGTTGTGGTCGGTGCGATCAGGCCGGGTGGCCTGCAACACCCAGGAGTGACCCCTTAGTGATGCTACCTTCCGGTCCTGACACGGTTCGGAGGTCCTGCCGCGCAGGACCCGGTCTGACCGAACCGACCACAACCCCCGTTTAAGGGTTATTTTGAAGAACGTCGATCTTGTTAAAGAAGTTTAATTTTACCTGGACGGGATTGTATCCGCTTCAGTCCGTCATGTCAACTGAAATTTACAGATCCTTCGGAAAGCATACACCTTGATTGCTTAAGAACGAGGCGGTTTTGGGAACTTCCCCTCCCGTACAGCCTGTTCCCAGGGTTTCTTCGCCTCCCCTGTATAGCCAATCTCCCGCATCCGTTCCGTTTCGAGTTGTTCCAGTTGGTCACTCAGCCCCGGCAAATCGGCAATTGGGATTTGTTGGTCACGCCCACCCCGGCGGTAAACGTAACCAATACCCCCGCACCAGTCACAATCTTCAGCCTGACCATCATCATCTTCCGACCAACCGAAGCCCTCGCAGGACACACAACGGATAATCTCGATCATGCTAGGCTCCGGTTTGACCTTCAGGAATATCCAGCGGCACATATGGCCCACTGTTCCACCAGTCCGGGTAGAAGACAGGTTCGGCGTTAAAATAGGCATCCATCACTCGCCGGACAATCGGCGCTGCGGTTTCCGAGCCTTCACGCCCGTATTCGACCATGGCAGCAACGGCAATCTGGGGATTATCCGCCGGGGCAAAAGCCACAAACCAACCGAAGGGTTCCCGCCTGCCCGATTGGGCAGTGCCGGTCTTGCCACAGGCGACATACGGTGCACCTTCAAAGACCGCAAAGGCCGTCCCTAGTTCTTCGTTGGAAACTACCTCGCACATACCGTCCCGCATGGCAGCCATGACCTCTGCAGAAAAGTCGAATTGGGCAACCCCCAAAGGTTGGTTGACGACTTCATCACCCACCTGCTCCACGATGTAAGGACGATAGAGTGTGCCGCCATTGGCGACACCAGCGACCAACCGCGCCATCTGCAAGACCGTCACCTGGACTTCCTGCCCAATCGCCATATTGATACCCTGCTCAACGCTGGTCGGATTGGGGATGTTACCAGCAGCTTCCACAAAGCCCGTCAAACCGGTTGGACCATCGAGGCCCATCCGCTTAGCGTAGTCAGACAGGGTGTTTGGGTCCCGCTGCTGGTAAAGCCGCGCCCCCATCTCATAGAAGAAGGGGTTACAGGAAGCAGCCAGGGCCAACTGCGGCGTCACATCTCCCGCCGGAGTCTGATAGTACTTCGAGTCCGGCAGTTCCAGAATCCGCCAGTCACTCCGGGGTGAGGATGTGTCTCCCCAGGTCTGACTGCCATCCCAGGTCAGATCACAGAAGAAGGTGGGCTCTGTCATCACCCCTTCTGCCACCGCAGCGCCAGCCGTCACAATTTTGAAAGTCGAGCCAGGAAAATACTGATCCTGCACCGGGCGGTTACTCAACGGTCGGCGAACCTGGTCATTGACTACCTCTGTCAAAAACTGACCCCGATTAGGAATCGGGCTGGGCACAAAAAGGTAGGGGTCAAAAAACGGGTAACTCGCCATCGCCAGGATCGCCCCGCTGTTGACATCCATAACGACGATCCCGGCCCCGGTGGCGATCCCCTGCGCCGCCCAGTTGGGTTCGGCATAGTTGAAGGCATCGGCCACGGCCTGCGCGGTAGCCCGCTGGAGTTCCAGGTCAAGCGTCACCTGTACATCACGGGGAGGTGTTCCCTCCCGTGAGCCAATCTCCCGGATCACAATTCCGCCAGATGAGATGATCTGGAGTACCTGTTCCGCTTGACCCGCCAGTTCACGTTCATACTGTTTCTCGATACCGTTGATGCCAATCAAGTCACCATCGGCATAGCCCTGAGCCCGGAACCCAGGCAGGAGTTCCGCCGGAATCGGCCCCACATAACCGAGTGCATGAACCGCGCCATTGCCCAGAACATAATGCCGCACTGACCCGGCAAATTCATCGCTGATACCCGCGCCGCAGGTGTCGATCAATTCCTGACCACGTGTCGCCTGGGTTTCTTCATCAATTACGCCCAGGAAAAAGAGCGTTTCCGATGCATAAGGAGCGAAATAACTCGCCAGATCGTACCGCTGGCGGCGCAGGACGTTCGCCAGCAAATCCAGGCATTCCTCGGGGCCGAACATATTTTGTTTTGAACTGTACATCGGCTTGATCGTGCCGGATGCTTCCACCAGCACCCGGCCGTTACGGTCGAGGATTTCCCCGCGTGGCAAACGCCGCCGTGAAACTTCCAGCCGTGAACCGGCGGTCATGCCGTCGAAGATATCCATGCTCGACCAAGCCACCCCCCAGCCACGGCTGCCAGAAACCAGGCGCATAGTCCGCCCAGCATCGGTAATGGTGCCAAAGACCGGGGATTGCAATGTCAAATCGTAACGAACCGCGGCGCTGGCTCCCTGCAAGCGGGTATCCAGCAGCGTAAAGCTCAGGCTTTCGATGGTGACAGCAGTGCTGGCATCGATATAGATTTGTTCAAAAACAGGTTGGGTATATTGGCTTCTGCTGGGGTCACTGAGCAGACTATACATGGTGGCATAGTCCTGGGTCGCCCAGGCTTGCAGGAATCCCTCGACCACCTGCGCTGGATCACCCTGCGCCTGTACTGGCAAGCTCAGACTCAGCAAGAATAATGCAACCAGCATGATGCTATAAGGGCGACCAGATTTCATATCGCAACCTCGCGTATTCCAACTGAGGGATTACTATAGCAGATCGTGCGGATCGCTTGTCCAGATCATGATGCTCGCCGCAAGATACTGTGCAATAATGAGAGTCAATCACAACAGCACATTGGGTAAAGCCGGACAATCCTCATGCCGAATAGCCAATCCCTTGCCACGCTCTATCCGCTCCTGAATGCCATCACTCATGCAACGACACCCGATGAGGCCATTCGAGCGGCCATCCAGGCCACCGGAGACGATTCATCTGTACTCATCTGCGCCTTAAACCCCGTCACGAATGTCGTTGAGTTGGTAAACAGCCCCAGCTTGACACCACCAGCGGCGCTGCTCGATTGGCTTCGTCAGCCGGCGCATCAAGCCGACTGGCAAGCTATTCAAGCGCCCGCCATTCTTGGTGAATTAGTCGACCTGTCCAGCGTGATCTCCAGGGATAGTCACTGCCTGCCGATACGTCAGAATAACCGCACAGTGGGTCTCCTTATCACCGTGGCCCCCACTTCTACAGATGATTGGCTATCCCACTATCAGGTCATTAATCAGGTACTGGCACTGCGCCTGTCCAATTTCCATGAACAAGCCAATTGGAATATCCGGCTTGGTTCGATCAGTGAATTTAGCCGCCAGTTAGCCCTTCAGACCACAAGCGAGCAGCTCTGGGACTTCATTCATGAACAGATTTTGCTGCTCTTTGATGTCACATCCTGTTTTATCGGTCTGGTCAACCGGCACGCGAGCCGGATAGACCTGCCGCTGGTTTCACAGGATGCGATGCTGGATCGTCGAGCACCCATGCCGTACAGTGGGTTAAGCAAGGCAGTCATCAGCGGAGGCCAGCCACTCTACTTCCATGATCTTATCCACGATACTGCCCGGCTTTCTGAGCTGGCTATCGACTATTGTGAGGAAGAACCAGGCGAGAATGCCCGCTCATGGATGGGTGTACCCCTGCGTAAGCGCACCGGGGAAGTGATCGGATTAGTCAGCATCCATAACGTCTATGAAGATCATTTCCAAACCTCCGACATGACGCTCTTGACTCTGCTGGCGGTACAAATCGCCCTGGCACTGGAGAACCGGGATCTTTTCCAGGCCGAGCGTGATCGACGGCGCATTGCCAGCACGCTGATGGAAGTTAGTCAGGTCGTCAGCCTGACGCTTGATCAGCAAGATGTGATGGAACGCATTCTGGAACAAATCCTGCGCCTGCTGGACTACGACAATGCGTCGATCCTGCTGCCAACGGCTCAATCCGAAGATGGATTACGAACCATCGTCGCTGCCGTGAATGGCCCGCATCGGCAGCTATTAGGCAAAGAACTGCGTTTTGAAGAAGACAATCCTGGAACACAGGTATTCCGATCCATGACGCCAATGATCATGCCGGATGTCCGGGTGATCGAACACTGGGGCGGCATTGATGGTCTCGAGGGTGTAATGGAAACTCGCGCCTGGATGGGACTGCCCATGGTCATTCAGGATCGCTGTATTGGCATCATCACCCTGGATAAATTTGTCCCGGATTATTACAACGAAGAAGATGCCAGCCTGGGTTTTTCGATTGCCCGGCAAGCGGCCATTGCGCTGGAGAATGCCCGTCTGCATGACCGCACCGAAGCCACTCTCCATGCCCTCGACCAGCGCGCCCGTCGCCTGGATGCAATGCACAGGCTCTCGGTGTTGTTGAGTTCGTCACTGGACCCGGATGTCGTGTTACAGACGGCTACGCGCTATTTGACCGAGCTTTTCGACTGTGACCACTGTGGACTGGTCCAGATCAATCAGGCGGACTCGCGCTATTTCCTCGCCGCCGAATATCCGGCGCAAGGCAATCAGGGGATGCGTGTTTCCATTGAGCCGAACCCGGCACTGGAGCGCGTGCTCAGTGGCGTAGCCTCGGTCGCCATCTACCCGGCATTCGACGAAGACGAGAGTGAGGCATTTAACGCTCAGGTGATTGGTGTACAAGGAGCACAAGCTATCTTGCTGGCACCGCTGGTCGCACGAGATAAACCCATCGGACTGATGATCCTGGTCGTCACCCGGCAGCGACGCACCTTCAGCGGGGATGATCTGGACACCAGCATGACGGTTGCCGGGCAAGTTGCGCTCTCGCTCAATAACGCAGCCTTATATGAACAGGCCATCGTCGCCAATCGGCTGAAGAATGAATTTCTGGCGAACATGAGCCATGAACTTCGTACCCCCCTGAACGCTATTATGGGCTACAGTGAGATGTTGCTCTCGCAGGTCTACGGCCCATTGACGGATAAACAGGTTGACCGGCTGATGCGGGTCAACAGCGGTGGCAAACACTTGCTCAATCTTATCAACGATGTGCTGGATCTCTCCAAAATCGAAGCCCGGCAGATGGAACTCGAACTCGAACCGCTGCTGCTTTCAGAAGAAATCTATGAAGCCCTTGCCAACATCATCCCCCAGGCCGATACCAAAGGTCTGAAATTTAACTTACACATCCACCCGGACCTACCAAGAATTCAGGTGGACCGGCTGCGTATGCGGCAGATCATGACCAATCTGGTTGATAATGCAGTCAAGTTCACTGCAGAAGGCCAGATCATCGTGGAGATCACCCCGGATCTGCTCAGCGCTCGCTTGCGGGAAGGTAATCAAACCTTGCCCATTACCCCAGTCGTCCCGGACAACCAGTGGATTCGCATCAGTGTCACAGACACTGGTATTGGCATCGGGCAAGAACATCAGCAGATTATCTTCGAAGCCTTCCGCCAGGCGGACGGGTCCAGTGTCCGCAAGTTCGAGGGCAGCGGGCTAGGCTTGGCGATCACACAGCGTCTGGTACAGCTCCATCACGGGTATATCTGGGTTGAAAGTGAAGAAGGCAAGGGTAGCAAATTCACGGTCATGCTGCCCATCAACCAACCAGTGGAATATGCTTCAAGCACGCTGCCTGTGGGGATTGATCCCGAACGCCCAATCATTCTGGTACTCGATGATGATGAAACCGCCCTGCAACTGATTCAGGATTACCTGAGTTCGCTGGCGTTTCAGGTGTTGTGCACGACCAGTCCTGCTCAGGCGCTCGATCTGGCCCGCGCGCTCAAACCAGCCGCACTCATCACCGACTTATTGATACCTGGCACCAGTGGCTGGGATGTACTGCGGTTGCTCAAGGCTGACCGCGATACTGCAACAATCCCGATCATCGTGCTATCCGCTGTCGATCAACGTTCCGTCGGAGAGTATCTTGGCACCAGTGCCTATTTGCTCAAGCCAGTGGAGCGAGCCGCCCTGGAAGAAGCAGTGATTCAGTATGCCCGCTATGTCCCCATCGAGCCCATTATGGTGCTGGTTGGGGAAGATGCTTACCGCAGCTTTCTGCTCTCCCTGCTGCAAGATGCCGGATTCCAGGCCACTGGCGTGGACACGACCGAAACAGCCAGTGAGTGGTTGCAGGAACATCATCCATCCATCGTTATGGTTGCACCCGAGCATACCCTGGGTAACAGTCTAGCCGCCGCTCGCAGCTTGCTGCCTATGACGCCGTTAGTTGTGATCGGCAGTTCAGATACCCAATTGGATGACTATGCCCCAGCACTGCTGGTTGATGAGACGACCCTCTCATCCGTGACCCTGGTCGGGCAAGTACGCCGCGCACTCAACAGTGCCCTGCGCCGTCGCCATGTTCAAACCGATCAAACGCGCTAAACTGAAAGGCTGCTAATAACTTATGAGCGAGCCGTATCCTCATCTGCACGGCGGCTCAGCGTTCAGGAGAAGATCATGCACTACCGGGATGATGGCCCGCTGGGCTTTTATTTTGAAGAAGTCGAAGTAGGTAAACCGTTGGTGACGCGCGGGCGTACCATTACGGAAAGCGATATTGTGCAATTCGCCGCGCTCACCGGGGACTACAACCCCATGCACACGGATGCCGTCTACATGAAATCTCACCCAATGGGGCAACGAGTCGCACACGGGATGCTGACCCTCAGCTATGCCATCGGTCAGTTGTATCAACTGGGCTTTATGGAGCGCACGGTACTGGCTTTCCGGGGTCTGGAAATGAAGTTTAGCCTGCCAGTTTTCATCGGGGATACGCTGCATTCGCGCCTCTCCGTGACGGAAAAGAAGGAAATGAAACGGTTGGGCGGCGGCATTGTCACAGCCGAGTTAAAAATCATCAACCAGGATGGTAAAATCGTCCAGTCAGGCACGCTCGAATTACTGATGGCCTCCCGCCCAGCGGAGAGTTCGTAATGGCCGATAACGCCGAACTGCTTAAAGCACTCGCGGACGAGATCCGGGGATGTAAAGCCTGCCGCCTGTACGAACAAGCCACGAATTCAGTCCCGGGTGCAGGGCATCCCAACGCAGAAGTCATGTTCATCGGTGAAGGGCCCGGCTACAACGAAGACAAGCAAGGGCTACCTTTCGTCGGACAGTCGGGACAGTATCTCGACTATTTGTTGAACCTCATCAACCTCAAGCGCGAGACCGTCTTCATCGCCAACGTGGTCAAACACCGCGCCCCCGATAACCGCGATCCGCTGCCGGACGAGATCCAGGCCTGCTGCGGGTTTCTCGACCGCCAGGAACAGATTATTGATCCGCTGGTGATTGTCACGCTGGGCCGCTTTAGTATGGCGCGTTACTTCCCCAATGCAAAAATCACGGCTATTCACGGCAAGCCAAAGTACGAAACCCGCCGGGCTTGCCTGCCCCTCTTTCATCCGGCAGCCGTGTTACGAAATCCCGGCCTGCGGCGGGACATGGAGGCCGATTTCAAGCGCATTCCCGAACTGGTAGCGGAAATGAAACAACGGCGCCAGTCCGCTGCACCAGCTCCAAGCAGTGAAGGACCAAAGCCATCTGAACCGCCATCCGAGCCGCCGGTTCAATTGAAGTTGTTCTGAAACAAAACGGGCGTCTTATATGGACGCCCGTTTTTTAGTATGCCTTTAGACAGCTTTAGCCAGCCGCTGTACTGTCTTCGTCGGGCGGTAAAGGATTAGTGGGGATATTCGGCTTGGCCGGCGCAGGTAAAGCAGTGCCTGCCACTGTGCTGGCGGCCAAAGTCGGGGTACTGACAGACGTTTCTGAAGTACCGTCGCGTTTTCCTGCCGACATGATGACTGCAATAGCGGCCAATTGATCCTCGCTCAGTTTGAGATCCCCAGCCAGGGACTTCAATGACCGATTCCCAGCATCCTGTTCCGCATCTGGCTTATCTTTCTCGGCTACAAATTGGCCCCACTGGCTGACTTCACCGTGAAAAACTGTTTCGCTGCTGGTCACCAGTTTGGGGAAAATGTCCTGCAGGTCAGCCACCCGCACCCGGTCATTATCCGGTGCGATCAGGCGAACCCGTTCCAATCCCAGCAACGAGTCGCGGTAAATGTTCGACTGGCGCTCCCAGCCGTAAAGCTGCCGGAAAGAGGCCAGTAGCGCGGCAAAAGCCGGTAGAATGGCTGACAGCAACGCGAGTTCCGGACGATTTCCGTTGGCGCTGATGGTAGCCACCAAGGCTGAAATAGTCATGACCAGGCCGCCGAGCGCAAAGGTGAAATCGGCATTGCGATCATTTTCCCAGACCCTGCTCTGGTAAAAGCGCATCTGGGCCTGAATACGCTTATCCAGATAGATCCGGTAAAGCAGATCGGTATCCGTCGGTAGATGGCCCTTTTTATCCAGGTCAATCACGTCAACTTTGAGTTCAGGTGCGGTTGTGTTAGCGGCTTCCGGCATTTCGTTCGGTTGAACTTCAGGGGCCTCAGGCATTTTCGCGCTCCTTCACCCGAATATCGATGACCTGCTCACGCAGTCGCTGGACCCGATCCGGCTCATGAAATGGTTGGAGATGAGAAAGATACTGGAAGTAGATCATCCGCAGTTCTTCGGCCAGGCGGCGGCTCTTGGCCCAGCGTTTTTGCGGTTCATTCCGGTTACTGAGGGCGGTCACAAAAGCGGTGACCGCGCCCACCGTAGCCGTCGCATAACTCAGTGATTGCTGCAGTGCAGCATATTCATCACGCCCTGCCGGGTCAATGCTGTAAAACAGTGTTGCCAGCGTACCCAGAACCGTGGTGATGAACGCACCGAAGATAAACACCCATTGATACAGGTAAAACCGATTCTGGTAATACTTGGACTTCTGGCTGAACTCAAAAAAGGTGGGCAGCAAATATTCATCCAGATCATCCAAGTCCTGCTTGATGACCGGGTACTGCTGAATATCATCCGTTTTCCAACCACCAACAGTGACAAAACCTTCTTCATCGAGCAGTTTTGCATAGGCTTCCGGACTAGTCGGTCGTTCCCAATCCAGTGGAATACCCCACAAACGAGGTCGGCGTTTGATGAAGAACAGTTCGCCCCAGTAACGGCGTCGCCGGGGTTGCGTGGCAGAAGCCATCTGCGAACTCCTTATACACAATAGATATAGAACATGGGCGTCATACAAATCGTAGTATAGCGCGAATTTGATTTTGATGAGTAGCGGGCTCATCTGGTTTTGCGCTGTGATACACTCGGCAGGTCGGCAGCCAGATGAGCGACGTATGGGGTAAGAGAGCGAGAAGCTGAATGCGACGCCTGTTCACGGTACTTCTAGTGATGGTGTTGGCCGCCGCCTGTGTGCCCGGTCAACCTGACCCCACCCTCCTGGCCGAACATGCCGCCCTCAGTACTGAAGTTGCGGATGCCCGCAGTACGGCAACTTACGCTGCCGACCGGATGCTGCAAACCGTTGAATTCATCAGCACCGAATTGTCGGATGCCGTCATCCGGCAGAACGTGCTTTCCACCACGCTCGAAGCACTTGGCATTGATCCTTCACGAGTCACACCGGGCGCCTTTGTCCCAACGGACGTTCCAGAAATCCTCAGCCCGGCAGGTGGCAGCCTGATCACACCGTTTGCCGGTGGCGGGGCGGTAGCCGTTCTAACGCCAGCAGGCGGCCCACTGCTGTACGGCATCGTTACTGCCGAAGGCGTAGGGGATAACGACTGCGCGCTAACTTCGGTGAATACTTTCACCACCACCACGTCCAGCATTTATGTGGTTGCGACCGCTGCTAACATCGAACCTGGCATGACCTTGACTTCTCGCTGGTATGCCGGGGAAGAAGAACGGGCAGCCTTTGACTTCGTACCGGATTTTGCGATCGAGCAGCATTGCGTCTGGTTCTTTCTGACGCCAGATGACACCGAATTCACCCCTGGAAACTGGAGCGTACAACTAGAGTTGAACGGTGTTCCCCAGGGGCAACCAGCTCGATTCACAATCAGCGAATAAACTTCCTACCGAAGAAGAAACCGCAGGGCATCCGGCAAGCGGTGCGCCCAGGCCGACTCGGTATGTTCGCCATCTTTTTCGGTCAGATAGCGAAGGTTCTCTTCATCCCGGTAGCCGCGCTGGACGAGCAGGCGATGCATCTGACGAGCACTCATCTCCCGCGTACCATTATCGAGGTAGATACGTCCATCGTTGAACATAGCCTGTTCTACATAGCGGTAAATGGCTCCATGACCGACCCAGAAAGCCGGACTCATGGCACCTACCATCCCGAAAGCATACGGATGCCGAAAGAAAGCATACAGACTTATGAGCGCGCCCATCGACGAGCCAAAAATGCCTGTATGACGCCGATCCGGCAGCGTGCGGAAGTCCCGGTCAATGACGGGCTTGAGTGCGGTGAGCAGGAAATCGAGATAGGCCTCACCCTCGCCTTTCCAGACATCCGCAAACGGGTTGTACTCGCGCACGCGGGCTTCCCCGGCATGTGGAATACCTACCGCAATAACCTCCAGCCCTTCCCCGGCCAAATGCTGCAGCGTTTCATCCACCCCCCATTCCACACCGGCAAAACTAGTGGCACGGTCAAAGCAGTTCTGACCATCCTGAAAGTAGATGACGGGATAATGCCGCTGGCCCTGTTCATAGGACGGCGGTAAATAAACACTGATATCGCGCTGATTGCCCAAGCTACCGCTGCTGAAATCGGGCAAGATGAGCACAGTCCCGGCAATTGAATGCTCGCCATGCGGGTGACGTTCTCGGTAATCCATCCAGTGAGCATGCTGAATCATAGGCTCTGACTAGTCCTCCGGCGTCTGATTGACGTGGTGCAAGCGTCCAGCCTGCGGGTATTATGGTACGGGAAAGAAACTTGCAATTTCAATAAGGCAACCGCCATTATGAGACTTTTCCAATCCAGTGTTCTACTGCTCTTTCTGGTGGTTTACCCTTCACTCTCGATCGCTCTACCAGTGGTGGATGACTGGGAGAGTCGTATTCAAACTGAGCCTGGAGCCTGCGATCCCACTGGTGTCCTGGCGTCACCGCTGGCCGCTTCCGGCGTGCGCTGGGCAATGGTAGTTAACGGGCAACCGAACAATCAGCGAGCAGCGCCGAACCTGCAAGCCCAGCGCATCGGGCAGATTCCGCCGGGTGACATCTTCCAGGTTACAGGAGCGCCGCAATGTGCTGACGGTTACCGCTGGTGGCCGGTGGATTACGCCGGACGCCTCGGCTGGACGGCTGAAGGCCCGCTCGATGATCCAGTGACCCGCTGGCTGGAACCCCTCGATGGACAGGAAGCGTCGGCTCCATCTGCCGACGATCCAGATGGCTGCCAGCGTCCGCCGGAAGATTACCGGCGTATTCGCTTCGACTTTGCCGAAATCAACCTGCGAACACTGGCGATGCTGGATCACGCTCAAAGGCTGTATACCGCCACAGGCGGAACGCTGCGATTCCGAGAGAACATCATGCAAGGGAGTTATAATCCTGGTCAGGTGGCCGCCAGTTTTGGGACGCATGACGGCGGCGGCGCGGTCGATCTCTCGGTACGGCGACGGGCGGACTGGAGCGTGCTGCGCGATGAAATCCCACTCATGCTGGAAGCGCTGCGATTAGCCGGTTTCGCCGCCTGGCTGCGAGACACCGGCTCGCTCTACCCCAATTCCCCGGTACACATCCACGCGATTGCCGTGGGCGATGCCGAGCTTTCCGAAGCGGCGCGTGGTCAACTGGACGGCACATTCGGCTACTTCCGGGGCTACAATGGTCTCCCTCAGGAAAGTGGCATCCCCTTGCCAGATGATGGTGGGGCCATGATCGTGTGCGGGTGGATGCAGGACCTGGGATTCACCGTTCTCAGTTCACAGTCACAGTAAAGACCTGGGAGGCAGAGTGAGTTCCTTTCGGCATGGCAGTAGATGGTGGTCGTCCACGGACAGCAAGCATGTTGTAGATTCGAGAACAAAGATTGCGCTGAGGCTATTGTCCACTTTACAAATTGGACAGATTGGACACTTTGGACACGGCCCCTTTTGTCCATTAATCCAGCGGACAAGGCAAGTCTTGTCCTATCCTCTGGGGGAGTGTCTAAAGTTGAGCAGGCAAGAAATCAATGAGATGAGCCGGGTAAGCGGGAAAGCGCTGACGATGGAGTTGGCGGGTATTCCAGAGATAAACAAACAAGCGGATGGCGCGACGGAGAGCATGAATACAACGGGAGAAACAGCGAGAGCGTCTGGCTAAACGCGCCAGATAGTGGCGCAACTCGGCATTATCGCCTTCAACGCGAAAGGTTTCGCTCTTGTTGGGCATAGGAGTGTGGATACCAGGGGTATAGAGAAGAGAGCGATAGACGGCTAGTAAGTCACTGTAGTAGAAGCGCGCTTGTGGAGCGGCATCCACCAGGGCTTGTAGGGTCGCTTCAGTTCGGGAGGGAGCCGCCGCCCAACCCACAATGCAACTGGTGTGTCGGTCAACCAACGTCATCACGTAAACTTCGTTTTTTTCGCTCCACGAAGGTATATAACTCATCCATTTCAATGACCGCAACCTGGTTGGGCAGTGGCGCAGCTGGCAGTTGGGCCACTGCTGCATTCACCCAATTGATCACACTCTGATGGTTCACCCCAAGTTGGCGCGCCGCCCGACGATAATTCATCCCATCGGCTACCAGGCGCACTGCTTGCTGCCGCACCGTCTCTTCATAGCCGCTGGCTTTCGGTTCGGGAGTATACGTGCGCTGACATCGCTTGCAATGGTAGCGTTGGCTACCTGCTTTGGTCCGACCCGCTTTCACCGTTTGATCCTGCATTTGGCAGTGTGGGCATGTGTTCATTTCTCTACTATACCCACCTACTTCTCTTTAGACACTCTGCCTCTGGCATAGCATCGCTTACGCTGGCCTGTGGATAATTTGATTGTACTTGAACCGAGCCGACAAATCGGAACAAATGTTCCGATTTTGATTACTAATTTCCAACTTTCACAAGGGAGTTCAGGATGGCACAGGTCTATGTGGCGGGGCCGTTGTTCAACGAAGGTGAACGCTGGTACGACGAACAGATTGACGCAGTGGTACGGGCTGCCGGGTTCACCACCTTCCTCCCCCATCGGGACGGGGTAGAAGGAAAGCAAAAATCAGCGGGTAACCTGCGAGCGATCTTTGACGAAGACCGAGACAATGTGGATGCCGCACAGATCGTGGTCGCTAACTTGAACGGCAATGCGGTCGATGACGGGACAGCCTGGGAATTGGGCTACGCCTATGCGAAGGGTAAGTACCTGATCGGCGTGCGGACGGATTGGCGCAAAGGCTTCCCCGATCAGCAGGTCAACCTGATGATCGAGGAGTGCTTGCATGTGATGGTGCGGTCATTGGATGAACTGCAGCAGCAATTGGAGACGTATAAGGCCAAGTAATGATTATAGGCCTTACACAGTTGAGTGGGTTTTAGGCGGGCGCACCGCGTGCGCCCCTACCGTGTCGTTGCTAATTGTTCGGCCACCACGCCGGATAGCGATTGACGCCGCCGAATTCGGTCAGGCGGTTTTCCGCACCTTCCAGGGTGATCGTGAATAACTCACTGGAACGGCCATTCGAACGGGCAAAAATGACTGATTGGCTATCAGATGACCAGGCAGGATCGAGATCATCTGCGCCGCCGCTGGTCAGGGCAAATTCCTGCCCGGTAGCCAGTTCATAGACGAAGATATCATAATTGCCTTCGCGGTTCGTGATGTAAGCAATATGTTCCCCATCCGGTGACCACGCCGGAGCACCATCATCGCCCGGATCGCTGGTGATCGGCTGGACATTGCTCCCATCGGCATCCATGACGAAGATGTCCCAGTTGCCATTGCGGTTGGATTCAAAGACGATCTGATCCCCATCTGGTGACCAGGCCGGGCGGGATTCTTCGCTGGAGTCGGTGGTCAGGGCATTGACGCGACCATTATCCACATCGACCACGTAAATATCGCCATTGGTATTCTCGTTGGAGACATAAGCGATAAGGTCATCCTTCGGTGACCAGGCCGGTTGAGTTTCGGTGGTATTGGTATCGGTGACCGCATGGCTATCACCAGTGGCGACATCAATCACATAGATGTCGAAGTCCCCGGCTCGACCAACGTTGGAAGCAAAGGCCACCAGGTCGCCATTTCGTGACCAGGTGGGGTAGAGGTTCTGCTGCCCATTGCTGGTCAACTGAAGATAGACCTGCCCGGCTGAGTCCATCAGGTAGATTTCAGCAGCATTGCCGCTGCCATTGCTGAAGGCAATCCGTTCATCTGGCTGTTCGCTCAGGCCCTGAGCAGCCACTGTCCCAGCTAATAGGAGCACAAGTAGCAGCGCAACTGCCCCCCGTTGGCGTTTCGAAATCTGGATTCCCTGTCGCATGGTCTTTCCACCCTGGGGCAATATGCCCCTATTCCTCTAATCATCCGCTATCTACGCTGCCGTCAACACCCCCATAAGCGGGGGTTCTTTAGCGGAACCACACCGGGAAGAAGTCATCGGCTTCGATCCCGTCATCGGTCAACAGCACCAATTCCCGGCCATCCCCACGCACATCTACGATGTAAATATCGAGGTCGCCTGCCCGATCCGAACTAAAGACCACGTAATTCCCATCCGGCGAAAACGTAGGGTAGCGGTCATCGATATTCGGGCTCTGGATGAGCCAGGTCAGGGATATTCCGCTCAGGTCGGTAATGAAGATGTCCCGATTGGTATTAGGTACATCACAGGTACAGTTATCTTCGAGCAAAGATTGTCCTGGAATCGGAGTTGCAGCAATCTCTGCCCGCGGACTGAGGATACTAAACTGAGCAGCAGGTGCGGTACTAGCCGGGCTGCCACGCGTGGATTCAAAGACCAGGCGCTCCCCATTCGGCGACCACGACGGAAATTGATCGTCAGCCGGGTTATTGGTCAAGTTAGTGACCGCGGTGCCATCTGCGCCCATGATAAAAATATCCCAGTTCGCCTCGGCACCGGAGCGATCCCGACCACTGAAGGCAATGAGCGAACCATCGGGTGACCAGGACGGGTATTTTTCGTCCCGATCTCGATTATTGGTCAGGTTAACTACCGTAGATGGATTGTCTACTGCCAGTGTGTAGAGTTCCCAGTTGCGCTCACGGTTGGAGGTAAAAGCAATCAGACGGCCATCCGGCGACCAACTTGGACTGTTGTCGTCAAAGCGATTATCAGTGAGTTGGCGCAGATTGCCGCCCTCGATATCCATCACGTAGATTTCGGCATCGCCGCCAATTCGGGAAGATACAAAAGCTACTTGTGCACCATCCGGGGAAATGGCAAAGGGCGTGCCATCGGTCAGTAACACATTGGGGAGAGTCCGCGGATTATCCTGCAAAAGATTGCGGGATAGCCCGTTTAGTCCCCCCTGCAAGAGGCGCCCCTGCAGGTTCGTGCCATCGCGGGAAACATAGCCGATTTCGCCTTCAAAGGGTGGCAACTGCGCCCGGACCAGGCCCACCGCACCCAGCAGCACTGCCAACAGAATAGCAAGAGCGATCCAGCGTAAGCGTACCGAGCGCCGCCGCTGCTTGAGCAGAATATCCTGCTGCGCCCGCAGCGCCCTCGTCATCCGGTCAACAATACGGTTCAGGGCGGCAGTGAGTTCAGTCACATTATCCGCAGTGATATTGCCGGTGGACATATCCACATACTGATATTCGTGGAGAAATCCCGGTGGTTCCACGTTATTGATTTTGACAGGTAGGATAGGCTTCTTGAGCTTCTTGGCCTCATCAAATTCGAGCTTGCAATACTGTGAGTGAACAGACTCGGCGGAGAGCATGAACATAAAAATGTCCGCCCGCTCGATCTGCCGCCGGATCTCATCGGCCCAGTTCTGGCCACCAAGCAAATCCTGATCAAACCAGACTTCGTCATAGACCCGGCGCAGCTTTCCCGCCAGTTCCTGAATGAAGGGTTTGTTATCCCGGTCATAACTGATGAAAATGGAGGTCATAACTACCTCTTGGAGGGGTAAATACACCCCGGGCTGCACCACTCTGCATTCCGACTATACCACATCCTCCAACCAGTCTTTCATCGGCCCGAGCCAGTAGGTATCCCAACCAGCATCATGTCCCCTCAGTTCGTCATCAGTGGGGAAATTGCCATGTAGCAGCCTCACCTGAGTTTGTTCCCCTTGTGGGGTCAACTCCCAGCGCACAATGGAATCGGGCCATTCCAGCGGCCAGGTCGCCTGTCGCCAGGTATATTCCACCAGGTAAGGTGCTTCAATGATGCTAAAAAGGCCAGTGGTCTGCTGGTCAAAAACGGCGTACTCACCACCAGGCTGCAAATTGATGATGACTGTTTCATCAAACATCCACTCGCCCATATCGTCCGGGTTGGTAATTGCCCCCCAGACCCGCTGAATAGGCGCATCAATCAGGATAACTTTTTCGATGTACGTCATACCTGACTCCTGACCTCCGCCAAGGATACGGAATCTTGCTCTGGAATGGCTGGAAGCGTGAATGTGAAGCAACTTCCGCTCTGACCATCGGGCCGATCTTCAATACCGACCTGCCCTGCCAGCTTTTCCACTACGGTTTTGACGATAGACAGTCCCAATCCATGTCCTTCAATGGTGCGCCGGCCCAACCGTTCAAATTTCTGAAACACCTGCTGGCGTTGTTCCGGCTTGATACCAGCCCCATTGTCTTCGACACGATATTGAACAAGTCCATCCGGCTGGAGGTGACTGCTGATGAATACCTGAGGTGGTTGCCCTCCATATTTGATAGCGTTGGAAAGATAATTCACCCATACAGCTTCGACCCAGTCGGCATGGCCGAGTGCAGAGATCAGATTCGGTTGAATATGAACTTGAGCCCCGCTGCGTTCGATGGTCTCCTGCAAACGATTTTGGGCTTCAATCACGATCTGGTTCATATTCAGGGGTTGTGCCAAAACCTGGTCACGACGGGTCTGGGCGAGTGTCAGCAGGCCTTCGACGATATGGAGCATCTTCTCCGTTGTAGCAGCAATCCCTTCGATCGCTTCCATGTGAGACGGCTCAAGCCGTCCTTCCAGGTCGGTTTGAAGCAGATAGGCATACATCTGAAGCAATCCGATAGGATTTTTGAGATCATGTGCGACAGTCCCGGCATAGGATTCCAGATCGTCAATCATCCGCTCATTCTGAACAATCTCCAGTTCCAGCGCTTGATTCTTCTGAAACTGAGCAAGTGACTCCAGGCGAGCTGTTTCGACCTCATGCATAACGACCAGGTCTTGCATGCGCTGGTCCGATTGCTCATTAAATTGAGCCGTATGGTACTGATGAAACAAACGATGGTGCTTGAGCGCGTTGGCAAAGTCCCCTTTGGCCTCGTAAAGATCGGCATACTCGGCGTGGATTTCCGGCAGATAGGCTACAGCCGCCTCCTGGTCTGCCAGCGTCAATGCCTGCTCCAGATAGGTCAGAGAATTATCAATATCCCCCTGTGCCCGGTATATGCGGCTCATATCCGTGAGGCAGACAATGGCGCTCTCGGAGTCATGGTCGATTTCCTCATGTTTCAAGACCTGATCAAAGCAATCGAGCGCCCGTTCAAGGTTGCCCGCAGCCTTATGAATGCAGCCAATGGTATGCAGGACGGCCGGTTGATCGAGGACGGCCCCCTGATCGACCAGCATTTGATAGCCGCGTTCCGCCAGGGGCAAGGCGTCGTCAAAGCGGGCTTGCTCAACAAAAGTCCATGCTAGGTTGTTCAGAACCTTGCCCATCAGACTTGGGTCTGCACCGCCCTCTAGATAATCCAACGCCTGCTGATAATGTTCAATCGCCTGGGGAAAATCCTTCATCTCATCGTGGATAAAGCCCAGTATGTTGTAGAGTTTGGCGGCTAGAGCCGGGTCATCGACCTGCCGGAGAATACGCTTGCCATCTAACCCATATTGGAGCGCCATAGGCGCGTTCCCCAATCGATCATAGATGGCGCTCAGGGTTATGATGACTAACAGGCGATTGCGTTCGTCCCCCAATTGCTCATAGAACTTGATCGCTCTCTGCCCCACGGGCAGCGCCTCTCCCGAGCGATCCATTTGGCGCAGTGCCTCGGCCTGGTTACGGAGCGAGTCCGCCATACCCCTAAGGTAGTGGGCCTTTTCAGCCAGGTCATAGGTTTGCTGGCTTTCGAGCAGCGTAGCTTCAACCTGCACGTTGCGCTTTTCCCAGGCAGCGGCATTGAGAACATCAATTTGTTGGGTAGTCGTATCCATAAAAATCCGAGATTACAACCAAGAGGATTTGTTACACATACTCTAACACGCTTTAGTCTACGCAAGCCGGAAGGAAATCAAAACGCCCTGTGGCCTTAGTCAACAGGGCGTTCATCCACTGGATGGCTTCGATTACTCGCCAGGCTTGCCGTTGGCGCCCGATGCTGGGCTATCAGATGCAGCGATCTTGCCTGCGACCTGCTGCGCCATCGTCAACAATTCCATCGGAATAACAAATTTGGTGGACTCGCTGGACCCAACGGTTTTGAGAGCTTCCAGATACTGGAGCATGAGCGTATTGGCCCCCGCATCCTTCGCCATCGCATCAATGGCCTGCAAGCTGGCCGCAAAACCCTGCGCCCGTAACAATTGCGCCTGCCGTTCACCTTCTGCCGTGAGGATCGATGATTGTTTGACACCTTCTGCTTTGAGGATGGCAGCCTGCTTATCGCCTTCAGCCACAGCAATCGAGGCTTCACGCTCACCGCTGGCGCGGGTAACCGTGGCACGCCGTTCACGCTCGGCGGTCATCTGCCGGTTCATGGCATCCTGCACTTCCCGCGGCGGCTTGATCTCGCGGATTTCAACGGTGGTGACTTTCATGCCCCAGCGCTCTGTAATTTCGTCGAGTTTGAGGCGCAGCGTATCGTTGATCTGTTCACGCTTTGCCAGCACATCATCGAGCGAAATATCACCAAGGACGGCACGGAGGGTAGTAGTAGCGATATTGACAGCGGCACTGACCACGTTATCCACTTGCAGCACGGCGAGTTTAGGATCGACCACGCGGTAGTACACTAGAAAGTCGATGTCGATGGGAGCGTTATCCTTGGTGATAGCCGTCTGTGACGGAATATCCAGAAAGCTTTCCCGAATATCGACCCGGCGGGCTTGCTCAATAACCGGGATAACGATGACAATGCCCGGCCCTCTCGTCCCGGCATAACGACCAAGCGAGAGCACCACCAACCGTTCAGTCTCTGGCACGACCCGGATGAGCCGCGTCAGCAACCAGAAAATGAACAGAACGACAAGAATGATGATGACTATCGAGCTATTCGCAATGAGTTGATTCAGTTCTTCCATGAGTTAGGCTTCCTCGGTTGCGGGCGTCTGCTTATGCTTCACACCCTCGACTAAAACACTCAAACCATCGCGTTCAACCACCACCACATCATCCCCGCGGTCCAGGGGCTTCTCGCTGGTAGCTGTCCACGTTTCTCCTCGCACATTCACTGGTCCGCTAAAGCGCTGCCCTACCGGATCGAATGTCTTCATGACACGCCCACTGGCACCCAGCAGGTTGCCGTTATCATCAATCACCGCTTTCTGGTCGCGGCTACGCTTCAACAGGGGGACGAGAGCATACTGGTGATAAGCAAACCCCATGCTGATGGTCAGGCCGATCAAAATCCAGGAAACCGCGAAGTTGGGGAAGAGCAGCAAGCCGCCCACCGCCTGCGCGATCAATCCCAGCGGGGCAATCCGCGCCCACTTTTGATTGAGAAATGGCACCATGAGGAATCCGAGGACACCGGCTATGATGAGCAGTGCCGCCCACCAGCTCACTGGCAGGCCAGCCATCATGAGCAGTGAACCGCCCAGTAAGACCACAGCGATGACTTCGACAATGCCAGTGCCAGGAATATAGGCAGCCGTCACCCCGGCCCATAACCCAAAGACAATCACGAGATAGATCAGGTTGGGATCGGCCAGAAAGGCGCTCAGCGTTTCCACAACACCCTCCCATAACATTACAGCTCACATATATGTTCATTATAGGAGATTTTTGCTTCTTTGCCGGGGCACTCCCCCAATAACTGGGGGTATAAAAGTCCCTGAATCAAACCGCCCGATTGGATATGGCATCCAACCGGGCAGATTCGTCTGAGCAGCAGTCGATTAATTGAACTACATTGCGGCGATGGCGGCGTAAGGCATCGACTCGGTGTTGTAACCGATCATACCGGCATCGGCGCGAACGGCGGCAATCTGCTGGGCGGTCGGCGGGGTGACCGGGCCAATGAACCCTTCGCCGCTGCCATCCAGGAAGGGCTGCAGAACCGGAACAGCTTCCGAGACATTGTTATAGAGGAACTGAGCGTAGGAAAGATTATTCGGCAGCAGGCGCTGGAGCTGGCGGGCGAACAGGCGGTGTTCAGCTTCCACTGCAGCGATTTGCGCGGTGGTCACTGCGAAGTTCGGTTGCCCATTCTTCGAGAAGATGCGGGTCGCACCTAGATAGGCACCGACGAAGGTGGTTTCGGCAACTTCAGTGGTGGCCGCAAACACGGCAGCATCGCTGAACAGCGTTTCCGGCACATAGAACTCGGTCACCACCGGCACTGCGCCAAGGCTGGCCAACAGATCGTAGTGATCGGCTTCAGCGATCATACCGGCCTTCATGTAGTTGACACCACCTTCATCGAGTCCCAGGGCGGCAGCATTCTGGATAGCCGCATAGTAGTGGGTGGTGGCGAACAGTTCGGCGGTGGCTGCCAGATTGATGATGGTTTCCACGCTATCATCTTCCATCGCCTGACCGAGAACACGGCTGAAACCGAAAACGGCGTTGAAGCCACCAAGCGAAGCAGCGCTCATCAGACCGGCAGCCAGGCTGCCCTTCAGCAGGGAACGACGGGAAAGCTGGGACATGGTAAGGGTTTCCTCCAGAACAGATGTGTGATTGATGCCTTGCGAACGGTTGGCTCTCTGGCCGGAGAGCGACTTACCGAACCCTGACGTCGTGGTTCGTCCATAGATTCGCCAGAAAGGTATGGATCGGATTTACGAGATTGGGATTCTCATCTGATTTTAATATTTCACCGGGCAGCAATGTTCTTCAGGGCACCGGCTTCCAACAACCAACACTTCACTAGGCACTTCTGTACTCTGAACTCTCTCTTGACTATCGACTATCGGCTATCGACTATTGATCCACGCACCAAAGACCACTATCGAATGCTATAACCCTATGACGACTCCACCCACTGACCAACTCGATCCCATCCCGCCGGAACAAGCACGTAGGTTGCTGGAAACGGCAATCCGCGCCCGGCTGGGCGAGCATTGGGATGACCCGGAATCCGGCTGGGTAAAGATCACCGGGCATGACTATATGGCGCGGCTGACGCGTGGACGCACCAACCTCGATTTCTACGTCGATATTTTGGGCAACGTGACGGTTGAGCAATCCGGCCTGAGCGATGCCCAGCGCAGCGGGCGACTGGTTGTGTTTGTCCTGCTCGGCCTCTCGGTCGTGATTGCGCTGCTGATCGTCCAGATTGCGAGCGGTCGATGAAGCTGACCCGCCGCCATTGGCCGGTGCTGGTGCTGATTGCGGTCATCGTTCTGCTAGCGCTGCCGACGCTGACCTATCCGCTGGGACGCGATCAGGGCGAGTTCGCCACCATCGGGCGAGGATTGCTCCAGGGTCGTGTTCCCTACCGCGATCTGTGGAATCCGAAACCCCCTGCTGTCTTTTACCTGTATGCCGGGGCGATGAGCCTCTTCGGGCAATCAACGACGGCACTGCGGGCGCTCGATCACCTGCTGGTACCCGGTATGCTGCTTGGGCTGTACTGGATCGGGGTACGCTTGTTCAGTCGGTGGGTAGGCTTCTGGGCGGTGCTCCTCTTCGGCGTCTTCTACTTCACCGAAACCTTCTGGACGCTGACGCAGAACGATGGGCTAGTACTGCTGCCGATGATCCTGGCGTTGGCCTGCGTAATCGAATCAGCCTATCGCTCACCTCACAGTGCCCGCTTGTTTCTGTTCATCGCCGGAGCCTTGGCCGGGATCGTCTTCTGGTTCAAGTATCCGTTTGTGCTGTTCATTGCGCTTCTGGGAGTTATCATCTGGCTCCGGACAACTCATAATCGACTTCCCATTATCAGCTATTCGCTATCCGCTCTGTTCGGACTACTGACCACCGGACTCGGCTTTGCAGTCTATTTACTTGCCCTTGGGGCCATGCCAGATTTGATTGAGAGCGCCCGCGTCACTTCCCAATACACATCGTTGACTTTCAACTGGGCCGAGTTCTCGACACTCCTGACCACCGCGCTGGGCTTTCGCTGGTCACACTGGGGACTGTTGTTTGTATTAGTGGGCATTGGGTTTGTGCAGGCTGCCAGCTACCGGCTACCAACCATCAGTCATCCACTATCCGCTTCTTCGCCAATCCCTAATCACCAGCCACCAGCCACCGGTCACGGTTCACTCATCACCCTCCTCTGGCTGCTGACCAGCCTCACCATTATGCTCATCCAGGCCAAAGCCTATGACTACCACTGGCTGCCGATGCTGCCGCAGCTGGCGCTGCTGGGTGGCGTAGGGATGGAAATCATTATGGCGGTTGGGCGTAGGGCAGTCGGGCGCACAGCCGTACGCCCCTACACAGAAACGGACGAGGCCCCTACTAGATGGCTGTTCAATGGGGCGGTGGGGAGCCTGTTGTTGACGATTCTGGTAGCCAATCTCTGGGGGCGGGCCTGGCCTTACCTCACCGGGCAGGTCGACCAGCGGACGTACTATCAGGGCTTTCAGGCCGGGGAGTTCGTGGCGTCCGAGTCGCTAGAAGTAGCCGAGTACCTTCGAGCGCGGGTCGCACCAGGAGATAGCCTGACCATCTGGGGCTTCCGCCCGGAGATTTACTACCTGAGCGGGCTCAATCCGGCGACACGGTTCATTTTCCAGTTTCCGTTGGTGGGATCGTGGTATCCGGCGGCATGGCAGCAGGAGCATGTGGATGGGTTATGGGCGGCCATGCCTCCCTATGTCATCGTGGCGCAGGTGGATTACATGCCATGGGTGACGGGAATCCATGAGGATTCGAATACGCTGCTTCAGCGGTATACTGAACTCAATAACTGGCTGATTGCAAATTATGAGCGCGATGCGCAGATTGGCAACCTGTTCTTATGGAAACGAAAGTCCTGAATGCGGTGGTTATCCGGCGGGCGACCCCGGCAGATGTCGTCCCGCTCACCAGCTTCATCGAACCTTTTGTGGGCGATGGCAAGCTGCTGCGCCGCACCTTCAGTGAATTGGAAGGGTTACTGCCTAATTTCTTCATCGCCGAACGAGATGGCGAGATTGTAGGTTGCGCGGCGTTGGAGGTCTATTCGCCAAAGCTAGCAGAAGTCCGCAGTTTGGCGGTCAGCCCGAAAGTGCAGGGGATGGGCATCGGGCGCAAGTTGGTGGATGCCTGTGTTGAACGCGCTCGATCTGAATCCATCTTTGAAGTGATGGCGATCACCTCATCAGATCATTTCTTCCTCACATGCGGCTTTGACTACACGCTGCCGGGGGAAAAGAAGGCGCTGTTCATCCAGACCCGTGAGCAATACGAGCAAGTTGAATAAAAAGCCCCCTACCCCGGCAGACCGGGGAGGGGGCTTGAGAGATGAGGATCTCGCTTACTTCAGCGCATCCGCTATCATTTGCGCGTTATAGCGGATGTAGTCAATATAGGTGGAGGCTGGGCCTTCATCCCCGCTGAGGGATTCACTGTACAGCGCGGTGACGACTGTAATTCCGGACTCAGCGGCAATCGTCTCGGCCAGGCGCGGATTGGCAGAGACTTCTGCGAAAATGGCCGGGACCCCTTCTTCACCAATCAAACTAACGAGTTCAGCCAAAGCCTGGGGGTCAGGATTGCCCTCGGTCGTGCCGCCTGGAATGACCGTCCCTACCAGTTCAAAGCCATAGGCATACGCGAAGTATCCCATAAACTCATGATTGGTCAGCAGGATGCGGCGGTCTTCTGGCACCTCCGCCAAGATGGAGGCCACTTCGCTATCCAGTGCACTTAACTGCTCCTGGTAAGCAGCCGTATTCGCCGCATAGACTTCCGCGCCAGCCGGGTCAGCTGCGCTAAAAGCGGCTGCGATATTCGCCGCCCAGATCGCTACATTACGGGGATTCGTCCAGGTATGGGGATCACAGGCACCATGTTCATGCTCGTGATCGGCCTCGGCCTCACCTTCTTCATGAGCATGATCTGCATCTTCACAGACACCCTCTGCACCAAAAACGCCTACAGGCTCGACTGCTGCATGTTCGTGATCGGCCTCGGCAGCAGCTTCCGCTTCATGGTCATGCTCGCCTTCGGCAAAAGGCAGCATCTCCACACCAATGTTCAGGATGACCGGTTCTTGATCCCCGGCGGCTTCAATCAGGTCACCGAGGAACACTTCGTAGCCCGCCCCAACCGCCAGCAGCAGATCCGCATCCGCCACTACAGCCACATCTTGCGGGGTGGGCGTGAAGGCGTGGGTATCGGCATCGGCGGGAACCAGAGCCGTCACCTGAACCCGTTCCCCACCCACATTGCGGGCGACATCCGCCACGATGGTCGTGGTCGCCACCACCGAAAGCACCGCATCCGCAGCGGCGACTGGATAGATGCTCATCACCAGGAGTACAATCAGGATCATTAAACGCTTCATAGGCCCATTGCTCCACCACTAAAATGATACACTGTATCAAATGCATTTGATACAGTATCTCAGAGCGATGATGGTGTCAAGGACTAGAGTTCATGACTGATTCCCTCAGCCCACGTGCCCAAAAACTCCGTGATGCGGGTCATAAACTGACCAATGCCCGGTTAGCTGTTTTGCAGGCCCTGGAAGAGAGCGGCGGGCACATCACCTCGGCGGAAGTCCTCGGCCGCGTGGATGAAATTGACTCGTCAGTGGGGCGGGCCAGCGTCTTCCGCACACTGGATCTGCTCACTGGACTGGCGATCATCCGTCCGACTTATATTGGCACCAGCATGACTCCCACGTATGTCCTGCTGCCCGAAGGTCATCACCATCACATCATCTGTACGAACTGCAACCGGGTGATCGAGTTTGATGAGTGTGGGCTGGAAGCGATTGCCGCTGAGCTGGAACACCGCCTGGGTGTCCGCCTAACCGGTCATCTGCTGGAATTCTATGGCCTTTGCGATCAATGCGTGTGAGTATGGTCGATAGCTGATGGTTTATAGCCGGAAACAACGTTATCGATACTGTGTGGTGCAATTATCAGCTCCTATCAAAACTCGTTTGATGAGAGGTGTCATCATTAGACTGAAAATCCTACTGGCAGTCACCCTACTACTGTGCATCAGTGTATCGCTAGCGTTCGCCCAAGATACCGCACCGGAAGCGCCTACCCCCGCCCCGACGCCTTCGCCGGATGTCCAGATCGAGGCCAGTGACGGGCGCAAGCTCTACGGCACTTATTATGACAATGGTGGCGATGGCCCGGCCGTCCTGCTGCTCCATCAGTTGTATACCAATCGCTCCAGTTGGACGCCACTGGTCGGGCCGCTGCGGGAGAATGGCTTCAAAGTCCTGGTGATCGACCTGCGTGGGTATGGGCAAACCCGCGGCAGTATCAACTGGACCCAGGCCCAGGATGATACGCTGCGCTGGGCCGAATGGCTCCGCGGTCAGCCAGGCGTCAACAAACTCCTCATGGGCGGCTCCAGTATGGGAGCCAATCTGGCGTTGGTCGGCTGTGCGGCGATGGATGGCTGTGCAGCCTCAGTGGCGCTCTCACCAGGCTTGAATTACTTCGGCGTGACCACCGAGTCCGCAATTGCCAGTGGTCGCCCTGCTTTGATTGTGTATGCCGACCGCGACCGCTACCCAAAAGACGATGTACCCGCCATGCAGCAAATCCCCGGCGCGGCGATTGAAACACTGGTCTATGAAGGACGCGATCACGGAGTTGACCTGTTCCGCGCCCATGAAGAACTCGCCGGTGCAATCGTGGGTTGGCTGGCTGGTCGCTGAGATAAACTCGGATGCTGCAGTCTTAAGTCCACAACTTGATTATTGGAGGACGCTATCGTGACGACTAGAGGAAACAGTCAGATTGATCTGTCCGGTCAAGTTGCAATTGTGACTGGAGGTGGTCGCGGCCTCGGCAAGCATATGGGGCAAGCGTTGGCAGCAGCAGGCGCAGCAGTAGCATTGGTCGGGCGCTCGGAAGCTCATGTTCACGAAGCGGCTGACCTCATTCGGCAGTCAGGTGGGCGGGCAATGGCGATTACTGCAAACGTGGCTGATGCAGCAGCTGTTGAACAAATGGCAAATCGGGTTGAAGATGAACTCGGCCCAGTTGATATCCTTGTCAACAATGCGGGGGTCGTAGGTACCCCCGGCCCGATTTGGCAAGCTGACCCAGAAGAATTCCGCAAGGTTTTGGATATCAATGTTTTCGGAGCATTCATCTGTGCCCGCTACATCCTACCGGGTATGGTTCAGCGCCACCGAGGACGCATCATCAATGTGGCCAGTGGAGCCGCCCTCAGCCCGATCCCTTTTGGACATAGTTATTGTGTTTCAAAAGCGGCACTCCTCCGCCTCACCGAATGCATGGCGGTTGATACTCAAGAACACGGAATCAGCATATTTGCTATTGATCCCGGTACAGTCCGTACCGATATGGCGCAGTACTTAATTGATTCGGAAGCCGGGCAGACTTATCTGCCCTGGTTTCGCAAGTTTGTCGTAGAAGAACAAGGAGATGTTCCAGCAGCACTCTCTGCGACCCTGGTCATAAGACTGGCCTCCGGTATAGCCGACCCATTAACGGGGCGTATGATCAGCGTTGCCGATGACCTGGACCAGTTGGTCGCTCAACATGAACAAATCACCGAAAGCGACCTGTATACACTTCGCCTTCGCAGGCTAGCAGACTAGGCACGCAGAAGGACGACCATCAGCCGATCTATCATCTGGTGGATACCGTAATCTCGGACGACCAGCGCCCTCAATTCACGACCAAGTGCGTCGCGTTCAGCAGATGACAGGGCCATCAGGGACGCGACACGTTCAGCCAATGCCGCCGGATCATCGGGTGGCATCAGTAACAGAGGCTCCCAAGGCTTAAGCACCGGCACAAAGGCTTCATTGGAGGTAATGGCCGGCAGTCCACAGGCCATCGCCTCCAGAATCACTTTGTCAATACTGCCTGTCTGGCTGGCGCTCACCATCACATCGGCTTGATGATAAGCGCCTGCAATCTGTTCAAAGCCCAGCGGCCCGGCAAACTCAATAGCATCATCCAGTCCCGCTTGCGTGACCCGTTCGCGCAGCAATTCCAGGTAGGCCCCATTCGTCACATCGCCGATGAAACGCAGATGAACGTTGATCTCGCGCTGGCGAAGCAGCCCGACGGCATCAATCAATACATCGGGGCGTTTGACAGGATTCAGTCGCCCGACCGAGACAAGCGTAAACCTTGTCCTCTCCTGATTTTCCCGCGTAAAAGGTATCGCAAACTGGTCGGTATCAATCCCATGCCCGATGATATGTGTTTTGGGACTAGGGATGCGGAAGCTCTCGGCAGAGGCCGTCACCACATGATCGACCAAACGCTCGGCCAATCGCAAGCGTCGCGTCACGGCCCCGTGCGCGAACCAAAGGGTGATCGGTACGCGATACAGTTTGAGGAGCGGTGCACCCAGGATGGCGAACAGGGGCTGCATATGAGCAAAGCAGGCGTCATAGTGGTTGGCGCGGAGCAAGCGCCACAGGATACGGTAGAATGCGATGAACCGCCGCGCTTCACTGTAGCCCAGCTCCCTGCCGACCGAGTACACCCGTACATTTGCGCCAACCGCCAACCGCCCAACCCGCATGGTGACCACATCAATTGCGTCCATACGGCTTGCCAGGGCATTGATCCAGGCGGTCGTAAAACCCAGTATGGGATCATCGGCATCTGTCGCCAGATTAAAGAGCAAAAGCCGTTTCATCATCAACGCTGAACTGCAGCAACTGCGGCGGTCAGGACAACGCGGTAGCCCTCGGCATAGGTCTCGGCAGAAAAGCGCTGCCGAGCAAAAACCTGGGCGTGTTGAGCTATAGCATCAATGGCTGACTCGGCGTACAAGTGGCGCAGCGCCTTCACCAGCGCTGGCACATCTTCCGGTGGAACGAGCCACCCCGTCACACCATCCTCGATGACATCAGGCGTGCCGGATACCGCGGTAGCGATTACAGGTGTGCCGCTCAGCATAGCCTCAATGACCACCCGTGGTAGTCCCTCAGAAAGTGATACCAGGAGCAGCGCTCGGCACTGGCCCAGTCGCTCTGCTAAGGCGCTCTGCGAAATAGCCCCGGTGAAGTGAACACGCTCGCTGAGTCCCAGCTTCTCGACCTGGGCGTGGAGCCGGTTTGCATAGTCGGCATTTTCTGCTTTACCGACCAGCCACAAGTGCACCTGAGGTTGTTCCGGGGCAAGCGCAGCGAACGCCTCAATCAACGTGTGCTGGGACTTACGAGGAATCAAGACTGCCGGGCAAATCAAATCATGACTCTGAGAAGGTGGTAGGGCGCGTTCGACCGCGCTGAAAGTTCCCATATCCGTCCAACCGATGAACTGGTGAATGGGGATGTGCGGCGCAAGCTGGCGAAGCTGGGCTTCTGTGCTGCTGGAGACCGCCCGTAACGTGTCGGCATGGCGTAATCCGTAATGGGCGAAGGCCAGCATGACCCGTTTATATAGACTGGCAAAGGCGATCTGCCGCTGGGTAAAGACCGCTACCTCAAAATCGCCATGACTTTCGATCACCAGGGCGGCCCGATGACCCGCTAATCGAGCCGCTTGTTTAACAAAGGCTCCCATCGCACCGTCAAAAGGACTCTGCGTCACGATAACTCCAGCCCGCCGCCGAAGCGTCAGCCATAGCAGGATCAAGGTGCCGAGAAAGAAAATCGTCGCATAGCGCAGGATCGAACTCGGCAGTGCCGGGAGCAAGATGAACTCGGCTTCCTGGGTGAAGTGCCGGAAACGCGCGTCCGTACTGAATCCAATCACAACAGGCCGGATTCCCAACTGCCGGACGCACGCCCACTTCTTGGCCTGGGTGGCATCCAACGGCTGCTGTTGACGACTGCCACCAATCCAGCAGATGGTTCGGTTCACCAGCGGATTCGACGGGTCATTGGTCATGCTTTGAGTAGTGTGCACAGCTTGAACATTCATAGTAGAGGTAGGCTACCAGAGGCCAGGAACGAGCGCCAGTCTAAGGCCATTGCTAAAAACGGTTCTATTGTCGTGCTGCACAGCTTCTGTAGAATGAAATCATCAGATGAAGGTAGTCGCCGGATACGCAGCACCTCATCCGCCATGGCTACCGCTACCGAAAGTTCATCCCACATTATGGCCAGTGCCACCACTGTCAGCGATGGTCTGCAAGTTAAGACCTTCGCCGCGATGCAGCATCCCAATTTCCGCACCTATTTTGCCGGACAGATTGTTTCCCTCTCCGGCACCTGGATGCAAACTGTCGCCCAAGGTTGGCTGATCTTCCACCTGACTCGCAATGAATTTATGCTGGGTTTGGTTGCCTGCATTGCCGGTTTACCCGCCCTGCTGTTGTCCCCGGTCGCCGGGGTTTTTATCGATCGGTTCCCCCGCCGCAACACCCTGCTCATTTCCAACCTGTTGCTGATGAGCGTCGCCTTCATCATGGCCGTGCTGACTTTCAACGATACGATTGCAATCTGGCATGTGCTGGTACTGGCTGTACTGACCGGCATAGGCAACGCGATTGATGCCCCGTCACGCCAGTCGATCATTGCCGACCTGGTCGGTCAGCGGGATTTGAACAGTGGCATTGTCATGAATGCGACCATGTTTAATACCTCGCGGGTGATTGGCCCCGCCCTGGCAGGTATCATCTTGACTCAATATGGCCCGGCCTGGTGCTTCCTGCTCAACGGCATCAGCTTCCTGGTGGTTATTGGCACCCTGCTAGCCCTGCGGATTGAGCATGTCAGCCCTCGCAGCACCGGGTTCGCGCCCCTAGCGCGCCTAAAAGAAGGGTGGCAATTCGCCAGTCAGCATCACATCATTGCCCCGCTGCTGCTGCTGGCCGTTATCTCCAGTGCCTTGACCACCAATATCTGCTCGATACTGCCAGCCTTTGCCGATACGGTGTTACATGCCCCGAAAGATGGCTTTGCTATTCTCAGCACAGCGACGGGCATCGGTGCGGCTACCGCTGCCCTGCTTGCATTAGTGGTGAGTAAGTACGTCAGGCGAGGTACCATCGTCGGCGTGATGATCGTCTTTACGACCCTCACTACCACGCTGGCAGCCAATGCGACCACAGTTCCGGTCGCAGCGGTTTTCTTCCTGGGTTACGGCTTCGGTATTATCCTGCTGTTTGTCACCGTCAATACGCTGATTCAAAGTCATGTGCCGGATGCCTTCCGGGGGCGGGTGATGAGCCTGTACACCTTGACGTTCTTTGGGGTAGGACCGTTTGGGGCGCTGGTGTTGGGTCTGCTGGCAAGTCTGATTGGCACGCCGCCTGCCATCATGATCTACACCCTCAGCGGTGGCTTGCTCAGCCTGCTCGTCGTTGCCCGCGCACGTCAGGTCATTCAGCTTACCTGAAGGCATTCGCGGCCAACCCCGTGCTAAACTACAATACAGGTATGCGGGGGTAGGCTATGGACAATCACAGCTTTGAAATCTGGCGACTCCAGATCAATAAGAACATTCCAGCACTCATCAGGCTCTGTACGCACCCGGTTGTCAGTACCCGGCGGCGCGCCATTGTTTCGCTGCGAGCGATCAATGCCACGACCGCTATTCCAGATTTAATGAAACTGCTGGTCATTGAAGATGACCCCGATATACGGGACATCATCGATGCGACCATCGCGCACCTTGTCAGTGTTGAGAAAACCGGAGTCGTCCCTGAACGCTATAACCGGGTCGTACGCCTGATCGGGCGGTTAGCAACCAACCGGGAAGAACAGATTATCCCGGCGATCCAGGAACTGGCTGAAATCGGCGACCTCATGGCTGTCGAAGCCCTGATGCTCGTCTTTGGGGATCATTCGTACACTCATCGGACGAGGTTTGAAGCAGCTGAAGCTCTCCTGAAACTCAAAAGTCCGCCGGCAGATGTCACTCTATTAACAGCGCTCCGCAATAAGGATGATGCCCGACTACGCCGAAAAGCGGCTGCTGTCATGGGGCAGATGAACGCCGATTGGGCGACTCATGCCTTGATCGTCGCGCTGAACGATCCAGAAGAAGCAGTTCGTATCACGGCACGGGCTGCATTGGAAGCCATCGGCAATCGAGAGGCAATCGAAGCCCTGAAAGCCCCGCCGACTCCGCGCAAACGTGGCCGCCCTCCGAAATCAGCTACAAATCCTTTGAAACCAAAAACACAGCCCCCGAATCAAACGGACTCGACCGATGACGCCAAGTCCGTTGATAACGATGATTGATTAGGCGATCACATCTTACTGGATCAGGTAGACCGCGTTCCCGGTAAAGCTGGTGACAAACAAGCCGCCATTCGGTGCATTCAGCAGCGACGAGGGACCCTGTAAGCCACTGGCGAACAGCAGTGCTGACCCCGTGTAGGTGCCATCATCCAATCGGTAAAGTTGGATGCGATAGATCTCCCCACGCGCCCAGAGCGAGATGAATAGTTGACCTTGCATCCGTGCAGGGAAGCGATCACCCTGATAGAAGACAATACCGGTCGGGGCAGAATGTTCAGGAAAAGTGACGACCGGCGGCTCGGTGCCCGAGTCTTCCGGGGGCATCCCGAAGTATTCAGGAAAACCATAATGCCTCCCCTGAACCATGTAATTCACTTCTTCAGGCGTGTCATACTTTTCAGTACATTCCGGATTGGCGCAGCCGGAACCCCCGTTATCAATTCCGAAGATCCCCTGCCCATCAGGGGCCAGCACCATTCCGAAAGGGTTTCGCACCCCTTCGACAAAAACTTGCATATCGGTACCATCCGGGTTAACGGATAACACCCGCGCAGCCATCGGATGCGTTTCAGGAAAGTGATCGGTCGTCGCACCAGAACCGATATACAACCGTCCACCAGGCCCCCACAACAAACCGTGATTGAGGTGGAAGGCATAAATTTCACCGGGGAACCCATCCAGAATAACAGTTCGCTGATCGGCTCGACCATCGCCATCGGTATCATTCAGGCGTAAGAGGCGCCCTTCCTCATTGGCAAACAACCCTTCCTCACCCCACACCAAACCCTGTGGTTTGGTGAGACCATCGTAAAACACACTCACCTCATCCGCTTTGCCATCGGCATCGGTATCAACCAGACGCCAGATGGTGCCGTTGGTACCATCCGATCCCGCCACATACAAAGCGTTGCGATCTTCACCAATGCCCATGGTCATCGCAGTAGGCGCTTTGACGGTTTGATTTTCAAATAAGCTAACCGTCAGGTCCAAGCCGCCCTCAAACTTGACACCCTCTACTGTGTCCACCTGGGTAAAGACCTGATCCAGGTCAGGGACAAAGGTGCTGATGTACAACCAGTACATAAGCGGCACCGCAATGACGATAATTCCCAGCCCATGGGCCAACCCGAAGACCAATCCGGACTTCACTTGCCACCGACGCGCAAGCCGATTGATGAGGAAGAAGATAAAGATACCAGCCAGTACTGCAACCGCATCGCGCAGCAAAGTACCAAGAAGGGGTCGCATCTCCAGGTTAATGAATGCTCGCCGCGCTGATGTACTGATGGTCAAAAAAGCAAACAGGCCGACAACAGCGGTTGCAGCGATCCCGATCAGTAGTCCCGCAAGCTTCTGTTTTGTTTTGACCAGGAGGTAGAGTCCATAAACGCCGCCAGCAGCGCACAAAACCAACAGGAAAATACCGACGAAATCAAAACCGGAGATCTCAAAGCCATTCATAGAGAAAATGCCTCGACTACGATAAGAACAGACGAAACAACCATCGTTGCATTCATGATTACATTCAGTATATGTTCACTTTCAGGTGGCTAACGTTGACATTACGCCGCTGCAATCTCTGCAAGGCGCTATTGCCGTTTCCTATTCGTTGTTATACTGGAGGGCTGACACTGAGGAGAAGGGCTATGCGGACTTTCCGATTCGCCTTCGGCCTGCTGGCCGTTCTGATCTGTACAACTTTTAGTCTGACATACGCGCAGGAACTTCCCCGATTTGATGTGACCGTGTTGGTCAACCGGGATGAAGTCAATGTGCGGATTGCCCCGGCCCTGGGTGCGGAAGTGGTGGCCTTCGTCGACGCGGGCTTCACGGCGCAAGCCACGGGCCGAAGCGCCGATGGTCAATGGCTGCGGATTGATTTCAATGGCTCAGAAGCCTGGATCGGTCTGGCTGTCCTGACGGTGCTCAACGGCGATATCAATGTGCTACCGGTGGCTGATCCCCGCAGCATCCCTTACGGGGGCTTTGAAAGCCCGCGCTCTGGGCCGAGCAGTGCGACCAGCACAATCACTGGCCGCCTGGCAGATAGCGGCCTCCGGTTACGTGCGGGCCCGGGAACAGCCTATCCGGTACTGGCCAATCCCCCTCGCTATACGGTCTTTACACTGCATGGACGCACACGGGATAACCAGTGGTTGCAAGTCAATTTTGAAGGCACCCTGGGGTGGCTGGTCACTGGCTGGGTTGAAATTCAGAATGGGGCCAGCATTATCTCCTTGCCAATTGATGGCATCGTGGCGGACAGCGCACCGGCTTCCGGCGAGGGAACCGAGAATTATGTAGCCACGCTTCGACTGATGCTCGACCGGGTGAATATTGCCCAGGGATCCGTTGATTCTATTCGGGGTACCTGGACAACGGTGGCGCTCGGTGACCGAGCGGCCTGCCAGAACTTCCCGGCACGCCCCAGTGACATCAACATTCCTAATCCGTTGCTAGCCGCGTTCTTCCCGACGCTTGATCCGTTGAACCGGGACTTTAATACGGCGATGGCGAATGTGCGGCAGGCGATTGACCTGTGGATCGAGTCTTGCCGTGAGCCGCAGCCTGCGGATGGTGTGGTCGGGCGCGCGGTCGTGCAAGGTGCATTGAACATCCTGCAAACAGTCGATACCCAATTCACCGATTTGCGCCGTCGCATCAGCGAACTACTCCCACCAGAACGTGCAGTAGGTGCCAACGAGTGCCTGTTCGAGTTCGGTGAACAGTTCGATATTTTGCGTGTGATCGGCCTGGGTGAGTTGATCCAGGGAAACTTCACCCGCAGGGATCGCTCCATCGGCTTCTGCGTGGATGTGCCGCAGGGTGCCCTGCTGCGTGTAGAAGTGCTGCGGATCGTCGGCGGTTCTTTCCGTCCGGTGATCGCCATCAGCCCATTCAACAACCCAACGCAGTTCGTGGCGGTTGGTCGCGGCATCGAAGAACAGAACCTGACGACGGCTGGCCCGATCCTGATTACCAATCCGGGCCGCTATCTGATCGCGTTTGCGGATGAGTCCGAAATTGCGGATAACGTCCAATATGCGCTGATCGCAACCAACCTCCAGGGCCTGACCATCTTTGGTCCAGGACTGGGCTTTGACGATCAGGGGCGCGTAGTGGTGAACCCGGTGAGCGCGGTTGCGCCAACCATCACCTCCGCACCGGTGAATACGGCTGTCTGTCCATCACTGGCCTTTACTTGTCCACAGTTGCGTTGTAGTGAAGCACAGGCCTGCCTGGCGCTGGGGAACTTCGCGCTGGACGGCAATCAGGATGGGATCGCCTGTAACGAAGGCGTTGCCTGCCTGAATATTCCCTAAATACGCAGTAGGATGTCTCTTCACCGAGGCATCCTACTGCACTGGCACTGTATTGTTAAGGAAGGAAAAACATGGCTGAAATTAACCGCAAAGAACTGATCCTTGCTTTGATCCAGGCTGGGCCAAACCCACGTCTGGCCGGGGTGGACTTTAGCGCCCTGGATATGACCCGCCTGAATCTGGAAGGCTCCAACCTGCGTGGAGCTAATTTCCAGGGGGCAACCACCCGCGAAACCATTTTGCGGAACACCAATATGACCGGGGTCGATGCCACCGGCGCACAGATGCCCTTTGCCGACTTTAATAATTCGACACTGTTGGGCACCAACTTCACCGGAGCAAATTTGACCGGCGTGCGCCTGGCAGGTGCCAATATGACCAACGCGGTCTTGAACGGGGCCAATCTGACCAACGCCGATATGAAAGGCGCGAACGTCAACGGCGTCAAGTTTGACGAGCGGACGACCTGGCCAGATGGCAAAAAGGGCAGCGCTAGCAACCCCGGCAATTACATCAAGTAAATATGGCTGACTGAAGGCGGTGATCCCCTCACCGCCTACCTCTTCCATGACGATCTTCCGGTTGAGTAGCTTTTTCGTGGCCTTCTGGATGGTCAGTGTGATGTCTGCCCGCTGGCTGGGCACGACCATCACATCTCACAGTATTCTCTATCAGTCTCCAGCAGCTTTTGGGCACGACCTGAAGTTGCTGGATACCCGACTATCAGTGCTGGCCAACCTCACGCGTGAAGTCGGCGATGAATCTTTCCCAGCCTGGTCCCCCGATGGTTCACATCTGGTATATTTTTCCCTTCAGGACAATCAATATCGCTTACAGGCCCGTGATGCGGCTGGCAATCCCCTGGGAAGCTTGCTACTTGTGCGGGGAGGGCTCGGCTATCCGGCCTGGTCACCTGATGGGCGTTCGATTGCCTACAGCGAAGAGCGTGATGGACAGGCTGCCATCTATCGTGTTGACGTTACCTGCTTGACCCATCAAGCCGACTGTATTCCCGAAAAACTAACGGACTATCGGGCAGAGTTGCTCCAGTGGTCACCAGATGGGTCACAAATGGTGTTTATGTCCAACTGCGAGAACAACTGTGACCTCTACCTGCTTGACCTGTCCAGCCGGTCCGTCGTGCAGCTAACCAACAATGGCTTGTATGATGCATTTCCATCCTGGTCGCCGGATGGGAAGCGCATCGTTTTTATGTCGAGCCGCCGCACCTCTTTCGAACTCTATTTGCTTGACCTCACCTGCGCATCATCACCGGGCACCTGCGAGGATAACCTGCAGCGGCTGACCGATAACCGCGATTTTGATGGCTTCCCGCTGTGGTCGCCCGATGGTCGGCGGATACTCTACAGTTCCCAGCGCGATGGCGATTTTAATCTGTATGAGTTGGATACGGCCTGTCTGAATGAACAGCCAACTTCCTGCGAGCAAACCGTCCGCGCCCTGACCAGCTCCCCAGCCAGTGACATCAGCCCGGCCTGGTCACCCGATGGTCGCTGGATTGCCTTTGTCTCAGATAATCGGCTGGCAGTCATGCCCGCTGGAGGCGGGCCAATCCGGTATCTGGTGGACGGGGTGCAGCCGAATCAAGCGCTTCTCTGGCAACCGACAATGCCTTAAGTTTGACAGCACAAATAGCTTGGTTCAAGCAGTGGCCTTGATGCAGCAACTAGAGCTATCGCTGGTATGATTAAACCATCACCAGATCATCGGAAGTTCGGGCGACATGAACTCGCCATTCTAATAATTGAGGATTTATGCCTGTGAATTCATCTGCTGCTACAGCACCGCTTTCCATCGCCATCCTCGGTGCCGGGGTCGCGGGCATGGCCGCCGCCTGGGATTTGGTCCGCGCCGGTCATACGGTCGACCTGTACGAAGCCGAGCCGACCGTCGGCGGATTAGCCGCCGGGTTCAAAGACGAAGGTTGGGCATGGTCACTGGAGAAGTTCTACCACCACTGGTTTGAGACTGATGCTGATCTGCTGCGCCTGGCCGATGAATTGGGCGTGCGAGAGAAAATTCTGTTCCCGCGCCCCAAGACGAGTTACTGGATTGATGGGCAGATTTTGCGCTCGGAGATGAATGCCTCGGCCATCTCACTGCCTATCTCCTGGCCCGCCAAGATTCGGCTGGGGCTGTGCGGCGTGTATCTCAAATTCCTGACCAAAGATTGGCGCTCGCTGGAGCAGATTACCGCTCACGAGTGGTTTATGCGCTACATGGGGGAAGAAGCCTACAGCAAATTCTTCCGCCCGCTGTTGATCGGCAAGTTCGGCGCACTCTACCAGCAGGTCAACATGGCCTGGATGTGGGCGCGGATTTACACCCGGACTCTGCGGCTCGGCACCTATCAGGGCGGCTTTCAGGCTTTTCTGAATGATCTGGCCGCCGCCATCACCGCCAAGGGAGCCAGGTTGCACCTCAATACCCCCATCACCGGCCTCGGTGAACAAGGCGGCAAACCGACGATCACAGCCAACGGCGAAACCAAGACCTATGACCGTGTCATCTCGACTGGCTCACCGGGATTGATGCTCAAGCTGGCACCGGCGCTCAAGACCACACCCTATGGGCAGCAGATGGCGAAGTTACAAAGTATCGGTGCGATCTGTGTGGTGCTGGCGCTCAAGCAGTCCGTCCTGACCGACGGCACCTACTGGCTTAACTTGCCCGCTACCACACCGGATAAACGCACCAGCCAGTTCCCATTTTTGGCGCTGGTCGAACACACCAACTTCCTGCCCAAAGAACACTACGGCGGGAATGTGCTGGTCTATTGTGGAGATTACATCCCGGTTGACCACGAGTACTTTTCCATGAGTGATAACCAGTTGATCGAGCGCTTCTTACCCGCGCTGGCGAAGGTCAATCCGCAGTTCCGTCCTGATTGGGTGACAAAATCGTGGGTCTGGCGGGCACCCTATGCTCAGCCGGTCCCCGGGGTCAATCATAGTCAGGCGATCCCTCCGTTGAAGACTCCGCTGCCCGGCGTCTACTGGGCCAGCATGAGCCAGGTCTATCCCTGGGATCGCGGGACAAACTACGCAGTGGAATTGGGTCGGCGGGTGGCCAAGCAGTCAATAGCTGACGGCTGATAGCGCATCGATGACGGTCGGTTGCCAGTTACCGACCGTCCCTTGATGATTTCTGGTTTGGCTATCCGCTTGTTTTCACTCCTTCACGACCCGTGCTCGCTTGAGGCAGTTGTAAGGTGCGTTTCGCTACCGTTTGGGTACGGTTTGTGAAAACCGGTACAACCCGCGCCAAAACGTCTATACATAGACCGCCCACCCTTGTGATAGAGTGGGAATGAACAGCGCATATCCATTGAACCTGTTTGCATTTGTCTGAACGAGGAAAAGCCACTGTATGAAGATCATTGTTGCTGGAACGGGATTTGTCGGCCTGTGCCATGCGGCCGTCCTATCGGAGACCGGCCACGAAGTTTACGCCTATGATGTCGATGCCCAGAAGATCGCGGCCTATAACAGCGCCCAGCGCGAGCAGATCGAACGCTATGTGAACGAGCCGGGTCTGGCACAGATCATCGCGGAGAACATCAATCGTTACCTGTTCTTCACCACCGACATTGAGTCCATCATTGATGGGGCCGATGCCATCTTCATGTGCCTGCCCACCCCGCCGCAGCCCAATGGCTCTTCTGACCTCAGCTACTACGACAAAGCGCTCGAATACATTGCCCCCCTGCTGGCCCAGCGCAAGGATCAGCGCCGCGTAGTCATCATCAACAAGAGCACCGTCCCGGTCGGCACGGCCCGCCGCCTGGAGAACATCCTAAAGAAACATAATGTCCCGAATATCGGCATCGCGTCCAACCCGGAATTCCTGCCGGAAGGTGACGCCGTCGAAAAATCCCGCCGCCCGGATCGCGTCGTGGTGGGTGCTGATACCGAAGAAGACCATAAGATCCTGCGCCGCTGCTACTCACAGTTCGTCAATCACGTTCGCATCGCCTATATCGAAACCACACCGGAAACGGCTGAAGCCATCAAGTACGTCGCCAATACGCTGCTGCTCACCTATGTCTCCTTCTGGAACGGAGTCGGGGCGCGCCTCGGCGAAACCTTCCCCAACGTGCGCATGGAAGACCTCAAGCGCGGTGTGACGGCCGATAATCGCATCAGCAAGTGGGGGAGCTATGTCTCCAACGGCGCAGGCGGTTCCTGCTTCGGTAAGGATATTCAGTCGCTCATCTGGCAGTTCAAATCCAACAACGTAGCGACCGACCTGCTGGAAGCAGTCTATCGCATCAACGAGTATCAGAAGACGTATCTCATCGACCGCGCCATTCAGGAATCGACCGCGAACTTCAACCATAAGACGGTGGCGCTGCTGGGGCTGGCCTTCAAGAAGCAGACCAACGATATGCGCGACTCCTCGGCGCTGAAGGTCGTCGAGGCACTGCTGGCACGAGGTGTCAAGGAAATTCGTGCCTACGATCCGCTGGCGATCCACGAGGCCAAACGCTTCCTCGACCCCAGCAAGAACCATCTCTTTGAGAAGATCACCTATCACAACTCCGTCAAGGATGCCCTCAAGGGTACTGACATGTTGTTCATCTCTACCGACTGGGAAGAATTCCGGGGTCTCTCCGGCACCATCGAGCAGATGGTACAGCCGCCCTACCTCATCATGGATGGTCGCCGCATGATCCCTGACTATCGTGACCTGGTCGAGAAGGGCTACGAGTACATCGCCGTCGGTTCCCCGTACATGCACGACGAAGAAACGGTCAGCTAATTGCGCTGATTGCAGCAATATAAAAAGCGGATGACCTATTGCGTCATCCGCTTTTTGATTCGTGGATTAGCTTCGACCACGATGCAGATGCTTCAGCAGGCCGCGCATCTCCGCTTCAGGGAGTGACTCCAATACCTCGCGGATAAGACCCTCAATCGGCTCGCCTACTTCCTCATTGAGAAGCTGTACTCTGGTCCAATCCGCGAATATCGGGTCGGGATGTAGCACCGCGATGATAGCCGTAAGCACCAGCTCCACATCTGACCAGACAAGCGCGGGCTGCAGGGCAATGTCCTCAAACTGCTGGCTGGCATGGTTTAGCTCTCGCATAAGGCCGCGCTTGAAGGCTTCCAGATGGGTTCCACCCAACGGCGTCTCGACCGCGTTGACATAATTGGCAATATGACTGGTACTACCGATTGAAAATTGCAAAGCAATGTCAACGCCAAGTTTGAATGTCTTCCCAAAATGCCGTGTCACATCAAACTGTCTTTGAACACGGGTTAGTGGCCCAACTGTCGACGCTACCCCAACCTGATCGGCAACCCACGCTTTCAACCCCTCCGGGTAATGGAATGAGTTGTTGCGGATTTGCCCTGCCCGTCGGTCATGGACATTGACGCGCAATCCACCAATCAGGTAAGCGAGTTCCTGCGCCCGCTGGGCGATGCGTTCATAGTCGAAGGTGACGGTCTCAAAGACGGTGTCATCCACCCGAAAGCGTAAGTTCCTCCCACGTTGCTGGGAATTGTCCAGTGGGGTTTTGGTCACGGCTCCATCGGGGATGCCGGCGTGGTAAGTCTGCTCCCAACGGAATCCGTCCCGATCATACTTCACATGCAATTCGCCTGAGAGCGCATTGACCGAGAAAAGCCAGTCACCACTTCCCCCGATTGGGATCTCCATCCAGATGAGACTGTTGTCCCAATAATGAGGAACCGGCAGGCCGTGGCTGTTATCACGAATGATGACCCAATCGTCCACTAATAGTTCGATCTCAATCTCGCTACAACGACCGATAATCGCTTCTTGCGCTATATGGTCGAAGAGGTCGTAGAGGAGGTGGTGCAAGCCTCGACTATCGACACTGCCAAAGTACATCCCCGGTCGCAGCCGGATGTGGTCACGCGGTGTCAAATAACGGATATCTTCTGATTGCCGACTTGCGTTGGAATCCATGTGAATCCTCCCTCGCTATCCCTCCCTCAATTTTACCTGATGGGGATGAGTCGCAGGGTAGTAAATGCCCCCGTTTTGATTTACCTCGCCCACACTGCTAGACTGAACAGAGTTATGTCCGCATCAGGAGCCGCCATGCCCGCTATCACCCGCCATCAACTCCCCAATGGCTTGAGCATCATCCTCAAAGAACAGCACAGCGCCCCGGTCGTCAGTTGGTGGATGCTGTATCGCATCGGCAGCCGCAACGAGCGCACCGGGCAGACTGGTCTCTCCCACTGGGTCGAACACATGATGTTCAAAGGCACCCCGCAGTTCCCCGGCGGAGTGCTGGATAAGATGATTTCTCGAGAGGGTGGTAGCTGGAACGCCCAGACCTCGATGGATTACACCGCCTACTATGAAACCATGCCCGCCGACCGCATTGACCTGGGTCTGCGGCTGGAAGCTGACCGCATGGTCAACGCCATCTTCGACCCGGAAGAAGTCGAGTCCGAGCGCACCGTCATTATTTCCGAACGGGAAGGTTCGGAAAATTCGCCTATGTTCTGGCTGGATGAAGAAGTCCGCGCGTCCATGTTCCGGGTGCATGGTTACCACCACGAGATCATCGGCGATATGGCCGACCTGCACACCATCACGCGGGACGACCTCTATAACCACTACCGTCAGTTCTACCGCCCCAATAACGCCGTGGCGGTCGCCGTCGGCGATTTTGACACCGTGTCCATGCTGCGCCGGATTGAAGAGCTTTATGGTGGCATTCCGGCAGGCGACCCGGTGACGCACTTCAACCGCCCGGAGCCAGAGCAATTTGGTGAGCGCCGTGTAACGGTCGAGCGCCCTGGCGCGACCGCCTTCCTCGAAATGGCCTACCGGGTGCCACCGGCTAAGCACCCGGACTGGTTTGCGATGGCGATGCTCAATGCCATCCTCACCGGCGCGGGCGGCGCAATCGACAATAAGACCAGTCGGCTTTACCGGGCTATCGTAGAAAGTGGGTTGGGCGTGGATGTCGATGGCGGTCTGACGCCAAGCATTGATCCTTACCTCTATGACCTCATCGTGACCCTGCGCGAAGGCACCACCCATGAACAAATCGAGTCCGTGCTGGATGAGCAGCTTGAGCAGGTCGCCGTCGCTGGCGTGACCACTCATGAACTGGAGCGAGCACGCAAGCAGGCGCGGGCCATCTTCGCCTATAGTACCGAGCGTGTGACCGGTCAGGCCTCCTGGCTGACCATCGCTGAGACCGTGGCGGATTACACCTGGTTTGAGAACTATATCGAGCGCCTGTCAGCCGTGACTGCCGAAGATGTCCAGCGAGCCGCGCAAACCTATCTGCGACCGCAGAACCGTACTGTGGGCTGGCTCATCCCCACTGGCGGGGACGATGTTGAGTACGACGAGGACGATGCTGAATGACCACACTTTCCCTTCCCGGCGCACACAATATCACCCGCGTCGAACTCGAAAACGGCATCACCGTACTGGCCTATGAGAACTTTGCCGCTCAGTCCGTGGTCATCTGCGGCTCACTGGAAGCCGGTGCACTGCACTATACGCCCTATGGCACTGGCATTCCTTCATTGACGGCCAGCGCCCTCATGCGCGGCACGCAATCCCGTGATTTTGGGACGTTCCACGCCGCGCTGGAGGACATCGGTGCCGATCTCAACATCAGTGCCGGGGTCCATAATGTCAATTTTAATGGCAAGGCATTGGCCGAAGATTTGCCCATCCTCATTGATCTGCTGAATGATGCCTTCCGCTATCCTACATTTCCCGCCGAGCCAGTCGAACGGCTGCGCGGTGAAATCTTGACGATGCTGCAGTACCGGCAGTACGACACCGGCTATCGGGCCAATCGCGCCTTCCGAGAACAGACCTATCCCGCCCAGCATCCTTATCATCACACCACTCGCGGCACGCTGGAAAGTTTGCCTCAGGTGACGCTGGACGACCTCCGCGCCTTCCATCGCACGCACTATGGCCCGCGCGGTATGGTACTGGTGATCGTCGGTGCTGTTGCAGCCGCGCAGGCGGTTGAAATCGCCCGCGCTACCCTGGGCGACTGGCAGAATCCCGCGCAACCCACCGCACCAACGCTGCCCCCGCTGGCGACCATCCGTGAAGTTCGGCGCGTTGATACCCTCGTTCCGGGCAAGAGTCAGTCTGATCTCCTCATCGGCGTACCGGGCCCAGCCCGCCATGATGCGGACTACCGGGCGGCCACGCTGGCAAACAGTGTCTTTGGGCAGTTCGGCATGATGGGACGCATTGGCGAAGTCGTACGCGAGCAGATGGGGCTGGCCTACTACGCCTACAGCTCGCTGGAAGGGGGTCAGGGGCCAGGCGCATGGAGCGTCAATGCCGGGGTGAATCCTCAGAATGTGGAACGCGCCATTGAGGCTATCCGAGCTGAGATTGCCCGCTTGTTTGCTGAACCCGTAACTGAAGAAGAACTGGCGGATAACCAGGCCTACTTCACCGGTATCTTGCCACTGCAACTGGAGAGCAATGAAGGGTTGGCTGGAACCCTGCTCAATATCGAAACCTATGACCTCGGCCTGGATTACCTGCTGACCGTCCGCGATCACATTCGGGCGCTCACGCGGGAGGACTTGCTGGCTGCAGCCCGTCATTACTGGAAACCGGATGCGCTGGTGATCTCGGTCGCCGGACCACAAAGTGGCTGAATGACTGAGAATTCTCATCGGGCGGTCATGTGACCGTGCGATGATCTCATCATGGAAATAGTCATTGTGATACTGAGGACTAGCATCATGCGAAAGTTAGCCTTGATCGTACTCATAGCAGGCTTGCTGAGTATCGTCAGCCTTGCCGCCGCGCAGGCGGTCCCCGCTGCCCCACCCGATGGCACCAACTACCGCCTGGAACGGGTCACGGGCAGTTTCAACCGTCCCATCTATGTCACCCATGCCGGGGATGCTTCGGGGCGGATCTTCATCGCCGATCAGGGTGGACGCATTTGGGTCATGGCCGATGGCTCACTGCTGGCCGACCCGTTCCTGGATATTCGCCAGATCGTCAACCGCGGATCAAACGAACAAGGCTTGCTGGGATTGGCCTTCCACCCGGACTATGAATCCAATGGACGCTTCTTCATCCATTACTCCGATTTGCCGCGTGGTAACACGGTCATTGCCGAATATACGGTCTCGGCAGAGAACCCTAATCTCGCCAATCCTCAACCGCAGCAGATCATTCTGCAGCAAGAACAGCCTTACCCGAACCACAATGGCGGCGAAATCGCCTTCGGGCCGGATGGATTCCTCTACATCGGCCTTGGTGATGGTGGCTCCGCCGGCGATCCTGAAAACCGTGCCCAAAATCCCTCGACTCTGCTCGGCAAAATCCTGCGGATCGACGTGGATGCCGGGGCGCCTTACGCGGTTCCGCTGGACAATCCATTTGTCGGCGATAGCGCTTTTGCCCCAGAGATCTGGGCCTGGGGTCTTCGGAACCCCTGGCGCTTCAGTTTTGATCGGGAAACCGGCGACCTCTACATCGCCGATGTCGGTCAAAACCAGTGGGAAGAAGTGAACTTCCAGCCTGCCAGCAGCACCGGCGGCGAAAACTATGGTTGGCGACCTTATGAAGCTTCCCAGGTCTACAGCGGTGAACCTCTGGCGGATGCCGTTGCGCCGTTTGCCGAGTACAGCCATGCGCTCGGTTGCTCCATCACTGGCGGCTATGTCTATCGGGGAGAAGCGCTGCCAGAACTCGATGGCATCTATCTCTTTGCCGATTACTGCAGTGGCAATGTTTGGTCCAGCTACCGGGATGCCTCTGGTGTCTGGCAGACCAACCTCTTCCTGCAAACCGGGCGGACGATCAGTTCTTTCGGGGAAGATGAAACCGGCGAACTCTATGTCACCGACCACGGCAGCGGGGATATTCTGCGCCTGGTCGCAGCCAGCTAGTGCAATAATCATGTAAAAAACGCTGAGGGCGCACGGACTGGTGCGCCCTCGCTATTTCATTATTTCCTATCATACTATTACCATTAAAACCCTATTCCAGAATAAAATACAGGCGTAAGATTAGTAAGGTTTCTTGGACATCGCACCGCCCCATAGTGTCGGGACGGTATTGAATCATGCATGGATGCTGGCATGTCCTCTGGGGAATGGCTCGAGCGTCTGGGTCAGTTTGCCACCAACCGTCCACCGGATGATTGGCTCCGCCAGCATGAATCGGCTATCCGAGCATCGATCGCCCACGACCTCTATTACGACCCCGAACTACGCAATGCCTTTGAACTACTCATCAGATTGGTTCGCATCTTTGTGGTGGAATTCTTCCACCCCACTGAATGGGAATCTGTATTGTTTGATGCCTTGCTTCAGGCCCAGGAATTACAGGACCGCCCCACTATGGTGCAGGTCTATGCCGAGTTAGGCGCGGCTTACTATGCCATGGGCCGCAGCAAACGGGCACTGAGTGCCTTTGAAATTGCGCTCGACCGCGCCCGCACCCACGAACTGGAAAAGATGGAACTGGCCGCCTACATCGGTCTGATCCGTGTCCAGGCGACCAACCTCAGCGCCGATTTTGAACCGGACCTATTCGCTAAAGCGCTGGAACGCAGCCATCAGGGTGCCCATGACGAAACCAGAGCCGCGCTCTACCAGGCCCTGGCACTGGTCTATATCAACCGCTGGCAGCTCACTGAGGGACTAAACTGGGCGCGGAAAGCCTTGCGTCTGTGGCGTTCCCTCGGCGAAGACATGGAAATCGCCAAAACCTGCTATCTCCTCGCCGTCGGGAACCGGATGGGAAAGCGCCTAAAGCGAGCACAATATTGGCTTAGGCGTTCAGAGATGTATTTTAGTTATGCACCATATGCTGTTCAAAAGGTATTATTAGAGACTGAACTTGGTACAATTAATTATGATTTAAATAATTTCGCCAATGCAAATGATCATTTACAAGTCGCTTTACAACTTGCAAAAGAAATCCAGTTCCAGATGGCTCTACCTACCATTCACTACGCATTAGGTGCGACAGAATTAGAACTCGGCGAACTTGAGCTTGCTGAAGGAAATCTTGAACTGGCAAGAGTAGGATGGATTGCCCAAGATAACAAACCTGATCTCACAAAAGTCTTTATCGCAAAGGCTTACATTCAGATCATTCGCAAACGTTTCGAAGAAGCTTCGGACTATCTTTATGAAGCAGAAGTCATTTCAAAGACGCTGACAGAAACCTCCCAACGGGAGCATCTGCTAAAGTATATTCAGGGCTTTCGATCAACCATCAATGGAATGTAATGCGAGACCTATGCGGATGTTTCACCACTCAAAACATCCGCATAGTCTCATGCGACTAGCGAGGCGGAGGAATCGGACCAGGCATCGGTAGTGGACCCATGATATTGCCCTCCATGAACTCAATCGAACGATGGACTCATCGTGCCACGGAGTCGGGGAGCGTGTCGCGCAAAATCGGACACGAATCGGACAGGTTTTTGGACAATTATTTTTGGGAGCGTTTTTCAGCCGTCAGGCGGGCGCATGGCAGCCAGTGGTGGAGCGACTTGGAAAGCGCGGGCTTTCACCCTATAGTAAAGGCGGACTTAGGGATTACATGTGCCCGCTGAGGGGAAGAGTCGCCCATGAAGCGACAGTTGCTCATTGGAATCATCGCGCTGTTGATCGGGCTGCCCCTGCTGGTCAGTGCCCAGGACTCACCAGATTACAGCATTCGCAATATCCGCCACAAAGTTACCTCGGATGGGCGTCAGATTGTGGTGGAATTTGAGGTATACAATGTCGGCGTAGCCGCTAGCGAGCAGGCCACCGCCAACCTGCGGGTCATCGCTACAGGTCAGGAACTGGCAACCGCCACCATTGATCCCCTGCGTTCACAGGAAATCACCACCGTTTCGTTATCCTTTGATGTGACCGCTTTCCCGGAAAATGATGTCGTTTCGCTGCGGGCAGCCGTTGGTGTCGATGAAGTCGAGCCGGCAGGCAGCCAGAACATTCAGAACAACTTCGCCCAGACCAGTGTCACCATCCCTCCATATATCCCGGAAGCGACACCCGAGCCAACCCCGGAACCCACACCGACCAATACCGGCAACCCAATAACGGATCTGACCAACCAGGTCAGCCAACAGATTGACCAGCGCCTGAGCCAGCTCGACCTGACCGACCCGGTACAGGCGGTGACCGTGGCACTCGTGAGTGTGGCCTGTTTGGTCATCGGAGTGATCGCCATCCTGGTACTGATCGCCCTCAGCCGCCGCCCACCCGATCCCCGCGTCTGGCAGCCGCCTTATGCCAATCTGATGCCGCAAGACCCCAATACACTTGGGGGACGCCGCCAGCAGTGGCAGACTCATGCAGTCAATAACCTGCTGCCACCCTATGGCACCGCCGGGCAGTATCAGGTTCGCAAATTGCTGACGAGCGCCGATGGGCACTATCTGCATGAATGGAAAGCCGCCGGGCTGCGGATGAGCCAGTACGACGCCTACGGACGCGTCGCCCGCAGTCAGGTGTTGGTCTCTGGAGGAGCCATCAAACGCTTGAACGGAGCCATCAAGGCGCGTCATAAACTCGATACCCCGAAGCTCCAACGACGGTTGATCCCGGTTGCCCGTGAGTTGGTCAAACGCATGAAGGGGAAATGGAACCCCCGCAATAGCGTCCTGCCGCTGGTGCTGGACTTACGCTTTGAAGGCCGTTATGGCAAGTCGCACATCTGGTTTGAACTGGTGCAGTATCGTGGGACTCAGTGGGAACCCGTCGACCGCTGGGAACCGGAGATGCCCATCCTCGGTAAGATTATTCACGAGAGCTTCAGCATGACCGCGTTTGGGCAGCGACCAGGCGAAGATACCCGCGCCTTCCGCACCCGCCTGCAGGACGATCTGGCGGCGCTCCTGGCCGAACTCCTGACCGAGCGACCGGTGACAACCAGCGCCCCTCGCCCGGAAAGCCCGCCTACCAATCCGCACATGGAAGCCGTCACGGTGCCACAGGGGAACGATTAAACACAGGAATGATCATCATTCTGTATTTGATCCATACATCTTATCTCGGTGTTCTTTGAGCCTTCGTGGTTAAGTCTTCCGACCCATCCTCCGCGACGACCTCCTCCAACTCACCGTCATCACTCAGGCGCATCATACGCTTGGCTTTTTGAACGGGCGCGTCGCTCTCATCCGCCCCCAGATTCAACATCGCCTTACTAATTTCTTCGCTCATGATCTGCGCCCGCATTTGGTTTTCAGCATTGGGCACATCCACAATGGCCGAGAAAAACTGGAACATCAGCGCCGTAAACCACCCGATATTGAGCATGACCAGCGCACCAATCAGGCCTTCACCCTGCGGATTGCTGTCCACGAGCAAGCCCGTCCCCTGCGCCATTCCCCAGGCGATGATGGTGAACAACCCGAACATAATCAGGTTCACGCCCAGTAATACCCAGCGCATGATCGACTTACGACGCTTGAGCGATTTTTCTACACTCTGGCGGATAGCGCGGTAATCCAGTTCTTCGGGTTGCATAACACGTCCTTACTCACTTATCCCGTGATTTTTGGAACACACTAGCATCAGGCAACTCACCCCGATTTTGAATAATCAGATGCCGAATTCGCCCGCGGCAGATCTGTTTCCAGAACAATTTCTTCCAATTCGCCGTCATCGGTAAGACGCATCATACGCTTGGCTTTTTCCGCCGGGGCTTCGCTATCGTCCGCTTCTATATCGACCATCGCTTTATCCATCACTTGCACCATCAGTTGCCCGCGCCACGAATCCTCTGTGGTCTTCAGATCCAGTATTGCCGAGACTAGATGGAACAGCACGGAGGTGAACCAACCGACGCCCAGCATCACCATCGCGCCGACCACATCGCCATTGATCGACTCCATGTTTTGGCCCAACCGCAGCACTAGAAAGACGAAGACGATGAACATCAGCAAATTGATGAAGAAGAATGCCCACCGCGTGCTGCGTTTCTTTTGTTTTAGCCGAACTTCCACCTCACGCCGCATAGCCCGGTAATCAGGATGATTAGCTTGCATAACAATCCTCACATACGATCAACGACCGGGTCCAACCCATGACCGATTATCCTTGCTGGAGATGTTCTTATAGAAAGGCCTTGATCACTGCCCGTGTTGACTCGGCCTTTTCCAGCATGGGGAAGTGACCACAGTTATCCAATAGCTTGAGCCGCGCTCCCGGTACACACTCAGCCACCACCTCTCCCTCACGAACTGGCACAACCGCATCCTGTGCGCCGAATAGCACCAGCGTTGGCACCCTGATGGATGACAGGTAAGCGCTCAGGTCAGCCGCCATGATGGCTTGACCAGCCCGATAAGCAGAAGTGTGCATATCTGGCTGGAGCGCATAATGACGGTCAATAGCCCAGTCAGCAAAAGGAATCTGGTGTGAATTGTAGAACCAGTTTGAAAACTCGAGCCGTGCCATCACCGGCCACTGGTTGTACCAGCGTGTCAGCTTCCAGACCCACGGCTGTCCCAGCGCCATCCGCATCCGCGGCAGGAAGATGTTCCTCACGGTTGGCATCAGTTTCCCCGTTGCCACGCCGGACACATCCACCAGTGCAACAACGCGCGCCGGGGCGAGTTGACTGGCAATGCATAACGCGATCTGCCCGCCCATCGAATGCCCGATCAGGGTAAAACGCCGGATGCCGAGCGCGTCCGCCAGCGCCAAAACCCGGCGGCCCTGGGCAGCAATGCTGTAATCCCCATCAGAGGGTTTATCGCTGTCACCTAAACCCAATAGATCGACCATCACACAGGAGTATTTCTGCTGGAGCGTCTCCGCCAGCGTTCGCCAGATCCCGCCATGAGAAAGCCAACCATGAATAAAGATCAGCGGTGGAGCGCTTGGATCGCCGGCAAGGGTATAGGCAATACGCCCGCCTTCAACCGGGAGAAACTGCTTGAGTGAAGTACGGTAGTCACGGATGGCCATGTCTGCCTCATTGGAAGTCAAACACCATGGGCTTAAAGCCATGATGTACCATCAAGTAGTGTAACCCAGCTCGCAACCCAACGCCTGCCTGGTGCGTATCAATCAAAGATTTGTCAATCCATTGAACAGGGAAACCACCTTGAATAATAATCTCGTCCTACGGGCGGAACAGCTCACCAAAGAGTTACGCGCCGGGGAAATTGTCGTCCAGGCGCTGCGCGGCGTCAGCCTGGATGTCGAACGCGGCGAACTCCTGGGCATCATCGGCCCTTCCGGCAGCGGTAAATCCACCCTGCTCGGCTTGATCGGCGGCCTGGATAGCCCCACCAGCGGGCGCATCGAAATCGACGGCGTGGACATCACAAACCTGAATGAACGCGCCCTCACCCGCGTCCGCAATGAAAAGATCGGCTTCGTATTTCAGTTTTTCAATCTCATCCCCACCCTTTCAGCCTTGGAAAATGTGGCTCTGCCCATTCAATTCGCCAACAAGCGCCGCTTCAACCCCAACCAGCGCGCCAAAGAACTCCTGACCACGCTCGGCCTCAGTGACCGCCTGCACAACCGCCCGACCCAGCTTTCCGGCGGGCAGCAGCAGCGCGTCGCCATCGCCCGCGCCCTGGCCAACAGCCCCGCCCTGCTCCTCTGCGATGAGCCTACCGGCAGCCTGGATAGCGAATCCAGCGCCGTCGTCATGCAGGCCCTCAAGGATGTGCAGCGGCAGATGGGCACCACCGTCATCGTCGTCACCCACAATATGGAAATCGCCGCGCAGATGGATCGCCTGGTGACGCTGGTCGATGGACACATCACCTCGGATGTCGAAGGGGATGAAAGTGTGGAGATGGCGGCGCTCAAGCTGTTCAAGCAAAAGCGCCTGACCGGTGAGATGAGCGCGGTGAAGGCCTAAACATCATGATGGAACAACTCCGCTTTTTCATCGGGCACTCGCTCAACGACCTGCGCGTCAACGGACGGCGCACGATCTTCGCGCTCCTATGTGTGGCGGCGGGCGTCGCTGCCATCGTCAGCCTGCAAACGCTGGGCGTGATGATTCAGGATACGCTCACCGGCAATCTACAGGCCACCAACCGGGGGGACATCAAAGGTGAACTCGGCTTCAGTGGCTTTGGGGATGCCTTTGCATCCGATGATCCCTTGATCGAATCGGGTGAACTCGTAGCCGAAGCACCCGAGGGACTGATCGGCCAGTTTAGTGGCGAGACCTACTACATCGGTGAACCCGGCCTTGAACGGTTACAGGCCTGGCTCGACGAGAACTACCCCGGTTCACAGATCACACCGTCCTTCTCGATTGCCTCCCCGGTCGATATCTTCCTCGGCAGCGGGCGTGGAACCGTCGTCACAGCCACCGTCAGCGGTTTGGCGGCCAGTCAGGTCACCCCCCGCATCATCGACCCGGCGCTCTACCCGTTCTATGACACCGTCACCACGCTGGATGGTCAGCCGTTGAGCGCCGTCCTGCGTGAACCGACCGACATCGTCATCGACCAGAAAGTCGCGGAAGCGACCGGGGCGCAGGTCGGGGACATCGTCCGCGTGACTGATGCCGACGCCGATTTCACGGTGCGCGGGATTGTCCCGACCGATGCCGAAATCAGCGATCCCTTCACCAGCATCTTCGCCGCCCAGTTCGGCTTCTACTACCTGCCGCTGGAGTCAATCCGCGCCTTTGGGCTCGAACCCCGCGCCGATACCGTCTACATCAAGCTCAGTGACCCGACGCAGGTCGAGGCCGCCCGCAACCGCCTCGAACGCAGCTTTGATTACCTGCGCTACACCGGCACCGATGAACTGGTCGAGCAAAACCAGGCCATCAGCGAACAGGTCAATAACCTCGTCACCATCCTCGGTCTGGTGGGGGTGCTGCTCGGCAGCATCGGCATCATCAATACCATGCAGGTCATCGTCAAGCGCCGCACCGTCGAGATCGCCGTCCTCAAAACTCTCGGCCTGCAGGCCAACCAGGTGACGACGCTCTTCCTGGTCGAAGCCCTCATCATGGGTGTGATCGGCAGCCTGCTCGGTGTGCTGCTCGGCTGGGCCATGGTCTTTGTCATCCGTGGCGTGGCCGAGGGCCTCATCGCCCAACCGCTGCCCTTCCGCATCGCCCTGGCCCCAGTCTTGAATGGCATCGTCGTCGGCACCATCGTGACGGCCATCTTCGGCTTCCTGCCCACGCTGGCCGCCGGACAGGTGCGCCCTGGGGTCGTCCTGCGCCCCACCGATGAAATCATCCCGCGGGCCGGCTGCCTGCGGACTCTGCTGGTGCTGGTCTTCATCATCGCCGCGCTGACCCTGGTCGTCGGCGGCATCGTCAACAACTGGCTGTTGGCCTTCGGCGTCACCATGGGTGCGTTCATCTTCGCCGGTATCCTGGTCGGCCTGCTCAACCTGGTCATCTGGTTGATTGGTAAGCTGGTGCCCACCTTCGGCATCCCCGACCTCAAAATCTCGCTGCGGCAGATGCTCGCCTCCCGTGGACGTGGAGCCATCACCCTACTGGCGCTGGTGGTCGGTGTCTTCTCCCTCAGCCTGGTGACTCTGCTGGCTCAGTCCATCAACCAAACCCTCGACTACGCCCTGAACGTCGCATCCGGCGGCAACATCCTCATCACCACCTTCAGCCCGCTCTCAGTACCCCGGGTCGAAGCGGCGCTGCAGGAAACCGAGGGCGTCAATCAATATCAGGTCGTCCGCACCTACAGCTCGGAAATCCAGGGCTTGGAAGAACCCGGTAACGTCATCGTGGATCGGCAGGGACTGAGCGCCCGCGTCGAAGCCAACAACCCCTTCGCCAACATCAACTTTGGGCCGGATGCACCGGAGGATTTCGCCGAGCAGTTTGCCGACTCGCTGCTGGAAAGCCTGGGTCAGATCACCGGGCGGGATGTCAACATCCCCCTGACTGAAGACCTCATGGCCGGGCGCATCTTCACCCCGGCGGATGCCGGTCAGCCGGTGATGGTGGTCACTGATACCGAGGTCATCACCCAGGCGGGCATCGACCTTGGGGATCGGGTCGTCCTGCGCTTCGGTGAAGGTTCCGAACAAGCCTATGAAGTGATTGGTATCCTGCGGCGCGGGCTGGTCAACGGCTTCAGCGGCACCGGCAACTACATCCCAACCGATAGCCTGCCGGACGGGGTTCAGCCGGAGAATGTGCAGTTGCTGGCGGATGTCCAACCAGAGCAGATTCCGGCGGTACGGCGCGCCCTCTCGACCGTCCCCGGCACCTTCGTGCTGGAGACCGCCGTCCTGAACAAGCTCATCACCGCCCTGCTCGGCACCTTCACCGCCTTCCCGACCATCGTCGCCTTCCTCGGCCTGATCGTCGGCGGCATCGTCATCGCCAACTCGGTCGCGCTGGCGACCCTCGAACGCCGCCGCGAGATCGCCGTCATGAAGGCCATCGGCCTCCAGCGGGAGCGCGTGCTGGGGATGCTGCTGTTGGAGAATGGAATCCTCGGTCTGATCGGGGGGCTGATCGGGGTCGGACTGGCGTTGGTTGGCCTGCTCCTGATCCTCGCCAGCAGCGGCGGGCTGGCCTTCGTGCCCTATGGCACAGCGCTACTGCTCATGGGCCTGTGCATCCTCGTCGCGCTGATCGCCGCTGCGACCACCGCCTGGGGTGCCGCTGGCGAGAAGCCGTTGAACGTATTGCGGTACGAGTAAACCACCCACTTTAGGGCGGATTAGGGCGTACTCGCCCGTATATCCGCCCGCCTTTCCGCAAGTATAGGCGCGGCCTGCTAGGTCGCCCTCCAAAAAGTCCCCTCTCCCGGCGGCGTGATACAACCTGCCCCCAACCAACACGCTACGCGCCGCCGAACGGAGAGGGGATTTAGGGGTGAGGCCCCTTCCGCTTCAACTTCGGCTCCGGCGGCGGAGCCGACCCGCCATCCGTTCGCAACGCCTTCACCACCTTCGCAAAGGCCGCCTCAAATACATCATGATCTTTCCACCCGACGAACGGCTGGACGTACCGTTTCTTGATCTCGCCTGCTACCCACGCATCGGACTCGCGCAGCACATACCCATCCAGATCAACCGGGATCAAGAGTTCCGTCCCATACGACTCCTCTTTGCCCAGCACATTCTCAAACTCTTTATTGACCCACCAACTGGTCAACGACGCTTCCGAGCAGCACAAAATCACCTTGTCATACACCCGGATTGCGTCATAAATCGTCTTGTGTAGCTTATCGCCCGGCTTCAGTTGATGCTCATCCAGCCAGCACCGGATTCCCTGCCTTTGCAACCGATCATGCAGCCGTAGCGCAAAATCCTTGTCCGCATGGCTATAACTGATGAAGCAGGAATAGAACTGAATAGCATCCTCCAGCATCGACGGCAAGAACGTAATTAGGTTTTCCGGCACCCCACACCCCCGCAGAAAAACTTCAGGTATTTTCCCCTTTGATCTAAAAAGGGTGTCTACTCCCACCATGCTTCGTCCATAATGCCAGACAGTCTCGAGGCCTAATACTGACGATAAATCCACATTGGCGAAAACTGTCTCCCCACAAATTGACTTGATCAAAATGGTTTCATCTAAATAAGCCCCATGTAGATCCGTCTTACGCAAATCTGCCTCACTAAGATTTGTCCCACGCAAATCTGCTTCCCGCATTATTGCTCTACTCAAGTCCACCTTAACCATCTTCGCTTCACACAAATCTGCTTCACTAAGGTCCGCGCCATACAAATTTGCTTCGTGCATTGTTGTTCTGCTCAAGTTTACTTCGCATAATGTTGCTTGCCGCAAGTCAGCTTCATGCAAGTCAGCTTCAGTTGCGACTGCCTCAGTCAAATTAGCCTTGGCTAGAATTGTTTTGTGTAAAACCGCACTTCGCAAGTCAGCTTCGCGTAAATCAGCTTCGCGTAAGTCGGCCCCACTCATTATTGCCTTCCGTAAATCCGCACCACTCAAAACTGCCTTTTTCAAACTCATTCGGTGTAAACGCGCCCCACTCAAATTTGCTACGGATAAATCAGCTCTCCCTAAGTCCGCTTCTCGCAAATCTGCCCCTATCAAAAGAGATCCGCTCAAATCCGCCCCATGAAGATATGCTCCACGCAAGACTGTTTCGCGCAAATCCACTCCGGCCAATTCAATAGGTTCGTTTAGATGGGCAGTACGCCACCGATTCCACTCTTCCACACCGCGCTTCAATATCGCCAACTGTTCTTCATTCGCCATCGTCATCACCTGCCAATTCCACACACCACCCAATACCATCCAGTAAACCACCGCCCGTCCATCCCGCCAAATGCCAACGCCTTCGGAAATGCTCCGAAAGCCCCCTCTCCAGCGACCCGACTCCCACATAGCCTCCGTCCTTCAACGTCTAAGGGGCGCGGAAGGAGAGGGGGATGGGGGGTGAGGTTCCCCCTCCCTATGCAAAGCTGATAATCGGCGCACCATACCGCTGCATAGCCCAAAGGCTCAGTGCCGTCGCCATCACCGTGTCGTCATGCCCGCCGCTCGGCGCACTGTAACCCCAGCCCCGGCTCGTCGGATACAGGGCATACGCCATCAACTCATGTTTCAGCACCGGCTCGTTCAGCAGCGTCACCTCGCCGCGTTCCATCGCCAACGCCAGCGCCTCGATCAGCGGTCCTTTACTCTTGAACGTCGTCTGGAAGCCCTGGATCGGCAGTCCCTCCGCCCGCAGCGCCTCGATATTCACGCTGCCTACGCTGTTCTCCTCAGCCAGGATCAGATGCGGTCGGTACCGCTCATACAGCGCCGCTAACCGCCCCCGCTGGAGCGCCCATCCGACCTGATTGAACCGTTCTAACCACACCTGTTCGCCTGCCCGGTTCATCACCGAAATCGCCGTGAAGTCGTGTTCTTTACCCCAGTCCACCCCGAACACGTACCGTTCCCCGGACTCGGCTTCGCGTGGTACACCGCTGCAAACCGGCTCAATCTGCCGGAACACCGCCCCACCATCATCCAGAAACGTCGCCCCATACTCCTGCTGGAAGTACCGCTCAGGAATATCTCGCCGCGCCGCCGCCACCTCTTCCAGTGGAATGGACGGATTCGCCGTCGTCGGCAGTCGCCACGATTCCCACTCCGGCATCCCCGCGTCTTGCCCGTTCAGGTACAACTGCCAGAACCAATTGCGGCCCCTCGGCGTGCTGGCAAATAAGGCCCCGCCGCTGAAGTCCGTCAGCAGCGGACGAATCGCCCCCTGCCATATCGCTGCCGATTCCAGCAGCGCCGCTTCATCCACCACCACGTAGTGATACCTCCTGCCGCGCACCGTCTCAGCCGCCTGGTTCGCCAGCGACCAACATTCCAGCACGCCGCCGGTGTGCAGCTCCATCCGCCACTCATGCTCGGTGCTCGTTTTCACCACCGGACTCAGCAGCGTCTTCAACTCCCGCCAGACCTCGGCACCCATGCGGAAGGTCGGCGCGAAGTACGCCACCTGTTGCCCATCCAGCAGCCGTGTCGCCAGCGCATCCATCGCCACCGTCGTCTTGCCGAACCGCCGCCCGCACGCCAGCACCTTGAACCGTGCCTTTGAATCCGCAATCATCTGTTGCGCCTTATACAGAATGGCTAACTCTACCGTGTTCATTGCGAACGAACCTCAATGTACGAGCTTGTGCAAGATGTGATTAAACAGCTTGAATGTAGGGACGCCCAAGTGCGAAGCCTCCCTGTGGGACGGGCCATCCGCTCCCTTGTAGGGGCGCACGGCTGTGCGCCCGTCTGAACTCCCCTTTCCCCGCGTGCGGGGAAAGGGACCGGGGGATAGGGGTTCCGTCTTTGACCGGGCCTTACCAAAGCATCGAGCTTAAGTTTCCGGCTCCGGAAACGGGTCGAGAGGTGCGTCATATGCGTCATGAATGGAGAGGCTCGTGCGAGGTCGGGTTTTGTCAGTTCGGATCACCCGCACCACCATCTCCGGTGCTGGCTCTGGTTTCATTGATCTCCCGCTCGGCTCAAGCCGCTCAGTGAGCCACTTGATGGCTTGTACCCATTCACCGGCGTTCTTCGCCTTCAATGTCTCACCGGCAAGCTTGACTTCGCCCGTCAATACATATTGCCACATCGCTTTCGCCAGTACCTCATGTTTGCTCAGGACGGTATCGCCGACCTGTACGATCTCATCACCCTCCTGCCGCAGCAGTTCAGTCAGGGTACGGGTATTTCTACGGCGGCCTTTAGGATTGCCGCTCTGACCGGCTGTCCATCGGCTTGGCACAGGTTTACTCATGGGATTCTTGCTCCGGGAACTACGTGAACGACTGTGAGAAACGGACTGTAGAGAAATGGGGGAAACCGCTCGAAGTACATCCTAAAAATAGCATACTTTGCTTCCAAAAATGGAACATTTGTTCCGATTTTGTTCCATTTTCAAATTGTAATATTAAGTAATTATTACCTGATATTCACCTGCAAAACAGGTAATATACGGTCATCTTGCCTCAAAATTTGCTTCGTTGACTTTGCAGCTGTGCTTATTTGTCCCTTTCTTCTCCCCTGTGTTCTTCGGTGACTTCTCGGTGTCTCTGTGTTGAATCTTCCAATGGTATAATCCCGCCGTTGTGTCCGCCTGATTACCCATTGGAACAAACCATCACCATGACCGCATCCGCCTGGCAACCGAACAAGCTGGAAGCCGAACGCCTCGACAAAGTCGCCCAAATCGAAGCCCAGGGTATTGACGCCTTCCCCCGCCGTGTCCAACGGACTCACACCTGCGCCGCTGCCATCGCCGCTTTTGAAGCCGCCGAAGCCCAGGATGCTGAAGCCGCCCAACAGCTCGCCGTCACTGTCTGTGGACGCATCCGCCGGGTCAATGTCAAAGGCAAGCTCTCGTTCATGCACATCGAGGACGAAAGTGGTCGCATCCAGTTGTTCCTCCGCGTCAATGACATGGCCGAAGCCACCTATAACCTGGTCAAGGACAAGCTGGTCGATAGCGACGATTTTGTGCAGGCCACCGGCACCCTGATGCGGACTAAAGCCGGTGAAGTCAGCGTCCTCGTCAAGGACTTTGTGCTGCTTGCCAAGTCACTCAGCCCGCTGCCGGTCATCAAGCAGCAGGTCAAGGACGACGGCACGGTGGTCGAATACGGTGAATTCACCGATGTCGAAGCCCGCTACCGCCAACGCTATGCCGATCTGGCCGTCAACCGTGATGTCCGTGACGTGTTCATGAAACGTGCCAAAATCATCAAGGCCGTCCGCAACTATCTGGATAACGCTGGTTTTCTGGAAGTGGAAACCCCGGTGCTCCAGCCCATCTATGGTGGTGCTGCCGCTCGCCCGTTCATCACCCATCACAACCAGCTCGACCAGGATTTGTACCTGCGGATCAGCTTCGAGCTATACCTCAAGCGGCTGCTGGTCGGTGGATACGATGCCGTCTACGAACTGGGCCGTGACTTCCGCAATGAAGGTGTCAGCTTCAAGCACAACACTGAATTCACCATGCTGGAATTCTACAAAGCCTACATCGACTATCACGAGGTGGCCCGCCTGTGTGAAGGTTATGTGGTCGATGCCTGCCTGGCGGTCAATCCGTCCTTGCAGATCAACTGGCAAGGCCACGCGGTTGACCTGACCCCACCCTGGAAGCGCATCACCATGCGTGACGCCATTCGGGATGCATCCGGCATAGATTACATGGACTACCGTGATGCCAAATCGCTGGAAGCAGCCATCCGCAAAGCCGGCATTGAGGTCGCTCCGGGCCAACCCTGGGGTAAATTGATTGAGCATCTGCTTGGTGAAACGGTGGAAAAGAATCTGATCCAGCCGACCTTCATCATGGACTATCCCCGCGATATTTCCCCGTTTGCCAAGAAGGTCGAATACGATGACCTGCACGTCGAACGTTGGGAACTGTATATCGCCGGTATGGAGTTCGCCAACGCTTTCACCGAACTCAACGACCCCCGCGACCAGGAAGCCCGCTTCCTGGACATGGCGAAGACCTTCCGCGAAGGTGACGACGACGAGACCCCGCTGGATACGGATTACCTCCGTGCCATGCGCTATGGCATGCCGCCCAACGGCGGCTTTGGCATGGGCATGGATCGGCTGGTGATGCTGCTCACCAATCAGCGCAGCATCCGCGATGTGCTGCTGTATCCGCACCTACGTGCCGAAGGCTAATAACCCATCATTGAACCGGGCGCACAACCGTGCGCCCCTACGTCCAGGCGGTGTTTTTCGTAGGGTTCTTTCTCCAATATTTTTCTGACATTTTTCCGATTTTCCTCCTACACAACTGGCGTATACCATAAGTGTAAACAGCGTCCGATCACCCTCATAAAGACCTCGCGGACGCATCAGTAATTCAAGGAGGATTGTATGTCTAGCATAATTCGTTGGAATCCCTTCCGTGAGATGGCCGCTATGCAGAGCGCAATGGATCGGCTATTTGACGATGCCTGGCGCGGTTGGCCCACTGTCAGCGGCATGAATCTGAACAGCCTGGCGTTTGATGTCCACGAGACCGACAATGCCTATACCGTCACGACCGCCCTGCCGGGTGTGAAGGCCGAGCACATCAACGTGAAGATGCAGGATGGCGTACTGACGGTCAACGCGGAAATCCCGCAACCGGAAACCCCGGAGAACACCCGCGCGCTGATGCAGGAACGAGTCTGGGGCCACTTCAGCCGGTCAATCTCGCTGCCGCAGTCGGTCAACAGTGAGCAGGTGGAAGCAACTTATGAAGATGGCATCCTCACGCTGACGCTACCGAAGGCTCCGGAAGCACAGCCGAAGCTGATCGCCATCAAGAATAAGGATGGCAAGCTGCTCCAGTCGAAGAACTAAAGTAGCTTCCAGCCAGAAAAGAGGCGAGCATGATGCTCGCCTCTTTTGATTCACAGCCACTCGCCACTTTGCATACATAGCGCCGTCCGGTTTTCAGGTTACAATCAGCAGGTAATTGGCGTTAACTCTACCCACCGGGGAACCACTATGGTTGTCAATCGGCAGCTGAGTCATCAGAGTGTATTGGATGGACTAGGTCACGGCGTGCTTTTGTTCGATAGCAGTGATCATCTGGTCACCGAAAATCTGGCGGCGCAGTCAATCCTCGGAGCGGATCTCAAACTTATCCGCGCCAACGGCTGGCACGCCGCCTCCAGTCTGTTTAACTCCCGCACCACCGATGGCTCCGAAACGGCGGATAGCGCCCGCGCCAAAGCCCGTGAATCGGCTCGGCCGGTACGCTTTTATATTTATCTTTCCGGCGAATATACGCCGTGTTCGGTTTCGTTCATTCACGGTGCCGGTGGTGAAGGCTTCACCATGATTACCATCGACCAGCCGGATTGGTCAGCCCTCACTGAATTGATGGGACGCTTCCGTGACGAAGTCCTGAACGCGGCTGCCGGAACCGCCGGTCACTCCGAACTGATCCTACACAGCCTGAAGCAACCGCGTCCCAACGAGTCGATCGAACAGTTAGGACGGCGCATTGGTGGCTTCGCCAATTTGATCGCCATTTACAACAATCGACTGGAACGGCTCACACGGCTGATGCACCGTCTGGAAAACATCCGCACCGGACGGCTACCAGAAGTCATCCGGGAAGAACGCCGCCGTATCGACCTGAGCGACTTCATCGAGGACTTTATCGAGTCGCTGGATGAGCGCACCATTGTTGATCCTGAAGCCGAAAAGCAGGACTATCGGGGACGCATTACTGCCTCGGTACCAGGCGGCCTGTATGTGGCAGCGTCGCCTGAGCGGCTGACGGCGATCCTGCAGGACATTCTACGAAACGCCATTATGTACAGCCTGAAAGCCACTCCCATTAACCTGATCGCCTATGCCTCCAGCGGCAATCAGGCTATCCAGATTGATGTCATTGATGAAGGTTACGGCATTCGCGCCAAAGAATTTGAGCAAGTCTTCAAGCCGTTCATCCGTGCCCGCCAACCCCAAATTCTGGCGGAGTTCGGTTATGGGCTCAGTTTGTACCTGTGCCGGCAAGAAATCGAAGCCATGAATGGTAAGGTCTGGTTCACCAGCGAGGAAGGGGTCGGCAGTACCTTCAGCTTCAAGCTACCGATCTGGCAAGAGTAGGAAGCAAGTTCACAGTACACAGTTCTCAGTTCACAGTGCGGAAGGCAGATAGCTTATGGCTCGAAAACAGCGACGATTGCTGGTGCTGGAAGCTATCAGGTGGTCGGCCTAATCCCAGAAACCAGGCAATCTCCCTGTGGGGGCACATTTCAGTCTGAAATGCATCCGCTGGCGGCTGGAAGCTGATCGCCCTTCATGATAATCTAAACCCTGCATCTAGCTTGTGGAGCACATACTGGTGGAATCTACTTACCCCTTGCCGTTCATGACCCGGCAAGTATTCGATGCGCTTATCCTGATCGTGATTGCGATTGGGATAATTGCTGCCTTCTTCCGGTTGCGCGCTGACCTCACCCGTCCGCTGCCGCCAGAGCCGAAAGACGATACCCTACCACGTAAGCCGTAAGCCCACCCTACCCTGTTCGATTACAGGCAATCCCGGAGGCCGTAAGCATGATCGACATCGCACTGATCCGTGAAAAACCGGATTGGGTCAAAGAGCAAATCGCCAAGCTGAATGATGAAGCGGCGCGTAACCGCATTGATGCGATACTCGCACTGGATCAGGAACGGCGCACCCTCATCACCGAGGCGGAACGGATTCAGGCGACCCGCAACAAGCTCAACAAGAGTATGGGCATGTTACGGAGCAATAAGGCGCTGCCAGAAGACAAACGGTTGGCGCTGGCATTACAGGCCGATCAAGCGATTGCGGCAAAACGCTATGAAGATGCCGTCGACATTCTGGGTGGCGCAACCACTATTAAGGTCGATTTCCCTCGACCGGACCTGATCGGCGCGATGGATAAGCTGATGGCTGCGCTGCGCGGCATGGGCAATACTGTCGATGCCATCAATACCGATGCCGCGAAGGTGGAAAGCCAACTCAACGAGCATCTGTACTGGCTGCCGAACCTACCCCATGAGAGCGTTCCGGTAGCCCCGGATGAAAGCGGGAATATCGCGCATCCGGCACACGGGGAGCTACCTGAGTTTGACTTTCAACCCAAAGCCCACTGGGATTTAGGCCCGGCACTCGGGATTATCGACTTTGAACGCGGTGTCAAACTACATGGCTCACGCGGGTATGTGCTGATGGGCTGGGGTGCACGCTTACAACGGGCGCTCATCAGCTTCTTCCTGGATCAGGCGCGGGAAAGCGGCTTCACTGAGGTCTATGTGCCGTACATGGTGCAGCAACCGATGATGTTCGGCGCGGGGCAGTTCCCCAAATTTATGGAGAACGTCTACTATGATCCGGAAGCCGATCTCTACATGATCCCGACGGCTGAGGTCGCCGTCACCAACCTGCATCGGGACGAAATTCTGGATGAAGCACAACTCCCGTTGAACTACATCGCGCATTCGCCGTGCTTCCGCAAGGAAAAAGCCTCGGCTGGCAAGGACACACGCGGCATGAAGCGAGTCCACCAGTTCGAGAAGGTGGAGATGTACAAGTTCACCACGCCGGAAACCAGCTACGCTGAACTGGAGCAAATGACCCGCCTAGCGGAGAACCTGTGCGCCAAGCTTGAACTGCCGTATCGCCGTTTGGAGATCGTGACGGGCGACCTGGGCTTCAGCGCGACCAAGAAGTACGATGTCGAAGTCTGGTCAGCCGGAACTGAGGAATGGCTAGAAGTCAGCTCGATCTCGAATACCGAGTCCTTCCAGGCACGGCGCGCCAACGTCAAGTATCGCCCGGCAGGGGAGAAGAAAACCCAGTTCGTCCACACGCTGAACGGCTCCGGACTGGCAACCCCGCGCGTGATGATTGCCATCATGGAGAACAATCAGCAGGAGGATGGCAGCGTGCTGATCCCGGCAGCGCTGCGACCGTACCTGGGCGGGGCCGAGCGCATCACGAAGGCATAACCACGCAGAACCCTCTCCCCCTCGCCATTGCTATCTTCGGCAAATGGGGAGGGAAAAGATGCAATATGAGTAACACCGCATCGTTTAGGGATCGGTTCTAAATTCATCGGGGCGTGCAAAACACACCCCGATGAAACATGAACTGGCATCCTCGTCCTAGGCGGGACCGACTGCCCCATGATCCGGTAGGTCATCCTCCACATTGCGGATAGCAGGCACTAGATAGCCTGCCGCACCGACCAACGCGCCACAAACACCCGCTAAAATGAAGATGAGGGCCATGCCTGCCCCTGGTCCACTGCCGACCAAGCCGCTGAACAACGACACCAAGGCGCCGCCTTCCCGCATGGCTGGTTCAAAGACCCGATCGGCCAAGAACCCAGCGAGCAGCGCTGCCAGCGGATTTGCGCCCCAGGCGATCATCCGGCGGATGGCAAAGACCTTGCCCTGCACATCGGGCGGCACCTTCGCCTGCCAGATGGATTGGTTGGAGCCGTTCAAGGCCGGGATGACGAAGCTGGTGAAAAACGCGGCGAACATCCAGATGGGCGCGATACGCCCCAAGCCAAACAGAAGGGTACCGCCCAGGCTGCTAAGAATATGTCCCATCAATACGCCATTCACGCGCCGTTTGGGACCGCCCCAGAGACTCAGCAACAAGCCCCCAGCAATGCCACCGATCCCAAACATGGATGTGACCAGACCGAGTATTTGTTCGTTATTGTCACTGCGAGAGAGAATCATCGGGACCAACAGGGTGCCGCCAATACCGGCGAACAGATTACCAAACAAAAACACCAGTTGCAGACCCAGTAAACCTGGACGGGTGAAGATATAGCGAAAGCCGAAACTCATCTCTGACCAGAAGCTGCTTTGCGCCTTTGCGCCGGTTGCGCTGCGCTCCGGCTGTGGAACGGTGATGATAAGGAGTGCGCCAATCGCCGCGATGAAGGTCACGATATCCAGCATCATGATGCCCACGACGCCGAGCGCCGGGATAAGCCGTAAACCCCCGAAGACGATTGGCTCCAATCCTAACGAGTTCAGTATTGTAGCTGGCAGCGTGATCTGTTGACCACCAACAACCAACCCAACCAACAGCGCCGCTGCCAACGAAGGTGCCAGAATGCCTGAGGCGCTTTCTGCCAACCCCTGCAGCACGTTGGCACGGGTGTACTGTTCTTTCGGTACCATTACCGAAATCGCAGCTGAGTAGGCAGGCCATTGAAACATCCCGCACAGACTGCTGATGAAGGCTCCACCGATCAAGTGCCAGATTTGCAGGTTACCTGTGCTGAACAGGATGAACAGAATAATCGTCACCACGCCTGCACCGAGATCGCTAATCATCATGGTCAGCTTGCGGTTCCAGCGATCCACCAGTGCGCCGATGACCGGGCTGAGAAAGATGGGGAGTGCATTGGCGACCGCGATACCGGCAAGCGGTGTAGCTTGCCCAGTTTGCTGAAAGACCCAGATACCCAGGGCAAACTGGGTCATGGCGCTGCCGGTCAGTGAGATGAACTGCCCGATGGCAACCAACGAGAAAGCCCGCATCCCAGTGATTTTCATGAAGGGTACTCTTTTCGTCAGGTAAAAAGTGCCAGTGATCCCCGGCCAACGATAGGAATCGGCTTAAGCTCAAGGCGTAGCATAAACTACGTATTGGTAGCAGCACAAGTTCAACCACGGCGAGCGATTGGCTATAGGCCGGAAGCGACTTTTCTGGCTGCTGCTCGTCCAGACTCCATCCGGGAAGCCAGATCAGTACCCGCATAATCACTGCCAGCCAACGCGATTCGGGCGGGGAGCAAGCCCATAAGCACTTCCATCTGCCCAGGAAAAGAAGCATGATGCGGCGGAATGGGGTCGGCTTCCGGCCAGTAGCTCATTCGTTGAATCAAAGGCTCGGCCTGCCACTTAAAGTCCCGCCTTAGCACTGACATGATCTGGTCAGGTGAAGTTTGATGGAGAGGATAGCGCACACCGATTTGTAAGAGCCAGTGATCGGGAGGAACACGATCAGGATGATCGGTATAATCGTAGGATGGGAAGCTCATATCCCAGGCGGCACGACCGGGTTCAGGAAGGTCGGTTTTGCGAAAGCCCAGCGCCAGGCGAGTAATCGTATCGTAGGCGTAATCAAAGAAACTACGACTGAGTTCAGGTACCAACGTCCGAAACATCCGTTCCGCAAAACGGGCCGGAGCAGCCACTATCACGCCAGCAGCTTCCCACATCAACCCATTTTCAAGACACAGGGTATAGTGACCATCAATTTCGCCAATACTGCTGACAGCCATTCGATGAATAACCGGGATCGTCAATGATCGACTGAGCGCATCGATCAGGGCTTGAGTACCGCTGCGAAAAGCGACGCGGCCCCCGGGTCGCTTGTTGGGATAAAGGCTATAGAGGTCAGTATCCAGACCCCATTCGCTCAAAAAGTGCCAATCAGCTTCTTCCTTGAAGGCAAATGGCCCATGATCGAGCTTCCAGCCGTCGAGGATTTCGGTCGCAAGGCTGCCACCCAGTCGAGGTTTCACTTCAATCAGGCGGCAACTTAGACCGAGGCGTTGACATTCGAGGGCAGCGGACAGTCCACTCAGACCGCCACCTATTATAAATATATCCGGCATCTTATAAACTCATTCGGTGTTCGTGATGGTGGGCAGTATAACACGACCTCAATAGTCCATTGAGATCACTTGATAATCCTTATAGGAAGAGGATAAAAAGTTCATGTTACACTCAATCTAGCGACAAGAAGGGTGCTCATCCATGAAACTGGCTATCAACTACTCGCCACAAGCGGCTGATCTGCTGGATGAAGGCAAAATCAATTTTGACCTGTATAAGAGCACGCACTGGCCTGAGATGATTTCCTCAGCTGCGCGGCAACTGCCGGTCTACGTCCACTTCCCCATGCTGGCAGGCCGCGGCGATCTTGAAAAGACAGGCTGGAACGTCATTGACCACCGCCTGCGAACCACTTCCACGTATTACATCAACACGCATCTCGCACCGCGCAATTCTGACTTTGGGGACTTACCATTGGGGTCTTTGGATGACCAGACCAGTGCCGCCATGGCAGAAGCCATGTTCCAGGATCTTGACCAATTGACGCTGCGGTATGGAGCGGAGCGGGTGATTGCCGAAAATGCCGTCTGGGACCCGGATTGGGAAATCCCAAGATTGGTACTAGAACCGACGATCATCAGCAGTGTGGTCAATACGATGAACGTCGGATTGTTACTGGATCTGGCTCATGCCCGTATCTCGGCCCATAAGCTTGGTTACAGTCCGCGTGAGTATATTCGCCAACTCCCTTTGCACCGACTACGTGAACTCCATATCACTGGGGTTCAGTATCATGAAGGGAAAGGCCGGTTGCTCGATCACCTACCGATGACTGAAGACGACTGGAACCTAGCAGAATGGGCAATTGACCATATTGCCAAAGGTCTATGGCCGGAACCCTGGGCCGTTGCGTTAGAATACGGTGGAACCGGCGACCATTTTGCCTGGCGCAGTGAGCGCTCGGTCCTGGAACGGGATGTGCCACGATTACGTGAACTCATCCAATTTGTGACGGCCTAAATCCGTTAAAGGACACTATGGTACGCCGATTTCAGAGCGTCATCTTCTTCGACCTCGACGGCACCATCATGGTCAACCCGTTTGAAAGTGCGGTCTGGCCGGTGGTACTCAGCGAGCTTTCGATACGCTCCGGTCAATCAGTAGATCATCTGTACCGGCTGATTGCCGAAGAAAACCGACATCGACAGAACGACGCCCATTGCCCGGCTATAAAGGCCATGGACTGGGATGATATTGTGCAATCTGTGGCGGCCAGACTCGGAACAGTCATCCATGCGAGTTGTGAAAGCATCGTACGCGAACAGGCGGCAACTCATTCTTCCATCCTCGATCAAGGCGACCAGGTTCTAAAGAAACTGAGCCAGGAACATCGAGCGCTTGTGGTCGCAACGAAAGGACTACGGCGCTATCAACAACCGGTGTTGGATGCCTTAGGATTAACGCCGTACTTCCGCGCTATTCTGACGCCCGATACCCACAACGTACTCAAGAAAGATCCGGCGTTTTTTGGAGAATGGCCTAAGAAATCCCAATTGACGATTATGGTCGGCGATAGCTACGAAGATGATGTCCGTACACCCGTCAATGAGGGGTTTAAGGTGGTCTGGAAACATACACCTATCGGACTCCATCACACACTCGCCCATGCTGATCCATTTACCCGCGCACGCCATTTCCCGTATGCCCCGGATCAAACAGCGCGACCGGACGCAATCATCGCCTCATTACAAGAACTGCCCAGCATCGTGCAGCGGTGGGAAACGGCCTGGATGGGATATGGGAATTAGGTCGCTGATGGCCTGTGATGGATTTCGACCAGCCAGTTGATCTGAATTGAGCTTATTTGGCCCAGGGAGAAATGAGGCGGACGCGCTGTTGCGCGTCCTACCGAACTTTACCATCTGACTATGGCTTATCGAGAGACTTCCAGCAACCACTCTAAAGCAGCCGTGGTACTCGAGACTTTATTACCAACCCGGTCACCGGTCCAGACAAAGCGGCGTACAGCAACCTGCTCGCCGGGTCCCGCAAGACCGATATAGGTCAAGCCAACCGGTTTTTCCGGCGTGCCACCATCCGGGCCGGCAATCCCAGTGATACTCACTGCTATATCAACTCCCAACAGATGCTTGACCCCAACCGCCATTTCCCGCGCCACTACTTCGCTGACAGCGCCATACTCGATCAAACTGCGTTCACTGACACCAAGCTGCGCCTGCTTGACCGCATTTGAATAGGACACTATCCCGCCCAGAACATAGCGCGAGCTACCGGGAATATCGGTTAGTCGGCTGAGCAGAAAGCCCCCAGTACAGGACTCGGCGGCAGCAAGGGTCCAACTTCGGGCCATGAGTGCCCGCCCTACACGGGCTTCGAGGGAGTCATCCATCATCACACCTGATTGGAAATCAGCGTACCGACACTGTGGTCTCCCTGGACAGCCTTCAGTAAATCGCCTTCAGCCCAGAAATCGACCACCAGAATGGGTAAATTGTTATCCTGGCAGAGCGCAAAGGCCGTCATATCCATGACCGCATAGCGTTTCTGCAAGACGGTTTCGTAATCCAGGCGGTCGAAGCGAGTTGCATTCGGGTCTTTCTTAGGGTCAGCCGAGTAGACACCATTAACCTTGGTCGCCTTGATGACAATGTCGGCATTCAGTTCTTTTGCCCGTAGGGCAGCAGCCGTATCGGTGGTGAAATAGGGATTACCCGTACCCCCCGCAATGATGACTACGCGGCCTTTTTCCATATGGCGGATCGCTCGCAACCGGATATAGGGTTCGGCAACCGTGTTCATCTGGACAGCGGTCTGTACCCGGGTTTTGACCCCATCCCGTTCGAGGGCATCCTGCAAAGCGAGGCCGTTCATCACCGTACCGATCATACCCATATGATCTGCCGTACTTTGGTCCATGCCGCGGCTGACCCCCATGCTGCCACGCCACAGATTGCCCGCACCAACGACAATGCCAATCTGAAGATCGAGATCGTGCAATTGTTTGATACGGTGGGCGATAAAAGCCGCACTATCGGTGTCAATACCGAAGCCTTGCGGCCCGGCCAGGGCTTCACCACTGAGTTTGAGAATGATTCGCTTATAGGCGGCGGGTTGTGTTCCATTCTGGGCCATGGTTCCTCCTAATGGATACATAGGTCAAGCACAATCGCAGACGGACGCGCAACGGCACGTCCCTACTATCAATAGGCACCTGGGGGGAGCCTAACGGATGGTGGCAAAAAAAAGGGACTAGCAAAAGCTAATCCCTGCGCTTGCACCCCAACGGTACAAACGGAATTATCAAGCCGACAGTGCCGCCGGATCACTCCGCGCTTTCCTCCGCGCCGCCCAGCACTTCGCCGAGAGCGAAACGGGAGAAGCGGCGGATCTGGATACTCTCACCCAATTCAGCAACGGTCTCCTGAAGCATTTTGGCGATGGTCTTGCTATCGTCCTTGATGAACTTCTGCTCCATGAGCACCAGTTCTTCGTAGAACTTCTCCATCCGTCCGTCGATCACTTTATCAACGAATTCAGGCTTCTTACCTTCATTGAGGGCAATTGCCTTCTGAGTCTCGCGTTCCTTCTCAACCACTTCCGCGGGAATATCTTCGCGGCGGACGTACTGTGGGCTGAGATTAGCGATTTGCAGGCTGACATTGTAGGCAAATTCCTTGAACTTGTCGGTATTCGCTACAAAATCCGTCTCGCAGTTGACTTCGACCATCACACCCAGTCGCTTATTGTGATGCGCGTAAATCTGAATGAGGCCTTCATTCATGGTACGGCCGGCGCCGAGCTTCTTGGCAGCCTTAGAGAGACCTTTTTCGCGCAGCCACTCCTGAGCTTTGGCAAAATCGCCATTATTCTCAGTAAGCGCCTTTTTGCAATCCAAGGGACCAGCGCCGGTAGATTCGCGCAGGTCCTTGACCATTTGTGCAGTGATTTCCGCCATGTTTACTTCTCTTCCTCATCCGTGAACAGGTTGGCATCGCGCAGTTTGGCAAGTGTCGAAGCACCGAGGTAGGCTTCATCACTCACTTCTTCTTCATCTTTGTCATAAGCGTCGAAGTTAGCGTTTTCCATGGTGACATCGGCACCATCTTCAGCATCACCCTTACGCATCATCTGCCCTTCGATCACCGCGTCAGCCAGGGTCGCAACCATCAACTTGATAGCCCGCACGGCATCATCATTGGCGGGAACGATATAGTCAATCACATCGGGGTCTGAGTTGGTATCAGCCAACGCCAGTACCGGGATACCCAGGGTATTGGCTTCTTTCAAGGCAGTGGATTCACGGATGGTATCAACTACGATGAGCATATCCGGCAGGCGCTTCATCTCACGGATACCGCCGAGGCGTTCCTGAAGCTTTTCGATCTTGCGGTTCATGACCAGCGCTTCCTTCTTGGTGAGTAGTTCAAACTCACCGGAGTCGCGGCGACGTTCCAGCTTCTTCAGGGTTTCGATACGGTCACGAATCGTCTTCCAATTGGTCAAGGTGCCACCCAACCAACGCTGATTGACATAGGGCATCTTGCAGCGATCGGCTTCCACCTGAATGGTCTCCATTGCCTGGCGCTTGGTACCAACGAACAGCACCACCTTACCGGCAGCGACCATGTCGCGGATCATGTCAAAGGCCTGGTTCAGATTAGCGAGGGTCTGCTGGAGATCAAGGATGTGAATCCCATTGCGTTCAGTGAAGATGAACGGAGCCATCTTCGGGTTCCAACGCGGGGTGCGGTGACCGAAATGCACACCCGTTTCGAGGAGGGTCTTAAGAGAGACCTCGGAAGGCATAAATCATACTCCTGTGTGTGTTTGAGCGATCACGTCTTTCATCAGCCACTACACCTGTTTCAAGGAACACAGCGGCATCCAGACGTGTGAAAGTAGGTCGCCAAGCGACCCCAATGGCATTCTAGCAGAGCAGCGCTTGAAGTCAAGACGGCGGAAAAGCTATCACAGAGTGACAAGGCCGTCGTCAAGAACAGCATTCAGAAGCAAGTGCTCACCGCGCATACGTCCAGGCCTCACCCCCGGAGCGCAAGCTCACACGGATACGGCGATACGCTGAAGTTTCGTAGATATCCAAGCGTTGTAGTTCATCAGTAGAAACTTCCAGCACCAGACCTTCCACATAGTTATCACTGGCTGCGGCATCCAGAATGGGGTATTCCCGCTCACCTAGCTTGATGGTGCCACGCTGGTAGCCATCCAGAAAATCGATACTGCCGGTTGCCGTGCGCCCGATCACCCGGATTTGAACCAAGGGATCCCGTAAGGTACCGTAAACAAAAAGCCGTTCCATGATCGGGCCTCCATCTGAGTATGCAATACCACCCATTATAACGAACCTAGCGAAGCGGTTTTGAACAATTGTCACCTCTAATGGGTGTAAGCTTTCAGGTGTTAATGCGCCCCAAAAAACGATAGACTCACGATGGTCAAAAGAAAACAACATGGAGGCATGAAATGCCCACGATCCAGTTCCCCGCCAACCTCAAACACGATGGATTGCGCCAGTGGGTGAACACCATGGCAGAGCGTTGCCAACCGGACTCTGTTTACTGGTGTGACGGTTCTGAAGCCGAGTATCAGAGCATGTGTACCCGACTGGTTGAGGGTGGAACCTTCATTCCGCTGAACCCGGAAAAGCGCCCGAACAGCTTCCTGGCGCGCTCTCATCCAAGCGATGTCGCCCGCGTCGAAGATCGCACCTATATCTGTTCGGTCAGCAAGGGTGATGCCGGTCCGACCAACAACTGGATGGACCCACGTGAGATGCATGTCATCCTCGATGATCTCTTCACCGGTTGCATGAAGGGCCGGACGATGTATGTCATCCCCTTCAGCATGGGGCCACTGGGATCGGATATCAGCTACATCGGTGTCGAAATCACCGACTCGCCGTATGTGGTAGTCAATATGAAGCTCATGACCCGGATGGGATCAGGCGTACTGGATGTCCTGGGCGAAAACGGTAGTTTTGTCCCCTGCGCGCACACCGTTGGCGCACCGCTGGAACCAGGTCAGCAGGACGTGGCCTGGCCGTGCAACCCGGATGTGAAGTATATCGTTCACTTCCCGGAAGAACGCTCGATCTGGTCGTACGGCAGCGGCTACGGCGGCAACGCGCTGCTGGGCAAGAAGTGCCTGGCACTGCGGATTGCTTCGGTCATCGGACGGGATGAAGGCTGGCTGGCTGAACACATGCTCATCCTGGGCGTGGAAGAACCCAGCGGACAGAAGACCTATGTTGCTGCCGCCTTCCCCAGCGCCTGTGGCAAGACCAACTTCGCCATGCTTATCCCGCCTAAGGCGATGGACGGCTGGAAGGTCACAACCATTGGTGACGACATCGCCTGGATTAAGCCGGGTGCAGATGGAGCGCTGTACGCTATCAACCCGGAAGCAGGTTACTTCGGCGTAGCCCCCGGTACCAACTACAAATCCAATCCGAACGCGATGGAGTCCTGCAAGGCCAACACCATCTTCACGAATGTGGCCCTGACTGATGACGGGGATGTGTGGTGGGAAGGTATGGATGGCCCAGCACCGGCCCATGCTATCGACTGGCACGGTAACGACTGGACACCAGAAAGCAAGGAAAAGGCGGCGCACCCGAATTCACGCTTCACCGCCCCGGCGGGACAGAACCCGGCGATTGACCCCGACTGGGATAACCCGCGCGGTGTGCCGATCAAGGCATTCATCTTCGGTGGTCGCCGCAGCGATACGGTGCCACTGGTTTACCAGGCGTTCAACTGGGCGTATGGTGTCTACATCGGCGCAACAATGGGTTCAGAAATGACTGCTGCTGCGTTCGGTCAGGTCGGTCAGGTACGGCGCGATCCGCTGGCGATGCTGCCCTTCATGGGCTACCACATGGGAGATTACTTCAACCACTGGCTGCAGTTTGGGCGTGAAATCCCGAACCCGCCACGTATCTTCAGCGTCAACTGGTTCCGCAAGGACAAGGATGGCAAGTTCCTGTGGCCGGGCTTTGGCGACAACATGCGCGTGCTGAAGTGGATCGTTGAGCGCGCTAATGGTCACGCAGTAGCGGTCGAAGGCCCGATTGGCTGGATGCCGCGCTACGAAGATATTGACTGGCGTGGGCTGGACTTCTCCCGTGAGAATTTCCAGGAACTGATGTCGGTCGACCGGGAAGTGTGGAAGCGGGAAATCCTGCTGCACGACGAGCTGTTCATCAAGCTGTATGACCGGCTGCCGAAGGAAATGCTGTTCATCAAGGAACTGCTACTGAGCGGTCTGTTCCGTACACCAGAACACTGGGAAGTAGCCAGTACTTCCGGCAACAGCTAAGACAAGCCGGACACTCCGTTGCGCGTCCCTGCGCCAAGTAGATCAAAAAGAGGGTCAGTCCAGGTGGGACTGACCCTCTTTCTTGTCATACATGGAAATTCAGGATCGGGCTATCTGATCACAAAGCGACCGTTGCAGCCTGATTGGATGGCAATCCAGCCCTATTGCGGTGCCTGAATATCGAAGTTCTCGCCAAAGTTACTGTACTGGATCAGGATCGTTTGGGTCTGATCAATATCCAGATCGGCGCTAGTGCCACCCAGGTCAATATTGTCCAACGGAATCTGACCCATCAGGATAGTTTCCGCCCCGACGATACGTGCATTATCCTCATCAAGGAAATAGGTAATGGTCATATCCGCATTGCTGACGTAGTTCTCAAGGAATGACTCGAAGTCCATCCCGAACTGGCTGGTGATCGTATCTAGGCTCAAGGTCGAAAGGACTGCATCCAGCCCGCCCTGTTCATAGACCGCCTGAATATCATACTCGATGCGGATGCCACGTACCGCATCCTGGGCAAGTTCTTCCGGGATTTCCGAGACCGCCTCAATCGAGGTAATCGTCATTTCATCCAGCGGATAGGTGATCTGGGCCTGCCCGATCAACGCTGTAAATTGCTCGGCCCGGATAACCTCTGCGCCAGGGAAGGCATTTGGGTCTTCACTCAGGTTCACCCAATCCTCCGGGAACATGCCAGCCAGATCAGCAGAAAGATTGCTGAACCGCATGAACAAATCCCCATCGATGATCATTTCCAGCGTTTGTTCAACCAGTATGGGCATGGGCTGGCCGGGGAAGGTCTGACTGATCGACTGGTCGATCTCCAGTGAGGCAAGAACCTCATCCTCGCTGACGCGCACATACTCGCCACTCATTTTCTGGTCAATAGTCTGATCCAGTGTTCCGCTCAGGGCAGTGCTTTCAATGTTGATACTCTGCACCAAGTTGATGACACCACGAATGCTGTAGCTGCTTTCCAGCGCAAATTGATCGAGCGCCATTTGCAAATCATCAATCAGCGCCTGTTCCTCGCTGGAAAAGCCGGATTGGGCAGTGACTGGCATGGAAAGCGTGAGAAGAAGGATACCCATCAGACCGAGAATGACCATCACTTTACGCATCGGCGAGTCCTTTATGACTTCATAAACGATGCGCTCATCGTAACATGCCCGCAAGAAGCTGCATCCCTAACTTTTGGGGGAGTTTTGGCTAAGGTTTGATGTATTGAAGGCGTGAACCTAGTACAACGCAGCAAAATTGCTTAAGCAAAGCGCCCTCACCCCAACCCCTCTCCCATTGCCGCAGACGGCAGGGAGAGGGGCTAAAGAATTTCTTACGTACTTCCGCCAAGCTGCACTGGCGAGTTGCCCGGCAGTGTCGATTTGTGTGCTGGGTGATCTTCGCAACAGGTTACGGCATTAAACCAGCCGTTTGAGCACGTGGAGGTTCGCCAGCAGACCGGCTTTGGCTTCAGGAGTCTTGATGGTCAGGTGGCTTAATACGTCCATATCCAGCGGAAATTCATCCGGTAGATACTGACCCTTGGCCGGATTACTGAATTCCGGGCCATTACGTTGAGAAAGGTCATAGCCGGTCAAGTAGCAGGCGTAATAGTGATGCCGCACGCGCCAACCCTCGTATTGCCCTTCACCATCATGTTCGGTCGTGAAGACCGGACGGATCACTTGTACGGCGCCGCCCAGTTCTTCGCGGATTTCGCGGCGCAGGGCGGCTTCCAGGCTGGTATCGGTCGATTCAACACCACCGCCAGGCATGACCCAGTACGGTTCCAGACCGGCTTTCAAGCGGCGGAATAAGAGCAGCTTGCCCGCATCGGTCAGCAGCAAGGCGCGAACCCGGTGGTTGAGCCGGACTCGTGAGCGTGTGATCGTTGTCATCATCAAGATTTCTCCATTCGCTCGTTCAAGCTGCATTCATCGTTCAGGGTCAGGTCACCTATTTGGACAGATTAGACACTTTGGACAGATTTGACAGCTTCTTACGTCCAAAACCAGATGAGTGGAAGCCCGTTCAAGGGCAACTGTTTTCAAACAGCATACCCGAAATACGGCGCAAAATCGGAACATTTGTTCCGATTTTACTCTTGACTTTGAGGCACAAACTGGTTTACGCCCTTATGCTTATTGTGTTGCGGTTCTGCGGAGAAGACCCTTAAGAGTTGGGGGGCCAGTGCCGATCCCGCACATTCTTGTGCAAAGCGCGAAGCAGAACTGGAAAATCAGTCAGGTGGACAGCATGACATTCGAGGACGCGGCGGCCCTGCGCGTCCCAGATGGTCAGCAGGCGGCGACCCGAACGCCGATCGTAGTAGTAGGTATCCAGCGTATTGTAGGCATAGAACCGCGGCAGATGCACACGGCAGCGTAGGCCATCAGGCAAGACATCGATCCCTTCCTGCCAGATATAGAGCGCGGGCAGCAGTCCAAAGACCAGCGGGATCCACAAACGGAGATCTAAAATGGCGGGGATATTGCGAGTTCCAAGCCAGAGCGCCAACAAGAGCAATCCACCAGGCGCAATCCAAAAACCGACCAACAACTGCCGGTAAGGACGCGGCAGCCAATGACGACTAAGGACATCCGCCTTTTCAGGCAAGGCCCGCCCCTCTAGCATCCAGCTTACCCGTTTTGCCAGTACGCCCAAAGCGCTCCCGTTGATAATTGGGCAGCGTCTCCGAGACGACATCCAGAAAACCTTCGACATTATCGAGGCCGCGTGTGTCGAAGGTATGAACTGGCTCAAAGCGACCTTTAACATTCTTCTTAAAGAGGGTCAATTTGTTGCCACGCCGCTTCACATCCAGGTCGGCCCAGTCAATTTCTTCGTTATAGACTTCGACGCCATTAGGCAGCACTTTCAAACGGCGATGCAATTTAACCTCATGTCCGCCGCGAATTTGACTGGCGATATCATCCCCCAGATCACGCGCGACCAATTTGCGGAGGGCGCTCGACCAGCGGCGCAAATCACCATGACGGGGCGTAATCTGCAACACGCGCCCATCCTGCATGGTCAGCCGCAGGAACCCCCACTGCAACAACTTGCGCCCGAAGGGATATACACCACTGGCCGAGTCCCGATAGGTGCGGAGCTGCCCCCAACCATACTTGTAGTACTGGTTGCCCCGTGACCAAGCGATACCCCGGTTAAATAGCTGGAGGGTTTCTGAAGGTTGCATCAACCAACGCAGCAAATTCCAGAGAGAACGTAAGCCGAACCAAACGGTCAAAATCACCGCAATGATGCCGCCAACCTGCAATACACGCAGGTCAAGCAGGTTTTGTCCAGCGACCCGGTCAAGGGCATAGATCGCGCCGCCCCCCGCCAGTGCTGCCAGCAAATACATGTAAAACTTGCGAAAGAAACGCCCGCGCCGGATGGTGACGCTGGCAATACGTTTGGTGCCATCCGAGTTCATAAGACCTATTTCCCTGCAGGAGGATTAATGTATATGAACCATACCGCAAAGCAGGGAGGAGGGCAAACGGTGCCCGAGGCTTACTCGTCTGAGTGAGTGTATGAGGGGACTTCGCTAGAGAATATTCATGAAACGAGATTGAAACCCGTGTTCAACAAACAGCTTTGAGTAATCCCGTCACTTTCCTAAGATCCAGCCTATGAGACGCTGTCGTGAAAAGCGCATCAGCGCGGGTGGGGATGGAATGAAGCCGTTCAATCAGAGCTAAGGCATCCTGCAAGCAGGCAGAAGTATGCAGGTCACCAGCCAGACGAGGATGGATACGCCGGAAGGCGCGCAAACTGGCATCAAAAATGGGGGGTATTCCTACCACGACCATCATCCCCAAATTGGTAGGGGCATATTTAACTGCTAAATGAGCGCGCGCAACAATACCTGAAGGTAACAACTTACATTGCGTTAAATCGCAGATCACGTCATAGCGATGGTTGAGGGTTTGAGCTTCCTGATGTGCGGCAAGCATCTGACGGTTAAATTCATCCCATGACCACGTATCTTCAATGGTCCAGATGAGCACAGTGCGGTCGGCATCATGCCAGCTTGTCCGAATCGTCACGATGGTTGCACTCCCCAATGCGCCACGTTTTTCAGATCTTATTTACAACTTTCAGGCTATCACGGAGAAATGAGGCGAAGACGTAAGAATTTGTGGCTGATGCAACAATTTACAAAGAATTCATAAAGATAAAGATTGTAAAGAATGGTGGCTGGGGATGGTGAAGGTTGTAATCAAAACGGGGCGGATCGGGATCCGCCCCGTAAGGTAAAGCGCGCTAGGTTCCCGGCGGGAGCGGGGTCACTTCCGCAAAGGGGATATTCGGGGTTGGCGATGGGGCAAAAATGCTGGTTCCAGCGGGCAACGTCGGCACCGCAAAGCTACCAAAGGTGGCTGTCGGCGCAACCAGCGGGGCAGCATTGTTAACGCTCACGGTCACAGTTCGAGAAGCATACCCCCCACTATTGGAGACCATCCATAAGCGCAGGATATAGGTCCCATTGGGAACGCTGGCCGTATTCCAACTACCCAGTTGGCCGGAAGTCTGCGGCGCAGTGACCGGGCCAAAGACGATCTGGAAGTTGGTGGGCGCACTGGCTGAAGCGACTTCCAACTGGAAGCGGTTAAACGAACCTGCCGAGGCCGCACCGGTCACGGTCAGGACACCACTCACCTGCTGGCCTTCACCCGGAGCGACAATGCCGACAATCGGCACTTCCGTATTCACCGTACACTCGGCAGCGGGAGGCTGTTCCAGTGTGCGGCCACCAATGCCGAGGCGCTGCGCGACCTGTGAGCCAGCCGCACTATTCAGCCAAGCCAGAGCGGATTGATCGGTGATATTGATGAAGGTGCCGGCAATCCGGTTATTCGGGCAGAACTGATTGGCGCGCAAGCCCGTCCAGCTATCGACATCAACCTGTTGGACAAACGCCTGATCGGCACCGGGCGGGGGCTGATTGGCGATGAAGAGTTCCGTACGGAGACTGGTACAGTTGGACGGTGGCAGCGTACCCGTATCGGAGCAGACCTGCTGCTGAATGATTGAACCATCCACCGGCGGGGTAAAGGGATCAGGCCGACCGGCTGCGCCCAAGGCCGCCAACATCACCTGATTCCAGAGCGGGGCCACATTGCGGTACCCACCTCCCTGGACATTGGTCGGATTATTATCCGGACGGCCCAGCCACACACCCACCACCACATTATGGGTAAATCCCATCGTCCACAGGTCGCGGGTGCCATCGGTGGTGCCGGTCTTGGCCGCTACATAGTCACGAGTGGGCAAGCCCTGAATGGTCAGTGGGCCATTCAGCCCAAATTCCTGGGCACGGGACTGATCGTCGCTCAGAATATTTTGTAGCAGGTAGGCGACCTGCGGCGAAATCTGTTGGCTGGGCGCGGCCCGCTGCGGGAGTTCAACCGGGTTACCATCCAGATCGGTGATGCTTTCGATCAGGTAGAGGTTAGACCGGACACCATTGTTTGCCATCGTGCCGTAGGCCATCATCATGTCGTAGAGACGGGTTTCGGTCGCACCGAGACCGCTTGGCAAGCCGAATTGCGCTTCTGGCAAGAAAGTCAGTCCCAGGCGTTCCGCAACCTGACGGAAATGGGTGCTACCCACAAATTCGTAGGCTTTGACCGCCGGAATGTTCCGACTGTTCTGCAACGCAGTACGAATCGAGAGCGGCCCCCAGAAGTTGTTATCAAAGTTGCGGGGCTGATAGGTCGGATTCTGGAAGGTGGTCGGCACATCCCAGAGAATGGTCGCCGGAGTCAGATATTCGAGCGTACCGTTGCCATCATTATCAAAGGACTCAAAAGCAGCCGCATAGAGAATTGGCTTGATCGATGAACCTGGCTGTTGGTAGGTGATGGCTCCGTTCACCTGCCCATCAATCGCATCATTGTTAAAGTCCGGGCTACCCACCATAGCCCGCACGGCACCATTACGCGGGTCCGTCACCATGACCGAGCCCGTATTGATGCCTGCCGTCGAGAGCGATGTGACCGTCTGACGCAGGGCTGCCTCGGCAATATCCTGCACGGCCGGGTTGAGGGTGGTGCGGATCACAAACCCACGCTGGAACATGACCCCTTCACCGAAGGCGGTGTTCACCTGTGAGCGCACCATTTCAACAAAGTGTGCGTATCGGAAACGCACTTCCCGCGGCTGGAAGGTGAGTGTTTTGACCTGTGCTGTCTGGATACGCGCCGCATTGACCGCCGCCGCATCCACGCAGAACTGACCACTCACTTCCGGATGGGGAATGGGTAAGCAGCTGACCTGCTGCATTTTGCGGATGACATCTTCCATGCGGGCGAAAACGGCATCCCGACGGCTACCATAATCGGCAAACGTATCCTGCGGGGTACGCACCGGATTGTAGGTCGCCGGAGCGCCAATCATCCCCGCCAGCATGGCAGCTTCCGGCAAGGTCAGATCATTGGCGCTGTGCCCAAAGTAGAACTGCGCCGCTGCTTCTACACCATAGGACTGATTGCCAAAAAAGATCTGGTTGAGGTAGAGACCGAGAATTTCTTCTTTGGTGTACTGCTGGGCAATCTGCGAAGCAATAATCAGCTCGCGCAGTTTGAGATCGGTAGTGGTGGTGGGCTGCCCCAGCACCAATTGCTCAGCAATCTGCTGGGTGATGGTGCTGGCCCCGGACTCGACCTGACCAGCAGCAATGTTCTGCAGGAACGCACGTCCAATCGCTACATAGTCCCAGCCGGGGTCTTCAAAGAAGCGTTCGTTTTCCAGTGAAACCACCGCATGGATCATGAAGGGAGAAATTTGACTGAGCGGTACGGTCGTGCGCGCCCCACCCTGCTGACTATTCAACTCGGTAATCAGGTCGCCATTCACATCCAGAATACGGACGGTCTGGAATTCGGGACGGAAATTCTTAAGGCCATTGATCGCTGGCGCATACTGATTAGCAATATTCTGATACTGCATCACCACAAAACCGATGCCGCAGGCTCCCAGCAACAAAAGGGCAGCCAGACCGACCAGCACCAGACGGAAGGCATTGGACACAGTCCGAGCGCGCGCTTCTTCCTGAATTTGCTGGGCGAAGGGCGCATCTTTGGCAATATCATAGGTCGGCGGCGTTGTATCGACAGGAGCCTGGGGGATGGGCGACTGGACGCTGACCCAACCCGAGTCCGAGGTAGAGGGCGGGAAATTCACCGCCGGGCTGACAACGGTCGGTTGTGCCTGGCCGTAGTTATCGAGCGTTTGGGCATCGGATGGACGAACGGGCGACAAATAGGCACCGGCATTACCCACCAGGGTGGCATTGGCATCATAGATCGGCACGGGCTGGGGCAAGGGCGTACTGTACTGTTCGGCATCCTGAATGGTCGAGGTAAAACCGGCCTGACCAGGATAAATGGGTTGGCTATCCGGAAAGGGTGCTTTGGGCAGAAGGTTCGGGTCAAATGATCCAGTTAACGTCGCGGGTGAGCCTGCCATACCACTCACGGGCAAACCGGTTGTGCTGGTACCGAAAGGTGGTGTAGCTACTGTCCAGTCGCCATTGTCGAACTTGTACCAGGTATCGGTCTCCATCCCCATCATCCACCAGACGCGGCTGTCGTCCAGAATCATGAGTTGACGGAGGCGCTGTTGAAGTTCGTCCCGGCTGATCTGCCCGCTCAGGTTCAATGCGCGCAGTTCACGCACCTGGGCTTCAGTTTCACGGAATTTGCGGGCCAGGTCGGAATCCGCCGCAGCGGGCATGGCACCAGTCGCCGCACCTGACCCGGTTGACGATAGATCCACGACCGGACTCATCGGCTGGCTGCCACTTAAGGCTTCCAATTGACGGCGGGCATAGGCACCGGGATCTTCAGCAGCACCTACACCGGAGGAACCCGTTGATGAGACGGCAGGCTGAGGGCCGGTACCCGATTGCAGAGCTTCGAGTTGGCGGCGAGCGTATTCACCCGGATCGGTTCCAGCCGCTGCGGGTGCAGAGGTGGACTCGGCAGGCTTCTCTACAGGTTTGATCGCCGGAGCGGGCTTATTTTCGACCAGGCTGGAGAGCGCGATCAACTCGCTCATGCTGAAGCCGCCATCTTCCTCGTCATCGAGTTCCTCAAGCGGCTGCGAACTCGCGATGGCTTCAACCTGTTCCAAGTTGAGCAGGCTTCCGCTGGCCTCTTCTTCCTTGGTCTTGGTTTCCAATGCCAGCAGCGAGCTATCCTCACTCGCGACAGCGGGTTCGGCAGGGGCTTCGGCACTCATTTCAAACATCGAATCTTCAGGGCGAGCAGAGTTGCTCTTGGCAGGCGGAGTCTCTACCACTGGCTTCAATGGCCCAGTCCCCCCAAGCGCATCTTCCGGGCGGGGCAGATGCCAACCGCCCTGTTTGCGGGGCTGCTGCGTCATATCCTTCGGCAACGTGGGGGTTCTCCAAGCGCCGGTTTCCGCGGGTTTCGGGCGGGCAGGAACCGGAGCCGCATTGGCAGGCCGCCGCCAGCCACCCGTTGTGCCTTGAGAGTCCTGATTTGAGTCTGGACGGTCAGCCATGGCCGTCAATCCTTCTTACCGGGTCATGCCCGATGGTTAGAGTCTTCCAACGCCAAGCTGATTATACCGGAAAATAGCATTCCGGCATGGGCCTAACCGAATGGCTGGCTGACATCCCATTCGAGACGGGTTAAGATGAAAAGATGATGCGTAATGGACGAGGGCGAGGGGGACGTATGTTTCACGGTGGCGGCGGAGGCGGCTGGTGGGTTTATGTTTGGGGCGATGATGAGGCCCGCAAACAGAAATCATTCGACTGGGGATTGCTGCGGCGGGTACTGGATTACGCCCGTCCATACTGGTGGCAAATTGCCGGTATTCTGACCTTGATTCTGGTTACGACCGGCCTGGGCCTCTTAACTCCGTTGATTTTCCGTGACCTGATCGACAATGCCTTGACCAACGGAGACAGCAATCGACTCAACTGGCTGGCGCTTGGACTGGTGGCTATCCCGGTCATTAGCGGTTTGATCGCTGTGGTACAGCGCCGCTTAAACGCGGCTGTTGGTGAAGGGGTCATCTTTGATCTGCGTGTTTCGCTGTATCAGCATATTCAGCGGATGGCGATTCGATTCTTCACCAACACCAAAACCGGCGAGTTGATGAGCCGATTGAACAATGATGTGGTTGGCGCGCAGCGGGCCATCAGCAGCACGATCGTCACGATCATCTCGAACCTCATCACCGTTGTTGCCACCCTGGCCGTGATGCTGGCCCTGGAGTGGCGGTTGACCATTCTTGGCGTACTGGTACTCCCCTTCTTCATTCTAGTGGCGCGGTGGCTGGGCGGCAAACTCCGTCTGATCGCCCGCGAGCAGATGGAATACAACGCCCAGATGAACGCCATGATGAACGAGACGCTCAACATCAGCGGTGCATTACTGGTCAAGCTGTTCGGGCGTGGCACCGATGAGGTCAATCGCTTTCAAGATCGGGCAGGTAAAGTGCGGGATACCGGCATCCGCCAAGCAGTGCTGGGCAGTCAGTTCTTCGCCGTTATCGGTCTAGTGACGGTCATCGGCACCGCGCTAGTCTACTGGGTCGGTGGGCATCTGGTACTGGATGGCGTCTTCACGGTTGGTACTATTGTGGCCTTCGGCTCATACCTGACCCAGTTATACGGCCCCTTGCAAGCCCTCACAAATGCGCCAGTTGAATTTGCCACGTCGATGGTCAGTTTCGAGCGGGTCTTTGAGGTGGTTGATCTGCCATTGGAGATTCAGGAAAAGCCCACCGCAATTGCCCTGCCATCCTCTCGAGGTGAACTCCGTTTTGAGAACGTCACCTTCCATTATTCCAGCCGGGAAGACAGCCAACTGCTCTCGGATGTAGATCGACCCGGTCGGATGGATAATGTGAAAGCAGTATTCTCTGGCAATGACAAATCTAACGGAAAAAACGGCAAACACCCTCCAGCCAACGTCCTCATGACTATCGGGGCGCACAATGGGGCAACGCTACCCTCTGAAGATGCACCCGCAGCACCAAGCCAGGCCCGCGAACAAGCTCTGGAAAACATCACCTTTCATATTCAACCAGGTCAATTGGTGGCGCTAGTAGGGCCCAGCGGTGCCGGTAAAACGACCCTCACCTATCTCATTCCACGCCTGTATGACCCTAGCAGTGGGCGTATTACTCTAGATGGTCATGATCTGCGTGACCTGAAGCTGGACTCTCTGGCCGCGCAGATCGGCATGGTGACGCAGGAAACACACCTCTTCCACGATACGATCCGCACCAATCTGCTTTATGCACGGGCGGAAGCCAATCAAGCTGAACTGGAGGCGGCCTGCCGGGCGGCCAATATTCACGACTTCATTGCTGGATTACCGGATGGTTATGACACTATCGTTGGTGAACGTGGCTACCGACTCAGCGGCGGCGAAAAACAGCGAATCGCCCTGGCCCGCGTTATCCTCAAGAATCCGCGCATCCTGGTGCTGGACGAAGCGACCAGTCACCTAGACAGCCAATCCGAAGCGCTCATTCAGGATGCGCTCAAGACGGTCATGTCAGGACGTACCAGCATCGTGATTGCCCATCGACTGAGCACGATTTTGGCGGCAGATCTCATCCTGGTGCTGGATCGTGGTCACATCGTCGAACGGGGCACCCATCAAGCACTACTTGCGATGGGGGGTCTGTACGCTCATTTGTATGAAACTCAGTTTAACCGGGACCGTGAGATGGGATAAACTCAAACCTCACAGGTTTGTTCTTTAATAAAGGGGGATAGTCCATCGACTAGGCCTCCTTTTTCATGAATAATTTCTAAACCACAAGGATGTCATATTCAGGTTTACTTTTATACTTTCAAATAGTATATAACCGTCATGAACGGGTCTAAGGTCATGCCTATCCGAATTGAGTGGGATCCAGTCGTCGCCAACACCATCTTATACACTATTGATTCCTATTGGACGTGGGACGAGTACCTAACCGCCTTCATGAAAGAACAGACAATGGGGCGTTCATTAGAGGAAGCACCCTACTTCACCATTGGAGACATGACTCGGACGCGGTTAGTTCCACGTGGACCGCTTTTCAGTCATCTGACCTATTCTTCACACACCTCGCCGCCTAACTTCCAACATGCTTACATCGTTAGTAGAGATAATTTCATCGCGAACATGATGAAAATTACCATTCAGGCTGTCCCACACCTGTCAAAGACGATGAGCCTCGTTCATTCGATGGAAGAGGCCCGCATCAAAATTCAATCCAGACTACATCCTATTGCAGGATGAACGCCTTCAGATTTTCCTTTCCCTTTGCTATGCTGTAGCCCGTCTCAACGACTGGAGCTTAAGCCACCTTATGTCTGAATGGTATTTGATTGTCGGCCTCGGCAACCCGGGGCGCGAATATGAAGCAACGCGCCACAATGTGGGCTTCCGCGTCGTCGATGAACTGGCACGCCGCCATCATTTGAGTTTTGGCAAGACCGAGCGGAAAGCGCAGTCGGCGAGTGGGACGGTAAAGGGTAAGCGCGTCATCCTGAGTAAACCCCAAACATTCATGAACCTGAGCGGTGAATCTGTGCGGTCCATCATGGATTTTTATAAGGTCGAAGTTGCCCATTTGCTGGTGGTCACAGATGACCTGGATTTACCGCTTGGCACTATCCGCTTACGAATTTCCGGCAGTGCTGGCGGGCAAAATGGCCTTAAGAGTGTCATCCAACACCTGGGCACCCAGGACTTCAACCGGTTACGCTTTGGCATTGGTCGGCCACCGGGCAAGATGCAAGCGCGAGATTATGTGCTGGCACCCTTCAAAGGGGATGATGCGATTCTGGCCGCGCAGGTGATCGACCGAGCCGCCGATGCTGTTGAGACCTGGTTGGCCGACGGCATTGATCTGGCAATGACCCGGCACAATGGCGATCTGGACGCGCCGAAACCGGAGAAAAAACCGGCGCCCCCGAAAGAAGGTTCCATGTGAGCGACTTCCCAGATGCCCTCAAAAATCATATGGATAACGAAGGCCGTTTAATAGAATGGCCCTCTAAGAAATCCTTGCAGGCAGTGTTATTAGTTTATCTGGCGGGCAAGTTTGAGACCGGACGGCTGTACAAAGAGCGTGAGGTCAATGAGCTGCTCAAGCAGTGGCACACCTTCGGCGACCATGCCCTGCTGCGACGCGAGCTATTTGAGGCGGGTTATATCAATCGGGAGAAGGATGGCTCCGCTTATTGGGCGACCCCTTTGACCAAAATGATTGAATAGGGTCTCCTTAGGTGGCGGGCTGCCATCCTTGAAGATAGCCCCTCACCACCCCCTCAAACGTCGCTTCCAGATCCCCCCCACGCTGAAACTGACCGTGTATTTCCAGCAAGACATAACCATGTACCAGCGCCCAGGCTCCGCGTAACGCCATCAAGGACTCATCTATCCCGCTAATCCTGGCCATCTCCTGCTGGAGCGGAATTGCTAAAGCTTCAAGCAAGGCGGGATCCGGACGCGAATCTGGCGCTGCGCTGGCAAAAGCCAACGTGTAGCCCATTGGATTCGCCAAGGCGTAAGCCCGGTACTGGCGCATCATGGCGATAAATCGATCCAGCGGGTCCGATGTTGCATCGTGGGCCGCTTGTGTGGCTGCGACCAACTGCTGGACGGTCTGTAAGTTGAGCGCCCGCAACAACCCAGCCCTCCCATCCACATAGCGGTAAAGCGAGGGTGTTTTCACGCCCAAAGCTTCCGCCAGCACATTCAGTGACAAGGCTTCCACCCCGTCCAGTTCGATCATGGTGCGAGCCTGGTTGAGGATGGAGTCCAGCGTGACGTGTGTTGGGTAAGGCATGACTATGAATTCACGGTACTCAGTTCACAAGAGGATGTCATGGGAGTTTCGTCTGGTCCTATGGCGCACAGGATTTCAGTTATACCCGATTCAGATGGGTATCTTTGAACTCAGTCGCATACTTGAATCCGTAGCCCACACCACGATCCATCCCAATGTGGGCCATCCAGATCAGCCCGGCTTGTAGCAACGTGGGCATACTCAGGGCCCAACCAGCTACCAACAACAATGCTGGAACCGTGTAAAGATGGGCCAGATTATACATCAGTGCGCCAATGCGTGGGTTGACTTTGTAGCCGACCATAGCAAGATCAGGCGCGAGCAAGAAAAGGATAAAAGCCACACCGCTGAACCCCATATGAGCATAGAGGATCACGGCGGCGAGAAAAGCTGTCAAGCCTTCGAGCCTCAACAAGAGACCGGGCATTGACAGGCGGAATGCAGGGGCGGATGAAGGAGTATGGGTCATGGTAGTCAACATCACAAACCTCAAAGACTAATGGTATTCACTTTCAAGACTAATTATATTCACCTTCGTGACATTGTCAAGAAACTGGATACTTTGAAAGTAGATTTATCACCTTTCGGCACGTCAATGGCTCTATAGATTCAGGGACGATAACGAAAAAGGGAAAGCGATGGAGTCTTACGAACAAATCGTGACCGCCGCCCAGGCAGCCGGACCGCAGGAAAAGCGGCGACTTTTCGATAACCTGGCGGCCCACTTCCAACCGATCGCGTTGATTTGGGCAAAGCGATTGCTCCAAGATCAGGATGCAGCCGAAGATGCGGTCCAGGATGCCTTACTCATTGCCTATCAGCAGTTGGGAACGCTCCGTGAACCGGCAGCTTTCCCTGGTTGGCTAAAGCGCATTGTCGTGAGCCAGTGCGCGCGGGTACGGCGGCACTGGAGGCCAGGAGAAATACTGAATGACGAATGGATCAGTAGTGAGACGGAAGATGATCCGGCAGAGCAAGCGCACATTCGTTGGTCTGAGTCGAAATTACGCGGCGCGGTCGGCAGCCTTTCGTTACCAGAGCGTACTGTCACTCAAATGTACTATCTCGACGAGTATTCTCAGCAGGAGATCGCAACCCTATTACAAGTTCCCCTGACGACGGTCAAAAAACGTCTGCAATACGCACGGGAACACCTCCGCAAGCGTATGCCGATTATGAACAGACTATCTATGCCCGGTGACGGCACACAGTTACAGGTGGAAACTGGACACGGGTATGAATGGGTGCTGGGGTACGCCGCCATATTGAATGAAATGGAGTCAGTAGCATGAGCATCTACAACGTTGTACCGATGGTGGTTGAGCAGGGAGCGCGCGGGGAACGGGCCTTTGACATTTTCTCACTGATGTTACGGCAGCGCGTCATCATGCTAGGTTCGGAGATCGAACCGGAGATGGCGAACCTGATCGTAGCCCAACTGCTGTATCTGGACAGCGAAGACCCACAAAAGCCCATTCAACTGTATATCAATTCGCCGGGTGGAGTCATCTATGCCGGTTTGGCGATTTATGACACCATGCAGGCGATCCATGCACCGGTTGCTACGACTGCCGTCGGCGTAACCGCCAGCTTCGGAACCGTCCTGCTGGCTGGTGGTGCTAAAGGAATGCGAGCAGCCCTCCCCCATGCCACCATCCACATGCACCAACCGCATGGGGGTGGCAGCGGTCAGGCAAGCGATCTGATGATCCAAGCACGCGAATCACAACGCCTCAAAGATCGCCTGCTGGACATTTTCGTCGCTCATACCGGTCAGCCACGCGAACGCCTGATCGCCGACCAAGACCGGGACATCTACCTGGATGCAGCCGCGGCTGTCGAGTACGGTTTGATCGACCGGGTATTAGCGGAAAGAGGCCCGGCGACCGCTGCCCATACTCCGATCAAAGGACGTTAGATTTAGGTCTATTTGACAACGAATACAGCGTCCTTCAGGACGCTGTATTCGTTCAATACTGACCTGATATCCTCTCAGGCTGACGCGCGGGCTTCCACATAATCAGTGGTCCGCGCCCCCTTGAGCTGTCCCGTCAGCTTGGCGAACAACCACCAACCACCATACATCACAAAGACCATCCCGTACTCAATCGCCGGGATGCGGATGACCTCGTTGATATTGAACAACGGCACATCCAGCAGGTAGATGATGAGCAGGCTGACCACGAAGCCAATTCCCATCACATACTTAATCCATGGCTTCAGTCCCAGCCCGTGCATCTGTGTGACGATGAACATGGTCAGGAAGCCAAAGATGAACATCCGCAGCAAACCGGGCGAATAACCCTGACTGGCAACCTGATTCCAGGCAACTAACGCCGCATGAGGCAGTACCAGAATTTCCAGCAGGAAGGTCCACTTCCGGTTGAGATGCATGCGGGTCATCATCAGCGATCCCTGGATCATGACCAGAATGACGTAGGCAAAGCCAAAAACATGGCCCCAGGTCGGGACCATCGGATGGAACCAGAAGGTATAGATGACCGCGAAGCTGAAAGCGTACCCATGATAGCGCTTCATCCAGGAGTAGAATTCGGCACGGAAATTCAGCTTCTTGCCAAAAAACATCCCACGCCGCCGGTTTTCCATCGCCAGGATGACGAACAGCATCATGATGACCGCAAACTGGGCAGTCCATGAGGGAACATCCTGCGCGATACCATCATAGAAGAACATGGTCTGGAAGTAATGCAGAATAACAAATACCACATTGATGCCAAGCGCCCACCAGTTCGCCGGACGCATCCCGTCCTGGTATTTTTCGTAGCGTTCCTGCGCCCACCAGATCGCTATCCAGTGAAAAATCTGATGCAGACCAAAACCGATCCAGACGGTTGCGCGGCTCCAGAAATCCGGGTTGGCAAGCTGCCACTCGTAAAAGAAACCGCCCTCATCCGGGCTGGGCGTCGCTAGGGTGTAGCGGGTCAGCCACGTCCCCAGGGCAACAATACCGAGGCAAATAATGACTGAAAAAATAATCCCAAAGTCCGCAATTCGCGGTGCTTTCGTCTGGGGATAGAGAGATGAAGGCTGCGTTTTCTGCATGGTTTACTCCGAAAGGGATATTCACAAAGGGCGCACATTCATGCGCCCTGATAGCTTTAGCTGGTCCGATCCTATCGGGATATTCCTCCCGCCAGGGTCATTGTTACTTGCGAGCCGTACGCGACTTCAGGCTCCAGAGGGCAAAGGCGAAGGTGATAACAAAGATCACCACGGAGGAGGTCAGCCCCCTTGAGAGCGCCTCAGCATTCCAGCCCGTATTCAACAGACCCCGCGTGGCTTCCAGAATATAGGTAATCGGATTATATTCTGCCGCCGTGCGGATCCAACCCTCTAGAAGATTGATCGGCGTGAAGGTCGCCGTCAGAAACGTGAGCGGGAAGAACAGGAAGGAAACGCCACTGACCGCTCCGGGACTACCTGTCCGCAGGGCAACACCCACAATAAAACCGGAAAGTCCCATGCCCAGAAGCAAGGCGTAGCCGAGCAGTGTGAGCAGACCTACAACGCCAGTAGCGGGTTCCAAGCCCATCAGCAAACCCGCGACAATAATCGCCAGTGCCTGCAACACAATGACGATGGCACCGGCAATCATCGGGCCAAGCAGGATCGCTGCCCGGCTGACCGGGGTCAGGAGCAATTTATTGAAGTAGCCGTTATCAATATCGCGCACGATAGCCTGACCGGCCACACCCGCCCCGCTAAGCGCGGTGCTGATGACGGAAAGCGGGAGGACGAAGCCCAGGTAGCTCTGACCGCGCAGGAAGAATGCTGCCGCACCACTCAGGGAGGCATCATAGACGAGCAGGAAGAATACACCGATGATGAAACCCGGAATGACGGTGCCAGGATCACGCAGCGTGATGGTCAAGCTGCGCCAAGTGAGCATGGCGACCTGACCAAAGAAATTACCTCGCGGCGCGCTGGTCCCAGCGGCGATTGCTGATCTACGTTCTGCTATCACACCCATGTTGAACTTTGTCCTTTGCATTATGTGGTCTGCTATGGGCGGGCGCGCCATGACAAGGCGCTTCCGCGACTGAGTCGAAATTACGCGGGCAGCGCTTCATCTTCGGTCGGTTCAGCCTCAAAGCGTTGGCCGGTGACCTGGAGGAAGACATCGTCCAGTGTCGGTTGGGAGAGCGTAAGTGAAATGGGTTCTAATCCGTGGGTACCCAAACGATTGATAACCCCTGGCACAGCCTGCGCCGCACCAGCCAGATACAGGCGCACTGTACGGCGGTCGATCTGCACTTTAGTGACCATATCACGCACTGCTTCGGCAGCCTTCAGGGCCAGTTCCGCATCCCGGAAGCTAACGTTGATGGACTCGCCGCCCAGCCCAGCCTTTAGATCTGCCGGGGTGCCTTCTGCCTGGATAATGCCCTTATCAATAATGGCGATCCGGTCCGCCAGCAGGTCAGCTTCTTCGAGGTACTGGGTCGTCAGGAAGATTGTCATGCCGTGATCGCGGTTCAGGCGGCGGACTTCATGCCAGATATCCCGGCGGCTGGCCGGGTCGAGGCCGGTGGTCGGCTCATCAAGGAACAGCACTTCTGGCTCATGGGCCAGTGCCATTGCCAGATCCAGGCGGCGGCGCATGCCACCACTGTATTTACCCACGGGGCGGGAGGTGAACTCGGACAGCTTGACCAGTTCAAGCAATTCCTTTGCGCGGGCAGTGGCTTCCTTGCGGCTGGCTCCAAAGAACTGAGCCTGCATGGTCAGCAACTCCATCGACTTCATGAGGGGATCGAGTCCAATCTCCTGCAGGGCGACACCGGCAATACGGCGTACATCTCCTGCCTGAGAGGTGACATCGAAACCGCCTACTGTGGCCCGTCCAGTAGTCGGGAGTATGAGCGTGGTCAGCATGGCAACCGTAGTGGATTTACCAGCGCCGTTTGGCCCCAGAAAGCCGAAGATCTCACCGGATTTCACTTTGAACGACACGCCATTGACAGCGGTGAAGTTCCCGAACTGGCGTACCAGATTTTCTGCAACGATTTCCCGATTATTCATGTCTTCATTTCATCCTTGCTTACGTGTGTGCATTTCAACTTCGCGTTCACTACTGGTAATGTTCATCAGCGCGGACATAAACACGGTTTCCAGTACGTCCAGTCCATCCAACAATTTCTGGCGCGCTTCGGCATCCAGTCCAGCGGTGAGTTCGGCAATATGCTCTTCCATATCTTCCGTGCTCTCAACCAAGGCCCGCTGCCCCTGAGGCGTCAGGTGAATGTAAACCTGCCGCCGATCTTCCGTTGATCGCTGGCGTTCAATCCATCCTCGCTCTTCGAGCGCAGTCAAGGTATTAGACATGGTGGCATTACTCACAGACATCATGTCGGCCAGTTCGCTCTGGGTATAGGTTGTATACCGGAGTGCTGCCAAGACAGGCATATGTCCGCTGGAAAGCGCATGGCGGGTGCCACGCATTTGCGCTGCCACCACCCGCATGACAACCGGCAACACATCGAGAATGCGATGTGGGATACTGGCTGATGATGATGTCGGTTCTATTGCCATGCTAACGATTAGGCCTGCTAACGATCAACAGAGCTAACGATACGCCTGATTTGGGTTGTGCGCTTGAATAAAGGCTAAGTGAACTCTGAGCAGTTTATGAGCAGGTGTTGTTGAGGATCTTCGATGCCGTGCGCTGGCGCGGATGAGAATGATACTCGTGTGGATTTTGGAGTATGCTGAACTCATTGAGGAAGTCGCAGGCAGTATCCAGGCGGATATTGCCACTCATGACCACCTCAATCAGATGCAAGCGCGACGAAAAACGACACACTCCACCGACAATTCTGGATAAATCAGGACTGTCGCGGTCAGGTAGATTTTAGGCGGATGGATGAGGCACACCTCGTCCCTACGAAATCACTGCGTTTGCGTAAGTCCCAAAATTACTGTTGTTGCCAGTAATCGAGTACTTGCTTGTAGTTTTCAGGATGAGATTGAAATGGTGGGTACTCACTTTGGTTAGCTAGCACTGAAAAATTTGTTGTTCTATTCATTGATATATGAAATGCTTCGTCCGGATGCGACTCAATCCAGTCGGGAGAATGAACCCACACAGGTTCTTGACCTATTCCTATACTTTCACCATCTAGTTCTGCAAAGTCACGCTTAACCTCCACATGACTTCTGCCCTCACCCTGCCAATCAATAGACGAAGGAAAGACACTCTCTTCTAAGGCAATGATCGAGTAATACTCACCATCTGAAATCAAAGATAGGGCTTTTTCCAAAAGTGCTGCATCTGCAATGCCACGTAACGGAAACTGCAAGCTGCGAAAAATGGTAATGTCAATTTCAGTATGGGTTTGCCGCGCAATGAGTTCTTTCAATTCAGCTATGGAATGTATCAAGTAGGCACTACTGCTTGCTCCACTGCGTGGGAGATAGATATCGACGTAAAGCTCTCCACTTGAACCCAGCCAGTCACTGAGTAAAGCAATGTGATGTGATGAAAACAGGCCTAGATAGCTCACGCAAATCGTTCCATCTGGTCGATTAGGATTTACCCATAACTCCGTTTATCTGTAGGGGCGCACGGCTGTGCGCCCCTGTGAATGTTGTACCAAAGTTCTGACGCTTCTGACCTCTGACTATCAGCCAATAGCTATCGGCCTCTCTACACCAACCCGATATTGCTGATGGCACCATCGTCAGCTTGCTGGGCAGTGTACGCATACTTCGCCAGCGCGCCACGAGTATAGTTTGGAGCCGGCTTCACCCAGGCCGCTTTCCGCTTTGCCATTTCTTCATCGCTCAATTCGACTTCGATCAGGCGGTTGTCGATGTCGATGCGGATCATATCCCCTTCCCGGACTAAACCAATCGGCCCACCCACAGCGGCTTCCGGTGCGATATGTCCGACACTCAAACCGCGGGTTGCGCCGCTGAAACGCCCGTCCGTAATGAGCAGGACATCACGACCCAGACCCTGTCCGTTGATCGCCGCAGTCACGCCCAACATTTCCCGCATACCGGGACCACCCGTCGGGCCTTCGTAGCGGATCACAATCACATCACCCGCCTTGATCGACAAGGACTGGACCGCGTGCATGGCGTCTTGTTCGGTATCAAAGACGCGCGCTGGGCCACGATGAATACGTGGTTCGTCGCCTTTGAGCTTGATGACTGAACCCCGCGGAGCCAGATTGCCCTTGAGGATGTGCAAGCCACCATTTTGGCTGATGGGATCCTCGAAGGTCTTGATGACCTGCTGCCCAGGAGTCTCCACCGCGGTTGCCGCTTCTTCAGCCAATGTCTTACCCGTGACAGTGATGCAGTCGTTATGGACATAGCCACCATTCACCAAGCGTTGGGCAATGAGCCGAATGCCACCGGCTTTATGGACATCGACCGCCGTATATTTCCCAGCAGGTTTCATATCCGCAATGATGGGCGTGCGTTTGTTGATCGCTTCAATGTCGTCAATCGTCCAGGGAATACCCGCCTCACGGGCAAAGGCCAGTGTGTGCAGCACAGCGTTGGTGGAACCACCGGTGGCCGCGACCGAGGCCATCGCATTCTCCATGGATTGACGCGTGATAATCTTGCTGGGGCGCAGGTCTTCGGCAATCATCTTCATGATGAGTTCGCCGACTTTATATGAAACCGTATCTTTCTCTTCGGCAACAGCAGGAATATCGGCATAACCCATCGGGCAGATACCCATAATTTCAGCCAGGGTCGCCATCGTGTTGGCCGTGAACTGACCGCCGCAGGCACCGGGGCCAGGGCAGGCTACATCTTCGATTTCTTTGAGGTCTTCAGCCGAAATCTTACCCGCAGCACGGGCACCAATGGCCTCATAGACATCCTGAACGGTGACATCCTTGCCACGGAAGTTGCCCGGCATAATGGAACCACCGTACAACATGATTCCAGGCACATCCAGGCGGATAAGCGCCATGATCGTCCCTGGCATGGTCTTGTCACAAGCCGAAAGCGCCACCACGCCATCCAGGTAATTGGCGCGGGCAACCAGCTCGATGCTATCCGCAATCATCTCGCGGCTGATGAGCGACGCCTTCATGCCTTCAGTACCCATCGTGATACCGTCAGAGATGCTAACGGTGTTGAACTCGAAGGGGGTACCACCCGCAGCCCGGATACCTTCCTTGAGCTTGTGGGCCAGGCGCCGCAGATGAAAATTGCAGGGGCCAATTTCCGTCCAGGTATTGGCGATACCGATAAGCGGTTTAGCCAGATCAGCATCCGTTAGTCCGATGGCCTTGAGCATGGAACGTGCACCGGCACGGTCATCCCCGGCGACAAGTTGGCGGCTACGCGCATTCATCGCCTGCACCTGGTCGCGAATTTCGGGCGAGTCTGCCATTGAGATTTCTCCGTAAGATTTCAGAATTTGTTTTCAGTCGTGTGGAGAATGAGTATCGCTGACCTGCTCCAGAGTTGCAAGCAGCACGGTCTATGTCTGGTCATGGTTAGACGACCGAATTGGGACGGAACATGATCCATGTTTCAACCGAATGAGCCACAGACAAGTGCTGCGTGAGGCCGTAGCCAAGCCGTAAGTACAGCGGCACATTAGCCGGGTTGACTGTCTCCAGCCATACGCCGCTGGACTCCGCGTGCGACTCAGATAACTGATGAATATCATCCAGCAAGCGGCGGGCGTGGCCTTTCCCCTGATGTGCGGGGGCTACCGCGATGAACTCCAGCCGTACATGTGGCATTTGCGGTTGGTACGGGCCAATTCGCTGGAGGTGAGACAGCGTCCGCCATACAGTTCTCACCCCTGTCCCTGATGCGACCGCCGATAACCACCTCAACAGGCTCGGCAGGCTCAGTCGTGCGTTAGGGAGCGTCAGCATCGCACAGGCGATGTATTCTCCATCCTGCTGGATACCAAACACAGGCTGATGGTTCGCAATCTGGAGGTGTAGGGTCGCCCCAAACCATGTCGTCAGCCGCTGCTCGTATCCGCCGTGTTCGCGTTGGCAAATGTAGACCATGCCCGGATCATCCCGAAATGCATCCCGGAACACCGCCATAGCAGCTTTCACAGCGTCCGGTAAATCGATAGGTTCGATGGTGGTCATCGACTCTCCTCCGGCGCAAAAGGGGCTTCTTTCACCAGATGGCTCACCAGTAGTTTGAGGTAAAAGAAAGGTATGAACCATTCCAGTCCCGGTGTCGGCGTAAAGAGATACATCCCCAGAAGTAAGCCGCCGCAGAACAGGGTCAGGCTGATTGGGCGTTGCAGGTAGAGGGGAACCTGCACCAGCATAACCGCGCTGCCCGACAAAAACAGATAATGCACCACGAAGAACCCCCAATCCATCTGGCGGAACAACAGCGCAACCACCAGCAAGTGCACCCCATGGACGAGGATGAACGGCATATGCGCCCGCAAGGTATGTTGACCTGCCCGGTGATACCACCGTTTAGCAGCCCCGGTGGCGTTGGTGATGATACCGCCGGTCAAATCCAGCGCCAGCAGTAGGGCGATCCCGGTCTGGGCAACCGACCAATTGAGCAGTTCACGCTGGCTCAGATAGCCCATGACCAGCGCCCCAGTGAGCAACAGCCCGCCCAACAATTGCAGCCATTCTTCTGCCGAAGTCGCGCCGGGGCCGACGAAGCGGTCCCATGACCCAGCTAGACCACGCCGAGGTTCCGGCGGGTTCCAGTTGATATGTTCCATTGTGATATTCCTTTATTCAGGTTAAACCATTGAAGAATTGGCGAATGACGACAGGTAGTGTTTGCCGGGGATTGACCGCAGTGTGATCCGTGAACCACAGTAGGGTGCAGCCCTCCAGCAATGCAACCAGTGTGAGCGCGGCCTGCCCGGAATCCACTAGTGGATACTCACCGCGTGCTTTCCCCTGTTCAAGCAAGGCTGCCAGCAGGCCACGATACTCCCCGAAGTAGGTTTGCAGGTAGTCCCGCACTGCCGGACGGCGTGCTGCCACTGCATAGAACTCGTAGCTAATGTTGAGCAAACTTGCATCGCTCTCCATCAGGCTGACAATCCTCTCTACGTAATGGATCATCCGCGCTTCTGCCGTCAGGCCGGGTAGCTCGATAATGGCACGCAGTTGAACCAGTGCCTGACTGAACAGAGCTTCCAGCAGTCCCACCACCAGATCATCTTTACTCTTGTAGTACAGGTAGAGTGTGCCTTTGCTCAACCTAGCGGCCAGGGCAATGTCATCCATACGGGCTTCCGCCAGCCCATGCTCACCGAAGATCTGCCGCGCTGCCTCAAGGATTTGCTGCTGCCGCTCGCTGCGGATTTCAGGGTTTTTGGGACGTGCCATGTTCACTTTCAATTCAATGACTGACCAGTCAGTTATATAATAGTAGACGCTGACTGAATTGTCAAATCCGTATTCGGGATAAATATCTGCCATATTTCAAAACCGGAACATATGTTCCGTTTATTACCCAGACTATGCTACACTGAGCCCGCTGCTGCCCCGCCTTTGCTGCACCGACACTCGCCTTATTGGACAAAAGGCGCGAGTCTAATATGTCCAATCTGTCCATTTTGTTCAGTATTCCTACTGCAGAGAAATAACTGACCACAATGGGCGGACAGCCGTGCGCCCTACATAGCAGCGGACACGCTGTAGCGCGTCCCTACCAAAAACCTACCATATTAAGAAGGAGTGGCGGGTGAGGGCGCAATCGTTACCCATCGTGTCGATGCTTGACACTGCGCCTCTCACCGAATCCTTTGTTCCGTCCATCACAAACACCTGTAAACTGATAAACGCCTGATTTTGTAGCGTAAGAAAGTGACCTACATGGCAAATGCAGTCTCTTCGAATCCCAATAACCTTCCGCTGCCGCCCGGCAGTTTTGGCCTGCCATTCGTTGGGGAAACGCTCCAATTCCTGTTCGACCCCGGTTACCTGGCCCGACGCATCGAAAAAGAAGGTCCGATCATCCGCACACACATCCTCGGTCGCCCCTGTGTGATGATGAACGGGCCAGAGGCCAACCGATTTGTGCTCTCGACCGGCATGAAACATTTCTCCTGGGGTGAAGGCTGGCCCGTCACCTTCCGCGAGATTCTGGGACGCTCACTCTTCCTGCAGGATGGCGAGGAACACCGCCGCAACCGCAAGCTCATCATGCCCGCCTTCCACCGGGAGGCGCTCCGCAATTACCTGAGCAGCATGGAGCAATTGACACTGCGTTACCTGGACAAATGGGTGGTAAAAGGCGAGTTCGCCTGGTTCGAGGAAAACAAACAACTGACGTTTGAGATCGCCAGCGAACTGCTGATGGGCAGCAAACCCGGCGATGATGTGGCCCGCCTGAGCCGCCTGTTCACCGAACTCACGCTCGGCCTGACCTCTGCACCAGTCAATCTACCCTTCATGACCTACGGCAAGGCTCTCCGCGCCCGTGATGACCTGCTCAAGCACATCGAAGTGGCGATCCACGAGCGCCAGCAGAACCCTGGCACGGATGCGCTCAGCTTGTTGGTGATGAGCCGCGACGAACAGGGTGATGCACTCTCCATGACCGAACTCAAGGCGCAAGCACTGCTGCTACTCTTCGCCGGGCATGAGACAACCACCTCCATGCTGACCTCATTCTGTATGAGCATGGCGCAAAACCCGGAGGTGTGGGCAAAGGCGTGGGCCGAACAAGAGTCACTGGACATCGAGGGGCCGCTGACGCTTGATGCAATCAAACAGATGACCTATCTGGAACAGGTATTGAAGGAAGTAGAGCGCCTGTATGCACCAGTGCCGGGTGGCTTCCGGGGAGTGGTCGAACCATTCGACTTCAACGGTTATCACATCCCCAAGGGCTGGATGGTGCTGTATGGCATCCCGGCGGCGCATCAAGACCCGGCGATCTACCCGGAACCCAGCCGCTTTGACCCGGAGCGCTTCTCACCAGAACGCGCCGAGGATGCGAAGATGCCGTTCAGCCTCGTAGGCTTCGGAGGTGGGCCACGCATCTGTGTGGGTTACGCCTTTGCCCAGTTGGAGATGAAGATCATCACCTCATATCTGCTGCGGCAGTACACCTGGGAACTGCTCCCGGGTCAAAGCTTGGACTATGTGTTATTCCCGACGCTGCGCCCCAAAGATGGGCTAAAAGTCCGCTTCCGCCGATTGCAATAAGAGAAAATAGGCGGACTATGAAGTCTTAAGGTTCCTTTTGTGGCAGCGTAAGGCATTACAGATAGAATGACTTTTACACGCCACAAAGGAATTAGGTATGTCTGCCAATCTCCATAGAATCACTTCCAGGTTCGGCATCTTTCTTACGCTTATCCTCATCCTGAGTCACATTTCGACGCTGGCCGCACAATCTGTAGCGACATCAGATACGGGTAAGGCAAGCGAGATCCTGACCGAGATCAATAACTGGCGTTTGCAACAAGGCCTATGGCCGGTCAAGCTGAACCCCACACTCATTGCGCTCGCCGAAAGCCAGGCTACTCATCTGGCGCAATTCCCAGAGTTCCCGACGGACTACACGGTGATGCATACTGATTCTCAGGGGCGTTCACCTGGAGAACGGGCTATCGCCGAGCCGTTTAACTGGCCGAAATACATGCCAAATAGTCAGGCGGCTATTGGGGAAAATGCTGCGGTGACTGGCAGCGTTGCCTCTGCCATGACCTTCTGGCGCGGTTCGGCAATTCACTCCCAGGCTACTTTGAATTCGGCTTATCGAGAAGTAGGCATCGCTGCCATCAAGTATGGTAGCCGTTACATTTTTATCGTCGTGTTTGGTTCCCGCCCGAATGTATTCCCCGCCACGTACAATGCCAATGATGGTCTGATCTACCTCAGCAATGAACGATTTCGCTGGGCCAGCGGCAGCAATGCCATCAAGGACGTGACTCGTATTCGCCTGTTCGACTCCGAAGGCAGACCACTGACCGCTGATTGGCAAGCGTGGTCACCGAGTATTCAGCCACCAGCTGGTGCTGGAAACCGACTTTTCATCCTGCTCTCAGACGGCACACAAGACACACTGACCGAGGTAACACTCGGCAATACGCCATCGACCCAACCCGCCGCCAACAGTCTGGCAAATGCACCGGCGACCACCATTCCCAATACAGCATCTGGGGCCACCACCTTCAACCTACCGACGGTCGTTCCCGTTAATGCCAACATGACGAGTTTCTCGTTCAATGCGACAGCGGTACCAACCGCCATTCCTACCGCAGTGCCACTGGTGTTTGCGACCCCGCAACCGGGTGCCGCTTCACCAGATATTTCACTCTTGTACGATGCGCGTTCGCTCTTTCTGGTCAATAGTTCGAGCGGGACAGTCAACCTAAGTGGCATCAGCATCACAGGCAACGGGCGAACGTTGACTTTGGAACGTTGGGCGCAGTTTGCTGGCAATCTCAACCTGGGAGCCTTCCCCGCTGGAAGCTGCCTGCAAGCTGAACAAAGTGGTACCAATGCAGCAGCACCGGGTTTATGCCGTTTGGTCCGCAGCATCGTTGAGTATCAGCCAGGGCAAGTTTTCTGGGCCAATAACTCGTTTACGGTCATGCGTGGGAGCCAGACGCTCGCCACATGTGATCCAACCGCGGGACGCTGTGAAGTTGACTTGGGGTAGACATGCAATTCTACATCCCAACCCAGTCAGCCGATGATTGGAAACCTTTGCTGGCAAGCCCAGAAAAACAGTGGAAACCCGGCTACTCGGCCTATGCGCTCGCCCACTGCTGGCAAGCCGCTAATGGCTTTCCGCCTGAAATCGCTCAACTCTTTCGGACGACCGCTCACGAGGTATTTCGGGATATTCAGCCTCTGCTAGCAATTCCAGAGCACAAAGTCCCATTACCGGGGCGTGGATTAGCCTCTCAAAATGATCTGTTTGTGCTGGCAAAGTCAGGGCATAAGCTCATCAGCATCATGGTTGAAGGTAAAGTCGATGAATCCTTCGGGCCATCCGTTGGTCAGTGGAAAACAAATGGAGAGGCCTTTACAGAAAACAAGCAAGCACGTTTTATGGGGTTGTGTTCAGCGGTTGGGCTTACAGATGTACCGGATACAATCCACTATCAATTGCTGCATCGGCTAGCCTCGGCAGTGATTGAAGCCCAACGCTATACCGCTTCCCACGCCATCATGATTGTGCACTCCTTCAGCACTAAAGGATCACACTGGAAGGCGTTCGTCGATTTTGTAGATTTGTTCAGACAGGTGCCAGAGCAAGGGATGTTAACATCCATAGGGGCGATTGGCGGAATCCAATTGTGGGTGGGCTGGGCAAGCGGCAACAGCCTTTATCTCCAAGGCTGACAACGTTAAGTAAGGGCTATAGGGCAATCTATAGCCCCTTAAACTACGCCAGCACCAGATGTTCCAACCGTTTTTCCATCAATACCTGTACATCCGCGCCGGATTCACTTTGCCAGGTATCAATGACCTGGTAGCCCAGCTTCTCATAGAGACGGATATTGCGCGGCAGGTTGAGGCGGGTCTGCAACTGGAGCGCTTCTAAACCCAACGCCTCTGCGATCTGATCCATCGCGTGCATCAATTCACCGGCCAACCCGCAACCACGATAGTCCGGCAACACAGCCACACGGCTCACATACAGGTGCCCATCCTGCACTTCATAGCGGGCCGAGGCCGCAGCCACCCCATCAACACGGGCGATCACGGCACCACCACGTCGAATAGTAGCAGCGACGTCGCGGACACTTTCAGTCAAACAGGCGGGTGTGGGGTTCAGGAGACCGACATACTCGGCAAAAGCGCGCCGGGTGATGTCGTGCAAAATAGACGCTTCATCGGCGCTCGCGGTGGTGATCTCAATTGTCATGGGTGCTTGATCCTGATCTTACGCTGAAATCGAACGGGTGACACAAAGCAAAAACCGGGCGGCTCAAACCGCGTGTGCACCGGGGGTTATCAAGGCGACTCAGCGTGGAAGGCGTTCATTGCACCCTTTCATAACACATGAAAAACAACCCTGGCGGGTTGTCCGTCGAATATATTGTGATTATAGAACATTTCCACAGTGTGTATAGTGAAGATTCTCCCAAAACATCACAAATTGGGGGGATGGACAACCGCATCTCGATGTTGGCGCGTTATTGGCTACCGTCTGCTGGCTTCTCTTTGGCAGCATCTGGTTTGGGCGGTGGGGGTGGATTAGCCGCGCTCAATAAGAGGCTAACGAGCACTCCAGCACCAAAGCCTAGCGCAACCGCACCCAGCGTGCGCCGACGATCCTGTGCGAGTTCTTCCATCCCTGCCGTTTGGAACGTGGTTCCACCCAGGGAAGCCCCAGCCCGATAACTGAGAAACATCAAGATCACCGAAACAGCGACTACACAGGCTAAGACAATCGGTGCAGCTTGTTGTAGCCGGTTTCGGGCGGTCAGCAGCATCACCACTGCGGAGATGAAGACACCCAGCAATGCCGATGGCAGCAGTTCGCTCCGGGGCGTATTGCCCATGATCCCGTTGAGGATGCCGTCGCCACCACCCTGTAAATACATGGCAATAAATCCGATAGCCGCCACCCAACCAAGGATATAACCTGCCAATGCACCTTTCAGAGTCGGGTTGAAGGCAAAGAGAGTTGACAGTGCCAGCAGACCCAACGGCACAAAATAGGCTGCGCCGCCATTCGCAAAGATGGGTTGCAGCAAACCTATCAAGCCCTGAATAAGGCTTTCGATAAAGCGAATAATCGAGTCCATGAAGCCAATAGTCTATGGTCGATAGGCCATAGTCAATAGTCGGTAGCTGATCGTCAACGGCCACCAATCCGGAGACAGCCAGCATTCGGCCATTATTGCCGGTATCAGATCGAGATGTGACTTCCGGCTTCAAGCTATGGACAATCGACTACCTACACCACCGGCTTTTCACGCAAGAACAACAAGCGGGGAGCAATGATACCCACACCGATCGCACCCAGAATGAGGGCGGTTTTGATGGCATTGGTCGTCGCTTCGACCAGCAGTGGACCGCCAATCGCCGGGTCTATGCTGGCAGAAACCTGCAGGATGCCGAGCATGGCGCGATAAGCAAACACACCGGGAACAAGAGTCACTGAGGCGCTGAGCGTAAAGATTAGGGAAGGCGCACGCCAGTAGCGGCCAAAACCAATGCCTAAAAAGCCAATCATCAGCGCACCAACTAACGTCGCCGGGACAATATCCAAGCCGGCTTGCATCAGGAAAGTCCGCACCGCATGACCAACTGCCGCACAGATCATACCCCCGGCTAACATGCGCCGGGGGACGTTGAACAGCACTGAAAATCCTAATGCTGCGACTGCCGACCAAAACGCATCCTGAAAGAGAAGCAACAGATTCATAGACCGCTGATCCCCATCAGGCGAATACCCATCAGGATGCCAACAGCAATACCCAGCGAAATCAGACCGCCGCTGATGCCCCGAATAATACCGACCACCAGATGTCCCGTGATGAGGTCTTCAGCTGAATTGATCAGCGCTACGCCGGGCACCAGCAACAGCACAGATGATGCTAAAGCAATCTGAGGTTGTTCACCCCACTGAAATCGACTGGCAAGGCTGGCAAAGATGGTCGCTACAAAGCTGGTACCGATCACCACCAGTAACGGATTAAAGTGCCGCCGGATGAGCTCCTGCCGTACAAACATAGCCAACATCGAGGCCACCAGCGTGGTGAAGAACACCGGCCAATCGCCGCCAAATAGTTGGCTGAAAGCCGCACACGATAAACCAACCATAACGACCGAGGCCCAGCGGGTATATTGGCGGGGCTGCCGAACGATTTGTTCAATCTCCCGGCGCACCTGTACCCGGTCCAGCTCGCCCGCAATCACGCGCTGGGTCATGCTATTGATTTGCTCAATCGCGCGCAGGTTAACGCCTATGCTGACCACACGGCGGATTTTTGTGCGGAACTCCTCACCGCTGACAGTCGTCACGGCAATTGCGTTAGGCGATACCAGGATATCCATCCAGTCCGCACCCAACCCTGTACCCAGCCGATGCACGGTTTCTTCAATCCGGGCGGACTCGGCGCCGTGTTGGAGCAATAACTGCCCCGCCCACAGCGAAAGATCAATGACATCGCGCAGAGCAAGTTTATCCAGCGGGGGTTTCTTGGGCAGGGTTGCGCTCATAGCAAGACCTCATCAAGGTTGGCATCAATCCGATAGTACAATAGCTGAAGAAAGTAGCCATGACGAGGGACTGATGCTCCTGAAAAATGATGACAAAGTTCGTCGGAAAGTTACGATGAGTGACCTGGCAGCGGTCGGAGTAGGTTTGCTGCTGGGCGGAGTCCTATTGGTGCTGCTCATCCACACGCTCTGGGGGCCGTTCTACCTATGGATGTTCCGTTGATGAAACGGCCCCCTGCCCTCACCTGCCTCTCGACCGCGATAGCGATTGGCGTCGGGCTATTTCTGGGCGCTTTGCTCATCGCCGTTGGGTTGGCTCTGATCTGGGGGACACGGTGAGGCTCACTGTTGAGCCCTTAGCCTTTGTGTCTCAGCGAAAACACCGTGATTTCTGGGCGGCAGTTGAAGCGCACCATCGGGGCCACGGTACCTAGTCCGCGGTTGGTATACTGGATCATGGAGCCAACCTGATACTGTCCCACGGGATATTTGTGGCTGTAGGACGGCAATATCGGTGGACCAATAAAGGGCAGAATGACTTGCCCACCATGTGAATGACCGCTGAGTTGAAGATCGAAGCGACCTGTTGGCGCGCTGATATCCGCATAATCCGGTTCATGCGCCAGCAGGATCGCACAGCCCTCATCCGGCAGCAGTGCCAGTACATCATCCAGGCGATCCTGCCGCTCCCAGTAGTCATCCACCCCGGCAATATGCAGGCTGGATTGCCCTCGACGAACGGTTTGCAACCCATTGCTGATGTCGAGCACCTGTGCTTCAGCCAACATCCGCCGCACGAGTGTATGATCCGTCCAGTGGTCATGATTGCCGAGGATGGCGACAACGGTATCCACCGCACGTAATTGGCTCAATCCATCCCTGAGCGCAGGCATCTGGAAGTTAATATCCTCGTGAGTAACAAAGTCCCCTGTAATGACCACAACATCCGGGGCCTGAGCATTGACCAGTTCAACTATACTGGCAAGCCGTTCAGCCGTCATACCGGTACCCATATGAATATCGCTGATCTGAACCAACCGATAGCCATCAAAAGCCGGATCAAGCCGGGGCAGCGTTAACGTGACAGGCTTCACCTCAACCCAACCCGGTTCTATATCATGAGCATAGGCAAAGGCCGTCAAACCGCTGATGGCAGTGGTCGCAGCAGTACCGAGGCTGATCTTGAGAAAGCGACGACGCGAGATCATCAGATGTGTGGGGACTCCAGCATGATGGTCGTAATTTCCGGGCGTGCGCCGATCCGAACCTTAATGATGACCGTACCCAACCCTCGATTGGTATACTGAATCATCCGGCCCAATTGATAGCGACCCACGGGATATTTGCGACATAGCTTAGGCAGATAAAGTATGCCAATCCCTGGTGGCGCGATCTGCCCGGCATGGGAGTGTCCACTGAGTTGCAGATCAAAGCGGCCGGTCGCGGCACTGATGTCCGCGTAATCCGGTTCATGTGCCAGCAGAACGGCACACCCCTCTTCTGGCAACGTTTCGAGCAAATCCTCCATGCGGTCTTGCCCGAAGTAATGATCGTCCACACCAGCAATGTGCAATTGATCGGCACCGCGCCACAGTGTGTGATGTGTATTGCCCACTTCAATGATATTGGATTGCGCCAATAAGCGACGCACTGCTGCAGGATCACAGTGATGGTCGTGGTTGCCCAGTACTGCGACCACCCCGTCATGAGCACGTAGACGGCTCAGGTGCTGTTGAAGGACGGGCAAATGAATGTCAATGGGCTGGGTAGTGACAAAATCCCCGGTAATAACTATCAAATCCGGCTGCTGGGCATTCACCAGATCAACAATATGGGCAAAACGCTCGGGCGTCATGCCTGAACCCATATGAATATCGCTAATCTGGACCATATGATAATGATGAAAGGCGCGGGGCAAGCGAGGCAAACGGAAGCGCTGGGGCACAATTTCGATATTATCCGCTTCATCCCAGGCAAACGAAAGCGTTGTACTCAAGCTGTGCAGCAAGGCCATTCCAAGCGATGACGTGCCCAGTTTGAACCAGATGTTTTTCGTCGGTGTCATGCAGCCATCCCCACTCGTCATGTTCATCCATAGACTTGATACACGCAAGCAGCATAATTTCCGCTGCCTGTATGCATCCTATCATGAAGCCCATGAATGCTGGTGGGTGGTTCCTCTACGTTTCCTGAACGTTTGCTGAAGTATATCGTTGGTGGTCGACCTACTGTCCGTAAGTCTCTTCGCCCGCTAGAATCCGCCGCAACCGGAATAGATCCGTGCGCGAGGTCAGGTCAAGGCTCATCGGTGTGACCGAAACCACTTTGTCATGCATCACCGCATAGACGTCGGAGTCCGGCTCCGCCTTCGCAGGATCCGAGTCGAAGTGATAGCCGATCCGCCCCACATCCGAAAGCGACACCCGCTCCGGGCGAGTCGGCCAGTAGACCCGGCGGCGGGAGATCCGTGTCACGCGCCAGGGCGTTTCAGGCGTCGCCTGCCAGGGCACATCGATCTTCAACACATCTACATCATCCGGGCGCTGAGGGTGATTGAGCAAATGTTCACCAAACAGCCGGGTGAAGTAAGCTGCACCGCTGAAGTCCACTTCCGGCGAGTAACTAAGGTGCAAGTCTTTGGGTGTCTGCTGAGACATCGCCAACGCAGGGATGCCCAAGCTAGCGGCTTCCAGCGCCGCGCCAACGGTACCGGAGATTGTCACACCATTACCCGCATTCTCACCATAATTGATGCCAGAGACAACCAGCGACGGCAGCCGATCCGCCAATTCGAGCACGCCATGTTGAACCGCCTGCGCTGGTGTGCCATCCACCGCAAAGGCCTTATACTTATGTCCATTCATGGGCACTTCACGCGGGTAGATGCGCCCTTCACTGCCAACCGGCATACTCCGGCCTGTGCCAGATTGCTGCTCACGAGGGGCGACGATCAGGATTTCACCCAGATCGGCAAATGCTTCGGCTGCGGCCCATAGTCCGGGTGATTCGATGCCGTCATCGTTGGTGAAGAGAATCAAAGGGCTTGTTGTCATAATCCTACCGCGTACCTTCTGCCTGAAACCACTGATACGAAAAGTTGTAGGTCATCTATTGCAATTGACCTTATTTAACTCTACATGAATAGTTCAGGTTTTGTTCATGGTCAATTCGGTTAAGAAATCTTCGCAATGATGAACTTCAATCCCTACCTATTGGACTTTCCTGACCAGTTTCATACCGAGCGACTACTCATCCGCGCCCCGCTACGAGGGGATGCAACCGCTGTGAATACTGCCATCAACGAGTCCCTGGCTCATTTGGCACCTTGGTGTGATTGGGCACAAGTGCCGGAAGCACTGGAAGATACCGATGCCCATCTGCGTTTGCTGGCCGCGCGTTACCAATCCAAAGATGATCTTTCCATGTTGATCTTCCGCCAGGATGGGTTATTTGTCGGGGGCTGCAATCTGTGTGAACCCGATTGGATACTTCCCGCTTTCCGGGTAGAAGCCTGGGTGAGGAGTTCATTACTTGGACAGGGTTATATGACGGAAGCCATTCAGGGTATCGCTCAGTTTGCATTTAAGGCGATGGGAGCAATCCGATTGGAAGGGCGTTTAGATGCCCGCAACACCCGCGCCAAAGCCCTGGCTGAACGATGCGGATTCCGTCTGGAAGGGCGCTTACGCCGGGCGATGCGCGATCCACAGGGCGAACTCCGTGATGTACTCATCTATGCCCGGTTACGACCTTAGGCATAGTCAATAACCAGCTTCCAGAAATAATCCGGAAGCCGGTCATTAAATCGAATTTAGGAAGTCAGTGCGTCCAGTCGATCCACATAACTGGCCAATACGCCGAAGGTGCGCTCAACCGCTTCCGGGGTAGACATATCCACACCTGCCATCTTCAGTGCGTCCACGGGGTACATTGAACTCCCTGCACTGAGGAACTTCAGGTAATTGTCCACAGCACCGGGTACCCCATCCAGAATACGTCCACACAGGGCATGGGCCGCTGAGATGCCAGTTGCATACTGGAAGACATAGAAGTTGGAATACAGATGCCCGAACTGTGACCAGGTAATCCCAACCCGTTCACGGTCAACATGCATCTCGGAGCCATACCCTTCACTAAACAGATCCGCCATCAAACCGATCATGTCATCAGCAGTGACCGGCTTGCCGTTCTCAATGCGTTCATGGACTTCCAGTTCAAAACGGGCCAGCGTCGGCATGATGAAGAAATAACGGTGAATATTGTTCATCGCCTCTTCAATCACAGCGATCTGAAAATTGGGATCGGAGTTGGCTTTGAACAGATGAGATCGGACCATCGCCTGATTGAAATTCGAGGCGACTTCAGCCGCAAAAAGCGAGTAATCTCCGTAGACAAAAGGCTGATTCTGACGGGTATAGTAAGAATGCATCGAATGACCCAGCTCGTGGGCAAGAGTCGAGAGCGCCCCCAGGTTGTCATCATAACTCATCATGATGAACGGAAACGTATCATAGGTTCCATAGGAGAAGGCTCCAGCGGTCTTACCTTGATTCGGGTAGACATCCACCCAACGATCCTGTAGGCAACCCTGCCGCAGGATACCCACATATTCATCACCCAAAGGAGCCATGCCTTCGGCAATCCAGTCAACCGCCTGAGCATACGGTACCACAGGCTGTTCCTTTGCCAGCGGTGCCCAGATGTCATATGGGTTAAGGGTCTCTACACCCAAAGCTTTCCGTCGAACCGCCCAGTAGCGGTGCCAGGTCGGAATATGCTTGCGATAGGTGTCGATCAAACTGTAAAAGACATCTTTGGGAATGTTGTGCTGGAACAAGGCTGCTTCCAGCGAAGAGTTATAGCGGCGCGCGCGCATGTAAAACACATCGCGCTTGACCGAAGCCTGGTAATTACTGGCGAGCGTATTCTTCATCGCCAAGTAACCATCGGCATAGCTTTCCCAGGCAGTTCGGCGGGCATCCCGGTCTGCTTCACCCAAGATCGTATCAATACTGCCCTGCGCGACTTCGACCGGAGTACCCACTGCACTGGTCGCCGGTCGGAATTTCATATCCGCGCTGGTGAGCGCCTCTTCGGTCTGGTCAACCTGTCCAAAAGGTTCCCCGGCTAATGCCAATAGTTCTTCAACCTCACCGGATCGAACATGGGCCTGCTGCCGAAAAAGATTCTCGATATAGTGCTGGAATACCTTGAGGTCAGCTTCAGCCTGAACCCATTCCAGTAACTTTTCCTCGCCAATCTGGAGGAGTTCCGGCTCTGCAAACGCGGTGGCGCCACCGAGTCTCGCCAACAATCCACCAGCCTGCCCAGTCATGCCTGCGGCAACCTGGTCCGTTGTCTCACACGCCAGATGCATACGAGCGTAAAAGAAGAGTTTGAGAGTCCGCCGGAAGAGTTGTTCGGAAGCAGTGAAATATTCTGCCAACTTATGGGGGCCATCAGCCAAATGACCCTGAAAGTGTTCCAACGATGAAAGCGCATCAGCCAGTGCTTGCTGTTCAGTCTGCCAGGTGTCGTGATTGGGGAAAACACTTTCCGCATTCCACGTCCATGCTTTATCAACCTGATTACGCGGTGGGACATTCACCGGCATAGTCCACGCTCCTTACTGAACGAAATGATGTTGAGAAGAGATTTTATATCAACAGAAAACATCCACCTATGCCAGAAACACAAACCGGGATGTTGCTTGACATCCCGGTACTATATACGATGTGGGGAGGGAAAAAGTTCAGGAGGTTGTATAGGCTTCAGTACGGCGCATAGCGGGCCGCAGTCCACGATGCCGCATCATCACCTGCCAAACCCGCAGCGCAGCTTCAATCTGAATTCGAACATCCATCTTTGAATCACCACGTACTCGGTCAGGGAAATAGATAGGCATCTCGGTCACCCGAAAACCAAGCTTGGAAGCCACATAGGCCATCTCCACCTGAAAGACATACCCATTGGAACGGATCCGTTCCAGATCAAGCCCGACGAGCGTATCGCGCCGCCAGATTCGATAGCCACCAGTCGCATCATAGACAGGTATTCCCAGAATGATGGGTGTGTAGATCCTGTTGGCAAACCAACTCAGGAGTTTTCGATAAAAGCTCCAGTTCTCATCCACGCTGCCCCCCTTAACGAAACGGGAAGCAATCACCAGGTCACTGTTCTTGATCGTTTTCATCAGTTCCGGAATATACTTTGGTTGATGGGAGAAATCACAATCCATCTGAATGATGTAATCCGCGCCTAGAGTAATCGCCTGTTTAAAACCGGCAACATAAGCTGGGCCAAGACCATTCTTCTCGGTACGATGCAAAACATGGATCGTACGCGGATGTTGTGCCGCCAGGTTATCCGCCAACGTACCCGTACCATCCGGGGAGTTATCATCTACGATCAAGATGTGCAGATCAGGAATGCCCAGGGCAAACAAGGCATCTACCATCAAGGGCAGATTTTCACGTTCGTTATACGTTGGGAGAACGATAAACAACGATGAGGAGGTCTGGACTGCATCTGAACTGATGTTACCGTTCGACATGAAGCACCTCAAGTACTGGATACAAACTCATAGATGGTGGTTGAGTCATACGACCACCGGGCGATCAATTCCCCATCGCCGATCACTTGCATAAATTCCTGTCGTTCCGCATCACTCATAGCCTCCAGACCAAACAGGTAAATTGACCCGTTATCTGCTTGATGATCGGATCGCATGCGATCTACCAAAGATGAAACCCGGCGGGCATCACCAGCACTATCATAACTTATCAAGGTTGTCGCCAGCGTATTACGACGACCAAAATAGGTCATATAAAAGGCCATTTGATGATCGGTCGTGATGAACAAATCCTGCGGCTTTGAAACCGTTTGCATCTCCCTGGAGATCGTTAGCCAGGGATTCAATTCCGGTCTGCTTTCTGGCATAAACTGGCTGAAAAGGTTGAGCACAAAGCTCGCCAGCACAAACACGGCTACCAAGGGCATTGCAAATCGATACCATGTGATTCGCTGTTGTTGAACATGATCCAGGGCGACCACAACCAAAGCCCAGATCGCCATCAAAGGTACCAACCAGTACTTATCAAACCCGGGGTCCCAGAACCAATTAAAGAGGCTGTGAGCACCTAGCCATACCAGCAGAAACCCAACCAGTACCTGTAGCCGGCCCAGTTGTCGCCAACGCGCAATCAAATAGAGCATCGGCAATGCCATGATGACCAACACCAATCCGTAGAAACCCAGCAAGGTCACACGTTCAGTGACGCTCGCCTGTTGAAAGAAGGTGTTTAGGGAATCAGGTATACCTGGGAACAGAATCTGTGACTTGCCGATTGCGAGAACCGCCCGGAGAGTATCGTAGAGGATATTGATGTTGTATTCCGGCTTGCCCGCAAACACAGCCGACTGCCAGAAAGTTGCGCTCAACAAGCTGCCGGAAGGGGCGAAAAGCAAGACCGTTAAGGCGATCACTCCCAGTACCATGACCATGTAGACCAGTCCAAATCCGGCCAAGATTCTGATCCGACCCAAGAAGGCTTGATTGGGGACGATCAAAGCAACGCCGACGCCAAAAGCCAGGGCACTCATGGCAGCCGTAAAATTGTACAGCGATGCCAAAACCAGTAGAATCAGCAGTACGAACATGCGTCCTCTAGTAATGCCTTGCCTGAACTGCATTACAAAGAACAGGAATGCACCGGCCAGAAGTGCCACCATATTGATACTCTGATCCTGGTGTGTCGAATATGTCCAATAAGCTACACCAATCCCCAGGCCGAGAGTCCCAACCATCCGAATCGCCTGATTATTGGTCAAGTATCCCAACGCGAAGAAGAACAGCGTCAGCCCTGCAGCACCCACGAATATCCGAATAGTCTGAATGGGAACGATACTTTCACCTTCCCAACCAAACATTTTCCATACGCTGACGGCCAACGTCGAGGTAGGCCACTCGAGCAAATAACGTGGATTAATCGGCGGGGCCGATGGCTCTATGATCAGGCCATCAGGAATGCTTTGGGAAACATACGGCTGTCCACCTGCCGGGTGATAGAAAATACGACCCAATGCGCTACGCTCAACCAACATCGTATATTGAAGATCATCGCCAGAGTAGGTTACTGGCAACCAAAACAGATAAACGAAGATTGCCAAGACAAATACCAACAAACCCATAACCCACTGATTGCTGAACAATTTGCTCGACATCATTTATCCCTGTGGCAGTTGAGTATTCCCTAAAAGAGTGAATATGATGTGTACTTACCCGTACCTAAAACGGTCAAGCAAGGTTATTCGGGATGCGGGATGATGGCCTAACGGAGCAATCAAGGAATACAAAATGAACCACGTCTCTAACTTAAACAATCGATGGGAACACACGCTCCAATTCCGGGATCAGCTCCGTGCAACAGGAAAGACTCTGGTCTTTACCAATGGTCATTTTGATCTGCTGCACGTCGGGCATCTGGATTATCTGGAAAAAGCGCGGGCACTCGGCGACGCCTTGATTCTGGGTGTCAACGGAGATGGCAGCACTGAGCAACTCAAAGGAACAGGTCGCCCCATTGTTCCAGCGTTTGAGCGTGCCCGCTTGTTGGCTGCTTTGCGTCCAGTCGATGCAGTCGTCATCTTTGATGATCCAACTGCCGAGGAGCTCATTCGTAAGCTTCAGCCAGAAATCTACGTCAAAGGGGGAGACTACACGCACAAACACTTGCCCGAGCGAGCGAGTGTCGAAGCCTATGGGGGGCGTGTGGTTCTCATTGACTATCTGCCGGGTCACAGTACCACCGAACTCATTCGGAAGATCCGAGCACTACCCTGAAAGCAGTCCTCTATGACTACACCTTACCGGCTACCTGCCGAAACGCACATCGGCTATGCACACCTGAGCGTTGCCAGCCTGGACCAGGCGCTGGATTTCTACGAAAGGCAGTTGGGTTTACACCCGATCCGCCACGACAACGCCACGGTGACCTTATCCGCCAACGACCAGTCCCACATCATTTTGACCGAAAAGCCAGGCGCAACCCCCAAACCAGGCCGGGCCATCGGTTTGTACCATGTCGCAATTCGCTTACCCAGTCGGGTGGCGCTTGCCCGTGTATTTGCCAGGCTCATCCAGGAACGCTATCCCTTCGGTGGCTTTTCCGACCATGCGGTTAGTGAAGCGCTCTACCTGAGTGACCCGGATGGCAACGGCCTCGAACTCTACACCGACCGTCCACGTGACCAATGGCCGCGGCGTGGCGATCAGATCGCCATGGTCACGGAACCGCTGGATATAGATGACCTGCTCAATCAAGCAGAACAAGACAGCAGTCCCTGGCAGGGAATTGATTCCAAGACCGATGTTGGGCATGTGCATCTGCATGTCTCGTCGCTGGAACGCGCCCATGCTTTCTACGTTGATCTACTGGGGATGGATTTAGTGGCGGACTGGCGCGCCCATGGAGCTTTATTCGTCTCCGCCGGGGGTTATCATCATCACCTGGGACTGAATATCTGGGCGGGCTCAGCGAAACCACCAACAAATACACTGGGCTTGCTCGAATATTCGTTGGTATTACCAGATCAAACCAGCGTCGAAGCACTTCAGACCCGGCTGACGACTCACGGTCACCCGGTTGAAGCCATATCTGGTGGGTTTATAGTGGCAGATATGGATGGCAATCGCCTGCGGATTAACCAGCTCTAGCAGAAGGATGGACGCGCTTCGGCGCGTCCATTTCACATCATACCGAAATAGCGCCCGCTACCAGACGCTGTCGAATATCTACCCCATCAACGAAAGGGCCATCGGCTTTGGTGATGACACTAGCCCGTACCCCGATCAGCTCTACAGTTTGACCTGCGCGCAAGCGTTCCCGGTCCTTGACAGGCAGAAAATACTCACTGGATTGCCGAATCCGGTTGGCCGAGCGATCCCGGATAAAACTGGCGCGCGAAGGCGTGGTGATAATCAGGAAGTCTTCCGGCCCGGCATGACCAATGAATGCCTCTTCGCTGGAGTTTTCCTTGACGGCATTCCGCACCATGAGTGTGACGGCCCGCATCACATCATCCGCTGCAACAAAGCCATAATGTTCCCGGAAGCTCGCCATCCGCTCCAGCGACACCAGCACAACTGCCCAATCCTCGTCCGAAAGCACCAAGCTATTCAAACGGTCTTCGGTGACTTGCATTTCCGGCAAGTCCGTGACCGGGTTGCTCATGCCCAAGCGGGCGATGCGGTTGAGCGCGTTGCGGACTCGCAGCCGGACTTCCTGAATATCGAAGGGTTTGGTGATGTAATCGACTACACCCAACTCCAACCCTTGCAGTTTATCGACACGGTCCCGCTTCTCGGTCAAGAAGATGATCGGCACATCTTGCGTCCGGCGATTGGTACGAATCTGGCGGCAGACTTCGTAACCATCAATATCCGGCAGGCGAATGTCCAGCAGGATGAGGCTCAGGTGCTCGTTTTCGCTCATCTGGACGGCTTCCCGACCCCAGGCAGCCGTGACGATGTCATAATTCTGGACGCGAAGGTAAGCACTGAGCATCTCAGCCAGGTCGAGGTCATCTTCAACAATCATAATCAGGGGATTGGCGGTCGCTTCGGTCATACTTCACCTCATCCTTACGCCAATGGAGCTTTATTGACACTGAAGACGCAGGCATCGGCACCACAAGCCTGGCAGGCCACTTCCACAACCGCAAACTCGCGCCCATTCGATGACCAGCGCATACATTCCTGAATGATGCCTGCCAATGAGTGGCAAACCGGTTTATCAGAAGTCCGTCCCCAGGCCATCGGGCTTGGTTTGACGATCACACGGAAACTCTCGCCAGCGTCTTCGATCTGAGTGGCTTGATCGCTAAAGTGATTGAAAATATGGGCCAGGCCATCCAACCCTAACCGCGTGCGCTCACCCAATGGTAAAGCCCGGAAAGCGGGATGGCTCATCCCTGCCAGAACGCCGAAATGTTTGAAGCCCAGTGAAAAGGCTGCTCGCCCGATTCGCAGCGCCATCCCGCGACCACCACGCGTACCATAGCTATCTTCCAGCGCGATGTGGAAGGCCGCCATCGATTCAAACGAAAACTCCCGTTTGAGATCGTCAGCCGGGAGATCAATTGCATAGTGATCAAGATTGACGGAGTCCAGAAGCAGATTCAGACCCGTCCGCCCCATGACATCAGCCGTAGCGGTCAACAGGTAGCGCGCCAGCCGATTGGGGTAAAAATACGTTGCACCCTCTGGCACGAGACTTCGCTTTCACGCTGGCTAGAGCAGCTTTTCCAGAGCCTCAACTGCGCGGTTGACATCGAGGAAGATCAAGCCCAGTTTGGCTTCTTTGCGGGCTAAGACGGTCAGCACCGCTTCTTCACCAACCGAGGTGAGAATGACATAACCACTCACACCCTTCACCATGACCTGTTCCAGCATTCCCCGGCCCAGTTCATGGGAGATACGCTCACCCAGTGAAACCATCGCGGCAGACATGGCGCTTACACGATCTTCTTCAATGTGGGAAGGCAGGGAGGAGGCCATGCTCAACCCATCGACGCTCACAATGGCGGCGGCTTCAACATCGCCGGAGCTGGCCTGCAAATCGCGCAGGCGCTCCAATAGTTGGTCAGTACGTGACGGCACGCGAACTTACTCCCCTTGCCACGATAATGCTGCACATTGAACGCCATCCGGGTTGCTCGGTGGGGACTCAACGAAACGAGCAAGACTGCCGCCGGATAACCGTCGCTGCATTGGATTGTAGCACAGTTTCATGTGGAAACCACAAGCTCGGTCATCTTAAGGATTGTCCATCTCAAGGCTCGCCCATAGTCGATTTTCTGGCAAGGGCATCCCAGACGCATCCAGCGTAGCAATCGCCTGCCCATCCACCAACAGGCTCACCGACAGGCGTAGGCAACCAGACGTAAAGGCAGTAGGTGGATGGATAGGCCGCGAGTCGGACTGGATTTCACCGGATCGCCAGGCGGTGAAGGGCAGTGCACCACCCCAGATGGCATGGCGCGATTCAGCGATTAACTGGTCATCACACCAGACTTGAAACAGCGGGATCGCAGCCACCGGCGCTTCTGTTTGCCAGCGTGAATTCACCGTAAGGGAAGTTCCTGAAACCGAAACCTGCAATTCGGTGATCGCAATACCGATTGTCGGGAATGTCGCCAAAGGTAGCTCGCTACCGGGCAAACCAGCACCACCAACGTAGGCGGGATAAAAGTGATCGCCCTCGAAGTACGTGGCGATGATCTGGCGGAAGTCACGCAGCCGACTGGATAAATCAGCCGGAGTCTCGGTCCAATAAGGGGCAAAAACATAGGATGGCGGAGGCAAAATCCCCGGCGGATACAAAAACCCGGCAATACCAGGCACATCACGTCCCCACATTGCTCGGAATTGGTCAGCGTGGTTGGTATAACTACCCTCGGCAAACATGGTCGCTTCAGAAGTCGTCAACATCAATCGATCAGGGGCGTTTGCCGCCAGAAATGCTGGAGCATTGATGACGGCGGTCCCAGTGGGATCAGCGTCCACCAGCGCCATCAAACCCCACAAATAATCACTCTGACGGAGGGCTTCACCACGTCGAGCATTTAGGTAGGTCAGGCTGACGAATAGCCCACCTATCAGCAAAAGCGCAGCAAGAAGTAACCGCAGCGGGGCAATGGATGCAAAGATTGTGCTTTGCCGGTTTGTACCATTTGCGGACGCCACAAATGGCATTCCACTACTTCGATCTCTTTGAATTTTCTGTAGAAAGCCAAAGGCAATACCCCAAAAGAGCGCCGCGCCGACGGCGCTCAGATGCATGACATGAACTGAACCACGAACATAATCGGTTGGCAGCAACAGTGCTGGAGGTAATGCCGCCAGAGCAAACCAGACTAATCCAACGAGCGCCGCTTTCCAGCGCTGCCCAGCCAACCACAGTCCCAAGGTTATTCCGCCCGCTATCAAGGCGAGCAAGGGTAAGGTACGTGCATCTTCAAGAGTCAGTCGTCGAACAAGGGTCACCACCGGGTAAACCAAACCCTGCCCGATGACCGCTAAGGATGCAGGTAGAGTCTCCAAACGGAGAGTCAGCGGGCCAGCGGCCGGTCGCGGCAGTGTCAGAAAAAGATAGCTGAAACAGCCTGTCAACGCGATCATCGGTTGCAGGAGCAGCCAGGTTCGCCGCTGTCGGAAAACCGACCAACCATACATCACGATCAGCATGAACAGCAGCAACGGCACCAGCAGCACCGCACTCTCGGCGCTGAACAACGCGACAAAGGTGAAGGCCCAGGCCAGGAGTAGGTTGAAGTAATGAGATATGCCGGACGCCATTGATGGCGTCCCTGTGTTGCGTTGTGATCCAATCCAGCGCAGAGCGCAGACCAGTGCCGCCGCCATCGATGCAGCGACCATCACATGGAACAAAGCCGCAACCCACGTTACTGCCCGGAAGCTGAACGGATAAAGAGCAAAAGCACACCCGGCAATGAACCCCGCCCAGTTGGACTGACCCAAACGCCGGGCCAGCGCACTCACGGCAGCAGTCGCAAAAATAAACGTCAATAAATTGAACGTATGCAGGTTAAGGGCTGATAGCTGTCCATCTGCGCCATAGTCCAGTTCGAGAACCGTGAAGCCCAACGGACGATAATAGTGATAAGTGGCAGAGCCACCCCAGAAGCGGAACGGAGCCACACCCTCCGGCCCATAGTCCCGAATCATTAAATAGAGCAAGCCATCGTCAAGGAATAACGGCAGTCGCAGGCTGTAACTATACAGGCCAGTGGCTAGCAGTAGCGGGACCAGGCTTAGCAATAAGTGACGGAGGCGCTGTGTATACATAAGGGTTATTCTAGCGCAAGCTCAACCCTTGCCCTATTGACACTCTACGCGCCTTTTTGTTACTGTGTGTAAAGAGCATTCATCAAGGACTCATCCATGACCACCAGCTACTTTATCACCCCAACCGAGTCGCCAGAAGCGATTATGCCGGTGGATAACGCCCGCATCGTGGCCCGTTTCTTTCAGGCACTGGCTGACCCTACACGGGTACGGATGCTGAAAGCATTGGCAGATGGTGAATGGTGCGTCACCGATCTGACGCTGGCGCTGGGCATGGATCAGCCGGCGGTATCCCACCAACTAAAGTACCTGCGCGAACAAGGGTTAGTTACGTTCAAGAAGCACGGGCGCCATGTCTACTATGCGCTGGCCGATGCTCATCTACGCGATATTCTATTCAGCAGCCTCGAACATCTGGATGTTGCCCACGCCTGATTAACTGCTCCGCCGCTCCATATCTTCCCCTTTATACCGCGTTATAATCTACACTTGATGGCTGTATGTCAGGGAGTAGCTGTAATGTGGATGTTTCGTCTGGCTAGCGCGTTGCTGTTAGCCGCATTCTTGTCTCTCAGTGTAGTAGGGGCGCAATCGACCACAGACAGTTGGGTCGCAACGCTCTATAACCCGGTAGCGGGCCGCCTGACTCAAGTCGGCTCCAGCGGTGCTGTACTGGCAGAATGGACTCTCCCACTACCGCCCGGATTTGACCGTTTTCCGAATCGCGTGACGGTCGCGCCTGGCGGCAGCTTATTCGCCTACGTGCCCTACAACAGCAGCACCTTTCAAGGCACGCTTACCATCAGTGACCGGGAACGAGTCATCATCCCCTTCAACCTACCCCTGACAGTGAGCGATAGTCTGGAATTCCCGGGCAGCGAGTGGGCCTTTAACGCGGATGGTTCGGCTTTTGCGCTGGGCTACCTGCTGGAAGGCGGCGGTTGGGGATTGATCGTCCTTAACTTGAGCACTGGAGCCATCGATCACACCCTGCGCTCCGATGATGCACTGCTCGGTATCCTCGGACTGCCCACCAACCAGGTGGTTCCTGTACCCCGCCGCTTCGCCGGGGATGAAATTACTTTCTCGCTGGTGCCATATGGCGGGGATAGCCTGAGCAGCGGCGATTCCTATCTATGGAACCTGCTTACCAATAATGTGACGCTTTCCCCAGCCTTCCCCAGCTTGGATGGTGACACCTTCAGCCTGACTGGGGAGGTGGTCATCAGCGCGGCAGATGATCGCCTACCCGCAGTAGCGATCCAAAACGCGGCCAACAGTCTACAAGCCTTCCTGCCCCAAAGTGGGGAACGCTTCCCCTTCTTCGCTGGTGCAGGTCAAGCTTTCAGCCGACCCCGCTTCATCCAAAACGGCGAGTTAATTCTGGTCGATTCGGTGGATGAGGCGCAGCGCTACGCCTGGTTGGTCATCGGACGAGATGGACAGACGATCGGGCAAATCCCGGCAGCCGCCCAGATAGATGATGTACGGGGCGTCGGTGACGGCTTTATCTATACCACGACCCAATTCACCCCCGGTGCCACCACGCTGGTTTACGTCAATACACGGGATGGTCTGGATGCCGGTATTCCCATCTGGACAAGTCCAATAGAAGCGGCTCCGATCATCGTCAGCACGGTTGATACTGTTGTTCGTTCGCAGGCTAGCTATACGCCCTGGGTACAGTTGGCCGAACCTGTCCTGATACCGGGAAGTACGATTGCACTAGCCCCAGCGCCCGGTCAATCACTATTGATCTCGCCAGCAGATGTCGGCTCTCAGGCAGCGCCTACCTTGCCTTCACGGCGATTGATTGCTATCGGTACGGTTGTCACCATCAATACAACCGACGGCAATAAACTCAACGTGCGTAATGGGCCGGGAACCGGCTTCGAGATTGTCCTCAAACTGGATGCTGGTGCGCGGGTCGAAGTCGTTGATGGACCGCGCGCCGGGGATAACTTCACCTGGTGGCGCATCCGGACTGGAGATGGGGTTGAAGGATGGGCGGTCGAAAGCGTTCCGCAGGATGACGGTACCATCCTACCCACACTGTTACCGTAAGCCAGTGAAGTAACCGATGCTCCTGATTGGCTAGATACCCTTTACAACACCGCGTGCGCCATCCAGCACTAAACGGTGTGCCAGTTGAGCCATTTCAGATGGGGATAGGGTGGAATCCGAATCCAGCCACCAACTAATCAAGCCTAGTTCGGCGCCCGCCAGGTAGAACGCTAACGCTTCCACCGGGACTGTGACCAGATCACGCTTTTGGGTGCGCAGGGTATTCATGAGCAATCCGGCCAGATACGTACGAATCTGCTGTGAAATACGTGTGCCTGCCCCGCTACTCAACAAAGTACAGTAAAGGTCTCGATGGGCCGCAACATGTTCAAACATGGCGAGGAATGGTTCCATACGGGTCTTGCCCGCCAGCGGGTCGCCCGCCGTAATGGTCGGGCCAATCTGCGCCACCAATTCATCAAACATCGCTGCCAGCACTTGTGCCAACAGTTCGTCCTTGGTTGCATAGTGCAGATAAAACGTTGCCCGGCGTACATCCGCCCGGTCAGTGATGTCCTGAATCGTCAGATCATCATAACCACGTTCCAGAATCAGACTGATGAGTGCCGCTTTGAGGAGACGGCGTGTACGCTGTTGACGACGATCCAGAGATTCGGTCTGGTCAGGTATATTCATATACACATGTCCATTAAAGTACACCAAGGCAATATTGCTGATTGACGCGTTGCCCATACTGATCTTATTCTTTAGCGTACACAATGTCAATTAACGTTCGTCGAGTACGCTAAAGGATGCAGCTCAATGACTTCATCAGCTTTCAATAATGGAAAACCAACAGCGCTGATTACGGGTGCATCGGGTGGGATTGGCCTAGAGCTGGCGCGCGTTTTCGCCCGCGAAGGTCATAACCTGGTATTGGTCGCCCGCAGTGCAGAGAAGTTAGAAGCAGTCGCAGCAGAGCTTTCAGCCAAACACGGTATCCAAACCCTAGCCCTTTCCAGTGATCTGGCAGCGCCTGCCGCCCCGCAGCAAGTTTACGATCAGGTATCCGCCAGAAATATTGCGGTTGAAGTATTGGTCAATAATGCCGGCATTGGAAACTATGGACCATTTCACGAAAACGACGTGGAGACGGACCTGACTGTTGCCCGGCTAAATATGATTGCCCTCACCCATTTGACCCGTCTATTCCTGCCGGGTATGGTTCAGCGCAAGCGCGGACGGATACTGAATGTCGCCTCAACCGCCGCCTTCCTGCCAGGGCCGCTAATGGCAGTCTATTATGCCTCCAAACACTATGTCCTCGCTTTATCTGAAGCCCTCGCCGAAGAACTAGCCAATACGGGTGTAAGTGTATCTACGCTCTGCCCGGGTCCCACTCGGACAGCGTTTCAGGATCGGGCAGCCATGCAGGAAAGCAAGTTGATCCAAAGCGGCATGATGGAAGTCACCACCGTAGCTGAGGCCGGATACCGCGGATTGATGGCTGGTCAGCGCGTGATTGTACCCGGCATCTTCAATCAGATAACCGCCTTCCTGCCTCGTTTGCTGCCCCGCCGCCTGGTCACACGTATGGTCATGCAGGCCCAGGGCCGCGTTGGGCATTAAGTGGAAATCAGTGATTGATCGCTGGAGTGTAATCTTGGTTTGCTTTGTCGGATTGGCGATTCAGGGGTTTAATTGGTGGGTGACTGAATGATTGAATAGAGGCACAGCACCATGACCACCCCTGAACAAAAAAAGGTTGAAGAACCAAAAGGCTGCCGACAAACGATTGGCTCCATTATCGTGGGGGTGCTGCTGTTCGTCGCGTTGATTATCGGCAGCCTCACCGGGGTCGATGTGGTCGGCATCCTGGGCCTCAATACACCCACTCCCTCTGGCCCGACCATTTTCCCGACGGCTACGCCACTGACGGGCACACCGGAGATCCCCACAGCAGCACCGGGACTGGTCGTGCCGATTGCCGTAGGGCAAGGCTTTGGAGCAGAAAAAGGCTTCTGGCAGGTTTACTTCACTGCCCCGACTGGCAGCCGGAATCCAGCCACCTATATCGACGGGATTGATACCTTCCTTGTCCGGGCTATCGATAATGCGGGTCGGAGCCTGGATATTGCAGCCTTTGAGTGGAACCTTGTCAGCCTGACCGACGCGGTTCTGCGAGCGCATCAACGAGGCGTTCAGGTGCGGATGGTGGTGGACAGCGAACACGCCATTGAAGATCGGGCATCCACCATCAAGACGCTCATCGATGCCGGTATTTCGGTCGTAGGGGATGAGCGTGGGGCGTTCATGCACAACAAGTTCATGATTATCGATAGCCAGGTGGTGTGGATGGGATCGTGGAATTACACGGTCAACGATACCTACCGCAACAACAACAATGCCCTGGCGCTGCGCTCCCGCAAACTGGTGGAAAACTATCAGGCCGAATTCGACGAAATGTTCACCGGTCGGCAGTTCGGGCCGACTTCCCCGCGCAACACCCCGAACAATGTCTTTACGCAGAACGGCACCCCGATCCAGACGCTGTATGGCTCCGAAGATGCCACCACGCGCAGCATCATCACGGTACTGAACGGTGCCCAACGCTCGATCCGCTTTATGGCCTTCCAGTTCACCCTGACAGATGTTGGTGCGATTGTCGAATCGAAAGCCTCCCAGGGGGTCGTCGTTGAAGGCATCTTCGAGACCACCGGCAGCAATACGCGCTTCAGCGAATTTACGTCACTAGCCTGCCTGGGGGCGGCCGTCCGAACCGATGGCAATCCGTTTGTCCTACATCACAAGGTCTTCATCGTGGATGATACAACCGTGATCACCGGTTCATTCAACTTTTCGGATAACGCCCGTGACCAGAATGACGAAAACCTGCTCATCATCAGCGATCCCGACCTGGCTGCCCAGTACACAGGGGAATTCCAGCGCCTTTGGGCACAGGCACGTCCTCCCGGCGCGCTCAACTGCCCATAAAAACCAGCCATCGGAGCCGCCTTCGGCTCCGATGTAACCTTTTTCTCACAGTTTCTTGAGGATCAGCCCATCGCCAGACGCGGAATATGGCCTATCATGATAAACATAGCATCAATTCATCATGAAGGCATTAGTTTATGTCAACGCATTCAGTCTGCCCCTACTGCGTCGCACCCATCCGTGCCGGGGTACTATTCTGTGAGGAATGTGGTCAGCCTTTATTGCGGCCTACTCTGGAAACCGTTGAAAAACAGGATCTGAAGGATGTAGCCCGCTTCTTCGTCACCACACGCAGCCTGCCCCAGCAAGAAAATGCTTTGCAACCTGACACCGTACTGGTCTTGCAGGTACGGGATGGGGCCGATCCGATCATCATCAAAATTGGATCAGAGCCGTTGAAGGTCGGCAGGATGGACCCGGGCGGAATGCCGGTTGATATTGACCTGACGGGATACGGCGCCTTCCATAAAGGGGTTTCCCGCTTCCATGCCCTACTGCAGCGCAGCAACTGTACCACTTTAGAAGTGATCGACCGGGGCAGTTCCAACGGCACCTTCATTAATGGGGAACGGATCGAGAGCGATCACCCCTGCCTGGTCCGGCATGGTGATGAATTGGCCTTTGGTCAACTGCGGTTGGTTGTCCAGTTTGCAGAAGCGGCTACGACCAGGAATTGAGGTCTTTGATACGCTCATAGGCTTCGTTCAGCGCCCGGAAGCGTTCTTCCGCAACAGGACGCGGCAGAGCGCTCACATCGGGATGAACCTGAAAGACCAGCCGCCGGAAAGCAGCTTTGACTTCCTCATAACTGGCAGCGCGGGTCACACCCAAGAGCCGGTAGGAGTCATCCAAGGCGGCGGCAAACCCATTCAGTGGACTAGTGGGCGGGGTGGACTTTTGCTGACCGGGCGGCGGGAACCATTCGCCTTGCGGCGGGCGATGGTGCGGGCTTTGAGCCGAGCGCTCCGTCTCAAAATCCGCCAGCAGCCAATAGCCTTTCAGGTGATGATGACGGGATGTGCTGCGGTAATGGCGCAGATTTTGAATGGCGATGGGGCCAGCGGCGCGGGCTTCGAGTTCATGCCGGGCGTAGGGAACAAAAGACAGGGTGCGGATGACAGGCTGTTCGCCTTCGAGATGGTAGCTGTAGAGCCAGTCATTGGTCAGAAAGGCGAAGGGCACATACCAGCGATCTTCGTGGACTTTTTCGCCGGGGCGCGGCAATAACTCCGCATCCAGCATAAACAGGTTGACCACGCCGCTGCCTGTCGACTGGTCGAGCAACCGTTTGACACGCGGCATCTTCAGCGGTTCATCAATGAGGTGCAGGTGGATGACGACGCCTGACCAGGTTTGTACAATCAGGTCGGCCTCACGGATGGGATCAGCCGCCAGGGATGCCTGAGGAAAGGTCACCCGCTGGACATTTACCAAAGCGCTCAATTGCCCGCGCAACCAGAACCGCATCTGCTGCCGTTTCCGCGTCATCGTGCCTACCTCGCCGCCAACCAACTCAATCCGATTCCAATACCTATTAACACACCAGCCAATCCCCAGGCGGGGGCGCGCTCCAGTATAGCCAGCATTATTCCGGGCGGAAAGTCGAGGAACAGGTGCGCGTGCCAGGCGTTTTTGAAAAACATCAGCAAGGCTGTACTGATGCTGGCTCCCACTCCGACCAGCCCCCCACTGAACGCGAGAATCAGCAGCAACTGCCGGATGCTGACCTCCTGCCCGCCCAGACGCCGTAGCAGCGTACGCAGGCTGACCAGCAGCGAGAGGGCTACCCCCAACACAACGACTGGCTCGGTATGGGTATCTTCCAGACTCATCCACAGCAGGAGAACCAGGCCATAACCGATGACAACCAACCGGAAACGATAGTCCAGCCGGGGAAACGTGAATAGATAGTGAGGCATGGAGTACCCGGTGGGTAATCATCTATTGAGCGTGATGGACTTCCGCCTTTAGACGGTTTACCCTGTAACCCAATGAACGTAGGCTGAAGCATAATGACCACACGAATAGCGCCCATTTTAGCATGGGGAGGACTTGAACTTGATGAAACGACTTTCAACACTGGCGCTGGCGGCTCTGCTGCTGGCCCTGCTGCCAGGGACTACCGCGCAAGAAGGTTTGTGGAAAGCCTACCTATTTAATGCCAACAGTGGTGAACTGCTTCAGGTGAATGCCGATGGCTCGCAGGCCAGCTACAACCTGGGCATTGATAATGCCGATGGCAGTTACACCGGCGGCAGCGATCTGTCGATTTCGCCGGACGGACTACGCGTGGCCTACTGCCGCATGATCTATTCACCCGATCCACAAATGCCCGCCAGCGCCGAGTTCATCGTCCATGACCTTGTGACCGGGCAGGATACGCTCCGGCAGCCGATTCAGGCCATGCAAGCTTGCCGCACCGGTTCCGACTCGTTCAGCGCCGATGGCACCCGGGTGACCCTCGCCATCGTCAACGGCTTCAGCAATGATCCGTCGCTGCCCACGGGCGTTCCTTTGTGGGCTTTTCAGGTACTTGATGTCAACAACGGGAGCCTGGTCGCCAGCCTGACTCCTGACACTCCATCGCTCACCGGATTGAGTTGGATTACCGACGCGGTGATGCTCCTGACGGAACAGTTCGATGGGGATGGCATCATCTTCAAAGTGGCGCGCTGGGCCAGTGAAGGTACTTTTGATGATGCGTACCGCTGGAACCCGGCCGATGGCAGCGTGGTGGCCGTGCCCTACTGGAATGCACTGGGGGTAGATTACCTGGCGACGACGGGTGAATTCGCGGTGAGCGTCTTCGACCCGGCCCGACCGGTTGGCGAACCGCTGGGCCCTATTCCACTGTATAACATCGCTCAGGTCGCTACCCCAGCGGAGACCCGCACTGTCTTTGCTGGTGGTATCGAATGGCTGCTGCTGGATCAGGTTTTTGTCAATGACGGTCGGGCGCTGGCGATGCTGATGCTCTCCACCTTTGACCCGAACGACCCGAATGCGCTGAGCCGGACGCGCTGGGTCTTGCTGGAACGGGACGGGCGGGTGCAAGACCTGTTCATCAGCGAGTTATACAGCGATCTGCGGGCGATCCCCGGCGGCTACCTGTTGTTCACGCAGGATGTACTCCCGGCGGCGGGCACCGGGGCGACCAGCTACAGCCTGCGACTGGGAGCCGGGGAAGCCATGCAAACCCTGTGGCAGTCACCCCCGGCGGCAGATTACCAGTCGTGGGAGCTAATCTGGACGACGCCCTACACCCCGGCAAGCGACCTGCCCCCGTTCACGGCGATCCCGTAGCGGAGCCTCGCCCCTCTCCCATTCGTTCGCTTCGTTACGGGAGAGGGAGAGTCTTTTGCGGCGGCGGCGGCGGCAGTGGCAAACCTGGCAGATGCTGCTGAAGGGGTAGCCATTTATCAAGCTTAACGATAAATGCGGAACTTGATTAGGTTCCGCATTCGACCGTGCTTTTGAGCCGTGGGCTAGCTGATAACCACCTTCAGGTTGCGGAAAGCCCAATCATAGCCGCCATTCACACTGTGACCATAGAAAACAACTTTGCGAATTCCGGTCAGATCGGTATCTCTACCATCTGGCCACCAGTCGTACTGGTGGGTGCCGCCACTCCACAATACAATCTCATGAAGTTGTAGATTGTTGGCACCGAAGAACCGCACGCCATATCGCATTGGACTGCCAATACCGCCTTGCCCAATCCAGAACCGATTCTCCATCGACACCCGCTCAACAGTGAAATCGCTGTTGGCACAGAAGACGACCCGAATTTGGTCCTCACTGGCCGGGGCAGGTACATACTGTACCGTGTTGCCACTTGGTGTTCCTACCTCAACCGACCAATTGCCACCAGGGCTGGAATACGTGTAGGTACCTGGGCCGGGGTTAGGAGCTATACAGTCATCATCCTCAATCACCACCGTATGCTCGGTGATCGCCCCCAGCGCCCCGCTGGTAGGATTGCCCAGCCGCAGCGTGATCGACTCGTTGTCGAGGTCAGTGTCGGCGTTGATGGTCAGCACGACCTGCTGGGTAGCGCCGTCAATGCTGCCGATTGGGAAGGTAATGGTTGGCGTTTGCAGGAAGTAATCCTCCACCTCAGCCGTCAGGTTATCCGGCACTACCGAGATCGGCACTGTCAGGGGTGCGGGCAGCGCAACGCCATTGCTGATCGACAAAACAACCTGTGCTGTATAGCTAACCTGCGATTCGAGAGCATTGCCACTGCCAACAGCAAACGCCACTGAAATCGGATTCCCGGCTGCACACTCACTCAGGCGCACTCGGAAGTTATATGGCGAAGGTACAGCAAACGAGTTGAAGCACCGCGCCCCAGTCTTGAATGCCTCAATAGCAGCCAGATCGTCCGGCCCATCGGCGGCATCGTACTCGGTCATTACACCTGTGCCACATTCCCAGATACGCAGGCGCGGCGGGAATACACCAAATAAGGGGTTTGGCCCTTGGTTGAATGGAACCAATTCCAGCGCAGCACACTCAGAACCGGAGCGCAGGTAATAGCGGCGGAAGCCGTCTGCATCAGGGCGAGGAAAAGGCAGCCAATGCAGTATGTCATACTCACCGTTAGGACGTTCTCGAAGGGGCGTCAGCCGGTTCAGATCGTCAAGGAAGAAAAGCCGAGGTGTACGAGGCGGTGTGCAATCTTCGAGCGTCACGTCCACTTCTACTGTCGCATAATCATTGCCTTCGTACCAATTGAAGGCGAACATCACTGGCCTTTGATTGTTGATGTCCATTGGATTATCGAGTGTTGCTGGTTCACCAATATCATCGTTTTCGTACATGAAAACGTTGATACCTGGAGGAGAATTGGGCAAAACCACTCCATTGCCCCGAATACTCACACTTACTTGACAGCACCCAGCAGTTTGCCGTAGACGGAATCGAGGCGGTGGAATTTGCCCCAATGTAACTGGAATACGGTATTGTCCCGGCCCCAAAACTTGCATAGGAGCCCCATCCATTGATACCAGATCACAATTGAAATAGTTGGGGTTGCGGAAGCAATTACTGCCATCGTATTCGACGCCGATGACTGACGCCCGACTGGCTGCTTCAGGATTCATCCCCCGAATGACCTCTCGTACCACCTGATTGGCTTGATCGCTATCGCCAGGTATGACGACGTAGACGTTCTGCACCACCCACGCCAATTGCCGCAATGCGTCTTGTGTCAGCCGCCCATCTTCTGGCATGACCTGAAAGATCTCTTGTTTCAGATTTCGCCAGTACTGAATAGTGAGCTGATTGCGAATTTCACTGGTATTGAGGGAACCGAATAATGCCTTTAGGGCACCTACTGCACTTGCAGCCAAGAGCAGGCGGCCTAAACCTACAAGTGGACCACCAGTAAACGACGCAATGATGCCTGCAATTGTGATAGCAAAGCCCTCTACGTCCTCACTGTCGTCACGACCACGAAGAATGGCCTCGACGCCGGGAGGAAGCAGAACTTCTGTCAGATAAGTTGCGAGATTACATTCGCGAGCATAGCTGGTCGGTGTGTTGTCGTCGGAGCAACAACAACTTTCAGCGGAGAAGATGGTTTGCCAGGGATCATTTTCGGTGCTACGATACTGAAGTTGGCATGAGTTGATGGGATTCGTGCGGAACATGATAGATACCTCCAGGTTGATTGGGTAAAAGCTGAGGTTTAACAGGGACGATGCGATCAGGTTGGTTTTACCTGGTAGCTTGGGGATTTATGATCTTTGTGTCGATCTTCATCCTCACTGATTCAACGACTCGGTTGATACTCCTTCCTGTACAAGTGATAGGTTTCATCTGGATTCTGTACAAAATGGCTAAGGGTGATCTGGACGACACAAAATAGCGACTTCCTTCACCATTTCCGGCGACAATGCTTCTCAAATCTCCCCCTGACTCACAATAGAACACATGTCCTCATCCATGTGGGACACCTGTCCGACCATTTGTCCCGTCTTTGGCGATGTGGGGCAGCCCCAATCGGTCAGAGTAACGGTTACATCATCGCCTCCTCAAGCGATCTAGTGCTTCGTATTCCTCGCGGATGCTCCTCTGTCATCCCTGTCAACAGATTAGCGCAATTCAGGCGAAAAATCGGAACATATGTTCCGATTTTGTTCCTTTTTTGGCGGTGGGATCGGGCGTGCAGGTTGTCCGGCTGGGGAACTTCATTCAGCGGGCGGGGTGTTCCGTGCTACGATACTGAAGTTGGTAACGATCGACTGGGTTAGTATTGAACATGGTTACGCTCCATAATCGTGTGCTGAGTAGCTGATAAAAAAATTGAGTGAGACGAACGAATGCAATCACTAGGCTTTGGCCTTGTAGTTCTCCTGTTTCTGATTGTGATCACACTCTCCGGTGGTGATTTTTCGTTTTCAACTTTCTTGCTCCTCGCTGCCCAGCTAACTGGCGTCATTGCCATCCTTTACAGAATGGTGCGAGGCGGCCCCAATCGGTCAGAGTAACGGTTACATCATCGCCTCCTCAAGCGATCTAGCGCTTCGTATTCCTCGCGGATGCTCCTCTGTCATCCCTGTCAACAGATTAGCGCAATTCAGGCGAAAAATCGGAACATATGTTCCTATTTTGTTCCGTTTTTGAGGGAGGATCGGGCGTGCAATTTGTCCGAGGTGGGGGAACTCAACTCAGCGGGCGGGGTGTTCCGTGCTACGATATTGAAGTTCGCATGTGTTGGTTGGATTTGTCTGGAACATTGGTTTTGTCTCCTCGGAGGGTTGAACTTGAAATGGATTGAAGGGAGAACGCAATGAGACGAGAAATTGCTGGATTGATTGTCTTCAGCGGGATACTCATCTTTTGCTTGATTCTTCTCCTGTGGTTGGGACCTATCACAGATCCCTTGAGTGCTGTTCTGGCGGCAGGATCATTTCTGATTCCCATCGGGGGAATAGTCGATGCCCTTTACTCGCTATATCGCAAATCACGCTTCAACTAGGACCCAGAAAAGCACAAGTCTGCTGAATAGATCGTGCTTTCAGGTGCCACTTGTCATTTCGTGCTATTTCATATTGTTTCTCCTTCATAGTTAGTCGTGTGGTTCATCAACGGATTACCTGCTTACTCACGGATGCTCCTTGTCATCCCTAATCAACAAAGTAACGCAATTCAGGTGCAAAATCGGAACATATGTTCCGATTTTGTTCCGTTTTTGGCGGTGGGATCGGGCGTGCCAGTTGTCTGGATGGGGAACTTCATTCAGCGGGCGGGGGTTTCCGTGCTACGATATTGTAGCTCGCAAGAGTTCTCAGGATTGGTGCGGAACATAGTAGTACACTCCGTTTCAGATGGTTGTTGGCGCAAATTGATAGACTAGGTAATCGTATGCGATCACCATGGTTTGGACTCTTGGTATTGGGCTTCTTGATTACCTTTACCCTTCTGATGGTCCATGATCCGTTTGGGAAATTGGTTCTTCTCGCAGTTCAAGTCGTTGCCGCGATAGGTGTGATCTACAACATGATTCAAAACGAGAACAACAAAGTAGACTGACTAACCCATTTTTCACTCCCTTCTGGCGAACATGCCCCCTCAATCTTTACCTCATTGAAAATAGCACAGGTGTTCTTATCCCTCTGAGACACCTGTCCGACCATTTGTCCCGCCTTTGGGGATGTGGGGCAGCCCCAATCGGTCAGAGTAACGGTTACATCATCGCCTCCTCAAGCGATCTAGCGCTTCGTATTCTTCGTGGATGCTCCTCTGTCATCGCTGTAAACAGATTAGCGCAGTTTAAGCGAAAATAGGAACATATGTTCCTATTTTGTTCCATTTTTAGCATTGGGATCGGGCGTGCCGGTTGTCCGGCTGGGGAACTTCATTCAGTGGGCGGGGTATTCCGTGCTACGATACTGAAGTTCACATGGATTGATTGGTTTGGTTTGGAACATGGTTATGCCCTGCTGATAGGTTCATTGATGGTGAATGTGAGATGATTGGAATCACAAATGAGACCAGAAGTTGGCAGATTGATCATTTTCAGCGTGATCCTTATCGTTTATTTGATAGCCCTGAACTCGTGGGGGCCAATAACCGATAACGTGGTTTTGCCAGTCGCTGTGATCGCATTTATGGTTCCGGTGATAGGGATACTGGACGCGCTCAACGCCATGTATCGACGCTCCCGTTCCGAGTCCGATCCCAATAAGCGGAAGAACTCGGATTAGACCAGGCCCTCCATTGTTGTTTGTCATTTCGTGCTAGTGCATATTGCTTCTCCTTCAGAGTTGGTCGCATCATTCATCACCGGAATACCTTCCTCTCACACGGATGCTCCTTGTCATCCCTAATCAACAGAGTAACGCAATTCAGGCGAAAAATCGGAACATATGTTCCTATTTTGTTCCGTTTTTGGCGGCGGGTAGCTCCACAGTAGAGCGTAAGTCCGGGGGAAGCTGCGCCGTCTAAGCCGATGGAACGCGCTTACACAGGAAGCAGACCCTCATGATGCAGACGGTTCTGGAGACCATCACCCACGAGATCACGAGTTGGCCGGGCATGAGCGCCGGGACTCACCGCTTCGGTGGGGTCGAGTACAACCTCGGCACCACCGAAATCGGGCATATTCACGGCAACGGCATGGTGGATATTCCCTTCAACAGCAAGCTGCGCGATCAACTGATTGCGGAAGGCTTGGCCGGGCCGCATCATCTGTTGAAGGACACCGGCTGGATCACTACGTTTGTGCGGGATGAGGCCGATGTCGAACGGGCGCTGAAGCTCTACCGGCTGAATTACCTGTTCAACGCCACCCGGCGGCATGGGCGGGACATCGTCGGCGGGCAGGTCGATGTGCAGGCCGGTCTGGCGGCGCTGGGCTTGAGCGAACCACTGCAAGCGGTCTTCGCGGCGGTGACGGGCAGCAATCCATAGCCAGAGTCAGGACAATCCGTGAACATACCCGCGTGATTTCCGGTGCCATCCACATAAAATAGCAAGGGGCTAAACATGCGTCATACATCGATAGTGGCTATCCTGATGCTCCTTGCAGTCTTCTCGACTCTATCTCGTGCAGGCGGATATTCCTCTGAATACGGGACAAGAGCAATAGCAAGGAGTCCAGACGGGGAACTCATTGCCATTGCCCAGACCGACGGAGTCATAACCATCCAGAACGCCGACAGAACCATTCACTCAATTATTCAGGCTGATAGCAAACATGCGATGGCGCTTGCCTGGCGATCCGATAGCACACAACTCGCAACTGGCGGAGAAGACTCCGAAATAAGGATATGGGATGTCGCCACTGGGAGCCTACTCAAGTCGATCCAAGCGTTCAATGATGGAGTCTTTGTGCTTGCCTGGCAGCCCGATGGAGACATTCTCCTTGCATCCGGTTTCGATGTGTTTCGTGCTTGGGATGTCGAGGTTGATCAACCCATTACAGAACCGATGTCCGTAACCTTCACCGATATGCGTTGGAATCCATCGGGAACCGAGTTTGCTTTTTCCGGTAGTGGTCTAGGCACAGGCAAATTCGACGGCACAGAACTGAAAGGTACACGCTTTGAAGACCAGATCACACCATGCTTTTGCTACAGCGTCGATTACAGTGCAGATGGCAATACCATTCTGACCGCTGGCGGGACTGATGGAACTGTTCGTTTATGGGATGTTGAAACGGGCCGTACAATACGCCTCCTGCTGGAAGCCGATGAAGTTATTCAGGATGCACGTTTTTTAGACACCGCCGGACAGGAAGTGGGTGCTGTATCAGATACAGGTACGCTCTACCTGATTGACTTGACCACTGGCGAAATCAATACACGCAGTTACCTGCTGAACCTGTGGTCAATCGCACCCAATCCGGCAAATGATTCGCTGTTTGCAATCGGCGGGATAATTGAACAACCGCCCTCGACAGCTTTGCCACAAGGTGTTCAAACCGCAAATCCACTAATTTCATTCGTCAATTTCATCACCCGGCAAGATCGGTAACACATAATTGCATAATCATATTGAGCGACTTTAATATATCGTTATCTATTACATGCAATTGATGGTAAAGCAGATCACAAACTCTCCTTCTGGTTCTCTGCGCCTCTACAGTAAAACGCTTCTCTGTGTTTCCTCTGTGCCTCTGTGGTAAAGTCTTCCCGCATACCAAACCAGTACATCCACGAGGCTGACCATGCCGCGCAACCGCCTGCTGCAATTCAACACCATCCCCTATCCACTCTGGCGCAGGCAGTGGCCGGGGCCGCTGGGCGGGTTCGTCCGGCGTATGAGCGAACGCTATCTGGCAGCAGAGGCCGACCTGAAACCGCCTGCCAACGCATATGCGATGGCGGAGTTCATGGCGCGGTACGGTCTGCTGGGGGAAGAACGGGCGGGGGCTGCGCGTGATGCCATGCGCCAACATCCTGCAACGGTCGAGATCGTGGCGCAAACGGGGCTGGAAGCGCGTCCCGTCGAGAACTATATGGGCAAAGTCCGCCTGCCAGCTCAGTGGAGTCCGCAGGAAGCGGTGATCCTGACCTGGCCGGTGATGTATCCGCCGTTGTGGAACCAACATGCCCAGATGACCGAGGCCATCACGCCGGTAGCCGGGGTGCAGATCATCGTGCCGAACGCGCTGTGGGCGACGGCCATCCAGCATGTGCTGACGCGACGGGGCAAGGCTGAAATGAGCCGGGTGCGCTTCCTGCAATTGCCGACGGATGACATCTGGGTGCGGGATTACGGGCCGATCATGGGGCGGGGCGCGAACGGGGAGCAGGTGGCGGTCAAGGCCATCTTCGATCCGCTGCCGGAGTATCCACAGGCGCAGGATAACGCCATGCCGCTGGCCTGGGCAGCGTATGAAGAAGTGCCGGTCAAGCACCTGAACCTGCATCTGGAAGGCGGCAATGTGTGGTCGGATGGAGCCGGGACGCTGATCGTCTCCGAGCAAGTGTACTATGCCAATCCGGATCTGACGGCTGAGACCTTGCCCGACCGACTGCGGATGGCGCTGGACTTCGACAAGCTGATCGTGACGCCACGGCTCGACCGGGAAGAAACCGGTCATGTCGATCTGGTCATCAAGCTGGCGGATGCGCGGACGGTGCTGCTGTGCGGTTCCAACGTGGCCTACAACCGACCGAATATCGAGGCGGCGCGGCGGTTGTTCGAGAACACCACCAACGCGGCGGGCGAACGCTACCGGGTGATCGAACTGCCGATGCCCAAGCTGTACCTGAACTGGGGGGTGTACCCGGTGTGGCGGAGCTACACCAATGCGCTAACGGTCAACGGGCGGGTGCTGGTGCCGGTCTACGGGGTGGTGGAGGACATCGAGGCGTTGGCGACCTATCGGCAAGCCATGCCGGACTATGAGATTATCCCGATTGACTGTTCGGCGAGTATCAACGGTGGCGGCGGGGTGCATTGCCTGACCAAAGAAGTGCCGGGGAAGATGGGGGATTAACCACAGAGGGGCAGCGGAAGAGAAGAGACTTAATGCAAAGCGGCAAAGATGCAAAGTCGCAAAGTCGAGGGGTTGTTTTCCTGTTTAACAGGGATAACAGGTGAGCATTATTAACCTTATAACGATGGCTGTTTTGACCTTACCCCGATTCAACGGACAGTAAAAGTGTCAGGGGCAGGCGAGTTGCTCGTAATCGACAGGGCTGAGATAACCCAAAGCCGAGTGCCGCCGCTGACGGTTGTACCAGATTTCAATGTACTC
>JAFLCG010000001.1 GCA_017303635.1 Anaerolineae bacterium | reverse complement strand
TTCCGTTTCGTTCCCGACATAGGCTCGCGGTTCTTGCCTCAGAAAAGCGTGGATTTTTGTCCACTGGTCATTGGTCAGCGTCACAGGTTTCATCCGACCAATATACCTCAAATGTCAACACAACCTAGTCATGCTCATGGCAGCATTGGGTGTGTCGGTTGTTTCAGCACAGGCCAGCATTGAAGGTATCGAGTGGGATTGCCCCGCCGAGTTCGCTGGTCAAACCCTCAACGTTTACAACTGGTCGACCTATGTGGCACCGGATACCATCTCGAACTTCGAGACCCTGTGCGGTGTGACCGTCAACTATGATGTATACGGCAGCAACGATGAGTTACAGGCGCGCTTGCGCCAGGGCAACCCCGGCTTTGACATCGTGGTGCCAACCAACGACACGTTGGCCTCGATGATCGCTGAAGGGCTGCTGGAACCGCTCGATCACAGCCTGATCCCCAACATGGCGAACGTCAGCCCTGGTTTGCTGGATACCGTCTTTGACCCCGGCAATGTCTACTCTATGCCGTATCAGTGGGGGACGATGGGCATCGGCTACAACTACAGCAACGTCGGTGAGGAAGTCACCTCCTGGCAGCAATTCTTTGAATATGGTGGGACCGTCGCCTGGATTGAAGACAAACGGGCCGTCTTTGCAATTGCCCTGAAGATGCTTGGTCTCAATCCGAATACTACCGATCAGGCAGAGATTGATGTCGCCAAAGCCTTTCTAATCGAAAACGGCAGCAACGTCATTTCGATTGCGCCGGACGATGGTCAGGAACAACTGGCACGCGGTGAGGCCGATATGGTCTTTGAATGGAGTGGCGACATCCTGCAGGTGATCGCCCAATGCGCGGAAGACCCGGCCTGCACTAGCGACTTCCGCTATGTGATCCCGGAAGAAGGCAGCATCGCCTGGATTGATAACATGGCGATCCCGGTGGGTGCGCTCAATCCGGGGCTGGCCCACGCCTTCATCGACTACATCCTCGATCCCAAAGTCGGCGCGGACATCAGCAATTTCACCGCCTTTTCCTCGCCCAATCAGGCCGCCATTGATGCCGGATTGATCGATGAAGTTCTGCTGAATGATCCGGCGCTCTACCCCGGCGAAGTCCAGATGGAGAACCTGGTCTTCGTCCTGACACCCACTGGCACCACCGAAGATGGGCAGGACTTGATGGCCGTCACCGAACAGCGTTATGGCGACGCCTGGGACGAGATCAAGATCGGCATCGGCGCATCGTAGTTCCCCGAATGATGACGGGGCAAGCGTTCGGCTTGCCCCGTTTTCTCATCCCTGAGCCTTTTTGAACCATTCCTTCAGCACACCCGCCAGAGCAGCGCGGATCGTCAGGCGTTCGCCATCCGAATAAGTCGCCTGATAAAGAACTGCCGCAGACACATTGGGCGGTGAGCCATCATCCGGGTAGTAGAGATAGAAGTCCTTCTTGATGGTGTGGTAGTAGGCTTCCGGGTTGAACAGGGGATGATTGAAGTCCAGCACCTTGGTTCCAGCGATGATCTTCACCGCACCGCCAGTCTCCGCCACCGCCCATACCCCCAACAGGGTGATCTGCTGGTAGTGATAGTAGCCGCGTTCCTTCGCCCAGATAACCGCCCCCATCCAACCACCATCCGCTGCGGGATGGGCAGCCTGCAAGCTGCGCGGGCCATAGAGATTGAACCTGGGATGAGCACGACGCTTCAGTTCATCCAGAGCGCCGAGCGCATTCAGACCATCCAGAATCGCAGCCAGCCCGACCTGTTGAGGTGCGGGCTGGCTCTTACGCGCTTCGATCCGCCGGAGGATTTCGGCGTAACGCGCTTCGCGGTCTTCCGGTGAGTCCGGCACGGTTTAGGCCGGGATGCTGACAGCCTGAATTTGCAGGACTTCCTTCACCACTTTGAGCAGAGTCTGCGGGTGGAAAGGCTTGACCATGTAGTGGCTGACGCGATCCTGCAACTTTCCGATCAGCTTATTGGCCGGGTCGCTGAGCGCAGTCAGCATGATGACCGGGAAAGTCTGGTCGGGGTAGCGCGCCTTCACCGTCTCCAGTACCTTCCAGCCGTTGATGTCTGGCATGGTGATGTCCAGTACCATCAGGCGGACAGGGTTACTCTCCAGGTAGTCGAGCGCGGCCTGACCACCAATTGCCACGTGGGTCTCAAAACCGGCACCCGTCAGGGTGATCCGCACGATTTCAGCCAAATCAACATTGTCATCCACTATCAGAATGGGCAGTGTAGAAGAACTCGACATGCTGATTAATCCGTATAACGGTAGTGATAAAAGATAGAGTCATTATAGAGGGGATAGTGTTTATGGAGTCTACATTTATACAAAATTGGGAAAAATTTCATAACTTTCATGACTGTCCCCAACGCCCAGGCGCGATTTTCTCAAGCAAGTCAGTGTCCGCCTTGGCCGCCTGGATATCCCCGGATTGGGCAAAGAGAGCCGCCCGCCGCGCCACAATCTCCGCATAAAGCGCCTGCATAAACGGATTGGGTGCCTGATGATGTGTCTCAAAATCCTGTAGCGCAGCCCCGTACAGTCGGATGGCTCCGGCAATATCCCCGGCCTGGGCCTCCACATCGCCTGCCCAGCGCAGCCAAGACCAACGTCGTGGCAAAGTCCCCAGCAGCGTCCGCGCGGCTTCCAGTTGACCCGCACGCAAGTGCAGGGTAATCAAGCGCTCGGCGAAACGATCATCATCCGGGGCGAGAGCCCGCGCCTGCTCGCCATAGCGCACCGCGGCGGGCAGATCGCCCAGGCGCTCCGCCGCGACCGAACAGGCCAGCCAATCTGCCAGGGTGGGTTGGCTCAGCGCACCCAAATCAACCAGGGCTGCCTGAACCGACTCGACCTCCGGTTGGCGCAGACGGACGTTGGCTCGCAGCCGCCGGGCCTCGTCATCTGCCGGATGTTCGTGTAGATGCGAATCGAGTACCTCGATGGCCTGGCTCAACTCACCCGCCTGCAAACAGGCTTCCGCGATCTGGATTGGGGAATAGTGCATCGGCTATTCATCCCCCGGCAGCCCAAAGAGGTAGGCACGCTTGCGGACATCCATCGAACTACCCAGCGAGGTATGAGCACGGGTACGCCAGGTGGTATGAATATCCTTGATGAAGCTGGCGATCAATTCATAGCCTAATATTCTGAAGTTGGTCTCTTTGAGGTTCGCTGCCTGTTTGGGCCACCCAAAGCCCCAGGCAAACCAGGAGCCGTTCGGGAAAATGAGAAAATCGAAGAACGAATTGGTCTCCGGCTCCGAACCGATAAAGACGGCAATTCGCGCGGCCAGTTCGCGGAAAGACGATCCCGGTATCTGCGCCTCATCGCGGGCATTCGGCCAGGCCAGACCCACCAGCGGCACAAAGACTACGCTCCAGTCTTCAATGCCCAGTTGCAGTGCCTTGCGACCATCCCCTGCCGGATGATCGAGCAAGCGCGGTTCCGCCAGTTCAGTCATACCCTTTTCTCGCAGTTCCTTAACCGCAACCTGCAGGCCGCCATATAAGCCTTTGGTGAATTCGGTCAACTGCTGGTTGAGAAAGGTACGCTGCTCGCGGCGGGTCATCAGCGCTTTCTTGATGACTTCCGTCGCCTGATTAACTGCTTTGGTTTCGTAAGAAACTTGTTGTTCCTGAAACATCGTTCACCCACCCGTCCATGGACGTTTAGTGCGTTGTATTTCGACTAATGGTATTCGATTCGCTGCGCCGGAGCAAACAACATACTGGAAGACGGGCGCATTCACTTAAATCTATATGACATGAATAAGCTTTATAAATGGCGCTTACACGCAAAGCTATCCTGTAACTTCAGAGGGAAGCTGCTCTGTTACTACGAAATCCCAGACATAAGTTCGTGGTGTTCCATTCAAAGGATCGATAATCATCTCAATTTGATGAATTCCAGGCGACCAACTATTCGTGACGCAGTAATTAAACTCAAAGTCGTCAGTCTGAGTATTGGTTGGTCGCAGTCGTCCATTATCAGAAACAACAGCTGGTATAAGTATGGTCTCATTAATCTTGACCTGAACCTGCGCTCCAGCTAACCACTCCCATTTCGGTACACCTTGCCATGCAACCAATACATAATCTAGTTGTGTCTCAATACAAATCTCACTCGAAATGAGAAGGTATTCATTCTCCAATTGAGCTAGGCCAATAATGATAAGCGGCAGATCTAAACTTGGTCTTACGTAGTTTTCACCTATTGGTTGACAGGCAGCCACTACTTCGCAATCATCAGGAAAATCAACCATTACCTGATATTCCTCTGCTTGAGACTTATCGACCAATATCTGATACATGCCATCATCCCAAGGCATACATCGGTTTCCCCATAATGCTCCAGAAACATTAGGCGAATACGAATAGTATGTGAAGTTGCGTAATTTAATCAGGTATGGACGCATAAGAGGAATATCGCCCGTATCAATAGCATTAAAGGGGTCGTAGCCTTGATGCAATACTCCTCCACAGATCCCCTGCACATACTGAGCAACACTATTTGGTGAAGCGCGGAACCTTAAGCTGAAATATGGATCATAACCTCCCCCTCCTGTTTCACCGTGTATCTCAACATCCTTTGCATCCGCTGGGATTTGTAGTCGCATATAACTTTCAATCCAGCGCAAGCTGACATTCTGAGACTGGATTGAGCTATTAAACGAAAAAATCAACCAATACGCACACAATACTGAAAGCACGAGTATCATGCCGGTAATCGAGATCATCGCCACGATGGATTTCCATCTCAGAAGGAACATTTCAGTGGCCTTCGTAATCAATCGAGCGGAGTTAAGAATAGTTTAGCATCGAAAATTGAAGGTTTAGATATGATGAAGAAGAACCCAACCATTGACTATCGACTATCGACTGTAGGCTTCTATAATCAGCACCTGCCATTCCCCCGAAGGAGAACTGTTGTGGATTTGCTCGCCGTCCGCGCCACCGCCGAGACGATTGCCCGCCGCGCCGGGGCTGCCTTACTCGAACACTATGACCGCCCGCACCAGCATCAGATCAAGAAATCCTATAACGACCTGGTGACCGAAGGCGATATGGCCTCACAGGCGGTGGTCGTCCCGGCCCTGCGGGAAGCCTTCCCTGATCACCATATCGTCAGTGAAGAAGGCGGGGACTCCGGCACGCCCGCTGACCAGGCCGACTACTTCTGGTACATCGACCCGTTGGATGGCACCAGCAACTTCGCCAGCAACCTGCCCCTGTTCAGCGTCAGCATCGGAATGGCGGATAAACACCTGCGTCCGCTGGTCGGCGTGGTCTATGACCCGGTGGGTGACCAACTTTTCAGCGCCTCCAAAGGGGGCGGCGCAACCCGTAACGGTCAACCGATCCAGGTTTCCACGATTGATAACATCGCTCAATCCATGCTGTGCAGCGGCTTTCCGTATAAGTATGCCACCCTCGACGATAACAACCTGCGGGAATGGGATGCCTTCCATCGGGTTTCACGTGGCATCCGGCGGCTGGGCACCATTGCGCTGGAATTGTGCTATGTGGCCGCGGGGCGCTTCGATGGCCTCTGGGAACAGCATGTCAACCCCTGGGATGTCATGGCCGGGATCATGATCGTACAGGAAGCCGGCGGCACTGTCACCGACTTCACCGGAGCGGACTCCGACCTGGCCTACAGCGGCAAGCGCCTCCTGGCCAGCAACGGCCTCATTCACCCGACCATGGTCGAGATGCTGGTCGAACTCCGTAAAGATCGACCAGCCGAGTAAGGCACCCTCATCCAGCGAAAGCTGCCTTAAATGCTTTCTCCGCCGCAGCCTGACCCAGTTGGATCAGGTTGCGGCTGCCCACCTCGTCATAATCGATGATCCGGTTCACCGGCATAAATTCCTCCGGCGCGACGATCACATCCCGGACGTAGCGATGTTCGGGTGTCTCGCCCCGCGCCAGCGCCGCCTGAGCCTGCCGGTTGTACATCCGCGCCATCTTCAGATCCCGGCGGAAGGAAGCCAGCAGCGCCCAGTCCAGTGTCCAGGTCATCGCCTCACCAAAATCCTGTGGGGCTTGCAGATGGCGCATGGCTGCGCCGCCGCTTTCCCACCAGGGCGTCATCATCACGATGACCACTTCCATCTCTTCCTCCATCGGTCGGTTGCGGACGGCATCCAACGCCGGGCCGAGCGGCGTATTGGCGACCACCGCCCCATCCCAGTACAACTCGCCGTCCGTGTCCCGTGTCCAGGGATAGACCATCGGAATACTACAACTGGCGATGATGCGGCGCAGGGTAATGCCGGTCGGTAGACGGTTGCTGAAGACCACCCCCTCGCCTGTCAGAACATTGGTGGCACTGATGATGAGCATCTTCTCGCTGGCGGCGATCTTGACCTCATCCAGCTTCAGGCGATCCGTAAGATTTTTGTGCAGCGGGCCGGTATCCAGCAAATTGCTCCAACGCCCGATCAAGCGGGTGCTGAGCCAGGCCGGAAGCACTGGCAGTGGAGGCCATGAATCGGAGGCCGCGCCGGACATGGCAATCTCAGGCGGCACGACTGGCAGACCAGTACCAATCGCCGGTTTGAGGATCAGGTTTGCTACCTTCCGCGCCACCCAACCCATACTCGGCGGCAGACCCTGCACATCGCGCTCCCGCAGCGAGAGCCAGAACTGCTCCAGCCCTTCAGCGCTGATGCCCTGCACAATCGCCGCGCCGTTGACCGCCCCAATCGAGGTACCAATGACAATATCCGGCACCCACGCCCCCTGATGATCCCCGCTGACGCCGGGCTTCTCCAATTGAGACAGATATTTGAACACCCCGGCGTGGAAGGCTCCCCGCCCACCCCCGCCTGATAGCACCAGCGTCCGAATCGTCATCCCCGCCCCCTTGTGACATACCAGCTAACGCTGATTGTCAGTATAGAGGCATTTCGACCCAGGCATCCAATAAAAAAGGCGCGTGATGCGCCTTTTTCAATTTCAACCTACTGCTTTATGACAAATAATCCCGCAACTGACGGGCCCGGCGCGGATGCCGCAGGCGGCGCAGCGCGCGCCCTTCGATCTGGCGGATGCGCTCACGGGTCAGGCCGAACTTCTGACCGACTTCCTCCAGCGTATAGGCACGGCCATTCTGCAGGCCAAAGCGTAAGCGCAGGATGCGGGCTTCGCGCGGGGAAAGCGTCGAGAGTACCGCCTCGATCTTCTCTTTAAGCAGGCTATCCTGTACCGCCTGACCGGGGGTAGGCGACAGGTCATTCTCGATGAAGTTACCGAGTTCGCTGTCCTCGTCTTCACCAACGGGATGCTCCAGGCTCAGAGGCTGCCAGGAGACTTTCAGCATCCATTGAATTTTGCGCGGTTCAATCTTCAATTCACGGGCGATTTCGTCAGTCGTCGGTTTGCGACCATATTCCTGTTCCAGATCACGGGCCACGCGGTACAGGCGGCGGATGCGGTCGCTCATGTGGACTGGCACGCGGATGGTACGGCTCTGGTCGGCAATCGCACGGGTGATGGTCTGGCGAATCCACCAGGTGGCATAGGTGCTGAAGCGGAAGCCCCGGCGGTAATCGAACTTCTCGACCGCCTTCATCAGCCCCAGGTTGCCTTCCTGAATCAGGTCGAGGAACGGCACCCCACGGGTCATATACTTCTTGGCAATCGAGACCACCAATCGGGTATTGGCTTTGATGAGGTGTTCGCGCGCATCGTCACCATCGCTGATGGTAGCACGCCAACTGTCAGCTTTGGCGTGCTCAGGGGTCTTGCAGAGTTTCTTCTCCGCGTTGAGCGCCGCTTCCATCCGTTTCGCCAGCGAGATCTCTTCCTCAGTGTTCAGCAGTGGCACGCGGGCCATCTCTTTGAGATACAAGCCCACTGTATCGCCTATCGACAGCGCATAGGGGTCACTGGGATTTTCGTCATCATCCGACTCTTCATCGAGGTCATCCTCAACAAACGAGTCGTCGTCATCCATCGCAAACAAAGGGTCATCAAAAGGATCAAGGTCATCGTGCAAAAAATCGAGATCAGGCATCAAGCTGTCATAATCATGCTTTAGATAATCCACCATGTCAGTCAACTCCCCCAATTAGATAATGACGGACTACAGGTATTTCTTTAACGCAGCCAGGCGTGGGTCAATAATGTCCTCATTGCAGGTACAGGTGGCATGGTTCCAGTTGGTGCCGCATTCCGGGCACAGGCCTTTGCAATCCGGCTTGCACAGCACCCCGGTGGCATTGGAGATATACACTTCAGATCGAATCAGGGGTGCCAGGTCCAGATTCATATCATCGGAGATGCTGAACTCCGATGTGCTGCGAGGCGGGTAAGCGTACAGCTCGGTCACGGTGATCGGAATTTCCGTCCGCACCGGGTCGAGGCAGCGCCCACACTCATCCTCTACGCCTACACGCAGCTCAGCCTGGACCAGCACACCTTCATGGGTGCGGCTCAAGCGGATCGGCCCGCGCACATAGTAGACGTCCAGATCCTCCGCCACGCGCACAGGCGGCAGGTCCAGCACCGAGTCGCTGCTGGCACCCGGTCCGCCCGTGATGAGGAAGCCGACATTGATCTTCAGCACGCGGTTGGGGACAAAGCCATTTTCAAGCTGTTTCACCGAAACACCCTTTCAGGTGGACGTTTACGGCTTTCACGAACAATCACAGTATAGGAAAATTAGAGTCGTTGTGTCAATAAATGACACAAATTCAATCGGAAAATAAACAGAAAATTCACAAATCCTTCGTTTTGAGACATTTTCTGTCACAGTTCCGATGACGGAATCTTCCAGCACTACACTCTAATGTCACATTGTCAACGAATGTCTACAGAAAAATGATTAAGATTTCCCCGATAGGACGAATTTCCTCCCCATCTGACCCGCTGTGATGCTGGCGCAAGCCGTGCGTGTTATACTTTATAAAGTAAATGTCCATAACCTGTCACAATCAGGACTCAGCATGATCGGGACCCGACTCGGCCCCTACGAACTCATCGAAGAATTGGGCAAAGGCGGGATGGCGACGGTCTATCGGGCCTATCAGCCCAATACCGATCGTTTTGTCGCCGTCAAGGTCATCCACCGGGCCATTGCCAGTGATAGCGCCGGGCTGGAACGCTTCCAGCGCGAAGCCCGTCTGGTCACGCGCCTGGAACACCCCCATCTGCTACCCATCTACGATTACAACGGCTCGCATGATCCGCCCTATATCGTCATGCGGTTCCTCGAAGGCGGCACCCTCAAGGAGATCCTCGATCAAGGGCCGCTCCCGCCAGACGAAATCATCTACATGATGCGGCAGATCGCCGCTGCGCTGGATTACGCCCACCGCAAAGGGGTCGTCCACCGGGACATCAAACCCTCAAATGTGTTGATCGACCCGGATGGCAACGCTTTCCTGACCGACTTCGGCATCGCCCGTATGACCGAGGTCAGCAGCGGTCTGACCCGATCCGGTTTCACCGTCGGCACCCCGGCTTATATGTCCCCGGAACAGGCAACCGGCGCCAGTGATGTCGATGGCCGCTCGGATATTTATGCGCTGGGCATCCTGCTCTTCCAAATGCTCACCGGGCAGATGCCCTACAGCACTGATTCGCCGATGGCGACTCTGCTCAAGCATCTGAACGATCCTATCCCGGCGGCCAGCAGCTTTAACACGCAGCTCTCCGCCTCGGTGGATGCGGTGTTCTTCAAGGCACTGGCCAAGAAACCGGATGACCGTCACGCCACTGCGACAGCGCTGGTGAACGGCCTGGCGGAAGCCCTGAATACCTCGCCCATCATCACCCCGGCCATGCTGCGGACGGCTGCCCAGCGGACGGTCGAAACCCAGGCACTCGCCCGCGCTACCTCTGAAGAGGCCATTCAGAAGACGCTGGCGCAGTTCGAGGCCAGTCGGCCTGGTTATATGGGTTCTATGACGCCCCCAGTCAGCACCCGCAGCCTGCCCGATGACATGCCCACCATGAAACCGGCCTCGGTGCCGGATATCAAAGCGCCAACCTCCAACCTCGGGGCCACCCAAAAAATCCCGAACGCCAACCGCCTGTGGTGGTTCGTCGGGGGCGGCGTCATCCTACTCGCACTGGTAGCACTAGTGATATTCCTTATCCAGCAGAACGCCTCCAGCACCGCAACGACTACTCCCGACTCGAACACGGCAGTCGCGGTGATTGTGACGGCGACTGCATTACCCGCGACCAACACGGTTGAAGCAATCCCAACCGACGTTCCAACCGAAACGACCACACCTACCCGAACGGTCAGCCCCACGCCGACCAGGACACCGACCGCCACGGCTACGTTCACACGCACGTACACGCCCACACCCACCGCGACTTCCACCGCCACGTCGACTGCCACGCCAGCCACGCCCATTGCTCAGTCCATCCGCGAACTTGTGGCGCTGGTCGGGCCGGACATCAGCTATCCGGTGGTCGCCACCATCGCGGCTGATGAACGCCTGGACATCATCGGCGTCAGCGCGGACGGCGACTGGTATCAGGTCATTCTGGCTGATGGACAAACGGCCTGGGTACGGGAACGCTTCATCGAAGCCGCGGGCAATATCCTCGGCGTACCAGTGGCACTGGCACCGACCAATACACCTACCGATACCCCCACCCTCACGCCAACCCTGACACCGACTGCTACGGCAACGGCTACGGTCACGCCGTCTCAAACTCCATCGCCCACGCCGACCATCACGCCGTCGCGGACACTCAGCCCAACGCGGACCACGCCGCCCAGCCTCACGCCCGTACCGAGCGAAACGCCCACACTGCCTCCAACCGCCACGCCGACCCGGACCATCGAGCCAACGCTGGCAGAAACCTTCACGCCGCTGCCCCCGCCACCGACCCCGACACTCATTCCGGCAGGTCAGTTGCCTTTCGTCGCCGACTTTGAAACGGGCACCGAGGCGCTTCAGGCTTGGGATTACGATCCTAACGCCTGGCAAGTGGCAACAGAGGGTGGTGAAAACGTCCTGCTGGGCATCGGCAGCATTCGTAATCCGGCAACAGTGCTGGGTCTGGAACCCGCCCCGGAGTGGACCAGCGATGGCAAGGGCGACCTACTGCTCAACCTGAGCATCAACCTGCCCGGTACTGCGTCTGCTGCCCGCGTGATTTTCCGCTGCACCGGGTCACGATGCGCTGATGGCTATCAAGTGCTGGAAATCCTGAGTGGCTTTGTGGCCCTGCGCCGCAACGCAGGCACACCAGATCTACTAAACCGCGAAGGCGAGCGCGTACTGGATACCGCCCGCGCCCCGATCGAGATCAACCGCTGGCACGAGATTACCTTGTGGGCACAGGGTAACCGGCTCTTCGTCTATGTGGATCGTCAGTTCGTCATGTCCCAGGAAGACCTGAGCGTACCCGCCCTGCAAGGGGGCGCCGTCATCCTGCAAACCGTCACCACGCCGTCGCAGCCGGTTCGCTTTGACAACCTGATCCTCCAGCGACCCGAAGCCGCCAGCGAACACTTTGAAGGCTCCGCCCGTCCCACCCTTTGGGAAACCACCAGTTCGACCGGTACCACCATCGAACGCGAAGCCAACGGGAATCGCTTCCTGCAGTTGCGTGGTGAGGCTGTGCTCACACCCAATATCCGCCCCATCCGCGATATTAACCTGGCCTGCCGCGTGAATGTGGAAGAAGGCGACTACCGCCTCTACCTGCGGGATAGCAGCAGCGGCAGCCTGGAATTGACCTTCACCGCCGGAAACCTGGCCATCAGTGCCTTGAACGCAGCGGGTGAATCCATCTACCAAACCCGCATTGAGAACTTCTTCAACCGCCGCCGTTGGGAAGATCTCAATATCCGCTTTATCGGGGATAACCTGACCATCTACCGGGATGGCATACCGCGCTTTGATGAAGATGTACCGGGCGTGAACACGGCCGGGGGCATCCGCTTTGCCAACCGTGCCCGCGACATTCTGCAACTGGATGACTGCCTCATCACTGAAACCGCTCAATCCAGCAATGCCGAAGCCCAGTTCGCGCTCGACCTGCAAAAACAGGTACTGGGCCGTACCTTCGCCGATTTCCGCAGCGACTTTGTGGAATTCTTCGATGACCCCTTCCGCACCGATGACTGGTGGGTGGATGGTACCGCCGCGGCCGGGAGTTTCATCAACGACCCGACCTCGGCCCGCAACCAGCAGTTCCTGCGCATCACCGGGCAAGGGCGCGAAACCTTCCGTCAATTACGGGAAGGCCTGGGCAGCGGCATGTTTGCGCGGGCGCTGGATAACTTCACGACTGATCTTTATGTGACGGTGGACGTGCGCTTCCCGGAAGGGCCTGCCACCGCGTCCCTCGGCGTCCGCACCGTGCCAACCCTCAGTGGAGCCTCGCTGGAAGGCTACTTCCTCGACCTGCGCCGCAATGCCGATGGCAGCACGGATGTGATTGTTCGGCAGGCTGGGTTAGGCGGTGGCACGCTCTATGAAGGTCCGCTGCCCGGTGACTCTACCGATGAATGGATCAACCTGACCGTCATCAGCTTTGAAGACCGGATCGCCTTCTTCGCCAACGGGCAATTCCTGTATGCCCTGCGGGATGGCTCCTTCACCACTGGCTCGCTGGCGCTGGGGGTGATCGGTGAAGGCGTCGCCGACTTCGACACCCTCGTCATGCGCGATACCACGCCCCTGGGCGGATGAAACGCCAACTCCCAGCGAATATCACTCAGCACCCGGATGGCTTCATTGCCATTCTCACTCAGGGTGTATATTTTGAATTCACCTGTGATTTGGAACTCGATACCTGCATTACAAGACTGATCGACTACTCAGAACGGAATCCGCTATGGTATGGTGATCGAAAGAAACGCTCCAACCTGATCCTAAATCCTATTGGCAAGCATGGTTATGAGTTCGCGGTTGATTCGTTTCGGTTACACTCCAGAAGGGGTCGCCCGGTCGGAATTGAAGGTAAAATAGTTGGATACAATGCCAGTTCGACCACTGTGACTGCCCATATCCACGGTCGTAGTTCGAATAAACTCCTTGCACTACTAGGTATTTTCTGGGCAATCGCGCTTATTTTTACGCCTCTAGCCGTTATCCCCCTGATTTTTGTGATTGCGATATTGGCTCAAAACACTGGTGATTGCCGCCATGCGCCCCGTACGCTCTACAAATACCTGACCGATGAAGATCGGTCAAAATACGTGACTCTGATGGAGCAAATATTTGGGAGAGAGTAGCATTTTGCTTACATTCAACCGAAAAAAGCTGCTTTGCGCCTTTGCTTCTTTGCCGCTTTGCGTTAAATCTGCCTCTCTCTTACTCTGCCCCTCTGCAGTAATTTCTTCTCTTTTATCTTCTCCTTATTCCACTTATTCCACCACATCCACCGCCGCCAGCCGCAGCACGTCGCCCCAGCCGACGGCTTCTGCGCCGCCATCTTCAAGCACGGGTAGACGCAAGCCGGTCTGCCAGTTGTACACGCTTAATTCCAGATGATAGAACCCGGCAGGCGCATCGACCGAGATACTCAGGCAAGGCGCGCCGTCCGCGATGAAGTCATCCAGTGGGCCGTCCCACTGGGCAATGCTCACATTGCCGGTGATGTCCACCAGATGCAGCCCCACCGACCAGACTGGCTCGCCCCCTTCCAGATTCTCCAATTCAATTACCGGGCAGACCTCGCCGCCTCGCGCCGCCACCCGCTTCTCCGCCGCGCTCGAACCTTCGACATAGCGCACGACCTCGCCAAAGCGAAATTGAAGCGGAGTACCGGCCCCACGCTCGAAGCGATAGAAGATCATGTTTTGCAGGGCCGTCCGATAGGTCGCCCCACGATCCAGGCCGATTAACCCGACCAGATGCCAGGTCTTGGCCGTGTTGATCGGCAGCGCCACCCAGACCGCATCTTCCCGGTCAACGTGACTCACCAACCGCACAAGTTCATCGAACGAGTGCAGCCGCCACGACAAATCCAGCGAGACGCCCTGTCGCAGCCCTAGTTGCCGGTCATAGTACGCCGCCGGACTATATGGCGCTAAATCGGTGATGGTCGGCTCCAACGGCTCACGCGCTGCGATCATCGCCCGGATGGTCGGTTCCCATGCCGGTTTCCCCGGCCAGATCGAGTCGTGGTTCAACACCTGCGGAACCATCAACACCGCCAACACCACGACCTGTACTGCAATCCAATATCCTCTGTGACTTCTATGTCCCTCTGCCGCTCTGCCCCTCTGCTTCTCTGCAGAAAAATCTTCTCGCCTCCACTCTATCCACCGCACCCCGTAGCCGATCAGCAGTGCAAAAGCCGGCAGCATTGCCACCGCATAGCGCACTTGATAGACCGGGCGAAAAGATGCATTCAACGCCAACAGCCCCAACGGAGTCACCAGCAGCCACAGCACGACCAGCACCAGCGCATCCCCATGCTGACGTACCCGCCAGACTCCGCGCCCGATCACAAATGGCAGCAGCACCAGCCAACCTGTCGCGCCGGTCAAAATCAGGAGCAGACCGGCCACGGTCCCCCAATCGGTCGGCAGCGGGATCGCCAACGGCCCTCCCGGATTCGCCCGCAGTTGATTGAGCAGCGTCGGCACCCACGCACCATACAGCAACGCCGCCAACCCAAACGGAATGATGATGGTGGGACGCACAACGACGCGTCCGCCGGTCATCCACGCCCGCACTCCCAACCACACCCCCCAGAGCAGGTGCGTTAGGATCACCAACCCGCCTGCATAATGGGTGTACAGCATTGCTGCCAGACTGACCGCATAGATCACCGCCCGCCAGAGCGTTGGTCGCTTCAGCCAGACGACACAGGCATAGGTGGAAAGCGCCGCCAGACCCATCAGCTGCATATACATCCGGGCCTCACGGGTGTAATACAACAAGAAACCCGCCGCACCCAGCAGCACCATCGCCCACAGACCCGTCCGACGGTCAAATAATCGCGCTCCCACCGCGAACGTCCCCGCCAGCGCGATCAACCCCATCCACAAGGAAGGCAAGCGCAGCGCCAGCACCGAGTCCCCGGCAAGCCGCATCCAGCCGTGCAGCAGCAGGAAATACAGCGGGGGATGCACATCCGCCTGGACTCGCTCCAGCACGATGCTCAGGCGCGGCGCACCCGCGGCCCAGGCTGACCATGCCTCATCATCCCACAGGCTGTCCCGTGTGATCTGGCTCAAACCGAGCGTGCATACACCCAGAAAGATCAGTACCGCTGCAACCTGTGTGATCCATAACCCTTTTGACTGCATCGACTCAATTGACCTTCCACCCTGCTTCACATCCCCGGAAAGTTACCACAGCCTTTGCATCTTTGCGTTAAGTCCCTTCGCTGCGTTTACTCTGTGCCTCTGTGTCGAACGCCCCAATGCGGTATCATCTCCCCATGTTCACTCTGCCGGGATACTCATCGCCCATGCGCCTGCTCCGCCGCCTCTGCCTGACTCTGACGCTCACGCTGCTGGTGTGCGCCCCGGTCGCCGCCCAGCAATCCACGCAGGCTATCCGCGCTGACCGCCTTGGCTTCACCTTCATCAGCAGCATCGACCACCTCGCGCCGGAAGCGCGCTACCAACGTGCTCTCCTGCTCGGCGCGGGCTGGAACCGCTGGCCCCTCTACTGGGATCAAGTCGAACGTGCGCCCGGTGCCTTCGACTGGGCCGGTTATGACCGGCTCGTCCATGACGACATTCGCCACGGCTTGCGCGTCAATGCCATCCTGCTCGGTCGCCCCGGCTTTCATGCCGCTGGCGGTGCGGTCGCCAATCTGGATGCACCCGTCTTTGCCGATGGCTCGGATAATCCGGCACCGGGCAAATCCATCAACCCCGGCAACCCCTGGGCGAGTTTCGTCTTTCAGGCTGTCAACCGCTATAAACCCGGCGGCCTGCTGGCCGGTCAACGGGGGTGGGCGGCTGGTGCCGGAGTCACGGTCTGGGAGGTGTGGAATGAACCCGATCTGCCGCTGTTCTGGACGGGCGGCGTTGAAGCCTATGCCCGACTGCTCAAGGTTGCCTGGTTAGCAGCCCACGCTGCCGACCCCAACGCCTATGTCATGTTCGGTGGATTGGCTTACGGCGACCCTGATACCCAGAACTGGCTAGCGGAGACTCTGGCAGTGATCCAGAACGATCCTGCCCGCGCTACGCATAACTGGTATATGGATGCCGTTGCCGTCCATGCTTACAGCTATGCCCGCCGCAGCGGCCTGGTCGTCCGCCGCGTTCATCAAACCCTGCGCGAGTACGGCCTCGACCGCCGCGTATGGCTCAACGAGAGTGGCGCGCCGGTTTGGGATGACTATCCCGGCCCGGTCTGGACGAGCAATGCGCCGGAAGAACGCCAGTACCGCCTGACCATGCAGCAGCAGGCGGCGCTGATCATCCTTAGCACCGCCTACGCCTGGGCCAATGGGGCGGATGTAGTCCTCATTCATCAACTGTATGACGACTGTGGGGATGCCGCCGGGAACTTTCCGCCGCATAACGGCGACCTGTGCGCCACAGGAGCCATGTGTTCCGGCGATGCCTATGGCCTCTACCGTAACGAACGCGGCGAAGTCTGTTTCAGCCAGCATCCGATGGCCGGGACACCCCGCCCAGCCGCCACTGCCTTCTATCTGATGGCGCAGATCTTCGGCACCCAACCGTTCACCGGTGGCGATATTCAGGGCTATGACACGGGCGGAGCCAGCATCACCTTCCTGCGCCCGCTGAGCAATCAGCGCATCGTCGTTCTCTGGAATCGCCGCTTCGAGCCCATCAATCAACCCCTCGGTGCCTGGGGCGACCAGGCCACTCTCTATACCATGGATGGTGAGGAATTTACCCTTGTTCCCACCAATGGGCAGTACACCCTTGGTCTGGAAGCCGCTTCGCCAACCTCGCACCCGGGCTTGCCCGCGGGCGAACCCAGCGCTGTCGGTGGGCCACCGCTCATCCTGATCGAAACCATCACCCATCCGCCGACACCCACGCCATCGCCCACTGTCGCGCTACCGGAAGGGACTCTCACTGCCGGGCCAACTAGCGCGCCGTTAACGCAGCAACCGGGGCCGATCACCAGCACCGCCACCCTGCCCCCCACCCTCGACCCGGCTTTCGATACCCGTCCGCCTGTGCCAAGCATCCTGCCGCTGCCTATCGTCAGCCCTCTGACCTTCACCGTGTCATGGTCGGCGCTGGATGAAAGCGGCATCCGTACCTACGTAATCTTTTATCGAGTTGACGGGGGCGAATGGCAAACCTGGCTGACCGTGACCGACGGCACAACCGAAGCCGCCTTCACCGGGGAAGCCGGTCGCCGCTACGAGTTTGCCGTCTGGGCAGAAGATTTAGCCGGGAACTGGTCAGAGAATGTGGAGTTGAGCGCACAGGCGTCAACGGCGGTGCAGGCTTAATCAGTAGCGAGTTTATCCAACACCAGAACTCTGATTTCGCTAACTCGCATAAGCTGAAGATCATTCGTGAGGAACGCATCGCAGCGATACTCGATGGCAGTAGCAATATGCAAAGCATCAGGCGTCCGCAGCCCATAGCTGGCCCGTAATTGTGCGGCCCGTTCTGCCACTGCCGTCGTTACAGGCTGGGTTTTGATATTGTCCGTATTGAGCAACATCCGCCGATAAGCATCCACGTACTGTTGCTGCTTCATTTTCAGGGGCATCGTCAAAACTTCAGCTAGCGTGATGCTGGACGTTATTCCCTGAATACGTCCTTTACTTACGTACTGAAATATCGCTTGAATCCGGTCAAGATAGGCAGGATTCTTTTCCACCAGATAGATGAAAGGTGAAGTCTCGATCCCAAGTCGCTTTACACCACTCAAGGCCTGACTGATTTTCACGGACGCGAATCCCATTCTTCGCGAAGTTCATTCACATATGCCTGCGCATCAACCCCGCGCCACATCTCCGCACCAACACCGACGAATTCCAGAATGTCATGTTTAGTTTCTGGGGATTGGGATTCGGTGAGCGTATCGACAAGCAGCTTAATTAATTCACGCCGGTCATCCAAGTCGAGTGTGACGGCTTCCGCCCATACTTGTTGGAGAGTCATATTTACTTCTCCATACTCATCAACATCTACAAATTAATTATAACTCAATACGCCCCGTGCCGGAGCAGCACCCGCGGCACCGTCATCATCAAAATCTGCGCATCCAGCCGCACCGACCAGTTCTCGATGTAATAAATGTCCAGCAGGCACATCTCATCGAACGGCACATCACTGCGCCCGTTGACCTGCCACAAGCCCGTCAGCCCAGGCAGGGTCTGCAAGCGCTGCATGTGCCAGGGTTCGTAGAGCGCCACTTCATCGGGTGTCGGCGGTCGCGGCCCCACCAGGCTCATCTGCCCACGCAGGATGTTCCATAAATTCGGCAGTTCATCCATGCTCGTCATGCGGATCAAGCGCCCCACCCGCGTGATGCGGGGATCATCCTTCAACTTGGGATGGCGTGGGTCTTCGCCGCTCTCCCGCACCAGTTGCTCCCGCAGTTTATCCGCCTCCGGGATCATGCTGCGGAACTTGAACATCTGGAACGGCTTGCCATTCAGGCCAATCCGTTCCTGCGTGTAGATGACCGGCCCTTCGCCTTCGAGGCGGATCGCCAGCGCCACCAGGCCACTGACCAGCAAAATCAACGGCGAAAAAATCACAATCAGGCCGACATCAATCACCCGCTTGAGCAGATGATTACGCGGGTTAAAGGTCACTTCCGGCTGCACACCGATGAGCGGAATGCCGTCCAGGTTTTCCACCTGCACCTGCCGCAGGTTGAGTTGCAGCACGTCCGGCACCACCCGCACATCCACCCCGGCCAGGCGGCAGGTCTTCACGATTTCCAGAATGCGGTCATGCCTCGCCCACGGCAGCGTAATCACCACCAGATCAATGTAGAAATTGCGCAGCGTTCGGCTCAGATTCTTGGTGCTGCCCAATGCCTTGACTCGGCCTAGGTCGGTGTTGGCAGCTTCCGGGTCTTCATCCACATAACCGATCGGCTGGTACCCCAGTTCCGGGCGGGCGATCATCGTCCGCAGCACAGCCCGACCGACATCCCCGGCACCGACGATCAACACCCGCTGGATGCCCACCCCCCGCGCCCGCAGCATCGCTTGGGCCATCCGCCGCGCCACCCGCGCCAGAAACAGCAGCGCCAGCACGATCACCGCTACGTAGATGAGCATCAAGCGGCTGAAGACCAGCGGTTGCAGCAGGAAGAACAAGCCCAGCGTGATCACCGTCGCATTGGCGATGCCGCTGGCGAGCGAATAGAACTCCTCCATCCACGACCGCCACTGGTTCGTCTTGTAGAGTCCGCTGCCCTGGCAGTGCAGCACAATCAGCAGCGCGTAAATAGCGGCATACGGCAGATAAGGGAGGAAAGGCGCGCGATTCGGTTCCAGCAGGGGACGCGCCACCTGCCACTCATAGCGTGCATAGTAAGCCAGCCCAAAGCCAATCAGCACCAGTGCAATATCCAGCAGGTGATAAAAGCCTTTGGGCATATGAAAGTGGGTATGCCGTGTCGGAGACATCTTTAGCCGAAGTTCACAGTACGCAGTTCACAGTCACAGTACATCACATGCATAGAACGAGGGGCGCATGTGCCATCTTGTTTGTCGGTATGCACAGCTAGCTATGCTAACTAAATCCGAGCCTTTACTGATACGCAATGAGCGTCTTCTGCCAGCCCCTTCAGTGGACTTTTCCGCTCCGGAGCCGGACGTTTTAACGTCTGGCGATAGACCTGAAACCTGCCACCAGCAACTTGAAACCCTCTGGCTGGTAGCTGATAGCCCAAAAGCTACCCCAGCGCCCGCCGATAGCTCGCCACGTGCTGCCGCGCCGTCTCAGCATACGAGTAGCGCGCGGCTTCCCGCAGGCCCTCTTCTCGGGCTGACTGACGCCAATCCGGGTCATGGGCTGCCCGCTTCAGCGCTGCCGTCCAGGCACTCACATCCATCGGCGGCAGGGACATACCGGCTGAACCAACCACCTCCGGCAGCGACGACGCCTCGGAAACGATCACCGGCGTGCCGCAGGCCATTGCCTCCAGCGCAGGCAAACCAAAACCCTCAAACACCGACGGATATAGGAAGCAGTCCGCGCCATTGTACCAGAAAGGCAACTCGGCAAAAGGGAGGTAGCCGGGAAACTGCACAATCGATTGCAGACCGTGACGCACCACTGCATCGAAGATCGGCTGATAGTCCCAACCTTTCCCACCCGCCAGAATCAACGGCAGGCGGTCGGCTGGCGCCAGCGCCGCATAGGCCTCAATCAGGGTCACCAGATTCTTGCGTGGCTCCAGCGTGCCGAGGAATAACCAGAAGCGATCTGGCAAGCCCTTTTCCCGCTTGAACGCGGCCACCTCATCCGGCGGCAGCGGACGGTACAGGCTGGCATCATACCCTGGTGCCGCTACGTCGATCTTCTCAGCCGGGATACCCAGCGACTGGGACAGGTCACGAGCCGTGCTGTGGGAGATAGCGATCACCCGCCGCGCACGCTGGCACGAGAGCGCCGTGAACAACCGCAAATACACCCGCCGCGCCGTTGAAAGCACCTGCGGATAGTGAATGAAGCTCAGGTCATAGACTGTGACGAGGCTGGGTTTTGTGAGGATCAAGGGGGAAACAAAAGCCATGCTGTGCAGCAGGTCGAACGCGCCCAGTTGTCCCGGCTGGGCGACCTGCTCCCACAGAATGCGGCGCAGCGGCGACTCGGTATCCAGTCCGGCGCGGCGCATGGTCAGCCCGTCGAACGTGAGTCCGTTCTCCCGACCGACCATGACAGTGAAGCGCCAATCGGGAGCAGCCGCCTGTAAGTGCGTCAGAGTCCCGGCGATATAGCCGTGGATTCCTGCCGAACGATAACCCGCCTTGCCGGAGAGCAAATGGGCATTGATGCCGATATGTGGGGAGTCAGCCATGCAATTCGGGTTTCTGGGAGTCCCTATCACATCAAGTGATAAACAGAGACATCATGAAGAATAGATGGTACATGCTACCATATCTTCACTGTGAACTGTGAACTCTATAGGCTCATCCCCGTGATGACATGCTCGACCGCTTCGATGGTCGTCTTTTTTGGATCGATGTCATCCGCCACCGTCTTGCCCCGCCGCAGCACCACAATCCGATCCACCACCTGGAACACATGGTAGATATTGTGGGCGATCAGGATACACGAATGGCCCGTATCCCGCGCATTACGGACGAACCGCAGCACACCCTGCGTCTCTTCGACGCCCAGGTTGTTGGTCGGCTCATCCAGAATGATGAGTTCGCTTTCAAAGTATAGCGCCCGCGCAATCGAGACCGCCTGCCGTTCACCGCCGGAAAGAGCGCTCACCGGCGTGGTCGGTGGGATATTCTTGCTGATGCCCACCTGCTTGAGCAGCTTGCTCGCCACGTCGTTCATTTTCTGCTGATCCATCAGGTCGAACATGCGCGTGGGTTCGCGCCCCAGGAAGATATTCCGCGCGATGGAAAGCTGCGGCACCAGTGCCGAGTCCTGATAAATGGTTTCGATGCCCATCTTGATCGCATCGGTTGTATTGCGGATGTCCACCCGCTTGCCATGCATGGTGATCTCGCCGCTGTCCGCCCGCAGCGCCCCCGACAGAATCTTGATGAGGGTCGATTTCCCTGCGCCGTTATCCCCCAGCAGGCCGACAATCTCCTGCTTGCGGACGCTCAGGCTCACATCGTTGAGCGCCTGCACTCGCCCGAAGTATTTGTTGATATGATGCATGCGGACCAGTTCATTGATCATCATGTTATGTCCCCGCATGGTGCCGTCGTTCAAGCCACGAATGCAGCGCCATCATCCCCAGGATGATCCCCCCGATGAAGATGTTATAGGCCAGCCCCGGGACGTCGGTGAAGTTGATGCCGTTCCGCATCACACGCAGGATGAATACTCCCAACAAAGTACCGATGATGGTACCGCGACCGCCTGTCAGTGCCGTGCCGCCGATCACCACCATAGCAATCACTTCCAGTTCATACCCGGTCCCACTGTTCGGGTTGGCCGTCGCCACACGGATCGAGCTGGTGATGCCCGCCCATGCCGAAATCACCGCCGTCAGGATGAAGAGCATGATCTTGGTGCGGTCAACTCGTACACCTCGCGCTCGTGCCGAGTTGGGATTGCCCCCGGCTGCCTGTATCCAGTTCCCTGCCCGCGAGAGCATCAGGATGTACCCGAGTATGATGCTAAAGGCGATGAACCACAGCAAAGAATTGAATATCCGTATTTCGCCAATGCGGAAGTCCCCTACCAAAATGCCGAGCAGTGGCGAGTCGGTTGTCCAGCGGCTTTGTGGGAAACCATCGGTGATGTAGAGGGCCGTCCCGCGCACCACCAGCAGCATCCCCAGCGTGACCAAAAATGATGGGATTTTCAGGCGCGTCACCATGAAGCCGTTGACAGCGCCGATCAAGACCGCCAGCAGGAGGCTGATGATGAACGCCGCCTCCAGCCCGGTCACCCCTTCGTTGTAGAGCGTCCACATGACGATGGGCGTGAAGCCGAACACCGACCCCACCGAGAGATCAAACTCACCAGCAGTCATCAGCATGGTCATGCCCAGTGCCAGCATCCCCAGTTCTGGTACGAAGGCCAGCAAATTGCTGATGTTCAGTGCGGAGAGGAACGCCGGGGAGAGTGCGTTGAAGACGACAATCTCCAACACCAGCAGCACAAACGGCCCGAATTCCGGTCGTGCGATCAGGAATTGCACCAGCGAGGTGCGCTCGGCCGGGGGAGACTCTACGCGGTCAATAAGTGCCATATTCGAGGTTTCCGTAATGAATAGGGGCGCACTATTCTGTGCGCCCACCGCAATTGTTTGATCTTCAGGCAGGGGCGACCCGCTGGGTCGCCCCCTTCAGAGATGGTGATTAGCTGCTCAGAATGTCCGCATAGACCTGGGCCGTATCGGCTTCATACAGCGCGCCGACGATGACATCGAACCCCGGCGGAATGCCAGAGGCGGCCATATTCGCCAGCGAGAGGGCGATGTAGCTGGTCGCCAGCGGGTCTTGCCACTGGGCCGCGTTCACATAACCTTCCAGCACTTCCTGCGCGGTATCGAGCGAGTTGCCCCAGCCGACGACCGGGATTTCACCAGCGGCCACGCCGACCTGGTCGAAGACGCGCTTGATACTGCCCGTCACCAGATCGCCCAGACCGATGATGGCATCAATCTTGTCACGATTGGCGGTCAGGTAATCGCTCATGCGGGTGATGATTTCCGCCTGATCGAGGGTGGCATCGGTCACTTCCCAGGTGATACCCAGCGGGGTGAACACTTCGGAGATACCCTGCTCTTCGATCACGCCGTAGCTGGCTCCGGGGACTTCCACCGGCATCCAGACGAAATCGCCGGATTCGACCAGGCCGTTGTCGACCAGGTACTGCGCCCAGCTCCGCCCATAAACCAGCAGGTCGCCGCCTACATAGGCGTCGAATTCCACCGCCGGATCAGGGGTATTGAAATTAATGACCGGGATACCGGCAGCGCGGGCTTCCGCAACCACCTCAACCAGCGCACCGGGGTCCGGGCTGGTGGTCGTGATACCATCGGCACCCGCGGCGATAGCAGCGCGGATGGCTTCCTGCTGCGAAGGAACATCACCATTGTGGAAGGAGGTACGGACTTCCTGACCGGTGTCCGCTGCCCACTTCTCCGCACCTTGCAGGAAGTAGGTCCAAACCGGGTCAGCCGGGGAACCGTGGGAAATCCAGTAGAAAACGCGGGCATCCTGCGCCATCGCCGTCGAAAGCGAGAGCAGCAGCACAAAACCAACCAGTACTAGTACAAGCTTCTTCAAGGTCTATTCCTCCGTGATATAAGCTATTTTCTTCCTGACGCCGGGTGCAAGGCGCAGGATGTTCAAAGCATAACGCGGAGTGAAATGTCTGTCAAAGTACCATTGTACGGACATTTCGACCGGAAAGATGTTTCGCTGTTTGAAATTCTCGAGTCCCTCCCCCGGATGCTATGCATCGGCGGGAGAGGGACTGAGGTGAGGACTATTCGTTAACGAGGCTGTGCAACCGTCCTACTACCCGTGCCCGGTAAAGCGACGGCCCTTGCGGTCACCGCTGCTTTGACCGCGCGAACCACGATCCCGTGTGACTTCGACCATGGTGCCGCGCACGTTCCAGTGTTTGACCCCGCGCAGCACCTGCTCCACGTAGGCTTCTTCAACATCCACCAGCGTGAAGTCCTGCCGCAGGCTGATCGCGCCGATCACCTTGCCGGGGATGCCAGCTTCGCCGGCAATCGCGCCGACCACCTCGCCCACGCGCAGGTTATGCAGCCGACCCACATTCAGCTTGAGTGTGACCATCCCGGCTTCCGGTACGCTCCGGTCACGGCGTTCCGCCCGCAGCGGACGACGATCATCATCAAAGCGGTCGCGGTTGCCCCGTCGATCACCGCCATCCCGGTCACGGCGCGGACGGTCATCATACGGCGAAATCTCACGCACATCTTCGACCGGGCGCAGCGCCTCGGCTTCGCGGGCCATCTTCATGGCACCGGCTGCCAGTTCGATCACATCCACGCCAGAAGCGATCATCTGCTGCACCAGCGCCCGTTCCGCTTCCAGCCCATGCTCCTTGACGGTTTCCGCCAGCCGGTCAATGAACAACGCATTCCGGCGTTCATAGACCGCTTCTTTGGGCGGCAGCTTGGCCGGTTGGATCGTCTGCTTGGTGAATTGCTCAATCAGCTTGATCCGGCGCAGGTCGCGCGGCGTCACCAGGGTGATAGCAATACCGGAGCGACCCGCGCGACCCGTCCGACCAATGCGGTGGACATAATCTTCACCGTCGCCGGGAATATCAAAGTTGATGACGTGGCTCACGTCCTGAATATCGACACCGCGAGCCACCACATCCGTGGCGATCAGCAGTTGCAGCGTCCCCTGCCGGAAGCGCCGCAGCACCACCTCACGCATATCCTGGGTCAGGTCGCCGTGCAGGGCTTCCGCCGTGTACCCGCGCTGGAGCAGTTGCTCCGCCAGTTGGGCCGCGCCCAACTTGGTCCGGGTGAAGACCAGCGTGCCGGTCAGATCTTCTGTTTCCAGCAGACGGGCCAGCGCCGCTAGTCGTGAACCCTGGTCGATCAGGTAATAGCGCTGCTCGACCTGCGGCACCGTCATGGTCTTGCGGGCAATCGTCACCTGTTCCGGCTTCCGCATATATTGCCCGATCAGGCGGCGGATTTCGTTCGGCACCGTGGCGGAAAAGAGCGCCGTCTGCCGGTCTTTGGGAGTCTCGCTCAGGATGCGCTCAACGGCTTCGACAAAGCCCATATCCAGCATCTCGTCGGCTTCATCCAGCACCAGGTAGCGCACGCTGCTGAAGTCCAGCACGCCCTTGTCGATCAGGTCGATGATACGCCCCGGCGTACCAACGACCACATGGACGCCATCTTTCAACCGCTTGATCTGCCGGGCATAAGCCGTACCGCCGTAGACCGGCAGCACCCGTGCGCCCAGTTCCTTGCCGTACTGATAGACGGCTTCGGCCACTTGCAGGGCCAGTTCACGGGTGGGGGTCAGGATCAGCGCCTGAACGCCGTCCGCGTCGTAATCAAGGTTCTGCAGCAGCGGCAGCGCGAAGGCTGCCGTCTTGCCGGTGCCGGTCTGGGCCTGACCGAGCACATCACGGCCTTCCAGCAGCAGCGGAATGGCCTGGACTTGAATAGGAGAAGGTTCTTCGTAACCGAGGTCAGAAACAGCTTTGAGCAGTTCCGGTCGTAGGCCGAGTTCAGCAAAAGTGGTCGAGTCAGTCATAGGAGCAGGCTGTCCAGTCTTTCAATGGAATGCAGGTGAAAAAGATTAGGGGTGGGAAACAGATGCTTCCCAAGACACATTGCGGGGTGACTACCAGTTGCGTGCCTTAGACCCTCTCACCCTCCCACAGGGACTTCCGCTGGTCGCACCCACTCCCCTGTATACAGGGGAGTGGCGCTTTCAGTGGATCAGCACTCATCGTCCCGGGACTGGCTTGCAGACCGGGATTGAACGGGGATTACCGATCCCCGTATGACCGATTGGACTTAGGCGCACCTTGCCCCTGCCCACCTGGACGGCGGCGGCGGTTGCCCTGCCCTTGACCCTGGCCCTGACTTTGGCTCGGCTGGGATGAACGTCCACCTGAAGATGAACCGTTCCCCCCACTGCGCTGACCATTGCCAGTGCCTGTGCCATTCCCACTGCGCGAAGGGCCATTGCTCCGGCGTGGGCGATCCCCCAGGTATTGACCGGGGCGCGGCTGTTCAAAAGTGACGGCTCCGGCGGGCAGCGGCGTCCCCGGCGGATACGGATGCTCGCTCACGATCGGCACCTTCAGGCGGATCAGCCGTTCGATGTCGCGCAGCAGCGGGCGTTCCTCGGCATCACAGAACGAGTAGGCGATGCCGGAAGCACCAGCCCGCGCCGTCCGGCCGATGCGGTGGACGTAGGTCTCCGGCTCATGCGGCAGGTCGAAGTTGATCACGTGGGTGATGTCATCCACATCGATACCACGCGCCGCAATATCGGTCGCCACCAGCACACGGGTTGAACCCGCTTTGAAGTTGGAGAGTGCCTTTTCGCGGGCGCTTTGCGACTTATTGCCGTGGATAGCTTCCGCCTGAATGCGGGCTTTCTCCAACCCCTGCACGACCTTATTGGCACCGTGCTTGGTGCGGGTGAAGACCAGCACACGCTTGACCTGCTGATCGGTCAGCAGATGCTGAAGCAGGCTGGGCTTGAGCTTCTTATCGACGAAGTACACCTGCTGGTGGATCAGATCGACGGTCGAGGCGACCGGAGTCACCGCCACCTTGACCGGCTCGTGCAGGATCGAGTTCGCCAACTGCTGGATTTCAGCGGGCATGGTGGCGGAGAACAACAGGTTCTGCCGATTGCGCGGCAGCGCCTTGATGATCTGGCGCACCGGCTGAATGAAACCCATATCCAGCATACGGTCGGCTTCGTCCAGCACCAATACTTCAACCTGGTCGAGCTTGATGTAGCCCTGACCCATCAGGTCGAGCAGGCGACCGGGCGCGGCCACCAGCACTTCCGGCCCACGCCGGATGGCATCGACCTGCGGCTGTTGACCGACGCCGCCGAAAATTACCACCGTCTTGATGCGGGTATGGCGACCGTAGTCACGGAAGCTTTCCCCGATCTGGCTGGCGAGTTCACGGGTAGGGGCCAGCACCAGCACACGGATGCCTTTGGTCTGGCGCGGGTTTTCCACCAGGCGCTGGATGATCGGCAGCGCGAAGGCCGCCGTCTTCCCGGTGCCCGTCTGGGCGCAGCCGAGCACATCTTTGCCGAGCAGCAGGTGGGGAATAGATTGCTGCTGGATGGGGGTTGGCTGTTCATAGCCAACATCGGCAAGGGCGCGCAGCAGCTCCGGGCGCAGGCCGAGGTCTTGGAAACGAGGTGTCATAACTGAACGGAATTCCTGTCTTGAACGTGGAATGCTCATCGGACTGATGAGTGATAGCGATCTACTTGGGGAATGCCTGCCGAATGCAGGCACTGTAACACTGTATCATGAAATTGTTCAAAGAGATAGACGGAGAAATCCAATTTGCGGCGGCGGCGGCGGCGGCGCACCAACATCGGTTCGAGCGTCCTTTACCACTTTCGCAAATGCTATCTCAAACACATCATAATCCTTTTGAAGAACATCCTAAAAATATCACACTTCACTTCCAAAAATGGAACGTTTGCTCCGATTATGTTCCACATCTTATTGTAATATTAAGTAATTATTACCTGATATTCTCCTGCAAAACAGGTAATATTTCCCTGTAAGGTTCCGTCCACCTTGCCGTAAATCCCCCTCTGCACCTCTGTCCCTCTGCCACTCTGCAGTAAAATCGCTTTGCATCTTTGCCCCTTTGCTGCTTTGCGTTAAAACGCCTCTCTGCCTTGCTCTGTGGTAAAGTTCCTCGGATGTTTTCATTACTGGACTTCGTTGCCCATGCCCACCCGCACTGATCGCCTGACTCTGCTCGACCGCAACATCACCCGTGTTCAATCCCGCCTCGCTGCCCTCAGCCGCCGCAATGACCGCCTCAGCACCGTTCGGCTGCTGGTCGTCCTGACTGGTGCCGTCCTCACGCTGCTGCTCTGGAACAACTTCCAACCCGTCGCCCTCAGCCTGGCCCTGCTGACAGCTATTGCCTTCACCGGCTTGGTCATCCTGCACCGCCGCCTTCGCTCACGCCTCCGTTCCGCACAGGACTGGCTGCACGTTCACCGTACCCATATAGCCCGTGCCACCCTCGATTGGTCGCATATCCCGGCACCACCCCGCCGTGATGCACAAGCCGATCACCCTTTTGAACTCGATCTGGATATCACCGGCAGTCAATCGCTGCTGCACCTGCTGGATACCACCGCCACCCATCAAGGCCATGACCTGCTGCGTCACTGGCTGCTCAACCCGCTGCTGACTGCCGATGCCATCACCGCTCGTCAGGCTCAAGTCCGTGAACTTTCCGCCCGATTCACCACCGCTCTGGCCCGTTCCAGCCGTGGTGCCGCAGTTGGTGACTCCCGCCTGGATACCGAACCTTCGCTCCAATGGCTGACCGCCGATGCTGGCCCACAGGTTCCCGCCCGGTTGTTGATCGTCCTGGCTGGCCTCTGCCTGCTGACGGCTGTCCTGTTCATCATCAATCAGGTCGCCCAGATCGGCCCCTTTTGGGCCATCAGCTTTGTGATCTATGTCGCTATCTCGTTGACGCAACTGCCCGCCGCTGCCAGCTTCCGCATCCTGGCCTTCGGCCTCCGTGATGTATTCCAGAGTTTGGACTCGGTCTTCCGCTTCCTCGAACGAGTCGATACGGCTGGCAAACCGACTCTGACAGCCCGGCTCCAACCATTCAAAGGCACTGACCGCCCTTCCAGGCAGCTCCGCAGCCTGAACCTAACCTTGGCGGCTGGCAGCCTGCAGGGCAATGTGATCCTCTGGGCCACGCTCAACGCCCTCGTACCCTGGGATTTGTTCTTTGCCTACCGGCTCGGTCAGCAACGGGCTACGTTACGCGGTTTGCTGCCGCAGTGGTTGACGATCTGGCATGAACTGGAAGCACTGGCTGCCTTGCGGACGTTCGGCTGGTTGAATCCGGAGTATGCTCGGCCTCAAATCACGGTTACCCAAAAAGCGGACGAGGCGTACCTCGTCCCTACAATGGTTGCAGCCTTAATCGGTCATCCGCTGATCGCACATGAAAACCGCATCTGCAATGATTTCCGGCTTCAGTCGAACACGGTGGTGCTGCTCACCGGCTCGAATATGTCCGGCAAGAGTTCGTTTTTACGGACGTTGGGTATCAACCGGGTTCTGGCACAGGTTGGGTCGGTCGTCTGTGCCGAGTCGCTCAGTCTGGAACCGGCCCGCCTGTTCTCGGTCATTCGGGTCAGCGATTCGCTGGCGGCTGGTTACTCTTACTTCTACGCCGAGGTACTGCGGCTCAAGGCGCTGCTGGATGCCCTGAAGGCGGATGATCCGACGCCGTTGTTCTACCTGATTGATGAAATCTTCAAGGGCACCAACAACCGTGAACGGCTGCTGGGCAGTCAGGCTTACCTGACGGCGTTGATGGCTGGACGTGGTTCCGGACTGGTTTCAACGCATGATCTGGAACTGGCGACGGTACCCGGCCTGCTGAACTATCACTTTGCTGATCAGGTGGCCGATGGTGAACTGCGCTTCGACTACCGGCTCCGCGAAGGTGTTTCCCCTTCGACCAACGCGCTGCGGATCATGGCGTTGGCAGGGCTACCGGTGGATAGTCGATAGGCAGACAGAGCCATTACTGCAGAAAAGCAAAGGAGCAGAGCGGCAGAGCTTGATGGTCATATCTCCGCCGCTCTGCAGTAGATTCCTGGCCTACTCGTCTTCCCGATAGCGTTTTGGTGGCCCGGCGAACAGGATATAGATGAAAACGGTCACCATGCCGACAATAAAGCCGCCGATATGCGCCCAGAAGGCAATGCCACCATCGAGGGTATCCACACCAAGCGACAGAATGCCCTGGAACAACTGGAAGATAAACCACAGGCCGATGAAGGCCAGCGCCGGCACCTTGAAAAAGGCTGGGAAGAACCGGAAGAAGATGACCATCACCTTCACCCGCGCACCGGGGTAGCAAATCAGGTAGCTGCCCAGCACACCGCTGATGGCTCCGCTGGCACCGATCATCGGAATGCAGAAGCCGCCGGGGCCAATCGCAGCCTGAATCAGCGCAGCCGCTGCACCCCAGAACAGGTAAAGGCCGATGTACTTGCGCCAACCGAGGAAATCTTCAATATTGCGACCAAAAATCCAGAGGAAGGTCATATTGCCGATGAGGTGTTCCCAACTGCCATGCAGGAACATGCTGCGGAGGATATTCAGGCTGACATCGCCGACCGGCAGCGCCCCGACCTGACAGGGATTGAAGGCCATCGCCATAAAGACGCCACCAATCCGCTGCCCCTGCATCAACTCCCACAGGAAGACCAACGCATTGATGAGGATCAGGGCGTAGGTGGCATAGGCTCGCCGTTCGAGGGGTTGGAGTGTTCGCATGGGAATCATAAGCAGCAGTCCTCGTGGTGACTCATGTTACAGTCTATACGCGATTGATAGGTTGCAGGTTTCAGGCAGACCGAAGCAAGTGACAAGAAGTATGTATATTGGGTGCTGGTTTTTGGTTTGGCTATCAGCCAAAGACACAGAATTGAGGAGCGCTCCATGCGCGTGATTTTGCAACGAGTAACGCACGGCAGTGTGACGGTCAATGGCAAACGAGTCGGCGAAGTTGAGCAAGGATTCGTCGCGCTGGTGGGAGTCACGCATCTGGATACGCCGGCAGAGGCCACCCTGCTAGCCAGCAAGACGGCACATCTACGGGTGTTTGAGGATGATGACGGCAAGATGAATCGGTCGGTGTTGCAGATCGGCGGCGGCGTGCTGGTGATCTCGCAGTTCACGCTGTATGCGGATTCCCGCAAGGGACGGCGACCGTCGTTCACCGAGGCGGCACGACCGGAGCAGGCCGAGCCGCTGGTGGATTTATACGCGGCTCGGCTGCGGGTCGAAGGGGTGACGCGAGTTGAACAAGGCATCTTTGGCGCCAATATGCTGGTGGAGATCGCCAATGATGGGCCGGTGACGATCCTGCTGGATACGGCGGAACTGTAAGTTATTCGCCCACCATGAACAGCTCATCGACATAGCACCAGCGCCAATCTTCACCCGGCTCGAAGGACTGGATGATGGCGTGCTGGGTGGTATGGAAATGCTTGGTGGCGTGTTTGCCGGGGGAGTTGTCGCAGCAACCAACATGCCCGCAGATCAGGCAGACGCGGAGATGCACCCAGCGTCCGCCGGTCTCAAGACATTCCTTACAGCCATCACCACTCGGCACCATTGCCGGGTTGATCTGACTGATGTGTTCACAAGTGGGAGGTGTTTGACGTTGGGACATGATGTGGCTCCTTGTGCTCAGCAGTATCGCGTGCGAAATTGGGCTAGTGGGCGCACAGCCGTCCCATTGGGAGGCTTCGCTCTGCGCCCCTACGTTATGAAATTGATCTACGGGTATTTACGATTGAGCATACGGGCATAGGGGATGGTCTCCCGAATGTGTTGGAGGCCGCAAATCCAGGCGACGGTGCGCTCCAGGCCGATGCCAAACCCGGCGTGTGGAACCGTCCCGAACTTCCGCAGATCGAGATACCAGGCATAGTTCTCCCGTGGGATGCCGAGAGTGCTGACGCGCTGCTCGATGAGTTCGGCATCATGGATGCGCTCGCTGCCGCCGGTGATTTCCCCGTAACCTTCCGGAGCCAGCAGATCGACACTGCGGCAAACTTCCGGTCGGTTTGCCACAGGGGTCATGTAGAAGGCTTTGAAGACTGAGGGGAAGTGATACACAAAAACGGGCTTATCAAACATCTGGGTGAGCGCAGTTTCATGCGGGCTGCCGAAGTCCGTGCCCCACTCGATTTGCAGCAGTTTTTTCTGTTCCTCGTCAGTGGTCTCCGCCGCGAGTTTGTTGAGACGTTCGACGGCTTCGTCATAGCTGATGCGCGGGAAGGGGGCCAGAACGTTCTCCAACTTGCTGGTATCCCGTTCGAGGATTTTCAGTTCAGATCGGTTACGCTCCAAGACGCGGGTGACTACATGGCTGATGAACTGTTCTTCCATGTCCATGAGGTCTTCCAGATTGAAGAAGGCCATCTCGGGTTCGAGCATCCAGAATTCCATGAGGTGACGGCGGGTCTTGGATTTTTCGGCGCGGAAGGTCGGGCCGAAGCAGTAGACCTTGCCAAAGGCAGCGATATTGGCTTCGCTGTAAAGTTGGCCGGTCTGCGCCAGATAAGCGGGTTCGCCGTAGTAGTCGATCTCAAAGAGGCTGGTGGTGTCTTCACCCGCTGTAGGGGTCAGGATGGGGTTGTCAATCCGCAGGTAGCCATGATCGTCCAGCCAGTCCATCATGGCGCGGATGATAGTGCCCCGAACACGCATAATGGCCCACTGGCTTTGGGATCGGAGCCACAGATGCCGGTTATCCATCAGGAATTCCGGGCCATGTTCCTTCGGTGTGATTGGGAAGTCTTCAGCCATCTGGATGAGTTCCAGATTCTGGATACCGATCTCAAAACCACCCGGAACACCGGGAGCACGCTCGTCTTTGCGAACGCTGCCGGTAATGATGATGGAGGACTCCTGACTGAGCTTGCCTGCGATGGCAAACTGGTCCTCAGGGAGTTCTTTCTTGAAGGCCACACACTGAACAAAGCCGCTGCCATCGCGCAGCCGGATAAACTGAAGCTTGCCCTTATCGGTGCGATCCTGCACCCAACCGCGCACGGTGACAACCTGGTCTTCGTACTGGTCGATATGACGTATCTCAATGATCGGTGCCACGATCCATCATCCTTTGAATATCATCTTCAAATGTGGGGAGGATTATAACATTGGGCGCAGCGTCACGCGCCCCTACACCCTTCGCACCGACCACTGGCCTGTGATACGCTATGACAGGTTGTGAAAGATGGAACAGAGTCACTTGGCGAATTCATCCGTTCCGCAAGTTGAGCATTTCATCGGACAGGCGAACAGAGCAGGGTTTTCGCGCTTTGATCGTGCTGTGCTCGGAGTCATCACCGCGTTAGTGGTCGCGCTTGGCGCGATCTTGCTCCTGGGCGACCGAGTGGGCGTGACGCTAAATCGTGTGGGACCGCTGGGAGATAGCGCTCGCAGCACCAGCCCGATCATCCTGAGCTTCAGCGAAAACATGAACCGGGATAGCCTGACGAACTACCTACAGGTTGTGGAAGTCGCTCCAGAAACTGACCCACAAACGGTCAACAATATCGAGACCCAGGATGCAATCCCTGGTTCGATCACATGGACGGGGCGCACCGCATTTTTCCGTCCTACGACACCGCTGACACCGGGTGGGGCGTACATGGTTCGACTGGCGCCCGGGTTCGCCAGTGAGGATGGCCGGCAGGTTCTGAGTGACTATCGCTTCAGTTTCACGGTGCGTCGACCGCGCGTAGCGTATCTGGGACCGGCCACCGACATTCCAAATCTGTATGTGGTGGATCCGAGCAATCCGGATGCCGTGCAGCAAGTCACCAATAGCCCATCCGGCGTATGGGACCCGAGCGTCAGCCCAGACGGCACCCACATTGCATTTGCCGAGAAAAATTCCACGACGGGCACTTCCGACCTGAAGGTAATCAACCTGGAAACGGGCGAAATCCGCCAATTGACCAACTGCGCCGACGCTGACTGCACTGCGCCAGTCTGGCGGCCCGATGGTCAGGTCATCGGTTATCAGCGAGTGGACTTCAATAGCAACCTGCCAAATGTACCGGTCAGCCCGACACGCATTTGGTTGCTGGATCTTAACAGTGGCGCAACCCGGCCTATGTTCAGCGATTCTCAGGTGTTAGGTTTTGGTCTCATCTGGTCAGCAGACGGCAATCGGGCAAGCCTGTATGATTACTCGACACCGGGCATTCTGGTACATGACTTCCCCACCAATGAAACCAGCATCATTCCAAGCCAGTATGGCTCGCCCGGTATCCTCTCGCCAGATGGAACACGTCTGATCTACCCGGAAGTCATTCTGAGTGACACACAGACACGCTCTTACCTGCGGTTAGTTGACCTGAACGCCCAGACTGATGAACCTATCGGCAATCCCGATGACCCGATTGATGATGATAACGCGGCCTGGTCGCCAGATGGAACAAAGCTGGCTATCGCGCGGCGCTACCTGGATGAGCGTTATACTCGTGGACGACAGTTGTATCTCCTGGATATGACCACGGGTGAGATTGAAGAACTGCTATTTGACGACAAGTATATGCTGGGATTCTTCAGTTGGGACCCGAATGGGACGTCCCTGCTGCTACAACGTTTCCCGGACCCTGTAGCGCTGAACGACCCGGAAAATCGGGGCATACCCGAATTATGGATATTGGACATCACGACTAAAGCGCTCACTAAAGTGGCGGATAACGCCATGTTCGGGCGCTGGCTCCCATGAGTACCTATCACTATGACTGAGAAACCACCTGTCGGAAAACCTTCCCCGATTCTGATTGTGTTCCTGCTATTCCCCTTATTCGGGATAGTAGTCGCACTCTACCTGACTTTAACCGCACCCGGTGGATTATTGGCTCCTGTGCCACCTACTCCCACACCCTATGTCATCCCGGATACCGGATTAATTGACAAATCCGCACCCAACTTTGAATTGACGGGGCTGGATGGCTCGACCTATCGCCTCTCCAGTTATCGTGGGCGGGTGGTGTTCATCAACTTCTGGGCGACCTGGTGTGAACCGTGCAAAAAAGAGCTGCCCGCTATGCAGCAGTTCGCCGGGGAAAATGACCGCGCTGTTGTCCTGGCAGTTAATGTGGATGAGCCGGAAGACAGCGTCCGTGCCTTTCTGACTGAATTTGGGGCTACTGAACTCACGGTACTGCTTGACCCCGATCTGACAGTTTACGATGCGTATGGAGTCAATCGGCTGCCTATTACATTTGTGGTTGATCCCAGCGGAGTCGTGCGATATGCCCATGTGGGTGAGTTAACCATGGATGCCCTGAACGCCTATCGCGATGAACTAGCGCCAGCGTAAGCTCACAAGAGGTTATCTGCGCTGAGCTGCGATAGCCCCCGGCTCAGGTTAACTTGCCCGGGCTGGCTCGGTCAGGCATACTACAGGCGAACTTAATGCTGGAGACTGAACTGTGGATTTAGCCCGTGCAGTGGAATACCTCTCCAAAGACCCGGAATGGATGCCCAAGCTGGCAATCACCGCCGTGATTGGCTTTGTGTCTCTCATCACCACACCGCTCCTGATCGGGCTGGCTGGCTGGGCGATACTGCTCGGTTATCAGGTGGCGCTGATCCGCAATGTGCGGGATAAAGTAGCGTATCCCCTGCCCCGCTGGGACGACTACGGCGGGTATCTATCGCGGGGCAGCAAAGTGCTGACAGCCATGTTCGTCTATCAGTTACCCAATTTAATTCCGCTATGCTGCGGTCTGGCAACCATGAGCTTCTGGCGGGATGGGTTCTTCGGCAGCACTCTGGCATTAGGGCTATTCTGCTGCATCGGGCCGGTGCTGATCGTCTACAATCTGATCACGGCACCGATGTTCGCGCTTGGCATGGCCCGCTTCGCAGAAGAAAACAATATCGTTGTCTTTTTCCAATTCAACGACTTATTTGACAGTATCCGGCGCAACCTGCAACCCACGATTTACTGGTTGGTATTGAGTGTGGTGGTGGGAGCCGTCAGCAGCATCGTCATTGCTATCCCCTGCCTGGGGTGGTTTGCCGCGCCGGCATTGACGATCCCGATCAGCGGACACCTGACAGCACAGTTCGCAGACTCGCTGGAAACACCCCTGCCCGGACGGATTACCGCGCCACCACAACGCCGAATTTAGGTAGTAGCTGTCGCAAGAGATAATGTTTCCCCCGCATAGGCCAGCACGATGCGTTCGCGTGGAATGCCATTATTGATGAGCCGATCCAATAAAGTTGCGTCGGCACCATCTTCGATGATGATGACACGATCATCTGCAACCTGGGCCAAGAGGACCACGGCTGTCGAATTCTCCTGAAGATTCCTGGGAATGGCGATGACGGTGTAAGTCCGATTCTTGTCATCGATCACCGGCAAGAGGGTTATGCCATCAGCGCTGCCGTTGTACTGGCTGATCTCCCGGCGAAGCACCTGACTGAGCATCGCAGTCAAACTTGGCATCGGCTGCCCTTTGTGGAGCAAAGCGATCTTATCCCGCGAAATTCCCCGTTCAATGAGTTTATCAATCAGAGGCGGGCTACTCACGTCTTCATCAATCAGTATATATTCCGCAATCACCCGCACAATCACTAAGGCCCGGGCCGGATTGGCAGCCCGATTGCCAGTGGGCAAAGCAAAGACCGCATAGGTTTGACGGGCGGCATCGGAAATGGCATAGATCGATGTCTGACGAGCAGCAATACCTTCCACCACATTGCGAACGGTGGCTGCAAGCGGATATTCCGTTGGCATAAGAATCCAATCGAGATGTTACAACTTGTTATAAATCTATTATCCTCACCTTACGTGGCACGAAAAATAAAGATTTACGAGATAGGAAGAGGTGACTTATCCATACGGGCAGGGGAATTAGGTTTTAGTGCATCAAAGAGGCGAACTAACGTCAAACTCGCCAAGGCACTCCCAACTGGCAGTAGTGGGAAAACATAGCGTGGAATAGCATCCAAGACGAAGTGAATGAGCAAGGTATAAGCAATAAACCCAGCCAATACAAGCGCAACGCGCCATTGGTGATGGATGAGCCATAATCCGATGACACCGCCGACTAGCGCTGTATAGTGCAGTATATAAATAAGGAGCTTGGGCCAGAAGGAATCTCCGTCGACGATACGGAGCAAGCCCTCCAGCGAGCGATCCCGAGTCAGCCAGTTCTGAGCCAAGTCCTTGAGGCTTTCCCCACCGAAGAAAGTGGTTCCGTGTGGCTGGAGAACTGATTCTGCCAATTCCGCAGCACGTTTTCCTAACCAGCCGAGCGGATTGGCGGCAATTACATTGGCAGCCTCCTGTTGATAGACTTCCTGCTGCTGATCGGGTTCGGTCGGCAGATTACTACCCAGACCAGCAGCAGCAGCTAGCGCTTGATCGGTGGCCTGTGGACCTTGCCAGTCGGTCGCACCGATATAGAGAAAGGCGGAGAACCCCTGCGCCCCGATTACCCAGAGATTCCAGGTGATGCGGTTGTAGACGGTCCAGATAGAGACGACCAAGCTATAGATCAGCAACAGCGTTGCCCCATAACGCAAACCGCGTCGCCAACCGTAAACCAAAAGCAGATGAAATACCAAACCTACCGGGAACAGCAGTAAGACTGCTCGCGTCAGAGTCGCTAGGCCGAGCAGCAAACCCGTAATGACTAGCGCTGAAATATCGCGACGGGCGGGCTTACCGGACTGGACTATTTCAATATAAACGAGCAACCCGGTCAACGAAAGAAATATATAGAGCGTCTCGGTCAGGGTTTGAGCGGATTCGATGATAAAGACTGGAGAGAGGGTCAACGCCAGAGCTGCCACTAAACCGGGCCGATTATCTTCGGTAAAAGACCGGGTGAGCCGCCAGGTGAGGTAAATCATCGCCGTCGAGAGAACAACCTGAACCAGACGCAGGACGATGACAGCCACAGCCGGTTCAAACAGGTGTTGAGCGGCACCCACAACCAATAAATAGAGAGGAGCTGATGGTGGTGGCGCTGGCACTCGCCCTTCTACTAGCAACCGTCCATACTCCAGATACCACCAGGCATCGCCACGATTTACATCATAGGGTGCCAGCGAATCCTGCTGAAGTGCATAGACCAGACGCAAGATCAGGCCGATACACAGCATCAATATGAGGAGGCGCGGAACCTTCAGATCAGGCATAGAGTAATTCCTGCAACATGTAGTAAGTATAGCGGTTGATGCAATTGGCATGAAGGGAAGCGCTATGCCTTCGGAGATTTCGTCTCATGCAGAAATTTGAAAAAAGGCTTAAAATCCCATGAAATCGGTTTAATCTTACTCATTTTACGTTAGGCATCCATTCACGAGATTCTGGACGTTTATAGCGCTACAATGAGTGATTAATCTATCGGGGATTGCGATTACTGTTACAGTTAAATCAACCGGGAAAGTTCAGGTATTGATTATGCTGATATTCCGCCGACTGCCCTTGCTTCTGCCGCTGCTGCTGGTCCTTTTAGCGGGTTGCAGCGTTTTCCCTGGTGCTCGGGTGTTACTGGGCCAGGACGACACAGCGGCAGTTGCTGCCGAGTCGGTTGACCAGGCCGAGTTGGTCATGGCGGATAAGGGGGGCAACACCAATCCCTCGCTGGCGGCGGCGGCTGACCGGATCGAAGCTGCCAACAGCCGTGCTGTAGACATCATTGAGTTGAAGAATAATGAAGAAACCTCCACCTTTGAGGTTTCGATGCTGCTAGAAATCCCCCAGGGTTCAACTAATCAACAACAGTTTACCATCATCCGCCGGGCGCTGGAACTGACCTGGCAAGGCACTCTCCGCGAAAGCCAGGGTGATGAGCGTATCCGCATTCAACTGCTGTCGCCATTGGTGATCCCAACGCTTGACGGACGCCTTAGCTTCGCAGGCGAAGTCATTGCCACCTCCGAAATTCTCCGGGCAGAAGCCGTGGCCTATCTGGGACAACGCCCCCTCACCGACCAGGACTTTTCCAATCTGGTAGCGGAAATACCATCGATTTTCGTCGTGCCGGAACAGCAGGAAATCTATCAGGGGACGCCCAATCATCCCAGCTTCCTGTTGCAGGAATTTGAGGCACAGATTACAGCAGCATCCTAAGCCGAACCGATTCGTGACTATCAGCTAAGCCGGATGACGCATCAAAGAATCTGGCCGGTGCTGCTTTTGCAAGACATCGCGGCTGCCATTGTCCAACGGGTAAGTGGAGTAATGACTGATGAGTATTGTCAAAGCTGACCCCAACAGTCGGCAGATTGAACGGCCTGGATTTGACTGGGAACGTGAAAAGACGCTGGTTGAGCAGCAAAAATCCTTTGGAGCGCGCTTGCGAAGGTTCTTTACCGTTGGGCGCATTTTCTGGATCGCTATCCTGCTCATCATTTTGCTAAATGAAGACATTGCGCTATTCGTCCGAGGCTTCGTCGATCAGTTAGCCACCTCCTTCCTCCAGTTTTTCGCCTTCGATCTATCGCAATCGGGCCAATTACTGGTTCGACTGGTGTTTGGTATCACGATTGCCATCGGTCAGTTTGCGCTGATCTTCTGGTTTTTGGGTCGGGCACGGATGTATACCATCTGGCCAGGGGGGGCGTCTGAAGGCGTTGGCTTCAAAGACTATCGTGGTCAACCTGAACTGCTTGACCAGGCTAAACAGATTGTAACGCTCCTACGCGGTGTGCGTGTCTTTGAGGAGTCCGGGGGCGAGCCGTTGACTGGACTTCTGCTAGAAGGCCCACCCGGCACGGGCAAAACCTGGATGGCTCAAGCGATCAGTACGGAAGCCGGGGTACCCTTTTTCTACCTGGATGCTTCCTCGCTTCAGTCCATGTTCATGGGCATTGCGCCGTTGAAAGTATCAGGCCTTTACAGCAAGGCGCGCAAAGCTGCTAAAGATTATGGTGCAGCGATCATTTTCATGGATGAAATTGATGCTATCGGTGCGCGACCCGGTGTGGCAGAAGGACGCAGCGACGGTCACACGGATACCCCAGCAAAATCCAACCGACTACCCATCTTTTTTGGTACAGGTGGGCAGACAGGACTTCTGAGTACGTTATTGGTAGAGATGGATGGCTTCAGCCTGGAGCATGGGCGCTGGGCACGGTGGCGCGGTTGGTGGTACAGGACATTCTTACGGCGTAACCCACCCAAGCCAGAGAAACGCATCCTGACCATCGGCGCGACCAACCGTATTCAAGCACTGGATAAAGCGTTACTGCGCCCAGGCCGCTTTGACCGTAAAATTCGTGTTGATGCACCGGATATGGAAGGCCGCCGGGATATTTACGAGTATTACCTCTCCAAATACGAGCACGACGACACGCTTGATCCATTGGAATTGGCTGCCGACACCCCCGGATACACCCCAGCGGACATCAAGTATTTGCTGAACGAATCGCTGCGGTATGCCTTGTTCCAAGGGCGGGCGTACATCACGGCAACGGATTTCTACCGGGCGCAGCCGGAGCATGAATATGGTTTGAAGTCCCCTATCCGTAACATGGATCCCAAAGATCGTTACCGCCTAGCTGCCCATGAAGCGGGTCATGCCATCGCCATTCGCATCTACGAGCCGGATTACCGGATTGCCCGCATCACCATTATCCGGCAGGGTGGGGCGCATGGTTACGTTTTGTCGCAATCGACCACCGAGAAGCCGCTTGACCTGTATACCTATGACCAATATATCAACCGCCTGCGGATATCTGTAGCAGGTAAAGCAGCAGAGATGGAATTTGCGGGGGAAGGCTCACAAACACTCGGCGTTGGCGGTGATTTTATGTCAATTCGTGCCGTGATGAGTAAGATGGCAGAAGTGGGTATGTTCGGCCCCATCGGTGTCAGCAAGCCAGAATCCAAAGTGGTGGCGGATATGCAGGAAGAACTGTTCCTGACGGTGCTACATGAAACACGGGAAATGATCCGCATCCACCGCACGATGGGCGATGACCTCATCAATGTGTTGCTAGAAAAAGAAGAACTGCTGGCCCGCGAGGTTGAAGCCTTCTTTGACCGCTACGGGTTATACACCCCCAAAATCGAAATCAAACCGCAATCGCAACTCCAGGCTCCTCGCCCGGCATTCGGTCAGGAGATTGTTCAATGACCACCTACACTCCTTCTCCCAAGCAACCCATTGTGGAGCCGGAAGGACGTTTTGACTGGCAACAGGAAGAGACGCTCGTTGACCGCCGTAACCGGCTGCCGAACCGTATCCGGCGTTTTTTCCGCAACGGGCTGTGGTGGAAGGTGCTCTTAGGGGCCTTCATCCTGGGACTCTTCAGTGCGCCGTTCATGCAGGCACTGCTGACCGTACTGGGGTTTCTCTTCCAACTCACAATCTTTATGATGACGTTCATCATTCAGTTCGTAGCCATTTTCTGGTTCCTCAGTCGGTCACGTATGTATGAGGTCTACCCCGGTACGGAAGGAATTGGCTTCGGGGACTACCGAGGGCAACCGGAACTCTTGGAACAAGCCAAGCAAATTGTCACCCTGCTGCGCGGGGTGCGCCCGTTTGAAGAAGCAGGTGGCGAACCCCTCAATGGTTTATTGCTAGAGGGTCCGCCCGGCACTGGCAAAACATGGCTGGCAAAAGCCATTAGCACGGAAGCAGGAGTACCCTTCTTCTATGTAGATGCCTCCTCGCTGCAGGGTATGTTCATAGGCACCAGTTCGTTGAAGGTGATGCAGGTCTACGGCAAAGCGCGTAAAGCAGCCAAGCTGTACGGTGCAGCGGTCGTCTTTCTTGACGAAATTGATTCGGTGGGTTCGCGCGGAGGCGTTAGCAGTGTTGGGGATGGCGGACAAAGCGGTGGTATGGGTGGCATGGGTGGGGACATGGGCATCCTGAGCACCTTGCTCGTACAAATGAGCGGCTTCAATCAGGAACATGGCTGGCGTGCTCGATTTCGAGCTTGGTTATGGCGGACTCTCCGGCGGCGCGAACCTCCACGCATTCCCAAACGCGTCCTGACCATTGGGGCGACCAACCGGGTAGGTGCGCTCGACCCGGCACTGCTGCGCCCTGGTCGTTTTGACAAGAAAATCCGCGTAGACGTACCCGATATGGAAGGTCGGCGGGAAATCTTCGAGTACTATCTCTCCAAAATGGCGCATGACAGCAGTATGGACCCCGTCATCCTGGCGAGCGAAACACCGAATGCTTCCCCAGCAGACATCAAGTATCTGCTCAACGACTCCTTACGTTATGCCCTGTTCGATGGTCGCCGTTATATGACCTATGCAGACTTCCGCCGCGCCCAACCAGAACATGAGATGGGTTTACGCTCCCCCCTCAAGCATCTGACCGACGAAACCCGCCAACGTATTGCATTCTACCAGGCGGGCAAGGCGGTAGGTATCCGTGTATTTGTGCCAGAGAACCGCATCGCCCGCATCAGCATCATCCGGCACGGATATCATTACGGTCACGTCTGGCACTACCCGGCGCGGGATGTCTACCAGGGGATGCTGACCAAAGATGAGTACCTGAACCTGCTCAAGATGCGTCTGAGTGGCAAAGCAGCGGAAATCGAATTCCTAGGGATGCCACAGCAATCGGTGCTGGTCAAAGAAGATTTTAATCGCGTACAGAATTTGCTCCTCAATATGTCCTACGCGGGTATGTTTGGTGTGATGGGGGCCAAGTCTGGGCTGACGGATGACCAGACCTCGCGGGTGGAGGAAATGTATCAGCAGGTGCTGATGGAAACCCGCCAGAGCATCCGCAAATATGGCTCAGTGGTGAAGGAACTAACCGCGCTCCTGTTGGAACGCGAGGAACTTTCAGCTGAAGAAATCCGTGCTTTCTTCGATCGTTATGAACTGTATACGCCTGATCCCAGTGCAGTAATTGACGGTCAGGAAATCCAGTTCCTACCCCAAAATTCAATTAGCCAACTTGAATCGGGGGAAACTTCCCCCGTCCCGTCAGGTGCAGACTAGTCCATTGACCGGGGGTGAGGCCTTCACCTCATCCCCAGTACATCCTCCCCGTAGTGGTAGTGTCGTAGTTCACCCAGGCGATATACAATCTTTTCATCTGTCCGCTGAGTGCCGCGAAGGAGCCGCACTGTGGATACACGCATGATTCAGTTCATCCGGGCAATGCGAGCTGCCGGGGTTCGCATCTCACTGGCGGAAAGCCAGGACGCAATGTACGCAGTCGATATGCTGGGCGTGGGTCAGCGCGAACAGTTTAAGTCCTCCATGCGGGCAACCCTGGTTAAAGAAGCCCGCGATCAAGGCACATTCGATTACTTCTTCCCGTTGTTCTTCGGCAACAATCAGCCGCCAATGGAAAATATCCCGGAAAACCTTTCCCCGGAACAGCAACAGACCTTACAAGATGCGCTTCAATCCCTGATGGGCAACATGGATGCCCTCAAGGATTTGCTGAAGCAACTGCTGGACGGCAAACCCTTCAGCCAAGAACAACTCGACCAAATGGGCCAGCAGGCCGGTCTGCAGAGCGGCGACCAGATGTACCAGCGCAACTGGTTCGAGCGGCGGATGAACCGGCAATCCGGGATGCAGCAGATTCAGGAACTCATCGAAAAGCTGATTGAAGCGCTCAAAGAGATGGGCATGAGCGATCAAGCGGCTGAAGAAATCCGCGAGCAACTCCAACAGAACGCTGAGGGTTTGAGCGAGCAAATCTCGAATTATGCGGGGTCTTCTTTAGCGGAACGGATGGCGGAAAAAGAACCGGATCCTAAACCTGACCTGCTGGATGTGCCGTTCACGCAATTAGGGCAGGCTGAGGTAGATGCCATCCGCGACGAAATCCGCAGGCTGGCAGCGCGTCTACGAAGCCGTGCTTCACTGCGGCAGAAGCGGGCCAGCAGCGGCGAACTCGACCCACGCAAGGTGATGCGGGCGAATATGCGGTATGGCGGCGTACCGATTGAACTGCGCTTTCGTACCCGGCAGGTCAAGCCCAAACTGGTATTGATCTGCGACATCAGCACGTCGATGCGTTACTGTGCTGAGTTTTTGCTGACACTGGTCTATGAATTACAAGATGTGGTCGCCAAGACCGACAGTTTTGTGTTCATCGACGATATGGTGGACGTGACGATGGTCTTCGAGCAGCAACAGCCACGAGAGGCGGTCAGCCAGGTGCTGCGCGAAAATCCGCCGGGGTATTACAGCACAGATCTGGGCAACAGCCTGAACACATTCGCGCGCGACAAGATGGGAATTATCAGCAGTAAAACGACGGTCATCTTCCTGGGAGATGGACGCAACAACTACAATGATCCACGGCTGGATGTGGCAGAAGATATACAGCGGCGGGCGCGGCGGCTGTTGTGGTTCTGCCCAGAGCCGCCTGGTCAGTGGGGAACTGGCGACAGCGACATGCACCGCTATGCCCTGCACGCCGATGGCGTCTACCGCGTGACCAACCTGCGCGAACTAGCGGCGGCGGTCGATCAGATCCTAACGGATGGGTGAAGAAGATTGTGCGTGCGCAACATTGGCTGCGCCCGATACGTAAAAGAGGTGGTGTCACACAAGTAAAAAGGATATCTAATTGAATACCGTTCACAGCGGATCTTCTAGCCGCTGGCTTCATCTCTTTGCCAGTATATGGCTTGTCCTAGTCCTTTCGGTTGCATCCCCACTTGCGGCCCAATCTAATGAGCGTGATGCCGAAGCAATCGAAGTCATTGACGCAGCCCTGACCCGTTTTGCCGAAGGCGGACAGTTGAGCGGCAGCGTCCTGATCGCGAGGGGTGCTGAAATTCTGCTGGAGAAGGGCTACGGCTATGCAGTAGTCGGGTGGGAAGTCGCCAATACGCCGGAAACGGTCTACCGCATCGGCTCAATCACCAAGCAATTCACCGCCATGGCGATCCTGAAACTACAGGAGAATGGCCTTCTCACAGTGGACGACCTCATCTGCATCCATCTGGAGGAATGCCCGGAAAGCTGGTCAGCGATCACCATACACCACCTATTGACCCATACCTCTGGCATTCCCAATTACACCGACGACTATGCCGTCCTGAGCAAACTGATGTATTCGACTGTGGGCAGTGCCGCAGTGGTCGATAGCTTCATTGATGAGCCATTGCAATTTGAACCGGGTACTAACTGGAGCTACAGTAACTCTGGCTACCATCTGCTGGGAGACATCATAGCCCGGGCAGCGGGCGTCAGTTATCGCCGCTATCTGCAGGAGACTTTTTTCGAGCCCCTCGGGATGGAAAGCACTGACCTGGAACGCAATACCAGCATCATCTCCAATATGGCTGAGGGCTACAGCACAGGTCGGTCTCGTGCTGCGTACATTAACATGAATGTGCCTTATAGTGCTGGTGCCTTGATTAGCACGGTTGGCGACCTGCTCAAGTGGGAGCAAGCGCTCTTTAACGGACAGGTAGTGAGTCAGGCATCACTGGATACCATATGGGAAGGGGCTTTCCCACTTGATGAGCAGCAGGAATATGGATATGGCTTGATCCGTGAAACGCAAGACGGCCGGGTTTCGATATCACATGGGGGTGGTATCAATGGCTTTACCAGCCTGATGATCTACCTTCCAGAGGCCGAATTGACCGTCATCATGTTGACCAATCGTGAAGATACCCCTATGGACGTTTTGGCGCCTTTGATCCTGGACGAGATGCTGAAAGTTCCTGAAGCGTCAGCACCTTGAATGAGAATTGAATTTGTAAGATGTCACCCTACATGAGCATCTGACGAATCATGGTCAGCAATGGTTTGACAGGCCGCTGACCTTCAGTTAGACTGTTTTTCAGTGACAGATACCATCATCTGTCACCATAAACGGATAAAAATCATGTATCACACCTGCGTGTGTTGTTGTCTGAAGAGGGGAGTGTGACCAGCTTCAGACACGGTTAATGCGACAATCACTGGCTCAACCAGCCAGCCGCAACCCTGAAGCGTGGCGCTTCCCGAATTCATCGGAGGCACACGCTTTTTGTTTGCGGCTGGCTTTTTTGTTGAGGGGGCGGTTGATTTTCTCCATGGACGCCATCAATAGCGTCCCAACATCGTATTGGTAAATCGGAATCTAGAGGAACGAATATGGCACTGCGTGAGATCGACGTCGCAAATCTGAGCATCAGCATCCCGGCAGCAGGCATCGATAGTCTGATCGGCAATACACCACTCATCGGATTTCGGCGCATCACGGCCCATTTACCGGAAGATGTACAGCTCTTTGCGAAAGCCGAGTGGACCAATCCCGGTAGCAGCGTGAAAGATCGGGCGGCCTGGCAGATCATCCACGAAGCGGAACGCAGTGGCAAGCTAACTCATGAGAAGATCCTGCTGGATAGCACCAGCGGCAATACCGGCATTGCCTATGCCATGATTGGCGCGGCGAAAGGCTACCGAATCAAGCTCTTTTTGCCTGAAAATGCCAGCCCGGAACGCATTGCGATCCTGAAAGCCTACGGGGTTGAAATCGTCTTTACTGATCCGCTGGAAGGGTCGGACGGGGCGATCCGGGGCGTGCGGGCGCTGGCAGCAGCCGAGCCAGACACATACTTCTATGCCGACCAGTACAACAATCCGGCTAACTGGCAGGCCCATTACCACACCACTGGCGTGGAAATCTGGCGGCAGACACATGGGCAGGTGACACATTTTGTGGCGGGACTGGGCACCAGCGGGACATTGATGGGCACGGGGCGACGGCTGAAGCAGTTCAACCCGGATGTGCAGGTGATTTCACTCCAACCGGACTCACCGTTTCACGGGTTGGAAGGCTGGAAGCACATGCCGACGGCGATCAAGCCAGGCATTTACGATGAAATTTTCGCTGACCGTGACATGGGCATCAACACCGAAGAAACACATGTGATGGCGCGGCGGCTGGCGCGGGAAGAAGGTTATCTGGTGGGCATCAGTGCGGCCGGGGCTATGGTCGGAGCGCTGAAAGTGGCAGAGGAACTGGCAGAGCGTGGTGAATCCGGCGTGGTGGTGACTCTATTCCCGGATAATGCCTACAAGTACCTGAGCGAGAGTTTCTGGACGAAGTAGGCCAGGAAGATTCAACACAGAGGCACAGAGGAAGAAGTTACTGCAGAGAAGCAGAGTGGCAGAGGAAGAACTAATGCAAAGGAACAATGAAGCAAAGTTGCAAAGGTAGAGGGTGTGTTTTGCCTGTTTTACAGGGATAACAGGTAAACATTACTAACCTTATTAAGGCCACCAGTTTGAACTCAAGAATAGTTTGAATCGACCGAACCATGTAGGGAAGGTTGGAATTTCCGTAACCTTCGATGGATGTTGGCGTGTCACCGGACAGGTGGATTTCAGGGTCAAAAAACGGAACAAAAACGGAACATATGTTCCGTTTTTGAATTCAAAGTCGTGCTAATATGTGGACATTCGTGATTGTATGAACGGCGGCGGGCGCACAGCCGTGCGCCCCTACAAACGAGCGGGCGGAGACGCCCTTAGTCTGCCCGTACAATCCAAGTATCGCCCCGCACGTCCACATTTTCCATGAGGTCGACAACCAGTATGAGCGAGAAACCCACAACCATGGGCCGGTGGAAACCCGGCGAAAGCGGCAACCCCAACGGGCGCCCCCCAAACAGCCGCGCCCTATCCGCCATCCTCCGCAGCCGGGGCAGTGAGCCATTTGTGATCGGTGAAGACGGGCTGACGCGTCAGGAGGCCATTGCAGAGGACATCTGGAAGCTGGTTCTGACTGGTGAGGTGTATCTTTCCGGCAATCTCATCCGGGTGAAGGATGTGAATGAATGGCTACAGGTGGTGAAGTGGATGTACTCGACGGCTGACCTATCAAAACCCGGGGATCCACCAGAAGAGATGGTGGTACGGGTCGTCCGAGTAGATCGTCAGCCCAAGCCCCATGTGAGCTTGTTTGAAGAACAGACGGAGGAATGACCGATTTTCCAGCAGAGAAGCAGCGAGTATCTTGCCAACCGTCATTATCATTATGAGGGGTGGCAGGTGGGCGGATATACGGCGAAGACGCCTAATCCGCCCCTACAATCGACGGAACGGGCGCACAGCCGTGCGCCCCTACATATAGACGGCGACTTCTAATTTGGTTATCCATTAGTCCACCCGTACAATGGACGAAACCTCCGTGTAAAGTAGGGAATAGTAGCCTTGCAGCTGGTGAAAACAATCCGGCATTGGATAGATCAAACTCATCCAGCAATAGTGATGAGTTTGATTGTCGTGCTGTTCTTGATCTCGCAATGGTTGATTCTTGGCCCCAATCCTTCGCAGCCTACAACAGGATCGGAAGTGAATTTCCAAGTCTTGATGGCTCAGTCAGGTTATCGAGCTTTGCTGAGACACCTATCACTGATCGGGGCAATCACTAGCCTAATCATCGTTGGTTTTGGTCTGGGGTATATCTGGACACGAGCCAAGTTAGCAGCAATATGGAAAGTATTGGGGATGCTTATTGTCGTCCTTGCTGTTATCTGGACGCTCTTCTTTTGGGTCCTCGCGGCAGCATTTCCACCACGCGGTACAGATTTGACTCCCGTAAAGACGATCCAAAACAATACCAATCGGTATCACCTTGTCCACATGACAGTTAGTTATGGCGGTGATGATGGGGGATATAGGGCGTATGCCCTTTACAAATGTAATATGACTGATCTCGCGTGCAATTCGGTTTATCTTGTCTCGGACTGGGGCGGCCCAAATGCACTTAACCAAACACTACCACCGGCAGAATTGCTAACGGATGATTCTGGCATCCGGTTGGTAATTGGCGATGAAGTAGCATACGTAGTTCCGCAATGAGCCTCATTCGCGGATATTCCACTCCTGAATGGCTTTCGTGAGCAACTTCAACATTATCCCCGTGTGGCGGCGTACAGGCCGATGCCGATGGCTACGCTGAGGTTGAGGGAATCAATCGCGCCGTGATGCACAATTCTGACGCTGGTGCCGTAGCTGTGGAAGGCTTCGGGTAAACCAGCACTTTCGCTGCCAAAGACCAACGTAAAAGGCGGTTGAAACTGCACGTCATCCAGCGCCACCTGCCCATCGGTCATGAATGGATAGTGATGCTGTTCAGGGTAGGCAGCGCGATAGTCCTCAAAGGTATCGTAGTAGCACACATTCATTTGAAAGAGCGCGCCCATTGAAGCCCGTACCACACGCGGATCGAAGGAATCGGCGGCGGGGCGAATGAGCGCCAGGTTCTGGATGCGAAAGCCTAAAGCCGTCCTCAGGGCAGTTCCAAGGTTGCCCATATCGGATGGATTCACCAGCGCCAGATGATTGACGGACGATTTCAACGGTGTTCGATACTTGGTAAATACCCCTGCGGCGTAGGTGTTCTCTCGTGGGGAGAGGCGTTCCAACAATTTATCATCGACCACACAAGGGATACGGGCCGTCTTGCAGAGCGCCTTGATTTTGTCGACGCCCGCATTGGCTTCCCCTGCAGAATGCAAGATCACCTGTTCAGTAAACTTGGATTGGAACTTCAGGAGTTCGAGTGTGGGAAAGACGCCAAAGCTATAAGCATAGGGGGCGTCCCGATCATATTTCTTCAGCCGCATAGGTACTCACTAACGGCTGCCGTTCATCTGCATCCGTTCATTTTCAGCCAAGGCGGCGAATTCGTCCCGGGTGCGCGGCTTGCCATGTCCATCAATGTAGACATCATACGCATCATCCAGCAACGAATCAATCATGGCCTTATCCAATCCATCTTCCGGTTTGCGGAGATGCATCGGCGGGGGATAGTAACAATCACTCACAAAGATGACGCGGGCTTCCGGCACGCGGACCACGACCGAATCAGCGGCGTGTGCGCCACCGACATGCTCAATATCCAGCGTCAGCCCATCGAGAAAGACATGCATCCGCTTGCTGAGGGTAATCTCCGGCACCAGGATGCGGAAATGTCGCCATTCTTCGACGGCTTTCTGCATGGCGCGTAAGGTGGTTTCGCGGGCGGGATTACGTTGGATCTCTTCCTGAATGTACAGGTTGCTCCAGGGGCGCGAAGCCATCTCCATCAAAGTACGGCGACACTGCTCATGGGCAATCGCTGGCGCACCGTAGGCCTGGCCACCGAAGACATGATCCCAGTGGCTGTGCGTATAGATCACATAGGTCGGCGGGTTCGCCTGGATGGCATCCAGCGCCAGCGCAACCCGGCGTGCGTGACGCGGGCTGTTGCCAGCATCAATCAACACTGTCTTACCACCCGCAACGAGTACACCCACGTTGGGCTGAACACGGTCAGGGGTATCGTCAGCGGGATATAGATAAACCTGTGGAGCGACCTGGACGAGTGCTTCTGCCATTTTTTACCACGTTAAAGGCTTAACCCAAGCTCGGTGTATACATATTGTACTGATTTGTAACGTTCAAGGAAGTGCTAAATGTCCGAACGTTCGACGTAATCACCCCGTAATAATTGCATTGTATTTCTATAAACGTGTGTATACACGCACCTGGTTTAACCCGTTTATGGAGAACTTTCATGCGTACATTTAAGCGAGTTTCAATCGTCATGGCCCTACTGGCCGCCCTAAGCATGCTCGCGCTCATCCCCGCACAGGCGCAAGATGCCATGGCTGAAAAAGTGGTCTGCGATGCGGATCTGATCCTGAGTTTGTATACGGCTGAATACCACTTCGATTATGCCGCTGTATACGATGCGGTCGTCGCCGCAGGCGGTAGCCCCGGTTTTGATCTGGCGGGCTTCGATCATGGTCAGTTCACTCCCCTGTTCGATTCGATGATGGGGATGATGCAAGAAGACATGAGTATGGGCATGATGGATGCTGATGCCATGACGGCGCTAGTAGGTATGATGAGCATGAGCATGGATGACATGTCGACCTCGATGATGGAATCGATGGGCGATATGGACATGAGCATGTACACCACACTAACCACGGCCGATATGATGGACGAACCCGCCGAATGTGCTGCCCTGCGCGGCAACCTGCGCCAGTTCTACATCGCCCTGGCCTATAGCTCCGGCATGATGGACGCGATGTAAATATCGTTTATCGTTCCCTACGCCCGCCCGGCGTTTGCCGGGCGGGCGCTTCTTTTGTGCGTCACCGGTCAGTACAATGCAGTCTATGACTACACTGCCTTTACCAACCCGGTTACTGCGGGCAATTCCCACTACACCCCGCCTCCTGCGCTGCTTGATCGCCATCAGCTACACCCTCATCCTGACGATCACCCTTATTCAGCCCAGCCGTACCCCATTGATTGGGCCAGCCGCACCACCGGGTCCACCGGATGCCACCCGTGAAGCTTTTCTGACGTTCATGCATCTGATTGGGTTTGCGTTACTGGTGAGCAGCCTGTGGTGGGCATTCGAGTCGCTCAGTACTCCGCGACGCGCTTTGTGGATCGCGCTGGTATTCGCCTTGATCCTTAGCCCGCTCACCGAGCTGCTGCAAATGCTCGTGCCCGGACGGGGTGCTTCATGGGGTGATTGGGTGACCAATACGATGAGTACGCTGCTGAGTGGCCTCCTGATCTGGCAGCAGTACATCCGGCTAAGCGGACGAAGACGCCCTTCGGCCACCCACACCTAAAAACACATTCCTTTGGCGGCTGCGGCTTGCACCGCCGCGCTATTCAAGCCAAAATAGTCCGTATGACTAACGAAGAACACCCCCTCCCACCCGACGAGTTACCGGAAGCCGGATCGCTACCGCCGCCCGACGACGATTTGCGTTATGCGCCGCCTGCGGCTCGTGCTGAAGGTGAACCCGATTCGACGCTCGACAGTTCAGTCGATGTGCTAGCGGCGCTGGCAGCAGTCTCATCGCTGAGTGATCTGGTCGCGGAACGCGAAGCGGCAGAGCAAGTCGCACTGGCCCGCGCGGAGGCTGAGGCTCAGGCAGAAACAGATCGCCAGGCTCGCCTGAATGACCCGGCGGCGTTTTTCCCAGTGCCACCCCTGCTCGTCCCCGCTCGTGGTCAACTGGCGACGCTGGTACCCGGTTTGCTGCTGATCGCGCTCGGTGCATGGCTGACGTTCAGCTTAACGACGACCAGCGCCCTACCGAATTCACCTTTGCTGCTGGTCGCGGTCGTTGGGGTCATTGGTCTATCGTTCATCGCACGATGGCTCACCAGCGGACGCTGGTCGCGTGGGTCGCTCTTCATTGGCCTCACCCTGCTGTTCCTAATGGGCACCGCGATATTCCTGACGCAATCCGCTACACCCGGCTGGGTTCAGGGTTGGCCGCTGCTGATGACCGCGCCGGGCTTAGCCCTGATGTTGACGGGCCTGCTGGCTAAACCGCGCACACCCGGCTTGTTCGGCGCCGGGCTGGCCTTCGTCAGCGCAGCCGCTGCCGGGGTTGTGGTCACGCTCAACCTGTTGCCCACCGATCTGCTGAATACCATCAGTCCGTATTGGTTCGTGCCGCTCGTAGTGACCGCCGTGTTGGGGCTGATTCCACTGGTATTCAGCCGCCGCGCCTGATCCGCCTCATGCGAATTGCGATTGATGCCAGCCGGTGTACCGTGCCGAATCCCACTGGCACTGAACGCTATGCGCTGGAGTTGATCCGCGCGATCATCCGCCGCAACAGCCAACACAATCTCATTCTCTATTTCCGGGATCAGCCGGCGGCAGACTTATTCCCATCGTCCAATTACATCATTCAGCGTGTCATTCCAATCCGCAGGGCGTGGACTCATATTCGATTCGCGGCGGCACTGTGGGCAGAGCGGCCTGATGTCACCTTCGTCCCAGCCCATACCCTACCGGTAGGCTTCCCTGGTCGTGCCGTTGTGACCATCCATGATCTGGGCTATCGTTATTTCCCGCAGGCGCACCCGGCTCGGCAGCGCCAGTACCTTGACCTGACCACGCGTTACAGCGCCGCCCGGGCCAGCGTCATTCTGGCAGATAGCCAGGCCACCGCCCATGACTTGACGCAATTCTATGGCACCTCTGCCGATAAAATCCGCGTCCTCTACCCCGGTGTTACGCCCCTGCCGAGCGGTGATGTGTCCGTCATGCGCCAGCGGTATCATCTGCCAGAGCAATACTGGTTATTCATCGGTACCCTGCAACCCCGCAAGAATATCGCCCGGTTGGTTGGGGCCTTTCGACAGTGGCAACATACTCACCCAAATGACTCGACCGGCTTGGTGCTGGCCGGTGGTCAGGGATGGCTTTATGATCCGACCTGGGCAGAGGGCGTCGCAGGGGTCACGATCACGGGTTACATTGAGGAAGCAGATAAAGGTACGCTCTACGCTGGAGCACGCGCACTGGTCTTTCCCTCACTGTATGAGGGGTTTGGCTTCCCTGTCATCGAGGCTATGCATGCCGGAACACCGGTGATCGCCAGCAACACGTCGAGCTTGCCTGAACTGGTCGGTGAGGCTGGCTTACTGGTTGATCCACTAAACGCGGGATCCATTGCCGGGGCGATGGCCCGATTGAGTGATGATCCGTCTCTGGCTGACCGTCTACGCAGCGCAGGCCGCGAACAGGCGGCACACTTCACCTGGGAACAGGCGGCTGACAACGCCTTGACCGCTTTGGAACACGCCGCGAGGTAACCATGGAACGCATCGTCATCCGCCGGATGGAACCTGACGAAGCACCGCACCTGCGCGATCTGTTCTACCGATCAAAGGCGTATTGGGGTTATGACGAAGCGTTCATGCAGGCAGTCCGTGCAGAGCTGGGCATCCAGCCCGAGGAGATCATCAGCGGATGGGTGTACGGGCTAGTCGATCATACCGGGCGCATCCTCGGCTATTATCACCTGCTGGCAAAAGATGATCACCTGCATCTTGAAGATCTATTCATTGAACCGGATTGCATCGGCAAGGGATATGGTCGACGACTGTTCGATCATGCAGTTGAGACGGCCAGGGCGCTGGGCTATTCCTCGTTCACATTCGAGTCTGACCCGAACGCGGAAGGCTTTTACCTCCAACTGGGGGCCATCCGCATAGGGGAACATGAATCGATCATTCCTGGTCGCTTCATCCCCCACATGGTATATAATTTTCCACCATGACTCCCCGTTACCTGATTGTCCAACTGGCCGATATTGGCGACCTGATCCTCTCGACACCGGCGCTCGCTGCGCTCCGCCAGGCCCAACCTGAGGCCCATCTTACGCTGCTGACCACCACGCACAGCGCGCCAGTCATCCCGCCGGAACTGGTCAATGAGGTTATCACGCTGGATAGGCGTGCGATGACAGGAGCCACAGCCTTTTACCGACCGATTAACCTGCGCAAAATACTGAACCTGCGTGCTGGGCATTATGATGCCGTCCTCTTTTTCCACCATTTCACTATTCGCGCAGGGACGCTCAAGTTCGCGTTGATCGGCTATGCAAGCGGCGCTGCTCGCCGAATTGGTCTGGAGAATGGGAATGGCTGGTTCCTGACCGAACGCCTAGCGGATGGTGGCTTTGGGGCAAAACACCAGGCCCAATACTGGCTTGATCTGGTGGGGCTGCTGGGGGCAGAAACAGCACCAAGAGGGGCTGAAGTACGGCTAGCTGCCAGCTATCAGCTGCCAGCTACCAGCCCGAGAAAAGTTCCCAGCGAACAGCCAGTGCAAAGTGGAGAAAGTAGTACTGAGTACTCAGCACTGAATACGGAATCGCGACAATCAAACCTGGAAAAAGCAAATCCTGCCCCTACGGATGGCTCACCACGAATTATCATTCATGCGGGCGGCGGAGGGCTGAGCCGGGCGCGGCGATGGTCGCCGGAGAAGTTCGCTGCGGTTGCAGACGCACTGGTTGAGTCGCATCAAGCGCAGATTGTCCTGGTCGGGGGACACGATGATGAGGCGGCGGCGGTCAAAGCTGCGATGCAGTCATCCGTGATTGACCTGACCGGGCAAACGACCCTGCCCGAATTGGCCGGGCTGCTGAGCCAGGCAGACTGTTTCATCGGTGCCGAGAGCGGAGTGATGCATCTGGCGGCTGCCAGCGGCACCCCGGTTGCAGCGATCTTCGGACCAGGCAATGCGGCTGCCTGGGGGCCCTGGCAACCCAACGGAAAAGTACACTTCATCCGCAGTGGAGTCGAATGCAGTCCATGCAGCTATGTGGGGCATGGGATTGGTCTGCGCGAAGGTTGTGCAGCGCGGACGTGCCTCAAACTCGTAACGGTCGCACAGGTCGTCGATACGGTTCGGGGGATACTGGCCGCCAGCGACCAACGACCAGCGACCGGTCAACCTCAGGTTCGCAGTGAAGAGCCTGTACAACATGGTTCCGGAGGTTCGCCCATCACGATCCTCGGCCTGCCCATTCATCCGATCACTTATGCTGAATGGTTGGATCAGATTAGCGACTGGGTCCGAAAAGGCGGAGGAGCGAGGCATGTGTGCACGCTCAATCCCGAATTTGTCATGATCGCCCGGCGCGACCCAAACTTCTGGAACATCCTGCAGCGGGCTACGCTGTGTGTGCCGGACGGAGTAGGTCTGCTGTGGGCAGCGCGGCGGCAGGGAACCCCTTTGCCGGAACGGGTCACAGGATCGGACGGGGTGCCGATCATTGCACAGCGGGCTGCACAGCACGGATGGCGCTTGTACCTGCTGGGCGCAGGGCCAGGCATCGCTCAACGAACGGCAGACATCCTGCAGGCACGCTTTCCCGGCTTACCAATCGCAGGTGTCTACGAGGGTAGCCCGGCCCCAGAAGATGAAGATGCGATCGTTGAGCGTATCAATGCCAGCAGTGCAGATATCCTCTTCGTGGCGTATGGTGCACCCGAACAAGACAAGTGGATCGCCCGTAACCTACCCCGGCTCAAGGTAACGATGGCGATGGGCGTCGGCGGCGCCTTCGATTTTATCGCCGGGGTGGTACCGCGGGCACCCGTTTGGATGCAGCGCATGGGCATCGAGTGGTTATACCGGCTCTACCTGCAACCATGGCGCATCAAACGGATGATGAGGCTGCCGCGCTTTGTGCTGGCGGTTCTGCTGAGCAAGCGTGTCACCCATCCTAAAGGTTAACGGTCGATTGTTTCAGCAAGCGGGTACGAGACTCCGGGTCGTGGCTCGGCAAGTAAACAGTAGGCCGATCCCCACATAGCTCCCGAATACGGGCTAGTGTGGCGCGGTTTTCAGCCGGGTTAGCAACGATTCCGCCCAATTGATTGGCTGTCAGTTGTGCCTCAGTGAACGAGGTATCCCCAGCGAAGAACCAGGTCACATCATCCTCCAGCAGGATCACTGATTGATGTCCTTCGGTATGACCGGGTGTAGGCACAATCCTCACTTTTCCGTCACTGGTCAATGGCAAACTGGTTGTAAAGGGACCAACCGGTTCGGGTTGAAACTCTGCAATGGTTGGGGCGAATCCTGGTGGATAATGGCACGGTAGGGTTCCCGTTCTTGAGTTCAGGTCGACATTTGATACTACAATCTCCGATCCTGCGACCGCCTTCAAACCGCCCATGTGATCCGAATGCAGATGTGTTTGCACCACCCACCGAACTTCGTCCGTGGGAATTCCCAATACCTCCAATTGTGATCCTATTTCATCTTCCGGAGTGACCGCAAAGCGCAGGAAAGCCGTGTAAAAGAACTGGTTGAATGGATCACAACTGAAGTAGTCACGGTTCATGGCTTGGGCACTCTCACCGGTATCAACCATGACAATGCCTTCCGGATGTTCAATAACCCAGGTATTGATGGGCATCCACTCGGTCCAAGTACGGTCGAAGGCGATTGCAGGGATACCCCCTCCGTCAGAGCCGGTGTACAGCCGATGGGCCGACTTAACAGCCACATAGCCAGTCTGGACATTATGAATACGGATCCCGCTGCTGGTTGTATAGGTAACGGGTTCTACAGCACGACCTTGTAACGGCAGTGGCGGTGCGCCCTCCTGGGTGCTGGACCAAAAAGATAGCCAGCGTTCAGTACCGAAGCCACCCACCAGTGTACCCAGCGCGCCCGTCCCCAAATGACGTAAGAATGAACGTCTGCCTAAAGCTTGCGCCTTTGAGTTTGATTCCATCGTGCAGGTTGTCCTCACACTAAAAATCCGAGTAATTGCTCGCATTATAATTTGAGCATTTGCTCGGATTCAATCATCTCTGATACAATCCTCATCTATGAAGACATGGCATGAACCCCAGCAAATCCGCAGTCGGGCGCGCTTCAACCACATCTTGAGTACGGCAGAAGTCCTTTTTGCAGAACATGGATATGAAGCCGTAACGACCAATCAGATTGCGGATCATTCGGGTGTTGCAATTGGGTCGGTCTATCACTTCTTCCCAGACAAGGAAGCGATTCTGGGCGCGCTGGTCGAACGATATGCGACCGATTTACAATCCCTGTTCCCGGCAGCGATGACGATTCAATCCGATTTAGAGTCTGTGGCAGCAATGGTCATCGATTGCGTAATCGCGTTCGAGCAACACCATGCGGCTTTTTCCCATTTTCTATATGTCCTCGATATGGGAAAGTACGGGCATATTGTAGGTGTCATTCACCGTACGGTGATTGCAGCCATCGAGCAGGTAGTACAACAGGTGTATCCAGACATGCCAACAGCCCTTTGTCTGCGCTATGCAACTGTCAGTTTTCATCTAGTCAAGGGATTGCTACCGTTGCTGGTGACTGAACAAGACGCAATTACCATACGGCTTGAGATTCAAACGGCGTTACGCGCCTACCTCCGCGCCTTCTTGGAGCGGGAAGGATATGTTAGCTGAATGGTGAAAGATCCTCTAAAAGCGCTGATCCCCCACCTCGCCGGACAACACGTACTCGTGATTGGGGATGTGCTGCTGGATGAATATCTGATCGGGCAGGCTAAACGCATCAGCCGGGAAGCGCCTATCCCGGTGTTGGAATTCGAGTCCCGGCAGTTGATCCCCGGCGGTGCAGCCAACCCTGCCTGCAATATCGCCTCATTAGGCAGCCATCCGGTACAGATTGGGGTGATTGGCGCAGATGCGCCTGCCCATACCCTGCGAGGGGTCCTGGTTGACAAGGGCATTGCTGCCGATGGATTGGTCACAGACGCAACACGCCCCACCACGGTTAAGCTGCGGGTGATGGCACAGATGGGTTTGCGCTTTCCACAGCAGGTTGCCCGCCTAGATACCCTCTCCCGTGAACCAATCCCAACCGAAGTGGAACAGGCTGCACTTGATCGAATCCAACCCCATTTGAAGAAAGCACAAGCGGCACTCTTCTCCGACTATCACGGAGGATTCTTGACACCCACGCTGGTCGAAGCGGTGCGCGACCTATGCCGAGCAGCTGGCATTCTTTTGACCGCTGATGCCCAGGGCGCACTGGAGAAGTACAGCGAGTTTGATGTGGTCAAGTGCAATGCGGATGATGCCGCCGCCTATCTCAGCAGGGAACTGCGTGATGATGATGCATTCGCCAGTGCAGCCCATGATCTTTGCGCGGCGCTGCATCTCAAAGGCGGGATGGTCATCACACGCGGGCCAGAAGGGGCAACGGCGGTCACAGCAACCGGGCAGGTCGATCACTGTCGGGCCCCTGCCGTCACAGATGTTTACGACACCGTGGGTGCCGGGGATACCGCCATCGCCGTGTTAACACTGGCTTTGGGCACAGGCGCTTCTCTGCGGGATGCGACCACACTGGCAAACTATGCCAGTGGTCTGGTGGTGCGGCGGGTAGGCAATTACGCGCCATCCCCGGACGAATTGGCCTGGGCGCTGGATACCTGGACCGTTGGCTGAGCCGACTTATTCCTTAATCCAATCGTTTTACAAACAGCACCCGGTCTTCGGCAGGTCCGTCATAGTCCTGGTGATAGGAAATACCATCACGTTCGCTGTCACCCGGTTCAATCACAAAACCCATCCGCAGGTGAAACTGGATCGAGGTGCGATTGAGAGGCGAAGTCACACAACGTACCGTATGCCGCCCAGCAGCAAGTACCAGCTTAAAGAATTCCTCGTATAGCAAACGACCCACTCCTGATTTTCGCCACGCAGGATGGACTCCAACAAAGTGGATATAGGACTCATCGGCATACCTGGGGGAATGAAAGCCGATTAAGAAACCCACACGCAGACCATCCGCTTCCACAACCAAGCTGCTCTCTTGAAAGTGATTGAAGAAAAGCTTAGGTAACATTGCCGCCATTGCCCGACCGCCCCACCAGTCATCCAGTACCGCAATAATCGGCGCATAGTCGGTTGATTGAACCGGGCGAAGTTTCAATTCAGCGGGCATTTACTGCATTCCTTGAGATCGTATTCACAACGGTTTATTCAACACAAGGCAGCTTAATCCAAAATTCACAATTCATGTACAAAATGGTTAAGGCATGGCGATCTTTCCTAAATTTTCGTGAAAATGCACAATCTTTAGGTTTCTGAAAGTCGTAAGGTGAGTATGCTAGGTTTATCAGTAGACAATCTTATTTATTCGGGGATGCCTTCTGCATCCAGAGCCTTGTCTGTAAGGGGAGAAGCTCATGCATCAGCCACACGTACTGGTCGTTGAAGATCACCCAAGACTGCTCCGATCTATTTCGTTCTTATTGACACTTGCCGGTTATGAAGTCAGTACCGCCCTGGATGGCAACGAGGCCATCAATCATCTTCGCTCCAGCACTCCCGATCTTGTCCTCAGTGGAATTGACCTCCCCGGTCTGAACGGTTTTGAACTCACTCAACTCGCTCATGCTTTGGTCGGCCCCACGCCAGTGGTCTTACTCAATCCGACTGACGATTACGATCTATTTTTGCAGGCATTGGATGCCGGCGCAGCGGACGTAATCGGGGGTGTATTCAACGGCAGAGACCTGATCGACACCATCGCAGAGACGCTGGCTAGCCAGCCGGTTCCAGAAATGGTGCCCATCGAACGGCATCTGCTGGCCAGTTAAGTATTGTAGATCATCACCTGATATCAGGGGCACGCTACAAAAGAACCAGACTCGGGGTATGGCCTGGTTCGCAGGGGGTCCGGGGTTCCCCCCGGAAGCACAGGATGCACCATAAAGTGCATCCTGTTGTTTATGTTATAAAACCCCTCACCCTCTATTCAAGCTCATGCCCTGCCCACGAGGCCTTTTTCTTCGCTAGCGGGCTTCCGTGCGATAGTCATCCCGCGGTGGCGAGAAACAATCAATAGCCAATGAATTCGCCAATGCCCTGGCGCTGTGGACAATGCCACCGGGAATAGCATAGCTTTCTCCAGGTTGCAGAATACGCACCTGCCCCCCAATTGTCATCTCAACTGATCCATAGACCAGATAGCCAGCCTGGTCATTCTTGTGGCTATGGGCAGGAACAATCGCATCCTTCTCCAGAAAAAATTCACAGAGCATCACTTCATCCGTCGTGCCCAGTGTCCGCCGGTGAATACCTGAAGACATTTCGACTTGCAAAGCATGGCCGGAAGGAATGAAATAACCATCTGCCATTGCACGTTTCCTTTACCCCACTAAGACAGTTAGTGAATCAGATTATGCGTAATTCTGGCTGGCGATGCTACAAATTGGATACATCAGAGTGTTAGTGAGATGAAATGTGCTGCAATGTAAAACGATGCAAATGGAGAATTTGTAACACGCCAAAGGCTGAGCCGGGTTTACACTAGCGTATAGAAGAAGCATGCAGAGGAGTGGTTGATTGTGACAGCATGGCCGAATAAGCCCTTTATCTATCAAATCAATACCTGGGTCTGGCTGGATCGGTTGAGCCGCACCTATGAAATGCCCCTGACACTGGAAACTGTACCGGATGATGTGCTGAATGAACTGGCCGCGCTGAACGTCGATGCAATCTGGTTGATGGGAGTCTGGTATCGCAGCCCGGCTACCCGGGCCAGCGCACTCCGGTACATTCATGAGTACCGCGGAGCGCTACCCGATATCACCCCGGAGGATGTCGTCGGTTCACCCTACGCCGTAGGCATGTATCAAGTAGATGGTAACCTGGGCGGACGAACTGGTCTCGCCAACTTCCGCAAACGACTGGCGGAACGCGGTCTCAAACTGATCCTGGATTATGTCCCGAACCATGTGGCGACCGATCATCCCTGGGTCAGCCGCCACCCGGAATGGATGGTACAGGGCAAACCCGCCGACCTGCGCAAGCGCAAGGATGATTTCTTCAGCACCCGAGATTCACTTGGTCAGGCTCGGGTAATCGCCCATGGGCGCGATCCTTACTTCCCTGGGTGGGTCGATACCGCGCAGATCAACGCCTTCAACCCGGAAGTTCGCCGTGCCACCGTTGATTTGCTGAAGGATATCGCCAGTCAGTGCGACGGTGTGCGCTGCGATATGGCTATGTTGTTCCTGAACGACATCTTCCGGCGGACGTGGGGCGGCTATGTTCCAGAAAATCCGACCACCGAATTTTGGGCTGATGTCATCCAACCCGTACGTGAAACGCATGCTGATTTCTTGTTCATGGCCGAAGTGTACTGGGATATGGAATATCGGCTGCTAGAACTCGGCTTCGATTACTGTTACGACAAGCGGTTGTATGACCGCATCCGCGACAATGACATCGGCGGCATCCGCACCCATTTGATCGCTGATGGCGGTTACCAACAACATTTGACGCGGTTCATCGAAAATCATGATGAGCAGCGAGCCGTCGCTCACTTCGGCCTGCCCAAAAGCAAGATGGGGGCGGTGATGATTTGTACGTTACCGGGGGCTACCCTGCTACATGACGGACAGTTCGAGGGACGGCGGGTCAAACTGCCTGTTCAAATCGGTCGCCAACCCGAAGAGAAGCTGGATATGGAACTGAAGCAGTTCTATCAACGGCTGCTGCAGGAAACCCGCGCGCCCATCTATCAACGGGGGCACTGGGTGCAATATCATCCATCGCCCGCAAAAGACAATGGCTCGCATCATAATCTGGTGGCGTATGGTTGGCGCTGTGACCATCAGTACCGACTGATCGTCATCAACCTGACCGGAAGCTGGTCCCAGGCCCATATCTCACTCTACTTATGGCCGGAGATGGGTCATAGCAACTGGCTTCTGACCGATATTCTGAACGACGCCCATTACACACGGGGAGGCGGTCACATGCTCAACCCCGGCCTGTATGTTGAACTGGCCCCCTACAGCGCACATGTATTCCATCTGGAACGGCATTAGTGCAGCGGCCTGTGGGAAGGAAATTCTCTCCCACAGGCTACCCACTGACTGGCTTAGCGCTGCTCGTCCGAAGTAACCCACTTGGCTTCAAAAGCAGGCTGCCACGTCCGCATGGAATCGAGCAGTGAGGCGGGCTGATGATCCACAATGATGGCATCCCGGTGAGACCCTTTGACAAAGCCCTGCTCCACCGTGTGATTGAAGAAAGCGAGCAAGCCATCAAAGTAACCATTCACATTGAGGATCGAAACCGGTTTGCGATGAAAACCCAGTTGCAGCCATGTCATAATCTCGCAGAATTCATCCATCGTGCCGAATCCCCCAGGCATGGTCACAAAACCATCCGAGAGATCGGCCATCATTGTCTTACGCTCATGCATGGAATTCACGACATGTAGCTCAGTCAGGCCTTGATGCGCGAGTTCTTTTTCGACCAGGGCCCTGGGCATAATGCCAATCACCTGACCACCGGCACTCAAGGCAGCGTCAGCCACCGCACCCATTAATCCAACCCGACCACCCCCATAGACCAATGTCATCCCACGCCGGGCAAGCTCCTGCCCCAATGCCACCGCTTGCGCTTCATAGAGTGGATCGCGCCCACTATAAGACCCACAATAGACACATACACGCTGCATATCCGATGCTCCTTAGACGGGGTACAGTGTCCCGGAATTCCACTCATCGTTTACTCTAGCAAGCCTGATAGACTAACGCATCTGAATAAATACGGGATAAGTTTGCCAGAGGCGACGCTATGACCCTGATTCCTTCTCGTGCACAAACTTTTGCGACAGCACCTATGCAGGATATTTTGTATGTGGTGCTACGTCAACTGCGCCGCCCTTTAGCTTCCAAAGGGGTGGATATCAGCGATGCTGAAGCTCAAAGCCTGGCGGCCGCCCGGATAGCAGGCGAAAGGCTAGCCCGACCGGAACTCATCGCTGCACTGCTAGCAGTCATCGAGGAAAGCGAAGGGGTACTGGCCGCGCTCGGGCTCACCTACATCAAGTCGCTCGATACCGATATGGCAACATTAGGGGGATGGGAAACGACCGCCGACTTCATTGACCTGGCAGAACGCAAAAGTAATGCCGAACTCCGAATCACCCTGGCAGCGGGCATGGCACTGGCCTACGGGCAAGAACAACGCTACCTGCCCTACCTGATGCATACAGCCAAAGGCGACTATGGCGATGAATCCAGCATCGCGTTTCGGTGTATCTGCTTTGCCGCCGGCGTTGAATCCACACAAAGCGATGCACTGCAAATGTCAGAAGCACGTCTGCAAAGGCAAACCGACTCCTAACCTCTGACCTAAGCACTCTCGCATGATTTCCACTACAATAAAGTAAAGTGAACCTCATTGAGGAGCAAAGCTCATGCGTCTGCGCCTATTCATCATTGGCATCCTATTGGTCGCATTGGCGATCAGTTTCCCTTTGCTGAGCGCTGCTCAGGGAACTGCAGAAGTTCAAATTGGACAGCCTATCGCGGGGCGATTGACCCCCGATCAACTTGAAATTCGTTACGCCTATGAAGGGCAAGTCGGCGAACAACTGAGTATTGCTGTTGAGGCAACCTTCGACAGCTATGTTGAACTGCAGGATGACACCTGGCAGCGGCTTGCCAGCAATGATGATGCGGCGGAAGGTTCCGGTTCAGTCCTCGACCTTACACTGACCCGTTCCGGCCTGATGTACATTTACATCACCAGCTACAGCGGGCTATCTACCGGGGACTATACCCTCCGCGTGAGCAGCCCAGCCTTGCAGGTTGATGATGTCAGCAGCATCGTCTATGGGCAAACCATTGAAGACGAACTGGACTCGGAAGTGGACAGTGTCCCCTTTGCCTTCGAGGGATCCGCCGGGGACGAGATCCGCATCATCCTGAACAGCAGCGAGTTTGATGCCTTCCTGACTCTGGAAACGCTCGACGGCGAACAACTTGCCAACGATGATAACAGTGCGGGTGAAAGCGATGCCCAGATCGACTTCATCCTGCCTGAAGATGGTACTTACGTCATTCAGGTGCTGGATGCGTTTGGCGGTGAGAGCGGAGCCTTCAGCCTGACCCTCAACCAACTGGAGAACGGGGTCGTGATCGATGCGCCAGCGCCTACCGCTGCGCCCGTGATCGAAGTGCCAAGCGCTGGCGAGGACATCGTCCTTGGGGACAGTGTCGAGGGTCAACTCGATGGCACAGCACTCAGTTACCGTTTTGAAGGCAGCGCCGATCAAGCGATCCTCATTACCCTTACTTCAGATGACTTCGACCCCTTCCTCACCTTGCTGGATAGCAGCGGCGCTGTCCTGGAAACCGATGATGACAGCGCTGGAAACCTGAACGCGCAAATCGAATTCACACTACCGGCTGACGATACCTATACTATCGAAGTCGGCAGCTTCTTCGATGGAGCCCGTGGTGCTTACAACCTGAGTCTGAGTGATGCTGCAGTCGTGGTCGTACCCACCCCCGAACCCAGTGGTGACGGACAAATTGCGCTTGGAGAAACCGTCGAAGGTGAACTCACGCGTCGGCAGGGCACACTGGAATATACGTTTGAAGGCGAAGCTGGGCAGGTCATCACGATCTCGCAGCATTCCGATGATTTTGACTCGTTTGTCCGCCTGCTGGGCCCCGACGGCGAAGAACTCATCAGTGATGATGATGGGGGCGATGGCTTTGACTCGCTGATTAGCGCCTACGCTTTGCCAGAAAACGGTACTTATACCATCAGTGCCGAAAGCCTGGGTGGTGGTGGAAGTGGGAGTTTCACCCTGACGCTAGACAGCGTCGATCTGGAAAGCATCACTTTTGGAGATAGCATCGACGGTCGTCTAAGCCGGGAGGGTGAACGCCTGCTGTATTCCTTTGAAGGTGAAGCCGGGGATGTGGTCATTATCAGCCTCAGTTCGGAGGATTTTGATACTTATCTCACCCTGAACGAACCGGGTGGCGATTTCCCATTAGCAGAAAATGATGATACGAACGGCACGGACAGCCTGGTCGGACCAATTACGCTGCCGAGCGACGGTCTCTATCAGATCGAAGTCCGTGCATATAGTGACGGCGCGATTGGTCGCTTCCAGTTGAACCTGAGCCGACCGGAAGTTGTCGAACTGGAATCCGGGCAAGAAGCTGATGGCGCACTCACAGACGATACAAGCGCGCTGGTTTACAAGATTAACGGCCAGGCAGGTATGCGGATGGAACTTCGGCTCAGCGGCGAAGGCGACGTCACGTTTGCACTGCGCGGGCCGGATGGGTACAGTGTGTTAAGCCAATCCGCGTTTTTGGATACTACACCACCCTTTGAAACCAGCACCGTCCTTAACCAGACGGGCGAGTACCTGCTGGTTGTGCAACCGACGACGGCGGGTGATGAAGTGGAATTCAGTGTGCGCCTGACTTTACGGGAATTAGACAGCCTGGATGAAGAGCCACAAATCGCCAGCTTTAGTGACAATGTGTTTGAAGCTGCCTATCAGTTCACAGGAGAAGCTGATCAACAGTATGAGCTCGTGCTGGAACCGCAGGATGCAAAAGGTATCAGCGTTAACCCAAGCATCGACATCACACAGAACGGCACCTCGGTAGCCTATATATCGACCAGCGGCGTCGATACCGTCAGCCTGACTTTCACAGTTCCATCTGATGGGATGGTGGTTCTGAAAATCACCAGCTATGCCTATGAAGATGTCGATGTAGAAGTGACCTTGCGGCCAGTCGATTAAGCAGTCGATTTCGCTTCAGCAATTCAAGTCACAGGCATCCTTAATGGATGCCTGTTTTTGTTGTGGCTCATTCCAAAGATTAGAAAATGGCACTTTAATAAACACTGTTTATCGAAACCTATTGACATGCAGGCAATTCCGTCTTATATTGTATACAGTGTTTATCAAACGATCAGTGCGGATTAATCGAAATGCCACGCAGCCGAGACAATCAACAACACCAAGCCTTCCGGGAACGCATTCTGGAAGTTGCCCGGCAGCAGATGGCACAACATGGCACGGCAGGTTTGGGGCTACGGGCTATAGCTCGCGAACTGGATGTGACCGCACCGGCGCTTTACCGCTACTTCCCGACGCATGATGACCTCATCACGGCATTGGTGGTCGAAGGGTTTACGGGTCTGGCAGAGGCTGTCGAAGGTGCTCAGCAAGCCAATATCCATCTCCCCCTGCGCGATCAGCTCCGTGAGGTACTACTCGCGTATCGTCAATGGGCGGTCGACCACCCAATCGATTTCCAGATGATCTACGGCAGTCCAATCCCTGGTTATCATGCACCGAGTGAAATAACAGTACCAATTGTCATCCGGGGATTTGCGGTCATCGTCGGGCTGATCGACGGCCTTCTGCAGTCCGGACAAATCCAGCGGGAAACGGTTTATCACCATATTCCGGAACCTACCCGACAAATCCTTCATGAACGCATCGAACGGGATAACTATCCTGTTTCCGATACGGCCATGTATATGGGCGTGGTCGGCTGGGGGCAGCTACACGGCATCATTATGCTGGAATTATTCGGCCACCTGGGACCTGTTGTCGGGAATGTTGATGCTTACTATCGAGGGCAAGTCGAAAGCCTGCTCGTTGCGATGGGCAGCGATCCACCCTAGATCGAAGTCCATCGTCTTTAGTTGATAGTCCACAATTCAAAGTCAGGCTCACAAAAGTTTCAGGTCAACGCAAGCGATAAGTTTCAGGTTGCCTGATCCACATCATCGGCTGATACCTAGGGGTATCAGGTTTCTTCAACACATCTACTCTTTAGTCAGCATTCGGACACCTCAAGGAGCAACTCTCATGACCGCTAACGAACTACACGTCATCTTCGGGACCGGCCCGGTTGGATACTGGACAATGGTCGAACTGACCCGCCTGGGCAAGCGCGTCCGCATGGTCAACCGCAGTGGCAACGCCGATGTTCCCGCCGGGGTTGAGGTCATCGCTGCCGATGCTTACGATCTGCAGAGCACCAAAGCGGCTGTCCAGGGTGCAGCAGCAGTCTATCAATCAGCCCAGCCCCATTACCACGAATGGGTCGAGAAATTTCCGCCTCTGCAAAGCAATATTCTGGAAGCTGCTGCCAGTATCGGAGCCAAATTCATCGTCACAGACAATCTGTATATGTATGGCGATCCACAGGGGCAGACCATTACTGAAGATATGCCCGTCCAGGCACACACCCGTAAGGGGAAGGTACGAGCGGCCATGGCAGAAGCTGTCATGTCAGCCCATCGTGCCGGAAAAGTCCGTGCTGCTATTGGACGCGCCTCTGATTTCTGGGGGCCACGGGATATGGTGCAGGGTTTGCAGTTATTCTACCCCGCCCTGGCGGGCCAAACCGTCAACTTATTGGGCGATGTCCAGCAGCCTCATAGCTTTACCTATGTGAAGGACTTCGGCACAGCGCTGGCAACCCTGGGAACCCGTGACGAGTCTCTTGGGCAGATCTGGATCGCCCCAACAAATGCCCCGATCACCCAGGCTGATCTGCTCAAGTTAGTCGAACGTGAAATCGGCAAGCCCGTCAAGTATCGGGTCGGTGGCAAGCTCATCCTGAGTATCATGGGGCTATTTAACAAATCAGCAGGCGAAGTGGTCGAGATGCTCTACGAATTTACCAAGCCATTTGTGGTCAGCAGCCACAAATTTGAACAGGCTTTTGGCATCCGCCCAACTCCGCTGGAGCAAGCTGTGCGGGAAACAGTCGCCTGGTTCAAATCAAATCCACAACCCAAATAAAGAGTTACATGCACATCAGGGAGGCGACTGCCTCCCTGATGACTAGACTTTCGGTATTTTGACGAGTTGGAGCAACATGACCAGCGGGGTCTTCGCATAAACCGCGTGTTTTAGAAAGGCTGGCATATAGGCGGTCGCGCCGGCTGCAGCCTCCCGGACCTCATCGCCCAGCACCAATCGAGCTTCGCCTCGAATGATCTGGATGACCGCGGGAAAAGATGCCGTGTGCTCCGACAGTTCCTGTCCAGATGCAAAGTGAAATAACACCCAACGCAGCGAAGGCGTATCCAAAATCGTCTGACTCAGAATACTATCCTGCGGAATAGACTGTGTCTGGTCGAGATGATCAAAATAGGTCAGCACATCAGTCGTCATAGGAACTCCTTACTCCAGCCAGCAGTACCGCCGTATCCCTTTCCTGCGTGCTAGCCCTTGACGTTCACGCGCTGGCTCACCTCAAACAACCCCAGAAGGATCACGCCTAAAACAATCCATACAATGGGAACGGCCGACGGAGTCTGCTCCGCAATCAGGCCGGTCAGAGCCGGGAGGATGCCGATACCCGCACTGGCGGCTGCAACCTGAAAGCTAATGGCATTGGGTGCATGTGCCGGGCCGAGCTTTTCCTGGGTCGCCGTCACCAAGAGCGCGAACAAGGGCGACATTGAGAACGCGCCAATCACCAGGCCAATGACACCCAGCGTATTGGTTGGATCTGACGGTGGCACGGCCAGCAAGGCTGCACCGATGATCGTCCCGATCATACACAGGCGCATCAGAGTGGCAGCTTTGAAGTAGGGCACAATAAAGCCAAAGGCAATACGGCCAATTGTGAAGAAAAACCAGTACAGGCTGATGCGATTATTGGCTTCCGTTTGATCGATTCCACGGGCCGCCGTGAATAAGCGCGCACCCCAGTCGCTTGGAACAATTTCTACACCGCCATAAACAAAGAAGGTCACGATGCCTATCCAGACAATCACCAGAGCCAAGGTGGCTCGACCGCTGGCTGGTTTGACGCCATCACCTTCGCCCGCTGGATTCACTGTCCACTGATTACGCGTCACGATAATCAGCAGCAATAGTACCGCGTAGAGCGCGGCAATCACCGTGTAGGTTGTCCGCCAGGTACCGCCCTGCGCCAAAATATAATTGAGCAGCAGCGGCGCCACTGCGGAACCAATCCCGAAGCACGCGTGCAACCAGTTCATGAGGCGCGGGCCGTGATGGGCTGCGAAGTAGACATTCATGGCGGCATCGACAAAACCAAGCCCAAAGCCCACCACCACACCCAAGACAATCATCAAGGCCCAGGCCGGACTTAGCGCATAACCGAGCAAAGCCAACCCAGTCAAGATAAAACTGCCCAGCATCGCATTACCTAAGCCAAAGCGTTGAATCAGGCGGCTGGCAAGCGCGCTGCTCAGAAAGTAACTGATGGTATTCGCAAGGATAAGCGCGCCTAATGCACCAACAGGCTGCGCAAAATCCGCCCGCGCACCGGATTCCCAGGCAACTCCCCGCAAGCCAATGGGCATACCAATGATGATAAAACCGAGATAAGCAATAATCACAAGATACAAGGGAGCCGGGTTAGCCCGTTGAACAGCAGATGCAGTGGTCACAAAGAGAGTCCTTTTGGCAGATTCGTCGTTTAAAGTAGATCGTTTTCAATCACAATCAGAGGCGAATGTAACAACTCCACGAAGAAATTCCTAGCTGGATGGTTCCAGTCCAGGAATTTCTCGCGCGCTCTGCAATTTTCTTTCAGCATCGATTGTAAGTGTGGTCTTAGCGCCCTTTGCCACCGCGTAGTGCAATTGGGATCTCCTGAGTGATATGGTCTTTGGAGTTGACCGTTTCATCAGGGTCAAGTTTTTTGGACGATTTTTTGGACATCCCTGTATTCCGCTGCGCCCACCACCAGCAGGCACCCGAGAACAGCCCTAGCCCGATAATCAGGAGCGTAAGGGCCAGGGATGCACCAAGCGCAGATGCAATCGTACTCATGGCAAATTGCAAAAGCGGGTTGAGTACAGTCGCTGCCAGGATCCCCAATCCCATCAGGCTGGGCAGATGGTGTATGCCGCTGCGATCCAACACGTAGAGCAAGGCCAGCGATCCAACTACACTCAGGAAAAACTGTATCCCTGCATAGACGATCGGCATTGGCAACAGCCATAGCAGTACTGCGCCAACCACAGTCCCGGCAAAGGTTAGCAGCAGCAATCGTTCAATTGATATCCGCCCGACCAACCAGCCCCATAACGCAATCCCGAGCATTCCACAAAACCAACCTAGAGCCGACCAGTTGGCCACATCCTGGGCAGATCCATCCGCCATAAATACAACAGACTGAAGACTATTGACCACAGCCGTATTCACTAACGCCACGCTGACCATCAGCCCGAGGAATGGCCAGGTCTGCCGGTCGCGTAGCGTTTGAATCGGGTTGTAATACCAGATCGCCTCACCAGTCGGCATCACCGTCCGCCAGCGCAAGCGTGTGAAGGCAATCGCGGCAAAAAGCACACCAGCACTCAGAGTCAGTACCAGGTACAAGCCAGATGATCCATTGGGAAAGCCGCTGGTACGTTCAACTTCCAAAACAGCCGCATTCACAAACAATTGACCCAACAGACCGGCAATTGGCAACCAAACCGCCAAACGTCGCCAACCATGAATAAGCAGATACAGGCTTGCGCTCATGGCAAAGAGCGCACTCCCTGCGCTCAATATTGCCTGTGTAATCAGTTGGGCCGGATAGTCTGCATTCAGGGCAAAACCAAAGAGGCCCACTGCACTCAACGCTGCGCCAATCAGAAAAGTCCGGTTGTAACCCCAGCGGGACAACAAGGTACCCACCAGCAGGCTGGCCATTACATAGGCGACTGTCTGAACAACCGTTATCTGCCCCAAAATACTGGTGCGATCTACCTGATCGCTCAGCTCCATGAATATCAAGGCCAGGCTTTGTACGGTAGACAGCATTCCCAGGATACAGGTCGCCGCAATCAATAACACGATGAGCAGGGCACCGATGGGTTGGCGAGAAGCGGGAGGGGATGCGGAGCGCATAGATACACCTTATCCAGATAATCCGGTGCGGGGCGGCAGTTTCCGCCCCACTATGCGTAAGCTTAACTGCTGCGGGCGGCCTCCGGCAAGCGGAATAAAGTCACCTTCCGCGAGATCACAAAGGCAAGGATCAGTGCCAATACGATGAACGGTATGGCGAGGTTCACTGGCGCGAACCAGGGAGGCATCGCCGGGCGACGTGGGAAAACCTGAACCTGGAAGTCATTGCTGGAGCGTGCCGCCCCGGAGCCAACCGAGAGCGTTCCCTGCAAGCTGCCTTCCCCCGGCAGGCTGAACGGCTCCACCAGATAAATCCCATCCTGGTTCACCAGTGGGTTACTCAGGCTGAGGGTCGAGGCACCGCTAGCCCACTCCTCAAAGCGCAGCCGCAGGCTGACTGGCGTATCAACAGCGAGCGGGCTGCCATCCAGGTTGGTAATGTTGAACTTCAGGAACGTCCGGGTCATCAAGCGCTCGCCGCTGATCGTCACCAGATAGTCTGCGCCGACAGGCAACCGGTAGATCAGTGTCTCCTCTGTGGAGGCCAACCCGGTGTAGTAGTCCGTCTGGGGTGAAACAGTATCCTCCTGCGCCAGAACGGGCAGCCCAATTAGCAACCATAAACTCAAAACCAGGTAGGTAATGCGCTTCACGATACATTCCTTTCCACCGCCGGGCGCTCCAATGTCATCAGATAGGCGACGAAAAAGCCAATGAACCCAGATTGTACGACTGACCCAACCCACACATAGGGCGTGAACCACACGCCGCCACCCATGTTGGTGACGATGTAAAACAGGTAGTATGTTCCCCACAGAATCACCGGCAGCAGGAAGCCGAAGGCCCGCAGCCGACCCCGTTCCTGCAAGCTCGGCACTAGCAGCGCATAAGCCACATCCGTCAGTACCCCGGCAATGACCAGAGTCAGCACCGTATCAATCTGCTGGCTGAAGATGAACATCAGACCACTGTAGAGCAGGTAGAGCACAGTGAAAGCCCCCTTTGGCAGTCGGAAATGCGCTGCCAGCCAGATCACCAGCCCGGCGATGATACCCGTCTGCGCGAACTGCCCCAGAATACCCACCGTATACCCCAACCATTCCCGATCCATCCGCATGATTTGAAGCGCGTAGGGTGTATTCCCGATGATCGACCCATACAGAATGATGGTGGTCAGGGCGCTCATAGCCCCAGAGAGGCCGATCAATACCGGCAGCGACCGCCCTAGCGAGAGCGTTTCCTGACCGCGCCGGTTGAGGGCCGCCCGCACCGCCCCCGTGCTGATGACGAACCAGCCAATGAACAGACCAATATGGCTGGGACTCAGCAACGCTTCGACATTGGTCTCAAAGCCCCACAAGGCATGGCTGACCAGATCAAACACGCCGGCCACGCCGAAGATCAACAAGCCCATGGCCGCATAGCCATAACCACGTGGCAACGAGTGCGCCCAGGGGATGTGCGCCGCCAGCGACCGGAAATGCACGAAGGCCAACAACCCACCCATCGCTGCCCCTGCCCCGTAAAACAACATGTGATATTCATTCAGGACACTCTGATCCGGGCCGAATGAGTTGTGCGACCAGATATCCATCCACAAGCCGACCGTCAGCAGCAGCGCGAACAGGGTGTATATCCAGTCAAAGGTCAGTGTGCTGACCGGACGGCGGGCGTAGTTTGGATCAGACTGGAGTTCGAGTAGCCTCAAAAAATCCTGAATGATGTTCCCTGGTTTGGCGAGGGATTGTGCGCCAGTCGCTCGCCCTAAGGTTGTTTGTGCCATGAGGTTCCTATGTGGTTAAAATGGATATACCAGACGACTACAGTACGATAGCAAGGCCGGAAAAGTTACACACCCGATCACCCTGCACCCTAGTAGAATGTCTGGCAGCCCGCAAAGCCGCCCGCACGAATGTAACTTCAATCTACTTAAGTCCTGGATGTGCATCTTGCCACCTGAATCCATGCCGATCACTTATACCGACTCCCTCACTCACATCTCCCCAATCAACCTGACCGGGTTCTTCGTGGGTTGGCCGAATCCGCCTAGCCCTGAGACACACCTGCGGTTGCTACAAGGGAGTTACGCCGTCTGGTTGGCGCAGGATGGGGAGCAGGTAGTAGGCTTCATCAATGCCATCAGTGATGGAGTCCTGAGCGCGTACATCCCGCTGCTAGAAGTGCTACCTGCCTATAAAGGACAAGGCATCGGCAGTGAACTCACACGGCGCATGCTGGCGACGCTGAAGAGCTTATACATGGTAGATTTGATCTGTGACCCTGACCTTCAACCTTTTTATGAAAAAGTGGGGGGCCACCGCTACAGCGGTATGATCTGGCGGAACTATGATCGGCAGGGAGGAAAACCTTAACCATACCATCGGACGCTTAATCCACTTAACAGGTCTTTAACGCTGATTTCCTCAATCCATAACGCACTACGCCTGATGGCTTAACAGCCTCTAGCTAGTATCCTGCATTGTATTGCGATCAGGCAATTCACGCTCCCAGACAGTTTTTCAAGGAGATTTAAGAGCATGAAGAAAGTAGTCGTTCTGGTACTCGCCCTCCTGGCGCTGACCGTCGTCCCAATGATGGGCGTCGGCGCGCAGGCTGGCACCATTGTTGAAGTTGCTGCTGGTAATCCTGACTTCTCCACCCTGGTTGAATTGGTCACTGCCGCTGGTCTGGTGGACACCCTGAATGGTGAAGGCCCCTTCACCGTGTTCGCCCCGACCAATGAGGCCTTTGCCGCCCTGCCCGAAGCCGTTGTGAGCTACCTGGGCGCTAACCCGGATGTGCTGACCGCCGTACTGACCTATCACGTGGTTCCGGGCAAAGTCATGGCAGCCGATGTCGCCACTGGCGAAGTTGCAACTGCCCAGGGTGCCAACGTCAGCCTGAAGGCTGATGACATGGGCGTGACCATTGACGGCGTGAATGTCATCGCCACCGATGTGGAAGCCAGCAACGGCGTGATCCACGTCATTGACGGTGTGATCCTCCCCCCAATTGAACTGCCGGAAGTGGATGCCCTGAGCGTCACCGGCGACATCATCGCCGCTGGCAGCTCGACTGTCTTCCCGCTGAGCACCGCTGCCGCTGAAGCCTTCATCGCCGCTGGTTACTCGAGCAGCATCACCAATGACAGCATCGGCACCGGTGCTGGTTTCGAGCGCTTCTGCGAAGCCGGCGAAACCGACATCGCCAATGCCAGCCGCCCGATCCGCGACAGTGAAGTCGAATCCTGCGGTGCCCTGGCGACCCCTCGCCTGCCAATTGGCTTCCTGGTTGGTACTGATGCCCTCTCGGTTGTGGTGAGCAGCAGCAATGACTTCCTCACCGGCCTGAGCATCGAACAACTGACCAAGATTTACGCCGGCGAATACACCACCTGGAACCAGGTTGACGCCAGCTACCCGGCGGAAGCCATCCAGGTCTTCAGCCCTGGTTCGGACAGCGGCACCTTCGACTACTTCCTGGAAGAAACCCTGGAAGCCGATGTTGAAGATGGTGGTCTGGGTCTGGAAGCAGAAGGCGCGGAAGCAGCCATCGCCGCCGTCCCCGGCATTCAGTTCAGTGAAGATGACAACGTGCTGGTTCAGGGTGTGAGCGGCAGCCCCTATGCCATCGGTTACTTCGGTTATGCTTACTACATTGAAAATCAGGGTGCGCTGAAGGCTCTGGCGATCAATGACGTTGCACCGAACGCCGCTGCTGTGGAAGCCAACACCTACCCGCTGTCGCGCCCGCTGTTCATCTACAGCGATGCCGGTATCATCGCCGCCAAGCCGCAGGTGGGTTCGTTCATCAGCTTCTACCTGACCAACGCTGCTGAATTCGCTTCGCAGGTGGGTTACTTCCCGGCCAGCGAGCGCGTCAGCCGCCTGGCCAAGGTTCAGCTCCTGGCCGCCATGTCGGCTGGGATGTAGTCCTACAACATTCGTAGGCTCTGAAGCCAAATAAAGGCTCAAGAGAGGGCAGATCTATGGTCTGCCCTCTTTTCTTTCACATTTCTTAAATGAGGCTTAATAATGACACGCCATAATACTGGATATAGGTTCTAAACTATTCAGGACATTCTATGACAGCACAGGTGCAACAGGTTCAGACAAAAACCGGACGTCTGACCGCGTATAAGCAAGATGCCGCGGATCAAATCAACATCAATCGGCGTGCGCGCCCATTTGATGATTTTATCCGTGCATTACTCTTGCTGGCGGGTATCGTTTCCATCCTCACGACTATCGGCATTGTGATCGTGCTGGGAAATGAAACCCTGCTTTTCATCCAGCAACTCACCCCGGAAGGCGAGCCTGCTGTCACTATTGGCGAATTCCTGGCAACCACTGAATGGCAGCCCGTCGGCTATAAATTCGGTATCTGGCCTTTGCTGGAAGCGACGCTGATGACCTCGTTCGTAGCGATCCTGGTGGCACTTCCGCTGGGACTGGGTGCAGCCATTTACCTGAGCGAATACGCAACTCGACAGGTAAGGGACACGCTGAAACCTATCCTGGAAATCCTGGCCGGTATTCCAACAGTCGTCTATGGCTACTTTGCGGTGACGTTTATGACTCCGCTGCTCCAGGCCATCGGCGGCGATGCGGTACAGTTTTATAACACGCTCTCAGCAGGGTTGGTCATGGGTATCATGATCCTGCCGACGATCGCCTCCATGAGTGAAGATGCCCTCTCAGCAGTTCCTCGGTTACTGCGGGAAGCCTCCTACGGAATGGGAGCGACAAAATTCGAAACCATCAGTAAGGTGATCCTGCCGGCAGCCCTTTCTGGCATTCTGGCGGCGCTCATCGTGGGTATCTCCCGCGCTGTTGGCGAAACCATGATCGTGGCCCTGGCAGCCGGTGCTGGCCCGAACTTCACGTTACCTCCCAACTTCCTGGTCGGTGCGGAGACCATTACCGGCCATATCGCCCGTATCAGCGGTGGCGACCTAAGCTACAACTCGATTGACTACAACAGCTTATTCTCGCTGGGACTGGCGCTGTTCGTCTTCACGCTGCTCCTGAACATGCTCAGCCGCTATATCAGCAACCGCTTCCGGGAGGCTTACCAGTAATGTCCGCTACTGCATTGGATCAATCTGCCCTCCGCCAGGAAGATTCGTTTATCCGCGGCTTGCGAAACCGCCACCGGTTTGGGGCTATCTGGAAGCGATTCTTCCAGGGAGCCACTATCTTCGGTTTGATCGCGCTGATCCTCCTCACCTTTAACGTGTTAAACCGCGTTTTTGGATATGTGGCGATTGTCAACCGGATCGAGCCTTCCAGCCTGAGTGACCGCCCACTGGAAGAACTTTCCGCTGAAGAACTTGGTGTGATCCTGATCGAGAGTGCGGGTGCCAGTTTTAACCCACGTATCGGCCTGGCTAACCTGATCCCAGGCGGGCTGGGAACACAAAACAGTAACTACATCGCCAACCGTGATAATCCGATTGGCGAACTCATCCCCAATGTACCAGCAGAGTATGCGGCCATCCCATTGGGTGAGATTACGTCAGAGCAGGCTACCACCATTCTTAGTACTATCGCGACCAAGGAAGACTTGCTCGACCTTGTCAAGCTCTACGTCGTCGGTGAGAAAGTAGGCGATGCCTGGTCACTCACAGAATCGCTCTTCAACCGGGCAGCCATCGATGAATATGCAGCGGCAAACCCGAACGCCAAAATTGAGTTCCGCAACTGGCTGAGCCTGACGTTCCTCAGCAATCGTATGTCGGATAACCCGCTGGTATCCGGTATCCGCATCGCGCTACTCGGCACGGTTTGGGTGCTGGTCTTCACGATCCTGGTTGCCTTCCCCCTGGGCGTTGGCACCGCCATCTACCTGCAAGAGTATTCCACTGGTGATACGTGGCTGGAGCGGGTTATTGAAACCAATATCCGCAATCTTGCCGGTGTGCCGTCGATTATTTACGGCTTGCTGGGGTTAGCGATCTTCGTCCGCACATTGGAACCCATCACGCAGGGACGTACCGTTATTTCAGCGGCGCTGACGATGTCGCTGCTGATCCTCCCCATCATCATCATCAACGCCCAGGAAGCGCTGCGGGCAGTGCCGCCGTCCCTGCGAGAAGCCAGTTTTGGCCTCGGTGCGACCAAGTGGCAAACGGTGTGGCGCTCGGTTTTGCCGGCGGCGTTACCGGGTATCCTGACCGGCACCATTCTGGGGATGTCCCGCGCTATTGGTGAAACTGCCCCGCTGGTCATCATCGGTGCCGCAACCTTCATTGCCACCAATCCTGATGGCCCATTGGCTCGGTTCACGGTCATTCCCATCCAGATTTACAACTGGACCAAAGATGCGCGTCCGGGATATGGGGAAGTCTCGGCAGCGGCGATTGTGCTGCTGCTCATCGTGCTGCTGACATTCAACGCTGTCGCTATTTATCTGCGCCAACGTTTCCGTAGAGCGCTACAGGGTTAAACAAAGGGAACTGAATTCTCATGGTTGCTACTGCAATGCAGACTGGGGTCGCCCAGACCACGGCTATCGAGATTAGCCACATGAAGGTGTACTACGGGGAAAAGCTGGCAGTCGACGATGTGTCGTTGCCGATCCTCAAGAACAAGATCACGGCCTTCATTGGCCCATCGGGCTGCGGCAAGAGTACGGTTTTGCGCGGACTGAACCGGATGAATGATCTCATCCCTGGTGCACGGGTCGAGGGCGAGATCCTGTATCACGGCAGGAACCTGTATGCCCCGAATGTTGATCCGGTAGAGGTTCGCCGCCGAATTGGTATGGTCTTTCAGAAGCCAAACCCATTCCCGAAGAGCATTTATGACAATATCGCCTACGGACCCCGCTTGCTGGGCGTGAAGTCGAAAGCGATGTTGGATGAAATCGTCGAGATGAGCCTGAAGCAGGCGGCCATCTGGGACGAGGTGAAGAACGACTTCCGCACCAAGTCTGGGCTGGCGCTCTCCGGTGGTCAACAGCAGCGTATGTGTATCGCTCGCACGATCGCCGTGGAACCGGATGTCATCCTGATGGATGAACCCTGCTCGGCACTGGACCCGATTGCCACGCAAAAAATCGAAGAACTGATGCGTGAGTTGGTTGCCAACTTTACCATCGTCATCGTCACCCATAACATGCAGCAGGCCACCCGTGTCAGTGATTACACGGCCTTCTACAGCATCCGCAAGCAGGAAACAGAAGTGGGCAAAGAGAACCGCTGGGGTGTGCTGGCGGAATATGCACCGACCCAGCAGTTATTCGAGCGGCCGGCCAAGCAGGAAACCGCCGATTACATCAGCGGACGGTTCGGTTAAAAAGCAGCGGGAGGATATACGACTCTCCCTGCAACTGACAGTGTTTTGCAGACCATTTGGGCGCGGGCAACCGCGCTCTTTTGATTCCGACGGGTGTACAATTGAGGATGCTGCTTGAGGAGCATACTCATGACACCCACAATTCAGGTTGACAGCCTGACGCGCACCTTCAAAGGTCGGCCCGCAGTCGATCAGGTTTCGTTCAGGGTTGAGCCGGGTGAAGTGTTTGGCCTCCTGGGGCCAAACGGCGCAGGCAAAACGACTCTCGTCCGGCTATTGAACGGCTTACTTGAACCGACGGGCGGCACCGCGACCGTGTTCGGTATGGATGCGGCCACGCAGGGAGAAGCCATCCGCAAACGCACTGGCGTATTGACCGAAACCCCCTCCCTTTATGAGCGCCTTCCTGCGATAGAAAACCTGCGGTTCTTCGGAACCATGTACGGGGTTCCGGCGAATGAACTCGGCCCACGAATCAATCAACTCCTGACTTTCTTTGAACTCGATGCCCGTGGTCATGATCGGCCCGGCGGCTTCAGCAAAGGCATGAAGCAGCGGTTGGCACTCGCCAGGGCGCTCCTCCATAACCCTGAGCTGCTCTTCTTCGATGAACCGACGTCCGGGCTTGACCCAGAAGCTGCCCGCAGCGTGGATGATCTGATCGCCCGGCTCAGCCGCGAATCCGGACGAACCATTATGCTGTGTACTCATAATCTGGAAGAAGCACAGCGCCTGTGCAGCCGAATCGGGGTCATCAACCGGGGTAAACTGCTGGCCTTTGGCACACCGGCTGAACTGGCCCGGGACCTGTGGCAAGGCACCTGGGTCGACGTGACCTTAAATCCTGCCCCCACAACAGAATTGATCCAGGCCGTGAAGGGTTTGAGCGTGGCCCTCAACACCCAGGTCGCGGGCGAACACCTGGCGGTGCAAGTGGAGTCCCCGAAAAACATTCCCGCGCTGATTGCCGGGATTGTGAACGCGGGCGGGCAAATCATGAAGGTGCTGCCCCGTGAATACTCGCTTGAAGAAATCTACTTCAAAGTGCAGGAGGGCGAGTCATGAACTGGCGTATCATTCGGGCAATCGCCTGGAAAGATTTACAGGAAGTCCGCCAAAACCGGATGGCGTGGTCGCCGATGCTGATCCTGCCGATCATCTTTTGCATCATCATTCCAGGGATCGTGCTCGTGGGTGGGCCGAGCCTGATGGCCAGCGACCCGAATGCCGGAACCGATATGATGGATGATATGCAGATGCTGATGGGCATCCTGCCGCCAGACCTGGCCGCCCAGATCCAAGGCATGAACGGCGCGCAGGTGGTGGCATATTTCGTCCTGGCGCTGATGTTTGCGCCGATGTTCCTCATCATGCCGCTGATGACCTCCAGCGTGATCGGCGCCGAGAGCTTTGTCGGTGAGAAAGAACGAAAAACGATTGAAGCTCTGCTCTACACGCCTGCCAGCGACCGGGACTTATTCTTCGGCAAGCTGCTGGCAGCGGTCGTCCCGGCGCTGCTGGTGGCCTGGGGCAGTTTTCTGCTGTATACACTGGTCCTGAATACGCTCGGTTGGCCGATTATGGGACGGATCTGGTTCCCAACACCGGCATGGCTGCCGATGATGCTGTGGCTGGCCCCTGCTTTCGCACTGTTGGGCTTGCTTGCCTCGATCCTGATCTCGTCACGGGTGAACAGCTTCATGGAAGCGTACCAGCTCACGGGCATCCTGGTCATCCCGGTAGTCCTGCTGATGGTGGGGCAAGTCAGCGGGCTCCTGTACGTTGGCCCGTCTCTGATCTTCGGGCTGGGGCTCGTGGTCTGGCTAGTGAACCTCGGGTTGCTGGCGCTGGCGCTGCGGGTTTTTTCCCGAAAGGCGTTGTTTGGAGCCAGTCCATAACGCGAGCAGAGGGAAGTTATTGCGGCGGCGACGGCGGCGGCGGCACTGTGCCCAGCCTGTCGTCATCGGAGTGCGCCAGACCTTCAAACGTCTGCGAACTCCACCGGATCGCATGGTATCGCAGCCATTGTCGTGGTTGGGTGGGAAACGGAGCAATGGACAATCAATCGTGCCCTGTCGGCCACTCCGGCCAGCAGCAGTCAAAGCGGGGGACTGTTGCAGCAATGGCTGCAAAACCAGCCGGGGGCTTCCATCCACATTCAGATTTGACGATTGAGAGGCTCCCTTCTTGACCTGGCCGAGCATTCAGATCGTAACACAAAAGACGAGCCAAACCGGAACAAATGTTCCGGTTTTTGATTATAGGCGCGGCTTGAGCGGCTTGGTGCCACCTTCAGAAGGGGTAACAGGCGGCGCGAGCGGCCCAGTCCCGGGCAGTGATGAAGTCCTGCTACCCGCCCCGGCATTGAGTTCCTTAATGTAGTTGGTCAGTTTGATGTAGTCCGGAGGTTTGACATAGTAGGCCGCATAGCCATATTCCTTGCAGGAGGCCACGTCTTCCGGCTCATCGGAGGTTGACAGAATAATGCGGGGAATACGGTTGAGATGTTCATGCCCAACCAATTCCCGCAGCACATCAATACCTGTCACCTTAGGCAAGTTCAGATCAATGATGAGTAACAACAAGTCAGGTAAAGCAGTTCCTGCGAAATCACCCTTCCGCAACAGATAATCAAGCGCCTGCTGACCATCAACCGCCTGATGGATGGGATTCAGGACGCCAAAGCGCTCAAAAGACTTCTCCATGATGCGAAAGTGACCCTCATTATCTTCGATAATGAGCACTACAGGTAAAGTCATGAGGACATTCCTTTTTCTGACTGAGGCAGGCTGAAGCTGAAGGTCGTCCCTTTGTCCGGCACCGACTCAAACCAAATGCGTCCGCCCTGCCGTTGAATAATGGATTGGATATAGGGGAGACCAAAGCCTTCCCCCGGGACATCATCGACATTGCGGGCACGCCGGAACAATTGAAAGACCTTAGCATGGTCGGCTTCTTCAATACCGCGCCCATTATCCTGTACATGGATGATGGCTTCGCCGGGCTTCGACTCGGCGTACACGTCAATCCGGGCGGGACGGCCTGGTACAAGGTATTTGATGGCATTATCCAACAGATTGTTCAAGACCTGCTCCAGCAGATTGGAGTCTGCCTGAATGGTCGGCAATTGACCAAGGTGCAGTTCCACACCGCGTTCATCCAATTGGTGATTCATGGCGGTGGTGATCTTTTTCACGGTGGTATAGAGGTCTACCGGCTGAATCTCCAGTTCCTGTTTGCCGACCCGGGCGATCTTCAATACCTGATCGATAAGGGAACGCATCTGGGCGGCGTTGGTTTGCAGATAGGCCAGCGCCTCGGGCATATCCCGTTCAGCAGCCCGCGTCGCTTTCTCCCGCGTGGCTTCATCCAAATGGGGGGAGGCGGCGTTCAAAGCACTTTGCAGCTCGTAAAAGGCAAATTCAGCCTCATTGACAAAGCCATTCAGATTGACCAAAGGCGCACGCAGATCATGGGCGACGATATAAGCAAAATCCCGCATTTCGCGATTGGCCCGCTCCAGATCGATATTCTTGCGCTCCAAGAGACGTGCAGCCAGCTCCAATTCCTGCAATTGAGGGCGCACGAGATAACGTTCCTGCACGTAGCGCACGAAGATCAGCACCACCGCAATGGTCGCTGTGAAACCAATGGCGCCCCCGGTGACGATAGTCGAATAATCCTGAGGCGTCAACCATTCCCAGAACAGGATACCGATGATACTCACAACCGCGACCAGCATACCCGTCTGAGGGGTCAACACCAAGCCACCCACCACCAGCGGCAATACCAACCACTGAAGTGATGAGGCCAGGGTCGAAGTGGTTTGCAGTTCGGGGGGGATGGCAATCACCTGCCCCACCACTGAAAGCGCACCAAAGCTGATGGCAAAAACAGCACCAATGGTGACATAACGGGCACGTACGATGCCATAAGCCAGCAGCAAGCCCGCGCAGGTCAGCAGGATCGGCACGGCCATCGGCCCATAACCCGGCTGGCTCGGCACAAAGACTAATTCCAGAGCAAACATGCCCAGGATGCCCAAAATCACTACAGCAGCCAAACGCGCCTGTCGACGGTCATTGGCCTGAGCAATTGAGGGATGAGGTGCAGTCAACAGCTCCCACAAACGCTCGGCACGAGACTGGGAAGCCGAAGCAGCAGCAGTAGGTAACTTGAGCGAAGGCAGGGTGTCCGTGGTCATGGTTATCTCGTCCGTCAACAATCACCATGAACAGTTTACATCGGTTTTCACCCTGTGTTCTGCAAGGTTGGGTTAACCTTTTTGCTCAGATCGCTGTAGATTCCGACCCCAGAATCGCGGTGCCGGCGGGGGCGGAACCGCTGCCCGTTCGGGTGGAGTGCGGGCGTGGCGGCGATCCAATTCGAGCTGCAGACTGATCTCCCCCATCTGCATGGCCCAGTGATGATTGGCGGAAAAGATGGGTTTCATCAACCACGACAAGTTCCGTAAGAGGGGTTTGCCGGCCTGAACCTTCCAGTCGTAGGTGATATTCACGTAGTCGCCATCCTGCTGGAAAGTCCATATTCCCCTTCCAACAAAGTCCCCGGAAGCTTCCAGAGTCAGCCCATGCGGACTGCGAAGCTCCGTCACCCGGAACTGCCAGCGCAAGGTATAGGGCAGCCAGCCTTTTGTGTAAAGATCGACCTCGCGGCCCAGGCCATCGGCGGCACCGGGCTTGAGAACATCGACCCGCAAATAGACTGAAGGCCACCAGCGGACCAGATCCGGCCCGTTGCCCAAAATTTCGGTGATCTCCTCACAGGTGCTTTTCATACGCCAGTGGGTGATGAAATGGTAGTCATTGCTTGCCACGTTGTTCAGTCCTTTCGGATTAAAGAGCGAAACAGAAATTCAGGCGGATGCGCAACCGTGCGCCCCTTAGAATTGCCAGAAGGTTCAATCTCACAATACAAGCCCCTTATAGATCAAAGTACCGACCAGTCCCAGCCCATAAGCCGTCACATAGTAGATCACCAGGGGCTGCCGACCAACACGCCAGAGCAGGCCCAGTGCCAGCACTGCAAGCAGCGCAACCACGTACAGATCAAGACCAATCTCCTCAAATGCGAGGTTGGCGAACACACCCAAACCGATAAAGAGACCGTTCAGAATCAGGAGGAGCACGTCCCCCCGGTTGAGTTGACGCTGATGCGGGGCGATCACCTGCATGCATAACAGTGCCACGTTCATCAGCACAAAACCGGCAAAAAAGACCCAGTGGGAGAAATCATCATCGTTAAAGGCGACAATCTCACACAAGCGGGAGAGGTCCTCCGGTGGGCAGAAGCGCACATGCAGATAATTGGTGACTTCATGCGTGCCGTAGCTGGCCGCCAGCAGATAAAGGCCTACCATAAAGACGATGCTCAGGGTCAACCGCCCCCGCGCTGCGATGGATGCGCGCTGTTCCAGCAGGCGCAGTAACAGCCAGGAGGCAACCCCGCTGATGAGTGGCAGGGGCAGCATATTGATGAGGTCCTGCCAACGGAGAAATTCGTTGGCGGCGACATAGGTTTGAGTCAGGCTGGAGAGGCGGTTGATCGATACCAGGATGACCACCAGCGATTGAATACCCAGCAAGACGTGTATCGGGCGCAGGCTGGTCCCAGCATCCGGCTGAAGGGCTGACTTCGGTACGGCGACCTGAGCAAGTGCAGACATGATCGGCTCCCATTCATAAGTGTGGCTGCAAAGCAGTGTCGCACCAGCTACAGCTCAAGTGACAGTTCAATCGCTGTTCAGTTTTTGCTCAACCCTTATAAATCCGGCAGCAGACCCAAGCCGCGCAGCAAGCCAGCCACATCCCAGATCGTATGCCCGCGCCAGATCAATCCCTTCCGCAGCGTGAGAAGGGACATTCCCTGCACCGCAATGGAACGACCCGTTGGCGGGATATGCATCAGGTACCCCTGATGAGTCCCTCGGGCTGACCACGACAGGGCTATATCAGACTCCTGGGTGATGATGTTCTCAAGGGTGAAGGTCAAATCGGGGAAAGCCAGACAATAGCGCTCAAGGGCGGCGCGAACCCCATTTTGCCCTCTATCAGGATCTTTCTGAGCCACATCCAGGCCTTCGTAATCCGGGGCATAAAGCGGCAAGAGGTGATCCACGTCATGGGTATTCCATGCCGTGACCAGGTCAGCTATTAACAGTGGGATGGTCATCGCATTCTCCAAGACTCTTTACGCCTTATCTCAGTCTATGGAGAAGCCAGATGCTCACCAGTTCAAAATCTGCTCAGTTTTCGACCAATCCGGCATCGCCCCCCATCTCTCGCAACCAGAGAAGGCTGGTCACGCGCTCGATCCCGCTCTTGAGGTGGCGACGATAGGTGCTGAACGGGAGGTCAAGCAATTCTGCCGCTTGCTCCTGCGTGGGCGCAGCCTGAATATAGGTGTGATAGAGGGGCCGATATAAGCGAGCCTGGCGCGGCACCTGCTGAAGCGACTCGGCAGTGGCGCGGATCAAGGAGCGCAAGGTCGCAATTCGATCCGGTTCTGGTGCATCGGGACCGGTTTGCTCGATGACCAGGCGGGATCTGAGCAAGGGGTGGCCACGCAGGTTTTCCGGTCGGGTATAGTCCTTGAGGGCACTTAAGACGGCTGAAGCAAATTCGGCCTCGCTCAAGACCAACACCTGCTCGACCGGGGCCGGGGCAGCGCCAGGGGTGAACAGGGCAATCTCGCGCTCGCCCATCAAATCGAACCAGGCAGCCGGGGGTAGCGCTCGCCAGTTCTGCCCGTAGACACCGTAGCGCCGACCTTCAATCGTATAGTCGGCCTGTGGCAAACGAATCTGCTCGGTGTACGCTGCGCCCATCGCCCAGAAATCCGGGTCTGCACAGGGGATGAGGGAGTAGGCCAGTCCCGGTGTGCTGATGTAGTGCCGCATCATGTGGACGAAGATCAGGCTTTGTACCGAAGAAACCGATTGATAGGTATCGGCAGCCATCCAAAAGCGAAAGAGAGTTGCCGTCTCGCCAACACGCAAGGGCGGCTGCTGGCTTAAGTACACCCGAGCGGCGCGAACGGCTGGATCCGTATCGAGGTCATCGGGGTGGATTTTGTCCAACGCAAGCGGCAACAAGAATCCCAGCAACTGTCCGCTGCTTTCCCGCATGACCAACGCCTGTTCTGGTTGGCGGCTGAGCCAGAACTTGGCTAAGCGACCGGACTCTTCGCCCTCGTGCCGGGTCACCATTTCCCGAATGGCGGTGATATCGGTGGGACGCATGGGTTCGGTCAGAAAGTGTCCGCCGAGCTTCCACTCATACAGGGGTTTGACGACCGGGTTATCCCGATGCAGGAAAATCAAATCGGTCAGCAGGCGCTGCTGGGTCAATCCACCGGTTTCGCCCAAGCGACGGATGTAGTGCTGACGGGCGCGACGGTGGAGATCGGCATACCAGTCGGGATTGCGCCAACGCAGATCTGCCAGCAAGGCCTCCCGCGCCAGATCATGGGGAAACAGGCCTTCGGTGCCCTGCTCCATGAAGGACAGGCTCTGCAACCAGTTGAAGAGGTCATGGGCGTCTTCCACGCCCAACAGTTCTTCCAGCAGGGATTCCGTGGTGATCCGGACTAAGGGGCAGACTTCCAGCGCGGCGCGGTGGGCGGGGCCGGGCACCTTCTGGACAAACTGGGTGAGCAGCGTGTGGATGACATCCGGCACCTGGTCGGGTTCAAAGCGCAGTTCTCCCCGCTGGGCAAAAGCATCGGCAACTAGCGAAAGCGCTAATGGATGCCCATGGGTGAAATCCAAGACGGCGTTGATCTGATCGGTGGGAATGTTACGCCGCTGGAGGTAATCCTCACTATCCGCTGGAGCCAGGTTCCGCAACGGCAGGCTGCGGGCCAAAGTCTGCCAGCCAACATCGGTGCGCCAGGCAGCGCCGGGTGGATTGCGACCGGCCAGAACAACCAACACCGTTTCTGGCAAGCCGGGCAGGAAGGTTTCGCGCAGCCAGCTATCCAACGGTGCGAGGGTTTCATAGGTGTCAATCAACAGGACGTAACGGTTAGAGGCGGCCAGATGTTCGCCGAGCGTCCGGCCAGATGGCAAATTGGCAGCTCGTTCCAATGCTGTGAGGAAGGCTTCAGGAGCCGCATCTATATTGCGCACATCCAGATAGGCCGACGGTGCACCGATTTGTTCAGCCAGCAGGGCGAATTCCTGCAGTAACGTCGTCTTCCCAACCCCGCCCGGCCCGTACAAGTGCAACACAAAGTAGGGCAATTCAGAAGCGGTGAGCGCCGCCTGAAACTGAGCCTTTTCCGCTGCCCGCCCGACAAACCTCGTATGACGCGCTGCGCGTAAGCGTCCACCGAGCATGGTCCCTATTCCTGTGTAGCCCCCGTTACGTTACGAAATGTATTGTAAATGAGGATGAACAGATTTGCAGGATTTCCGTCATGCGAGTCTCGTTGTCGCCGCCCTACGTAAGTAATCGCTGTAAGTTGCCCCCCAATGCCTGGGGGGATGTGCTTTACCCATCTTCCGCTTCGAGAAAATGTGCGTTATGGTTTTCCTAACCTTTTCTGTGCCTTTCGCCACTGGTAGCAGATCAGGAACAAAAGAGTAACGGGGGAGTTATTCAAATATGGAAACCGGGGCAGACTTTATCAGTATCCTTTTAGGCGAAGGTTGGCTCATCCTCAATGGGCACCGAGCCATTAGCCCTTATCCGCTACTCGGGGTCGTTGTCGTCAGCGCGACAGTGATTGCAAGCCTTTACCAAGGTCACCGAGAAAACAGACTCAAAGCGGAAGCGACTGCCAAAGCACGTCGTGAAGCCATCGAAGAATCGATTAGCAGGATTGTCTCTGAACGAGACCCAGCTTTTTCGCCCTTCAATATTGTGGTGCCACTGCTGACCCTTCTGATCATTAGCTACTTCGTCATCACCCTGCTCTCGGCTGCATGGGGTAGCTAGTCAACAAGCGGATATAGCGTCACAGGCATCGACGTTCCACGCACGAACTGTCAGTAAACCACCTGAAGGGCTAGACGCAATGTTCAGGTTCATCAGCATCATCTTGGTCAGCATCGTTATATTGATCGTCATTGGTAGTTTTTTCGCTATCTATAATCCTACCAGTGAAGCCTACATCCGCCGGGTGGTGGCAAATAACCAGCAAACAACGGAGATGACAGCCACCTTACTCAATGAGATTAGGAACGGTGGTGCCATCCAGCGATTTGAGCGGGAACTCCGGCAGGCCGCCTTTATGGAGCGCCTGCAAATTTTCTCGCTCCTGTTGGCTGGTGGAGCGGTGGTCGTTGGTTGCAGCGCTATGGGGCTCTATTTCCGATACCAATCAAAGTTGGCCTTGCTGGACCAACTGCTACGCGAAATCGAGATCGCTAAGGCCGAATACCATCACTGGTATGGCCAGGCTGCCATCCGGCGATCAACCGGTCGCATTGAACACTTCTACAACAAGCATCCGGCACGTCCATTTACCCGATACCGTGGCGGGAACAGCAGTCACCCGCACAGCTTTCAGTAACGACCGGGATGTACGAACGTGCATCCCAAATGAATGAGGTGAAAGATGCGTGCACGCGTTGTGATCAGCTTGAGTATAGTGATACTGCTCCTCACGCTGGGAGCCTGCCAGGGACTCTATCTAAGTTCTACAGCAGGCCCAACCAACATTTCCGCTGTATCAGAACAAGCCACTCTGGATGCTGTTGAGGTGTCCGCTTTGATAGCCACGTATGATGCTCAAAGAGTGGTTGTGACTGAACAGGTGTACCAGGAGGAGGACTTCTACTGGCGGCAAACGTGGCCGATCATCTGGGTATTGCTGGCCATTCTAGTAATCCTGATCGGTATTATTGTGTATCTCTACATTGACCATGGCGAACGTGACTTACGCGAACGCATTGAATTCAATAAGCATTTGTTACGTTCGTACCGCGATCAAACCACATTCTATCAGTTTGTGGATACTGATAAGGAGAATCGGCACTAGCGTTGCGACGGCGGCAGAGTCTGAATCTGCTGCCTAATGAACGGCCTGATTTTCGCGAAGGATTTGTGCACGAGCAGGGGTTCTTGAAGGTCGCTGTACCGGAACTGAAGCAACTGGGAGACGGACTGGGGATTCAATTCGTTCAAATGCATCCCGCTGCGCAGCAAAGTAAGTCTGGATTGATTCAAATTCACGCTGTCTTGCTGTTGCGCGAACCTTCGCCTGTCGATTGCTGATCCAGGTGCCAACCAGCACAACCAGCACCAACAGCACGATTAAGTTGGTAACAATCACAACCGCGCCAGACCAACCTGGGGATACTGCTACCAAAGGATCGGCGACCTGAGAAGAAACTGGTACAGGTCCTAAACGATTATTGATCTGCCATATCGAGACGAGCACGACAGCGGTGACCAACAAAAGGGCAATGAACACAATCGAAGGCACCGGATTTGACTTGGCAGATGCATGCTTCATAAGGCAACTCACTCGTTTAGTACCAAAGTACTGGAGAATTTGATGGTATACCCATTCTTGTAACTGAGCAATATCCCCAGGTTAGAAATATCACTTAATCACAAAATCGCAACAATCTCAATTCAGAACACATGTTCGCATATTTCAATGACACTGTCAAGATGTCGTTGTACTGAAGGCAGTCAAATGCGCTAGATCTGACCACTCTATTTATGATTGTATAGCCCTGTAAAGCTTGCGATAGCCTTAAGACGTGAATTTGTAACGAAATTGTCATAACCCGATGCGCGGGATTGTAACAGGACCTAACAGAAATAAAACAAACCGCCCTGCTATGCAGGGCGGTTAGAACGGGACACATTTTTCATCAGACAGCGATATGGGTGGCGTTGTACTGAGCGATCAATTCGCGGAGTTGGTCATCAGAATAGCCGGACAGCACCAGGCGCAGGCGGGCATCCCGAATGACCTGGTTCATATCCACCGCCTGATCCCAGGCAGTTTCAGCCTCGCGTTCCACTTCTGTCAGTTTACTGCGGAGGCGATCCACTTCTTCCTGCTTGAGCCGCGCTTTGAGCGTGAGCTCCTGTCGGCGTTTCAGCAGTGCTTCCAGATCGGCCAGCCCTTCAACGGACTTGCCGAGAATTTTCGAATCTACAACCGGTCGTTCATCACCGGGTCTATCGTCCAGGCCACGCCATCCGGTTGCCATGATGGACTGCTCCAATTCTGCTGCCACACAAGTTGACATAAATGTAACACACTATCGCCTTAACCACGCCTTACGGTCGAATTGGCTTCGGCACATTTGTGAACAAAAAATCTACCCAATCTTAACTTTCTACAATTACACAATGCCATGCTATGACTATAATGAGCAACATGACTTCCTGCCTATCAGCCATTGAACCTGGCCTCACCCAATAGTTTGGACCATTTCATATGTTCATCAAGGCCCATCGTCAACTTTCACCCGCGTTGGATTTCACCCGGCAAGAATATTTATCCATTCAGGCAGGCTTATTAAGTAGTTATATCCAACCAGAAGGTCAGGGACAACCTCTACTCTTCATTCACAGCATCAATGCAGCAGCTTCGAGCTACGAAATGCGTCCGCTGGCGCTGCACTACGCGGGGAAACGCCCAGTCTACGTACTCGATTTGCCGGGATACGGTTTTTCCGAGCGCAGCCGCCGCACCTATAATCCGACTCTATTTACCCATGCCATCAGCGATTTTGTCGATCACGTGATTAAACAACCCGTTGATGCAGTTGCACTGTCACTCAGTTGTGAGTTCCTGGGGTTCGCGGCGCTGGCCAGACCATCGATGTTTCGATCCCTGGCCTTCATCTCCCCTACCGGATTCAGCCACAGCCCAATGCCCGGCGGGAATCAGGGTATCCATGATCTGCTCAGTTTTCCGCTCTGGTCGCAAGGTTTATACAATGCGCTTGTCAGCCGCGGCAGCCTGCGTTACTTCCTACAAATGAGCTTCAGCGGGCCTGTTGACGAGGGACTGGTGGCCTACGCCTACGAGACCTCTCATCAACCGGGGGCGCGCTATGCCCCCTTGAGCTTTGTCAGTGGGCAGTTGTTTACCCCGCTCATTCGCCCGCAGGTCTATGAGCGGCTCAAGCAGCCAGGGCTGATCCTCTTTGACGAAGATCCGAATATCCGCTTCGATGCGATCCCGGAACATCTCCAGCGCCACTCAAACTGGCAGGCAGCCCGCATTAGCGGCACACGCGGTTTGCCCCACTGGGAAAAGCTAACAGAAACCGTCACCCAATTAGAAGCCTTCTGGGAGGGTGCAGCGCTGGCGGCTGCACCGGCAACCGCTGGTTCGCGTTCAGGAACTACCTGGTCGGGACATGACGCGAGCTAAGGGGGTAGCAGAGGGAGCAGGAGAAGGCACTGCGGTCGATTGATCGGCGGTCTTTAAGGGCAACACTACCGTGAACATGCTGCCCGTGCCGGGCGTGCTGGTTAGGGTGACCTTCCCCTCCATCAGCTCGCTCAAGCGGCGGACGATTGCCAAACCCAACCCGGTACCATCATGCGGGCGAGTCGCCGAAGAATCTACCTGCCGGAATTCATCAAAGATATAGGCCTGGGCCTCTGGCGGAATTCCAATTCCGGTATCAGTGACACGTAATCGCCAGTGCTGAGCATCACGCTGCAAAGCCAGGTCAACCCGACCAGTCTCAGTGAATTTGATGGCGTTCGAGAGCAGATTAAGCGCAATCTGGGTCAGGCGATCCGGGTCTGCCAAAATGACATGAGGTAGAGCTGGGTCAAGTTCCAGTGAGAAGCTGAGTCCCTTGTTACGGGCCAGAACTTCAGTCTGGCTCCGCCACTGATTGACCAATTCCGCCAGAACCACACCGCGCTCATGCAGTTCCAGCCGCCCCGCTTCGATGCGCGACAAATCCAGAACTTCGTTGATCATACTGATGAGGTGATGCCCGTTGAATTGAATGCGCTCCAGATATTCACGCTGCCGGGGCGAGATTTCCCCGGTAATACCCATCAATTGCAGATCGGCATAACCGATGATCGCTGTCAGGGGCGTCCGCAACTCATGTGACATGTTGGCAAGAAACTGAGTCTTCAGCCGCGTACTCTCTTCAGCGATATCCCGTGCCTGCCGTAACTCGGCATTCATGGCCAGCAGGTTGGCATTCATCGTATGAATTTCAGCCCGCCGATAGTCATCCACGTAACGGCGAAAAATATTGAAGATGCCAATGAGCAAGGCGCTCATCAGAATGGCCGATTCCAATAAGATGATGTCTAGCAACCAGGCAGTCGTATTATGGATCAGCAGGTAAACCCCCAGCGCAATCCCTATCCCGACAATGGCAGCGGTCGCACGACCATCCCAAATGATGACGCTGAGCAAAATCGGGATGACCAGCAGCATGCCGGTCGTCGCCGCAATGCGTGAGTCCGAGATCAAAGCCCCATAACTAACGCCGACCACCATAATGCCCAGGGTTAACCCGGCAGTGAGGTGATAGTGGGGCGTGCGGCTCAAACGATAAAGCAAATATTGTGAGATGACACCGCCGATGAGTGCGAACCAGCTTTCCAGAAACACGCTGGGCCGGGCCATGACGACCAGGCTGATCGACAAGCTCATGAATAGAAGGCAGAGCGTCATACTGCTGAGCAATCGCGCCCTGGCCCGTTCCACAACACCAATAAAAGCAGGATGCGGTTCAGTGACGCGCAGCCACCAGTTGATGAATAGGCCAGGAGTCAATTGAAGATACTTGGGAGGTGACACCATGTTCCCGGACAATCCTCGGAGACGGTGTGCTTAGTGTACACCTGAAAGACGGGCAAGATTCTTGAGGGATCAGTGCAGGAGGTTACGGACGCTACGCGCAAAAGTCGTCGTTTGTAGCGGTTTAGGAAAGTAACCATTAAAACCGGCTTCGACCGTTTCGAGCATGGTTTCCGGCGAATCATAGGCAGTAACGGCAATGCAGGTCAGGTCGGGTTGGAATTCACGAATAGATTTCATCAGTTCGATTCCGTTCATACCCGGCAATACCAGGTCGATGATGGCCCCGTCGTATTGATGGACCTTAATCATCTCCAGCGCGTCTTCCGGGGTGCTGGCACATTCGACATCAATGGAATAAGGCTGTAAGGTCTGAGCCAGCAAACTTTGAATGACGGGGTCGTCCTCCACCACCAACACCAACCAGTGTGTAGACATAATGTGACCTGGAAATGGCTAACGCGCTCAGTCAATGCTTTACGATACCGAATAACGCATTTCCAGGGTAATTATCATCTTAACTTAAACGTTTCATGGGACTAAAGTACTGTTCATCGAATCAACAAAGCGCAGCGGGCGTTTCTGCATTTCAGCACCGTACAGGCGCAACACCGCCTGATAGGCCGTTTTCAGTATCCAGTTGGCTCCCAGGATGAGTGTTTCACCCTGATTCGGGCGTGGATCACCCCCACCCAGCAAATCACCAGCCACCTGCAGAAAATCGGTCGGCAGCCCACCGGCCTCCCGGATGTCAATCAAGAGGTTGACGGTGTGCTCCACACTGCCAATCATCGTATCCGCCGTCTCTACCGACTGACGCAGGTCATTCCAGTTCCACCCACGCTTTAGCTTGATATCAATCCGGGTACGGGTTTCATCGGCCCAATACATGTCGATCATGGGATTTTCCTCGTGCGATACGCTATCCTCTACGCGGATTCACAAAAGCAAGTTGCAGAATGCGCCCTGGTTGAATTATGCCCCGACCACATGGAACTCAATGGTTCTTCCTCGTCTGCTTGTTGATCGGCACAGGATTGCTGCTGGCAGCTTTCCTGAGTAAGCCGCTGCCAGTCAGCCCATGAAACGATCAGCCTATATTCTCTTCTGGATCACCGTAATATTGTGGCTGACCCATAGCGCGATCCTCCTCCTGGATGGTGCCCTTCGGTTCAGCGGCGCGGTGGAAGAGATCGAAGGTGGATGGGCCGCAACCTTATTAGAAGCTGCCGTCCTGGCGGGACTAATGGGCAGCGTCATATACGCCAAAGCAACCGGAGTACATGGCAGCGTCCTGCTGCTCGGCTTCACCGCCGGGGGCCTCCTCCTCATCAGCGTGGGCTTACAGGTCCTCGTCAGCGGAGCAGGCCCTGAAGCACCTTACAACCTTTCTCTAGCTCAAGGAATGCGCCATTACCTGGCCTATCCGCTGGCCGCAGTCGCGCTCGGATTCTGGCTGGCCCGCCGCTTCAGTCGCCTGCCAGAAATCTGGTTCCAAATTGGCATCTATATCGCTGGCGGCGTGATCCTGCTGGCAGGGGTTTTGCTCACCCTGGCGGACTTATATCCATTCGCGGCAGCATCCTGGATCACCGACTTCACAACGATTGCAGCCTTCCTCATCCCACTCCTGCTGCTGATTTACGCTCGACACGCCTATGCGCCACTGGCTAACCGCAGTGACTCGCCAGCCCTGGCGGCACACTGGGCAGCGCTTTGCCTGCTGTTGCTGCTATGGGGAATGGGATTGGCGGGTAGCATTACTGCGCCAGTCGTGATTCGTCAGTGGATTTACGGCACGCGTCTGATGGACCTGCAACCTTGGCTAACGCTCTACGCGGTGTTGGCGATGGCGCTGGGCGGTATCAACCAGGCCGCCATGGAATTACGCGGTTTACCCCGGCGGGTCACGGGCTTGATGCCGTTCTGGTTGATGAGCTTTGGCCTGAATGGACTGGGGATCACCTGGCTGCTGGTGGGTACCGGACAGCTCTATCTGGGGCGGATGGCAGGATTAGCGCCCCAGGGAGTCAACGAATTGACCCGACTGCTTTACATCGGGCAGGTCATCGCCGCCGCACTCATGCTATTGGGTGCCGCGATCTATGCGCTGCAACTCTGGGTGCGGCGACCAAACGGCTTGACTAACAGGGCGAACAATTAGCCCGCCCCTACCGATTTACGATCTTTACTGGAAGAACAGCCCCCAGAATTGCAGGATGCCTTCGACATCGTAACCGGGGAACTCCGCCGTCAGTGCCGCGATGACTTCATCGGCAGAGGTGGCGCTGGCAGCCACTTCGTTGGCAAAATTCAGGTACTTGATCGCTTGGGTAAGTTCGCCGCCTGACGCTGGTAGACCATGCCCCGCCAGCAGGGTATCGAAGCCACCTTCGGTTCGTAGACCTTCCAGCACACTGACCCAATTGGCGCGATCCACGCCGGGGAAGAAGTGCGAGTCCGAGTACAACAGGTCTTGCAGCACAATCACCCCTTGATCCGGCAGACGTAGCACAGCCTGCTCCGGCGACTCGGCGTTGGCGACCACCTGCACCTCCATATTTACTCCGTCGATGGTGAGCGTACCAGCTTCGAGGCTGCCTTCCGGCACCAGCGGGGTGGCTGGCACTTCGCTTTCCCCCACCAGACCGATACGCTGCTGAATGCCACCGCTGTCAATATCGGCCTGAATACCTGCGGCTACCGCTGCTGTCGAAACTACCGGCACACCTTCAAAGATGTTCGTCCCTGACCAGTGATCGGGATGGGCGTGGCTGACGATCACGCGGTCAATCGGTTTGCCGAGGCTTTCGGCATAGGCGCGAACTTCACGAGCAGCCGTCTGCAGGAACTGGGCATCGACCACCACCAGTTGATTCGGCGTTTCGATGATGTGTGAGGTGACGAGGAAGGATGCAGCCGGGGCGATATAGGTATGGACAGTGACATCACCCTTTGGCATCTGCACGATGCGCCCGATCATCGGCAGGGCGGGCTGGGCAGCACGAAGGCGGGCCGCCGGGGCTACCATGCCGATGGCGGCGGCGACGCTGGCGGAACCAGCAGCTTTCAAGAGAGTACGACGGGAAACGGTAGTCATAAGTGAGGCTGTCCTTTTCTTGCTTGTCCCAATGACGAGAACAGCGTATGCTCAAAAGCACCATATGGCTAGTACGCACTTTTTGGTAATGTAGGCACCTTTCAGTAACTATGGAGGTATCATCCGATGCCAGACTCAGATAGTGGAATCAGTATCTTTAACCCGACCTGCCCATCCCGTTACACTTTGTCCTTGCTGGCAGATAAGTGGACGATGCTGATTGTGGTGGCACTCAGCAAGCGCCCGATGCGGAATGGTGAACTTAAGCGGCGGTTGGGGGATATTTCCCAGAAGATGTTGACTCAAACGTTGCGTGATCTGGAACTCAACGGCATCGTCAGCCGGACGATCTTCGACCGGGTGCCGCCGCATGTCGAGTATGATCTGACGGCATTGGGGCGGTCACTGCTGGGGCCGATTGCGGTGCTGGCAGATTGGGCCGAACACAACTGGGATCAAGTACAGGCTGCGCGCCAGGCACCTGACAAGTCCATCGCCTGAATCACCCACCATACGCAACCGCACTGCTATTCATTCCCTGTATTTTCGCCGCCATCAGCGGTAGATTCGGAGAGAGTAGATGGTGGTGATGGCTGCCTGCGTAGGTGAATCAATGGCAAGAGGCGCACCCACGCGGGTACGCCTCTTGCACACTACTGTGTATCGCTGTGGTAGAAATCCCTACTCGCCCTGACCGAGGGTGTAGCCCTTCTTGCCGTCGAAGGTGCAGAGGTTTTCGGTCTTGATGAAGTCAAAACCGGCCTTGCCGACCCGATCCAGCAAGCTGACGATCTGGCTGTGCTGGAGGGTGCCTTCGGTCGCCAGGAAGCGGCAGCGCCAGTGATCGACGCAGAAGGTTTCCGGCTGCCCTTTCGGCCAGACAGTCTGACCACGATTGGAGATCATGCTCAGCTTAACGCCATCGCCCTCCACCACCTTGAGCTTTTCGCCGAGTACGTTGGGGTCACGATCGGATTCATCCCAGTTGAGGAACACATCAACGCCAATGGTTTCCTTCTTGGCTTTGGCGCGGACGGCAACGCTGCTCCCCGGCGGAATGTTCTCGCCGCTGCCGTAGCTGACAGCCTTCAACTGCTGCGGCTTCTGACCGAGGCGGGCAACAATCGCCTCACCAAATTCCTTGGTGCCGACCTTTTCCTTGCTCACACCATCGCGGAAGATGTCATAGGTGTGGACCCCGTCTTCCAGGGTACGGAGCCAGGCGTTGTGGACACGCTCAGCGACTTCCGGCTGCCCGATATGCACCATCATCATGACACCCGCCAGCAGCAGGCCGGAGGGATTCGCCATATTCTGACCAGCACGGCGCGGAGCAGAGCCATGGATGGCTTCAAACATCGCGGCATGTTCGCCAATATTGGCGCTGCCAGCCAACCCGACTGAACCTGCAATCTGGGCAGCCACATCACTGAGGATGTCGCCATACAGGTTCGGCAGCACAATGACATCGAAGGCTTCCGGCGTATCGGCCATCTTGGCCGCGCCGATGTCCACGATCCAATGTTCTTTCTCAATCTGCGGATATTCGGCACCCACTTCTTCGAAAACCTGATGGAACAGACCATCGGTCATCTTCATAATGTTGTCTTTGGTGAAGGCCGTCACCTTCTTGCGGTTATTGCGGATGGCGTACTCGAAGGCGTAACGCACGATCTTCTCGCAACCGGGACGGGTGATGAGCTTGAGACACTGATAGACTTCATCCGTCTGCCGGTGCTCGATACCTGCGTAGAGGTCTTCTTCATTTTCGCGGATGATGACCAGATCCATGACAGGATGCTTGGTCCGCACGTAGGGGCTGTAGCTCACGCAGGGGCGCACGTTGGCATAAAGGCCCAGCGTCTTGCGGGTGGTCACATTGATGCTCTTGAAGCCCGTTCCCTGTGGCGTCGTCAGAGGAGCTTTGTAGAACACTTTGGTACGACGCAGGCTATCCCAAGCGCCGGGTTCAATCCCAGCGGTGTTACCCGCCAGATACAGTTTTTCGCCGACTTCGATGACATCAATATCAATCTGCGCGCCCGCTTCCTGCAGAACATGCAGGCTGGCCGCCATAATCTCTGGCCCGATGCCATCCCCATAAGCTACAGTGATCGGTGTCTTGCTCATTCCAGTTTCTCCCCAAAAACAAAATAGGCCAACGTAAACTCCCGACTTTCGTCGGAAACTTACGTTGGCCTACGTCACAACCAGTCGCTTCAGCGCGACTTTCTGTCCGGTCTGCCTTACGTAATCAACATATTACAAAAGAGGCGGGCGAGAGTCCATCCCCTCACACCGCATTCTCATTTTAACTTCACCGGAGGGGAAGCAGGACAAACCCTTCTTCTACAAGTCGACCCGCCCCATCATTCACTGGGAGGCGTTCAGCGGTAGCCGAATTCACCCATCCCAGACGCAGATTGGCTCCATCGACCACACTGGGGAAATACAGCCGGTCGAGCAAGCGATCAGTCTCTGCTAAATCGGCCAACCGGCTAAACCCGCCCGCCGGAACGCGATCTTGCTGGGCGAGGATGTTGCCTTCGGCATCCAGCAGGTGGGCAAACCAGTTCATGCCATCAGAGGGCGAAGCCCCGCGTGCCCATTCCAGCGTGACCAGCAGCCCGTCATCGGTTTGAGTAAAGCCGTATCCAACCAGGCGAACCTGTTCACCAAAGGTATAGTCAGCCGACTGATCGACTGCTGGCGGCGTATCCAGGCTGAAGAGCAGCGCCCGATGACCCTGGCTACTGCGCTCCACGGCAAAGGCGCAGCAGGCCCATAAGGCCTGTTCCTGCCAGTTCTCCGGCGTGGCGGATGGGAACCAGGTCACCAACCACAAATTACCCCTGCCCTGTAAGGCAGAAGCGGTCAGAGAAGCGGCTAAGGTATCGTCGGGCGTGGTCGGTGCATTGGTGCTGACGACCGCTTCACGCAGCGGTAAATCCAACACAGACTCGTCAAAGTGCGTACTGGCGATCAGCACGCGCCCCGGCGGGTTCAGCACCTCCGTCAGGTCATGGATGGGTGATGCAGACGGCGTGTAAAGCCGCGCAAGCAAGAAAAGGCTTACTGAAGAGAGGCAGAGCGGCAGAGCAGCAGAGCGGAAAAGTAACAGGCGGCTGACCCCAGCTTGGTCTTGTGGCTTCAATAAGAACTGCTGCCCGACGGCAAAGCTGATGAGTACCAACGCAATAATCAAGTGCGGCAGATTGAGGCCATTCGCAATCCAGGCCGGTTCCAGCGGCCACCCGGCATTCGCCAGCGCCAGATGACCGATCACCGCACTTTGTAAGGGATCATACAGGGATTGGCGATTGCCAAAGCGATACAGGTATTCGACGAATGGATAGAGACTATAGCCCGCGCCGAGGAGTTGAATTCCAACGGAGAGCAGGGTGAAGGCGATCAGCGAAATAGCAACCAGCCACCAGCCAACAGATTCCAGCTTTGTCCCCAAGTCCTTAAGCTTGAAACCTGCAACCTGCAACTTGCTTCCGGTTGGTTGCTCCCTACCACTTACCAACGCCACCAACGGAGCCAGACACGCCGCCATCAAGGGTGTGATGGTCAGGGTGAAACGTGCGCCCCAGGCGATGCCCCCTTCCCAACTCCACCAGGTCGAGAAGGCACCGACGGAAGCCAGAACCAGGGCAAAAATGAGCCAGGCAGCAGCCGGTCTAGCGCGGCGCAGCAGCAGCCAACCCGGTAACGCCAGTAACAAGACCGGGTTGTACCAGAACAAACCGCGATATGGACTGATGAGCTGCCCCAGAAAACCTTCGAGGAAGGGCCGGGTAAAGCCTTCCCCGGCGGCGAAGTGATAACCGGTACTGGTCAGAGAGCCGAAGCGCAGCATGTTGTAAAGGGCGATCAGCACGGCGCAGATGAATACGGGGAAGAGGAGATAACCACCAGAACGGATCAAATCCGTGTAGGGACGAGGCGTGCGACCGAAGGAAGTCCCGGTGGGGCCTCGTCCGCCCTGCCACTGCGTAACGACCAGCCACCCAACCACGACCGGAACCAGCAGGGCATAAACCAGGTTGATGCCCATCACTAAGCCGAGGCAGAGACCTGGAATAAACGCAAAGTATGATGGCCCTCTTTCCCGCTTGAAATAAGCTCCGTCACGCTCCGGCTCCCCCACTCCCGTGACGCGAACCAAGTCAACGCGAGACTTTCCCAGTGCCGAAGCGTCACGAACGGAGAGGGGGGTGGGGGGTGAGGCTTCAGTATCTCTGTAGTTGATCTTTATCAATGCCCAGACAGCTATCGTCAGCAGCAGCGCAGCCAGAGGTTCAGCATAGAGCGTTTTGGTATAGACCAGCGCGAAGGTTGCTATGCCGTACAGTAGGGCCGTCAGGAAGGCAACCCGCGCCGCGTAGCCGAGCGTCCGCACCAGCCCGTAGAGCGCGACGCCGGTGAGCGCCGTCACCACGGGATTGAAGAGCATCGCCAGCGCCCGCAGATCAAGGCGGAGCGCATCCGCGACCCAGACGACCGGCACCAGCAGCAGTGACGGCGTCACGCCTTTTTTGGAGTAGTAGTTGCCGTCCAGCCCGAAGGCCCCCATCCGCGCCATCTGCTGCGGGAGGAGGCTATCCTGCGCACCGATCTGCCCGATCTGGAAAGTGCCTGTGCGGGCCACCGAGGCGCTGACGGCCAGAATGGCTTGCCCATCAATCGAATCCACCCGCGGGACGTAAACCAACAGATAGGCACCTAGCAGCAGGCAGAATAAGGTGGCGGCTATCCCACGATCACGCATGGTCAACGGGTATGCACCCGGTGGATGACCAGACTCTTTGACCAGAAAGGCAGCTTGAACTCCCAACGCTTGACCGAGACCAGTTCCATATCACCCGGATCACCTTCGGTGGTGAAGTGCGTTTGCAGGGCCATGCCCAGCGGTAGCGAATAGAGAATAGCGATCATCAGCAAGGGCATAATCCACGGAAGACGCTGGAATGCACCTCGACGAGTCGTCCCGCCGACTCCCAATGCGCCGATGACTCCGGTCAGCACGCCTGCCGTGACCAGATTGGTGCCGCAGTTGGGGTGTACCGCCAGCCGGTGCTCCCCGCCTTTCATCCGGCGCAGAGCCTCCTTCACCGCTGATTCGACCGCAGGCGTTGGTACCTGACCAATTAGGACAAAGCCGCGTTCATCGCTGCGACCAGACAAGCGGTAGCGCCCTCGGGACAACACATGGTTGGTGGCATGTTCCAGCCCGTGATTGCGGCGGGTTTCGAGGATCAGCGGCGCATTCAAAATGGGACGGGCGATTTGAGCAAGCTGTTTGAGCATGGTTTGACGCTTTCATGACGAGATAAGCCTCGTCGCTGTTTATCCCGCCATCATCTCCTGTATATTACGCCCCTCTCCCCGCCGCGTCTTCTTAGGCGGACGGCGGAATTTGGGACGCCGAAGGCGGGCTGGAGGTGAGGGCGACGCCCTACACTCTAGCAGAGGGCGAGCAGCTCTGGCAAACTGAAACCGATCTATTCACCGGAAAGGCGAACGCTCATGGCTGATGCAGGCAAACAATTCCTGGCAGAGAATGCAACCAAAGAAGGGGTCATCACCACTGCCAGCGGCTTACAGTACAAAGTCGTTAAGCAGGGTACCGGTCCCAAACCGGCAGCCCGTGATATGGTCAGTGTCTACTACAAGGGGATGCTGATTGATGGCAAGGTGTTTGATAAAGCCGATAGCTCCGGCATTCCAGTCAGCTTCCCACTCAATCAGGTGATTGCCGGATGGACGGAAGGTCTGCAACTGATGCCCGTCGGCTCCACTTATGTTTTCTACATCCCCTCGGAACTGGGCTATGGCAAAGGCGGCGCCGGAAACGTCATCCCCCCGAATGCCACCCTGATTTTTGAGGTCGAATTGGTCAGCATCGACTAATCCCCACCGGAAAATAAGAAAGGATCGGAACAAATGTTCCGATCCTGCGCCATAATTCAGCTATACTGGTTAGCAAACCCCGACCTTGCTCATCCATCAACCGCTTAGGGTTTGGACAAAAATTGGGAGTCAAATCTGTCCAAACTGTCCAGTGTGTCCAGTAAGACCCGATGACGAGCCCGTTCCGGCCCTCATCCCGACTGGCAACGCCGCCTCAAAGATGGCATAATTCGGAAACCTTGACCTGATACAACCAGTGGTAAAAACTCCATGTCCAATACCCCCATGAATGTCCTTGTCACCGGGGCCGCCACCGGGCTAGGCCGCGAAGTCATCCGTAAACTGGCCGCCCATGGTCACAGCGTGGTCGGCCTGACGAACGGTTCGCATAACGGCTCCCTCGTCCGGGCAGATGGCGCAGTACCGGCTTTCTCCAACCTGAGCAGCAAAGGTGAGATGAAAAGCGTCCTGAAAATGGCAAAGGCTGATCTGCTGATCAACCTGGCCGGGCAGGAAGCGAATATCTTCCCCACCAAAGAAACCCCATTTGCCGAGGCAGCTCAGGCGCTGGACACGGGGGTAGCAGCCTTGTTAGAAGCCGCGCAGGACAGCAGCGTACAGCGCATTGTCCATGTGAGCATGACCGCCCTGTATGGTGACTCCCACGGGGAACCCGTGGATGAAGATACCCCCCTCCGCGCCGACGACGCCATTGAACGGGCGGCTATTGATGCTGAAGAACGGATCTTGAATGTGCCGATCCCGGCCTGGGTGCTGCGTGCAGGCACGCTGTATGGCCCAAGCGATGCCGGGATGAAAGCGCTCCAGTCCATCCTGCTGAGTGGGCGCAACGTCTATTTTGGCAATTCACACGCGCTGCGGAGTTGGGTCTATGTGAGCGATCTGGCCGAGGCGGTCGTCCGCGCTGCGGAAACCGATGGCCCGGATCAGGTCGTCAACGTGGTTGATGACCAACCGACCAGCGCCGCCGAAGTGGTCGCCCACCTGGCGACGGGTCTCGGTTTGCCGGTACCCAGTGGCGTGAGCGTGCCCGCCTTCATGGCGCGCTACGTCCTGTCACCGCTGCAGGAAAAGTTCCTGAACAGTTCACACAAGGTCACGAATGCGCGCGCCAAGTCGATGCTGGGCTGGTCACCGCGCTACCCCAATGTTCGCGCTGGCCTGGACCAGGTACTGATGAATTGGCGGGCGGAGGGCTAAGGAATTATCCCCACGCTTAAGATCCCCTACCCCGGCAAACGGGGAGGGGATTTTTCGGACAATGACCAACGTCTTCTCATACTTTAGAGCACAATGCCGGTTGCCATCTCGGCCTGCTCCTGCATCCAAATGATCGTTTACTGGTACTAGCTTCCTCGTACCGCCTAGCCTATCTGGATACCCCATGACCTTAAAAGCTGTACTCTTTGACCTGGATGATACCCTGCTGGATTGGGCTGGCCGCAATTATGACTGGGCCGAATATGAGCGCCCCTTCCTGCGCCGTGCCTATGACTATGCTGCCTCCCTGGGAAATCCGATGCGGGAGTTTGAGGCCTTTGAAATTGACTTCCGCAACCGTGCCCGGGATGCCTGGGATCATGGGCGCGCCACCTTTGTCGCGCCACACCTGGGCCGCCTGTTGGTGGAATCGGCTGAGGCCCATGGCGCCTTACCGGGCAGTCTGGCGATAGAGGAGGTTCTGGGAGCCTATCAATGGACTGCGGTGCCGGGCACCAAAGCCTTCCCGGAAATCGGCGATGTCCTGACAGAACTGCGCGACAACGGGCTCAAAATCGCCATTGTGACCAATGCCTTTCAACCGATGACGGTGCGGGATGCGGAGATTGCTGTGCATGGCATCCTCCCCTACTTCCCAGAGTATCGCTTCTCGGCAGCCGATGTGGGCTATTTGAAACCCCACGCCGCTATATTCCAGCATGTCCTCGAAGCCATGGAGATTACCCCGGCAGAAACGGTGTTTGTGGGTGATAACCTGGTCGCTGATGTGAGCGGGGCGCAGGGGGTGGGCATGAAAGCGGTTCACCGCATCGTCAGCCCGGAGCATTCGATGATGGAAGGACTCATCGTCCCGGACGCATCCCTCCGCGATTTACGTGAACTGCTCCCGATCCTGGATCAGTGGTATCCGGGCTGGCGGAGCCGCTAACGCGCTATGCTGCTCCCCTATGTAGACCGGAATCTGACACTGACAGGTTACAGCGGCGCGGATCAGACGCGCATCAGCCAACGGGTGGCAGAACAGCTCAAACTGCGCTTCGTCAACGTCGATCTGCAACTGGAGGCGCGGCTGGAAATGTCCATTGACCGTTTCCGGTCGCGTTTTGGGGAAGCCCGGCTGAAAACCCTCGAATCCGAGTTGATGTCCGAGGTGCTGCTCAACCGCAGCGCGCTCCTGCAGGTGAATGGGGAAACGCTGCTGCGGGCGGATTACGCCAAACAACTGGCAGCAACCGGCCCGGTCATCTGCTTGACCGTTTCACTGGGGGCGGCGCTCCGGCGGTTGCATATGGCCATGGGTGCGCGCTACCACGACCCCGGTGAACGTGCGCTAGCCATTGGTCAGCTCCGGCGGGAACGCGCTGCCCAGGGGCGCGAAGGCATCGAAGAACTGGATGTCACCAATCTCAGTCAGAACGAGATCGTGGAAGCCTTAGTCACCCAGTGGACATGGCTGGTGATGCAGTAATCCCAGCTTCAGCGCGACCATCCCATTTTTCATCGCCCTCAACTTTCCCGGATGTGGGACTGAAGCTACAATCTAAAGAATCCATGTAGGTCTACCTAAGGATGTGAACTGTGGCGAAGTTGACAATCAGCCTGGCGCAAATGCAGATCGCGCTGGGGGATGAACGCAAAAATGTGGCCCAGATGGAAAAATGGGCGGTTGAAGCCGCTCGGCGCGGATCGCATATGGTGGTCTTTCCAGAGTTGTGGTCCAGCGGCTACGATCTGGAACGCTCGAAGGAACTTTCGCATGGCCTGAACGCTGGGACTTTCAACCAATTTTCTGCCGCTGCCACCGCCAATAAAATCAGTATGGTCGGCTCGATGCTGGAAAAGCGCGGGTTGGAAGTCTCCAACAGCGCCGTCTTCTGTGCGCCCAACGGTCGGGCGCTGGGGGTCTACCGCAAGATTCACCTGTTCCGCCTGATGGATGAAGACAAGTGGTTACAACCGGGCCAGTCCTCCCTGGCAATGGACTTACCCTGGGGCAATACCGCCCTCGCCATCTGCTACGATTTGCGCTTCCCGGAACTCTTCCGCAAATATGCTGCCAACGGGGCCAAGATGATTATCGTCCCGGCAGAATGGCCGATGGAACGGCTGGAACACTGGCGCAGCCTGGTCATCGCCCGCGCCATCGAAAACCAGTGTTATATGGTCACTTGCAATGCAGCGGATGTGACCGGCGAAACCACCTTTGCCGGGCATTCAATGATCGTTGATCCGTGGGGGCGCGTGGTGATCGAAGGCGGGGACGCACCCAATCTGCTGACCGCTGAGATTGAACTCGACCTGGTGGATGAAGTCCGCAAGCGCATCCCGGTGATGGATGACCGCCGCCCAGAACTGTATTAACCAGATTCACTAAACCAGGGTCATGGGGATTCCTGCGGGATTCGGGGCAAAACCCTATCAAGCTAGGACTTACGCAAAATGTCGATTTTGTAGGGACGAGGCGTGCCTCGTCCGCCTGAAATCCACCCTCAACTGCGTAAGTCCTACCACTTGGCCTTTCCGGCAACGACGACAACGACACCAAGCTCCCTCAAATCTTAGCCACCTTGGCAGCCTTGAACGCCAACCGCGCCAAGCTCACCCCCAATCGCGGATGCACGCGGTTGATGGAACCATTTGCATCCCCCCGCTGACCGATTTATCCTCAAGCTCACCTATCTAGTTGAAGGAGTACATGATGGCCGGGGACGTAAAGTATCACATCGGCTTTGGTAGTGACGATATCGCCGGGATCGACATCGCGCTCGTCAGTGGCGACCCGGAACGGGCCAAGCGCATCGCGGAGCAGTATCTAACGCTGGAAAAACCCCTATCGACCGTGCGCGGGCTGAACAGCTATGTGGGCAAGACACCGGGCGGCAAGCGGATTGTCAGCGCGACCAGCGGTATGGGCGCGCCCTCGCTCAGCATCGTGATTAACGAATTGGCGCAGGTAGGCATCCGCCATATCATCCGCATCGGCACCTGTGGCTCGATTCAAGCGCATGTGCCATCGGGTAGTGTGGTCATCAGTCGAGCCTCGCTGTGTCGGCAGGGTGCGGCGGAGGACATCGCCCCAACGGAGTATCCCGCAGCAGCCAGCCCCTTCTGGACGATGGCACTGGCCGACGCTGCAGCCAAGATCGGCGCGCAGTGGCATGTGGGCCTGACCGCCTCGGTCGATACCTTCTTCGAGGGACAGGAACGCTCAGACACGTCCTACAACAAAACGCTGCTGCGGAAAAACCAGGGCATGATGGATGAGTACCAATCGCTCCGGGTGCTAAACTTCGAGATGGAATCCGGCACACTGTTCAAGATGGCGAACGTCTATGGTCTGGGCGCAGGCTGCGTGTGTGCGGTGGTTGCGGCCCGGGTTGAGTCGGAGACCGTTTCCTACGAGGCAAAAGTGAAGGCCGAAGCCGATGCCATCCGCACCGCGATCCAGGCGGTGGATGACATCAACCCGGCGTGGTTAGGGGAACACTATCGGTGGTAAGACCCAAGCGCCGCGTTTCAGCGGATGACGCCCTGCTGGATGATCTGAAAAGCGTCTGGGAGGACTCAAACCGCAACAAGCCCTCCTATGACTATCTGCGTGAGCGGGGTATCCGCACGTACAGTCAGGTCTACGCGCTGGCAAAACGACGTGATATAGACCCGACGTTGCACGCGCATCTGGTCAGCCTGTTCTGGAACCTGGAGCACAAGCTGGATCGGCGCAAGGCCCGCCCGGCGATGATGAATCTGGCTCAAACAGGAGAGGATATCCCCCGCTCAATGGCTGTTGATCGGCTGTGTTGGTATGAGGGGCAGCAAGTGACTGCATTACTGCTCCAGATAGCCGAAAACCAATCAGAAAATAGCGACTGTCGTCAGGCTGCCCTTCGGGCGCTCGAATCACACAGGACTATTCATCCGCAAACCACCGAGGCATTCATCCGCCTGGTGCGTGACCCCACCGAGGTCTTGTTCGTTCGCACTCAAGCCTTGGAATGTATGCCCGGTCACAACGGCCTAATCGACTTGTGCATCGCCTGCCTGAACGATCCCAGCCCGGATATACGCTTCTGGGCGGCCTTCCGCCTATCCCATGAATACCAGCATGAAAACATCCGGGCAGCACAGGCGGATTTAGCCCGGCTGGTTGCCAACGATCATGCGGTGCCAGTCGGCTTCGGCTGGCATGTTGACCGAGAAGCACTGCTACCGTTGGAGACAATCTACTATCAACCGTACTTCTCAACAGAGGATAGAACCGATTATTCCCCAATACCCGATTTGCGGCTCATCAGCCCGGCAATCGAGTATGGCACATTCGGTATGCGGAAACGCGAATGGCAGGAAGATGGAACCTACAAGACTCCTGAGCCAGAAGTTATCACCCTACGGGTAGACCCTGCCTGGCTGCGCGAGCGCATACGCGAGCAATGGCCTGAAGCAACCTTCGACGTACGGCAACCGCGCCCGGTTCCCTATCTGCTTGACTGGCACCTGTCGATGAATGGAGTTGATCTCCTCGGCGCGTTGCTCAATGATGGCTACGGCGTGGTCATTTGCGGGCCGCCCCGGCGAGATAGCGAATGGGTGTTGTACGAATTTGCAGCGTGGTATCGGAGTGTGATTGACCCGGCAGTGCCGTTGTATCTGTACGAGTGGGCGGATGAAGCTATCCCGCTGGATGTGGGCGTCACGGCAACGGTATTGGCTGAACGGGAAGACGCTCGTTATCAGGAGTGCATAAACATGGCGGGTAAGCTGCAGTAAGTCAGGAGTTATCCCTGATGTACTCGATGATCCAATTTGAGCACCAGTATGAGCTGCACGGCCCTGATGAGGCGAAACCCCCTACTATGGGTGAGGCCACTGCCGACGCACTGAATCGCCCTTTTCAGGCCGTGTTTGAGCAATACTTTCAGGAGCTGTCCAAACGTGGTTCAGATGGCAACCAGACCGACTGAGGGCGACCTACGAGATTTATGGTAGGATGAGGACATTCGAGAACGATCAACAATTGGTACTGGTAGCGAGAGACTCCTATGGACGTTTACGAACCCGGTTCCCGGCGGCGCAGTAAAGCCCGCGAACGTTCGATGGTGCGGGAAAGCCGCAAGCAGGTGGTCAGCCATCCGGCACTCTCTGGCCTGCGTGACCGCCTGAGTGCCATAACAGTGCCCGGCCTGAACACGGATACCCGTCAGCAACTGGGCAAATTCGGGCGCGATCTGCTCTGGTATGTGCTGAATGTGCCCCAGATTCGCAATGGCATTCTGGGCCTCATTGCGTTTATCTTCGGCTTCTTTGTCCTCTCCCATGTACTACCGGGGCGCATCTTCCCCGGGGTCAGCGCCGCCGGGATTGATCTGGGCGGCTTACCGGCGGAGGAAGCGGTCAGCCGGCTCATCACCGCCTGGCAGAATGATACCCGCCTGACCCTGGTTGATGGGTCGAACCAGTGGGAAGTCAATCCGGCGGACCTGGGGCTGCAAATTGATGCACAGGCGACGGTCGAGTCCGCGCGGGGCGTGGGCATGGCGGGCATCCCGTTTGGCTATAACATCACCCCCGTGGTGACGGTCGATACACCCATCGCCCGCAACTTCCTGCTCGATTTGACAGCGCAAACCGATGTTCCGCCATTCAACGCTGGATATGGATTGACGGCGACAGGCGTGGTCGGCATTCCGGGGCAGAATGGGCGCTCGCTGAATGTGGCGGGAACCATTCAGCTCATGCAGACCAATATCGAGGCCGTAGCCCGCACGCGGCGGCTGGATCTGGTGATGAATCCCATCCCGCCCGATTATGACGATCCCGAACCGTATCTGGAGCAGGCGCAGCGCCTCATCACTAATCCACCCGTGCTGGCGGGGTATGACCCCTTCCTCAACCAGACTGTCCGATGGGCGACCAGCCCGGCTGAATTCGCCAGTTGGCTGGAAGTCGAAGCGGATGGACTCGGACTGCGGGCAGATGCCTATGCACCCTTCCTGGAAGCACAAACCCGGTCGCTCAACCCGGATGGCACCGAGGTGCGGTATCTTGATCCGCTGCGGAGCAAAGACGTGCTGCGAGAAGCGATCAACACAGGTGCCAGCGAAGTGACCATGCGGATTCAGTACCGTCCGCAGCAGTACACCATTCAAGCTGGGGATGCTGGCTTCCGTATTTCACGCCGGATGGGCATTCCATTCTTCAATATTCAGCAGGCCAATCCCAATCGCAACTGGGATCAGATGTTCCCCGGCGAAACGATCAACCTGCCGCCGCCGGACATCACCCTCCCGCTGGATCCAGTGCCAACGAAGCGCATTGTGGTCAACCTGAACGAACAATTCATGGTGGCTTTTGAGAATAATCAGGTGCGCTATGCCTGGCTGATCTCATCGGGATTGGAAGAGTACCCAACTTCCCCCGGTACCTATCAGATCTTGAGCAAAGAAGAAGTGGCTCGCGGTTCCAGCTTCACACTGTGCAATGAGGGCGGCGGGAACTGCGGTCAGTGGGAAATGTACTGGTTCATGGGCATGTACGAAGTCGCCGGTGGTGTCATGAATGGCTTCCACGGCGCGGTGCTGTTACCCAATGGAGCCTATCTGGGTGGCGGCAACGTCGGCGCACCCTATACCTTTGGTTGTGTGATGTCAATGAACGACCAGGCGGAAATCCTCTTTAACTGGGCCGAGGAAGGCGTGATCGTGGAGGTCATCTCCAACGAATACCTGCCGAAGAGCGACCTCGGTCAATTGGTTTGGACACAACCCCTGAGCGCCTTTCAGGGTCAATCCGTGGCTGCTATGGGATCTGTTCCGGCAGCCTGATTGTTGCACTATAGTCGGGCAGGAAGATCACATTCCTGCCCGCGATTCCGTCGAACTGCCCAATCTCCAACCGGAACGGCCCACCTGATTCAGGCACCGTAAAGGTCATGCGGTGGATATGCACATCGCCCACGCGCCAATCCCCTCCCGCAACCGTCTGCCCATCAATGATCTGCACACGCTCGTTAGCTGCGTCATACACATGGATGAACGGTGCAAATAAACTCACGCCGATGCCCGGAGGCGTTGCGCTGACCTGCCAGTCGGTCGTCAGGGTGACTTGATTGTTTGACTGCTCCAACCCATAGCCCAGCAGATCAATCCCCTCTTGTCCAGTTACGCGCAATGGCACCGGTATGAGCAAGTCGTCAGCCAACCCCGGCGCGTAGCGATCCAGCGCCATGTGGAATACACCCGGCAGTTCGGCTTTTGACCAGTCCCACACCCGTTCGGCATAGGGCACTGACGCAAAGCCGTCACCATAACCTGTCCGCAGCAGCAGCCCACCCTCTGCCGGGACCAACTGTACGGTTGGGGCGCGAACATCATTCATGACCGGGTAGAGCTGCCCGCTCAGGCTGTTGAGTATCCACTCACTGCCGTCCGAGAGGACCCGCCCTCCAACTGGCAAATATGCGTTGATGGCCTCGCCAAGTTGTAAGCCAACACCAATCGGCAGTGCGGTCAGGCCATCGACCCCGGCGGTGATAGCGGTTTCTTCGGCATAGCGCAGGCTATTGAGCGCCGATAATGCAGCAAAAGGGATAAATAAGCCGGTCAACAGCACGCCTGCTCGATGCGGTGAACGGGTCAACCATCTCGCCAGCGTGAAGCATCCCCAGGCCGCCAGAATATGTCCCGCCGGGGTACCCATGATCTGATAAAAGGGATGGATAGGCTGGCCCACATAGAGCATGAACACAATCGGGAAGGCAAACCAAATCACCAGGATGAAGGCAAATTGAGCAGATGACGGATGGCTGATCGTCGATGGCTGTTTACCCAAAACGGGCAACAGGTAGCTGATTGCCAACACAATCCCCGCCACGACGCCCACAACAACAACTCCATGTGCGACCTGTGACAGGGTTTGGCGTAACACCGAATCACCGGCAGGCGCATCAACGCCCCGTGCAATGGCATAGTCTGCGCCAGAAATCAGGCGCACTGCATGATCCAGTGCCTCGGGGCGAAATTGGCGGGGCGCACTGGAAAACTCGGTCAAGCGCGACTGCACGGTTGAAGCCTGCTGCAGCAAGCCGATTCCATATACTGCCGATGCCACTCCAAAAATGCTGATACCGAGCATCAGAGGGCGCTTCGGTAACAGCTTCCAGCGCCATAGGATCAATAGTCCAACCGGAGCCAGAACCATAAACGACAGCAGATAGGTCTGGGTATACAGCGCCAGAATGACAAACGCGAGGATCAGACGACAGCCTGGTCTGCTCGAAACTCCCGTGAGTACCGGCCAGAGCGCCCAGGCTAAAGCAGAGGCAAAGAAAGGCAGCAAACCCTGTACCCAGGTTGCCCGGCTGTACTCGATCATCCAGGGGTTGACCGCCAGCAACCCGGCGGTCAGCAAGGCTACCGGCATATTGAGCAAGCGGCGGGCCACAGCGAAGGCCAGATACACCCCCAACGTATTGAGCGCGATCACCAGCACATAAGCGCTGAGCGGTGAGCGAGTCAGCACCAGCCCCGGCAGGAACAGATAGCCGGTCAACGCGGGATTTGCGAACAATACCGAGGTGCCTTGCCCCGCCAGCGGCAGCACGCCCCGGTCAAGGGTGGTCAGCGCCTGCCAGATCGTATAGGCATGATCGACGTTATGTTCGATTTGATCGAGGTGAGCGAAACGCAGCAGCGCCGCCATCAGCAGGATGACCGCGAGCAGGATTGATTGAGATCGAGTGAGTGCAGACAAGCTATCCATCCCGGTTTTAATCGCCGGGATGGATTATAGACGAAGTTCAACGGGGTATGAGACCTAGGCGACGGTCACATCCTCACACAAGTACACATCCTGAATGGAACGGAGCAGCGCGGCACCTTCATCCATCGGGCGCTGGAAGGCCTTACGGCCGCTGATGAGGCCCATACCACCGGCGCGTTTGTTGATGACGGCAGTCGTCACGGCTTCCGCCAGATCGCCATCGCCGCCGCTGGCGCCACCAGAGTTAATCAGCCCGGCGCGACCCATGTAGCAGTTCGCTACCTGATAGCGAGTCAGGTCGATCAGGCTGTCGCTGGTCAGTTCGGTGTAGATGCGCTCATCCAGCTTGCCATAGCTGGAAGCACCGGTGTTGAGCGCCTTAAAGCCGCCGTTATGGGTGGGCAGCTTCTGCTTGATGATATCGGCCTGAATGGTCACACCGAGGTGATTGGCCTGTCCAGTCAAGTCAGCGGCAGTTTCGTGGTTGACCCCGTTGACCTTGAAGCCGTTATTGCGGGTGTAGCACCACAGGATGGTCGCCATACCCAGTTCATGGGCATAAGCAAACGCATTGGCGACCTCGATCAACTGGCGGGTGCTTTGGTCGGAACCAAAGTAGACGGTCGCACCAACCGAACAGGCTCCCATGTTCCAGGCTTCCTTGATGGTGCCAAACATGACCTGATCGGCCTTGTTGGGATAGGTCAGCAGTTCGTTGTGGTTGATCTTGACCATGAACGGAATGCGATGGGCATATTTGCGGGCGACCGTACCCAGTACGCCGAAGGTCGAGGCGACTGCATTGCAACCGCCTTCAATCGCCAGCTTGACGATGTTTTCCGGATCAAAGTACAGCGGATTCTTGGCGAAGGAGGCCCCGGCACTGTGCTCGATCCCCTGGTCAACCGGCAGAATACTCAAGTAGCCCGTGCCGCCCAACCGCCCATGATCGAACATCTGCTGAAGCGAGCGCAGCACCTGCGGGTGACGGTCGCTATTCAACCACACGCGGTTCACAAAATCCGGCCCCGGCAGATGCAAACTGTTCTTGTCGATAGTTTTGCTTTTGTGCTTGAGCAGGGATTTGGCTTGGTCACCGAGGAGTTCGGCAATACGGTCGATATTCAGAGGAGCACTTGGTGCTTTGGCGGGCATATCTCATCCTCCCAGTCGGGGATTACAGGACTATATACTTTGCGTCCTGAGTTTACCACGACCGGGAGGGGTTTTGCTGCAAATCTACTGATTACGACTGCGCTGTAAATCGGTAGATTGTATGCTGGTCTGTTTCTGAGATCAGTTCCAATGGCGTTTCTGGAGGCAGTCCAACAAGAGTAGCCAGGCCCTGCCATACACTCGGGTCTTTGGATCGCGTATAGAAATAGATATTGCCACCATCAGCCAATACACGACGGCCCTGTTCAGTTGCCAATTCAGTTATGCGGTCAGCGTTCGCATCGGCTTGCATACTGACAATCGAAACAGCCAGCAGGTTCCGACGGGCAAAATAGATCACATAAAAGTCCACAGGGTTGCCATCCGAAACGAATAGGTCCTTGGACGTGCTCATTGCCCGGAGTTCTTCAGCTTCGGCCAGCAACGGATTTGGGTGAGTAGCTTGCGGCATGATTTGGTTGAACCAATTAAAGGCGACCATAAATGCCACGAAGCCGGCGCTGAGAGGGATTAAGACGCGTTTTAAGCGAGGACTCGTCTCTTGCAAATGGGCCAAGGTAAAACCCATTATGATCCATAAGCATAGGGTCGGCACTAACCAATAGTGGACATCACTAGGCAGCCAATACCAATTAAAGAGCGTGAAAAAAATGAGCAAACCGGCAAGCAGCACATACAGCCAGCGGTGCTGTGGCGGCAAGAGTTTGCGCCGGATAAAGAGAACCAATATGGGACTGGTCATCACCAGCATAAAGGCGCCATAGAATCCCATCAACACTAATCGCGCTGAATTCGAGCTTGCATCCCAGTATTCACGCAGCCCCTGGGGATGACGCACATTGATTCCGGGGAAAATGATCTGGGACTTGGCAAATCCGAGGAAGGCTCTTAAGCCATCTTCCAAAGGCGAAAAATCGACAAGGACAGAATCCTGAGTATTCCCCGAATCATCCGACCATTGGAAAGGATTGGTTTGCCCCTGAGTGACAGGTAAAACGGTCTGTACTCCTACATAGACTACCCCGGCAGTGATGACAACCGCTAGACCAAAAACAATGCCTGCACGTAGGCGCAATAACCAACCGCCCTCGGTAGGCAACGCCAATACCGCTAGGCCGAAAGCGGCCACCGCCAATACGCCGAGAATGTTATGTAAGGTGGCAAATGCCAGAATACACCCAATCAGGATTAAGCCGACCGGTTCCTGTGGAACCGGTTTGCGTGCCTGAACTGCCAGACCGTAAGCAGCCGCAGCGACCAGCGCAACCAGGGTGATGGATTGATACAAGTCGGTGGCATACGTCCAGTGGGTCGCGCTCAGGCCAACGCCCAGCGCAACCACTATGGCAATCCAGCGAACAGGCCGTAACCGGAACATAAATAGCGCCGTAAAAAAGACCGAGACTCCCCCCATGACCGCACGGTAGATCAAAACCGGCATGATCAAGGATTCGGAAGGTAAGCCTAACGCGATCCAGATATGGCTGATCAGATTGACAGTCGGATAGTCCAGAAAGTAGCGCAAGTTGATTAATTGACCTGGTTGGACTGGAGTTTCCAGATAGCCGGGTTCGTACAACACTGAACCAGAAGGATGGTAAAAAGCTGTCAGTTTGACATCACGTTCTACATCCAGCATGACCTGGATGGCATCGCCATTGTAAAAACGAGAGGGGAATGCCAGATAAATAAATGACACCGCGATGGCAAGCAGCAGTGCAACCCGCCATATAGAGGGAGATTGGGTAGTCATCGTCATAAGCAAGTATCCCATGGAAGATGTAAGTAAAGCGGGGCAAAGTGTGAATTCATTTCCTTAAGGTAATCCTTTCACATAACACCGAACTTTCATAACGTTAAATTACGGTGTGGCATGTAACAAAAACCAACTACATTTTTCATTATTTGAAATTTTATCAATACTGTTTGCCTCTGTTTAAGCCAATTCACTACGATTCAATTCCGCATGGTTGTTTTGGCGCAGTGGTCAGGATAGTCAGAGCGCGGTAAGCTTGCCGCCTGTATCAATAAGTGAGAAGCCAAGATGACCGCTACACCCGCGCCGGGGCGCTTTACCCCACCTGCTAAACCTGCCATCCAACGGTTGTTGGAAGGACTGCGTTACTACTTGCCGACGATTCTCATCGCGGTTGGGTTCCTGGTCATCTGGGAACTGATTGTCCGCGTGTTCAATATCCAGCAATTCCTGCTGCCCCGCCCATCGGCCATTCTGGAAGAATGGATGGGGGAGTTCAACCGCTTCACCAGTGGTGAAGGCTCGATCCTGTGGGAATCCAGCGGTGCAACCCTGCGCTCTGCCGTCGGCGGGTTCTTCCTCGGCTGTGGTGCTGGAGTGCTGGTGGCACTCGTGACCGCTCGCTTCACCATCATTTCGGAAGCCCTGATGCCCTTCGCCATTGCCGCCAATTCAGTGCCAATCATCGCATTGGCTCCTATCACCAATAACTGGTTCGGGTTGACCAACCCGGTATCCAAGATGGTCATCGTAGCGGTGATGTGCTTTTTCCCGGTGATGATTAACACGGTGCGCGGCTTGACAATGGTTGACCCGCGCCAGCTGGAGCTGATGCAATCCTACGCCGCCTCTCCGGGCAAAATCCTGAGGGCGCTGCGGATCCCCAATGCCCTGCCCTTCATCCTCAGCGCCCTGCGGGTTGCCAGCGCCCTGAGCGTGATCGGCGCGGTGGTGGCAGAGTTCTTCGGTGGCCCGCGCGCGACCCTCGGTCAGTTCATCGCGCAAGAAGCAGCAGGGCTGGGTTTCACCCGCGCCTGGACGGCGATCATCATGGCCTCGGTCATGGGGCTGACCTTTTACCTGCTGGTCATCTTCATCGAGCGTGTGACCATGCCCTGGGCGCTGGCGATGCGGAAGAGCGAGTAGCCCGAGACCCGCTGCGGGTGGTTGGAAGAGGCGACGAAGGAATGCAGTGTAGCCGAAATTAAGCTGAGGGCGCATTGCACAAAAGTTGCGGGGTGCAATCTGGTAGATTATCATGTTGTCAAGCAGTGAAAAATGTTCCATTCTGGTTGGGGTTTGCTGAGGTGCGGCGTGTGTGCAGCCCTCAAGTGATTCATTTAAGGAGTAATGGTAGATGAAGAAGATGCTTATTCTAGCGGTGACGGTCGGCCTGATCGCCGTCCTCTCGCTGGGCAGCGTGGCTCAGGCGCAGGACCTGATCCCTGTTCGCCTCCAGCTTCAGTGGGTGACCCAGTCACAGTTTGCCGGTTACTATGCCGCAGTTGACCAGGGCTTCTATGAGGCTGAAGGTCTGGATGTGACCATCCTCGAAGGTGCCGTCGATATTGTCCCGCAGCAGGTCGTCGCTTCCGGTGGTGCCGAATTCGGTATCGCCTGGGTGCCGAAAGTGCTGGAAAGCCGTGAAGCCGGTGCTGATCTGGTCAACATTGCGCAGGTCTTCCAACGCAGCGGTACGCTCCAGGTGAGCTTCAAGGAAACTGGCATTGAATCGGTCGAGGATTTCCGGGGCATGAACATCGGCACCTGGGGCTTCGGCAACGAGCACGAACTGTTCGCCGCAATGCGGGCAGCAGGTATCGACCCCGCGAATGCGGAAGATGTGACCATCATTCAGCAGCCATTCGATATGTCCCTGCTGTTCAATGGTGAAGTCGATGCAGCCCAGGCCATGACCTACAATGAATATGCTCAGGTGTTGGAAGCCGTCGACGACCAGGGTAACTTCCTGTACACCGCCGATGATCTGAACGTCATCAACTACAACGATGTCGGCACCGCCATGCTGCAGGATCACATCTTCAGCAGCGAAGCCTACCTGGCCGGTGAAACCAACGGTGTCAGCAATGAAGACATCGCCGTTCGTTTCATCAAGGCATCCCTGATGGGCTGGATCTATGCCCGTGACAACTTCGAAGAAGCTGTTCAGATCGTGCTGGATAATGGCCCGACCCTGGGTACCGGTCACATGACCTGGCAGCTCAACGAAATCAACAAGCTCATTTGGCCGTCGCCGATGGGCGTGGGTATGTTGGATGAAGCTCTGTGGGCACAGACCGTCGCCGTCTCGCTGGAAGGTGCCGTCATCACCGCCGAACCGAGCGAAGGTGCGTTCCGTACCGATCTGGCCGCCGCTGCCATTGAGCTGCTGACCGCTGACGGTGTGGATGTGACCGGCGAAGGCTACGAGCCGATTGAAGTCGAAATCACCCCGCGTGGTGAATAAAGTTCTGTAGGAACGTGCGTCACTACATGTGCCGCAGCTAGAACTAAACAAGGGCGAGCCAAATGGCTCGCCCTTGTGATTCCTAATGTACTTAATCACCCGAAGTCCCTGCCTAGGCCAGACTATGAAAGGATATTCGTCTTATGTGCTGGGCTGGCGGGATTTTAAGGCTTCGATCCCTTTACGAGCAGGCTCATTCCGAGGGTCGCGCTGAAGCACTGCTTCGTAATCCGCAGCAGCAGCAGCCCAAGTTTCCCGCACTTCGTGGACAGCGGCCCGCGCCAGTAGCGTCCGCACGATATCCGAGGTACCAATTTGTAGCGCCTGCTCGAAATCTGCCAGGGCTCGCAGTGTCTCTTCTTTACGGGCATACAGCAAAGCACGGCTGTGGAAGGCATCACCAAATTTAGGATTGTAGCGGATCGCTTCCGCGTAATCATCAATCGCCAGTTCAAGACTGCCACGCTTGGCATGGACAGTGGCTCGATTAAAGTGCGTTGTGGCCTTATCCGTCACCCCTAACTGAATAGCCCGGTTGTAGTCCGCCAGTGCCTTATCCATATCGCCCAGTCGGCTGTAAACCTGACCACGCCCATCATAAGCATCGGCCAACTTGGGATCCACCTTGATGGCTTCCGAGTAATCCCGGGCAGCGCCTTCATAGTCATTCAATTTACGACGAACATAAGCGCGGATCATATAGGCTTTGACGAAAGTAGGGTCCAGGATGAGGGCTTCATCAAAATCCATGCGCGCATCCAGCCACTCCCCTTTTTGGGCTTTAGCGCGTCCTGAACGATACCAGTTCTGTGCATCCATGATGACTATGCTCCCGCAGCATTTCCCGCTTATCCGAAGCGAGTGGTTCAAATACAGGGCGTATTACCCAGTATTACTAAATCTAACGATTATAATCATTATCTCGCAGGACTAAAGTCCTGTGCCATAACGATTCGTGAAGATTTGTGAATGCTTGTGGAAGATATTTACGGCAAGCCGAAGCAAATACTACTTGCCAGCAGCAGGGGCGACGACAGTCTCCAATTGGCGTTGATCGGTCAGCGCGCCGATGTTCAACCCACGGCGAGTGAGGAAATAAAAGCCGACCAGCGTCACAGGCAACCAGATGACCATATGGACAACAAAGGCATACGCCGTTGCCAGCCCCTGAGCTACGCCAACGCCCGTCAGAACGGCTATGACAAAGGTCTCAAAGACACCAAACTGCCCTGGCGCAGCCGGGATCAATCCAGCCAGGTTGACCACGCCGACCGTCATCAGCATGACGGCATAACTGACATTCAAACCAAAAGCGAAGGATACCAACCAGTAAACGAAGACTTCTACCATCCAGCTGCCGAAAGAACAGGCCACCGCTCCGGCCAAATGCTTCACGCTACGAAGGCTGGCTAACCCGGCGATGATGTCATCCCCCAGGCGCGTCATCCGCGTATGAATCGGCCCAGGCAGGAAGCGCCCTGCCAGATGCATAAGCTTTCGCAACAGCTGCGGTTGAGCCGCCAGTACAAAGAATACCGCCACCGCGATAAGAAATAACGGGGCTGCGAAGGTCGCCACGGTACGAACGCGAGGTTCAGCAACTTCAACGAATAGAAGTGCCACTGCAATAAAGGTCAGCATCACCAATCCGTCAAAGACACGTTCGACAATCACGGTTGTCGTGGCTTTAGCAATAGGAATGCGTTGGTCACGCTGAAGCAACAGGATACGAAGCATTTCCCCGGCGCGAAACGGATAGACATTGTTACCCATATACCCGATCGTGACCAAGGGAAAGAGGGTTCGCAATCCGACCGGTTTTATTGATCGCAGCAGGAAGCCCCAGCGTTGAGAGATAATCGCAACCGCTACAAAGTAGACCACCGCCCCCAGCAGCAGCCATCCAGGCTGCGCCCCCTGAATGTAACCCAGTACGTCTTCCGGACGGAGATTGCGAAATGCAAAGGCCAGAAAACCCAGGCTAATCAGGATGCCGAGAATAGGAACTAACCATTTACGGAATTTCATATGAACCCGATGCGGGCAACCTGCTTTCCCACCTGCGCTGACGAAATTCATCTGAAGGGTTATACACTATCATTGTAAAGCCACCTCACCACCTGCAACAATTGCGAATGGTTTAGCATAGTGGACTTGGCTAAATGGGCAACTTTCCATACACTGTAGGTTGACGGTCACATTCAGGGAGCGCGTATGACCACCCCACCCCCCTCGAACGACGATCCGCACTGGTTAGATGAGTTTGAAGAACTGGCTAATCGGGAACTGCCTGAGGGTTCTTCCTGCGAACAGATCCACCCCATAGTCGAGCAATGGTTCCAGCAGGTGATGAGTGAGGAACCACCGGCTTCGCGGCCATCGGTTGAGCAGGCAACCGCCTGCCTGACCACTGAAGTGGTCAACAGCTTCCCCGATGACATCTATGAAGCCCTCCTCGAAAACTTCGACGAAGAAGAAGTCGTGGTCTGGGTTGAACAAATTCTGCGGATAGGTCGCGCTTTTGAGGCGGCCTTGCGCGAGGGCAAGCTGGATGATTTATAAGCGGTACATTATGAGGTAATGACAATAGGGATTTTCATTATCTGAATGGCTAAATTAAAAGGACAAACTTGCTATTACTGCGGTGCGCCCGCGGTATCACGTGAGCATATTCCCCCTAAAGAATTCTTTAAGGGGCATTTATGCGACAGCATTACAGTTCCTTCCTGTGATCTTCACAATAGTCAGAAATCACAGCTAGACCAAGCAGTAATGAGTGCGCTTTTGATACCGCTCAAAAATGAGCGGCATATTTACAAACTTGACAACGATGTTCAAGTAGCAATCACTAATGCTGAAGCCAATTTTAATCGTGCAAAGCGACTTACATCCAGTGCTTCACTCATTAGTGACCTTCCCGCTGGCCTTTTGCCCAATGTCGCCTATCTGAGAGCAGATATCTATACTTGGATACGCCAAGTTGTGGCTGGTTTATTTTGGTATGCGATCAAGCGGCGAGACGAAACCCTGCAATGGGATCAAATCCAAGTTTGGAGTCCAGATTGGCTTCCACTACCACTTGGAACTACACTTTCAACAAATGAGTTTCACGACCTCTGGCACGAACGCTATTCATATATTGCCGTGCTAGAGAAAATGAACTGGGTAGATGGTTGGTCATCCCGTCCCAGACCTTATCCTAAATCTATTTTCTATTTTCAGACTCATATGACGCAAGACGAGGTGAACTTTAAGATTGTATTCTTCGAGAAGTATCGGTGGTACATTTCCTCCACTCCCAAACCGCAAATTATTGAGCATCTTAAACGTATGTTTCTTCCCTAGCGGATTCAATCAATCCGCGGCAGTTTCAGGAACGGCGGCGGGAGGGGTAGTCGTCGCAGCGCCCGCAGTCGGGAAGCTTGCAACAACGTCTTCCGACGCAGTTCCCGTTGATAGTCCCCTGCTTTCGCCCAGGCCAGCGCCGCAATCTCAAAAGCCGCTCGCGGCGCTCCTAACCGTCGGGCAGCAGCAGCCCGTTGGCCCAGCAGTGCCTGACCATCTATCAGCCAGTGGTAGAGGGTTTCCAATGCCGTGATCGGGTCCGTTGCCAGATCACCCGCCCCATGCTCAACCACGTATTCGGCATTCCCAGTCTCCTGCCCTTCGATCAGATCAATCAGCAGAATTGGGAGGCCGCCCGCCAGCGCCTCGGTCACACTAAGACCACCGGCTTTGCACACCATGGCATCCGACGCCCGAATGAAAGTGGGCATATCCTCGACATAGTTATAGAGATGGGTCTGGACATGCCACTCGGTCTGCTGAAACTCCCGATAGAGTTCATCATCACCGCCAGTAACGACGATCAACTGGATAGGCAGGCCGCTATGATTGAACGCCCGCAGCACCTCGCGCAAATTCCGCACCCGTTTGCTACCGACAAACAGGAGCGTCGTCAGATCACGCTTCCAACCCAGCGACTCGCGCACCTCGGCTGCCGTCCGAGTCTCCCGGCTGATATCGGGATGGACCGGAATGCCGATCACCCGCACCCGCTCTGGCGATAAACCGTACTTGATCGCCAGGTCATAGGCGGTTTGAGTGGGCACCACACACACATCGCTGACGCGGTTGTACCACAGTCGGTGAATGACGGTCAGATCCGTAATGACCGTGACCACCGGGATATGATTGCCTGTGAGCGCGAACAGGGCACTCAGAGGAGCCAGGAAATTCTGATATACACAAACGATCACATGCGGCTGGTACTGGGTCACAATCTCCCGCAGGGCATCCAGCAGGAGGACGCTCAGGCCGCCTTCAATCATCGGTACTGAAAGCGGCGTGTCACTGACTTCATAACCCAGCCGGTAGAGATTGGGCATGTCCCGTACCGCCCGGTCATACTCTGCCAGACTATCCCGCAGGAAATCGGGGGCGCGCTCATTTTGGATCGGGTCAACGATATAGACGGTGCAGCGGTCGCCATATTGTGCTTCAAAGGCGGCTTTCATGGCCCGGGCGGCGCTGCGGTGTCCAAAGCCCATCTCCGCCTTGAGAATGAGAATACGAGTGTGGTCGATAGCCGAGTTCATCGTATCAGAATTCCTGTAACCTGAACCCAGCTATCTTACACCCGATTTATGTGTCTGCTCGCTTAGAAATTCGTCTGCTAAACAGTGGCTAATGCCCTGGTCAGGAAATCCTCCACACGAGTCGCTTTATGGCCTGTCAGGCTCTCAAAGTCATTGGAAACTGCTTCAAACTTGCCCTGAGCAGAAGCCGTATCAAACGACACAATCAGATCAACAATCGCCGGAGGCAAGCCCGCCCCCGCCAGATTGCTGCTGAGAACTTCGGCAGGCAGAGGAACATAGTTGATCGGTTGCCCGGTCAATTGGCTACCCATCTGAGCCAGATCAACCTGAGAGAGGGCTTCCGGCCCGGTGATATTCAGAACCCGCTGGCCGTCAAACCCGGCGACCAGCGCGGCTGCCGAGGCGCGCGCGCAATCCTCCCGGGTCACCCAGGCGATTCTTCCTGTGCCTACCGCACTGAACAACTGTCCACCAAACTGCTGTGCCTGCTTGAGGGTCTGAGGTAGGGAATCGGCATAGATATTGTTCCGCAAGATGGTCCAACCCATATGGGTCGCAGCGAGCGCCGCCTCGGTCGCAGCATGATCAGGAGCCAGCGTGACCGGTGTCTCAACCGGATTCACCAGTGACGTGTAGATGACATGTTTGACTCCCGCTTTAGCAGCCGCCTGCACCGCCGCCAGATGCTGCTGTTGGCGTGCGCCCGGCACGCCAACCACGTCGGTGCTGATGAGCAGTAGTCGATCCACCCCGGCAAAGGCGGCTGCCATCGAAGCTGCATCGTCAAAATCAACATGCCGCACGGTCACGCCCTGAGCGGCGACATCCGCCAGATTTTCCGGCTTGCGCGTACCGGCAATCAGGTTCTGTGTCCCTGCTTCCAACAGAAGTTGAACAACGCGGCGGCCCAGTTGACCAGAAGCCCCGGTGACGAGCAGGGTTGGTGAGTTTGCCATGAAAGATCGCTCCTGAATAATCTCGCGGTTGAACCGCGTAGAGGTGAAATTGACAATGGTTACTATAAGTGACCTGGTATACGCTGGGAAGTAGGCACTTTGAAGTGGGATAGTTACCTGGAGGAAACCATCATGAAGGATCGACTGGCAGACGTATACGCGTATATCGGGCAGTACAGTCAGGCTTATGCCGCCGATTGCCCGGTCCGGCAGGCCCTGGATCGTCTGGGAGACAAATGGACCACCTTGATCATCGGCATGCTGGAAGATGGACCCAAGCGCTTTTCAGATCTGCGGCGGGGAATCAGCGGCATCTCCCAGAAGATGCTGACGCAAACGCTCCGCAGTCTGGAGCGGGATGGCCTCGTCACGCGGACGCTGTACCCGGAAGTGCCACCTCGTGTCGAATATGCTCTGACACCACTCGGCAAAACACTTTGTGAGCCAATTGCAGCCATCATTCGCTGGACAGAAGCACACATTGACGAAGTCGTGACCGCCCAAAGACGTTACGATGCTGCTGTGGAAGTCAAGGTAGCTATTGTGGAATAGGCCTGATTCAACCGGAACTTAACCCGCCTGCTCTAACAAAGCTGGAGGGCGGAGCAGCCCAACCAGAATCGCCAGAATGACCTTCACCATGTAGTAGGCCGATCGCAGCGCCGTAATCGAGGAGACTCCTCCGGCGCGGTCGTGCATCGTCACGGGGATTTCTGTCAGGCGCAGTCCCGCCCGGTGCAGGATGACGATCGACTCAGGTTCGGGATAGTCATGCGGGTAAACCTGCGCGCATAAAAGAATAGCCCGGCGATTACAGGCAATAAAACCGCTGGTTGGGTCGGTCACCGGCTGGCGAATAATGCCAGAGATCAATCGTGCCAGAATCAGGCTGCCTAGCCGCCGCATTGATGAACCGCGATAGCCCCGGTCTTCTACATAACGCGACCCGATCACCATATCGACCCCGCTGGAATCCAGTGCCTTCAGCATGGCCTGCATTTCCTGCGCGTCATGCTGCCCATCGCCATCATTGCGGATAACGATGTCATAGCCTTGCATGGCGGCGAAGCGGAAGCCGGTTTGCACCCCGGCTCCGATCCCTACGTTGTAATGCAGATGGAGGACATACGCACCGGCAGCTTCGGCCAGCGCCCCGGTGTCGTCACTGGAACCATCATTGATGACCAGGACATCAGCACCTGGCAACTGGTGCCGCGCCCGTTCGATGACCTGAGCGATGCTGACGGCCTCATTGTAGGCCGGGATGAGGATGAGGATACGCGGCTGAGTCACACAATCACCTTCAAATAATAGGGTGATTGTGCGGTGCCGAGGGAGGAGAGTCAAGACCCTTGCGCTGTTCTCACCTCAATGCTAAACTCCACCTTATTGATACAGAGTATCATAAAGACTTATGAAACCACCTCAGATCTGTTTAGAGTCCATTCAGCCCGAACCCTCGGCAAGTAGCCTCTCCCCATTCTTGCGGCATCATGGGCAGTTGCTCTTTGATCGGCAAATGTGGTGTTGGGGGCGGGATGTCCGCTATCCACATGGCAATCTACTCATCGAATATGGCTGCCGCAAAGACCCAACGCCAGACCCCCGCCGGGCAGCCAGTCGCTATCACGCAGAGCTAAGTGATGGTGGATCACTATCGATCTGGGCATTTGGCTTACGGTATCAGTACGAGGCTGAGCAGGTTTTCCTGCGCCGTTCAGATTTCCGACCCCAGTTTGTTCCGTCAGGAACCGACTGGTCGACAGTGTGGCGTTCAACCGACCTGCCACCACTGACACGTCCCGGCAATCCCGCACAGCAGGAGCGCGCGTTGGATGCGCTGCGGGCCATGATCCGCTGGATGGGGACCTACGAAAGCTGGGTGCAGACTTGCGCCGGAGAAGAATGGCGATCCAGTGTTCTGGCTGCCTGGCCGGATTGCCGCAAAGCCCGGCATTTGTCATCAACCGACACGGCAAGCCAATGGGAGGGTATGCTGACGACTCTTGGCAAGGGAAAGGCCGGGTCTTCCGTCCGGGGCGTTCTTGTGGAATAATGCGCTATTCATGTCGTAAGCCAATGACCGTGTAGAGGACGCAATCATGCCCGGACGGAAGAAAGTTACCACCAAGCGCCCGATGGTCGGCAACAAGCGCAGCCACTCGCTGCGTGCTACCCGCCGCCAGTGGAAGCTGAATATGCAGAACAAGCGGTTTTTTGTCCCGGAACTGGATCAGTTTGTCCGGATTCAGGTCACCACGGATGAAATCCGCACCATCGATAAGATTGGCGTGGTCGAATTTCTGAAGCGCCAGGGCAAGACCGTCGCGGACGTGAGCTAGAATCAGCCCACTCGATGCGGATGGTGGAACGGTCAGAACGCAATAACTCGCGTTTGTATTCCCCATCCGCCACTGTCCACATCCTCGCCCATAGCGCCCTGAATGACGCCCCGCTCCACTATCAGAGGTGCCGCTATGACGCCCCGCAGCAGCAAATATCCAGTTCCCTTAACTATCCTGACGGGCTTTCTCGGCGCGGGTAAAACCACGCTGCTGAATCATATTCTGCATGGCGATCATGGCCTGAAGATCGCGGTGCTGGTCAATGACTTCGGGGCGATCAATATCGACTCGCAGTTGATCGTCGGTGTCGAAGGGGAAAGCATCAGCCTTTCGAATGGGTGCATCTGCTGCACCATCCGGGATGATTTGTTGATGGAGACGGTAAAACTGCTCAAACGCGCCGAACCACCGGAATACATCATCGTCGAAACCAGCGGCGTCTCGGATCCGGCGGCGGTTGCCAGCACCTTCCTGATGCCGGAACTCAGCCCATACGTGACCGTCGATGGCATCCTCACCGTAGCCGATGCCGAACATCTGCTCACGCTCAAGGATGATATGGAAGATCTGGCAGCAGCCCAGCTCGAAATCGCTGACATTGTGATCCTCAACAAAGTAGATCGCGTCACGACCTATAAACTGGCCGACGTCAAGAACTTCATCCTAAACATCACGCCGGATGCCCGCATCCTGGAGACAACCTACGCCCGGGTACCACTGGAACTGCTGTTGGGTATCGGCAAGTACGAACCCGAACGCACCGCCAGCAAATCCACTTTGGATGTGCATGTTCATGAAGCCAGCGCGCCTACCGATCACGACCACGAACATGATGAACATGACCACCATCATCATGACCACAGTCTTCTGTTCAATACCTGGAGTTGGACGAGTGCCGAGCCGCTGGATTTCCGGCAGGTGCGCGAGGTCATCAACACCCTGCCAACCAGCATCTACCGGGCCAAGGGCGTGATGAACCTGGCAGATTTCCCCTCACGGCGAGCTGTATTGCAAGTCGTCGGGCGGCGGGCAGCCCTTACCCTGGGCGAAAAATGGGGCGAGGTCAAACCCTACTCACAGCTTGTGGTCATCGGTGAGGGTGGCGCAGTCGATCATGCTGCCTTGACAGCCCGGATGGAGAATTGCATTCTCCGGGAACCGACCCCCGAACAAATCATCAGCGCCATGGAATGGGATCGGGGAGAAGTAGCTGAGGACTAGCGGTAAGACCCATGTCAAATGCCTTTGTGACCGACTTCCTGGCTTTTGCCCAGGCGAACGCTAAAACTGGCCCCCAGCCCAAGAGTCATAGCGAAACTGATCATCTGGAATATCGCCTACCGGTGCCAGCCATGCGCCAGTTCGTCAAGGACTGGTTGGCGGAACACGGCACGCTCTCCGAAGCCGACTGGCTCCATACGCTGGATACGCTCTATCAGGGGGAATCGCTAGAAGAAAGACAGGCTGCCGGGATGCTGCTGGCGCGGCACAAAGCATATCGGCAGCGCCTGTTATTGCAGAGGCTAGAAGGCTGGTTAAGCCAGCTTCATGGCTGGAAGGAAGTCGACGCCAACTGTCAGACGGTCTTCACGCCAGCGGAAATGTATGCCCGTTGGGACGAGTGGGAGGCATTCCTGCGCCGCCTGGCTGCCAGCCCGGATGTAAATCAGAGGCGGGCTAGCCTGGTGCTGCTGGTAGACGTGGTACGTTCTAGTTCCGACCCACGCGGCATGGACGTGGCGGTCGACCTGATGGCACAAATGCAGGATGAAACCGATAAGCGCATCACCAAAGCGATTTCCTGGGTGCTGCGGGAAGCAGTCAAGCGGCACCGTGAAGCAGTCGAGCAGTATCTGGCCGTTCATCAGTCCAAATTGCCTGCGGTCACCCGCCGTGAAGTCCAGTCGAAGCTATCCACCGGCAAAAAACGATGAGTATAGGGTTTCCAGTTACTTGTCCCCAATTTCAGTTAATAGCTGCTGACTACGCGCTGCCAGTCGTCCGTTATGAGCCATCATCTATCATCATTCAACACTGACCACCCGCCACTAATCACTAACCACCCAGAGGTTACTCTATGTCTGAACTCCGCCGCCCGCTGCCCGTCACCGTCCTCTCCGGATTTCTCGGTGCAGGCAAAACCACCGTCCTCAACCATGTCCTCAACAACCGTGAAGGGCTGCGGGTCGCTGTGATCGTCAACGACATGAGCGAGATCAACATCGACTCGCGATTGGTACGGGATGGCGGCGCAGCCCTCAGCCGGACTGATGAAAGACTGGTCGAGATGACCAACGGCTGCATCTGCTGCACCCTGCGGGAAGACCTGCTGACCGAAGTCAGCAAATTGGCCCATGAAGGTCGTTTTGACTACCTGTTGATCGAATCCAGCGGCATCTCTGAACCGCTGCCCGTCGCGGAAACCTTCACGTTTGAAGATGAAACCGGGGCGCGTCTGAACGAATTCGCCCGGTTAGATACGATGGTGACAGTAGTCGATGCCCACAACTTCATGAAGGATTTTGGCTCTGGTGATGATCTGGCTGACCGCGATATGGCCGTCAGTGATGACGATGAACGCAGCCTGGTTGATCTGCTGGTCGATCAGGCCGAATTTGCCGATGTGATCCTGCTGAACAAAGTTGATCTGGCCCCGGCGGACGCGGTTAACCGACTGGAAGCTATTCTACGGCGGCTGAATCCGACGGCAGAGATCATCCGCACCGAGCGCGGCATTGTACCCTTACAGCGCATTCTGAATACCGGACGCTTCAATATCGACGGCGCAGCACAATTCCCGGAATGGCTGAAAGAAGAACGTGGCACACACCAACCGGAAACCGAGGAATACGGGATCTCCAGCTTTGTCTACCGTGCGCGGCGGCCCTTCCACCCGATGCGCCTGTTCGATGCGCTGGAAAGCGACCACCTGACCATGCTGGTCCGTTCTAAAGGCCTCTTCTGGCTGGCGACCCGCCACAATGACGTGGGGGTCTGGTCACAAGCGGGAGATGTGGTCAACCTGAATCCCGGCGGAGTCTGGTGGGCGGCAACCCCCAAACACGAATGGCCGACCGACCCGGCCTGGCTGGCGGAGATCGAGGCTACCTCTGAAGGCGACTACGGGGATCGTCGGCAGGAGATCGTGTGCATTGGGCAGCACATGGATGCGAAAGCGGTCACTGCCGTCCTCGACGCCTGTCTGCTGAGCGACGCCGAAATGGCATCTGGCCCCAAAGCCTGGCGCAAATACGAAGACCCCTTCGGCAGTTGGGATGAGGCGGAGTAATCCACCTCATCCTCTCAAACCAAATCAGATCTAGCCATCATAGACTCCCACGGGCCTTTTGCTGAGCCAATTCAATAAGCAGATATGGTCAAGTGTTCAGAATTTTCTCTGGTCTTGGCTTATTTGCTGTCATAATACTCCTCGCCCCGAATTTCACTTGCGCTCCGGGGCAAATCGTATTCAAATGGACTCTTCACCTATGACTAAAGGTGGATAGGTTTCAAAACTGTAATGGCATAGACTCACTTTACTCGTTTCCAGTTACGCTTGCACAGTCCATTATGAGCGATAAATCACCTCTGCCCGTCCTCAGTCCCAAACCGTCCGCCCGCCCGCATCTGTCGCTGCTGGTGCTGATGATCGCTGTCCTTTTCCTGGCGATGATCGCCGCCGGTGTCGTCCTCACCAACCAGATCAGCGTAGTAGTCAGCAATGCCGGTGGGGCCGATTGGACCGAGTCATTCGTCAGCATGAACCGGGCGCTGCTGTTCATCCTGGGCATAGCGGCCCTGCTGCTGTTGATCTTCTTCAGCCTGTTCATCGTCAATCTGCGCCGCTATACCGATGGACGCTCCTTCGAACAGCAAATTGCCAGCAGCCAGCAAACAGAACTGGCGAACCGGGTACAACAATTAGCCACCGACTTGCAGGCACAGCGCGATCAGTTCAAAGCCGTGTTGAGCGTGGTTCAGGATGGCGTGGTCTACGCTGAGGGCGGCAATATCCGCTATGCTAACCGGGCGCTGGCTAATCTCCTGGGGTATCCGCCGGAAGAATTCGGCGAATTTTCCAACGGCGGTAATGGCTTCGCCAGCCAATTCCAGCCCATGTATCAGATCATTCAAAGCGGCACCCGCAGTGGTGGCGTCTGGCAAGGGCCCTATAAGCTGCTGCACAAGGATGGCTCTGAACTCGATGTGAGCATCGTCGGCAAGTCGATTGATGGCACCCGCGACCACACCATCACCATCATCAAGGACTCCAGCCAGGAAAAACGCCTACAGCGTGAAAAGACCCGCTTCATCTCCAATACCTCGCACGAATTACGAACTCCACTGGCAAACCTGAAAACACGCCTGTACCTACTCCGCAAGCAGCCGGATAAATCCGAAGAGCATCTGCTGGTACTGGAATCGACTACCGAATACATGGGCCAGCTCATTGAAGATATGATGGATCATGCTCGTTTTGAGAAGGGTGTCTTCCAACTGGAACGGGAGGAAGCCATCTTCCAGGATATCATTCAGGAATCCGTCAATACTTACCAACCCAAAGCCGAACGTCGTGAAGTCCGGCTGGTTTACCACCAGGGCGATGAGCGCGATACCGTCTTTGTCGATCACCGGCGCATCCTGCAGGTCGCCAATAACCTGATTGCCAACGCGCTCAATCACACGGCTAAAGGCGGCCTGATTGAGATCAAAATCCTTCATCGGCAACCTGGGCAAGTGGGGGTAGAGGTACGGGATAACGGTCCGGCCATCAGCCCGGATAAACTGGCCCATATCTTCCAACCCTTTGAAGATGCTAGCCTGGGCATGGTTGCCAGCGGCACCGTCATGGGGCTGACTTTAGCTAAAGAGATTGTGGAATTACATGGTGGGCAGATCAACGTGGCCAGCGACGATGGTCGCGGAACCGTCATCCGCTTTACCATCCCCTGCCTCACCGAATCGATGATGAGTAAGCCATCAGCAGTTTCAACCACATCCTGAAGCAGGGCCATGTACGACTGCATCATCATTGGAGCAGGCGCAGCCGGATTAGCTGCGGGTCGTGCGCTGCACGATTCAGGCAAGAAGGTTGTCCTTGTCGAAGCACGAGATCGCATCGGTGGCCGTGCCTGGACGGATACCACCTTGAGCCCTATCCCACTGGAACTTGGGGCCGAGTTCATTCATGGCGAACACGTCATCACTCATGCGCTGCTCAAGCAGGCCGGTATGAGGGCGATGCCAGCCGAACGTGCAAGTCATCAACAGTGGTTCATTCCGCCCATACTGCATAAACTCTCCGCATTACCTCAGCCGCTGCGTGATCGATGGGCAGAAGTCGCTTCCGCCTATGCCGCGCTCGGTGAGCAGCAACCGCAGGCCGATTGCTCTTTGCGAGATTACCTGGCTCAACACACACCAACCGCCCGTTGGGATGAATCACTGGAACAGATGGCCGACGTATTGCTGGCACAGACCTGTTGTGCGCCGCTCAGCGGCCTGAGCGCCTGGGATTTAGCCCATGAAATGCAAGTGGATCGCGCCGGCAAACAGGAATTCCGGCTGGAACAGGGCTATACCGCCCTCTTGGACTGGTACAGTCGTGGCTTGCACATCCGGCTCAACACGCCCGTCCGAACCGTTCACTGGCAGGGGGAAATCGGCATCACCACAGATGACGGGTTCATCCCGGCACAATGCCTCTTGGTGACAGTCCCGGTCGCCATCTTGCGCGCTGGAACCATCCAGTTTCACCCGCCTCTACCCCCATCCAAACAACAAGACATTGAGTCATTCCGAACCGAACCGGCCACCAAGTTGATCTATCACTTCCGCAATCAGCATTGGACAGAGGCCATGCGCTATATCTGCCATCCTGGTGTGGCAGCCCGCTGGTGGACTCCCGGTGAAGGCCGTTCGAATGCGCCAGCCATCATCACCGCCTACCTGACAGCCGAGCGCGCTCGCCATATCGATTTGCTGGAGGAATCCGAAGCCTTAGCCCTGGGCTTGAATGAACTCGCCAACCTGCTCAATCGCCCGCTGACTGTCTTACAAGCAGATCTTATTCAGGCAAAACGGGTCTCGTGGGGAACCGATCCTTATGCGCTTGGGGGGTATGCCCATCTGCCGCCAGGTCACGCTGTTGCCCGTCAGCGACTGGCAGATCCAGTGGAAAACGTGCTCTATTTCGCCGGGGAAGCCACCGCCCATGACAGTAATCCACAGACGGTGCATGGCGCGTTAGAAAGCGGGCTGCGCGCAGCCCGCGAAATCGCTGATCGTAGTGCTTAAGACCGAGTGATCTTAACCAATTGGGTCCTCGCCGGGGAATGCCCAGGCCAGTGCTTCCGGCAAGACGCTGCGGAAGCCGACCAACCCATGCCCACTACCCACCTCAGCAAACTTATAAACCGTATCGCCCGCATCGTGTCGGGCTTGCAGCGTGGTTGCCAGTGCCCGGGCTGGTTTCAGGAAGCGCGCCTTTTGCTCATAGCGCCCTACCGATTGGAAAATCCGATCCGGTAATGCCCGCGCCTTCGCCAGTCGCTCTGGCAGTTGGCTGACCTGCGCGCTGCCATCGCCGGATTTACCGAGCGGCGGTGAAATCAGGGTCAAACCGTTAAACACAGCAGGGTTTTGCAACGTAGCATGGGCCGCCGCAGCCGCACCCAGCGCCACCCCGCCCAATCCCAAACTGGAGGCATCCACCCGGTACTGGCTTTGCACCAGCGGTAGTACTTCCAGCAGCAGCGAAAGATACTGCCGGTCATTGCAGGCGTATTCACGGGCGCGCTGATCCGGGTCGCCGCTTTGAACCATTGCGATAATCATCGGGCGGACGCGCCGATGCTTGATGAGCGCATCCGCAATCCCCGGCAGTTGCAGCGGCCCGGTTGCCCACTGACCATCCATGAAGATCAGCAGTGGATAATGCTCCCCGCTGCCTTCATATCCTGGCGGGGTATAGACCCACAGCTTGCGGCCTTTGAAGCCCAGTTGAACACTGTCATAAGGATGTTCTTTGATGGTACCGTGCGGCACTTCCGCCAACCGCGTCCAATCCAGGTACGGACGCGCCAGATCCATCCGCAGGACGGAAACACTTTGACCAGATGCATTCATCTGTAGGGAATTCGAGGGGTCGGGTTTCCAGTACTTGCTCACCCGCCCGGCGATGTCTTTTTCCTGCGCCAGCGGGGTCATGGGATCATCAATCGCCAGCAGATAATCCAGGATGTCATCTTCCTGAAATTGGCGCGTCAGATACCAAAGGTTCGTGCCCGCCAGCCGTTCGAACGCCGCAAAAGGCGGATCTGCCCGGATCGTATCCAGGTTAAGGGCAACCGATGAGGGTTCCTGGGCGCTGGTATAAATGAAACTGGCTTGCTGCCCATTGACCCAGGGCCAGTCCGACCGGTCTTCCAGCAATTCATTGACCAACGCCTGCCGCGTGGCCGAATCGGCGGCGGTCCGAGCCTCGGTCAGAAACGCATCGAAGGATGTCCAGCGGGGCATGAGGCAAGGCTCCTGTCGTGAGTAGCATCTGGAAGAGACCGCCCGATATTCAGGCGTGGACGATCTTTCACATTGTAGCACCGCATTTTGGAGAATCATAATGCAGCACGCATTAAGATGGCGTTACTATTGTTCGGTGACAAACCCTGGGGTATGATCAACCGTCAGTAGACTTGAATGTAAGCGAGCGACCTATGCTGAAGCAATTGACCAATATTCCCTTGATTCGCTGGATGAGTCGTCATCCGCGCCTGGCCGCCTGGATCGCCCTCTCAGTCGGCATGGTCGTTTTGCTGCTGATCGAAGCCCGCGATGTGGGCCTGCTGCCCGGTCAATGGATTGCGCTCATCGCCGCCACAGTGCTGGTTGCTGGAGCCTGCGTCTGGATCATCAGTTGGGAAGATGAAGACGAACTCGTAGAGTCCACAACGCCAACGGATCAAAAAACGGATCCGGCGAAGAAGTAGCACTGGCTAGCAGTCACCTGCCCGGCCCTCAGTTGGTAGTCACTCCCCACACCTGTACTGGACCACTGGCCTGGAACAGCAGCAGCAGAAACCCGTCCGGTGTCCACGCCGCGTTGAGCATGTCCTGAACCCCAGTCGCCAACTCAGCCCGCCGCATTTGGGCATCTCGCAACGAGGCCACATCCCACAGGTTAACCGCCCCACCCAGTACCGTAGTCACCAATAAAGTACCAGCCGGGTTGATCGCCAGGGCGGGTTTATCTTTTACGGCCGTACCCATCGTATTCCACAGTCGCCCATTGGCGGCTTCCCAGGCGGAAATAGCCCCGGACGAACCACCGCTGTTGAATACATACACCCCGTCTGGCGTGTACTGGAACACATCGCTGGCTCCATCAGCACCTGTCGCCAAGATGATCGGCGTTTGCCCAGGCGATTGGGTCACATCCCACAGGCTGATTTGGTTAGGTTCGGCTGTGGCCAGTTGAAGTCCGTCAGGCCGCAGGGCGACCCGATTTGCAGGGCGGTTTTCGAGCAGGAAGACCGGCTGGCGGGCCTGCCAGTCCCAAACCCCGAGCGTCCCATCCTGCGTGTTAATCGCCAATCGCGAACCATCTGCAGAAAAGACCATACTCTGGATCGCCGTCTCACCAGCCTGGAAGGTCGCTAGGGCGGTCCGCTCCAGCGGGTCCCAGATCTTTACCTCTCCATCGTTCCCTGCCAGGGCCAATAGTCCATTCAAGGAGTCACAGGCTGCCAGTCCGTTATAGAGTGGATGTCCGTTCAGCGTGCCCTGAACCCCGCCCACTTCCGCGCGATAGATATTGATCGTCCCATTGGGCAGCACCGTATAGATTTCGCTCTTATCTGCACTGTAGCAGATATTCAGGGCATCTTGCCGGTCTCCAGCAGCGACCAGACGACCATCCAGCAGGTTCCACACCAGAATTTGCTGATTGTTCAGTGCAGCCAGTTGCGTTGAATCCGGCGCGATGCTGAAAGCAAAAATGCTGCTCGGTGCCGTCGTGGTCGCATCCAGGCGACCGAGATAAGCGATCTGTGCCGCGTTATCGACGGTGACTACCCCACTGGGCTCGCGCCAGACCGGAGCCGGCACAGTTGCCTGATCACGTGGTGGAGGCATAAACGGCGCATTAGTTGCCGCACTGTCACCGGACCCGGCAGGCGCACAGGCTGCCAACCACAATAGGATCGCTACCCCAAACGCAACCAGGCGACCAGCCATAAAGCGCATTCCTTCATCGATCAATAAGCTACCGAATTTACCGTGACTTTAGGACCCGGAACCGAGTTCCAATTTGACCCGTACAGGGCCATTCGGGTTGCCGCCCGCATGACTGAGCAGCACCGTATAACGACCACTCACCAAAGCGGTAAAACTCAAAGCAGCATCAAAGCGTCCACCACTGTCATCATCAGCGGTCAGGGGTTCCCCATCTGGGTCCAGAACGACCAGTAATGGATCAACTGGTGTTTCTTCCGGGCTGGTGGCCGTCAGGCTAACCACTTGATCGGCAACCACCTCGAAGGTCATGGTGAAGACATCACCCTGTGCCATCAGGAACAATTCCGAGGAACCCGGAATCAAGTCAATGCTACGGGTATCATTCGTTTGACGGATCGCCTGAATCCAGACCATGAAATTTGCTGCCGACTCTCTCGGGCGGTCGAGTTGGCTGTAGAACGCTCCCCGCTGCAGATAGTACCCCGCATCCTGCGAATTCAATTCGATGGCACGGTTGATGTCGGCAAGCGCCAATTCCGGTTGCTCCTGCACGTTGTAAAGAGCAGCCCGCCCGGCATAAAACGCATCACTATCCGGTTGCAGGGCAATCAGGCGGCTGTAGTCTTCAATCGCATCATCGTAACGTTCCAGCGCGGTCAGCACACCGGCGCGGTTAGTTAATGAAGCGACATTATCCGGGACCAGTTCCAGAACCTGATCCCAATCGGCCAGAGCCTTCTCCAGGTCACCCGTCTCCTGATAGACAATCGCACGGGTGAAATAGGAGTCAGGTTGATCCGGAACAGCCTCAATGCTGGTTCCCAGATCAGCCAGTGCCTGATCCAAATTATTCAGGCTCAGGTGTAATCTGGCCCGGCTATCATGAGCCAAGGCAGTGAAGATGAGCGAAGGCGATGGCAAAGTGATCGCCGTATTCAGATCCGCCAGCGCATCCTGTGTACGATCCAGTTGGGCGTAAGCCAGCGAGCGTTCATAGTAACCGATAGCCGCCGTCGGATTCAGGTAAATGAACAGGCTGAAATCCAGCGCCGCCGCTTCAAAATCATCCGTCTGGAGGGCGGCCTCACCCCGTTCAAGCAGGTCAAAGCCAACATAGGGAAGTATAGCCGCAGCCTGAGCTTGCTCGTCAGCCGGGGCCGCGTCCTGTGCGCGGATAGCAGCCAACGGCAACGCCAGCAGGGCAATCAACAGGATCAATCGAACGCGCATGGTAGACCATCCCTGTAAGCCTGTAATCGCCTGATTGTACTGGATTTTGGGTGATTCACATTTAGGGGATTTAGCGAACTTCTAGTTTTAAATGTTTTGCACCTCCATTAAGAAACTGCAAATATCACTTTCAAAACGCAAATATTCTTAGAGTAACTTGCTGACAAACAATAAGAGCGATATTATTAGATTTGACTTCTTCAAGTGACGCTAACTGAATATCGCATTCTTAGGTCTTAGCAAATGGAGACCTGTAGTGCAATTACGGTACAGCGATTCAGCTAATACTGCTCCAGAATCTTTGGGTATCAGCCGGCGTGTAGCCAACTCGTAGCATTGACAATGCTGGAGTCCGGTTTGGCCAGGGACCTATGTGTAACTCGTTCCTCAAATAACAGTTCGATGGCTGATGAGAGAGAAAAAGTGCACTCAAGGGGAGTAATATGACTGAGAACGCACTAAATGGGTGGGGGCATTGGTTCGTATCGGTTATCTTCGGGCTCATTGGACTGATATTAACAAGCCGGTTCGTGAGCGCCTGGCTGCTATGGAGCTTAGTCACAGGCCGGGCAGGAGCGCCTTACAGGTTGCCGCTGTCTATCCTGACCGTCGCAGGCAGCATCTATTTCTCGCTCCGTTGGTCTATGACTCGCCGTTGGCAGACGGTGGTTGCAGTGGAAATCGGCGTACCTATTTTAGTGTGCCTGATCTATATTCTTGCACAGGGGATGTGATACACGAAACCTTCGTGAATGAGGGGTTCTTTGCCCCTTGACCCGTCCCTGCCCGGCGGCTATCATGCCAGCACAACAAGAAATTTGGCTTGCCACAGACAGCAGGCGTTCCCATCCGGGAACTTAATGACCTGCCGAGGCGAGTGCGCGTACCTTCTTTCACTTCCCTGTGAACTTTCGGGCGGCCTCGTTCTCTGCGAGCCGCCCTTTTTGTTGCAACGTTTGAGGAAAGGAGGAATCGACGCTTGGCAATCTCTCGTGAACGCAAAGAAGAACTGATCGCCTACTATGGTGATCTGCTGGGCAAGAGCACCGGCTTCGTAGTGACCGAGTACAAAGGCCTGACCGACGCACAGTTAAAGATCATTCGTGGCAAACTGCGCGATGTGCAGGGCAAGTACGTCATCACCAAGAATACGCTGTTCATGCGCGCCCTGCAGGAAGCAGGCTGGCCCGTACCGGAACAACTGCTGATTGGCCCAACGGCTGTGGTCGTCGGCGGGGAAAACTTCCCTACCGTCGCCAAGACTCTGCTGGCAACCGTCAAGGACTACGAAGAAATCCTGAAGATTAAGGGCGGCGTGATGGCCGGCAGCATTCTGACCAATGCTGCTCAGGTGGAAACCGTCTCCAATCTGCCGTCTCTTGATGAACTGCGCGCGCAACTGGCGGGTCTGCTCGTCCAACCGGCCACCGGTCTGGTCAGCGTGCTCAACAGTGCTGTGGCAGCCGTACCGCAGGTGCTTCAGGCTTACGTCAGCAAGCACGAAGCAGCGTAGGGAAAATAGTCCGCCAGAATGGATACGATTATCCGTGTCCACCATGTGGATTGAATCCACTGCAATCAAACTCAAACTGAATGTGACCGGGGCGCTTGCCCCATCGAAAGGAAGCCCGACAATGGCCGATCTCGCCAAAATCGTTGACGATCTGAGCGCACTGACCGTCCTCGAAGCCGCCGAACTCAAGAAGATGCTGGAAGACAAGTGGGGCGTCACCGCTGCCGCCGCTGCCCCCATGATGATGGCTGCTGCCCCGGCTGCCGCTGCTGCCGCTCCCGAAGAAAAGGAAGAACAGACTGAATTCGATGTGATCCTGGCCGACGGTGGCCCGAAGAAGATCGAAGTCATTAAGGTCGTTCGTACCCTGACCAGCCTGGGTCTGAAGGAAGCCAAGGACGCCGTCGAAGGCGCGCCCTACAAGCTGCTGGAAGGCGTGGGCAAGGATGCCGCTGCCGATGCCAAGAGCAAGCTGGAAGCCGCTGGCGCGAAGGTCGACGTCAAGTAACTTCGTCTGTCAACAAATGCGAGAGGCGCGGTCATAATGACCGCGCCTTTTTGATTCAGGCAGAACGGTGCATGACTCGGCTTACGGCCGCCACAATAGGAACAGAATTGGGTCGGTATGCGTCACCGGGCAACTGGTATCGCCAAAGGTTTGATCGACTACCGGAGCGATGCACAATTGATACCCACCTTCTGCCTCGGTGACGTAAGCAATCAAGGGGTCAACCACCACGTTTGAGAGGCTGCCGTAGACCGCCTCGCGGCAATCTCGGCTGCCTGCGGCGATGTTCAAGAGGCACAGGCTCCCCGGCTCTGACCAATACAGCAGGCCACTGCTATCCGGCAGCCAGACCGGCACAGGAAAGCTTTCGCCACGGGTGGTTTGCAGGCGCTCGGCTCCATCTGGCGTGATCTGAAGGACATTGTAGACAATCGCCTGGGATTCGGAATCCAGAACCCCACTCAGCAGCCAGCGTCCATCAGGTGAGCGCACATCCGCCCCGGACTCGATTGGCTCCTCAAGCGAACCCTGCAAACGCGGGTCAATGCGGAATAACTCGCCTGTATTGAGTTGTAAACCAAACATGTTGATCTCGCTGCCACGCGTGCGCTCACTCACCAGCAGCGCCTCCGCACCCCACAACCAGCGGTCAGCCGTCGTCGAGCCACCCCGCGTAAGTTGGGTAGATTGCCCGGTGAGCGCGTCCAGCAGATAAACATCACCGACAAACAACGAACCTTTATCGGCATTGATCAGAGTATATGCCAGTTGTGCTTGATGTCGTGCCCCCACCCGTACCTCGGTCGCCAGACCCGGATCACTAGAAAACACCAACGAAACGCCAAAGAGGACGCTCAAAGCCAGTACGATCAGGCCAGCCGTGTGGGGACGCCTCATAGGTGCATCAACCTCCTGTGCTGTATATCCACTCCGCAACACTATACAGATTGAGGCGCGATTTTGTTACAGACGCAGGGAAAGCGACAGGCAGCCGTCAGATTCGGCAAATCACGCATTACTGAACATCACCCATACTTTGTACAGCTCCTCACGATTTTGCATGGTTGGCACTTCTTGAAGAGCCGTGAGAATGCGCCATGCCGATCACTTTCCACCGGCATCAATCCAGAATCGACTGCGACGATTCTGGAGCAGAGCAGGAGTTAATCTGTAACGAGGCAGCCTTCATAGAGACAAATCACGGGTAAGCAGTCAGCATTCAGTGTCTATTTTTCTGGCAACCAGCCCACTTTCAGGAGTCCCCATGTCCCCGTTACCGGCCCTCACAAACTGGGATTCGACCCGCATGACGCTGCATCAGGCCGCGCAAGTCCTCGGAGCAATCCGGGAATTCCAGGCCACCCCGCAGCCCAACTACCATCACCTGCCATTGATGGTCACACCAAATGGCCTCCGCAGCGGTCCGCTGCCAGTTGGAGGGGAGTTAGTGCTCGATTTCAACCGCGCCCATATCACCTATAAATGCCCGGCGGATACATGCTCGACCATCCCCCTCAGTGGTCACACGCAGACCAGTCTGGCAGCAGCCGTCCTTGAGGCAATGGCGAAGACCGGGCATCCTGCGGAGCCTTCACCAGCCAGTTTCAACGGCACCCATCCTCTGGTGATTGATCGCATACAGGCCAGTGACTATGCGTCAGCCTTGTACCGGGTCTTCACGGCGTTGGCCCGCGTCCGCGCCCGCTTGAACGGGTCTCAGACGGCACTGGTAGTCTGGCCGCACGGCTTTGATCTTTCGGGGCTATGGTTCCAACGAGGCTTCGATGAGGCCGCTGATCCACACATCAATATTGGCTTCTCACCGGGCAGCCCAGGTATTGACCGCCCATACGTCTACCTCTACGCCTGGCCACAGCCACCCGGCTGGACGACCCTTTCTTTACCGGAGCTTGCTCACTGGCATCATCAAAACTGGACGGGTGTAGTCATCCCCTACGACTCCCTTGCACCACTGCCAAACCCGGAGGCCAAGCTAGAAGACCTGCTTGAGACGGTAATGAAAGCTGTTCAAGAGGTGATGACGTAAGGCTTGATCCATCCCCCTGAATACGGCCCGGCTTATGCGTTACAATACAACACTGGTCTTGGCCTGTATTCAGGAATGATGCCCCGATGTTCATCCTCGATGCCCATCAGGATATTGCCTACAACGCGCTCACCTACGGGCGCGATTACACCCGCCCGGTGCTGGAAACGCGCCGCCTCGATCCACCGGAGATGCTTGAACGGCGTGGTCTGGCTACCCTCGGCCTGCCGGATGCGCTGCTCGGTCGCGTAGGTATCGTCTTTAGTACGATCTTCACCGCTCCCTATGACCCCAAAGAAGCCGATTACGAGTCCATGAGTTATAAGACCCCGGCAGAGGCCTACCGGCTGGGCTTACAACAACTGGACTACTACGAACGGTTGACCGATACCACACGTGGCAAAGTGCAAATCATCCGCAAGCAGGCTGATCTTGATGCGGTGCTAGCGAGTTGGACAGAAGGCACAGGCGTAGCCGATCACCGGCAGGGACTGGTGCTGCTGATGGAAAATGGCGATCCCATCCTGGAACCCAAACAATTCGAGGAATGGTACGAGCGCGGTGTGCGGGTCGTCGGCCCGGCCTGGCAAGCCTCCCGCTACACAGCCGGCACCGGTCAACCAGGGCCGCTGACCAGATTAGGTTATGAATTACTGGATGTGATGGCGAGCTTCAACACCGTACTCGACATCTCGCATATGGCCGAGCAAGCTGCCCGGCAGGCTCTGGATCATTACCCCGGACTGGTCATCGCCAGCCACAGCAACCCACAGAAGTTCCGCACCAGTGACCGCCATTTGCCTGATGCCACCATTCGCGCCCTGGCGGAGCGTGACGGGGTGATGGGGATTGTGCTCTACAACCGCTTCCTGAGTAATGACTGGTCAAAAGGCGACCGCAAGGATAAGGTGAGACTCTCCACTGTGCTGGATGCGATTGAATACGTCTGCCAGTTGACGGGCAGCGCGGCCCACGTCGGTATTGGCAGCGATTTTGATGGCGGATTTGGTTCAGAATCCATCCCACAGGGTATTGATACCGTGACCGACCTGTTGGAAATTGGCAAAGGGCTAGCAGAACGCGGCTTCAGCGAAGCCGATGTGGAGGCTGTGATGAGCGGTAACATGCTCCGCAAGCTGCGGCAGGCGCTCCCCACCTAAGGTCAATCTATGCACCGCGTTGCTCAATTTGGAATCACGCTCGGCGCGCTCGGCGTCGTCCTGACGCTGATGGGGCTCTTCCCCGGCATGACTGGCCTACGCCCTGCTTCAGGGATCGGCCCGATGCAAATCTTTGCCATCCTGGGCGGCTTCACCCTGTTGATCGTCGGTGCGCTGATCTACGTCAAATTCACCTTCTATCCATTCCAGTCCGCTAACCTGGCACAGCAAATTGGCTACCGGCTCGGTTTTAGCGGCCTGCTCTTTGCCTACACCACGGGCATGGCGGATATTCTGGGTTTCGGTTCACACCAATTGGGCGAACCCAGCGGCGTCGTCTTTGGCACCCTGCAGGCCATTGGCGTCATGGGTGGTTTCCTGATCGCCGCCTTTGGCGTCATGCTCTATGCCGTGATGGGTCAACCCGAAGGCGATAACCGGCTATAAGGAACGCCCTCTTCAATGGATGAAAAGGGCGTTCACATCAGAAATCCTAGCCAATCGTGCTGAAGCAGGCCAGATCACCCAACCCGACCGTCTGCCCCGAGGGTAGCGCCGTCACGCTGGCCCCATAGACGTTATCGCGCATGGTGAACTGCTGCCGACCGCTCCGCGGCGGTGCAGGGATCTCGTACCCATCCCCGGGGCTGGTCGGACCACCAGGCAGATTGAAGCGCAGGCTGGTCGTATCCGGTGGCAAATCCTGCCAGGCAATATCAAAGTTACCCGCTTGATCGATACATCCCCAGAAGGCTTGCATCGGCGGTGGGGACTCGCGGGGGATCGTCACGTCGAGGCTGCGGCAGGCCACCGCCCCGTTGTTCAATGCTTCGACGAACCAGGTCATGCTGAAGACTCCGCCCAACCCGGCCAGATCGTAATCAACCGTGGTCTGGGTCGCCGGGACTTCAACTGAACCCAATCCAACGACAGACAGTCGATAACTGGTTGCACCCGGAGCTGGGTCCCAGTAGAAGGTCTGGAAGCCAAAGCGAGCGCCATCCAGCGGTGAACTGGCGCGGAAGGTCGAGCAGTCCACCGTGCCATCACTCACGACCGGAGTCAGGTTAGTGGGCGCGGTTGATTGACCCGGAACAGCCGTCGCTTGCGGCACAGGGGTACTAATCGGGCGAACCTGATCGTAGGTAGGCACATCAATCGGGTAATTGAGCAGCGACTCCGGCAGCCCATCCAACCAACCCATCTCTTCAAGTACTTCACGGCTGATACGGCGGCGATTCCCGAATGATGCGCCCTGGCCATCCTCGTCCAGTGGCGACTCTGCCATATAGCCTGCTGGAATACGCAGGCCGTTAGCCTCAGCCTCGCCATCCACTGTCATGAGGTACATATTGGTGTCATCGGTTTGTAGAACGATGGTCGAGCCGAGGGAAATATCCACCCCGTTGGCGGTGATATTGACCTTGACACCTTCGGGGCCCTGTAAGACCAGCGCCGAGGGGGCTTCAGAACAACTCAAAGGCCCTAAACCGGTGCGGAATTGGAAGGCCTGCATGGGGGTACGGCTTTCTTCAGAAATGGTCGGCAGCGTACTCAAGTCACCTGCCGGGGTAATTAATTCCCGGAAGATCCAGCCGATACCCGAGTCGCCCGCATCCACCCGCACCCAGTCTCCGGCAGGATTCACCCCGTCAGCGGGCAAAGCCGTCCCGGGAGCCGCGTTACCGATCACATTAGTCCGGGTCGAGGGGCCGCTGCGGATATTGGCGCTGGTATTCACCACCACATCCACTGGCGTTGCCGGCAACACTGCCTGATCGGCGGGCACCGCATTTTCCAGTTGAACATCCCCGAAGAGGATCAGGCGCACGCCCTGCCCCGGCAGCGAATTGGGCAGGTTGGCCTGGACATTCATGACCGCGACACCCCAGCGTTCCAGGGCTTCATCCAGTGGAGCCGTATTCAGGCTTTGGACCGTCACCAATTCGCTGACATCGGCGGGTTCACTAAAGAAATCCTCAGGAACCTCCACGTTGAAAGCTGCATTGACTTGGTTGAAGCCGTAACAGGCGGCATTGCGGGGTAAATTGGCGCATTGATCGCCTGCTTCGGTCAAAGCGCGCTCAACAAGGGGAGGGCAAACCAAATCCTGTAAATAAGCAGTTGTGGCGGGCAGAACGAGAATCAATCCCAGCACCAACCACACAGGGAAGCGTCGAAACATAGGACTTGCTCCTTACACTGGTATCTACCTGCCATTATGGGAGCAAGATCGGTTTCTCGCCATTTACCAGGCCGGTTGATGGCTCAGCCGGGTATAGCGGCTTGACGTTCCCAACTCTGCCGATAATCCAACGCAAACTGGTCAAAGCGGATCGGCTCTCGGCCCAGAATTTGCTGGGTATCCGTCGTCACGATGCTGGCATTTCCCAAACGAGTGATGGTGTATAAGGCCGTCATGACCAGCGTATAGGGCAAAGTCTGCCCGGCTTTCAACTGCCGCCAGATAAAATTCAGCATGGAGGGGTGGGTATAGCGAATCAGGCGGCCCAGTTTGGCGCTGAGTTTAGCTGCTACTTCGTCGTAATTCAGCGCTTCCGCGCCGGTGAGCGTGTAGGACTGATTGGCATGCCCCGCGTCGGTCAGTGCACAAACAGCCACTGCAGCAATATCCCGGACATCGATAAAACTTGTACGGGCATTACCCACCGGCAGCGCAATCTCGTCTTGATCGCGGATTTCGCTGGCGTGGGTGGTTGAGAGGTTCTGCATAAAGAAACTCGCCCGCAGAAAAGTATACTGAATACCTGCATTGAAGATCGCCTGCTCGATTTTATAGTGAGGAACCACCCGGTTATTCTCCACTCCCTGGATAGAAAGAAAGACGATATGTTTCACCCCGGCCTTCCCTGCCGCCTGGATCGCCGGGGCAATATCACGCTCTACATTCGAAAGTGCCGGAGGACGTACCAAAAACACGTGCTCGATGCCTTCAAATGCGCTTGAGTACGTTCCAGGATCGAGGAAATCAAACAGGACGATGTCCCCAGCGGTTTTCAGTTGGGTCGCCGCTTTGGCAGTATCATAAGCTCCAACCCGGAAAGGAATACCCTTCCGCTGCAACTCACGCACCACTTCGGTGCCCACGTTACCCGTTGCGCCAGTGATCAGAATATGGGATTTCATGGGTGTTCCTAAGTAATCTGTACGACGGATCCGCGAAATCAATCCGCCTTCCTGACTGAGGATACGGCAATACCTGCCGTTAAACCCATGAATTTCATCACGTGTTTTATGGAGTAGTGATCTATTAACAGGTCCGCGTTAGCGGTCGGTGTGGATGCCTTAGGCTTTACCCGTACCGTTCCCCTCTGGCTTGAGCTTGCCGGTGGTCGCCTTCTTTGGTTTGGCAGCCCGATTCTCGGCTTTATACTGATCGGCTTCCGCCAGAATGCCGCGCGCGCTGAGCTTACCGCTTTCGCCCTGAGCGCCGAGCATCTCCGCCAGTTCCACGATCCGGGTATCCTCATCCGTCAAGGCAATGACCTGCGTGCGTGTACGGTTGCCTTCGACCTGTTTCTTGACGTGGTAGTGCCGGTCGCCATACCCTGCCAATTGTGCCAGATGGGTCACCACCAACACCTGATGCGTGCTGGAGAGCGACCAGAGTTTCTCCCCGACAACGTTACCCACCCGTCCGCCGATGCCGGTATCAATTTCGTCAAAAATCAGAGTCGGCGTTTGATCTGCCAGCGCCAGCACCCGCTTGAGTGCCAGCATCACGCGGGCCATTTCACCGCCGGAAGCCACCTTTGCCAAAGGTCGGAGCGGCTCACCAGGATTGGCGCTCATCACAAATTCGACATCATCCACACCGGTCGCGTCAAAGGCCAGGCGTTTATCCCCGACAAAACAGCCGTTGGGATCATCCTTCTGGGTGATAGAAACTTCGAACTGCGCGCGCTCCATGCGGAGGTCGGCCAATTCAGTGACGATGCGCTCACCCATCTTGCCGCCAATCATCTTCCGCACCTGGCTCACGCGGCCGGCTACTTCGCCAATCATCCGCAGCAGTTTCTCTTCTTCAGTCCGCAGTTCGACCAGGCGCTCATCGCTGTTTTCAATACCGGTCAGCTCTTTACGGGCTTTTTCCGCATACTTCACGATGGCTTCGATGCTGTTGCCAAAACGTTTCTTCAGCCGGTTAATCAGTTCCAACCGTTCTTCGATCTCGTCCAGGCGATCCGGGTCATACTCCACGCTATCGGCATAGCGCCGCAGTTGAAGCGCCAGATCTTCCACGTCTTCCGCCAGGCCGTCCGCCAGTTCGCTGGCATCTTGCATCTGGGGATCAATATGCGCCAGTTTGCTGATCAGCACCGCCACCTGCGCCAGTTGGTCAACGGCGGAGAGCTGACCGGTGTTGCTTTCCCCGCCCAGGTATTCATAGGCTTCGGCGGTCAGGTGAGCCAACTGTTCACTATTGCCGATCTTGCTGCGCTCGGCTTTGAGTTCTTCATCCTCGCCGGGTTCCAGTTCAGCCGCCTCAATCTCTTCGACTTCATAGCGGAGTTGTTCGGCGCGCCGTTTGAGCGCGGCTTCGTCTTCCAGCAGGCGGCGGATCTCAGACCGAGTCTTGTGGACTCGTTCCACCAGGGAAGCAATCGCCATCCGCATTTCTGTCAATTCAGCATAGCGGTCGAGCAGGTCCAGATGAGACTTGGGGTTGAGCAGCGAGAGATGCTCACTCTGCCCGTGGACATCGACCAGCGCCGCGCCAACTTCCCGCAAAACATCCTGCGGCACCGTCACGCCATTGATACGGGCGGTCGAGCGCCCATTACCGCGCACTTCACGGCTGATGGTCAGGAAGTCCGGTTCACCCTCGGTGACCTCAGCTTTTTCCAGAATCGGTTTGATGAGCGCCTGGGCGGTCTTGCCGACCACGAAGCTGCCTTCCACCACCGCTTTATCCGCCCCGGCACGCACAAAACCGGAATCAGCCTTGCCGCCGAGGATCAGTTCCACCGCGTCAATGATGATCGATTTACCTGCGCCTGTCTCGCCGGTGATGACGTTGAATCCACCAGCGAAGCCCAGTTCAAGGCTATCAATAATGGCAAAGTTTTGTATCCGCAGTTCTTCCAGCATGGCAGTTCCGAAGGTAGTCAATGGCTGATAGCTAAAAGCTTATGGTCGATGGTCTATAGTCGATAGTCAATAGCTGTTGTTTTATGGTTTGAATATGCTCACGTAACCATGAATATTTTGGGCGACCCGATGGGTCGCCCGTTAGACCACCGTATTCTACATCTTCATCTTGAAGCGGCTGTAAACGACGAAGGCGACGATGCCCACAAACAGGATCAGGCCAATATCGCTAAAAGCCATCCGAAACAGGAAATCCAGCGTCAGCGTAGGCATTTCTCCCCGAGCAGTCGCCGCTTGAATCTGCTCTGGGGATAAACCGGCCAATGCCTCACTGACCAAGGAGTTCCAGTAGAAGTACACTTGCCCGATAGCACCCAGAATGCCCCCAACAACCACTGCCGCTGCGCCGATCTCCCCGGAGTAGCGGGCACGACGGCGTTTAGTCGCCCGCAGTGCCGCCTCGCTGACAATCCCGCCTGCCGGGAAACCGAGGATGAGGGCCAGGAACAGACCAAACCCAATCGCACCCAGAATGGCTCCACCCAACGCTGCCAGTCCGCCACAGACCGCGATCACGATCAGGGTATCGTTGCTGCTGGCGGTGAAGAATTTATCCTCGTGCTGGCGGACGCACTGCTTACAACGGTAGCCGACCGGTGTCTGCACCGCGCACTCGGCACACATCAAGCGCCCACATTTGTTACAACGCAGCCCCGTCTCCCGGTCAGGGTGGACGGTACAAAAAGTCAGTTCCTCGGCAGCCGGTGCCGGATTCACACTCATCAGTCAGTCCTCGTGGGATAGCCCAAGATCAAGTCTTGCTCTCCAGTATAAGGCTATCTCGCTCCGCATTACCTACATAGTCGATTAAATTTTATGGGATCGCACAGCATCCCTATAACTGCCGTTTCAACGGTGCCCCACGGGTTGGCAGGCGCGGCTCCAGCCGGTCAAGCAGCGAACGATAGAAATAGTGTCGTTCGCGCATCCGCACAAAGCGGGTGATGTACGGGCTGGCCTGCACCCGCACCCGGTCGCCTGGTTCCACCTGCCCGATATAGGTGCCATCCACCTGCAAGACAATCTCGGTGCTGTTGTCCACCGCGGCGACCACCTCGACCGTCGAGCCTTCCGAGAGCACAATCGGGCGTTCCATGCTCAGGTGCGGCGCGACCGGCACGATCAGGATATTGCGAAGTTCTGGCGGCAGGATGGGTCCCCCCGCTGCCAACGCATAGGCCGTTGATCCGGTCGCCGTGGCGATAACCACACCATCCGCGTTATACGTCGTCGTCCAGTCCCGGTCGATATACGCCTCCAGCCAGATCGTGCGCGGGGCCATCCCCCGGCTGATGACCACGTCGTTGAGCGCGTGACCGCTGGCGATCACGTTTTCCTCCCGCAGCAGTTCGGCGTAGAGCATCATACGGGTTTCCACCCAATAATGCCCGTTCAGCACACCTTCCAGCGGGGCACGCCAATCCCCTGCGCTGACCTCGGTCAGAAAGCCGAGCTGCCCCATGTTGATCCCCAGCACCGGGACATTGTGCGGGGCACAGGCCCGCGCGGCCCGCAGCATGGCCCCATCCCCGCCGATGGCGATCACCAGATCGGAACCGGGGACACGGGGGAGTACCGTACTTTCCTCCCAGCGGGTGAACATCCAGTGCTTGATCTCCCGTGAAGCCAGGTAGTCCGCAATCTCCTCCGCCAGCGGCGCAGTCTGCGGACGAAGGGGATGCGCCAGTACGCCAACATGCTGCAAGGTCGTCATGAATGCGTCTTTCGTGGTGAGCGTTCAGCCGTCAACCGACTGCTGGATTATAGCGTGAAGCGCCCTTCCAAATGGAGTATAGCACAGACGTTCGTGTTGCAAAACTGTTAGATTAAGGGAGTGCTGTTGCGGCGGCGGCGGCGGTGGCGCTCCGGTTCGGCCACGGCCAACAGGCGGTTTCGCGAGTGCGACTTGTCCGCGCAATCCGGCAACCTTCGCCCAGCATAGCACAGATTTGAGTGGCGAATCGGAACAAAAGTTCCGGTTTTGTTCCGATTTTCTGGATGCTGTTACAGCTCGGCGGTGTGTGTACAGGCTACTTCGGTTAGCACCGGATCGATGCTGAGGGGAATGCGGCCCTGCTGTGTAACATGAGTCATCACAGGAGGCGATCATGCAGGACTCACCGGCACCTCTGGCAGAGCAAAGAGCAGAAGCGCGTCTCACTTACGATATTGCCGCACTATTCAACGGTCTAATCTGGGCAATCAGTGGACTCGTTCTGATCGTGATCTGGTATGGCGACCTCCAACAAGCTGGCGTTCACAGCCTGATTCTGTGCTATCTGCCAACAGGCCTATTGTGGATTGCGGGATTAGCGTGGTTTCTGGATTCCATTGATGCTCGGTTGCCAGCCAAAGGCCTGATCGCGCTTACGACAGCTTGGATAGTCGGAATCCTGTGGCCCCTGTTGAGCATCAATAGAGAAATTTCCCCAACCGGGCATCTCATTTTCACCATACTCCATCTGATCATCATCGGTTGGTTGCCGATCATCAGTCTGGATGTGCTGTTGTTTGCTTACTATCCCATCCATTGGATCATGTTAATGATCGTGCCTATGGCCTGGGTCAGTGGCGGAATCGTATTGATGGTATGCCTGTCTGTAGCCTTTCTTGTAGACATTTTTGCCCACAACGTACTGCTATCCCTCGCCTTAGTTAGCTTTGGCTATGGAATCATGGGGTTGATGGGTGGCGGAGTGACATTATTCGCGGTTGCCGATGCGAAGCTGCGCCGAAGCACAGCCTCGTCATCGCCCTTAATTTAAGGGTAGGCTATCCGCCTACCCGCACTGCCTCGTGGAACAGCGCGATGATCTCCTCGCAGGCGGCCTCAGTCAGCACCGGGGCGACGGTGATGAGGTTGCTGCGGGCGATGAGGTCATCCATACGCGGCAGAGTCCCCTTGTCGTAGCTAATCTCGGTGTGGAAGGCGTTGAGCGGGTCGCTCCACGGTCTGCCCGCCGAATTGACGCCGCGCTTCTCCACCAGACTAACGTTGTGGTGGTAGATATGCAGTCCCCAGTCGGTCATGCAGATGTTACCTTGGCCGTGCGGCCCCGGTCGCACCCCCCGCGCACGGGTGTACTCGACCACCCGGCGGCAGGTCTCCCCATCCGGCCAGGTCATAATAACAAACGGCCCGCTATCGCCCGCCGGGTCGATGATGCGGCGGGGAGTCGCGCCGGGGATGCTGCTCAACCCAGCGTAAAGCTGCTGGTTGCGGGCGCGCATCTGCCCGGTGATCTGGTCGAGCTTACGGGCTTGCGGGATGAGCATGGCGGCTGCCACCTCGCTCATCCGCAGGCATTGCCCCCAGCTTTGCACGCGGGCGTTGGGATCCACCCGACCGGCGGCGTTACGGGCATAGCCGACATCGTGGTAGGCCCACATGCGGTCGGCCAGCAGATCGTCATCGCAGACGACCATGCCGCCCTCGCCTGCCGTGATGTTCTTGTTGTACTGGAAGCTGAAGATCGCCAGATCGCCAAAGCTGCCCAGCGGCTTTCCCCGGAAGCTGCCGCCGTTGGCCTGCGCCACATCTTCGATCAGCGTGACGTTATGCTGCTTGCAGATGGCGGCAATGCGCTCAATATCGCCGCAGGCCCCGCTCATGTGGACGACCAGCACGGCTTTCACACGCGGGTTGAGCTTGCGCTCCAGGTCGTCCGGGTCCATGGTGAAGGTGTCGTCAACCTCGACCAGACGCGGAATAGCGCCGCAGCGGACGACCGCCGAGACACAAGCCACCCAGAAGTAACCCGGCACCAACACCTCATCGCCCGGCCCCACATCTGCCGCCATCATGGCCGTCGAAAGCGCCCCGGTGCCGCTGTTGACCAGCACGGCATGTTTGCGACCGAGCCGCTCGCAGAACAGCGCTTCCAGTTGATCGGTCGTGTGCTGAAGGTCATGCCCGTAGAAGCGGTGCGGACTGCGCGCCAGTAGCACCTGATTGACGGCCTCAATCACTTCTTCATCAATGAAGTAGCTGCCGGGCCATTCATAAGGGAGGAGATATTGGTCAGTCATGAGGGGAAATCCTTTTCAATAAGACACTGAGCGAGCAAATACATTACGAGAACTATTGATCCATCGCAGATTATAGCGTGGCCGCCAGGAGGCTTAACCGTCCTTGAATACCGAAAAGGTTGGCAAATTCCAACCTTGAGCATCCCCAAGACCGCCAGTCTAACCACAGCCACGCTCAAAACGAGCCGACTTTATAAGGTTCGTAATGCTTACCTGTTATCCCTGTAAAACAGGAACAACAGGCTAGGCCTTTTGCAGAAAAATGTACTTCACCAGGCCGTGTAGCCACCATCCACAATCAGATCAGTGCCGGTGGCAAAGCTGGCCGCATCCGAGGCCAGATACCAGACGGCATGGGCAATCTCGACCGGCGTGCCCATCCGCCCCATCGGCGTCATCCCAAACCAGATGTCGCGCCAATCAGGATGGGCCGCAAGTCCCTTCTTGGTCATCTCGGTGGCGATATAGCCCGGCGACACACTGTTGACCCGCACACCCCGCCCGGCCCACTCGGCAGCCAGCGACTTGGTCAGCATGATCACCCCGGCTTTGGAGACATTGTAAGCAGCCTGCGGTTGTGGATTATTGACGATGCTGCCGGACATCGACGCAATGTTGACAATCGCCCCGGATTGCTGCGCCAGCATATGCCGCCCGACAGCGGTGCTGCAGTAGAACACGCCATCCAGGTTGATACCCAGAATACGCCGCCACTGGTCCGGTGGGCAATCTTCCGCCGGGACGTTCTCGGCAATCCCGGCATTGTTCACCAGAATATCAACCCGCTTGAAGTGATCGACCGCTTTGGCGACCATCGCCTCCACACTGGCGTGATCCTGCACATCGACTTGCAGCGCAATCGCCTGCCGCCCCAGGCCGATGATCTCCTGGGCAGCATCTTCAGCATTGGCACGGTCGTACTCGGCAATGACGAGATGCGCCCCGGCCTTTGCCAGCGTCCGCGCAATCTCCCGCCCGATGCCGCGCCCGGCTCCGGTGACGATAGCAATGCGGTCGGGTAAGTCAAACAGGGTAGTCATGAGGAATACCTTTCTCATAAAGCAGTATTGGATTTGAGGCGGATTATAACGTGAGTACCCTTAGTCAGTGGACACGATGGACTGAAATCAGTTTTCACCCAGCGGTTTATCGAGGTCATGCAGAAGGTCAAGCAACACTCGTCGTCTGTGGCGGATATACAGGAGCAACATAATGACTAACCCAACAAGCAGGATATCCCGAGAGAACGGATACTCCGCACTCTGAATCGATCCCAGAATCGGACCAAACATGGTAATGCTTACGCAATACAGGGCGATAGCAGGAAGAATGAGGGGCAGCAAGGTTCCCGCACCAACCGTCACACTCAAGCGAACTGGACTGTATTCGATGCGAGTCTTGTATTCATCCAATTGTTCTAATGTCAGCGTCGTGCGCCAGAATTCATTGAAGCCGGAAGGTCGGCCTGACCGATTGAACAAACCAATCGCCAGATCAGCTTCCTTAAGGTCAGTTTTACGTACATTCATGGTCACAGTGCATTGTTGCCGTGCCGCACGGTTATTGAGCCGATTCAAGGCACTATCAAGTGGCAACGGCACAATAACTTCACGAAGCTGACCGCGTTTCTTCTTCTTGCGTTCACCCATGACGTTTTCTCCGCCGTCGCTCGATCAATTCTTCGTAGAGGTCAATCAGATCATCCAGAATCTGCGCCCACGACTGGGTTTCAGCATAAGCCCGTGCCGCCGCACCCATCTGCCGCAGATGAGCCGAGTCGTGCAAGGCGGCTCGTGTACGCTCCACCAAACCCTTTATATCACCAATGTCGAATGAGTAGCCATTGACCCCTTCGCGCACGATGTCGGTCACGCCGCCGACCCGTGCAGCGATGACCGGCAAGCCGGCAGCCATGGCTTCCAGCAGCACCAACCCGAAGCTCTCCAACGACGATGGAAACACGAAGGCATCGGCACTGGCATAGGCCGCTGCCAACTCCTCTCCCTGCAAATATCCGGCAAAGTGAACCGGCAGCCCACTGAAGTAAGCTTCCAGTTCTGCCCGCTGCGGCCCATCCCCTACCAAGGCCAGCCGAGTGCCGGGCACTTGCTCCAGCACGGCACGAAGATCGGTCAGGCGCTTTTCGCTCGATAGCCGCCCGACATAGATCAGCAGGCGCTCCGACGGGCAACCGCCGCTAAGCCGCTCACGCATGGACTCGGATCGCTGACGTGGATGAAAACGTTCGGCATCCACCCCCCGCGGCCAGCGGCGGATCTTCCGCACGCGCAGGTCACGCATCCGCGCTTCGACCGGGGTCGACTGCGCCAGGGCCACATCCGCCCAGTTGAACAGCCACCACGTCAGGAAGTCGGTGATGGGTTCGATGTAGCCCAACCCGAAGTGATGCACCAACCGCCCATAATCCAGATGAAACGACGCCACACGGGGAATGCCGAACGGCTGAGTCATCAGCAGGCCAAAGCCGCCCACCAGCGCCGGATGGAACATATGGGCCACATCCGGCTTAAAAGCCCTCAGCTTGAAAAATGTACGCGGCACCGGGAAGCCAAACTTCAGCTGCGGGTAAAGCGGCATGGGGAAGCCCGGTGCGCCAATGATCGGGGTATTGCGGTAATGAGTCACGCCCATATCCGGGGCGACGATGAGCGTTTCATGCCCGCGCTTCTCCAGATGATCGACCAGCAGGCAGACCATCGTGACGATGCCATCAATCTTGGGCAGGAAGTTGTCGGTGAAGAGGGCGACGCGCATGGAATTTAGGGCATCCGGCTGCCAGCTAATATTAACGATATTAAAAGCAATTGGATTGAAGAGACTACCGGATTATAGGGGGTACCGGCAGATGAATTCAATCGGGATAGATGGTATAGATCGGTCTATGTGAATTCCTTGACAGCCTGCCGCAAACGGGATAGCATGAAACCGATTTCATAGAATGTTGTTGAAGAACCTTTTTTCATGTCTCGAAAAGTCACTATTCACGATATATCTACGGAGTCCGGCACCTCCCCCAGCACCGTTTCCCGCGTGTTGACAGGCAGTGCCGTTGTCAGTGAAGACAAGCGCAAAGCGGTTGAAGAAGCGATTCGCAAGCTGAACTACCGGCCCAGCCATATCGCCCGCAGCCTCAAAACCCGCACCACCCAGAGCATCGGCCTGCTGCTCAACGACATCACCAATCCCTTTTATAGCGCGGTCGCCCGTGGTGCTGAAGACGAAGCCAATCGGCACAACTTCAGCCTGATCCTGTGTAATACCAATGAAGAAGCCGCCCGCGAGCTACAATACCTGCACCTGTTAGAAGACAAGCAGGTTGATGGCATCATCCTCGGCCCAACCGGCAAGAATATCAGCCCCGTTCAGGACCTGGCCTACCGCCATCCGATTGTCCAGATTGATCGCTATCTGGACTCCGTCGAAGCCTCCATCGTCAAAGTCGATAACGAAGGTGGTGCTTACGCCGCCACCCGTCTACTCATCGAAAAAGGCCATCAACGGATTGCGGTGTTGCGCTGGGGCAAGCAGATCACGACCATGAAGGAACGCTACGAGGGTTATGAGCGCGCACTGGTGGAAGCCGGGCTGCCCGTAGACCCGGCCCTGGTGGTGGATGTACCCGCCCTCGATATTGCCCAGACGATGGACATGGTACGCAGTGTCATGACGCGACCTGATCGCCCCACTGCGGTCTTTGCACTCAATAACCAGATCGGCTCGGCGGCGATTGGGGTGATTCATCAACTGCGCTTACAGATTCCCGAGGATGTTGCGCTGATCGTCTTTGATGATCTGGATTACTTCACACTCATCCGACCGAGTATTTCTGCGGTCAGCCAGCCCGCTTTTGAGATCGGTGTGCAGGCCGTGCGCTTGTTAATGCGTCAGGCGCAAGCCCGTGGAGCACCGCATTCCGCTGAACAGATTATTCTCCCCACCGAACTCGTCATCCGCGAGTCGGTGTAGGGTAGGGGTAACCCTATTCATTGAAAGTTCGTTGTCGAAGGCTTTGGGTAAAAAGGAGGAGACCCTATCGACCGCAGGTTATCCAAGCAGCGTTTCAAGACTGGTTATTTGAAGGATTCTCAGGAGCAAAACATGACTCGTAAACTGTTGTTCGTGACTATGCTGGCACTGCTGGCGATGGCCCTGGTGCCCGTCGCCGCGCAGGATGCGCCAGAACGTTATACGATTGCTTTCGTCCCGGGTGTGAACCCCGATCCGTTCTATATCACCATGAGCGTCGGCGTGAATCAGGCCGCCTCTGACCTGGGCGTCGACATCGTCCAGCAGGACCCGGAACAGTTCAATGTTCAGTTCTCGGTACCGATTCTGGAAGCCTTGATCGCTCGCGGCGATATTGACGCTATCGTCACCGCCCCGAACGACAAGGAACAGTCGATCCCCGTCCTGCAGCGCGCCAATGAAGCTGGCATCCCGGTCATCACCGTCGACACCTTCATCGGCGATGGCGACTATGCCGCTGGCCCTGTCCAGTTCCCGCTGAGCTACATCGGCTCGGACAACACCCAGGGCGGTTATATCGCCTGCTCTGCCCTCGCTGACTCGCTCGGCGAAGGCGCGAAGATTTACATCCAGAACGTTCGCCCCGGCATCAGCACCACCGACCAGCGTGAAGATGGCTGCGAAGCCGCCGCTGCTGACCGTGGTCTGGAAGTCGTCCGTGTGGACTACAACGAAAACGACGCTAACAACGCCCAGCAGCAGACCGCCGCTGTCCTTCAGGCCAACCCGGACATCACCGGCATGTTCGCCACCAACACCTTCGGTGCATTGGGCGCGGGTGCCGCGATTGAAGCCGCAGGTCTGGCAGGCGCCGTCGAAGTCGCGCTGTTCGATGCTTCTGAAGAGAACATCGGCTACCTGCGTGATGGCACGGTCTCCCTCGTGATCGCGCAGAAACCTGCTGACATGGGTTACTTTGGTGTGGCGATGGCGACGGCCTACCTGGATGGTTTCCAGAGCGTGCCGAAGCGCATCCCGACCGGCTACTTCGTCTTCAACGCTGAGAACGTCGATGATGCCGATGCGGCCAAGTTCATCTACAGCAGCGCTGGTGGTGACCCCGCCGCCCGCTATGACAGCAGCTACATCCTGGGCTTCGTCCCCGGTGTGAACCCCGATCCGTTCTACATCACTATGTCGCGTGGTGTGAATGCTGCCGCCGCCCGTTATGGTATCCAGGTCGTCCAGCAGGACCCGGAACAGTTCAATGTTCAGTTCTCAGTGCCGATTGTCGAAGCCCTGATCGCCCGTGGTGACATCAGCTCGCTGGTGACCGCCCCGAACGACAAGGAACAGTCGATCCCCGTCCTGCAGCGTGCCAGCGAAGCCGGTATCCCCGTGCTGACCGTCGACACTTTCATCGGCGATGGCGACTATGCCGCTGGCCCCGTCCAGTTCCCGCTGAGCTACGTCGGCTCGGACAACACCCAGGGCGGTTACATCGCTTGCTCCGCACTGGCAGATGCCCTCGGTGAAGGCGCGAAGATTTACATCCAGAACGTTCGCCCCGGCATCAGCACCACCGACCAGCGTGAAGATGGCTGCGAAGCCGCCGCCGCTGACCGTGGTCTGGAAGTCGTCCGCATTGACTACAACGAAAACGACGCCAACAACGCCCAGCAGCAGACCGCCGCTGTCCTGCAGGCCAACCCGGACATCGTCGGCATGTTCGCCACCAACACCTTCGGTGCGTTGGGCGCGGGTGCCGCGATTGAGGCTGCCGGTCTGGCTGGCAGCGTACAGGTCGCGCTGTTCGATGCTTCTGAAGAGAACATCGGCTACCTGCGTGATGGCACGGTCTCCCTGGTGATCGCGCAGAAACCCGCCGACATGGGCTACATGGGCGTCATCATGCAGATGGCTGCCGCTCGTGGTTACACCTCGGTGCCGAAGCGCGTCCCCACTGGCTACTTCGTCTTCACCGCTGAAAACGTGGATGATCCGAACAGCGCCAAGTTCATCTATACCGGCTAATTGACCGAAATCACCTTCTTGCCCTCTCTCCGTTTGGAGAGGGGGTTGGAGGTGAGATGGCTACGGGCGACCCAGTAGGTCGCCCCTGCCCAATATGACAGACGACCCAACAACCGAACAGGAGCGGCGTGACCAATAGCACAGGCTACTACCCACGTCGACAATTATCAGGATACTCGAATGGCAGCATCGACTATAAGCGGCAAACGGTCCCTCAGCCGCGACCAAATCCTCGACTTCCTTGCCCGGAGTTGGGCGTATATATTTCTTTTAGGCATGGTTATTTTCTTCGGTTTGACCGGGCGCGGTTTCCTCACGCTCGCCAACTTTTCCACCCTGCTGGTGACCAGCACGATGGTGGCCCTGATGGCTATCGGGCAGACCTATGTGGTTATTACTTCTGGCATTGATCTGAGCATCGGCTGGACGGTCGGCCTATCCTCAGTTATTTGTGCGCGGGCCATGCGCGATCTGGTCGCAGGCGGCATGGATATTGGCCTCGCGATGGTGATCGGTGTCGTACTGGCACTGGTCATCTCGCTGATCCCTGGCTTTATCAACGGAGTGCTGATCGCCCGCATCAAAGTCCCGGCATTCATCGCCACCCTGGGCATGTTCGGTATTGTGCGTGGTGCGGCCTTCCTGCTCACTGATGGTCAGCAGATCGTCGGCGGCCTGCCCAATAACCTTCAGGATGCGCTAAGGTCTTTCGGCAGTGGCAGCTTGCTCTGGTGGGTGCCAGATCAGGGGATTGTCTTCCTGACGCGGCCTACGGGTCTCCCGCCGGAGATCACCCGTGGTATCGCCGGGTTGCTCCCCTTCCCGCTGATTGTGACGATCCTCGTCATTGTTGTCTTCGGCTTCATCCTCGGTCGGATGCAGTTTGGACGGCACACCTATGCCATCGGCGGTAACCAGGAAGCAGCACTGCGTTCCGGTATCAACGTCAAAAATCATCTGATCTGGATTTACGTGCTGGCGGCGCTGACGGCTGGCATTGCCGGTGTGCTGCATACCTTCCGTTTTACGGCAGGCGTTCCCAATGCGGCGGAAGCCGCCCTACTGCAATCGGTGGCTGCCGTCGTCATTGGCGGTACCAACCTGTTCGGCGGTGAAGGCACTATTCGCGGGGCGGTCATCGGCGCGCTGATTATCAACGTGCTCTCGAACGGCCTGGTCATTCTCAACGTCAACCCCATCTGGCAATTCGTGGTGGTCGGTGTGGTCATCATCGTCGCGGTGCTGGTCAACCAGGCACAAGCCGCACTGGAAAGGCTGAAGGTCAATGCCTGATAAAACCCCTCTCCTCAAGGTTACTGGCGTCTCCAAGTTCTTTGGTGGCCTGACCGCGCTCAATAACGTCGATTTTGAAGTCACCCCGGGCGAAGTTGTCGCTTTGCTTGGTGATAACGGTGCCGGCAAGTCCACCCTCATTAAATGTGTCTCCGGGGTGTACAAGCCGGAACAGGGCGGCATTCACTTCGACGGGCGGGACATCCTGCACTCCAGCCCGGCAGAGATCCGCGAATTCGGCATCCAGACGATTTATCAAGATCTGGCGCTGGCGGAAAACCTGGATGTCGGTGCGAATGTCTTCCTCGGTCGCGAGAAGAAGCGCATGATGCTGGGCTTCCTGCCCGTTACTGATGACGAATATATGCGGGTGGAAGCCGCCAAGGTGCTGGATCGCCTGGACATTCACATCCCATCGCTCAAGCAGAAGCTGGTCAACCTCTCCGGTGGGCAGCGGCAGGCAGTTGCCATCGCCCGCGCCCTCTACTGGAATGCCCGTCTGGTCATCATGGACGAACCGACGGCGGCGCTGGGCGTACCAGAACAGCGCAAGGTGTTGGCGACCATCCGAACCCTCAAAGATCAAGGGGTGCCCGTCATCCTGATCAGTCATACCATGCAGGACGTGATGGATGTAGCTGATCGGATGGTAGTCATGCGACGTGGCCGCGTGGTCGCCAACCTGCCCCGCAAAGAAGCCACTGTCGATGTGCTGGTCAAGCATATGGTGGGTGGGGCGGACATTAGTGAATGAGGGAAGAAGTAAAAAAGTGCAGAGTACAGAGTGAAGAAGGTCTGAGGGCTGATGGAGCCGAGATTTAGACGTGACACAAGGTAGGGGCGCATGGCGGTGCGCCCAATTGTCCTAAACGTCTCATCCCTGAGCAACGCTGTGCTTCACTCTGTACTTCTTCACCAGCCCTTACTGAGAACTGTGTAATATGAACACATCCCCTTACCTCGACATCCTGACGTTTGGTGAAGCGCTAGTCGAAATCATGCGGACAGACATCGGCCAACCGCTGGATCAGCCCGCCACCTTCACCGGACCTTACCCCAGCGGTGCGCCATTCATCTTCGCGGCTCAGGCGGCCCGGCTCGGCGCCAAAGTCGGCTGTGTGGGCTGCGTCGGGCAGGATCACTTTGGCACCTGTATGCTCAACCAGATTGCCGAGGACGGCATCGATCCGCGTGGCGTCCACATCATGCCCGGCTACACAACAGGCATTGCCTTCATCAGCTACAACGTGGATGGCAGCCGGGATTTTGTATTCCATGCCAAACAAGCAGCGGCAGCGCTGCTCGCACCTGAACTGCTCACGCCAGATTTATTCGAAGGTCTGCGCTGCCTGCATATCACCGGCTCAGCGCTGTCGATCAGCGAAGGCGGTATGCAAACCGGTCTGCGAGCGCTGGAAATGGCAAAACAGGCCGGGGCACGGATCAGCTTTGATCCCAACATTCGCCCGCAGTTGATGCCGGTCGAACAAGCGCGGACCGCCTTCCAACCCTTTATCGACGCAGCGGATATCCTGCTCCCCACGGCAGATGAGTTGATGTTATTCACCGGGCAGTCGTCGCTGGAAGCAGCAGTACAGGTCATGCGCCAGCGCCGTCCCCATCTCCTCATCGTCATCACCGCTGGCAAAGACGGTTGTACTGTCTACCCGCCCGATGGTTCGGCCACCCATATCCCAGCGTACCTGGTCAGTGAAGTTGATCCGACCGGAGCCGGGGATTGCTTCGATGCCGGATTCCTGACGCGCTGGATTGCAGGAGCGACCCCGATTGAGGCGGCGCAGTTTGGCAACGCTTGTGGAGCGTTAGCGGTTACAGCTATGGGACCGATGGCAGGAGCAAAACAATTGCCGGAGGTGCAGGCTTTCATGCAAGCTAATGCCATCAAGCCTACTTAAAAATGCAACCCACGAAGAAACAAAGAAGCAATACTTTAGGACGCATAGAGGTTGTCTGGTTCCTGGCGTCACGTTTGCTTGATCCGAACATGGAGGAAACACCTTATGCACAGCCTTGACCCCCACCACTGGACGCGCGACGAGGTTGAACGACACAGCCTCGATATGCGGCAGTTCATTGGCTTCCGCGAATCAACCCTCTCCAACGGAATGCGAACCATAGAAGCTTACAGCGCCAGCGGCTTGAACTTCACACTGCTGCCAGATCGTGGGCTGGACATCTGGAGCGCCAGCTACAAAGGCATCCCACTCACCTGGACTGCGCCGGGATCGCCTCATCTTCCGGATTACGGGCAAAGTTGGCTCCAGCAATTCAACGGCGGCCTGCTGACCACCTGCGGTCTGGCACAGGTCGGCCCACCGGAGGTGGACTCGGTCAGTGGTGAACGGCGCGATCTGCACGGCAACTTCACCCGACTGCGAGCCCAAGAAGTCGGCCTTGGCAATGGCTACTGGACGGAATATTCCACTGATACCGCCCAAACCGATCAACGCTGGCGCTATGAGTTACCCATCACTGGCCTGATTCATGAATCACGTCTCTTTGGGAGCCAGCTACGGGTGCGCCGAGCCGTCCACATTGCCTTTCCACAGGCGGATTTGGGTGTATATGACTTCATCACCAACATCGGCGACCAACCTGTTCCCCTAATGCTCCTGTATCATGTCAACCTCGGCTGGCCGCTGATCCGCGCCGGAGCAACCCTGCATACGCCTCATGCAAAAGTCTACCCGCGTGATGCCACCGCACGCGCTGGCTTCGACACCTGGCCAACCTATGAAGCGGCTTCAGCCGATTACCCGGAACAGGTTTTCTTCCATCATTTAAAGACGCCTTCCGCCGTTAGTGAAGAACCGGATCTCACGGGTGTGGTGCTCACCAATGCCGACTCCGATTTTGCGGTTCGGTTGCAGTGGACCTTCAATAGCCTGCCCTACTTCACTCAATGGAAGAATACGCGGCAGGGCATTTACGTGTGTGGGATTGAACCGGGCAACTGCATTCCGGAAGGGCAAAATGCCGCCCGCGCCAACGGTCGCCTGCAGATGATCCAACCGGGGGAGATGGTCGAAACCTACGTGAGTCTGGATGTGGTGGAGGGTGCCGAGGCTGTCAAAGGCCTTCTGGATCGCATCAATACACCGCACCCGGATGCCCGTCCCATCCCCAACTGCAAACTGGATGACTACGCATGACCATACCGGAAATTATTGCCGCCGGGCACCTGTGCCTCGACATATTCCCGCAGATGGATACCGTGCCGCTGGCCTCGCTTGGCACCCCCGGCAAGCTGTTTGAGACTGGCCCGATGGCCTTCTCGACCGGTGGATCGGTTGGGAATACGGGTCTGGCGCTGCACCAGATTGGCACGCCGGTGCGCCTGATGGCAGGCGTGGGCGATGACCTGATCGGTCGGGCGGTCTGCGATGTGCTGGAACGCTATGGCAAAGGCCTGAGTGAATCGGTCAGGCTGCTGCCTGATCAACCGAGTTCGTACACAATTGTGCTGGCCCCGCAGAAAGTTGACCGCATCTTCCTGCACTGCCCTGGCGCAAACTGTACTTTTGACTCGAATTCAGTCGATTATGATCTGCTCAAACAGGTTAAGATCTTCCACCTGGGTTACCCCGCCCTCATGCCCAAAATGTACGAGCAGGGCGGCATCGAACTCACCCACACCTACCGCCGCGCCAAAGAATCCGGGGTTATCACCTCGATGGACATGGCTCTGCCCGATCCCAACGGTCCATCCGGTCAGGCGGATTGGGCAGGCATCTTCCAGCGTACGCTGCCGTATGTAGATGTGTTCATCCCTAGTATTGAAGAAATTCTCTTCTGTCTGCATCGCGACCAGCTTGAAGCCTGGCGAGGATCGCTATTCCAGCACCTGACTCTCGGCTATCTGGATGACCTGGCGAATGAACTGATAGGTATGGGTATCGCCATTGCAGGGTTCAAACTAGGTGAATATGGGCTTTATCTCAAGACGGCTGGAACCGAGCGACTAGCTGGATTAGGACAGCGCCTGGGGCTGGATATCAACCTCTGGGCAGATGTGCAGGTTTACCATCAAGCCTTTCAGGTGGATGTGGTGGGTACTACTGGTGCAGGCGACTCGGCCTATGCGGGACTGTTGACCGCCCTGCTCCGCCGCCTGAAGCCTGTGGACGCGGTTGAAATGGCCTGCGCAGTTGGTGCCTGCAACGTGGAAGCGGCAGATGCCAGCAGCGGTGTTCGCACCTGGGAAGCTACCGAAGCAAGAGTCGCAGCCGGATGGGCATTACGAACAGAAGTCGTCCATCCATAGAGACCACAATGCCATGACCTCAAACCGTGTCATGATCGTCACCAGTGCGACCGAGGACAGCCTTCAAGCCGTTCTGGATGCCATCGCGAGTGCGGGGGGCGGCGAAATCGGTCACTATACCCATTGTTCGTTCACCGTCGCTGGCTCTGGCACATTTAGGCCGGGGGCAGGTGCCGACCCGCATGTGGGGACAGTCGGGGCCATCAATCGCGTGCCAGAGATTCGGGTAGAGACTTTTTGTGAGCGCGATAAAGCAAAAGGGGTGGTACAAGCCATCCGGGCTGCCCACCCCTATGAAGAACCCGTGATCTACCTCATTCCGCTGTTGGATGAGCGTGATCTCTAACCCGACGAAACGCACTCACGTCCCGGAAGCAGCGCTGACACTGGCCGACACACCCATATCCGACTTGAACTTAATATAGCTCTCAACCGCGTTGAGGAGCTCCGCCTTCATAACAGGCTTCGCCAAGTAGCCATCGCAGCCTGCCGCCAGGCAATTTTCCCGGTCACCGTGCATCGCGTTTGCCGTCAATGCAATCACCGGGATGTGTTGAGTGGTGGCATCGGCCTTCAGGCGGCCTGTCGCTTCCAATCCACTGATATCCGGCAGGTTAACATCCATCAGGATGAGGTCGGGCTTTTCGGCTGCTGCCACAGAAAGACCGCTCAAACCGTCGACCGCTTCCAACACTGTATAGCCAGTGGCAGTCAGGATTTTGCGAACCAGGCGCATATTTTGAGCATTGTCTTCAACATAGAGAATTCGAGCAGCCATGGACATGTCCTCTAACACAATCATAACCTAATCTTATTATCGAGCGCGCTGGAGTCAGAGTCAACCGGACTAAGGATTAAGATTTGTCAGATCGTCATCTTGAATGGAATATTTCAGCACTCTATAATTGATACTGCGTTTCAACCAAGAAGCTCAACCCATGAATCTGCAACAACTCTTGCTCGATCCACTTCAATTTGAGTTCATGCAGCGCGCCTTGCTGGCCCTGCTCGTCATTGGCTGCGTCAATGGGGTCATGGGCGCTTACGTGGTCACACGGGGCATGGCCTTCCTCAGCGATGCGCTGGCGCACAGTGTCTTACCCGGCGTCGCCATCGCGTTTGCGACTGGCAGTGCAGCAGGGGGCGGATTACTGCTGGGGGGGATTCTGGCAGGGGCCGCTTCTGCGCTGGTCATCGGCCTCCTCACCCGCGGTCGCCAAATGACGGAAGACACCGCCATCGGCATCGTCTTCACCGGGATGCTGGCGCTGGGGATTGCCATTATTTCCGCCACGCGGAGCTTTGCCACCGACCTTTCGCACGCGCTGATTGGCAACATCCTGTCAGTGCGAGCCGATGAACTGCTGCTGATCGTTGTCATCGGCGGGATCGTACTGCTGCTGATCGGCCTGTTTTACAAGGAACTGCTGCTCATCTCGTTTGACAGCACGCTGGCACAGACTCTTCATCTGCCAGGTGAACCCCTGCGATTGGGGCTGCTGATGCTGCTGGCGGTGACGATTGTGATCGGCGTACAGGTCGTTGGCGTAGCGCTGGTGGCCGCGACCATCATCACGCCGGCAGCGACCGCCCGCTTTTTCACCCAACGGCTGCACCGCATGATGATTACCGCATCCGTCATCGGGGCGCTCTGCGGGGTGATCGGACTCTATCTGGCATGGCATCTGCGGGTGGAAGCCAGCGCCACCATTGTCCTGACCATGACACTCGGTTTTATTCTGGCCTTCCTGCTGGCACCGCAACGTGGCTACCTCTGGACGAAACTCCGCCGCACGGCTTGATCGCGCCTGCCCCACGCTCTCCATACGATAGCGAACCGAGCGCTCCATTTGGGCGTATACTGGGCATGGAAATCATTAACCGCAGAACCGTCCAATGACATCTGAACATACCCAGATCAATCGCATGAATAGCCAGGTTACCCAGCCGATGCGACCGCAATCGGTCAGCGAGGTGACGCAGCCGGGTCATGCCGTGGTCTTTGCGCCAAAGCCGGTTATTCCAACTGCCCCGCCCCCTCCAATCATCCCATCGCCGCCAGTCACGCAAGCCTTCTTACCGACTCAGGTTCAGCGCAGGCCGCAGCGGTCATCCCACTGGCGCTGGATTTTGATCGGCAGCAGCCTGTTTCTGCTGATGACTTGTGCCGCCGTGACCTTAGCAGGCGGTGTACTGCTGCTCAGCGGTATCCTGCCGGGGGTGTCGGCGGGCGGCGTAGCGCTGGGCGGCTTAAATGCCGAACGAGCCGCCCAGAAACTGGCTCAGGTATGGCAGCTTCAGATCACCGATGGCAACCAGTCATTTGCCGTCAATCCAGCCGAGGCCGGTTTGACGCTAGATGCAGCCACTACCGCCCGCTATGCCGAATCGGCAGGGCGATCCAATTTCATCGACGGCCTGTTCGGTACGATCCAGGTGGCGCCGGTTTACAGCCTCGATTCAGCGACTGCCACGGCCTTTTTGGAGACTCTCCGTGCTCAGGTTGATCGAGCCGCTATCAGCGCTGGAGTGCAGATGGTCAATGGTCAAGTAGACGCCACCGCGCCGGTCAACGGGCGCGTGCTGGATGTCGAAGCGACGTTCACCCGCTTGCGCGACCCAGCCACCCTCGCCAATGGGACCTTCGAATTGGCAATGGTCGAAGTGCAGCCTGCCGTGATGGACTCGACCTCCATGCTGGAAGCTGCGCGCCGTCTGCTCAGTAATCCGCTGGATATTCGCGTTTATGATCCGCTGACTGGGGACTCGGTCTACTGGTCAGTGGTACCGGAACACTGGGGCAGTTGGTTGACCGCCTCACCAGATGCCGCCAGCCCGACCGGACTCGCATTAACGGCGCAGGATGCCCCGGTGCGTGGCTTCCTGACACAGCAAGCGGCCAGTGTGCTAGATACCTCTCGCTACCTGAACATGGATGAAGCAGTGAGCAGCGTGCTGGATGCCGTCGCCCGTGGTTCGACCGCGCCCTGGGTGCGCGTCTATCACCGTGACCGGCAGCATGTGGTAGGCAACGGTGAAACCATCACCAGCATCGCATGGGATTACGGCGTGCCGTACCTCTACATCGTGCAAGCCAACGGCGGGGTGCAGTCGGTCTCCGCCGGGCAGACGATCACCATCCCGTCGGTCGATACTTTTCTGCCCTACCCGATCAACCCGGATAAGCGCATCGTGGTCAGCATCAGCCAGCAGCGGACATGGATCTACGAGGGTGGTCAACTCAAATGGGAGTGGCTCGCCAGCACAGGGATCAGCGATAGCCCCACCTGGCCCGGCATCTACCAGATCATCTCCCACGAGCCGAACGCCTACGCTGGCAACTGGGACTTGTGGATGCCGCAGTTCATGGGCGTCTACCAACCCATCCCCGGTGCGGATTTCACCAACGGCTTCCATGGTTTCCCGACACGCGGCGGCAATCAACTACTATGGACCAACTCGCTTGGGACCCGCGTGACCTACGGCTGCATCCTCCTGAGCAACGACAACATACAACTCCTCTACACCTGGGCAGAGGAGGGGGTTGTTGTGGAAATTCAGGCTTGAGACATGGTATTCAGGCTGGTTGAGTTCTCGCCCGCTTCCGGTTTACAATAACCGCACAGTTCACCATTCTTTGAACACGGATGCCAACTGGCAGGCCGCCTTATTGCAGGAGGAAGCCCTTATGCCCACCAATGCTGAAATCGTCGCCAGTAATCGCGAACATACCATCACCAGTTGGTCCACCCAGGCCAGTTGGAGCAATCCCATCGTCATGGATCATGCTGAGGGGGTCTACTTCTGGGATACCGAAGGCAAGCGGTACCTCGACTGGTCATCCCAATTGGTGAATGTGAACATCGGTCACGGCCACCCGCACGTGGTCAAGGCCATTCAGGAGGCCATCAGCAAGATCAGCTTCGCCTACCCCGGCATCGCCACCGAAGCACGCGGTCGTTTGGGCGAACTCTGCGCCGAAGTGATGCCGAATATGTCGAAGGTCTTCTTCACCAACGGCGGCACCGATGCCATCGAGAGCGCCATCAAGATCGCCCGGCTTTATACCGGTAAAGAGAAGATTTTGACTCGCTATCGTTCCTATCACGGGGCGACTTTCGGCGCAGCTACCGCCGGTGGTGACCCGCGCCGTCACGGTCATGCTTCGGTGCCGGGAATCGTCCGCTTGCCTGACCCCTATGCTTACCGCAGCCCAGTCTACAAGGGTCGCACCCAGGATGAAGGCGATGCCATCATGGCCGACATGGTGGAAGAGATCGTCCAGATGGAAGACCCGAAGTTGTGCGCCGCCATCATTCTGGAGGGCTACAGCGGCACCAGCGGCGTCATCCAACCGGGGCCGGTGTTCTACAATCGCGTCTATGAAATCTGCCAGCAGTATGGCCTGCTCTTCATCGTTGATGAAGTTATGAGTGGCTGGGGCCGTACCGGCGAATGGTTCGGCATCGATCATTACCCGAACGTCAAGCCCGATCTACTGGCGACCGCCAAGGGGATCACCAGTGGCTATGTGCCGCTGGGTGCCGTCGCTATGAGTGACGCCATCGCCCATTACTTCGATGACCGCATGTTCTCGCTCGGCCTGACCTACAGCTCGCATCCGCTGGCGATGGCCGCCGGTGTAGCGACTATCGAGGTCTACCGTCAAGAGAACCTGGTCGAACGCGCCCGCGAAATGGGCAAAGTCCTGCGCCGGGGTCTGATGGATCTGGCGGAGAAGCACCCGATCATCGGGGATGTGCGCGGCGCGGGGATGCACCATGCCATTGAATTGGTCAAAGACCGGGATACCAAAGAACCCCTCAGCCCCTGGCAGGGTGCCATGAGCGAACCGATGGGCATCATCGCCAAGACGCTGCGTGAAGAAGGTGTATCGACCATGGTGCGTTGGAACATCGTCTTTAACACCCCACCGCTGATCGCCACCGAAGCACAGATTCAGGAAGGGCTGCAAATCCTCGATCACGCGCTGACCAAGGCGGATGGATACTATACGGGGAAGTAAAGTTACTACACAGTTCACAGCTACAGTGAAGACAGGGGAGCGTCGATGGGCGCTCCTTTTTGTTTAATAAAGACTTGTCCAGAACGCTGCATTTTGTAGGGGCAAGGCAAGTCTGGCCCGCCTGAGACCAGCCTTATCTGCGTAAGCTCAGTAGTAGATGCTTGGGCAACAAATATGGCCCGGACAGGGCAAATAAAACAAAACAGTCACAGACAGCGTATATGAATATACATAGATTTGGCTGGTATCTGCCGCGAGCCGTCATTGTGCTGGTATTGGAAGCGCCTGTTAAACGCATTGGGGGAGACTCATGAAAGCAGTAGTCTATACACAGTACGGCCCACCGGAGGTTTTGCATCTGACTGACCTGCCGAAGCCGATTCCCAAGGATAACGAGGTGCTGATTAAAGTCTACGCGACCACTGCGCATGTTGGCGATACACGGATGCGGAGTTTCAGCGTCCCACGGGAAATGTGGTTGTTCGCCCGCCTGTACTTAGGTGTTTTCAAACCCAGAAGAAAGGTACTGGGAATGGAGTTGGCTGGGGAGGTGGAAGCGGTTGGCAAGGACGTGACCCGCTTCAAGCCAGGCGATCCAGTCTTTGCGTCAACATCCTCGGTCAATTTCGGCGGATATGCAGAGTACAAATGTATGCCTGAAGACGGGATGCTGCTCATCAAACCGGACAATCTCACTTATGAAGAAGCCGCCGCTGCTCCCACCGGGGCATTCACTGCCTTACGCTGTCTGCGCAAAGCCAACATCCAGCCGGGACAAAAAGTGCTGATCTATGGCGCTTCCGGCTCGGTTGGGACATATGCAGTCCAGCTTGCTAAACAGCATTTTGGGGCCAATGTGACCGGGGTATGCAGTAGTACCCACCTTGAACTCGTGAAGTCGCTTGGCGCAAATGCAGTCGTTGATTACACACACGAGGATTTCACCGAGCGCGGCGAAACTTACGATGTTATTTTTGACGCTGTGGGCAAGCTGTCGCCAGCCAAAGGCCAGCAGGCGTTGAAGCCGACTGGTATCTACTTGAATGTTATGGCGGATTCAGGGCGGGGTGAAAGTATTGAAGAGCTCCTAGCGGTCAAAAAGCTGATTGTAGAAGGCAAGCTGCGCCCAGTTATTGACCGCTGCTACCCGCTGGAGCAAATCGTTGAGGCACACCGGTATGTCGATCAAGGACACAAGAAAGGCCATGTCGTCATCCGGGTGACGCCCAACGCAGCTAGGGGGAGAACAACTTGAGGCTTTTCGCCTACTTGCTGTCTCCCCACTAATTTCCCTATGCCACCCGCGTCTCCAGATAATCGAGGCTCTGGTGACGGAAGTAGGTGTTGTAGAGTTCAGCGTAGTGACCACCGCCCGCCATCAACGAGTCGTGGGTGCCCTGCTCGATGATCTTGCCTTCGCGCAGGACGATGATGCGGTCAGCATGTTTGATGGTGCTCAGGCGATGTGCGATGACGATGGAGGTGCGTCCTTCCAGCACGGTGTCCAAACCTTCCTGAATGAAGGTCTCGGTCAACGGGTCAACGCTGGCAGTGGCTTCATCGAGGATACAAATCGCCGGGTCTTGTAGCAGCACCCGACCCAGCGCCACCAACTGCCGCTGCCCCATCGAGAGGCTGCTCCCACGTTCTCCCACTTGAGTTTCTAGCCCCTCCGGCAGCGTGCGAAGCCAATCGCCATTGCCGACCAGGTTGGCAATCCGTTCCACATCGGCATCACTAGCGTTCGGCGCACCGTAGCGCAGATTCTCCCGCACCGTACCGTCGAACAGGAACGGTGTCTGCGTCACAATCCCCAGGCGCGAACGGTACGCTCCCAGATCGAGCGAGCGAATGTCATGACCATCAATCAGGATGCGCCCTTCCTGATACTCATAGAAGCGGGCGACCAGTTTGCCAATGCTCGACTTACCCGATCCGGTATGCCCGACCAGCGCCAGAGTCTCGCCCGCTTTGATCGTCAGCGAGAAATCTGTCAGCACCGGCTCCTTCTCGGTATAGCGGAAGTGAACCCGGTCAAAGGTGATCTCCCCACGCGGGTTCGGCAGCACCTTGTTCTCGCCGGTTTGCACCACTTTCGGCTCGGCATCAATCAGGGCGAAGACGCGCTCGCCTGCCGCCAAGCCCAACTGGAACTGGCTCCAGAAGCTGGCGATGCTGGTCAGCGGGAACCAGAACATAGAAATACCCTGGATGAACAGGTACCACTCGCCAGAGGTGATGTCCCCGTTCTGCGCCGCGACGCCGCCGAAGTAGATCAGTGCGCCTGTTCCCAGGCTGGCAATCGAGATCAATATGGGGAAGATACTGCTGAAGGTCATCCCTGTCCGCAAATTGATGCGGAAGCTCTGCTGGTTGACATCCAGAAAGGTGTTGTAAACGGTCTGTTCCTGCCGGAAGGTCTTGGCAATACCAATGCCGCTGATGGTTTCCTGAATGTGGGAACTGACCACCGCGTTAATGCGCCGTGACTGCGTAACGGTCTGCCGGGCGAAATGCCGGAAGCCAAGCGAGGCCAGGATGATGAACGGGCTGATCGCCAGCGTCATCAAGGTCATCGGCACACTGACGGTGAACAGATAGCCCGTCAGCAGGGTGATGATGAGGATCTGGCTGCCAAGCTCTGTCACCAAACCGACAACCGACGAAAACGCCTGCGAGTCGGAAGTCACGCGGCTGACGATCTTGCCGGATTGAAACTCATCGTAAAACGAGAGGTCACGTTCGACTACAGCATCGAACGCATCCTGCCGGATCTTGAGCGTGACGTTACCAATGGCAATCGAGGACAGCCACTGCCGGGCAGCGTTAAACGCCCAGCTCAACAGGCCAAACACGATCAATCCAGCGATGATCCCGACGATGATGCCGGTGCTGTTATCGCCTTGGATACGATCAATCGTATCTGAGATGACAATCGGGATGATGGTATTGACAATCGACCCGGCCGCAATCGCCAGCATCACGATCGCTAAGCGCCCACCTTCCGGGCGGAAATAGGTGCTGATGCGGCGTACCAGAGCGCCATCACTATACTTACGGTCATACGCTTCAGCGTCCAGACCGTCCATGATAAAGCCCATGTGAATCCTCTCTATCTACTTTCATGTTTGGCATGTGTAGGGGCGCAGCGTGTGCACCCAATTCCTTTGGTTGTAGAGGCTACGCCGGTACCCGTTCCAGCGGTGGCAGCGCCATGTCGTAACGGGCGAAGATACGCCGGTAGGCTGCGCTCGTCCGCAGCAAGGTTTCATGATCGCCCGCCGCCAGCACCCGCCCATCCTCCAGCAGCAGGATATGATCTGCCCATCGAATCTGGGACAAGCGGTGCGTGATCAACAGGGTCGTGCGGCCTTCCTGTGCCCGGTTGATGGCCTTCTGGATTTCGTCCTCGGTGGCGCTGTCAATGGCGCTGGTCGAATCGTCCAGAATGAGGATGCGCGGATCGCTCAGGAAGGCCCGCGCCAGCGCGATCCGCTGCCGCTGCCCACCAGAGAGCGTCACGCCGCGCTCACCCACTTCGGTCTCATAACCCTTTTCAAAGCCGCTGATAAACTGGTGCGCCTGGGCTTCTTTCGCCGCATGCTCGATCTCAGCCTGGGTTGCGCCCGGTTTGCTGAAAGCGATGTTCTCCGCCAGAGTGCGGGAGAACAGGAACACATCCTGCTCGATGCGGCTGATCTGTGACCGCAGCGACTCCAGGCTCCATTCACGCACATCAACGCCATCGATCAAAACACGCCCGGCGGTCACATCATAGGTACGGTTGATAAGGTCGGTGAGGGTACTCTTGCCGGAACCTGTCTGCCCAACAATCGCCAGAGTCTGACCCGGTTTAACCGTGAAGGAAATCCCCTCCAACACCTTGCCGTCTTCATAACCAAAGCTCACGTTCTCAAACGTGATCTCCCCACGCATTGGTGCCGCATAACCACCGGCGTTCTCATCCAGATCGGCTTCTTCGTTGATGACCTTGAGAATGCGCTCGCCACCGGCAATACCTAACTGCACCAGCGTGAATGCAAACAGCGAGAAGAAGATCGGGAAGCGCAGCAAAATGACTAAACCCGTCGCTGCGACCACATCGGCGATCGTCAGAAGCCCCTGGTTGTACAGGATGATGCAGTGCCAGAAGGTCAAACCCAGCGCGAAGGCATAGAACATCGTCGGTAGGTAAGTCGCCTCAATCCGCCCCTGCTGAGCGAAGTAATCCCGGAAGGCCTTGGCATTCTTGGTGAACTTGACGCGCTCAAAGGCTTCCTGGGCGCTGGCCTTGACCACTTCAATGCCAGAGATTGTTTCTTCAAGGCCGGCGTTCATCGCGCCGAATGCGCCGCGCTGCGCACCCACCACCGGGTTTAATCGGGCTTGGTATGGGCGAATGAATAGGACAAAGCTGAGAATGAAGAGCGCAGGCACCAGGAGCAGTTCCAAGCGGATAGTCGCCAGGAAGATCATCGGCATAATCAATCCCATCAGCATGTCGAAGATGAACAGCAGCCCCGGCATGATGAGCGTATTCAACTGCTGTACATCATCGGTCGCCCGCGCCATGATGTCCCCTACCCGCTGGCGGTCGTGGAAAGTCTGGCTCTTGCCGAGCAGGCTTTCGTACAGTTCCTGCCGAGTATCCCGTTCCAGCCGCTGCGCAATATTCACCAGCGTCAGGCTGCTGATGAGTGACGCCACCGAGTCCATCAGCAGCACCGTCAGCGCGACTAATGAGAGGCTCAACAATGCACCGGGTACGGTCGGCCTGATGATCTCTTCAGCTACGTTGCCGATCAGAATGCGCGCGTAGGAAAACGATGCCCAAGCAATGGGATAACAAGCAATCACCACAAAGAGGAGCAGCTTATAACGCCATACGTGCGAGGCAATCCAGCGCACTGCCCCGGAACGGTTATAGCGATAAGCCGACTCAATCGTGAACTCGCCGCGAGTGGTCATACGTATACGTCTCCTGATGGGTGTGCAAGAGGATTAGTGTATCAGAACATTTATTCGGATACAAGAGGTTCTTTACGGTTTTTAAAGGTGTATGAAAGGCTTTAAGGAAGGGTTAGCTTGTAATAATTGGAATCGCGGCATGCATTAAATGCCTCACGGGCATCGTCGAGGCAAGGCGTGGCATATCCACTGGTATTCCATCCCTGCAGGTATGCTGCATAACAACTATACGTACTAAGGGGACAATCGGTTCATTGCCAAATCAAAATCCCTGCTTATCAGTGCAGCAGGGATTTTATAATCCGATTGATGAGGATGAGGATTCTACGATACCAACCGCAGTGCCGTCTGCCCATCCTGAGCCAACATGATCGTGTTGGGTTGCAGCATCCCGGCGATCACCTGCTGGGCACTGAGGATAACCGGGGAAGGTTCCCCAACGGATTCCGCCTCGAACCAGGCACAGGCCGCAATCAGGTGACTGACCTCAGTCGCCATCATGCTGGCAGTCCCGATGTCAATACAATCCTGATACTTCCACCACTGGGGGCAGCGTTGGAGCGGATTTTCCAGCGCGGGGTAGTCAAGCAAGCTGGCAATCGTCACTTGCTTATCAAGGATGGCGTTATAGATATTCCACGCTTCGGCTGGACTGCCCGGTTTCATACGGTACTGTTTGCCATACCTGGCCTGGAATATGCTGGCGAATTCGATCAGTTCGGCGACGTGTGCGGCGACTGTCCGTGCAGCGACGGTGTTCATCGGCATACTCCTTTCGGCGGAGATGAGAAGAGCTACCGCACCTATCTAGACTCTGGGTAGCTCTTAAACTTCAATTAACACAATTTAACATTAATTTAACATTCGTGTCAATGGGTCCGAACGTATTGGTTTGTCAATTTCCCATGAAAACCATGTGTAAAGCAAACTTGACATATTGACAATCCCCCTTTACACTCCAACTGTTGACATTCGATAGAGGTAAGTGGGAATGGCAGCTATGTCCGACTCACGTCCGGTCAATCCGCAAGTACTATCAAAGCAACGTTTTGGCCGGCGCTTTGCCATCGCTATGGCGGTCTATACCATTCTGGTGGTCACATCGCAGCAGATATTGAACACCTTAAGCGACTCGATCTGGCGCTATCCGGTGGCCTTGCTGCCGGTTGTTCCGCTGCTGGTCGTTTTCTGGTTATTCCTGGTCTACCTGCGCGAGATGGATGAACTCCTGCGCCGCATCCAGTTTGAGGCCTTCGGCATCAGCCTGGGCGCGACCCTGATTTTCACCATCACCTGGGGATTCCTGGAGGCGGCGGATCTCCTGCCGAACTTCCCAACGATCATGGTCGGCCCGCTGATGATCTTCGCCTGGGGAATCGGCAGCTTCATCACCCAGCGCCACTACAACGCCGTATGCGAAACCGACTAAGAGTGCTGCGGGCGGAACGCAACTGGTCGCAAGCTGAAGTCGCGGACCGCCTGGGCGTCTCGCGGCAGACGGTCAATGCCATCGAGACAGAACGTTACGATCCCGGCATTGCCCTGGCCTTCCGGTTGGCGCACTTGTTTGAGTGCCGAATTGAGGATGTATTCCAACCAACCGATGCCGATCTGAACGGCACGGATACCCGAAACCTGTAGATCATTCTCTACGTATTGGAAAGTGGGGTAACGCCAGGGCGTTTGGTTCACGCTGCCATGCGCTGCCCCACCAATCGACGAAAGGATACCTGATGATCGAGATACATGACTTAAAGAAGCACTACGGTCAGGTCAAGGCTGTGGATGGCGTCAGTTTCACTTGCCCAGATGGGAAGATTACAGGCTTACTCGGCCCTAATGGTGCCGGTAAGTCCACCACGCTGAGGATGATCGCCGGTCTCATTAAGCCAATGGGGGGCAAAGTCAATATCGATGGTACCGATATCGCCCGCGAACCGGTTCTTGCCCGCCGTAAACTCGGCGTCCAAAGTGACATGAATGGCGTTTATCCGCGCCTGACCCCCCGCGAGCAGTTGGCCTATTACGGTCGTTTCTACGGCCTCAGCGGTCAAACCCTGGCAGACCGCGTGGAAGCCACGCTGCGCGAACTCAATATGTTGGATATTGCTGACCGCCGCGCTGAAGGGTTTTCCCGCGGGCAGCGCCAGAAAATCGTGCTGGGTCGGGCGCTGGTGCACAACCCCCGCAACATCCTGCTGGATGAACCCACCAATGGTCTGGATGTCATGGCGGTCCGGGAAACGCGGGAAACCATCCGGTTATTCAAGGAACAGGGGCGCTGCGTCTTGTTCAGTACCCACTACATGGATGAAGCTGAACGCCTTTGCGACCACATCGCCATCATCGTTGGTGGCAAGATCGTGGTCGCCGGATCGCCGCAAGCGCTTATGCAGCAGGCTGGCAAGGACAACCTGGAAGACGCTTTCGTCGCGCTCGCCGGGGGTCGTGAAGGTCTCGCCCGCAGCCAGGCGGAATGAAGCTGGTTGCTGGTTGCTGGTTTCAAGTCCCTGGTTGCCAGTTACCAACTGACAGCCTTCAGCCTTGAGCCGTACCCTGCAGCTCTTCACCGTGTACTCTGCACTCCCGACGGTCTTCCACTGTGACTGTGAACTGTGAACTAACAACGGAGTTGTTATGCATCCCATTATCAACATCTGGCGCAAGGAACTCATGGATATCCTGCGGGATAAAAAAGCGGTGCGCCAGTCGCTGCTCGTCCCGCTGCTCATCGGCATGATCTACGCAGTGATGAACCCTGCATTTTCATCCATCGCCAGCGAGCGTGCCCGCGCTCCACTGAGCATCCCGGCGCAAGGCATCGAAAATGCCAGCGAGGAGTTTATGGCGGTGCTCCAGCAGTATGACATCACCCTCGAACCGTATGAAGGCGATCTGACCGCGCATATCACCTCGGGTAAAGAGGGGGCAGGTCTCATCATTCCGCCCGGCTTTGGCGAGAATGTGAACGGGGAGCAGGCGGCGCAGATCACACTCCTGACCAATCCCACCAGCGGCGGCATCTTCGGAGGCGGCTTTGCCGGGGGAGAACGCCTGGATCTGGCGATCAACACCTTTAACACCCAGGTGGCGGCAGCCCGCGTCCAGTCCCGAGAGATGGACCCAGCGCTGCTCACACCGGTGAGCGTCGATACCCGCAATCTGGCAACCCCGGAACAACTCGGTGGCGTGTTTGCATCCTTCACTCTGCCGCTGCTGGTGGTCATCATCGTGGTGCAGGGTGGCCTGTTCGCTGCCATTGACGTGACCGCTGGTGAAAAAGAGCGTGGCACTCTGGAAGCGCTGCTCGTCACCCCTGCCACCGATGTCCAGGTCATGATTGGTAAGCTCCTGGCCGTCTTTACGCTGGCAGTCGTGCCCTATATCCTGACCCTATTGGGCTTTTGGATCGCGGGTCGCCTGCTGCCTGAATCGATGAAGCTCGGCGGTGACCTTCCGTTTAGTGTCATCGGAGTCGCCATTCTGGTCGGCATCCCCACCGCCCTCTTCATGAGCGTCATTCAGATGGCAATCAGCGTCCGCACCAAGACCTTCAAGGATGCCCAGGCTGCAGCCGCTCCTCTATCAATTGGGGCGCTATTACCTGCCTTCGCTGCCGGTGTGGTACAACCACAGAGTCTGCTGGCCTATCTGATCCCAGTTTACGGCCCGGCCGCGCTGGTCGGCCAAATGACCATTAATGGCGGTATACTGGATGCATCCGCGCTGGGGATGGTCATCATTGGCAGTCTTCTGGCTGCGGTCATCGCTTTTGTCATCGCCATGCGTCTGTTCAACCGGGAGCGCCTGCTTTACGCAGTATAAGTTGTGCGCTCTCTGACAGCCCCTCCCTAGGTTCCAGGGAGGGGTTTAGGTGGGATAATCCCCCATCACAGGGAGTACACATGCACACGACCGAGCGCGACCAACTCGAACAGGCTATAGCCGCCCAGGAAGCCCTCCGCCCAACCCTGGGCGATGCCACAGTCGATGCCGTCATTGCCGTCCTGAAGGACCGCCTGGCTGACCTGACCGCACAGGCCGCCAGCGAGCAGCGCAAACTCGTCACCATTCTGTTTGCCGATACCGTCGCCTCAACCGCCCTCTCCAGCAGCCTCGACCCCGAAGATGTCCTTGAACTGATGGATGGTGCCCTCCGCGCCTATGCTGATCAGGTTACGCTGCACGAAGGCACTGTCGCCCGCCTGATGGGCGATGGTCTGCTGGCATTCTTTGGCGCGCCCGTTGGCCGAGAGGATGACCCGGTGCGGGCAGTGCGCTGCGGGCTAGCGATCCTGCGTGCCGCCACCGATTACGCCCGTGAGGTCGAAGCACGGTTAGGCTTCAGCGGATTTAATGTGCGAGTCGGCATCAATACCGGCTTGGTCGCCGTGGGGGATGTCGGCGGGGTCGGCGGTTCCGAGTGGACGGCGATGGGCGATGCCATCAATCTGGCAGCGCGGTTACAAGGTGCGGCCCAACCCGGCACTGTCCTCATCTCCACGGATACCTACCGCCATGTGACGGGTCTCTTTGAAACACAAGAGCAACCGCCGCTGGTCGTCAAAGGCAAGACCGAACCGCTGACCGTCTATACCGTCCAGCGGGAAAAGCCCCGCACCTTCCGGCAGACGACGCGCGGGGTTGAAGGCATCGTCACCAAGATGGTCGGGCGCGGGCTGGAACTCAAACGCCTGCAGGACATCTTCTACTACACCTTCGAGGAGAGCGAAACCCAGGTAGTCACCATCATGGGGGAACCGGGTGTCGGCAAGTCCCGCCTCATGCGCGAGTTCGATAGTTGGCTGGATGAACTACCCATGAGCGTGGCCTTCTTCACCGGGCGGGCCACACCAGAGATGGCAAACACCCCCTACTCGCTCATGCGGAATGTATTTGCCTTCCGTTTTGGCATTCAGGACAGCGACCGCGCCAGCGCTGCCCGCGAGAAATTTGAACGCGGAGTCATGGCCTTCCTGGGGGATGACGCGGCCTCCCGTGCCCACTATATCGGCAACCTGATCGGCTTCGATTTCGCCCAAAGTCCGTACATTCAAGATGAAGACCCAGCCCAACTGACTCAACTCGGCATTTACTACCTGACCGAGTTCTTCGGCGTGCTGGGACGTACCGCCATGACGGTCCTCTTCCTGGACGACATCCACTGGGCGGATGACCGTTCACTGGAACTCATCAACCATATCGTCCGCGCTCGTCGTGACCTGCGCCTGATGATCCTGTGCCTGGCCCGCCCGACCCTGTTCGAGCGGCGCCCACCGCTGTGGACGGATAAACACGCCTTCCACACCACCCTCGAACTCAAACCGCTGACCCCGGCGGAGATCCGCAACCTGGTCGGGCAAATCCTCAGCCGTGTCGAGTCCATCCCGGACTCGCTCTATACACTGGTGGTGAACAGCGCTGACGGCAACCCCTTCTACGCCGAAGAACTGCTCAAGATGCTCATTGACGACGGCGTGATCGTGAAAGCCGAGCCGCACTGGACGATTGAGGCCGAACGACTGACCAACCTCCGCATTCCGCCGACGCTGACGGGCGTCCTGCAAGCCCGCCTCGATGCCCTGCCGCTGGCGGAGCGCGTCGCACTCCAGCGGGCCTCGGTCGTCGGGCGCATCTTCTGGGATCAGGTGCTGGGCAGCCTCCACTCGGAAGATGAAGCCGCGCCGATCAGCAATATTGACAGTGTGCTGGCCGACCTGCGCCGGCGCGAACTGATCCGGGGACGAGGGGAATCCACCTTCGCCAACACGCAGGAATTCATCTTCAAGCACACCATGCTGCGAGATGTGACCTACGAGAGCGTCCTGAAACGCCAGCGCCGCGTCTACCATGAGCAGGTCGCCAACTGGCTGGTCGAGCGCACCAGCGACCGCGCCGGGGAATACACCGGGTTGATCGCTGACCACTACGAGAAAGCCGGGCAGCCCAACAAGGCCTTCACCTACCTGCTCCGCGCCGGGGAGCGCGCCGTGAGTGGCAACGCCAACACCGAGGCCATCGCCCTGCTGGAAAGGGCGCTGGAGCTGCTGGACGAGGTCGAACTGACCGACCGCCCTGCCCGCGAAGCCCAGATCCGCCTGTGGCTGGGCAGTGCCCAGCGCGGCCTGAGCAACTACGCCGCGGCCATCTCCTACACTGAGGAGGCCCTGCGGCTCTTCTCCGAAGCGCAGGAGAAGCGCGGCGTGGTCAACGCGCTCAACGACCTGGGCTGGATGATGGGCGTGATCCTGCTGCACCGCGAAGAAGGCACCATGTACTTCCAACAGGCGCTGGCGATGGCCCGCGAGATCAACGACCAGCGCGGGATCGCCTGGTCGCTGAATGGACTGGGGGCGCTGGCACAATGGCAGGGTCACCCGGATGAAGCCATCCGCTATTACGAGGACAGCCTAGAAATCGCCCGTTCGGTCGGCGATCTGGTGCGGGTGTCCGGGGCGCTCAACAATATCGGCATGATCCAGTTGGAGCGCGGTGAGCATGAGCTGGCCCGCGCCCGCCTGGAAGAAAGCCTGGAGATCGGGCAGCGCATCGGCAGGCGGCAGGCCATCACCAGCGCCTACATGAACCTGGGCACGCTGGCGCGGGCGCAGGGCGACGCAGGTAAAGCCCAGCAGTATTACAGCGATGCCCTGGCGATCTACCGCGAGATCGGGGACCGGGCTGGGACGGCCAACGGCTTACACGGCCTGGGAGTGATCGCCCGGCTGGCGGGCAGCTTCGAGGAAGCGCATAACCGCCTGAGCGAGTCGCTGGCGATCTCCCGTGAGATTTATTATCCCTCCGGCATCTCCAACAATCTGAGTGAACTGGCCCAGGTGGAGCGCCTGCAGGGCAATTACGACGATGCCCGCCGTCACCTCTACGACCTGCTGGAGATCATCCGCTCGATTGGTGACCCCAAAGATGAGGCCGACTCGCTGATTGACCTGGCAGTGGTCGAGAGCCTGATGGGCCACGCTGCCGAGTCCCGCTACCTGCTGGGGGAAAGCCTAGCGCTGAACAGCGCCCACGCCTTCAACAAAGGCATCGCCCGGTCGCTGCTGTATCTGGCCGAGGCCGACCTGAGCGACGGTGAGATCCACCTAGCGCGGGAGCGCTACGCCGAGAGCCTGCGAATCTACCGGGAAGAACAGGATCGGCTGGGCATGGTGCTGGCGTTGGGCGGGCTGGCGAGCGTAGAGGTCGATCAGCGCGAGTTTGAGGCCGCCCGCGAACACTACTTTGAGGCCTTCCAGACGGCATCCGCCCTGCATGACCAACCGCTGACCCTGTGGGTGCTGACCGGCATCGCCGAACTGCTGGCGCGGGAAGGTCAGGCGGAGCGCAGCCTGGAACTGCTGGGGCTAGTGCTCAGTCAATCGGCCACGCCGCAGGATGCCCGCACCCGCGCCGAGAGCCTGCTGGACGAACTTTCCCCGGATATGGACGATGAAACGCGGGACGCCTGCCTGGAACGCGGTAAGGGGTTGTTCTTCGGGGCCTTCGAGGTCACGCGGCGCAGCGATGGCGATACGCTGCAACGTTGGGTAAGTTGAGGAAGTTCACAGTTCACAGTTCTCAGTCACAGTGAAGAAGGGGAAAGTGCAGACTTGGGCGGATGTAGAGCAGTGGTGAATAGGACGCGACAGATCGCGTCCGGGGTCAGGTGGCCTTGGCGAGGTTGGCTTGGTTGGCGGCGTTAGCGCTGACCGCCTTGCTAGTGGGTACTCCCGTGTGTGCCGCCGATTCTTTGGCGGTGTTGGCGTTAAGCGGGGAAAGTACAGAGTGCTGAGTGCAGGGTCAAGAAGCAAAGTGTTTGGTGGGCCGGGAAAGGGTCTTTGCGGCGGCAGCGGCGGCGGCGGCCACCCCTCCCACAGGGACTTCCTTCGGTCGTAAATCCCCTCTCCCGCAGACGGGATGGCTGGAGAGGGCCTTTTGGCAGGATGGTCAAGTGAGCCGGGGATGGTCTCCCGGTACGATCAGGGTAGCACAGGCCAAGGCGTGAAACCGGAACATATGTTCCGATTTTGTCCCGATTTTTCAGGCATTCTCCCGGCGCTTCCGCTCGATATACGCCTCGATCTCATCCTGATACGGGAACTTGCCGATCTTGGACTCATCAAACGGCGGCAGATCCGGATAGGGCACACCGAGCGCATCCAGTACCTTCTTCGCCCGCTCAAGCCACCACCACCAGACATACGGCGGCCCATCTGCCCAAGCCCATTCGTAAGCTTTCAGCGCGTATTCCCGCGCCCGATCCGTATCCCCAATGATGTGGTAGACCTCAGCAGCGGAGCTATAGAGGTCGTGGATTTCTTCTTTCAGCGGTTGCCCAATGGCTTCTTCAAGATAGTGGAGTGCCTGCTGGTGATCGCCCTGTAAAGCGTAAGCTCGCGCCACGCAGCCCATTAAATTTGCGGCTTCGGAAGAGCCGTGTTTGCGAGCCAGACTTAAGGATTCCTCGAAGTAATTTTGCGCCTGCTTGTAATCCTCCGCCTGCAGCGCAGCCTCACCGCGCCATCGCCTGATCTGGCGGTAATTGAAGGCATCCTTGCCCTGTACCGCCAACTGCTCGACTTTGTCCAATGCTGGCCCGGACCCCAATCCGCGATAGATCAGGCTTTCGGCATAATACTTCTCGACATTGATCTGCCAGTAGGCTTCAACCGGCAGTTTGGTCTGCAAGGCGGCATAGGCCGCCTCAGCCGCTGCCCACTGCCCGGTATCGCTGTACATATCGAGCAAGTAAAGGGTAGATCGGGTAATCGCCTCGCTATTCGCGGTCACCTCAGCCAATGCCAGCGCCGCCTTGTATATTCGCTCAGCCAGTGCCAGCTGATTATCTTTGCGGAGAGAGTTAGCATGGCTTTGCAGGACGAAGATCAGACTAAGGCTGTCATCTTGATCCAGAACGAGCTTGAGAGTCAACCTTTCCAGCACCAGCGCCTCAGCAGTGTTCCCGATGTAGTAGAACATAGCCGCCAGCGTGGTCATGATGCTACTCTGGCGCGCTGGATTGCTCAAACATGGTACCTGGTCAGTACCATCCCCGAATAAGGGGGTCAACAATTCGATGATGGTGAAATAAGCCGCGAAGTAGTAATGAAGTTTATCGTGGAGGCAATTATCGAAAACAGCCGCTGCCGCATCCCACTGTCCCGCTCCCAGCAGCGCCCGATAGACACCGATGGTATTGGTCAGGTCAGTCACTTCGATGGCGGCATCCACATCTTCCTGTTGTGCCTCAAAATACCCCCGAATACGCTCAAAAGTTTGCAAGCGGTCATCAGCTTCTAGCCGGTCGAAGGCCATGCCACGCACCACCGGATGCATGTCATACCGGTCATCGACCGCATCCCAATGCAGCAGCCTACGTTCTTCCAGGTCAGAGAGCAGTTCATCGAACTGGCTCAGGGCTTGGCGGTAGGTCGGCGATTTGAGGTAGGCGTCATAGTCGGGTTTGGCACCCAGATAGGCTTGATAGAGGGCGTTGGCCTCGTCAATGCGCTGCTGGTACGCCTGTTTTTCTTCATCGGTATCGGACTTATCGCGCATCCATGCTTCGTACCAATGATCGGGTTCACTCACGACTTCTAGCACCGGCTTGGTATAGGGATTAAAGATTGCCAGCACTTTGTACTCGAGCGCATGCTCAAAGGCAGCGATCTGGCTGAGGAAGCGCCGCGCCTCCGGCGCTAACCCCTCAAAAGCGTATTGCAGGATGTGGGTCTGGTGCTGCTTCAAGTCAAAGTCGCTGATGGTCAGGGTGCGGCCTTCGGCTTCGTACCACTGGTCAAAGTCGCCCCTAGCCCGTTTGAATTTGTTGATACGCCCCGCCACCAGCTTGACCAGCAAACTATGCCCGCCGAAGGTCTGCACGAAGTCAGTGAACTGGCGCTCGTTCTGCACCTTCACCCCGGCGTGGCGGGTCAGCGCCAGCGCATCGGTCGGGTGCAGGCCGTTCAGGTGGATATGCGCCACGCCTATACTCAGATTGTCGGTGCGGTCTTCCAGCGCCAGCGGCAGCAGGCGGCTGCTGATGAGGAACTGGCTGGGGGCGCAGGCCAGCAGCGCCTTCAGCACCTCCTCATCCTTGGGATTGGTGCAGGCGCGGATGTCCCGGTCTTTGATGATGGACTCGGCAGCTTCCACGGTGTCATCCCGCATCTGGGCGGCGTTCCAGCGGTGATAGGCCACCAGAATGCGCTCCAATCCATCCAGCACCAGCAGGTAACGCCCCTTCATCAGTTCGCGTTGGAGTTGGCGCAGATGCTCACGCGGATCGCCACCTTTGAGCGCGTCCGGGTCTTGACGGGTGAGGTAGGCGAGCGCGTGCCGGAGGAAAGCGCTCATGGTCGCGCCGCTTTCGTAGAAGCTCCACCACATTACGCCGTCGTAATGGTGCGTGGACAGGGCGCGGTTCTGCACCCATTCCCAGGTCACGGCGCTCTTGCCCATGCCGCCGATGGCCTCGATCAGCATGATGCGCTCGCCGGACGCCGCCCAGGCATCCAGTTGACTCAGTTCGGTGCTGCGCCCGATGAACTGGCTGGTCAAGGTATAGGGCGGGTCGGCATAGAAGGCCGGTGGCTCCGGCAGGGGCGACTCGTCGCCCGCGTCGGACTCGTCCTCGACTTCGCCCAGCGCCTTCACATCGGGGTCGCCCAACGCCTGGATGATGTGTCCGCGCAGGTCTTCCGGCGAGGTGAAGAAGCCGACCGTGTGTTTCTTGCCCAGTTCGGCCTTGAGCGCCGCCAGCTTCTTTTTGCCTTCTTCGGTCTGTTCGTAGAAGGTAGTTCCATCGGCAGCCGTCGTCGGGCCGGGATGGTCGTCGCTCATGATGAAGATGAGGATCAGCTTTCCGGCTTTGACGGCGTGGCGGTATTCCATCTCGGTGATCGAGAGGTGGTCGGGGTTGCGTGGGTCGTCGGGGATATAGCCATAGCGCATGGCGAAGATGCCGATGTAGACCTCGGACTCATCGACCAGCCGCAGCGATTCGGTGATGGCATCGCGGGGGGATGCGGTCAGAGTCTCCATGATGATCGGAGTCATCCCGGCGCGGAGGATGGCGTTGGTGGCCTTCTCGCGGTGGTCAGGCAGGTCCTTGGAGGTGCTGCTGAGCATGACATCTATGCGGCGGGTCTTGCGGCGGTTGGGCATGGGTGGCGCTCCAGCACGGCAATTGTCACAAGGAGGTTGTTATATCAATTATATCCCGCCGTACAATCGGGACAAAAACGGAACCCCTCCCCCTAGCCCCCTCCCCGTGTACGGAGAGGGGGAACTGGAGTGACCCTTTAAAAGTCGCTGTGAACCGAATGAATATGGACGTATAGACGCTTGTGGTATGGTCTACCTGATGCGATTTGATGAGCAAAATCGGTAAAGGGCAGCGGGCGCAAAGCCGGAACCTCCCCCCCAGCCGCCTTCGGCGTCTCCTTTCGCTCCCCTCACTGGTTGATCGGCGTAAGTTGACGCGGGAGCCGGGTCGCTGGAGAGGGGGAGTATGCATTCTCATTGCCGAGGATGGTTGTCAAACTTCATTGGGGACAAATTCGCAGCCATCGACCATCAGCCAACAGCCTGCATCACTGCCAGCCGGTGTAGCGGCGCAGCGCCCACTCCATCACATCGTCGATAACATCGAAGGAGAGCGCGGTATCGGCATTGCGGTTGAAGGCTTCATCCTGCACGCGGTGGCCGATCTGCTTGAGCTTCTCGAAGTGCTTCACATCTGGCAGCGGGATGTTATCGGCGATGACGATCCCGCCCAGCACCAGCGGCAGGTACAGGTCGACCAGTTCAATCGCCTTTTCCTGCTGGTTCAGCCGGTTGACCAGATAATCGCTGTAGATGTGGATCTCGGCAGCGGTGCCCAGATTGCGCCGGGAGGCAGCTTTGATCGACTGGAAGCCCACCCGCACCGCATCCCGAATGACATCGTTGAGCAGCGAGCCGGCCAGGGCCTCCGCCGGGCGGGCCAGCACGCGCTCGTCCTCGGAGATCATGCCTAGCAGCGCGCGGCACCAGTTGGGCAGCGGAATGGGTGTGCCGTCGGTCGGCCAGGGTTCGGCCAGCACCGCCGCCACATAATCCGTGCGCTCCTCCGGCTCATGGAAGTTCGGCAGCTTGCGGCGGCTGCGGTCGATCACTTCCTGGCACAGCCGCGCAATAAAATAAGCCTCGGCAGATTTGATGGCGTAGCCGGTGGACTTCACCCGCTCGCCGATGGCGTTGCCAAAGAGCTTAACCAGCGGTGCATCCTTCAGCGCGGGCAGAATCTGCGTCCGCAGGTCGGTGCCGTAGCGTTCCAGCAGCGGGCGCGCATCACTGTTCTGATCAAGCGCCCACAGGCGGTTCCAGCCGGACTTGGGCGCGGCCACGCTGGCCTTGCCCCGCGGGGGGTCAATCGTGATGGTGGTTTCGAGGTAGCCCCCCAGCAGGCCCTTACCCCCGCTGAAGGCCAGGTTCTTCAGCTTGAGCAGGCGCTCAATCGTCTGCCAGGAGAGGTAGAAGTAGTAATTCAGGTTGACCCCACCCTTGCTATCCGTCTGGCGGATGCGGCGGGGTTTCGCCAGCGGCTCCACCTCCAGGGTCATGCCGAAGGTGTAGAGCGCGTGGGCGGTATCCGGCAGCGTATCCACCGGCAGCACCAGATAGCCGACCTCTGCCGGAGCCACTGTCACATGGGCGGAAGGGCTTTCCGGGATGAGGCGCCCTTTCTGGCGCTTGGCATCCTGCGCGGGAACCTGCAGGGTCGCCTTGACCTCCACATTCACGTCCGAGAGGTTTTGCAGCAGCAGGAGCAACGCGAAGGTCTGCCCAGCCGGGATGACCCGCGTGTTGGTCGCCAGCGCCGCCTGGATGACCCCGTTGGTCAGGCGTTCATCACCCGTGATGTAACCAAGAATATCCGGATAGTTGGGGGATTTATTGTCAAACATAGGATATGCCGGATGCGTATAAAGACCGTAATGAAGATGATTATAGCATGGCGGACGATCCGATTGGCTCTTAGAATGAGGCTAATTTTGTAAAAAGTGCCGGAGTCTGCCCATGTCTTCTTCACCGCTTGTCCCTTCTTTACGGTTCTGGGTGCTGGCGCTGCTGGTCAGCACCGTGCTCATCCAACCCGTCCGCGCCCAGCCCACGCCGGTGTCAGGGGAGGATCTGGCAGCGGAGAATGCGCGGTTGCGGGCCGAGAATCTGGCCCTGCAAGGGCAGCTAGCACTGGGCGAAGGGCGGTTCAGTGAAGCCATGCTGCTCGGTCAGGCAGCCGGGCCAGACTACTGGGAGCCGATCCGCCAGGCGGAGCCGACGCTGCTCCGCTACCTGCACGGGCATAGCGCCTTCGTCAGTGCGCTCGCCTACAGCCCGGATGGCAGCCTGCTCGCCTCTGGATCAGCCGATAGTTTCATCCAACTCTGGGATACTGCTACCTCACAACCCTACTTGCCGTTTGTGCTGGCTGAACCCGGGGGTGTCGTGACCGCGCTGGCCTTCAGCCCGGATGGTCAACTGCTGGCTTCCGCTCATGAGCGCGGCATGGTGGTTCTCTGGGATGCGCTCAGCGGCGCTCGCCTCAGCCGGCTGATGGGGCATACCGATCAGGTGCAGGCGCTGGCCTTCCATCCCGCGGGGCAGATCCTCGCGTCCGCCTCGGTGGATGGCACCGTCCGCCTGTGGGATATACCGAGCGGCACGCCCAACGGAGAGGCGCTGCAGAACCGGGAAACACGCATCAGCTATACGAGCCTGGCCTTCAGCATTGATGGTCATGCCCTGGCTGGAGGCGATAGCCGAGGTGGTATCAGCCTGTGGCAAACCGAATCTCGTGAGCGTATCGCCCGATTGGATGACCACCGCGACCGCATCACCGGCCTCCGCTTCACGCCGGATGGCAAGCAGTTGATCTCTGGCTCATGGGATGGACGCATCAACCTGTGGGATCTGCGCGAGCGGCGGGTGGTATCTAGCGCGGAAGGCCTGGGCACCCTGAACGGACTGAGTCTTAATCCCGACGGCGATTGGTTAGCAGCAGCCAGTGACCGACTCCACTTCTGGCGGATCTCTGAACGCAGCCTGGAAGCGAATTTGAGTCAGCCCTCCCCGGAAAATCTGGCACTCACTGCGATCCAGATTAACCCGACCGCGGCTGTCATCGCGGTCGCAACCGGTGATGGTGTGCTGCTCTGGAATCCACTGAATATCGCTCGTGAGCCAGCCATCACACCGTGTGACATTGTTGGTCGGAACCCTACCACGAGTGAACTCGCAGTAGATGCGATGCTGTCGGTCGACTCTGATGGGCTTTGCCCACAGTTTCCGCCGCACTACAGTCGGTTGAACACGTTGCTAGATGAAGCCCGCCAAGCCACTGGCGAATCCTCACGCAGCCTGTTCGAGCAAGCCGCCCAGATCAATGGCTGGCCGGGTATGTCCTATTCGGTATGCTGGTACGGATCTAAAGCCGGGTTTGCCGCCGAAGTCCTGCCCGCCTGTGAATCGGCGGTCCTGGGCGCACCCGACAGTGCCCAGCACCGGGATGCACGCGGTCTGGCCCGCGCGCTGACCGGCAACCTGGAAGGGGCAATTGCGGATTTCAGCGCTTATGTGACCTGGGGGCGTGAAGTGAATATGGATGCCGCCACTGTGGCTCAGCGTTCCGAGTGGATTTTGGCGCTGCGTGCTGGCAATAGCCCATTTACACTGGAGATGTTAAGCACCTTGCCGTGAATGGCCTTGAATGCCGTTTTCCGACTCTGCTATAATGCATTCATCCCATTGGGGAGTCGCCAAGCGGCAAGGCTCCGGACTTTGGATCCGGCATTCGTAGGTTCGAATCCTACCTCCCCAGTTCGACAGGAAGTTATCCGAACAACTTTCTGAGCCGAGACCGCTCGCATGTCGAGCGGTCTTTGCTTTATTGCCCTGGCTGATCGCCGATGCCCCACTGCGTATCTGGTCAGAGATATCCTGCAAATACGCGAATGGCGCACACAACTCCAAACGTATCTGTCCCATTGGGTCAACAATGACCCTCTCAACCATGTAACGCAGCAGTTCTTTCTGGTCGCTACGTTCAAGGCGATTATACACCAGACTCACTTGCGCGATGAATTTTAACGCCGCATCAAGATTTTCGACATACACCTGCTGTTGTCCTTCCAATCCTTCTAAACTCATGCGAATACGGGCGCGGCGATCCTGCCATTCCTGCCATTGCATGTCCCACAGGTTCTCAGTCACTTTTCCTGCTGCGTAGAGACGCATCATCCGAACTTCTTCTTCGTCAATGGACTTCAGGGCGGCAAGCAACTGTTCGCGCTCATCAGGGTTCACATGTCCCATTTTCTCTGCAATGTCGTCAGTGTAAGCCGTCCGAATCAAGGGCATTAAGTAAGGGTCAACCTGAACACACCCCAAAGCCTCTGCAATCTGACCGTCAATGTTGCTGCACAGAAAATTGATGTTGCTGCGTGCAATGCAATAGTACTGCGTTCCACCTCCCGGACGAGACGCATTAGAAGTTGAACAGGTCAATCGAATTAAGCTCTGACTGCCTGGTGCATCGTAATAGACCAGTCCCTTAAGCAAATAATCGTGACAGCGTTGACGTCCCCGTTTCAAGTCGCGCTGCTCAAGAATAGCCAGCCCACGCTCGAACTCCTCAGTGGTGACCAGGGGTTCCCAGTTCCCCCGGATGGTTTTAGGTGGTATCTTGCCTGACTTGCTGGTTACCCAACCGGCATAGGTCCAATTGTGGAATATGGCAGCCAGGGTACTGGTATTGGCAATCCGTTTACCATTGGTCTTGACGTGAATAAAAGGACGTCCGCTGCGATATTTGTAACCTCTGGCATGAAGATTCTCGCAGATCTGTTCGAGCGTCTGTTCATTCTTCAGCAGTAAATCCCAGGCATAGCGCCAAATGGCAGCACGTTCCGGGTCTTGCTCAATCCAATGGTGGTGCCGTCCGTGGAGTCTCTTGGCATCTCCGAGTACTTTATCTTCTACATTGCGGTATCCATCCGGCGCAACACCACAAAAACCTCCGCTTTCCCGCTTCGCTCGTAAACCGCCTTTGACCCGGATACCCAGCAAGCTGGACTCGCGGCGGGCAAGGGTGAACGAGAGGGCAACCAGCACACGGTCGTCCGGGTCCATGGGGTCCAGATCAGGCTGATTGGCAAAGCGTACTGCGACTCCAAACTCGTGCAGCTCATCTATGGCGCGGAGTGCCTCGGTATCGTTGCGTCCAAAGCGGTCCGCACGTTCGACAATCACATGCGAGAATTTACCCGCACGGGCATCTGCCAAGAGCCGCTGATAGCCCTTGCGATCCGGCGACTTGCCGGTGAGGACATCCACGTATTCTTCAATCAGTGGCAGGTTAGAGCGCTTCAGCACATTCTCGTCGATCGCAAACCGCTGACGCGCCCTGGACATCTCAGGTTTCTGATTTTCGTCGCTACTCGTACGCAGATAGACTGCCCATCCAGACTGCGGGGCTGCGACTATGGTTTGTTTCTTCCGAGACATGTCATCTCCGAGTTCTAACGACCTATCGAAATCTCCGAGTCATCTTCAGCTTACTGCAAGTATGGACTATTGTGTTTTTGGGCAGCAGGGTCATCCCGATCATTCACCTCCAAACCAGGAGAAGTCGCGTTTGCGACGATCTGGGCAATCTCAAAAATGCGTTTGAGCATGTCCTCGAGATCCTTGCGATTTGGACGAATGTCAGACACAGCAGTTTGATCTGGCAAGCTGCATGATGGCGTCCTCATGAGCCACCGCCTGGCAATGTTTTCACCTTTCGCAACGCCCACTGGTGGGTGGCACGGCGCAGGTTGACTCGGCGCTGGTACTCGCGCCGTGATAGGACGACGCGCGGCGACATCGGCACGGTCATCACGGGTGCTGACCACACTGACAGTAGTTCTGTGTTTCCCTTCACTTCCTGCTCCTCAACCGAACTTGTAGATGGATTCACAGGATACAGAAATGAAGGGCGAGAGTCTGTCAGGCTGCGCCAAAACTACAGGCAATAGTGGACAAGGTGCGCGGGAAATTTGCGCCATCGGGCTGTCACCATGACACGAAGGTTGTCAGCTACCCAATCCGAACGGAACCCAACCAAACTCTATCCTGTTGTTCTATTGACGTGGTTAGGAATCTGTAATACTCTGATCCGTCCACCAATAGAACATCCGTGCGATACAGATTAGAAGGAGGCCTGTCGTGTTGACCTGTATTCGTATCCTGATCGTTGAAGCCAATGTCGTTCTCCGGGATGGGATACGCGTCGTTCTTGAGCGCACCGTTTTGCCACGCAGCAGTGTGGAAGGGGCTGAAACACTACCCGATGAGTCGCAGTTGGGTGACATGACCATTCTTTATCTCAGCGACAACCGCTATACGCCAACACCCTATGCCGCGCTCATCCGAAAGCTGCGTGCGGCGCTGCCGACTCTGAAGATCGTCGTCCTGAGTGAGCGGTTGAACGCACCTTTTGTGAAACAAACGATCCAGAATGGCGCGCATGGCTTCATTTATATGCGAGATGATATGGAACTCTGCCTGAGTTACAGCGTGAGCACACTCTGCCGCGACTTGCGCTATTTCTCGCCAAAAGTAGCTGAACTGCTGGCGACCGAGGTGACCTTCGTCGCGGGCGGCGATCTGACCAACATGGACAAGCAGATCTTGCAGATGATTGCGCAGGACTTCACCGTGCAGCAGATCGCCCAGCAGCTTGGCGTGTCAGACCGTTCGGTGTACCGTTCGAAGGCAAAGATTCGTGAGGTCCTCAATATCCAGAACTCGGACAACATCGTCGATGCAGCCCGCCGCCAGGGACTGCTCGAAGAAACGACATGAAAGTCTGCGCCGAAAAGCTGAAAAAGTACAGCGCACGGCGGGCAATGATGCTCGCTTTTTTGTCGTAAATTGCCTTTCTTTCTGAACCTTAGAGATGCTACGGTAAGCCAGCATCGAGATTATTGAGGGAGAAGCTATGACCATTCGGATTATCATTGCGGACGATTCCGATCTGACCATTCTGGGGGCAAAAGCGACCATTGAAAGTGACTATCGTTATACGGTGGTCGGCACAGCGCGGGCGATTGAGGAACTGCTGACGATGGCAGCGAAGGATGTACCCGATGTGATCCTGCTGAACGAGTGGTTTCACGGGATGGACATCTTAAGTGCAGTGGAAGAGCTGCAGACGATTGCACCACGCACCAAACTGGTCGTGATGGGAGCGCTGGCAGAAGGCATGCTGATCCGCGACCTGTTCGCCTGCGGCGTGAACGGCTACCTCTACAAGAGTGATGATTTGCAGGACTGCCTGACCATCGCGCTCGATACCGTCATGCGCGACCGACCCTACCTCTCACCAACTGCTAACGCCGAGTACCTGGTCGCGCTGCACTCGCTGCAACCCGACGGCTATCTGGACGACGAAGCACGCGAAGTGCTCAACAAACTGGCGAAAGGCATCCATGCTGGTCAGATCGCCCGTGACCTGGGCATCACCCAGCGGCGCGTCTACTGGGTGCGGCAGAAACTGCGCCAGCGCTTCGGTGCAAAGACCAACGAGCATCTCATCCATCGTGCGGCGGCAGAGGGCTTCACCTGTTTACAGGAGTGAAATCCTGCTTCCTCAGACTGAAACCTCCCACACCGCCAACTGAACAACAGACAGCCGCCAGGACTCTGCCTTCGCTACGATGAAAGTCTAGCGAATGGTGGAGTTTTTCATGTCCCGATTTCAACGTACAACCCTGCTGCTTTTGGCGCTGCTGTGCCTGCCCATCTGGGCGGTGCTGGCCTACAGCATTTTTCAATTGAATGTGCCAGAAAAACTGACCATACTGCCCACTCTGGCCATACTGACCACTGACGCGCCAATGCGCCCGACGCGCACGCCGCTGCCGACCGCATCACCGACAACATTGACGATGCCCACTCTCACGGTAGAACCTACGCTTGTGCCGACAGTAGTCATGCCCACATTGGCGACGCGCGTGCTGGAGATCTATGCGGTCATGCCTGGCGTAGTCATGCCGCCTACAGCGACACCGTATCCAGCGAATGTGACTGTTATCCCCGCCCCGCCCAATCCCTACGAGCCGCTGCCCGATGCGACCCGGTTGCCGCCACCGTACTTTGGCTGGACAAGTTTCGAGTCAGACAACCCAAATGTGATCTACACCACGCGCTGGGAGCGGCGGCTGCACGAGAACGCCAGTCGCGGGCAGTACCATCGCACCGAGGATGTGTATTCGAGCGTCGTTTTCGCATTCGAGGGTGAGGGGCTGCGCATTCGCTATGTGGTGGCGCGCAACATGGGTATTTTCCATGTGGTGGTCGATGGCGTGGTCATCGACACGATTGACGCTTATGCGGACGAGCTGGCCTTCCCCGGCACGCGCGTCTATATGGTTACATCTGGAACCCATCTGCTGGAACTGCGCCCAACCGGGCAAAAGAATTCTCGCAGCGAGGGAATCACCGTCGCGCTCGATGCCATCCAGATCTGGCGTAGTAACGGACACACGCTCGTCATTCCACCGCCCGACGAGACTCAGACACCGACACCTGAACCGCAGCCTGCGGCATTTGAGCTGGTCAGCGCACCGCCGACGATGCAGGCGACCGCGACCGTAATCGCGCCCGTCACCATCAATGCCTCTATCGTCATCGGCTACGACGAAAACGGCAATCGCGCCATCGATCCGGCGGAGGGGGTGGCGGGGATTTCGGTGCGCCTGGTCGAGGTCGGAACGAATCGTGCGCTGGCGCTGGCGTTCACCGATAGCAGCGGCTATGCCCAGCTTCAGGTGGTCTCGACTGCGGACGTACGGTTGGTCGTGCCGTACTTCGGCAAGGTCTATCCGATTCCGGCAGGGCGGCGCGCTGCCGATGTCCGCTTCACGCTGCTGCTCGCGCCCGGCAACCAGCCCGGTCTGATTCCGTAGGAGGTGTCACTTGCCAATCGATCCCACACTGGGGCTGCGGATCGCCATCGACAGCTTCTGGTACAACCTGCTGCTCAATCTGGCAGGGCTGCACTGGGGATTGCTGCGCGGCTTCATTATGATGGGCTACATCGTCGAGGTCATCAATCGCTGGCTGGCGCAGAATGCCTTTTCGCCGCTCATCCAGATGACCAACGACACACTCGAAGTCGCCATTGGACTGGCATTCGTAGTCGCGCTGTTTGTGCTGGGCATCACCTACCTGCTGGCGGCCATCATCCGGCTGGATGTGGTCAGCCCGCGCAGCGCTATCCTCTGGTACATCGCCGGGTCGCTGTTCTTCGCCGTCGGACCGTCACTCTACCAGGGCATGAACGACTTCCGCATGACGGTAGCGGAGGGATTCTACCTGAGCGCGCTCAACGGCTTGCAGGGTAGCGTCGGCGGGACATTCGGATCGCTATCCCAGGTGCAAAGTGCCGACCTGGGCATCGGCGCGATCTGCGATCATCTCGGCGTCTATCTGCCCGGCGCGACGGGCGCAGGTCGGATTGACGGTCTCGACGTGGCGCTGGCCTATCTGCGCGCCGACGGCCCGGATGTGATGGGCTATCCGCAGCCCTTCTTCTCGCCCGGCTGCCCGCCGCATTTCTTCAACCCGCTGACCGGCGCGTATGTCAGTTCGATCCCGCAGGAATGGTACTTCCCCGGCTCGTTCTTCGATGTCAATCAGGGTGCGGCGCTGTCGTTCGACATCCTGACCGATGCAGAACGGGCCGCTTCAATTGCAGTCGCGTCTTCGTCGCAGGGACGACTGCTAACGGCCTGGCCGCTGGTACTGTTCGGCGTGGTCGAGCAGCTGGTCTTTCTGCTCATCACCATTGCTCAGGGCTTGACCTTCATCTCGTTCGGCGTCGCTATCCTGTTCGCCTTCTTCAAGCGCACTGAGGCCATCGCCAACAGCATCGTCAATCAGTGGATCGAGCTGATCGTACAGACGGTCATCATCGCGCTCATCCAGGCGCTGGTGGTCGCGCTGTTCCTGGCGGGGACGGCGGCGGGCAATGGCATGGTGGTCCTCGGTGTTGGTTTGATCTGCCTGGTGTTCATGCTGATCACGCTCTGGTCGGGTGTGAAAGCAGTCTGGAACAGCTTCAATCGCCTGTTCAGTGCCTTCAGTCAGGCGGCAGGCGGCACGATCCTCACTCCTGCTCAGGCGGGGGGCGCAGTAGCCACGGCTGGTGTGATGGCGGCGGGTGGCGCGGTCGCCATCGGCTCGTCGTCTTTGGCAGGCATGACGACGATGGACATGGGCGCAACCCGCGCACAGACCGCCGGGCTGACGCTGGGCGGTGTGACACCGCTCACCAGTGCCGCTCGCACGCTGGCCTATCTGCCGGGCGTGCGTAATACCGCGCTGGGTGAGGCAGCGGAGCAGTTCCTGGAAGGCGCGACCACGCGGCGCGTGGCGGGTCCAGTGCTGGGTATGATGCTGCTGAGCGACCGTGATCCGGGAGCGGCAGACTACGACGAAAAGGGACGTGTCGTCGGGCGACCGATGCTCGTCCCGGCAGTCGGCGAGATGCTGGAAGGCTGGACGCTGCCGAGCGGAGCGAAGCGGAAACCCAACGCACTGACGCCGGAAGATGATCTGTTTGAGGATGAAGCCGGGGACATCATCTCGACCTTCACGCCGTCGCGACCGCGCCGGATGGGCACCTTCACACCGGTAGCGAAGCCGGAGGACGAGGCGACCAGCGGCGACCGTGAGCGGCAGAAGAGCGAATACGCCGCCGAGATGCAGGGCGAGGAGATGGAGCAGCACATCAGTGACACGCTGCGTGCCAACCGGACACCGAACACGGGCGACAGCGCAGGTACATCGCGTTTGGATCAGGTGGCGACGCGGCTGGAGAGCGGAGCAGAGGCGCTGGCCGGGCAGCTCAAGGTCAGCGGCACGGAGAATGTCGCGGGAGTGCTGGGCGATGTGCTGCGCGGGCTGAAGAGCGAGCAGCCCAGCGCGACGGGCATTGATAACTTCGCCCTGGCAGAACGCATGGCGCGAGTGATGGGTGTCACGCCGAGCGGCGATAACCCGGTTATCCAGCAGGATTTGGCGCGCTTCGGTCTGTTTGCGGATCAGGCGCTGCGGCTGGGCGTGAATGGGTCACAGGCCGAGTCGGTCATCCGTGAGGTCAAGACGGAGGGCAGCTTGCGTGACGAGACGCGGGCGGGGTTAGTCGAGCAAGTGCGAAGTGAGCGCGGTGTCTCGACGGCGACAGCAGAGAACGAAGTCGGACAGCTCGAGCATGCTGCGCGCCTGCTGCCGGAGAGCATCACCGCCTTTGGGGTGATGAATGTGCCTGCGGTCTCGGTCAATGTGCAACCGCAGATCGATGTGCAGGTGAATGGCGATGAAAGCGACGACGCAATGCGGCAGGCGGCGGCATTAGCGGGCAGCGGCAGCGTGATGGGAGGTCAGGCATGAGCGAACAGTTGGAATTCAAGACGGTCGAGCAGCTTCAGGCGCTTTCGACAGCGGAACTGAATGCCTTGTGGGAATTGGTGCCGACCGAGCGCCAGCGTGCCTACAAAGCCGCTTACGAGCGCGAAGTCCGGGCGGCGGGCGCGGTTGGGTCGGATGCGCTGGAACGACAGGTGGCGGGCGAACTACTCAAACGCTACCACGAGAATGCGCTGGTGCCGATTGGGATGCGTTGGGCACGTACCCCCGGTCGCGTGCAGGAAGCGGCGCGGACGGATGTGCTGCTCGATGCGCCGGAAGACGCAGCACGTCCGACAGGTGGCAAGCCATCCAGAAAAGTGATGGTGATCGCGGGCGTGATCGCCCTGCTCTTCATCGGACTGCTGCTGACGCGGTTGGGTGGGCGCGGATCGACCGAGGTTGCCACCGTGCCGACCGCATCGCCCACCCCGGACTCTCGTCTGACACCGACCCCGCTGGCGCTGGAAGACCAGGACGAGATCATCGAAGGCGGCGACCGGGGGCGCGAAGTCGCCTACCCCGTCAGCCTGCAAATCGTAAGCGGGGATGCGGCACCGCGTGTGTGGGTGGTGCAGCGCCGCCGCGTGAGCGCCAGTGAGTGGAACTATGACCCGAACCCGGATACGGCATCCTTCGTCAACGGCATGTCGGTTCATCCGGTCATCGGCATCCCCTGGTCGGAGGCGAACGCCGCGCTGTTCGAGGGGCTGGATGGGGGCGCGCAGTTCACGCTGACAATGAACACCGGCGCAGTGCTGCGTTATGCGTTTGGCGAGGTGCGTCAGGTGCGGCGCAGCGAGACGGGCAGCTTCCGCCAGATCAGTCCAGGTTTGGCGCTGGTGCTGATTGGCGAAACGGACACCGACGGGCTGCCAACGGCGACGCGCACGCTGGTGATGGCGCGCTACTCGCCCAACCAGGAGTTAGAGCGTGAGGGGCTGCTGACGGCCGCGCTCGCCCTGCCCACGCCCTTCCCGACCGTGCCTGCGCCGACCGCGACGCCGATCCCCTTCGCCGGGCTGGATGTGCAGCTCATCGCCGTAACCACGCTCGACGGTCAGGTGACAACCCGGCTGCGCCTGTACAATGCGGGCGGCGAGACGCTGCACTTCACACGCGATGACCTCTGGATGGCGTTCGGCTATACCGAGAACCCACCCGTTCCGCGTATCCCGGCGGAAAGTATGACCCCGTTCGACCTGCTGCCCGGTCAGGCAGCAGATGTCACGCTCGTGTGGCCGTGGGCAGGCGAGCCGTTTGGGAGCCTGGTGATGGGAGGGTGGCGATTTGCTATTCAATTGACCAGAAGACTATAGATTACGAAGACCCTTTAACATTTTTATATGTTACGGGGTTTTCTTTAGCTTTTTCTCAGCATGAAATACTCGATGGAAAGCCTCCGACAGAATACCCATAATTTTCTGAAGTTTTGGCAAATCAACCATGTGCTCTTCTGGCGCACTTGTTCGCCCTGGGTATCGAAATGTCGTTGCTTTAGGGTCAAATTTGATGAATTCCCCGATTAACTCTTCAAACCATGCCGGAACTTTTTCGCTATGAGTTTCTTGAATAAATTTATTAAACTGCTTCATCAGTTTCGATAAATCGTGGTTCCGTTCTTTAGGTTTCACGATAGCCTTCAGATACAGTTCAATCGCATGTCGATAGTTGTATAGTACGGGATAGAGAAGTTCATGTGCGTCAATATCGCCTAGTCCACGTTGAATAAGGATATCTCCAGCCTGTCTAAAGTTGTTAGCTAGAGAATAATCGTCATGCGCTCCATCTACCATCCCACCGAACAGCGCAACATGAGTCCACATTTCATCCAAATCGTCTGGTATATCAAGAAAGATTTTCAATTCTTGGTTAGTCATGGATTAATTTTCCTCAACTTTGCGTCATTAACTTCGATTGTACTTAGCAATAACGCTTGTTCACAATTTTTCGAATTGCCGGTATTCAATTCATTGAATCCATTCAACGGTCGACTGTAAAAGCACCTCGTCTTTCTGTACAACCTCCCACCCCAAACCTGAAATCCTCACCGGGTCAGACACCCTCACTTTGATACGCTGAAAGTCAAGCCGGTGCGGGTGAAATCTCGTGCCAGATGACCCCACACGCTCTATGCAGCGGCGCTCTGCGCGCCTGTTCGTCATGGCGCACGTCCTCCTCGCTCCGGCTCAATTCGTATCTTTCCCAGTGAGGAGTGTCTCTCTTGAATTTGCGTGACTTCATCGAGCAGTTGTTCACCGACATCCGGGACGTGGCTCAGATCATCGCGCCGTTGGCTGCGGTAATCGGGTTTCTAGGGCTCGGCATCATGTATATGGGGTCATCATGGCCCATTGTGGGGGATTGGAAGCGCGACAATCCCAAAGCCGCCAACCAGGTCGTCATCGGTCTGCTCTTCGTCGTCTTTGCTGCCAGCGTCACCACGCTCATCACCTTTGCCTAGAGGCAGAGGAGTATGGAGTGCTGAGTGGTCTACAGGCATGTTCATTATTCAGCACTGAGTCCTCAGGACTGGAGGAACGACGCTATGAGCGCAGAGTTCAAATCGCATGTGCTGATGCGCGATGAGAAAGGCTTCTTCGGCATCGCGTTCAAGCGGCTGATCCTGGCAGCTGTGGCGGGTGGGCTGGCGTATTCCGTCAGCCGCTTCGGCGCGCTGGGTGCAGCCATTCCGCTGGGCATCGGCGTGGCGCTGCTGGTGCTGGTCATGAGCGGTACAAGAGGAGGCCTGCCCCTGTGGCAGCGGCTCCTGCTGCGCGGTCGCGGCTCGCTGCTGCTGGCGGCGGGTCGCGATCCGGGGAGTCTGCCCGCTCAGGTCGCCGTGTCACTGGAGCTGCCGGTCGATCTGATGCGGCTGGACGGCGCAGTCGTCTTTGCGCCACCTCAGTCGGGTGTTGAGGTCGATATGCGCGAGTGGGTGACGTTTGCTCGTGCATCGGAAGCAGATGCCGATGACGGGCTGGTATTCGTTGATGCCCCCATGCAGGAGGTGACCCGATGAGTGAAGTCCGCACCTTCCTGATCGAGCCGTTCGACATCATGCTGCACGCCACCGAGGAAGGTGTGCAGTCGTTGCAGACGCGCTTCTCGACCTGGTTACGCACCCTGCGCGAACCAGCGCGTTTCGTCTGCTGGCAAATGCCCACTACGCTGGACGACAAGGTCAGCGCACTCAGTCGCAAGACAAGTGAGGTGAATGACCCACAGCGGCGGGGTTTGCTGATGGAGTATCGCCGCCACTTCGAGCAGCTCGATAACGCCGCGGAGTATCAGCGGGCGCTGTGCGGCATGGCAGTCTGGTCGGATGAGAATCCGCGCGCGCTGGCAGGCGGGATGGGATCTGCATTCGAGACGCAGGTGGTCGAAGGCTCGTGGCCTGCCCTGTTCGAGGGACGCTACGAACTGCGAGAGAGTCCCTTCTGGCATCTCGCCCCGGTCGGGCGTCCGGGTGGGCGGCCCTTCTGGGCGGTGCTGACTTCCTACGAGTTCCAGCCTGCGGGCTGGAACTTCTTCCGCCCACTGCCGCCGCTCTTGCGGATGAACTTCCCACTGGCACTGGCGGTAGACATCCCCAAAACCTATGACCGCAATGCCGGGATCGATGCCATCGAGAGCATCATCCAGGCCTATGAGGTGCATCTGGCGGGGGTACGCGGCGAGGACAGCCGCTCGGTGCAGCGCGTGGCGGACTGCCGCCGGGCGCTCTCTGAAATCAACAACGGCGATGCGCTGCATCTGGTGCAGCTCACACTGGCGGTGGCTGCTGACGACCTGAACACGCTCAAGGAGCGCGTCGGCACCATCATCAATGAGACACGGGCGTGGTTCTCACTGCGCCAGGAGGTCGGCGAACTGCTGGCGCGTTCGGTCAGTTTCTTCAGCGCGAAGACGACCAGGGAGATCAACGTCCCCTCCACCACCTGGCCGGTCACCTCACGCGAACTGGCTCTCATGCTCTCGCCGCTCGGCTATCGCAAGTTATCCAATATGGATGGCATCCTACGCGGGGAGGCGGTCGGCGGTGCGTATCCGGTCTTCCACAACTCGTGGCGTGACAAACGCGCCACACATGAGGTGTGGGTCGGCGTCAGCGGATTCGGAAAGACGTTCGCACTGAACTGCTACCTGACCCGTGAATACGCCGAGAACGGCATCCCGTTCGACCTGCTCGAACCGATGGGCCATGGGCGGCATGTCGCCGAGGCCTTCGGGCTGCCCTGGTATGTCATGAGTGCGAAGGCGACTCGCCTCAACCCGCAAGACGTGATGTTTCCCACCCTCATTGAGCAGGTGAGCCACGTCACCCGCATCTACGAGACCGTGCTGGGACGACCGCTGTCTGGCGCGCAGCGTGAGAATCTGGAGCGCGGCTTGCTGGGCGAGGCGCTGGAAGTCACCTATCGCGGATTCCCCGACCTCGCCCGCCTCACACCGGAGGTCGCACCGACCTGCGATCTGGTCTGCGATGTACTGTCGGGACTGGGCGACAAGGACGCCACCCGCGCCATCGCCAAAAACCTGGCGGACGAGATCGCCGGGCTGTGTACCGGATCAGGGCCGTGGTCTGGCTTTCTCAACGGCACCACCAACGTCGATCTGACTCGCGGCGGGCGCAACTGGATCGGTCCGCGAGTTTTCTCCTTCCACGAGTTGGAGAGCGATCCCATCCTGCAGGCGCTGGCGTACACGCAGGTGCTAAGCGCCATCCGCCGCGATAGCCTGATCGACGAGCAACCGCGCGTCATCGCAGTCGACGAGGTCTACCGCCTGATGCGTCATCCGTCGCTGCTGGACTTCCTGATCGAGGCAGCGAAGACCTTTCGCACGAGACGCAAGAAGTTGGTCGCGGTAGATCAACAAATGAGTGTGTTCCTGGATAAAAAAGCTCGCTTGATCTTCGAGAACTGCCCGATCCGGGTGATCTTCTCGCAGCGCCAGGGCATGAATGTCTTCCATGAGGATGCAGCCTTCCAGCACCTCAACCAGCAGCACCGCGACATCATCGCCGCGCTGCCCCGCTTTCACTATGTCCTCGACATCCAGGATGAGGGCTTGTGGTACCTGTTCAATCGTCCAACACAGGGCGAAATCCTGAGATTCCAAACCACGTAAGGTGGCTCGAATGGAGGAACTCCCATGTCGAAGCAAGCTGTCGCCAGCCCATTCCAGGCGCTGGAGACCGAGGCTTACCATGCCTTTCGCGAATGGCCGCTCTGGCTGGTCCTGCGCGACCGCGAACTTGGCGCACACCTGGCCCCAGCCGGGTCGCCGCGCCACCCGTCAACTCCTGAAGATGCTCGTCCGGCAACTCAACCGGATGGGAAAGGAAAACCGTAAGTGAAACTTGTGATTGTCGAGTCCCCCGCCAAAGCCAGGCAGATCACGGTCTACCTGGGTGAAGGCTGGCGGGTCGAAGCCTGTCGAGGGCATGTCAATGACCTACCGGATGATGCGCTCGGCGTGGATGTGGATGCTGACTTCCGCCCGACCTTCATCGTCCTGCCCGGCAAGGGCAATCTGGTCAAGCGGCTGCTGAAAGCCATCCGCGAGGCGGAAGCGATCTATGTCGCTACGGACCCGGATCGCGAAGGTGAGGCCATCGCCTGGCATCTGCTCAAACTGGCCAGGATCGGCAAAAGCCAACCGGTGTATCGCGCCGCCTTCCATGCCATCACCAAAACCGCAGTGCGTGATGCGATTGCCCATCCCCGTCCGCTCGACCTGAACCTGGTCGAGGCGCAGACCGCCCGACGCATTGTAGATCGGCTGGTGGGTTATCTCGCCTCGCCGCTGGCGGCAAACGCGCTGGTGGGTCGTTTCTCTGCCGGACGCGTACAAAGCGTCTGCCTGCGGTTGGTGGTTGAGCGGGAACGCGAGATCGCCAACTTCACCCCGCAAACCTATTGGACGCTGGCACTTGATCTGACGGTGGACGGCGTTCCTTTCACAGCCAAGCTGCATCAGGTCAAAGGCGCAGAGCCGAACTTTTCCATCCGCGAGCCGCTGGACAAGCTGGCGGCATTGCTGGGCGGCGCATATCTCTGGGTCGGACGCGCCGGGAAAACCACACGTCAGCGTCCGCCGCTGCCTCCTTTCACCACGGCTTCACTTCAGCAAGCGGCGGCGAAAGGACTGGGGCTATCGCCCGAACGGACGATGACCCTGGCGCAGACGCTCTATGAAGCGGGTTGGATCACCTACCACCGCACCGACGGTGTTGCGGTCGCGCCAGAAGCGCAGACTGCGGCACGCGAATACATCGAGCGGGCCTATGGCACGGACTATCTGCCATCGGAAGCACCTATCTACACTGCGAGGTCCGCCAATGCTCAGGAAGCGCATGAAGCCATCCGTCCAACTGACGTAAGCCAAGTGTCAAACGACGTGCGAGCGGAAGGCGATAGCGCGGCATTGTACGGCCTGATCTGGCAGCGCTTTCTCGCTTCGCAGATGGCAGCCGCCGTCTACAATGTGACCGGCGCACAGATCTATGCGGGCAAGCAGATCGGGCAGCCCTATCCGCTGGAGTTCCGCACCCAGGGAAGAACGCTACAGTTTGACGGCTTCCTCAAGGTCTACGAAGAACCGGGCGATGAGGATGAAGATACACCCTCCGACTCGCTGCTGCCAGACCTGCATGAGGGACAGATGCTGACCCTGGTCACGCCGCAGATCGCCGAACACGAAACACGCGCGCCTGCCCGCTACACCGAAGCCGCCCTGATCGCGGCACTCGAGCGCAATGGGGTTGGTCGTCCTTCCACCTATGCGACGATGCTCAAGACGGTCAGGGAACGAGGCTATGTGCGCCTGCAACAGAAGCGGCTGATACCGACAGACGAGGGTATCCGCCTATGCGATTTCCTGACCAGGCACTTCAACGCTGTCCTGGCAGTGGATTACACCGCCCGGCTGGAAGCGCAGTTAGACGCAGTTGCGCAGGGAAAAATCACTCGTCTGGATGTACTGCGTGAGTTCTGGTCGGCATTCCAGCCGCAGCTTACAGGTGCAGCAGCAGCGTTGCCACCTGCACCTGCCCCGACACCTCGTCCGCTGCTGCTGCATCCAGTGGAGGACTAACCGATGGTCGATTATCGGCCCTATATTGATGATGGCGCATTCGCGCTGGATACGGCAGAAGCCTTCTTCATGCCTGACGATCCCTATGGCGACGATTGGTTCTTGAGCGAGCCGCCACCTGATCTGGATTACACACCCGAAGACGATCCCTGGCTAGCCATCGATGACCGCTTCGTCCCGGTTGATGCAGAACCCCAGTTTGATATGCCGCCACCTGGACAGGATGGCTTGCAGGGCTTAGAGACGCCTGAACCCGCCGATGAAGGCTGGGCATGGCAGGATGCGCGGCTGATCGGGGTCGAGCGTGTGGATGATGCAGGGACCCAGTACGAAATTGGCTGTATGGATGTCTACACCAACCTGAATACGGGCGATCTGGGCGGCAGCTACTTGCCGATTGCCTCGTTCGGCGATGCCGATGTGGCCGCAGTCTATTACCACGACTTGCAAGACCAGATGCATCGCGAGGGTGTTGCCAGCCATGAAGTCTCTGCCTTCGCTGAGCGGGCTGCGGCCCAAATCCAGGGTCAGACGCCCGCCTGGGGTGGCGCATGGGCGAACGAGTTTGAAGCCTACGAGCAGATTCGGGCGGCGGACCTGGGTGAAGCTCAACAAAGCGATGACGTGCCAACAGAGGTGTCCGATCCCTTGTTGGAAGAGGCGCTGCGGTTAGGTGGCGTGGTGCAGGAGATCGAGACCGCCGCACCTGCCATCGATGATCCTTCGGCGTTCAAGGCACTCAGTGCTATCGGCATCGAAGCACCGGACTTCGACCCGGCGAAAGATCCGCCGCCGTTCTATGACGCGGAGACGGGGATGGCCTATTGGATCGGCGTTTTCCAGCCCGATCAGGCGGATCAGGAACACTGCGTGACCAGCATTCTCTCGCTCGGTCGCGGCGAGGACGGTGAACTCCAGGCGCAGCTGGCACCCTGTGTACCGGGCGACTGGGACAAGGCACACAGCGCCGCCGAATTCCTGATCGGTGTTGCCGAGAAAGGCGGCATCGATCGCTGCTTTGACGCGGCGGAAGGCATGGCATTGGCGACCGACCAGCGCGAGCTGTGGGCGGCAGAACGCGGTGTACCCTTGGCTCCAGACGCCACGCGCACGATCGCCGACTATGCTCAAGCCGAATGGGAGGTGGAGCTGTGAGCGACGGCAAGAGCTACACCATCCGCTTCACACCGGAGGACTACGCCGTCCTGGATGCCCTCTGCCAGCAGTTTGGCTTGAAGCGCCCTGATGCCCTGCGTCGGGCGCTACGGATTGCCCATTCAGCGCAATCACCCGTGACCAGTGGGGTCTTCTCACCCATCGGTGCGCAGGGGGTGTTCCAGGTGAAGACAGGAGGCGCAGATGACGCTGCCTAAACCTTTATCGAGCCGGGAACGGTCGGAGCTGCTGATGCAGCACCTCGACGCGGTGGCAAACGACCCGGACTACTGGTCGCCGTTTGCCAAACCGCTCGATGAGCCGCTTGTCGAAGAAACGCCTGAACCGACGACTGCTGAATACTACTTCGGCTATGGCGTCGGACCAAATAACGCGCCATCGCTGGAAGCGGTCAAGACCTGGACTGAGGGCGAGGAGCGCCGTTTCGACACCTTCACCATCGCCGAGTTCGATGACTTCGCCGACGCCGACGAACTGGAGGCGGAACTGGGGACACTGCACAAAGAGGTAGGATTGGAAGCGGCGATGGAGTTAGCGGAGGATATGGCGACAGCCAACCGCTATCTCGACCCGTTGCGTGATGATCCGCGTGTCTTCTTCCAGGAAGACGCGCCGCCTGACCCGTTCACCACCAGTCGCCAGCGGGAGCTGATCCTGCAGGATGTGACGGAGATGGATACGGAGCCACTTGACCCCATCACGGATTCAATGGCCACTTGGATGACGCGTGCCGATGCCGAGCGCGAAGCACATGCGGAGCTTGAAGGTGAGGCCTGGTTTGAGGCGACTTTCAATCGCCCGGAGCGCCAGCTTCTGCAACCACTGGATGATACGGTCAACTACGCCGTCGTCGTTCAGGAGGTCGATCCCTGGACGAGCGAGCTGGCGGTCGAGAAGTACTGGAAACTGCCTGATGGGTATCTGGGCATCGACGAGTTGACCCTCGAGACGTTTGACAGCGATAACGAGACGGCGCGGGCGATAGCGGAGTCGGGTCGCCTGGGGCTGCTGGAGACCTATGATGAGCGCGGGCTGGAGGGTATGATGCACCAGGCGGAGCTGGCGGCGATGGAAAGCCAATGGTTGGATGGCAACCGGGCGGATACGCGCTTGTTCCGACAAGGTCCACCGGACCGCTTTGAGACGTTAGCGGAGCGCCTGCGCGATGAGCCGAACCCCTACTGGAACACCGATGGCGACCGCCCTCAGACACCCGCGCCTGGCAGTTGGGATGAGCTGGTCGCACACGAGGCGGAGAAGCCGGTCGATGAAATTCATCAGACCCCCTTCGACCGCCACTGGGACATCTACAACCGTCCGGTCGAGACGCCTGACGGTGCGCCCCTCGGTCATGCGCTCTACCTGACCTACTATCCTGAAATACACCAGGATGCATTCACGGATGCATCCTTCAGCGCTGACAACCATCCGACACACGCCAAAACACTGGAGATGGCACATTTCGAAACGAGGGCGCAGGCGGACCAGTTTGCAAAAGCATTTGAGGGCTACATCGCCCCCGGACTGCTCGACCCGCCCGAACTGGCGGAGGAAGTGGCGAAGCTGGAAAGGTTGCCGGTCGCATGGCAGGACCTCGACTATCAGGGCATGGTGGACTTCATGAACGGTGACGGCAAGATGGTGCGTGAGGCGGAGGGGTGGCATCCCCGCGACCCGATGGCTGTGCCGTCAGACGAGACTGTGCCACAACCGGAGTTTGACCTTTAGACCCACAGCCCGGCAGTGGTCCGGGCTGTTCGTAACTCTCCACAAAAATCAGCTAAGATGAACCTGATAGAGACAAAGCGCAGGCAATATGAAATCTCAACAACGAAAAGATCAGGACGAACGCCAGAATTGGCTGTGTGCTGCCTGCGCTTTGCCACTTCCTTTGAATAAACAAGGACTTTGCCAGGAATGTGCAGGGAAGTTGGAACGCGACCTGATCCGCGTGCGGGACTGGGGGTATTCCTATGCCACGCTCCTCACCCCTGAACGGCAGGAGAGCCTTCGCACAGAGATCATCCGGGAGTTTGGTGCGGCGAACGAACTGCTCGTCGCGCCGAAGCCCATGCCGAAAAACAAGCGCAACCGTTCGGTGAACACGAAGCGCAAGCGGGCGATTGCGGCGACTGCCGTTCGTGCTTACACGACGGATGATGTGCTACAGGCGGCGCACAGCTTCTTACAGAAGCAGAACGAGGAATGGGTGAACGTCAGCCATCTGGCGCAACATCTGTATGAGCGCTTCTACAAGCTGAAGCCCAAACATCTCGGGCAGCCGGGCAAAAAGTACAAGAGTATCCTTAAGTTCCTTGCCGACCTGCCCAATTTTGTCATACGTCGTGATCCCGATCAAAGCGTCTGTTGGATTCGTCGGTCGGCGGCGTCAGACGCCGCTTCAAGCCGCGACTGACGCGCATGACGACACGCCGGATGTAACGCGGCGCGGTGCCAGACCGCAGATGTCCACTGTACTCGCCGCGATCAATGGTCTGGCTCTCGATCACAAATAAACCTTCCAGTTCGATACGCCCGCCACTGACCAGTTCCTCGCTCCACACTTCGACCAGCGCTTCCAGCATCGCCTGCACATCGCGGTTCTTCAGCCGGGTGCGCCGCCCAATCTCACTCACCATCTTATTCTTCGTCAGCGTCATGGCTTCACTCCGCGGTGATGGATGCTGCCGAACCCCTGGTGCGCATGGAGTCAAGGCTGGCAAACTGAACTTTACCACCGGACTGCTGCACAGCATCTTCGGCAATACGCGCCATGACCGCAGCTGCCGCCCGGTCGAGCGTCGGCTTAGGTTCGACGGACAGCGCCGCTTCTGCTAGTCCATGAGTAGGACTGCTCAGACTCATCGACAGTCCGCGTTCCAAAAGTAATACCTGCGTGGATTGAGCAGCGGACAAGCGGCGCTGCCAGTCAATGCGCTCGTAGAAGCGGGTCAGACGTGCATTCAGGACAACCTGGGTCGCAAAGCCTGCCTCCACATACCGGGCGAAGATCGTGCAGTTGCCCACCTGTGGCGTGATGACCTCATCGACCGTCAGCAGCGGACGTTGGCGCAAGTGGCTGTTCGGGTCGTCCTGGTTGGCGTCGGTGGTTGCTGTACCGCTCGCTTTGCTGTAGAAATCCGCTGTATCTGCATCGCAGCCACCATAGATCACTTGCGTCGCCAGCCCGGTGAACAGCGCCTGTGTGCCTTCCGCGCCGTAAATCATGTGGAACTGACCCTTCGTTTGTGCGCCAATCATGATACTGATTCGCCGCTTACGGACGAGGTTCACATCAGCGACCAGGCTGTCCAGCTTGCCAAGTGTCGGAAACTCGTCGAGGATGACCCCGACCGGGACCGGCAGCGGACCTTTGTTGCGCTCGCCGATGGTGTCGAGGTCGAGCATGAGCTTCCGCAGCGTCGCACCCAGATAGGAGGCGTACACCGCTCGCATCCTCCCCGGACAGGTCAGTACGACCACTGTCGGCTGCGCGACAATCAGTTCGGCATCGAAGTCGGACGCGCTCGTGTTGGCACGCACGTCAGTCGATGCCCAACCCGTCAGGGCGGTTGCCAGTGTTGCCACCACGTTAGACGCCACTTTGCCATCCGACCCGACCGAGGCGATGAACGAGTTGGCGAGCAACGCCGCATCATCCCTCTTCGATGCCAGTTTCTTCGCCAGTTCTTTCAGGTCGTTCATGGCGTTGTAGATATCGCCGAGGTTGTCGAAGCGAATCAGGCAGGCTGCCAGCAGCGCGGCGGCGCTGTCCGTCCAGAAGCGGTTATCCCCCTGTGCGGACGGCACCAGCACATCAGCAATTGCCCGCGCGTCAGACACATTCTGAATGCCTTCCGCCAGGTTGTAACGCGGTCCGGCAGTGCTGGTCGGGTCATGTACGACAACCAGATGCCGCGTGACAGCGGCATACTTGAGAACTTGCGTGGTAATTTCACCCTGTGGGTCAGCCACGACCAGCGAGTGTCCTGCCAGCATCCGGTCGGCGATAGCGGGAAGAATGATGCCCTGCGTCTTCCCGCTGCCGGGACCGCCCAGCGTCAGGATGCCGCGAGCGATGTCTTCACCGCTCAACGAGAACTTGCCATAGCCTAGATCGAGTCGGCGTTTCTCCTCACCCCAGAATGCGCCAAGTAATGTCAATCCTTCGGTATCATCGCGCCGGAAGCGGCGATATTCGCGCATCGTGCAGAAATGAGACGAACCGAGCGCGCCGCGCTTGACCTGCGGCACCCGCAGACGGTCGATGCGTTCGCGCAGCCAGCCGCCATTCCGGATCCCGTTGTGCAACCCGATGCTGACTACCAGCCAGACAAACGCCAGCATGATTCCGAACAGGAACAGTCGCAACGTGTTGATGTTGCGCGGCGCGCCAACGATAAACTGGATAACGGCGCTAGTCGTCTGACGACCGCGGGCAGGCTGGATTGCCAGATCGTCCAGCAGGGTCAGATACAGAGCCGTGATACCGAGCAGCACCAGCGCGTAAGTGGAGACCAACGCCACGAGCTGCCAGGTTCGTCCTTCATTGCTCTTACTACGTTGGATGCCCGCGCCAAATGCAGCACTCACCATCAGGGGCAGCATCAGTGTCAGACACAGCAGTGGCAGCAGCAGGCTGGAGAGGAACTCGCGGCCAGCCGTAAATAACCAGTACAGCATTCCCTACTCCCCTGCCCCACGTAGCCCACGCTGATAGCGGATGTATCCAATTGAGAGCATACCCAACGCGCTCAGATAGATTGCCGCATCGAGCGGTAACCCGGCCAGGCGGGCAATGGTTGCTCCAGCCAGAATGAGCGTCAGCAATCCAAACATGCCAAAGAATGTTTGTCGGTTCACGGTGCATCCTCTACGAAAACCACTGGTCGAGGTCAATGCTGCCGTCATTGGCGATCTCAGGTTGCTCGCGCAGCTTGCGCCATTCGGGACCAAGCGTGTGATCCAACTCGATCTCGAAGTTCTTCGTCGCTACGTCCCGGAAGAGCGCGTCATGCCCGCGCTCTTTGTTGTTGTAGACAGGCAGGCGTTCCGCCACGCTGGGCGCAGTCCCCGGTAGGACAACATGCGCGTGCATGTGATCGAAGACCTGCCCGTCCGCATCGGGCTCTGTCCTGGCGGTATGCAGGACAAAGGAGTATTCCGGGATGTCGAACCCGCGTTCGGTGTAGTAGTCCTCGACGACGCGCTCGGTCAGGTCGATCAGCAGCGCTCGCCGTTCTTTGGGTGGGACGAGCGCCATCAGTTCCGGATCAGGTGAGACGACCCACGTCCAGGCCAGGACATGCTTGCTCTTGAGGTCTTCACAGTGTTGGAGGATTTCTCGGTAATGCACTCCCATCCCTCGATCCTGCCAGCGCTCGAAGTTGCGATCCTTCGCCAGCGTGTTGTTGCGTGTGTCGCGGTACTGAAGGTATTGCAGAATCTTACGTAGCCCGGACTTACCTGTGCCGTAGCCACGTCGGACAGTGCCTTTGTAGGCGAAGTCACAGACGATGATCGCCTTTCTCATTTCAAATCCCGCACCGCTTGAATCTGCTTGAGCAGGGTGTCACCCTCGCGTCGAGCGGCAATAATGGCTTCAGCGATACGCTCTGGGTTGTCCTGCGGATGCAGCTCGGCCAGCAGGTAGACGAGGATGTTGAGGTGAAACGACAGGGCGCTTTCGAGCTGGTCAATGCGATCCTTGAAGGTCTTCAGGAAGTAACGGCGGCTGCCAGACAAGTCTTCCTGCTCGTCCAGGTAACGGCGGATCGCCTCCCGGATGAGGTCGGCTTCGCTGATGTCGCGCTTCTGGCGACTGGCGAGCAGCACCAGTCGGTCGCGCATGTCCGGAGTCATGCTGACGCTGCGGCGGATGAGTCCTGGCATTCACACATTCCCGTTGACTTCAAGATGCCTCTAGTATTGCAAACAGGAAGCGTCCGACGGGTCGAAGGCTACAGACTGATGTTGGATGGTTTTCAGTAGCAGTGAAGAGAATTTCGCCTTAGGTGACTGCGGACGCCGTGAGTGCGTCCGGTCGGCTCGGTACACCGAGCCGACACGCTGACCCGCACCCCGGTGCGCGGTCAGCGGTGCTGCGCGTGAGCGCGGCACATCAGCCCCACGGGCGCTTGACGTGCAAGCGTTTTAGCTTGCTGGCTAGTCTAAGGTGGTGAGGGAAGCTCATCCGCCGGTGGTCAGACAAGAGCAACAGTCGGTGACACCACTGTGCTCCTGCCACCTTAGACTAGCCGAGCTTCCGCAATGCGGAAGCCGCAGCCGACTGCAAGGTCGGCTGCAATGCCCCCGCTCAGCGTGTAACAGAATAATCGACTACTACCCCGCTGCTGATCCGTCTAAATGAATTGGACTCAAGGCTGCCGTCGCGTGAAACCAGTCATTCCTGGTGTCTGACTCGTATTTCCACAAGCCCAAATTATGCGGATGATTAGAGGAATTCATACGTGTTGAGCCGCTGTTGATGTTCACGCCAGGATGGCATCACCTGATCGAGCAGCGCATAGAACGCCGAGCTGTGATTCATCTCACGCCGGTGGCACAACTCATGTAAGATCACATAGTCGATCAGCTCAGTCGGGGCCTGAATGAGCCGAGTATTGAGGGACAGGGTACCGCGCGGTGTCATACTGCCCCACCGGAGTTTCATCGGTCGGATGACCAGCTTCGGCTTATCCAGACCCCAATGAGCCACCCGCAGCCAACAGGCTTCTAGTCGGGCCGCAAATACCCGTTCAGCCTGATGGGCAAACCAGCCGTCGACCAATGCCCCGGTGTGAACCTGATCCTGCGGGGTGCGCGTTTCCACCATGAGCAGCGTGCGCGACCGCGTCACCCGTTCGACCGCGGACTCGATCACCTTGAGGCGGCACTGCCGACCGAGAAAGCGCCAGGCCTCGCCGCTGACGTACTCCCGGCGCAGACTGCCGGGGCGTGCTAGCCGATCAAAGTGCCGCCGCTGTTTGAGAATCCAACTGGCCCGCCGTAGGACAGTCGCCTCTATCTGCTGGAAGGGTGCCCCCTCCGGGGCCTTCACCAGCACGCTCTGATCCGGGAAGACGGAGATCGCCAGAGTCGTCCGCGCCGAATACAGAATCTCATAGTCGATAGTGCTGGTGCCAAACTGGATGTTGTGGCTGCCACCGGGTATCTGCCGCCGCACCTTACAGCCCATCCCGTTTGCGGGCGACCATGATAATCGCCTCGATCAACGCTGTCAGCCGATCATCGCTCAGGCTGATCCCCGCCGTCCGCAGCGGATCATACAGCAGGTTATCCAGTTCCCGCTTCATCTGGTTCTCGACATCCGGGTTGCCGACCCAGTCCCGAATCTTGCGCTGGTTGATGATGCCTTCCGCCTGCAAAGCCAGCTCGACCATCCAATCCGCCGGGTGTTCGATGTACGCGGTGAGGACGCCATAGTAAGCGAACGCATCCCGGTGACCGACCAGCGGCGCGGGTTGACCCTCTCCTTCCCCTGTACGCAGCAGATCGCGGATCGCTTCGGCCCGCTTCTCGAAGTCCAACTCGCTCAGGCGCTCATCCCGATAAGCCTGAATGGTCTCATCGATCATCTCGGAGAGGCGACGGTAGAAAGCCGGGTTCTCCTCCATCTTTTCGCTGATGGTGCGCTGGGCATGGGAGAGAATGGTGTCGGCTTTGGCCTGTGGCTCGGTCAGGGCGGCCACAGCCGCATCGAACGCCTCGCGGTCGAAGATGTCCAGCCCTGCGACCAGAATCGTGACGCTCGTGGCCTTGATGTGATCGTTCAGCAGTTCGCGCACCCGCGCCTCATACTCGTCGTAGGCGATCGCCTCGGCATACCGCAGTTTGACAGCAGTGCGGAGTTGGTGGAAAAAGGTCAGGTCGCGCTTGTACCCGCTGATTTGCTTGGGCTGGGTCTCCTCGATGAACCACAAGGTCGAGAGCGCCGTCTTGAGCACCCGGGCATAAGCCGTCAGCGCCTCATAGAACGCCTGGCGCTGATCCTCCGGTTCAAGGAAGCGCTCCATCGACTCCACATCATCCTGGTTGGGCAGCGGACTGAATACCGCCCACAAGGCCGAATGCACCTGGGGCAGCGTGGCGATGACGGCGCGGGTATCGGTCAGAGTTTCCTGCACATCCTCGGCGTCGAAGCCCTCTAATGCCCCGTACATCTGCATGGCTTCGTCCAGTTCCCCCAGCACACCGCGATAATCCAGGATGTAACCGTGTGTCTTGTTCTCGAACAACCGGTTGACGCGGGCAATTGCCTGCAACAGCCCGTGTTCGCGCAGCGACTTATCCACATACAGCACGGTGTTGCGCGGCTCATCAAAGCCCACCAGCAGCTTATCCACCACGATCAACACTTCCACCCCTTCGGCGTCGTGGAAGGACTTGAGCACCTCGCGCAGATAGGTTTGTTCATCATTTTTGTACCGTGCCAGCGTCCGGCTCCAGAAGTCAGCGACATCATCCGCGCCGCCCTCCGAGTCCTCGGTGCCTTCGCGGGTATCCGGCGCGGAGATGATGACCTCGCAGCGGATGCCCTCCTTCCGCAGCAGCTCGGCATACGTGATGGCGCTGGCCTTGCTGGAGGTGGCGAACTGTGCCTTGAAGCCGCTGTCCCGCCAGTTCTGTTTATAGTGCGCCGCCAGATCCCGCGCCACCCGCTTGAGGCGCAGCCGCACATTGAAGACTTCTTCCTTGCGGCTCATATTGCGCTTGAGATCCCGCTTTTCCGCCTCGCTCATGCCCTCGGTCAGTTCCTCGAAATCCGCGTCGATGATCTCCCGATCCTGGTCGAGTTCGATCACCCGCCCTTCATACAGCAGCGGCACCACCGCGCCATCCTCGACCGCCTGCCGCATCGTGTACTTGTGGATGAACCCGCCGAAGGTCGCCGCCGTACTCTTTTCCTGCTTGAGCAGCGGCGTGCCGGTGAAGCCGATGTAACAGCCCTGCGGGAAGACCGCTTTCATCATCTGATGATTCAGGCCGAAGCGGCTGTGACCGCGATGGCTTTCATCCACCAGGATGAAGACATCCCGCGCCCCGCTGCGTTCCTTCCGCCGCGCCGCCGTCTCAAACTTATCGATGACCGTGGTGATGATGTCCGCCTTCTCATCCCCCACCAGGTCGATCAGGTGCGCGCCGCTGCTCGCCTGGGCCACTTTCTTGCCGCAGTTGTGAAACGTCCCCCAGATTTGATTGTCCAGGTCGATGCGGTCGGTCACGATCACCACCCGCGGATTGGGAATAGCCGGGTGCAGCGCCAGCGCCTTCGCCAGCATGACCATCGTCAGGGATTTGCCGCTGCCCGTTGTGTGCCAGATGACCCCGCCCGCCCGTGACCCATCCGCCTCCGCCTGGGTGACCCGCTGCATCGTCGCCTTGATGGCGAAATACTGCTGGTACCGCGCTACCTTCTTCACCCCGGCATCGAAGACCATGAACCCATACGCCAGGTCGAGCAGGCGGGCCGGGCGCAGCAGCGCATAAATGCCGCGATCCTGGGCATTCGGCGTGCGGGTCGGCAGCGCCGCCAGATGCTGCCGGATGCGCCAGGCTTCATCCCGCCAGTCCAGCAGACGAACGGCCTCCTCCGCGCTCAACGGTTGGTTGATGAACGGGTCCAGCGCCGCCTCGTCCAGCCCTTCTTCCCGCCATGCCGCCCAGTACGGTTTGCTGGTGCCGCTGGTCGCATACAGCGCATCGTGTGGGCTGACCGCCAGCAGCAGTTGAGCATAGGCGAACAGCCGTGGGATTTCCTCCCGGCCCTGGTTCCGCAGCATTTGCTCCACCGCCTGGTAGACAGCCCGCTCGCCCTTGCGCGTCTGCATGTCGGAGCGTTTGCATTCGATCACCGCCAGCGGAATGCCATTGACGAACAGGACGATGTCCGGGCGGCGCGTCTGGTTGCTGGTCTCTCGCTCGACTTCAAATTCATCCGTGACGTGATAGACGTTGTTTTCCGGGTGCGCCCAGTCGATGTAGATCAGGTCGAACGAGCGTTTATCGCCGTTGATCGTCTGTTCCAGGCTGACCGGCAGGGTCAGCAGGTCGTAGGCGTCCATGCTCGCCGCGATCAGGCCCTGCCCGGTCCGCACGCCATCCCGCAGTTTATTGACTGCCAGCGCCAGATTGGACTCGCTGAACGGCACTTGCCGCCCCTGATGCTGGATGTGGTTATGCGTCCGCAGCCACTCGAGCAGCACCCCTTCCAACAGGACGGCGCTGCGTTTGCCGCCCCGGGCCTCCAGGGCTTCCGCCGGGGTCAGGTACTGCCAGCCCAGCGTCATCAGCAGCCGCAGGGCGGGGATCTGGGAGGCGGTCAGTTCGCGGTAGCTGTCACTCGACATCAGCAATCTTTTCGAATAAGGGCTGCAATTCTCCAGAACGATACCGTTCTATCAATAATGTAGCGATTCCAAAGAGTGCAACAAGGGGTTCCATCCTTGAATCATCTGGTTGTCTATTCCATTGGACGGTTGCGATAATGGTGGATAGTCCAAACGCAAACAGTAAGGCATCCCATAGACCATTGTATATTAGTAAAGCCAACCGTTGCGTGAGCGAGAAGGTGGTAACTTTCTCCCAAGATGGCTTTGTAATCATGAGCGGCGCAGCTAAAAAACTAGGAGCAAGAATCACAAAGTTGATCAAGTCATAAGAAACCACGTTAGTAGAATTCGGCTCTGCCGTGGGTACTAGACGTAGTGCGAGTGGCAATCCAATGACTACGATGAAGAAGTTGAGGTATTGACGATGGTCTGAGATGATCTTGAGCAAGATTGCATCCATGCTATTCCCTTTGTGTGCGAATCCGCACCGCGCCAGTGATCAATTGTTGCATCAGGCATAGCCGATGTCCCGCACATGCTCGCCTTCATCCACCCTATCGATCAAGCCTATTGGAACCAGCCCACAATACATTGTCCCGTTCCGGCTTCATCCAAAATCTTAAGCACGCGCAGGTTGTATCGGGCCATGATTTTCTGTCTGTGTTTCTCTGAATCAAACGCAGCGCTCATGTGACCCAGGTCAAATTCCACAAAGATCGCTTCTTCACCATAATCGTCAATTTTAGCCACACGCAGGGTCGGCAGCTCAATCCGTTTGGCAAAGGCTCTCCAATGTGCTTCGAGGCTTCGATCAGGCAATTCTGACATGCCTATCCTCCTGCTTCCACTTCACCCACCCGCACCGCGCCGGTGAGCAATTGCTGCATCAGCCCACGTTTTTGCGAAGTCAGGTATTCGACCATGTACTTTTGCAAAGCAGTATAGGTTTCAATGCTGTCAAGTGCGTTCGAAATATGCGTTTGCTCGGACGCTGTTGGTGGAACAGAAATATGATGTCCTAGAAATGTATCAAGATCAAAGAATAGCTTTTCTATGTGGACTCCGTGGCTCGAAACAAATGCCAGCTTATGTATTGCGTATGTTTTGGAAAGCCAATCAAAGAATCGTATTTCAAACGCATCCTTGTCGTACGGAGTTAGAGACACATACGAGTCTGACACATATCCCCCATCAAACTCAGGAGGTACCAGACTCATTGCACCATGTACAACTTGTCTTCTTGAAATTAGGAAGTCTCCAACATGGATGCGATTAAGAGTTGATAGCGATTCTTCAGGGTCTTGGTCGCCTGTGGCTCTCCAAAACAGACCACCAGAACGTCTCCGCACACTGACCAAGCGGTTTGTAGATTCGGTTGTTTTGCTCAATCGCTTGCGAGGTTGGAGAACATCGCCGATTTTAGTTCGTTTCCACTCCCCATCGAACCCCGGAAAGCGTACCGCACCCGTGAGCAGAAGCTGCATGAGCGCCTGTTTACGCCGTTGCAGTGCCTCAATCAGGCGCGTGGTGAGAGTGATCGCCTCGTCCCACGTCGAGAGGATGGCAGCGATCGCACGTTGTTCATGCAGCGGCGGGAGGGGTACAACTAGAGAACCAAGAATCTCCTGGCTCAAATTCGATATATTAGTCCCGCTTCCAAAATGTGACATCTCATTACGTGCAATGTCTGATCGAATGAGTTGTGAGAAGAATTCTGATCGCATTACGTCGCTTATGAAGCGCAGTCGAATAGTGAACCCTGAATGTGTAACTGACTCAGTTAAGTTGCGGACAAAAAGGCTTCGCCCAATCAGTGCGCGATTTCCATTTGAACGGACAAAAACAAAATCATTTTCTTGTAGTAGATCTTCAGCCCGAACCACTCCGGTTGGGTTAATCTCGTCAAGTTCATGGTATGGCACATCAACATAATCTTGGAAATTCGAGACACCTACTACTTTGATTCCTCGTCCTTTATTTGCTGAGTTAAAGTTCACACCATTCCTAAAGTCAGCGACGTCTCGAAGTGGTGCCGTATCCCAAAATGGTGCCCAATTACTCACGATACCCCCAACTCCCACAAATACGCCGCCATCTGGGCGTGAATGCTTGTCATACGTTTGCCCTCGTTTCCTACCCCGGTCACTGTCAAGGGCAAAATCGAAACATTTGTTCCGATTTTCTATCCAACCTGTGTTATTATCGCATCAAGCCGCAAACGACCAGAAACCTGAAATCTGTAACCTGAAACCTCCACCACCCCACTGACCACCGCCAATACTGCCAACGTTCGGCCATCAAATGGCGGCAATCACGGGAGCAACCGCCAACAACGCACGATTGGCAGCGCCGCCGCCGCCGCCGCAAATCAGATCACAAAGGCGGCGAACCCGGGGATTCAAATTTGATAAATTGCGGCTACCACAAGGCCCGTGTGAATGGGTATCAGGCGGTTTCAAGCTGCCAGTGGAGCAGCATGATCTGCCCGGCGTGCAGGGTCAGGCTGGCCGCCTTGCCCGCAAACTCCACCCGGTAGACCCCGACCGCGACGCGCTCCTGAATAATGCCAACCTGTCCCCGCACTAGCTTATGTGCCGGGACGTCCGCCAGCAGCGCGATGCGCTCACCCGGAGCAAAATCCGCCAGAGTAACGGTCATCTGGTCAGCGCGCACATCCACGACCTGCAGGGTACTGCCGTCACGGTCGAACAGTTCGACGATATAGACATCGTCCGCCAGCGCGTAGGTATCCACGATGGTACCTTCGGTGCCAGCAGGCAGGTTTGCGCTCAAATCAGTCGTGAGGATCACCGTGTCAAAGGGTCTCATCGTCAGTCAACGCTCTTAACATTCTGTAGTTTAGCCATCCAGCCCCAACTCCCGCAAATACTGGGCCATGCGGGCGCGGACATCGGTCAACTGGCTTTCCAGCGTGTTGATCTCCTGCTGGACAGCGGCAATATCGATCGGGGCCTCCGCCTCAAAGGTATCCACATACCGCGGAATGTTCAGGTTGAAGCCATTCGTCTCGATCTCCGCCAGGGTGGCCCGGTAAGCATACTTCTCCACCGGCTCACGGTCGCGGTAAACCGCCACGATCTTATCCAGATCCTCGCGGCGCAGCTTGTTCTGGTTGGTCCCCGCTGCGAATTCCCGGCTGGCATCGATGAACAAGACGCTCTCATCCGGCTTGTGCCGCCGGAACAGCAGGATTGCCGCCGGGATGCCGGTGCCGAAGAACAGGTTGGCGGGCAAACCGATGACCGCATCCAGCAGGTTCTCGCGGATCAGCCGCTCGCGGATGGCTCCCTCCGCCCCGCCCCGGAACAGCACCCCGTGCGGGACGATCACCCCCACGCGCCCATTCTCGGCCTCCCCGATGAGCGTGGTCTCAACCATGTGGCTGATGAAGGCGTAATCGCCCTTGCTCTTGGGCGGAATGCCCCGGTGGAAGCGGTTATAGAGGTCGGCCTTGGCCCCGTCCGCGCCCCACTTGTCCAGCGAAAACGGCGGATTCGCTACCACCACGTTGAAGCGCAGTAGCCGCCCGTCCGGGTCGAGCAACTGCGGGGACTTGAGCGTGTCATCCCACTTGATCGTCGGCTGGTTGACGTTGTGCAGGAACATATTCATCATGCACAGCGCCCAGGTCTGCCCATTGATCTCCTGCCCCCAGAGCGAGTAGTTATCGCCGCTAACCCGCCGGGCGCACTGGATCAGCAGGGAGCCGCTGCCACAGGCCGGGTCACAGATGCGCTCGCCCGGCTGCGGGTCGAGCAGTTCTGCCAGCAGCGCGGAAACTTCGGGCGGCGTGTAGAACTCCCCGGCTTTCTTGCCCGCACCGGAGGCAAACCGCCCGATCAGGTACTCATAGGCATTGCCGATGATGTCCAGATCACCCACGCGGGAGGGACGCAGGTCGAGCTTCTCGTTTTTAAAATCCGCCAGCAGGTTGCGGAGCCGTTCATTACGCTGGGCGGTCTGCCCCAGATTGGCCTCGCTGTTGAAGTCGATATTGCGGAAAACGCCGTTGAGCTTGGCTTTGTTGGCATTTTCGATGGCTTCCAGCGCCTTGTTGATGATCTCGCCCAGGTTAGGGGCGTTGCGCTGCTCGTAGAGCGTGGCGAAGTCAGCGCCTTTGGGCAGGATGAACCGCTCGTACTGAAGCGAGCGCTCCGCCCGCCCGACATCCCCCTCATACTGGGCGATCAGCGCCTCACGGTGGTCGATCCAAACATCGGAAATGTACTTCACGAACAACATCACCAGGATGTAGTTCTTGTACTCGGATGGATCAATGGTGCCACGAAAAGTATCACACGCCCGCCAGAGGATGGCGTTAATTTCGTCCTGATTGATGATGGTCATGAGTGCCTGCAGAGTACGAATGAGTGTAGTTGCATTTTAGCATAGATTCTATGCGGTTATTCATCACACGCATTCAGCTATACGATGCGGCTCAGATCATATGGCTGGTCGTACAACCCAGCAGGACAAAATGGTTGGCACCCATGTCTCTATAGTGAATTTCAGCGTAATTTGAGAAAAGTGGTGCTGTCTGCCAGGAGACAGCACCACTGCGGTCTGAGCCGCATCAGAACGGGATTTGTTCCTCGCTTTCGCTGTGCCCGTTGTCACCGTTCTCAGCGCGATCCAGCAGGACGAGGCGGTTGGCATCGATGTCGAGGCTGGGCTGCGGCGTGCCACTCTGATCCGACCAGGCGCTCAGGCGCAGCCATTCCGCCGTCACCTGCACCAGTGACCCCTTGTGCACGTACTCCGCAGCCACCTCAGATAGCTTGTTCCAGCAGTTGACGCGCACCCAGAGGGTCTGCTTCTCACCCGCGCGGTTCTTGCGGCTGACCGCCACCGAGAACGATGCGACGCTTTGTTCACCTACCTGACGCACCTGCGGATCGCTGCCAACGAAACCAGTCACCTGCATGTTGATGCTCGTACCCATTGTCTTTTCCTCCGCGCTGATGCGCTTTTGTTATCCATCGACCCTGTGCCGATTTCTGACCGGACAAGGGCAGGCGCGCTGAAGCAGCCGGTCACCTGAAAGGCGCTACCCGTTTTTGTTGAGCGCAGCGGCACCAGCCATACAAAAACGGGTGAAGCGACCCCGCCTGCGGGGTTGACCTGCTGCTGCGCCTGCTAGGATGGTCAGAGACAAATCGGCACGTTTCCGGTCGGATGGACAAAGCACGCAGCGGAGGAAGCAATGGCGTGCCCGATAGCAGATGACGCAAGCGGCAGCCACCCTGGGTGTCAGATGAGAACAGTCACGTATCGGCAAGTCAGTGCGACGCACACGAGGGAGCAATCTGGAGCAAGACTGCACGGGAACAGCAGATGAGCAGATCTTTGCTCAGGTGGAGTGCAGTGAATGGGCGGATCGGCAAACGGGCACGACACGATAGAAGCCCCCAGATGCCGCCAGCCATCCTGCATTGCGCGTGAGAAAGGCTCAGGCAGCAAGGGCGGTCAGTTCTGGGCTGGAAAATCGGGAGAAGGTGCGATCAGCGGTCGCACTCGTCGGGGAATTGGACCAAGCGGTAGCCGTGGAACGGAATCCACAGCACTACTGCCGCCGCTGTCATCCCGCTTGAACGAGGCATAGTCGGCGCTGCTCACGGGCAGATCCAACGCTCGGGAGATCGCGTTTATCGGGCACACTCCTACTTCAACGGTTGCATCATGTCCCATTTTTTCGCCACGCTGGTTTTCAAACACGATCGGAGCGCGTTCGAAAAAGGCATCCCACCATTTGTAGCATAGCGTCTCGGTAATGTCGCGTTCCTGGCAGATTTGGGTGGCGCTTTATTCTCCACGCAGCACTTCCATCACCGTTTCAAACTTGAACTGTGCGATACACTTGCGGCTTTTTTTGCCATCGTTTCTGGGCTCCTTGACCCTATGATACGCTCTTGTTGGGTCTTCCAGTTTTTTCACCGCGCTACACTATAATGAAGAGATGCTTACACCGATTCTCGCCACCAAGCTGTATATACCGCCACCACGCCCCAACGCCATCTCGCGCCCGCGCTTAATCGGACGGCTGAACGCGGGGCTGCACCGTAAACTGACGCTCGTTTCCGCGCCTGCGGGTTTCGGCAAAACGACGCTCGTCAGTGCGTGGATCGGCGTGTGCGGGCGGCAAGCGACGTGGCTGTCACTGGATGATGCGGATAATGACACCTTGCGTCTGCTCGTGCATGTGATTGCCGCGCTGCGTACCATCGACGCTTCCATTGGAGAACGGGTGTTGAATATGCTGCAATCCATTCATCCAACCACCGACTCCACTCTGACCGTACTCATTAGTGATATAGCGGCGACTCCACACAAGTTTGTCCTCGTGCTAGATGACTACCACACGCTCAATTCGCGCTCAATCGACGCAGCGATGGCGTTTCTGATCGATCATATGCCGCAGAATATGCACCTCGTGATCGCCACACGCACAGATCCGCACTTACCGCTGGCACGTCTGCGCGCCCGTGATCAACTGACTGAACTACGTGCCGCCGATCTACGCTTCAACCCTGCCGAATCCGCCGAATTCCTCCGGCAAACGGCCGGGCTGCAACTGGCGGCGGAGGCGGTAAACGCTCTGGAAAAACGCACTGAAGGCTGGATCGCCGGGCTGCAATTGGCGGCGCTTTCGATGCAGGGACAGCCGGATGCCCACCGTTTTATCGACGCCTTTGCAGGGGATCATCCGTTTGTGCTAGATTATCTCGTCGAAGAAGTGCTGCAAAATCAGCCCGCACATGTGCAAGCCTTCATGCTGAGAACGAGCATCCTGGAGCGCATGTGCGCTCCCCTGTGTGATGCTCTCATCAACGATCCGGCGATATCTGGACAAGAGGCGCTTGATTATCTCGAACGTGCTAACCTGTTCCTTATCCCGCTGGATGATCGGCGCGAATGGGTTCGCTATCACCATCTATTCGCGGAAGCCTTGCACGCACGTTTGCTCAAGCAGCAACCTGATCTCGTGCGGAGTCTGCATCTCTCCGCGTCGTTATGGTACACGCAACACAACGCGCCGGACGACGCGATCCAGCACGCGCTTGCGGGTCACGACTACACCCGCACCGCAGATCTGCTTGAACAGCAATGGTCGTACCTCAACCTAACCTATTTCCAGAGTCCGCGCTGGCTTGGGTGGGTCAAAGCGTTGCCCGATGAACTGGTGCGGGGGCGCTTCGCGCTCAATGTAGGCTATGCGTGGGAATTGCTCAACATCGGTGATTTGGATGCCGCCGAAACGCACCTACAAGACGCGGAACGCTGGTTGCAAACGCAACCGGAGCGCTCGATGCTTCACGACAGCCCTGAATTTCTCGCGCTGGGGGCGCAATTGTCCTTAGCGCATGCCTACTATGCTCAAGCACGTGGCGACTTCCCCGCAGCAATTCACCCCGCACGGCTTGTGCTGGATATTTCCGCCGACACCGATTATTTCACGCGGGCTGTCGCGGCGTCGCTGTTGGGACTGTCGTACTGGGCAAACGGCGATCTTGATGCTGCGTACCAGCTTATCGCGGAAGGTATGGCGAATTTTCACCGGGCGGGCAACCCCTCCTTTGGCATTGGCCCTTCGTTCGCGCTGGCGGATATTCGCCAGACGCAAGGGCGGTTGCACGATGCTATTAGCGTGTATGAACGGTCGCTGCAAATCGCACTGAATCATGGCGGACCCGTGCTGCAAGGGGCAGCCGATCTGTATCTCGGCATGAGCCTGCTTTACGACGAAATGGGCGATGGAGAGAATTCACGCCTATACAAGCAGCGCAGCGAAACGCTAGGCGAACAAGCCGCCCTCCCGGGCTGGAAGATTCGTCATGCGCTGTCACAGGCACAACTTCAAGCGGGCGCAGGCCATTTCGATGCCGCGTTAAGCCTGCTCGATACGGCAGAACGTTTGCATTACAGTTCGCCTCTCCCTGAACTGCGCCCGATTCCAGCGCAAAAGGCGCGGTTGTGGATCAAGCAGGGCAAGCTGCATCATGCGCTGGCATGGGCGGACGAACGCGGGCTCACCATCGACGGCGAACTGAGTTATCTCAGCGAGTACGAGCACATCACGCTCGTGCGGTTGTTGATCGCGGTGGATCATCACGACGATGCGCTCCGCCTGAGTGATCGCTTGCTGGCGGCGGCGCAGGACCGAATCGCCAGCATGATCGAACTGCTCAATTTGCAAGCGTTGGTGCATCACGCGCGGGGCGATACAGCGGCAGTGATCGTGCCACTCGAACGCGCCCTGTCGCTTGCCGCGCACGGCGGTTTCTACCGCATCTTCCTCGACGAAGGCGCGACCATGCGCGATCTGCTGGCGACGGCACGCGGAATTATCCCCGAATACGTAGATCGACTGCTGGCGACTCCGTCCGTTCAGCCGTTGATCGACCCGTTGAGTCCGCGTGAACTCGATGTGCTGCGTCTGATCGCGGACGGGCTCTCCAATCAGGCAATCGGGGATCGGCTGTTTCTCGCGCTTAGTACAGTCAAAGGCTATATCGCCAACATCTTCGGCAAGCTGCATGTGGAGCGACGCACGGAAGCTGTCGCCCGCGCCCGCGAACTGGGTCTGCTGTAACGCAAAACCCTACTTTCCAATCCTACTTTAGTAGGTACACAACCCTACTCCCCACAGGCTATGCTGCTGTGCATTGACCTAAGTGAAAGGGTTGGCACAATGTCTCGTAAACTGTTGGTTCTGTTTCTGGTAGTGATGATGCTGTCGAGCAGCATCATGGCGCAAGACGAGATGACGCGGAGCGGTGCGCGTTCCGATGCACCGACTTACGGTGTACGCGGCGCGTATGCGGTAGGAACACGCGATCTCGTAATCGAAGGGGAGACGTCACTAGACATCACGGTGTGGTATCCGGCGCAGAATCCCAATAATCTAGCAGAAACGATCACGTATCCCTACGTCATCAAGTGGGAAGGCTTTCCTGAAGGCGCAACGTCTACAGTGAACGGACACGCGCTTGCCGACGCAGAGTTCAATCTTAGCGCCGCTCCCTACCCGCTCGTGATCCTATCGCCCGCCTTCTCGGCAGGACGGACGGCGTATGCGTGGTTAGCCGAACATCTCGTGTCTCACGGCTTCGTGGTGGTCGCACCAGAACATCACGAGATGTACACACAAGCGCTGGATTGGTTCTGGCGGGCGACGATTACCCGTCCGCAAGACATTCTGACGGTGTTCGAGTACGTGGACGCGCAGACTACAGCGGGCGGCGTGTTGGAAGGTGTGATCGATCCGCAAACCGTTGCGGTGATCGGACATTCGCTTGGCGGATATACGGCGTTAGCGGCGGCAGGTGCGCCCATTAACATGGCGAGCATGGCAGCACTGTGTGAGTCAGCGCTAGAGGCATCTGATCCGGCGGCGTGGTTGTGCGATCTGACACTGCCTTACGTCGCGGAAATGACAGCGCTGGCGGATCTGGATGCCGCGCCAGAGGGCGATTGGCCCGTGTGGGCTGACCCGCGTGTTGATGCGATTGTGCCGATGGCGGGTGACGCATATCAGTTCGATCCGGCAGGACTGGCGGAGATCGACATCCCTGTACTGGCAATGGGGGGTACGCTGGACACGGGAACACCCTATCATTGGGGTCCACTGCGTACTTTCGAGCATGTGTCGAGTGATAGGAAAGCACAACTGGGTTTTGAGAACGCCGAACACATGATCTTCAGCAGTACGTGCGACGTGCTGCCATTCTACACGGAAGTCGGTTTCGACAATGGATGTAGAGATCACGTGTGGGATATGGCACGCGCCCATGACTTGATCAACCATTTCACAACCGCATTCTTGCTGGCTGAACTGAAAGGCGATACGGACGCCGCCTCTGCCCTCTCTCCCGACTTGGCGACGTTTCCCGGCGTGAGCTATGCGGCACAAGGGTTCTAGGGGCGAAGGGTAAGCCTCTCACGCTACTGATGTGAACAAGCGTCAGATCGTAGATTATAAAATGTAGTGGTGAGCAGAGCCGTTCCTCGTTTTGAGGGCGGCTCTTTATCACGACACCCTGTCACAGAAAGTGAAAACCCGCTTTTCCAGTGGCTTACTATGCCAGTATTTTCACCATACGATACAAGCAAATCTCACGCTTCTGGGTGCGATAAAAGATCGTTGGCGAAGATGCCTTGATTTCCATAATACTCATACTCATGCATATACAGTGGAGCAAAGAGCTGGGTCAGTGGCGGTCGCGCTCGTCGGGGAAGTGGATGGACTTGAAGTTGTAACGCGATGGCTCGCTGCTGTGACGGATACCCTCATATAACGCGCCCGTGATCCTGTTCAAGCCCTTGTGCAGCTTCTCCCGAATATATCCATCATTCTCATGTGTCAGGAGCAGAATAGAGGCGTGAGTCAGGTACTCAACAGCAGTGAGCAGTTCATACGCCATGCGCCCCTGCTAGGAATGCACACCGTTCGCATGAGCAGTTGCAGTCTTGAGATCATCCAGCCCGCTGTACGCTCGCAGCATCGATTTAACGGTGGACTCGAAATCATCAATCCGCCCATCATCTGGCGCGAACAAGCGCAGAAAATCGCGGATGACATCGACGGTATGAAACGAGAGGAAGTGCTGCCCACAACGGACAGCGAGCGTGTGCCATGCGCCCATGTGCAGCGCGTGACCGCATATCTCGAACGCAGCATTCTGGATGGCAACCAATAGATCAACTACCCGCTTATCGTCTCGGTCGGTATTCGAATTTGAGGCGACTAATTCGGCAATCGCGGTATAGCGGACGTTGTCAAAGAGGTCATGATACCGCTGCGTAGCAGTGGCATTCGGGTCTTGTGTCATGAAATTGTCCCTTCCGGTGGCTAAAGAACTTGACTGAAATTGATCAGGGCGGTGAGCGTGCGAGGATCGGTCGGGTGGGTTTCGATGCGCCTAATCAGGCGGACGAGTGAAGTGCTGGCGGCGCTGTAGAGCTTGTACAGGCTGTCGCTGTAGGGCAGCACCCATGTCCCGGACGGGATACGCTTTGCTCCTGCTCCCTTCAACTTTGTCGGTACATCTGGAAGTGCTGACAGTATCCAACCTGTATCGCAAACCGTATTTTCGCCGCGTTCGTCCGCTTCGAGTGTCCAGTCGGCAAAAAGCAGGCGTTCACTATCCAATGCGAGATAACCGCCGTTGAGCGACAGTCCGCCGAATGTACCGAACGGAAGACGCACAACTTTGAGCAGGATAACGGGCTGCCAGTCGAGATGGGTGAGTGTCGTCATGGCAATTCCTCGAACCAGATGCCGCTGAAGCGCTGGATGCTGCCGTTATCCAAAAAGCGTACCCAAACTGTATGAATGCCCATGCTGTAGGGCGACACGTTATCATAGAGCGGGTAATGACTGACGATGCACTTGCGACGCGGATTGACTGCGCTCAAACCGACGATGTGACCGACTGCGCCGGGCGGCGGCAGTTTCGAGCGATGTAAGTTCTGGCGTTTACAGTGAAGCATCAGGTTTACTCCGGCAGATAGGACAGCAATTCCTCCCGGCAAATCGGCAGGCTGCGGATGCTCATTCCGTCCAAACTGATAAATGAGGCGAAGGTTCGGATGGGTTGGCGGCGCAAGAGGGCAGCGGTGTACTGCCCGACGACGCACGCCATCCAATCGTTGACCAAAACCTCTTGTTCCCCGCGCAGGACCAGTTCAGCGCAGGAGAGTGCAGGCTGAGGTTCAGGCATGGGCGCTTCCGGTTCAAGCAATGAAGGGAACAGCAGTCCTTCTTTCGGTAGATGGGCGTATTTGCCATCCTTCCCATCGATGTGCCTCTGCATCACGTCCGCGTCCGCCACATTACCGATGATTACCTGCCCGCCGTCGCGATAGTTACCCGCCCCGATGAGGATTCCTTTCGCCGCATGCAGCTCTCGTCGCGCCAGGTGGTTATCGACACACCCAATTCCGAGTTGCGATCCATAACGACTGCCATGCTTTTCTGCGCTGAACGGCTCGATACTCCAGGCGATGTCCAAGCCGAGCGCCATATTGAGCCGTTTGCCGACAACTTCCGCTTTGGGTAGTCCAAGAACCGCCTCGGAGACGCAAAACAACTGCCGCCCGACATTCTTCTCTTCCACAACGTCGGGATCGACCAGCAACAGATTGGGCGTGTGCAGTCGCGCACGGCGCATGTCGTAGAGGATACGCGCCACGATGCGGGCCACCTGCGCGCCAGTGCCACCGCAACCAACGATCACGATGGTCTGAATATGAGTATTCGGATCGAAAATGCCGCTCATGCCTCATCTCCTAACACCTGAACGAGCGTCTTCTTGATCGGGATGAGATCGCCTATCGGATAGCGTGTCGCCTTCTTTGCTTCCAACTCGATCAGCAGCTTGCGGATGTCGTGCCGCTGGCGTTTGCTTTTGCCGCCGACCGCATGATCCCCGAACGACGACCCAAGGAGCATCATAAAGTCCGCTGCCAGTGAGGAGCTACGCAGTGAGGTATCCTCGACACGCGGCACCGTACCCCAGCAGATTCCGCCTGAACCGAACACGTTGGGGATCGGCGCGTGAAACAGCGGCGTATCGAGCGTTTCCGGGCGGCGCTTGACCGCATACACACCATACTGCGGCGCTTTGCCCTCTGCCGTCACACGGATCATGACCAAGCCGGGCAGCGGCACACGCAGAGCTACCTCCGAGCCGTCGAGAAAAATGCCCGTCTTCTGCGGCGGACGATAATCGACGACCGTCTTTTTCACACCGTCCTGCCGGACAAGGATCGTGTTCCCGGCCAAGAATCCGGTATCGAAAGTAACTCTTGCTGCCAGCGCCACCGCGAGTTGTGCTGGATCAATGGGATATTCGGTGACCAACGTGCCTTCCTGCTTACGCAGCATGATCCCATAACTATAGAACGACAGGATCATCGACGGTTGTTCCGTTAGCGCCGCTGCCAGTGCTTGTCCAGCATAGTCGGTTGTGTTCATCGAGCTTGCCTTTCTTCTTCAGTTCACGATAAAGATGGGCGATATTGCGGTCTACTGCCGCCCTGAGTTCAGGGGATGCCTTGAGCGTCTCAATCCCGGCCAACACATCGCGCAGGATGCCCTCCGCCTCTTCGATCAGCTCAATGGCGAAAGCAACATCCCCTGCTGACCAGGAGAGCGGCGGGATTTCAGCAAGTGTTTCATTCGTCTGATCAATCAGGCTGTTTCCGGTGCAGGAGAACATCCACGCGAACGTCCATCCCACCTGTCGCAGTGCAGGATCGGTATGGTCGGTCAGGCTGACGGCGATGCCACGCCCAGCGAGATAGACACACTCCGGCACATCCACGCTGTAGACTGCGCCTTCAGGCATAGCGATGCCAAACGGTGCGAGCAGCGGCAGTAGATCGTTGTGGACTGCGTAGAATTCCGGGTCTTCGAGATCAACCCCGACCGCGCTCAGCGGCACACCCCACCCGATACTATCGAGATCATCAAGTGGGATACCTTTGGCGGTGATCGCCTTGCAAAGTAGCTGATCCATATCCGAATAGGAATCGCCCGCCCGCAGCCGCTCTATCGCTTCGGCATAGATGTCCGGGAATGCGCCGCGTGTGACCTGCAAGGCAATCTGGAGCGGATCGCAATCGTAGTCGATGTCATCGGCATCGAAAATATTCCAGAACGGATCGAAGGCGGCAACAGCAGATGCCATCAAAAGCAGCGGATCCCCCGTGAGCGCGATTGCAAGCTCTCCGTACATCTCAGTGAGCGCGTTCATATGCCGAACTCCGGTATGGAAACGGTCAGGATAGGGATGGGTGTCAGGCTCGCCAGGCTGCGCGCTGCCGCTGCACAGCGTCCGGTATAAGCCACGATCTCGGTCACCGCCTCGATGAGTTGTGGACGTGGCACCTGAGCGAAGCCACCCAGCAGGTGGGGCTGCTCGCGCAGCAGCCCCATACCCTTCAGATCGAGCGGTGGAATAGACGACAAGCAGGACAGGAATTCGTTCATGGCGAACGAAAAGTTGTCCATCTCCGTCAGCCTTTTCTGCCTGGCTGCGGTAAGAATTCGACCACCCGCAGCCCGTTCTCATCGCGCTCGCGAATGGTGGCGTTGGCGATTTCCGGGTAGCTGATCTTGAGTAAGTCGCGGATGACATTGTTATCGAGCGCGGACATGGACGCATCCTCGACAATGCGCATTGCGCCGATCTTGAACACGCGGGCAGGTTGAGTGGGATTCTGGTCAGTCATCGTCGGTTCTCCTGTTTGGTATGAAAGCTAAAGCAAAGCAGATATAGACGGACTAGCTATGGTGTCCGTTGAGGGAAAGAGCGATGTCAGGCGGCGGGATGAGGGAAATCGGTTCGTCTTCGTCGTCATCATCCGTAATGCTCTCATCGTCCGATTCATCGGGCACAATCTCTTGCTCGACTGTGCCGACCTGCACGAAATCGGTCAGCGTGAACAGCGAGAGGTCACGGGCAGTCAGATGCTTCATCTTCTTCGCCAGCGCGTATACGTCATCCATGCGGATCGGTGTTTCGCCGTCCCACAACTTGCCCTCGATGAGGAGTGAAGCGATTTGCACCGCCTGACGGTAGGCAGCGGCATCTGCTTCCCCACCAACGATCTTGAGGTGGCTGATCCTGACCGTCTTCTTGCCTTTCTTCAGCGGGATTTCGACCGTCGGTTCAGTCGGCGGCTGTGACTCTCGTTTCACCGCTGGCTCGGATTGCTTCGTGCTGACAGGTGCAGGCGGCGGCATATCGGTGATGACTGGCGGATCAGCTTCAACGGCAGCGAAGGCGATCAGTGCGTCGGCGATGACTTCGGTCAGGTCAGCGATGCGCTCATAGGTGAACTGATGCACGCGGGCGAGATCGCCGCGCTGCACCAGAACGGTGCCCGTACGGGTCTCATCATCGCCGTCTGGCAGGGTGAGCGTAATCACCATCGGCGGTTGCTGGACAGGTTTCTTGGACATAAGCGATTCCTTTCAAGTTGATCGGGAGGTTGTGATCGGGATCGGACGTTCAAGCTGGGTGAATCACCTCCTTTGGTTAGTTCTCACAGGCACGGCGATGGTAAGGGCCAATGCGCTGCACAGGTCTTTGAGCAACAGCGTGCCGCAGACGTGGCAATAGCCGTATCCCGTGCGCGTGTTAAAGCCGAAACTGGGATGCTGATCGCCATGTTTATGGCGTTCGGGGAACGGACATGCGCCATTCAACCAGTCGCCGCGCGGCTTGCATCCGCGCGCAGCGAGTGCATCCGCAATCTGCACGACCAGGCCAGCATTAGGGATGAAGTTCTGATTGCGGGCTGCTGTGGCAGCACGAGGACGTTGAACGATGGGGTGCGGCAGATACGCATTGAAGGCTTCGAGCGGGTAGCGCCGTTCGTGCAGCTCCAGTACCTGGCATAGTGCGTTCCCACGCGAAGGTTTTGTGTTCCGGGTCAGTGGAACACGCAGACTTTGAGCGATGCTCAGCGGATCGCCGCCCAGTGCGGTCGCCAACCCGCGCAGCAGATGACGCGCCGTGTTCAGATCGGAGGTTGGCTCATCAAGCCACCAGTAGGCATGGTAGCCGCCGCCGCTCGCCACGATGCACGATGGCGCTGGATCAGCGCATTGCAAGTGGATCAGGGCTTCGGGCGACAAATCATCGACATCGACGAATAGCGCCGGGAGCGCAATCACATCCCCTGCACCACCGCGCTGCCAGCGGGTCAACCCTGGACGGCGCAGACCAACGGCGAAGTACGCGCCCCAGCCTTGTGCGTTCGCCTTATCAAGGTCAGTCAGTGCATCACGCAATGCATCAGTATCGGGAAGCGGAATGTGTCGGGAAGGTGTGGAGTGCTGGCCATCGGGATGGATGGCGGTGAGCGTGAGACAGACATCCTGGTAAGCCGTGCAGCGGGCGAACATCGCGTCGAAGAATACCTGACACGGTTCTGGGTTATGCATCGCATTAGAACAGCGCCAATTGGTGGATGAGCGCCTCTTCGTGGGCGGTGCTGCGTTGGGGAAACACCAGAGACTCTCGCACCCGCTCGCGTTTCGGCACTTCTGCTGGGCGAGACGGTTTGACGCGATGCGGTGCAGGTATAGTTTCTGATGGTCTTGTCGCCAGTGCCATCACCTTTGCTGCAACTTCCCGCTCGAAGCCAGGAAAGACGATATGCTGCTCAGTCAGCCAGGTAGTGATCTCATCCAGTGTCCCACCGTTCAGGAGCGCCAGCAGTTCAGCGCGTTGCTTTGCCCACAGCGATTCGTCAGCGGTGAGATATACCGTTTCCAGATACGTCGTGACCGCATTAGCACCATACTGTCCACTTTCAACCACTCGTTCTGGCACGTCAACACGAGTAACAGCAGGCACAATCCATTTGATCGTCGCGCCGAGTTCCAGCGCAGTGGCAATCAGCAGGTCAGGTTCAGCATCAGCCACGCCTTGATCTACGACCATCGCTTCCTCAACGTTCCAGTAAGCGGCATCCTCCTGATCGATCTCACCAACCTTCGCCTCCGCTTTGAACAACTCCGTCGGATCGAGCAGCGTCTCGTCGCGCCCGATAGCTTCAAGCAAAGCCTCCTCGAAACCGCCCTCCCCTTCGGTCAACGCGTCCAGCCCAGTCAGTCCAATATCACCGGTGAGCAATTTGGCCGCGCGCTGTTTGCGGCTCATCAACTGAACGGCGGTCTGCTCCATCGTCCCCTCGGCAAAAAGATAGTAGACCTTGCAGTGCGTGTGCGTCTGGTTGAGGCGATACGAACGGGCTGCCGCCTGCATCATCGTTGAGAGGTTGAACACAATCTCGTAGAAGACTAAGGTTGGGAAGTGAATGAGGTCGAGGCCGGTTTTGACCAACTCCGGGTTACACAGCACCACATTCGTGCCTTTGGCAATTTCGCGGTCGATGACCGCTTCACGGCGCTCAGCATCGACGCTGTTGGCGAGAATGAAGGTTCGTGCCTGCGGGACATGCTGGCGAATCAGGCTTTCCAAACGGGGCTGAATGTCGCGGGTGGCCGTCTGGCGGAAGTAGATCACGCAAGGGCGATCCGCTGCCAGTTCATCTCGCACCAGGTCGATAAGCGCCTGCTCTTTGGCGAAGATGCGGTCTTCGCCGTAGCTGGGGATTGATGCGACGGTGTACGGTTCTTTTGCGCCGGTGATCGGATGCTTGAGGTTGTGAATGACCTCATACGGGCGGAACGGCGCATTCACCCAACCCATCGACCACTGGAGATAGGCTCCGCGAAAAGTCGTGTCCCCTTCCCAGCGGCGCTGGATCAGGTAATCCTTGAGGCGCTGGCGAGTGCGGTCGTACTCCGCGTAGACATCCATGTCGAGTTCAACCGGGAGTGCGATTTCCTCGTACTGCGGCAGCGCCTTGCCCAGGTCGCCTAAGCTGAAGAAAATCGCATGATCCAGCACCTCCGCAATCAGCAGCGGTGAGATGCCAGGCGCTTCCTGGTAAGGGCGTTCGTAAGTCGAGGTTCCGGTGTATGCGCCTGTGTCTCGATTGTAGCTCGGACGCTCCTCGACAATCTGCTCGCGCACCCCCATATCGGCCACCCAGCGTGACTCGGCACGCCCACGTTGATTCACTCCTTCGCTGACGACTTCCTGAAACGTCCGTATGCCGCGCTGCTTACGACTGAATCGCTTTGCGCCACCCCAGTTGTAACGCTGACGCAAACGCGGATTGAGCGCATATTCCAGGTTGAAGATGGATGAGGCACGTCCATTGAACGGTGTGCCGGTCATCGCCAGCACTTTATTCGCCATGCCTGCCATGCGCGAGAATGACTCGCCGTTGCCCGTGTCGCCATGCTGTGCCTCATGCACCTCGTCCCAGATCAGCAGATACACACGATCCGGGAACAGGCGTTTGAGGTACTCATCGAGGCGGTAGCGTGGATTCTTGGTCGGGTACTTCTGGCCAGGCTTCGGCTGCGCACCTCGGTCGCGGCTCTCACGCCAGAGCGGTGCATTGCACACCGCACATGACCGTTTGCCGCCTTCCAGCCACGACTGCGACGCGGGCATACTCACGCCCTTCTTTTCCTGCATGACCGTGCCACCGCAGTGCGGGCATTTCGGCAGGCGCTCGCGCCGGATGCGCTGGTCGGGCAGATAACCATCCGGGATGGACGCACTGTGCTGCCAGAGTGCAGATGCTTCGGTTCGCCAGACAACCGATGGTTCCCACGCGCAGCCGAGCTTGGTCAGATCACGTTTGATTAGCCCGATCTTCGGGACATTAGCAGGCAGTGCTTCCGCCCGCTGCATGAAGGCTTTCACCTCTTCATGCCGATCCAGGCGTTCGATCACCGCCTTGGGCGCAATGCTCGCCAGTTCACGCTTCCACTTGTCGATCAGGTGCGGCGGGGCAACGATCAGCGTGATCTGCTCCGGGCGCATCTGACCCTGAAAGGCAGTGGCGATGCGTGAAGCAATCGCAATTGCGGTTGCGCCACCGAGCGCCGTCTTCCCCACACCCATTTGTCCAATGAGCAGGATGCTGTCACGGTCTTGTAGTCCGCGTGTGACGGCAGCAATCACATGCTTTTGCGCCGTGTAGAGGGTATGTTTTCCCTTCAGACGGATGCGATCCAGCCAGCGCCCGATGCCGTTCAAGTCGAAGTGGTACATCGGTTGGAACCTGGCATTCAGATACCCCGCAAGCGCCCGTTTGTTGGAGGTGATAAAACCGAGCAGCGCCTCATCACCTTCCATCTCGACCGTCGTCCCATCACCACGCAGCAGCGTAAGAGTGGTCGTGGGCTTCAAGCGGATGGTCGTTTTCTTCACCTGCCGTTCCGGGTCGTTTACATCGGCTTCGACCTCGACACGGGCGATTTGTTCGACATGACGGGTCTTGCCGCGCAGCGCCACCCGCCCGTACTCGGTCGTCTCTATGACCGCACCATCGGCGACACCTGCCGCCAGCACCAGCGCGAGGTGTCCCGGACGCGGCGCGACGACCGGTTCGATATTCGATGGTGGTGTCGGGGTCTGAAGCAGTGCTTGAAAGGCAGTGGAACGCCATGCACCCCCATCTGCGATCAGCCCCAAGCCCTGCGCTTCATCGATCATATCGGGCGCGAACACGAACTTGCGGTTCGGATCACGAGGTGGCGGGACGCGATAGACCGACTGCGGTTGCACCACCAGCGGACGCGGTTCGGCTTTCTCCTGCAGGATCGCATTGTAGAGCGCACCGGGTTCAGGCTGTGTGCCTTTGATGGCAACGACAATGATCTGGTCATACTCGCCCAGATGCTTCCCCGGCAGCGCCCAGACATCGACCCTGCGGCTGTTTTTGGCGAAGTACGCTGCTGCTTCTTCGGTCAGATGGTGTTTATAGACCACCCACAGGATGATCGCACCGTCCGCCGCCCACTTCCACGCGTGACGCAGATAGGCGAACTCGACGCGCTTGGAGGCTTTCGCCAGCTTATCGTGGTCATACGGGGGATTCGCCCATAGGAGACCGAATGCCTCATTTGAGGCGACCAGTCGTTCCACGTCGCAGCGCACCGCCTGTGTCGGACCGAACCGTTCGATGCACTTCTGCGCCCGTTCGCCATCCAGTTCATTCGCGTAGGGAGTGACATTCCATGCTGTCGCCGCCGCTTCGAGAAACTCCCCTTCTCCAGCATACGGATCGAGCATCCGGGTCGCGGGCGTGGCAGGCGCGACCAGGGAGAGGATTGCCGCGTAGTGATGCGGGGAGATCGGCAGATACCCAAGAATTTCCTTGCTTTCTGCGCGTGCCATTGAAAACCTACCTTCGGAAATACAAAATGCCCGATCCGCGTTGGGTCAGGCGTTGACGAATGGTATGAGACTGTTTCAGGGAAGCGCGATAATGCCTTGTTCAATACCGCCCGTAATCAGGCGGGTCCACGAGTCGATATCGAGGTCAATTCCGTAGACGGTCAGCCCACCTGCGCCGCGCGTTTTTCGCACCAGCATCGCCGCTTGCCCCGCTGACCACAGGTAGGAAGCCCACGCCTCGAATACCGGCACTTTGACAAGTTGCGCGACATGGCGATGAAGCTGGCCAATCACCTGTGCTTCGCTGACATACAGGAGAAACGTTGTAGACTTCCCGCCGTAGTTCGGATGGATGACCATCTCGTGCAAGAGAATCAGAGATGTGAACCGGGCTTCAGGGATATTGGCGAAGAAATCCTGATACATGCCCGAACCTCCCTCACCGGCCGTCAATTCGACCGAAGGCGCATCCCACGGGACAACGGTGACCAGATCGCCCTTCGACAGCTTGGCGCGGATCGCTTCAACCGCCATGCGCGGCCCGCCCATGTTCAGGTAGATGCAGATACCCTCATGCACTGCGTATCCGTAGCACCACACATTGCCGGTGATGCTGCCCGTCAACTCCCCAACATATGCCTGCTCGATGCGGATGACGCGCCCATTGGCAACCGGTTCCCGTTGAATAGGTGCGAGAGACTGCGTTCTGACGGTACGAATCGCCGTTTGCACGGCATCCAACGGCTCGCCTTCTGCAGGCATGGGGACAGGCTTGAGAATGCGGATTGCGGGCAGCTGCACTTCTTCAGGTGGGGAAATCGGCTCAGGCTCTGGTTTAGACTCGGTGTTGAGTTCATCGTCGGTGAAAGACACGCTTTCGACCAGTGCATCGAGCGCAGCCACCTTAGCCGGTTGATCGAAGTGCCATTTGCGCGTATACAGCGAGTAGATTGCGCCGTTGGTTTGCAGCGCCTTTTGGATGGCAGGCAGCGGGTTGCCCATGCGCTCCTGCGGTGGCAGATCGAACTCCCACACCGGCTCCCGCTGTTCCCGTTGATTAATCCAGGACGTGCGGGTGGCAAAAATGCCACTCTCCCCTTTCACGATCACATCACCGTTCGATACACGTTCCTTGCTGACGATTCGCCTACCGAAGATCGCCAGCAGTGGCGACTCCGCATCTCCATCACGCACTTCGCCGTCAGACTGCGTTTCACTCTTCACCAGCGCCTGGATCGCGGCGGGCAGTTCTTCCCCGATGAAGTACCACGCTTTGCGCTTGCCGCTGAAGCGCGCGCCGTGCCGTTTGAGCAGATCCCGGTGCCGATAGGTGTCGCCGCTCAACCACCACCAGGGCTTATCGGATGCAGTTCGCTGGCTTTTCTCCGCGAGGATTCCATTGATGGCTGGCTCGCGTTCGCCAGTCGATGGGGATGGAGGACGAAAGTTAGTGGGATCGAAGTTCGGCCCTGTGCGATAGCCAGGTTCAGTGTAGTCAGGATGATTGCTATCCGGAAACGCCCACCACTTCTGATCACGCCACAGGTACACGGCAGCGCGATGATGCTGGCGAGTGATGCGTTCTGCTTTCTCCAGTTCATCTACCCTCAAACTCAGCAGGATGTGGCCGTGTCGCACGACGACTTCGCCGTCAATCTGTACATACCGATAGGATGCCTTCTTGGGAGAGACATCGTGCGCTTTCGCGCCATACAGGGCGAGCAGTAGAGGGGTCACAGCACTGCTATAGCCAAGCTTTTGGGCACTAATAATCTTACCCGTGTGCGGATCAGTGACACGTTGTGCACCATAGGTATCCACCGCGATGATGTGGGCGCTCATGGCTGCGGACTCCGATCAAAATTGATGAGATGCGATTCTTTGCCGCGCCGCAGTGCGTAGTCATGACCCGACTTCGTACCGCGACTGTCGCCATTCCAGACGAACACCGCCCGGTCGCACTGGTCCACCATGTAGCGGTCGCGCTCGTGATAGCGGTCGAACAGGCCGCCGCCTGCAGTGCGATACACCCCGCACTCGAAATGCACGTACTGACCGTGTGGGCTTTGCCCACAACCACCATTACGCGGATACTCGGTCAGCCCGACGACGATCACCTTCGCCTTGAGCCGCCGACACTCGTTGACCACCGCCATATCCACGCCCTTCGGATTGTCGCCGACCAGCACCGTCCAGCCGAGTTGATGTGCCCGCTGAACGACCCGCCGTGCGTAATCTAATGCCGCTCGCGTTGCATAGCGCGATCCTGCGATCATCACACGTGTTTCTGTTGCCATATTTCACCTCGCTCATCCAGCCAAACCCATCCACATAAAAATAAAAAGAGAGAGGCGCGCCCCTCTCTGAAAAGTTGTATGCAGTTGTTCAATCGTCCATCGACGCTGAGTGGTGCCTGGATGCAGTCCGGGATCATGTGAATGACCACCTCGAACTGTAGACCGTTCCGGCAGACTGTTTCTTCTTTCTCACAGCCCCATCCACGACGCTCAGCGTCATCTGACCCGAATGGTCAGGAACGTTTGGCACTGCGAAGAAGCGCGACCTCCTGTAGGAGACCGTCAACGCGCATCGGCGTTGGGCAAGTTTACAGCGCTGCCCTTTCGAGCGAGCGCGGCCTTCCAGTCATCCGTGAGGTCGATACCCCGCATGTGCTTTTGTTAAGGTGCAACGACGCACTTCAACCGCACGCCGGGGAAACCCCGCCCGCTACCCGCAGGGCGGCACGGTTTTGCCATGAGGGAACCGGCACAAGCCAGAGGCAAAACCGTAGCCGGAGCCGCTGGCGGCTTTAGCAGGGCGGGGTGGCGTGCGAGAGTGCGTCGTTCGTTGCACCGCAAGGCACAGGGGGCGGAGACGGGGATACGGAAGGTGCGAAAGAAAGGCACCAGCTAACAATCCCACCCATGCGATCAATAGACGACCTTTCTAGGGTAATAAGCGAGTGATGACAAACAGCCCACCGTTGTTACACTTTGTCTACTAACATCATTTGTAGTCAACATGGTTATACACTTGAGCCAGTTCGATGACCAATCAACCCCGCATCTTCATCTCCTACTGCTCGCAAAGATGGCGAAGCCTTCGCCAAAGACCTGAGCGGACGCTTGACACCCATCTTTGGGGCAGATCATTGCGACTAGCATTACCGCCCTTCAATTCAAAAAACACCCCTTTGGGTGTATTGGCAGAAAGACTTAAGTCTTACCCTTAAATAATGAGTTATTCCGGACAGAGTGACCTATTCTCCACGGAGCGAATTGATGCGCTGCTCTTGAAGATGCAAGCCGAAATCTGGGATTCCACATCGGCAAAATCGAAGAGGGTTTGCAGATCTTGCGCTGGTCGGAACAGATTCAATACGGACGGGGAATAGGGGAATATGTGTGAGTTGCTATCTCTTATCGCGACATTATAGCCACTTCAGGAATATCCCTGATGCGATCCGTCACGCCATTCATGGCCTGAACGTGGCACGTACGTTCAACTGTGATACTTCATAACTTCGTAGTAGGATTTATGGAAGAACGAGGAGGACGGTATGCACCCAGAAGCCCGAGAGGAATTGAACCTTAGACTCATGCGCGGCACCCCCACCTACATATGGTTGCGGGATGAGCTACGGGATGTGTTTGGAATAGAAGAAAAGATAAACAGCGCCAATGCCCAGTCCATTTATTCTGCAATCGAAGCAAAACTCACTCAGCCCGATTTTAGGCCGCGTCCTTTATTTGAACGCCTTAATATTGAAGTCTTGGCAACCACGGATGCTGCCACTGACCGTTTGCAGAACCATCAAGCCATCCGGGACTCTGGTTGGTCTGGCCGCATCATACCGACATTCCGCCCGGATGCAGTTGTCAATCTGGATACCGAGAACTGGCTCCAGAATATTCAGCAGTTGGATGAAGTCTCCGGTATTCCAATCGTCGATTATCGGTCATTCATCCGGGCTTTGGAACAGCGCCGCGAATTTTTCCAGGCGATGGGAGCCACCGCGAGCGATCATGCCGCCTTAAGCGCATATACCGAAAGCCTCAGCGAACCCGAAGCTGAAGCCATCTTCCAGCGTGCATTGCAGAACAGTCAAACACCGGAAGACGCTGCCCGCTTCACTGGTCATATGCTGATTGAAATGGCGCGGATGAGCAGTGAAGACGGTCTGGTACTACAGCTTCACATCGGCGCGTACCGCAACCACAATCCACTGATCTTCGAGCGCTTTGGACGAGACATGGGGGCCGATATACCCATTGCCAGCGAGTTCACACGTAATCTGAAACCACTGCTGGATCGTTTTGGTAACCATCCGAACTTGACCATCATCCTATTTAACCTCGATGAAACCAACTACGGACGGGAATTGGCACCCTTAGCCGGGCACTACCCGATTCTACGCCTGGGGCCACCGTGGTGGTTCTTTGACAGCCTGATCGGAATGCGACACTATCTGGATGGGGTCGTGGAAACAGCCGGTCTCTACAACACAGCAGGCTTTAATGATGACACCCGTGCTTTTCCATCCATTCCCGCCCGACATCAGGTCTGGCGTCGAGCATCTGCCGATTGGTTAGCAGGTTTACACAGCCGCGGCCTAATTGATGAGGAAGATGCCTACGCGATGATCTCCGATATGGCTTATCATCTGGTCAAGAAAACCTACAAACTATGAACAGCTTACCACGCTTAAGCCGCCGCACGTGTGCTGTCCCGCCCCCTTACCCGGAACGCATCGTCCAGTTCGGTGCAGGCAATTTCCTGCGGGCTTTCGTGGATTGGATCATCGAGGTTCTGAATGAGCAGCACCATTTCGCCAGTTCAGTGGTTGTTGTGAAAGTCACACCGCACGACACCTATCAGGAACTGGACGAACAGGATGGCCTGTTCCATGTGATTACCCAGGGCATCCAGAATGGTCAGTATGTCTCTGACACCCGGCTCATCACTTGCATCAACCGAACGGTTTATCCGTATGCTGATTATGCCGGTTTTCTTGACTTGGCCCGCCAACCAGAAATCCGCTTTCTGATCTCCAACACCACTGAAGCGGGCATTCGTTACGATGCCCACGACCAAGCGGATGACCAGCCACCTGCTAGCTTTCCCGCCAAGCTTACATTCTTTCTATTTGCGCGGTATCAGCATTTTGCCGGGGCAGCCGATAAGGGCTGTATTATCCTGCCAACCGAACTAATCGAACAGAATGGTACACAACTACGAGACATCATCCTGCGCTATGCACAAGAATGGCAACTTGAAAGCGGGTTCATCCGCTGGCTGACCGAGCATAACCTCTTCTGCAACACCCTGGTTGATCGTATAGTGAGTGGTTATCCCATTGAGCAGGCTGCCACCCTCCAACAGACACTTGGATTTGAAGACAAGTTGCTGGTTATTGGTGAACCTTACCTCAGTTGGATCATCCAAGCACCGCCGGATCTGGAGCGTGAGTTCCCCGTGACTCGGCTCAAAGGGAATATCCGGTTGGTTCCTGACACGACCCCCTATCGTGTGACCAAGGTGCGTATCCTGAATGGTTTACACACGTCGATGGTCATGCTGGGCTATTTGATCGGCCTCGAGTCTGTGAAGCAGTGTGTGGAACATCCTGATCTGGGGCAGTTTCTGTCAGATGTAGCCGACAAGGAGATCATTCCCGCGTTAGACTTGCCGGAGTCGGAATTAAAACAGTTCCGGCAAGATACCTTTGATCGGTTCCACAATCCATCTATCCACCATCGACTGCTCAGCATTGCCGTCAACTCCAGTTCCAAAGTCCGTAATCGAATCGTGCCCAGCATCAAGACCTACTATCAGAAACATCAGGTCTTACCCACCCGGCTGGTACTCGCCTTGGCGGCCTTCATCCATTTCTATAAAGGGAATTGGAATCACCAAACCATTCCTTTGCAGGATGAGGCTGCCACACTCCAGTTCTTCAATGACATATGGCAAGCCAAGCTGACATCTTCCCAACGGGTAGAAGCGGTGCTCGGCAATACCGCTTTATGGGACGATGATTTGAACCAGATCCCGGGTCTGCATCCGCTGATGACGAGCTACCTGGAACGAATGAATACGGACGGTCTCTTGCCGATTATTCAACAATTGAATGGATCGCCAACATGATAGTCGACTTCGATTCGGTAGCGCGTTTACCTTCCAGCAGGGACAATATCGCCATTGCCACCCGCCTCCTGCCTGCCGGAACGCTCATCCGTACAGGTGAAATAAGCTTCCCCCTGTCACATACCGTGCTGCTGGGACATCGCTTCGCAGTAAAGCCAATCGCTGTCGGGGAAAGGTTGCTATCGTGGTCGCAGGCCTTTGGCATTGCCACCCAACCGATCATGCCCGGTGATTATGTCATCAATGCCGATGTCTTGCAGGAATTACGCCGTCGATCTGTGGATATTGATCTGCCCGCCGCCGCCAATTTCGAAAACGATCTGGAACGGTATCAATTAGATGCGGCTGGATTTCAACCAGCCGCCCCTCTGCCCTACCACCAGGACATGCCTCAGTTCATGGGTTATGCCCGGCCTGGTGAACGCGGCGTCGGCACTCGCAATACGATCGTTATTCTGGGAACCAGTTCGCTGGTCGCCGGGTTCGTTCGGCAGCTCGAAAAACGCCTGGAAGACTGTGCTGCCGACTATCCCAATGTTGATGATATTGTCGCCATTGCCCATACCGAGGGCGGCCACGCTAAAGCCCATAATCTGGATCTGGTACTGCGCACTTTGGCCGGCTTTGCAGTCCATCCCAATGTCGCGGCCGTCCTGATTGTCGATTACAGTGCCGCCGCCATCAACAATGCCATCTTACAGGATTATCTTCACGAACATCACTACCCCCTGAAAGCGGTCATCCATCAATTCTTCAGCCTGACCCAATCGTTTAACGATGATCTGTCCACGTCTGAACAGATCGTTCGGAGATGGCTGCCTGAAGTGAACCGGATGGAACGCAGCCTACAGCCCATCAGCACCTTGAAGATTGGTCTCCAATGTGGTGGTTCCGATGCCTTCTCCGGCATAAGTGGTAATCCGCTAGCCGCCTGGGTTGCCAAAGAAATCATCCAGTATGGTGGTTCGGCCAATCTGGCTGAAACCGATGAACTCATCGGGGCAGAAACCTATATTCTGGATAAAGTCCGTGATCTTGCGACCGCAGAAAAATTCCTTGCTGTTATGGAGCGTTTCAAAGAACGGGTGGCATGGCATGGGCAAAGCGCGGATGGCAACCCATCCGGTGGAAACAAATTTCGCGGCCTCTATAACATCTACCTGAAATCGTTGGGTGCAGCCACTAAAAAACATCCAGAGGTTCGGCTTGACTACGTCATCGACTACAGCGAACCGATGCGGGATGCCGGATACTATTTTATGGATAGCCCGGGCAATGATCTGGAAAGTGTGGCCGGGCAAGTGGCCTCTGGTTGTAACCTAATCTTCTTCGTCACCGGCAACGGCTCGATTACGAACTTCCCTTTTGTACCGACCATAAAGATTGTGACCACCACCGAGCGATTTAATCTGCTCAAAGATGATATGGATATCAATGCGGGTGCCTATCTCGATGGCACCCCAATGGATGTGGTCGGCGCTCAAACTCTGGACTATACGCTGGCGGTCGCTTCGGGTCAGCTTTCTGTTGGAGAAAAAGCCCGGCATGCTCAGGTACAGATCTGGCGAGACTGGCAACTTGATGCACCTGTGATCCTGGAGCCGTTGCAGAATCGCGCCTACAGCGGCCAACCAATCTCGGTAAACCCCCTCGGAGATACTCCGGTATTTTCGTTCCAAGCCTACCGCGCTGGTAAGCACTATACCGGTGAAAGAGTCGGCTTAATTCTGCCCACTAGCCTTTGCTCGGGGCAGATTGCCCAATTGTGCGTCCAGATCTTGAACTCGAATGCAAAGCTTAGGCAAAGCTCGATTTCACGCTTTGTCTCATTAGTGCATACAGAAGGCTGCGGAGCCTCGCCCAATGACGACTTTCGCAATACGTTGCTGGGCTATTTGGAACATCCCGCGGTCAATCACGCCCTCTTGCTGGAACATGGCTGCGAAGCCACTCACAATGACTACTTTCGTCATGCCATGCGTGCGCGTGGTCTTGAACCCCGGGATTATGGCTGGGCGAGCATTCAGCTACAGGGCGGCATTCAAAGTGTCATGCAACATATGGTGAGTTGGTTTGAAGACCAGCTCACCCAATTGCCCCGACCTGAACCCATCATAATCGGCTTGAATGGATTACGCATTGCGATTCTGACCCATGGTGACCTTTCCGAACAAGCAGCGGCTACGCTGGCACAGCTCACGGGAAAGCTCGTACAAGCCGGTGGCACCGTCGTGGTTCACGAGCAGGATAGCCTGCTCCAGTCCTCGTATGCTGCCCATCTTGGGTTGGAAACTCCTCCCTTGCCCAGTCTCGGATACGCCCAGGTGATCGAAGTTCAAGGATTTCATCTGATGGCGATGCCCACGCGTGATTGGGGCGAACAGTTAACTGGCTTGGGTGCCAGCGGTGTGAACGTGATCGTGGCGCTGGTTAATCACCAACTGCTTCCCGGGCATCCCATGATCCCGGTGCTGCAAATTAGTGAACCCCCCCATGGGCAAACAGATTTACTGCTCACAGGGGAACCCTACGCAGATACCGACCGATTACTCAACATGCTGATTGCGACCTTCACTGGCGATTATTTGCCCAACGTACTCCAATCGGGTAACGTCAATTTCCAGGTCACTCGCGGCTTGTTGGGAGTCTCCCTGTAACCAGGTGGATAGCATATGTTTCGGTTACAACAGTCTTGCCTCCGCATTTCGAGCAGTACCGTGATTAGCTTCACATTGGGGGAATCAGTGTGGAGGATCGAGAAGGTGGAACCTGTATCAATCCGCCATTGACCGGTTCGATATCCCCGGTGACCACAGAGGCGCACCAAAGTCAGTGGTCAGGGACATATTTCTGGTCGGTTCACACGAAATCCCGGCACAACATCCTCTTTTGATTGAGCACTCTCATGCCGAGAGTGATGTAAGTACTGCTCACGGAAATCGTGGAGCATGCGCGCTTAACCAACCCCGCGATCTGCATAGGCTTTGACCCCTGGTTTCAGCCTTCACCGGTGCCGGCGCTTATCCTCATTCACCGTCGCTGCTTCCAAGTTGAAAACTCGTTGTTGACAAGATTGTCATTCTCGACTAATCTCCACATATCTAAAACGTTTTAGTTAATGACTAGACCAAACAATAGATAAGCTCTCATAATATGAAACGTCCGGGCAAGGCGATTACGATAAAGGATATTGCACAGGAAGCAGGCGTTTCGATCTCTACGGTGTCGAATGTTCTGAATGGGAATTCGGCAGAAATGAGAGAAGATACCCTCGTACGTGTACAACAGATAATCGCCAAACATCAGTACCGACCAAATCGCATCGCGCGGAGCATGATCACGCGGCGCACAGCGACCATAGGTCTGGTGCTCGCCGAAATCGAGACCCCCCTGTTTCTCCAATCCCTCAATGTGATCGAGCGTAGTGCTCGTTTGGCGGGTTTCAACCTGCTGGTCAGCCATGCTCGTGACGCCAAAGACGAAGTGCAGTCAGTTGATCTGTTTCTGGAGAAGCAGGTCGAAGGAGTAATCTTCCTGTCGACATCCGAGCGCAAAGACGACAGCCATCTTGAACGGCTCCGCGAAGCATGCGTGCCGACGATCCTCGTCAATCGCTTTGGGCGCAGTGCCCATCACGATCAGGTCAACTGGGACAATCGTTCTGGCGTGTATAATGCGGTTGAGTACTTGCGATCCCTCGGACATCAGGAAATTGCTCTGTTAACCGGGCCGAAGAAGCGACTCAGCACGCAGCAGCGTCTCGAAGGCTACAAGCAGGCACTCACCGCCCACAATCTTCCCTTCCGCAAGGAATATCTGCAGAACGGTGACTACACTGAAGATCCGGATAATTGGCGCACATCTACGCGCATATTGTTGAGTTTACCGAGACCACCGACCGCCATTATCGCGTCTGATGACATTGTCGCGGCGGTGGTCATCGAAACGGTGCGCGAGACCGGACGATATGTCCCCAGAGACATTTCTGTAATCGGCATTGATGATCAGGCCTTTCTCTCCTTCCTCAGTCTCTCGACAATCCAATTGCCCATCGTCGAAGCGGGGCGTATTGCGGTTGATATGCTGCTGCGTCGCATCGCTGAGCCGGACATCCCGTATCGACAAATAACACTCGACTGCCCGCTCATCAAGCGCCGGACTTCAGGTCCGCCGCCGGAGACGCAGCCGTGAACGCACCGCCCACTACATATGATCCAGGTCTCGCTCTGACCGGCGGTCGCATAGTACTCTCTGACAGTATCACTGAGACCCAAGCCCTGCTGGTCGATGCCGGTCGCATTACAGGGATCGTCAACACGAACTCGGTTCCAGAGAGCTATGTCCAGGTGGATGTGGGTGGACGCTATATCACGCCGGGATTGATCGACCTACACATACATGGCACGCTGAACTACTCGTTCAACCAAGCTACATCTGAGTCGTGGTCAACTATCCTGGAGGCGAACGCGGCGCACGGCGTGACCGCCCTGCTCCCGACGATCGCAACCGACTCGCTTGACCAGTTGGAAGCCTGCTTGTGCTTTGGGCGAGACTGGATGCTCGCTGCGCCTCCAGGTGGCAGTCAGATATTGGGCATACATCTCGAAGGCCCCTTCTTCGCGCCGGAGTATGCGGGTGCGCAGAACCCTCTGTATTTGCGCCTGCCGGATGAGACAGCGATCGCGCGGCTGCTCGCTTATGCTGGTATTCTCAAAATCGTCTCGTTCGCCCCCGAACTGCCCGGCGCACTGAATCTCACCGCTCAACTCCACGAACTCGGCATCATTGCGGCAGCGGGTCACAGTGCGGCAACAGATCACGACGTTCAGGCCGCCATTGAGCTGGGACTAAGTCATGCGATTCACCTGTGGAGTGGGCAATCGACCACCCAGCGGATCGGGCCATGGCGTGTGCCGGGTCTGCTGGAAACCGTTCTGAGTTCAGATGAGTTGACGGCGGAGATGATCTGCGACAACCGCCACCTGCCCGGCACACTGATGAAGCTGGCAGTACGCGCGTTGGGTGTTGATCGGCTGTGCGCGATTTCTGATGCGACCAACGGCGCGGGTCTGCCTGACGGGGCGCGCTTTAATTTCGCCGGACTGGACTGTGAAGTCCATGATGGGGTAGCGATGCTCCCCGATCATACGTCATTTGCCGGCAGCACGACGCTGCTCAACCAGATGATACCGGTTTTGACCGAGGTCGTTGGATTGACTTTGCCGGAAGCACTGCGGATGGCGAGTCTGACTCCTGCCCAGATACTGGGCATTGCTCAACGTAAAGGGAGTCTCGCCGTCGGCAAAGATGCCGATATCGCTGTGTTCAATGCAGACTTCACGACATGGCGAGTCCTGATCGGCGGAAAATGGGTCTTTCAGACTACAGATCTTATTTTACCTAAAGCTAAAACGTTTTAGATTTTCACAGCAAAGAACACCAATTGGGGGCGGCATGATTGCCACACTACAGTACGACCAACTCGTCGTTGAAGTCCATGAATCAAATACTGCGCTCGGTCAGGCCGCGGCGTCCACATTTGCTCATGTCGTCCAGCATGCAGTGCAGGCTCAAGGTGAAGCGGCGGTTATTCTGGCGACGGGGAATTCACAGCGCACCTTTATCGAGGCGATTGCCGACCATCCCGAAATCCCGTGGGATCACATCACAGTCTTTCACATGGATGAATACATCGGTATGTCTACAGAACATCCGGCGAGCTTCTACGGTTTCATGCACCAGCGCATTGCCGAGGTCTTCCATCCAAAGGCGCTGTTCGGCATACACGGCGATGCACCGAACATCGATGCGGAGCTGCGGCGCTATACCGACCTGCTGCTCGAACATCACCCGGTGATCACGGTCATGGGCATCGGCGAAAATGGACATCTAGCCTTCAACGATCCGCCTGCCGACTTCCACACCCCCGATCTGATCCATGTGGTGACACTTGACGAAATCTGCCGCCGCCAGCAGGTGGGCGAAGGCCATTTCCACAGCTTAGATGAAGTGCCAGCGCAAGCGATGTCGCTGACCATTCCGGCGCTGCTCAAGTCACAGCACGTCCTGACATTGGTGCCGGAGGCCCGCAAGGCCGAAGCAGTGCGTGCTGCGCTGCTGGATCCTGTCTCAGAATATTGTCCAGCGTCCATTCTCCGCACCCAGGCGCATGTTCGCCTGTTGCTGGATCCCGACTCGGCGGGATTGCTGCACTACGACCAGATCGAGAACTAATGAGGAAATCACGATGACACAGACTGTGCTGGTATTTTCCCCCCATTTTGACGACGAGTCGATCGGCTGTGGCGGTGCGATCGCGCGGCACAGCGCCGATGGGGATCGCGTGGTCATCGTCTTTATGACGCGCGGTGATACCGGCAACATGATGCCCAGTTACGACCTTGACGCGGAAGCCAATGAGCTAACCCGAAAAGCCGAAGCACAGGATGCTACTCGCCTTCTTGGGGTAAGTGCGATCGAGTATCTTGACCTAGTCGATGGTTTTATGCGCTGGGAAGCTAAAACGATTCAGTCGATTATTCAGTTGACCCGCCAATATCAACCGAACATCGTCTACGCGCCGCACGCTGATGATCGGCACACTGATCACAAGGCGACGCACGAAATGGTGCGGGATGCACTGCCCCGTGCGTCGTGGGCGATCTTCCCGGATCTCGGGCGCGAACCGTGGGCAGTTTCCGAGGCGCGCTACTACGAAGTCTGGACGCCGATCCAGAATCCTAATCTACTCATCGATATTTCCGCCTACGCCGACACCAAACGTACGGCGATTTCCCAATATGCCAGTCAACTTGCTGCCGTTCCCTATCACGATGCGATTCTCGGACTGAATCGCTATCGAGGGGCAATGACTACCACAAATGTGCTTTATGCCGAAGCATTTGTGCGAGCAGCAGTGATCACGTTGTAAAGAGGTAAGAGGAGGTCAAAACGCCAGCAGATTACGAATGGACACAGAAACAGATATCGCCATTTAAGCAGTATCGAAGGGAAAACACAGTGAACAAGAAACAGCGTCTCGGTTTATTCGTCATTTTGGCCATCGTACTCACGCTCGCGCTGGGTTCCAGCGTGTTTGCGCAAGAAGAAGATATGAGCTGGGTCCGTAATCAGGAACAGTGGGGACGTCTGCCCACTGACCATGAACTGGGCACGATGATCACGCAGGAAGAATGGTACGAGATCCTCGGCGAGCCGCCGACGGAACCGTTGACCATGACTCTCTTCCGCGGCGGCTTCGGCGAAGAATGGGCGAACGTGATCGTCGAACTGATGGAACGCGAGCACCCCGGCGTGCAGATTGAAGTCACGTTTGATCCGAGCATCTGGGAAGTGATGCAACCACGTATCATCGCCGGTGAAGTCCCCGACTTCATGTTCTATACCCTCGGCGCATGGGGCGGTGACTGGGATGTGGGCGTTGAAGAAAACCTCGTCATCCCCGGCGATATCCTGCTCGACATTGAAGGCTACGGTGCCTATAGTGATCAGCGCCTCGGCGATCTGTTTGTGGATGGTGCGCTGCTGTCGGCCAATGAAGGCCGTACCGATCACCAATGGAACTTCCCGCAGACACAGTTCACCTACGGCATTTTCTACAATGCGACAATGTTCGAAGAACACGGCTGGCCGCGTCCGGACACCCTGACCTGGGAAGAGTTCATGGAGCTGCAGGCGGAGATCGCCGAAGTGGTCGCACCGTGGACGTATGCAGGTATCTATCCTACCTATTATTCTTGGGTGACGGTGCCGTTGATGTACATGAAGGCCGGCGACGAGACATGGTGCGCGCGTGAAAACCTGGAACCGGGCGCGTTCAATGACCCGGCTTACCTGTGGGCAATCGAACAGACACAGCAAATCTTCGCGAACGGCTGGGTTTACCCCGGTTCGGATGCTCTCGATCATACCGGATCGCAGCAGGTTTTCGTCGATGGGCTTGCGGCGATGATCCCCAACGGTTCATGGTTGCAAAACGAACAGCGTTCGACAACGCCAGAAGGCTTCGACATGCGCTTCTCGGCAGTGCCAGCACCAAGTGACGCGCGTGGTTTCGCGCATGCCATCCAGGCATCGCTTGGCGCAGCCGACATGCAGATCGGCAACGGCACCAATCCGCTGTGGGGCATGGAGCTGATGCGCATGTTCTATTCGCCGGAAAGCGCGGCGTTCTGGGCTGAGAACATCGGTTCGCCGCTGCCATTGGTCGGTGCCGCCGTTGATTCGCCGAACCCGTACACAGTCTCGATCACAGATGCGATTGAACGTGCCGAAGGCAATTACATCTTCTCACGCGCGACAGATTATCCGGATGTTGGCCGCGTATTTGGCGACAACTTCGGCGATATGCTGTGGAGTCGCATCAGCGCCATTGACTATCTGGCGAATCTGGAACGTGCGGCGGAAGAAACCCGTAGCAACCCGGATATCGTCAAACAGACGTATTGCCAGTAGATTCCGCAGCATAATCAAGGTGAGCCGCCGTCTGGGCGGTTCACCCTCAAACTTCTGTTTAGTTGGGAGCTACCTAGACCATAATGATGTATAAGCGAGAGAAAAGACTGCTGCTCACAGTGTTTATTGTGCCGGGGCTGCTTCTGTACCTGATCTTTAATGTGTATCCTTCGGTGAGCGGCATTCTGATCAGCTTCTTCCGCTGGACGGGGATGTCTGGCACTATGACGTATATCGGTCTGGATAATTATACGCGTTTCTTTCGAGAACTGACTGACGCCACCGATTTCTATAATGTGCGCTTGTACCTGACCCATAACCTATTTCTATTCGCATTTGCGCTGCTGACCGTGGCGGTTGGACTCATTGCGGCGGCAATTATCAACCAGAAGCCACGCGGTCATCGCGTCTTTCGTGTGACATTCTTCTTTCCCAACATTCTCGCGCTGCCCGCTGTCGCCATGCTATGGAGCATGGTACTGAACCCCAGCTTCGGTCTGCTCAATAACTCGTTGAACGCCGCCGGTCTAAGCAACTTGGCACTGCCGTGGTTAAGCCTGCAATACGAAATGCCGGGGGCGCGCCTCGGCCTCTATACCGTCGGTATGATCAGCATGTGGGGTGGCATTGGCTGGTTCATGCTGCTGTTCTTGGCGGCGATTCAGAATATTCCCAAAGAGTATTTTGAAGCAGCCGTCGTCGACGGGGCAGGACGCATGCGCATCTTCTGGTCGGTCACGCTGCCGCTCATCTGGGAAACTATTCGCACTGTGCTCGTCTTTCAGGTGATCGGCGCACTCAGTGGTTTTGCACTCACCTACGTGCTGTTTGACCGCACCTCGCAAAAGCATTCCGATTTGATTTTGAACTACTACTACTGGCAGGCCTTCGATGCGCGCAACTGGGGCTATGCGGCCGCAATCGTCGTGTTCATCTTCGTAGTCACGCTGATCCTCACGATCCTGACTTACATCTTCCTACGGCGCGAAAGCGTTCAATACTAAGCTGAGAAAACACAGTTATGGCTGCAACAAACACGCTCTTTACCCTGAAGCAGACAAAGCCGCGTTCTGGGCTGATCGGAAGACTCAGTGGAAGACTTGGCTGGACTATTGCACAGGGATTGATGTGGGCGTATTTCGTCACCGTCGCCTTCCCAATTCTGTGGACGGTTTTCACCTCGTTTAAAACCAGTCGCGAAATCTTTAATTCGCCGTGGGGATTGCCGATTGAGATGCAGTTCGCCAATTATGTCAATGCATGGACGCGCATGAACGCCGGGATTTACACGCTGAACAGCGTGATAGTCACCGCAGCGACGCTGCTCTGCGTGATGACGCTCGGCAGCATGATATCATATGCGCTGGCCCGGTATGACTTTCCCGGCAATCGGGTGCTCTACTTCGTGTTTTTGTCCGGCATGATGATCCCCGGGTTTCTCTCGTATATTCCGGCGTGGTTTCTTCATCGATCGCTTGGCACGCTCGACACCTACTGGGTATTGATCATTCAATACACCGCGAACGGGCTGCCGTTCACTGTTTTCTTCCTGCATTCATTCTTCAAAACGCTGCCCAAAGAACTTGAAGAAGCCGCCATCGTCGATGGCGCATCGCTCTTCACCGTATTCTGGAAGATCATGCTGCCCCTGTCACGCAGCGGTCTAGTCACCGTGGGCGTGTTCAACTTCCTTGGAATTTGGAATGAGTTCTTTTGGGCGCTGATCACCATTTCGGACAATAATCTCAAAACACTGCCGCTCGGCACCGTTAACATTTTGCAGCAGGCGAAATACGCCACCGACTGGGGCGCGATGTTCGCCGGGTTCGTCATCATATTGATCCCAACGCTGATCGTTTACGTCATTTTCCAGAGCCGCCTAACCGAAGGTATCACCATCGGTGCAGTGAAAGGTTAGACCATGCATCAGCTCGCGCCCGAAGACGTTCACTTCCCATTGATTGACACCGCGCCATGCCGCCTCGCCTTTGATCCCACCCGTGATTTCGCCGCATGGCGTACCGAAGTGGACGAAAGGCTGCACGCGATGATCGGTGTGCTACCCGATCGATGTGATCTGGAGATCGCCATCGTCGCCGAGCGGGATTTTGCTGAGTACCATGAGATCGAATTCACATTTCTGGCAGAATCGAACGCACGGGTTCCGGCACATCTTCTGCTACCGCCTGTTGGGAACACCCCTTACCCCGTAGTAATCGCCTTACAGGGACACACCAGCGGGATGCACATCTCGCTTGGACGTGCGCTCTACCCCGGTGATGCGGCCAGCATCGCGGAAGATCGCGATTACGCCTTGCAGGCGGTGCGCATGGGCTTCGCGGCGCTGGTCCTTGAGCAGCGCGCGTTTGGAGTGCGCAAAGATCAGCGCCCGGAAGAATTCCGGCATGGGGTGGAACGTCCCTGTCACCATGCCATGTTGACCGCCCTGCTCCTCGGGCGCACGCTGCTTGGCGAACGCGTGTGGGATGTCATGCGCGCCGTGGACGCCATGCAAAACTTCCCCGCCGTCGATGTCACGCGTATCGTGACCGTAGGCGACTCGACAGGCGGCACCATCGCCTATTTTGCCGCCTGCCTCGACCCGCGGATCAGCGCCACCATTCCCGCCGCCTACGTGTGTTCAGCACGCTACTCGCTCGGACGACACGATCACTGCGAAGATCATTATCTGCCTGGGATGCTCAACTTCTTCGATATTGGCGATCTCGCGGGGTTGATCGCACCGCGCCCGCTGATCGTTGTGGCAGGGAAAAACGATATTGCCTTCCCACTGGCGGGCGTGGAGCATGCTTACGCGACCATCGAACAAATTTACGCCGCCGCTGAAGCTCCGCACCACTGCCGCTTGATCGTCGGCGACGGAGGGCACCGATTTTACGCTGATCCGGCGTGGTCGGCGTTCCGCGAACTATGCCACTGGACGTAACCGCGCCAAAGGAAACCTGACTCATGACCAGAATTATCCTCATCGGTGCCGGAAGTTATGCCTTCGGCTACGCGACTTTTCGTGATTTGTTCCATGCGCGTGACGCCCTGCGCGGCAGCACCATCACACTGGTGGACATCAACCCGGACACGCTTGCCATGATGACCCGGTTCGCAGAACGGCTGAACACGGAAGCCGGGAATCCTTATCACATCGAAAGCACCACCGATCGGCGTGCGGCGCTGATCGGCGCAGAATTTGTCATTATCTCGGTGGCGGTCAAACGCAATGAGCTGTGGCGGCACGACTTCCACATTCCGCTCAAGCATGGTGTCAAACAGGTGCTCGGCGAAAATGGCGGCCCCGGCGGTTTATTCCATGCTATGCGCAATATCCCGATCCTGCTCGACATCGCCCGTGACATCGAAGCGATCAGCCCAAACGCCTTCGTCATCAACTTCACCAATCCAGAAGGACGCCTGTGTCAGGCGCTCAACCGGTACACCAATCTAAGGTTTGTCGGTCTGTGCCATGGCATCGACATGATGCGGCGCGTCGTCAGCCTGACCATTGGCATCCCGAGCGACGAGATCGATCCCCTGGCCGGTGGTCTCAATCACTTCAGTTGGGTTCTGAGTTTACGCCACCGGGATACAAGCGAAGATCTGTATCCATCGTTCCGTGAAGGTATCCACGCGCGCGCTGAAACCATCGAAGCCGAATTCGGCCACACACTGCGACTCAGTCGCTACCTGATGGATCAATTCGGCTATTGGCCGCTCCCGTCCGACGATCACGTAGGCGAGTATATCGGTTATGCGTGGGAATTTTGTGGACTGGAAGGCTATCCGTTTGACCGGATTGATCGCGAGTCCGCTGAATTCCGCGAGCAGATTGTCCGCTGGACGTCAGGACAAGACGGTGTCGCAGCGCTGATCGACGGCGGTTCCGGCGAACGCGCCATCCCGATCATCGTCGGCATGCTCCAGAACACGCATCAGTACGAAATCTCGGTCAATATCCCAAACCAAGGCTTTATCACCAACCTGCCGGACGGAGCGATTGTCGAGGTCCCGGCGGTAGTCGATGCGAACGGCATACATGGCGTAAGTATTGGCGCGCTCCCAGAGCCGATCGCGGCGCTAGCGCGTACACAGGTCAGCATTATTGATCGCGTGGTCGAAGCTGGTGTACACGGCGACCATCACGCGGCACTGCAGGCGCTGCTGCTTGACCCGGTTGTAAACTCCGCGCAGCAGGCCGAGGTTATCCTCGCTGAACTGCTTGAGGTGCATCGTCCTTATCTTCCTCAATTTCAGAAATGAAGTGACACCATGAGTTTGCCTATTGCAGTGCAGATGTACGCCATCCGTGAGGATCTGGCGCAGGACTTCGACGCGACGATGGATCGTGTCGCCCATATCGGTTACGCTGGTATGGAACTGATCTATGGAATTCCCGGCGCGAGTCAGGAACATGCCGAGCGCCGACTGCGCGAACTAGGGCTAAAAGTCCCCTGCGCACATGTACCCTCCCCCTTCGGCGCAGATGAGCAGCCTGTGATCGAATTTGCGCAGCGGTTCGGCGTGGAGCGGCTTGTCACCGGACGCGGCCTCGGCAATTTCGACAATCTCGGTCTCATTGAGGCAACGTGTGACGCCTACAACCGGGGCGCGGAAACTGCGCGGCGGCAGGGCTACACTTTGAGCATTCACAATCACTGGATGGAGTACGAACGCGCCGCTGACGGGCGTTATGTCTATGAGATCATGCTCGAACTACTCGACCCGTCCATCAAGTTTGAAATCGATGCTTATTGGGTTCAGACCGCCGGCATCGATCCCGCCGCCATCGTCCGCCAACTGGGCGACCGCGTGAATCTGCTGCACGTCAAAGACGGCCCCGCCGCCATCGAACCGCCACAGGTGGCGTTAGGTCAAGGCGTAATGAATATTCCCGCCGTCGTCAACGCGGCGATCGCCGCCGAATGGCTAGTCGTCGAACTTGACCACTGCGCCACCGATATGCTCGATGCCGTCGACCAGAGTTTCCAGTATCTTGTCCGTAAGGGGTTGGGTCATGGTAAGAGTGCTTAATGTCGGAATTATCGGGACGGGCGGCATTCTGTGGGCATATGCGGACGGCTGCCGCCAATTTGACATCCTCAATGTCGCCGCCTGCGCCGATGTGGATCGACAGCGCGCCGAGGTAAAAGCTACCGAATTCAAAATCCCGCGAGTGCTCACAGTTGATGAACTCCTCACCGACCCAAGCATCGATCTAGTCATCAACCTGACACCGCCAAAAGCGCATGCTCAGGTCGCGTTGGCAGCGATTGCGGCAGGCAAACACGTCTACAACGAGAAGCCGCTTGGCATTACCCGCGCCGAAGGACAAGCAATCCTCAAGGCGGCGGACGCAGCAAGCATACGTGTCGGCGCTGCACCGGATACCTTTCTCGGCGGTGGATTGCAGACCGCGCGCAAACTGATCGACGACGGCTGGATCGGCCAACCAGTGGTGGCGACCGCGTTTGTCGCCGGTCGTGGGCCTGAGGGCTGGCATCCCAACCCAGACTTCTTCTATCAAAAAGGCGGCGGCCCCCTGTTCGACATGGGGCCGTACTACATCACGGCGCTGCTGCACCTTCTCGGTCCGGTGCGCCGTGTCACTGCCTCAGCGCAGAAATCCTTTGCCGAACGCATCGCCGCGAGTGAAGGCAACCGCGGACGTCGCATTCCGGTCGAAGTCCCGACTCATGTGGCGGGTGTGCTCGATTTCACCAATGGCGTCGTTGCGACGCTCATCGCCAGCTTTGATGTTTGGTCGAATAATCTGCCACGCATCGAAATTTACGGCTCAGAAGGCTCGATCAGTGTGCCCGACCCCAACGGTTTTGGCGGTGAAGTCAAAGTCCGCCGTGCGGGTCAGGATCAATGGCTGAGTGTCCCACTCACGCATGACCCGACCGTACAGCGCGGTATCGGCCCAGCCGATATGGCCTATGCCATCCAGAGCGGCAGACCACACCGCGCCAGCGGCGAACTCGCTTACCATGCGCTCGACATTATGGAAGCGATGGAAGAAGCATCGCTCAACAATCAGCATATCTTCTTGCAGAGCACCGCCCAGCAACCCGCACCACTCCCGCTCGGCTTGATGAAGGGGATGCTGGATGCGTAACCCGTTTGCGCCAACCTTTCCACGCCCCGACTGGATCAACGAGCCGCTGATCTTCGTTGGCCATTGGGAGCCGCTGATCTTTCGCCGACGGCGGGGCGGCCAAGCAACGGATGAGACCGAACGCTACGCCCGCGAACACAGTGACGAGGCGATCCGCGCGATCAAAGAGGCGGGCGCAAATCTCGTCATTACGCACTTCGATAAGGGTTTCGGCCTGACCGCTGAAGCCGACGATATTGCCATGACGCGCGACTGGATCGCGCGTCTACGCGCGCACGGGCTGCGTACCAGCGTATATATACGCTATGACACGGTCGTTTCAGAAACGCTGCTGTACAATCAACCGGATGCTGCTGGGTGGATTGGCCGCACCTCCAACGGGACGCTGCCGGTTGTGCTGCATCAGGTCTACCGGAATGGCGCATGTCCTAACGCGGAAGATCACCTCATCTACATCGAGTCGCTGGTCAAACTGGCGATTGACGACTTTAGGGTCGATCTCATCCACTTTGACGGGTTTTGGTTGGGGCACGAAAACTGGGCCTGTCACTGCGACCATTGCCAAGCCGACTTCACCCGCTTCCTACGGGCGCGCTATCCGGATGATGTCTCAGCGATGGAACGGTTTGGACATCGTTTTGTCGAGAACCTCCGCCCACCTGCATATCAACCCTACGACGCGCCGCTTGAGGCGTTCAACCCGGTCAAAGATCCGATCGTTCAGGAATGGATCTGGTACAGGAACGCCAAGCTGATGGAGATCGCGCGGCGCTTGCGGACATTCATTTACCATCTCAATCCACAGGTAGCGATGGAGATCAACTCGCTGATCCCCATCGGCTACAACAATGCTTACTACTGGGGCTTCGATCTCCCGTCGCTGGCGCCACACATCGACGCGCTGTGGACGGAAGATGATCACTGGGCGGGTTGGCGCGACGACGGCGTGCTCATTTCGCGCATTCGGGAGTTCAAAATCGGGGAGCGTTTGGGCAGTCGCGTGTTCTCCTATCAGCGCGGACGCAGCGCAGACGAACTCAGGTTGTCACTCGCCCAGGCCATGGTTTTTCAGCCGCAGTCTATCGGCATGATCGGTACGCCGCTGCTACGTGAGGAAGCCTTCTATACGGTTAAGCAGTCGGCGCTGGAGTGGTTTCGCTGCCACATTGACTGGTTCAAGTGCGCACAATCTGCCGCCGAAATTGCGATACTGCGGTCTCAGAACACGCTCGCCTTCAATTCGACCTCCGCTCAGCGCAGCGTCATTCTCGCCGAGCAAATGCTCATTCAAGGCGGAATTCCCTTTGATATTATCTACGATGCCGATCTAGAAGATCTCTCCCGCTGGCGCGTCCTCGTGCTGCCCAACGTCGAATGCCTGAGCGACAAGCAGATCGCACAGATCCGCGCGTTTGTACAAGGCGGAGGTGGAATGCTCGCGACCGAACTGACAGGCCTGTGGGATGAATACCGCCGCCAGCGTCCGCAGCCGGGTCTCCTCGATCTCTACAATGAAAACGTGCGTTATCTCGCGGGCGATCTATGGGAAGCACCGCGCCTACAGATTGTGACCGCAGACGGATTCAGTCAGACACAAGTCGACGCGGGACGTGCAGCGTTCATTCCAGCAATCCAAACTCAACGGCCATCCGAGTATGCCGGCGTATTAGGCGAAATGCCGTACCGTTTCGGAACCGAGCGCTGGGAAATGCCGCTCAATAGCCGCGCGTTCCATGCAGCTTTACGTTGGATATCTGGGGGCACGCTACAAATCGAAACAGATGCGCCCGAAGGCTTGGCAATTGAAGTGCGGGCGCAGGACGCCAATCGGCTCATTGTGCACTTAATCGATTACCAGATGCAGCCTCAGCATAAACCCATCGCGCTGCGCCTACGCACCACGCGGCCCGTCAGAACCATCTACCAACTCGCGTTTGAACAGGAGCCAAGGCAACCGCTAGCCTTCACCCAGCACAGTGACAACGTCTCGCTGACCGTATCTGCTTTTAACCTCTATTCTTTGCTTGCCATCGAACTGCTATCACCTTAGGTAATCCATGAACGATTTACCGCTTTCGCAATACCACCCGCGTCCCGCGCTCGTCACTCGGGAAACCTCCGTCCAATCCCCACGTTTCCCCGTCATCGAGGCGCACAGCCACCTCGCGGCACCCTACGGCGGCGGTTGGGATGAGCGACCGCTCAGCGAACTGCTCGATGTGCTGGATTCGGTTGGTGTGCGCCGTTTCGTCGATCTCGATGGGGGATGGGGCGAAGCGATTTTGCAGCGGCATCTCGATCAATACAAGCAGGCCGCCCCAGAACGTTTTCATGTGTTCGGCGGTGTCAACTGGAGCCAGTGGGCGTCTCACGGAGATCGCTTTGGTGAATGGGCGGCAGCACGTCTGCGCGAACAGAAGCACTGGGGCGCAGAAGGTCTTAAGATCTGGAAACCATTTGGGCTGACCGTACGCGATCAACATGGCGTGCTGGTGGCGATTGATGATCCGCGCCTCGTCCCGCTGTGGGAGACCGCCGCCGAACTACACCTACCTGTCACCATCCACATTGCCGATCCAGTGGCTTTTTTCCAGCCCCTGGACAGCTTCAACGAGCGTTGGGAAGAACTCAGCGCGCATCCCGAAGCGCACTTCTACGGTGGAGAGTTTCCCGCTTTCGCACCGCTGATCGAAGCGTTCGCGCGGCTGATAACGCGGCATACGCGCACCACGTTCATCGGCGCGCACGTCGGGTGCTATGCCGAAAATCTGCAGTGGGTGAGCGTACTGTTGGATCGCTGTCCAAACTTCTACGTTGACATCGGCGCACGATTGGCTGAACTGGGGCGGCAGCCATACAGCGCGCGCCGCTTCTTCCTGCGCTATGCCGACCGCATTCTCTTTGGCACAGACTACCCGGCAGCCGTAGACATTTACCAACTGCATTACCGCTTCCTTGAGACCGATGATGAGGATTTCCCCTACAGCGTGGACGGAGACTCCGTCCCACCGCAGGGGCGCTGGCGAATCTACGGACTGTACTTACCGGAAGCTGTTCTCGAAAAAGTCTACTGGTCGAATGCGGCGCGTATCTTGCTGCAACCGCCGAGCGTAGACGATACCTATGATGCAGGCAAACCAGGCGCAACGGGCGGCGACAACACCGCTGTCGACGGTGATGCTGAAGGAATACACAAATGACGAAGACAGTTCCACTGAGGGTGATGGCGGTTTTTGCTCATCCAGATGACCCTGAATTCTTTTGCGGGGCAACCTTTGCCCGCTGGGCCCATGAAGGTGCACAGATTACGTTCGTGTTGGCAACCAGTGGCGATAAAGGCAGTGGTGAACCCGACATGACGCCACAAAAACTCACGCTGATCCGCGAAGCTGAGGAACGGCGCGCAGCCGCAGTGCTCGGTGTGCAAGCGGTAGTTTTTCTGCGCTATTCCGATGGCGAACTTTATCCGACCTTGGATCTGCGTAAAGACATCGTGCGCCAGATTCGCCTACACACACCGGAGATTGTCGTGACCAACGATCCGAACGTATACTGGTTCGGAAATCGCAGCGTGAATCATGCGGATCACCGCGCAATCGGCGCAGCGACGCTCGACGCGGTGTTTCCTGCAGCGGGCAACCCAATGTATTTCCCGGAACTCCACCAAACCGAAGGACTGCAACCGCACAGTGTCAAACATATCTATCTTGTGCGCTCAGCAGCACCCACCGTTAAAGTCGATGTGACGGCGTTTGTCGAAACCAAAATTTTGGCACTGAGCGAACACAAGAGCCAGATCTACGATATGAACGCGCTGGCAGTACGGATGCGATCCTATGTCGATCCCGAATCACCGCCCGGCTCACCACGCTATACCGACTCCTTTCATGTGATCTCATTCGAGCGTTAGGCGCATCCCTGCCCGGCAGAGGCGCAAGGCATGTGGTTCCGCCCTGTAATACTTCATACCCTCTGGCGTTTTCTGGATTAGCGCCGAGAATTGATCAATGGCGTGGTTATCAGCGGAGGCGAGCCTGTAATAACGTGAGTTTTGGTTAAGCCGGAACGAGAGCGGACAAGAACTGCAAGTTCAAGGACGGCTTCTTGGGTTGGTGGCAATAGGCAAGCAATCCAGCAAGAAGGTTGACCATCAGCCCAGTCAGGCTGCGATGACGGGAATGCTCGATCTGGGAAATGTTCTTGAGTTGGTCATACACGCTTTCCAGAATGGCGCGTTTGCGCAGGCAGAACTGATCAAATTCATCCATCAGTTGAGGCGACATATTGGCGCGCAGTTTGGTGATGAGTTGAACGGCGTAGTCCTCCATCAGTTGGTGGGCGAGTGGACGGGAGAGATAGCCCTTGTCACCAAACAGCTTGCCAAACAAGCGCTGCGCCAGCTTGGGAACAGGACGGCGCTCATCGACGTTGCCCGGCGTGACGCAGCAACTCAGGATTTCCCCGCGATCATTAATCACCAGGTGCAGTTTGAAGCCGAAAAACCAGTCGACCGAGGTGTGTCCGCGCATGGCGATCCCGGCAAAGACCCGATGCTGATGGATGCGGCGGTTGTGGCAGACTGCCAAGGCGCTGGAGTCTACGAACGACAGCCCGGTACACGTGCCATAACAGTGACGCAGATAGGCACACAATGCCACCAGGATCCGCGGCATCCATTGCACGAAACGCGAGTAACTCACCAGCGCCGGAAATTCTCGCCGCAGATACACCTGTACATACTCGGTGTAGTAAGTCTTGAAGTCCCGGAAGCGCTTCTGGTGGAAATGCACCACCAGCGTCATCAGCTCGCTCATGCTCATCCGTCCTTGGCGCTGCCGTTGCTGCCTGCTCTCCAGCAGCCCTTGCTGCCATTGGGGTTCAAACCGTTGCCAGAAATCATCGATGTCACAGAACAACTCGAGTAAACTCATTTGGGGACTCGCTTTGCTGTTGGTTTGGTCACCATGAAGCTTACCGCTTCCAGCAAAGCCTGTCCCTCCTTATCCAAAACTCACGTTGTAATAGCAAAAAACTCTATCCGCGCGATGTTTCCCGTGAGTCAAGCGGCTCGGTAGTAGTCATGGAGTACACCGCCGAGCAAATCGCGGCGTTTGACCGTTCCGCTGGTTGAATCTTGTGGGGGTGGATCGGGGATCTTCTGCCCAATACCCTGATGCGGTCGTGCCGTGTTGAAGAAGCCTTCATACTCGTGCAGCACATACTTCAAATGCGCCGTATTCAAAATGATCAGCCGGTCGAGACATTCCTCGCGCACGGAGCGCACCCAGCGTTCAGCATACGCATTCGCCCGCGGCGCTCGTAGAGGTGTATGGACTGTTTCAATGCCTTCGGAGGCGAAGACAGCATCAAAGACAGCGCCGTATTTGCCATCGTTGTCACGGATCACGTGGGTAAACGTCGTCTGCTGCGTTTGCAGGTTCCATACGATCTGGCGTGCTTGCTGCGACACCCATGCTTGGGTCGGATGCGCTGTAAAACCGGCAAGATGAACCCGACGAGTTCCGACTTCGATGAAAAAGAAGACATAGACCGTTTGCAAGCGAATGGTCTCGACCGTGAAGAAGTCGCACGCTAATAAGGTGTCCTTGTAGTGGTTGACGAAGGTGCGCCATGTTGAGGTGGATTGTTGCTGGGGAACGAGCGGTATGCTGTGGCGGCGCAAGATCTGCCGGACCGTTTCATGGCTGATTCGGTAACCGAGCTTCTTCAGTTCTCCGGTGATGCGGTCATCACCCCACCGATTCTCACGGGCGAGTTGGAGCACCAACTGGACAACCTGCGGTTCGATGGGTGGTCGCCCGACGCGCTTCGATTCGTGTTTGAAAGTCCACTTATGTTTGACCAGCTCGCGATGCCACCGGAGCAGCGTATCGGGTTTGAAGACCGGAATCAACTGCTCCAGTTGGGCTTTCGGCAGCTCGACAATTGGTCGGAACTGCTCCATCAGGATCAACAGCAGCAACTTTTCCGGGCGGGTGACGGTCGGTCCGCGTTTCTGATGACGCCGCACGATCAGTAGCTACTGGCGCAGCAGCAGGAGTTCAATGGTTTTGTCATCTGGTGCAAGCCGACTGAAGCGCAGACTGTCCCAGAGTAGATGCACAACCAGATAGATGAAATGCCAGAACATCGATGAATCGTTTGCTCGAAACGGATAATTGTCAGATTATAGCGCTTCAAGATAGGGTTTGTTGCTACTACACGCAAACAGGTCAACGATGAGCGTGGTAAGGCACAGTAGAAAGTGAAAGACCATCAGTCTAGGGGTCACGTCTCGGAGAGCGAATAACAGGAGAGCAGCATAGCACGATCTTCCCTTCTAGTTGAGGCATTGTCGGTGTTAGACGGGGGTTTTTCACCACACAGGATTAGGTACAGCCAGTTGTGGTCCGGACACTTTGCCTCAGTACAGGCTAATGGACTCGGAATATTTCTTGAGTGTGATTTCAATCTCATCTGGCTATGAACCTGCCTCAAAAAGCCAGATATGTTCGGGTGGCAAACAGACCGTAACCATCGTGCCAGCAAGCAACGGGCTGTTGCTTTGGACGATGAGTGGCGTATTGAGACGGTCAACCCGAACAGTATGCCGGTAAAAAGTCCCAATGAACTGGCAGCGTTCAATGATACCGCTGACCGAGTTAGCTGCTTGGTCAGGTTCGCAGAACTGAATGTGTTCGGGGCGAATCGTCAGCATGACTTCCCCGGAAGGAGTATTGATCGGACTACAAAAAGTGCCAATGGCTGTCCGTATCGTCTGCTGGCTCAGTTCCCCAGGCAGGAAGTTAACCCCGCCAAGAAACCGCGCAACCTGCTCGTTGATGGGACGATAAAATAACGCGTCGGGTGTTCCAAATTGCTGCAACTGTCCAGTCTGAATGAGGGCAATGTAATCCGCCAATAAGACGGCATCCTGCTGGTCATGCGTGACGATGAGCGTGGTAATCCCAAAGTGCCGCTGAACACGCAGAATAAGTTCACGCATTTCCTCACGTAGATTAGCATCGAGATTGCTCAAGGGTTCATCCAGGAGCAGCAGACGGGGTTCAACGATGAGCGCACGTGCCAGCGCAACACGTTGCTGCTGCCCTCCAGATAACTGGGCAGGCTTACGATGACCCAATGCCGGAAGCTGGATCAATTCGAGCATGGCAGCAACCCGGTCAGCGATGGTAGCGCGTGGAACGCCCCGCATCTTCAACCCAAAGCCAATGTTCTGCTCTACCGTCATATGAGGAAAAAGGAGGTGATTTTGAAATACCATGACCGCACCCCGCTGTTCGGTGGGGAGATGTTTCACACTGACCCCATCAAAACAGATCTCACCCGATGAGGGTTCGATCAAACCAGCGATGATTTTGAGCAGGGTCGTTTTCCCAGAACCGGACATGCCGAGCAGCGCAATGATGGATCCTGACGGGATCGTAAGCGATACCCGGTCAAGGGCAGGCTGACCCTCGTTGTGATACCACATGGAGATCTTGCTGAGTTCAACCTGCGTCATAATCGTCCAAGCCCGGAAACGGTATTGGCCGATAAAAGGCGACTGGTCACTAATAGCAGAAGCAGGGCCGGAGCTGTGAACAACAGGGCCTGGGCCGCAATCGTCATATTATTCCCACCCGCCGCACTTGAAAACAGGAGAATAGGTAAAGTAACTACCCGACCGGAACCAATCAGCAGCGTGAGCAAGTACTGACTCCATGAAATAAGAAACGCAAATAATCCGGCAATAATGATCCCCGGCTTAATCAGAGGAAGGGTGACGTAGCAGACCACTGACCAAGGCTTCGCACCGAGCGCCCGCGCCTGCTGTTCATGTTCGAGGCTGTACTGGTTGAACATGCCAGAAAAAATGAGGATTGTGTAGGGCAATACCGGGACGAGATGGGCCAGGCTCACACCTATCCAGTTACCTGCCAACCCCCAGCGTAGAAAATTGACTGTTAGTCCCATGCTCACAGCCAGCGGCGGCACAATCGCGGGCAACAGTAACAGGAATTCAATCAGGCGCTGCCCGCGAAATGTATACAGGCCCAGCGCACGTCCGGCGGGCAACCCGATGAGGAGCGCTGTCGGGGTGACCACCCCGGCGATCAGAATACTGTTCCCCAGGGCTTGCAGCACATCGGATTGCGGGCTGAAGGCACGCACCCATGCCTCCAGCGTCCAGTTTTGGGGGATCAATTGGGGATAGAACCAACTGCGGGCAAAAGCATTCAACAAGAAAGCGATCAACGGTAGTGTCAGAAAAATGGTGACGGTGGTCAAAACCAGCAGACTTAACCAAGTCGTTGGGCGAGGCCGCGCAGCCATAGATACCCTCCAATCACGAGCGATGTCACCAGTGTAATAATGACGCTCAATGCCATCGCCTCAGCCCGCGAGTTCAGGTCAGCATCATTAAATAGAAAGAGTGCTGTAACCGGAAGCACACGCGGATAACGGACGCCGAGCAGCGCGGGAATCTCATATGCACCAAAGGTAAAGGCAAACACGACCAAAGACGAGGACACCACAGACGGCGCAATCAAAGGGAGGACGATGTAACGAAAACGCTGCCAGGCGTTCGCACCGAGGTTTTGCGCTGCCTGCACTACCGACTCATTCAGTGACTTTAAGACACCAAAGACGATTATTCCAATAAAGGGCATTTCTTTCCAGACATACGCGAGGATGATACCAATTCCGTTGGTATCCCGAACCAATACCAGAAAGTCCGCCGGTATAGACGTGATCCCAAGCGCTGCCGTAGCTCGAGAAACCAGACCACTTTGACCGAGTAAGAACAAGATGCCAATAGCGGCGACCAAATGAGGCACCGGGAGATTGAATTGCAGCACGAATGGCCAGAAACGGCTGCGCTGTGCCGCCTGATGGATGAGCAAGGCGATCAGCACAGCGAGGACAGCAGAAATCACGGTACTCGCCAGGCTCACCCACAGCGAAAATCCCAGCCCGGACCAGAATACCTCCTGATAGGCCGGCGAAAAGAGTAGGTTATGATAAGCAGCAAGACTTAAGGTCGTTTTGCCGATAAGCGGCTGCCAACCCAGACTCTGCAATACGCTGTAAGCAAAGCCTCCTCCAAAGAGGAGGAGGACAAGCGTCAGCGCCGGAGCCAGCAGCAATAAGAGCTGCCGCCCCGAAACCCTATTGGCGGAGGACATTGGCTTCCCAGTCGGCTTCGACCCGCGTCTGATATTCCGCCGCTAGATCCGAAACGAGTGCTGCCGCCAGTTCTGCCGGATCGGCAGCTCCGATACCGAGATTCGCAGCGGCTGCTTCGAGTACGAGGCGGTCTGGCTCTTCAGTAACTCGGCTGACATCGATGCCAAAGCCCAGCCCGAAACCATTTTCTGGCAATACGTGGGCTGCCTGTAAATCAGGACGCAAAATCAGGTTAGCCAGCACCAGCGCAGCGGCTTTGTGCGCAGCGTTGAAGGGGATCGCAACGTAGTTGAAATCACCGATCATATTGTCAGTGAACGCAAAAGCACGGGCAGTTTCCGGCAAGCGACCATCGTTGATGTAGACACTGGCCCCGGAGATGTCCTGGGTGAAGGCAAAATCAACTTCCCCATTGGCGAATAGATCACGCAATTCATTTTCATTGGCAGGATAAGTTTCTCCCTGCCGCCAAAGATTCGGTGTCCATTCATTCAGCATATTCCAAACCTGTGGTGCCCATTCTTCATAGAGCACCGAGTTGAAATCACCTAACCATTGATCATGTCCACCACTGATTTCAAAGAAGATTTGCTTGACAAAGCGCGTGCCCATGTATCCACCCGGTCCCGGCGCGATATAGGTGAAGCGCCCTGGATTAGCCTGAATCCAAGCAGTTAATTCAGCAAAATTGCGCGGGAGATCTTCCTCGGCAATACGCGCCGAATCATAGATAAAATGAAACTGGGCACTCGACCACGGACTTTCGTAACCATCCACCGGGCGACCAAAATCCAGGTTAATCGCCGGATTCTCCCAGTCCACCAGGATGCTGTTCGGAATCGTTTGTGCCCAGGGGCCATACAGCAGGTTGGCCTGGCGCAGGGTGTAGAAATTTTCTCCATTGATCCAGATCATATCGACCGCCCCGGCGCTCTCAGCCACCCCGGCTTCGGCTTCGCTCAACACCTGATTCACCGCATCCACCGTATCCGCGACTGGTACACGGTTGAGCGTGATGCCATATTCTGCCGCCAGCAGCGGCCCATAAAAATTATCTACAAAACCATTGATCGCATCCGAACCACCATACATATACCAGTTCACTGTTTGTCCATTGGCCTGGGCAAGTACATCTTCCCAACTGGCAAAACCCGGTGGCGCGGAGACCGGTTCCTGAGCGAGAGCAACGCTGGTAAACAATGAGAATACGATGACCGTCAGCCACATTTTGAAACGCATAATGACTCCTCTAGCGCAGATGACGCGCTGCCCATACAAGCCGTTGGATCGCACTCACTGCAACCAGCAAACCCAGCAAACCCAGCAGTGCAATAAACCAATCCGGCAGCAGAAAAAACAAACTGAAGAAAATGACTGCTTCGGTACCTTCGATGATACCCCCTGGCATAGTAATTGAAGTTAGTTCCCCGCGCTGTTTCGCGCCCTGTTCACGGCGCTCCAACAGTGCGGCCAGATACAAATAGGCTCCGGCGTTGATGTAAAACATTCCAAACACAAACGCAACGACGATCAGGCCTTCGATACTCGGTTGGCGCATGACCAACGCAAAGGGAATCACTGTGTAGACGAAGAAGTCCAGCACAATATCAAGATAAGCACCCCAATCGGATTGCCGTCCACTAACCCGTGCAACAGTACCATCCAGACCATCCAACGTGCGGTTGAGCCACCATAAGCCCAAGCCCAGCAGATTATTCCCTTGCAAACCAGCCAGGGCGGCACAAGCACCGGCCACACCAGCTAGGAGGGTAATCGTCGAGGGATGGACCCGATCCTCTAGGCGCTTCGCCACTGGCAGCAACAGAGCTTCTTTGAATTGACGCAGCGCTCTATCCATCATGGTAGACGTTTCACCACCGCTTTCAAGAAGTGTCCACTCCGACCGTTAAGTAATTCGCGCACCAGTAGATTGGACAAAGCCTTCTTGGCTATATCGGAATAGGTTGGATAGGGATGAATCGTGCTGACCAGGCTACGAGCGCTGAGTTTCTTCGCAATCACCAAAGCATACTCGATAATCATCTCACCAGCTCGCTCGGCCACTACCGTGGCACCAAGTAGTTCACCGCCACCGCGGTAGACCAGCTTGATGAACCCATCCATATCACCTTCGGCAACTGCCCGGTCACCTTCAGCCAGCGAAAAAAATAGAGTTTTAACGTTAGCACCATGCTTTTCGCGAGCTTGAATCTCGGTCATGCCCACATGAGCGATTTCCGGCTCGGTAAACGTGACCCAAGGCAGGATTTCCGCATGCCCCTTGGCTTTGCCGATGGGGAATAGCAGGTTGCGACCGGCAATGCTGCCCTGAAACCCTGCGTAATGCGTGAACTTGGGACCGGTTGTCACGTCGCCGATGGCATAAATGTGCGGGCAATTCGTTTGCAGGTAGTCATTCACGGGAATGCCCTGTTTGGTGTATTGTACCCCGGCTTTTTCCAGATCCAGGGCCTCGACATTGGGAACGCGCCCGACGGCCACGAGCAGCATATCACCACTGACTTCCTGACCATTTTTCAAACGCAGCAAGATATCATCCCCGGTTGACCGGACTTCGGTCACTAGGGATTCGATAATGCTGACGCCTTCCCGGTTCAAAACCCGCCGAATCACCTCAACCGCTTGGGGATCATCGCGTGGCATAACCTGATCACCAACAACCGTCACCTGTGCCCCCAGGCGCACGTAAGCCTGCGCCATTTCCATGCCAATCGGCCCCGCCCCCATGATCATCAGATGCCGAGGGAGACGATCATTCTCAAACAGATCAGCATTCGTTTTGAAAGGAACGTCCTGCAATCCCGGAATGGGAGGAATGGCAGCACGACCTCCGGTCGCAATCACAAACCGCCGGGCACTCAACTGACGGTCATTGACCTGGATCGTATTCGCATCGAGGAAACGCGCTTCGCCAATGATGGTTTCCACACCGCGACGTGCCACCGCTTCCGGGGTTTCGTGCTGGTAAACCTCGGCAATGATCGCCCGAATATGCTCTCGCACCGCCTTCATATCCACTACAGGTTCGACAGCATGAATGCCGACGTTTTGGGCAGTTCGCATAGCATGTGCTGTTTTAGCGACTTTCAGCAGGGCTTTACTCGGCATACAGCCCGACCAGGTGCAGTCCCCACCGATGCGTTCACGCTCGATGAGGGCTACCTTTTTACCGAGTTCGCCGCCAAATACAGAAGCGGTAAGTCCAGCAGAACCGCCGCCGATGACAATGACATCGTAGTGTTCGCTCATACATTTTCCTCATGACCTGTGTCTAGTGTCGTTGACTGGCGGCGATTAAGCAGTTGGGAAACCACGATACTCATCACCAGAACCACTCCCGAAAAGAGCAGAACAGACGGATTGATAGTCGCTTGACCAGCAGAGAGATCGCCCTCAATGGAGGCACCAAGGCCCACAAACGAGAGTGTTCCCGCCAAATTACCAAGTCCGGTTGCCAGGATAAAAACTACAAAAGGAATGCGAAGACTACCAGCGAGCAAACTCACGGCATCGTAAGGCAGGTAAATCAGCCGCATGATTAACACGGCTCGAAAAGGATTACGTCGAAGCATCTGGATGAAACGCCGGATCGCGGATTCGCTGGTCGGCACCGATGCCGTTTCACTCGAAAACCAACGCCCAATCCCATAAGGAATGACGGCAGATAACGTACCAGCAACCAGCACATACAAGAATCCTGGCCAAAGACCGAAGACGCTGCCGCCAAGAATGGTCAGCAACGACGCAGGAAATAGAATCAAGGGACGCAGCAGATAGATGCCAATATACAATAGTGGGCCGAACCAAGTACTGACCACGATGTTCTGCAATTGGGCTGTTAGTTGAGCAAAGGTGAGGTCGTTAGCCGCCATGTACTGGCGGCCAATGAGAATCAGTCCAAGCCAAAAGAGGATCGCGATAACTGCTGTACGATGCGCGCTAATCCAAGGCCAAACCCGATCCTTTAGCAACCGCTTCGCCTCTATTGTCCAGTTCAAGGATTGTATCTCCTATCAAGTTTCCCACCGCTCGCCAAATCAGTTCATTTGAAAACAGCATCAAAACGACCATGTCACATCACGCGCGGTCGTCAGCGCAGTGATAAATTGGGAGCCTATCACTACCCATCAGAACTCAGCGCCACCCGCCAGACGTTCTATCTGGATGGGAGGACACGTCACATCACCTTACGAGCAAAATACTCAGCAGTCGCTAGGCAAGAGGCGGTGAACTGCCCGGCAGTTATTCGCAACAGTACACGATCTGACAACTCTCGGTGGACATCGTCTCCACTGCCTGATGCCCACAGGTCGGACAGATGATGCGTGATTGCAGGATGATCTTCATTAGTCAGTGACCTGCACACCCTTCCAGAATGCGACCCGTCCTTTGATCTGTTTTGCAGCCTCGCTCGGTTCGGGATAGTACCAGACCGCATTCTTGTTGGTGTTCCCATCTACCACGAGGTCATAGTAGCTGGCAGTGCCCTTCCAGTGACACACTGTATGATGAGTGCTAGGACGTAGCAGCGCCGGATCAACCGCTTCCAGCAGAAAATAGTGATTACCTTCGACAATGACGGTATCGCTACTTTCAGCAATGACTGTGCCATTCCAAACAGCCCTTGCCATATTGACCTTCTCTTCTGAAGTGTATTGATAACGATGGTATCGTATAGAAGTTTTCAAGGCACGACTGTTGGGAAAACAACACTTTACTAGGCAAACAGCACCATAATGAAGGTTGGCACACTCCACCTCAGTCCATTCAGATTGTTATAGTCAAATGCAGATGATTGAGGGACACACTATGGCTGTCAGATTGTGGCATTGGCTCCGCCAGACATGGCCCGGGACTCCTGCTGCAGAAAAGGCAGTATTACTCATTCTGGCGGACATCAGTGGCTATACTGATTTTATGCTCGCATCTCAAAAAGCCCTGGTGCATGGGCAACATCATATCAACACTTTGATGAAAGCCATCATCCGGCAGGTTAGGATTCCTCTGAAGGTTGCCAAGCTGGAAGGTGATGCGGTTTTCTTGTATGCGAAGATATCCCCTGACCTTTCGCCTCAGCGCCAACCGCAGAAGACTCCCGGTGATAAGTTACTCCAGTTTTTCGATACATTTTCTACGCAACTACAGGCTCTTGAACAAGATGCAACCTGTACCTGTGAAGCTTGTTCGAATATTGGACAACTGCGCCTCAAAATCATTGCTCATGCGGGCAGCGCCATCTTCTACCGTATTGGCGAATTCAACGAATTAGGCGGGATTGATGTCATCATCGCTCATCGACTGCTCAAGAATACAGTCAATCTAGATGAATACCTCCTGATGACCGAAGCGGCTTATAGGTTCATTGGGTATTCGGGAACATTATCCACTGTCCGACATGAAGAAAGTTATAAATCACTCGGCACTATTCTGACGTATGTCTACCCAGTTCAGCGAGCAGCAAAAGGGAATGGAACGTCATGAGTTGATTGGCGTTGACCGCTTCTCACTCTAGAATCTCCGAACCCTTTGCCTTCATGATGGACTCAACTACCACTTTATTGACCATCAGTTTACGACCAACACCGCCAAGAACATTTTCCCGCCGCAGCTCATTAATTAACACACTCACGGTACTGCGGTTGAGACCTGTCATTTTCGCCAGATCTTCCTGGGTTAAGCTCTCAGGCAAGGCAAACCATTCACCTCCGTCGCAACAGTAACGACGCGCCAGTATCAACAAGGTTCCTAGCAACCGATGCCGCGCATCCATGCGTGAGGTCGATATTCCGTATGTGCATTTCTTAAGGTGCGCTTTCGCACTCAGAGAACGCACCGGGTGCCCAACCGCTACCCGGAGGGCGGCACGGTTTTGCCTCGGGCTTGTGCCGGTTCCCTCAAGGCAAAACCGTAGCCGAAGTCGCTGGCGGCTTTAGCGCGTTGGGTGGTGCGTTATCGTGCGAAATCAAGCGCACCAAAATGCACAGGGAGCTGGGGCCGGGGATGAACTGAGAGATGCCCCTGCCACAAACCGAGGCAAGCAGACTGACTACCCATCGAATGCAGAGGTGCTCCAGGCGGTATTGCACCTACGTTGCGTAACACCACCTCGCCCTTAGAAATCAAAATATCTCAAGCTATCTAATTTGCCTTATCCTGCAACTGGCTGGCTCACCAAGCCCGCCATTACCTCCAGGCGGCGGATTTCCTGCATCAGCCCACGCTTATCGCGCTGCAAGCGGATGATTTCGTCGTGCAGGCGCGCTTTCTCATCTTCGCCCGACTCCGCGACTAACAACGAGGAATGACGCCTGCCCTTGGGCATAGCGGGCACCTCGACAACCCGGACGGTGACTGCCGATACCCTGGTAGGCAACTCCAGTTCTTCAAGCGCTTTCTGTGTCATGGTGATGGCACGCGCTTTGCCGGGCAGCAGCACCAGATAGCCTTCCGTCTTAAGGCAAGACAAATGATGTTTCACCACCGAGGTGGACTTCAGCCCTGTCCCCTCCATGATTTCGCGGATGGTCGGGGCAAATCCTTGCACATTCAAAACGTTGCAAACAAACTTCAATACTTCACGGCGGCGACCACGCAGCATCTTGTCCTCTTTCTCTGTTTCATCATTCCTATCGCTCATTATGTGGAGAATTCTACGTAGCACAAGAGTTCTACATTGGCAGTTTTTCAGCCATGATTGTCAACCTCTGCCATCCTGCCACAACTGACCACTTCATTCACTCGATTTGAGTGTGAAAGTGGTCAGTATGGTCAGTTATGGTCAGTTTTTACGCCTCAGCGTTCCACAATCGCCACGTCGTAACGGCGCATCATATCGCTCACGTCGTCGCGTTTGATGCTGTACATCTGCCCGCCCGCGTAGGCCTTGCGGCGATGGCGATCCGTAAGCTGTAAGCGGTTGAGGATATGCCCTATCCACTGGGCGTGCCCCATCTGCTCATTCGAGTAGCCCAGCAATGTCCGCACCTGCTCACGCAGGTCTGTGCCCTTGATCCATTCCGGTTGATTGCGCGTCATGATCTCCAAGCCCTGCAGCACCGCCTCTTCACGCTCACTCAACGCCTTGCCCTCGCTCATCTGCTCGTCCCAGCTTGCCGCGTCTGAGATCGCACTCAGAAGCCCGCTCACGCCGCCGACTTCCTCGAAGAATGCCGCCAGCGCCACCAGCGGCGACCACAATTCACCAGAGCGATTATGCAGCTTGTGCAGTTCGGGACGCTCGAAGTAGTTGGCGTACACCCCATCGAAGTGTGTCAGGGCCAGCGTATAAAGCTGATGACGGACAGTTGCACCGTCGAAGTCGGGTGGAAAGCTCGGCATTTTCTTATCCGTTCGTCGCATCGGGATAGCGATGCAGCGCGATGCGAGGATGTCCTCCAAGCCCATGATTGCCGCCAGTATCTTCGGTGAGTAGACGTCGAATGCCTGCGGCTTCATATCCTCGCCGATCAGCCGGATGGCAGGCATCCCAGCTTTGTAGCCGCTGTTCAGGAGTTGGCGGATTTGCTGCATCCCTGGGTCTTTGGGATTGTGGTAACGCTCTGCTTCGTCAATGCCGACCGTGCAGCTCGTGTAGTGGATCAGACGGAACATGCTCGGTCCCGTTGGATCGGAGGTGCTAACCATATTGAAGCACAGAGGCTGCAACACGCGCATGACCGTACTCTTGCCGCTGTTCTTCGGTCCGTTCAGCGCCAGGTAGGGATACGCCGGGAACATCGTGTAGAAGTAAGTCCCAATCGTCCACAACGTCAGGATGCGACTCTCGACCTCTGATCGGAAGTCGATGTACTTCGTCAGGAGATCATGCACCGCCGCAAAGACCTCGCCCGGCGCGTAGACTTCACCATCCAGAAAACGTCGGATGTCACTGTAGCGCCAGCGCATCAGGAATTCGGTGCCTTCCGGGATGACCTTGAGCGCGACTTCCTTGTCGTTAACGGTCACGATCTGCTCGTCCGCCAGTCGTCGCAGTTCGCGTGTGCTGGTCACCAGGTACGGCTGGGTATTCAGGCGGTTGCCCTTCAACCGCTCTGTGACCGAGACCGTCACGAGTGCCATATCGCGCTGGAAGCCTAACGCTGGCGCGAGGATCGGGATGCTGTCGCTCAGGACTTCAGGTGCGTCGTCATCGTCTGACCTATCCCCACCAGACACCTGCGCTGCTTTCAGAAGCTCCTGGAACGCACGTCCTTTCACACCAATCTTTGCCATGCCTGACTTAAACTCCGCCAGTGCAAAGTCATCCAGCCCCACCGCGTACGTGAAGAATTCACGGATCGCATCCTGCCGTTCCAGTCCTTCGAGAAACGCTGCGCGCCCAATCTCCGCTGCCAGCCAGTGCGTGGCGCGATTGAGCAACCCGGCAGCATCTTCGGGTGATGCCTGATGGTTCACCAGCCAGTCGTTGGCATCTTTGACACCGCTGGGCAGTTTAGGCAGATAGGTCTGCCCCCGCAGTGCCAGTGCGATCTCTCGGCTCCTGGCGTTCGCTTCATCGGTGTTGTCGAGCGCGACGAATACACGGGCATGAGTACACAATACTTTGAGCAGATCGTCCGACACCTTCATCCCGGCGATGGCGACGGCAGCGATTCCCCATTCGGCAAAGCTGATAGCGTCCGCCTGTCCCTCAACGACGACAACCTGCTCGGACTGCGTGCTGTAGTAGGCATTGAAGAATGGCTGCCGCTCGCCGATGACCTCACGCGGCGGGTTGTAGTGTTTCTTACCCTCGATAGAGCGCCCGCTGAGATATATCAGCCGTCCGCCTTGCAGATGCGGGTAGACCAGCATCCCGGTCGGGAACTTCTGGATGACTGCCCGCCAGCGGTCAGATAGATTGAGGTCAGCCAGCAGTCCGCGCTTGTCCGTAGGCATGAAGCCTATACGTGCTGCCCGCGCTGTTTCCAGCTTCCAACCGCGACTCTTCGTCACATACTCCAGCGCCAGACGCGTGTTCAGCAGTGCATCATGCAACCGCTGCACAAGCTGGCGCTCCGCCCAGGCGGGTGACTTCTTGAACGCCTCAACGTCTTCAATCGTGATCCCGGCGCGTTGGGCGAGATAACGCACTACCTCCATGAACTGCGTGGCATCGCGCGAGTTCCAGTTGCCCAGGTTCAACACATGCCGTCCAGCGAAGTCGAAGACATCTCCCTGTTCATTCTTCGAGTTCCAAAAGTACATCCCGGTTCGCGGCACTACGACTAGGCTGTCATGCTCGACACCCACGAACCGTGTGCCTGCCTTCTTCAGCGCGAATCGTTCCGCGACCACCTCTTCGATCCGATTTCGGGAACGGATCAGCTCCAGATCAACACTCATGACCAAAATTCCTTAATGCCAATAGCAAAGCTGAACAGAGGTCGTGCCGATCGGCACGACAAAAATGTGCGCGATGAATTGCATGGGGATCGGGGGCATGATATATTGGGAGTACCACGTCACAATATATCGGTTCCGCCCGACCCACTATGTGCTTATCAGGTGGGTCTTTTGTTGCCTACGGCGGGCTGCGAGCCATCTGAGTCATGTTTCGTCCTCCAATTTGTATCCGTGCGGTTACAATTTCGGCTTTATCCGAGGCATCGTTCGACCTGCTCAAGTAATCGCTTCATTGCGAGAACTCTGGCTCGAGCCAGATCAACATCTTTTTCCTGACTCACCAACGCTCGTGCAACATCTTCTGCTTTTGTGTCGCGTGCGTTTTTCAGGAACCTAACCAATCGCTTCGTTTCAGGAGCTATCCCCTCGTCGTCCCTCGATGGCTGCACATCTTCTCCTGACGCCAGCATCTGCTCGATCTGTTTACCGGTGAGATTGAATTGAATGATTTGTCGGACCATCTCAGCCTGAGCTTCAGCGGGAAGTTCAAGGATATGGCGCAGTTTCCACTCTTCTACATTGAAGCGATCTGCCAATTCGAGAGCCTCGTCACCAAGTGCAAGAAGTGCCTTGAAGCGACTGAACTGCATCCGTCCTACACCTCCCATCGCACTTAGGATGGCATCGGTGTACTCGCGCTTGCCACGCAGGTCGAGATTGAGTGCCTGGCGATAAAAGTCATGGCCGACAGCATAGGCGGGGATTTCGCAACCGTGCACAGTCAGCAGGAGCAGTGCTGCCTGCCTCGCTATCGCAATCGCCGACAAACCGCTGCGCGCAGTATTCTCCTTCGCCTGACGAAAGACCGACGACTGCGCTGCAGGAACAATGATGCAGGGGATCATGCCATCGCCGCTGTATTCCGGTATGAAGTCGCGCAGCAGCCACGTCGCCCAGTAGCGCCGCTCACCCGTCTCAATGCGATACAGTCGCGTCGCACCCTGAGATACATCCACGACCGTGAGCGGGTTGACCTGCCCATCGTCGCGGATAGTGATGGCGAGGTTGACCAGATCGTGCAGAAGCTGCTCTTCAGGCGAGAGCCTGAGTTCTACAGCTTCACTCTGCTCGTCATCGCCCTGTGTCACTAACTCCAGTACGCTGTTAAACGGTCGCCCACGCTGCCGCGCAGCGATCTGCACCGTCTGCACCAGCTGGCGCAGCGCCTGCGTCGGTGTCATCCGATAGTTGTGAAACTCAAAATGGATGCTCTCTGGCAGCACACGGCGCGGCTGCACCGGATCAGGACGCACCATCTCCAGCAGAACGCGCTCGACACGCAGGCTGTTGTCCGCAAACTGCTGCGGATCGAAGGTCAGCATTTCCTCGGTGATCGAACCGAGCAGCTCGTCCAGGCGTTGGGTATTGTCACGCTTTGCCATCACGCACCGACCTTGAACAGGCGCTGGATCAGTGATCCGACCAACTTGAGGTAGGCGACACCTGCCGGAGCGTGTGGATCGTAAGCGAAGATGCTCTGGTGGTTGCGATGCGCGTACGACACTGCTTCATTGGCAGGGATGACGCCACACAGCAGCCTGCCCAACGTGGGATGCTGCTTCAGTTCATCCAGCAGATAATTGTGACCCCGGACGCGGGTATCCATTTTTGTGACGACCAGCCCACTGATCCGCAGATGTGGCGCACGCCAGCCTTCGCGGATGTTAGCGATCTTGTCCACTACGCTCATTAAGCCGACTGTTTCTAGGTAGCGCGGCTCGACCGGCACAATCGCATCGGTCGATGCAATCAGTCCCATCTCGGTCATCAGTGAGAATGACGGTCGGGTGTCGATGACGATGGCGGCGTAGTGCGGCGCGATGCGCGAGAGTGGGTCGGCGAGGCGATAGGGCGCGCCTGCCACGCCCATCAGCTCACGTTCGGCACCTTCCAGCATTGGGGAAGCGGGTAGTACATGCAGATCAGGATCCCAGGCGCTCTGCACGATGCAGCTCGCCATCACTTGCGGTGCTTGCTGGCGATCTGCCATCAGCACGGTGTACAGGCTGTTGTCTGTACCAAAGTCGTTGCGACCCGTCGTGAGCAGTGTGGCATGTCCCTGACTATCGGTATCGATCAGCAGGATACGGTTGTTGGGTGTGCCCATCCGGCGCATGACGCCGCACAAGCCAAATGCGACGTTGGTGGCTGACGTCGATTTGCCGACGCCACCTTTATGATTGGTCAAAGCCAGAACACGAGTCATTGCCATTTCCTCTCAGTAACCCAAAAGTGATCGAAATCGCTGGGGCTGGCAAGGACTTCGCAGAGGTGTGCTACACTCTTTTGCGGGAGTCTTGCTGGCACAGGCAGCGAGCTTCAAGGTGAGAGAGGGGAGGCGGCACCTCTCCTTCTCACCGCAAAAGCCGAAGCTAGTCTAGGGTTGAGAGGCGCACAAGATGTGCGTGATATGGGAATTGAATGCGTTGGATAAAAACTGAGCGATGTAAGTCAGGGGATTGTTCGGATAAGTTCCTGTTGTTCCAGCTATCTTGGAGCCAACTCGAACATTCGGCTCCATTACGGACAGTCTCAGGACTGTCCGTTTTTGTTCCTCGCTCACTGCCTTCGAGTCTGCTGCTCACCTCACGTATCTCATCGGTTAGTTCCTTGAGATACGCGAACGGCGCTCGCAGCTCCAACCGGATCGTTCCCTCAGCATTCACGATCACCTGTTGGACAACCTGGCGCAGAAGTTCTTTCTGATCTGCGCGCTCCAGTCCATTATACAGCACTCCAATCTTTGCAATAAATCCTAACGCACTGTCCAGATTACTGACGTGGGTTTCCCGCGCCTCATCCAGCGTTTCGATGGTCTGACGCAGTTTACTGCGGCGGTCTTGCCATTCCGCCCATAGGCTGTCCCACACCGCTTCGGTAATCCTGCCTGATGCAAGCAGACGCGCCATCCGACCTTCTTCCTCATCGACCGCCTTGAGCGCCGCCTGCAACTGTTGGCGCTCATCGGGGTGGGCATGTCCCAGCTTCTCCGCCAGTTCCTGCGTGTAACTGGCGCGAATGAGGGGGATCATGTCCGGATCAATTTGTATCTTGCGCAGTTCTGTAGGGATCTGCACATCGACATCGGTGCAGAGAAAACTGATGCCACCTGCACGGGCATCCCGGTAGTAGGGCGTTCCGCCGCCTGAACGTCCGGCGTTGGAGGTTGAGCCGGACAGCCGGATCGTCGGACGCCCTTCAGCCGGGCTGTAGTAGACCATCCCCTTCAAGAGGTAGTCCTGAGTGCGTCGCACCGAACGTCGCTGGTTGCGCCGCGCCAGAATCGCCAGTCCGCGTTCCATCTCTTCGGTCGTGACGAGCGGCTCCCAACTACCACGCAAGGTCTTCGGCGGAATGCTACAGCGCTCACTGACGATCCAACCGGCATACGTCCAGTTGTGAAAGACGTTCGAGAGTGAGCTGATGTTTGCCTTGCGACGGCCATCTTTCAGCACCTCAATGAAGGGTCTGCCGCTCCGATGGCGGTAGCCACGCGCATGAAGCGCCTCGGCAATGTCCTCCAGTGTCAAACGGTCTTCCAGCAATAGGTCCCAGGCATAACGCCATATGGGAGCGCGTTCCGGGTCGAGTTCGATCCAGTGCGCGGTGCGTCCGTACAGTTTCTTCTCTTCGTGCGTCGTCCGAGCCTCCACATTGATATAGCCATCCGGTGCCTGACCGATGTAACCCCCGCTTTCGCGCTTCGCTCGCAAACCGCCTTTGACCCGGATGCCCAACAAACTAGACTCGCGACGGGCAAGGGTGAACGAGAGCGCGACCAGCACACGGTCGTCCGGGTCCATCGGATCCAGGTCAGGCTGATTGGCGAAGCGAACCGCCACGCCAAACTCGTGCAGCTCATCAATCGCACGAAGCGCTTCGGTATCGTTGCGCCCAAAGCGGTCAGCACGTTCAACAATCACATGCGAGAACTTGCCCGCACGGGCATCCTGTAACAGACGTTGATAGCCCTTACGATCCGGTGATTTACCGGTGAGGACATCCACGTACTCCTCGATCAGCGGCTTGTCGGAGCGTTCGAGGACGTTCTTCTCGATGGCAAAGCGTTGGCGGGCGCGTGAGAGTTCCGGTTTCTGGTTCTCATCGCTGCTGGTTCGCAAGTAGACTGCCCAACCTGCCTGGGGTGCTATTGGTTTTGGCTTCCGTGTCTGAACTGCCATGACAATTCCTGAAACTTCCTCAAGCGTAAAGAACTATACTGATGAAGATACACGAGATTGCGCTCGCTTGGTTTTTTCACACGATTCCTGCTGTTTTTGAGCCGTATTCGGTGACGGGGCTGCGCCCTTCGCCAACAGATCGGCAATGTGCAGCAAGCGCTTCACCATTTCTTCGCCCTGTTTGGTCGTGGGTGCGGATGGATGCTGACTCATCGCGTCGTCTCCGCCTGCTTCGTCAACGCTTGCGTCTTCCGCAACGCCCACTGGTGAGTGGCACGGCGGAGATTGACCCGGCGCTGGTACTCACGCCGCGACAGGACGATGCGCGGCGACATCGGCACGGTCATCACCGGCGCGGACCAGACATGCGATAATTCTGTGTTTCCCTTCACTTGCTGCTCCTGGACCCAACTCATTTATGGATTCACAGGATACAGAAATGGCAAGCGGGAGTCTGTCAGACTGCGCCAAAACGCTCGGCAATAGTGGACAAGGTTGGCGGGAATTTTGCGCCATCGGGCTGTCACCCTGACAAAAGTTTTGTCAGCTACCCAATCCGAACGAAGCCCAACCAAACTCTATCCTCCTGTTCTATTGACAGTGGTTTGAAAGTTGTAATATCATGCTCCGTCCGCACTAGAACACAAGTTCGTTTTGGGGAAAGAAGGAGATGTGTCGTGTTGACCTGTATTCGTATTCTGATCGTTGAAGCAAATATCGTCATCCGGGATGGGATGCGCGTGGTGCTTGAACGTACTGTCCTGCCACACAGCAGTGTGGAGGCTGCTGCGGTATTGCCCCATGAGTCCCAGTTGGGAGAGGTCACAATCCTCTATCTGAGCGACAACCACCATGCGCCAACACCGTATGCGGCGCTTATTCGCAAGCTGCGTGCGGCGCTGCCAACGCTCAAGATTGTGGTGCTGAGTGAGCGCTTCAATGCGCCGTTCATCAAGCAGATGATTCAGAGCGGCGCACATGGCTTCATCTATATGAAGGATGACCTGGAACTCAGTCTCAACAACAGCGTCAGTACGCTTGGCAGGGACTTGCGCTATTTCTCACCCAAAGTGGCTGAACTGCTGGCGACCGAGATGAGCTTTGTCACGGGCGGCGACCTGACCGAAATGGACAAACAAGTCTTGCAGATGATCGCCCAAGACTTTACCGTGCAGCAGATCGCCCAGCTGCTGGGCGTGTCAGACCGCTCGGTGTATCGCTCAAAGGCGAAGATCCGGGAGGTACTCAACATCCAGAATTCGGACAACATCGTCGATGCGGCGCGCCGTCAGGGACTGCTCGACGAGACGACGTGAAAGGCTGCGCATGACAACTGAAAAAGTGCAGCGCGCAGCGGGCAAGGATGCTCGCTTTTTTGTCGTAAATTGCCTTTCTTTCTAAACCATAAAAATGATACGGTGAACCAGCATAAGGGTTATCGAGGGAGAAGACATGAGCATTCGAATCATCATCGCGGACGATTCCGATCTGACCATTCTGGGGGCAAAGGCAACCATTGAAACCGACCATCGCTATACGGTGGTCGGAACGGCGCGGGCGATTGAGGAGCTGCTGACGATGGCAGCGAAGGATGTGCCGGATGTCATCCTGCTGAACGAGTGGTTTCATGGGATGGACATTCTGAGCGCGGTCGAGGAGCTGCGGACGGTGGCACCCCGCGCCAAACTGATCGTGATGGGTGCTCTGGCGGAAGGGATGCTGATCCGCGACCTGTTCGCCTGCGGCGTGAACGGCTACCTGTACAAGAGCGACGATTTGCAGGACTGTCTGCTGACCGCGCTCGATACCGTGATGCGCGACCGGCCGTACCTCTCGCCGACCGCCAACGCCGAGTACCTGGTCGCGCTGCACTCGTTGCAACCGGATGGCTACCTCGACGACGAAGCGCGCGAGGTGCTGAACAAACTGGCGAAGGGCATCCATGCCGGGCAGATCGCCCGCGAGATGGGCATCACGCAGCGGCGCGTCTACTGGGTGCGGCAGAAACTGCGCCAGCGTTTCGGCGCGAAGACCAACGAGCATCTTATCCACCGCGCCGCTGCAGAGGGCTTTACGTGTTTGCAGGAGTGAAATCCTGCGCCCGCAGACTGAAACCTCCCACACTGCCAACTGAACAGCGGACAGCCGCCGCGACTCCGCCTTCGCTACGATAAAAGTCTAGCGAATGGTGGAGTCTTTCATGTCCCGATTTCAACATATAACCCTGCTGCTTCTGGCGCTGCTGTGCCTGCCTGTCTGGGCGGGTGTTGCGTACATCATTTTGACTCTCAACACGCCAGAAAAACTGACCATACTGCCCACTCTGGCCATACTGACCACTGCCGAACCGACCCGTACACGGCTGCCGACCGCATCGCCGACGCCAACCGTGATGCCCACCTTTACAGCAGAATCAACCGTTGCACCGACTGAGGTACTGCCGACGTTGGCGACGCGGGTGCTGGAGATCAACGCGCTCATGCCCGGTGTGTTCGTCCTGCCGACGGCGACGCCGTATCCGCCTGGGGTGACGGTCATCCCTGCGCCGCCCAATCCTTACGAGCCACTGCCCGACGCGACCCGTATGCCGCCGCCGTACTTCGGCTGGACGAGCTTCGAGTCGGATCATCCGAACGTGGTCTACGCCACGCGCTGGGAGCGGCGGCTGCACCAGAACGCCAGCCGGGGGCAGTACCATCGCACCGAGGATATTTACTCGAGCGTCGCGTTTGCTTTCGAGGGCGAGGGTCTGCGGATTCGCTACGTCGCCGCACGTAACATGGGCATGTTTCAGGTGGTGGTCGATGGTGTGGTCATCGACACGATTGATGCTTTTGCGGGCGAACTCCTATTCCCAGGAACGCGGGTGTATTCGCTCGCGCCCGGCGCACACGTGCTGGAACTGCGTCCGACCGGGCAGAAGAACAATCGCAGCGAAGGCATCGCCGTCGCGCTCGATGCGATCCAGGTCTGGCGCAGCGACGGACATACGCTCATCATCCCGCCGCCAGACGAGGCATACACACCGACAGCCGAACCGCAGCCTGCCGACTTCGAGTTGGTCAGCGCGCCGCCTACGATGCAGGCGACTGCCACTGACATTGCGCCGTTTCCCATCACCGCGTCCATCGTCATCGGCTACGACGAGAACGGCAACCGCGCCATCGATCCGGCGGAGGGCGTGGCGGGGATTTCGGTGCGCCTGGTCGAGGTCGGGACGAACCGCGCACTGGCGCAAGCATTCACCGATAGCAGTGGCTACGCGCAGCTTCAGGTCGTCTCAACCGCAGAGGTGCGGCTGGTCGTGCCGTACTTTGGCAAGGTCTATCCCATCCCGGCGGGGCAGCGCGCTGCCGATGTCCGCTTTACGCTACTGCTCGCACCCGGCAACCAGCCCGGTCTGATCCCGTAGGAGGTGCCACATGCCAATTGATCCGACGCTGGGGCTGCGTATCGCCATCGACAGCTTCTGGTACAACCTGCTGCTTAATCTGGCGGGATTGCACTGGGGGCTGCTGCGCGGCTTCATCATGATGGGCTACATCGTCGAAGTCATCAACCGCTGGCTGGCGCAGAATGCCTTTTCGCCGCTGATCCAGATGACCAATGACACGCTCGAAGTCGCCGTCGGGCTGGCGTTCCTGGTCGCGTTGTTTGTACTGGGCATCACTTATTTGCTGGCGGCGATCATCCGGCTGGATGTCGTCAGCCCGCGCAGCGCGATTGTCTGGTATATCGCCGGGTCGATGTTCTTCGCGGTTGGACCGTCGCTCTACCAGGGCATGAATGACTTTCGCATGACCGTGGCGGAGGGCTTCTATCTGAGCGCGCTCAACGGCTTGCAGGGCAGTGTAGGCGGGACGTTTGGCTCGCTGTCTCAGGTGCAAAGCGCTGACCTGGGCATCGGCACGATCTGCGATCATCTCGGCGTCTATCTGCCCGGCGCGACCGACGCGGGACGTATTGACGGACTTGACGTGGCGCTGGCGTATCTGCGCGCGGATGGACCGGATGTGATGGGCTATCCGCAGCCGTTCTACTCGCCGGGCTGCCCGACGCATCTCTATAACCCGCTGACCGGCGCGTATGTCAGTCCCATTCCTCAGGAGTGGTATTTTCCTGGTTCGTACTTCGATGTGGCGCAGGGTCCGGCATTGTCGTTCGACATCATGACTGACGCCCAGCGTGCCGCTTCGATTGCACTCGCGTCCTCTTCGCAGGGGCGGCTACTCACGGCGTGGCCGCTGGTGTTATTCGGCGTGGTCGAGCAGCTCGTGTTTCTGCTCATCACTATCGCCCAGGGGCTGACCTTCATCTCGTTCGGCGTTGCTATTCTGTTCGCCTTTTTCAAGCGCACCGAGGCCATCGCCAACAGCATCGTGAACCAGTGGATTGAGCTGATTGTGCAGACGGTCATCATTGCACTCATTCAGGCGCTGGTGGTGGCGCTGTTCCTGGCGGGGACGGCGGCGGGCAATGGCATGGTCGTCCTCGGTGTCGGTCTGATCTGCCTGGTCTTCATGCTGATCACGCTCTGGTCGGGCGTGAAAGCCGTCTGGAACAGCTTTAATCGTCTGTTCAGCGCCTTCAGCCAGGCGGCAGGTGGCACGATCATCACCCCGGCGCAAGCGGGCAGCGCGGCGGCGACGGCTGGCGTGATGGCGGCGGGTGGCGCGCTTGCGATTGGCTCGTCGTCGCTGGCGGGCATGACCGCAATGGACATGGGCGTGACGCGCGCACAGACCGCCGGGCTGACGTTCGGCGGTGTTACTCCGCTCACCAGCGCCGCCCGCACGCTGGCGTATCTGCCGGGTGTCCGCAATACCGCGCTGGGCGAAGCAGCGGAGCAATTCGTCGAAGGCGCGACTACTCGGCGGGTGGCGGGTCCGGTGCTGGGCATGATGCTGCTGACCGACCGCGATCCGGGTGCTGCGGACTACGACGATAAGGGGCGCGTCGTTGGGCGACCGATGCTTGTCCCGGCAATCGGCGAGATGCTGGATGGCTGGACGCTGCCGCGTGGGGCAAAGCGTAAACGAGGCACACTGCCATCGGAGGATGAGCTGTTTGAGGATGAAGACGGCAACCTCGTCTCGACCTTCACGCCGTCGCGCCCGCGCCGCATGGGGACGTTCACGCCTGTAGCGCAGCCGGAGGACGACTCGACCAGCCGCGAACACGAGCGGCAGAAGAGCGAGTACGCCGCTGAGATGCAGGGCGAAGAAATGGAACAGCATATCAGCGAGACACTGCGCACCGACAAGACAGGCGGCGCGACAGACTCAACGACGGCATCCCGCCTCGATCAGGCAGCGACGCGGCTGGAGGGCGGCGCAGAGGCGCTGGCGAACGCTGCGCGAACTCAGGCACTGGTCGGACAGCTTAAGGTGGGCGGTGCGGAGAATGTCGCGGGTGTGCTGGGCGATGTGCTGCGCGGGCTGAAGATCGAGCAGCCCGGCGCGACGGGCATCGACAACTTCGCTTTGGCGGAACGGATGGGACGAGCGATGGGGGTCACGCCGAGTGGCGACAGTCCGGTCATCCAGCAGGATTTGGCACGCTTTGGTCTGTTTGCGGATCAAGCGCTACGGCTGGGTGTGAATGGATCGCAGGCGGAAACGGTCATCCGCCAGGTCAAAGCGGATGGGAAACTCAGCGATGAGACACGGACCGTGCTGGTTGAACAGGTACGAAGTGAGCGCGGCGTCTCGACCGCGACAGCGGAGAACGAAGTCGGGCAGCTTGAGCGCGCCGCGCGACTGCTGCCGGAGAGCATCACCGCCTTTGGCGTGATGAACGTGCCTGCGGTCACGATCGATGTGCAGCCGCAGATCGACGTGCAGGTCAACAACGATGACAGCGACGACGCGCAAGCGGGCGCGATGCGGCAGGCAACGGCGTTTGCGGGCAGTGGGAGTGTGATGGGAGGTCAGGCATGAGCGAGCGGTTAGAATTCAAGACGGTCGAGCAGCTTGAGAAGCTCACGACGGCAGAACTGAATGCCTTGTGGGAACTGGTGCCGACCGAGCGCCAGCGCGCCTACAAGGCGGCTTACGAGCGCGAGGTCCGCGCGGCAGGCGCGGTCGGATCGGATGCGCTGGAGCGGCAGGTGGCGGGCGAACTGCTCAAACGTTACCGCGAGAGCGCGCTGGTGCCGATTGGGATGCGCTGGGCGCGCACGCCGGGTCGTGTCCAGGAGGCGGCGCGGACGGATGCGCTGCTGGATGCGCCAGAGGATGATGCACGTCCAGTAGGCGGCAAGCCATCTGGGAAAGTCATGTTGATTGCGGGCGTGATCGCGCTGCTCTTCGTCGGGCTGCTGCTGTCACGGTTGGGCGGGCGCGGATCGACCGAAGTCGCCGCCGCGCCGACCGCATCGCCTACGCTGGATGCCCGCATGACGCCGACCCCGTTGGCGCTGGAAGACCAGGACGAGATCATCGAAGGCGGCGACCGGGGGCGTGAGGTCGCCTATCCGGTCAGCCTGCAAATCGTGAGCGGGGATGCCGCGCCGCGTGTGTGGGTGGTGCAGCGCCGCCGCGTGAGCGCCAGCGAATGGAACTACGACCCGAACCCGGACACGGCGTCGTTCGTCAACGGCATGTCGGTGCGTCCGGTCATCGGCATCCCCTGGTCGGAGGAGAACGCCGTGCTGTTCGAGGCGCTGGGCGCGGGCGCGCAGTTTACGCTGACGATGAACACCGGTGCGGTGCTGCGTTACGAGTTTGGCGATTTACGCCAGGTGCGACGCAGCGAGACGAGCAGCTTCCGCCAGGTCAGTCCGGGGCTGGCGCTGGTGCTGATCGGCGAGACGGACGCCGATGGGCTGCCAACAGCGACGCGCACGCTGGTGCTGGCGACCTACTCACCCGACCAGGAGTTGGAGCGTGAAGGGCTGCTTACGACGACGCTCGCCATGCCCACGCCCTTCCCAAGCGTGCCTGCGCCGACCGCGACGCCAATCCCTTTCGCCGGGCTGGATGTGCAGCCCATCGCCGTGACCACGCTTGACGGGCAGGTGACGACACGCTTACGCCTGTACAACGCGGGCGGGGAGACGCTGCGCTTCACACCCGATGACATTTGGATGGCTTTCGGCTATGCCGAAAACCCACCCGGTCCGCGCATCCCGGCGGAAAGCATGACCCCGTTCGACCTGCTGCCTGGTCAGGCAGCGGATGTGGAATTGGTGTGGCCGCGGGCGGGCGAGCCGTATGGTAGTCTGGGGGTGGGCGGGTGGATATACACACTCAGGTATCGCCAGTAATTCATCCGGCGACATCCTGAAAGTGACCTCTACCGACAGTTCGATGGCGCACAGACAATCACTACATCTCTGACAGGCGCAAATCGCAACAGTTCCTGGCGTGTCCAGGCATGATTTTGCGAGCTGCAAATCGTATCGTATATGAACACTATGATCGTGGTGAATGTAGACTGGGTGTGTAGCTGAGCCACATCCTTACCAATTTCATCAACGAACTTCTGGAAATCTGAACTCTTGCGAGCATACTTGATTTCGATGATTTGTTTCAGCGCTGGAATACCAATATCGTATCTGTGCCCACTCCGTCCAAGTTTAGGCAAATTATCTTCAAACCGTACATCCTCAAGAACGGTACGCATTGAAAGGAATACAAGACGTTGAATATCGATTTCATCTTCTATTCTCCATTCGTGCTTCCATCTTTCCAGTGCTGCTGGGAAATTGTTTAACATCTCTGTGATCCGGTCAGAACTGACTTCAATTGAGACATTGTGCAAGTAGTCGAGTGCTGCTTGCCAGATTACTGCAGCCTTGTAATCTGCGACCGGATATTGTTCTTCAGTCAACATCCTTTGGATAAGGGTAGGTTGAGCCTCTGCTAACCAAACATCTCGACTTGGCACGCTCCATTGTCCAACCTCGTGACGAGCTAACCAGATTCCCAATGCCAGTTCAGCAAGAGAACAAGTAGCTAAGTTTTCTATGGCAGCCGCAATCTGTATGGTGGGATGCGCCACATCGAACAGGCGCAAGATATATGCATACATAAGACGAGGAAGAAGCGGAACCGCCTTGTTCTCGATGCCTATTGACACTAGTTCAGCAAACCATTGCCTTATTTCTGCACTACCTACAATACGAATCCCCAATCCAATTGCCAATACGATATTTGGCTGGAGTGCCCAATAAGTGGAAGATGAGAAGTCTACTCTTCGCTTCTGAAGACCTCCAACTCCCTCAAGAAATGCGCCTACAGCAACTTTATCCCCCTCATTCACAATTGTGGCGCTTGCGTCCAATAGGGCACCTAGCGTAGCAAGTTTTGGTGCTTGGGAAATAGCATCCCGGTGCACTTGTGCCCAGTTATCTGCAGCAGTTGGATTGCACCAATCAAGAGTTCTGCGCATTCGAACCTGTGTGTCAAAATGTAGGGCTATCAAGCCATCCAGGTTGTCAGGAGTGTTTAGAGACACGACCAGTTGCTTCAAATGCTCCAATACGGGATAGACAAAGTGCGTAGGCAATGTGCTCATAGAAACCACAAGCTTGACTTCAAATTGCCGGATTGAAGCACATTGGCATTCCAGTTACGCACTTGGCGCAATCGACCGAGCAGCTCTGCGATTAACTCACTGTACTGGATAGTTACGGGCATAGCCGAATTGTTATAAGTTTTCCATGACATGTAGGTGAATTCGAATACTTGACGAGTCAAATACTCAATATCTGCGAAGGTGGATGAGCCATGTAAGGTCATTTGTACCGGTTGAGGGCAACCTTGTTCGCTTGTTTTGACTTCGGAGGGCCCGGTCATTGCCAACAATGACTTGCGACGCCCAACTATGACAGTTGTTCCCCTCAAGGGAACATTCTTCCCTTTGAGCGTCGACCCCACTCTGCTAGGCACTCCTGGAAAGCCTGGGCTATACATTCGCCATCTGTGATGCTGACTTATGGTAAGAAACGCAAAATCGACTGAGAAATCACTAAGAGCGTTAGTTACAGTGAGTTTTATGTCTTCCATCTCTGTGTGCTTTAGGGGCTTAAAGGTATGGAAGATCAATCTCACCTTGTCGCCTCGTTGCCATCCTTTCTTGATACTAACATACTGGATGCTATTTAGAAGTGTGCGCTGCAATGCTTCCGGATACTGTGCGTATCCTACATCTTCGGATACATTGGACAACAAATAGACACCATCGTAGTTGAAGAGCGTTGTAATGCCAACGTAACGCTCTTTCTCTTGGTATCTTCCGTCGCTAATAATCACGCTTCCTAAGCCTACGATTACCTCATGTGTGATACCCTGTCCATGCGCTGATGCAAGTGCCCAGGGGGTTCCGCCAAGCTTTGCATAACATGCCAAAGCAAGATTATTCATGATGAAAGGAAGACTCTTCTGGTTGGAACGAATGGTTTCTATCTCGATAACCTGGACAGGTATCTCGCGCCCCATTAGCGCAGCTTTGGTTACCAAGTAAGGATCATTGCGGCCGAGAAGCCGATGGCGTTCCTCAACGACGACAAACGCTAAATCAAATCGCTTTAAGTTTTCCTGACTGTAGCTGATCGCCCGATTGCATGCATTAATGTACTCATCTGCGGCATGCGCTCCATCTTCCACAGCTTCTACTCGAAACTCACAACCTCGCAACCTGTATTGTGCGACAAATCCTTTAGCATATGGCGAGTTTGGAATACCGTCTTTCCATTTACGGATGAATTGCTCAACTGCTCCTTGGCATGACTTGGGTGTAATCACAAGGATGTTTGGAATAACTCTTCCGAAACTATCTTGATCAAATGGTCCGTCCTTCGCTATTGCGGATGCGATTGATGTCGTAACTGGTGACTTAGCATAGCCCAGAGAGTAGGATGGTGCCGACATAAGGTATACTTTTGCAGTTGGATGCAGTGATGCATCGAAGAGACCGTTTGACAACTGAGCCGTAAGCCCTACAGCACATTGTATCGGCTCCTTACGAAGAGCTTCTGCAAGAGATCTAATTCGCTCTTGTTGTGCCACGGCACTTGTAACATCATGAACTCCGCGGCGGATTTCACGGAGAATATCGCTAGCTGCGTCCTCCGATAACAATGATCGAATGCATAAGGTAAAGTTATCAAGAGACGCTTCGATCTGATGAGTCTTTGCGCTGATAGTCTCTTTATCACGGTAGTCGCTTAGGTAAACGACATCGCCTTCTAACTTGGACACGCGACCGACCGACTTGTGGCCGATTTCGGTTGCATTAACTGGGCTCGTAGATGGGGTTGCATAGCAACCTGTGACATCAACGCCAGCCATCACTAGCTCCTGAAGAGTTGCCTTAATCTGCCACGCCGTACCTATGTCAAATAGAAGCCCATATTGTGGCGATACTTCTTCCTCGGTAATTCCTACATAGGCCCCTTCAATAAAGTAACGCCTAAAGATGCGAAGAAATCGAAGTTTATCAACTGCTAATCGAGCATCATTGTCAGACTTTAGGGCCCGTCGAACCGCCACAGGAAAAACATCTTCGGACTCTCGCTCTACACGAACATAGATACGCCCAAATTGGGGAATTGAGGGGTTCCGCGCTCTTAGAAACCGTCTAATGCCTTCTTCCAACAATCCCGAAAAAAGATGATAATCCCTGACGATGGATAGTTGCTCATTTTCTGTCTTGCCTGGCAACTGTGGTGCCGATTGGACCAAAGAGATGGCAATAATCTTGTTTCTACTGTAGTCGCGTCGAAACAAATATTGACCGGAATACGTATCCTGAAGTTGTTTCAGATGCTCTGACCCGATGTAGTCAACGGCAAACCCAGCAATTGTTTGCGCTGAGAACGTAGCGGGAATGAAGTTCAACGTGGTAAGTGGCATAGACACTCTGATCGCAACATTGTGTGCATTACGAGTTTGCATTCTGCTTCAGCAGAATGATACACCGAATTAAAGCAAAAGACGTTTCCCAGATTCAATTCTCTTACCCACGCTTTCACCAAGCGGCTCTGTTCATCGGTTAGCTGAAAAAACGCCCCAAGACATCTCAGATCTCCCACCCCAAACCTGAAATCCTCGCCGGGTCAGACACCCTCACTTTGATACGCTGAAAGTCAAGCCGGTGCGGGTGAAACCCCGTGCCAGATGACCCCACACGCTCTGTGCAGCGGCGCTCCGTGCGCCCCTTCGTCATGGCGCACGTCCTCCTCGCTCCGGCTCAATTCGTATCTTTCCCAGTGAGGAGTGTCTCTCTTGAATTTGCGTACCTTCATCGAGCAGTTGTTCACCGACATCCGGGACGTGGCTCAGATCATCGCGCCGTTGGCAGCGGTGATCGGGTTCTTGGGGCTCGGCATCATGTACATGGGTTCTTCATGGCCCATCGTGGGGGATTGGAAGCGCGACAATCCCAAAGCCGCCAATCAGGTCGTCATCGGTCTGCTCTTCGTCGTCTTCGCCGCCAGCGTCACCACGCTCATTACCTTTGCATAGGGACGAGTAGACAGTAACGAGTCACGAGTGTTTCACTCGTCACCCGTTACTCGACACTCGTTACTCAAGGAGCGAAGCGACCATGAGCGCAGAGTTCAAATCGCATGTGCTGATGCGCGATGAGAAAGGCTTCTTCGGTATCGCATTCAAGCGGCTAATCCTGGCGGCGGTCGCGGGCGGGCTGGCGTATTCCGTCACCCGCTTCGGCGCGCCGAGCGCAGCCATCCCGCTGGGCATCGGCGTGGCGCTGCTGGTACTGGTCATGAGCGGCACACGCGGCGGCTTGCCCCTGTGGCAGCGACTCCTGCTGCGCGGGCGCGGCTCGCTGCTCTTGGCGGCGGGTCGCCATCCAGAAGGATTGCCCGCCCAGGTCGCCGGGGCGCTGGAGCTGCCGATCGATGTGATGCGGCTGGAGGGCGCGGTGGTCTTCGCGCCGCCGCAGTCCCAGGTCGAGGTCGATATGCGCGAGTGGGTGACGTTCGCCCGCGCGTCGGAAGTGGATGCCGATGACGGGCTGGTGTTCGTTGATGCGCCTATGCAGGAGGTGGGACGATGAGCGATGTCCGCACTTTCCTGATCGAGCCGTTCGACATCATGCTGCACGCCACTGAGGAAGGGGTGCAGTCGTTGCAGGCACGTTTCTCCACCTGGCTGCGGACGCTGCGCGAACCGGCGCGCTTCGTCTGCTGGCAGATGCCTGCCACGCTGGATGACAAGGTGAGCGCGCTCAGTCGCAAGGCGGGTGAGGTGAATGACCCGCAGCGGCGTGGTCTGCTGATGGAGTATCGCCGCCATTTCGAGCAGTTGGATAGCAGCGCGGAGTATCAGCGGGCGCTGTGCGGCATGGCGGTCTGGTCGGACGAGAACCCGCGTGCGCTGGCGGGCGGGATGGGATCAGCATTCGAGACGCAAGTGGTCGAGGGTGCTTGGCCCGCCCTGTTCGAGGGGCGCTACGAACTGCGTGAGAGTCCCTTCTGGCATCTCGCCCCGGTCGGTCGTCCGGGTGGGCGTCCGTTCTGGGCGGTGCTGACTTCCTACGAATTTCAGCCAGCCGGCTGGAATTTCTTCCGTCCTCTACCGCCGCTCTTGCGGATGAACTTCCCGCTGGCGTTGTCAGTGGACATCCCTAAAACCTACGACCGCAATGCCGGGATCGACGCTATCGAGAGCATCATCCAGGCGTATGAGGTGCATCTGGCGGGGGTACGCGGCGAGGACAGCCGCTCGGTGCAGCGCGTGGCGGACTGCCGCCGGGCGCTCACTGAGATCAACAACGGCGATGCGCTGCATCTGGTGCAGCTCACGCTGGCGGTGGCGGCAGATGACCTGAACACGCTCAAGGAGCGCGTCGGCACCGTTATCAACGAGACGCGGGCGTGGTTCTCGCTGCGCCAGGAGGTCGGTGAACTGCTGGCGCGTTCGGTCGGTTTCTTCAGTGCCAAGACGACCAAAGCCATCAATGTCCCCTCGACCACCTGGCCGGTCACCTCACGCGAGCTGTCCTTGATGCTCTCGCCGCTCGGCTACCGCAAGCTGTCCAGCACCGATGGCATTCTGCGCGGCGAAGCAGTCGGCGGCGCATACCCGGTTTTCCATAACTCGTGGCGCGACAAACGGGCGACGCATGAGGTGTGGGTCGGGGTCAGCGGCTTCGGCAAGACGTTCGCGCTGAACTGCTACCTGACCCGCGAATACGCCGAAAACGGCATCCCGTTCGACCTGCTCGAACCGATGGGGCATGGGCGGCATGTCGCTGAGGCGTTTGGGCTGCCCTGGTACGTCATGAGCGCCAAATCGACAAAGTTGAATCCCCAGGACGTTATGTTTCCCACCCTCATTGAGCAGGTGAGCCACGTCACCCGCATCTACGAAACGGTGCTGGGACGACCGCTGTCTGGCGCGCAGCGCGAGAATCTGGAGCGTGGCTTGCTGGGCGAGGCGCTGGAGGTCGCCTATCGTGGTTTCCCCGACCTCGCCCGCGTCACGCCGGAGGTCGCGCCGACCTGCGATCTGGTCTGCGATGTATTGTCGGGACTGGGCGACAAGGACGCCACCCGCGCCATCGCCAAAGACCTGGCGGACGAGATCGCCGGGCTGTGTACCGGGTCGGGTCCGTGGTCGGGCTTCCTCAACGGCATCACCAACGTCGATCTGACACGCGGCGGGCGCGACTGGATCGGTCCGCGCGTCTTCTCGTTCCACGAGCTGGAGAGTGACCCGATCCTGCAAGCGCTGGCGTACACGCAGGTTTTGTCAGCCATCCGCCGCGACAGCCTGATCGATGAGCAACCGCGCGTCATCGCCGTCGATGAGGTCTATCGCCTGATGCGCCATCCGTCGTTGCTGGACTTTCTGATCGAAGCGGCGAAGACGTTCCGCACGAGACGCAAGAAATTGGTCGCGGTAGATCAACAAATGTCCATTTTTCTGGCGGGTAAGGCGCGGCTGGTGTTCGAGAACTGCCCGATCCGCGTGATCTTCTCGCAGCGGCAGGGCATGAACGTCTTCCACGAGGACGCCGCTTTCCAGCATCTCAATCAGCAGCACCGCGACATCATCGCCGCGCTTCCCCGCTTCCACTATGTCCTCGACATCCAGGACGAGGGCTTGTGGTACCTGTTTAATCGTCCCACACAGGGCGAAATGCTGAGATTTCAAACCACGTAAGGTGGCTCCAATGGAGGAATTGCCGTGTCGAAACAAGCCGTTGCCAGCCCATTCCAGGCGCTGGAGACCCAGGCTTACCATGCCTTTCGCGAATGGCCGCTCTGGCTCGTCCTGCGCGACCGCGAACTGGGCGCACACCTGGCTGCCGCCGGGTCGTCGCGCCACCCGTCAACTACTCAAGATGCTCGTCCGGCAGCTCAACCGGATGGGAAAGGAAAACCGTAAGTGAAACTCGTGATTGTTGAGTCGCCCGCGAAGGCCAAGCAGATCGCGGGTTATCTGGGTGAGGGCTGGCGTGTCGAGGCTTGTCGGGGGCATGTGACGGACCTGCCGGATGATGCGCTCGGCGTGGATGTGGATGCCGACTTCCGCCCGACCTACACCATCCTGCCTGGAAAGGGCAATCTGGTCAAGCGGCTGCTGAAAGCCATCCGCGAGGCGGAGGCGATCTATGTCGCTACTGACCCGGATCGTGAGGGTGAAGCCATCGCCTGGCATCTGCTTAAACTGGCGCAGGTGGGCAAGAACAAGCCGGTCTATCGCGCTGCTTTCCATGCCATCACCAAAACCGCAGTGCGCGATGCCATCGCCCATCCGCGCCCGCTCGACCTGAATCTGGTCGAGGCGCAGACCGCACGGCGCATCGTGGATCGGCTGGTAGGCTATCTCGCCTCGCCGCTGGCGGCGAAGGCGCTCGCAGGACGATTCTCCGCCGGGCGGGTGCAGAGCGTCTGCCTGCGGCTGGTGGTCGAACGCGAACGCGAGATCGCCACCTTCACCCCTCACACCTATTGGACGCTGGGGCTGGATCTGACGGCGGACGGCGTTCCCTTCACCGCAAAGCTGCACCAGGTCAAGGGCGCAGAGCCGAGCTTCTCCACCCGCGAGCCGCTGGACAAACTGGCGGCGCTGCTGGGCGGTGCGCAACTCTGGGTTGGGCGCGCTGGCAAGACCACGCGCCTGCGTCCGCCGCTGCCACCCTTCACCACCGCTGCGCTTCAACAGGCGGCAGCAAAAGGGCTGGGGCTGTCGCCGGAACGGACGATGACCCTGGCGCAGACGCTCTATGAAGCGGGCTGGATCACCTACCACCGCACCGATGGGGTCGCGGTCGCGCCGGAAGCCCAGGCTGCTGCTCGTGCTTACATCGAGCAGGCATATGGCACAAGCTATCTGCCGCCCGAAGCACCCAGCTACACCGCGAAGACCGCCAACGCGCAGGAAGCCCACGAGGCCATCCGTCCAACGGATGTTCATCGCCTACCCAACGCTGCGGATGGCGACGGCGCGGCGTTGTACGGGCTGATCTGGCAGCGCTTTATTGCCTCGCAGATGTCAACCGCCGTCTACAGCGTGACTGGCGCGCAAATCTATGGCGGCAAGCAGGTTGAGCAACCGTACCCGCTGGAGTTCCGCGCCCAGGGGCGAACGCTCCAGTTCGACGGCTTCCTCAAGGTCTACGAAGAACCGAGCGACGAAGACGAAGATAAGTTGTCTGACTCGCCACTACCAGAGCTGCGTGAGGGACAGACGCTCACCCTGGTCGCACCGAAGATCGCGGAACACGAAACGCGCGCACCTGCCCGCTACACCGAAGCCGCTCTGATTTCAGCATTGGAACGCAATGGTGTGGGTCGTCCTTCGACCTATGCCAGCATGGTCAAGACGGTCAAGGAACGCGGCTATGTGCGTCTGCAACAGAAGCGACTCGTCCCGACTGATGACGGACTGCGCCTGTGTGATTTCCTGACCCAGCATTTCAACGATGTGCTGGCGGTCGATTACACCGCCCGGCTGGAGGCGCAATTAGACGCGGTTGCGTCGGGGGAGCGCACGCGCCTGGTGGTGCTGCGCGAATTCTGGTCGGCGTTCCAGCCGCAGCTTAAGGGGGCAGCGGCAGCAGCCCTGCCGCCTGCACCTGCACCGACACCTCGTCCGCTGCTGCTGCATCCGGTGGAGGGCTAACCGATGGTCGATTATCAGCCCTATATCGATGACGGCGCGTTTGCTCTGGATACCGCCGAAGCCTTCTTCATGCCCGACGATCCGTATGGCGACGACTGGTTCAACAGCTCGCCGCCGCCCGACCTGGACTACACGCCGGACGACGATCCCTGGCTGCCGGTCGATGACCGCTTTGTGCCGACGGACGCCACGCCGCAGTTCGATGTGCCGCCGCCGGGTCAGGATGGCTTGCAGGGCATGGAGATGCCCGAACCAGCCGATGAAGGCTGGGCATGGCAGGATGCACGCCTCATTGGTGTGGAGCGTGTGGCGGATGACATGACGCAGTACGAGATCGGCTGTATGGATGTCTACGCCAACCTGAACACGGGCGATCTGGGCGGCAGCTATCTGCCGATTGCCTCGTTTGGCGATGCCGATGTCGCCGCTGCCTACTACCACGACCTGCGCGAGCAGATGCACGATGAGGGCATTAGCAGCCACGAAGTCCCTGCCTTCGCTGAACGGGCGGCGGCACAAATCCAGGGACAGACCCCCGCCTGGGGTGGCGCGTGGGCGAACGAATACGAGGCTTACGAGCAAATCCGTGCGGCGGAACTGGATCCTGCTGAGGCGCGTGATGAGGTGCCACCAGAGGCGTTTGATCCGCTGCTGGAAGAGGCGCTGCGGCTGGGCGGCGTGGTGCAGGAGATCGAGACCGCCGCGCCTGCCATCGACGATCCCTCGGCGTTCAAGGCACTCAGCGCCATCGGCATCGAAGCGCCAGACTTCGACCCGGCGAAAGACCCGCCACCGTTCTACGACCCGGAAACCGGGACGGCCTACTGGATCGGCGTCTTCCAGCCCGACCAGGCAGACCAGGAACACTGCGTCACCAGCATCCTCTCGCTCGGACGTGGCGAGGATGGCGAACTCCAGGCGCAGCTCGCGCCCTGTGTGCCGGGTGATTGGGACAAGGCGCACAGCGCGGCTGAGTATCTGATCGGGGTCGCCGAGAAGGGCGGCATCGACCGCTGCTTTGATGCAGCGGAGGGCATGGCGTTGGCGACCGACCAACGCGAACTGTGGGCAGCGGACCGCGGCGTGCCGCTCGCGCCGGAGGCGACGCGCACCATCGCCGACTATGCTCAAGCCGAATGGGAGGTGGAACTGTGAGCGAAGGCAAAAGCTACACCATCCGCTTCACACCGGAGGACTACGCCATCCTGGATGCCCTGTGCCAGCAGTTTGGGCTGAAGCGCCCCGATGCGTTACGTCGGGCGCTGCGGGTTGCGCAGGCGGTGCAGACGCCGGTGACGAGCGGGGTCTTCTCGCCCATCGGCGCGCAGGGCGTGTTTCAGGTGAAGACAGGAGGCGCAGATGACGCTGCCTAAACCTCTTACCAGTCGGGAACGTTCTCAAATGCTGATGGAGCATCTCGACGCGGTGGCGAACGACCCGGACTACTGGTCGCCATTCGCCAAACCGTTCCATGAAGCCCTCGTGGAAGAAGCGCCAGAACCGACGGGTGCCGAATACTACTTTGGCTACGGCATCGGACCCAACAACGCGCCCTCGCTGGAAGCGGTCAAGACCTGGACGGCGGGTGAGGAACGCCGTTTCGACACCTTCACCATCGCCGAGTTCGACGACTTTGCCGACGCGGACGACCTGGAGGCGGAACTGGAGACGCTGCAAAAAGAGGCGGGCCTGGAAGCAGCGATGGGGCTGGCGGAGGACATGGCAACCGCCAACCGCTATCTCGATCCGCTCCGTGACGATCCGCGCGTCTTCTTCCAGAACGATGCGCCGCCCGACCCGTTCACGACCAGCCGCCAGCGGGAGCAGAACCTGCCAGATGTGGCGGAGATGGACACCGAGCCGCTTGAATCCATCACCGATCCGATTGCGGGTTGGATGGCGCGAGCCGATGCCGAGCGCGAGGCGAATGCGACGCTCGACGGCGCGGCGTGGTTCGAGGCGACCTTCGACCGACCGGAGCGGGAGCTTTTGCAGCCACTGGACGACACGGTCAATTATGCCGTCGTCGTCCAGGCAGTTGATCCCTGGACGGATGAGCTGGCGGTCGAGAAGTACTGGAAGCTGCCTGGCGGCTATCTGGGAATCGATGGGCTGACGCTGGAGACTTTCGACAGCGACGACGAAGCCGCGCGCGAAAAGGCAGAGGCTAACCGCCTGGGGCTGCTGGAGACCCATGACGAGCGCGGTTTGGACGGTATGATGCACCAGGCAGAGCTAGCAGCGATGCAGGCGGGTTGGCTGGATGGCAACCGGGCAGACAAAAGGCTATTCCGCCAGGGTCCGCCAGATCGCTTCGAGACGCTGGCGCAGGAGTTAGCGGATGAAAGAAACCCATTCTGGAACACCGACGGTGACCACTCCCAGACACCCGAACCGGGCAGTTGGGACGAGCTGATCGCCCGTGAAGCGGAGAAGCCGGTCGATGAACTGCCCCAGACACCGTTCGACCGTCTGTGGCATGTCTACGACCGTCCTGTCGAGACGCCCGAAGGCGCGCCGCTCGGTCACGCGCTGTATCTGACTTACTATCCTGAACTGCAACGGGATGATTTGGCGGACGATGACTTCAGCGACGCCGACTATCCGACGCACGCCAAAACACTGGAGATGGCGCGTTTCGAGACGGCGGCGCAGGCGGACAAGTTTGCCAAGGAGTTCGAGGGTTATGTCCGCCCCGGCTTGCTCGACCCGCCCGAACTGGCGGAGGAAGTGGCGAAATTGGAAGGGCTACCTGCCGCTTGGGAAGACCTGGATTACCAGGGGATCGTGGACTTCATGAGCGGCGACACAACGGTCGTGCGCGACGCAGGCGAGTGGCATCCGCGCGACCCGACGGACGTGCCATCAGACGAGAGTCCGCCGCAACCAGAATTTGACCTTTAGACCAACAGTCCGGCAACCTGCCGGGCTGTTCGTATTTCTACCATCAAAAACCTGTTAAGATGAAATTGCTGTGTACAAAGGTAGCGCGATATGAAAGCATTCAAACGAAAGGATCAGGACGAGCGCCAGAGTTGGCTGTGCGCTGCCTGCGATTTACCCCTTCCCTTGAATGAACGGGGGCTTTGTCAAGAATGCGCGGCGAAGCTGGAACGCGACCTGATTCGCGCGCGTGACTGGGAGTATTCGTATGCCGCGCTGCTCACGCCTGAGCGACAAGAAGCACTACGAGTACAGATTATCCGGGAGTTTGGTGCGGCGAACGAACTGCTCGCTGTGCCAAAGCCCAAGCCCAAGAACAAGCGCAGCCGCTCGGTGAACACCAAGTGCAACGGGCTAATCGCCGCTGCTGCCGTCCGCGACTACACCACGGACGATGTGTTACAGGCGGCACGCAGCTTCCTAGAGGTGCAGAAGGAAGAATGGGTGAACGTCAGCCGCCTGGCACAGCACCTCTGTGAACGGTTCTACAAGCTGACGCCCAAGCATCTCGGGCAGCCGGGTAAGCGGTATAAGAGCATCCTCAAGTTTCTTGCCGACATGCCTGAATTTGTCATGCGTCGTGATCCTGAAAAGGACGCGTATTGGATTCGTCGTGCGTAATTGATAGCCGCCGCCTCAAGCTGCGACTGACGCGCACCACCACACGCCGGATGTGGCGCGGCGCGCTGCCTGATCTCAGCAACCATCCGCTGCGTTCGCCGCGGTCAACGGTCTGGCTCTCGATTACAAACAACCCTTCCAGTTCGATTCGCCCGCCGCTGACCAGTTCCTCCCTCCACACCTCAACCAGCGTCTCCAGCATTAACTGCACGTCTCGGTTCTTGAGGCGGGTGCGACTTCCGACTTCGCTTACCATCTTGTTCTTCGTTAACGTCATGGCGTCACCTCGGGTACGATGGGTGCTGCCGCGCTCTTACTGCGCATGGAATCGAAGCTGGCAAACTGAACTTTCCCACCGGACTGCTGGGCAGCATCTTCGGCGATACGCGCCATGACTGCCGCAGCCGCCCGGTCGAGCGTCGGCTTGGGTTCGGCTGATGTTGCCACTTCCAATATTTCCTGAGTAGGACTGCGCAGAGCCATTGACAGCCCGCGTTCCAGCAGCAACGGCTGCGCGGATTGAGCCGCGGACAAGCGGCGCTGCCAGTCAATCCGCTCGTAGAAACGAGTCAGGCGGGCATTCAGGACAACCTGCGTTGCAAATCCTGCTTCGACATAACGGGCGAAGATCGTGCAGTTGCCCACCTGCGGCGTGATTACCTCATCAACGGTCAGCAGCGGGCGCTGGCGCAGGTGGCTGTTCGGGTCATCCTGGTTGGCATCGGTGGTCGCCGTGCCGCTCGCCTTGCTGTAGAACTCGGCGGTGTCCGCGTCGCAGCCGCCGTAAATCACCTGTGTCGCCAGACCTGTGAACAGCGCCTGCGTGCCTTCTGACCCGTAAATCATGTGGAACTGCCCCTTCGTCTGAGCACCGATCATGATACTGATTCGTCGCTTACGCACGAGGTTGACATCTGCAACCAGGCTGTCCAGCTTGCCGAGCGTCGGGAATTCGTCGAGGATGACACCGACGGGGACAGGCAGCGGACCTTTGTTGCGCTCGCCGATGGTGTCTAGGTCGAGCATGAGCTTCCGCAGTGTCGCGCCCAAGTAAGACGCATAGACCGCTCGCATCCTGCCTGGACAGGTCAACACGACGACCGTCGGCTGTGTGACAATCAGTTCAGCGTCAAAGTCGGACGCACTGGTGTTGGCGCGTACATCGGTCGAAGCCCAACCCGTCAGCGCGGTCGCCAGCGTCGCCACGACGTTGGACGCCACCTTGCCATCTGACCCGACCGAGGCGATGAAAGAGTTGGCGAGCAGCGCGGCATCATCTTTTTTCGATGCCAGCTTCTTTGCCAGTTCCTTCAGATCGTTCATAGCGTTGTAGATGTCGCCCAGGTTGTCGAATCGGATCAGACAGGCAGCCAGCAGCGCGGCGGCGCTGTCCGTCCAGAAGCGATTATCGCCCTGCGCGGACGGCACCAGCACATCAGCTATTGCCCGTGCGTCGGACACGTTCTGGATGCCTTCCGCCAGGTTGTAACGCGGTCCGGCAGTGCTGGTCGGGTCATGTACGACAACCAGATGTCGCGTGACAGCCGCATACTTGAGCACATGAGCGGTGATTTCGCCCTGCGGGTCCGCCACCACCAGCGAGTGTCCAGCCAGCATCCGGTCGGCGATGGCGGGCAGGATGATGCCCTGCGTCTTCCCGCTGCCTGGACCACCCAGCGTCAGGATGCCGCGCGCGATGTCTTCGCCGCTCAACGAGAACTTGCCGTAGCCGAGATCCAGTCGTCGTTTCTCGTCGCCCCAGAATGCGCCGAGCAGGGTCAGACCTTCGGAGTCATCGCGGCGAAAGCGTTTGTACTCGCGCATGGTGCAGAAGTGAGATGAGCCGAGCGCACCGCGCCTGACCTGCGGCACCCGCAGGCGGTCGATGCGCTCGCGCAGCCAGCCACCATTTCGGATCCCGCTGTGCAGCCCGATGCCGACCACCAGCCATACGAATGCCAGCATGATTCCGAACAGAAACAGTCGCAACGTGTTGATGTTGCGTGGCGCGCCAACGATGAACTGGATCACCGTGCTGGTGGTCTGATGTCCGCGGGCGGGCTGGACCGCCATGTCGCCCAGCAGTGTCAGGTAGAGCACGGTGACTCCGAGTAGGACAATGGCATAGGTGACGATTAGGGCGAAACGCTGCCAACTGCGACGGTCACTGCCCTCGCTACGCTGAATGCCTGCGCCAAAAGCAGCACCCACCAGTAGGGGAAGCAGCAGAGACAAGCACAGCAGCGGCAGCAGCAGGTTGGCGAGGAACTCGCGTCCATCCGTGAAAAGCCAGTACAGCATATCCTACTCCTCTGTCCGACGCAGTGCGCGCTGATAGCTTAGGTATCCGAATATGACGATGCACAACGCGCTCAGATAGAGCGCTGCATCGAGCGGCAGCCCGGCAAGGCGGGCGATGGCTGCTCCAGCCAGAATGAGCGTCAGCAATCCAAATGTGCCCAAGAGTGTTTGTCGGTTCACGGTGCTTCCTTTATGAAAACCATTTGTCGAGGTCAATGCCGTCGTCGCGTACAACTTCGGGTACTTCGCGCAGCTTGCGCCATTCGGGGCCAAGCGTGCGATCCAGCGCGATCTCGAAGTTCTTCGTCGCTACGTCCCGGAAGAGCACATCATGTCCGCGCTCTTTGTTGTTGTAGACAGGCAGGCGTTCCGCCACGCTCGGCGCAGTCCCCGGTAGGACAACATGCGCGTGCATGTGATCGAAGACCTGTCCGTCTGCATCCGGTTCGGTCTTGGCGGTATGCAGGACAAATGAGTATTCCGGGATGTCGAAACCGCGTTCGGCGTAGTAGTCCTCGACCACGCGCTCGGTCAGGTCGATCAGCAGCGCCCGCCGGTCTTTGGGCGGGACGAGCGCCATTAGCTCTGGGTCGGGTGAGACGACCCACGTCCAGGCGAGGACGTGCTTGCTCTTGAGGTCTTCGCAACGCTGGAGGATTTCGCGGTAATGCACGCCCATTCCCCGATCCTGCCAACGCTCGAATTTGCGGTCCTTCGCCAGCGTGTTGTTGCGCGTGTCGCGGTACTGAAGATATTGCAAAATCTTGCGCAGCCCGGACTTGCCTGTTCCGTAGCCGCGTCGGACGCTACCTTTGTAGGCGAAGTCGCAGACGATAATCGCCTTGCTCATTTCAGCTCCCGCACGGCTTGAATCTGTTTGAGCAGCGTGTCGCCGTCGCGCCGAGCGGCGATGATGGCTTCGGCGATACGCTCTGAGCCGTCCTGCGGATGCAGCGCCGCCAGCAGATAGACCAGGATATTAAGGTGAAACGAGAGCGCGCTTTCGAGCTGGTCAATGCGATCCTTGAAGGTTTTCTGAAAGTAGCGGCGGCTGCCGGATAGGTCTTCCTGCTCGTCCAGGTAGCGACGGATCGCTTCGCGGATGAGGTCAGCTTCGCTGATGTCGCGCTTCTGGCGGCTGGCGAGCAGTGCCAGCCGGTCGCGCATGTCCGGCGTCATGCTGACGCTGCGGCGGATAAGTCTTGGCATTCACACATTCCCATCGACTTCAACATGCCTTCAGTATCGCAAATCGAGGTCGTCCGACGGATTGAATGCAACAGACTTAGGTTGGATGGTTTTCAGGTACGGTGAGGAGAATTGCGGATCGGGTGTTTTCGGACGCCGTGAGTGCGTCCGGTCGGCTCGGTGTATCGAGCCGACGCGCTGACCCGCACGCTGGTGCGCGGTCAGCGGTGCTGCGCCTGAGCGCGGCACATCAGCCCCACGGGCGCTTGACGTGCAAGCGTTTTAGCTTGCGGGTTAGCCTAAGGTGGTGAGAGCAACTCATCTACCGGGAAGTTCGAAGGTGTAGGCAGTGTGTCACACAACCACCCGCCTTCCACCTTAGGCTAACCGAACTCCCGCAAGCGGGAGTCTCGGTGACTGCAAGGTCACCGGTCAGAAGAGTCCTCACACGTGTGTGCCTGGCTTGAGCGCAACTGGCATACTTGCTCTTGAGCCACCCACATTGTCAGAACCATTAGCTTGCCGTCCTTCGAGGACTTCCGACGACAGTTCGTCGATGTGGGCATCTCCGCGCCGTCGTAAACCTGTTGCGCTTCGAGCGCCATAACCTGCATATGCGCGTGGCGATGTGGCGGTCGTCTTAGGTGAGCAAGGAGGTTCCGTATGTACTTCTTCGGTATCGACTGGGCCAATGAGAAGCACGATATCTGTGTCATGGACCCCAACGGCAAAGTCCTCAAGCAGTTCACGATTGCGCAGTCACTGGCTGGCTTCCAGACGCTCGAGCGTTTCGTGCTCAAGTACGGCATTGAAAACGTTCGTCTGAATATCGAGCGTTCCGACGGACTGTTGGTGGACTGGATCATGGCACGCGGCTGGGCGCTGCATATCACTCCGGCTGTGGTCGTCGCCCGCCGTCGTCCGCGCCGTGCCAAGTCAGATGTGTCGGATGCGTATCTCCTGGCATATCTGTTGCGTCTGGAAGACCCGGACTGTCGGTTGCTCACTCGGTCAAGCACAATTGTGCTTCATTTGCGTGAGCTGGTGCGCGCGCTCGACAGCACGCTCGCGGAGCAGCGACGGTTGGGGAACCGATTCCGTTACATCCTGCTGCAGTACTTCCCCAGCGCGCTCAAGCTCTTTTCGCGTGTCGAACATCTCATCACCCTCGCTTTTCTAGAGCATTTTCCGACGCTGGAGGAAGCTCGGAAGCTCACACCCTACAAGCTCAAGCGCTTTCTGAAGCAGCATCACTACTACCGCTATGACAACATTCCGCAGCTGCTTGAAGTGCTGCGTGCGCCCATGCCCAATGCGACTATTCCTGACGGCTATGTTGCACAGGTCAAGGTTCTTGTACCGCTCCTGCGCCAGATCCATCATACCATCCACCAACTCGAAAAGGACATTGCGATGGTCTTCGCGACACATCCCGAAGCAGCCTGGTGGCGTAGTTTGCCGGGTGCTCACGGTGTCCTGACCTCAGCGCGAATGCTCGCCTGGGTCGGCGATGACCGGAACCGATTCCCAACCCCGGAAACCCTGCAAGCCATTGCCGGAACAGCACCTGTCACGCGGCGAAGCGGGAAGTCGCTTGCTGTCGAGTTTCGTCGCGCCTGCTCGCACCCGCTGCGTAAGGCTGCGGATGACTTCGCCCGCCAGAGCGTTCGCCACAGCAAGTGGGCACGCGCCTATCTCGACTCGCAAGTCTCTCGCGGGCATAACCGGGCGCGGGCTTTTCGAGCTTTGGCTAATCGTTGGATGAAAATTATCTGGACCTTGTGGCAGCGCCGCGAAGCGTACGATGAAGCGAAACACGCCGCCAACCGCACTCAACATGCGATGTCTAAGCCGAAGGCTCGCGCCGCAGCTTAGCGCAGGCATCTTCAAACTTGATCCCCTCGCTACGTTTCGACTCGCTGAAGTTGAGCGGATGTCTTCACCTTGCATTATCGCGGAAGTAGTCTCAACGTCACTCGATCTTCAGAGAATTTCAAATTCACCCCTTGACTCTTTAAACCTGTCGGGGCGCAGGTTGGGAGCGTATTGCTGCAGTGGAAGCGGATCGTGCAATACTTGCAGGCGATGTACTACACACTACTTCCGTTCCCAACCCGCGCCCGAACGCCCGCGAGCGGGAGTCTCAGTGACTGCAAGGTCACCGGTCAGAAGAGCCCTCACACGTGTGTGCCTGGCTTGAGCGCAATAGGCATACTTGCCCTTAATCCACCTGCATTGCCAGAGCCCTTAGCTTGACGTTCCGCGAGAACCTCATGAAAGCGATAGTTCCCCAGTGGTGTGGCAAGTAGCTGTCATAAAGGTGTTACGCCGCGAGCGCCCTAGCATGCCCACAGCATACACATGCCCGGTGGGACAATTCGTGCCTATTTATCAAGGAGCGTAGCCTATGACTCGTCAGAGTGTCGTGGTCGAGCATCCGCTTCAGCTGGCGGTGCTTACGATGACGCCATGCGCGCCCATCGCCGTTTGTGCAACCAGCTCTACTACACCTTGCAGCAGTACTACCCGACCGCACTCAAGCTCTTTCGTCCGCACTCTAGCCTAGCGTTTCTGGAATAGTATCCAACTCCATAAGCAGCGCAAGCGCTCACGCTGGACAATTCAACACAAAGTTTTCGGCACTAGACTTCGCAAGACAACCCGACTGCCTTTGTCAAGATAGCGGCTGGCTCACTACCTGCACCGTGACTGTCACCGTCTCCCCTGAAGCAAACATCAGCGTGATCGGGAATGTATCACCTTCGTTGTAATCCTGAAGCAGATTGATCAACATCATGTGATAAATGCCGGGCGCGAACGAAAAGCTGTTGTCAGGCGGAATATCGATGAGTGGTGTTTCGATCATTCGCCCCACACCCGCTTCATCGATGCTGGTCCGATGCAGCTCAATCCTTTCGGCGGCAGGCGTGACGACACCGATTAACTGTTCCTGCGCGTCAGTTGGATTGTCGATAGTCAGATAAACACCGCCTGTAAAACCCTGCCCCATGTTCAGCATCCACGCATCTCGCACGGAAAGTTCACTCGTGTCTGCCGAAACTGCGTTCACCTCGGAAGCAGTTTGCGCCGAAGCAAATACGAAAACACCGCCGATACACAAAAGAAGAATACTGAGGATGCCGGAACCCGTTAGCCAACGCGGATGACTCTGTGCTGCGAAGAATCCACCCATTCCCAGCAGAGCGATACCGGCTGCCATCAATGCGAAGAGGCGTTCAGAAGCAGGTATCGTGTCATTGATGACGGGCGCTTGAGGTGGGGGCATGGCGGGAACATTGGGCGTATAGTTCAGGATGGTATCGAACTGCTCTGGACGTTGTATGGTGATCCGAATGCGCCAGTCACCCGGTATGCTCAGATTTGTTCCAACTGCCTCATAGATACCTTCCTCGGTTAACACCGCGCGCAGTTCACTCTCCCCTAAATTCTGCTGCGCGTGATCGAACCGCAGCCGAACGCGCGTCGCGTCGATGACAGGATTTCCTTCCAGATCATAAAGACTGATCCGAAACGTGTTCTCACCGACATATCCGGGTGAGAAGTCGAGATGTGCCATCAGAGTTTCACCGGACTGCATCTCAAAATACGGCTGTACATTCAGCGGAGGAATTTCCGCATTGCGCACTGCTAAAACGGTGCGGGCGGGCGGGATAGCGGTCAACACGCCAACCGATGCAATCACGCCGATACCGAGTGCAATTTCTGCACCAACCAACTGCCGCAGGCGTTTTGCCCAAAGTATTTCACCGCGCTGCAATCCGCGATGGGTAAATATCAGGTTGATGCTGGAGATCGCCAGCAGGGGCAGGATGAGCAAGCCCTTGATCAATAGGGTTTGTCCATAGACCGTGTTGAGCAGCGCGTCGATGGAACCGACCTGTAACCATGCGGCGTATCCACCTGTAACGATCAAACCGGCAACAGCAGCCCGCGCAAAGTTTGAAAAGTATCCAGTCAGATTGCGGGACATTTCGACCGATGCGCTCTTTGCATGTCGTAAATGGCGAAGCACGATGAAAAACGTGGCTAACCCGCCAATCCACAGGGCAGTGGCGGTGAGGTGAAGCCAGTCTCCGGCAATCGAAGCGAGCGTATCAACCTGTACAGCACTGGCATGACTGTACAGGCTGATGGTCAGTAGAAGTTGCCCGCCAATGATCAAGGCAATCCAATACAACCAGCGCTCCTTACGTGCCAGCCACAGAGCGCCGCCCAGCCCTAACCAGTAGACAAGACGCGCGATCCAGACTTGCCCAAACCGTGAATTGGTCACGGTTTCGCCCAAAGACGGATGCGTGAGTGCTGTCCAGAGCGGAATGTCAGCAGCGATGGACGCCTGCAGCAGCAGTGACAGGAGAGTTGACACGCCGATCATTGCCCATCCGAAGCTTATACAACGGTCTATCTGCTTTTCAATAAGCACATTTCCGTGCGCGGTAGCAGGACGCCAGACAAATGTCCAAAAGCCAATTCCGCCTACACCTAACGAGAGACTGAGCAGATTCAGCCAGCGAATGATGGCGCTCTCAGGCGGAATGCGCTCATCGATTGTTGGTGTCTGAGCGGTTGTTGTCACGGTAATACCTACGCCGAACGCAAAACTACCTTGTGTCGAGTGTCCATCCGTTGAAAGTACGCGCCAGACGACGGTATACAATCCGTTCGGTAGCACTCCCGGCTGCATGGTCATGACCAGAGGATTTTCAGGGCTAACAACGCTCTCTGGTGTATCAATCGTCTGCCCGTTTTCATCACGCAGGGTAAATCGACTGAATTCCGGTTCGAGGGGTTCAGTGAAGGTTAGTGAGATCAGGCTCGGCGAGGCATCAAGCGAGGCGTTTGGTGGCGGATCGGCGCTGGCAAGGTTGGAATGCGCCTGTACGCTGCCTACGTTAATCGTCAGCATGAATACAGCAATGATGGGGAATAGAATGAGAAGTCGCCTGATCATTAAAGTTCCTACAAACTTTCCCAGACAGTATTCGAGGCGCTGCAATCTCTTGGAGCGCCTCGAAGCTGTTGTTTCTAAACCAGCATTGATCAGGGGAACTGAATGTCTTCAATCGGTTCGACTGAGCTGAACTGCCCATCGGCAGCCGAGAAGGTCTCGTCTATTTCCATGCCCTCGATCGTTCCAAAGACGCGGAAGGTGTAATCACCAGGTCTCATGGGAATCAGATCGGCGGTGTAGTGACCTGGTTCGCCGCGTACAGCACGCAGGTTCAACACACGCGATGCGGGCCCAAACAGGACTTCGATTTGCAGCGTATCTTCCAGCCCGGTAACGCCGTTATTTTCGTCATCGTGGGCTTCACCCGCTTCATTTGTGTGTTCCACTTCTGGCGTTGTATCGGCTTCGTCATGATTGTCTTCACTTCCATGTCGGGTGATGGTGATCTCCGGCCCATTCATCAATCCTGTGTAAGCAGGTTCGATGCGCCAACCGATTTCAATAGTGTAATCGCCAACTTCGCGTCCTTCGTGTGCAGTTGCGACACTCACAAAGAGAACCGCAAGCCCAACGATAAGCACGATCAACCAAGCAACACGTTTCTTCATGATCTTCTCCTGTTATGTGACCTGTATGTTGTATCAAAGCGCGGGTGATGATGCGACCACGTTACAACCTATCCACTCACTACGCCAGCCGTAAAATCGATCTCCAAACGCACATCGTCCGAAATGTCTGCCACGCCCGGCGCTTCGGGGATGCTTATGCCAAAATCGCGATACAGCACAACGGCGCTCGCTGTTCCTTCGATCTGCGACTCACTCATTGGTATGACCGTTGCATCGAAGGTCACATCACGGCTCACGCCATGTACGTTCAGGCTGCCGACGACCTGAAAAGTGAAGGCTTCGCCAATTGCCGCACTTTCAGGCAATCCGACCAGCTCGGTTGGCGTGAACGTCGCAAACTCGTATTCCGAGCGATCCGCCTGCAAAATCTGCCCGCGCAGGGCGCGTGTGCGGAATTCGTTGTCCGTCTCCAGCGTCCGCACGTTGATACGAATCACGCCCAGCGCGGAGTTCGCCGGATTGGCAAAATCGATCAGCATCTCTCCGGCGATCCCATCCGTCACACCGACAACGGTTTTTGGCTCACCGAGCAGCACTTCGTCGATGATGAAACGTGCTTCGGAGTCAGTCTGTTCCAAGCTGAATAGTCTGCGCATATCGCCGGGCAGAAGTTCGAGTGAGGGAGCGGTTACGGCGGCGCTTGCCTGCCCGTTACCACCCGAAAACCATATGTACCCCGCGCCCGCTGCAACCAGCGCCACGATGACAATAACAGCAATTACTGCCACACGTAATACTTTCGCTCGAACAAGTCGTGGCCCTACTTGAGTCTCATGAGGGACTACGCCAGAGTTGATTCTTTCGATTTGTTCCATGTTAATCATCCCTCACCAGTCAGAACTTCACGAAAAAGGCGGTGAAGTACATTAGTGCAATACCCACGACCACGCCGCCCAGATTGACCCAGTTGACGAACGGCAGCCCGACTTTGGCGCTGTCGCGCACGACCAGCTTGCCGACTTCCCAGACGACCTGAAGAATTGCGCCGACCCCGATAGCAAGGAAGATCGTCGCCAGCACCGGGTTGAAGGCGAAACCGCCGATCCAGGTACCGAGAATGGCAGGACCGCCCGCGATCAGTGCCAGCAGCAGGAAGTGACGCAGCCCGGGATTTTTGCGCACGACGGGCGCGACGATGCCCACCCCTTCGGTAATGTTGTGCAGAGTGAAACCGAGAATCAGGAACGTGCCGAGTGCCGCTTCGCCGAGCGCGAATGCCGCGCCGATTGCCAGCCCTTCGCCGAGATTGTGCAAGCCGATCCCCATCGCAATATGGTAAGCGATGCCGAGCGGCGAGGTTTCCTGTCCTTTACGAACGCTGCCCACCGCGAGCAGGACACCTAAGGTGAGCAGTGCAATGAAGATGACCAGCGGTACACCCTGCCAGAACGCGGGGAGTTCGAGCGCGAATTCGTTGGCATCCAGCCAGGTGCCAATCGCTAGATATACCAGCAGTCCGACAGTCAGCGCGAGGATGAAGATCATCGCGCGTGCACCGATACGCCGTAGGAAGGGGTACCACAGCATCCCCAACCCGACGGGGACGACACCCACGTAAAGACCTACCAAACCAAACTGGGTGAACAGATTGAACGACGGCGCAGGCGTTTCAACCGCCACCGCGACTTCGCCATCGAATGTTGCGCCGAGCGAAGTAATCAGCACGACGGCGTGCGTCTCTTCCTCGACCCAGGGATACGGGATGGTGAACGTCGCCCGTCCGAGGCGCGGGATGGTCGTCGAAGGTTCGGCGGTGAAGTAGTAGTAGGCATCGTCGATCAAGACCTGCGGGATTGTGACTTCTTGTGGCCCGTCGTTGATGACCTCGACCTGAATCATTCCCGGCTGTGGCAGCGTGATCCGCGTGATGCTAATTTTCTCGATGGGCGGACCCGCTAGCTCGGTCAAGCCGCCGCCTGTGGCGACGATATACGCTAGCACCACGCCAAGTAAGATGAAGGGAACGAGGGCAAGTAGCCAGACTGTGCCGGATAGCCGTCCAATTGGAGCAGGTGTCGGTTGTGTCGTCATTTCAGCTTCCCTCTGTCTCACGCGGGGTTGCCCCGTTCAGCGACTTGAAATCCCACTCCTCATCGAGTCCGACTTCTGCCAGCGCAGCAGGGTAGTCAGCTTCACTAACGGCGTTGAAAAAGCCCATCCATCCTAGTTCGGCAAATTCGCTGACATGAGCATGGAACATATAGCGTCCGGGATAGCGCGGACGGAATTCGAGGATGCCACGTTGCCCCTGTGCTTGCATGATCGTATCTACCATCCGCAGCGTGGGTTCAAGCGTCGTTCCCGTGTCGTAGTAGTTGAAGAAATGTGCATGCAGGTGGAATGAGTTAATGAGGTCGAACTCAACGATGTTGACCAGATAGATTCGTACAAGCTCCCCAACTTTGATCGGAATAGGTCGGCGCATGAATTCATGCCCGACTGTATTGACAGCATAAACTTCGTTGCCGCCATCAAAGTTAGTATCGAAGGCGTTCATGATCATCATGAATTCGCGTGCAGGCGCACGACCCGCCAGTGGATCGATCACGAACGCGCCGTACATCCCTTTATGGATATGACGCTTAAGCGGTGCAGCATGACAGTGATAAAGGTGACAGCCGAACGGATCAGCGTCGAACTCGTAGGTGAAGCTTTCACCTGGATTGATTGCCCCACGATATTCACCTTCTACACCATCCATTTCTGCACGGTGAAACCCGTGAAAGTGCATCGTATGAGGATGTGTCCCAAAGTTGGCGAAATCGATGCGCAGGTGGTCGTTCTCGTTACAACGGATACTTGGTCCGGGAACACGTCCGTTATATGCCCATGCGGGAAAAAAAATCCCCGGTGCAATCTCAATTTCAATGTCTCCGGCTGATACGCCATACTTGCGGATCGGGCGACCGTCCTGGGTCTCACCTGCCAGTGTGCCATAATCCCAATCGACCAGCATTTGCATTGGGTCAAAACCATTTTGACTGTGGTCTACGGCTCCGACCAGCATTTCGCGCATACTCGAATGTGTCATACCGGGCATGGGTGTTAGCGCTTGATCACCCACTGTGTGAGGCACGGGAGTTGGCGCTGTTGGGGTGCTCGTTGGACTTGCCGACATGAGTAGTCCGCTACCGATGAGTGCAGCAGTACCACCAATACCTGTTCCTATAAATGCACGTCTTGTAAGCTTGTGTTGTCCTGTCATCATCCCCCCGAACGAAATGTGATATATAGGTTCAACCTAAAGTTAGGCTAATCAAAAAAATTTGTCAAGTGTATCCAAAGTTAGTTCACATGGTTACACTGCTGTTTGCAGACAATTGGACTGTGAATCTGGAGTCTCTGGTGACAACGGCATTGCTCACGATTGGACAGCTATCAGAACGCTGCGGTGTAAAACCGACGGCTTTACGCTTCTATGAAAGACAAGGTTTGTTGGAACCAGCAAATCGTTCAGAAGCGGGCTATCGGTTATACACCCCAGAGTCAGAACAGCGCATTCGCTTTATTCTGCGCGCGCAGCGCCTGGGCTTCTCTTTGGCAGATATTCGCCTGCTGTTAGACAACAATACGCTTGCACAAGACATCATCAACATTGCTGAAAATCGCTTCCTTGCCATTGAGCGCCAACTCACCGAATTCATGGTCCAGAAGCATGAAATGGAGCTTTTCCTGCGAGATATTCAGCCGTCAATTCGAGATGAGTCACTTTACAAGTCGATGACGGAACGGGTATGCCGAGTCCCAACACCGGCACGATCAGCCGAAAGCACACTCGAATGGCTCATGCAACGGACTGGATGTGCCCTGTCTTCCCCAGAAGCTCAAGATATTCTCAATGCGTTGCGGGGTCGTCATGTACACGTCTGGCAATCAGAAAGTCACTATCAAATTCTGCTAATTGGTCATGACCCAACTATTTCAGCCGGTCTTGAGAGGCTGATCCAGTTGGAACAGCCATGCAACGTGCATCCTTCGGTACAGTACGCAAGGCACGCTGAAGGTTTTCTGATTTCTGTTGCCGGGGAAAATGCGTTTATTTATGCTCAGCTATTTCTGGCATTAGAGCAAAGTCCCTCTTGACCTTCCACTCTAGTGGAAGGTTTACACTGCAGCAGTTCGGCATTTCTGGCGCGAGGAGCGCAGAATTATGTCCAAGATGCTGCAAATTGATCTGGTGCTTCTGCTGCCCGATATGGAGAGTGGTGATGAATGCATCACTTTCCTAACGGATCGTCTCGTCCAACAAAAAGGTATCGAACAGGCGCATATCCTTCGGGAAAACGGTCGTACAGACCTTTGTCTGCACTTTGATCCAAATCTAGTCTCATTGTCGGACTTGAAGCGATTGGTGACGGACGCAAGCGCCCAACTAAGTAGACAATACAGACACGAGCAGATTGCTTTTGCCCGCTTGAATGCTGCTGACGCAGGACTGAGTTTGGAGCGGGTACTGCGTGAACTCGATGGCATGATCCATGCCAGCGTGAATTATGCCGCCGGGCTGATCTTCGTCGCTTACGATACGGCCATTTTGCAGCGGGGGACAATTGACACCGCCATTCAAAGCTTGGGAGCGAAAATCGTCACCCCCCCACAGCCTCAGTCCACGCCGAAAGACGACACTGAGACAGAACATGCAGACGGGCATGATCACGGTAGCGCCCCGGCATTTCTGCCGCACTGGATGCAGGAGCGATGGACCCTCATCCTGGTCGGGCTGGCAGCCATCTTCTTTCTGGCAGGCTGGTTGGGCGAACGGTTTCTCAACTTCAGCGAATCGGCTGCCATGGTGTTCTATATCCTCGCCTACTTCGCGGGAGGGTACGATGTCGCCACCCACGCGATTCCAGCGCTGTTCAAAGGAAAGCTGGATACCGATATCCTGATGCTGGCCGCAGCAGTCGGCGCAGCACTTTTGGGTGAGTTTGGCGAAGGTGCGTTTCTGCTTCTGCTGTTCGCTATTGGACATGCAGGCGAACACTACGCGCTCGACCGCGCGCGCAATGCGATCAGTGCGCTCGGCGCGTTGATGCCGAAAACGGCGCAGCTTAGACGCGGCGATCAGATCGTAGAGACCCCGGTCGAACAGATTCAAATCGATGATGTCGTCGTCACTCGCCCCGGCGACCGTATTCCGGTCGATGGAGTCATCGCGGCGGGCAACAGCGCCATCGACCAAAGCCCGATCACGGGCGAAAGTGTTCCAGTGACGAAGACGAGCGGTGATGAAGTGTTTGCAGGAACGGTCAATAAAGACAATGCGCTCGACATTCGCGTGACCCGTGTCGCCGCGGACAACACCCTGAGCCGTGTCATGCGCCTGGTTGCCGAGGCGCAAAGCCAGCAAAGCCCAACGCAACAATTTGCGGATCGATTCACCAGCCGCTTTGTGCCGTTTGTCTTCCTGGCAACTGCTCTTATCATCGTGGTTCCGGCACTGCTCAACCTGCTTACGCTCGAACAAAGCTTTTACCGAGGGATGCTGCTCCTGGTTGCCGCCTCGCCATGCGCGCTGGCAATCGGGACGCCAGCGGCAGTCCTGGCGGGTATCGCCCAAGCTGCGCGAAACGGAGTGCTGATCAAGGGTGGCGTTCACCTTGAAAACCTGGGAACGCTGCGGGCAATCGCCTTCGACAAGACTGGAACGATTACCAGCGGTGTGTTCCGCGTGACGGATGTTATCCCTTTAAACGAAACGCTCGCTGATGAGCTGCTGCGCATTGCGGGAGCTGTAGAGCAGCAGTCGAACCATCCTCTGGCGCAGGCGGTCGTGCGGACTGCCAACGAACGTCAATTGATGCTGCCGCAGGCGGGTGGTCTCGAAAATGTCGCCGGAAAAGGTGTGATTAGCAGCATCGGCGGCGAGGTCGTGCGCATAGGTTCGCTCAAACTGTTTGCCGATGTCGAAGGCTTGAAACCGGATGAAGCCCTGACTCGTCAGGCGGATGATCTGGAGAAAGCCGGACGCTCTACGATGGTTGTAAGCAAAGGGTCGCGCTTCATGGGCATCCTCGGTCTGGCGGATACCCCGCGTCCGAACGTGCCACAGATCATGAGCGATCTACGAGGATTGGGCGTGGAACATCTCGTCATGCTGACAGGCGATAACGATGATGTCGCGCGCAATATTGCCGGGCAGGTCGGATTGACCGAAGTTCAAGCGGAACTGCTGCCGGAGGACAAACTGCGGATCGTCAAGGCGCTGGAAGGGAAGTACAGCGCCATCGCGATGATCGGGGATGGCGTGAATGACGCACCCGCACTGGCAACGGCGACAGTCGGGATTGCCATGGGCGGGGCGGGTACAGCGGTGGCGCTCGAAACAGCAGATGTGGCGCTGATGGGTGATGACCTAAGCAAACTGCCGTTCGCCGTCGGCTTGAGTCGCGCCAGCCGCCGGATCATCATGCAAAATCTCATGATTTCACTTGGCGTGATCGCCCTGCTAATCGTCACATCGGTACTGGGACTTGTGCAGTTGGGCTTTGCCGTTCTGCTTCATGAAGGCAGCACGCTCATCGTGGTCGGTAACGCACTTCGTTTGCTTGGTTTCAAGAAGGAAGTCTTGCGATGATCAATCAAGGGGAGACGCTGAAAACCTACATCATTACCGGTATGGATTGTGCGGGATGCGCTCGCGAAGTTGAAACTGGGGTTGCCAGGTTGGAAGGTGTAAGAAGCGTCCAAGTCGATTTTGCTACGAGCAAGATGCACCTTGAGGGCAGTGTACCCTTCGACATCCTTCAGGCGCGTGTGTCGGCGCTGGGGAAAAATATACAAGCCGAAACAGATACGCATGTTGAGTCGGTAGCTGTGACGCGCGGTGAGATTGTCGGGTTTTGGGATTACCTGCTCACGCGGCATGAGACGCGGTTGGCGTTGGTCGGCGGCGCAGTTGTCCTGATCACCTTTATACTCGCATCTCTCCTAGCGTTGCCGGAAAGTATTTTGGGAGCGGCGTACACGTTTGGCATGGGAATCACACTCCTGCCGATTGCTCGAAGTGGTATCAACACTCTGCGAATCAACCGCGAATTCAATATCAACTTATTGATGAGTATTGCCGGAATCGGGGCGATCTGGATTGGCGAGTATCTTGAAGGCGCAACGGTGATTTTCCTGTTTGCGCTTGGCGAAGCACTCGAAGGCTACACTGCCGACCGGGCACGAGACAGTATTCGCAGCTTGATGTCACTCAAACCTACGCAGGCTGTTCGACTACGAGCAGGTACAGAAGAAATCATACATGTCAGCGCCTTAGAAGTTGGAGACGTCCTGCTTGTCAAACCAGGTGAGAACATTCCCATGGATGGGATTATCCTGACCGGGACAAGTGGTGTCGATCAAGCGCCAATCACCGGTGAGAGTGTGCCTGTCATCAAAGAAGGCGGAGATGATGTGTTCGCTGGAACCATCAATGGCGATGGCGTGCTTACGATCCGCGTGACAAGACTTGCAGCGGATAATACTATCAGTCGGATCATTAAGTTGGTCGAAGAAGCGCAAAGCGTGCGTGCCCCCAGCCAGCGGGTGATCGACGGTTTCGCAAAGTGGTATACCCCTGCTGTGGTGGTGATTGCCGCGTTGGTCGCAGTAGTGCCACCGTTGATATTGAATCAACCCTTTTACGATACGCCTAGCGAACATGGTTGGTTGTATCGGGCGCTGGCGATGCTGATTATCGCCTGTCCTTGCGCGCTGGTCATTAGTGGTCCAGTCACCGTCATCAGTGCCATCACAGCAGCAGCCCGACGAGGGGTTTTGATCAAAGGTGGTGCATTCTTGGAAGCACTTGGCACTGTCAACGCGTTCGCCTTTGATAAGACGGGAACCCTGACTGAGGGTAAGCCAATCGTCACGGAATGGCGATCCCTTGAGTGCAAAAATGGCGATCCATGCGAATCCTGTGATGACATATTGGCGTTGGCTTCTGCGGTTGAGCGCCGCACAACGCACCCACTGGCACAAGCGGTTGTCAATGCGGCAACTGAACGCCAGCTTCACGACATTTACCCGGCTGCTGAGTCGGTTGTATTGCTAGCAGGACGTGGCGTACAAGGTCGGGTAAATGGCAGCTTGGTCACAGTGGGTAGCCATCGACTGTTTAGCGAAACATTTCCACATGATGAAGCAGTATTTGAGGCGATAAACGGCGTAGAGGCTCAAGGACGAACCACCATGATTGTCGCGGAGGCGGATCGTATACGGGGCTACATCGCTTTGGCTGATACCGCTCGTTCCAGTAGTCGGTCAGTTGTTCACGATTTGACGCTGCTTGGCCTGCCAACAGTCATACTGACGGGAGACAATGCCACGGTTGCACAACGCATTGGTGAACAGCTTGGTGTCACCGATGTCCGTTCTGAATTACTGCCGCAGCATAAGGTAGACGCAGTACATGAACTCATCACTCGATACAAAAGCGTGGCAATGGTGGGAGATGGCATTAACGATACACCCTCATTGGCTGCTGCAACGGTTGGCATCGCGATGGGCGGTGCTGGTAGCCCGCAGGCGCTCGAAACGGCGGACATTGCGCTCATGGCGGACGATTTGACAGCCCTCCCCTTTGCAGTACGACTGTCGCGCTTCGCACGAAGGCTGATCTACCAAAATGTCGCGCTTTCCTTTGGCATGAAAACAATTTTCCTTGTGTTGGCATTTTTCGGTTTCACTTCGCTATGGGTAGCGATTCTTGCAGATGTAGGAATGTCGCTGCTCGTCACCTTGAATGGAATGCGTCCGCTGGCTTTCGACCAGGGAGAGTAGGAAATAATGGAAGCGGAAGTGAACAACTTCGTAATTGATGTTCTGATCGTTGGCGCAGGTCAGGCTGGGCTGGCGCTGGCATATGCGCTTCGCTCGACTTCGCTGAACGTTGTACTGACTGAACGCAACTCACGTATCGGTGACAGTTGGCGCAAACGCTACGACTCACTTGCTCTGTTTACGCCGCGCTTCTTCAGCGCGTTACCCGGGCTCGATCTTAGAGGTGATCCACAAGGTTATGCGACGCGCGATGAGTTCGCCGATTACCTTGAAACCTATGCACGACATTTCGCTCTTCCTGTAAGGCTGAATACCGATATTGTGCGAGTTGACCGTACCAATGACGGTTTTGAGTCGACAACCGCTACAGGCGAGGTTCTGCAAAGCAGGAGTATTGTGCTGGCGACCGGACCATTTCAAAAGCCGAAAGTCCCGGCACTGGCAGCACACTTCGATAATTCGGTTGCTCAGTTTACACCAGAAACGTACAAAAACCCGGCGCAAATCAACTACGGCACCGTCCTCATCGTTGGCGATGGCGCAACCGGGCGCGATCTTGCTGGCGAACTCTCCGCTACGCATACCGTGTTGTTGGCAACAGGACGACCTCGCCGCCTGCTGCCAGAAAAGGTTCTCGGAAAAAGCATCTGGTGGTGGCTGGTAAAGCTCGGAGTTACCAGAGTTTCTGCAAAAACAGCTCTCGGTCAGCGCCTGCGTCAGACCGATCCTTTCCCTGCACGCGGGAGACGTTTCAGCCAGCTTCAGCGGCGAGGTGTACAGATTGTGAAAAAACTCACTTCCGCGCAAGGAAATACTGCAACCTTCGCTGATGGTGTACAGCGCCAGATCGGGACCGTGATCTGGGCGACTGGATATCAAGATGACAGCACATGGGTCGCCATCGCTGAAGTCAAAGATAGTGATGGAAACTTCATCCATGATGAGGGCATATCTCCTGTCGACGGGTTGTACTTCATCGGACGGTCATGGCAGCACTCACGTGACTCTGCGCTTGTGGCAGGCGTTGGTAAAGATGCTGAGTTCATCGCTGACGTACTTCTACGACGCGCACTCCAATCAGACAGCATCAATACGCACTTGGAACTCAACCACTCAGTATATTCCATGGCTGAACGATGACGATGAAGAGTTCCTAGTGCGCCTTTGGACGTTTGAGGGAGAGTATCTGATGAATACCAATAGTTGGAACCGATTGCGTTACACACTTTACGCACCGTTTTACGACGCTGCAATTCGGATGTTCGATGAATCGCGACAACGTGCCATTAGCCTACTTCGCTTATGCACCAATGAGCGTGTGTTGATTGTCGGAGCTGGAACGGGCGAAGATTTGCGGTATATGCCACCTGAGGTGGAAGTTGTTGCGACGGACATCACGCCCGCGATGGTTGAAAAGATTCGAGCGAAGGCGGTACTGCTCAACCGTACCATTACTGCAACAGTGATGGATGGACAATCACTCACTTTTGCCTCCGGGCAGTTTGATGCTGTAGTTCTAAATCTGATTGTTGCTGTTATTCCTGATCCGGTCGCTTGCATGCGCGAAGCAGCGCGTGTCTTGAAGCCCAGCGGTCGAATCGTGATCTTTGACAAATTTCTACAAGAAGAGCACTCACCATCTGTAATGCGTCGCGTCCTCGATTTGGTGATAGGGACTCTAGCCACAAATATCAATAGAAAGCTTCAACCTATTGTGGATTCTGCGGCTCTCTGTATTGACCTGCAAGAACCAGCGGTCAAGTATTCCAAGTTGGGCTTCACGATTGCACTCCTACGCAAGTGCTGACAGTCACAGATTACTTCTGAATTGCGGAAATGTGTCATTGAAGGGTCTGTCTTGTGTCTTTATGTCTGATGTGCCCGACCTTGTCTTAGAGAGGTAGATGTGAAGTCCATAACGTCACAAAGAGAACCAGTCTGGATGCGGCTACTAAAGGCATTGACTCTCATTTTCGCCGTTATCGCGGCGTTGTCTCCATTTGTAGCCATATTTTTGCCTGCTGGGTTGCGGGCACTGGAAGTGAACAGTCAAAGCGTAATCTCGGTCACGAATGCGTGGGTACGACCAGTCGAGATGTCTATGTCCGAGCACAACATGGATCAAGCGGTGAATCAGGGAACACCAACGGCTGCATATATGCATATACGAAATGATGGAGGAGCGGCAGATACACTGCTGAGTGCTGCTTCAGATGTAGCCGCTACAGTAGAACTCCATCAAACCCAAATTGATGACGCCGGGATCGCAAGGATGGTTCAACAAACCTCTGGGCTGCAAATCCCTGGCTATTCAGCAATCGACATCGAACCAGGCGGTTACCACATCATGCTTAGTGGACTGATTAGTAGTCTGCAGGCGGGTGAATCAATTTTGATCCGGCTGACCTTTGCTTCAGGAACTGTGATTGAAGTCAACGCGGTTGTTGCTGACTTTCCACCTAGTCCATGAACCAACCTTCGTCGTTCTGTTTGAGGTATTGAATGTTCGAGCAAGCAAATCATCAGCGTAATTCTTCAGAAGCAACAGATGTTGATCTGAAGTCGAATTTGGATGTATCGGGCCGACCATCTACGCAATGGTTGCGCTGGGATATGGTGTGTCTTATAGGCTCGATTATCTTCACGCTGGCAACTATATTGGTGCTTGGTTCTCCGTCCCCTACACCCTCATCGATAGTGCCGGTAACTGTGCTGCCATCTCCAGCGGTGGCAAGCGTTTCTCCTCTGTCCGAAAGTTCGGATGTCAACGGAATGCTGACAGAAAGTCTTTCGGACGGCATGGAAAACACTTCTACCTTAAGCCCTCAAGAGATAGAACGGTTGCTTAGTACGCCCCCGATCATAGCCACCCCCGATTCGTATGTTATTGTCAGAGATAGCAACAATCCTTTTACCATCATCCCCGAGCGACCCAGATGGGCGGTAACCGAATACACTGCCGTTCCGGGTGACACTATCTCAACTATCGCTTCACGGTTTGGTATCTCCCCTGAAACCGTTGCCTGGTCAAATCCACGTTCCTATGTGCAAATTTTGCAGCCTGGTAATGTGTTGAACATTATGCCAGTCGACGGTGTGTTTCATACCGTGTTTAATGAAGAAACGATTGCGGATGTTGCAGACAAATACGATGTAGATCCGTTTGCCATTATTGACTGGGAGTCCAATGAGCTTGAAGGCTCGGCACCTGAAACGACTCTTTCCAGCGGGACTCGTTTGGTCGTACCCGGCGGTATCGGAGAACAGATCTCTTGGTCACCTCAAGTCGTGCGGGTGGATGGTGGCGGCTCTGGGAGTGCAGCAAATGGGCAAATCTCTTTCTCGCCAGGTGACCCAGGAAGCTGCGGACTTATTGATAATCCTGGTGGCGGAAACTCCTGGCTGCGTCCATTGAGTGGATACACATGGATAAGGGGCTACGCTTCCTGGCATCCAGCCGCTGATCTTGCTGTCCCTGAGGGATCCCCCGTTGTTGCAGCAACAAGTGGCAGGGTCATTTTTGCTGGTTGGAATACCTTCGGCTACGGTTATGCTGTGGTGTTAGCACATGGACCGTTTACTACAATCTATGCACATCTCAGTAGCATACTGGTTGGCTGTGGGCAAGATGTCGCTCCTGGGCAGCAAATTGCGCTTTCTGGCAACACCGGTAATTCCTCTGGCCCTCACCTACATTTCGAAGTCCGATATAACGACATCCCGCAAGACCCAACACTGACGGTGGGACTGTAAACCTCGTGGTTCAATTTCATGCCTATTCCTCATCCGACATCATGGAACCGATCCAAAGATCGACAATGCAGTTAAGGTTCACGGCTTTCTCTGGAATTGTGCAGACACTACTTTCTGATTACCGGAACATTGGTCTGATTTGCCTAGCGTACCTCGTGCTCGCGCTAACCTACAGTGTGACAATTCCTGTTTTTGAAGTGTCCGACGAATTGTGGCATTTTCCTATGGTTGACTACCTGGCAAGGAATGGATTTCAACTTCCTATACAAAATGCCGCGAACGTGGGTATATGGAGGCAGGAGGGCAGTCAACCTCCACTTTACTATATGCTGGCGGCCGCATTAATTGCGGGTGTGGACCGAAGTGATTTGGCTGAGGTTCGTCGCCAGAACCCACACGCAGACATTGGTATTGTCCGTCCAGATGGCAATGCCAACATGATGGTGCCACCTTTGAATTGGGGCACACGGACTTTCGAGAAAACGCTGCTTTCTGTACAAATTGTTCGTTTGTTTTCCATTGTGCTTGGGCTAGGAACAGTGCTGCTTACTTATGCTATTGCTCGGGAGCTGTTCCCCAATGACCCCTATCTCGCTTTAGTCGCTGCTGGACTCAATGCCTTCTTGCCGATGTTTCTCTTCATTAGTGCGTCGGTGAACAACGATAATTTGTCGAACTTGCTGGGCAATTTGCTCACTTTATTGACAATTCGATTGTTCAAGATGAGGGCTGTGCCTCGGTGGCAGACGTTTGTTGTGATGGGGAGCGTGTTAGGCTGCGGTTTGCTGGCAAAACTCAACTTGGTGTTCTGGTTGCCAGTACTCGCTGGTGGACTGTTGATCACTAGTCTGCGCCTGGGGTCTTGGAGAGTGATTCTGGTCGGCAGCATCACAATAATCGGGCTAGCAAGTTTGATTGCGGGTTGGTGGTATATCAGGAATTGGCAACTCTATAGTGATCCAACTGGTATCAATGTCTTTCTCGAAATTGTTGGACGACGCGCTATTCCTGCCAATATTCCGCAATTGTGGAGTGAACGCTTCAGTTTTACTCAGTCATTCTGGGGGTTCTTCGGGGGCATGAATGTTGCCATGCCTGTCGAAGTCTACAGTCTTTTAGATGCCGTTGGGCTAGCAGGACTGATAGGATCTCTCGTCTTTCTCATGGTTATGATTTCACGCAGGCGATATGCGTATACAGAGTGGATGGCGGTCGGAATCACGATCATTTGGCCCCTCGTCACTTTCTTGTCGCTGTTGCGATGGACTGCTGAAACACCTGCTTCACAAGGACGCTTAATCTTTGGTGCACTTTCCTCAATTTGCGTCTGGATTGTTGTAGGGGTTTTTTGGTGGCAACCTAAGCGTCTACGTTCACTGACGACCAAAATCTTTCTGCTAGGACTATTTGCTCTTGCCGTTAGCGCACCATTCTTATTTGTTCTGCCGTCGTATGCTTCACCGATACAAGCTGTATTCTCTGAGTCTATCCTTGATAGATTTTTTGAGCCTGTAACAAGTGGAGAAATTCAACTGGTGCGAGTAAATGTGCTTACGCCCCAGGTTCGTCCCGAAATGTATGCCGAAATTGAATCAGTTTGGCAGGTTGCGAAGCCTCTCACAAGGGACTGGAGTCTATTTGTTCATTTGGTAACTGCAGATGGTGTCATCATCGCCCAGCGTGATGTATTCCCAGGGCAAGGTCGGCTAGCAACTTCTATGATAAGTGCAGAGTATGCCTGGGAAAATCCCATTGCAATTTGGTTGCCAGAAAACACATATGCCCCGCAAGTACTCACAATCCAAATTGGTTGGTATCACCTCGAATCCGGTGACCGTCTAGTCTTGCCCGATGGTTCAACCTCGACAAGTGTGGGGTTCATCCAACTATTGCCACGCGCGAGTAGCCTTGATGTTCCCAATCCTATTTCGATCAACTTTGCTCATCAGATTGAATTGGTAGGATATGAGCTTACAACGTTGAGTCCCAGAGTCGAGCAAGAAGTCGAACTCACGCTCTATTGGCGACGTGTCCAACCGATTACAACGAATTTCACTGTTTTCGCTCATATTTTGAATCCAATGACACAGACACTCTACGCAGGTTCAGACTCACAGCCTGCAGAAGGTACTCGTCCGACGACAACTTGGGAAGAAGGTGAAGTAATTGCAGATACTCATCGTCTCTGGGTTCGTCCAGATGCCACGCCAGGAACGTATGAGCTGGAAATTGGAGTGTACACCCAAACGCCTGACGGTGGTTTTTCCCGACTACGTGTTGTGACAGGCGACGGTGGGATGGCGAGTGATTTTGCCTATCTCAGTCGCATTCGTATTGATACTTTTCAAGAGTCAGATACAAGCGAGTAAAGGGCTAACTATGCACATAATATCAACTGCACCTCTTAAGTCGTACGGCGGACAGGCAGTTATTGAAGGAGTTATGATGCGGGGAGCACATGTGGCTACCATTAGCGTGCGCGCTCCTGATGGCAGTATCGTCACCCATGAACAACCACTAAATGCATTGCTTTATCGAGGTCGTATCAGTAAGACCCCATTCCTACGAGGCATTGTCGGACTGTGGGATGCTTTGGGCTTAGGCACAAGAGCATTACTTTGGTCAGCAGATGTTGCTGTTGGGGAGGACGAAAAAGTTGATTTCAATGGCCCCCTCGGATGGGGAACGCTCGCCTTTTCTCTATTATTCGGCATTGGACTTTTTTTCGTCGCTCCAACGGCAATCGCAAGTGGACTTGAAGTGCTTTTGAGCGTAGAAAATACTTTTCTCATAAATGTTATCGAGAGTGGTGTCAGGCTCGGCATACTGATCGGTTACATTGTATTGATATCGCTCCTGCCCGATGTCAAGCGTTTGTTTGGCTATCATGGCGCGGAACATAAAACGATCAATGCGTACGAGGCTGGAGCTGAACTAACTCCAGAAGTAGTGTCACAGTACCCTATCGAACACCCCCGGTGCGGAACCGCATTTCTCCTGATGGTTGTATTCGTCAGCCTCGTCATCTTTTCAGTCATCGGACGTCCTCCGCTTTTATGGCTAATTGTGTCTCGCATTGCGCTGATTCCGATAGTAGCGGGAATCGCTTACGAGGTCATTCGGTTCACTGCCAAACATATGGATAATCGGCTCATCCAATTTCTCGTGAAGCCAAATCTAGCGTTGCAACACCTGACTACACGGCAACCCAGTTTGGAGATGATCGAGGTTGCAATCGTCGCATTTCAACTCATGCTCACAACAGAAAACAAGGCGGCAGTGTTGGACCATACCAATACCGTTGTAATAAGCTCCGAAAATTAGCATGTCAGTACGGATGAATGACTCACAAAGGAAGTCACAGAAGGGAGACGACCTATGAGCAATTATGCTGCGGGAGAAACCCCAGACGTCACGCAGACATCAAGCGCTTACTTATGGACGGCTATACGCGCAAATGTAAGTTATCTCGCGTGGGTACAAGCTCTTGTGGCAACAATCGGGAGTCTGTATTTCAGCGAGGTGATGAAGTTTGTTCCATGCGTGCTTTGCTGGTATCAACGTATCTTGATGTACCCGCTTGTGCTTGTCATTGCCGTTGGCATTCTGCTCCGTGATCAGCGAATAAAAGTGTATGTGCTACCCATCAGCATCGTTGGATTAGCCATCTCGCTTTACCACAATTTGCTTCAGTATGATGTAATTCCTGAAGCTATCACACCCTGTATAGCAGGTGTTTCGTGTACAACCCCTTGGATTAATTGGTTTGGGTTCGTCACGATTCCGCTTTTGTCGCTCGTTGCTTTTTCTATCATTAGCCTGTGCATGATTTTCCACAAATGTATGGAGGTTCCCTATGACAAAGACGCAGACACATAATGCTCGACGGACAAAATCACTCTCGCAAGATGCCGCCATGCTGGTAGGGATTGGTGTGTTTACCATTGCCGTGCTAGGAGCTGTTTTTGCCTTTACTGCATCAAATCAGCAAGCCGCTGCAATTGATGAGACAATCCTGGTCCGTCCGGACAGTCCAACTTTAGGTCGTGCTGACGCGCCCGTGACAATCGTCGAATTCCTCGATCCAGAATGTGAGTCTTGTCGTGCAATGTTCCCTGTGGTAAAGGGGATATTGGAGCAGTACAGAGATCGCGTTCGCCTGGTTGTCCGGTATTTCCCGTTGCATAACAACTCAGTGCTTGCCGCTGCTGCCACTGAAGCGGCTGGAATTCAAGGGAAGTATTGGGAAATGCAAGAACTACTCTTTGAGCGTCAACCTGAGTGGGGAGAGCAGCAGACGCCCCAAACTGCGCTTTTCGTTCAGTACGCACAGCAACTTGGATTAGATATTGACCGGTTTTCGGAGGATCTGCAGCGCGTAGAGTTTCAAGAACGAATCGCTAGGGATCAGGCTGACGGGCAGTCCGTTGGTGTGAATGGAACACCAACATTTTTTGTCAATGGAAAACCGGTGAATCAGTTGAGTCGTTCCGCTTTAATTGGAGCGATTGAAGCCGAATTACCTTGATCAAGGGAGACTCATCATCATGCGTTCGACGCTCAAGACAATTGCGGTCATGGTCTCTACGAGTATGAAGACCATTCTTGCAATTCCTTGTACAGTCGTGCTCATGATGATTACTGGGTGTGGGGAGGCGGAGTTGCTTCCCACTCCTGTGCCTATGAACGACGCACCTGTTTTGTCGGAACAGACTCGCTCAGGACAAACTCTCTTCAACACAGTGGGTGCTTGCAATAGTTGCCACACTGTAAATGGTGTTGGCGGACTAATTGGACCTGACCTTCTTGGCGTTGCAGACCGTGTGCGTATAGCCCATCCTGATTTGTCCGCTGAGGAAGGACTTGAGCTCGAAATTGTTGATCCAGTTGAACATGTAACGGAGAACTATCGTGGTGATCTGATGCCGTTATATTATGCTGACACCTTAACTGGTGAGGAGATTAAAGACATTATTGCCTACCTTATTTCACTCAGATAGTTTGAAAACAAAACCATATGCCTTTGTCCTTAAAGTTTGTTCATGGGGCAACAGTCAATGATGGGTATGTCAGCAATTTGTTTAACTATGTATTCCAGTTCGCGAATCCAAGCGTGGTTTAGGATCAATCAGAGGTTAAGTACGAATGTCATCCCGTTTTGATGCTTCATCCAAGGTTACAAATAAGGAGTTCGCTACTGTAGCCCCTCCGCCACGATGGCTTATCATAGTGACCTTCAGCATTGTTCTCCTCATGTTTTTTGCTGCGAGTGCGGGAGTGTACGTCTTTCAAAATTCGTTAAGACCAGGTCAGCAGCAACGCGTCATCAATGCATTACCATTCATGCAAGTATTTGTAAATCGCCCTGATATGCCCAGGACACTTCCAACGGCTTTGGTTGCTACCTTAGATGCAGTGATACCTTCGACTTTGCCGTCCCATTTGCTTACACTTTCAAGCCCTGCTCCGATCGATACACCAGTCTGGAGGGATGTAACTTCCTCGCGAACAGTTGAGAGTTCAGCGACACCTGTCATAAGGTCTACCCCGACGATAGAAGCGCGTGCTTTATCACCTACTCCTGAACCCGTTGGAATTGAACCCCTACCATCAACGGCGTTCATATCTGGACTTAGCCATGAATTTCAGACCTGGAACAACTGCGGTCCTGCTACAATTACCATAGCACTAAGCCACTTTGGATGGGCTGAGAATCAGGCTTTTGCAGCTTCTTTTCTAAAGCCGAATGAAGAGGATAAAAACGTAACTCCCCGTGAAATGGTTCAATTTGTCAATAGTCAAACCAATGTGCGCGCGTTGACACGGATGGGCGGGACTTTGGATCTCGTGCGCGCTTTCATATCTAGAGGATTTCCAGTCATTGTATCGATTGGATATGCACCCGAGGGTGAGGAGTGGTTTGGGCATTACCGTGCTGTCATTGGTTATGATGACTTGACTCAGGACTTTTACGCATACGACAGCTACCTCGGAACTGGAGAAGATGGGCGAGGACTTGTCGTATCCTATGATGAATTTGACAGTACATGGCAAGATTTTAATCGGAATTTTATCGTTTTGTACGAGCAAGGCGCTGAAGAAAGGATTGCGTCAATACTTGGAGAGCGTGGAGATGTTATGCGCGCGGCGGAACTTGCTTTGGAAACTGCACGGCGCGAGACAGAACTTGATCCGCGTAATGGATTTGCTTGGTTCAATCAGGGAACTGCCCTTGTCGCGCTAGAACGATATGACGAAGCTGCACTCGCATATGATATGGCACGACAACACGAGCTACCCTGGCGCATGTTATGGTATCAGTTTGGCCCCTACGAGGCGTATTTTGCGGTTGGAAGATTGGACGACGTTACGGCACTGGTTATGGCAAATCTTAATAATGGTGGTACATACGTAGAAGAGACACATTTTTGGCAAGGTCAGGTCTATCTCATGCAGGGCGAAACCGACAATGCAATTGCATCTTTTCGCCGTGCTTTGGAAGCCAATCCTCTCTATTCTGCCGCACAAGACGCGATTGCAGTGCTGGAAGCACAGTGTACTTCTTGTTGACTCATCGCCAAGCATCTGAAAAATGTACTGAAAGCTACCATGGTCGGTACTTGTAAAGGCAGTTAGAGCGGCGCGCGCCGCTCTAACTTCTTGCGACACCGCTAGAAAGCGATGTCCGCCGCCGGTTCCTCCTGCTCCACGCGATCCAGCAGCACCAGACGGTTGGCATCCATGTCGAGGCTGACCTGCGGCGTGCCGCTCTGGTCAACCCACGCGTTGGGGCGCAGCCATTCGCTCGACACCTGCACCAGCGAACCTTTGTGGACGTATTGCGCTGCGACATCCGCCAGCTTCCCCCAGGCGTTCACGCGCACCCACAATGTCTGCTTCTGACCATTGCCGTTCTTGCGGTTGACTGCGACGCTGAAGCTCGCTACACGCTGCTCACCGACCGTCTTGACCTGCGGATCGCTACCCACGAAACCCGTCACCTGAATGTTGATTGAAGTTCCCATGATCCTGTTCTCCCTTGCGCTGTGCGCTTGTCTACTCATCGACCCTATTGCCGATTTCTGACAAGACATCAGCAGGTGCAATGAGGCAAACCGTCACCGCAGGCGCAAGCTGTTTTCGCTGAGCGTCAGCGGCACAAGCCAGGCGAAAACGGTGCAGCGACCCCGCGTGCGGGGTTGATGGGATGCCGCACCTGCTAGTCTGGCAGAGATAAATCGGCAATTGTGGGACGGATGAGGAGCGCCACACCGCGCTGCGGAGACAGACAGGGACTTCACCGTTTAGATGAACGGCATTGGACAGCAAATCAGCGCAAGATGCCACGCACCCGTGAAAAGTGAAATCGTGTCAAACGCTGGGTGGATGGTTCAACAGAGAGTGTGGGAGGACGGTATGCGGGCGAGGCAGCAGCCTGTCCCACAATGGTGCTGGAAGTGACAGTGGTATAGCAGCGCGCGATAAACCTTTGCACGATTCCCCGCGTTGACTGCGAGAGCGTGGCGGATACCTTCGGTGCGCGTCGCGAACGAGAAGTATCCAAGTGAAGGGGCCGAGGGTGCGACGGCAACAGACAGGCAGCGCGTCAGTTGTAGCGATCTGCTTCGGACGGAAAGTAAGTCGATGTGAGATCGAACATCGCGGGTTGCTCACTGTGTCGGATACCCTCGTAAAGCGCCGAGGTGATGCGTTCCACACCCTGCTTGAGCTTCTCACGGATGTAAGACACGTCGCCGTGCGCTAGAAGCTGGATGGCAGCCAGGGTCAGGAAGTCGCAAGCAACCAGCAAGTGATAGGCGGCGCGTGCTTACCAGGAGTGAACACCGTTGGCGTGCGCGGCTGCTGTCTGGAGATCATCACGTCCGGTGTAGGCGATCATCATTGCGCCTGCCGTCCCCTCGAAATCTGCAATGCGGAGATCTTCCTCGGCTGCAAACCGTTGCAGAAAGCGTCGTATAGTTTCAAGTGTGTGCCTGGAGAGGAAACTCTGCCCACAAATCACCGCCAACCGATGTACTGCACTCCCTTGGTTGGGATGTCCGCTCAATTCGAGACAAGCATCCTGCAATGCAGTCATCAGCGCAACGACACGCACGTCGTCGCGTTCGGCATTGAGGTTGGAGGCGATGAATTCGCCAATGGCAGAGTAGAGGGCACTGTCAAAGGCGGAATGGTAGCGCGCGAGCGCAGTCTCGTGCTGTTCGAAGGGAGTCATGCGATTTCTCCTGAAGAAGTAGTAAAGATGGGAATGTCGGACTAAACGAGGTCGAATTGAAACCAGATCGCACTGAAGCGTGCGATTTCAGAGGTATCGAAGAACCGCACCCAGATGGTATGGATGCCGTATGACATCGGTCGTCGTCGGTAGATTGCGCCGTCACACAGCGGATACGCGATGACAATACACTTGCGGTGTGGGTTGATGGTACTCAACCCGACGATGTGACCGATTGCACCGGGTGCAGGTAGTTTGGAGTGATGGTAGTTTTGGCGATGGCAGCGCAGCATTAATCCCCCTCCTCATCTACTGGCTGACCGTTCAGCATATCGCGTATCCAGGCATCGCCGACTCGTTCAGTCTCGTCATGGCTGCGGAAACCGGGGCGAAAATGGATGACCTCGCCATCCAGCTTAACGATGAACTGCCAGAATCCAATGTCTTCTTTGAACTCAACGATGAGGGTAATCATGCGGGAATTGCCTCCAGGCGGGTGCGGATTTCATCCGGGGTAATCGGGACGCTTCTTACGCTCATCCCATCGCTGCTGATGAACGTGGCGAACGAGTTAATCGGCTGGCGATGCAGCAGCTTGTAGATGTACTGGGAAGTTGCAACTGCCATCCAGTCGTTAATGGTCAGTTCCTGGGAGCGGACGGCAACGAGTTCAGCGCAGGATTGCTGAGGCTGTGGCGCAGGTTCGGCTTCCGGTTCGAGCAGCGCCGGGAAGAGTAACGCCGCGTGGGGCAGGTAGCCGACCTTATCGTCGCGCCCATCAAGATGGCGCAGAACCAGGTCGCGGTCGCCCGTATTGCCGATGGCGACCTGCCCGGCGCTGGCGTGATTGCCCGCATCAATCCAGATTGCGCCGCTCACCTTCGCCAGCTCCCGCCGCGCCAGATGATTATCGACGCAGCCGACGATCAGATTGCCCCAGCGGTCGAAGTGGCGTTCGGCGTCCACCGCTTCGCAGATCGCTGTCATGCTCAAACCGAGCGCCAGGTTGAACCGCCGCATCAAAACTTGCGCTTTCGGCTGTCCGACATCCGCTTCGGTGAAGAGCTGCCGTCCGACGTTATGTCGCTCGACCACATCCGGATCAATCAGGACGACCTGCGGAGTGTACATCCGCGCCTCGCGCATGTCGTAGACCATACGCGCCACCGACCTTGTGACTGATGCACCTGTTCCGCCACACCCGACGATGGTGATGGTCGAAATCTGCGTGTTGGGATCGAAGCTAATCATGGCTGCCTCCCAGCACATCCGCGAGCGTGCGCTTGAGCGGAATGAGATCAGAAGTCGGATAGCGCCGCGTTTTGCTCGCCTCCAGCGCAATCAGCTTTTCACGAATGTCGCGGGGATTCGTCAGACTTTTTCCGTTGACGGTATGGTCGCCGAAGCGAGAACCCAGCAGTTGCATCCAGTCTTCTGCCAGCGATGCACCTTTGAGCGCCGCATCGGTCGGTCGCTGCACCGTGCCCCAGCAGATCGAGCCGGAGCCGAAGACGTTCGGCAGCGGCGCATGATAGAGTGGCGTGGTCAACGCGGTCGGGCGGCGTTTGACGGCGAACAAGTGATACTGTGGATTGCGGTCGTCGCTCGTCGTGCGAATGAGCACCAATCCCGGCAGCGGCAACCGCAGGGCGGTCTCCGACCCATCGAGGAACATCCCGGTCTTACTCGGTGGGCGATACTCGGCAACCAGCTTCCGCACGCTATCCTGCCGCACCAGCAGGGTGTTGCCGCCGAGCAGCCCGGTGTCGAACGTGACTTTCGCCGCCAGTGCCAGCGCCACCTGCGCCGGGTCAACCGCGTACTCTTGTATCCGCTCACCGTCGCGCTTATGCAACATCACGCCGAACGAGTAGAACTCCAGCATGAGGCTCGGCTGCTCCGTCAGCGCCGACGAGAGCAGCGTTCCAGTCCAGGGGGAGGTGTCGATCATGAGATTTCCCTTCCTTCAGATGTCGATAGACTCGCTCTATATTGCGCCGTAGCGTCACCTGCACATTGGGACCTGCGAGCAGCGTCAGCCCTGCGGCGACATCGGACATGATGACTTCTGCCTCCTCGATGATTTCCTTCGCGAAAGCGACATTGTCCGCTTCCCAACTCAGCGGCTGGAACTCGCTCATGTCCTCCCAATCCAGATCGACTGCGCTGTTCGAGCTACATGAGTACAACCAACCGAGTGCCCACCCGACCTGCTTCCACGCCGGATCGTCCTGGGCGATCAGTCGCTCGTGGAGCAGCCTGCCGACCTTGTAGACCTGCTCAGACAGGTCAAACTCGTTCGCGTCCTCTTCAGCGCCGAACAACGCCAAGATGGGCAGTACATCGGGATGCGACTCATGAAAGTCGGGATCTTCGAGACGAACGCCGTAGGCGGGAAGTGGGATGCCGTAACCGAGGCTTTCCAGGTCATCAACCGGAATGCCTGCTTTGCTGATTTCCGCGCACAGGTAGCCGTCAATCTCACGGTCGGGCATCCCTGCGCGGATGCGCTCAATTGCTCCAGCATAGGCATCGGGGAACGCCTCGCGCGCGACCAGCAGCCCAGTCGCCAACGTATCGCCCTCGACCTCATCGCTGTCGCTGCGCCAGAGCGGATCGAGCCAACAAATGGCGTTGGCGAGGCACAGCAGCGGATCGGCGCGGATGGCGCTGTTAAGCAGCATATTCAGTTGTGTAAACATGGTTACAATCCGTAGTCGAGGAGTGAAATCGTCGTTAGGGGGATTGGTGCGAGTTTGGCGATCTGGGCGGCGGCGTGCTGGCTGCGCTGGGTATAGGCGACGATTTCCGTCACCGCCTCGGCGATGACCGCTCGCGGCATGTCCAGCGGCGGGAAGAAGCCCGCTTGGGGAGGACGCTCCCGAAGGAGCGCCATCCCTTTCAGTTCAACCGGCGGCACGTTCGCCAGACATTCGCGCAGTGATTCCAGCGCAAAATTGTTGGCGATCATCGCTCAACCCTTACGACCCGCGACTGGTAAAAACTCGATGACTGGCTGCCCGTCGGCAGTGGTCGTCTCGCGGATGGTGGCGTTGGCGATTTCGGGGTAGGCACTCCGCAGCAACGCCCGGACTTCCTCGAAGCCCTTGCCCCGCATCGAGTCATCCTCGACGATGCGGGTTGCTCCGGTCTTGAAGATACGCGGTAATTGGGTTGGATTCTGATCAGACATGGTTTCCTGTTTCCCTTTCATATAGGATTCAATCAAAGACGAGGAACAAACAATGGCTGGTTGGAAACTGACGGATGCTGAACATGACGCGGCAATTGCCGTGTTGACAGCAGTCACCGATCACAAACTACTGGCAGGTTGGGCGGCAGATTGTGCCGAAAGAGTTCTCTTGAGCTTCGAGACAGTCGCAGCAGAGGATCTTCGTCCAAGAGCAGCAATTGCGGCTGCGCGTGCCTGGATACATGGCGAACTCAAGATGACGGATGCGCGCAAAGCAGCTTTCGCTGCCCATACTGCCGCGCGTGATGTGAATACGACGGGCGCTATCGCGGCTGCACGCGCCTGCGGACACGCCGCAGCAACTGCTCACGTAGCGGAGCATGCAATCCAAGCTGCGCGCTACGCGGTTGCTTCGGCTCGTGCCTCAGCAGCGGCTGGTGATGAAGGTGTTGTCTCGAAGCGAGAGAGCGAGTGGCAGTACCAGCACTTACTGGCACTGCGTAGTCAATTATGATTTCGAGAGTCAAGCACCACACGAACTGAGTAAGTCAAGTCCTATCTATGCTGGTTGAATAAAATCTTCCAACGTGAACAGCGCAAAATCGGCTGCGGTCAGATGCTTCATCTTGCGCTCGGCAGCATAGACATCCTCGAAGCGGATCGGTGTCTTGCCGTCCCACAGCTTGCCATCGACCAACCGTCCAGCGAGCCGCATGGCGAGCGCGTAGGCTTCGGCGTCCGTGTCGCCATCGACAATCTTGAGGTGGCTGATTTTCACCTTCAGCGATCCCTTCTTGAGCGGGATGTCGATAGTCGGTTCGCCTGCTTCGACAGGAGCATCGGATGCTTTCGCAGTCGTCTTGTGCGTTGCCGCAGGTTTTGGCTCGGCTTTCGGACCTTCCGCGATAACGGGCGGGTCAGCAGCCACGACCGCCAGCGCCATCAACCCTTCGGCGATGATGTCGCCCAGGTCAGACAGGCGCGTGTAGCTGAACTGTCGCACATGCGCGAGATAGTTGCGTTCCACCAGCAACGTGCCCGGTTTGGTCTCGTCAGCGCTTTCCGGGAGGGTCAGCGTGATGATGAGCGGTGCTTTGTCGGTCATACAGAGGTGTCCTTTCGTTTGAAAATGCCGCCGAGTATGGCGGCATCTATACCCAGCAGTGAACAGAGGTCTGTCAGGCGCAGCGTCCCATGGCGTCCATGACAGCGCCCGCAGCCGATGTCGGGATTGAAGAAGAAATGCGCGCCGGGGCTATCGCGGGCATGACCGCAGGGACACAGCGCTGGTATCCAGCCGCCGCGTGCCTTCCGCGCCCGATAGTGGCGGTAGAGCGCGTGCATGATGGCGTCGATTACATCGGGATTAAGCCTCCTCTCCCCATCTGTCATCTGTCCTCGCGTGGTCGCAGGTAGAGGCTCAGGCTGGATGAAGCGACCAAAATCGGTCAGGCGATAGTGGCAGTCGGTGCGATGAACCACATGGCACAGCGCACCATCCCGACCGGGTTTCGTGTTATAGGTGCCCGGCAGCCGAAGTGATGTCGCTGGCGAGAGTCGGTCGCCGCCGTAGTGTGCTGCCAACCCTTCGAGGATGCGGCCAGCCAGCGGTAGATCGGTCGTCGGCTGATCCAATAACCAGTAGGCGTGATAGCCGCCGCCGGAATGGACAATCAGGCTGGGGGTTAGCGTCGATGCAAACAAGCGTTGCTGTACTGCATTGGAGTCGTCATCAATGTCGGCGAACAAGGCAGGCAGCGCTACCGCGTCGGACAAACCACCACGCTGCCAACGGGTCAGCCCTGGACGGCGCAGTCCAACGGCGACGTATGCGCCCCATCCCTGCGCGTTGGCATCTCCCAAAGCGTCCAATGCCTGACGCATTGTGTCCGACTGTCCGACTGCGACATGACGGGATGGCGTGCGATGCCGCCCATCGGGATGAATGGCGGTCAGCGTCATGCTAGCGGGCAAGCCCTGACAGCGACAGAAGAGGTGATCCAGGAATAGCAGCGTGTCGGCGTGCATGATCCACCTCTCAGAACAGCGCCAGTTGGACAGGCATCGGTTCCGGCTTGGCAGGCGATCGGACTGCCGACTCGTCTGCGAACCAGTCCGCTGGGACGTGGAGTGGATCGCGTGGGTGTTGCGTCCGACGTTCGGACTTCCGAGCGGAGCGCCGCTGCGTCAGCCAGTCAATCTTGCTCGTTGCTGGGACGGGTGCAGGGTCGCTGATGACTGTCATCGCTTGAACTTCCACAATCGTCAGTTCTTCGCGTGTCTCGTCCGCTAACTCGACATTCCAGTAGGCAGCATCTTCCACGTCAATCTCACCTGCAGCAGCCTCCGCCTTGAACAACTCCGCTGGATTAACCAGCGCCTCGTCGCGCCCAATCGCGTCCAGCAGCGCCTGCTCAAAACCGCCTTCGCCCTCCGTCAGCGTATCCAACCCGGTCAGTCCCACATCCCCTGTCAGCAGCTTGGCGGCGCGCTGCTTGCGGCTCATCAGTTGGACGGCGGTCTGCTCCATCGTGCCTTCGGCGTAGAGGTAGACCACTTTGCAGTGAGCGTGCGTCTGGTTCAGGCGATACGAACGGGCTGCTGCCTGCATTTGCGTCCCCAGATTGAAGACGATCTCGTAGAAGATCAGGGTTGGCGCAAACAGCAAATCCAAGCCCGTCTTGACCAGCTCTGGGTTGCAGATGAGGACGTTCATGCCCTTCGACAGTTCCGCCTCAATGACCGCCTCGCGTCGTTCAGCCGCAACCGTGTTCTTGAGGATGTAGGGTTGTGCGCCGGGCACATGCTCGCGCAGCAGCGCCTCGATGCGCGGTTGAATGTCGCGGGTGCTGGTCTGGCGCAGATAGACCACGCACGGTCGTCCTGCCGCCAGTTCGTCGCGCACCAGGTTGATGAGCGCCTGCTCTTTGGCGTAGACGCGATGCTCGCCGAACGAAGGAATGGTCGCGACGGTGTGCGCCATCTTCTCGCCTGTGACCGGATGTTTCAGATTGTGGATGACTTCATACGGGCGAAACGGCGTATTGACCCAGCCCATCGCCCACTGGAGATAGGCACCGCGAAAGGTCGCATCGCCCTCCCAGCGCCGTTGGACCAGGTAGTCTTTCAACTGCTGGCGTGTCCGGTCATACTGCGCGTAGACCTCATCGTCGAGTTCCACCGGCAGCGCGACCTCCTCGAACTGCGGCAGCCACTTACCCAGATCGCCCAGCGAAAAGAAGATGGCATGATCCAGCACTTCAGCGACCAGCAGCGGCGAGATGCCCGGCGCTTCCTCATACGGGCGTTCGTAGGTCGATGTCCCCGTGTATGCGCCTGTGTCGCGGTCGTAGCTAGGACGCTCCTCGACGACCTGCTCGCGCACGCCCATCGCCTCGACCCAGCGCGACTCGGCGCGCCCGCGCTGCTTGCCCGCGTCCTCCGCGATGACCTGCCAGTCGCCGCCGTGTGCTTTGCGACTCAGGCGTGACGCTCCGCCCCAGTTGTAAGTCGACCGCACTCGGTCATTCAGGTGATATTCGAGGTTGAACAGGCTGCTCGACCGCCCGTTGAAGGGGGTGCCGGTCATTGCCAGCACCTTGCGTGCCACACCCGCCATCCGTCCGAAGGCTTCGCCGTTGCCGGTGTCGCCGTGCTGCGCCTCATGCACTTCATCCCAGACCAGCAGGAACACTCGATCGGGATAGACGCGCTTGAGATAGTCGTCCAGCCGGTAGCGCGGGTTCTTCGGGGCGAATTTCTCGCCCGCTTTCGGACGCGAGCCGCTATCGCGTGCTTCCTGCCACAAGGGTGATTGGCATACCGAACAGACACGCTTACCACCGCTCAACCAGGACCCGCTCGCCGGGACCGTCGATCCCTTCTTCTCCTGCATGACGGTGCAGCCGCAGGTCGGACATTTCGGCACGCGCTGCTTAACGATACGCGGCTTACCCTCGTACCCCCAGGGCGTTGGCGCACCAGCAGCCCAGAGCGCCGTCGGCTCGTTCCGCCAGATCACAGCCGCCTCACGCCCCGCACCCAGCTTGGTCATATCGCGCTTGATGAGACCGATCTTCGCTACGCCCGGTCCCAACCGCGCCGCTTCCTTTATGAACGCCTTGATGTCCTCATGCCGATCCAGGCGGCGGGTGACGACATTGGGACTAATCGAGCAAAGCTCACGCTTCCACTTCTCGATCAGATGCGGCGGCGCGACCACCAGCACCACCTGGTCATCGCGCACCTGCCCGCGCAGCGCCTCGACGACGCCTGACGCAATAGCGATTGCGGCAGTTCCTCCCATCGCCGTCTTCCCCGTACCCATCGCGCCCACCAGTAGGATGCTGTCACGCTGCTGAAAGCCACGCACGACCGCGCCGATGACATGCTTCTGCGCCCCGTAGAGGGCATGTTTGCCCTTGAGCTTGATCCGGTCGAGGAAGCGGCCCATCCCGGCGAAATCGAAGCGATACAGCGGGTCGAACTTGGCATTCAGGTACTGCGCCAGCGCTCGCTTGTTGTCAGTAATGAACGACAGCAGCGCGTCATCGCCCTCCATCTCGATGACGTCGCCGCCCTCGGACAGCAGCGTGAGCGTGGTCGTTGGCTTCAGGCGCACGGTGGTCTTCTTAATTTGGCGATCCGGATCGCCGGGTGCCGCTTCCACCTCGACGCGGGCGATCTGCTCGACATGCACCGTCTTGCCCCGAATGGCGACCCGTCCATGTGCCTCAGTATCCAGCACCGCACCGTTGGCAACGCCTGCCGCAAGCACCAGCGCCAGATGCCCGGGACGCGGCGCGACGACGGGCTGGATTTGCGCTTGCGGTGGTGGCACATCGAGCAGCGCCTGAAAGCCGTTGCTCTTCCACGCTCCGCCTTCCTGGATCAGGCGCAGCCCCTGTTCCGGATCAATCACATCCGGTGCGAAGACAAAGCGGCTGATGGTCGGTGGCGGCGGCAGCTTGTAGACAGGTTCGGACTGCACGGTGAGCGGGCGCGGTGCTGCTTTCTGCGCCAGGATCGCGTTGTAGAGCGGCTCAGGATGCGGGTTGTCGCCCTTGACCGCTGCGACCACCACCTGGTCGTACTCCCCAAGATGCTTGCCCGGCAGCGCCCAGACATCGACCGCGCGGCTGTGGCGGGCGAGGAACAGCGCAGCATCTTCCGTGATGTGGTGGGCGTAAATGCACCACAGCGCCAGCCCACCGTCTTGTAGCCATTTCCAGGCGTGGCGTAGATAGGCGAACTCGACGCGCTTGCTGTCCTTCAGCAGCGGATCGTGGTCATACGGTGGGTTGAGCCAGGCGACGCTGAAAGCGTTGTTGGATGCCAGCAGTCGCTCGACATCGCAGCGCACTGCCTGCTTCGCGCCAAAGCGACTGATGCACGCCGCCGCCCGCTCGCCATCCAACTCGTTCGCATACGGCGTCAGGTTCCACGCCCGCGCCGCCGCTTCGAGGAACGCGCCTTCACCCGCGAACGGGTCGAGCAGCCGATGCGCCAGAGTAGCAGGCTGCACTAACGAAAGGAGCGCTGGATAGTGGCGCTCCTCGATGGGCAGGTATCCCATGATCGCCTTTGAGGATGCACGCGCCATGATCGTTCCTTTCTGGAATAGAAAACGCCTGTCAATGTTCTGACAGGCGGTCTGGAAGGTGAAAGTCGGTGGGTAAATCCTGAGGACGGTTCAGGAGTGCATGGGATATGCTGGTAACACGTCCACCGCTGGATTATTTTGTCTAAGCCCTTGCTCGAATTCAGCGATCAGTCTTGCCAGGGCTTCGGGTTCTTCGTTAGTGGTCAGATGCCCGCCTGGTAAACGCTTGATCTGGAGTCCGGCTTTGCCCAACCGGCTCTGGCTCAGGTTTACCTGGCGTGGTTCAAAAGGGTCTTCTTCGCTGCCACCGACCACGAATGGAAAATGACGATGGTAGGTCTCAAATAGTCGTCCGAAGTCCAGTCGGCTGCCCTGCGCCTTGTGATCGACGACAAAACCCGCAGCGCGTGAGAGATAGAATAGTCCCTGGTGACGGCTCATCGCTTGATACAATTCACGAATTTCAGCCGACGACACCTGGTAGTTTCTTGACCACATGGAGCTTGCCATCAGCTTGAAACTCACAAAGGGACGTGCCATCAGTTCAGTTGCCCAATCGGGGAGACGGCGCAAGAGGGGCGTGGTATACCACAGGTGAGAATGCCCGTCCGTAAACAGACCGCCATTGAATATGAACACACCCCGGATGTCAGGTCCCCCCACAGGTTCGCCACGTTTGGCTCGTTCGAGACGCCGTTGCAAATGCTCCAAAACGACGAGTGAGGAAAAATCGAAAGCTACCAGGGTCGTCGATTGGACAGCGAACTTGCGCCAGAGTGCTTCGACCAGATCGGTGCGTTCAGCGGTGGAGTAGGGGTAATCCCTCGGTTTATCGCTGTCGCCCATGCCCACATACTCGACGAACAGTTTCGGCATCGCGGCAGCATCAGGCAGGTAGGGCAGCACCTTTGCCCATCCAAACGAGCCATCGGGGTATCCGGGCACAAAGGTGACGGCATTCGTGCTATTGCCTTCCCGCCGCACGAAAACCTTGAGGGGTGCATCAGCTGCCCCAACTGTGCTGGCATGAGGGTCGTAACCGATTCGCTCCCCGCTCTCAAACCAGGTCTGAGCAGAGACGATTGCAGGGTGATTTACAGTTCTCATGATTGATCTCCGGGTAGCGTGAGTAGAACAGACTTAAGCACTTGGGTGGGTCTGAATCGACTCCACAGGCACAATCACTTCCACTTTCCCGGTATTTACGTCGTACACCATGCCAGTTACCTTCCAGCTTGGCGGTAGTGGAACGCTCGCTTTGAGGACGGCGAGGTCAATCTGAATGGATGCATGAGGATCGCTGACGGCTTTCGCGGGCAGAGCTGTCTTGTCGATGCCAAAGTAGGCTGCCAGCAGCTCAGGTCTGTCTTCAAGACGGTTGATGCCGCAATCGGTATGGTGCAGGATGATCAGGTTAAATTCGCCATTCGGATTGGCCCCCATGACCTGCCCAATCGTTTGCAGTAACTGCATATTTTGCAAGGTTCCCGGTGTGATACGCCCACCCACATTGCGGATCACGACTGCTTCGCCTGGCTTAAGTCCAAGAATATGGGCTGGATCAACTCGCGGATCGGCGCAGCTAATTACCATGGTTCGCAGGGTTGGCATGAGTGGCAACCCCGCCGTAAAGCCCTCAGTTGCGAAAGCCTGACTGCGTTGTATCAAGGTATCCAGTGTAGACATCACGATCTCTCCAGTATGGGCACCGACTGCCTCGGTACGGCTTCAAAGCGATGTCGTCACTCTACAGTTTTCCGTAACGTCAAAGTCAAGTCCCCAAGTTCGGTTCGGATTTGCTCACCGGAATTTGCAATTCAATCACGGCGTCTGAGTCGGGTCCCTGTAATGGGAACTGCATCATGACTTCGCGTCCTAGCCCTGCAATCTGATAATTCGCTTTCTCTAACCCCAGCGCAAGTGTGCTGTAACCCTGATGCCTGTAATCGACCGGACCAACATGCACCAGCGTCGCCATACGTGCCACTCCTGGAAGCTCTCCTAACGTTAATGCGCGGTCGTTGGGCAGCGGCACCCTGTCCGGCACCTTTCCGGTGACGATGAAGCCTATTTCCAGATCGAATTCGGCGGGGTCGTACATGGGACTATGGATGACAATGGTGATGTAGCCAAGAGTGCTGCGCCCGATGGTGGCTGGCACCACACTGTTAATGGTCTGGGCGAGCCATCGGACTGCATTCATGTCTGGAAGTATTTCTCGCACCGAGAGGAATGGCTGAGCTTCAACGGACTTCATAACAATGTCAGGTTCTTGAACCTGTCCATAAGTATCCAGTTGATCCAGGCGCGATTCGACCATCCGGAGTCGTGTTGTTTCTTCCTGAAGTGCCTGTTCAATCTGGGCTTTGCGTAGCGTCAGCATCCCTCGAAACGCCTCTGCCGGAAGATTCTGCGCCAGTAGCTCGGTAATCTGCTCCAGAGACAGTCCTATCTCTTTCAACACCAGAATGCGATTGAGACGGGGGAGCTGTTGGGCGCTGTAATAGCGATATCCGGTCTGTGGGTCAATGAATTCAGGAACCAACAGTCCAAGTTCATCGTAGTAGCGCAACAGACGACCGGAAACCTGAGCGATCCTGGAAAATTCTCCAATCCGAAACATCACACTTCCTTTCGGCACAATCGGATGGCTTCAGTGTAAAGTTTGACGCGGCGGCAATGTCAATCCTGTTATGCGGCTTGGTCAGCTAAATGAATGACATTCTGCTCCAGCCCACCCGTAATCAGCCGCGTCCACGCCGTCGCATCCAGATCGACTGTCAGCACATCAATCGCGCCTGCGCTGCGGGTTTGGCGGACAAGTCCCGCGGTTTGCCCGGCAGTGTAGAGGTAGTCCGCCCAGGCGTCGAACACTGGCACGTTGACCAGCTCGGTCACATGATGCTTGAGCTTGGCGGTCGCCTGCGCGTCGTCGGTGCGGAAGAGGAACATTGTTGATGCGCCGTTGTAGTTCGGCACGACCGCCCGCTCATGCACCAGGATCAGCGATGTGAACTTCGCCTCCGGGATATTCGTCATGTACGCATGGTACATGCCGCTGTTGCCTTCGCCTGCCGTCAGCTCAACCGACGGCGCATCCCACGGTGCACACGACACGATATCGCCCTTTGACAGCTTGGCACGAATCGCCTCAACCGCCATGCGCGGACCGCCCATCGACACATAGATGCAGATGCCCTCGTGAATGGCGTACCCGTAGCAATGCACATCGCCCGTGATGCTGCCCGTCAGCTCGCCGACGTACTCTTGTCTGACCGTCCGGAGATCCCGACTAGCCATGTCGCACCGCCTCGAATGTTGCCAGATGCGTCTGCTTGCCGCGCCGCAGCGCGTAGTCATGCCCTGCCTTCGTGCCGCGACTGTCGCCGTTCCAGACGAACACCGCCCGATCACACTGATCCACAAGGTAGCGGTCGCGCTCGTGGTAGCGGTCGAACATGCCGCCGCCCGCCGTGTGATACACGCCGCGCTCAAAGCGGATGTACTCTCCATGCGCGCAGCCGCCGTTGCGTGGACGGTTCGTGAGTCCGACCACGATCACCTTCGCCTTCAGCCGCCGACACTCGTTCACGACCGCCATATCGACGCCCTTCGGATTGTCGCCGACCAGCACCGTCCAGCCGAGCTGATGCACGCGCTGAACGACTCGTCGTGCATAGTGCAGTGCAGCCCGTGTCGCATAGCGCGATCCCGCGATCATCACCCGCGTTTCTGTCGCCATAGTTCACCTCATTTATCCAGCCAAAACCGTCCATATAAAAACAAAGAGAGGGGCTGCGCGCCCTTCTCCTAAAAGTCGTATGTAATTGTTCGTCGTCCATCGACGCTGAGTTGTGCCTGGATGCAGTCCGGGATCGCATGGGCGATCACCTCGAACTGTAGACCGTTCCGGCAGGCTGCTTCTTCTTTCTCACAGCCCCATCCACGACGCTCAGCGTCATCTGACCAAATTGCCAGGGACGTTTGGCACTGCGAGCCAGCGCGACCCCCTGCAGGAGACCGTCAACGCGCATCGGCGTTGGGCAAGTTTACAGCGCTGCCCTTTTGAGCGAGCGCGGCCTTCCAGTCATCCGTGAGGTCGATACCCCGCATGTGCATTTTGTAAGGTGCGCTTTCGCACAAGGGAGAACGCACCGGGTGCCCAACCGCTACCCGCAGGGCGGCACGGTTTTGCCATGAGAGAAGCGGCGCAAGCCAGAGGCAAAACCGTAGCCGAAGCCGCTTGCGGCTTTAGCGTGTTGGGTGGTGCGTTATCGTGCGAAATGAAGCGCACCGAAATGCACAGGGGGTTGGAGCTTCTCAAGGACAAGACCAAAACGGCAAAATAGGCAGGATTGGGGATGAGACGCCCAACAATAGGGCGGCTAGCTTCTACTGCATATGGTTCCCGCACGTGGATTGTCACGCTGGTCAATGGCTTAAATCGGGGGCTTGATCACCCATTACCGTTATTTGTAAGAGGGTTTTGTCACGAACACCCAGTTCATAAACCTTTGAATTAGTCTAAGAATACAGGTTCCCCAGCATAGGATCAGCATTCCAATGAGACTTGCAATGGCAATCGTGAGTGCCGTCTGCGCGCCAAACACAGGAGCAATTACAAGACCCATAAGCGGAAGTGTACATATCCACACAGCAAATACGAGACCCATCGTATCCAGTCCGGATCCTCGTACAGTTTTTGCCCACTTCATCACGTTTACCTCCACGATACATTTTTAACTATCTTCCGCCAAAAGCATGGGAAGGCTGGCACCCAAACCTCAGAATGAGAGGCGAAAGATGTATTTGACCGCCTGCTCGGCTCACTCAACCACAAGCTTGCCTCGGAACATGCCCATTTGACACTGGAAGTCGTACTCCCCTGGCTGTTCGGGCTTTAGCTCGATAGAGATTGTTTCGCCCTCTGGTAACTTGCTGCTTTTGTTGAAGTCCGGGAACATGACGGTATCAGAACAAGATGCCGACTCCATACGCAGAAAATTGAGGCGGACAGGCTTTCCATGATCAACAATGATAATGTCTGGCGTGTAGCCGCCCTTGACCAAGATCAGAGCCTCTTGATAACCACCGGTACCCACTTTTGCCTTCACGCCAGGGTGCTTGACCAACCAGAAGTACCAGATGATGAATGTAATCAATCCAAGCCCGATGAGCGTGACTACGACCTTGTCCGGTGTCATTTTATAGCCTCCATCTCGTTGCTAGTGGGCATCAATTGTGTTGGTTTCCAACTTCTCAGGCGATTCGCGTTACTGATCACCGTCACACTGCTGAACGACATTGCAAGTGCAGCGAGCAAGGGCGACAAGAGAATGCCAAGAAAGGGATAGAGAACCCCTAGTGCAATAGGGAGCCCCGCGGTGTTGTAGATGAATGCACCAAACAGGTTCTGATAGACGTTTTTCACTGTGGCACGACTGATCTGAATCGCTGTCACGACACCGAGTAGGCTGCCCTTTATCAGCGTAATGTCCGAAGCTTCTATAGCCACATCTGTGCCTGTGCCGATAGCCATGCCGACATCCGCCTGCGCCAGCGCGGGGGCGTCATTGATACCGTCACCCACCATCGCGACCTTTTTCCCTTCGAGCTGCAATTTTTGGACATTGAAGGCTTTGTCCTGTGGAAGCACTTCGGCTAACACGCGATCGATCCCCACCTGGCGAGCAATGGCATTCGCAGTACGCTCGTTATCTCCGGTCATCATGACGACTTCCAGCCCCATTTCCTGAAGGGTGCTAATCGCATCCTTGGAGTCATCCTTCAAGGTGTCCGCGACCGCAATGACGCCTGCTAGCTCGCCCTCAATAGCAATAAACATGGGGGTCTTGCCATCGTCAGCCAGACGCCTGGATGTGTCCTCCAGCCCATTGAGGTCTATTCCTTCTCGACGCATGAGCTTTAAGTTGCCAATGAGCACACGAAGCCCCTCGACAATTGCTGAAACTCCGTGCCCCGGAATAGCCTCGAATTCACGAGATTCCCTGAGCATGAGTCCGCGCATCTGCGCTGCTTCGACGATGGCGAGTGCCAACGGATGCTCCGACAGCTTTTCAACGGAAGCTGCTAACGTGATGAGCACGGTTTCTAGTTGTCCGGGGACAAGAACCACATCGGTCAGTGAAGGCTTACCATGAGTGATCGTCCCGGTTTTGTCGAGTATGATGGCGTTGAGCCGTTCGGCGGTCTGTAAGGCATCACCGGATCGAATCAGTATGCCGTGCTGTGCACCCAAACCAATTCCTGTTGTCAGGCTCATTGGGGTTGCCATTCCGAGCGCGCACGGGCAAGCAATGATTAACGTCGTGACAGCAACGATGAGTGCGTACGCAAGAGATGGGGATGGTCCAAAGTCATACCAGACAATGAAGCCCATGATGGAGAGGATCATGACCGCTGGAGTAAAGTACCCGGAAACACGATCGACAATCCGCTGTATGGGTACCTTACTTCCTTGAGCATCCTGAACTAAGCGGATAATGCTTGCCAGTGCCGTATCCTTACCGACTTTCGTAGCTCGGAATCTAAAGCTGCCCGTTTTGTTTATGGTCGCCCCGATGACCTCGTCTCCTAACTTCTTGGACACCGGTAGAGACTCGCCGGTGATCATCGACTCGTCTACTGCCGATTGACCTTCCACAACTTCACCGTCTACCGGAACTTTCTCGCCTGGACGAACAATCACGATATCGTTGACCAGGACTTCTTCGACTGGGATACTGAGTTCTTTGCCTGCTCGAAATACTCTGGCAGTTTTCGCTTGGAGACCGATCAGCTTCTTGATGGCTTCGGAAGTGCGTCCTTTAGCCTTCAGCTCCATCGCCAGACCAAGCACAACCAAAGCAGTCACCACGACGGTGACATCGTAATACACGTCTGTAAACTCTTCTGACGGAAACAGCCCAGGGAAAAGAAGAGCGATGGTCGAGTATATCCATGCTGTGCCTGTGCCGATGGCGATCAAAGTGTGCATATTGGCGGAGCGGTGCTTCAACCCTTCCCACATACCCACAAAGAACTGACCGCCGGAGTAAATCAGGACCGCGAAGCTTGCGATCCCCATGGCATACCACATGTAGCGCAAACTGTCGCTGCCGCGCGGAAACCAATCACGCAGTATGGGAAAGATCCAGGGATAAGAAAGAATCATGGTCGGTATGCCTACGGCAGCGGCGAACCACCATTTGCGCATAAGGTTACGATACTCTTTTTCCGTTGCCTGGGCTTCCGTGTCCAATTCTGGTTCTGATGACTCAAACGCGTGAGTTGCTTGATAGGGTCCCACTGCCTCAATAGCTTCTATCAAAAGACCCATATCACCAACACTTGGGGAATACTCCACGCGAACTTCGTTCGTTGCGGCATTCATGCTGGCGTTAAGCACCCCAGGAACAGCTTGTAGAGCGTTTTCTATGCGCTGTACACATTCGGCGCAGTATAGACCTTTGACCCGAAGCCTAAGATTTTGAATGCCAGGGGTAAAGCCAGCACCACGAACTGCCTCCAGCAAATCCGAGACGTTGGCGCTATCCGGGTCATATTCAATAAAGACTCGACTTTCTTTGGTGTTGACGACTGCCTTGCTAACGCCGGGAATGCCTGCAATTGCTTGTTCCAAGGCTGGTCCGCCTGAACGTTGTAGTCCAATGACCGCCAACTCGACTCGTGTAGACGTGGAAACGCGCTTGCTCACCACCGGCACACTTTCTAGATCAGTGATTTTATCCCTAAGTTCGGTACTCCAGCGCTGATTACGGCGGCTTAGATGCCCATTCTGATGATGGTTGCCATCAAAAATCTCAACGCAGTCTTGGGAGCAGAAGTAGAATGTCTGTCCCAGTTGCTCACGAATTGCGTATGCTGATTGTGGCTCAACTTCCATTCCGCACACAGGATCTTTTGCCATTATGGTGACTCCTCTTTAGCCTTCTCCAAGAATACTGGTTTGCCAAGAGCCTCGTAAGCGCTATTCCATCTGTTGGTACCCCGCTAAACGGCGTATCCAAAGTGAGCAACATTGCGCTTACAACAGTTGCTTTTTGTGGACTAAGCTCAAGTTATCGGAATGGGAGGTGTAGAAATGCTAGTTAAGGAACGTTCGAGAAAAGCCGACTCGATCAAAGTGACTTTCGTGCTGCCACTTGAGTCAGATGCTGAGACAGTGCATCTGGTCGGCGAATTCAATGATTGGCAGACAACGCATCCACTAATACGTCAACCAAACAACACCTGGCAAGTATCACTCGATTTGAAATCAGATCATCAGTATGAGTTTCGCTATCTCGTCAATGGCGAAACTTGGTGCAATGACTTGCACGCTGACCTCTATGTCCCTAACGGCTATGGTGAGGAAAACTGTGTCGTTGTCACGAGCTCGCAGTAGATGTTTCAGCGTTAATTCGAGGGCTTTGCCAAACGCACACTTGCACTGGTAAAGCCCTCGAGGACCGAGTCAAGATACTTGGAGGGTCACTTAGGGTGCTTCAGCGATAACGCCACAGGCCACACGTCCACCCGAGTCTCCATTAGTCAGAGTTATCTCGTCTGCAAGGGGGTCGTAACGGTCTACAGGGATGTTAGCAAAGTTATCAGCGGTTGCATGCACAATGACGGCGCTACCGTCTAGGTCCACCAGATCTTCCAGTGTAAAGCGATCTGTCACAAACATCGAAACAGCTACACCATCCTCCAGTACAAGAAGGGATGGAAGGTCTCCTGCATGATCGGGATGTCGTTGTCCCTCAAGAGCCAAGTGACCACCACTAGACGCAAATGCCCGCTCATCTGACGGTTCACACACGCCAACACTGTGGATGTGTAAGCCATGAAAACCAGGTGTTAGTCCCTCCACTCGCACCATAATCAAAATGCTTCTACTGGTCTCTTTTGGCAAGTCCATATTGCGAATTATCTCATCCGTTACTTCTCCAAATGAAATAGTGCCGATCTCATCTCCTTCGGTATTCGTGATAAAGGCAACTAGCTCGCTTGGGACTTCCTGAGCATCGCTAATAGCCACAAATAGCCAAAGACTCAAGAAAGTTATCGCAGAGAGACTCAATAACCACTTCATGTTCACTTACACTCCTCTAGTAACCATTGGTCGTTACGGTTACGCTTGGACTAGCTGAGAACTTGAGGACTCAAAAAGGCGAGTCACAAAGCTTACCGAGTTGATTATTTTATTCCTTCCCTGCATCGAACAAGACCGCCATTTTGCCCGGTACGAATGCGCCAAATTGCTTGATCGCAATCACGGCTTTCAGCGCATCAGTTATCCAATCGGCAACCCGGATGAAGATGAACCAGAAGAGCATTGGTTATGATTGCATTCACTATTTTGAGTGTGTTGGGAGGTAAGCAACTTGCCCGATGCCAAACACGCCATATGGCGCTACACATGCTGTTCTTTGCCTTGTAGGCTCATAAAGTATTCACTTGAATAAAGCGTTTCGTACAGGAGGCAAAATGTCTTCGAAAACCGTGAGAGTAGCTGTCAATGGTTATGGAGTGATTGGGAAACGTATCGCTGACGCGGTGGCGGCTCAAGACGATATGCAACTCGTTGGAATTTCGGATGTTGTCACTGATTGGCGAGTCAAAGTTGCTTACGAAAAAGGATATCCTCTATTCGCCTCAACCCCTGAGGCAGCTGATCAGATGCGAAGCGGCGGACTACCACTCGTCGGGCAACTCACTGACCTATTACATCAGGTTGATGTCATGGTTGATGCTACTCCTAAAAAGGTGGCAGCAACCAATCTTGAGACATACCGCGCTGCCGGAGTGAAGTCTATTTTTCAAGGCGGGGAAAAGCATAGCCTCACGGGACATTCGTTTGTAGCTCAGGCGAATTATGCCTCAGCCATCGGGCTGGACGTGACACGGGTGGTGTCATGCAATACTACAAGTATTGTCCGTACGTTAGGTGCTCTCAAGAACGCGGGACTTCTCAAGAAAGCGCGCGGTGTATTGATTAGGCGAGCAACAGACCCTTGGGAATCGGACCATAGTGGAGTTATGAACACCGTGGTTCCCGAAAAAGACATCCCATCGCATCAGGGGCCTGACGCACAAACGGTCATTCCCGATTTGGATGTCGTTACCACGGCAGTTGTTGCTGCTCACACGACCAGCCATCTGCATGCATGGAGTGTGGAAATGACCCGTAACGCTACCAAAGAAGAAGTATTGGCTGCGTTCCACGCAGCACCGCGCATCGCATTCCTCAAGATCTCCGATGGCATAGTTGCCCTGAACAGCACTTTGGAAATGATGTCAGATCTAGGTCGGCCCCGTGGAGATATGTGGGAAGTTGGGTTATGGGCGGATGGGCTTAGAGTTGTTGGTAACGAGGTCTTCTACAACTATCAAGTTTACAATCAAGCCATTGTTGTACCTGAGACCATTGACGCCATTCGAGCACTGACTGGAATAGAGAAAGATGCTTCGGCATCCATCGAGAAAACAGACCAAGCTTTGGGATTGGTACGTACCTTTCTCGCGTGAGGCGGTGTAAAGGAATAACTGCGTTGCCTTTCCGAGAACGAGAAAGAACGAAGTAACCACGTCATATTGCCTGTACGTTCGTAAGCTGAATTGCGCTGCACTTCGTTCGACCTCAAGAGTATGGTTTAGGCAAACCATGTTGATCGATTGGAGTATAGCCATGAAAAAATGGGCATTGGCAATCGGTATTGGAGCCGCCATTGTTCTAGTCGCAGTATTGAATCAACGTGGCAACTCCGAAAATGAAATTCGACGGTTGCTTGAGGATATGAGAATAGCCGCCTTGGAAGGCTTTGATAGAGAAGATCCAAGTGTACTTGATAATTACTTCGCGACTATTCAAGAAGGGGCTCAAGACACAGGGCTTGCAGAAACAATTGATGCATTCAAGTCTTTTGTCACCCAATTGAACGGCGAGTCCGTGCAAATTCACTCGTTCGACATTAAGGAGATTGCAGTCCATGAAGAAGGTGGGCTTGCAAGAGTAAGCTACAAGATGCATCTGAGCGTAATTCGCGGCAACGCGGCAGTATTTACTGTGCGATTCACGCAAAACTTAGCGATTATGCAAACATCCCGTGGCTGGCGTGTTTCGGGTGGAGATTCGCCACAAGTTGAGGAAACAACTGGAATTTGGCCACCGAGGTAATCTTGTCTGTAAGAGGTCACTGCCCCAACTTGGAACGGTCATGGTGGTACTTGGGGCTTGGAGGACGAGTAATGGCAGACAAATCAGCAAAGTACATTCCGGCATTGCGATACGGGTGGCTCACGTCCTTGTATGATCCACTTTTAAGGCTGACACTAAGGGAAGCTGAATTCAAGAATCATCTGATCGGCACTGCGTCGCTTCAACCTGGGCAGCGTGTCCTTGACCTTGGCTGTGGCACAGGCACACTAACGCTCTTGATTAAGCAGGCACAACCCAATGCTGAGGTTGTTGGCATTGACGGCGACGAAAAGATACTTGCAATTGCGCGGCAGAAAGCATCTCAGACCGGAATCGACATTAATCTCGATTATGGCTTAGTCCATAATTTACCCTATGAAGAAAACAGTTTTGACCATGTGTTTTCAAGTCTCGTGTTTCATCATCTTTCCCGAGAAAATAAGCTTCGTGCTGTCAGCGAAGTGTTCCGTGTTTTGCGCCCCGGTGGTAAATTTCACCTAGCCGATTGGGGTAAAGCCACAAACCCGGCAATGAGGTCACTTTTCTTTCTAGTACAAATTCTCGATGGCTTTTCGACGACATCAGATAACGTCAATGGACTCTTACCATCGTTCTTGAAGCAGCGTGGCTTGGAAGAAGTTATCGTGGTACGACACTATTTGACCGTTTTTGGAACACTTTGCCTGTATACAGGTCGAAAGCCTGAGTAAAGTTAGCTGTTGACCATCACTCGACCAAGATCACTTTGCGGTTCAAAGTCGCTGGAGATAATCTCAACAATCGTGCCTTCCTCTGCCCATTCGTACAAGAGCTGCGCATCGGCACTGCCAGACATGATACAGCCGAGCGTATAAGGTGCGCCGACGTTTCCATCTCCCAAAAGACTGTTATCGGGCAGAAGAACCGTACCGTGGAAGCCATTCATAAGACCTGGCACGACTTCATAGATGCCCATGAACCATTCCATTTCCCACTGTCCGCATTCGGAACCCTCGCACAAGAGATAGCTGCTTCCGTAGGCAGGATTCTCATGGCTCAGAATCTGATAAATGCCAGGAGTGGTCGGGGCGCTTTCAATACCCGACGAGATCGCCCAGCCAAATACCTCCACGCCATTCTCAAATGCGCGCAGCCACTGAGTGTCCAGATTCACCACGATGCGTTTCGATGCTATTGGCTCCAGCGGTACAGTGACATCCCTTGAAGGCAGATTGATGACATCTCCGGGGGATAACACGCTGAGATCGACCTCGGGATTTGCCTGCTCAATCTGACTGAAGGGAATGCCCGTCTTTCGAGCGATGCGGTAACCGGTGTCTCCGGCGACCACAACGTAAGTGGTTGCACGGTAGCGTATGCGCAAGGACACAGAAGACTGGGTACTGCGCACCGCCAATTCAATGCGCTCCAGTCCTTCCACACGGTCAAGATAACGGTTTTCGTCAGCGAGGTTTATGCTTCTGGTCTGGGTATTGAGGAATAGCTCGATCTCCGCTTCTCGAACACCAAGCCCATCCATCTCCGCTTCCAACCAATCGACGAAGTCCTCTCTGGGAATAGTCCAATTGACTGTCTCATTGGTGTAAGGATCGTACGCGCTAATCGAAAAGGGTTGTGCTGCCAATAGATGGGCTGTCTCGAAATAACGACTTGAGTCGGCGACTTCTGGAGGCAGAGTGCGGAAAACAAGTTCGAACCGCTGCCGACTGATAACAGCGGGTAAATCTTCTGAAAGTTGCGCCAGTGTTCGCTCGATATCAAGCTCGCGACCTGTTTTGCCCGGAACACTTACAAACTCAGCACCATCCCAGTCGTAACCGGCGTTGTACGGGCGAATCGCCACCTCTGGCGCGAGTGCTTCCAGATAGTCTAAAGCTACTGCTGTGTCCAGGCGTACAATAGGCTGAACATCGTATCCAAAGGGAATCCCTGCCAGAGCGACAGCGCGCGCGGCTTCAGCAGTTCTGCGCGCATCCAGTCGTAGTCCTAACTGTGACGGCGCAATCGCCTGTACGAGATCCCCATCTGCAATGTCAATCTGATAGCCATCGTGCCAGGTTTCCACCAGACGAGTGGTGGCTTCATCTAGAGAGAAACCCCCAAGTGACACTCCCAGTGACCATATATTTAGGAAGACACCTCCAGATACGATATGTATTCCAAAAGCAACCGCTAGCAATAGCATGAACCCGATTATGATGACTCTTACATGCGGCAATAACAATGGTTTCCAATGCGTGAGCAACGACCTAACCCAGCCTAAAAAAGTTGGGGCAATCGCTGCGCGAACCGCATGGCGAGAGTGCAGTCTCAGTTTCTGAGTTGCCTGCTGCTGACGCACTTCGTGACGCTGACGAGCGTTGCCAGATTTTGGTAGGTTGCGTTTGCCAGTTTCCATTTACTTGCCTGCTTAACTTGCTACGAGCTGCCTATTATGCGGATGACTGCAGTGAATTGGCGTATCCTTTGTCCACTCAATTTAATGGTTCGCCTATTCCACCAGAACAAAGTGCTCCAGGCTCCGGCGACCCAGTGCCTTGCTCGTAGTTATTGATAAAATCAATCAGACGGCTGTCATCAGCGTTCTTTAATTCCACTTGATATCCCCATGCCGTTACTACCACGGGGCTTGCCAAACCAGGAAACGGACTTAACAGGCGATGACTTCCGCCGCGTGTGATTTCGCGTAATTTCTCCACTTGTTCTAGTTGCAGTTCCGGATGATAGGTAATCCAGACAGCACCGTGCTCCAGCGAATGTACGGCTAGATCGCTGCGAATCAGCGTTTCGTAGACACCGCAGTTTTGCCAGACTTGGTTGTGGGTCCCACCCATCGGTGGTAACTCACCAGTCCCATAACCAACATTGTCTTCGTGGCTGCGGAGTAAACCGACTCGACGTGAAAGACTATCGATAGAAACAATACGGTTTTGCCAGGCGTTGAACGCAAGCACCACGAAAGCGCCGACAATGAATAGAACGATCCCACTAAAGAATAGGCGTTCAAAAGTAACCACGATGCCCAAACAACGACGGGATTGGAGATCGATGTTTCTTTTGTGTTTTAGCGGGGTGGATTTTTGACTCATGCCGATTCCTCAACAACATATTGACAGTCAAACGAAGCGCACTGCACTGCACTGATTGAATATCTGCGCTTCTGTATTCAGCGATTGGGAGCGGTTAGTGCAGCCAACTCGTCATCAATAATGCTTGCAAAGACCTCAAAGGGCTGTGCGCCAACCAATGGACGACCGTTGATGAAGAAAGTGGGCGTGCCGGTAGCTCCTAACCGTTGTGCTTCCTCGGTGTCCGCCATTACCTCGGTCCTTATTTCAGGATCGTCCAGGCAACTCGCAAACTCTTCTAGTCTGAGATCGATCTGTTGAGCGTAACCAATCAACATTTCTCGATTGAAGTTGCGCTGATTTTCGAAAAGTAAATCATGATAAAACCAGAACGCGGACTGCTCGTCGGCACATTCACTTGCAATAGCGGCGTCAACTGAAGATGGCCCCAGAATGGCGAAATCTCGGTAGACAAATCGAACCTGATCACCATAGTTTTCAAGGATCAGTGGTAGAGTATCGCGGCGAAATCGAGCGCAGTATGGGCAGTTGAAGTCACTAAACTCCACAATTGTTATCGGTGCATCCAATGGTCCGTTTGAAGGGTCATCGTCAACACTAACTTCAAGTCGAGTACCTGGGCTCTCGATGTTTGCAGCAGATGGGCTTCCCTGCCCCTCATCACTCTCATTGACTGCGACGGCAACCGCTTGATTGATAATCTGTTCGACCGACCGTGCTGAGTTGCTCAATACAAAACCTGCAGTTGCCGCACCGAGAGCAAAGAAGGCAACCGCAATGACAACATTTGTGATATAAGCCCTTGGGACAACAAGCGTCCTTGCCGTGGAGGAAACTTCATTCGTTTCAGTACTCGTTTGGTGGAGACTATCAGTGGAGTTACTCATGAGTTTGCCTCCACTGAGTTCAATATCTCCGAAATGTATGGATCGATTTCATCAGGACTGAGTGCACCAAAAACCAAACGTCTGACAATGCCCTCTCGATCCAGAAATACGTTCATTGGTAAGCCGACTAACCCATAAGAGTCATTACTTACATGCCCTGGCTCATCCAGTAGAATAGGAAATGGAACTGCAAACTCTTCAACGAAGGTATTGATCGCTTCCAGACTATCTTGCTCAGTGACATTGAGACCGAGAATTACGAGTCCGTCGCTCGCATAACGCTCATATGCGGTTACAAGCAAAGGCATTTCCGCGCGACAAGGCGGGCACCAACTTGCCCAGAAGTTGATGAGAACAGGTTGTCCTCTCAGATCGGAGAGTGTGATAGTATCTCCGGTTAGCGTTGGCAACGTAAAGCCTGGCGCATAGTTTCCAATGCTAACGAATGTGCTTGAGTTTGTTTGTCCCAATAGCACTTCGAAAGTTGGGGATGGGGACGCCATCATAGTCTCTTCCTGAGCAAAAGTTTCTGAAAGTGAAGTTGGCGTGACGCGAACGCGGACAGGCGCATTAGGAGTAGTTCGGGAAACCGACAGTTTCTGCTGTACGTTGAAGATAAAATCCAGTACACCTCCATCATCTTGACCTGCAGTTCTTAGCCAAATGCTTCCCAATACTATCGCCGACAAGCAGATCAGTATGACCAGAAAGACCCACTCTAGATACATGCTGATGCGGGTCGGTTGTTTGTTCTTGCAGTACTCTGAATGTTTCACAAGTCGGTACTCCGCCTAACTGCCGGTTAGACTTGAAAGTGCGTCCTGTGCCGCCACGAAATTCGGATTGATTCGAAGAGACCGCTCAAAAGCATCTGCTGCCGCAGAACTTTGCCCTTGTGTTATGTAAAGTTGCCCCTGCCAATAATAGGTTTCCTCGATGTATTGACCCCCGTTAATCAAGTTGGTGGTCACAAGCGCTTCGAGGTCTGAATATCGACCAACGTTAAAGTAGGCTTCAAATGGACCAAATTGGTACCACAACATACGCCACGGCAAATTGAACCGCCTTGACTGGTCATACGCTAGTGCTGCTTCGTCATAGCGTCCGAGTGCAACCAGGGCGGTTCCTGCATTAAACCAGGCAAAGCCATCTTGCGGGGTCACACGCGTTTCTTCTTGGGCTCTCTCTAGCGCCAGTTCTGCGGCGCGTGCGGGTTCAACCAATTCTCCAAGCAAATTGCGCAGTCGAATCTCTTCGCCTGGGCGATATAGCACTATGAATTTTCGGTTAAATTGCCTCCAGTCAGCATCCAACTCGCCATAGGGAACAGTTATTCCATTTCCGTTATCGCCATTGCCCAAGTAGCTATCATAGGCGAAAAAGACCCCCTGAGCATCATCGTAGCCTACAAGCAAGCGATAGTGACCAAGCCAGTCGTAGCCTTCCGGTGCAAAACCAATCGCAATGACGACTGGGAGTCCATTAGCAAGAAATGACTTGAGTAAATCCTGTGTGCCTCCCATACGCCAAAGTGCACGGACGCCCGACTGGTCATTGACGAAGGCCGTCATCTCTATTGAGGTCACATTCTTATCCTCGTCATCCGGCTTTAGGATGGATGCCGCGAATTCCATCTCCTCCTGCCAACCAAAGTAACTCAGAGCCATAGTAATGGTTGCCGGTCCACAGTTATTCCATGTTTGTGTGACATAACGAAAACCAGTCAAATAGGCGGTAGATGGTGTTGACGACGTCGGTTCTAAGGTGATAGGGGGTGGGGGTAATGTAGGCGTTGGCACCTGTGTCTGGGCGCTGGCGAATGTTGGACTTGGCTCTGTCGATTGTACGTACTGAAGAACTGGCGAAGCGGGAGATGCAAGGACAACAGTTGCCTCGGGGGTTTCCGTGGCATACATGGGGGTCAGCAATTGGGCTGGGGAAACGCCTGTGGCGTAGGTTGCAAGCGGCGTCGGTAATGCTAGACCTGCCCCGGGATTGGTAGGCAAGAGGCTCTCCATAAAGGGAAGCATTTGAATGACTCGCTGTTGCTGCCCAGGTCTCAAAGCTGTCCTAAAGGCAAATATTCCTATGACAATTCCGACAACCAACAGGAGAGTAGTTGTGCCTATCAGTACTAGCAACCAACGTGGTGTGTGTTGGATGTCGTTACTAACGTCACTTTGTGTCACAAACTCTGAACCATTGTCTTGAATATTCAATCGACGAGTCCAACAACAACTGAACTGAACGATGTGACGAATTTTAGAGATGGGGATTCATCGTTGAATGCGTTGTTCGGCGGGGTCGTACTAGGCAATTTAGCGTATTGAACACTTATGGCTGGAAAACAAACAACATGCCATCCAAGATATAGATTTCTCCTGCATTTGGGCGATTATTGTTTGGACCATCACCCCGCATTCCGTTCGGCGCAACATCACGGTAGCCATCGCCATCGAAATCATAAATTGCCAGCCCGTATGCCATTTCATCATCTGTATCTGCTCCCAAAATGTATTGGATGCGCGAGTCATCATACAGCGGCAATGGAATGACAATTGTACCGTTTCGATTCTCTAAGCCGTTTTCGCTTCCAAAGAGAATAGTTAACAGTCCTGCGTCGGTACGTACAACCGAATCTTGTCCTACAACGTCATATGTGGGTGCCCCATAAAACAACTCATCATAACTATCATTATTGATGTCGCCAAAACGCAAAATATCGCCGCCCATACTATCTGCTTGATCCGGATAAATAACTACGGTCCGTTCAGTGTCGGGATCTCGTAGGTCAAAAGCACGTCCAGCAAATGGTTCATGTGTGTAGATGAGCCAAGCCTCGCCAGCTTCGACCATGCGATTGTTTATGCCCGCCGAGACCAGAGATCCTAATGCAAGTTCGTTGTGCCCATCACCATTGATGTCGCCAACTGCCAATTCTTCTCCAAGCAGGTCATTAGGATCTGGCCCATAAATCACTGTAATATCCTCGCTTGTGGGATTACCAGTCTCGTCAAGGAAGGCTGCCAAGTCAATAACTCTACCGAGAAAGTCATCTTGTCCAAAGATGATAAAGGTCTCTCCGCTGTTGTAACGTCGGTTGTCAGGGCCATCCCCACCGCCTAATTCTTGACCTTCGATACCTGCTGACTCACGCCATAAAGATGCACTGATAATGGCATCATCATAGCCATCAGCATTGACATCCCCTCCAAGTGCAGTCGAGCCAAATAAATCATCATAATCAACGCCAATAATGCGTGTGGCGGTTTGTGGGGGCTGCGCAATGTCAATAATTGAACCATATTGCGTCTGCATATCTTTAGCACCAAACAAAATCCATGCTTCACCAGCATTGATCCGATTGTCATTTTCACCATCTGCTTGATTGGCTCCAATAAGTAAGTCATCGAAGCCATCACTGTTGAAGTCTCCTCCATCTACCCAAAGCCCAAAGCGATCCTCTGCTGTAGCGCCGTACAAAACCAAAACATTGTGTGTTGGTTGGCGCAGATCAACATCACTCATATCTGCAAAGTCGGCATTCCCCAAAACGAGGTAAGCCGCGCCCGCATTGGGGCGGTTCTGTTCGACACCATCATAGTTCTGTGCGCCGAAGAGCAAATCATCGTAGCCGTCCGCATTAAAATCCCCAACGTAGACCTCGGTTCCTGTCATATCACCACTGTGGGCTCCATAAAAGGTCACTACCTGGTAGGAGGATTCGGATACCACTTCCATATCCACGACACCGCTGATTTCGCATAAATCCATGATGACGCGGACATGCCCGGCTTCATTTCGATAACCTTCACTCATCGGAAAATCAGCACTCATGCCAGCAACTGCGACATCGCCACAGCCATCGGCATTGAAATCTCCGGCATCAAGTGGCTTTCCACTTGTTGAAGCGCCAACAGGCGCGTCGTAAAAAACAAACGCAGTTTCGTAGTCAAGTTCCCGAAGGTCAACTGGCTTGGGAATTCGGGATGGTTGCGCTTGCACCATGAGCCAACCAGCGAAAAACAACCAGAGTGAGAGAGCAACAATGTGTGCAAGATAGTTTCTCATACTGAGATTGTTCCCTTGTTTGAATTTAATTCAGGCTGCCAAGATAAGTTTCTGGGTTTTGCTGAAAAGCCCCCTGGCACACCGGGCAGCAGAAGTAGTATTTCTCGCCTTCGTAACGTACACTTCCATACGCTTGCTGGGGTTGTATCCATGCGCCACAGACCGGATCTTTCACCGTTTCAGTAGGTTGATCGAGATTATCCAGCGGTAACTCCACAACAAGGGCCGTCCCGCTTTCCGGTGCGCTTACAATCTGGATCGTCCCATTGAGGTGCTGAATGCGTTCCTCCATTCCAAGCAACCCATAATGACCGCTCCTTGCGAGCTGGTCGAAATGTTGGGGAGGACGGAATCCTACGCCATTGTCACATGTAGTCAGACGTATCCTTTGTCGCTGGTAATCGACCTCAACTGAGATCTGGGTTGCATGACCATGTCGCTGTGCATTGTGGATCGCTTCCTGAGCCACCCGGAACAGCGAAAGCTCTTGTCCTGCTTGCAGGCGTCGTTCGATACCTGTCGTCCGCACTTTTACTTCTGCGCCTGTTTCGCTCTCAGCCAGCATTCGCAAGGCAGGGATCAAACCCAGTTCTTCCAATGCGGGGGGCCGGAGATTAGCGATGAGTCTTCGTAAGCCCTCGATGGTTTCAACCGCTTGCTGACGGGCTGTTTTGAGCATCGCGGCTGCTCGTACGCAGTCCTTTTCGACCCAAGTTAAAGCAAAATCAAGGCTTTGAGCGATTGCCACAAGCGACTGGATGGTGTCGTCATGGAGTTCATGTGCGATACGTGCCCGCTCTGCTTCCTGACCATTCGTTAGGGCATGGCGATAAGCGATGCCGTCGTCATGACTACGGCGGACGTGAGCCGCCATGCTCGCCATTGTGCGCCGTAAAATGCCAATTTCAGGTATGCCGCCGCATGGCTGTTGAAGCGCCGTGAGATTGCCGCGTGACAGATCTGCGGTCTGTATGGCGAGTTTTCGGAGCGGCCTGAGAACGCGATAAACAAGCCAGAAGTTTGTGACTGCAAACAATACCAAGATTGTCAGCGCAACGTGAAACCAGTCCGTCAACTTTGTCCTCCTTCGACAAGACTAATCAGTCCCCGCGCTAATGCTCCCGTTACAGCCTCTGTGCGGGTCGTTACGCCGAGCTTTTGATAGACATTCTGCAAGTGCCCCTGCACGGTACGATCTGAGATGAATAGGGTCTTTCCGATCTGTTTGTTGGTTAATCCGCGCGCCGCCTGCATCAATATTTCTATTTCGCGGTCAGTCAAACCTTCGACCAGCATCGTTGTAGTGGGAACATGGCGAGCAGCCTTTGCCATGACATCAGCATCAAAGGCGGAACGGCCAACTGCGACATCTTGCAGAGCCTGATACAATTGAGAAAGTTCTGCTGTTTTCAATACAAATCCATCAGCACCTGCATCAAGCAAAGCGTAAACGTAGACCGGATCATCGTACGCGGTCAATACAAGAATACGTACATCACTATTCTCGTCTAGGATTCTGCGCGTGGCTTCGACACCAGTCAGCTCCGGCATGTGAATATCCATCACCACCACATCTGGCTGAAGTTCACGCGCCATCCGGACAGCCTCTACCCCTGTCGTCGCTTCGCCGACAATTTCGACGCCCATGCTTTCCAGATACATACGCGTCCCTTGACGCACAATTTTGTGATCCTCAGCCAAAAGCACACGCATCAGCCTGTTTCCTCTTCTTGTTTGGGCGGACACGAGAAACTTCCATAAGAGCAAAACACGCAGCAATCACCCGGCTTTGGGCGCAACATAGTGCCACAATGAGTACAGATGTGGAGTACAACACAACTATTGATGGGCATTGTCTCCATGCTGACAAAGTCACACGCGGGACAGATAATTGTGGATTCCAACTGCATAGCACACGCTCCTCGATTTCATAATAAATGCACTCACGCTTGGCAAACACCGCCAAATGGCGCATCTAAAAGGGCTGAATACACGATACGCTCGATGATGAATATCAACCATCTCTATCAGATCGGAGTTGTTCCTTATGGAGACCAAATCGTTCAAGGTGCCGAATATGACCTGTAATGGCTGCGTCAGCACTGTCAGGGGCGAGATCGAGCAAATCAAGGGCGTCGTTCACGTTGATGTGAACAAACCTACCCAACTAGTCACTGTAGAGTGGGAAACACCTGCATCATGGTCGTTGATCGAACAGAAGCTGATTGAAATCGAGTATCTGCCTGTCGAAGCATAGAAACTGTTCCAGCCTGAAACGTGAACGACCCCGGCACTTCGCCGGGGTCGTTTCAATTATCAAGCCTCTGCGCTTAAGCCATAGCACGCGAGGAGTTTTTTTCTGGAGCATGGATCATATCCTCGCCCAACCCCGCATCTCCTACACGAGCATTGCGAAGGCGCAAGCTATTGCTTACTACGAAGATCGAGGAAAAAGCCATCGCTGCCCCGGCAAGGATTGGCACGAGCGCCCCAGCCATCGCCACTGGAATGAGCAGGATGTTGTAGATGAACGCCCAGAAGAGATTCTGGTAAATCGTCCGCATGGTGGCACGGCTAAGTGTAATGGCGCGCGCTGCGCCACGCAGGTCGCCGCTCACCAGGGTCACATCCGAGGCCTCCATCGCAATGTCTGTACCAGTGCCGATGGCGATACCAACATCCGCCTGCGCCAGGGCGGGCGCATCGTTGATTCCGTCACCCACCATGGCAACGCGCTTGCCTTCAGCCTGCAACTGCTTGACGGACTCGACCTTCTGATTGGGCAGCACTTCGGCCAGCACACGCTCAATCCCCACTTCGCGGGCAATCGCCTGGGCGGTTTTTTCGTTATCACCTGTGACCATGACCACTTCCAGCCCCAGTTGGTGAAGTGCCGCAATCGCATCCCGCGAGCCTTCTTTAACGGTGTCGGCAATACCAAGCAAGCCACTCATCACGCCGTCTATGGTGACGATGACCACCGTGCGTGCTTTGGCCTGGAGCGCCTCGATTTGCGCTTGTGTCTGTTCCAGCGCATGTCCCTGCTCGCGGATAAAGCGCGGGCTACCAACTAATACGGTTTTACCTTCGACAACAGCACGAATGCCGCGCCCAGACTCGGCCTCAAACGATTGGGGCTGTTCTAGAGGGATATTGCGTTCTTGAGCCGCTTCGACTACTGCCTGCCCCAGCGGATGCTCGCTGCCACGCTCGGCACTCGCTGCCAGCCGGAGTAGCTCAACCAGATTGTATCCGTTCAAAGGGACAACATCAGTGACGCTTGGTTCGCCCTTGGTGATCGTACCGGTTTTGTCCAGTGCTACTACCCGCACCTGCTTGGCGTTTTCCAGCGCTTCACTGCTCTTGAACAGAATCCCCATCTCCGCGCCACGTCCGGTGCCAACCATGATGGCTGTCGGGGTTGCCAGTCCCAGCGCACAGGGGCAGGCAATGACCAGGACAGCAATGGCGGGGACGAGCGCGCCCACAAACGAAGTTTGCCCTATGACGAGCCACCCAATGAAGGTAAGCGCCGCCAGCACCAAAACGATAGGCACAAACACGCTCGATACCCGATCAGCAACCCGTTGAATTGGTGCCTTTGATCCTTGTGCCTGTTCGACCAGGCGGATGATTTGCGCCAGGGCAGTCTGCGCCCCTACTTTCTGCGCTTCGATAATCAATCGTCCCTGTTTGTTGACGGTCGCGCCGATGACCTCGCTGCCAGTTTCTTTGTTCACTGGCAGGCTCTCGCCAGTGAGCATCGATTCGTCTACTGATGAGCGGCCTTCCAGTACGATGCCGTCTACCGGGATGCGCTCGCCTGGTTTGACAATCAGCACATCGCCAGTCAACACATCGTCAATCGCAACTTCAATTTCCTGGTTATCCCGTAGGAGCGTGGCAGTCTTCGGCGCAAGACCCATCAGTTTTTTGATCGCCTCGCTGGTGCGGCCTTTCGCGCGCGCTTCCAGCAGTTTGCCCAGGGTAATCAATACCAGAATCACGGCACCGGTCTCAAAGTAAACATGATCGCCGATGACATCTGTAAAACCAAAGACGATGCCTACCAGCACCGCTACGCTGTAGATATAGGCGGCCATCGTACCGATGGCGATCAGAGTATCCATGTTGGTGTAGCCGTTGCGTGCGGCTTTGTATGCGCCAAACACATACTGTTTACCAACAATAATCTGCACGGGAGTCGCCAGCAATCCAAAAATGAACGGCCAGCCAATCCATAACATCCAGTCCAGTGCGGGTGTTGGACCAGCCATTGTACCGTCCATGATGTGAGATGCCATTGGGTTTACGCCCATGAAACTTCCCATATAGATGTCGCGAACCATGCTCAGCACGAACAGCGGCAGCGCAAAGATTGCGCCAATGACCACCATGCGCTTCTGCCGATTGATCTCCGCTTGGCGTGCTGCTCGTTCGGCATCTTCGGGTGCGTCCACATTCGTCAGGTTGAGGACACCATATCCTGCCGCTTCTACCGCTCTGATCAGATCACCACGTCGCACAGTATTGGGCAAGTAAGTCACAGTCGCCTTTTCGGTTGCCAGGTTCACGTTGACCGACAGCACACCCGATTGTTTGGCGACTGCCTGTTCAACATTGCGAACACAGCTCGCACAAGTCATACCCGTGATCGGCAAGTCAATAGAAGCAATAGCGACTCCATATCCGGCAGACTGCACCTGCTGGACGAGATTTTCTACGTTGACCTGTGCTGCGTTGTACTGGACAGTAGCGCGTTCTGTCGCCAGGTTCACAGATGCCTCTTCAACGCCATCCATTTTGGTCAAAGCACGCTCAACATTGCGAACGCAGCCTGCACAGGTCATCCCGGTTATGGGTAGGTCTATGTGACGGATCGTTTCTTCAGCCATCTCAGTCTCCCGATTACTTTATGTTTCTGCGAAGATAAGCCACCTTATTTGTAGGAGGATGCGCCATATGGCGTGTTGCGAGTGTAGGGTGATGGCAATACGCTTGCAGGTGGAGACACAGAGTATTCTTGAGCCAGGCTGTGAAGAAAGGACTGCGTTTAGCCATAAACAATCCGCTTCTATTTTTACACCAACTGTAAGTTCGCGATGCGCAAAACGGACCCTTCAATAAGGATTGGCACCATGCAGTTACCCTCACATCTTCTAATTACCGCATTTATCGATCAGCATGTATCAGAAAAACACGTTCGGAAACATACACTCGCCTTTCTTTTGGGTTCTGTCTTACCCGATTTTCCGTTTGCAGTTCTGACGCTACTTTATTCGGCCTATTACAAGTGGTTTGGATCACTACCACCAAATTCCACCAGTAATGTGATGGAGTATCTGCACTTCGAACTCTTTTTCCGAGATCCGGTCTGGATTATTGGACACAATACGTTTCATTCCTTGGTCGTGAACATTAGTTTGCTGATGATTGGCGTTATCGGCATGCGGTATAGATCTTATTGGGGATTTACCCTGTTTTGGTTATCCGCCGGAATGGGGATCCATACTGTCATTGACGTATTTACACATACTAATGACGGGCCATTGATTTTCTTCCCCATCAATTGGACATTTCGATTTAGAAGTCCGGTCAGTTACTGGGAACCAGACCATTTTGGTGCTACGTTCATGATCATTGAATACAGTGTTGACGCAGCTATCGTAACATACCTGCTCGCAAGATGGATGTGGTATAGGCGGCATAACACAAGCGCCAAGCGCTGGCAGGGATGGCGGAAACTGTTTAGTCGATCGGAAGAGAACGACTGAGCAGCGAAAGTAGCTCACAAACCAGACACGCGTGAAATCTACACCGAGATTAGCCATTTAACGACACAGTTAAGCTGACTCAAAAGCTGGCAAGCTCACGGAGTAGAAAAGCCATGCATGACGAGACACGCCGTTTAGTATGTTCCACCTCTGCGCGTTTCTGTTCACTCTCGAACGCAATGCGCAAAATGGCGTATTGTGATGTCTCCAGACGGCAAATAGAATGATAAAAACACATCTGGAGGGTTGAGCATGTCTCTATATGACACATCACAGCAAGGAAGGGTGCAGCTTCTCAACAATATTAGTGTTATCAGCAACAACTCCGCCTGCTAGAACGGGATGTTCAGACAGGAACTGAGGCAGAGTTGCTCATCATGCAGTCTGCAGCCATTGAAGACGCTGTGAAACATCTTATGCTTCAAATCGTGGAAGATTACTTGGATCACTTCACTCGTCCTCTAATACAGGCAGATTTTCTTGGACAAGACACTGACAAAGTCTTGAAAGAAGTCAAGCGTATATTCGGGTTAGCACATGGAGAGACCTGAAATCGGCTGCATACTGTGTAAATCCGTCATCTGCTCCACACACGTAACTAGAACGAGTTGACAGCGAGTGCATCTGCTAAGACGAGGTCTGGGCGAAAGAGAGCTAAAGCCAGAGGTTAAATGCATTTAAGGCATATCGGTCGCCCCTTAGTGCTCCAATGCCGCTCCGAAAGCAGCGCCTAGGACTTCACTGTCAGCGATCCCGAAAGCACTACAACCGCAACTAGCCAGCATTTGGTTCGCCACCTCCAGTTATAGGTATCGTGATCACTGTAAAAACGGTCGTAATGACGGATGCGCCAAATGGCGTATTGCCCGGTGAAGAGGCTCTAGGATAAGCTAAAAGAAGCATTGTTTTTAGCCGATATGGGGTGCCCGCATACGGTGGATGATAGATGGCGCATATCGTGCTGTGGTCTGCCGCTGGTCTTCACGATGTGCATTTGTTCCATAGTCGTTTTGGTCGCTGCCGCGCGCTCCACCTCCGATGGACAGCAAACTCAAGCAGTAGACGGTTCTTCGAGTCAAGCGCAGTCGGCGCAGGAACAGCATCCGCCTGGTGATGCGCAAATTCAAATACTCGGCAGACGGTTTAATGAAAGCGAGTTTGCGCAGGGTCAAGCAATTTACACGCAGTATTGTGCTGCATGTCACGGGATTGACGGTCAGGGACAGTTTCCCACAGCACCCCTTGAACCTGACGCCACTGGACGCATCGGAGCACCACCGCATAACGAAACGGGGCATAGCTGGCATCACAGTGATGTGCTGCTCATCCGTTACGTCACCGAAGGCGGCTTTAGCGACCTGACACGCTTTTATGCGATGCCGCCTTTCGGCGACGTCCTGACCGATGAACAAATCCTGTTTGTTATCGCCTATATCAAAACCATGTGGACAGACCAACAGCGAGCAAGTCAGCAGCAGCTCACTGAAGAAGAGCAAAGCAGGTTCGCTGATTAAGCTAGGCAATACGCATATCAGAGCATCAGAGGAGGAACTTATGAGCACATCGAAACAGTCACAACATGCGAAAGCACCACAACGACCCACATGGCTGATCCCGGCAGTCGTCTTCGGTGTAATCGTAGTTGTGCTTGCCATCGTCGCTGTAATGACGGGCAACCGCCGTGAATCATTCGAACCAGAAGTTAAGGGTGCCCCGCGCGCCGAGGTGGACCAGACCAGCATCGACCATGGTTCTTTGCGCTTTGAGCAACCGGTTGAAAGTGTGTTCACAGTGCGTAATGTGGGCGATCAACCGTTGACAATTCTCGGCGAGCCGCGCGTCGAACTGCTCCAAGGGTGCTGACCGCCCCGCGCTGTCGTCAGTTCGGCGACCCTACAGCCCGGAGAAGAAGCGACCGTTACGCTGCGCTTCACGATGCATGAAGGCATGGGCGGTGCGCACGAGTTTCGCGTGCATGTTCTGACCAACGACCCGACTCAAGAGGAGATTCCCCTCACTGTTCGTTCAATGTGGGGGGCGTAAAGCGGATCGCACATGCCGGAGTGGACTCTTGTTCCTCCGGCATCAGGCAATATGACGGGGGACAAATACGCTAAACAGCGCTATTCCGCAAGCCATGTGAAGTTATAAGGTGAATATATTGAAGTGCCTTGCGTATTTTCTTAAGAACAAGACGCATCCGGGAGTACCAAGATGTCATCAAGTAGCGTTCGTTCTGAAACCCTCAGTTTTGCCTTCACACAAATACTCTATATCCACGAACAATTAGAAGCTCTCAGACGTGGTGTAGAAAGTCATCATGACTCGCAACAACTTATCCTTCAAGCGTCTACCATTGAGAACTCGGTTCGACAACTGGTTCTATTTTTTGTAGAAGCCCACCTGGATTACCAGGCTAAGCAAATGCTTGAGACAGATATTCTGGGGCAGAACGTTGCCCCTATTCTCGACGATGTCAAGCGGATTATTCGACTGGCGTATCAGCCCGATCCTCTCCGAAGTTTACCCATCGACCGTTGACCTTCATTGTCACAATATCGTTGGATTTCGACCTGCGCGACCGCAGGTGGTTAATATTTCCTTATACTGAAGGTTTATCTTGACTTCACCTGTCTTCGGTTGTGTGCTATTCGTTTGACCACCGGAGAACAGCGAGCCAAACAATAGCCAAAATGCCAAAGGGCGAGAATGGTGATCGGAACTCGCCCCTTAGCTTTAGGCATGAGTCAGATCAAGCCGACGCAGTAACTGCGCGTTGAGCGAGACGACGATGGTGCTCACTGACATGAAGACTGCGCCAATCGCCGGATCGAGCAAAATACCGACAGGCGCGAGAATGCCCATCGCCAATGGAATGGCGACCACATTGTAGCCTGTTGCCCAAACCAGATTCTGGATCATTTTGCGGTAAGTCGCACGGCTCAACCGAATGATCTTCACAATGTCCATTGGATTTGAGCGCACTAGGATAATGCCGGCGCTTTCGATCGCCACATCAGTGCCTGCGCCGATGGCAATGCCTACGTCGGCGGTAACCAGCGCCGGCGCATCGTTGACGCCGTCGCCCACCATCGCTACCTTGTTGCCTCCGCGCTGAAGTTCCTGTACCTTGCTGGACTTGTGTTCCGGCAGCACCTGAGCGAAGTAGGTGTCTATCTGTAATTCCTGCGCGACAGCCTTCGCTACTGCTTCGCTGTCGCCGGTTAGCATAGCGACTTTCAACCCGAGATCGTGTAGTTCTCGGATAGCTTGACGACTTTCTTCACGAATCACGTCCGCGATAGCAAACAAGGCAACGATCTCGCGCTCGTTTGCTAGGTAGATAACCGACTGCCCGGCGTTTTCCGCCTGCTGTCTGTCCGCTTCCAACGTTGCCGGCACCGTCAACCGCTGCTGTTCAAGCAGGCGCGGTCCGCCTATAAAGTAGGTAGCACCGTTTACAGCTGCCTTGACACCTCGCCCAGCAAGACTCTCGAAATTGCTTACCGATGCCGGGCGCACGCCTTGCGCCTGGGCATACTGGCGAATAGCTTCAGCCACAATATGCTCACTGTCGCCTTCAAGCCCAGCGGCAATACTGAGGGCGTCATCCGTTTTGAATCCATTGGTTGCAAAGTGAACAACGCCCTGTTCACCTTTGGTTAGCGTGCCGGTCTTATCGAAGATGATGTAATTGAGGTCTTTAGCGCTTTCTAGCGCGATCCGCTTTCGAACAAGCAATCCATTGCGTGCTGAAAGTGTTGTTGAGATAGCGACAACCAGCGGCACAGCTAAACCCAGCGCGTGCGGGCAGGCAATGACCAGTACCGTCACAGTATTGCGAACCGCACTGGGAATACTACCGGTGAAAAAAAGCCAGCCGAGTAAGGTGAGAACACCGGCAACGATGGCGATGATCGTCAGGTAGAAAGCGGCGCGCTGCGCTAGCGTTTGCGCACGTGACTGGCTTTTCTGGGCTTCTTCCACCAGCCGCATGATGCCCGCCAGCGCCGTTTGTTCGCCCACCTGCTGAATGTCCACCCGCAGCGAACCAGAGCCATTGACGGTACCACCGATAACAGTGTCGCCGGGTTTCTTGTCTAACGGACGGCTCTCGCCCGTAATCATCGATTCATTGACACTGCTTTCTCCCGTTGCGACTAGACCATCGGCAGGGATACTTGCGCCAGGACGAATCAGTACACGATCTCCCGCCCGCAACTGACTGACCTCGACAGTCTCAATTTCGCCTGAAGGCAGCAGGCGGTCCGCCGTATCCGGCAGCAGTTTCGCCAGTTCGCGCAGCGCGCCCTGTGCCTGCCCGACGCTACGTAACTCGATCCAGTGACCGAGTAGCATCACAGTAATCAGAGTCGCAAGTTCCCAGAAGAAGTCCATTGGCATGCCCATCGCGTCCTGCGGCGGGAAGAAGAACACGCCGACGCTGTAGAGGTAGGCGGTGGTGATCGCCAGGGAAATCAGCGTCATCATGCCGGGCTGACGCAGAGCAAGTTCCTGCCGCCCCATACTGAGAAACGGCAAGCCACCGTAAAAGAAGATGATCGATCCCAATATGGGAACAATCCACTGGCTTCCCGGAAATTCTGGCATAGTGAAACCTAGCCACTGCTGCACCATCGGCGAGTAGAGGACAACGATGATCGTCAGCGGCAGGCTGACGAAAAAGCGGTTGCGCATCATGGTGATGTGACCCTCGTGCATCACCCCATGTCCGGCATGGGTATCATGTTTGCCATGCTCTGTTTGCACATCATGTCTCGTGTGAAGCGTCTGATTCTGCTCGGGCTTAAGCAGTTCGTTGGCACGGTAATTGCTCTCGTGGGCAGCATGATCGGCAGCATTAGCCGTGTGTTGTGTTCCGTCCGCCGCATCTTCGATGCGAGTGGAACTGTGTACTCTTATGGGCGACATATCATGTGCTGCACCATCGTGAGGGCTCTCATGTTTGTCCTGCGAATCGTTCATCATCTTCTTCCTTGCATCTCTGCTTATGCCCACCATTTCTTGATGTAAGCACGATACATCGCATGACGAATGCGCCAAATGGCGTAAATACTAGGCTAACTGCCAGGATTGACTTGGAACGGATTGGTCCGCACGCCGTTTTCCGCTGCTGTTATCTCTGCCTGGCGCGCGCGTTGTTCGTTACTCCAAAAGGTCTTGATGTACGCCAAGATGACCATAACTTGGTCATTGGTAAGCTGCTCACCAAATGCGGGCATCGGATACCAGTTGACGGGATCACTCAGGCTAATTCCGCCGTTCCGGACATACTCGATCAGCATCGCATCACCATGATGCCAAGTGTGACCATTCCCGTTGTGTGGTGGCGCGCCAAAGCGCCCGGTTGCATCGCGTTCAGTTGGTGCAGAGGGAAACTGACCCTCTCCGTTAACTCCGTGGCACGAAGAGCAGTACTGCGAATAAAGTTGCTGACCCTGTGCAATTTGATCAATGTCAAACCCCGTGCCGTTGACTAGGATTGTGGCAGGTTGGTTTGAACAGCCGACAAATAGAAGTCCAACTAGTAACAATAAACCCAGTTTTGTCATATCGACATGTTTCCTTCTCTCTCGGATGCTCGTGCAAGCTCGTTTGGTGAAGGTGATTGTCTGAGTAGTATGTGCCGCATCAGGCACGCTCCTCTGTAGCGCAATTGTGACGGTTACCCGCTTACAACCCCGTGGCGAAACAACCACCAGCTTATGAACCATTGTCCGACATCAACAGTTCACGTCCGCTTGTCGTCCACGCATTCATCCCACCGGGCACATCTATTACGTTGGTATACCCTAATTCGACAAGGACACGACTTGCCTCTTCGCTCATGCGACCGCTGCGACAGTACAGAATGATCGGCGCGTTTCGGTCAGGTAGTGCAGCCACCAATGCATCAGTGTCATTGTACGGAACGTTATTGTCGGTGTTCGGAACCTCTCCCTCGTATGGAATGTGGACATTAATGACTGTGTATATGTCGGGTTGATCGAGCGCAGATGCAAACTCGTCTATGGTGATTGTACGAAAGCTCGCTTGTGATGAAGATGTAATCGGGAGTTCGGGCACGGCACTGCAGGCTGTTCCAACCACAGTCCATCCGATTAACAGTCCAACTACGATAACCGTTCTCATCATACCCTCCAAAATTCATCCACAAATTATGCAGTGGTCTCCGCCATGCGGCATACGCCGTTTGGCGGGGTAGAACAATCAAAAAGATGCGTCATGTGGCACAGTTTATGCACCTAAAGGTGGGTTATAGTGGCAATACAGTGTTGCTGGTCATACTTGGATTGTTGGAGTTGTTATGGAACACGGATCGATGAAAGGGATGTCATCGAATCGCCTGCTTCTAATGGGTGCAATTCATCTGGGAATCATGTATCTCTTGATGTATGCGATGGTCAATACCTTAAGCAATGTCATTCCCAACCTGAACAACTTCTATATGGCTGGTCTCATGACATCCCCCATGCTTGCACTGGAAGCCGTACTCATGGGACAGATGTATGCAAACAAACGCGTAGTGCGCATTATTCTTGTAGTCAGCCTTGCTGCCGCAGTTGTCTTTTTCTCATTGATTAGAGCGCAGACCGCAGTTGGCGACCTAGAGTTGGTGCGCTCCATGATTCCCCATCATGCCAGTGCCATTTTGATGTGCGAACAGGCAGACCTTCAGGATAGCGAGGTCTCAATCTTATGCCAGAGCATTATAGAGTCACAGGACGCCGAAATCGCTCAGATGAACGCTATTCGCGCTCGACTTGAATAACCTTGTTGGTGTACTAACCAGGAACCGCTCGGGCAATGAACTCAAATTCCAGCGTGACTGCTTCAGCAACGCCGTGGTAATCAAGCATGTTCTGGGCATCGTTCAGAATGCCGAAGTCGCTACGATTGACGATTGCACCTGCCAGACCGCGCAGTTCACTGGTGCTCACTAGGGTAAGCGTCACGTTGAAGGTCACTGCACGGGTGATGCCACGGAGCGTCAAATTACCTGTGACCTGGAAGGATACTGTCTCACCAATACTGACTTGCTCAGGTAAACCGCTGATTGCCGTCGGGACAAAGTCTGTAAACTCATAAGCATTCTGGGCAGTCAGTAGTACACAGCAACGGATCGAGCGATCCCGATCGGGATCGTCTGTTGACAATGTCCGTAAATTGATCCGAATTACACCAATGCGAGAGTTCGAAGGCGCGATAAAATCAACAATAATGTCTCCAGCAATCTGATCTGTCGTGCCAACAGCCGTTCCTAAAGGGATTGTCTCACTCACTGCAAACCGAGCCTGAGACTCTGCTGACACGATACGAAAGAGCTGTTGTGAGGTTACAGCAGTCGCCGCTGCTGCACTCACCTCCGAAGGGGTGGTTGTCGCGAGAGCTGGTAACAACGCGTTTGCGACAGTACCGAGTGTCGGAACTAAGGTTGGCGTCGTAGCACTCATGGAACTCGCAGGTGTGCCAACCACACCTAACGAAAGCGTAGGGGCGCTAATCGGTGCACTTGGTACAGCGGTTCCTCCAGTGATGCGCACGAAGAGCAGCACGCCAACAACGCCACCAAGGACTGCTCCAACGCCTAACATGACACTACCGAATATAATAAACTTCCAGCCATTGGTTCGGACTTGAAGGTTTGAAGTGTAGCGAGAATTTCCCACGTATGCGCCCTCGATTCCGCATTGATCCATCTTCAGTAGATTTTTGAGCCGCGAAGAATATCCAAGCCGTCAACACAAAGGAATACGCCATTTGGCGTGGAACATGAGTTGAAAAAACAGGCGATTTGGCGGGTTAAGTTCAGACATTCAACAACCTATACTTCAGGCAAACAATGAACGATGAGATGCAGTCTATGGGTGAACAAGCTTACCAGCAGCACAACTATGCGCTTCGCCTGCAACTGGTTCGTGCAACCTTCTGGTTCACAAAACATTGGCTGTTCATCTTTATTGTGGTCTTTGGTTTGTACAATCTGCTTCCGTTTGCAGCACCCGTTTTAATGAAGGCGGGATGGTCTTCATGGGGCAACTTAATCTATGACCTCTATTCAACACAATGTCATCAGATGGCTCAGCGTTCCTTTTTCTTGTTTGGTGAGCGCCCTATGTATGGACTCGGAGAACTGCATCTCAATCTCACGGGAAGCGCTTTGGGCGATATGCTCTCGCTACGCAGTTTTCGGGGTAATGACATCTTGGGTTGGAAAGTCGCCTGGTCAGACCGCATGGTGTACATGTATGGCGGGATCTGGCTAATAAGTATTGTGTATGCGTTAGCCCTTAGGCATCGTCTCAAGAAGCCTTTTTCCATTTGGCTATTTATCGTATTTCTAATCCCACTTGGTCTAGATGGACTCACGCATTTGTTGAGCGACTTGAGCGGACTTACCGCAGGCTTTAGGTACGATAATGCTTGGTTAGCCAGGTTAACAGATTACCAATTTGCACCTGATTTTTACGAAGGTGACGCTTTTGGTTCTTTCAATTCCATCGCGCGTTTTGTGACGGGCATTCTGTTTGCAATCGGAGTAAGTGGGTTGCTTCTACCTATGTTGCATCACGAGATGAAGCGATGGGAATACGCTTTAGCGCTCAAGCTTCTGCGTCATCAATCGAGGGTGGGGTCTACAGCCGTGGCTGGCTTGTAAGCTACTTCTACGTACCCGTTAGTATCACAGGTGGAGGTTTAATGGTGGAACAACCGTCCCCAGAGCATTCTGGAGGTAATGAAAATGCAAGTGTGAACTGGGTGTTAGTGATTGCTGCAATTATCGTCATCTTGTGGGTGATCTATTCTTTCATCCAGCAAAGTGTGGTCGTGGAGTCAAGTTCCCAAATGTTGTCAGGAGCGACTCGCGAGTCGTCTGAGACAGAAATGCCGGCACAAATGCCCGGCATGAATCACTAAGGTTGGACAGTATCATGAGGCAATCAAGGGAGAAAAAGATGAAACGTTTCTGGATCGCTATTGTCTTCGGTGTTGTGGCTTTCACCGTACTGCTGGTGCCTGCTGTGTTTGCTGATGGTCCTTCGGAGGGGCGTGAAGGACGCGCTGAGTTGCGATACATGCAGGGTATGATCGACCATCACCAAATGGCGTTGGATATGGCAACTGACTGTCTTACGAAAGCCGCTACCGAGAGTGTTCGAACGCTGTGTCAAAACGTTATTGACGAGCAGAGTGCTGAAATTAGCACCATGCAGACGTGGTTACAGGATTGGTATGGCGTTACCTATACCCCTATGTCCATGACCGAGATGATGGATATGATGGGGATGGGCGACATGATGGGAAGTATGATGGGTAGCGACCCAATGCCTGGCGGCATGATGGAGATGCCCGAGATGGGACATGGAATGATGGTCGATCCACCCATGATGATGGGTATGATGGCTGGACTATCCCAGCTTTTCGGCACTCAGTATGAGATCGCATGGCTTGAGTCAATGATTGACCACCATGATGATGCCATCAATATGTCAGAAAGACTGCTTGCGCGACTCGGTGACGCCGGACATCCAGAACTTCGGGAGCTGGCGCAAAACATCATTGACGCACAGACGGCTGAGACAGCAACCATGGAGCAGATGATAGCTGAGTTGTCATCATAAGCTCAGACTTAGCTCGTAAGATTATGGGACAGCAACATGGTTCGCTGTCCCTTTTCGCGTTACATTTTTCCATATCGGATGGTTCTCAGAAGAACCAAACACTGTAGATGTTATGGGCAGTAACCAAATAATGTCTATTTGTACAACCCGTAAATCAAACCGCTCAACGGATTAGATATTATGTCATCAATTCGAGTAGTTTTGGCAGATGACCATGCGGTAGTGCGCAAGGGCATTCGTGATTTTCTCGAAGAAGATATGGAGATCGAAGTCGTTGCGGAAGCGAGTGATGGCGACAAAGCGAAAGAACTGATCGTCTCTCTTGCCCCAGACGTAGCAGTTCTCGATGTTCGGATGCCCAGGGCAACTGGGATAGACGTTGCCCGCTGGGTACGTGAGCAGGGTTTACAGGTTCGCGTCTTGATTTTGACAGCTTATGATGATGATCCTTTTGTAATTGCGGCGATGCAAGCGGGTGCGAACGGGTATGTACTCAAGACGGCGGAAGCAGATGAAATCACAGCAGCCATCAGATCCATACATGCGGGACAACCGGTGATCGCGCCAGACATTGCTCAAAAGCTTATTTCACATATGGCTCTAGGGAATCAACCTACCCAATTTGTGGAACCAGTTACAGATCGAGAAAGAGAAGTGCTTCAGTTAGCAGCGGCTGGTCTGACCAACCGGGGTATCGGGTTAAAGTTGTCGATTAGTGATCGTACCGTTCAGGGACATCTTGCAAATACTTATGCCAAACTCCAGGTCAGCAGCCGTACTGAAGCCGTCACCAAAGCTCTTCAGCTTGGCTTGATCCATTTACCCGAGCAAGAGTGATGAAACTTTCGTCACCGTTTTTTGCGTTCAGTCTCCATGGTCTTCGTGCACAAGTGATCTTGTGGACAATACTGCCATTAACCATCCTGTTGATCGTCTTTTCCATCAGTGGCATCAATAGCCATCAACAGTCCATGCAAGCCCTTGCCACTGAGGAAAATACTCGTTTAGTGATGGCGCTGGCAAAACTTATCGCCGTACAGCGTGAAAATTACGCTCTCAACCACCAGGTCGCCATCGATCAGGTGCCGCTGCAAGCGCTCGACCTGGAACGAATGCTCAATATCAATCATCCGAATGCCGTAAATACCATCGTGCTTTTTGACCATGAAGGGGAGGTGTTGTTTGGAAGAGGCAACTTTCCAGATGCCGCAGCCCTGCATGACTGGCCGGGCGTGGCAGAGATTATGATGGGCAACAGCGGTGTGTTGTTCACCTCACACACCATGCATGGGGATGTCGTTGCTTATGCTCCAGTACCGGAAACCGATTGGGGGCTGATCATTCGTGAACCCTGGCACTCGCTCACCGATCCCCTGATCCGCTTCGAGCAGGTCATGCCCTTTATCCTGTTTATCGCCACCGCGACTTCTTTCTTGACACTCTTCTTTGGGCTGCGTTATGTGGTGCAGCCGCTGCGTGAACTGGGTCAACGTGCGAGTTTGATCGGCCAGAACGAGTTTCAATCGATTGCACGGCCTATCGGCGGCGTGAAAGAGATTGAAGACCTTCGCATCGCACTGTATGAAATGGTGCAGCGTGTCAAAAGCTACCAAGCTGCCCTGGAAGATTACGCGCGCTCCGTCACCCAGGCACAGGAAGAAGAACGCGCGCGTCTGGCGCGAGAATTGCACGACGAAACAGTGCAAACCTTGATTGCTCTGGGGCATAAAACGCAAATGGTGCAGCGCAATCTATCGCGTGACCCTGATCAAGTGGTGCAGCGGGTGAACGAGTTACGGGAGATGATTGCCCAGTCGATTGAAGAAATACGCCGCTTCAGCCGGGCGTTGCATCCCCACTACCTAGATGAATTGGGTCTGGTGCCAGCTATGGAAACACTGGCAGGTGAAGCCGGCGCGGCGTTTCGTGTAAGTGGTTCTCCAAGCCGCTTAGAATCCGAAAAAGAGCTTACTTTGTACCGTATCGCTCAAGAAGCCTTAAACAACGCCCGCCGTCATGCCCACGCCCACAGTATTCAGGTCGAGCTTCAGTTTGAACTCGCAGCCGTTCAACTACGGGTATGTGATGATGGTCAAGGATTTGAAGTGCCTTCATATCTCAATCTGAACGATCTAACACGCACCGGGCATTTCGGATTGATCGGGATGCGTGAACGTGCCCAACTGGTGAACGGGCAGTTAAAAATTGTGTCGTCCAAAGGCAAAGGCACGACTGTAACCTTGTCTATTGCTAAGATGTAGCCTTTTGGGTGAACCGCTGCTGTCAATGGTTTCGTTTAGCTTTCTCTTCGGCAAAGTCCAGAAGTTCACCTTCGTCATCCAGTTCATAGGACTCGTCAGGCGACAGCAAGTCTTCGTTCTTTCGCTTTGGGCGAGCTTCAGACCAGCGCTGCGATGGTAACAGCCATCGCAGAAAAACCACCGCCGCGAACAGCCCAACCAACATAATCACACCCATTCCGCCCATCATTGCCTATGCCTTTCTAAATGCAGAGGAAGAGAAATCCCCTTCCTCTGTTCAAACTTGTCCTTGGAACTAGCGTTCGCCATCCGGCCAGACCAGGATCGGCATGTTGACCACGACGCCAGGCTGCTCAATGATCACTTCGTCGGCTGCTACTGCGGCAAGGATTTCGTCGACGCTGGTCAGTTCACGCGCTTCAACGTTTTCCTGCCAGGTCACAAGATGGATGGCGCGTAGCGGCGTGTAGTTTTCATCGCCTGGCACGCTGTCAAACACATCGGGTTGATAGCCGAGGGGACCCATCGCTTCAATCCCGTTGGTGAACACGTAGACATTGCCAAGCAGCTCTTCAGGAATCTCCGCCAGTTCTGGGACCGTGATGACATCGGTGCCCATCATGTCGGTCAGGATTGCGGCGACGCCCTCATCCGAGGCTTCCGGGTGGATGAAATACACGTCTCCGCCCTCATAGTAGGCAGAAGCCAGCGGTGCGAGATCGTCAACGGAATAGCCCGTGTCCATCTCCATGTCCATACCACCCGGTGTGGGGGTGGACTCCTGCGCGCGGGATACCAGAGCGCCTACCAGAATGAGGGTAAAAACAGTGATCAAAGTGAGCAGTTTCTTGTACATCGAGATTCTCCTATGTAATGTGGCGGAGTACAGACACCCATCGGACTGTACTCCGAAACCTCGCTATTCAACGACGTTGATGACCAGCGCCAAACCACCCGGCTCCACGCCATCGTTGGTGACATGATGAAGGATGTGGCAATGGAACATCCAGGTACCTGCTTCCGTCGCCACAAATTCGACATCATAGCGCTCACCAGGCGCGACACTCAACGTATCGCGCAATTGACGCGCACCTTCTGGCACAGGATAACCGTCTATGGCGACCACCTCAAATGGCATTCCGTGCAAATGCATAGGGTGAATGAACTGTCCAATACCGATAAGCCGCAAACGGACTCGCTCACCACGCTGTACCGTGATGCTCTCGGTTGATGGGAAGGCGCGACCGTTGATCGTGAAGTAATTCGGATCAGACCCTGCCATAGGCATTGCAGGATATGTCACGCCGTCCACCACACGCCATTCCGAAAGCATAAGGGTGACATCGACATCCGGTACAGGCGCTTCTGCTTGGGCGGGGTCAATGATAAAGGGCGCATAAAGCCCTATGCTGACCTGCACATCGCTATCAAAATGGGAGTGGTACATGAACGTGCCAACAGGCTGCGCTTCAAATTCGTAGACAAACGTTTCGCCAGGCTGCACAGCTTCCTGGGTGACTCCAGGAACGCCGTCCATCGCATTCGGGACATTCAATCCGTGGAAGTGTAAGGTTGTCGGTTCTGGTAGCGTGTTGGTGAAGTTGATACGGACGCGATCTCCTTCGGTCACCCGTATCATGGGTCCTGGCACCGTGCCGTTATACGTCCAGGCGGTCACCGTAACATCCTCGAGAATGTTCCAGAGCACGGGCTCAGCCTGAAGATCGAAGACTTTTACATCGTCTTCCAAACGATAGTCCAGGGGCTGTCCGCCTAAATCTCCCGTCGCCGCAGGCACGCCTTCACTGCTGATCGGTTCCATCGCATGTCCGCCGTCCATGTCCATGCCCGCCATTGCATCTGGCGCAGCAGTAGGACTCATCATTCCCATGCCAGACATCATCTCGCCGGACATCATCATACCCATCATTTCTTGCATGTCTTCCATCTGGGCGCGCATGTCGTTGGACATCTCCATGTTCATCATCGTGCCCATCATGGCGCTCATGTTCTGCATCATCGTCATCATGTCCATGCCGGGCATCATGTCGCCGGACATCATCATGTTCATCATGCCTCGCATGACTTCCATCATGGCGCGCATGTCGTCCGACATTTCCATATTCATCATGCTGTCCATCATGCCGCTCATGGTCTGCATCATCGTCATCATGTCCATCCCGTCAGCACCCATCCCCTCTAGGGCAGGCGCAGGAGTTGGTGTCGGCTCTGCTGATGCATGATGTGCGTTATGGTCAACCCCATCACTGGACGCCTGACCGAGCCCAAGCCCAATCTCCTGAGCGGAAGGCACAACCGCAGGTAATGCGGAGAAGCTAATGCCATTCGGTCCGGAACCCACAGCAATTGCGGCAATGACTTCCTGAGTCGTGAGATCAAGAACCGTGACGGTATCCTCATAGATGTTGGTAATGTAAGCGAAGGTTCCTGACGGGTTGACAACAACACCGTGAGCGCCCTGACCGGTCTCAACGGTGTTTATGACCGTAAAGGTCTCCGTGTCAACAATGGAGAGTGTTGTGCTGGGATTGTTCTCTGTCCCTTGATTAGCCACAAGTACATACCGGTTATCCGGTGTCACAAATACCTGGATAGGCCCAACTCCGACTTCAACCGTACTAACGAGTGTACGGGTCGCTACCTCCACTTTTCCAAGAGTATTGTCCCCATTTAACGAAACATAAACGAAAGCGCCATCCGGGGAAAATGCGACCTGGACAGGACGTTCGCCTACTTCGATGTCGGCCACTCGATTGTTCGCTGCTGTTTCAATGACACTTAACGTCGTGCCGTTGGCGTTGGCAACGTAGATCCATTGCCCGTCAGGGCTAGGCCGTGCTCCATGAGGCGATTCTCCAACCGGGATAGTTGCGACTACGGCCATTGTCTCTGCGTCGATAGCGGTAACCGTGTTATCACCCCCGTTGGTCACATAGACTGTACTTCCATCAGGAGTCAGGATGATATGTGCAGGATGTTCGCCGGTGGAAACGGTGCCCATCAGAGCATATGATGTGGCATCAATCTTGATCGCCATTGAGTCTTCTCCGCTGATAGCCCATACGAATCTGCCATCTGGCGCGACTTGTAGGTTATGCGGAGCTGCAACTCCGGTAAGTGTCGTAAACACCTCGTTTGTGTTTACATCAATCACGGAAATACTGTTGTCGTATTCGTTGGCTACCCAAACCGCTCCCGAATTCTGATCGTCTTGGGCATAAACAGATGTTCTACTCGGAAGGAGCCCTAAACTTGCAACAAGAAGTAGTGCCACGCCGAATACGAGAATTGTTCGGCTGACGCTTGGGTTGACGATGCCGCTTTTCACGGTTCTATCTCCTTGAGAAATGATTGCTAAACATGCGACAGAAGTAAGGAATTTACGTACTTGTTCCAACCTATCGCTGTCTTTCACTTAAGAATATTTGCTGCCAACAGATTGAACACGCGCTCATTTGCTCACGGATACATAGGCAATTTGGCGGGTATAAGCATCATCAACTAAGTTGGAGAGTGTGAACAGGCCTCAACTGAAGCAGCGGTACGCCATTATGCTTAGTGATAACAAGCCGAATAGCGATGTTGCCCCGGAATTGCAAGGTGTACCCTCAAAGTCAGAATAACCCACTGGAGAACAGCTATGGACGAGCAAAAGACTTTATCGGTTCGCAAGTCAGTCACTCGCTGGTTGGGACTGTCCGTTCTTGGATTGTTCGCGCTGGTGGGAGTAGGTGCAGTTCTCACGTCGGTAACACTGCCTTCATCTGTTCTGGTTTTCCTTCTCATTTTGCTCTGCCCAGCAGCACATCTTCTTATACATGGGGCTCACGGTGGGCATGCCCAGCAAGTAGATGAAGTAAACGTAACGCGTGACACAGGCGGTAAGACGCCTTGATTTCTCTGAAGATCAAGTCCCGTAACTGCCTGGATCGGAATGAGGTAAACGCTATGCAACATATCTATAGCACCTATGGGACTGATCTATCCCTGCTCCCGAAGAAGTCACGTTCGACGAATGGAAAAATAGCAATTGGAACTTTGAGGACAACATTAATATTTACTCCTCATAGGTCTATTGGGACGGTAGCAATTCGGTCGAGATCGTCAGGGCTTTTTGAATATGAGAGTGATGATAGGCATTGGTCGCCAAGCTCTCAGCCCTTTGCATCAGCCGAAATCCTCCTTAAGTATCTTCGGGAAGGCTGGCAACTAGAGAGGACAGTCGCGGTGCAGATGTTTCAGTGTGTCAGCCGACGCTGTGTACGCCTCTACTACTTCTCCGCTTTGCACGACGACCAATCGTTGACTATTCCCGTTGTGGAGAATCCTATAGTTCTGCGCGTAATCCGCGAAAATCATCTTGAGCTGGTGGACTACTCTGCAAATTGCCAAGAAAGTACTTTAATAGCTGAAGGACGCGTATGAACATAATCACAGTGCTGAAACTGCTCTCGAACTTGCGAGTGCTTCGCACCCATGAGCACTGGACGCGCGCACAACTTGAGACCTATCAAAACCAGCAGCTTGCCCAACTGCGCGCCTTTGCCTATCAGCATTCCGCCTTTTATCGACAGTTTCATCAAGGCATGTTTGACAAACCCTTGTCTGAGCTGCCCGTCCTGACAAAACAAGTGCTGATGGCACACTTCGATGAATTGGTCACTGATCCGAAGATTCGCCTGGCAGATATTCATAAACGACGCGAAGAAGGGCTTGACGGGCGGTATCTCGGAAAGTACTGGATCAATGCCACTTCCGGCAGCACGGGCAGCCCCGGAATCTTCTTGTTCAATGACGAGGAATGGTCAACCGTTTTGGCGTCTTTCACCCGTGGTTACGAGTGGGCGGGTGTCCGCATCAACCTGACGCACCGCAGTAAGATCGCCATTGTTTCCTCCGTCACCCCCTGGCATATGTCCTATGTGGTCGGTCAAACGCTGCGCAGTCCGTGGTCTACGACGTTGCGCCTTTCGGCGACAGAACCCATCGACCATATCGTTCAGCAGCTCAATGATTGGCAGCCTGAAGTTCTCATCGCTTATGCTTCGATGATGCGCATCTTGGCAGTGGAGCAGTTGGAAAATCGCCTTCACCTCACGCCACAGGTTGTCTTCACCAGTTCTGAGGTGTTGACTGATGAAACACGGCGGTTGGTTGAAACAGCCTGGGGCAAACGGCTCTTCAACCAGTATGCCGCGACGGAAACTGCTGGAATCGCTGCTGAATGTGAGCATCATATGGGTCTGCATCTCTATGAAGATTTGATTCTCGTCGAGAATGTCGATGAGCACAATCGTCCTGTGCCGACAGGTGTGTACGGGGATAAAGTGCTGGTGACGGTGCTGTTCAATCGCACACAGCCACTTATTCGCTACGAAATAGGCGATAGCATTCGTCTCTCAGATCGCACCGATGCTTGTGGACGACCTTTTCGCGTGGTGGAGGGTATACAGGGGCGGCAAGAGGACATGCTGCACTTCCCCACCGCGGAGGGGAAGCAGGTCGCCATCCATCCCAATCTCTTCCACCAGGTCATGGACACCGTTTCTGTCAGCGGTTGGCAGATTATTCATCGCAATGACGGGTTGCATGTGCTTCTAAGCGGCTCTAACTCAACGACCGAGGAAGCAAAGCTCGTCGACGATATGAGCCGCGCGCTTGCAAAACAAGGGGTCGTTGTACCCAGCATATATATCGAACCTGTTGACACGATACCGCGCGCCGCTAATGGGAAAGCTCCATTAATCAGATCAATCTCCTGAGCCGACACATAAAGAGTGATGCGATGTTAAACAAGGCGTAGGGTGTCTCGTAGATCACTGAAGGACATTCACCAACCCCGCCATCACCTCCAGGCGGCGGATTTCCTGCATCAGTCCACGCTTGTCGCGCTGCAAGCGGATGATTTCGTCGTGCAGGCGCGCTTTCTCGTCCTCGTCCGACTCCACGCCGACCGGTGAGGAACTGCGCCTGCGCTGGGGCGCAGCGGGCACCTCGACAATACGCACGGTGACTGCTGATACCTTGGCAGGCAGCTCCAGTTCGTCAAACGCCTTCTTGGTCACGGTGATGGCACGCGCTTTGGCGGGTAGCAGTACCAGATAGCCATCGTTTTGAAGATGACTCAGATAGTGCTTTGCGACAGAAGTAGACTTCAGCGATGTGCCCTCCACGATTTCGCGCAGGGTTGGCACAAAGCCATGTTCATTCAGGTATTCACACACAAACTTTAGCACCTCACGACGGCGTTCACGCAGCATTTTGTCCTCTTTCATTTTCGTACTCTCTATCGCCCATTATGCTGAAAAATCGCCTTAGCACAAGAGTTCTGTTTATGCGATTTTTCAGTCGTCAGAGTCATCCTTTGCCACTCTGCAAGAACTGACCACTGCGCTCACCTGATTTGAGCGTGGGAGTGGTCAGTATGGTCAGTTGTGGTCAGTTTTGTTCAATCGGCAGCACGTCGTAGCGCCGCATCATATCCAGTACCTCGGCGCGCGGGATGCTGTACATCTGCCCGCCTGCATATGCCTTGCGGCGATGGCGGTCGGTGAGCTGCAAGCGGTTGAGGATATGCCCGATCCACTGGGCGTGCCCCAACTGTTCGTTGGAGTAGCCCAGCAAGTTCCGCACCTGCTCACGCAGGTCAATGCCCTTGATCCATTCCGGTTGATTGCGCGTCATGATCTCCAAGCCCTGCAAGACTGCCTCTTCGCGCTCGCTCAGTGCCTTGCCCTCGCTCATCTGCTCATCCCAGCTTGCGGCATCCGAGATGGCACTCAGCAGCCCGCTCACACCGCCGACTTCCTCAAAGAATGCCGCCAGCGCGACCAGTGGCGACCACAATTCGCCAGAGCGGTTGTGCAGCTTGTGCAGTTCGGGACGCTCGAAGTAGTTGGCATACACCTTGCCAAAGTGCGTCAGTGCCAGCGTGTAGAGCTGATGACGAATGGCTGCGCCGTCGAAGTCTGGTGGGAAGCTCGGCATCTTCTTGTCCGTGCGCCGCATCGGGATGGCGATGCAGCGTGACGCAAGGATGTCCTCCAATCCCATGATCGCCGCAAGAATCTTCGGCGAATAGACATCGAACGCCTGCGGCTTCATATCCTCGCCGATCAGTCGGATGGCGGGCATCCCGGCTTTGTAGCCGCTATTCAGCAGTTGCCTGATCTGTTGCATCCCAGGGTCTTTCGGGTTGTGATAGCGTTCTGCCTCGTCAATGCCGACGGTGCAGCTCGTGTAGTGGATCAGGCGGAACATGGACGGCCCGGTCGGATCGGACGTGCTGACCATATTGAAGCACAGCGGCTGCAAGACGCGCATTACAGTCGATTTGCCGCTGTTCTTCGGCCCGTTCAGTGCCAGGTAGGGATATGCCGGGAACATGGTGTGGAAGTACGTCCCAATCGTCCACAACGTCAGGATGCGGCTCTCGACCTCTGAGCGAAAGTCGATGTACTTCGTCAGCAGATCATGCACCGCTGCGAAGATCTCGCCCGGTGCATAGACCTCACCATCGAGAAAGCGTCGGATGTCGCTGTAACGCCAACGCATCAGGAACTCGGTGCCTTCCGGGATGACCTTAAGCGCGACTTCCTTGTCGTTGACCGTCACGATCTGCTCTAGGGCCAGCCGTCGCAGTTCGCGCGTACTGGTCACCAGATACGGCTGTGTGTTCAGGCGATTGCCCTTCAACCGCTCGGTGATGGAGACCGTCACCAGCGCCATATCGCGCTGGAAGCCCAGCGCAGGCGCGAGGATCGGGATGTTGTCGCTCAGGACTTCCGGCGCGTCGTCATCGTTTGAGTTATCCCCACCAGACAACTGCGCTGCCTTCAGAAGCTCCTGGAACGCGCGTCCTTTCACGCCAATCTTCGCCATGCCCGCCTTGAACTCTGCCTGTGCGAAATCATCCAAACCGACTGCGTAGCTGAACAATTCACGGATCGCATCCTGCCGTTCCAGTCCTTCGAGAAACGCCGCGCGCCCAATCTCCGCTGCCAGCCAATGCGGGGCGCGATTGAGCAACCCGGCGGCATCTTCCAGCGAAGCCTGATGGTTGACCAGCCAGTCGTTGGCATCCTTGACACCGCTGGGTAGTTTGGGCAGATAGGTCTGACCACGCAGCGCCAGCGCGATCTCGCGGCTCTTGGCGTTCGCCTCGTCGGTGTTGTCGAGCGCGACGAATACCCGCGCATGGGTTCGCAGCACCTTGAGCAGGTCGTCCGACACCTTCATCCCGGCAATGGCGACCGCAGCGATACCCCACTCAGCGAAGCTGATCGCGTCCGCCTGTCCTTCGACGACAACAAATTGCTCGGACTGCGGACTGTAGTAGGCATTGAAGAACGGCTGCCGCTCACCGATGACCTCACGCGGTGGGTTGTAGTGTTTCTTTCCCTCAATCGAGCGCCCGCTGAGATACATCAGCCGCCCGCCTTGCAGATGCGGATAAACCAGCATTCCGGTCGGGAACTTCTGGATGACCGCCCGCCACCGGTCGGACAGGTTGAGGTCCGCCAGGAGTCCACGTTTGTCCGCTGGCATGAAGCCAATGCGCGCAGCCCGCACCGTTCCCAGCTTCCAGCCGCGCCCCTTCGTCACATAGTCCAGCGCCGGACGTGTGTTCAGCAGCGCATCATGCAGCCGCTGCAGGAGCTGGCGTTCTGCCCAAGCGGGCGACTTCTTGAACGCCTCATCCTCTTCAATCGTGATCCCGGCACGCTTGGCAAGATAGCGCACGACTTCCATGAACTGCACCGCATCGCGTGGATTCCAAATGCCCAGATTCAAGAGATGGCGTCCGGCGAAGTCGAAGACATCGCCCTGTTCATCCTTTGAATTCCAGAAATACATCCCGGCGCGCGGCACCACGACCAGGCTGTCATGCTCGACACCCACGAACCGCGTGCCTGCCTTCTTGAGTGCGAACCGTTCCGCAACCACCGCTTCGATCTGATTTCGGGAGCGGATCAGCTCCAGATCAATGCTCATGACCAAATCCCTTCATGCCAATAGCAAAGCCGAACAGAGGTCGTGCCGATGGACACGACAAAAATGTGCGTGATGAGTTGCATGGGGATCGGGGTCGTGATATATTGGGAGTACCAAGTCGCAATATATCGGTTCCGCACGACCCACCACGCTTTTGCAGGTGGGTCTTTTGTTGCCTACGGCGGGCTGCGGGCTATCTGAGTCATATGTCCTCCTCCAATTTGTATCCGTGCGGTTACAATTTCCTGTTTATCCGAGGCATCGCTCGATCTGCTCAAGCAGTCGTTTCAGCGCGAGAACTCTAGCGCGCGCCAGATCGACATCTTTTTCCTGACTCACCAATGCTCGCGCAACATCTTCTGCCTTGGTGTCGCGCACGTTTTTCAGGAACTTGACCAGTCGCTTGGTCTCAGGGGCTATAGCCTCATCATCGCGGGATGTTTGGATGTCTTCTCCTGCTACGAGCATCTGCTCAATCTGTTTTCCGGTGAGGTTGAACTGAACGATTTGTCGAACCATCTCAGCCTGAGCTTCAGCAGGAAGTTCCAGAATATGTCGCAGTTTCCATTCATCCACATTGAAGCGATCTGCCAATTCGAGTGCCTCGTCTCCAAGAGCTAGCAGCGCCTTGAAACGGCTGAATTGCATCCGTCCTACACCTCCCATCGCGCTCAAGATCGCATCGGTGTACTCGCGCTTGCCGCGCAGGTCGAGAGTCAGTGCCTGGCGGTAGAAGTCGTTGCCAACGGCGTAGGCGGGGATCTCGCAGCCATGTACGGTCAGCAGGAGCAGCGCTGCCTGCCGCGCCATCGCGATCGCCGACAAGCCGCTGCGCGCTGTGTTCTCCTTCGCTTGACGAAACACAGATGACTGAGCTGCCGGGATGATGATGCAGGGGATCATGCCGTCGCCGCTGTACTCTGGGATGAAGTCACGCAGCAGCCACGTCGCCCAGTAGCGCCGCTCGCCTGTCTCGATGCGATACAGTCGCGTTGCACCCTGGGATACATCGACCACCGTCAGCGGATTGACCTGCCCATCGTCGCGGATGGTGATGGCGAGATTGACCAGATCGTGCAGAAGCTGCTCCTCCGGCGAGAGCTTGAGTTCTGCGCCTTCGCTTTGCTCGTCATCACCCTGTGTCACCAACTCCAGCACACTATTGAACGGACGCCCACGCTGGCGCGCCGCGATCTGAACCGTCTGCACGAGCTGACGCAGCGCTTGCGTCGGTGTCATTCGGTTGTTGTGAAACTCGAAGTGGATGCTCTCCGGCAGCACACGACGCGGCTGCACCGGGTCGGGACGCACCATCTCCAGGAGAATACGTTCGACGCGCAGACTGTTGTCTGTGAACTGCTGCGGATCAAAAGTCAGCATCTCATCAGTGATGGAGCCGAGTAGTGCATCAAGACGCTGGGTGTTGTCGCGCTTCGCCATTACGCACCTACCTTGAACAACCGCTGGATCAGCGAGCCAACCAGCTTGAGGTAAGCGACGCCTGCCGGAGCGTGAGGGTCGTACGCGAAGATGCTCTGGTGGTTGCGATGCGCGTAAGACACCGCTTCATTGGCAGGGATGACACCGCACAGCAGCTTGCCCAACGTGGGATGCTGCTTGAGTTCATCCAACAGGTAGTTGTGACCCCGGACGCGGGTATCCATCTTGGTCACGACCAGTCCGCTGATCCGCAGGTGAGGCGCACGCCAGCCTTCGCGGATGTTGGCGATCTTGTCTACCACGCTCATCAAGCCAACCGTCTCCAGATAGCGCGGCTCGACCGGCACCAGCGCATCGGTCGAGGCGATCAGCCCCATCTCGGTCATGAGCGAGAATGACGGTCGGGTATCGATGACGATGGCGGCGTAATGTGGTGCAATGCGCGAGAGCGGATCGGCGAGCCGATACGGCGCACCTGCCACACCCATCAGCTCACGCTCTGCACCTTCCAGCATCGGCGAGGCGGGCAGCACATGCAGGTCAGGGTCCCAGGCGCTCTGTACGATGCAGTTTGCCATCACCTGCGGTGCTTGCTGGCGGTCTGCCATTAGCACGGTGTACAGGCTGTTGTCCGTGCCGAAGTCGTTGCGCCCAGTGGTCAGCAGCGTAGCGTGTCCCTGACTGTCAGTGTCGATCAGCAGGACACGGTTGTTGGCTGCACCCATCCGGCGCAGGACGCCGCATAAGCCAAATGCGACGTTGGTGGCTGACGTCGATTTGCCGACGCCACCTTTATGATTGGTCAAAGCGAGAACACGAGTCATTGCCATTTCCTCCACATGCATCGAACCGTATAGAAATCGCTGGGGCTGGCAAGGACTTCGCGGAGGTGTGCTACACTCTTTTGCGGAAGTCTTGCTGGCAACGGCAGCGAGCCTTCAAGGTGGTTGGGGGAGGGGCTAATGCTCCTCCAGCCACCGAAAAGCTGAATTCATGACAGGTTCGTGAAGCGGGCCAGAAGCGCCCGTTGAGGAAACGTAATCTGTTGGATAAACTCAAAGGTGGTATTGCTACGAGCGAAGCTGGGATGTTCGAATTGGCTACACTTCCCCCAGTTCGTCAGGAAGTTATCCGAACAACTTTCTAAGTCGAGACCACTCAAATTTGGAGTGGTCTTTGCTATCTTGCCCTGGCTGATCGCTGCTGCTCCACTGCGTACCTGGTCAGTGATATCCTGCGAATGGCGCACACAACTCCAAACGTATCTGTCCCGCTGGGTCAATAAGGACCCTCTCAACCATATAACGCAGCAGTTGTTTCTGATCGCTGCGTTCAAGGCGATTATACACCAGACTCACTTGCCCGATGATTTTTAACGCCGCATCCAGATTCTTGATGTAAATCTGCTGTTGTCCTTCCAATCCTTCCAAACTCATGCGAATACGTGCACGGCGATCCTGCCATTCCTGCCATTGGATCTCCCAAAGGTTCTCAGTCACTTTTCCTGCTGCGTAGAGACGCATCATCCGAACTTCTTCTTCGTCAATGGACTTCAGGGCGGCAAGCAACTGTTCGCGCTCATCAGGGTGCACATGTCCCATTTTCTCTGCAATGTCGTCAGTGTAAGCAGCCCGAATCAAGGGCATCAAGTAAGGGTCAACCTGAACACACTGCAAAGCCTCTACAATCTGACCGTCAATGTTGCTACACAGAAAGTTGATGTTGCTGTGTGCAATGCAATAGTACTGCGTTCCACCTGTAAGGTGGAAAAACCTCATCCGAGGGGAAATTCAAGCAGCATCGCGATAGTAATCGTGCAGAATGCCTCCGAGAACATCGCGGCATCGAATGACTCCTTGTGGAGAACGTGGCCTAGGAATAGGCACTTGCTGATCGAGTCCCTGATGAGGACGAGACACATTGTAATAATCAATGTATTCCTTGAGAACACGGATGAGATGCCGGTGATTCAAAATCAGCAGGTGGTCAAGGCATTCTTGACGAACTGAACGTATCCAGCGTTCAGCGACGGCTTTGGCTCTCGGCGCTCGAAACGGCGTCCGCACAATGTCTATGCCTTCTGAGACGAAGACCTCATCGAAGCTGGTCGTGAATTTGCTATCCCGATCATGAATGAGGAAGCGCATCGGTATGCTCGCCTCATCCAACTGCCAGACGAACTGCCGCGCCTGTTGAGTAACCCAGGCAGTATCGGGGTGGGTGGTGCAACCAGCGAGATGGACTCGCCTGTGGTCACTATCGGTTTGACTGAGACTCTCGTCCAAGCACACTGGTTGGAGCTTATCTCCAACGCGACTAGGTACAAGGTCAAGAACCAACCAGGTCAGATGACACCTTGTTTATGCATATCGGCAATGTCTTCAGCAGCAAAGCCTAATTCCAACAGTAGTTCCTCAGTATGTTCACCAAGTGTCGGAGGATGCCGATCATAACGGAGTGGCGTTCCAGACATGTGCACTGGAGTTGCTAACGATTTGAGAATGCCAAGCTGGGGGTGTTCTAATTCCACAATGAAGCCTCGCTCCAAAATATGCGGGTCGGCTAATGCCTCTGCAACACTGTTAATCTTACCAACCGGCACATCTGCGTCGCGCAATCGTTGCATCCATTCGTCTGCCCCATACTGACCCAATGCTGTGCGAACATAGGGTATGAGTTCATCGTAGTTGCGAACCCGGTCAGCATTCGTCACAAAGCGTGGATCATGGGCTAGGTTGTCTAACCCAGCCACCACACAAAACTTACGCCAGGTATTATCAGATCCAACTCCCAGGATGAACCAGCGGCCATCGCCTGCCTGAACCGGCTCATAGGGTGCAATCTGTGGATGGCGATTGCCGTACTGCTGCGGGATTTCACCCGTAGCGAAGTAGGCACCTGCATAATTCTCCAGCCAGGTCATATGCCCCTCTTGAAGTGACATATCTAGCATCTGACCCTGACCATTCTTATGCCGGGCTTCTAACGCTGCCAGGATACCGATGGCTGTGAACATACCACAAGTCATATCCGCGATGGGTGTTGGGAATCGCATCGGGCCTGCACCCGCATGTCCAGTAATGGACATGATGCCAGATTCAGCCTGAGCGACCAGATCGTAACCAAATTCATCTGCCCGTCTACCCACTCGTCCATAGCCGCTAATTGACGCATAGATTAGACCCGCGTTGCGCTGCCGCAGTGTCTCATAGTCCAGCCCGTACTTGAGCAACGACGCATTTGTAGCAATGTTCGTCATAAACACATCACTGCTGTCAACCAGTTTGTAAAGCAAATCCCGCCCGATTGGGTGTGTGATATTCAACGTCAGACTGCGCTTGTTGCGATTGACCGCAAGGTAGTAGGTACTCTCACTGCCTATGAATGGCGGCCCCCAAGTACGCGATTGATCGCCTGTCCCTGGTCGCTCAATCTTGATTACTTCTGCTCCCAGGTCAGCCAGGATCATCGCACAGTATGGCCCAGCCAGTGCCTGTGTCTGATCGACGATACGGATGCCTTCCAGTGGAGCGCCCATTATTTAACTCGCTTTCCCAATGTAGCAAAATCGCGAAAGATTTGTAGCATTTACAAGTGTGTCTCAAGGCAAATACGTCCGGGTAGCACTTGGTGTGTTAAGGCCTAGATGAGGCGACTGTCCCACGCAGACCAATGCTAACGAACAATACTCCCACAAGTGGCAGAATCATCCATGCTGCAAACACCAGCGGCCAACCGCCTTCACCAAGCAATAACCCGACCAGCGAGCTGCCTAGTGCCCCACCTATACTATGTGTCGCGTCCATCAAGCCTGCGACTTGTGATGTTCCCAGATGTGAATAAAGCAGTGGCACAGCTGAAAGCAGCATATTGGTCAGTGCATACGCCGTAACGCCAAGCGCACCTAGCAGAATAGCAGAATTGAGCGTGGAAAGCGGCAATACTAAGGCCAGCCCACGCACTGCCGCTGATAATAACAGCAATATTATGATCCCACGCAGCAGATGGCCTTGGGTCCGGCGCAAAACCATGCTATTCAAGCCCATCGTTCCAATCAAACCAAAAACAGGGAAGATAATTGCTGTCAATGCCGCCTGATTATTTGGTAAGGTTTGAGCGACAAAGCTCGGTGCATAAAACAGCACACCATTAAAAAGTCCGCCAGCGATCACAGCAGTCACGAGAAACGGCCAAAACTGTCCAATTGCAACCGCAATTGTTTTGCGACCACTGAAAGTTGAGAAAGTGTTGACAGCCTGTATTGGTCGGCTAAAGCGATACCAAATCAAACCCATAGCGAGCATTAGAAGTGGGGGGAGAATGAATACAGATTGCCAGCGACCACCAGCCAGCAACAGTCCAGTCAAGAGCCAAGTAATTGTATTACCCACGATGTAGGAAACGCCAAAGAAACCCGCAATCCGTCGGCGTTGGTCGTTAGAAAGTGCCTCGCTCAACGTGCGGAGAATTGGCCCCCATCCCATTGCTTGCAGGAAGCCATTGACCAGTGCCAAAAAGACCAAAGTATCATAGTTTGATACGACAGCCATCAATAGATTGACCACCGCCGAGCCGACAATACCCAAGAAAACCATCAATCGCGGGGCTAACTGCTCTCCGAGCCAACCATTAAACAATTGACCTAGGGCGTATGTCCACAGCATTGCACCCGCAAACACACTGGTTTGTGCTGGCGTCCAATGTAGATCAAGTTCCATTGCGGGCAACGCTGCTGCTAGATTTACGCGTCCCAGGTAGTAGGCAGCATAAGTGGACCATCCAATTAGCACAACTCGTTTTTGCAGTGGCGACAAATCATTCATCATTGCAGTTGTGCTTAGTCGGTGCCCCTAAAGTATGCGGCGTTTGTTTAGCTACTTGGTTCTGTGGTACGTGCCAAAGCCCGCGCTACTCGCAGCCTTTCGCTCTCTAAGTGATTGAGTAAAGCAGCACTCAATCGATCAGGAGACTGACTCGCTAATGCTTCCAGGATTTGTTCGTGCTCGAAGTGGGTAGCTTCAAAATCACGGTCGCTGAAATACGTCAATCCCAGCCGCAAATATCGGTAGACATGAGTTTGCTCATAAAGTTGTAACATACGTGGCGGGCCACCGCGCAGGACAAATCGTTCGTGAAGCTGCTGGTCAATCTGCATATACTGCTCCGCGACCGTCTGCCAGTTCCCAAGCTCGGCCAGCCGATTCATTTGTTCATGTGCATTATGAATAAAACGATAATCGTCATCATCCAAATACTTAAACAGACACAAGACAACATAGAGTTCGTAAGCGCTACGAATCTTGTACGCTTCGTCGAATTTGTGCGGGTCTAGTGCGGTTACGAATGTACCACGTCGAGCATGAATCTCAATCAGCCCTTCCAACTCAAGCCGACTCAATGCCTCTTTGAGAGGGGTGCGGCTGACCTGAAGTTGTTGTTCTAGTTCCGTCAGATCGAGGCGTTGACCAGGAAGGAACTGCTGGGAGAGGATGCGTTCGCGCAAAAGGTCATACACCAAGTCATTTAGGCTCGACAGGGTGACTGGGGGCAGGCTCATTTCAGTATTCAACAGTGTGCTACCTATATCACATTACGCTTCAGAAATCTGAAATTTCAGAGCATCTTGTTTAATGTATGGTAGGCGCAATTAGCCCCAATGTCAAGTTTCTGCCTACTGGCTGGCTTACTCATTGATTTGACAAATTCGCAATTGGTGCTATTCTTTGCTTCAACAGAAATTTTAGATTTCACAGTGATTTAGAAATACTATGCGCCCAATTGGCATTGAGATTTTTTACTGGCTGCACAATTGGTCTGACTTTCAACCATCTGCCTTTGCCAAAGCCCAAAAGATTGGCTTTGACGCGGTTGAGGTTTCCCTTGTTGCCGGTCCAGATACCCCTATCGCTGCAATGCGGACTGAACTCGATGCGCTGGGATTGAAGGTCTTTGCCAGCATGGGGTTGCCGCTAGATAAAGACATCACTAGCCCTGACGCGTCCACTCACCGCGCAGGTATTGAGTATCTCAAGCGCTGTGTAGAGACCGCTGCCCGGCTTGGCAGCCCGATCCTCGGTGGACTACCCTATGTGCCCTGGCTGCACTTCCCCACCGAACGCGATCTGCGCCCGTTCCGCGACCGCAGCGCACGCGCCATCCGAGAAGTTGCTACCACTGCCAGCGATCTGGGTGTGACCATTTGTATAGAACTCATCAATCGATTTGAAACCTATATCTTCAATACAGTTGAAGAGGGCATGGACTATCTGGCACAGGTTGATCACCCGGCAGTCCGGTTACAACTGGATACTTATCACATGAATATGGAAGAAGATGATCTACCCGCCGCTATTCGTCGGGCGGGGTCAAAGTTAGGCCATTTTCATTGTGCAGATAGCAACCGCAAACCTCCTGGTGGCGGTCACATCAACTGGTCACCAATCAAGGACGCGCTGGATGATATCCAGTACTCCGGACCGTTGGTAATTGAATGCTTCCCCAATCCTTCCGCTGAAACAGGGCGTACTGTTAACACCTGGAGACCATTAGTGAGCGACTTCGATAACGCAGCGGCGGCAGCGTTATCGCTGCTACGGCGGCAGGTTTCCTGAACAGGGTGCAATCGCTGCGTAACACAGCGTTGACCACAGCAAACTCAAGCTTGCTTGGTAGGGAGTGGCCTATGGGTTGATGAGGACAACAAGAGCAAATCTATCACCAGTTATGACCGCTGGAACGAATTACATAAGGAGAACTACAGTGTTTAATTTTAAACGCATAATCTGCATACTGTTGCTGACTACAACCATGTTGGGCGTAGCCGGGGCGCAGGATGCTGCTGATGAACTTCTCGGCCCGGTACCCGGTTTTGAGACCTGGGCGGACGTGCTGGCCGCTGCCGAAGGGACGACCGTCAACTGGCATATGTGGGGCGGTTCGGACAAGATCAACCAGGATGTTGACCGCGACATAGGCGAACGCGTCCAGGCGCTGTACGGCGTTACGCTCAACCGCGTCCCATTAGTCGATACTGCCGATGCCGTCAATAAAATTCTGGATGAATCGGCGGCGGGCGTAACCACCGGCACGATCGACCTCATCTGGATCAACGGCGAAAACTTCCGCACACTGAAGTCAGCCAATCTGCTCTACGGTCCCTGGTCGGAATCAATCCCCAACGCGCGCTATGTGGATTGGAGTGACCCGGCTTTCGCATTCGACTTCGGCGAGGCGGTTGAAGGGTACGAGTCCCCCTGGGGTCACGCGCAGTTCGTCTTTGAATACAACACCGACCTGGTAGGCGAAGAACCACCGACCAGCTTCGAAGCCCTGGCGGAGTGGAGTGCCGCAAACCCCGGCCTCTTCACCTATCCTGCTATTCCGGACTTCACTGGAAGTGTGTTTATCCGACATGTTTTCTACTGGGTAGCGGGCGGCCCGGAACCCTTCCTGGGTGACTTTGACCAGGCTGTGTTCGACCAATATGCCCCGGCTGTCTGGGAATACCTAAACGGGCTGGAGCCCAACCTGTGGCGTGCTGGCGAGACCTACCCAGAAGCCTCGGTCATGCAGGACCTACTGGCCAACCAGGAAATCGCCTTCAATATGGGTTATGGCCCTGGCAATGCTGCCACCAACATTAACGAGGGCGTTTACCCGGAAACGATCCGCACATTCGTACTGGACACCGGCACAATCTCAAACAACAACTTCGTCACCATCCCATACAACGCACCAAACCCGGCGGGTGCGATGATTGTCGCCAACTACATCCTGAGCGAAGAATTCCAGTTGAACATGACGAACCCGGAAAGCTGGGGTTGGCTCTCGCCCATTGCACCTAGTATGTACTCTGAAGAGTTCCAGGCTGCTGTGGCGGCGTTCGAGAGTCACCCGGCAACCCTCAGCGCAGATGTGCTGAACGCGGCCGCGCTGCCGGAACCACCTGCCACCTGGGTCACTGCCATGGAACAGGGCTGGATCGAAAACGTGCTGGAGAAATAACCGACTCGGCAATATTGAGGTGCGCTCCTGACGAGTGCACCTCACACTTCATGCTCATGACACTAATCCAGCTAACGTTGTAACTCAATTGAGGGGGAGTGGTGATGCGCTGGTTGAGTTTGATGGAAAAGTTACGCGCACCGTTGATGGTGTTACCGGCGGTCGCACTCGTTGTTCTGCTTTTTTTCGGCGGGCTGGTGGTTGGGTTCAGCCAAAGCCTGGGCTACTTCCCGGCTATCGGTTCGTTTGACCTCACCCTGCGCTATTACGGCGACGTATTGACCGACAACACCTTCTTCGAGTCGCTCTGGCAGACCTTCCGACTGGCGCTCCTCAGCACTGTGATGTCCTCCGTACTGGCGATTGCCTTGGCGCTGGTACTGCGTAACACATTTAAAGGCAGTCGTTTCTTTACATTCATGTTTCAACTCTCGATCCCCATCCCACATCTGGTAGCGGCAGCGGGTATCGTGCTGCTGGTCAGCCAGAGCGGCATCCTCGCTCGCGGTGCCTACGCCCTGGGGCTGATCGATGCGCCGCGCAACTTCCCGGTAATGGTCTTCGACCGACCTGGCACTGCCATCCAACTGACCTATCTATGGAAAGAAGTGCCGTTCATCGGCATTGTGGTACTGGCGATCTTGCAGGGGGTTGGGCCGCAGTATGAGGAAATTGCCCGCACCCTGGGGGCAAACGCCTGGCAACGGTTCCGCTATGTGCTACTGCCTCTAATTCTGCCCGGTGTGCTTTCCACCTCGATCATTGTGTTCGCCTACGTATTTGCCAGTTACGAAATCCCTTTGCTGCTGGGGGTGCGACACCCGACGACGCTCCCGGTACTGGCGTTTCAGAGTTATCAAGACCCGGACTTATCGCTGCGACCACAGGCAATGGCGATGAGCATCATCCTGACATTAATCGCCATCGTGCTGCTGATCGTCTACAAACGATTGGCACGCTACGCCGTGAATTCCTGAGGAGCGGTGCCCATGCAGAAAATTATCCGGTGGGTGACGATGGTGTTGATCGTAATAGTCGCCCTCGCTCCAATTCTGCCGCAGTTCGTGTGGTCATTCTCGCACCGCTGGCTCTTTCCATCGCTCCTGCCTTCGGAGTGGAGCATTGAACCCTGGGAATATGTCCTGTCACCGTCCTCACGAGTCGGGGAAGGGTTCGCCAATAGTCTATCCATAGCTGTGGTGGTTTCGGTGCTATCGATCCTGGTCGGATTGCCAGCGGCGCGGGCATTGGCGCTGCATCAGTTTCGCGGCAAAGTAGTCATCGAATGGCTGCTGATGGTGCCGATCATTGTGCCGGGTATCGTGGCGACGATGGGCATCCATCAGGTATTCATCCGGCTGCATTTGACGGATTCTTTCATCGGGGTCTGTCTCGTTCACCTCATCCCGTGCATACCTTATATGGTGCTGGTCATGTCCAGCGTATTCGCCAACTATGGCACGGAACTGGAAGACACGGCGCGCACGCTAGGCGCGGGGCCATTCGCAGTTTTCCGCTTCGTCACGCTGCCGGGTATTTTCTCCGGCCTTCTGGTCGCCACTATGTTCACGTTTCTCATCTCTTGGGGACAATACATCACCACGCTGCTGATCGGCGGTGGCACAATTATCACGCTGCCGATGGTACTGTTCCCATTTATCAGCGGCACCAATTACTCAAATGCTGCTGCCATCAGTCTGGTCTTCGTTGCTCCAGCAGTCTTGGTATTGATACTCACATCCCGTCAGCTTGGACGGGAGTCCGCAGTGATGGGAGGCTTTGGTAAACTGTGACACATGTCATTCTGCGCGATCTCACGCGCCGCTTTGGGGGCGTGACCGCCGTAGATCGCCTCAATCTGGAGATAAAATCCGGCGAGTTGGTCGCATTCCTGGGGCCATCTGGCTGCGGCAAGACCACCACACTGCGGATGATGACGGGCCTGCTCCTGCCCACTTCTGGCGATGTGCTGTTCGACAACAAGTCGATGGTCACTGTACCGACCGAAAAACGCGGCGCAGTCATGGTCTTTCAGAAGCATCTGCTGTTCCCAACCATGACCATTGGGCAGAACGTTGGTTTTGGCCTGCGGATGCAGGGTGTGCACAAACGAGAGATAGAGCGCAGGGTGGACGAAATGCTGGAGCTGGTCAAGCTGCCAGGCTTCGCCCCCCGGAAAGCTCATGAGCTTTCCGGCGGTCAGCAGCAGCGGGTGGCACTGGCCCGTGCACTGGTGGTCCACCCGAAGGTGCTGCTGCTTGATGAACCGCTGGCGAACCTGGACGCAAACCTCCGGCTGGAAATGCGGGAACTAATCCGCAGTATTCAACGGGAACTGAGCATAACGACTGTCTTTGTTACTCACGACCAGGAAGAAGCGGTCATGCTGGCAGACCGCATCGCTTTGATGTTCGATGGTCTGCTGCAGCAATATGCTCAACCGCAGGATTTTTATCAGCGACCTTCTTCAGTCCGGGTCGCCCACTTCTTTCGCAATGACAATCTTCTATCAGGAACACGACGCGGTGCAGAGGTCGAAACGCCGCTCGGCACTCTGCAAATCGATCCCAGCCGCATGCAACAACCAGATGGCAAGGTGCTGGTCACGGTGCGCCCGGAAGACGTACAGCTAGTGCCCAATCCGGCTGAAGGCAACTGTGTTGAAGCGAAGGTGCTGCTGCAAGTCTACATGGGTACTCATACCCAAGTACAACTTGATTTAGCTGGCCATACCTGGATGGTTCACAGCCCGGCGCATTTCCAGGCACAGGTCGGCCAGACAATCACAGTCCAATTGCCAGCGTCCAGCATCTGGCTGTTGCCTACAAGTTAACCATAAATGGAACACTCGCTACTCTTCAAGAAAGTCTATGGGTGCCTGCTGGGTGGCGCACTTGGTGATGCACTGGGCGGGCCAGTCGAATTATGGACGACTGAGAAAATCCGCGAGACCTATGGCAATCTTGACCGTTTCGTTCCATATGATCGCGCCCCCAGCCATCACGGGCAATTCCGCAATGAGCCAGGTGTCTATACCGATGACACCCGGCTGAAGCACCTGCTCTGCCAGGCTATCTTCAATGCGGGTGGCAAACCCCGCCCCGGCGATATTGGACATGTGCTGGCGGGTGCCTATCACACCGCACCGGACGAACTGCACGCAGGATTTGTCGAGGAATATTATCTGAAGGCGCTGTGGGGGCGCGACAAGGTGATCTTCGGTGGGGAGCCGACCAATGGCGCGATCATGGCCAATTCACCGCTCGGCCTGATATGTGCCTGCCGACCGGATGAAGCCTATCAACTTGGCTTCGATTTAGCGTTCTTCACCGATGGGCATGCCAAGACCGCCGCTGCCATGCTGGTAGCAGCCATTGCCGAAGCCATGCGTCCCAACGCCAGCGTGGAGAGCATTATTGAGGTAGCCCGCAGCGCGCACCTGCGCTTCGCCCGCCGCAGGGAGGGCGATCACTGGCACACCACACCCTGGCGCTACGACCCGAATTTGAAATTTCTCGATCAGGCGCTGGAGATTGCCCGCCGCGAACGCGATGTTTTCGCCATCCGGGAGCCGCTGATGAACCTGCTCGAATGGGGGCATCTGTTCTCCGAGTCGGTGCATACGCTGGTGGTAGCGTTGGCGATGTTCGTCGCTGCGGAAGGCGATCTGCGGCAGTCGATTATCGGCGCGGTGATGTACGGGCGCGACAAGGATAGTTACGCCAGCGTGGTGGGGGCGCTCGCCGGAGCCTTGCACGGAGCGGATGCGGTCCCGCCGGAGTGGAGCCAACCAGTGCTGGCTGCCAACCCCGACCCGGATATGCACGCCTATGCGGTGCAGCTAACCAAACTCATCAGCGCAGATTTTCGCCAGCAGCAAGCCAACCTGAGTGACCTGGGCGCATTGATTTGATGTAGGCAAAGAAGGATTAAGCTACATGCCAACATTTCCACAGCTGTCCGATGAAAGCATGCGCCAAATGCTCGAACCGGCAAGCGCACCCATCCGCCTGATCATTGACACGGACACGCATAACGAAATCGACGACCAGTTCACCATCGCCTGGGCGCTCTTGTCCGCGGATAAATTGGAAATCGAAGGGGTATGTGCGGAGCCATATTCGTTCCGCCATCACCGCGAACCGATGATCGCCGCGTACGATCAACTGAAAACCAATCCCCAGGCGGTACTAAGTGGTGAAATGGCAGCCATGCGCCGTTTTGCGCTCAATCATCTCGAGGCAGGTACGGACCCGCGCAACCTGCGGTTTGTCAATCCTGATGAGGGTATGGAACTGAGCTACCAGGAAATCATCAAAGTCTTTGAATTGATGGATGTACCCTGGGCGGGGAAAGTCTTTCGCGGTTCACCGGGTTACCTGCCATCGCTGGACGCGCCGATCCGCAGCGAGTCGGCAGAATTCATCATTCAGCGGGCGCTGGCACAGGACGAGCGTCCTTTGTATATCGCTGCGATTGGCTGCCTGACGAATGTCGCCTCCGCGCTACTCATGGCCCCGGAAATCGCCTCGCGTATAGTTGTGCTGTGGACTTCCACCTATCCCTCGTTCGTCAACCTCAATCACGCGCCCTCGCTCAACCTGGTACAGGATATACCGGCATCACAGTTGATTTACGATAGTGGCGTGCCGCTGGTGTTCCTGCCAGGCTACTACATCGGTGAACAGTTGAAACTCTCGCTGGCGGATATGGAAACCTATGTGCGCGGCAAGGGCAAGATCGGGGACTATCTTTACCACCTCTACACCCATAATCCGGTGCATACGCTGTTCGGCATCAACGATCATTACGCCCGCACATGGGTGATCTGGGATTTGATCGACATCGCCTGGCTGCTGGAACCGGCCTGGGTGCCTTCGCAGCTTGTCCGTGCACCGCGCCTGACCGACGACCTGTACTGGGCGGCGGAGCGCAATCCACACCTGATGCGTGAAGCTTTCGCGCTGGATCGGGATGCCATCTTCCGCGACTTATTCCGCAAGCTGGAAGCCGCGCCGTGACCAACGGGAACAGCCACAGCCCAATCTTTCGGTCGATTATGGATATTCCTGCCACAGAATGGCTGGCAGCGATGAAGCTTGCGCCTGATGACGTGCCCGATATCGTCATCGTCGAAGGCAGTTGGTGGCGGCAGCAGCGCACTGACTGGCGGTTGGGCTACCTCACCGATGTACGTGAACTGGAATTCCCTGACATATTCTGGGGGCGCTGGCGCGATAAGAAAGTCGCATTCTGCTGCGCTTACGGCGCGGCACGCACGGTTGAGATCATCCATTTGTTTGGTGTCCTGGGCACCAAACTGGCTGTGCAGATCGGCACATGCGGCGGGCTGCAATCCCATCTGGCACCTGGCGACATCATCTTGCCAGAGGTCGCGTTGTGTCGCGAAGGCGTGGCGCAGATGTACGGCGCACATGACGCCGTGCTGGCATCCCCGGAGTGGGTACAGCGAGCTGAGTCTGCTCTGCGTTTGCGCGGCCTGACCACCTATCGCGGGACGCACGTCACCTGGCCTTCCCTCTTCACCGAGACGCCGCAGATGATGGAAGCCTGGCACCGTGCCGGGATTCTCTCGGTAGAGATGGAAGCAGCTACCACCCTCGCCGTCGCCCGCTATTTCAATATGGCCGCCCTTGCTCTGGTAGTAGTCTGGGACGATCTCACGCGCGGCAGGCGCTTCCTCGATCCGCTGCCTCCTGGCGGGCTGGAGGCCCTCAATCGCAGCAACGCTGCCGTCTACGAAGTGGCGCTGGCGTTGGCAGAACAGGTGGAAACACGGCGATGACCAACCTAGGCTTTCCCGAAAACTATGTCGAAATCCTGCCGGAAGTACGCGCGTTTTTGCAATCTGACCTCAAATTGCACATTGGTGGGCGCTGGGTGCCATCCATCAGTGGAGAGACCTTCGAGACTCATGACCCGTCAAGCGGTCGGTTGCTGGCGCGGGTTCCCTCGGCCCAGGCAGATGATGTGGACGCGGCTGTGCGTGCCGCCAGGGCGACCTTCGACAGCGGAGCCTGGCACCTGAAGCTGTCGCCGTCTGACCGCGGGCGCTTGATCTGGCGGCTGGCTGACCTGATTGAGACGCACGCGCCGATCCTAGCACAGTTGGACTCGCTGGATAACGGCAAACCCGTGAAGAAGGCACAACAGGTCGATGCGCCGCTCTCCGCCGAACACTTCCGTTACTACGCGGGTTGGCCGAGCAAAATCGAAGGTGCAACGATCCCGGTTAACACGCCGGGCACGTTCAACTATACCGTACGCGAACCCGTCGGCGTCTGTGGGCTGATCGTCCCGTGGAACTACCCGCTGCTGATGGCTGCCTGGAAAATCGCACCCGCGCTGGCGGCGGGTAACTGCATCATCCTCAAACCCGCCGAACAAACCCCACTGAGCGCGCTCTACCTGGCGCGGCTGTTTGAAGAAGCAGGTTTCCCAGCGGGCGTTTTCAATGTGCTAACTGGCTTTGGTGAGACAGCGGGCGCGGCGCTAGTGGCGCACCCCGGCGTGGACAAGATTGGCTTCACCGGAAGCGCCAGCGTCGCCCGTACTATCCTGCGGAACTCGGCGGATACGCTCAAACGTGTCTCGCTGGAACTCGGTGGCAAAAGCCCCAATATCATCTTCGCCGATGCTGACCTGGAGCAAGCTGTCATCGGGGCAACCTGGGCGATCTTCGGCAATAACGGTCAATCCTGCACCGCTGGTTCCCGGTTGTACATCCAGCGCAGCATCTTCGACCGCGTGTTGACGGGTATGAGCGACCAGGCTGCGAATATCCGCGTGGGTATGGGGATGCAAACTGACCAACCCGACCTGGGGCCAGTGGTCAGCATGGAACAGATGCATACCATCATGGGCTACATCGAAGATGGCCGCAGCAGTGGTGGGCAGGCCGTGGTTGGCGGTCAGCGGATCGGTGGGAACCTGGCGAATGGCTATTTCATCGAGCCGACCATCTTCACCGGCGTGCAGGACAGCATGAAGATCGTCCGCGAGGAAATCTTCGGGCCGGTGGTTTGTGCGATGCCTTTCGACGATGCCGATGAGGTGCTGCACCGTGCGAATGAAACGCCTTACGGCCTGGCGGCAGGCTTGTGGACGCGCGACCTGCAAACGGCCCACCGCTTCGCCGCCCGGATGCAGGCTGGGACGATCTGGATCAACACCTGGGGCGATACTGACGCAGCCTCACCGTTCGGCGGTTATAAACAAAGCGGGCATGGACGCGAGATGGGCAAAGAGGCCCTAGATCTTTACAGCGAAGTCAAGAGCGTTTGGATACGGGTGGGGTGAACATGCGCCAGATCAGTATAGGCAAGTATCGCGCTTTACAGCGCGTCAGCACGGCAGGCGGTCACTTCAATATCCTGGCGCTCGACCATCACGACGCGCTGCGCCGTGCCCTCAATGTTGCTGTGCCAGAGCAAGTCAAAGACGTGGAGATGGTCGCCTTTAAGTCGCAGGTGGCACGGGCGCTCGCACCGGCAGTTAGCGCCGTGCTGCTCGACCCACTCTATGGTGCCGCTCAGGCCATCAGCGAAGGTTGGATGGCGCAAGCTGGTCTGCTGGTCGAGTTAGAGCGGGCAGGCTACGCCATGCAACCACTGCCGCTGCTCACCGAAATCCTGCCGAACTGGAATGCGGGAAAGATCAAACGCATGGGCGCGGACGGTGTCAAGCTGTTCTACTACTACAACTGCGACGATGCCGAACGCGCGCCACAGCAGGATGCCCTGCTCCAACGCATTGCGCTGGATTGCGCGGCTTATGATATTCCGCTTTACGCCGAGCCGATCCTGTATCCATTGGATGAGGATGACCATGAGCATCAGGCCCGTTTCACACAGCGGGTAATCACTGCCGCGCAGCGAGCGGAGGTGTTGGGGGCAGATGTCCTCAAAATGGAGTTTCCACTGCATCCCGCGTATTGGCACGATGCCGCCACGATGCGCAGCGCGTGTGAGGCGCTGACCGATGCGACGACCGTTCCCTGGGTGTTACTGAGCGCGGGCGTAAACTTCGAAAGCTTCTGCCAGCAAGTCGAAATTGCTTGCTCCGCCGGTGCTTCTGGTGTAATCGCCGGGCGTGCCGTGTGGGGGGAAGCCGCGCAGATTGCTGACTTGGATGCGCGTGAAGCCTGGTTGCAAACCACCGGGCGGGAGCGGATGCGCACGCTGGCCGAGCTGGTACAGGCGGGCCAACCCTGGGGAACGCGCCTCACTCCGGTGCCCGTTTCGACCACCTGGTATCAGGATTACCAGGGGATGCCCCAGCCATGACGCGCCTCCCAGTCATCGCCGGTGTCGGCATGACGCGCTTCGCCGCTGACCGCCCGGACTGCAACCCGCGCGATCTACTGGCGGAAGCGGTACTCGCGCTGCTGGCAGATACAGGTATGCCTGACCTCAAGTCGGTGCAGCATGGCCTGTGCAGCTACGAAAGCGACCACTTCAACCGTCAGATGACCCTCGCCGCCATCCTGCACGACCAGATTGGTCTGCTACCCACCCCAACCGTGCGGGTCGAAGGCGGTGGCGCGACCGGCGCGCTGGCTCTGCGGACGGCGTGGGCCTATGTGCAAAGCGGCTTGTGCGACTCGATCCTGGTATACGGCTGCGAGACGAATGGACGCGGCGTTTCCTCGCAGACGGCCAACCAGCTTTTTGCGCTCTCGGCAGATTTTGACTGGGAGATGATGATCGGCGGCACGTACACAGGCTTCTATGCTGCGATGATGCGCGCCCACATGGAGCAATACGGCACTACGCCGGAACAGTTCGCCCACGTCGCCGTCCGAAACCGCCGCAACGCCGGGTTCAATCCGCTGGCGCAAAAGCCGATGGACATCACTATTGAGGATGTGCTGGCATCCCGCCCGGTAGCCGAGCCATACCGGCTGCTCGATTGCAGCCTGCTCAGTGATGGTGCGGCGGTCATCCTCCTGGCGACTGAGGAGTGGGCGCGCACGAACATACCGCGCTTTCACAACCGCCCGCCGGTCTACTTCAGCGCGACCGGCTGCGGCACAGACACCATGCGCCTGGGCGACCGCTACCCGCACATCACCCATTTCCGCGCCAAGCGCGCTGCCGCGCAACAGGCTTATCAAATGGCGAGCATCACCGATCCACTGGACCAGATTGACGTGGCGGAACTTTACGACAGTTACAGCGGCGTGGAGATTCAGGCGGTTGAAGATCTGGGTTTTGTGCCGGAGGGAACGGGCGGCGTGAACGTGGCGAGCGGCCTATTCGACCTGGGAGGTCAGCTCCCCGTCAATACCAGCGGGGGGTTACTGGGGCGTGGCGCACCCGTCGGCGCGACCGGCATCGCCCAGGCCATTGAGATTGCCTTGCAGCTCTGGGGAGAAGCTGATCCCCGCCGTCAGGTCGCCGGAGCGCGGCGTGGCTTGACCGATACGCACGCCGGGATCGCCACCATCTCGGTCGTCAACATCTTTGAGCGACGGGACTGATTATGCCAGATGTGACCGCCAGGAAAGATGTCCAGACTTTACCAACTGTAGAAGGCGACTTATGGGCGGAATTCCGCCAGGTCGAGCGGCTGACTCTCTCCCTGACACAGACCTATACCCACACACTCGGCAAATATTCCCGCTTCTTCATCGAACTCGAGAACCGGCGCTTCATGGCGACTCACTGCGAGACCTGCGACCAGGTCTATGCGCCGCCGCGTCCGCTCTGCCCGCAGTGCTTGAAGCCAACTGTATGGCTTGAGCTGTCAGGCACCGGTACGCTGAAGACCTTCTCCGTACTGCACTTTTCGCCCGGCAGCAACGCCGATGTGCGGTCGCTCGCCACACCCTATATATTCGCCTATGTCCTGCTCGATGGCGCATCCACGCTGTTCCCGCATCTGCTCCGCGCACCGCTAGAACAGGTCAAGTCGGGGATGCGCGTGCAAGTGGCCTATGGCGATAGCCCGGTTGAACACCCCATTCACCTGATGTATTTTGTCCCAGCGGAGTAGCCATGTCTGTACGCAAGAAAAAACTGCTCAATCAACGTTCGATGATCCTGCGCGAGATGCTGCAAGGGCTTGTCAGCGCATATCCCGATGTCGTGCGCCTCACCGATGACGGTTTGATCGTCCGCGCCCAGCCCAAAGCACCCGGTAAGGTCGGCCTGGTAATCGGCAACGGCAGTGGTCATGAACCGGCCATGATCGGCTTCGTCGGCAGTGGCTTATTCGATGTCAACGTGCCGGGTGAGATCTTCACCGCGCCGGGGCCAGACCGCATCGTCGCGGGCATCAAGGCAGCAGATCGCGGCACGGGTGTCCTGCTGTGCGTGTCGCATCATGCGGGCGACCTGATGAATGCGGAGATGGCGCTGGAACTCTGCCAGATGGAGAGCGGCATCAATGTGGAGATGGTCGTCCTGTACGACGACATCTCAAGCGCGCCAAAAGGCAGCGAACCTGAACGGCGGGGCACGGCGGGGCTGTTCTTCGTCTGGAAGATGCTGGGTGCCTATGCGGAGACAGGTGCCTCGCTGACGGAGTGCAAGCGCCTGGCGGAGCATATTCGTGATAACACCCGCACGTTGGCGCTGGCGCTGACCTCGGCGGCCAGCCCCGTCACCGATGAAGTCATGTTCGAGCTGCCTGACGACGAGATGGAAATCGGTATGGGTGTGCATGGTGAGGTGGGCATTGGGCGGCACAAACTCCTGAGCGCTGATGCGACCATTGATCTGATGCTGCCGCGCCTGCTGGAAGACCTGCCGTTCAACGCGGGCGATGAGGTGCTGGTGCTGCTCAACAACAGTGGCAGCATGACGCTGATGGAGCTTTACATCCTTCACCGCCGCGTCGCGCAGCGCTTGACCGAAGCCGGGGTACACCGCTACAAATCGTGGATTGGCCCCTACGCCACCACGCAGGAGATGGCAGGTTTTGCACTCTCGCTCTGCCGGATAGATGACCACATGAAACAGTTGTGGGATGCACCCTGCAACGGCGCGTTCCTCAAAGGGGTGTGAGCCATGAATGGCCCTGATTTCGTCCGCCTGATTCAGGCGATCCACACCGCCATGGAAGCCGCGCAGACCGAGTTGAACGCGCTCGATTCGGAGCTAGGCGACGGCGATCACGGCGGGGCGCTGGCGACCGCCTTCGCTGATGCGGCAGAAAAAGCCGCCGCGCTCACCAACCCAACACCGTCTACAGTGCTGGCTGTCACCGCGCAATCGCTGCTCAACCGTATGGGCGGGGCCTCTGGCGCACTCTACGGCACGCTGTTCCTGCGGATGAGCGCGTCCTGCAAAGACCGCACCGAGCTGACACTGGCAGACTGGCAGGCTGCGCTGCAGGCAGGGTTAGAAGGCGTACAGGCACGTGGCAAAGCAGCCCCCGGGGATAAGACCCTGGTGGATGCACTGGCACCGGCGGTCGCCGCAGTCTCTACATCGGATACTCTCGGCGGAGCGTTTGCTGCTGCCGCCGCTGCTGCCCAGGCTGGCGCAGACCAAACTGCGGAGATGGTCGCCAAATTCGGGCGGGCCAAGTTTGTCGGCGAACGGGCGCGGGGCCATGTTGACGCTGGGGCGCGTTCGATGGCAGTGTTATTCGCGGCGCTGCACCGCTACCAGGAGGACGAAGATGGCAAAACATAAACTCCGCATCGGTTATGTAGGCACCTCCATCGCCAGCTATTTCGCCACCGAGTACCACCAGCGGGAGCGCGCCATCACCGGATTAGAAACGTTGGCCCAGGCCTGGGACTTTGAACTAGTTGCCATCGCCGACGAGGTCATGTCGGTCGAGGCCGCTGAACAAGCCGCCGAACGATTAAGGGACGCCCAGGTGGATTTCCTCCTATTGCAAACGGCCGGATGCAGCATCGGCGAGCAGATTCTGCCGCTGGCCCGTGTAGCCCCGCGCATGGGTTTATGGGCCACGCCAGAGCCGCACCCAGATGGCGACATTAAGCTTCATTCCTTCGTCTCGATGAGTCACTTCGCCAGCATCCTGGCTCAGACGCTAAAAGACGAACATATCCCTTTCAAATGGTTCTATGGACACGTCGAAAGCGCTGAATTCCAGCGTCCCTTCGGCATCACAGTGCGCGCCCTGACCACCGTCAAGAACATGCAGCGGGCACGCATCGGTTGGTTCGGCGGCTTAGCACCGGGCTTCATCAACATGCAGTTCGATGCCGCGCAGATGCAGAAGCGGCTCGGCCTGCAAATCGTCCCCCATGAACTGCATGACCTGATCGACCGGGCCAAAGGCTATGATGCCGCCCAGGTCGCCCGGACTGCCCAGACCATCCGCGCTGCCGCCACCAGCGTCCGCGTGACCGAGTCCGCTGCTTTTGACCGGGTGACCCGCCTGTATCTGGCGATGCACGATTTCGTGCGCGAAAACGGGTATGACTCACTGGCAGTCTCTTGCTGGTCGGAGTTCCAGGAAGTCTATCGCATCGCCCCCTGCATGGCTTACAGTTGGATGGGCAGCGAAGATGGTATCGCGGTAGCCTGTGAAGGCGATGTCTACGGCGCAGTCAGCATGTATCTGCTCAACTTGCTGACCGGGGGTCACGGTTCATCCACCCTGCTGGATATGGCGGTGATCGACACACTCAATCCAGCGGCTTTGATGTGGCACTGTGGGGTTTCCCCGCGCCACTTCGCCAATCGGGACGGCATCCACTGGGTCGATCACGTCACGTTGGGGCGCAAGTCGGAGCATGTGTACGGCGTGGCCGGTGACCAGGTCTTCGCTGCCAACACGGCGACGATCAGCTATGTCAGCGCAGATGGAGCCACGCTGCTGGTTGTCGGCGCGGAGATTGTCGAGCGCGACAACCCCGGTTATGCGGGAACACGCGGGTGGTTCACCGATTTTACGCTCAATCGTGAACCCATTACTTTGCAGGATTTGGTGCACACACTGACTATTGGCGGGCATCCACATCATTACGCGGTTGGGTTAGGGAATGTAACGGCAGAATTGATTGAGTTCGCCACATGGACAAATCTTGCTCGTATTCAAATGCGACCCTACACGCAATATTTGACATGACCTAGTGAGCGAAAGCTTGATCTAAATCTACTCTCCTGGTTTCACAATCTACTGCACCCGCCCCAGGTATAGTCCACCAATGATCGTGATCTGGCAGCTCAAGCTGCCAGATCATTCATAAACGTTGCAAGTTATTCAGAGGCCATCACCTCCGATAAGCTGAAAACAGGCAAGTTATCATCGTTTCCAAATCAACTAGCATACGTTCACTTGGTTCAACATATCCGTTATATATCATACATGGTTCATCTCACGGTGTTCGACCGGTCGCATCTGGTGATCCCAACAGATATGATGTAGTTCATGGGGAGTGGTTTTCAGGTCTAGAGTTCAGCCTGAGTGCATAATGCCTACATACCCTTCATGCTTTCTCCCTCAACATGAACGGTATGTAGGGTATGAACGGTTTTTCAGCGAGTCTCATTCACCGTTGCGACATCGTAGCGGCGCATCATGTCGATCACATCGAAGGAGCGAACAGCGTAGGCGATGCCATCCATGCCGCGCTTGCGTCCCGCCTCGTCGAGCAGGTGCAGTCGCTTGAGGATGTGCCCGATCCACTGGGCATCCCCCATCTTCTCGACCGGCTGACCGATCAAGCGGGCGACCCGTTCCCGCAGCGCTGCTGCCTTGATCCAGATGGTGCCGTCCTGCCCGCGAGTCATTAGTTCGAGCGCCTGCAAGACCGCCTCTTCGCGCTCACTCAACGCTTTACCCTCGCTGATCTGCTCGTCGGTTTCTGCCGCAGTCGCAATGGCTTCGAGCAATCCCTGGACACCGCCCTGTTCCTCGAAGAAGGCCGCCAGCGCGACCAACGGCGACCACAACTCACCGGAGCGATTGTGCAGCGTGTGCAACGCCGGGCGGTCGGAATAGTTGACCTGTACGGTATGAAAGTGGGTCAGCGCCAGGGTGTAGAGCAGATGGCGGATGGCCGCGCCGTCGAAGTCGGGTGGGAACGATGGCATCTTCTTGTCCGTGCGGCGCATCGGGATGGCGATGCAGCGCGAGGCGAGAATGTCCTCCATACCCATGATGGCTGCGAGAATCTTCGGTGAGTACACATCAAACGCCTGTGGTTTCATGTCCTCTCCAATCAGTCGGATGGCAGGCATGCCCTGCTTGTAGCCGCTGTTGAGGAGCTGGCGAATTTGCTGCATGCCAGGGTCCTTCGGGTTGTGGTAGCGTTCAGCTTCATCGATGCCCACCGTACAACTGGTGTAGTGGATCAGCCGGAACATGGACGGCCCGGTCGGGTCAGAAGTCGTGACCATGTTGAAGGCCAGCGGCTGCATCACCCGCATGACGGTCGATTTACCACTGTTCTTCGGTCCGTTCAGCGCCAGGTACGGATACGCCGGGAACATGGTGTAGAAGTAGGTGCCAATCGTCCACAGCGTCAGGATGGCGCTCTCCACCGGCGATCGGAAATCGACATAGCTGGTGAATAGGTCACGTACGGTATTGAAGACCTGCGCCGGTTCCACCGTTTCGCCTCGCAGGAACCGTTGAATGTCGGCAAATCGCCAACGCATCAGGAACTCGGAGCCTTCGGGCATCACACGCAGCGCAACCTCACGTCCGTCTAGCCGGATGATTTGCTCCTCGCTCAGACGCACTAGTTCACGCGACGAGGTGACCAGGTACGGTTGCGTATTCAGTTTCTTGTCCTTGGTGCGCTCCACAACCGACACGGTGACAATTGCCACATCTCGCTGGAAGCCGAGCGCAGGGGAGAGCAGCGGGATATCGTCCCCTAGAATCTGCGGCATATCACCGTCATCATCCTTATCCACTTTCTTCTTCGCCGCCCGCAGCAGGTCACTAAAAGCCCGTCCCTTGACGCCCTGTTTCGCCAGCGCCGCACGAAACTCACTCAACTCCATCTCGTCCAGATCGACAGCATAGGTGAAGAGCGCCCGGATCGCATCCTTCTTGTCCAGTCCATCGAGAAATGCCGTGCGCTCGATCTCGGTTTGCAGCCAGGTCTTCGCCTTGTTGAGCGCCGCCTGTACATCCTCGACCGCCGCACCCTGCACTAGCCAGTCATTCGCATCCTTCACGCCATCGGGCAGGTGTGGGATGAGGGCATTCGTGCCGAGCGACCGGGCAATCTCGCGGTTCTTCTCCATTGCTTCACGGGTGTTGTCCAGCGCGACGAACACCCGGCGATGCTTCTGAAGTGCGGTCAGAAGATCATCCGATACATACATCCCGGCAATCGCCAGCGCCGGGAACCCCCACTCGCCAAAGCTGATGGCATCCGCCTGTCCTTCGACCAGCACCACCTGATCGGCCTCCGGCGTGTAGAGAGGGTTGGTATACGAGCGGCGCTCCCCCACCAACTCACGCGGCGGGTTGTAATGCTGCTTGCCTTCGATTGAGCGCCCGCTCAGATAGACCAAACGCCCCTTCTCCAGATGGACGTACACGATCATGCCCGCGGGGAACTTGGCGATCACACCCCGCCACTTATCGGGCGGGTTGAGATCAGCCAGCAGCTTCCGCTTGTCCTGCGGCATGAAGCCAAGCCGTGCATTGCGAACAGTCGGGAGCTGCCATCCACGCGTCTTGGTCACATAGTCTAGTGCTGCGGGCGTATTCAGTAGCGCCTCGTGCAGTCGCTGCACCAGTTGGCGTTCCGCCCAGGCAGATGACTTGTGGAAGTCGTTCCCTGCATCGATGTCGATTCCGGCATGCTGGGCCAAGAGGCGCACGACTTCCCAGAACATGGTGGCATCGCGGTTGTTCCAGCGGTTGTCGTAGCCGAGCAAATGCCGCCCGGCGAAGTCGAACACATCCCCGTGTTCGCTGCGGGAATTCCAGAAGTACAGTCCGGTCTGGGGTGTCACCACCAGGCTGTCATGCTCAACGCCGACCAAGCGCGAACCCTGCCGCTTGAGGGTGAACTTTTCACCGACGATCTGCTCAATCGGGTTGGCGGAGCGAATCTGCTCCAAATCAATGCTCATCATCCTGTCTCCATGCAAAGTTGAAGAGAACGTGTGCTGTGACAGCACGGTTTGAAACCTGATCTTCAGTTGCACGAGAGGACAGGCTGTGATACATTGTGAGTATCCAGTTCACGAATGTATCACAGCCCGCCGCCCACGTGCCTCATCGCAGTGGGCATTTTCTTTTCTAAGGCGGGGCGCGTTTGTTTCTCATTGCACTTGACCTCAATATGTCTACACGAGTAGACAATTTCTATTCCTCGACCAGGTAACGCTCTGCTTCTCCGATCAACTTCCGCATGGCCTGTAACCGAGCGCGTGCAAGTGCAATATCGCCTTCTTGCCGCATCAAAGCGCGTGCAACTTCCTGAGGCGTCGTTGTGTTGATTGACTGTGCCACTTTTGCCATCTTCATTGCCGAAGGCGAAATGTCATCTTTAGAAGGACTCGTTTCGTGTAAGCCATCCCCTTCGCATATTTCTTTAACCTGTTTGACGGATAGATTGAAATCGATGATTTGACGGACAATCTCCGCATGGTAATCCGATGCAAGATTGAGAACGTGGCGCAGCTTGCCTTCTTCGATGTTGTGACGGTCAGCAAGTTCTAGTGCCTCATCCGATAACCGCAGGAGGATTTTGATGTGGCTGAATTGTCCCCGCTTGATCCCGCCCATCGCGCTGAGAATGGCGTCGGTGTACTCACGTTTCGACCGAAGGTCGAGATCGAGCGCCTGGCGGTAGAACTCGTTTGTCACGGCATAGGCGGGGATTTCATATCCATGAACCGTCAGGAGCAGTAGCGCAGCTTGTCGGGCCAGCGCCACCGCGGTCAGCCCGGAGCGGGCGGTGTTCTCCTTCGCCTGCCGAAACACCGATGATTTCTGTTCCGGGATGATGATGCAGGGGATGGTCCCATCGCCGGTGTAATTGGGGATAAAGTCGCGCAGCAGCCAGGTCGCCCAGTAGCGTCGCTCACCCGTCTCGATACGGAACAATCTAGTCACGCCTTGCGAGATATCCACCACCGTCAGCGGATTGACCTGCCCATCATCGCGGATCGTCACTGCCAGATTGACCAGATCGTGCAAAAGCTGTTCTTCCGGTGAGAGTGTTGTACTGGTTTCCTCTTCACGCTCCTCATCCGGATTGGGGAGCAATTCCAGCACATTGTTGAACGGTCGCCCGCGCTGACGGGCTGCAATCTGCACGATCTGCACCAGTTCGCGCAGCGCCTGCGTGGGTGTGGCCTGGTTGGAGTGGAAACGCATATGGATGCTCTCCGGCAGTACCCGGCGCGGTTGCACAGGGTCGGGGCGCACCATCTCCAGCAACAACCGCTCAACGCGCAGGCTGGTGTCCCGAAAAGCCTGTGGCGCATCGCCGAGTAAATCCACCGTGACCGATGCCAGCAGGTCATCGACGCGGTTCGTCGTGGATTTCGCCATTTACGCACCCGCCTTCAGGTAACGCACCAGCGCGGCAACCACCTGAATGTACGCCCTGCTCGCTGACGAGCGCGGGTCGTAGTGGAACAGGCTTTGGTGATTGTGATGGGCGTAGGACACGGCTTCGTTGACCGGGATAACCCCCAACACCAGCTTGCCTAGCACCGGATGTGCCTGGATCTCTGCCAGCAGATGATTGTGTCCACGCACGCGGGTATCCATCTTGGTGACGAGCATCCCACTGACGCGCAAGTTCGGGTGCCGCCAACCGTCGCGGATGTCGTTGATCTTCTGGATGACGCTGGTGAGACCGACTGTCTCCAGATAGCGCGGTTCGACCGGCACAATCGCATCGGTCGCGGCCAACAAGCCCATCTCCGTCATCAGCGAGAAGGACGGGCGTGTGTCGATGACCACTGCCGCATACTGCCCGGCGATCTTGCTGAGTGGATCAGCGAGGCGGTAGGGTGCGCCTGCCACCCCCATCAGTTCCCGTTCCGCGCCTTCCAGCATGGGAGAGGCGGGCAGCACATGCAGGTGCTCATCCCACTGGCTCTGGACGATGCAGTTGAGCAGCGTTTGCGGCGCATTCTGGCGATCTGCCATCAGCACTCGGTAGAGACTGTCATCTGCGCCGTAGTCCTTGCGCCCGGTTGTGACCAACGACGCATGACCCTGCGAGTCGGTGTCGATGAGCAGCACACGGCAGTTGGACGCATTGGCGCGGCGCAGCAGTTGACTGATGCCCAGCGCGACATTGGTGGCGGACGTGGACTTGCCTACGCCCCCTTTGTGATTGGTGAAAACGAACACACGAGTCATTGCCATTTCCTCTCAGTAACCCATCCCATGATCGATTTCGCTGTGGCTGGCAAGGACTCTTCGGAAGGATGCTACACTTTCCGAGGGGGCTTTGCTGGCACGGGCAGCGAGCTTCAAGGTGACAGGGGGAGGCGGCACCTCTCCCTTTCACCGCAAAAGCCGAAGCTAGTTTGGGTTCGTTATGAATGGCGCGAGTGACTCGCGTTGAGGAAATGGTAGCCTATCGAGGAATTGAGTGGTTTCAAAAGGAGACAGATGTTCGAATGTGATCCAATCGTTCCAGCAATTATGAACCAATCCGAACCGGAGAGTTCACAAAGATCAGCAAAAGTTGTTTTGCTGGTCTTTGTATTTTTGTGCCTTTTACCTGCTGATATTCCCTGATCTAGTGCCACAGAAGCAGAGAGCCATGCCAAGCGAGTAGCTACGAAAGCAATTGAACCCACCCTCAATGCAGTTGTAGTTTCGCACTTGAATTCTCCGCTGTGTATACAGGTTGCCGTCGCAGTTTCTGCCACGAACCTTGGGGTCAAGCAGATCGCGCAGCCAATCACCCAGAAAGGTGATACCCAGCACGGTAATCGTAATGGCGATGCCCGGGAAAGTAGTCATCCACCAAAGACTGCAAAATTATTGGACTTCGTTCTCGCTTAACCGACTAGACAACGATACGACCATGGTGGCGCTCGACCAGCGTCATCACATATACTTGGTATTTTTGTGTAGCTACGTGCCGACAAAGTATACAGTTCATCCCGGTCAGTGATCCCAGCCTGGCTCGGTTGTGCGGCTTCGATTGGAAAGCCGTTGGCATGTGCTTTCACCCACGACATCACCAACACATATATAAATACCCAATAGCTACTTAATCCGTCTGCAGTTCATCCCCTCTACATACATCTTCATGGTCTGCTGCCGCTTATGCGACGAATAGCCATATTCCTTCATAATAAAACTGCGCTAAATCATCATTGCTGTAAAATGTCTCGACGAGCAGGCAGAGAGTAATGCGTGGATCGTATCTACCGATTCAAGACGATTGCAGTACTCCAGAATAGAGGCTGCTCGCTTTTCATCGAACAGGGTATGCGTAAGTACATTGAACTTCTCGACCAATTCGTCCTCGGTCATCCGGAATTCCGGCTCACCCTTCATGTTCGGCAAGAAAACCTTATATACTGCCCCGCTGTGCAGCGTCACCTCAAGCTGGCACCCATTCATGCTGGGATAGTTGGCTTCAATTGTCGGGTCGATCGTGACTTCGGTGATATGGCGCAGGCGTCGAACTTCCGGGTCATCCCAATTCGCGAAATCTTCTGGGTAGACCTGACCGAACGTCAGCGCGAGAGCAGTCGAGACGAGAATACTCAAGCCCGCTACATCACGAGACTTGGGATCTGGATTGACGCGGAAGACTGGCTGCATCGCATCGCTGTAGGTTGCGATGTGGATACGTTCGATCTCAGCGGCGTCGAAAGCATGCTGCTGGCGAATCTGCCGGGCGGCGTCAATCGCCTGATGAGTGTGACGGCAACCTCCATGTGGCTTAAAGGCCGTAGACATGATGAGGAAGTTTTCGCCAAGGTCATCAAAGACGCTCGCATCATACTCACCGCTGCCAAAGGCGCGGAAGAAACCATATTCGCCATCGAGCGCTCCCTGTGGGCCGTAGAAGCCAGACAAGGCCAGCTTCAGCGCAAAGACGCCATTGCGCGCACCGAACCCTGCGATCAGATCTTTGGTTTCACATTTGCCGCCCTCATAGACATACTGCTCTGTTCCAGATGCCATATCCGCTGCCAGCGCAAGTGCCTGTGCCATCGTCTCTACATCCCGGCCAGCACAACGCGCGGCAGCAACCGCCGCCGCCAGCGTACCAACCGTACCCTTTAGATCCAAGCCTCGCACCCGCTGCGTCACACGCACCTGGTTCGCAATGCGAATCGCGACATCATACGCCGCAATAATCGCCACGAGGATTTCGCGCCCGGATGTTTGATAGACTTCGCTTGTTGCCAACACTGCCGGGATCACCTGCGACGCAATATGTCCACCAAAACGATGCGAGTCATCCATGCCTAAGATTTTGACCATGACGCCATTGGCAAATGCTGCACCTTCCATCGAAGATCGTTCACCAGACCCGAGCAAAGTCGACTGGTTGCCGGGCATTTGCAATTGACCAAAGCGTGAGGCTTTCTGCCCAAGCTCACGTTGATAGCCGCCTAACCCTGTCCCAAGCGTGTCAAACATCACCCACTTCGCCAGTTGCAAAGCCTCTTCCGGAATAAGGTCGTATTCAAGCCCAACCGCGTATTCTGCAATTCGCCTCACGAGAGTCATGATGTTTCCTCCAACAATCGACACAGTACATTGATCACATACTTAGTCTCTTCGTCGGTGTTTTCGGGTGATACCGGCAGACATATGATCTCATCTGCAAGCTTGTCGGTGATAGGAAGAGATTGCGAACCAGGCAACCCATCACGATAGACCGTGTAGTGATGTACAGGAGGCACATAATGCAGCACAGCTTCGATACCTGCATCCCGTAAACCTTGATAGATCATCTGGCGGTGCGGCACGCGTATTGCATACGAACGAAATATCGGTTCTGAATCCGCCCGGAAGCTTGGTAAGATCGCAGAGGTATGGCTGAGACCGCGTTCGTATTGCCGAGCGATAGCGCGCCGTTTATGCGTCCATTCCTGCAGAAAGGGAAGTTTGACGCTTAGAAGTGCCGCCTGGAATGTATCGAGGGGCGCATTGTAACCCTCTATAACGTAGTTCTGATGACCCGTCTCCGACACCATTGACGCATGTCCGTAATGGGTAAGAAGACGTAAACGCGCATTAATCGCCGAATCCTGAGTGACGAGCGCAGCGCCATTGCCGAGGCTCCCAAGCGGCTTGAGTGGAGCAAAGCTGTAGACGGTCACATCAGCAAATGCACCGAGCGGCTTGCCAAAATCACACGACCCGGTCGCTAATGCAGCATCCTCGATGATACGCAGGCCATAGTGCTTGGCAATCGAACGAATACGCGCGACGTTTGCCGGGTGTCCATGTAAATCGACAGGTAGAATAGCCCGCGTTCGCGGAGTGACCAGTGGCTCAATCAGGTCCGGGTTGAGCGTATAGTCTGACGCTTGAACATCACACAAAACCGGAATCGCACCACAGTGACGAATGGCAGCAGTGGTCGAAATGTCCGAGTTAGCGACCGTGATTACTTCATCTCCCCCACTGATTCCACATGCCCGTAGTGCGATAAACAATCCCAATGTGCCAGAGTGAACAGCGACGCAATACGGCTGCTGCACAGCCTCGGCGAAGGCGACTTCAAATTCCTCGCGTACCTGGTATCCCGTTTTCATCGTGCCAAAAAGGACACGATCCAGGGCGGCATGAAGCTCCTCACGCAGGGCAGAGTGCGTTTCATCAACACGCCATCGCGGTACACGAAATGTGTTTTCCGGGGCGTACATGAGCGGTCAGTTCCTCCCGCGAACCTTGGGATCAAGCAAATCGCGCAGCCAATCACCCAGGAATGTGATCCCCAACACGGTAATCGTAATGGCGATGCCGGGGAAGGTAGTCATCCACCAGGCACTATTGATGTACTGGCGTCCATCTGCGAGCATCAGCCCCCAGGTCACAGTCGGAGGCTTAACCCCCAGGCCGAGAAAACTGAGCGATGACTCTGCCAGGATAGCAACACCCACTTGAGATGCAGCCAGGATAATGCCACTCGAGATCACATTGGGCAGGATATGCTGGAACATGATACTCAGGCGGCGATGCCCAATAGCATAGGCTGCTACGATATATTCCATCTCACGCGCCTTCAGCACCTCACTCCGAATGACCCGTGCGTAAGTCACCCATCCAGTTAGACCCAGGATCAGAATCAATGTACCCAGTCCAGCACTGAGAACACCAGATATCGCAACCACAAGAATGATAAATGGGATACTTAGCAAACCGTCTGCCAAGCGCATCAAGATGTTATCTACCCATCCACCGAAAAATCCGGACACGAGGCCCAGCAAGACCCCTAATGTCCCTGCGATGATGACGGATACCACACCGACCAGGACAGAAACGGTACTCCCTACAATTATTCGGCTGAAGATGTCCCTGCCCAATTGATCAGTACCCAGCACGAAAACACCAACCTCGTTCGTAAAGCCGGGCTGCATAAAGCGTGCACGCAAGTTATTCTGGGCGGGGTCATGTGGGGTAATAAATCCTCCAAAAACAGCGAGCAGCAGCAGCGACAGGACGATCAAGAGACCAATCAGTCCGACCGGGCTGTGCCGGAGCGCATCCCAAAAGAGTATGAATCGATTACGCCGGCGATGAACACTTCCGATCTGCGTGATCACAGGAGTAGTCTTCAAGGGTTGTTTTGCATCTACAGTCACAGATTCTATCCTCTTCAACGATAGTGAATGCGTGGGTCGAGATAGACGTAGAGCAAATCAATGACGAAATTAATGACCAGGAAAGAGAGTGCAAACCACAACAGCCCTGCCTGTACAACGGTAATATCGCGCACATTGATAGACTCGATCATGAGTCGACCAAGACCTGGCCAGGAAAAAACACTTTCGACAATGACAGAGCCACCCAGGAGCCACCCCAATTGCAGGCCAAAGACTGTCACAATCGGTATCAACGCGTTGCGGAGGGCGTGCTGGTAGAGTACCCGACGGTCCGAGAGTCCCTTGCTGTATGCAGTACGGATGTAATCCTGGTTCAGGACTTCGAGCATAGAAGACCGTGTGATGCGCGATAAACGCGCTGCTGTACCCACTGCCAGCGTGACCGCAGGCATGATGATTGCAGCCGGTTCCAAAGCGCCAAAGGCCGGCAGAATACGCAGGTTGACGGAAAAGATAATGATGAGCATCAAGCCGAGCCAGAAATTCGGCATAGCGTTGCCCAGTGATGCAAATGCAGAACTGATGAGATCTATCAGACTATTGCGTTTGACAGCCGACAGGATACCAAGCGGCAGAGCAATCACTACACCCAGAATCGCGGCAGCGCTGGCAAGCAGGTAGGTATTACCCAGGCGTTCAAAAACCAACTCCATCGCGGGCCGACGAGCCTGAATGGATTGTCCGAAATCCCCGGTGATAGCTTTCGTGATAAAGAGAACATATTGCTCAATCAGCGGCTTATCAAAGCCCCAAGCTTCCCGAAGCCTGGCAACCTGCTCTTCACTGAAAGTTGGTGGGGCCATGACCGAGATAGGATCCCCACGCAAGCGCACCATGAAGAATACAACCAGCGATACCACAAATAGGGTAATCGCCATATGAAGCAATCGCCTTACGACCAGTCCTTGCATCTCATCTCCAAACTAAATAGAAGGCGGAGCTGGCACATATTGAACGCGCCAGCCCCGCTCGCTATATATCCCTAGTCGTTAGGATACAGGGAGCAGATCACGGAAAGTGAACCAACCATCCTTACGCGGTGTGAATTCGAACTCAGCCGAGTTATAGGCAATCACACTATCGATTTCATAGAGCGTAATCGTCTGAGCATAGTTCAGGTAGGTATCCCACCACTGGCCCCAAAGATCCAGGCGAGCAGTTGGGTCAACGGTTGTGAGAATTTGACCACCGAGCGCGTCCCAGTCGTCCACACACACGTTGTAGTTCGCCTGTACCCAGTCGCAACGATAGAATGACGGCACTAGCGACGGCGCACAGCCGAGGGTGGTGAGCATCATGTCCCGGTTGTTGCCACCAGAGGTAATCTGTTCAGAGTAAGCTGATGAATCGAGCACGTTGAGTTCGACATTGAAGCCGACTTCCTCAAGCATAGCCGCTGCGATTTCTGCTACTTCTTTTTCATTGCCGAACTGGAAGGCCGGCGCGTCCATGTAGATGGTCGGACCTGCGCCATCGGCAAAGCCAGCCTCAGCCAGCAGGCTACGGGCCATTTCCGGGTTATACCAAGCGCTGATGAAGTCTGGATCAGCAATATCCCCAACCGAGCCTTCAGGATAGTAATCACAGACGCGGGCCAAACGCGGTGTCGCGGATCCCTGGACTTCAGCCAGCAAGCTGCGGTCAAGCGCACGGCTGATTGCCAGGCGGACATTATTATCGACAGTCGCCGGGACAAAATCGGGGTAAGTTTCAGCAACCGCCCCTGTCTCGGTTTCCACACGCAGATAGAAGGAGGTAATCCGGTTCGAGGTTTCGTTCACAACGGACACACCCTCGGCACCTTCCAACAATGCACGATCAGAAGCGGGTACTGCCGGGATCATATCCACCTGACCGGCGAGCAGCGCAGCAACCTGAGCCGATTGTTCCGGGATGACCTGGTAGATCACACGGTCAACGGCGGGCGGGCCTGCCCAGTAACCATCCCATGCTTCAAATACATACCGGTCGCTCTCGGTGAATTCAACCAGTTTGTAAGGGCCAGAGCCAATCGGGCTGCGTGCAAATTCTTCCTCACCCACTTCAGCCATATAATCCGGTGGCAACAATTGGCAGCCGTTGTAGCTGACATCGTACTCAAAGTAGGGATGCGGATTGACGGTCTTGACCTCGACCGTCAGCGGATCGACTACGATCACATCAGCAATGAACTGCCACTGTGGGTAAACCAGAAAATCTTCGCGCGTGCGAACACGATCCAGATTCCACTTGACCGCTTCAGCATCCAGTACTTCGCCATTCTGGAAGGTCAACCCCTCACGGAGATAGAAGCGCCAGGTTAGGTCGTCGACATTTTCCCACCGTTCGGCGGCCTGCCCTACATAACCGTTACCATCGGCGGCGCGCCAAATCAGGCAATCGTACAAGCCATTGGTCAGCCAGTGGGTAGAGCTGAACCAGGTAACCGGTGCATCCATGGTACGGATTGGCCCGGAATGGGCAAAAACAAACTCAGTTACTTCGTCCTGCGCCGACAGCGGTTGCATCGTCAGGACGAAGGTGAACATTAGCAAGAAGAGGACTACAACGGAACGGGATCGAGTCTTTACGTTCATGTCTCAAGCTCCAGGTGTTAACGGCGCAATCTGGGAAAACCCTACCTATCCGTTATACTTTCAGCATAGGCATCACCTCCTCATCAGGGATTGTGTGATCTGTCTTGTTGTCCAGGTAGAGGATCACTCGCCAAACCACCACGTTTGCGCGCGAGTGTTTCTCTGCCCGGGCACTACTAGATAACGCCGTTATGAGTCCAGCCGCATGTAGTAACGGCTCGCACTATGGGGCGAAAGCCGTACGGCCCCTTCCGGCGTCACCAGGAAGTTATCTGAGATAAGGAAGCCCCGGTCATTCTCGAGAATTGTTCCCGGGTGGAACGACAGCACCATGTTAGATTTCAACACAAAATCGGGTGAACTCATTGTGCTGGGGCCATCACTACCATCCAGGCCGGTGCTGTGGCAATCCGGTGTGTGTTTGCCTGCGACTGGAAAACCCAGGTCGCGCAGTGTCTTGTCGTTAGCATCTGAAATCATACGGAAAGTGTTACCCGTCTTGGCAGCAGCCGAGGAATTTTCCACCGCCAGCAAATAACCCTCATACATCGCCTGTACATTCGCTGGGAGCTGTTTGAACGAAAAGACGGTCGTCATCTCCAGCCAGTACCCCCAGGGCGATTCATAGACGATTTCAAAATTCATGATGTCGTCTTCAGCCATCCGCAGGTCTTTGTGGGTTGGGACCGTATATGGCGAGAGATCGAGCGATACTTTGGTGCGTCCCCAAAAGCCACCGAAGGATTTGATGTAGCCTTCAACATCTGCACAAACATCCCAGTAGCGTGCACCGACTTCCGCATTCATACGAAACACGTCCATCGCTGCGTCGAGGATAGCCCCGTTTTGCTGGATGGCTTCTAACTCGAAGGGGGTTTTGATCTGGCGGATGGCGTCATATGCGGCGCTGACCTCGACCAATTCATACCCCTCGAACGCCTTGACGAACTTGCCGTATTCGCCAATGCTCATCAACTTGTTCATATTGACCATGCCAATGCGCTTATTTGCACCGGCGTATTCTTTGGCGAGTCCGCTGGTACGGGCGACGATGTCATCCGGCGATTCGACTCGCTCCGGCAGTGTGGTTGTCTCGTTCCGGCTCCAGATACCCTGGTATGAACTCCAGACCTGAAGCCAGGGATGTGGGTCATCAACACCTAGGATGGCATAAGCTGCTCCACCCCAGATGTGGGCATGGGTGATATAGCGGATAGTGCCAATCCCCCCCGGTTGAGCCTGCCCGACAATCACTAGGGCGTTCACGTCTTTCTCTTTCATCATCGCTTGAATGCGTTCGATGCGGCGGGCCACATCGCGCTTGAGTGAGTCGTGGGTTAACATGGCTTCATTCTGCTCCTCTGCACAAAGTAAGACGTTTTTTGTAGCTAAGGTACTGTCACAACAGCTTTTAGATCGCCCAGTATCGCTAACACTTCATCCTCTGGCGGGAGGGGCCAGGAAGCACCCGCGTGGACCATCACGCCCTCGCGCGGGGTAGTGATCCGCTGCACCACCTCGCCCGTAAAGGGGTGACGGACGTAACCTACTTCTTCGCCTGCCTGGAGCTGCACGCCGCGTTTGCTGGCATCCATGAAGGTCAGCCCACGCTCACCCTGTGGCTTGAGGACAGTGTGCGCCTCGATGACCTGCACCGAAGCGGTCTCATAAGCTGGCGGGCCCACCAGCATCTTCAGGTGGCGCATGGCGTTCAAGACCGCATTCTTGATGCGGCCCAGGTCTTCTTCGCGGAAATCACGCAAGCCCGGCCCACCGCCGATGAACGCGCTCACAACGGCTTTGCCATCACGAGCGGCTTCATGAGCGATCGAGTGATCTGCCGGTTGTCCCAGGACGGCCTGCGGCAATCCCAACGCCAGCGCGAGCGCCTGCGATTGCTCGACTTCTCCTGCCGCGTACACACCGGCATAGCGGTGATAGCTCCACTGAGACCCGGTGCGGATATCCAGCAATGCGTCCGCCTGGGCGATCACCGTGCGATAGTACTGGTCGATCAACTGCTCACTAACCGTGCCGGATGCGTTACCGCGTCCAATTTGGTTGAGGTGCTTGTCATCCCAGATGCTGGTGATCTGCTCAAACTCGAATCCGGATGTGTTCATCAAGGGGATGATAATCACTGTCCCGGTTATGGTTGCCGGGTCCAGTTCCGCCGCCACCTGGGGCAGAATCAGGGAAGGCTCAATCTCCAAACCACTGGTACCCGCCTGAACGACCAGGGTTGGCCCCGGCGTAGCGCCCACGATCAGATGGAGGGGAATATGCACATCAAAGCGCCCATGTGTTTCCCCGGACTTAAACGCTCCATAGGTCTTCGTCCCCGGTTGAGCTTCAATGGTGCCTATCTTCATAGTTGACGCTCCAGTGATGACAGTCTAGAAGACATACAGATCAGTCGTGCGGCGATCTTCAACACGGTCAATCGTGCCCAGGATGCCAATCGAGGTTGCGCCAACGGTCGGCCACTCCTGCCCGCTGGGTATGACAATCCCAGCCTTGGGCGTCTTCATTTCCGCCATGACCTCGCCGGTGTATGGATCAAGGAGCTGCCCATACACATCACCGGCTGCCAGCTCATCCCGGAAAGCTTTGAGGCGCACAAATAATCCATCCACATCTGGCTTCCAGATGACCACCCCGGCGTTGTAAACGGTACAGAGCGGGCCATCGCTCTCAAAGTCACCATCAACCATCCGCATCGATTTCATGATGTTCCAGATGCCGCGTTCAGCATCGCGCACGTTGTCCGCGCCGTTTTTGAACCAGCCCGTACCACCCCCGAATTCGAGCGTGATCTGTGCCACACCCGCGCCGTCAATGGCTTCCTTGGCTGCATTATTGCCAAAGGTTCCAGGCGGGAAGAACGCCGCCTGATCCAGTCCGAAGGCAACCACCAGTTTGCGCCGCATCTTTTCCAGATCCGTCAGTTTTGCCGGGTCAGCTTCAGCGCTGAACAACACATAGCGCTCATAGGCGGTACGTGCGCCTGCATGGAAATCGACCATGACGTTGGATTGCCTGATCACTTCCTCAAAATAGATATAGGCTGCCTGGTCGGAAACACTACCGTTCTTTTTGCCAGGGAACAGGCGGCTGATGTCTTTGCCATCTAGCCGGGAGCCCCGTTCACCCAGTTCAAAACCAATACGATTGACCACCGGCACCGCGATCACATTGCCACGAATGGTCTTGGGATCGAGCTTCTGGATGAAGTTGAGGATGGCAATCGAGCCGATGATCTCGCCACCGTGAATAGCACCCTGCACCAGCATGGTGGGGCCGGGTTGTGCACCTGCGAAAAGATGCACCGGAATATCCGGGCTAAGGCCAGAGCGTGAGGCGGCCGTCTTCAGGTATCCAAAGACATGCTCGCCGGGCTGCGCCTGCAATTGACCGACTTTCATCATGCCCCCTCGGCTTCTATACCTGCCGCGTGCGTGCCTAGATATTTCTGGAACCAGCCCAGAATCCGGCGCTGGTGTTCGATGCGGTTACCCGGTCGCCCGCCTCGGGTCAAGCCGTGGTTTTCCCCCTCAAAGATGACCATTTCGACGGTCTTGCCCATCCAGCGTAGGACTGCAAACAACTGCTCTGCCTGGTCGAGCGCGCAGCGGTAGTCCTGGTCAGCGTGCAGGATGAGCAGCGGTGTATGGATATTGGCGGCATAGGCAATCGGGGACTGCCGCCAACTCGCTTCAAGGTCTTTCCACGCGTTGGTCCCGGTTTCACCTTCGGTGCCTTCCGGACCAATGTCCGAAGTACCGAAGAAGCTGATCTGGTTGGTGATCGAACGCTGAGTCACAGCCGCTGCAAAACGGTTGGTGTGCCCGATGATCCAGTTGGTCATGAAGCCGCCGCAGCTCCCGCCCGTAACCCCCAACCGGGTGGCATCCACATAGGGACGTGCGACCAGGTCATCAACGCCCAGCATAATCTCCTCGTAATCCTTGCCGCCTTGATCGCCTTCGCTGGCGTGAGTCCAGGCTTGACCGTAACCAGCAGTCGTCCCGCGCTGGTTGAAGTAGGCGACGACAAAACCGGCATTGGCGTATACCTGGAACTCATGGTTGAAGTCCCACGAGAACATAGAGCAGTGGACATAAACAATCGTCGGGTAGCGCCGCGTGGGGACAAAATCAATTGGCTTGACCAACCAGGCATGAACTTGGGTGCCGTCGATGCCGCTGTACCAGTATTCTTCCGGGGCTGACAGGCGATGATCCCGCAACCAGGGGTTGAAGTCGGAAAGCTGCTGCGTTTCGCCATTGATCCACAGGAACAGTTCACCCGGATTCAGTGGGTTAGCCTGCCCATAGGCCACTTTGCCGCCAGCTGCCGGGCTGTATTCAAAGGTCACACTCGCACCGCTGACAATCCGCTCGTATTGACCAGTGGTTTGAATGCGGTAGAGGTTAGTAGCGCCTTTTTCGGTCAACAGGAAGTAGATGTAGGGGTCACCCGGTGCCCATTTAAGTGTGATGTTCGCCAGGCCCTTGCGCTGATCGGCAACCGCATAGTTGCCCACTTCCTCATCAATATCCTCACCGAGTTTGCGTGCCGTCCGCGCTTCGACATCCGCCAGATACGGCTGCCAGAAATTACGGCGATTGACGGGCGGTGGCAAGTTATGCCCTGCAAAAGCAATGGAGCGATCCCCTTCACCCCATACCGGGCTGATAGCCGAGCCTTGCCAATCCGGGAGCAAGGGCTGTGGCGCGCCGCCGGGATAGTCCATGATGAAGACCTGCCCGTAACCGAGCGGGATGTTCTGCTCACGGGTAGTGCCCACAAACGCCAGTCGGTCGCCCGCGTGGCTCCATTTGGGTGTCGAATAGTCGCATTCGCTGTGGGTGAGTTGGCTGAGTTCACCCGTTTGCAGGTCAAGAGTCCAGACTTGTAGAAAACGATTATGTACCCAACCGCTGCCATCTTGCTTGTAGCGTAGGCGGCGGACCACCTTGATGGTCGGCGCAGGGATACCGGGGGCCGCCGAACGATCTTCCGGATGGCGCAGCGGAGTCCAGCGTACCCCAACCAGGCGCTTCCCATCCGGCGACCAGTCGAGGCCGGTCAGCGGCTCTCCCGTGATAGGATAGTCCTGTGTGCTGTTATCGACCTGTGACCACACGCGCACCACATGATGCTCACCGACGCTCAATGCATATGCCAGCCGCAGACTATCGTGGCTCCAGGCTAATGAGGCCGTACTCACAACGCCGCTGGTCAGGCGCTCGGTCGCAGCGGCCCCTAACTCCCGGACGTAGACATGGGTGATGTACCCGTTACTTTCAACATGGGGATGGCGAACCGTGTAAGCCACACGGTTCCCATCGGGTGAAAGCGCAATCTCATCCAGCCAACGAAATTTCAATAGGTCTTCTGAGATCAGACCGCGCTGGATGCCGTCAGCGTGATAAGGGTTTTCTTCCATCGGCTTGCCTTACTTAGGGATCAGATTATCGACGGTCTGTTCGATGACACCGAAGAAACAGCACCACTGCCCTTCCAGGACCGATGGGCGAGAGCGCAACCCGAAGATAACGCCCTCACGCGGTGCACGGACTTCGCCAATGACATCCCCATACAGGTCATAGACCTGCCCGATCAAGGTGCCAGCCGGTAGGGTTGTCTCAAAGGGCAGGTCGGCTGCACCTACAAACATGCCGGTTGCCGGTGCCAGCAAAGCAATCTGAAAACCCATGCGCCAGGCTGGCGCGTAGCTGGCAGCACCATCGATCATGCCGTAGTGGCGCATCACATTCAGGTAGCCCTCAGCCAGGTCGTCCGCGATGACATGGAAGTCATTGGTCAGCGTGCGGCAATTGCCGCCCAGTTCGACCGTGATGCCGCCTTTGCCCAGCGCACCCATCTGCGAACTGGGGTTACCGCCACCCGTACCACTACGGAAGACCAGCGACCAGTTCGGCCCCATCGCCGCCGCCAGCTCGAGGCTCACCGGGTTATCTGAAGCAAAAATCATATGCGCCAGATAGGAATGCTCACCGCCAGAATGAATGGCGATTTGCAGATCACAGTTGTCTTTCATCGCTTGCCAATGCGCCCAGGCCACCCGGTCAGTGGGATATCCGTCCGCCTTGCCGGGGTAGATGCGGTTCATATCGTGGGAAAACGTATCGAGCGGATCCCCCCGTAAACCGGCGGTAAACGCCTGCACGTTCATGACCGGCACAGCGACGACCGTTCCCCGCAGCTTCTTAGGATCGATCTGCGCCAGCGCTTTGTAGATCGAGAATGGGCCTTCCGGCTCATCGCCGTGTGTCGCGCCGTTCAGCCACAGGATAGGCCCATCTTCTACACCGCGATAAACGATAATCGGCACCTCGCGCTGCCGGGCATACATATCACCACCAATAGGGATGCCACCGCGTTTCATCTCTCCTGGCATCACCGAAACTGTTCCAATATTCAAAGGCGCTACCATCGTTCTGCTCTCCCTCAACGGCAAAATCACAGCGGAAAATCAACTTTCAATTGCGAAGCCAGCGTACGCAATTCATCAACCGTCTTGCGCGAGAGGGGTATGCCTTCGCGCTCACGTTGCTCCATACGCTTGAACTCGACCTCACCTGGCAAAATGACTGGCTGAGCCGGGTTGATGGGCGGCGCACTCTTGATCTGTTCGATCAGTTTCTCCAGCCGCGCATCGACTGCTTCCCGCGGCATGAAGGCCCCCGGGTCAATAGCCAGCATGACGTGACCTACATCGTGGTTGCTCTCGTCCTGGAATACATCCATGCCGAAAAGTGATCCGGTCATCACGCCACTCAGTACATCCGTGATGAGGCTCAGCCCATAGCCCTTGTATTCGCCAATGGGCAGCAGCGGGCCTTGCATCGCCGCTGCCGGATCAGTGGTACGTTCGCCCGTCGGGGTGAGCGCCCAGTTATCCGGCATGGCTTTGCCTTCGCGCTCATACCACATCATCATGCCTTTACCGGACATGGTGAGCGCCATATCGAGCACGATGGCGTGGGTATCCTTCCGCGGGATAGCAATACCCCAGGGATTGGTACCCAAAACCACCTGCGCCGAACCCCAGGGAGCCATCTCAGCCTTGGCATTGGTGAATGACCAACCGATCAAGCCCTGTTTGGCCGCATGTAATGCGTGGTAGCCGGCAATGCCAAAATGGTTACTATGCCGCACGCCCACCATGGCAATGCCGGTGACCTTTGCTTTTTCCACGGCGCGGGCCATGGCCCGGTGCGCCGAGACATAACCGAAACCTTTAGCCGCATCCAGCAAGGCGTAGCTGGGGCCTTCCTGTACCCACTGCATCGGCGCATTGGGGATAATCCCGCCGTTGTTGATTTGGCGGTAAAAGCGGAAGAACTTTTCCAGTCCCTGGCCCTGGCCGGGATGCCACCACTGCGAGGCGGTCATCAAGCCATCGGTGATGATGGTGGCCTCTTCCGCTGTCGCCCCAAGCGCCAGCAAAAAATCGTTGGAGAATTTTTGAAGCGTTGGTAGATCATACAAATTGACCAGATCATCTTTGCCGATTTCGTAAGCCACGCTCGAATGCTCCCCAGAAATCTACTGTCTATCTGTCTGGTACGGATATTGATCTATCCGATATTGTGCAAGATCGCCTATCGGCTCAATGCGTCCCCATGATGTTCTTCATCGCAACGCGCATCCGTTCCAATCCCTCCTGCAGCTTGTCTTCTGGCTGGAGGAAGGTCATGCGGATATATTGCCCGCGCTCTTTGTCGAAAGCGGCACCAGGGTAGACCAGAACATGCTGATCAGTGAGGATTTTCTCGGCGAGTTCGGCGCTATCCATGCCGGTGAAGCTGATGTCCGCAAAGACGAACTGCCCACCCTGCGGCACCCCGTATTTGATGCCCATCTCATCCAGCGCATCCATCACGATTTTGCGGCGGCGTTTGTACGCATCCGCCATCATCTGCACGGGTTCTTGCGGCCCGGTTAGCGCTGCCAGACCGGCATACTGTGAAATGACAGATGTGCCGCCGGTGATCGCCGCCTTTAGCTCGCGGACTCGTGCCATCAAATCGGCTGGGCCAACAATCCAGCCCAGTCGCCAACCGGTCATCGAGAAGGATTTGGAGAGCGCATTCAGCGTGAGCGTGCGCGCCTTGCCTCCGGGCAGCGATGCCGGGCTGATGTGCTGGTAGTCGTCGTAAATGAATAAGTCATAGATGTCATCAGCAATGATGATCAGGTCGCGTTCGTGGGCCAGGGCGATTAAGGCCTCAAGGTCAGCCCGTTGGATCACGCTGGCGGTCGGGTTATTGGGTGACACCAGCAGCAGTGCGCGTGTCTTATCCGTCAGCGCCGCCCTCACCGCAGCTGGGTCAGTACGGAAGTTGGTGGCCGCCGTACTGGGGATGCCAATTTTCTCGACACGGGCGAACTTGAGGGCATCGTGATAGGTGTTGTAGTTGGGTTCCGGGATGATGATGGCATCACCGGGGGCGAGCGCGGCCAGCACCATCAGCATTAGGGCTTCCTGTCCGCCGTTGGTCACGACCACTTCGGTCGCAGGGTCAACATCAATTTGGTTCACACGTTTTACGCGCTCTGCGATGGCCTGGCGGAGTGCCAGTAGGCCCTCTGCTGGCACCGCATCCGCATGATGCTCAACCATGGCGCGCTTGGCTGCTTCCACAATATGGGGTGGTGTATCAAAGTCAGGGTCGCCACGCCCCATGATGATCGCATCGCTGTAGCCGCGCGCCTGTGCGATCAAAGCATAAAGTAGATTGGTTCCTGTTTTTGCCGGGTTTGCCATTGCCGATTATGCCCCTTTTATCACATTGGCTACTGCCAGCAGCGCCGTGCTATCTTGTGAAATCGTCAACCGCAACACATCTTCCATGCCAAAGTCGGCCCCGTCAGCCGCGTTGTAACCTGCGTCCTGGAGTTCCTTCAGCACCTGCTGCTTCTTGCCTGCTGATAACCGCAGCGCCACGACCGACGCAGTTGCGCCAGGGATGACCTCAGTCGTACCCAGGGCGGCAATCAGCGCCTGCCGGGCGGCGTTCAAACGGGGGAGCTGGCTGGCATGGCTTTCAGCAGCCAGTTTGCTCGCCTCTAGCGCAGCATATTGGGCCGCTGTACTCGTGCAGATCGCCATGATCTGCTTTTGAGACTGCATGGACGCGATCCACTGCTCCGGCGCGGCGATATAGCCGATAAACCAGCTTGCCAAACCCATTCCAGGGAACGCCTCACCAATTGCCACTGTCTGACCCGGAGCCTTTGCTGCCAACGATACATACCCTTCAGCCCAGGGGGCTAGTCCCTGATCCCAGATGATGACCGCCTCAAACTGCGCCGCTGCTTCCGCGATGGCAGCAACCGATTCCGCGCTGTACGCCGCGCCCGTCAGTCGGGAGGGCGACTCGAGGAACAGCAGGCGGTTGCCGGCTTCCAGTGCTTTGCGGATTTCCGCAATTGGGGGCAAGCCCTGTGCATCCACCGCCATGGTCTCTACCTGGAGTGGCCGTACACCTAACGCCTTCTTGACGCCGGGATGTACCACCTCAGGCACAGCAACACGCTCGACTGAGTCGCCAATCATTTGAAGGGTAAGAAAACGTGACTCCTGGATACCCGCCGTAACAATCACATTCGCTTGCTGGTACTGCCCGTTAAAGGCCGTGCGTAAATAGTCGGCAATGGCAGCACGCAGTGGCCCGATGCCGGGTACATCCACATAATGGGTCTGCCCAGCTTCAAGTGCCTCTGCCGCGGTGGCAATCATGCGCTCGTCAATCGGCGCGTATCGCTCGTCTGCACCAAAGTCCATCGCCCCGGTCACCATCAGCGAGGGCGCTGGTGTATTCAAGAGTGTATTGCGACGGTGTAAGTCCAAAATGCGGGATTTGGTTTCCGAGTTCATGGCGCAGCCTCGATATCCATCGTCATCTCCTCTTCCGGCCAATCTTTCACAATGGCACCACCCGTCATGCCGATGTGATGATGAATCAGCGCTAAAGCTTTCTCTAAGTTTTTGCTGGCAATAATCTCAACGATCTCGACATGATTGCGAGCAATCGCCTGCAAATCGCCCTTTCGCCGGTTTCGCAGCGACATGACCTGACGCACACGCATCGAAACCGTACTCCACATGCTCAACAAGAGGTCATTTCCACAGGCCGCGACTAACGTGTCATGAAAATCGCGATCAATCTCGTTGACTGCGCGTAAATCTCCTTCATCCGCAGCCTGTTGCATTCCCTTGCACACTTCACGCAAGTCAGAAACGACCTGCGCTGTCCTTTCCGAGAGAATGATTTGCTGGATAGCGTATCCTTCCATCAGGCTACGCACGCTGTAAAGCTCTTCGACGTCCTTGCGCGAGAGCCTCTTCACAGTGGTGCCACGATATGGCACCACCTCAACCAACCCCTGAGTAGCTAGAATATTGATGGCTTCGCGAACCGGTGCCCGACTGACGCCCAACTGGGATGCCAGTTCTGCCTCAACCAGTGCTTGGCCTGGCTTCAATTCACCATTAACGATGGCACCATGTAGCATTTCCAGAACATGTTCACGCAAAGATTTGTTATGAATTTGTACCAGGGAGGAGGTGTCAGAAAAATTAATGGTCAAAGTCATATCCTGGGTTCTTAGAAACTAAATTGTCGACGGTCGACCATCGACCGTCGACTGAAAGTCTACTGTACTCTACAGAATTGTCAAGGAAGTAGGGCAACTTGGTTTTGACCCGATTTAGTTGTGTTTTGCTTATTGCCTGTTACATCCATACTGGCCTGCTCGACCTACTGGAACCAGTCTTTAGTTTGTAGACCAATCAGGTAGCTTTACCCGGTAGGAGTGGAAACAAGATCAGTTGAGCAGCGTCAACAGATAGGAAGCTTGGGAGAGCGTGAAATGATGACTATCGTGATCATTTCCATCAAGCGCGCTATCGAGATTTTAAGACTACTACACGCAACAAGTGCATGGTCTCGCGGGCAGACTTCCTGCATCGCATCAGCGACAACGTTCAGTCAGGGATTGCCCATGATTTTGTAACGGCTATATGTCTGCTCTGGGCCGGTTTTGGGATGGGTACGAGGATTACCGCGACATTCAGGATCTGGTAAGTATTTATGAAGCAACGACCAGTACCAGCATATTAAAATGAGCAAGTTGAAAGAACAAAGCTGCGACAGGACCATCTTTATATCGGTTGTCGCGTGGAACCACACCCCACCTTAGCGCCACGCAATTGGTCTTGACCCCATTGCGTGGCTTTTCCAATAAGTCCAGATGGTGTGCGAAGCAAAGCTCATACGACCTATCCGAAGCTACGAACAGGCGCTCATTTCATTATTCCCGGTGGGGACGAGGCTATTGAGCGCATAAATTTCCAGGCGATTGAGTTGGGCGTCCCCGTTTTCAGCAAACAAGCTAACCCCATCGTGCTGTGGATTCACAAAGCTCAGGCTACTGATCGAGACAAGTCCATCCTGGGCAAAGACTTCGACCGAGGACTCATCTACAAACAGGTGAACGCGCAGTAAACCATCCTCAAGAGTGAGGGCATGGCTACCGAAGGCGCGGGTGAAGTTGGGGATGAATCCGGTTGCAGTTTGATCTGAGCGACTGATAAAGAGTTTCGACTGCGGATTATTGAACAGGATGCGTGTCTTGGTATTATCGCCAGCATGGACATCAAGACCAAAGCGTTCGGCACTCCCCGGACGGAACTCCGCGATGATCTCCAGCAGCCTGCCCTGCACCGAATCCAGAGGGAGTTCCCCTTCCAGAGCCACATTCTCCCAGGTGCCTAACGACTCCCCACGTAATTGAGCAATCGAATCAACCGGCTGCTGTGCCAACCGAACGCCATCAGCTGTTTGCATCAACCGCAGAGTGCGGGGTAAGGTGGTTGCTCCACGCCAGCGTTCAGTCGGCGTGGCGTTGGCATAGAGCCAGTTGCTCATCCAACCGATGTAAACACGCTGACCGTCTGGCATATCACTCCAGGTGGTACCAGCGTAATTGTCTGGTCCATAGTCCAGCCACAGATCAAAGTTGGTTCGGTCATAGGTAAAGGTCGTACCATCGAAATCACCAATCATGTAACGAACGCCACCACCCCCCGCTGGTGCCATCTGGCTCACGCTGGCAAGCATCACCCAGTACGTTTTGCCATCCAGGTCCAGCGGAAACAGATCTGGCACTTCCCACACGCCACCCCGAATATCGCCTGATAGGGAACTGGCAAATTCCCAATCAATCAGGTTCGGTGAAGTGAACAACTGAATCTGGTTGCCCGCCGCGATAATCATCACCCATTTACCAGTGGCCTCATGCCAAAAGACTTTGGGATCCCGGAAATCTTTCGCCAATGCCGGAATCACCGGATTACCGGCATACATCGTCCAGGTACGACCTTTATCCGTGCTGTAGGCAATCCCCTGCGATTGATCCTGATAACTGAAGATGGCGATCAGGCCGCCACCCGGCACCAGACCACTGGTGTTTTGAGCATCCACGACGGCGCTGCCAGACCAGATCGGGCCAATGGCATCCGGGTAGAGCGCGATGGGTAAGTTCTCCCACTGAATGAGATCCCTACTAACCGCATGGCCCCAGTGCATCGGACCCCAGACGATGTCATCCGGATGGTACTGATAAAAAAGGTGATATTCACCTTCATAGTAGACCATTCCATTAGGGTCGTTCATCCAACCACAGACCGGGCTGAAGTGAAATTGCGGTCGAAAAGCTTCATGATACATGGCAGGCTCCGTAGTTTGTGCTACGCTGGCGCTATGGCTAAAGGTCGTCACGATCACAAGAAACAACACGACATGCAGAGATCTCTTGAGAACCAAAGACATTTCAATAACCTTTCCGCGTTCCAGAATTCAGTAGCGTAGTGGAACATTGATGTGGGGAACGAATCACTTAGCCGATACGAGTGATCATTCCATCAGCAAATCCAACGATAGCTAGATCCTGCACACTGAAGCACAAGGCTCGTTGTTGCGGCGGTAGTGGCCGCGCTGTGGCTAGGGTCTGTCCCCTATCCGCTGAGAACAATAGGCGATCATCCAGGAGTATCCATAGACCCGGGGTTGGCCCATCTTCAATTTGCAGGCTGTTCACTGCGGCATCAGGCGCGATAGCCGGGCAGCGCCCCCAGGTTAATCCGCCATCCGTGCTGATGAACAATCCCGCGCTTTCAGTCCCTGCGTAGAGCAAGGAAGGTGCGTCTGAGGAGATAACGAGACTGACGACTGGCGCGTATTCCATTGGGAAAGGCACTTCCCGCCAACCACGGCCCCCGTTATGGCTGCGGAAGATGCCACTTTCGGTTCCCGCGTAGAGGATTTGATCGTTGCGAAAATGTGGGGAGACCGCCACCGTATAGATGTGCTTATCCAGCAGGCCAAAGTTCCAGGCGACCCAGGTCTCACCAAAGTCCTCAGAGATGAACACACCGTCTTCAACCGTCCCGGCGACAGCCATCCCATCAGATGCAAACGTGGGTGAGAGTACTAGTGCTGCGACTTGAGGCGGTGGCGAAGCTAGTCCGATGGTTTGCCAGGTTTCCCCATGATCTTCTGAGCGTAGAACCGCGCCGTTCACCCCGGCAAAGACTCGGCTCCCAGCAGCAGCGACAGCAGTGACGGCCAGGGGTTGATCAAAACTTTCTAACAGGGGTTGCCAGGTTTGCCCATCATCAGCACTGCGGTATAACCCGGTCAGGCGGGCTGCGTACACATAGGACTCGGCATGTGCCAAGGCGTAAACGGCGTCTTGAACCTGTTGGGTTGCAGTCAGCGTGCTCATGTCGGTTTGCCCACCATCTCTGGTGCCGCCACATGTACGAGCGAGTCAATCGTCAGTGCCAAGGCCGCGGTTGAAACCGCGTTTCGGACGGCAGACTTGAGCACCATTAAACTATCGAGAATGCCAGCATCCATCATATTCACCACGCGCCCACGCACCACATCAAAACCGGACAGGCTGGACTTGCCATTCAACTGCGCCAGCACCTCACCCGGTTCGTAACCTGCATTCTGGTAGATCACACGGGCAGGAGCTTCAAGGGCTTCCAATAGGCACCCGTAGGCAGCACGTTCGTCGACACTCCCGGCTCGCCGGTAACGAGTTTCCAGGACGCTCTTACACTTGAGCAAAGCCAGCCCGCCACCGGGAACCGCACCTTCTTGTACAGCCGCCCGCATCGTGAGCGCAGCCCGCTGCGCCTGACTCTTACGGGCATTGATTTCTGGCTCAGTGAAGCCCCCGATCCAGAGCGTGACTGACCCCCCTTGCAAACTACCAATCCGTTCCTGTATTTTCTTGCGGTCTTCCAGGTCCAGCAGGGATTGATAGGTGGTCTTCAGTCGCTGAACATGCTGGCGCACTTTCCGGGGATCACCGCCGGGGTTGACCATGCCAAATTGCCATTTGTCGGCCCAGACCCGTCGGGCTTGACCCAACTGCGCGGCATGGATATTCACCCACGAGTCGCCAGCGATTTTGACGAACGCCTTGGCGCCGGTCAGGACACTCAGATCATCCAAGGCACCCATACGGTCTTCAGCATTCAGCCCCGGCAGCTTGACCCCCATGACCTTGAACAGGTTCATCCGGTTATGCGCGACCAGTAGGGAGGTCGCCGCTTCGGACAGATTGCGCGCGATAATGACGAGCGCCGGCACATTGGCCTCTTTAGCCATCTGCAGGATCGGGAATAAATCCCGATGTTCGTCGATTTCAAAATCACACAGGAAGATCGCAGCGTTCTCGACACTAGCGCGAGCGGTCGACTCTTCGGGCTGCATAATGCGGGGGAACAAGCCGCCGTGAAAGTAGTTCCCCTCCACGTACTCTCTACGCAGCACCCGCCCATAATCTTCGCGAATATCCAGGCGTCCGTATTCGCCGATCAGGTCAAAGGCCTCGCCCATCAATTCCGCCATATCCTCTTGCCGACACAGCGAATAGGCCAACCGGGTCAGCGCAGACGGTCCCACGAGCGGAACCACCATCGAGTCCAGAGCCTTCAGAATGAGGAGGAGGCCTTCATCGAGGTAGCGGCGCATCTGCATGGCGTTACCGCCTGCGGTGATGTAACGAATACCCGTATTAAAGATGGCTTCAAACAGGACTGCCAGCGTAGCCGTTCCATCACCTACTCGTTCATAGTGACGAGTGATCATGGAACGAACGAGCATCGCCCCCATGTCTTCATCACGATCCTGTAACTCGATGATGCGGCGGGCAATCAACCCGCCATCATCCAGGTATTCGGGCAGCACTTCGGCTACATTCAGGGGGTCGATAGCGACCCCTCCTGCCAGCGGCCCCAGCGTCGGACGGATCGCGCTGACCAGCTTGTAGATACCCTGCTGCATCGCCCGGTGAACCTGTGGCTGAAACACGATCCCCGGTTTTTGCTTGGCTTTCATCGGCTGTGATGTCCTAACCCTTTAAGGCGCCGGCCATCAAGCCTTCGACCAGGTAACGTTGACCAAAGATGTAGATAATGATGACCGGTATGGTGGAAAGTACGATACCCGCCAGCACAATCGAGATACTGCCCGTTCCCATATACCCCTGAAGATCAACAATCCCCAACGTGATGGGAAAGAGTTCTTTGGTGTTCATGAAGATCAAGGGCGAAAAGTAGTCGTTCCACTTGGCGTTGAAAGTCAGCACAGCCAAAATAGCCAGCCCCGGAGATGCCAGCGGCAGGTAAATCTTGGTGAAGATCTGCCATTGATTAGCACCTTCGACCAGTGCCGCTTCCTCAAATTCATCCGGAATGCCGAGGAAGTACTGCCGCAGCAGGAAGGTTCCAAAGGCCGTCGCCAGACCGGGAATGATCAACGCGCCGAGCGTATCGTTCAGATGCAGCACCCGCGAGATCAGGATGAACACCGGAATGATCGTCGCCTGACCGGGAATCATCAGAGTCGCCAGCACGATCCAGAATAGGATATTGCGACCGGGAAAACGCAGCCGGGCAAATGCATAACCGGCCAGCGAGGCCGTGATGAGCTGACCGAACACCACAGAGAGGGTGATGAAAAAGCTGTTGCCGATCTGCCGCCAGAAGGGAATTTCCTCAAACACACGGGTGTAATTGCTGAAATCCATATCCGTCGGAATCCACTCTGGCGGAACCGAGAAAGACTCGGCCGGGGTACGCAGCGAAGTCGCCACCACCCAGACAAACGGCATCAAAGTCAGGAAAGCGATAGACACAATAAAAATCAATGTGAGCCAACGACCGATCCGAATGGTGTAGCGCCCACGAGGATTGCGAGGCATGGTGGAGGTTGTTGTTGCGGGCTGTTGAACCAGGCTTGCCATGGTGTATGCCTCCTATCCGTAAAAGACCCAACGGCGGCTCAGGTAGAACTGAATCCCCGTCACGATCATGATGACTGCAAACAACAATAGCGCGATAGCGGACCCATAACCGAAGTCCAGATTGCCGAACCCGGACTCATACATCATCATCACCACCGTCCGGCTCGAGTCCCCCGGGCCGCCCCGCGTCATGATGAACGGTTCATCGAAGAATTGCAGCATCTTGATGACATCCGTCACCACAGCAAAGAGGATGGTCGGACTCAGCAGCGGCAAGATGACACGGTAGAACTTGCGCCAGCCAGTGGCGCCATCGACTTCAGCCGCTTCCAGCACCTCACCGGGCATACTGCTTAATCCACCCAGGTAGATGATGAAGGTGAATCCCAGGTTGCGCCAAACGGTCGTGAGGGCGATGGTGAACAAGACCACATCCGACGAAGTCAGCCAGGGGATATTGTCGATACCCAGGAATCCCAGGTAATAGTTGATGACTCCAAAGTCTTTATTAAACAGGTAGCCGAGCGTGACCGCCACCGAGGCACCCGAAAGCAGTACTGGCAAAAAATAAGCGGTACGCAGGAACGTGGCAAACGCTTTATTGGCCATGCGGTAGACAGCAAGTGCCAACGCCAGCGCCAGCGATTCCAGCATCACAACGGTCATTACCACCAGAATGAAAGTGTTTCTAAAACTAACGAAAACGCGGGTATCTCCGGCCAGACGCTCAAAGTTATCCAAGCCAATGAATTCGGGTGGACGGAAAATATTCCACTTATAGAAGCTCAAGCCAAAAGAACCCAGCATCGGCCCAATGACAAAGACCAAAAGCCCGATGATGGTCGGTGCAATAAATAGATACCCTAAGAGCATGCGCTGGCGCTTGATGCCAGCCATCGTATCCGCAGCTAACCACCGGGCAACCGGATTGCGCCGGTAAACACCCGGTTGGGAAATAACCTTACTGCTCATGCGGCCTCCGTTGTATTGAAGCGGGAGACCCTTACCGGGTCTCCCGCTCGCGGTTGAAGCTTACGCGCTGCGCTGCGTAAATGAGTCGGACAACGGGCTAGTTGTTAGCCATTGCGAGCGTACAGCGCTTCCAGTTCGGCCTGCATACCGTCCAGAGCATCCTTCGGTGCCAGCTCGCCGCTGGTCGCCAGGCTGGTGAAACGGGTGTAGATGTTGGTCATCTCGATGGAGAACACTGGGGCCGGGATCGGACCAGTATCCGAACGCTTGTCCAGCGCATCGTAGAAGACATTCCAGTTCTCGATACCTGTCTGACCCCAGTACTCGGCGGTATTCATCGAACGGCGCACCGGAGTAGTGGAAGCGCTTGCCATCCAAGGGATCATGAGCATAACATCAGTGGCGGTATTGAACTTGACGAATTCCCAGGCAGCATCTTCACTGCCCGAACCGTTCAGAATCCACGCGCCGCCAGTACCAAATTGATGCCGCTGTGACTTCCAGCGCGGCCAGAACTGCACATCGAAGGAACCTTTTTCCATACCGGCGTTGACAAGTGCCCCGCCCCAGAAGCCACCGGCGATGGTCATACCCAGCTTGTTGGAGACAAAGAAGCCGTCCAGCGTGCTGCCGCCACCAATTTCGACTGCCGGGGTCAGGCCTTCAGTCGTCAGTGAAACGACATATTCCAGCGCTTCGACCATGGACGGGTTATTGGCCTGCGGCGTCGGCCAGCGCCAACCACCCCCACGACCTTCCGCCAGTGGTTCATCCGCGTAGAAGGTGCTCCAGATGGCTTCGCCGCCCGGTGCACGTTCTTCAGTCAACAGGTTCGTATCATTGACGAAGAACCAGGGAGTCCAGCTACCCCACAGACGATTGGTCCAGCCAAAGCCGAAGGAGTCCTTGTTCTCACCCAAACCCGTCAGAGCACGGGCATATTCGGTGAAGTCGTCCTTGGTCCATTCTTCGCTGGGGACTTCCAGACCTGCTTCTGCCAACAGAGTCTTGTTGAAGTAGATGTGGGCGGCGTTGAAGTCACGCGGCAGCTGATACAGATCGCCTTCGTACATCATGCCTTCGACCAGGGTCGGGCTGACATCCGCGAAGTATTCAGCCAGTTCATCCTTATCATCCAGTGCACGCTGGGTCAAAGGCAGCGCTAAGCCCTCACCGGCATAGAGTTGTGTAGCTTCCGTAGCGGCATAGCCGATATCGACCGGCTGGCCAGCAGCGAGCTGTGCCAAAATCTTGCTGGCGACTTCGGCATGGTCGACACCGGAGACTTCAACAAATTCGATATTGATGTTTGGAAATTTAGCTTTGAAGGCTTCAACAACAGCGCCGTAGCTGTCAGCATTTTCCTGGAACCGCAGCGTGACAGAATCCTGTCGCGGAGGGGCTGCAAAAATCCGGATGGTCGGCATTAAACCGGCGGTGGCAGCGGCAGCGCTGGTCGCGGCCATCTTGAGCAGGTCACGGCGGCTAAGCTTGTGGGTCATTACTTCCTCCGTCATCAAGTAGATATTGTTTGCAAACGTAGTAGAGCAGTAGGTTGAATTGGCTGAATGTTCAACCTCCTCCCAATCATTCAACTGGCGTTATTGCCAGATAGACGGCATTTCCCATATATCGAGCGAATTGAGCGTGGTTGCCTCACCCAGCAGGTGTACCTGGTTATGCGTGATCTGGGTTGGATACAGGCGGCTGGACAGACTGGTACGTTCGTTAGCGATGATTTCAACTACGGAACCATCCAGCAGAATCCGCAGGCGCAGCGGCTCATCCGGTTGCAGGGTATGAGGCACCACCCGGCTGTCAATCGACTGCGAGTGACCAAATTCCGCCACCACTTTGCGGACAATCAGTTGTCCCGTCGCCGCCTGGTAGATAATCTCGATCCGTTCTGGTTGATCCCCCGCAGCCAGCAGCGCCAACCCACAGGAACCATTTGCTTGCGGGCTAAATGTGGCCGCAATATCCAGCGCTTGTCCCTGTGCATCGAGTGTGATTTGGCCTTGGAGAGCGATACCCTCCCAATGCCGGTGTGCGCCGCGGATCGTTTCTAATTCGGGTACAGGCGCCATATGCAGCCGCCCCGCGTCATCGAGCGAGAGCAGGCGAGGAATGGATTGCACACCAGACCATCCGGCGCGCTCTTGTTCGCCATTTGAGCGTGCTTCTCGCAGCCAACCGATCAACACCCGTCGTTGTTGATCGTCCACAAAACTCAGCGGAGCGTAGAGCGTGCCAAAATCCAGCACGCCTTCGGAGGTCGGTGTAAAGCGGTGATTTTCATAGGTGCCGACGAAATAAAGTACGGTTCCGGTGGCTGTACCGAGGTGCGAAGAAATAATCAACACCCACCGATCATCGAGTTTGAAGAAATTCGGACATTCCCAGATCACGCCATGTCGGCGATCACCGGTGAATAATGGCCCCAGATAGGTCCAGTTGATCAAGTCATTCGAACGATAAAGAAAAATCACCCCGCCCTGATCCTTGATCCGGGAACCCAGCACCATGTACCAACCATCGGCCTCGTGCCAGACGAATGGATCACGAAAATCGCTGGTTTGCCCCGCTTCAGGCGGAACCTGGTGGATGACAGGATTTTGAGCGTGTTTTTGCCAGACAAGACCATCATCAGTTCCGGTGGCTACACACTGAGTCTGAATCTCATGGCGGGTGCCTCGAGTGCCGGTGTAAATGATGACAGGTTGCCCCTCATAGGCCACCGCACAACCAGAGAAGACACCCGTTTCATCCGGCCCTCCCGGGGTTGGGGCGAGCGCTATCGGCAAATCACGCCAATGGATGAGGTCATCACTGATCGTGTGCCCCCAGTGGATGTTTCCCCAAAGGGGTCCGCTGGGATTATATTGGTAGAAAAGGTGATATTGCCCCTTCCATTGAATGAGCCCGTTTGGGTCATTCATCCAGTTGGAGGGCGGCAGAAAGTGATAGCGGGGACGATGAAAATCAACCTGTAAACGCTGGCGAATTTCGGCAGGCAATTCAGTCATGATATTGCTCACAAAGAATAGTTCTGCATTTAGGATGTGATCGATCCCACAATAGCTATTTCAATTTGTGATCGATCCCAGTATATAATCACTAAAATGTGATCGATCCCAAATAGATAATCATGACTATACCACTATGATCGTCATCACGCAAAACATTCTCATGTGCTCACTTTTATGGTTTAATCAAATCTTGCATTACATCACGAAAACCGGACTTTATGGTAGACCTTGACCGCAAGCATAATATCGAAGACATTGCTGAATTAGCCGGAGTCAGCCGGGGCACCGTATCCCGTGTGCTGAATAATCACCCCTCTGTAAGCGACCACACCCGGCAAAAAGTGCTGGATGTGATTGAAAAGCTGAACTACCGTCCGAACTTTAGCGCCCGCCATATGCGAACCGATAGCAGCAACCTGGTCGGTTTTGGCCTCATTACCGATGAAGTCATCACCACTCCCTACGCGGTTGAGATGATTCGTGGTGCGCAGGAAGCTTTATGGGCACGCGGTAAAGTCATGCTGGTCGTCAATGCTGGCTACGATGCCGACCTGACCGAAGCATCGCTGGAAGCGCTGCTCGAACGGCGAGTCGAAGGCATCATTTATGCTGCCATGTATCATCGCCCTGTTGATGTGCTGCCGCAGGCAGCGTCCGTTCCCATCGTTCTAACCAACTGTTTTGCGGCGGATCGCTCGCTGCCGTCGGTGGTGCCGGATGAGGTCTCCGGGGGATATGCAGCCACCAAGCATCTGCTTGAGAAAGGTCATCGGCGGATTGGCTTCATCAATTTGGGAGATACCGGTCGCGGTGTGCCTCCCCCACTGCCTGCCTCGAATGGTCGCCTGGAAGGCTATCAAAAGGCGCTGCGCGAGTACGGAGTCGCATTCGATCCGGCCCTGCTGCACTACACGAACCAGACCCCGGAATGCAATTACCGTCTTTCCTGCGATCTGATGCGGATGTCCGATCCACCGACAGCGATCTTTTGCGGCAATGACCGAACGGCACTCGGCTGCTATGGTGCACTTTCAGACTTGGGTTTGCGGGTCCCTGAGCAAGTAGCGGTGGTGGGCTTCGATAACTTCAAGGATATTGCGGATGGTCTGTGGCCGCCACTGACGACAGTTCAATTACCCCACTACGAGATGGGTAAATGGGCAGTTGAATACTTGTTATCGGGACGCGGAATTCAGGATGAGCCGGTTCAGCAGCTCATTGATTGCCCGCTGGTGGTACGTGAGTCCGCCTGAAAGTTTGGTGTAGCCACTTTCGAACCGGACTCGACCGTATACACACAAATCAGTGCTGACCTGGTACAGCGGGCATTCTCGACGTCTGCGAGGATGACTCTTTGGTCAACCTCTATTCCGGTTGAATCCAGGCAATTAGGGATATGCCCGTAACGATCCCAATTGCCAGCGCCAGCAGGGGAACACCTAGCTGATTAAAGTCCAGGCCAAACCCGATCAATTCGGCGATGATCCAGGCCACAATACAGGCTGGAATCCAGAGTATGGGCCTTTTGGCTTTCAGCGTTCCAAGAAACTGCATCCCGACCCAGTGTACAGTGCCGAAAAAACCACCCAGGACAATCCCAAAACCAATGCTTAGTGGGACTTCATCAATCGTAATTCGGGGCACTACTGCGGTTGCCAACCGTGCACCGAGGATAAAGCCAATGATGCTCAGTGGAATCCACCAGATGAGGCGCGATTGACTTTGCGGATAATGCCGACGGAAGATCCAGTATTGAGCCAGACCAATGCTGGTACTGAAAAACACATCACCGACTATTCGGGCTGGCAGGCTCGAACCCAGCAGACCCGAGATCAGGCTGAAGTCCGTCGCACCGATCAAACTGCCGACCGTAAAACCCACGATACTGGCTATCACCCATTCGAGCAAGAACCTACGAGATGTCGCTGACAAGTTAAACATTGATTGTTCCCTTTAAGGTATATCCACCATAAAAGCTTCGGCTTGCGTCCAGGCTCCCCAGGTGCCGGTTGCGGTTTTCGCGCGGACACGCCAGTAATAGACCCCATCAGCCAGTGAAGAAGTCTCCACTTCCAGAGTTCCAGATGACAGCTCGCCACTCTGATATTCCGGGCTGGTAAAGGTCACCTGGTTATCCACCTGGACCTGATAGGCAGTGGCCCAACTGACCGGGTTCCAGGTCAAGGTGGGTGTATCCTCCACGAAGTAGTGACGCAGAGGCGCAGCCGTCAATGGAGAATCGATAGTAATACTGCGTATTGCGCTCCACTCGGAGGCATTACCCACCGCATCAATAGCCCTCACCTGCCAGTACAGTGTGCCGATTCTCACTGGATGAGTGTAACTGAAGCTGATCGCTGGGCCGCTGTAGACGACCTGAGTCGGTGGCGTCACCGTATCCAACCGCAATTGGTATTGAACAGCAGTGCTAGCCGCTTGCCAGGAGAGGGTTATGGTCGGGTTGGTTGTCACCAAGCCATCAGGCGGATTGACGAGATTAGGAATACTGGGGGGCTGGGTATCAATTGTAAATGTCCGCGTCACGCTCCAGTTCCCGCCGTCTGTCCCGCGCATTCCACGCACCCGCCAGTAATACAAACTGTCGCTTAATACCCCTGGAGCATGGGTCAGGGTATTGACCTCTGTATCAACTTCCGGGCTGCTGAAATTAGAGTTGTTATCAATCACAATCTGATAGGTATCGGCATCTACGACCGCATTCCAGCTAAAGACAGGCTGATTGTCATTGGTCACCAAGCCGCTAGTCGGGGCGATGAGGGTCGGCGGATTAAGCGGCGGCGCGCCGGCGAACGGGGTTTCGGTTGACCATAATGGCCCTGCTGGCGATCCACCAAAACTGCGCGTACCGTTGCTGCCCGTACCAGATGAATCACCGACCGCGTTGCCCGTTCCCTCATCAAAGTGATACAGGCCTACCGTGTTTGCGTCAGTGGTAAAAGGTAGGGTCGGCGGCGTAAAGGTGGTCGTGTAGCGAATGCTGTTGGAAACCCGCAGTTCATCGATCCAACCGCTATACGAGGGGTACTGCGGGGCAAAATCGTGCTTTTCTGCACCGATCACCAGGAAGGGATCGTTAGAGAAGCTGGTCGAACGACCATTGCGGTAGCTGACATCCCCGGTGGGACCAGTGGCACTCCCATCCAGCACGCCATCTACAAACAAACGCAGTTGCCCGTTGCTGGTATTCCGGGTCACTGCAATATGATGCCAGTTGTTATCTGCCACACTGGTAGAGCCGCATAAGGTTTGACCGCTGTTGCCCTGGCTAACACCAAAAGCAATCACATCACCAGTACCGAATAGCGAAATGCCGTAATCCCCGGTATCCCCTTCCCCAAAAATATCACGATCAATGATCGTGTTACCGTTCGTCCACCCTGCATCGCCCGTTACGCAGCTTCCACTGCCGTTTGAAGTAGGCGATGTCCGCATAAAGAATTCGATAGTGAAGTTTCCACCCACATCAATCGCGCGCTCCGGCGCATCCAGCCGGATTTTTACGCGGTCAATATCGCCCGTCCCATTGCCGAAGAATTGTAGGGAATAGCCCGCTCCCTGAGCAAGCACCATCGCAGGAAAAGCGCCTTCGCTAGAGATGACGAGGAGAACTAGTACCAATAAAATACGTCTCATGCTTCGGGTCTCCCTTTTACTCACTGACCAACTCATCAAGGCCCTGCGTCCACTTGGGTTTGCTCACAGTTTATGTAGCGCCGATCTTGCGTCAAACTAACGAATAACTGGAACCGCTCTTAACTCGACCAATCCAGACGGTAGATCTCAAAAGAACCATGCCAGGTCGTGGTGAACTCCAGCACCTTTTCGCCCTGGGTTTGCAGCACCGCTTGAAATTCTGCCTGCTCTACGCTGTAAACATTCATACCCTGGGGCAGAGTTTTTCCTTCATACACCCAAATCGCCCGTTGCGTATCATCAACAATGATGTAATCCGGACGAATAGCATCAATCGCCTGCCGCACGTTGTAACCGTTGAAGAATTCATAATACGGAACGTTGAGGGCAGACCGGTAATCATATTCTGTAAAACCGAACCACCAGGTCGGCATTCCCATCACGCGCTTATCCGGCGGAATAACCTCGCGTATCCGGCTTGTGATCGCATAGTAATCATACTCACGGCTGTTATAGACGCGAATCACCGTTTGCAGCAGGCTTACACCGATAAAGGTCACCAAAAGCAAACCGGCCAAACCCGCCAGCCATGTACCCCGGTTTCCCTGGCCCAATTTCGCCATTACAGAAGGAAACAATCCGCGGGTTTCACCAGCAGCCTTGAGTGATGGTGTGCTGGCAAAACTTTGAATCATACCGACGAAGCCAGCCGCAGCGATCAGCATAAAAAACGAGTAGAGGTTGATGCCATACAGGGTGGTTTTGTTGCCGCTCAATAAGCTAAAACTGAGAAAGCCTACCCCGGTATAAATCAATAAGCGCCGGTCAGCGGCAGTACGCCGGAAAAGCAAGAACAGACCGGCCAGGGCGATCACAAACAAATCAAACAGGTTCTCACGAAAGCGATAACGAGCAAACTCGCGGATGATCGATTCAGGGATCAGAGATGGGTGCGTCAGCGGAACCTGCGAGTCGGCACCTGGGGCAAAATAAAACGTCATCAGTTTATTGTAGACTTCCAGGTTGGGGAGCATATGCGTGGCAGCATAGTAAACCAGCCCGATCGCCCCCCCAATGCCAACGATCCATACACCCCGTGCCAAGAGAAACCGCTTGCCGTAATGCGTGATGTACAGCATCGCTAACGCCGGTATAAAGATGATCGAGCTCTGCTGAACATCAAAACCAATCCCCAAGATCAGGCCAGCGAGAAAATGTGCCCAGACTTTATCTTTTTCCAGCGCATACAATGCCAGCCAGAAACTAATCATAATCATGGCAGCCAGCATGATGTCCTGCCGCTGACGGCTGGCAAACAGGTACGGTGTACTGAGGGTTAGCAGCAGGCCAGCCAAGAGTCCCACATTCAGATTGTAACTGCGCCGCCCGACCTGGATAGTCGCGAAAATCAGCACGAGGCTGAACAGAAAGGTGACTAACCGCGTCTGCCCAAGGCCAACGCCGAACAAGGCATAGGCGATTGTATAAGGTAGCTGACCCAGCAAATTGTCTGTGAGCCAGGGATAACCGAACTGATCGAGCGGCCCCGTATGAATCAGGTCAAAAGGCACGCCAGTCTGGAGCCAGCTCCAGGAGGTATTGGCCATCCAGCCTTCGTCGATGAACACCAGCGGATAGATCATCAGCGTTAAGAGATGACTGATCAGGATGACTAGCAAGAAGCCACCCAATATCCAGGTCGTCTGCCGACTGTTAACAAGGCGAGTGAATCGACTTTCAGAAATATTCTGCATATCCATGCTATAGAAGTCTCTTGTGCAAAGAAATTAGGGTTGTGGTTGGGCGCGGGTTTGTGTTACGGATGTATACAGGAGGAGTAACCCGCCGATAATGCCTACAATGACATTATAAGAATAGTATAACAGTGAAATTGCAATCGCATCGCTGTTTGTGACACCGACCTGGGAAAAGAAGAAGATAAAAGCACCCTCCCGTACACCCAGCCCACTAACGGAGATCGGGATCGTCATGATGATCCAGATGATGGGCATAAAGATGAAAAAATACAGCGGGCTGATTTCAACGCCGATAGACCGTGCGGCCAACAACGTCGCCAGAATCGTGCACAGGCTGTTGACGATTGATACACTGCCAGCCTGGGCGAGCAGACGAGGTTGCCGATAGAGCTCATCCAGCACCGTATAGACTTTGTGCAGCTGCGGGCTAAACCGTTTGACGAACGGAAGCTGGTCAAGAATCCCGAAAATCATCTTTTCGGCCCGCTTGTTAAAGACCAACACCCAACCGCCAAACAATACAACCAGGGTGCCAATGACCGTCAGATTGACACCCTGATTCCCGGCGAACTGACTGCCCACCACTAGCCCGATCAGCGCCATCAGCGAAATGGTCATGAGGCCCATGAGTCGATCCAGCAGTACGCTGGAAATCAACTTCGATTTGCGATAGCTGCTGTCCCGCCCCAGTTCGTAAACGCGCCCCAAATCGGTACCGACCACCGTGGGCAGAAACATGGAGAAAAACATGCTGATCGTCAAAGTAACCAGCGATTTACCGTAGGAGATAACCTCCCCTGCAGCCCGCATCAAGAGATGCCAACGGAGCGTCCAGGTGAGGATAGTGCCAATAAACAGCACAAAACCCAGAGTATAGAGCGGGATATCCACCGATAAAAAGGTGGCGATCAGTGCATCGCGGTCAATAATCAGGATCAGCACGGTCAGCAACACAATAGCTGTGAGCAAGCGCAGGATCAAACCCAATTGTTGTCGTTTCATCATGAACCCCTGTTGGTCCGACCGTGCGCCAGTCATCTCCTGTGCGGAGCCTAGCTACCACCCGGTTCGGAAGTTGCTTCAGGTGGGATTAAAAAGGGTATCTCCGTAGACCACTCAGGGCCCGCTGGTGTGCCACCAAACTGGCGCACGCCGTGGCTCTCCGTCCCAGAAGAATCTTCAATGAAGTCACCATCACCTTCATCAAAGTGATATAGCCCTACAGTCTCTGCATCGGGGGCAAGTGGAATGGTCGGTGGCGTAAAGTCCTCTGTATAGCGGACGCTCGTGGAGATTCGCAGTTCATCTAGCCAACCGCTGTAGGATGGATAGACGGGGTCGTAGTCGTGCTTTTCCGCGCCAATGACCAGATAAGGATCGTTCGGATAACTGCTGGCGCGGCCATCCCGATAACTGACATCCCCAGTGGGACCAGTAACCGTACCATCCAGCACCCCATCCACATACAGACTGAGCAAACCGGTATCGGCTGACCGTGTCACGGCAATATGATGCCAGACGTCATCAACCACATTGATTGAACCACACAGGGTTTCGCCATTGCCCCCTCGAGTAACCCCAAAAGCGATGACGCCTGCCTCCCCAAAGAGTGCAATGCCGTAATCACCATAGTCACCGTCATTGAAAATGTCGCGGTCGAGGATGATGTTGCCATATGTCCAACCCGAATTGCCGGTCACGCAGGCACCGCTGCCATTTTCATCGGCAGGCACACGGAGGAAGAATTCAATCGTGAAATCCCCACCCACATCAACGGCGGTCGGCGGTGCATCCACTGGGATTTTTACCCGGTCAATGTCATTGACCCCATTGCCGTAAAAGCGCAGTGAAAAGGCATCCGATTCGGCAAAAGCATCCTGGAACCCATTGCTGCTGCCCACCAATGCAAGGAACAGCAGACTGACAATCGTTATGTATCGCATGACTAGTAGAAACTCCTTACAATAAGACGATGAACGGACTTTGGGAGTTTAATCTTACATTTGCTACAGATAACTCAGAATCGGATACTGACGGCGTAGATTGCGGTAAACGGCACACAGCGGCACCAATACAATCAACAGCACGGTCGTTTCCAGGAACAACTGCAAAATTGGATCTCCTACTGGGATGAACGGCTGACCCCGGAAAATCAACTGTACCAGCTTGAAGAACAACATGTGGGCGACAAAGAAAAACAGGGAGGTCTGCCCCAGCACCGTTAAGACCCAGCTCACCCGTGTACCCTGTAACCGACTGGAGAAGCTGTCCAGCAGCACAAGCAGCACCAGTGACAGTGACATGTTGAACAGCAAAAACGTCAGGCTTGGGGGATGCTTGCTATCAATCAACAGATCAATCCAGGGGGAACCAGGGGTATACGGCAGGAAATCGCCATACCCTTGCAGCAATCCCAGGCGCAGCACCAACCAGGCGGCCAAACCTGCGCCCGCAATCCATAACCAGCGGGGTGAAATCCGTACCGTGCGATCACTTAACAACCGCCCCAGTACATAACCACCCAGCATCAGGCTCAACCGCCCCAGCAGCGGGGTTTCTACCTGGATCAAACCTTCACGGTAATTCTGGAATAGGATAGTCGTGATGATCGACAGTGGTTGATCGGGGTTATGCGGAAACAGCGCAACTAGCAGCGGATAGCCGATAAATAGGCCCACGCCGACGACTACTATAACGCGCAGCGGCAGCAGGCGGATCACAGCCAGCACAATCATCGAGAAAGCAATCGCCGATAACACCTCAAACAGGATCGCATCCCGGATGCTCCAGCCGATCACGTTGATAATCTGATCGAAGATCAGGAGGATCGCCGCCCGAATCAACAAAAAGCGGCTGATCTCCCATTCGGACCACCCGCGTTTACGGCGGCTCTTTTCGAAAAAGGCGATGCTGGTTCCAGCCAGCGCGAAGAAGATGCCAGAGGATAGATTGGTGACTAACCCGATCAAGATTTCGAGCGGATTGCCGAGTGCCGGGCGAACCCCGGCGTAACCTTCCGCATTCAGGTTGATGCGGGCGTACGCCGCCCAGTGATCCAATGCCATCAAGAGCATAGCGAACCCGCGCAAAAGATCAACGGCTGCCAGTCGTTGTGAGAGACTGTTCTCTTTCTCTGACACTTGGGCGATTGGCGGCGTATCGCTTGCCGCCATCTGAGGGTTAGGTTGGGTAACTGTAGCCATACAAGTTTCCTTGCTCACACCGTTGTCGAAGCATTACCGCTTGTTCGCTGATTCAGACAACACATCAGTCCCGGACAACCGCTCGACAACAACCACTTTACAGTGTGGTCTATTCGTCCTTATGCTCGCCTAAAATAGATCACCAAGATTCATCAGGACGATATAGCTTGGCACGCCCCCAAATGTGCAAGGCGTCATCTCGCCACCCAAGGACTGATAGAAAAGCAGGGCTCGTGTGTTGTCCGCATCCACAATCATCCGGGTAGTATCAAACCCGTGTTGCCGAAAATAGCTGGCTGCATGCTGCAGCAGCTTGACACCGACCCGAATTTTGGTCTTACGGATAAATTCAGCAGTCAGATATTCCGGATAGACGCCAAAGCACACCACCTCGGTTCCGACAGGTGTAGCGTCTTCACCCAGATCATCCCGCGAAAGAACAACCTTCAAAGCCCGCGGAATGTGGCGGAGTCGAGCCGGTCGGCTGAGGAGGGCCTTTGCCATTGACCCTATCACCTTGAGCCGATGCGAGCCGATCAGGGAAGCATGGAAGCGATGGGGATCAATAGTGTAAGCGATAAAGCCTGCCGGCCGACCATCCACCTCGGCAATGGCTACTTCCAACAACTTCTCGTTGATCGCCGTGTCATAGATGGTCTCGCGGATGACACCCGGGCCAAACTGCGCCATGGGGCCGAAACCCAGTAAATCCATATGCAGTTGGGTCGTGACATCAATACCCGTCTCATCGCCTGGCGCGATCCGCCGAATATGGAATGTTGCCGATTCTTGTGCTTTCGGCACTGCGCTCGCCCGTACCGGTTCAGTTCTTACCATCTTTGCCTCGCAACTTCTTGAAGCGCTCACTGTGAAGATCATCCGTGACCAGGGTCACTTTTTGCGGAATTTTGAACCGTTCAAGACGTCCTTGACAGAAGACCCCCATCCGACTGCGGAATTCCGACAACGTTTCACCGGTCGAGATCCGCACCTGAAGTTGGACAATTTTCCCGATGATGGGATTCTCTGCGCCAGTGACGATGGCATCTTCCACACCATCCATTTGCAGGATGACGCTCTCCACCTCTGCTGGATAAACCTTTTCTCCACCGACATTGATGATCTCGGACTTACGCCCCAGAATGCGGATGTATTCGCCGTCGACTTCCACTGCATCGCCGGTCTTGAACCAGCCATCTTCGGTGAAGGGGCTTTCATGATTCAAGTAACCGAGCATAGCTGACTCGGCCTTGATTTCGAGCAAGCCATCGACAATGCGCGTCTGGAAACCCTCTCCGCCGATCTTCATCCACAGCGAATCAGATGTTTTGGATTTCGACCGTAGGATGCCCACTTCTGACAAACCGTAAGTCTGGAGCAGATTCACGTTAGGCAGGACGCTGTGCATGCGCTGGAGCGTGCTCTCCGGCATCACTTCGGTGCCGTAAGTGATCATTTTCAACGATGACAGATCGTAGCGCTCATAGGCCCGTGTGATCAGAATCAAGTTGATAAACGTGGGGGAAGTCGGCAGCAGTTCGGCCTTAAACTTCTCAATCGTAGCGCAGACCGCATCCGGTGAACGGTCATTGACCGTAATCACACAGCCAGCATTGGAAAGCGTATACAGCAGGGTGTTGATGCCACCGATATGATCGAACAAAAGAAAAGTGATCGTCCGCATCGAATGCCGGGGCACTTTGAACTTTTCGAGCAACGGGACAAAATCGTGCAACGCCGCCTTATTCTTGCCGGTCGAACCGGATGAAAACAGCACCAGGCCGGGATGCTTGGCATCTTTCAGGCGCACGATCATAGGATGCGAAGCCTTCACCCCGGTGGTCTGATAGGTCTTTAACTGATTGCCATCAATTTCCAGGATGACTTCGACTTCACAGATCGCCCGGAACTCGGGTTTCTTCTGCTCAACCGATGAAGTTAACGGCACCAGGATGCAGTCCCGGTCGATCAGTGCCAGCAGCAGCGCGATCGCATTGGGTGAAAAATCTGCTTCCAGGCTGACCGATGCACCCCGCGGAACCTGCTGCTCATCCAGTTGGCGCATCCAGTCCTGAACTGCGTTGACTAACCAACCATAGGAAAAGCGCTGATCCGACCAGATGATTGCGTCATCCTCTGGGTGTGATTGAAACCGATCCAGCATAAATTGGATGTGAGTGGCCTTCAATTCACACCTCCCAGGTAGATGATTTGTCCGGTAATGAAGTTGCTCTCCGGACTGATGAAGAAATCCGCCACATGGGCGACATCTTCCGGTTTCCCCAACCGGGGAAGCGCCTGCCGCGCCACCAGTTGCTCGATCTTTTTGGCTGGTACACCGCGGATCAGATCAGTCTCAATCGGAACGGGGCCAATCGTATTCACCGTAATGCCCAGCGGCGCGAATTCCCGCGCCAGCACCCGGGTCAGCCCTTCGACCGCTGCTTTGGAAGCCACATAGGCAGATTCGCCCTCCAGATTGAGCGGCACTGCCACCGTCGAAAAATTGATGATGCGCCCCTTGCGCCGCGCCTGCATCAACTTAGCCCCTTCACGGCAAAACAGGAAGGTGCCAATCACGTTGGTCTCCAACACTTGCTTAACCGTAGCGATGGGCGTCAGCAATGAATGATTCATGGCTGCGATGCCCGCGTTATTGATGAGGTTGTCAAGACCGCCAAAACGACGACGCACCTCAGAAAACATCTGCTGCGCCGCCGTCTCATTCGTCACATCCAATAGGAAGTGTGTATAGTTTTCGTGCTGCCACTCCGGTGCCGTCCGGCTGCATCCGATCACCTGATGCCCCTGTTGGAGGTAATGCTCCGCCAGGTATTGACCGATGCCCTTGCGCGTCCCAGTAATCAGGGTGATCGGGGCACTCATGTTGCAGCCATACCGATTACATTGATGGCATGGTCGGCCAGCGTATTCACATTACGGAAGGGCGTGCGGGTTTGCGAAAGAGCCTTTTGATCAGCCAGAGCCACTGTGATATTCAGACGATCCTGAATACCCTGCTCAACCGCGACAATCAACTTCACCAGACCCAATGAATCTAAAGTTCCCTCGATACCGCCGTACAACGGCGTATCCCCTTGAATAGTGTCCGTTTCATAGGTGAATTCACCGCTCTGGTTCATTTCCTGGAGGGTTTCCGCGATGAGGCTGATGATTTGGTCTTTCATGGTGTTTCCTTGACTTGAGTGTCCAATGCAGAATTACAAAGGCATTGTGAACGTCATCCACTCATTTGAGAGTGAACACAGCAGTAGGCAGTCAACTCCCCAATCGAATATCAGTTCCCTGCACTCTATTTGAAACACCATGCAAGCGCGGCTATACAGTCAGCCATCAATCAGCGCCTGAATGGAGTTCCAATAGCTTGTTTTGTATCGACATTTTCGAAGGACAGACTGAAGAAGATACTCAATGCATGTCTGCCGCAGCTGATCGTATGTCCCCATTGATCAACCGTGCAAACGAGGGGTTGTCACTCTGCACAACACAGACTACCCCGGTTTACGGGGTAGCTTTAATTCCCCTAGCAATACGCTATGTTGACGTGCCTAACACACACCTAAAATTCGTGCAGACGCAAATCCGTGCTCAAATACAGGCAAATTTGCGGTGATTTGACCTCACAGCACTCATACCGTGAGCGCATGTCGAACAGCGGACACCACTCGACCTTTGTTCGGGATGACGTGGTCTTCCAGCGGTTGGCTGAACGGGATGATCGCGCCTTCCAGCGTCACGCGCACCACCGGTCCCTCCAGGTACCAGATACCCGCATCGGTCACGCGAGTCGCCACTTCCGCGCCCCAACCGCCAATGTGCGGGGCTTCCTCGACGGTCACCAGGCGGCCCGTCTTTTTGACCGAGTTGAGAATGGTTTCCATATCCAGCGGCACTAAAGTACGCGGGTCGATCACCTCGCAGGTGATCCCATCCTTCGCTAGTTCATCTGCTGCCGCCAGCGCCACGGCTACCATCCGCTGGGTAGCCACCATCGTCACATCCTTGCCGGAGCGCAGGACGGAGGCCACACCGAACGGCACCAAATGTTCGCCTTCCGGCACTTCACCTTTTTCCGCATACTGGACTTTGTGCTCCAGGAACACCACCGGGTTATCATCACGAATGGCGCTCTTGAGGAGCCCCAGCACATCCGCCGGGTTGGATGGAACCGCTACTTTCAAGCCAGGTGAGTGCATGAACCAGGTTTCGCAGCACTGGGAATGCTGTGACGCAAAGCCTGCGCCGCCGCCCTGCGCCGCGCGGATTGTCAGCGGCACCTTGAGCTGCCCGCCGGACATATACCGGAACTTGGCGGCCTGGTTGATGATCTGGTCGAGCGTGACGGCGGCGAAATCAGCGAACATCAACTCGACCACCGGGCGCAGCCCCATGACCGCCGCCCCTACCCCCGCGCCGATGATGGCATTCTCGGAGATCGGGGTATCCCGCACGCGCACCGGGCCATACTTCTCGTACAGGCCGGGCGTCACCTTGAAGACCCCACCCGCCTTACCCACGTCTTCCCCGAAGAAGATGACGTTGGCATCCCGCCCCATCTCTTCATCCAGCGCTCGTTGTACCGCCTCGCGGTAGGTCATCATCACCATTGTGGTTACACCCAGATGTCTTCAAAAGCGGCTTCGACTGGTGGATATGGCTGCGCCAGCGCCCAGGTGGTCGCCTCCTGAACGGCGTCCTGCGCCTGCTGATCCATCTGCTTGAATTGTTGGTCGTTCAGTTGCCCATCGGCCTTCATGCGTTCAGCCAGAATATGGATCGGATCACGGGCCTGCCACTGCTCCAGCTCGCCTGCCGGACGGTAAGTGGCGGGGTCGGTGCGGGAATGCCCCTTGTAGCGGTAGGTCTTAGCTTCGATCAGCGTCGGGCCGTGACCGGCGCGGGCGCGATCGACCGCTTCCTGAACCACCGCGTAAACGGCTTCGGCATCCTGCCCATCGACGATCACGCCGGGAATATTATAGGCGGCGGCGCGGTCGGCCACGTTCGGAACCGGAGCCGTTGTCTCATACGGACTGTATTCGCCGTAGAGATTGTTCTCACACAGGAAGATGCTCGGCAGCTTCCAGACCGCTGCCAGATTGACGGCTTCGTGCCAGGCGCCGATGTTCGGCGTGCCATCCCCGAAGATCGAGATGCTGACCGCGCCGTTCCCCCGGATTTGCGCCGCCAGCGCCGCGCCATTGGTGACCGGCAGCCCTGCACCGACAATGGCAAAGGTTCCGATCAGCCCGACACTCATATCGGTCAGGTGCATGGAGCCGCCCTTACCTTTGCAGCAGCCCGCTTCCTTGCCCATCATCTCCGCCATCATGCTGCGGAGCGTCAGGCCAAGCGCCAGCGCGTGACCATGCCCGCGATAGGTACAGGTGACTGTATCCCCACGCGGGGCATCAATCGTTGCCGCCATGCCGACGGAGACCGCCTCCTGCCCGATGCACAGGTGGGTCGTCCCCCGGATGACGTTCTCGAGGAACAATTCCTGAATACGTTCTTCGCAGTGGCGGATCTCCAGCATTCGCTGGAGCATGTGGAACCGGGTATCAACCGGGAGTGCAGCAGCAATCACGTTAGCAATCCTTCGATGCGTAGGGGCGGACTAACGCCGTCTGCGGCGGCATGTCCGCCCGCCTAAATTGGAGAATGCCGACCTTATTCAAATCCCCGCACCTGCCCATCGAGCGCTTCCAGAAAGCGCGCGGCACCCATCCCATCCACAATGCGATGATCGGCGGAGAGCGTGACAAACGCGGTCGTGCGAATGTGCAGGCCGCCGTCGATCACCACCGGGCGGGGTTTGGCCGCCCCCACTGCCAGAATACCCACCTGCGGCGGGTTCAGAATGGCGGTGAAACGCTCCACCTGCTTGACCACACCGAGGTTGCTGACGGTGAAGGTGCCACCGGCGAGTTCATCGGGCTTGAGCTTACCCGCACGGGCGCGGGCAGTCAGGTCACGGCTGCGCTCCGCCAGGCCGGAGAGCGAGTAATCATCCGCGCGGTGCAGCACCGGCGTGAGCAGTCCCTCCGGCAAGGCAACTGCCATCGCCAGATGCACATGATCGTAGTGATACAAACGACCGTCTTCATAGGTGGCGTTGAGTTCAGGCTGTGCCTTGAGCGCCGCCACACAGCAGTAAAGCAAAAAGGCGTTCAGCCCGATCCCAGCGGGCAGCGCTGGGATGGCATCGGTCAAGTCGAGTTCAGCGACAGTATAGAAGTGCGGGGATTCCTGCATACTCTGGCTCAGGCGGCGGGCAATCGCCTGCCGCATGGTGCTGAGTTTGATTTCGCGGCGGCCTTCGGTGGCTGGCGGTGGAGTGGCGACAGACGGTGATGGTGCAACGGACGGCGTGATTGGCGTCCCTACCGACAGGAGCGACTCGACATCTTCCCGGCGGATGCGCCCCTCGCTGCCAGTGCCGCGCACCTGCGAGAGGTCAATGCCGTTGTCCCGTGCCAACTTGCGGACGGCGGGCGCAGTCAGCGGTCTGGCTGGAGCAGCGAATGCCGTCAACGGCGCCCCTGCCTGAATCAAAGCTTCGACATCCTCACGCAGGATGCGCCCGTTAGGGCCGGTACCCTGCACACGGTTGAGATCAATCTGATGTTCCTGTGCCAGCCGCTGCGCAACAGGTGAGGCTCGACCAGGCGTCTCTGAGGAAGCGATAGGCGCAGGCGCTGTGGAAACAATCTCGGCTGGAGCAGCACCGGTACGAATCCGTGCCAGCACACTCCCGACAGCGACGGCTTGATCGGCGGGGACGAGAATCGCCTCCAGCACACCATCGACCACAGCTTCCAGTTCGACGGTAGCTTTATCGCTTTCGATCTCGGCGACCGGCTCACCTTTGCGGACGGCATCCCCCGGCGACTTGAGCCATGCCAGCACCCGGCCTTCTTCCATGCCAAAACCGAGGTTCGGCAGCACAATATCAGCGTGGGTCATGGCTTAGTCCTGATGGAAGACTTCTTCCATATTGGCCCACCACTCGCCTTCAGCACGGGTGGGCAGCGGGATCTGCATGGCTTTGGTGATTCCCCACCATTCCTGCATCCGGGGAGCATTCGACAGAGTCTCCATGCGGGCTTCAAATTCGTCGTCCGGCCCGATGTACTCAAAGTAGGCGAACATCACGCCATCCTTTAAGAAAATGCTATAATTACGAATTCCCGAAACTCGAATAGCGTCTTCAATTTCAGGCCAGATTTTAACGTGGATCTTGCGGTACTCAACTTCAACTTCCGGTCGCAAATGAATGGTTTGACCAAAACGCTTCATTTTAATAGTTCTCCGGTCAATTTTGAGAATTATAATTTGTAGTTTATCATTTATGCAGGATTTCGCAACCAGTTCATGGACTGGTTTGGCGGGGGCACCATGCTCATCAAGCGTATTCAACCCATCGAAGACGAGAACAAGACAGTCGCCAGCATCGCCCAGGCCCGCATCCGGGCAGCCATTCTGGATGGCATCCTGCCACCCGGCACGCGCATCGACCAGAACCAACTGGCAAAAGACCTGAATACCAGCCTGGTGCCGGTGCGGGAGGCGCTCAAGAAGCTCGAAGGCGAAGGCTTCGTGCAGATCATCCCCCGGCGCGGTGCGTTCGTCAGCCAGGCCTCGCTGCGGGATATGGAAGACCTGTACTTCGCCCGCAGCATCCTGGAAGGTCAGGCTGGCTACCACGCCGCCCCCAACCTGACGGATGAACAGGTGGATCAACTGGCCCTGCTCCATGACCAGATGGGCACCGCCCTGGAAGCGCACGATTACGCTGAATTCACCCGCCTGAACCGGGACTTCCACTTCATCATCTATGAGATGGCGGGCAGCACCTACCTGACCAACATGATTACCACCCTCTGGGACCTGGCCGAACGCTATCGCTACCGCTACGTCTTCTTTAAGGATCAGGCGAATGTGATCCAGGCGGAACACAAGGCCATTCTGGATGCCAGCCGGGCGCGGGATGCCAAAGCCCTGCGCGAATCAATCATCTACCACATGAACCAGACTCTGCACGGAATCCGCAGCTTTACCGAACAGGAAATGCGTAAGAAGGGTTAGTATGGCTGTCCACGTCACGGACTCGATCTTCTTCAAAGACCTCTACGGCACGCCGGAAATGCGTGCCGTTTTCGATGACCTCAACCTGCTGCAAAAGTGGCTGGATTACGAAGCCGCCCTGGCGAGGGCGGAAGCGTCGCTCGGGCTGGTGCCCCCCGAAGCCGCCGCGGAGATCACCCGCAAGGCCCGCGCCGAACTGATGGATACGGAAGCCATCAAGCGCGGCGTCGACGAAACCGTCCACCCGCTGGTAGCGCTCATCTGGCAGCTTTCCGAACGCTGCGAAAACGAGGCCGGGCGCTACGTCCACTGGGGCGCGACCACCCAGGACGTGATGGATACCGCCCTCATCCTGCAAATCAAGGAAGCCCTGCCCCTGCTCGAATCTGGGTTGGAGGCGGTCACGCGGGCGGCAGCCCACCAGGCACGGACTCACAGGGATACACTGATGGCAGGCCGCACCCACGGGCAGCAGGCCCTGCCCATCACTTTTGGCTTCAAGGTCGCCGTCTGGGTGGCCGAGTTGGAGCGTCACCGCCTGCGCCTGGACGAGTGCAAGCCGCGCATCCTGACCGGGGAGTTCGCCGGGGCATCCGGCACACTCGCCAGTGTGAGCGCTAACGGGTTGGAGATCAACGCCCGGCTGATGCAGGAGCTGGGGTTGAACGTCCCACTCATCGCCTGGCACACCGCGCGGGATCACATCGCCGAGTTCACCAACATCCTGACCATGATCTGCGCGACCGTCGGCAAAATCGCTCACGAGATCATCGACCTGCAAAAGCAGGAGTTCGGGGAAGTCGAAGAACCCTTCGAGATGGGCAAGATCGGCAGCAGCACCATGCCACAGAAGCGCAACCCGATGATCTGTGAGGCGATTCTGGCAATTGCCCGGCTGGCGCGGACGCGGGCCTCCACAGCGGTCGATGCCATGTTCCATGAGCATGAGCGCGACTGGTCGAGCTTCCAGATGGAGTGGGCCTACCTGCCCGAACTGTGCGTGATGACGCACGGGGCGCTGGCGATGACCCAGCGGGTGCTGGAGGGCTTGATCGTCTACCCGGCCAACATGCTCCGCAACCTGAGTGTGACGCGCGGCTCCCTGCTGGGCGAGCGCGTGATGCTGGCGCTGGGCAAGTTCATCGGGCGGCAGCACGCCCACGACATCATCTATGAAGCAGCCATGGAGTCCTTCGAGCAGCAGACCGATTTCGGGGCCGTGCTAAAGCGCCATCCTGCCGTGACCGCGCACCTCTCCGCCGAGACCATCGACTCCCTGCTCGACCCGGCGCAGTATACGGGCTTGTCCGGCGTGTTCGTCGATCGGGTATTGGAGTCGTTGAGGCGCACCTAGACCATATGGAATCCAAAACCAAACGCAAGCCCGATGAACTCCTCATGGATGCCTTTGGATTCGATGAGGATGATCTGGCAGCAAACCGGGCAGGCAAGCTCAGTGCTAGGCAACGAGCAAATCTCGAAGCTGTATACCGGGATACTCGGCATACCAAACTTTACCGATCACTCGTGGGCATTCTCATTACAACCGTGATCTTGACTGGCATTCTGTTATTTCCGCAGGGATTTAATGATTTGCTGTCCATAGTGCAGGCGTTCAGCATCATTGGGCTACTCGCACTCGGCGTTGCGGCTTTTGCTGTGAGAAATTCGTTGCGAAAAGCAAATCCTCTCTTCGATGATCTCAAAGACGGGCTGGTCAAGCCCGTCGAAGGGCGTGTACAGTTGGATGTAGTCCCACCCCTTCAGACCAGCAGAACATTCAAGCCACCCCCACTTTATCTAGCTATTGAAGATCAGGGGTGGAGAATTGATCGAGATACGTTTCTAGCCTTCAAGAATGGCGACCCATACGCCGTGTATTTCACTCCACATAGCCACACCATTCTCTCAGTTGAGTGGCTCCGCGATCCTATGCCGACGCAGGCACCCACTGACTCGACGAATGCCCTTGAAATCCCGTCATCTGAAAAGCGCAAACGCAGCCCATAAGCGCCAAAACAAAACAGCTTTGCGCCTTTGCTTCTTTGCCCCTTTGCGTTAATTCTTCCTCTGCTTCTCTGTGTTCCTCTGTGCCTACTCTGTGCCTCTGTGTTTGATCCGCTCCCCGTCACCCCAGCGGAATACCCAGCGCCTTGATCTTCTGGGTCAGGTTGCGCTTGGCGAGGGCGATCAGGTTGATCGGCAGGTGTTCGATCACCACATAGCCATCCGGTTTGGCGGCCTGCGCCCGTTGCAGCACCGTGTCGAAGTCCATCATGCCGGTGCCGATGACCGTCTCCGTGATGTGGACGGTGAAGCGGTCTTCCGTGTAGTAGTCCTTCAGATGCACGGTGGCGATGAAGGGTGACAGCACATCAAAGATGTGGTGGATCATCGGCGCAGGATTGCAGGCGGTTTGTAAATCCCCGACGAAGTTACACGGGTCGAGGTTGACCTTGAGCCGATTCGAGCCGGTGCGTTCGATCACACGGCGGATGGTCTCGGCGGTGTTCAGCGTGGTGGTGACGTGCGTCTCCAGCACCACATCAATCCCCAGGTCATGGGCCGTTTCCAGAATCTCGATCAGGCTGCGGACGAGGCGATCTTCGGTTTCCGGCTTGTAATTATCAGCGTGGGGCCACCAGTCGCCGCGCGGGTTAAGGCTGGTCGGGCGCACGCCGGATTCCGGCACGCCCATCTTCGCTGCCAGCCGCACCAGATCGCGCGCGCCTTCCACGCCCGCCCGCCGGATAGTCTCATCCGGGGAGATGATGCAGGGGTACGGCCCCCACAGTTGCAGCAGCGGCACCTTCTGCGCGTCATAGGTCGCTTTGACGTGCGCCGCCAGCTCATCGGTGATGGTGCTGGCGGGGACGGTCAGATGCGCGCCGACGCCGTGAAAGCCCAGTTCGACCGCAAAGCGAATGCGGTTGTAATCCACGTCCGTCCAGTCACTCCAGACCAGACCGAGTAACCCTATTTTCATTTACATTCCCTATTCATTCGAAGAGCGGGCGCACAGCCGTGCGCCCCGACTGGACATTTTGGACAGATTGGACACTTTTGACACGGTTTTTTGTGTCGAACACCAGAAATGATCCCTTTAGGAACCGTGATTTCGTGCAGTGTCAACGTATCACAGATTGCACCCAAAATCGGAACATATGTTCCGATTTTGCGTCATTTTCAGGACTTCCACATGGAGGACTGTTTTCAGACGGGCGCACAGCCGTGCGCCCCTACACAATGCGCTGTTTTGCGTAAGCCCTGTTAATTTCATGTATCAGGTGGCTCATGATGAGAATTGGCAGGCGCTTTGACCCCGTTGACGACCTTGCCCGCCCGCCCAATATCACCCGGCTGAATGTCCTGGAAGATAATCAGCACATCTTCCCGGCGGGCGTTGCCGTGTTCCACCAGCGTCTCGGTGACGTGTTCAACAACCTGTTCTTTTTGCTCCGGGGTGCGCCCCGGTGACCAGTAAATGAATACCGTTGGCATAAACATTTATCCTTGAATAAATCACCTTACGCAACCAGCCCTCATCCTCAATCCTTCTCCCACCGGGAGAAGGACTTTATCATCGCTGGTGCATCTTCTCTCCCTCTCCCAGCCGTCTTCGGCGTCCGGGAGAGGGGCTAGGGGTGAGGGCCGGACTGCACACGTGCCATACGCATCAGGTGAGTGAAACATCCATCAGCCCTTGACCGCGCCGAAGGTCAGCCCCCGGACCATATGCCGCTGCGCCAGCACCACGAAGATCAGCGCCGGGATCATCATCAGGGCGGAGAGCGCCGCCATGCCGCGCCAATCGCTGGTGAAGGTCTGAATGAAGCCAAGCAGACCCACCGTGAAGGTTTTGCCTTCCGGGCTGCGGGAGATGATGCTGACGATCTGGAATTCGTTCCAACTGGCCAGGAAGGCGAAGACCGCCGCCGCCGCCATCCCCGACCGTGCCAGCGGCAGGTTAATCAGCCAGAATGCCTGCCAGTGGCTCGCACCGTCGATGTAGGCGGACTCATCCAGGTCTGCCGGGATGGTGCGGAAGAAGCCATCCATCAACCAGGCGGTGAACGGAATATTCAGCGCCACGTTGATGATGATCAGCGTCGAAAGCTGGTTGAGCATCCCCAAGCGGGAGAACAACACAAACAGCGGCAGACCCAGCGCAATCCCCGGAATGGCGCGGGCCAGCATCATGCCCAGGAAGATGGTCGTATGCCCGCGAAAGCGAAAGCGCGAGAAGGCATACCCGGCTGCAGTGCCGAGCGCCACCGCAAAGATCGTGCTGAACAGCGCGACGATGATCGAATTCAGCGCATAGCGACCGATGGGTGCCTGCGTCACCATGTCCGGGTTACCGCCGAACATATTGACGTAAGCCTCAAAGGTGATTTCGCGCGGTATCCAGACCACCGGCACCGCGTTAATTTCGCTATAAGGGCGGATGGCGGTCAGCACCACCCAGACTGCCGGAAAGAGCGTGACCAGCACGATCACCCAGGCCAGCAGATTGAGCAGCGCCTGGTTGAGTCTCTTGCGGGGATTTACGCTGGCAACCATAGGGCGATCCTCAATACACAATGCGGCTCTTGATGAGCTGGCGGAAGAAATACAGGGTGAAGACCAGCGTCACCACCACCGTGACGAAGGACATGGCGGAACCGAGGCCGAAGTTGCGGTCATTCAGCGCCAGCCGGTTGATGTACGTCCAGGCCAGTTCGGTGCGGTTCGCAGGACCGCCGCCGGTCATAATCATGGCGATGTCAAAGGCGCGGGCCATATCCAGCGAGCGGATGGTGAGCGCGATGGTGATGAACGGCCCCAGCATCGGATAGGTGATGAAGCGGAACTTCTGCCAGGGCGAAGCCCCATCCACCTCCGCCGCTTCAAAGGGTTCGCTCGGCAGCGACAGCGTCCCCGCCAGCAGGATGATGGCGACCACCGGCGTGCTCATCCAGATGTCCGCGATCATGATGGAGATCATCCCCAGCGGCACATCCACCAGCCACTTGATCGGTGTCTGGATCAGACCCAGGTCGCGCAGGCCGCCATTAACGATGCCCACCGTCGCGTTGAAAAACCAGCCATACTGAAAACCGACCAGGATCGGCGCGAACATCATCGGCACCATGATGAGCGTCCGCAAGATGCTCTGCCCGCGCGTCACCCGCGCCAGCAATTGCGACAGGAACAAACCCAGCACCAGTTGCAGGTTGACCGTCACCGCCACATAGATGATGGTATTGCCGAAGGCGCGCCAGAAGATGTCATCTTCCAGCAGGCGGCGGTAATTGATGAGCACATCGTCCCAGCGGATCGCCAGCGTCTCCGGCTTGAGCAGCCGGTAGGGCGTAAAGCTCAGGTAAAAGGAATATATCAGCGGAAATAAGACCACCAGCAAAATAATGGCAATCGCCGGGGCGATCAAAAAATAAGGGAACCAGGTCGCCGTCCGGCTGCCCCGGCGTTTAGGCCGTGCCGAGGCGGTGGTGGCTTGAGTGACGGTCGAAAGCGGTTCAGCAGCCATGGCGTCCCATTCAACTTAATCCGATCTGTGATCCATCGCAGGGGCGACCCATCGGGATCGCCCCTACATCTAGAGGCGGTTATGCACTTTGATGCCCTCACCCTTCATCCCTCTCCCGGTGGGAGAGGGACTTTTGACCCTGACTCCCCTTCTCCCGATGGGAGAAGGGGCCGGGGGATGAGGGCTATACGGGAGGAAAGTTCATAAGCCGCTCTAACCTTTAGCTGTCGTAGTAACCCGCATCTGTCATCATCTGCTCGACATCGGCAGCCGCCTGATCGAGCCGCGCCTGAATATCAATATCCGGGGTGATCAGGATTTCCTGAATGGCCGGGTAGATGATGTTCGAGGCATTGATCCAGTCCGCGATCAGCGGCGGGGTGAAGAAGTCTTCGTTCAACTGGGTCTGCGCCAGCACCAGGCGGTCACGATCCAGTTGGCGTTCGGCGGACTCGGCATCACCCTGGATGCGTGCCCACACGTCATTGCGGACGGGCAGCGCGCCCTGGCGCGATTCTTCGGTCAGCACGAATTCCGAGGTCAGGAACTTGATGAGCTGGGCCGCAGCCTGCTTGTTCTGGCTGCTGGCGGGGATGGAGTAACCATGCGCGCCTGCCCAACCAGAGTGGATGCCACCGTCGCCAACCGGGGCGCGGACGAGGCCGAACTTACCGGCGACGTTCGGGCAGCTCGCCGGGTCCTGGAAGTAGCTGTACCAGCCGTACCATTCGGTGTAGACCGCCATCTGACCATTGCAGAAGTTCGCCGCCACTTCCGGCCACAGGTAGTTGGTCATATCCGGCGGCAGCGTGCCAGCCTGATACAGGTCATGCAGCCATTGGGCCGTCGCCACACCCACTTCGTTGTTGAAGATCGGCTTCAGGTCGGCATCGAACAGGTTGCCACCGTTGGCGACCAGCAGTTCATAGAAGCGGCCGCTCAGGCCTTCTTCCTTACCGGCCCACTGAGTACCCCAGAAGTTCTCGCCGGGGTTGGCGAAGAAAGTGGCCTGGTCGCCTAGTTCGCGCCAGGTGGTCGGCGCAGCCAGGTCGTAACCGAAGCGTTCCTTGAAGGCGGCCATGTTCGCCGGGTCTTCGTACAGGTCAGTGCGGTAATGGACCACGCTGATGTCGGCATGACGCGGGATGACGTACAGGTTGCCGTCAATCGTCGAGGCGTTGATGATCGCCGGGCTGAACTGCGCCAGTTCTTCTTCGCTGAAGTAAGCGTTCAGCGGTTCCAGGTACGGCACATAGGCCGAGTAGAAGCTGGTGTGATCCCAGGCCACATCGTAATCGACCGCGCCGGTGGCGTAGTCCTGGGTGAGTTTTTTGTCGATCTGGAAGCCGTCACCCTTGAAGACGATCTCAACCGTCGCGCCGGTCGCTTCTTCAAACATCGGGATGAAGGTATAGGCCAGTTCATACGGGGCGTTGCCGATGGTCGCCATACGGATGGTGACGCCGGTCAGATCCATATCGGTTCCGGCCATCGCGCCGTCGTTCGGCAGCGCGTCCTGGGCGTTGACCAGGCCGACACCCAACAGGGCGACCAGAGCCAGCGCGAAGCTCAAGATAAGACGTTTACGCATTGGAAAGACTCCTATTCACAAACAGTCACAATACACAGACTAGAAAAAGCATTGATATCAGGCAGGGTCAGCTTTACTCCTTTGACTCATGAGGAATATCCTCCGGCTTGATTAACCCGGTACGCGGGTAGTGATAGTCCCGCGTTTGTTTTTCGTCTTTATAGATGTACCAGACGCACGGCGCCTGATGATCCAGCGTGTGATCCAGCGGGCGCAGGGGATGACCACGTTTACGCCCCGGCAGCCATTCCATCGCAATCGCGCAGTGGGCGCAGTACCAGTGGACGCCGGTTTTCTGCCACGTCCACAGATGCGGCTCACGGTTGGTGCCATGCTCACCAATCGGGTACGGCCCGCGTCCGGTTTCCGGGTCGCCCCGGCGCAGCACGCCGCCGCTCCCGCAGGGGTCAAAGCTGACCACAAAGCGGTCGTGTTCTTCCGCCACCTGCACATCCCCGCGCCGCCGCGCCCCGCTGAAGTGCCCGCCGCGCATCCCTTCGATGGTCAGCGCCACTTTCTCCCAGGGGGTCATCTTGTCCCAGTTTTCGTAGCGGTCGCCCCAGATGGACTGGTGCGTGTGCAGGATGGTCTCCAGCACCGACTCCTCGCCCCAGGTCGCCGCGCAGTAGGTCAGCATATCCTGCACCCAGGCGACCATCAGCTCATGTGGGTTCTTGATCTCCAGCCGCATCCGGTCGAGCCAGTGGATCGCGCCGTCCCGGTCGCCTGCCGCCAGTGCTTCCAGGCAGCGGTCACGCGGGGCAATGCCGAGTTCAGCTGTTTTGAACACGCGCAGGATGCCCGCCGCCCCGCTTACATCCAGCCCCGGCCCGCTGCCGGATTTTTCCAGGATGAAGCGCACGATGTCTTCCGCCCATGTCCACATAATGCGGTGCATGATCTGCATTTCGCGCAGGAAGTAATTCACCAGGGTGACGGCTTCTTCATCCCGCCCGGCGCGGATGGCCTCCTCCGCCAGAGTCTGCGAGGAGACGCCGATGGTGTCCGGGTCATCCAGCCGTAGTTCCCGCCCTAGCACTTCCGAGTAGGTGTATTTCAACGGCATGATCTCAATCAACTTCCAAAATAATCAACCATCGTAGGAGCGGACTAGCATGTCCGCCTATCTTCAAGTCCCCTCTCCAGGCGGCGCCGGCGAGCTTAACTTCACCCAAAACGTAGCGCGCCGCCGAACGGAGAGGGGATTTAGGGGTGAGGCTCCCCCAGCTCGCGCCGGACGATCTCGGTCCCGGCGACCATCGCCTTCAGCTTCTCCCGCCCGACCCAGCGGGCCGTCATGCTGAAGCCGCAGTCCGCAGAAATCCACACGCGCTTGGGATCGGTATGCTTGAGGATTGCGCGGATGCGCTCCGCCACAATCTCCGGCTTCTCCACGGCGCGGGCTTTGACATCAATCACCCCCGCCGCCAGGTATTGGTCGTCACGGGCATACTTGCTGAAGATGTCCGCCTGCCACATGCCGCGATTGGCAAATTCAAGATGGATGATGTCCGCATTCAGCCGGGGGAAGATCGGCGCGACGTGTTCATAGGTACGGTGAGCCACCGCCGGGCGACCGAGATAGTTACCAAAGCAGATGTGCAGACCAATGGTAGCGTTCACGCCTTCCACCATCGCGTTCATCATCTCCACGAATTCATCGACCGACACAAAATCATCAATCGCCGAGGGTTCATCCACTTGAATATGGGTCGCGCCAGCCGCCACCGCCGCTTTCAACTCCCGGTTGAGCAGTGGCACCAGCGCCCAGGCCACTTCGCGCTTGTCTTTGTAGACCGTGCCGGGGTCGATGCGGAAGGCGAACGTCACCGGGCCGCCCAGCGGCGTGACCAGCGGCTTTTGCGTGCGGGTGCGGGCGTAGTGCAGTTCTTCCACCAGGCCGAGGCCGTTGGGCGTCTCGAACTTGTCCACCGCCCGGAAGGCATTAATCATGTCCGGGCCGGGGTAGCCCAGTTGGCGCTCCCATGGGATCTTCTGGACACCGTGAATGTAGTCGTAGAAGCCGACCAGGAAGTTGAAGCGGCGCATCTCGCCGTCGCTGATGACATCCACGCCGGTTTCTTCCATCTCCATGATGGCGAGGTTGGTGGCGTCATCGAAGGACTCGCGGATGTCGAACGATCCCATCTTGTCCCCGGCCTTCATGGCGTCGCGCACGATGTAAAGCCAGCCGGGGGTGCCGTAACTGCCGATCACCTGCGTGGGCAATAAGGGCATATCTTTATATAAATACATGAGTTTCCTTTTCGTACTACCTAAATCGTTTTCTTCGGGTCAGGTGGCTCAACCAGTCACCCAATAACCTCCTGTCCCTGCTCCGAAAGCCCCTCTCCAGCGCCCCGACTCCCGGATGACCTCAGCTTCGCAACCTTTGAGGGGCGCGAATTCGGAGAGGGGTTGGGGTGAGGTTCCGTCTTTGCGCGGCACAACTCTATGCCGCTTCCTGATGGGACAGGCGGACTCTGCACTGTGCACTCTGCACTTTTTCACTAGCCACTGACCACCAGCCACCGACCACTACTCCCCTAATTCATCTCAATCCCGCCGTCCACATTCAGCGCCTGCCCGGTAATGTAATCCGCATCGGTCGAACACAGGAAGGACACCGCCGCCGCAATATCTTCGGGTTGGGCCGCCCGCTTCAGGGGGATGGCATCAATCGACTTCTGCATCCAGCCGCCCTGGTCGAGGCCAAAGCGCGCCGCCTGCACGCGGTCAATATCCGTCCACATGGGGGTCGGCACCAGACCGGGGCAGATCGCATTGACATTGATGTTGTAGGCGGCCAGCGCCAGCGCCGCGCTCTGCGTGATGCTGATGACCGCCCACTTTGAAGCCGAGTAATCCGCCGCGTAGGGCCGCCCGCTGCGACCCGCGACTGACGAGAAATTCACGATCTTGCCGTAGCTGTGCGGGGCTTTCCCTGCCGCTTTCACCTCGTCGGGGATTTGGGCAATCATCTGCTTGGCGACCGTCTGCAGGCAGAAGAACAGGCCCTTCTGGTTCACCCGCTGCACCCGATCCCAATCATCCGGCGTCACGTCCAGCATGTACTGGGTCTTGTTCACCCCGGCATTATTGATCAGGAAATCAATCCGCCCGCAGGTCTGAACCACGTCCGACACCATCTGTGTCACCTGGTCGGGTTCGCCAATATCGACCGGGTAGGCCACCGCCCCGCCGCCGATTTCTGCCGCCGCCGCTTCCGCGTTAGCCCGGTTGTATTCGGCAATAACCACCCGTGCGCCTTCCGCCGTCAGCCGCCGGGCGATCCCCAACCCAATGCCCTGACCGGCTCCGGTGACGATGGCGACTTTACCGGCATGACGACCGGGTATCGGTGCGGGCATTAGTGCACCTCCGCGATGCGAACTGAACGGTTCTCGGCAGCGGACATGTACGCCGCGTTGACCACGCGCAGGGTATTCAGGTTGTCAGCCGTGCTGTTGTCTTTGGGGGCGCTGTCTGTCTGGATGGCTTCCATCAGCGAGGCCATCGTGCCGACGAAGGCATCGGGTATCCACATCTCCTCCAGCGTGGGCGTGATCTTGACACCCTTGCCGTACTGGCTGGAGGTAATGGTCATGGTGTCCGGTCGTCCGGTCGGGTAGTTGTACATCAGGCCGATGGTGCCGTCGATGGCCCCCTCGGTGCCGATGAAGCGGAATGTGGCGAAGGGTTCGGCCCACAGGTTGTAATGGTTGACCGCCACCAGCGCCTGCAACCCATCCGCATAATCCATGATCGTGATCGTCTTGGTTTCCCCTTTGACGCCGCCCTGCCCGGCATAGCGAGCGTGACGGCTCGTCACCCATTCCGGGTCACCAAAGATATAGCGGGTTGCATCAATGTAATGGATGCTGTGGAACAGCACTTCCAGCCGGGGAACCGCTGCCAGCCAGGGCCACATATGCCAGGGGGTGGCCGTGTTCACCTGAATCTGCACATCAGTCGGCTGCCCGATGATGCCTTGCTCGACCAGGTGCTTGCTGGCGCGGATGCCCGCGTCCCAGCGCATCTGGTGATTGATAGCCTGTTTGACCCCGGCCTTCCGGGCCAGATCGACAATTTCGACCGCATCGCTGAAGGTATCCGCCATCGGCTTCTGGCAGAGCATGTGCTTGCCCGCTGCGGCGATCTGCCGGACGACCTTCAACTGCTCCCACGGCGGCACCGCAATATCGACAATCTCCACCGCCGGGTCAGCCAGCAGCTCATCCAGCGTGGCATAGGCGCGCGGCAGGCCGTGATCGGCAGCCACTTTCCTGGCCGTGTCCGCGTTCAGGTCGTAACACCCGACCAGCTTGAATCCGGCCTTCTTGTACGCTGGAATATGCGCGTACTGGACGATGCCGCCCGTCCCACAGAAGGCGATCCCGTAGTCGGTTTTTTGAGGTAGGTGAGGTTTGTAATCCACTTCAAAGGGAAATTGGTTCGTCATAAAGTCTTTTCCAAAACCATGTGTTGGTGCGTGATATAAATTATAATTTCTGTTTTATAATTGTCAAATCTGCGTTACAGTAGGGTCATATCAGGATCAGTTCAATGGGTATACAACTGTCGAAAAAGCCTGTCAGATGATCGACTTGACCAAAGGAGATTGCAATATTACGTAATGATTACCTGATAATTCCCTGCATATCAGGTTACAAATACCGTCAGATTCGCCATTTATAAGGAGTTTTTTGTCATGAAAGTCGATACGCATCAACATTTTTGGAACCTCGCCCAGGTCGAATATTCGTGGCTTGTCCCCGAATATGGCCCCATCTACGCCACCTTTGAACCCAAAGACCTCGCCCCACAGGTCAAAGCTGCTGGTATTGATAAAACCGTCCTTGTCCAAAGTGCCAATAACTACGCTGATACGGCCTCCATGCTCGTCCATGCCGACTATAACGACTGGATTGGTGCCGTCATCGGTTGGGTCGATTTGCTCGATCCCGCCAAAACCGAAGCCGATTTAAGCATCTTCATGAAGCACCCCAAGTTCCGTGGTATGCGTCATCTCATCCATACCGAACCCGATCCGGACTGGGTCATTCAGCCAGTGGTCATCGAGTCGCTCAAGGTCCTCGCCCGTCACAAGATGATCTTTGAAGTCGTCGCCGTCTTCCCCAATCACCTCAAGCACGTCCCCACACTGGCGGAAAAAGTACCTGACCTGACGATGGTCATCGACCATCTTGCCAAGCCGCCGATCAAGGATAGAGGCATGTCCCCCTGGTCGGATCAGCTCAAGGCTGCCGCTGCCAGCCCGAATGTCTACGCCAAAATCTCTGGCCTGAACACCGCCGCTGCTGCCGACTGGTCAGCCGCCGACCTGCAACCCTACATTGATTACGCTGTGGACTGCTTCAGCCCTGCCCGCTTGATGTTTGGCAGTGACTGGCCGGTTTGTATCCTGGCTGGTGATTACAACCAGGTCTGGACAGAAACCAACCAGGCCCTGAGCAAATACAACCCGGCTGAACAGGCCGCCATGCTTGGCAATACAGCTCAGGCTGTCTACCGTCTGTAAATGCTCAGGCTGGCAGCCTTCCGTGCTGTTCTATTGATCACGCTGCTGACCTGGCTCGGTGTTGCAGCCATCATCCATCTGGCTAGCCTGGCTGGAAACCCAGCCGTCACCCAGGCTGCTGACCTGCTCCGCCCACAGGAAGATTGCCCACCGCCCTGCTGGCAGGGTATCCGCCCCGGCAGCACCAGCAGCAGTGCTGGCATTGAACGACTCAATCAAATGCCCTGGATCACTGACCTCAGTGTCATCCAGGGCATTGTCAGCTATGACAGCATTGTTCGCTGGGCCTGGAATCAGCCGCCGAACGGCCTTGACGGCACCCGTGACGGTCGGATGTGGACTCATCAAGGCCAGGTGTATTTGCTTGAGTTACCGCTCAAGCTCCGGTTGGCAACTGTCTGGAATGCCCTCGGCCCACCTGACTGGATCGAACTGACCCGTTCCCCTCAACAGCCGCCCGCCGTCTTCCTCCACGCTTATTTCGATGCTGGTCGGCTTGAACTCGACGGCATAGTGGAATGTCCGGTCAGTTGGTGGCGCATTTGGATGGCCCCGGTCGATGCCCAATTCCGGGAAGAAGTCCCCCTGGCACCAGCCGCCGACCAGACCACTTCCTTAGACCCGTGTGGCTGAACTGCCTTACTCCCCCGTAATGCCGGTCATCTCAATCGACTCGACGAACCAGCGCTGTAGCACAAAGTACATCACCAGCAGCGGCAGAATATTGAGGAAGGTACCACTCATCTTGACCGCTTCATTCAGGCGTTCAAAGATGTTAACCACGCCCGGTGGATACAGGTTTTCATAGGCCTGCGAAAAACGTGAAAGCTGCATCGGCAGAGTCGTCACGCCGCCTTCCAAAAAGATGGAAGTCAGGAAAGTCTCATTCCAGTACCAGACGGTCGAGAAAATGAATGAGACGATATAGGCTGGCAGCGCCGATGGCACCGCAATCGTCAGGAAGATATACAGATCCGTTGCCCCATCCAACCGCGCCGATTCTTCCAGCACTTTAGGCAGAGTCGTGAAGCTCTGATAGAAGATCAGGATGAAGATCGCACTCCGATACCCCTGCCCCAGCAGGGCCGGCAAAATGAGCGCAAGTGGACTACCCAGCAAGCCGAGGTTGCGGTACGTCAGCATCTGGGAAATGACGGTGTTCTGCGGCGGTATGATGAAGGTGATGAGCAGTAAGGCAAAGACCAGCGGCTTGCCCCAAAAACGGTAACGTGCCAGGCCATAGCCCACCAAAGAGGCCACAAACGTCTGGAGCAGTGACGGCACCAGGCTCACCAGCATCGAGGACAAGATGGTCTCGGGATAATTCAGCACCCGGAAACTGCGAACATAATTACCCAGGTAAAGCTCAGTCGGCACCCACTGCACCATGGGATTTAGCAGGTCTTCCGGGCTTTTCAGGCTGTTGACGAACATGAACAGCAGCGGCTGTAGATACACGAAGCCGATCGCGATCAGCAGCGCATACAGCGCCGCGTTGAACACGATACCCCGATGCGCCCGGTTCCCGATCAGGAAGCCGCGTACCTGTTCCACCAGCGGATTATGGAGGATACGAGTCACTTTGTGTTCCTTTTCCCCCAGCGCGTCAGGAGTAAATAAACGGTCACCAGAATCGCCAGCATCACCCCGAAGTAGATAAAGGCCATCGCACTGGCATAGCCAATACCGCCGCGCACATCATAGGTCTGGTCGTAGATATAGCGGATGACTTTGTTCTCGGAAAAGTGTGACAGGATAACGATGGTGTAGATAGCATTGACGATCGTCACCCCGGAAAGCGCTGGCAGGATTATCTTCCAAAAGATTTCCCAACTGGAGGCCCCGTCCATAGCAGCGGCTTCGTAAATGCTCTTGTCAATCTTTTGCAGGCTCGCCAGGTAGATCAAAATCTGGACGCCAGAAAACCACAAAATCAGGATGAAGGATGTCAGCAGGTATTCCACCGGGCTACGCAGTGCCCGCGGCAGTTGCGTCAGGAACTCCACCACTGCCGGGATTGTCGAAATGCCCGGCGCTGAAGCCGCACCCTGGGCCGTTAGTTCCCGGATGACGGGACCGCTGGTGATGACAATCGGCAGAAAGAAGATCACACGGAACAGGCTTTTTAGCGGAAACTTGAGGTTGAGAAACAGCGCGATAATCATGGCAAAGATCAGGACTATGGGTACTGAAACCAGAGTTTCGACCGCATAGCCGATCAGCAGTTCAATGAAATTCGGATCAGTCAGCAGTGCCCGCGAATAGTTCGCCCATTCCACAAAGTCCAGATTGATCTCTGTAGCAGTGACAGCCACCTGATTCAGGCTAAAGCGGAAAGTCTCGGTCAGCGGTATCAGCGCAAACAGCAAAAAGCCAATCACCCACAACAGGATAAAGCCATAGCCGTACAGCGCCTCACGCGCACGCAGACTGATCTCACGCGGGAAGAATCTGCGCCAGTTCATGCTGCACGCTCCAATAGGGCCGCCGACTTTGATTCAACCGTGGTGCTACCCAGTGTGAAGGGGCTATCCGTGTAATTGACGATGATCTGGCTGCCATTGGCGTACGTCGTGGCAAAGACGCCGTCCGTCAAGCGATCATGTGCGACGATAGGCTGTCCTCGAACAGGTGCCAACAAGGCGTTCATCAGCGCATAGGTCTGCCGGATCTCATCGCCCCACTGTGCATAAGACGAGGTATAGATCAAACTGGAAGGCGTATTAAGCATATTGGCAGTCGGCTCATGAGTCACAAAATAGGACGGATAGATGCCATATTCCAAATGGCGCAGCAGATCTTCCTGCAAATTGGAGGAGAAATTCAGTGCCGCGCCGTAATACGGAATGAATCCGGCTAACACGATCGGCAGGAAAGGAACCGACTCGGCAGTATAAATGTAGCCATTGTTGCCCAACGGCATATCGTAGTAAGCCTGCGCCAGACGGAGCAGGTAATCATTAGGCCGATAGATACCCAACCGTTCGGATGAACCAGCCAGTAAGTTCTGATATGCCTCGATAGCTTCCTGACGATTGAGCGTATGGCCCTCGCGAAAATCGCTGTAGAGCATGAAGCCAATGCTATCCAGGGCCAGGCCCGCACCCAATTGAGACTCTATGTCCGCCACTAATGGTTGGTAACGGCGCCGCAGAGCATCCAGGGTAAAGTAATAGCCATACTGCCGATTGAAGGTTTCCACGGTGGCATTGGTAATTGCCAGCGCAATATCGCTGCGAATGGAATAGCCGTTTTCGCCCCAAACGGCAATCGCTTTCTGCGGGTCATAGTACAGCGAAAAGTGACCACCGGATGCTTTCACAGCATCCGCCAGGGCACGCAGATCATTCATGCTGCCCAGTCCGCCTTCGAGGACGAGTGACGTTGGCGGCATATTGGAAGCCCCGTAGGGTTGCCAGCCATAGTAGATCACTTCCGGATTCGGAATATCCAGGCTACCCAGAATGTCACTCATCTGGGCGATGGTCGTCATGGGGATAAACTGATCCCACAACGCGACCCGTTCTTTATCGCCCCCCAGGAATTCCAGGCGAACCCCCATGTTCGGATTGCTGAATTCAACCCGGTGCAGTTCGTCACGTTCGATCAGATACTGTTGATAACTGCGGGCCATCCCAACGTAATCCGCCTCGTCCCCGGTCAGAAAACGGTAGTGAACGACTGCATCAAAGGTATTCGGCTGCCGCTGAACGGTCGTCACCCCGGCCCCAGCGCGATTAGTCGCCTGGAAATAGGCCTCGTTGTAGATAAAGGCGTGATACAGGAAATTGAAGTTGGTGATGATGCCAGCAGGATGTACCTGGAGTTCACCGTACGCCGCGCCCTGCTCGACAAGCGACAGATAAGCGTTCTCGCCTTCGCCATGCGCCATCCCAAAAACGGGGTACGCAATGGGATACGGATCGGTGACCCGCGGGTTATAGGGCATCGCGCCGAACATGCCCGCATCCGGGCCATAGTAGCGTCCATAAAACATATTGGTCGCCCGCGTAGTATCGGCAAAAGGGATCAGGCTGCCGGTGCCATCCGGCAGCAGCATATAACCCGGAATGCTGCTGCCCCGGGTCGCCCCCAGGAACGGATAAAGAAAGATTTGTCCCAGGCGAAATTCGGAGTTCTCTTCCCGAATTGAATTGAATGGGACTTCCACCCGCAAGCCATCAGCTTCCAGTTGGACGATCACGCCCAGGGTAAGGCCATATTCGGTAAAGGTCACCTGCGCCGAGATGCCCTGCTCGACTGGCGTGACCTCCAGGGTATGTTCAGCATTGGCAATCGAAACTCGGCGGTCGGTCGCCCGTTCGTCCAGATACTGAATGCTGATCCCGCTCTGGGCAAATGCCCGCCACGAGGAATTCAAGCGGTCGCCTTCCGCCAGTTCATCCAAACCCGAATGCCAGATATAACCGCTGCGTTTATCCAGCAGTTTGAAGGCCAGGGTCGTGTGGTCGATGTACAGGGCGAAGGATTCATTTTCCCCTGCCTGTTGGTAAGTGGACGGTATATCCACTTGCGCCGCCGCCCACTGAGGCACAAACATGGGTGGGATGATCAGCAGCAGGAATAATGAAGCGGCAGACAGCCAATTCCACCTCATTGAACGGTAAGCGAGGTTAGCCACGCAGACTGACCTCCTGAATAATCGCCAGTACAAATTCATACAACTGGTTGAACAGTACGTAGAGGACATAGCCCGTGAGCAGGAAGATCGCCATCGTGAACAGGGTAATCAGCAGGTTACGCACCGTTTCCGATACGGAATAGTTGTGAACTTCCCGCACCATGATGACCAACATCAAACCGCACCAGAACAGCATCAACTGGGTGGCAAAGGTATAAAGGAATACCTCATTCATCGTCAGCAGATTGGAAAGCAGGGCAATCGGCAAGGCCAACAGCGCATAGGGGAAAAGACTATATGCTGTACCGATGATGACATGTCGCAGACTACCTTCACCATCGCTAATGGTGGCAACCAGGTAATTCGCCACATTCCACAGCGCGATAGCCCCCAACACATACATGATTTCCGTCTCGACATAAATCTGCCAGGACGCCGAATACGGATTAAAGACGAAGCCGGTTACATACAGCGACAGCACGTGGGAAACCACGACCCAGCCATATAAGAGAAAGGCAAAAAGCAAACTCCCCCGCTGACGCTGCTTGATGTAGTAAAAACTATCGGCAGGCTGCCGAATAAATCGGAACATAAATACAAAATCATCAATCAACCGGATCCGTCCAACTGCGCTGAACAATCTCCGAAGGGGTTCCAACCAGTGGTTCCGCCGCTCCAACCAGGATAAGCCGCTGACAACCACCCAGGCCCCGACCAGCAGCAGCAATCCGCTGCCCAAGTAACGCTGTAAAACGCTGTTACGCAGTTCCCAAAAAGCGTTGGAATAGCCTTCCCGGTCTTCAGCATAACGGTAGTATTCCAATGCGGTGGGGTAATGACCTTCGCTATAGTCCGCATCCGCCAACGCCTGATAGGCCATGAGAACCAGTCCATTGAAGGTCAAGACGTCCTCAAAGTAAGGCCGCGCCTCGGTATAAAAACCATTCATATAGAGGCGCACACCATCATGCAGGCGCCGCGCAAAATCGGTGACACGGTAAATGATGATGGCATTCTTATCCCGATCCAGCACCAGCAGATCATCACCCACGCGCTCAATCGCCGTCGGATAGCTCAGCAAACCCAGGCGCTGATCGCCCCGATCTGGCCCGCCAAATACAAACAGCAGCGTGCCATCCAGATCATATTCGTAAATCGCACCGCCCTCAGTGACGGCGACCATCAAACCATCGTCGCTGACGTGTATATCGCGGAAGCTCTGCGAACCGAACAGTGATCGCAGGAGGTTTTTGCCGGAGACGGTGAACTTACGGATACTGTTTTCCCGTCGCGTACCCGCAGTGACGGTATAGATCAGCGCCTGCGAATCGATAGCCAGGTTGGTGGGAGAAGCCGCTTCATTGCGGATGAACTGATCGAGTTGCTCTTCCGTCAGGAAGGCACGCTGCAAAATCATCTGGATCGACATTTCAGCCGCATTCGCCCCGAAGTAGCCGATGAAATTGCCGGTGGTGTTCAGCATCGCCAGCCCATTGACCGAGCCTTCACTGACGATATAGAGATTCTGACGTGCATCAACCGCGATCTTGCGTGGCAAAAAGTCGCGGCTGGCCCCAAACAGCGGTTCGCTGGGCCGACCAAACTCCCGGATCAGATTCCCCTGTCCATCCAGAATGACGATCATATTCTTGCCGGAATCGGCAATATAGAGCGTACCGCTGGCATCGACAAAAACACCTGTGGGGGATTGCAGCAGCCCTTGCCCCAATTCAGCCACAATCGCCAAATCCGTGTTCAGGCGGAGGATGCGGCTGTTGCCCGTATCAGCAACATAGAGGGACCCATCCGGCGCAAAGAACAAATCTTCCGGGCCAGAAACCGGCAAATCAACCTGATCGTAGGGCGTATAGGCATCCTGTGTTGGATACAGAAAGCCGCCGGGGCCAAGCGTGTAGGTTTGATAGGGGGAGACTGCTCCGACCGGCTGCCCTATCCCCAACAGGAGCAGCATGGCGAGGGCCAACAGTAACTTTTTCATTTCAACCCCGACCGAGACATGGTGCTCATGACCTGACTCTGCAGGAAGATGAAGATGATGAGGTTGGGCACAAACATAATCAGCGCAGCCGCAGCCGCCACCCCCTGCCCGGCGACTGCATCGGCACCGGTTGCTGTGGTGCTGGTCAGGGTCGTCAGATAAAAGGCCAGCGTTCGCAGACTCTCGTTATTGATGTAGGTTGTGGACGTATCCGCATTATTCCACGCGGCCTGAAATGTGAGGATGGCGATGGTCGCCAGCGCGGGCTGGATCATGGGCAGAATGATCCGCCAGTAAATATGTAAATCAGATGCCCCATCAATCTGGGCCGCTTCAATGACCTCATCGGGGATGCCATCAATGAACTGCTTGAGCAAAAACAAACCAACCGGCATCGCCAGCACAGGCAGTACATGCACCCAGAAGGTGTCGAGCAAATTCAGGTTTTCGACAATCAGGAAACGGGGAATGGTGACGGCAATGGGCACAAACATCAGCGCCACATTGTTGACAACAAACAGCGTTTGCTTAAGCCTGAACTGCTTCTTGGAAAGGGCATAGGCCGCAGCACTGGAGATGATGATCGAAGCCGCTACGGTGACCAGTGTAATCAGGATACTGTTAAACAGGTAACGGCTAACTGGTATCCCTGATGTACTCAAGATGGAGAACAGGTCGTTGAAGTTCTTCATCGTGGGATTGGTCACGATCAAGGGCGGTGGATAAGCAAATAATTCCTCCGGTGGTTTGAACGCACTGGAGAAAATATAAATGATCGGCAGCAGCATCAGACCAGCCAGTGGTATCAGCACAATATAGAACTTGATCTGGCTGACATGGAAGCCTTCCGGATTGATGCCCCGGTTCTTGACTCCGATATAGGGTTGATACCAGCGAGTAGCCATCGTTCAATCAAGCCTCGCTGGCAAATAGACGGTTGGCAACGCGGGAGAAGAACAAGACCATCAGCAGCAAGACCACCGAGATCGCCGCTGCATAGCCCATCTCGTAGCGCAGAAAGCCGTAGTCTTCTATGTGATTGACGATTAACTGACCGGCATACTGCGGCGTCGGATTGCTGCCGGAAAGCGTGACGCCAATCGCCCCTGCCTGGAACGTGCCAACGATTGCCATCACTGCCCCAAAAAGCATCTGGGGTTTGATCGACGGAATGGTGATGAGGAAAATCTCCTGCCAACGACTGCTCATCCCATCAATAGCAGCCGCTTCATATAATTCGGGGCTGATTTCGAGGATACCCGCAAGCATCGCCAGAAAACCGATGCCCATGCTGCTCCACATGGTGACGATGATCATGATCGACATCAGGTATTGGGGCGATTGAAGCCACTGTACCGGCTCACGCATCAGTCCCAGTCCCATCAGGAAACTGTTGAGATACCCGGTCTGGTCGCCGCTGAATAACGCCCGCCAGACAACTGTCATGGCCACGCCCGCCGTCATTGACGGTGAATACAGAATCAGCGCGAAAATCGTGCGCGGGATCTTCGGAAGCTGGGCCAGCATCCAGGCCAGCAAGAAGGCTAATGCATAACCTCCTGGCCCCACAATGATTGCAAACTGCAGGGTATTGGGCAGAACGTACCGCATAAAGGTATCGTCCTGCGTCAACAGGGCAATGTAATTGTCCAGCCCGACGAAACGAGGCGACTGTACCGCATCGAAGAAGGTGAAGGAAAGCCCCGCCGCCGCGATGACCGGAATGACGATGAAGACAATAAAGAGCAGCGCATAGGGCAGCAGGAAGGCATAGGCGCTGCCTTCTTCATGAACCCACTTGCTAAGGGAGATTTTCATCGGCAGCTTCCATCCAGTTCAAAACCAGGTCAATGGTTGGGACTCGGAACTCACGAACCTGAGCTCCATCCCGCAGGTAGCCGAATTCCTCCATCTTGCGCGTGATTTCCCGGTTGATGATCGTCACGGAACGGTCAATCGCTACGCGTGGGTTCACCCCGTCAAAGACGATCCGGCTCCAGATGTTGTACAGTTCGCGTTCCTGCATGTAACTCCCTGGCAGACGGACCGGCTCTTGCAGCCACTGCCACTGCCGAAGAATCACGTCACGATGTTCCTGGGGGATATCGAGTTGGCTAAAAGCTTCCACATTCGCCGAGAACCATAGATATTCGCGCCCATAGTTCAGCACAATGCGTTCCTGAAAATCGGTTTGTGTCTCGGTGGACATCCACCATTTCAGGAATTCCCACCCCTCTTGCGCCTTATCGGTATTGGCAAACATGATGCTGGTCTGGGCAGAACCGGTTGCATACCGATTTTGAGTGCCGTCATCCAACACGGTGGCCGGATACAAATCCATCCCCCAGAGTCCGCCAATTTCCGGGGCGGCGGTGGTCAAGCGCATGTAGGTTTCCGCGTTTGAAATCCCGACCGGCAATCGACCATAACGGAAGCCTTCGTAGAAGCTCACCGTCGTTAGCGGCATCCCATAGATCGTGAAGCTATCCGCCATAAAGCGCACTGCCTCAACAGCCCGATCACTCTCCAGGCCGGTGGCGAAGCCATTATCACTAAAAAGCTGCGCACCGAAGTTAAAAATGTAGGGCGCAGTGAAAAGATACCCCCGCTGCCCGCTGCCGCTGGAAAGCGGACTGTTATAGTTCATGCCGTAGCGCTGCAATTCAGGCAGGATTTCGATCACTTCGTCCCAGGTCTGCGGCACAGGCAACCCTAATGACTCGAGAATATCACGCCGAAAATAGGTCACCCAAAAGTCCTGCGTCTCTGGTATGGCATACACCGAGTCATTGATGATGTAACCGAGCAGCGACCCTGGTGAAAAACGGCGAATGTAGGAGTCAAAATCCGGGAAGCTGCGGAGGTCGTAGAGGGCATTGCGGATCGCCAACTCATAGGGCACCCCTGTACTAACACCCAAGGCCACATCGGGTTGAATATCGGCAGCATTCGCCAGAACTAGCTTTCCTTCCTGAGGCATGATCGAGAACTTCACCCGGATCCCGGTCTGCGGCGTGAACGAGGTATCGGCCATCAGCTGCAACAGATCCACATACTGCCGAGGCCGGTTAGCCCAGACTTCCAGTTCATCGTCGCTCGTCACCACCGCCAGATAGGGATCAGGGCGGAAGGACGCAATAAATCGCTTCAGGTCTTCGCTCAGGGCGGTTGTGAGCGGTGCCGCTGGTACCAATGGAATCATGTCAGGCGAATGGATAAAGATCTTGTCCAGTGCCAACGGTTGATTCTGCAAACGCGTCTGTAGGGAACCAAGAAGTTGGGCTGCCGAGCTGGAACCTTGCGAAAAGCGATTCATGTAAATCGGAATCTGATCCGGGTCCATCGCCAGAAACAACAGGTTATCAATCGCCATCTGGTAGACCAACAGTTCCGGCGAAGCACTGCTCGTATCGATTGCCAACAGGGTGGATTTATCATCAATCAGATCCTGAGCGATTCCGTTCAGCCGTTCGCGGATGTCGGGGATATAGTTGGAAATATCCCACTCGCGGAAAGGATCTTGCTGATTACCGGTCAATCGATTGATTTCCAGCGCCAGGGCATTGATGTCCAGCAGCGCTTCCTGAATAGTGTCGATCGCCGGGCGATAGGGGGCATTGGTTGCTTCAATGCCCAACACATTCAAACCCTGCTGCAAATAAATCTGGTAGGGAGCCTCACCGCCCAAGGTGACATTGCGCCAATCCGCCGAAAAGGTAAAGGGGACAGACTCGAGCTGTGCGAAGGGTACTTCGCCGTTCACAGTAATACGGCGGAACACCGTAAAGTTACTGCGAGTACTCTGTAGGGCACGCAGCGTGATGGAATATAAGCCAGACTCAGGAACCTCAATCTGATAATAGACCGCGCTGCCGCTGCGAAGCCACGAATCCCCCCCCAGTGTATTCATCAGTAAACAGTACGTATCGTAGGGCGTGACGGTCAACGCGCGACTGCTGGTGGGCCGCACTGAAGTATCATTCTTGTAGTGTGGCAATTCAGCTTCGAGAGCAAAAGAAAAGCCGGAAGTCCCTGGAGCCGACATATCTGCCAGATAGTCGGCATAATCTGGATATGGGGCGGCACTCATCACGTACAGGCTGCCCAGGTAAACAGCACCCTCGGTTAACAAGAAATCCAGACGATGTGACCCCGCCGCGAACACAAACCGAAAGGCGGCTAATTGACTGGAGTTGGCATCGCGCGCCTCGACCGTTGTCCAGTGCAACTCGCGCACTTGATTGATAAGCGCCTCATTGCCGTAACGGTCTTTGGGGAAGCTATCGACTGCGCTGCGGAAATAGGTTGGAAACGCCAGGCGTTCAAAGCCAGCAATGTCCTGACCATCTATTCGCAACTGGCCCTCAGCAATATCCTCTGAATCCGGAACAGCCGCATCGAAAGCAAAAATATATTCGCCGGAGGTAGGAATTATGACATCAACGGAGATCGTATGACCCTGCTGGAGCAAAACGCTGGGCTTGGCATACTGCCGTGCGGCTTCATCCTGAACGATGGGCATCCCCAGCGAATCGGCCTGAATTTCTGCTACCAGTCGGGCACTATCCAGGCCCGCAGGACCAACATAAGGCACTGCTTGCTGCTGAGCCGCAAAACGACCTGCCGAGGTTTGGATGCGCGCCAGATCTGCCGACTCAGGAATACAGCCAGCGCTGAGGGCCTGTACCGTACTCGATAGTGGCGCAAAAAAGAGCAGGAAAACAACTACCGCCAGAATAATCAGAAACCATCTTGATCGGACAAAAGTATTTACTTTCGGGCGCATCGCCGATTCTCCATATAGTTGCGGGCGAAGGCACGACGTTATTAAGTGAGCTACACCGGGACCTGCCTGATGCAGATCCCGGCACAACAGACTAACTAGCTAGCAAGTTGAGCACGCGCATCGTCAAGGATGCCGTTGGCAAAATCCTGCAGCTGTGCAGAGAGATCTTCAAACTTGAAGCTACCAGCCGCGAAATTGTCGAAGATGAAGCCGAGGTTCACATCCGATTGATCGCCGATGTTAATGCCAGGACGGCCTTCCCAACGGGCATTGATGTAACCGGGGACAATCTTCGCCAGAGACTCGACGAGGCTGTTATCCAGGTTCTCCAGCGCCTGACGCAGACCCGGACGATCACCTGCGAACGACATATACAGGTCAATGCTTTCCGGCGTCACCGAAACCGGCATCCGGGTCGGGACAAGACCGGCAGCAGTAGCCAGTTCGGCTTCTTTGGCGTAGCCAGCCGACGAGAAGCTCATCCAGCGGGCAAAGTCGTAAGCAGCGTCCTGATCCGCAGCCGTAGCTGAGACGACCAGCAGGTCAGCAACCATCGCCTGATTACCACCAGGAATACCGATGAAGTCCCAATTGAAGGTCGCATTCTGCACGTAGGAAGGCAGCGCCCAGCCACCTTCCCAGACGGCACCAGATTCCTGATTCACAAACAGTTCCCAAGGGCCTTGAGCAGTGAAAGCAGTCTTCTGTTCGTCGGTCAGACCCTGCCAGGTATTCGGACGCATTTCAATAGCCGTGTTTACAGCCGACCGGAAGGCATCTGAATTATAGTTCATGTGGGTGCCATCAAAGCTGAACCAGCCAAGATTGCTATCCTGCGTGCTGGGATACCAACCGAGAATCGGGCCCATTTCATGCAGGCCCAGAACACCCTGCTGGACATCGGTCAACTGTGAAGCCGCCGCGAAGAAATCTTCGGCAGAAACACCGTATTGTGGGGCATCCAGGTTGGCTGCCTCAAACAGATCCTGATTGATGAAGTAACCCATGATGAACTGGGCGCTTGGAAGTCCCAGCACCTTGCCATCGTAGGTCACGGCATTCCGGAGAACCTGCGGAATGGTCGCCCAGTCAGCATCTGCTTCTACCTGTGCAGTCAGGTCAGCCGCCCACCCATTCTGGACATAGTACGGGGTGTTGTTCGCCATGAAGACATCGGGCAGTTCGCCCCGCGCCGCAAAATTGGTCAGTTTTTCTTCCCAGCCACCATCACCGGACATATCGACAAATTCAATTGTCACACCGGGATTGGCTTCTACATACGCTGCGACCAGTTGACGTTGCAGGTTATTTTCTTCTTCAGTGCCCAGGTTCCAATTGGCGTAACGGATGGTTGCGCCTTGCGCCCCGGCAGGCAGAACCATCGACAGCAGACCGATAATAACCATCAGCAGGATGGCTACTCGCGTTTGTTTGGTTAAGAACGTCATCTCTATTTCTCCTTGCAGAATCGATTCCTCAAATGGCTAAGACTAAATCGCTGTTTAGTGCTCACATGTCACGTAAATTTCATCGCTCCGCTAGCATGTCCTTTCCGGGATTAATCTCCCATGACGATTTTGACCGTATGTGCGCTGCCATCGGCAAACACAGGGAGCAGGTTGCTGGGATAAGGTTGCCCATCAACACTGACGGAACGTATTCCACTATTCACATGCTGTGGATTCTCCACTTCGATCTGGTACACTGCTCCCCGGAATATACGTCTGCACTTGAATCCATCCCATTGAGCCGGGATCGAAGGTGCAACGAGCAGGCCTTCTTTCTGCGGGCGAATACCCAGTATCCAGTGGGTTGCCACGCGGTGCAGCCACTGGGCTGAACCCGTGTACCACGTCCAACCACCCCGCCCATAGAACTCGGATAGCGGACCATCAATATTGCCCGGCGTCACGTAGGGTTCCGCCTTGTAGGTGTCAATATCTGCACTACGATTGGGCGGACAAATACGGGAATAGGCCTGATATGCACGCTCTGGTTGCCCGATCAACGAGTAGGCCCAAACCGACCAGGTTGCGGCATGGGTGTAGACGCCACCATTTTCACGCAGTCCCGGCGCATAGCGGGTGACATAACCAACGTCCGGGCGGGGATGTGTAAAGGCTGGGAAGTTGAGCAGCGTCCCATAATCCCTGAGCAGGTATTCGCTCACGGCTTCCATGGCGACCTGCCCTCGGTCACCTTCTGCCGCTTCACTGATGACCGCCCAGATATTCGGCATCAGGAAGATTTTGCCTTCTTCATTCTCCTGAGAACCCAACAGGAGGCCATCATCGGTAGTCGCCTGCAAATACCACTGACCATCCCAACCATGACGGTTAAAGGCATCCTTCAGGTTCTGTCGCACACCATCGCAGCGCTCGGCAAAGCGAGTATCGCCACGTTCAAATGCAACCGGTATAAAGTTGCCGAGGATCATGTAAAGGAATTCGGCGACCCAGAAACTCTCACCTTTCAACAGCGTACCCACCGCGCTCAGGCCATCATTCCAATCGTGATCGCCCATCAAGGGAATACCACGCGGCGAAAAGCGCGAGAACGAGCGCTCAATCGCCCGTTTACAGTGGTCATAAAGTGACTCAGCAGGGGCATTCAGATACGGCACCTGTTCATCCAGAATGCTGTGGTCTGCCGTTTCCTTCAGGTAAGCATCCAGGATGAACGGCATCCATAACAAGTCGTCCGAGCAGTTGGTACGTGGGCCGCCCCCGCGTATCGAGAACCACCAATGCAGGACGTCACCTTCTACAAACTGCTGACTGGCATGAAGCAGCATTTGTTTGCGGGCGTACGCTGGATCACCGACGAGAAAAATCTGGCTGTCCTGAAGCTGATCACGGAAGCCATAACCGGCGGAAACCTGATAAAAAGCCGACTTACCCCAGATGCGGCAGGAAATCGCCTGATATTTCAGCCAGATATTGGTCATGAAGTTGAGTGCATCGTCAGGTGTCTCTACATGCTCAGCATCAATAAAGCGTGACCAGAACTTCTGAACCCCCGCAAAAGCCTGCTCACACCCTTCGACGGAGGTATACCGTGCAATCAACTCATGGGCATCTTCGCGGCCGTTCTCTGCCGCCCCCAGTGTAAAGACGACGGTCTTGGCCTCACCCGGTTGCAGGTTCACACTGACTTGTAACGCCGCAATCGCATCACCAAAACGGCCCTGATGCCGCGCCAACTGCGGTTGCTGCATGGCGGCTGGTCGGTCGTCATTACAATAAAGGCCAATGAAGCTCTCTTTATCACAGTCAAATGACTTCAAGGGCTCGCTGACGGCCATGAAAGCGGTATAAGGCCAATCGACATTGTTGTGACGTCCGCGTTCGTCCGCAAATCCCCACAGACATTTGGTTGCGAAAACAGCACGCCGAGCTTCATCAGCCGTCGTTTCGATGAATAGCTTATGAAATTCACGGTGCTCATCCGGCGCGAAGCCTAACAACCATTCCGCATAGGAGGTAATGTCAAGTTCACGACGTTCATGACTGAGATTTTTGAGCGTGAGCTGGAAATATTCCAAGGGGGCATCCGGGGCGACAAACACTGTCAGGACACTTTCGATATCCGCGACCTGATGCGTAAAGCGCGAATACCCTACACCGTGTGCCACCTCATACCGTTGGTATTCTCGCATGACCGGCTTGTAGCTTGCCGACCAGTAAATCCCGCGCTGGAGATCGCGGATATACAGGTACTTGCCCCAGTTGTCCTTGACCAGGTCCTGAAATGAACGGGTAATGCGGTTCTGACCGGCGTTACCCCGCCAACTATAACCGGACCCGGTCTGGGAAATCATCAGGCTGTAGTCACCGTTGCTGATGATGTTCCCCCAGGGGCGCGGGGTGAACGGCGTGTTAATGACGTATTCTCTGCCGTTTTCTGTAAAGTATCCGTAACGGCTTTCGTATTTTTTTCGCATCAGACCTCAAACAAAACGAATTAATTTGCCTTTTGACGCGGCTACTATACAATTGTCAAAAGCTAAGTGAAACGGTTCACTTGGCTTGTTCGATATAATATCCGCATTCAGTCTGCTTTGTCAACTATTATGGGCAGGATGCCTTCACCACCAGTCCATTTCATCAGAATAGAGCCTTACCATGACCACGATTCGTGATGTCGCCAAACAGGCCGGTGTCAGCGTCACCACGGCCTCGTATGTATTGAATGGAATCGGCAATATTGGCGAAGCCACCCGCAAACGGGTGCTGGAAGTGGCAGAACAGCTCAACTATCATCCCAACGCCTTCGCCCGCAACCTCAAGCATCGTAAGACCCAGACCATCGGCGTGTTCATCTCGCGATTTGGTGGCTCGTTTTATGAGGAAATTCTGGAAGGCATTCACAGCGTCATCCTGCAAACCGACTACGAATTGCTGGTCTGCCCGGAAAGCCGCTCCCCACGTCACATTCTGCTACACCGTCAAGTCGATGGCGCCATCGTCTTTGACTCTAAAATCCCAAATGAATCGCTTGAAAAGCTGGCAGCAGTGCGATTCCCAATCGTCGTGCTCGACCGCCCGTTGGAAGGTGAATTCATCCTGTCGCTCCTGCTCGATAATGCGCAAGGAACACGGGAAGCTTTTGCCCATCTATTTGGGCAAGGTTTACGAAAGCTGGTGTTTATTGCCGGGGCGATGGATTCTTTTGACAATGGCGAGCGCATGGCAACCTTCCTTAGCGCTGCTGCCGATCATCAATTGCAAGTGCCAGTCTATCATGGCAACTTCACCGAGGTTTCCGGTTATGAAGTGGCATCGAAACTTCTCAAAGCGGGTGATATTCCGGAAGGGGTATTTTGTTCTAATGATCAGATGGCGCTGGGCTTCCTGCGCGCCATGTACGAACATGGTCTACATGCGCCAAAAGATGTCGCGGTCATCGGTTTTGACGACATCCCTTTAACCCGCTTTATGCATCCATCAGTCTCTACAATCGGTGCCAGCCGTTTTGAGTGGGGTGCTTCAGCCGTTCACCAGTTAATTGACTTTTTGGAGAATGGTACGCCGTTCCATCCCCAGCGTATTTCCACCCATCTACTGGCACGACAGTCTTCTATCCGATAATCCAACCAACCACAACATGAATGGAGTATTCCAGATGGATAGGCAGTCCCTTCTCGAACAGGAACTCAGAGGCTCCATCAACTTTCTGCTCGACTACACCAACCTCAACCCGCAAAGTCCGGGTTTCGGGCTGACGGTAGATGCGACTAAAGACTTACGGATTGCCTCCATCGCCGCCACCGGATTTGCCCTATCTGGCTGGGTGATTGCCTGTGAGCGGGGTTGGTTAACCCGGCAGCGAGCGCTGGAGATCACCCGCGGCACCCTGCGAACACTGCTTCACCAGGTACCGCATCAGCACGGATTCTTCGCCCATTTTTTGGACATGGAAACGGCTGAACGCTGGGGCAAGTGTGAATACTCCACTATTGATACCGCCCTTTGCCTGAACGGAGTTATCACCGCTGCCGCATATTTTCGAGACAACGAAGTGCAGGAACTGGCCGATGCCATCCTGAAGCGCGTCGACTGGCCCTTCATCATCTTTGAAGATGCAGGGCAGAGCCTGTTCTATATGGCTTATAACCCGGATCGTGAGGGCGATTATGTCGAAGGTGAACCAGGCTACATCAGCCGATGGGACATGGCCGCCGAGCAGAAGATGATGTATCTGCAAGCTGCTGGACAAATCGAGCCCACGCTGGCCCGCCGCCTTTACGCCGGTTTCCGACGTGATAAACGCATCTTTAACGCTCAAGATGTCATCATCAATCCCGGTGGCAACCTCTTCGCTTACCAGTTCAGCGAAGCCTGGCTGGATACCGCCCGCTATCTCGATCCTGATGGCATCGATTGGTTTGAGAATACACGCCGGGCCTCCCTCGCCAACCGGCAATTTGCCATTGATCAGGCCAGCCAGTTCAAGACCTACGGTGCAAACAGTTGGGGCAGCAGCGCAGGCGATAGCCCATGGGGCTACGATGTCTCCGGCGCGCCGCCAGCCCTGCTGGAAATCAAACCCAACGGAACGGTATCCATTTATGGAGCCCTATCATCGCTCCCCTTTGTACCGGACCAGGTCATGGAGATGCTTGAGCATCTCTATCGTGAACATCCGCAAACCTGGGGTAAATACGGTTTCTTTGACTCCTACAATCTGGATGTAGACCCACCCTGGTATAGCAGCGCACTCTACGGCATCGACAAAGGCTGTTCAATGCTCATGGTTGAAAACTACCTCACCCGGTTGATCTGGGATACCTACACCAACAGCCCTGGTATTCAGAAGGCCCTCTCGGTGCTGAGCTTCACCAAACGTTAGATCACACGGGAGCAGACAAGCCATGAGAACCTTGACGGTCAAAGATGGTCAGTTCTGGTTGGATAACCGCCCGCAGTTTATCCACGCCGGAGAATTCCATTACTACCGCGCACCAGCAGAGCAATGGCGCCATCGGTTAGGGTTGCTGCGAGACGCAGGTTTTAACACCGTCGCCAGCTATATTCCCTGGCTCTGGCATCAGCCTCAACCAGGAATGACCGATTTCGATGGTCATACACACCCGCTACGCAATCTAGCGGGCTTTCTTGATTTGGCGACAGAGATGGGCTTCTACATCATCGCCCGCCCTGGCCCCTACATCATGGCGGAAACCATCAACGAAGGAATTCCGCCCTGGCTGTTCGAGCAACACCCTCAACTCGCATTCATCGGTCAAGATGCCAAACCACAGAACGTCGTTAGCTACCTGCACCCGGATTTTCTCAATGCCGTTCAGGCATGGTATGCCGCCGTCTTTAACGTATTGACTCCCCGGCAAGTGACACAGGGAGGCAACATCCTGATGATCCAGCTCGATAATGAGATGGGAATGATTCAGTGGGTGCGGAACCTGGTAGACATGAACCCGGATACACTGACGCGCTTCGCCGCCTACCTGCGACAGCATTATGGCGAAGACCTCAACCAGCAGTATCCAGCAGCAAACCTCATCGATTACCTCCACGAGGAAATCACGCAGCCCAAGCAACCTCATGCCCAACAAGTGATCGAAGATTACCGCCGCTTCTACCGAAGTTATTTGCGCGAATACATGACTTTTCTCTGGCAAACGGCCAGGGGCTTTGGCATGGAAGTCCCGCCTATCGTCAATATTCACGGCTTCGGCAATGGGGGCAAGACCTTCCCCATCGGGCTTTCGCAGTTGGTCGAGGTCATGGCAATGGAAGGCATGGTCAGCGCGACCGATGTCTACCCAATCTTCATCGGCGAAGGAAATTTCCACCAACTGATCTTGGTGAATGAAATGACGCGGGCGCTCCATCACCCCCAGCAGCCTCTTTTTTCAGTGGAGTTCCAGGCGGGCGGCAATCAGGATTTTGGCGGTGCCCAATCATCGCTATATGACTTACACAGCCGACTCTGTATTTCATGCGGGATGCGAGCGATCAACCATTATTTGTTCTTTGACGGCGAAAATGATCCGATCCTCAGTCCCGCCAGGCGCCATGACTGGGGGCATCCTGTACGCAAAGATGGTACCCTGCGGCGGCACTATGCCCGTTATCCCCGGCTCTCGAAGACCCTGTCAGCCTACGGTGAAGCGCTGATCCAAAGTCGTACCCGGCGTGTGACCACTATCGGCTTCACCATCGACAGTTATATGACCGAGGTGAACAATACTTACACCCGTCCCCAAACCGATATCGTGACCCATCAGCGCGATGTCATCCTGTTCGATTTCCTGGCGCGTGGTATGGCGCTCACACACCGCCCCTTCAATGCGTTGGAACTCACCCGCGCCAGGCTCGACCCGGCAGAAACTCCGACTGTTTGGGTCATGATGGAGAAACAGTGTGAGGCGGCTGTCCAGCAGAAACTAGCTGACTATATCCAACAGGGTGGTCAACTCATCCTCGTTGGCCGCCTGTGTGAAGAAACCTTCGACCACACTCCCTGTTCCATATTGCGTGACGCCGTCGGTATCCACAGCGTACAAACAGCACCGACCTTTAAGCCTGCACTGATCCAGGTGTTTAGTTACACCGATGTCCCTGTTTCATTCGTTGAAACCTACACAGGGGATTTTGATCAGATCTTCGCAGTGGATTCTTCTGGTCAAACAGTGGGATTTCTCAAGCAGATAGGAAAAGGCACAGTGATGATGCTCGGTGCGGCGCTGGCAGCCAACACACTCGATGACCTGGATATTGTGCATCAAATGGCTAATCGGATCGGTTGCCCATCACTGTTTACCATGACCGACTGGACTGACGTGAGGCTTTGTGAAGGACCCAATGGGAGCTTCCTGTTCATCAACAATTATCAGGATGATCCTGTTGAAACGGTCATCTCGATGGATGGCGCGCCGCTACTTGGTGGAAATCCAGTGCATCTGCCTGCGCGGCGTGGTGTCATCCTGCCGCTGGACTGGCAGCCTCATCCCGGCATACATCTTCATTACAGCACGGCAGAGATTACTGATGTAATCGCTACAACGGAACAAATCACCATCCTGACGGAACCAGCAGACTTTGTCATGGAAGTCAGCCTGACCGGATATCGTTGCGATGAAATGTACGTTGAACAGCAATCGGATGACAATCATTTCGTTCTGAGTGGGACAAATGGGGAGATAAAATTTAAGACATTTTGTTAATATGCAGGGCATATTGACCGGGTGTGTTTTTCTACACCCGGTATAACCTTTCTTAACGAATCAGCTTTTGTGAGTACCGAGTTATTGGCATATGCCACTCCCTAAACATAACTTAATATTATAATTCCATTTGTAATTATTATAAACCTCTCTTTAGTGCAGCGAATAGCTTACCAGCGTAGGACCCATTCCGATCTATTCTTAGCTGAATATCGGTTAAGCGCGGCTTGTCTGCGTTTACGATTTTCACATAGATCCACCCAAACGGGTACAAGGGTCGGACAGGTTATTCTCTCTAAGCCAGTTAATTACATAATGTTTTTTACGTTTCCAACGGTAATGCATGAAATATAACGAAATATAGCCAATTAGATGAGAAAATTCGAGAATAAATTCAATCTTAAGGATTGATTCTAAAGAACGGCATTACTTTATTTTTATACGAGTGCAATGAATGCACGAGTACATTTATAAGGAGGCACTACCATGTTCAACTTCTCTGTTATCCGTCGGAACGAAAGTGGTCAGGCTGCTCTGGAAACCGCGATTATCCTGATTGCATTCGTTGTTGTTGCTTCAGTCTTTGCTTTTACTATTCTTTCAGCCGGTTCTGCCTCCACCGAACGTGGTGAAGAAGCCATCTACAGTGGTCTGGAAGGCGTCCAATCATCACTGTCCGTCAAGGGTGCCATCATCGCTGAAGGCGCTGGTACAGATGTTGACACGATTGTCTTCACCATCTCGCCGGTCTCTGGTGGCGAACCTGTCAACCTGGCCTCTGCCGCTGCGGATCGTGTCGTCGTCATCGGCTACCGTGATGCTACCCAGTTGGAAAACAATGTGGACTGGACCGTGGATTGGATCGTCAGCAATGAAACCACCCCCGATGACCTGCTCGAAGAAGGTGAACTGGCCGAAGTGACGGTTGACCTGAGCGGTCTGGGCACGGCTCTGAGCGTCAACACTGCCTTCACTCTGGAAGTCAAGCCCCCGACCGGCGGCGTCCTGAATATCAATCGTACCACCCCGGCAGCCATCGAAGCGGTCATGGAACTGCGCTAGTCATCAATGAAACTGGTATCAGGACGGATCAACCTGTAGGGTGGGTCCGTCCCCCCAGTATCTGTAAGCAGCAGATCATCAAAAATTACCTAGTCTGTAGTTTCTCAAAGCCCATTTTTTCAAGCTTCCGTAACACATTACAACTTACGTCTGCACGCAATGCCAACCAGGCACAAACCGTACTGGGAGAGCGCACCGGGAGTGTGAGTGGTGAACCTCGAACAACGCATCCAGGCACTTGAAAGAGAAGTCCAGTTGCTCAAAGGTCAAATCCAGGTGACTTTACTGGAAATCCAGGAGCAGCTTCTCAAGCAGGCTTACCCTTCGCTGTCCGGGGGTGATATCGCCTCTAACGCAACAGTTACAACAGCAGTGGTTCCGCCCAGTCAGGCCAATACAACCTCACTCGTCCCCGTAACGCGTGTTCGCCAGTTCACACTGAGTGATGATGAAAGCGCGGATTCTGCAGGAGACATTCAGGTCAAGCCTGTGGCCATCAATAACGGAAATGGCAATGGAAACGGGAATGGACGCCGCCAGCGGGCAGGACTGATTGACCCGGACGAATCGGAGTATGGTTCAGCACAACGCCTCTCGCTGAATGATAATGCCAATGCCGGTAGAGACTGGATCGAACTGGAACAGTGGGTCACGCAAAAGGTTGACAAACTCGGCGCACAACGCACCCGTAATCTGATCGATCTCTACACCGAACAGGAACGGCTCACCCGCAAGGAACGTGCCCTGCTCCTGGAGTTTCTGTACGTTTATGTCGACGATCCTGACCGGACGATCCCCTCTCGCGCTCAACTCCCGGATCTGCGGGCTAAAGGTGGGGTATCAATCCCATCTCCAGTACCGTCGATCGTGCCGCAAACCCGTGCCGTTGTGGATGAGATCCGCGCTGAGTTACGAGCCAAAAGAGGCGAGACTGTTACCGAGGCGGATGGACATGAGAACGGAGCTGTCAATGGCAAGCAACGACTGGTGCTCCGTTTGATTGCTGGAATATTAAACGCGGGCGATTCAGCATCGACTGAAAACGAACGCTAGACTCTGCGGGGGAGCACATGGACAAAATCATCACAACCGCCCTGCTCATTGCAATCAGCATGATCACAGCGATGCTGTTGTTCAACGCAGCCTATCCGGCAGTGATGGAAGGCGGCGAAGCAATCACCAGTATGGCTTCCAACACCACCAACCGAATGCGGAATCGGGTCGCGATTGTCCATGCCAGCGGCGAGTTGGATCATACCGGCTGGTGGCATGACTCCAATAGCAACGGGCTTTTTGAAGTCTTTGGCTGGGTCAAAAATATCGGCTTGGCCCGTATCACCACCACCGATTTTATTGATGTCTTTTTTGGTCGCGAAGGTAATTTTACCCGCATCCCTAGCGAAACCGCTGCCGGGGGCGTAAGACCCTACTGGACATCCAGTGTAGAAGGGGGTGGGGAGTGGTCACCTGCCACAACCTTGAGCATCGCTATCCACTATAGTGATCCCCTGACCAATGGTCAGTATTACCTGAAGGTCGTTCTCCAGGATGGCACCTCATCCGATTATTACCTGGGGATGTAGGCCATGGAAAATGTCCTCGTTGCCGTGGTCATCATCTTCCTGGTGTTATTCGGCGTCTTAACGCTGTCCACAGCCTTCCTAAACGCACAAGATGAAATCTTTACTACCTGGGATCAGGTACAAAGCCTGGAAATGGAAATCACCAGCACCCATTTGACGGCGCACATAGCCCGTGTGCTGGATAACGGGGCACTGGTAGAAGCCCGCTTCTTCAATACGGGCAGCGTCCGCCTGACCGATTTTGATCGTTGGGATGTCATCATGGACTACTGTGATGAGGCCACTCCGACGGTGTGCCGGAGCCAGTATCTGGAATACAACAGCGGCAATCCAGCGGCTGGGGAATGGAGCGTCGAAGGGTTATACACCGATCAGGCAGCCACCGACCCGGAACGCTTTGACCAGGGGATTTTCAACCCGGATGAAGTCCTGCTGCTGCATCTGCGCCCATCCTCAACCATCAGCCTGGACGAGCCCTTTCAGGTGACGGTGATCACGCCCAATGGCATCGGTGCATCCCTGCAGGGCGCGCGTAATACCCCACCAGTCCTAGATCTCAATCTGGGTATCCGCACAGCCGCCAATGGCAGCGCGACAATTGATTCTACCGACTTGAGTGCGTCTGATGTGGATAATGCGCCTAACGAAATTCTATTCAGTATCTTCTCCGCACCGGCGCAAGGCATCCTGTCCACGGGCAGCGAATTTTCGCAGGCACAAATCGAAGCCGGGGATGTAGTCTATACCCATACGGGTACAGGAAACGACGCATTTCAGTTTTTCATGAATGATGGGATTGACGTGCTCGGGCCTTACACAGTGAACATTACGCTCAATACTGAGCCAACCTTAGCCATCAACACCGGCATGGTTATCCTACTCAATAGCGCGGCGATCATCACCAGCACCATGTTGCAAGTAACGGATGCCGATACGGAAGACGTTGCAGCCCGCCTGGTTTACACCGTGACACAGTTCCCAGCCAACGGGACGCTCAGCCTCGGTAGCAGCTTCACCCAGGAAGACATCGACTCTAACAACCTGAGTTACACACACCTGACTGATACGGCAGATCTGTTCAAGTTCGTTGTATCCGATGGCTTCGATGTCATCGGCGAGTTCACCTTCATCATAACCACTGTGTGATGATCAATACCGGTACACATCATGAAAAATGCTACGAACGAAGATTGGTCGAAAATATCCTCCCACAACGTTGAGTTGGACAGTCGTATGGGCGGCGGTTTGCCATCCGGCTCCCTGACTCTGATTGAAGGGGGTTCGGGATCAGGAAAATCGGTTCTTTCCCAGCAGCTCATCTGGGGTGCCCTGAGCGATGGCTACCGGGTACATCTGTTTACATCGGAAAGCACCGTCCGCAGCCTCATCCGGCAAATGGAGACTATCGACCTCGATATTCTGGACTATGTTTTACTGGGAAAGTGCCGCATTTTCCCTGTCGCCCTGTCAAAGTCCGGGATCAGTGCCCTGCCAACGCTGCTCGATGCCTGCAATAATCTGGATAGTGACCTTATCGTCATCGACTCGATCACGGGTGCGCTGACACACGCTGCCGATAGCAGCGTCACCATGCAATTCTTCCAGGCCTGCCAACGGATTACAGGGCGCGGCACCACCCTCATCGTGACCCTGCATGACGAGGGGATGCCCAACGAAGTCATGAATTCCATTCGCTCGATGTGTGATGCCAACCTCAAACTACGTACCGAAAAAGATGGCCAACGCATCATCAAACTTTTGGAAGTCGCCAAAATCCGTGGGGCCTCCAGCGGCACCGGTTCCATCGTTGGCTTCGATGTCGAACCCGGCTGGGGAATGCGTGTGATCCCAATCAGCAAGGCGAGGGGTTAGCCGATGGGCGCGCAGACCGTTCTCCCTTTCCCTATAACGCCGGGGCAGATCATCACCCCACGCGAAAAACTGCTGCCGCAGCTTTCACCAGAGCTGCAGTTAATCTGTAAGAACTCCGAATTTTTATTGGACTATCTCGAATATCTGCCGATTGAACGGTATGGCATCCCTCAATACTACGAAAAGCCACCACGTAGCCTGGGTTCGCAGGGTATCCGCAATATCATCTATCCAACCAAAGAAAATCTCTTCGTTCACATCCTGCCGGACGAAGTCGGCGCTCGCGATCACTATGTACCTATTGAACCCACCACCGTCATCAATGTGGATGAGCTCATCAGCAAGGTCGATAAGCGACTGGTCGCCTTTGCTGAAGAATTAGGCCGGACGGTGGAAAAAGAAGCCAAGCGCAAACTATTGCTGGAACTGGTCGACCGTTTTTGTGCGGTCCCCACCGAGAATGACCCGAACGCCGGCTCCCGGACTGAGATGCGGAAGCCAAAGACAGATGTCATCCCGGTCACCCCCCAGCAATTAGCCGCCATCCGGTATATTGTCATTCGGGAAAAGCTGGGCCTGGGTATCCTGCAACCCCTCCTGCTCGACTCGAATATTGAAGATATTAGTTGTAGTGGTGTCGGCGCGATCTTCGTTGAGCACAAAATTTTCAAGAGTGTGCAATCCTCTATCGTCTTTAAAAGCTATGACGATGTCGATTCGTTTGTTGTCTGGCTAGGCGAATGGATCAAGCATCCCGTCACCGTCCGCAACCCCCTGGTTGATGCTGTCCTGCCCGATGGTTCCCGTATCAACATCGTCTACGGGCGCGAAATCTCCAAGCGCGGCAGCAACTTCACCATCCGTAAATTCGCCGGCACCCCGACCAGCGTCCTCGAACTGATTGAGTTCGGCAGCCTGAACTACACCATGGTGGCCTACCTGTCACTCATGCTGGAAGCGCACATGAACGTCTTTGTCGTCGGTGCGACCGCTTCCGGCAAGACCACCCTCCTGAACGCCATCACCGCCTTCATGAAGCCCGATGCCAAAATCGTCACCATTGAAGATACGCCGGAAGTTCAGGTGCCCCATGAAAACTGGGTCCAGGAGATGACCCGCCAGGGCGGTGGAGAAAAGAAAAGCAGCGATGTCGGCATGTTTGAACTGCTCAAAGCGGCCCTGCGTCAACGCCCGGACATGATTATCGTCGGTGAAATCCGGAGTGTGGAAGCCGTGGTTGCCTTCCAGGCCATGCAAACCGGCCACGGTGTCATGTCCACCTTCCACGCTTCCAGTGTCGAAAAGCTCATCCAGCGCCTGACCGGCGACCCGATCAACATTCCCAAAACCTACATCGACAATCTGAACCTGGCCGTTATTCAATCGGCTGTACGGCTAGCCGATGGACGTTCAGCACGCCGCGTCATGAGCATCAACGAAATCATCGGCTATGACCCGGTCTCGCAGAGTTTTTCTTTCCTGGAAGCCTTCCGCTGGAATCCAGCCAATGACACCTTTGAATTCCCCGGTTACATGAATAGTTATCTGCTGGAACAGGTCATCGCGCTCAAACATGGCATCCCGCCGCATCGCCGCAAGGAAATTTACGACGAAGTCAAGCGCCGGGCCAAAATATTCGAGAAGCTGCATAAAGAGAAGAAAGTGACGGACTTCTATGAGTTCTTCCGCATCCTCGCCGAAGCACGCCGACAAAAACTCCTATAAGGTCGTCTCGGCTTTCGATATGTTCTATCAGCTTACCTTCATGTCAGCCATGGCTTCGGCTGGCATTTCACGGAGCAAAACCTTCGATTTTGCGGCCCAGTCGAAGTGCGCGGCAGCAACCTATTTCATCGCCATCAATACATTGGTAGCGGAGTATCGTCTGGATTATCCAGATGCCTGTCGCATCGTCGGTCTCAAAACCAAGTCGGAGAACATCCGCAGTTTCCTCCTGCGCCTTTCTGATGCCCTGCGTTCCGGTGAACCACTGGTCGATTTTCTGGGCCGCGAAGCCGAAGTGCAAAGCGAGGAATACAAAAACAGCTACGAGCGTAATCTGGAAAACCTCAAGCAGTGGTCGAATGCTTTTTCGTCCATCACCATCTCGGTCGCGCTCATCATCATCATTCAGATGATCTCCTCCATGATCTATTCCAGTGATGTCACCGTGATGGCCGGCTTAGTAGCTACCGGCGTCACGATGGCTGGGTTTGGTGCCTGGATTATCTACCGCGCCGCCCCTGCTGAAGTAATGACCATTCACCCCAAATTTGGCTCTGAAAAACAACGCCGCGCGTCACTTTTCACCAAGATTCTGGTGCCGCTGGCGGTCACGTTAGTCCTCATTATGAATCTACTCGGTTGGGGGATGGGTGGGGCGCTCGTCCTCGCGGCAATCTGCATTATCCCCATCGGCATCATTGCCCTGTTGAGTGACCGGGACATCACCCGGAAGGATATTGAGTTCAGTACTGTCCTGCGTTCCACGGGATCAATGGCGGGTTCCAGCGGAAGCACCATCAAGCAGGCACTGCAAAAGATCGATCTGACCTCGTTTCCGGCGCTGCAACCCGATATCGAACGCCTCAGCAAGCGGCTCGAAGCGCGTGTCGAACCAGAAATCTGCTGGCATCAGTTCGGTCAGGAAACAGGTAGTCGCCTCATCTCCCAGGTTGTTGATGTTTTCTTCGGTGCCATCCGCATCGGTGGCGAACCGGAGCGTGTCGGCTATCTCTGCTCACAGTTTGTCAGCCGAGCCACCCAGCTTCGTGCCAAACGCCGACTCATTTCTGGCACCTTCAGCGGGCTGACATCCGTTATGCAGGCTGTCGTCGCCAGCTTGATGGTCTTTGTACTGTCGGTTATCACTAACTTCGCCAACATGGTCACCGAACTGGTGCCCCAAAATGCAGATTCCGCCATGCAAAACCAACCCCAAATGAACCTGGGTATGGCCCAGTTTTCGCCAGAGGATCTGCAATTTCTGGCGATCATCACCATGACCATGATGATTATGATCTCGGCGACCAGCGCCCTGGCAGTCATCTTTGCCGATGGCGGCATGAAGCTGAAAGTCTTTTTCTATCTGGCGATCACAATTTGCATTTCCGGTTTGAGCCTTATTCTCATCCCGCAGGTTGTGTCGAACATTCTGACCATCTAGGAGCGGATCATGTCAGTCATCGAGTATCTGCTCGAACAACAAGCTGTTGTCATGAGTCTGGCAGCCATTGGCGGCCTTATCGGTCTGGCTATCCTCTTGCTGATCGGCACGTTTACCGTCCGCCTTGTGAGGGGCTACCTGGCAGCGCAGCAGCAAAAGCGGACCGCCAAACAGGAACAGGCATTGGCAAAGCGCCGGCAGCAGGAGTTGGCAGAAAAGCGTGCTCGCCAGAAGAAACAGGCCGCCCGTCAACCAGCAGCGCCCGCGCCCGAAATCGAGGCACCAGCCCTGGTCGTGGCAGCAGTTCAACCGCCCCCGATTACCGCACCGCCAGTCGTCGCGGTGGTCAGCGCTGCCCCAACTCCGGAACCCAGTACCACTGAAGAGTCTCAGGAAACAGACCCTGAAATTCAGTCCATTCTGGATAGCGTGTTTGTTGATGACGAAGCCAACGCCCGCTATGAAAATCTGATGAGCGGCGTCGATGTGCCATCCATGGAAGACCTAGCCGAACTGGCTGCAAATGTCGCCAGACAGCTTAACGCCCGATCTACACCGTCAGTCTGAGCCATAGGGAGTACGTTATGCGTTCGGAAGATACGATTGCCCGGCTGACGGCAGAACTCCGTGACGAGATGTTGCAGGAAGCCCGGACTGGCAAAACCAGATCATTGCCTCAGACCGATTCGGAAGCCGAGGTACAGACTTCCGTCTTCTGCCGCCTCCGGTTGGAGCTGGCTCAGGACCCGGCTACAACCTGTATGGTCAGTTTCACCGGAGAAACAATTCTGGGCCGCAGTGAAACGGATGGGGAGGTATCAACAGTCTTCTTGATGTTGGATACCGAGCAGTTAGGAGTCTCCCGGCAGCACGCCAAATTGCACTATGCCGATGGCGCGCTCTATCTGTTGGATCTGAACAGCACCAACGGTACCCGCTTGAATGGACGCCGCCTGGGTGCCAAAACCGCTTATCCCGTAACCGATGGGGATACTATCGCGCTCGGCTGGTTGGAATTTACCATACACATCGTCAATCAACCTGGCTTGGTCGGGCAGACTCACCCCATTCTTGAGAGCCGCCATGCCCTCTTGAGTATGATTGTCCGTGCGATTGGGGCACAGCGGCAGATGCCCGCACTGCTCCAAAAACTCATCGAAATCGCGCAGTCACACACCCCGGCCCAATGGATCGGCATCTGGTTTGTGGACGAAATCAGCGGCGAACTCTATCTGGAAGGCGATTCCAAGTCGGATCTGCCCGATTCAACGCCACCCGTGAGTCAACATGACTTACCCGCACAGGCCATTCGGCAGGGCAAGATCCTGCGCGACAATCGAGCAACTAGTCCACAACCCACGGCGCAGCTATTCACCGGCTCAAAAATTGAAACCCTTTATATCCCACTGATGGCCGGGGTTACTGCAGTCGGTGTGCTATCCATTCGTCATCGCCATCGGGATAAGAGCTTCCTCCCCATCGAAGTTGAAACCCTGCAATTCATTGCGGAAGTTGCAGCGATTGCGATCCAGAATCTGAAACAGTACCAGGCTGCCCGCCAGGACCAATTCCGGTTAGATAAAGCCATGACCGCCGTCCAGCATGTGCTCAAACATGACATCCGTCGTCTGGTCAATGGCATTGTCGGCAATGCGGGGTTGCTCCAGGGAGATAACCAGTTCGACCCGTATACCAATGGTATTCTGGATGACATCGTCGGGGCGGGCACACGCCTCCTGAATGTAGCGGATCGCTTAAGCAGTATGGCCTCCCTCAGCCAGCACCGCTTGTCATTGGTCAGTCAATGTGATCTGCTCGAATATGTGGACCAACTGCTAGACACACTCAGCGATACGGCCAGCGCTAAAGGGATTCGGATCGCCACCCAATCGACTGGTAAGCGCTACCTGATTTCTGGCGACGCTGAATACCTGATCTTATCCCTGCACAGCTTACTCGATAACGCCATCCGCTTCTCACCGGAAGGCGGGGTCGTCCATGTAAACCTGTTTTTCTCGCCGCAGAATATCGTACTGCGCATCTCGGATAATGGCCCAGGCATCCGGGAGGACATCCTGCCAGATGTCGTTAAAAGCTATCTTCACAACCATATTACCCAGGAGCAGCCGATTGGCCTGGGATTGGAGATGGTCCGTCTGACAGTAGAAGCCCACCTCGGCACCTTGCACATCTACAACCGGGTTGAGGGCGGCACCGAAGTCATTGTCACCCTGCCCGGTCATTTGCGCTGCGAGTGGACTCCTGCGCGGGAGGAGGCATCGTGAATCCCATCTTCACCATCAGCCTGTTCTTAGGTGGCATCCTGCTGGGCTGGTTTACCGGGTCTATCGGCGAAGCCTTCATAGAGCGCTTCAGGCCGGAACATGCCCATAAATCCGTTGCCTGGACTCATACACCCGCCTTCCGTATCGCCATCGCCTTAACCGTTGGCATCTTCATCACGCTACCCACCCTACGCTACACCGTGCCCATCCACCAACTGGGTTATAGCCTCCTGGCCTGGCTGTTCATCTTCCTGGCGGTTATTGATGTAAAGTACCGCATCATCCCCAATCCGCTGATCGCTGCGGGCTTGGCCTTGGCGCTGGTCCTGCATCTTCTCACCCAGCAGATTCAGGTCAGTCATATAGTGGTGGGGGCCGTCTTTGCTTTTGGCATCTTCTTTGCCGTTGCCGTGTTGCGTCCCGGTGGTCTGGGGATGGGGGATGTCAAGCTCAGCACCCTCATCGGTGTGATCTTCGGTTTTCCCAATGTTCTCTGGGCACTCATCATCAGTGCTGGCGTAAGCGCTGTGGTTTTGGTTACACTGATGTTGCATAAGCATCATCGCCTGACGGATACGATTCCCTATGCGCCCTTTCTGTGTATCGGGGCGCTCGTCATGCTCGTCATTACAACGACTATCACCGCTTAGGAGACCGAACGGTGACAAAAACTCCGGCTCCACCCAAATCCAGCTTCTCTGCCAGGCGTATCCGGCAAATCGTCATCTGGATTCTGGCGACTGCCTTCCTGCTGATGCTGTTGCCTGCCTATCTCATCTCCCAGTCGATCACCGCCGGAGTGGACGATCTCCAGGCGAAGTATGACACCCTGCAACTGACCATCACCGCGCCGCCCGTTGTACCAGACGCGGAAGGAACCCTCGTCTCTGAACTGGTCAATCTGCGAAATGAGAGCAGCCTGTTTCAAGGAGCCGTACCCACATTGATAGCAGCCCATATCGACTGGCCTGCCATTATGACCTTTGTCGGTTCGTTCGACCGTTCCCGATTACAATTGACGGCCTTTGCCCACGAAGCCGGGCGTTTGACCCTCGAAGGCGATGCCGTCGCAGAATTCTATGTACTGGAATATGTGCAGGCTCTCCAGGCCACCGGCGTCTTTGAGCGCGTCCAGCTTCAATCCATCTCAGCCAATCCCGTCACTGAAGGCAATAACAATCGAAATGCCACCCCGGAAGCACAGGCTGATACCATGCTCTTTTCCTTCACCATCACTGCCAGTTTAGGGGTACAGGGCGATGCAAGTACTCAGTAACCTGCGCACCCGGCTCATAGGGCTTTTGCCCATACTCATGGTGTTGATGGGCATTATGGGGATCGCCCTGCTCGCCATTCGGTCAATCATTCCAGGCTCGCAGCGTTATGAAGAGATCAATAACGCCATCACGGCACAGGAAACGCAGATTGCCCAGCGGGAAACGGAAGCCAACTCCGGGGATAACATCGCCATCCTCGAAAGGCAGATCGCCAATGCGCGGGAAGCGTTGGCGCAAGCATCCTCCGAGTTGCTTTCTGACGCGGAAGTCCAACAGGTCATTGATAGCGTCTATAGTAACGCTTACGCCCGCGCCGTTCAGGTCATCAATCTACAGGTACAGCAGCCGGACGAATCCATCACGACCACCGGGTATCGCGTGACCGTCTTTCAGGTCCAAATTCAAGGCAATATTGATGACTTGATCGAATACCTGACCCTCTTTCGGGAAGCCTCGCACCCTGGCATTCAGATCCAATCCGTGCGGGCGGCCCCCGCGCCGGAAGGCCAGATCCTCACGTTGACGCTGCTGATCTACAGTTCGTCAGCCGCGCCAGGTGATGCGCTGGCGCGTTTCCTGCAGAACGCGCCAACCCTACCGCCCACCGCCACGCTCTCCGAGCCATTTGAGACTCAGGCGACCCCCGCCCCTACCGCCGTCGACAGCACTCCTCAGCCCACTCTGGTAGTACCCAGTCCCATCCCACCCACAACAGTAGCCCAGGCCACCCCGCTCAGTGTCTTTCAGTCTGCTATTTCGGCTGAGGCTGCCCCGGTCGAGGAATGTGCCGGTGCGCCCACCACGCTCTTCAACGTCGGCAGCATCGCCGTGGTAGACTTCAACGACATTGGTGCGCTCCGAGTCTTGGCTGACCCCAGCGGCAGCGTCCAGACCACCCGCACCCAGGCCTATGACAACCACCGGTTGGAAATTCTGGCGGGTCCCGTCTGTGCCAACGAAACCTACTACTGGTACGTCCGCAATCTCACCCAGGGTGGTGCCCTCGGTTGGGTAGCGGAAGCCTCTGGCGGCGACCGCTGGCTCTGCCCGGAGAGCAACCCGGAGTGCGCTGGCGAATAAGACAGCCCGCATCCATATAAAAACGGACGGCATGATTGCCGTCCGTTTGCGTTGAGACAGGACTTACGCAAAACGGTGCCATTTGTAGGGGCGCACGGCTGTGCGCCCTCTGGATTTCTCCCGCATCTGCGTAAGTCCTATGAGCATAACCGAATGCTACGGCCCAATCACCACCGGGCCAACCGTCCCGAAGTTGCCACCCACCAACACCAGATCCACGATGTTGATGAGTCCGTCAGCGTTCAGGTCAGCCACCGCCGGAGCCGGAGGAACAGTCTGTTGCAGATTCGCGCCGATCAGCGCGGCATCTGCCAGATCAATCGTGTTGTTGCCATCGGTATCACCTGCCAGCAGCGTGACGGTGTTCAACACACTCCCGGCTGCATCCACATTGAAGGTGTAGACCGTTCCCAAATGGCTAGTGCCGAAGAACTGGATGCTGTAAGTGCCCGCCGGAACATTGTCGAACCGGAACGTGCCATCTGCCCCAGTCGTGAACTGGGCATAGGTTGTGCCAGTTGGGCCGCCTGCCAGCACCGTCAGCATGATCCCGGAGTGATCGTTGCGCCGCTGGTAATTGACCACGCCCTGAATGCTGCCCACGACCGGCTCAAGCGTCGGTTGAATCGTCGCGGTCGGTTCAGGTGTCACAGTCGGTTCGGGCGTCATGGTAGGCTCGAGGGTCGGAGGAACAGTCGGCACGACGGTAGGTTCATTCGTCGGTTGGACGGTCGGCTCAACCGTCGGATCTGGCGTCACCACCGGCCCACCCACATCCACGCTCAGGCTAAGCGATGTATTGGCAAGCGTACGACCATCCCGGTCGACTGCCAATGCCTGGCAGGTGATGCTAAAGCTGCTCACCGCATTCAATGGATACAACAGGTTGTAAGCCGTCCCGGTACCATCAAACGAGGGAGCCGGATTGAGCAAAGAAGCAGCGATCCGCCAGCTTCCACTCGCTTGATACCCACCGTCCACAACAAAGCTATTGCTGCTGGTGAAAATATCGCCAGCACCCGGCGCGCCACCCAGTACCGCCGCCGGATCAACCGTACACACCGTCTCCAACCCGTACAGGCCAGCCACCTGGTCAGCGATCACGCTCACCGTCAGCAAATCGCCTGCCACCGGAGCGACTGGAGAAACCGCCAGCTTGAGTCCCGGCCCGCTGGGAGGTGGGGTGACGGTAGGTTGATTAGTGGGTGGCACAGTGGTCGGCTGCGGCGTAGCAGTCGGGGGTTCTGCACCTGCCACATTGATAATGCCCAGGTCAATGGGTGCTGTCAGGTTGAAAACAGACCCACTACCAGCCGTGATGTCACTGCGCCGCGGAACTGCTGCTAACGGTATCCGCAGAGTCGTCGCGCCGGGAGCCAGCGCGGTGAACTGGATCGTCAACAGGTCAAATGTATTCGTTGGGAAATTGCTGACCGTTCCCGCCGCATAATCGATCGTACCGGCACTGTTGCTGAACACGGGCGCGACCAACGGCAGCGGCAGCGTAGCGCCAGCCGTGAGGGCATCAACGCGGATGATCGCCGGGTTGAAATCCAGATGGATCTCCGCCCCGTTGATAGACAGCCCGCCAGTCTGCACCTGAATCACCACCGTGCCAGTTTGACCCACCGTCAGCGGAGCCGCCGGAACGCTGGCGCTGAACCCCACCGCAGGGTTGATCGATTGGGCAGTAACTATCGAGAGTGTAAAGAGCATCCCCACCAAAAGCAGAAGGGAGAGGCGATAACGACTATTCCCGAGCATAGAACAATGTCCTTCCATGGTTGAGCATACGCAGGTTTGCACCTGCGCTCATTTCATGAAAAGAGTAAACGCTCCGGTCAAAGCCGCGTATAGTACGTCACGCCTGAAACAGATTTGAATCTTGTTATAGTCTCAATGCAGAATCATCATCAATGCTTATGGCTGGATGATGGCCTGCTCGACCAGGAAGGCCGCATACACCTCCGCCTGTCGCCGCGCCCCCTCTGCCGATTGATGTACCTGGTCGCCCTGAAAGTACGGTCCGCTTCCCATCTCGGCTGCCAGATCAATCAGCAGCGAATCCGTCTGGCCCGCTAGGTCGCGGAGCAGGGCATTTTGCTCATCAATCGCCGTCTGTAATGCCAGTGTGTAACTTTGATTGGGATCAGCCGCCAGAATGGCCTCGGCAGTCGCCGTATCCCATGCGAAGGTCGAAAAGACCATCTGTGCGCCTGCAGATTGCGCCAGCGCTGCCAGACTGCGTTCATTACGGGCAAAGTGCGTGGGCGGATTCTGTGCCACCAGATCAACCTGGGAGATATTCCCCGGTTCCGGCGGGCATAAACCCGTATGTTTGAGCGCCGCCGTGAATACAGTGGGATCTTCCAGCCAACCCATCCGGTAAGCAACCAACCGATACAGCGCGCTGGGTGGCAGTTCAGACGCGGTGAACTGCCAGATGCCGCGATCCATCCCCATGGCAAAGAGCGGCGTATCCCCGTTATAGCAGGCCGGGTCTTGATACATACGGATGACGGCATCGTTGACGCCGTCGTAAGCCAGCACCAGATCCGGCTCATGTGCCAATCCCCGCGTAACCAGGTTCACCACCGAATCCAGGCTGTAATACCCCGGTGCGCCCAGGTTGACCACCTCGACGTTCGCCATTCCGTATTGATCGCGCAAGATCTGCTGAAGCTGGTACGGCCAGGTCTGGTCGGTGGACAACCCATGACCGTAAGTAGTCGAACCGCCAATTGCCACGATGCGGAAGACAGCTTCCGGCTTGGGCAGCGTCACCAGATCCCCCCGGTAGCCACGGGCATTGATGTCTTCCCAGTCGGGATTCAGGCTGTAATTGAGGTAGGGAACGCCGGTCAACTGGGCGGTACGGGCAGTGATGCTGGCGCGGTCATCCAGGTATAGAATGCGGTCGCGCTCATCCCCTCGCAGGCCAAACCATACCCGCACGCCGATCTCCAGCAGGAGCAGCATGAACAACAGTCCAAAAGCGACCAACGCTAAACGAGTCAGCAGATTTTTGAGCATAGGTTACAGTTCACCATCGTAGGGATGAGGCCAGTCTCATCCACTGCCATCGCTGAAAAGAACTTTCCAGGCGCCTATACTCTACCTGCTTTGACCGTGAACTGTGAACTGTCTACTGCCCCGCCACAAATCCAACTGCTTCTTCAATCAGGTCAAGATCGCCTACAAAATCTTCTGAATCGGCGTGGTCGATGTTCAGCCACGCCTGCCAGTACACCCCATCCGTCACTTCAAAAACTTTGCAGGCTGGGCGGCTTGCCACCACTTCCTGCACCCGCCGCTCACCCAGCTTGAGGATCATGCCCCCGCCGCCGACGAAGGCGAAGATTTTGCCGTTCACCTTATACGCTGGATAGCCAAAGGCCTTACTCCCCTTCACCCCCGGCATCCCCAGCACCAGACTGTCGATCATCGCCTTATGGTCATCCCGATAATTGTCCGCCATTCCAGCCTCGCTTTCGGAAGAAAATCGAAACAAATGTTCCACTTTTATTCTCAATTTATGCGAAGATGAAACCAGTTGCAAGGGTGTAGTCGGTGTGGCTCTCCCACCAGCTACATCCCCACTTTTGAACGCAATTGCGCTGTACTAGCCGCACCGAACAACCAGTGCCGCCGCCGTCGCCGCCGCAAATGCGCTAATTCTGGCTGGTAGGGTTAGCAGCCTCGGCTGTCGGTGGCTCCTGCTTGAGCTTCATGACGCGGAAGCCCTCGGCAAAGGCGTAACCCTGGTCTTTACCGGCATCGGCGGCCCATTGCTTAATCATGGGGATGACATCTTCCCCCACCTGGGACTTGTGGCAGAGCAGCGCGGCAATCTTGCGATCCATCGTCGTGGTGATATCCACCCAGGTATCCGGCTTTTCGGTCAGGTCGATCCACAATTCATCCACATCGTGGGGTTCATACCCTTCTGCCAGCAGTTCCGGGAAGATCGGGCGAGTCCCCGCCGATGGGAAGACCGCATACAGCGCCGCTTCACCACTCGCCCGGTGATCCGGGTGATTGATGTAAAAGTTACCCACAAACACCTGAGTCGGGTCCTGCAGGATGACCCGGTTCGGACGCACCTCACGGATGATGCGCGTCAGGTCTTTACGGAGTTCCAGCGAGGGCGTCAGGGTCCCGTCCGCGTAATCGAGGAAGCGGACATCCTTCACCCCGCAGATCGCCGCCGAAGCCAGTGTTTCCTCACGGCGTGTCAACCGCAGCGCCGCCAGATCCGCGCCAGGTTCATTGTTACCCGCCGCCCCATTCGTGACCATCACCCAGGTGATTTCGGCCCCCTGGTCAGCCCACAGCGCAATCGTACCTGCCACACCAAATTCGAGGTCATCCGGGTGAGCAGCAATCGCCAGCACCCGCAGCGGAGAATCAGTCATCTGAACATTACCTTTAGTGGAAAGCAATCCATTGAAGCATCAGACGCATACTAAGCGTGGGATGTTACCTACAAAAAGTCCCCTGCTCCGGTAGAGGCGGGCAGGGGACTTAGGAGAAGCACGAGAACTAGCGCGGCGGCAGGTTGACCTGGCAGTTCTGTAAGCCAACTCCAGTCAGGCAGCGGGCGACTTCCCGCTGATCCCAAAGGACGCGGAAACCACCGGGAGCCGCTTCCGGTGTCCAGATAATCCGGGTGCTGGTCGCACCGAGCTGCCGCTGTGCGTTATAGCTCTCACAGGCAGCCGGCTGCAAACCACTTTGTCCGGCAATCACCACCTCGAAACATTTGCCTGACTCGACGAAGGGGAAATCGGAAAAGACAATATCCGAGCCTTGATAGATCCGGCTAGAGATGGGTGACCCCGATTCATCCAGCGCCTGGAAAGCGATCTGGCTGAGTTGCAAGCGTCCACTGGTCGCTTCATTCTTTAGGTACAGGCTGTTGGCATCGTAGAACAGCTCCACCGGGCGACCATCTGGGAACAGAACCGTCGGAGCCGGCGTATCCGTCGGGGGCACCGGGGTCGCTGTTGCTGGCACCGGAGTAGCACTAGCTTCTGCAGCAATTGCGGCTGGTGTCTCAGTCGGATTAAAAATCGGTTCGCTAACCGTCGTCGGCACCGGCGGCTGCCCCTGATTGGCGAGCAGCACACCACCGACCACCAGCGCCGCCAGAATCAGCAGCCCAACAGCAAGCAACGGCAGCGGCAGCTTGGACTTCGGCGCGGCCTTTACCGACTTCTCTTCAATAATGGCAATCAGCTCTTTGATATCGCTGCCAAAATCCGGGTCATTCCGCACCACCACCCCATTGCGGTAGGCCAATTCCTTAAGATCCGCCGGTAAATGATTGGCAACCGGCATCTTGGCATTATCCAGCAGCACCGGGATCACCAACACATCATCCCGCTTGAGCGCCGTAGCGATCTCCAATCGGACAAAATCATCCGGGTTATCCAGCCGTCGCCGTCCCTGGCTATCCGCTGCATTCAGCCAACCGGGGCCGATCATCGCCAGAACAATATCGGCCTTGGTCAGCGCCTGTTCCAGCACTTTGCGGAAGTCGCTCCCGGCGGGAATATCTTCTACATCCTTAAAGACTTGCTCCGAGCCAAATTTCTGAACCAGCCGATCATAAACACGCCCAGTAAGCGCGATTTGATCCGAGCGTCGGTAGGACATGAATAAACTGGCCATCATGTTATCTTTCAGAGTAACGCTAAGCATTACATTCAAGTATAGGCACTTCCCCCGCCACATCAAGCATATGAATAGAGATTATGTCCATATTCAAACAGGTTTCTAACCCGCCTTAGGGAGTGAGGATGCCATCCTGTATAATACAGGTATCGGCAGCCTGACCCGCTCCGCGCAACTTTCGCCCACTGGCTGCGTAATAAGCAGCACAGGTGATGTTCTCCGGGAGCCGGTCATCAGCGTTGGGATACGCCGGTTTATGATAGATCCAACGACAACTGCAGCAGTCGAAGCCGCGCTCCAGGGTGACCAGGAGGCCTTTGCGGACCTTGTTTATGCTTTTCAGGATGCCGTCTATAACCTCTGCTACCGGATGCTGGGCGACCGGGGTGAGGCCGAAGACGCCGCGCAGGAAGCTTTCCTCCGCGCTTACCTGAATCTCAAACGTTATGACCAGCAACGCCCTTTTAAAACCTGGTTGTTGAGCATCGCCTCCAATTACTGTATCGACCGGCTCCGGCGCAGACGCCTGCAGTGGCTCTCGCTGGATGATGAACCGGACGAAGAAGGCACGTCGCTGAGCTTGCCCAGCGATGAACCGGAGCCAGAGCATGTGGCGCTTTCACGGGAACACAGCCGTCTCATCCAGTCCCTCCTGGGGGAACTTAGCCCGGATTACCGCGCCGCTGTCGTACTGCGTTACTGGTACGACTACTCGTATACCGAAATTGCCGAAATCACCGGCACCACAGAAAGCGCCGTCAAAAGCCGCCTCTTCCGCGCCCGACAGGCGCTGGCGGAAAAGATGGATGGTCGCTCATCAACAGCGCGGCTGACGAACCCGCTTTGGGAGGGGTCGTAACCATGTCCAATGAAAAGCAACGCCGTCTGATGCAAGAGGCGCTCGATCAAGAACTGAACGCCGAGGCGCTGCATATCTTGCGGCAGGAGCTGGATACCAACCCGGGTGCCGCCTCGGAGTTCGCCCGCCTCCGTCATGTCGATGACCTCTTCCGCAATGCGCCAATGGAACGCGCTTCCGAACGGCTGGCGCTCAAAATCATGGAACGCATTGCGGCTTCAGTCGATACCAAAACGCTCAATAAGGAAACACGGCTCACATTAGCCGTCGGCGTCGCCCTTCTTATGGTCGTAGCCGTGCCGCTGCTCACGTCGGCTATTGGCCTGTACCTGCTGGCAGCAGGCAGTCCGGAAATGCTGGCCGCCCTCATCCAGCAGATCGTCTCGTTGCTAGCGGCCGTCATTGCCATGTTGGAAGCCTTCGTGCGCGGAGCGCAGGAAGCGGTTCGCGACTACCCGCAGGCACCTGCTTTGCTGGCTGGCCTCATCCCGGTAACCACCTATATGCTGCTCCGCCTGATGTGGATGAAAGAGTATGGAGATCAAGCTCATGAAGCAGGATAACCGTACCCTGTTCCTGGTCTTGCTGATCGTCATCGCGGCTTTACTACTCTTCAACCCCAGCGGTCTGATGATGACTCTCGGCGCGCTGCAAAGTATCGCTATCATCGTCCTCTGCCTGGTCGCTACCATCTACCTGTGGAAGCGATTGTGAACGCGACCGATGAATCGCCGCGTCACCCTGCTGTTCCTCGGTACTGCTTTAATCAGCCTCATGCTGCTGGTTGGCATAGCACTCACCCGTGCCACTGAACGCAATGTCTATTTCACCGATCACTTTAGGCTGAATAGGACTTTGCCGGACTCGCTGGTCGTAGTTGCGGATACGATCACGCTGCAAGCCGGCAGCCGTATTACCGGGAACGCCGCCCTTATCGCCGGCGAAGCAGTCCGGATTGATGGCGTGATTGAAGGTGACCTGAGTATCATCAGTCCGACTCTGAATATTGCTGCTGAAGCACAGATTCAGGGCGATTTGAGCTATCTCGGCGAACAACTGGAGTTGCAGGGAAAAGTCCGTGGCGATCTGGTAGCCATCAGTGAGCAGCTCATCCTGCAGGAAACTACTCAAATCGCCGGAGTCATCCGCGCCTGCCCGGCAGACGTCCTCGACAAGAGCGGAAACTTCGCGGATCAGATCGCCGCATGTCAACAAGCCAATCCCGATCTCAGCCTGTTGGCCCCGGCTCTCGCAGTCCAAAGAGGTGCCCATCTGCTCGCGCTGGGGGAGGTCCCTGCCATCTTCCGCTGGGGTCCAGCCGGCCTAGCGCTGACGTTGGTAGGTTCAGTGAGCTTCATCGGTCTGGCGATACTGGCAGTCAGCTTTTTTCCCCGGCGCTTCGCCCACATGCAGGATACGCTGCTCTACCGGCAGCGCCGTGCGCTCATGGCAGGTTTGCTGACCTTAGGCTTAACCCTCGGACTCAGTGGTTTAGTGACCCTGCTGGTCGGCATCATCCCACCCGTAGGGTTGTTGGCAGGCTTTGGCCTGGGACTCAGCCTGCTGGTGTTGAGTCTCATCGGATGGATGGTTCTGGCATTGCGTCTTGGTGAAGGCCTCACCTACCAATTTCAACAGCGGTATCTACCCCCTGCGGTAGAGATCGGCCTTGGTGGCCTTGTCCTCGCCGTCGTCTGGCACGTGCTGCTGTTCGTGCCCTTTGGGCTGCCACTGGGGTTGCTCATCGGTCTCTTGAGTGGCAGTCTTGGTCTCGGCGCTGTGGTCTTGACCGGACTCGGCGGACGGTCGGTGCGCTCAACTTATTTCGTCCAGGGCTAAAGTCCCGTCGTAGATAAAGAAACACACAACACCCTATGGAACCTCGCACTTGGCTGGATTACCTCACTGATGGTCAAATCATGCGCGACTGGGCCAGCCTCAACACCCATCTTTTCCTCGGCCTGGCGTACTGGTTCCTGTTGTTCTCGCTGCTGGGTATCGCGGTCGGCCTTACGCTGGTCTTGATCGGCATTCCACTGCTGCTGCTGACCTTCGCCAGCATTCCCGCCCTGGCCAAAGCCGACCAACAAATGATGGCGGCCTTGCTGGAAGATGACACCCCGGAAGTCGAGCTGATTGACACCCGTGGGGAAAATCTCGGCGAACGGCTCGGACGCTACCTGGGCACCCGCTCTACCTGGACCAGCGCCCTCTACCTGTTCCTCAAAGTACCAGTTGGCATCCTCGCCATCACCTTCGCCTGGATGATTCTGCCGTTTCTGGCGTTCGAGGTTCTCATTCTAGCTCCCTTGACCATCTCGCAGCGTCCCATCACTGTGCGGATGCTGCATTGGACAGCGCGAGGTCTGCATCGCCTGCCTGGGCTGCTCCTGCCGCGTGCAAAACGGAAAGCGGGTGCCAACTGGCGGGATACCAGCCGCTTGATTGAACAGGAACGGGATGAACCCTTGTACTATCTGGATGACGACGGGGAAATCGTTGAAGGGTATCAAAAACGCTGACCAAGCATATCCGTCAAACTAGTGTAGGCCGAACCTGTTGGTCGAGCGACCAATCGCGTTATACTTGGAAATACTTTGAAAGTGGCTACGTTCGCAGGGAGGTTGCTCATGACCGACTGGGTTCAGATGATGCCGGGTGTCAAGCGCCGGATTCTGGTTGATGGTGACCAGCTCATGCTCGTCCAGGTCACGTTGGATGCAGGTGCAGTGGTGCCAACCCATCAGCATGTCCATGAACAGATTACGTATGTGCTGGAAGGCCATCTGGATTTCAAAGTAGGCGGCGAGTTACACGTTGTCCGAACGGGCGACTCGGTTCATATGGCCTCCAATGTCCCGCATCAGGTCACAGCGCATGTCAACAGCCGTGTCCTCGATGTCTTCAGCCCACCCCGTGAAGACTTTCGCACGACTGGTCCAGGCTTGACCACTGCAAACGCCATCACCGCGACCACCACGGCTTCAGTCGAAGCTCAAGCAGTCAACAACCCGCCCACCACTACCGCGCGCCACTGGTATGGGCTTGATCAACCTAAACCGCAGCCACTGAAGGTTGTCGCTTCCGTCGATGCGCAAGTCATTCGGGATGATTACAAAGAAGGTCTCTGGCTAGGCAAGAAAGGCGATGTCAGCGGCAATCCAATGTATTTCCGCGAAGCCATCGTCTTTTTTGAGCGCGTCATCCAGTACGCCGGGGAAGACCCTGCCTATGTAGAAGCCTATAATGCGATGGCGGCCTGTTACCGCCGCATCGGGGATCGGGTGCTATACGAGGCCTATAAAGCCGAGTACGAGAAACGCCGCGCCGAAATTGCTACATAACAGCCCTATTTCTTGTCCGGCACTGCGAAGAACATCCGTCCAGCTTCCCGGTTGATGAAGCGCGTCACGTAGACGTTGATGGTGCGATCCATGTACTCTTTGCCGCCTTCGACCACGACCATCGTGCCATCTTCCAGATAGCCCACACCCTGATCGGCTTCTTTCCCGTCCTGAATGATGCGGATGGGAAAGACATCGCCGGGTAGATACATGGAACGCACCGCATTGGAAAGTGCGTTGACATTCAGGACCTGCACCCCTTGCGTTTCGGCAATCCGATTGAGGGGATAGTCGTTGGTGATGATCGGTGAATTCAGCTTACGGGCCAACGCCACCAGCTTATCATCCACCTCGCTAATGCCTGGGACATCATCCTCAATGAGTTTGAATGGCACATTGGACTCGCGCTGAAGTTCATTGAGCTTGGTCAGACCGTGCCGCCCGCGATTGCGTCGCAGCGTATCCGATGAGTCCGCTACCTGATGCAGTTCATTGAGCACAAAACGCGGCACAACCAGCGTACCGCCGATAAAGCCCGTTTTAGCGATGTCCACAATGCGCCCATCAATGAGCACGCTGGTATCCAGTAGCACCTGCCGGTCGCCCGTCCCAAAGATCGGGCGGCGATCCTTACCGAACCGCTCCGCAGCCATATTCCAGATATCCCGGTAACGCCGCTGAAAAATCACGGTTCCCAGATACCCAGCTACCACTACCATCACCGCCGGCAACCAATCACCCGGTGCGCCCGGTATCAGCGAGAGCGGGTAGGCCGCCAGCAGGCCGATCAGCAACCCGACCGCTAAACCCAGCAGGGCCGTGAACATGGCATCAATCGGCATATCATTGATGAAGTTACGAACGGCACGAACCGGGCGAGTGGTCAGATAAGGGGTCAGGATCAGGCCGATCAGCACGCCCGTGAGCGCACAAATCTGAATGGACACTTCCGGCGGCAGGGTCATCGCTGGGGCCAGATCCACCCCAACCCGTGCGCCGAATAGACCAAAGACCACCATTCCTATAAAGCGGAAGATCAGGTCAGCGGGCATGATGAATAACTTCCTGCATCGTGATACTGCCTACAGGCGATAAATGCCGCCAAAGAACAGTACATCAATGCACTCAAGATGGATAAATACTGCACAGGCCCATTCAGTTGCCATAAGGATAAATAAAGAGGACAAGCTGTCGAGCCCTATCTGCATAATAAATTGTACCCCGCCTTAAGGGAACGTCAATGCAGGTTGATTACTCCACAACCTCCGCCGTAATGCCTGCATCTGCCAGCGCGGAGCGCAAAGCTTGCAGTTGGTCAGCACGGACTATGACGGCCATCGGGCCAAGCTTGGCCCCCAGGTAGCGGCGCAGTGCTGGGGTATCGAGCAGTCGATCCAGCGTTTCCGGGGCGGTCGTCCGCAGCACCATCAAGCGTTCCAGCGTGACCGCCGCTGTGGCCCCACTTTTCCAGTTATCCAGCAGGAGGGCAATCGGCTTCGGTAGCGGTGTATCCCCCAACATCCGCGTCAGGAAGCTGCTGATATGCCCGCTGTTGATGCCCTGTTCGGCTGCCCGTTGTATCCCGCTGCCATCAATTCTATATACGTAGGGGTCGCCCGCTGAAACCCAACTGGAGAAGCGGGCGGCCTGGTAGCGATCCACCCGGCTGATCTTGCGCGGGATAAGAAGCGTACCATCATCCTTCAGTTGGACCTTGTCTTCGGGATCCGGTGGAGTCGGCCAGGGAACAGCCCCCAGGAACGCCCGTCCATAAGCGTTAAAGCGCACCGCATCATCCGCCCGGTCGGCCAGTCCCAGCCAATGCAGCGGTCCCAACAGCATATATTCCAGCAGGGCGCCTTCAATCGCATTCCAATTCTCAAAGCCGGAGAGAAATTCGCCGTCATCGTCACGGATGTACCAGCTATCGTAATCCCCACCCGGTCGCTGAAAATCCGGCTCGGACTCGCGCACTACATCAATAAACTGCTCGACCGACCACCATTCCGACTTCGGCACTAGTTCGCTCATCAGATCCACGATAGCGCTGCGAGCCACCGAAGCATCATATTCATCCAGTTCGCCACCGGGTTCTGGATGCAGCCCCGGCACTTGCCAGAGTTCGCGGTAAAAGGTCGATTTGCGCCAGCCTTCCGCCAGCAATTTGACCTGTCCAGCCCGCGTTTCGCTCAACCAACGCCGGGCTTCAGCCTTTTTGGGGAAAGCACGTCCGCCCTGGATTTCAATCAGATCGGCGCTCACCCCCAGCGCAAAAGTGAAATACAGCCGATCTTCCTCTGGTTTGAGCAAGTAATCGATCAGATAGTCATGATCTTCAGCGGCCAACCGCCCCCCATCCAACAGTGGCCCGGTCAGTTGCAGATAGGCCAGTACCGTTGTCAGGTCATCAACTATTGAGGTATCAGCGGCCTGTGCGCCGCGCACTTCGACCAGTGGCTCAATCATCGGCTCTTCTGGCAGCGCGGGCAAAGTGGCTACCGCAGCTGCTATCGAGGCGGCATCGGGCTTGGTTTGCAGATCGGGATAGGATGTTTTCTTGAGGGGAAGATTCGCAGCCAGATCCGACGGCACGTAAACCACTACTTGTGGACCCGTATCCACCAGTTCGAAGGCCGTGCTGATGAGTCCCCGGTAGTAGAGGGCCTCGGCTTTGCTAGCCGGTTTCCCCAGCGGATTCTCGCGCTCGATCTGGGCTGGACCCATCTGTCGGATTTCCCCAAAGAGACGCCCGAACTTGGCAGCAGACATCTTGCCACCAGAGCCAATCAGCATCTGCAAGGCTCCCCGGGTCGCATCATCCAGCGAGTCCCAGACGACCTCGGCGCGCTTGGGATCCAGCATGGCGGCGCTAAGCGCCGCTAGGCCATCCGCCGGGGTCATCCCGGTCAGATTGACTTTCCACGCTTTCGCCAGTGTCGGCAGCAGGGCGGCATCCGTACTTTGGAGGGTTTGGCGTATAGTTTGCATGATCCAAAGTCTAGTCGGAAACCCATGTCTACGCCAGCGTTTTCACACAAAACACCGCCTACTGACTACGAATCACCACCAAGCGCCGCCAAACCCTCTTGAGCTTGTGTGTTGTTCGGATCAGCCGCCAGTGAGCGTTCGAAAGCGGCTCGTGCCTGATCGGGTTGGCCTGCCTGCCGATAGAGATTACCGATGATGGCCCATACCCCGGCATGATCCGGTTCGGCACCCTTCAGGCTCTGTTCGGTTTCCCAGGCGTAGGCCGCCAGCAAAGGTTCATTCCGTTCCGCGCTTCCCCGCCAGGTCGCCCAACTATCCAGTTCCTGACGGATGTTGGCAGATGGAGGCAAGGTTGCCAGAATCCGCGCGGCATCCTCCACCCGGCCTACCCACACATAGGCCAGGCCCAGCCCTTTAATCGCTGCTGGATTGGTTGATTGAAGTTGTACCGCCTCTTCCAGCAAGGGAACCGCCTGCTCATATTGACCGCGTGCTACCATCAGGTTACCAGCGCGTCGGGATGCCGGGGAATAAGTAGAATCCGTATTCAACGCCTGCTCATACCAATCTGAAGCCTGTTGAAAGTATGTTTCTCGTTGGTCCTCTGTGAGCTCTGGCATTAACACAGCCCGCGTCTCGGCCAAGGCCCCTTGATTGGTATACCACCCTGCCATCAAGAGGTTGCGATTAAGGGCGATCAAACCTATCACCAGCGCGATGCCGACCCCGGCAGGTACTAACCAGCGCAGTGGTGAGCCGCCTTTTACACCTTCTTCTGCCGGAGCCTCTCGCAAAGCTGTTCGCCCCAGCGCGACCGTCAGCGCGAAGCCGGTCAGCATCAGCGGCATCAGCCAGATCGGTTCAATGTACTGGCGAGCATCAGTAAAGCCATGTAACAGGCCTGCGGTCACACCCACCCAGGCACCATGAAACAGTGCGTCCGGCTTACCCCGCCGAATAACGTGAATGACGAAAGCATAAAAGCTGATGAGCAATCCCGTCAGCGCGATCAACCCGATCAACCCCTGGGCCACCCACACCGAGATGAACAGGTTATGGGCGTACCACAGCAGCCGATTCTGAATGAGCAGGGCAAAAGTCGCGTAGTTCCAGGCAAAAGTCTCCGAACCCAGCCCAATGCCGGTATACGGATAGTCATAGGCCATGTACAGGCTGTTGCGGTAAAGCGTCAGGCGGCTATCAGCGGTCGAAGCCCAAAATTCAAAACCTGGCAGGCGACCCGGCCCCAGTATCAGAAAACCGATCACGCCCAGCAGGATGATGGTACCTAGTCCACCAACCACGACCGTTGCCAACCCACGCGGCAAGCGCCGCACCGCTTCCGCACCGATGAAGATGATCAGCGCTCCCGCTACACCAATCCATGAGCCGCGGGAGTAAGTCAGGAACAGGCCGTAGAGCAAAATGAGGGTCATCGCCAGACCCAGCAATCGGAGTGGCAAGCCCTTCCGTGCCAGAACGAGGGCGACAGCCAGCGGCAGCACAAGCTCAATAATCGTGCTGACTGTATTGGGATGCAGCCGATCCGGTTCAGCCTGTGCGAGAAAGCTGGTGGCGCGACCAATGTTGTCGATCACATCCGGGGTTTCGCCGTAATCCTCGGCGTAGAGGTCAGAGAGCGCGGCGTAATGCCCGATAAACAGCAGCGTGTACACGGTCAGGCCCAGCGTAAGCAGCACCGCCGCGCCCCGCGTCAACCAGCTCGTTGACGGTAGATAAGCCACCAACAGATACGCCCCGCCTGCGAGCACAATCCCGTTGAACATGATCTGTGCGGTCACGGGTTCGTAAGCCGTCTGCCAGCCCAGATAGCCGCTGATAACAAACAAGGCCACAAAGAACGTGATCGGCAGGCTGTTTAGCCAGGTTCGTTGCACAGGATGTTCCTTTTCTTTGGTTTCAGGTTACTGGTTGCAGGTTTCCGGTAGACGAGGCGCGCCTCGTCCCTGCAAGCCGACCACTCACTATCCATAGCGCGCTTCCAGCCACGCAATCGCAAACGTCGTCAAGTCCGCCGCATCCAGTAAATAACTGGTCGCACTACCGACCATTCCGCGCTGACCTTGTCCCGTCGCCAGATACTCACTAACAATCTGCTCGAAACTATAGTCGCCATGTGGTTCGCCTGTGTCGAAGTCATCAACCTCAATCCAAACCACTTGACCCTCGCGCAGCACCGGATAACTGTACTGTACGCGGTTCTTGTGCCGCATCCGGGCGCGATTTTCGGCATAGTGCAGCAGCGTGACCGTATCCAGTGGCGAGCCGAGCAGCAGCACCTTCCCACCAATCTGCGTCAATTTCTCCAGTGGCGAACCGGGACCATACCCGAAATGCAATGGATGGTCAGCCGTGATCCAAGCAGCTTTCGCACCGACGGCAGACATCGAATTCTCGGCGTTCAGGCTCCGGTGAGCGCCCGGCCATGTCCGCAGGAACTCCGCCAGCACGCTGTTCTCCCGCACTGCCCGCGAGGTCGCCGGGTCAAAAGGGGGATGATGCGCCCGATAATGAGCGGCTCCCTCCGGCGTCATCTCGTCCAGCCAATCCGGAATATCCTGCCAACCGACGTACATCATCAGCGTGCCGTCGGGTGTCAGCACATCCAACAGCGACTGAATGATGGTGTTCGGCCCGCCCAGTACCGGCCCAACCGCCTTGACCGAGGTGTGCAGCATCACTACCTGCCCGGCAGTCACGCCGAGATGGACAAGTCCCTCCCGTAGTTGAGCCGGGGTGTGGGGAAACGGCTGAGTCATGGACCTGACACCTCACTTGGTGAACTTGACGCTATTGTGTAAAGCGACCCTTGCGAGACAATAAATGAATAGGGTTACCTGCAGCCACATCTACTTCCATGTGGGGATATAGACCTTGCCGTCCACATCCGTAAATCCATATTCTGCTGCCAGATCACTCACCCACAGGGCTTGACCAGTCTTTGCTAACACATGGCTGTCCATCCCGAGGGCAGCGACTGCTCGCCCGGTGAATTGCGGTGACTCGGAATTGGATAAATCCATGAACTCGGCATGTTTCATGATGCCTTCTGTCCGCACCAGCCCCGGATAGAGCGCCACCACCGCTATCCCATGCGCTTTCAATGGTGGAGCCATCTCAGCAGCTAACCGATCCGTAGCAGTCTTGGCGATATGGTAAGCTGGATTGCCATACTCGTTGATCTTGTGCGAGACGTGTACGATCAGGCCATTCTGCTGCTCAACCATCATGCGGATGGCGTGGACACTCGCGACATAGGCAGAACGCACTCCGAATAAATTGTCGTCCCATTTGGAGACCTGCCGTGCCCAGAAAGGTTGATCGAGTGGAAAGTCGCTGCCATCGTGCAGTCCTTCGTAACCTGCCCAGGCACTATTGACCAGCACATCCAGCCTTTTCTGCTCATCTTTGACTCGTTGGAACAGTGCTTCAGTTTCCGAGTCATGGCGGTGATCGCAGCGCACAGCAATCCCCGTACCGCCCAGCGCAGTCACCTCGGCGGCCGTTTCCTCAACGGTACCTGCCAGGGGAACTTTTGCCGGATGGCCGCTGTCTGTGCGGCCAGTTACATAGACGGTTGCGCCTGCCGCACCTAAACTCAAGGCAATCCCCTTACCGATACCCCGGCTGGCGCCCGTCACAATCGCCACTTTCCCCTTGAGAGTCGTCGTCATTCTGGATCCTCCTGTATTGCACACGGATCCCCAGTCTAAACGAAAATCATAGTGCAAATCACCTCAAATAATGGCGTGTCTAGACAGTCCAAGCTACACTATCTTCCGTTGTCAGACAGCTTTTTCACACTTAGAATCAAACCCAATCCATCCAGAACACTTCTTAAATTCCCTTCTCACTCAGCCACCCTAGCAGATGATCCGCCACCGTCTGCCAGCGGCGTTCCAGCATCATGTCATGTGCCATAGAAGGGAAGATCACAGCCTCTGTGCCATAAGCCCGTGCCGTCGCCTCGACCTCACGTACCGGGAAGACGCGGTCATTCGCCGCGCCCATCACCAGCAGCGGCGTCTGGACTCGTCCGGGATGGGGTAAGTCCAGAAAATTCGCATCGAGCGCAATGCGAAACGACTCGGACCCGGTGCGGGCATGGTACAGTGCAATCAACTCCTCCGGCATATCAGCGGAGAAGAAAGCACGTTTCGATTGTTCAACAGTCGCTACCAGCGGCTTCAGATCGAGCGTCAACGCAATCCGCAGTACCGCCAGCGGTTGCCCCCACATTTGCCGCAGCAAGAACGGCAAAGACCCAAAGTGAGGAATGCTCCCCATCAAGACTCCTGCCGGGGCTGTGAACTGTTCCAGATACTTTTGCACCACAAAGCCACCCATCGAATGCCCGACCACCACTGGCATCATCCGAAGGGTCGCCGCGACCTGCGCCACATCCGCCACATAATCCTGCAAGCTAGCCCAGCGCACGCTGCCTTCACTACGACCATGACCGCGCAAACTCAGTGCGTGGACTTCCCGTCCCTGCGCCGCGCAGTATGGCAGGAAGTGTTCAGCCCAACACCAGGCGCCATGCCACGCCCCATGTACGAATAAGATTGGAGGCGCATCGGATGGCTGCGCCGGATACTCGGAAATCAACTCCAGCTTCATCTTATTTCCTTTGCTGATGTGACCCCATACGACTTATGTTCTCGCGCCCATCCTTCCGCAGGCTGTGTATTTGAGATGGTCTCCACCCTTTGACCGATGACAACACCTGCTCATCCATCTGATACTCTATGCCAGTAACCAAAACTAATCTACAACTGACTTCCAAAGACGAACCCATGTAAACATTAGAAAAGTTCGTCAATCATGGAACTGTTGCAGCCAGTGGCTTTGCACTTCGATTGAGCGTAGACCAAACGCGGGGCAGCCGCTAACCCCTGACGTTAGGGAGTGTGTTACTATGGATATATTACAAGGAGGGGAATCGGATATGACCAAACGACTCGTCGCCGTCATCACACTGGCGCTGCTGCTGATTGCGTCTGTGGCCCAGGCCGCGCCTTTCAGCCAGAGTGCGCCCACCATCACCGATTTTGGAACCAGCGCCAATGGGGTCGACCGTACCCAGCTTGCCAACCGGTCAGCCCGCATTCCAGTGCGCTGGGATACCGCCAACCGTCCAGCCGGCAGCAACCTCATCTTTGAACAGGTGCTGCCCGATGGGCGCGTCATGAATGTCGAACTCCCACGTGATAATCCATTGGTGCCAGACCGAGGACAAGGGGTTGTCCAGCCCTTCCCACCCGGTGATGTGGTCAACGAAGTCGTCCTGCGCGTTCGATTGGTGACGATTGCGCGGGGAACCGTCCTCGATGAACGCAGTATCACCCTGCCCATCCTGGCTGCTGCACCGCCCCCGGAGCCAGCCATCCGAACCTGGACTGCCATTGCCACCAGTGTCAACCGCGCCGCCTTGAGCGATAGCAGCGCCCGTATTCCGGTTGAATTTGCGGTGGATAACCGTCCCACCGGCAGTAACCTGGCCTTTGAGCAGGTCTTGCCGGATGGACGTATCGTCAATGTCGAGCTCCCCCGCACCGACCCCATCGTGCCATCTTCAGGCCGAGGCGTTGTCGCCCCCATTGATCCGGGAAGCAGTGCCACCAACATCACCCTGCGACTGAGTGTATTCGCCATCGGGGCCGGTACGGTGTTCACGCAGCAGCAGGTCACAGTGCCGATTGCCGAGCAGGCCGCGCCGGTCATCCGCACCTTCTCGACGACTGCCACTGGCGTCGACCGTGGAGGCCTGATCAGCCGGACCGCCCGTATCCCGGTCACATTTGCCGTCGATAACCGTCCTGCTGGCACCAATCTGGTCTTCGAGCAAGTCTTGCCGAACAACCAGGTCGTCAATGTCGAACTCCCGCGTCAGAATCCGATCATCCCGTCGTCCGGTCAGGGCACTGTCGCCCCGGTCGATCCCGGCACCAGTGCCACCAGCATCCTGCTGCGCCTGCGCCTGATCGAGGTCAACGGCGGTCGTATCCTCACGCAATCAGAAATTACGCTGCCGCTAACCACGGCTCAAGTGAGTATCCAGACATGGTCCGCCGGGGTGAATTCCGCCAGCCGAGCTGAATTGGTGGCCAATACCGCCCGCATCCCGGTCAGCTTCGCCGTCGTCAATCGCCCTGCCACCAGCAATCTGGTCTTCGAGCAGGTGCTGCCCAATGGCACATCAGTCAATGTTGAACTACCGCGCAGTGTGCCGTTGGTACCGTCGCAGGGGCAAGGGGTCGTCGCCCCGGTCGATCCCGGCACCAGTGCCACCAGCATCACTCTGCGTCTGCGCGTTGTGGATACCCGCTCGGTGAGCACCTTGGTGCAGCAGGACATCACCCTGAATATTGCCGAGCCGCCCGCGCCAACTATCAATATCTTCACCTCAAATGTTTCCGGGGTTTCCCGTGGCGGCCTGAGCGATGGCACCATCCGCCTGCCGGTCGATTTTGCTGTCGTCAACCGCCCTGCTGGGAGCAATCTGGTCTTTGAACAAGTGCTGCCCAATAATCAGATCGTCAATGTTGAACTGCCCCGTACCGAGCCGATCATCCCTTCACAGGGTCGCGGCGTGGTCGCCCCGCGTGACCCCGGCAACACCGCGGTTGCGATCACCCTGCGTCTGAGCGTCATTCGCATCGGTGCCGGCACCGTGCTGGCCCAACGGGAATATTCAGTCCCCATCATTGATGGCCCCGGTGCGGTTATCAATCAGTTTACCAGCACAGTACCGGGTGTAGATCGGTTGGGGCTGCAAAACCGGACGGTCCGCGTCCCCGTCACCTGGGAAGTGTACAACCGCCCAGCCGAGAGCAACCTCGTCTTTGAACAAATTCTGGATGATGGCACCGTCGTTAACATCGAACTGCCCCGCCAGAACCCGATCGTGCCATCCGCTGGAACCGGCTCTGTCGCGCCGATCCTGCCCGGCACAAGCACCAACATTCGTATCCGCCTCCGGCTGATTGACCGCGCCTCTCCTGCTGTCTATGACACCCAGGAAATCACGCTGCCGATTGTCGAATCGCCCAGCGCGGCTCGCATCACCCTATTCACGACCACCACCAACTCGATTGACATCACGCAATTGCGAGGACGCACCGCCCGTGTGCCGGTAACCTGGCGCGTTCAGAACCGCCCGCAGAATACTAATCTGGTGTTTGAGCAGGTGCCGCTCAGCAATGCTGCTGCCATCAATGTCGAGCTGCCGCGCCAGAACCCCATTGTCCCCTCGGAAGGTACCGGGCTGGTCGCGCCCATTGATCCGCCGACCGGCACAGGTTCAACTGTGGTGCTGCGCCTGCGCCTGATCGACCTCCGAACCAGCAATACACTGGATATACGCGAGATCAGCATCCCGATTGGCGGTGTGACACCCATCCCGCCCACACCTCAACCCACCGCCACAGCAACCCAGGGCGCAGCCCTTCCCACACCCACCACCGAAGTACTGCCTTCGGCAACCACACCGCCGGCTTCCAACATTGGCATTACCACGTTCGCCGTCAATCCGACCAGCGCCTCCAGCGGGGATGATGTCACCTTCTCCTGGGAAGTGACCGGTGATGCCGCCAGTGTCGATCTGTACATCGCTGCTGAAGAAGGTGCGGGTCGTCTACAGCTACTCGCCTCAAGCCTCCCGACCAGCGGCACTCAGTCCACTACCATCCCGGCAGCCTATATCGCAACTGCTCCCTTCACGCTGGTCGTGACTGACTCTGCTGGGCGCGAAGTGGAACAATCCGTTGGCGTGACCATTGCCTGCCGCATCGTCGATCCGCTGATCTTTGGGGCCTGCCCGGCCAGCCAGCAGAGTATCCAATCCGCCTATCAGGCATTCGAGAATGGGCATATGTTCTGGAATGGCGCAACCCAGCAGATCTATGTGCTGTTCGGGGATGGATCCTGGGTCGTCGTGCCAGACACCTACACCAGCAGCGATCCAGCACCGCAGCCTGCCAACCCGCCCGGTGCCGGACAGTTCGTGCCGGTAGCTGGCTTTGGCAAAGTCTGGGCAAGCCTGGGCGGGGATGCATCCCCGCTCGGTTTTGCGACCGCTGCCGAACAAGGGTATACCGCCACCTGGGATACCTACGCAGCCTGGACGGGTGGAGCCTTCGCTGCCGCCCCTCATATCCAGATGCCGGATGGGCGTGTCGCTCGCCTTTACAACCCCTGGCGCATTGAGGTGCGCCTCGCGTCATAGCAAGATGCAGCTCATAGGAGCGACCCGGCGGGTCGCTCCTATGGGTTTCTCCAAATCTTCCGGTATATAGCGCAAAATAAAAAATCGGAACTCAAGTTCCGATTTCTTATTTCAATATAGCTACGAGCAAAGTCAACCGAGGAGAGTAACTGCTGCTACCCTGCCGGTAGCGCTGACTGTCGCTCAATATCAGCCAGTGCCTCCCCGGCAAAGCGGCAGAACAGATTGAGCAAACCCAACTCGTTATCGGTGAAAGGCTGGTCGCCGGGTTGGTTGAGCGCCTCGATCACCCCGAACACGCGCCGATCGCCGATTAACGGAGCCGCCGCAATCGACTGGGTGCGGAACGCGAACTTCTCATCAATGCTGTCAGAAAAGCGCGGGTCACGACGAGCATCCCGCACCAGCGTTGGTTCCGCGTTCTGCACCACCCACCCGGCAACACCTTCGTTCGCTGGAATGCGGTGGCCTTTCAAACTCTGAGAAAGCGCCCCACGCACCAGTATGAATTCCAACTGATTATTCTGCTCATCCAGCAGCATGAGGGAACCATCCGGCGCGTTCAACAGGCTCAATGCGCGGGAGAAGATGCCCTCCATCAGCGGCATCAGCTCGCTATCGCTGACAGCCTGCCGGGTTGAACGGGCCACATCACTGAGCGCGTTGACAAATTCATGCAGTTCGCGGAGCTCCTGTTGCAGGCGTTTATTTTCTGCCTGAAGACGGGCATTCTCCTGCTGAACAATTGCGACCGGATTCATGCTCATGCGTCAAAGTCTCCTCATAAAATAAGAGGCTATTTTCAAATGATTGTATATCAATATTGAAAGGTGCGTTAGTCGGCTCGCTGACGTTAACCCACCGCTTTGCCCATCATCACCGACGCATCCTGATCCGTTCCGGTTCGTCCTCGTCGATGATTTCCTCGATTTCCCCATCGTCATTCAGCACCAATCGGTCACGCTTGGGTTTCTCATACACCTGACCCTTTGCCGCCAGCGCCATCCGGTACTCGTGCTCCCGCTCAATTGCTTTCTGGATGGCCTTCTCTTTAGCCATACCCAGGAAATACTGAACGGTATGGATCGCCATGCCCACGCCCCACATGGCTGCAATAAAGTACCAGACATTGATGAAGAAATAGTTGCGTGCCACCTCATCGGTATTGTTGATCGCCAGCAGGACCAGCCCGTTGAGGACAACAAAACTAATCAAGTGGCTGAAATACTCGGAGCGCATCTCATAGATACGCTCCACACGTTTGCGAATGGCTTTGTAGTCTGCTTCGTTCATGTCCGCTTACTGCCGCTCCCGCCGGATAGGGATTTCAACCACATCATCTTCATCGAGGACCTCGCCATCATCATTCAGGCGCAGATGTTCACGCTTGGGTTTTTCGTAGTAACCGATCTCGGACTTGTAGCGTTCAATTTCTCGCTGTATCGCGGCTTCCCGGCGTACTGCACCCCCACCGTACTTGTTATAGTAGGTAAGCAAATGAGCAACAATGCCAATGCCCCAGCCACCAGTGACAATAAGAGGGAACGGAAAGTCAATGTCAGCTGGCCCACCTGCAAACATATAGATGCCCCAGACCAGCAGGTTGCCCAGCACAAACGCCACTGCATGGATCGCCACTGCTTGGCGTTCTTCAAACTTCTTTTCCATCTGTTTACGAATGCGCCGTTCCAGGTCCTGATCGTTCATGGCTGTCCTCACTAACGGGATGAATCTGCTACAGTATACGTCACTCATCGGCTGAATGTTTCAAATACCATGATCCAACCTGGCCTATCCGCTTACCTCAACGCCCTCTCGAGCTTGATCCAGCCCATCCGCACTACGGACTTCCCCCGTCCCTTAGAGCCGATGCACCGTCTCTTGGCGGCACTCGACCACCCGGAACAAGCTTTTGACTCCATCGTGGTCGCCGGGTCGGTCGGTAAAGGCACTGCCTGCTTACGACTTGCGAGTGCGCTCCATCAATCCGGCTTGAAAGTCGGCCTCTACACCGGGCCCCACCTCCATTCCTTTCGAGAACGGTTTATGGTGGATAGCACCCCCATTACTTATGACAGCTTCATCAGAGGGGTAGCCGCTGTTCAGCAAGCCGAACAAAAGCTGTCGGACACCTACAGCACCTTCGAACGAGCAACGGCACTGGCCCTGTGGTGGTTCCGTGAGCAGGGTGTGCAGAAAGCTGTTCTGGAAATCGGCATTGGGGGACGTTTGGATGCCGTTAACGCTGTAGCCAATCGACTGGCAGTCCTCCTGCCGATCGAGATGGAACATGCTGCCATGCTCGGCGGAAGCCTCGCCAGCATTGCCTCGCATAAAGCCGGGATTATTCAATCCAACGGCCTGGCGCTTTCTGTCGAGCAAGTGCCGGAAGTCGCCACCGTCATCCGGGCCGAAGCGCAAGCCAAACAAGCGAGCTTGCAATTTGTACCCGTCAACGACCTGGTCAAAACCGCGCTGGAATACGTAGGCGTGACCTTCTCGGTATCCAACTCGCGGCTTCCCGTTCAACTGCCGGGCCGCCTGGAAGTCATCGAGCGTGGCAGCCAATCTATTGTGATCGATGGTGCCCATACCGCCCGGTCAGCAGAACGGCTACGAGCTTTCGTCGATGAACGTTTTGGGAATTCGGTCCCGATCCGCGTAATCGCCGGGATTTTGCGCGATAAATCCCCATCGGCAGTCCTCTCACCCTTGGATGACCCGCGCTTTCGGATCATCCTGACGACCGCACCCGGTCACCGCGCTGTTCCGGCTGAGAAACTCCAATCCAGCGCCAATCTATCTCATGCTTCAGTAGAAGCTATTCCCTCGTTGGAATCAGCCCTAGCCAGCATAGCTTCGGCACCTGAAGCGGTGCAAATGGTCATGGGATCGCTGCGAATGGCGGCTGTCGCCCGCGAGTCACTCGGTCTTCTGTCGCCGGAAGAACTTGCCGAAGCCCAGGCTACACGAGCATTATTTGAAGGGGAAAGTTATATGGGGCGGCTAAGTCCTCGGTAGAAATAAAAAGAGCGCCCTGTACGGACGCCCTCAAAGTATTGCAGATAACCGATCGATCGCGCTTACGCAATTCCCTTGATGACAAAGACCAGTTCGCCATCGGGAGCATGAACAGTCACTTTATCGTTGACCTTTGCGCCCAGCAGCGCCTTGCCCAGCGGGCTTTCAGACGAGATTTTACCTTCCCGTGGGTTCGCCTCTGCCGAGCCGACCAGATGGTAGATTTCCTTTTCCTTGCTGCCCTTCTCGAGAACCGTAATCATCGAACCCAGCACGACTGTATCGCGCTTGCCTTTGGGCTGTTCGATCAGTTGGGCGCTGCTCAGAATCTGCTCCAGGCGTTGGATTTCACCTTCAATGAAAGCCTGCTCGTTCTTTGCATCCTCATACTCGGCATTCTCAGTCAGGTCCCCGCCTTCTTCAAGTGCCAGACGCAGACGCTCTGCCACTTGGGCGCGGCGGACTTCAACCAAGTCTTGCAGCCGGGCTTCAAGCTGTTTCATACCCTCTGGAGTCAGATATTGCACGTCGCTCATCGTATCCCGTCACTTTCTCCCATTTACCACCCGCCCGTATCTAAAGACAAAACACAGCTTCGTTAAGCTGTGCCTTAAAAAAAAGACCGGAATCCGGTCGGGTGCCTACATGGTATGGGTTTGCCAAGTACGCGCAATATAGCATGAAAGGTTTGAAGTGTAAAGAGACAATAGTTCGACAAAATCAGGAAGAAAGTACTCTAAATTCAGTGCAAATTAGGCGACTGGCAGGGTAAAACTGAAGGTACTCCCCTGACCGGGTTGCCCTGAATAGATGAGTTCGCCGCCCATACGAGCCAGCAGTTCGCGGGCCAGGTAGAGTCGCAGTCCGCTGCCGGGATGCTGCCGTACCAATTTATGGTGATCCCCTCGCCAAAAGGCCTGCCCGACATGGGCTTGATCTTCCGGGGTGAGGCCAATGCCATTATCGATGATACTGAACAGCACATGCGAACTCAGATTATCCGCCAGCAGGCGAATATGGCCGCCGGGTGGGGTATACAGAATAGCATTCTCTAGTAAATCCGCCAGAATAATCAGAGCGTGATAAAAATCACCCCGCGCCAGCGGTACGCTGGTCGGAACTTCCAGGTTGATCTCATGTCCGGCAGCATTGGATTTATCCCGCAGGCGGTTCCAGGCCTCCGTCATCAAATCAGTCGCCAAAAAGTTGACCGCCTCCAGCCGCACCTTACCCCGCTGCAGGGCGATGATCTGCTGGATAGTATCCAATAGCGAAAAAGCCCGTCCCGTGTTTTCCTGAATGGACTGCAACCACTGATCTTGTTCCGGGGTAATCGCCCCCAGAAAACCAGCCTGTACCAGTTCAGCTCGCCCTCGAATCGCAATCAGGGGAGGGCGCAGGGACTCATTGACCCCGTTTAATAGGCTTCCACTGGGAGAATCCGCCAGCTTTTCCGGCGGATGGCTCAACCCGGCGGAGAGATTAGCGACCGATACGACTGGCACTGCGCCGGTCTGGGATTTCTGCCCACCCAACCCGCTTTGGTCGAATGAGACATCTGGCAAGCGGGCCACTAAACGTTGATTTTCATCCACCAGTGCTTTCAGCAGGTTGGCAACCTGACTCAACTTCTCAGCTGTAGTCGGCGGAGCTGCTTCCTGGAGTTTTCCCAAAAACTCCAGCGCCTGTTTGTGAGTGATAAGCTCGGCCATTGCCTTAACTCACTCCCTGAAGTTCAACTGTGAACGTGCTGCCTTGCCCTGGTTGGCTTTCGACTTGGACGCGCCCGCCCAACAGGTCAATGATGCCATAGGCGACCGGGATACCCAGCCCGCTGCCTTTGAAGGCTAGCACCACCTCATTATCACCCCGGTAGTAGATCGTACCGAGCTTCGCCAATTCTTCTGGAGACATACCGATCCCGTTATCACGGATCGTTACGCGCAGATTGTCACCTTCACCTACCACGCTGACGATTACCTCACCGGCTTCCGCTGCGATGTAACGGAGTGCATTTTCGACCAATTTGATGAGGGCCTTGCTCAACACCTCTCCATCCACATTCAGGATCGGTAGCCCGGTCGGAATATCAAAGGTAAGCGTCCGTTTGAGTTCTTCCGCCAGTGGACGGGTCCGCTTTTCCACCGTCCCCAGGATATTCTTCACCATATCCATCTTCGGGGCGATATGCAGCGTCCGACCTCGAATCTTCATGATGTCACTCACATCCATCAACAAGGATTCGAGGCGTTTGGTGTTGGTGCGAATCGTCGTCAGGAACTGCTGTTGCATGTCATTCAGCGGCCCCATATTGCCCATCATATCCGAATACCCCTTGATACTGGTCAGGGGTAAGCGTAAATCATGGATCGCATGGGAAATGACGTCCGCCTGTTCTTTGAGGATCGCACCGATATCACCGGTAGCCGCAGGAGCGACTGGTGTTGGCGGCTCGGCTTTCATCGCCTCCAGAATGGCTTCCAGTTGTCCCGGCAAGCGGGCGGGGATGATATCCCGCCGGTTAGCCGCTTCGATCAGCTCAAGTAAGAGGGCGCGTGCATCTGCGGTGGGTTCTGCTGCCATCACGCCCTCCCGGGCAATTGCCAGTAACGTTCAGCCGGAGTGCCATCCCCGGTCTTGGTGAGAGTTTCCCGGACGGCGGTATTCATCGCCGCCGCGTCCGACCAGAAAGAAGAGAGTTGTGACGCATACAAACCGACCGCATTCACCTTCGCTGCTACATTTTCTTCCTTGAGGGGAATGACTTCCGGTTCCAGATGCAGGGACTCATCAGCGCCCTTAAAGAATGCCAGTGCCTTCTCCAGTTCGCCTGCTGTTGCAATGTAGGGGTAATCCTCATAGAACTTGACTGTCAGCCAGCGATATTGTTTCGCCAGTTCCAGTCCCCAATTTCGAACGATCAGGTGATCGACATGATTACCCGCAGCCAGCGGCACATACACCACATCGACCGTTTCTTCCGGCGACAGCACCATGGTTGGCAGCAGTTGAGCCGTCATATCTAACGGGTTGATACCCGCGAAGATACTCTCGCCAGTAGGGTAAAGCGCCTGCCCATCCCTCGTCATCCGGTAGATACAATCCAACCAATTGACCAGATGGCCGGCCTTCGCACCCAGGCTCAGGACAGCTGCTTCATCTTCAGCAACCCGGGCAGCTACCGGATCAGCTTGTCCCCAGCGGGTATGTAGTTCTTGCACCACCGGAGTTTGTGGCGTCCGTTCCGGGTGCGGCCTGCCCCCCATGATCGTGCGAACAACAACCGGCTTCTTGGCAGTCGTCAACTGATGGATCAAGCCACCACAGCTATAGACGGCATCATCAAAGTGAGGGGCCAGGAAAAGATGCATGGTGATTTAGTCGAATCCCATAACCTAGATTTTCACACTCAATCGAACGACACCAACAGCCGTCCCTTAATCCCCATCAGGTGCAGTTGTCACGCTGAACGTGAAGCTGCTCCCCTTGCCGGGGGTACTCTCGATCAGGATACGGCTGCCCATCTGCTCCACCAGGCTCCGCGTGATCGCAAAACCCAGGCCAGTACCGGGACGCGACCGCGTAAAGTCATCCTCGGCTCGCCAGAAGCGGGTGCCAAGCCGGGCAATTTGCTCGGCGGTCAGCCCAATACCCGTATCTGCCACACTGAATCCCACCCGGTCACCATCCGGGAATACCCGGAAAATAACCCGTCCACCATCCGGTGTGTACTTGTAGGCATTGCTGACCAAATTGGTCAACACCTGGAGCAGGCGATAATAATCAGCTCGCATATCCGGCAAATTCGGTGCCACTTCTTCAACATATTCATGCCCATATTGCTGCATCTGGGTCAGGGTACCATCTTTGACCGCCTGCACAATCTGCGCGACCGGCACACGGGTTTCATTCATGAAAAAGTGACCGCTTTCAATGCGGCTGATGTCTGCCAGATCGGAAACCAGAATTTCCATTCGTTTGACAGTATCTTTCACCTTCTGGATAAATTCGGTCTGGCGTTCGCTCAACCCGCCTTGTAACCGGGTCAGGTCAGCATATCCGGCGATGCTGGTCATCGGCACCTTCAGATCATGCGCCACAATCCCCACAAACTCACTCTTGGCTTTATCCGCCGCCTGCACCCGAGCATATAGCTGCGCGTTTTCAATAGCCACCGCCGCACGGGCCATCATACGCTCAATCATATCGACTTGCTCATCGGAAAACGCCTCGGCTCCGCTGCGTCGGATAACCACCACACCCAACAAGCGATTCTCACGGGGGATAGGGACCACTGCCAGGGCCGTCTCACCTTCGACCAACCGGATGGTCATCTGCAGGTTTTCGACCATCATCTGTTCAACTGACGGGAAAACCTCATCCAATAGTTCCGGTGCCGATTCACCCGATTGGACGCCATAATGCTGCACTGCCCGAACATGGGGCGGATCACCGCTGATTAAGCCAAAGTGACCGATCTCCGAGCCAGAAAGACGACATGACCATTCCAGAGTCAGGGCAATGGCTTTGCTCGCATCGAGCGTCGCACCTAACTGCGTATCAATCCGCCGTAGCTGCTGCAATTGTTCGACACGTTCCGCCAGTTCCTGATCCGTCTCGCTGAACAAGCGTGCGTTCTCAATCGCAATCGCCGCTTGACCGGCGAAGGCATCCAGCGCGTCCAGATCTTCCTGATTGAAGGCCGTGACCTGTAGGCGGCTGTCCACATACACCACGCCCACCGCCTTGCCACGGGCCCGTAGCGGAGTCGCCATCACCGCCCGTAATCCCTGACCGACGATACTCATCTGCCCCGCAAAACGCGGATCTTCGACTGCGTTCGTCGTCAGCACCGGCTTGCCATCATCCAGCACCTGGTTAGCAATCGTGCGGCTGAATTTGAACTGCTCACTCCCCAGCGTCTGCTGATCGAGGTTGCGCGCCGCTTTGACGCTCAGACCGCCATCATCATCCCGCAGCATCAGGAAGCCGCGTTCTGCGCCGGTCAGTTGGATGATCGCATCCATAACCTGATCGAGCACCGTCTGCAAATCGAGCGAAGACCCCATCAGGCGCGTCACGTTGTAAAGTGCCTTGTAACGGGCCGCCCGACGGCTTTCCTGCCGTTCGGCGTCCAACCGCTCCAGCATCTCCACCGCGTTATGAACCTGTTTGGTCAATAAACTGGCATCCAACCGGCCCGATGCGATCTGGCTCTTGAGCAGATTCATGCTGTGGCGCAGCGTCGCCATCTCGTGGTCGGAAATCGGCTTGATGGCCGGGAGTTGGTCGGTAGTCATCAGGTCTTACGCTCGCGGTTATGAGAGATTTGATGTTGAAAGTAGTCGCAATGAGCCGTCAGGGGGCAGCGTTCACAATGAGGGCTGCGTGCCTGGCAGACCTCACGCCCGTGTCGGATCACGTTCAGATGGAAAGCGTAGTAATCACTCGGCGGAACGATCGCTTCCATGACGGGATGCGCTTTATCCGCACTGATTCCTTCCGGTAGAAAACCGATCCGCTGACCCACACGATGCACATGCGTATCGACCGGAAAAGCTGCCCGATTAAAAGCGAAGCACAGCACAATCGCGGCGGTCTTTGGACCCACCCCGTCCATACTGGTTAACCAGGCTTTGGCCTCTTCAATGGGCATATCCGCCAGAAAATCAATGTTGATCGATCCGCGTTCAGCCGTGATATGCCGCAGCACATTTTGGATGCGCGGGCCTTTCTGGTTGCCCAGCCCAGCGGGCTTGATTGCCTCGACGACCTGTTCAACCGGTGCATCACGCACCGCTTCCCAGGTTGGGAAACGTGCTTTGAGCAAAGCATGAGCGCGGTCACGGTTGGCATCCGTCGTACTTTGGCTGAGGATACAATCCACCAGCTCATCGACCGGGGCTAAATGTTGACGCCAGTTGGGATAGCCATAGAGCTCAATCAAAGCAGCGCTGACCGCTCCATATTTGGCGGCGCGTCGTTTGAACTGCGGGATAGTGGAGGTGATACCTGTGACTTTAGTCATACCTCCATTGTAGTAGCTATCAGTATTCCAGCAAGCGCTGAAGGCTTAAGAGGAACTTATGGTCATCTGAGCTTCTTCGCCAGCAACCCGCGATACAAACTGCTCAGGTCACTTACCAGGCGGTCAATCCCGTAGCGATCAACCATCAGGTGTTGCGCCTGGGTCATATCCGGCGGCGACTGCACCGTTTCAACAATAGCAGTAGCGAGTGCCTCTGCATGACCAGGCGGCACCAACCGTCCCAACTTGCCATGATCGAGCAAGTCCGGCAGACCGCCAACCGCTGTCCCCACCACCGGGCAACCCGCCGCCAGTGCCTCGATAATCGAAACCGGCGTACCTTCATTGATACTGCTGATGACCACCACATCCAGATCCGCATAAATCGGTTCCAGATTTCGTTGCCAACCGGTAAATGTCACCGCGTCGCTCAGCCCCTGGGCCTCCACCTGTGCCTCGACCTCTGCCCGTAGATCGCCATCACCGACGATCACAAAATGGGCTTTCGGTATTGCCTGCCGGATGCGGGCCGCTGCCTCGACGAACAGAGCGTGATTCTTGACCACGACAATCCGACCAACGATGCCAATCAACGGCGCATCTGCCGGAATATTCCACATCTGCCGAAAATCACCTTGTTTACGCGGATGCGCCACAAATGGCTGTAGGTCCAAACCCAGCGGCAGCACTGTGATGCGGGATCGGCGCGTAATATGATGAACTTCAGCCAGCTCCCGGCGAAGCCCTTCCGTCAAGGTGATGATCATATCCGCTAACAGAGCCGAGAACTGCTCCAGAATGATGAAGAAGCGGGTCTTGAGAGGTGGGAAATATCCCGTAAACACATGACCGTGAAATGTATGAATGATCACGGGAACGCGCGCCAACCACGCTGCTAGCCGTCCAATGAAACCCGCTTTCGCCGTGTGAGTATGCACCACATGCGGCTTGTATTCTCGAATAAGTTGATACACTTTCCACAGCGTTTTCAGATCCCGCATGGGGTGCAGTGACCGGCCTAATTCCGGGATGATGACAGGCTCAACGCCATGTTCGCTGGCATAGTAAGCCATATCGCCTTCGCCGGGATCAATCGTCCCGCAAACCAGCAAACTCTCAAAGTCTGGCTCATGCAGCTTTTCAGTGAGCAGGCTCACATGAATAGCAGGGCCACCTACATTGAGCCGTGCAATAATACGTAGAATACGGATCGGTTGAGGTAATTCAGCCATCTAGTCCACCCGCAATCCAGAATCGTGCATGGCCTGCACATAGGTATCCCATGCCCGATGAGCCAGTTGATTAATCTGGTTAAGTTCCGCCTGGCTTACCTGCTGGTTGCCCCGGACCTTTTCAATCGCAACTTGCACCTGCAGCACCGCCCGGCTCACTGACCCTAGCCGTTGGATGAGAGAAAAGCCGCCCCAGGCACGGTTCGCCCACCGGGCGCTGACGTAGGTCCCGGCGGCTACCGCCAACATGGACGCAATGGTGGTTGTGGTGTTCAGCCCCGCATCGGCAAAGTTCCGGCTCACCACATTGCGGATCTCCAGACCCACAAAAAACAGCAGCGCAAACGTCAAACCACAGAACAAGATCGTTTTCATGATGCGCGGCTGGATGATCCCCGCCTTCTGTTTTGAGTCGCGCTGAATAGCGGCGATTAATTCCTGTTCAAGCTGAAGGCTTTCATCCAACGGATGTGTTCCAGACATACCCGCTCCTGTCCGTATAACTGTTCTATCGCTCGGCGATAGTGACATCCATTAATTGTAAAGCATCGCTTTCAACTACACTGTCCACCCCAACAGGTGCCAACCGAACGCCGGTCGTATAGTTGTAAAGCCCGATCATCAAGCGGTAGGTTCCCGGTTCCAGTTCCGGTGGCACTCTTAAAGTTAACCGTGGACTAATCAGTGTCTCAGACCGGTCACCCCAGGTGAGTGTTGGGCGTTCTGCAGTTGCCGGCGTGCTGTCGACCTGAGCGAGAACATCATAGTCGTCCAAGGTGGAAAGGTGAACAAACAGGGAGTAGTTATCAACCGGCGTTGAGCTTGTTTTCCAGTAAAAGCGGAAGGTAATTGATGAACCGGGCAGAATGGCCTGCGATTCGGATTCCAAATCATAACCGATCAACTGGATCGACTCACCAAACTGAATCTGCGCTTCAGTCTGCATCCGCCACAACCTGTAAAAGCGCATCTCAGGCCCGCGAGCTAACGGCGGTGCATAGAAGTCCCGCAAAGGCAGCATCACCTCCAGAAATGCTCGCCCCTCAGGGCTTTGCTCCAGCCTGCTTACTTCCGACCGTCCAACTGCGACATAGCTGATCCCTTGCTCGTCACGCCACTGCGCCGGGCTTCGACTGGTCAGCGAATCGGTTTCAATCCAATCAACCCACTGACGATGGGGAATTCCCCCCCAAATCGGATTGAAGGTCTTATGATTATCCGCATCCACCAGCACCGCGCCGGGATCAAGGTTCTGGTCAAACCACTCGCGTAACCATACGCGTCGGTCCGGCCGTTGAGCGTCCTCAACCCAAGGAAGCAGGTTCCGAAATGACGGCAACCAGATGCCAACCAAGAGCATTGTGCCTAATCCAGCAGTGGCCAAAGTACGGTAACGCGAAGGAACAACCTTCACGATCCACGCAGCAGCTAAACCGATTACAACCGCAACGACGGCCGAAGCTGGCAGCACATCCCGAATCCGGTTGGATTCCGTCACGAGACTAAAAGTCGCTGCCAGCCAAGGAATGGTCAAGATCAGTATCAGCAGTAGAGCTAGAACCGGCATTTCCGTCCGACTTTGTCCGTGCAGTCCCAGCAACCACCATGCAATCAGCCCACCGAGCAGCAGAACGATGATTCCGGGCTGGAAAGGATACAGCGTAAAGTACAGGTTGTTAGACAACCGCTCCGGGTTCAGCATATTGCTGAGGCCGTTAGTCGTCGCTTCGGCTCCCTCCGCATAAAAGGCATCGCTAAACTGGTAACCAAACCATAACCAACCGGCAACTGCAACTACCAGCAACGCCTGTGACACCAGTATCCGCAGCCCAGTGTGGCGTTCGGACGGACGGGTCAACATCAAGAGGGAAACTAATCCGCCCGGCACAATCACGGACAACACCGGGTACTTGAACAGAATTGCCAGAATTCCGGCTATCACACTGAGCAAAGCCCACCAGCGCCGATCCGACTGCTTATAGGCCACCACTGCCAACCACAGCGCCGCCATCGTCAGTGTTGGCACCCAGGGGTCTGGCAGTGCCAGGATATTGTTTTTGACAACTAACGGAGCCAGTGCCCAGCAGACTCCGCCAATCCAGCCTGCGATATTGCCCTCAAGTTGTCGAGCAGTCAAAGCAATCAATACTAGGGTAGCCAAGTCAGCTAAAGCGGAAAGCCAGCGCAAGACGCGCACTGCTTCCGCCAGACCGCTTCCTCGCCAGCCTTCTATCTGCGGCAACAAAACCACCTGCAAGGCAATATAAGCCGGGGGATAGCCTCGGTAGAGGTACTCAATATCCGGGTTAGGGTTGAACTGACCGCGCCAGTATTGGGCAACCAGATAGAAATTTGGCTCATCGGGATGATCGACATAGGGTAGGCTGAATCCTACGCCACCAAAACGCAAAGCGGTTGCTAAAGCCAGAATCAGGACCAAGCCCAACTGAAATACCCAATCACGTTTCGTTTGATTCAGGGCCATCGCTAAACTCAATGTACTTGCTGGGCAAGTAACTGCCGGTACAGACCGAGTGTCTGGTCAATCATTCGCTCTGCCGAGAAATGTACTTCCAGTCGATCAAGCCCCAGTAGACCCATATACTGCCGCAGCGGGCGATCTGCCAACAAATGGGCGAGCGCCTCGGCTAACGCAGCCGGGTCCTTAGGCGGGATGATGAGTCCGGTTTCCCCATCGACAACAACCTCTGGAATAGCCCCAGCCCGCGACCCTATCACCGGCAAGGCGTGGGACATCGCTTCCAACAAGACGATACCGAAGCCTTCACGCTCGCTTGGCATCAGGAACACATCCAACCCGCTCATGACCAAAGTGGCATCCGAACGCCACCCGAGGAAATGAACCCGCTCTGTCAAACCTAATTGCCGAACTTGTAACTGAAGGGATTGACGCATGGGGCCATCTCCGGTGATGACAAGGTGCGCTTCTACGAATTGCTGTTGTACCTGGCTGAAAGCATCAATCGCATACTGCACACCTTTCCAATCCAGCAGACGGCAGACCGTCCCGACAAGAGTTGCAGTGGGTGGCAACTGGAGTTCAGATCGAAGGGCAGTCTGAGAGACGGTTGAGCTTTTATAGTCTCCCTTCACAGCAATACCATAGTGAATAGTGACAATCTTGTCTGCGGGAACATTCTCCACCTCCATGCTGAACTGTCGCACAGATTCAGAGATACCAATGCCGGCGCTCACCTGCCCCCATAGCCAGCGGTTCAGCCAGCGCAGGGCCCGGTTCCGCCGCCGTACATCATCGTTATGACGGCTGGTGATGACCACTGGCACCCCTGCCCAGCGGGCTGCTGGGATGCCGTATAGATCGCCATGTTGCAGATGGGTGTGAACCACGTCCGGGTTAAATTCGCGAATTTTGCTGAGGAGTTGCCCGTACAGGGTAATATCGGCATGATGGCGGATGATCAGCTTTTCCAACGGGATACCCCGCGCGTCCGCTGCCACCGTAAAATCAATCACTGGATTATCCGGTGGCACCAGAATCAGGAAACGGGCATCCACCCCGCGCGCCCGCAGACCCGGCAGCAATGTGAGCAGATGCTGCTCGGCCCCGGCAATCCCCTTCACCTTGAGGATATGCAGTACGCGCATCATGCCTGCTGCTGATACCAGCTGACCGTCCGCGCCAGACCCTCATCAAAGCTCACCACTGGCTCGTACCCCAGCAATTGAGCTGCTTTGCTGATGCCCGCCCGTGAGTGCTTGATATCCCCAGAGCGCGCTGGGCCATGCAGCGCCTGCAAATCCGTACCCAGCACCGTATTAATCTTACTCACCAGATCCAGCAAGGTGATCCGCCCCCCTGTCGCCAGGTTCATGACCTCCCCCGGAGCGCGTTCAGCGCGTGAAGCCAGCAGGTTGCCATGCACAACATTGTCAATAAACGTGAAATCCCGCGACTGTTCGCCATCGCCGTGAATCAGCGGTGGCCGACCATCCAGCATCGACGTAATAAATAAAGGGATCACCGCTGCATAGTGTGAAGTTGGATCCTGGCGCGGGCCAAACACATTGAAGTACCGCAGGCACACCGTCTCCAGGCCGTAGACTCGGTGAAACGACTGGCAGTAATATTCACCTGCCAGCTTGGCGACACCGTAGGGAGAAAGGGGACGCGGAGCCATATCCTCAGTCTTGAAGTCCCCCACTACATCTCCATACGCGGATGATGAGCCAGCATAAACCACGCGGCGCACCCGCGCATCCCGCGCAGCGATCAACACCTTCAGCGTACCGGTCGCATCATAATCATGGGTAGTCAGCGGATCATCAATGCTACGCGGTACCGAAGGCAGCGCCGCCTGATGAAAAACCGTATCGACCCCGGCAAATATCGGATGCAAAGCGTCAAGGTCAGTAATCGACACCTGATGAAAGGTCACATCACCGGTCAGTCGGTCCAGGTTCGTGCGGCTGCCGGTCGAAAGATTATCGACAATCCGCACCGCGTGCCCCTCTTTTAGAAGGCGCTCTGCAATATGCGAGCCGATAAATCCGGCCCCCCCGGTCACAACATAGGTCAGTTTTGTGGATGGACGATTGATTGAAGTCATAAGTCTATGGTCGATAGTGTGTAGTCGATAGTCAATGGTCGGCTGATCGCCCGCCGCAAAAGTAGCGATAGATTTTGATGAACGCCCCACGCTAGAGTATAGCCTCAGGTTCCCTGCGGCAGAATCGAGGCTTGACCAAACATCAGCGGTTACCCGCTCAGGTCTATAAACACCATCCGCTATCGAATACCCTGATACCGCCGACGAACCCACAGCATCAGGGCGAACAATCCTGCCAGCATGACCAAACCCGCAATCCCCACCCTGAACGCGATAGTGGGTTCCGCCGCGCTGACGATCAAGCCAATCGTCCCGAACAGCATGGCTGATCCGTACAGCAGCAGCAGCGTCAGACGTTGATTGAACCCGATGCTCATCAGACGGTGCGAGGTGTGGTCTTTCCCACCTTGCCCGGGCGAGCGCCCCTCCATGAGTCGCGTCAGAACGACCAGGCAAATGTCGAACAACGGCAGCGCCAGCACCAACAGCGGCACCATCCAGGTCACATCCGGCGGCTGTGTCTGGAATGTCAGTTTGATGCCCAACACACTCAGGACAAATCCCAGGGGTAGCGCACCCATATCCCCCATGAAGATGCTGGAGGGATTGAAATTATAGATCAGGAAACCGACCGCACTCCCCAGCAGGGCAGCGGCCAGCGCCGTGACCAGCGTCAAACCCTGCGTCCAGGCAATCAGCAGGAAGAAAAAGCCTGCAATTGACGACATGCCCGCCGTCAGGCCATCCATGTTATCCATGAAGTTGGTCGCGTTGGTCAGGGTCAATACCCACAGGATGGTCAGCGGCCCATCCAGCCACAGGGTCTTAAACAGGCTGATATGAATGCCGGCTGCCATGACCACCAACGCTGCCAGTGCCATCACCATCAGCCGAATGCGAATGCCGAGGCCGTAGCGATCATCGACCAGTCCTGTGATCGCCAGCAGGCTCGCGCCCAGCAGAATCGCACCCAGTTCCACTACATGGCGCGGTGGACTGAACAGGAGCAGCGAAAGCGCAAATGCGGCGAAAATGGCCAGCCCGCCCATCAGCGGCTTGTGATCAGTATGGATGTTGCGTTGTGCGGGGATGGCAACCACACCCCAGCGGAAGGCAATCTGCCGAGCCAGCGGCGTGAATCCCAGCGACGCGGTGAAACCCACCACCAGAATGGGAATGAATTGCAGGGCGTTATCCACCAGGTGCTCCCTTCATCTTCAGGAGCAGTATAGGCGGAGGCGCAGTTTTCCACGAGGGTGGAAAGCGAGCGGCAACTCGCAGAAAGTTCGGCGAGTAGGCGCATCAATCTATGCAGTGCCGCCCCCATTCTCATTCTGGACAAACACAGCGCTGAGAATGGGGATCCCACTAATCCCTGATCGTCTGCCCGCTATGGATTTTCCGGTCGATTCGGGTCTGGGAATGCATTCCCGAATGAACCCGGCACGCGCGTCGGTTCGGGTGGTGGCGGCACATTGAAGTCAATCGGCAGCGCATCGATCACCGCCTGCGTCTGCACAGTGATGAGCGCCAGCCAACCCACCATACCGCCACCTTCAACCTTCACCCACGGGCTGTATGGACTGCGTGCCAGCAGCGTCACCGTTGCGCCATCGGGCAGGCTGCCCACCGCCGGGAAAGTCACATCCGGTGCACTCCGGACGTTCACCCCCGCTGCCGCGACCACTTTACCAATCCGGCCTAACTCACCGTAGCGCTGCGGCGGGAGTGGCGTAGCCTCATACACAGAAGTAATCGTGCCGAGTTCCGTCAGCAGCAGCTCACGCCGCATCCAACCAGTTAATCCACTGTCAAGGCGTACATGCAGCCACGCCGCATCCGGGGACTGCCCCAGCACGCTCAAAGTTTGACCAGCCGGGACTTCCGCCAGCACCCCGGCATCGGTGGTCGGCCCGGTTCGCAGGTTGACCTGTCCCTGGGTTGCTGCATAACCCGGCTGCGGCACCAGGATCGGTCGGTCGAGCAGGGCGACCGGAATATGCTCTGCCAGGCGCGATTCCAATAGCACAGGATCCGCCGGTGGCTGAGCCGGGAACTGGAAGTTGCCCGGCGCGTAATTCACCACGACCTGCTGCCCGGTCCGCACCGGTTGATTGACCCCGGCGGCAAACAAGACTGAAACGCCGGATAGACCAGCGAAAATCGTGTTATTTTCGACCGTCTCGACCAAAACCGTCCCGTTCAAAGTCAACGAGACCCCATTGATCGCCACATTAGCGGCTTCCCCAAATTGGCTTTGTAGAATGAGTGAATTGGGTGGCGCAGTTGGACACTCCGAACGGCCTGGCGCGGTGATGACGATGAAGCTCTGCCAGGGCAGCGATCCCGGCGCGCTCAAATCGGCCATGCTCACATCACCCAGCAGCAGTGCGGACATGGGCACCGGCTCCGGCGAACGCAGCCAGAACGCCCCGGCGGAACGCCCATCCGCGCTGATGCCCGCGGTGCGGATCAAATCCACCACCCCCACCTCGACCAGGGCCCCCGGGGCCGCCATCGCATTACTGACCGGCCCTTCCGGCTGGACTGAAGGGGGTGGCCCGCCGTTGCACCAGTAACCGGCAGGTTTGCCGATACACAAGTCGCTGGCGCTGGTCCAGGTGGCCTGTAACGCCGCCGCGCAATCCTCCTGCGCCACCAACGACTGTGCTGCGCTCAACATCAGCAACACACACGCCGCCGTCCAGACCAAGCCCCGTTTAGCCATATCGGTTGAATCCATCTGGTAAAAGGGTGTGTACAACCCACCCGTTCATCCACTAAACCGCCATCAATATCCGTAAATCCAACATCGTGAAGGCCGCCAGAATGACCAGCGCTGTCACACCGACCACTGTATAGGCCACACGATGGCGGTAGTGAATCTGCCACAGGCGTCGAATGCTGTACAGGATGGAGACAACCGCAATCGCATTCAACGCCAGACTAATCGGCACAGCGACAGCGCTGCTCAAACCAATCAGGGGCAGCATGAAAGGCAGTACCGCGTATTGCAGAACGCAGCGTATGCCGGCGAATACTAAACCGATACCCAGTGTACGTTCAGCGCGGTCCGGCGCTGACTGTGTCGTGGTCGTCATCGAGTCAATCCACCGCTAACCACTAAGATGACCATCAGTATAACGATCTTGGCTGGTTACAGCACGATTGCTCAGGTAATTCTCAACTCCGCAACCACCAACTTCAAATTTCCGCTATGATGGAAGCAGCACGCCATTGCCAATAGGAAATTACCTGTGATTGTTACGGGAACCAACCCGCCAGTACGCCTGCTGAGTACCTTTAGTGAAGCCTTTCCAGAAAGCGATCTCACCTGGGTGGTCAATCCACCCGGTTATGCGGTCTGGGCAGCCGCAGCGACCAGCGGCAGGCTGGAATACACACTTGCTCTGGCGGATGCCGATAGCAAAGTCACTTTTTCCCTGCAAACAGCCCGTGTCGGACAAACGATCCTCAAGCGCCCTTTGCCGCGCTGGTCGCGCTATCCTGCCGGGTCGCTCCTGCTGCTGGATTCCATCGGAGCCGAAATCGAAGCTCTGAATATCCTGCTATTGGTCGATGAACCTGCCGGCCCGCGTTTTGATTATGCGCTGGGCACTGCCGTCGCAGCACTCTGGCATGAAGTCGCCAGACGCAGCTATGCCCCGGCCACCTTAATCGAGGTGGTTGACCGCACGCGGCGCGAATATGCCAGTGTTACATTCCCTTAGGATTTGACCGATGGTTGTTTGCAACTTTTGTAGCCCTGTTATAATAACCTCAATAATCTACTCTCATCCTGCCCTACTGCGGAGAATCCGGCCATGACAACCTGGATGGTCGTTGAAGACGAACCTGGTCTCTATGAACTAGTGCTGGCACTCTACGACCTGATGGGCGTGGACGGTATCTCCTTCACCAATGGCGAAGATGCCTTAGCCTGGATTGACGAGGTCGAGGAGGGCAACCTGCTGCTTGATGAAGTCCCATCCCTCGCCTTGCTCGATATTCGCTTACCGGGGCAGGTCAGCGGGCCAGATGTAGGGCAGCGTCTGCGACAGTGTGAACGTACCAAAGACATGGTGATTGTCTTGATGACCGCTTACCGGATGTCACCTGACCAGCGGGACTTGCTCGTGCGGCAGTCCGGTGCCGATCACTTCCTCGAAAAACCCCTGCCCGATATTCCGGTGTTGATGAAATTGCTGGAAGACCTGTTCGCAGCGCGAGCCTCCAACCCCAAGCGTTAGCTGCTTCCAGTCCGCCGCCGGGTCGAAGCCGTACCACGTTTACGACGCGTCGTCTTACGTTTCTTTTTCTTCTTGCCGTTGGTGCTCGCTGAAGTCGGCTTGCGGCGACGACGGCGTTTCTTCTTCCGTCCCAGCAGGTCATCCACCGCGTTCTTGACCGAGGCCTGCAGGCTGCTGCCGAACGAGTTCAGCAGCTCTTTGACCACACTGCTGCCCAGGAGCGCCCCAATCAACCCGGTGATTCCACCACCCTGGCTGGTCTGGGCACTCGCGCCGCTGTCTTTTAGCAGCGCCTCGATGATATCCCCTAAAGCTGGGATGTCATGGATACCCTCGCGCCCGCTTAACAAATCACCCAGCGCGCCGGCGAGATTGCGTTCTTCACCCACAGCTCGCGTGCGCGGGGATGCCATCCGGCGGCGCTGTTCTTCTTCGACCAATGCCGTGAGCGCCTGACGAGCCTCGCTATCACTGAGGCCATACTTTGCGCGCAAGGCATCCAGAATCGGTTGTATATCAGCCATAGACCAACTCTTTATTACAAAACAATCCAATTATCGATTATAGCCCGCCTTGAGTTAACATCGGTAGCACTCTGACAAAACTCAGGCTAGGAGACTCTATGCTGCTCTTTCACAACGGAACCATCCACCCCATCGACCCGCGCTACCCGCAACCGGCAGCGCTGCTGACCAATGATGACGGACGGATTCGTGCCGTTGGGTCGCTGGCCGAGGTGGAAGCAGCCGCGCCCACAGGCACACGCCGAATCGATCTGGCCGGACGGACACTCATCCCCGGCTTCAATGATGCCCATGTTCACATCTGGAAGCTCGGCTTGCTGCTGACCCGGCAGGTCGTCGCCAATAAAGCGGCCGCGCCCACCATCCCGGCCATTGTCGAGCGCTTCCGGGCCAAAGCCGCCGCCCTCCCACCCGGAACCTGGATCACCGGGCGCGGCTATAACGAAGCCGATCTGCCGGAAAGCCGTCACCCCACCCGTTACGATCTGGACACGGCCATCCCCGACCATCCCGTCGCCCTGACACGGACTTGCGGTCACATGATCGTCGCCAATTCGCTGGCGCTGAGGCTAGCGGGTATCACTTCCGCGACTCCCAACCCACCCGGCGGGGTCATTGTCCGCGATGAACACGGGGAGCCGACCGGACTCCTGCAAGAAACCGCTATGGGCCTGATGATGAAGGTCATCCCGGAACCGACCGATGCGGACTACGCCGATGCCATCAAGGCCTGCAACCGCCATCAACTCAGCCTCGGTATCACCAGCGCCACCGATCCGCTGCTCCTGCCCAACCACGTCCGCGTATACCGGGCGCTGGAAGCCGCCGGCGAACTCGCCGTCCGCATCAATACCCTGCCCATCCGCCGTCCCGATGGGGGAACCGAAACCCTCCCCTTACCCGAACGTTTCGTCAGCGACTGGCTGCGGATGGATAGCGTCAAGTTCTTTGCGGATGGCGGCCTCAGTGGGGCGACGGCGGCCCTCAGCGTTAACTTCAAAGTGACCAACGACCCCGGCGTCCTCCGCTTTGAGACCGAGGATTTGCTCAATCTGGCGCAGGAAGCTCACACGGCGGGGTTCCGCATAGGCACCCATGCCATCGGCGACCGCGCCCTCGACCAGATACTCGATGTGTATGAAAAGCTAGCCCTCACCCCCTTCCCCTCTCCCTCAGGGAGAGGGGATACAGGGGTGAGGGCACGCCACCGTATTGAGCACCTGGGCTTGCCAGATGCCGAGCACCTCCGGCGCAGCAAAGCCTTGGAGATCATCGCCGTACCGCAGACGGTCTTCTTGCCCGCGCTCGGCAGCGCTTTCCGCCGTTACCTGCCGGATGAATACATCCCGCGCTGCTATCCGGTCCGAGCCATGCTGGATGCCGGGTTGACCGTCGCCCTCAGTTCGGATGCGCCAGTGGTGCCGGATGACAATCCGCTGCTGGGCATGAAGGCTGCCATTGACCGGCTTGATCCGCAGGGCGAACCGATCGCTCCGGCACAAGCCATCACGGCTGCCGAAGCACTTTATGCCTATACTATGGGTGGAGCCATCGCCAGCGGGGATGAAAACAATCGCGGTAGTTTGACACCCGGCAAATGGGCCGACCTGACCATCCTGAGCGGTGACCCACTATCGACCCCGGCAGCCAAGTTGCTGGGCATCCGGGTTCAGCAGACCTATGTCGGTGGTCAGTTAGCCTACGAAGCCTGACGCTTTATAGACAAAGGGGACGCCTGATGTGCGCCCTCTTTGCCTTAAAGGTCACTGATTCCCGTCACGCAAAGATGACCGTCTTGTTGTTGTAGACCAGCACGCGATTATCGAGGTGATAGCGGATGGCCCGCGCCAGCACCAGCTTCTCCACATCCTTGCCCTTGCGGATCAGATCGGCAACCGAGTCGCGGTGGTTAACCCGGATGACCTCTTGCTCAAGGATCGGCCCCGCGTCCAGATCCGCCGTCACATAGTGGCTGGTCGCGCCGATGATCTTCACCCCACGCTCGTGCGCCCGTTGATACGGCTTGGCACCGATGAAGGCGGGCAAAAACGAGTGGTGAATGTTGATGATTCGGTTGGGATAGCGCGTCACAAAATCCGCCGAGATAATCTGCATATAGCGCGCCAGCACAATGAAATCCGGCTGATACTGCTCCATCAGGGCCATCTGCTGGGCTTCTGCCTGCGGTTTAGTGTCTTTGGTGACCGGCGTCACCACATACGGAATATCAAACTTGCTCACCACCTCACCTAGATCCGGATGGTTGCTGACGATCACCGGGATATGGACGCGCCACTCGCCTGATTGCACCCGCGCCAGAATATCGTATAAGCAGTGGGACTCTTTGGAGACAAAGACCGCCATCCGCGGGATGTTCCAGCTAAAGCGCAGGTCATAAGTCATGCCGAACTGCGTGGCAATGGGCGCGAAGGCCGCATCGACAGCTTCCGGCTCGATGGCGAAACCATTCAGATCCCATTCAACGCGCATGAAAAAGACGTTCTCATCGGCATCCACATGCTGGTCGAGGTGCAGAATATTCCCACTCCGGGCAGCGATGAACTCGGTCACAGCCGCGACCAACCCCCGCCGATCCGGGCAGGAGATGAGCAGCGTTGCCGAGCGTGTTTCTGGTGCAGTCACGATGTCCAATATCCTTCTTGCTTTGCTTCTTTACCGCTTTGCATTAAACATCTTCCTCTGTCACTCTGCATCTCTGCCCCTCTGCAGTAATTTCTTCTCTGTATTTGTTCTTAAATCTCCACCCGATCGACAATCCCCATGATGACCGCCCGCACTGGCCCGGTACCGCGCTTGCCGAGGATTTGCCGTGCGCTGCTGCCCTCGTCCAGCACCAGCACCACATCGCCCACCCCCGCCTGCGCCGTATCCACGCAGATGTCATAAGCACTGGTTGATTCGCGTCCATCCAGTTCCAGCCGGGCCACCAGCATCAGCTTGCGACCGTCATACTGCGAATGTTGGACAGTGCTGACGACCGTCCCTTTAACACGACCGATATACATGGCAAGTGCCTCATTGCATTCTCAAATGGCTGGCGGTGCCATTGTACCGCCAATCAGCAGATGCACGCGAGTACTTGACTCTCAAGTCGCTTGAGACCGCACACTGGAGTCAGCAGGCTTAATTCAAAACAGAAAGGGATACCATGTTCGGCTCTAAACTCGATCTCAAAAAGACTCTCAAGCACCTCTACAGCCCGCCCGTGGACGAATTCGTCCTCGTCGAAGTACCACCCATGAATTACCTGATGATCGACGGCGCGGGCGATCCCAACACCGCCACTGGCTATAAGACTGCCCTGGAAGCCCTCTTTGCGGTCAGCTATGCGCTCAAGTTCGCCGTGAAAAAAGCGCAGGGCATCGACTATGCCGTCATGCCGCCGGAAGGTCTATGGTGGGCAGGTGATGAACGAGTCTTCACCAGCGAGCGCAACAAGGACGAATGGTCATGGACGATGATGATCCTCCAACCCGAATACGTCACCCCGGAACTGGTACAAAAGACCATCGCCGAAGTCCATGCGAAGAAGCAACTGGCCCGCACCGCCGATCTGCGCTTCGAGACCTATCACGAAGGGCTGTGCCTGCAAAAGCTGCACCTCGGCTCCTATGATGATGAAACGCCCACGCTCATCCGCCTGCACCGGGAATTCATCCCGCAGAATGGTTATATCGAGAGCGGCAAGCATCACGAGATTTACCTCAACAGCCCGGATCGCGTTGCGCCGGGTAAACTACGGACGGTGCTACGCCAACCCGTTCGCAAATTGTAGGGACGCGCAACGGCGCGTCCGTCTTTCTGAGGTTAAACCCATGTACAAAATCGGTGATTTCTCACGCCTCTGCCGAGTGCCGGTCTCCGCCCTGCGCTACTACGCCGATCTCGGCATCCTGCAACCGGCGCATGTCGATACCTTCACGGGTTACCGTTACTACACCATTGACCAGTTACCCCGGCTCAACCGGATTCTGGCGCTCAAGGATCTCGGCCTCTCGCTGGAGCAGATCCGCGACCTGCTCAACGACAGCCTCTCTCCGGATGAACTCCGCGGGATGTTACGGCTCAAGCAGGCCGAAATCGCCCAACGCGTCGAAGACGAACAGGCCCGCCTGGCGCGGGTCGCCGCCCGCTTACATCAGATTGAAAAGGAGGGGCAGATGCCCACCCAAGACATCGTCCTTAAACAGATCGAATCCCTGCATGTCCTCAGCCTGCGGGAAGTCATCCCCGTACCCACGGATGTCGGTCGCATTTTGCAGGAAAGTGTGATGGCGCTGATGGCCCGTCAGATTGAAATCATTGGTCCGCCTGCCACCCTCTTCCATGACCCGGAATTTAAGCTGACCGATATGGATGTCGAAGTTGTACTGCCTGTCGCTGCCTCCGTTCGGGTTGATGTGCCGCTGAGCGATGGACGCCAGTTGAAAGCCATTGACCTGCCCGCCATCCCCCAGGCAGCTTGTATTATCCACGCCGGGGATTACTCCGAAGTCGAACCCAGCTACGCCGCCCTCAGTAAATGGATCGGCGAGAGCGGTTACAAATTGGCCGGGCCAATCCGGGAAGTCTATCTGACCGCCCCGGGCGATCCGGCTGGCATCCTGACCGAGATTCAATACCCGGTAGCGCGATAGAAAATCTGGTCTATACTGACCATAGATGGCGCGGTAGTCTGCCGCGCCTGATAGCATCCTCACAGGAGGTCATGTCGATGGCAACCCTGAACGAAGTCATGGCCGAATTGGAAGCGGGCGGGTCAGCCCAGACCCGCAAAACCTACAGTCGGCATGGGATCACCGAGCCGATGTTCGGTGTCAGCTACGCGCTGCTCGGCAAACTGCAGAAGAAGATCAAGCGCGATCATGCGCTGGCGCTGCAACTCTGGGCGACCGGCAACCACGATGCCCGCATCCTGGCGATCATGATCGCGGACCCCCAGGCCGCGACCAGCGCCCAGCTCGACCAATGGATTGCCGACTCGAACAACTACGGTCTGACCGATGCCATCGCGGGCTATGCCGCGCAAACGCCGCTCGCGCTGGAGAAGCTGAAACAGTGGACTCAGGCGGACGGCGAGTGGATTGAAACGGCGGGCTGGGGCATTCTGGGCGGCATCGCCCGCAGCGATCCCTCGCTGCCAGATGACTTCTTCAAGCCGTACCTGGACCATATCGAAGCCCACATTCACACGGCCAAAAACCGCGTCCGGTACAACATGAACAGCGCCGTCATTAACATCGGCCTGCGGAATGCCGGGTTACAAACACTGGCGGTGGATGCTGCCGGGCGCATCGGCTATGTCGAGGTCGATCACGGCCTGACCAACTGCAAAACCCCGGACGCCATCGCTTATATCGAAAAGACTCTCGCCCACCGCGAGGGCAAGGTCAAAGCCAAGCCGCGCCGCGCTGGGTAATGAAGGACATCACGTTCTGGCAATAGGGGAAGAGTAGCCCGACAGGGCATCTATCCTGTACGGCACAAAAAGCGAGACAGGTGATTGCCTGTCTCGCTTTTATTTCTGATGACTATCGACTGGAGACTAACGACGGCGCATCACATCTCCAGATAGTCCCGCAGCTGCCGACTCCGTGTCGGATGCCGCAGCTTACGGAGCGCCTTGGCCTCGATCTGGCGGATGCGCTCACGGGTCACACCCAGGTGCTTACCCACTTCTTCCAGCGTGTGATCCTGCCCATCCTGCAAGCCGAAGCGCATCTCCAGCACCTCGCGCTCACGTTCACTCAGCACACCCAGCGCTGAGCGAATCTGTTCCTTGAGCAGTTGGCGGCTGGCGGCGTCCACCGGCCCCATCACCTTGTCATCTTCGATGAAGTCGCCGAGTTGGCTGCTGTCTTCCTGACCAATCGGCATTTCCAGCGACATCGGCTCCTGGCTGATCCGCATGATCTTGCGGACCTTCTGGGCCGCGCGGCGCAGTTTCCGCTGCAGGCCGGGGTCGATGCGTTCGCCGTGCTGCCGCAGCATCCGGATAGCGTTGGTTTCCTCTTTGGTCAGGAACTCCATCTCCAGCGCGATTTGCTCGGCGCTCGGTTCCCCGCCCAACTCCTGAATCAGATCGCGCTGCACCCGCATCAGGCGGTTGATCGTCTCTACCATATGCACTGGAATGCGGATAGTCCGCGCTTGATCGGCAATCGCCCGGCTAATGGCCTGCCGGATCCACCAGGTGGCATAGGTGCTGAACTTGAAGCCCTTGGTATGTTCAAACTTCTCCACCGCCCGCAGCAGACCGATATTGCCTTCCTGAATCAGGTCGAGGAAGTTGATGCCGCGCCCCATATACCGCTTGGCGACGCTGACCACCAAGCGCAGGTTAGCGCGGGTGAGCGACTCAGCGGCGTTCTGCGCCTGCTGCTCCACCCGCTCAAAGAACTCGGCCAGTTCGGCCAGTGTATCGTCATCAGCTTCCAGCCAGGCCCGCACCTGCTCCGGTGAGGGGAAGCCCTGCTTCTTGCGGAGGTGCTGCTGGATCGGTACCAAAAGCGCCGTCGGGATCAGATATAACCCCTGGAAGACATCGAACAGATGCTTCGCCAGTTCGGTCCAGAGTTCATCGCGGCCCCACTCCTTCTGGCGCAGGAACTCGCGGATGTACGATTTGCCGTCGGCATTCCAGTTATCGCGGACGAACAACACTTCTTCCAGCAATCGAGTCAAATCTGGCGGTTCCATGCCAAAGGCCCCGGCCCCCTCTACCACCTCATCCCAGTGGCGGTTGATGTGCAGGGCGATGCGCTCAATCAGGTTGACATCATCCAGCGAGTCGTGGTCTTCGATGGCTTCATCCACACTGGCAAGCGAGTCCCGCAGGTTTTCCAGCAGCCGCTCGGAGGCCACCTGAATACTCAACCACGTCTCCCGGTTGGAATCCAACAGCGGCACTTGACCGATCTCTTTGAGGTACATCCGCACCGGGTCATCTGCCAGCGCGGCGGCGTCCAGCGCGAAGGCATCATCCGCCGACTCATCTTCCTCGAGATCATTGAGCTCAAGGTCGGGGCCATCCCCAAAGTCATCATCAAAACTACTGTCAAACGAGTCGTCATCAGCGCCTTCGTCGTCATCCAGGGTTTCGTCGTCATCACCCCGGACTTTGGGCATTTCCTGGCTGGCATCCACGTCGGCGGCTTTGGATTTACGTTTCTTCGGCATTCGGGTACCCCTACTGACGGATTTCGGTACGGACGCGGTTGATTTCGGATTCGATCAGGCGGCGGGCCTGGCTGATCTGGAAGATGCGGGTCTGGAACTGGAAGCTGGCAGCATCATCATGATTAGCCTGAGCATCCAGTTGCAGGAAGGCTAGTTCTTCACTTTCCCGCTTCAAGCGGGCAGTTCGTAATTGTAACGCCTTTTCAATCAAGTCGTTGGTGACGTTCACGGAGGCGACGGCACGCTGGTTGCGCTGCCAGAAAACATCCGCATCGGCCAGAAAGTTGCCCTTCACCCTGGCCCGCAGATCATCCTGATCTTCAGTCAGCAGCGTCTCAAAAGCGAGTGCGAGCGCGGCCCCGGCTTGCTCGCGCAGAAAATCGTACAACTCGAACTCATCCTGTTCCAGTGCGAGCTTGAACAGGTTCATCAGGGCGCGGTATTCACTGTGATTAAAATCCTCCCCATCCCAGTCCGCCAATGGCCCGGTCGCCAGATCGCGCTGCCCGCGCGCCAGCTCCCGCAGCTTGCGGTTGACCGCGTAGAAGGCATCCGGCTGGCGGATGAGAATCCGCAGGCAGTGACGTTCGGCTTCGGCCACCGCCTCCGAGACTCGCCGGGGAGCCGGGGCCGCTTGCAGAGGGACCGTGACAACGGGGAAGCTTTCCCCGGCAGGCAGCACCGAGGCCGGATCAAACTCATCATCGCCATAGGCTTCCGGCGGTAGATCCTCCAGGGTGGCTGCGGCCAGTTGCGCCAGAGCCTCACCCCCGTGCCCGCCGTTTGCCCTCACCCCTGGCCCCTCTCCCGATGCGAGAGTGGAATCAGGAGTAGGAGGCACAGCATGGTTGATCTTGCGCTGCTCATCCGCCCAGGCGAACAACTGCGCCTCGGTGATGCTCGGCAGCGACCGGAAGCGCGGATCGCTCTGCTTGAGGCGGATGAGGCGCGTCGCCAGCAACTGCACATTCTGCCGCTGATCCATGCTGTTATCAGTGGCGACCAGCATCGGCATCAACCGCCGCGCCATCCGCTCGACATCCTGCGTGCCGGAGTCCGGTGGCAGTGCCCGCAGTTCCGAGTCGATCACGTACTCGGCGACTGGCTGGGCATTGGCGATGAGTTCGCTCCACCGGGCCGGATTCTCCCGGATCAGGTCGTCCGGGTCTTTGGCACCGGGGATTTGCAGGATGCGAATATCGACGGCGAGCCTGCCGGTGTAATCGGCTTGCAGCGTCTGCCGCGCCACTTCCAGGCCGCGCAGCGTGGCGCTCTGCCCGGCAGCATCCGAGTCCAGCGCCAGGATGATGCGCTTGGCATAGCGCGGGGCGATCAGCTTGAGCTGCGCCTCGGTCATCGCCGTGCCCATCTGTGCCACCACGTTGCCAAACCCGGCCTGCTGCGCCTGAATGGCATCCATGTAGCCTTCGACGATCACCACCGTTTCGCTCTCGGTGATCGCCCGCTTGGCGGTATCCAGCCCGAACAACGTCTTGCTCTTGTCGAACAACACCGTCTGCGGACTGTTCAGGTACTTGGGGTTATCCTCCGGGTTGAGCGCCCGCGCCCCGAAGCCGATCACCCGCCCGCGTTCATCGCGGATGGGGATGAGCAGGCGCTCGCGGAAGCGGTCATAGACGCGCCCGTTCTCGTTGCGGATCGCCATGCCGGTTTCGATGACATCGGCCTCGTCATAGCCGACCTCACGCAGATGCTCCAGCAGGTGCGACCAGCCCGGCGGCGCGTAGCCGATCATAAACTTCAGGATAGTTTCATCGGTGAAGCCGCGCTTTTCCCGGGCATAGGCCAACGCCTTGACGGCGGTGGGGTCATCCGGGTTGAGCAGCGCCCGATGAAACGCTTCGGCGGCGGCGGTCATCAGGCCGCGCAGCCGGTCGTAACGGTCATCCGCCGCGCGCTGCTCCGGCGTGCGCTGCCGCACTTCCACACCGACCAGTTTGCCCAGTTCCGCCAGCGCCTCGGCGAACGTCCAGTTGTGCTGCTTCATGGCGAAGCTGATGACATCCCCGCCCACGCCGCACTGCCCAAAGCAGCGCCAGCTTTGCCGGTCCGGATTGACCACGAAGCTGGGGGTTTTCTCGGCATGGAACGGGCAGCACGCTTTCCAGGTGCGCCCGGCCCGCTTGAGGGGGGCAAAGCGCCCGATGTAATCGACAATGTCGAGGCGGGCTTTAATTTCGTCGGCGACCGACATAACCGTTGGTGTTCCTTCCAGTGGATAGGTGCATTATAAAGATGAGCCGTCACACATGCAACCGGGGGGGGATCGTACAGAGTACACAGTGCCGTGTTCAGAGAGGTGGCAGGTTTCAGGTTACTGGTTTCAGGTGGCAGGTCATTTCGCGATGAGCTGATTGACACATTGGACAGATTGGACATTTTGGACACCGGGATTTTGTCCAAGGACAATTCTGTGCGGGCGTCACAGGAGTGATTGTCAGTCCCGCTTTGTAAGGGAGGACATACGGCGCAGACACCTAGTCCTCTCATTGCCCCGAATTCCAAAAACAATCTCATTCTAGCATAGTTCAAACGCAAAATCGGAACATATGTTCCGATTTTTGGCGCAATTGGTCAGTCTGAACCTGGAGTATAATTCAGTCCATGAAGAAGCATTGACGAGGATGATTGACACCATGACGACCATCCCCACCCTCGATGATCTGCGGGCCAAACGGGAGGCCATCCTCGCGCTGGCGGAGCAGTAATGTGCGTTTGGAATTGGAAATGGATTAGCGACCTTACGATTTTATGCTGGACGGGGATAAACTACTCGAAAACCAGCGCCAGTGATGCGCGCCACAGGCGGATTACTAATGCTATATGTTGTACGTGCAATTCCTCGAGAATCATACCAAGAGCCCCCTCGCAGTACACGCCATCCTCTCTCATCCTCAGTGTCTTCACGTCCATCATCAACACGATAGGGATACGCAAGATTCACGCTACTGCACCATTCCCATACATTCCCACTCATATCCAAGGCACCAACCCACGAAGCACCTGATTGGCGAATTCCATCTCCGACAATTGCTGTGCGACCAAGTGAATTTTTTTCATAAATGATCCTAGTAGGATCAAAGTTATCACCCCAAGGATATAACTTATGTTCGGGTCCACGTGCAGCCCATTCCCATTCAGCCTCAGTTGGTAATCGCCCTCCTCGCCATTGACTATAGGCCCAAGCCTCAAACCAACTCACCCCTATTCGAGGCTGTTGCGGATCATCAAAATTCGTATATTCTTTAGGCATTTTTACTCCACTTGACTGCAACCACTTCCACCCCGACTCTGTCCAATAACGCTCTAACATGTAACCGCCTGCATCAACAAAATGAGCATAGTTAGCATTTGTGACAGGTGTCAAGTCAATATAGAATCCAGAAGAAATAATCTGCTCATGCGGTGGTCGTTCAATATCTCTCCTTTCACCTATTGGGCTACCCATCAAGAATTTCCCCGCCGGAACATAGACCATTGGAATTCCATGCGAGTCAATCCAGCGGATGCCAGGTGCAGTTTCTGCAGTTAAAAGTGATATATTGTATTTCTGCTCTTCTTCACTATATATGACTACACTAGACGATTCTAAAGAATTAGATATAGCTACTGGCTGTCGTTCGAAGTAATCGCGAATACCCTGTGCCAAACGCCTACAATCCACATCAAAATCTGGCTGACGCCGTATTTCGGCAGCATGTCTCCATTGCAATTCACTTATTCCTGAAGGCAAAACTTTGAAGTCAGGATGTATCGCTCCCATCACCAACACCGGTATCACTAACTTACCTATAGCTAGTGCGATTTCGATTTCTATTCGTAAATAGTCATCAGGCCAACTAGCACGTTCCTGCATGATCTGCGCCCACTGCGGGCCGATTATCACCAGCACCACATCATGCGCGGCGATCTGTTGCTTCAAGTGTTCACGGAAGTCGACGCCAAATGGCACACTATCCGGATTAACATCGAGGAAGACGTTGCCCTCCCCGAACTGCCCGCGCATGTAGCTGTAGACGTTATCAGTGACGTAGGCGCTATCCGCCCGGCGGTAGGAGATGAAGATTTTCACGATGTACATCCAAAAGGCTGATGGCGATCAGTATGCCGTCGATTATCACCGGGAATGTGTGGTCGGGCAACTGATGAAGAGTTTCTGGTGAAAGGTTACTGGTTGCAGGTATCTAGCAGGGGATTAACAGGTACCTGTTTTGCACACAACAGGTCATGGGCGGACATGCCCAAACCAACCTCATCAGGCAGACTTTCCCACCCATTTTATTGTAATATTACGTAATAATTACCTGATATTCACCTGCAAAACAGGTAATCCATCCCCCTATCCCCGTAACAAATCCCCATCTTTTCTCTGCATGCTTTCACTTCTTCACTCTGTACTCTGTACTTCTTCTTCACTTCTTCACTTCTTCACTCATTCACGCTGCAATCGCTCCCAGATCAACTGCAAATCGCCCACCGTCCCCCATCCACCCAACCCACCGACCAGTACCAGCAGCATCCCCCCGCCGATCTCCACCAGACCACCCCCACTGACCATCCACACCAGTCCCACCACTGCCACCCCCCAGAAGACCATTGCTGGCAACCCTGCCACAAAGACATACTGCCCGGTCGTCAAATCCGCCGGAATATCGACGTACCGGTTCGTCCAGGTCACCGCCCGCCGCCCGATCAGCCACAAGGCCAGCACATGCAGTGATTCGTGAATCGGCCCGTAGAGTTTGAGTAGTGTTTCCATAATCGATTGTCAAAAGCTGATAGCCCAAAAAAGGCTTTGCATCTTTGCTTCTTGGCCGCTTTGCATTAAAAAGCTTCTCTGCTGCTCTGTTCCCTCTGCCCCTCTGCAGTAACTTCTTCAGCTGTGCTTCGCCAGCAAAGCCGCTCCCAGCAACACACCGTCATCCCCCAGGTCACTCAGCCGGATCAAATCCGGCCCATTGAACAGTGGATCAATCAGCCGCTCCGCCAACACAGCTCTGGCTTGCCCCAGCAGCAGATCGCCCAAAGTTGCCACGCTGCCGCCCAGCACCACACACTGCGGATTAAACAGATGCACCACATTGAGCAGTCCCACGCCCAAGGCTCGACCGGCTCCTTCGACCACTTCCAGCGCCAGTGGATCACCCAGCCGTGCTGCTTCCGCCACCGCCTTGCCGTCGATCTCGTCCAGCTCCCGCAGTGGTGATGGATCGGCACTCCGGTTCAGCAGATCACGTGCCGCCGCGGCCAAGGCTGGCCCGGACGCCCGCCCCTCCAGGGTCGCGTAGCCCCCGGCACCGGCTTCCACCAGCAGATGCCCCGGTTCAAAGGCTACCCCTCGCCAACCCCTGAACAGTTCCCCGCCGATGACCACGCCGCCGCCCACCCCGGTACTCAAGGTCAGGTAGACGGCTGGATCACAACCCTGTGCTGCGCCACGATGGTATTCTGCCAACGCCGCCAGATTGGCATCGTTCTCCATCCGCACCGGCAAACCAAAAGCCCCGCTCAATTGCTCGGCCAGCGGCACCTGCACCCATCCCGGCAAGGTCGGTGCATTATCGATCACCCCGGTATAGGCTCGCGCACAACCCGCCGACACGCCGATGGCATCCAGACTGGCCCCGGCTGGAATCACACTGCGCCCCAGTTCGATCAGCCGTGGAAGAACTGCCGCTGGCCCCTCGGCTGGACGAGTCAGCATCTCTGCTCGATGCAGCAGCCGCAGGTCATGGTCATAGATCGCTGCCCGGGTTTTGGTTCCACCAAAGTCGAGTGCAAGAATCATGGTTTTGAGCTTTCAGCGTACAGCAATCAGCTTCTGGTTGCCGGTTTCCGATCAGGCTGCCCAGCGGACGCGAAACTCGCGTCCCTACCTAGTATTTTACGGAAGTTCCCCCGGCTGTGTTGCCACCATCGACCACCAAAAGCTGCCCGGTCATATAACTGGAGTCGTCGCTCGCCAGGAACAGCACCGCTTTGGCAATCTCCTCAACCGTCCCAACCCGCCCCATCGGGAATCCCTTGCCCAGTGTCGCCAGATGATCGGCCACCGACTCGCCAGGTTGCAGCCGCGCATCCCACCGTTCGACATAGGTGTCCCCAGGGCAGACCGCATTAACGCGAATCCCCTGCCGGGCATGATCCAGCGCCATCGCCCGTGTCATCTGGATGACCGCGCCTTTGGTCGCACAGTAGGCCACCGCCGCCTGTCCGCCACTGATCGCCCAGTCCGACCCGTTATTGACGATGACTCCCTGCCCCCGTTCGATCATGGATGGCAGCACCGCCCGGCTCATGTGGAATGTCCCATCGACATTGGTGGCAAAAACCTCCCGCCAGACCTCCAGCGATGTCTCCAGTACGGTACCGCTCGGCACAATGCCTGCGTTGTTGAACAGGATGTCGATCTGCCCAAAAGTCGCCAGTCCGGCCTCCACAGCCTGCTGGCACGCTTCAGCAGACCGCACATCACAGGCCACAAACAGAGCCCGTCCGCCTGCTGCCTGAATGCGCTCGACCTCAACAGCACCGGACTCGGCATTCCGCCCGGCGATGATGACCGCCGCGCCTTCCGCCGCAAACAGCCGCGCCGTCGCCCGCCCGATGCCGGCGGTGCCACCCGTGATCAAGGCAACTTTTCCAACCAGTTTGTTCATGGAATAGCTTTCAGCGTACAGCAATCAGCTTTCAGCCAGAGAGTTTTCATATGGTTAATCATTCATCAAGAACCAATGCAGAAAGTCCGTAGTACCGGGCAATCGGGTTCAATTCGCCCTGCCGGATCAGGTCACTGTCGGTCGGCAGTCCGGCAAAGGTCGCCATCTCGACCGCCAATGCACGAACCCGCCCGGTCTGCTGCCCGCTGGCAACTGCCTCCCGGATAGCCTGGTCACGGGCATCCCATTCACCGGCATAGACCGCCATCTGACGGCTTTCGACCAACGTCCGCCCAGCCTGCACGATTGGCCCGGCGATCAGCAGCAACGTCACCAGCGCCATCACCCAACCGGAAAGCTGGATGGTCGTCGATGACTTGCGGATGCTCAAGCCGATCAGGTAGCCGATGACCAACCCCAGTGCAATCAAAATTACCTGAGCATGAAGCTCCAGCGGCTGTGCACCCAGGAAACAGAAGTGAAGCAGCAAATAGGCAACCAACACCACTGGGATCACCCGCAACCCGACCTGCTTCAACGGCAGCGGTGATTGCCGCGCTGGACCGAACAGGTGAACCGCTGTCGCGCAGAGGACAATGCTCAAAATGAAGGGGACCGCCGCATTCAGGGCCAGAGTCTGACCGATCCAGGTCAGCGCCCCGCCAAAGAAGGCATTGCCCAACCGCCAGACGGTCGAGTCGATAAACGGACGGGTAAAGCCACCATTCCAGATCAATTGAGCTGCGATGAAAGCCACCGGCGCAGCAATCAGCATCACGATACCCGCCAGCCGTTTAGAGCGAAAAGCGATCAGGACGATCAGCGCCAGACCGATCTGCAAAAGACTGGTTGGGAGTCCAAAGCCGCCGATGAGCACAGCCAATACGCCAATAGCCAATATTCCCCAGTTCGCCTTACGGGGCATGAGCAAGAAGCCAATTTGCAGCGCCAGAAGAAGCACTGGAACCCAGTCGACCAGCACCTGGGGAATGTAATACAGGACACGATAGGCATTGGGCAGGCTGCCCACCCATGCCCAGGCAATCAACCCGGCACCCAGTAGGGCCAGAACCCGTGCTGGTTTCAGCCCCAGCACGGTCGCAAACTGCCAGCAAAGCCAGCTCAAGACCAGATAGCCACACACCAGTAATCCGCTGACCAGCGCAATCTGCCCGCCAACACCGAGCTGCGCCGGAAAGCCTTCATAAGCATCGCTCATCAGGCGGATATTCAACATGTTAACCAGATGCGCCAGCAGCGGCAGCATGAAAATGACGATCAAGGCAATCTGGATGGCCTGTGAGGTATTGAGCAGGCGGTTGACCTGCTTGGTCACCGGGGCCAGCGGCCCCCCCGGCAGCAGCGGTACTTGAGGTTGAGGCGGCAAACGAGTCATGAGTTGGCTCCATCTTCCAGATCACGCAGCAGGCGTTCAATCGCCCGTTTGAGGTCTTCGCGCAGGCGCAGCCCGCCATTCACCGTATTTTCGTACTTGATGTAGCGCAGGTGGCGAATATCAAATGGCACTTGTTCCGGTGCCGTCGCCTGAGTGATGAGGATCGCCGGTAGATTCAGAGTATGGGCAATCCCCAGCTCATAAAAGACGTTATCGTTTCCGCCGGTGATCTCCGCGATGACGAAGCGGCAGGCATTCAGCGCCGCCCAGACATCTTCCATAACCACGCCTTGGGTGCTGGTGAATTCATCGCCGCGCTGGATGGTGAGTTTGAGATCGCCCATCAGTGGACGGATGATGCCTGTGTAGACGCCATCAAACTCAGGCCGAAACGGCATAATCATGAAGGCATCGGCTTTGAACTGCCGTCCAGTGGCCGGTTTACCGAAGACCAGTTCGCCGGGATGTAGCTTGAGGGCTTCGCTGTAGCGCATGGCCTCCCGCGCCAGGTCCACACTCTGCTTCTGCTGGACTTCGACCACCCGGGCAGCCGTCTTATCCGCCACGCGGTCAGCGAACGATTCGACATCCAGGCCATCCAGTCGCTTGGATGACTCACGAGTAGCGACGCTAAAGGCCTCTACCGATGCATCATCAAGCAGGAGGTTGACTTGCCCAGTGACCGACGGCAAAGTGACTCCCGACCAAGCAGTCAACGCTCCGCGCACCTGCCGCGCCAGATCAGCCTCGTCAGCAAAGTAACTGACCGGCATGGAGGATTCGAGATGCTTCCACAATTTCTGCTGGGCATCCCGTTCAGCATCCGTCTGGCTAAGAGCACGGAAACGCAATGATGCCGCCAGAGAACTGCTCGGCTCTGGTAATAATACGATCATGGGCTTCTTCAAATCATTAGCCAGGTCACACTCGATGGCGTTGAGCGCCTGCCCACTTTCGACTTCCCAACCACGCCGGAAAGCCAGCACCGCCACCACATAATCCGCTTCGCTGATTTTCTGCCGCACCTGGGCACGCAAAGCACGGACATCGGTCTTGTGCCGCTCCAGGACGGAGAGTTCAACCGGTACCATACCCGCCTCGCGGATGGCATCGACGAGGATCGGGTGTAAATCAGCAAAATCGTCGCTCAAATCCGTCAGATACACACGGCTAACCATGCGCCGTCCTTTCCGAAATTCGGTTTACTGCTTGTATTTAACCGCCAAGACACAAAGTTCGCCAAGCCTGCGCGAAGAAATCCACGCTTTCTCGTTTGGACTCTGGTCTATAGACTATAGACCATCGACTATTGATTATCGACTGTGTGCTATGCCGCCGAAATCCACACTTGACCTTGAACAGCATCGCCAACCGCTGCTGAAGATTCTGCAGGAAGTCGCCACGCCGGGCTTCGACCGTGCCCGAATGGATACGCTGCTGCGGCGTTTCCCCAAAGGCAAGGACGGCACCTACAGCCGGGACGAACTGATCGCGGCCTACCGCGCCTTCGCCGGGCAGGAACCGCTGGCACCGTATGATCCGGTGGTGATCGAACGCCTGCGACGCAAGCCGGTGCGGACCAGTTCCGGTGTGACGCCGGTCACGGTGCTGACCAAGCCATTCCCCTGCCCCGGTGAGTGCATCTTCTGCCCGAACGATGTACGCATGCCCAAGAGTTATCTTTCCGATGAACCCGGCGCACAGCGGGCCGAGCAAAACAGTTTTGACCCCTACCTGCAAACCTACAGCCGCCTGCTGACTTACCACAACACCGGGCATCCGACTGACAAGATTGAGATCATCGTGCTGGGTGGAACGTGGTCGTTTTACCCGGAAACCTATCAGATCTGGTTCATCAAACGCATTTTTGACGCCATGCACGATTTCGGCCAGGGCATCAACCGCTGTGATGAAGTGGAGGCAGCGCTGCGTGATGCCTCTCAACTACACCCGGAGCGCAACCTCATCACCGAGGTGATCGACGGTGGCAGCTTGCCTGAACGCTATAACCTGGTCGTCCAGCGCGTCTATAAGGACGAGATGACACGCTCCTATCAACTAGCAGGGCAAATCGCAGACGGTCAGCGCCAACGCTCACCGATTGATGAATTTGCCACCTGGGACGAACTGGAAGCCGTCCACCGTGAAAACGAGTCAGCGCCCTGCCGCTCGGTCGGGCTGGTGATTGAAACGCGACCTGATCATATTGACGAAGCCGAGGTGCTGCGAGTCCGGCGGCTGGGCTGCACGAAGGTGCAGATCGGCTTTCAGAGCCTGAATGACCGGGTGCTAAAGCTGAACAAACGCGGGCATACGGTGGCAGCGACGCGGCGAGCGGTGAAGCTCCTGCGGCAGGGCGGGTTCAAGATTCACGCCCACTGGATGCCGAACCTGTATGGTTCGACTCCTGAAGAAGACATTGCGGATTATCACCGCATGTTCGAGGACGCGGACTTCCGCCCGGATGAACTGAAAATCTACCCCTGCTCGCTGATCGAGAGCGCCGAACTGATGCAGCGGTATCAGGATGGCTCCTGGCGGCCGTACACGCACGATGAGCTGCTGCACGTCCTGACAGAAGCCTTTCGCTTCACCCCGGAATACTGCCGCCTGACCCGCGTCATCCGCGATATTCCCTCTACCGATATCGTGGTCGGCAATCACCTGACCAACTTCCGCCAGATCGTGGAAACGGAACTGACGCGACAGGGACAAACCAGTTCAGATATTCGGGCGCGGGAAGTGCGCTTCAAGTCGGTCAGCGCGGGGGAACTCCACCTGGATGAAACCTGGTACAACTCCAGCATGAGCGAGGAAGTCTTCCTGCAGTACATCACGGCGGATCGGTCGATTGCCGGGTTCCTGCGGCTGTCGCTGCCGACGGCGGAACCGATCACCGAGGAATTACGGGGCGCGGCCATGATCCGCGAAATCCATGTGTACGGGCAGTCGCTGGAACTGGGCGAGGCGGCATCCGGCCGAGCGCAGCACGCCGGACTCGGCAAGCAGTTGATCGAACGCGCCTGTGACCTTGCCCGTGAATGGGGCTTTGCCCGGCTGGCAGTCATCTCCGCCATTGGTACGCGGGAATACTATCGCAAGCGCGGGTTTGCGGATGGGGACTTGTATCAGGTGCGGGCGTTATAATCAGGGTATTCTATCGTCGTCTATCAGCAGGGAGCGCGTAACCATGCGGCAAGTGATTCTCATTCCGGATATGGAAGTAGGCGGATACACCGCCATTGTGCCGAGTTTGCCGGGCTGCATCAGCGAAGGAGATACTGTTGATGAAGCCCGTGCCAATATTCTCGAAGCGATTGAACTCTACATCGAGGATTTGATCGCTGATGGCGAGCCTGTACCGGAGGATACCGGAGTTCCCATCGAGGTCATGACGGTATGACACCGTTGCCAGTCGTCAATGGGAAAGATTGTATTCGAGCGCTTCAGCGGGCAGGTTTTGTCATCAAGCGGCAGAAAGGCAGTCATGTCATCCTGAAACGGACTGATCCAGTTGCGCGCGTAGTGGTACCTGACCATCGCGATGCCCTTAAACCCGGCACTTTGCGACAAATAATCCGGGATGCCGGGATGACTGTTGAAGAATTCGTTGAATGGCTGGGTGAATAAATCCTCTTGAACCTAGACCCGCAGCGAACCCCGGAAACCTCTGGCGGCGTAGTACGACTCGGCGCCGTTGTGGTAGATGAAGACATGCCCGTAGCGATAATCCCCAAAGATCGCTCCACCGCGTTCCCGAATATCCGGCGGGGTGAGCAACCAGCTTGAGGTCTTCTGATCGAACTTGCCCAACTTCTGCAAAGCGCGATACTCGTCTTCTGTCAGCAGGGTGATGCCCATCGCGGCGGCCATGCTCATGGCACTGTCGGCGGGTTTGTTGGCCTTACGCGAGTCGAGGGCAGCCTGATCGTAACACAGGCTACGGCGACCTTCCGGGCTTTCCGGCGAGCAATCCGTGAAGGTGTATTCGCCGCTCTTATTGTCGACCCCAGTTACATCCGGTTCACCACCAGTGCGTTCCATTTCAGCCAGTGACCAGAGTTTATCCGATTGGGATTCCAGTTTGGTCTGAATCGTAGACCAGTCCAGACCGTGATGACGCTTCATGTTCTTCTCGAAACGGATTTTGAGGAGCGTGAGGAGTTCATCGCGTTGTTTGGCGGAGAGCTTCATGGTCGAGTCCTTCTGCATAAGGAGAACCAAGGGGATTTTACTGCAGAGAGGCAGAGGAACAGAGAGGCAGATGAGTTAATTCAACGCAGAGAAATCACAGAAGGGACAAGAAAACAGGGTATGAAGGTTGGAAATTCTAACGGTTGGGGATGGGTGGCCTGAGGGAAAAAGTTCCTGTTTAACAGGGCATAACAGGTAAACAATTCTAACTATTCCAATTCGTCTGGAGCGGTGAACATTCTCACCCTATTGACAATACTGTGCGTCGTACAGTATATTTATACTATGTGCTGCACAGTATTGTAGGACGCACAGGGTATGAATGAAGCAAGCGAAGTCGTCAGTCAGCTTCAACAAGAACTGCGGCGCGGGGTGGTGGTGCTGGCCGTCCTCAGTCAGATGGATACCGCCAGCTACGGCTACAGCCTGATCCAGCGGCTGGCGGAGCGCGGCCTGGAGATCGAGGAAGGTACGCTCTACCCACTGATGCGCCGACTGGAGAAACAGGGCCTGCTGGCGAGTGAGTGGGATACCACGGAAACCCGCCCCCGCAAATATTACCGGCTCAGTCCGCTGGGGCGGGAAGTCCTGGCGCAGTTGAGCGCTGAATGGTCAGGGACGGTAGCGGTCATGAACCGCCTGCTAGGGAGTGAAAATCATGAGTGATTTGATTGAGCGTTATGTGCATCAGGTCGGTCGCTATTTGCCACGCCACGAACGGGCAGAAATTCAGATCGAACTGCGCTCGCAACTTGAGGATCAACTCGAAGACCGTTTTGGCAACACGCCCACCGAGGCCGATATAAAAACGGTGTTGACGGAGATGGGGCCGCCGCATCGCATGGCCGCCTCTTACACACAGGAACGCTACCTGATCGGCCCGACCATCTATCCAATCCTGATGATGGTGCTGCGCCACGGCTGGCTGCTCGTCCCCATGATTGTCGTCTTCCTGCACCTGTTTGGCCTGCTCACGGGCGGGCAGACCATCAGCCTGACCAATCTCCTTCTGGAGCCGCTGTGGGCAGCGCTTCAGGCGACCCTGAGCTTCTCGGCTCTCGTGGTGCTCATTTTCGCCTTATACCAGCGGTTTGAGCGTGAGTTTGAAAAGGGATTTGACCCCTTTGACCCGGCTGAATTACCGGAAGTCAATGACCCGCACACCGTTGACCGCACCAAGGCCACCTCCGGCGTGGCGACAGGCACCATCGTCATGCTGATCCTGAGCTACTTCCTGAGCGTCGGCGGATTGACCTTACGCCTGAACCCTGCGCCGGGAGACATCATCCCCGTGCCGCCTTCATGGATGATCGTGTTGATCGTCAGCGCGTTCGGTATGGTCATCGTGCATCTGGTCGCCCTGCTCCGCAATCACTGGAACAGCCGCCTGTGGCTCACCCAGATGATCCTGGAGATGATTGGCGTCGTCTGCCTGTACTTCGTGTTGTACCGTCCGTTGGTTGAGCGCGTCGTCAGCAGCAACCCCGCGTTGGGGGACATCCCCATTGCAGAAATCATCGCCATTATCTCCGGCGTGCTGGGTGTGGTGAACAATGGGACGCTGCTGATCCGGCTGCTGAATACCAGCACCCGTGACCCGGTACCAAAGGCGGTCAGCACCAGTCCGTAAGCTAGCCAGCGTATAGGCTACCGGACGCCCCCTTGGGCGTCCCCACAAAAGTCTTCACCCTCTATTTGGAATACAGTTCATCGTATGTGCCAGGCTGTGCCTGTGCATAGAGTACCGATTTTGTCTCTTATCGTCTCGAAATAAGGCAGGAACATCATGCTCGATAAACGTCACATTCTCTCCGGATCATGGATCACCGTCATGCTCCTCTACCTGGCGGGCGATGTGCTGCGCCTCTACAGCGGCGACTTTGCCCGCATGGAAGCAGCGAGTCCATCAGACTCCTCAAAATGGCTGTTCGCGGCCATCTTCCTGTTCGTCCCGGTCCTGATGGGTTTCCAGTCGCTGGTCCTGGCACGACCGATCAGCCGTTGGGTGAATATCATCATCGCGGCGGCACTGTTTATCTTCGTCCTCATTGACCTGAGTAGCTATCCCTCGGCTTATGACAAGTTCCTGCTCATCGCCAGCATGGTCTTCAATGGCGTGACCGTCTGGTATGCCTGGCATTGGAACGCTTGAAGTAACCCCTCACTCACTATCTTTATGGAATGGAGGAACACCATGCTCGATATACGGATCATTCTTTCTGGCACCTGGATTGCCGTCATGCTCATCTACCTGCTGGGGGATGTGCTACGCATCTACAGCGGCGACTTCCCGAAGACGATGGACACGGCGAAGTTCACACAACCCATGTGGTTAGGGATCGCGGTGCTGATGGTCACGCCGATCATCATGCTGTTCCTGTGCCTGGTGCTGCCGCAGCCAATCAACCGCTGGGCCAATATCATCGCTGCCATTTTCTGGTTCATTTTCAACCTGATCGGCCTGCCGACGTATCCCTCCGCCTATGACCGCTTCCTGCTGATCGTCAGCATGGTCTTCAATGGGATAACGGTCTGGTACGCGTGGAATTGGGTAGCCTGATTAACGACTCACAGTAGGGGCGACCCGCTGGGTCGCCCCTACGCTACGAAAGGACAAAGACCATGAAAGCAATTGTTTACACCCAATACGGCAGCCCGGATGTCCTCCGGCTGGAAGAGGTCGCCAAGCCGACCCCCAAGCCCGATCAAGTTCTCGTCAAAGTACACGCCACATCGATTAACGCTGCCGACTCCCTGTTTCTGAAAGGCGAGTCCGCGATGGTGCGGCTGATGGCGGGCGGACTCAACCGCCCGAAGCAGACTATCCTCGGCTCGGATGTGGCCGGGATCGTCGAATCGGTCGGTGCAGCCGTGACCCAGTTCAAGCCAGGGGATGCGGTTCTGGGCGATCTCTCCAACGCCGGGTTTGGAGGTCTGGCGGAGTATGTGGCAATGCCTGAAACCTACCTGACCCTCAAACCCGATGCGGTTCGTTTTGAGGATGCAGCGGCTATCCCGCTGGCCGGTGTCACTGCGCTTCAGGGTGTTCGGGATAAGGGCCAGGTGCAAGCCGGGCAGCAGGTGTTGATTTACGGCGCATCCGGTGGCGTGGGAGTTTATCTGGTGCAGATCGCCAAAGCCTATGGCGCCGTGGTCACCGCCGTATGCAGCACTGGCAAAGTGGAGATGGTGCGCGGGTTGGGAGCCGATCACGTCATCGATTACACCAAGGAAGACTTCCTGCAAAGTGGGCAGCAGTACGATGTCATCCTGGCCGCTAACGGCTACCGCCCCATCACGGATTACCAACGCGCCCTGAAGCCCGGCGGAACCTATGTGATGGTCGGCGGGAAGATGACCCAGATCTTCCAGGCCATGCTGCTTGGGCCTTTCTTATCGATGACGGGCAACAAGAAAATGACGAACCTCATGGCAAAGTCCAATGCCCAGGATCTGGCTGTGCTGGCGGATATGCTCGCCACAGGCAAACTGAAACCGATCATCGACCAGTGCTATCCCTTGAGCCAGGCCGCCGATGCCTTCCGCTATCTGGTACAGGGTCACGCACGGGGGAAAGTCGTCATTCAGGTGGCGGCATAATCCAGGCTCCGATCTCCCTCAGGCGGTCTGGTCAGGGCGCAGCAAAGTGCGCCCTCCGCACTGGATTTATTACAAATAATTACCTGTTCTTCACCTGCATAACAGGTAATCCTGCCCCATCTCCTCGTAATCTTTCTGTGCATCGGCTCGGTGAATCTGTGTTGAACTCCGCTTTGCATCTTTGCTGCTTTGCGTTGAAAATAAGCCCTTATCTTGTGTGCTTTTGCGGTCAACCATCACATGAACCCGGAAACCATTCATCAACTCAACGCCATCAACCGCGCCTTTTACAACGCCATCGCCGAGGACTTCGACCAGACTCGGGGCGAATCCTGGCCCGGCTGGGATCGACTGCGCCCGCATCTGAAAACGCCGCTCCGTGTGCTGGATGTGGGCTGCGGAAACGGACGTTTTGGTCTGTTCCTCTCCACGCACCTGCCACCAGAAAGCATCACCTATCACGGGGTGGATAACAACGCCCCGCTGCTGGACTTCGCCCATGAAGCCCTGCAGGAACGCGCCGGACTACGCTATATGCTCACCCGCAGCGATGTGGTTGAAGGAGCCTTGCCCCCTGGTGATTACGATCTGGTGGTAGCCTTTGGTCTGCTACATCACATCCCCGGCAGCGAACGGCGGCAGGCGCTGGTCAAGGCGCTGGCAGAGCGCGTCGCACCGGGTGGTCTGTTGGCCTTCGCCTGCTGGCGGTTCTACGAATACCCGCGCTTTGTCGAGCGGATTACGCCCTGGCCGGATGAACTGCGCGGCAAGGTTGAAGCAGGCGATTATCTACTGGATTGGCGGCGGGGCAATGTGGCCCTGCGCTACTGCCACTATATCGATGACGCTGAACATGAAGGGTTGGTTGCCGCCAGCGGATTGACCCCGTTGGAGACCTGGCGCGCTGATGGTCACTCGGGAGCTGCCAACCGCTACAGCCTGCTGGAAGCACCGCCAACATGAATCTTCAGTAAATGATGCGTAATAAATCGAACTTCCTGAGCGACTATCGGTTAGACTCTGCATTCATTACATCAATTGCCAATATTGCCACGGAGAACAACATGAACGTCGTCATCAAGGAAACTGGCAGCAACGCAGTCATCGCCCAGGGGGAAGAAAATACCCAGGTACGCGCCTTCGAGGGCAACTGGTACTTCCAACCGGAAACCGTCGATATGGGCAAGCTGGAAATCACCTCCCGCACCTATACCTGCCCGTACAAAGGCACCTGCTACTGGATTGACCTCAAAACCAGCACCGGCAATGTCTATCCGAATATTGGCTGGGTCTACCAGAGTCCCAAAGCCGGCTACGAATTCATCAAGAATCAGATCGGCTTCTATGCCCGTCCGACCAACGGGACCATTTCAGAAAAGGTCTAAGGGACTGTGAAGCCCGGCAAAGTCCGCCCGCTGGCAATTTGCGTCTTCCGGCACGAGGGGCGCATCCTGGCAGCGGAAGGCTACGACCGGATGAAAAAGCAAACCTTCTACCGTCCACTGGGTGGCAAGATCGAATTTGGTGAAAACGGGGCGCAAACCGTTGCTCGTGAACTGATGGAAGAAATCGACGCCGAGGTGGCTGACCTGCGCTATCTCGGCACGCTGGAGAATCTATTCACGTTTGAGGGCAAAGCGGGTCATGAGATTGTGCTGATTTACGACGGGCGATTCACAAACGAAAGCCTGTATCAGCAAGAGTCTATTGACGGGGTTGAAGACCGAGCCGACCCTCTGATTGCTCGCTGGCTCCGCCTGGATTGGCTGGAGCAGGACGATGCGCCACCGCTCTACCCGGATGGCCTGCTCCATATGCTGAGGCAAACCCCTTAAGCCCCGCGATAGTCCGGATTCTCGGACAGGATCAGCACACCATAGCGGCGGGAACTGGTATCCAGCACATAATTCGGGATGATTTGTACGGGACGGAAGCCCATCCTGAGTTGCTTGCTGAGGTTGGTATCAAACAACTCACCGCGCACCACCGCCTCGACATAGGCCTCGATGCTCATCTGATCAGCGACGGCGCCATAATCCATCGGCAGGCTGCCGGCCAGAATGCCTCGCAGGTTGAGCCGCCGCACCAAATCCCAGCGGGCATTCATCAAGCGCCGCCCAATGCCCCGCCCCTGATACCCCGCCTGTACAATCGACTCGACGGCATACAACCAGTCGCCATCGGGTTGATGAGTCGTAAGCCAGCCTTGACCGATACTCTGCCACCAGGGTTCCAGATGGGGATGTGCCGCATCATAGGTCGTCCGCAGGGCATTACAAAGACCAATCACCTGATGACGGGTTGAATCCACAGCCACGAACTGACCCTCCGGGAAGAGGGTCAGGTGATGGCGATAATGTTCTTCAAACAGGCATTCGTCGCACGCTTCCCGCGAGACACCGGGATCAAAAGCCTCGCGGAAAAGCGCATCCATCGCCGGAGCATCTTCCGCCTGGGCAGGACGGATGAGGATTGAATCGACCGGCAAGAGCTTACCCAATGCCCAGCAGTTCAACCGTGAAGTTCAAGGTCGCATTGGGAGGAATACCGGGTCGACCTGCCGCACCATAGGCTAGTTCTGCCGGGATGATGAACTCAAAGGTTGAGCCAACCGGCATCAACTGGAGGCCTTCCGTCCAGCCCGCAATGACTTGATTCAATCCGAAAGTAGCGGGTTCACCACGATCATACGAGCTATCGAACTGGGTGCCATCGGTCAGGGTGCCGCGATAATGAACCGTGACGGTATCCGCCGCGGTGGGACGGGGGCCATTGCCCTGAGTGACGACGCGGTATTGCAAACCGCTGGCGGTGGTGGTGTATTCGGCATCGCTAGGGGCAGCAGCGGGATTCGATACCGTACCACTCGTATTTCCGGTTGGTGCGGTCGACGGTGCAGCCGTCGGATTGACGTTCAAAAAGACTGCCGCCAGCATGATCACACCAACAATGACAACCGCAGCTACAGCACCATAATAGGCATTTTGACTTTTCATGAGTGTATCGGGCGCAGGCGAGAACGGCTGCGCGGCTCCTTTCGTGGACATCGACAGAATGACGCCCGCATTATAGCGTAAGCCGCGCCGGGTGGAAGCGCGTGAAATCTACCGCCAACCGCGCTAGACTCTCGTATAACCTATGGAGGTGCATGATGGGTGAACTACCTCACTCAGTCGATCTGGATATGCGGGAAGCCAAAGCCATGCTGGATGGCTTTGTGCCTTATATCTATGAGGGGGAACTCTATGGCAAGCTGGGCATGAATATGCCGCGCCTGACCCCTGGTGCGCTGCTGCTGCGGATGACACGCCTGGAACGGCTGCACAACCGTATGAAAGACGCTCAACTGCGGACGTACCAAGCGCTTCGCAACCAGTTTACGTCCCTCACGACAGAATGGCAGCAGGCCTACCGCAAAAAACTGGCGCGGGAAGCGGCCTCCCGACTGCGTGACCTGCAAACCTATCTGGGGGAATGCAAAGATGATGCGCGCGGCTGTGCGAGCAACTACCTGCCAGAAGCAGTCCGGCGCACCATCCTGCACGAGATCTGCTCTGTGTTGACCCCTGACGAATTAGGCGAACTCGCCGCAAAGGTCAAAGGAGCGGATCGCAACCTGCGGACCTACGCCCGTCCTTGCCCTTTCCTGTGGGATGAAGCGCTTCAGGAGGCCTATCCCGAAGACCCGTACTGGTGGTTATACCAGCGCCCGCCACAGCCCAGCCAAGAGAAAGATGCGTAAGGCAGAGAGGGTGCCTGCCAGCGCATTGCTGGCAGGCACCCTACGACTAGCTTGAGGAGCCCGGTGGCTTGGGTGCCGGATCAGAGGCTGGCGTTGAGGCCGGGAGTTTAGCGGGGTCAGAATACCCCATGCCCCCGGTGAAGGAATAATACTCGATCTGCTCAAAGCTGAAGGCAACTTCTTCAATCGGCTCCGGTTCCAGTTCGAGCGTCATGGTGTGCTTAATGCTCACAATGCGGGCGTTCGTGAGTTTAATGCTGTAAAAGCGCAGGGCTGTGGTGCTGCCGGGTGTGCGTGCATTGGGGTCACGCATCGGGTTACTGAAGCTCACCCGCACATCTTTCAACACTTCCTGCTCGATACAGGCTTTTGCCAACTGAGGCGAGGTTGGATTGAGCTTCTTGCGAATCACAACTGGCCCGTGCTGGCGCTTACCGGCGGCCTGACCGCTGGCCGGGTCATAGGGCACCGTGAGATCATAACCATAGTAACTGCAGATGACTGGCTCACCTTCGTTGCCCCTGTCCCCTTTGAAACGTCCCTGCTGGTTGCCGGTCACATGGAGCGTAATCATCGTCCTGGGCATCATGTACTCCCTAGCGTTTCGCTTGTGGGGTGCAGTCCGGCTCAACGCCTGGGGGAATGCACCTCCAACATCAGATAATCAATGGCGGCCCGCGCCTGCAACCAACCACAATTCGTGAGTTCGCGGTAGCGTTCGGCGGCTCCAAAGGCATCACCTTGCTGGAGCAACTGGCGCACTTGAGCATCACGCCCAGCACGTGGATCAAAATCCGCTGGTGGATGATTGCGAGGCTTATCCAACGCATGGAAGATCGCGGCATAGACCAGAATGGAGACCACAATCATGCCTAGCGCGGCTGCTTGCCATAACTTCATTGTTACACCAAATACGCCAAAGCAGATCACCTGGTTTGATCAAGATGGACGATCTAACGGCAGCAGAAGCAAGACGGCAGTCAAGCGTAGTACTAAAGCACTACCCGTTTTCAGCGCAATTGCACAAAGCTGATCAGGGCTACATTCTCCGCGCAGGTCTGCCGGGTCAACACGGTGACCAGGTCTGACAAGGCGATGGTGCCGTCCGGTGAGAATAACTGGACCGTATAACTACCTGCCTGCGGGGTATCCCCCAGTTTCAGCTCAAAGCCGCCGGGGCCATACAGGGCGATCTGCCCGGTGCGGATCGTCTCCGACAGGCGATTTGGCCCTTCTACGCGAATCACATAATCCTGCAGCGGACTGCCGGTCGTATCGCTCACGGTCCCGGCAATGGCTGACCATTCGCAGCGTTCATCCCCGGCATGAGGAATATAGATCGCACCACCATTTGCTACTGCAAACGGGAAAGGCGGCAGCGTGGGCGTAGCGGGCACAGGTAACGGTGTGAAGGTGGCCGTCGGTGCCAGCGTAGGTGTCGATGTAGGCGTGGGCGGTAAAAAGGTCGCACTGATGACGATGGGCAGCGGGGTAAAGGGGGGTAATGGATTCAGCTCTGAATAAGGCTGCTGGTAAATCAGGACTGCCCAGCCCACTGCCGCAACTGCCGCAGCCAAAAAGATCACCGTCATCAGGTTAGCCAGGCATCCACCCAGGCGGGAACCGCGCTTTCGTGCTGAGGCCTGTGGCGGAGTCCTCGGCGACTCGGTCGCTGGCGGGACATAGACCGGGGGAAAGCGTTCATCAACCGGCTGTGGAACCACGGGGACAGACTGAGTCCGGCGCTTGGGTGGTATTTCCGGCAGAGCAGGTGCTTCCAAAACGGATGACACCGGGACGATTGGCCCGGCATCGGTATCCGCTAACGGCGCATATTCATCCTCAGCCAGCGCTTCCGCCTGATTTGATTCAGCCGGGTCAAACGGGAGGCCATCATCCGCTACAAAGCCCGCTTCTGGCGGCGCAAAGCGGCTGGCTTCTTCAGCGGCAGCGGCTTCAGCCTCCCGCAATTCCGGCGGCGCGTAACGCAGATCATCGACGTTTTCCTGGGGGAAAAGCGCACCGGTAGATTTGACTTCGCGCTTGCGATCCCGACGTCCAATACGCCGGAATCCTGACTCGTTCGGATCACTCATGGGCCGATGGGTCGCACCTGGATGAAGTTGACAATGGCCTGATTCTGGTCGCAGGTGCCGGGGAAAGTCACCCGAATACGATCAGAGACCACCGTCCCAAGCTGCGTTTCCAACTGGGCGTAATAGGTGGTCGGGGCTGGGCTATTGCCCACGCCGACTTCCCACCCGGACGCACCGAGCAGGTTATTGCTGCCACTCTGCACGCGTGTATCAATGCCGGGGTTGGCGGCATCGGCAAACACATGGACGATGATTCCGGTCAGCGGGGCACGGTTCTGATCAAAGACATTGCCGGTCACACCCTGCCAGGTACAGCCGGCGCTGTTCACATAGTTGGTGGTGAAAATCACCTGCTCGGCATCCACCGCAAAGACAAAGGGCGGGGGTGAAGTGATCGTCGGCGCATCCGAGGTCGGCGGCGGGACCGGTGTCTCGGTTTCAGTCGGGGTCGGCGTGATGGTCGGTGTATCAGTCGGCCCGGGGGTATCGGTAATGGTCGTCGAGGGCGCGGGAGTCGGCGTCTCGGTGCTGGTCGGCGGGGCCGGGGTCGGCGACAGGGTATCCGTCGGAGTGAGCGTGAAGGTGGGCGGGAACGTGGGCGTCAGGGTATTGGTCGGTGCATCCGTCGGCAAGACCGCAATCGTCGGCACCACCACCACTGGCGCAGCAGGCGGCGGCCCGACCAGACGGGAGAGCACCCACAGGATAAAAAGGACCGTCAGCACCAGGAAGAAAATGCTGAGAAAGTTGAAGATGCGTGCGTTACCCTGCCCCATAAAGCTACCCCCACATCCGGCAATGCATCACGACAAAAAGCGTTCAATGGTGGCTGTATCATACAGACCACGCAGCCAGGTCTCGAAACGGTTCTGGGCGATATACGCCTGCCGCTCCGGTTCGACCGGACGCTCGGCAAATTCCAGCGTCTGTACGATATGATACCCCAGTTCAGTGATGACCGGGCCTTGAAGTTGGTTTACCTGGCTACTGAAAACGGCATTCGCCAGTTCCGGCACCACCAGTTCATCCTGCGTGAACCACCCCAGGTCACCGCCGGCCTCCCGAGTCGTCTCGTCAACCGAAGCCTGAGCCGCCACCTGCTCAAATGGTTCGCCACCGTTAATTCGTGCCAGCGCAGCCTGGGCCTCAGCTTCGGTACGCACCAGGATATGACGGGCGTGGGCCTGCCGGATATTGGCGTTGAGGTCAGCCGTCAGGCTATCCCGCACCCGGTTGGTGAGCAAACTCAGTCGCAGCGAAGCCGCCAGTTCCGCCTCCGACGTATACCCGTTGCCGGTCAGAAAGGCCTGCCAATTAGCATCCCCACCTGCCGAGTCCTTCATCGCTTGCATCTCGGTGGCGACTTCCCCGCTGCTGACACTGATCGAGAGGGCGTTGGCACCCTGCTCTATGAGCGCAGTCTCGATCAGTTGGTTCAACACATCAGCCCGCAAGGCCGAAGCATCTGCCGAGCCATCGGCACCCCGCCGAACCAGTTCCGCTTCAAAATCCGCCAACATGATATCAGTGCCGTTCACACGGGCGGCCACCGATGCCCCGGCGCTGTTGGTCGGTAAGGATGGGATCGTCGGTTGGGCTGGGGGCTGGCTAGTGACGGGGGCAGCAGGTGCACCGCCGCAAGCAGCAGTCAGGCAGACGAGCAAAATCAGCGCGGGCAACCGCGAGAGTCGATGCAGCACGGTAGTGATTTTCCTTGCGTGTATCCGGCTCCGGGAGCGCGTGACGCTACCAGGAACAGGGGCATGTGTTCAATCGTAATCTGCTGGAATTATGCCGGAGGCTTGAATTCGGGGCAAGTCGGGAGCTCAATTAGGGACAGGCCAGCGAGGTGCATTTTATCGAGCAATGCACCTCGCCAAAGAGTCACCACTCGAAAACGGTTACGCCTTTTCACCCAAGCGGCGTTCGGTGCCATTGAGCAGCTTGGCGATATTCTCGCGGAAGCGGTAGAGGATCATGACCAGGACGACGACAAAGTAGATCCGATACTCCACGCGCATCATATCCGGCGGAAGGAACGCGACGACCCAGGTCGTACACACGCTGACCATCAGGATGACAGCCAGCGAAACATAACGGGTCAGGGCAATAACCGAAATGCCGACCACGGCCATTCCCAGGATCACAGGCAACGGGGTCATGACCAGCATGGTGCCGAACCAGGTTGCTGCCCCTTTGCCACCTTTAATATCCCCGGTGATGAACTTGGCAAAGATGGACCAGTTGTGACCCACAATCGCGGCGATGGCGGCAATGGCTACCGCTGCATAGGTATTGGAGGTGAGGATGAAGGTTGCCAGTCCCATTGCCAGAATGCCCTTAAGAGCATCCAGCGCCCAGACCAGAACACCCCACCAGAAACCCAGAGAACGACTGACATTGGTCGCACCCATATTGCCGCTACCCACCTCAAAGATGTTCACACCCCGCGTACGCGCCACGAGATAGGCACTTGGTATGGCACCGATCAGGTAACTGAGGACGACGACGAGGAGTACATTGATGGCATCGCTGGCAAACATGATGGCTCCAATCCCCTGAGATCCATACAAGCATAATGGCTGTACTACAGCAAACACACATCTAGCCGAAACGTGACGCACATTTACGCCACTATAGTCATCATAACGCGCTTTGGCTACAATCGCACACTTGAAAACATAAAGATGCTGTAACAGCCTCAACGGAAGACAGGTTTCAGGTGGCAGGTTTCAAGTTTCAGGTTTCAGCCGCTCGCGATGCACACAGGCCTGGCACGAGGCTATCCACGATCAGCCTATTGTTCGTCACCCTGCTGCTCGGCTGCCTGGTCAAACCGGTAGCGGCACAGGATGTCGCCGGGGATTTGCTGGGACGCATCAACAACCTGCGGGGCACGCAAGGGCTGCCCGGCTATACCATCAATGGTTCACTGACCAGCGCTGCTGCCGACCAGGCACGGTGGATGGTGGATAATGGCTGTGCCATCGCCCACGTCCGCCCGGATGGTTCCAGCCCACGCACCCGTGCCGCCGCCTTCGGTTATCAAACCACTGATGTCAGCGAAAATATCTACTGCGGCAGCAATGCCGGGACTGACAACGCCTGGACATTCTGGATCAATTCCGGCATCCACTATGCTGGCCTGGTCAATACACGCTATAAAGAGATTGGTATCGCCAGCGCCCGTGGTGCGGGCGGTCAGGCCTTTGTGCTGGTCTTTGGTAATCCGGGCGGCCCGGCTTTTGTACCTGCCGCGCCTGCCGGGGGTGGTAATGGAGCAGCCGCTTCCGGCCCGCCCGCTTATGTTCTGGGAATTGATAAAGACGGTAACATCCTGCATGAGATCCAACCCGGCGATACGCTGGGGGACATCATGCTCATCTACGGGTACACCTGGGATGCCATTCCTGATGTACTGGCGCTGAACGGCCTCGCTGAAAAAGACATCCGGGATCTGGCGATTGGCAATGTCCTGCTCATTCCTCCGGCGGATGGCACCTTCACGCCGACGCCGGGAGCCTCACCCACAGCGACTGTCACGCTCGCCCCACCCGTACAAGTCCCACCCAATCCACCTACCGGGGAACTGCTGCGGGAGGTGTGGCTGAATCTGCCGGGCGTTATCGTCACCGATCTGACCGGCAGCGCCCGTTATGGCGATCCGCCGGACCTGTGCGAGCGCCTGACGGCCATGCAATTGCCGCTGGATGCAGGGGATAACTATGGCGCTCGGATGCGCGGCTACCTGGTACCGCCGACGACCGGGGAATACACCTTCTGGATCGGTGGCGATGATACCGGGCAGTTGTGGCTGAGTCCCAACAGTAACCCGCTCAATCGCTCGCTCATCGCCTCCTTTGAAGGGTGGACTCCCCCGGATGTCTGGGATGCTTACCCCTCGCAACAGTCCAGCCCGATCTCCCTTGAAGCAGGGCAGCCCTACTACATCGAGTTTCTGCTCAAGGAAGGGGAAGTCGGGGACTACGGAGCCGTCGCCTGGCAAGGGCCGGGAATCGAGCGGGCCGTCATCGCCGGGCAGTATCTTTCGGCCTTTGGGCTACGCTGTGGGGCCGAAGCCACCTTCACGCCCTCACCGACACCCACCCTGCGCCCAACCGAGCCGGTGGTTCCCAGCCTGCCCCCCGGTGCGACTTCTGCCCAGCTCCCGGCCGGACTGCTGCTGACCGCAACGCCATTGCCAGCGACGGTCACGGCGCGCCCAACGGTGACTCAACCTGCCAATACCGTCCCTGCTACCGTGACGGCTGCGCCCCTGGCAAGCGAGACTCAGTCGACCAATAACGGGCCGCCGGGTTGGTTGATCGTCGGGTTAGTCGCGCAAGTCGTCATCCTGATTGGTGCCACCATCGCTTATCTGCGGCGGCGCTGAATCTTACGCACCGTTGCGCTCATCCGGGGTTAAAATCAAGTCCAGTACACGAATGGACTCGATCAATGAACTGGATTGCCCTGAAAGAGCGCGGTTGGCTGATCATGGTGGCGGTGGCGCTGGTCGCGCTGCTGGCTCGCGTCATCCCTTCGCCACGCACGATTGACGACGCTTTCATCACTTTCCGTTATGCCCGGAACCTCGTTGAGGGGCAAGGCTTCGTCTATAACCCTGGCGTACAAACGCTTGGCACCACCACCCCCCTCTATACCCTGCTGATGGCAGGCATCAGCACCGTCACGGGCGGACAGGATTTCCCCTGGTATGCCCTGACGGTCAACGCCCTGGCAGATGCCGGGGCTGCCATCCTGCTGTTCCTGATCCTCCGCCGGGTGACAGGTCATGATTGGATCGGTGGGCTACTGGGCTTGTTGTGGGCGGTCTCCCCGCGCAGTGTCGCCTTCGCGGTCGGCGGCATGGAGACCAGTGTGGTCATCTTGTGGATGCTGGCCACTGTGTGGTGGTATTTACAGGTGGGGGATGGCGGGCGCACAGCCGTGCGCCCCTACATATTGGTTGGGGTATTCTGTGCGCTGGGATTTCTGACGCGCATTGATACGGTCCTGTGGAGCGGTCCGCTGCTGCTCTATCAACTGGGCGAATCGCTCTGGACTCGCCGTGACCAACCGCTGCTGAAGCGCATCCCCTGGGCGACGTGGATCGCGGGCTTAGTCGTGGTGCTGCCCTGGCTGGTCTTTAGCTGGGTTTACTTTGGCTCACCGATTCCGAACTCGATCAATGCCAAGACGGTGGCCTATCTAGTCGCGCCGCTCTCCGCCATGATCGCGCTCATCCAGCATTATGCCAATCCCTTTTTCGAGGTCTTCACCTTCGGCGGACTCGCCACGGCAGTGGGCGGCCTGCTTTACCTGCTGCTGAATGGGATCGCGCTGCTCTCGGTACGCCGACGCGCACCGCGTCTGCTGCCCTTCCTGATCTATCCGTGGCTGTACCTGATCGCGTTCTCAGTCGCCAATCCGCTGATCTTCCGCTGGTATCTGAACCCGCCGATGCCTGCCCTCATGCTGGGGATCTTCATCGGGCTGTGGACGATCTTCAACAGCCTGCGCGACCGTTTCCCGACTGCCAGCCCTGCCAAATTGGTGATGCCGGTTGCCTTCGGGTTACTTGGCCTGACCTGGCTCTTCACGTCCCTCCACGAATGGGTCTTGCAACCCGATCACGGCCCAGGCCGCCCCGCACCCCTGATGGCGTGGCACGAGATTGAACTGCTGTATCAGGATGTGGCGACTGATCTGGTGGCGAATCACGGGGTCACCCCGCAAACTGTGGTTGCTTCCGGGGATATTGGGGCCATCGGCTATTTCACCCGCGCCATCATCGTCGATACGGTCGGCCTAGTGACACCCGCGATGCGCGCTTACTACCCGGTTGACCCGGCCTTGATTCCGTCGGATGCCAACTACGCCATCCCACCACAGATGATCGCGGATACCAATCCAGAATTTTTAGTGGCGATGGAGTCGATGGTGCGGCTGGGGCTGGAACAGGATGCGGATTTCACGGCGCGCTATGATCTACTGCGGGCGATCCCGACCGATTTCTATGGTACGTCGATGAATGTGTACGAACGGCGTGAGGATTGAGTCTGGCGGGGACATTGATCCCCGCCAGATTATTGACTATCAGCTATCGACTTCTTGACCTACTTCCGCTTAGCATCCACCATATCAATGGCTTTGAGGAGTTGACGGATGCCGGTCACCACATCCCCGGTCAGGTGCAAGCGGATTGCGCGTCGCTCTTTACTCCGCAGCGTTTCCAGATCGCCCGCCGCCTGCGCTGATTTGAGGATGCTGAAGCTGTAAGGCACACCGGGGATTTCGACATCTTCCGGGTCATCGCAAGTGATCTGGATGAAGTGCCCGTTGTTTGGCCCACCCTTGTGCAATTGACCGGTACTATGCAGGAACCGTGGCCCGTAGCCAATCGTGACCGCCCGCCGGGTCGTATGCCGCATCCGCCGCGCCACTTCCTTGAGAGCTGCATCGGCTGCATCGGTCATGGGGATGTAAGCCATAATAGCAAAATAGTCATTGGCGCGGGTGGAGTTGAGCAAGGCTGCCACCAACCCGGTCAGATCACCGCTGCTGTAGTTGTATTGCAGCGCCAGCTGCGCCAGCGACTTCAGCGTTTTGTCATCCAGGTACAGTTCCACGCCATCTTCTATAAAAGCCTTCTCGACATGCGGCAGATGGTCGTGTTTGGTGTAAAACTCCAACAGCCGCCCAGTGGCTTCTTTGGCCTCGGTCACATTCGGTTCATCGAACGGGTTGATACCGAACAGCTTGCCCGTCACCGCCGTCGCATATTCCCAGCGGAAGAATTCCCCGGCAATGGCATATTGATCGGACAGATACAGGGTCACCCGCGGATGACCAGCTTCCCGCAGGTTGCGGACTTTCTCATCCAGTTCATCATTACCGTCTTCGCCGTAGACCTTCAGGTAGATAAACAGACGGTCAGAGGCATAGTCGTGGGGCATGCCGACGGTCATCCCGGCGACCGGGAGCAGTCCCTTGCCTTCCTTGCCCGTGCTTTCCGCGACCAGTTGTTCAATCCAGTTGCCCAGCGTGCTGATCGAAGCACTGGTCAGGAGGGTGACCTTATCGCGCCCCTGCTGACCCAGCACCCCCATAATCGCACCCAGCCACATACCCGGATTTTGCACCGCGGGAATGTTCTTGCCGCAGGCCTTGACCATCCGGGTGGCTTCCGCCAGCAACCGATCCAGATCCAGTCCGATGAGGGCTGCTGGAACGAGGCCAAAATAACTCAGTGCGCTGTAACGCCCACCGATGTCCGGCGGATTGACAAAGATGTCCTTGAACTGCTGCTCCTGTGCCAGCCGATGCATCGGCGTATCCGGATCCGTGATGGCAATGAACTGTGCGCCGTTATTTCCGGTCAAGCCATAGAAATACTTGTGGAAGCTGGCGGTTTCGATGGTGCCGCCGGATTTGCTGGCAACGATGAATAGGCTCGTCGGCAGGTTAATGCGGTTTTGCAGCGCCAGAATTTGAGTTGGATCGGTGCTATCCAGCATATGGAAAGCGGGGAAGCCTTCTTGCCGCCCAAAGGTGCGGTACAACACCTCCGGTGCGAGGCTGCTGCCGCCCATGCCCAGCAGAACCACATCGGTCACACTGCTATTCTTGACACTGGCCTGCAACGCCTTCAGGCGCGGGACATCCATGCTGGCCGGCACATCCAGCCAACCCAGGCGATTCTCGATCTTCGCAACGATGGTCGGCTGATCTTTCCAAAGGCTGCCATCTTTGGCCCACAGGCGCTTGTTGGTCAGGTCAGCGTCCAGCTTCTTGAGGGCAACTTTGACATCTTCTTCGTAGGTACCCAGCGCCAGGTTCTGCTTTTCGATTACGCCGGTAGCCAGCACATCGCGCTTGGCATCTACCTGCGCCATCAGATTCTCGAAGGCCTCAACGAATAAGGCCACACCATCCACCTGTAACTGGTTGGTAATGCTCTCCAGATCGATCCCAACCTCCGTTAACTTATCCAGCGTCTCTTCGGCTTCTGGTAGTCCGGTGCCAAGCGTATCCGCCGCCGTACCGTGATCCTTAAATGCCTTGAGGGTAGCCGGTGGCACTGTGTTGACCGTGTCTTTGCCAATCAGGGCATCAACGTAAACAGTATCCTTATAGTTCGGATTCTTGGTGCCGGTGGAAGCCCACAGCGGGCGCTGCACCTGGGCACCAGCGGCCCGCAGTTTACTGAACAACTCACCTTCAAAGATTTGCAGATAACGGCGGTAGGCCATCTTGGCATTGGCAATGGCTGCCTTGCCCATCAGCGAGCGATTGAGCGCGACCCGGTCCAGGTCGCGCCCCTGGGCGGCCCGCATATTGTTTTCCAGAATCTTGTCGATCATCACATCAATACGGCTGACGAAGAAGCTGGCGACCGAGGCAATCCGTTCGACCGATTCGCCCGCAGCCAACCGACGCTCCAACCCACGGATATAGGCGTGCATCACCTCTTCGTAGTTCTTGATGGCGAAGATCAAGGTCACATTGACATTGATGCCGTTGAAGATGGCTTCCTCAATCGCCGGAATGCCTGCCGGGGTCGCCGGGATCTTAATCATCAGGTTTGGGCGGTCCACCAGCTTGAACAGGCGCTTGGCCTCGCTGATGGTCGTCGCCGTATCATTCGCAATCAGGGGCGAGACTTCCAGACTGACATACCCATCTTTAGCGTCCGTCCGGTCGTAGATGGGGCGGAACATATCCAGCGCCTTCTGGATGTCCTCCACCGCCAACCGTTCATAGATGTCATACGCTTCCATGTCCAGCATGTGCATGATGGCCGAGTCATAGGCATCGGAATCGCCAATCGCCTTTTGGAAAATCGCCGGATTCGAGGTCACGCCGATAACGCCAAATTCATCAATATATTTCTGCATCTCGCCGCCATTGAGCGAGCTGCGATGGATGAAGTCAAACCAGATGCTTTGCCCGAACTGTTGAACCTCGACCGGGGGGTTGCCAGCCATCATTTTCTCTCCTAAACGTGCAGTCTCTACCGACTGGTTGAGAATGCTCAAAGTATACACGCTTTCGGCTCAAGACCTCAAAAGATTGGTGCACTATTTTGCCAATAATTGACTGCCTTCTGAAATCAGTGCTTGACCGTCAACCCACTCTATTCATCACCTGCAGCACCACGTACCACCATCGCGGCTGTCCGATCATCCGTCACCAGGGTATGGAGTGCCCCGGATTGTAGGGCTGCGCGGATGGCATCCGCTTTGTGAATTCCAGCAGCCACCGCCATCACGATTGGAATGCCCGTGAGATCAGCCAGTGAAAGACCAATCACCCGCTGGTTAAAATCGCATGGATGCAGGTGCCCAGCTTGATCAAAGATGCGCCAGGCAATATCCCCGGCCGCCCCATCAGTGCGTAGGGCCTCTAATTCCGTGGCACTTAATAGACCAGTCCGCACGAACCCGCTGCTCACCGAATCAAGATCGCCAACACCGACCAGCGCCAGATCAGCGCCCCGGGCAGCATCCAGTGCGCGGGCAATATCCCGCTGAGTCCGCAGTACTGCCGCCGACTCAACGGTATCCGCCACCAGGGGTGACGAGAGATAGACCACATCTCCACCCAGCTTTTGTGCCAGTCCCCGCGCCAATGCTGCTGCGTCATATTCCAGCAACGCATCGGGCATATTGCCAATCGCCTGGACAACCCGGATATTGGCGGCAATATTGGGCTTGAGTGCATGAACCACTGCATGGGTTGAACGACCGGGACACAAAGCGACCGCCCTGGCATTGGTCAGGTGGGTTTCAAATAGCGTCGCCGCGAGTTGCCCTAACTGGGCCAGTGTCCCGGCAGGGTCCGTCAGGCCAGTCTTGAGCACCAGTGGTTCCGGCAAACCGAAGTATGACCGAAGGTGCGCTTCCAAATCGCTATCGCGTTGGATCGGCCAGTCAATCTGAATGCGAACGACACCGGCTTCCCGTGCCTCTGTCAGCAACCGATACACCTTTACGCGGGAAAGACCGAGCCGGTCCGCAATATCTGTCTGCGTCAGATTTTGCTCGTAATAGAGCGAGGCTACCTGCGCCAGCAGTTCATGATGAGTGGAGTGGAGCATGGAACCTATTTTAGCAAAAAACAATCCCCCCTGCCGGAGGAAACTCCAGCAGGAGGGATTGCAGAAACCGAGATGAAACTACGGGAAGACGCGGATCGCGTCGAAGTCCGCGATCTCGGCATTAGCCACGTTGCCGTTACCGTCAATCTTGATCAGCGTGATACGGTTGATACCGGCTGGCAGCCCAGTGATACCAAACCCGCCCGGCATAAAGCGCCAACCATTATCGAGGTCAATCACATTGCCCTGATTAATACCGTTCAGTGTGACCGTAATCGGGGAACCATTGACCAGAATCTGGTAGTCGCCAGCTACAGGAGTCCCACTAAACCCGCCAGAGAATGACGTGTAGAGCACAAAGCCAGTGCCGTTGATGTAGAATTCCACTGTGGCCCCGGTAGCGGTCGTTCTACGAGCCGAACCACCCTGGAAACGCATCCCACCCAGGGAAGCATTCGTGACTGTTGACCAGGTTCCCGTGTAGGTAAAGGCTGTCGAGGACTCATTCACCACACCGGACGCGGGTGTAAGAACCGAAATCCGCCGGGCCTGAATACCATCAATCTCCATGGTACCAGCACTTCGGACCAACCGAACCCGGTGCAAGCCATCGTAGAGTACATTGCTGCAGAAAGGCACATTGAAGCTTAAGGTACCTGCATTGGTATCCCAGGTGGTGAAGTAAGCGCCGTCAATGTACACATCCACCGTAGCGCCACCCGGTTGGGTCGCCATCAAGGCACAGAAGCGATTCCCGGTGAACGAGAAATCAACCGCAGCGCCCGTCTGAGATGTCTGCCGCGTGGTATTGCCGAGCGCACCCGGGCGACTCAAGTTCGTCCAGGTACCGGTATAGAGCAGGCTAGGGCTATTCTCGTTGGTGTTGGCCGTGCCGCCAACCAGCGCCGTTGGGTTACTGAAACCCGCCGCATCAAACTGGAAGGTGGCATTAGCCAGATTATAGATGCGAACAACATGGTTGCTGGCGCTTAGACCCGTGATGATATAGGGGACGCGTTGGGCGGCAGGGCCATTATTGACGATGTTCACAACATTGCGCCCGTCAACCAATACCTGGATGTCGCTAAAGCCTGGCCCCATATTGCGCCAGATCGTCAGGGTAGAACCCGTCCCCTGGAACGTAACCACATCACCCGCCGTTGAGCTCTGGTAAGCGGTATTCGCGTTCGAACCGGTAACACTCACCGGTGTCCACGTGCCGCTATATTTGAAGCGGGTCAGATCACGATCATCGCTCAGCGTACTCACCAGAGCAGTAGGGACCGCGCTGGTCAGGTCATATACCCGGATACGATCCAGATCAATGGCACCTGGGAAACCTGTTGAATCGCGCCGGATGGCAACTGTGAAGACGGTTCCAGGCTCCGCATTCAACCGCCCAATCGATTGGTTGCTGCGGCGCAGCGGGGCGTTGTTAGTGCGAGCGGTAGAGTTAAGGAGACTACCAAAGCGGTCAAAACCAAAGATCTCGACGCCACCCTGGTCCGGGCCAACCGTCCGGAAGTATTCAAACTCGTAGCCGCGAACGGTGAACAGTGCCCATGCGTTGTTATCGCTGGTCTGGGCTGTCGTCCCGCCGGACGGTGCCGGAGAAGCACCGGGTACGCCACCCGTTATCCAGGTACCGCTGTAAGCGATGTGCGTACCATTGTTCTCAGTCGCGCCACTAAGGGTGCTTCCAGTCGCCATCAGCACGGGGTTGACGTTCAGTTGAAGCAGTTGGCTATCAACCGTCCCACCAACGACATCCACCATGATGTAATAGGGTTGCCCTGCCTGGAGGTCAACCACCACATGGCTTATCCCGCCAAATAGCCCTACATTAAAATCGTCATTATCCGCCACACACCGCATTGAACCCGGGTTACCCTGCAAAACGTACAGGTACGTATCGTAACTGGAACCCAGAGTATTGATCTGGTAAGCACCACTGACCGTTGGTGTATAGCTGAACCAGACATTCTGGGTTGGTGTATTGCCGCATACGACTCCATCCGCAACCGAGGCCGTCACCGTCCGGAAGTTGATCGGTTGCACGATCTTGCCCGGCAGCGTCGTAATGCGGGTTGCACCCTGGAAGGTATCATTCGCCGGCACCGACTTACAATTGGAACCGTTGTTATTCCAGTTGAGCGCATAATCCGCCTGTACCAGACCATGCCCAAAGAAATTGTCTCGTCCTACAGCACCCCGGTCAAGCGCTGAACAAATCAACGCCTCTCGGATCTGGGCCGGGGTGGTGGCAGAACCTTTTGCGATGAGCAGCGCGGCAATACCGGCGACATGCGGCGTTGCCATAGAAGTACCATCCAGATAGGCAAAAGTACTGGCTCCACCTGCAGCCGGATAGGTGCTCAGGATACCCACGCCCGGGGCAGCAACCGTTACGCTGCTGTTGAATGTGGAAAAGCTAGCAATATTGCCCGTAGTCGGGTCCGCCGCACCTACGCTGATGACCCCCGGATACGAGGCTGGATATTGCAGAACTGAAGTACCGGTATTGCCTGCGGCTGCGATAACCGTCACATTCCGGCTGAGGGCATAAGCCACTGCACCTTGAACTGTTGTAGACGGGCTTGCACCACCCAGGCTCATGTTGATGACTTTTGCGCCGCGATCTGCCGCATAGATAATGGCTTCAGCGATTTCGTAAGTGTAGCAACCGCCGGGACCGCTCAGAGGGCCATCACAAACTTTGAGCGGCATAATCTTGGCATTAAATGCTACGCCTGCCACACCAATACCGTTATTGGTTTTGGCTGCAATCGTGCCAGAAACATGCGTACCGTGGCCATTGTTATCGTTGGGAGTCGGGTCATCATCAACAAAGTCGTAACCCGCTACAAACTGACCAACCAGATCAGGGTGAGTAGCCTGAATGCCGGTATCCAGCACGGCGACGGTCACCCCTGTTCCACGTGTGGTGGCAATATCCCAGGCTGGGCCAGCATAAATGCCGAAGGCACCGTTCAGACCGGGCATATTGCCGCCGACATAAGCTGGATCGTTGGGCGTAAAGGTGGTAGACCACTGGATATTCGGCTCGATCATCGTCACACCAGCGGTTTGAGCGCTGATATTGCTGTTGACCGCAGCCAGGGCTGCCGCCGGTTGAGCGAATTGATCGGGCACCAGCACCTTCATCGCACCCAGGACGGGAATGCGGCTCACTTCGACGGCATTAAGCGATGCCAGCATAGCCGCAATCGCCTCTGGTGAGGCATTCGGATTAAAATTGATGACCAGTTCATTGGTCCCGCCCGGCGCAGCCGTCGGCATAGCAGTAGCGGTCGGCAGCGGCGTCGGCGTCATGACTTCCGCGTTCACCGTCACATCGACCACGATGCTGGTCTGCAACCCGCTTGGGTCCACGGCGATCAGCGAAAAGTGATCCACCCCGCTGAACCCCGCCGCAGGCACATAAGTGACCGTCACCGAAGTGAAGTAGGGAGCCGTACTTTCAACCGGATCAACCTGCTCCACGCTGACAGCGCCCGCCGTACCGGTTGAGTCCACCAGCACGCGGACGGCCCCGCTTTCATCACTCACACTCAGGTTAAAGACCAACGCCTGACCTGAAGCAGCTTCCAATGCTTCGCTCAGGGGAGAAAAAGCCGGTGGGAGCTGTACCGGAGTCACCGTCGGCTCGATGGTAGGCTCCGGGGTCGAACCAGCCTCATCGGTTGGTTGCTGTGTCGGCTCAGCGGTCGGTTGTTCAACAGTTGGTTCAACAGTCGGCGGAACATCCGTCGCAGTCGGCGCTTCCGTTGGGACATCAGTCGGTAAATCGGTGGGAACTGTAGTGGCTTCCGGTGGTGGCACTTCGGTGGGAGTAGCCTCCTGTGCCACAGTCAGCCCAGCGCCTAAAAGCAGTCCTGTGAGTAAGATAATCAATATGGAGAATGAACGAATACTGCCTATTCTTGCGTGCATAATTCCTCCACAAACTGGAATCTGTTCTTCAGCGGTTACCGAAGAACGGGACAAATTCTGCCCTCATAGTATTCTACGGGCAATTGCCTTGCATAATCCTTTATTATTGATTTATGAATGGACTGCATGATCAAACAACCGTAGCGGCGACAGTATAGAACAAAGCAAGAGGGGATTTATGATGGGCAACTTTCAGAATGCAGTCCATCAGAGTGCACATGATCAGCTGCCCACGAGGGAATAAACCATCAGAAGCTTGAATGCAAATAAGCGAGTGCATCCTCATGGTTTTGGAACAGCTTAAAACGCAGTCCGGCCCCTAAAGCTTTGGCGATGAAGTTCATCAACCCGGATGAGGTAATGATCGCCATTCCCCGCATATTCGGGTGATTCATCAGTTTGATACCGAGCTGCATGTTAACAAAATTCGGTTCAAACCCGGTAATCGACGACAGATCAGCCAGTATAGCAACAGGCTGCACGTCCATGGTCTGAAAAGCAGCTTCAGATGCCTGGGCAAAATCAGTTCCAGTCACATGCCCACTATAGGTCGTCATGAGAATACGGTTGGGTTCCAACCAAGCGATTTGTACAGACATAACGGACACTCCTTCGAGGGGATTAGACCTCCCATATGAGAGGGTGAACAACATCAACATCTGTTGCAGTTACACCGTTCAGCCAGTCATTGTGATCATGGCTGACTACTCTCATTCTAGGCTCGAAAGAGCAGTCGGTTGCGTGTTCGATTTATGAATTATCGGTTTGCATACTGCTCTTTTATTCGCATCCAGTGGCAGGCGTCCCTAGAAGATGTCCTATTCTAAAACACGTTCAGATCACCAGGTTAAAGAGATAACCAGTAATGATAATGCTGAGTGCCACAACCGTGACAAAAATGGCGATCAGACGTGGCTTCAACACTTTCCGCAGGATGATCATCTCCGGCAGGCTGAGTGCAACCACCGACATCATAAAGGCTAAGGCTGTTCCCAATGCCGCGCCCTTACCCAACAAGGCGCTAACGATGGGGATCACGCCTGCCGCATTGGAATAAAGCGGTATACCCACGAGTACCGCCGCTGGGACTGACCACCATGCATTTTCCCCCATGATGCCAGTCAGAGCATCTTCTGGCACAAAACCGTGGATAAATGCCCCTATACCGATCCCGATGATGACGAACAACCAGACTTTGCTGAGGATGTCGCGGGTGCTATCAACTGCTTGTCCAAAGCGGTCGATCCAAGTGAGTTTCGTCTGCAGCGAGCGATGTCCCACCTGGTTTGGCCGCACTTCATAGACAAATGGCTCCACATAACGTTCCAGCTTCATCCGTCCCAAAATCAGTCCAGCGACTACTCCGATGAGAATGCCTGACACCAGGTACAACACGGCCACTTTCCAACCAAATAGCCCCAGCAGCATCACAAAAGCGACCTCATTCATGATGGGTGAGGTAATCAGAAATGAAAAAGTGATCCCCAGTGGAATACCAGCCTGGACAAAACCAATAAATAGCGGCACTGATGAGCAGGAACAGAATGGGGTAATCGCACCAAACAGGGCGGCCATTACATTGCCGATCCCTTCCCCACGCCGCTCGACTACCGCCCGAACTTTGGCCGTGTCCACAAAGGTCTGAAGTAGTGTGATGAGGAAAATCATGCCCGCAAGCAGCAGCAAGATTTTGGGCACATCATAAACAAAGAAGTTCAATGCCGCGCCTAGCGGGCTGACAGGACTGAGTCCCATCAGCGAGTAGGTGACCCAATCTGCAATCATCTGGAGATTGTTATAGGCAATCAACCACAGGAAAATCAATAACCCAACCAGTAAGAATGCTGCTCTATCGTCATGCAAAGATGGCAATCGAGGGAGGCGCATCATATCCGCTTTCGATTATGAATTGGCAGTCTGAAGCTGGCGCGCCCAGTCCACAATTTGCTGCCGTCGGGGAATTCGCCCTGCCGCAAGCACCTGCTCATTGATGACCAACCCCGGCGTGCTCAGAATGCCGTAGGTCATAATGTCCTCATATTCCGTGACTTTGAGCAGTTCATAAACAATCCCCGCTTCATCCAGCGCAGCGCGGGTCTCGGCCTCCAACCGCTTGCAGTTCTGGCAACCCGATCCCAGCACTTTGATCTGTAACATGATCAACTTACTCCGTAATGCACGATCAGCCTATGCTGACTATAGTACGGCTGGCAGTACCTTTGCAGTACTGCCTGTCATGGCTCAAAGGTGACCTATGCCCCAATCGCCTAATAAAAACGCCGGGACGGTTAAACCGTCCCGGCGTTACGCTTTGGCTTTTGTGAAGCTACTGGCGATGAAGCTTATACGCCAGCCTTATTCACCGCCATGATGCCCGCGCTGCTCTGATGCTCGATGCTGCCTGTGTAACCAGGCAGCGGCAAAATCGACTGATGAATAGCATCGATAATCCAAGACGCCTGCGGGAAGAACGCCTCTTCCATCTCCACCGGCGGGGTGATCCAGTTACGTGCGCCGACTACCGCCACCGGGCCATCCAGATGGTCAAATGCCAACCGGGTGATATTGGACGCCATGTTGTGCAGGAAGGAGCCGCGCTCGACCGCATCCGAGGCCAAGACGATCTTGCCCGTCTTTTTCACGGACTGGATGATCTTGTCATAATTCAGCGGGTTGATGAAGCGGGCGTCGATCACCTCGGCGCTGAGGTTGTACTGTTTTTCCAGGATGTCCGCCGCTTCCAGCGCCCGGTACAGCGTTGCGCCGATGGTGACGATGGTCACATCGCGGCCTTCGCGGTAGATGGCTGGTTCACCCAACGGCACTTCGTAGTATTCCTTCGGCACGCCGCCCTTGACCACCGTCTCCGGTTCGGGATAGAGCCGCTGGCTCTCGAAGAACACCACCGGGTCAGTCCCGCGCAGCGCCAGGTTCAGCATCCCCTTCACATCATACGGAGTCGCCGGGAAGAAGACCTTCAGGCCAGGGATATGCGCCAACAGTGAACTCCAGTCCTGCGAGTGCTGCGCCCCGTACCGTGCCCCGACCGAGACCCGCAGCACCAGCGGCATGTGCAGTACGTTAGCACTCATCGACTGCCACTTCGCCATCTGGTTGAAGATTTCATCCCCGGCGCGGCCCATGAAGTCGCAGTACATCAACTCGACCACAGCGCGGCCACCCGCCAGTGCATAGCCAACGCCGGTGCCGACAATAGCCGCTTCGCTGATCGGTGAATTAAACAGGCGATGATAGGGAATTGCTTCGGTCAGGCCGCGATAGGCACCGAAGGCACCGCCCCAATCGCGGTTCTCTTCACCGTAGGCCACCATTGTCGGGTCCTGGTAGAAGCGGTAGATCATCGCTTCGAAGATGGCTTCGGCATAAGTCAGGCACTTGAGCTTGGGCAGCGCCTTCCCATTTTCATCCAGCCCGAAGCGGAACTTTTCCTGGGTCGCCTTGTAGCGCGACTCTTCCAGGGGTTGCAAGACTTCCGGTTCACGGTCAGCCAGCTTATCCGCATATTTATCCGAGAACATCATGCTGCCGATGGTCTGCGGGTGGATGCGCGGGGAAATGTCTACAGATGCGGCTGCTGCCATGACCTTGTAAATGCGTTCGTCGATTTCTTCATGGATGCCATCCAGGATGGAAGCATCTGCATGGCGATTTTCGCTCAGGTAATGCGCGAACCACGCGATCGAGTCCTGGGCGCGCCAGAGTTCGAGTTCTTCCTTGTTGCGGTAAGAAGATGCATCCGAGGTCGAGTGACCGACCAACCGGTAGGTCAGCACATCCAGCATGACCGGGCCGCGCCCTGCCAGCAGGATTTCCTTCTTCCGCGCCGTTGCATCCGCGACGGCCATCGGATTGTAACCATCAACACGCTCGACGTGCATGGCTTCCGGGTTAACGCCCATGCCCATCCGCGCCAGCACGCCGAAGCCCATGGTCTCGCCTTTGGGTTGGCCGCCCATGCCATAGAAGTTATTGAAGAAGTTGAACATGACCGGTGGCGTACCACCGAGGTCTTCATCCCACAGCGTCCGGTACTGATCCATCGCTGCGAACATCATGGCTTCCCATACTGGGCCGCATCCGGCAGAGGCATCACCAATATTGGCGATGACGATCCCCGGTTGGCGGTTGACCCGCTTGTACAGCGCCATGCCGGTCGCAATATCCGCCGATCCGCCGACCAGCGCGTTATTCGGCATGACCCCGAATGGGGGGAAGAAGGTATGCATGGAACCGCCCATGCCCTTGTTGAAGCCGTTCTCGCGTCCAAAAATCTCCGCCAGCGCCCCATACAGCAAGTAATTAATCGCCAGGTCTTTGGCGTTATCGCCGCCCACATGCTTCTCGACCGTCCGCAGGGGCTTACCATCCATGTAGGTTTCCAGAATGGTCATCAATGCGCTGTCATCCAGCTTCTGAATGGCGCTCAAACCCTTCGCCAGAATCTCGCCGTGGCTGCGGTGTGAACCCAGAATGTAATCATCAGGGGTCAGCGCCCATGCCTGACCGACGACCGAGGCTTCCTGCCCGACCGAGAGATGGGCAGGGCCACCGTGTTTATATTCGATGCCCTTGTAGCTGCCTTCGCGCTTGACCTGATCCAACCCGGTCTCAAACGCACGGATGATGGACATATCCCGGTACATATTGCGGAGCGCCTCGGTGCCGAAGCGTGCCGCCTCCGCCGCCGGGTCAGAGACGTACTGATTAAGCGGAACCTCCGGTGCGGTCAGCACCCCGCGCTGGCGTTCAATGGTTGGGTCAATCGTGATTGATTTGGGCATTCCTGCACTCCGTAAGCTGAAGACTAAAGATCAAGATAAACCACAGAGAAATCACATAGCGTGTGGGTGATTTCTGCTGTGTACGCGGTGTGGTGAGTGAACCGCCTGCGTAGGGTCGTCCCTACGAAATCTGCATTGCTGACATTGCCTCATTGCCGTTTTGCATTAAATCGCTTTCCCCGCTGCTCCGCAGTACGCTATTCTCTTTCATCCCAACAAGAACCGCAGCGCAACTGGCAAGCGACGAGTCCAGGCTGACTCGTGATGCGGCGCATCGGCTTCTTCCACATACAGCAGATTTTCACCAGATCGGTAGCCCTGCTTCAGCAAAGCATCGCGCAGTTCGAGAACACCTTCGACATAGGATTCATGGGGGTCATCACTGCGGACCTTCCAGGTTGACCAGCGCCCGTCGAAGATGTCGCCCTCGCGGGTGCCAACATCCAGGTAGACCTTCCCGTGCCCGGTCGCCCGGTTCAGAACATCATGGGTCAGCTTGCGATCCCCGAACCAGTAGGCAGTACTGAACGCGCCGCATAGCCCAAAGACCTGCGGATACATCAAGAAGCCATACAGGCTGATGAGGCCGCCCATCGACGAACCCGCAATCGCCGTCTGTGAAGCCTCCGGCAGCGTACGGAAATCCGCATCAATCAGCGGCTTGATGGTTTCGACCAGGAAACGCATGTAATCCGCCCCGCGCCCCATCAGGTCCGGCATCTCCGCAAAATGATAGGGATTGTATTCCAGCGAGCGTGCCTGACCTGCGTTCGGTAGACCGACGACGATCGCCTCAAGGCCTTCAGGTGCGAGCGTGGTCAGGGTTTCATCCACCTGCCACTCGCCGCTGTAACTGGTCTGGGCATCGAACAGGTTCTGCCCATCGTGCATGTAGATCACCGGATAACGCCGCTCGCCGCTGCCGTACGATGGCGGCAGCCAGACCAGCACATCGCGGTGATTTTCAAGTTGTGGACTGTAGACCTGCGGCAGCACACGCAGATCACCCACGACGGTATGTGGTTGATGGAGGTCGCTATAGCGCTGCCAGTCGTTCATAACCGTTACTCGTTCTCCCACGCTGCGTTCTGCAGGACAACACGGTAGCCATCCGGGTCTTCGAAGGTCTTGCCTCGCTGATCCCAGTAAGGGTTGTAGGACAGCACCGGCGCATAACCGTGATCGACCATCCGCTGCACCAACTGGCTCCATTCGGCTGCGTCCGGCACATACAACACCAGCAGGTGATCCTGGGTCGGCGCACGCCCGACCGTATGCCCGCGATGATGGGTGAATTCCAGATGATACGGCCAACCGGGATGCCCCAGCATGACCCCATCAAAACCATCGTGGTCATCGAACGAACCCACCACCCTAAACCCCAATCCATCCCGGTAAAACCGGGTGACAGCAGCTAGATGGTCAGTGGGTCGTGCCACTCGCAGGTGAAGGGTCATGGGTATTTTTCCAGGTCGAGCGGGCGACCTGCTGGGTTGCCCCTACAATTGCCGGACGAGGCGTGCCTCGTCCCTACTCTGTGAAGCTCTGTGCGATCTCTGTGCCTCTGTGTTGAACTCTTCTTCCGACTCGTCGCAGGAAGCTTCTTTACCCCGCTACCAGCAGATCAATGCTGGCAATCGCCTTCGCCAATGCCTGCAGGAAGCGTGCGCCCGGCGCACCATCCACCACCTGATGGTTGATGGTCAGCGAGAGGCCGATGTGCGGGATCAACTGCGGCTTCTCATCCACTTCAATCGGCTTGAGTTGAATATTGCTCACACCCAGAATCGCCACCTGCGGCGGATTGAGTACCGGCGTGAAGCTTTCGATACCGAACGCGCCCAGGTTGGTCACGCTGAAGGTGCCGCCGTTCATCTCATCCGGCAGGATCTTGCCCGCTTGAGCCGCTTCCGCCAGTCGGTGCGTTTCCTCCGCCAGCCCCTTGAGCGAGCGCCCGTCCGCATTCCGCACGACCGGCACCAGCAAGCCGCGCGGCGTATCGACCGCCACGCCCAGATGCACTGCGCCATATCGATGAACCGCATCGCCAGTGAATAGCGCATTTAAGTCGGAGAAACGGGGGAGCGTGCGGGCGACTGCAAACAGCACCAGATCGTTGATGGTCACGCCTTGCAGGCCCATCTCCGCCGGGCTGGCCTTAAGCCGTTTGCGGAAGGCTTGCAATGCGCGCGCATCGGCAGAAGCGTTCAGGGTCAACTGCGCCGTCGTCTGGAGCGACTCCAGCATCCGCGCCGCGATAACCTTCCGCGCACCCTTCAACGGGATGATTTCAACCGAATCCGTCCCCCCTGCACCTATGGGAGAGGGGCTAGGGGTGAGGGCGGCGGCAGGCGGGGTCAGGTCTTTGGTGGTGACGCGTCCGGTCGCGCCTTCTGGCGGGACAAAGCCCCCCTTCTCAACCATCGACTTCGCCAGCGGGGTCAGCTTCGGCTGCGTTTGCAGAGCGGCCTGCACATCGCGCTCGATGATGCGGCCTTCCGGGCCGCTGCCAGCGATGCCCACCGGGTCAAGCCCTTTGCGCTCGGCCAGGTTACGCGCCCGCGGCGAGATGAAGGTCGCCCCTGCGGGCGCGCCGTTAGTCCGGGCAGCAGGAGCAGGCACAGTCGCTGATGCAGCAGGTGCTGGTTCAGGGACGGACGTTTCAACCGGGGCAGGTGCTGCGGCAGCCGGTGTGCCTGCAAAGGCGCTCACATCCTCGCCCGCCGCACCGACCACAGCAATGTTGACCATCACCGGGACTTCATCGCCTTCTTTACAGAGCTGGGCTAGCAGCACGCCTTCGGTCGGGCTTTCGACTTCCATAGCGGCTTTATCGGTTTCAACCTCGATCAGGCTCTCACCTGCCCGCACCGGGTCGCCCACCTGCTTGAGCCAGCGCAGGACAATCACACTCTCTACGGTATTGCCGAGTTTAGGTAAAGGAATGGGGGTCGCCATGCGCGCCTCATCAATTGCTCAGTAAGTGTGCATTTGCACAATAATTGTGAATATGCACAGTGTAACGCGGAATGGCAAGACTTGTCAATCAGGTCAGTTCAATGACTTGAACGAAGCTAAAGACGAGCTTGTTTTGTTGAGGATCACCCCACCACGCCCAGCACCACCTTACCCGTCTGACCGTTGACCAGCGCAGGACGCAGATCACCGTCCCGTTCTTCCAGGATCGCCGCCCACACCGGCAGCAGCGCCAGCCGGTAGCTCATGGTCTGGATCAGGCTGTAGACATTGATGGTCACATCGCGGTCATCGTTCGCGCCGCGGCGTTCGTGTCGTTCGCGCATGATCTGGGTGATCCGGCTCCGTGCCGTCAGCGCCGCCGCATCCACATCCTGGGTGTAGAGTTCCGCCCCATAGCGGCTCAACTGAGCGGGATCGTAGGGGATCAGCTTGCTCAGGTCAAATGCACCCAACGCCGCTGTCAGCGCCGGTGGAGGGGACTCGACCGCGCACACTGGCAGGCTCAGCACCCCATCCTGCTCGCTGCTGTGTTGATAGGCCGGCTGCACCGATCCCCGCGTGGTGCCCATTCGCGAATTGGAGCGGTCGATGCGCGTGCGGTTGACCGTCACCTGGGCATCGAACAACCAAAACGGGAGGTAATAGCCGTTCAGGGTCGCCCGGGCCACCCGGTTATCATCCAGCCATCCCTTCAGGCGTTCATCTAACCCCTGTAAGCGTTCCTTGATTCGCGCCCCGGCCTCTTCCCGGCTGATGACGAACGGCAGCAGGCCATCCGGCTGCTCAAACGAACCCAGCGCATCCTGCACCAACACCTGCGTCGAGTGGCAGAACGGGCAGCGGCTGGAAAGTTTGTCGCCCGGCAGCGTATGTTCCGCGCCGCAGCTCTGGCAGTGCAGCACGCGCTGGTCGATCTGCCAGCGCACCGGCTGCGCCCGCCGTTCCAGCAAGGCCGCCATCAGCAGATCGTCGCCGCCCACGCCCGCCGCCCGGGCTTCCCCGCGCCAACCGCAGAAACGGCATTCCGCCTGTCCACTGCCATCCAGCACGGTCAGATCGCCTTCGCAGCGCGGGCAGCGCGGGGATTGGGTCGTGGCGCCCACCGGCCCATTCGCCCGCTGCCGTACCGGACCATCGCTTGCCTGCGCCCGCGCCATCTGGTCCGCGCTCAGGCGACCGTTGAGCACCAGCATCATCTGCATCGCCTCGGCATGACCGGGATTACGCGCCAGAATCGTGCTCAAATGATCGCGTTTGGTCGCTTCGTCCTCACTCAACCGGACGAGCATCATCCGGGCGTCATCGAACTCCGGTTCCAGGTCGAGCGCATCCTTCAGATACCCCGCTGCTTCATCCTGTTTTCCCAGGTGCAGCGCATCCTGCGCGTTATCAAAGAGCACCACCGCCCGTGGACTGAGTCCTGCCGTATTCCGTAGCACCACGTCCTTGCGCGGCCCCCGCGCCTTGACCTCCGCTGCTTTCGCATCCAGGTCTGTCGTCGGGGTATAGCCACATTTCGGGCAGCGCATGGTCGTCGTCGCCAGGTCGAGCCGCAGGCGGCCACTGCATTCCGGGCAAGTCAGGTTCATATTCATGGGTCGTCCAATTCCACACTGGGAAGATGTCGTTTCTCTTCAGTGTACGGCGGAATAGGCACGCCAATAGCTTAACTGTTGGGGGTAATAGATTACGAACATAACAAAAGTGAACAGAAATTGAGCAGTCAGTCCTGTAGCACCCCCTCCCGGGTCATGATAAAAGATGAAGAGCGGTCAGTCTGTATGCGCAAAACAAGTAGAAAGGCAGTCTGGGAAAACCGAAGCTCATCACCGCCCTGAAGCACACATACGGCCCAAGTCAGGAGCCTTCAAATGAAATCATCAGTCTATCAATGGGTACTATTCCTTGCGCTGCTCTTACTACTCCCCTTGCCCTCCGTTGCTCAATCCAACCCTGTGATTGAAGTCCAGCCGATCAGCGGCCCGCCCGGCACTGCGGTCACGATCCGTGACCTGGGCGGTAATCGTGGGCGCACTTGTTTTGCCCAGATCGGGAGTAGCCGCGCTCAGGAGATCGGCACCATGGCGGGCAGCCTTAGCTATGTGGTGCCGCCGAATACAACGGCGGGGGTGGTCATCAACTTCGTCTGCGCCGGAGACGGTGCGCCACGTGCCACCGGCATCTTCACAGTGACGTTGCCGGTCGTGATCGTCGACTCGGATGGCGACGGCACTATTGATTCGGGGGATGCCTGCCCAACCCTCTCCGGCCCGCGTGAGAATCAAGGTTGCCCGGTGCAGCCCGCGCCGGACAGTGACGGCGATGGCATCCCGGACACAGCCGATGCCTGCCCCGACCAAGCCGGTCCGGCGGAATCCAACGGCTGTGCGCCATCACCTGTACCGCCTGTAATCATCCTGCCAGAGCTACCCACGAGCGGCCCCTGCGTGGTCGCGACCATAGATACCGACCCGGTCAACGTACGTCAGATGCCTTCGACCGAGGCCGCCATTGTCGGCTCACTCGATCCCACCCAGCTTTACGGGGTGGTCGGTCGTAATGCAGATTCCTCCTGGTGGCAGGTCAATGGCGGTTGGGTGGCAGGCTTTGTCACCCGTACCGGAGGAGATTGCACTCAAGTCCCGCAAACCGATGCACCTGTGCCAGCCGGCCCCGGCGACCTGGCAATTGATGTCCCGCAAGAGCAGATTGGATTGCTGGTGCCAGCTGTACAGAAGGTGCGTGATGCGGCTGCACGCATGCAAAGTTGCCCGGACTTGCTCCCGCAACTGGATACACTACCGACCTTCCTGGCGCTCTCACTCATCAGCGAGCCAGATCCCTGCGCAGCGGTGCAGACCCAGATAGATGATCTATTCCTGGGGGGCGGTGCGCAGCAGGCCATCGAATTCCCGGATTGTGGCTCACCAACCGGGTCCTACCTGGAAGGTCAGATGGCGTATGTCACAATTTTCCAGGGTGCCCCCGTCGCCCAATCGTTCATGACGGCGCTCAAGATTGATCCTGACCGGGTTGGATTGTTCTGCTCATTCCTGCTCGACCTGGCTTACGGCGGGGTGACCGAGTACACCATGCCGGAAGAATCACTGGTGCTGCCAATGGCGCTGGCCTACTGCGGTTATGAGGCTGGCCTGATGGAGCCTGTCCTCGCGCCCAAGCTCGCCACGTTATTCATCTCGAGTATGGATCTGCGAAGCTTCCACCCAGACGGAGCCTGTGACGTCTTCGAAGCTGTCTTGCCGCTCGGCTCCACCAGCGATTCCATCCGCACCTATTATGGAATGCTCAATGACACCTGTGGGCAAGCCGTCGGGTTAGCAGCGCAGCGAGCGTACTCCGACTCGGTGCGCGGCGCGCTGGATACAACCATCGCGATGAATGATGGTTGTGCCGGCTATCAGACCTTGCTGACTTATCCGCTGCCGCTCGATTTGCAGCCCGCCCTACCACAAATCACCAGCGGGGACGCCACCTGCACTGGCAACTTCCGCGTACTGGCAACACACAATGACGCTCTTGGTCTGGAAACCCTGTACCGGATTCTCAAATCGCTCGACCCGTGCGAGGCAGCCACCACTTATGCCTATACCGGTCAGGCCCCCGCCAATGTGGTAGCACCCCCTGCATGCATTCAAGGCGATCAGATGACTGTCGGCGCTGCGGCTGCAAATCAAGTGGTGCTGGATCGCGCTTCACCCTGGTATCAAAAGATCGCCGCGTTGGATCGCCCGCTTGACCAGCTCTGTTCGGCAGTCGGTGGCTTCAGCGATGGCGGATTCGCGGTGGCAGCCAGCCCCACCCCGCCCATTCTAGTTGCCAATCCAACCGCTACCCTGCCCGTGATTGTGGCGAATCCCACCGTGACCCCGCCAGAGTTCGCAGCAGCGCCGACCTTGACGCCCGAACCTGCTGTGCTGGTCACGCCCGATGGTGGCGGGTCAGTGCCGATTGCGACCCCTGTATCACCACCGCCGCAGGCCGGGGATGGATTCGCCTGCTTCGGCTGCCTGCCCGATGATCCCCAGCGACGTAAACCAGCAGAGATTGTGGTCGTCGGCACGCGGGAGGATGGCACTGTAGGCTTCTTTGCCCTGCCGGAAGGCACGACGCCAGACCCCAACACTGGCGAGCAGACTTTCATCCCGGTGCCGATGGAAGGGCTGCCCGCGCCGCTGGCTCGCTATCCGTTCCATTTCCATATGATGGGTAACGGGCCGGAAGCAACAGGGGGTGTGTTGGTGTACTACTCGGATGGGAGTGTTCGGGCTGCCAGTGTCAGCCCAGCCCGGCAGATCACAGTCGTACAAGACATGGGCGGTGACCCGACCGCACCCAGCGAACAGTTTGCGCTCAACTTTGCCCAGGTCCGCGCCATTGGTGAGATTGAACTCACGATGGTGCTGCGCTTCCCAGCGGGCTTGCAGCCCGCACCGTATGCCCCGGCGCTTTCCCCGGATGGCAGCACCTTGTTCATCGCGTTGACCGATGCCAGTGGCATGACCTCAATCTATGCGCTTATCATCGCTGGCGCAGGGGACACTATCGTACCCATGCCACTGATCCAAAACGCCTACGCGCCCGCCCTTGCGCCCAATGGCCGCTACCTGGCATTTGTGCGCGAAGAAGCTTCAGGCCGGAATATCTACGCCATGGCGCTCAACAGCCTGCGCGAAAACCCGATCACACAACAGATGCCTGGCGCAGCCTGTTACGGACCACGCTTTGGCCCAGATTCGTTGAAACTGTACTTTACGTGTGAGGCGGCAGGTCAGCGGCAGATGTACATCTATGGGTTAGGCGGGGTGGTTCCCGTGAACACCACGATCCCCAACGCCCAAAACCCTATCCCTTCCCGCACCGCGGGATACATCTACTTTGATGATGGCATCAACTTGTACCTCAGTCCGGAAGATGGGAGCAATGCCGCAACCGTCACCACTGGTGTAGGCAGTTGGAGCAAACTTGAAGGGCTGGTCGTATCCTTTGACTTGCCCTGACGGGTACGCCCTTCAATAAAATAGGACTTACGCAAAAAGGTTTTCTTGTAGGGGCGCACGGCTGTGTGCCCGCCCGATTTCTCCCTCAACTGCGTAAGTCCTGTAGAATCTAGAAATGTGGGCGGTCGGGCATGTGGTCGTGCCGACCGCGCATACGGGCTGTCTGTTTGAGACTTGCCGTTCTAACCAGGAGCCACGCCCGCTCGCACCTGCTGGCGTAGCACATCAATTGGCTGGCGCTCTCCACTGACCGTGTCCTGATAGAACCAGTGCGCCCAACCGTTACAGCCTGGCACCCCCTTCAACAAGGCCCCCAAACGGTGGATCGAGCCGGTCTGCTCGGCACTCTGCAACCGACCATCCGGCAGGATGATCGCCTCGGCCTCCGGTGTATCCAGGTAGAGTATCTGCCCGGCCTGCACCAAACCCTGTTCAAGCAAGACCCGGAAGGGAACCCGCGCCGGTTTGGCGCGCGTCCGCGCTTCCTGCTCCAGCAGCGGATCTCCCACCAACAGCGGCTGCGTCCGGTCGAGCCGCAGTTCCGCCGCCTCTATGTAGGCATCCTCCCGTTCGATTCCCAGCCAGCGCCGGTGGAAGCGAGCGGCCACCACCGCCGTCGTTCCGCTCCCCAGGAATGGATCCAGCACCACATCACCTGGTTTGCTGCTGGCCAAAATCACCCGCTGGAGCAGAGCCTCCGGTTTTTGGGTGGGATGTAGTTTGCGCCCGTTGGCATCTTTTAGACGTTCCCGCCCGGTACAGGCCGGGATCGCCCACATCGACCCCAGTTGCTTGCCGCTGTTGAAAGTCTTCATCAGATGATGATTAAATGCGTAGCGGCTGTCCGCGCTCGGCTTCGCCCAGATGATGAACTCGACATCATTCTTCAGGCGCACCCCCCGGAAGTTCGGCGTGGCGTTCGACTTGTACCACGAGATGGTGTTCAGAATCCAGAACCCCAGGTCCTGCATGATCGCCCCGACCCGGAAAATATTGTGATAGGTGCCGCAGACCCAGATCGTGGCTGTCGGTTTCATCACGCGCCGCGCCCGGCTCAACCACTCATGAGTGAACGAATCATAGGCCGCGAACGTCTCAAACTGATCCCAGTCATCCTCCACACCCTGCACCCGGGTGAGGTTCGGACGCCACAGGTCGCTCTGCAATTGCAGGTTATAAGGGGGATCGGCAAAAATCAGATCGACGCTGGCTTCAGGCAGTTTTGCCAGCCATTCCAGCGTATCACCCTTCAGAATACGGTTAGTGAGCAAATCGTCTGTCATCATCAAGTCTTTTGATCGAAAATAAAACGTTGACCGAACACCCAGAGTGAAGCGACTGTTATTATAATTGGGACTCGTGTCCTTCGCTTGTCGTTGGCGACCAGACTTTCCGGGGCAGCTTGGCGGATCACCCGAATTTGGGATAAACTCTTCCTATACATATCGCAACTTTTCCCAATTTATCCCAAACAGGACACCGTCACCCCCCATGACCTGGCGCGTTCACCTCACCAATCAGGCCATCCAGCGGCTCGACCTGCTGGCGGGGAAGAAAGAATCGCTGCTCGTCGCCTGGAGCCAGCGCGACCGGGCAACCTATTTTCAGTTAAGCGATGGCATTGAAATCGGGGAGCATCAGCATCAGGCTGTCGCCCGCACCAGTGACAAGTGGGCCGAGTTTGTAGGCAGCCTGGTCGCCCCGAATGGCGTTCACCTGCCCATCATCCGCACCGCCACCTTTACCCTGTACTCCACCGTGGATGGACGCGCCCGCCTCTTTGATCTGGGCGGCAAAGAACTTGTCTGGGAAGCCGATGGCAAGGATACCCCGCTCGAAATCAAAAGCGGAACGCTGCCCTTCCGCGCCCAGGCCTTTGATCCGGTCATGGGAGTCGTGGGCGGACTCGATGAAAAAGGGAAGCTGCACCTCTACCAGCAGCAAATCCGCGTCGGCACATTTGACCTCAAGCTCAAACCCACCGATGAAGACCCGCTCCTGCTGGTCATCAGCGAGGGCGCGGGCAGCATCATCGCCGCTGCCCATACCGAAATCGTACTGGCGGATTCCGGCGGCAAAGTCGTCAAGCGCTTGAGCGTCCACTATCCGGTCGGGCGGTTGGCCTGCTCACCCAATGGCAAACTGCTGGCAACCGGCGACTCGGAAACGGGCGTCATCCGGGTCTATGAACTGCCTGACCTCATCCCGACGCATCAACGCCATGCCGTTGACCTCATCCACCGTGCAACCCCCACCCAATTGATCGCCGAGTTTCCTCCGCAGGGCGCTGGTCCCGGTGCGCTGGTCATCTCCAACCAGGGCCAAATCGCTTTCACGCTCTACGGCATGATTTGCATGAGCACCCTGAAACAGATGGACGCACTCCCCCGCCCGCAGCCGCTGTTGTAACAGCGGCTGCCAATAGCCTCATACCCTAATTGACCGGAGTCTCGGTTGCTGTCGCTTCCGGGGTCCAGGTCGCGGTTTCCAGTGAAGTCGGCGTAGCTGAGGGCGCTTCAACAGTCCAGGTAGCGCTCGGTTCTGGCGTCCAGGTCCACGTTGCATAAGGCGTCCAGGTCGGAAGCGGCGTAACCGACGGAGTCCAGGTAGCGCTTGGAGTCATCGTCCGAGTTGGAGTCGGTGTCTGGCTCGGCACCAGAGTCCGGGTTGGCGTTCTGGTAATCGTTGGTGGAAGCGTCCGGCTCGGTGTGGCCGTGCGCGTCGGAGTACGGGTCAGAGTCGCGGTCGGCGTCCGGCTCGGAGTCAGTGTCCGTGTCGGAGTACGGGTCAGAGTCGCGGTCGGCGTCCGGCTCGGAGTCCGCGTAATGGTTGGTGTAAAGGTATTCGTCGGCGTGCGCGTCACGGTGGGTGTCCGCGTCGGCGTCCGTGTAGCCGAAGGCGCTGGAGTCCGGCTCGGTGTCAATGTCCGTGTCGGGGTGCGGGTTGCAGTCACGGTCGGCGTCCGCGTTGGAGTACGACTGGGTGTGAAAGTCCGTGAAGGTGTGAGTGTCGGACCAGGGAGGGTCTCGGTATAGGCAGTCGTCGGGGTCGCCGAAGGCAGCGCGGTATAGGTGCTGCTGGGTTCCAGCGTGCTGGTATCGGTAGCCGTCGCTTCAGGAGTCAACGTGATCGTCGCCGATGCCGTTGCGCTTGGAGTCGAAGTCCAGGTCGGGGGCAGGGTATTGGTCGCCAGGATCAGGGTCGGTGTTTCCGAAGGCAGCGGCGTATTGGTCTCAAACACGATGGTGGCCGTAGCCGTCAGCGTAGGGGACGGCGTATTGGTTACAAAGATCGGTGTGGCCGTAGCCGTCAGGGTCGGATGATTCGTCGGGGACATCGTCCGGGTTGGTGTCCGGGTGAACGTCCGGCTCGGCGTCGGTGAGATATAGGGCGTGGGGGTGCGGCTGGGTGTCCGTGTCAGCGTCGGAGTCCATGTCACGTTCGGATCCATCGTCGAGGTCAGCGTCCGTGTGGGTGTCATCGTCCGCGTCAGTGTCATCGTTCGCGTTGCACTTGGAGTTACCGTCAGGCTGGCAGTCAGAGTCACGGTAACCGTCGGCGTGGCAGTAAGTGCCTCATCCGGTGTGGGAGTCACCGTCGGGGTTGCCGAGGGATTAGGATCCAAGGTCGCTGACGGGGTATACACCGGGGTCGGTGGTGGAGCCACATCGGGCACATTCGCTGGATGCACAATATCAATGAATCCACTGCTCCACGCCCATCCTGATTCGCCTTGCGCAGTGATGACCGTGTACCAGTAAAACGTATTGATGGCGTATAGTCGCCCGGTGATCGTGACCACCTCACCCGGCACCATCTCCCGGATCAGACCATACTCTAATCCCGGCCCCTGAAGCAGTAGACTATAGTAATTGCCAAACGTCGCTTGAACACTGGTCGGAATGGATGTGTCAGTTGGGCTTGGCAAGGGCGTTTCAGTTTCGGCTTGCGCTCCCACAGGCACAACCACCGCCAGGAATAGTAGCACCAGCCCGATCTTCAACACATGTGCGAAACGAACATTCATATGGTGTCGCTTTCATTTCTGAGCACCCACCACATATTCTATGTCAACATATAATCAACTCTGCATTTAGCTTTTATTAACTCACGTAAAGGCGGCGATAGCACCTGACCCGTACCTGGGGTAAGCTACACGCATCCCATCGTAGGGGGTGGCGGACAAGCCGCCCTTTCAGTTTGACTGGCAGGACACATGGCTGTGGTGCGCTTCGATACTTACCGGGCCAGTTCATACCTCGTCTGGCAGCTTAAACATGCCGGGGCGAATATCCTCGATGATGGCGGGGATATTATCCTCGTGCGCCTGCCGGATGGGCAGCAAGTCAGCATCCATCTGATCGAGAGCATCTTGCCGCCCTACGAGATGCGCTCCACCCTCAGTTACAACGAAGCGAATAAAGCCGCGACGCTGTTCATCTTATGGGCGGATATGCTGCTGCCGCCCGATGGACACGTGATCGAACTACAGGAGTGGGAAATCCCGCTGCTGGCAGCGTATCAAAACCGCATCTTCGCCTGGGAGACCTTTGGGCCGGAGATCTTCATCTTCGCTGTCCACTACCAACCAGATGGCCGCTACTATACCATCCGCTACGGCGAGACCCTCAATATGCGCCACATGCACGTCGAAATGCGCCAGACCTTCATGCCGGGCTTCACCGGAGTCTGGCGGGTGGCGACCTTCGCTGACCGCCAGCACCACCACCACAGCCACAGCACCGGGGATGGCGGTGCCCGGGTTGGCAATGACGGGCGTTCCAGCGCGCCCATCGGCGGCACGCTCGAACCCTTCTACGTGTTATTACAGGTGGATGCCGATGCTGACCGCGAGGAGATCAAGCTGGCCTACCGGCGCTTGGCCCGCAAATACCACCCCGACTTGAACAAATCTCCGGACGCCACCAAACAGATGCAAGCCATCAACGAGGCCTACCAGAAGCTGCTGGCAACGATGACCGAAGATGACGAGGACTAATGTCAAACCTGAGTGATAACTCCCTGACCGCCATCGGCTGGCGCTTGTTCCTGCTGACCATCGGTGCGCTCATCTCCGCCGTCGGCGTGGTCATTTTCATGGCCCCTTTCAACATCGCCCCCGGTGGAGTCTCCGGCGTCGCCGTCATCCTCAACTACCTCGATAACCGTCTGCCCATTGGTTTGATGATCCTGCTCGGCAATATCCCCATCCAGTTGCTGGGCTGGCGTTACCTCGGCGGCTGGCGCTCCGTCCTCCGCACACTCATCTACCTCGTCCTCTATGCCATCGCCATCGACTGGCTCACGCCCTTGCTCGCCGGTCGCATCGAGGTCGGGGATAACGTGCTGATGAACTCCATCTTCGGCGGCATCCTGCAGGGCATCGGCGGCGGCTGGGTCTATCTGGCGGGAGGAACTCAGGGCGGCACCTCCACCATCCAGCGCATCATTCAGGTCAAGTTCGGTATCCCGATTGCCACCTCCACCGTCTATGCGGAATTGGCTGTCATCCTCCTGGCCGGGGCGGTCTTCGGCTGGGAAGGTGCGCTCTACGCCATTGTCTCGCTGTTCGTGGGCGGCATCGCCACCGATTACGTCATGGAAGGCCCCAGCGTCATCCGCACCGCCACCATCATCACCGATAACCCGGACGGCGTCTCCCAGGCCATTATGAAAGACATGGGGCGCGGCGTCACTGCCTGGGAAGGCACCGGCATGTTCACCCGTGAAGGCCATACCGTCCTCTTTGTCACCGTCGCCCGCCATCAGGTGAGTGACTTGCAATGGCTGGTCACGCAGCAGGACCCCAATGCCTTCCTGGTCATCGGGCAGGGGCATGTCGCTTATGGGCGCGGCTTCGCCCCCATCAACCGCGAAACCTGAATGCCACCTGCCTAAAAGTCGGAACATTTGTTCCGTTCTACAACGCAACCTGTGCTAATCTGACCATATTCGGGGAATGAGTGGCGGTCTTCCTGCCCATGACCGACTGCCAAACAGCGGCAGTGACAAGATCAGCCGCCAACCTTGTCGGTGCCAACAACGACATCAACGCCACCAAGCTCCCTTGAAACCAGTCGTGGCTTCGTCAGTCCGCCGCCGCCGCCGCCGCAAAAAGAACACCGTCGCAGTCGTTAGAAACCCCACACCTGACCGGAGACTCTGGTATAATGCGCTCAATTGAAACGGACTTAAATCAGACCATTTCCTCTACTAAAGGAGTTCTCTCATGGCGAAGAATCGCGGCAACATCGGCGGGGTTCCCGGCGGTATGAAGGGTGGCATGGGCGGCATGATGCGCCAGATCCAGAAAATGCAGGAAGATATGCAGTCCGCCCAGGAACAGCTCGCCCACGAAACCGTGGAAACGACCGTTGGCGGTGGCGCGGTCAAGGTGGTCATTACCGGGCACCAGCGCGTTCAATCCGTCACCATTAACCCGGCCAGCATCGATACCACCGACGCCGAATGGGTGACTGACCTGCAAGACCTCATCGTTCTCGCCGTGAACCAGGCCATCGAACAAAGCCAGACCATGGCAGCCCAAAAGATGGAAGGCATCACCGGCGGCCTGGGTGACATCCCCGGCCTCAGCGGATTGCTGGGAGGATAGTTGCTGGTTTCAGGAGGCAGGCTTCAGGTATCCGTCTGAATTGTTACTTCCAGACGTATAACAATCAGGGTGCACGGCTGAATAGCATCCTGACCTGAAACCTGCCACCAGTAACCTGTAACCCATTATGAATAAAGCCATACCTGAACCTGTCACCCGCCTGATCGACTCGCTCTCACGGTTGCCCGGCGTGGGGCCGAAGACTGCCTCGCGCCTCACCTACTATCTGCTCCGCGCCCCGGATGAGCAGTCGCTCAAGCTGGCGGATGCCCTGCGTGACCTTAAAACGCAAACCCGCTTCTGCTCGACCTGCCACAATATCACGGTCGATGACCCTTGCCCGATCTGCGCCGATCCCAAACGGGACCCGCGCACCATCGCCGTGGTGGAAGAACCACTGGATGTGATCGCGCTGGAGCGTACCGGCATCTACACCGGTCTCTACCATGTCCTCCACGGGGCCATCTCCCCGGTCGAAGGCATAGGGCCGGAGCAGTTGAAGATCAAGGAACTGATTGCCCGTGTGGAAACGACCGGTGCCTTAGAAGTCATCATCGCCACCAACCCCGGTCTGGAAGGCGATGCGACAGCCATGTTCATTGATAAGCAGCTTCAGGGTAAAGGGGCCAAAGTGACCCGGTTGGCTCGCGGTCTGCCGGTCGGTGGGGACATCGAGTACGTCGACTCGGTCACCCTCAGCCGGGCCTTGCAGGGTCGAAGTCAGTTGTAGTGGGCCTACGCAACGGCTAAAGAGGATCGGATGCGGCACACGACCATCAGGCAACTCATCAACGCACTCCTGCTCATCCTGGCCGGTCTCATGACCGGCTGTGGTGCGACGGTTCAGCAGATCATCCCCACGGCGCGCCCTTCTGCCACGGCTTCCTTTACACCCACCGTGACCCGCACGCCTGATCCAAATGCCACGCCGACTCCTATTCCGACGAGCCTGTTCAGCGGCTCCGCCACCTTTGGTCCGTCGCCCACGCCGCTTTTTGGCCCGACCAGCACCGCGGTCGCCCTTTTGCCGACCAATACCCGCGTCATCAACCCGAATGCGCCCCGTATCGAATTCTTCCGTTCCGATGCGGTAGCGGTATCACCCGGTGATACCGTCACACTTTTCTGGTCAGCGCGGGGCACCAGCACCGCCACCATCTACCGCATTGATTCCAACGGGCAGCGCGGCAATCTCTGGAATGTCCCGCCTGATGGATCGCTACCCGTACCGACGCGCCGGAGCGACCGCGGTTCAGTCCGCTTTTTGCTCACCGTCGGCGATGGCGACCTCATCACCGAACAGTTACTCGATATTCCGATTGCCTGCCCGGACTCGTGGTTCTTCCAACCGCCGCCCAATGAATGCCCTGCCGGCCCATCGATCCAGACCGGCCTCATTGAACAGGCTTTTGAGCGTGGGCGGATGCTCTTTATCAACGACCGTGACCGGATTTATGCCCTGTTTAACGATGGTCGGGAACCGGGCTGGGTCTCGTTCGAGAATCAATACAACCCGGCTACCGATCCTGAATTCGATGAAAACTTTGAACGCGCTCTGCCGCCTGGCTTTGTTCAACCCCTGCGCCGGCTGGGTTTCGTCTGGCGGGGTAATGACACCGTCCGTAACCGGCTCGGCCTCGGCTTAACCGCCGAAACGGTCTACGACGGCTTTATCCAGAGCGTGACGACCGGCGATGGACAGGAGAGCCTGTACCTCAGCAGCGCCCAGGGAGAAGTTCTGCAACTGCTGCCGCGTGGCGAAGGGTGGCAGATTATCTCGCTCCGATAATCCATCGCGTCAACTGCGTGTTTACCTTGTCTGATCCACTTTGCTTGAAAATGCACGCCCGCTGGCGTATGCTTTTGACTATATATTGAGGTATCAAGTCTCCCTTTGGGAACCCTGATGATCGACCGTACCAACGAGCAGTGGCTAGCCGACTTGCAGGGTTCAACCGACCAGCAGGCTCCCGCCCTGGATGATCTTCGCCAACGCCTTCAACGCGGTATCTACTACTATCTCAGCCGTGAGCGTTCTGACCTGGCGGGTTTAGCTGCACAGGAACTCACCCAGATGGCGGAAGATCTGGCCCAGGATGCTACCCTGCGAGTCATTGAAAACCTCGGCAGCTTCCGTGGAGACAGCCGCTTCACCACCTGGGCGACCAAGATTGCCGTTCGGGTTGCCATCAGCGATCTGCGCCGCGCCCGCTATAAAGACTTCAGCCTCGATGACCTGACCGCTGACGGTGATTTGTCTCCTGGCACCGTCGCTACGGGCATCACCAGCGCACCACCGCCCAATCCCGAAAGTGAAACCGAACGGGATGATGTCATGCACAAAGTCAGTCGGGCACTGGAAGAAGCGCTCACAGAAAGACAACGAGTGGCCCTGAGTGCCGTCGCCCTCGAAGGGGTGCCTCTTGAAATCGTAGCCGAGCAAATGGGGACCAATCGGAACGCGCTGTACAAACTCATCCATGATGCCCGGCGGAAGCTGCGGACACACCTGGAATCGCAGGGACTTTCGACCAACTACATGCTGCGGCTGTTTGAAGAATGAGCAAAGCCGTTAAGACCTTCTATCTCCTGCATGGCGATGATGACTTCGGCCTCGAACAGGAACTCGCTGCCATCCGCAAACGCATGGGTGATGGCCCCAACGCCGATCTGAATACCGATGAATTTGATGGCACAGTCGCCTCAGTACCCGAAGTCCTCAATGCGGTCAGTTCCTACCCGTTTCTAGCCGATAGACGCCTCGTGATTGTCCGCGGAATGCTTGGCTGGATCACACGCAAAGGCGCAGGAGACACCGGTAAACAGGCGGTTGAGGCCTTACTGAACGCCCTGCCGACCCTACCGGAAACCGCCCGCCTGGTCTTCGTCGAACGCGGCGCCCTGGCTGAAAATAGCAAGCTGGTCAAGCTGGCTCGCGAAAACCCTGCCGGATATGAAAAGCTTTTTGCTTCGCCGTCCGATGCCACCGGTTGGATCATGCGGCGGGCAAAAGATGCCTACGAAACCGAGATTCAACCGGCTGCAGCCGCTGCCCTGGCCGAAGTCACCGGACATGACCTGCGCCGAGCGGATAGCGAACTGGTCAAGTTAGCCAGCTACGTCGATGGAGCCCATCCGATCACTGAAGAGGATGTAGCGCTCCTGACCCCGTATGTGTCCGAAGCACGTGTGTTCGACATGGTCGATGCCGTCGCAGAGGGGCGGGCCGGGCAGGCCCTCCAAATGCTCCATCGACTGCTGATGGAGAAGGATCAGGATCCGTTCAAGGTCTACGGCATGATAATCCGGCAGTTCCGTCTGCTGCTGACCGCCAAAGAATATCTGCTGGATGGGGGCTACCCCAACCAGATGGCCGACGCCCTGAAGATGAACAGCTTCGTCGCCAAGAAGGTGGCGGTGCAATCCCGCGCGTTCAGCCTTGCACAGCTCGACCGTATCTACCACGCCCTGCTGGATACCGACCTGAAGATGAAAACCGGGCAGCTTGATCCCACCCTGGCCCTCGATTTACTGATTGCGAGTCTGGCTTAATTCCGTCCCGTTCACGGCGGTCAATCCCGAAATACAAAGCGGACGGCCATCATGGTTCAGGCCATCCGCTTCGTCACTCAGGATTGAGTTAGTTGTCTATGACTGCCAGACATCAGCGTCATAGGCCGGCAGTTCGCAGCGCAGCGGCTTGTCGTCGCGGAAGCCCAGCGCGTAGTCGGCCTGCATCAGCGTATGGATTTCGCTGGTTCCTTCGTAGATGACCGCACCCTTACTGTTGCGCAGATAACGCTCCACCGGGTACTCATCGCTGAAACCATAAGCCCCGTGTACCTGTACTGCTTCCAGCGCTGCCTGAACGCTCTGATCTGTGGCATACCACTTGGCCATACTGGTTTCCCGTGTATTGCGGATCCCTTCGTTCTTCATCCAACCTGCCCGCATATTGAGCAGGAAGGCACAGTCATACCACTGCTGCATCAAGCCAATCTTCTGCTTGACCAGTTGGTGCTGGGCAATCGGCACACCGAACGTTTCCCGGCTGTGAGCATATTTCAAGCTCTCCTCCAGGCAAGCGCGGATCAGGCCGGTCGCACCCGCACCGACGGTATAGCGTCCATTATCCAGGCAGGACATGGCGATCTTGAAACCTTCGCCTTCTTCGCCCAACCGGTTTTCGACAGGCACTTCCACATCCGCGCAGTTGACCCAGCCCGTTGACCCAGCCCGCACGCCGAGTTTGCCATGGATATCGCCCGTCGTCACACCGGGCATATCCCGGTTGATGATGAAGGCGGTAATCCCTCGCGCCCCGGCTTCGGGATCTGTCTTGGCGAAGTACAGGAAATTATGAGCCTTGCTCGCCAGGCTAATCCACATCTTCTCGCCATTGAGGATGTATTTATCACCCACCTTGCGGGCGGTTGAGCGCAGGTTTTGGACATCGCTGCCGATACCCGGTTCAGTCAGGCAGAAGCCAGCATATTGTTCACCCCGCGCCTGTGGAGCGAGAATGCGCTGCTTCTGGTCTTCCGTACCCCACTGGAGAAGGGCCAGGCTGTTCAAACCCATGTGTACAGACATGATGACACGCAGGGTGGTATCGGCGCGTTCCAGTTCTTCGCAGACCAATCCCAGCGTGACATAATCAAAGCCCTGCCCACCATAACGCACCGGGATGCTGATACCCAGAATGCCCAGTTCCGCCATCCGAGGCAGGAAAGCCGGATTCATCTCCTGCTTGCGATCCCATTCCCCGATGACCGGCATGACTTCTTTTTGAGCGAAGTCGCGAACCATTTTGCGTGCTTGCAGATGTTCTTCATTGAGCGCGAAATCCATAAAAACCTCGTGATATAAACGGTAGAGCACAGATCAACAGCAGCGACCTGTGCGGTTTCGGTAAATTATACCATCCCTTACGGGAAGCCCTATTGTTAAAGTCGTACAGTCCGCGTCATAACCATCCCCCGTTTTCTGACTCCAGCTGGAGCTAATCCAGCTAGGGACTCGGTCGCCAAACAGGCGAGTAGTCAATAGCGCGACTATGAGTCAAGCGCCGAGGGGATGTGCTCGCCCCAACCGATACCTGATAAATGTCCCAGTTGCGCCCTTCATTGCCGATGTACATCACCTGGGTTCCATCCAGCGACCAGGCCGGGCGCCGTTGATCGCCACTGCTGCGAAAAAGCATTCTCGTCTGCCCACTCGCCACTTCATACAAAGCAATTTTCCAGAAGCTACCCCCGTAGCGCGTTTCATAGGCCAACCAACGACCATCCGGCGACCAGATCGGGGCTGCTGCGTCGGCCCCGGGTTCCGTCAATTGGATGCGTTCACCTGTGAGGATGTCGATCACATACAAATCGTCGCTGCCAATCCACGAAATCGAACCCAGAGCCAGGTACCGGCCGTCTGGCGACCACCACGGGAACCAACTTGAACTTGCTGGATGGTCGGATGTCAGGCGGCGCAGGTTGCTGCCATCCCTATTCATCAGATAAAGGTCAAAAGCAGTCGCTGAAGTACGCTCAACTTCCCGATTGCTGATAAATGCGAGTTGCGTTCCATCGGGCGACCAGGTGGGTCGCAGATGCCGTCCGGTTTCGGGCGTCAGCAACTGTAATGACCCGCTGCTTGGTTCCAGTAAATAGAGCCGTTCCTGAAGAGAATCTGTCTCCAAGACCAGGATGTCCCCATGCGGCGACCAGGCCAGGCTTTTGAAGCCACCTTCGTCCATCGTAATCTGCCAAGACTGGGTGCCATCTGGATCAGCCATATAGACTTGCCGATCTCCGGGGCGTTCACCAATAAAGGCCAATTGCGAGCCATCCGGCGACCAGGCTGCATTGTACTCACTCAGAGTTTGACCGGCTCCCAGGCTAACGGGCAAACCACCATATGCCCTACCAACCCACGTTTGCGGGCTATCATTGACCATGCGAATGTAAGCGACGCGCAACCCATCCGGTGACCAGATAACCGGTAACCCGGGTCGGGTATCCGTGGTGCTGGTAAAGATGGAACTGGCAATCCCCCGCGGCACCTCCGCCAGCGACACATTCCAGTTACCGGCTCGCCACTGCTGCGCGGAAGAATACAGCAGTTGATCAGCGCGGGGGAGCAGGTGTCCGGCAGCCAGGGCCACCGTCACCAGCAGCGTCATCAGGGTGAGCGCGAGTCCGAACAGAGCACGGAACATGGGCCAGCCTCCCCACTACCGAACTGTCATCAAAAAGTATAACTTAACCTCGCCAACTCTACAGAAAAGTGCTTTGCACACAAGAAATCGGTCATTTTCAACGGAATCCCCCTGATTCTAGGGTGGTATTAGCCCCATATCTTATCGATACAATAACCATACGCTACAGAGTACAACCAGATAGTGAGGCAAATGATGGAACGGCCACCGACCTCCCGATTCGCCAACCAGCCGACAACCCTACGAGGGAGACTATTGGAATCACGTTGGGTAGGGGCACTGGCGAACTTCCCACCTATTGCCTTTCTGCTGCGGATCGCCGCTCGGATGATTGGTCGGCGAGCAATCAAAGTCTCGATCTATGACACAGTGCGTAAAACCACAGCCCGCAGCCTGAATGAAAAACTGAGGGTAATCGCAATCGATGTCGTCGAGTCGCTTGGCTATGTCGGTGCAATGGTTGCACCTTACGAGGCAGGCGATGCGCTACCCGTTCGCGCTATCCACGTTGATCCACAAGTAGCCAGCCCGGAACAAATTCTGCTGTGGGAAGAAGCAGTTTCACAAATCGCGGGGAAGCCCGTCAGCATTACCAATCCCAAACTCGCCCGCGTCTACGTCCATGATGACTATTACGCCTCGAATCTGGCCGTCAAAGCAGCAACCTCACGCAAATCTACAATCAGCAATGAGCTTTTTTCGCTCTTTGTGCCCTTTGCACCAGCAGCAGCTCGCCCCATGGTCAAAGGCATTCAGGACGCGCTGGGAATTGATCAGGTTATCGCTGTACCGTTCTTCGCCGGTGATGAGTTCGTCGGTAACCTCTTTGCTGCCAAACGAGGTGAGATCACTCCACAAGACCGTGCCACCTTGGAGGCATTCGGCCGCCAGGCAGCTGCCGCAATTGAAAGCGAACGCAGTCGCCAATTGATTGATATCACGCAGCAGTTGACCTACGCTATGCAATCTAATCTTGAAAATGAGGTGGATATCCTCGACCTGATTGTCAAAGGCGTTGTTAATTACTTCGATTATGCCGGTGCCATGGTCGCCACTTTTGAGGATGACTCCTCGCTGCCCGTTCGCGCCGTGCATATCGATCCCAGGTTAGCGAATTCGGAACAAGTGCAGGAATGGCAGACAGCCATCTCGTCGTTGATCGGCCAATCGGTCGATATCACGAACCCAGACTATGCGCGTGTGTATCTGAACAATCCAAACTTTGCCGAGAACCTGGCGTATATTGCTTCCGGTTCAGGAAAATCAGTCGACCGACCTGACCTGTTTTCGTTATTCACGCCAGTTTTGCCTGAAGCTGCCCGACCAGCAGTCATGGGTATTCAGGAGGCGATGGGCATCCACCGTGTGATCGCAGTGCCGTTCTTTGTCGGCGATAAGATGGTTGGCAATCTCTTTGCTGCCACCCGTTCGCGTCAGTTCAGTGGAGGAGAGCGGGCAGCTCTGGAAATCTTCGGTCAACAGGCTGCAATCGGCATTCGAAACGCTCGCCTTTACCGCGCTTCAGAGGATCGGCGACAAGTTGCACAGGTTTTTGGCAAAATGGCCTTTACTTCGGCAGCTTACCTGCATGAACTCCGTAACCATATTGGTCTGGCAAAACTCAATCTCGATATGCTCAAGGATATTCAATCCTTTCCGCCAGATGCCCAACTGGAATTGCTGAACCTCGTACCAACTGCCCTTCAACGACTGAATCAAACCACGACGATACTGGATCATCTACACCAGCCATGGCGCAATCAGCCGGACGAACCGACTGACGTCAACCTCTGTATCAAGCGCTCGATAGAGAAGATGAACCGCGGGCCCGGCGATGCGAATATTGATTTCCGACCAGGAACCAGCCTGCCGCCCGTTTTCACCTCTCCAGAAATGTTGATTGAGGTATTCCGCATCATTCTGAAAAATGGGCTGGAAGCTATTCAGGAAACAGGCCGGAATGGGAAAATACAGATTGCCACTTCTTACCTGGAAGCGGATGGTCTACTCGAAATCATCATCCAGGATAATGGGATCGGTATCCGCCCAGAAAGCCTAAGCAGAGTCTTTGAACTTAAATTTACGACCAAACAATATGGGATGGGATTTGGACTGTTCTGGGCGAGAGACTATATTGAAGGTCTTGGCGGTACAATCAGGGTCCATAGCGCCTACGGGGAAGGTACCCTTTTCAGTATTCGCCTTCGCAGGTATCAAACTGGCTGGGTTGGGGAAACTACGGAGCCAGTTACCACACAGGTCGGGGGAACCCTATCATGACATCGACACCGCGTGTTCTCATTATCGATGATGATGCAGGTTGGCGGACAACGCTGGCCACCTATTTCCGGTTGCGCCGTTGGGAAGTCGAAGAAGCGGCCTCCTCAACAGAGGCAGAGGCCAAGTCAGATGCCGCCCTACAAGCCGGCCGACCATTCACATTGGCAACCGTCGATATGGGCTTCGTAATCGGCGGCGCTCGTCAGGCCACGGCTGAAAGCATTCATAGCCCTTCCCTCGAGATGCCGATGGGTGGGCATATCCTGAACTACCTAAAATCCAGGCATCCTTATATCGCCTGCGTGATGATCAGTGGTTACAAGGAACTCACGATTGAAGATGTCATCGACCTGCGTGACGATCACAATCTCGACTACTTCATCCACAAGCACCGGGTGAATACCCACCTGGATGAAACGGTTCGGAAAGCCCTCCAACGAGTCGAGCGATCCTTGACCCCTTTTGCGATCCCACCCCGTCTGTTCATCAGTTACCGCCGACAATCAAGCTGGGGGATCGCGCTGCTGCTGAAAACGCTGCTGGAACAACGTGGATTGGATGTATTCATTGATCTGCATAGTATGGGTTCTGGCAAGTTTGATGACCGCCTCATCCGCGAAGTCCAGACCTGTGACTGTTTTGTCGTCATCCTTGCCCCGGACACACTGGAATCCGATTGGGTAAGGCGAGAATGCCAGATCGCACTTGAAGCACAACGTCGGATCATACCGGTCATGATCGATGGTTTTGAATTCAGGCATGCCGAATTACCTGCGGAACTCCACGGATTGGATAGCTATAACGGGCTGCCCGTCAGCGCCCATGATGCGTTGCCCCAGATTCAAAAACTGACGTCATGGATCATTAACGGAGATGATGCGGGATGACCGTTCGCCACACTCACCTGCGAGAGAAAGCCATCGAACTCCGCAGCCAGCACAACCTGACATTAGATGAATTAGTTGAACGGCTTGGATTACCACGAACCACCATCTACTACTGGATCAAGGATCTGCCTATCCCACGCACCGAACAGCAGAGTGCAGCTCGTCAACGGGCCTCCGATGCTAACCGGGATCGAGCCAGAGCCAAACGCGATGCCGCCTACCAAAAAGGATGGGAAGAAGCGCCATCCCTGCTGGCTGATCCGGTGTTCCGAGATTTTGTGGTGCTCTATATGGGGGAAGGTTCAAAACGTCAACGGAACTGTGTGGAGTTCGTCAACTCTGATCCCAAATTAGTTGCACTTGCCAATCGCTTCATGCGAGAATTTAGCGCTCGAAAACTCTCCCACAGACTTCAGTATCATGCTGACCATGACCCAGAAGAACTCAAGCAATTCTGGGGTGTGGTGGTAGGTGTAAATCCCGGCGAAATAAAAGAAATGCGAAAATCGAATAGCAATGAATTATCGGGGCGGCAATTTCGGTCGATACACGGCCTGCTGACTATCCACACCGCAGATACCTATTTTCGGGCACGCCTACAGGCATGGATGGACTTTGTAAAAAGTCAGTGGTAATATGTTGAGCATTGGCGGGGCGTAGCGAAGTCTGGTATCGCGCCACATTTGGGTTGTGGAGATCATGGGTTCGAATCCCGTCGCCCCGACATTAACAAATCGACATGCGGGTATGGTGTAGTGGTAGCACGCGACCCTTCCAAGGTCTCAGCATGAGTTCGAATCTCATTACCCGCTCTGGTTGAAGGCGCATCCTGTGATGCGCCTTTTCATTTCAGATACTTACCGATGTTTCCACTCTGGTTTACGCTTCTCCACAAAGGCCGCCATGCCCTCCGATTTATCCGCTGTGGCGAAGCTCAGATAGAAATTGCGCTTCTCATAAGCCAGTCCATCATGCAGCGAAAGCTCCTCCGCTTTATTGACCGCATCCTTGATGAGTTTGACGGCGACACCGGGCATTGCAGCAATTTTGCCAGCCAGCGCAATCGCTTCCTGGAGATAGCTCTCGACCGGATAGACATGATTGACTAATCCGTAGTGGAGGGCTTCGGCAGCCGTGAGCTTGCGATCCGTCAGGCAAATTTCCATCGCCAGCGCCTTACCGACTGCGCGGGTCAAACGCTGAGTACCGCCAGCACCCGGAATGATCCCGATCCCGATTTCCGGTTGACCAAATTTGGCGGTCTCAGAAGCAACCAGCAAATCGCACATCATGGCCACTTCGCAACCACCCCCCAACGCCCACCCGGAAACCGCACCAATGATGGGCTTACGAATACGCGTGAAACGCGACCACTCGGTAAAGTCCTTCCCGGCAACCATGGTGACGGCATCGGTTCCCTGCATTTCTTTGATGTCGGCACCCGCAGCAAAGGCCTTATCACTCCCCGTCAAGACGATGCAACGCACCGCCTCGTCAGCATCCAAGCCTTCCAGCGCATCAAAAAGTTCGGCGGCGAGTTGACTGTTGAGAGCATTCAGAGCGCTAGGGCGGTTAAACCGGACCAAGCCGACGCCTGGTGCAGGCGACTCGACCAGAATAGTTTCATAAGCAGTCACGGGGAAACTCCTGTGCAATTAGCGTTTATTGCCGGGGAGTATATCATGTAGACTGAGGCGAACCATCGCATACGTGGAGCATGTTTCCAAAATAGGAAATAATCAGATCTCATGTTGAGTGACTTGCTTCAAATAGGTTTCCTTGCGTTTGCTGGGCTGTGTGGCTTGAGCTTGCTCTTAGGGGTAATCACCTGGTTATCCGGAAAAGCCTGGGCGTATGTTGTTCTTGGGATTATCCTGCTCATTGGCTTAACGCTATCTGTACGATCCTTCCAGATTACTTTATCAAGGGGTATCCAGACCACTGGCGAGGTAGTTGAGATAACTACCGCCTACCGAGGTGCTAGGGTTTATCACATTGCGTTTAGGGATCAATCCAATATGCTCTGGACATTCACTACCGGGCACTTTGGCTTGCCCTACAGTGTTGGTGATCGTTTAACTATCGCCTATTTGCCTTCCAACCCGAAGGGTGCCGTTGTCGTGCGCCCATTATTTCCAGATGATGCAGTGCTAGTCTGTACAATAGCCTTGCTCTATGGAGCGAGTATATGCTTTATTGTGTGGGGATTGCTAAGGTTACGACGATCCCCGCACCTCCATAAATTGCGCTTCAAATAGTTTTGTTCAACGCCTTTTATCATCTATCCCATCCAGACAATTGACTATCGCCCACTTCCCCCCTTGACCTATAATCAACATATCGAGTCGAGTAACCAATCACCAAAGGTAAATATTGCATCATGGGCCTGGGAAAACAAGTACGCTTGAGCCGAATCTTTTCGCATCCGACGGGGCGGCTGTGTTCAATCGCTATCGATCATTACATGGTCTACAACCTGGGATTGCCACCCGGGCTGGCCCACATGAAGCAAACCCTGGCATCCATTATGACCGCCCAGCCGGATGCAGTGACCATGCACCGGGGCATCGCGCTCTCGTTATGGGGCGATTATGTAGGACAGGCCGGGTTGATTCTCCAAACCAGCGGTGTCCGCCCGGATGATAGTTCCATCGAGCAGTTCAACACCGTTGAAGATGGCCTGCGAATCGGCGCGGATGCAGTTGCCATTGTCGCCTTCCTCCGGGGTCCATCCGAAGCCCGTTATCTAAAAGCAGTTGCGGATTTTGTCACTGATGGGATGCGGCACGAGATGCCGGTGATCTGCCATGCTTACCCGCGCGATCCTGATCTGAACATCATTCATCATCCTGAGGATATTGCCTGGACAGTGCACTGCCTGGTTGAATTGGGTGTGGATGTGGTCAAAGTCCCCTACTGTGGTGACCCGGTGGCCCATGCTCAGATCGTTGCGGATTGCCCGGTGCCGATCGTGGCAGCCGGCGGGCCCAAGACCAACACCCTGCGCGATGCACTCCAGATCATGTCTGATGCGGTGGATGCGGGTGTGCTGGGCGGTACGGTTGGGCGCAATGTATGGAGTGATCCGAACATCAGCGGGGCCGTTCGTGCTTATAAAGCCGTCATCCATGATCGTACCCCAGTCGATCAGGCGCTGGCACTGATGGGTTGATAGCCTTCTCGCGGGTCAATCGGTTTTGAGGGTACAATCCAGTCCATTCAGTCATCGTTGTCGGAAACGTACCCATCATGCAACCCATTGACCCTGCCGCCCCTCAACAGGTCGTTCGTTCCAGAACCCTGCCGGTCACACACTACCTGGCTCAATTCCCCTGGTGGCTGATCGGCGTGGCGCTGATTGCTGTCCTCTTCGCCTGGCAGCTCACAACCGATAGTAACTACCAGGTCATCTTTCAGGCGGTCATCAGTGGTCTGTGGATCACCATTACCGTCACGCTGGTGGCCTACGCCTTCGCGCTGCTGCTCGGCCTGCTGCTAGCGGTGATTCGCCTATCCAAACCGGCCTCGGTGGTGACAGCTCGGCGGCGCAATTTACCCAGTAGAATTGCCGCTTATGTTCGTTGGGGCATCAGCATCGTTATCTACCAACTGGCCACGTTTCTGGTCGAAATTGTGCGCGGTGTCCCGGTGCTGGTGCTGCTCCTCTACATTGCCTTTGTGTTTTTCCCGTGGGTTGTCGATGGAATCAATGCGGTAGGAAATGGCTTAATTGACCGGGCCTTACCGCAAACGGTTCTACTAGGGCCACCCATGGTTGAACCGTTTGGACAATGGATCACCGGAGCGGGTATCCCTTTTCTACAAGGGCCAGGGCAGCTATTGGCAGGTTTAATCTTGCGCGACGTCCCCAATATCGCCCGGGTGATTTTCGCGCTGGTGCTGGCCTACGGCGTTTTTCTGTCTGAGATTTTCCGAGCGGGTATCCAGTCGATTGAACCCGGCCAGGCGGAAGCTGCGCGTGCATTGGGCATGAACCGCTTTCAGGTGATGACCACCATCATCCTGCCACAGGCTATCCGGAATATTCTGCCGGCGCTGGGGAACGACTTCATCGCCATGCTTAAGGACTCGTCCCTGGTTTCAGTGCTGGGCGTGCCGGATTTAACCAATCAAACCCGCCTGTATATCGCCAGCACCTTCCGAACCTTCGAGGGATACAATATCATGGCGTTCCTGTATCTCTCGATGACGCTGATTCTGTCGCTGGTGGTGCGCTGGGTGGAACTCCGCATCACGCGCTACCGAAAAACCCGCGGTCAGGACTAGCGCCGAATTACGAGGTTCGCCTCATTGGAAACCCACCACAACGCTATGGACAAACGCTGGATCTGGATCGGGCTGGTCGCCGTTATCGCAACTGTCGCCCTGGTCGTCATCACTACTGCCACCTTCACCCCGGAAGGCACCGAACCGGCCTTCAATGTTGCTACGACGTTCGTCAATGCTGCTGCCCAGGGGGATGAAGCGACCGCATTCCCCTTGCTTTCACCACAGCTTCAGGAATGGGCTACCACCAACTGCCCGAACGGACGTGTGTCGGACTGTGTCCAAGCCTACACCCCTACCGAGTGGGGCCAGTTGGCCTCGGCAGAGTTCCGGCGTTCAACGCGGGTCGGCGCGGCCTGGGATATTGACCTGATCGGTTATTACGATCAACAAGGCACCCAGGGCTTCAGCGGGGTGTGCGTCTATACCCGGGTAGAAGAGGCTGCGCCAGGTGACTGGCGGGTGGCCGGATGGGCCGGTTGGGCCTGGTGCGGTGATCCGGCTACACGCAATATGGCCCGCAACCCGGACGCCCCTAATCGGGTGCCTTAAAAAAGGCTGCCTGTTACCCGATCCCGGCTATTGGTTTGGGATATAGGTAAACTCAACGAACAATTTGTGGACGTGCCGTTGCGCGTCCCAATTACTGTATCTATCAACTACAGGACTTACACAGACATGGGAGGATATACGGGCGGGGACGCCCTAATCCTCCCATACGTTACGGCGCTTTACGTAAGTCCAGAACTATGATTGCGGCCTTCTCCCAGGAGTGAATGATGTTTGATTGGCTGGTGAATCTGCTTGGCACAACACCATTCGATGCGATCACGAATCCGCACCCGTATCCGATGATCCGCAGCGGGGGAATTTTCCTCATCATCATTGGGATCGGCATGGTGATCGGCTCGATACGGGATCACATGGAATTGCGGATCGTGGGGATAGGCGTGGCACTGACCTTCGGCGCGGTGGTATACAATGCCACTGCGCTCGACCTGATTTATACGCTGGGAACCCCGACCGAGTTCCAGAATGCGCTGCTGGTTATTGCGATCAATATCGCGGCCATCGGCATCGGCATTTGGTCATTCGTCATTCACAGCCGGGAAGGGGTATCCCGGCGATTCATGGCCGGGCTGCTGGTCATCCTGAACCTGAGCTTTCTCATCATGATCCCAGCGCAGGGGTGGATGCTAGCCGTGATGACGGTCCTCTGCATCGCGTGGGCGCTATGGTCACTGCGCAGTACCGAGATCCGCATTCATCGAGTCTGGTTGGTGGATGGATTGATCAAGATCGCTGCCGGACTCGTCATGGTAATCTTCTACCCGGTTTGAAGAGCGTTCGGACACAGAAAATGCGTACTGCAGAGCAGCAGAGAAACAGAGAAGCAGAGGATACTCAAGTTGAAGAGATACGCCTCTCTACTTTGCGTCTCTCTGCCTCTGTCTCTCTGCTGTTATTCTTTGGTTGCATGCTCGCGCTGGGAGCGTGTGTGCCAGCCAGGGTACCAGCCCTACTGAGCTATACCCCTGGCCCGCCAGTCGTCATCACCGACCGCACCATAACAACGATTGCCTTCTCGCTCACCTATCCCGGCGGGGACTGGAAAGTGGTCACCAGTGAGGCGGGCGCCCCGCCGTCGCTCTACCTGGTCGCGCCTGACGGGGTCTCATTCGTGCGGGTGCATGTTGGCCCGGCAGATGATGCCGATCGCCCGGCGGCGGATCACCAGTTTGAAGAGCGGGCATTCTCCCTGGACGATGGCACGCCGATCATCGCTATCCTCAGCGCACCGGCTGACGTGTGGGACGCGATGCTGGAGGTGTTTGAGCAGGTGATTGGCTCTATCCGCATTCCCTGATTTACGCCTCCAGTCAAGGAGCTTGGTGGCGTTGGTGGCGTTGATGGCGTTGGCGAAGCCGCAAAGTCCGCTATACCTGCTTGCGGCCATCACAGCGGGGGGACTGTTGCAGCGGTTGCTGCAATTCCGGCCAGGTGGTTCCGTCCACGCACACCTGGCAACAGGGTAGCACAGGCCTGGTCAGGAATCGGAACATTTGTTCCGATTTTGTTCCGATTTTTGCACCCTTTACGCGGGCCGTGTAACATCGCGCCCTGCGGAACATATGTTTCAACGGGAGGGTATTATGGCAACCATCCGCTACCTTGTCCATGATGTCGCAGTTGCAATTACTTTCTATACCACGCACTTAGATTTCAAGCTGGTTGACCAGATGGGACCGGCCTTTGCCATCGTCGAACGGAATAACTTGGAGCTGTGGTTGAGTGGGCCGCAGTCCTCAGCGGCCCGACCGATGCCAGATGGACGCCAACCCGTCGCAGGTGGCTGGAACCGCTTTGTGGTTGAGGTTGATGACATCGACAGTCGAGTAGCCTCGATGAAGGCAGCGGGAGTCCAGTTCCGCAATGAAATCATTCAGGGACCGGGTGGCAAGCAGATACTGGTCGATGACCCCTCTGGCAACCCAATTGAGTTGTTCCAGCCCGCCGGATAGTCGATACCGCAAAGGAGGGGCGTTGTGAGCCACGCCCCGATTCGATCAATACTCTGACATTCGCAGTAGGCCGACCCAGCATATAGTAGAAGGAGAAACTTGGGGTTTGCCACCGGGGGCTATGTGCCAGAAAAGAATCTCATCCTCGCCGGGCTGGGGCCGCACGCCCGCCGCATTTACTATCCACTGCTGGAAAAATACGCTGCCCGCTATGGACTGCGGCTCCCGCTGCTGATCGATGTTCGCAGTCAGGAAGCCAGTGTCCGGCGCTACCTGGAGGGACGCTCGCTCCAGCCAGAGAGCCTGTACTTTGTCGAGGACAGCGACCGCCAGCAGAACTTCCTGCCCCTCTCGATCCTGCCCACCCTGCATGACCTAATGCACAGCCGTAAGCTGGACGGCATCATCGTTTCCACGGAACCACAGGCGCACAAAGCCTACGTGCTATGGGCCATCCAGAACTCGATTGACGTGCTGCTGGATAAGCCGGTGACCGCACCGCCACGAGTCTCCAACGACGTGCGGGCAGCGCGGCAGGTCTACGAGGATTACCTGGAAATGGAGGCGCTGCTGCGCGAATCGCACTCGAATGTCATTATTCAGGCGCAGCGGCGCGGGCATAACGGCTACCTGTGCATCAAGGAGTATCTGACCGAGTTTGTGCGCCAGTTCGGAATCCCACTGTCGTATGTCGATCTGTACCATGCCGATGGCATGTGGGCGATGCCGGACGAACTATTTGAACGGGAGAATCACCCGTACAAATATGGCTATGGCAAACTGATGCATTCCGGCTATCACTTCATTGATCTGTTCGCCTGGCTGACTGACGTCAATGCGCTGATCGCCAGCAAAGAGCCGGACTCGATCGACATTACGGTGCGGCGCTTCACTCCCTATGATTTTCTACAGCAGGTGGATGCGGCGGATTATCAGCGTCTGTTCAAGACGGATCGGTTCGCCCCGTTCTTCACGCCGGAGAAACTGGAAGCAGCCCGCAGCTTTGGTGAGCAGGATGTCTATATCCTGTGCCAGCTCAAGCGCGGCGACCGGGTGGTGACGACGGCCAGTATCAACCTGCAACAGAACTCCTTCTCCCGCCGATCGTGGGAACAGCCCGCGCCGGATACCTACAAGGGTAATGGACGAGTCCGGCATGAACGGGTCAATCTGCAGGTCGGCAATCTCTTGAACATTCAGGCGCACTCGTACCAAGCCTACGAGGTGGGCAAGCAGGATGTGGAAACCACTGGCGCGGGGACGGAAGACCACTTTGAACTGCACGTCTACCGCAACAGCGGCCTGGTCGGCGGGGTGCCGCTGGAGAAGATCGACATCGGGGAAACCATGCGGGAACTCCATGCCGGGGAAGCACACTATTTAGGGCATAACGAACGTGCCCGCGAAAGCCTGTTCCTCGATTTTCTGGAACGGCGGGCAGGCAGTTCACACTTCAGTTCACACCGCCGGACAGTGCGGCTGTTGGCGGCAGTCTATGAGGCGATTGCCAATAACCAACCGCGCCTGATTCTGGAGTTGTGAGCGTTCAAGCCTAACCGTCAGGGTGCAAATCGTTTCCAGTGTCCTTCGGAGATCACTTCGACTACGCCATCGACCACTTTGACGGCGGTCTGGTCGTCCATCGCATAGCTCGGCATGTGCATTCCAGCGGCCCATTTTTCCGCGTGCGGCATCGAATTATAGGGCAGTATCTCGTGATCCAGATGCGGAAACAACGCAAAATCGACCAGTCCGAGCGTATTATCACCCCCGGTGGGCGGAGTCCAACCGACGAAGTGTTCCCCGATGCGGGGCGCCATCACCATACTTCCGGCGCTGAGTCCCACATACACTGCTGGCAGCGACGGCAAGAGATGAGCCAAGCCAGACTGTTGCATCCAGTAGGACAGATATAAGGGGTCGCCACCGTTGACCAACAACACATCGGTTTCCTGAACCCATGGGAGCCAGTGTTGTTTACCGAGGCTGGGCAGCGCGGTCAGTTCCAGCACGCCCAGCGACTTCCAACCCAACTCGCACATGGGGCAGTCGTCGTGTCCGCTGATGAACTGCCAGGCGAGAATAGGGCCGTTGGAGAGGGCGTAGGAGGCGGTGGAGATGCAGAGGGCGCTGGACTCGGCAATGGGTTTACCCAGGAGTCCGAGCAGCGCGTTATGGATGCTTGGGTTACTGATGCCAGCAGAGGTGAGCAGTAATTTCATGAGTTTACCCCTGACTCCCAATCGTCACGGCGCTGTCACGCTCGTAGTTCACGATGATGACGCCCTTGGGGGAGACCTGGCTGGCGGTCACCTTGAAGGCCGCCGGGATGGAACCGCCCGCAAACAAACGTTTTCCAGCGCCCAACGTCAGGGGATAGATCTTGAGCCAGAGGGCATCGACCAAATCATGCTTGAAGAGGGTTTGCAGGAAGTTGCCACTGCCGTAGACATGAAGGTCATGACCGGGCTGCTGCTTGAGCTGGCTGACTTTTTCCGCAATATCGCCGCTTAAAAACACGGTAGGCTGCCATTCGCTGGACGTGAGCGTATTCGAGGCAATGTACTTGGTGGCGGTGTTCACACCGGGCCAGATATCCGCATGGCGCGGCCAGTAGGGCTCCCAAATATCAAAGGTTTTGCGCCCGATCAACAGATCAAAGGGCAGACTCATCTCCCTCCGTATCACAGATCCAAGCATGTCATCCGAATAGGGAGCGATCCACCCGCCATAGGCAAAGCCATCGCTGGTATCTTCCTCTGGCCCGCCCATCGCTTGCAGGACTCCATCCAGGGTGATGTGTGAGATGACAATGACTTTTCTCATGAGCGGATTCCTTCAAGCAGCAGGTGAATTTGCAGGCAAGCATAGCACAAATGTTCACATGGCGCAATTTCCATAGGACTTACGCAATCACGGGCGGATTAGGCGTCTTCGCCGTATATCCGCCCCTACGCAATTCGGCATTTTGCGTAAGTCCTGTTCCACATAAACCACTACAGCCGGGGAACGGCCCCTACCATTTACGGCGTGGAAAGGTATGCTCGTAGGGAACTCTGATTGTCCATCTTCACAAGGAGCGCCGCATGGAGCACAAACTGGCTGAACTGAAAACTCGCCTGCTGGAAGTCGATGATCTGCAATATGCCGGTGCGGTCCTCTACTGGGATCAGGCCACCTATATGCCCCCGGCCGGGGCGTCAGCCCGTGGTCGGCAGCTTGGCACGCTGACGCGGCTGGCGCATGAGAAGTTCACGGATGCGGCGATCGGCAAGCTGCTGGATGATTTGCGGGCTTACGGCGAAGGACTCCCCTACGACTCGGACGATGCCAGCCTGATCCGCGTGACGCGCCGCCAGTACGAACGCGCCGTCAAAGTCCCAGCGACGTTTATGGCCGAGATGAGCCAGCACTTCAACACGACCTACACGGCCTGGACGGAAGCGCGCCCGGCCAATGATTTCAACCGGGTACGCCCACTGCTGGAACAGACGCTCGACCTGAGCCGCCAACTGGCGGATTTCTTCCCCGGCTACGACCATATCGCGGACCCGCTGGTCGATAACCAGGACTACGGCATGAAGGCGGCGGATATCCGCCGCATCTTCGCTGAACTGCGGGCGGAACTGGTGCCGTTGGTCAAGGCCATCACGGCCAAGCCGCTGACAGATGACTCCTGCCTGCGGGCCTTCTACCCGGAGGACCAGCAGAAGGCCTTTGGTGAGATGGTCATCAAACGCTACGGCTATGACTTCGAGCGAGGCCGCCAGGACAAGACGCATCACCCGTTCATGATCCGCTTTGGCCCTGGCGACATCCGCATCACCACGCGCTTCAACGAACATGACCTAGGCGACGGATTGTTCAGCACCCTGCATGAATGCGGTCATGCCCTGTACGAGATGGGTATTGACCAGGGTCTAGCCGGGACACCCCTGGCGACCGGCACCTCGGCGGGTGTACACGAAAGCCAATCCCGCTTGTGGGAAAACATCGTCGGGCGCAGCCGGGGCTTCTGGGAACATTTCTACCCGGCGCTGCAGCAAACCTTCCCCGATCAACTGAACCGGGTATCGGTGGATACTTTCTACCGTGCCATCAACAAGGTACAGCCATCGCTCATCCGCGTGGATGCCGATGAAGTGACCTATAACCTGCACGTCATGCTGCGCTTCGATCTGGAACTGGAAATGCTGGAAGGCAAGCTGGATATTCGGGATCTGCCGGAAGCCTGGCACCAGCGGTATATGGATGACCTGGGTGTGACCGCACCGAGCGATAAGGACGGCGTCCTGCAGGATGTCCACTGGTACACCTTCAACATCGGCGGGGCTTTCCAGGGCTATACCCTGGGCAACATTCTAAGCGGCCTGTACTACAGCGCCGCGCTGCAAGCGCATCCCTCGATCCCGGCAGAGATCGCACAGGGGAAGTTCGATACGCTGCACACCTGGTTGAAGACCAATATCTACACCCATGGCAGTAAGCTTTCCGCCAGCGAACTGACCGAGCGTGTGACCGGCGGTCAACTCCGCATCGGGCCGTATATCCAGTATTTGAAGACCAAATACGGGGAATTGTACGGGATTCAGTAAAGTACAAAACGTGCTAGATCAAATACTTAGATCGAGTATATCTGGAAGGTGTAGTGTTCTGCACCTTCCATTACTTTTTGTGCCTAACTTTGTCATACTAATATTCTTTAGGTCATATGTGTTATATACAGAATGTACTCAACTTGGCAGCAACACTAGTTAAATAGTATATTTCTACGATAGTGTTCATCATAGCTTCATTGAAGGAGTGCAGTCACATGGCTGGTCAGCGCTTACGTGTCTTCATTAGCTATTCGCGTCAGGACATGGAACAAGCGGATCGGCTAGAAATTGAGTTGAACAGATTGGGATTTGATGCTTGGATTGATAGAAGTAAATTGCAAGGGGGGCAAGTTTGGGAGATAGAATTGCAGACAGCAATTCAAGAATGTCATGCATTCATTTTGATAGTATCGTCAGCATCAAATACTTCTCACTATGTACGTTCTGAATGGCAATATGCTATTAACCTCAAAAAAACCATCATCCCATTAATGTTCGAAGATATTCAAATTTCTCTTCTCTTGAGTCCATTCCAGTATATCGACTTTATCAAGAACTCATTTGAAGAAAGCCTGAATCGGTTAATTGCAGCATTGGAACTGATCCAGCCTGTACCAGTACTCTCTGAAATGGCTCCCCTGGTAATTATTCCTGAAGTCCCTGCAAATGAAGAACTCTTTACACCCATACCCGCCCCAGTTAAGCCAAAACCTTCAGAGAACGACTTGTTTGTTGCAGGGGCCGAAGCAAAAAATCAAGCAGATTTGGATCGGGCAGCACGCTATTGGACGAAACTCTATGAAATTAATCCTAAGTTTGGAAATGGTGACCTTTCACGCCAGCTAATGAAGCTGAATGAAGAATTACTTCCTATCCGTGTAAAGCGATTCACGGAGTTAGCCAACGAAGCTTGTCAACTTGGCGATTGGGGACGCGAAATCAAATCTTGGGACGAAGTTCTCCGTTATCAACCCAGAAACCGTGAAGCTGCAAAACGACGAAAGCTGGCAGTCCTTCATAACGAAAATTCATGGTACTACGAAAACGCGAAAAATTGCGTTCTGGCTAATCGACCAGAAGCAGCTATTGAACAATTGAAAATGCTTTACGAAAAAGCCCCATATTACGGTGATCCAGAAAACATAGCTCGTTCCTTAAATATGGGAGTTCATCAAGACTATTATACAAGTAAGGTAACAGAAGATGAGCGCAAGCAAAGGGAAACTGAAACGCAATCGAGTTACAGGCGGATTATTCGTGAACAGCGGGAATTACAGGCGCAAAAGGATCGAGATGGACGTGAGCGTCTCCGGCGTGAAAAAATAGCTCTTGCTAATCGCAACCAGGGTATGATAACTCAGTTAGAGATAGAGAAAGGAAGAATTGAGCAAGAAATCGCGGTTCTTAGAAAGGAAGCCAATCGCGTTGTAGGATCACTTAGATCGCTTGGGAAAGTTGTAGCAGGATATTTGGTAGTAGGTGTAGCTTTATTGATTGCGGCGAGTCAAATACAAATCGATACCGACTCCAATGCAACTCCCCCTAATTTTTTGTCATCCTTGGCCGCTGGAATAGCAATCAACTGTATTGTCCCATTTTTGTCATATTCTTGGTTAGAAAGAAGACGTATCAACAAACGACAAATCACTTTACAAGAGATAAGGCTAAAAGAAGAAGAAATCAAGAAAATAGAATCGCAGATTAGTCAACATAGGCGCGAAGGAGGTATTAGGGAACCGATTGATCCAAAAGTGTATACAGAACTTGGGGTTGGCTTAGGTAAACTGGCAGCAGATGAGAAAGTGCGAAATGCTGTAGTTGGTTTTATAAAGAATGTGTTGGTTAAACGTTAGCTTACATACAAATTATGCAGGCGTACGGGCTAACACCAGCACAAAGCTGCCCTGTGTGTTGCGGTTGCCATCCACCCCGTCATAACGGGCGGCTCGGATGTAATACAAACCGCTGCGCGGCACCACATAACGGGCAATGCGGGAGTTCTGCCCACCGCCGCTGTCATCATCCCGCGTCAGTTCAATCAGATCGCCGCTGAGGATGCTCACTACCGGGTCAAGATCGCCATCACCCCGGTTGAGGGAGACGGTGATGGCATCGCCTTCCGTGCCGTAGAAGGCAAAGAGCGCCTGCGGCGTGATGTCATCAATACGCCCGGTTACGGTGGTGCCATAGGCGATGCGCTGCGCCTCTGCCGGGACACCATCAAAGGCGTTACCCAGGGCTTGATACTCCAACCGGAAGCGCCCGGTGGTAGTGCCGTTCTCGCGCCCGGAACGAGTCGCAATCACATAGTAGACACCATCGGCAGGCACGCGGAAGTCATCAATGACGGCATTCTGGCTGCCGAGAGCATCATCCACGGTAGCCAATTCGTTCAGGTCCGCATCAGTGATCGCCAGGAAGGCATCCAGGGTATTGCTGGTGCGCGTCATCCGCAGGCCGATGATGTCATCCGCCTGCGCCTCAAAGCGCAGATACTTGATCGGGTTGGAAGAACTGATTTCATCTTCCACGACGGCCCCAAAGGCCAGCGGGATGGCAGTCTGCGGGGAATTACCGCGCCCGCTGCCATCAGCGCGATCCAGGCTGAGGACAAATCGCCCGCTGGAGGTGCCTGCCGCCTGCCCGTAGCGGGTGGCGATGATGATATAGGTGTCGCTGCGGTCAATGACGAGGCTGTTGATCTCGGCGTTGAGGCCAGAACCGGGCACATCGTCATTATCGGCAATCAGGAAGGAACTGCTATCAACCACTTGCAGATAGGGGTCGAGGTCGCCCGAGTCGCGGATCATGCGGATATCGAGAATTTCGCCCGCTTCGGCGCGGAAGCTGTAAAACAGCGCGGGATTCAGGTCATCAACCCGGTTAATGACCGAGTCGCCCACGCGCAAGGCGCTGCCACTGGCGGAACTCACACCGATGCGCTGAATATCCAGTTCAAAATCCCCGCTGGTACTGCCTAAACCGTAACCAAAGCGCCCGATGATGACGTAGTAACGACTGCTGCGCGGCAGGTTGAGCGCCCCCACCACCACATCGCGGGAGCCATTGCTATCATCCCGGTTGATGACCACGTCACCGTTGACATCAATCACTTTCAGCACCGGGTCGAGGTCGCCGCTGGTGGCCCGCAGTTTGAGAGAGATGACTTCGCCGCGCAGCCCATCGAAGAAGAAGACGGCGCGGGGAGTCTGGTTATTAATCTGCCCGGTGATGAGCCCGCCGTAATTAACCCCACCGGAATCCGGCGTGGGGGTCACTTCCTGCGCCAGTACCGGCAGGGCGATGAGGACTATACCGAGGATCAACAGGCGGATCAGGCGCATACAGATCTTCACCAAGCGAATACGTCCCGGTTACTGTACGGTTGGTGGTGGCAAAAGTCAATTTGCGCGATGCGCAAGCAAGCTTATGTTATACTCCAAGCCATCATCAGCTGATGTGGGAGAAGCCGCCTGTGTTATTGATGCCCAACCTGACGATCCAGATGGCAATTGCTATTCTAGTCGCTGTCTTGGTGGGAATGACCCTCCATGAGTTTGCTCATAACTATATTGCCCATCTGATGGGCGACCCGACACCAGCCCGTACCGGACATCTCACGCTCAACCCCATGGTCCATATTTTCTGGCCAGGGTTCCTAATGTTTGTAGTGTTGGGTTTTGGTATTTTAGGGTTTAGTGCACCGATAAGTCCGTACCGTATGCGGAATCCACGCTGGGGTTATCTCGCATCTATTGCAGCAGGGCCATTGAGTAATCTCCTCTTGGCGATAGTAGCATCACTCCTGCTGCGGTTATTAAATGTCAATCCGCTCCGCATCTTCGAAGTCGTTTTTCAGGGCACTATTGAAAGCCCGGTTGATGCGTTAGCATTACTCTTGGGGCAGATGGTTTTCTGGAATGTCCTGACGTTTGTCTTTAACTTGATGCCGTTCTTCCCCATTGATGGCTGGCGAATTGTATTTACCCTGCTTCCGCCAGATATGGCGCGCTGGTGGGAACGCAACGCTCAAAACTCGCAGATTGTCCTCATCGTCCTGATTGTCATTGGCTTCGCCAATATTCCGGGATTTGATCCACTGGGAACAGCAATCAGCGAGCCAACCTTTCGCCTAACTTTCTGGTTATTTGGCTTTCCGTTCTGACAGTTTTGTATGACACCCCCTCAGCAACGCCTGCGGCAAGGGCTGCGGGCGCTCCTGGCCTTCACCCAACCGGTTGATGTTGCACTAGCGGCGCGCTACCTCACCACCCCGGCGCTGCTCGCCCTGTTCAAGCAACTGCGGCGCAGTGAACAACTGCACAGCCTGCATGTGCTGCGCGGGGTGCTGGCGAGTGGCGAGACACTCCCGGCGCTGGCGATCGCGGCGCTGCTCCATGACTGTGGCAAAATCCGCTACCCGACCAATACCCTACAGAAGACTGTGGGCGTGCTAATTCGTTCGCTGGCACCGGGACTGGCACGGCGTCTGCGGGAAGGCAACCCGGCCAATCCGCTCATCCGCCCGTTGGTGGTCGCTTACCACCATCCCGCATGGAGCGCGACGCTTCTCCGGGAAGCGGGCGCGCCTGCCGATGCCATCTGGCTGGCGGCCCATCATCAGGAACCAGCCGCTCAACACATCGGACACCCCTTGATCGAGCCTTTGCAACGGCTGCAAGCCGCTGATGAAGCCAATTAGCGGGAACCATCAAGGCTGGACACAAAGTAGACACAACGTCAAATATTTACAAAAATTTCGTTTTAGTCACGTTGTGTTTCGCGTCAATTTCCTCTACGATGTAAATACGTTCGATCATGAAAGTATGAGTTCATCATGGCTGTCAATCTTGAGTGGTATGTCGAGCCGAAGGTATGCATTCTGCGCTGTGTGGGACGATGGGACTGGCCTGAATTATATGAGTCGCTGGCAGCCGCCAACGACATCGCTGATTCCATCGCACCGGAACGCATTGATGGCATCATCGATCTGAAACACAGCCGACCGCTGCCCGAAGGCCCGATCATTACCCACCTGCGGAATGGTCTGCAGCGCAGCCGTTCCAATCATGGCATTACGGTGATCGTCGGGGCGGATCGAGTTGTGAAGTCCTTTGTAACCATGTTCGACAAAATTTATCCAACACTGGCCAACCGTTACCGACTGGCGGATGATACAGACGAAGCCTTGACTGTCATCCAGCTCTACCGCGAAATGCAGGCCAACGCCGAGATCCAGCCGGATGAGACTATTCCGTCACGCTCCATGCTGACCATGCCCGCCAGGCGTTAAGTCCGGCGATTTACAACCATCTAGCACCAGCGGATTGACACATCCGTTCGACTCAATTTATGCTAAGCACAACTAAGGGTGACTCCGCAAAAGTCACCCTTTCTTGCGTTTTACGGGGGAACAGGTTCATCTATGAGCAAACAGCAGGCATGGATCAGCTTCTGGTTGGTGGGTTTCATCTGGGGCTCATCCTTCATGTTCATCCGCGTAGGGGTCGAACAGATTGGTCCCTTCCAACTCGTCTTCATCCGCACGGTCATCGCCGCCATCGGACTCGGCCTCGTCGCCTGGCTCCGGGGATTAAAGTTTCAGGCCGATTTTCAAAGCATCCGGGATCTGGTCATCCTGGGCGTGGTTAACACCGTCTTTCCGTTCGCCCTCATCACCTGGGGGGAAACCAGTATAGACAGCGGGCTGGCTGCCGTCCTGCAATCCAGTGCAGCCTTTTTTACGCTGATCGTGGCGCACTTCACCTTTGCCGATGAACGCATCACCTGGAAAAAGGTCGCCGGGCTGGTGGTCGGTTTTGTGGGGGTGTGCGTTTTGATGAGCCGCAGTTGGGAAGCCGGTGGCATCCAGACCAGCAGCCTGGCCGGGCAGCTAGCCGTGATCGCAGCCTCGCTGTGTTACGGCTTCGGCGGAGTCTATACGCGCAAGGTCATTTCCAAGCGGATGGAGCCGGTCGTCGCCGCCGCTGGAGCCATGACCACCGCGGCCATCGTCACCGGCATCCTGATGCTGATCGCGCCGCTGGCGGGTGGTCAGGCCGTAGTAGCCCCCTGGGAAATGCACAGCAATGTACTGTTTGCTGTCATCACCCTGGGCCTGGTCAACACCTTCCTGGCTTACCTGATGTTCTACCCAATGGTCAAAGTCATCGGTGCCGCGCGGGGGTCGATGGTCACATACATCGTCCCGGCAGTTGGCCTGGCCCTGGGGGCTATTTTCCTGAACGAAGCCGTTGATGCCCGCCTGCTGATCGGAGCGATCCTCATTCTGGCGGGCATCGGCGTCGTCAATCTGCGTTTTGGAGATTTATTCCGCCGGACACCCGCGACTGTCGAGGCCAAGAGCTAAAGGCTCAGGTGTTATTGGTGGCTTCGATATCTGGAAAGGCCAGTGAATCCGGAATCGCGTCCAACGCATCCGGATTCAGTTCATCCCCGTTGACAGTGAAGCCGGTCAGCAGTTCATACAGTCGTCCCCGGATGGCTTCTCGCTGGTCTTTGGGGGCGCTCAGATTGAGGACAACCAAACGCTCGGACGCCTCAAGCGCGAAGCCAATGACCACACCCAGGCTATCCCGCCCATCACTCAAAAGGTAGTAGGCAGCGGGATGGCTATCCCACTCAAAAGAACGCGGTTCGGTCGCCAGCACATTGCCGATCAGGTCATTATCCCCCACTACCTGCCGCAAGGCATGGAGCGCCGGATTCTCGACTGAGTCCGTAAAGCCCTCAAACTGCTCCATCCGCGAGACGAAGATATGTAATTCCATCCCAGCAGTGTTGGAGTCCTCACCAATCGGCGCAGACCGTTCGGCCAGGAGCAACCCGGCCTGGGCGCGGTGCGCCGACCAGCCCAGCGGAACGCCGATCCCCAGCAGCACACCATCCGCATCCACCTGTTTCCAGGACGGGGTATGGGCAACATCGCTCACCGACGAAAAGGCCAGCGACGACGTATTGGATTGAGAGACAGTTGGGGTTGTCGAAGTTAACCCAGCAGCCTGGCAGGCACTTACACCCAGACTCAGGAACAAAATGAAGGCGATGCCATAGATTAGATAGCGTTTCACGATTACAGTACGCCACAACTAAATTCCCGTAGTTACATCATAGCATCAGGTCAACACGCCTCCTACAAACACTAAACTTCTCCTTACGAAATTTTTAGATAGCGTTCGATTTCAGCCCATCACGAATTTCACAACTTATCAAGGATTCTCAATTAAACAATTGAGGCATATGCGTTATAATTCCCTTTAGATTTATTAATCCTCAATCATCTGTTTGTCAGTGGGAGCCATTCATCATGACCGCTACCGCCATGAAGCCCGCCAAACACTACGCTCGCTTGATCTGTGACCACCTCAAGCAGCTCCCTGACCAGTATGCCGATGATCCAGAGGATGTCCGCGCTGCCCTGGGCTTGAGTGAGGCCGAGTTCCAACTGGGTCTCAACTGGTGTGTTGAACGCAAGATCATTGATCTGGAAATCGCCACCAAATCCGCGCCAACCGCGGTGAAAGACGCGATTGACGAGCTGGACATTACTCAGGATGCCCCGCCCGTCAATGAACCGGGTCCAGCCTCGGTTTAACGCCTAACCTGATTCTCAAAGCCGTTTAGCCATGTAGATGTCGGGCTTGCCACGTCCATTGGCATCCGGCATGACGCCGATGATGGTATAGCCACAGCGTTGATAGAACTCGTACGGGTGGTCTTTGAGGTTGCGGATTAACCTAATCTGCTCCCAGAGATCGGTATAGAGGTCAGCGCCGCCAAGTGTCGTGCTTTCATCGACATCATCGGTGCCGAGCATGATCGTCAGGCCGCCACGAGCACGCACCTGGCTCTCCAGGTCGGCGATCAGCGCCCGACCTACTCCCTGCCGCCGGTGATCTGACCGCACTACCATCGGATGCAATTCCCAGACGTTGCCGTCATATTCCGGGCGGCCACCAATCCACCCTAGCAATAACCCGGCGTCATCAACCGCCCCACGACAGATCATTTCCGGATCGAGGCATTCAGATACTTCCTCACGTGCAGCTTCGATCTCTGGCCAGGCATCCGGCCAATGTTCACGGAAGCCTTCGACGAGCAACTGGGCAGCTTGTTCAAGCAGATCAGGTCGATCTGCGGATAAATCCATGATGCGCATTGTCATTCCACCACTCTTCATGAAGGCAACCGAAAGAACGGCACCAGGCGGGTTTCGTCGGCCACTGGCTGGGCAATTGTTTCCGTTACCCGCCGGGTCTGGAGGGTATATGATGCGTATTCACACACGCCCAGGTTATCGTCATACGATGGATTAAACACCATCAAAAACAGGTCATCATGCGGTCGTGTGTCGATAAAGCCAGTTTCACCCAGGCGGTAAAGGCTGCCGATCCGATTCCGGATGCCAACCGCCCACAGTTCCAGTGGGTTATCGTCCGACTCAACCGTGACTTCGTACAAGTCGGGCGGCAATTCAACCGTGACGTAATTAACACCCAGTTCCTGCATCCCGTAGCCGCTCAACCGACCCGGCCGCTGCAGCGTATCGCTCGACCACACACTCACACGCCCGAAGCGCTCGGCAAACGGGTAATCCCGCAGCAAATTCCGCAGTCGGTATTCCGCCAGCATATCAGGCAGCGTAGTATCCAGGCTGTCAGCCAGCCGTTCCAGCGCCTCAAAACCATCATAGCGGGCGATATTCTCCCACAATTGGAAGGGAACAGCCGCACCATAGTGCAGGTCCAGCATCGCCATGAAGGGCCAATCTCCATACATCAGCCCCATGTTTTGCAGATCAAAAGCCCCAAAGCAGATATGCGGATAGCGATAATTCTCTTCAATCCGTCCATAACTGACGATGTCTTCCGGCACGACCAGGGTACTGATCCATTCGGCAGTAGCTTCCATATACCAGCGCATCGGCTCCAGGGCATCATACCCGCGCTGGATGGAGTGATGGAATTCGTGGGCAACAGTCGCCCGTAACCAGACATCCGGGTCATACTCATCAGCAAATTCTGCGTAATCATTATCCAGGCGGATGATACTGGCCGACCCTGCTTCGACCACATCCGGCGTGGCCGGATTATCTCCCATCGAGAAGTCGCCATGATTGACCCCCAGGATGCTACCGAACTCGCCATCCTCGTCAATCAAATCCATCAGGTAAACATCAATACGGCTCGCCATCGGGATGATCGGTGCGGGCCAACCCAACTCCACCACCTCCTGCTGCCAGGCCCATTCCAGCGTTTCCTCGACCAGATCCAGATAGGTCGGTTCCACTGCATCGGCCCCCTGACGGGTATAGAGGACGCGAAAGTGTTCGGTTTCACGGGTCTGGGTGGGGCCACTCAGGCGCACTGTATCCGGGGCCAACGCCAGCGAGGTCAATACCGAGCGATCCCCAATGCGGATGGTGAGCACATACTCACCTGCCGTCGGTCGCCAGGTCGCACGGCTGAGGATCAGCGTATACAGGCCGCCTTCTTCCGAGGAATAACCAATGGCTGAATTGAGGTCAATCAGGGTGCGATCATCGTTGCTGATAATCAACTGCCCGGTTGAGTCGAGAAGGGTCAGGAGGGTATCCAGCGTACCGCTAGTCGCCCGCACGACAGCCGCCAGCGATTCCCCGGCGCGCAACTCGACTTCGAGCTTGAACTCAGCCTCGGAGTCATCCAGCGTACCCGTATAGGTTGATTCCTGAGCAGCGACCGTGAGCATCTGAGAAAGGAGTAAGAGCAAAAGCGTCAACAAAGCAAGTCGGCGGATCACAGGCGCACTCCAACATCAGTAAGCAGATAGGATTATTGTACGCACAAATATCGTCCACGGAGATTAATCTGCAGCAGGAACACACCAGATTGGCTACAATCAAGCACATTCAGGACAGCCACAAGCTGTCGAGTCGGCCACAGCGATTCAGGAGCAAAGCCATGTCGGAACCCATCGTTGTCAAAGCACGCAGCGACCAGGAAATCCGTGAAGAAATTGGGCGGCTGATCGCCCACTATCCGCCGCTGCAAAAAGACCGTAACGCCTTCCATGTGCAGGTGAATGGAGGGCAGGTGGTCGTCAGCGGGCATGTCAGCAGCCCCAATATCCGCACCTACTTCATCAACCTGCTACCACAGGTCGAGGGCGTGACCGAGGTCCAGGCCGACCACCTCTACGACGATCAAACGATCAAGCTGGAAGTGGCGCGGCGGCTGCCGATAGGGCTAAAAGTCGCGCAGGTACACTGGGGGCAGGTCATTTTGACCGGGGAACCGCCCGCCGGTATGCCCGATGATGTGATGGCGGCCAGCGTTTCCGGTATTCCCGGCGTCAACCGGGTGATTGCCGCCTTTGGAGGCTGATGAACCCGGCTCATCCGCCGTAAAACAGAGAACGCACTTTGGGATCATTAAAGGCCGGGTAGTGGTACTGGGTGATGAGGTCGTGCAGTTCGATCTCGTGGTAGTGGCCCATCCCCAGCAGCAAATCCGCCAGCACAATATCCAGCACGAGCAGCAGCCGCCCGAAGTTGTCGTACTGACCCTGTAAAGCGGTGAACAGGATCGCAAAGACCCGTTCACGCAAATCTGTATCCATGATGCCGCTGCCCGGCCAACTGACCCCCCAGGAGTCCTGATAGGTGCCTACCCGAAGGACATCCAGGCGCAGCGAAGCCAACTGGCGGATAGCCGCTTTCCGATCCTGCGCATCAATCAGGCGGGCGGTTCCCCGGTAGGGGGCATTGGGTAAATGCACATAGAGTTCGCCGGGGGCCGTCACGTCGATCAGTTTATAGAGACTGCGCCCTTTAAGACCCAGACCCTCGGCCAGCGCCAGCGCGCAGCGTCGGTAATAGGTGGCCCGACCCTGATCCGCTGCACTTTGGTCCAGCCGCCAGAGGATCGACAGCAAATCACCAAACTCCAGCGGCAGTTTAGGGGGTTCATCCGGGCCATAGGTGGAGACCAACTGGATGATGCGGGCTTTTTCGGTACTGTTGGGTGCCATGGCTTACATTCAAGAGGCAAGGCGAGAATATGTGCCATTATAACGCAGGTTGGCTGCGACCGGACGTATTCGCTGCAAACCGTCCCGGCTGCCAGGAGATTTTTCGCTTATGATCGATTCCAACCCAACCAATGGCCCCTGTGGCTGCGCAGGTTGTACCTGCCGCAAACCCATTGATGACCAGACCGGCTTTCAGGTTGGGGAGGGTTTCCAGCGCTTCAACCAGAAGCACGATCAATTTAATCGCTCATTGTGGGACCCAACCGTTCGGTCGGATAAAGTCCGGCGATTCTTCGAGTCCTATTACACCGATAAAGCCAGCTTCCGCAAAGTCGAAGGCTTTCAGCACCGGGATTATGCGCTGCGGAATGCATCCTGGTATGTCGCGGACTTCACGGCAGACTTGCTGGAGACCTCCCATGACCGTAAGGAAGGTTTCCTGGATACCTATACCCTGTTTCGGGAAGGCGCGACGGTCCAAAAGCTGGACAGCACCCCGGCGGAAAACAGCGCCGAACTCAAACGAGCGGCGCGGTTTCTAGGTGCGGATCTGGTCGGCATCTGCGAATACGATGAACGCTGGGTCTATACCCATAACTATAGCCGACGGGATGACCGTGAAAAGCCCATCGACCTGCCAAGCGACTTGCCCTATGTCGTGGTCTTAGCCAATGCGATGGATCATGACACGATCCAGACCGTGCCATCCGCCCTGAGCGGGGCCGCCACCGGGCAGGGATACAGTAAAGACATTATCGCCCTGCTTTCCACCGCCCAGTACATCCGCAACCTGGGCTATCGCGCCGTCGCCAGCCTGAATGATACGGCGCTCTCCATTCCGCTAGCTATTCAGGCCGGGCTGGGTGAGTATGGACGGCATGGATTACTCATCACCCCGGAATTCGGGCCGCGCGTCCGCATCGCTAAAATCTTCACCGATCTACCGCTGGAACCCGATCAACCGATCCATTTTGGCGTACGAGAATTCTGTGGCATCTGCCGAAAGTGCGCCAAAGGCTGCCCGCCGAAAGCGATTGCCGATGGCGAGCCCAGCGCCGAGCCACACACCATCTCTAATCTTGTTGGGGTAACCAAGTGGACGGTCAATGCCGAGAAATGCTTCGGTTTCTGGGCGAATCAAGGGACGGATTGCTCCATCTGCATCCGCGTCTGCCCGTATAACAAGGATTTCTCAAAGTGGTATTACCGACTGGGACGGCGCCTGGCTGGCACCCGGTTGCGACGACTGCTGCTGTGGTTGGATGATGCACTGAAGTTCGGTCAACGGCGCACGGCTGGCTGGTGGTGGGGCCGGGCCTAAAAGCCCCCAACAATCCCGCGCCAGCTCCCGGCAGAGGGATTGCCCGGATCATAGATCAGCACCACGATTTGCCCCCACTGCGGCATGGCGATCATCTGCCCCCGATCGAAGAGCTGGACGGTGGCTGTGCCGCCCGTCTCCCCGTTGATGGCCCAGCCTATCCCATTGCGGACATCCGGGAAGGAACGCCAGACTTTACCAAAACCGCGGACGGGTTCAAGCAGTCCAGCAGGGGGTGTCTCGCCGCCACGTTCCGGGTCCACCGCCGCGTTAAAGGTGTCGTCATAGCGTTGGTAGCGCCCGCTGCTGGTCAGGCTGTAAATTGAACCCGGTGGGCCAGCGACCCAAAACATCTGCCCACGCTCATAATTCTGGGACGCGCTGCTCATGGTCAGGGTCGCCCCAATCGGGCAACCAATCTGTCCCTGAAGTGCAAGATCGGTGATAAAGGCCACCCCAAAACCGCCTGGCGGCTGCACCGGGCAAGGCCCGGTACTGATCAGTGGGGCTGTCGGTTGAACGACTGGCTGGCTAGGCAGGATGGCCGTTGGCAGGATCGTCGCCTGAAGGGCCAGTTGAATGAGCGCGCTGATGCCTTCTGTATCGCTTGTCGGCAGCGGTGTTTCGGTGATGGTCGGCGTGGCCGTAGCTGTGCGAGTCGGCGTATCGGTGATGGTGATACTGGGTGTGACCGTCAAGGTCTGGGTCGCGGTGTGCGTAGCCGTAAGGGTGGCAGTGGCTGAAGCCACAGTGGGCAAAGGCACCTGACCGGAATCACCGCTGGTTGCCAGCGGAGAGGGTGTGCGGATTTCAGCCGTCTCGGTCGGCAGTTCGGCGATGGTGGGCAAGACCGCTATTGGAGTCCCGGCACCCGTGCAGGCCGCCAGCACACAGACCATCAACAAGGAGATCAGGGAGATGATACGCATCATGTGATTATAGACGCTGGCATACTCCAAAGCCTATGGCTTTAGAGTACTGGCAAAGGCCGCTGCTAATTGATCGGTTTACCCGGATGCCGGAACGCTACATTAATCACCATACGTCCTACTCGCAGTTCATCACCATGCCGGATGACGCGCTGTTCCTTAGCCACCAGGCGCTGCCCATTAATATAGGTGCCATTGGCGCTGCCCAGGTCCGCCACCATGATGACATGATTATCGTTATCGTAGCGGATGGACATATGCAACCGGGATACCCCCAGGTCAGCCCCGCGCCGCCCTTCGAGATCAATATCCGGGGCTACGGCGCTACCCCGCACCCCACGCCCGACGATCATTTCATGGTCGCTCTTCTGCGGGCGTAATTCGAGCGTATCGGCTGTTCCGCGCACGCGCAGCACCAACACCGAATCCATTCCGAAGTATTCGCTATCGAGCGAATTGCTGGCATCAGCAAAAACCCGCGTATCATGCCGCCCCTGCGTCGGCTCCAGCAGCTGACCGCAAAAGTAACAAAAGACCTCATGCTGCTGATTGGCCTTACCACAGTTCGGGCAGGCCACCCACACAATCTGCGGCTCTGGCTCCGCCGGCCGAGACGGTGCTGCCGGGGCAGCAGGAGCCGGCTGGGGCTTATTCAAGGGCCGAATCGAACTACCACCCGGGGCCTTAGGCGCTGGCGTCGGCCAATTCGGTTCCGGTTCACTATACGATGGCGCAACCGGGGGACGTTGCAAGGGTTGCGGGGCTGCCGGTCGCGGCTGCATGGGCGGGGGCGCGGGCGGACGCTGGATGGGCTGCGGCGCGGCGGGTCGCTGGATTGGCTGCGGGGGTGGCGTTGGCGGGGGTGGATTCATCGGCGCACCGCCCCCATGTGTCGATTCCCAGGCTCGCAGCATGGTCGCCAATTCTTCGCGGCTGGTTTTATTCAGCGTTTCAATATGTGGACGCAACACGTTGAGGGCCGATTTGGTATCTAACCCATTCACCCGCATCCGGGTATATTCGCCAAAAATGTCTCGAATTTGCCGCACGACCCACTCTCCTCCACCGTAATACTTGTATCTTAGTTGTGAATAGAGGGGCGCGCAAGTGAACATAGTCAGTCGCTGTTGGGCGGGTGTGAGGCCAAACGGCTTTATGTTATAGTGATTTAGTGGGATCTCTATGAATAAAGAATGAAAGGCAAGCATGATGCAATACCCCATGCTGGACATTACGGTTGAATACTGCGCGGTTTGACACCACACTCCCCGCGCCACCAGTTTGGTGGCTGACGTGTTGAGTGTCCGCAAACTGGAATTCTTCATTCGCTCATGGACTCTCCTTCCCTCCAAAGGTGGGGTTTTTGAAGTGAGCATTAATGGGGAAAAGGTCTTCTCCAAAAAAGCCCTTGGCAGGCATGCTGAACCTGGGGAAATCCAGGCGATCATCGCTGCTAAGGTCGATGAAATCCGCCCACCAGATTTTGTGCTGCCAGAAGACGATTGATCGAAGGAATACGGACTTGATGATGACGAATCGACTACTTCGTTACTTCCCCCTGCTGTTGTTGCTGACCCTGCTTGCCCCACTCACAGTTGTCGGGCAGGCCACACCCACTGGACCGGGGCCAACCCTGAGCGGTATCCTGGCCAAAGGGGAAGTCACCTGTGGTCTGAATCAGAATCTGCCTGGTTTTGGCTTCCTCGATCCCAACACCGGTGTCGTGCGAGGGATGGATGTGGACCTGTGCCGGGCGCTGGCGGCTGCCATCTTCGGGGATTCCAGCGCGGTCAACATCATCCCCTACGTCGATGACAGCGGATTGGATGACCTGCGGGATGGCACACTGGACGTCCTGCTGCAGAACTATCCGGTCAGCCTTTCGCTGGAAGGCACCGGCCTGGCCTTTGGCCCGGTAACTTTTTACAACGGGCACAGCCTGATGGTTGAAAATACCAGCGGACTGATCGACTGGCCGAATCTGGCAGATGCCACCATCTGTTATGTGGCCGGCTCCGTCACAGAAGAATCGCTGCTGGAAGAGATGAATAAGCGCGCTATCGCCTTTGAAGCCATGCCGATGGGCAATCTGCGGGATGTCTCAGGAGCGTTCTTTTCCGGTCAGTGTGACGCCATGGCGGGTGACCGCATTGAGTTGGAGCAAGTCCGGCGCGGTTCCACCGATGCCGCTTCGTTCAATGTCTGGTCAGAACCCCGTCTGATGTATAACCAGGCTCCGTTTGCCCCGCTCCTGCGGTACGCCGATGAACAATGGGTAGGCATCGTTGAGTGGATTTTCCTGGGCTTGATCCGGGCTGAAGATCTGGGCGTGAGCAGCGAAACCGTCTCTACCCTGGTGCGGCGGGATACTGAAGATGAAACTGCCTATCGCGCTCGCGTGGGGCCGTCAGTGAGCCAATTCCTCACCTTTACCCCAGAATGGTTAGCGCTACCGAGCAGTTTTATGCCAACCATCCTCCGCGATGTCGGCAATTACGGGGAAATCTATGCTCGTTACCTCGGCGAAACGGGAGATCTACCCATTCCGCGCAGCCTCAATGCGCTGGCTAAAGACGGCGGTTTATTCTTCGTACCCGCCTGGCGCTAGTCCTTCTGACGCAGTCACGATGATAGAGGGTGCCGCTCGTGTACCCTCTATGCAACCTGACCCTGAGACCCTCTCCCACTAATTCCTTGTCCAGATTGCACCGAAACTCACCTCGCAATCTTGTATTGACCTCGTATTTTTCACCATTCACTCATGTTTAGCTACCGTAACAATTTTGACAGTTAAAGCATCTCGCGTTAAAGTTTCCCACTACAACCGTGATCCAGATCAAGTGCCAATTAAGTCCAGTGATAGTCGATCCTGGAGCACGGCCTATGTATTGGGAAGTCAGTTTTGGTTATGGAGCAAGGAGCTTACGAATGGTGAAGCGTATAGTTTTGTTAGGTGTGTTGGTCGCCTCCCTGCTGGCGGTCTTCAGCCTGACCACCGCACAGGATGCGGTACAGCTTGGTCCTATCACCCAGCGCGTAATCGAGCGCGGCGAAGTCATCTGCGGTGCGAACAAGGCTGGTCTGGCCGGTTTCGCCGTGGTCAATGACGCCGGTGAATGGGAAGGCTTCGATGTCGACTTCTGCCGTGCCGTCGCTGCCGCCGTCCTCGGTGATGCCAGCGCCGTCAGCTTCCGCCCGCTGGAAGCCGGTGAGCGCCAGGCTGCCATCCAGGCTGAAGAAGTTGATATGATGAGCCGGAACACCACCTGGACTCTCAGCCGCGATGCGGTCTGGGGTGCAGCTTTCGCCCCCACCACCTTCTATGATGGTCAGGGCATGATGGTTCGCGCCGACAGCGGCATCACCTCCCTGGCGGATATGGACGGCCTGAGCGTCTGCGTCCAGAGCGGCACCACCACTGAACTCAACCTGGCTGACCAGATGTCCCTGGCCGGTGTGACCTACACCCCCAGCGTCTTCGCTGAAGCCGCCGCCACCTGGGAAGCCTTCGTCGCCGGTCGTTGCGATGGCTTCACCACCGACAAGTCCGGTCTGATTGCCTACAAGGGCAGCAGCGAAGACCCCAGCCTGTACAGCATCCTCGATGTGACCATGAGCAAGGAGCCGCTCGGCCCCCTCAGCCCGCAATCGGATGCCCAGTGGGCGGACATCATCAAGTGGGTCGTCTTCGGCACCATCCAGGCGGAAGAATATGGCATCACCAGCGCCAATGTGGATGAATTCCTGACCAGCGAAGTGCCGGAAATCCAGCGCTTCCTCGGCCAGGGCGACAATGCCATCGGTTCGCTGTATGGCATCCCCAACGACTTCATGGTGGCTGTCATTCGTCAGGTCGGCAACTACGGCGAAATCTTCGACCGTAACCTCGGCCCGGACACCCCCTTCAACCTGGGGCGCGGCATCAATGACCTGTGGACTCGCGGCGGCCTGATGTACTCCCCGCCGTTCCGGTAAATCCTTCCTAACCCTCTCTGAGGGTTCGTGAAGGGAATAGGGGCGATCCGATTGGATCGCCCCTGTGTCATATAAAGATACTTGTCGTAAAACTGTCATCCTTTATTTCAGCAAAAAGATTTTTAGCACCTGAAACCAGAAACTTGAAACCTGTAATCTGAAAATAAGCCAACCACCTATGGCCGCTATTCCCAATGCTCCTGGAGGCACTTCCTCCATCCCACTGCCCATACCCGCCATCTTGCGCGATTCGCGGGTGCTCTCGGTCGTCGGGCAAATTCTATTTGCGGTGATCCTCGTCTTTGCCATCTCGCAGTTGTGGGGCTCCATCCTCTTCAACCTCAGCGAGAAGAACCTCACCCCTAACCTGAACTTTCTCACCAACCGCGCCGGGTTTGATATTGGCGAGCGCCCCGAATGGTATTCCTCTGCCAGCAGCTACGGGGATGCCTTCACGGTGGGTCTCATCAATACCCTGCGGATTGTCGTCATTGGCCTGGTGCTGACCACCATCATCGGTATCCTGGGCGGCATCTTCCTGCTCAGCAGCAACTGGTTACTGCGAAATGTAACGCGCGGCATTGTGGAATTGCTCCGCAATACACCGATCCTGTTGCAACTGATCTTCTGGTATACGGTGGTCGTAGCTTCCCTGCCCGATGCTCGTACACCCCTGACGTTACTGCCCGAAGGACGCTACTTCATCGCCATCCGCTGGTTGATCTACCTCGGACTGGCGGCTTTCCTCTGGTTCGGACATTTACGGCAGCGTAAACCGGGCACCCCCGGTCGCCTATTCTGGTTGATGGCAATACTCGGTGCAGTGCTGGCCTTCGAAATCGGCATGCTGCTCTTCCCGACGATGTATGGTCAGGTCGGCGTGGATGGCGTTCCTTTGTTGGTCTATATCGTCGTTAGCCTCGCCCTCATTGTAGTGGCGACTAATCAGCTGCGCGGAAACGAGCAGTTGCGCTGGCGAGCGATTGGTCTGACTGTCGGTCAGCTTGCCGGTGGCTTGCTGCTCATCTTTGCCGTACTGCCCCGTGATGGTATCCCTTTTGAACTCTATCCCTCAATCTATATTGGACGGCGCGGCATCGTCCTGCCAGAGGTTTATGCTACCGCCCGCTTTGGCGATTGGTTAGCCTTTGTCGCGGTCGGGGTCGCATTGGCGCTCATCCTGTGGATCTACTTCGGACGGCTGATCGAACAAACCGGCAGGCCTTATCCACGTCTGCTCTATGGTGTCATCGCCATTGTGGTTTTCACCTTAATCGGTTGGACCGCCGTCAGCCTGGAGCCTACTCCGCCGACCATTCCGGTCACGCAGGAAGGCACCACCACCTTCATGACCCTAGCGGATGCGCGAACGGCAGGTCTGCTCACCACGCAGGATGAAATCCTGTACGCGTCCCAGCCGATCCTGTATTTGCCGCCTGTACCGCGTCTGAATAATTCCACTGGGCTGCCAACCGGCAACTACACCCGTGGGTCATCGATTTCGCCAGAGTATGTGGCGCTGCTGTTCGGCCTGGTGATTTATACATCCGCCTTTGTCGCAGAAATTGTCCGGGCGGGTATTCTGGCAGTGCCCAAAGGGCAAATCGAAGCCTCGCGAGCATTGGGGTTCAGCACCGCTCAAACGCTGCGAATGGTCATCCTGCCGCAAGCCATGCGCGTCATCATTCCGCCGCTCGCCAGCCAATATCTGAATCTGGCGAAGAACTCCAGCCTGGCGATTGCGGTCGCCTATGCCGATATTGTCATGGTTACCCAGACTATCATGAACCAATCCGGTCAATCGGTGACGGGCATCACCATGATTATGTTGACTTACCTGACCATGAGCATCATCATCTCGATTTTCACCAATATCGCCAATCGGCGCTTCCAGCTAGTGACGAGGTAAGTGCATGGCGACTCTCAGCGATCAACGCCCTGGCGGTCTGCGCGGTACCTTTGTCAATGAAGTCGAAAGCCCGCCGCGCCAGCCACCGATTCTCCTGGTCGGGCCGTTGGCCTGGATCAAGAATAATCTGTTTAATACCATCGGCGATGCCCTGCTCACCATTGTGGTTGGCATTATCGTGGTGGTCTCGGTCATCGGCCTGATTGGCTGGACGATTGCTCAGGCCAACTGGTACGCCGTCACCTTTAACCTGCGCCTGATCATGCTCGGTCGCTACGAGCCAGAAGCCGAGTGGCGTGTCACCATTCTGGTGATCCTCTCTGCGTTCGTGATCGGTCTGGCGCTGGCAGCCTGGGCGCGGGTGCGCCAATGGCAATTCCTGACCAGCGCCGTGGTGATCGCGCTGCTGTTCATCTTGCCCGCCGTCATTACCACAGCCATCGCTTTACCGCCCTGGTATGGTGCAGCCGGCAGCATCAACATCGGCGCCGCAGACGGCCCGATGCCTATTTCAGAAGTCACTTTCCTTGGCCGCACCGGAGAAACCGTCAGCATCCAGTTGGCAACCCGCTACGCTGAATCCGACGAGGCGCTGACCGAATTACACAGCTTTGCCGATCCGGCGGCTGCTGCCGTCCTGAATCTGGCAGTCAATCGGTTGAGTGCTCAGGCACAGGTGGCTGACCTGACCGCCCGCCTGGAGAGTATCAGCCTGACCGATGGGCAGCGCGCCCGCCTCGAAACCGAACTGGGACGCATCACCGTCCCTGAACCCGCCGTCGAAACCCTGCGCTTGAATCAGGAAGCGGTTGAAGTCGCGATCATCAATGGTGCCACCGGGGAAACCATCGGAAGCGCCACGTTGGACAGCAGCACTTCGCCGCTGGAGGTGACTTTGCCAGCCGATGGCTGGTACATCCTCAGTAAAACCAAAGAGGAAAATGATGCCGTCTCCATTTTGGAAGTGCGCGGCATTTACCCTATCCTTGAACGCACGATCACCCGCGGCGGATCAGATGGCTCTCCGGCAGCCGGGAGCATCTCGCAATACGTGCGGATGACCGATGGCTATCTGCTGGAAGCTGATCGACCTGCCGGTGAGGATGGCCGAGAATTACCTTTCGCCGTGGTCACTCAAAACCAGTATCGCGGCAACGGCACCTTCCCGGATTACCTGCGCCTGTACGTAGCCCCCTTCCTCAATCAGATCAATGTATTCTTCCTGGTCACCTTCATTGCGACCACCATCGGCTATCTGGCCGGTCGGTTGCTCGATAGCCGCTTCTCCCCAGCAGATCGCCCGCGGGTGACTTCAACCCGCACCGCGTCGTGGTCGATGGGTATCCTGTTCATCGCCATCTTCATTGGTGTGTGGGGCTTTAGTCAGGGCGGGGTATTACAGATTCTGGCGTTCGCCTTTGCCCTCGCCTGGTTGATGATCGCCTTTTTCGCCGGGGGACAGTTACCCCGCCCGGCTGGCTGGATCGGGTTCGCGCTGGCAGCAGGAGTTGCCTTGTTGGGGCTGCTCCGCCCCGGCCTTAATCCCATTCAGGGATTGATCGCCAGTCTCGTGCTGCCGTCTGTTCCAGCAGACTCACCTGTACTCGGTCAAGTCATCGTCGCCGGGTTACTCTTGCTGGTCACAGCGCTGGTCGTTGTGATCGGGCGCAGCCAGGCCCGAGGCACCAGTCCACGCACGTATATCACCCTTCTCATCATCGGCGGCATCATGATCGGTGTGGCGATGCTGGCCGCCCAACCGCTAGCGGAAGTGCTGGCCGCCGCCCTCCCCTTGACCGATACTCGGCGTTGGGGTGGTGTCCTGCTGACCATGCTGCTGACCGTCGTCGGCATCATCGGCTCGCTGCCGCTCGGCATTCTGCTGGCGCTGGGGCGGCGCAGCAAAGCGCCCGTCATCAGCACCATCTGCACCCTCTACATCGAAATTGCGCGCGGCGTACCGTTCATCACGGTGCTGTTCATGGCGCAGTTGCTCATCCCGTTGATTGATCCGTCACTAGCAGATTTCCCCGGCCCGTTCCGCGCCATGATTGCTACGGTGATCTTCACCGCCGCTTATAACGCTGAGGTCATCCGTGGCGGTCTGCAAGCCATTCCGCCCGGTCAGGAAGAAGCTGCCAAAGCGGTCGGTTTGAGTGGCTTACAAACCACCCTGTTCATCACGCTGCCGCAAGCGCTGCGCTTGGTCATCCCGCCGATGATGGGCAACTTTGTCGGTATGTTCAAAGATACATCGCTGGTCGCCATCGTCGGTCTGCTGGATGTGCTGGGCATGGCGCAGAACGTCATCGCCCAAACCGAGTTCCTCGGCCTGCGCCGGGAGATGTTCCTGTTCGTGGTGATCTTCTACTTTGTCATCTGCTATATCATGGCTGTTGTCAGCCGCCGCATTGAAGAAAGTGGCGCCGGGGCAGCAATGTCGCGCAAGATTTAGGATTAGTTGATAGCTGAGGGCTGATAGCTTGTAGCTGACAGCCAGAACTTTTACAAAGCACTGTCTGAATGTAGGGACTGAATCCGGGCCCAAAGCCATACGCTATCCGCTATGAGCTATCAGCCCTCATCCAAAAGGTACTGACTCATGACCACAACCGAACTCAAACCCAAACGCGTCTCCCATGCACTGGAGGGCGATCCCATCATCCGCTGCGAGAACGTCAACAAGTGGTTTGGCGAATTCCATGTCCTACGCGATGTCAGTGTGAATGTCCAACCACAAGAAGTCGTCGTGGTGATCGGCCCCTCCGGTTCGGGCAAATCGACCTTCATCCGCTGCATCAACCGCCTAGAAGAACACCAGGAAGGCAAGATCGTAGTGGATGGGATCGAGATGGGCAACGACATCCGCAACATCGCCGCCATCCGTCGGGAGATCGGCATGGTCTTCCAGCAGTTCAACCTGTTCCCCCACATGACCGTACAGGACAACATCACCCTGGCCCCGATGAAAGTCCGCAACTGGTCCCGGGACAAGGCCGAAGCCAAAGCCAAAGAATTGTTGCAGCGTGTCGGCATCCCGGAACAGGCCAAGAAGTACCCCGGTCAGCTATCCGGCGGTCAGCAACAGCGTGTCGCCATCGCCCGCGCCCTGGCGATGGAACCCAAGATCATGCTGTTCGACGAACCGACCTCCGCGCTCGACCCAGAAATGATTAAGGAAGTGCTGGATGTCATGAAGGAACTGGCGCGTTCCGGCATGACCATGCTGGTCGTCACCCACGAAATGGGTTTCGCCCGTGAAGTGGCCGACCGCATCCTGTTCTTCGATCAGGGGCGCATTGTGGAAAGCGGCACGCCGGAGAACTTCTTCGACAACGCTCAGCATCCCCGCACCAAGCTCTTCCTCAGCCAGATTCTGTAAGCCTCTATTCGGAGCGGCCTGACCAGTCAGGCCGCTCCTTTGTGACTCTGCCTTTCCGTTCCTCTGCCTCTCTGCGGTCAATTCATTCTCTTCCCGCGCCGAGTTGCACACCTTGCTATATAATCCATGTATTCGGTTCAGTCCTCTGGAGCCTGCAAGGAGTATCCTCGTGCCAAAGGCCATTTATTCAGCCCTGATTCTGGTGCTGTTCTTGCTATTTACAGCGTCACTTGGCGCACAGGATGTCACACCGACTCCAGAAGGGGCGGTCAGCCCGGTGGTCACGCCGGATCCCCTGTCCGTCACCCCGACGCTCGATCCCCTGGCGGCCACGGTGGAACCAACCGCAACGGCGACCGTCTTTTCGCCCACGCTGATTCCGCCGCCGACTGCCCAACCCGGCCCGCCTTTCCCGGCAGACGCCCTCCGCGTCCTGATTGCCGCCCGACTCGACCTCGATCTACTGGCCGCCCAACAGATGGGCAACAACCGACCCCTGGGCTGGAGCGGCAATGCCAATCCGCTGGAACGCGACTTTATGCTGCTCGCCCGCCTCGATCTCGAACTCCTGGCCGCCCAACTCCTCGGCCTGGATACGCGCCCGGTCGGTTGGTTTGGCGCGATTCCCGGCACCGAACTCTCCATCGCGCGGGACATCCGTCATGATCTCGAATTGCTGGCGGATAACTTGATTGTGCCGAACGTCCGCCCGCCGGGTTGGACGGGCGACGATCCGCTGCTGCGCTGCGACCGTTCGACCCAGGCACTGGTCTATGTGCTGGAACGCGGCGGTGTCTTTTCGCTGGATGTCTCCCCAAGCGAACTCGACTACTGCCGGGCCGCCTCAGTCCAGGCCTCCCGTTTTGCTGCAGAAAGCCTGCTGAATAGCAACGTCATTCTGAGTATCTCTGCAGCCGCGCCCGTGACCACGGTTGCACAGGCTGTCCCCATCCCCGGCAACATCCGGGTGGATAGTACCCTGGCCGTCGCCTATCTCAACCGCTATGGCACCGAGATGGTCGGCCCCGCGCCGGATGGTGAACCAATCCAGCCGTTGGGCCGCAGCTTTGCCCCCTTCTCCCGCATGGTGCTGGTACGTGGCAACGGCTTTGAAGTATTCCTGGATTACAAAGATACGACGCTAACCGATGCCGAATTCGCCAGCCTGCCGGATGTCGGCTCGGTGCCCAATGCCCCGGCTTGCAACGCGCCCTGGTGCCGCCCGGTCACGATTACGCTTGGCAATCCCGCCAGCCGCCGCGGCGATTAGGACTTCACGGTTAGAGACTTCAAAGGCACCAGTTGAAAGGTTCGGCTGGTGCCTTTTGTTTGCGGATCGACAGGTGACACCCCCTTTTTATGATCCTCATCACTCCATTGTGAAATTCATTTGACACCCTGTTAATTCCAGCTTAAACTCTGGAAAAGAGAAACACGCAGGAGAGATTTGCTCTATGCAAGTGTTGATTCTCGAATTGAAGAAGTTCTACCACTTATTGGGACCCTGCACGCGGTCTGGAATGTAATCCAGCCGCGTGTTTTTTTATATCGCGCAGCCAGTTCAAAAGGAGCAACCCGACAATGGACTACGGCATGATCGGCAAAATCGAAAAGGCCCGCCGCTACGCAGAAGAACCGCAGCGCATCACCCTACACACCCTCGAAGTGGAATTCCGTGGGGATAACGACACCTACATCATCAACCTGACCGATGCCGGCTGGCACTGTTCTTGTGCTGGCTTTGCTGCACATGGCCTTTGCCCCCATGTCATGACGCTGGAAAAAGTCTTCAAACCCATGCTCAAACGCCCGGCTATGCCCTATGGTCACGGGCAGAATGTAGTCAGCGACGTGGAAAAATCCACCCGCTATTCCCATGAGAAAGATCGTATTCTGGTACGCGCCTTCACCGCGTCCTTCGAAGGCTCCAACGATAGTCACGAACTCACCTACAACCAGGGTGCCTGGACCTGCGGCTGTGACTTCTTCCACAGTCGTCACGTCTGCTGCCACACCATGGCGTTGGAACGCATCCTCGTGGGGATGATCCCGGCTCCGGTCACAGCGGTCACAACCTGACGCCCACACATAGCCCGAGAATCAAAAAGGCCGACTCAAGTGAGTCGGCCTTCGTATTTGAATTGGCACCAGGGTTCACGACACGTCTGAATCCACAGCGCTCAACTGATCAATCAGAATAGTGAGCGTATCCTTGAGTCGCTTTAAATCTTCGATTCCCATCGCTTCCGAGAGCAGCCCGCTGACGAACTGTTCCGGGATGTTCGCAGCCGCACTTTGCAGGGACTTGCCCTTGTCGCTGAGATGAACAATCACTTTGCGCTCATCCTGGCCGGAACGCTGGCGGTTGATGAGGCCCTGTGATTCCATGCGTTTTAGCAGGGGCGTGATGGTATTGGTATTGAGCAGCAGCTTCTCGGCGATTTCACCCACTGTCAGTGCATCCGTTTCCCACAGGACCAACAGCACTAGATATTGCGGATACGTCAGCTCAAGTGCCTCAAGATACGGCTGATACTCGCGTACAAATAACCGGGATGCGATATACAGCGGGAAACAGATTTGATTGCCTAACCGTAACTGTTCGTAGCTCATAGAAGCTCGCTTCAGACGCTTAATCCCACTGTATACAACTTACCCTCATGCGAATTATGCGCCTTTCAGTCGAAAAGTCTATAACCCGTAACGGACTCAGGCTGAACGGATTTGGCGGCTGGCCCACCAGGCTTGCCACGCTCCGGTTGACCATAAGGCCCAGGCGATCAACACCGGCTGGAAAAACAGCCGGATAAACCGCGCTTCATCCGTGACCAGGCCAAAAGCATCAACCTGGTTCAGATATTGTGCGATATTGCCCGGAAATATCGCTACGAAGAAGGCGGCGACGACCCAACCGACCAGTACACGGTAACGGCCTAACCCAATGAGGGCTGCACCGAGAATAATCTCCGCAATGCCGGATAACACCACGACCAGATCGCCATCCAGCGGCACCCACTGCGGCACTTGAGCGAGAAACTCAGTCCGGGCAAAAGTCAAATGGGAAATCCCTGCAAAGAGCAGGCTAACACCCAGGAACACACGGAAGATCGTTTGGATCATGCTGGTTTTGAGGACAGGCTGCGACATTTGCTGAGTAGTCATGATGTGCCTCGCATTTATTAAGTCTTGAGCGATCATATCGCTTGCGATATAAATTGTCAATCAAGTGAATGATGAGAGCATTTTCATCCTGGCATCAAGCAAGCCGCTGACCATCGGCAACAAAAAAGCACCCCAGAATTGGAGTGCTTTTGATGTGGCGGAGAGGGTGGGATTCGAACCCACGAAGGTGTGACCCTTGCTCGCGTTCCAGGCGAGTGCCTTAGTCCACTAGGCTACCTCTCCAATCGGACGCTGATTGCGTGGACTGGTCGCATTCAGTGGGGTTGCATTCTAGCAGTCGGCTATCGCCTTCGCCAGACTGCGTTAAGCCAATTTAAGCGCGGTTCAGATCACTCGACCAGGCCATGTTGCCGGAGCCATTCCAACAGTTGGCTTTCACCTGGTTCCGTAATCATCGCCCCCCGGTTGATCCCGCGGGGACTAGCACCTTTAGGCAGCGGTGGCGGCACTTCATACGGCAGGTCGCCATCATCGTGGGCAATGACCAACGTTGGTACGGACAGGAAACCCGTCCATTCGACCACACGGGCACGGGCAGCCTGATCCACATCAATGAAGACTTCCCGATACGGCACCTGATAATCTGCCAGAACCCGTTTGGCGAGCGTCACAAAGGGGCAACCAAGACGACGGCTATACATGATGAGTGTGGGCATGTTGATTACTTATCCAGTAGTCGAGCTGGGTGGCAGGGTCGCCGGTGGCGCGCCCGGTTCCAAAAAGCACAGGATACCATCCACAATCCCTCGCGCCATCTCCGGTTGCTTGCCTGTCAGGACGGGACGATCTGCCAGCATGAAACCCAGTTCCAGAATGGCTGCCGGGGTCAGCGGATGGATTTCGCGAAACGAGTGGTAATCCGTCATATCGCGGGTGGGTGGGCGGTCGCTCATCGCCAGTTGAGTCGCATTGAAATAATAACGTGCCAGGCAGTCCACGAGCACATCATCCGGCCCATCCGTCAGCCGGGCAGCCGCCCGTGCGACGATGAAACCTGACACCAGTTCGCCAAAATCCCGGCAGGTATTGGCATGGATCGAAACCAGCGCCGCGGCCTGGTAGCCGTCCAGCCGTGGATCGAACTCATCCAACAGATCGGCCTGGAAACCGCGCGCGCGCAGTTCCGCCACAACTCCCTGAGCGACTGCGAAGTTAATCTCCGCCTCGGTCAGACCGTCCGGGCAAACAGCGCCGGGGTCCGGCGGTACCTGTGGCCCACGATGCCCGGAAACAATACCGATGCGCCGCAGCCAGTTCGGCGTGACCACAGCGGTCGGCGGTAAGGTCGCTTCCGGTAAAGCCGTCGCGCCGCCAGGATTGCCGCCCAGTTCGCGCTGGACGTTATCGTTCAGGAACTGAGTCGGCGTCCACCAGGCGACAATCGTCGCCACCAGACCCGCCGCGATCAGCACCACAATCCAGGTACGGAATATGCCGCCAATCGTGCCGACGGTCCGCTGTCGTCGTTTGATACGCCGCTTTTTGATGCGCCGGATACGTTCTTCTTCCAGTGCCACCTGCCGCCGCTGCTCGGAACCTGCTGAACGCGCAGCAGCCACTGGCGTACTGACTGCGCTGTTGACCACTGTCGCGCTGGGTTTCGGTTGGGCACTAACGGACTCCGGCTCAAATCCCGGCGGCGCAGGTGATGGGGCTGCTTTGGCCGCCGCCTGCCGCATCATTTCCATAAAGGCAACAGATGGGGCCACATCCGGTTGATGCGGCTCATTGACCGATGGTGCGGCGTCGTTATCGCGGATGGGTGGTTCCGACATAGTGAGAAACTTGCTCGATGGCTCGGCTGAACGTAACGGACTCATTATAACCTGAACTATTCAATGACCAATGTTACAGAAGTTTGGCGCGGTGACCTACTCCGATGTAGACTGACTTTAGGGTGAAGCTGTTCGGGAGGCGGGTACAAGAGGTGGATCGAGTACTCTTAAGTGCCAGTCGTCAGAATATGGTCGAATGCGTCCAACTCGCGACCGAGCGCGGGCTGGGCATCGAGATGATGGCCTTTGCCCAACCGGATATCCTGGATGGCGACTGGAGGAGTCTGGTCACTGAATACCGTCCTCTCCTCCGCAAGGTGCCTGGCTCTATCGCCATGCACGGCCCCTTTATGGATATGGCACCCGGCAGTCCCGATTCTCACATCAAGCGCGTCACGACCGAACGCTACCGCCACGCCATCGAGATTGCCTCAGCCCTGGGGGTCGAACTGATCGTCTTCCATGCCAACTTCATCAGCAGCATCCATACCTTTGAATATCAAATGGCCTGGCATAACCGGAACCTACACTTCTGGGGACCGCTTGCCGACTATGCCCGCCAGCAGGGCGTCACAGTCGCCATCGAAAATATGTGGGAGTACAGCCCGGATATTCTGGGCGACCTCATCAAAGACGTAGCCCATCCCAATTTGCGGGCCTGCCTGGATGTCGGCCATGCCCATCTTTATGGGGAAGTCGATTTTACCGACTGGATCAAAGCCCTGGAACCGATCCTCATCCATACCCACATTAACAATAATGATGGCAAAATCGATATTCACATGGGCCTTAATCATGGCGTACTGAATTACCTGGTACTGCTCAACCAACTACGCAAACTTCCCCGCCCACCATCTTTCACCTTAGAAATGGATGCGGTAGATTTTATGCTCGCCAGCCTGCCCTATATGGACTTGACCCAGGCGGTTGATCACAAAATGGATGTGGGTTAATGGCGATTTGTTAATATACTGAATCGATTCCGACCAGAATCAAATTATTCAGGTATGCTCAATGGGTTGCACTAAATATCCACTGTAACATAGTTACGGATTAGTCAAGACAACAAGCATTAATACACAATTGTGTCCATATAACAAATTAAGTGCATTGCAGCCTTGTTATATAACCTGCAATCGCGTTATATTTTATCCTTAGGCAAGGTACCAGGGGCACGGTGGAAACAATTCCACTTGATTCAGGATTATGTACTTTATGAAAACAAACTATTCGAACAGGCGACAACCTTACTCACGAGCCGCATTGCGGTTCTTATTGGTACTGGTTGCGGTCAGCCTCCTTTCAATGGTGTTTCCTGTCTTCGCGCAGGGTGGTACCATTACAGGTAACGTCTACAAAGACTTCAACGCCAGCGGTACACGCACCGCACTGGCTGGTGGTCCCGGCACAGCTGGTGAACCAGGTGTAGCGGGCGTGGTGGTGACCGCTTTTGGTGCCACTGGTGCCACCGTAGGTACCGCCGTCACCAATGCCGATGGCGACTATACCCTGACCGTCAGTTCAGCCGATACCGAAGTCCGCCTTGAGTTTGGCGGTCTGCCGACGTATCTGCGCTCCGGTCCCTTCGGTGGTAACTCCGCCACTACCGTCACCTTCGTACCTGTCCCTGCCGCAGGTGTCGATCTCGCGCTGGCTGATCCCGGCGAGTACTGCCACACAGGCAATCCGGATATCGCCATCACCTGCTACGACTTCGGCCCGGCAGGTGGCGTCCCCGGGAATAACAACCCCTCTGTGACCACCTTCCCCTATCAATCGGGCTCAACCAGCCAGGCGGCTGATTCAGGTGCCGCAGGAGTAACGGACACTACGCTGGCTTCCTCAGCCGCTGTTGGTGCCACCTGGGGTGTCGCCTACAATCGCCCTTATGGGCAGCTCTACGTCAGCGCCTTCACCAAGCGACATGTCGGCTTCGGCCCGGCAGGCCCCGGTGGCATCTATGTGATTGACCCGGCCACCAACGCGATCAGTACCCTGATCACCCTGGCAGCCGGGGCCGATCCCCACGACACCCTCGACTACCTGATAGACGATACGGCTTGGAATGAAGTCGGGCGGCGCGGCCTGGGCGATATTGACGTATCGGATGATGGTCGCACGTTGTATGCCGTCAATTTCTTCACCAACACCATTCAAACGATCAATATCGGTGTGGGTGGGCGTACGGCCACGCTTGGTGCTTCCATCCCGTCACCTGCACCCTGTGCCGGTGCCCGCCTGGGTGGTCTGAAATATCATCGCGGGCAGCTCTATTACGGTGTAACCTGTACCTCAGGCACTCTGCAATCATTTGTCTATCGCGCAGGTGCACAGGTCGCCACAATTCCCTTGGGCTACAATCGAGGCAAGGTATCCGAGCCATTGAGCGGCGCTTCGAATTGTCAGGCCGTTCCAACCGGTCCCAACTGTGGCTTCTGGCGGCCCTGGGCAACCGTACCGACTGATAATCCGGGTACCGCCAACGATATCCCGGCACCACTGGCGTTTAACCAGGAATTCCATCCGCAACCCCTCCTGATGGATATCGAGTTTGATGCCGATAACTTCATGATTGTCGGCATGATGGATCGCTATGGTCATCAATCCGGTTTTCCAATCGGGGGCAGCGCCGCGGGAGGCATCTTTGCTAACCGCGAAGGCGTTTCGGCAGGAGATATTCTCCGCCTTTCACCGAATGGTGCAGGCACCGCTTGGACATTGGAATCGAACGGGGGTGATGGACGAAATATAACCCTCGGAACGGGCAATAACCAGGGGCCAGGTGGCGGTGAATTTTACTTCCATGATCTCTATGAACTGACTGCCAGTCTCCACGATGAAATCACACTGGGTGGTTTACTGCACCTGGCAGGTGCCGGGGAAGTCGTAACCGCCGCCTACGACCCATCTCCCGAAGGTGATTTCTATACCAGTGGTGTGATTGCGCTCAGTAACACCACCGGCCAGCGCACCCGCAGCATCGAACTGATACCAGCCCCGCCCAATTCACCAGGGACGTTCGGTAAAGCCGCCGGCCTCGGTGACCTGGAGCCGATCTGCGGGCCAGCACCTCTCGAAATTGGCAACCGTGTCTGGTTTGACGACAATCTCAATGGAGTCCAGGATCCCGGTACGGCTGAATTCCCGTATGCCGGTGTGACGCTCAACCTTTATTTGGACGCCAATTGTGACGGTATCGGTGAAACACTGGTCGGCACAGTGACGACGAATGCTGCTGGCGAGTTCATTTTCAACGATGCGACGATCGTCGGTGGCCTCATCCCGGGGGTAACCTTCTGGGATGGTAATGGGGATGGTGTCCGCCAGGTCACCGAACCCATCGGCATCCTGCCGAACCGCTGCTACGAAATCCGCATCGAGGCCCCCGGCAACTTCGGCCCTGGCGATCCGTTGGATGGCTTTGATGAGGCCGTTCAAACGCTGTTCGTCACACGTCGCGGGGGCGGCCTCGGCCAGCGTGACAATAACGGTGCTGAACGCATCGGTGTGGTCACCAGCGGCTTGATCCGTACCGGCACATTCGGCGAAAATGATCACACGTGGGACTTTGGCTTTACCGATCAGCCACCGCCTCCACCGGTTGTTCCAGGTGATCCGGGCGAACCCACCCTGTCCTTCCCGCCCAACATTGCCAAGTCGGTCGCGCCACCCTTCGGTGCGCCGGGCACCACCCACACTTGGACCATTCAGGTTCAGAATCCGCACGACCGCGACATCAACAACGTCGCCGTTTCGGACCCTGTCCCGTCGCAGTTGACCATCCTGTCAACTTCAGCTAGCGCCGGTAACGTCTCGGTCAGCGGGCAGGTCGTCTACTGGTCAATCGAGACGATGAATCCCGGCCAAACCGTGACCATCACCATCCAGACTCGGGTCAACGGAAACGTCGCAGTACCGTTCATCATAGAGAACACAGCGACCCTGGAAAACGGTTATATTGGCAGCGCATCGGCGCGCATCCTGAGCGCAGGCGGTCTACCCGCCACCGGCGAAAGACGGCGTCCGTAAGCATCCGTTACCTCGTCTGTGAATGCAAAGAACAGGGAAGGCACATGTGCCTTCCCTGTTCTTTTTGGCCTGAGTTAATAGTTCCAGATAATCCATAACAATTGCTGGACATTTTATTACGTTCAGTGTATATTCATTACAAAGATAAAGCTCACGGAGCCGAGGAGCTACCTATGAATAAGACGCGGGTATTGGTGGTCGAAGATGAAGTACATATCTGTAAACTCATCAGCGATTTCATGACTGCCCATGATTATGAAGTAACCACTGTCAACGATGGCCCGGAGGCCCTCGAAGCAGTCCAGGAGCGTGGCCTGCCCCATATTGCCCTGATCGATCTGGCGCTGCCGACCATGCACGGTTTTGAACTGAGCAGCCGCCTGAAGGCCATGGCCGATGTACCCATCATCTTTGTCACCTCGACCAGCGACACTGACACCATTGTGCAGGGCTTGCGTCGTTACGCCGAAGATTTCATTGTAAAGCCTTTCCAACTGCGCGAACTGGAAGCCCGTGTGCAGGCCGTTCTCGCCCGGATGCCCAGCCTGGATTACGCCAGCGAGCCGGTTATGAAGATCGACGAGCATCTCTCGGTCGATTTTGCTCACAATCGACTGACCATCAACAACAAGCATTACACCCTTACCCCGACAGAGTCCATCCTCTTGCACGTCCTGCTGCGGAACGCTGGTCGTGTTGTCGAAAACCGGATGCTCATCGCCCGCGTCTGGCCGGGGGACGAAGTCTTTGAGGATACCCTCCGCGTTCACATGCACCGCCTACGGCGCAAGCTGGAGTCGGACTCGCATCATCCGCACTACATCCGCACCGAGCGCGGCGTGGGTTATATGTTCACTGTGCGCCCGCCGGAGAGTGCGCGGGTCAAGGCGGGCGAATAACCTGGTTCATCAGTGCTAAGAATCAATCGGGCGACCACTTGTGTAGGTCGCCCGATTTCGTATATCCGCCCTCCGTTTTTGGCCTACGGATTCTCTGCTAACCAGGCAATCGCGGCTTCCAGCACCACATCATCATCGCTGAAGACCGTTTCTTCCGTCACAGGCACGTCAATTGTCGGCAGTACGCCCACGCCTTCGATCAACACATTGCCATCCAGGTCGAGCGAGCGCCCCACCGAGAACTGAAGCACAATCCCATCGGGCATGGTATAGAGCGCCTGTCCACCTGCCAGCCCGCCGGTCGGATACTGCCCGACGATCTCTGCCCGGTTCTGCAGCGTCATATAGTAACTGAAGAACTCACACGCGCTGGAGCAGTCCGGCCCGACCAGCACTGCTATTCGTCCGCGATAGCGCATGTCTTCCGGCGGTAGGATGAAGGTCGATTTGCGGTCTTCATCCCGCACAAAGCGGCCCAGTGCCCGGTCATAACTCTCGTCTAAATCCGTTTCCAGGGCTTCATCGAAGAAGTAGGCCGCCATCTGCCGCGCCAGAAAGCCGCTCCCGCCCCCGTTGTAGCGCATGTCGATGATGAGGCCCGGCATCTCGCGCTCGTTCAGGTCGCGGATCATGTCCTCCCAGCCGTCGATCGTCAGCTTGGAGTCATCGAAAAAGCTGGAAATGCTGACGTAGCCGATGTCGTCATCTAGCAGTTCATACTCGACCGGGTCATCACCAAAGGCCGCGCCATCGGGCAGCGCGTTATCCCAACTATCCCATTCCTCGACAAATTCGAGCATGACGGTTTGCTCATCGCTTGAACCCGGATTGACGAATGTGACTTCGACCGAGTCGCCCAGCACACCCCGCACTGCATAGCGGAGCTGCGCCAACCGCCGTACATGGTCAGTGCTATACGTAGCCTCATAGGGGACAATCGCGCTGAGATAGTCCTCAACCGGTAGCCCACCCATGGCGATGATCTCTGCCCCGTCTTCAATGTCCGCATCCCGCGCCGGAGTCCGGCGGTAGGTATCGATCACGATCACGCGACCATCGTCCAACTGAGCCAAATTCATCCCCAGCCCGCCACCGACAATCTCCTGAAAATCACCCATGACCAACGGCGCACTCAGGTGACCATCCGGAATTGAGTAGATGAAGTCCCGCAGCGCCCGCTGATATGCATCCGAGTCATTCTCGCGTTCGGCGTCTTCAAAGCGCGGTCGGTACTCCGCAGCCATCGCTGCCCAGTCGATGCCTTTAAACTCCGTGTAGGCGTATTCCTGGCTGAACAACTTGACCATCGCATCAAAGGCTTTGGTATAACTCAGGTCAGAAAAGTCATCCTGCGCGACGGACTCGCCTTCGATCAGGTCGATGACCGGCTCCCGCGAGCGATCAAAAGTGAATGGATCGGTATCCATGATGACAGTCGTCCAGCCCTGCGGCAGCCGCACAATCGGCTCGTCGCCGGTGAACAGGCGTCCATCCGGTCCAAAGCCGCTGGGGAAACCCTGCGCGTCATCCGGTGACCAGACCAGATAGACTCCGCCCAACACCTCAGCCTTGCCGGACGGATTCTGATCGACTCGTGTGGAAGCATAGGCCGTTGACCAACCGCCGCCGTACAGATCGCGCTCTTCTAGCACCGGCCCACCCCACGTGTTCGTCCAGTAGGCGACGGCATAAACGATCACGCCGGGGTCACTTTCCCCGTCCAGATCCACATCACGCTGACCCGCTTCCGGGTTCGGCGGCAGTTCGACTTCGTAGCTAAACGGTGAGGTGAAAAAGTCCGATGTGATCTCCGCCAGCACCTGCGATTCTTCCGGCATGATATAGCCGAAGTCACGGTCAACAAACCCGGCCTGATCTTCCAGAATGATGATCGGCTCGGAGACTCCGGCGGTGAAATAGCCATCGGTATAGGCGACCTCACCGGTCACCAAGACCGGACCGCCCTCATCGTTGACGATTTCGGCAGGGGGAATAGCATCCTGGGCTGCCGCCGGCGCGACCAACGCAGTCAGGATGATGAAGCACAACATAAAACGGCGCATAACGGACTCCTGTATAGTGAACGCCACGAGTCATTATATACGCCGGTTCTGTCCGAATTCGCTGTGCCTACCTCGGGTAAGCGTGTATTCCCCTCGGAATTGGGGGGTCAGGCTTCGACCAGCACCTTGCCCGGATTGAGAATGCCGTTCGGGTCGAGCGCCTGCTTGATTGTCCGCATCACGTCCAGCCCTTCGCCGTGTTCGGCGGGCAGGTACTTGGCCTTGCCGATGCCCACGCCATGCTCGCCGGTACAGGTGCCGCCCAGTTCCAGCGCCTTCATCACAATCAGCCCGTTGATCTCCATCGCCAGGGCATGACCCGCTTCGTCGGCATACGGGAACTCGACGTGGATGTTGCCATCCCCGGCATGACCGATCATGTAGCAGGTGATGCCGCGGGTATCCCGCAATTGCTCGACATACGCGATGAGTTCCGGGTAGGCGCTGATCGGCACGGCCACGTCGTTGATGAAGAATGTCTTGTCCGGGTGCATCCGCACCATGATCTCATAAGAGTGATGCCGCGCGTGCCAGAGCCGCTTGCGCTCCGCCGTGTCCGTGGTGGATTTGAAGCTGGTCGCGCCCATCTCCTCACAAATCTGCTGGACCATCTCCAGCCCTGCCGCCAGACCGGACTCCTGCGCGGCGTGGAATTCCATGAACAGCACCGGCGTCTCCGGCAGATCGACCCCATCCACGCTGTTGAGCATCCGCGCATGGGCCGCGTCCACCAGTTCCAGCGCCGCCGGGTCCAGGCCGCTGCCGCGCACCGCCACCACCGTCTCCACTGCTGACTGAATCGAGGGGAAACCCGCCACGACCGCGCTCATGTGCTGCGGCACTGGCACCAGCTTGAGGGTCGCCTCGGTGATGACGCCCAGCGTGCCTTCGCTGCCCACGAACAGGTGCAGCAGATCATAGCCCGCTGACTGCTTGACCGAACGTGACCCGACGTGGATCAGGCGACCATCCGCCAGCGCGACCTGCATCTTGAGGACGTTATCCTTGCTGGCCCCGTATTTGACGGTGCGGATACCAGCGGCATTGTTCGCCAGCATCCCGCCCACGCTGGCGTTCGCGCCGGGATCGGGCGGGAAGAACAGCCCATAGCGCGCCAGCGCCGCGTTCAAGTCCTTGTGACCAATGCCCGGTTGCACCGTCACCTGAAAATCATCGGCGTGGACTTCGACAATCTGGTTCATGCGCTCGAAACTGAGCAGGATGCCGCCGTACAGCGGGATCGAGTTGCCTTCCAGCCCGGTGCCGACGCCCCAGGGTGTGACCGGGATGGCATGGGTGTTCGCCAGCTTGAGGACATCGGCCACCTGCTGGGCACTGCTCGGCCAGATGACGACTTCCGCCGGGTGGGCGGCATGCTGCGATTGGTCTTTGGCGTGCAGGTCGAGATCGGCCTGGGCGGTGCTGATCCCCCCTGCGCCGACGATCTGAGCCAGTTGGTCGAGCAGGGCGGGGGTGACGGGGTTAAAGGCGGTCATGGAAGCTCTCATTCAAGGGTAGACAGGATGCCCGCTATGATACCGCAGGGGCGGCGCGGGTGGCAGGTGTTTGCGGCGGCGGCGGCGGCGGCAGTGATGGAGCGCCAAGACGTTGGTGCCTGCTCCCGTCCCACGGGAGGCTACGCACTATTCCCCGCCGTTTTCATGTCGGTCATGGCGATTATGTGGCGGATTTATGGCAGAAACGGGTGTCATATGGCGGTCTATGGTGATATTAAGGTCCATGGGAGAAAGTCTCCCGATGTGAACACGCTTCCAGCGTAGCACAGGTGGGGATTGCAAATCGGAACATATGTTCCGATTTTGAAACACGTTCTTATGGCGTTGGACTGGCGATGGGCGTCCAGACAGGAATCGGCTGCGTGGGGATGGGTGTCCATGTCGGCGCGAGGATGGGTGCTGGGTTCTGCTCCGTCGCAAACTGCGGGCAAGTGGCCGGGGCATCGGGAGCGATGCCGTATCGCTGGCGTTCTTCCGAGGTTAGGTCACGGAAGACGCGGGTGCAAGCGTAGGCGATGAATTCATGATGGTCCGCATCCCAAATACGAGCCGTTTGCGCGCTGTCCTGGGCCGTCGTCTAGGTGAGGCCGAGGAAGACCACGACGACCACGGCCACCCCCATTACCAATCTTTGCTTCATGAGCTTATCTCCTTGCTCAGGCCAGAATCGAAAAGGCGCTGCCCGCTGCCGCGAGTAGCACCGATGAACGACTATGCAGAATTACAACGCTGCTGCAATGTAATGCAGCGGTATCCAAGGCGAGTCCATAAAGGACAATGCACAAGTCTATCTTCTACACGATAAGCCTAACCGAATCGCCCAGTCCAGTGCCGAACATCACGTTTGTCGTAAGGAAGCCATTTGAATAGTCGTCTCCACTCATGAATCCCTTCTCCATGCAGTGGAGAAGGGACTGTTGAGTTACTCTTCTCGGCTCTCAAGATAGCGATTATCTGACCTTTTCAAACGGTCTCCAAGACTGAGAGTGCCTGAGTGGTGGGACTATTCCCCCTCATGGGGTCCCCACGCCAGTTCAGGAATATCCCAAGTAGGCACGGCTTCGGGTGTCAAATACGATTGGTAGGTATCATCACCCTGCAAGTAATAGCCGAAGAAAGCTGTGGCGAAGTGTTGTGGCGCTATCGGCCAGTCCAGGAAGTCAAGGTGATCCCCGTCGACCAGCGTCACCAGGTAGCGATCCTCAGTGCCGAGGTAAGTATAGGTCCGCACTGCGTTGCCTTCGTAATCGCACGATACATCCGCGCTGCCGTGCATGAGCATGGTGGGTGTGGTCACTTCTGCCAGCATATCCTCTGTCGTCAGCGGGAAGTCGCAAGCTGCCATAGCCAGAACAGCGCGGATACGCTGATCGCCGAAGGGCGCCCAACGTCCATCGGACGTATTCTCTAGTCCCAATTGAGTCCGATAGTCTGCGATCTCGACGAAAGGCCATTGTACCGACTGGTTGGGCCCCGATGGGTCGCATTCGGGAGTTTTTAGTTCAGGATGTGGTTCGGCACACCAAGTGGTGAAATGAACGGGATCGCGCAGCAGCCCGACCATTTGCAGAACGGTCTCGGCGCCCTGTGAATAACCCATCAGCCCGACATCCTGGGTGTTCATCATTCCAGCCAGATCACCGTCCGTGAGAGCCGCAAGGCCATCCAACATCAGGAGAATATCCAGCGGGCGGTCCACCAACGCAGACCGATTTGGTTGTGTGTCGTGGTGCTGGGTGCCTGCCACAACGTAACCCCGTGACACCAGATGCTCGATAACCTCAGAGAATCTAGCGGGACTTCCTGTCCAGTAGGGAGAATAGATGATCAGCGGGTAGGGTGCGCCGCTCTTATCCGGCGGGGCATCTCTCCGCGCCAGCATATCGGGCATTACCGAGTTACCTCCGGTCTTGTCGGCCGGGTACCAGACAAACACGTTCAGTTCCCAGTCGCCGAGCCGACTTTCAACCAACTTCACATTTGTTAAGCCTATCCCATAGGGACCCAGTTCAGTGAGAGGCGGCAATTCAGCCCCCTGCGACAGAACCGTTCCGAAGGAGATACTCAGCATCAGGAGTATCACGAAGCAAGTTAATTTCTTGCACATGGCTACTTCCTTTCGACTCAAGAAAAAAAACGAAGGTCTAACTAGCTTATGAGAATTACAATCTACTTATATTTACATTAGTCCTATCCGAATCGCGGCATCCAGTGTCGAATGTCACGTTAGGCGCAAGGAAGCGGGCGGGTATGCTCACCCCTCGACGCCGAAGCGGAGGCAGGAGTTGGTGGGCGGCGGCAGTGCGGTACTCGCGCCATCGCCCTCGGCACGCCGGAGGCGTTGGCAGCGGTCGAGGCGTGGCGGGCGCGGGGTGGGAACAAGCGGTAATCCGGCACCCTCTCCAACGACCCAACTCATGGAGAGTCACACTTTCCCAACGAGTTAAGGTCGCGACGGAGAGGGGTTGGGGGTGAGGTTCCTTCTTTGCGGTTGCCGTTGCAAAAACCTCATTTTGAGTAGAAGCTCAATGCAACAGCGACCTGACAGCCAGTCAACCTGGAGCGACACGGTGCCCGCGGAAGACAAAAACACCCATTACACCGCACCGCCCGATCAATGGGACAAACTCAAACCCCGCGCCCGCGAGATGCGTCATGAGCCGACCCCCGCCGAATATCATCTATGGCAGCGGTTGCGCGGGCGGCAGTTGAACGGCACAAAGTTCCGTCGCCAGCACGCCATCGACCGTTACATTGTCGATTTTGTGTGCATTGAGCAGATGCTGATCGTGGAAGTCGATGGCCTCATCCACGAACTGCCCGACCAACAGGCACGGGATGTGAATCGGCAGGCTCATCTGGAAGCGTTGGGCTATCGGGTGCTGCGCTTCACCAATGGTGAGGTCTTGCAATCGGTCGAGGCGGTGCTGGAAGTCATCGGCGCGGCGTTGATGAAGTGACGTTGTTATGGGGTTACAGCAAAGAACCTCACCCCCAACCCCTCTCCGGCGACGGTGCTGCGGGCAGGTTGTGAAAGTAAGGCACCAAACCGCACCGTCTGGAGAGGGGAGTCAGACCCCCCTCTCCAGCGACCCGACACACGGAGAGTCGCGCTTTCCCAACGAGTAAGGGTCGCGCCGGAGAGGGGCTGGGGGTGAGGTTCCCCTATCGTTGGCCTCCGGCTAGTTATATTACGCAATACATTACCTGTTATTCACCTGCAAAACAGGTCACAAAATAGCTACCAGCTTCCAGCTTTCAGCCCAAATGACAACCACACTACCTTACACTTTCACTGACCACTAGCCACCAACCACTCAAATCCCCGTATACTATTCGTATAGAAAACGCACTCCCGCACACGGAACCTGCACATGTCCACCCGCCCGCACCTGTTCATCAGCTACCCACACCTGGAAAAAGACTTCACCGCTCGGCTGGCTGCCGACCTGCAAAATCACGGCCTGCACCTGTGGATGGACATCCTCGAAAGTGGCATCCAGCATGGTGATAACTGGCGGCTTGCCATCGAACAGGGTCTGGATACTGCCGCCGCCCTCATCGCCATCCTCTGCCCGGAATACATCGCCTCCGCCTACTGCCGCCGTGAACTTGCCCGTGCTGATCGGCTTGGTCGCCCCATCTACCCGATCCTGCTCCGTGACCTGCACACCCCCACCGACTGGCCCATCGAAATCGAAGGCGTCCAGTTTGCTGACTTCCGCCACTGGCGTGATGAATCGGCCTATCAGACGCAGCTTGCCGCCCTGCTGACCGTCCTCCAACGGGGTTCTGCCGGTGCCTTTGACGCCCCGCCCGCTGCCGCCACCCAGTACCTCAACCGCCTGATCGCCGATCTGGAAGCCCGCAAAGGCGTCCTCGATTACGTCGAACTGGCCGCTGAAATGCACTCGGCTGACCGGCCCGCCCCCACCCTGACCGACGACTGGGGTCTCGAAGGCTCGTTCGCCCTGCTGGAAACGCCGCCTGCCCAGGCCCATTCTGCTGAACCAAGCAGCATCCCCCTGCCCAGCATCCGTGCCGCCCTCGCTGCTCACCCCCGCTTTGTGCTGATCGGTGATCCCGGTGCCGGTAAAACCACCACGATCCGCCGTCTGGCCCTGGATGCTGCCCGCGCTCATCAGGCCGACCCGACCCAACCGCTGCCCATCCTCGCCTATCTGCCGTCCTGGGATGCTGGTCAACCGTTGGAGACATTTCTGGGTTCGGTGGCACCGGACGCCAAGAATGGCGTCCCTACAACCGTCTTCCTCGATGGCCTCAATGAAATGGGGACATCCGGCCCGGAAAAGGCCGTCCAACTCCGCCAGTGGTTGAATAGTCCACAGGCACCCGCCCGCGTCATCGTCACCTGCCGCGCTGCGGATTACGGCAGCGCACTCGACCTCGGCCTGCCGACCGTCCTCGCCCGCCAGATGGATACCGACCGTGTCCAGCAGTTCGCCCATGCTTATCTGAAAGCCGATGCCGAGCCGTTTCTCAAGCGGCTGTATCAACCTGCCCGCCCGGCTGCTCCGCAGAGTATGACCGCTCCCCGCGCCGACCGTGATCTGCTGCGCCTTGCCAGCAATCCCTACCTGCTGACCGCGCTGATGGTGGTGTATCGCTCGTCGCCGGAAGGTGATCTGCCACGCAACAACGGCGCCCTGTTCCGTCGGTTGGCAATGGCCCTCTGGGAACGGGAACGCACCCGCCAGACCCCCGGCTGGATACCCTTTCAACAGATGGAAGCTGCCCTCGGCAAACTGGCCCACACCATGATCGAGCAGGGTTTGCCGGTCAGCATCGACCGCGCCACCGCGCAAAGTCTGGTCAACAGTGATCTGCTGGATGCAGCTGCCAGCGCCAACCTGATCGAACCGGTTGGCGATGACCTGCGCTTTTATCATCAGTTGATGCAGGAATACTTCGCCGCCGTCGTCTATGCGGAACGGTTCGGTCAACAGCAGCCCGCCCCCGCCCAGTTTTTCATGGGTGGTCGTGCCTCCAACCGTTGGGATCAAGTAGCGATTGCAGTGACAGGCATCCTGGCCGAACCAACCGTCTACGTCCGTCAATTGATCAACGCTGGTGATCCGTTCCTGGCTGCCGCCTGCATCGGCAGCGGTGTTCAGGTTGAGCAGCACACCACCGAGCAGGCCATCACGCGGTTGGTCAACGCGCTGGGCAGCCCTAACGAAGGTGAAGGTCGGGCTGCGGTCACCGCCCTGCGCCAGATCGGCGAAGCAGCCATCCCGGCTTTATTGACCGAGTTGCAATCCAAGGAACCCAAACGACGCCAGCAATCCGTGGTCAGCCTGGGTGAAATTGGCAGTCCCATGGCCATTCCAGCGCTGCAAACCGCACTACGCGACTCCGACTGGGCTGTGCGTTATGCGGCTGGCTATGCGCTGGGGCAGATCGGTGGCGAAGCGGTGCCACTGCTATTGGAAATGCTGCGCTCGGCGGATAAGAACGCCCGCCGGGATGCTGCCCGCGCGCTGGGTCTTGCCGGCGCTAGTTCAGTGGAGGTGATTCCGGCACTGGTGAATAGTCTGGCTGACGCGGATGCCACTGTCCGCCGCGAGTCACTCCGGTCACTGGAACACATCGGTTCACCGGCTGCCACAGCCCTCATCAACGCACTCAGCAGCGCTGACAAGCGGGTTCGGGCTGCTGCTGCCCTGGCACTCGGCACCATCCGCGCCATTGAGGCTGTCCCCACACTGACCACCGCGCTGCATGACCCGGACAAGGACACCCGCCGCGAAAGCGCTGTGGCACTGGGCCTGATCTTGGATCGGCAAGCGGTCGAACCATTGATCAACGCGCTACAAGACCGGGACAAAGGTGTCCGGTGTGCGGCGGCTGAAGCACTCGGTCTGCTGGGTGATCGTCGGGCAATCGAAGCGTTGCAGGCCAGTCTCAAGGATACCGCCACCCTACCGAATGGTCGTCGTGTCAGCGATGTAGCAGGGGCTGCGCTGGCAAAATTGGGTAAAGGTCGTTAAGTCACCTTACGCACCTGGCACCGTTGAAGCCCAGCCCTCATCCCCTAACCCCTTCTCCCGAACGCGGAGTACCGCTGGGAGAAGGGAAACAAGGCGGGCTATTGCCTGTGAAAGACCTTCCCCTGTGAGGAAAGGATTTTGCGACCGAAGAATGTCCCTGTGGGAGGATGAGGGCTGGCTGCCTAAGGTGAGGTCGTTCAGTCAGATCGACTGACCGGCAGAGTCATCCATCTGCTCCAGCCCCCATTGCAACATGCTGTTCAGAATGGGTTCCAGTGAGCGCCCCCGTTCGGTCAGCGAATACTCGACCCGAGGCGGCACTTCTGCATAAACCTGCCGATACACGATGCCATCGGCCTCTAGCTCGCGGAGCTGCTGGGTCAACATCTGCTGGGTGACAGTTGGAATTTTGCGCTTCAGTTCACCAAAGCGTTGGGTGCCATCCAGTAAATAGAACAGGATAAGCGGCTTCCACTTACCGCCAATGACATCCAGTGTAGCTTCCACCGGGCAGCGCACAATCTTGGTCATGTGGTAATCCCTTCGGTATGATTTTCATACTATATCAGAAAAACCTGCGTACTTGATGAGATCATTGCATTTCCGCATACTGTGAACCGGATGTTGATTTACAGGAATGCAGCGATGCACATTGATGTTTATCAGGATATTGCCTGCCCGTGGTGCCGGATTGGTAAACGCTACCTCAGTCAAGCACTGGACCAGTGGCAGGGTGAGCCCGTCAGCGTAGCCTATCATCCCTTTTTGCTGAATGACTCTATCCCGGCAGAAGGGTATGACTTCCGCGAATACATGCGGGCAAAAGGCGGTGGTGACCCTGACCTGGAACGCTGGTTTGAAGCACCCCGTCAGTTGGGAACCGCTATTGGCTTGACCTTCCGCTTCGAGAAGATCACCCATGCACCCAATACGCTACTCGCACATCAGTTGGTAGAGATCGCACCACCGGAACTGCGGCCCGCTGTGATTGATGCCTTATTTGACGCTTACTTTGAGTTTGGCGAAAACATCGGTGACCTTCACACACTGGTGCATATCGCTGGGCGGGCCGGGCTGGATGCAGCGCAGGCCAAAGCGGACCTGGAAGGTCACACCGGGAAATCAACGGTCATCCAGCAAGTCGAACAGGCCGTACAAATGGGGGTCAGCAGCGTGCCGCTGTTCGTATTCAACAAGCAGTTTGCTGTCAGTGGAGCACGGCAACCGGCTTATCTACTAGCTGCGATGGAACATAGTCTGAGCGCCGTTCAAGCATCATGATCCATTAGGACTTACCCAGCCATGGGAGGGCATACGGCGCAGACGCCTAGCCCTCCCCTACAAAATGCGGCGTTTTGCGTAAGTCTTATTCATAAAGGAAACACCATGAACATCACTATTTTTGGAGCCTCCGGTCGTACCGGACGGCTGTTGGTTCAGTCCGCCCTAAACGCAGGGCATAGCGTCACTGCGTTCGTCCGCGATCCGGCCAAATTACCCGTTCAGCATGTTGAGTTGAAAGTGGTTCAGGGCGATACCGCAGATGCTGCGGCAGTAGCCCGTGCAGTTGCAGGTGCGGATGCCGTTATCAGCGGGCTTGGCCCGGTCAAAGGCTCGCCAAAGGATTTGCTGGTCACCGCACAGCGGCATATCACTACAGCAATGCAAACTGCCGGGGTACGACGATACGTCCTCCTGACCGGCGCCGGTGTACGCGATCCACAAGATCAGCCCAAATTGATCGACAAGGTTTTCGGGTTTCTGCTCAAGCTGACGGCTGCCGATGTTCTGAAGGATTCAGAAAACGGTGTTCGACTGGTGCAGGCCACAGCCTTGGATTGGATTGTGGTAAGAGGGCCACGACTGACGGACGGCCCTAAAACCGGACGCTACCGAGTAGGCTATGTGGGCCAGAACTCCGGCACGCAGATCAGCCGGGCCGATCTGGCGGACTTTATGCTGGAACAAGCTGTAAACGAATCGGATTGGATCCGCAAAATGCCCATGATTAGCTGGTGAAGCTTCTGTCGATAGCCAGATCACCTTTCTCCGGCATGCGTGACACGGGTTCGGTCAGGTTTTTGGGCTGTCGTCGGGAGCCTCTACTTCCGCGCTGGCGTGAATGCGCTATACTCAAATGGGGATGTGCGATGATGGCATATCCCCATATCTTGAATCTGTTCAGTCGGGCGCATGGCCGTCCCATCGGGAGGCTTCACTCTGCGCCCCTACGTGTCCCACAGGAGCCATCATGCCCGATCTTGATACCTTCATGGCGGAAGTAAACGCGAAGATCAAGCAGCTCCTCAATGCACCAGATGTCGCCACCCGGAAACAAGCCGCAGAGTGGTTAGGCGAGGCCGGTGAACCGACTGCCATCACCGCACTGGTCCAGGCATACAAAAACGACTCAGATGCCGGCGTCAAGCAAGCGGCGGCTTACTCGCTGGGCATGTTCCGCAAACTGGAAGAAGCCCTTAACGGCCCGGATGCTGATAAAGTCCAAAAACTGATTGAAGATATTGTCTATAAAGGCAAGATGGGCCGCAAAGCACGTATTCCACAAAAGGGGATGGTCAAGCTGCTGCTGGGCCTGTTGCTCTCGGCGCTGCTGACGGGTGCATTGGCTTTTCTGCTGCCGGATATGATCCGGGGGATGATCCCGGCAAGCGGAAGCGATGCCGTTCCGGCTTCCAACCAATCTGCGCAACCCGCTGGTGGCGACCGTGACCGGACGACCGTCCTAGCGGATCTGCGCGGAATCGCGACACGGCTGGGTACCGAGTCCACCAAGCTGCGGACGCAATATCAGGGGGTGCTGGCAGGCGGCACGCTCAATTGTGCCGAGGCGTTCGAGGCTTTCAATCCGGTGTCCCTATCGGCTGGAGAAGCTGCCAGTGCGGATGTGAGTGGAATCGCACAACAGGTCAATGAGGCAATCACGGCATTTGCCCAGTCGAAAGCCAGCGCTTTTGATGCGGTCTGCCAAAACGGTGAAACCCGCTCACCAGCCGAATATGGGCCTTTAATGGTAGGGCTGAACACGCTCAATACGAGCCTAACCGCGATCAATGACGCGCTGACCGCAGCAGGCGTATAAACCGGACGAGGCAGACCTCGTCCCACTTTAGCCTTCGCGGAAGAAGCGGTCAGAGTCGAACGTGGTCAAACGGCGAGGCAGCGGATGCCCGCCATCCCGTGCTTGACCATAAGCCGGATCACGACGATCTTCGCTGACCCAGGGCATATAGCCGGGATGTTCCCATCGTTTTTCCCGGAAGAGCAGGCGCGCATAGGCACGGCCGATTTCCTCCATCAGAGCGATCTGATCTTCGCCTGACGAATCCAAGCCGAGCGACTCCGGATCGGGCTTGCCAGCCAACGAAATGCCCAACAGGTCGCTGATACTTTCGCGTTTTAGGTAAGGGTTATAGCGGCGAAAATCAATGCGCTTACCATATACAGCCCGGGTGGTGAAGACCTGCTGTAAGCCGGACTGATCCAACCCGGAGAAAATGACGTACTCCACCCAGTCTTTCAGCCAGAACTTGCGCGCAGCACCCTCCTCACGCGCATTGGGCGCATAGCCCGTCCCCAGTGAAAGGTGGATGACATTATCATCCACATAGCCAGCGGGGCCCCCAATGGGACGCGGCTCCGATTTGCCGATGTACTCCATAGCCTCGATCGTGGCGGCCAGACATGGATTGCCAAACACCCCGACGCCGCCATCGACGTAATTCCCCAGAACAGGTGGGAAGTAAATGGGTGCCGCGCCGCTGGCCCCAATTGCCCCGGCAACCGGCCAATGCCAGAATTCCTTCGCGCCCGGCCCTTTGCTCACGATGTAATAGGTGTTGCTGGTTCGCACATCGTTGGTGGTCATCAGGACGGTCGGCTTGCGGAGGTCAATTACGCTTTGGTCATCCGGGTCCCGGGGATAGGTGATTGCGGAATCAACCTTCCCAAGGTCAAAGACATTTTTCCCTTCGGCCAGATCGCTCAGGGTATCAATAAAGGGTTTGAGCGAATACAAATGACGCAGACCATTGAACAGATAGCGCACCCAGCGCAGCACCCCATCCGACTGGACGCGAAAGGCAGCAGGCAGGCGCTTCCGATAGACTTCCTCCAGGATAAATTTGGCCGGAAAACCGAGCCCAATCCCGGCAGCAATGATGGCCCCGGTGCTAGTCCCGGCCACTAAATCAAATAGTTCATGACAGGGTCTGCCGGTCATCTCCTCCAGCTCCGCCAGCATAGCGACGGTTATCATGCCGCGCATCCCACCGCCATCAATGGAAAGAAGCATTTTCTTGTTCTGCGGGTTGATGTTGAGCATGGTTAAAGCTGATTCCCCCTTCAGCAGATGTTCCAAGCGTTGCAGTTGCCCTGTATCCATCCATCCGTATCCGATTCAAGTGTCGTGGACTGCCGTCTACACCGATTTCAAAGCCTCTCGGCGCATATTGACCCGGACTCGGTCTATAAGGTAGTGGCATTCCATGAGTCGCGCCGATTATAATGAGAAAACTGTGAGTTCGAGGCTGTACAGCCTGAATGTGAGGCCCTCATGCTTGCCACCCCACCGCGTTCATTTCTCTCCCGTTCGACCATCGATCTGCGTCCATCGGGTATCCGCAAATACTTCGAGATTGTGGCTACCATGCCGGATGTGGTCACGCTGGGAATCGGTGAACCGGATTTTGTCACCCCAAGTCACATCATGGAGGCGGGTATTGCCTCTCTACACGCAGGACATACCGGCTATACGTCCAACGCCGGCTTGATCGAGTTACGACGCGCCTTGAACACCTACCTCCAGCGGCTATATGCGGTGGAGTATAACCCGGATACTGAAATGGTCATCACAGTTGGCGCGAGCGAGGCCATGTTCATCGCGCTGCGCGCCATCCTCGACCCTGGCGACGAGGTGCTGGTGGTCGAACCCTGCTTCGTAGCCTATGCCGCCGCCGTCAGCATCGCCGGTGGCGTGCCGGTGCCGATCAATACCCGCGTTGAAGATGCGTTCCAGGTGACAGGTGCCCAGCTTGAAGCGGCCATCACCCCACGTACCAAAGCGATCTTCATCGGCTACCCGAATAATCCTACTGGCGCAATTCTCAGCCAGGAACACATGCGGGAAGTGGCCGCTGTCGCAGAGAAATATGATCTGGTGGTCATCTCCGACGAAATCTATGATCGGCTGGTTTACGGCGTGGAACATATCAACTTCGCCTCACTGCCGGGCATGTTCGAACGGACGATTCTGCTGGGCGGCATGAGCAAAGCGTTCGCCATGACTGGCTGGCGCATCGGGTATGTGTGTGCGCCAGCGCCGATTATGGAAGGGATCAAGAAGCTGCATCAGTACCTGATTATGTCCGCGCCGACGGTCAGCCAGTATGCGGCGGTTGAGGCCCTGGAGCACGGCGAACCAGATGTGCAGCACATGCAGCATGAATATGACGAGCGGCGCAAGCTGATTGTGGGCGGCTTCAACAGCCTGGGGCTAACATGTTTCGAGCCACGGGGCGCGTTCTATGCCTTCCCCAATATTCAGGTGACGGGCATGGATGACTCGCACTTCTGCGATACGCTGCTGTACGAAGGGCGGGTGGCGATGATCCCTGGCAGCGCCTTTGGGGACTGCGGGGCGGGTCATGCCCGGGCCAGTTACGCGACCAGTATGGAGAACATCCATGAGGCGCTGGAACGGCTGTCGAAGTTCATGCAGCGGTATGGCTAGTGGCTAGTGGCTAGTGGCTAGTGGCTGGTGGCTGGTGGCTGGTGGCTGGTGGCTGGTGGCTGGTGGCTGGTGGCTGGTGGCTGGTGGCTGGTGGCTGGTGGCTGGTGGCTGGTAAATTTTGAACTCGGCAGTAAGCTGAGTCGATAATTAAATCGACCAATCTCACGATGGTATCGTTGCTATGAAAGCTTGGGCAGAACAAACCATTGTCATCACAGGCGCTGCCTCTGGACTGGGGCGGGCGCTGGTGCAGCACTTTGCGACGTTGCAGGCACGGGTTTACGCCGTGGATGTGGATGCGGAACGGCTGACGCAATCCCGGCAGGAGTCGCCCGCGCCTTTTGAGCCGGTCGTCTGTGATGTGACTGAACTAGTGGCGGTGGAGCAGACGCTGGCATCTATTCCGGCGGATGTGCTGGTGAATGCCGCCGGGATCACCGGGCAGACCAATCGCAAAAGCTACGAAGTCGATGCAGCGGATATAGAACGAGTCTTCCGGGTGAATTTCTTCGGTTCTTACTACACTTCGCGGGTGCTGTTGCCGGGCATGGTCGCACGAGGTTATGGGCGGGTGCTGCACATTGCCTCGATTGCGGGCAAGGAAGGCAATGCCGGCATGCTGGCTTACTCGGCCTCGAAAGCGGCGGTCATCGGCATGGCAAAAGTGCAGGGTAAAGAAATGGCTGAAACGGGTGTGACGGTCAACGCACTGGCCCCGGCAGTCATTCAAACGCCGCTGGTGGATGCGATGCCGCCGGAACAGGTGCGCTACATGACCGATAAAATCCCGATGAAACGCACTGGAACACTGGCTGAATTGGTGGCGACGGTCGCATTCATCGTCTCGCCGCAGACGAGTTTCACCACCGGATTCACCTTCGATATGAGTGGCGGGCGAGCGACTTACTAGGACAGGCGAGCCGTTACATGCCCGTTGCACCCTCATGAGGTGCGGGTATAATGCTTTTAATTCGCTTTCAATAGACCTTTATCGAGTTATACCGTGCCCGATACCCGCGAGCAGCCCAGACCCCTCGACCCCAACCTGTATACCGAGGAATACTTCCTCACCGCCTGCGAAGGCTATGACGAATTTGCAGCCAGTGAAGGTCAGCACCTCTCACGGCGACTGGCGGCGGCTTTTGAACTGGCTGAAGTGCGCCCTGGCATGCAAATTCTGGATGTGGGCTGTGGACGGGGAGAAATCCTGCGGCACTGCGCCAACCTGGGTGCAGATGCCTATGGGATTGACTACGCGCCGGTAGCGGTGCGGATGTCTGCTAATGTGATCCAATCCGTCAGCGGGGTGGCACCAGGCAAGACCGCCGTCTACCAGGCGGATGCCAAGAAGCTCCCCTTCCCAACCGGCTACTTTGACCGGGTGTTGATGTTCGACGTGGTCGAGCATTTGCATCCCTGGGAACTGCACGAGGCCATGCTCGAAGTTGGACGGGTGCTGAAACCGGACGGTAAGTTCATCATCCATACGGCACCGAACGTGTGGTACGACAAGTATGCTTATCCGGTGGTACGCCAGTTCCGACGGTTGCTCGGCCAAGGGGACAAATATCCCAAAGACCCGCGCCAGTTCCTGGTGGAACATAATCAGCATGTGCATGTGAATGAACAATCACTGTGGAGCATGTACCAGGCGCTGCACCAGGCTGGGTTCAGCGGCAAGGTCTGGCTGGACAGCCCTCCCCAAAAGCCACGTGAGGGGGCAGTGCTGGAAGCGCTGCGCGGATTTGTGTTCAAGGTCGCGCCGTTCCGCTGGTTCTTCGAGCGCGAGGTGTTCGCAGTAGCCGGGAAACGCACTCCTTGATGCTAGTCGGTCAGGCTGACTAGCTGGTACGGTATGGCAAAAGGGTGCATTGAATCCAGAATAACATCATGATCGATCAAAAATCGGAACTCATGTTTCGATTTTTCTCATTATCAGGCCTCGGTTTGGGGCTTCCCGATGGATTGGTTAGGTGGAACTGCAAGAAGCTTATGCGTGATAAACGACAAGTTGATGAACTCTCGGTTGATGAATTAGAGCAGGTACTGGCGATCCGCAAGCGGCGCGAACGCGAAAGCCGGATGCAGCGCCTACAACGCGCAGGTCGGGTGGTGAGTCCGCTGCCTGCCGACCCGATTCCCCCGCCAGATTTGCCCGAGATGCGGGTAAGCAGTACCGCGGTCAAGGTCGAACCGCCGACCCTCCCTCTCGCCTCCACACCCGTAGCGCTCCCGGCGGGCGGCGCACCGCAGTTTGAGGATGAGGGCGGGGCGACCTTTCGCTATACCCCGGCAGCCCAGGCCAAGGCTGAGAATCCAGAACGGGCGCGCTTCTGGCGGCGCTTCACCAATCAACTGCTGCTGCTGATCGAGGTAGCGGCGATTGGGGCCATTGCCATCCTGGGCTACCAGATGTTTATGTCGATTGGTCGGCTGGAAGAAGAAACCACTGCCGCCCAGGAACTTGCTAATCAAATGCGACAGGCCGGGCTACCGACTCTGGTGCCAACACCCCAGATTCAACTCATTAACGATGTGGTGCTGCCCGGTGGTCACGTCTTTGACAGCAGCGGACAGGCGCTGCCGAACTTTGAAGAAATCCCGGCAGCCCTGCGGTCAGCATTGGCGAGCCAATTCTTCGCGCCGCTCATCTCGGCGCCGCCGCCGATCACGGCTGAAACGGCCCTATGGATTGATATTCCGGCGATCAATGTGAGCCAGGGCATCGTACCAGGGACAGATTGGGAGGCGCTCAAGCAGGGCGTGGGGCAATTACTGAACGGGGTACGACCGGGCGATCCAAGCGGGAACGTGGTCCTCTCGGCGCATAACGACATTTATGGTGAAGTTTTCAAAGATATTGATCAATTGCAAGTGGGCGATGAGTTCACTGTACGGACTCAATCCGATGTATTCACCTACCGTGTGACTGAAACCCAGATCGTCAAGCCAACCGATGTACAAGTGCTCGATCCGCGAGGAGGGGCAACTGCCACCCTGATTTCCTGCTATCCGTATCGCGTCAATGATAAGCGGTATATCGTGTTTGCGGACCGGGTCAACCTGTAGAGAAGTGCTGAGTCCAGTCCAATACTTTTGGGTAGGATGATGTCAGATGAACTGGTCATGAGGCGTCCTGAAGTGAGCATTGGTTTCACACAGAGGACACACTATGAACATCGGAATCATCGGCGCAGGGAAGATCGGGGCGACCGCCGCCCAGCTTTTCATTCAGGCTGGACACCGGGTCGCCCTTAGTAATTCACGCGGGCCGGAAAGCCTGCACGCGCTCATTGAGCAACTGGGCGCTCAGGCCCAGGCCATGACTATTGATGATGCGGCGACATTTGGTGACGTGGTGCTGATCGCCATTCCGCTGGGTCAATTCAAGTCACTCCCGGCGGCGGCACTGGCAGGCAAGATCGTCATTGATGCCAATAACTACTATCCGGGCCGGGATGGGCGTATCCCCGAACTGGAACAGGGCAACCTCACCTCCAGCGAACTGCTGCAACAGCACTTGCAGCATTCACGGGTCGTCAAGGGGTTCAACACAATCTGGTATGAACACCTGAGGACCCAGGGCAATACAACGCTCCCCCACGCTGACCGCCGTGCCATCTTCATCGCCGGGGATGATGCAGCCGCCAAGGCGACGATTACCAACCTGATTGAACAAATTGGATTTGCGGCAGTGGATACAGGTTCGCTGCGAGAGAGCGCCCGTCAACAACCGGATGCGCCGATTTACAACCAGGTGTTGACGGCTGCCCAAGCGGCGGCGATGGGGTATGGAGTCTAAGCCACAAGCAGGTAAAGGGTCATCCAGAAATCGGAGAGAAGCCGGATGGCCCTTTGCCGAGTCACTTTTCGGCAACTGGCACCAACAAAGCCGCCTGTTGGTTTCGAACGCGAGAGATTTCGTGCCGGAGCAGCAGGGCAACCAGCAAGGCCACCACAAAGAAGCTGTCGAAAATAATCAGGGTTTGTTCATAACTCTGGGTTGATTCGCGCACCCAGGACACAAGCGTCGGGCCGACGTAACCGGCGGCTGCCCAGGCCGTCAGGATATAGCCATGAATGGCGGCCAGTTGTTTCGTGCCGAACAGGTCGCCAATATAGGCAGGGACACAGGCAAAACCGCCCCCGTAACAGGTTAAGATCAGAAAGACCAGCGCCTGGAACACCAGCGGATGGGTCGCTCTGGGCAAAAAGAAGAAACAGAGCAGCTCAATTACAAAGAACAGAATATAGGTGACAGGCCTGCCGATATTATCGGAGAACGAAGCCCAGCCGATCCGGCCAAAGCCATTAAACAAGCCCATGATCCCTACCATACTGGCAGCCGCCAGCGAAGTCATGCCAGTCAATTCCTGCGCCATGGGCGAAGCTACAGCGATAATGGCAATGCCACTGGTGATGTTGATGAACAGTATCACCCAGAGAAAATAAAAGCGGCGCGTACGGATGGCTTGGTTGGCCGTGAGATACTCAAGGTCAGGCTTGGGAAGCCGATTGGCCTCATGATCGGCTTTGGAGTTGGTCGGCACCCAGCCATTCGGCGGGAGTGCCAGGTAAGAAGCGGCAATGAGCATGATTGTGACATAGACGGTTCCCAGCAAGAAGAAGGTCCCGGCAAGGCCAATGCCCGTGATTAAGCGTGCAATGAGCGGACCGGCGATCACAGAGGCAAAGCCAAATCCCATAATCGCCAAACCGGTGGCCTGACCCCGCCGATCCGGGAACCACTTCACCAGGGTTGATACTGGTGAGATATACCCAATCCCTAACCCCATGCCGCCGATGACGCCATACATCAGATACAACAGGGGTAGGGATTTTAGCAATACTGCCACCCCGGCACCGATCAGGCCGGCACCAAAGAGGATCGCTGCCAGCGTAGCCGACTTGCGCGGCCCCTGCTGCTCCACCCAGCGGCCCATAAAGGCAGCCGATAAACCCAAGAACACAATGGCGAGTGAAAAGGTGAGTGACAGCTCATTGAGGGTCCACCCAAATTGTTCCTGAAGCGGTTTGGTAAAGACGCTCCAGGAGTAGACCGAGCCAATCGAAATATGAATACCGACTGCCGACAAGGCGATGAGCCAGCGATTCTTAGTTGGGGATATAGATTGTTGAAGCATTATTTTCCATAACCGTAACGAATATATAGAATCAGGCGCCTGGTGCGGTATAAACGCCCATTGCTGCTACTCAGAAGTCTATGCTTATCAACATTTCCAATCCAAGTGATTTTCTTCCCTAAGGGTCGTGACATTCGAGGAGATAGATTTATTTCCTCTAAGCCAGCAAATGACCGGGAAAGGGTTGTGGATACTTTTCGGCTTCTGGCTTAAGGAAGTCATCGTATGTTTTCGGGCGCACCGTTTAGCGATTGTAAAGTCGCCCACTGGGCCGTTCGTGGCACGATTTGTTTCGAGAACCCACATTAAGCTCTCAATAAATCGGGCATCACATCCTGACGGGTTGTGTACAATGGCTCGATGAAACGTGGTGCTCTTTACAAATTCCCCGGATGGTTGGTGGCGGCAGTGCTGCCGCTGATCGCCATTCTGCCCACACTGAACAGCGTGGGTATCCCGTTCACAGCCGATGGGACTTTCCATATTCATCGCATCTATGCCATGACCCGGCTACTCCAAAGCGGTGATCTATACCCACGCTGGATACCCTGGTTTCACCTGGGATACGGCTACCCGGTTTTTAACTTTTACGCACCAGCCAGTACCTATATTGGTGGATTGCTAGGCTTGATAGGCATACCAGCACCGCTGGCTTTCAACCTGCTGGTGGCAGGGGCGTGGGTGCTTGGATCAGTGGGATGTTACAGTCTGGCACGACGCTGGCTACCTAACCACGCGGCACTGCTGACAGCAACGATCTGGTGCTATACGCCGATTCGCCTGCAAGCGATCTGGAACATTGGCAGCTTACCCGCCCTGCTGGCGACCGCCCTTGTCCCGTGGCTGCTGCTAGGGCTGCTGCGCGCCGCCCGGACACCCTCCGGTCGAAGCTGTGCCGGGTTGTCGTTGGCATGGGGCGCACTCTTGCTGACCCATCAACCAACCGCTTTACTCATGGGACTACTGATTGCCATCAGCGCACCCCTTTTGTGCATCTGGAGTGGGCGTGAACGCCCAAATTTCATCCATTCCATTGTTTGTACGGGGGGCGGTTTACTGCTGGGTACCGGACTAGCAGCCATTTTCCTACTACCGATGCTGGTGGAAGCCCAATACATTCAGCTCGATACCAGCGCAGCGGACATCCCGGCCGTGCTGGCGGCAGGATTTATCTCACCAGCGCAGTTCTTTATACAGCCGGCAGCACCCGACCAAAGTGACCTGAATCGTAACCTACCAGAAACAATCGGGCTTGTGGTGGGGATATTGGCCCTTGGTGGAGCCAGTGGGCTGATTTGGCGGCGGCAGTATACGCTGGCAATTGGCGCAGCATTAGGTGCAATCATAACCCTCTTCATGGTGTCCGATGGATCAGCAGCAGTGTGGTCGAGCAGTTCTCTATTGGCGCAACTGCGCTTTCCGGGACGGGTGCTGGGAGTGGGAGTCCTGAGCTTCGCCCTGTTGGGTGGGGGGTGTGGGCTGCTGGCCCCATCCCGGTGGCAACAATGGATCAGTGGGATTCTCATGGTCGTGGTCATCGGGGCAGCCCTACCGACCGTTTACCCAAGCCGGGATTGGGTGGATTTCGTGCGATTGTCGGCGATTGACTCGATCCGGCATGAGTATGAAACAACCGCCTTCGGTGGCACCAGTTACAACGAATTCAAGCCAAATTATGGCCAGTCCACGTCATTTGACCTACCGACCGATCTGGAAAGCTACGCCGCCAACCCACTCCAATTGCGAATACGCGACCTATCCAGCAGAACCGCAGAAGTCGAGTATATATCCGAGCAAAGCATGCGGATTATATCCGCAGAACCAGTTCGCGTTCGGCTGCGCCAATTTTACTGGCCTGGCACTCAGATCAACATCAATGGCGAGCCAGCAACGTTCCAAATTGATCCTCAATTTGGACTGGTCGCAGTAGCCTTGCCCGCCGGAACACATGACATCACGCTGTGGCGGGAACCATCATTCGCTGTGGTCGCAGCGCCACTGGTCAGTCTGGTATGCCTGGTCGTGGTGCTCTTCCTGCTAGGGCGTCCAAGCCGGTCATCTGAACCATCCTCGGATGGGTTATCGAGCCGATTAGCCGGGTCGGTACTCGTGGGCATAGGTGCATTCGCAATCTTGAACAGTGGGTACATTCAACCGTATACGAACTGGTTCCGGCAGCGCTCTCCGCTCGATCAACCGGCTAACATGCAGACCTCAGTTGATCAGCAATTTGGGGATGCTTACCATCTGCTTGGTTATACACTGAATGCAGAATCGGTCAAACCAGGGGGTCGCCTGGATATAACGCTGTACTGGCGGGCCTTGCGCCCACTGGATCGCATTTATCGCCCAGTCGTTCAACTGGTCGATACAGAGGTCAGCGAAGCCTGGGGTGTCAGCCAAAAATTCTTCGTCGGGCGGGGACCGGACAGCCATACCCTAGACTACTTTGTCTCGGATTCGCATGGCGTAACCATCTTCCCAGATCGTTCAGCAGGAACCGGAAAGCTCATCCTGTGGCTGGAGGATTCCACTACGGGCGAGCGACTACGTCTGCCCAATGGGACAGATTTTCTGGTATTGGACAGTCTAGTCGAGGTACGTTGAAACCTCTAATTGAATGGCTCGACAACATTCAATCAAGTAGACAGAAAATGTTCACCAGATACTTATCTTCCCAGCGAAACAATTGGCCCTCAGCAAATGAATGAGTCCATATGGCACTTGCCTAAGAATGGAGGACATCATGCAACGTTTACGACTCAAATTGATTTTGGTCATGGTTGTGCTAGTGGTTAGCACTGTAGGTCTGAGTACGCTAGGCGCCCAGGATAGGCTGCCCGCTGGGCCGCTCCTGGGTATCCAGGTGGAACCGGCAGACGAAGGTGTCAGCGTCGTCATCGTTATCCCCGGCAGTCCCGCCGATGAAGCCGGGCTGCTCAGCAAGGACATTATCCTCAGTGTGAACGGTGAGGCCGTCACCGCGGACTCGATCCGGGAGGTTATCAGCGCTCTGGAAGTCGGCGATGAGGTGGCTCTGGAAGTGCAACGCGGGGAGGAAACCCTGACCCTGAGCGCGACGCTGGGGGATGTGGGAATCATCGGGCATGGCGGCAGTTTTAGTTCAGCCATCGGTTTTGACGGACTGATGCTGACCGAACGGGATAACCAAGTGGTAGTAGAGTCAGTGGCAGACGAGTCGAGAGCAGCAGAAGCTGGTTTAGAGGATGGGGATGTCATCACCAGCGCCAATGGGACGGCGATCACCAACCTGCGTGAACTGATGGAAGCAGTGGCCGGTACTGAAGCCGGCGAGCCGGTTTCGCTGGAAGTCCAGCGTGGAGATGAAACCCTGACGCTGGAGGTGGAACTGCCTGCCATGCCGATGCTGCCGGACATGACCGGGATGATCCCCGCAATGCCCTTCGAGGAAGGCACGCTACCCGGCTTCATGATGGAAAGCAGCGGCTATCTGGGCGTTGAATTTGAGACGCAGGATGACGGTGCATTGATCAAGAACGTTGTTCCCGACTCCCCGGCGGCGGCGGCTGGCATACTGGCTGACGACCGCATAACGGCAGTGAACGGCGAGCCGGTGGATGCTGAACGGACTCTGCGCGATCGCATCCGGATGTACGAACCTGAAGATGTCATCACCCTGACGGTCGTACGTGGTGACGATACGCAGGAACTCGAAGTGACATTGTCTCAGGTAAGTAACTCCATGATGTGGGGCATGGTTCCTGGTGAATTGAACGTCATGCCGGGCGCCATATGGATGGGGCCGGAAGGATGGGTTATGCCGCACATGGGTCAGCAGGGATTCATGATGCCCCAGGGCCCGCATATCTTCATCATGCCGGGCAGTGCAGGCGGTTGGGCAGTACCACCGGCAGTTGAGGTGCTGCCCGTACCTGAAAGCGGGAACAGCCTGTAAGCCAACACAGCAGTCATCTATTGATACAACGCAATCCGCTGCCTGCTGATGTCGGTAGGCAGCGGATTTTTGATTCCAGATCAGTGGCAAACAACAACCCTAGCTGATACTATGCCAGCAATCGACATTTGCTCATGTGTAGAACTGATGCAGGCTGAAGCCATGAATGGCAGCGCTACACCGGATTTGCATTACTTGTGCACATGAGCCTCGGAATTCAATTGAAAGCCGATACGATGCTCACGTTCTCGTACCTCCTGCATCTGATTGCGACAGTTGTCTGGCTGGGGGGGCTGGCAACGCTGACCCTGCTGGTGTGGCCCGCGGCACGCCGGGCCACTGGCGATGACCCAGCCATCCGCCGTTTGTTCTCTGATTTGCGTCGCCGCTTCATCCCCATCACCAATTTCAGCCTGGTGGTGCTGATCGTCACCGGGATGATCCAGATGTCACTGGATGAGCATTATGACGGCTTGATGCAGATCAGCAACGACTGGAGCCGGGCAATCCTGCTCAAGCACATCGCCATCGGCGGGATGATTGTCTGCGGTGCAATCCTGCAATTGGGCGTGAATCCGGCACTGGAACGTGCCGGATTGCTGGCAGATGCAGGCAAAGGCGACCCAGCCGCCTATACAAAGCTGCGCCAGCGTGAAATCGCCCTGACCTGGATCAACGGTGGGCTGGGCCTGCTGGTATTGGTTTTCACAGCCTGGGCGACGGCCATCTGATACCCCTAGTTTGTCGGCTACTGTCCATTTTCACAGTCTGCCTATAATGGAAAGTATGTGATTCCATCGCAGAGGAGGCTACCGTGAAACGTTGGATGCTGGTCATCCTGCTGATTGTCGTGATGACGCCTATTGCCAGCACACAAGCACAAAACAGTTGTGAACCTAACCTTCTGGATGATATTTCTAAACTGATTGAAGCTCAGGCAGCCGCTAATGAGGGCGATACCGCTGGCGCTGCCGCGATTATCGCCGAGGTTCAGGCCAATCTGGAATCTATTCTCTCTGCCTGTGCCGACGGTAATGCGCTGTTACCCCAGGTGGTGGAGTTCCCGGATGGCCTTTTCCGCATCCGTTACCCGGAAAGCTGGTCACAAGCCAGCCCGATTGCGGGTGCATGGGTGCTGGGCAACAGCACTGAAGCGGTCAATACCATCGTGGAGAGCAATCTCGGTGGTGAGATTGCGCCCGGTTCGCAGGTGGTAGTCGCCATCTATGGCGATCCCGAAAGCCTCTTCAATGCCGAGGACTTCGAGGAATTCCGGACCCAACTGGAAGAAAATGGTCTTTCAAGCGAAGTAGGTTTCATCAATAGGGAACCCGTAATCGTGAACGAGTTCAGCGGATTCCGTTACACGGTGGATTCCGATAATCTGCAAGGGGCGGCCTATGCCTTTGACCTGGCAGCCAGCAATAAAATTGCCGTCTTCATCGCGTTGACGCCACCGGGCGAATTCTCGGCGATGGAGCCGCTATTTGAGGCGGTGGTGGCCTCGATGAATTACGGATTGGATGTCCCCAGCACCACGACTACAGGTCCCGTAGAGACCCTCCCCAACAACGGCTTGGCGTTGAGTGAGATCATCTATGCCCAAGCACAAGACCTGAGCGACCTGCTGGACTCACTCGATCTGGACGAGGCAACGGCTGATTTTTCAGCGGTGATTTCACCCGATGGAACCCGCATCGCCTGGCTTAACATGAATAGTGAAAACAGAGGCCTGTGCCAAGTGACACTAAGCAATGGGACAATGGATTGTATCGACTTTCCAACACCCTTTGGTGCGCCAAATCACCTCCTCTGGTCGCCGGACAGCCGCTACCTGGCCCTAACCCAGGAATGGGCACGCACGTTACAGGAACCAGATCTATGGGTCTGGGATACAGTTGAACAACGGATAACCAATCTCACTGAGGATTTTTTCGAGAAGTTTGCGCTTTTCGGTGAGTCAGACGAAGACAATGACCATGCCCTGTGGATTGAGAGCGTCTATGCCTGGGGGCCGGATGGCAACCTGTACTTCGTCCGCCATGAAGTTCCCGATGTCAGCAACCGTGACATCTATTCCCTGGGGCTGTATCGCAGCGCGCCAACGGGTGGAGAAGCAGAACGCATTCGGGATCTCTCAGGCTTATTCGAACAATTCGCCATCTACGATTTCAGTCAGCGCGACCTAGACGGGGCATTGAGCATCTCACCAGATGCCAGTCAGGCGGCGTTTATCGTGCGGGAACGTGACACCGACTCCAGCAATAATGGCGTGTGGGTCATGTCGCTTTCCGGCGAAGATGCGCCCCGGCAGATCATCACCATGGATGACTTCCGCATGAGCCTCCCACAAGATGCGAGCGAGCGCACTATGTTAATCCCGATGGCAGTGGGCTGGAGCGGAAATCAGCAGGGCTTGTTTGTGTATGCCTATAGTCCAACGGGCAGGCCAAGCGGCATTTTTGGTATTCTGTATCACTATCAACTAGCCGAAGGGGTGTTAGTGCCGCTCACGGACTTCAGCAGCTATCAGGAAGACGAACTGAATGAGCCAGATGCCGATTCAGGTCATCCGCCAGCATACTTTACACCACGAGCCGTTGTACTATCCCCGGATAAGAGCTCGGCGCTGGCCTTGCATATAGAAGCACTCGACAATGAGCAGGCGGGATTATGGGCCTATACACCCGATGCTGAGCGATACCAGTTGTTCGAATTCCCGTTTTCGGGATTTTCGCGGATGCAAACGGCAACGGTCGCCGCTGATGGTCACATTCTCTTCAGCGGAATTCTGATCTCCCCTGAATAAAGCTGGTGGAAGGGGTGCTAACGGCACCCCTTCTACACTCTCCACAGGCTATCCCCAGATTTTGAGTTCCTGCCCCATTGCGTTAAGGTAGAAGCGCATTGTTCCAATAGCGCCAGGGTTTGATGACCACAGGCGCAGTGCGGAGTCGTAATTGAATTCCCGATTTGCCTATTGGTTGGCGGCGGTGCTGCTGTTGGCAGCAGCCTGGCTGCGGATCGCTAACTTGACCACACTCCCCGGCGGCGTCCATGCCGAGGAGATCACCGATATTCGGGTGACCGAACGAATCCGGCTGGGAACGATTGAGGTCTTTTACGACTTGCAATCCACCGAAGGAGAAGGGCGAGAAGGACTGTATCATACTGGTACGGCACTGGTAACCGCCTTCATCGGCAATGGGCCACTGGGCTATCACCTGATTTCAGTGTGGGCCAGCCTGCTCACGCTGGCAGTCGTATATGCACTGGTGATGCGCCTGTATGGGCCGCTGGCCGGCATCACAGCGCTGGCGCTATTGGTGTTTAACCTGCCCTTTATTCTGGCCGGGCGCATGGTTTCCAGAGAGATTCTGCTGCCGGGGCTAGTGGCCGGGGTCATGCTGGTGCTGGCACGAGGGCTCTCCGTCTACCGGGAGCCTCATCCAACCCTGCCGCTAAACACAGTTTTTGCTGTGCTGGGATTGATGTTGGGCGCAGGTTTCTACCTGCATCCGATCCATTTCTTCATCCTGCTCTTCGCAATCCTGTTCATCATCCTGCGGTTATCGTCCCGCAGAAACCTGCGGCTGCCCGAACAATCGCTACCCTACCTGCGCTTCAGCCTGGTCGTGCTCATCATCATCGTGATGCCTTATCTCGTCTCCAGTATTCGATTACCGGAATTGAGTGGCATTCAACGGTTATGGGGCGGCTACAGCCTGACCGAACATTCGCTGCCGGGAAGCATCCTCAACAGCCTGGGCGGGCTAATCTTCCTCGGCGACTCCAACCCAGCACATAACCTGGCTGGTCGCCCACTGATCGACCTCTTCAGCGGCATGGTCCTCATCATTGGTGTACTGATCGCCGCGCGGGATGCCCGGCAATCCCGCCATGCGCTGCCGCTGCTGGCAACTGTGTGTCTGCTCCCGGCGGCCCTGCTCTCGCCAGATAGCCCAGACTTCCAGCGGATGCTGCCGCTGCTACCGCTGATTGCGCTGTATGTTGGATTGGGCGTACAGTCCATTTACCAGAGCATTCCGTCGCGTCTGGGTAAAGTAGCAGGATGGGTAGCAATCATTGGACTGCTGGCATTTAACGTCCAGTGGAGTGTGCGCGATTTGTTTGAGACCTGGCCGAACCAGGCTGCTATGGCGACCACCTTCAATACACGCATCGGTCTGCTGGCGCGGGAACTCGACCGGACAGCGGCAAATGTACCCACCCTCATCTGTGATACTCCTATCGAGGGGAGCGGCCTCAACGCAACGGATCAACTGCTGCTGATGATGAACCGCAAAGCGTTTACGCCGCGCTACGCCGACTGTGGTACAGGGCTGGTTTTCATCAATGGGGGCGAAGGTCAGCAAATCGCTTTCCCACGACTTCAATCCTACGAGCGCCTACCGGACTTTTCGCGGGTTTGGTTACAGCAGGGGCGCGTTGAAGTTGACCCGGATGCGCCGCCGGACTCCTTGATCCGCCTGAACGCGGCCAGCGCACTGGCGGATCAACTAGGCCGCTTCACGACAACAGCCCCGATCGCCTACGCGCCAGAAGGACGGCAAGGGCAGGAAGGTGTGATCCCGCCACCGATCCGCTTTGGTGGAAATCTGACTTTCGCCGGATACGAACCCCAGCCCGAAGGAGCCTATCAACCCGGCGGCGTGGTCACTGTCATCACCTGGTGGCGGGTGGATGGACCACTCCCCCCAGATCTGCGGTTCTTCACCCATATCCTGTCTGATCCAGCAGCCATCGTTACCCAGAACGACAGCATCAGCGTGGATGTAACCGCGCTCCAACCGCGTGATGTCTTCGCCCAGATCACCTTTGTCCCACTGCCGCTCACTTTGCCAGATGGAGTCTATACCCTCTCGATAGGTGCAGCCCAATCGATGACTGGAGCGCGCCTACCGGTGCTGGATGAGACGGGTCAACGGCGGGGAGATCGTTTGTTCATCGGCAGCATCACGGTACAGCGCTAGACATTCAAGGGCTGGGGCGTCCCGGCCTTCTGTCCTATTGCCTTGACGAAGCGAACTCCACTACGCTCAAAGATCAATGCTGATTCTGTGGAGCGCCGTCAAGATGAGCTATTCCCGCAAGTGGATTCTGTTATTGGCACTCTGCCTGCCGCTGCTGACCGCGCCACTCAGGGCACAGGGCAGCGCCGTGATCTATTACATTGCTCCAAATGGTGATGACTCGGCACCCGGCACTCTAACGCAACCCTGGAAGAGCCTCAGTCGTGTGGAGAGTGTCTTCCCCGATGGTGTCGCACCCGGCACGCAGTTCTTGTTCCAGCGCGGCGGGGTCTACAGCGGGAGCCTGTCCGCCGATTATCAAGTCAGTGGCACGGCAGAGTCCCCCATCATATTCGGTGCTTATGGCGAAGGGGCAGATCCCATCATCAGCGGACTGGTATCACTGAGCGGGTGGACCCATCTCGGCGCGAACCGCTGGCAAACCACCTGCCCGAATTGTAATGAGCGCACGGATCTGCTGCTGGTGGATGGCGAGGCACAAGCCCTGGCCCGCTATCCCAATCTCGATGAAGGCGACGAAGGTTACCTGTACTTTGACTCCGCTACAGGCCACACTTCGATTACAGATGATGCGCTGGCATCCGGAATGAACTGGACGGGGGGTGAACTGGTCATCCGCAGCATCGCCTGGGTGCTGGATCGCTACCCCATCAGCGGGCAGCAGGGTGGCACCTTATCGCTCGGAACAGCGCGGGATGATACCAGTTATGATTTTGAAGTCGGCTATGGCTACTTCATTCAGAACCACCCGGATGCACTCGACCAGGAAGGTGAGTGGGTTTACGACGCTGCTAACCAGACCATCACGTTGTACTTGACCAGTGACCCCAATCAGCACCGGATTGAAACGACGAGAACGGAGACAGTCGTCAGCCTTTCCAATCTGTTCCATGTTGAACTTCGCGATCTGGTCATCCAGGGTGGACGGGAAGTAAGTCTGGATGTGCTTAACTGCGAAGGAGTCCGGCTGGAAAAGCTCCAGGTCATCCATAGTGCCGCCGAAGGCGTACGCTTAGTCAACTGTACGGACCTGGAACTGGTACACAGCCACCTCGCCAACCACCTGACACATGGACTGCGGATATGGGAGTGTAACGACTGCCGCATCCACCACAACACCATTGAGCAGATTGGTATGCTGGCGGGTATGGGCAAAGGGGGTGATGGGCAGTATAACGGCGTTGGTTTTGACGGTGATCAATCATTATTCGAGTACAACACTGTTCAATATATTGGCTATAACGGCGTGGGGCTTTCCGGGGCGGTCACAGCTCGCTATAACCTGGTACAACATTATGCTCAGGTCAAAGTCGATAGCGGCGGAATCTATACGTGGCATGTGCGGGACAGCCAGATCATCGGGAATCATGTTTTGTACGGCCTGGGGAGCGACGCGGCCATCCCATGGAACAGCCCTGCCGTCAACGGGATCTACATTGATGACAACTCGGAGAACATCAACGTCCAGGATAACGTCATCGGTTATATTGGCGCGAGCGGCATTGTGCTGCACAATACTCGCAATATCCGGGTCGTCAACAATACCGTCTTTGCTGCTGGGGAATGGGGAATCATCCTCACTGATGACCACCTCGGCACGCTCGAATCCACCGACAGCCTGATCGAAAACAATCGCGTATTCAGTTTTGGTCTGGACTCCAGCCCGCTGCGGGCGCAGACCTCGCTCCTTGGTGAAGCGTGGCTCGACCAGTTAGGGACACTGCGAGATAACGGCTACTGCAATCCACTGCGCGCCAATCCGATCAGTGTCGCCTTCCAGCCTAACTGGTTCAGCCGTGAGCTATCGCTCGAAGACTGGCAAATAAGCTATGGTTACGATCAGGGAAGCCGGGACTGCGGCATCCGTTATGAACCCTATGTTGAACTTGGCGAACCAGGCTCCAACCGCATCAGCAACAGCGAGATGGATACTCACGCTGATGACTGGTATGGCTGGCCGGATACGTCCCTGGAACTGGAATGGGATTCAAAGTGGGGTGGCAGCCTGCGCTTCGGGCATATCGGCGCCGACCGCAATGTCTTGACCTATGCCAGCATCGGGGCAGCGGAAGCCGGACAAACCTTCCGGGTAAGCTTCCGCGCTCAAGCAGAAGTTGATGACACCCACCTGGAAGTTTATCTCCAGCAAGCGGGACCGGATTACCAAGGGCGCTCGGAACCAGCCCGGCTATCTCTCGATACGGCTGAACGGGTCTTTACCGTGTGGGTTACCGCCAACCAGGCCGATCCGGATTTACGGCTCACCTTTGATCTCCAACGGAGTGAAAGTGGACAGCCCCGACGCTTATGGCTAGATGATATTGAAGTGAGTCCCGTGACAGTCGAATCGCGTCCTCTAGAGTCGGTGGCCCGGCTGGAAACCAACCCGACTGACACTTCGATTGAGGCGCGTTTGGATGAGCACGTTTACCTGGATCTGGATGGCAAGCGCTACGAACCCGGGAGTACGGTCAGCATCCCGCCGTATAGCGGCCTGATCCTGGTGCGGGAGCCAGCTGTGCCGACGGTTCTACGGCTGGAGATGTCCCCAACTAGCGCCCGTCCCGGTGATGCGGTGGCCCTAAATCTGAATATCAGCGGGGCGGCTAACCTCTACGGACTTGAGGCTCATTGTACAGTCGACCCTGGGGTTCTAAGCGGTACTGCCCGCGTGGATGGCACCGGCTTCAACGCGGGGAATAGTTTTTTTGTGGATAGTGGCCCGCAAGCTGATGGACGCTGGAGCGTAGCAGCCAGTCGACTCAATCCGGCACCCGCCTTTAACGGTGAGGGAACACTGTTGAGCCTCGGCTACCGTGCAGTCAAGAGCGGTACAACCAATATTCATTGTGATGTATTGGCTGTCGACAGCAATGGACAGGCTCTGCCCGTGACGGTCGCGGATACGATTTTCACGGTAGTGAGTGGTTAACACACCATACACTGTAATCTCACGTCGGTTAAATCCTGAGCCGAGGCTTACAGGCCGGTGAGAAAGCTGACGCTTGCCCTACGGCGTAGGCTTTCCGTAGGGTTTCCGTACAACTCATCTGGCGGGGTAGTGCTATAGTGCCGGGTGTTCGGTGGATGTGATACCCCCACCTTCTACCGGACAGGCTGCCCCGAATACCAACCGCCCTCACCCCCTGAGGGCGGTTGGCTTTCTCCCCGGCGTTGTGGTACAGACCGCACAAATGCGTTACTATTATTAAAAGCCTATTTTGTAATTTGCCACTTCGGACGGAACTTCGGGGGTTCGCCTTGAAACGGTCGTTTCTTTTTCTCATTTTAGCTTTGTTAGCCCTTCTGCCTGCATCGCGCCTGTTAATGCAGGACGCGCCGACGCCAGCAGCACCCAGCCTCAACCTGACGATCACTGGCGTGAACGCCAGCGAATATCCCACGGTGGTGGTCAGTGCCGAAGCACTGGATCAGATTGGGCAGCCGATCTTTGGGTTAGGCGCAGAAAACTTCAGCGTCGTTGGCGAATTGGCCGGACGAGCCAACATCGTCCGTGTTGAAAATATCACCGATGACAACCTGACATTCGATGTGGTGCTGGCGCTGGATACCAGCAGCAGCATGGCAGGAACACCGTTTGAACGCGCCCGCGAAGCTGCCCTGCGCTTCGTGGAAGAAGCCGGGGCAAATGCCCGCATCGCCATCGTCACGTTCGATAATTCGGTGCGCGTTGTTCAGGAATTCACCAGCGACCGTGACACGCTGGTCAACACAATCAATAACCTGGGCTTTGGCGGTCAAACCCGCTTGTATGATGCGGCCCTACTGGCAGTCAATACGGCGGCGAACGGCGGCAATCCCCGCCGAGTCGTCATCCTGTTGAGCGACGGCGCGGAGTTCGGCGGTCGCAGTCAAGCTGCCCGTACTGATGCGCTGGCTGCTGCCCTTGGGCGTGGGGTACCCGTTTACACCATCGGCCTCGGCTTTGGCTTCGACCGCACCTACCTGCAGCAGATTTCTGGCGGCACCAGCGCCAACTTTGATGAGTCGCCAACAGCGGATGAACTGATCACCATCTACCGCAATCTGGCGAGCAAACTCCGCAGCCAATACGTCATCACACTGGATGCATCCTCGATTCCAGTCGATGGCAACACTTATGGGCTGGATATTCAGGCCATCAGCGGTGAGGCGATTGATGTCGCCCGCGCTGAACTGCGTGCGCCTATCCCCGTACCGATTGTCAGCCTGGGCGAACTCCCCAGCGAACCGATCGCCGAGCCCATTGAAATCCCGGTCACGGTTCTGGCCGATGATCCCGTCAGCAATTTCTCGTTCTCACTGGTCGGCGCAGGCACCGTACAATCCGGCAGCAGCGACTCGCTGCCCTTCGTCGTACCCATTGATCCGATTACTCTGCCGCCGGGTGATTACGTTCTGGACGTTGAAGCCACCGACTCCACGGGGGACTCCAGCACTGCAACGGGCGTCGTGCAGATCGCGGCTCTGCCGCCTTCGATCACCTTAAGCGGCTTACCAGAGGCCGGTATCGAACTGACCGAAGCCGTTGATGTGACCGTAGAGGTTGGCGGACAAACTGCCGGTGTAGTCGCCAATTACAGCCTGGATGGCGGCGAAGTCGTCAGCCTGACCGAAGCCCCCTTCAGCTTCCAGATTGATCCGACAACGCTGGCTCCCGGTGAACATGTGCTGGCGGTCGAAGGTACCAACGAATCCGCCCTAACAAGCAGCCAGAGTTTCATTTTCAACGTCGCGGCACTGCCACCCAGCCTGACGATTGAAGGGGTCAGCGAGGATGAAGAACTCGCCGTCCCAACGACCATCAATCTGAGTGCAAGTGGTCAGACGCCCATTGATAACCTAACAGCAACGCTCAACGGAGAGACGATCTTCGGTGTGGCGGGCAGCACCGGTAGCTTCGTCATTGATCCCGAAACACTTGAACCGGCGGGCCGTAATGAACTGACCATCACCGCCACTGACCAGGCCGGGACCCAGTCCAGCCAAACGGTTATTTTCGGGATTGCTGCGCTGCCACCAACCGTGACCATCACGGGTATCGAACTGGGTGAAGCCCTGGATACCAACCGCAATGTCGTGCTGGAAATCAGCAGTCAGACACCGGTTTCGAGCGCTGTTTTCAGCGTCGATGGCACGGTCATCGCCACAGACACCGAATCGCCGTTCAGCGCCGAATTGGATGTGGCAGCGCTCGGAGATGGTCCGCACGTTCTGAGCGTGGAAGTGAACAACACCGGTGGGCGCTCGGCGGTGGCTGAGACCGCATTTAGCGTCGCACTGCCGACCGCCACACCCACTACTGCCCCTAGCAATACACCAGAACCCGCAACGGCAACCCATACGCCTGATCCAGCGGCTACAACGGTTGAAGAACCCAGCGCCACCCCTGTACCACCCACTGTTGTACAGATTCAGGCGGGTTCAACCCGTGAAGCGGCAGGTACTTTAGCGGCAGCAGCAGCTCTGACGGCTCAGGCGCAATCGACTGTCTTTGTGGATGCGACCCAGGACGCGGACGCAACCGCTATTGCAGACGTGGCAGCTTCGCAAACTGCCCAGGCTCAACAAACGCTAGATGCGCAGGCGCAGGGGACACAGGCAGCCCAGGCAGCGCTTGATCGTCAAGCAACCCAGACTGCTCAGGCGGTCGCGCAAGCGGATGCGCTAGCAACCACAAACGCTGCCGCAGGTGCCGCCCAGACGGCTCAAGCGCAATTGACACAAGATGCCCTGGTCACACAACAGGCGGGAGCAACCCAAACTGCGGAAGCCCGCGTCAACGCCCAGGCCACCCGGAGCGCCAATACAGCACTCACCAGCACAGCTCAGGCAGAAGCGACCAACAATGCCCAAGGGACGCTTGATGCCCAGGCCACTGGAACAGCGGATGCCCGCGCCACCACCGACGCCGAATCGACCGCTAGTGCCAGCGTCAGCGGCACAGAAAATGCGCCGGTAACAGTCACTGCCAGTGTGGAAGCCCCAACCGATGCGCCAGCGGCGGCAACCGATACAACCCAATCCAATACGCCGACTGTCGCACCCAGTTCAACACCCACCACACTGACGACCGAGTTCCAGGGTCAGGCAGCCGATAATGCCAGTATCCTACCCGTGGCGCTGTGCATCGGTCTGTTGATTGTGCTAGTCATCATCGCGTTCCTGGCAGGCCGCCGCCGCAACCGTGACGAACGCCGTCCACAACGCTAGTCATAACCCAATAAATAAAAACGGGATGCCATCTGGCATCCCGTTTTTATTTCAAGCTTCGAGATCGGTCATGCCGTGGGACCGCTCCACTCTGACCGCAAAATGGAACAGAAGCCGAGGTCGATATACTCGCCCCACTTGAAAACATACTGCCGGAGGACTCCCTCATAGCGCATTCCGGCTTTCTCCATCACCCGGCGAGAGGCCGGATTACGGGTAAAATAACTCGCCTGGATACGGTTCAGGCCCAGATCCTCAAAACCGAATTGAATCACGCGGCGGCAGGCTTCACTGGCGTAGCCTTGCCCCCAATAGCGTTTGCCCATCCAGTAACCGATCTCCGCGCGGTTATGAGCCGCGTTCTGACCAATGCCCATGCTGCCGATCATCCGGTCTTCGGCTTTCAGAACCACCGCAAAGGTGTAACTCTCCCGGCTGGCGGCCTGTTCCCAAGTCTGCTCCATCCAGGCTTCTGCAGCACCCACCGGATAGGGATAGGGGATTAGGCTGGTGTTATAGGCAATGTCCCGATCCTGCATATATTCATAGATCTTTGGGGCATCGGTATAGACCATCGGGCGCAGCAGCAGCCGCTCTGTTTCGAGCCGGATCATTCATCACCTTCCGGGGGATTCGCTGGACAGGCTTGCGGGACAAGCCTATAATGCCGGGCTGTAATCCAATCTACTAGAGACAGTTCCCCTTATGACTCCAAACTACCATCAGCAGTTACTCCAGCGCCTGAACGGGCGCACCGCTACCGTCGGCATTGTTGGACTGGGCTATGTCGGCCTGCCTCTCGCGGTCGAATTTGCCGAGGCCGGATTCAACGTCATTGGCCTTGATCTGGATAACAACAAAGTCAACCAACTCAACCGTGGCGAAAGCTACATCATCGACATTCCAACCGAGCGGATGGCTCCACTGGTGAAGGCCGGCAAGCTCCAAGCAACCACCCAATATGCGGACCTGGCCACGGCCGATACGGTCTCCATTTGCGTGCCGACTCCACTCCGCAAAACCAAAGACCCGGATATGTCCTATGTCATTTCCTCGGTCAATAGTGTGGCCGAAATCTGCCATGCAGGGATGCTTGTGGTACTGGAAAGCACCACCTACCCCGGCACCACCGATGAAATTGTGATCCCACAACTCAAGAGCAAAGGGTTCACACCCGGCGTCGATGTCTTCATCGCTTTCTCGCCCGAGCGGATCGACCCCGGTAATCCAAAATATGGCGTGCGGAATACGCCTAAAGTCGTCGGTGGTGTGACTCCCGCTTGCGTGGAAGTGACCCAGGCGCTATACGGTTCCGCCGTCGATAAGGTTGTGGGTGTCTCTTCCCCGACCGCCGCTGAAATGGTCAAACTACTGGAAAATACTTTCCGCGCCGTCAACATCGGTCTGGTCAACGAAATGGCCCTGATGTGCGATAAGCTGGGCGTGGATGTGTGGGAAGTCATTCAGGCAGCAGCGACCAAGCCCTTTGGCTTTATGCCTTTCTATCCCGGCCCTGGCCTGGGTGGTCACTGCATCCCGGTGGACCCGCACTACCTGAGTTGGAAGCTCAAGACACTCAACTACAACGCCCGATTCATTGAACTCGCCAGCGAGATCAATACCTCAATGCCGTTGTATGTCATGAGCAAAATTACCGACGCGCTCAATGACGCGGGCAAAGCCGTGCGTGGCTCAAAAGTCGTGGTGCTGGGCGTGGCTTACAAGCGCGATGTGGATGATGTTCGGGAAAGCCCCGCGCTGGACATCCTGGGCTTGCTGCATGAAAAAGGCGCGGAAGTGGTCTACCACGACCCGTTTGTAGAAAGCGTCCGCCTGGAAGGCGAACAGCGCATGTCCAGTGTGCACTACAACGCGGAACTGCTGGAGTCTGCCGATTGTGTGGTGGTCGTCACCGATCACACGACCTTTGATTATCAGCACATCGTCGATCACAGCCGTCTGATCGTGGATACCCGCCATGCGGTGCCACCTCGCAGCGGCAAAGCGACCGTGGTGTTGCTGTAAATCAACTGTGTCGCCAATCAGTGGTTGGCCCAATCCGGATCAACCACTGACGATCTTATTGATCCGTACCAAGCTGGCGAAGCCGATGGTGACTCGCTAGTATCGTAATAATCTTTCTGCAGCGTGAGGCAACATGGCAAAGAAGAAAAAACGTCCCGCCAACACGGCACTGCCATCAGAGGTATCCAACGACGCTGAACATGAACTGGATGAAGCTGAAGACGACGAAGGCTCGGCTTCTGAAGTTGCGAAACAGCCTACCCCGCGTCTGGCTGCCACGCCCCTGAACCCTCGCCCGGTGCGTGTCAAGGCCACGGCCTCTGCCCGGCGAGCACAGCAAGCGGCACAGGCAGCAGCGCGTGGGGACTATAGCGCCTATGGGTACGATCCGGTCGAAAGACGCGAGCGCGAAATTGCCCGCATCAAACGTGAGAAAGAAAAGAAGGGGCACCTCGAACTGGATGTCATCCGGCAGCGGCTGGCTAATCCAACCCGTGTGGTCACTACCGAAGAACTGGCAAAAGAATATGGCTTCGTCATTCGGGATTTGCGGAGCATCGGGCTGCTAGCTGGTGGATTGATCCTGCTACTGGTTGTACTAGCCACTGTTCTACCTTCGACCCTGGGTTAATCGATCCGGAGTGCTATAAGCGCTATGCGTTTCGATTGGAGCCAGGTTACCTACTTTCAAGGAATCGATGCCTGCGATACCGGTAAGATTGATCATGCCGCCCGCTTCCACACCTACCAACCTGGTGCAACTATCTTCAGTGAAGGGGATAGCTGCGCCGGGTTTCATGTGGTGGTGGATGGGCTGGTACGGATTTTCCGGGTCAATGCTGAAGGTCGGCTCCATACCCTGAGTTTGCTGCGCCCCCCAGCCACTTTCAACGAAGTCGCCGCGGTTGACGGACGTTCGAATCCCTTTAATGCCGTGGCGGTCACTTATGCCGAAGTACTGGTCATTCCACACGAGCGTTTGCTCAAGCTGCTCTCCATCTCGCCGGTGCTGCTCCAAAATGCCATGCAGGCATTGGCGCATCTCAACCGCGAATATATCGAGCGACTGGAAGACATGACCTTTCGTTCGATTCCGTCGCGATTAGCCAAGCTCTTTCTCCACGAAACCACCTACCACGATCAGATCGCGGAAACACCGACCCAATTGACCCAGGAAGAAATCGCCTCCATCCTGGGCACAACCCGCGAAGTCGTCGGACGGGCGCTGCGTGAACTGCTCAATGCCGGACTGCTGGAAAAACGTGGTCGGGCCGTCTATGTAGTGGATCGGGGCGGGCTCGAATACCTGGCCGCCACCAATACGATGCCGGTACGTCATCCCCTGGCCTGAACCCAGTCCATCATCCTATTTGAAAATGAGCCAGGTCGGTGGTTCCTGATGCTGATAATTTCCTAATTCCTATAAAGATTAGAATTTTATGAGTTGACCGCAACCTAGTACCAGATTCCCAGTCGCTTTAGCAGCAACACAGTCAGGTTGCTTGCAGAGGCGAAATTGAATTGCATGGGAGTCCGGGAATGTTACAACAACTCGATATAATGCCATCGACGCTGTCAGCCAGGCAGCGCCCCAGGTCGTTGGACAAAACGCCAGATCAATGGCTCAGATGGATTCTGGGAGCAGGCATTGTTGTCTCGATTCTCAGCTTTATCTATTTTTTCCAACAGGGAATTACAACTGATTTTTATGACGCGGGGGCGCGAATGCTCATCACCCGCCGCGTCGTGGATAGCCCTACACCGGGCCTGGCTCAGTTGGGAGCCGTCTGGTTGCCGCTGACGCATATCGCTGCGCTGCCCTTCATTGGCATTGACTGGATGTATCAGACCGGCATCGCGGGCAGTCTGGTGTCGATGGCGAGCTTTGTGCTGTCGCTGTACTTTGTGTATCGCCTGTCCACGCTGCTCACCGAGAAGCGGGCTGCCGGGCTAGTAGGCGTACTGGTCTTCGTCCTCAATCCGAACATCCTCTATATGCAGTCCACCCCCATGACCGAGCTGCCCATGATTGCGATGGCCGCCGGGGGCTGTTACTACCTGACCCTGGCAACTCGTAACCCGGATAAGCGCCGCTGGTATCTGTGGAGTGGAGTCTATCTCGCGCTGGGCTCATTAATTCGTTACGAGAACTGGATCATCCTGTTTGCGGCGGTGCCCCTGCTGATCTACAGCTTTGCACGGCGACGGTTTGCTTGGGCGCGGCTGGAAGGCACCCTCATCTACTGGGGTTATTGGGCATTCTTTGGAATCGCGGCCTGGCTCGCATGGAACCTGTTGATCTTTGGTGATCCGCTGTATTTCCAGCGCGGCGAGTATGCCGATCCTTCCAACTGGGTCTTTGAAGGCAGTCAGGTGGTCGGGAATTTCCCCATGGCGCTGATGACGTATATCTTCGCAATCCTGTCGACCGTCGGCCCCATGTTGATTGCTGCTATCGCCGGTATCGTCATCTACCTGGCACGCACACGACTGCGTGCGGACAGCGTCATGCCTTTCCTGCCACTGGCCTTGTTCCCATTCTTCGTACTGGTTGTCTTTGTCGGTCAGCGTCCACTGGATGTCCCGCAGATCACCGGGGGCGTTTATAACATCCGGTTTGGCCTCATCATGAGTCTGCCGGTAGCAGTCTTCGCGGCCTATCTCGCCAGCCAACATCGGTTCCTGATCGGGACAGTCGGCGCCGCTGCTGTCATCAGCGCAGGCGTTTTGGTCGGCACACTGGGCATCATCACAACCGAAGAGGCCCGCATCCAGGTCAATCCCGACCAAGTAGCCGCAGGAGAATGGTTTGCCGATCACTACCACGGCGAATGGATGCTGCTGGAATCCTTTGGCAACGACATCTTCCAGCACACTGCAGGTATTCGCCTGAGCCATGTCATTTATGAAGGCACCTACCAGACCTGGGAACTCGCCCTGGCCGAACCCGCGCAATGGGCCGAATGGGTGGTCATGCGACCGGCAGTCGGCCAAGGGCAACCGGCGGACAAGCTTTGGCGCACCTATCATGATGATCCCGGTTTTCACCAGGACTATGAACTCACCTATAACAACCCCGGCCTCGAAATCTATCGCCGCCGACCTGCCAGCCAGTGAATTCACAGCGAGGAATATCATGAACTTCACATCTACGTTTTCCCAACGGGTATCACGACCAGCCAACACCAGTGCTCAACAGCAGTTGAGCAGCGGGCAAATCAGCTTTCTAGTCATCGCTGCCAGCCTGCTCTTGGTGGGACTCATCATGGGCATTTCGCCCCTCACCTACCTGATGGTGGGCGTCCTGCTCCTGAGCGTGCTCTACCTCGTGCAGATGGGCTTCAACATATTCCTGCTGTACAGTGCATCTCTCAAAGGTGCCATCTCCGACTATGCTGAGGAAGTTGCTGCGCTCGATTGGGGGACGCTGCCCAGCTACGCTGTGCTGGTCCCGCTGTACAAAGAAACGGCTGTCCTCAAACAGCTTGTCATTAATCTGAGTAACCTGAATTATCCCAAGGCTCGATTGACGGTTTATCTGCTGCTGGAGGGCGATGATACGCCTATGCTGGAGGCCGTGGAAGCCATGACGCTGCCATCCAACTTCCGCAAGATCGTGGTACCCGTTTCGCACCCCCGCACCAAACCCAAGGCGCTCAACCACAGTCTGCAATTCGTCGAGGCTGATCTATGCGTGGTCTATGATGCGGAAGACCGCCCGGAGCCGGATCAATTGCTCAAAGCAGCGGCGGGATTCCTCAATAGCCCGCCGGAGATGATTTGCCTGCAGGGAAAGCTGCACTTCCATAACCCGAACTTCAACTGGCTGACGCGCTTCTTCGCAGCCGAATATGCCGGGTGGTTCACGCTGGTCGTGCCGGGACTGGCGCGCAATGGTCTGTTGTTGCTGCTCGGCGGGACCTCCAACCACTTCCGCATGCAGGCCCTGCGGGATATCGGTGCCTGGGATCCATATAACGTCACTGAGGATGCCGACCTGGGTGTGCGTATCGCCCGCGCCGGTCTAAAAGTCAAAGCCCTGGACTCGGTCACCTGGGAAGAAGCGAACGCTCGACCCTGGAGCTGGGTAAAACAGCGCTCTCGCTGGATCAAAGGCTACATGCAGACTTATCTGGCCCATATGCGGAACCCGCTGCGTCTGCTGCGCGAACTGGGCCTGGCACGCTTTCTCGCCTTCCAGGTGATGGTCGGCCTCGGCCCTTATATCAACATGGTGAACCCGCTCTTCTGGTTGCTCACCGTGGTCTACTTCATCACCCGATCGGGGTTCATCGAAGCCCTTTACCCCGGGCCAGTGCTGTATATGGCCGTCATCGCAGCCTCACTTGGTAATCTGATCGCCATCTACATGAGCTTGACCGGCGCGATGGTGCAGGGCGAATACGGGAACATCAAACACATGCTGCTCTCGCCGGTGTACTGGAGCATGATGAGCGTGGCGGCCTGGCGGGCCTTCCGCCAGTTGATCTTCAACCCGCACCACTGGGAAAAGACCCAGCATGGGCATGAACCAGAAGTGGTCCCGGCAGCGACCAGCGCACCTGCGCTGGCCTTCGCCGCTTCTGGCGGTTGGCGAGGTCTGGATACCAGCGATGTGCGGGTAGACAAGCAATCCGTAGCCGAACCGGTTGCCCAATAACCGCTCCAGCCTAAGCTAACGTCCTGTAGACAACCCTCCTGCTTGAGCATTAAGGTGATTTGTAAGGTTAGTGCTCAACAGGAGGAGAGAGCGATGGCCGAGCAGCATGTGGTTGAAGCCGTTACGGTGTGCCCGCCGCGCCTGTGGCCGCGGGAAAATATCTGCGATACGCAAATCCTGACCTACACCTACAATCTGCGTGTCGGCAACTTTCTGGTGGAGTGTGCATTACGCTACCAGGTGGAACGCTGCACTGAAGACTACGTCCTGGGGGATCTGGCTCACTCAATGACCTTGTTTCCCGGTGAAGAAGTCTTCCTCTCCACCCGGAGCCGTCACAGTGTAAGCAAGTTTACGGATGATGCCTCGGTATCCGCGTCACAGGTCTCACGCTCCAGTGACCGGATCTGGATGGAATCGTTCAAAAGCATGGCGACCGATTTCCACCAGGGGGAAGGCGGCAGCAGCTCCTCTTCCTCGCATTCTGAATTTCAGAACAAATCCGGAGCAGGTGGTGGGTTTAACCTATTCAGCCTGAGTGTAAGTGGTCACGCTCATTCGGAAGGCAGCCACGACGCCAGCTCCAGCGCAGAATTCCGGCGCAACCTGGAGCAGCACCTGGAATCAAGCGCCCATGCCTCCAGCCAGGTCACGCGGGATGCGACCGCCGTCAGCATCAGCCAGGTGAACAGCCATCGGCAGATCACCAGTGAAACGCATGATGAGCTTCAGGTCAGTACCCGGCGCTTCCGCAATGACAACCTGTGCCACACCGTCACCCATTACTTCTACCAGGTTGCCAAACGGCAGCGTGTGACCATCAAGCTCATCAGCCGCACCTGCCGGGCGCTCAACCCGAATGCGCGGACGGCGGTCTTCATGAAAGACCATGCCATCAGCATGGCGACCAATCTGAAACCAGATTTCGACGCCAAAGCCAATCCCAATCAGCCGGGCGACCTACGCGACATCCGTGCAGCGGGGAATTTCGCAGGCGTGCGGCAGGCCATCTCCCTGGATCAGGACCGCCTGAGCGCCGTCGGTCAACTGCCGTTCGACCGCTTCACCGCCGAAGAAAAAGCCCGCGCCAAAGCTGTGGCTGAAGCCGAAGCTATTCTCGACAAACAGGCGAAAGACTTTGAGTTCTCAGTCGTCCACATCATTCCAACCGAGGCGTTGTATGTCGAAAGTGAACTCGGTAGCTGCATGATCTGCGAGCCGCTGCTGGTCACCCGCCATGAACTCGAACTGGAGCGGATGAAGCTGGAAAACCTGAAGCTCCGCAAGGAAATTGAGTTGATGGAGAAGTACAAGGACTATCGCTGCTGCGAGGACGACGAGGATGAAGACGACGATTAATCCGTATCGCTCCAGTTTGTAGAACTACTCAGAGAGGCGTTGTTGAAGCGCCTCTCTAGCTTCAATCTCCGACCATCCTAGAACATAGTATTGTTATTGGCGGATGTCTCTGGGATCACCTGCAAAACGTCCCAGTGTTCAACGACCTTGCCCTGTTCGTCGACCCGAAAAATATCAATGCTGGCCCAGTCGCGGTCATTCGGCCAGTACTGATAGCAGTGCAGAACCACATAATTGCCTTCAGCAATCGCCCGGCGGAACTCGACTCGTTTACCGGGATACTGTTCAGCCATGCGATTGAAATAGGCAATAAAGGCTTCTTTCCCATCCCCTACTGTCGGATTATGCTGGATATACTGGTCGCCCGCATAGCGGGCCATTGCCTCCGCCGGTTGACATTGATTGAACATCAAATCGTAAAAGGCCATGACTGTCTGTTTGTTGCGCTCCAATTGATCTGTCATTCCCGTCCTCCTCTATGTCCCTGATCTGCCCACTATAACGCACAGTTCGGTCCTGGCGACAGTTGTTTGACTCCGCCCCTCCGCCCCCCTATAATGAACCCAGTTGCCCCGGTAGCTCAGTGGATAGAGCAGCACGGTCCTAACGTGACGGTCGTAGGTTCGATCCCTATCCGGGGTTCAGGCACAAAAAGGCGCACCCCTCCCATAGGGTGCGTTTTTATTCCCGCTTCAGCGCAAACGGGATGTGTTACAATGATTATCATACAGTGGCTTGACGAGGCACCTTATGAATCTGCCTGTAATGCTGGCGCATGGTGCGCTAGGTATTTGGGATGAAGTCGTATTCATCCTCATCGGCTTGATTTTCCTGGGCATGATGCTCATTAGCTGGTTCCGCAGTCGGATGAGCCAACCGCTGCTGGAAGAAGAACCCCCGGCAGAGCCAGCCCCCGCGCAACCGGGACATGTGCGACTGGAGTGACTTCCGTACTGGAATCTCACAAAATTGTAAAAGCTCCAGACTCCAGACCTCAAGCCCCGGCTATAATCAGCATAGACTCATCAGCATTTGAGGATTAGCCGCGTGACCGCAACCGCTGAACCAGGCAAAAAAGACCCTCTCATTGGCCGTAAACTGGGTGATTACCAGCTCACCAGCGTGCTGGCGACCGGTGGTATGGCACGCATCTACCGCGGGCTAGACGAAAACCTGAATCGGGAAGCTGCTGTCAAAGTCCATGTAGCTGCCGATGCCAGCGGGCCGGATAGCACCCTCACACAGCGATTCCAGCGTGAAGCCAAGTCCATCGCTGTTCTCGACCATGAAAACATCATTCCGATCTACCAGTTCGGGATTCAGGAAGGTGTTTACTTCCTGGCAATGAAGCTGGTCAAAGGCCATGATCTTTCGTGGGAAATGCGTCGGCTGAAGAAATCGGGCGAAAAGATGTACCCTGCGCTGGCGCTGGGCATCCTCGACCAGGTAGCTCATGCCCTGGATTACGCCCATCAGCATGGCGTCGTACACCGGGATGTGAAACCGTCGAATATCCTTTTGAGCGATACCGGTCGGGTCATTCTGACGGATTTTGGCCTGGTGCTGAGTCCAGCCATTGATGCCACGCTCGGTACGGCCTTCGGCACCCCGCGCTATATCGCGCCCGAGCAGGCGGTATCCTCTCACAAGGCGCTTCCCCAAAGTGACATTTATTCGCTGGCGATCATTTTCTATGAGATTTTGACCGGCGACACCCCTTTCACCGGCGACTCACCGATGGAGATCGCGCTCAGCCAGATCAATGACGATCCCCCGCCGCCCCGCTCCAAGAACCCGGATATCCCGGTCGCTGTGGAACGGGAAATCATGCGGGCACTTTCCAAAGAACCCAAAGAACGGCACCAAACGGCGCTGGAGTTTGTGAACGCTGTGCGGGATGCCTATGGCCTGATGCCCGGCGACCTGATGCCCATCACGCCGCTCACACCCATCAATACGGATGGTGCACCCAGCCATCCTACAGATGGACATGTTCCCACCACCAAAGTGGATCGCAGTGTGACGCCCCTGACACCGCTGCCCGCAAAATCAGCAAGGGCAGGTGGCAGTTCCAACCGGGTCGCGATGATCGGCCTGGCAGCAGTGCTGCTGCTCGGCATCATCACCGTGGGCTATCTGCTCTTTAGCAGTACCGCCAACAGCGGCCTACCCGGCGCGCCGATTGTGCTCTACTACAATGACAAAGAATTCACGATGCACAACACCGGCGACTATACGTTGAATCTCAGTCGTCTGGACTTTGTGCGCGGTGCGGCAGGGGATAACGACGACTACAGTGGAGATCGGGTTGCCGGAGATTCACTGCCCGCCAATGCCTGTGCTCGTATCGTCGATCAATCCGAACAACAAATCCCGGCCCTGCCCCAGTGCGAGGATGTCCAGAGCAAGGAAGTGCTCAACAACGTGCTGCGCTACTTCTGGCGGCGGGAAGCTGCTGATGGCACCGAATACGCGACTTATGAAGTCTGGTATGACGAGCGCCTGATTACCCGTTGTGACACGGTCACGATGGGGCAAACCAAAGAATGCCGCTTCGAGTGGCCGGTTCCCCCAGCATAGACCTGAATCGAACAGGGCGGCCATAGAGCCGCCCGTTGCTATGAACTGACCTGTAGTTATCCCGTTTTGTAGGCTGGCTCACTACCAGAGTCGGCGTCTGGCAGATGACCTCGCCAGGGTGTCCCCAGCCAGTTGAGCAAGTAGAAGTCCAGGCCATAGTAGCCTGCGATCTTCCAGGCCAGGACGAGCAGGACAGCCGCCGCACCCAGTAAGCCGTTGGTGCCTGCCGAACCCACCATGATAAAGTTCCAGTTTAGGAAAGCACCCAGAAAAGCGGCAATCCCCACAAACGTGCCCAGCATCAGGGCTACAGCGATCAGCAGTTCGCTATAGGCAATCAATTTAGCGAACCAGGTATATGCCTGCGCATCGAGCAAGCTCTGGATAAAGTTGCGATACCAGTCATAGGTGATTTGAGGGCTACCCGCCGCAGGAACTTCAACGGCCTTCAGCCAGAAGGCACGCAGCGCGTTCCCTGTTTCCATCCAGTCGGCATTCCCCAGTTTACGAAACGCGGCATCCAACCAGACCATGCCCAGGGCAATCCGAACCGCCAACCAGATGACTGCCGCACGGGTATCGCTAAACAGGAATCGAGCCAGTGGTGGGTCTTCCACCAACCGACCAGTACGGGTCAATACACGGTTCATCGTCCGACCCTCCTGAAGTGAGGCACTCCTGAAACCGGAGGCTTACCTTCAGTATGCGCCTGCACAGCAGGCCAGTTGAGTGACAATTGGCATGGCACAGACTGTATAGACATCATGGTCTATAGGGAAAATTGAACACCTCCGGGGGATTGGTCGGAGGTGTTCGGTAAAGGCTCTATTCACAACAAGGATTATTGGATGAGAGCCTTCAGGCGGATGTGTTGTACAGAAATTATTATGAATGCAGCGCCCGTTTGATGAGCGTAATGAATGTCACGGTATCGAGGTGTAGAAGGTCACGGCGCGTTGTGATAACAAAGAGGCGCTCGTGGAGCGCCTCTCAAGATCAACTATGCAGGCCAGAAACTAGCCGCCATCCCGGGGATTGGTCACAATGTCGAAGCCATCATAACGGGGGCAATCTTCCGGCAGGACCAGGATCTGACCGGGATAGACAATACCGGGCGATTCGAGGTTATTGCGTTCGATCAGGCAGGCCGTCTGGAAGTCAAAGCGAGCGCCAATCTGGTCAACGGTATCCCGGGGTTGCACGACATACTCTTCACCGCCGCTACCGCCACCCCCCTGACCGAGGTCGCTATTCGCACCCTGGATGGGGTTAGCCAGCGGCGGGAACACCCCATAAGCGGGCGCACCTGCCGGAATGACGAGCGTCTGACCGGGGAAAATGCGGTCTGAGGGACCCAGTCCGTTGGCAATCTGAAGGGAAATGACGGAAATATCCAGTTCCTGCGCAATGGTATCCAGGGTCTGGGCTTCCCGCACGGTGTAGGTCGTGTCATCCGGGCCAGGGGCCGGCGCATCAGTGGCCGCACCGCCGCCCTGACCAAGCGACTCAATCGGAACGGTCGCGCCTTCCCGTGGGTTGGAGACAAAATCCAATCCTTCGTAACGCGGGCAGGAAAAATCGATGGTCAGCACCATACCCGGTTTGAGATCGGTATAGACGTTCTCGATGCTGTTGACTTCCGCCAGGCACTGCCAGCGGACATCAAACTGAGCACCGATGCCATCCAGCGTATCACGCGGCTGGACTTCATAGGTTTGGTTCACTGGCTGGGCGGGAGTCGTATCCTGTGCGGTGACGACCAGAGCGCCCAGGCTCGTCAGCGCGCCGATCAACATCCATCGTACGTGTTTCTTCATCGAGTTGGCTCCTTGGTCGTTCATCACCCGGAATAATTTCGATTATAGGCGCTTTCCTGACCTGGGCAAATAGGACTGCCGGGCGATCAATCCTGAATTCCTCCCGAAAATAAAGCCGAAACGTAACATCTTTTGTGATTTCATCGTATAATCACAGCACACTACCAGTTGCCGTAAGAGAGGTCACGGCTTATGGATCACCCGGAAACGGGCATCCGCCTACGCGGGAGTGCCCGCACCAGCGTAGGACAGGTCCGGCAGAACAATGAAGATCATGTCCATCTATGGACTCACCAGGATATGGTGCTGGCTATCGTGGCGGACGGCATGGGGGGCGCAGCAGCTGGTGAAGAGGCCAGCCGCTTAGCTGTCGAGGCCATTCGCACCGGTTTTGATATGATGAACGGGCGCGCCAGTGGGAAGACCGATCCGTTATCGGCAGATGAAACCACGACCAGCGACCGTTTGCGTGATGCCATCTTCGATGCCAATCAGGTCATAGTAGATCGCTCTGCCGCCTCCCCGGATTTGCGCGGCATGGGTACTACTGTGACGCTGGTGTACATCAAAGGGACGTATGCGATCTTTGCCCACGTCGGGGACAGCCGCGCTTACGTGGTCTATAAACGCACCGGCACCATCAGCCAGATTACATCCGATCACAGCTTTGTTGATGCGCTGCTGAAAGCCGGGCACATCACCCCGGAACAGGCGGAAGATCATCCGATGAAACACGTCCTTTACCGGGCGTTGGGTCAAACCGATGACATCGACATCGATATGTACTACAAACGGCTGCACGTAGGGGATTACCTGATCCTCTGTTCAGATGGGCTCACTCGCCATTTGAAGCCGGAAGACATTGCCAGCATTGTCACCGAAAAACTCACACCGGAAGCCGCTACTCAGGCGCTGATCGACACAGCCAACGCCAGAGGTGGTGAGGACAATATCAGCGCGATTGTCATCCTCGTCGAAGGGGAGATGCCCGCGGACTCCACCCAGGAATTAGCTTCGCTGGATGATGACCGGGACGTCACCCTGCTCCTGACCGATCTGCCGGATACCACCCAGTTGACTCCCCCGGCGCCGGGTGGCCAACAAAACCCCGAACTCCAATCGGCTGTACCGCCCAGCCAGGTCGAGGGGCACGACACCCGCAACCCTGATCAATAAACACCAACCCTTTATGAACACCTCAACCTACGTCGGGATCGGTTTCGGTGCCATTCAGGCTGGCTTGTTTCTGTACGAAGCGCACCGATCCGGTCACTTCGCGCGTTTGGTTGTAGCCGAAGTCATGCCGGACATGGTCAGCGCTATACGCGCCGCCGGTGGCACGTTCAGCATCAATATCGCCCATGCTGACCGGGTTGAATCCGTGACGATTGGGCCGGTCGAAGTCTATAATCCAAATGATCCGGCGGATCGAGCGGCGCTGATCGAAGCCATCGCCAATGCGGATGAGATCGGTACTGCTGTACCCGGCGTGAAGTTTTACCAGGGTGAGGGTGAGAACAGCCTGCACCGTTGGCTGGGCGCAGGGCTGCGCCGGAAAGCCCAGGTTCAGGGACCACGCGCCGTCATCTACGCGGCAGAGAATAACAACTATGCGGCAGAGCTGCTTCAGAAAGCCGTGATGGAAGAAATCCCCACAGCGGAACAGGCAGATGTCACCGAGCGAGTCCGATTCCTGAATACGGTCATCGGCAAAATGAGCGGCGCAGCGGAAGATGCCACCGGACTGAGCCTGCTGCCGGTCACGCCGGGGAGCAATCGTTCCTGGTTGGTGGAAGCGTTCAACCGCATTCTGATCACGCGCATTGATTTCGAACTGCCCTTCCAGCGAGGACTGGATGTCTTCGTCGAAAAGCCCGACCTACTGCCGTTTGAAGAAGCCAAACTCTACGGGCACAACGCTGTCCATGCCATGGGTGCGTATCTGGCGCGGTTGCTGGGCCTGCCCACCATGAACCGTCTGCGCGAACACCCCGATGTGATGGCGTTTTTGCGGGATGCATTTCTCAATGAGTCCGGTCAGGCGCTGATCCAGAAACACGCTGGCGTCGATGAACTATTCACGCCGAGCGGGTTCGCGGCCTATGCCGATGATCTGCTCGAGCGGATGACCAATCCGTTCCTGCAGGATGCAGTAGAACGCGTGGGTCGTGACCCGGCGCGGAAGCTGGGCGCGGACGACCGCCTGATTGGGACAATGCGGCAGGCGCTGCACTATGGCATTCAGCCCCGGCGGTTTGGAATGGCGGCGGCGGCGGCGGCGGCGGCGCTCGATCCGTCACTCTTCAATCTGGCTGCACCACTGGAGCCCACGCTGGATTCCGTATGGGCAGCAGCGCCGCCTGCACCTGAGGAGCGCGCTGCCTTGTTGAAGTTCATTACTGAGGGACAGGTACACCTGCATCAGTGGTTAGACGGCACTCATCCCATCTTAGCATAAACCAGCCTCAAAATCGGAACATATGTTCCGATTTTGACCTAACGTTCATGACAAACTGGACTTACGCAGGTGGCGTGTCTTGAAGACGGGCGCACAGCCGTGCGCCCCTACAAAATGCGCTGTTTTGCGTAAGTCCTGACAAACTGAGTGTAAAGTTATGGAACTCGCCGCCATCACCGCGACTATTCAACTCATCATCGCGCCGGTGGTGATCGTGACTGCCTGTGCGCTGCTGGTCAATGGCCTGCTCACTCGCTACACCTTGCTGATTGATCGCCTGCGTGCCCTGGCGAAAGACCGGCTCGACCTGCGGCTGCGGAGTGACGCCACCTCCGACCCGGAGACGCTGGCGCTCATCAATCGACGCCTGGGATTGATTGAAGAGCAGGTACCCAGAGTACTGCGTCATCACCGGATGGTGCGGAACGCGCTGGTCGCCGCGTACAGCGGCATTGCCTGTTTTCTGGTGGATATGTTCCTGATCGCGCTCGCCGCTTTCTTCCCCGGCGGCCTGCTGAATACGCTGGTGCTGATCGGCTTTCTGAGCGGGACGGCTGCCGCCCTGGTGGCGGTCTTGATTGCAATCTCCGAGATTCGAGCCTCGCACCAGGTCATCCGCTACGAAGTCGATTCCATTGACCTGTTCAGGTGACGGAGCTTATCCGGCGCGAGGATCGAGTAAATCCGCTGGATTTTGCCATCGACCACCTCTATCAAGACCACATCCACCACCTGACCGCTGGCATTGCGGAACAGCACGCCCTCGCGTCCATGGAAGGAATGGACTTCCGCGTTGTAGTCAGCCGGAAGTTTGTGCGTCAAGCCAAGGAAGAAGCGGCTGACCGCCTCGGCACCCACAATCGGGCGGATGGCTGCCGGTACCACCCCTGCGCCATCGGAGAAGCTGGTCACATCCGGTGCTAGCAGCGCCAGCACCCCGGCCGGGTCACCGACCTGGAGCGCCGCCATAAACTGATAAAAAGTCTGACGGTGGTGTTCTGGCGAATCGAGGCTCAACACGGGGCTTTCTGGCACGTTCAAGCGGGCGCGAGCGCGGCTGAAGATCTTCCGGCAGGCCGGTTGTGATTTCTCCAGCAGGTCGGCGATTTCAGCATAGTCGTAGTCGTACAATTCGCGCAGGACAAAAACCGCCCGCTCTTCCGCCGAGAGACGCTCCATCAGCAGGAGCAGGGCGATGGAGAGCGCCTCGGCTTGTTCAGCGGGATCGGGCGTGGGCAGCGGTTCCGGCAGCCATTCGCCGTAGTAGGTTTCCCGATGGACCCGCGCTGATTTCAGTGCATCGAGGCACAGGCGAATGAGCATCTTCCGCAGGAAAGCCGGTGGATGCTGAACGGTTTCCCAGTGGACGCGCTGCGCCCGGAGCCAGGTTTCCTGCACCGCGTCTTCGGCTTCCACCACACTGCCGAGCATCCGGTAGGCGATGGCAAACAGCTTCGGGCGCAGTTCATCAAAAGTGGGCGTCATGCACCCAACGCCGCTGCCCGCAGTTGGTCGATAACGCGCATATTCGCCACCGCATCCGCCGGACTGAAGGGATAGGCTTTCCCTTCCAGCAGCGCATCCGCAAATGCCTCGAACATCAACGTGTAATGGTTGACAGCGGGCAGGGTAATTTCCTCGTATTCCTCACCATGCCACCAGCGGATCACCGGCTGTTCATTCGGCTCCATGGTGAAGGCTTTTTCCAGCACAATACGCCCGGTCGTGCCACGCACCTCGGCGGGCTGGCAGCGGAAGGCCCGTACACCGCAGTCAAAATGGCCGATGATGCCAGAAGGGAACATCAGCACCCCAGCCAGATTCTCATCGACCTGGCTGGACTGGCCGATACGGGCCAGCGCCCGGACGGCACTCGGTTCTTCGCCAGTTAGCAGACGCATCAAACTGATGGGGTAGCAACCTACATCCATCAGGCCACCCCCGGCCAGCGCCTTACTCAAGCGGATGTTCTCGTCACTACGAAGGGCAAAGGTAAAGCTGGCGCTGATCTGCTGGACTTCGCCAACCGCGCCGGCCTCCACCATCTCCTTGACCTTGAGAGTCTGTGGGTGAAAGCGGTACATAAAGCCTTCTGCCAGCAGCAGTTTATGCTTGGCAAAGGCATCGACGATTTGCCCAGCTTCAGCAGCATCGCTCGCCAGCGGCTTTTCGCACAGCACCGGCTTCCCGGCTTCCGCCGCCCGGATGCTCCAGACTGCATGCTCGCTGTTGGGCAATGGATTGTAGATGGCGTCAATGTTGGGGTCAGCCAGCAGCGCTTCATAAGAGCCGTGTGCGGTGGGGATACCCTTCTCGGCAGCGAAGGATTGGGCTTTCGCCAGCGAACGACTGGCGACGGCAGCCACCACCCCATTGCGTGCAGATTGAATCGCTGGAACGATGCGGCGATAGGCGATATTGGCGGTGCCGAGGATACCCCAGCGAATTTTCCCGGTCATGTGCTTCTCCGATATAAGGCGCGAAAGCGGCGGACAGGCGGTGTTTGCTGATCGTGGAATACTTCTACCTGGATCTCATTCAGGCCGGCACGAGTATAACCATCCAATTCCTCGCGGGTCAGGGGCCAGGGCATCAAGTCCTGCTCATCCGGGGAATTGGCATAGCGTCCAATCGCCAGCAGATAGCCACCAGTCTCCACCAACCGGGACAGACTGGTAATGGCGCGCTCGCGGAAGACGGTGGGCAGCGCCTGAACCGTATAGATTTCGACCACCAAATCAAACAACCAGTTGGGTGAGAGGGTGAATAAGTCCGCCACCTGATAATTGACACGCGTTTGCGGGTAGCGCTGCTTGCACCAATCGACCGCACTTGGAGCAATATCGAAAGCGGTCACCTGATAACCCATGGCCGCCAGATATTCCGCATCGTCCCCCAGGCCGCAGCCAATGACCACGGCGCTCTTGCCCCCACTCTTGATCTTCTCTCGTTCAAACCACTCCACCAACATGGGATTAGGCTGCATATCCGCCCAGGGAATCCAGGATGCATCCCCCGCTGATTGCTGATACAACGCCTCAAACCAACCGACTGGGTCCCCCCGGCGAAAATGCTCTCCGGCAATTTCCGAGACTTTCCGACGTGCTTCATCTTTGTTCATGGATTTCCCCCCCGCTCCTGTGCCTCTTGCCAGTATAGCCTGAAAATGATTCAGGCTTTTTGCTTGAGGATTTTGTCCAGTTCGCGCATCCAACGGTTGGCATCATTCCGGCGCTTATCCGCTTCCGGGAACAGGTTGTAGGCTACTTCCATCACCTGCCGGGCGATCTGATTTTCGCCTTTGTGATGATACGCCAATGCCAGGTAGTAGACTGTCTCCGGGCGCTTGGCATCGGCCCGATAGGCATCCGCAAAATGAGCGATGGCTTCATCCCAGTTCTTGTCGTCATAGGCGATGATGCCGCGCCCGTAATGCGCCAGCATCTCCATGGGGAATAACTTCAGCGCCTGCTCAAAATCGGCCTGAGCTTTATCCGTCAGACCATCATCCAGGTAGAAGAGACCCCGGGCTGCGTAGTATTCCGGACGGGGATAAATGTCAATTGCATCCGTGATGTAATTCACAGCGGCATCCAGACTGGTAGAGGACTTTTTGCGGTAGGCATCCAGCGCCAGCCGATAGTATTCATCGGCTTCAAAGCGGTTCACGCCAAAGCGATTGGTGAAGCGAGCCATCAGCGCTCCTCGTCAGTAGGCCATGACCTGGAACGGTCGCAGAAAGAGCAGGCGGTTATCATCCAAACCCGGCGCATTGACCCGCTGACCATCTGCCCAGAAATAGATCGCCAGGTTCAGACCGTAGGTTCCCCGCGCCGTTGGCAGAGGCAGCGCCAGAGTACGTTCCTCACTGTAGAGCTGTCCCACTTGCCAGCGACTGGTCTCCGCGAATGAGCCGGGTGGATTGGTGAGTTGTGGCGGTGCATCGAGCTGCACCACCATGTTTTCCCCTCGAAGGATATACAGCCCGACGCTGTAATCACGATCAATCGGGCGATCCGCCGACCACCACAACCGCACCCGGATGGACTCTCCTTCGCGGCGGACGACAGGCGCGCTCCAGGGAATATCCCCTTCCAGAATATCTATCCCATGAAAACGCATCCCGTTTTCAAACAAGATCCCGGCTGAGTCCGGTGGGGCTTCGTAGACCCGGAAGAGGCAGCCCGGCGGTCCCACAAACCGTCCCGCCAGTCGCGCGGTCTGTACCGCCTCCAGCAGTTCTGCTGTCTGCCCGGTGCCGCGAGCGATATACCAGACCCGGCGATAGCCGGATGGATCACTGACGAAGGTCAACCCGGTCGGAAAGCTGCGCCGCAGGTGATAATCCCACTCTTCAGCTTTGCCACATTCGTTGACCGGATCGAGCACGACCGCATCCCCCGGCACCAACTGCGTTTTCAGCCATTCGAGATTGGTTTGCAGCGGTGAGTTGACTCCAAAAACCTGGTATTCACCCGTCTGGGGCAGCGGTACCACCAGTAACGCGGTCAGGATCAGCCCTGTAGCCAGCCGCACCCAGCGCGGATGCGCCGCCAGGCCAACCCCCAGCCCCAGCGCGATCAGCATCAGCATTGCCGAACTATAGCGTCCATTGAAAAAAGCGATAACAGGGTTGCCCACATACAACACCAGGGGCACCAAACCGATCACCAGCAGCAGCGACAGCCCTACCCCACGCTGGTACGAGCGTGCTCGCAGCGCTCCAAGCGCAGCTAGGGCCAACAGCAGCAGTAGAATCGGCCAGGCGTTGCCCAGATAGACCCACCACAGAGTCAACCAGGCTTCCGGCAGCGGCGGCAGTTTGATTTCCAGGGAGGCATTCAGCCGGTTCCCGGCCACACCGAACTTATTCCATAGATCCGGCAGCGCCAGTAGCAACGCCAACCCACCCGGTACGATCCAGCGCCAAAGCTGGCGCGGCCTAGTGAACAGCGTATACAGCCCTAACCCCAGCAGCATGACACTGGCGGTCACAGAGGTATAAAAGCACGCTGCCAGCATGACTCCTAACGCCACCGCCCGCCGCCAGCCGGGGCGATCAAAGTAACGCAGGGTGAACCAGAAGGCCAGTGGATAGAACACCAGCAGCAACGCATAGCCGCGTACATCCAGGCTGATCTGGATGACCAAACCAAGGGCCGCAAAGGCCAGCCCACCCAGCAACCCGCCGCTATGATCGGTCAGGCGGCGACCCACCCGGTACATGATGGCACAGCCGATGAGTTGGGCGGTTAAACCGGGTACACGCATAAGCAGCGGCTCAGTACCGATTAATGCCTGCCAGAAGCCCATCAGCAAAAAGTAACCCGGCGGCCAATCATATGGGGTGCGGCTGATGATCTCCAGCGGAGAACCGACCGACTGCCAGACTGACCAGACCTCGTCCGGGTTCATGAGCAGGTCAGGCCAGCGCAGGCTGCGGCTGGCCGCGATCAGCACCAAGAGCGCTGTGAGCAACGCCCAGTGCCTTGAAGTGAGGTGAAAGCGCCTATTCATAAGCAGCCATTGTACCCTATCCCCCCGCCTCTGGCGGCGCGTATAATCCGCCTGTGTTCAGGCCGACCGGGTGACCGCGCCCCTGCTCGTTCAGGGGTGAGGAAAGTCCGCCCTCCACAGGGCGCGGTGCTGGCTAACGGCCAGACGGGGTAACCCGATGGAACAGTGCCACAGAGAAGTGCATTGCCCGCAAGGGTGAGGGTGAAACGGCGGTGTAAGAGACCACCGGCGCGGTCAGCGATGGTCGCGGCCAGGCAAACCCTACCGGGAGCAAGGCCAAGCAGGTGCATTGGGGCGGCCCGTCCCGCAAAAAGCACCGGGTAGGCTGCATGACACGGTCGGTAACGACCGGACGAGAGAGATGGTCACCACCCCGCAAGGGGTACAGAAGGCGGCTTAAACGTTGACCTGAACACCGGCCCGGCGCAAGCTGGGCCGTTCATTTGAGCGCTACTGGCGGCATTGGGCAGTCCAGCGGAGACGGTTGTGAAACCTGCCACTCCACACTTTGCGCCAATTCTGCACACTCCTTACACAAGAGTGGTGCACCAAACTCTTTAGCGCGATAGCTGTGTTCGACACAGACCCCGATACCGCAGTGATGGCAGACTCCAACTGCGGGGCGAATGCCATAGCGTGAGCCGCCTGGTCTCGCGGATGTTTCACAAATGTAGCAAATCATGACTTTGCTCCAGTTGTACTGAATGCGCTTTCAGGCGCTGGTGCCTGTTTGAGAGCAGATTTGGCGGGTGATTGCCAAAGTGGATCGCTTGGATAAAGACGGCGACCGAGCCAGAGAGACAAATACACGAGCGCGATCAGCGCGGGTACTTCGATCAGTGGACCGACAACGGTCGCTAGTGCTTCACCCGATGCCAGCCCAAATACGCCAATAGCCACCGCGATTGCCAGTTCAAAGTTATTGCCAGCGGCGGTAAAGGAGATGGTCGCCGTATCCGAATATGGGAACTTCAACAGATACGAGATTCCAAATGACACGCTGAACATGATCATGAAGTAGATCAGAAGTGGCAGTGCGATGCGAACGACATCGAGCGGTCGCTCAAGGATCACATCGCCCTTCAGGGAGAACATCATTACGATGGTGAACAGCAATCCGATTATGGCTGTTGGGGATAGTCTTGGCACGAACTTTGTTTCGTACCATTCCTCACCTTTGGCGCGGGTCAAAAATAGGCGCGTGAGGAAACCAGCCGCAAGCGGAATACCGAGGAAGATCAGCACACTTTTGGCAATCTCCCACATCGAGATATCGAGCGAAACCGCGCTTCCACCAAACCATTGTGGAACGATTGTCAGGTAGAAGTAGCCCAAGACGGTGTACATCACAATCTGGAAAACCGAGTTGATGGCAACCAGCACTGCGGCGTACTCACTATCGCCGCACGCCAGCATGTTCCAGATCAATACCATCGCAATACAACGCGCTAAACCAACGAGAATAAGACCAGTTCGATATTCGGGATGATCGGGCAGCAGCAGCCACGCCAGCGCGAACATCAACGCGGGACCAACAACCCAATTCAGAAAGAGCGATGTTCCCGACATTTTCCAGTTAGCAGCGACTTCGGGCATCTTCCCATATTTGACCTTCGCCAGAACCGGGTACATCATCCACAGTAAACCAATGGCTATGGGCAGCGAAACCGTATCCAGCTTGATGGAGTCCAACGCGGGTGCTAATCCGGGAAATAGATTGCCCAGGGCAATTCCCAGCGCCATTGCCGCAAAGATCCACACGGGCAAGAAACGATCCAGTGTTGAGAGCCGTGCGAACACACTGCCACGCTGATTCTCGTTTATATTCGATGATGAATTGCTCATATCACTAACCTTCCACACTTTTCTAAATCCTAGCACCCGCATCCGGCTCACCTCAGTAATGGATGTCATTTTAGGGAGATGAAGGAAGGCATATATCGAAACTTATCTATGTAAGGCAAAATTAGGGTAAGCACATAGACCGAGTCGAGCCAAAGCAGAAGTGAATTGGAGACATCATGAGCCTCGTGATGACGAATACCCAGGATCAGTCAGAGTCTTATGTCTGCAATCCCAATCTCCAGCTACGCCTGGGAACTGTCGAGTCAGAGCAGTTCGCACTGGCGTTCAAAGCACTCAGTAACCCCATTCGTGTTCAAATTCTGGACTTGATAAGCCAGGGCGGCGGTCAAATCTGCGGTTGTGATATTGAACGGCACTTCGACTTGACACAACCGACGATTTCGCATCACCTCAAAGTTCTGCGCGATGGCGGACTGATCACGTCTGAACCCCGGGGCGTATGGGTAACCCACCGCATCAATATGGGTATGTTGACCACGCTTCAGGGCTTACTCATGCTGGTGAACAACACAAAAAGCTAATTAAGATTGTTGGGAGAGAGAAACTTATTGTTTGTTCAGGCGTAAAATAGACTAACAATCTCACTGGCGACAGGAAAACCACATGCGACCCACGATCTGGCGGCTGACCACCTTCATTCTACTGATGCTGACAATGAGTTTTAGTCTTGCCCTGGCCCAGGATAACGCACCCGGCGCGGATGGCCTGGGTGACAGCCTGTATCCGCAAAGCGGCAATGGCGGTTACGATGTCCAGCACTATACGCTCGACCTGAGCTATGATCCGGAAAGCAAGATTATTGCGGGCAGCGCCACACTTGAAGCAGTGGCCACCCAACCCCTCAGCGCCTTCAACCTGGACTTTGTTGGTTTCACCATCACCGAACTCACGGTCAACGAAGTCGCCACATCCTTTGAACGGAACGGCGGCGAACTAGTCATCAGCCTGCCCGCTGACGCAGCCTTGGCAGCCGATGAGCAGTTCACCGTGATGATCGCCTACAACGGTGAACCAGCAACCATTGCTGCCGCCGGACTGCCCATCGGCGGCTTCACACCCTTCGAGGAGGGCGTTTTCACCGCCTCTCAACCCGTCGGTTCGGCGGGCTGGTACCCGGTCAACGATCACCCGCTGGACAAAGCCAGCTACACCTTCCGTATCACCGTACCGGAACCCTACAGCGTAGCAGCGAACGGCCTCCCGCAGGAGCCGACCGATAATGGCGATACCCGTACGTTCGTGTTTGAAGCCACCGAACCGATGGCAAGCTATCTGACGACGGTCAATATTGCCGAATTCCGTGAAGAACGGCAGGAAGGGCCGGATGGCCTACCTATCATCAATTACTTCCCCACCGATTTCACCGAGCGACAGGTGCGAGCCTTCGCGCGTCAGCCTGAAATCCTGGCGCTGTTCACAGAGTTATTTGGCCCGTATCCCTTTGAAACAGCCGGGGCCATCGTGGTCGATGTCCAGTTGGGGGTCGCCCTGGAAACACAGACTCGCCCCATCTACGGCGCCGATTCGTCGCAGGCAGAGGTCATCGTCGTCCATGAGCTGGCCCACCAATGGTTTGGCGATTCTGTCAGCGTGACCGACTGGAAGGACATCTGGCTGAACGAGGGCTTTGCCTCCTATGCGGAGCTCCTGTGGGTTGAACATATCGACGGGGCTGATGCACTGGCTGAGCAGGCGAAACAGAAGTATGAGGAAGGTGTCATCGGTGTACTGGCTACCCTGCCCAAAGATGCCTTCATCGGCTCACAGTTAGGCGCGATCGTGGGCGAGTCCGACGCGATCCTGTCCGAGTCTGAGGTCGAATCCCTCCTGCGAGCCTTTGGTGGCAGCCAGTTGAGCGATGAACAGATCAACACCGCGCTCGCGGATATCCCGGCTGATGGCCTACCCGCGGCTGATCTGGTAGCCATTTTCGAGGCGCTGCCCATTGAAGACGTCACCCTGACCTTCCGCAATGTGGCCCAGTTGTTAGAAACCCTTGAATTGAACACCATGCTGCAAGCCAGCGGATTGCTGAGTTTTAGCCCGACAGCCCCGGCGGTGGTCACAGCCGAGAATATGTTCAACCAGGGCGTTTATCAACGCGGTGCCCTGACCCTCCATGCGCTGCGGCTGCGGGTGGGCGATGATGACTTTTTCACCATCCTGCGCCAGTACTATGAAACCTATCGCGACAGCAACGCCACCACCGAGGACTTCATCCGTATCGCGGAACAGGTCAGCGGGCAGGAACTCGATGCGCTGTTCCTGGCCTGGTTGTATGACGAAAACCCGCCTGACTTGCCCGAAGCCGGGTTATTTGCAGCCGACTACGGCATTTAACCTGGTGATCTACGTCAAATGGCGTATACCTGCCCGTTGCCGGCCACGTTAACATTGGATGAGAACATTTGAACTTAAGGAGTTATCAACCAATGCAACGCAAATGGATGTGTCTGCTCTGTATTAGCCTGGTGCTCATGCTGTCAGCGGTGGTCGTCACGGCCCATGGTGATCTGGAAGGAGTCGATGCCATCTTCGTCACGGGAGCCTGGGCACGCCCCACGGCCATGGATATGGCGGGAATGGAAATGCCGGAATCCACACCGGAAGCCGGTGGGATGGGCGGGATGGATCACAGCAGCATGGGCGGGATGGACATGGGCGGCGTCAGCGGTGCCTACATGACAATCCAGAACTTTGGAGAAGCGACGATTCGCCTGGTTGGGGCCAGCAGCCCGGTGGCAGAGATGGTCACCATCCATGAAACCAAGATCGTTGATAATGTGGCCCAGATGAACCCGGTTGAGGGTGGCATCACCATTCATCATGGTGAAGCGGCAGTGCTCCAGCCGGGCGGCCTGCACATCATGTTGGAAAATCTGATGATGCCCCTGGTTGCGAATAGCGCCATCCAGATGACCCTGACCTTTGAAACCCTCGGCGAAGATGGCAATGCCACCGGCGAACCCCTGAACATCGTGATTGGCGCGCTGGTCCAGATGGAAGCACCGGCCGTGAATGACAGCATCCTGGTCCAGGGTGCCTGGGCGCGCCCGACCGTCGCCGCGATGGACATGGGCAATATGGCCGCTACCCCGGAAAGCGGCATGAGCATGTCCGATGTCAGCGCCGTGTATATGGTGCTGCGGAATGAGGGCGAAGCGGAAGACCGTCTGGTGAGCGCCAGTTCGCCCGCCGCAGGACTGGTGGAAATCCACGAGTCCAAGATGGTCGATAACGTCATGCAGATGAACCCGGTTGAGGGTGGGATCCTGCTGCCGGTCGAAGAGGGTGTGCGTCTGCAACCGGGCGGCCTGCATGTCATGCTGCTGGAACTGACCATGCCACTGGTTCCCGGTAGCGCCATCCCGGTGACCCTGAACTTCGAGTCCGGTGCCAGCCTGACGATTGCCGCCCCGATTTATGATGGCATGATGGCGGGCATGTAAGCCCTCGCTCATTCAGCGAAAAGCGAATGGCTGTGGTGGAGCAGTTCCACCACAGCCATTTATGTTTAAACCTTCAGAACAGCGGTCAACCCAAGTCGTTGCTCAAAGCATAGTCGCCAAGCTTTTTCGCCCCTGAGCGTTCCGGCTACACGCCTTGTAGCGGCAGCCGCACGATAAAACGAGTCTCCCCCGGATGTGACTGGACATCGATGCTGCCGTTGTGCTGTTGAATGATGCGGTAGGTCACATCCAACCCCAGCCCTGTCCCCTGGCCTACCGGCTTGGTCGTGAAGAATGGCTCGAACAAGCGCGACATCACCTCGGGCGGGATGCCGGTGCCGCTGTCGTTGACTTCGATCATGGCGTAGGCGTTTTCCAGCCGGGTGATGAGCCGCAGCGTCCCTTTACCCTTCATCGCATCAATCGCGTTGTCGATCAGGTTCGTCCACACCTGGTTGAGTTCACCACCACGCCCCATCAGGTGGGGCAGGTTCAGGTCATACTCGCGCTGGACAGTGATCGACTTGAGCTTGTGGTTCAGCACGCGCAGGGTGTTATCCAACCCACGATGAATATCCACCGGCTGGAGCGGAGCCTGATCCATGTAGGTATATTCCTTGACCGCCCCGACCAGCTCGGATATACGCCGGGTGCCGTCATCTACCTCATAGAGCAGGTCGGCCACCTCCAGCGCGGTCTTCAGCCAGTTGAGGATGTAGATGGAGGCGCTCTCAGGGAAGTGAGTCAGTAAGTCCTGGAGGTCATCCCGGCGGATGCCGCCCGCACTGAAGACCGGGGCCATGGCATACCCATCGGCAAAGCCAAGCTCATCCAGCCAATCAGCCAACTCATCTTCGCGGTCGCTTTGCTCCAGCGGAGAAAGCACTTTGACATCGGCCCGGTGCTGAATCACATCCTGCTGGAAGACGAGCAGCATGTTCAATTGCTGGGCGTGCAGGCCGGAGGCGCACAGGTCAATACTGTGGCGCTGGAGCGTGGGCAGCAATTCCCGCAGGCTGCTGGCAGAGCGGCGTGCTGCGGCCGCCGGATTATTCAGTTCATGGGCCAATCCCGCGGAAAGCTTGCCCAGCGCAGCCATTTTCTCCTGCTGCACCCGGCGCGAGGTGGTATTAGCGATGCGGTCAGTGCCGATCTGCAAAATCCGCGCCCCGACCACAGGCACCTGGGCCACCAGGGCGCGGAAGGCCGCTTCCTCGAAGACCATCAGCTGCGTGGGCAGAATCGCCTGGGCGCTCATGGGCGACGGGATTTGCAGGAGCAGCGTGATCTCCCCACCGATGATGCCGCGCGGGGTCGTCCCCATGATGGTTGGGACGCCATCCAGCACACGCTGGATTTGCATCTCACCCTCCAGCACCACATAGAAGCGGGTACCGGTTTCACCCTCGCGGATGAAATACTCCCCGACTTCCAGACGCAGATCATGGCTGTTGGCAAGCATCCACTGATATTCGGAGTCGCTCACGCCGGCAAAGAGTTCAATATCATGGCGTGGATCCATCAACGCACCTCCGCCAGATATTGGTGCACAAACTGCACCGCAATCGAACCTTCGCCCACCGCAGAAGCCACCCGCTTGACCGAGTTCGACCGCGCATCACCGACCACAAAGACGCCGGGAACGCTCGCTTCCAGCAGGAACGGCGCACGCTCCAGCGGCCAGGCACGCGGTGGCTTCCCGTTCTCAATCAGCGATGGACCGGTTGGGATGAAGCCATGGCGGTCACGCTGGACATGGTTTGCCAACCAATCCGTGCCGGGGCGCGCCCCGATAAACACGAACAGACCGGCGGCTTCTACCACGTCCTGCCGAGAATCCGGCACGTGACAGATCGTCACGGTTTCCAAATGGTCACGCCCGAAGACTTCCGTCGGCACGCTGTTGAGGCGGACTTCAATATTCGGTGTCCGTTCGATGCGTTCCACCAAATAGTGGGACATCTTGGCCCCCAGCGAGTCGCCCCGTACCAGAATGATGACGCGGGCCGAGGTCTGCGCCAGATAGACGGCGGCCTGTCCGGCAGAGTTGCCCGCCCCGACGATGACCACTGTCTGATCCTTGCAACTGAGCGCCTCGGTCAACGAAGCGCCGTAATAGACCCCCTTGCCGTAGAGGGAATCAATGCCCGGGATATCGAGCTGGCTGTATTCCAGCCCGACCGCCACGATCAAGGCGTGGCTGGCGATCTGCACGCCATCGCCCAGCGTGATGAAGCGGTAGGGGCCATCCACATCCAGCTTTTGGGCTTCCTGAGGCGCGAGGATTTCCACGCCAAAGCGCTTGGCCTGGTCGACCGCCCGCCGTGCCAGTTCGCCCCCGCTGATTCCGCTGGGGAAGCCCAGGTAATTTTCAATCCGTGAACTCGTACCCGCCTGACCACCCGGCGCTTCGCGCTCGATCATGACCGTGCGGAGTCCCTCCGAAGCAGCATAGACGGCAGCCGCCAAGCCCGCCGGACCACCCCCGACGATAGCAACATCATAAAACTGTTGCAGCGGGCGGGTCTGTAAGCCGACCTTGCTCGCCAGCGCTAGCGGCTCCGGCGCTTCCATCATCTCGCCATCGGCATAAATGACCAGCGGCAAGCGTGCGTTCAGCATACCGATTTGTTCCAGCAAGAGCGGTGCTGCCGGATTGCTCTCCACATCCAGGTATTGATAGGGGATATGGTTACGGGCCATGAAGTCCTTGAGCGTGTGCGCCTCCGCTGACCAGCGATGCCCGATCAGCCGAATACCGCTGAAAGCCGGGCGATAATCCGCCTGCCAATCATCCAGCAAATCATCCAGTACCGGGTACAGCTTCTCAGTCGGCGGGTCCCAGGGCTTGAGCAGGTAATGATGGATAGCAACGGTATTGATGGCGTGAATAGCGGCTTCGGTATCGGCATAGGCCGTCAAGAGGGCGCGTTTGGCGCCTGGGTAGAACGGGATCGCCTCCTGCAGGAAGCCGATACCATCCATCTGCGGCATCCGCTGATCAACCAGGAACAGCGCCACGACTTCATTGCGGCCTTTGAGTTCCCGCAAGGTACCCAGTGCGGACTCAGCCGAGTCTGCACGGATGATGCGGTAGTGTTCGCCGTAGCGTTGACGCAGGTCACGGGCGATGGCACCCAGCACAGCGGGGTCATCATCAACGGTCAGGATGATCGGTTTATTGGCCATACGGCGAGTTACTTTCGATTATCCAACGGACGGAGATTTATGCGGTCGAAGTCAACGATTGTAACAACAGGTAAAGTGATGTCCAGAAATGCTCAGGCCGAACTCATCCCCCTCCCGGTCACAAAAGTGACCCCTCATTCGTCTTCTGTAGTGAGACTGAACACACTATGGAGACTGACTCATGACTGCCAAACACATCGTCATCGTCGGCGCGGGTTATGCCGGGCTGCTCTGCGCCATCCGCCTCGCCCGACAGACCCGCCGGGATCAGGCCCGGATTACACTGGTCAACGCGGGCGATCACTTCATCGAGCGCATCCGACTGCATGAATGGCTGAGTGGCCGGCCGCTGGCGGCTCATCCCCTGCCACGATTGCTACAAGGTACCGGTGTTGAGTTCATCAACGCGCGCATGACCTCGCTCGATCTGGCTGCCAAAAAATTGCATATCGAGCATAGCGCAGCCACTCCCTCTAAGTCTCCTCTCCTTTTGGACAGGGATGTCCAAGGTGAGATTTCCTATGATCGATTGGTCTATGCGCTGGGCAGCCACACAGACCGTTGGAGCATCCCCGGCGTCGCCGAACACAGTTCCACCCTCGAAGGCCCATCGGCGGAGGCCCTCCGCGCCCAACTGCCGGGGCTGGCCGACCGTGGTGGACATCTGGCGGTGGTCGGCAGCGGACTGACCGCAATTGAGACCGTCACTGAACTGGCTTCAGCCTTCCCGGCATTACGCATGACTCTGGTCACCAGCGGAGTCCTGGGCAGCGACCTTTCCACAGGGGGACAAGGTCACTTACGGGCGACCTTCTCCCGACTGGGCATTGCCCTGCTGGAACACACCCGCGTTGAACGGCTCGAAGCTGGACGGATTCTCTCAGCCGATGGACGCGAAATATCGTTTGATGCCTGCCTGTGGACAGCCGGTTTTGTCACCCCACCACTGGCGCGGGAGGCCGGACTAGCGGTCAATCAGAGAGGTCAGGTTCAGGTCGACTCGGCACTCCGCGCACTCGGTCACGATTCGATCCAGGTCGTAGGCGACTCGGCCGCCGTTGATCTTCCCTGGGGTACGCTCCGTATGGGCTGTGTAAGTGCCATGCCGATGGGAGCTTATGTCGCCGATCAACTGGCGGCAGACCTGGCAGGCCAACCCTGGAAACCATTCCGTTTCGGCTTTCAGTTACGGTGCATCAGCCTCGGTCGGCGGGATGGGCTGGTACAGATGGTTTCCCCGGATGACCGACCGACTCGGCAGATCGTCACAGGGCGAGCGGCAGCGCTCGTGAAGGAAGGCATCTGCCGCTACACCCTGGGGATGATCCGCGCCGAGCGCTACATCCGGCGGGCATTCTTCTGGCCTCAACCCAAGGCAGTCACACCAGCAGAATTGCCGCAACATTACAGTTATCGTTAACGATTCGCGTGCAACGCCATAAGGGATGTGGTACTATCGCGTTCTATCAGCCTGTCCCACATCCCGTCCTGTGTAGTCTTATATAGCCCTGTGGTGATGACCGAACGCATATCGATCAACACTTTTCCCATCCCGTTAAGCCAGCGTGCCAGCCGCTATGGAGTCCGGCTGATTCTGCTGTTAAGTATCCTCATTACATCCTTTAGCAGTCTGACCATTCACCATGCCCGCGCGCAGGTAGCCATCCAATCCGGTTGCAAGACCGAAGCCAGTCGCCTGCGGGAACCACGCCACCAGAGTAGCCACTGTATTCCACGTCGGGTGCGCGCTCTGCCGCCGCCACGGATTATCGTCACCGATAATTCGGATTCCGCCTTTGAAGTCAGCATGTTTACCGCACAGACCAGTGACCCTGCGCGAACCCATCGGTTGAGATGGCACCGTGAACGCGGCGCACGCCATCACGAACTCACTTTCAATCGCTTCATCATTCAGTTCTGGTGAAAGGACGAGATTCATGCTTCAACGAGTAGCGATCCTCCACTATGCCTCTCCACCCATCATTGGTGGCGTCGAGTCGATGATCGGTTATCAGGCTCAAGGCCTCTCCCAGGCAGGTGTCCATGTCCGCGTCATCAGTGGACTGGGCGAACCCCTACCGGAACCGATCGAAACCCATTTTTACCCCCTCTTTAGTTCCAACCACCCCGATGTACTCAGTCTCAAAGCGGAGTTGGATGCTGGGCAAGTTACCGACGCCTTCGATTCGCTGCGCGACCAGATTCTGGCCTATCTGGATCAAGCGCTGGCTGACTGTGATGTGTTGATCGCCCACAACATCCACACCATGAATAAGAACCTGGCGCTCACCGCCGCCCTGCATCAGTACGGGGAAACCCATCCCATCCGGCAAATCGCCTACTGTTCCGACCTGGCCGCCACCAATCCCCAGTACCAGGCCGAATTTTACCCGGGCTATCCCTGGAACCTGCTGCGGGAAGCCTGGCCGGGCGTGCGCTACGTGACCATCTCCCCTGCGCGGCAGGCGGAACTAGCCACCCTGCTGGGACTCGAAGCCGAAGCCGTCACTGTCATCACACCTGGCATCGCTGTCGACACCTTCTGGGGCTGGACCGAAACCACGCGCTCACTGGTCGATGAATTCGCCCTGATGGATGCCGACTTGATCCTGCTGGCACCCATGCGCTTGACGCGCCGTAAAAACGTGGAGATGGCCCTGCAGATTCTGGCCGCGCTGCGCCAGCAGACCGCCATCGACTGCCGCCTGATCGTGACGGGCCCACCCGGGCCTCATAACCCCAGCAATCTGGCTTACCTGGAGAATCTGTTATCACTGCGGCAGACCCTAGGGTTGGAGCCACATGCCCATTTTCTCTACGCCGCCGGGCCGGACACCAGCGTACCGTTGCGGATTGACGATCCAACCATGAGCAATCTGTATCAACTGAGCGATGGACTGCTCTTTCCCAGCACTCAGGAAGGTTTTGGCATCCCGATTCTGGAGGCCGGGCTAGCCCGCCTGCCGATCTTCTGTGCGGATATCCCCCCGCTCCGGCACACCGCTCAGGCGGATGCCTTCTACTTTCACCCGGCGGAGTCAAAACCCACCGAAATTGCAGCAGGAATCTGGTCGACTCTGAGTCAGTCGACGGCCTATCGCCTGAGCCTGCGCGTCCGTCACAACTATCGTTGGGATCAAATCATTACCGGGCAGTGGTTACCATTGATGGAGGCTCTATGAACAACAATCACGTCATGCTGGTTCTACACGACTCACAGATCGATATTGAGAAGTGGGTTCAGGTGGGGATAAACCTGGCAGGAGAGTCCGGCACGCTGTTGCTGCGGGCTTTGATCCTCGTGCCAGAAGGCCAGTCCGCCAGCGAATATGTCACCCAGGCGCAGCAGTGGCGTAACCTGCTCAACCCCTTCGCCAGCAGCCATGACATCATCGAAGATGACCTCCGCATTTTTGTCGACACAGAACCCATCAAACGAGTCATTGAGGAGATTCAGCAAACGGGCGCGAACCGCGTCCTGCTGCAGTGGGCAGGCCCAAACCAGCGAACTGCCGGCATGGCGACCAATGATCTGCTGCAAACCGTTCCAGCCGATTTAATTCTGGTGGGCCGTGAGGGGTGGGCGAATGAAGGCCCTATTCTGCTCTCGCTGAAAGGTGGGCCAAACCTGAGCCTGGGGATCGAAGCTGCCAGAGCGCTCTCACCGGAGGCGGCGATCACCCTGTTCCATGCCGCTGACCACCGCCATGACACACCCGATCTGGAAGTCGTCATGCGGGCAGAGCCGACCATCAACCGAACCGTGACCGCGGTCACACAAACAGCCAGAGGGATTCTCCGGGAATCGACGCATCACAAAGCGATTGTGATGGGCTCAAAGTTACAATACGACCCGGTCAAACAGGGGATTTCTATCGTCGAAGCCCTTTATGATCTGACTACTTTGCCCATCATTCTGGTACGCGCCTGGAAACCGGAACGCCTCTTCTTCCATACACCCTTTCAGAGCCATGCAGCCGAACCGGATGTATCTGGATCCGTCGATCGCTGGTTCGCCGAACACACCTTTCATAGTGACCATTTCGCTGACCTGCGCGCCTTGATGACTCTCAAAGAGAAGCGCGGTGTCACCATCAGCGTCGGTCTGCCAACCCTCAATGAAGCCGCCACCATCGAAAAGGTCATCCAGACCATCAAATCGTCCCTGATGGATGATCTGCCATTAATTGATGAACTGGTGGTCATCGACAGCGACTCCACCGACGACACCGTAGAACGCGCCAAAAGTATGGGCATCCCGGTTTATCAGCATCCGGCCATCCTGCCGGAAGTCGGCAGTCACCGGGGCAAAGGGGAAGCCCTCTGGAAAAGCCTTCACGTCCTGAAAGGGGATCTCATCGCCTGGGTGGATACGGACATCACCAACATCCATCCCCGCTTCGTCTATGGCTTGATCGGCCCCCTGCTGCAGCGCCCCAGCCTGCAATACGTCAAAGGCTTTTACCAGCGGCCCATCCAGATGGGCAAAAAGCTGCAAGCGGTGGGCGGTGGGCGGGTGACAGAACTGGTCGCCCGTCCCATCTTCAACCTGTTCTACCCGGAACTCTCTGGCTTTATTCAACCGCTCTCTGGCGAATATGCCGGACGGCGCACCGCCCTGGAACAAGTCCCCTTCTTCACCGGCTACGGGGTCGAAACCGGGCTGCTCATTGATTTACTGGACCGCTTTGGGTTGGATGCCATGGCCCAGACGGATCTCGACGTTCGGGTGCATACCAATCAGCCGCTGGATAAACTCGGCAAGATGTCCTTCGCCATCATGCAGGTGTTCATCGCTCGTCTGGAAAGCCGCTACGGGGTGCAATTGCTCGACCGGGCCAACCGCAGTATGAAGCTGGTCATTCAGGAAGCCGAGCGCTTCGCCCTCGAAGTGGAACGGATTGGCGACGAAGAACGCCCGCCCATCGTCAGCCTGCTGTCCTACCTGGAACGCAACGGACCGCTCGAATATGTGACTGCCTGAATGTACAGGATTACCCATCCCCTGACTGCAGTCAGGGGATGACATGCTCAAGAAGCAGATCAGGACAAGAAGACCAGGTCAAAGGGACCGCGGCGCATCCGCAGCGTCGTACCTTTAGCCTCAACCACATCGTCCAACCGGAGGAAGTCCTGCTCACTGATGACAAACACATGCGGGTTCGCATCGTTGAAAAAACCGTCCAGCGGCACACTCTCATCGCTGACCGGCACCCCGCTCAAGGCGGCAGCACGCTGCCGTTCCAGGTCGATCCGCTGGAAATGCTGGGCAATTTTGCGGAACAGATAGGGGAAAATGGCCTGTTCAGTCGTCAAAACTCGAATACTGCTCAACTCCACCCCCTGGGTCGAACGGTCAAGCAGCCACAGGTTTGCCGGTGGGTTCGGTTTTCCGGCGGCACGAGCAGCCGCTTCCCGCGCCTCACGGACGGCGCTCGCCAACTGGTTCCGCAGCACGGCAGGCAAGGTCATAAAAAAGAACGGATAAACCAGCCCCATGCGCAACAGTTGATAATTCACGCTCTGGGGAGCCATCTCGGCCAGTCCATCCCGCGGGATCGAAGCCCCATCGACCAGCGGGGTCGTGCCGGGGAAAATCCAGGAGACCGGACGCCCGTTGCGCTCAATATCCCCGGTCACAATGTACCCCGGTATCGTATCCATCAGCTTCGTTTTGACCGGGATGCCGTTGATCGAGGCTTCCGATACATAGACCGCCTTGCCGAAGACGCGCCACTTAGGGGCCGTTACGCCGATCAGATGCATTAGTTGGTTCGCGGCCAGCCGACCCAGTTCCGCCGGTTGGCTGTAATTGCGAGCAGTGGGGGGCTTGGTCAACGCGCCCGTTCCCCCCAACGGCGTGATCGATGGCAGCGCTGGACTGGGCGGTGTGTAATGCGTCTCGAGCGCATCCACCCCTTCCAGGCGCAGCGTGACCACACCGTTCTCAGAGACGAACGTCTTTTGAAAGGCCTCGCGGTGATCAGTGTTGATGTTATTCCACAGGTCGGGGTTCGCGGCCCGGAACTTCACCGAGTCACCATCCGGGGACTGCCCCACCACATGGAAACTGCCTTTAATGAGTGTGTACTTCATGATGTCACCTGCTTACGAGGGGAGGAACGCATAAGCAAAGTATAACAGAGCCAGTTGGATCGTATTTGAGCACTTTTTGAACTGTAACCTGAGTACCGATTCGCGCTAAGCTGCAATCCATGTTGTAATGTGAGTTACGGGAGGATCAGCATCATGTCAACTGGGGAAAATAAAGCCATCATTTGTCAGTATTTTGAGCAAGTCTGGAACCAGCGCGATCTCAAAGCCGCCGAACGCCTGCTGGACCCGGACTGCAAAGCGCGTGTCAGTGGGCAGTCAGCCAGCGGCCGGGAGCTGCTGATAGGCCGCTTACACATGGCCTTCGCCACCTATGCCGATCTGCACTTCAAAGTCTGTGACCTGCTGGCGGAAGACGATCGTGTGGCCGCCCGTTGGAAGCGCTGCGGCACCTACCATGACCTGCCGACCGATAAACAGGTGGTCGTCACGGGCATGAGCCTATTCCGCCTGCGTGATGGCCGCATCACGGACATCTGGATTAACGCCGATGACCTGGGCGAGCTCCAGCAGATGGGTGTATTGAGCGAGCTCTGAAATCGGTTATTTCTTGCCGCCAAATAGATCCATCCACTCATCGACCTCATCATCAGAGAGCTTCACATCAGCAGCCTCGCCCGCATCCACAGCCACCATCTTGTTCGGCGGGCGTTCCAGCAGGCGGGCGAAATCCTCCGCGTGCATGGTTTTCATACGGCACATACGAGCCGTCGTTGCCACGTCGTTATCCGAGGTCACTACCGTCCAGCCGCGTGGATCAGGCACCTTTTTCAGACGTTCCATGATCACCCGGTCGGCATTTGACCGGGCCGAGGCAAACACCACCTGCACCGACCGCGTCGACATGCGGGAGACACCGCCGGGCAGACCATAATCAAACACCACCACACACTGCTGTTTAGTGCGGGCGCAAAAACCAATCAGCTTCTGCACCAGTTTCGCCTCATCATCCGGATCGTCCAGCGTAATATCCGGCAGTTTGGCAATCAGGTTGTGACCGTCAATCATATAGACCATGAGGATACCCCCGGGGATGCCCCTAATCTTGAGGCAAGCGCAGCCCAGATCGCTTTATACTGGGACTATATCACACCGACCTTTCTTTCCTCTAGCGCATTGAGCAATCCCTCATGAACCCGACGAACCGCCGTATGCTGATCGCCTTGCTCTTGCTCATTTTTGTGCCGCTGAGTTACTACGGCACCCATCCAGTCGATCTGGACGTACTCCAGGCATTTAGCCAGCTCCTCCTTCCCGATCTGCCGCTGGCGCTGGGCAACCTGGCGAATGCGCTGCTGGACCTACTGCCACTGGTCATACTGGCAGGGGTCGGTGGTGGACTCGGGCGGGTTATCATCAGTTGGATCCTGAATCGGGGGCAATCCGAACACAGTGATTGGACTCGCGCCGAACGCCTGGCCCTGGAGGGGATGGTCGGCCTGGGGTTGCTGAGCAGCCTGGCGCTGCTGGTCGGTCTGAGCGGTCAGTTCAACCGCGTTACCCTGTGGGGAGGCGTCGCGCTGGTCGCTGTGCTCAGTGGGCACAGTTTGCTCAGTTGGTTACGCGATGCAGCTGCTTTGCTGCGTACAATCCGTTACACCGAAAAAAGCACGCTGCTGGTCGCCATCTTTGTGGTCCTCATGCTGGCGTTGGCCTTGATCCATGCGCTCATCCCGCCGGTCGCCTTTGACGCCGTCAACTATCATCTCGTCGGACCAGCCCGCTATTTGGGGGCAGGTGCCGTTCAAGCCCACGCCGATAACCACTTCCTCGGTTTCCCGCAGGGAGTCGAGATCCTCTACGGTGTAGCGATCAGTCTCTTCGGTCGGGACACCGCCGCCGCGCCGCTGCACTGGTGGTTCGGCGTCCTGGCGCTGCTCGCCATCGGCGGCTTGATCAACCGTTACCTGCATACCAGCACCGCCTGGTGGACAGTGTCTCCGAGTGCCGCCTGGTGGACAGTGGCGCTGACCATGACCGCCTGGAGCCTGTGGTTACTCTTTGGCTGGCCCTATGTCGATCTGGCGATAGTCGCTTACAGTGCGGGAGTACTGATCGTCGCTGCCAGGGCTTCCAGCCAGGAACGATCCGCTATCGACTATCGACTACTGGCTATTCTCGGTCTACTGCTGGGCTTGGCCGTCGGGGTTAAGTACACCACGGCTGGGCTGGCGCTTGCACTGGGCGTCTGGCTGCTCTTCAACGTCGGGCGCTCCGAGACCACCTGGACGCAGCGCCTGCGCCGGTGGCTCTACGCCGGACTTCTCATCGGCGGTGTTGCGGCACTAACCTTTCTGCCCTGGGCGCTCAAAGGCGCGCTGCTTTATCAAAACCCGGTCTATCCTTTCCTCTTCGGCGGTCTGAATTGGGATTCCCTGCGGTCGACCACCTTCAGCACGGCCGGTCAGGGTTTACTCAGCACCGGCAACCTCGGTCAATTGATCGCCCTGCCGCTGGCCGCCACCATCCAGGGAATCGAAAAGACCGAAGGTTTTGGCTTCACCATCGGCCCCTGGGTGCTCGTTTTACCCCTGCTGCTCCTGGTCAGTTGGAACTGGCTGGATTCACGGGCGAAAGCACTCGCCCGCCTGGGTCTGACCTTTGCGCTGCCCGCCTTGCTCTTTTGGATGGGTATGGCGGCCACCAGCGGCATCGGCGTCCAGACGCGACTGGCGCTGTTCGGTCTGCCCGCTGCCGCGGTACTCAGTGGCGTAGCCCTCTACGGCTTGGGACGCATCCCATCCAAGCGACTGCCCATCCAAGGTATCGCCCACGGCATCATCGGACTCACGCTGGTCTTCACGCTGCTCGGCGCATTGCAGGAGACGGGGCGCGATGCCGTCCTCCCCTGGTTGACCGGTCAGTTGGATCGTGACGCCATGCTGGATCGCGGCCTGGGCGTTTACGCCGCCATGCAGCGCGAACTGGCGACCTTGCCTGCCGGTTCACAAGTCCGCTTTCTCTACGAGTCCAAGTCGTATCACTGCCCGGCGACCATCACCTGTGTGCCGGACATTCTGTTTGATTACTGGGTGCGCCCGCTACGGCAGGGGCTAACGACGGAGGCGGTCATCGAGTCCTGGCGGGCCGCCGGAGATGATTACGTACTGGTATTTCAAGTAGGCTATGACTTCTGGAAAACCGATCCGCGCTTCCTGACTGAAAACGCACGTTTTCCAGAAGTCGTCCAAGAGCTCGGCACACCCCTCTGGAGTGATCCAGTCGGGGCGTACCAGCTATACCGCTTACCCGCCTAACCTACGCATAGGGGAAGCACCAGTACACATCGGGGGGCATGGCCGCGCCGGTTGAACTGGTGATATAGCCATTCGCCCGGAAGCTGTCCACCGAAACGGTCGGTGCGCCCAGCGCCGTACACTTGGCAACGGCCTCAGGTTGACTGCTGGCAATCACACTGGTGTAAACCAATTGAATGCCGCCTGAGCAGCTTCCATCAGTACTAGTCAGATCCAGGGAATTGCCTACCGTATCCGGCGGGCCGATAAACATCATATCCGGATACGGGACGGTATCGAAGCACCCATTGGGAAAACTGCGCGGACCTGCACCGTCCTCATCCAGGAACTCCGGCGGCAGCAAACTGATAAACTCCAGCGGAAAGTCCGCCCGGTTCAGACCGAAGTGGTTGTAACGGGCCAGCCACCAACCGCCCTTCCAATGCCATTCGGAATCACATTTACCGGCCAGCGCACCGCCTGGATAACATTCGTTGTCCTTCGGCGTGCCGCACTCCGGCAGACCGCTGCCATCCTCAGGGTCAGTCGTGCAGGTATTGGCGTTACCGCCTCCGCCTGTTGAAACCGCCTCCTGGCAGACAATTTGTCCACTAGGGTCAACATAACAGGTGGCATTATCTTGTGCGCTGATAGCCGGCAGGGCAAAGGTCATCAGCCCTGCCCCGGCCAGCAGCAACATGATACCCAGCGTCACTCGTTTCATTCTGTAGATACCCTCTTTCAATGGTCCCTAATTGAAAGCATATCTACAATACCTTATATACCCCTAACAATTGACCGTTCTACTGGCGGTCGGATAAGCAGGTTTCCCTGCTTACAGTTCCAGAATACCCGGTCGGCGGATCGTTTCGCTGGCGATATCCACGTCCACTGTCGGCCAATCCGCACTGTGCGCCGTCACGATCTCATTGCCATGAGCGCCCACCAGAATGGTATCTTCCGACTTGCATCCCACAATCGAGGGATTCCAGGCAAAGGCCATCCCCGCCTGCACCACCAGCGGATCGCCCGGCGTGGCAATCCGTTCACGACCCTGGTAGGCAATCGGCCCACCCTGATGATGCAACTGCCACTGATCGGCTTCCCCCTGCGCCTGATAGGCTGCCTGCAGATCACTAAAGACCGTGCCCAGCGTCCGCCCCGGCTGAGTGGCGGCGATGACCGCCGCATCAATCGCCGCGATCCGATGCAGCGTGGCGGAAACGTCGGCGGGCAATTTGCCGAAGTACCCCAAGCGCGTTCCGGCCACAATCAGGCCGCCGCGCCGGACGCACACCACCACCATCACATACTTGTCGACCTTCTTGAACGTAGCCAGCGGATGCCGATACTGGCTGATGCGCGCGTCGCTGCCGATCAGGTTGACCGTCACCTGCCCGCCCCAGGCTTTGCAGGCCGCATCCAACCGGGCAGCCACCTCGAACTCGGTCATGCCCGGCTTGACCCCGCGCACCGTGCTCTCCAGCGCTGCTGCCGCATCCTTGCCTAGCGCCCGTAGTCGTTCCTGCTCACCTTCGGTCAGCACCGAGCGCCAACTGGTCAGCGTATCTTCGACCGCGCCTTCATCGGTCAACTGCCCGGCGTGATCCGGGTTCCGGGCCGGTTCCCACCACGGGAAACTGGCATACTCAAAACCCAGGTCTTCGAAACGCTCTTCACCCTTCAGCCGTGTGAGTTCAATATTGTTGGTGTAGACAATACGCTTTTCCGGCGTGACCAGGATGCTGTACATGCCATAATCCGTCTCCACCGGGATGCTGGCATCCGCTCCCGCCGTGATCCAGGCCAGATTACGGGTGCGGCGCAGCCACAGGGCCGGGGCTTTGTGCTGTTCCAGCAAACTGCGGATCTGGGCGTGTTTATGCTCAATTTCTTGAAGTCGGGTCATAGCCATGACAAGAATCTCCTGAATAAAATCGTACCCTCGATTCAACCGCAAAGCCGCCGGGAAGGCAAAAGGTTGGCTCCATCAGGCGGGCGCATCCGGGATTTAGGGTGAAATCGTCAGAAATGCCTGATTGCGTGTACATCGCCGTCTTTCGTAGGGACGGGACTAGGGCGTCTGCGCCGGTATGTCCGCCCGCTGTTCCCCTCTCAGATGTACCCCCACCAGGCCGCTGCGATTGCCCATTGGACAGGAAATCAGGGATAATCACCCTGCACCCTGCTCACCAATACCGGATCCATACCTGTGTATAGCTATGTCACCCTGGTAGCCAATCAGGATTACCTCATCGGCGCGACGGCCTTGGCCCGTTCGCTCAGCATGACGCGCTCAGCCTGGCCGCTGACCGTCCTGGCCTTACCTGGAGTCGCTGGGCTGGATGAATTGGAACGCCTGGGCTGCACCATCCTGCCGGTCGAGCCGCTGCCGCTGTCAGAAGACTTCCGCGCCCGCCACACCCGCTCTTCTCAGCACAATCTGGCGCCCTTCACCAAAGGCACCAAACCCCAGTTTCATGATCCGCTGCATAACTTCGTCAAGCTCCGCCTGTGGCAGTTGGAGCAGTTTAAGCGGGTCGTCTTCCTGGATGCGGATACGCTGGTCATCCGCAATATAGATCGGCTCTTTGGCTATCCTGAATTTGCGGCAGCCCCCAACCTCTACGAATCCCTCAACGATTTTCACCGCCTGAACAGCGGCGTTTTTGTTGCCGAACCCAGCCAGCGCACCTTTGACTCCATGCTCGCCCGCCTCGATCAGCCGGAAGCCTTCTGGAGCCGCACCGACCAGACCTTTCTCCAAACCTGGTTTCCCGAGTGGCATGGCCTGCCGTACCTCTACAACGTGCTGCAATATGTCTGGTTCAACCTGCCGCAGCTCTGGCAGTGGACCAGCATCTACGTCATCCACTATCAGTATGAAAAACCCTGGGAGCGCAACCACGCCCGCTGGGAACACCTACGCCCGGTCATCGACGCCTGGTGGCATGTCTATGAACACGGGCAGTTACCGCCAGAGCTAAAGGGACCACTTGAATAACCTCAAACGCATTGCCGTCACTGGCGCGACCGGATATGTAGGCCGGTTCGTCGTGGCGCAACTCCAGCGCCATCAGGTAGCGGTGCGGGCCTTGGCCCGGCCATCCTCCCAACGGGATGGCTTCGCCGCGCCGCTTGACTGGATCACCGGCGACCTCAACACAGGAGTTGCGCTCGCCCAACTGGTTCAGGGTACTGATGCCATCATCCACCTGGCTTATGAGCATGTGCCGGGCCGTTACCGGGGCGGCGAGGGGGATGATCTGCCCGCCTGGTTGGAAGCCAATCTCAATGGTTCACTCCGCCTGCTGCTGGCCGCCCGCGCTGCCCGGGTTCCGCGCTTTATCTTCCTCTCCAGCCGGGCCGTATTCTCTGCCACGCAACCCGGTCGCGTGCTGGATGAGTCCCATCCCACCAATCCGGATACCCACTACGGCGCCTATAAAGCTGCGGTCGAGTCCTTTCTGCAGAGCTTTACCCAAGCCGAAGGCATGCAAACCAGCGCCATTCGGGCGACCGGCGTCTATGGCCTGACCTGGCCGGTCGAGCGTTCCAAGTGGTGGAACCTCATTCAGGCTGTCCTGCACGATGACCCCATCACCAGCAGCGGTGGCGGCACGGAAGTCCATGGTGCCGATGTCGCCGGCGTCATCTGGCACCTCCTCAACCTGCCCGCTTCATTGCCACCAGTCGTCCATCTGAGCGATCTGTACGTAACCCATCAGGAAGTCGTCCGGCTGGCGCGCACCTTTGCCAATCGACCGGGGCCGTTCCCGCCGCTGCCTGCTCAGGCACCTTCGAATAGACTGGTTTCGTATCAATTACCGGCTTTGGGGCTTCAACTGGGGGGGACAGAGAGGCTGTCGGCCACAGTTAACGACATTGTACAAACTGCTGAATTATTCAACATGAGAAAAAAACTCAGTTCGTAGTCCTCACCGGAACTTTGTTCCCGGCCCCTCGTTATTGATGATGTATCCATTGATAAGGAGGGTATCAATGCGCATTTTAATATTGGGTGGTGACGGCTATTTGGGATGGCCGCAGGCAATTTATCTGTCACAGAAAGGGCATGAAGTCGCCGTCTTTGATAACCTGGCACGCCGTCAGTTTGACCTCAAACACGGGCTGGATAGCCTCGTCCCGATTTACTCGATGCAGCGGCGTGTCGAACGCTGGGCCGAAATCACCGGCAAGGCCATCACCCGTTTTCACGGGGATACGGTGGATTACCCGTCACTCTCGCGCGCCTTCCAGGAATTCCAGCCGGAAGCCGTCGTCCACTTTGCTGAACAACGCGCCGCACCCTATTCGATGATCGACCGTGAACACGCTGTCTTTACCCAGCACAATAACGTGATCGGGACACTCAACGTCTGCTACGCCATCAAGGACTACGCTCCGGCGGCGCATCTGGTCAAGCTGGGGACCATGGGGGAATACGGCACGCCGAACATTGATATTGAAGAAGGCTTTATTGAAATCCATCACAAAGGGCGCAGTGATGTGCTGCCTTTCCCCAAGCAACCCGGTTCGTTTTACCACCTCAGCAAAGTGCACGACTCCCACAACATCATGTTCTGCTGCCGTATTTGGGGCATGAAGTCCACAGATCTGAATCAGGGTGTCGTCTACGGCGCGGATACCTATGAAACCGCCCTCGATCCAGCCTTGGCGACCCGTTTCGACTATGACCAGGTATATGGCACCGCCCTCAACCGCTTCTGCATTCAGGCCGCCATCGGTCATCCACTGACGGTCTACGGCAGCGGTGGGCAGACCCGTGGCTACATCAATATCAAGGACACCGTTCGCTGCATCGAACTGGCGATCCAGTCACCGCCCGCCGCCGGGGAATTCCGCGTCTTTAACCAGATCACCGAATGGTTCTCGGTCAAAGACCTGGCGGAACGGGTGCAGCGGGTCGGTCAGCGCCTGGGCCTGGATGTCATGCTGGATAGCATCCGCAACCCGCGGGTCGAGTCGGAAAACCATCACTATAATGTCGTCCATACCAAGTTGCTCGATCTCGGCCTCCAGCCGCATCTGCTCGATGAAGCCGAAATCGAACACATGATTAAGCTGGCCCTGCGTTATCAGGATCAGATTGACCGGCGGCAGGTCATGCCCACCGTCAACTGGCGGGAAACCGAGAATTCCATCACGCCGGAAGCGGCGCTCCCGCAGGCTGCCTTGGCCTGATCGCCATCTAAACACGTTGAGTGCATTGCAATGCGCTCAACGTGTAATATTACGTAATCATTACCTGTTATTTTCCTGCAAAACAGGTCATAAAGGCGTCTTCGATGTAATCTAACGATCCCCACTCGCCAGCAGATGCTCCCGGCAGTAGCTCACGCTCTCCCGTAACAACCGCCGCATGGTCAGGTCATCCGTAAAAGCCAATGCCGCTGGATGCAGTTCCAGTGCAATCGTCCCGGCATAACCATCCATCGTCAGTTGTCGCAGGAATTTCCCCAAATCCATCAGTCCTTGATGTGGCAGTCGATGTTCCTGCCCATCAAAATTACTCAAATGCACATGGCAAACCCGTCCACCCGCCGCCTGATACGCTGCTACCGGATCAACCTTCTTGGTCGCCCAATGAGTCGTATCCAGTGTCAGCCAGTCATGCACCCGTGACCAGCTTGCCACCTCATTCCACATCGTTGGGTCGAAAGTCATCCCCAACCACTCCCGCGCTGGCATATTTTCCAGCCCGATGCGAATCGGTGTCTGTGCCTGCACACGTCGCAGGTCGTGTTCAATCCACTGTTTGACCGCTCCATCGGTTGATATCCACGGCAGCCGCCAACCACCCTGCCCGTTAAAGCTCACATTCACCCAGCCGACTGTTCGTGGCAAATGCACCACGATGCTTCGTGCTCCCACGTAGCCCGCCAGTTCCAGCGTCCGGTAAATCATGCCGATGGGGTCTGGTTGGCTGCTCCATCCAGGTACCCGGCTGCCGAACGGTGTATGACACACAAAAATGGGCAGGTCAAAGGTCTCCATCAGCCGGTTCAGGTACAACGGATCCCGGGTCGTCCACCGTTCATCACACATGATCTCGATGCCGTCAAAACCGGCCTCTTTCGCCAGTTCAAAGCAGCGCCACGTATCCAGTGGATACAATGATCCTGTTGAGAAAATCAGCCGCGCATCCGGCATGATGTCACCTCCCGATGATGTATTCTGCACTATGCATTGTACACACACCGACCGGTCATGGCTGAAGCATTAGTTCGGGCAATCAACCGCCAGTACATCCGACCGCAGCCACCAGCCATTCAGCGTTGACCACCACCGGCTGCCATCACTCTCGGTCCGTTCCTCGACCAGCGCAATTCGCATCCCCGCAGGCAGCACGGCTTCGATTGCTGCGTTCACACTGGGTTCCGCCCGCAGGTTGAGGTCGATGCCCTGCTTTGATTGCCCGCTGCAATCACTGAAGCCAAACAATCGCACCTGTGCCTCACTAGGTGGCGCACTTACGAAGTAACCTCCAATTGCCATCAACGTCATGGACTGATTGAAGCGAACCAGGTAAACCTGTTGTGGATTAACATCCGGGCTAAAGATAACTTCCCCGGTGTAGGCATTGACCAACCCACCTTGCTCCTGACCATCTGCTACACCTTGTCGAAAGCGCAGGCTGCCATCGGTTCCCGGCAAGAAGTAGTAAGGCATTCCGACGGTCAATTTCTCCTTGCTCAGCACTTCACCGGATATCACATCGCGTGTTTCGAGATACGGCTGCCAGATGTCGTTTTCATACTGGCGGTACTCAATGTAGACCCTCTGTGTATCAGCGCTCACCATGTACTGGTCAATATACTGGTTGAAGCTCCATACGGTATCCAAGTCTAATGAGTCATCAATCGCATAGGCATTTAGACCCGCGTAAGTATCACAGATGAACAGGGTAGCATCTTGATTGATGACAGCCGAATTGCCTGTACAGGCAATTCGCAAACGATCTATCTCGCGTTTGGTGGTCAGATCGAAAATGTGCAAGAGTGCGCCAATTCCTGAATATGAAACAGTACTCACCGCATACAATCGTTGCTGATCTGCATCGAATGCGGCTGCTACCAGCGGTTGTGAATACTGTCCATCCGGGAAGGTAACACGAGGCGAGCCACAATCGATTTGCGAAAAGCTATACACGGTCCAAACGCAAAAAGCCTGTTGAAAAACAGTCACCGCCTGTTTGCCATCCGTGCTGTACATGACTGGTCGATAACTCATCAGATCAATCTCACGGCGTTCTTCCAGAATATCGCCTTCAAGACTGAGTCTACGCACAATTCCCCGTTGCATGAATATCACAGACTGACCATCTGGTGTGAAGTAAAAATCAGCAGAGGCGTCGAAATCGAACTGCCGAGCTGGATAAGCCAATATTCGCAACAAGACCAGGTCGCTAACTGTATCTACTGAGATTTGACGGATTTCATCAGCAAGCGCAGACTTTGAAATGTGCAAGCAGAGGCATAAGACAAGGAGTATGGGCAGAAAACCTTTCATGATCCTGCCCCCTGACGGGGTATACCACTCAAGGTGATTACGCCATCATTTGCTCCATATGCCATCAAATCCTGAGCCGGGTTAATAGCTGCCGTATGGACGTTCAAGTATTGGATCATTGGCATAGTTGCAATGCTGCTGGGATCTGCCATCAACTCTGGCAGCAAAATCAAGTTTGATTGTTCTCCCCAGCTTTGTAATTCTTCAGGTAAATTCGCAGGTTCCCATTGAGCGATCAACCGTCCATTGTCTTCCACCCTATAGAGTTGATCACATACGCGCAACCATGTGTCACCGGGGAAGAACTGAACCAGGCAGCGTTCACCAATCCAAGGTTGTTCAATGCGATTGATGATGGTCATTGTGGCAGTATCCCAAAAGCTCAACCCATTCTGACTAACCGCTACCAACAGACGACCACTTGCACTTATCAGCAGACGATCAATGGCTGCTGCATTATCAAAGGTATCCACAGGTTCATAGGTATTGGCATTCCACCGATGTAATTTTTGATTCAAATCCCCCATGTATAACCAATCTCCGGCAGGATCAAAGACAATACCACTAATACGAAGTTGGTCATCAGAGATGAATATCTCGCTGGTGCCTTGCTGTACATCCCATCGGCGGACTGACCCCGGTGCATAAACCCAGTTTGCACGAGGATTACCCGGTGCAGCACTGAACAACCACTTTCCATCAGGACTAAAAGCCAGTTGCGTTATGGTGAGTACGGTAGAATTGGTCACTTCAACTAATGGTTGATCTGATCCCACCTCCCATACGCGCACTGTGCCTTCGCTTCCGGCAGTCAGAAGACGCCCCCGATGGTCAAAATGGGCTGCGATGACGTAACCATCGTGCATGGGTATTGGTTCAACTGGAACATTCTTTTCAAGGTCGTGAATATACACACCAAAACGAAAACCACTCGGATTATTCAGATCGGAGGTGAAGGTGACGGGTATGGCTATGTAGCGACCATTCGGGCTGAGGCTGATGCGGTATTCATTTCCATGTCGTCCCTCAAATTGGGCCAATACTGTTTCTGTCAGCCAATCCACTACCGCAGTGATCCGCGTGCCATTGGGAAAGTAACTCGTACAAATCGCCCGGTTATGGTCAGTATCCATATCCACCAACATGAACCGGACATAGGGTTGATCTGAATCAAGGATGGCACATGGCAGCGGTAAGTCAGTCCGTTCCAAAGTCGCTACATTCCAACGCCAGAAAATGTCATGAGGTTGATCTGCAATGGTCGAGAAGACAACTTGACCATACACGAGTAGTTCATCTTGTCCTTGATCCCAATCAAATAGCCAGGGGATTGTCCGCATCAATGGCAGGTATTCGCTCTCATAGAGGATGTATCGTTCTCTTGTCTGGACATCCCACAAGGAGATGATGAGTTGATCGCTGATGACTGCCCGCGCAGCCGTCACCAACCAACGGGCATCCGCACTGAGCGAACCTGCTTCGATAAAGTAGTCGGTGCGATTGCTCGGTGGGTGGATGAACGCGATTGGCTCTTCATTGCCGGGGTCTGACCATACATACGCTATATTCCCCTGTGCCGAGGCCAGATAGCCATCATGAGAATCCAGTGCGATAATTTCTGCACCAGAAACTGGCAGGGATTCGTCATCCATAGGCAAACCGTTGGCACGATGCAACAGCAGACGATTCTCAAGACCGTCAAATCGCCATACACCGAGAACATTAGGCTGTAGACTGTAATCATCATAGTAGCGCCAAATGTGACCGATCATGCCATTCGGAGAACGAGTAGGCCACATATGAGTGAATTGAAGCGGTGTGAGCATTAGCGGTTGGTTAGGTTGTTGTAGATCATAAATCCAGGATCCCCTCATTGAAGCAATGCCTACATGATTGTCATCCAACCATGCAGCCGCCGATATTGGCCCAGTTCCCCATACCCCCAGAGTGGACGCCGTTTGAAGATTCGCCAGGGTCAAACGTTCACGCTGGTGTGGGATTTGCGTGGGATTTTGTTGTGTGCTCAAAAGGTAGTTGAGTTGATTGTAATCTTGCGCTGCCGTCAGAATTGGCAGCAGGAACAGGCACATCAACAGAACAAGTAGGCGGCGCATGGGCGGGTCTCCCTTTCGGATGTGCGAGAGCATATCGCGCAAGGGAAGTCAGGGCTATGGAGCGCAGGTGGGGAGTAGCGAAAACGTGGGGTGGCCGTATTGCAACGAGTTTATTGGGGTACATTCGGAATAAGGGGCAGGAATTCGTTGTGTCACCTCAACCCTCAAGACACCAGTCCCATCCCCAGGTATGTAAATTCCAACTATAAACCCCTCATCCCGCCAATTCAAACCTTCTCCACGCTCAAAACCACCTTCCTTAATTAAGTTAGCAATACTTACCTGTTATCCTTGTAAAACAGAAAAAACAGCGCCCTCTTTGTGTTCCTCTGTGACGCTGTGTTTAGTCCAACTTTGCCGCTTTGCATTAAAAAACATCCGCATCCCGAAAATCGAAGGCACCCTTCTTATAACAAGCTGGTTCTTGCCGAAAACGGTTCTGTTATAATCGGTCGTAATGTGATTACTGTTAAGGACAGTCCCCCAATGGTCGCTGTTGAATCCCCCCGTATCCGAACCCAATCCAGCACCACCACCCGCGAACAAATTCTCATCCGCAATCCGGTCACCGATGACATTCTCGGTCACATCGAAGCCATGACCGCCGAACAGGTCCAGGCTGTCGTCGCCCGTGCCAAAGCCGCCCAACCAGCCTGGGCTGCGCACCCGGTCAAGGAACGCTGTCGTTTATTGCTCAAATGGGCTGATGTGCTCTGGAAACACCAGGATACGGCTATCCAGCGCATCCGCGAAGCGACCGGCAAGAATGCCTTCGGTGCCTGGGAAGAAGTCGCCGTACTGGATAGCATCGCCAACTACTACGCCAACCATGCCCCCCAGTGGCTCGCCCCGCAGACTCGCCGTTCGGTGCTACCGGTCAAGCATACCGCCCGCGTCTACTATAAACCCTGGGGTGTTGCTGGTTTTATCACACCCTGGAACTATCCCCTGCTCAACGCCATTCAGGACATGATCCCGGCCCTGATCGCTGGCAATACGGTCGTCCTCAAACCCAGCGAAGTCACACCCTATGTCGCCAGCTTCGCAGTGGATCTGATGCATGAGGCCGGTATTCCCCGGGATGTAGTCCAGCTCGTCTATGGAGCTGCCAGCACCGGCGCTGCCCTCGTCGATTCAGTCGATTACATCGCCTTTACCGGCAGCACCGCCACGGGACGCCGGATCGCTGCCCGTGCGGCAGAACGCCTCATCGGATGCAGCCTGGAACTCGGCGGTAAAGACCCGCTCATCGTGCTGGCAGATGCCGATCTCGACCTGGCGGCTTCCGGGACCTTGGTCGGCGCATTGGAAAATGCCGGTCAGGTCTGCATCAGCACCGAACGGATTTATGTGGAAGCACCCATCTACGATGCCTTCGTCACCAAAATTATCGACTATGCCAAACAAGTTGTCGTCAGTCCCGCCGAAGGGATGGAAATCCATATGGGCAGCCTGACCAACGACCGCGAACTTGAACGCACCGAAGCCCATATTGCCGATGCGGTTGCGAAAGGTGCCAAAGTGGTATACGGCGGCAAACGCCGACCCGACCTGGGACCGCGTTTCTTCGAACCCACCATCCTGACCAATGTCGATCACACGATGAAAGTGATGACCGAAGAAACCTTCGGCCCACTGGTACCGCTTATGAAAGTCAGGGATGCGGAAGAGGCCATCCGACTGGCAAACGACAACGAATACGGCCTCTCAGCGGCCATCTTCACGGCAGATCTGCGCCGTGGTGAACAGCTTGCTACCCGTATCGACAGCGGCGACGTCAACATCAACACGACTCAGTGGACATTCGGCACGCCCAGCCTGCCGATGGGTGGAGTCAAAAACAGCGGCATGGGTCGGCGGAATGGGCCAGAAGGTCTGCTGCGCTTTGTCCGCCCCCAATCAGTGCTGGTGGACAACCAGTTGATGAGCAAACCGCAGCTTTCGCTCTACAGCCCCTTCAACATCCGTGTGGCGATGCTGCTGCGCCGTGTCCGCCGTTGGCTTCCTATGTTGCGGATCTAGTTACCCATCTTGGGATAAGCCTATCTACCCGCGCTATAATAGCGGAAACAGTTTTTACCTCAGGATGAACCATCATGACGTTGACTTCCACGACCGCCCTTGAGCATCTCTCCCCGGCATGGTCGCACTTGACCACCATGCAACCCGAACGTGGCGAAGGGATCTATCTCTACGAAGCTGATGGCACCCGCTGGATCGACTTCACCAGCGGCATCGGCGTGACCAACACCGGGCATTGCCATCCCCGCGTCGTCAAAGCCATTCAGGACCAGGCCGCCAAATTGATCCACGGGCAAATCAACATCGTCATCCCGCCTTCGACGCTCAAGCTCGCCGAGACGCTGGCGACCGTGACTCCGCCAGGGCTGGACTGCTTCTTCTTCTCCAACAGTGGTGCAGAAGCGACTGAAGGCGCAGTCAAGCTGGCACGCATGGCGACCAAGCGACCCAACATCATCACCTTTCAGGGCAGTTTCCACGGACGCACCGCCCAGACGATGGCGATGACCAACTCCAAGACCGTTTACCGCTCGAAGTATCAGCCGCTGCCAGCCGGAGTCTTTGTTGCGCCTTATCCCTATGCCTATCACTATGGCTGGGATGAAGCCCGCACGGTCGAGTTCTGCCTGCATGAACTGGAATACCTACTCAAGACACAGACTGCCCCTGATGAAACCGCAGCCATCATCATCGAACCGGAATTGGGCGAAGGCGGTTACGTCCCCGCACCGGCCAGCTTCATGCAGGCGCTGCGCGATCTCTGCACGCAGCATGGCATTCTCCTGGTTGCGGATGAAGTCCAGACGGGCTTTGGTCGGACTGGCAAAATGTGGGGCTTCGAGCACAGCGGGATCACGCCGGATGTCATCATCATGGCCAAGGGCATCGGCAGTGGCATGCCCATCTCCGCAGTAGCTTCGACCAAAGCCATCATGGCCAATTGGCCGCCCGGTTCACACGGCGGCACCTATGGCGGCGCAGCTCTGGCGACAGCCACCGCGGTGGCAACCGTTGAAACCATCCGCGATGAAGGGTTAGCGGCTAATGCTGACCGCATGGGCGAACGGCTGCGGGATGGACTGGTCGAATTGCAGGGACGGTACCCAGTCATCGGGGATGTCCGCGGGCATGGGCTGATGGTCGGCACCGAGTTCATGCGTGGCGGCAAGCCGGATAAAGACCTGACCAAAGCAGTACAGAAGGGCTGTATTGATCGCCGCTTGCTGCTCCTCACCTGCGGCACCTACGAGAACGTCATCCGCTGGATTCCGCCGCTGGTGGTGAACGAGTCGCAAATCGATGAGGCGCTGACGGTTTTTGAGGAATCGCTGCAAGTCGCACTGAACTAATCTGTTCACGTTCACATAGCTACTCAAGGGGTATATATCCCTTGAGTAGCGGTTGATTGTTCAGCGTGCCCACAATCGGCACCCGCCTAATGCACGTCCCCAATTCAAGGGACATCACCCGCAAGAAATGGTGATTCATATAACAATTCGATACACTCTGTAGACAGACACAGGGGTAAGCGAATCGAATCGTCATGGGGCATGTATTCGTCAGCTACAGCAAAAGTGATAATGACTACGCCATGCGCCTGGTGCAAAAGCTGCGCCAGGAAGGTTTTGACGTCTGGATTGATCACCGCAGCCTGCACAACAGTGAGGACTGGTGGCGCTCCATCGTATTGGCTATCTGGCAAGCCGATGCAGTCATCGTCCTCCTGACACCACGCTCTGATGAATCGCGCTGGGTACAGCGCGAAATCACGATTGCGGACAATCGGAAGAAGCCGATGTTCCCCCTGCTGCTGGAGGGGGACATCGAAACCCCGAACTGGTCCCTCTTCGTCCGCACGCAGTATACCGATGTGATCGATGGTTCCCTGCCACCGGCGGAGTTCTATGAGGAGCTCGCACGATACACGCCGCGTAATCCGGGCGGCGGGCGCAACGTCACAGATACGGGTCAACAGCAGATTGCTACGCTCAGCCAAAGCGACCCGGCTTTCCGGGATGCCATCAGCAATGCCCCCCAGGAAGAGCTCCTCCAGAATTCGGCAACCATTTCCAAGACCGTCACTGCCCGCAACCCATCTAAACGATCAGCGTTATTGAAGTCGGCGATCCTTCTCATTGGGGTGCTTGTGTTAGGCCTGGTCATCAGTGTTGCAGCACTCACAGGCGGTAGAGTTGAATCGACGCCGACCCCAACGGCAAGTCCAACGCCGACCCAGCGTCCAGTGATCACATTTACACCTGTCCCAACCATTGACCAGAATCTTGACCCCGCCGCTGCAGCGGTAACAGTGGGCTCGATCAATTCATGGCGCGCGGCTCAAGGTCGTGATCCCCTCGAACACAATAACAAACTCGACAGCATCGCCAGTGTTCACCTGAATTATCTGGCGACCCTGCCGCTGGATACGATCCGCGATGATCTGCCGTACCTGAGTGCCGAAGGGCTTACCGCACAAGGTATGGCTCAGATTGCCGGTTATAGCGGCGAAGTTCAGATGTTCATTTATGTACCGGGGCCCACTTCACCAACGCTACAGAATCTGATCGACCTATTTGAACAGCTCGATCCAAATGACCAGATGCAGGATACGGCCCAGGACATTGGATTGGCCGATCAGTTTTCTGAAGACACGGGATTACACTATCTGGTCGTCCTATTGGGGATAGGGGAGGGAGGAACATCATGATCCACCTCAACAAACACTCTTGGTGGATAATCGCCGTAGTGATCGCGTTATCCGTGGCCAGAGTCAGTACCGCGCAGAATACTCCTGATGATCAATCTGTGACTGAAGCCCTTCTTGAAGCCATCAACAATCAACGCAAAATCAGTAATGTCACTTATGTTTTTCCCAATGCCGACCTCAATGTGGTTGCCAGCATTTATTTGAACGATTATCAGAACCGGGATCTCACCAATCTGGGCGATCTGTTCTTGCTGGCCGATGGGCAGACCAATCTGGAGACCTTACTGGGAGACACCGCCTACCGCGCCTATTCACAGGGATACTGGGTAGATCTGGTACCGATCATTACCGATATTCCCCCGGAACAAGTCCTCAATTTTATCTTTGAAGATACCAGCGCCAGTACGGCAGATCGGCAGATCAAGAGTCGGCGTATGGTTCGCAGCGGGGAAACCAGGCTGCCGCTGTTCATTCGTTCTTATCGGGAAGTAGGTATCGCCTACACTTTCGATTCAGAGGTCGGGCGTCACTATTATGTGCTGGTATTTGGTTCCCAGCCGGGTGTGCTGCCCATTGGCCTGACAGACCCCACTGAGCCAGCTCGCCTCCGCAGCAGTACCACCAGCCTGAACCTGGAACTCCGCCTGACCAACGAGAATACCTATGGTACGGGAGATGTGGTTGATGATATTCGTTATCCCGGAACCGCTCGCCTCATTCGCATCAGTAGCGACTCCACCCCGCAGGATTGCCCCACTAACGAATTTAACCTACCGCCGGGTTGGAGTGCCTATAGCAATCGGATTGATTACACGCTCCAGGAACAGCCAGGCTTCCAGATCGTGTATGTCCAGTTCTGTGACCCACAATTGCAGAGCATCATGAGCGCCGTTCAGATTGACTTCGCACCGGGCAACGTCACATCACAACCCACATTCCATCCAATCGTAATGCAAGCAGTCAGTGCCACCCAGTCTGCTGCAGCCACAGCGACCGCCATTGCACCATTCCAACCAACGATTGAGGCCATTCTCACGGCAACGGCCACTTCACCGTAACCATGACCTGAATTTGGGTACTGGGGTAATCAAAAAAGAGAGCAGGCCACCTGGCCTGCACAACATCCGCTGTTCTGGACAAAATTAGCCTGGGAACTCAAAACGGTTGTGGAAGACTGTCGCCTATTCGCTTAAGTGCGATTCTCAGTCGACACATCCGGCATCAAGCGAGGGAAAAGACGCGGTTGGGGAATAGCCTTCAGGATGGCATCGATAGCAGCAGCCGTGCGTTTGCTATAGTGCCAGATCGACCCAGCTTTGGTGGCATTGGCGCAGATGACCGCCAGAGAGACGCCATAGGCACCACCGAACTCTGTGATGTAAACGCCGCTGTGCTCACCCTCAAAGAAGGATGAATGGAACTTCTTCTCTTCAAGAATGTTCGCCAGTGACTGCTGGGCGCGGTGGTCGATATTCAGCGCATGCGTGAGCAACTGGAGGTCGAATTCTTCCAGCGTGCCCGCCGCACCCACCATGTTACCATCCGCATCCACCAGACCGACAAAGCTGGCCTGTACCTGATTATGCAGATTGATGAGTTCGGCGTTGATCTGCATAAACTGCTGACGATTCAGCACCAGGGCAACCGGGCGGGTGCGGGGGTCAATGCGTTTGGCGCGGTCAGCCAGGTCTTCCTGCGGGATCGAGGGCGCTTCCGGCACGGGTACATAATTACGCACACTACGCAGAACCGCCATCTGTTTTTCGATCTGCATCAGAACAAAGGCCATATTCAATGGCTTGTATAAATAATCCACGGCCCCCAGCCGATAAATCGCTACCGCACTGCGAGCACTGAGATCATCATCAATCACGATCACGCGAGATTCCGGGCGGAGACCACCAACCACCGCCAGCAGATCGATTCCGCTGAGGTCCGGCAGTTCAGTTTCAGTCACAACCAGATCGAAGGGGGTGAGCAGAATTTCAGATAGCGCCTCTTCAAACGTGCCTGCCCGATTAACCACGTAATGGGTCACGGATTGCAGCGTATCGCAGAGTTCATCGCGCAGCGCCTCATCCTTGGCAACAATAAGAATACGCTCCGGGCGATGCGGGGTTCCAGTGCTACCGTTCGTACCGTTGCTGCCGTTCTGGGAAGCCATAGCGTACATTACCTGAAATTAAATGCTGCCTTGAGCATATCACAACTTCGTAACGTGTGCCGAAGGGGTTTGTGAATTTTCATGAAGTTTTGTGGGGATCATCCTTGCGCTGCCACATCATCAGCATGATGACTGGCGACGGGTCGGTTTCAATCAGAATCTCGTCAACCAGGTCGCCCACTTTTTGACGCAAGGCCAGCATAATGTTGCCTTCGGGTGCGCCGCTCAACCAGGGCGTGGCAACCGAGAGCTGGATACCATCCTTAAATCCATCCCGAATACCGTTCAGGTGCAATTCGTGGCGATCCCCGGTCTTGAGGGTTAACTCGGCCAGGGTCGCGGCAGCACCTGCTAACTGAGCCTGTGCCGCCGGGGAAAAACCCAGCAGGCTGGCGGTACGGCGGGCCGTATTGCGGGCGATCATGATGTCCATCTGTTTTTCGATGACAACCGACATCACCGGCGGTTGCATGGCGTAAGGACTGCGTGGACGGTGGGCCATCAGGACATCAATCCCAGTTCTTGAAGTGTATTCATCAGATGCTCGGTGGCAAAAATATCCTTCGGGATGTAATCATCGGCCCCCGCCTGTAAGCCGGACATCGTCGCCTGGGCACCATCTTTTTCAGTCAGCATGATGACCGGGATCGAAGCGGTTTCCGGAGCGCGCTTGAGGCGGCGGCAGACCTGGAAGCCATCCATGGTCGGCAGTTTGACATCCAGAACGATCAGCGCAGGCTTTTGTTCCAGCACCATCCGCAGGCCGTCCGGCCCATCGTAAGCAACGCGCACCTGCAGGCCAACGCTTTCCAGCGTAGCTTTGATTTGTGCCGCCTGGGTTGGACTATCCTCAATCAACAGAACATCATGCGCCATAACAAGTCAACCATGAAGCAGGCTGCCCCACATCTACTACAAACAGCCTGAGTCCCTTTCCATCTACATTCTAATACAGGATTGTAACATCAATCCTAGAGGTCTGGAGCCTTCCACCCCTCAAAAGCAGGGGGTTTCGCACCAAAGCTAATCGAAATACGAACACCCCCATTAATCTGGGGGTGTTCGTATCATTTGCATCAATTCAGGCTGAATCAGTCGGCTGGCAAGCTGCCCTTAGCCCTTATTCGAGCCCTTGTTCGATTTCTTCTTACGGTCGGGGTCGCTGGTCTTACCCTGCTTACCCAGCTTCTGCTTCGGGTTAAGCGCACCGCCCATCTTATCAACCGCATCGGCAATGCTGCCCTTATCCGGCTTGTTGTTCGGATTGGGATTGTTGCTCAGTCCCTGACCTGGCTTGGTCGGCGGTTGCGCGGTGGGTTGATGTTGTTGCTGCTGCGGGGCCGCTCCACCGCCCAGCAAACTACCCACGAGGCTGAGCAAATCGCCACCAGCAGCCGGTTGTTGTGCCTGCTGCTGCGGGGCCGGAGCGCCACCACCCAGCAGGCTGCCAATCAAGTCCATCATGCCGCCGCCCGCCTGCTGTTGTTGCTGAGCCTGTTGCTGCTGCGGAGCCGGAGCGCCACCACCCAACAGGCTGCCAATCAAGTCCATCATGCCGCCGCCCGCCTGCTGTTGTTGCTGAGGTTGACCGCCACCACCCAGCAAACCGCCGACGAGACCCATCACATCGCCAGCATCGAGGCCAGGTTTATTGCCGCCGCCGCCCATCAGGCCACCGACCAGATTCATGACATCGCCTGCATCCAGACCCGGTTGGTTGTTGCTGCCACTACTACCACCACCGCCCAGCAAAGAGCCGACGATCCCCATGAGATCCCCGCCACCCTGCTGACCAGGACGATTGCTGGCGCCACCGATCAGATCACCCACGATATTCATGATGTCGGCACCGCCGGAACCTGGACGATTGCTGCCACTGCTGCCACCGAACAAGCTCCCGGCAATCCCCAGCAGGTCACCCGCATCAATTCGGGAATCACTCATCCCGCGCATGCCGCTCGGTGCGCCGCCACCCTGCTGAATCTGGGAGCGCTTTGCTTCCGCCGCGATCAGCGTCGCCAAAACCTGTTTGGCATCCTCATCATCAATGTTGTACTTAGCCTTGATTGCATCCAGAAGTTGCTGTTGCATGATGACTTCCTCCCCTTAAAACGAATGGCAGACAAACATTTCGAATTCTTACGCTTTCAAGCAAATTGTCGCATAATTCACACGGATTTGCTACGCACTTCGAGTTCCTCAAGGTGTCCCATTCAGCGCGTCCCGGGCAACCCGCAGGCTATCACGCAGTTTAACCGCTTCTGTAATCGGATTCACCGCTTCCATGCCGTGCCAACCGGGCTGATTCATGAACTCAATGCTCACCACCCGGTCATAGGATGCAGCCAGCAGCGCTTTAACCATCTTCTTGAGATCAATGCGCCCACGTTCCAATGGTAGTTGAAGCTGTGCCCGGGCCGCCTGCCGCACCTGAAGATGACGCGCCTGAGGAATCAGGGCGGCGATGTCATCAAAAAAGACATCCTGACAGACAAACTGCGCCCAGTCGAGCGTAAGCTTCAGTCCCGGCACTTCTTTCAGCAGCTTGAGAGTCTGCCCTGGGGTTTGCGCCATCGAGTCCATATGCGGTTCGATGCTCAGCGGGAGTTTGACCGCGTCAGTCGCCTTGACCATCTCGCGCAGCGCCGCCACCGTCCGATCCCAGGCTTCGACATCCTCTGCAGGGTGAACCAACCCCGGAGAGATGGTAATGCCGGGAGCCTTCAACGCCACGGCAAATGGCAGCAGCGCCTTGAAGAGCTCAATATCCTTCTGGCGTTTCGACTCGTCGGCCAACGAGATACGCGGGTGCAACAGATAGAGATCGCTCAGCCGCAGATTGAACAGATCAAGATCTGCCTGGATTTCCTGCGCCAGCGCCGTCGGGTGTTCGGCGGCCCGCGCCGTATTGAGATTGGGACCGCTGCCAATATCGACATAGCGAAACCCCAAACGGGCGATCGTGCCGAGCGCTTCCGGGAGAGTCAGATCATTGAAGGCCCAGGTATGACAGGCAAATTCGAGCATAAGACGCCCCATTCCGCTTTGGATGCACCGACATTATGGCATAAATCGGGGCAGGCGGCTTGAAGCCCGTAAACGCCATTTGAAAGCCTGCGGAATTTGTCCTAGACTCCAGTTGACCTATGTCGGACGGAGCGCAGCATGTTGATTTCTCCCCTGCCTGATCTGGTCTATCAACCCGGCGTGATGCTGGACCTCGAAACCCGGCTGGATGACGGCACACCCTGGTGCTTTGGCTGGCAGATCGGTCAGGCACCGATGGAAGCCATCCTGGTTGACCGGCACTATGAAGGTGATCCTCTGGCGCTGCCGGATGGCACTATTCTGACGATGGTTGACCATCATCATGAAGGCTGGCGAGCGTTTGCCGATATTTGCGCGGCATATCCCGGCCCGGTGTATCACTGGGGATCGTTTGAGAAAGGCGTCTTACGGAAAAGCGCGCCTGAGGACGTGATCGCCGCCCTGGAAGGCCGCCTGCATGACCTCTGCCGAACCTATCGCCAATGCTGCCGTCTGCCCCTGACCAGCGCCAGCATCAAAATAGTGGCGGCGCACCTCGGTCAAGTTTGGCCGGAGAACAGCAGCGCGCTCACCTGCTGGTCGGATTATCAAGCCTGGCTATTTGATGCCAATAAAGAACGGCTGGCGCGGGGCATTGCCTATAATCGGGCCGATGTCGAAGCGCTCACACTGATCCGAGACTGGATGATGACCCTGCGCTGAGATGGCCCGCTAGAGCAGCGCCAGCGCCACGCCGATCATGGCGCTGAGCAATCCCACCAACCAGAAGCGCTGGACAACCTGCGTCTCGCTCCAGCCCCCTTTTTGGAAGTGCAGGTGGATGGGTGCCATGCGGAACAGGCGCAACCCCTGTCCCGTAACCGGATCTTTGGTGCGCTTGTAGTAGGTAATTTGCAGCACCACGCTGATGGCTTCCGACACTGGCACAATGGCGATAATCGGCAGCAGCAGCCACTGACCCGTCATGATGGCAATCGTGCCGAGGGTCGCGCCCAGGGGTAGTGAACCGGCATCGCCCATAAAAAGTTGGGCCGGATGCGCGTTATACCAGAGGAAGGCGAAGCACGCTCCCACCAGGATGAAACACAACTGGGTGATGTAATTCTGCCCCTGGAGATAGGCGATCACCCCATAGGCGGCGAAGGCGCTGGCGCTGATGATGCCCGCCAGACCATCCAGACCATCCGTGAAATTGACCGCGTTGGACATGCCGATGATGTAAAAGACGCTGATGGGGATGAACAGGAACGGGCTGATCTCAATCGGAAAGGGGATGAGGGGGATAAAGACCTGATTGGCGTACTGCATCCCGCCATCATAAAGCGCGATCAAACAGGACAGGACCACCGCCAGCAAGATCTGCCCGATCAGCTTGGCGCGGGCGGAGATACCCTGCCCGGTATATTCCCCTTTGGGTCTGCGGGATTTGAGGATGCCTTCCCAGTCATCCCAGGCCCCCAGAATGGCATAGCCGATTAACGCGGCCAGCGGAATCAGGATGCTCGGCCCGGTAATGCGGTCATCCGGGCGGATCACACTGACCAGATTGAGGCCCAGCGCAATCAAGATCACCGGCACCACAATCATCAGGCCGCCCATGGTCGGCGTGCCTTTCTTGACCTGATGCTCCGCGCTCAGTTCAACCTGAATCTGCTTGCCAATCCGCAGGCGGCGCAGGATTTCGATGAAAGGGCCGCCCCAGATCACCCCAAAGAGGAAGGCGATGCCACCGACGGTGACAGCAAAGGCAAGATTTCCAACCATAGAGTTAGTTCACAATTCTCAGTTCACCATCGAAGAAAGTGCATGGTGATCGTAATAGAATAAACTACTGGATAGTGGGAGCAAACGGCTGTACGGCTCTCCCCCCACCAATCACCAATCACTAAGCACCAACTACTTACCGCTGAATCGCATTCACCGCTCCGCCCTGCTCGATGAGCGCCTGACGCACCGCATCCGGCGGAATTTCCAGCAGGATGACCAGGCGTTCTGCCAGTTGCCGGAAGACCGGGGCCGCCACCTGGCTGGCCCAATTGCCGCTGGTCGGCTCATCCAGCTTGACCAACACAATCACCTGCGGGTCATCGGCGGGCAGGAAGCCGATGAAGGACATGATAAAGCGGTCAGTCCGGTAGCCGGTCGGGATGGGAATCTCGGCGGTGCCGGTCTTGCCCGCCACCGTATAGCCGGATAACCGTGCCCCTTCGTCCAAACCCTGATTGACGACCTGCACCATCATATCGCGCACCGTATGCGCCGTATCGGCTGAGATCGGACGGCCTAACGCGGTGGGCTGTGACCAGATGATCTGGTCGCCATCCACAATGCGCTCCACCACATTAGGCTGCATCATCAAACCATCATTGGCGATGGCGCTGACCGCCGTGACGAGTTGCAGTGGCGTGACCGCAATGCCCTGTCCGAAGGCGTTGGTACACAGATTGCTCTGGCTCCATTCCGGGTCTCCCATGGTCAACATGGTGCCGTCTGCTTCCGCCGCCAGGTTGATACCCGTCAGGCGTCCCATCCCAAAACGGGACATCATGGCGTAGAAGCTGTTCGGCCCCATCTCCAGCGCAATCGTCCCCGCGCCCACATTCAGAGAATTGACCAGGAGGCCGGTGGTATCCACCACACCATAGGCACGGCGATCCCAGTTCAGCACCGGCACGCCGCAAATATCCAGGCGGCCCTGATCATTGTAGGTCCAGTTCGGCGTGATGGTACCCGCTTCGATACCCGCAGCGACCGTCAGCACCTTGAGGACTGAACCGGGTTCATATTCATCGCTGATGGCCGGGTTACGCCAGGCCTCGACATCCGCCGTCAGGAAGGCATTGGGGTCAAAAGAAGGCCAGCTCGCCATGCCCAGAATATTGCCGTTGCGCGGATTCATGACGATGATAGTTCCGCCAGTCGCGCCGGTTTGATCGACGGCCAGCGCGAGTTGGCTTTCCACAAGGAATTGAATATCCCGGTCAATCGTCAGGTAAATATCTGCGCCACGATCCGGCTCGGTATCATTCGGCACAGCAAAAGGAATATCGCTGACGATTTCCTCCCGTGCCCGCCCCGCAATCTGATCCTGAAAGCGACCTTCAACGCCGTAGTAGCCTTTGAGATCGCCGCCCACAAAACCGAGTAACTGTGCGCCGAGCGTCCCCTGTGGGTAGCTGCGGCGCGGAATCTTCTCAATCGTCACCGCCAGCAGTTGACCATCGTTCTTCAACTGTTCGACCTGCTGCCCAATCTCCGCCGGCACCCGGGAGGCCAGCAGTTCCCACACAGCGGTGCTGGTCACCGCCCGGAACACCTCGAGTTCATCAATGCCCAGGATAGTCGCCAGCAGACGTGCCGTACGTGGAGGGTCGGACACCAGATTGGGGCTGACACCGATGCGGTATTCCAGCGTGTTCACTGCCAGGCGCTGCCCATTATGGTCATAGACCAGCCCGCGAGCGGCAGCCAGTCGTACTTCCCGGTCATAATCCGGGCGGAGTTCGTTGAGGACTTCCGGCGCGAGCTGCTGGAAGGAGAGCATCCGCAGGAGCAGTGCCCCGCTGACGATGACCATGATGACGATCACCAGGGGCAACCGTTGGTTGAACACATCACGCTGTGGATTGAGGGGGCGGGCCGTCGCGTTAGCCGTCATGATGTGGCAAATCCCTGGAATTGACCGATGAAAGCATCCCACTGCTGCTGGAGCCAACCGATGAAGTTTTCCTCATAGACTACCGGAGGCGGGGCCGCCGCTGCCGCCAAGACAATTTCGTCAGACGGGCGGTTCGGGTTATAACCTGCCAGCACCAGCGGTTCAATATCGTTGAGGGTCGCCTCGCGGAAGCCCAGTTCTTGCGCCCGGGCCAGCAGGCGCGGCACCGTCCGCAGCTGGGCGATTTCCTCGCGCAGTTGTTCATTCTGCTGTTCGAGCAGGTTGCGCTGGGCGATCAGATTTTCCAACTGGCGGCCCAGGGTTGCCAGCGAGGTCGACTGTGCCAGATATAACGCGCCGATGATGATGGCGACGAACAGACCCAGCGCCGCCAGCGCGACCACCTGCCGCTGCACCTTAAACTGCCGATTGCGGAAGGTATGCTGAATGGGATTGCTAGTCATGGCGTATGTGTTTCCCGTCAGGGCGATTCTTCAGCAACAATGCGCCTCATTAAACCACAATTGGCATGGCTACTGCCAGTCTGCTACAATGCCGCGCCAAGGGTAGCCAATTTTGAGACAGGATGGGGGGCGCACACGGTCGATTCGGTGCGCCGTGTTGTTTACGGAGAAAATGACCGCGTATGACTGACGCGAAACATGATACACAACCACAGCAGGCAGTAACTGACCATATGATCCAGGCGGTTCCCACGGAACGCCAGGGTGGTGGCGGTTGCTGGATACCCGCCATCCTCGGCATCCTGGTCGCAGGCATTCTGGTCCTCATCGGGCTGGCGCTGCCGCCGGTCAACCTGACGCAGCGCCTCTTCGGCATCAACCTGTTTGGTGCGTCCTATACCATGCTCAGTGCCGAGGCCAACGCCGTCCGCAGCCCGGATGGGGGACTCACGCTGCTGGTCGACCCTGCCGACGTGGGGCAGAACTTTGGCGTGGCGATCAGCGAAGCCACCAATACAGAAGCGCTCGTCGCCGCTGCCGGACCGGGTTTAGCCCTGCAAAGCGCCGTCTACTCGATGGAATTCACCGGCACCGCGCCGGACACCACCACGGTCTCCCTGCCGCTGACCGCCCAGATGGGTGACCCGGATCTGCTGGATGTATATGCCTATGATGCCGCCAGCAGCCAGTGGTCCTTTGTGCCCGCCAATCGGTCTGCACAGAATACGCTGACTGCCCAGTTAGATCGGATCCCGACTTCATTGGCGGTTTTCCAGGTCGCCCCGCCTGAGCAACCGACCGTCATGCTGGCCTATGATGCGACCCAGGTGCTGGCCGAAGAAGCCGGTCAGTTAGCCACGATTGTGTCCCCTGCCGGGATGCAGCCCACGCTGGATGGTAAATTGACGGGCAGTCTGGCACCGGGCTTCCGGGCCGATGCCGGTTACCTCCTGATGCCAATCATCCGCAACTTCACCGATCCACGGGCGCTGGATACCGTCACAGTGCCGACCATCCTCGGCAGCAGCGCCCTGACACGCGATCATGCGGGTCAACTGGCAGGCTTTGCCGTGAATAACGGTTTTGGTGGCGTTTTTGTCGATTACCGGGAAGTACCTACGGAACAGCGTGATGCGTTCAGCGGGTTCATCACCGCCCTGGCCGGGGCGCTCCATCAAAACGGTCTGCGCCTGGGAGTCGTGGTGCCGGAAGCGGTCAATACAGATGGCCTTTGGCTGACCGGAGCCTACGACTGGCGAGCCATTGGTGCCGCTGCCGATTACATCAAGATTGACCTGGGCATGAATCCCCTCGCTTTCACCCCTGGCACCGACCGTCCCGTGGAGGCGATGGTGCGCTGGGGGATCGGGGAAGTCAGCCGGGGCAAGCTGCTGCTCGGCCTTTCCGCCCAATCCCAACGCCAAACCGGGGATAGCTACAGCCCCATCGGCTACGACGCAGCTCTGGGCGCGCTGGGTGATGTGACGCTGGAAGCCGCCCTGACTGAAGGTGGCACGCTCCCGCCCGGTTCGGCCATCAGCGCCCGGCTAGACGGCTTCAGCGCCTCAGCAGGGACTGAAACCAGTATCAATACACCCTTCCTCGACTATCTGGGAGCAGATGGCACGCCGGTCTCCCGAGTCTGGTTAACCACCTCGGATGCGCTCCGCTTCCGCATGGATGCGACCATTCCTTTCGGGCTGGCCGGGGTCGCTTTTGATGACCTGCTGGCGGGCGATCTGGCGGACGGGGTCTTACAAACCATCCTGGATTACAAGCTGGCGGTCCCCGCGCAGGCCAATCCCACAGATCTGGCGCTGCGCTGGCGGATTGAAGGCGCGAACGGTGTCATCTCTGAACAGGTCACAGGGCTGAACGAAGGTCTGGTGACGACGCTGGAAGTGCCAGACGGCAACTATGCCATCAATGTCGAAGTCGTCAGCGGTGACGAATCCAGCCCTCGCTCCGGCGTGGCAGTGGCGCTGTTCGCACCCACCCCCACTCCAACCCCGCTGCCAACTCCCACCCCTACACCGGTACCCACGCAGCGCCCGGCCGTGGTGGCTGCGCCTGAACAGCCAGTGGCACCGGTCGCAGGTGGCGCTGCCCCAATTGCCGGCGGCAGCATCCAGGTGGGCACCTTCGAGTACGGCGGGCATGTGACCAACACCGCCAGCGAAGGGGCAGCAGCAGCCATGCGCTCGGCGGGCATGAACTGGATGAAGTATCAAATCCGCTACTCGCAGGGCAATGGACCGGATATTGCTGCCGGGGCGATTGCCGAAGCCAAAGCGCGTGGCTTCAAAATTCTGCTCGGTATCGTCGGCATCCCGGGCGAACTCGGTGCAGGCGGGGATGGTTACATCCAGCAGTTTGCCCAGTTCCTGGGTGGAGTAGCTTCCCTGGGTCCGGATGCCATCGAAGTCTGGAATGAACCCAATATCGACCGTGAGTGGCCGCAAGGTCAGATCAGCGGAGCGACCTTCGCCCGGATGATGCAGGCCGCCCATCAGCAGATCAAGGCCTCCAACGGGGGTGTACTGGTCATCAGCGGCGCACCCGCCCCGACCGGTGCCGAAGGCGCGTTCCCGGGTCGCGTGGTCAATGACGACCGCTTCCTGCGCGATTTTGTGGCAGCAGGCGGCCTGAATTACACCGATTGTGTGGGCGCACACTATAACGAGGGTATCGTAGGGCCAGACGACATGAGCGGCGACCCGCGTGACAACTACTACACCCGCTATTTCTTTGGCATGTTGAATGTCTACTGGGATATCACCGGTGGGCAGCGTCCGATCTGCTTCACCGAACTGGGTTATCTGACGCCAGAAGGCTTCCCGCCGCTCGACCCCTTCTTCGGCTGGGCAGGGGATAACACGCTGGCGGAGCAGGCCAGTTGGCTGGCCCGCGCCGCTGCCCTGTCGTCACAGAGCGGCAAAGTGCGGTTGATGATCGTCTGGAACGTGGATTTCTCCAACTACGGTAGCGATCCGATGGCCGGTTATGCCATGATCCGTCCGGGCGGTGGTTGCCCGGCTTGCCAGGCGATGGCCGCATCACGATAAACAAAAAGGAGGGGCGTCCCGCGGGACGCCCCTCCTGATTCACACGTGAGTGAAGCGACTATTCCAGCGGCGCGACTGCCTCCAGCGCCGGTTCAAAGACCTGAGCGATCAGCACGTCAAAATCCCCCTGCGGTGCAATCAGCATCACCAACCAGGTACTCTCGCCTTCGCTGGTCAGGGCGACGCGTGATGGCTGCCCGAGCAAGCTTACATCGTAGAGCATCCATTCACGGTCATTGACGGTAGTCGTCCCACTGGCCTCTGGCCACGCATCCAAACCTAATTGCCCTGCCAGCGTGGTCTGCAATTGCTCAGCCGAGATGGGCGCTGCCTGGACGAAGATACCGATGTTGGGATTCTCCGGGTTGACGAAAATGCCGGGTTGCGCTTCTGTCCAGCCTTCCGGATAAACGCCTTGGATGCCCATAGCCTCACTGGAGAAGGCCGTCAACGGGATAGAAGCGCCCGCTTCCAGCGGCAGCACAAACTGGATAGGTTCGAGCGCCTCAAAGCAGCTATCGGCAGGTTGACTGGCAGGATCACTGATGAAGCTGGCACTGATCGCCCGCGCGCATTCGCTGGAGACATTGGCGCTGTGCCCAATCGCCGGGATGATATAGCTGTAGCTGTTGCTCAAGCCCTCGGCCACTCGCGCCGCATATTCTGACGGAGTCACCGGGTCGAACTCGCCGGAAAGCACCAGCGTAGGAATATCGCTTTGCAGCGGCTCCAGGATCGATGCATCCAGCGGTGTGACCGGCCAGTTCGCACACATGGCCAGCGGCCCGGTTTCAATCGCCACTTCAATATCGGCACGACCAGCATACTGAGGCGGCAGTGCAGCAAAGACATCGAGGAAGTCCTGTGCATCCCGCCCGATGAGATCGTCCTGGCAAAAGACCGAGTAATTCATCCCTCGGCTGAGCAGGTCGGGCGCGATCAGCAGGATGCCGGAAAGCTGGGTCATCAGCGCCAGATCACCATTGGCCACATCGCTGATCGCCCGTGGTAGTTGGGGCAGCGTCGGTGCCTGGTACAGCAGGATGCTGAGCGTGCTGAGGATGTTGTCCCCGGTCATCAAATACGGAACCTGCTCCCCGTTGAGCGGGTTAGTGATCTGCACCTCAACAGGTTCAGCATTGTAGCGGTCAATCACACTGAACAGCGTGCCACGTAAGTCCGGGTAGGCGCTGTTGCAGGCATCATCCGCCGCGCAGGTCGCCAGCAGACGATCAAGCGATTCAATGACGGTGCGGCTGGCATTCACAAAGAAGCTCTCATCCAGCGGCAGCACCGAGTCGATTACCACACTGCGGATAGATGCCGGGAAATCCCGCATGATGCTCTGCGCCAGTTCAGAGCCATAAGAGACACCCAGCAGGTTGACCTGTTCGTAGCCCAGCGCGATCCGAATAGCTTCTACATCAGCGGCGTTCTGCAACGTATTGAAAGCATTCAGGTTAAAGCCTTCATCAGCCAGGCGCGCCCCGCAGGCCGTGACCCCATTGAAAAGACGCTCGGCGGCAGCGTTCGGATCAGTTTCAGTCAGGTTCGCCAGGAAGGCTTCGCTGAACTCAGGGCATTCCAGCGCCGGTTCAGAGAGACCAACACCGCGCTGGTCAAACTGAATCAGGTCACGCCCCTCGGTGTTGACACTGCCAAATACACCCAGTGCCAAACCGGCATTCGCAACGGTCTTTTCACCCGGCCCACCGGAAAGCACGATGATCGGGTCTGCCGGACCGTCTTCGGCACCCTCTGCAATGGCGACTGCCAGCCGGATAGTGTTGGTATTGGCAGAGTCGAAGTGATCTTCCGGCACGACAACAAAGCCGCAGGTTATCGTGGTACCAGCCGGGACGGTGAACGGACACTCGGCGGCTTCAAAGATGGGTAAGGATGGTTCCTGGGCATTCACGTAGATGCCGCCAAAGAGCAAGGCCAGAAATAGCAGGAACACAAGGCTCAAACGCATGGAGAACTCCTCTACTGATCCGATTGATGCTTACGTCAAAAATGTTTTTCAAAGGGAGCGTAGCACAGGTTGAGGGTAGGTGTCAATCCATTGCAAAGGTTTTTTAAATGGAAGTTAATGGGCATGTTGTATAATGCTGCCTGCAAATCGGTTGGTCTGTGAAACAGGGTAAGAATCAATGGCTGTAACCACTGCTCAACGAACCCGCATTCGCCGCCAGATGCGCGGCTTCGTGCTCATCTGGACGGGCATCACGGCATTGATGGGGGCCTGCACCTTCATCGCCATCTATGCTGCCTATGGTGCGCTCAATCCGGCTCAACCCGGTGCGCGGCAGAACAACATCGCCCTACCCATTGCCACAGATGTCACGCCGGTTGCCTTGGTGCCGACCACCATCCCGGCGACCTTGCCGCCGACTGCCGTTCCGGTCACGGCGACTACCGTAGCTACTCAGGCCGCAATAGCGCAGGTTGCTCCCACGGAAACCGATGTTCCAGCCTCACCCGCGCCCACTCAAACGCCGCTGCCAGTCAGCGTGACCCGCTTTGAACCCGGCATTCAGGTGCAGTACAGCCTCGACCTCAATCCGCAAAATCAGGATGGTTGGCTGCGCGATGTGAAGGAAAAGCTGGGCCTGAACTGGTTTAAGCAGCAGGTACGCTGGGCGGATGTAGAAACCGAACGCGGCGTCTATGACTGGTCGAAAATGGATCTGGTCATGCCGTCGGCGGCGCGCTTCAACCTCAACGTCATGATTACCGTGCTGGACACCCCGGAATGGGCGCGCGAACCCGGGGCGGATCTGACCAAAGTTGGCCCGCCCGCGAACTACGATGATTACGTCAATTTCGTGCGTGCCATTCTGCAGCGTTATCCGGGGCAGATTCAGGCCATCGAAGTCTGGAACGAACAAAACATCGACCGCGAATGGAGTTCCTCAAAGGGACTGAAGGCGACCGATTACATTGATCTGCTGCGGCGCACCTACCGCGCCGTCAAAGAGCTTTCGCCCGGTACGATTGTCGTCAGTGGTGCCTTAGCACCAACCGGCTTCAACGATGGCGTCGGCGCATGGGATGACTTCGTCTACATGGATCAGATGATCGCCGCCGGCTTGCTCGATGTAACCGACTGCGTGGGCGCACATCACAACGGCTACAACATTGGGCCGAATGTACCTTCCGACCAGGTGCCCCCGGACCCGACGGCGCGCTTCCGTGGCCCCTTTGATAATCCGCATCACTCCTGGAGCTTCTACAGTACGCTCCGTAGCTACGCCAGCAAGATCGCCGCTGCCGGGGGCACGCAAAAGCTCTGTGTGACCGAATTCGGTTGGGCGGTTTCCGAAGATCTGGGCGGCTTCCCAACGGGCTTCGAGTTCTCGCAGGATAACACCTTGCAGGAACAGGCGGACTTCATCATCGAAGCCATGAACCTGATGGAAGAATGGGGAACGGTGCGGTTGGCCTTCATCTGGAACTTCAACTATGCACCGCAGGCTGGTTGGGCAACCGATAACGACAACGTCCCCTACTCGCTGATCGGACCCGGCTTCACTTTCCGCCCGGCCTACGACGCCATCATCCAGTGGAGTGCCGAACGCCGCGCGCGAGGCATCCAGTAAGCCAGAAACCTCATAACGCATGCTATTGGCAGGGGCAACCTGGCAGGTTGCTCCCGCGTAATAGACGTACGTTGCCATTGTGGCGCAACCTGTTTACACCGGAGTAGAACACGCATGACTCAAGACCTGTGGACAGCCGTCGATAGCTACTACACGGATCTCCTGGTCGCACAGGATTCAGTGCTGGAAGCCGCACTGGTCGATTCGGAAGCTGCCGGATTACCCGCCATCAATGTCGCTCCCAACCAGGGCAAGCTGCTCATGTTCATTGCCCAGTTGATGGGCGCACGCTCAATTCTGGAAGTCGGTACGCTCGGTGGGTACAGCACCATTTGGCTGGCAAGATCATTGCCCGCCGATGGCAAACTGGTCACACTCGAACTCAGTGCGGACAATGCCGCTGTCGCTCGCCGCAATCTCGACCGGGCAGGCTTCAACGGTCAGGTCGAAATCAAAGTGGGTCCAGCAATCGAAACCCTGCCGATGTTAGCCGGTGATCCGCGCACCCCGTTCGACCTGGTCTTCATCGACGCCGATAAGGTCAATACCGCCGCCTACTTCGAGTGGGCGCTCAAGCTGACCCGCCCCGGCAGCCTCATCATTGTGGATAACGTCGTCCGTAAAGGTGCGGTGATTGATGGCAGCAGCGAGGACATCAGTGTGCAGGGCATCCGCAAATTCAACGATGCAGTGGCTGCCAACCCCCGCGTGACCGCCACTGCCGTCCAAACCGTCGGCAGCAAGGGCTACGATGGCCTAGCGCTGGTGCGGGTGCTTGCCTGATGACTCTCTGGACTCCCCCTCTCCAGGCGGCGCAATAGTGACTCCTTCTCCTGCGAACATTTCGAGCGCGCCGCCGAATCGGAGATGGGGCCGGGGGGTGAGGCTCACCCTCACCCTGCTCGGGCTTATCCTCGGCAGCGGTGCCTTGATCTACCGACAGGCCACGCTCGATCCCTTTGCCGCTGACCAGATCAGCAACCCGCCCTTCACCTCATTGACCTACGGGGTGCAAGGCTTTCTGTGGTGGGATGAGACCGCAGCCTCGCTCCAACTGGAGTGGACGCGGCTGATGGTGTTCAGCCACTTCAAGCAGATCTTCGCCTGGGAGGACATCGAACCCGCACAAGGGGTCTGGAATTTCAGCCGCGCTGATGAGATTGTCGCCGAAGCGGAAGCCAAAGGCGTCAAGCTGGTCGCCCGCCTGACCGAGACTCCTGACTGGGCGCTGGTCGATCAACTCGCCGCGCAGCCGGATGGCGTCATGGCGGATTGGATCGTGGATTCGCCGCCAGATGACCCTGCTGATTTTGGGGCTTATTGCGGCACGCTGGCCGCCCGCTACCGGGGGCGCATCGCCGCCTATCAACTGTGGAATGAACCCAACCTGGCGCGGGAATGGGGCGGGCGCGTCCCCAACGCCGCCGATTTCGTCGAACTCCTGCAAGCCTGTAGTGAAGCCATCCGCACCGCCGACCCGGCCGCCATCCTCATCTCAGCGGGACTCTCGCCCACCGAAACCTGGACAGAACAGGCCACGCCCGACGATATGTTCTTCCAGCAGATGTACGATGCCGGGTTCCAACGCTATATCGATGTCGCCGGGGTTCACGCGCCGGGCTATGACCAGCCGCCGGAAGTCAGCCCGGATGAAGCTGTCGCCCGCGGCAGCCGCCGCGCCTTCACCTTCCGCCGAGTCGAGGACTTGCGCCAGATCATGGTGCGGAACGGCGACGGAGCGCGGCAGATGGCGATCCTCGAAATGGGTTGGACGACCGACCCCGGCAACAACCCGGATTACGCCTGGTTCGCCGTCGATGAAGCCACCCAGGCGGATTACTTCGTGCGGGCCTTCCGCTACGCGGCGGACCACTGGCGGCCCTGGATGGGATTGATGAGCGTCATCTACCTCGGCAAACCCTCGTGGACACCGGACGCCGAGGAATACTGGTGGTCGATCATGACGATGGACTTCGCCCGCCCGGCTTACTTCGCCCTCTCCAACATGCAGAAGGACTGCGGCGACCGCATCATCCCCGCCCGCGCTGGGGACAGCCCCGAAGCATTAGGCTTGGTCGAGGTCGTTCCCTGTTCGTAATTCACTCAGCCCCGAGCTGGTAGATTAGGAATCGGCCCATGCAAATCGAGTAACTCGCGGGCGATCCAGGCGCTACCATTCTCGGTGGCGATCTGGATCCAACCCGGTGCCCGACCAACTGCCGTCAAATTGGCACCCGCCATGACCTGAGCCAATACAGTCCCATTCAGTCCCGGAAGGTCGCGCAGATTGGCGTTCGTGCGAACAGTAGCGGCCAGAGTAAAGCCTTCATAACCCGCGCTGGCAGAAGGTGCCGTTCCTAAAGCAACCGGCATAGTTCCGACAGCGTCCCATGGTCGAGGTAGCGGCTCGAAAGTAGCCCCTGCCGCGCTCAATTGCTGCAAGATAGTCGGCAGCACGCGCCCCGTCACCCGATTCAAATCGTGGAAAATGATAATGACCCCATCTCCATAGTCCCAGGCATTGTGGGGATTATGGAATGTGCCCACTGAAACCGGTTCACCTAGTATGTTGGCGATTACCGCGTTATCAAAATCTACCGTATCCAGATCAAGGCTGGCAGGCATCCCCCAACCACAATCATCACTGTTGACATTCCAGTTGTAGGTGATGACCTGAATGTCCTGAGTCCCGGGGAAAGGTTGTGCCGCCCCGCCCGGTTGCCAGAACATTTTCGTTTGGGCTTCATAGAGAGGCAGCGCGTCGCCTGCTGCCTCCCTGATGGCCGTTTCGGTGCGCCGATAGGATTCAATCACCGCGTCAGCAGGTGCACCGGCATACCCCCCCGGTTCTTCCCACAGATGATTGATGAGCGCATGTCCTTCGCGTAATTCCCGCTGGAGCAAATCTTCATGCCCGGCAATTTGTGAACCGGCAATCACAAAGGAAGCGCGGGCGTTATGCTGGGCGAGGATGTCCAAAATCTGGGGCGTATACGCATCGGTCGGGCCATCCTCAAATGCCAGATAAACCCGAAACGGTGGCGCACTCTGAGCATAAACGGCTGTCGCGGACAAAAGGGCAGTCAGGATAAATAACGGGAACAAGGCGGTAAAGAAGTGTCTGAGCGACATCATGATTTGATCCTCAAGATATGAATTGGGTTGTATAGTCGAGTATATGACTCTCGAGTACATCCCAACTCGGCGCTCACAACATGACTCACTGATGACAACCCTACGCTTCGCAAAAAGGTTGTACAGGCTGAATCAAAAACAGGTGCCGGGACTTCGTCCAGACACCTGCCCCCTTCAACGATTGACGACTGCTATTCCCCGAACTTCAACTCCGTCGCCGGGGTGCCGGTGGCAGCCTCCATCAGCAGCGTCAACCGCGCCGCCATCGAGGCCGGATCGGGGTGAATCCCGTCCTGCAGCAGCGCCGTTTCAAACACCTGCTCGATGACCGCCCCCGCCAGCGGATTATCCGGCTGGCTCGCCAGCATCCCACTCAGGTTGTGGATCAGCGGGTGGCGCGGGTTGAGTTCCAGCACCTTGATCGGCAGTTCGTAGTCACGGTCGATCAGCCGATTGACGCGGAACATATTGCGTCCCGCATCGGTCTCATCGCTGACCAACCGCGCCGGGCTGCCAGTCAGGGTCTTGCTTTCGCGCACATCCTTGACGCGCCCGCCCAGCACCGCCGTGAAGCGATCCCGCAGGGCAGTGAAGCTGTCTTCCGGCAGGCTTTCCTTCACCGGGGTCGACTCATCGGCCTTCAGTTCACCGATCTCGCTCAGGTCGATATCGGCTTCATCCACGCTGCGGAGCTTGTGGCTCTTGAATTCGGGCAAGCCCATCAGCATCACCGGATCAACCGGATCGGTCAGGTACAGGACTTCGATGCCGCGAGCGCGGAAAGCATCCAGATGTGGGCTGCGTCCGGCGCTGGTCACGTCATCCGCCAGCACGTAGTAAATATCCTGCTGATTAGCCACGAAGCGTTCCACGTATTCATCCAGCGTGATGAATTCGTCGGCGCTGCCTTTCGACGTGTTGAACACCAGCAGCGGCTCGATGTCAGAGCGATCAGCCGGGTTGACGGCTGGCCCCTGCTTGATAAAACGCCCGTAGACCTTGAACAGTTTGACGTACTTCTCGCGGTCTTTGCTCACCAGGCGCTTGAGTTCGCTCAGCACCTTGGAGGTGAGCGTCTTCTTGAGCGTTGCCATCACGCGGGTAGCCTGCACGCTCTCCCGGCTGACACTCAAGGGCAGGTCTTCGCTATCGACCACACCCTGCACAAATTGCAGATACTCCGGCAGCAGGTCTTTGCTGTATTCCTGGATCAACACCTTGCGGGCATACAGCTTCAGCCCGGCTTCCTTGCGCGGGTTGAGCATGTTCCGCTCGCCGCTAGCCGGGAGGTAGAGCAGCGCGTAGTACTGCAGAGGGCTATCCGCCCGCTGATGAATCCGCAGCGCCGGTTCCTCGAAGTCGAAGGTCATCATCTTGTAGAAGTCGTTGTACTGCTCGTCAGTGACTTCCTTCGGGTCCTGCCGCCAGATCGCCTGCTGCTTATTGGTGGCTTCTTCGTCATCGCCCACATAGATCGGGAAGGCGATGTAATCCGAGTGCCGCCGAATGATGTCCTTCAGAGTCCAGCTTTGGGTAAATTCTTTGGCATCCGGCTTGAGGGTGATGATGATGTCCGTCCCTCGTGATTCGCGTTCAGCGGGTTCGAGCGTGTAGGTCGAACCGCCGGTCGATTCCCACGCGAAGACGGGTTCACCCGGCTTATGCGAGCGTGAGACCACCCGCACCTTATCCGCCACCATGAACACCGAATAGAAACCCACGCCAAACTGGCCGATCACATCGCTGGCGGCTCCGCCAGATGTCCCCGACTCTTTCAGCGCCTGGATGAAAGCCTTTGCGCCGCTGCGGGCGATCACACCCAGGTTATTCACCAGGTCATCCCGCGTCATGCCGATGCCGCTGTCGCTGATGGTCAGTGTATTGGCTTCTTCGTCGGCCTTGATCTCAATCGCCAGTTCCGCATCCGGGTCCACCAACTCGCGGTTGGTCAGCATCTCGTACTGGACGCGGTTGAGCGCGTCCGAGGCGTTGGAGACCAGTTCCCGCACGAAAATTTCGCGCTCGGTATAAAGTGAATGCACCAGAATATCAAGTAACTGTTGAATCTCCGCCTGAAAGGTAAATTGTTCCGCCATAGACCTTCACCCCTGTTGACAACGCAAAGTATCGGGCGTCCTTTGGGACAGCCCGTTAAGTATCCGCCGCTGGTTGTACCACAGCTATGTTAGAGGGGCGTAAGCAATCCTATGCCCGGAGTGTACACAGCGCGTGCCGAATCTCCCCCAGGTGATAGGCCGTGTGGATGACCATCCCTATCGCGCTGCCGATCACCTGCGCGTCCGCCTGCTCCCAGGCGGGATAGGTTTTCACCAGTTGGATCACTGCTGCATACGTGTCGCGCAACCGGGCAATACTGGCTTCCCACTCCGCCGGGGTGACGGCGCTGACCGTCTGCCAGATGTGATTCCAGTCTACTTTTTCCGGTGCCGTCCCCCGGGCAAAGGCAATCGTCATCTCCAGGTAGAACCAGGTGTGTTCAACCTGCGCGGCCAGTGTGGCACAGGTCGGTGACACCGGGCGCGAGGCTTCCTCGGCGCTGATCGTCGCCAGCGTTTCAAACAGGGCAGTCCCTTTATCCAGGTAAATGCCGTGCACCTGCTCAAAGGTTTCTTCGAGGGTCATCAGCAGGGCTTCGACCAGATGATCTTTCAGAGTCGGGGTAGTCATCGGACGTTCCTCCAAAAATGTTCTACAATAGGACTTACGCAAAACACCGCATTGCGTAGGGGAGGACTAGGCGTCTGCGCCGTATGTCGCGTAGCGATCCCGTGACCGCGCAAGTCCTGTACAAACAATCAAAATCGGAACATATGTTCCGATTTTCACCTAAACCTGTGCTAATGTAAAGGGGATAGGACTTATGCAAAACGCCGCTTTTTGTAGGGGAGGACATACGGCGCAGACGCCTAGTCCTCCCGTGACTGCGTAAGTCCTTTGGGATCGAGGGAAATGGTTTGCAACTTTGTCTGCGCCGACAACGACATCAACGACAACAAGCTCCTGTCGTCCAGGCTGTCCAATCTGTCAAATGTGTCAAATCTGTCCAAATCTTTTCGACCGAACCAAACTCCGACGACCTCGAATCAAAACCGGGAGCATGTCCGCTCCCGGCGTTGACCATCTGCTCACCCCAAAGGGCTGACGCTAGTGACGGTTAATACACTGCGTAGGCTTTTTCCAGTTCGGCCCGCAGCGCCTGATAGCTGCTATACCGGCTTTGCGCGATCTCACCGCGTTGCAGGGCAGCCCGCACCGCGCAGCCCATCTCATCTACATGGGCGCAGTCGTTGAACTTGCACTGCGGCACCAGCGGGGCAATCTCCCGGAAGTAACCGTCCAGTTCTTCCGGTTCAATATCCCACAGCACCAGCGAGCGCATCCCCGGTGTATCTGCCAGATGCCCGCCCATGTCCAGCTTGATGAGCACGCTGTCGCGCGTAGTGTGTTGACCTTCCTTGCGGCGGTCGCTCACATCCTTGACCACCCGGCCAAGCCCACTCTGCACCCGGTTGAGCAAGCTGGTCTTACCCACGCCGGATGGCCCGGTAAACACAGTAATATGATCTTTCAGGAGGTCTTGTAATGCCTCTACCCCTAACCCATCGCGGGCGCTGGTATACAGCACGGGATAGCCGATCTTTTTATATACCGAGAACTGGGCTTCAATAGCGGAGTTATCTTCAAGATCAATCTTATTGATGACGATCTGGAGCTTCGCAATGCCGGACTTCTCCCCGGCAACCAGAAAACGATCCAACATACGGATATTCGGGGATGGATTACGAGCCGCAAACACGAAACAGGCTTGGTCAGCATTGGCAATGATGACCTGTTCACGCTCTGGCTCACCCTGTCCACGCTTGCCTTCGGTGCGGAGGGCGCGGCTAAGGGCGCTGGTGCGCTCATGTACGACTTCGATGCTGCCAGAACCATCTGGGAGAAGTTGAATCGCGACGCGGTCGCCAATGGCAGCAATATCGGAAGAACTAGCTTCTTCCAGCAATCGTCCGCGCAAACGGCAGCGGATGGTGCCATGATCAGCGGTTTCAACGGAGAAAAATCCACTCTGGTCACTGACGACCAGACCTTCAATCCACTGCGGGCCAGACGAGTCAGACAAAGGCATTACTCCTGAACAGGTTAAATTACAAAGTGCGAAAATGATGATACGGTGGCTGGCACTCGCCGCCCCGCCCGTTGAAAATGGCAATGGTAATGATCTGGATGGTAGCTGCATCTAGTAGTATAGCGGAAATTCGGCAAAATGAGCATGATTACCCCGACCTTCGTACTAGCCATCTGCTCGGCCCGCCCGCTACACTGACGGGTAGTACGCTTGCGGGAATGGCTTTAAAGTTAAGGCCGTTCGTTTATGTAAGGATAACGCTGTGGAAAACACCCCTCGCCAACCTGAAGACCTCACTCAGCCCGAGGCTGCCGTCGAATTGACCCCACCACCCAATCCATCCGCAGTGAATCCTGCCGCAGAACCTGCCTATGCCAGTCAGGGGACGCTCCTGGTGGTGCCGCGCACGTTTTTCAACTATGTCGCTATTGCCGTCATCTTCTTTGGCCTGGGTGCCCTGCTGACCTGGCTGGGCATGAACGCCATCTTCAATGCCAATAGCCAGGAAAACCAGGCGCTCGTCGCCAATGCCGTCGCCACAGTACAGGCCAATATCGTCGCCGCCAACCCCACCGAAGATCCGGGGCTGGTGCAGGGGACAGTCTACGATACGGTCAGCGCGGATGATGATCCCTTTATCGGCGCGGAAAACCCGGTAGTGACCATGATCGAGTTCAGCGACTTCCGCTGCCCCTACTGCCGCCGTTATGTTCAGGAAACCTTCCCACTGCTTCAGGCCAACTATGGTGACCGCGTGCGCTTCGTCTTCCGCGATCTGCCCATCCTGGGGCAAGCCTCGCAGATTGCTGCCATTGCCGGATACTGCGCCCACGAGCAGGGGAAATTCTGGGAATTCCACGACTGGGCTTACAACCATCAGCAGGAATTCAGCCAGGAAGCTTTTGAGTCCTGGGCGAGCGGCGAAAGCCTTAATGGAGAAACCTTCACAGCCTGTCTCGAAGCACAAGCTTCTGGCCCGGAATTTGTCGCTGACTACCAGGCCGTTGCCAATATGACCACCCGGTTGGGGACTCCCATGTTCTTCGTAAATGGCGAATTCATCAGCGGTGCCCAACCCTACAACGTCTTTGCCGACGCGATAGAACGCGCTATCGCACGGGCCAATGGCTCCGAATCTGAACCAGGAACCACCAGTTCGACCGGATAAGCAAGCCCTTGCGCCGGGGTGATCCAACCGATCACCCCGCGATCCCCTCGTCACTTCCTGACAACGTATTCCCCGCGCTACTCAGCCATTTCGTACGTAGATTCTGTGGGTTAAATCGCCTATCCTGCTGGATGAGTAAGGGATCAGATTTAACCGACTCTTACCCTACGGCGCAGCATCCTTTACTTGACAATGCAGAAGCTGTGCTAGAATGTAAAACGTTTAACGGGGCTATCGACGGCCCCACCTGAGAAAGATACCTCGCTGAAAAGACTTCTTCTAACTGGTGATCTTGCTGCTCGTTTTTCCTTATGGAACCTGTTATGTAAACAGGGAGATCACCGATGCCCACAACCTTCGACTTCATCAACGGCGTTCAGGAATATACCACCGCCGTCAACCGTGCCTTCTGGCAAGACATCATCAACCTCATCAGCCGCAAGCCAGCTCAACTACTGAGCTTTGAGGACATTCGTACTCGGCTCCGGCTTCGTGAAGAATCCTACCGTGGATTACAAAACATCGAATTGGAACGCATCGTCGGCAGCGTCGGTCGGTATACCGATTTCACGCGTACCTTCCTGCCGCGCAGCAAAGTCAACCGCGACCGCTGGACCCGCATCTATACGGAAACCGTCAGCGGCATGGGGCTGCCCCCCATTGAAGTCTACCAGGTCGGCGAGTCCTACTTTGTGCGCGATGGCAACCACCGCGTATCAGTGGCGCGGTCGCTGGATAGCAAGCATATCCAGGCTTATGTGACAGAACTAAGCGTACCGGATGGCATCGCAGGGCTGCTCATCAGCAACCAGATGGCTGCCGCCGAAGCCTATATCGCCTTCCTGGATGAAATTGGCCTACGCCTGACTCACCCGGAACACGAGTCGCTCATGCTTAGCGAACCCTCCCGTTATCCGGAACTGCTCGGGCATATCCGCCTGCATCAGGAAGCGCTGAACTGTGAGACCTGCGATGGCGATATGACGCTGGAACAGGCAGCAGGCCACTGGTATGACCAGGTTTATCTGCCCGCTATCGAGATGATGCGCGCCTATGATGTGCTGGGCCGGGAACGCGGCCGCACTGAAGCGGACTTCTACCTGTGGATGGTCGATCATCTCCAGGAACTCTCCATGGAGTACACCGGCGCGCCTTCAGACTTCAACCCGGCGATGGCATCCTGGATGGGCAAACATCGTCTACCCGTGCCGCAAGAATTGGGCTACCTGGCAAACGCCATTTAGCCCGCTATCGCATCACAAACGCTCACTGGATAGACGGTCAGATTATCTATTGACCGTCTATGGTGATCCGCACCCTAAGAAAACCGCCATTGCTATTGACTCCGTATCTATTCGCGGTGATATTCACTGCACTACCGAATAAGGAGTCCTGAACATGGCTGGAGAATTCGCAGGCAAAGTCGTGATGATTACAGGTGCAGGCGGCAATCTGGGGCAGGCCGTCGCTCAGCGTTTCCAGGCAGGTGGCGCATCACTCGTGCTTGTCGGGCGCACCGCAACCGAACTCGAGGCTGTCGCAGCGCAGACTGGCGGGCTGGTCGTCACTGCCGATGTGACCGATCCAGCCAGTATGGAAGCGGCCCTTGCTACCGCCGTTCAGCACCACGGGCGGGTGGACGTGCTGGCGCATACCGTCGGCGGCTATGCCGCTGGCACCCCAGTTCACGAAGGTATCCTCGATACCTGGGACAAGATGATGGCGCTCAACGCCCGTTCCGTGCTGGTGACAGCTGGGAGCGTCGCGAAACACATGGTTGATAACCAGATCGCCGGTCGCATCGTCGTTGTGCTATCACGCGGAGCCTTCAAAGGAGCTGCCAATCACGCCGCCTATAACGCCTCCAAAGCCGCCGCCCAACGCATCATCGAAAGCATGGCAGCAGAATTGGCAGACAAGGGAATCACCGTGAACGCCGTATCGCCCAGTGTGATCGACACTCCGCCCAACCGCAGCGCCATGCCCAGGGCCGATTTCAGCAAATGGGTACAGCCTGCCCAGTTGGCGGATGCCATCGCCTTCCTCGCGCAGGGCTCATCCAGTGCCGTTAATGGGGAAACGCTGGAAGTGAATGCGCGGTCGTAAGTCAGGTTCCCTCACAGGCGTCTAAGCACTATACGATATGCTCCATTGAGTATTCATCATTGCCTGAAAGGGAGACCCATATGACAACCGTCAATGTCAAAACCAAGAGTGGCCTGCAAACCGTCGCCAGCGCCCGTGATCTGGAATGGTATGCGGATGAACCGCTGGAAGATGGAGGCACCAATACCGGCCCTACCGCTATGGAAGCACTGGCCGGGGCACTGGGGAGCTGCATGATTATCACCACCGAACTCTACGCCCGCCGCAAGGAATGGCCGCTGGAAGCGATGGAAGTACACATCGAACTCGAACGCTTCAACGGTGCCGATTACCCCGGCTACACCGGCGAGTCACAGTATGTGCATCAGGTGCGGGAAAAGGTCGTCCTCATCGGCGATCAGCTCACCGATGACCAGCGCGCCCGCCTGATGGAAATCACCACCAAGTGTCCCGTCCGCCGCGTCCTCACCACCCCAACCTTTTTTGTGTCCATCGAAGAACCGCTCAAAGAGGCCTGATCGATGCTCAAGACCTTCCTTCGATTGCTGTTCGTTGTGATGGCTGGCATGTTGGCCGCCTGTGCCAGCGCCGCCATCACACCAACCGCGCCACCCGCCGCCACCACACCGCTCCCACCAGATGACACGGGTAGCGCTCAAGCAGCAACCCCGGTCATGGGGATGGGCGGGAGGCTCTATGCCGCGCAGGATCTGTCGATCATTGCGAATACAGGTCGCCCTCAATTCCTGAATGCCTACGCCGATTGGTGAACGACCTGCAATGCCAATCAGCCCATCGTGAATGGGCTTACCACTCAGTTCGGCGAACGCATCGACTTCATCAACCTCAACATTGACGATCCCAATACCCGTCCGGCGCGTGATCGTTTCGGATTTAGCGACCGCAGCCAGTACACACTGATCGACTCTGCTGGCAATATCGTTCAGCGATGGTTCGGGCCGCTCAACATCGACGAGCTATCAACCTATCTGAGCAGCTATCTCGCCAGCCTGTAACGGAGTAGCACAAACAAAAGGGGTATGCACTTATGAATGCATACCCCTCAATCGATCATTCCAGACTTCAAGCAATTGGAGAAAGCATCTGCTCGGTGACCATGATCTGAATCTGTGATGGATCACGTACCAGAAATCCTTCCGGTACTGGTTCGAGCGGTAAACCAGCAGTACGGATACGCCCCACCACATCATCCATCACCTGTCGATTCGGCGGCACAATCGTGAAGTATCGCATTCCAAGTGCGTTGGCCGGCGATGGGGGGAGATTAGTGCCCCGCCAGGTATTGAATGCCACCACGTGCGGTTGCTGTTCATCCAGGCCAACATCCCCCATACGGAAGCTGTCTATCACCAATCCCGCCTGAAAACCAAGCACGCCCGAATAGAATTGCAGCGAAGACTGCAACCCGGATGCATACAAGTGCACATGTCCAAGCTGCGAACCAGCCGGGAGCGGTACATCCAGTCGGTCAGACTCATCCAGTTCGCGGAAAAGCGCCTCCACATCCAGCGGATCGCGCCCATCTGTCACACGACCATCGGCATACTGAACCTGCAGGCGACCATTCGTCAGCTTAAGTTGGGCATCTTCCAGCGAGCGCACGTACAACTCAATCGTATTGCCTTCCGGATCATCCAGATACGTTGTCTTGGAAAATCCATGGTCAGTCGGTGAATTGGGATAGCGCAGCGCAAATAGCCGGGCAATGATCCGTGCCAGTTCTTTGCGGCTGGGATACAGGATCGCAAAGTGATACATGCCACTGGTGTGCTGGACTCGCCGCGCCGATGAATCCTGGGTCAACCGCAGCAGCACTTCAGTCGTGGAGCCTAAGGCCGCTTCTGTCTCTTTCCGCCAATGCTGGGTAAAGCCCAGCACCTGCGTATAAAACGCAATCTGAGAATCCAAGCGGCTAACCGTCAGATGGACGTATCCCAGTCGGGTTGCGGGATGAAGCATAACAATGCACTCATTTCGGCTGAAGAAGGACGCAAAATCAAACCTGCCTATAGAGGCACAGCGACAAAACGCCCATAAACTACGACGGCAGCCAGGACCAGCAGCACCACGTTGACGACAATCATCGGAGTTTCCTTGCGCCGCAAATGGGTCAGGATAGCGCCGACCATGGTCACAACCAACCCTAACGCTGCCAGCGGCGTGAGCACTGGCAAGATTCTCGTCAGGCTGGGCAAAATCAACCCGATAGCGCCCAGGACTTCCACCAGACCAATCAAACGAATGTTATTCTGCGAAAAGTCATTAGCCCACGGCATCTGTGCAGCGATCTTCTCTTTCGGCTGGGTTAGTTTCATCACACCTGCCATCACAAACACCAGCGCCAGCAGTACCTGAATGACCCACAATGCAACGTCCATCATATCCTCCATAGCATAGGTGCACCAGAAATTTTCTAACGACATTATTCGCTAAAACAACGAACGTTGTCTATAATGAGGGTAAAGGGATAAAATCAGGCTTTCAACCATCAAATATCAGGATTTGTCGGCTAAACGACAAAGAGGCGAAAATGACGACTAAAGTAGCGTCATCAGACTTACGGGTACGCCGGACTCGACTCATGATCGAGCGAGCGTTTTTAGAACTCGTTCAAGAAGAAGCTTTCCAATCAATCACCGTTCAGCAAATTACGGATCGGGCGATGGTCAATCGCGCCACTTTCTATGATCACTTTGCGGACAAATATGCACTTTTTGAGTACAGTATTCGGAATCAATTCCAGCAACTAATTCAAAGCAAACTACCGCCGGATTTCACATACTGTGCAAGTAATTTACAATTTCTCATTGAGACATTATGCCAGTTCGTCGCTCAGGTTAACGATCACTGTCGGCACAAGAATCCGGAAGGACTGCCTGCCTTTGATGAAAAAGTTGTAGAAGTATTGAATGAATTGCTATTGAAGTGGCTCACAGAAAACCGATCTGCAACTTCTGCACGACCACCTGCGCTGACGGCAGATCTGGTCAGTTGGGCAATGTATGGAGCAGCTCGTCACTGGGGTAACCAAAAACCGCGTATTCCCCTGAAAGAATTCACGCTCAAGGTTGCTCCGGCTATCTCATCTCTGGTCGGGGAACTCGCTGAGCATATCCCAGAAGCGCTTCAGCCTAACCGCTAGTCTGCATTTCTGTTGCGCTGAAGCGCCTCTACTTCATCCTTCATATAACCCTCTGGATAGAGAGCCTGATGCGACCTGGGCGCAACCGTAGACGAGCGTCGCACAAGGGTGGTCACCAGCAGCATACTCAAACCCAGCACAATCCAGCCAAACATCAACCTATCCTCCGGGCTGGCCTAACCATACCAGCACCTGAGAACAGTGTATGAGATTTCTAACCTCACGAGTCCCCCATCAATTGGGGGGAATAGATTTACTGCTCGGTCAGGGCTCGTTGGGGGAACACAAACCGATCCAGCGAGCGCGTCCCCTGATGCAAGGAGGCGCTGTTAGCCCGTTCAAAATCCGCCTGCAAATCCCGTACCAGGTTCATCTGCTGCACAGATGGCTCCAGCATATACAAAGCCACCGTCAACGAAAACTCCCCCACTGCCAGGACCAACCATTGTCCATTGCCCATATCTTTACGGGCCAATCCGCTGCGCGGGCGGCTCTTCATCGACCACAACTGCTGAAGCACCTGCGCGATCCGTTCCATGTTCGGTTGCTGGGTCCCGCCCATCATTAACGGCGTCGGCTTGCCATGCTGGTAGACCAGATAGTAAAGCAACCGGGCCTGAAAATGCTCGCGCAGGAAACGGGTGTTCACATTTTCGACTACCGTTTTCCAGGCGGGATTATTAGGGTCACGCTGCCGAAGCTTTTCAATGATGGCGCGCTGTTCGCTCAATTTACCGTAGATGGCGTTGAATTGCGCCCGGTTGAGCTTGCCGTCAGCATACTCGGCTGCCACCCGTTCCATCCGCTCTCGCAGTTGGTCCAGCGCCTGTATCGGATTCTCCGGGTTCGTCGGCGTATCATCATCGTCAGAATCGAGAACAGGGAGTGTTGGCGCTTGCGTTTCCGGTGGGCGCATAGGCCGCACCGGCGACCGCAAAACCGGCTCGTCCGACTCGGCTTCCAGTGGTTGTCGATTTTCCGAATGGTCGTCCACGCGCTGCTCCCCACCTACAGGCTGAAAACGAATATCTGAATCCTACCAGCACCTGTCGTTGCTGGCGAATAGCTTGGCTTAGGCAGTACCTCAGTCATATGCCTATTCCCGAGCCAGACGGGATTAGATAAACTCAATCGGAGTATGACGAGGTTGCAGCCTGGGGGATGTGATTATGACGTTTTCAATTGTGGCCTATGATCCAACTGAAAAAGCCTGGGGCGTAGCCGTCGCCAGCAAGTTCATTGCTGTTGGGGCGGTTGTACCCCATGCCCGTGCCGGAGCCGGGGCTGTCGCCACCCAATCCTATGCCCGTTACACCTTTGGCCCGGATGGTCTGACGCTCATGGGGGCAGGAAAATCTGCACCAGAAACCCTTGAACTCTTGCTGGGGCGCGATGAACAACATGGATTACGGCAGGTAGGCATGGTCGATGCAGAAGGCCGCGCAGCCACCTATACCGGCGATCAATGCTACGAGTGGGCTGGGGGCCGTACGGCTGAAGGCGTAGCCTGCCAGGGCAATATTCTGGTTGGGGCCAAAGTGGTTGATGCGCTGCTGGAAACCTTCCTGGCAGCCAAAGGTGAATTATCTGATCGGTTGATGGCGGCGCTGCTCGCCGGGGATGATGCTGGTGGCGATAAGCGGGGCAAGCAAGGAGCAGCCTTGTTGGTCGTCCGCGAAGGTGCTGGCTACGGTGGAGATAATGACCGCTACCTGGACGTGCGGGTTGACGATCATCCGGAAGCCTCCCGAGAATTAGCGAAACTCGTTAAAAGTCACCACGTCTTTTTCCAACCACCCAAACCCGATGATGTGCTGCCAATCAATGAGGCACTGGCCCGTGAATTGCAGCAGATGATGTTCAAGGCAGGGCACCTGCGCCGCGAACCCGATAGCATCTGGGATGAAAGCGTGCGGCAGGCCTTCCAGGCCTTCGTCGGCAACGAAAATCTGGAAGAACGCTGGAGCATTGAACGCACCCCCGATCATCTGGATCGGGTGGCGCTGGCCTACCTGCGGGAACGCTGGGGGCAGTAACGCCTGCATGTTAGGTACCCGCAACGGCAGGTCAGCCAGAATGATATTGGGGTGGCCTGAAGCCATCCCATAATGAGGATGCCAACACGTATGACCAGGCCGCTCACAATTCTGACTATCTGCTTGATACTCGGTCTGGGGGGGATGGCCCGGCCCGTCGCTGCCCATGCCGCTCACAGCCCGTTCTGTGAAAGCATCAACGGCACCTTTGTGGACAATCAGTCGTACCTGTACTTCAACGACCCGACCAATCAGGGTTTTAAGGTCGGGGAAACAATCAGTGTCGATGCGGGCGGCGGCAGTGCGTCCAGCGTGCGGATCGAGGCACCCAGCGGGTCAGGCGTTGCCAGCGGTGGGGTTCCCGGTAACACCAGTTACATGATCGATGCCGTAGGCATCACCAGTGCCGCTGTCGTTGCGGAGGGTGGCAGCTTCACCGGCTTCGTTTGGTGTTATGCGCCGGATGAATTCGCTGTCAGCCAGATGATGAGTGGGCAAGCCCCGCCAGATAGCCGGATCAACTGGCAATATGGCGATCTGCTGGCAGTCATCTATCCCGGTAGCGATGTGGATGGCAATCCACTGCTCCGGGTGTATGCCGTGAGCAATGAGAACGAGGGTGATTACCTCTGCACCCTTCAACAGTCTGATTTGCGTCCCCGCCCTCGCCAAAATCGCCGCCCGGATGAACCCATCAAAACCTGTGGTCAGATCGTGCGCTTCTACCGACTGATCACCGGCGAGCTCCAGGCCGAAGTCGGCCCGGATGCTGAGGGGAAAATCTACCGCCTGATCATCAATCCGGATACCATGACCGTCACCGAGCGCCTGTAATCCTGATAGGGCTTACACAAGATCGGAACAAATGTTCCGATCTTGACCAGAAATTGGGTTATGATCTTGCTATGCGTGAATAGCAGATTCGATGACAACTACATGCTACCCCAACAATGAAATCTGTCGAGAAAGAATGATGCGCTGAGTGGCCTCACAATCTGCCTGGGATTGCAGCAACCGCAGCAACACTCCCCCCACGAGGATTGCTGCAAGCAGGAATGTCCCTGTTCATGGTTTATCTGTGAAGGTCGAAACTCCAAAACATCAGTTCCGACGAAGACAACAATCGCTTACGTCGCTGCCCCTGTCAGAATGCTGCGGATGAGTACCCCGGCTAACACTGCAAATCCCCAGATATAACTGCCCATAGCCGGGCGTTTCCTGGCAGTAACTTCTACAAAGATGAAGAACGGCAAGGCCAGTACCGAACCCAATCCATAAATCAGATGCACTTCTTCATGCGGGCGTAAACCGATAGCATACATAATCAAACCAATCAGCGCCTGGAAGGCCATTGTCCCAGCCACCATATATGTCGCCAACCGATACCAGCGCGTCACATCCTGTTTGCGGATGATCCCAATAAAGAAGCCAAGTGCGAACATAATCACCGCAGTGGCCAACCCGATCCGGCTAATCCAGTAATGTGAACCCATCAAAAAGGGAAGGAAGGTCATTAGATAGCTTTCTGCATTACCTATTGCCAGCTTACCAACAGGAATTCAGTGGCAAGAAGCCAGTAAGAAGAATTCAAGGACGAAGTAGTTCCGAGAAATCAGAGGCCGCTAACGTTCACTCTGCGCTCTGCACGTCGTCACTATCCCGGTCTCCAGCCATCGCAACCCAACGCTCAACCGGTCGATCCCGCCGGATGACATAATGATCAAGGTCACGGGCAACATGAGTCTGTGGGAAAATGCGACGGGCTTCATCGATCACGTCACGCTCGCGGTACCGCCGGGAGACATGCGTCAGCAGCAGGGACTTAACACCGTTTTCCAGCGCCAACCGGGCCGCTTGACCTGCTGTGATGTGCCCGAAGGCTTTCGCTGTATCCGCATCTTCATCCAGGAAAGTCGCCTCAATCACCAACACATCGGCATCCTGTACCACTTCACACAGATTATCCGTGCGAGCCGTATCCCCCACATGAACGTATTTCACACCGCGGATCTCTTCGCCCAGCACCATCGACGGAGTGATGACCCGACCATCAGCCAGCGTAATCGACTTGCCCTTGACCAGTTCCGCTCGCTCAGGCCCGATTGGTACACCAAAGGCTTCTGCCTGATCATTGAGGAATGGACGGCGCGTCTTCTCTTGAAAGAGGAAACCGAAGTTACCGGGACCGCGATGCGTCACCGGGAAGGTATCCACTGTGAAATCCTTACCGCTGAAAATGCGCCCCGGCTTCAGATCAACCAGATGGATTTTTACTTCCAACCGTTCGTAATCCAGCACGACGCCATAGAGCAGCGCCTGCACCCGGTCGAGCGTCGCCTTACCGCCATAAATCTCAATCTCATCGACATTTTCCCAACGGGCAAAAGTCGACACCAGGCCGCCTAATCCCAAAATATGATCCAGATGCCCATGTGTGAGCAGGATGCGGTTTAGCTTCTTGAAACCAATGCCGCTCCGCAGGATTTGCCGCTGGGTGCCTTCGCCACAGTCGATGAGAAAGCGGTGTTCGCCTGCAATAACAGCTTGCGCTGCCAGACCGCGATGCACCGATGGCGCAGAAGCCGATGTACCTAGAAAGACAATTTCAAACATGCGTGACCTGACCTTAGGTGAAGGCTGAGTCTGCTGGACGAACGAATAGATTGCAAGGGGCGGGCAAGCCGCAGTGCAGTCAACCTGAAGTCCTTTTCAAGCGCATGAAACCGTTTTCTTCACAAATGAGCAATCGGTTGACAAGTGTGCGGAAACATGCTTAACTCTGACAGGAATTAACTTCTTACCCTCACATTGCTGCACCTGAATTATTTTTAAGGAGGTGACGCAAATCCCCTGAACCTGGTCCATCCTAGATTGCCTTGATACTGTTCGACATGGAGAATATTTGCTATGAAGAAGTGGCAGTTGAAACTTTCGCTCCTCTTAATCGTCGTCCTCAGCATCACCAGTCTCGCCTCCGTCGCCACTGCCCAGGACACGTTCATGGGCCTGACCGCTGAACAACTTTTCCCTGGTGCACAAACTGATCTTGAACGCACGACCGCCATGGCTGCCCTCCAAGCTGCCGGTTTCCCGGATGCCACTGGCCGCTTTGCCGGTCAAACCCTGACCGTCTCGGTACAGCAGGCAGGCCCGCGCGGTGGTATCAGCGGCCCATATTATTTCTGGCGCGAAGCCTTCCAGGCCCTGACCGGCGCGACGCTGGACATCATCGAAATTCCTCAGGCGCAATATTACACCACCACCGCCACAGACTTCCTGACCGGCCAGAATACCTACGATGTCATGAACATCGGCGGTTGGTACATGGGCGACTATGTGACCAACGGCTGGATTCAGCCGATTGACGGTTACATCAATACCGAAGGCTATCCGACCTGGGAACCTGATCAGGTCGCCACGCCGCTGTACGAACTGCTCCGCTGGGGCGGTCAGACCTACGCTGCCGTGAATGACGGCGATGCGCAGTTGCTCTATTTCCGCAAGGACATCCTGGAAAGCCCGGAATGGCAGGCCGCTTACGAGGCCGAAGTCGGTTCCCCGATGCCCTACCCGATCAATACCTGGCAGGATCTGCTGGCGATCACCACGTTCTTCAATGGTAAGGACTGGAATGCCGATGGCGACCCGGATGACGGTATCAGCCTGCATCTGCGCTCCGGCGGTCAGGGTCACTTCCACTTCGTGACCGTTGCTGCTTCGTTCGCCATCACCCCGGCAGCTGGTGACAACCCGCGCGCCGTATCCAAATACGACAACGTCTTCTGGTTCGACCCGGAAGACATGACCGCGTTGGCCAATTCCCCCGGTCATGTGGCTGCGCTGGACTATCTGGTCGCCCTGACCGCTACTGGCTCACCGTCACAGGTTGGTTGGGAACTGGCTGAAGCCTGGAACAACTTCCTGCAGGGCAACGCAATTGCCACCTTCTCCTGGGGCGATGTTGGATCGCTGGCTCAGCTCCCGGATCGCTCGGTCATTCAGGGCAAGCTCGGCGCAGGCCGTATCCCCTGCTCGACCCAGTGGTACGACCGCGAAACCAGCACCATGATGGATGACGCTGCCAATCCGAACTGCGTCGGTAACGTTACGGGCGGTTCCTGGATGCCCGTCATGAGCGCCAATACCGATACCGCGGAACTGGCCTACTACTTCATGGCCTTCCATGCCAACCGTAACATCAACTTCTGGAACTCGACCGCGGGTTGGACCGGTGTCGATCCGTCGAGCCTGTATCAGTTGTTCCCGCCGCGTGGTACGGCTTCGGTTGAAGACTATGCTCAGTACGGCTTCAATGCCAGCGACGCCGAACAGTACATCAATGCCTATGGCGAAAACCTGTTCAGCTTCCCGATCACTCTGCCATACCTGCGTATCCCCGGTACTGAACGCTACTGGAACGCGCTGGATGTCCGTCTGGCCGAAGTCATGAGTGGGCAGAACCAACCCCAACCGGCACTCGACCAGGTAGCTACCGAATGGGAGAACGTGACCAACGACATTGGTCGTGATCTCCAGTTGGGTGTCTATCAGGCCGCTATCGGCTATACACCTGGCGGCTAAAGTCTCCCCTCTAAGTTAAGATCGGGCCGGGGTCACATTAAAAAAGTACCCCGGCTCTATTTGAAGATATTCATGAGGCATTTTGATGTACCGAAAAAATCGCATGGGGCTTTTCTTTCTGCTCCCCGGCGTGATCTGGATTCTGGCTTTCACCATCTTCCCGCTGCTGTACTCACTGGCGCTGAGCTTCACTGATCGGCAGTTGGCTCGGCCCACGAGCGGTCAATTCATCGGCTTTGAGAACTACTCCAAAGTGTTTCAGGGTATTGCCAGCTCAGTGATTGACACCCGCAGCGAGCAGGGACAAGCGTTCTTCGGTGCCGGAGCATCAGCAGTCGATGTGCGTGTCGGCGAAACCATCCCTACGACCATCTTTCTGACGCTCGGCTCTACCTTACTCACCCTCCTGCTCGGAACCGGGATTGCCTGGCTCTTCAACCATGATTTTGCCGGTCTGCGTATTTTTCGCTCTGTGATGACCATGCCATTGTTCGCCGCACCGGTAGCTTTAGGCTTTATGGGGCTAATCCTCTTCAACGAGCAAAGCGGCATCATCAACACCGTTATCAAGGCTGTGACTGGCGGTCAATGGGTGCCCTGGTTCTCCCAGCCCTGGCCTGCCCGTACTGCCGTCTTACTACTGGATACCTGGCAGTGGACTCCATTCGTCTTTGTGGTTGTGCTGGCGGCGATGCAGTCCATCCCGACCGAACTGTACGAGGCAGCCCGGCTAGATACACGTAATAGCTGGCAGCTATTCAGCCGCATCACGCTGCCGCTGATTTTGCCGGCTCTGGGCACCATCGGCATGTTACGCCTGGTCGAAACCTTCAAGATTCTGGATATTCCGCTGTCGATGTTGGGCGGTGGTCCTGGCAGCGCCACGCAGACCTATTCTTATTATGCCTATCAGGTTGGTCTGAAGAACTTCCAGATGGGTTATGGCTCAGCACTGGGTTACGTGCTGGTTATCGTCTGTATCATCATCAGTACGCTTTACTTCCGCCGGATGCGCTCGCGCTACGATCAGCCGAAGCAGGGGTAGAAATATCATGGCTGCAACCAAACAAGTCCATCTGGATACCCCCGCACCGAGCCGTTCAACGGCCAAGGACTGGCAAGCACGAGTCGGACGAGCGCTGCTGTGGTTGGGGGTCATCATTGCCGTCGTCTGGACCCTCTTTCCCTTCATCTGGGCAGTGCGAACTTCCTTCATGACCCAGGTCGAAGCCCTCTCGCCCGTCTTTATCCCCTGGGTGCAATTCACCCCGACACTCGCCAACTGGGACGCAGAATTGAACCTCGGTGGCCGAGAAACCTTCCTTGCACTCCGTAACAGTGTCATTATCGCTGTCGGTGCAACCGTCGTCGCCTGCACCATCGGCACGTTGACGGGCTATGCATTAGGTCGCTTTCAGTACAAGATTGGCAACAGCAACATCATCTCATGGGTGATGTCACAGCGCTTCATGCCGCCGATTGCGACTCTCATCCCCATATTCATCGTGATTCAGACACTCAAACTGCTGGATACACACGTGGGGATGATTATCGTCAACACCACCTTCGTGATCCCCTTTGCTATCCTCATCATGCGGGATTTCTTCGCGGACTTCCCGGATGAAATCGAAGAAGCAGCAGTCGTGGATGGAGCCTCGCCATGGCAGGTTTTCTGGCGCGTTGCGCTTCCATTGGCAACCCCGGCGCTGACCGCAGCCGCAATTATTTGCTTCGCTTTTGCCTGGAATGAGTTCCTTTTCGCCAGTGTCCTGGCGACCCGCGAGGCCAAGCCCTATACCTACCTTGTTGCCAGTACTAGCACCGCCCGCGGTGTCCACTTCCCTTATCTGGCAACCCGAATGATGATTGCCATTACCCTGCCCGTGATCCTGTCCCTTTTTGTGCAGCGTTACATTGTGCGCGGCTTGACCTTCGGCGCGGTCAAAGGCTAATCCTCAAATCCCACCACGGCATGACCAGGCACGGATCCTTTTCACTAAGGATCTGTGCCTTCATCATTTCTGAACAATTCTCCCCTCCAGCAGTAGATCTACTCCATAGCTTTTTTACAGTTTCCACATCGGTTCTGCATACAGATCGCGCATCATGTAAGCATCGATCAATAAGCAGTACCGATGAAAGGAAACTGACAGATGAAGCGTTACTCCAAATTTCTCGTTCTGGCTCTGGTAGGTATCCTGGCTGTCATGAGCGCCTTCCCGGCCCTCGCTGATGAGGAAGTCAATATTGATGATCTTCCACACATCGAAGATAGTCGGGTGAATGCCTTCGATCTGGCCGCACCAGTCGTCATCTACTACACGCAGGAAACGGTGCAGGTCTTCGACGCAGCAGGTGACCCTGTCTGGGGTGATAACGGCGGTTACGCTTATGAGACAGTCATCACGGGTCTGGAACTGATTGGAGTCAACACCGATGGCAGCACCTACAGCGTCGCCAGCCTGACCACCAACGACATTGATGCCTTGCTCAGCAGTGGTGAATCTAGCCTCGACCTGAATGGTTTTGTACTGGATATTCAGGACGATGGCTACTTCCTGACCGCCCCGGCAGACTCGGAAGGCAAAGTCTATACTTTCGAGTGGGATGACCTGGGCCGCACACTCCCTACTGAAGCCTGATCTTTAACTCCCGGATCAGCTTCCAGATGCAAGCTCCAGAGTTCCCCCCGGCTCTGGAGCTTTTCGTTTTCTGGGTAGCCTGCAACTTTTCATTTTGACCCGCGTATAGGAGAGTGTATATTCAGGGCTGCATGGGCAGCCAAGTCAACCAGGAGTAGCAGTATCATGACTAACGAACAGAAAACCCCGGAAACCGAACCGAAGACTTTCAGCGATCAACTGGAAGTTGCAGGTAACCAACTCGTGGAAAAAGTACAGGAACTGGTCAAGGAAGGTAATGCCCGCCGCCTCATCATCCGCAATGCGGAAAATGAAGTCCTGATGGACATCAACCTGACGGTTGGCGTTGCTGCCAGCGTGGTCGGTGTCCTGGCGGCCTGGTGGGTCGCCCCGGTCGCTGCCATTGCCGCCATCTTCGCCCGCCTGAAGATTGAAGTCGTCCGTGAGGGCGTCCCACCGTCGGAATAGTTCCTCAAACGCTAGTACATACTCAAAACCCCTCTCCTGCAGGCATCAGATCGCAGGCAAGAGGGGTTTTGATTATGGGGGCAAACCTAATGAAGGCTTCAAATCCCAGCGAGCGCTGGATTCACATGGTCATCATGATCTTGGACATCAGCGGTGGGGCTTTCGCGCTGCTCCTATTCTTTAGCACTGACGCAGCCGTGGATCCCATTGCAGGCGCAATTGTCCGCATGATGATGGGATTAGTGCTGCTGTGGTGTGTATTAGGCGGCCTGCTCATGTTTCGCTTTCGAGATGCCATCCGCAAGCAGGTACAGCGCATTCAACTGGACTGGAGAATCACCTTTGTGTTGTTCTGCACGGCGCTCGCGCTCATGGAAGAAGGTGGTACCACCAGTATGACGAACCTGGCTCCATTATTTGGAGTGCAGATGGGAGAAGCTGCCATCACAGCTTCCCCAAACTATCTGGAAGTGGTGCTATTTCATAGCGTAGTCGTTTTCATCCCCATGTTCATTGCCTGGGCACTCATGCTCTGGCGCTGGCGTTTTAGTGCATCAGCCGTTTTCCTACTCTTTGGACTTAGTGGCACTCTGGGAGAAAGCATCGCCTTCGGCCCACAGAACCTGATTGGGCTGGGATTCTGGGTATTCGTCTACGGCTTGATGGTTTATCTGCCAGCCTATTCGATCCCGGAAGCACGAACCGCGCGACCACCCCGTTGGTATCACTATCCACTGGCACTGATCCTGCCGACACTCGCATCAATCCCGGTAGCCATCATCATCCTGATGCTGCGTGGGCCCGGTGCTTAGTGCTGGTCAATAAGGATTTGATTGCCGTCCGGATCAAGGAGCGTCAGGTGAGCCGGGCCGGTAGTCGATTCATCGGCTTCCAGAACCAGCGTCACCCCCTGCGCCTTCAGGGATTTTTGAATGGCCCGCGCATCTGCCGGGTTGAAAGTGAGAATGTTCTTGTCAAACATCCCCTGAAACAGGCCAATTTTAGCCTCACCATTCTGCATGATGATCCAGTTTTGCTCCTGGACACCAAAGACCATCTTAAAGCCCAGCTTTTCATAGAAGGCACGAGAAGCTTTGATATCCTTGACAGCCAGGCTGACAGAAAAAGTGCCGAGTTCCATGAATTTCTCCTCATTGATAAAGATCATCGAACGGTTTAGACAGCGATGACGGGGATGGCACAATCGATATCATAAGTGGCCCAGCCGATTTCATCCGGGCGTTTGTGGTAAATTTCCATCGCCGGCAGGTCGACCGGCATAAAGCGACTGCGCGGCAGCCAGTACCGATACAGATACTGCCATGCTCGATCTTCCAGATAGATATCCCCCACACAGTGGATATAGGCCAGATGACAAGCAGGCAACTCCCGCAAGCTGATCTCGCCATTCCCGCGCCAAGTAACAGGCACACTCAGACAAAAATCAAAACGGCATTTCTCCAGTGGGGTAATCTCCGGGTCATCCTGGGACATGCCGTACAGGGTCGTCTGGCGCAGATCACCTCCTTGCTGCTGATACCAGGCCAACAAGCGATCAAATGCTCCCATAATGCGGGATGGGTCACTGTAGGCATTAATCACCCGAATATAGGCCAGCGTGCTTAACGGCTGCTCCCGCAGACGAACCTCAAAGTGCTTACCATCATCCTCAAAAGTGTATAGCGGAAAACCTTCTAGAATTTGACCATTCTTGCGATTCTGGAGGGGCGTCACCCGATCCCACTGACGAGGCGAGAGTCCAAAGTGCTTTTTAAAAGCCCTGGAAAAATGGGCCTGCGAAATAAAACCACTGGCAAGGGCAGCCTCCGCAATCGCCAGATGCCGATCAGCACGAAGCAGCGCCGCTGCCCGTTCCAGCCGCAACCGAGCGACCGTCTCCGCCAGTGTTTCTCCGGTCATCGCCTGGGCAATACGATGAAAGTGAAATGGCGAAAATCCGGCAACCCCGGCCAAAACATCCAGGGAAAGATCTTCAATCAGATGATCGCGGATGTAATCCAGAACCCGGTTAATACTAATCGTATAATGAGCGGTTGGATTGATCACAGACATGATTCACCATAGACAATGCAATAGAGTTTTCAGGTTCCATTGTATTGCAGACGGAGAAGCCTGCCGGAGGGGTGTGCCACTAGGCACGCTTTATGGTTCTGGGGTATCCTTACACTAGATATGACGAGTTTTAAGGGACTGATCCGGTGACTGCGCCGACCTATTATCTTGAGATGATTCTGCCCTCTGGAGCCACTTCATTTGCCTTACTACCGCCTGAAGCCAGTGTCATTGGGCGGAGTGAGCAGCGTGCGGCCATCGTCGTGCCCGATGCCCGCGTCTCCCGCATTCACCTGCGGGTTTTCCGCAGCCTGGATTATGGCGTGACCGTGACCGATATGTTTACAGCGAACGGCACGCAGCTGGACGGTCGGGACATACCCGCCGGAACACCAATTACGTGGCTGGTCGATCAGACGATCACCGTCGGCGGCACCCGCCTGATTCTGCGTTACGGCCCATTTGAGCCCACCTAATGAGGTTGTAAAGTAAAAGGGTTCGGACACGCATACCCGCGTCCGAACCCTGAATGAAGATGCTGCAAACAGGCAGAGCAATTAGGCGTGAGTACCGTTGGGTTTAGCCTCAGCCGGTGGAGCAACAACTGGCAGGATAATATTGAAGGTGCTGCCCGCACCGACAGTACTTTCGACTTCGATGCGCCCATTGTGGAGATCGACCAGCCCGCGCACAATTGCCAGACCCGCACCTGACCCCTGATCTTCGTTCTCTTGCCGGTTGATCTGGTAGAAACTCTGCCAGATGTTCTCCAACTCATTTTCCGGGATACCACGCCCTCCATCCCGTACCCAGAGGTGCACTTCGCCATCTTTTTCGTCAGCCCCGTACTGAATGGACAGGCCGTCCGGGGAGAACTTGGCAGCATTCTGAATAAGGTGATAGAGGCAAATCGAGAGGTATTCTGGATCGGCCACAAACGGCTGGATGCCTGGTTGTACCGCCCCGATCAACTCGCGTCCAGCCATCTTGTCAAAGTTCTTCACTTTTTCTGCAGCAGCCATGAATAGCTCATCTACACTGGCGACCGCGCGTTTGCGCCAGTTGTAGGTATTTACGACTTCGCCAGTTTCGATCTCTACCAGCAGAATGAAGTTCTCGATCAATGAGCGCAGCCGATCTGCCCCTGCACTAACACCCTGCAGGAAGGAGACAATTTCTTCCGGCTTGAGCTTCAGTTCACCTGCATTATTGAGCATATCGGCATAGGCGACCACAAAAGTCAGCGGAGTGCGGAATTCGTGATTAAGGATGGTCAGAATTTCGGTCTTAAGCTGACCCATGGCCTCCAGATTAGCGCGGCGTAAGGCCCGCAAGCGCTCCAACCGGGACTCAATCTTGATGAGCAGGTCGCCGGGATCATACGGCTTGATGACGTAATCATCGACGCCGAGCTTCATGCCGCGTTGGTAATCCACCTTTTCCCCCTTAGCCGTCAGGAAGATGAAGGGGATTTCCAGCCAACGCTTTTCCTTACGAACCTCTTTGAAAAATGTGATGCCATCCATGCGTGGCATCATGATGTCAGAGACGATCAAATCCGGTGGAACCCGGCTGGACTGCATGATGCGGACACCCTGTTCGCCATTCTCCGCCGTGAGCACATCATAGCCATCCAGCCTCAGGATGTCCCGAATGCCTTCCAGCAGATTCACATCATCTTCGACGATCAGTACAGTGGCTTTACTCATGCCTCACCATTCCCGGCTCAAACCGGTTAGATTGGATCCATTCTTTTGACTCACTATCGCATCACTTTCGCAGTAGCGTCAATAGGGATTTCGGGCGATCTCCAGCAGGTCGGAGAGCAATGCAAACCCAGTTTGAATACGGCCTGCACCAGGGCCAACCAACGTCACTTCGCCCAGTAGATCAGTGGTATAGGTAACCGCATTGGTAGAGCCACCCACACCTGCCAGTGGATGATTCATCGGTAAGCGAGTAGGTTTAACGCTGCCCCCTTCTGGAGTGATCTTCACAATCAGTTTCCAGCGTTCCCCTGCCTCGCTAGCCGCTTTAATATCGGCGGCGGTCAAGTGAGTGATGCCCTGCACGGACATCTCAGAGAGAGTGAAGCGTTTATTGAACAGGGCGGCGGCCAGGATGATTCCCTTCCCGGCAGCATCCCATCCTTCAACATCAGCGGAGGGATCCGTTTCGGCATAGCCTAACTGCTGCGCCCGCACCAGCGCATCGGCATAACTCATACCCCCTTCCATCTGTGTGAGAATATAGTTGGTGGTGCCGTTAAAAATCCCTCGCGCTTCAGTGATTTCGCACCCAGCCAACGCCTGCATCGCCAGACGAATCGACGGTGTACCCGCCATCACAGTACCTTCAAAGAGTAGGTGCTTGCCCGCATTTTTGGCCTGGGCGCGCAGGTCGCTATAGGCAACAGCAATCGGGCCTTTGTTCGCCATCACAACATGTTTGCCACTGTTAAGCGCGACCTGACAATACGAGAGTGCAGGCTGACCATCCTGCAAATTGGTCGGGCTGCATTCGACCAATACATCGGCATTACACTCGTGGATGAGGAAAGGAATATCCCAGTTACGGGTTAGTCCGTAAACATCTGGGTAGTGCCGCAAGTGCCGCGCTTCCAAAGCTTTCAGCAGATCGTCAATATCGAGGCCATCGGGATGATAGAGGGTGCCCTTGCTGGCCGTACCGACGGCGACGATCTCCGGTTTGAAGTTATAGGTTTCTTCCAGATAAGCAGCTTTATCTTTCAGAATCTGGAGAAGCCCCTGCCCAACACTGCCCAGGCCGATCAGCGCAATTTTCATGGTCTTGCCCTTTGGCTAACGATGGATGCTGCCGATAACGATAACAGAGGATTGCCGCTGGCTCCATCATCAGTGGTTGCGCCACCAGAAAGTGGTCGGTTGGATTCTGTAGTATGGTTGATGCTGCTGTTTGATTTACCCTTTTCTGGAGCATTCCCCGTGAACTTAAAACGATTTCGTCAAGCTGGTTTGATTTGTCTGGTGGCTTTATTGGTGATGCTGCCCGGTGCAGTCGGCGCTCAGATAGACGTTGAACTGCCTGAGACTGCAACTTTGAGCGATGACACATGGACGGTGAGCATCAACCACCCGGAAGGCTGGGTCAGCACCAGCACCGAGGATGGCCTGTTCCTGGCAGATACGCAGGATGCCCTCGATAAGGCCGTAGCGGGCGGCGGCAATATCGCCATCGATTCGACCGGCATTATCGTCTTTTCACCAGCTATTGCTTCCCTGCTTGAGTTGCCCGACGATGCGGCGGCAGATGATGCCCTGACAGCCTTCCTCGACATACTGGGGTTGCAATCACCCAGTGGGGAAGTTTACTCCGGCGACCCGGCGGTCAGCTTCAACCTGTACGAGTCGCAGGATGACGGCACGGTTGATTTTGGATCGCCGCTGTTCGAGATGAGTACGGTCGATGCTTTTGCATTTGAGCGCGAGGACACCTTCATTTTTGTATTCGTCATCAGTAACAGCGATGTGTTTGAACTGACCGAAGCCATGTGGGATACCCTGACGCTCACACCAGCGGATGCAGCCCCCACCGATGAAACAGTGGCAAGCGAGGGTGAATTCATCCACCTGGTTGAGGATGATGGGCGAGAGTTTGCCTTCAGCGCGACCTTGCCAGAGGGGTGGGTGTCCTCCGTAGATGAGGAAACCGGCACGATCATCCTAGCGAGCAGCGAGGCCGCGCTGGCCGTCGCCAGTGGTGACGGGGACGAACTCGAACGTGGGGATACGGCACTGGTGGTGGTGCTACCGTCGGGTTTGCGGGCGCTGGACATCAATCCGGCGGACTCGGCGGATTTGGTTTTCACCGCCTATGCGGCTACGCTGGGTATCGAAGCCTATCCCTCGCTAGTCGAAGGCTTTGAGGTCTTCACCGCCAACGGTTGGCTGGGTGGGGATAACCTGCCGGGTGGGCAGGCCAACCTGTATGCTTTCGGTTTCCCGGCAGGTGTGGTTACGGTGATGGTGCTGGAAGTCAACGGCAGCAGCAACCCGGATACCAGATCGGTGCTGGAGTCAATCCGCTACGATCTGCCGGTCTAGACACCACAGCTATTATGAGACTAACCAAGCCCGTTCAACAATGAACAGGCTTGGTTCATTCAAGTGTTCAGGAGAGTCGGTTCAGCAGGAAGCCACCCGCCCCATCGACGGTATCCCACGAGAGGGTATCCCCTTCGCAGGTCAAGCTGCCATTCGGTGCCCACAAGTCCATTGGGCCACTGCTGTAGAACGCACGGGAAAGATCGGTCTCGGTGCCATCCGGCGCGGTAACGATCATGGTGCCGCCCGCCTCAAAAGCCAGATTGACCGCTGTCACCACAAACTCACCCGGACGATTGCCCGCCCGCAGCGCATAGGTTCCGCTGAACGGCACATCGACATCCACTCTCACGCCGTCTGACGAGGCCTGAATAGTATACGATCCTGTGATCCTTCCGTTAGCGGCAAAGGTGAAGATGAAGTCATCGGTATTGACAGAAGTTTCCGCTACACCGGCCAGTCCAATGCTCGGAGGATATGCAACAACCTGCCATTCGCCAACGATACAGGCGTTCGGGGTGGCGGTGGGTGTGGGGGCGCAGGGTTTATCTGAGGGTGCTTGCCCCCAGGTGACCTGGAAGGGCGCGGCACCTTCCCCACCATTCCCCCGGCTGTGAATAACCGTGATGCCTTCGGCAGGAGGGCAGAAGGCAAAAGGCTGATCTTGAGTCAGTTCGACCAGACCGAACTCGCTGCCGCGCACACTGACCAGATAGTTGAGGTTATCGGTGCCGCTCACCTGAATGAAGGCTTTATTGCCCGGTTCGACCTGGAAACCCTGAATACGGGTGTAACCTGCGGAAAAGCGCGGATTTTGCAGGGTGGTGCTGGTAGAGCCAGCGGCACTGATGACGGGAAAGTCATCTTCGTTGAGGTTAAACGGGTACGTTAGACTGCGGTTGAGGAGCGCCATCGCCCAATCGTGGAACAGACGAGTCGCATTTGCACCGGCGCGGGCAGCATCGAGTGCCGCCGGGAACTGTGCAATGCTATTGCTATCTGGCATGGTCTTCATAAAGTCAACCGCAGCCTGGTTGCTGCCTAATCCCTGCGGAGAAGCCAGGAACTGCCAGAAGTAGTAGTTGCTGTAGCTGTTTTCCAGCACACTGAGGCGATAGTTAAAAAAGCCCGCGTTGCCGGGTGGGGCTTGTTCCGGGTAGACCAGTGATGCCAGCCAGTTGGCTCCACCTTCAACCCACCAATCGGTCGGCGGCCCACCCAGATTTTCGTGAATGTAGTAGGACTGGTAACAATGCGCTATCTCATGTGCCATGTCCAGATCGGCATTGGTGCTGCTACCAATAGCTCCGGCTGCTCCGGCGATCCCGGCATAGGCGTTGACAAAGCAGACATGTTCATCCAGTGGCGCAGCGGGGGGAGTCACTCCCGTTAGAGCCGTAATCGCAGGCGAACTACGGGGCAACCAGACGGCATCTGCCACCGCTTTGGCATTGGTCTGCCCGGTCAGGTGGAAGACTACCTGAAAGGGGATGACATCGGTCAGCCAGCCGCTGCTACCAAACAGCGGTTGATAGATCGGAACGGCTGCATTGAGCGCATAAGCGACTGTGCGGGCATCTGCGTTATCCTGCGGGCGGCTGACGGGACGGTAATAGAGGACATGATCTTCCCGGAAGCCGCCAGACAGCATGGTACTTTCCAGCGTATTGTTTTGGCCCAAAACAGGCAACGCCGTAAATAAACCACCCGCTAGGGTCAACATCAAACCGAGTGCTATCCACACAAAGAAGCGTTTATAAGTCATTGTGTCCTCATAGCTTGGGCTAAAGCGCAGTCATCACCAGGATAAGTATACTCAGGATAGTCCTTTTGCATGGCTCGCCCTGGTTCATATGCCTGTACCCATAATCGTATTGGTTATAAATGGACTCCTAGACAGGGTATAGCCAAAGCTAACCTGTGTTTACAGACTACATTGAATGCAAGCTAATCGAGGAAAGTTCTATGTCAAACAATGGGAGTGGCGTTTACACCAACGGCACACAGGGCGAAAATGGTCGTACCACAGGCACCGAGATGGTGAAGCGCGGTCTGGCGCAAATGCTCAAGGGCGGCGTCATCATGGATGTAGTCACGCCAGAACAGGCCAAGATTGCTGAGGATGCAGGTGCCTGTGCGGTCATGGCGCTGGAGCGCGTTCCGGCAGACATCCGCGCACAGGGCGGCGTAGCCCGCATGAGCGACCCGGACATGATCGATGGCATCATTAATGCTGTCACGATCCCGGTCATGGCGAAAGCGCGGATTGGCCACTTCGTGGAAGCGCAAATCCTGCAATCGCTGGGGGTCGATTACATCGACGAGAGCGAAGTACTAACCCCGGCAGATGAAGAACATCACATCAACAAACATAAGTTCACGGTCCCGTTCGTCTGCGGATGCCGCAACCTGGGTGAGGCGCTGCGGCGGATTGCCGAAGGCGCAGCCATGATGCGGACGAAGGGTGAGGCTGGCACCGGCGATGTGGTCGAGGCGGTACGTCACGCCCGCTCGGTCAACAGCGAAATCCGCCGCCTGACTTCGATGGATGAGGATGAACTTTATACCTATGCCAAGAACATCCAGGCTCCCTACGCGCTGGTCAAAGAGACAGCTGAACTAGGCCGACTGCCGGTGGTCAATTTCGCGGCGGGCGGTATCGCCACCCCCGCAGATGCAGCGCTGATGATGCAATTGGGTGTGGATGGTGTGTTCGTCGGCTCCGGCATCTTCAAGAGTGGCGACCCGGCTAAACGTGCCAAAGCCATTGTGGAGGCCACTACCCACTACAACAACCCGGATGTGCTGGCTCGCGTCAGCCGGGGGTTGGGGGAAGCGATGGTCGGCATCAGCGTAGCAAGTCTGGCCGAACCGCAGAAGTTGGCCGTGCGCGGTTGGTAATCCCCTGCCAGTACAATCGGCGTGGCAGCGGTGAACCGCTGCCACGCCAACACCTATATGTAAACAAAATAAGAGTTAGGCAACAGATCACTCCTCATCGCTGAGGAAGGTCGCCCAGATGCCGGTCATCCCACTGTCCGAAACGCCGTAGTAGACCCGTAAGCCGCCTCCGGCGATGCGCTGCACGAGGTCAAACTGTACCTGACCATTGCGGTCATAGCGCTGCCAGACTCCGATGTCTCCATGCCACTGCACCTTATCAGGGCGGATGGGGTTGCCTTCCGCCTGCTTGATAGCATAGTGCCAGAGCCGCCGGGCGGATGACCGGGTCACATTCTGCACCAGACTACCGTTCCGCAGGTCCCGCATGGTGTAGTAACGGGTATCGTCGCGTTGTTCGACAGCGGCGATCTCGACTCCAGCAGTCGGCGGCAGTGCATTCTCAGAGAGTTCTGGAGCATATGCTGGTGGGATCGGTTCCGGCTGCGGAGCGGGAGATTGTGGCGTATTCAGAGCGGTCAGCGCCGGACTGACTGGCTCCGGGAGAGCAGGCATACTCAGGTTCTGCCGCACCAGATTGACGATCTCATCCCGGATGGCGAGGCTGGTTTCTCCCTCATCACGCACGTAGATTTTGTTGTCCTCAATGGCGTATGGGCGCTCGGCACCAGAAGGCACCTGTACCCGAATAATGGGTTTGCCACTGCTTTCCAGGACATCAATTTCGCACTCCAGCCGGGGAGTAATCATGCGCGCGATCTCCCGCTGGAGCAAGCCGACCGCTTCTGCGGGTTTCTCCACCCCAACGGGCGGCTTTTTGGCATCCTCCGGCAGGCCGATGTAAATGGCTCCACCATTGGTATTGGCAAAGGCACAAACATCAGTCAAGACGCTGTAGAGCCGACCACCAGTCTTAGTCATGCTCTCGTGGATGGCCTGCACTAGGGTATTGCCCTCTTCACGGGCTGCCTGGACATAATCGAGTGGGGTGCGGTCTGAGTTGTAGGGGCGGGTGCGGGCGAAGTCCGTCCCCTGGAACATCTCCAAAAGGGACTCGAAACTGCGCTCGAGCAGTTGGACTTCCGTCACGCGATCACCCACGCCGAGATTGGCATTCTTGTTGGTACGCTCGCCTGCCGGGGCATTGATGCGGTGGGCATCAGATCCCTGAATGCAGCGCATCCGGCGCGGGTAGCCCGGTTTAGTACCATTGAAGAACCGCTCGGTAGCATCCCGCGTTTTGCGGCCCAGGTCGGTCACTTCCAGCGCGTGCAGGTGCCGATCCTGCGTATAGGCGATGCGCGTCTGCCCGCCGAAGTCGAAGCCTTTCATGGCGACGCCGTGGGTGCTGTTGACATGAGCGGCAATACAGATCCCCCCCGCTTCATGGATACCTTGATAGGCGGATAGCACATCGGCAGAGGCTCCCACTTCAAAATTGCCAGCGTCCAGCGCGGCTGCGGGGACATTCAGGCTGAGGAGCAGGTGTTCAATCAAACGGATAGGAGTCTGCGGCGCGAAGATGCCGAGAATGTGAAAGCCGAAGGTCGCAGTGAATTCGAAGCCGGGCAGCACCAGAATTTTATCGAGCAGGCGGCGATACTCGGCCAAGCGCCGCGATTCTTCGGGCTGCGCCCGACCCAGACTTTCCAAAAAGGCCAGCTTTTCGATCTCGTCCATCATCGCAGCGTACCCGGCCACAGTGTTGTGGTCGGTAAAGGCGATGATATCCAGGCCACGGAATTCAGCTTTACGCAGTATATCCAGATAGGTACTATGCGGTTCCTGGTAATCTGCTGAAGCCGGGGTATGCAGATGCAGATCCATCTTATACCACTGCTGCTGACGAGGCTTTTTGTGTCGAGAGGCCACAGGTTTTTACTCAAAAGTGTACTTGTCTACTGAGTGACAACCCTATTTTACCACTTTAGCGTCCTGCCGGTTGGGTCAGCGGAGAAAGGAATAGATAGTAAGCCGAGAGAATACCGCTGCTGACAACAATGGTCATATACAACAGCAGGTTGAAACGCCAGTGATCCGGTATGGTCGGCAGCAGGTTCAGGAAAGGGACGACCAGCACGAGATCATAGGCAAGGAAGCCTGCTAACTGACCGGCGGTATTGGCCCAGCGCGGGCGGATCAAGCCATACCCGAAGTAGGCAGCAGCTCCGATGAAGAACCATCCATACAGGACGCTGATGTCACGGGTGATGCTCCAGGGGAGAACACTGGGATCAAATAGCACCCAACTGCCACCGATGACCAGTGCCAGCACAAACCCGACAAAGGATAAGCGAAGCAGGCGCGGCATGGGGCGCGGATCCACGAAGGATTGTTTACGGCTGTAGATTAGCAGCCCAAGGCCGAACAGGCTGGCTATGACACAGAAAATGGCGAAGCCTATGACATTCGAGTTGCGGCTTGCGAGGCCAAACATGCTGATGGCGACCGGGGTGAAGATGGTCACATAATCCAGCCCGATGCCGAAGAGCGCCCCAGGTTCATCCGCGTAAACGCACCAAAGCGTGGAGGCCGCTGCGGCTGCCGCAATCGAGGCCAAAAAGATGAAGGACATCTCCCCGGTGTAATCCAGAGGCCAGAGATCTTCGACAATCGGCAAGCGCAGCAAACAGGCAATCGCAATCATCATCTGTACCAAACTGATGATCAGAAGGCTCGTACGAAACCAGCGCGGCATTTAGAACTACTCACTTGTAATGTTGAAAGATAGAGTTCACAGTATAGATCAGGATTGGCTTCTGTGCTGAAGTGCGTTTAGTTTAGGTAGAATAGACGGGTATTGGTCAACCCATAACGATGCTAACAGGTGTACATCCCATGAAATTCGCCCGTGTGACTGGCAACCTGGTTGCCACCCAGAAGTACAAAGGGCTGGAAGGTGTCAAGTTCCTGATCGTCCAACCATTGAACCTGCATCGTGAGCCTGATGGAGAAGCCTACGTGGCGGTTGACGCTACGAATCAGGCCGGGATGGGCGAACTGGTTTATGTTGTCGCCTCGAAGGAAGCATCATTCGCCCTGCCCATTGAATTTGTGCCGGTCGATGCAGCGGTTGTGGGAATTGTCGATGATGTGGATGACCGCCCCCTGTACGATGCGGAGGCGGTCGATTGGAAGGTATTCGTCAAGTACGAGGCATAAGCCCGTACCGTGTGTGGGGTGTTACCTACTTGCGTTTACCGAGTTCGACTTTGAGGACTTCGGTCACGACCTGGGGGTTGGCTTTGCCACCCATCGCTTTCATAACCGCACCCATCAGCGCTCCAAAGACCTTTTCTTCACCCCCCAGATAGCGGGTCACCATGGCGGACTGGCTTGCCAGTACCTGCTCGATGGTAGTCACAATCGCGCTGGTGTCAGAGACTTGCGCTAACCCCTTGGCCTGGACGATAGCTGCCGGATCGCCCCCTTCTGCCCAGACCGTTTCCAGAACGGTGGTCGCAGTGCCTTTGTTGATCGCGCCGCTTTCGACCAGCTTGACCAGCGCAGCCATCGCCGCCGGTGTGACCTTGATCGAACCGATGTCTTCGCGTTCGATACTGTGCTTATTCATGAGGCTGAAGAGCGCGGTGGTGATCCAGTTGGCGGCAGTTTTGGCGTTCGCGCCGCCGGCCAGCACACCCTCAAAGTAATCGGCGACAGCTTTATCCATCGTCAACACCTGCGCGTCATAATCAGTCAGTCCAAGCGCAACAAAACGGGCTTTCTTGGCCGCAGGGAGTTCGGGAAGTCGCGCGCTGACTGTCTGGACTTCTTCGCGGCTGATTTCCACAATCGGCAGGTCAGGTTCAGGGAAGTAACGGTATTCGGCTGCACTCTCTTTATGTCTTTGGATGGTCAGCTTTTGCTTGACTTCATCCCAGCCCAGGGTGGCAGCATCAACACTGCCGCCACTTTCATACAACTTGATCTGCCGCTCGATCTCCGCTTTGGTGGCGCGGTACATATGACGGATACTGTTCTGGTTTTTGACCTCTGTGCGGGTACGGTAGCCCGTGTCCGTCTTGTGCATCACGCTGATGTTCGGCTCAATCCGCAGCACACCCTTGGACATATCGCCATCGTTAACGCCCAGGTATTGCAAGATGGCACGCAGTTCACGGGCGAAGGCTTCTGCTTCTTCCGCGCTGTTGATGTCTGGCTCGGTGACGATTTCCAGCAGCGGGACTCCCGCGCGATTGTAATCGACATAGGTACCGCCATCGGCATGAACCAGCTTGCCGGTGTCCTCTTCCAGATGCGCCCGGCGTACCCGGACGCGCTTGGTGTAGGCTTCGCCGTTTTCCGGTGTCACCTCAATATCCAGGTAGCCATTGATCGCCAGCGGACGGTCATACTGGCTGATCTGATAGCCCTTAGGCAGGTCAGGGTAGAAATAGCTCTTGCGAGCGAACTGATTGAAGGGCGGGATCTCGCAGTGCAGTGCCAGCCCGACCATCAGCCCAAATTCAATCGCCCGCGCATTGACGACAGGCAGGGTGCCGGGCATCCCCAGCGAGAGAGGATCCACGGCGGTATTCGGATCGGCATCGACACTCGTCACCACCGGGCAGGCGCTGAACATTTTGGAGGCGGTCAGCAGTTCTGCATGAATCTCCAGACCGATGATGGCTTTCCAGTCGTTGGCAGGCATGGCGCGTTCCTGTGGGCTATTGACATGCTATACAATGAGTGCGCCATATTGTAGCACGTCCGATTCGTGTGCAGCAGACACTTCCAGCGCAAATGTCAATGCCGTCAATCTGTCTTTAGACTTTTCAGTGGAGGAACTTGACGCGATACAGGTGCGAGAAACACAATCCCCTCCCAGCACTCGTCGCCTTCCTGAAAAAGTGTCGTTCGAGGGGCAGGCTGGCTAACGGGTCGATAGCCACCCGCCATCAGTAAACCTCGCACAATTTCCACAGCGTATTGTGTTTCTGCGACAATGCGAATCTCCACCCAAACGCCGTTTCCAAAACCCAGCATAAAGCCGCGAACTTGTTTACTGATGTTCCATTCCAGCGTGTAGGACTCTTCGTTCCATTCTTCTCTAGCAGTAATGTGGAGATTTAGGGAGTCCGATTGTGCATCATCCAAAGCTGAGTCTCCCTACCTCTAACCATTGCACATCTTGAGATTGGTCACACCTTGGCGTAGCTTTCCAGTCGTTGGCGGGCATGGCGCGTTCTTGTGAGATATTAAAATACTATACAATGAACATGCCAAATTGTAGCACGCCCAGACAGCGCTGAGATGGGGTCCGGTAGATCTATGAGATGACCCTAGACACTTCCTGAAACTCTTGACCAGTTCCGGCGCTTGCGGTTGGTGAGGTGCTGCTCTCCATCCAGCCAGACGACTATGTGCCGCCAGATGAATCGCGATTAGAGCAGGTAATGGGTGTTGGTGTGGACGGCGAACTCATCTACGTTGATGACTCGGGTTATCGACAGACCAGCCCACACATCAAACCAATTGGAGAGGATGGAACTCACATATCATGACCGTTATACGAACCAATAAAGTGGGGCTGGATTATCTCCGTCGCTTGCGAGAATGGACTTATACCAGTATCGCTCAGCCCGATCCAGCACCCTTCGGTCTGAACCTGCATGGGATGCTCACAGGAGCGCAGATCAGGCAGTTGATGGATTTGGAGCGCCCGTTGACGCCAGAAGAGGCGAGTCTCTGTGACCGAGCGATCAGCACAAATAGTGTATATGGCATTTTGCTCATGCTCGTATTGCCAACCGGCGTTTGCCTGTTATTGACTCTGCGGCTTGCTGAGACCGGTAATTCACCACTACATCGAGAGCTTCTGATCAACACCGTCAATATCATCTGTATCCTGCTGCTAGTAGGGCTTGCGATATCCCTTTGGTTGATTTTCCGGCCCAAAGGAATTTCCTTTGACCAGGTGCGTAGACAGGGCGACTTGGTTGCACGAGCAACCTATGCAGCCTACGTTCCTCTCACACAGCGCGAAGATATTCAACAGTCCAGTGGGTCAATCACGCTGAGCGAGCGCACCAGCAGCACTGCTCCCTACACCGTCGAGATTGACGGCAAGCGCTTCAATATCTCTGAGGAGTTATGGAACTGGCTCCGGCGTAGTAAAGGGACGTTCATTGCGAACACGCTGATCACACCACATCATGGCGAGGTGCTGCTCTCCATCCAACCTGATACCTATGTGCCGAATGACGAATCTCAATAGACTAGATGGCTGTGAGCACACGCGATACTCAATAAAACATCTGTACGGTCTTGCACAATCAGGCTGCTATACAATCAATGTGTCCGTGTTGTCACACGTAGGTTTCGCTTGCAGAGTTCAGTGTTTTACATCTTTTTGGAGGTGAGTTATGAAGAAGTCAGGACTTTTTTTAGTGCTGGTCTTATCTCTGGCACTGGTCGTTATGGCACAGGATGATCGTGGTAATGTAAATGATCCGACAGTGAATGAGCGTGCTAATGCCTGCTATACCGGCGGCACATTGGCTGGCAAATGCACGAGCGAGTGGGATTGGATCGCCGGCTGGTATCTGATCCGTTTTGAGTATGGCCTCATTAGTCGGGAAGCCTTTCCAGAAGCGTATCGGAGTGTATTACCTGCGCTTGACCCCACCGTACCCGTTACTGACGAGCCGGTCACAACCCCCGAACCGATCTAAAACAAACCTGCCGCCGCATCCAATAACAGTTGCGGCGGTTGGTGGATATCTTTTACCAGTATTTGTTTAATACTGAATCGTGTCTAAAACCGACGAATTGACGTTACCTTGTGAATGATTGTACATTCAACCGCATAAGGTCATTTGTCAAGGAGAGAGACACCCCATGACCGTTTTCAAACCGGGTTACCCACCCGGTCAGCAGATGAGCACCCTGCAATTGTTATGGTTCGCATTAACCCAAAAATTCGATGGTCTCGAATATGCTTTCGTAACCTCCGAAACGTTTGGGCCAGCCGCCTATTCCGAGATGGGACCGATGAAGGTCTTCCAGTTTTCGGATCCTGACCTCATCCATGAGGTGCTGGTAGAAAAAGCAGCGCAATTCCAAAAAGGAAATATCCTCAGACGGGCGTTTGTCCCATTCCTGGGGCAAGGTCTGCTAACCAGTGAAGGCGAGTTTTGGAAGCGTCAGCGTAAACTGGCCCAACCAGCCTTCCATCCGCGTCGGGTGGACAGCTATGGTGATGTGATGGTGGCCTACACGGATCGGATGTTGGATTCGTGGAATACCGGGCAAACCCTGTGGTTGGATCGAGAAATGATGAAGCTCACACTCGGCATCGTGTGCAAGACGCTGTTCGATGCGGATGTGAGCGAAGAAGCCGACCGCATTGGCGATCTGGTCAACGAGGTTCTGGAATTCGCCAATGAGACTATTGCGGATCCTTTCCCGCTGCCGGAATGGGTGCCGACTCCTCGCCGTCAAAAGCTCAAAGCGGCTATGACCGAACTGGATGCCATCATCCAGCGCATCATTGATGCACGGCGGCAGTCCGATGCTGACCGGGGCGATTTGCTGTCGATGCTGCTCTCTGCGCGTGATGACAATGACCAGGGCATGAGCGACAAACAACTGCGCGACGAAGTGATGACCCTGTTCCTGGCCGGTCATGAAACCACAGCAATGACGATGGCCTGGGCCTGGTATCTCTTGACAACTCATCCGGCCATCTACGACCGCCTGCAAGCGGAAGTGGATACAGTGTTGGCCGGACGTGCGCCTACCGTGGCTGACCTCGCCCAACTGCCGTTTGCCGAGCGCGTCATTAAGGAGGCTCTGCGCCTGTACCCGGCGGCACCGGGCGCTAATCGTCAGCCGCTGGAAGATACGACGATTGGTGGCTATCCAGTTAAAAAGGGGGTGGAACTCTCGCTGAGCATCTGGGCGATGCACCGCAGCGAACGTTACTTCCCGAAACCGGATCAGTTTGACCCGGAGCGTTTCAGCCCGGAGCGTGAGAAAGAAATCCCTAAAGGGGCTTACCTGCCATTTGGTGGTGGACCGCGTGTCTGCATTGGCAATGCATTTGCGCTGATGGAAGCGCGGTTGCTGCTCGTCCGCATGGTGCAGCGGGCACGGCTGGAATTGATCCCTGGCCAGACCATCAAGCCGATCCAACTGCTGACGGTCCGCCCCGTTAATGGCATTCAAATGAAGGTCAGCCTGCGGGGCACCTCTCCAGTAGTAGGCCAGACAGTTCAAGGAGCTATTCCCGAACTGGCGTAATGGCCTCCAATGACTGTAAGACTTCCCCTGGGCAAGCAGAACGCTTACCCGAATAGTCAATCGATAAACCCAGTCACGAGCCAGGGATAAAACTCCCTGGCTTTTTATTTACGGTCTTAACGATGAGTTATCGTAATAATATTAATTAACATACTTTCTCAACACTTGACCAACTAATTTTGGTTGTAATCTTTATTCAAGTAGCCAGATACGGAACCGATGGGAAAGGTAGCAGCGTGAAAACTTATTCTGATTATGAACACTGGAAATCAACCCCTCTGGAAAGCGATCCCTATCTGAGTATAGTGATCCCTGCTTATAACGAGGCCAATCGAATTGTACCGACGATTGGAGCAATCGCTGCTCACCTTTCCGGCAAAGGGTATACCTGGGAACTGATCATCGCGGACGACGGTTCCAAAGATGAAACTGTCCAGTTGGTTAGCAGCCTGGGCCTGGTCAACATGCGCGTGCTCAAGGCCCCCAAGAATGGCGGCAAAGGCAGTGCTGTTCGGCGCGGCGTTTTAGCCGCCCGAGGCAAGTACATTCTGTTCGATGATGCCGATAATTCTACGCCGATTGAGGAGATCGACCGCCTTCTGCCCAAGCTGGAAGCCGAAGGTTTTCATATGGCGGTTGGTTCCCGAGCTGCGGATGGCGCTCAAGAGGGGAACAAGAGCCTCAAGCGCAAAATTCTCAGCTATGGCCTGCGCTTTATCGTCAAACACTTTTTCCGGATTGGCGTGAAAGATACGCAGTGTGGGTTCAAGCTCTACACACGAGAAGCCGCACAAAAACTGCATACTGCTCAAACCGTGATGGGCTTCTCGTTCGATCTTGAAATCCTGTATCTGGCATCCAAGTTTGGGATGCAGGTGGCAGAAGTGCCCGTCAACTGGGTGGATGCTCCCGGTTCCAAAGTTGACCCCGCCAAAGAAGCACGCCGCTTTATCAAAGACCTGTTGCGTATTCGCCTGAATGACCTGCGCGGCGCCTATCACAACAAACGGGCGGCTGAACTGCGCGTCGCCGTCGTCGGCACCCATCCTCCAAGCCAGAACACGCTGACCGAGTACGGCTATCATTTCATCCGGCACCTGCGGGCGAAACCAGATGTGAGCGAAGTGATCCTGATCTGTGATGAACTGCCTGCCGGGGAAAGCTATCAATTCCCCAGAGAAAATGGGCTGGCTCCGGTGACCGTGGTCCCAGCCTGGAAGTTCGGTGCATGGAACAATGCCCTGCATATTTGGAAAGCAATCCGTCAGCAAAAGCCAGACGTCGTGCTTTTCAACATCCAGTTCGCTTCTTTTGCCAGCAGTAAGCTGATCGCAGCCCTGGGTCTGGCGGCTCCTGCCTTATCCCGTGCTGCTGGCTACCCGACCATCACCCTCCTGCACAACATCATGGAAACGGTGAACCTGAAGCAAGCCGGTTTTGCTGGGAATCCCCTGATGGAAACGCTGACGCGGGCTGCCGGCAAATTCTTCACTCGCCTGCTGCTGCGTTCGGATGAAGTAGCGGTGACGATCCCCAAATATGTGGAAATCCTGCAAAAGGAATATAAGACGGACAAAGTGGTATTGGCCCCGCACGGTGCCTTCAACCAAACTCCGGAACCTGTCTTTGATCCCAATCCGGCAGTGCTGCGTCTGATGACCTTCGGCAAGTTTGGCACGTACAAGAAGGTCGAAGATTTGGTCGAAGCCTTCCAGAAGCTGCAACCACGTTACAGTCAGCCGATGGAGTTGGTCATCGCGGGTACAGATAGTCCCAACACCCCTGGTTATCTGGCAGGTGTTCAGCAGCAGTATGCCCAGGTCAATAATCTGCGCTTTACAGGATATGTTCCTGAAGAGGCAGTCGCTGGCTTATTCACAGACTCGACCGTAGTGATCTTCCCTTACACCAGCACCACCGGCAGTTCAGGTGTGCTGCATCAGGCAGGTGAATATGGTAAGGCCGTGGTGCTCCCCCGCTTGGGCGATCTGGCCGAACTGGTCACGGAAGAGGGCTATAGCGGCGAATTCTTCGAGCCAGGCAATATCGACAGCCTGGTGAACGCCATCAGCACGCTGCTGGATAATCCGCCCTACCGCGAAGAAATGGGCATGCGGAACTACCTGGCTGCCCAGGGCCTACCGATGGCCGATGTGGTCGATTGGTATCTGGTCAATTTCTACTATCTCCTCGCCCAACGCGAACAGGAACAGCAGCCCAAAACCCAGATGCCGCTGACGGTCGCACCTGCCGCAACCAGCCGCACATCTACTCGAATCACCGTATAGGAATCATCATCATGGATATACAGGTTTCAGAACAAGTCATTCGCATTCACGTCATCAAGATGAATGGTCGTCTGGATGCCTTCAGTGTCAAAGCGCTGCGTAGCAAGTTGGATGAACTCACCCGGCAAGGTGGCATCCACTTCGTGCTCGACCTGGCAGACGTCAGCTTTATGGACAGCGCGGGTCTGGCGGCGATGGTCAGCCTGCTGCGTCAGGTACAACCGCTGGGTGGTACGGTCAAGCTGGTGCGGGCGACCGAAGCGAACGCCAACCGCGTCCTCACCTTGACGAAGATGGATCGGGCCTTCCCGATTTTTGACAACTCTGCTGCTGCATTAGCTGTGGTCTAAACCGAGCGAGAATCCATGACTGTTCTAATCCGCACGCTGCCGCGTTCCATCGACTCCAAGTGGGTAAGGCAATATATCTTGCCCATTGGATTGGCTTTGCTGGCACTGGCATTCATCAATCTGGGGTTGCATGGTCGGTTGGCACCGCGCCAGCCCTTCGCACCCTATCAACTGCCCTACATCAATGACTTCGCCGCCGCCTCTATCGGCAACTGGTTCCGCTTTGGCGGCAACTGGTCCGAGAATGATGGGATGCTGCAGCAAGGGCAAGCCGATGCAGCCACCGCGAGCATCTTCCTGCCGTTGTGGCTGTCAACCAACGATGTCTATCAGACGCAGACCCGCCTGATGCTCGAACCAGGAACGGCAGCGGCGCTGGCCTTCAACGGTCAGTATCCGCGCCTGACCCAGAACCGCCATCAGGTGCAGTTCAGTGTGCAGGATGGTCTGTGGCAGATGATCTGCGGATATTTCCAGGGGCCAGGCGATTTTCGCAGCCAGGCCGTAATCCCATTGACTCAACCGGGTGATCAGCCGCTCGATGTCCAGGTCGCTGTGAATGTCAGCGCTGCAGGCTATGCCGTCCGCGTTAACGAACAGACTCTGATTAAGGATGTCCCTCTGTTCTTTAAGGGTGGTTTGGTCGGGCTGGCGACCAGCGGCGGCAGCGCCCGTTTTGATGATCTGCAGGTTTTTAAGCCGGGAGAAGTCACCAACCAGGCCACGGCTGCAACGCCGACCGCTCTGGCAGCGCCCCCGCCTGAGGCGACGCCTGCCCCGGCAGCCGATCTGGTCAATGAAACTTCGCTCTACAGCAGCGCTTTCACGGGAGCATTGGCAGAGAGTGGCTGGATACCCTTTGCCGGGGACTGGGCGATTGATAACGGGAGTCTGGTCCAACGGCAGGTGGAAGGCTATGACCTGGGGATAGCGTATCAGGAACCCTTTGAAGCCTATCAGCTCACCACCCGATTCCGTCATCTGAGTGGGGTGGGAGGCGGCGTGCTGTTCAATATGACCAGCCCGGATAGTAAGAATGGCGCGGTCATGGTGCGCTACACAGACGATGGCAGCGGTATCTTTTGGGGCAGCTTTGATGAACAGGGGGCCTTCACCGGGCAGGGTTACGCCGCGACCGAGAACCCCGGCACCAACGCCCATACGCTAGACATTCTCCACAACGGTTCCAGCTACAGCATCAAGCTGGATGGCAACGAACTGGCAACTGGAATGCCGCTGGTGCCGCGAGCCGGCTACATCGGCCTGACGGCGTCGCAAAGTCAGGTCGCATACGAAGAAGTCAGCATCAAAACAGCGGGCACTGGTGAACCGGGACCAGCCGTCTCAAATGAAACTGATTTGCTGGCGAACGCCCAGAGCCTGACGGGTGAATGGCAATATCAGGATAACAGCGTCCAGCAAGTTCTGACCGAGTCGACCGACTATATGTTGGGCATCGGCATCCTGGCAGAGCGCTACGCATTGAAGGTCGATGTGATGTTGCCGGCTGATCTGACGGATGCGGGTGGAGGCATCATCTTCCATATGCCCAACCGGGATGACCGGCGTGGAGCGTACATGGCCCGCCTGGCCGAAGGGGGCAAGGTGGTCTTCTGGGGACGCTATAACGATAACGGCGATTTTGAGGGCATAGGCGCTGCTGAAGTTAATCTAGTTCCTGGCACGCCGGTTCCGCTCACACTGATCGTGGGTTCGTCCACCTTTGATCTCCTGGTGGGCGAAGCGAACGTGGCGACAGGTATTCCTCTGGAACGTGACTCTGGTTGGATTGGTCTGGTCAGCTACCGCGGTGTTGTCACTTTCCGCAGTCTGGCGCTTTCGCTGAATGGAACGGCCTCATGAACCGCGTTATGCATAATCTGCGGGCGGGCTTGCCTGCGCTGGACTTACGCCTGGCCTCTATTCGTGGAGTTGATTGGGCTACCTGGAAGTGGCTGCTGGTACCGCTGGCTGCCTTCTTCATCAGCCGGATGGTCGTCTGGGGTGGGGCTTATCTTGCGGAAGTAGCCTTACCGGGCAACACCGGCACCGAATACTGGCACGCGGTTCCAGAAAATCTGTTTCTGGACATCATGGCGCGCTGGGACAGCGGCTTCTACATCAATATCGCCCGTGATGGATATAACTTCACACCAGGTCAGATGAGCAGCGTGGCGTTCTTCCCGCTCTATCCGATGCTGATGAATATGGCTGGCCCACTGGTCGGCAATAACCTGGTGCTGGCAGGTATCGTAGTCAGCCACATCGCCTTCTTCCTGGCACTGGTCTTTCTTTACCGTCTGACCGAACTGGAATTTGGTGATGCAAGGACGGCTGAGCGCGCCATTTATTACCTGGCGATCTTCCCAACCGCATTGTTCTTTAGTGCGGTCTATACCGAAAGTGTCTTCCTGCTTTTCTCGCTGGCGACGGTCTACTTCGCACGTCGGCGTATGTGGGGCTGGGCAGCCATCATGGGCATCATGACCTCTGCCAGCCGCATTGTCGGGGTGCTCTTCTGGGCAGTGGTTGTGTTGGAGTGGATGCGCTCTCATGGCTGGACTCTCAGCCAGATTCACCGTAAGTCCGCCTGGGTCGGATTGTTCCGCGCGGTCCGTCAAGACTTTGGCAGCCTGTTCCTCATCTGTCTGATCCCATTGGGTCTGATCAGTTACATGGCGTTTCTCTACATTCAGTTCGGTGATCCCATCGCCTTCTGGACAGCGCAATCCGCCTGGGGCCGCGGCAGCCTGGGACCGTTTGGAGCCATCTTCCGCGACCTCAACAAACTGATGACCCAGAATTTTGCCACCGGGGACATCTGGTGGAACTCCCTGCTGAACCTGATAGCCCTGTTCAGCACGCTGGCACTGGCCCCATTTGTGTGGCGGCGCTTTGGTGCCAGCTTTGCGCTGTTCACGCTGCTGGGTGTGCTGGTGCCCGCGATGAGTGGGACAGGCAGCATGATTCGCTACATGCTGGTGCTGTTCCCGATCTTTATGCTGCTGGCACATTGGGGGCGTAATCGCTTGCTTGATCGCACCCTAATGACGGCATTCACAGTGCTGCTGGGTTTGTTCACTGCCATTTTTGTCAATTGGATTTTCCTGGCCTGATTCGTGAGGCTCTATGCTGCACCAGCTTTCCTTACCATTACCGCACCTGCCTGCTATCGAATGGAAGCGCTGGAAGTGGATTCTGATCCCGCTGGCGGTGTTCCTGATTACACGCCTGGTCATCTTTGGCAGCGCCTATCTAAGCGAAGTGGCGCTGCCGAGCGATCCGAACCACTGGCACCCGCACCCGGACAACCTGTTTCTGGACATCTGGGCGCGTTGGGATAGCAAGTGGTACGTCAATATCGTCAACAACGGCTACTGGTTCCAACTTGGGCAGGAAAGCAATGTAGCGTTCTTTCCGCTATATCCGTTGCTGATGACGGTGGTCATGCCGCTGGCGGGGCAGGATGCAGTACTGAGCGGGATCGTAGTCAGCAATCTATGCCTGTTCCTGGCGCTGATCTACCTCTATCAACTGGCGCTGCTGGAATTCGGTGATGAAGCCATCGCCTTCCGCACCATCTACTATCTGGCGGCCTTTCCGACGGCTTTCTACTTCAGCGCAGTTTATACCGAAAGCACGTTTCTGCTCTTTTCGGTGGCGACGGTCTACTACGCTCGCCAGCAAGCCTGGGGCTGGGCAGCACTGATGGGCTTGCTGGCTTCGGCCAGCCGAATTGTCGGTGTGCTGGTTGCCATGCTGGTCGGTCTGGAATGGCTGCGTGCCCATGGCTGGACTCTGCGCGATATCCATCGGCGTCAAACCTGGCTGAACCTGCTGGTCGCTCTACGTCAGGATTGGGGCAATCTCCTCCTGATCGGGTTGATCCCGCTGGGGCTTTTAAGTTACATGGCATTCCTGTTCCTGAGCTTCAAAGACCCGATTGCATTCTCGACGGTTCAGGCAGCCTGGTACCGGCAGAACATTGGGCCGATTGCCGTTTTGCAACGGGATTTATCCACACTCTTTTCGCAAAACTTCGCCACCGGGGAGATCTGGTGGAAGGTCATTCTGGATGTATCCGCTTTTGCGCTGGCGATGGCGCTCGTCCCGGTCATCTGGCGGCGGTTGGGAACTAGTTATGCACTCCTTATCATCCTGGGCATGGTCATCCCATCGATGAGTGCAACCCAGAGCCTCAGCCGATACATCGTGGTTCTCTTTCCGGTCTTTCTCATCCTGGGTTCCTGGGGGCGCTTCCCGCTGATTGATCGTTTCCTCACGGTCACTTTTACGCTCCTACTGGGCATCTGCACAGCTATCTTCGTCAATTGGGTCTTTATCGCCTGAGGGTTATCATCATATGAAGCGCGTCTTTCTGTTAGGAGCCTACGGGCAAAACAACCTCGGCGATGAGGCGCTGCTGGAAGTTTTCCTCCAGCAGTTCCCGGATGCCGAAATCACCGTCAATTCCGCCCAACCGGAACTCACCGCCGAACGCTTTGGTGTCAAGTCGGTCGGCACTTACTGGAACTGGCCGCCCCGTTTTTCCCGGCTGCGGGCCATGCTCCAGGCCGACGTGTTCATTTTCGGCGGGGGCAGTCTACTCAAGGAAATCGAAGGCGGCCCGGTACAGCGGCTGGCCTACTTTGCCCGTATCTTCTTCATCCTGATTCTGGCGCGGCTATTCGGCAAGCAGACGGCGATGCTGGGTGTCGGCATGGGGCCGTTGGAGCATCGGCTCTACAAAACGCTAACTCGGTTAGCGGCTGCCCTACCCGATCTGATCTGTGTGCGAGACCAGGACTCGGCGGATTTGCTCAAGAGCATCGGTGTTAAACGAACGGTGCACGTTACCGCCGATGCAGTATTCACATTGCAGAACCGTGCTGAACCTGGCAAAGCTCTCAGCGTTGATATTGGGAAACCCTATGCTGTGGTTGTCCCACGTTATTCCCTGACTCATGAGCAGCAGCAGCAAATAGCCGCTGCCTGTGATCATCTGGTAGAAGCGGGGGGGCTGCAAATCATTCTGCTTCCATTCCAGACTGCCTATAAGAGCGAGTTTGACGACTCCGCTGCTGCTGAATTTATTCGCCAGCAGATGCGGCATTCGGGTGCTGCCACGGTCTGGAATACAGAAGACGTGCACGCTGCCTATGAAGTCATCGGCAAAGCGCAGATGGTTGTCAGCGCACGGCTTCATGCACTGGTCTTTGCATCCATGCAGCAGGTACCGCCGATTGCCCTTAGCTACGAAGTCAAAGTTCGCAGCTTCATGGCTGAAGCCGGGCAAAGTGACTCCTGCCTGAACCTGAAGGAACTGGAAGCCGGGGCGCTGCCTGGCGTCATCGATCGGGTGTGGGCAACCAGAGAAGAAATTGCCAGCGCCCTTCAGACTCGGTTAGAGGGCCTCAAGCAGCATTCGCGCCAGAACTTTGAGCTGGCAAAAGCGCTGCCGGAAAAAGGCGGCTCACCCTTACTGACTGCGGGATTACTCCTCTTCATCAGCATGACTCTGGTCAATGCTGGGAACTATGTCTTTAACCTGATTTTAGGGCGTTGGCTGGGGCCAGTTGCCTTTGCGGATCTCAGCCTGATTATCACCCTACTGCTGATGATGACTTTTGTCACCTCCAGCGTCAGCCTGATCGCTGCCCGTTACTCAGCTATGTACACCGCCCAGAACAATCCAGAACGACTGGCAGGACTACGCCGTTGGTTAGGAGGCTGGGCCTGGGGAGCTGGCGTGGTGGTGATGCTCATCCTATGCCTGGCAGCACCGGCCTTAAGCCAGCTTTTCCAGACGGCCTCGGCCTGGCCCTTCATCATCCTGGGCATTGGAATGCCTATCTACTTTGGACAGGCGGTCGACCGCGGCATGCTCCAGGGGCAGACGCGCTTTGGCTGGCTGGCGCTCAGTTATCAGGCTGAAATGTGGATGCGGCTGATCGGAGCGATCGTCCTGGTCGCGCTCGGCTTTGCCGTCAATGGTGCGGTCACGGCGCTGACATTGTCCTTCGTAGCGACCTGGTGGGTCGCCCGCAAAGTGCGTCACTACGTAGGTCATAATGGGGAGCTGCCCGCAACTGAGCGTCATTCAGCCATGCTCTACGTGCTGCCAGTGCTGGCTGCACTCATCGGGCAGATCATCATCAATAACAGTGACATCCTGATCGTCAAAACGCTTTTTGATCCGCATCAAGCTGGTCTATATGCGGCGTTGGCGCTGATCGGTCGCATCGTATTCTTTGCCACCATGTCCGTTGTAACAACACTATTCCCCGTTGTCGCCCAGCGTCATGAGCGTGGTGAACCTCATCGCCAATTCCTCGGCATGGGGTTGGGTATCGTGGCCGCTGTCTCTGGTGTCATCATCCTCGGGACGCTGATCGTGCCAGAGTGGATCGTGAATGTATTGTTCGGATCCGAGTATCTCTCCATCGCCCCCATGCTGTGGATGTATGCCCTGGCCACCGCTTTCTACGCACTGGCGAACGTCGTCACCAACTACTGGCTCTCGGCTGGTCGGGGTGGAGCCAGTTGGATCTCTATCCTGGGCGGTATTGCCCAGGTGAGCGGGTTGCTCATCTGGCACCAGAACCTCCAGCAGATTGTCATGGTTCAGATCGTCGCAATGGGCGGTTTACTCGTCGCGCTCCTGATCTGGGATGCCTGGCTGGTGCGGCAGGCTGACCATGCTGTCAATCCGATCACCGCTTCATCCGCGACTGTTGGTGCTGATTAAATCTGAAGGACATTCGATAATGACCACCCAACCGTTGAGTAAAGCCGATCTGCATATCCACACATTCTTTTCGGATGGCTTGATGAGTCCGGAAACGCTGATCGAATACGTGGTCGAAAAGACTGATCTGCGAGTCATTGCCATCACCGACCACGATACAGTGGCCGGAAGTCTGGTGGCGCAGGCGTACTGGCGGCGTTTCCCCCAGGATTTCGGTCGGTTGGAGGTTATCGCCGGGGCGGAAGTCACCTCGGCGGATGGCGATATTCTGGCCCTGTTCATTGAGGACGATATTCCGCCCGGTCTCAGCGCGGCAGAAACAGTCGAGCGCATTCACGCCCAGGGTGGCCTGGCGATCGCAGCTCACCCGTATGCCTTCATGTTCGGCTTACTTGGTCTGGATGGGATGAAAGGTGTTGGTGATCAGATTCGCACCGTAGGCTTCGATGGCGTGGAAGTGCGAAATGCTACACCGAGTGAGTTTTTCTCCAACCGCCGGACGGGATGGGTTAACCGAAAAGCACGGCGGGCTGCGACCGGCGGTAGTGATACCCACTACCTGCCGACGGTAGGCAGTACCTATACCCTCTTTCCCGGTACAACCGCCCAGGATTTGCGCCACGCCATTGAAACCTGTCAAACACGTGCCGGTGGACGCGAGTACAGCCCATTTCTCATTCAGGCGCTGCTGCGAGATCTATTCTCACGTCGCCTGCCCTATCGCCACATCAACGCAGGACGAGCTGCCGATTGGCCGCTGTGGGCAGATCGGCCCGCTTAACGCTTGGACTTTGGACGGCGCGGCGGTCTGGGTAGCCGTTTTTCCGAGCGTGGTTTTGGCGTTTGAGTGGGCGATTTGGCGCGGCGTCGCTGGAGCCAGCGCCAGACCATCCATCCAGCCCCCACCAGGGTCAGCGCCGCTCCAGCCAGCACCAGTAACCAGAACGGCTTGGTGAAGCGTGCCCAGGCTGGCAGCGGCGGCAGATCGAGATCAGCGCCGGGGACGAATAATGCAGCAGCGGGCTTCGGCGTGCCATCCCGCCGCAATATCCCCAGATTAGCCTGCGGCCCAGATTGCCAAGGCAGCCGCCCAGCGACGGTAGCCGGTATATTGCTGAAGTCATACAAAGTCCACACCATCTGACCTGCCATGCCTGACTGGTTGACCACCTTCAAGATATCGGCGGTATATAGCGCTTGTTCGGCTTCGGTGTGGCCGTTCGGGAAAAAGCTGTTCCAGGTGGGTAATCCGTACTCAGTAAGCAACCGTGGTTGGCCTGGAGTAGCGGCTTCCAGCGCAGCATAAAGTTCTGGCAGTTGCTCCGCCGGTCGATAGTAATGGAAGGACACAACATCGACGACCGAGGGGAGGGTAGCTGCAGCTTCCGGGGATGACCAACCAATAGTTATGAGATGATGGGGATCTAAATCACGCAGCCGTTGGGCCATCTGCGCTAACCAGGCATTGACCACTTCTGGTCGATTGGCGCGGTAATCCAAATCCGGCTCGTTCTTGATATCCCACGCCAGGATGGCTGGATGTTTTGTGAAGTACGGTACCAAGCCTTCTAGGTGCCGATCTGCTTGCGGCCATAACAAGGGATCATAATCAGTACGGAAATCAAAGAGGGTTACGATGACGCGCAGATCATGGGCAGCCGCCTGGTCGAGCAAATTCAATAGCAGGGCTACCCGATCCAGGTCGATCTCTGCACCGCCAAAGTCCTGAAAGCCAACAAAAATACGAATGGTATTGAATCCCAGCGCTCGAATGCGCTCAAAGTCAGCGGCTGTGACCTCCGGATCATACTTTGACCAGAACCCTTCCCATGGTGATGCCTGGGGATAATAATTAATGCCGGCGACCTGAAAAAGTTCGCCATTCAACAGCAATTCATCGCCCGCTGTGCGAACCATACCCTCCAGGGGATTAGCCGGGGTAATGGGCTGACCACTTTCTTTCAGGCGTGCGCCGGTTTGTATCATTTGCCGGATGCGCCAGCGGCCATTTTCCTGCAAAAGAATGATCTGGTAGGTCGCTTCGATAGTCCCGGAAAACACTACCTTACCCTGGCGATCCCGTATGATCTGGCTGAACTCCGCGCCGGAATCGCGCAATGCCAGAACGTTACCATCTGCCGAATAAGTCATCACCTGCAAACGGTGAGCGGTGTTGATCTGTTGGACGAGACCGCGCTCCACGGCCTGTTCAAAATCGGCTTTTAAGTTCGCCAGCGCTGGCCCTGCAAAATAGGTTTCCAGGCCGAAGGCTTCGCCTCGCAGCAGAGAAATGTTGCGCTGCATCCAAGACCATAAGTAGGCAAACTCAACCTGTTGGCGGTTAAAGTCATCCAGCACCCGCCCACTGTTAGCTGCTGGTTCCAACCACTCAACCCGGATGTGTAGATCAGGGGGCGCGTTCGGCACGATATTCAGTGCGGAGGCCGGATCGGCTCCTTGCTGGAAGTAAGCGATCACCCCACCCAATTGCTGTAAGATAACGACTGTCAGGAAGGTCGCGATGACCAGCAGCACGGCCCACAAAATCAGTTTGAGTAGTTGTTTGGACATCACTCAGCGCACCGAAAACGTAGTGGAAGCAGCAGCATCCCCAATCACTGCCGAAGCTGTGTAATCACCAACCTGCAGTGTCAGCATTCGGATTTCCACCGTAGCCCGTCCGCCAGTCGTCACTCCCTGAAGTTGCTGTAACCGACCTCTGCTGTCCCGCAAGGTGAAGTCCACGAGCGTACCATCCCGCACCAATTGTCCCCGTTGATCCTGAATGGGACTGGTGACCAGCAAAATAGCGGACTCTTCCGGCAGCACAATCGCCCGCAGAGTGAATCCTTCCGCAATGACGCTGTTGATGAAGTAGACCTCTATCGGCTCGCTGGTGATGGTATAGACTGATGCCCGCACTTCCGCGATAGCAGCCCGACCAGGAGCCTGTAAAGGCACCCGTGCCACCCCATCCAGCGTATAGGCAGGCAGATTGCGGGGTTCTTCGCCCGGTATCTCTACCCGGAACGTGACCAGGCTGCCATCCACCAGCAGATTGCCAAAGGCATCGCGCATCGGCTGGGTGCGAAGTTCAATCAGGGTGCTGCCATCTGCCAGACTCTCGGCAGGTTCGGCAAGGACTTCAATAGCGTTTGGTAATCCAGCGACGGCCTCCAGCACGGTCTCTGCGCCGACGGCCTCCGCAATGCCTACGCCCAGATTAATCCGCCCGGACACACTTCCCCCGGGTACCCAGGCTCGCCCCACGCCATTTCGCACCGGGAGGATCGCTTCTTTTACCTGCCCATCCGGATAGGTGATTTGCAGCCTGCCACTCTGAGCATTCAGCAGGGGATTTCCATAAGAATCTTCTGGCAGGGCGACCACCATGGCCCGGCTCTCGCCATCCAGTGGCACGGAACGCGGTCCGACCAAGACCGTCATTGGTGAAACTGGCTCAGCCGGTTCGATTCGCAAGCTTGCCCGGCCCTCCGCCTCCCCGGAATGAGCGATCAGCGTCCAATGACCACTCCAGCGAGTAGCAGTCTCGCCCAACTCAAAGCTAGCGTAGTCATCAGTCACAGTCGCCTGGTATAGCTGTGTGCTCAGTCCGCCCAGCATCATGAGTTCGATGACCACGCCATCAGCCTCATCAAAGGGGCCAACCCGAATGTTCAGATCCTCACCGGCACGCACGATTCTCGGCACTTCCAGCGGTAATTCGCCAGTCAGGGAGACAATCGGGGTAGCAGGGACATTTCCTCGATTGCAGCCACCGAGCGAGATGGCGATCAGTAGCAGGCACCAGCGCATCATGAACCAACCGCCCCAACAAAGTAGCGGACATTCAGTTGCATGGAGTTGTAGCCAATGTCCGGGAGCAGCGGAGTTCGTTCCCCAGCTTCCATCAGGGGGCGATCTCCTTTATTCGTCAGCAGGACTTCAATGGAGTCTGGCGGCGTAACCTGCACATCGAATGGTTGCATCAGTTGTGGACGGATTGCGACATCCACAAATTCGTCATCGACCCACATGACTTGGCCGGTTTCGTCATAAAAAGTTACCAAAACCTGTGGAATCGTCGCTTCGACGGTGCCGTTATTGATGAGATTGCCAATGATATGCTGTTGACCGTCAATGCCTAGCGAGATATTGACATCCTGTATTGCCACATCACGGAACAAATCACGCGCGGTGACGACTCCCTGGGCAATCACCTGAAAACTGGCAATCGGGCTGTCCAGGTCCAGCGGGGAGAAAGCATCAGCCGCGAATTCACCAGCCGTAGCGGCATCACTCAGCACCGATCCAGCCACACCTTCAAAGTCGATGCGGAACGGGACGCGCTCATAGGGGAACACTTTATGCACGGTACCACGCACGGCGTTGTACCAGCTCAAGATATTGCCTTGCTCATCGAACAGGTAGCCGGTCACGGTCACATCCGCCGGATCAGCCGACTGATTGATCAGTTCACCCACCACATGGTAGCGGTCGCCGACCTGCACGAGCCGAGAAGAAATTACTTGAATCAAGGGGCGGTCGAGAATATCAGCATAATCGGTTGGCCCAGTACTGATCCGCCGCCGCCCTTGGGCCAGCCACTCGACTTCCTGCCGCCGGATGAATACGTCCGGTGCACGTCGCACATCGACACTATCCGGCTCGATATACCAGCGCCCATTCCGCTTGACGAGTGTCTGCAAGCGGCTGGTCGCGTATTCCTCGACGGCAGTAATCCAGATTGTATTGACCTGTGCCTCGATGCGCTCCGGTTCAATAGTCAGGATTTCGGCAGTGACGGCATCCAGCTTGGCATACGACGCCAGCAAACCGCCATTGATCGACAGTTCCAACAGGTACTGGTCATAATCCGGCTTATTCTCCGGATCAAGCCGTTGATAGGCCTCCCCAAACCGCCGGAAGTCTAGATCGTCATAGTAAGCTTCGATGACCTTAATCGGGTCGCTGGCCTGCGCCAGATAGCGGTTGAGCACCATCACCCCTACGCCGATTGCCAGCACTGCCAGCAGCCCCGAGCGAACAGTCTTCGCACTAGGGGAAACAGGCTGCGGGCGCGGGATCCGTGCCGCCCAATCCAGCCAAACCTGCCAGTGTGTTACGGGTGAGTCATCGTTAGTGGGCAGGGCTGACCAGCGCTTCATGTACCCATCAAGCCAATTCCAGAGGCGCTGAATGAAGTTCCCCTCGGCTTTCTGTCGCAGCTTGCGCCAGAGAGACTCTATCCCCAGGAAACGCAGCAACCGCTGTACATAGTCGCTCCAGAACACCAAATTCAGCACGATGAGCGCCAGCCCAATGGCACCCATCGGGACGATCCCCCACATAAAGCGCTGCCACAGCGGAATCTCTTTGCGGGGCAGAACTTCCGGCAGCGGGGGGATTCCTTCACGCTCCCAGACCATGATGCCGTTTTCCAGGCGCTGTACCCGGTGCCAACCAGAAAAATAGAGCAGTGGATCATAAAACTGGTCATTGGAAAAGATAAACTTCAGATTGTATTTTTCCGGTACCGCCAGGAATTGCTGGAGCGAACCGATACCCGGAATCCCACGGAACTTGGCCCCCTCCAGGCGCTCGACCGGCGTGGTGGTCAACTCGGGAAGCCGCCGTGCCGAGTGATAGTTACCATCCACGCTGGTCGCGGTCGTCTGCGCGGAAAGCCACGCCACCTGATCGCCAAAGCCGAGAGTCATATAACGCCACCGCCAGTGTTCATCTTTTTCGATGAAGTTGACGATGGGCTGTACCTCGATGGCAGCGGGCTGGAAGCGCCGGAAATAAGTCAGGTTGGCTGTAAAGACTGAAACGATCAGATACCCCACCACCAGCAGGAAGCTCACCGTGTAGCGGGTGGGTCTGCCAAATTGCTCATCAATGTATTTTGCCAGGCGACCATGCCGCATACTAACGACAAATTCGCCCAGCAGCGGCAGCATCAAAATCGTCGCCCAGAAAGTGAATCGATCCAGCGTCAGAATGTCAAAAGAGCCGCGCAGCAGCAACTTGGGAATGGGTGTGGTTCCACCTGTCCCCAGCAAAAACAACAGTAGGAACGAGAGCATCATCGGCCATGCCCGGGTAGCCAATCCCTTATAGACCACATACGGCAGCAATACCAAGGGCAGTCCATAGGGGATCAGCCAGAAGACCAACCCGGCAGCCGTATTTTCCAGAAATGAATCCCGGGACGAATGCGGAATGGGCACCTGGCTGATTGGATCATCTTTGCTCCACAGCCAATAAGGCAGCACGACCATAACGAGGATGAAACCCAACCCGGCCATGTATAGCCCCGTGCGCAGGCCGACCGGTACGATCCGCCGCAGCCGCCGCATCAGCAATGGGCGCAGGTTCCCCCGTGTGACCTTGCCGGGGTGCTGCGGGGGTTCGTCAGGTAGCGGTGTACGAAATTTATCAACCAGGTCAAGGACGACCACCGGCCCCAGAAAGAAGACCGCACCAAACAGAGTGGTGACGTGATGCCCGGCAGTCGTCGCAGCATTTAATGCCCACGCTGCCAGTAGCATGGTCGGGTCGCCTTTTTTGAACCAGCGGTGGGCAAAAGCCAGTGCATTGAGCAGGAATCCCAGTGAGAAAGTGGTCGGGAGTTGCCCAAAAACATGAATGGTTTCTGTGATGCTCGATGAAAACACCGTCAGCAGCGCCGCATAACCCGCTGCCTCTTCACTCACCCAGATCTTGGAGAAGCGATAAATCCCAATAGTCACCATCAGCACGGCGAACAATTGAACGAGGACGAAGCCGCCCTCTAATCCAACCCATTTGGAGAGCAGCCCAATCGACTGCTGCGAACCGGGTGGGTAGCTGGTCAGTGGAAAGCCGGTGTACCAGCGGTAGTCCCAGTGATCGAACCAGGTGCGGGCATAATGATCACCAAAGAAAATATGGACGTAGGCATCATAAGTTCGCCGGAAGGTCGAATAGACCAGCACGCCATGATATGCCAGTGCCAGCGCTAAGGCGAGCAGAACGTAAGGATTAAGGCGGCGTTTCATGGCATTAGCACAAACTGTCTTTACTGGACGTCAGTTGCCGGGATTTAGGCATAACCTGATTCTAGTATAGCTTTCCTTTACGATGCATACACGCTTCTACTTTTATAATGAAATGCAGGTCTTAACTAATCAAACGGCTTTATCCCAATCTCAATCGAGGATATTTCAACATGACTCTGAATACCCGTCAGGCAGGTCAGGCCACCATTCTGCAGATCAGTGGACGATTTGACGCGCATGTCTCCCCCACCGTCGATCAGTGGATTACTGAAAATCTACCGTCCGCCTTGCCTTTAGTCATCAATTTTGAGGGAACGACCTTTGTGGACTCCAGCGCGCTGGCTGTCCTGGTCAAAGCCTTCAAGCGCACTCAGGAACATCATGGGAAGATGGCACTCTGTAACCTGCAAAAGCCAGTTCAGATCATTCTGGAACTGACGCGCATGGATAAGGTCTTTTCGATATTCGATGATGAAGCCTCGGCGCTGGCCTCGGTGAACGCTGTCTGAGCCTTCTATAGTTCACCATTGAGTAGAATCAGAAGAGCGCAGTTGGTTGCGCCCTTCAGCTGTATCTTATTCAAGCTGATGCACGATCAGCACTTGCGGGCCGGGCCTCAGGTGCCCCCGGGTGCAAAGCTGACAGCGCTGCTACCCCCGCTGGAAGCCTGCCCTTTCACGTTGATCCGGGAGAGCCGACGTTTAGGATGGCTGTTGCCGCAGTGGGGGCAGGTGGCCCGGTCGGCTTCTGCCATCGGCATCCGCTTTTCAAATAAGCGCCCACAGCCGGGGCAATCGTATTCGTACAGCGCCATGGTTATGCCTCCAGCGCCGCGATCACCCGGTTCAGGCGTTCCCGCGCTTCCTGGGCAATCGGCTGTAACGTGGCCCCTTCAACGACGCTCATCATCATCAATGGATCGATGATCGACACTTGCACGCGGCCTGCCTCGACCTCGGAAACAGTTACGTTACACGGCAGCAGCAGACCTACTTCCGGCGCAGCACTCAGGGCACGATGGGCCAGCGTGGGGTTGCAGGCACCCAGAATCTTGTATGGATGGAAATCGACATCCAGCTTCTTCTTCAGCGTTTCCTTCACATCAATCTCAGTCAATACACCAAAGCCCTCGGTCTTGAGCGCATCAGTGACCCTTTGCAGGGCTGTGGCGTAATCAACTTGCAGAGTCGTCGTCAAACCCAGAGATTGGGTTGTCGGGATCATGGTATCTCCTCTGAAAATCTGCAGGGCGAACCGTTGGTTCGCCCTGCTTTATAAGCTAATTGCGTTCTAACGGCAGGCCGTACTGCATCCAGTTATAGGTGCCGCCAACGACGTTGTAGACGGTCTCAAAGCCCTTTTGACCCAGCAGCGCTGCGGCAGATTGGCTGCGACTGCCGCTGGCACAAATCAGCGCAATCGGCTGATGCGGATCAAGCTCGCTGTAGCGTTTGGAAAATTCACCCAACGAAATCAGCTTTGCACCGGGGACGTGACCGCTGGCGAACTCCCACGATTCACGTACATCAATCACGATGGGCGACGGCTCACTCTCCAGCAAGGACTGGAGTTCCAGCGGTTGGATATCCCGGATGTCGCCCGCAGTCGTAGGCAGACCCAGCGCTTCCCAGGTCGCCAGGCTTTCACCCAGGTAACCGATGACCTTGTCATAGCCAACTCGCGCCAGGCTGTAGACCACCTGTTGATAATCGTTCGGGTCTGCCAGCATCAGGATAATCGGCACATCGGGCGGCAGCACAAACCCGACCCGGTTGCTCAACTGGGCATCCGCTTCCAGGTGCACTGCGCCAGGAATATGTCTGGCCTTGAAGTCTGCTTTAGAACGAGTATCCAGCAGGGCTGCACCCATGCGGAACTGCGCTACCGATTCCTGGATGCTCAAGGGATGCGGTTTGACCTCACCTAGCGGTCGCGGTCCATGCCTGTTAATCTGCTTGATACGTTTGTGGTTACCTGGTTGTTCCGGCAGGCCGCTGGTGGCAAAGCTGATATAAGCTTCACGCCCATGCACCTGCAGAGCCGGATTATGTTTGCGCTCAAAACCCATGGTTGTGCTGAGGACTGAACCAATCGACTTGCCACACAGCGATCCAGCGCCATGACCGGGCAGGATCATCACGCCGTCGTCCAGAGTCAGATATTCGTTGTGCAGCGTGTCATGCATATGACCGGCCAGGTCTCGCGCAGCCTCAATCCCGACCAGATCCGGACGTCCGGCATCACCCACGAACAGGGTATCACCCGTCAGTGCCATCCAGGGTTCAGTAGCACGGGTCGTATCAACCACCAGCAGCGTGATGCTCTCGGGCGTATGGCCGGGGGTGAAGCGTACTCGCAGTTCCACATTCCCCAGCTTGAGGACATCGTTCCCTTTGACCGTTTCATGCGGGAATTCGGCCTGGGCAGCCTCATGGACGTAGATCACTGCCCCGGTGCGGGCTGCCAGTTCGGTATTGCCGGATACATGGTCAGCATGGAGATGTGTTTCGATAATGTGGGTGATGCGCATACCCCGTTGTTCGGCAGCATCCACATATTTCTGCACATCACGATCCGGGTCGACTACGGCAGCCACACCAGCGCCTTCACAACCGACCAGATAGGATGCACAGCCCAGGCCCTCAATAAAAAACTGCTCCAGATACATCGCAGAAACTCCTCACTTACAGCAAATTAGGTAAGTTATCGATCAGTAGGAAAAGCGCCAGTCCGATGACGAACACAGCAAAAAACTTCCGCAGTAGAGCGGGGTCCAAGCGTTTGCCCAGTCTGGAACCGGCCAATGTACCGACCAGCCCCGCCACGACAAAAGTCGCAATCAGAGAAAGATCCAGCGTAAGTCCACTCAGGTGACCCAGGAACCCGGCAAGGCTGTTCATGGCGATCACCAGTAGCGATGTCCCCACTGCCTGGTGCATCGGCATTCCTACCAGCATGACCAGCGCGGGCACGATCAAAAAGCCGCCGCCCACGCCCAGAATGCCAGTCAGTAGTCCGACTACCGCCCCACCCACTATTACCTTCCAGACCTTTAACTCATCCAGCGAGTTAGGCTTGGTCGTTGTAGGGCGCTGCCGAACCAGCAGCACGCCGACGATCAACATCAGGGCGGCAAAGGCCACCATCAACACGGTAGGGGAAACCTGTTTGGAAACCCCGGCTGCCAGATACGAAAAGATCATTCCGGTGCCGCCGAAGAACAGTGCAACCCGCCAGTTGAGAGTCCCCTGTGAACGGTGAAACAGCGCGCCCAGCGCACTGTTAGCGCCGACAATGGCCAGCGATGTGGTCACAGCTACCTGGGGTGTCTGCCCAATCAGGTAGACCAGCGCCGGAACCGTCAGGATTGAACCGCCGCCGCCCAACAGGCCGAGCGAACCCCCAATCCCAAATCCCAGCACCAGGCTCAACAGCAGGGTCGGCATTATTTGCCCTTTTTCATGGGATAACCGGACATTTGCCAGCCCATCATCCCGCCACGCAGGTTGAGCGCCTTGTATCCAGCTTGTGTCAGTTGGCGCATGGCCGCGCTGCTGCGTGAACCGGAGCGGCAAACGCACAGAATGTCCTTATCCATGGGTAATTCTTTCATCCGCTGACCTAGCTCGTGCAGCGGGATCAGTTTGGCCCCGGCGATATGCCCACCCTTGAACTCATCCGGTTGGCGGACATCCAGAATGAACAGCGCTTCTTGACCATCAATGCGGGCTTTGGCTTCCGGCGCATTGAGATGGGTGCTGTTCCCACCACCGCCAAAAAGGGATTTGAGAAAGTCCATAATGTGTCCTTGTGATCGCCTTAGCATCCATACCGGCTTCACTATAAGCGCAAGCCACCATATACAGTTCTGCTCAAGACCTTATAATGAGCCATAAGTATCCACTTATGGCTTGTGCGCGGATATCATGCTCGATCTCTACAAACTGCACATCTTTTCCGTGGTCGTCCAAACCGGCAGCTTCAGCGCCGCTGCCGACCAGCTGTATATGACTCAGTCTGCCGTGAGCCAGCACATCAAGGAATTAGAAGGCAGTTTGGGACGGCAGCTATTCCAGCGTGGGAGGCGGGGCGTCCGGCTGACCCCACACGGTGAGGTGCTGAATCGGTACACTGGCGAGATCTTCGAGTTGGTTGCCAAGGCGGAAAATGCCCTGGTGAACGTGGAGCAACTGACCAGCGGGCGCATTAGCCTGGGGGCAACCCCTGGTATCGGGGTGTATCTGGTGCCGGATTGGGTGCAGCATTTCCGTGCCCGCTATGCCAGGATCACCGTCGCCATGCAGACGGATATCACGGCGCGCATTGTGGCAGATGTACTGGGCGGCCGCCTGGAAATCGGATTCATTGAAGGCGAACTGGATGACCAGCCGAACCCACGGTTGGCCTCTCTGATTTTAGAAGAAATTGAGCAGCAGGTGATTGTCGGCTTCAAACATCCCTACTGGGATCGTCAAGCTATCGAACTGCATGACCTGCACCAGCAGTCGCTGATTGTGCGGGAAGCCAACAGCCACAGCCGAATTTGGCTGGAAAGATCCCTCCACCAGCATGGCATAGAACCGTTGATTGGCGCCGAGTTTGATAATCTGGAATCGATTAAACGCGCCATTTCAGTGGGGCGATGCCTGGCGATTCTGCCACCTTACGTGGTGCAGACGGAAGCCCAACAGGGTTTACTTCACGTCCTGCCCATTGTGGGCCGCCCCTTAACGCGCAGCCTCAAACTCATCTGGGATTCTCAAGTGTCACTTTCACCCATCGTCCGCGCTTTCCTGCTGGAGTTAGCCAGTCGCTACCCACCGCTTCAATCACTTTCTATCGCTTAGGTTAGGGAAAACCTGATGGATAATCTCTTTAAAGGGCAGCGTGTCCGGCTCCGCGCCGTCGAAGTTGAAGACTGGGAATACTTCTACCGCATGGATGACCAGACAACGGAGTATGGCCGCCTGACCGACGAGGTTTGGTTTCCCTCGTCGAAAGAATCCGCCAAAGCCTGGACTGAGGTGCAGGCCAAAGCCAAAAGCGACCAGGATGAGTTTCGCTTTCAGATCGAGACAGTAGAGGGTGGCCTGTTGGTCGGCACGATGAACACCCACACGACCAACCCACGCGTTGGCACCTTCATGTATGGGATCGCCATTGGAGCAGAGCATCAGGGCAAAGGCTACGGCTCGGAAGCGGTGCGCCTGCTGCTGCGCTACTTCTTCAACGAACGCCGTTACCAGAAGGTCAATGCCGAAGTCTACAGCTTCAATACACCCTCCATCCGCTTTCACGAACGGCTGGGTTTTACCCTCGAAGGCCGCCTGCGCCGCATGGTCTACAGCGGCGGTCAATACCACGACGCGCTCATCTACGGAATGACACGGGAGGAATTCGAGGCCCAAATGCCCTTTATCGAAGGGAAACCTCCCACAGTTGATCCGCCTTCGCAATGATACTGCGTGGCCCGAACTGCGCCTTAAACCAGTGGAATGCATCGGCCAGTGCTTCATCGCTGGAATCGGACTCCAGAATCTGCACTGCAAATTCAGCTATTTCCTCTACTGCCCGCGCATAGCGGTAGTAGGCCATTCTATGCGGATCGATGGTCACTGGGCCATAGCCCTGGAAAAACTGCGCCTCATCTTCGGGCGTGGTCCAGAAAACCCCATCGCTCACAAATAACAAATCGCGTTCAATCGGTGCCAGCATCGGTTGATCCCAGTCCACGATATACAGCCCGCCATCCGTATCCACCAGCAGATTCCCTGTATGAATATCCGCGTGGCAGATCAGCTTGGGTTGAACAGCGGCCTGCAACTGCTGACCAAGTTGTATGGCGCGCTCCACAACCTGCTGGATGAGCACAGCCTGTTCAATCCAGAAGGCCGCAAAAGCTTGCTTGACTGAATGAGTCCACGAGTGGGTTCGGATGGTGGATTCGATCCAATGGATGATTTGCACACAGCGCGGGCTGGGAATAAACGTTTCCTGAGTGATCAGGGGGTGCAGAGCGTCCGCCAGCGGGGTCTGGTGCAGTCGCTTCAAAGCGGCCCCAAAGGCTATCCATTGCTCAGGGTTTAGTCGAGTTGCGGGCCTTGTCTCTATAAACGGATAGATGAGCAACGCAAATTCGCCGATCACGCCCCAGTTTTCCCCGTTCACGGTCAACAATGGCGCGACTACCTCCGTCAGTCCACGTGCATGAAGGTCACGAGGCAGCAGCACACTTACCAGGTCAATCGGTGTGCGCTTCACCTTGAGAAAATAAGCCCCCGTTGTGGCTACCCCACGAAAGACCCCGGCATTCGCATCGTAACCGATGGGCAAAAACGTGGTTTCGCGCAGATCAATGCCGTAAGATTGGCGGGCACAAGTGCTAAGTTGTTCATCAGTAACGGGCGGACGATCCAGCATCGTCAGACTCCTCAGCCAGTCAGATGCCACCTACTATACCATCCGCTGACCGCTTTTGTGACCCGCTGAAGACCACTTTGCCCTATAATGACCATGTTGACACAGTACAGAAGCCATGCTACAGTGTTTCCATCGTCTAACTATATGAAAGGAGGTGGTCGCTTGTTAGCAGCGAAACTATGGTGGGGGGGTAACTCCTAGCCAGTTACACCTCTGGTGAAGGCTTACCGCCCTCACCCGCTAGTTGAGCAGAATGGACGGCCCCGCAAGGGGTCGTCCTCATTTCTGGTGTGTATTCAACTCAGGGTCGGAATTGACTCTACTGGGATGTGAAACTGAGGTGCGTGGGGATTACCCTTGAAGCGCGCTTTAACCGTCTCATAGCCAACCTGGCTAAAGGGACAAATTGCGAGACACACCGCACAGCCATATTGTTGGGTAAAGAACGTTCTGCAGGTTGCATGGTCAATGCACTGCATCCCACCATCACCTCGTGGCTTTGGTTGGTCGTATATCGCCTTTACCGGGCACTTCCGCACACATTTCTTGCAGCTCGCACAAAAGTCACGCACCCATAGATGATCATTTGTCGTCTGAATGGGCAGGTTACTGATGTTCGTGTAGATAGTTCCAATCCGCAGCCTTGCGCCTTCCCCGGGTGTGATCAGTAGGCCGTGGTAGCCGATGGCACCCAATCCCGCCAATTCGCCCAGATGGACGTAATCGGTGACTCCTCCCAGAGCGGTTCCTGGGTAAGCTGCAAAGCCCTGTTTTTGGATAAAGGCTGTCATCTTGTTGGCGATAACCGCCAGATTCATATAGCCTCGCATGACCTCATGTTGGCTTTCAAAGCTAGGCGACGTATCAATAGGCTCCTTGTCCATCTCGACTGTATAGATAATCGCATACGGATAAGGAATACCTTTATCGCGAAAGATCGCATTGGGAGGCACTTTGATGTACCGCAAATCTTTGACGCCGGCCTGTCGCGCCAAGGTCTCGAGTTTGCGAATAAATTCAGGACTGACTGCGCCGGTACTTGGATAAGTTTGCCTCCCGATCATGCGTGAACCTCTCTGCATGTTCAGGATCAAAGGGACGGCTTTAGTCAATACCTTGAGCCGCTGCCGCGGTGTAAAGTTCAGCATGGAAATCTGATCTTTGGGCAGATGGGCATTGAAGGAAGTACGCGGTTTTGATTCAGGCGCAGGCTGAATTAGAGTTCCAAATTTCTCTAGTTGTTTGTCGGTGTACTCAAGGACTTGGTCGAGAGATGGAGGTTCTGACGAATTTCGACCGAGAAAGATTCTGAAGAATTGTTGAAGCATGGTTGTAGCCTCTATTTGGATGTTCGTTATGTGCATACAGATGCACTTCGATACATCCAGCATAGGGCCAGTTCAATCATGAATACTAATCAAATTAGTCAACTTTTACTTAAATAGAATTCATGCTAATCCGGTAAATAACCATGTGTCCGCGCCCAACCTGAAGCGCAACTGAGGAATGCCTCGACGGCCGGTGACCTCGTATACGAGGCAAGGTATATATCAACAAACATCCCGGGCTGCAGTGAAAGTACGCTTATCCCCTGAATATCAGGTTCAATCAACATGTTCAGGATAAATGCGCTTCCCAGATTCTCTCTTACCATTGCAAAAATGGTATTTCGAGTACTGACTGCATAGCGCAGAGGCGGGAATATAATGTCCTTATTAACCAGTAGCTCGGTAAGCACTCCATATTCAATTCTAGGGCCAATCAACTGTTCCTGAGTAAGTTGTTCAATGGTGACAACCCGTTGTTGAGCAAATCGATGGTCAGTGGAAACCATCACCTTGAGTTCATCATGAACGAAGTGAACAGCGTTTATATAACCAGCAGGATTTGTAACGGTACCTACATCAATCACACCGGTTGCTAACCACTCAACCAGTTCTCGCGGAGTACCTTCAAATAGCACCACCTCAATCTCGGCATAACGATGTTGGAAATCCCTCAGAATACCTGTCAGGAGGCGCGGAGGCACATTCGCAACACATCCAAAGCGAATCTTGCCAACTGTGAGCCCACGTTTACGGGCTGTTTCCTGGCGGATAATCTCTATCTGATTAAGAATGGTCCTTGCATGTAACAGCACGGTTTCCCCAATTTGAGTTACCTTGACTCCATGCCTCCCGCGCTCCAGCAAGGTGACCCCTAATTCAGCTTCCAATTTGCTGAGTGCGTAGCTCACCGCCGATTGTGTCAACCCAATGACTTCAGCAGCTTCCGTCATACTCCCCTGATCAACAGTGGCAACCAGCACTTCCAATTGGGTCAGGTTCATGTAATGTGGCCTTTTTGAACCATCCACTCATTTCTGGCGCTGGCTCAACATCCACTCCATCACCGTTGGATCATCATAGGTCTGTGTCCATGAATCATGTCCAACGCCCTTGTACACCGTCAGTCGGATATCACCGCCAGCGGCCTGGAGCGCCCTCACCATAGCCTCCGAGTCGAATAGGGGTACGATGTCGTCCTCATCACCGTGGAATGCCCAGGTCGGCACTTGTCGAATATGATCCGCCAGAGCCGGAATGCCCGCGCCACAGATGGGGATCAGAGCAGCGAACCGCGTCGGTCGGCGGATTCCCCAAGCCCAGGTACCAAATCCGCCCATGCTCAGGCCAGTGCAGTACACTCGATTGGGATCAACCCGTAAATCCACCAGCAGAGACTCGAGCAGTGCATCCAGCGCATCCACTTCATACGTCCACCACGAGTCTGCCGGGCATTGCGGCGCGACCACGATGCAGGGGTACTCTGCTCCCGCCTGGATACGTTTGGGTGGCCCATGCAGCAGCACTCGCTGAAGATCAGCTTCGCCGTCTCCTCGCTCACCAAACCCATGCAGGAAAATCATCAGCGGCCAGCGTTCTGCCGGGTTATCCCGATATCCGGGGGGCAGATAACGCCAATATCCCAGATGCAAGGGCTGAGAATGGATCGTATTAAATGTATGGGGAGTTAAGCTTGTCATCATGCACCATCAGAAGAAGTATAGCTCAAACTATAGCGCGGATCAGTCATGCTGCCGAATGGATTGATCTGTCTCGGAATTCCTGAATTCGGTCATGTTTGGCAGACAGAATTCGATGATCCAGTTGATTGAATAACTGGTTCACGCCCCCAAACCAGATCTGTAGTATGCTGATGGAGAATACTGTTTAGTGGATCGCAAACAAGCTATGACTTACTTCATCCTATGGCGAATTGTGCTAGCCATCTTCGGCTCATTTGCCACGGCCTATATTCACGAACGTACCGGACGTAATATTTCGATGGGTGGCTTAATCGGCCTGGCAGTGGGCGGAATCGGTGGCATCTGGTTCCTGCTGCTATTGTGGGTCTGGATTTACTATTTCGCTCCCTCCCCGGTTGGCCGTATCTACGGACGGAACCTGCGCTGGTACCGGTGGTGGACGGAGTTGTTTTAGCTCGCCGCCAATATCACAAAAGCGTCTCAAAATTGATAGAACCCGGTTTGAATGCTCCTCCTCCCCCCGCTTCACCTGTATGATGAAATCGAGGTGATGATGCTCCACCTAATCTGGAACCGTCGAACTGTACTCATACTGGCAGTCATAAGCTGGCTGGTGCTTGGATTGCTCGTAATCCGGCTCATCATTTCTCGTCCGGCATCTTCGCCTGTGCGATTTTATGCCGACTCTGGTGGAGTAATACTCGATCTGGAGTCGGAGTTGCGCGATTTGCGCTCACAGATCACGGCCTTGGAAGGTATGATTTCAGAGCGTAGTGCCATGTTGGTCGATGCTACGAAGGCAGCAGCACTACAGGCTGAAGTCGATGAGATGAATGTGGCGCTGGTAGAGTTGCGCGCCCTTTATCAACATTTGAGCGAAGTTGACAACGGATCTATGTAAGAAAATGTCCTTTTTGTTACGCAACGCTGAAATGGCTTGCTGCGTTCTGATTTTGAGAGTACGCTGGAAAGCTACGAAAGCGTTTGGAAATGTTTAGGTTTTTGTTAGTTTGCCCTCACTACAGTGTACAATGCCCCGGGCTGATAACGGGTAAAGCGAGGTAATAGCCCCGTGATGACATCCTCTTCTCCTTTTCAGGCCATCTCCCGGCTCTTGCTCCGCTGGTGGTGGTTGATTGCTGTGTGCGTATCGCTGGGGGCCGGGTTGGGTTACTTTGTGCGTTCTCAACAGCCTGACCTGTGGTTTGCCAAATCGTCGGTACTTTTCGACCAGAATATCATCAGCGGGCGGGGTGAAATTCAGGAACGGCAAGCAATTTTAGGCATCATCGAAACCTATGCGGGTTTAGCCAGAACATCCCAGATGTTGTTGCCGGTTATTCGTGACCTGAACTTAAATATCTCCCCGGATGAACTCAATGGTGTCCTGGCCATTGATCCAGCGGCCAACCTTCCCCTTCTGGAAATCACCGTTGCCAATACAAATCGGGATATAGCCGCTAATATCGCTAATCGTCTGGCTCAGGAAGTGGTCACGGTCAGCGGGGCAATTGAGCAGAACGATCTACTCGAGTTCCAGCGCGCTCAGTTACGGGATCTTGCCAGTCAGATCGAAACCCTCCAGTCACAGATTAATGACCTCAATGCCCAGGCGGCTTCTCTGCAAGATGCGTTCAGTATTCAACGCAACCTGCAACAGCGTTCAGAAGCCACCAGCACCTTGCGCGAACTCCAGCAGCTATATGCTGACCTGAGTGCCAGTATGGTGGATAACCGCAGCCCGCTGACCATCTACGAGCAGGCTTCGGTTGAAACAGCCTGGGTGGTAACCGGCTCGATGACAAGTGTTGTCCTCTCAGGGCTTGCCGGACTGATCCTTTCGGTCGGCACGATTGTGCTCATCGGCTATTTTGATGACCGTCTGCAGTGGAATGAAAATCTTCAGTTGGTACACGGCCTGAAGGTATTGGGACCCCTGGGGCTGGTGCCACGTAATAAGTTGCCGCTATATACGATGACTATGCCGGATTCGCCCGAAGCAGAAGTGCTACGGCAGTTACGTGCTAAATTGGTGCTGTCTTCCGGGGGTATTCCGCCCAAAGTGCTGACCGTCACGAGCTATGACTCCGGAGATGGTAAAACGACCACTACAGCTAACCTGGCAATGGTTTCTGCCGAGTCCGGTTTGCGGACACTGCTGGTAGATGGCGATACCCGCAAAGGCAATTCCCACGAGATCTTCAAACTCCCCAATATCATGGGCCTTTCCGATATTCTGGCGAGCCGCAACAGTCTCACAGATCTGCTCTCACAAGCCCTGTTAGAAACAGGTCATGAAAATCTGACCCTGCTGCCCTGTGGTCGTTCAACTGCGGACCCGGCCTCCCTCCTTGCTGGGCCCCGCTTTGAACAACTGGTTGGTATTTTGCAGGATCGATTTGATGTGGTCATCATGGACTCGGTGCCGACCATCGGTGGTCCAGACTCCGCCTTTATGGCCGAAGCCAGTGATGGTGTCGTGATAGTCGTCCACTCCCAGCGCACGACCAATCGCGGCCTGAACCGCACAATCCAGACGCTCCAACAAGGTCGCCAGGTCAATATTTACGGTGTGGTCTTCAATCGTATTCCGCTTCAGGTGACGAGCACCTACCACCAACCGTACTATCGCCGTAACCTGGCAATCAGCCCTGAACGGCTCGAACGTGAACTCCAGAGTTCTACCCGGCGGCGCTTATTGCCTTCTTTCAACAGCAAAGTAATCCGCGATACCAATGGCGAAGCCCTCTACTCATTCCCGGCGGCAGCTGTACAGTTAGGCATCAGTACGGCCCAGTTGAAAGAGTGGGTTAGTGCCGGGACGCTCACACCCCAACGGCGGGGTTTGCGCATGTGGATCCATCAAAAAGAGATGGAACGGATGATTAATAAGCTGCCGCGTCTGGCTCTGCATACACAGTCGGATAGTTTGCCCCACCCGGAAAATGCAACGGATAGCAAACGCCCTGCCAGTCTGTCAGATCGACTTCGTGATCAACGTGACGCAATTCTCGGTTATGCCCAGGGTGCTGAACCCGGCGATTCGTAGTCCATTCGCTTTCACAGGTGGTCTTTAGTTGCTGTGAAGATCACCTGACCTGTCATTTACCGCCAAACGTCTTTTAGTGTGGAGCGTCCCATGCAGGATCTCGTGACGCAGCTTAACCCCCTGAACCGTATCACGCTCATCGGCAAGCTGCGGTATTACCTGCTGGATCGATACTATAACCGTATTGTTCAGGGGACGTTGATTACGCTGGCAATTCTGCTGACGTTGGTGGCGACTTTTCTGTTTCGTGAAGTCGATCTGGGTGCGACTCCGCTCACCGGGTTTGTCGTACTTGCGCCAATCGTGATCGTCGCTGGATTCTTGTTACTGTATCGAACGATGCACTTGTCGTTACTGATCTTTATGCCGGTCAGCCTCTTTCTCTGGGAAGGAATTAACGTCGGTACGGGTACTAAAATTTCCTTTTTGTTTGTTCTGATCATGGCCTGGTTAATTATCTGGTTCTATAAGATGCTGGTGATTGACCGGCGGATTGAGATCGCAGCCGCCGCCCCCAATAAACTAGCCTGGGCGTTTATCACCGTAGCAATTATCTCCTACTTTTGGTCATGGGTATTTGCGGATCCCATGGTGCAGTCCCTCATTGAACGCCGCTTCAATCCCCGCACCATGACGCTCGTGATGCTGATTATCTCCCCGTTGACCTATATGTTCATTGCAACGCATGTGCGGTCTATTCAGGTCATCAAGTGGTTTGTCATTGGGTTTCTGGCGACAGGTATTCCTTTTGCCTATTTGCAGAATATCTGGCAAGGCAGACCCGGCATTCTCAATTGGCAGGGGCAATATCCTGTCTGGATCGTTGCCATTGCGTTGGGTCAGTTGCTCTATAACCGCAGTCTGAAGCTATGGCATCGCGTTGTTTTGGTGATCATGATCGTGTGGTGGGTTTACAACCAGTTAGGGCTAGGCCTTTCCTGGCTGAGCGGCTGGGTGCCCATCACCTTTGTCGTGACGTTCCTAACATTCAATTATTCCAGACGTTTGTTTGCCTTATTGGTTTTGGCTGCTGCCGTCTGGGTGATTGCGAATGCCACCCTGCTGGGGGACAACTTCGACCGTGAGAATGAAGAATCTGGAGGAACCCGCCAGGAGGCGTGGTCTGTTGCGCTGGATTACAGTTCCCGCCACCCTCTTTTTGGAATGGGGCCAGCAGGCTATGCGTTTTATTATGCGGTTGATAACTGGCCGACACTCAACTTTTCTCATAACAACTACATTGATATCATTGCTCAGACCGGGATCACTGGCATAGTGACCTTTGTGGGGATGTGGCTCGCTATGTGCTGGACGGCCTGGCGAACCTATCGCCTGGTTCCCAAAGGGGGCTTTCGCGGGGCGTTGGCGGTGTCCCTGCTGGCCTCCATGTTATCAATCATCATTATCATGATGTTGGGTGACTGGGTGACGCCATTCACCTACACGCAAACCCTGTTTGGCATTAACTACACCATTTGGGCCTGGTTCTTGGCTGGGCTGACCATTGCCCTGCGCTATGAGACCCTGAACTATCTGAAATCACAGTCAGACTCTTCCGAATCACATCCTGTGATTGCTAGAACTCAAGTGGGCCATCTGCCCGCTGTGTCTGCTTCCCATCAATAGTGCATTGAAGGCATGTAAGCATGGTATTTCGAATTACCCTGATTGTCCTGTTAATCGGCTTATTGGGGTTTGGGGTACTGACCAGAGGGCTGGCGCAGGAAACACCTCAATTAGGCGGCTGGTCATCCCCCACCTTACTCGGTGATGGCTGGTGGCAAAGCATGACAGTCGATCAGGAAGGAAATGTCCATGTGAGTTGGTATGGAAGTCTCCGAAATCCATCCAACCCGAACATATTCGAGGACTTGTTAACCTATACCAAGCTGCCGCTGAATGGGGAGTGGGGCCCGGCTCGTAATGTCCAACATGCCGGCCAGGGCGGTTTTACTGTCCGCAATGCCTTGACAACCACCTCCAACGGCATTCTTTATGCCGTCTATCGGGCCGGGGGGCCGCATCGTTTTGCTCAGGTCGCAGTTTCCGCTTCGACCGATGTGCAAGCCTGGCGGGATATGGGGCCAGTCAATAGTTTTAGTTACTATGTTGACCTCATTGCCGATCAAAACGATGTTCTGCATTTGGTTTATTCCGAGTCGACTGCGTTATCGACCGACACAACCGGCACCAGCCTGGAAGTCAATCCCTGTGCGTTCTGCGGGGATCCGCAATATATCCGTTCGACCAATGGCGGGGCAAGTTGGTCCTTTCCAGTCGCCCTGGATATTACGCCTGGTGGTGGTTCAGATAAGCTGCGCTGGGTTCAGGGGGATAGCGGACGGCTCTACCTGACCTGGAGTGAAGGCATTGACTGGTATGCGGGTCGCGGCAGCGCGACCGATGTCCGCTTTGTCTATACAGACGATGGCGGTCTCACCTGGTCTGATCCAGTGATATTGACCGGCGATCCAGAAAGTCGCTCAGCGCCCTATCAACTCTCGCTGACTGAACTGCGTGATGGTTCGCTCATGGCAGTATGGCAGTACTATGAGCAGTCGAATGATCAGATTTACTTTCAAATATCGCGCGATGGCGGCCAAACCTGGACATCCCCAGAAGTAATTCCCGGTATTTTCTCCCGCCGCTTTTCCGAAATTTCGCTGGATGGCTACAGCCTGGTCACGGACAAAATTGGTAGCGTTCACCTGTTCATTGTGGGTTTCGACACGCACTCAGAAATCCGTCGCAATCCAGCCTTGTTTCATCTCGTCTATGAGCAAGGTTTGTGGCAACCGGCCCGTCGTGTTTTCTTTAGCGCGGATCAGCGTCCAGAGTGGCCTCTAGCCCGGATTGGCAATAGCAATAATATTCATCTGACCTGGTTTACGCGTGATATTTCCGTCAGTGAATTTGACAGTGAACAGCAGCGTTTTCGCGTCTACTATAGCGAAAATCAGAACATACCGATTGTTCAACCAACACAGGCTTTTTCACCCACCAATACCCCGCTGCCAACAGCGACGCCGGTGGTGAATCTGGATTCGACCGCGACACCCTTCCCCACCGTCCCGCCCGATTTTGTCAATGTACCCGTGTTGAATGCCGACCAATACGCTTCCCAGGCATTGCTCATTGCCGTGGTAGCAATTGCCCTGGTTTGTGGCGGTATTCTTTTCATCACGCGTATTGGCCGTTGAGCACTAATCGCCAATCCTCCTTATAGGTGGGCGCTGATCAGCCACAGGATGTCGGCAGGCTGGTGTCTGGTATGTCGCCGAACCTGTGGTATCCTGAATCGGTACACCGAGGGGATGCACGCACTCCATGACCTCAGAGACTGCGCCTGTTCACGCAACCACATCTGCGGCTGAATCGCCATCTGCCACAACTGAAGAAACGAACGCCGGAGTTGCTCGAGCGACGGGTGTCGTTGCCCTGGGGAACATCACCAGCCGTGTCCTGGGTCTGGCCCGGGAGATCGTGCTGACCAATCTGTTCGGGGCATCCCGGGCCGTCGATGCCTTCAACGTAGCGATCATTGTGCCGCGGGCCATCTATGACCTGCTCATCGGTGGGCACGTGAACAGCGCTTTGGTGCCAGTACTCAGCGAAGTCGCCGTTCGCGAAGGTCGCAAGGCGCTCTGGGAACTTGTCTCCATCCTCTGCACGCTGGTGACAATCATTCTGGCAGTCATGGTGCTGCTGCTCTATATCTTTGCGCCGCAGGTTGTGCGACTGGTCAGCAGTGGCTTCGACCCGGTCACTCTGGGGCTGGCCGAAGCACAACTACGCCTGACGGCCCCGGCGCTCATCTTTATGGGGTTATTTGCCGTCCTCAGTGGCACGCTCTACGCTCTCAAGGAATTTACCTGGCCGGCCTTTGCGGTGACTGTCTTTAATGGCAGTGTCGTCATAATCGGCCTTACGCTGGCCCCTGCTTTGCGTCTGGTGCCGAACATTGCCCCGAATGGTATGTTGGAACTGCTCTACACTCGGCCCGATAGTGGCATTATTGCGGTCACGCTGGGCTGGTTAGTCGGTTCCATCGCGCAGATGTTGCTGCAACTGCCCGGCATGAAAGGTGCCCGCGTGCGCCCGCGCTTCAATTGGCGGCACCCCGCAGTGCGGCGGGTAGCAGCGCTCTACGCGCCGGTCATGTTCTCCCTGATTATCGACGCGCTTGTGATTCGGACCTTCAGCTACAATCTCGCCAGCAAGACCGGCGAGGGCAGCATCGGCTACATGAACTGGGCAACTACCCTGATTCAGTTTCCACAGGGGCTGGTTGCCACAGCCATCAGCATTGCCATCTTGCCGACTTTAGCGCGGCAGTCAGCCCAGATTGTCACAGAAGGGGAACGCCCCTTCAAGGATACGCTGGGCCTGGGCTTGCGGTTAGCAATTACCCTGATTTTACCTGCGGCTGTCGGTCTATATGTGATGGCGCAGCCGATTGTGGCGCTGCTCTTTCAACATGGTGCCTTCAAGGCGGCGGATACCCTTATCACCGCGCAGGCATTGCGTCTGTACCTCATTGGCCTACCCTTTGCCGCAGTAGATCTGCTCCTGATCTATGCGTTCTACGCTCGCCAGGATACGCTCACTCCAGCGTTGGTTGGAATCTTCAGCCTGATGGTATATATGGCGACGGCGGTACTTCTCTTCCCCCGCTTTGGACTATTCAGCCTGATGATCGCAGACAGCCTCAAGCACGTTGTTCATGCACTAACCTCCTTTGTCCTCCTGATGCGCCGCTTAAAGGGTATGGGCGGGCAACACCTCACAGCGACGCTGCTCAAGACGGGTCTGGCTGCCGGGGTGATGGGCCTGGTTGCCTGGGTGCTGATTCCGCAGGCAATGCGCTGGATTGGCAACCGCACCTTGACCCAGGAAGCCCTGTTGGTCGGTGTCGTGGGCGGTGCAAGTATGCTGGTCTATGTGGGGCTGGCACTGCTGTTACGAGTCGGTGAACTCCGCTGGATGGGTGGCTTGCTCTGGCGCAAGCTGCGGGGATAGCCACTTTATTTTCCGACTGCAAAACTCAAGGGTTCATCCACGCACCTGGCGATAGAGTGGAGTGGTAAGGTTGCAGCGGCAACCAGAATCCTAAGACGTGAATGACCATGACCAATGCTTCCATTCCCACCCGTTGGACTCGTACGGATACCTGGCGTATCGTCATCCTGATCAGTCTGACGGTGTTGATGATGGCCCCTTATCTCTTCACCAACCCAACGCCCTTGATCGTCGCCAATTCTGACCTGGGTACTGACCTCACAGGTGAAGTCTATCCTCAACTAAAGTATGTACTAGGTGCCCTGCGCGAAATTGGTCAGGTACCGACCTGGCGGACCTATGCCATGAGCGGCTATCCCTACATCGGTCATCCGGTCGTGCCGCTGTTTTATCCGCCCAATTGGACGGCGCCCCTGCTGCCGTTGACTCTGTGGATCAATCTGCACAGCACCCTGCATCTGATTTGGGCCGGAGTCGGCATGTACCTTTGTCTGCGCTATATGACCGGCGTTCAGCCGAATGCCACCCTGGTAGGGGCTCTGATCTTTGGTCACGCCCCCAAATTCATGGCGCACATCAGCGGCGGTCATGTCATGATGTTTGCCACCATGACCTGGTTTCCCTGGGCTTGGTTGTGTTTTCACTTGTTTTACCAGCGCGGGAAACCGCTCTATGCCGTGCTGTTGGGGATCACACTGGCGATGCACGCCACCACCAATGGCTTCTATCTGGCGATCACCGCCTTAGTGCTGCTGGTCTGCGCCCCCTTCTATCTCCGAACACTCGCTTGGCGCACCTGGCTCTGGCGATCTTTACTCGGTGGAGCGCTGTCGATGCTGCTACTGGGCGGGCTGGCTGCCGCTCAATTCCTGCCCATGCTGGCGATTGTGCGGGAAAGTCACCGCACGACTCTCTCGCTGGCAGATTCAATGAGCCTCGACCCAGCGCTCCTGCTCGGCATGTTCTTTCCCTTCAAACTGCCGATTGCTGAATGGTTCCTCTATCTGGGCGGCGGGACCATCCTGCTAGCGCTCTACGGGGCCATCCGCGACTGGCGTATGGCTCGCTGGTGGTTACTGGGCATTCTCGGTGTATTGATTCTGTGTGTAGGCCCGAATACGCCGGTCTATACGCTGCTCTATGAATATATGCCGGGGTTCAGCCTGTTCCGCGTGCCACAGCGCTTTTTCCCGATTGCCGTCTTCGGCTTTGCCACGCTAGCCGCATTGGGCACCCAGCGCTGGTTGGATGACCCCCGTTTCAACCGCGGCTTCCGTCTGGTGACACTCTCCCTGATCATGTTCTATATCGGCAGTCTGTTCCTGAGCGCTTCGGTGGGGGAAGGACTGGGCTTCTACGTCTTTCCCTATGCGCTGGCGCTGCCTGCGATGGCCCTGGTGCTGTTTTTTGCCCCGCGTTTGCGTCCTGCATTTACTCGATTAGCGTATGTAGCTTTGGTCGTCGTCCTGCTGGCTGATCTGTGGATAGCCAATCACAACCTGATCCGACCATCACCCGAGCAGGTCGAACTGCGTGGCGATGCGCTGGTGACGGCCATCGCGCCACTCATGAATCCGGGCGAACGTACCCTGGCGCCCTACGGGCGAATCTCGCAGTTGAACCTGGTCACACAGGGTATCTCGGCAGCCGATGGTTACGACCCAATCCAGGTCAAACGCTATGCTGATTTCCTGGCGCGGGTAGTCGGATGTGATTTTGCGGGCTACTCGGTTGGCGCGCCAATGATGCGGAACTCCGCGGTGGCCGAGCGGGACTGCCCAACCCTCAACGCCAACCGTGATTTACTGTCGATGCTCAATGTGAGGATGGTGATCCTTCCCCTGGATCACCCGGCCCCAACACCTGACGCCATCAGCGTCTTCACCGATGATCGCCGGGCTGCCTGGGATATTGGGCCGGGACGTGGGCGCGCCTGGTTGGAGACAAACCTGACGGCTGTTGAGCCAGGTGTTTGCCTGGACACACTGACCGCAACTCCGGGCATGAACGTCGTCGAAGGCCCACTCCCCACCGATCTGACCAGGTTGAATAATCCCGGTACGGTTCAGGTCATAGATCGCCTGATACCGAACGGGGAGGCCTTCCAGGTGGAGGTGAGCGGCGCTGCACTCCTGATTCGCTCGGAAACCTATGCGACCGGCTGGCAAGCGACCATCGACGGCAGCGCGGCTTCTGTCTATCCGGCTAACTGTGCCTTGCAAGGGGTCTGGCTGCCTACGGCAGGATCGTATGAAGTCATCTTCACCTATGCGCCACCGAGCATTCCACTAGGCTTAGCCATCAGCGGTGCAACCGTCCTTTTGCTGATCAGCTACGGAGGCTGGCTCAGCCTATCGGCATGGCGAAAACATACATAGGTAGATCGAAAACGTCATCTTCTAGCTGTATTGCGGCAACTACAGGCTCTATTTCAGACCAATTCCAGAATAGGAGCGACTATTACGTAATATTTTCAGAATCCGAGCATTTATATTGATGAAAACAGGGTATTGTTGAGGTCTGTTCGTGTGGAATGCCTGACATTGCACTAACAGGGCGGATTTGGGGATCGCAAACCACATCGAGCGGTTAACGGGGTAGCCTAGACAGGGGAGTCTGGTCCTGATGTTCCGCTCTATATGCATCATCACGATGGCTTTGTTCACCGTCAGTTTCGGTTTGGCTGTCGGCTTTCGTGCCTCTGGCGGAATGCAGCCAATTGCCCCTGCCTTGCAGGGTTTGATCGACGAATGCGCCAGTTTGCCGCCCCCCTGCTGGTACGGAATCCTGCCCGGCAGCACCTCCATCGAGTCGGCGCTTGCTCACCTCCATCAACACCCTGAACTCAACGTCTTGCGCGATTTTCAATCCGGGGTGGTCTGGCGCGTTATCGGCGTGCCAGATTGCGACGATGTGGCACTCTACGCCTTTGAAGACTCCGTCGAGATCGTCCTCCACTGCGCTCACATTCGCTTTGGCGACCTGATCCCAGTGCTGGGCGAACCTTCCCATATCGACTACTGTCTGACCAATAATCAGTACGCCATCTGGTTTGAACGCGGCCACGTCGAAGTGCTGACTCGCTTGGTTCCTGACCTTGATTTCTATCATCTGCAGGGGGGTATTGCTTACACCCCCCTTGTCAATCACTTCTTTATCTGGCTGCGTGACCCGGCTCGCCGCTCCGCCGACTGGCAGTTGAAGTCCCGCTGGCATGGCTTCCCGCCCCTCTGGCGCATGACTCAGCTCGTCCCCGGTCACTTTGGTTTGTGTGGGACGGGAGCGTAGCCCAAGCGTCAGTGACCAATATTCTGTATCCGCCTTACAATGAATGCAGTGCAGCCAACTCACTGGACTTGTTGTATGCCTCGTTTCCTGCTCGCTCTGATCGCCACCCTGACCGCATTCACCTTCGCGCTGGCATTGACCGCCCGCGCCTGGAGCGAGACTCAACGGCCACATCCCGCCCTGCGTGGCTTTGTCGAGGGCTGTGATGGGAAGCCGCAACCGTGTTGGTTTGGTATTGTGCCGGGGGAGACGTCGGTTCGTGACGTAACCGACATCCTGACACGCCTTGGTTATGCCGTCAGCGACCGAGCTGGAAGTATGCGCATCTACACAACGCTCTCCCCATCGGAATCGCCCGGCGATGTGACCTTTGGCATTGCCGCAACCGACTGTAGCGCGGTCGACTGCACCACGGTGCCGATCCAATACCTCTACCTGTTCGACTGGAATCTAGTCCAGCTAGGGGATGTCATGAGCGCACTTGGCTCCCCATCCAGGGTGTATGCTGGCCCCACTGAACACTATCTCTCGTTTGGAACCGCCCATCTGGAGGTGGTACCCAGGCAGGCATGGTCGAGTCCCTTTCACCCCGTCAAGACTCTGCTCCTGCCGGGGATGGCCGCATTCAACCAGCGGGCGACCGGGCAACCTTGGCGTGGCTTCGTACAGTTCGGCCTATACTGTCGCTTGGAACCGGCGTTTGCTGATTGTGACTGAGTCACACCCGTCCAGCACGCTCCTTCTGTTCTTTATGCTACCTGTGAACCGGGGCGACCGAATCAAGTAGCCGCTTCCGTCAGGTCTTTGTCTTCCATTTCCCAGGCGTGATCCATGCTGTGATAGGCCGTATGCCGGATCAGATAGCGGAGCGGCCAGGTGCGGGCCATTTTCCCCTCAGCATGGAACGCCCGAATGGCTGTGCAATAGGCGTCACGGTGTGCGCTCACGGCCTCGGCAGTCAGGTTCGCGCTGTCACCCATTGGCAAACCGAGCTTCTTGGCCCAGTCCATCTCTGTGTGCAGCGTGTGCCGCACGATCTGATCTCGATCCCGTCCGCCCCCGCGCGTCCCTTTCTGCATCTCCACAGAGACGCGGGAACGCATGCCATCAAAAAACACCCAGCACGCCTGCATCAAAGTCAGTTCCCGTTCGAGTTCATCAGTCGACATCACGTGTCGGTCAATGCTCGAGAATGCGAATGAGATGCCCCAGAAATCTGTGGATCCGACCCCCGGGTACCGCTCGACCACCTCAAGCCGGGTGCTGGTACCATAGGCAGCCTCCATCCCGGCCAGCTTTGCCACCGGGGCGTAGCGTGGCAGATACGATTCCAACCGCGCCAACGCCTCCTCTTCAGTCTTGGCCCCCCGCTCCAGACCCGGCCAATCCGGTGCAAGAGCGACCACCTTCTTGCCTTTTAATCCGATTTCGAGCGCCACCCGCAGTTGCTGAGTCATCGTTCGTCCCCTCACAATCAAGCGGTACAACCCGCTTTCAACAGGTTACGCTTGAAAGCGGTCAGAGTCTGTCCTAGTTTGGTGATTGATTAACCGGCACTGCTTACGTCCCCTTCACGTTCAGGACTCACGCAATAACCGCCACTCGTAGGGGCGGACATGCGGCGAAGACGCCTTAGTCCGCCCGCCAGAGCGGATGTCCGTCCACCCGTTGTTGGCTGGATGCAGTAGCACAGGCGTAGTGTAATCGTCACCCATCAGAGTATCAGTCTGACATACAATGGATAAGGATAACCCACTCATAAGAAACGACCACGATGTTCCGCTTCCTCCTTGCCCTGACCGTCACGCTGACTGCGCTCACCTTCACCCTCGCGCTGACCGCCCGCGCCTGGGGCGAGACTCAGCCGCCGCATCCCGCCCTGCGCGGCTTTGTGGAGGGTTGCGAAGGGAAACCACAACCGTGCTGGTATGGGATTGCTGGCATTGGCTATGAGCTGGTACCACTGGATACAGCTCATGATTACTTGACTCGCTATGGCTATACGATTACTCAGGATACTCAACAGTATGGAGGCTCCGATGTCCTGCGTACATATTCTCTACAATTATCTACAATGACTTGTGAAACATCGATAATTTATCAAGACTATGCCCCCAATTTTGTAGTAGGTATTTCCCCATATTGTGAGGGGCTTCGCATTGGGGATATGTTTGAGTTTATGGGGCCGCCAAATACTGTCTATATTGGTAACAACTATGCTGCATTGATGTATGACGCCGGGGTGTCGTTTGACACTACGAAGCATATCGATCTTCTAGCACCTGTATCGGGTTTGTTTGTGTCAATCAATAGTGCTGCGCCCGATGCTTACGACTGGCGTGGATTAATACCCCAGTGGAAATACTGCCAGCTTGATAGCTGGGCGTGCTAAGCGTACCATGCCACACAAACCAAATGAGGCGTACCGCACCCGGCACGCCCCATCTGTTCTTCACCGTGACTGTGAACTGTCCACTGTGAACTCATTGTGAGGCGCACCACCCCGGCACGCCCCATCTCATCTTCACTGTGACTGTGAACTGTCCACTGTGAACTCTCTTCCACTAGCCACTAAAAGACGAGGCGCACCAACCCGGCACGCCCCATCTGATCTTCACTGTGACTGTGAACTGTCCACTGTGAACTAGAAGTTGATGAAATGCCCCTCCAACCCGTGCGCGGCTTCCTTGACCGCCTCGCTCAGAGTCGGATGCGCGTGGACGTTGCGGGCGATTTCCTCTGGCGTGAGTTCTGCTGACCGTGCCAGCGTCAACTCCGGCAGCAGTTCAGTCACGTCCGGGCCGATCATGTGGGCACCCAGGATTTCGCCGTACTTCTTGTCACTAATGAGCTTGACGAAGCCGACCGCATCGCCCAGCCCGTGCGCTTTGCCGTTGGCCTGGAAGGGGAACTTGGCGACATTGACCTCGTAGCCCTTGTCCCGCGCCTGCTTCTCCGTCCAGCCGAAGCTGGCGATCTGCGGCTGGCAGTAGGTGGCTCGCGGCATCATGTCGAAGTCCAGCGTGACCGTGTGCGCCCCGGCGATGTTCTCCGCCGCCACCACGCCCATGGCCTCCGCCACATGTGCCAGCATCAGCTTGGAAGTCACATCGCCAATCGCGTAGATGTGCGGCACATTGGTCTGCATCTTCTCGTTGATGGCGACCGCGCCACGTTCGGTCAGCTTGACGCCGGTCTTCTCCAGCCCATAGCCTTCCGTGCGCGGCTTGAAGCCAATCGCCTGCATGACCTTCTCGGCTTCCAGCACCGCCGGCTTGCCATCCGCCCCGGTCACGCTGACGCGCACGCCGGTGGCCGTTTCCTCGATCTTATCGACTTTGGTCTTGGTCAGGATTTTGATGCCCAGCCCGCGCTCGTACTGCTTCTGCAGTTCAGCGGAAACTTCTTCATCTTCCAGCGGCACCATCCGGTCGAGGAATTCAACGATGGTCACATCCACCCCGTAATTCCGCATGATGTAGGCGAATTCCACGCCAATCGCGCCCGCCCCGGCGATGATGATCGACTTCGGCAGGTGGTCGAGCATGATCTGCTCTTCGTAGGTGACAACCCGCTCACTCAGTTTGGTGCCGGGGATCAGGCGGGTGGTCGCGCCCGTCGCCAGAATGAGGTTCTTAAACTTGAGAGTCTCGTCCTTGCCGTCGTTCAGCTTGACTTGCAGCGTATTTGCGTCGCTGAAGGTGCCCCAACCGTCGAATTCGGTGATCTTGTTCTTCTTCATCAGGAAGTGCACGCCCTTGACGCGCCCGTCTGCCACCTTCCGGCTGCGCTTGAAAGCCTCAGCGAAGTCGAACTCCACCGTGCCGTTGATCTTGATGCCAAAAGTCTTGGCCTCGTGATTGACGATGTGCGCCAGTTCCGCGTTCCGCAGCAGCGCCTTGCTGGGGATGCAGCCGACGTTCAGGCACACACCGCCCCAGTATTGCTTTTCGACGATGGCGACCTTCAGACCCAGTTGGCTGGCGCGGATGGCGGCCACATACCCGCCCGGCCCTGCGCCGAGGACGACGACATCAAATTCCTGTGCCATGAAATGCTCCTTGAGTGAACCGCCCCGTAGACACGGTCGGCTGGATGGTGGACTGTCTATAAATTTGATTCTAACTTTTGGAAGGGGTCAGGCGCAATGGCCTTACATATCACATGGAAAAATCTCTCTAGTACACCCCGCGTTTTAACGTCCCATCTGTAAACGGCACTATGGCAGAGATCATCTCGTCATTATCAGACTCATGCCAGGGTGGATAGTATCCAACCGATACGGGCTGTCCCCTCAAGTCCTGTAAAGTCTCTTGGAGTTCTGCATGGTTATCACACCCCCACACATGCAGGTCAGTATTGGTTGGCTTCAGAGCTGGGACGACCATAGTTTCAATATGGTCAGGAATTATCGTCAAAGCCTGCTTAATCAAGTCAAGCGTGACATGGCCTCTCAATGGGAGCAAATCATTGCGAAATACAATGACATCTGTTTCTGGAGGAAATACCCTGAGTTGATCTGTAAATGAAGTGAAATTGCTGAACCAGAAATAGATCCGACCTCCCCCTACTCTTGATAGGCGGGCAACAACAAATACTTCATTGCGCTCCAAAAACCATTGCTCGATCAGGTTTAGGAACGTTTTGTCCCAAACAGATACTAGATCCCGCATAAATCGATTCCAGCAGAGTATAACCGCGCCACCGTCACGCCGACTCGTTCTCAACTGTCCATTTGAGACTGTCTAGTTGAACTAAACAGTTACAGGACGTTATTCTGTCGGGAACAACTCGCTGACGGCCACACTGAAGTCGGTCAGCACATCGCCGCCGGTCAGGGTATCGGCAGCCGTGTACTTGCGTTTATTGGCAGTGCCTTCCGCGCCAGGCGTCCACACATCCAGCACCCGCTGCTCTGGATACAATACCCACACCTGCCGTGTGCCGCTGGCGAGGTAAGACTCGATCTTTTCATTCACTTGGCGGGGTTTATTCGAGGGAGAAATGACTTCGACGGCAATATCGGGTGCGATATGATATTCATCAGGGATACCTGGTTCCCGTTCATGAGAAACATAGGCCGCATCTGGAATAACGGTATCGCCGTTAGGCAAATAGAACAGGCAACCATCCCCGACAACTTGCCCAAGTTTGCGCGGAATCACAAATGTGCGGAGGATGCCCGCGACAATCAGCGCAACGATTGCATGAATCGGTTTGGGCATGATGACCTCATGAATGACACCATCCATCAACTCGAACCACTTGTCGGAGTTTTCAGGTTGTTCGATGATTGCCCGGAATTCATCCTGCGTGACTCGTTGTCGTTCCAGCAGCATATTCCATGACCTCATGCTACTCAATATGACGCCCTCTCAGACGCTGTTTTCGCGTTCCAGTGTACCACCAAATCGAGGTACTAAGACCCAACTGTCCATTTGACATTGACACTTCTGGGGCCAGCCAAAAACTCGGAACAAAATCGGAACATACGTTCCATTTTCTATATCGACCTGTGTTATGATCTTTCCAATCGTGAAAGCAGCGGTAGTGCAGATCGTCCAATGTGCCGCCTAGACTCCGGGCTCCCCTCTCCAGCACCCCGAATCCCACCTAACCTTCCTTTCCCAACGAGTGAGGGGTGCGCGGGACGCCGAAGGCGGGTTGGGGTGAGGCAGCAGTGCGATACTCCCACATAAAACCCGGCATCTGCAACAAACCTATCCTTGAGAAGGGCAGGGGCCATACAATGACATTTGCCGACCTGTGCTACGCTGTTCTCAGGCGGCACTCGTACCGCGTAGGCTCACAACCCATCTGAACACCGACAATACAGACGACCGAAGGAAGTCCCTGCGTCCCTGCGTCCCTGCGGGACAAGTCCTTCGCGGCGCTCATAGGCGCATGTCGGTTCCGCCGCCGCCGCCGCCGCCGCAGAACTCCAGTACCGCCCAAAAGTGATGAACCCGCATATTCAAATTTGTGCCCGTACGGCATCCTTTAGGGACAAATGCGTCGCTTTTGCGGCAGATCACCTCACCCACCGGGTGGAGGCGGCGGTTGCTCGGACTCCGGACAGAAGGGCAGCGTCTCATTAACCATCATCGTCATTGTCGTCCTCATCGGTCGGTGGCGGTTCCATCGGTGGTGGTGGAACCAGGGTAGGCGGTGGCATCTGCGGCAGCGGAGTCGGCAGAATGCCCTGATCGGTCAGGTTCTGGTTGATCTCCCGCACGCGCTCAGCAAAGGTGCGGATGCGGCGGCAGAACGGGGGTCGCTGACGCGGGCGCAGCGCCTCACACATCGCCAGCCGGTTCTGGACAAACGTCTTCAGGCGTTCGCAATCCGGCAGCGGACCTTCACCGCAGGGCAGTTCACCGGCATCCAGCTTAGCCCGCATCAGTTCCAGTTGTTCTTCTGTCAGCGGCGGCGCCACCGTAATCTGTCGCTGGAGGGCGCGTACCGGCAAAGCTTGCAGCGCCTGAACGCGCCCCTGGTACGACCGGGGACGTTCAATATCACCGGCAGCCCGTCCATTATTCCCGACCGGTACGCTCGCCCACGTACCCGGCACGATGAACTGGGCTTCAGCTCCGGCGCCGGCCAGCGCCAACCCTTCCAGCGTGCTGACGCTCATCGCGCCTTCGCTGTCATTCTTGAACAGCACCGTCGAACCCATCTGCACTTCGACGCCGTTGATGCTGAAAGTAACTTCGCTCACCCCTTCTGGAGTCTGAACCAGCAAACCACTTTCCGGGGCTTCTTCACACGGCGCATCATTGATGCCCGTCCGCAGCAGGAAAGCGCTCAGGGGCGGCGCATCCGTGACCGACTCATCCGGGGCCAGTGCCACATCCCCGAACAGCAAAAAGGTCACGTTCTGACCGGGCAGCGTGCCGGGGATACTGGTCTGTAAACGCAGCAGGGCCACGCCCCATTCGCTGCTGGCCTCGTTCATGCCGCTGAGGATCATTTGCTGAATATCCGCCACGTTGACCGTATCCCCGACCACCTCGAAGCGGAAATCATCAGCGCCGGGCTGGGGTTCAGTATCAATCTTGATGTTGCCGTAGCAGGCCTGGTTGCGTCCGGTCGACTGGCACATCTGCCCGACTGCGGCCAACGCCTGTTCGACCAGCGCCGGACAATCGCCCTGGGCGCTGGTTATGGGCACCACACACAGCAGCAGCACGCTAATCACGTAGTAGATAGCCCGCTTCATGACTCATCTCCGGTGGGGGTAGGCAGGATTGGGATTTCAATGTCGTGGTCGAGTAGACCCAGCGGCAGGTTTTGCAGGACACTGCTCTCAAAAGGAGCCGCCTCCAGTTGTATTGGGATCGCGCGAGGTTCGACCACCATCCCACCGCGCCGAATCGGGATGCTGATCTGGCTCCCGGCAGGAATTTGCACTTTCTGTCCGGCGGCGCTCACGCTGACATGCCCTTCCAGCGTGTTGATCGCCAGGTTAGTCTCCATATCCGACTGGAAAAACACAGTCGAGCCAACCGCCATATCGACGCCGTTGATGGTGAAGTTGACCTTCCGCCCGCCTTCCGGCGTCTGGATGAGGACACCGCTTTGTGGGGCTTCCGCGCAGGCCGCATCGTTCACACCAGTGCGGAGTTGGAACGCCTGCATCGGGCGCAGATCGCTTTCAGTGCCGGGTGTGACCTGGTTGATGATTTCCACATCCCCGAACATCAGGAATGTGACGTTCTGACCGGGCAGCATATCCGGCAGGTTCGCCTGCACGCGCATCAGGGCCACGCCCCATTTATCCTCATCAGCTTGCAGTGCGCTCAGCGTCAGCCTGGCCAGATCCGCGATGCTGACCACATCCCCAACCTGTTCAAAGCGCCAGTCAACAACACCGGGCTGTGGCTGTGCCTCGATTGAGACGTTGCCATAACACAGTTGGTTGCGCCCCGTCCCCTCGCACCATTGGTCGAGCGAAGCCAGCGCCTGCTGGACGATCTGCGGGCAGGTGTTTTGCGCCAGTGCCGGACCGATGCTCAAAGCCAGGATCAGCCCGGTCGCCAGCGCGGTTAGCCAAAGACGTTTCACTGCACCATCCCTCATTCTGATTACAACCTGCATGACACTTTCTACCATATCACAAATTCGTTAGGGCGTGTTGTAAGGGCAATCGTGAATGGGTTAACCCATTTTGCCGGGGCAGGGTAAGATGGTAATCACTAGGGACAAGGTCTACCTCGTCCGCCTGAACTTTATGCTTGGGGGTAATCATGCAGTGGGAATCATTGACGGGCGACCAATTCGCGGAAGCCGTCACCAGTACCCAGGGTGTTTGCCTGGTGCCGCTGTCGGTCGTCGAGCGCCATGCCCATCATCTGCCGCTCGGCACCGATACCTACATCGGTCGGGAGATCTGCCAGCGAGCTGCGCAGCTTGAACCGGTGATGATCTTTCCCGATTTCATTTTCACGCAGATTCTGGAAGCGCGGCACTTGCCCGGCACCATCGCGCTGGACCCGGATCTGATCCTGAAACTATTGGATAACGTTTGCCGGGAAATTGCCCGCAACGGATTCAAGAAAATCATTCTTTTTAGCTCCCATGGGGGGAATGGCTCGCTAGCCCCCTTCTTCGCCCAGACTCAACTGGCCAGCCCGCGGGACTATGTCGTGTATGTGGCCAATCCGCGCTTTGAACCAGAGGAAGCTGCTGCGTTGGATGCTCAGTGGTCTACGCCCGTATGGGATCACGCTGGAGAGAGTGAAACCAGCGCGATACTGACTATCCGGCCAGATCTGGTGCACATGGATCGCATCACTCCCGGCGAAGGCGAACCACAGGGACGCTTGAAAACCCTCGGCGATCATGGTGCCTATACCGCGATTTGGTGGTATGCCGATCACCCGACTCACTACGCCGGTGATGGTCAGCCTGCCACCCGCGAGAAGGGTGAACTCTATCTGAAGACGATGGCACAGGCCCTCTCGCGAGTGGTCAAAACGGTGAAGGCGGACAAGGTATCCAAACGCCTGCAGGATGAATTTTTCGCCGCCTCGCAGCACGGCTAGTGGTTCATGGCGGGGGCGCAGTTCCTGCGCCCCTGATGAGATCTAGCTCCTGATGGGTTCAAAGCGGCACTGGAAAAAGCGCAAATATTCTGGCTCGTAAACCATCTGCAATCCGTGTGATTCTGCGCGGCGGTCGTAGACCGCTTTGACCGACTCTGCTACGACATCCATATGCGACTGAGTATAGACCCGGCGCGGAATCGTCAGGCGCGTGAGTTCCAGCTTGGGGTAACGGTGGTCGCCCGTTTCCGGGTCACGCCCGGCGCTGACCACCCCACGCTCCATCGAACGCACACCGCTGTCCAGATATAACTCAGCGGCTAGCGTCTGCGCTGGGAAGGCGCTCTGTGGCAGGTGCGGATAGAACGCCCGCGCATCCAGAAAGATGGCGTGACCACCCACTGGCTTGACCATCGGAATGCCCCACTGTTCGATCAATTCACCCAGGTAGCGTACCTGCCCGATACGTGACCGCACATGCTGATCCTGCACGCTTTCTTCGATGCCAATCGCCAGAGCTTCCATATCCCGCCCGGCCATGCCGCCATAGGTATGCAGCCCTTCATAGACCACGACCAGATTGCGAGCAGCCTCAAAGACATCCTGGTGGTTCAGAGCCAACCAACCACCGATGTTAACCAGGTTATCCTTCTTGGCGCTCATCCAGGCACCATCGGTATAGCTGCAAAACTCACGGAGGATGGCAGCTATGGAATGGTTAGCATATCCCTCCTCGCGTTCCTGAATGAAGAAGGCATTCTCCACCATGCGCGTCGCATCCAGATACAACCGAATGCCATGCTGATCGCACAGCGCCCGCAGGGCTTTCACGTTCGCCATACTGACTGGCTGGCCGCCCGCCATATTGACAGTCCCAGCCAAGCTGATATAGGCGATCTGCGCCGTCCCGACCTTGTCGATCAGTGCCTGTACCTTATCCAGATCAACATTACCTTTAAATGGGTGCAGGCTGGTCGGGTCATGCGCTTCGTCAATGACCACATCCACAAAAATGCCGCCTGCCAGTTCCTGATGCAGCCGCGTAGTGGTGAAATACATATTGCCGGGAACGTACTGCCCGCGCTTGATGGCAACCTGACTGATGAGGTTCTCCGCGCCGCGGCCCTGATGGGTCGGCACGATATACCGGTAACCATAATACTGCTGGATGGCTGCCTCAAGGCGGTAGAAGTTGCGGCTGCCCGCATAGGCTTCATCACCCAACATCATGCCAGCCCATTGCCGGTCACTCATGGCGCTGGTGCCGCTGTCAGTCAGCAGATCAATATACACATCTTCTGATTTCAGTAAAAAGGTGTTGTAGCCAGCTTCCTGCAGGGCGGCCTGGCGCTGTTCCGGCGTGGACATGAACAGCGGTTCCACCATCTTGATCTTCCAGGGTTCAGCCCAGGAACGGCGGCCTAATTGTTGTCCCGTAGTCTTGAGGTCGGTCATCTTCATATTCCCCATCATGGCTGAAGCGCGTTGCCGTCACTTCATGGTCAAATCAGGGATGAATGGGAACCGAGCCTATTCCAGCGGGAAAGCCGTCACATGCTTGACCTCGCTCAGGACGACGCTCGTCTGCAAGCGGGTGACGCCCGGCAAAGTCGAGAGCCGCTCGACCAGCAGCGTTTCCAGCGCCTTGCGATGTGTGACCACCACCTTGAGCAGGAAATCAAATTCCCCGGTTAGATGGTGGCAATCCAGCACTTCCGGCATGGCCTGGACGGCCTGCTCAAACGCGACGATGTGATCCCGGTGATGCTTCTGCACCGAGACTTGCACAAAGCACAGCAAGTCCAACCCCAGCAGTTCCCGGTCGAGCAGAGCGACATAGCGCTGGATGTAGCCGCGATCTTCCAATCGCCGGATGCGGTGATGCACGGCTGGCTGAGAGAGATTCAGCAGTCGGCCCAAGTCAGCTTTGCTGATACTGGAATCGACCTGCAGATGCCGCAGCAAGTCCAAGTCCAGATCGTCCAGGCCTGTAATCGGTTCTTTTTTCATCCTGACCGCAGTCTACAGGGAATAAAGGCTGCTGCTTGAAATGCGAAAGTATTCAAAGTCAGCAGCCACTTTTGTTTATAAGACTTCCATACCAACCGGCGTTCAGACCACCGGCAGAGCTGCCATCGCCGCTTCGATCTCCGCTTCTGGCAGTTCATAGTCGGTCAGAGCGCCGTTGTGATACGCCTCATACGCCGCCATATCGAAGTGACCATGCCCGCACAGATTGAACAGGATGGTACGCTTCACCCCTTCTGCCTTGGCTTGCAGGGCTTCCTGAATGACAGTGGCAATCGCGTGGGTCGGCTCCGGCGCGGGGACAATCCCCTCGCTGCGGGCAAACTGGACACCGGCCTGGAAGGTTTCCAACTGCGGAATGGCGCGGGCTTCGATGATGCCCTGATCGTACAATTCGCAAACGACGCTTGCCATGCCGTGATAGCGCAGGCCACCAGCGTGCATGGGCGGTGGCACGAAGTCCTTACCCAGCGTATACATCTTGACCATCGGGGCCATGCCTGCCGTGTCCCCGAAGTCATAGGCATATTTGCCGCGGGTCAGGCTTGGGCAGGCCAGCGGCTCGACCGCGATGATCCGCAGATCATGCTTGCCGCCGTGTAACTTTTCCCGCACAAACGGCAGCGCAATCCCGGCAAAGTTACTACCGCCACCGATACAGCCGACCACAATATCCGGGTACTCACCAGCCATTTCCAACTGCTGAATCGCTTCCTGCCCGATGACAGTCTGATGCATGAGGACGTGGTTGAGCACCGATCCGAGCGCATATTTGTACTTGCCACCCGAAGTAGCCGCCGCTTCGACCGCCTCGCTGATAGCAATGCCCAGTGAGCCAGTGCTATCCGGATTTTTGGCGAGGATACCCCGCCCGGCGTTGGTGCGGTCAGAGGGGCTAGCGTACACTTCCGCCCCGAAGTTCTGCATGATGGCGCGGCGGTAGGGCTTTTGCTGGTAGCTGACCTTGACCATATAGACGTAGCATTCGAGGTCGAAGAAATTACAGGCAATCGAAAGTGCTGTCCCCCACTGACCCGCGCCGGTTTCCGTCGTGAGTCCCTGTACCCCTTCCTGCTTATTGTAGTAAGCCTGCGGCAGCGCCGTATTCAGTTTGTGGCTGCCGCTGGGGCTGGTGCCTTCGTACTTGTAATAGATGTGTGCCGGGGTATCCAGTAATTTTTCCAGGCGACGGGCGCGGATGAGTGGAGTGGGCCGCCAGAGTTTGTACATCTCCCGGACATCTTCCGGGATGTCGATGTAGCGGTCCTGACTGACTTCCTGCTTGATGAGTTCCATCGGGAACAGGGGCGCTAAATCTGCCGGGCCGATGGGTTGGTGCGTACCAGGATGCAGTACAGGAGGTAACGGACGCGCCAAATCAGGCTGAACGTTATACCAGGCGGTGGGCATCTGCGACTGCGGTAAATCAAAACGGGTTATCAAGTCAGACATAACTATTCTCTCCATAAGGGTACTGTTGGAACCGCAAGGAAGTGTAACGGCGGGTCTGGGTTTGCGCTACCGATCGCACGATTTGAAGTACGCATTGATCTGAAACTCTCAAAACCAGCGCGCTTGGTAATGACCCTGGATTTCGGAGTAGTCGCTGGAGTTTACCCTCACAATACTGGAGAAGTCCGACGACCAGTTCATGCAGGATTACGCCGCCTAGCGACGTAGCGACTGAACCTGTTGAAACAAAAAAACCGCCCGGCACATGACCGGGCGGTTTGTATATTGCTGACCGAAATGGCGGCTTATTTCCGCTCGAAAACGCTCTGGTAATCGCGTACAGTCGCGCCGGTATACACCTGGCGTGGGCGATTGATGCGGCTGGCCTTGTCCGAGCGCATTTCACGCCAGTGAGCGATCCAGCCGGGCAACCGTCCAAGGGCGAACATCACTGTGAACATGTTGGTCGGAATGCCGATAGCGCGGTAGATGATGCCGCTGTAGAAGTCCACATTCGGGTACAGTTTGCGTTCCACGAAGTAGGGGTCCTTCAGAGCGACTTCTTCCAGATTCTTGGCGATCTCCAGCAGCGGATCGCTCATGCCCAGCGCGTGCAGCACTTCGTCGGTCGATTTCTTGAGGATAGTGGCCCGCGGGTCAAAGTTCTTGTAGACGCGATGGCCGAACCCGAACAACTTGAAGTCGCTGTTCTTGTCCTTGGCCTTATCGACATATTTCTTGTAGTTAGCCCCGTCATCCTGGATCATCTGCAGCATCTCGATCACTTCCTGGTTGGCACCGCCGTGCAGCGGCCCCCACAGTGCACAGACGCCCGCGCCAATGCTGGCAAACAGATCAGCCTGGCTGCTACCCACCATCCGCACGGTTGAAGTGGAGCAGTTTTGTTCGTGGTCAGCGTGCAGGATCAACAGCAGATTCAAGGCACGTTCGACAACTTCATTGACCTGATAGTTTTCCGACGGCACCGCGAACAGCATGTGCATGAAATCCGCCACATAGCTCATGTCATTGCGCGGATAGATGTACGGTTGACCAATCGACTTCTTGTAAGCGAAGGCAGCCAGCGTCTTGATCTTGGCGATAAGACGAATGATATTCAGGTCGAGTTCGCTTTCGGACTCCGGATAGTAGGTCGAAAGCGAGATAATCATCGAAGCCAACTGCGCCATCGGGTGTGCCCCGCGCGGATAGCCCTCGAAGAATTTCTTCATGTCTTCGTGCAGCAGGGTGTGGCGGGTCAGTTCACTTTCAAAGTTGGTCAGCTCATTGTGATTCGGCAGGTGCCCGTAGATGAGCAGGAAGCACACCTCGACAAAACTGGCCTGGGTTGCCAGTTGTTCAATCGGGTAGCCGCGATAGCGCAGGATGCCCTGGTCGCCATCAATGAAGGTGATCGCGCTTTGACAGGCCCCGGTGTTGCCATACCCCGGATCGTAGGTGATGGCACCGGACTTGGCGCGGAGTTGCTGCACATCAATGCCGACTTCGTTTTCCGAGCCGACGATTACGGGCAGTTCATACTCCTTGCCGTTGAGGGTGAGTTTAGCTGTGGACATTGAAATTCACTCTTTCAGCAATGTGAAACTGATTTGCCTATAAGCGTACCCTGACTTTTGCCAGAACGGTAGTGAGGTTCATGGATGGTTAACGCAAATTGGATTGGTCACCCGTTTCGCATGACATGGACAGCCTTACTATCCGCGGGCAAATGGTATAATCATGCCTAGTTAAGAGGAGGGATTCTGTATGGAAGCCGCACGGGTTTCAGTCTCGGATGAAGTCTATCGTTTTATGGTTAGTGCCCCGACCCCGGAGCAAATCATGGCCTTCCGCGTATCGGAACCTTTTCAAAAGCGTGCCAGTGAATTACTGCGGAAGAACAAGACTAATCAATTGACCGCCGAGGAACAAGCTGAACTGGATGAGTTCGAGCAGATCAGCCACATGATGACGATGTTGAAGATCTATGCTGAAGCGCGAATGACAAAGCCGGAATGAGTTACATCTCCGATCAACTCCGACAATTGGTGCGGGAACGTGCCATCAATTGTTGTGAGTATTGCCGATTGCATCAGGATTATCATCCGTTCACATATGAGGTAGATCACATTCTTCCTGAAAAACATCGGGGAGAAACGATTGAGGACAATCTGTGCTTGACCTGTTTCGAGTGCAATCGCTTTAAGGGTAGCGATATTGGCTCATTTGATATTGGAACCCGCACGTTTGCGCCGCTGTTTAATCCCCGCAGCATGGATTGGTCAGAGCATTTTGCCCTTGAAGGCACACTGATTGTTTCATTGACTGCTATAGGACGTGTAACTGAGTTTCTTCTACGCCTGAATAACGAGCACCGCCTGAAAGCCCGTGCTGAATTAGTCTCACTTGGTCGTTATCCATGTGGCCCATCACGCCTCTAGGCAAACCCAAAACTACCCATGTCTCTACTCACTGCCACCAACCTCGCCAAGTCCTTTGGTGCGGATGACATCTTTGACAGCATCAGCCTCGAAATTCCGCACCGGGCGCGGGTTGCCCTGGTCGGACCGAACGGCGCAGGAAAGACCACCCTGCTCAACCTGCTCATCGGCGCGGATGTGCCGGATGAGGGCAGCATCGCCTTGGCGCGCGGCACCCGCATCGGCTTCCTGCCACAGCGCCCCGAACTGCACGGCGACCATATCCTGTGGGAAGAAATGCTGGCCGCCTTCACTGACCTGCGCCGCATGGAAAACCGCCTGCGTGACCTCGAACACGATTTAGCTGATCCCGCTAAACACGACTCGGCTCTCGCAGCTTATGGCGATCTGCAGCACCGCTTCGAGGAAGCCGGGGGCTACCTCTATGAAACGCGCATCAAAACTGTGTTAAACGGCCTCGGCTTCAAACCGGAACAGTATCAAGTGCCGCTAGGTCGGCTCTCCGGCGGGCAGAAGACGCGGGCGCTGCTCGGTCGGCTGCTGCTGGATTCGCCCGATCTGCTGGTGCTGGATGAGCCCACCAACCACCTCGATATTCAGGCCGTGGAATGGCTGGAAGGCTTCCTCAAGGACTTCCCCGGTGCAGTGCTGGCGGTCAGCCATGATCGTTACTTTATGGATGCCTTCGCCTCGACCGTATGGGAGATGGACTTCGGCACGCTGGAAACCTATCGCGGCAACTACAGCCACTACGTCCAGCAGCGTGAGGAGCGTTACGAACGCCGCCAGAAGGAATATGAAGCCCAGCAGGAATTCCTGGCGAAAGAAATGGACTACATCCGCCGGAACATCGCCGGGCAGAACACCCGGCAGGCCAAAGGCAAGCTGCGCCGTCGGGAGACGATGAAGAAGCGCGGCAAGCTGCTCACCCGCCCCCGCAACCGCCAGACCATGAACCTGAACATGAACGAGTCCATGCGCTCCGGCAATAAGGTCATCACCACGGTTAACGTGGCCGTCGGCTATGCCGATGCCCCCGCGCCGCTGTTCACCGTCCCTGATCTGACGCTTTGGCGCGGGGAAGTCGCTGCGCTCATCGGCCCGAATGGCGTCGGCAAAAGTACCTTCCTCAAAACCATCCTCGGCCAACTACCCCCGTTGGGCGGCGAGGTCAAGATTGGCGCTTCGGTCGAGATCGGCTACTTCGCCCAGGCGCACGAACTGCTCAATCCCAACCGCACCATCATCGACACCATCATGGATGCCAGCGGGATGAATCCGGCTGAGGCGCGTAACTTCCTCGGCCCCTTCCTCTTTCAAGGGGATGATGTCTTCCGCAGTATCGGCACACTGTCCGGCGGTGAGCGCGGACGGGTGGCGCTGGCGAAGCTAGCCTTGAGCGGGGCCAATCTCCTGCTCCTGGATGAACCCACCAACCATCTCGATATCGACAGCCAGGAGATGCTCCAGAATGTGCTGGCGGGCTTCAACGGCACCATCTTGCTAGTCAGCCATGACCGCTACCTGATCGACGCGCTGGCGACTCAAATCTGGGCAGCTTCACCCGGTCAGATGGAGATCTTCCAGGGAACCTATACCGAGTGGATGGCGGCGAAAGCTGCAAAGGCAACCAGCGACCCACTTCCCGTTCCCGGCAAAAAGCCGTCAGCGAATGGTGACCAACCATCTGCCCAACCTGTATCCAGCAACCTGAAACCTGAAACCAAAAAGCACGGCCTCAACCCCTACCAGCTGCAAAAGCGGGTGGCGAAGGTCGAAGAACAGATTGAACAGTTGGAGTCCAAAGTGGCAGAACTCGAAGCCGCCCTGACCGCCGCCAGCACCAACGGCGAATACACGAAGGTCGAGTCGCTCGGCGCACAGTACACGCAGGCCGAAGCCGATCTCCACGCAGCGATGGCAGAGTGGGAACAGTTGATGGAGTAAGTTCGATGACTCTCTACATGGGCATTGATGGCGGCGGCACCGGCCTGCGGGTCATCGTCATGCAGCCGGATCTGACCATTCTCACCGAGGTGCAGGGCGAAGCCGTCAACCCCAATACCGTCGGGCGGGACACATCTGCCGAGCGCATACAGGCGGGCATTCGCGCCGCTGCGAATCAGGTGAGCGAACCCATCTCAGCGGTGGGCATCGGCGTCGCCGGTGCCAGCGACTCGAACGAGTGGCTGGAAAGCGTGGTTCAAGGTGCGCTGCCCGGTGTAAAAGTCGCCGCCTCGTGGGATTTAGATATCGCGCTGATTGGTGCCCACGCGGGCAAACCCGGTCTGTTGCTCTTGGCCGGGACGGGGAGCTGCTCACTGGGGATCAACACGGCCGGGCTGCGCGTCAAATGCGGCGGTTGGGGTTACCTGATCGGCGACGAAGGCAGCGGCTATTGGCTGGGATCGGAAGCCCTGCGGCTGACCGCCTTCGCACTCGATGGACGGGTGCCGACCGGCCCGCTCGTGCAAGGGGTGCTCGACCAATTGGGGCTGACTCTGGCGCGGGAACTGGTGACCTGGGTCTACGGGCAGGGTCGCCCACGGGTGCCGGAAATCGCGCAGTTGGCCCGCCTGGTGCTGGATTCAGCGGCGGACGATCCGGCAGCGGTTGGCATTGTCGATGCGGCGGCTGGGCACGTCATGGCCCTCTATCACGATGCCCTGCGCCAACTGGCTGAACCGGATTTGCCCTTGGCCTGTGTCGGCGGCTTGCTGACCCATGAGAACCCCTTATCCCGGCGGGTCGCGCAAGCCCTCCACCTGGAAACGCTGCCCAAAGCCATCTACCCTGCGGTGATCGGCGCGGCGATTCTGGCGCAGCGGCTTACGGCCAATAGCTGATGGCTCATGGCTTGAAGCGCGCTATGATCATCAAAGTCTTCTGCCAGTAGCCGCTATTGATGACGTGTAGAACGAGTGATTTTCCGGCTATCAGCCATAAGCCAAGGACACCCATGCTCACTGAACAATCCAATCCCAACACGCTCAATATTGACCAACTGGATGCGCTTGGCATTGTGCAGGCCATCAACCGGGAAGACCGCACCGTGGCCGAGGTGGTCGGCGCTGCCCTGCCACAGATCGCGCAGGCGGTCGATGTCATCACAGCCCGCATGCAGGCCGGCGGGCGCTTAATCTATATGGGGGCGGGCACCAGTGGGCGTTTGGGCGTACTGGATGCCGTCGAGTGTATGCCCACTTACAGCACACCACCGGGCCTGGTTGTTGGCTTGCTGGCGGGTGGCGATCAGGCACTGACCCACTCCATTGAAGGCAGCGAAGATGATGAAGCCGCTGGCCGGGCAGACCTGGTCGCGCTCAAGCTGAATGCCCAGGATGCACTGGTGGGGATTGCCGCCAGCGGACGCACACCCTATGTCCTGGCCGGGATGCGCTATGCTGCCGAAGTGGGCGCCGCGCGGATTGGAATCGCCTGTAATGCGCCTGCCCCGCTGCTGGAAGCCGCCGAGATCGCCATTCCGCTAGTGGTCGGTCCAGAGGTAATCGCGGGCAGCACCCGCATGAAATCCGGTAGCGCCCAGAAGATGGCTCTGAACATGATCAGTACCGCCACTATGATCCGTCTGGGCAAGGTCTATGGTAACCTGATGGTCGATGTGCAGCCGAGCAACAGCAAGCTCGAAGGGCGGGCGCGCGGCCTGGTGATGCGGGTGGCAGGTGTCGATGAAACGACTGCCACCGATTTACTGGCACGCGCCAGTCGGAGCGTCAAACTGGCGATTGTGATGGCCAAGCGCGGCGTAGATGCTGAAGCAGGCCGCGCCTTGCTCGACGCCGCAGGCGGGCGGTTGCGCGAGGTGATCGGCTAAAGGGAGCCCTCGACCTCAATCATCCACCGCGTCCTCATCCAGTCCAGGGATCGGCAGTTGACGCAAATCGGCATGGGTCATGCCCAATTTATCCGGCCAGATCGGGTCGAGGTGCGGATTCTGCCGCGTGTTGACCAGCATCGTCCGCAGGCTCAGGCGCTGCGCCCGTTTGAGGGCCGCCTCCAGCAAAGCCGCCCCAATCCCACGCCGCTGATAGGTCGGCAGCACCGCCATATCGTTGATAAAACCGCGCCCGCCGGTGAGCGTCCGCACAATCGAAAGCGCCAGAAAACCCAGGATGATCGGCGGCGTGCCAACCGAAACCGCGACAAACACTTCCACCCCGGCGGACTCGCGCAGGCGGAGTTCAACCGCCCGCCATTCATCATCGCTCAGGGCACGGTTAGCCGGGATGAGCGCGATCAGCGCCATGATCTCATCAATATCTCGCGCTTCCGCCGGGCGCACCACATACTCATGCTCGCGCTCATCTGCCCTGATCGCCGTCTCGCCAGCCGAGCGTGCCGCCAGCCAGCTTGCCATGACTTCACGGTGGGTACGGAACGGCAGCCGGGGTATCGACTCGACCGGGAAGACGCGGGCTTCCAGCGCATCATCGCCGCCGCGCAGCACCCCGCCAATCGGCCTGACCCGGAAGAAAATGATAATGCCGCTGGTCGGCGGCCCTTCGGGGAAGGAGTTGATCCCGGCCAGGTCGATGATCTCCACTTGCAGGCCAGTTTCTTCTTCGGCTTCACGAACCGCTGCCTCCTCCGCGCTTTCATCAGCCTCGATGAACCCGCTCGGCAGCGTCCATTCACCCTGATGCGGCGGTTGTCCCCGCCGGATGAGGACGACTCCATCCTCCATCTCGATCAGGATGCCGACGGCTGGCACCGGGTTGACGTAATGCACATACCCGCAGTTAGCGCAGGCTTTCCGGGGTCGTCCACCGAGTTCTCGTTCGATGAGTTTATGCCCGCAGACCGGGCAGTAGATGAGTTCACGCATGGGGGAATTATACCTGTTGCTGGACGCGAGTGAGGGGTGTGGTTAGTGGAAAAGCAGTGCAGAAGAGGCGTGAAGTTGGAAGCGGGTCGGAGATAGCCAACCGGAAACCAGCATTCAGCAACTCGATCAGGTGATGGCTATCGAACATTACGGCAGGGCGGGCAAGTATTTCCTGTTATGCAGGAAAAGAACAGGTAATCATAACGTAATATTACAACTGATTGAGTGCAATTTGCCCACCCAATTATAGGCTGTCATAATTGTTACTTGGATTGTCGCCATCTATCTCAACGGGTGTGTGAGACCTGAATACGAGGTATTTATTCCCGAAACATGCGCGCTTTAGCCAATGTGCCACCAATAGCGTTGGAAGTTCACCTACCACCGAATGGCAGCTATCCTCCGCGTATTGTCGCGCCTGGAGTGAGCCTCTGGTTGCGCCCAGGTGACGGGCCGCTTAAGATTCGGCCTTTCCTCGAGGCCGAAAACACCGGACAAGGCTGCATCCTCTATGCCACATCGGATCGTGAAGTGGTCATGGTCAATGGGCATCCGCTGGTGGGACAGCATCGCTTACAGGATGGTGACTTCCTGCATACTGAGTCCAAACGTCTGCGGGCGATCTTCCAGCAAGACCCGGTAGCTGACCAACGAGCGCTGTCTGAACGATCGGCACCCGCCGACCGGAAAACCAGTTTGACTCCCTCAGATAAACTCCGAAAAGCAGTTCAGATCGATTCAGAAGGGATTTCATTGAATGGGGGTAAAGACCGGGCCACCTGGGGGCGTGAGACGGCGATTTACTTCTATTTTGAACATACCAGTAATCTGTTCTTTGTGCAGGTCTGGTGTCAGACCGAAAAGCGACGGGAAAAGGGACTTCCTTCTCAGTGTCGCAGTTTGGGTGGTGATGAAGCTGGAACTCTGCTCAACTGGCTGACTTATGCAGCACCCTATGCTTTGAGCTACAGATCAAATGCACTTGCTTTTAGTGACGTATATACCATGCTTACCGAACAGCACATCATCAAGCCAGCACTGGCGCATCAACGGTTGCTGCCTGCATCGATTGCTCTCATTCGCGGTTATCCAAGCCGGATGCAGAGTCTGATTAGCCTCATGGTAGTCCTCAGCTATGGGGTAGTAGTTAGCGGTGTTCTATTCATAATCTTTGATGCCGCATTCAAGCTGCCCAATGTGACTTTGTTGCTATTCGTCGGTGTTTCTTTGTTGTTTCTTCGCCGAAATATCAGTGATGCAATCTATAACTTTCGTACTGCACTCCAATATGAATCGCTGGATGTTCACGATGTCCCGGATATGGAGCGCCCTTGAGACCGGGGCCGTTATTGATCCGCTCTATACAAAAGTTCGCCATCATCCCCAATGCCGACCACCTGCGCCAAGTCCTCATCTGTCGGCGCTGCTGAAACCGTGACAGCCTCTATTGAGAGCAACATCGGTACCGGATCGGTCAGATAATGCAGGCGCACATGGTTCGTATGCGGCTGGAGGGAATCCCACAATGCTTTCGACAGCTCGAATGAATGAGACTGCACAAACATCAGGTAATGGGTGGATTGGTCGTCGGTGCGCTGATCGAGAGAGATCGAGCCTTCGTAATAGCGAATCGGGGGACGATGAGGAAGTGCCTGCCCGCTAGACCCGGCATAGTGGAACGTGAGATTGGGTGTAGGTGCTTGCCAATTGGAGTCGCTGTGGACTTGCGAGGGCTGGTAAACCTGCCTGTACACATACAGGATCGTCAAACTAACCGATAAAGCCGGTAGAAAGATCCATGCCAGCGTAGAAAACCCCAAATTTTGAAGGCCGCCGCCAGAAACTCGGCAGACAAAAAGAGTAGCGATCAGCAATGAAAAGAATGCAGCCAGAACCACGCTTCTTCCGAGATACCACCGGATACCAGGAAACGGGTTGGAGCCGGATTCAAGAACTGGTCTTGATTGCTGGGCTTCAATGACCTGTTGCAGATAGTCGCTCTGTGCCGGGGTGAATTCCCCTAGCTGATTGAGCGCCCAGGCTTCAGGGGTGTTGTCCTCCGGTTGCAGAATCATCGGTTGCATCGCACACTCCCTACATCACCCGATGGGTGATCAGCGCCGACCTAGGCCTGCTTCTTGCCACCTGCTTCTGGCTTGCCCACGGGCAACCACACCGTAAAGGTGGAGCCTTTGCCCACCCCTTCGCTGGTCGCGCTGATCTTCCCGCCGTGCGCGGTGACGATCTCACGGGCGATGGCGAGGCCCAGCCCAGTGCCACGCTTCGGGCCGCGTGAGGCATCGACCTGATAGAAGCGTTCAAAGATGCGTTCGAGTTCCGCCGGAGGAATCCCCGCACCCGTATCCTGTACGCTGATATTGACGCCACCGGCTGCGGGGGCCGTCCGCAGCCAGACTTGCCCGCCGGAGGGGGTGTGATTGATAGCGTTGCCGATCAGGTTGGTGAGCACCTGCGCCAGCCGGTCGCCATCCGCCATCACGGGTGGAGTTAGTGCAGTTTCGACATGCAGGCGAACGCCCCTGCGCTGCGCCATCAGCGCGAGCCGTTCACCGACCGCCCGATTCAGTGCCGCCAGATCAATCGATTTCATCTGGAACGAGAACTGCCCGGATTGCAGCCGCGCCAGATCGGTCAGCTCGATCACCATGCGGTTGAGCCTGCCAGACTCGTCGTAGATGATGCGGGCCGCGCCAACCGGGTCTTTAGCCGCCCCATCCATGATGGCCTGCGAATACCCCTGAATCGACGTTAGCGGCGTTTTGAGATCATGGGAAACATTGACGACAAAATCCTGCTGGGCGCGCTGCGTATCATGCACCTGCTGGCTCATCCGGTTGAAGGCATCCGCCACATCACGGACTTCCGGCGGCCCGCTGGGTTTGACCTTCCAGGCATAGTCGCCCCGTGCCACCGCATGAGCCGCTTCCGAGAGGCTTTGCAGACCGCCCGCCAGACTGCGGCTGATGAAGGCGGAAAGCACCAGCGCCACCAGCAGACCGACCAGGGCCGCCTGCGCCAGCGGCGTCGCCAGCGTATCCCGGAAAATCAGCAGCGCTTCAGCCAGAGTCCGCATGACCGGTTGCTCGGCCACCAGCACGGCGGCACCGGAGTTCCGCCCCTGAATGGTCAGGCCGGTGAACAACCAATCACCGGATGAGTCCTCAAACTCACCCAGGATCGGCTCGGTATCGATGGGCAAGCCGCGCCGCAGGTACGTAGGCAAACGGGTGACCGAGCCTGCTTGCAGGGGTAGCACATCCGATGTCTGGAAGACACCGCTTGTATCGACCAGGATCGCGTTCCGCTCCAGCCCGACCATCAATACACGGACTTCATTCTCTTCAGCGAAGGCGGTCAGGCGTTCGGGCAGTTGCGTCAGGTCGCGCAGGCGCGCCTGCTGGAATTCGCTGGTCAGGTCGCGCATGATGGTGGCCAGCTTCTGGTACACATCATCCTGCGGTGGTGGTTGGGCAGCGATGAACAGAATGAGAGCCGCGGCAATCACCGCCAGGGTGACAGCCAGCACAAAGCCGAAGGAGAGGATGAGGCGGGTTCGGATACGCATCAGTCGAGCTTGTAGCCCACCCCCCAGACCGTTTCAATTTGGGGGCGCATGCCTTCCAGCTTATGGCGCAGATGCGCGACATGCACATCAACTGTGCGCGTCTCCCCGGCAAAGTCGAAGCCCCAGACGACATCCAGCAGCTTTTCCCGGCTGAAGACGATGCCCCGGTTCTGGGCCAGCGTCATCAGCAGATCAAATTCCTTCATACGCAGCGCCACCGGGCGACCACTGATCTCGACCACCCGGCGCTCCGGGTAAATGCTCAGGTTGTCGATCATCAGCGGGGCATCGGTGGTTGGAGTGGCGCTGGGTCGGGTGGCACTACGTCGCAAGATAGCCTTGACGCGAGCCACCAACTCACGCGGATTGAAGGGCTTGGTCAGGTAATCGTCCGCCCCCAGTTCCAACCCAACGATCTTGTCCACATCGTCCGTTCGGGCCGTCAGCATGATAATCGGCACGTCGGATTGTGCCCGCACCCGTTTGCAGACTTCGCGCCCATCCATGCCTGGCAGCATCAGGTCGAGGACGACCAGCGCCGGTTCTTCGTTCAGAATCCGCTGGAGCGCGACCGCGCCGTCATTGGCCGAGGTGATCTGAAAGCCTTCCTGTTCCAGATACATGGCCGCCAGATCAATGATGTGCTGTTCGTCATCCACGAGAAAGAGCGTGTCAGGCATGGGGATAATCCTAATGGGTTACTTGGGTGGGCGATTGACCCGAATGAGTTGACCAGATACGGATGTATATTGGTTTAGGGCTTCATCAATGCGTTCAACCAAAGCAGCGAAATCCGTATCAACTGTGCAAATGATAATCCCTGCATGATTGGAGTCTTCATTATGCAGGTGTATAAAATGTTTCCGATTGAAGGTTACAAGAATTCTATTTTCGTTGGTCGAGAATGCCAGAACCTCGTCATCAGGGATACGCTGGTTAGATTTCCCGGCATCGTGTGTGGTAAGTACATCATGTCCCCGTTCCCTCAGCAAGTCGACGACGGGTTTTGGGAAATTTTCATTGGTATACAAGCGGGCCACAATCACGCATTCTCGTTTTCTTCAATATCCCGGTCAATCTCATCGCGGTGGAGGCGCGCATATCCCCATGCATTGCTCAGGTCTTCAGCCCGCAATCCGGGATAGCTTCGTAAGATGTCCGCGTCACTTGCGCCAAGCCGCCGCATTTGCACCAGCACCCATACCGGAATGCGCGTCCGCACAATGCAGGCTTCCCCGCCAGACACACCAGGATTGCTTTCAATTCCAGGAAAAGTATCGCCTAGATCACGGGCAATCCATTGCAGCACTTGCGCTTTTTCAGCCCGGCTTAGGCGGGAGAGCGTATCTTCAAGATCATATACGGATTGCATCAGCTACCATCCATTTCATCAGACTACAATTAAAGTATACTACCGCCCTGACCAGAACGGGCATGACAACACACATCGATGAAAGACATTTTACACTTTGATTACCATTGGGCCTTTCTGCGCCTGCTGGTGCGTTGGCTGCTGGTTGGCGGACTGATTGGCGTGCTATCGGGCGCGGCATCCGCCCTGTTTTTGGCGCTGCTTAACGCGGTCACCGGCTTCCGCCTCGCCAACCCGGTGATCATCCTGCTGCTGCCGTTGGCAGGCGTGGCGCTGGCCTGGATCTATCAACGTTGGGGCAGCAGCGCCGCACGCGGTACCAACCTGATCCTCGAACACTTGCATACCAACCCCACGGATGGACGCATTCCGCTGCGGATGGCCCCGCTCATCCTCCTCGGCACGCTCTGGACGCACCTCTTTGGGGGTTCGGCGGGCCGCGAGGGGACGGCTGCACAGATGGGCGCCAGCCTGGCCGATGGAGTCTGGCGGGCGCTGCGCTTGCCGCCGATGGATCGCCGGCTGGCCGTGATGGCCGGGATCAGCGGCGGTTTTGGCGGGGTGTTTGGCACACCGCTGGCCGGGTTCGTCTTTGGCATGGAAGTACAATCCGCCGGACGCATCCGTTATGAGGGCGTTATTCCCTGCTTTATCAGCGCCCTGGTGGCAGATTTAACCGCGCGGGCGTTAGGAACTTCCCACAGCCACTATCCCCTGCTGCCGACGCTTGAACTCGATCCCCTGCTCTTGCTGCGGGTGCTGGTCGCGGGCATCGCCTTCGGCCTGACCGCCCTGCTCTTCATCGAGGTCACCCACGGGGTCAAACACCTGACGAGCCGCTTGAAAAATCCGCTCCTGCGCCCCCTGCTGGGGGGTCTCGTGGTTCTGGGGATGACGGCACTCTTGGGCACGCAGGATTATCTGGGCTTAAGCCTGCCGCTGCTCAATCAGGCGCTGGATGGAACCGGTGTTCCCGCCAGCGCATTCCTGTTCAAGCTGCTCTTTACGGCGGTCACATTGGGCAGCGGATTCGTCGGCGGCGAAGTAACGCCGCTCTTTGTCATGGGTGGAACGCTGGGTTATGTCCTGGCTGCCCCATTGGGCCTGGATTCGACTCTGCTGGCCGCGCTGGGGATGGCGGCGGTCTTCGCCGGAGCCAGCAACACCCCGCTAGCCTGCACTCTGATGGGCATCGAACTGTTTGGCGGCGGAGCAGCACTCTATCTGGCCTTAGCCTGTTTTGTCAGTTACATGGCTTCCGGACATCGTGGGATTTACGGGCAGCAGCGTCTGGGGTCGTTCAAAGTGGTGGGTGAGCCAGTGGCGCTGGATGTTCCGCTGGAGCAGCAAGGTATCTTAAGGAAATAACATAGATCACTTTCGCCTATCCCGTCGCAGCATCAGCCAACCCGACTAAAACACGCCAGTAGCGATCCTTGCGATACGAATCTCGGATGTACACCAACGCCAGCACCAAGAACACCAGTGCGAGCAGCCCAAACACCCCCACCCAGATCCAATTGGTCACTATGTTTTTGATGGTCGCTGTCGTCGGATTCGCCGGATCATACAGAACGGTCACTGCCTGCCCAACCTCGTGACAAGGTGGGTTGCAGATCGCACCGGGATCATCAAATTCAATAGAAGACTCGCTGTTCAACGGGGTAAATTTGACCACCGTACTGTAAGCGAAACCGCCTTCCTGCGTGGGTTCTTCGACCAGTCGCACGACCTCACCTGTCGTTTCCTGCGCGTTTGCCATAAAGGTCGAGGTGGCGTTGTAAGCGACATATGCACCCACCCCCATCGCCGCTGGGAGCAGCAGGCTCAACATCACCACCGCGACCCCAAATTGTAGCGCCCGAAAGAACGATTTCCCCCGGTTAAGGGCGAAGATCAGTCCAAAGACCCCTAACACCACAATGCCACCACAGGCCACCGTACCAATTCTCAGCACCAGGCCGAGCAGCACATCAAGATCAGGCATGCAATTTTCCCATCTGGTAGAAGCCGTGTCATTTCTCCAGTGTAGTGAAACAGCTAACCAGCACAAGCGACGCAAGATTGCGCTGCCCTGTGAGCCTCTGGATGAGGGTCAACTGATTTTGGTTTCTAAGGCTACCGCTGGATGATCGGAATCAGGCTGGACGGCAGGTGTATCGTACATGCGAGCGAGCCGCCCTGCCCGCCACATCAGCACGAGACACAGAACCACGAGGGCAGCAAACGCACCCAAGAGCGCGATCCCATATTGTTCTACAGAAAGAAATCGGATGTAGTCATCGATGTAAAACTCGTTGAGTCCTTCCGCGACAAAACCATATCCCAGTTGTGGGATGACGGCCCATGTCAGCGACCAGATGAGCACATATAGACTCAGTAACTCTATGCGACAGCGCCAGTTAGCTTGATGCCGATACCGAACACCCAGCGCAATCATCAGCGGCAGCGGAATGAGAACAACAAATAGGCTCAAGTAAGGATTCGCAACCGCGGTTATGAGTACAAAGATGGGGCCAGGTAGGCTACCAAGCGCTAGTTGGATAACCCGGCTGGCAAAGCGTCCTACGCCGCGTCCAGGGTATTGCGAATACAGCTTTTCCCCGTAAATAGAGAGTCCAAGCACCAGCAAAATGCTCCCAAACCCAACGACGCCGACGAGAATCTCCATGTAGATTGTCTTTCGACTTGTGTACCACTTTTGTTCATTCTACGCTGCATCTGGCGAAATCAAAAACAGAGGAAAGTGCTGTCACCCTCCCCTGCTGATCGCTATCCGCTGAAAGCTGACCGCCCCCTACACCAACCCCTCCACACACTCTCTAAACACGTCCGTGTGATAGTCAATGTCGGCTGCCGTCGTCGCCGGGGAGATGAGCGCCATGTTGTGGAACGGCGTCATCAGGATGCCCCGGTTCAGGCAGGCCAGGTGCATATAGCGGTCGAGGTCATGATCGACCGCCCGCGCCGCCTCGCCACCGTTGCGCGGATGCCGCTCACAGAACCAGTATTCAGCACGGCAACCCAGTTGAGTCACATGCCAGGGCAGCTCAAACTCCTCGATCACATCGGAAACGCCAGCCGCCCAGCGGGCCGCCAATGGAATCGTGTAATCGAAGGCTTCCTCGGTCAGCACCTGCTGGAGCGTGGCCTTCATGGCGGCAACCGAGAGCGCATTGCCTGCCAGCGTCCCACCGATGCCACCGGTATCCGCTGTATCCACGGCCAACCGTGAACGGATGCGCTCGGCCACGCGCTCGCTGAAGCCATAGACCGCCGCCGGGATGCCGCTGGCAATCGGCTTGCCGATGGTCAGAATATCCGGCTCCAGATCATATTCACGGGTATAGCCGCCCGGCCCGCTGCAAATGGTGTGGGTCTCATCGTAGATCAGCAGCGCCCCGAAGTGCCGGGTCAGGTCGCGCAGGGCGTCATGAAATCCCGGTTCGGGATGCACAATGCCGATGTTGGTCATGACCGGCTCGGTCAGCACGCAGGCCACATCACCATGCGCCAGTTCTCTCCGCAGCGCTGGAATATCGTTGAACTCGACCACACGAGTCGTTTCAGCGGGATGCACCGGCGGGCCGACATTGCCCCGGCGTGGCGCGATGCCATGTTCGGTCAGCGTGGCGAAGGTTTCATCCACTGTGCCGTGATAGCACCAGTTGAACACCAGAATCTTCTTGCGACCGGTGACATGCCGCGCCAGCCGAATCGAGAAGCGGTTGGCATCGGTGGCAGTCAGGGCCGTTTGCCAGTAGGGCAATCCGAAGCGCCGGGAAAGCTCCTCTGTCACCCACAAAGAGTCCTCGGTCGGCAGCATGAAGGTAATTCCGCGTTGGAGTTGATCGGTGATGGCTTGCACAGTCGCCGGAGGCGCGTGGCCGGTCATAGCGCCGGTATCGCCCAGGCAGAGATCGAGGTAATCGTGGCCGTCTACATCGGTGAAAGTGGCCCCGGATGCGGCTTCGACGAATAAGGGGAAGGCCCCGGCCCATTTCACCATCCAGTGCATGGGGACGCCGCCGGGCATATGCTGCTGCGCCTGCTTGAATAACTGCTGCGAACGGGGGTGAGTCTCAATAAAACGCTGCTCCTCCTGTCGCAGTCGGGCACGCAGTCGCTGGCGATCAATGACGCCGGTGGAAGTGGCTACGGTGATAATGATCGTCGCTCCTTGAACAACTGGAGGGCTGCGCGTGAATCCATACCGAACTCGACAAAATACCGCAGGGCGACCCGCACAGAGGGTATATCGGGCGGTCTGTTCTGGAAGATAGGGGACATACTGAAACTCCTCTTGATAGGTGCCAGTGGTCGATCACAGTCGCCACAAAGGCACAGGGAACACAGAAATTGTGTAGGGACGCAAACAATCGCATCCATCGGGCAACATCAACCACATGCACAGACGCACACTAAAAACGCCTGTGGTCGTCGCCGACCCGCAACTCATCGGTATAGTGGAATGAACGCGCTTCAGCCGGATCAGGCTGACCCTAACCGGGTACTTTCAACCGGAAACCGGAAACAGGTAACCGATACCTGCCACCTGAAACCCGTAACCTGGAACTCGCCTACGCCCCTACCGGCATATAAAACGGATTCCGCCGCACGATTTGCGCCGCGCAGTTGTCACAACGCGGGTCGGTGATGTAATCGTACAGCACCCGATTGACGTGGAAACCGTTCTTGATCTGCACCGAGAGCGTCGGGTCGAAGACCTCACCGCGCTCCACAGCCCAGATATATTCATCCGGTCGGTAAACGTCGGCGTAGTTTTGGTAGCCGGGGATCATGCCGCCTGCGATTTCACCGCGCAGGTTGAGCCGTTGGACGACCTGCTGGCGGGCCTTATAGAGCGCGCTGCCCACACCCATCCCGTGGAATTCCGGGTGGACGCTGACATCGGCCCCATAGATCCATTCACCCTTGGGGTTGTGATGGTCAAGCCAGCCATGGGCGATCACATCCGGGAAGGTGTGGTCTTCCATAGCGGTTTCCCAGGTGGTCAGGAAATTGACGGTCGAACCCGCCACCACCCATTTATCGTCCTTGTATTTGACGAGGGCGGTGAGCTGACCATCGGGGAACAGAGCAATATGATGCAGATACTGCTCTTCGCTGAACAATTCTTCATCGGTCAGCGTGGGGAAAATCACCGCCTGCATCTTGGCGAGGCGGCGGGCAAAGCGCGCATCTGTCTGGACTACGCGGACTTCGACCCTGGGTTTGGCGGGGTGCGTAATCATGGGCCACCTCCCGTGAATACCGTCTTGGTTTCGAGGTAGTCCTCTAACCCTTCCAGGCCGCATTCACGGCCCAACCCACTTTGTTTGACCCCGCCAAACGGGGCCTCCGGCGTAGCCGGCAGCCAATCATTGATACAAATCATTCCAAACTCCAATCTCTCGTACATGAGCATTGAGGTATACAGGTCACGGGTCATCACGAACGCCGCCAGACCGTAAGGCGTGTCGTTCGCTAAAGTCAGCACTTCTTCAGGTTCGTCAAAGCGGACAATCGGCATCACCGGCCCAAAGATTTCATCGCGGTAAATCCGCATGTCGGGCTGCAGGTTGGTGATGACCGTGGGCTGGTAAAAGTAACCGCGTGTCATATCGCCGGGGCGGGCGGCTCCGGTCAGGGCTTCCGCGCCCGCGCTGACCGCTTCCGCCACCATCAGTTCTACCCGGTCACGCTGAACGGCATTGATGAGCGGGCCGACTTCCGTACCCTTATCCAACCCATTGCCCAGCTTGACCGCCCGTGAAAGTGTGGCGACAGCTTCAGTAAATTCATCCGCGACTTTGTGGTGCACGAAGAACCGCTGCGGGGCGATGCACACCTGCCCATTATTGCGGTACTTCCAGGACACCGCTTGCTTGGCGACTTCCTGCACATCCACATCGGGGAACACAATCACTGGCGCGTTGCCGCCCAGTTCCAGGCCCAGCTTGGTGACGGTTTGCGAAGCGCCATCCATCAACAGCTTACCGACGCGGGTGCTGCCGGTGAAGCTGATCTTCCGCAGCCGCGCATCCTTGAGCATGACCTGGGCCATGGCTGCCGGGTCACCATTGATGCAGTTGAGGACGCCCGCCGGGACGCCTGCCTCGTGGAAAGCCTGCGCCATCATCATGGCCGAGCGCGGCGTGTATTCCGAAGGCCGCCCGACGACGGTACAGCCCGCCGCCAGTGCCGCCGCCCAGCAGCGCACCACGTTATAGACCGGAAAGTTCCAGGCGGTGATGGTGCCGACAACACCCAGCGGCTGCTGGATGACCATGATGCGGCGACCGGGCAGCCGCGCCGGGATGGTGCGCCCGTAAGCCCGCTTGCCTTCTTCAGCAAACCAGATCAGGTAATTGGCAGCGCTGCGCCATTCCGCCAGCGACTCACTCAGGGGTTTGCCACATTCTTCCGTCGTGATGGGGGCCAGATCAGCGGCATTGGCGAGGATCCACTCTGCCGCTTTCATCAGGACTTCAGCCCGTTGATACGGCGTTTTGCGCGACCACGCCGGGAAGGCCGCAGCAGCAGCGTCAATGGCGGCGCTGGCATCGGCGGCATCCCCGAACGGGATTTCCATCAATACCGCTTCAGTCGCCGGATTGACGAGCGACCAGGTGCCGCCGTTCAGGGCATCCACCCATTCGCCATTGATATACTGCTTAAAGGTCAAATTTGGCACGTCAGTTCCTTACGATGAATTCATTTCATCGGGTGGCCCATCGGGCCGCCCCTTCATACAGGTACGTTAAACACAAACGGCTGACACATTCGCCGGTCAACAGGTGCAATACGCCCCCGGTGACGAATGAGCTGTCAGCCGATTAATTCAAAATACGTTGTCGCGAAAGGTAGTGAGGTGTGGATCGTGGCGGCGGGTAGGCGTGTCTGCACTGGTGACATGCAGAAGATGAGTGCCGCAACACGGGTCTACGATCAAGAGGTCATTCGAGAGTCTGGCAGGTTCAACGTCCATAATGGCACCTGTCATGGCTGGATCAAGCCTTGTAGCAAGTATACCGGCAGCGGTATCCCGCCCACATCAGTTTAATCTGACAACGATTGTAGCCTGACTATTATGGAAATTGCCACCCCTACCCAAGTCATTTTCAGGGGATGTTAAGGCTGTATCGTTTCACACAGCCCCAAATTGATGCTCTCTTATGCCTTGGGCAAGGCAAAGATACAGTTTATTGCGTTTTGACGAACCCCATCCACCTCACTATACTCTGCGCTCAATGCTTCCCGCACGAAAGGACAGTACCCATGAATGCCCTGCGTCTGACCGTTTTCACCGCCTGCCCCGCCTGAGTATCCATACAACCGAAACCCTGTTTCTCGATCTGAAAGATTTGGCGGTTATAAACCACCTCTGAGACTCTGTACCTCTGCTTCTCTGCAGTAAAATCTTTCTCTTCGGTGTGAATGTATTCCTCAGACCGCAGGCGATAGCGCACTCCCGCGTTTGACTCCCCTCTCCCAGCCGTCTGCCGAAGGCAGAGCGTTTGGGAGAGGGGTCGGGGGTGAGGGCTTTGTATTGACGCATCGCATAAACCTTGAGGGAAACCATCTTGTACGAACTACACCATTTCACGCTGGAAACCGACCGGCTCATCATCCGCCCGCTCACGCTGGAGGATTTCGACTCGATCCACGCGGCGCTGAACAGCGCTTTTGGCGACTATCCCGTTGAAAAGCGCCGTCACTGGCTCCAGTGGACGGTCATGAACTATGATGCGCTGGCCGGGCTGGGGCAGCCGCCCTATGGCGAACGCGCTGTCGCCCTCAAAGCCACCGGCGAACTCATTGGCGCGGTCGGCGTCGTCCCGGCCTACGGCCCCTTTGAGAGACTACCCTGGTTCCAGGCCCGCCTGAAAACGCCCACCGCATCACACTTCACACCGGAGGTAGGCCTCTTTTGGGGACTGCGTGCCGATCAGCAGGGGAAAGGGTATGCGACCGAAGCTGCCCATGCTGTCGTTGATTTCCTGTTCACGCGCTGGGGACTCGGCCGTGTGGTGGCGACGACCGAGTACGACAACGCCGCCTCCATCCGGGTGATGGAAAAGCTCGGCATGTCCATCCAGCGCAATCCCGATCCCACACCAGAATGGTTTCAGGTGGTCGGGATTCTGGAACATCGGCCTTGATGCGACAAAATCGGAACATTTGTTCCGAATCTGTGCTTTATTTCTGGTATGCTAAGGTGTATAAACCCTTGCACCTAGGGGCGACCTGGCAGGTCGCCCCTTTTAGGATAACAGCCAGGTCATCACAGCTTATTCTGGCGCGGTTACACTTGCCTCATCCCCCGGTGTGATCGCTGAGCATCCATCAGTCCAATGTGTCCAGTATGTCCAATCTGTCCAGACGAACGCTTTATCGCCTTTGGAAAGCTGATGCCAGCACTACAACGCTGGCGGAGGTGCGGAAGATCGGCTACTTTAGGTGAGGTTTAACAGGGAATAATGATCACAGGCCGCCTATACTCGATGGCATATCGGCGGCCCTACGCATGGAGGAATATCACGATGAAGGTACTTGTCGCTTATGCCACCGGGCATGGCGCTACTGCTGAAATTGGTCAGTTCATCCGCGATGCCCTGCGGGAAAAGGGTCTGGAAGTGGTGGCCGCGAATGTGGCTGATGTGAACTCCGTCGCTGGCTATGATGCCTTTGTGATCGGCTCACCCATCTATGCCAATATGTGGCGCACCGAGTTTTCGCAGTTCCTGGGCCGCTTCGGGGATACGCTCAAGAGCAAACCGAGTTTTATGTTCATCTCTTGCATCCGCGTGCTGGAAGATGACGGTCCTCAATACGTTCAGAAGGAATACCTGTACTGGCCGATGCTGGAAAAAGCCGGTATCAAGCAGGTTGAGGTCTTTGGTGGCAAGCTCGATCTCAAAGCGACCAATTTTGAGGAACGCTGGTCGCTTTCAGCCCGCTGGGATTCGGAAACGCTGCCCGATATGCGCAATGGAGACTTCCGGGATTGGAATGCCATCCGCGCCTGGGCAGAAGGAATCGCCAACAAACTCAACGCCAGCTAGGATGACCGGGCCTTTCTTGCCTGCATATGGACCAAATTTGAGGAAGGACGCGCGCTTGCGCGTCCTTGTTCATCCAGGCCGAAACATCACCCATCTACCGATTCCAATAGACCTCTGTCACGTAATGCAGGCTCACGTTGCCATCAACCTGATGCTGGTGAAAGAGGGACTGTGCCTCGTTCATCATGGGTTCGTAACCCGGATCATCCGGCAGCGGTAGATAACTGGCCGAGAGCAGCCGTGCGCGAAAGCCTTCCCAGTTCATCGTTTGCGTGTTCGGCAGTTCCCGTGCCTGAAAACCACCCGCACCGAAGAAAGTCGTCAACTGCTGGCTTTCATCGGTAGCCGTACCGCGCATCCGGTTCTCTCCACCATCTTGATCATAACGGGCGACCAGCGCGTTATACCCGGCCAGAAAACCACCGTCATTGCCCTTTTCCTGCCGCGTATTCCAGAACAGGCAAATATGACCGTCGGTCTTGCGAATGCGGTCAAATTCAATGCGGGCCGCTGTGTGGTCAAACCAGTGAAAAGCTTGCCCAGCCATGACCAGGTCCATTTGGTGATCAGGCAGTCCGGTCGCCTCGGCACTCGTATCCAGCAGGTGCAGATTGGACCGCGCACCATATTCAGCCTGGGCAATCGCCCGCATGGCGGCGTTCGGTTCTACGGCGTAAACCGTACAGCCATAATCCAGGAAGGGTTCAGCCGAAATACCGGTGCCCGCGCCGATATCAGCGATGAGGCTGCTCGGTGTTAAACCGATCTCGGCGACCAGCAAATCCACCAGCGCGCGCGGATAGCGTGGACGAGAAGGATGGTAATATGGGGCTCGGCGGCTGAAGCGTTCAGTAGGACTCAGCGGCATAAGACACCTCACATGAATGGGGCAGCACGGCCTCATTCTACACCGCGCGGGAGGGTACGGACTTTTATGGATTGCCGGATAGGCTGTGGGGCGTGCTGTATCGCGCCTTCTATCTCATCACCGATCCCCGGTATGCCGGATGGCAAACCTGCCGGGGTGCGCTGCATTCAATTGACCGCCGATAACCGCTGCCAGCTCTTTGGCTTGCCAGAACGTCCCGCCGTGTGCGTCCGCTTGCGCCCACATCTGGAAATGTGCGGTCAGACTGATGCCGAAGCGATGGCGACGCTCTCCGAATGGGAACAGTTGACCGCTCCCCCTATCCCATAATCTGCCTGTGCGACCTCCACTTTGACGGCAGCGTCAGTGTCCGCTATCCTAGGCGCGGGTGGGGGTTCGCAATCTGATCTGAGGGCGTTTGTATGTCACAGATAGTCGAGCCTCCGGTCCAACCGGGCGATAGCAATCCATTCGATCCGGCCCCGGTTGATCACCAACCGCCGCGCCGGAGCAATACCGTCAGCTTCCTGAGTTTGCTCATCGCTGCCGGTCTCACAGCCGCTACAGCTTTCCTGCTCTTCGCGCCGTCTGATCCCGCGCCGGATAACCCCGTCAACCCAGATCAACCTGTGATGCAGCTTACCCTGCCCAATCTGGAACCCACCCTCGCGCCAGTTGGGCTGCCCACGCTGAACGCCGAACAGCGTCAAGCATTGCTGGAATCACCTTTGCAAATGGTTTCAAACACGGGCGTACAGATCGAACGGGATGTTTACAATCCCTTCACCCAGGCTGAACAGCGTCCGCGCGACGAAACCATCCAGTACACGGTTGTCCAGGGCGATAGCATTAATCTCATCGCCGCCCGCTTCGGCCTCAAGCCCGAAACCATCGCCTGGTCGAATCCGCGCCGTATGATCGAGTCCCTTCAACCGGGTGATGTGATGAACATCCCCCCGGCCGATGGCGTCTATGTGCAGGCCGTTGGCAGTACGGTGCTGGCGGATTATGCTCGGCGCTATCAGATTGCCGATCCCTATATCATCATTGACTCGGAATACAATCCAGCTATCGCCAACCTCACTCCGGACTCGATCCCGCCCAGCGGTACCTGGTTATTTCTGCCCGGCGGCATTGCCGAGAGCATCAACTGGAATCCAGTGGTCGAAGTCGAAGAAAGCGGCCCCCGGCGGGGTTATGTCACCACCTTTGCCGTGGGGGATGCCGGCTCTTGCGGTCAGGTACAGAACACCGGCGGTGGAGCGGGTTGGGTGCTGCCCTTACGCCCCGGCTCCTACACCATCACCCAGGGCTACTCGGTCTATCACCAGGGCATTGACCTGGCCGCCTCGGTTGGCACGCCGGTGCTGGCGGCCAATAGCGGCGTTGTCATCTTCGCCGGAACAAATTCCAGCGGCTACGGCTTGGCGGTCGTACTGGCGCATGGCCCCTATCTGACGGTCTACGGGCATCTCAGCCAGTGGAATGTCAACTGCGGCGATCAGGTCGGTGCGGGGCAAATCATCGGTCTGGTCGGCAGTACCGGACGTTCCAGCGGACCACACCTGCATTTTGAAATCCGCCGCGGTTATGAACCTACCAACCCGGCAGCCACATTCAATTTTTAGGGATAGGGAATAACCGGCTGCGGATGCGAGCTTGTATCCGCAGCACATCATCCCACTGAATGACGCCAGTGAGCAGCAGCCCCAAACCATAGCACACCGCCCCACCGCCCATGGCCAGCAGTAAATGAGGGAGCGTCGCTTGCGCGGTCAGTAGCACCCAGATCGCCATCGGCACACACGCTAACAGGCATCTTATTAGTCGGTTCAGATCGAAGAGTAAGGGGAAAGGCATTCCTGTTGAACGCCACATGCGCCAGAAAATATAGGCAAACGTCAGGAAAGTCGTCAGGCCAGCCCCGTTGTAACCCAGCCAGGGAATAGCGACCAGATTTGCCAGCAGGTTAAAAGCGGCCCCCTGTAGATAAGCATTGCGGATAGCCCGAGGCCGCTCGAGGGCATACAGCAGGTAATGCAGAATACCGCCCAGCGTGTCAATGGCAATCCCGGTGGCGATCATCAGGGTCAGCAGACCACTCTGAGCAAAGTCGTCTGTCGCCAGCACCCGGATCAACGGATTGCTGACGAGGGTCAACCCCACTACCGCCGGTACCATCACCAGAAACATACTCGCCGAGGTCTGGCGGGCGATCTGCTGGGTACCGTTCACATCCCCTGCCCGCCAGCGTTCACCGATCACCGTCAGCAGCCCATACAGGTACGGCCAACCGAGCGCGATCAATACCAGGCAGATCTGATAAGAAGCCGAATAGATCGCAACGGCGCTGCTGACTGTCAAAATCGAGAGCATCAATCGGTCGCCGTACTGCACCAGCCATGTCGATTGATTAGCGAGCGCGAAATTCATCGCCTGGCGCATCATCTTGCGGGCATGGGGGACTTCAAATGCACCCCACGCCCCTCGGACTCGCAGCGTGATGGCCCCGAAGATGATGACCAGAATAGCGGGAAGGAAAGTCTGTAACACCGCAAACAAAATCAGATCACGACTGAGGAGCGCCAGTACTGCCGTGATGGCACGCACGATCCCCTGACTCATCTCCAGAGCCACATTCAGGATCGGTTGCTGACGCTGCCGGAACAACTGGGTATAGAAGGCCAGCACCGCCAAAATCAGCGGTTGGGCTGCGACCAACCGCAGTAGATCCTCCCCAATCGGCTCATGAATTGCCACTGCGCTCAGCGGCCCAGCCAGCACCCAGGTGAGCAGCGTCAGCAGGAGGCCGCTCCCGCCAAAGAGTACCGCCGCGCTGGTCAGGGTCGTGCGTTGGTCATCCGTACCAATCCACAGAGCATTAAAGGCATTGCCCAGGCCCGGGATAAGCAGACTGAACATCAGGCTTGTGATGGTCGACACTTCCAGCCACAGCCCATAATCCTCGATGCTGAATGCCCGTACCAGCAGCGGGAATGTCAGCAGAGGAATGGCATAACTGAATAACTGCGAGAAGGTGATGAGAGCGGTTGTACGCCGGGACAACGTTCCGACCTTTACTGAAGGATCAAGCTACAGGATAGTATACTGTGCATTGAACCGCCCAACGGTAGAGATAATCACTGCAGGAACGAGGTCATCATGTCCAACTATCGCCGACCGGATGCGATCCCCGATGATATGGGTGGCACTGATGACCAACCAGACGAACGGCTGGCGACCGTCATGCACTTGCTCGAATTCGCGCCACTTGAGTCCATTACGACTGTCCTCGACATCGGCATCGGCAAAGGGCAGTTAGCACGCTGGTTTGTCCAGCGAGGCAAGCGGGTCACCGGCACTGGCTTAGCGCTGGAATCTTATGGTGCTGATCTGAAACGCTTGAGCAACGACCATCAAATCGAGGTGGTAGATTGTCCAGCGGATTCGATGCCTTTTCCCGACGGGTCATTTGATGCCGTTGTAATGAGCCACATCCTCGAACACGTCCCAAATGTGGCAGCCGCCCTCACCGAAGTGCGACGTGTGCTGCGCCCCGGCGGTTGGTTATTCTTGTTTGTCCCGCCGCACGAGGAGCAAGTCACTGCTGGACATGTTTCTATTGGTTGGAACATCGGTCAACTGCTCTATGTGCTGTTACTAAATGGGTTTGATGTGAAGCCCGGACGTTTCATCGAGTGCGGCTATAACGTCTGTGCCTTCGTTCAAAAAGGACAGACCATACTCCCGCCTCTGCGCGGGGACCGTGGCGACCTGTATCTGCTCGATCAGGCGGGATGCCTGCCCCTACCCTTAGCTGGTGAAGGTAATCTGCCATTGGATAGTTTTCATGGGCGACTCAAAGCCCTTAACTGGCCAGGGGCAGAAGCCATCCTGCAAACACATCGGGCAATTCCCTCGACCAAAGTACGTCGACTGCTCGGCCTGACTGCACTGGTTCCCAGTCGTTTTAAGGTCAAGTTAGCAGCCTTGCTCCGCCTGTTCGCGAGCATCCTGGAAAACCAGGCATATGGCCGCCAACCGATCAATCCATCAGCGCTACGACGCTAACGAGGATGTATCGAATGCCCCGCGTCAGTGTGGTCATGCCCGTCTACAATGCCCGGCGATTCCTCCGAGAAGCTGTTCAGAGCATCCTGGAACAGACCTACACCGACATAGAGATGATTGCCGTGGACGATGCCTCCACGGATGACAGCCGTTCACTGCTGGAGGATTTTGCCGGACGGGATGCGCGGGTAATCGTCGTACCGCAGCCCCGCAATCAGGGGGTCCGGGCCGCCCTCCATGCGGGGGTTGAGCGGGCACGTGGGGAGTACATCGCCCGTATGGATGCGGATGACATCAGCCTGCCAACTCGCCTGGCACAACAAGTCGCTTTCCTTGATCAAAATCCCCCTGTAGCAGTCGTCGGCACTTGGGCGCAGACCATGGATGATCACGGTCAGCCCGGCGTGTCGATCACCCCCCCGACCTTACCCGGTGAGATTGGCTGGCACCTGCTCTTTGGCAGCGTCCTCATCCATCCATCGGTCATGATGCGACGCTCAATGGTGGCTGAAGTTGGCTTTTACCGAGATTTGACTATGTATTGCGAAGACTACGAACTCTGGACGCGCCTCAACCGTCGCTTTTCCCTGGCAAACCTGCCCATCATCGGCCTGCGCTATCGCCTGACAACCGGCTCTGCCACCAACCAGCGATCCCGCCGCGATGCCATCTACCTGGTCCAACAGAACGCCCTCGACTGGATGAACGAGGCGCTGCCGTCTTCAGTAGCCGAGTACTTGCATGATATTTCCTTCTCTGCCAGCGGCCCGCCGATCCCGGTAAGCGAACTACGAGCGACCGTCACGGCGCTGAATCGCTTTCATGCAGCCTGGTTACGCCAGCGTACCCTGACCCCTGCCGAGCAACACGCCATTCAGTCGGACCTGGCACGGCGCTTGTTCCGGTTGGCAAAACGCGGCTGGCCGTCGGCGCCGGGTCAGGCCGTTTTGACCGGACTAAAGGCCTTGCAGGCTGATCCGGCACTGCCGCTGCGGCTCGTTCAGCAGCGCCTTCTTGGGAAAGGCCCAGTCTGATGCCGCGCCATAGCATTTCTGTGGTTATCCCTTGCTACAACCAGGCCACCTTTCTGGCGAACGCCATCGGCTCCCTGCTGACCCAGACTCGCCCGCCCGATGAAATCATCGTTGTGAATGACGGCTCCACTGACAATACAGCGGAAGTCGCCGGACGTTACGGCCCGCCCGTCAAACTCATCAATCAGGCTAATCGCGGGCTAGCGGGAGCACGCAACACGGGCTTACAGGCCTGCACTAGTGATCTGATCGCCTTTCTTGATTCTGATGACACCCTTGAACCAACTAGTCTGGAAAAACGATCTGCTTTGCTGGAATCCCATCCGGAGTGGTTCGTCATCTATAGTGACGTCCAACTGGTTCAGGAAAATGGTACGGCTATGGGACGCTATTCGCAGTTGATGCCTGGTCTGCAACCCTCTGGCAATGTCTTCGGGATGCTGGTTCGCTACAATCTGATGCCTGTCCATGCCTTCATATTTCGCCGAGAATGCCTGGCGCAAACCGGTCTCTTTGATGAATCCCTACGCTCGATTGAAGACTATGATTTCTGGTTGCGGATGGCTGCTCACTATGATTTCCAGTATCTTGATGAAGCACTCGCCAACTATCGCGTCCATGCTCAGCAAATGACTCGTGTAGATCGCCAACCCATGCAGCGCAATGACCTAAAAGTGCATGAGCGTGTCTTTAGCATGGCAGCTTTCTCACAGCTCTCCCCGCTGGAACGAGCAAGGGCCTACAGCACCCACGGCACCCGCTGCGCCCAACTTGGGGAAATGGCCGATGCGCGGTGCTGGTATCAGCAGGCACGGCGGGAAGCTCCCGCTTGGAAGACACCGCTGCTCTTGCGCTGGCTGACCTATACCGGTGAACAAAACTTCCGGCGCATCGTGGATGTGATCGCGCGTTTACGAGCGACTCGTTCCCCCTTAAACTCATGAACCTATGACCACCCTCTCGATCATCATCGTCACCTATAACCCCGGTGCAATCCTGCTCGACTGCCTGAGGAGCCTCCCGGCAGGGGTGAATGATTTGACCTATGAGGTGATCGTGGTCGATAACGCTTCCACTGATGGCCTCGTCCAGCAGGCACAGGTGGCCTTCCCGCACCACCGCTATATCCTGAACACCGACAATCGTGGATTTGCCGGGGGTAATAATCAGGGCTTGGATCAGGCCACCGGGGACTATCTGCTGCTGCTCAACCCGGATGTGATCGTAGAACCGGGCAGCCTGAAAGCGATGGTGGCGTTTCTGGAATCCGCGTCGTCGGTCGGCATCGTCGGCCCCCGCACGCTCAACCGAAACGGCGACCTGGCCCACACCGCCCATGGTCTCTACACCGCCCGGAGCGTACTACGCGAATACCTGGGACTGGATCGACTTTTTCCACTGACAGACTCTCCATCACCAACAGATAGGACTCCTGTTAGGGTAGCCTGGGTGCAGGCCCACTGTCTTCTACTCCGGCGTCAGGTTTACGAGCAGGTTGGTGGCCTGGATGAAGCTTTCTTCCTGTTTTGCGAAGACCCAGACTTGTGTGATCGTGCTGCGAAGGCCGGATGGGAAACACACTTTCTGCCAGATGCCATCGTGCAACACATCGAATCCAGCACGGTCTCCCGTTACCCGGAGCGTCGCATCCGTGCCTATCACCTCAGTCCGCTGCACTACTTCCGCAAGCGAGGGCAACAGCGTCAGGTATTACTCTTGAAGATCGGCTTTACCCTGGAACTTTTACTCAAGCTGGTTGCACTACCCGGTCGAAAGTCACTCTATCTGCGTGTATTGAACGAGATCTGGAGAACATAAATGCATATCCTCGTCATCACGGATGAGATCTTTCCAGATGCCATTGGCGGCGTCGGCAAGAGCCTCTACAACGAGTGTGTGGCGCTGGCAGCACGCGGTCATCACATTGAAGTGATCGTTCGGGCAACAAACCCTGACTTGCCACCGGATCAAACAATCAACGGGATTCATATACGGCGTTTTTTTGGGCCGAGCCGGCAAAACCCGCTTTACTACTTCCACTACCCGCTAACGATCTTTACCCAGGTGAGGTGGCTACTAAGCCATTCGCCCTCCCCGGCTGACCTGATCTACCTACACAATGCACTCTACTACTATCCGCTCCGTTGGGCGCGTCTTCACAATCATGTGCCAGCTATCGGCACCTTCTATTCCGGTGCTACCGAATACGTATTGAGCAATGTTGAACGAGGGAAATACGGTCGGCTGGCTCCACTGGCGCGGCTCGGCGGTTGGTTGATGGGACGAGTTGAAGCCTATGCTTTCAACCGAATGACCTGTGTAATGCCGCGTAGTCTCAGCGTCCTGCGTGATCTCCAACGCTTGTATCCTAAAGCCCCTGCACCCACCATGCCTGAACTCATTCCGCTGTGCGTGGATACGCACTTTTATTCGCCACAGCCCGTCGAACAGACCCGGCTACGGCTGGGTTTACCGGTCAATCGTCCGATCCTATTCACGGCCCGCCGTCTGGAAGGGCGCATGGGTTTGACCAACCTGATTGAAGCAATGGTCACGTTGCGAAGGGAGCACCCGGATGTGCTTCTCTTGATCGCCGGTAAAGGATTCCTCCAACCAAAGCTTGAAGCCTTGATCGAAAAATACGGCTTGAGAGACCATGTGCGCTTGCTCGGCTTTGTGAGCGAAGCCGATTTGCCTCGATATATGGCGAGTGCTAACCTGTTTGTCTTGCCGACTGAAAGCCTGGAAGGCTTTGGTCTGGCGACCATCGAGTCGCTGGCTTCTGGGACGCCGGTACTGGGAACGCCAGTAGGTGCCACCCCGGAAATCCTTTCGCCAATACATCCTGCGCTGGTCACGAAAAGTGCTGAAGCCGGTGCGTTGGCTGAGGGACTACGCTACTGGTTGCAGCGCCCGGATGAGTTACGTGCATTGAGGGTCGCCGCCCGCCAGGCGGCTGAAGCGCACTACAGCACCGAACAGGTTGCAGGTCAGCTTGAGGATTGGTTTGAGCAACTACGCAAATGATCCACCGACTTCATCCCTGGCTCATGACTGCCTCATACTGTGCGACCAACGCCTGGGTCGTCAGTCGCAGATCGTGATGTGTTTCAATGTACGCTCGTCCGGCGGCCCCGATTCGGGCGCGTAGGGCTGGGTCATCCAACAACCGACTGACCGCCGCGGCGAAATCCTCCGGGCTATCAGCCACCAACAGATGCTCACCATCCTGCGCTTCTAATCCGGCTAATCCTTCCGGGGAAGCCACAACCGGTGTAGCGGTCAGGAAAGCTTCCAACACCTTATTCTGAATGCCTGCGCCGTACTGAACCGGCGCAACCGCGATGGTTGCTTTTTGCAGGTAGTCCATGACGGATGGAACAAATCCGGTCACCTTGACCTCGGTAGATGCCAGCGCCTGAATGGCAGGCGTCGGGTGCGCCCCGACCAGTTGCAAGCGCAAAAGTGGGTGGGTTCGTCGCAAATCCGGCCAAATCCGCTCCACAAAGTAGTGAACTGAGGCCACGTTCGGGTGGTAGTTCAGCGTACCCGTCATGATAAGAGTGTGGCTTTCGCGTTCAACCCATTCAAGGGTGTTAATGGGCAAGCCGGGTGGTGCCACCTGAATTCGGTCAGCGTAGGGATTATCCTGGCTCATGAGTTGGCGATCCCGCCCGGTGATGACCAGCGTGCGCGAGAACTGCTCGGTCAACCAACGTTCGTAAGCCGGCAAGCGCGTAGCTTCGATGCGGGCTGCCAAGCGCAGCCCCATCCCCTGCCCATTAGTAGCAGCCTGGGCAAAGAGGGGAGCCAGATAGTCAACCGCGTCCCAGATGACCGGTCTCAATTCGCGCAACCAGAGTCCATATTTTGCCATCCGTAAATGTTCCACATGGATGATATCTGGTTGTTCACGTCGGACATAGTCAATGACAGCACGCAGCAGGGCATCCGACCATAACAGATCCGCCTGAAGAGGTTGCCAGCTAGTCAGCGTCCGTGTCGCATTCAGTGCCATCTGTATCCGGCTGATGCGTGCACTGATGATACCCACACCCAACTCACTCAGCTGCTTTAGGCGGGCAGCATCGGCCGCGCCCCGTTCCAGAGTAGCGACCATCACCTGATGACCAGCCTCTAATAGACCACGAATGTGATACCAGGAACGTGCTTTGGTTGGATTAGGGACATGCGGGACAAGGTAAAGGATCTTCATACCGTTATCCTACACGATTTTCCCCTGCATCGCCCTCAAGACTGGCTTGTGTCTTACTATAGGATAACGATTGTCGGCCCAGGCCGATACTGGATCTACGGAGAGCCAGTGAACCAACCCACAGCCAACCAGGCGATCTATCCGTCCACAGTGTGGACGGATAGAAGGGGGTAAACCGGGTTATCCCAGCCCAATATGGAATGCCGCGATGTATTCTCCAAAAGTGCTCATGCCTGAACTCCGCATGACGAAGTTGAGAAAGCCACCTTCGGATTCCGCGCTGACCGGGATGCTGAGCATGGCATCGTAGCCGCTGGCTTCCACCCACTGCTGGTCGGACATGGCGACCCAGGCCCCACCCAATTCCGTCGATTCGCCCCAGCATGAACGCCCAGCATCGTCGCAGCTCATATAGACCTGGTCATTGTCCAGCAACCAGTTGTATTCCGAGTCGATCAGGCCAACGAAGGAGTCTACATCGCCATAGCGCGAAAGCATGTAGGCCGTAGGGGTCACACCAGAGTTAACCACACCAGGGGTGATGAGCATCGAGAGGGGATCACCAATGCCGTCCATGTCGGTAACAGCCATGCCCTCCAACAGCAGAATAAATTCGCCGGGTTCGTTGGTGGTGCTGGCGACCCACAGCGAGACATTGCCGAATGCGTCCGACCCGTTGTAGCTGAAGCTGACTTGTGAGTTGGTGTTGGAGGCTTCCACCTGCCCTGTTGTCGGTAGCCACGCGCTGTAGTTGGCGGCGACCACATCGTCATCCACGCAGATGCCATTGTCATAAGGGGCTGTCACCCAGATCGAGGGATCAAAGCCATTGATGCCCAATACGGTAGCCGTGTAGGTGAAGCCTGATCGCATCTGAATGACGCGCAGTTCCACTGCTTGCGAGAAATCAGTGCTGGGGAGGCAGTCGGTGCCAGTCGAAGTAGCTCCGGCGGGCAGGATGAACAGGCTGAGAGCAACAACGGTAACGATGAAGGCGATGGACTTCCGCATCAAAAACCATCCTTACACACAACGTATCAGATAATGCTCAACCATTGCGGTTGAATATACGTAGTGTAAAGGATGGTTTTAACAGACAATGCTTGAGATATCTGCCGGACTTAGTCCACCTGCACCTTGACCTTGGCTTTACCCGTGGTCGAAGGACGGTCGTCCTCGTCGGCGCTGTCCTCTTTGTTGGTGGCTTTCTCGATCTCATCAATGGCAGCATCAATCAGCGCCTTGAAGCCCTTCACAAATTCGCGACCGGCTTCGCCACCATGTGCGCGGAAGCCTTCTGGCAGCAGGGCTTCCAGGGCTTTCCCGGTTTCTTCCAGTGCGCGGCGCTGATGATAGACAAACGCTTCCAGCGGGGCGCGCGGCGATTCTTCTTCAGGTTGATGGCCGGTGCCGTTCAGATTCTCGGTATCCATACTCTACTCCTCAGGTTCGTTCAGTTGATCTTACAATACATTATACGCAGGCTGCCACCCAGGGTTGCAGAGAGGCGTTCTCGGCTGAGTATCCTGCACCCTTTTACAGGATTCGCACGTAATACAAAAGGATGCCTGCGGACTATAGACATCTGCTGGCCTCTGCATCATAGTAGGATGATACGCTTCCTGAATGAATAACTTCCAAACGAGACCAAAAACATCCATGACCAATCGTATTGCCTTGATCGTATTCATGCTGCTTGCGCTCCTGTTGGCCGCCTGTGGAGGTAGCCCTGGCGGGACCCCTAACGCCACGCTCGAACCCGCTACAATGATCGAACAGGCCATCAGCGGAATGCGGGCACAAACCACCTTCGACCTGCTGGTAGATCGTACAGGTGCCGACTACTTTATCTTTACGGATTTGGGAGCACTGCGGCTCGACCGTGCCGAAGGTCAGTACATCGCACCAGATCAACTGGGGATTCGGGTCAAGGTTGGCACAGGACAGTTAGCGCTGGAGGCAGATGTATTTGCCCAGGGAACACAGCAGTTTGTGCGCGCCATCTTCACTGCCAACCGCTGGTTACCGGAAACGCTGGTCAATGGCTTCGATGCCGCCCAGGTCTTAAGTGCCGAGGATAACGGATTCAGCCGGGCGCTGCGTTCCCTGCAAAATCTGACTCTGGTAGGCGAAGAATCGTTGGAAGATGGCACTGAAGTCTATCATTTAGCCGCGGAAGCCGATGGGCCACAACTCTCCGCGCTGGTGGTCAACCTGATTACAATGGAAGGCCCCGTCGGGCTAAACCTGTACCTGCGGCGCGATAACTTGCTCCCAGCCCGCTTCGTCGCCACCCAAATCGCTACGGCTGACGATCCCGCCGGGCCGACTGTCTGGACGATTGATGTCTTCGACTACGGTGCTGCAGCCCGTTACAGCCCGCCAACGATTGAAGCCACCGCTGAGGTGACGGCTGAGTCGACACCGTAATCGATTATGACCGTTTCAGAAAGGCCAGAGTGCGCTCCCAGGCGAGGGCCGCTGCTGCCGGCTCATATGCTTGCACGACATCCGGCTCAAAGAACCAGTGTCCGGTACCAGGATAGTGATGGAAGGTGACCGGGCGACCTGCCTGCTTGAGCGCGGCTTCCAGCTTGGCAACTTCCTCTGCCGGTTCGAAGTCATCCGTTTCCGCGTAGTGACCCAGGAAGCTGGCTTTAGAGTTCACAAAATCAGCCGCTTCGCTGGGGCGAGTGCCGTAAAATGCCACCACAGAACGAATCGACTCGGGCAGGCGAATGGCGGCATCCAGTGCGAAGAATGCCCCCAGCGAGAACCCGACCACCGCCAGACCGCGGCCATCGGGATCGGCGTGTTCAGCCAGAAACGCAAGCGCTGCTCCGACTTCCGCGCGGGCCGAGTCGAGGTTATTGAAGATCACGCCGGCCAGCGCCTCGGCATCGGGAATCGTCGTGGCGATCTGACCATGATGCAGGTCAGGCGCGAAGGCGATAAAACCAGCCTCTGCCAATCGGTTACAAAAAGCCTTGATGGTGTCGTTTAGCCCCCACCAGGGATGCAGGACCAGTACGGGGTCACCAGTGCCACTTGCGGGTAGCGCCGTATAGCCATTGAGCAGCGTTGATGACATCGCTTCCTCCTTGAATAGGGTATTTTAGGATTATGGCACTGTTCAATTGCGATGTCAAACAAATGTTCTAATCCTTAAACATCCACCCCTTCGCTGCCAGCGCCTCACGCAGCGTCTTGAGCGCATTCGGCCCCATGCCATGCAATTGCTTGAGAGCCGTTTCACTGACGCCGTTTAACTGTTCGAGGCGGGTATAGCCCGCGCCGTGCAGCGCGCGCAGGGCGGGCGCTGCCAGCTTGGGCAGGTCGGAAAACGCCCAACCCCTTTCCGCCAGGGCTTCCCGTAGAATTCGCAGGGCTTTAGGGCCAACGCCATGTGTTCGGGCAAGGGTTGATTCACTCACGCCGTTCAATTGTTCCAGACGGGTATACCCTTCCAGCCGGAGGGCTTCCCGTGCAGGCGCACCGATAGGTGGCAAATCCGACTCAGGTTCTGGCATGATCTGGTTTATCCTCCCAACTTATAATCCGCCCGCAGGCTTTCCATGTGATGCAGCACATGCCCCACCAACATATAGAGCAGAGCGCGCACGCTGACCGGATGATTGCTGGCAGTGCCGCGCCGGTCGATTTCCGCTTCCGTCAGCGGTTTGAAGCACCATACATTGGCCTGTCGCTGTCCGGCGAACTCATTGATGAGGTCGTTGACTGTGCGCTGGTTGAAATCGGTATGACGGACGTAAGCATCCTGGTCAAAACCGGCCAGCGGTGTCTGATCACCGCGGGCGATCCGCAGCGCACGGTAGGCAAAGACCCGCTCGGTATCATTGATGTGCCCCAGCACTTCCTTGATGCTCCACTCGCCGGATTTATGCGGGGTGCTGGCCTGAGCCTCGGTCACACCATGCACCAGGGCCTTCAGTTCACCGGGTTGCGCGGTCATCAAAGTGAAGAAGCCGCTGACCGGCGGCACCCGCTGGATATACCCGGCATAAAATTCGGCGTATTCATCAGATTTGGGCGGCTGAACCATCGGACAATATCCTTTGTATATGGGGAGTTTGACCCATCAGGCAACTGCCCATGCATCCCTGCTCTTCCTGGTATTGGACTCCCCTCTCCCCGCCGCGCCGTCTTCGGCGAACGGCGAATTTGGGACGCCGAAGGCGGGTTGGGGGTGAGGGCTACCCCATCATACCGTTTATCCGCCAACCTTGTACACATCCCGCAAACTGGCACTGTGATGAATGGCATGCCCGACCAGCACATACAGCAGGGCGCGGACACTAAAGGGGTTATTGCTGGCAGTGCCGCGCCGGTCGATCTCGTCAGCGGTCAGGGCGCGGAAGCAAATCAGGTTGGCCCCCCGCTGGGCCTCAAATTCATCCAGCAAATCACGCAGGCTGCGGCGGTTGAAGTCTGTCCCGGCCATGAATAACTCATGGTCATAGCCGGGAATAGGCGTGCTGTCACCCCGCGCAAATCGCAAAGCGCGGTAAGCAAAGACCCGCTCAGTGTCGTTGATGTGACCCAGCACTTCCTTGATGCTCCACTCGCCGGGGGCAGGCGACTCGCTGGCCTGCGCTTCCGTCACTCGCTGGAGCAAGGTATTGAGGTCACCGGGTTGAGCCGCCATCAGCTCAAAGAAATCCCGGTCGGTTGGCACCTGGGCAATATACTGACCGTAGTAAGGTGCGTGTTCATCGGCGTGCGGAGGGCGGATCATGAGCGGGTATCCTTTTTGGAAGGGTGGTTAAACCTCCCCAGCGTAGCTCCCAAACCGGACAGATTGTGTCCTGATTGAGCGGGCGACCCGCTGGGTCGCCCCTTTTTCTACGCACCCGCCGCCTGCGCGATCAGCGCTGCCAGTTGATCATAATCGACCACCTGCCCCGGCTTAATCTTGATGGTCTTGCGGTCGCCGGTATCGGAAGACTCAAACAGGCCATCCGGCGTCTTCAAATCCTGCGCGTTGAAGATGGTGTAGCTCACCCAACCCTTGGCCGGGCCGAGGACACCGGCATACTTGCCACCTTTCAGAAAGTGTGGCTTCTTGTACTGGATGCGTTCTTCCACATCCGGGATCGCCTGCTGGATAATCTGCCGGATGCGCGTGCAGATTTCGGCCTGCCACGCGTCCAGCCCATCAATGTATTCGGTCACTTGCGGGTTCATGCATGATCTCCTGATGAATTACCAGTTAGTCCCAGTAATTGGTACTTCGACGACTCGTTCGCTTCCCTCTCCTCGTCGCGCGTCCGCCGAGTGCGGAGCGGACAGCGGATGTGAGACGCTAACGGTGGGTGGGCTATGTTCCACTCAATCCGGCGACGACTTTGGCGATGCGTCGTTGGCGGGTTTCTTCGCTTTTGGCTTCTTCGACCTGCCGGACGAATTCCTTACGTTTAGATGGGGCAGAACCATCGAAGGCGGCGCGAACTCCGGCGGACTCTAGTGCCGCCGCCAGATCTGCCGGGAGCTCGACTGTGCGCGGTGCCTCATCCAGTTCCAGTGTCACCTCGATGGTATCTCCGGCCTGAATGCCAGAAGCCTGCCGATGCTCGGCGGCAAAACCGATCATGAAGACGCCACCCATCGAGGCTACTGTGCTCCGATAGGTATAGCCATTGACAGTGACTTTGACTGGCGGGCGTTTCCCTTTGCCCAGTGCCGCAACCGCTTCATCCGGCACCTGGATGCCGGTGGCGTTCATGCCCTCGGCTTGCTGGAGCGTGGTCGAAAAGGTCGTTTTCATGACGGATTCCAATCTTCCTGAATCATGGTCTGTGCAGCGTGTATATTGACCATCAAAGCCGGTTGTTCCGCCCGATTCTTGAACTCGTGCCAGGTGTTGGGCGGGATGATGACAATGTGCCCTGGCTCGATGCGCTGGAGCTCACCATCGACAATCACTTCAATATCGCCGCCCAGCACGACGAAGATTTCCTCATAGGGATGACGGTGTTTATCCGCCCCATGACCCTTCGGACTGTTCACCACAAAGAATGAGGTCTTCGCTCCGTAGAGGTAGCCCTCAAACCGGGGTGAACCGCCGCTGAGTGGCTTGAGGCTGGCAATCTCGATGATCTGTATCATGTCAGCTCACAAAAAACTCAATGAGCACGGGTGCCAGCACTTCTGGTTGGACATTGTGTGATTGGCCTTCCAGAATGTGTGCGCGGGCGTGCGGCATCACCCCTGCCAGAACCTGCGCAGTCTTGGTCATGAAGGCGAAGTCCGCACCGCCAGCGATGACCACCGTCGGCGTTTGCACCGAGGCGGCTCGCTCGGCAGGGATCAGGTAATCACCCATAATGCGGGCATCATATTCCAGCGTATGAGCGATGGCTTCTTGCCCTGCCCACCACGGTTGTGACCGGGCGAACGCCACGAAGTCGGCAGGCATCCCGACGACCTGCGCCATAAAATACTCAGCAGCCTCGCCGCGCTTCCCGGCTGCCACCAGATCATGGAACGTCTGGGCCGCATCCAGCGGCGGACGGCGGCTGTTTGCATCCGGGCTGTAAGGCGGCTCCCACAGCGCCAGCTTCCTGACCTTTCCGGGTAGCAAACGGGCGGCTTCCAGTGCCAGCGCCGCCCCGGAAGATGATCCGTAGAGGCAGGCGGAGCCTCCACTTGCATCAATCACCGCTTCAATATCCTCAACTTCGCGCTCGACCGCATAGGGTTGGGTATCCCCGCTTGCTCCGCGCCCCCGCCGATCATAGTTATAGACCCGGAAATGAGGAGCCAGTTGGTCAGCCAGGCTGGCATTGGAGGATTTATCCACCGAGCCACCGCTGACCAGGACAACCGCTTGTCCGCTCCCCAGCAGATCATAAGTGATGACAGTGCTATCTTTTGAAGTCACGCTGTACATATTCAGGTATCTTTCTTAGGTATGGTTAGGTGGTAGCTGGGTGATAAACCATCTCAACAACGCCGCCAGCGAAAGTCTGCGTTGAACCGAGCTTCAACCCGGCATCCATGCCGTCTGCGAAAAGGCGCTTGCCTTTGCCCACCACAATCGGATGAACCCACAGTCGGTATTCATCAATCAGTCCCGCTTTCGTCAGCCCTTGCACCAGGGTCGCGCTGCCGGTCAGCCCGATGACCCCATCGCCCTGCTGTTTGAGGTCAGCGATCGACTCCATGATGTGGTCACGGATGATAGTGGTGTGCTGCCAGTCCGCCCGTTGCAGGCTGGTAGATACCACGTACTTGGGCAGGCGGTTGATCTGATCCGCAATACCGAACTCATTCTGAGTCTGGGACGGCCAGAAAGATGCAAAGGCTTCGTAGGTGATCCGCCCATACAGGAAGGCGGTCGAAGCATGAATCTGCGCGTTGACCGACTCCTGCATATCATCCGTAATGTACGGGAAGTGCCACGTCTCCGGTGCTTCGATCACGCCGTCCAGCGACATGAACTCGGATACGACGATCTTGTTCATACAATCCATCCCCCTGTTGTAACTCGGATATGGTTAGCATATGCCAGTCGCTGGTGAGGGTCTTGTACAAAAACGACAGTCGTTCCGTGCGGTGCGCATCCTGAATTTGGGTGGGAGTCAGCCCGATGTATTGCTTGAGTGAACGGTTCAGATGGGGCTGGTCAAAGTAGCCCAATTGGGTTGCGGTATCCAGGATCGAGTGACCGTCTTTCAGGAAGAGGGTTGCTTGCCGGGCGCGTTCAATTTGGAACAGGGTGTTATGGGTGAGTCCGGTCGCCCGCAGAAAGCGGCGCTGGGCCGTCCGCAGGGAAATCTCCAGCGGTTGTTGGCACAGGATACTTTCCACCAGCGAATCATGCACCAGGAGTTCCTCCCGCAGCAGACGGTCGACAAACGTATCGACTGTCTCCATCGTTGGGTATTCCCAGGCTGACCCTTTAAGCCAGAAGCGGTTGCTCCCGGCAGCAGGCAGATTGATGTCGTTGCGATCCAGCAGGGTCGAGGCCGGGAAATCCGGCATGAACGTCCCTGGTCTGAACTGAATGCCCAGGAATTCAGCATCCGGTGGGCACCATGCTTCCGACGACTTAGTCTCCGGCCCGCGGAGTGTGAGCGTTGTTTCTCCCTGATAGCGTGTGATGACGATTTCTGACCGCGACCCGGCGACCGAGCGAAATTCGCCCGCTTCCGTGCTGCGGCTGTACCAGATTCGTTCAATCCATGGCGATTCGGCGGCGCGCTCGTCCCAAATTAAGTCCACATCAATCCCCTGAATGTGTATAACTTATCGGGCAAAACGCTCGGCCGAACGGGCGCGGGCTTTTGCCGCTTCGATTTCCCGATTCTTCGGTGGTGCGTTGGTTTCTAAGGTGTCGAGCAACGTGCGGGTAATGAGAGTGATGGCTTCGACGGCACTGTTGAAAGCGGCTTCATTGGTCTGGGAGGGTTTGTTGAACCCGCTGACCTTCCGCACATACTGGAGGGCGGCGGCCTGGATTTCATCCGCGTTCACCGGCGGCTCAAAATTGTAAAGTGTCTTGATGTTGCGGCACATGGGGCGTCCTCCGGTGTCGCATCCTGACCGATTATATCTTCACCTGCTCAGTATAGATCATGTGTTCGGTTCAGACAAGTGAAGAGCTGTTTGAGAGCAGAACGAGTGACTGTGTAGTGCAGTCACTCGTTTTGATACCTGGCGATCGACTATCCGCTATCCCGTCACCGGAATTTGATCGAGTCGTGCATCGGCCTGTAGCTGGGCGAAGCGGGCGCTCACCCAACCACTAATCCCCTGATAGCTGATCTGCCACCACGAACTGTCGCTGTTCCGCCCGACCACCTGCGCCTGATTGTTGATCGGCAGCTTGCCCACAATAGCGGCGGTGCGGTTCGGCCCACTGCGGATATTCACCTGATCCAGCGCCGTGACCACCAGACCCGTCGTGGCAGGCGCGGCGAAAGTCTGCTGGCTGCTGGTCGTCGGCACATTACCAGCATTCCCACCCACATTGACGAAGCGGGCAAAGACCCACCCAACCGTCCCGTTGACGTTGATCTGATACCACGTCCGGTCACCATTCGCTCCCACGATGGGGTAGCTCTCATTCCGGTTGATCTTGGTCAGAATGCTGGCGTTGGGGTTTGGTTGTGACCGCACATTCAGGCGGAATGCGTTGACAGTCGCGTTTACACCTGTGTTCACGCCAGCCGGTACCGGATTGACGATCCCGCTGGTGCCCTGCCGATTGAGGGAGTACTGCAGGAAGGCGCTGCCGCCCGCCTCGAAGTATTCCACCACAAAGTTATTGGCTCCACCACCCAGGTTGACCGACGCCGTATAGGTTTGGCCGGTCGCCCCACCCCACTGATTGATGACCAGCACCCCGTTCACATACACGCGGACACCGTCATCAGCCCGTACCGTCACCACATAAGTCCCGGCCTCTAGCGTTTGTACGCTGGTGAACCGAGCGCTGAAGTTATCAATCGGCAGGCTGGGCAGCGGCGCACCCGCGCCCCAATCCCCGGAGGGGCCACTCACGCCGATGATCCCGGCAGGCGGTTCGATCAGGTTGCTATTGGCATAGTACTGAGCCGTCCAGGGGGCGTTATTGACCGGCGTAAAAGCCGCCTGCGCGATGGGGAAGTTCGGCTGCGGATTTGGGTTGTCCGCCAGATTCGCCCACGTCACGTACAGGAAGCTTTCGCCAGTGATCTGCCGGTAATCGACCTGCACATGAGTTACGCCGCCAGGGATGACCACATCGGCGGTGAGCACCTGCCCCACCACGCCGCTGGCAAAGCTGTCGATCTGCGGCTGGAAGGGGAAATTGACGAACAGCTTGACGTTATCATCTGCCAGCACGAAGAAACGGTAGGTGCCCGGGCCAAGCACCGGGTCACTGGCGAAGCGGGCGCTCCAGTTCTGCGTATTGATACCAGGGTTCGGTGAACCCGTGCCCCAGTTGAAGCCCAGCGCCGCATCCTGGCGGGTAGCCGCCGGTTGACCGGAAAGGCTGGGATTATTGTAGAACTGGCTGTTCCAGATGGCCCCCTGTGCCGCCGCGGGCAGGGCACTGATCAGTGCCATCATGGCGAAGACAACAAGCACGAATCGTCGCAACATAATCGCTTTCCTCCAACGGACTGGGGTGGTGCTTACAGGCACCACCCGGACTCACACTTACGGAGCGGCTGGCGGGATGATGATAGTATCCCCAACCCGCAGCCGATCTGGGTTACTGATCTGGTTGGCCGCCACGATGGCATCTACGGTCACCCCAAAGCGGCGCGCAATATTGAACAGCGTATCACCGGATTGAATTTCATAAGTCGTTTCACCGCCGGGGCCGGGCGTCGGCAGGTTGGGCTGTACGGTGGGAACCACCGTGGGGAGGGCCGGTGCAATCTGCCCGCTGCCTGGATCGCAATCCGGCAGGTTGAGGATATCCCCGGGTTGGATCAGGTCGCCGCTGATTTGCGGGTTGGCCTGCCGGATCGCTTCGACAGTCGTGCCGTTATCCAACGCGATCCGGAACAGGGTATCACCTCGTTGGATGGTATAGCTGCACGCCGAATCCGGGTCACTGGTGGCGATAGAGAACGCCGTCGGGGTAATCAATCCGGACGGGGTATTGGTCGCCTGCAAATCGGACGCGATGAACGGCGTGATCGTCACCGGGCCGAGTGGAGGAGCCGGGGTGCGGAAGATTTGTTGCGTGGTGCCGGATTCGCTGGACGTCGGCGGGATCGCCGTCGCGCTCGGTTGGACGATAACCGGGCTAGGATTGGTCGGGGCGATGATGGTGATGTCCACCTGGGTATCCGGTGGTAACACGGTCACATTAGGCGGCAGAACATCAGTAGGCGGCACCTGGGTCGGCAATACTTCAATGGTTGGGAGATCAGTGGGCAGCGCGGCATCTGTCGGCGTGGAGCCACTGTTGACGACCTCAGTTGTAGGATTGACCAGGGCGGGGTCACTGGTTGGGATGCTTTGCTCGCTGGTAGGAACCCCAACCGATTGCGCTGGCTCGAAGGCATCGCCAGCCCGCTGGAAACACCCGGCCAGCGTTAGCGAGAGCAATACCATCAATGGAAGTATGCGTTTGAACACCCTGTTTTCCTCCGCCCGGAACCGTTCTAACTGTATTGTAACATCGCCCTGTCTGGAATGCAGGGCGTTTGACCCACGATTATCCACCGTCCCTGCACAGGGCCACAACCCGATGCTCATTAGCGCACGATCATTAAGGAAGCTTAAGGTATATTCGCCCGAAAACCTGCTACCTTATGTATATATCAATGGAGAATTCATCATGCTCATGTCAAAGGATGTGTGACCATGCAGCCTAAGGTCATTCCTCCTACCCCTGCCGAGGAATCCCCCTCCCAATCCCATAAATATGTGTTGGTCGTCGAAGATGAACAGGGGATGCAGAACCTGGTTCGTGTCATGCTCGGACGTGCGGGTATCGACACGGTTCAATGCTTTAATGTCGAATCCGCGGTCAACGTATTACGAACCCAGCCTTTACCCGAACTGGTCTTGCTCGACCTGATGTTGCCCGATGTCAGCGGCCTTGAACTGCTGCGGCAGATGCGGGCCAAGGACTTTTTCGACTCAGTACCGATCATCATCCTGTCAGCCATCGCGGATCCGAACAAAATTCGGGAAGCCCTCACCCTGGGTGCGGATCGCTATGTCATTAAGACGGCGATTTCTCACAGTTTGATCCGCGCGGTTCAGGATGTCCTCAAATCCGGGCGGCGCAAGACCGTCTGATTGGCTTATTCATCGGTCGAATCCCTGCTGCCTAGCTCACAGTCGGCACGATCACCGCGAAGGTTTCGGTACTGCTCCAACCACCGCATACCCCGCCGGCATCGCGCGCACACGTCCGCCAGTAGTAGATGCCGCGCACCAGTGCCGGGGTTGCGGTCCAGCTTTCTCCGCTGGGAATGAGGTAAGTCTGGGTCATACCGCTGGCAAAGGTCGCGCTGGAACTGATCTGTAGGTTATAGCCTTGTGCTCCACTCACCGGCAGCCAGGTCAGGGTGGGCGTAGCCAGATTGAACACGGTTCGGGTCGGCGCGGCGCTGGTACTGCTTGGTTCCAGCCCGCTGTTGACCACCACCTCAAACGCCGTCCCGGGAATCGCTTTCAGCGTATTCAACTGGTCATCATCCCAGCAGCCGGGATTCGTCTCCCCGCTGATGAACCAATTTGAGCCGTTATCCGCCAAGATCATGCCGTACTGCTTGAGAGCTGTGGCAATCGTTTTGGCCTGAAGCGGCAGGGCATCAATCGGATAATCGGCCTTCAGGCGGAAGCGCAGCCCCATCGGCGGGTAATTGGCATCGGTCAGGCTGGAAGCGAAGTGCCGCGCCGGGTAAATATAAGCCCGTTGCGTCCGCCGCACAGTGAAGCGCAGCGCGTGGTTGATCACGCCGCTGTTGGCTTCTTCACACCGCGCTAGACCGGGGAAGATCGGCAGACCGGCAGCATCCGCCGAAGTCCATCCTTCTGGCCGCAGTGCATTGGAACCGAGGTCGAAGACAGCCCCTGAACCCGCGCTCCACGAATTGCTCGGCGGTCCATTGAAGGTGGAATCGAACATCTCATACAGGATGCAGTTATCCTGATCGATGATGAGCACATGCCGGTCACCGCCCCCTTCAACCGGTGCATCTGGCGGAATGGGATAGGGGCCGGGGTCACTCTCATCCGGGTAGTAGAAATCAACCGGCACCAGTGGTTGCGAGCCGGGCACCGTTGCCCAGGGGATACCATAGCTCGGGTCTTCGCCGAAGTCCGGGTGGACTGACTGTCCCCCGTTAGCGTTGATATTGGCGATATAGGCTGCCGAATTGGGATGTACCAGGGCGCTGTCCACCCGCGTATTCCACAGGTTATCCGCCGGGAACACCGTACAGCCCGCGACAGTAGGAGGGCCGCCCTGCGCCCGCACAGTCGCCAAACCGAGCAGCAGCGCCGCCCCAACCAGCGCGATCATCATTCTTCGCATGAACCTACTCCCGTATCCCGTATAACGAGTGGTGTTTCAGGGCCATTGTACGCCCGATAAGCACCCCGTACGAATAGGCCCTCCGTCCCGCAAGGTGATAAATGTCGCCCCGGCGGGTGTCATCTGTCCCTGAAAGGGAAACCCTTAAGCGCGCACAATCAGGGTGAAGAGATTTTTTGAGAATGGTAAGGAGGCACTGTATGTCATCCTGGAATGCCCATAAGAAAGATCATCCGCTCTCGCTTTACTTCCTGACGGCGGCGCTGGTCTTTCTGGCGATGTCAGCTTTGGGTGGTGGCGCGGCCTTGATGGGAGATCCAGATGGTTCGGGCCTGGGGTTGGATGCGGCCTGGTTAAGTGGTTCGCCCTTCGTCAATTACCTGCTTCCCGGCGCGGTCTTGTTTGTGCTCTTTGGGTTGGGGAGTGCGGTGCTGATTTACGGGTTATGGGTCAAACCCCAATCCGGGCCACTCGCCTTCATCAGCCGCATGACTCATGAACACTGGGCCTGGTTCCTGACCTTGATGCTGGGCTTTGCGCTCATCATCTGGATTGCCGTGCAGTACGCCATCATGCGCACCTTCAGCCCGTTGCAGATCGTGATCGCGGCGGTGGGTGTGGTCATTATGGTGCTGGATCTCTTGCCAGAGATGCGCCGCTACTACAAAATCTGACATCCTGGGGCGCGCGCGAATCAGTGTGCGCCTCTTTTTATTTTTGAGCCGATAACGCTAGTGAAGGAGCCGCCCGTGAAACCGCAAATTGGCATTTGGATCGACCCGCATCAGGCGATCCTGGTCACAAACCCGGAACATCATGCCGATATCAGCCGGGTGGTAGCCGCCCATGCGCCACAGGAGAATGCCTACGCGCGTGCCTCCCGTTACCAGGAAGCCGCGACTGCCGAAGCCTTCTACGACGACGTGGTCGATCACCTGCGGGACGCCTCAGCCCTATTGCTGGTGGGGCCGGGTGCAGCCAAGTTCGATTTGCAGGAACGGCTGGTGGCTCATGGGTTGGGCGACCTGATTATCGGCGTCGAATCCACCGAGGCGATGACGGATTGCCAACTGGTGATGGCGGTGCGGCAGTACTTCCATGAAGCCGCCGTGATGATTTGCTGACCCGAAGATAACAACCTAAAGTGACGACATAGGTAAACCATCAGGTATCTGTAGGGGCGCACGGCTGTGCGCCCGCCGCACCCCATAACGCTTGCCGCACCAAATTATCAGCCGACAATAGGGCGGCAAGAAGTTTGGATTCCAGAATCAGAAGTATAGGGCTTACGCAAAACGCCGAATTTCGTAGGGGCGGATATACGGCGAAGACGCCTAATCCGCCCGTGATTGCGTAAGTCCTAAAATACAGAAGACCAGGAATCAGAATATCAGAACCTTATGAAGAGAGTGCAAGACGGAACCCCCCGTCGTCATCCCTGCCATGAGGGGTACTCCTGACACGGACGCCACAGCGGAAGAGATCGGTATTGAGGTTGAGCCATGAACCGCCCCGCAGCCCGCGCTTGTTAGCAGCGCTGTGAATGTCATTGGTGCGATCCTCATAATCTGTCAGGCACCATTCCCATACGTTGCCCGCCATATCCACTACCCCGAAAGGGCTATCGCCCTTACCCTCATACTGCCGTACCGAGGTCGTGCGATCATTGTTGCACGGTTTGACTGAATTATTGCACTTTTTGCAGTCCCAGTCATTCCCCCAGGGGTACTGCCTGCCGTCCTCCCCCTGCGCGGCGTACTGCCACTGGTCTTCGGTCGGCAGCATAATCTGTTCACCCGTCAAGTCGCTCAACCACAGGCAATACGCTACCGCTTCGTACCACGACACCCCCACGACCGGTTGTTCCGCGCCGTTCCATTTGGCATCTGTCCAGGAGCGTGGTTGAACCCAGGCATTTCCCGTTTCTTTCCAACCGCCGTCATACACCCACCCTCGTGCGCGTGCTTCCCAACCTGCCGCCGTCCACCATTGCTGGTTCTGATACCCCCTCGCATCCATAAACAATTTGAACTGCGCGTTAGTCAGCGGGTATTTGGCGATGCTGTATCCCTTGCCGGGGATGGCGATCCAGTCGAAGCTGAGCAATCCCTGACGGAGAATGGATAGGCTGCTGGGTCGGCTGGGTTTGGGGCGCACTTGCTCGGCTATATGCTCCGGGTCGTACTCCGGGAAGTCTTGCCAAAAACGTTGCAATGCCGCCCAGGTCGCGGCGGAGTCCCCCATCTGCTCGGTGGCCTGCACCCGGCGGTAGCGTTTGGCGCGTTCCCCTTCCCAGGCTTCTCGCTCGCGCCGCCGCTTTTCGTCTTCAATGATGGTCTGTACCCGGCGTTCGGCATCATCCGGGTCAAAGGGTGATGGGTCTTGCCGGGAGGCGCGAATGCGCCCCAGCAGGTTTAAGGCCTCCGACCATTGTTTTGCCCGGTAAGCAACATTAAAAGCGATGATGGCTTCATCCACATCAAAGCTGACTTCAACAGGTGTGGGCGCGGCAGGAGTGACAATGGGCAAGGGCGGCGGAACAGTAGCTTCTCCTTTTCGGCGCGGCGTCACATGCTGGCTCAGTCGCTGGAGGAACTCGGCACCCGGCATAGCTCCGTTCCGCAGGTCGGCGTACTGCGTCAATACGAACAATTCCCAATTGTCGCCATTCAGTAGAATCGGGAAGGTCGACTTGCGCTGCTGTTCAGCGAGGAAGACCTCCCGCTTGACCCATTGCGAGGCTTTCGACTCCGGGGTCATGATGACGATGAAGGCTCCACAGACTCGCAAGCCCTCCACGATGGCATCCCACCAGTCCACGCCGTACTCAATATCGGCACGGTCAATCCAGATGGGGAAGCCATTGGCTTCCAGATAGTCGGCGAGTTGATAGGCGTAGTCACGATTTTTCTTGCTGTAGCTGATGAAGATGTGCGCCATGAAATTCCCGCTGGTTGCCTCGGCACTTGGGGGTAATGTTGTGGATTATAGGCTAACTCTCCTAATCATGCCGCCTGCTATTCATTCTTAATATTACGACATACATTACCTGTTATTTCCCTGCACAACAGGTCACAATTCCCCTTTCCGCCGTAATAAATCACCTGCTCTTTGTGGTCAAGCAGGTCACAAAACCGCCACCACCATCACCATTCTGTACCCAGCACTCTGTACTTTTCACTTCTTCCCACTAATCACTAACCACTAATCACTCCCCCACCAGCCACCGACCACTGTAAAATAGAAGCATGTACGCTGAAATCGCCATCAACGCACCCGTCCACCAGACCTTTCACTACCACGTGCCGCCAGATTTACAGCCGGTCATCAAGCCCGGTCATCTGGTCGAAGTGCCGTTTGCCACCGCCCAGCAGCATGGCATTGTGGTTGATCTGCACACCGAAACCGAAATCCCCCAGACCAAAGACATCACCAACCTCATCCACCCGGTACCCCTGCTGACGTTCCAGCAGCTTGACCTCGGTCTCTGGATGGCTGACCGCTATCTGGCCCCGGTTGGTTACTGCCTGTGGTTGATGCTGCCGCCCGGCATCACCAACGGTCGTGACATCCGTCTGAACTTGCTCGACCCCGCCGTCGATAGTGATGATCCGGTCGCCCGTAAGCTGCTCGCCCTCATCCGCAAACGAGATGGAGTCATCACGGGTCACCAGATCGACGGCGCAAAATCCATGCACGGCATCCCCTGGGATAGTACCGTCCGACGTCTGGTCAAAGATGGCATCCTCCAGCAGGAACGCATCCTTCGCCCACCCCGCACCCGCGCCCAGATTGTGCAGACGGCTGCCCTCGCCATCCATCCGAACATGATCCCCGGCATCATCCCCACGCTTGGGCGGGACTCTCGCCGGGCCGATTTGCTCATGCTGCTGGCTGCCCTGCCGGATGAACCCCGCCCCACCGTCGATGGCTTGCTCCGTGCCTGTGACCTTGCCAGTCGCAGCCCGCTCGAAGCCATGGAAGATGCTGGCCTGGTGATCATTGACCGGAACAGCCGCCCGCATACCGTCTCACTCGCTGTCCCCCGTGACCAGGTGGAAACGACGCTCATCACGCTCCGCAAAGCCGAAAAGCATCTGCACATCCTGCAAGTCCTGGCTCATGAACCCGGCGCGATCGATGTCAGTTGGCTCTACGCGCAGACCAATTGCAAACTACCTGATCTGCAGCACCTGGAAGAGCTCGGTTATGTTCTGCTGGGTGAACGTCCCCACTGGCGTGACTCATTGGCTGAACGTGACTTTGTGCTGACCACCCCGCCCACGCTCACACCGGAGCAGTCGGCGGTTTGGGAACAGATTGCGCGGAATCCGGGTAAAACGTTCCTCCTGCAGGGTGTCACGGGTTCCGGCAAGACAGAAATCTATCTCCGGGCCATGGAGGCGGTCATTGCCCGTGGTCAGCAAGCCATCCTGCTGGTGCCGGAAATCGCCCTGACCGCGCAGACCATCCGCCGAGTCGGTGCCCGCCTGACCGGACGACTGGCGGTCATCCACAGCCAGCTCACCGAAGGTGAACGCTACGATACCTGGCGCCGCGCCCGTGAAGGCCTGATTGATGTGGTGATTGGCGCACGTTCGGCGCTGTTCGCCCCGCTGCCCAACCTCGGCCTCATCATCCTGGATGAAGAACATGACCGGAGCTACAAAAACGGTGAAACACCCTACTACCACGCCCTAGATGTCGCTGAAGAACGCCTGAAGGATACGGACGGCACACTCCTGCTCGGCAGTGCAACGCCCGCGCTGGAGACGATCTACCGCGCCGAAGCCGGAGAAATCACCCACCTGCAATTGCCGTCCCGTATCATTGGGCATCGCCAGCACATCTACCAGCAGGCGGCCAAAGTCGGCGTCGAAGCCGAATACAATCGCTCTGTGCTGCCCGATGCCCTGACCATGGATCTGCCGCCGGTGCAGGTCGTCGATATGCGGGATGAACTCAAGGCAGGCAACACGAGCATCTTCAGCACCGCCCTTCAAGCGGCGCTGGCCGAAGTGCTGAAGCGTGAGCAGCAGGCTATCCTGTTCCTCAACCGGCGTGGAGCCGCTACCTACGTCTTTTGCCGGGACTGCGGCTATGTGGCCAGCTGCCCCAATTGTGACACCCCGCTGACCTTCCACCGGCAAGGGGAAGCCCTGCGCTGTCATCGCTGCGGACATACCACACCAGAACCCAAACGCTGCCCTCAGTGCGGTTCCGGTCGCATCAAGTTTTTTGGTGCCGGGACGCAGCAGGTGGAAGCCGCGATGAACACGCTGTTCCCGCAGGCACGCACCTTGCGCTGGGATGCGGATACCGCCACGACTGCCGAGATGCACGAATACTTCCTGCAGCGCTTCATCGACCGTAAGGCGGACATCCTGATCGGTACGCAGATGATCGCCAAAGGGCTGGACTTGCCGCTGGTGACGCTGGTCGGGGTCGTCAGCGCGGATATGGCGCTCAACCTGCCGGACTTCCGCGCCGGTGAACACACCTTCCAGACCTTGACTCAGGTTGCGGGCCGAGCCGGGCGGGGTTTACTGGGTGGACGGGTGATCTTGCAGACCTACCAACCAGAGCATTATGCCATTCAGTTCGCTGCCCGGCACGATATGGAAGGCTTCTACGCCCATGAGATGGCCTTCCGCCAGCAGTTGGGTTATCCGCCCTATCGGCGATTGGTACGGGTGGTTATCCGCGCTGAGCAGGAAACCCGCGCCGAGTCCGAAGCCATCGCTGCTGCAGATTTGCTTCGCGCTCGCCTGAGCAAGTTGGGATTGGCTGCGACCGAGATCATCGGCCCGGCACCCTGCTTTTTCCGCCGGGTGAACAATGTCTACCGCTGGCATTTGCTCCTGCGTGGCCCGGACCCGACAGCCGTCCTGCGGGGCTTCGATCCGCCGCGTGGCTGGTCAGTCGAGGTCGATCCACTGGATGTGCTGTGAGTGTGATACACTGTGGTTTATAGCGTTTGCGAGGACATAGTGATGTTGACCATCCGATTACCCGATATGCTTGAGGAAGCAGCCCGGAAAATCGCCACACAGACCCAACGTCCTATCGAGGATGTCGTCGTTGATCTGGTAAGCAATGGGCTTGCGAATGTCCCTATGCAAATGCTGCCTGACGATCAAGTTCTGGAACTGACTGAGTTTATGCTGCCGGAAGATCAGCAGGATGAACTTGGCGACTTGTTATACAAGCAGCGCGAGCATCTGTTGCAGGGGGATGAACCCAAGCGCCTGGCAGAACTCATGTTGATTTATCGGCGTGCATTCGTGCGGAAATCTGAGGCGCTCAAAGAAGCTGTCCAGCGAGGTTTGATGCCGCCCCTGTCGGGTTAGGTCAGTGTGATCCCAAGAAAGTCTATTCCTCCAGCAGTTCTTGAGCGTGTCCGGCAAGCGGCAGGTTTTCGTTGTGGCTATTGCCATACCCAGCAGAAGTATCTAGGGGCACGCTTAGAAATTGACCACATCAAGCCACTGGCTAAAGGCGGGACCGATGACGAGTCCAACCTTTGGCTGGCATGCCCGATTTGCAATGGTCACAAAAGTGACAAGACAACGGCTATTGACCCGGAAACCGGTCAATCAGAAGCCCTGTTTAACCCCCGCACCCAAGTCTGGACAGACCACTTTATGTGGGATACTGATTACGTCCATCTGCTGGGTTTGACATCAACCGGTCGTGTTACCATCGCGGCACTGCATCTGAATGATGATCCAGATGCGCTCATCGCACGCATGAATTGGGTATCCGCAGGCTGGCATCCACCCAAAGAAGACTTACCGCCTGATACTGCTTGAGAGCTAATCCCTAAGCTGTTAATGGACTGGGCTACGGATACAGGTAAGGATGGTCGGGCTGGGTAACAACCTCGACAGCCGCTGCCTTAAGGATCGGCAGCTTATCCCCCCGGAACTCGCTCACCTCAAAACTGCCCGTCACCCGTACCCAGGTATCCTGCACATAGTTGGGTGCATCCGGCCAGACGACTGGCAGACCAATAGCACCGGCATCCGCCACACAGCAGCTCACGGTGAAGCGCGCCACCATGAAGGTATCCTCCGGGAAGTCGGCTTCCCGGTAGACAAAACCAACCACATCCGCCTCACGCCCGTTGAAACTGGTCACATCTTCCGCACTGTGGAACGCCCGCAGCCAGTCCAACACATTCCAGGTCAAAGGGTCCGTTGTGAAAGCGGTCATATTGCTGGTAGCGACGGCGTTGGTGCTCAGGTTGCCGCTGACGGACTCGGCGCCCAGCGGACGGGATGGAATGAGCGTGCCCAGCACCAGCGGCACCGCGACCACCAGAATACCGCGCCAGGTAAGGACTTCTGATCCTGCCGGTTGGATCACTGGCAGTTCGCTCGAGCGGCGGCGCAGGGTCTCGATGACATTACCGATACCCAATAGGGCGAAGATCACAACCGCCACATAGGACAACCACGAGAAGCGTTCATTGATGTAATTGCTCAAGTTGCCGCTGGCGATGACCCAGGCAAAATAGGCGGCCAGACCGATCAGAATGATCGTCTTGGCCCAGGCCTGCCCATCCTGACGGACGCGGGGTTGGATCAAATCAAAATTGGTGGTGACTTGCATCAGATCAGCCTCAGGAATAACCGGGCGGGTTAGGCACCGGCTTCGATCAGTTTACGGGTGAAGAAATCAGCCATTTCACGGTAAGCATCCGCCGCGACCTCATCCTGCCGGAGCTGACCACCCTGGAGCATGAACCCGTGTGGCTCGCCAGAGTAGACTTTCAGTTCAAAGGTTGCATCCGCGCTTTGCAGGGCGTTGGCATAATTGTAGATACCTGCAATCGGGCTGGGTTCATCTTCGGTGCCGTGAATGACCAGCATGGGTGCAGTCAAATCAGCGACCAGATCAATCGGCGCAGGTTCGCCCCGATCCGGGAAGCCGTACCAGGCGACCCCGGCCTTAAGCGCCGGGATTTGTGGCAGCAGCAGCATGGTATAGCGCCCGCCCGCACAGAAGCCAGTCAGCCCAATCCGCATGGGATCGACTTCCGGGCGGCCTTCCAGATAGCGAATACTATCCTCAACCAGCGCTTTCACCACTGAATCTGCCGGGCTTTGCTCGAATGTCTGCCACTGGATGGCCAGTACGACAAATCCTTCCGCCGCTAACTGATCGGACATGGTCAGGTAACCAGTTTCCAGACCACGGAAGGAATGGATCAAGATGATAGCCGGGTGCGGCCCCTCCGACGCGGGGAGCGCCAGATAGGCCGGATAACTGCGTTCGCCGCTGGCGATTTCGACCGTGCTAGCTCCATCCTGGGCGGCCACTGGCAGCGCAACCAAACCGAGCAAAAAGACGATCATGAGCAAGCGCATACGGTTCATCAGGTTACATCCTCAATCCAATAGCAGCAGTGTAATGGAACGTCTGGCACAGCGTCAACAAACGCTTTGCCGACGACGGCCGCGCTTAAATCGCCACATTCAGGTTGAGCCATACCCCAATGATGAGGGACATGAGGAAGGGCAGCACGATCAAATACAACACCGTCTTGCGCTTGAACACGCCCACGAACATCAACATGCTCTTGATGTCGATCATGGGGCCGAAGATCAGGAAGGTGATGATCGAGCCGCTGGTGAAAGTCCCGACGAAGGCCAGCGCCAGGAACGAGTCTACGGTTGAACAGACGCTGAGGACAAAGGCCAGTACCTGCATCACCACCACCGAGATGACCGGCCCACGCCCCAGCGCCACCAGCACATCCTGCGGGACGAAGGTTTGCATGGCCGCGGCCAGCGCCGTACCGATGACCAGATAGCGGCTCATATCAAAGAATTCGCGGTTGGCGCTGCGGAGGGCCTCTCGCAGGCCCATCATCAGCGTGCGGCGCGGCATGGTCAACGGAACGGTGCCATCGCCACCACGCAGGGGCATGAGCGCCACCGGTCGCAGGACATCCTGCGGACGAGCGCCGAGGGCAAAGACCAACCCGACCGCGATCGAGACGGCGATGGTGCCGAGGAAACGCCCGATAAACACCGGGCTGAACCCGAACGCGACAAAGGTACTCGCCAGCACAATCGGGTTGATGACCGGGGCGGCCAGCAGGAAGGTCACGCCGACCCACATGGGCAGTCCTTTGGTGAAGAGCTTACGGACGACTGGCACCACGCCGCACTCGCAGACCGGGAAAGCAAAGCCGAGGAAGGCCCCGGCAATGGTCGCCAGCACCGGGTTCTTCGGCACCAGTCGGGCGATGTCATCCGGGGTGACGAAGGCATCGATCATGCCGGAGACCATCACGCCGAGCAACAGGAATGGTGCGGCCTCGATGAAGATGCCGAGGAAGCGAGTGGCGAAGATGCTGATGACCGTGCCGGGGTCGCGCCCGGCGCTGATGGAGATCGCCAGCAGCACGCCCGCGATCAGCAGCGCCAGAATGATCCACAGCCAGTCACGCACCAACTGGGTCAGGGGGGAGGAGGTGGTTGAAGTTTGCATGAGGCCATTTTACATGAGGCGCTTGCCGGTATTCAACCAGCGGCAGTCTAGTCTCAAGTCGATGGTCAATCGTTTGTTGCGGCGGCGGCGGCGGCGGTCATCGCCGGCGGCGCTCCGCAAAGACCTCACCTATTTGACAAAGTGGACAAATTTGACCCTTTTGACACGCCGGATTCATCGCTTTTGGTTTATGGAGCCGGATTCCGAGCAATTGAGAACACCTGACAGCCTCAGTATAAGCTTTCTTCGGGGGCAAATCGGAACAAATGTTCCGATTTTGTTCCGATTTTCACGGCATCAGCAGGATTTTGCCGACGCGCTCGCGGTCGTCCAGCAGGCGATGGGCCTCAGCCACCGCCTCCAGGGGCAGTTGGTGGCTGATGTGGATGTCAAGCTGACCGGCGGCGATCAGGGCAAAGACGGCGGCGGCCCGCGCCCGACGCACTTCCGGGTCGGCGTTGTAATGACTGAGCGCCGCCCAGGTGACCGACAGTGAGCCACGACCGCTGCCCGGAGTCAGGCCAGAGAGGCGATTGAGGTCGAAGGGCGGAATGGCCCCGCTGGTCTGGCCGTAGATCACCAGATGCCCGCAGGCGCGCAGGACGGTTAAGCTGGCCTCGAACGTGGCCTGACCGATGGCATCGTAGACGACATGCACACCCTCTCCGCGTGTGATCTCATGGACGGCAGCGGCAATGGGTCGTTCGTGATACTGGATGACAAAATCCGCCCCGGCAGCAGTGGCAAAAGCGGCTTTCGTATGGCTGGATACCGTGCCGATCACTGTGGCTCCAGCTCGTTTGGCGAACTGCGCCAGCAGATACCCCACACCGCCAGCCGCCGCATGAATCAGCACCCACTGACCATCACGTAAGGGAGCGACCTCGTGAGTCAGGCAGTGGGCGGTCATGGCGTGCATCAAACCAGCAGCAGCCTGCTCCAGACTCAGCGCGGCAGGCACCGGCAGCAGTTCAGCCTCCGGCACCAGCGTGTAATCCGCGTAGTTCCCGCCCATGTACCCTGCGTAGGCGACTCGGTCACCCGGTGCAAACTGGGTCACGCCTTCCCCGACCTGCTCAACCACCCCGGCAGCTTCGATACCCGGAATGAAGGGCAGGCCAATGGGGTAGTAGCCACCCTGCCGATGCTGGGCATCCACATAGTTCACGCCGATGGCGTGGTTCCGGACGAGCGCATGACCGGGCTTGAGGGCCGGAACAGGCAGGTCAATGCATTGCAGCGCATCCGGACCACCATGTTCCTGTACACGAATCGCACGCATCTATGCATTCCTCTCCATTAGCCTCATACGAGCATTCGTTGAGCGATGTTTAGATGCCTGATCGTAATGCAAACCTATACCCTGTTTCGTCCGTCAAAGGACTGAATGTCGCCCTGTTCAGCAGACCAGTCTGCATTGGTGCTTCATCCGGTAAGTAATCTAATCGAAATCAGTGATTCCTGTAGGGGCGCAGAGCGAAGCCTCCCTTTGGGACGGCTGTGCGCCCGCTTTGATCATTTACCGGATGGAGCAATTAGACATCGCCACCAAATTGATTGAGGCGAGCTTCGACCGGGACATTGACGGCGACCTGCTCCAGTTCCCATTGAACCCAGGGGGCATCCGCATCCCATTGAATTTCAGATTGCAACATGGTGGGAGTTCCATTCAGATCACCCCAGGCCAGCGCCCGACAAATCCAGCGAGAGCGCTCGGGGGAATTCGCATCCCGATAGCGCAGCGCTTCGACTTCGGTGATCAACCCTGTCACCGGATCAAAACGCAGGGTAAACGACTCAGCGTCATCCGCGCCGGGCAGAAAAGCGCGAGCAGTGTGGTCGTCAACTGTTTCCCAACGGATCGCGCCATCACTCAGGGCAATAGCCGGGAGCCAGGCCAGTGTTTCGGCATAGAAGCCTTGCAGAGAAGCATGATCGACCTTCGGTGAATTCTCCACCTGACCAATGATCGCCATATCCAACCGGGCGTGCCCTTCCCGAAAACGTTCATGGATCCGCATGATGGGCACATTGAACCAGGTGACTTGAATATCGTGGTAATGGCTGATGGGGTCAGCATCATAGTAAAAAATGAAGCGGGATGGCATCGTCAGGCCATTGACCGTCATGGTGGCACGTCCGGCGACAATGGCCGTTTCCACCTTCGGGAGAGTATCCCCGTAGAGGGCATGGGCATAGCGAGCCAGTGGACCGGAAAGTGCGGTCGGCAATGGGAGTGCGGGATAGGTTTCACCTGGAAGAAGGGCTTCAACGGCAGTTGGCTTCACCCGGAAGCCCAGCCAACCGACCAGCACCATAACAGCGAGGACTGCCAGAACCACCAGCAGGATTCGGAGCAACATGAGGGAAACTCCTTATAACATTACAGCCTCCATGTCTATGCTAGTCGCCTGGCAAGGCCTTGTCAGTCATCAAGCAGCAGTGATGTTCATCACTCACAATGGAGCGTGGCGGGAGGTTCAGCGCAAATCGCACATAGGGAGTATGATTTGGTAAGAGCGTCCTCGATCCTGCTTCTGGAAAGTGGTATCACCCAACAAAGTCGACGGATACCACAAGTCCGATTGGATTGCATTTTGTAACATTGTTCACGAATAATTCACGGTTCTGGGGGGTACCTTTACGGTTATCGAAGGTTAATGCGTATACCATGAACCTTAGAAGCCCATAAAGTCTGTTAGCTACTGGAATGAGGATCTGTCATGCCTTATAAAGTTGACTGGTATATCGAAAACGAAGTCGTCTTTGTCCAAATGTGGGGAAGTTTGGAACTGGCCGACTATGTAAACTACTTCAAGGACTGCTACACGGCCTACGACCAAAGTGATCGCCCGATGGTCCATACCATCATTGATGCCAGCCGCACGACTCACAATCCCAATCTGCTGGAGATCAAGCGTTCGCTGCCCAAAGAAACCCATCCGCGTGCGGGTTGGATTCTGAGTGTGGTGGATGGCCCTAAGAATGTGTTGACCCGCTTTGTGGTCAATACGGTCAGCAACGTCACCCAGCAGCGCCTGCGGCACTTCAACAAACTGGATGAAGCGCTGACCTTCCTGCAATCGATGGATGCCAGTGTCAGTTGGGATCTGGCGAATCCAGAGGTCTTACAGCCTGTCGAAGTCCTACCGGCACGCTAGAACGGGACTGGCTAGCCTTCACAGATCAGCCCTTTGCGGGAACGGCGAGATGTTAACTCCGGCGCGGCGAAAGCCAGCGCCGGATTCTTGAACGGGACCAGCGCCATCATGACGGCGTGAACGTAGTAGCCTCGACGGTCGATTTTGTCATCGGTCAGCAGCCCAATCGCCCCATTCGCCTGTTTGGAATTAGTCCGCCCAAAGACCCGGTCATCCGCCCCGCCCAGTTCCAGCCCTTCCCGCACCAACGCCGCAACCGCTTCCGGCAAAGCGAATGCTCCGGTGCGCCCCAGCCCGGTCTGATCGCCTGCGATCACGGCAATCCAGGCAAAAGTCCACAGCAAGCCATAGCGTTCTTCACAACCGCCTTCGATGCCAAAAGCATAATCCGCCTGGGGGACTTGCGCCTGCGCCGCACGCGCCCGGTTGAGCGCCCCACGCAGGGTTTCTTCATCGCTCAGGGGTTGGTCGCTCACGCCTGACGGGACGCTCACGCCCTGGACAGTACAGATAGGGTCTGGGAATAAGGTTTGAAAGCCTTCCAGGGCAGCATTAATTTTGACCGGGTTGGTCGAGGCAACGACAAGATGGGGCATGTTTGAATTCTCGATCCGTAATCGATAACTGATTCCGATTAAAGTGAAACTCCGGACATGGTCCGGTCGCGTACCATATTCAGCAGGGAGAGGACGACGATCAGCCCCACGCCATCAGCGACCAGCAAAATCCATTCCAGGGCTGAATTGTTGAAGCGCGTCCAGCCTAAAGCCAGTGCCATGATTTGCGTCAAGACGAAGATGCCACCCAGCGCCAGAATGTCCATCGGCCAGCCAAATACCATGGTTTCAGTCATCTTGGCGCGGCTGGTCCGTTCCCAACCCGGTTCAGTGACTTTGCCTTCCAGATGATCCCGGATGTAGGCGGTGATCTGGCGAATCATCATTTCATTCTGCGCCCAGCCCGCCGCCATCAGCGTCGCAATCAGTGGATAGATGAGCAGGATGACTGCGCCGCTCGTCCAACCGACTCCCAACACGGCTGCCGCGATGGTCAGGGTAATGGAAATCAACTGCTGGCGGGACTCAATGCGTTTGAGAATTTCTTCTCGCAGCGCAGTGTATTCGAGCTCCGGGTTCATAAAGAATCCTTAAAATGGTAATGGTGTATGGTTTCAAGGATTATAGCGGAGAAATGCGTTACACTGCGCCTTAGCACAACCCGCTCAACTGAAAGTGCAAGATGCCTCTCTTAATTATTGAACTCATCGCGCTGGGATTGGTGGCCGGGGTCGCGTCCGGCATGTTTGGGATCGGCGGCGGAGTCATCATTGTTCCCATCCTGATTCTGCTGTTGGGTTTCGATCAACTGGCGGCCAGCGGCACGTCGCTGGTGGCGCTGCTGGCCCCGGTCAGCATCTTCGCCGTCATCGCCTACTACCGGGCGGGCAAGCTCAACCTGAAGATCGCTTTATGGATGGCGGCGGGACTCTGGGTAGGTGGCTATCTGGGCGGCCTCATCGCCAACAATTTACCCAGCGATGATCTGCGCCGCGCCTATGGCGTATTCCTGTTGTTCGTGGCCTGGCGTTTTGCCGAGCCAGTCAAGTGGTGGGCCGAACTCCGCGGTGAAACCGTCACCAAAGCCCCGGAGGATAGTAAAGGTGATAGCGATCCCTCCCTGCTGATCATGATCGGCATTGGGGCGCTGGCCGGAGTCCTGGCAGGCTTATTCGGCATCGGCGGCGGGGTCATCATCGTCCCGGCGCTGGTGGCCCTGGTCAAGTTTGACCACAAGCGGGCGGTGGCGACTTCCCTGGCAGCCCTTCTACCGCCGAATATCCCGGCGATTCTGCCCTATATTCAAAGTGGCAAGCTGGATGTGGGCGCGGGTCTGCTGGTGGCGCTCGGCTTGGTCGGAGGGGCTTTCATCGGCGCACGCATTGCGCTGGGATTACCCTCGCAGACCATCAAACGACTGTACGCCGTTTTCCTGATCTTCATCAGCATCCGATTCATTTTTTTCGGATAAATTTACCTTTCCTAAAGCCTGTTGACGCCTCATCGTCGCTACGATTAATACAAACGTAGTTAGATGATGGAGCCATCATGCCTTGCAAATCAACCTGGTACATTGAAAACCAAGTCCTCTTCGTCCATATCTGGGGTGATACAGACCTGGATGACTACATCAGCTATTTTCAGCAGTCCTATGAAGCTTACGACCAGAGTGATGCGCCGGTCATCCACACGATTGTGGATGCGAGCGGGGTTAATAAACAGGCCAATCTAGGTTGTGTTGACATTTCAACGTAACCAGATGAGCGCACTGGCGAACTGGACGAAACCTGCGTAACGACGGGCGAGTTTGTCAAAACGAGAGAAGACACGACGAAAATGCTTCAGTTTGTTGACGC